>NZ_BNAS01000020.1 GCF_014653785.1 Promicromonospora soli | reverse complement strand
AACAGGGACCGCGGTAGCGGTGGCGGCGATCGTGGCCAACGCCACGGCGAAAGCACGCCACCTCTGCGCGAGTCTGGTCCTCACTCCTCGACCCGTGCTAGCGCTCTTGTCACGCGCTGCTGGTAGCGCCCTCATGCTGCCTCCTTGCAGTTGGCGGGCGTCTTTGACCCGCGCGCCGAATCCTGCACGGAAGCCCCATAGGCGGTCAAGCGCTTCGATGATCTTCGATTGTATAAATCCTTTCAAGCGACGTGGCGACGCCCGCCCACCACCTACCGACACCGGCACCTGACCACCTCGACACGCGCGTCGGGCCAGGTCCAAGGGGCGCCTCAAACGGGCGAGTCGCTTGAAGGAATTGCCAACAATCGAATCATCGAAGCGCTTGACCGCTGTGGGGCTTCCGTGCAGGATTCGGCGCGCAGGTCAAAGACGCCCGCCAACTGCAAGGAGCCAGCATGAGTGCGCTGCCAGCAGAAAAAGATGAGACCACCAGAAGAGGAGTGAGAGCGCGGCTAGCGCAGAGGTGGCGTGCTTTCGCCGTGGCGTTGGCCACGATCGCCGCCACCGCTACCGCGGTCCCTGTT
>NZ_BNAS01000019.1 GCF_014653785.1 Promicromonospora soli | reverse complement strand
CACCGCCCCGGACGAGGAGGGCGCGTCCTCCTTCTACTACGGCATCCAGGACACCTACAAGGCCCGCGCATCCGGCGCGATCACCGTGAACGTGGACCGGAACGCGCCGCTGCTGCGCCCGATCGCGCACGACGACGTGATCACCGCCGACGACGTGGAGGGTTCGGCCAGCGTGACCGTCGACGCGCTGGCGAACGACGTGGACCCGGACGGCGTCGCCGCCGACCTGGAGGTAGCCGTCGACCCGGCCGTGGAGGGTGTGACGGTCACCGAGTCCAACGGCATCGAGGTCCAGCTGGGCGAGGAAGCGCAGGTCATCACCTACACCGTGACCGACATGGACGGGCTGGAGGCCAAGGCGTTCGTGCGGGTGCCGGGCGACCAGAACCGCCCGCACGTCAAGCCGGGCCTGGAGCCGCTGAAGGCGTTCAGCGGTGAGCCGCTGACCATCGATCTCGCGGACTACGTGGTGGTCCGCGAGGGCCGGGAGCCGCGGATCACCGAGAAGGACACGGTCAAGGCCCTGGAGGGCACGGTCCAGGTCACCGACGCCGACACGGTCGTCTACACCTCGGCCGAGGACTACGCGGGCGCGGCGTCGGTCAGCTTCGAGGTCACCGACGGCGAGGGCGCGGACGACGCGGAGGGCCTGACCTCCGTGCTGACCCTGCCGATCGACGTGACGCCGTCCAAGAACCAGCCGCCGAAGATCACCGGCACCCCGGTGCTGAAGGTCGCCGCCGGTGAGGAGGCAGCGGTCGACCTGTCCCGGTACGTCAAGGACCCCGACAAGGACCCCCTGACGTTCGAGGTCACCGGCAGCGACGGCATCTCGACGTCGGTCTCCGGCGCCACCGTGACCGGGCAGGTCGATCCGTCGGTCTCCAAGGGCACGTTCAAGCAGCTGCCCATGACGGTCGACGACGGGAAGAACCCGGCTGTGCAGGCCGAGCTGACCGTCGAGGTCGTGGCGTCCACCCGGCCGCCGATCAAGACTGCGGAGGACCAGGTGCTGGACGCGCATCAGGGTGAGGCGACGACCATCCCCGTGCTGGACAACGACTCCAACCCGTTCCCGGAGGAGGAGCTCACACTGACCGGCGTGCCGACGGTCGACACCGGGCAGGGCACCGCGTCCTACAGCGGCAACCAGCTCGTGGTGACGCCCGCGGAGGACTTCACCGGCGCGATGATCGTGCGCTACCGCGTGCAGGACGCGACCAAGGACCCCGATCGCGAGGCCGACGGGATCGCGAAGCTCACCGTCCTGGGCAAGCCGGAGGCACCCCGGGCGCCGCGCATCGAGGAGGTGCGTTCGGAGACGGTGGTGCTGAGCTGGGACCAGCCCAACAACAACGGCTCCGACATCACC
>NZ_BNAS01000018.1 GCF_014653785.1 Promicromonospora soli | reverse complement strand
GGTTCCCGACGGGGCGCAGGGTGTGCTGCAGCAGCCGTCGGGCGAGTCGGACAACGTGGTGCTGGCCACACCGAACGGGCTGGTCTCCCAGCCGCTGGGCGGCGGAGACGCGACCACTCGTACGGCCTCGGGCGGGACGTCGGTGACGCCGTCGGCGCCGGTGCAGCTCGGCGGGTGTGTTTATGGTGCCTGGTCGGGGACCGGGCAGGTCATCCGGGACTGCGCAGGCCCGGACAACGACGTGGACGAGGTGCTGGAGGGTGTGGACTCCGGCACCAGCCTGGTCTACCGCGTGAACCGGAACATCATCGTGCTGAACGATGTGGCGAACGGCACGCTGTGGATGGCCGCGGACCAGTTCGAGAAGGTCGAGGACTGGGACCTGAAGATGCCCGAGGACGGCGAGGGCAAGAAGACGGACTCGGAGCAGACCACGCCCGAGCTCGTCGACCACACCGTGGCCGAGCGGAACAAGGCCAACCGTCCGCCGGTGCCGAAGGACGACTCGTTCGGCGTACGGCCCGGCCGCACGACCGTGCTGAACGTGCTGGGCAACGACATGGACCCGGACGGCGACGTGATGACCGCCTCGGTCCAGGGCGAGCCGGACGGCGAGATCGGCGTGGACCGGGTGCTGGACGGTGCGGCCCTGCAGGCCGACGTGCCCGAGGACGCCACGGGTACGACGACGTTCGACTACGAGGTGGACGACGGCCGCGAGAACGGCACGGCTACCGCGAAGGTGAACGTCAAGGTGGTGCCGCTGGAGGAGAACAACGCGCCCGAGCAGCCGGGTGAGCCGGTGCTCACCGTGGGTCAGGACGGGCTGGGGACCATCAAGGTGCTGCCCTACTTCAAGGACCCGGACGGCGACGACATGTTCCTGTCCAACGCGAGTACCGCCGACCCGCTCGACGAGGTGCGGTTCCGCCCCGACGGCACGATCGAGTTCCGCGACGGCGGCACCGCCATCGGCCGCAAGATCGTCGACATCACGGTGACGGACTCGATGGGACTGCCGGTCGAGGGCAAGCTGCTCATCGAGGTCGTGGGGACCAATGTGGCGCCGGTGGCGGTGCAGGACCACGTGACCGTGCTGACCGGTGAGCCGGTCACGGTGAGGCCGCTGCAGAACGACTACGACCCGAACGGCGACCAGGTCCGCCTGACGAGGGTCGACGAGTCGGCCGGGGCGACGATCACGACGAACGCTACGACCCGCACCTTCAAGTTCGAGAGCGACCAGGCCGGCTCCTACGACCTCACCTACCAGATCTCCGACGGTCCCAACCCGGCGACGGGTCTGGTGCGGGTGGACGTCATCGATCCCCCGGACGAGGCGGGCTCGCCGGTAGCGGTCTCGGACCAGGTGCTGCTGCCGACCGGCGGTACCGCGCTGGTGGACGTCCTGGCCAACGACACAGATCCTGCCGGTGGCGTGCTCGTGGTGCAGGGTGTCAGCGTGCCTTCGGGAGCTCCGGTGAACGTGTCGGTGCTGAACCACCAGATCCTGAAGGTCTCCGAGGTCAAGCGCCTGGACCAGGCGGTGGTGGTCGAGTACAAGGTCGCCAACGGTTCGGGCACCAAGACCGGTCAGGTGCGGGTGGTGCCGATCCCGGCGCCGCAGCAGCTGCGGCCGCCGGAGGCTGGCCGTGATCTGGCCACCGTGCGCGTGGGCGACGTGGTGACCATCCCGGTGCTGAAGAACGACACCCACCCCGACGGCCTGGAGCTGACGCTCACCGACGAGCTGCAGGAAGCCCCGCCGGCGGCGGCGGGTGAGGCGTTCGTGTCGGAGGACACGGTGCGGTTCCGTGCCGGCCAGGAGGCCGGGACCTATCACGCGGTGTACGAGGTGGAGGACTCCAACGGGCAGAAGGACGCCGCGCAGATCACGATCAACGTGCTGGACGCCCCGGAGAACGCCGCCCCGCAGCTGCCCGATATCGAGGCGCGGGTGCTCAGCGACGGCATCGTGCGGATCCCGCTGCCGCTGGACGGCACCGACCCGGACGGCGACTACGTGACGCTGAGCTCGATCTCCGGCGCCCCGTCGCAGGGCACCGCGACGATCGTGGACGGCTTCATCGACTACAAGGCCGCCGTGGACGCAACGGGGCTGGACACCTTCACCTACCAGGTCATGGACACCCGTGGCGCGCCCGCGGAGGGCGTCGTCCGGGTCGGC
>NZ_BNAS01000017.1 GCF_014653785.1 Promicromonospora soli | reverse complement strand
CCCAGCCTCCGGCGGGGCCCCGCGATGGGGCCCCGCGCTGCGGGCCGCGAGCGGCCCTCCGCGCACCCCACCGCACCCCACCCAGCTGGGGCAGAGAAGTTAGGTAGCTGTCGCAATCTGAGCGATCGTTTGCGGCATCGCTGCAATGAGCCCCACCGCGGTCGGCATGAAGAAGGTGTCACGGAACTTCGCCCACTTCCCGTCAGGGTTGGCTGCCTCCGCTGCCCTGATACCGACCCAGAGGGCGTCGAGCGCCGCCATCGTTTCGCTCTCTCCGTAGACCTCGAATTCGCCTACGCAGGTCTGTACGTGGCGGACCGTACGTTGGATGTGGAGCTTTAGCCGATCGTCCAACACATCGTCATCCGCCAGGGTCGCCAAGACGTCCTGAAGACGGCTCTCCAAGACCTGCATCGCGGTCGGGTCCAGCTTTGGCCTTGTAGGCGGGTGATCCAAAATGTCAGCGAGCTGATCAAGGACATCCATCGCGTGTTCGGGGAAGTCCAACACCGCTTTGCTCCCGCCCGGCCAGCCGGTCGCGACACAGAGAACCGCGTGGGTCCACGAGAGGAACGCCTTTTCGTATGCCCCGACCCGCCGGCCCGCAGCTTGGAGCTCGTCGATCTCAGTGAAGATCTCGTCAAGCAGGACCATCGCACGAACCGAGCGCATGAGACCCACCCGGCTTTGCACCTCCCGACGCTCCAGGTTGGTAGCTCTCGGGTCGTCGCGCCAGGAGACGAATATCTCGTGAAGTTCGGCGGCTGGGTTCAGCATGTCGAGAGCCTACTTACTCGTTGGGTCCAACGACCGACTTTGGTAGCTCACCAACAGAACATCACCCGGTGCCCTGAGGCCCCCTTATCCGCGCCCGGCCATCGCACAACGGGTGGAACCACATCGCGCACGATCCGTAGGACGCGGACGGTCACGGCGGCAGGCGCCCGTAGCCGGCTACGTCGAGCACCCGCCTAACAACCGCCCGCCCGAGGCCGGCGAGCCAGACCATCAGGCGTCGGACACGAGCCCTGGGGAGCGGTGAGCGTGTCATCTCACCAGTGGAACGATGTCCGGCTCTCGGAGGATCTTTATCGACGCGGCACCACGTCAAGGCCGCTCCGCGTCACTGCGTGATGGCGCAAGCGCCAGCCTTGACCCGGCACCACGCCGACAAAGAACGTGGCAGGGAGCCGAACGACGCCCCACCCCGAACGCGCCAGGTGTTCGCCCTCCCTTGGACCGCGACCTGCGGCATCATCAACGAGTGAAGATTGACGACTGGTGGGCCGGCCAAGGCAGCGAGCGGTACTGGATGGAGATCACCAACCGGGGCGACCTTGGAGGCGACCTCCTGGCTCCCCAGGCGAACCCGGACGGGAAGCCGATCTGGCACTACACGCTGGTGCAGTACACCGCCCCCGGTGACATCGTGTTCCACTGGCACAAGAGCTGGGCCGGTACTCCTGCGATTGTCGGCTGGTCCGAAGTCGTTGGACCCCTGTCCGCTGACGCCATGGAGTGGCAGGCTCAAGGAACCGTCGGGCGTGCCCGAGGACACACGGACGTCCTTCCCAACTGGGTGATGCCGCTCGGTGGCTTCACAGAGTTCGAGCGGCCAGTCACGACGCCGATGCTCAACCCCCATTTCGATGACGTCATGAGCAAGGTATCCGGCAAGAAGTACGGGCCGTTCATTCCCTACCAGCCGGGCGTGCTGCGTGCGACGCAGGCGTACCTCACGAAGTTCCCGTCCTCGCTTGTCCCGCGTATCACTTCGCTCGCCAAGTCGACGGTTCCAACGCCGCCCGACGACCGCAAGCAGGACAACAAGTCCCGGGGAACGAAAGGGGGACAAGGTCGGCTTGCGGATCCCGTACTCAGGAAGGCCATCGAGAACTACGCCGTCGATGCCGCGATCCAGCACTACAAGGCGATCGGAGCGACGGATGTTGAGATCTTGGGAAAGCCGTACGACCTCAAACTGACGCTCCACGGCCAAGAGCGCCACATCGAGGTGAAGGGCACCACTGTCGACGGCGCAGTTCGCGTGGTCCTGACGATCGGTGAGGTAAACCACGCGCTTGAGTGGCCCCGGACCGACCTGTTCGTACTGGACGGAATCGAGTACAAGCACCAGGTCGCTAGCGGGTACAAACTCACTGGGGGAACATCCCGGGTCTGGGTCGACTGGCAACCAGCCGAGGCCGGGCTCCACCCCACCGAGTTCTCCTATGACCTGCCCGACGTGAACTAGGCGGTCGGCCGGGGGCTCGACCCCAGCCAGCGCATCTGCGGATTACACACGGGTTACACGCGAGCACGAGAAACGGCGGCTAACGCTGCACAACGTCGAGAGACGAAAATGCAGGTCAGCCGCCGTTCCTAGGTATCGCCGCAGGACGGTCCGGTCAGACCATCAGAAGTTGATCATGTGCCCGGTAATACCGTGGATCGACTCCTGCAGCGCCTCCGACAGCGTCGGG
>NZ_BNAS01000016.1 GCF_014653785.1 Promicromonospora soli | reverse complement strand
GGCACACAGGCATGACGGCCGACAAGCAGCCGTTCGAGGTCACCAACTTCCGCATGCGCGCCGACTACTCAGCACTCGACTACGACATGCCCGTGGAGGACTGATCCATGGCCCTCTCGATTCGCACGCGCTCCGAGGACGACCTTCCCGCCCTGGCCGCAACCCTCGTACGAGTCCATGAGTTGGACGGCTACCCCGTGGAGGGCGTGGCAGATCCGGAGGGCTGGCTGCGCCACCCCAACGAGCTCCGGAGCTGGACTGCGACCGAGGACGGCAAGCCCATAGGGCAGATCACACTCACGATGGCTACCTCCGATGACGACGCCGCGCGAGCATGGCGCGACCAGACCGGGGGCGACACCGCCCATCTTGCGATCCCTGTCCGGCTTTTCGTGGACCCCGATCACCGGGGCAGCGGCGCGGGCCGTCTCCTGATGGAAACCGCAGTGGACTTCGCGCGGGCGCATGGACTCGCGATCGCGTTCGACGTCATGCTTAAGGACCGCGCAGCGATCCGTCTCTACGAACGCCTCGGTGCCCACCGCGTGGCCGCCCTCACCCACCAGTACGGCGACAACCGCACTGAACCGGCCGCCGTCTACGTCCTGCCTCACGCACCGTAGTTCGATCGTGCGTTGCATCCGTGGCGCGGTCGTTATGCCAGATGGCGTTGGTGGTCCAAGATGGGCACATGGTTCAAGGACTCACTCTCGTCTGCCCCGTCCGCGGACGCCTGAAGGCTAAAGCGAAGGGGCGTGATGGGCTCACTCCGACCGAAGAGCGGTTCAGGGTCGAGGCGCTTAAGCACCTTGTAGACAGCGGGTACCCGGTAGCAAACATCCGTGTTGAAGCTGTTATCAAGCGTTTTGGGAATAGCGGCCGAAACAGCTTCCGCGCAGACTTCGTAGTCCTGGATGTCCCCGTGGCGAGCGTGGGCGACGACGTTGACGAGATCCTCAAGCATGCAGTTTTGCTTGCGGAAGTGAAGCGCGACAATGTCGATGCCGCCAGCGCGAAGTCCTATCAAGTAAAGCCCATGCTGGACTTTGCCGTGCGCGACGACTGCGTTGCGCTCTACTGGGATGACGTCGAGCGACGCGTTTTCTGGACCACCAGGAGGGCCGGTGCAAAGGTAATTCACGAGGGGCCACTCTCCGATTTGCCGATGTTTGGCGCCAAGCCTGGTGCGACACCGCTCACATTCAATACGATCAGCGCTGACGTTTCGCTCCTGTCTGTATTCAGTCGCATTGAAGACCTACTGCACTCTTCGTCGATCAGTGAGAGCAAGCGATTCGACATCATAATGCAGCTGCTTCTTGCAAAGCTGCACGACGAGCACCAGCATCAGAACCAACCCGACGCGCCCTTGGATCTCCAGGACTTCGCCGCGCTCGACATTTCCCCCGCGACGTCCCTCACCGCAGTTAATCGAACAATCAAGCAGGCCGTCGATTACTACCAGCGGTTCTTGCCGGAAAGCGTCGATCCGAACCTTCCGGCGACAGTTCCGGGGACGTTGCTCGTGGAAATAATGCGAGTCCTTGCGCCCGTAAAGGTCGTGGCGATGCACCGCAGCGTGATTCAGGACTTCTATATGTACTTCGCGAAGCACATCTACCGATGGGATCTCGCGCAGTATTTCACGCCGACGCCGGTTACCGAATTTATCGTTGAACTGCTTAACCCTCGATTTGGGGAGCATGTTAAAGATCCGGCTTGCGGCAGTGCGGACTTCCTAACGTCAACATTCCGACGCGGCAACGCTTTTGGATGGACGGACTATGCCAGCAGCATTTGGGGAAGCGATATTTCTCCAGAAGCTGTTCAGGTCGGCGTCTTGAACATGATTCTCCACGGAGACGGCAAGACAAACATCAAGAAGGAAGACTCGCTCGCAACCATTAAGGAGAATGCAGAGACCTGTGACGTGGTCGTATGCAATCCTCCTTTTGGATCTCGAATTGTCGAGAAGAGGGCGGAAGTGCTCTCCAACTTCGACCTTGGTCACAAGTGGTCGCACACCGCTGGATCGTGGTCTCGGTCGTCCGACCTCTTGAGCGCTCAGGAGACGGGGATCCTGTTTGCAGAAGCATGTGTCCGACTTCTGAGAAGCGGTGGGCGGGTCGCTCTCGTGGTCCCCAATGGCTACCTTGGCAACAGGTCCCCGAAATTCCTTGTGCTCAGGGAATGGCTGCTTCGTCACACGAGAATTGCGGCAATAATCGGATTGCCACGCTTTACATTCAAGGGTTCTGGCGCCGATGTTTCAGCGAGCGTCATCTTCTGTGAGAAGCGGGAGACGCCCCTCAAGAACGCTACCGACTCGGAGGACTATGAGTTCGCCGTTGAAGTCATCAACCGCGTCGGATGGGTCACTGGTGATAAGAAGGCCAGCCCGTCGTACATCCGTGACGAGTCCGACGGCACCTTGATCCTGGGTGAGGACGGAGACCCTCAGATTGCTAGCGATTTCCCGGGTGCCCTTAGCGGAATCCGGTCGAGTGATGCATCGGCGGACCACAACTGGCTCACCAAGGGGGTCGCCCCTGAACCGGACCAGAGCTCCCCGGGATGGACAGTAGAGATCGGTCGAGTTCTCTCGGACCCGCTTCTGACGCTCGATCCCAAGCGCCACTCCCGAAAGTACTGTGAAGTTAGGGAAAAGATCGAGAACGGTGATCATTTCAGGCTTGGAGACGTCGTTGACTTCATAGGGGAGCGCTCCGGTGACGCGGGCGAACGGCGAGAAATCGTTCCCGCCACTCCCTATCGATACGTCGAGATTCAGGACGTCGAAATCGGCTCCTTCCGTTGGACCACGCGACGTGGATGGGAACTCCCCGATAGGGCTCGGCACTTCGCCAGGCCGGGGGACATATTCATCGGCGGGATCTGGAACTCGGTCAAGAAGTGGTTCATCGCAGGCGCTAGTTCCGGTGATTTGATCGTCACGAACGGCTTCCATCGCCTGCGCGTCAAGCCGGGATTCGAGGATTACCTTCCCGATCTCGTGGCTGGTCTTTGCACCGAGTCTCATAGCGTACAAATGCGCGCGCTCGCGCGTGGCTCTGATGGACTGGCCGAGATCTCCCCGGTTGATGCTGCAGAAGTCCTGTTCCCACGCCTGACTGACCCAGCGCAGCGGGTGGAGGTCCAACCGTTCGTCAATCAGCTCCTGGCGGGTCATACGACTGTCGAGGCCCTCATCACGACGATGATGGACAACGGCAGGCTTCCGCATCCTCGGCCACCGGCTCGACCGGATCACACGAGCATCGTCTGAAACGCCCTGATCCACCTC
>NZ_BNAS01000015.1 GCF_014653785.1 Promicromonospora soli | reverse complement strand
GGTTCCCGACGGGGCGCAGGGTGTGCTGCAGCAGCCGTCGGGCGAGTCGGACAACGTGGTGCTGGCCACCCCGAACGGGCTGGTCTCCCAGCCGCTGGGCGGCGGGATCGCGACCACGCGCACGGTGGAAGGCGGTACGCCGTCGGATCCCGTGCAGCTCGGCGGGTGCACCTACGGCGCCTGGACCTCGGGCCAGGTGATCCGGGAGTGCGAGGGTGTGGACAACGACGTCGACGTGGTGCTCGAGGGTGTGGACTCCGGCACCAGCCTGGTCTACCGCGTGAACCGCAACATCATCGTGCTGAACGATGTGGCGAACGGCACGCTGTGGATGGCCGCGGACCAGTTCGAGAAGGTCGAGGACTGGGACCTGAAGATGCCCGAGGACGGCGAGGGCAAGAAGACGGACTCGGAGCAGACCACGCCCGAGCTCGTCGACCACACCGTGGCCGAGCGGAACAAGGCCAACCGTCCGCCGGTGCCGAAGGACGACTCGTTCGGCGTACGGCCCGGCCGCACGACCGTGCTGAACGTGCTGGGCAACGACATGGACCCGGACGGCGACGTGATGACCGCCTCGGTCCAGGGCGAGCCGGACGGCGAGATCGGCGTGGACCGGGTGCTGGACGGTGCGGCCCTGCAGGCCGACGTGCCCGAGGACGCGACCGGGACCACCAGCTTCAAGTACGAGGTGGACGACGGCCGCGAGAACGGCACGGCTACCGCGAAGGTGAACGTCAAGGTGGTGCCGCTGGAGGAGAACAACGCGCCCGAGCAGCCGGGCGAGCCGGTGCTCACCGTGGGTCAGGACGGGCTGGGGACCATCAAGGTGCTGCCCTACTTCAAGGACCCGGACGGCGACGACATGTTCCTGACGAACGCGAGCACCGCCGACCCGCTCGACGAGGTGCGGTTCCGCCCCGACGGCACGATCGAGTTCCGCGACGGCGGCACCGCCATCGGCCGCAAGATCGTGGACGTCACCGTGTCGGACTCGATGGGCATGCCCTTCGAGGGCAAGCTGCTCATCGACGTCGTGGCGACCAATGTGGCGCCGGTGGCGGTGCAGGACCACGTGACCGTGCTGACCGGTGAGCCGGTCACGGTGAGCCCGCTGCAGAACGACTACGACCCGAACGGCGACCAGGTCCGCCTGACGAGTGTGGCGGACTCGCCTGGGGCGACCATCACCCAGAACCAGACGACCCGCACCTTCAAGTTCGAGAGCGACCAGGCCGGCTCCTACGACCTCACCTACCAGATCTCCGACGGCCCGAACCCGGCGACGGGCCTGGTGCGGGTGGACGTCATCGATCCCCCGGACGAGGCGGGCTCGCCGGTAGCGGTCTCGGACCAGGTGCTGCTGCCGACCGGCGGTACCGCGCTGGTGGACGTCCTGGCCAACGACACAGATCCTGCCGGTGGCGTGCTCGTGGTGCAGGGTGTCAGCGTGCCTTCGGGAGCTCCGGTGAACGTGTCGGTGCTGAACCACCAGATCCTGAAGGTCTCCGAGGTCAAGCGCCTGGAAGGGCCGGTGACCCTGAGCTACAAGGTCGCGAACGGCACCAAGACGGTTAGCGGCGAGGTGCGCGTAGTGCCCATTCCGTCAACTGACCAGCTGCGGCCGCCGGAGGCTGGCCGTGATCTGGCCACCGTGCGCGTGGGCGACGTGGTGACCATCCCGGTGCTGAAGAACGACACCCACCCCGACGGCCTGGAGCTGACGCTCACCGACGAGCTGCAGGAAGCCCCGCCGGCGTCGGCGGGTGAGGCGTTCGTGTCGGAGGACACGGTGCGGTTCCGCGCCGGCCAGGAGGCCGGGACCTACCACGCCGTGTACGAGGTGGAGGACTCCAACGGGCAGAAGGACGCCGCGCAGATCACGATCAACGTGCTGGACGCCCCGGAGAACGCGGCCCCGCAGCTGCCCGATATCGAGGCGCGGGTGCTCAGCGACGGCATCGTGCGGATCCCGCTGCCGCTGGACGGCACCGACCCGGACGGCGACTACGTGACGCTGAGCTCGATCTCCGGCGCCCCGTCGCAGGGCACCGCGACGATCGTGGACGGCTTCATCGACTACAAGGCCGCCGTGGACGCGACCGGTCTGGACACCTTCACCTACCAGGTCATGGACACCCGTGGCGCGCCCGCGGAGGGCGTCGTCCGGGTCGGCATCGCCACGCCCCCGGCCACCAACCAGGAACCGCAGGCCATCGACGACGAGACCACGGTGCGGCCCGGCCGCACGGTAGCGGTCACCGCGCTGGAGAACGACTCCGACCCCGACGGCGACCAGATCGGTCTGGTCGCCAAGGGCTTCGAGGGCACCGGCGACCTGCGGCCCAAGGCCGTGGAGGACGACGTGGTGGTCACCGCCCCGGACGAGGAGGGCGCGTCCTCCTTCTACTACGGCATCCAGGACACCTACAAGGCCCGCGCGTCCGGCGCGATCACGGTGAACGTGGACCGGAACGCGCCGCTGCTGCGCCCGATCGCGCACGACGACGTGATCACCGCCGACGACGTGGAGGGTTCGGCCAGTGTCACGGTGGACGTGCTGGCGAACGACGTGGACCCGGACGGCGTCGCTACCGACCTCGAAGTCTCGGTGGACCCTTCGCTGGAGGGCGTCCAGATCACGGAGAAGGGTTCGCTCCAGGTGCAGCTCACCGAGAGCGCACAGGTCATCACCTACGCCGTGACGGACATGGACGGGCTGGAAGGGAAGGCGTTCGTGCGGGTGCCGGGCGACCAGGCCCGCCCGCACGTCAAGCCGGGCCTGGAGCCGCTGAAGGCGTTCAGCGGTGAGCCGCTGACCATCGATCTCGCGGACTACGTGGTGGTCCGCGAGGGCCGGGAGCCGCGGATCACCGAGGAGGACACGGTCAAGGGCCTGGAGGGCACGGTCGAGGTCAGTGACCACGACACGATCGTCTACACCTCGGCCGACGACTACGCGGGCGCGGCCTCGGTCAGCTTCGAGGTCACCGACGGCGACGGCCCGGACGACGCGGAGGGCCTGACCTCGGTCCTGACCCTGCCGATCGACGTGACCCCGTCCAAGAACCAGCCGCCGAAGATCATCGGCACCCCGGTGCTGAAGGTCGCCGCCGCCGAGGAAGCTTCGGTCGACCTGTCCCGGTACGTCAAGGACCCCGACAAGGACCCGCTGACCTTCGAGGTCACCGGCAGCGACGGCATCTCGACGTCGGTCTCCGGCGCCACCGTGACCGGGCAGGTCGATCCGTCGGTCCCCAAGGGCACCTTCCAGCAGCTGCCCATGACGGTCGACGACGGCAGGAACCCACCCGTGCGGGCCGAGCTGACCGTCGAGGTCGTGCCCTCGACCCGGCCGCTGGCCAAGACGGCACCGGACCAGGTGCTGGACGCCCACCAGGGCGAGCAGACCACGATCCCGGTGCTGGACAACGACTCCAACCCGTTCCCCGAAGAGCCGCTGACGGTGGTCGGTGCGGATCGCGAGACGGGCCAGGGCGACGTGTCGTTCACCAATTCCGAGGTCGTGGTCACGCCGGACGCCGACTTCACCGGCGTCATGACTGTGCGCTACCGCGTGCAGGACGCGACCAAGGACCCCGACCGTGAGGTCGACGGGATCGCGAAGCTGACCGTGCTGGGCAAGCCGGCGGCACCTCGGGCGCCGCGGGTGGAGGAGGTGCGTTCGGAGACGGTGGTGCTGAGCTGGGACCAGCCCAACAACAACGGCTCCGACATCACC
>NZ_BNAS01000014.1 GCF_014653785.1 Promicromonospora soli | reverse complement strand
CCTTGTGGGGTGTGGCTGTGCTGACCGTCCGGTTGGTGGGGTCGCATGTCTGTGAGGGGTTGTTTGGACGGACTTAATCATCAGATTGGTCTGGCCGGTATCATTGTTCATGCTCGCCTTTGGGTGGGTGTGGATGTTTCTCTTTTACGGAGAGTTTGATCCTGGCTCAGGACGAACGCTGGTGGCGTGCTTAACACATGCAAGTCGAACGGTGAAGCCCCTTCGGGGGTGGATCAGTGGCGAACGGGTGAGTAACACGTGAGCAACCTGCCCCCTACTTCGGGATAAGCCTTGGAAACGGGGTCTAATACCGGATATGAACACTTGCCGCATGGTGGGTGTTGGAAAGTTTTTCGGTGGGGGATGGGCTCGCGGCCTATCAGCTTGTTGGTGGGGTAATGGCCTACCAAGGCGTCGACGGGTAGCCGGCCTGAGAGGGCGACCGGCCACACTGGGACTGAGACACGGCCCAGACTCCTACGGGAGGCAGCAGTGGGGAATATTGCACAATGGGCGAAAGCCTGATGCAGCGACGCCACGTGAGGGATGACGGCCTTCGGGTTGTAAACCTCTTTCAGCAGGGAAGAAGCGAGAGTGACGGTACCTGCAGAAGAAGCGCCGGCTAACTACGTGCCAGCAGCCGCGGTAATACGTAGGGCGCAAGCGTTGTCCGGAATTATTGGGCGTAAAGAGCTCGTAGGCGGTCTGTCGCGTCTGGTGTGAAATCCCATGGCTCAACTGTGGGCTTGCATCGGGTACGGGCAGACTAGAGTGCTGTAGGGGAGACTGGAATTCCTGGTGTAGCGGTGGAATGCGCAGATATCAGGAGGAACACCGATGGCGAAGGCAGGTCTCTGGGCAGTTACTGACGCTGAGGAGCGAAAGCATGGGGAGCGAACAGGATTAGATACCCTGGTAGTCCATGCCGTAAACGTTGGGCACTAGGTGTGGGGCCAGTTCCACTGGTTCTGTGCCGCAGCTAACGCATTAAGTGCCCCGCCTGGGGAGTACGGCCGCAAGGCTAAAACTCAAAGGAATTGACGGGGGCCCGCACAAGCGGCGGAGCATGCGGATTAATTCGATGCAACGCGAAGAACCTTACCAAGGCTTGACATGTACGAGAACGCGTTAGAGATAACGAACTCTTTGGACACTCGTACACAGGTGGTGCATGGTTGTCGTCAGCTCGTGTCGTGAGATGTTGGGTTAAGTCCCGCAACGAGCGCAACCCTTATCCTATGTTGCCAGCGGGTTATGCCGGGGACTCATGGGAGACTGCCGGGGTCAACTCGGAGGAAGGTGGGGATGACGTCAAATCATCATGCCCCTTATGTCTTGGGCTTCACGCATGCTACAATGGCCGGTACAGAGGGCTGCGATACCGTGAGGTGGAGCGAATCCCAAAAAGCCGGTCTCAGTTCGGATCGGGGTCTGCAACTCGACCCCGTGAAGTCGGAGTCGCTAGTAATCGCAGATCAGCAACGCTGCGGTGAATACGTTCCCGGGCCTTGTACACACCGCCCGTCAAGTCACGAAAGTTGGTAACACCCGAAGCTCACGGCCCAACCCCTTGTGGGAGGGAGTGGTCGAAGGTGGGACTGGCGATTGGGACTAAGTCGTAACAAGGTAGCCGTACCGGAAGGTGCGGCTGGATCACCTCCTTTCTAAGGAGCTCATCTCCATCAGGCCCCACATAGTAGGGGTCGCCGGCTGTCTCTTCGGAGCAGGGCTGGTGCTGGTGGCAGAGGCCACGCACGGGCCGCATGTGCTCGTGGTGGTTGCTCATGGGTGGAACATTGACGAAGAGCTGCTCGTGCAGCGGACGAGGCCAGTACGCCCCCTGGGGGGTTGGAACGCCGAGGTCGTTGTGGGAGTGGTTCGCCGAGCACACTGTTGGGTCCTGAGGCAACCGGCCGAAGGATCGAGCCACGATGTCTTGTTGCGTGTGGTGCCCCTGGTGGGTGCCGGCGTGGTGAGGTGGGTGGGTTGGTCTTGAGGGTTGGTGTTTCTGGAGGTACGGGTCATCGGGTCGTGGGTATACCAGCCGGCTTGCTGGTGGTGGTGTCCGCGGATCTGCCTGGTGGGTTCGTCCGTTGCTTGAGAACTGCATAGTGGACGCGAGCATCTTTGAATTTTTCCAAGATTGCGACCGTGAAACAAGGGATGCCATGGGCTTAGGTTCGTGGTGTTTGTTGTCTCGGTCTGTTCTTGGTTTCTGTGATTGTAGGTTTGTTGAAGTTTTTTAGGGCACATTGGTGGATGCCTTGGCACTAGGAGCCGAAGAAGGACGTTGTAGCCTGCGATAATCCTCGGGGAGTTGGCAGACGAGCTGTGATCCGAGGGTCTCCGAATGGGGGAACCCAGCCGAAGTCATGTTCGGTTACCCGCGCCTGAATGTATAGGGCGTGTGGAGGGAACGTCGGGAAGTGAAACATCTCAGTACCGACAGGAAGAGATATTCCGTGAGTAGTGGCGAGCGAAAGCGGATGAGGCCAAACCGTATGCGTGTCAAGCTGTCAGGCGTTGCGTGTGCGGGGTTGTGGGACCTTCCGTAGAGATCTGACAATCTCTGGACCAGTCAGAAAGTCGTGTCATAGTCGAACCGGGTTGAATACCGGACCGTAGTGGGTGGGAGTCCCGTAGACGAAATGGTGCGGCCTGGTGGAGGGGATCCCAAGTAGCACGGGGCCCGTGAAATCTCGTGTGAATCTGGCAAGACCACTTGCTAAGCCTAAATACTACCTAGTGACCGATAGCGGACAAGTACCGTGAGGGAAAGGTGAAAAGTACCCCGGGAGGGGAGTGAAATAGTACCTGAAACCGTGTGCCTACAATCCGTCGGAGCCTCCTTTGCAGGGGTGACGGCGTGCCTTTTGAAGAATGAGCCTGCGAGTTAGTGCTCGGTGGCGAGGTTAACCCGTGTGGGGTATCCGTAGCGAAAGCGAGTCCGAATAGGGCGATTGAGTCGCCGGGTCTAGACCCGAAGCGAAGTGATCTAGCCATGGGCAGGTTGAAGCGCCGGTAAGACGGCGTGGAGGACCGAACCCACCAGGGTTGAAAACCTGGGGGATGACCTGTGGTTAGGGGTGAAAGGCCAATCAAACTTCGTGATAGCTGGTTCTCCCCGAAATGCATTTAGGTGCAGCGTCGCGTGTTTCTTGCCGGAGGTAGAGCTACTGGATGGCTAATGGGCCTCACCAGGTTACTGACGTCAGCCAAACTCCGAATGCCGGTAAGTGCAAGCGCGGCAGTGAGACTGCGGGGGATAAGCTCCGTGGTCGAGAGGGAAACAGCCCAGATCACCGGCTAAGGCCCCTAAGCGTGTGCTCAGTGGGAAAGGATGTGGAGTTGCACAGACAACCAGGAGGTTGGCTTAGAAGCAGCCACCCTTGAAAGAGTGCGTAATAGCTCACTGGTCAAGTGATTCCGCGCCGACAATGTAGCGGGGCTCAAGCACACCGCCGAAGCCGTGGCACTCATACGTTAGCCCAGCACCAGACTTGTTCTGTGTGTTCAGGTGTGTGGGTGGGTAGGGGAGCGTCGTGTGGGCAGTGAAGTCGCGGAGTGATCCAGCGGTGGAGCCTACACGAGTGAGAATGCAGGCATGAGTAGCGAATGACGGGTGTGAATCCCGTCCGCCGAATGACCAAGGGTTCCAGGGCCAGGTTCATCCGCCCTGGGTAAGTCGGGACCTAAGGCGAGGCCGACAGGCGTAGTCGATGGACAAGGAGTTGATATTCTCCTACCGGCGAAGTACCGCCCATACCGAGTCCGGTGATACTAACCACCCCAAACCCGCACCGTGGTCTTCGGACCGCATCGTGGGCCAGGCGTGGGACCTGATCCGGTAGTAGGTAAGCGTGTTAACAGGGGTGACGCAGGAAGGTAGCCAGGCGTGGCGATGGTTGTCCACGTCCAAGGTCGTAGCCCGTCTCATAGGCAAATCCGTGAGACATCAGGGTGAGAGCTGATAGTGACCGCGTATGCGGGAATCTGGTGATCCTATGCTGCCTAGAAAAGCCTCGACGCGAGGGACTAGCCGCCCGTACCCTAAACCGACTCAGGTGGTCAGGTAGAGAATACTAAGGCGATCGAGCTAATCGTGGTTAAGGAACTCGGCAAAATGCCCCCGTAACTTCGGGAGAAGGGGGGCCTGAACTGTTAACCCACTTGCTGGGGGACGCGGGGAGGGCCGCAGAGACCAGGGAGAAGCGACTGTTTACTAAAAACACAGGTCCGTGCGAAGTCGCAAGACGATGTATACGGACTGACGCCTGCCCGGTGCTGGAAGGTTAAGAGGACGAGTCAGCCCTTGGGCGAAGCTCAGAATTTAAGCCCCAGTAAACGGCGGTGGTAACTATAACCATCCTAAGGTAGCGAAATTCCTTGTCGGGTAAGTTCCGACCTGCACGAATGGCGTAACGACTTCTCCGCTGTCTCAACCGCGAACTCGGCGAAATTGCACTACGAGTAAAGATGCTCGTTACGCGCAGCAGGACGGAAAGACCCCGGGACCTTTACTATAGCTTGGTATTGGTGTTCGGTGCGGTTTGTGTAGGATAGGTGGGAGGCTGTGAAGCTCGGGCGCCAGCTCGGGTGGAGCCATTGTTGAAATACCACTCTGATCGCTTCGGATGTCTAACCTCGGTCCGTGATCCGGATCAGGGACAGTGCCTGGTGGGTAGTTTAACTGGGGCGGTTGCCTCCTAAAATGTAACGGAGGCGCTCAAAGGTTCCCTCAGCCTGGTTGGCAATCAGGTGTCGAGTGCAAGTGCACAAGGGAGCTTGACTGTGAGACCGACAGGTCGAGCAGGGACGAAAGTCGGAACTAGTGATCCGGCGGTGGCTTGTGGAAGCGCCGTCGCTCAACGGATAAAAGGTACCCCGGGGATAACAGGCTGATCTTGCCCAAGAGTCCATATCGACGGCATGGTTTGGCACCTCGATGTCGGCTCGTCGCATCCTGGGGCTGGAGTAGGTCCCAAGGGTTGGGCTGTTCGCCCATTAAAGCGGTACGCGAGCTGGGTTTAGAACGTCGTGAGACAGTTCGGTCCCTATCCGCTGCGCGCGCAGGAAACTTGAGAAGGGCTGTCCCTAGTACGAGAGGACCGGGACGGACGAACCTCTGGTGTGCCAGTTGTTCCGCCAGGAGCACGGCTGGTTGGCTACGTTCGGAAGGGATAACCGCTGAAAGCATCTAAGCGGGAAGCCTGCTTCGAGATGAGGTTTCCATACACCCCTTGTGGTGTGAGAGGCACCCAGCAGACCACTGGGTTGATAGGCCGGATGTGGAAGACAGGACTAAAGACTGTCGGAGCTGACCGGTACTAACCTGCCAACAACTTCACAACACACCATCAC
>NZ_BNAS01000013.1:4085-7781 GCF_014653785.1 Promicromonospora soli | reverse complement strand
ATCGACTAAAAGTTGATCTTCTACTTCAGGCAGCTGGGCTGACCTGCGCGTTTGCCTCGCCGGGGCCACCGAGTTCCACACCAGTTACACCGAACGCCTCATCCACTGCTTTACGCGTGCGCTCGTCGCTCTCTGGCAGGAGGTGCGTGTAGGTACGCAGGGTGAAGCCGGGGTCGGAGTGCCCGAGGTATTCCGCGAGGGCCTTGACCGACTCGCCCGCGTGAAGCAGCGTGCTCGCGTACACGTGCCGCAGCATGTGGCAACCATTCTCGCGACCATCCGGGATCCCCGACGCCTGCCGGCCCTTTGTCCAGACCATCCTGTTGAACTCATCGCGGCGGCACGCCTGCTTCCGGTCTGTGGTCACAACGAGGTTCGCTGTCTTCAGCGGCCCGCCCTTGGTCTCCCACGGCAGAGTGACCGCTGTCGCCGGGAACTTCTCGAGGTGATCCCGGACGGCGTCACTCACTGCAACCGGAAGTGGAACCTCGCGAACCTTCTCGCCTTTGGGAAGCGCGAAGTACCTCGTGTTGTCGACGTTCGAGAGCTTCACCTGGCGCCGCACAATGACTCGCTTCCGCTCAAAGTCGATGTCTTCCACAGCAAGCCCGAAGATCTCTCCCTGGCGGAGCCCGAGGCCAGCCCCGAGCGTCACCACGATCCGGTAGCGGTCGCGGAGGCTGTCACGCATCTTCAGCACACGTTCCATGGGCCATGGCTGGACCTTGTTCGGCTTTCGCCCCGGCCGCGTGACCGACGCCGCCTGGCAGGGGTTCTTCCGGATCAGTTCGTCGTCGACAGCGGCCTTGAACACGGACGACACATGCTGAAAAAGCACTTCCTGATAGTTGCGAGACTCGTTCGACAAGCCCCGCAGCCACGACTGCACCGTCGACGGCTTGATCGTATTGAGCGGACGCTCACCAAGTACAGGGAACGCATGGACACGAAGCCGCATGGCGACGGCTTCACGACTTGACTCTGCGAACGTTCGTGATTCAAGCCAACGGGTCCCGTACTCCTCGAATGTGACCTTGCCAGCGTTGACCGCGATGTATTCGCCCCGAAGGATGTCGCCTTCCATCTTCGTGACGTGGTCCTCAGCCAGGCCCTTTTTCGGGAAGGACTTCGAGGGTTGACGTCCCGAAGGTTCACGCCATCGGGCGAGCCAGAAGGTCTTGACCTTCCCGTTCGCGAGGGTGCGCGTGCGCTTCTCGACGGAGCCCATCAGGCAGCACCTTCCAGGAGCCAGGACCGCACGGTGTCAGGGTTATAGCGCAGGTGGCGACCGACGCGGAAGGCGGTCGGGCCGGTGCCCATGGTGCGCCACCGGTACAGGGTCGCCACCGGGATTCGGAGGAAGTCCGCGACCTCTTCGATGGTCCACAGTGAGTCGATGCGCGGAAGCTCGTTGGCCCTCTTGGCCCGTCGGTTCTTCGAGTACGTCATGACTTCCCCTCTACTCAGGCCGCCACGGTGGCGGTTGCCGAACGGTTTTCCACAGCCCCAGGCGGCCCTGGTGGGTCGAGGCCGAGGGCTTGTTTCGCGGCTTCGTACTGTCCGCGCCTCTGGAGTTGTTCTTGCAGGCTGGCAGCGATCACAGCCGCATAGGTGTAGGTCCCGGCTTCGGGTTCGCGCCAGACATACCTGGCGCGGCCATCGGCGGTTTCCTGGGTAGTGGAGAGCCGGTCGGCGTCGTCATGTTCGATGCCCGCGGCTTCGAGGGCCTGGCGGACGACGGCGGCGCGGTCGGCGCGGTGCTGTGTGAGGGTCTTGCCCGACCAGCCGCGGGAGACCAGGACCCGTCGACCACCCAGGCCGAGGTTTTCGCGGTCGTGCGCCGGCGACAGGCACGCGCCAGGCTGGAGACCGGGGGTCGGGTTTTTGGGCTGGACGCCGTACCGGAGCCAGTTGGCGCAGCTCGGGCTGCAGGGCAGGACCCGGACGTGGGCGTGCAGCCGGTCGACGTGCTTGTCGTAGGCGACCTGCCGAGCGTCGGCCGGGGCGGCGTCGTCGGGTGCGGCGTAGGTGCCGGCGATGGACTTGGTGAGGTACTTGCACAGGTACCGCACGGCACGGTCGCTGTCCTCGGTGCCGCCCAGGAGGCCCTTGACGTCGACCTGCTTGCCGAGCCGGACCACGTGTGTCGGGTTCTCGAGCGCGGCCGTGGCCTGCTCCCAGGTGGGCAGGGCCTGGCCCGTGGCTGGGTCGAGGTAGCTCGAGGTGTCTTCGTCCCACACCGGGGCCTGGTCGCGGTCGCCGTAGACGACATCGGCGTCGGCGCACGAGGGCCACCAGGCGGCGAAGTACGTCGCGGCGGCTACCTGCTTCACGATCGCGCGCGGGATGGTGCCCCGGATCGCGGCGTGCAGGTGCGGCGCCAGGCGCTTCTGTGGTTCGACGGCGGCGAAGTACTGGACGTTGTAGCCGGCGCACCGCCGCAGGTTCTGCATGAACCGGTCGACCACCCGGGAGAACATCAGCGCATCCAGCGCCGCGGTGCGGTAGTCGTAGGTGCGGGGGTTGGCGGGCAGCCCGGTGCCGGGCGTGATCTTGCCGTACGACCCAAGGGTCAGGGTGAGGAACATCGAGGGCCGGAACGTGCGGCCGGTCTTGGGGTCCGTGAAGGTCCGCCCGATGGTGCCGGCGGTCATGTCCTGCTTGGGCAGGTCCGGGACATCGGGCAGCCGGCGGGTGGAACGCACGGCACGCTCAGGAGCCGGACCGTCGTCCTCTTCGGTCTCGTCGTCCTCGTCGGGGGTCATCTCGGGAGCCAGTGGCAGCTCGGGTTCGTCGTCGCGGTGCCAGCCCTCACGGCACTGGTGGATGCGTAGCCGGCGGGCCTTGTCGGCGCAGCCCTTGCACTTGGACTCCCGGGTGGAGCCGCACGGGATCGGGACCAGGTGCGTGACGCCGGTCTCGCGGTCGTGCACCGCACGCACGATCGGGGACGTGCACACCCCGTTCGCCTCAGCAGCCGCACGAGCCATCTCCCGTGCCTGACGGGCAGCGTCGTCGACGTCGAGGCCGGTGGTGCGGGTGTCGAGGTCGCTGGTGAAGGTGACCATCAGGCAGCTACTCCCGAGTGCTCGAGGCCGGGCAGGGTGTCTTGTTCGGGCAGGTCCGGCACTGTGCGGTCGTGGCCGGCCCAGAACCCCGCGGTGGTGTCGGTGGTGGCGACTTCCAGGGCGCAGGAGGCCAGGACCGGGCACGTGGTGCATACGCGGGCCATACGAGCCCGAGCCAGCGGTGAGGCGTTCTCACTGACCCACGGCAGGGTCTGGTTCTCCGGGCGGGCGCAGGCGGCGCCGGTCAGGGGTTCGGTGCTCATGCCGTCGCCCCCGGCAGGTCCAGACCTGGCAGCATGCTCTGCCCGACCGAACCGGCGGAGCGTGCACGGGAAGACGACCTCACCGGAGCCAGCACAGGCGCAGGACCAGGGGCCCGAGCGGGAGCCGGTGCGGCGACGGGCTCGGGAGCGGGCTTGCCGGCGGGCGGCTCGATCGTGGCCGGCGGTGCAGCAGCTCGGGCCGGCTCAGCCAGGGCTGCCGGCGATGGCTCGGGCACGGCGACCGGTGCGACGGCGGGACCGTCCGCGACCACGAGCGAAGCCAGGGCGTGAGTCGAGGTGAGCACTGACAGAGGCGCGAGGGCGACCAGGACGACGCCGACGAGGACCTTCACGGCCGGGTCGAC
>NZ_BNAS01000013.1:0-4047 GCF_014653785.1 Promicromonospora soli | reverse complement strand
CGGGCACGAGGAACGCCAGTGGCTCCGGCACGCGACCCCACAGGGCGGCATCGCGCAGCGACGCGAACGACAGCGCGAACGACGCCAGGGCGACGGCGAGGGTCAGGACGACGGTGAAGAGCAGGACGGGTCGGGAGTCGGCCGCGATCCGGGCCACGGGTCCAGCGGTGCGGTTCATGATCAGACCTCCTCAGCCGATGCGGCGGGAGCCGGGCGGGATGCGCGCGGCGCACGAGGCTTACGGGGAGCGCGAGGCTTGCGCGGCTTGCGCGGCGTAGCGGTGTTGTCCTCGCTCTTGGCAGCCGTGTTGTCGTTGGAGACGCCGCGGCGGGTAGCAGCCGCGGTCCAGGCGTTGACGGCGTCGGCGTCCGACGCGGAGAGCGCCCCGGAGGGTGCTCGTGCGGGGCGGGGTGCGGCGAAGCGGAGGGCGACGTCGCGGATCAGGTCGTCGGGCCAGTAGTCGAACCGCATCAGCTCCGGGGAGCCGTCCTCGCGTACGAGGTAGGCGGTGCCGGGGTCGGCTTTGAGGATGGTGTGTGCCGGGGCGAGGGCCATCGCGGGGCCGAGGACCATGTCTGTTTCGATGTCGGAGTCGAGGCGGAGGGCGATCTTCTGCGGGTAGAGGTTGCGCTGCCCGACGGCTTCCTGACGCGGGTTCTGGACGCAGGACAGGACGCAGATGCCGAGGGCGCGGCCTTGGGTCAGGAGCTTGGACATCAGCCGGTCGGCCTCACGCCGGGTCTCGAAGTCGCTGTACGCCATGAGGTCGGCCAGCTCATCGATGACCAGGACGTGCAGGGGGTCACCCAGGCGCGGTTCGTGCAGTCGGGACTTGCCCCGCATGGTCTCCTTGCGCTGGTTCATGATGCTCCCCAGCTCGCGCAGGACCCGGAGGGAATCGGTGGACTCATACGCGATGCGGGTGAACAGGGATCGGCCCATCTCCAGCTCGATCCCGCCCTTGAGGTCCAGACCGGAGAACTCCACCAACCCCGTGTGAGCGGCCGGGGCGAGACCACCGACGACCGACCACAGCGCCGAGCCCTTGCCCGCACCCGTGGCACCCACGACGAGGGTGTGCCGTCCCCGGACCACGAGCTGAGCGACACCCCCGGAGCGGGTACGGCCCACGATCAGCCCGTCCGGCGTCGCGGCCTCCAGAAGCGGCAGGCCGGCGACGGCGCCGGGGATGCGGGCGGCGGTGAACAGGCGCAGGTCCAGCACCCCGGGCTTGACGGTCGTGGTCGAGAAGCCGTGCGCCTTGTACGTCGTGGTGATTGCGGGCGCGGCACGGTGCAGGGTGTCCAGGGTCTGCCCGGGCATGGTGTGGATCCGCAACACGGTCGCGCCGGTCTCGTAGCGGATCTTGGACAGCTTCGGGACCAGGACTTCACCGCCGGGCTGCCGGTCACCGATCCCGCACGCGGCAGCGACCTTCGGCCACGCGGCGACCACCTTCCGACCGTGCATCCGCACCAGGTACCCGTGCGGGGTGATCGCGGCCCACAGCCCGTGGAACAGGCCCGGGGACAGGAACACCAGGGCCAGCAGCACCGGGCCGGTGATCCGGTCGCCGGGGAGGTCGGCGAGGGTGAGGATGCCCCACCACCCGAACGAGACGGTCACGACGGCGAGGGTGAACAGGGCGTGCTTGGCCATCCACACGGTCAGGCCCCGGGTGAACATCCAGACCCGGTAGGTGATCCATGCGGCGACTCGCCACGTCTTCCCGGACCACCCAGGACGCCCTACGGTCGC
Source organism: Promicromonospora soli (assembly GCF_014653785.1). Lineage (GTDB taxonomy): Bacteria > Actinomycetota > Actinomycetes > Actinomycetales > Cellulomonadaceae > Promicromonospora > Promicromonospora soli. The sequence goes on along the minus strand of NZ_BNAS01000013.1, from coordinate 2,289 downwards.
GGCCCCCAGCCGGGCACGGGTGGTCTTGACCCGGGCATGTAGCGCGACGCGCAAGCGGTCGAGGTCCATCAGTACTGTCCTTCCTGCTCGGCGCGCTGGAACGCGGCGCGGAAATCGATCTGGAGCAGGTGGGCCTCCTGAGCGAGCTTGTAGGCGCGTTCGCCGAGGTCGATGTCGAGCTCTCCGACCTGGGACGCGGCGACGCGCAACGCTTCGGCGGCCTCATCCATGTGTCGGTAGCCGGACTCGAAGTGGTAGACGTCCTCGGGCTCCAGCACCTGCCGCTTGTCCCGCCTGAACAGGTCAAACATCAGCGCTCTCCCTCGCTCTCAGCAGCCAGGCGACGCGAGACGTCCTCACGTGCCGCACGAATCCGGGCAGCGACCGCGCGCAGTTCCTCCAGCGCCGGGTCGTGGGCGTTGGTGTACTTGCTCAGGCCCTCCAGTGGCTCCACCGCGCGCAGGACGTTGAAGTCCGCTTCGCGAAGCCGGTAGTCCGCCTCGTCCAGCGCATCCACAGCGCGCTTGTTGACCTGCCGGGTCGTCTCATCCAGTGCCATCAGTGCTTCCCCTTCTCGTCGTGTCGCCCGACCCACCGGCCGGACTCGTCGTAGAACTCGGGGCGTTCCGCCCGGTGCGCGACCGAGGCCGCACGACTGATCTCCGAGTGCAGACCCGCGACGCCGTCATGCAGCTTCCGGGCCTGATCTGATGCGCCGAGCACTCCGGCGCGATCGAGGGTCCGGGCGGCACCATCGAGACCGTTCACGGCCGTGAACAGGTAGTCAGCCGCAGCGGCCAGCGACTGCGCCCGACTCACCCGGACTCACCACGCAGGGCCGTGACCGCGGCGACGAGCCCGCGCCGCCAGAGCCGTTCGCGCGAGGCCTCGAGGTAGGAACAGACCTGAGAGCACGCGACCGCGGCGCCCATGTCCTCCCACACCAGCGCCCGAGCCGCCTGGTTACGCATCTCGTCGATCGCCCGGTCCAGCACATACAGGCCGCGGAAGAACGCCAGCGCGTTCAGATTTCGCCACGGGCGCGACCGCGTGAGCGCGATGCTCTGCGCCGCATGCCGACGCGCCGAGGCCAGCTCCCCCGCCGAGGGGGCGGGAACCGAAGCCCCCGCCACCCCCGGAGTGTTGTCGTGGGTGCTCACGCCGCAGCCCCCACGCTCACAGCGACATCGGCCGAGTTAACGGCCCCGCCGTTGCCGTCGCCGGACTCGTCGTCGCTGCCGTCACCGAACAGCGGGACCTCTTGCCATCCGTCCCGGGCACCGGGACCCGTGGGAGACGCGTGATCGGCCAGCGGCTCGAACGCCGTCAGGTGCACCGAGACCGGGACCTGACCCGGCTCGGTGGCAGCCCACCCGGACCACTGCCGACGCAACTTCGTCGGCAGGCCGTACGAGCCCGGGACCACATCCTGTTCGGCCGGGGCCAGGCCGTGCCGGGCCGCGATCCGCTCCGCGCCGTCGAACGTGGCCGTGAGCACGCCGACATCCAGCACGTCAACGCTCGGCTCCAGCGATGCCGGGCTAATCGAGGTTGCGTGCAGGTCCACGCTCAGCACCTCGACCGACCACAGGCCGTCCAGCACCCGCACCCCGGCCAGCACGTCGCCCACCGGCGCGGTCATCAGGCAGCCGCCTTCTTGGCGTCGGCCATCTGCGCGATAGCAGCGGCCTCCCACGAGGTCGTCAGGCCACCGCTACGGCGGTCCACCCGCACCGAGGCCACCAGGTCGTTGAACTGGATCGGCGTGAACAGCGACGGGGCAGGCATCGCCTGCGCGGGGACCGTCACCTTCACCGACTCCGTGGAGACCCGGCCCCACGACTCGGACTGGTACACGACCTCCACACCCCACAGCGGGAGACCCGAGCCCTCCTGCCGGGCCTGGTTGTCACCCGGACGACGCTTGCCGTCTGCCGTCTCGATCCACTCCATGACCGGCTCCACGACACCGGTCGCCACCATCGCCTGTCGGTTGCTGTCTACTGCGAACGTCGCCATCTCGTCATCTCCCTGGTTGTCACTGCGACTAATCCAACTGGCTTAAGCCAGTAATCCACACCATAGGTGGCTTGAGCCAGTTGCACAAGAGACTGGCTTGAACCAGTTCGCTAGAGTTGAGGACATGGCTGATCAGCGACCCCACGGCGACAACGCCGAAGCGCACGCGATCGCGTCTGCTCTCAGGGACGCGATCACCACCGGCGAGTACGCCCCCGGCGACAAGCTGCCCTCCGAACGAGTCCTCGCCGCGACCTACCACGGGGCGCG
>NZ_BNAS01000012.1 GCF_014653785.1 Promicromonospora soli | reverse complement strand
GCAGTTCCGCGTCGTGGATACCGACGGCGGGTACGTGAAGCTCATCAACCGCAGCAGCGGCAAGGCTCTCGACCTGTGGGGCTGGTCGACCGCCGACGGCGCCCGTATCTCCCAGTACACCGACAGCGGCGGTGCCAACCAGCAGTGGCAGCTGACCAAGGTCGCCGGAGCCACCGCGATGGACGTCGTGGCGGCGATGCAGCCGGGCTGGAACCTTGGCAACTCGCTGGACGCAGTCGGTGGCGAGACGGGATGGGGTAACCCGGTCATCACGCAGAGCTTGATCAACAACATCAAGGCGCAGGGCTTCAAGAGCATCCGCCTCCCGGTCAACTGGTACGAACGCCAGGGAGGCGCACCCGGTTACACCATCGACCCCGCATACCTCAGCAGGGTCAAGGAGGTCGTCGACTGGGCCCTTGCCGCCGACATGTACGTCCTGCTCAATGTCCATCACGACTCGTGGCAGTGGGTTGACGAGATGCCCAGCGACCACGACAGGGTGCTCAACCGCTTCGACGCCACCTGGACCCAGATCGCCGACACGTTCCGCGGCTCGTCCACGAAGCTGCTGTTCGAGAGCATCAACGAACCGACGTTCTGCTGGCCGGGGCCGGATCCGGACGTCTGCTCGAAGGACGACCATGACGCGGAGAACGCGCAGCTGCTCCACGAGCTGAACACCAGCTTCCACCAGATCGTGCGTTCCTCGGGGGGTAACAACGCCAGCCGCGTCCTGGTGCTGCCCACGCTGCACACCTCTTCCGACCAGGCGCGCATCGACGAGCTGCTGGCCACTTTCGACGCACTCGACGACCCCAACCTCGCGGCCACCACGCACTACTACGGGTACTGGCCGTTCAGTGTGAACATCGCCGGGTCCACCCGCTACGACGCGCAGACCCAGAACGACCTGACAGGCACCCTCGACAGGAACGCCGACAGCTTCGTGGCCCGCGGCATCCCGGTCATCATCGGCGAGTTCGGCCTGCTCGGCTTCGACAAGCACACCGGCACGGTTGAACAGGGCGAGAAGCTGAAGTTCTTCGAGTACTTCGGGTACTACGCCCGCACCAAGGGCTTGACCACGATGTGGTGGGACAACGGCCAGCACTTCAACCGGACCACCAACCAGTGGAAGGACCCGGAGCTGTTCGCGCAGATCAAGTCGAGCTGGACCACCCGGTCGGGCACGGCTTCCGAGGACTTCGTCTACAACGCGCGGTCGAGCTCGATCACGGCCAAGACGATCACCATCAACCGAAACGGGACGTCCTTCCAGGGTGTGCGGCAGGGCAGCACCTGGCTCACGTACGGAAGCGACTACACCCTGGACGGAGACCGACTGACGTTCACCGCGTCGGCGCTCACCAGGTTGAGCGGATCGCGCGCCTACGGTGTCAACGCGCAGGTGCAGCTGGTGTTCTCGCAGGGCGTGCCGTGGCGGGTCGACATCCGGACCTACGACCCGCCGGTCCTCCAGAACGCGAGCGGCACGACGACGTCGTTCGCCATCCCCACCACCTTCCGGGGGGACCAGCTGGCGACGATCGAAGCGAAGTACGCCGACGGCAGCAACGCCGGCCCTGCGAGCTGGACGTCCTACAAGGAGTTCACCCGCGCGTTCGAGCCGAGCTACAGCGGCAACACCATCGCGCTGGCGATCACCAAGACAGAAGACGACGGAACCACCAGCATGCCCACCGACTTCTTCACCGAGGTCGTCGACAACGTCCGGGTTCCCGCCGTGAAGGACGGTGCCCAGGTCACCCTCACGCTCCACTTCTGGAGCGGCGCCCGCGTCACCTACTACGTCACCAAGAACGGAACCTCGGTCACCGGTTCGACGAGCTGACCGCAGGTCCGGGGGGCGGCCGTCCGTTGCGGGCGGCCGCCCTCCGGGTGCGTGTCACCGGCCCCTGGCACACTGGCCGCCATGACGATCCCGGACGCCGCCCTGACCACGCCCGCGCTCGACGTGCTGCGTGACGTCTTCGGCTACGACGCCTTCCGTGGCGAGCAGCAGGAGATCATCAGCACGGTGGTCGACGGCCGGGACGCCCTCGTGCTCATGCCGACCGGCGGCGGCAAGTCGCTGTGCTACCAGATCCCGGCGCTCGTCCGGCGCGGCACCGGCGTGGTGATCTCGCCGCTGATCGCCCTCATGCAGGACCAGGTGGACGCCCTGGACGCGCTCGGCGTCCGCGCCGGGTTCCTCAACTCGACGCAGGACCCGGGCCAGCGCCGGGCGGTGGAGCAGGCCTACCGGTCGGGCGAGCTCGACCTGCTGTACCTCGCCCCGGAACGGCTCGGCGTCGAGTCCACCGCCCGGCTGCTCGACCAGGGCACCATCGCCCTGTTCGCCATCGACGAGGCGCACTGCGTGTCCCAGTGGGGCCACGACTTCCGCCCCGACTACCTGCGGCTGAGCGAGCTGGCCGAACGCTGGCCCGGCGTCCCGCGCATCGCGCTGACCGCCACCGCGACCCAGCACACCCGCGAGGAGATCGCCACCCGCCTCGGGCTGACTGAGGCCCGGCACTTCGTCGCCAGCTTCGACCGGCCCAACATCACCTACCGCGTCGCCCCCAAGGACAACCCGGGCAAGCAGCTGCTGGACCTGCTGCGCACGGAGCACCCCGGCGACGCCGGGATCGTGTACTGCCTGTCCCGCGCATCGGTGGAGAAGACCGCCCAGCAGCTGACCGACCAGGGCATCCGCGCCCTGCCGTACCACGCGGGCCTCCCCGCGCACGTGCGTGCGGCCAACCAGTCGACGTTCCTGCGCGAGGACGGCGTGATCATGGTCGCGACGATCGCATTCGGCATGGGCATCGACAAGCCCGACGTCCGGTTCGTCGCCCACCTCGACCTGCCCAAGTCGGTCGAGGGCTACTACCAGGAGACCGGCCGCGCCGGGCGGGACGGCCTGCCGTCGACGGCGTGGCTCGCCTACGGGCTGGCCGACGTCGTCCAGCAGCGCAAGATGATCGCCGAGTCCGACGGCGACCTCGCCCACCGCCGCAGGCTCTCGTCCCACCTCGACGCGATGCTGGCGCTGTGCGAGACCGTCGAGTGCCGGCGCGCCCAGCTGCTGCGCTACTTCGACCAGGACCACCCAGGTAGCTGCGGTGCGTGCGACACCTGCCAGAACCCGCCCGAGGCCTGGGACGGCACCGTCCCGGCCCAGAAGCTCCTGTCCGCCGTGTTCCGGCTGGACCGGGAGCGCAACCAGCGCTTCGGCGTGGGGCACTTGGTCGACATCCTGCGGGGGAAGTCCACGCCGAAGATCACGCAGTGGGGGCACGACAGCCTGACCGTGTTCGGCGTCGGTGAGGACCTGTCCGACGGCGAGTGGCGGTCGGTGGCGCGCCAGCTCCTGGCCCTGGGGCTGCTGGAGGTGGACTCGAACCACGGCACGCTGCTCCTCACAGAGGCCAGCGCGGAGGTCCTGGGACGCCGGCGGGAGGTGCGGCTGCGGCGCGATCCGCGACCCCAGGGCAGCGCACGCAAGCCCGCGCGTTCCCGTGCCGCCCGTCCGGAGGCGGCCGTGCTGTCCGACGTCGACCAGGAGATCTTCGAGCGGCTGCGCGCCTGGCGCGCGGCGGCCGCCAAGGAGCAGGGCGTGCCCGCCTACGTGGTGTTCCATGACGCCACGCTGCGCACCGTGGCCGCCGAGCGGCCGGCGGACCTGGACGCGCTGAGCGGGATCAGCGGCGTCGGCCAGGCGAAGCTGGACCGCTACGGCGACGGGATCCTGGCGGCGCTGCAAGCCCAGGGGTGACGGCGAAAGCAGCGGCGCTGCACATCCAGGAGTGACTCAGAGGCGTGCCTCATATATGATGTACGACGTGCCAACGACGCCCCCCGCTCCGGTCGCCCTGCCTTCGCGAACCGAACACGCGCTCGCCACCATCAAGGACGGCATCCTGAGCGGGCGTCTCGCCGCCGGTCAGCCGCTGGTCGAGGCAGACCTGGCCCAGGAGCTAGCGATGTCGAAGACCCCGGTGCGCGAGGCGCTCAAGACTCTGGAGATGAGCGGGCTCGTCGTCGTGCGGCCCTACGTCGGGGTGCGCGTGCGCGAGCTGACGCAGGCCGACGCGGTGGCGATCTACGAGACCCGGCTCCTGCTTGAGCCCGAAGCCGTGCGGCGCAGCGTGCTCAATCGCGTCGACACCGTGGCGGCGCGTGCGGCGCTGGAACGTGCGGCCGAGGCGACCGAGCCCGCGCAGCGCAGCCTCGCGAACCGCGCGTTCCACGCGGCGCTGTTTGCCGATGCCGGCAATCCGATCCTCGTCGGCGTGCTCGAGAGCCTGCGTGATCAGACCGCGCTCGCCGCCGTCACCACCTGGGCGCGGCAGCCGAGCTGGCGCGACGAAGCCCAGGAGCACGCGCAGATCCTGGCTGCCGCGGAGGCGTCCGACGCCGATCTCGCGGCGGAGCTGACTCGCCGGCACATCTCCGGCTTCCTCGACCGGCTTCGCGAGGGAGGTATGACCGTCTGACCTGCGAGACCTGATCTGCGAGGTACGGCCCGTTCACCGCCAAGTTCCCGGGCCGCACCTCTGAAGCGAGTGCTCCGAGACGGAGCACGCACGTCGCTCGATGGACCACTCGATCAACCACTCGATGAACAAGGAGCAACGATGCTCAATAGTACTCAGCGGCTTGCGCCTGCCGCAGCCCGCGCCCGGCGCAGCCAGATGCGCTGGACGATCGTCGCGTTCTCTGCCCTCGGGCTCACGATCGCCTACCTGGACAGGGCGGCGCTCAGCGTCGCGCTGCCGTTCATCTCGGACGAGTTCCACATCAGCCCCGCGGTACAGGGCGTGCTGCTCTCCTCCTTCTTCTGGACCTATGCCCTGTTCCAGGTCCCCTCCGGCTGGCTTCTCGACAAGTTCGGTCCGCGCGTGATCTACCCGATCGCGGTCGGGTGGTGGTCGCTGTGGACGGCGCTCACGGCCTTCGCGACGGGCGTCACGAGCCTGATCGTCTTCCGGCTCGGCCTCGGGATCGGCGAGGCGCCAGTGCAGCCTGCGAACATCAAGGTGGTGTCCACCTGGTTCCCGCGTCGCGAGCGGGCCTTCGCCTCCAGCCTGTTCGACATGGGGCAGCAGATCGGCTCCGCGCTCTCCATCCCGGTCGTGACGGGGATCGCGGTCTTCGCCGGATGGCGCTGGACCTTCGTCGTCATCGGAGCTGTGGGGCTGCTGTGGATCATCGGCTGGCTCGCGATCTACCGTGCCCCGCAGCACCACCAGCGGGTGAACGCCCAGGAGCTCGCATACATCCGCTCCGACCAGGCCGAGATGGTGCGGCACACCGGAGAGCCCGTGCACTGGAGCATGCTGCTGCGCGACAACCAGGTGTGGGCGCTCATGCTCGGCTACGTCTTCCGGTCGCTCGCCGGTGCGTTCTTCCTGACCTGGTACCCCACCTACCTGCTCGACGCGCGCGGGTTCACGGAGGCGGAGTTCGGGATGGTCGGGGCGCTCCCCGCCGTCATCGCCATCGGATCGACCGTGCTGGGCGGGATCGTCTCGGACCGGATGCTCGCGTCCGGGCTGTCCCCGAACATCGCGCGCAAGGTGCCGATCATCTCGGGGCTGGTGCTGAGCGCGTGCATCGGCTTCAGCCCGTTCGTGGAGAGCAACGTCGTCCTCATGGTCATCCTCACCGTCTCGAGCGCCGCGCACTCCTTCGCCGGGGCCGCGATCCTCAGCCTGCCCGCGGAGGTGTCACCCAGCCCCGAGCGTGTCGGCTCGCTCGCCGGCTTCCAGAACTTCGGGTCGCAGGTCGGCAACCTCGTGAGCCCCATCGCCATCGGACTGTTCCTCACCGTCTCGGGCGGCTCCTACCTCTGGCCGCTCGTGTTCGCGGCGATCAGCTGCCTCGTGAGCGCCGCGATCTACGGCCTCTGGGTGCACGTCAAGCCCGTCGAACGCCTCGCCGGCGAGCACGTGGCCGTCGGGCCCGCTCAGGACGGCCCCCTGCAGAACGGAGAATCATGACCGGCCTCCACGACATCGTCGCGCGCCTCGGGACAGTCGTCGGCATCCCCGTCGTCCCCTACGCACCCGACGGCGGCGTGGACCTCGCCCTCGCCGGGAAGCTCACCGACCGCCTGATCACCTCGGGGCTCGGCGCGATCACGCCCAACGGCAACACCGGCGAGTTCTACGCGCTGTCCGCGCGCGAACGCGCCGACGTCGCACGGACCGTCGTCGACGTCGCGGGCGACCGCGCGGTGGCCATCGTGGGGATCGGGCTGGACCCCGCCACGGCGCAGGCGGAGGCACGGCAGGCCGCCGAGCTGGGCGCACACGCGATCATGGTGCACCAGCCCGTGCTCCCGTACATGTCACGCAGAGGCTGGGTCGAGTACACGGCGGCGGTGGCGAACGCCGTGCCGCGGCTTGCCGTCCTCCCCTACGTCAGCTCACCGGTCATCCGCGGGACGGACATCGCGGTGCTCACACGGCGGGCTGCCAACGTCGTCGGGATCAAGTACTCCGTGCCCGACCCGGTCAAGTTCGCCGAGACCGTGCAGGAGACCGACGCCGACCTGCTCTGGATCGCGGGGCTGGCTGAGTCGTACGCGCCGTCGGCGTGGCAGGCGGGCGCACGGGCGTTCACCTCAGGCCTCGTCAACGTCGCGCCGGAGATCTCGTTCGCGCTCCTCGACGCGCTGCGGCAGGACGACGCGGAGCGCGCGGCGGCCGTGTGGCGCCGTATCCGCCGGTTCGAGCAGCTGCGGGCCCGCGACCGCTCGGCCGACAACGTGTCCGTCGTGAAGGAGGCCATGCACCAGATGGGCCTGTGCGACCGGTCCGTCCGGCCGCCAAGCACAACCCTGGCCGACGCCGGCCGGGCCGACGTCGCGCGCATCCTCGACGACTGGAAGGTCCGCGCATGAAGATCGACAGGCTCACCACCTACCTGCAGCGGGTGGGCGACCGTCCGCGCGTGCTGCTGCGCATCACGACCGATGACGGCATCGACGGCTGGGCGGAGATCTACAACCACGGGCCTGATCTCGCCTACCCCGCGATCATCGACTTCATCGCCGACCAGGTCTCGGGGATCGACGCGTCCCGCGTCGCTTTCGTGAACCAGCTGCTGCACCAGTCGGCCAGGTTCCCGCAGGGGGCGCTCGGCCTCGCCGCGGTCGCCGCGGTGGACCATGCGCTCTGGGACATCGCAGCCAAGGCGGTCGGCGTGCCCGTGTACCAGCTGCTCGGCGGCAGCGTGCGTGACCGGGTCCGCGTGTACGCCGGGCTCTACTCCGCACCCGACGTCCGCGAGCTGCGGGACCGCACGGCGGAGCTGAACGCGACACTCGGCGTCGACGCCTTCAAGCTCAGCCCCTACCGGCGGGATCTGCACCGGTCGCGGTTCGGGCTCGTCGCGCGGGAGCTCGGCGACTGGTTCGCGGACATCCGGGCAGAGCATCCCGACGAGTGGGAGTTTGCTTTCGACGCGCACGGCTGCCTCTGGGAACCGAGGTAGGCGGTCGATCTCGCCGCGGCGCTGGCGCCGAACGAGCCGATGTTCCTCGAGGAGCCGATCCGTCCCGAGTACCTGCCGGCCTGGGGGCGGATCCGCGCGGAGATGGCGGTGCCGCTCGCGACGGGCGAGTCGCTCTACTCGCCGAACGAGTTCCTGGGCCTGTTGACCGTGCAGGGCGCCGACATCATCCAGCCCGACATCTGCGTCGTCGGCGGGCTGACGCAGATGCGCAAGATCGCCACCCTCGCCGAGGCGCACGACGTCCCCGTCGCGCCCCACAATCCGCTGGGCCCCCTCGCGACCGCGGCTAACGTGCACTTCGCCGCAGCGACGTGGAACTTCTCCGTGCTGGAGTACAAGCCGGAGGAGGTGTCGTGGTGCCACGATCCCTACGTGCCGGTCGACGGGCACCTCGAGCTGCGGCCGGACCGGCCCGGCTGGGGCGTCGAGGTCGACGAGGCCGCACTCGCGCGGGACGACTGGGTGCACTGGGAGCGCAAGGTTCCGGTGCGCCCGGACGGGTCGACGGCCTGGATGTGACCCCCGCGCGGCGGCGCCGCTGAGCCGTTTCTGCCGCCTGAGGCATAGCCCTCGCGGCCCCGCGGACCTACGCTGGTGGTGTACCCAGTTCCGCGATGACGACGTGGCGGTGTGACGTCATGACCTGGACCTTCCTGACGCGGACGGCGCGAGCGCCCGACCCGCTGGTCACGCTGCGGCTGCAGGTCCGGCTCGGGGAGCTCGCCGCCGAGCTGCGTCGCGTGGAGGAGGACCCAGGCGTCTACGCGCGCGCCCACCACTGGTTCGCGGTGCAGGGCGCCTACGACGCGCTGCTGCGCGAGGCGTGTCGTCTCGCGGGCCTGCCTACGGAGAGTGCTCCGCTGCGCGCGGACGAGCGCGCCGGTGCGGACGAGAGGCTGCGGGAGGAGCTGGAGCTCAGCGCGCGCGGCTGGTCCTGGTGAGGGCAGGACCGCCCGCGCCATGCTCGCGCGGTCCGTCCGGAGGCCACCTAGGGTCGGGGCATGTTTCCCTGGCTCGAGATCGCGGGGTGGCTAGGTTCCGCCCTGATCGTGCTGTCCCTGACGCAGGCGCGCGTGCTCCGCTTCCGCTGGCTCAACCTCGTCGGCTCCCTGGTTGCGACCACCTACAACGCGATCCTGGGGATCTGGCCGTTCGTCGCCATGAACGCCGCCATCAGCGTCATCAACATCTACTGGCTGTGGCGGCTGAACCGCGAGCGCCACGACGCCGCCGTCTACGAGGTGGTCGAGGTGGCGCCCGACGACGCGTACCTGCTGCACGTGCTCCGCACCCATGCGGCGGACATCGCGACGTTCGCACCGGGGTTCGTAGCGGTGCCGGAGCCGGGCGAGGAGCGTTCGGCGTTCCTGGTGCAGCGCGGCGACGAGACGGTAGGGGTGGTGGAGGTGCGCGACGCCGGCGACGGCGTGGGCGTCGTCGAGCTCGACTGGGTGACCAAGCGGTTCCGCGACTTCACGCCCGGCGAGTTCGTGTACCGGCGCAGCGGGATCTTCGCGGCGAAGGGGTTCGACCGCGTCGTCGTGCCGGAGGCTGGGCCTGGCGAGCTGGGGTACCTGCGCGGCGTCGGCTTCCGGCCCGAGGGCGCGGGGTGGGTCCGGGACGTCGTGGTGGACAGTGAGACCTGATCTTGCGGTGCTGTGATCGGAGCAGTAGCGCGACGGCAGCACGATGAGCGGCGCCCTCAGGCGCCCTCCGGATCAGCCCCCTGCGCGGCACGCCCGCCGTCGACCGGCAGGACCGCGCCGTTGACGAACGCCGCCTGGTCGGAGAGGAGGAACGCCACGGCCTCGGCGACCTCGCGGCCCGTACCTACGCGGCCGAGCGGGTGCAAGGCAGCCATCTGGCGGTCGACGTCGGGGTGCTCCCGCCGGTACTCCTCATAGCGCGCGGTCTCGACGGACCCGAGGGCAACCGCGTTGGTGCGGATCGCATCAGGCCCGTGGTCGACGGCGACCGCCCTGGTCAGCGCCTCGACGGCGCCCTTTGCGGTGGCGTACGGCAGGGCACCACGGACCGGCCGCTGCGCCTGGTGGGACGAGACGTTGACGATCGCCCCGGCCCGCCCGTACAGGAGAAAGTGCCCGACGGCGGCGTGGCAGCCGGTGATCGCGAGAGACAGGTTCGCCGTGATGGCCCCGAGCACATCGGACGGCGGGGCGGTGATGGGCGCGTCCCGGAAGACCGCGGCGTTGTTGACCCAGCCGGCCAGGGGGGCCATGGTCTCCGCCGTGCCCGCAGCGCGGCGCGCGGTATCGGGATCGCCCGCGTCGCCGCTGACGAGCGTGACGTTCGGGTCCTGCCAGGTGAGCGTCTCGGCGAGATCGAGGATCACGACGTGGCCGTCCGCGGCCAGCCGCTCCACGATGGCGCGCCCCACACCCTGGCTGCCGCCGGTCACTACGAAGGAGCGCGACGCCCCGCGCCCGCCGTCCCCGATTGCTTCGGTGCTCCGACTCGTCGGGTCTACGTTCGTGGTCATCCCACGATCCTGCACCCGGTGCGCCGGCACAGGCTCTTCTCACCGCCGTGCGAGCCAGCAGGACGCGTGCAACTCTGAACTGGGGGGTGGGGACCAGCAGCGACGCTAGGGATGGACTACCAACCAGCAGTGGAGGTCTCGATGGACGACAAGATCAAGCTTGCGGTGTTCGTGCTCGTAGGTTACCTGCTAGGGCGGACCAAGAAGATGAAGCTTGCGCTGACGATCGCCGGGGCGGTCGCGGGCAACAAGCTGCGGGACGAGTCCTCGCGGGACGCTCTCCTCGGCGGGATCGGCAACGTGAAGGACTCCGTCCTGTCCTCGCCCGAGATCAAGCGGCTCACGGACGAGGTGACGAGCAAGCTGGTGGACGCCGGCAAGACTGCCGCGCTCGCCGCTGTGGGCAAGGGCATCTCCTCGATCAACTCGACGCTCGAGTCCCAGACCGAGCGCCTCCGGTCGGCCGCGCCCGTTGACGTGCTCCCCAAGGACGAGGCCGAAGAGCCGGAAGAGCCCGAGGAGGAGGAGACCACGGAAGAGGAGCCCGAGGAGGAGCCCGCCGAGGACGAGACCACGGAGCCCGCGGAGGAGGAGACCACGAAGCCCGCCAAGGCGGAGCGCAAGCCGGCGCCCCGTAGCAGGAAGCCGCAGCCGAAGAAGGAGGCGGCGGCCGAGGGAGACGAGAAGCCCACCAGGTCCACGCGGAGCTCGGCGCAGCGCGCCTCGTCGTCGCGCGGCTCTGCCGCCACGCGTTCCAGCAAGCCACGCGCGCGGAAGCCCTCCGACTCCCGCTCGGCGAGCTGACCGGGAATCGCGAGGAGGAGAGAGTCATGAACGCACAGGCTCCTACGCCGAGCGCACCCGGCCTGAAAGGCCTTGCCGTGGACACGCTCAAGAGCTCGGTGGGCGGGTTGGCGAAGGCCGTCGGCGGCATGGCGGTGAACAAGGTGACCGACAAGGTCGGTGGCGTCACGCAGCGGCTGACCGACTACGCCGAGGGAACGTCCAGCCCGGACGTCAAGGCCGCCGCCACAGGCGCCGAGGAGCTCGCGGAGGGCGGCTCCCCGATCACGGCAGGTCTCAAGGCCGCCGGGACCAAGGTCATGGAAACGGTCAAGGGCTTGTTCGGCGGCGGAGGAGGTAAAGGAAAGGCGTTCAAGTTCAACAACATCGTCGAAGCCATCGACGTGGGCGCCCCGATCGACATCGTCTACGACGCCTGGACGCAGTACGACCGCTGGCCCGACTTCATGAAGAAGGTCGAGCACGCCGAGCTCAACCGGGACGAGGGCAAGGTCGAGTTCAAGGGGCAGGTGTTCTGGTCGAGCCGCCAGTGGCAGACCACCATCACGCACCAGGACCCTGGCAAGCGCATCGTGTGGAGGTCGACCGGCGCCAAGGGGCACCTCAGTGGCACCGTCACCTTCCACTCGCTGGACGACGAGCTGACCCGCATCGTCCTGGTGGTCGAGTACCACCCCAAGGGCTTCATGGAGAAGACGGGCAACGTCTGGAAGGCCCTGAACCGACGGCTCCGGCTGGAGCTGAAGCTGTTCGTCCGATACGTCATGACCGACGCCGTGCTCAACCCCGACAACGTCGAGGGCTACTGGGCGGAGATCGACGACGAGGAGATCGTGCGCTCGCACGACCAGGTCCTCGAGGAGGAATTCGAGGAGCCGGAGGGCGAAGGCGAGTACGAGGACGAGGCGTCCGAGGAAGAGGAGCCTGAAGAGGAGGAGCCCGAGGAAGAGGCCGGGGACGAAGAGCCCGAGGACGAGTACGAGGAGGAGGAAGAAGAGGAGGAGTACGAGGAAGAGCCGGAGGAGGCTCCGAGCCGAACCCGCTGACCGCGACGACCAAGCCACCGGACCGGTAGGGAGGAGACACCATGAGCGAAGTGAGCACTACGCGCAGCCGCGGGTACGTCGACCGTCCGTCGACCTCGTCCTTGATCGACGTGATCAACATCATCCTCGACAAGGGCCTCGTCATCGATGCGTTCGTCCGCATATCCGTGGTCGGGATCGAGCTGATCACCATCGACGCCCGCATCGTGATCGCCAGTGTCGACACGTACCTGCGGTTCGCGGAGGCGACCAACCGTCTCGACCTGGAAAAGACCGGAGGGAGCACCCTGCCGGAGCTCACCGAGGACATGGCCAAGTCCGGTAGCAAGGGCAAGGCCAAGGGTGTGCTGCAGAGCGCGAAGGAGGCGATCTTCGGCGAGGACGACAAGGAGCGCGGGAGCAAGAGCAAGGCCGACGACAAGGAGCGCGAACGACCCGAGGAGCCCGAGGAGCCTGAAGAGCCCGAGGAGTCGGAGGAGCCCGAGGAAGTGCGGCAGCCGAGACAGAGGAAGCCGCAGGAGAGGCCCCGGCGTCGGCCGGTCCGCAAGGAACAGTCGTGAGCGCGAGCGCGAGCACGCCCGAGCAGGTCGAGGCGCCTGTCGAGCCCGGCCTGTACCTCTACGGCCTGGTGATGCCCGACGCGCGGGTGCCGGACGGCCTGACCGGTGTCAGCGGCGGGGCGGTACGCACCGTGAGCCTCGGGCCGGTCACCGCGCTCGTCTCGGACGTCGCCGACATGGAGCTGATCGGTCTGCCGGACGAGGTCCGCGCGCACGGCGCAGTACTCGACGCGGTGGCTCTGTCGGGCTGCTCCGTGCTCCCCGTGCAGTTCGGCACGACCGCCCCCGACGTCGATGCGCTGGCCTCCGGGCTTCCCGTGCCGCGCCTGGAGGCGTACTCGGACCGGCTCCGCGAGCTCGCGGGAGTGGTTCAGCTCAGCCTGACGGCGCGCTACGACGAGGACGCGGTTATCGCGGAGCTGGTGGACGAGGAGCCGGAGATCCGTCGGCTCCGCGATCTCACGCGCGGACAGCCCGAGGCGGCGACGTACGGCGAGCGAGTCCGGCTGGGCGAACTGGTCGTCGCCGGATTCGAGCGGAAACGGGCGGCGGACGCCGACTTCCTCGCGCGCCGTCTCGCGCCGCTCGCCGTGGAGGTCCGGCACCGTGAGGTCGGGCAGGTCGACACCGTGCTGGACGCCGCGCTCCTGGTGCGCCGAGATGCGGTGCGACGACTCGAGGACGGGCTCGAGGACGTCGCGGCCGGGATCTTCCCGCGCATCGCCCTGCGCCTCGTCGGGCCGCAGGCCCCGTACGACTTCGCCGAGGAGGTGTGATCGGTGGGCCTCTTGGGCGCGCTGTTCGGGCTGCCCCTGGCACCGGTACGTGGCGTCGCGTGGATCGCCGACCAGGTGCTCCAGGAGGCCGAGCGCGAGTACTACGACCCGAGCGCGATTCGTCGGCAGCTCGAAGAGGTCGCCCAGGCCCGGGAACGCGGAGAGATCGACGACACCGAGGCCGACGCGCTGGAGCAGGCGCTGGTGGCCAGGCTGGTCGAGGGCAGACGCCGGAAGCGGCAAGGAGGACCATGAGCGAGGAACGCGAACACCGGCCGGACCCCGCACGATCCCCTCGCCGACGGCGCCCGGCGAGCGCGAGCGGCACGCAGTCCGAGAGCCGAAAGCGGTCCACGACGTCCGAGAGCCGCGAGCCGTCCGCGACGCCCGAGAATCGCGAGCACGCGACGCCGTCCGAGAGCCGCGAGAGCCGGCCCCCGCACGACGACGGCGAGAAGCGGAGCCGCCCGAGGGCGGGCAGGCTCGACGCCCGAGGGGCGGTGCGCAGGGCCCTCGACGAGATCACCGCTCTGATCTCCCACCAGGTGGAAGGCGTCGTCGGGGTGCGGCAGGAGGACGAGTCGTGGGTGGTCACGATCGAGGTCTTGGAGGACGCGCACATCCCGAGCACCTCCGACATCCTCGCCGAGTGCGAGGTCCGGCTGAGCGACGAGGGTGAGCTTCTCGGCTACAGCCGCGGACGGCGCTATGTCCGCGGGCGGGTCGAGGCCTGAGGCGTGCGGCGCCACGATGGAGAGGGAGCGGCATGACCGTGGTCGGCGGCAGCGGGCGCAGTGCCATGGAGCCTCAGCGCGAACGAGAAGGCACCCTCGCGCATGTCATCGAGACGCTGCTCGACAAGGGACTGGTGCTCAACGCCGACATCATGGTCTCGGTCGGCGGTGTCGAGCTGCTGGGCATCCGCATCCGCGCCGCGCTGGCCTCCTTCGAGACCGCCGCGCGCTACGGCCTGGAGTTCCCGGGCGGAGCGAACACGGACACCGTGGCATGGCGGGAGGCGCTGGAGGCCAAGGAGACCTGCCCGAGCTGCGGCAAGACGTCGCCGACGGCACAGCTGCTCGACGAGTACTGCCCGTGGTGCGGGTGGCAGAGCGCCCGAGCGCTGAGCGAGGGCCAGGCCCGCGCCCTCGAGCCGGCCGAGGAACAGGAAGCGGACGAGCAAGAGGAAGAGGAGCGCGGTCGCAACGATGGCTGAGAGCCGGGTGACCACGGCACCGTCGCACGGACAGGAGCGCGGGCAGGAGCTGGTGCACGACCGCGACCGGTCGTCGGCCATGGAGCCGACGCGCGACCTTCGGGCGACACTCCCCGACCTGCTCGACGTGCTGCTCGACAAGGGCGTCTACCTCGACCTCGACCTGATCGTCACCGTGGCGGACATTCCCTTGATCGGCGTCAGCCTCCGGGCCGCGATCGCCGGCATCGACACGATGCTCGAGCACGGGATGATGCAGCAGTGGGACGAGCAGACCCGGGCGTGGGCCCGCACCTCTCTCGCGCGTCGCGTACCGCTGCACGCCGACGAGGACGTCGTCACCCGCATGGCGGGCGGCCATCGCCAGGACGAGCCGTACGACGCGTGGCGGCTCGGTACGGTCTACCTCACCACGCGGCGGCTCATGGTGTGGCGCGCGGAACCGCGCGAGCTGCTCTGGCAGGCGTACCTCGAGGAGATCACCGGCGTCGAGCTGCGGAGCGAGCGGAGCGCGGGTGGCGAGGAGCGCAGCCGCCTCGCCGTGACCACACCCGCGGGCACCACGCTGGTCTCGGCGGCGTCGCCCGAGGGCCTCGCGTCGCTGCTGCGCCAGAATGTGGCCGCCACGAGCAAAGCGATCGAGAGCGGCTCGGGCGGCCCGGCGCTCCAGGGAGCGGTCTGGTACCTCGAGGATCTCGCCGGCGGCTCGGCCTGGCGGGGCGGCACAGGAACGCTCGACTGGGTCGAGGGCCTGACGTGGAAGGGTGTCCGTGATGCCAGGCCCGCCGTCCGCCTGAGGCCGGGCGACATCCGCTCGGTCGAGCTCGTCCGAGGCCGGACACCGGTGGGCGACGAGATGCTCGTTGTCAGGGGCGGGACACGGCCCGTCCGGCTCGCCACCAGGGACACGGCTCTGTGGGCGGCGTCGCTCCGCGACGTCGCGGGCGCCGCCACGGGAGGAGGAGCGACGTGACGCTCAGAGTCGACGAGACCAGCCTCAAGAACGGCCTCCTCACGCTCGTCGTGACGCTGGTCGAGATCATCCAGGAGGCGCTCGAGAGCCAGGCGGTGCGCCGCCTCGAGGGCGGCGAGCTCACGGAGGAGGAGCAGGAGCGCCTCGGCCAGGCACTGCTCGACCTGGACGAAGCGCTCGAGTCCATCAAGGCCGACCACGGGCTGACGACCTCCGTCGCCGACCTGCGGCGCGGCCTCGACGACGTGGTGAACGACGTCGTCGACAGGCTCGTCAACCCGGCCCGCTGGGCCGACGGGACCGCCGGGGAGGGCGCGTGACGGACGCGGAGGGCCTGTACGTCTACGCCGTCGCCCGCGCTCTGCCGGGTGACGTGCCGGGTGACGCGGGCACCGGCATCGACGACGCACCGCTCGTCGTCGTCACGGTCGGCGAGGGGCTCTCCGCCGTCGTCCACCACCACGCCGGGGGCCCGTACACGGGCCCCGACGACGACGTCCGGCGCTGGGTCGTGGAGCACAGCGAGGTCGTCGACCGGGTCTGGGAGGCCGGGTTCACCGTGCTGCCGATGACCTTCAACGTCATCGTCGCCGGCGGCGAGGAGCAGTCGGCGCGGCATCGGCTCGAGACCTGGCTGACGGCGAACGCCGAGGTGCTCCTGGCCCGGCTGGACCGCCTGGACGGCCGTGTCGAGCTCCGGGTCGAGATCGGGCTCGACCAGGAGGAGGTGGGGAGGCACGACCCGCGGGCCGACGCCGTGCGCGCCGAGCTCGCCGGACGCCCCGCGGGCGTGCAGCGGCTCCTGCGCAAGCGGCTGGCGCGGCTCGAGCGCGACCTGACCGACGCGCTCGCCGACGATCTGTACCAGGAGTACCGCCGCCGCCTCGCGAAGGTGTCCGAGGACCTCGCGGAGAACCGCAGCGCTCGCTTCGAGCCCGGCGTCGTCGCCGTGCTCAGCGTCTCGCTGCTCGTACCGCGGGACGACATGGAAGCGGTCGGCCGCGAGCTCGCGGCGATCACCGACGAGCAGCCCGCGGCGCGCATCCGGTACTCGGGACCGTGGCCCACGTACTCCTTCGCGGAGACGCCGGGGCCCGGGCAGGCCGCTGCCCGCCCGCCGGCGGATCTCCGGCCGTGAGGGCGCTCCTGACGGAGTAGGGTGCCGCTCGCACGCGCGAACGCCGTCAGGCACGAAGGGAAGCACAAGGGTGTACGACCAAGTCACGCCGCGTCGGCGCTCGCCCCTCGGCACAGTCGCATGGGTGCTCGCCGTCGTGCTGTCGCTCTCCGCCGTGGTCGGCACCGTGTGGGTGCTGACGCGCGACCTGTCCGACCCGCAGGGCGGGCCCGGGCCAAGCGCGGCCGAGACCGCGAGCACACCCGAGCCGAGCCAGGTGAGCGCCCCCGCGAGCCCGGAACCGTCGCCCACGCCGAGCCCTCCGCCCGCTGCGCCGACGATCGTCGCGCTGCGGGCCGTCGCGTCCGGCCGATGCCTCGACGTGCCCGGCGGGGCCGCCGCGGACGGCACCGCCCTGCAGATCTACGACTGCACCGGGGCCGCGGGCCAGCAGTGGACCGCGTCGGCCTCAGGGGAGCTGCGCACCCTGGGGACCATGTGCCTGGACGACCCGGGCGGCGGACAGCCCGGCGGTCCCGCGACCATCTGGACGTGCCACGGCGCCGGGAACCAGCAGTGGAGCCCGCAGGCCGACGGCACCGTGCGCAACGTCGCCACCGGACTGTGCCTCGACGTCTCGGGCGGGGGCACCGAGAACGGGACACCCGCGATCATGTTCAGCTGCCACGCCGGGGACAACCAGCGGTGGTCGACGTCCTGACCTCAGGCCGCGGGCCGGGACCCGGCCAGCTCGCGCAGCGCCTCGACCACGAGGGCGTGGTCGTCCTGCTGCGCCAGACCGGACACGGTGACGACGCCGACGATGCCCACGCCGGCGACCCGCACCGGGAAGGCACCGCCGTGCGCCGCGTACTCCTGGAACAGCAGGCCCTGGTCGGCGTTGAAGTCGGTCCCCTTCGCCCGGGCACGCAGGCCCACCAGGTACGACGACGCCCCGAACCGGTAGACCACCCGCACCTTGCGCTTGATCCACGAGTCGTTGTCGGGCGTCGTGCTGGGCCGGGCCGCGTGGAACACCTGCTGGGTCCCCTTGCGGATGTCGACGGTCACGGGCAGCTCGCGCTCGGTCGCCAGCTCGACGAGCCGGGCGCCCAGGCGCCACGCCTGCTCGTGCGTGAACGTGGCCAGCACGAGCTCGGCCTCCTGGGCCTCGACCTCGGCGATGATCGTGGTGACATCGGGTTCGCTCATGTCCCCCATCCTGCCCTCCCGGCGCGACCCCCCGTCACTCCGCCGCGTCCCGCGAGAGCCACGGGGGGTTGGCCCCGGGGCGTTCCACCGTCGCCGCCGCGATGTCGGCGGCGAAGTTCAGGATCTCCTCCAGCGTCGACGGCGGCACGGTTCTCAGGAGGGTGCGCCGGTCCGCGCCGTCGAGGCCCGCGGCCAGCAGGCCGTGGATCAGCCCGCCCATGAACGCGTCCCCCGCACCGATGGTGTCCACTACCGTCACGGTCCGCCCCGGCACGTCGAGCTCCACGCCGTCCGCGAGGAGCACGGCACCCTGGGCACCTCGCGTGCCGACGACGACGGCCGGACCGGCGCCCGACCAGCGGCCGAGCACCGCCCCAAAACCCTCCCCGGGATACAGCCAGGCCAGGTCCTCGTCCGACACCTTCACGACGTCGGCCAGCTGGACCAGGCGCTCCACCCGGCGCCGGACCGCCGCCCGGTCCGGGCAGATCGACGGCCGCAGGTTCGGGTCGTACGTGACGGTAGCCGTCGCCCGGGCCTCCTCGACGAGCCGCAGCACGTCGCCCGCGCCTGGCTCGAGCAGGGTCGAGATGCTCCCCACGTGGACGACGCTCGCCGCGCCCGCCCGGGGCAGGCGGGGCGCCCAGCCGAGCGCGAACTCGTAGTCGGCCGCACCGTCCGGGCCCAGCCGGGAGGCCGCCACCGACGTCGCGCCGCTGCCCGCGCTGCCGGGCGTGAGCTCGACGTCGGACTCGGCGAGCCACTCCTGGATCCGGCGGCCGCGGTCGTCCCTGCCGATCGACGTCGCGAACATCGGCCGGTGGCCGATCCGGCCCAGCGTCACCGCGACGTTCGCCGGGCTCCCGCCGGGATGCTCCCGGTGCCTCCCGTCCGCCGTCGTGACGACGTCGGTGAGCGCCTCGCCGACGACGAGGACCCGGCGGCCCTCGCCCGCATGTGCGTCGCCGGCATGCCCGTCGCCAGCCTGCACGTCAGGCCTCCGCGGCGCCGGTCATGATCGCCACGGCCTCCGTCATGGTGTGCGACTTCGGCGTGATCGTCGCCGCGCGCCTGCCCAGCCGCTGGACGTGGATCCGGTCGGCGATGTCGAAGACGTGGGGCATGTTGTGGCTGATGATGATGACCGGCACGCCCCTGTCCCGCAGGGTCCGCACGAGCTCGAGCACCTGACCCGACTCGCGGACACCCAGCGCCGCCGTCGGCTCGTCGAGGACCACCACCTTGGAGCCGAACGCCGCGGCCCGCGCCACGGCCACCGCCTGGCGCTGGCCGCCGGACAGGTTCTCGACCGGCACCGTCACGTCCTGCAGCGTCGAGATGCCGAGCTCGCGAAGCTCCTGGCGGGCCCGTTCGCGCATCCCGGCCCGGTCGGTGATGCGCAGCACGGAGCCGAGCGGGCCCTTGCGACGCACCTCCCGGCCGAGGAACAGGTTCGCCGCGACGTCGAGCGACGGGGCGACGGCCAGCGTCTGGTAGACGGTCTCGATCCCGGCCGTGCGCGCGTCCTGGGGACGCTTGAAGTGCACGGGCTTGCCGTCGAGGAGGATCTCCCCCTGGTCGGGGATCTCGGCGCCCGTCAGGCACTTGATGAGCGTCGACTTCCCGGCGCCGTTGTCGCCGATGATCGCGAGCACCTCGCCGCGGTGCAGCTCGAGGTCCACGCCGTCGAGCCCGACGACCCGGCCGTAGGTCTTGACGAGCCCGCGGGCCTGGAGCACGGGCGTCGTGTCGGTGCCGCCGGGGCGGCCGGGCGCTGTGGTGGCGTCGATGGTGGTCACTTGCGCACCTTCCTGATCCACTGGTCGAGCGAGACCGCGACGATCACGAGGACGCCCACGGCGAGGGTCTGGTACAGCACGTCGAGGCCGGCGAGCGACAGACCGTTGCGGAACACGCCGACGATCAGCGCGCCGAGCAGGGTGCCCCAGACGGTGCCGCGGCCGCCGAACAGGCTCGTGCCGCCGATGACGACAGCGGTGATCGAGTCGAGGTTCATGTCCACGCCGACGTTGGGGCTCGCCGCGTTGGCGCGCCCGATCTGGAGCCAGGCGGCGAGCGCGAGGATCGCGCCCGCGGCCAGGTACACGCTCAGCAGGACCCGGTTGACGCTGATGCCGGACAGCCGTGCGGCGTCCCGGTCGTCACCTACCGCGTAGACGTGCGTGCCCCAGGCGGTACGGGAGAGCACGAACGCCACCAGCACGTAGGCCGCGAGCATGAGCACCACACCCGTGGAGACCCGCACGCCGAGCACCGGGAAGGTGGTTCCCGTCCACGTCATCGCCGCCGGCATGTCGCCCCCGCGGACGGTGGCGCCGTGCGAGTACAGCAGCGTGATCGCCAGGTAGACGTTGAGCGTGCCGAGCGTGGCGATGAACGGAGGCAGCTTGAGCCTGGTCACCAGCAGGCCGTTCAGCCCGCCCGCTGCGAGCCCCACGACCAGCCCGAGCAGCAGCGCGACCACCGGCGAGGCCCCGGCCGTCGTCGTGACCTGGGCCATGACCATCGAGGCGAGGACCATCGTCGCCCCGACCGACAGGTCGATGCCAGCGGTAAGGATCACCAGCGTCTGGGCGACGGCGAGAGTGCCGACCACCGCCACCTGCTGCGTGATCAGGGACAGGTTCCCCGGCGCCCAGAACCGGTCGTTGAGGAACCCGAAGACGACCACGGAGATGACCAGGACGATCGCCGGGCTCAGCGCGGGGTACCGGTGCAGGACGCCGCGCGCGCGTTCGAGCGGGGTGCGGCGGTCGAGGAACTCGGCGGCCGGGTCGTGGGCCGACGCCGACGCGGGCAGCGTTGAGGTGCTCATCCGTCAGCCCCAGCAGATCTCGGACGCGGCGGCCGAGTCGATGGACTCGACGCCGTCGGCGGCAGAGTCCGTCACGAGCGCGACCCCGGTGTTGAAGAAGTCGAGGCCCTCGGTGGTCTCGGGAGCGGTGCCCGTCTCCACCAGCTCGGCGATCGCCTCGACGCCCAGCTCGGCCATCTTGACCGGGTACTGCTGGCTCGTCGCGTCGATGGTGCCGCTCTGCACGTTGTCGACGCCCGCGCACCCGCCGTCGACCGAGACGATCAGCACGTCGTCGGCGGACTTGCCGGCCGCCTCGAGCGCCTGGAAGGCCCCGTACGCGGCGGGCTCGTTGATCGTGTAGACGACGTTGATGTCCGGGTTCTTGGTGAGCAGGTTCTCCATCGCGGTCCGCCCGGCGTCCTCGGAACCCTGGCTCGCCTCGTTGCCGACGATCTCGTACTCGCCGCCGCTGTAGGAGCCGGTGGCGGCCTCGTCGCCGTTGACCGCCGGGTCGGCGACGTCGATGCCCATGCCCTCCAGGAAGCCCTGGTCACGGTCGTAGTCGACCGAGACGACCTTGTCGTCGAAGAGGTCGAGCATCGCGATGGTGGCCTGCTCGCCGTCGAGCTGCGCGGCGGTCCACTCGCCGATCAGCGTGCCGGCCTGCCGGTTGTCGGTGGCGAACGTGATGTCCACCGCGTCGGCCGGGTCGGGCGGCGTGTCGAGGGCGATGACGTACAGGCCCGCATCGCGCGCCCGCTCGATGGCATCCACGACGGACGGGCCGTTCGGCGTGATGAGGATGCCGGCGTCGCCGCGGGCGACGGCGTTCTCGATCGCCTGGATCTGCGTCTCCTCGTCGCCGTCGGCCTTGCCGGCGGCCATCGTGAGGCTGACCCCGTGCTCCGAGGCGGCAGCCTCGGCGCCGTCCTGCATGGCGACGAAGAACGGGTTGGTGGTCGTCTTGACGATCAGCGAGACGCCGACACCGTTGTCACCGCCGCTGTCGCCACTGCCGCCGCCGCCGCACGCGGTGAGGCTGAGCGCCCCGAGTGCGATTGCGCCGGTCACTGCCACGCCACGCCGCAGCGCGGCTCGGTTGCTGGTCATAAGGTTCACCGTCGAACTCCTCCGTGAGGGCTTGCGCCCGACAACGTTGTCAGGAGCCTGTCTACCGGAATTGCGGGGTAGGGTCAACCCAATGGATGCAAGGAGTGACAGTTTCGTGACATCGGTGTCAGACGACTCGTCGCCGTCGGTCCGCCAGCGACGGCCGACCATGCGCGACGTGGCGCGGCTCGCCGGGGTCGGCATCAAGACGGTCTCTCGGGTCATCAACGGGGAGCCCAACGTGTCCCCCGGAACGACCGAGCGCGTCCGCCGCGCCGCGGCTGACCTGCTCTACGAGCCGGACCTCCACGCCGGCAACCTGCGCCGCGCCGACGGCCGCTCCCGCACCCTCGGCCTGCTCGTGTCCAGCGTCGCCAACCCGTTCGCCGCGCAGGTGCACCGTGCGATCGAGCGGGTCGCCATCGAGTACGGGTACGCGGTCCTCGCGGCGAGCCTGGAGGACGACCCGGCCGCCGAGCTGAGGGCGGTGACCGCGCTCGCCAGGCGCAGGGTCGACGGGTTCATCGTCACGCCGGTCCGCGACGACCAGTCGTACCTGCGCGTGCACGTCGACCGCGGGACGCCGCTGGTGTGCGTCGACCGCGCGCCGCGCGGCATCGAGACGGACTGCGTGGTGACGGCGAACGTCGACGGTGCCCGCGACGCGGTGCGCCATCTGCTGTCGTTCGGGCACCGGCGGATCGCCTTCCTCGGCGACCTCGACAGGATCGAGACGGCGCGGCTGAGGCGGGAGGGCTACGTCACCGAGCTCGCGGCAGCCGGGATCGACGTCGACCCGGCGCTGGTCGTGCTCGGCCTGCACGACGACGCGACAGCCACCGCCGTCGCCCGTCGGCTGCTCACGCTCCCCGACCCGCCGACTGCCATCTTCTCGAGCCAGAACCTCATCACCATCGGCACGATCCGGGCCCTGCAGCAGCTCGGCCTCGAGCACAAGGTTGCGCTGGTCGGCTTCGACGACGTCGAGACCGGCGACCTGATGAAGCCCGCCATCACGGCGGTCGCGCAGGACCCCGACCGCATCGGCCGGCTCGCCGCTGAGCGCCTCTTCGCGCACCTCGACGGCGACACCAGCCCGGCACGCCAGGTCGTCGTGCCCACGCGCCTCATCGTCCGGGGGTCGGGCGAGATCCCGGCCCCGGGCGGCGCCGCGCACTGAGGCACGGCGCCGCCGGGCGGATCAGTGGACGATGACCGGCTTGACGGTCGTGCCCTGGTGCATGTCGGCGAAGGCCGCGTCGAGCTCCGACAGCTTGTACTGCTTGATGAGCCGCCCGAGCGGGAGCCGGCCGGCAGCCACGAGGTCGACGAGCTGCGGGATGAGCACCTTCGGGTCGGCGTCGCCCATGGTCACGCCGCTGACCGACTTCCCGGGGAGGATGCCCTGGAAGTCCACGGGGATCTCCGTCCCGGGCGGCGGGGCGCCGCAGGTGACGAGGTGGCCCCGTGCGCCGAGGGCGTCGATGGCAGACCGCCCGACGGCGGGCACTCCCGTGGTGTCGAAGGCGTGGGTCAGGCCCGCGCCGCCGGTGAGCTCCGCGATGCGGGCGACGACGTCCTCCTCCTTGCCGTTGATGGCGTGCGTTGCCCCGAGCTCGAGGGCGAGCTCCAGCCGTTCCGGCACGACGTCGACGGCGATGAGCAGGTCCGGCTCGCGCAGCGCGGCGGCCACCACACCCGACAGGCCCACGGCTCCCGCCCCGAACACCGCGACCCGGGCGTGTGCCTGCACGTCCAGCGCGTTCCACACCGATCCGAAGCCCGTCATCACGCCGCACCCGAGCGGGGCGAGGCTTGTCAGGTCGGCGTCAGCGCCCACGACGACTACGTTGCGCTCCTCGGCGACCGCGTGCTGGGCGAACGAGGACTGGGCGAAGAAGTGCCCGCCGATGGGTGCGCCGTCGACCGTGAGCGTCGGCGTACCGTCCTCGCGCGCCCCGGCGAACAGGTTCCGCGGCAGCCAGGTGGCGCAGTAGGCCGGATGGCCGTCCAGGCACGCCGGGCAGTCACCGCACGACGTGTAGCTCAGCACCACCTGGTCGCCCGGGGCGATCGTCGTGACCGCCGAGCCCACCTGCTCCACCACTCCGGCGCCCTCGTGGCCGATGACGCCGGGCAGCGGGAACGGGATGCCGCCGGCCCACACGCCGAGGTCGGTGTGGCACACGCCGGTGGCGACCATCCGTACGAGGACCTCGTGCTCGCGCAGGTCGGCGAGCTCGACGTCCTGCACGGTGAACGGCGTCTGGGGGGCGGTCAGGACCGCTGCCCTGGTCTTGGCGCTCATGCCGGGTCCTCTCCGAGGTCGATGACGATGGACTTGGTGCGCTGGTAGGAGGCCAGCGCCTCGGGACCGTACTCGCGGCCCCACCCCGACGCCTTGACCCCGCCGAACGGCACGGACGGGTCGAGCACGGCCCAGCCGTTGACCCAGCAGATCCCGGCGTCGAGCCGCTTGGCCACACGGTGGATGCGCGCGATGTTCGAGCTCTGGATGCCGGAGGCGAGGCCGTACGCCGTCTCGTTGGCCATCGCGATGGCCTCCTCCTCGGTGTCGAAGGGCTGGACGGTCAGGACCGGCCCGAACACCTCCTCGCGGACACACTCGGCGTCCGACGACAGGCCGGCCAGGACCGTGGGCCGGTAGTAGAACCCGCCGCCCATGTCGACCTGCTCGCCGCCGCACACCACCTGCGCGCCGTCCCGGCGAGCGGACTCGACCATGGCCGTGACCTTGTCGAGCTGGTTCTGGCTGGCGAGCGGCCCGACGACGGTGGCGTCGTCCGTGATGTCGCCGAAGGGCACACCCGGGACCGCCTGGCTCAGGATGCCCAGCACGGTGTCGTAGATCGGCCGCTCGACGAGCAGGCGCGGTCCGGCCATGCAGAACTGGCCGGCGTTGAAGACGAAGGCGCCGATCACGGTGCCGATCGCCTTGTCGAGGTCGGCGTCGGCGAACAGGATGTTGGCCGCGTTTCCGCCGAGCTCCGCGGTGAACGGCTTGAGGGTGCGCGAGGCGAGCGCCGCGGCGTGCGCGCCCACCTCCGTCGAACCGGTGAACGCCACCTTGTCGACCTGCGGGTGGCCGACGAGGTGGTCGCCCAGGCTCGCGCCCGAGCCCGTGATGACGTTGAAGACGCCGTCCGGGACGCCGGCGTCCTTGAGCACCTGGGCCATGAACAGGGCGCTGAGAGGCGTGTCGCTGGCGGGCTTGTGCACCACCGAGTTCCCGGCGACGAGCGCGGGAGCGATCTTGGTGGACGAGAGGATCAGCGGGAAGTTGAAGGGCGTGATCGCGGCGACGACGCCGATCGGCTCCTTGCGGATGTACGCATGGGCGTTGGCCGGGATCTCCCGGACCGAGCCGTCCAGGTGCTGGCCGAGGCTCGCCGCGTACTCGAACTGCAGGATGGCGTGCTCGACGTCGACGATCCGCGCGAACGTGATCGGCTTGCCGGCGTCGTGGCTCTCGAGCTGGGCGAGCTCCTCGCGGCGCTCGCGAAGGATCTCGACGGCCTTCAGCAGCACGCGCGACCGCTCACGGCCGCTGAGGCGCGACCAGACGCCGGAGTCGAACGACTCGCGGGCGGCGGCGACGGCCGTGTCGACGTCGGCGTCCGACGCCCAGGCCACGGACGAGATCACGCGGCCCGTGGCCGGGCTGATCACGTCGCGGCGTGCGCCGTCGGCCGCCTCCTTCCACTCGCCGCCGATGAACAGCTGCCCGGGCGGGAACTGGATGCTGTCGGTGACAGCAGGGGGGTTGTCGGTGATGGTCATGACTGTCCTCTCATCATTGAGAAACTTCGTTGAGAAACTTCGCTGGGGCACCGCTGGGGAGCATCGTCGCGAGACGTTCAGGCGAGGCCCGGGTCCTGGGCCGTGGGGGCCGACTGCTGCGCCACCTCCCGGAGCCGCTCGGCGATGAAGGCGTACGTGCGCCGGGCGGTGTCGAGGTCGTTCATGTCGTAGGCGTGGTCCACCCCCGGGAGGTCGACGTGGGCGACCAGGGCGCCCACGGCCTGGAGCCGCCGCGCGTATGCCTCGCCGTCGCCGCGGAGCGTGTCCAGCTCGCAGGTCAGGACCACCGCGGGCGCGATGCCGGTCAGGTCGGCGTCGTCTGCGGCGTTGGCCGGGGAGGCGAGCCGGTCCGCGCGCATCGCGGGGTCCGGGATGTAGGCGTTGTCGAACACGTCGCCCATCCACGGCTTGATCAGCGGGTTGGTGCCCGCCGCCACCTTGTCCCGGGCATGGGTGACCAGGTCGAGCGGCGGGTAGTGGAGCACCTGGAGCGCGATGCGCGGATCGCCCTGCTCCAGGGCCTGGCGGGCGACGGCCGCCGCGAGCGCGCCGCCGGCGCTCTGGCCGCCCACCGTGAGCCGGGTCCCGTCCCAGCCGTTGGCGTCGCCGTGCTCGGTGACCCACCGCACGACCTCGTAGGCCTGGTGCGGCGCAGCGGGGAACCGGTGCTGCGGCGCGACGACGTAGTCGACGTTGACGACGACCACCCCCGCCTCGGCGGCGAGGTACCGGCACAGGGGGTCGTCGAGCTGGACGTCGCGCATGACGTACCCGCCGCCGTGGAAGTTGACGTGCACGGGCAGGCTCGGGGCTCCCCCGGCGGACTCGCCGGCGGACTGGTCGACGGGCCGGTAGACGACGGCCCGGGCGGGCCCGACCGAGGTGGGGACGACGACCTCGGAAATCTCCGCGCGGCACTCGGGGAACGGCGTCGGCTTGCCGCGCGCGGCCAGCTTGACGCCGACCGCGGACAGCCGCTGCATGCCGAGCGCCACTGTTGAGGCCACGTGCACGTTGCTGAGTACAGACATCTTCGCCACCTTCCTTAGTATCGGTAGACGCTCTGCGCGGTGTGCACTCCACGGGGACCGTAGGGTGCCTTCTCGAGCCAGGCGGACGCGGCCTCGTTCTGCGGGGCGAGCTCGGCGGCGGCCCGGACCTCGTCGGCCTTCTCGAGCGAGGGGCGCAGGTGGGCCAGCGCCTCCCCCGCCGCGTCCCGGTTGAACAGCGCGGCGGACCGGCGGGCGAGCGCGAACGACTCCACCGCCGTCCGCGCGGACTCGCGGCTGCTCGCGGCGAGCGCCAGGACGACGGCGGACGCGGCCGCCTCGGCGTCGGGCACGCCCGAGTTGAGGCCCCGTGCGCCGAACGGCGCGAACAGGTGGGCCGCCTCCCCGACGAGCAGCACCCGGCGGGCCGGGTCGGCGAAGTCGTGCCCGACGAGCTGGAGGAACTGGTAGGTCGAGACCCACGACGTCTGCTCCGCGTACCCGCGCGGGAGCACCGCGTCGAGCCAGGTGCGCACGCAGTCCGGCGACGCGAACTTGTCTGCGTCGTCGCCGTCGATGAGCTGCAGGTCGACCCGGTAGCCGCCGGCGAACGGCACGATCAGGACGTTGCGGCCCTGGACCGCGGGGTGGGCGTAGTGGAAGTGCCGCTCCTGGGGCAGCGTCGGCTGCTCGATCTCGTCGACGTCGACGACGATGTACCAGCCGTCGTCGCGCCCGCCCTCCATCCGGGTGCCGATCTGCTTGCGAACGGCGGAGCGCGAGCCGTCGGCTGCGATCACGTACTTCGCCTGCCAGCGGTCGCCGCCCAGGGTCGTGAGCCGCACGGCGTCGTCGGTCGCGACGACCTCGGAGACCTCCTGCTCCCAGGCGAACTCGACCCCGGCGGCGACTGCCCGCTCGTAGAGGTATCGCTCGGTCTCGACCTGCGGCAGGCTCGTGAAGTGCGGGTACGTCCCCGGCGCGGGGTCAGGGTAGGTCTTGGCGTAGACCTCCTTGCCCTCGAAGTAGGTGCGCTGCGTGTTCCAGTAGACGCCGTGCCCGTACAGCTCGGCGCCGAGCCCTGGGCTGATCCGGTCGAGGATCTGCAGCGTCTGGCTGTGCGTGAAGATCGCGCGGCTGCCCGGCCGCTGCCGGCCGTCGGGCCCCGCCTCCAGGACGGTCACCGGCCGGCCGAAGGACCGCAGCGCCAGGGCCGCGGTCAGGCCGACCGGCCCCGCGCCGACAACGAGCGTCTCGCGCTCCCGCACTCCGAAGCCCTCAGGCGTTGTGCTGGACATGGTTCTCCTCTTCTGGGGTCCGGACGACGACGGCGTCGAGAACTACCGGTCCACGGGAGGTGACCCGTACCGGGTTGAGATCGATCTCGGTGATGTCACGGTGCGCCGTGAGCACGTCGCTCACGGCGATCAGGGTCGCTGCGAGCGCCCCGCGGTCCACCGGGGGCGCCCCGCGGAAGCCGTCGAGCACCGCCGCCGGCAGCGCGTCGACCATCTCGGCAGCACGCTCGGCGGAGAGGGGCGCGAGGCGCAGGACGGGTTCGGCTCCGGACCCGCCCAGCTCGACGCCGACGCCGCCGAGGCCGAGCAGGACGACCGGCCCGAAGACGGCGTCGCGGACGCCGCCGACGATGAGCTCGGTGCCACCCGGCGCCTGCTCCTCGACGAGGTAACGCCGCCCGGAGGTGCCATCGATCTTGTCGATGGCGTCGAGGGCCGCGTCCAGCTCCGCGTGGCTGCGGACCCCGACGTGGACACCGCCGACGTCGGACTTGTGCAGCACCGCCGCGTCGAGGACCTTGACGACCACGGGGTTGTCCGGGCCACCGAGCTCGTCCAGGACGTCGTGGGCCGCGGCCCGGTCTGCGACCGCCCGCCGGCCCATGGTGCGCAGTCCCTGGGCCTCGAAGAGCGACTTGGCCTCGTCCTCGTCCAGGTCGCGCCCGAGGGTCCGCGTGGCGGTGACGGGCGGCGCGTCGGGTACGGCACGGGCGGCGGCGTCGCTGACCAGTGCGGCGAGCCCGATCGCGAGGTCGCCCGGCCCGGAGTACAGCGGGACGCCGATCTCCGCCAGGCGCACCCGGTGCCGCTCGACGGCGTCGGCGGGTCCGCCGGTCGCGTAGAGCACCCGCCCGGCGGCGCCTGCGACGGCGGTCACCGGGTCCAGGACTCCGGGCTCGTCGAGCGCGTAGACCCCGACCGCGTCGATCCCGGGCTCGGCGGCGACGAGGCGCAGCACGTCGGGGAACGTGTCCGAGGGCCGCCCGGTGTCCACCGGGTTGCGCTGGTAGGTCAGCGGCGGCAGGAGTTCGCCGAGCCGGTCGAGGGTCGCGGGGGCCAGCTCGGGGACGCGCACGCCCCGGGCGCCGAGCGCGTCGGCGACGACGAGGCCGGGCCCGGCCTGACCGGTGAGCACGGCGACGCCGGTCGCGGACCGGGGCGCAGCGGGCAGCCGGACGGACCGCAGCGCCTGGAGGGCGGCGACCATCTCGTCGAGGCCGTCGACGACGACCGCTCCCGCCTGGGCGAGCGCGGCGCGGGTCAGGGCGTAGGAGCCGGTGAGCGACCCCGTGTGCGACTTCGCGAAGTCGCCGACGTCGGAGCGCCCGACCTTGAACGCGACGACGGGCTTGCGGGCGGTGACGCGGCGCAGGGCGGCGACCAGGGCGTCGCCGTCGGCGACGCCCTCGACGTGCAGGCCGACGGCGGTGGTCGTGTCGTCGCCCGCGAAGAACTCCAGCATGTCGGCGAAGCCGACGTCGACCGCGTTGCCCAGCCCCACGCCGAGGCGGAGGCCGATGCCGGCGCGCTCCAGGAGGAACGCGATCGCGAGGTTGATGCCGCCGGACTGGGCGACGACCCCCACCGTGCCGGGCCGCAGCGCGGCGGCCGCGGGCATGAAGTTCGCGAACACGCCGTCGACCGGGTTCATGAAGCCGGACGTGTTGGGGCCGAGCAGCCGGACGCCGCCCTGCCGGGCCGCCTCGATGGTCCGCTGCTGCAGCTCGTGGCCCGCGGGGCCGCTCTCGGCGAAGCCGCCCGCGCACACGACGGCGGCCCGCACCCCGGCCTCCGCGGCCTGTTCGATCGCACCGGGGACGGCCTGCGGCGGGACGACCAGGACGGCAAGGTCGACCGGGCCGGGGAGCTCGCCCAGGCCGGTCACTGCCGTGCGGCCCAGGATGGTGCCGCCCCGGGGGTTGACCGGGAAGAGGTCCCCGGCGAAGCCGTCGAGCGCCTGCATCATGGCGTGCCCGGCCTTGTCGGGGCTGGCCGACGCGCCGACCACGGCGATGCTGCGCGGCCGCAGCAGGGCGTCCAGCGGGTGCGCGGAGAGCGCGGACGTGTCGAGGGCGGCCTCGCCGGCCCTGGTGGCGGTCATCGTGCACCCGGGCGGCGGCCGTAGGGGATCGCGCCGTCGGACGTCACCGGGACGTCGAGCCTGCCGAGCTTGTCGATCTCGACCACCACGCGCTGGCCCGCAGAGATGGGCCCGACCCCCGCGGGGGTGCCCGTCGCGATGACGTCGCCGGGGTGCAGGGTCATGACGTGGCTGGTGTAGGCGACGAGCTCGGCGACGTCGAAGATCAGCTCCTTGGTCCGCACCTGCTGGCGCAGCTCCCCGCCCACCCAGCAGCGCAGCTCCAGGTCGCCGGGGTCGCCGACCTCGTCGGCGGTGGTGATCCAGGGGCCGAACGGCGTGAACGTGTCGAACGACTTGCGGGTCGAGCGGTCCTCGGTGGACCGCACGGTGATGTCCAGGGTCGGGGCGTAGCCGAGCACGTGGTCGAGGGCGTCGGCGGCGTCCACGCGGCTTGCGGTCCGTCCGATGACGACGGCGAGCTCGCCCTCCTGGTCGGTCCGCACGTCGGTGTACGGCAGCCGGATCGCATCTGACGGGCCGATCACCGAAGAGTTCGCCTTCAGGAACACGCCGTACTCGGCGATCGTCTTCTGCTCCCCCATCTCGGCCTTGTGGTCGAGGTAGTTGACCGGAGCGCCGACCACCTTGCCCGGCCGGGCGATCGGCGCGGCGAGCCGGGCGCCGTCGAGCGGGCGGCTCGGCAGCTTGTCCAGGTCCAGGGCGGCGAGCTCGGCGAGAGTGCCGCCGCGCTCGAGGAACGCGAGCAGCGGACCGCCCGCTCCGGCGCCGGCCACCCCCAGCGCATCGGTCAGGTCGACGAGACGGTCCTCCACGACAGCGTGCAGGCGGGCGTCGACGGTGCTGGCTAACCTCATCGTCAGTGCTCCTTCGGTAACGTGACACAACCATCGGCGGTCGGAGTAAGATATGTCAAGTATCGATCCGGACCGATCTCGGACCAAACCTCGGAACAACCTCGGAACAACAGGGAAGGCTGCCCATGACGAAGGCGACATCGGACGGCGCAAAGCACCCCCGCCTGCCCCGCACCCGCCAGGGCTCGCCGCCGAGCCTGCTGCTGACGCTGCTCGGCGACTACTGGTGGAGACGCGCCGAGCCGCTGCCGTCGGCCGCCCTCGTCGAGCTGCTCGGCGACTTCGGGGTCAGCGACGTCGCCGCCCGCGCCGCACTGAGCCGGATGGTCAAGCACGGGCTCCTCGCGACCACCCGCTCCGGCCGGAACACCTTCCACGGGCTCACGCCGCGCGCCCAGGAGGTGCTGAGCGACGGCGGCGCACGGATCTTCAGCTTCGGCGAGGACGACACGGAGTCCTGGGACGGCCGCTGGAGCGTCGTCGCGTTCTCCGTGCCCGAGGCCAACCGCTCGGTCCGCGAGGCGTTGCGCACCCGGCTGCGCTGGCTGGGCTTCGCGCCGCTCTACGACGCCCTGTGGGTCTCCCCCCACGAGCACCACGCTGAGGCGCTCGCCGAGCTGGTCGACCTCGGGGTCACGGCGGCCACTGCCTTCGTGGCGACGGCGCCCGACCTGCCGGCGACCGTGCCCCCGCAGAGCGCGTGGGACCTC
The DNA here is from genome assembly GCF_014653785.1 of Promicromonospora soli. Taxonomy (GTDB): domain Bacteria; phylum Actinomycetota; class Actinomycetes; order Actinomycetales; family Cellulomonadaceae; genus Promicromonospora; species Promicromonospora soli. Next base: position 28,220 of record NZ_BNAS01000012.1, on the reverse strand, counting down.
GACGGGCTCGCCGAGATGTACCAGGCGTTCGTCGACGCCTGGGAGCCGACCCACGCGGCGCTCGGCCGGGGCACCATCGAACCGGCCGACGCGCTCGTGCGACGCACCGAGCTCATGGACGCCTGGCGCGCCTTCCCCGGCCTCGACCCCGAGCTGCCGACGTCGCTCCTGCCGGCGGGCTGGCCGCGGCCGCAGGCCCGCGAGCTCTTCCGCGACACCTACGAACGGCTCGGCGTGGCGGCGTCGGCACGCGTGCGCGAGGTCATCGCCCGCCACGCGCCCGAGCTCGCCGACAAGGTGGTCGAGCGCGGCCCGGTCGTCAGCTGAGCGCCGCCCGCAGCTCCGCGGGCACCGGGCACGGCAGGCCGTCGTCGTCCACGTGGACACACGTGGTGGTGCCCTCGATGCAGGTCACGCCGTCCTTCAGCACCCGCCAGCCGTAGGTGACCGACGTCCGGCCGATCGCGGTGGCCGCTATCTCGACCACCACCTCGTCACCGAACCGGAGCGGCGCGAGGAAGTCCACCTCGAGCCGGCGGCGCGGGAACCGGGCCACCTCGGACCAGCCGAGCGAGCGGAGCAGCTGGTGCTCCGCCCGCTCGGCCCACCGCAGGGCGGCCGTGTGATGGATACGGCCGCCCGCGTCCGTGTCGGCGAACTCGACACGGACCGGCTCACTGTGCTGGGACACCGGCGTCCAGCGGGGGCAGCGTGATGCCGCTCGTCTGCGCGGACGGGGCGAACGCCGTGGGCCAGGCCTCGGCGATCGCCTCGGCCGACCAGCCGCCCTCCCGGTAGGTGACCGCGAGCTCCTCGGAGTACGAGTACAGCGACAGCTTGTCCCCGCCGACGCCGATCGCCTGCCCGGTGACGTCGGCGCTGCGGTCGGAGGCGAGCCACACGACCAGCGGCGCCACGTCCTCCGGGCCGCCCAGCGCGTGCTCCTGCCGGACGACGCGCGGCAAGGTCTCGCCGCGCTCGTACGCCTCGGCGACCTCCCGGTACACGGGGATGGTCGCGGTCATCGCCGTGATCGCCGTCGGGATCACCACGTTCACGGTCACCTGCGCGCGCGCCAGCTCCAGCGACCACGTGCGGGCCATGGCGACGACGCCGGCCTTTGCCGCCGCGTAGCTCGTCTGCCCGAAGTTGCCGTGCTGCCCGGCGGGCGACCCGACCACGACGATCCGGCCACCCTCACCCTGCTCGCGCAGGCGGGTCGCGGCCGCGCGCACCGTGGTGAACGTGCCCCGCAGGTGCGTGGCGACGACGACGTCGAAGTCGGCGTCCTCCATCTTCCACAGCACCCGGTCGCGGATCACCCCGGCGTTGGCCACGAGCACGTCGAGCCGCCCGAACTCCTCGACCGCGGTCTGCACGAGCAGGTCGGCGGTGCTCGTCGGGCCCACGGGGGCGACCACGGCGACCGCCGTGCCGCCCGCTTCCGTGATCGCCTTGACGGCACGCTCGGCCGCGGCGCCGTCGACGTCGTTGACCACCACCTTCGCCCCGGCCTGGGCGAGCGCCTTCGCGTAGGCCAGCCCGAGGCCCTGCCCGCTGCCGGTGACGATCGCGACCTTCCCGGTCAGCTCGATCGACTCGCTTCCCTGCTCGCTCACACCCTGCTCCTTCATCTGCCCGCTCATCCGAGGAACCTCAGGACCATCACGGCGACGGCGCCGGGCTTGGCCTGGTCCTCCACCTCGAAGACGCTCTCGAAGACCGCCTGGTACCCGCCGGGCACCTCGGTGACCTCGCGCAGCGTGGACAGGACCCGGATGCGCGCGCCGACCCGTACCGGGGCCGGGAAGCGCAGGCGGTCCAGGCCGTAGTTGACGCCGGTCGTCACGCCCGTGACCTCGACGATCTCGGCCATGAGCGGGACGACGAGGCTCAGCGTGAAGTAGCCGTGCACGATGGTCCCGCCGAACGGCGACCGGGCGGCGACCTCGGGGTCGAGGTGGATGGGGTTGTGGTCGCCGGTGAGGTCGGCGAAGTCGTTGACCTCCTCCTGGGTGACGGTGCGCCAGGAGGACGGGCCGAACACGGTCCCGACGTGCTGGGGCAGGTCCGCCAGGGCCACGGTCGTAGGTGCCTGGGGCGTTGTCGGCGCTTCGGGCGTCGGTGCTTGGGTCGGTGCTTGGGTCACGGGCTCGCTCGCAATCGAGGTCGGTGGTTCGGTGGGGTCGGGCAGGGAGGGGCGGGGTGGATCGGCTATCCGTCGACCCGGACCACGACGGCCCCGGCGGAGTCGCCGGCCGCGCAGCCCGTGAACAGGCCGGTGCCGCCGCCCCGCGCGTGAAGGGCGTAGATGAGCTCGGTGATCGCCCGGGCGCCGGTCGGCCCCTGCGGGTGGCCGTAGACGAGCGACGACCCGTACGGGTTCATCCGCTCCAGCGGGTAGCCCATCTGGTCGGAGAGCCACAGGTCGTTCACCGAGAACGGGTTGTGCGTGGTGACGACGTCGACGTCGGACATCTCGATCCCGGCGTCCGCCAGCGCGACGCGGGCGGCCTCGACGGGGGCCTTGGGCATGTACGCAGGCTCGGCGCGACCGAACCCGGTGGCCAGGATCTGCGCGGTCACGCCGTCCTGCCCGATCTCCCGGGCCCGGTCGCCCGTCGCGACGACGATCCCTGCGCAGCCGTCGGCGGGGTGGGTCTGCGCACCGTAGGTGACCACTCCCCCGGGCTTGACCGGTGACAGCTTGGCCAGCCCCTCGGCGGTGGTCGGGAAGACGCCGTGGTCCTCCTCGACCCAGTCGTCGCCGCCCTTCTTGCGCGGGAGGCGTACGGGCACCATGTACTGGCGCTGGACGGCGCGGTCGTCGGCGAGCGCGCTCACGTACTGCTCGTAACGCAGCAGCGCCACCTCGTCGACCTGATCGCGCGTGTAGCCGCCGTCGACGGCGGTGTTCTCCGCGGTGTCGTTCATGCTCTGGCCGGTGGTCGGGTCGAGCTTCATGGGGTCGAGCACCCAGTGCTCGGCCAGCGGGGCGCCCCCGGCGCTGCGCTGGCTGGAGTAGAGCATCAGCGGGCCGTTGCTGGTCCGGTCCGTGATGACGCCGATCGTCGTGGCGTGCGCGCCGAGCTCGACCTGGGTGGCCAGGTGCTCCACGACCACCGCCGACGTCGCGCAGGCCCGCGAGAGCCACGGCCCGCCGTACTGGCCGGCGCCGAGCCGCCGGGACACGAGGGTCACGCCGTAGAACCCGTACTGCTGGGGCACGGTTGCGCCGAGCGTCCACTCGGTGATCTCCTCGGGCGGCAGCCCTCGGGCCCCCAGCGCGCGGCCGGTGACGTCGACCGCCATGTCGAGGCTGTTCACCTCTGCCAGGGGGCCCTGCCACTTGGCGAACGGCGAGGTCCAGCTCAGGCCGAAGGGGATGTGCGCGTCGCGGAATCTCATGCGTGCTGACCTGCCTCTAGTTCGGGGACCTGGGCGCGCAGCGCGCGCATGTTGAGCTTTCCGCTCGGGCTCCGGTGGAGGGCGTCGACGAGGAAGACCTTGCGCGGCTTCTTGTAGCCGGCGAGCCGCCGTCCGACCTCCTCCTGGATCTGCTCGGCGGTCAGCGGCGAGCCGGGCACGGTGGTGACGTACGCGGTGACCACCTCTCCCCACCGGGGGTCGGGTGTGCCGAAGACGACGGCGTCGGTCACGTCGGGGATCTCGACCAGGACGGCCTCCACCTCGCCGGGGAACACCTTCTCCCCGCCCGTGTTGACCACCGCCGACCCGCGGCCGAGGAGCTCGACCAGGCCGTCGCCGAGGACCCGGACGTGGTCGCCCGGCATGACGTAGCGGACGCCGTCGATCGTGGGGTAGACCTGGGCGGTCCGCTCCGGGTCGCCGTCGTAGCCGAGCGGCATCTGCCCGCGGTAGGCGAGCACGCCGGTGGCGCCGGGGACGTCCTGGACCTCGCGCAGCTCGGTGTCGAACACGACGGCGCCGGGGGCGAGCCGCGGATGGCACGGGATGTCCTGCGGTCCGCGGACCACCCCGTAGGCGAACGGGCCGCCCTCGCTCGAGCCGAAGATGTCGACCAGCGTCGCCCGGGGTGCGTGCGCGATGAGCGCCAGCTTGAGCTCGTCGGACCACGCCATTCCCGAGCTGAGCACGGTGGTCAGGCTCGACACGTCGAGCCCGGCGCCCTCCGGGGAGTCGAGCACGTCGACGAGCGGCCCGACGACGGCGTTGCCCGCCACGATCATCCGGGTCACCCGCCACTCGTGGATGGCCCGGGCGGCGGCCTGCGGGTTGTGGCTCACCGACGGCAGGAAGATCACGCACCCGCCGAGGACCAGCGCGTTCATCACGTTGAACAGCGCCAGGGCGTGCATGAGGGGGGTCAGCGGCAGGGTCACGGTCGGCGGGAGGTCCGTGCGCGCGGCGATGCGCGTCACCTCGTCGAGATCTTTGGGGACGGCGACGGGCAGCGAGCCGTAGATCGAGAAGAGCTGGCTGTCGAACAGGTTCCCGTGCGTCCAGACGACGGCCTTGGGGGTGCCCGTCGTGCCGCCGGTGAACATGAAGATCTGGTGGTCCGGCGACAGGGGCTGCGGGTCGAGCGGCTCGGCGTCCAGCGCGGTGGCGAACGGCCGGCCCGGCGCCGTGGGGCCGTCGTCGTCGGGCACGGCGAGCACGAGGTTCGGCAGCACGACGTCCGCGGCGGCGTCGCGCACGTGCCGGCCGAGGCTCGTCGGGTGGACGAGGGCCTCGGCGCGCGAGGCACGCAGCAGTTCGGCGAGCTCGCGCCCCTGGTAGCGGAAGTTGATGTTGACCGGTATCGCGCCGATCTTGTACGCCGCGTACACGGTGACGAGGTACTCGACGCGGTTGTACATGAAGATCGCGACGCGCGACCCGGCGCCGAGGCCCTCGGCGCGCAGCGTGCCGGCCACGCGGGCCGCGGCGTCGTCGAGCTCGCGGTAGGTCATCGTGCGGCCGTCGGCATGGACGGCGGGACGGTCGGGCACCGCACGAGCCACGGACTCCCAGATGGTCGCGTAGTTCGCTCGGCTCAGATGGTTGCTAGGGGTCGGCTGTTCCACTGCTCACATCCTCGTGGGCGGGCCGTGGTCGACGCCCTGAGCGGGCAGCCGGACCGGCGGCGAGGACTCGATCGTGCCTCACCGCACCCCCGGACGTCAAGCACTTTCGTGACGCCCGTCATGAGAAAGTAGAACGTCAGGTGGTCGACGGCACGTTCGACCGGCCCATCAGCTCGGCGAGGTCGGCTCGCGCGGCGCCGACGAAGACCTCGCGCAGACGCCGGAACGTGGCCGCGGAGCGGCCGGACGGCCAGTCGGCCGAGAGGTGCTCGGCGGGCAGCCTGGGGTCGGCGCGCAGCAGCGCGAGCCAGTCGGCGCCCAGCGCCGTCATGTCCCGCAGCGGGTGGGCCGAGGCCTCGACGTCGGCCCAGGTGCCGAGGAACTCGACGTGGTGTGCGCGGATCTCGTCCAGCCGCCAGGCCGAGCGGACCGCCCGCGTCGCCGAGAAGCCCTCGATCTCGTACGCGCGGAACGCGGACAGCTCGACGCCGGCGAGGTCACCGTCGAGCGGGCGGAGCGCGGAGGCCACATCGACCTCGCCGGGGGCGATCCACAGCCCGTCGCGCAGCAGGCCGAAGCCCGACCAGGTCAGCGTCGCGCGCACCCGGTGGCGCGCGTCGCGCTGGCTCTCCGGCACGGAGAACGTCACAAGGGTCCAGCCGGTGCCGACCGGGGCGAAGGGCTCGTCCGCGAGCACGCGGCCGCGCGCCTCACGGAGCACGGACTCGCCGCCCGGAGCGAGGCCGTATGCCACCTCCCGGCCGGTGCGGACCTTGGCGAGCAGGTCGCGGCGGCTCATCCGGGCGAGCGTGGCGCGCGTCGCCGCATCGCCGACGCCGAGCTCGGCGAGCAGCCCGATGAGCACGGCCGAGGGGACGGGCCCGACGTCGGCGTCGAGCACGAACTCCCCGAGGAACGCGAGAAGTAGCTGCTCGGGACGCCGCGACGCCCGTCCTGCTGCGACGCGTTCCCCGCTGTCCAGAGGTGCCGGCATGCCCGGCAGTATTCCAGACGGGTTGTGGGCAGCTGGATCAGACGTCGTCGCGCGCGTGGTGGCCGTGCGCGTCGAGGACCCTGGTGAGGAGCCGTCGCAAGGTGGCCCGCTCCTCCTCGCTGAGTCCGGCGGTGAGCGAGGCGTCCACCTGGGCGACGTGCGGGACGAGCCGGCGCAGCTCGGCGGCGCCGTCGTCGGTGAGCCGGACCAGGTTGCGGCGGCGGTCCGCGGCGGCCCTCGTCCGCTCGACCAGGCCCCTGGCCTCGAGCCGGGAGACGAGGCCCGCGACGGTCGAGCGGTCGAGGTCGAGCACGTCGCACAGCTCGCGCTGGCTGGCGCCACCTGTCCGGTGCAGCACGTTGAGCACGCCGAACTGGACGTTGCTCAGGCCCGGCCCCGCCTCCTCGGCCCACACCGCCAGATGCACCTGCTGGGCACGCCGGATGAGGAAGCCCACGTGCTCGGGCAGGTACAGGGACTGGGTCATGGACCGATCATCACAGCCAGCGCGGCGGCGGCGGAACCGCACCGCCGTCGGCAGCGAGCACCCCGGCGGCACCTCGGCCCGTCGCCCACCGCGTCAGCGCCGCGGCGGTCCCGCGGAGCGTCACCGTCCCCGCGGACGCCGTCCCGTCCGGCGCCAGCGGGTAGGTGACGTCGCGGTCGGTCGGCTCCAGCACGAGGGGCGGCAGGCCGGCCGGGCCGAGCCGGCGCCGCCAGCCACCGACGACGTCGGCGAGCAGCGCGTCGACCAGCTCGGCCGGGAAGTCGCCGAACGAGCCGCCGTTGTCGAGGTCGACGGCGTGCACCCACACCTCCCGGGTCCGCATCCAGACGGTCTCGGACGCGGGCACGACCCGCCCGAGCGCCGTGCGCACCGAAGCGTGCCACGCCTCCTCGGGCAGGTCCCGCCACTCCACGTCGAGGTGCACCGCGGCATGGGCACAGAGGTTGCGCAGGGCGCGGGCGGGGAGCGTAGCGGCGAACGCGATCTCCTGGTCGCGCTCCTCCGGCGAGGCGTACATCGGCGTCTCGACGCCGGTGGCCGCCCACTCGGTGAGCCGGGTGAGCGCGCGGGCGTTGAGGCCGACGTGCGCGACGACGTGCCGCCGCGTCCAGCCGGCCACCAGCGATGGCGCGTCCAGCTCGTCGTTGCGCAGCTCGTTGAGCTTGCGTGAGAAGTACGCCTGCCCGCGGCGGGCCAGCAGCAGGCCGGCGAGAAGCTGCGGATCGGTGGCCTGGTCCATGCGGGCGGGCACCGCTCAGCCCTCCTTGACGACGGCGTTGCGCAGCGTGCCGAGCCCGGTGATGGAGGTGACCAGCTCCTGCCCGGGCGCGAGGTAGCGCGGGGGTCGCCGCGCGTGGCCGACGCCGCCGGGCGTGCCGGTGGCGATGACGTCGCCGGGGTGGAGCGTGAGGATCTGCGAGATGTAGGCGACGAGCGCGGCCGGGCCGAACACCATGTCGTCGATCGCCGTGCGCTGCACCGCTTCGCCGTCGACCTCCGTGACCAGCTCGCCCCCCGGATCGACCGCGTCGAGCGTCGTCAGCCAGGGGCCGAACGGCGTCGTCGCCTCGAAGGTCTTGCCCTGCAGCCACTGCGGGGTGCGGTACTGGAAGTCGCGCATCGTCACGTCGTTGATCACGGCGTAGCCGGCGATCGAGTCCTCGGCCTCCGCGGCGGTGAGCCGGCGCGCCGTCCGGCCGACGACGACGGCGACCTCGCCCTCCCAGTCGACGGCGTCCCCGGCGTGCGCCGGCAGCACCACGGGGTCGTACGGGCCGATCAGCGCCTCGGGGAACTTGGCGAAGAGCGTGGGGTGCTCGGGCAGCTCGCGACCCATCTCGAGGATGTGGTTGCGGTAGTTGAGCCCGACGCAGACGATCTTGGCCGGGCGCAGCACCGGCGGCGCCCAGGCCTGCGGGTCGAGGTCGGCGAGGTCGTGCGCCGGGCCGTCCGCGGCACGCGCGACCGAGGCCCACTGCGAGTCCTGGAGCAGGTGGCCGACGTCGGCGTGGCCGGGCACCTCGACGGCGACGTGCTCGTCGACGCGGACGGCGACGGTGCTCGCGCCGAGACGGAGGGTTGCGAGTCTCATGCGAGGTCCTCGTTTCGCTGGCCGGGGCGGTAGGTGCGCGTGAAGTTCAGCCGGTCGACGATCGGGCCGTCGTTGAACCGGAACAGGTCGAACTGGCTGTCGGCGTGCAGCGACCACGGGACCCAGCTCGGCACGACGAACAGGTCGCCGGTGTGCAGCCGGTGCTCGGTCTCGCCGAGCACGACCGTGCCCTCGCCCTCGAACACCTGCCACACCGAGGACCCGACCTCGTGCGTGACCGGCGTGGAGGCGCCGGCGCGCAGCCGGTGGAACTCGCAGCGCAGGGTCGGCATGACGTCGCCGCCCGTGGTCGGGTTGACGTACCGGATGGCGGCATGGCCCTGGCCGACGGTCGCCGGGTGGCCGGCGTCCTCCAGGGCGAGCTGCTCGGTCAGCGCCCGGTCGGTGTGCTCCCAGCGGTAGGCGGCGAGTGGCGAGCTCGTGGTGTCCTCGAGGCCGCTGAGCGGGCGCAGACCGGGGTGGGCCCACAGCCGTTCGGAGCGGGAGACGTCAGGGGACGCCTCGTCGGTGACGCGCTCCGAGCCGTACTCGAAGAAGCCGACGTCGGCGTAGTGCGAGAACGGCACGTCGAGGCCGTCGATCCAGGCCATCGGCTGGTCGGTGTCGTTGTGGTGGCCGTGGAAGTTCCAGCCGGGCGTGAGCAGCAGGTCGCCGCGGCGCATCGCGACGGGGTCGCCGTTGACGACTGTCCAGACTCCCTCGCCCTCGACGACGAACCGGAAGGCGTTCTGGCTGTGCCGGTGCTCCGGCGCGGTCTCGAACCCGCCGAGATACTGGATCGCGCACCACAGGGTCGGCGTCGCGTAGGCCGTGCCGGGGAGCCCGGGGTTGGCCAGGCCGATCGCCCGCCGCTCGCCTCCGCGCCCGACCGGCACGAGCTCGCCGGACCGCTCGGCGAGGCCGAACAGCGTGGACCACTCCCACACATGCGGCACCGCCTTCGGCGACGGCGTCATGGGCATCAGGCCGTCGCGCTGGGTCCACAGCGGGGCCAGGTGGTGAGTGTCGAAGTCCGCGTAGAGCTGTTTGAGCTCCGGGGTGTCCGCCGTGCCGTCCATCTGCTGCATGGTGCTCCTCCTGGTGGCCTCGTCGCCATTCGTTGGCATGCCAACGATAAGCCCAGACGGCCGCCAAGTCCATTGCCTCCGCCGTCCCCGTAGGCCGCCAACACCCTCTTCCCAAGTGCCGCGACCGTTGATAACGTTATCCCGATCCGGGCTTTTCACCCTCCGACCTCGTCGCGAGGGCTCGGGAATCCGGGTCCCGCAGGGCACCGCTGCTGTCGACGGCTCACCGACGAGTCGTCTCGACGGGAGGAGACGGCTCGCCGACGAGCCGCCTCGACAGGACGGGCGGACTCACCGACGAGCCGCCTCGGCAGAACGGAGCGACCCATGTCCCGGAACGACCTCGAACGATCGCGCGCGCTCTCCCGGCGCACCTTCCTCGGCGGCGCCGCCGCCGTCCCGCTGCTGGCCTGGGGCGCGCCCACCGTCGCGTCCCTCGCCGCTGGCGGCACAGCCACCGCGGCGGAGGCGGCGCCGCTGGTCGCGTCGCACCCCAGCGCGCTGCACACGGCGGGCGAGCTCAGCACCGCCGCCGGCCGCGTCTCCGCCCGCTCCCAGCCGTGGATCGGCGGCTGGGACCGCCTGGTCGCCAACGGGCGCAGCCAGTCCACCTGGACCCCGCGGCCGCTGCAGGACGTGATCCGCGGCGGGGACGGGTCGAACTACCCCCAGATGATGTACGACATCCACGCCGCCTACCAGAACGCGCTCCGCTGGCGCCTCACCGGCAGCGCCGCGCACGGCGACACCGCCGTGAACATCCTCAACGCCTGGTCCGGCACCCTCCGGTCCATCGGCGGCAACGCCGACCGCTTCCTCGCCTCCGGGATCTACGGGTACGAGTTCGCCAACGCGGGCGAGCTGGTGCGCGACCACCCCCGCTTCAACCGCACCCGGTTCCGCGACATGCTGCTGGGCATCTTCCACCCGATGTGCGAGCACTTCCTGAACAACCACAACGGCGCGGTGATCACGAACTACTGGGCCAACTGGGACCTGTGCAACATGGCCGCGATCCTGGCCATCGGGATCTTCGCCGACCGCGACGACCTGGTGGACCGGGCGGTCGGCTACTTCAGGACCGGCGCGGGCAACGGGTCGATCGACCATGCGATCCCGTACGTGTACGACGACCTGGGCCTGGCGCAGTGGCAGGAGGCCGGCCGCGACCAGGGGCACACCGTGATGGGCATCGGCATGATGGCCACCTTCTGCGAGATGGCCTGGCACCAGGGCATCGATCTCTACGCTCACGGCGGCAACCGCTTCCTCAAGGCCGCCGAGTACGTCGCCAGGTACAACCTCGGGCTCGAGGTCCCGTTCACCGACTACACGTGGCAGTCCGGACCCAGCAGCACCGCCCCGCACGCCGGGTGGCAGACGCACACCGAGGTGAGCTCCGCGGGCCGCGGGCACGTGCGTCCGGTCTGGGACACCGTCCTCGGCCACTACGAGGGGCGGCGGGGCCTGTCCGCCCCGTGGGTCCGGCAGATGGCCGAGAGCGTCCGGCCCGAGGGCGGCGGCGGCGACTACGGCTCGACGTCGGGCGGATACGACCAGCTCGGCTTCACCACGCTGATGTTCGCGCCGGCCCAGAGAGCGGCTGTCCGGCTCCAGTCGTACAACTTCCCCGACCGGTACGTGCGGCACGCCAGCTACGTGGGTCGCCTCGATGCCAACGTCTCCCCCGCGGAGGACGCTCAGTTCCACATCCGGCGCGGCCTGGCCAGCCCGGGATCCGTCTCCTTCGAGTCCGTCAACCTCCCCGGGTACTTCCTGCGCCACTGGGACTACGCGATCCGGCTCGAGCAGTACGACAACACGGCGACGTTCCGCGGGGACGCCACCTTCGCGCAGCAGACCAGCACGGTCGGCTCCGGGTACGCCAGGTTCCGCTCGCACAACTTCCCGGACCGGTACCTCCGGCACCAGAACAACCTGCTGCGGATCGACCCGCTCGACTCGGACCTGGCAAATCAGGACGCCGCCTTCCGCATCCTCTGACGAAACCGTTTCCCTGTGAGGGCCGTCCGGTAGACGCGCTAGGGTGACCCAAACCGTGTGGGTGAATTGTCCTGATAACGTTCTCCCGCACTCGAGTCCCCCAGCCTCGACCGAACGGAAGAAGATGTCTCCGAAGGACACCCCCGGTCCGCGGGCGAGCCACGCCCGCGGACCGCTCTCCTCCCCGAGCAAGGTCACCCGCCGTGCCATCCTCGCCGGCGCCGCCGCCGCGGTCCCCTTCATCGCCTGGTCCGCCTGGGCGGCGCGCCCGGACGGAACCGGGACGATGACGCCCGCGGGAGCGAGCGGCCCGGGCGGCTCAGCCACCCTCGGGCGCCCGAGCAGCTCCCCCAGCGGCTCGCCGTCCGCGTCCCCCTCGACCTCCCCCTCGCCGTCGGGGTCGCCCTCCCCGTCCGGTTCCCCTTCGGCCTCGGCCTCCGCGTCGGCGTCGGCCACGCCCTCAGCAACGCCCAAGCCCGTGGACCCGACGCGGCCCGGCCTGCTGCACTCCGCGGCCGACCTCGAGAACGTCGCAAACAAGGTCGCCGCGGGTGCCCAGCCCTGGGCGTCGGGCTGGGACCGCCTGGTCGCCAACGGCCGGTCGGCCGCCGACTGGCAGCCCCGTCCGCTGACGGATGTGATCCGAGGCGTCGCCGGCGACAACGTCGGCCAGATGTACGCCGACATCCACGCCGCCTACCAGAATGGCCTGCGCTGGCGGATCAGCGGCGAGAAGGCCCACGGCGACGCCGCCGTCCGCATCCTCAACGCCTGGTCGGGCACGCTGCGGTCCCTGGGCGGCAACGCCGACCGCTTCCTCGCGGCAGGGATCCACGGCTACCAGTTCGCCAACGCGGGCGAGCTCGTGCGCGACCACCCCGACTTCGACCTGCCGCGCTTCAAGAAGATGCTCCTCGAGATCTTCTACCCGATGAACGAGCACTTCCTGACCATCCACAACGGCGCGGTGATCACGAACTACTGGGCCAACTGGGACCTGTGCAACATGTGCTCGGTGCTGGCCATCGGTGCCTTCACCGACCGCAAGGACCTGGTGAACCGGGCCATCAGCTACTTCAAGAACGGCAAGGGCAACGGGTCCATCAAGAACGCCATCCCGTTCGTGTACGACCGTCAGGGCCTGGCCCAGTGGCAGGAGGCCGGCCGCGACCAGGGGCACACCGTGATGGGCATCGGCATGATGGCCACCTTCTGCGAGATGGCCTGGCACCAGGGAGTCGACTGCTACGGCTACGACAACAACCGCTTCCTCAAGGGAGCTGAGTACGTCGCCAAGTACAACCTCGGCTACGACGTCCCGTTCACCGACTACACGTGGCAGTCCGGGACCACCGCCATCGCCGCCCACGTCGGATGGGACACCCACACGGTGGTCAGCGACTACTCACGCGGCCACATCCGGCCCGTGTGGGACATCGTCCTCGGCCACTACTCCGGCCGCAAGGGGCTCTCCGCTCCCTGGACCCGGCGGATGGCCGAGAGCATCCGCGCCGACGGCGGGGGCGGGGACTACGGCAACGGGGGCGGCTACGACCAGCTCGGCTTCACCACGCTGATGCACTCGCGGTGATGCACGCGCGCTGACACCGCGATCCCCGATACTGCTCTGATGACGAGTGCTCTCCCCCTGGACGGCCGCACGGCCGTCGTCACCGGCGCCGCCCGGGGCATCGGCGCTGCCACGGCTCGGCGGCTCGCGGAGGACGGCGCCGGCGTCTTCCTCGTCGACGTCTCCCCGACCGTGCACGACCTCCGCGACGAGCTGCGCGACGCCGGCCACCGCGCCGCGGCGTCCGTGATGGACGTCGCCGACGAGGCGGCCTGGGCCGACGCCGTCGTCGTCTGCCGCGCCGAGCTCGGGCGGCCCGAGATCCTCGTGAACAACGCGTACGCGGTCCAGGTCGCGTCGCTGGAGGAGACGCCGCTGTCGAGCTGGGAGCGGCAGCTCCGCGTCAGCCTCACCGGCGCCTACCTCGCCACCCGCGCGCACCTGACTGATCTGTCGTCGTCGGGGCGGGGCGCAGTGGTCATGGTGTCGTCGGTGCACGCGCACTTCGGGCTGCCGGGCCGGGCCGCGTACGCCTCAGCCAAGGCGGGGATGACAGGGCTGGCCCGCCAGCTCGCCGCCGAGTACGCGCCGGCCGTCCGGGTCAACAGTGTGCTGCCCGGCCCGGTGCTCACGCCGCACTGGGACGGCGTCGGCGAGGCGGACCGGGCCAGTGCCGCGGGAGCGACCGCCCTCGGACGCCTGGGCGAGGCATCCGAGGTCGCCGACGCGATCGTGTACCTCTGCTCCGACCGCGCTTCGTTCATCACGGGTGTCGAGCTCAACGTCGACGGCGGCTGGAGCATCACGAAGGACTCGGCCTGAGGATGTCCAGGTCGGAGCGCGCCAGTGAGATCGGCCAATTATCTTCGTGGCGGGGCACCTCAGGGTGTGTTCGAGAGCTTGATATTGGGTCAGCGTCGGTGGACCTGGTCCAGGACGTCGTCGGCAACGACGTTTGGGGCGGCAGCGGAGTCGACGTCCGGCCCGGTCGATCCCCCATAGGTGGCGATCTTGTACTCCGTGGCCGCCAGGGAGAGCGTCAGTTCCCGGATCCGACGGCGGATGGTGTCGCGGTGCTCCAGGAGGATGTCGAGCCGCTCGGGCTCGGTCTGCTTCCCGGCGTCGACCAGCGAGACGTAGTGCTGCAGGTCGCGCACGGGCATGCCGGACAGCCGCATCCGGGTGAGGAACACCAGGCGGCGCACTGCGTCGGCGTCGTATACCCGGTGGCCGGCGGCGTCGCGGCTCACCGCGACCAGGCCGGCCCGCTCGTAGTAGCGCAGCGTGTGGGGCGAGACGTCCAGGTGGGCGGCCGCCTCGGCGATGGTCATCGGCTCGGAGGTCCCGGCCGGGTCGGCGAGGGCCTGGATCACCTCGACCGACGGCGCGCCGTCGTCCCCCAGAGCCGCCAGCGCCCGCGACATCAGATCGTCCGTTGCCATGTCGTCAGCCTAAAGTCGCCGGCCTGGATCGGACGGACCATCAGAATGCCCGCACGGCCGGGGGCACGCCCGGGAAGTCCGCCGACTCGCTCGCCCGAGCCCACTTCTCTACGTCGTCGAGCGCACTCGCGTAGGCGCGCCTGAGGTTGCGGACCGCCTCGGCACCGAGCGGCAGCCGCAGCGGCGCGTCGAAGGCGTCGAGCACATCGCGGATCACGGCGGCCGCGCGCTCCGGGTCGCCCTCCTGGATGCCGTCGGCCTCGGCCATGTTCGAGCGCACGGCGCCGGTCACCGCGTCGTAGATCGGGTCCTGTGCCGCCGTGCCGAGTACCTCGGGCGCGTTGAACTCGGTGCGGAACCGGCTGGGCTCAACGATCAGCACGCGGATCCCGAAGGGGGCGACCTCGCCCGCGAGGGCCTCGGACCAGCCCTCCAGAGCGAACTTGCCGGCCGAGTAGCTGCCGACCGCGGGGAACGACATGCGCCCACCCTGGCTGCTCATCTGCACGATCGCGCCCGAACCTCGTTCCCGCATGTGCGGGAGGACCGCGCGCACATAGGCGGCAGGGCCGAAGAGGTGCTGTTCGAGCATGTCCCGCAACTGGCCGTCCGAGATCTCCTCGGCGGCCCCGACCTGTCCGGCACCGGCGTTGTTGACGAGCACGTCGACCCGCCCGAACACGTCCAGGGCCCGCCGCGCGACCGCGGCGGCCCCGGCGGTGTCCCGCACGTCGTGCTCAACCGCGAGCAGCCGATCCCCGTACCTGGCCCGGAGCGCGTCGAACCGGCTGGTCCTGCGCGCCGTCCCGACAACCCGTTCGCCTGCCCGCAGCGCGTTCTCGGCCAGGGCCAGGCCGAGACCCGAGCTCGCGCCGGTGATGAGCCACGTCTTGCTGCTGATCGTCGTCATGACCGGGACGCTAGGTCTTCGAGCGCGCTCGAAGGCAAGCCCGGCGCCGGGTGCCGGTCCCAGATCGCGGCGAGGGCCGCGCAGCATCGTTCACCGCAACATCGTTCACTCGCGGTGGTCAGCGCAGCAGCACCGTATGGATCGCCGCGATCAGGCCGTCGGTGATCAGCAGCCGGATCAGCGCCACCGGGTCGCCGCCCCGCGTGCCGACGACGGCCATTCCGTCGTCCAGGGCCAGCGGAGCCAGCGTCCAGCCGGACTGCGGACCCAGGTACTTCAGCGATCCGGCAGCCACCCGCTCGGCGCCGACGTCGAACCCGACGCGCTCGCCGCGCAAGGTCGCCCAGCCCGACACGTCGCGGTGCAGGATCCGCGCCAGCGCGTCCAGGTCTCCCCCGGCGCACGCCGCGATGAAGCTGTCGACGACGCCCTGCAGCTCCGGATCGGCGCGCGGCGCGTCCGCCGTCGGACCGGACTCCCGGATCGCGCGCCGGGCGCGGCTCGCCAGCTGCCGGCACGCGGCGGAAGTGCGGCCTACCATCTCGGCCACGCTCTCGAACGGGATCCCGAACACGTCGTGCAGCAGGAATGCCGCTCGCTCCCCCGGCGTGAGCTGCTCGAGCACCACGGACAGCGCGCGCCGGATCTCGTCGTCCAGGGTGACGCGGTCCGCCGGGTCCGGCGCGTCCGCCACCACGTCGAAGTCCCAGCCGGTCGGGTCGTGCGGCGCCGAGAGCCGGCCGTGCGCCGAGCCGATCCGGTCCAGCGCGAGCCGGCGCACCACCACGACCAGCCAGCCGCGCAGGTCCCGGATCTCGCCGACCTCCTGCGCCGCGAGGCGCGCGAACGCGTCCTGCACCACGTCCTCGGCCTCGGCGAGATCGCCCAGGATCCGGTGCGCGACGGCGAGCAGATAGGCCCGGTCGTCCCGCGAGGCGGCGGCTACGCGTTCGGTTGCGCTGCGTTCGGTTGCGCTGCGTTCGGTTGCGCTGCGTTCGGTTGCGCTGCGTTCGTTTTCAGTCATGTGCACAAGACGATCGCGTCCTCTCCCGTGTGACAGCGTCACACACGTGCCCTCCCGTTCGTCCTGTCCCGCAGCCGCCGGCAACCCGCCGGCCGACAAGCTGAAGGAGCACCATGCTCACCACCACCCTGCTCACCACCACGCTGTGGGCGGCGCAGATCCTGCTCGCCCTGTTCTTCCTGTTCGCGGGCCTGCCCAAGATCCTCGGGCGCGGCATCGACCGCTGGACCGGGTTCGACGACGTCCCACGACCGCTCACCATCCTGATCGGCATCGCGGAGGTCGCCGCGCCCGTCGCGCTGATCCTCCCGATGCTCCTGGACACCTTCGAGTGGACGACGCCGCTCGCAGCGGTCGGCATCGCTGTCGTCACACTGATGGCGAGCGGCTTCCACGTCCGGGCCGGCGAATGGCTCCCCGCGCTGGAGACCGCGCTGTGGGCGATGCTCGCCGGGACTGTCGCGATCGGCCGTTGGGACCTCCTGGCTACCGGGCCGTCCACGAGCGCTGAACTGCTGGTGCCCGTGATGGCCATCGTCGCAGTGGCGCTCGTCGTCAACATCGTGGCGATCTTCAGGGCGCCCGCGCCCTCGCGCGCCGCGGAGGCGGCGCTGCGCTGAGCGGTTCCGTTGTGCTGAGCGGTTGCCGCCGGTGGGCGGTGCGTGCGTCACCGACGGGCGGCCGGACCGGAATGCGCGCGGCCGGGCGCCCGTTGGTGATGGACGTGAACCTCACGTCCGGAAACCTCGCATGAGCATCGTCGACGCGGACCGCCCGGTCCAGGACAACACCGGGTCCGGCGACGGGGACCAAGACGACGCCGCCCTGGACAATCCCGCGTGGTCGTCGCTCACGGGAGCGCACGCCCACCTGGCGGAGGGCGGCGATCTCGTCCGGCGGTACCCCACCGACGTCTCGCCGTTCGCCGCCGTCCGCTCCTGGGACGATCCGGGCGTCTGGGACGCGATAGTCGACCTGGTCGGGTACGACGCCGAGTTCCCGGCCCCGCCGGAGTCCGTCACGCTGCCACCCGGCTGGGAGCGAGGAGAGCCCTTCGAGGGCGTACAGCTCGTCGAGACCGGGCGGCTGCGCGGGCGGCCCGACGACGAGGCGGTGATCCTGGGCTCCGCCGACGTCCCCGAGATGCTGGACCTGGTGGCGCGCGCGCAGCCCGGCCCGTTCCTGCCCCGCACCTACAAGCTGGGTCGATACATCGGGATCCGGCGCGACGGGCGCCTCGTGGCCATGGCCGGCGAGCGCCTGCGGCCCGCCGGCTGGACCGAGATCAGCGCCGTCGCGACCGACGAGCGGTACCGCGGCCAGGGCCTGGCCGCGCGCCTGGTCCTCGACGTCGTGCACCACGTCCACCAGCCCGGCGTCGACAAGCCCGGCGCGCGCGCCATGCTGCATGCTGCGGCGGACAACACCGGCGCGATCCGGCTCTACGAGAAGCTCGGCTTCACGCTGCGCCGGCGAATGGCCTTCGCCAGCCTGCGCACCCCGGTCAGGCCCTGAGATCAGCCCCTGACCGGGTGTTCCTGGGTCTCCTTCTTCCGGGACGGCAGCAGGTGCAGCACGGCCACCACGAGGCCACCGACCACCAGGCCGACGACGGCGGAGCACAGCGTGTTGAAGATCCAGCCGAGCGTGCCGCCGAACGCGCCGGCGCCGTCGTGGATCGCGAGCTCGATGTGATGCACCCACTCGTAGGGCGCGGGGATCCAGCCGGTGCCGTCGGCCCCCAGGTTGACGAGCAGGATGTGCCCGCCCACCCAGAGCATGGCCACGGTGCCGACCACGGAGATGACCGCGAGGACCACCGGCATCGCCTTGACGAGCCCGCGGCCCAGCGTCCTCGAGAACCCGGAGTCGTACGTGGCCAGCCGCAGCCCGACGTCGTCCATCTTCACGATGGCCGCGACGATGCCGTAGACGATGACCGTGATGACGAACGCCACGACCACGAGGATCGCGAGCCGGGACCAGAACGTCTCGTCGGCCACCTCGTCGAGGGCGATCACCATGATCTCGGCCGACAGGATGAGGTCGGTGCGGATGGCGCCCGCGACCATCTTCTTCTCGGCCTCGGGGCTGACCTCGGTGGCCGGCAGCTCGGCGTCGTGGTGGCCGGAGACCTTGTGCCAGATCTTCTCCGCGCCCTCGTACGCGAGGTAGGTGCCGCCTATCATGAGGACGATCGGCAGCAGCCACGGCAGGAACTGGCTGAGCAGCAGCGCGGCCGGGAGGATGAAGACCAGCTTGTTCCGGATCGACCCGACCGCGATCTTCCACACGATCGGCAGCTCGCGCTTCGCCGCGACGCTCCGCAGGTACTGCGGCGTCACGGCCGTGTCGTCCACGACCACGCCGGCCGCCTTGGCGGTCGCGCGGCCCGTGGCCGCACCGACGTCGTCGATCGACGCCGCCGCCAGCTTCGCGAGCGCGGCGATGTCGTCCAGCAGTCCCATCAGGCCGCCCACGGCGCCCCCGTCTCGGGTCGATGTGTCGTCATGCCACTCAGCCTATGCAACTCCGGCCGGCGATCGGGCATCGGGTGCACGAACGGTCGGCCGGGGCCGCCTCACTTCCCCGGACGGAGGTCGAGCCTGCGCAGCAGCTGGGCGTTGAGCGCGACCACGACCGTCGAGAGCGACATCAGGACCGCGCCCGCCGACATCGGCATCACGAAGCCGATCGGCGCCAGGACGCCCGCGGCGAGCGGCACCGAGATCAGGTTGTACCCGGCTGCCCACCACAGGTTCTGCTTCATCTTCCGGTAGCTGGCTCGCGACAGCTCGATCACCGACAGCACGGACCGGGGGTCGTCGCTCGCGAGGATGACGCCGGCGGACGCGATCGCCACGTCGGTTCCGGCTCCGATCGCGATGCCGACGTCGGCCTGCGCCAGCGCCGGGGCGTCGTTGACGCCGTCGCCCACCATCGCCACCTTGCGCCCCTCGCCCTGCAGCTGCTGGACCTTGGCGGACTTGTCCTCCGGCCGGACGCCGGCGAAATACCGGTCGACGCCGATCTCCTCCGCCACGGACCGCGCGACCGCCTCGGCGTCGCCGGTGATCATGACCACCTGGACGCCCAGGTCGTGCAGCTTCCGGACTGCGTCCGCGGACTCCGTGCGCACCTCGTCGGCGAGCTTGATCCCGCCGACCACCGCCCCGTCGCGCAGGACGTGCAGGATGATCGCCCCGTCCTTGCGCCAGGCGTCCGCCTCCGGCAGCTCGTCCTGGCCGCTCTCCTCCAGGAGCCGCGGTCCGCCGACCCGGATCTCGTGGCCGTCGACCGTAGCGGTCACCCCGACCGCGGGCGACGAGGTGAAGCCCGTGGCCCGCGGGACCGTGAGGCCGCGCTCCTGCGCCGCGCGCACGATGGCCTTGGCCAGGGGGTGCTCGCTGTCCGACTCCGCGGCGGCGGCGAGCGCGACGAGCATGTCGGCGTCGACGTCGCCGGCCGGCTGCGCGTCGGCGACGGTGGGCTCACCCTTCGTGAGCGTGCCGGTCTTGTCGAACAGCACGGTGTCCACGGTGCGCATGCTCTCCAGGGCCAGCCGGTCCTTGACGAGCACGCCACCACGGGCGGCCCGTTCGGTGGCGATCGAGACGACGAGCGGGATGGCGAGCCCCAGGGCGTGGGGGCACGCGATCACGAGCACGGTCACGGTGCGTATGACGGCGGCGTCCGGGAGTCCGGCGACCGACCAGACCACTGCCGTGACCGCCGCTGCGGCCAGGGCGAACCAGAACAGCCAGCCCGCCGCGACGTCCGCCAGGCGCTGCGCGCGCGACGACGAGTTCTGCGCCTCGGTCACGAGCCGCTGGATGCCGGCCAGGGCGGTGTCGTCGCCGGTGGCCGTCACCTCGATCCGCATTCCGGAGTCCGTGGCGACCGTTCCCGCGGTCACCGGCTCGCCGGGGCCGCGCGGGACGGTGCGCGACTCCCCCGTCACCATGGACTCGTCCATCTCCGCGCGGCCGTCGACGACGCGGCCGTCCGCGGGGACGCTCCCACCCGGCCGCACGACGACGACGTCGCCGACGACGAGATCGGCCGGCGAGACCTTGACGATCTGGTCCCCGTCGACGCGCTCCGCCTCGTCCGGGAGCAGTGCCGCGAGGGAGTCCAGGGCCGACGTCGTCTGCGCGAGCGAACGCATCTCGATCCAGTGGCCGAGCAGCATGATCACGATCAGGAGCGCCAGCTCCCACCAGAAGTCGAGCTGGTGGTCCAGCAGGCCGAGGCTGGCACCCAGGGAGGCGACAAACGCGACGGTGATCGCCAGGCCGATCAGCAGCATCATCCCCGGCTTGCGGGAGCGGAGCTCGCTCACCGCCCCGGTCAGGAACGGCGACCCGCCCCACACGTACATGACGGTGCCCAGCACTGGCGAGACCGCGGTCACCCAGCCGCCTTCGGGCAGCGTGTAGCCGAGGATCATCGCGAACATGCTGGAGAACCCCACGACCGGTACGGCCAGCACCAGCATGATCCAGAACAGCCGCCGGAACTGGCCGACGTGGTCGCCGTGTCCGGCGTGGCCGCCGTGGCCGCCGTGGCCGGCGTGCTCGGCATGAGCGGTGTGGCCGGCGTGCTCGGCGTGGTCGCTGTGCTCGGCCGAGTCGGCGTGAGCGGCGTGACCCGCGGGCGCGGCCTGGTCAGTGGCGACTGCCTGGACGGTGTGGCCCGCATGTTCGGCGTGACTGGCGTGGTGGTCCCCGTGCTCCACGTGACCGGCGTGGTCCCCGTGGTCCGCGTGACCTGCGTGGTCGCCGTCGTGCGACGTGTGGTCTTCGTGCATCGCGTGGAGGGCGTCACCGTGCTCGTGACCGTGCTCGTGGTGCACTGCGGGTTCCGGTGCGACAGGCTGTTTGGTGGGGTGGATGTGGGACTCGTTCATGGAATCGCTCCTGGGTTGAGCAGTGATCCGTGGGGGCAGCAGTAGAACCATATATACCCCGTGGGGGTATCCTCGTCAAGGGGTCGCGAGAGTGCTCCGAACGACGCTCGCCGAGGTCACGTTGGCATCCACGAGCCACTAGGGTGGACGGCGTGATGCACGTGATCAGCATCCTTCGGTCGCTGCTCGCCGCACCGCGGCGAGGGGTGGCCAGCGCGCTGATGATCGCCGTGGTGATCGCGGGCGTGGTGTCGATGCACTCGATGAGCGGCTCGCCGACCGCACACGTCACGCCAGCCGGGATTGCGGCGGCGCACGACGTGGCGGCGCCGGCCCAGCCGGGCGTCCCCGCCTCGCACGCCGGCGCCGGCGTCGAAGGCTCGGACTGCTCATCCGGCTGTGGCTCGCACGACGCGCACGACATGACGACAGCCATGTGCCTGATGGTGCTCGTCGTCCTGCTGACCCTCGCCGCACCGCCGGCGAGCTTCCTCAACACGGTCCTGCTGCCGTTCGCCCGGCGGGTTCTGGTGGCCGCGCCGCGCTCGCGACCGGCGGCACCGCCGTCGTTGCACGCGTTGGGCATCCTGCGGACGTAGAAGCACGCGCATGCCGACCCTGCCGGGTCGGCCGTTTCGCGACCCTTCCGGGGCCGCGCCGTGTGTCAGCTACTCCGAACTGAAAGGCCCATGAACCATGAAGCGCATCCTTGCGCCCAGCCTCGTGCTGGCTACCGCCCTGACCTTCTCTGCCTGCACCGGCTCCGACGGCTCAGGCTCCGACCACTCCGGCATGGACATGTCCGGCGCGTCCATGTCCGAAGGCGCGTCGCCCTCGGACGACCAGAGCGCCGGGGACGGCGCCGCGTTCAACGACGCGGACGTGATGTTCGCGCAGATGATGATCCCGCACCACGAGCAGGCAATCGAGATGTCCGACGTCATCCTCGGCAAGGAGGGGATCGACTCGGAGGTCACCGACCTGGCCACGCAGATCAAGGAGGCTCAGGGCCCGGAGATCGAGCAGCTCAGCACCTGGCTCGACGAGTGGGGCGCCGAGCAGCCGGACGACTCCATGGGCATGGACCACGACTCCATGGGTGACGACTCAATGGGCGACGAGTCCCTGGGCGGCATGATGAGCGAGGACGACATGCAGGCGCTCGAAGGCGCCGAGGGGGCGGAAGCCAGCCGGCTGTTCCTCGAGCAGATGATCGTCCACCACGAGGGTGCCATCGAGATGGCGCAGACCGAGGTCGGGGACGGCGCCCACGAGGGCGCCGTCGAGATGGCCGGCGCCATCATCGACGGCCAGTCGAGCGAGATCCAGACGATGGAGGGTCTGCTCGCCGGCATGTGACGCCGAGGGTGGTGCGCCGCTGATGGTGGCGCACCACCCGCCGGGCTGAGGCATGATGAGTTCGGTCCGATGTCGTCTGCGCGCAGATGACCTCGGACCGAAGTCGGCGAGCCAGGTCACCGGTCCCGCCGGGCCATGCCGGATAGCTTGCCCGAAGCGGACGTCGCACCGCCCAGGAGGGAGAACCGATGCCCATCCAGGTGGCCGTGTGCGGCCCGCGCTTCTGCACCGAACAGGACCGGGAGCACGCTCACGAGGTCGGGCGCCTGCTCGCCGAGGCCGGAGTGACGGTGCTCAACGGCGGCGGGGCAGGGGTGATGGCAGCCGTCTCGGCGGGAGCGCGCTTGGCCGGCGGCCTCGTCATCGGCGTGCGGCCTGGATCAACGAAAAAGGACGCCAACCCCGACCTCAGCGCCGTGCTGGCCACGAACATGGGCGAAGCCCGTAACGCCGTCGTGGTGTGGTCGGCCGACGCCGTGATCGCCGTCGGCGGCTCGTGGGGCACCCTGTCCGAGCTCGCGCTCGCCCAGTGGCGCGGCGTGCCGGTGATCAGCCTCGGCGGCTGGCAGGTCCTGGACGCGGACGGCAACCCGCTGCCCGACGCTCCCCCGACCGCGGCCACGCCCCAGGACGCCGTCGCCTTCGCTCTTTCGATGGCCCTGCGCGACTGAAGAACCCGGGCTGCACCCGGTCGCGGACGAGCTCAGGAGCGGACGAGCCGTGCGATCGCGTCGGAGGCTTCCTTGACCTTCGCGTCGGCCTCGGGACCGCCGGTCCGGGCGGCGTCCACCACACAGTGCTTGAGATGGTCGTCCAGGAGGCCGAGCGCGACGCTCTCGAGCGCCTTGGTCAGGGCGGACACCTGGGTCAGGATGTCGATGCAGTACTGCTCCTCGTCGACCATCCGGTGGATCCCGCGAGCCTGCCCCTCGATGCGCTTGAGCCGGGCGAGGTAGTTGGCCTTGTCAGTGATGTATCCGTGGGTGACGTGCGCGTCGCCCTCCCCGCGCACGTCGAGGTCGGCAGGGGATCCTGTGTCGGTCATGGTTCCCATGGTGTCATCTCCACTTGGTCGAACGTGCTGGCTGCAGGGGCGAAGTCGCAGGTTCCGCGGCGCATCACGAGCGCCGCGGAACCTCCGGCTGCGCGGATCAGGCCGCGGCCGCGTACTTCGCGGGGTCGGCGTCGAACGGGGCCTCGCAGGCCGCGCAGCAGAACCAGTAGCGCTGGCCCTCGTAGTCGCGGAACAGGCCCTTCGCCTCGGCTTCGGACTTCACTACCGTGCTGCCGCGCATCACGGGGCACTCCGCGATCTCGTCGGCCGAGGGGCCGAGCAGGTTGCCGCCGAGAGGGCTCGCCGCGGCCGAGTGCGAGTGCGAATGGCCGCCGTGCGCGTGATCGCCGTGCTCGTGGTCGCCGTGGGAGTGGTCGTGTCCCATGTTGGGTCCTTTCGTCGATGGTGAGCTGGTCAGGCGTCCTGCAGCGTCCGGGCGACCCGCCCGGTCGGTGCGGGCACCTGGGGGTCCGCCGTCCGGCTCGCGAAGGAGCGCAGTCGGAGGCTGTTGCCGACGACGAAGACGCTGGAGAACGCCATCGCCGCACCGGCGAGCATCGGGTTGAGCAGGCCGAGCGCGGCCAGCGGGATCGCCGCGACGTTGTACCCGAAGGCCCAGAACAGGTTCGTCTTGATCGTGCCGAGCGTCCGGCGGGAGAGCCGGATCGCGTCGGCGGCGGAGCTGAGGTCGCCGCGGACCAGGGTGATGTCCGCCGCCTCGATGGCGACGTCGGTGCCGGTGCCCATCGCCAGGCCCAGGTCGGCCTGGGCGAGGGCAGGTGCGTCGTTGACGCCGTCGCCGACCATCGCCACTACCTTGCCCTCGGCCTGCAGCCGGGCTATCACGTCGGCCTTGTCCTGGGGCATGACCTCCGCGATCACCTGGGTGACGCCCACCGCGGCCGCTACCTGTTCGGCGACGGTCCGGTTGTCGCCCGTGAGCAGCACGGGGGTCAGCCCGAGCGCGGTGAGCTGTGCGACTGCGGCCGCGCTGGTCGGCTTGATCTGGTCCGCGACGACGAGGATGCCGCGCGCCTGCCCGTCCCAGCCGACCGCCACGACGGTCTTACCCTCACCCTCTGCTTGAGCCTTGGCCTCCGCCAGGTCCGCCGGCAGGTACTCCGACCAGTCGGCGAGCAGGCTCTCCCGGCCGACGACGACGGCGTGCCCGTCGACGACGCCCTGCACCCCCAGACCCTGGATGCTCTCGAAGGACTCAGGGGTCGGCAGGTCGCCGACCTGCTGTGTGGCGCCCTTGGCGATGGCCTGCGCGACGGGGTGCTCGGAGGCGTCCTCCAGGGCGCCGGCGAGCCGGAGCAGCTCCTCGCGGGTAGTGCTGTCGTCCACGACGACGTCGAGGAGGGTCATCTTGCCGGTGGTGACGGTGCCGGTCTTGTCCAGGACGATCGTGTCGACCTTGCGGGTCGACTCCAGCACCTCGGGCCCCTTGATGAGGATGCCCAGCTGCGCGCCTCGTCCCGTTCCGACCAGCAGGGCGGTCGGAGTGGCCAGCCCGAGCGCGCAGGGGCAGGCGATGATCAGCACCGCGACGGCGGCGGTCATCCCAGCGGTCACGGGGAACCCGCCGCCGAGCCAGAAGCCGAGGGTAGCCACGGCTGTCGCGATGACGATCGGGACGAAGATCCCGGAGACGCGGTCGGCGAGGCGCTGGATCTCGGCCTTGCCGGACTGGGCGTCCTCGACGAGCTGGGCGATTCGCGCGAGCTGCGTGTCCGAGCCGACCCTCGTGGCCCGGATGACGAGCCGGCCGCCCGAGTTCACGGTGGCCCCCGCCACGGCGTCGCCGACGCCGACCTCGACCGGGACGGACTCCCCCGTGAGCATCGACGCGTCGATGGCGGACGAGCCGGTGACGACGACGCCGTCGGTGGCGACCTTCTCGCCCGGGCGCACGACGAACTCGTCGCCGACGGACAGGCTCTCGACCGGGATCCGGGTCTCGGTGCCGCCGCGCAGCACGGCGACGTCCTTCGCGCCGAGCTCCAGCAGAGCGCGCAAAGCAGCGCCGGCCTGACGCTTGGACCTCTTCTCGAAGTAGCGCCCGGCGAGCACGAACATCGTGACGCCCGCGGCGACCTCGAGGTAGATGTTGCCGGCGCCGTCCGACGGAGCGATGGCCAGCTCGAACCCGTGCGTCATCCCCGGCTCGCCCGCGGTGCCGAGGAACAGCGCGTACAGGGACCAGAGGAACGCGGCCCCGACGCCGAGCGAGACGAGGGTGTCCATGGTCGCCGCCCCGTGCCGCAGGTTGGTCCATGCGGCCTTGTGGAACGGCCATGCCGCCCACAGGATCACCGGGGCCGCCAGCGCGAGCGACGCCCACTGCCAGTACGTGAACTGGAGGGCGGGCACCATCGCCATCGCGATCACCGGGATCGCGAGCACGATCGAGCCGATCAGCCGGTTCCGCAGCGACAGCAGCTCCATGTCCCGCGAGCCGACGGCGTCGCCGTCGTCCTCCGGGCTGTTCTTCGGGGTGGGCAGGACCGCCGTGTAGCCGGTCTTCTCCACCTCGGCGACGATCGCGCTCAGGTCGTACCCTGCCGGCGCCGTCACCTTCGCCTTCTCCGTGGCGTAGTTGACCGTAGCGGTCACTCCGTCGAGGCGGTTGAGCTTCTTCTCGATCCGCATCGCGCACGACGCGCAGGTCATCCCCCCGATCTCGAGATCGACGGTGGTCATCATGCCCTCCCTGTCGTGTCCAGGACGAAGCGCGCCGTGTGCACTTCCCCGTCGACCTTGAAGTCCAGGTACAGCAGGTACCGGCCGGGCGTTGGCGCCTCGGTCATGAACTCGATGTCCGGACCGGACTCCGCTCCGGCCTCCGGCTCGTCACCCTCGGGGTGCACGTGCAGGTAGGCCAGGTCGCCCTCGCGCAGCGCGACGAGGTGCCCGTAGGCGCCGAGGTACGGCTCCAGCTGGGTGACCGGCTCGCCGTCCTTCGTGATGGTCGCCGTGAGCATGGAGTCGCCGTCCGCGCTCAGGTCTCCGGTGAGCGTCGCTGTGTAGCCGCCGGTCGTATTGCTGGTCGACGCCGACGTCGCGGGCTGCGGCGAGAAAGGTCCGGCGACATCGACCGTGCGGGTGAGCGTCACGTTCTCGCCGGTCGCCTCGGGGACGAAGTCGGTGAACACCCGGTAGGTGCCCGCCTCCGCCCACGTCCACGGGATCGACCAGACGCCGTCGGCCGACATCGTCGGGTGGACATGACGGAACTGGTCACCGTCGGAGCGCACCACGATCAGGTGCAGCTTCTTGTCGTGCTCGGTCTCGAAGCCGGTCACCGCCTCGCCGTCAGCCGACGTGATGGTGAACGAGAGCATTCCGGTCTCGCCCGTCTCGCCGGGAACGCTGACCGGGCTCAGGAGCAGGCCGTCCTGTTCGAGCGAGAGCCCGCGTACCGATGTGGCTTCGCTGGGGCCCTCGTTCATGCCTTCCATGTCTTCCATCCCCTCCATGCCGTCTGACTCCCCCTCGGTCGTCGCCGACCACGCGGCGACGGAACGCTCCGGGACCACCGCACCGGCGACGACGAAGGCCGCGACGAAGAGTGCCGCAAGGCCCCCGCCGTACAGGCCGAGCCGCTGAGGGACGTTCATGCGACCCGCTCCGCC
The DNA here is from genome assembly GCF_014653785.1 of Promicromonospora soli. Lineage (GTDB taxonomy): Bacteria > Actinomycetota > Actinomycetes > Actinomycetales > Cellulomonadaceae > Promicromonospora > Promicromonospora soli. Next base: position 1,081 of record NZ_BNAS01000012.1, on the reverse strand, counting down.
TCATATCCGGCCTCGTCCACGGCGGCCACGACCGCGGCGTCGTCCAGCACGGCAGCGCTCCGGACGACGAGCTTGCCGGTCGCGGCACTCACGTCGACCTGCTCCACGCCGGGAAGCCGGCCCACCTCGCCGCGGACCGCGACCTCGCAGTGCCCGCAGCTCATTCCGGTGACCTGGTACTCGCTCGTCGTCGCCATGGTCTCTTCCTTCCATTCGGGTTCGATGGTACCCCTAGGGGGTAGCCGTATTCCGAACCATATACCCCCTCGGGGTATTCCGGTCAAGGGGAAGCCCCGGGCTCAGAGGCGGGTCGATCGCATCAGTCGTCGGACTTTCGCCCGCTACGGTTTCGCCATGTACATCGCGGAGCTCGTCCCCGTAGCGATACTCGTCGTCCTGTTGCTCGTGCTCATCACGGTGAACTCAACCGGGCGGGCGGTCGATCGAGTCGAACGCAAGGTGGATCGGGTGATCAAGCACCTCGGCATCGAGGGCCCGGCCGTGGACGGAATCCTGCCGGAGACGCTGGCCGAGATCGACAGGTGCATCTGGTCGGACAGGCGAGCCGAAGCGACCAGGCTGTACCGCCAGGCGACCGGTCACACGGCCGTCGAGGCAAGGGCATGGATCGAACGCCGCGTGGCGTCCTACTGAACTCTGACGGCCTGAAACCAGACCTCCCGACGGACGACCGATATGGGTCGTTTTGCCCACCGTGATTTGGCGACTATTCCCCTCTCGCTCGGTAGGGTGCTGCCGTTGCGCCTGTGTGTATGGCCGGGCGAGCAGTCTTTTTGTGGAGTGATGAAGAGGAGGACGCATGAGCCTGGTCTCAAGCGTGTTTGAGAACCGCAGGTCCGTTGCGTCGGTCGGTGTGGTGACCCTCTTCGGTGCGGGTCTGCTGGGCTTCGCTCTGTGGTACGACGGCGAGGCGACGGCTGATGTGCGGCTGAACGACTCGGGTGTGTGGGTGACCCAGACCGCGTCGGGCAAGCTGGGGCGGTTCAACTACGAGGCCAGGGCGCTGGACGGCACGTTGCTGGCCAACTCGTCGAGCTTTGACGTGGAGCAGGACGCGCAG
>NZ_BNAS01000011.1 GCF_014653785.1 Promicromonospora soli | reverse complement strand
CGCGCCTGGGTCGCCGTCACCGTGTTCTTCACCGCCTCGAGCTCACCCAGCAGGTCCACCCACTCGGCCAGCACCTGCCTCGACCCAGGGCCGCCCGTGTCCGTGCCGCCCGGCAAGATCATGCCTGCCAGGCGCTCGCGCACCGCCCGGACGTCTGCCGCATGGGTGACCGCACCGCCAAACGGCACCGACGGGACTTGGCCGTCTACCGTTCGAGGCTGCTGGTCACTTGATCGCGTCATGACACCAAGTTATCGGACATGCGTTCGATCCGCTCGTGGAAGCGGTGCCATCTGCCCACAGCAGAACCTGCGCCCGAGACGCCGATCATCGTATGTCTGGGTGACGGTCGTCTACGACGATGGCAGCATTCAGCGCTACGCCGACGACAAGTACGGCGCCGATACGGTCGCTGTGCAGTCGGCGCTCCGCGACATCAGGTAGCTCGATCTCGGGCCAACCACGACCGACGACGAGCCCACGAACCATGAGCACCATCGACCAGCGGCACGCACCGGTGAATACTGAGCCGATGCGCCAGGCATTCGCCCACGAGGCCGTCGTCGCCATGGAGGCGGACGGCGATATCCGAGCACTCGGCGCAGCCATCACGGTTGCGCTGTGCGGGCACTGGGAGCACGACCCGCCATGCCCGCTGGCGCCACATCACACCGCCGCGGAGCGCTTCGGCGCGAAGATCCGGCTACGGGTGCTCTTCGCTACCGATCCCGCGGCTGAGGCGGATGTCCGCGGCCGGATCGAAGGAGCCTTGGCTCGGACCGGCCTCAACGGCCCAGACGGGGTCACGACGCGTTGGCAGGTCCACAGCGCGCGGCCCAGCCCCGTCCGGGAAGACGAGGCCGAGCACGCCGAACGACTCGTCCAGGCTTGAGCTACGACTGGAGCGCTAGTCCTGCTGCCCGATCCGGCGGATAGCCTCAAGCGGGTAGGGCGCCGCGCGGCTCTCCCGCTGGAATCGGCGATAGAAGTCCCCCACCACTGCGGCGACCGGCGCGTCGCGTACCAGAACTGCCGCGACCGCCGCTGGAATTCCCCCCGGCGACACCCCCTGGGCGCAGGAGCGCACAAACGCCTTGCGTTCTTCTGGTCCATACCCGTACAGAGCGACGGCCAGCCAGTTCACCAGGTGCGTGGCGGCGTACCACCGGTCGTAGCCGCGGTGTTCGTCGAAGAAGTCGGCCTCGCCCTGCGTGAGCTCGAAGCGGGAGGAGATCGAGAGACCGTAGTCGGCGAAGAAGAGCCGCCTGCCGTCGGTCAGGATGTTCTCGAAGTGGGAGTCGAAGTGCAACAGCCCGCGGGCGTTCATGAACGAGATGCCGGCTCTCAGCTCGTTGTCCACCATGGCGCAGGCCCGCTCGGCGACCTCGTCGCCGGCCCTGATCTGGACGCCCAGCCAGTCGTGCAGGTTCTGCGGGATGTACTCCAGGAACAGCATGAGGCTCGCCGAGGACTGCTGCAGAGACTCGATCCTGCGGCGTACTCCCGATCCGCCTCCCCAGTAGGTGACAGCTCGTTCCACATCGGCCAGCTCCTCGGGAAGTGGCTGGCCAAAGTCAGGTAGCACGCGCCAGTGGTACATCAAGGGGAATCCCTCGTAGTCCCCCGCGATCACCCAGTTCGTCGTCATGGTGTGCACGGCCAGCTCCCGCCAGGCTCCGAACCCTGGGCCGCCGATGGTGCCGACGCCGTAGTGGCAGAAGTTCGGTAGTCCGAACAGATTCGCTGTGGAGCGAACGTTCTCCGGCCGTCGCTCCAGATCGGTAAGGCGCACCTGCTTGACGAAGACCGAGGTTCCTTCGACCTCCAGCAGGACCGTCTTCCCGCCGATGCCGGAACCGAACGGTGTGGCGGCGTCCACGAGCTCGCGCAGTCTGCGATCGCTGCACAGCGACAGAGATGTGGAAACGGCTCCGTGGGCGGCCAGACGAGGACCGCGGGACATGTCAGGGCTCTTCAACGCTGCCTCCAGCTGGTGGACGGGCCCGCTGCGACCGGGGAACCGGACACGCCCTAGGCGTCACGCGCCGTGACGTGGCCTGCCAGGAGGCGTCCGAGGAACCACATGGCCGACTGCGTGTAGTCGAGCGAGTGGTTGACGTGCGTGGCGCCCGGGCGCGCGGGTCGCCAGGTCGAAGTACAAGTTTCCGGCCCCGGAAAGCTCCCAGTCCAGGACGGTCAGCCGCCCGTAGTCGGCGATGATGTTGAAGCGGTAGAAGTCGTTGTGGCAGTAGGCGTTGCGGTCGCCTCGTGCGGCAGCGCGGGCCTCGATGGCGTCGACCTCCCGCAGCACGCCGTCCAGACCGTCGGGCATCGACACACCGAGACGGCGCGCGCCGTCCAGGTAGGTGCGCACGAGCCAGAACGGCTCGCACCGCCGGTCCATGCCGTCGAGCGCGTGCACCTCGGTGAGAACCCGGGCCAGCTCGCGGATGTACCGCGGCTCGTGGGACTGCTCGGGCGTGACCAGTGCGCCGGGAACCAGCGCGGTCAGCAGGTAGTCCTCGCCCGCGGCGAGCACCTGCGGGGCGACGCCTCGTCCGGCCGCGGCGCGGATCGCCGCGGCCTCGCCCGCTCGGCTCAGACCCAGGACGTCGTTCTGCTGACCGTTGAGGCGCAGGACGGCATCGACCTGGCCCCCCGTCACACGGTAGGTCTCGTTGGAGAACCCGCCGTCCAGCGGCTCGGCCACAGCGGTGGGCATGCCCGCCTCGGCCAGGATCTCGACGACATCTCTCATCAGACCGGACATTACCGGCTCCAGGCTAGAGACGTTCGCCGGACTGGACCTAGGCCCTTGCGTTCGGCGCCAGGTGTGGCCTGGGACAGCGCCTGGGCACGACGAAGGCCTCGCCGGAAAATCCGGCGAGGCCTTCTACATAGGGCTGAGCAAGTGGAGCTGCCGGGAATCGAACCCGGGTCCGGTATCGGTTTTCGAGGACTTCTCCGGGCGCAGTCTGCTATGGATTTTCTCGGCCCCCGTGCTCGCGCAGACACGTTCACGGACAGGCCCAGTCATCTGAGTGTTCCCGTAGCCCCGATGACGAGAGCTACGAGCAGTGGCTTCCTAGATGACGCCGGCTACTGGGACGGAAGCAGGTTCCCAGGCCGACGGAGTTGGAAGTCGCTCAGGCGGCGAGTTCGAACTCGTTGCGCGAGTTATCGGCAACTATTGGTTTACAGGCATCGTTTACGAGATAAGCCTGCATCCTCGGCCCGCTTCTCCTCGAAGCACGACCACCGTCGAAACCGATCAGCCCCTATGTTGTTTTCAACGTGCCCCGCCCGAGCTACACCCGTGCGGAACGTCTCCAGTCTAGGCGATGAACCCCCTGCACGGGAACGTTATTCCGGTAACAGTCGGCGGGGTCAGCGGGGTCAGCTGAGCATCTCCTTCTGGCGCATCGCCCGCTGCGCCTCGCGCATGTCCTGCTGCTCGCGCAGGGTCTGACGCTTGTCGTACTCCTTCTTGCCGCGCGCGAGCGCGATCTCGACCTTGGCGCGTCCGTCCAGGAAGTACAGCGACAGCGGGATGAGGGTGTGCCCCTTCTCCCGCGACTTCGACTCCAGCCGCGCGATCTCCTCGCGGTGCAGCAGTAGCTTGCGCCGGCGCCGCGGCGCGTGATTGTTCCACGTGCCCTGGAAGTACGCGGGGATGTGCACGTTCTCGAGCCAGGCCTCGCCGCGGTCGATGTTGGCGTAGCCGTCCGTGAGGGACGCCCGCCCCATCCGCAGCGCCTTGACCTCTGTGCCCGAGAGCACGAGCCCGGCCTCGAAGACGTCCTCGATCACGTAGTCATGACGGGCCTTCTTGTTGTTCGCCACGATCTTGCGCGGATCGTCCTTCTTGGCCATGGTCTCCCTCCGGGGACTGCTGGTGCGGCGTACCCCGTGCGGGCAGCGCGACGTCCCAGTTTACGCGCCATACCTGCGTGGCCCAGGCATTTACAGCCAGGTCATCGGGTCCACCACCGAGCCGTTGACGTACAGCTCGAAGTGCAGGTGGCAGGCCGTCGAGGTACCGGTGGTGCCCGAGTAGCCGATGACCTGCCCGCGCGAGACCCGCTGCCCCTGCGAGACGGCGAACGACGTGAGGTGGTTCGAGCTCGTCATCACGCTGCTGCCGCCCGACGAGTAGCCGTGGTTGATCAGCACCTGGTTGCCCAGTCCCTCGAGATAGCGCGCGTACAGCACGATGCCGTCCGCGGCGGCCAGGATCGGTGTGCCGCAGTACGCCCGGAAGTCGGTGCCCGCGTGCAGGCGGGAGTACTGCAGCACCGGGTGGAACCGCATGCCGTACGAGGAGGTGATGACGGGGCTCGCCGTCGGGTAGCTGAGGAAGGACAGGCTCCCGGCACCGCTGCCGCCGCCGGAGGAGGACCCGCCACCCGACGACGCCTCTTCCTCCGCCCGCTGCCGGGCCAGGCGCTCGTCCCGCTCCTTCTGCTCGCGGATGATCCCCTTGAGGTCGGACTCGATCGAGCTCAGCTCCTGCTCGTTGTCACGCATGTTCCGCAGCGCGACGTTCTTGCGCTGCTCGATGCGCGCCTTGAGCCGCTCCTGCTCGGCGATCAGCTCCTCGATCTCAGCCTTGCGCTCGGCCGCTGCCTGCTTGGCCTGCTCCTTGGACCGCACGTTCTCGTCCGCCAGGCGCTTGAGCTCGGTCACCACCTGGCGGATCGCGGACAGCCGCGCCTGCAGGTTGCGGGCGGTCGCCTCGGCGTCCTGCAGCTCGGCGAGCGTGCGCGCCCGGATCCGGGCGGCCGACGACGAGACCGAGTACCCGTCGATGAACTCCTCGGTGCTCTGCGCGCCGGTCACGAGGCCGAGCGTCGACGCGTCGCCGGAGCCGCGGAACTCCTCGCGGGCCATCTGCGCGATGTCGTCGCGGGCGCCCTCGACCTTGCCGGAGCCGTCCTGGAGCTGCTGGGTGACCTGCGCCTCCTCCATCTGCGCGTCGGCCAGCCGCTGAGCGAGGATGGCTGCCTCCCGCTCTGCGCGCTCCAGCTCGGCCTCGGCGACTGCGAGCTCGGCCTCGGCCACGGGCAGCCGGCCCTCGACCCGGTTCAGCTCGAGCACGGCGTCGGCGAGCCGGGTGTCCGTGTGCTCCAGCTCGGCCTCGAGGCTCTCCCGCTCCTTCTCCTTGGCCTCCTGCTGGCGCTCGGCGGCGGCGCGCCGGTCGTCGAGGTCGTCGGCGGAGACGGCGGTCCCGCCGCCCACCAGGAGCACGATCGCGAGCGCCGTCGCGAGGGAGCCGCGGCCGCGGACCCTGGACATGGGGTTTCGGGGAGTAGCCATCAGATCCTCGTGTACCGGTTCAGAGTGAAGAAGGACGAGAGGGCGGCCAGGGCGACGGCCATGATCACGAGCAGCGGCGCGACGCGGAGCACGTCGACCTCCGACACGTAGGCCACCCAGTCGACCGACCGTTCGAGCCAGTCGCTGACCATGAACCGCACGGCGAGCCACAGCCCACCACCGGCGAGCAACGAGCCCAGCACGGCCGCCAGCGCGCCCTCCAGCAGGAACGGCAGCTGGATGAACAGGTTGGACGCGCCCACCAGGCGCATGATCTCGGTCTCCTTGCGCCGCGAGACGGCGCTCAGCCGGATCGTGGTGGTGATCAGCAGGACCGCGGCCAGGAGCATGACGCCGGCCAGCCCGGCCGCGAGCAGGGTGGCGACGTTGAGCGTGCGGAACAGTGGCTCGAAGACTGCCCGCTGGTCCTCGACGATCTCCACGCCGTCGCGCCCGGACAGCACGTCGCTCACGACTGCGAACTGCTCGGCGTCGGTCAGCTTGAGGCGCAGGGAGGCCTGCATGTCGTCGGCGGTGAGCTGCGTGCCCTGGTAGCCGTCCGGATAGCGCTCGCTGAAGGCCTCGAACGCCCGCTCCTTCGACTCGAAGTAGACCTTGCTCACCTCGGTGGAGAGCTCCGTATCGATGATCTTCCGCACGGCTTCGACCTGGTCGTCGGTCGCCTCGCCGGTGGCACACGTCGGCGCCACCGAGCCCTCGGGGCAGAGGAACACCGACACCTCGACGAGGTCGTACCAGTCGTCCTTGAGCTTGCCGATCTGCGCCTGCAGCAGGGCGGCCGCACCCACGAACGTCAGCGACACGAACGTCACGAGCACCACGGCCACGACCATGGTGGTGTTCCGGCGCAGGCCGGAGAAGACCTCACCCAGCACGAACTGGAAGCGCACGGTCAGACCTCCCGCACGATCTGGACGGGCGCGCGCGTACCGCTGCCCGGAGCATCGAGCACGGGCGACGCGCCGACATGAGGCAGGATCGCCTCGCGCTCCCCGTAGCCGCCGCGCGCCTCGTCCCGGACGACTACGCCGTCGGACAGCTCGACTACGCGACGCCGCATCTCGTTCACTATCTCGTCGTCGTGCGTGGCCATGACCACGGTGGTGCCGGTGCGGTTGATGCGGTCCAGCAGGCGCATGATGCCCAGCGAGGTGGTGGGGTCGAGGTTGCCGGTCGGCTCGTCGGCCAGGAGGATCTGCGGGCGGTTCACGATGGCGCGCGCGATGGCGGCGCGCTGCTGCTCGCCGCCCGACAGCTCGGTGGGCATGCGTTTGCCCTTGCCGGCCAGGCCCACCATGTCCAGCACCTCGGGCACGGTGTCCCGGATGACGTGGCGCGGCTTGCCGATCACCTGCAGGGCGAAGGCCACGTTCTCGTGGACCGTCTTGTTCTGCAGCAGGCGGAAGTCCTGGAACACCACGCCGAGCTGACGGCGCAGCGTGGGCACGCGCCACCCGGAGAGGTTCGCGACGTCCCGCCCCGCTACGTAGACCCGCCCGCGCGTGGGCCGCTGCTCGCGCAGCACCAGCGACAGGAAGGTGGACTTGCCCGAGCCCGAGGCCCCCACGAGGAACACGAACTCGCCACGTTCGACGTCCACGGAGACCTGGTCGAGGGCAGGCCGCGCGCCGCGCGCGTAGACCTTCGACACGTTCTCGAACCTGATCACGAGCCCGACACTAGGTGCGGCGGTGGGTGGCGTGTCCGGCGGACACGCCGACAAACCGCACCCGGTCACGCATCAGCGGCGCGTGATATCGGCCATTTCTCCCAGCAACCGGCATTTCACCCGGCCGCCGCCGACGGCGTCAGCTCGCCGAACCGCCCCGGCGCCAGCGGATGCCGGCCTCGATGAAGTCGTCGATCGCGCCGTCGAACACGGCCTGGGGGTTGCCCGACTCGTGCTCCGTGCGCAGGTCCTTGACCATCTGGTACGGCTGCAGCACGTAGGAGCGCATCTGGTCGCCCCAGCTGGCCTTGATGTCGCCGGCCATCTCCTTCTTCTTCGCGGCCTCCTCCGCCTTGCGCAGCAGCAGCAGGCGCGACTGCAGCACGCGGTAGGCGGCCGCACGGTTCTGGATCTGCGACTTCTCGTTCTGCATCGCGACGACGACGCCGGTGGGGATGTGCGTCATGCGCACCGCGGAGTCCGTGGTGTTCACGGACTGCCCGCCGGGTCCCGAGGAGCGGTAGACATCGATCTTGAGCTCGGACTCCGGGATGTCGATGTGGTCCGTCTGCTCGATGAGCGGGATCACCTCGACCGCCGCGAACGACGTCTGCCGGCGGCCCTGGTTGTCGAACGGCGAGATGCGCACCAGGCGGTGCGTGCCCGCCTCGACCGACAGGTTCCCGAACGCGTACGGCACGTTGACCTCGAACGTCGCCGACTTCAGGCCCGCCTCCTCCGCATAGGAGGTGTCGCCGACCTTGGTGGGGTAGCCGTGGCGCTCCGCCCAGCGCAGGTACATGCGCATCAGCATCTCGGCGAAGTCCGCGGCGTCCACGCCGCCCGCGCCCGCGCGGATCGTCACGACGGCCTCGCGCGAGTCGTACTCGCCGTTCAGCAGGGTGCGCACCTCGAGGGCCGCGAGATCCTTGCGGATCTTGGCGACCTCCTCCTCGGCCTCGGTGAGCGAGTCGGCGTCGTCCATCTCCACGCCGAGCTCGACGAGCGTCTCGACGTCGTCGATGCGCGCGCGGAGCTTCTCGACCCGGTCGAGCTCGGACTGGGCCGCCGACAGCGCGGAGGACACCCGCTGGCCTTCGTCCGGGTCGTCCCACAGGTTGGGCGCCGACGCCTGCTCGGACAGCTCGGCGATCTTCGCCTGCAGGGCGGTGGGGTCGCTCACGGCCTCGATGGAGTCGAGGGTGGCGCGGAGCGCCTTGATCTCTGCGGGAAAGTCGTTGGTTGCCACGATGTTCAAGGTTACCCGCGCAAGCCGGTGCCCGACGCCGGTAAGTCCGACGCCGGCTCGAGGAGCTCAGCGAGCCCCGGGCTCCGGCAGCTCGCGGCCGAACATCTTGGCCGTCGCGCGAGCGCTCGGGGTGCCGGCGTCGACGTCGGCACCGTGCTCCATCAGCACCCGGATCACGTCTGACTCGTTCTTGAAGATCGCCCCCGCGAGCGGCGCCTGGTTCTTGCTGTTCAGCCGGTTCACGTCCGCGCCGCGCTCCGCGAGACCGGCCGTGAGCTCCGCATGCCCGTGATAGGCCGCCAGCATCAGCAGGGAGTTGCCCGCCTCGTCGGTCAGATCCACCGGCAACCCGGCGTCCACCAGGTCCAGCAGCACGTCCGCACCCTGTCGGGCGAGGTCGAAGAGCTGCTGCGGCTCGAGGCGCGCGCCGCCCTCCGGGTCGCTCATGTCCGGCTGGTTCTTTTCCGGGTCGCTCATGCCGCCCAACCTAACGCGGCGGCCCGGGTCGTCGCTCGGGGGCGAAATTCTCTCTCGCCCCGCAGGGCGGCTGCTCATGGTCACCACCACTTCGGGACCTGGGTGGTCGTCACGTACTCGCTCGGGTGGTAACCGTCCCGCGTCGCGACGACCTTGACCCGGAGGTCGTGCTCCCGCCGGTAGCTGTAGATGTAGCTCATCTCCCGCTTGGAGCACTCGGACTTGCCGATGACCCGCTGCGCCGTGAGGTCGTACCAGCACCACTGATAGCTGGCGTCCGGGTCCTGGTTCACGTGGCAGTATCCGGACCATCGTTCGACCGCCTCCTTCCGCTCGAAGGTGATCTCACACGCCGGTGCGTTCGCCGTAGCCGGCTGTGCCGTTTCGGCGGACGACGACGGTGCTGCCGCGGACTTCGACGCCGACGGGCGGGCCGCCGCCGGCGTGTCGTCGGGCCACCACGCGGCGGCCGCCGTGACGCCGCCGACGACGAGCACGAGCCCGGCCGCGACGAGCCCGGCGAGGAGCCCCACACGCTTCCTGCCGGGCGGCCGGACTGGGTCGTCTTCGTGGTCCGGCATCGTCGTGGGCATCGGCTGCGCGACATCCACGGCGCGCAGCTCGGTCGCGGCGGCGGGCAGGTCCGAGTAAGTGGGCTGGGGCAAGCGGGTCATCGGCAGGTCCACGCCACCTGCCGGCTGGATCGCGGCGGCCAGCAGGGCCGGCGTCGTCGGCCGGGCTGCGGGATCCTTGGCCAAGCACGCCCCGACGAGCCCGCGCAGGCCTGCCGGGAGCGCCTCCAGCTGCGGCTGCTCGTTGACCACCCGCATGCCGACCGCGGCGGAGGCCCCCGTCCCGAACGGCGGCCGGCCCGTTGCCGCAACGTACGCCACCGCACCCAGGGACCATACGTCGGTCGCGGCGGAGACCTGCTCGCCCAGCGCTTGTTCCGGCGACATGTACTGCGGGGTGCCCACCTGCAGGCCCGTCGTCGTCAGCGACGTCCCCTCCGGGTCGGCAACGATCCCCAGGTCGAGCAGGATCGGCCCGGCCGGGCCGATCAGGATGTTGGCCGGCTTCACATCACGGTGAATCAGGCCCTCGGCATGGATCGCGTCCAGAGCCCGGGCCACGCCCACCACCAGCTCCCGCACCGCTGGCTCCGGCAGCACGCCCACCTCGGCAACGACCTGGGCCAGGGTCGGTCCGGGCACGTACTCGGTGGCCAGCCACGGCGTCGGCGCCTCGACGTCGTAGTCGATCACCGCGGCCGTCTGCTTGCTGCGCACCCGCGTCGCGGCGGCGACCTCACGCCGGAAGCGGGCCCGGAACTCGTGCTCGCCCACCCGCTCCGGGTGGATCACCTTGATGGCCAGCGCCCGTCCGTTGGGCGTCGCACCGAGATAGACGGCGCCCATGCCGCCGCTCCCGATCCTGCCCCGGACCTCGTACCCACCCAGCTTCTGCGGATCCCCGGCGACCAGCGGCTTGATCTGCGGCTGCGGCACACCTGCCGCGATGTCGGACAGCACAGCCTGCTCCCTCGATGTGGTCGACGAGATTGCTGATGACCAGCACAAACTCCGGGCCGACTATAACGAGCCCCGACCTTCGAAACTCACATACAAGGTGAATGGCTCCGCGTCCGCGAGCTCACCACGCTCGTGCCGTCGACGACGCCGAGACGGTGATCCCGCCGCCGAACGAGTCAGTGAACCAGCGCAGCAGCGGCGGCCGGGACACGCCCGCCAGGGTCACCCGGGCCGAGCGGCCATCCGGCGACGACGCCTCGGCCACCGCCACGGGCAGCCCCGGCGGATGCTCGGCCAGGTACTGCTCGACGGCGGCACGCACCCCGGTGTCGGACAGGGTGAGGGAAGCGCCGTCGGCGGGTGCGCCGACGCCCGTGTAGAAAGCGTCCGGGGACATCGCGTCCGCGGCGTCGGCCGCCGCGAGGTCCGCGACGTCGTAGAGCGCCTTGCGGTCCAGGTGGACAGCGCTCGCGGAGGCGACCACCGCGACCAGCATCAGCGCGAACGCGACGAACGCGGCGGTCAGCAGCATGATCCGGCCGCTCTCCGGGTCGCGTCCGCTGTGGTCGCGTCCGCTGTGGTCGGCAGGGCTCATCCGCTCATTGTGTCCGGGCCGCACGGTCCCGGCGCGGCGGAGGTTTGAAAGCCGGCCCTGACATCCCTGCTCACAGCACCGGGCCCCCGACCGTCCGAGGTTAGAAAACGTTTAGCGAGAGGACTTGACACCGGGGGTGAGAAATCGAAATCCTTTTCCACGCCCGACGGGCCAACGACGGCACGTCCAGCACGAAGGGATCACCGATGACCCGATCACCCAACCCATCGCGCCCCCGGCGCAGGTTGCGAGCCATCTCGCTCGCCACGCTGACCGCTGTAGTCCTCACCACCGGTGTGGCAGCCACCTCTGCACAGGCCGCCGGCAGCACGCTGCAGGCCGCCGCCGCGGAGTCAGGCCGTTACTTCGGCACCGCCATCGCGGGGTTCAGGCTGAGCGACTCGGCCTACACGACCATCGCGAACCGCGAGTTCAACATGATCACCGCCGAGAACGAGATGAAGATCGACGCGACCGAGCCGAACCAGAACCAGTTCAGCTACGGGGCAGGCGACCAGATCGTGAACTGGGCACGTAGCAACGGCAAGCAGGTCCGTGGGCACACCCTGGCCTGGCATTCGCAGCAGCCGGGCTGGATGCAGAACATGAGCGGCTCCGCCCTGCGGTCCGCGATGCTCAACCACGTCACCCAGGTCGCTACCCACTACCGCGGCCAGATCCACTCCTGGGACGTGGTGAACGAGGCGTTCCAGGACGGATCCTCCGGCGCCCGGCGCGACTCGAACCTGCAGCGCACCGGCAACGACTGGATCGAGGCGGCGTTCCGCGCCGCCCGGGCCGCCGACCCGAACGCCAAGCTCTGCTACAACGACTACAACACGGACGACTGGACGCACGCGAAGACGCAGGCCGTGTACAACCTGGTCCGCGACTTCAAGGCCCGCGGCGTGCCCATCGACTGCGTGGGCTTCCAGTCCCACTTCAACTCGCAGAGCCCCGTGCCGGGCAACTACCAGACCACGCTGTCGAGCTTCGCGGCGCTGGGCGTCGACGTCCAGATCACCGAGCTCGACATCGAGGGCTCCGGCACCGCGCAGGCCGACAACTATCGCAGGGTGGTCCAGGCCTGTCTCGCCGTCTCCCGCTGCACGGGAATCTCCGTGTGGGGTGTCCGCGACACCGACTCGTGGCGTGCCAGCGGCACCCCGCTGCTGTTCGACGGCAACGGCAACAAGAAGCCCGCCTACACCGCCACGCTCAACGCGCTGAACGCCGGCTCCACCAACCCGCAGCCCGGCGGCTGCACGGTCGCCGTCACCAGGTCGACCGAATGGGCCGACCGGTTCAACGTCTCGCTCGCGGTCTCCGGCAGCTCGACGTGGCGGGTCTCGATCCAGCTGCAGGGCGCGCAGAGCCTGCAGAACTCCTGGAACGCCACGGTCTCCGGCACGTCCGGCACACTGACGGCGACGCCGAACGGGGCCGGCAACAACTTCGGCATCACGGTCTTCAAGAACGGCAACACCAACCTACCCACGGCAACCTGCTCGGTCCCCTGACGGGCTGACCTGCCCAAAACGGCGGCGGCCCGCACCTTCCCCGAGGAGGATGCGGGCCGCCGCTGTCGTGCGCCTCACGGCCGGGCCTGCGTGTATCTGTCGACCGTTCCGGTCCGGGCCGCCTCGACCGGGACGGACAGCGGCACCCAGCTGCGCACGGCGTCGGGCAGCAGGGGCAGTGGCACCTCGACCCGGACGACGGCGCCCACGGCGCCGCCCGGCGTCAGGCACGGGGACGACGAGCACTCCAGGCTGAGCACGCCGGCATCGCGCGCGAAGCCCTGGTCCGCGAGGGCGATACCGACTGCGGTCTCGGCGCGGGCCGCCCCCGCCGACGACGACTCCGCCGTGACCATCGCGCGGACCGCCTCCCGGGCTGCGCCCTCGGCGGCGAACGCACCGGCCTGGACACGCCCCAGCGTCACCACGAGGTAGACGAGCGGGATCAGCAGGATCAGCGCTACGCCGAGGAACTCGACCATGGCGGAGCCGCGCTCCCCCGCCGGACCAGCGCCCCTCACAGCTCCTCCAGCGCGTGGCCCCGCACCGTCAGCGTCCCGCCGGGCCCGAGCAACCCGACCACGGGCAGCGGCGTGCGCACCGTCACCTCGGTGACCGCGGAGCCGTCGAGCGTGGCCCGGCGCGCGGTGACGTCGCGGGCGTAGTCGCCGGTCAGGGCGTCGGCCAGGAGCGCCCGGGTCCGGGCCACACCGTCAGCCGGGGTGCGGTCGGCGCGGGCCGCGACGCGAGCGCCCTCAGCCGCTGCGTCGGTGGCGAGAGATCGGACGTGCACCGCGAGCGCCACCTGGACCACGCCGAGCAGCAGCGCCAGGACCAGCACGGAGACCAGGAGGAACTCGACGGCCGCGGAGCCGTGCTCGGACCGGCCGGAGCTCACCCCTGTCCGGTGACGCTGCTGATCGCCTGCCGGAACGCGTCCTCGAGCAGCGGGCCCGCGACCGCCCAGAGCGCGACCACCAGTCCGGCGGTCATCAGCGTGACGAGTACCCAACCGGGCACGTCGCCCCGTTCAGGGTCCAGCTCGCGATCCTTGCTCATGGCACGTCCTTTCGTCAGCGGACCCGTTCGCAGAGTCATGTCAGAGCCCGATCCTCAGAGTGGCAAGGCTCGGGAAAACAGCGAAGATGACGGTCACTGGAAGCACCAGGAACACCACGGGGATCATCATCAGGATCTCCTTGCGGCCGCCCGCTTCCAGGAGCGAGCGGCGGCCTGCCTCACGGACGTCGTGGGCCTGGGCCCGCAGCACGTCGGCCAGGGGCGTGCCGCGTTCCAGCGCGACCACCACGCCCTCGGCGAACCGCGACAGGGGCGGCAGGCCGGACCGGTCCGCGAGCGCGGTCAGGGCGGCGGTCACGGGCGCTCCGGCGCGCACCTCGGCGACCATGCGCCGGATCTCGGCGGCCAGCTCGCCGCGCGCCGTCGAGGCCACGCGTTCGAGGGCGGCAGGCGGGCTCTCCCCCGCCGCCACGGCCAGGGCGAGCAGCTCCGCGATGGTCGGCAGCTCGGCGAGCAGCCGCTCCTCGCGCCGCCGGACCTGCAGGGTGAGGGCCTGGTCGCACGCCACGTAGCCGCATCCGCCCGCGACGACGACGAGCGCCGCCAGCGGGACTACCGCGGCCCCGCGGGTCGCCGCGAGCAGCAGTGCGATCCCCAGGCCGGCGGCGAGCCCGGCCACCGTCCACACAACCTGCCGGGCCCGGAAGTGGTCGACAGACTCCGCGGACCCGGCGCGGTCGAGCCGTCGTCGCACCTCCTCGCGGGGCGAGCCGAACCTTTCGAGCCGCGCGCCGACGTCGTGCAGGCCGAGGAGGCGGACCACCGCCGAGGTGCGGCTGACCTCGCGCAGGAGCGTCGAGGTCGCGTCGCGCGGGCGCAGGTACGGCGCGAGCCGCTCGTCGAGGGTGACGGCACGCGCCCGCAGGCGGGCCAGCACGATCAGGATCCCCAGCGCGACGCCGAGGCCCGCGAGCGCCCCCGACGCCCAGCCCGTCACCGCAGCACCCTGCGCTCGGCGGGCAGGCGCCCGATCCGCAGCATCGCCCGGTAGGCGACCAGGGCGCAGAGTCCGCCGGTGACCAGCACCGTGATCCCGGCGGGCGAGTCGTAGGCGCGGGCCGTCTCCGGCCGGGTGGAGAGCAGGGCGAGCACCACCCACGGTCCGGCGACCGCTACGCGGGCGCCGTTGACGGTCCAGCTCTGTCGTGCCTCGAGCTCGCCGCGGGTCGCGGCGTCCTCCCGCAGGAATCCGCTGAGCGTCCGCAGGAGCCGGCCCAGGTCTTGGCCGCCGACCTCCCGCGTGAGGCGAAGGGCTTCGATGATCCGGTCGGCCACCGGGTCCGCGAGGCGCTCCTTGAGTGCGTCGAGCGCGTCCCCGAACCGGCCGCCGGCCCGGTAGTCGTGCGCGAAGCGGCCGAACGGCTCCCGCAGCTCGACCGGCCCGCGGTGCCCCAGCTGGGCCACCGCCTCGGGCAGCGACAGCCCGGCCCGCACCCCTGAAGAGAGGTGGTCCACGACCTCTGGCCAGACCTCCCGCAGTGCACGACGACGGCGGCGTGCCCGTGCGCGGACCAGCATCACGGGGCCGGGCGCGGCCAGCACCGCGAAGCATGCGGCGATGGCTGGTGAGCGGGTCAGGACGAGCGCCAGCAGCAGGGTCACGACGCCCAGCGCCGCGCAGGCACCCACGAGCATCGCGGGCGTGACCGATGGCGCTCCGGCCTGCGTGAGCAGGTCCCGGGTGCGCATCTGCCAGGTCACCCGGCCGACGGCGCGCGGCGTCGGGGCCCAGAACGACCACCACACGCAGAACACACCGGCACCCAGGAGCAGTCCCGCCACGACGCCCATCAGCGCGCCGCCCAGGGACCGGCGCCCGCGCGGGCCTCGGGACGCGCGCCGACGGGAACGACGCGCGGGTCGGCGAGCAGCGCCCGCACGTCGATCCCGGCACGCTCGAACCGGTCCTCGCCGGGCGGCATCCCGTCGCCGCGGCGCAGGTCGCCCCCGGCGTCCCGGTCGAAGATCCCAGCGGTCTCGATGCGCCCCTCCTCGACGCGGCCGGTCACCGCGACGATCTCGCGCACCTGCCGCCGGACCAAGCCGTCGGCCGCCCTGCTCAGGCCGAGGTGCACCACGAGGTCCACCGCGGAGGCAACGGTGGGTACCACGAACCGGTCGGACACGTTCTCGCCCGCGAGCAGCGGGAGCGTGGTCATCTTGGCGACTGCCTCGCGCGCCGTGTTGGCGTGCAGCGTGCACATCCCGGGGATGCCGCTGTTCAGGGCGATGAGCAGGTCGAACGCCTCGGCCTCGCGGACCTCGCCGATCACTATCCGGTCGGGACGCATCCGCAGGGCCTCCTTGACCAGGCGCCGCAGCGGCACCTCGCCCGTGCCCTCGAGGTTCGCCGGGCGGGTCTGCAGCGCCACGTGGTCGCGGACCGGGAGGCGCAGCTCCCAGACCTCCTCGGCCGAGATGACCCGCTCAGAGCCGGGGATCGACCCGGCCAACGCATTGAGCATCGTGGTCTTGCCGGCCTGGGTCTGGCCCGACACCAGCACGTTCAGCCCTGTCCGCACCGCGGCGTCGAGGAAGGTAGCGGCCTGGGCGGTCAGCGACCCGAGCCGCACCATGTCCGCGAGCGAGTGGGCCCGCACCACGTGCTTGCGGATGTTCACCGCGAGGTGCGCGCGGGTTATGTCAGGGATGACGACGTGCAGCCGCTCGCCGCCCGGCAGCCGCGCGTCGACGAACGGGCTGGACAGGTCGAGGCGTCTCCCCGAGGTCTTGAGCATGCGTTCCACCAGGTCACGCACCTGCTCGGTGGTCAGGACCGTGCTGGTCAGCTCGGGCACGCCGCGCCGCGCGACGTAGACGTGCGTCGGCGAATTGATCCAAATCTCCTCAATCTCCGGATCGTTGAGATACGGCTGCAGAGGCCCGAATCCACCGACCGTGTCGATGACCTCCTGCACTGCCCCATCCACGTCGGTCAGCGGCTGGACGGCACCCCGGGCCGCGCGTTCGGCGTAGTCCGCAGCCGCTTCGCGCACCAATACTTCGAATCGCTCAGATTCGGCCATCGGGTCAAGCCCACGTCGACGGACGAGCTCCCGCACCTCACGTTCAAGCAAGACAGACCCATCGGCTCGCGCCTCGTACCGGTCATGTGCGACCGCGGCAGCATCGCCGGCACCATCCCAAGCCCCTTGGCCCACTCGTTCCCGTTTCACCACAGCAGACATGCCGCCCTCCCCCAAGCTCGCGCTGGTGGTATCGCTTCCGACGCGACCCCCTGCGGATCACCACCGCTCCGACTGTATGAAGATCCACCCGGATCCGCGCGCCACAGTCGGGAAGCCTGTGGATAGCCCCCGAGCTCCGAGCCCGCGAGCAAGCCCCTACGCGGCGCGGGCGGCGTCGATGAGTCCGCGCAGTCGCACGAGCTGGAAGCGCGAGACCTCCTCGGCGTCCTCGTCCTCGGCGAAGACGTTCGACACGATGAGGGCGTCGTCGCGGTCGAGGTATCCGGTGCTCGCGAGCTCACCGAACAGCTCCACCCAGTCGACGTCGCCGTCGCCGATGCGCAGGTGCTGGTGCACCCGGGCGGTGTTGCCCGGCGGGTTGGAGATGTATCGCAGCCCGTGGGAGCGGCGGTGGTCGAAGGAGTCCGCGGCGTAGACAGCCCCGAGGCGGTCGCCGAGGTCCGGGACGAGGGTGGTAGCACGGTCTCCGTAGTGGAAGGTGTGCGAGCCCACGTACACGAAGCCGACCGAGGCCGAGTTCAGGCCGCGGATGACGCGCCACGCCTCGAGCCCGTCCTCGACGAAGTCGTCCGGGTGCGGGTCGATGTTCAGGCGCAGGCCCTCCTGCTCGATGCGGGGCAGGATGACCTCCATCGACCGGTAGAACGCGGCCTCGGAGTCCTCGGACCGCTCGGGGCGGCCGCTGAACTCCGTGTTGATGACCGGGACCTCCAGCTCGACGGCGAGCTCGATCACGCGCAGGAAGTTCCGCACGGCCGCCTCGCGCTGCGGCTCGTCGGGCCACGAGATGCGCTGCACCGGCAGGATGGCGGGAATCGCGACCCCGGCATCGGCGGCACGCTTCCGCAGGGCGGCCACGAGCCCGTCGTCCGCCTTCGGGTACCGGAAGAACGGCGTGAAGTCCGCGTGCGGCGTGAGCTGCATCGCGTCGTAACCGAGCCTGGCCACGACATCGGGGAAGTCAAGCAGGCCGTTGTCGTGGTGGAAGGGCGTGGGGTCAAGGGCGATCGTCACCATGGTGGTGTCCTCTCAGCTCTAGGCGTGGAACGCGGGGCGCTCGGGCGCGCCGTCGTGCGGGGCAGGGAGTCATCCGAGCAGCGGTCGCTGCTTGGCCTTGTCGACGAGGTAGTCGCGGTAGGCGCTCCTCGTCACTTCGAGCTCCGCCTCCGGGGCGACGGGGACGTCCCACCAGCCCTCGCCGTCCGGTGCGTACACGAGCGGGTCGGACTCGAGGTGGATCACCGTCGACCGATCGGACGCCTTCGCGGTCGCGATGGCGGACTTCAGCTCCTCGATCGACTTGGGGCCGGGGGCGACCTCGATGACGTCGACGCCGTAGGAGCGCGCGTTAGCGGCGAGGTCGACCGGGAGGGTCTCGGTGCCCTCGAAGTTGCGGGCGTTCTCGTCGTAGGTGCGGTACTTGGTGCCGAACCGGTCCGACCCGACGGTCTCGGACAGGTGCCCGATCGAGGCGTAGCCGTGGTTCTGGATGATGATGACGATGACCTTGAGGCCTTCGGCCACGGCGGTCACGAGCTCGGTGTGCAGCATCAGGTACGAGCCGTCACCGACCATGACGATGACGTCGCGGTCGGGTGCGCCGCGCCGGACGCCGAGCCCGCCGGCGATCTCGTAGCCCATGCAGGAGAACGCGTACTCGACGTGGTAGCCCAGCGGGTCGCGCACGCGCCAGAGCTTGTGCAGGTCTCCGGGCAGCGAGCCGGCGGCCTGCACGATCACGTCGGTCGGGTCGCTCGCGCCCTGCACGGCGCCGATGATCTCGGCCTGGCCGGGCCGGTCGGCGCCGGACGGGGCGAACGCGGTGTCGACGGCTGTGTCCCACTCGCGGTTCTCGCGCTCGATGCGTGCGGTGTAGGCCGGCGCCACGCGGTGTCCCTCGAGCTCGTGGGCCAGGGCCGCCAGGGTCTCGCGGGCGTCGGCGACCACGGGCAGCTGCGAGCCGTGCTTGTACGCGTCGAATGCGGCGACGTTGATGTTCACGAACCGCACGCCGGGGTCCTGGAACACGGTGCGGCTGGCGGTGGTGAAGTCGCTGTACCGGGTGCCGACGCCGATGACGAGGTCGGCGTCGGCGGCGAGGCGGTTCGCGGCGGTCGTGCCGGTCGCGCCGATGCCGCCGAGGTACTGCGGGTGGTCCCACGGCAGCGACCCGCCGCCGGCCTGTGACGTGCCGACCGGGATGCCGGTCGCCTCGACGAGGCGGCGCAGCACGTCCTCGGCGCCCGAGTAGATGACGCCGCCGCCGGCGACGATGACGGGCCGCCTCGCCGCGCGGACGGCGGCGACCGCACGCTCGAGCGGACCCCGTTCGGGCAGCGGACGGCGGACGTGCCACTCCCGCTCCTGAAGGAACTCCAGGGGCACGTCGAACGCCTCGGCCTGCACGTCCTCGGGGAGAGCGATCGTGACGGCGCCGGTCTCGGCGGGGTCAGTGAGCACACGCATCGCCGCGAGCGCGATCGAGTAGAGCTGCTCCGAGCGCTGCACGCGGTCGAAGAACCGTGACAGCGGGCGGAAGGCGTCGGTCACCTGGACGCCGATGTCGTGCGGGAGCTCGAGCTGTTGCAGCACGGGGTCGGCCACGCGCGTGGCGAACGTGTCGCTCGGCAGCAGCAGGGCCGGCATCCGGTTGCTGGTGGCAAGAGCGGCACCGGTCAGCATGTTCGCGGCGCCCGGGCCGACGGACGCCGCTGACGCGAACGTCGCGCGACGGCGGTGCATGCGGGCGTATCCGACCGACTGGTGCACCATGGCCTGCTCGTTGCGGGCCTGGTAGTACGGCATCAGGTCGGGCTCGAGCTCGTTCGCCTGACGCAGGGCCTGGCCGATGCCGGCGACGTTGCCGTGCCCGAAGATGCCGAACACGCCGGGTATGGTGCGCTCCCGGATGTCGCCGTCGACGGTCCACTGGCGGGCGAGGAACTCGACGAGGGCCTGGGCCACCGTCATCCGCTTGGTCTGCACGGTCGTCACAGTCCTTCCTGGTGGGTGGCCTGGCGGGCCGTGTAGGGCAGCCGGGGGTCGATGGTCTGGGTCTGCCAGCTGGAGCGGACCCACGCGTGGGCGGGGTCGTCGCTGATGAGCCACTCGCGCTCGGCGTCGGGCCCGGCCATGACGTTGATGTAGTAGAGGTCGTAACCGGGTGCCGCGACGGCCGGGCCGTGGTAGCCGTACGGCACGAGCGCGACGTCGCCCGTGTGCACGATCGAGGTCACGTCGATCTCGCCGGCGGGCGAGGAGTAGGTGGCGAACATGCCGAACGGCTCGGCGTCCGCGGGCGCGTCGAGGCCGCGCGCGGGGGCCGACTCGAAGTAGTAGATCTCCTCGAGCCGCGACTCGTGGCCCGCGATGTGCTCGTCGTGCTTGTGTGCTGGGTACGACGACCAGTTCTCGGCCGGCGTGATCACCTCGCACACGATCAGCTTCTCAGCGTCGAGCACGCCGGGCGTGCCGAAGTTGTGCACCTGCCGGCTCGACCGGCCGGCGCCCCGGAGCTCGACCGGCACCTCGTCCTTGGCGATCACCCGCAGCTGGTGCCGCTCGGTCGCCGGGGCCTCCGCGACGGCGACGCGGCCCGGACCGGAGATCACCGCCTCCGTCCCGACGGGGAGGTAGACGACGTCGGTCGGACCGTCGAAGACGGACGACCGGCCTTCGAGCTCCACGGTGCCGGACTCGACGGCGCCCGAACCGTCGGACGAGGTCCACGCGACCTCGCAGCCACCGGTGAGCGGCACGACGATCCGCTCGACGTCGGCGGCGGGCAGGTCACGTGAGCCACCGTCGCCGAGGTCGGCCACGCGAAGGCCGGTGTGCACCCAGCCGTCGAGCGTCGCCTCGACGACGCTCTTCCAGCCGTCCTGGGAGAGCGTCCCGCGCGGGCGGAACCATGCGTTGCGTGCGTGCATCGCGTGCCTCACTCCTTTGTGATCCGTGCGTCGTCAGTCGTTCTTCGGGAACCCGAGGTTGATGCCGCCGTGCTTGGCCGGGTCGAGCCAGCGCGACGTGACCGCCTTCTCGCGCGTGAAGAAGTCGAAGCCCTGGATGCCGTAGGCCTTCGAGTCGCCGAACAGCGAGTTCTTCCATCCGCCGAACGAGTAGTACGCCACCGGCACCGGGATCGGGACGTTGATCCCGATCATGCCGACCTCGATCTCGTTCTGGAAGCGACGAGCGGCACCGCCGTCGTTCGTGAAGATCGCGGTGCCGTTGCCGAACTCGCCGGAGTTGATGAGGTCCACGCCCTGCTGGAAGCTCTCGACGCGCACGATCGAGAGCACCGGGCCGAAGATCTCCTCGGTGTAGGCACGGCTCGTCGTGGGCACGCAGTCGAGCAGGGTCGGCCCGAGCCAGAAGCCGTCGGCCGCGCCGTCCACCTCGATGCCGCGGCCGTCGACGACGACCGTCGCGCCGTCCTCGGCCGCGATGTCGATGTACGAGACCACCTTGTCGCGGTGCTGGGCCGTGACGAGCGGGCCCATGTCGGGCTCGCGGCGGCCGTCGCCGACGCGGAGCCTTGCGATGCGCTCGGTGATCTTTTCGATGAGCTCGTCGGCGACGGGCTCGACGGCGAGCACGACGCTGATCGCCATGCAGCGCTCGCCGGCCGAGCCGTAGCCCGAGTTGATGGCCTGGTCGGCCACGAGGTCGAGGTCGGCGTCCGGGAGGACGAGCATGTGGTTCTTCGCGCCGCCGAGCGCCTGCACACGCTTGCCGTGCTTGGCGGCGGTCTCGTAGATGTACTTCGCGATCGGCGTGGAGCCGACGAACGAGATCGCCTTGACCTCGGGATGGGTGAGCAGGCCGTCGACGGCGAGCTTGTCGCCCTGCAGGACCGTGAACACGCCGTCGGGCAGACCCGCCTCCTTCCAGAGCTCGGCCATCCAGACCGCGGCCGACGGGTCCTTCTCGCTCGGCTTGAGGACGACGGAGTTGCCGGCGGCGATCGCGATGGGGAAGAACCACATCGGCACCATGGCGGGGAAGTTGAACGGGCTGATGATGCCGACCACACCAAGGGGCTGCTTGGTCGAGTACACGTCGATGCCCGTCGAGACGTTCTCGGAGTAGGCACCCTTGAGGAGGTGCGGGAACCCGGTGGCGAGCTCGACGACCTCGAGCCCGCGCTGCACCTCGCCCGCGGCGTCGGAGACAACCTTGCCGTGCTCGCTCGTGATGATCTCGGCCAGCTCGTGCTTGCGCTCGTTGAGCAGCTCGCGGAAGCGGAACACGACGGCCTGGCGCTTGGTCATGGACGTCGCCGCCCAGCCGGGGAACGCGCGCGCGGCCGAAGCGATCGCGGCTTCGACCTCCGCCTCGTCGGCGAGGGCGACCTCCTTGGTCTGCTTGCCGATCGCAGGGTCGTAGACGGGCGCGGTGCGCCCGCTGCGGGAGGTGTGGTAGGTGCCGTCGATCCAGTGGCCCACGACGGGCAGGCCACCCTCCTCGACGAAGGGATCGGCGACCGGCAGGTTCTCGGTGCTGTGGCTCATGGTGGTTCTCTGCTTCCTTTGCGGTCAGGCGGTGGTCACGGCTCGGACGGAGCGGAACTCCTCGAACCGCTCTGGGGAGGGGAAACGGTCAGTGTGGGACGTCGTCAGGCTCCCTGAAGTGCCTGCTCGACCTCGGAGCTGGTCGGCATCGCGGTCGAGCACTCCCGCCGCGAGGCGACGATCGCCCCGGCCACGTTCGCGAACCGCACGGTCTGCTCCAGGTCCCAGCCCTCGAGGAGGCCGTGGCAGAGCGCTCCACCGAACCCGTCGCCCGCACCCAGGCCGTTGACGACCTCCACGGGGAACGGCGGGACCTGGACCGTCTTGTCGCGGGTCTTGGCGAGCACGCCCTTCGGCCCCTGCTTCACGACCGCGAGCTCGACCCCGTGCTCCAGCAGTGCGTCGGCGGCACGGTGCGGATCCGTCTCGCCGACCGCGACCTCGCACTCCTCGCTGTTGCCGACCGCGACGGTCACGTTCGGGAGCGCCCGCTGGACCTCGCGAGTTGCGTCCGCCGGCGAGAGCCAGAACATCGGCCGGTAGTCGAGGTCGAGCACGGTGTGACGTCGCCGGCCGCGTGCGGTCAACGCGACGTGGTGGGCCGAGCGGCTCGGCTCCTCGGTGAGGCCGGTGACCGTCAGCCAGAAGACGCCTGCGTCGTGGATCGCGTCAAGGTCGAGCGAGTCCGCGGTGATCGCGAGGTCTGGGGCCTTCGGCCTCCGGTAGAAGTAGAGGGGGAACCTGTCAGGCGGGAAGATCTCGCAGAACGTCACGGGCGTGAGCAGGTCCAGCTCGACGCCGACGAACGCGTCGGAGACGCCGAGGCGGACGAGCTCGCGCCGCACGAAGCGTCCGAAGGGGTCGGAGCCGGTGCGGGTGATGACAGCGGTGCGGTGGCCGTGCCGGGCGGCGGCGATCGCCACGTTGGTGGCGCTGCCGCCGAGGTACTTGCCGAAAGTCTCGACGTCCTCGAGGCCCACGCCGTCCTGGAGCGGGTAGATGTCGACGCCGACGCGGCCGACCGTGATGACGTCGAAGGTCGCGGGTGTGGTGTTCATGTGCTGGCGTACCGGGTGACTCAGACGGAGGGCAGGATCTGGTCCCGCACGAGGGCGTCGAGGTCGGCGGTCGCCGCCAGGAACTGGCGCAGCGTATGGCGGGTGGCGCCGAACTCGTCGAACTCCGCAGGCGTGAGCCCGTCGACGTCGTAGGCCTTGCGGAACTCGGGGAGCCGCTCATAGAGGGTGTCGACGATCTCCTGGTCGACGGGTACGTCGATGCGGCGTGCGGCGTCGAACGGGTTGGCGTTGATGCGGACCTGCCAGTCGAACGGGGGTGACACGACAAGGTCGCCGCCGACGAGCTCGCTCCACTGGAGCTGGTTGCGGAACGCGGCGGAGAGCACGCGGGTGCGCAGACCCCGCTCGGTGAAGGTGCGGTAGGCCTTCTTCAGGGCCGCGACGCCGCCCCACTCGAGCACGCCGGGGTCGAGGAGCACCCGGTCGCGCACGGCGACCGCCTTGAGCCAGTCGTCGAGACGGCCGCCCATGATGGTGCAGACGGGACCCATCGACGCCGTGTCCTTGCCCTCGGCGTCGCGGCGGTCCAAGCCGCGCTCGATCGCCTCGGCGACGGCCACTGCCTGGGCGACGGTGAAGGACACGGTGGCGTTGATGCTGACGCCCCGGTACGTCGCCTCCTCGATGGCCACGATGCCCGAGCTGGTCGCCGGGATCTTGACGATCATGTTGGGGGCCAAGGCGTGGAACCGCTCGGCCTGCGCAACGAGCGCCTCGGGGTTGTTGTGGAGCCGCGGGTCCGTCTGGATCGACAGGCGCCCGTTGCGGCCGGCATGCTCGACGAACGCGGGCTCGAGGAGCGCCGCAGCCTCGACCGACATCTGCTCGACCGCTGCCCAGCCCACCTGGGACTCGGAGAACGTCGGGTTCTCCGCGGCGATCTGCCGCAGGCGCGGGCCCCACTCGTCGAGGTGGCGGCCGATCGTCGTCAGTGCGATGACGGGGTTGCACGTCGCGCCGACCGCCCCGTACTCGATCGACCGGCGCAGCTCGTCGAGGTCCGCGGAGTCGTTCCACAGGGCCGTCAGGGTGGTGCGAGCGGCCCGCAGGGTAGGCGGGAGCGCGTCGTCGACGATCGAGCTCGCGTCCGCGCGTGCGGCGGAATGGGTGTCGGTCACAAGATGCTCCTTCATATCTGTCGTGCCGAATGAGCGGCATGGAGTACCGCGGCGGCCGAGGCAACGGCAGCGGCGACGTCGCCGTCGGGCGGGTAGAGGAGGGCCCGGCCGACGACGAGGCCCCGCACCGTGGGCTGCACCAGTGCACGGCCCCAGTCCTTCAGGTCCCGCTCCGGGTCAGCGCTGGGCACGCCGCCCAGGACGACGCAGGGCAGCGTCGTGGCGCCGAACACCACCTCGGGATCGTCGCAGGCGGGCATCTTGAGCCAGGTGAAGGCGCTCGTGGTGCCCAGACCGCTGGCCACGGTGACCGCCCGGGCGAGGGACTTGGCGTCCTTGAGGAGCGTGCGCCTGCCGTCGTCCTCGAAGCGGTACGGCAGCGGCTCGACCATCGAGATGAGCCCGAGGGCCGCGAGCTCGCTCACGGCGATCGAGCAGCCCTCGATGGTGTCCGCCGTCAGCACATCCTGGTCGTCGATGCGCAGCAGCATCTTGCCGCCCTCGAGCCGACACGCGGCGATGCTGGCGGCGTCGTACGCGGTGAAACGGTCGTCCATGGTCCACGTCGCTCCGTCGAGGCCGCCGCGGTTCATCGATCCGATCACGACCTTGCCCTCGAGCGCCCCGAGAAGCAGCAGCTCCTCGATCACGTCCGGGGTCCCGAGCACGCCGTCGACATCCGGGTTCTCCAGTGCGGTGACGAGACGCGCAAGAAGCGTCCGGCGGTCAGCCATCGCCATCGGGTTCCCGCCCGAGGCGAGCGCACCTCGCGCCGGGTGGTCGGCCGCGACGAGGAACAACGTCCGCTTCGTCGAGAGCAGCGGCTCCGGGCGGCGCCGGGTCGCGTACCCCCGCGCGATCGCGGTGGGGTCGGTGGCCCGCACCTCGAGCAGGCGGTCCCACTGCTCGTCGGTCAGGTCCGGCGTCGTGGCCTCGCGGGTCAGGTAGTTGGTCATGCCGGTGCTCCTTGGGGTGTCAGTGCTCGACGACGCCGGAGCGCCGGCCGGCCTCGACCAGGTTCTGGGCGGCGAACTCGATGCCCTCGATCTGGCCGAACGACGCGTCCTCGTGCTCGATGTTGACGTGCAGGTCCGGGTTGGCCTTGTGCAGCGCCGTCAGGAACCGGCTCCAGAACTCCACGTCGTGGCCGCGACCGACGGCGACGAACGACCAGCCCGGCACCGCCGGCCAGCGGGTCACGGTGTAGTGGCCGCCGAGGCCGACCGGGTTCTCCTCTTCGGGGATCCACTCGAACCGGTCGTCGAGGACGCCGTTGACCTGGGCGGTCTCGTGGATGAGCGTGTCCTTGGCCGCGGCGAAGAACACCAGGTCTCCGAGCTCCTCGATCGCCGCCACAGGGTCGATCCACTGCCAGAAGAGGTGGCTGGGGTCCATCTCCGCACCCACGTGAGTGCGGCCGCCCTCGGGGGTCGTCAGCTCGGCGAGGCGCTTGAGCGTTGCCGGGTTGAAGACCAGGTTGTGGGGGTGCATCTCGATGGCGACGTTGACGTCGTTCTCCGCGGCGAGGAGCTGGATCTCCGTCCAGTACGGGACGGCGACCTCGTTCCACTGGTAGTCGAGGCTCTCCTTGTAGGCGGAGTCCCACGGGATGACGTTCCACGACGGACGGGTCGTCCCGGGCTCCGACCCGGGGAGCCCGGACATGGTGATGACCGTCTTCACGCCGAGCAGCGCCGCGAGCCGGATCGACCGCCGTACGTCCTCGGCGTGCTTGGACCGCACCTCCTCGTCGGGGTGGAGGGGGTTGCCGTTGCAGTTGAGGGCGGTGAGCTCGATCCCGTGCCGGTCGAAGGTCGCGAGGTAGTCGCGGCGTGCGTCCTCGCTCTCGAGCAGCTCGTCGACAGGGCAGTGCGGTGTGCCGATGAACCCGCCGGAGTTCACCTCGACCGAGGTCAGGCCGAGGCCACCAAGGATGGACAGCGCGTCGTCGAGGGTCTTGTCGTGCAGGCAGGCGGTGTAGGCGCCGAGCTTCATATCGATACTCCTTGGTGCTGGTTCTTGGTGTCAGGCGAGAGTGACCGTCTTGCCGCCGTCGGCGGCGGACTCGCTCACGGCGGCGAGGATCTCCATGTTGTGGAGGCCGTGCGCGAGCGACGGGACGGTCGGGAGCTTTCCGAGGCCGGCGACCTGGTCCAGGAACGCTCGGGCCTGCCAGGCGAACAGCTCGTTCTGGCCGTGGCCCACGGACGGGAAGTCCATCGGGATGCCCTTGAGGATGCCGGGGTGCTGGGGGCCGATGAGCACCTGGCGGTAGCCGTTGGTCCGGCTGCCGGCGCTCTGGTCGGCGAAGGTGAACTCGCCGGGCCGGTTGAGGTCGAACCCAGCGGCACCCGTGCCGCCGAAGATCTCGAACCCCAGGCCGTTCGGGAGCCCGTGCGCGACCCGGCTGATGGAGAACGTGCCGACGGCACCGCCGGCGAAGGTGGCGGTGAAGGTGGCGATGTCCTCGTTCTCCACCGGCTCGGTCTCGTCGCTGACCGCCCCGCCGGCGTGACCGACGGTCGCGCCGAGCGGCTTCGGGCGCTCACGGGTGAACGTCTGGAAGACCGCCCCGCTCACGCTCGCGATCGGCCCGCAGAGGTACTCCCCCAGGTCGATCATGTGGCTGCCGATGTCGGCGAGCGCGCCCGTCCCGGGGGCGCCCTTGTAGCGCCAGCTGATCGGGTTCTTCGGATCCTGCGCGTAGTCGCACCAGTAGTGGCCGTTGAAGTGCCGCAGGTCGCCGATCGCGCCGGCCTGGACCTGCTCGCGGATCGCATTGATCCCGGGGGTGCGGCGGAAGGAGAAGCCGACGCCGGACTGGCTGTCGGCGGTCTCGGCGGCCGCCACCATCGCCTTTGCGTCCTCCACCGACGGCGCCAGCGGCTTCTCGCACAGGACGTGCTTCCCGGCTGCGAGCAGTGCCTCCACGACCGGTCTGTGCAGCACGTTCGCGATCGCCACCGAGACCACGTCGACGTCGGGCGCCTCCACGATCGCCTGCCACGAGGTCTCCGCGCGTTCGTAGCCGAAGCGCCGGGCGCCGTCGACCGCGAACGGCTCATGGGTGTCCGCGATCGCGACCAGCCGGATGTCCGGCAGGTCGAGATCGTAGAGCTGGCTGGCGGCACGGTAGCCGGCGGCGTGGGCACGTCCGACCATTCCGGCACCGATGACGGCGATACCAAGGGAGTTCTTAGTCATTTCACGTTGCTTTCTGTCGTCGATCGAACGTCTGGGACCGTCAGGCGGTCGGCTTCTGGTGGTCGGCGAGCTGCTCGAGCTCCGCCGGGTCGGGCACCTGGCCGGCGTGCTCGCGCTGGTAGGCCTCGATCTCTGCTTCGAGCTCGGCCATCGCCTCGCCGCCCGCCATGAGGTCGGTGATCTCCTCGCGCGTACGTTCGCCCTTGCGGAAGTCGGCGGCGAGGGTTCCGCGAATAAGGACCGCGAAGTGGTCGCCGACCGCCATGGCGTGGGTGACGTTGTGGG
This sequence comes from Promicromonospora soli, assembly GCF_014653785.1. Lineage (GTDB taxonomy): Bacteria > Actinomycetota > Actinomycetes > Actinomycetales > Cellulomonadaceae > Promicromonospora > Promicromonospora soli. Next base: position 45,969 of record NZ_BNAS01000011.1, on the reverse strand, counting down.
TCACGAGGATGACGGCGATGCCCTTCTGGCGCGCTTGCATGATGATGCGCAGGACATGTGCGGCTTCCTTGACACCCAGCGCCGCGGTCGGCTCGTCGAGGATCAGCACGTTGGCGCCGAAGTAGACGGCACGGCCGATCGCCAGAGCCTGGCGTTCACCTCCGGACAGTCCACCCACGAGCCGGTCGCCGTCAGTCACCCTGGTGATGCCCAGCGCGCGTATCTCGCGCACCGCCACCTCGCCGGCGAACTTCCGGTCGAACCGCCTTAGGGGGCCCCAGCCCTTGGTCGGCTCGGCGCCCACGAAGAACGAGCGCCCGATGCTCATCAGCGGGAAGGTTCCACCGAACTGGTGGACGCAGGCGATCCCGTGTTCGCCGGCGTCCCTGGGGCTCTTGAAGGTCGCCGGCTTCCCGTCGACCTCGAAAGTGCCGGACGTCGGCTCGTGGAAGCCCGAGAGCACCTTGATCAGGGTGGACTTGCCGGCGCCGTTGTCGCCGAGCAGGCACAGCACCTCGCCCGGCCGGACTTCGAGGGAGATGTCGTGCAGGACGGCGGTGGCGCCGTACGACTTGGAGACGTCGGTCAGCTTCAGGAGCGGCTCGGACATGCTCACGCCTTCCTCTTCGGTGCGTAGGACAGGGCCATCTTTCGGAAGGTGTTGTTCATCAGGACCGCGGCAAGCAGCAGGATGCCGAGGATGAGGCTGGCCCAGTCGGAGTTCCAGCCGGTGTAGTAGATGCCCTGCTGGACGATGGCGAAGGTCAGCGTGCCCAGCACGACGCCGACAACCGATCCGTAGCCGCCGGTCAGGAGTACTCCGCCGATGACGACCGCGATGATCGAGTTGAAGACGAACGCCTGACCGTTGGCGACCTGGGCGCTGTTGTAAAGGAGTGTCTGGATCACCCCGACCAGGGCGGCGCCGAGAGCGCTACCCATGAAGAGGGCGATCTTCACCTTCGGGACAGGGATGCCGGTGGCACGGGCGCTCACGGTGTCGCCGCCGACAGCGAGGATCCAGTTGCCGTAGCGGCTGGCGTGCAGCATCCAGCCCACGACGAGCACGACGCCGATCCACCAGAAGATGGCGACCTCGAACTTGTTCGCCAGCAGGGTGCCGAACAGTTCCTTGGCCGGTGACCCGGGGTCGATGGCGACGCTGGTGGTGCCGGTGATCACGCGGGAGAGGCCGAGGGTCAGCCCGGCCAGGCCGAAGTTGGTGGCGAGGGTGACCACGAACGACGGCACTCCGGTGCGCGTGACCAAGAGACCGTTGAGGAAGCCCGTGAGCAGGCCGAGGCCGAGCGCAAGGAGGATGCCCAGCCCGACCGGCGCCCCCCAGTGCCCCGAGACGATTGCCAGCGTCATCGAGCTCGAGGCGAGGACCGAGCCGACGGAAAGGTCCAGCTCGCCCGAGATCATCAGCAGTCCTACCGGGATCGCGATGATGCCCAGCTCCGCTGCGACGTTGAGCCAGCTGGCCGTTCCGCCAGCGGAAAGGAACTGGGACCCGCCGAAGATCGCGAAGAACACGAAGACGCTGAGTGTCCCGATCAGGGCGCCGGTCTCGGGCCGGCGAACCAGGTTGCCGAGCGCAGCGCCCCTCGACTCGGAAGGGACCGTCGCGCCATCCGATGCGGGCGCGGTGGAGGTGTGTACAGGTGCCATGACTCTCTTGCTCTCGAAAGGGTCGTTGCCGACGTCGTCGGCGAGGGCTGTGGTGCCGAATCCTGGTGAGACCCGGCATCCGGAGGGTCAGCGCACGCCGGCTTCCGCGCCTGCGATCGCGGACTCGACGTTGGAGCCGTCGATGATGGCCGGCCCGGTCAGGAGCGGACGCTGGGGCAGCTCGATGCCGTAGAGCACGTAGCTGTTGGCCATGGAGACGGCCAGGTAACCCTGCATGTAGGGCTGCTGGTCGATGGCGAAGAGCTGCGTGCCGTCCTTGATCCGGCTGAGCTGGGTCTCGTCCAGGTCGAAGGTCCCGAGCGACACGCGGTCCCCGAGTTCGGCCTGCTCGATCGCGCTCGCCGCGGCGTCGGCGTCACCGGTGCCGATGGTCACGACCGCATCGACCGTGTCGTCCTTGAGGAGGGCCGCCTTGATGCCCTGGGACACCGCCGTGGGGTTGCCGAAGCTCGAGGACGGCATTGGGAGCTGCTCGGCCTCGCCGCCGCTCCCCTCGACACCCTCGGCCAGTCCGGCGCAGCGGGCCTCGCTGTTCGCGGCGCCAGGGAGGGTGTTGACGCACAGGACGTGCTGGACCCCCTGCTCGCCGAGGTACTCCCCGCCGGCGACGCCGGCCTCGTGGTCGTCGCTGCCGATGTAGTTGAGCGCACCCACGCTGTCGGCCGCCTCCAGGCCGCCGGAGTTGTAGATGAAGAGCGGGATGCCCTTGTCCACGACGCGCTTGAACGCGGCGTCCTCCGCCTCGGGCACCCAGTCCGGCCCGACGACGACGTCCGCGCCGTTGCTCACCGCGGTGTCGATAAGCTTGGCCGCATCGGGCCCGAGGTTGTCGTAGTTCTGCGGACCGAGCCACGTCACGCTGCCGCCGGTCGACTCCGCGACCTTGGCCGCGTCTTCCGCGCCACGCTTGACGCGGGACCAGAACGGGTCGTCCGACTTTCCGCCGACGACATAGATGTCGACCCCGCCGGCGCCGCCCCCACTTGCCGTGGTGGCTTCGTCGTCGGTGCCGGTGCTCGAGCTGCTGCCCGAGTTGCAGGCGCTCACAAGCAGCAGCGTTGCTGCCGCCATGGTTGCCAGGCCCGTGCGGACCCAGGTGCGCTTCGTGCTCACGAAGATTCTCCCTTTCTCGACCGGACTGCGCCGGTGGCCGTGACCTTTCGGAGACCCCGCAGCCGGTGCCGGTACTTCTCTGGACCGTTGTGGCGCCGGTGGTTCTTCTCTGGACCGCTTGGCGCGCCGATCACAAGTGAAGCCTTTGAGATTGCGCGGTGTCAACACTTTCAGCGAACTTTTTAGAACGCTCTAGGCGCCGAGACCTAGACCGCTCTAGCGCGTGGCGCTAGAACGCTCTAGACTTCGCACGTCAGAGCGATCCGCCCAGGTCGGTGCTCCACCGGTACCGGTTAGGGTTTGCCTGACGTCGACGCAGGGAAGTGAGGGAGCATGGCGGAGGATCTGTGGTCGCAGCGGCGGACCACGCTCGCGGACGTCGCCAAAGCTGCCGGTGTCTCTCGGGCGCTGGTATCGATCGTCATGCGCGACGCGCCCGGTGCCAGCGCGGCCAGCCGCGAGCGCATCCTCGCGGTGGCCAAGGAACTCGACTACCGGCCGGACGTCCGGGCACGGTCGCTGGCGAGCCTGAAGGCACACGTCATCGGCGTGCTCTTCGGAAGGGCGGGGCGCTTCCACTTCGAGCTCATCGACGGCCTGTACAGCGCGGCGGAGGAGCGGGGATGGAACCTCGCGCTCAGCGCGCTGACCAACAGCCGTGATGAGAAGCAGGCCCTGGAGTCCCTGCAGGACTTCCGCCTGGACGCACTGGTCATGCTCGGCCCGCCGGTACCTGATCCGCTGCTGGCAGGACACGTCCCGACGGTGGTGGTGGGTTGGCACGTCGACCACCCCGACGTCGACATCGTGCGCACGTCCGACGAGCACGGCCTGACGCTGGCCGTGGACCACCTCGTGTCGCTGGGCCACCGCCGGATCGCCCACCTCGAGGGTGGCTCTGGTCTCGTGTCGCAGTCGCGACGCCGCGCCTACAGCAGCGCGATGCGGGCCCGCGGGCTGGCGGACCAGATCCGGGTCGTCCCGTGCGGCGGCGAGGACCAGCTGGACGGACAGCGCGCCGCGCGGGCACTGCTCCAGGAGGACGCGGAGTCGCCGACCGCGATCGTCGCCTTCAACGACGACATCGCCGCCGCCGCGATGAGCGTGCTCGCCCAGGAGGGGATCGATGTGCCCGGCGACGTGTCGGTCATCGGCTTCGACGACAGCGAGCTGGCCATGCTCCCCGGGGTCGACCTGACCAGCGTCCAGCAGGTGCCGCGCGAGCTGGCCCGGCTCGCGGTCGAACGCGCCGTGGCGCGCAGCGACGGCGCCGAGGTGGCCGACCGCGAGATCGTGCTGGAGCCCGAGCTGACCGTGCGCCGCAGCACCGGCCCCGTCCGCGAACGCTGACGTGGTCGCCGACCTGTCAGCGGTCGACTGGACCCTGCTCGCGCTCTCGGGGCTCATGGTCGGTTTCGCGAAGACGGCGGTCGGCGGTGTGGGATCGCTCGCCGTCGTCCTGTTCGCCGTCGTGCTGCCGGCGCGCGAATCGACCGGCGCGCTGCTCCCGCTGCTGATCGCCGGGGACCTGGTCGCCGTGGCGCTCTACCGCCGTCACGGGTCAGCCCGCGAGCTGGTCCGCCTGCTTCCGGGCGTGGTGCCGGGGCTGCTTCTCGGCGCCTGGTTCGTCGCTCGCGTTGACAACACGACCATGACGCTGGCCATCGGAGCGGTCCTTGTCGTCATGGGGGCGGTGCAGATCGGGCTGCGGCTCACCCGCCGTCACCAAGACCTGCGTGAGCCGCCGACAGTCCATCCGGTCTGGACCGCGGCCATCGGAGCGGTCGCCGGGTTCGCCACGATGACGGCCAACGCGGCAGGCCCGGTGATGGCGCTGTACCTGGTCATGGCCGGGCTGCCGATGCTCCAGATGCTCGGCACCGGCGCGTGGTTCTTCCTGGTGGTCAACCTGCTCAAGGTGCCGCTCAGCACCTCTCTCGACCTCATCAGCTGGTCCTCGTTGCTCCTCGATGCCTGCCTGGTTCCGGCGATGCTGCTCGGAGCCTTCGTCGGAGCCCGGCTCGTGCGTCGCTGGCGCCAACGACAGTTCGAGCTGGCGACCTTGGCGATGAGCATCGTCGCCGCCGGTCTACTCATCGCATCAGCCTGATGCGCAGGATGCTCGCGCTTCAGCCGAGTCGCGACCTGACGACCCGCGCTCACCGCGGCGCGGGCTCGTCGCCTGGGCACTGACCGTGCGGCCTGCCAGGCGCTGATGACTCCGGTGGCGCGTTCGGCAAGGTGGCGCGCCGGACTGCGTGAGTCGGACCACGTGCTCAGGTCGGTGCGGATGATCTCCGCGATGCTGTGCTCCGCCAGCGCCGCGATCGTCATCGACGGGTTGCACGCACCGGTGGAGCCGGGGATGCGGGCGCCGTCGAGCACGTAGAGCCCCGGGTTCCCGTGGACCCGCCCGTAGAGGTCGACGGCGTCTCCCATGGGGACACCGCCAAGCGCGTGCCAGGTACCCGGCGCCTTCGCGTCGGTGTCGACCATCATGCCCCCGCCCGCCTCGGCGAGGCGGTTCATGTAGCCGGCGATCACCGCCTGCAGCTCGGCGTCCCCGCTCGCGGGCCAGGTCAGGTGGGCGTCGTCGTCGGCCTTGTCGTAGGTCCAGTTGCCGGCGGCGTCCACGACCCCGAAGCCGACGACGGTCATCATCTTGATCCCCGGTGGCTGCTCGGGGGATCCGGCGTGGATCACCGTGAACGGGATCGGGCTGTCGGTGTCGCGGCCGCCGACACAGGCCGGTCCGCCCTGCACCGTCCCGATATCGGCGTCCATCCCGATCCAGGCGTAGATGCGGTCGCCGTTGTTGCCCCACTGGGTGCCGACGGCGTCGGGCAGGTCGGGCACGAGGCCCTTGGTCTTCGCCTTGACGAGGAGGCGCGTGGTCCCGGTCGACCCGGCGTTCAGGAAGACGGCGTCCGCGACGATCGTCTTGTGCTCCAGGACGGTGCCGTCGGTGTCGATCCGGTCGATGTACAGCTCCCAGAGCCCCTCGCCATTGCGGGCGAGGTCGCGGACGACGTGGAGTGTCTCGATGCGGAGGTTGCCCGTCTCCTCCGCCGCGCGCAGGTAGGTCACGTCGATCGACTTCTTGCCGCCGTTGTTGACGCCGAACGCGATGTCGCTGGTGGTGTAGGTCGGCTCGTATCGGCCGTCGAGCTCGCCGCGCACGTACTCCCAGTCGACGGGCAGCGGCACATGGAACGGCTCGAGGCCCGCATCGGGCGCGGCGTCGAGAAAGGCCCGCGACGAGGCGTAAGGGTCGGAGGCGAGGACGTCGTCGGGCACGGTGGAGACGCCCAGCATCCGCGCCACGGTGGGGTAGGCCCACGCGTCGAGCTCGTCGTAGAGGTGAGCCGCGAGCGGCATCGAGGCCGCGAAGTCCTCCCTCGACGGCTGCAGCGTCATCCCGTGGTACATGAGCGAGCCCCCGCCGAGGGCGGCGCCACAGGTGGCGGTCATGCCGTCGCCGACGACCTCCTCGAGCACCCCCGTGTAAGGCGCCCAGGTCTTGTCGATGTTGCGGATGACGCTGTGGTCGGTCAGCCAGGCGGACCGGTTGTCCATGGTGGAGAACCTGGCGAAGGTGGTCGCGTCGGGGCCGGTCTCCCAGCGCATGCCGCGCTCGAGAAGGAGGGTCGGGAACCCTGCCTCGGTGAGACGCAGCGCGGTCACCCCGCCTCCGTAGCCCGAGCCGACGACAACAGCACGCTCGCGATGGATGGTGTGGGGAACTGGTTCGGTGATCTCGGACATGATGTCTCCTCGGGGCCTGATGGCGAGCCGGGCGGGATGCTCGCCTCGTCCTGCCACCAAAATCGCAAGATCTACCGGTCTACGAATCGTCCAGGTGGACGGGCTGTCGTACTGCAAACGCAGTACGACCACCTCGGCGAGCTCGCCGAGCGGGGGTCGTGGCGAGCTCGCGCTCCTGCTGTGCGGTGAGCTGCGCGTAGTGCCCGGCCATGCTCGCGACGCACACGAGCGAGAGACCGGACGCGGCTACGTACTCGAACGCGTCGATCACGTGCGCGGTGCCGATCCTGCTGGCGACGGCCTCGCCCATGCCTCCGGCGCCGGTGACGACCACCACCTCATCCTGCGTGTCAGGCCGGTGCGCCAGCGCTGACCGCCTCCCGTGGGGTCGTCGTCTCGCCGTCGGACAGGTCGCCGACAGCGTCGTGCCAGGTGGCGCCCGCGGCGATGCGCTGCCGCCACGGGCGGACCGCCCGGGGCGGCATGCCGATGGCGAGCACGCCCGCGAGCCGGTCGCCGGTGCGGTACGCAGCCAGGAAGCGCCGCTCGGCCGGGTCGCCCTCGACGATCCGGACCTCGTCGTGCCCACGCAGATCTTCATGCCGTACTGGTCCGACCAGAAGTACGGCACCGGCGCGAACGGCCGGGGCGCATCCGGGTTCAGCAGGTTGCGGGCCACCGCCAGGCCCTGTTCCCCCGCATGTGTGCGGTGCTCGATCCACATCGAGGCCCCGAACAAGGGGTTGTCCCACCGGGCCACGTCCCCGACCCCGTACACGCCCGGGGCCGCTGCGCAGTACTCGTCGCAGACCAGACCGTCCGCGACGGGCAGCCCGCTCAGCTCCAGCCACCCGGTATTGGGCACCGAGCCGATTGCGAGCAGCACGTCGTCGGCCTCCACGGTCGTGCCGTCGGCCAGCTCCAGCCCGCCATCGTGCACCTGCGTGACTCCGACGCCGGTGCGCACGTCCACGCCCCGCTCGCGATGTGCCTGGGTCAGCACCTGGCCGACCTCCGCACCCACCGCGTGCGCCAGGGGCACCGGGGCCGGCTCCACGACCGTGACCTCGCAGCCCAGGCCACGGGCCACCGGACCCGACTCGTCCCTGTCAAGAGTCCATCTGTCCGCTTTGCCGAGGGGCTTTGGATCGAAACGCCCCGATTTGCGAGCCTTGACTCTTCACCCCTTGACGGCGCCCCCTCTTCGCCATGGCCGATAACGCCAGGGCCAAATGTTCACCTTCGCAGGGCGGCCTGTGGATAACTTTCCCCGGGTGCGCGCGTTTATCCCCAACATCCACAGGCTTGTCCACAAAGGCGCAGGTAAAGCAGGTTGTCCGGGATGCCGGAGGTGAACTCAGGGTGGACCACCGATGGATATCGTCGTCCCCATGAGCTCCCTCCATTCACCTGGTCGCGGCCAGGACCGCTGGCAGGACACCGCGAGCGCCGCCGGCCTCCTGGCCGACGACGGCACCGTCGCCGTCACGATCTTCGCCGAGATGTCCGCCCTGGCCGTCCGCACCGGCGCCATCAACCTCGGCCAGGGGTTCCCCGACGTCGACGGGCCCGAGTACATCAAGCAGGCCGCGATCCGCGCGATCGAGGAGGGCCGCAACCAGTACGCGCCCGGCGACGGCGTACCGGAGCTGCGCCGCGCGGTCGCGGAGCACCAGAAGCGGCACTACGGGCTGGACGTCGACCCGGACACCGAGGTGCTGGTGACGACCGGCGCCACCGAGGCGCTGGCCGCCTCGATCCTGGCGCTGACCCGCCCGGGCGACGAGGTGCTCACACTCGAGCCGTTCTACGACTCGCATGCCGCCGCGATCGGCATGTCGGGCGCGACCCACGTCACCGCTCCCCTGCTGCCCGGGCCGGGCGGTTTCCGGCTCGACGTCGACGCGCTCCGGGCCACCGCCTCGCCGCGCCTGCGGATGATCGTGCTGAACTCGCCGCACAACCCGACCGGGACCGTCCTGACGCGGGACGAGCTGGAAGCCGTCGCCGCCGTCGCCCAGGAGCGCAACGCGATAGTAGTGACCGACGAGGTCTACGAGCACCTCACGTTCGGCGCGGAGCACATCCCGATCGCCACGCTGCCGGGGATGGCCGAGCGGACGCTGACCATCTCGTCGTCGGGCAAGACGTTCTCGTTCACGGGCTGGAAGGTGGGCTGGCTGCACGGCCCGTCCGAGCTGGTCACGGCCGTGCGGACGGTCAAGCAGTTCCTCACGTACACGTCGGGGGCCCCGTTCCAGCCCGCCATCGCGCAGGCTCTGGCCGACGACGACACCCCGCGCGCCCTGGCCGCCTCCCTCGCCGACCGACGGGACCTGCTGTGCGCCGGCCTCGAGGCCGCGGGCTTCACCGTCACGCGCCCGGCCGGCACGTACTTCGTGATGGCCGACGCCTCGGGCCTGCTGGGCCCGCTCGGCCTGCGAGACGGCGTCGACCTCTGCCGGCGGCTGCCCGAGCTGGCCGGTGTGGTGGCGATCCCGGCGACGGCGTTCTGCCGTCCAGGTTCCCCGACGGCGGAGGCCCTGGCGGGGCACGTGCGGTTCACCTACGTGAAGCGCGAGGAAGTGCTGCGCGAGGCGGCCGCTCGGTTGGCTGCCCTGGGTGGCGGTCGCTAGCCCGAGATCAGCGAGATCGCCACGGCCAGCATGATCAGCGCGATCACGCCGTCGAGCACGCGCCAGGCGCCCGGCCGCTGCAGCACGGGCGCGAGCAGTCGTGCGCCGTACCCGAGCGCGGCGAACCACGCGATGCTGGACACCATCGCCCCCGCGGTGAACCACCACCGCGTGTCGCCATAGGTCGCGGCGACCGAGCCCTGCAGCATCACCGTGTCGAGGTAGACGTGCGGGTTCAGCCAGGTGAGCGCCACCGCCGTGAGAACCACCGGCTTGAGACGGCGGCCGGGGCTGTCGCCCAGGGCGCCGTCCTCGGCAGCGGCGAGCGTCGTATCGCCCTTTATGGCCCGCCAGGCGGCCATGGCCCCGTACCCGACCACGACGGCGGCGCCCAGCCAGCGCACCACCACCACGGTGTCGGGCCACTGTTCGACGAGCGGCCCGAACCCGGCGGCGCCCGCGGCGTAGAGGACGGCGTCGGACACTGCGCAGATCGCCACCACCACGCCCACGTGCTCGCGGCGCAGCCCCTGGCGCAGCACGAACGCGTTCTGGGCACCGATGGCGACGATGAGCGAGAGGCCGAATCCGAGTCCGGCGAGCAGAGCGAGCATGCCCTGACGGTAGGCAGCGCAAAGCCTGAAGACCAGTTCACGTTTCTCAATCAACATAAGCAGAACTGAAGATGCTTCATACTGGGGGCATGCGATGGGACTCCCGCCAGCTCGAAGCACTGGCCGCCGTGGTTGCCGAGGGGTCGTTCGACGCCGCGGCCCGCACCCTGCACGTCACGCCGTCGGCCGTGAGCCAGCGCATCCGCGCGCTGGAGAACGCGGCGGGCAGTGTGCTCGTGCGACGGGCCCGGCCGGTCGTGGCCACAATGCCGGGCCAGGCCCTCCTGCGCCTCGCCCGGCAGACCGACCTGCTCGGCGCGGAGGTCGCCGCGGAGCTCGGCGCGGACGATGCGCGCGAGGGCGCCGACGACGCGCGCAGCGGCGGGGACGCCTCGAACGGCATCGTCACCGTGCCGCTGGCGGTCAGCGCGGACTCGCTGGCAACCTGGGTGCTGCCCGCCCTCGCCCAGATCGACGGCGTCACCTTCGACCTGCACCGCGCCGACGACAGCCGCACGGCCGACCTGCTCCGCGAGGGCATCGTCATGGCCGCGGTCACCTCGCAGACAGAGGCAGTACAGGGCTGCCGCAGCACGCCGCTCGGGATCATGCGCTACCGCCCGGCCTGCACGCGCGCGTTCGCGAAGCGCTGGTTCCCCCATGGCCCGACGCCGGAGGCGCTCGCCGCCGCGCCCGTCGTCGTCTTCGACCGGAACGACGACCTGCAGGACATGTACCTGCGCGAGCACGCACCGAGGGCCAGACCGCCGCGGCACCACGTGCCCAGCACCGTCGAGTACGAGGAGACGATCCGGCTCGGTCTGGGCTGGGGGATGCTCCTGGAGCGCCCCTCGATCGGAGGGCTCGAGGACGGCACCGGGGGCGGCATCACGCTGCTGGCGCCCGACGCCGTCCTCGACATACCGCTCTATCTCCAGCAGTGGAAGCTGCGTTCGACGGTGCTGGACCGGGTCACGGCCGCGCTGCGAAAAGAAGCAACGCGCAAGCTGCTCCCAGAGTGAAATCTGGACGTAACCCCATCATTAACCCTGTTGCAGTCCTGCCGCACTTCGGAATCATGAACCGGACATCGGCTGTCCGGCTTTCTACGGTGCGGACATGCTCTCAGCCCTCGCCGGCCTGGCCTTCGGTCTGTCGCTCATCGTCGCAGTCGGGGCCCAGAACATATTCGTCCTCCGCCAGGGGCTGCGCCAGGAGCACGTGGGTCTCGTGGCCGGCATCTGCGCGGTCAGCGACTTCGTGCTCATCTCGGCCGGGGTCGGCGGGCTGGGCGCCATGATCCAGAGCACGCCGTTCGTGGTCGACCTCGCCCGCTGGGCGGGCGCCGTCGTCGTGCTGGTCTACGGCGGCATGGCGGCCCGCCGCGCGTGGAAGGGCGAGCAGGTGGTCATGGGCCGGCACAGCATGACTACCCGGACCGTGGGCGCCGCCGTCGCCACCACCCTGGCCCTGACCTGGCTGAACCCCCACGTCTACCTCGACACGGTGGTGCTCGTCGGCGGGCTCGCCGCCACGCACGGCGACAACCGCTGGTGGTTCGGGCTCGGCGCGAGCCTCGCCAGCACCGTGTGGTTCGTCGCCCTCGGCTACGGGGCGCGCTACCTCGCGCCGATGCTGGAGAAGCCCGGCGCGTGGCGAGTCCTCGACAGCGTCGTCGCGTTCACCATGGTGGTCGTGGCGGCAGGGCTGATCTTCGGCGGAGTCTGACGGGTCAGGCGCAGACGCCGTCGAGAAGCACCTCCGGGCTCGGCTTGGGCTTCGGCTTCGCGGGCTTGTCCCCGCCGCCCTCGGCCGCGCCGCCTGTCTCGCCCGTGCCGGTGTCACCGGTCTCGCCCGTGTCCGTTCCGGTGTCGGCGTCGGCCCCGCCCTCGGCGCCTCCCCCCGTGTCGCCGGAGCCCTCCTGAACCTCGCCGCTCACGCTCGGCGAGCCCGACGGCTCCGGCTCAGCGAGCACTACCTCCTCGGGCGGTTCGTCCGCGGCTATGCGCGCGAAGATCTCGCCGGCTTCCGGGGACCAGCCCAGCCCGCCCGTGGTTCCCTCGGTGGTGTCGAACACCGGGATCTTCGTCATGATGATGTTGCGCTTCTCGATCTCGCGCAGTGACCACGCGAGGCCCGCGACCTTGCCCGGGTTGGCGATGGCCGGGTCGGCGCTCAGGGAGCCGAGCGCCGCGTTGATCAGGCGGAACGTCTTTGTCGGATCGGCGAGGGTCTCGGCAGACAGGATCTGGCGCAGCGTCGCGTTGATGAAGGCCTGCTGCCGCTCGATCCGCGTCAGGTCGCTGCCCATCTCGAGCCCCATACCGGTGCCCTTGCGCACCCGCAGGAACTGGATGGCCGTCTTGCCGTCGATCCGGTTCTCCCCTGCGGGCAGGTCGATGCGTGCCGACGCCGGGTCGCCGTGCAGCGCCTCGGGCAGGCACATCTTCACGCCGCCGATCGCGTTGACGACGTCGATCACGCCGTTCATCTTGACTACCGCGTGGTTCGTCACCGTCACGCCGGTCACCGCGTTGACCGTGTTGATGGTGCACGCCGCAGCATGCTTGAGACTCGTACCCCCGCTACCGACGTCGAAGGACGCGTTGAACTTGTCGCGGTACGGCTGCGTCTGGCTACCGTCCGGGAGCTGGCAGGACGGCAGGTCCACGAACGTGTCCCGCGGGATGGACACGATCTCCATCCACTGCCGGTCCGCCGAGATGTGCACCAGCATCGTGGTGTCCGACCGCATGCCGGTGACCGTGCCGCCGATGTCGGCGTTCGTGCCGTCTCGGATATCGGTCCCCATCAGCAGCAGGTTGACCGGCTCGTCCTTGAACGGGTCCGACGGATCCTTCGGCTCGACCTGCTCGGTCACCAGGTCGCCCAGGTCCTGGACCTCGATCTGCGAGATCGCGTTGTGGTACGCCGTCGCAGCTGCGGCCGAGCCGAACGCCATCATCCCGATGACGCCCATCGTGACCCCGCGGAACACCAACATCTTGCGCCAGCTGCGGACGTGACGGGGCTGGCGCTCGCCCGATCTCGCGTGTCGGGGAACCCCTTGAAATACCTCGCCGACAGGTCGGATCGCCGTCCAGAAATCACTCGCCACGTCTCGGAGGGTAGGGCCTCAGTGCAACAATCGTGTAAATAACACGCGCCGCTCCCAGGCAGTGTTCAGCCCGCATTTCGGGTCGGGCCCGTGGTTCAGTCCGCGCAGACGCCCGGCAGCAGCGAGGGCGACGGCGACGAGCTGGGGCCGTCCGACGGCGTCGTGCCGCCCCCTTCACCGGCCCCCGGGTCCGTGGCCTCGCCCGAGGCACCACCCGACGGCTTCGACCCCTCACCGCCGGCGCCGGGCGACGGCGTCTCGCGCCCGGGCGGCGGCTCGTCGGCCGCGATGCGCTCCCAGACCTTCGCGGCGTCCTCGGTCCAGACCACGCGGTTCGGGTCGCTGGGCGCGGCCACCACGGGCAGCTCGGTGAACACGATCTGGGCCGGGTCGATGTTCCGGATGCTGTACGCGAGGCCCGCGAGCGCCGTCGGGTCGGCCAGCCCGGGGTCCGCGGAGATGGCGCGCAGCACCGCCCGGATGGTGCGGTACAGCCGCGGCGAGTCGGTCACGACGTTCTGGTCCAGCACCTGGCGCACCAGTGCGTCCACGAACGCCTGCTGCCGCTCGATCCGTTTGAGGTCGCTGCCCTGCTCGAGGCCCAGGCCGGTGCCGTGCCGGGCCCGTAGGTAGCCGATCGCTTCGCGCCCGTCGAGCTTCTGCTCGCCGGCGGGCAGCTCGAAGCGGCCGTAGGCGGGGTCCTGGACCAGCGGCTCGGGCAGGCACATCCGCACTCCACCGAGGGCGTCGACGACGTCGACCACACCGTCCATCTTCACCACCATGTGGTTGGTGACCAGGACGTTCGTGAGGGTCTGCACCGTGGAGATGGTGCAGGCCGCTGCGTGCGTGAGGTCTTCCTCCGCGCCACCGCCGATGGTGAACGCGCCGTTGAACATGCCGTAGGTGGCGGCGGACTCGGTCCCGTCGGGCAGCTTGCAGGACGGGATCTCGACCAGCGAGTCGCGCGGGATGGAGACCACCTCGATGCGCTTCCGGTCCCCGGAGAGGTGCACCAGCATCGTGGTGTCCGAGCGCATACCGCCCTCGCCCTCGCCAGCGATGTCGGTGTTCTCGCCGCCGCGCAGGTCGGTGCCCAGGACGAGGATGTTGAGGCTCCGGCCGGTGAACGGATCGTCCGGGTCCTGATTCGGCCCATCGACCAGGCCGGACACGTCGCTGACGCCGATCTGCTGCTTCAGGTCGAGGTAGGCGGTGGCGCCACCGGCAGCCAAGAACGCGACCGCACCCAGCACGAACAGCGCCACGGCTCGCGCGACGCGATGACTGCGCTGGGTATGGAGGTGCCGGGGCACATGTGGAGCATAAGCATGTACCCCGGCACTGGCCTGTCCAGTGGTGATGCTGGTCAGCGCACCGCTGCGACCCCCAGGTCGGGGTTGTCCGTGAAGAAGCCGTCCAGGCCTGCATCGAGGAACACCTGGACCTCGCCCACCATGTCGCCGATCCCGTTCGGGTCGCCCGACGAGCGGAAGTCCGCGGCGAGGAACTGGTTCTCCCGCCGGAACGTCCAGGCGTGCACCTCGAGTCCGACGGCGTGCGCGTCGCCGATCACGGGGCTCGGGGCGGCGAGCGTGCCGTCCTGGTTCCGCGGGATCAGGACGCTCTTCTCGGCGCCGATGCCGTCGGCGTAGGCGGCGATGTCGGCGAGGCCCTCCGGGGTGGCCATGTCCGCGTAGGTGCGCGGGTCGCCTGCGGCCACGAAGTCGTAGGGGGCTCCGCTGCTGCTGATCAGCTGGCCGAGCGGCACGTCGGTCATCTGGTCGAGGTCCTGCAGGTTGCCGACCTCGAAGGACTGCACGATCACCGGCGCGCCGGCCCGGTCGAAGCCGTTCCTGCGCAGCTCGGCCACGAGCGGCTCCTCCAGGGACAGACCCGCCGAGTCGAAGTAGCTGGGGTGCTTGGTCTCGGGGTAGACGCCGACGGGCGCGCCGTCGCAGGTGCGGCTGTTCCGGGCCAGGTCGAGGACCTCGTCGAGCGTCGGGATCAGGTAGAGCCCGTCGAACGGGGTGTTCTGCGGCCGGACCTGCGGCAGCCGCTCCTTGGCGCGGAGGGTGCGCAGCTCGGCGAGCGTGAAGTCCTCGGTGAACCAGCCGGTGATCTGAGCGCCGTCGATCGTCTTGGTGGTGCGGCGGTCGGCGAACTCCGGGTGGGTGGCGACGTTCGTGGTGCCGCTGATCTCGTTCTCGTGCCGGGCGACCAGCACGCCGTCCTTCGTGGACACCACGTCGGGCTCGATGTAGTCCGCGCACTGGTTGATTGCCGTCTCGTACGAGGCGAGCGTGTGCTCCGGGCGGTAGCCGGAGGCCCCGCGGTGCCCGACGACGGTGACACCGTCGTCCGTCACGGGCTCCTTCGTGAGGTCCACCAGGGCCATCTCGGTGTCGTCCGGCGTGCCGGTGATGCGTGCGTCGTTGCCCGGGTAGTTGTTGTCGTTGCCGATCAGCAGCGTGTTCCGGTCGACGAACAGGACCGTCTCGAAGGACTGCACCGGGAGCGCGAACGTGTCGCCCAGGCCGTAACCCTCGCCCGCGTCGATGCCTCGCGGGTTCTCGATCCGCAGGGCGTCCACCACGAGCTCCTTGCGGACGAAGCCGTCGCGGTCCGTGCGGTCCAGGTCGACCTCGTACACGCGCTTGGTGACCGACTGGTCGCCCTCGAAGTCGTCGCGCTCGATGAGCAGCATCGAGTCGGGTCCGGTCGCGAACGCGTCGCCGATGACGTTGGCCTGCTGGTCGGTCTGGTACGCCCAGCGCTTGCCCGTGTACTCGCCGCGACGGGTGTCGAACTGGTAGATCCAGCGGCGGCGGGCGTCGGCGTCGTCGGCGAGCGCGCCCTCGACGACCGGGTAGAGGTAGCGCCCTGCGGCCGCCATCGCCTCGAAGCCGCGGCTGCTGCGCACGTTGGGCGTCTCGCCGGGCTGGAGGTAGGGGTTGGCGGGCGACTTGCCGTCCGGGAACTCGTACGGCGCCTCCAGCAGCGTGCCGTCGGCGTCGAAGTGCAGCAGGAACGGGCCGAACTCCTCGCCCACCCAGAACGTGCCGTCGGCGGCGCGGACCAGGGACTCGATGTCGAAGTCGGCGCCGGTGAGCAGCCGCTCGTCGGTGTCCTCGTGGACGATGTCGAAGTCGAGGATGTCGTTGCGGTCGTTGTACTCGATGAAGTCGAGGACGTCGATCTCGCCGGCGCCCTTGCGGCCGGTGTCCCACTGGGGGCGCACCAGGTAGCTGCGCAGCAGGAAGTCGGCGGAGTTGCCCTTGGCCCCGAAGCCGTTGTCGGGCTGGGCCCAGAAGGTGCCGTCGTGGTTGTCGACCATCGCGGAGAAGCCGGGGATCACCTGCCCGTCCCAGGGCCCCTGCCGCCCGTTGGCGGGGCTCGCTGCGGCGCCCGACGGCGGGCCTTCGGCCAGGTAGTCGGCCGACAGGGTGGCGCGGCCGGCCAGGGTGGCGGCGAGGTAGGAACCGGCGTGGTGCTCGGGCCCCGGGACGGGGCCGGACCGGGGCCCGGCGACGGCGACGGCCGCGGGCAGCAGCAGCGCTGCTGCTGCCGCGGCGGCCACCACGCGCGCGGCGCGGGAACGCATGAGTGTGCTCATGCGGGCGAGCCAAGTCGGCGCAACCGACATCCGCGTGAATCCCGTCCGACTCACGGGTGAACACTCACAGCGGCGTGTGCCAGCCGCCCTTCCGGTACGCCGGGGTGGCCGTCGCCAGCACGACGAACGCGAGCAGGCCAGTACCGAGCATCACCGAGGACATGGCCACCGTGTCGCTGCCGAGCAGCCCGACGATCGGCGACACCACGCCCGCCAGCAGCGACTGCACGGCGCCGATCATGGCGGCCGACGTGCCCGCGATCTCCCCGTGCCGGGACAGGGCCAGGGCCGACGCGTTGGCCGGGATGAGGCCCTGGAACGCGAGCACGAGCCACAGCGCCACCAGCAGGCCGATCAGGCCGCCGAGCTGCGTGACCGCGACCACGAGCAGCACCACGGACATGACCACCTGAGCCACGATCGCGATGCGCAGCAGACGGATGGGCGCGACCCTGCGCACCAGCGCGGCATTGACCTGCGCGGAGAGCACCAGGCCGAGCCCGTTGATCGCGAACAGCAGGGAGAACTGCCCGTGCGTGAGGCCGTAGCCCTGCTGGAAGACGAACGGGGAGCCCACGACGTAGCTCAGGAGCGCGCCCATCGCGAGCCCCGGGATGAGGGCGAGCGCCATGAAGTGCTTGTCGCGCAGCAGCGTGCGATAGCCGCGCAGCACGCTGGTCGCCCCGCCGGTCGTGCGGCGTGCGGACGGGTTCGTCTCCGGCATCGCGAACATCACGACGACGGCGAGCAAGGCGCCGATCAGCGCCAGCACCACGAAGATCCAGCGCCAGGCGAACCCTTCCAGCACTACCGAGCCGAGCGACGGCGCGAGCATCGGCGCCACCCCGATCACGAGCATCAGACGGGAAAGGATGCGGGCGGCCTCGGCGCCCACGAAGCGGTCGCGCACTGTCGCCATCGCGGCGACGCTCGCCGCCGAGTTGAAGAAGCCCTGCGCCAGCCGCAGGCCGATGAGCATGTACATGTCGTCGACGACGGCGCATGCCAGGGACACCAGGACGTGCATGGCCAGGCCGATCAGCAGCGGGAGGCGCCGTCCGAAGCGGTCGGTCAGCGGGCCGATGACGAGCTGGCCGAGCGCGCCGCCGACGAGCATGCAGGAGACGGTGAGCTGAGCGAGGGCGTCGGTCCCGCCGAGGTCCGCGGCGACCTGCGGCAGAGCCGGCAGGTACATGTCCACGGTGAGCGCGGGCAGGCAGGCCAGGGCCCCGAGCATGATGACCCACTTGAGGGTCGACCGTGACGACGGCGCACGGCGCTCGGAGGCGGGCGCGACTGCGGACGCGACTGAGGAGACGCCCGACGGCGCAACGGTTGCCATGCCCCGATGCTATCGAATCGATACGATCCTGCACAGAGTGATCTCGGTCTCTCGCCCATGCCTGCTCGCTGTTCACCGCTCCGCGGGCGGTGTCAGTGGCTCGGGGCATGCTGGTCCTATGTGCGGACGCTTCGCCTCCTTCACGGATACCCAGGACCTCGCCGACCAGCTCGCCATCGCCGAGATCGCCGAGGACGCGCGGTTGTTGCCGCCGTCCTGGAACGTGGCGCCGACCGACCCGGTGCGGATAGTCGTCGAGCGCGCCTCCAAGGGCTCCGGTGAGGTGACCCGGTCGATGCGTGTGGCCCGCTGGGGGCTGGTGCCGTCCTGGGCCAAGGACCCGGGCGTGGGCGCCCGCATGATCAACGCGCGTCGCGAGTCGCTGCTCGAAAAGCCCGCGTTCGCCAAGCCCTTCGCGGCACGGCGCTGCCTGGTGCTCGCTGACGGCTACTACGAGTGGCGCAAGCTGGCCCCGCCTGCCACCGGTTCGAAGACAGCGGCGTCGAAGATCCCGAAGCAGCCCTACTGGATCCACCCGGCCGGCCCCGGCGTGGCCGCCCTCGCCGGCCTCTACGAGTTCTGGCGCAACCCGGCGGCGAGCGAGACCGACCCTGACCGCTGGCTGGTGTCGACCACCGTGGTGACCCGTCCGGCGTCAGACAGGATGGCCGCCATCCATGACCGCATGCCGCTCGTGCTGCCGCGCGAGACCTGGGACGCGTGGCTGGACCCGGCGATCAACGATGCCTCCGACCTGTTGCAGGTCGACAGCCCACCGCTGGCAACCCGCCCCGTGGGCGACGCCGTGGGTTCGGTGCAGAACGACGGGCCGTCACTGATCGAGGCGGACCCGGAGCCAAGGGACCCGGACCTCGTGCTGCTCTGAGTCACGAGCGCGCCGCGCCGGCCTCAGCCGACGCGGCGCGCTCCGGTCGCCGACCCGGTCAGCCGACCGTCGTCGGCCCGTAGACCGTGACCTGTACGCTGCCGCCGACGGTGCTGTCCACGCGGGCGCACTCCGCCGACTCGTCCACGACGGTCGTGGTCGGCCAGCTGTGCGGGAGCGCGCCGAGCGCCTCGTCGGCCACGGCCCGCGCCTGCTCGACCGTCACGCACTGCTCGGCGACATCGCGACGCAGCGAATCCATGAGCGGTTCCAGCTCCGCGACGGAGTAGAGCGCGGCAGGGTCCTCGGAAGCGGCGACCACCAGCGTCTGATCCTCCTCGGCGGACAGCCCTGTGCACGGCCGTTCCGCGCTCGCCGTCCCCACCGTCTCGATGGTCCAGCCCTCCAGCCCCAGCCGGTCGAGCTCGGACTGCGCCCACGCCACGCCCTCGTCGAGGGTGCGGCAGGTGCTGTTGCCGCCGTCGACCTGGTCGCCCAGGCTCTGCCGCAGCTCGATCGCCGCCGCGTCCACCGCCGGCCCGGAACCGCTGTCGATGGGTTCGATCCAGTCGGGCGCCTGGTCGGTGGGCGTCACGTAGACCTGGCCGTCGTGCTCGAAGACGACGGGGTCGCCGACGGGTGGCAGGCCGGCCTCGGCGAGCAGCGTCGTGCAGTCGGCGACTGCGTCGCCGGTGAGCCACGGGCCCGCCGCGTCGACGTCCAGCCCTTCGAGCGCCCTGTCGTTCCACGTCGTCATGCAGGTGAGGCCTTCGGTGCCCTCGCCCAGGTACGCCTGGATCGCCGCGTATGCGACGCCGCCGCCCGCGAGCACGCCGGCCAGGGCGACGGCGATCGCGCCGCGGCGCCCGAGCCGCCTCCGGCGCGAGCCGGGCGGCGTGGCCCCTGCGGCCTCGCGCTCCGTGGCAGCGGTGTCCAGCTGGGTTCCTGTCATGGTGATCTCCTCGCGCAGGGCGGCGAATGCCGCCGGATCCACGGCGTCGAGGGCAACCCGACGCATCGGGTCTGCGGCCTTCAGCTGCTTCATCTCGTCCGTCATCACGCCTCCTCGATCCCGGGGCGGGCCTTTGCCCACCTGCTCATCACCTGTCCGCCCGCGGCGGAACGTTTCAGGGGGGCCTGCAGGGCGGCCAGCTGGTCGGCGAGCCGGCGGCGCGCCCGGTGCAGGCGGACGCGCACGGCGGTGCGCGAGACGCCGAGGACCACCGCGATCTCTTCGCGGCCGAGCTCTTCCCAGGCGACCAGGCGCAGGAGCTCCTGGTCGTCGTCGGAGAGGCGGGCGAGGGCACGCTCGACATCGCTCCCCGAGTCGTCGGGCGGAGGCACCACGTCGGTGAGGTGGTCACGCAGCCGGTCAGCGAGGGCGAGCCGACGTCGGTCGCCACGTCGTGCGTTGGCGAGCAACCTGCGGGCGACCCCGAACATCCAGGGCCGGGCGTCGTCCCCGGCGGGGACGTCGTCGATGCGGCGCCAGGCGACGAGGAAGCTCTCGGCGACGACGTCAGCGGCGTCGGCCGGCTCAGTCACCCGGCGTACGGCGTAGGCGAGCAGTGGCCGGTGCGTGGACTCGAAGAGCGCGGTGAACCGGGCCTCGCGGTCGACGAGCGGGTCGGGTGGTGGGGGTTCGGGGGTGGTCATCCGGGAACCTCTCGGTCGTGTGGCACTGACGAGAGGGTCATGTCCGGTTGTCCGCGCAGCGTTCCACGAACTGCCGGCTACCCCGCCGGCGGTACCTCGTCCAGGGTCTTGATCCGGTCCGGGATCTCTGGGTGCCGGTCCTCCCGGTCCAGCAGCACGGCGCCCAGGCCGGCGTCGAGCGGGCCCTGGTAGTCCTTCTCGACGTCGTTGCCCACCATCAGCACGTCGCCCGCCGCAACGCCGAGGATCTCGCATGTGACGGCGTACGCCCGCGGGTCGGGCTTGCCCGCGGGCAGGTCGTCGGAGGCGACCACTACGTCGAGGTGGTCCGTCAGACCCGTACGGTCCAGCTTGAGCCGCTGGTGGGCGGCATCGCCGTTGGTCAGCAGCGCGACGACGAGGCCGGCGTCGTGCACGCGGCGCAGGGCGGGCACGGCGTCGTCGAACGCTGTCCACGCGCGCTCGTAGCGGGACAGGTAGCCGGAGAAGAGCTCGTCGGCCTCGTCGTCGGAGGCGTCGGCCCCCAGGAACTCGCGCACACGGACGCGCCGCTGCTCCGCGAAGGTGATCTCGCGCCGCTGGTAGCGGCTGTAGGCCGCCTCGGCGATCGTGAGCCAGGCGGTGACCAGCTCATCCGGGTCGTCGAGGTCCAGCCCCAGCCCCGGCAGCCAGTCCAGGAGCGCCGCGCGAGAGGCGCCCTCCTGGTCCACGAGTGTGTCGTCGAGATCGAAGAGAACGACTTTCAGCACGTTCGCATCGTGTCACACGCGGGTCACCGATCCGCCTACGCCCCGCCCGTCAGCCCGATCACCTGGCCGTTGATCGCGGTGTTGGCCCCCGAACCGAGCCAGACGACGGCGGTCGCGACCTCCGACGCGTCCAGCAGCCGGCCGAACGGAGACCGCTCCTCGTACATGTGCCCCACCTGGTCGACGATGTGGGTGTTGGTGGCCGTCCTGGTCAGCCCCAGCATCGCCACGTTGGAGAGCAGGTCGCCGTCCCGCCCGAGCGAGAACGCGACGGACCGGCTGAAGCCGTGCAGCGCCGCCTTGGCCGCTGTGTAGTACTCGGCCCCGGCCACGCCGTCGGTCACGAGCGACGACGAGAGGTGCACGAGCCGCCCCCAGCCGGCCTCCCGCATCAGCGGCGTCACGGCGCGGGTCAGCCGGATCGCGCCCTCGACGTTGCTGCGGATCAGCCCCGTCCACTCCTCGTCGGGCACGGTGTCGAACGGCACCATGTCTCCCCAGGCCACCGCGTTGTTGATCAGCACGTCCACCCGGCCGGTGGCCTCGACGGCGGCCGCGACGAGCGCCTCGGCCGCACCCGGGTCCGCCTGGTCGTACTGCACGACGACGGCCCGCTCGCCGATCTCGTCGGCCACCTTCTGCGCCTCGTCGCGGGCGTTGCGGTAGGTGACCACGACGTTCGCGCCCTCCGCCGCGAAGGCGGTGGCGATCCGCCGCCCGACGCCGCCCGACGCGCCGGTCACGATGACTGTCCGTTCCTGAAGTCCGATATCCATGGCTCCACGGTGCGTGGTCCGGCGTCGGTCAACCAGACCGCCTTGAGACTGGCCCTGAGGGGGCCACCCTCCGCATGGCCGGCCCATCTAGGCTGGGCGCATGACCAGCGAGCTCGGCGCACTCCTGCGCGCCTACCGCGAGGCCCTCGCCCCGGAGGACGTGGGCCTCCCTCGCGGCGCACGACGCCGGACGCCCGGCCTGCGCCGCTCCGAGCTCGCCACCCTCGCGGAGGTCAGCGTCGAGTACCTGACCCGGCTGGAGCAGGGGCGCGACAAGCACCCGTCGCCGGAGATCCTGGGCGCGCTGGCCGACGCGCTCCGGCTGCCCTCGGACGAGCGCTTCCTGCTGCTGCGCGCCAGCAAGGGCACGGGCGGGGCCTGCACCACCGAGCCGCCGGCCGACTCGGTGCGGCCACCCGTCCGGGCGTTCCTCGACCGGCTGGAGCCGTCGCCCGCAGTGCTGCTCAACCGCGTGGGGGACGTCCTCGCCGCCACGAGCATGTACCGCCGTCTGCTCGAGCCGTTCGGCCTGTTCGACGACGGCCACCCCAACCTGCTGCGGTTCGTCCTCACCGAGCCCCGCGCCCGGCAGGCGTACCCGGACTGGGGGCACGTCGCCGACCGGCAGGTAGCTGCGCTCCGGATGGAGTCGCTGCCCGGCGACCCGCACGTCGCCGAGCTCGCCGAGGCGATGTCCGTGCTGGCCGGAGCGGAGTTCAGCCACCGGTTCGCCGCGCCGCTGCCGACCCGCTACCGCACGGCCACCGAGCGGATGCGGCACCCGGAGGCCGGCGATCTCCGGCTGGACGTCGAGACTCTCGCGCTGCCCGACGCCGACGGCCAGCGTCTCGTGGTGCACCTGCCCGCGGACGAGGCGACGTCGGACGCGCTCGACCGGCTGGCGGGCCGCCGGCCGGGTGCACTGCGCGCCGTCTGACGCGGCCGCCTCGGAGCCTAAAAGTCACATAGGTGACTTTCTAGGGTGAACTGGGTGGTTCCGGGCAACGTAACTGCAGGTCCGAGCGTCCCTAGCGGTGACAGATTCCTGTCCCTACCAGCTGGGGGATTCATGACCGTTCGCCGCTTGTCCCGTCCATCACCTCGCCTGCTCACCATGGGCATAGCCGCGGTGCTGGTGCTCGGGCTCCTCGGAGAAGGGGGTGCGACCGACATCGCATCCGCATCGACGGCCGCGACCACTACCACGCCGACGGCGGCCGAGCCTCTCGGAAAGCAGCGGGGGCTCCGCTTCGCCCCGGCGGCACGCACCGTCCAGGCCTACGCCTACGACGGCCACGTGTACCTCGACTCGGCAGTCTGGCTGGCCGCGTACGGCGAGGGCTACGAGTTCTGGGCCAAGCGCGCCAAGGCCTCCGACCCTGCCACGCTCACCAAGACCGTGATCCGCGGCAACAAGCGCACCACCACCACGGCCCCTGCCGAGATCGTCGACGGGCTCAACGGCTTCAAGGACGGCCTCTCCGTCCGCATACGGACCCAGAAGGGCAAGGTGCTGGCCAATGAGTCCCGCAGCCTGTGCCTGGGCGGGGACCGCCAGCGTGTCGAGCCCACTGGCAACACGGAACCGATCTACCCCGCGTTCTGCGGCGGTAACTGGTTCACCAAGTCCAGCGTGTTCGGGGTCGAGCAGGGCTGGGCGACCCGCCTCGACGCATTCTTCGAGGTACAGACCACGAAGAAGACCCTCGTGATGACCGTACGCATCAGCGACCCCGTCGCGGACTTCCTCGGCCTGCCCGCCACGCGCCGCGCGGTGACGCAGCGGGTCGAGGTCGTCGACGAGTGCGAGATGTGGGGCTGCGACGAGGTCGCCGAAGAGCTCCAGGGCGAGGCCGGCGAGGGCTTCAGCACCCTGATGGAGGGCGACGCCTCGTCCGCCCGGGCGGAGAGCCTGCGCGCGCAGAGCGCCGGCACCCACACGGGCCACGACGACAGCACGCAGTCCGAGCACCGCACGAACCTCTTCACTCTCCAGGACCAGGCGCACGGGGGCGACCACCCAGCGCTCGGCCAGGCGGGGTCCACGCCGTCGAACAAGGAGCCGGCCAAGGACACTCTTCCGGACCTCGTGTCCGTGCCTGCATGGCAGATCGGGACCGAGGTGGACGAAGACGGTACCGACCGGCTCACCTTCAACGCCCACGAGTGGAACGCCGGACCGGCTCCCCTGGTCGTCGAGGGCTACCGCCGGGGCGGCGGGGACGTCATGGACGCGTACCAGTTCTTCTACCGGGACGGCAAGGAGGTCGGCAGCACCAAGACCGGGACCATGGAGTACCACGACGCTCCCGAGCACGACCACTGGCACTTCCTGGACTTCGCGAGCTACGAGCTCGTGACGGCCAAGGGCGCTCCGGTGACGACGAGCGGCAAGCAGTCCTGGTGCCTGGTGCCGACCGACCCCGTCGACCTCTCGGTGCCGGGTGCCGTCTGGCGCCCGGAGGCAACCGGCCTCGACAGCGCCTGCGGCGACAGGTCCGCCCTGTGGCTGCGTGAGGTCCTGCCCGCCGGCTGGGGCGACACCTACAGCCAGCACCAGACGCAGGCGTTCGACCTGACGGGCGTCCGCAACGGGACCTACCAGATCAAGATCACCGTGAACCCGAACGGCAACCTGCACGAGCGGACGACGTCCAACAACGTGAGCTACCGGACCGTCCTCCTCCGCGGAAAGCCCGGCAACCGCACGGTGATCGTTCCGCCCTACGAAGGAACCGACACGGAGATCGAGCTCGAGCCCGAGGAGTAGCTCGGCCGGCACCACCGCGTTGCTGACGGTCGGCCAGACCGTAGGCTGCGCCCCATGAGTGCCAGCCGCACGCCGTCGGACATCCCGTCCGGGAGCCGCATCACCTGCACGCTCTCGGACGGGATCGCCGACGTCCGTCTCGACCGGCCCGACAAGCTCAACGCGCTGTCGCTCGACATGCTCGGCGAGCTCAAGACCACCGCGCGCAGGCTCGGGCGTGAGCCCGGGCTGCGCGCGGTGGTCGTCTCGGGCAACGGCCGTTCGTTCTGCGCGGGGCTCGACCTCGGCTCGGCGGCCCGCAGCCCGGCAGCGGTGGCACGGGCCTTTGTCCCGACGCCGCGGGGCACCAACCTGTTCCAGGAGGCCTGCTGGGCGTGGCGGCGTCTGCCGGTCCCGGTGATCGCCGCCGTGCACGGGCACGTGTTCGGCGCGGGCGTGCAGATCGCGCTCGCCGCCGACCTCCGCCTGACGACCCCGGACGCCCGCTGGTCCGTCAAGGAGGTCGAGCGCGGTCTCGTCCCGGACATGTCCGGGATCCGCTCCCTCGCCCAGCTGGTCGGGATCGAGACGGCGAAGCGCCTCACCTTCACGGCTGAGGAGTTCACCGGGTCCGATGCCGGACGGCTCGGCCTGGCAGGCACCGTCACCGAGACGCCCCTGGACGAGGCGTTCGAGCTGGCCCGCCGGATCGCCGAGCGGCGGCCCGAGGCCGTGGCGGCCGCGAAGCGGCTGTTCGACCGGCGCTGGTCGTCGGGCGACCGGCGCACGTTCGCCGCCGAACGGTGGGAGCAGCTGCGCCTGCTGCGTGGAGCGATGCGAGCGCTGAAAACCTGACCGCTCTGGGTCAGCCGCGGTAGGTCAGCCTCGGTAGGCGCGCTGGAGGCGGACCGGGGCCAGCGGGCCGATGCCCGGTACGTCCCGCACGGCCTGCGCGGTGAGCGCGAAGCCCGAGCTCGTGGCGAGCAGCGCCGCGGTGTCCTTGTCGACCAGGACGGTCGAGGGGTCGGCCTGCTCGGTGAGGCGCGAGGCCAGGTTGACGGTCGGGCCGAAGATGTCGCCGAACCGGGACAACACCCGTCCCCAGACGAGCCCGACGCGCACCGGGATCTCGGGATCCCCCGGGGCGGCGGTCCCGAGCGCGGCGCCGGAGGTCTCCGCGAGGCCCAGGGCCACCTCGGCACCGGTGGAGATGTCGTCGGTCACGAACAGGACGGCGTCGCCGATGGTCTTCACCACGCGGCCGCCCGCGTTGACGATGACGTCGCGCGCGCCGGCCTCGAACCGCTGCACGAACTCCGCCAGCTCCTCCGAACCGAGGCCCGCCGTGCGTTTCGTGAACGACACGATGTCCGCGAAGCCGACGGCCCGCAGGAGGGGCAGCTGGTGGCTGTCGCTGCGGTCGTCCGAGTGCGCACCCGCGAACTCGATGGCCATGCGCCCGGTGAGCGCCGCGAGCTGGCGCCGCCACGCGTGCTCGAGCTGCCCCTGCAGCATCTCCGTCATCTCCGGGAGCCGGTCCAGGGCGAGCAGGCGGGCCGAGGTCTCGTCCAGCTCATAGCGCCGCGCGAGATGCTCCACCAGCGCCTCGACCTGCCACAGCGCCAGCCGGTCGGCGGTGTGGCCGACGGACCGGATGAAGGTCATCTGGGCGCGCTCGTCCATCTGCTCCTCTTCGAAGAGCCCGGCCGCGTCCTTGAGCGCCTCGACGTCGGCGTCGGTGAACCAGGTCTCCGTCGGGTGCGTGACGGGCAGGCCGATCCAGCGCCAGTAGCGCGTCACGAACTGCCGGTCGAGCCCCGTGAGCTCCACCACCTGCGACAGCGTGTACCGGCGCTCGCCACCCAGCAGCGTCTCGTCGAGGCGAGCCGCGGTGTCGGCACCCGGTGCGTCGTGGTGGGTGTGGGAGGTTTCGGAATTGTGGAGCACATCACCACTGTATGCGGGTGCACCTCATGCAACGGCATGCATACGCGGGACGAACCTGCGTGGGGTCAGCTCCAGAAGGTCAGCGAGAGCGGGATCCCCATGAGCACGAGCAGCATCCCGACCACGGTGACGACGTTCCACAGGCCCAGCCGCACGCCGCGCACGCCGTCGTCGCGGTAGAGCAGGACCCAGACGACCAGGAGCCAGGCGATCCCCGCGGCGATCAGGCCCGCCGCCGGAGTGCCCTCTGTCTGCACGATGCCCCGGTCCAGCCGGACCGTACTGATCAGATACACGGCGATCATGGCCACCGCACACACGATTCCCTTGGCCACCCCGACCATGGCTCGACCTGCCTCCATCGGCATCTCCCCGTCGCCCCGCACTTGCCCGTCGTCGCTTGCGGCGGAGATTACCGCAGGTCAGGTGCCGCGCGGCAGAGTCTGCCGCCGAGTTCACCCAGCCTGGCCCCTCAGTTCACCCCCGCGCTACCGGAGGTGCCAGACGTCGCCGGCGGTCACCGCACGCTCCTCGCCCCAGGCCGTGCGGACCACCAGCGCCCCGGACTCGTCCAGTCGCACGGCCTCGCCCTCGAGCACGCCGGCGTCCCCGGCGAGCTCGGCCCGCACGCGGGTCCCGAGCGTCGCGGACACCGCCGTGTACTCGTCCAGCAGGCCGGCCGCCACGACGTCGCCGCCGTGCTCCTCCCAACGCCGCACGACGGCGTGCACCTCGCCCAGCAACCGCACCAGCACGTCCGTCCGGTCAGGCCGCGGATATCCCGCGAGCGCCAGCGACGTCGCCGTCGGCACTGGTAGCTCCTCCGCGGTCTGCGACACGTTGAGCCCGATCCCGAGCACGACGGCGGGCGCCTCGCCGCCGGCGCCTGGCGCGTCGGGGCCGGCGGCCGGCGCCTCCGGAACCACCTCGGTGAGGATCCCCGCGACCTTGCGGTAGAGACCCAGCCCGGCGACGGTGTCGTCGGCGGGCAGCAGCACGTCGTTGGGCCACTTCACCGCGGCGGTGATGCCGTCGTCCGAGACGGTGCGCACCACGGCGAGCCCCGCCAGGAGCGGGAGCCAGCCCAGCGTCCCGGCCGGGACCCGGGGGCGCAGCAGAACGGACACGGTGAGCCCGGCGCGGGGCGGCATCTCCCAGGACCGCCCGGCCCGGCCCTTTCCGGCGGTCTGGTGCTCCGCGATCAGGGCCGACGGCGCCGGCCAGGCGTCCGGATGTGACCGGACCGCCGCGACGAGCTCGGAATTGGTGGAGGGCGAGGTCTCGACCACCTCGACCCGGGCGAACCCGGGGACGGTCAGCCTGTCCAGGTGGAGGGAATGGTGCACAGTGTCATCCTCTCCCCTCGGGCGGGCACGTGCTCTTGGAGGAACCCCACAAGGCAGCGGCGCGACCCGCTGGACGCTCCGGCATCGAGGCGGAGGCATCCGACAACTACGCTCGGACTGTGAACGACGCCATCACCACCCTCGCCGGTACGCGCGCCAAGCTCGACGACCTCGACGCCCGCAGGGCCGCCGCCATCGACTCCCCGGAAGAGACGGCCAAGGAGAAGCAGCACAAGCGGGGCAAGAAGACCGCCCGCGAGCGCATCGACGCGCTCCTGGACGAGGGCAGCTTCACCGAGCTGGACGCGCTGGCCAAGCACCGCAGCCGGAACTTCGGCCTGGAGAAGAAGCGGATAGCGGGCGACGGCGTGGTCACCGGCTACGGCACCATCGACGGCCGCCAGGTGTGCGTCTACTCGCAGGACTTCACCGTGTTCGGCGGCAGCCTCGGCGAGGTGCACGGCCAGAAGATCACCAAGGTGCAGGACCTCGCGCTCCGCACGGGCGTGCCGCTCATCGGCATCAGCGACGGCGGCGGCGCCCGCATCCAGGAGGGTGTCGCGGCCCTGACCCAGTTCGCGGAGATGTTCCGGCGCAACGTGGCGGCGTCGGGCGTGATCCCGCAGATCTCCCTGATCCTCGGCCCGAGCGCGGGCGGTGCGGTGTACTCCCCCGCCCTGACCGACTTCATCGTGATGGCCGACCAGACGTCCAACATGTTCATCACCGGCCCGGACGTGATCCGCACCGTGACGGGCGAGGACGTCGACTTCGAGACCCTGGGCGGCGCCCGCACGCACAACTCGAAGTCGGGCGTGGCGCACTACATGGGGAGCGACGAGGACGACGCGCTCGACTACGTGCGCCACCTGGTGAGCTACCTGCCCCAGAACAACCTCTCGGACGCGCCGGCGTTCCCGCCGGAGGACGAGACGGTGCTCGAGGTCACGGCCGAGGACGAGGCCCTCGACACGCTGATCCCCGACAGCGACAACCAGCCCTACGACATGCGGAATGCCATCGAGGCGGTACTGGACCCGGAGTCGTTCCTCGAGGTCCAGCCGATGTTCGCGACCAACGTGCTGATCGGGTTCGGCCACGTGGAGGGCCAGTCGGTCGGCATCGTCGCCAACCAGCCGCAGTCCATGGCGGGCACGCTCGACATCGATGCCGCCGAGAAGGCCGCGCGGTTCGTGCGGACCTGCGACGCGTTCAACATCCCGGTGCTGACGTTCGTGGACGTGCCGGGCTTCCTCCCCGGCGTCGGGCAGGAGCACCAGGGCATCATCCGGCGGGGCGCCAAGCTGATCTACGCGTACGCCGAGGCCACGGTGCCGCTCATCACGGTCATCACCCGCAAGGCGTACGGCGGCGCGTACATCGTGATGGGCTCCAAGCAGCTCGGCGCCGACGTCAACCTCGCGTGGCCGACCGCCCAGATCGCCGTCATGGGCGCGAGCGGTGCCGTGAACATCCTGCAGCGCAGCGCGCTGCGCACGGTCCAGGAGGCGGGCGGCGACGTCGAGGCCGAGCGGGCCCGGCTGACCGCCGAGTACGAGGACGCCATCGTGAACCCGTGGGACGCCGCCGAGCGGGGCTATGTCGACGCTGTCATCCGCCCGTCCGAGACACGCGTGCAAGTCGTGCGTGCGCTTCGCGCGCTGCGCACCAAGCGATCTACGCTTCCTCCGAAGAAGCACGGCAACATCCCGCTCTGACCAGCGTAGTGATCGCGCTGAACCTGTCGAATGGGTCGAGATCCGGAGGAACCAGATGAGCCACGAGGACGCCACCCACGGCCCTGCGCCGATGGGCCGCGTCGACGCGGAGCCGATGCACCGCGCCGTCGACGCACTGGCGGCTGCACTGCACGACTACGTGGGGACGGCCGTGGGCGTTCGCGCCGAGTTCGGTGCCGCGGAGGCGGACGAGGACCCACGGGTCCTGGCCCTCGAGTCGAAGGTGGGGCACCTGAATGCCGCACTGTTCGACGCGCTGCACGGCTCGCTGGGCATGCACCCGGACCTGACGTCGTCCGTGTGGGAGCCGGAGAGCGAGGGCGAGGCCGAGGAGATCGTCGAGTCCGACGTCCCGGAGGACGGTGAGTCGTTCTACCTCGGCTTCGTCGTCGGCACGCGGGGCGGGGACGCGTCCCTGGACGGCGTGATCGACCTGCTCGACGCCGCCGGCGAGTCCGTGGCGACGCAGCTCACCGAGGGCGGCTACGACATCGCCGAGTGGGCGGCCTCGCGCGGCGAGGCGCCCGGCTTCGGCTTCTACGAGGAGGACGACGAGTGAGCCCCCAGGTACGCGTGGTTCGCGGCGAGCCGGACGACGTCGAGGTGGCCGCCCTGGTCGCCGGCCTCGCCGCGGTGGCGGCCGCCGGCCCGGAGCCCGACGACGCCGCCCCGCTCGACGAGTGGATCAACCACTCCCGGGTGCTGCGCGGGAACGGGGCCGCGACGGCCAAGAACTTCGGCGGACGCTCCGGACGGCACAACGCCGACGCGTGGCGCTGGAGCCTGCGGTCGTAATCTTGTGTCAGCGTGTCCGGCGGTCGTCCCGGACGCCGAGCCGCCGCGCGCGCGAGAAGGTCGCAAGCTGCTGGCGAAGGCCTCCGAACATGTACAACTCGCCGAGGGCGACCGCGACGACGAGCGCCCAGAGGGGCGACGGGCGCGCGATGCCGACCGTGTCGAACGGGCCGCTGGCCGCGGCTATCGCCAGAACGACGATGATCGCCAAGCCGGCCATCCCCGCAAGAATGATCGGCGCGAACACGATGCTCCACCGCAGCTCGGTACGGGTCGGCGGGGTGTCCTGATCAGACGGTGCTGCCACGGCTGGCCTCCCCTGTGGACGAGCGCTCGCTCGCCGCAGGACACCCTACGATACGGACGCAGGCCACCGCCGTCGGCCCTCGGCAGCGCGCGGACCTGCCGGAAAAGCCTCCGCCTCCGTGGGTGCTCGCGAAGTAGGCTCCGCCTCATGGTCAGCCCTACACGTACCCCGACGGCGATCGACGCCGTAGCCGACGACTACGTCACGCGCCTCACAGAGCTCGTTCCGCTGTCCGCGACGGCCATGGGGCTGCCCGGGCACGATCACGAGATCGGCGACCTGTCGCCGGCCCGCCACGGCGAGGTGGCCCAGGCCGGCCGGGAGGTCCTGGCGAAGCTCGACGGCCTGGAGCCCGCGGACGACGTCGACCGCGTCACGCTGTCCGCGATGCGCGAGCGGATCGGGCTCGACCTGGAGCTGCACGACGCCGGCGAGAACCTGCGCAACCTCAACAACATCGAGTCCCCGGTGCAGCAGCTCCGCGACGTCTTCGACATCATGGCCACCGACTCGGTCGAGGCCTGGGAGAACATCGCCTCCCGCCTGAACGGGCTGCCCGGCGCCGTCGACGGGTACATCGAGTCCCTCACCGAGGCGGCCGCGCAGGGGAACGTCGCGGCGATCCGGCAGGTGCGCGAGTGCGTCGCCCAGGCCCGCGAGCTGGCCGCCCCCGACTCCTTCTTCGTGTCGTTCACGCGCGGCCAGGCGGTCGACGACGTGCTGGACGAGTCGGCTGCGTGCAGCCTCGTCCGCAAGGAGCTGGAGCACGGCGCCGCTGCGGGGCGCGCAGCCTACGCGAAGCTCGCCGACTTCCTGGAGCGCGACCTCGCACCGCAGGCGCCCGAGAACGACGCCGTGGGCCGCGAGCGCTACGCCCTCTGGTCGCGGTACTTCCTGGGCGCGAAGGTGGACCTCGAGGAGACCTACCAGTGGGGCCTGGAGGAGCTCGCCCGAATCGTCGCCGAGCAGGAGTCGGTCGCCGCGACGATCGCCGGCCCGGGCGCCACGGTCGAAGAGGCGGTGGCGGCGCTCGACGCCGACCCCGCGCGAAAGCTCCTCGGCACCCCCGCCCTCAAGGCCTGGATGCAGGAGACCTCCGACGCCGCGATCACCGCGCTGAACGGCACCCACTTCGACGTGCCCGAGCCCGTGCTGAACCTGGAGTGCATGATCGCGCCGACCCAGTCCGGCGGCATCTACTACACCCCGCCGAGCGACGACTGGTCCCGGCCGGGCCGCATGTGGTGGGCCGTGCCGCAGGGCGTCACGGAGTTCAACACCTGGCGCGAGAAGACGACGGTCTACCACGAAGGCGTTCCGGGTCACCACCTGCAGTGCGGCCAGGCCGTGTTCGCGCGCGAGACGCTGAACAGCTGGCGCCGGCTGGCCTGCTGGGTGTCCGGCCACGGCGAGGGCTGGGCCCTGTACGCGGAGCGGCTCATGGCCGAGCTCGGCTACATGGAGGACCCGGGCGACCGCCTCGGCATGCTCGACGCGCAGCGCCTGCGCGCGGCCCGTGTCGTGTTCGACATCGGCGTGCACCTCGGCATGCCCGCCCCCGAGCAGTGGGGCGGCGGCACCTGGACCGCCGAGAAGGCCTGGCCGTTCCTCAAGGCCAACGTGAACATGCCCGAGTCGTTCATCCGCTTCGAGTTCAACCGCTACCTCGGCTGGCCGGGGCAGGCGCCGTCGTACAAGGTGGGGCAGCGCCTCTGGGAGCAGACGCGGGACGCCGCCAAGGCGGCCGTCCCCGCCGGCCAGGAGTTCGACGCCAAGGCCTTCCACGCCCGCGCGCTCAACCTGGGCTCCGTGGGCCTGGACACCCTCCGGGAGGCCCTGGCCTGACCCCATCGGCCCGAGTCGACTTGCGTCAGGGGGTGCGGATCGCCCGCCACGGCACGCCCAGCTCCCCGAGCAGCTCGCGCAGCAGCGGGAGGCTGATGCCGACGACGCCGTGGTGGTCGCCCTCGATCCGCTCGACGTACGGGCCGCCGAGGCCGTCGATCGTGAATGCGCCGGCCACGTGCAGCGGCTCGTCGGTGGCGATGTAGGAGTCGATCTCGTCGTCGTCGATGTTGGCGAACCAGACGGTCGTGGAGCTGGTCGACCCGATGGTGCCGCCCGTGCCGCCGGAGGCGTCGTCGCGC
Source organism: Promicromonospora soli (assembly GCF_014653785.1). Taxonomy (GTDB): domain Bacteria; phylum Actinomycetota; class Actinomycetes; order Actinomycetales; family Cellulomonadaceae; genus Promicromonospora; species Promicromonospora soli. The sequence continues at coordinate 12,976 of NZ_BNAS01000011.1, read as the reverse complement.
AGGTCCACCACCCAGTGGCCCGTGTGCAGCACGCCCTTGCCACCGCGCATGGAGCGCCAGCGCTCGCGCGCGGTCCCGGCGTCGGCGGGCTTGCCCACTATGGCGCCGTCGATCTCGAGCATGGAGTCGCAGCCGACGACGATGACGTCGGTCGGGGCCTGCGTCGCTTCCAGCCGGGCCGCCACCTCCTCGGCCTTGGCCTGGGCCAGGACGAGCACGGCGTCGGCGGGGTCGAGCTCGCCGAACCGGCCGGCGGCGTCGGCGAGGACCTTGTCCTCGTCCACGCCGGAGACCACTACTTCTGGGATGACTCCGGCGGATTTCAGCGTCTCGAGTCGGGCGGGGGACTGTGAGGCGAGGACCAGTCGTGGCACGCGCGCCACAGTAACGAGAATGCGGGCAGGCGAAACAGCAAACGCGGAATCCGCGCAACGTGACCCACGTCACTCCGACTCGTCCAAGCCGGGCCCGTCCGGCGCTCTGCCGGATACCCACAACCAGACGACCCGCAGCCGACGTCTCCGGCTGGACGCCATGTCTGAACCCTCCAAACGGCTCACGCCGGGGTTGGTCTGACCTCCAGACTTTCTCCCGGGGGTCCGGCGGCGGTACTTAGGCCCGTACGGTCGGGTTACCGTGAGCCGTGCCTAGTTCCAGCCTGCCCCGAACCATCTCGAAGGTGCTCATCGCCAACCGCGGCGAGATCGCCGTCCGCGTGGCCCGTGGATGCGCCGACGCGGGGCTGGCGTCTGTCGCCGTCTACGCCGACCAGGATCGCGAGGCCATGCACGTCCGCATCGCCGACGAGGCCTTTGCGCTCGGCGGCGCCCGCGCGGCGGACACCTACCTGGACCCGGCCAAGCTGCTCGACGTCGCCCGCCGTTCCGGTGCCGACGCCGTGCACCCGGGCTACGGCTTCCTGTCGGAGAACGCTGAGTTCGCGCAGGCTGTGATCGATGCGGGGCTCACCTGGATCGGCCCGCCGCCGTCGGCCATCGAGGCGCTGGGCGACAAGGTGAGCGCGCGGCACATCGCGCAGCGCGCGGGCGCTCCCCTGGTGCCGGGCACCGCCAACCCGGTCAAGAACGGCCGCGAGGTGAAGGCCTTCGCGAAGAAGCACGGCCTGCCCATCGCGATCAAGGCGGCGTTCGGCGGCGGCGGCCGCGGCCTGAAGGTCGCGCGCACCTTCGAGGAGATCGACGAGCTGTTCGACTCGGCGGTCCGCGAGGCGACGGCGGCGTTCGGCCGCGGGGAGTGCTTCGTGGAGCGTTACCTGGACAAGCCCCGTCACGTGGAGACGCAGTGCCTGGCGGACACCCACGGCAACGTCGTCGTGGTGTCGACCCGGGACTGCTCGCTGCAGCGCCGCCACCAGAAGCTGGTCGAGGAGGCGCCCGCGCCGTTCCTCACGCCGGAGCAGGAGAAGTCCCTCTACGCGGCGTCGGAGGCCATCCTGCGCGAGGCCGGCTACGTGGGCGCCGGTACGTGCGAGTTCCTGGTGGGTGTCGACGGCACCATCTCGTTCCTTGAGGTGAACACCCGGCTCCAGGTGGAGCACCCGGTGACCGAGGAGGTCACGGGCATCGACCTGGTGCGCGAGCAGCTGCGCATCGCCGCGGGCGAGGCGCTCGGCTACGACTCTCCTGCGGTGCGCGGGCACTCCATCGAGTTCCGCATCAACGGCGAGGACGCGGCGGCGGGCTTCCTGCCCGCGCCGGGCCGCCTGAACACGATCGTGTGGCCGTCGGGGCCGGGCGTCCGCGTCGACACGGGCGTCGTCGCCGGCGACTCCGTCTCGGGCGCCTTCGACTCCATGATCGCCAAGCTGATCGTCACGGGCGCCACGCGCACCCAGGCCGTCGAGCGCGCCCGCCGCGCGCTGCGCGAGATCGTGGTCGAGGGCATCCCGACCGTTGTCCCGTTCCACCGCGCGGTGCTCGACGCCGACGCGTTCGTCCCGGCCGACGGCTCCCCGTTCCGCGTGCACACCCGCTGGATCGAGACCGAGTTCGCCGAGACGCTGAAGACCCTGGCCCCGTCGGCGCCCGCCCCGGAGACCGAGGTGGAGGAGATCGCCGCCGAGCGGGTGGTGGTCGAGGTGGGCGGACGCCGCCTGGAGGTCGTGCTGCCCGCAGGCCTCGGTGTGGCCGCCGGTCGTGCGCGTACCGCGAACGCCGCCCGCCGCCCCGCCCGGCGCAGCGCCGGGGCCAAGACGGCCGGAGGATCGACGGGGAACACGCTGGCTTCCCCCATGCAGGGCACCATCGTCAAGGTGGCGGTCGAGGACGGCGCACAGGTGGCCGAGGGGGACCTCGTCGTCGTGCTGGAGGCCATGAAGATGGAGCAGCCGATCCTGGCCCACCGCGCGGGCACCGTGCGCTCCCTGACGGCCGAGCCGGGCGCGGGCGTGACGGCGGGCGCCGCCATCTGCGAGATCGTCGACTGAGGCGCACGCGGCGGAGACGAGGGTGACCTCCTCGGTGTCAGCTTCCGCCCGGACCTGACAGACTGGCGCCGTGCCGAACGCTACTGTGCCCCCGACCGACCTACACCGGCACGACGGTGACGGCTGGGTGACCTGTGGGGACCACCGGCACTGGGGGCTGTTCGGCGCGGCGGGGCTGCTGCTCGTCCGCCGGGACGGCGGCGGCGCGCCATCGCACGTGGTGCTCCAGCACCGGGCCCTGTGGTCCCACATGGGCGGCACCTGGGGCATCCCGGGCGGCGCGCTCGCCCCGGACGAGAAGCCGGCGGCGGGCGCCTTGCGCGAGGCCGCCGAGGAGGCCGCCATCGATCCGGCCGCGGTGCACGTCGTCGGCACACACGTGCTGGAGCACCCGGCCTGGGCCTACACGACCGTGGTGGCCGACGTAGCACCGGGGCACCGCATCGAGCCGCGCGCGGCCGACCCCGAGAGCCTCGAGGTCCGTTGGGTTGGTCTCGACGACCTCGGCGAGCTGACCCTCCTGCCCGCATTCGGCCAGGCCCTGCCTGGCCTGCTCGCGTTGCTGGGTTAAGGTCGAGTCGTGCATATCCGGATCGCACCCGAAGAGGCGCTCGCCCTGGCGAGGATCACCAAGCAGGCCCCGCCCGTCATCACCTCCGTCGTCGGCGACGGGGACGTGATCCGCGTGGTCGCGGACCTGCGCCGCCTCGACACCCTGCCCGGCCCGCTCAAGCTCGCGGTGAAGGTCGCCCCGATCGTGCGGGCCGACGTGAAGCTGGCATCCTTCGAACGCGGCGTCGCCACGCTCTCCGTCGAGGTGAACGCCGCGGGGCTGCCTGCGCACCGGTTGCTCAGCCTCGCGGCGGCGCCGATCGAGCACGAGGTCGCGAAGCAGGGACTGCCGCCGGGCGTCGTGGACGTGCAGCCGCACGCGCGGATCGCCGTCGACGTCGAGCGCCTGCTGGAGGCCAAGGTTCCGGGCGTCACGGTCTGGGGTGTGAAGGTCCAGGACGGCCGCATAATCCTGGACGCCTCCGTCGGGTAGCTACTTTCCGACTCGCGCGTCCAGGACGCGCGCACCCTCCGCGATCGAGCCGGACAGCGACGGGTAGATCGTGAACGCGTGGGCGACGTTCTCCACCGTGAGCCGGTGCTGCACCGCCAGCGTGATCGGGAAGATCAGCTCGGACGCGCGCGGCGCCACCACGACGCCGCCGAGCACCACACCGGCCTCCGGGTGCGCGAAGAGCTTCACGAACCCGTCCTTGATGCCGAGCATCTTGGCGCGCGGGTTCCGTGCGAGCGGCAGCGTGGTCGTGATGTAGCGGGAGTTCTGCGCCCGCAGCTTCTCCTCGCTGTAGCCGACGGTGGCGATCTCCGGTGCGGTGAAGATGTTGGAGGCGACGGTGCGGAGCGCGAGCGGCTGGACGGCGTCGCCCAGCGCGTGCGCCATCGCGATCCGGCCCTGCATGGCGGCCACCGACGCGAGCGGCAGCACGCCGGTGCAGTCGCCGGACGCGTAGACGCCGCGCACCGAGGTGCGCGAGACCCGGTCCACGACGACGTGCCCCGTCTCCGACAGGCGCACACCCGCCTCCTCGAGCCCCAGGCCCGACGTCGCGGGCACGCCGCCGACCGCCACGAGCACGTGCGAGCCGTGCACCACGCGCCCGTCGGAGAGCGTCACCTCGACGCCGTCGTCGGTGCGTACCGCGGACGCTGCCCGCGAGCGGGACAGCACGCTCATGCCCCGGGAGCGAAAGACGCCCTCGAGCAGCTCGGCGGCGTCCTCGTCCTCGCCGGGCAGCACCCGGTCGCGGCTGGACACGAGCACCACGTCCGATCCGAGCGCGTTGTACGCGCCCGCGAACTCGGCGCCGGTCACGCCCGAGCCGACCACGATCAGCCGCTCGGGGAGCTCACGCAGGTTGTACATCTGCGTCCAGGTGAGGATGCGCTCGCCGTCGGGCACCGCGGTGGGCAGAGTGCGCGGGGTGGCGCCGAGGGCGAGGAGTACCGAGTCCGCTTCGAGCACGGTGGGCGAGCCGTCCGCCAGCTCCACCACCACGCGCGCCGGGCCGTCCAGGCGCCCCTTCCCGACGATGATCCGGATTCCCTCGCGCTCCAGGCGGCCGCGGATGTCGGCGCTCTGCGCCTGTGCGAGCGCGAGCACGCGCTTGTTCACGGCCTGCAGGTCCACGAAGTGCTTGCGCTTCTCCGCCGTCCCGGCCGCCGACGCCGCGGCCTGCACGCCCGCGCCGCTCAGCGCGGGTGCGGGTGCGGAATCGGGAGCGGCGTGGGCGGAGACGACGGGGATGCCGCCGGTCGCCAGCGAGACGTCGACCTCGGACAGCGGGTCCACGTCGTCGTCCGGCATGCGGATGCCGAGCTCCGGGGCGCGGTCGGCGATGGTCATCCACTCGGCGGTGGCGATCAGCGTCTTCGAGGGGACGACGTCGGTCAGGACCGCCGCACCGCCCAGACCCTGCTGCTCGACCACGGTGACCTCGGCGCCGAGACTGCGGGCGACGAGCGCCGCCTCGTAGCCACCAGGGCCACCTCCCACGACGACGACATGGGGCGGGACGGCTGCGGAATCGAGGGGGGTCACGCGCCCATTCTCGCATCGTCGGGAAGTCTCCGAAATCCGGTGCCCTCGTGGGCGCGTGTCACAGGGAAAGTGGCGATAACCTCGGACCATGAGTACGGAGCCAGATCTGGACGACCCGACGACCAACCCGTTCGACGTCGCTGCCGCGGCTGCTGAATACATCGCAGCCAAGACGGGGGTGCCCGGGCACGACGTCGCGCTCGTCCTCGGCTCGGGATGGGGCGGTGCGGCCGAGCTGGTCGGCGACGTGGTCGCGGAGATCCCCACCGCCGAGATCCCCGGCTTTGTGGCGCCGGCGGTCAAGGGCCACCTGAACACCACGCGCTCCATCCGCTTCGAGCGGCCCGACGGCGCGGTGCGGCACGCACTTGTCCTCGGCTCGCGCACGCACCTCTACGAGGGTCTCGGGACCCGTCGCGTGGTGCACGGCATCCGCACCGCGGCGGCCGCAGGCTGCGAGACGGTGATTCTCACGAACGGCTGCGGCAGCGTGCACATCGGCTGGCGTCCCGGCCAGCCCGTGCTCATCCGGGACCACCTGAACTTCACAGGCCAGACCCCGCTCGAGGGCGCCAAGTTCGCCGACATGACGGATATCTACACGCCGCGCCTGCGCGAGATCGCGCGGACGGTGGACCCGGACCTGCCGGACGGCGTGTACGCACAGTTCCACGGCCCGCAGTACGAGACTCCCGCCGAGGTGAAGATGGCCAGCCTGGTGGGCGCCGACCTGGTCGGCATGTCGACGGCGCTGGAGGCCGTCGCCGCCCGGCACTGCCGGATGGACGTGCTCGGCGTCTCGCTGGTCACGAACCTGGCCGCGGGGATCAGCCCCCACCCGCTCTCCCACGAGGAGGTGCTCGAGGCGGGCCGCAAGGCCGGCCCACGAATCAGCGACCTGCTCGCCCGGGTGATCAAGCAGCTCTGATGGCCATGTCCCCCGACACGCCGACCGCTACGGAGGCGATCTCGACGGACGACCTCGTCGCGCGCGCCGAGGCCTGGATGGCCGCTGACGTGGACGACGCCGACGTCGCCGAGCTGCGCAACCTCATCGCCAAGACGGACCACCCCACCGTGGCTCACCTGGCAGTCGCCGAGCTCGCCGACCGGTTCTCCGGCACTCTCCAGTTCGGCACCGCGGGCCTTCGTGGCGCAATGGCAGCCGGGCCGAACCGGATGAACCGGGCGGTGGTGATCGCTGCCGCCGCCGGACTGGGCGCCTTCCTCACGTCCGAGCTGCGGACCCCGCGCGTCGTGGTCGGCTTCGACGCGCGGCACCGGTCCGCGGACTTCGCCCGGGACACGGCCGCCGTGCTGGTCGCGGCCGGCGCCGAGGTGCAGCTCATGCCCGCACCGGGCCCCACCCCCGTGCTCGCGTTCGCGGTGCGCCACCTGTCTGCCGACGCCGGCGTCATGGTCACCGCGAGCCACAACCCCGCCGCGGACAACGGCTACAAGGTGTATCTCGGCGGGCGAGTCGTCGCCGACGCCGGGCAGGGCGCCCAGATAGTTCCCCCGTACGACACTCGGATCGCCGAGGAGATCGCCCGGGTGGGCGCCGCGAAGGACGTGCCGCGCGCCGAGTCCGGCTGGACCGTGCTCGGCCCCGAGATCACCCACGAGTACCACGCGGCCGTGGCCACCCTGCACGACGGCCGGCCCCGCACCAGGCTGCGCATCGTGACGACGTCGCTGCACGGTGTGGGCGGCGCCGCGCTCGCCCACGTGCTTGCCGAGGCGGGCTTCGCCGACGTCGTGCCCGTGGAGGAGCAGGCCGATCCGGACCCGGACTTCCCCACCGTGGCCTTCCCCAACCCGGAGGAGCCGGGGGCGATCGACATGGCGCTCGCCCTGGCACAGGACGCCCACGCGGACCTCGTCATCGCCAACGACCCGGACGCGGACCGCTGCGCGGTCGCCGTGGTCGACCCGCAGTACGGGACGTACCAGGGTGCTGAGACGGCGTCGTCCCAGGGCTGGCGCATGCTGCACGGCGACGAGGTGGGCATGCTCCTCGGCTGGGACGCGGCCGAACGGGCCGCGAGTGCCGGCACGGGCGGCACGCTCGCCTGCTCGATCGTGTCGTCGCGCGCGCTGGCCGCCATCGCTGCCCGGCACGGGCTGGAGCACGCCACCACGCTCACGGGCTTCAAGTGGATCTCCCGCACCCCGGGCCTCGTGTTCGGGTACGAGGAGGCCCTCGGCTACTGCGTGGACCCCGCGCACGTGCGGGACAAGGACGGCCTGTCGGCCGCCGTCGCCGTCGCGCAGCTCGCCGACCGGCTCGCGGCCCAGGGCCGCACCCTCCTGGACCGGCTCGACGACGTCGCCCGCGCCTGCGGGCTGCACGTCACGGGCCAGCTGTCGGCGCGGTACGAGGACCTCGCGCGGATCGAGTCGACCATGACGTCGCTGCGCGAGGCGCCGCCGTCGGTCCTGGCGGGCTCGCCCGTGAACTCCGTGCACGATCTCGCCGAGGGCCTGAACGGCCTGCCGCCCACGGACGGCGTGGTGCTGCTGACCGCCGACGACACCCGGGTGATCGTGCGGCCCAGCGGTACCGAACCCAAGGTCAAGTGCTACATCGAGGTGGTCGCACCGGTCGACCCGGCTGCTTCGGTCGCCGCACTGTCCGCTGCGCGGGTGGCCGCGCGCGAACGCCTGGCCCAGGTGCAGGCGGACCTCCGTCCGGTCCTCGGGCTCTGACCGTCCGCCGACGGGTAGGGGCTACTTCACGACCCCCGGCAGCATGTCCGTGGCATCCGGGTTGGCCGCCAGGAAGTCGGCCAGCTCGTCCTTCGCCACGGCCTGCATGAGCGGGTCGAACACCGCGCGGTCGAGCAGCACGATGGACTGCCCGTCCGCGCTGCGACCCGTGCCCGCGTAGGGGGCGGTCATGAACGTGATGTCGTTCGAGGAGATCTTCCGCGCGCTGAGGACAAGGTCCTGCATCTTGTCGAAGGTGAGCCCCTCGTCGACCGACACGGACTTCGTGACTGCCTCGAGGAAGCGCGACATCTTCAGCAGGTCGGTCCGGTCCTCGGTGACCTTCAGGGCGATCGCCCGCATCCAGGCCTGCTGGCGCTGCACACGGCCGAAGTCTCCGTTCGCCAGGGCATAGCGCTCCCGGGTGAAGACGAGCGCCTCCTCGCCGGTCATCGCCTGCTGCACGGAGCCGCCGGCACCGTCGGGCACGGTGATCTCGACGCCGCCCAGGGTGTCCGTGAGCGTAGTGAAGGACTCGAAGTCGGTCACCGCGAGGTGGTCGATGCGAACGCCCGTCAGCTCCTCGACCGTGTTGATCAGGAGGGTGGGGCCGCCGTAGGAATAGGCGGCGTTGATCTTCGCCTCGCCGTAGCCGGGGATGGGCACCCAGGAGTCGCGTGGGATCGAGATCGCGGCGGCCGACTGCCGGTCCGCGGCCAGGTGCACGAGCATGATCGCGTCGGTGCGCTGGGCCCCGAACTCCCAAGCCTCCGGATCGCCCGCCGAGATCCGGCTGTCCGAGCCGAGCATCAGGATGTTCATCGGTGCGGTCGAGCCCTTCGCGGGCCCCGGGGCGGGGCGCGTCGAGGGGTCGAGGGCGGCGAACGGGTCCTCGATGCGCTCGATGTTCTCGTCGAGCGCGATCCGGAAGCCGAAGTAGGCCATGGCGCCGCTGACGGTGACCAGCACCAGCGCGCCGGCGACGACCGACGCGACAAATCCCTTGCTCCTCCGCCGGGCGCGTCGCGTGGGAGGCGCAGAACGCGGGTCAGGATTGGCAGGTTCCGGCGGTGCGAGCAGGTCGCTGATTCCCTCAGGTGCGGGCATACCTCTGTGACTACAGTTCCGACCGCCCCCACCGCATCACCCTCAGGAAGAGATCACCCCCCGTTCACCCGCGTTTGCATGCACTCCTGAGGTGAAAAGCGACGACCAGCCGGGCGGGCCGATGCGTGAGAAGATCCGGCTTATGCGCGGAATCATTCTTGCCGGCGGCTCAGGAACACGTCTGCACCCGATCACCCAGGGCATCAGCAAGCAGCTCGTCCCGGTCTACGACAAGCCGATGATCTACTACCCGCTGTCCACGCTGATCCTGGCCGGGATCAGCGAGGTCCTCGTCATCACCACCCCGCACGACGCGGACCAGTTCCAGCGCCTGCTCGGCGACGGTTCGCAGTTCGGCATCTCGATCAGCTACACGACGCAGCCGTCGCCCAACGGGCTCGCGCAGGCCTTCGTGCTCGGCGAGAAGTTCCTCGGCGACGAGTCCGTGGCCCTCGTGCTCGGCGACAACATCTTCTACGGCCCCGGCCTGGGCACCCAGCTCACCCGCTTCGCCGACATCGACGGCGGCGCCGTCTTCGCCTACCGCGTCGCCGACCCCTCCGCGTACGGGGTGGTGGAGTTCGACGAGCACGGCAACGCCCTGTCGCTGGAGGAGAAGCCCGCCCGGCCCAAGTCCAGCTACGCCGTGCCCGGGCTGTACTTCTACGACAGCGACGTGGTCGCCATCGCCAAGGACCTCAAGCCGTCGGCGCGCGGCGAGTACGAGATCACCGACGTCAACGCCGAGTACCTGCGCCAGGGCCGGCTCCAGGTCGAGGTGCTGCCCCGCGGCACCGCCTGGCTCGACACCGGCACGTTCGACTCCCTGCTCGAGGCGTCCGACTACGTGCGCACCATCGAGAGGCGCCAGGGTCTGAAGGTCGGGTCCCCCGAGGAGGTCGCCTGGCGACGGGGCTTCCTGTCCGACGACGAGCTGCGCACCCGCGCGGAGAAGCTCACCAAGTCCGGTTACGGCAGCTACCTGCTGGGCCTGCTAGACGACTGACCCCTACGGCGCGCCCAGCACCGTCGGCGCAGCCGCCTTCCAGCGCTCGGCCCAGTCGCCGATCGGCTCGACGCCGACCTCGCGAAGCCGGTCGTGCCCCAGCACCGAGTACGCCGGCCGCGGCGCGGGCAGCTGGTAGGCAGCACTCGTCGTCGCGTCGACGGGCGTGACCAGGCCGGTCGCCGCGACCACCTCGCGCGCGAAGCCGCACCAGGTCACCTGCCCCGACGACGTGCCGTGGTAGATCCCGCCCGGGACCCGCGCGGCGACGAGCCGTACGATCAGGTCCGCCAGGTCCACGGTCCAGGTGGGCTGGCCGGTCTGGTCGTCCACGACGCTCAGCCGGTCCCGCTCCCCCGCGGCCCGCGCGATGGTCCGGGGGAAGCAGCGCCCGCCCGCCCCGTACAGCCAGGCGGTCCGCACGACGACGGCGTCGGGTGCCTCCGCGCGCACCGCCCACTCACCGGCGGCTTTGGTGCGGCCGTAGGCCGAGCGCGGCCGGACCGGTGCGTCCTCCGGGTAGGGCCGGGTCGCTCCGCCGTCGAACACGTAGTCCGTGGACACCAGGACCAGGCGGGCGCCCGACGCCGTCGCGGCGCGGGCCAGGTTCGCGGCACCCGTCGCGTTGACCGCGAAGGCCTCGGCCTCGTGGGTCTCGGCGTCGTCGACCGCGGTCCATGCCGCGCAGTTGACGACGACGTCGTGGCCGGCCACCGCGTCACGCGCCGCCGAAGTGGAGGTGATGTCCAGGTCAGTCCGACGGAGGGCGGTCACCTGGTGTCCGGCGTCCGTGGCCGCAGCGACCACGTCCTGTCCGAGCATTCCGGCGGCACCCACGACGAGCCAACGCTGCGCCGGCCCATGTTCCTCGGCAAGCCCGGGATTCTCAGTCACTCTAGGATCTTAGGGGCCACATCCCATCCCCGCGAGGAGCCCCATGAAGTACCGCGAGCTGGCCGTACCCGGCGCGTTCGAGATCACGCCGCAGCAGTTCGGCGATCCGCGCGGCCTGTTTTTCGAGGCGTTCAAGGCCGGCCCGTTCGCCGACGCCGTCGGGCACTCGTTCGACCTGCAGCAGGCCAACTGCTCGGTGTCCGCTGCCGGCGTGCTCCGCGGCATCCACTTCGCGGACGTGCCGCCCAGCCAGGCCAAGTACGTCATGTGCGCCAAGGGGGCAGTCCTCGACGTCGTCGTGGACATCCGCGTCGGCTCCCCCACGTTCGGCAGCTGGGACGCGGTGCTGCTGGACGACGTCGACCGCCGGGCGATCTACCTGTCAGAAGGACTGGGCCACGCGTTCATGTCCCTCGAGGACGGCTCCACGGTCATGTACCTGTGCTCCTCCGGGTATGCGCCGGGCCGCGAGCACGGCATCCACCCCCTCGACCCCGAGCTCGGCATCGAGTGGCCCACCACCGCCCGCGACGGCAGCCCGCTGGCCCCGCTCCTGTCGGAAAAGGACGAGACGGCCCCGACCCTCACCGAAGCCCGCGAGCAGGGACTCCTCCCGACCCAGGACGAGGTCGACGCCTACCTCGCGACCAGGCGCTGACGGAGGCAAAGTACGCCGCCTCGGGCCAGCAAGCCAACCGCCAAGGTCCGGGCGAGGGTGGTGTGCGCGCCGCCGTAAAGCCGTAGCGGAGGGCCCCCTGGGGCCCGTGAGCGAGGCGGCGCGCACACCACCCTCGCCCGGACCGTACCCAGCGCAGGAGCCTTACTGGCCCGAGGCCGCGTACTTCGCCTCAGTCGCAGCCTTCGCCCCCCGCCACCAAGCCTCGTTCTCGCGGTACCAGTCGACGGTCGCCGCCAGCCCCTCGCGGAAGTCCGTGTAGCGGGGCGACCAGCCCAGCTCGGTCCGCAGGCGCGAGGCGTCGATCGCGTAGCGCAGGTCGTGCCCGGGACGGTCGGTCACGTGGTCGAAGTCGTCGGCGTCGCGCCCGAAGGTCTCCAGCAGGGCGCGCACGACGTCGAGGTTGCTCGTCTCGCCGTCGGCCCCGATCAGGTACGTCTCGCCGACGCGGCCCTTCTCGATGATGGCCCACACCGCGCTGTTGTGGTCCTCGACGTGGATCCAGTCGCGCACGTTGAGGCCGGCGCCGTACAGCCGGGGGCGGACGCCGTCGATCAGGTTGGTGACCTGGCGCGGGATGAACTTCTCGATGTGCTGGTACGGCCCGTAGTTGTTGGAGCAGTTCGAGATGGTGGCCTGCACCCCGAACGACCGGACCCAGGCCCGGACGAGGAGGTCCGACCCGGCCTTCGTCGAGGAGTACGGGGACGACGGGTTGTACGGGGTCTCCGGGGTGAACCGGTCCGGGGTGCCCAGCGGGAGGTCCCCGTACACCTCGTCGGTCGAGATGTGGTGGAACCGGACGCCGTGCTTGCGCACCGCCTCCAGCAGCGTGAACGTGCCCACCAGGTTCGTCTGCACAAACGGTGACGGGTCGTTCAGCGAGTTGTCGTTGTGCGACTCCGCGGCGAAGTGGACAACTAGGTCCGACTCCCCCACGAGCCGGTCCACGAGCGGCGCGTCCGTGATCGAACCCACCACCAGCTCGACCCGGTCGGCTACCGGGTCCAGGGACGTGCGGTCGCCCGCGTAGGTCAGGGCGTCGAGCACCGTGACCCGTACGTCGGGACGCTCGCGAACCGTCTGGTGGACAAAGTTCGCGCCGATGAAACCGGCGCCGCCGGTGATCAAGACCTTCATGGGTTCCTTTCGGTCCCGGCCGTCTGTCCCAGGCGTCAGTCGCGGCCGTAGATGTCGCGGGTGTAGACCTTGTCGGTGACGTCGTCCAGGGCGGGGGTGTGGCGGTTGGCGACGATGACGTCGGCGCGGTTCTTGAACTGGTCGAGGTCGGTGACGACCTCGGAGGAGTAGAACTCGGCCTGGGTCAGGGTGGGTTCGTAGACGATGACCTCGACGCCCTTGGCCTTGATGCGCTTCATGATGCCCTGGATGCTGGAGGCGCGGAAGTTGTCCGACCCGGACTTCATCACCAGCCGGTACACGCCGACGGTCTTGGGTTGGCGGCGCAGGATGTCGGCGGCGACGAAGTCCTTGCGGGTGGTGTTGGCGTCCACGACCGCGTTGATC
>NZ_BNAS01000010.1 GCF_014653785.1 Promicromonospora soli | reverse complement strand
AAAGTGTTGCTACGCGTCCACTATGCGGTTCCCGAGTCACGGGCACCAACCCCCACCACCACCCCCACAGCTTTCGTGCGGGTGAGTGGGCCGGCGGGGTTGCCTGATTCTCGACAGTGTTACGGTGGTCATAGCGTGGGGGAAACGCCCGGTCCCATTCCGAACCCGGAAGCTCAGCCCTACAGCGCCGATGGTACTGCCCTGGAGACGGGGTGGGAGAGTAGGACGCCGCCGGACATCTTTTCAGTGGGGGTGGAGGATTCTCCTCGAGGCCGAAGACGGCCCGGGGGAATCCTCCACCCTCACTTTTTTGCGCGCCCACACAACCCAGCACACCTGCCCGCACCATCCCGGCCGGCACCAGCTCCAGCCCGGACAACTTGCCGGCGATACAGCGGCCGCGGCTATCGTGGCGGGGTGAACGCAGACCCGACCCGCACTGCCGCGGGCACCAGCACCCAGCCCGCAGGCGCCGCCGAAGCCGCATGGCGCCGCGACCACTTCGTCTCGCTGCTGCGTTTCGCTGAGGGGTCGATCCGTGAAGACGGCGCCGCGTGCTGGCTCGACGACGCGGGACGGCCTGACCTTTCGCATCCCGTCGAGACGTGGATCACCGCGCGTATGGCGCACACTTTTGCCGTTGGCCATCTGCTTGGTGTGACCGGGGCCGAAGAGCACGCTGCACGCGCGATCGGGGGTCTTCGCGATGTACTGGCCGACGCCGAGTTCGGCGGATGGCTCGCCGCCCGGGGTGAGGGCGATGAGCTCGTCGGCAACAAGGAGGCCTACGCGCACGCGTTTGTCGTGCTCGCTGCCTCGACGGGCAAGGTCGCAGGAATTGCCGGCGCATCGGAGCTGCTCACTACCGCGCTTGCGGTGCTCGACGCGCGGTTCTGGGAGCCGGAGCGCGAGCTGCACCTGGACGAGCGGTCGCGCGACTGGTCCTCGACGTCGGACTACCGCGGCGTGAACGCGAACATGCACGCCGTCGAGGCGCTGCTCGCGGCCCATGCCGCCACCGGTGATCGGCTGTGGCTGGAACGGGCGGCGGCGATCGGCGACCAGGTGGTGCGCTGGGCACGGTCGAACGACTGGCGGATCCCCGAGCACTTCGACACGGCCTGGAATCCGTTGCTGGAGTACAACGCGGACCGGCCGCGCGACCAGTTCAAGCCCTACGGGGCGACACCTGGACACGGGCTCGAGTGGGCTCGTCTCCTGCTACAGATCGACGCGGAGGCCGGTACAGACGGCCGCCGGACCGGGGCGGCCGCCGCGCTCTTCGACCGCGCGGTCGAAGACGGCTGGGATGCCGAAGGCGGGGGCGGCTTCGTCTACACCACCAACTGGGCCGGCGTACCCGTGGAACCGCGCCGATTCCACTGGGTGGCGGCCGAGGGTGCTGCCGCCGCGCACGTGCTGGGGCGCGTCACCGGAGAAGCGCGCTACACCGAGCTCGAGCGCGAGTGGTGGGCCTGGATTCGAGAGCACCTCCTCGACACCGAGCACGGGTCCTGGCACCACGAGCTCGACACGGAGAACCGTCCGTCGGGCCGTACGTGGGTCGGCAAGCCCGACATCTACCACGCCGCCCAGGCAGTGATCCTGCCCGAGCTGCCGCTCACTGGTTCCTTCGCGGCCTCCGCACAGCGGGCGGGCCAGATCCTGGCCTGACGACGGCGCTGCGCCTACGTCTAAAACGCCCTGGGGTACCGATCCGAGCTCGGATCGGTACCCCAGGGCGTTCTCGACGTCTCGGGCGAGTCGGCGGACCTGGGACTCAGCGCGGGAGGACCGTCACCTCTGCCGCCTTCACCACGAACCAGAGCCGCTCCCCGGGCGCCAGCCCGAGCTCGGCGACCGCGGCGGGCGTGAGGTCGGCCGCGATCTGGGGCGCAGCGCCGCCGCTCCTGTCGGCGCCAGCACCGGTACCGGCACCGCTGTTGTGGCCTCCGGCGTCGTCGGCGCTCCGCGCAGCGGCCCATACACGCAGCAGAGGGCCGTGCGGCTCGATCGCCGTCAGCACCACGGGGAACGCGTTGCGAGGGCTCCCGCCCGGCGGATCGCGGTGCACCGACACGGCGCGTGGCTCGAAGAGCGCGACGGCTTCGGTGTCGTCGGCGAGCACCTCCTCGGCCGTCCCGTGGACCTCGCCGAGGGCGGTGGACAGCGTGGCGCCCGACGCTTCGACGGACACCATGCGGCGTTCCGGGCCGAGGCCCTCCGCGGCTACCAGAACCCTCCCCACCAGCAGGTTCACCCCTGCGAACCGGCCGCCGAACGTTGATCGCGGACGGGCGAGCACCTCGGCGGCCGGCCCGTCCTCGACGACGCGGCCCTCCTCGAGCACGACCACGCGGTCGGCGAGCTGGGCGACGTCCAAGAGGTCGTGCGTGACGAGCAACGTGGTGCGCGGGGCCGAGCGATGCGCGGCCTGCAGCAGGAGACGGGCGTGCTGCGCGGCGCCGACGTCGAGCGCGGAGAACGGTTCGTCCACGAGGAGCACGTCCGGGTCGGTGGCGAGGGCCCGCGCGATCGCGACGCGCTGCGCCTGGCCACCCGAGAGCTCGTGCGGCCGACGTCCGGCAAGGTGCGCGGCGCCGACGTCGGACAGGAGGGACTGCGCCAGAGCCGCGGCCGTGCCGTGCGGCACTCCACGCGAGACGGGGCCGAAGGCCACGTTGCCCGCGACGGACAGGTGTCGCAGCAGCGGGGCGCGCTGCCCGAGCCAGCCGACGCGGCGGTCGCGAGGCGGCGCCGCCCGTACGCCGGGACCCGCGAGGACGCGGTCGCCGATGGTCACCGTGACGTCCCCGCGGTGACCGCCGAGACCCGCTACGGCCTGGAGCAGGGTCGACTTGCCGGCGCCGTTCGGCCCCAGGATGGCGACGACCTCACCGGCGGGCACGTCGAGGGCGACGTCGACGCCGCGCTCCGGGACCCGGACTCGCAGCGACAGCGGGACGGGCGGACGCGCGCCGTCGGACAGTGGCCCGCCGGCCGACGGCTCGCCAGCCTGCCCGCCGCCAGCCTGCCCGCCGCCAGCCTGCCCGCCGCCAGTCTGCGCGTCGCCAGTCTGCGCGTCGCCAGTCTGCGCGCCGGCGGCCGCCGGCGACTCGCGAGACGATCCGCTCAGCGACCAGTTCGACCAGGAGGCCCGGTTGGCCGGGTCGCGGGGCTCGGTACCCAGCCTCCCGCTCGAACGAGGCGAGCCGCCTGGCCCGGGCACGTCGCGAGACGTCGGCCCGGGCGACTCCCCGCCCGGCAGCACGGCCTCTGAAACCTGCGGGAACCACGGCCCGTATGCCGCGACGATGATCGCCAGCGCGACCACCACGAGAACGAGGGAGAGCGCGACGGCGGCGTCGGGGTCGGAGGAGCGCTGGAGGTAGATCTCGAGGGGAAGGGTCTGGGTGACGCCCTGGAGCGCGCCCGCGAACGTGATTGTCGCGCCGAACTCGCCGAGTGCACGCGCGAAGGCGAGGACCGTCCCGGAGACCAGCGCCGGCGCGAGGGCGGGCAGCGTCACCCGCAGCAGCACCCGGGTAGGCCGCGCTCCGAGGGTCGCCGCGACGTCCTCGTGCGCGGTGTCGTGGGACCGCAGGGCGCCGTCGAGCGTCAGGACCAGGAACGGCAGGGCGACAAACGCCTGCGCCAGCACCACGGCGGCCGTCGTGAACGGGACCCGCACGCCGAGGCCCTCGAGGGCGCCGCCCAGCAGCCCGCTCCGTCCCAGCAGAGTGAGCAGCGCGAGGCCGCCGACCACCGGCGGCAGCACGAGGGGCAGGAGCAGCAGGGCGCGCATGATCCGGCGTCCGGGGAACGACGCCCGCGCCAGCAGCAGCGCGAGCGGCACGCCGAGTGCTATGCACAGGAGCGTGGCGACCACGGAGGTACGCAGCGACAGCCACAGCGCGTCGCGGGCGCCCGGGGACGTAAGGAGCGGCCCGAGCGAGCCGACGTCGACCCGCGTGAGCAGGGACGCGACCGGCAGCACCACCAGCAGCGCGCCGAGCGCGGCCGGGGGGACCACCCACCGCGGAAGGCCGTTCACGGCGCGCCGAACCCCGCCTCCGACAGCGCCGACCGGCCCTCTTCGCCGGTGACGAGGGCTATCCACTCGTCGGCCAGGTCGGGTGACGGCGCTTCGGAGAGCGCCGCGACGGGGTACCGGTTGACGACGTCGGCGGCCTCGGGGGTGGGGATGGTCTTGACGTCGTCGGGCTGGGTGGCGGCGTCGGTGACGTAGACGAGGCCGGCGTCGGCCTCGCCGAGGGCTATCTTGGCCAGCACGTCCGTCACGCTCGGCTCCTCGCTCACGGTGTGCGGGGCGACGCCGGCGCCGTCCGCCACCGCGGCGGCAGCCCGGCCGCACGGAACCTCTGGTGCGCAGAGCACCACGTCGACATCGCGTCGTCCCAGGTCAGCCAGGCTCCGGACGTCCCCGGGGTTGCCGGTCGGCACCACTATCGTGAGCACGTTCGTGGCGAAGAGGGTGGGTGCGGCGACCAGGCCTGCGTCAGACAGGCGGGCCATCGTGGTCTCGTCCGCGGTGGCGACGACGTCGGCGGGGGCGCCCGCCTCGATCTGGTCGGCGAGGTCGGAGGACCCGCCGAACGACAGCGTCACGTCGATGCCCGGGTGCTCCTCCTCGAAGGTCGTCTCGAGCGCGGCGAACGGCTCGCGCAGCGAGGCGGCGGCCAGCACCGTCAGCGTCTCGCTGCCCGACGCCGGCCCGCACCCCGCCAGGACCGCACCAACCACCCCGAGCGCCGCGCTCGCAGCGAGGCCGCGGGCGAGCGCCCCGCTCCGGGCGGCGGCGAGTAAGGTCACAAGAGTCGACACGGTGCCGAGGCTATCCCGGCGTACTGTGCGCGACGTACAGGAGAGAATGAGTCCATGAGGATCTCCGCACGAGCCGACTACGCCGTCCGGGCAGCCGCCGAGCTGGCGGCCGCCGACCAGGACGGGCCTGTCCGCGCCGAGGCCCTGGCCCGGGCGCAGGACATCCCGCACCGCTTCCTCGAGGGAATCCTGAGCGATCTGCGCCGCGACGGTCTGGTCACGAGCCACCGTGGCGCGGGCGGCGGCTACCGGCTGGCACGGCCGGCCTCGACGATCACGATCGCCGACGTCGTTCGGGCCGTGGACGGGCCGCTGGTCTTCGTCCGCGGCAACCGACCGTCCGACCTGGAGTTCCAGGGTGCGGCCGCACCGCTCCTGCACGTGTGGGTGGCGCTGCGGGCCAACGTGCGCGCGGTGCTGGAGGCGGTCTCCCTCGCCGACCTGGTGGCGGGCAAGCTGCCGGAGGATGTCCGGGCGCTGACCCAGGGCGAGTCGGCCTGGTCCAACTCCTGAGCCGGGTCGAATTCCAAAGAATCAGGGAGGTTTCACCCCTTCAGCATGCGGATTTATCCGATGCTTGAGATGCTCGTTGTTTCCGACCGGGTTAGATGGTTACCTTGGTCGCAGGCCCTTCTGTGTGGCTGTGCTGTAGTTCCCGGACCCGGAAGGTCACGAAGACCATGAGAACCCTGATACTGCTGGCCCTCGTCGGCATCGGCGCCCAGCTGGTGGACGGCAGTCTGGGCATGGCCTACGGCGTCACCTCCACCACGCTGCTGCTCGCTATCGGCACCAACCCCGCCGCGGCGTCGGCCACCGTGCACCTCGCCGAAATCGGCACCACCCTCGCGTCCGGCGCAGCGCACTGGCGCTTCGGCAACGTGGACTGGAAGGTCGTGGCCCGCATCGGCATCCCCGGTGCGATCGGTGCGTTCGCCGGTGCGACGTTCCTGTCGTCGCTCTCGACCGAGATCGCCAAGCCGGTGATGTCGCTGATCCTGCTGGGGCTGGGCATCTACGTGCTGCTCCGCTTCACGCTGCAGGGCCTGCCCGCGCGCTCGGACAAGCCGCTGCGCCGTCGTTTCCTCACCCCGCTCGGCCTGGTTGCCGGCTTCATGGACGCCACCGGCGGTGGTGGCTGGGGCCCCGTGGGCACGCCCGCGATCCTGGCGAGCGGCCGCCTGGAGCCGCGCAAGGTGATCGGCTCGATCGACACCAGCGAGTTCTTCGTCGCCATCGCGGCCAGCATCGGCTTCTTCGTCGGCCTCAGCGGTGAGGGGATCGACTTCACCTGGGTGCTGGCCCTGCTCATCGGTGGCCTGATCGCCGCGCCGATCGCCGCCTGGCTGGTGCGGCTCGTGCCGCCGCGCGTCCTTGGGTCGCTCGTGGGCGGCGTCATCGTCCTCACGAACTCGCGCACGCTGCTCAGCAGCGACTGGATCGCCGCCACCGACCCCGTGAAGACCGCCGTGTACGTGGTGATCTGGGTCGTCTGGGCCGCCGCCGTGGCGTGGTCGGTGCGCGCGTACCGCCGGGCCAAGGCCGCCGAGGCCGCGCAGCTCCTGGAGTCCGAGACCACGTCCAAGGAGCCGGAGGCCGATAGCGTGTCGGCATGACGTCCGACCGGGTAGCGGTGATCACCGTCTCCGACCGTTGCGCACGCGGTGAGGCCGAGGACCGGTCCGGCCCGACGGCCGTGTGGATCCTGCGGCAGGCCGGCCTCACCGACGTGGCCACCCACCTGGTGCCCGACGGCGTCGAGCCGGTCCGCGACGTGCTGCGGACCGCGCTCGACGACGGCGCCCGGCTGGTCTTCACCACCGGCGGAACGGGGATCACGCCGCGCGACCTCACACCCGAGGGCACGCGCGAGGTGCTCGATTACGAGGTCCCGGGGATCGCTGAGGCAGTCCGCCAGCGCGGCACCGGTGCGGGGGTGCCCGCCGCCGCGCTCTCCCGCGGGCTGGCGGGCGTGGCCAGTGCCTCGGACGGGACGCGCGCGCTCGTGGTGAACCTGCCGGGGTCGTCCGGTGGTGTCCGGGACGGGCTCGAGGTGGTGCTCAACCTCTGGCGGCACGTGCGGTCGCAGCTCGACGGCGGCGACCACTGACCCCGCACCGTTGGTTGTGGGCGTGATCGTTGCGGCAACCTGCCCGTTCTAGGCGCAACGATCGCGCCCACAACAAGTGGGGTTAGCCGCCCGCGAAGGGGGGGAGCACGTCTATCGTGACGCCGTCCGGGATCTCCGCCTCGTCCTCCGTCGTGCGGGCGCCCGCGACCAGCAGGGCACACTTCGGCAGCACGGCGCCCAGGCCCGGGTGGGCAGCGGTGAGGGTGCTGCGCAGGGCGGCTACCGACGTCGGGCCGCCAAGCTGTTCCGTGGTGAGGCCGGCCGCCTCCCGGGCACCCGCGAAGTAGCGGACGGTGATCATTCCGCGCGCACCCAGTCGCCCGACTTGCCGCCCGTCTTCCGCTCCAGGCGCACGTCCGCGAGCGAGACGGACTTGTCCAGGCCCTTGACCATGTCGACCACGGCGAGGCCCGCGACGGCCACAGCCGTGAGAGCCTCCATCTCGACGCCCGTGCGGTCGGCCGTGCGGACGGTCGCCGTGATGGCCACGCCGTCGTCGGACACCTCGAGGTCCACGGCTGCGCCGTGCACGCCGATCACGTGAGCCAGCGGCAGCAGGTCCGGCGTCTTCTTGGCCGCGGCGATGCCGGCGATACGCGCCACCGCCAGCACGTCCCCCTTGGGCACGGCGCCGTCGCGCAGCGCCTGCACGACGGCGGGACCGCAACGGACCATGCCCGACGCCGTCGCGGAGCGGATGGTCGGCTGCTTGGCGGTGACGTCGACCATGCGGGCTTGGCCGCGGTCGTCCAGGTGCGTGAAGCTCACGGCACCAGGGTGTCATGCCCCAGCCCGACATCACACTGGCCAGGACGGAGCTGGGCTGGAAACCTCAGCTCTCGTCGTCGGATGGCTTGGCTTGGACGGTGTCATGGTTCCGCGCGGGGTCGCGGGGAGCGGCATGAGCGCCGACTCGCACGCGGCGACCACGTCCTCGGCCGGCACCCTGGCGAGGGCTGGGTCCAGGCGGTCGGCGTTCGGGTCACGCGGCGGTGTGCCGGGCTCGTCGTGCCAGATGACCAGGTGCCGGTCCCGGTCGATCGCCGGACCCCAGAGCTCGGGCGGGGTAGGCCCGAACAGCGTGACGGAGGGCGTGCCGTACGCGGTGGCGAGGTGAGCGACGCCGGTATCGGTGCTGACGAGGAGCCGGGCCGTGGCCACGATTTCGGCGAGGGCCGGTACGGCGAGCTCTCCCGAGAGATCGCGTACCGCACCCGCGCCGTGGGTAACGGCCTGCAGCCGTACCCGGGCGCAGAGGCCCCGCTCGGCCGGTGATCCGGTCAGGGTGACGCTGTGGCCCCACTCCGTGAGGGCGGTGACGACGGCGGCCCACCGGGAGGCAGGCCAGCGGCGGGCATTGGCGGCTGCCCCGGGGTGGACTATGACATCTGCCCGCCCGCCCATCCGTGCCCGCCCGCCCTTCTGTGCCCACCCGTCGGACTGAGCTTGCCCCGGCTCCTGACTGCCCCGCCCGCCCGGCGGGTCCGGCGGGCCGAGGCGAAGATCGTCGGGCTCGCAGGGGCCGCCAACGCTCCGGACGAGCCGGCACCAGCGCAGCACCTCGTGCTCGGCGTCGTCCCAGTCGGGTCCGATGTGGCCGACCTCGGAATTGTCGTAGGCGATCAGGGCGTCCGGCCGGGTGGCCAGCAGGATCCGGTGGCTCTCAGGCCCGCGGCCGTGCAGGTTCACCGCGAGGCATCCAGGCGCGTCCTGCGCGCCGCCGGGCCCGGCCCACGGCCAGGGGAGCCGAATCAGCCCTTGCGTCGGTAGCACGGCGTCGACGACCCCGAGATCGGCCAGCCACTGGCCGAGGGTCGCGGGCGCGGCGAGCACCACCCGGTGCCCGGGCCATGCCCGTCGCACCCCGCGGAGCGCGGCCACGCCGGTCAGGGTGTCGCCCAGCCCCAGCGCACGCAGCACGAGGACGGTCATGGCCGGCTCCAGGCGATGTGCTCGATCATGGCCACGACGCCTCGCCCGAGGCCATGACGAGCAGGGCGGTGGTCCACGACCCGTGGACGTGCCAGAGCACGATCCTCATCGGGGCCTCCCCTCGCCGCGGGGCTGCCCCGCTTCGGCCGGCGCTCGGGGCGCCAGGCGCGTGAGGCGCGTGACGGCGTCGGACACCTGGTCGGGCGTGACCGACGCGAGGCACGGGTGACCCGGCACCGGGCACTCGCGGGCCCGCGTGCCACGGCACGCGGCGCCCTGGTCGCCGAGGACGAGCCGGGGTACCCCGTAGGGCGCCCACCGGTCGGCCGGGACCACGGGGGCGAACAGACTGACCACCGGCGTGCCGACCGCCGCGGCCAGGTGCGCCGGGCCGGTGTTCCCGACCACCACGCACGCAGCCGCCTCCAGGACGGCGGCGAGCTGGCCCAGGTCGGTACGGCCGCCCAGGTCCGTTGCGTGGCTGCCCGCCACGTACGCGGTGAGGTCCCGTTCCGCGGCGGAGCCGGTCACGAGCACGTCCCAGCCGTCGCGCGCGAGACGGGCGGCCATGGCACGGGCGTCCTCCGGCAGCGGCGCAAGGGCGGACACGGAGGCCCCCGGGTGCACGACGACGGAACGCTGGCCCAGGGCGCCCTCGACACCCAGCGGCCGCGCGGCCGACGCCGGCACGCGGGGCAGCGGCCGGCGGACAGCGAGCAGCCCGTCGTCGGCCACTGGCAGACGGGCGCCGGCCTGGTCGGCGAGGTCGAGGGCTGCCTCCACCTCGTGCAGCCCCGGTCCGCGGCGGTGCCGCACGTCCAGCAGCGAGCCTGGGTTGTCCTCGCTCGTGCCGACGATGCGGCCCACGCCTGCGAGGCGGGCGAGCAGCGCCATCGGGAGCGACGACTGATGGAACGACGTGAAGATCACGGCGAGCTGATATCGGCGCGCGGTGAGGCCGGCCACGAGGTCCAGGACCGCCTCCGGGGAGACCCGGGGCGGTTCGTCGCCCGACCACGGCGCGTCGAACCGGAGGATCTCCGTGACGCCCGGCAGCAGGTCAGCGGCCTGCAGGCCGGAGCCGGAGACCAGGAGGTCCACCTGGTCGTACGTAGCGGCCAGCGCGCGCACGGCGGGTCCGGTCAGGAGCACGTCCCCGTCGCTGTCGAGCCGGACGGCGAGCACCCGGACAGGTCGTGTCGCGGCGGTCATAGCAGGGTCACCGCCTCGTCCAGCGTGGCGGCCACCACGGGAGCGGCGGACAGCTCCTCACGGCGGGTGACTTCGGTGGGCACCAGGACGCTTCGCGCGCCGGACGCGACAGCGGCGCCGATGTCGGCGCCGATGTCTCCCACTACCGTGCACTCGATCGGAAGTACGCCGAGCGCCGCGGCCGCCCGCAGCACGAGCCCCGGCTCCGGCTTGCGGCAGGTGCACTCGTCCTCGGGGCTGTGCGGGCAGCGCTGCCAGGTGTCGAACGGGCCCAGCAGCCGGCGGACCTGCTCGTCAACGGCGTCCACCTGCGCGGTGGTCAGCAGACCGCGGCCGATGGCCGACTGGTTCGACACCACGCCGACCCGCAGGCCGTCGGCTCGTAGCTCGTCCAGCACGCGGCGGGCGCCGGGGACCGGCTCGACGGCCCTCGGGTCCCCGTTGTAGGGCACGTCGCGGATCAGGGTGCCGTCCCGGTCGAACAGGACGGCCCTGACCGGTGGCGGCCAGGGCGGCACGCTCCCGCCGAGCCGCCGCCGCCACTTCCAGGCGCCTCGCGCGCGGTGGGCGACGGCGGCGAACGGGATCAGCACGCTGGTCGCGGCCATGCGCCGCAGCTCGGTGCCGTAACCGTCGTCACCGCGCTGCGGACCGGGCGCGAGGCGCTTCCGGGCGAACCCGGCGGTGAGGCCCGCCCAGGCCGCGCCCGCGAGAAGTGCGGTCGTGCGGACAGCGCCCCGGTCCCGTCCGGCGGGGCTGGCTGCGGCCAAGCCACCGCCGAGCGCCGTCACGCCGGCCGCCGCCGTCGCGACATGCCACGGCAGGCGGCCCTGGCCGGCCCCGGTGACCGTGCGCCAGTGGCGGCCGTGCAGGGCGTGCAGCAGCGCGTCGTCCGCGTTCCCGGCCTGGGCGCGCACGCTCGCCAGGCTCCCGGCGGGCCGGACGGGGTGCTCGACGAACCGGATCCCGTGCTCGAGCTCCCAGTTCGACCCGCGCAGGCGCGCGGCCAGGTCGGCGTCCTCCCGGTATGCCCGGGGGAAGCGTTCGTCGAAGCCGCACACCGTCACCAGGGCGGCCCGGCGGTAGGCCATGTCGGCGGCCGCCCACTCCGCGCTCTCCAGCCCGGCCGTGTTGCGTTCTAGATCGGTCGGCGGCCGGTGCTTCGGCAGGGGCACCACGATCCTGCCCTGCACGCCGCCGACGTTCGGGCCGGCGGCGGCCAGGTCCTGCGCCAGGGCGACGGCCCAGAGCTGCGGGACCACGACGTCGTCGTCCAGGAAAGCCACCCACTCCGTGCGGACGCTGCGCCAGCCCGCGTTGCGTGCGGCGGCGGGGCCGCGCCCGCCGGTGCGCAGCGTGCGGACGCCTGCCACCGGGTCGGGACCGAGCTCGAGCGGCGGGTTGTGCTCGCCGGACGCGCCGGCCGGGAACGGGCGGTCGTCGACCACCACGACGTCGAGCGGCTCCGGGCCTTGGGTCGATGCCGCCCGGAGCGAGGCGAGCAGCGCGCCGAGCTCGGGGCGGCCGACCGTCGGGATCACTATTGAGTACGACGGTGCCATGGGGCACCTCCTCACGGGTCTGCGGGTGCGAAGACGTCTGTGCGCATCGCCAGGAGCCGGGGCTGCGAGTCGTCCACGGTCTGGATGGCGAGCGCCGCCGATGCGGCGTGCGACACCTCGTGCGGCACGAAGCGCACGGCCGCCGGGTTGAGCCCTGGCAGGGCGCTGGCGGTGAACTGCGGCGCCCGCTCCGCGTACCGCAGCCGCAGCCAGTCCCACGGGTCGAGCAGGCCCATCTCGTCGGACGGCTTGGCCAGGGCGGGATCGAACGAGTACGCCACCGGGTCCAGGTCCCCGGGCGCCAGTCCGCCGACGTCGAGGCACCAGCGCATCGCCTGCTCCGGCAGCTCCCAGGCCCCGAACGGGACTGGACGATTACCGTGCTTGCGCCGGGTGAACCGTTCTTCCTCGGCTGCGGCGTGTACGTGTCCGTCCAATACGAGGGCCGCCGACGGATCGTGGAAGAGCGCGTTCACGCCGAGAACTCGCACAGCGACCTCCACGTCTGGTCGTCACCGGGCTTCTTCCGGTCCTTCTACGTTCGGGTCGCGGAGAATCACTCGCATCTCGAACCGCTTCTCGGCGTCCTTCCCCGCATCCGTGCGGGTCAGCGCGGTGCGAGGCCCTCCGTGGCGGGGCCTTCGAGCCGTGCGCCATCCGGGGCGAAACGGGAGCCGTGCACCGGGCAGTCCCACGACTGTTCCTGGTCGTTCCACCGCACGACGCCGCCGAAGTGCGGGCAGACCCGGGACACGCGCCTGGCCCCTGCCCGCTGTCCCGTCGGGCGGGTCACGGCGCACGCCCAGCCCTTGGTCTGCTCGCCGAAGGTCGCCGCGGTGCGCGCGCTGGGCCGAGCCGGTCGCGCCCACGGTTCGAGCACCGGACCCCACTCGACGGGGTCGCCGAGGATGCGGCCGGCGAGAGCCAGTCCCGCGGCGGCGCCGTTGGTGAGCCCCCACTTGCCGTAGCCGGTGGCCACGAGCATCCGTTCGTCACCCGGTACGGCCGGTCCGACGAACGGCAGGCCGGTGTCGCTGCTGTAGTCCTGGGCCGCCCAGGCGTGGTGGGAGGACCCCACGGGAAGGTGTGTGCTGGTCCACTCGTCGAGCGCCGCCAGCCGCCGGGCCGGGTCCGGCTCCCGGCCGACCGTATAGCCCTCGCCGCCCACCATGAGCAGCCCGTTCGCCGTGCGGAGCGAGCGGACGGGGGGCCCGGCAGTGATCGACATGGTCTCGGTGAACCCGGGCGGAAGCGCGCCGGGGTCGGTCACCTCCCACGTCGTGAGCAGGCTGCGGCCCGCGTCCAGCCGCAGGATCAGTCCGCCGAGCCGGCCGGGCGGGACGCCGGTGGCCAGGACCACGCGGTCGGCGAGCACGGTGCCGCGGGTGGTGCGCAGCGCGACACCGGACCGGCGCCTGAGCACCTGCCGGACCCGCGCGCCGTCGTACACCGTGACGCCGCGGGCGCGCAGGTCCGCGCGGAGCGCGGAGAGCATGCGCAGCGGGTCGACCTGGCCCTGGCCCGGCAGGCGCACCGCGCCGAAGGACAGCGCCGGGTACGGCGGATCTTCCTCCCACTGCGCGGCGAGTCCCTGGCGCGCGCAGATCGCCAGGACGGCGTCGACGTCGGCCACCTGTTCGGCGGTGGTCGCGACCGTGAGGTCGTCCCGGTTCTCCACGGGCACGTTGAGGTCCTCGAGGGTGCGGCGCAGCCACCCGAGGCCCGCGAAGTTTGCCGCGAGGTAGGCGCGGACCACCTCGTCGCCGTACCGTGCGACGCGCGTGAGCCGGGTGCCCTGCAGCACGGAGAGCTTGCCGGTCGAGCGGGCGGTGGTGGTGGTGCGGGCGTTGCCGGCGTCGAGCACCATGACATTCGCGCCGCCGTCGGCGAGCAGCTGGGCGGTCACCACCCCGGTGATCCCCGCGCCCACCACTACGACGTCGGCGCGCAGGGGGCCGGGGGCCATGATGCCGGGTGTGCCCGTGCCTGGGCCGCCCGGCTCTGTTGTCGCCTCGTGGGGGTTCTCGCTCACGGTGCACCTCCTGTGCCGGTGGTCGGTCCCTGGGCGGGCCTCTCCAGGCTGGCACGGGGGAACGGCACTCGCAGCGCGCTGGTCTCGCCGGACGCCAGAAAGGGGCTGTCCGAAATAGGGGAAGCGCCTTAGAATCGACGGCACGGAGTCATGAAGCGGCTCCTTGGTCCGTTCCGGATCTGGGAGGTTGAACAAATGCCCCCTTTCAAGCAGCCCAGGCTCACCGTCGTGGATGGCGCCGGAGGCGACGCCGCGACACAGCCCCCGAAGTTCTCGGCGGGCGATCTGGCCCACGCACTCGGTCTCGGGACCAATCTCCTGGTCGGCCGCTACCGCGTTGAGCTGGCCTCGGGCAACTGGTGGTGGTCCGACGAGGTCTACACCATGCACGGATGGAAGCGACACGAGGTCGAGGCCGGCCTTGACGCCCTCCGGTCCCGCAAGCACCCCGACGACCGGAATCGTGTGGTCCGCGCCGCGACCGAGGCCCTGCGGCTCGGCAGGCCCTTCGCGTGCGCGCACCGCATAGTCGACCGTAATGGTCGCACCCGCGAGGTGGTCGTCATCGGCCAGGGCTCGCGGGGCAGCCACGGCGCGTCCCCGGAGCTGCTCGGCTACGTCGTGGACGTCACTCCCGTCCAGAAAGAGGCGCTGGCCCGCAGGGCGGCCGGAGTGGTCGCCCGAGCTTTCGTCAGCCAGGCGGTGATCGAGCAGGCCAAGGGTGTCATCGTCGCGGTGCGTGGCGTGTCCGACGAGACCGCCGGACGCGTTCTGACCGAGGCCGCGAGCAAGGCAGGCATCCCGCTGCGCCTCGCGGCCGACCAGGTCATGACCGCGCTGCGGGCGGACAACGAGAAGGTAGGGGTCACGCAGGCCGCGCTGAACCGAGCGCTCGACGCCGTCCAGCCGGTGGGCCGGCCGCGGGGTCACGACCCGCTGCTGACCCGGCGGCCGCGCAGGCTGCAGGTCTGAGCCGGCTCTGCGCGTGGCCGGCTACCCCGCTGCGCGGCGGGCGGCGAGCCGCACGGCCGCCTTCGAAGCGCCCTTCGCGGCCAGGCGCTTGGCGAACACCGCCGTCCCGGCGGCGACCGCCGCGAACACGGTTGCCTGCACCAGGTCCAGCTCCGGATCGTCCGGCTTGTTGGGCGCGTCCTTGCCTGTCACACCCTTCCAGATCATGCTGACCGCCTTCTGCGCGACCCATCCGGCCGCGAGCGTCAGGGCGAGAGTGCCAACCTTCTCGGCGAGTGTCTGATCCGTCTCATTCTTGGCCACCTTCACACCGTAGCCTCCGCCAGGCGACTAGGCTTCCTTGGATACGACAGGGGAGCGCCCCACGGCGCTGAGAGTGCGGCAAACCGCAGACCCTTGAACCTGATCCGGGTAACACCGGCGGAGGAAGTCGAGGCACGATGTTGCGTCTTTCCGGTGCCCACGTGGGCACCATCCAGGCCGGGGCGGTCGCCGTGGCGCTGCTGCTCGCAGGTTGTTCCGGCGGTTCCGGGTCCGGCGGCACCGAGACCGGCGAGGGCGACCCGACGGCGTCGGGCACGGTGACCCTGGTGACCCACGACTCGTGGGCGCTCGACGAGAAGCTGATCGACCGGTTCGAGCAGGAGTCCGGCATGACCGTCGAGGTCAGCGCGGCGGGCGACGCCGGGACCCTGGTGAACCAGCTGGTGCTGACCAAGGACGCCCCGCTCGGGGACGCCGTCTTCGGCATCGACAACACGTTCGCCTCCCGCGCGCTGGAGGCGGGCGTGCTCGAGGAGTACACGCCCGCTGCCCTGCCCGACGGCGCCGAGCAGGTCGGCGGGGCGCTCACCCCCGTCGACCAGGGCGACGTCTGCGTGAACGCCGACGAGGCCTGGTTCGAGAAGTCCGGCCTCGAGGTGCCGACGACCCTGGAGGACCTGGCGGACCCGCAGTACCGGGACCTGCTCGTGGTGACCAACCCGGCGACGTCGTCCCCGGGCCTCGCGTTCCTGGTCGCGACGATCGGGGCGTTCGGCGAGGACGGGTTCGAGGACTACTGGACCTCCCTCGTGGACAACGGCGTCAAGGTCGCCGACTCCTGGGAGGACGCGTACTACGTGGACTTCTCGGGTGCGGGCGAGGGCGGCGAGCGGCCGCTCGCGCTGTCGTACGCGACGTCGCCCGCGTTCACGGTGAGCAAGGACGGCTCGGAGTCCACCACCAGCGCTCTGCTGGAGACCTGCTTCCGGCAGGTCGAGTACGCGGGCGTGCTCGCCGGGTCCGACAACCCCGAGGGCGCCCAGGCCCTGGTGGACTTCCTGCTCACCCAGGACGTCCAGGCCGCGCTGCCGGAGTCCATGTACATGTACCCGGCGGACTCCTCGGTGCAGCTCCCCGAGGACTGGCAGAAGTTCGCACCCCAGGCCGACGCGCCGTTCGAGGTGGAGCCGGCCGAGGTGAGCGAGCATCGCGACGAGTGGATCGAGCGGTGGACCGAGACAGTGGTCGGCTGAGCCGGAGCCGGAGGGGCGGGCTGAGGCGTGGGCTGCGGCCCGCGCCCATCCTCTGGGGGGCGGCCGTCGCGATCCCCCTCGGCTTCCTCGCGATCTTCTTCGCGTGGCCGGTGGCCGCGCTCGTGGTCCGGGGCTTCGTATCCGACGGCGTGCTCGACCTCACCGGGTTCACCGAGGTGCTGTCCCGGCCCCGCACGTGGCGGCTGGTCGGGCTCACGCTGACCCAGGCGGCGGGTGGCACCGCCTTCTCGGTGCTGCTCGGCCTGCCCCTCGCCTACCTCCTGTACCGGCGGACGTTCCCGGGACGCGGCCTGGTGCGCGGGCTCGTGACCGTCCCGTTCGTGCTGCCGGCCGTGGTGGTCGGCGTCGCGTTCCGTGCCCTGTTCGCGCCGGGCGGCACCCTCGGGTTCCTCCGGCTCGAGGAGTCGCTGGCCGGGATAGTCGTCGCGCTCGTGTTCTTCAACGTGTCGGTGGTGGTGCGGACCGTCGGCGGTCTGTGGGAGCGGCTCGACCCGCGGACCGAGGAGGCCGCCGCGTCGCTGGGCGCGGGGCCCGCGCGGGTCTTCAGGACCGTGACGCTGCCGTCCCTGGGGCCCGCCATCGCGTCGGCGGCCTCGGTGGTGTTCCTGTTCTGCGCCACGGCCTTCGGCGTCGTGCTGGTGCTCGGCGGTGTGCGGTACGGGACCATCGAGACCGAGATCTGGACCCGGACCACTCAGTTCCTGGACCTGCGGTCGGCGTCGGTGCTGTCGATCCTGCAGCTCGTCGTCATCTCGGGGGCGCTGGCAGTGTCCGCGCGGGCCCGCCGCCGGCGCGAGGCCGCATTGCACCTCGTGTCGTCGCGCGGTTCGGCTCGGGCACTGTCCTGGCGTTCACCAGGGGACGCGACAGCGGCGCTGGTGGGTGCGGCGATCGTCGCCGGGCTCATCGTGCTGCCGCTGGCCGGGCTCGTGGCCCGGTCGTTCCGGGAGCCGGACGGATCCTGGGGCCCGGCGAACTACGTCGCGCTCGGGACCACCGGCGAGCGGAACGCGCTGGTCGTGACCGTATGGGAGGCGACGGCGACCTCGCTGCGGATTGCGCTGACCGCCACCGTGATCTCCCTGGTGGTCGGCGGGCTCGTGGCGCTGGTGGTGTCCCGGCGGCCGCGGTCGGTGGGCGCGCGCCGCGCCGTCGGGACGTTCGACGCCCTGTTCATGCTTCCGCTCGGCGTGTCCGCCGTGACCGTCGGCTTCGGGTTCCTCATCACCATGGACCAGCCCGTCCTGGGCGTGGACCTGCGGACCTCCGGGCTGCTCGTGCCGGTGGCGCAGGCCGTGGTCGCGATACCGCTCGTCGTGCGCACCGTGCTGCCCGTGCTGCGGGCGATCGACCCGCGGCTGCGCGAGGTCGCGGCAGTGCTCGGCTCTGGCCCTGGACGCGTGCTGCGGACCGTGGACCTGCCGATCGCACTGCGGTCGGTCGGGCTCGCGACCGGGTTCGCATTCGCGGTCTCGCTCGGCGAGTTCGGCGCTACGTCGTTCCTCGCGCGGCCCGACGGCGCCACGCTGCCCGTCGTGATCTTCCGCCTCATCGGGCGGCCCGGCGCGGAGAACTACGGGATGGCGCTCGCGGCGTCGGTGGTGCTCGCGGCACTGACCGCGACCGTGATGATGATGGCGGAGCGACTGCGCGACGAGCGCGCCGGAGGGGAGTTCTGATGGCGGGGCTGGAGATCCGGGAGGTGTCGGTCCGGTACGGGGCCTCGACAGGCTCGACCCGCGTCACGGCGGTAGACGGCGTCTCGCTGACCGTCGCACCGGGCGAGGTCGTCGCGCTGCTCGGCCCGAGCGGGTGTGGCAAGTCGTCGCTGCTGCGCGCGGTGGCCGGGCTGGAGCCGCTGGCGGGCGGTCGCGTGCTGTACGACGGCGAGGACCTCGCCGGGCTGCCGGTGCACAAGCGCCGGTTCGGGCTGATGTTCCAGGACGGCCAGCTGTTCCCGCACCGGGACGTGCGTCGCAACGTCGCCTACGGGCTGGAGACGCAGGACCTGTCCCGGGCGGAGCGGGACGAGCGGGTGACCGAGCTGCTCGGCCTGGTGGGGCTCGCCGGGTACGAGCAGCGGGCGGTGCCGACACTGTCCGGCGGGGAGCAGCAGCGAGTGGCCCTCGCGCGCGCCCTGGCCCCTCGGCCCCGCCTGCTGCTGCTGGACGAGCCGCTGTCCGCGCTCGACCGGCAGCTCCGGGAACGGCTCGCGGGCGAGGTGCGGGCCGCGCTGGTCGAGACCGGCACGACGGCGGTGTTCGTGACGCACGACCACGCCGAGGCTTCGGTCGTGGCCGACCGGGTGGGCGTGATGGACCGGGGCCGGCTGCTGCAGGTGGCAGCGCCGGACGAGCTGCGGACCGCCCCGGCGTCGACCCGTGTGGCGGAGTTCCTGGGCCTGCGAGGCTAGGCCGCTCCCGCTGGTCGAGCCTGTCGAGACCGGTCTCGACGGGGCTGAACGGCACGATCCTCAACCGGGCACAGTGGCTGTGTGCCGGTTGAGGATCGTGGTTCGAAGGTGGTGGGCGGTCAGGCGATCTTGCGCCTGTACGCGGCCATGGCGAACACGTAGGCGATCACGAGGATCCCGACGCACCAGCCCAGTGCGATCCAGATGTCGGCGCCGACCGGCTGCTGGGCCAGCAGGTCACGGATCGTGTTCACGATGGAGGTGACCGGCTGGTTCTCGGCGAACCACTGCACCGGGCCGGGCATGGTGTCGGTGGGCACGAACGCCGAGCTGACGAACGGCAGGAAGATGATCGGGTAGGAGAACGCGCTCGCGCCGTCCACGGTCTTCGCCGACAGTCCGGCGATGACCGCGATCCAGGTCAGGGCCAGGGTGAACACGATCAGGATGCCGGTGACGGCGAGCCAGTCCAGCACTCCTGCCCCGGAGCGGAAGCCCATGAGCAGGGCGACGAGCACGACCAGGACGATCGAGATCATGTTCGCGACCAGCGAGGTCAGCACGTGCGCCCACAACACGGACGATCGTGCGATCGGCATGGACTGGAATCGCTCGAAGATGCCGCCCTGCAGGTCCAGGAAGAGCCGGTAGGCGGTGTAGGCGATACCCGAGCCGATGGTGATGAGCAGGATGCCGGGCAGCAGGTAGTTCACATAGTCGTCCGTTCCTGTCTCGATCGCGCCGCCGAAGACGTAGACGAACATCAGCATCAGCGCGATCGGCGTGACCGCCGTCGTGATGATGGTGTCGGGGCTGCGCGAGATGTGTCGTAGGGACCGCCCCAGCAGGACGGTGCTGTCGCTGAAGAAGTGCTTGGTCATCGTTCGCTCCTCACGCGTCCGTGCCGACGGGGTTGCTGGTCTTGTCGCCGGCCCTGCCGGCCGCGCCGTCGCTCCCGACGACGGCGAAGAACACGTCCTCCAGGGTCGGCTGCTTCTCGATGTACTCGACCTTGGCGGGCGGCAGCAGGGCCTTGAGCTCGGCCAGGGTGCCGTTGACGATGATCCGGCCCTCGTGCAGGATCGCGATCCGGTCGGCGAGCTGCTCGGCCTCGTCCAGGTACTGGGTGGTCAGCAGGACCGTGGTGCCGCTCTGGGCGAGCTTCTTGACGGCGTCCCAGACCTCGATGCGCGCCTGCGGGTCCAGACCCGTGGTGGGCTCGTCGAGAAAGATGATCGGCGGGTCGCCGATCAGGCTCATCGCGATGTCCAGGCGGCGGCGCATGCCGCCGGAGTAGGTGGCGGCCTTGCGCCCGCCGGCGTCGGTCAGGGAGAAGCGCGCGAGCAGGTCGTCGGCGATCTGGCCGGGGTCCTCGAGGTGGCGCAGCCTGGCGACCAGGATCAGGTTCTCCCGCCCGGTGAGGATCTCGTCCACGGCGGCGAACTGTCCGGTGAGGCTGATCGACTCGCGCACGTTGGCGGGTTGGGTGGCGACGTCGAACCCGTGCACGCTCGCGGCGCCGGCGTCGGCCCTGAGCAGGGTGGACAGGATCTTGACGACGGTGGTCTTCCCGGCTCCGTTCGAGCCGAGCAGGGCGAAGATGCTGCCCGGCGCGACCTCGAAGTCCACGCCCCGCAGGACGTGCAGCTCCTTGTACGACTTCTCTATGCCCTGCACTCGGATCGCGGGCTCGCGACCCCGCTCGGTTGAGGCGCTCATGTTCTTCCCTTCTCTGGGGATGGTCTCTGGGGGTGGTCGTGGAATGCGGTCAGACGGTTGTCAGGGGCGGCGGACGATGATGTCGCCCCAGCCGGTGCTGGCGTGGATCTCGGCGGTGGCGTCGTTCTCGACGGGCCCTTCGGCGGGCGTCAGCTGGTTGCGGACGGTGCCGTGCTCCGAGGCGACGTCGAGCCAGGCGGCGGTGCCCTCGGGCACGTCGACCTCGATCGAGCCGTAGGACGTGGTGAGCGTGACGCTGCCGGACTCGACGCGGTCGACGCGGATGCCGGCATGGGCCGACTTGACGGTGAGGGTGCCGTGCACACGGCCCACGGCGATCTCGGCGTGCGCCCCGACGACGTCCAGCGTTCCCGTCACCGACCCGACGGTCGTGGTCCCGTTGCTGGCGCGGACGGTGCCCTCGCCGGCGAACTCGGTGATCCGCACGGAGCCGGCGCTCGCCTTGACGGTCGTGGGGCCAGGGGCGCTGCCGACGATGACGTTCCCGGCCGAGACCTTGAGGTCCAGGCGGGCCGCCTCGTCGACCCGGGCGTCGCCGCCGTTGAGGTTGAGGTCGACAGTGCCGAGCCTGCCCTCCGCATACAGCGAGCCGGCCTTGCCGCTGAGGCTCGACCCGGCGGGCAGCTCGATGTTGACTATCGCACCGCCGGCCGCGAAGGGAAGGACGTACTGCTTCCACGCGGCCGGATAGATGATCGTGACGGCGTCGCCGTCGCGTTCGACGCGGGTCTCCTCGGCGGCGCGCACGGAGCCAGACTTGCTCGGGTCGGCAGGCAGGACCGTGACGACTACATCGTCCCGTTCGCTGGCGACGACGTGCAGGTTGCCGAAGGGCACGTCCACGACGACCGGGACGGGCGTGGGGGCGGGGAAGGTGGTCATGGTGACTCCAGGGGCATGTGGGTGCGGGCGATCAGTGGGTGTGCGACGGGTGACCGGTGGTCGAGGTGCGTTCAGCGCACCCAGCCGGTGTGACGGTTGGTGGCACGCTGCTCGGGCCCGGCCTGGGTGGCGGGCCTCCCGGTGGTCGGCCCGAGCGCGGCGGCGACCGCCCGTACGAGCCACGTGTTGACGGAGACGCCGTCGCGGGCGGCGGCGATCTCGGCCTGGGTCTTCAGGTGGTCGGGCAGGCGCAGGGTGGTGCGGGTGGTAGCACCCTCGGCGTCGGCGTTCGGCACGGGCGGCGGCCCGGCGGGCGACGCCGCAGGTTCGGTGGCCCGAGCCGGCAGCGCGGGGGCCGGTAGCGCGACGACGAACTCGGGGTCGCCGCCACGCAGACGCACGTCGACGGAGCCGGGTGCGAGCTCGGCGGAGATCTCGCCGGCCGCGGTCGACAGCGCCTCGAGCAGCACGAGCCGCACGGCGGCGTCGAGCGGGGCGGTCAGGCGGCCGGCGAGCTCACGCGCCTCGTCCCCGCCGGCTGCTGCTGCGGTTGAGAGCTGGCGTTGCAGCTCGTCGACATATCTCGTCAGGTCCATGACGTCACTATGACACCATCAATGGTGTCAGCGCAAGAGGCAAGGCGTCATCCAAGACGTCAAAGTGGTGTCACCCCCGTCGCCCGCCCCTGCCGCCTCTTTGTTGGGGCGTGATCGTTGCTACTACGTGCCCGTTTTAGGCGCAACGATCCCGCCCACAACAAGCGGGCTTACTCGGGGGCTTTGAGGGCGTCGTGGTGCTTGTTGCCCCACTCGGCCAGGGGTCCCAGCGCCGCGATGAGGTCGGCACCGGCCGGTGTCGGCGTGTACAGGATCTGCACGGGCATGGTCGGTACCACCTCGCGCGCCATCAGCCCCTGCTGCTCGAGCTCACGCAGGCGCTGGGTCAGGATCCGGTCGGAGATGCCGCGGACGGCGCGCCGGTACTCGACGAAGCGCCGCGCGCCCGCGACGGCGGCGAAGAGGATGGCGCCCGACCAGCGCCGCCCGGCGCGCTCGACGACGCGCTGGAAGAGATCGCACTCGTCGGCGTCGGGAGCACCGTTCGTTGGGGCGGGCCGATCGGGGCTCGGGAGGATGCTCCGGGCAGGGGCGGCAGAGGCGGTCGTCCTGAAAGTCACTTACTAATAGTGAGTTGCTTCCCCGCCCCTTGGCAAGCGCGGACGGATACCCGACCATTCGTGAGGCGCTCGAACGGGCGCCCGCTCTCGCCGGGTACGTCCGGCTGTCGTCCTCGGAGGACCCGTGTTCATCGCTTCAGTCATCGTCTCCGCGCTCCTCGCCCTTGCCGCCGCCTTCAGCGGCTACGGCAAGTTGGCGCGCAACCCGCAGATGCTCGAGCAGCTTGTCAACAAGCTCGGTGTGCCCGAGCGGCTCATCCCGGTGCTCGGCACCCTGCTCCTTGCCGGCGCCGTCGGCACCGCCGCCGGGATCTGGTGGGCGCCGATCGGTATCGCGGCCACCGGCTGCTTCGTCCTCTACTTCCTCGGCGCGGTCATCACGCATGTCCGCGCGAAGGACTGGGCGGGCATGGTCCCGACCGTCGTGCTGACGCTCCTCTCAGCGGCGGCCCTGACGCTGCGCCTGCTCTCGGCGTAAGCCATCTCGCCTGTGTCAGACCCCCGGGACACCGGAGTGACCCGGGGGTCTGGCACGGGGTTGGCCGCTACGGTGCGGTCATGGCTTTCCACGAGACTCCTGCCCGACCGGACACCGACGCGCTGATCGAGGACCTGCGGACACTGGTCGAGTGCGAGTCGCCGTCGTCGGACCCGGACGCGCTGGCCCGGTCCGCCGACCTGGTGGCCCGGCTCGGCACCGCGCACCTGGGCGTCGAGCCGGAGCGGCTCGGGATCCACCTGCGGTGGCGGCTCGGCGGCCCCACGCGCGTGCTGGTGCTGGCGCACCACGACACCGTGTGGCCGCTCGGCTCGCTCCTGACGCACCCGTTCGGCATCGCTGACGGGGTGCTCCGGGGACCGGGCAGCTTCGACATGAAGACCGGCCTGGCCATGGCGCTGCACGTGCTGGCGTCCCTCGACGACCGGACCGGGGTCACGCTCCTGGTGACTGGTGACGAGGAAGTCGGCTCGCCGTCGTCCCGGACGCTCATCGAGGACGAGGCGCGCGGGGCGGACGCCGCGCTCGTGCTGGAGGCGTCCGCCGACGGCGCGCTCAAGCTGGAGCGCAAGGGCACCTCGATCTATCGCGTGCTGGTCAAGGGCCGGGCCGCGCACGCGGGCCTGGAGCCCGAGAAGGGCGTGAACGCGTCGGTCGAGCTGGCGCACCAGGTGCTCGCGGTGGCGGCGCTGGGCGACCCGGCGCTCGGCACCACCGTGACGCCGACCGTCGCGACCTCCGGCACCACGGGCAACACGGTCCCGGCCGAGGCGTCGTTCGCGGTCGACGTCCGCGCGCGGACCGTCGCGGAGCAGCGGCGGGTCGACGCCGCCGTGCGTGCGCTGGCGCCCGCGCTGCCCGACGCCGCGCTGGAGATCGAGGGCGGGATCAACCGGCCGCCGCTGGAGCGTGCGCTGTCGGCCGGCCTCTTCGCGCGGGCCTCGGGCATCGCCGAGGCGTCCGGGCTGCCGCCGCTCACCGGCGTCGCCGTGGGCGGGGCGTCCGACGGCAACTTCACCGCCGGCGTCGGCACGCCCACGCTCGACGGCCTCGGCGCCGTGGGCGGCGGCGCGCACGCCGACGACGAGCACGTGCTCGTCGACCGGATCGCCGACCGGACGGCGCTGCTGCGCGCGCTGATCGCGGACCTGGTCGGCGGCCGGCCCGTCGGCGGCCAGGCGGGGGACCGGTGACCGCCCACGGCGGCGCGGCGGACGCTGCCGCCGCGCAAGGCGCTGTGGTGGCCGACGCCGTCCGTGCGGCGGACGCAGCGGCCCGCGCCGCGGGCGTCCAGATCCGCGAGGTCGACGACATGGCCGGCCACGCCGCCATCGAGCGGCTGTGGACCGAGATCTGGGGCGGGTCGGCCATGCCCGCCGAGCTGCTGCGGGCGCTGGCCAAGGTGCACGGCTATGTGGCCGCCGCGTACGAGGGCGACCGGATGGTCGGCGCGTGCGCCGGGTTCTTCCACGCGCCCGCCGAGCGCGCCCTGCACAGCCACGTCGCCGGGGTGTCCACCGAGGCCGCGGGCCGCGGCATCGGCTTCGCGCTCAAGGCGCACCAGCGAGCCTGGGTGCTCGAGCGCGGCCTGGACGCCATCACCTGGACCTACGACCCGCTCGTCGCCCGGAACGCGTACTTCAACCTCGTGAAGCTCGCCGCGCGGGCGGTCGAGTACCTGCCGAACTTCTACGGCGCCATGCCCGACGCGATCAACCGGGGCGACGAGTCCGACCGGGTCCTGGTGCGCTGGGACCTGCGGGACCCACGCGTCGCGGCGGCGTGCTGGGGCAGACCGGCGGCCGAGCCTGCCGAGACCGGCACGCGCCCTCAGCAGGCTGGGCAACCGGGCACCGGCGGCCGGCTCGTCACCGTGCCCGTGCCCGCCGACATCGAGACGCTGCGCACCACCGACC
Source organism: Promicromonospora soli (assembly GCF_014653785.1). Taxonomy (GTDB): domain Bacteria; phylum Actinomycetota; class Actinomycetes; order Actinomycetales; family Cellulomonadaceae; genus Promicromonospora; species Promicromonospora soli. The sequence continues at coordinate 118,238 of NZ_BNAS01000010.1, read as the reverse complement.
CGGCGGCCGCCCGCCGGTGGCGCACCACCGTGCGGGAAGGCCTGCTGCCACCGCTGTCCGACGGCGGGGCGGTGGTCGGGTTCGGCCGCGGCGGCTACCTGGTGCGCACGGATACGACGAGCGAGCCGACGAACGAGGAGACCACATGACCACCCAGGGCCTGACCATCCGCGGCATCGAGCTGCGCCGCATCCGGCTGCCGCTCGTGTCGCCGTTCCGTACGTCGTTCGGCACGCAGGTCGAGCGCGACCTGCTCCTGCTGCGCGTGGAGACCGACGAGGCCGAGGGCTGGGGCGAGTGCGTCGCCGCCGAGGACCCGCTGTACTCCTCCGAGTACGTGGACGCGTCGGCGGACGTGCTGCGCCGGTTCCTGATCCCGGCGCTGAGCGCGCACCGGGGCGGGGCCGGGATCGCGTCCGCGGTCGACGTCGGCCAGGCGCTGGCGCCGGTCAAGGGGCACCGCATGGCGAAGGCGGCCCTGGAGATGGCAGTGCTCGACGCCGAGCTGCGCGCCCTGGGCCGGCCACTGTCCCGCGAGCTGGGCGCCGTCGTCGACCGGGTGCCGAGCGGCGTGTCGGTCGGGATCCAGGACTCGGTCCCGCAGCTGCTCGACGCCGTCGGCGGTTACCTCGACGAGGGCTACGCACGGATCAAGCTGAAGATCGAGCCCGGCTGGGACGTCGAGCCTGTGCGGGCCGTGCGCGAGAGGTTCGGCGACGACGTGCTGCTGCAGGTCGACGCGAACACCGCCTACACGCTCCGGGACGCGCGGCACCTGGCGCGGCTCGACCCGTTCGACCTGCTGCTGATCGAGCAGCCCCTCGAGGAGGAGGACGTGCTGGGCCACGCCGAGCTCGCCCGCCGCATCCGCACGCCGGTGTGCCTGGACGAGTCGATAGTCTCCGCGCAGACCGCTGCCGCCGCCATCACGCTCGGCGCCTGCTCGATCATCAACATCAAGCCCGGCCGCGTGGGCGGGTACCTGGAGGCGCGTCGCATCCACGACCTCGCCGTCGCGCACGGCGTCGCCGTCTGGTGCGGCGGCATGCTGGAGACCGGGATCGGGCGCGCGGCAAACGCGGCGCTCGCTGCCCTGCCGGGGTTCACGCTGCCTGGCGACGTCTCGGCGTCGGGCAGGTTCTACGCCACCGACATCACCGAACCGTTCGTGCTCGACGACGGCCAGATCGCCGTGCCCACCGGACCGGGCCTGGGTGTGACGCCGCTGCCGGCGATCCTCGACGAGGTGACCACCGCCACCGAGTGGATACCGCTGGGCTGATCCGGACCGGCGTCAGTAGCGACCCGCCGTGCCGAAGCCCGTCGTGCCCCACGGCGAGGCCGGCGGTCGCGGCTGCCGGTCGAGGAAGGCGGCCCGCGCCTGCTGCATGACCCACACGAGGTACTGCCGCTGCTGCTCCAGGCCGTGCGGGTCGAGGTCCCGCTGCGCGCCGGCCCGCTGGTGCAGCAGCGCGAGCTCGGTAGCGGCCTGCTGGTAGCTCGTCATGGCCCGTTCTGCCCCCCGGCCGCCCGCGGACCTCGCCCAGCTCCGGGCCGCCCGGCGGCCGGGGAGGCTGGACAGCATCCGCAGGTCGTCGCCGGTGACGATGCCGATCGGACCGTACAGCGGCAGGTAGTGCCCGATGAGCTGGACGATCCGGCGCCGGTCGCGGGCCAGGATCACGATGAGCCCGATCAGCACCACGAACCCGACGAGGTAGGCGCCGGCGAGGCCGCCGAGGCCGAACTTCGTGGAGCCGTTCCACAGGCTGTGCAGGGCGATCGCGCCGAGCAGCCCGTAGAGGGGCGCCGTACGGCGCAGCCGGCCGGGTCCGGCCAGCGCTGCCACCGCGACGCCGATGCCCGTCATCGCCGTGCACAGCGGGTGCAGCAGCGGCGAGACGATGGCCCGCAGCACGAACACGTATCCGAGCTGGTCCACCTCGACGGCGTCGATGAAGTACTGGACGTTCTCCGTCGCGGCGAAGCCGAGGCCCACCATGGCGGCGTAGATGACGCCGTCAGTGGGGCCGTTGAGCTCCTGCCGCCGCCACCACAGCATGCCGAAGAGGACGGCGCCCTTGAGCAGCTCCTCGACGACGGGCGCGCCGAACGTCGCGACGACGTACCAGCCCTCCTCCTCGCCCGTGAGCTCGGTCTCGGTGAGCAGCGACAGCCCGAGCGTGTTGAGGATGCTCGCGAACAGCGCCGCGACCCCCGCGCCCCAGAGGAACGCGAAGATCAGGGCGTTCGGCGGCTCCGGCTCCAGCCGGTCCAGCGCGAGCACGAGCGGCAGCCAGACGGCGACGGGCAGCACCGCCAGCAGGAGCCCGACGATGAACGACGCGCCGCCAGTCCAGGCGTCGAACGCGAGGATCACGAGCAGGCAGACGGACGCGAAGACGATCCCGAGGATCACGCCGATCGGGGCACGCCCGGGGGCGCGACCCGTGAGGATCGCACTGGGATCGATGGCCATGCATGGGACCCTACCGACTCGGCGGCGGACGTGGCGGGCGACCGGCGGACCCCGCGCACGGTTACGCTGGCGCACGTGCCCCAACGTGTCGCTCTCGAGCTCGCTGTCCAGGACCCGGCCGGGGCGGTGATCGCAGCCGAAGTCGGCGCCCGCCGCGTCGAGCTCTGCTCCGCGCTCGGCGCCACCGGCGGCATCACGCCGAGCGCCGCGCTCATCGAGGCGGTGGTCAACGCCGCGGCGGTGGTCCCGTCGTCCGCCGACGCACCGATCCTCGGGGTGCACGTCCTCGTGCGGCCCCGGCCCGGCGGGTTCGTCTACTCCTCCGCGGAGATCGACCTGATGCTCCGCGAGATCGCCCTGTCGGTCGACGCCGGGGCGGACGGTGTGGTGCTGGGCGCGCTGACGGCGTCGGGCGTCGTGGACGAGGCGCGGATGCGCGACCTGGTCGACGCCGCCGACGTGGCCGAGGTGACGTTCCACCGGGCGATCGACGTGATTGCGGACCCGGTCGCCGCCCTCGACACGCTCGCCGAGCTGGGGGTCGCGCGCGTGCTCACCTCCGGTGGCGCGGCCCGGGTGCGAGACGGCCTCGAGCGGCTGGCCGCCCTGGTGGAGCACAGCGCAGAGCTCGGCATCGAGATCATGGCGGGCGGCGGCGTGACCGCGGCGGACATCCCGGCCCTGCTCGGCGTCGGCGTGGACGCCGTGCACCTGTCCGCGAAGCGTTCGGTGGCGGACGCCGGTGGTCCCGGCGGCGGTGCCGACTCCGGCTACGAGGTGACGGATCGAACACTGGCCAAGGCTGCGGCGGAGGCGCTCAGCATTACGGTTGTCCCATGACCTCAGTGCCAGCCCGTCTGCCTGTCGACGCCACCACCACCACCGCATGGGGCTCGCTCACCGAGCTCTCCAAGAACCTCCAGCCCGACCTGCGCGGCTGGTTCGCCAAGGACCCGGCCCGCGCCGGCCGCATGAGCCACCAGGCCGCCGACCTGCACGTGGACCTGTCGAAGAACCTGCTTGACGACGAGGTGCTCGCGTCGCTGCTCGCCCTGGCCGAGGAGGTCGGGCTCGCGGAGCGCCGCGACGCGATGTTCGCGGGCGAGCACATCAACGTCACCGAGGACCGCGCGGTGCTGCACACCGCGCTGCGCCGCCCGTCGGACGAGCCCCTGACCGTCGACGGCCAGGACGTCACCGCCGACGTGCAGGACGAGCTCGCGAAGGTGTACGCGTTCGCCGAGAAGGTCCGCTCCGGCGAGTGGACCGGCGTCACGGGCGAGCCCGTGCGCACGATCGTCAACATCGGCATCGGCGGGTCCGACCTGGGCCCGGTCATGGCGTACGAGGCCCTGGAGCCCTACGTCCAGGACGGCCTGGAGGTCCGGTTCGTCTCGAACATCGACCCCACCGACGTCGCGCAGAAGACCGCCGACCTGGACCCGACCACGACCCTGTTCATCGTCGCGTCCAAGACCTTCGGGACGCTGGAGACCCTCACCAACGCGCGCCTCGCGCGCGACTGGCTGTGGCGGTCGTTGGTTGCGGCCGGCGCCATCGAGGACTCCGAGGAGGGCCGCGCCGACGCCGTTGCCAAGCACTTCGTCGCGGTGTCCACGGCCCTGGACAAGGTCGAGGCGTTCGGCATCGACCCCGAGAACGCGTTCGGGTTCTGGGACTGGGTGGGCGGCCGCTACTCCGTGGACTCGGCGATCGGCACGTCGCTCGCCGTGGCGATCGGGCCGGACGCCTTCGCCGAGCTGCTCGCCGGCTTCCACGCGATGGACGAGCACTTCCGGACCGAGCCGTTCGAGAGCAACGTGCCCGTCCTGATGGGGCTCCTCAACGTCTGGTACGTGAACTTCCGCGACGCGCACACGCACGCCGTGCTCCCGTACGCGCAGCAGCTCCACCGGTTCCCGGCGTACCTGCAGCAGCTCACCATGGAGTCCAACGGCAAGTCCGTGCGCTGGGACGGCACGCCCGTCACGTCGGACACCGGCGAGGTCTTCTGGGGCGAGCCGGGCACCAACGGGCAGCACGCGTTCTACCAGCTGATCCACCAGGGCACGCGGGTCATCCCGGCCGACTTCATCGCCGTCGCCAACCCTGCCTACCCGCTGACCGACGCCGTGGGCGACGGCGGCGCCGTGGCAGCGGGGGCCGACGTGCACGGCCTGTTCCTTGCGAACTTCTTCGCGCAGACCAAGGCGCTCGCGTTCGGCAAGACGGCCGACGAGGTGCGGGCCGAGGGCGTCGCCGAGGACCTGGTCTCGGCGAAGGTGTTCAGCGGCAACCGGCCGACGACGTCGATCCTCGCCCCCGCGCTGACGCCGTCCGTGCTGGGGCAGCTGGTCGCGCTGTACGAGCACATCACGTTCGTGCAGGGCGTCGTGTGGGGCATCGACTCGTTCGACCAGTGGGGCGTCGAGCTCGGCAAGAAGCTCGCGCTGGAGATCGCCCCGGCGGTCGCGGGCGACGAGGCCGCGCTGCGGGCGCAGGACCCGTCGACGGCGGCGCTGATCGCGAAGTACCGCGAGCTGCGGGGCTGACGACTTCGGCTTGGCTCTCCGGAGACGTGTACGCCTGGGAGGAGGTAACGGAGAGGGAGCATTGCTAGCTCAGCGTTACCTTCCCCCGGGCGTACATATCTCACCAGGGCCGACTCCGTGCGCGGGTTAGAGGATTCTCATTTGAATCGGGGGGCCTCGACCGGGACCGGCTGCGAGGATGTTCGGGTGAACACGCACCTCGACCTGTTGACCGGTGAAGCCGCCGCGGGCCTCCTCGACGCGGCGGTGGCGACGGCAGGCGGCGAGCTCGTGGACTGGCGGGTACGCCAGGTGGACCATCGGCCCGGCTCGACCACCACGGTGGCGTACCGGGCAACCGTGCGCTGGGACGGCGTGGAGCGCTCCGAGACGCTCGGCGCGAGCGTCGGCCGATCGCGCGACGGGCGCAAGCCGGGTGTGGTCACGCTGTCCGACGGCGACGCGACGGTCGCCGTCTGGCGGTTTCCCGGCGACCCGGCACTGCCCGCGCTGCCGCGAGCGTTCAACCCCGCCGCCGTCGAAGAGCTGCTGGCCGGGCTCGGCGTCGGCCCGGAGGCGCGCGCAGACCCGGAGCTCAAGGTCCGGGCCTACCGGCCGACCCGGCGCGCGGTGATCGAGGCCCGGGCGGCGTCCGCCCGGGTGTTCCTCAAGGTGCTGCGCCCGCGCAAGGTCGCGGACCTGCACCAGCGGCACACTCTGCTGTCGCGGGCCGGGCTGCCCGTCCCGCGCCCCCTCGGCTGGTCCGACGACGGCCTCCTCGTGCTGTCCCCGCTGCACGGCACCGAGATGCGTTCCGCGGTCCGCAACGGGGGCCGGATCCCGTCCCCGGCGGAGGTGCTGGACCTTCTCGACCGGCTGCCCGCGGACGTGCGCGACCTGCCGCGCCGCCCCGCCTGGAGCGAGTCGGCCGAGCACTACGCGGGCGTGATCGGGGCGGCGCTGCCGGCGGAGGCGGGCCGGGCCACCGACCTGGCCGGCGCCGTCGTGGCGCGCCTCGCGGAACGCGGAGCCGGGGCCGATCCCACCCACGGCGACCTGTACGAGGCGCAGATCATGCTCAACGAGGGCCGGATCACCGGGCTGCTCGACGTCGACTCAGCCGGTCCCGGCCATCGCGCCGACGACCTCGCGTGCCTCGTCGCTCACCTCGACGTGCTGTCCCTCGTGACCGGGTCCGACCCCGCCCAGACCGAGCGCGCGGCCCGGATGCGCCGGCTCGCTGCGGACTACGCGGCGGGGTTCGTGGCCGCCCCTGGAAGCCGGGGCGCGGACCTGAGCGACCTGGCCGCCCGCGTCGCCGGGGTGCTGCTGTCCCTGGCCACGGGCCCGCACCGGGTGCAGGAGCGCGGCTGGAAGGCGGCGACGTCGCGCCGCCTGGACGTCGTCGCCGCCTGGCTCGACGGGAGCAGGCTCGGCGGGACCAGGCTCGCGCCGTCCGGCGCGGGCAGCGGATGAGCCTCCGCCGGCCCTCGGTACGGGCCAAGGTGGTAGCGGTGGTCGTGGCGGTGACCGCCATCGGGCTGCTCGCGGCCGGTCTGCTCACCCACGCCATCCAGTCCCAGCAGATCATGGACGACATCTCCGAGGACTTCGACCAGGAGTACGCGGAGCTGCAGACGCTGGCGGTCAACGGCGTGGACCCGGAGACGGGCGAGGCGTTCCACGGAGCCGGGCGGCTGATGAGCGTCGCCATGGAGCGGAACGTCCCCGGCACCAACGAGATCTTCGTCAGCTACCTGGACGGCAAGCACCAGTCGTCCAACCCGCCCGCGTGGGGGCGGGTGGTCGCGGAGCATCCGGCGGTCCGGGACGCCGTGGAGAGTCTCACGCCGGAGTCGGAGCGCACCTTCCAGCGCGAGATCGACACACCCGAGCTCGGCCGCGTGTGGTTCGTCGTCGTGCCGGTGACGGTGGCGGACCGTCAGGAGGTGGGCGCGTACGTCATGGCATCCGCCCTCGACCAGTCGCTGGACCCGGAGACCGCCGTGATGCGCACCTACGCGATCGTCTGCTCCGTGGCGCTGGTGCTGCTGGGGCTGTTCGCGTGGCTGGTGGTGAGCCGCCTGCTGCGGCCGCTGCGGCAGCTCAGCGCCACCGCGACCGGGGTGACCGAGACCGACCTGAATCAACGGGTCGCCGTCGCCACCGACGACGACCTCGGCGAGCTCGCCGGCGCCTTCAACACCATGCTCGACCGCCTGTCGACGGCCATCGAGACGCAGCGGCAGTTCCTGGACGACGCCGGGCACGAGCTCCGCACGCCGCTGACCGTCCTGCGCGGCCACCTGGAGGTCCTCGACCCGGACGACCCCGCGGACGTGCGCGAGACCCGGGACCTCCTGCTCGACGAGACGTCGCGGATGGGGCAGATCGTCGAGGAGCTCGTCCTGCTGGCCAAGGCCGAGCGGTCCGACTTCGTGACCCTCGTTCCCGTCGACCTGGGCCGGCTCATGGACGACGTGCACGACAAGGCCCGCGCGCTGGGCGCGCGCCGCTGGGTGGTGGACGCGCGGGCCGACGTCGAGGTGCCGGCTGACGCGAACCGGCTCACCCAGGCCGTGCTGCAGCTCGCGGACAACGCGGTGAAGTTCACCGGCCCCGGCGACGAGGTGGGGATCGGCACGCAGGTGTTCGACGGGCCCTCCGGCCGCCGGGTCCGGCTCTGGGTGCGGGACACGGGGCCGGGTGTGCCGCCGGAGGAGGCGGACCGGATCTTCGACCGGTTCGCACGGGGCAGCACGACGGGCGGAGCGCCGGGATCCGGCCTCGGTCTCGCCATCGTGCGGGCCATCGCGCAGGGGCACGGCGGGGACGTGGCGGTCGAACGGTCGGATGGGGGCGGGGCGCGTTTCGTGATGACATGGCCCGCGGACGGTGCCGCCGGCGTCGGGCCGTCCGGCGGGTATCCAGTGGCCAGGAGGACGACGGGGGTAGCAGGTTGAACCAGATCCTGATCGCGGAGGACGAGGAGCGCATCGCGCAGTTCGTGCGCAAGGGGCTCAAGGCGCACGGGTTCCAGCCCACCGTGGTGTCCGACGGCTCCTCGGCGCTCGCCCATGCCATGTCGGGCGGCTACGACCTGATGGTGCTGGACATCGGGCTGCCCGTGCTGGACGGGTTCACGGTGCTGCAGCGGCTGCGCGACGTCGGCTCCACGCTGCCGGTGGTCATCCTGACCGCCCGGGACTCGCTGTCCGACCGGGTGGCCGGCCTGGAGGGCGGGGCCGACGACTACATGTCCAAGCCGTTCGGGTTCGACGAGCTGCTCGCGCGGATCCGCCTGCGGCTGCGCCGGACGACGGGGGAGGCCACGTCGCCCGACCGGCTCGAGCACGGCGACGTCGGGCTCGACCTGCGCACCCGTACCGCGACCGTTGAGGGGCGCGAGGTGGAGCTGTCGGCGCGGGAGTTCGCGCTGGCCGAGGTGTTCCTCCAGCACCCGGGACAGGTCATGTCCCGGGAGCAGCTGCTGTCCCGCGTGTGGGGGTACGACTTCGACCCCGGCTCCAACGTCGTCGACGTGTACGTGCGGTATCTGCGCAAGAAGCTCGGGGCGGACCGGATCGAGACCGTGCGCGGGGCGGGCTACCGGTTCCGGGGCTGACCCGCCGTCCCGGGCCGTCAGCCGCCTCGAACATCATGAGAGCCGTCTCATCCGGGTCTCCTCGTCGCCTCATCCTGGCGGCCCAGACTCTTCACCAGGAGGCACCCAAAAGGGGCGCCGCGAGACCGGGAGATCACTTCAGATGAACCCTTCAACCATGAAGAAGCGCTGGGCAATCGTCGGTGCGGCCGCCGTGCTCGGAATCGCAGGCGCGGGCACCGCCGCGGCGCTGAACGACCCCGCCCCGCGGGCCGAGTCGTCCGCCGCCGTCGCCCTGGACGGCGCGACGCCGTCCGACGACGGTACGGCCGCCGCGACCAACGACGCTTCGCCGGAGTCCGCGGACTCACCGAACGAGTCCGCCCGCGACACCGCGGGTTCCGCGCAGTCGGCGGACTCGCCGGGCGACGCGAACTACGACCCTTCGCCGGAGTCGGCCGACTCCCCGAACGAGTCGGCGACGGACACCGCGGGTTCCGCGCAGTCGGCTGACTCGCCGAACGACTCGCGCTACGCCCAGGACGACGACTCGGATGACGGCCTGGACGACGCTGACGACGACGGTCAGGGCGACGACTGAGTGGGGCAAAGTAGTACATAGTCGTAACCAGTCGTGCCTACACTGCGCGCGTGACCCGTACCCACCATCGGCCGCGGATCGCGATCTGCGGCATGGCCATCGAGTCCAGCACGTTCTCCCCGCACCGCTCGGACTGGGAGGCGTTCACTCTTCTGCGCGGCAACGAGCTCGTCCGGCGGTACCCGTTCCTGCGGGACGGGGCATCGCTGCGCCGGGAGGCAGAGTGGGTGGGCATCCTGCGGGCCGGGGCGCTCCCGGGCGGCGCGGTCCCCGCGGACGTCTACGAGACCGTCCGCACCGAGATCGGCCTGGCGCTGGAGGCGCAGGGCCCGTTCGACGGGGTGCTGCTCGACATCCACGGCGCCATGGCCGTGCTCGGGTACACCGACGCGGAGTCGGACCTCGCGCGGGCGGTGCGCGCCGCCGTCGGGCCGGACTGTCTGGTCTCCGCGTCGATGGACCTGCACGGCAACGTGTCGCGGGGGCTCGCCGTGACCGTCGACCTCATCGCGTGCCACCGTATGACCCCGCACGAGGACGACGACGAGGCACGCGAGCGAGCGGCGACCGACCTGCTCCGCCGGATCGACGGTGGCGGGCGGCCGCGCAAGGCATGGGTGCAGGTCCCGGTGCTGCTGCCGGGGGAGAAGACGAGCACCCGGCTGGAGCCCGCGAAGGGCATCTACGAGGACGTGGCGCGGGTCGGGGCGCTGGACGGCGTGCTGGACGCTTCGGTCTGGGTCGGGTACGCGTGGGCGGACGAGCCGCGCTGCCGGGCCGCCGTCGTCGTGATGGGCGACGACGATGCGGTCATCGTCCGGGAGGCCGAGCGCCTGGCCCGCAGGTATTGGGACGCGCGCGACGAGTTCGAGTTCGTCGCGCCCGCCGGCACCTACGAGGAGTGCCTGAAGGCGGTGCTGGCGAGCGATGCGCGGCCGTTCGTGCTGTCCGACTCCGGCGACAACCCCATGGCCGGTGGCGCGGGCGACGTCACCTGGACCCTGGCGCGGCTCCTGGCGGAGCCCGCCTTCGCGGCCCCGCCCGAGGAGGGCGGGCGGAGCGCCATCTACGCGGCCCTGCCCGACGCCGACGCCGCCCGCGCGGTGGCCGACGCCGGGGTGGGCGCCGTCGTCGAGGTGGCGGCCGGCGCCCGGGTCGACGCCGGACCGCACGGGCCGGTCACGCTGCGGGGCGTGGTCGAGCACGTCCATGCGGGCGACCCGGTGGCGGGCATCGTGTGCGTAGTGGCGATCGGCGGCCTGAAGGTGGTGCTGACCGAACGCCGCAGGCCCTATCACCTGGAGTCGGACTTCACGGCGATCGGCCTGGACCCGCGAGGCACCGACGTCGTCGTGGTGAAGATCGGCAACCTCGAGACCGAGCTGTACGACATGGCCGAGGACTGGATGCTCATGCTCACCCCGGGCGGGGTGGACCAGGACCTGCTCCGGCTGCGACACACGAATCTGGGCGGGCCGGTGCACCCGTTCCACGCCGACGAGGCGTTCGGCGACGGCCCCGACCTCACCCCGGAGCTCCTCTGACCCAGCCTTGTTGTGGGCGTGATCGTTGCGCCTAAAGCGGGCAGGTAGTCGCAACGATCACGCCCACAACAAACGGCAAGCTCAGAGTGGGCCCTGGAAGTTCGCGCAGCCGCCGGCGGGGGCGAACCCGAGCGCCACGTTGATCGCGAGCATGTGCGGGTTCTCCTCGTTGTTCCAGGTGTAGATGCGGCGGGCGCCGGGCCGGAGCCGGGCGTGCTCGCGCAGGTTCACCGCCTTGACGAGCATCCCGAGCCGGTGCCCCCGGTGCGCCCCGAGCACGACCGTCGCCTGCTGGTCGGTGTGCTCCGGCTTCTGGTCGTTCCACATCAGCATGGTCATCGCGACGAGCTCGCCCGTGGCCACGTGCTCGGCGGCGGTCACCACGTACTGGTCGCCCTTCGCGGCGATCGCCGCATCCTCGACGCGGATGCGGTCGGCGTCCCAGACATCCGACTCCATGTCGAGACCGCCGCGCGGCTCGTCGTCGGCCAGGGCCTGCTCCAGCGCGGCGTACTGGGCGACCCACGCCTCCGGCGTCGGGGCGGCCCAGGTATGGATGCGGTACGCGTCACCTGCGGCGGCGCGCGCCTCGGCCTCGAAACGCGCCACCGTCTCGGGCGGGACCGGCAGGTCGAGCCGGGACCGGCGCTCCACGATCTGCAGGGTCAGGCCCAGCTTGCGGGCCATCCGCACGCCCGGCAGGTCTGCGGACACGCGCCCGTTGCCTGACGCCGGGGCCAGCGTCTCGCCGTCGGCGCCCTCCGGCCCGAAGTCGACGTAGGCCAGGAGCGACGTCCGGCCCTCCGCCCGGGCCGTGCTGTTCGCCCATCCGGCCAGGGCGGTGCCGATGCCCTGTCCCCGATGATCCGGGTGCACGACGACTATGCAGCTTGCCAGCTCCAGGTTCGACCGCACGCGGAGAAACACCATCGCCTCGCCCACCACCAGCGGCCCGTCAGGCGTGTCCACCACGGCGATCTGCCGCGGCTTGCGCATGTACTCCTGGTTGTTCATCCCCACCAGGATCCCGATCGGCGTCGGGGCGTTGTCGGCGTTGCCGAGGTCGGCGCGCTGCGCCGCCGCGTGGAGCTCGGCGAGGCCCCGGTACGCCCATGCCTGCGGGTCCTCCAGGGAGGACGGGTGCGGTGGGGTCATCAGCCGCCACGCCGACGTCGCCGGGGCGGGTACTGCCGAGGTTGAGGAGGTCATGGACTCAGGGTGCTCTCGGCGGTGCCGGGGGCGCACGGCTTTTTTGCCAGGCTTCCGGGGCCGGGACGCGCGGCGCGGAACGCATGTGGGTAGCCACCGATAACGTGACCGCATGACGAAGAGGCCGCGCGCCGACACCGCAGGTACCGCCGCTGCCGACCCCGCAGCACTCGTCAAGAGACTCACCCTCGCGCAGAAGGCGCGGCTCCTGTCCGGGGCCTCCTTCTGGACCACTGCCGAGGCCCCCGGCGTCCCGTCGGTCTACCTCGCGGACGGCCCGCACGGCGTGCGCCGGCTCGACCCCGACGTCGGCGACATCGAGGGCGCCGTCCCGGCCACGTGCTTCCCGCCAGCGGTAGCGCTGGGCAGCACCTTCGACGTCGGCCTCGTCGAGCGGGTGGGCCAGGCCGTCGCGGTCGAGGCCAGACGGCGCGACGTCGACGTCGTGCTCGGGCCCGGCATCAACATCAAGCGCAGCCCGCTGTGCGGGCGCAACTTCGAGTACGTCGCGGAGGATCCGCTGCTCGCCGGCGAGATCGGCGCGGCGCTCGTCACCGGCATCCAGGGCCAGGGCGTGGCCACGAGCCTCAAGCACTTCGCCGCGAACAACCAGGAGACGGAGCGCATGCGCGTCTCCGCCGACATCGACGAGCGCACCCTGCGCGAGATCTACCTGCGCGGCTTCCAGCGCGTCGTCACCAAGGCGCGGCCCGCCACGATCATGTCTTCGTACAACCGCATCAACGGCACGCACACCGGCGAGGACCGCCGCATCACCACCGACATCCTGCGCGGCGAATGGGGCTTCGAAGGCCTCGTGCTGTCCGACTGGGGCGCCGTCCACGACCGCATAGCCGGCATCCGCGCCGGCCTGGACCTGGAGATGCCCGCCGCCGGCGAGGGCAGGGTCAAGGAGATCGTCGCGGCCGTGAAGTCCGGCACCCTCGACCTGGCCGACGTCGACCGCTCGGCCACCCGGGTGGTCGCCCTGGCGCTCGCGGCACAGGCCACGCGGGGCCCGGCCGCGCCGCTCGCGGCGGAACGCGGCCACGATCCCGAGGCCTGGCACGACGCCGCCCACCACGCGCTGGCTCGCGAGGTCGCGAGCCGGGCGATCGTGCTGCTCAAGAACGACGGCGGCCTGCTGCCGCTGGCTCCGCAGACCCGCCTGGCCGTGATCGGTGAGCTCGCCCGCACGCCGCGCTACCAGGGCTCGGGTTCGTCGCAGATCGTCCCGACCCAGCTCGACGACGCCCTCGCCGCGATCCAGGACTCCGCGACCGACGTGGTCTTCGCGCCCGGCTACGAGCTGGTCCCAAACGGCTCGGCGGGCTCGGCGGGTGGGAAGGGTTCGAGAGCCGGGCAGAGGCGGGCCAAGGCGGACGCCGCCGACGCCGCCGCGCTCGCCGACGAGGCAGTCGCCGCCGCACGGGGCGCTGGTGTGGTGCTGTTCTTCGCGGGCCTGCCGCAGTCGGCCGAGGCGGAGGGCCGCGACCGCGAGCACATCGAGATCCCCGCGCCCCAGCTCGACCTGCTGGACCGGGTGCTGGAGGTCAACCCGCGCGTGGTCGTCGTGCTGTCCAACGGTTCGGTGGTGCGGCTGTCCGGCTTCGCGGACCGGGTGCCCGCGATCGTCGAGGGCTGGCTGCTGGGCCAGGCGGGCGGCGGCGCCGTGGCCGACGTCATCTTCGGCCGGGTCAACCCGTCGGGCCGCCTGGCCGAGACCGTCCCCCTGCGGATCGAGGACACCCCCGCCTGGACGAGCTTCCCCGGCACGGGTCTGCACGTCACCTACGGCGAGGGCATCTTCGTGGGTTACCGCTGGTACGACGCGCGTGACCTGGCGGTCCAGTTCCCCTTCGGCCACGGACTCTCGTACACGACGTTCGCCTACTCGGGCCTGGGGGTCTCGCCAGGCTCGACCATTGGGAGGGGCTCGACCAGTGGGAGGGGCTCGACCAGTGGCAGCCCGGCCGACGCCGGCGGCCTGACCGCCCGCGTGACGATCACCAACACCGGCGGTGTCGCTGGGCGCGAGGTCGTGCAGTGCTACGTGTCCCTGCCGGGCTCCGCGGTCCCGCGGGCACCGCGCGCCCTGGCCGCGTTCGCCGTCGTCGACCTCGCGCCGGGGGAGTCCCGGGAGGTGGAGCTGACCGTGGCGCGGGACGACCTGGCGTACTGGGACGTCCGCGCCGGCCGGTGGGTGGTGGAGGGCGGCGCCTACCGCGTCGAGGTGGGTGCCTCGAGCCGCGACATCCGGGTCACCGCCGAGGCCGACGTGGCCGCGGACGACGTCGTCGCGCCGCTCACCGCGGAGTCCTCGTTGGGCGAGGCGATGGCGCACCGAGTCATCGGCCCGACGGTCACGGCGCTGCTCAGGGCGACCGGTCTGTCCGACGACGTCATGATCATGACCAGGGCGATGCCCCTGGACCGGCTCCCGTACCAGCCCGGCTCGGGCGTGACGCACAGGCAGGTGCGGCAGCTGCTCGACGTCGCCAATGGCACCGGCGGCCTCGCCACCCGTGCGGCGGGCAAGGTGCTTGGCCTCGCCGGCCGCGTGCGCAAGAGCTAGTCCCCTTGTTGTGGGCGTGATCGTTGCGACATCCTGCCCGTTTTAGGCGCAACGATCGCGCCCACAACAAGGAACTAGAGGCGCTTCTGGAGTGCCGCCTCCGCGCCCGACGGCCGGAACCCGAGCGCCACGTTGATGCCCAGCATGTGCGCGTTCTCCTCGGCGTTGAACGTGTGCACGCGCTCGGTCTGCGGGTACCGGGCGGCGAGCTCGCGCAGGTTCACGGCCTTGACGAGCATCCCGAGCCGGTGCCCGCGGTGGGACTTCAGCGCGATCGTCTCCTCCTGGAACACGAACGACGGCTTGCCGTCCTGCAGCAGGAACGAGGTGCCGCCCACGACCTCGCAGGACGGGACGTGCTCCACCAGGGTGGTCAGCAGGCGCTGGCCGCTGGCGGTGCGCTCCTCGAGGTAGACGCGGACGCGCTCGGCGTCCCACGCCTCCTCGCCGAAGTCGAGCTCGCCCTGCGGCACGTCCGTCGACATCCGGGTCATGAGCTGGGCATATCCCTCGTACCACTCCTCGGGGATGCCCTCCCACGTGTGCGTCCGGTAGTCGTCGCCTGCCTTCGCACGTGCCTCAGCCTCGAACGCCGCCAGCTTGTCCGGGTCCACCGGCAGGTCGAGCCGCGACATGCGCTCCACCTGCTCGATCGTGTACCCGCGGTCGAGCGCGAACCGGGCACCCGCAGTGTCGGCAGGGAGCCGCCCGGCGCCGGTGGCCGGCACCAGCGCGTCCTCGCCCTCGGCCGCTTCCCGAGGCGACAGCGACCAGCCGAAGAACGTGGTCCGGCCGGCGTCGGCCGCTGCCTGTTCCAGCCGGTCGGCCAGGGCTGAGCCGATGCCGCGCAGCCGGTGGTCCGGGTGGACACCCACGTAGACGTCGGCGGTGTGCGTGTTCTCCGTGAGCGGCAGCGCGAGGAACCCGAACCCGACGACGTCGTCGGCGGTCGGCTCGACGCCGTCCGGCCGGTCCAGGACCGCGACGAACCGCTGCTTGCGCGCGTACTCCTGGTGCTGCATGCCGCTGACGATCTGCTGCACCGGGCGGGCGAGGTCGTCGTAACCAAGGTTCGCGATCTCCAGCGCCTGGTCGACGGCGGCCATGCCGTGGTACGTCCAGGCGTCGGGGTGATCGACCGAAGGTACGGCCTGCACCTCGAGGACGTGCCACGGCGTCGGCTCTGGCGTGCGGCGGGTGGGGGAGCTCATGCAACCAGGGTGCCCGGCCCGCCGTCGGGCGGCGAGGTTTATTTCGGCGGGCCGGGCGCCCGGCTCGGGCGCACCTAGGAGGCGGGCGGGGGTGCCGTGCTCGCGCGTTCCACCAGGCGCGTGGGCAGGCGGGTGTGCCGGCCGGCCGTGGTGCCCGACTCCAGCATCGCGATGACCATGCGGAGGGCCTCGGCGCCCATCTCGTGCAGGGACTGCGCGATGGTCGTCAGGGGCGGCGTCGAACCGGCGGCTTCCGGGACGTCGTCGAACCCGATGACCGAGAGGTCCTCCGGGACACGCAGGCCCAGCTCCTGGGCCACCTGGATGACGTGGATGGCCGACAGGTCGTTCGCGGCGAAGACCGCGGTCGGCCGGTCGGGGCGTTCGAGCAGGTCGTGCGTGGGACGGTCGGACCGGTCCGGGCGGTAGCCGCCCTCGAGCACCAGGCTCGGGTCCGGTTCGAGGCCTGCGGCCTCCATCGCCTCGAAGAACCCGAGCTCGCGCAGACGGGCCGACTCCAGGTCGGAGCGTCCGCCCAGGTAGCCGATGCGCGTGTGACCCAGGCCGATGAGGTGCTCGGTGGCGGTGCGGGCGCCGCCCAGGTTGTCGGAGTCCACGGTGGCCGGGCCCGTGGGCCCGGTGTGCGGGTCGATGGCGACGATGGGCACGCCCTCGTGCACCGGGAGGGCCAGCGTGGGCGTGACGATGACCACGCCGTCGATCAAGGTGCCCGCGAGGCGGGACAGGGACCGTCGCTCCCAGCCCACATGGTCCGCGCGGCCCGCGTCGCCGGAGTAGGCGAGCAGCTCGTAGCCCGTGCCGTTGATGGCGGCGGAGATGCCCTTGAGGAGCTCCGTGCTGAACGGCTCGAACTCGGCCACCAGCACGCCGATCACGTTGGTCTGCCTGCGGCGGAGGCTGCGCGCGACGAGGGACGACTCGTACCCGAGGTCCTCGACGACGCCGAGCACCTTCTCAGCGGTGGCCGCCGCCACGCCGTACCGGCCGTTGACGACCTTCGACACGGTGGCTACCGATACGCCGGCGACGCGCGCGACATCAGTGATGGTGGCGCGGCCGGTCGCACGTTCCGGGGTGGACGGTTCCGGGGTCTCCGGACCGACCGTCGCACTGTCACCCGGTCCGGCAGCGGACCCGGGTGAACCTGTCGCACTCTGCACAGAACAGACAGTACCCCCGGGCACGCAGTGTGTCCGGCGGGGCCGACCTGTTTCGAAATCGATATCGAAACCGTTTGACATGGCGATGACCCGCCTGCCACGCTCCTGGATGACGGACCTGTCGTCCGTCACGGCAGGCTCCTGCCGACGTCGATGACGACCTACAAGGGGTTCCACAATGATGAGGAAGACGCGCGGCGCGGCGCTTGTCGCGCTCGGCAGCACCGTCGCACTACTCGTGTCCGGTTGTATCGGAGCCGGTTCCGGCTCGAACGGCGGCGAGACCAACGAGAACGCCGACGCCCAGGAGTTCACCTGGTGGCACAACTCGAACACCGGCGAGGGCAAGGCGTACTACGACCAGGTCGCCGCCGACTTCGAGGCCGAGACCGGCGTCAAGGTCAACGTCTCCGCGATGCAGCACGAGGACATGGGGACCAAGCTGCAGGCGGCCTTCCAGTCCGGCGACGACGAGCAGATCCCGGACGTCTACATGAGCCGGGGCGGCGGCGAGCTCGCCAACGAGGTCGAGGCCGGCCTCGTGCGCGACCTCACCGAGGACTCCGCCGACACGATCAGCAAGATCTCGAACTTCACCGACCAGTACACGGTGGACGACAAGGTCTACGCCCTGCCCTTCTCCATGGGCATCGTCGGCTTCTGGTACAACAAGGACCTCTTCGAGGCGGCGGGCATCTCCGAGGTGTCGCCGAACCCGACCATCGAGGAGTTCAACGGCTACCTCGACAAGCTGAAGCAGGCCGACACCACCCCGCTGGCCGTAGGCGCCGGCGACAAGTGGCCGGCCGCGCACTACTGGTACTACGGCGTGGTCCGCGAGTGCCCGTTCGACGTCGTCGAGGCTGCGATCGAGAGTGCCGACTACTCCGACCCGTGCTTCCTCAAGGCGGGCGAGCACCTCGAGGACATCATCGGCGAGGAGCCGTTCAACAGAGGCTTCCTCACCACTCCCGCGCAGTCCGGCCCGACGTCGGCCTCCGGCCTCCTCGCTACCGAGAAGGTCGCGATGGAGCTCGCGGGTCACTGGGAGCCCGGCGTGGCCGGCGGCCTCACGGAGGACGGCAAGGTGCCCGACTTCCTCGGCTGGTTCGCGTTCCCCACGTTCGACGGGCAGGGCGGCAACCCCGCGGACCAGATGGGCGGCGGCGACGCATGGTCGGTCTCGGCCGCAGCACCCGACGCGGCGGTCGACTTCGTCAACTACCTGCTCTCGGACGAGGTCCAGCAGGGCTTCGCGGAGCGGGACATGGGCCTGCCGACCAACCCCGCGGCGACCGACTCGCTCGCGAACCAGACCCTCGCCCAGCTCATCCCGGTGCGTGACGGCGGCGGCGTGACCCAGCTCTACCTCGACACGCGCCTCGGCCAGTCGATCGGTGGCGCCATGAACGACGAGATCGCCCTCGTGTTCGCCGGTGAGGCAGGTCCGCAGGACGTCGTCGACGCCATCCAGTCCGCGGCAGAAGCGGAGCAGTGAGCAAGTGACCGTCATAGCCCGGGGCGGGCGCGGCAGGGTGACCTCTGCGTGGCGAAAGCGCCTCGAGATCGCATTCTTCGTCACGCCCGCCCTGGCGCTGTTCGCCCTGTTCGTCGTCTGGCCGATCGTCACGGCGGTCCAGCTCTCGGTGTTCCGCTGGAAGGGCTTCGGCCCGCTGACCGACTTCGTCGGCCTGCGCAACTACCTGACGGTGCTCGGTGACGACGTCTTCGTCGACTCGATCGTCCACAACCTGATCATCGTCGGCGGCTCCATCGCGGTCCAGCTCCCGCTGGGCCTGGCCATCGCCCTGCTGCTCAATCGCAAGATATGGGGCCAGGGCCTCCTGCGCACGATCATCTTCGTGCCGTACGTCCTCGCCGAGGTCATCGCCGGTGTGGTCTGGTTCCAGCTCCTGCAGCCGGAGTACGGCGTGATCGACGGGCTGCTCGGCGCCGTCGGGCTGCAGACGCCGGAGCAGGGCTGGCTCGGTGACCCCGACCTCGCGCTGTGGACCGTGCTCGCGGTGCTCACGTGGAAGTACCTCGGCCTGGCCGTGATCCTGTTCCTCGCGGGCCTGCAGGGTGTGCCCGAGGAGCTCTACGAGGCAGCACAGCTCGACGGCGCCTCGTGGTGGCAGGTGCAGCGCAAGATCACCTTCCCGCTGCTCGGACCGACGATGCGCACCTGGGCGTTCCTGTCGATGATCGGCGCGCTCCAGCTCTTCGACATGGTGTGGATCCTGACCGGCGGCGGACCCGCCAACTCGACGACCACCATGGCCACCTATCTCATCAACCAGGGCACCAGGAGCCAGAACTTCGGCATCGCTGGGGCCGCTTCGGTGATCCTGTTCGTCATCGCGCTCATCATGGCCGTCCTGTACCAGCAGCTGATCCTGAGCCGGGACACGCGGCCCGACGTGGTGACGGTGAAGAAGAAGAAAAAGGTGATCCGGTGAGTGCCTCGAACGCGGGCGTCCTCATGCGCGCCCCTTCCACCCGCAACGGGACCCAGAACCGCAACCGGACCCGGAAGCGGGGTTCCTACGGGGGCGGCCACCCGATCGTCTACGGGATCGCCCTCGTGGTCGTGGCCCTCACGCTGGGGCCGGTGCTCTACGGCGTGCTGGGCGGCTTCCGCACCAACGCGCAGATCGCTCAGGACCCGTCGGGCCTGCCGAGCCCGTGGGTGCTCGACAACTACGTGGGCGTCCTGACCGGCCCCAGCTTCTGGCAGTACGCGCTCAACTCGACGATCATCGCCGTGCTGACCACTGCGATCACGGTGGTGTTCGGCGTGATGGCGGCCTACCCGCTGGCCCGGTACCAGTTCAAGGGCCGCGAGGGACTGTTCATGGTCTTCGTGGTGGGCCTGCTCTTCCCCGCGACCGTGGCGATCGTCCCGCTGTTCATCCTCATCACGCAGAACCTGCAGCTGGGGAACACGTGGATCGGCGTGGCGCTGCCGCAAGCGGCGTTCGCCCTGCCTGTGACCGTGGTGATCCTGCGGCCGTTCCTCGCCGCGCTCCCGAAGGAGCTCGAGGAGGCCGCGCAGCTCGACGGCACATCCCGGATCGGCTTCTTCTGGCGCATCGTCCTGCCGTTGTCCGGTCCGGGGATGGTGACGGTCGGCGTGCTGGCGTTCGTCGGGTCGTGGAACGCCTACCTGCTGCCGCTGCTCCTGCTGCAGTCGGAAATGAAGACGCTGCCGCTCGGGGTCGCCGACTTCTCGTCGGAGCATGCCTCGGACACGGCAGGTGTGTTCGCCTTCACGACGCTCGCCATGATCCCCGCCCTCGTGTTCTTCCTGGCCATGCAGCGGCGCATCGTCGGCGGCCTCACGGGAGCAGTCAAGGGCTGAGCAGGGCGCGGCTGTCGCGCACACGTTCCGAGCGGGCACACGTTTCAAGCGGGCACACGTTTCAAGCGGGCACACGTTTCAAGCGGGGCATACATGCAGGACCATGAAAGGATTTCGATGACGGAGCTGCCGGTGGCGCTTCGGGCGATGCCCGAGGTGTCGGAGCGCGTGCGCGAGCTGCACGCCCAGATGACCCTCGAGGAGAAGCTCGCCCAGCTGGTCGGGTACTGGCTGGACCAGGGTGGCAACGTGGTGGCGCCGATGCAGGGCGAGATGGCCGGCGGCCAGCCCTCGACGCTCCCGGAGATCACGAAGAACGGTCTGGGCCACTTCACCCGCGTGTACGGCACGCGGCCGGTGGACCCGGCCGAGCGCGCTGCGTGGCTCTGGGACGAGCAGCGCAGGCTCAAGCGCGAGACACGCCTCGGGATCCCCGCGCTGGTCCACGAGGAGTGCCTCACGGGGCTGGCGGCCTGGCAGGCGGCCACCTTCCCGACGCCGCTCGCGTGGGGTGCCTCCTTCGACCCCGACCTGGTCGCCGAGATGGGCCGACTCATCGGGGAGTCCATGCGGGAGCTCGGTATCCACCAGGGACTCGCGCCGGTGCTCGACGTCGTCCGCGACCCCCGGTGGGGGCGCGTCGACGAGTGCATCGGTGAGGACCCGTACCTGGTCGGGACCGTCGGCACCTCGTACGTCCGCGGGCTGCAGGGCGCGGGCGTGCACGCCACGCTCAAGCATTTCGTGGCGTACTCCGGGTCCAAGGCGGGGCGCAACCACGCCCCGGTGAGCGCGGGCCCCCGCGAGATCGCCGACGTCTACCTCCCGCCCTTCGAGATGGCGGTGCTCGACGGCGGCGTGCGTTCGGTCATGGCGTCGTACAACGACGTCGACGGCGTGCCGATGCACTCGTCGGGCGAGTACCTCACGGAGCTGCTCCGCGAGCAGTGGGGGTTCGACGGCGTTGTGGTCGCCGACTACTTCGGCGTCGCGTTCCTGAACGTCATGCACGCGATTGCGGCCGACCGGGGCGCGGCCGCGGCGGCCGCCCTCGAGGCAGGCGTCGACGTCGAGCTGCCGTCCGGTGACGCGTACCTCGAGCCGCTCGCCGCGCTCGTCATGGACGGCACGGTGCCGGTCGAGCTCGTGGACCGGGCGGTACTGCGCGCGCTGAAGCAGAAGGAGGAGCTGGGGCTCCTCGAGCCGGACGTGTACGAGGACGCACCGCCCGCCGTGGTGGACCTCGACTCGCCGGCGCACCGCGACGTCGCCCGGCGGCTCGCCGAGGAGTCGGTGGTGCTGCTCTCGAACGACGGTGTGCTGCCGCTCGGCTCGTGGCCCGACAAGCCGGCCCGCGTGGCCGTGATCGGTCCGAACGCGGCCCGCCCCGAGGCGCTGATGGGCTGCTACTCGTTCGCGAACCACGTGCTCGCGCACCACCCGGAAGTTCCGACCGGGTTCGAGATCCCGTCCGTGGCCGAGGCGCTGGCCGTCGAGATCGACCGCGCGGGCCTGCCCGCACCCGAGCTCACGTTCGCGCGGGGCTGCGACGTCGAGGGCGACGACACGTCCGGGTTCCCCGAGGCCGTCGCCGCCGCCGGGGCCGCCGACGTCGCGGTGGTCGTCGTCGGCGACCAGGCCGGGCTGTTCGGCCGCGGCACCGTGGGCGAGGGCAACGACAGCGAGTCGCTCGAGCTTCCGGGCGTGCAGCGTCAGCTCGTCGAGGCGGTGCTCGCCGTCGGCAAGCCCGTGGTCATGGTCCTGCTCACCGGTCGGCCGTACTCGGTGGGCTGGGCGCTCGACCCGTCGACGGGCTCAGGCGAGTCCGAAGCCACGAAGCCCGGCGCCGTGCTCCAGGCGTTCTTCCCGGGAGAGGAGGGCGGTACCGCTCTCGCCGGCGTGATCTCCGGCCGGGTGAACCCCTCCGGGCGCCTGCCCGTGTCGCTCCCGCGCTCCACGGGCTCGCAGCCGTACTCGTACCTGCACCCGATCCTCGGCGGCACGTCCGAGGTGACGTCGACCGACTCGACGCCCGTGCGCGCCTTCGGCTTCGGCCTGTCGTACACGACGTTCGCGCGCGAGCTCGTCGCCGTGGACCGGTCGGTCGAGGCGGGCGGCACGTTCCGCGCCGTCGTGTCGGTCACGAACACGGGCGAGGTGGCCGGGTCCGACGTCGTGCAGCTGTACGGGCACGACGTGCTGGGCTCCGTCGCGCGGCCCACCGCGCAGCTGCTCGGGTACCACAGGGTCACGCTGCGGCCGGGGGAGTCGACGACCATCACGTTCGACGTGCCGACGGCGCGGTTCGCGTTCAGCGACCGCCAGATGGTGCGGGTCGTCGAGCCCGGCGACGTCGAGGTGTGGGTCGGCGCGCATGCGGCCGACAGCGTTGTCAGGGTGGTGGCCGAGGGCATCGCCGACCTGGACGAGCCGAACGACATGCTGGGTGCCGCTGCGCCCGCCGCTACCGCGGCCCGCACGGTGGTCACGATCACGGGCGAGGTGCACGAGGTGACCACCGCGGACGAGCGGTGGGTGCGGGTCTCCTGAGGGTCGGGCGCACCGGCCATGGTGGGAGGATGGGGCGATGCGCATCGACGTCTGGTTGTGGGCGGTGCGACTGACCAAGAGCAGGTCGGTCGCGGCCGACCTGTGCCGAAGCAACCGGGTCCGCATCAACGGCAAGATCGCCAAGGCGTCGGCGTCCGTCGCCGTCGGTGACCGCGTGACGTGGCGCGACCCGCTCCGGGACCGGGACGTCGAGGTGGTCGAGCTGCTGCCCAAGCGGGTCGGCGCGCCCCTCGCCGCCAAGGCGTACCTGGACCACAGCCCGCCCCTGCCGACACGGGTCGAGCGGGAGGCTGTCGGGCTGCGCGACCGCGGGGCCGGACGGCCCACCAAGCGCGAGCGGCGCGAGATCGACAAGCTGCGCGGGCGGAACTGACGGCTGCCGACCGACCGGGTGAATTCCTGAAGAATACGTGAGTTCGGGGCGGTGCGAAGGCTAGTGTGCGGCTGTCTTCCCCGCCGGAAACGGCGGGGCCTCCGCCCGTGACGGGGCACCTCATCACCTTCTCGGAGTGCCCCTATGCCTCGTCGCACGTTCGTGACCCGAGCGGTCGCGTCGGCCGCCGCGGTCGCGTTCCTCGCGTCCCCCGCGTCAGCGGTCGCCGCCCCGGACCCCGCCCCCGCCGGCGGACCCGACACCGGCCGCGGCAGCGCCGCCGTCCAGGCTCTGCCGGGCGCCGTGCGCCCCGCCGACAAGATCACCCCCGGCGCCAAGAGGGCCTTCACCGCCCGCGGCACCACCGACTTCTGGCTGCGGTTCGCCGACAAGCCGGACCTGTCCGCGGCCGAGGGCATCACTGACTGGGCCGAGCGCGGCCAGTACGTGTACGACACGCTCCACGCGGCGGCCGAGTCCGCCCAGAAGAAGGCGGTCGCGGACCTCGAGAAGTCCGGCACCGACTACACGTCCTACTGGGCCACCAACGCGATCCTCGTCGAGGACGGCTCGCTCGACCTGGCCACGGACCTCGCGGCGGACGCACAGGTCCTGGAGGTTCGCCCGACGACGCGGCACGCGCTCGAGGAGCCCGAGACGACGGACGTCGCGGCGCCGTCAGCCGCCGCCGACTCGACTTACGGCATCGAGGCGATCAACGCCGACGACATGTGGGGTCTCGGCTTCACCGGCGACGGCGTCGTCGTGGCCGGCCTGGACACCGGCGTGGAGCGGGCTCACTCCACGCTCATCGTCCAGTACCGCGGTGCGGACTCTGGCAGCAACTACAACTGGTTCGACGCGACCGGGAGCGGCATCACCACCCCGCGTGACGACAACGGCCACGGCACCCACACCATGGGCACCATGGTGGGCAGCGATGACGGTACGACGAACATCGGGGTGGCCCCCGGCGCGCAGTGGATCGCGGCGAACGGCTGCGCCGACACCTGCGCGGACGCGGCGCTCGTCGCGTCCGGTCAGTGGCTCCTGGCGCCGACCCGCATCGATGGCACCGTCGCCGACCCGACCAAGCGCCCGAACATCGTCAACAACTCGTGGGGCCTCTCCCTGTCGAGCGACCCGTTCATGGAGGACGTGATCGCTGCCTGGGAGGCCGCGGGCATCTTCAGCACCTGGTCCAACGGTAACGACGGCGAGCTGGGCTGTGAGTCGTCCGGCAGCCCCGGATCGCGCCAGGCGTCCTACTCGGTGGGTGCGTTCGGGCCGTCCGGTGCCATCGCCCCGTGGTCCTCGCGCGGCCCCGGCCAGAGCGGCACCGTGAAGCCTGACATCGCCGCGCCCGGCGGGGCCGTCTATTCCGCGGTGCCCGGCGGCGGCTACGAGGAGTGGTCCGGCACCTCCATGGCGGCGCCCCACGTCGCGGGCGCGGTCGCGCTCCTGTGGGACGCGGTGCCTGAGCTCGTGGGCGACGTCCCGCGCACCCGGGCGATCCTGGACGACTCTGCTGTCGATCGGGACAACACGTCCTGCGGCGGCACCGCCGACGACAACAACGTGTGGGGCGAGGGCAAGCTCGACGTCCTGGCGGCATACAACCTGGCGCAGGCGCAGGCGTTCGACACGACGACCGTGCCGACCATCTCCGGCGCCGAGTACAAGGTCGGGACGCCGCTGACCGCCGCGGTGGACACCTGGAGCCCGGCTGCGACGTTCACCTACCAGTGGCGCCGCGACGCCGGCGACGGCGACGGCGCCAAGATGATCTCGGGCGCGACCAAGCCGACCTACACCCCGCAGGGTGCGGACGCGGGCAAGACCCTGACGGTCACCGTCGTCGGCTCGGCCGACGGCCGCACCCCCACCTCCACGACCAGCACGGCGACGCCGGTGGTCGCCATCGGTGACCTGGCGGCATCGGTCCCGCAGATCAGCGGGACGGTACGCGTCGGCTCCACCCTCCGGGCGCTCTCAGGCTCCTGGACGTCGGGCACCCAGTTCACGTACCAGTGGTACGCGGACGGCGCTGCGATCAGCGGCGCCACCGGGTTCTCGTTCACGCCCTCCGCCACGCAGCGGGGCAAGAGGCTCACGGTCCGGCTCACCGGCACGCGCACCGGGTTCACCACGGCCAGCCGAACGAGTGCCGCGTCCGCGACCGTCGCCTCGGGTGTCTTCGCCCAGTCGGCGCCGGTGATCATCGGCCTGGCCACGCCCGGCGCCACCCTGAGTGTCTCCCGCCCGCAGTCCACGCCGGTGCCCGCCTCCGTCGCCTACCGGTGGAAGCTCGACGGGCGATCCATCTCTGGGGCGACCGGCACCAGCCTCGGCGTCCGGTCGTCGTGGAGGGGCCACACGATTACCGTCAGCGCCACGGTGAGCAAGACCGGTTACACCACCCGAACGGTCACCTCGGACGCTGCGAAGGTCGGGTCGAGCTACTCGGCGTCGTCCGTCCCGACGATCACGGGCACCACGCGGGTCGGGTCCAGCCTTCGGGCCTCGGTCGGTAGATGGTCGCCGACGCCGTCGTTCTCGTACCGGTGGTACGCCGACGGCCTGCCGATCTCCGGGGCGACCAGCTCGACCTACGCCCTGACGGGTGCGGAGTACGGGAAGAAGATCACGGTGTCGGTCCGGACCTATCGCTCCGGCTACGGCACGGCGACGCGACGGAGCTCCGCGACGGGCGCCGTGCTGACCCCGGCCATGAAGTTCCCGGGCAACGACAACACGGCCTGGCTGGTCGGCCCGGACAGCGTGCCGGCGGTCAACTACATCGCGCAGGCCGGTTCCGCGGAGTGCTTCTGGGAGCGGTACTCCCCCAGCGAGGTGCTCCTCGCCAACGACGTCGGCCGCGGCCAGCGCATGTTCAAGGTGCAGTCCAGCGACTACTTCATCTGGTCGAGCAGCAGCTGCGGCACCTGGACCAAGTACTACCCCGGGATGACCACGACGCGGGCCTCGACGGCCGCCAACGGCGTCTATGTCATCGATGATCACCTGGAGCGGGGCGTGTACACCACGGCAGGGCCGAAGGACCCCAACGACCCGTGCTGGTACGCGTTCTACAAGGGCTTCTACGGCCGCGACGGCATCGTGAGCCAGGGTGCCGCGACCGAGGCCCGAACGGTCACCATGCCGTCCGGCGCGATCGGCTTCGAGACCGTCGGCTGTGTCTGGAAGCGCGTCGGCTGACGTTCCCCAACATGTCAGACGTGCAGGTCACCCAGGTGACCTGCACGTCTGACGCGGCCAAGTTCGGTAGGGCGGCGCGATAGCGTCGCCCGCATGACGACCGCCGACCGCCTCGCCGCGCTCCTCGAGAAGCACCCCGTCTGGGACGGGCACAACGACCTCCCGTGGGAGCTGCGGGAACAGTCGTCCTACGACCTCGACGCCGTCGACATCGCGCAGCGGCTCACCACCACCCACACGGACCTGCCGCGGCTGCGCGAGGGCGGCGTCGGCGCCCAGTTCTGGTCCGTGTACGTGCCCTCCCTGCTCCAGGGTGGCGCCGCCGTCACGGCCACGCTCGAACAGATCGACTGCGTGCACCGCATGGTCGAGAAGTACCCGGGCACGCTCCAGCTCGCCCTGACCGCGGCCGACGTCGAGCAGGCGTGGAGCAACGGCCGGATCGCCTCGCTCATGGGCGCCGAGGGCGGCCATTCCATCAACGAGTCCCTGGCCGTGCTGCGCATGCTGTACGCGCTCGGCGTGCGATACATGACGCTCACGCACAACGACAACGTGCCCTGGGCGGACTCAGGCACCGACGAGGAGGTGCTCGGCGGCCTCTCGCCCTTCGGCGAGGACGTGGTGCGCGAGATGAACCGCATCGGCATGCTCGTGGACCTCTCGCACACCTCGGCGGGCACCATGCGCCATGCGCTGCGCGTCACCACGGCACCGGTGATCTTCAGCCACTCGAGCGCGCGCGCCGTCTGCGACGTCCCCCGCAACGTGCCCGACGACGTCCTCGGCACCCTCGCCGCCAACGGCGGCGTCTGCATGGTCACGTTCGTGCCGCAGTTCGTGTCGCCCGCCGTCGCCGAGTGGCGGGCCGTGGGCGCGGAGGCCGCCGCGGCCGAGGGCATCAAGAACACCGACATCGGCGCGTTCGAGCCGTTCATGGGGCGGTGGCGGGAGGATCACCCGCAGCCGAGGACCACGCTGTCCGACGTCGTCGCGCACGTCGAGCACGTACGAGAGGTCGCCGGCGTCGACCACGTGGGACTGGGCGGCGACTACGACGGAACGCCGACCCTGCCGGAAGGGCTCGAGGACGTGACGGGATACCCGCGCCTGCTCGCGGCGCTCGCTGACAACGGCTGGTCCGACGCCGAGCTCGGCAGGCTGACCAGTGGGAACGTGCTGCGCGTGCTGAGGGATGCGGAGGCGGTGGCAGCCCGGACCGCCGCATGACTCACCGCCGACGACGACTCAGCTGGTGGGCAGGTGAACCACCTTGCGCTGGAAGCCCAGGGCCACCTTCTGCAGGGACTCGAGCGGCTCCTGCTCGTTGTGATAGCTGATCTGCCGCAGCATCGAGCCGGACGAGGCGAGCAGCGCGACGATCACGTCGCGCGCGTCCTCGCGGGTCTCGAGCGCCTCCTGCAGCAGGTCCTGGACGTGAGGCGATCTCAGGCCGTCTTCCTCGGGATCGAGCAGCGCTGTCAGGAGTGCGATCGACAACGAGCTTCCGTGGATGCTTGCCATGGTGGTCTCCCCCCGTCGGGGCCCGGGGTCCCCGGGCATCAGGCACCCGCGGGGCAGGCCCGCGGGTCACTCGTCCGACGCCCCACCCCCTGTGGCCTCGGTCGTGCACCCTTGTGTACCGCAGGTCAGGGCGACGCGCCCGTTGACACGGGAGAAAGCTGGCCCGACGGCGGCGTGTCGCGCCGCGCGGGTCCCGGCCGCCGATCGGCAGGTCGGGGTCAGCCGTGCAGGATCAGCTGGAACATGACGTGGTCCTGCCACTTGCCGGCGATCTTGAGGTAGGTCGGGGCGAAGCCGATCTTCTCGAAGCCGGCTCGGGCCAGCACGGCCTGCGACGCCTCGTTGTGCGGCAGTGTCACCGCCTGCAGGCGGTGGAGGCCCAGCTCGTCCCGCGCGTGCGCCGCGAGTGCCTCGATGGCGCGGGTCATCAGGCCCCGCCCGATGAACCGGGCATCGAGCCAGTAGCCGATGTGGCCGCTCTCGAAGGCGCCGTGGACGATGTCGGTGAGGTTCAGTCGGCCCACGATCTCGCCGTCCGACTCCAGCACGGTGTACAGCGCACGGCCCGTCGAGTTCTCCAGCACCTGCACCCAGAGGCGCTCCTTGTGCCACTCCTCGGTGTAGAACTCCTCGGGTCGCTCGGGGTCCCAGGGGGCGAGGTGCTCGCGGTTGCGGGTGTAGGCCTGGGCCATGGCCGCTGCGTCGTCCTTGCTCAGCTCGCGCAGTGTGACGTCGTCCGTCAGGGGGGTCTGGAAGGGCATGGCGCCCACGATAATCCCGCGGGTGCGCATGTGTCCGCCCAGGTCAGCGGGGTTCGGCGACGGTGTGCGTCCTGCTGGGAACCTTCCGGCTCCGTTGGAGGTTGAGTGAAGTGGACTCAACTTTGCGCTAACCGGCTTGCTTCCTGGCAGGCTCCGGCTTAAGTTGAGTGCAGCAGACTCAATCTGTCGAAGGAAGGCAGCCAAATGGCACGCGCAGTAGGTATCGACCTCGGCACCACGAACTCGGTTGTGGCAGTCCTCGAGGGTGGGGAGCCCACCGTCATCGCCAACGCGGAGGGCTCGCGGACCACTCCGTCGGTGGTCGCGTTCTCCAAGACCGGCGAGGTCCTGGTGGGCGAGGTCGCCAAGCGTCAGGCGGTCACCAACGTGGACCGCACCATCTCCTCCGTCAAGCGCCACATGGGCACTGACTGGAGCGTGGACATCGACGACAAGAAGTACACCGCGCAGGAGATCTCCGCCCGCATCCTGGGCAAGCTCAAGCGCGACGCCGAGGAGTACCTGGGCGAGCCCGTCACGGAGGCCGTGATCACGGTCCCGGCGTACTTCAACGACGCCGAGCGCCAGGCTACGAAGGACGCCGGCCAGATCGCCGGCCTCGACGTCAAGCGCATCGTGAACGAGCCCACCGCGGCCGCTCTCGCCTACGGCCTGGACAAGGGCAAGGAGGACGAGCTCATCCTGGTGTTCGACCTCGGTGGCGGCACGTTCGACGTCTCGCTGCTCGAGGTGGGCAAGGACGAGGACGACTTCTCGACCATCCAGGTGCGTGCCACCTCCGGTGACAACCGCCTCGGTGGTGACGACTGGGACCAGCGCGTCGTGGAGCACCTCATCAAGCAGGTGAAGAACTCCTCGGGCGTCGACCTGTCGAAGGACAAGATCGCGCTCCAGCGTCTGCGCGAGGCGGCCGAGCAGGCCAAGAAGGAGCTCTCGTCCGCGACGAGCACCAACATCTCGATGCAGTACCTGTCGATGAGCGAGAACGGCCCCATCCACCTGGACGAGAAGCTCACGCGCGCTCAGTTCCAGCAGATGACGCAGGACCTCATCGATCGCACCAAGGCGCCGTTCCACGCCGTGATCCGCGACGCGGGCATCTCGGTGTCGGACATCGACCACGTCGTGCTCGTGGGTGGTTCCACCCGCATGCCCGCCGTGACCGAGGTCGTCAAGGAGCTCACGGGTGGCCGCGAGCCCAACAAGGGCGTGAACCCGGACGAGGTCGTCGCCGTCGGCGCCGTCCTGCAGGCCGGTGTCATCTCCGGTGACCGCAAGGACGTCCTGCTGATCGACGTCACCCCGCTGTCCCTCGGTATCGAGACCAAGGGTGGCGTGATGACCAAGCTCATCGAGCGCAACACGGCCATCCCGACCAAGCGCAGCGAGGTCTTCTCCACGGCCGACGACAACCAGCCGTCCGTGGCGATCCAGGTCTTCCAGGGCGAGCGCGAGTTCACGCGCGACAACAAGCCGCTGGGTGTCTTCGAGCTCACGGGCATCGCCCCCGCCCCGCGCGGCGTGCCGCAGATCGAGGTCACGTTCGACATCGACGCGAACGGCATCGTGCACGTGTCCGCCAAGGACCGCGGCACGGGCATGGAGCAGTCGATGAAGATCACCGGCGGCTCGGCCCTCCCCAAGGAGGACATCGACCGCATGGTCAAGGATGCCGAGGCGCACGCCGAGGAGGACAAGAAGCGTCGCGAGGAGGCGGACACCCGCAACCAGGCCGAGGCTTTCGCGTACTCCATGGAGAAGCAGATCTCGGACAACCGCGACAAGCTCCCGGCGGAGGTCGTCACCGAGGTCGAGACGGACATCGCCGCGGTGAAGTCCGCGCTCGAGGGCGAGGACGCCGCCGCCGTGAAGACTGCGTACGAGAAGCTCGGCGCTTCCTCGCAGAAGATCGGCGAAGCGCTGTACTCGGCCGGGCAGCAGTCCGCGGAGCAGCCCGCCGCGGGCGGCCCGCAGACGGCGAACGCCCAGTCCGCCCCTGAGGAGGACGTGGTCGACGCCGAGATCGTGGACGACGAGGACGATCGCAAGTGACCGACGAGAGCCAGCAGGTCTCCCCCGAGCCCGAGGACTCGGAGGAGCACCCCTTCCAGTTCACGGACAAGCGCAAGGTGGACAGCTCCGGCGAGCAGGCCCGCCCGGCGGCGCCTGAGCCGGCGGACGAGCCCGCGTCGGAGCCTGTCGAGACGCCCGCACAGCAGGACACCTCCGGGGACCCGCTGGCGGGGCTCGACTTCGAGCCGTCCGGTGATGCTGCCGAGGCGTCCGAGGTCCTCAAGGCGAAGGCCGAGGCGGCGGAGCACCTGGACGCGCTGCAGCGCGAGCGGGCCAGCTTCACGAACTACCGCAACCGGGCGCTGCGCGACCAGGAGGCCGCGCGCAACCGGGGCGTCCAGGACGTGCTGGCCGCGCTCCTGCCCGTGCTCGACGACGTCGAGCGCGCGAAGCAGCACGGCGAGCTGAGCGGCGCCATGGCGGCGATCGCGGAGAAGCTCGACCAGAGCCTGCAGAAGTTCGGCGTCGAGCGGTTCGGCAAGGTGGGGGAGGAGTTCGACCCCACCCTGCACGAGGCGCTCATGCACTCGACCGTGGCGGACGCGACGGCCGCCACGGTGAACCTCGTGGTGGAGCCCGGTTACAAGATCGGCGACAAGGTGGTCCGGGCGGCCCGCGTGGGCGTGGTCGGGCCGGAGTGATCTCTGGCTGGTCGAGCTTGTCGGGGCCCCGGTCTCGACAAGCTCGACCACCGGTATCGACGCGGAAGGAGGTGCCATGACCGGTCAGGACTGGATGGAGAAGGACTTCTACGCCGTGCTGGGCGTGTCCAAGGACGCCGACGACGCCGCCATCAAGAAGGCCTACCGCAAGCTCGCGCGCCAGCACCACCCGGACCAGAACCAGGGAAACGCGGCCGCGGAGAACAGGTTCAAGGAGATCGGCGAGGCCTACGCGGTCCTGTCCGACCCGGAGCAGCGCCGCCAGTACGACGCCGTGCGCGCCATGGCCGGCGGCGCTCGGTTCTCCGCGGGCGCCGGCGGTCCCGGGGCCGGCGGGTTCGAGGACATCCTCGGCGCCATGTTCGGCGGTGGGGCCCAGACCGGGCGGGGCGGGCCACGAGTCCGCTACACGCAGAGCGGTGGCGGCGCGGGTTTCGACGACATCCTCGGCTCGATGTTCGGTTCCGGCGGCAGGTCCCCCTATGGTTCGGCAGGCCCGACCGGGTTCACTGCCCCGACCCCCGGCGCCGACATCGTCGCCCAGGTCACGCTGCCGTTCCGGTCAGCGGTGAAGGGCACGACGGCGGACCTCGAGGTCAACGGCCGCACCATCACGGCCCGGATCCCGGCGGGCGTCAACGACGGCAAGAAGATCCGCCTGCGTGGCAAGGGCAGGCCCGGCGTCGCCGGCGGCCCGCCGGGCGACCTGGTGGTCACGGTGCACGTCGCGCCACACCCGGTCTGGACGCTGGACGGCCTCGACCTGCGTATGAGCGTGCCCATCACGTTCTCGGAGGCGGCCCTCGGCACCACGCTGGAGGTGCCGACCCTGGACGGCGCCGTCGTGCGGCTGAAGGTGCCCGCGGGGACACCGTCGGGCCGGGCGCTGCGCGTCAAGGGACGAGGCGTGCAGACAGTGAAGGCGACCGGCGACCTGCTTGTCACCGTGCAGGTGGTCGTGCCGCAGAAGCTCAGCAAGAAGGCCAGGGATGCGCTCGAGACCTTCGCCGCAGAGAGTGACGGCGAGGACGTGCGCTCCGGTCTGGCCGAGCGGGCGGCGGAATGACGGTCAGCGCGGTGGGGCATCTGCCCCGCCGCGCCGATCTCGGTTAACCTGCGCGGACGCAAAAGCGAACGAAAGAGACAGGGAGGGGCACATGGTCGACGACGACGCACCCGTGCTCACCGTCTCTCAAGCTGCTCAGCTCGCGGGCATGCACCCGCAGACTCTGCGGCAGTACGACCGGCTCGGCCTGGTGGTCCCCCGGCGCACGCGCGGCCGGGGCCGCCGCTATTCGCGCCGGGACGTGGCGCGCCTTCTGCAGGTGCAGCGGCTCGCGCAGGTCGAGGGCATCAACCTCGCAGGGATCAAGCGCATTCTCGACCTGGAGGCGCACGTCTCCGTGCTGGAGGAACGCCTCGGTGACTTGCTCATGCGGGTCCAGGAGGAAGGCCGCGTGTTCGCGGCAGGACCGGACGCGGGAGATGTCGTGGTGGTGCAGCGCGGTCAGCGCGTCAGGAGTGCGGCGATGCGGGTCGACCTCGAGCATCGCACCGTCGGCGGCGGAGCCGTGGTGCTCTGGCGGCCGGCGCCGCGTCGCGAGGAGTGACGCCTTTCCCAGCCGTCCGCTGATTTCGGCAACGCAATTCTTTCGTTAATCGAGAATGCACGCGGGAATGTAGGTAAGGCATTCCTTGCTCCACACGTTCTGCATTTCAGGAATATGATCGAGCTATTCCGGAGGGCAGCGCACCGAGCGAGGAGAGAACCCATGAGCACGCTGATGGAATTGCCCGAGGTCGCCGAGTGTACGATCGACGGCTGCGGCTACAACCACGAGCACGGCTGCCACGCCGGCGCCGTCACCATCGCGGGGCACACGGGCGACGCCGCCTGCGCCACGTTCTTCCCGCTGACCCACAAGGGTGGGCTCGAGAAGGTCATCGCCCACGTCGGTGCCTGCCAGCGGACCGAGTGTGTGCACAACGACGACCTGGAGTGCGGCGCCGCGTCGATCCGGGTGGGCGCCGGCCCCGAGGACCCGGGCCACGCCGACTGCCTCACCTTCCAGGCGCGCTGACGGGCCGCCAACGCTGAGGACCACCACCAACTAGAGCGCCCACTCGACCAGCGAGTGGGCGCTCTATGTTTTCGCCCTGCGAAATATCAGCGAGCCAGGTGGTCCAGCAGCAGCAGCGCGTCGGCGTGCGTGCCCGGCAGGCGCTCCACCCAGACCCGGGTGGGCCGGCGCACCTCGGTCTGGAGGCCGAGCACCTCGGCGTTGCGCTCGACGACGCGGCGCAATGACTGGCCCAGCTCGGCCGTCGCCGGGCCGCGCTCGCACAGCACGACGAAGGTGCCGTCGCCGACCGCGGCCATGGGATGGCCCTCGCCGAACACCTGCTGCAGGGTCCGTCCAATGGCGGCGGAGCGCGCCAGCCGCTGCCATGTGTCCAGGTTGTCGAGGCCGACGTCGAGCACGAGCAGGCAGTGTGCGGTCCCGGCGGTAGTGCCGGAACGCTCCGCCGTGCCATAGGTCTCGCGTAGGCGCTCGCCCAGGTACTCGCCGGTGGACAGGCCGGTCGAGGGGTCGTGCGTGGCTATCTGGTAAGGGGCGCGCTCGCGCTCCCCGACCCAGCCGATCGCGGCGGCACGCAGCGCACCCACGTCCGTGGGGCGGCCGAACGCGGCGTAGAGACAGGCGACGTCGTCGAGCGCCTCCGTGATGCCGGCGCCCACGCTTGCGCGCGCCGCTCCCAGGCGTTCTGCGGGCGCGATCACGCCGCGGCCCTCGGCCAACGCCTCGGCCAGCGCTTCTGCGGCCGGGTGCTCCCAGTCATTCGGTCGGATCCATACCGACGCCAGACTCGTCGCGCGCCACCGCTCGCGCAGGTCGTGCACACGCACCCACGCCTCCTGCTGTGACTCGCTCATGATGAAGGGACCCCCACGGGGACACATCATGACGCACTTTCGACAGTGGTGTACCACACTTCACCCGCTTTTCATCCCACCGAGGACTTTTCCCCCCCTTAAACGGCGCGCTGGCTCTATAGTCTTGGCAGACGGCGACAGTCATCGGCAGGGCGACGAGCGCGAAAGTCTGGGTAGACGTGAAGCAAGTCGAGAGCAGCACCGGGGGAACCCCGAGCGACGCGGAACTGATCCTCCAGGTCAGGTCAGGTGACCGCGACGCTTTTGGTGTGCTCTACGAACGTCACGCCGGCGCCGCACGCGCTCTCGCCCGCCAGTACGTCTCGCCCGCGGACGCCGACGACGTCGTCGCTGACGCCTTCAGCAAGCTGTTCGAGATGCTCCGTCGCGGCGCGGGTCCTGACGCCGGGTTTCGGACGTACCTGTACACCGTCGTGCGCCACAGGTCTTTCGACGTGTCCCGTGGCGCCGCGCGCACCCGCCCGACCACCGACGACGAGATCGAGTCAGTGCTCGGCCGGGTGGCGTCGGAGGAGGATCCCGCACTCGCCGGTTTCGAGCGCAGCGTGGTCTCCAAGGCCTACTTCGACCTGCCCGAGCGCTGGCGTGAGGTGCTTTGGTACGTACTGGTCGATGACCTCAAGCCCGCTCAGATCGCGCCCGCGCTCGGCCTCAGCGCCAACGGCGTCTCCGCCCTGCTCTACCGCGCCAAGGAAGCACTGCGCGCGGGATACCTGCAGCAGCACCTGACGCACGCGCCGTCGGACATGTGCCGCACGGTCAACCCGCTGCTCGGCGGGTACGTGCGCGAGAGCCTGTCCAAGCGCGAGACCGCGAAGATCAACGACCACCTCGCCACCTGCGGCACCTGTAGCGCCCTGGTGCTCGAGCTCCACGACGTCGCGCACGGCATGAAGACCGTCATCGCCCCGCTGGTGCTGGGTGCGGGCGGTCTTGCCCTGGTCGGCGCGGGCGTGCCGATCGGCGGCCTGGCCGTCGCGGCCAAGGCCGGTGCAGGAGCCGGCGCGGCCGCCGGCGGCGCTCCGGCCGCCACGGTCACCGTTGCCTCGACCAGCACGTTGTCCGGCGCGGTCTCGTCCGCCGTCTCCGCCACTGCCGGTGCTCTTGCCTCTGCCGCGGCCGCCGCGACGGGCGGCAGCGTGGCCGCAGGTGCGATTGCCGTCGCCGCGGTGGGCATCGTCGCGGCACTGCAGATCGCGACACCGGCCGACGACGACCCGCTGACCGACACGGTGATCGCAGTCAGCCAGGGTCGCGAGCTGCCGGGCACCGAGGAGGTCAACGGCGAGCCCAAGCCCACCGACATCGGGCCAGGCGCGAACACCGTCTACTTCGACGTCGACTACACCGACGCCTCGCAGCCGCTGACCCCGCGCGAGACCCAGAATCTGTCGTTGACCGTCAAGAACACGAGCAGCACCGAGACCACGGGTACCCAGCTGGAGATCACGCTCCCGCCCGGGCTCGGTGTCGCGAAGCCGGACGGCGCCTTTGGTACGGGTGTCAGCGGCCGCCTGGTGCCGCACTCCGTGGGAACGGCCGACGGTTCGGAGGACGGCGGCCAGGACGCTCCGACGTCTAGCCCGTCAACCGTGCCCCCGTCCGGCTCCGGTACGAGCGATGCGTCCGACGCCGGCAAGGCGCAGGCGCAGCCGAGCGCCACGCCCAGCGCACCCGCCGACCGGGGGTCGATGCCTACCGAGGGTCCGGCCGCCTGTATGCCCACGGAGCAGGACCACGTCCTGCTCTGCTCGGTCGGCGAGCTCGCGCCGGGTGCGACGCACGAGGTGGTCGTGCCGGTGGAGGCCAACTCCGGGGGCGACTACCCCGTCGGT
This sequence comes from Promicromonospora soli, assembly GCF_014653785.1. Taxonomy (GTDB): domain Bacteria; phylum Actinomycetota; class Actinomycetes; order Actinomycetales; family Cellulomonadaceae; genus Promicromonospora; species Promicromonospora soli. The sequence continues at coordinate 81,947 of NZ_BNAS01000010.1, read as the reverse complement.
GCCCGGGTCTGGGCGGACGGCATCGCGCCCTTCGGCGTGGACCTCCCGGGCCGTACGGTGGCGCCGTTCGGTCCGGAGCTCACCGCGCAGACCGAAGACGTCTCGCTCGCGAGCCCCGGCACCGCCGCGCTCCCGGTCCGCGTCGGCAGCACGGGTGACCGTACGGTGCCCGCCGGCTGGTCGGTCCGGGTCACCCTGCCCGACGCCGTCAAGCCCGCGTCGGCACAGCCCGAGCTGTCCTGTGATCGCGGCGCCGAGCTGCCGAACGCCTGGATCTGTACCCCGCGCGCCGGGACGGACGGGGCAGCCGTGACGCTGGACCCTGGCGCCACGGCAGGCATGACGCTGAACATCACCACCGCGGCGCAGTCGTCGGAGGAGCCCACCGTGCTCGGCGCCGCGAACGTCACCCCCGTCCTCGAGGGCAGCGCGCGCTCGGCGTCGGCCACGCTGGTCGGGACGTCCGCCTGGGCGGACGCCGAGGACGGCGTGGGCGAGGTCGCCACGACCTGCCTCGCCAAGGGCGGTGTCAGCGAGGCAAACGCCGCCGTCACCGGCGCCTACACCAACACGACCAACCGCACCGTGCGCGTTGCCCTCGAGGCGGCCGGCGGCAATGCGGCCTCCGGCAAGGACCTCGCACCGGGCGATGTCACGCGGCTCACCGTCCCCGACGGTCTGCGCGTTCCGGCCGGCCAGGCCGTGTTCGTCGTGGCCACGGAGGTGGAGGGCCAGACCTACGAGACCCGCGTCACCGCGGGTGACCATGGGCGGGAGGACTGCTACTCGCCCCGGTGGGCCACCGACACGAGCGTGGAGACCGTCTACGCCAGTGGCACCGTGGGTGTCGAGGGCACGGTGACCAACCAGTCGGACGAGCCGCTGACCGCCGTCATGTCCGTGCCGGTGGGCGACACGACCATGGAGTCCGCGAGTCGCGTCGTCGCGCCGGGCACAACCGTAAGCCTCTCGGTGAACACCGAGCGCACCAACCTGCCCGAGGGTGACGCCACCTTCCGCCTCTCGCGCGACGGGGTCGACAGCGACGGGGACCTGCCCAGCGATCCGGTAGTGCCGGACGCCAACCCGACGGCGCACCACGACGGCGCCATGATCGCGCCGACGAACGGCCAGACGACGAGGGCCGCCGGTGCCTGCGAGTTCGACGCCGCTCAGGACCACTCGGTGCGGATGTACGCGGTCACGGCCGACAACAGGGCCTCGACCCTGCCCGTCCCATTCCACGTGGCGGGCATGACGAGGACCGTCCCAGCCGGGGAGGTGGAGCTGATCGAGTTCCCGGTGGTCTGGGGTACCGGCACCGCGACCCTGACGGCTGTCGGCAAGACGCTCTTGGTGACGGACGTCTCGTTCGAGTCGTGCGCCGAGCTCAGCTGGCCCAAGCCCGAGCACATGTCGGTCGACGCCGCGGCGCAGTGCGTCGACATGCACACGCACCTCACGGCCACTGTCGAGAACCGGACCGGCCACGACTGGACGGGCGTACTCGTCGACGACGGCAGCGGCGACAAGGGGCCGGACAAGCCGGTCCCCGCAGGTGAGACCACCAAGCTCGAGCTCAAGCGCGACACCGCGATCAGCAGCGAGGGCAACGTCACCGTGCGGCTCACCCGACAGCTGGAGGGCGCCGCACACACCGTGGAGCGCTCGTTCTCGGTCGACGGCACGCTGTGTCTCCCCGACGCGGAGTGCGAGACCGAGCCGACGTCATTCGCGACCCCGGCGAGCACGGACGCCGAGCAGCTGCCCTTGTTGGACGACCCCTGCGACGACGAGGCGGCCTCGGTCGAGGAAGCGTCGAGCGGGGACGGCACAGCCGACACGTCAGACGATGCCTATGCCGCCGATGACTCAGACGATGCCGTAGAGACGGTCTCCAGCGTCGCCAAGGCCGGGCACAATATAAGCTCTCTCATTAAGTCGCTCATCCACGGCGGCCACCACCACTGACAGGTTCGCCCGCTCGCCCACGTGCTCCTCGAGCAGCCGGATGCCCTCCGGAGCGGCGAGCAGGCAGACCGCGGTCACCTCGCGGGCGCCGCGCTCCAGCACGTAGTCGATAGCCGCGACGAGCGTGCCGCCGGTGGCCAGCATCGGGTCGATGAGGAACACGTGCCGGTCGGTGAGGTCGTCGGGCAGGCGGTTCGCGTACGTGACGGCCTTGAACGTCTCCTCGTCGCGCACGAGGCCGAGGAACCCGACCTCGGCCGTCGGGAGCAGGCGGCTCATGCCGTCCAGCATGCCCAGGCCGGCGCGCAGGATCGGCACCACGATCGGCGGCGGCGACGCGAGGCGGGTGCCCGTCATGGTCGTGATCGGCGTCTTCACCTCGTGCGGCTCGGTGGCGATCTCGCGCGTGGCCTCGTAGGCCAGGAGCGTGACGAGCTCGTCGACGAGCAGGCGGAAGGTGGGCGAGTCCGTGGTCTCGTCCCGCAGGACGGTCAGCTTGTGGGCGACCAGGGGGTGATCGACGACGTGAAGGCGCATGGGGCCAACGCTACCGGGCAGCGGTGCTCCTGGACCGCACAACCAGGTTGTCAGACGCGTAGGTCACTAGGGTGACCTGTGTGTCTGACACGGGAGGGCTGAGCGCGATGAACGCCGCCGAGCGTCGCGCGCACTGGGAGAGCTGGATGGGCGTCGCGCTCGGCGAGGCCCGCCGCGCCCTCGACACCGGCGACGTGCCGGTCGGGGCACTGGTGCTCGACGAGGCGGGCCGGGTGATCGGCGTCGGGCGCAACGAGCGGGAGGCGACGGGTGACCCGACCGCCCACGCCGAGGTGCTCGCGATGCGGGCCGCTGCAGCCGCGCGCGGCGAGTGGCGTCTGACCGGCTGCACGCTCGTGGTGACCCTGGAACCGTGCGCGATGTGCGCAGGCGCGCTTGTCCAGGCGCGGGTGCGGCGCCTGGTCCTCGGCGCCTGGGACCCGAAGGCCGGCGCCACCGGCTCGGTGTGGGACCTGGTGCGCGACCAGCGCGCGCTGCACGAGGTCGAGGTGCTCGGCGGCATCCGCGAGGACGAGTGCGGGGCCCTGCTCCGGGAGTTCTTCGAGGCCCGGCGGGGCTGAGCCTGGGCTGGGCCGGGGCTCAGCCGGGCCTGGCGGCTCGAGCGGCCCGGAGCACCGGGTCAGACCCGGGGCAGCGCGGAGTGCAGCTGGTCGAGCAGCGTCCGCAGGCGCAGCAGGTACAGCCGCTCGTTCGCCAGGCTGGACATGTTCGACCCGACGTTATCGCCGTCCTGGTACTTGATGAGCATGAGCTCGAACTCGGTGAGGTCCCGCCGCCAGTTGTAGCCCTGGACGCGCTCCCGCCAGCGGTGCAGCTTCTCGACCAGGGCACTGTCGGGCGCCCTGCTGAGCACGCCCGAGGCGAGTGCGGCGTCGACGGCCGACAGTGCCAGCCGAGGGCTGACCGACAGGGCGCGCTGACCCCCGGTCCGGAGCCCGGCGAGGCGGCGCTCGACGATGGCGCGGTTCTGCTGCAGCTCGAAGACCACCGAGGCGACCAGCTCCGAGCGGCGCTCCGTCTCTGCGTTCTGGCGCTCCACGATGAGTCCGGTGACGCCCGCGAGGAGCGTCAGGGAGTTGACCCAGGGCTCCCACTCGGGTCCGACGCCGAGGATCCACAGGATGCCCAGGACGAACGCGACGGCCAGGAGGGCATAGGTGACCACGGCGACGATGACGCGCCGCCGGCGGGCCCAGCGGCGGTTCGACCATGCCGCCGCGACCCGTCGCCGCAGCAGGCGCAGCCGCGCCGGCATCAGTTCCACACGTCGAACGTCGGCAGCTCGACGGGCGCGTTCTCGTCGTGCGCCAGAAGACGCAGCTCCAGGCCGAAGGGGTTCTGTCGCTGGGTGTGCCGGAAGCGTTCCCGCTGCCTGTGGGTGGTGCGCAGGCCGGCGCCGGCCACCAGCTGGTCGATCCGCACGGTCGTGTACTTGCGGGTCGTGTACAGCCGGATGGTGTCGTGCGGCTCGAGGTGGATCGGGCGGCTGCCGGGGATGAGCATCCGGATGGCCTCGCCGCCGGCGTTCTGCCAGTAGACCTTGAGGAGGATGCTCTCGTCCTCGACCGATCCGGTGAACCTGACCTGGTCGAGGTCGATCTTGAGGTCGGTGTTGTAGCGGACGGCGCTCGCCACGAACTCCACGAACCCACGGGTCTGCCGATACTCGGCCTCGGCGGCGTGCACGGTGCCCGGGGCCAGGTCCTCCGTGGTGGCGAACTCGACGAGGATCCGGTCCTGAGGGCGCAGGACCCGCGCGATCCCGTTGAGGAACTCCGCGTCGTCGTCGAAGTTGGCGACGGTGTTGCCGACGAGCGAGTAGAGGATCGACTCCTCGCCGACCAGGCGGTCGAGGAACTGCTGCAGCTCCTCGAGGTTGCCGTCCAGGGAGAGGTCGATCTGCAGGCCCAGCGAGCGATCCAGAGGGAAGTGCGCGTCCCGGACGGCGGTGCGGGAGCCGGTCCGGAGCATCTCGGCGCTCATGTCCACCGGGATGTAGAGCATCGACGGGTTGGCCCGAAGCATCGTCTCCAGGAACATCCCGTCCTTGGCGCCCGTCCCCACGCCGAGGCTGACCAGGTGCACGCACTCGTCGGTGACGAGCGGCGAGATGCTGCGCCACTGCCTGCGGAACATCTCCGTGCCGACCTTGATCACCATGTAGGTCGGGTCGTTCGAGGCGTTGAACCAGGCGATGGTGGGACCGATACCCCAGTATGCGTACCCCGACGGGACCCGTTTGCCGTCGCCCGAGGCCGAGTGGCCGTCGTCGAGGTACTGGGCAAGGGTGGCGAGCTTGTCGGACTGGTCCTCGCCGACCAGCGTCACGGACCACGCGAAGTCGTCGCCGGCCAAGGTGCTGTCGATCCTTGATATCGCTGAGTCGCCCACGCGGTCCCCTCATGCTCCGGTGCAAAGAAATCCCAGGTTAGCGGGATGTGGGGCACTGCGAAATGGAACACATGGCAAGGACGGCGGCCCGCTCGCGGCATACCCTCGTAGGGTGTTTCCTCAAGCCCGCCCCACGACCTGGCAGCCCGAGGCCGTCGAGGTCGCCCGCACCACCGTGGACGACGCCGTAGCGGTCCTCAGCGGCCTCCGGATCACCGCACTCACGGGTGCCGGGGTCTCGACCGACTCCGGGATCCCCGACTACCGGGGCCCCGACTCCCCGCCGCGCAGCCCGATGACCTACCAGCAGTTCGTGGGCGACGAGGAGTTCCGCCGGCACTACTGGGCGCGCAACCACGTCGGCTGGCAGCACGTGAACCGCACCGCGCCGAACGCGGGCCACCGGGCGCTCGTCCGGCTCGAGGAGCGCGACATCCTCGCCGGGATCATCACCCAGAACGTGGACCTGCTGCACGAGGATGCGGGCTCCCGCAACGTCATCGACCTGCACGGACGCTACGACCGCGTGATCTGCCTGTCCTGCGCCCGGGTCATCTCCCGCGCGCACCTCGCCGAGCGGCTCGACGCCCTCAATCCAGGCTTCCTGGAGTCCGTCGGCGATGTCGCGGACATCGAGATCGCGCCGGACGCCGACGCCGTCATCGAGTCGACCGCCCACTTCCGGCCGGCGCCCTGCGAGTTCTGCGGGGGCATGCTCAAGCCGGAGATCGTCTACTTCGGCGAGAACGTGCCGCGCGAGCGCGTCGAGCGGGCGTTCGCGCTGGTGGACTCCGCCGACGCGCTGCTCGTCGCCGGCTCGTCGCTGACCGTGATGAGCGGGCTGCGGTTCGTGCGGCACGCGGCCGACGAGGGCAAGCCCGTGGTGATCGTGAACCGCGGCATCACCCGGGGCGACAAGTACGCGACGGTGAAGATCGACTCGGGGGTGACCCCCGTCCTGGAGGACCTAACCCGCCGCCTCTGACCCCTTTGTTGTGGGCGTGATCGTTGCGCCTAAAACGGGCGGACAGTCGCAACGATCACGCCCGCAACAAACGTCAGTGGGCGGAGAGGTCCGTTATGCCGGCGTGGCCCGTGGGGGAGAGCGTCAGCACGCGTTCGGCCGGGTGCAGCCGCACGTCCTCGCGGTACAGCTCGGCGAGCTGGTCGGCCGCCGACTCGTCACCGGCGTCGGAAGCGACGAGCAGGTAGGCGAGCTCGTCGGCGACGGTGTCGAGCTCGGCGTCGGACACGTCGGCGCCCGGCAGGCCGGCCTCCTGGATCCAGGAGGCCGCAGGCCCGCCTTCCGCCTCGCGGACGACCGGGCTCCTGAGCCGCGATCCCCACAGGTCCCAGAGCAGCAGCTCGTCGCGGTGCCGGTGCGCCACCTCGAGCAGCACGTAGTCGCGCACGAAGTCCCGGCCGCTCAGCCCCGGCAGATCCGGATCCACGCCGTACGTGGCCGGGTCGGTCGTCCCGGCGCGGATCGCCAGCCACGACTCGGCAGCGGTGCGGAACGGCGACTCGGGTCCGGTGGGCATGTCGTGGACGTCGAAGTCGAAGTCCTGTCGGTCGAGCTCCGGGTCGAACCGCACCCAGCGGTCGCCGTCCCAGCGCTCGCCCACCACGTGGTCGGCGTGCCAGCCCGGCGTGAAGTACGTGGCGAAACCGATCCGGGACCGCGCCGGGATCCCGTGCGTGCGCAGCACGCCGAGCGCGAGGAGCGTGTGGTCGCGGCAGCAGCCGGCCACCTGCTGCGCCTGCGTGCGCGGACCGTCGAGCGGGGCGCGCATCTCGGCGGCGTCCAGGATCGAGGTCAGCCAGCGGCGGTCCGGGTCGGCTCTCTGCGCCTCGGTCAGTCGCGGGCCACCGGCCCGGTAGTGCACGACGGCGGAGCAGACGAACTGGTGCAGGTCTTCCGGGTCGGTGCTCAGCTCGGTGAAGAACCCCGTGTGGGTTCCAGGGTTCGAGTACGGACTGTGGTCCGAGTAGTCGAAGAGCGTGGGCGCGGGCATCGGTGTCCTCCCTCGGCGGTGTCGGCACACTACCTCGCATTCGGCAGGGTTCAACAGCCCGGGCGGGGCCGAGCGCGAGGTCCGGCCGAGGCCTGCGGCAACGCGGATCCGCTTTGCCCCTTGACGTGCGAATTCACCCGTCCCACACTGTTCTACAACCTTGTAGAAGTCGGAGCGACGACGGTCCGGCGCCGGAATATGAACGCTCGCATGGGGCCCCCGTCGCTGTCGGCTCGTAACGGACGGAGGCAACGATGCACCAGGTCCCAGTACGTTCCACCCGCAGCGCCCGACGCCGACAGGCGGCCGTCGCGCTGCTCGTCGCCGCAGGGCTCGCGGTCACCCCAGCGGCGTCGGGCACGACGGCGGCGTCGGGCACGACGGCGGCGCCCGCCGCCGTGGCGGCGTATCCCAGTCCGGGTGTCGTCACCGGGAGCGTCGGGGTGCACGACCCGGAGGTCGCCAAGTCGCCCAGCGGCACCTACCTGCTCGCCCACACGGGCGACGGGATCACCCTGAAGACGTCCTCGGACCGCACCCAGTGGAACGACGCCGGAGCCGCGTTCCCGAACGGCGTCCCATGGGCGCACACGTACACGAACGGCAGCAACAACGTCTGGGCGCCGGACATCACGTACGTCAACGGCCGCTACTACATGTACTACTCGGCCTCGACGTTCGGCTCGAACCGTTCGGGCATCTTCCTGGCCACGAGCACGACTGGCGCGCAGGGATCGTGGACCAACCAGGGCCTCGTCATCGAGTCGAGGACGTCGGACAACTGGAACGCGATAGACCCGAACCTCGTGATCGACCAGTCGGGCCGCTGGTACATGAGCTTCGGTTCGTTCTGGTCGGGCATCAAGATGATCCGGCTCGACCCCGCGACGGGTAAGCGGTCCGGGACCGAGTTCCGGAGCATCGCCGGCCGGGGCGGCGGCGCCGTCGAGGCGCCGACCATCCACTACCGCAACGGGTACTACTACCTGTTCGTCTCGTTCGACGCCTGCTGCCAGGGCGCGAACAGCACCTACCGCGTGATGGTGGGGCGGTCGACGTCGGTCACCGGTCCCTACGTCGACCGCGCCGGGACCGCCATGACGTCCGGCGGCGGAACCGAGATCTTGGCCGGCCACGGGAGCATCCACGGTCCGGGCCACCAGGCGGTGCTCGCCGACGGCGACGCAGACGCGCTCTTCTACCACTACTACACGGACAGCGGAGCGTCGCGGCTGGGCATCAACCTGCTCGGCTACGACTCCGCGGGCTGGCCGTACGTGTACTGATCCGCGCGCACGGCCTCGACAGGCTCGACCACCGGTGGCGATCACGCGGTGGTCGAGCCTGGCCGTCGGTGGTCGAGCCTGGCCCGTTGGTGGTCGAGCCTGTCGAGACCCAGGGTCAGGGACGCATGCCCATGCCCGAGCCCTCCGGCGCCTCGCCTGCGGTGACGATGGCGACGTCCGCGCCGTCCGCCCGCAGCGTGTACTCCTCGCCGCTGGTCACGTCCGCCGAGGCCAGGACCGCCGCCTGCGCGTCCTTGGTCAGCGTCACCTCGGCGACCGTCGTCCCGGACGAGTCGACCACGGCCAGCTCCGAACCCGCGCTCAGCGTGTCGAAGGTCGCGGCGACCCAGCCCTCCGAGCCGTCGCCCGGAGTCTGCAGCATGCCCGACGATCCCACCGCAAGCAGCGTGCCGCCGTCCACCGTGATCGCGCTGGCGCTGTCGAGGGTGCCGTTGCCCGCATCCGTCGGGCCGAGGACGGTCACGTCGCCGCCCGAGACCGTCAGCGTCCCGTTCGAGTCCAGGCCGTCGCCTCCGGCGTCGACCGTAACGTCGCCGCCAGTGATCACCAGCGAGAAGTCACCCGCTGCCTCGCCCGGCATGCCGCCCCCGCCGCCCTGCGGCCGCTCCCCCTGCGGCATCGCGTCCGACGCCGGAGCCTCGCCCTCGGCGGGCGCATCGGAGGACGTCTCGTCGGTCGTGGTCGTGCCGCCCGCGGCGTTGAAGCCGTCGTCGGACGAGGTGACGTCGACAGTGCCGCCCGCGACGAGGATGTGCGCCGCCTCCAGGCCCTCGACGGACTCGGAGACGGTGACCGTGGCGCCGTCGACGACGAGCTCGCTCTCGGCGTGCACGCCGTCGTCGCCGGCCGCGACGGTCACCTCGCCGCCGAGGAGTGCCGCGTAGCCGACGGTCTCGCCGTCGTCGTTCGTGCCGTCCTCGTTGTCCGCCTTGAGGCCGTCGCCGGCGGCGTCGACGTCGATGGCGCCGCCGGCGACGACCAGGTAGTCCTTGCCGCGCACGCCGTCGTCCACAGCGGTGACGGTGATGTCGCCGCCCGCGATCACGAGGCCGTCCTTGGACGCGATGCCGTCGTTCGACCGGCCGGTGACGGTCAGCGCACCCGTGCCGGAGACGACCATGGTGTCGGATGAGAACAGCGCGGCGTTGGGCGCGTCCTCGCTGGTGTCCTCGTAGGTCGACGCGTCGGTCAGGCTGTTGGACGAGCCGTCCGCGAGTACCACCGAGACGTCGTCGGCCTGGGTGACGGCGATCGCGGAGCCGGCCGAGCTGGTGATGTCGGCGCCGTCGAGCACGAGCCGCACCACGCCGTCGGCCTCCGAGCTGACGACCACCTGCCCGTCGTCGAGAGTGCCGCTGATCCGGTAGGTGCCGGGGGCAGAGATGGTGACCGCGGAGCCGTCGGCCGTGGCTCCGTCGCCCGAGACGGTAGCGCTGTCGCCGTCGAGCGACACAGCGGTCTCGCTCGAGGTGTCCCAGGTCTCGTCGGCGAGGGCCGCGAGGCCGGTGTAGTCCTCGTTGTCGGCCAGGGCGTCGTCCACGGTGGTCGCGACGTCGGAGACGGTTGTGGTGGTCGTACCCGTGCCGCTCGTGGTCTCGGCGGCGGCCGCGCTGCACCCGGCGAGGGCGCCGATCGCCAGTGCGCCGGTGAGTGCGGCGGTCAGGACGGGGTGGGGTCGGCGGATCTTCATGAGGGGGTCCTCTCGCTGGTCAGGTCGGTGGTCATGGGGGTGGGCAGGCTCGGCTCCGACAGCACGAGCCGACGCCGGACGAGGCGCCGCCAGGGCGCGTCCGGCAGGTCGGGCAGCAGCACGGCCATCCCGGTGGCGTACTTGGAGATGCGGTCGGGGCGATGCCCGGCCCGCCAGAGCAGACGGTCCACGGACGAGGGCCCGGAGCCGGCAGCGGTCTTGGTCTCGACCACCACACGGTCGCCAAGCGCGGCGCTGCGGTGCACGGTCGGCCCGCCTCCAAGGGGACCTTCGTGCGGAATTTCGTGCCGGCCCATGCCGCCCGGCGCGAGCAGGTCCCAGATGAGGCCCGTGTCGAGGGTGACCCGTGCGTCGTCGAGCAGGAGCGTGGTGCGGTGGTACCGCGACCGCAGGGTCGGGGTGAGCACGGGGACCCGCGGCGCGCCGGCGTCGGCCAGACGGGCCGAGACGAAGGTGCGTGCGATGCCGAGGTGGTCGGCGTCGTCGTGCGGCTGCCGTTCCTTGACCGTGGTGCCGCGGCCCGCGCGGGTCTTCACCTCGACGAAGCACGACCCGGTGTCGACGTAGGTCCGCGTGCGGACCTTGAACCGACGACGGCGGCGCGTCGCCGCGAGGTGGTAGGCGTCCAGCTCGGGGGTGTCGAAGTAGGTGGAGTCGTAGGCGAACGAGCGGACGCCGTCGATCTCCAGCACCCGGGCGGGCGGGAGCGTGGCGAGCAGTGCGTCGAGCTCGTCCGGCGTCAGCACGTACTTGCGGTCGCGACGGGTCTGAAGGGCGGCGACGTCGTTCAGCTCGTCGAGGGTGACCGGGGTGAGAGCGCCGATCATCGGGCCGCCGCCGCCAGCTCCGAGCGTCCGTCGGCCGTGGCCCCCTGATGCAGGGTGATGGGGGCGCCGGTGCCGTCGTCGGTCACGACGGGCAGGCGGCGCGCCTCCGAGTAGCGGACGTCCACCCAGGTGGAGTCGTTCACGAGGTCCAGGCGCTGCACGGAGAGCGTGTGTACCCGCGCCCCCAGCAACTGCTCCAGATGCCTCACCAGCTCTACTTGGTCGGCGATTGCGCGGTCCAGCACCACCAGCTGGCTGTGGTGCCGGGCGAACAGGCGCGGATGGTCGGCCAGCGCCATGACCAGCAGGATCAGGCCGCTGCCCGCGATCCCCAGCCACCCGGTGCTCGTCCCCAGGCCGCCCAGCAGGCCGAGGGCGAGCGACGCGAAGTAGTACGCGACCTCGTGCTGCGACAGCTCCGAGGAACGCAGCCGGATGATCGACAGGACGCCGAACAGGCCCAGTCCCAGGCCCGCCGCGACGGCGCTCGCGGAGAGCGTCGCGGACACCGCGAGCACGCCCACGTTGACGCCGAGGTAAGCGACAACGAGGTCCCGCCGGCGGTGCCGCGGGAAGTACAGGGCGAAGGTCAGGAGGGTGACGGCGACAAGGTCGACCGCATAGAGCAAGAACTGATTCATCGGTTCTCCGGGGTTTGCGAGGTGATGAACCAGAGGTAAACGCATGGACCCGGTGGTGCCCTGTGGTGCCGCTGGGCTAAGCCTGGTACTGGCTGGGAGGGTCCTGGGAACCCGTTGGCCACGCTCTGGTACCGCGCATGGGACAAGGGCAAATTGTTGAACAAACTAGATACTTATGTCGGACGCGGCTAGCCTGGTTGTGCAGCGATGAACTGCCAGCCCGCGCCGGAGGATGAACCGACATGGCCGAACCGACAGTGCAGCAGCCCGTAGGGCGCCGGCTCGGCGTGCTGGTCCGAGCGGTGCCGCACCTCCTGCGGAAAGTGCGGGCCGACGTCGGCTCGCCGGAACCTGGTCAGGCTTCGGGGCCGGTTCAGCCCCGCGTCCTTTCCGTTCACCTGGACCTGGTGGTGACCGACGCCGACGACGCCGCGGATGCCCTCGACCGTGTTCAGGGCGCGCTCCGGCCGGGCGACCGGGTCTACCTCGTGGGGCGGCCGGAGGGCGCCGAACCGAGGGCGGACGACCGGCCGTTCACGATCTGGGCGTGAGCATGGCCGGCCTGCGGTGGGTGGTGGAGCGCCACGTGACTGTCGCGCGCACCGCCGTCGCCACGGTCACCTATCTGCTGCTGGCCACAGCGTTCGTCCTCGGCGTCCTGTGGTTCGCGCTCCCGGGAGAGCCGCGCTGGGAGCCGGCGGTCAACTCGCTGACGCTGGTCGCCGGCATGACGGGGCTCGTCGTCGAGCGACTGAGCGCCGAGGCCGAGCGACGCGCCCAGGTGCTGACCGTGATCCGGCGGGAGCTGGAGCGGAACCGGGCGATCCTCGCGGACAACGGGTTCGCGCGCGCTGCGGACGACCGCCCGCGAGCCGTCTTTGCGCGGCTCGCGGTCTCCGCGGTCGACGCGGCGCTCGTCTCGGGCGCGCTCGACCGGCGCAGGGATGCCGTCCTCGTGTCCGGTCTGCACCGGTGGCGCGACACCGTCCAGGGGTTCAACCGGCGCCTCGACCTCACCGAGAACATGAGCGTGCTGGAGCGGCAGACGTCGGGGGAGCGCGAGGTGTGGGATGCGGCGATGCGCCTGCGGGGCGGGTACGTGGCCACGACGCGGGCACAGCTGGAGGAACTGCTGGCGGAGCTGCCGCCGCCGCGGTGAGTTCTCCTTGGGTCAGGCGGGCGGGTTCGGGGTGCGCCTCCCGTATGCGGCCGCGACCGTTCGCTCCGACTGGACGAGGTAGTCGTCGAGCTCGGCTGCGGCAGCCGCGCTCTCCCCGGCGAGGGTCATCTCCAGGATCCGGGCGTTGCGGGACACGTAGGGGGCGTGCAGGTACTCCGGATTCGCGAGCAGGCCGAACGCCAGCCGCAGCTCCGCCGAGATGGTGGCGTAGAGCCGGTCCAGGTGCTCGCTGTCGGACAGCGCGACGATCCCACGGTGGAACTCCATGTTGGCCGTTCCGGCCGCTCGCCAGTCCTTCTCGTCGCGCGCCCGCTCGGCGCTCTCGACGGCCTCTCGCATGATGTTGGTCGCCGGGTGGCCGGGTAGCGCGTCCCGTAGGGACTGACCCTCGATCATGCGGCGTACCCGGTAGATGTCGAGGATCGAGGCGAGCGACGGCACGGCCACCATGACGCCGGCGTGCGGCCGCCGCACGAGCAGGTTCTCGTGCGTCAGCACGCGGAACGCCTCGCGGAGCGTGTTGCGGGAGACCTCCAGCGTCTCGGCCACGGTCTTCTCGGAGAGTCGGTCCCCGGGCTTCGCCGTGCCCGTGATGATCCAGGAGCGGATCGAGGCCGCCGTGCGCTCGACGAGGTCGCCGGCCTTGGCCTCCGAGAGACCGGCCGCTACCTCGGGAAGGGGCTCTGCGTCAGCGGTCGTCGCCATGTGCTCACTCTACGGTTGTGGTGGGGTCGCCGGACGAGGCAGGCTGTGTCGTCGGACAATTGCCGACCGAGTGAGACGATGGCCACGGTCCGTCTATCGATTCGTGGAACCGGGCATCGACCGGGTATCCTGCTACGGCCCGCTGCTGTTGCGGCGGGCAAAGGTAGCGTGTCCGAGCGGCCTAAGGAGCACGCCTCGAAAGCGTGTGTGGGTGAAAGTCCACCGTGGGTTCAAATCCCACCGCTACCGCGTTCCGGAGTGAACGATACGGCCCCTGACCAGCATCTTTGCCGGTTAGGGGCCGTCGTCGTTCCCCCAGATCCATCACTTCCCCATGACATTCGCCTCGGGGGAGTCGCTGTCGGGTTGGTTGACCAGCAGGTCCAGAACCACCCGCACGTCGGGCGCTATGTGCGTCCGCTTCACGTAGTGCCGCAGCGTCGTCGCCTCCGTCGAGTGACCGAGCTGTGCCGCCGTCTTCGTGTCGAGCTGTGCATCCGAGTGCGATTCGGCACCCGGCCCAGACATGACGAAGACGGTCCTGGATCACTCGCCAGGACCGTCTTTCGTTGCTAAGAGCTCACGGCCGCATCCCGGGCACTTCAACTCGCCGCGAACCAACGATCGGGAGACTCAAGCGGGTCAGTACCTACGATCGGCGGTCATCGCGCGGGCACGGGTTCTGGCCGATCAGCGGAAGCGGATGTCCGCGAGCCGGATGTTCTGGCACTGCATGGTGATCGCGTTCCCCTGGTTCTCCCAGCGGCTGTACCGCAGGCCGTCGGGGCAGCTGCTGACGACCTGGAACTGCGTCCCGGGCGCCGAGTCCGGGCAGGACACAGTCATCGTGTAGTCGCTCTTGACGACAGCACATCCGCTGGCCGACGCGGCCGGTGCGATGGCGAAGGAGCCAGCGAGAGCGGCAGCGGCAGCAAGCAGGGTCAAGGTCTTCTTCATGAGTGGTTCCCCCCAGATTGCGCGGAAGTCCCGAATGGCCCCCGACGGCGCAAACCTACGTCAGGGCCAAACAATGCGCATTGAAAACCCGAGCAAGCGTTAGCCCTCCGGCTGCCTCGAGGGCGAGCGCTCGGCAACGACCTCTCAACCGCCCGATCGCGATCACAGCCAACGACCTCCGGGGCCTCCACGCCCGGGTGGCATGGCGGGGAGAACGCCCGGCGCCGACGCCGACGGCGTCGAGCAGGCCGTCATGAGACCGACCACCAGTGCGGCAGCCGGGAGCCAAGCGGCGCGGCGAGTGCCCGGGCGCCCCCTGCGGAGTGGCACCGGGAAGGTCGGGCGAGACGCCATCGTCCCAGCGTGCCGGTTCGGGATGAACACCAAGTGACACGCCACGCCGGCTCGCGCCGCCGCTGGCCAGGTAGCGTCCTGCCCATGTCGCGACTGCCCGAGCCCCGGTTCGATGTGGCTCCGATACCGAGGCTCAAGCCCGACGACCTCATCGCGCTCGTCTCCCCGGCCAGCTGGAGCGAGGACTCGTGGCTGGTGGAGAGCGTCGCAACGGTCGAGTCCTGGGGCTTCAGGGCGCGCGTCGGAGACCATGCCGCCGACCGACTTGGGTACATGGCCGGCAGCGACAGTGGGCGCGCGGCAGATCTCAACGCCGCGATCCGTGACCCGGAGGTCAGAGCGATCCTGACCTTGCGGGGCGGGTGCGGAAGCCTCCGGCTGCTCGCCGACGTCGACACCGAGGCTCTCCGGGCAGACCCGAAACCGATCATCGGGTACAGCGACATCACCGCCCTGCACCAGCTGTGGCATCGGGCCGGCGTTCCGTCCGTCCATGGCGCGGTGGCCGGCGCTCACGCGCGCACCGTTCAGCGGCTCCTCGTTGGCGAGCGCGGCGAACCGGTGCGGAGCGACCGCGGTCAGTACGGTGCCGAGCTCACTACCACCGGCACAGTCGCCGGGCCCCTGTTCGGCGGGAACCTCGAGATGCTGGCTCGCAGCGTGGGCGTCGTGGACAACGACCTCGACGGCCATGTGCTGCTGTTGGAGATCAATCGTGCGGCCGGTCTCGGGATGGTCGACCGCGCTCTGACCCAGCTGCTGCTGTCCGGTGCGCTCGCAAAGGTCTCGGGCGTGGCGGTCGGGGTGCTCGAGGGGTTCGAGGGGTACCAGGACCGCGGATGGACCGTCTTGGACGTACTCCACGACCGATTGGGTTCGCTCGGAGTGCCCGTCCTCGCCGGGCTACCGCTCGGACACCTTGAAAGCCCGGTATCCGTCCCGCTCGGGGTCGAATGCGCGCTCGATGCGGACGCGGGGACCTTGCTCCTCGCCCCGCTGACCGACTGATCTGATCGGGAGATTGCCGACGGGCTGGTGGGCTCGCGCACCGACCACGTCCGTGGCGTTCGGCATGTCCTGCACGCCGCGCCGACACCCGGAGCCGTCCTGACCTGCATGTATATGGATCAAGGTCTTGCGCCGCCAGCCGCTCATCGGTTGAACTTGGACCGCGCCTACCGGCGCATGCTCCTGCGGCGATCTAGCGAGCCCACATCACCCATGCCGGCAGCTCAGAAGGAGAAGGCGATGACCGAAAACGATGCAGTGCGCGCCGAAAGATTCGAGTCCGGCAGGGAAGTGCTTGACTCCATTCACGACGACGCCGGGCACCAGGTCATCGACTCCCTGGCCGACATCGCCCCCGAGCTCGGGCACCAGATCGTGGCGTGGGGCTACGGGGACGTCTACGCCAGGCCCGACCTGGAACCGCAGGAGCGTCAGCTCGTGACGCTCGGGATACTCACCGCACTCGGCGGCAGCGAGGCGCAGCTCGAGGTGCATGTCGGCGCATCGCTCAA
Source organism: Promicromonospora soli (assembly GCF_014653785.1). Classification (GTDB taxonomy): domain Bacteria; phylum Actinomycetota; class Actinomycetes; order Actinomycetales; family Cellulomonadaceae; genus Promicromonospora; species Promicromonospora soli. The sequence continues at coordinate 65,810 of NZ_BNAS01000010.1, read as the reverse complement.
CGTAGGGCTCACGCCGCAGCAGATCATCGAGGTCTTTCTGCACAGCTCCGTCTACTGCGGGTTCCCGCGCGCCTTGAACGCCGTCGACGTCGCCCGGAAGGTGTTCGGCGAGCGCGGGCTGCTGCCTCTGCCCTGACCTCGGGAGCCGCACCCGAGCCGCACCGCCTCACGGCCGCGGGAGCGCCGCCGCATCGCTGTGCTCGACCAGCTCCGACCGCTCGCGCCGGATCCGCGCCACACCCCAGGCCCCGAGCGGCGCGAGGGCGGCGTTGAGAGTCCGGCCGTGCGCCGTGAGGGAGTACTCGACGCGCGGCGGCACCTCGGCGTGCACCCGCCGGTGCACGAGCCCGTCGGCCTCCATCTCGCGGAGGTGCTGGGTCAGCATCTTCTCGCTGACGCCCGGCAGCCCGCGCCACAGCTCCGCGAACCGGCGCACACCGTGCTCGTCGAGCTCCCAGAGGATCAGGCCCTTCCACTTGCCGCTGACGACGTCGAGGGCGGCATCGATGCCGCAGATATAGGGGCCGCTGCGGGGCGTCTGCGTCATCGCGCACTCCTCATACTTACGAATTGGTGAGTACCCCACTAACTAGTGGGTACTTCCCTGATCGTACGCCGCAAGCTGACGATAACGAGGTTCGCATCGACACGAGGAGAACCTCCATGACCAACCCCCACGGCACCGGCGTCACGGTGCTCGGACTGGGCGCAATGGGCAGCGCCCTGGCAGCCGCGCTGCTCGACGCCGACCACGAGACAACCGTGTGGAACCGCACCCCCGAGCGCGCGGCCGGCCTGGCTGCGCGGGGCGCCAAGCCGGCGTCGTCGATCGGAGAGGCCGTCACGGCCCACCAGCTGGTGATCGCCTGCCTCCTCGACCATGCCTCCGTGCACGAGACCCTCGATCCGGTGATCGGCAGGATGCGGGGGAGCGCGCTGGTGAACCTCACGACCACCACGCCGAACGAGGCACGCGAGCTCGCCACCTGGGCGGCCGCGCACGGCGTCGACTACCTCGACGGCGCCATCATGGCGACCCCACCGATGATCGGCACCCCGGCGGCGTCGATCCTGTACAGCGGATCCGACGAGGTGTTCGCCGCCACCCGGCCGGTGCTCGACCGCTGGGCCACGAGCACGTACGACGGCGAGGACAGCGGCCTGGCCTCGCTGTTCGACCTGGCGATGCTCTCGGGGATGTACACCATGTTCGCCGGCTTCCTCCATGGGGCCGCGATGGCCGGCTCGGTCGGCGTCAGCGCCACCGAGTTCGCGGCCCGCGCCACACCGTTCCTCAGCGCGATGACGGCCGGCTTCGCCCACGACGCCGCGGTGATCGACCGCGGCGACTACACCGTCCCGGGCCAGCAGAGCCTCGACTTCTCCGACCTCAGCCACATCGTGCGCGCGAGCGAGGAGCAGGGCGTCGATCCCGCGCCCATCGCCGCGGTACAGGTACTGATCAGCCGGCAGATCGCAGAGGGCCACGGGGCCGAGGGCTTCGCGAGACTCTACGAGAGCCTGCGGGCGGACCGGGCCGACCTGACGGAGGTCGCACGATGACAGCTCCCGTCACCGTCATCGGCCTGGGCCCGATGGGCCAGGCCATGGTCCAGACCCTGCTGCGAGAGGGCCACCCGGTCACCGTCTGGAACCGGACGCCCAGCCGCGCCGCCGACGTCGTCGCGGCCGGCGCGAAGCTCGCCGACTCGCCGGCGGACGCCGTCGCGGCGAGCGAGCTCGTGATCCTCAGCCTCACCGACTACCAGGCGATGTACGACATCCTCGGACCCGTGACCGAGGCGCTCGCGGGCCGCACCGTCGTGAACCTCAGCTCGGACTCACCGGACCGCACGCGCGAGGGCGCCGCGTGGGCGGCGGAGCACGGCGCCCGCTTCCTGACCGGCGGGGTGATGACGCCGGCCCCGATGGTGGGCACCGAGGCCGCGTACGTCTACTACAGCGGCCCGGCCGGGGTGATGGAGGCCAGCCGCGAGACGCTGGCCACGATCGGCGCGCCGCGTTACCTCGGGGAGGACCTGGGGCTGGCGCAGCTCATGTACCAGGCCAACCTCGACGTGTTCCTCACCTCGCTCGCGTCGCTCCTGCACGCGACCGCACTGCTGGAGTCCGGCGGGGTCAAGGCCACGGAGGCGATGCCCGAGCTGATGCTGACCCTGGCTGGCATCTCGGAGATCCTGGACGCGGGCGGGAATCCCGGCGCGGAGATCGAGGCCGGCGAGCATCCGGGCCACCTGAGCACGATCGCCATGATGGGCGCGACCGCGGACCACGTAGTCGCCGCCAGCGCCGCGGGCGGCATCGACCTCGGGCTGCCGGCGGCGGTCCAGGCGTACTACACCTGGGCCCGCGAGCACGGTCACGGGGGCGACAACTGGACCCGGATCATCGACGCCATGCGGCCGCAGGACGGGGGTGCGGTTCCGTCAGCGTGATCGCCAGCGGGCTCACGACGCCCAGCTCGCGGCCCTAGATCGGGGACTACCGGATCGGGACTACCGGGCCCGGGACTACCGGCTCGGTCTGCGCTCTCTCGAGACGCGCCAGCTCGGGGACCACCGGGTCCGGTGTCAGGTCGAAGGCTTTGCGGGAGTGCAGCTCGAGCATCGCGTCCCCCGTGGCGCTCCACGGGAAGAGCTCGGCGCGGGCGCGGGCGGCCTTGCGCCGCTCGCCCACGTCGCGGTCCAGGACCTCGTGCAGTGCGAGGGCGAGCGCCGCCGCGTCCGGCGCGGCCGCTGCACCGGCGGTGCCGACCACCTCGGGGAGCGCGCTCGACGAGCTGCACACGACAGGCGTCCCGGAGGCCAGAGCCTCCAGCGCGGCGAGCCCGAACGTCTCGATCGGCCCCGGCGCGATGACGACGTCGGCGCAGGTCAGGAGGGTTGCGAGTCGGTCGCGGTCCGGGATGAACGAGAGGAACCGGTGCGGCAGCCCGGCCGCCTCCGCCCGGCGTCGCATCTTTGCCAGGAGCGGCCCCGCGCCGGCGACGACGAGCCGCACCCGGCGCCCGTCCCGCATGAGCTGGGCCGCGGCGTCGATCGCGAGGTCGGGCCGCTTCTCGGTGGACTGGCGGCTGGCGAGCACGATCAGCGCGGTGCCCGGCGACGCGTACTGGGCGCGCGCGTCGTCCGAGTACCGGTCGGGCCGGAACCGCTCCAGGTCCACTCCCAGCGGCACCCGGTACAGCGGCGGGAGCGCGGCGCTGCGTACGCGTTCGGCCAGCCGCTCCACCTCGCCCGCGGCGAACTGGGTGGTGGCCACGAGGCGGTCGAACCGGGTGAGCGTGGCGAGGTTGTACCGGTCGGCGAGGGCGGGCGTCGCCGCGGCGCCGAAAGCCGCCGCAGGACCGCCCTCGGCGGCACCGGGGATCCAGGACCGCAGCACGCCGTCGACCCGCTCGTGCAGCATCATCAGCGACGGGATGCCGGACTCGCGGGCCCAGTCGCCCAGGCCGGCGAGAGTGGTGCGGTCGCTCACCTCGAGGCGGTCGGGCGCGAGCGTCTCGAGCAGGCCGCGCATCTTGCCGGGCCGCACGACGGCGCGGTAGCCGCCGGAGAACGGCACGCGCGGCGCCGCCAGGGTGACGACCCGGACACCGTCCACGTGCGATACCCCGTCCCGCTTGCCGGGCACGACGAGCACTGGTTCGTGCCCCCGGGACAGATACTGCCCGGCCATGGCGTGCATCGCGGTCCGGATACCCCCTGAGCGGGGGCTGTAGAAGTTCGCGACGTGGACGATTCGCAAGTTATACCTCCGCTGAGCCGGCTCTCGCGTGCACCCGGATCGCGTCGTCGTAGTGCCCCATGAGCTCGGAGCAGATGTCGTGCCACGTGCGGCCCTCGGCGCGTTCGCGTGCCGAGGTTCCGAAGGCCCGCCGCTTGCGCTCGTCGCCCACCAGGTCGACGACGCGGGTGCGAAGCGCCTCGTGGTCACCTGGAGGGTACAGCCAGCCGTCGTGGGAGTGACGCACGATGTCCAGCGGGCCACCCGCGGCGGGTGCGACCACCGGGACGCCGCTGGCGTGCGCCTCCTGGAGCGTCTGGCCGAAGGTCTCGAGCTCACCCGGGTGCACGAACACGTCGAGGCTCGCCATCGCCCGCGACAGCTCGGCCCCGCGCAGCAGCCCGGTGAAGTGGGCGGCGGGCAGGATCTGCTGCAGGTCCTCCCGCTCGGGCCCGTCGCCGACGATCACGAGGCGCACGCCCGGCAGGTTCTGCACCACGCGCAGCGCCTCGACCTGCTTCTCGGCCGCGAGCCGGCCCACGTAGCCCACGAGGATCTCGCGGCCGGCGCCGACCTTGCGGCGCCATGCCTCGTCCCGGAACCGCGGGTGGAACGCCTGCGTGTCGACGCCCCGCCCCCACAGGCGGAGGTTGGGGATGCCGTGGTTCTCGAGCTGCCGCATGGTCGCCGTCGACGGCGCGAGCGTCATCGTCGCGCGCTCGTGGATGTCCTTGACGCGCTTCCAGAGCAGCGGTTCGAAGCCGCCCAGGCCGTAGCGCGCCGCGTAGCCGGGCACCTCGGTCTGGTAGACGGCGACGCTCGGCAGGCGCAGGCGCTCGGCTGCGAGGATGCCGCGCCAGCCGAGGATGAACGGTGACGCGAGGTGGACGACGTCGGGCGCGAACGTGGCAAGCGTGCGCTCGGTGCGCCACTTCTTGCCGACGACGAGCCGCACGTCCGGGTACCCGGGGAACCCGATCGAGCCGAGCTCGACCACCGGGGCACCGCTGACGAAGGGCGGGACGTGGCCGATCGAGGCATCGGCGTCGGGCGCGAGGACCATCGCCTGGTCCCCCCTCGCCTGCAGGTGCTCGAGGACCCGCAGGACGGAATTCGTGACCCCGTTGACCTGCGGGAGAAAACTCTCCGCAACGATTGCTACTCGCACGCTACGAACCTGCCGGTCGTCGATGTCCGGACGAAGTCTTCCGTGCGGCGAGTCGGGGAACGGGTGACGTCGAGACGGTTACCGCTACACACGAAATTCACGAACCTGACCGTAGCGGAGCCTCCATGCACCCGGCATGGGGAACACCGTGAACGGGCCCTCAACGTGCCCTGGACGTTACCTGGCGGGCAACGGCGAGCTGGACCAGCCGGACCACCGCTCCGACCAGCAGCGCCACGAGAAGCAGGTTGCGCAGAGCGCCGACGCTCGTGGCCAGCGGCCAGCCGCCGAGGAACTGGCCGTACTGGAGCGGGTAGATCTCCATGGTCAGGCGCGCGACGACCAGGGTGCCGAGCGCGGGCAGGAACCACGTGCGGCGCGTGCCCTGGGCGCGGCTGCCGAGCGCGATCGCCGCCGCGATGGGCGGTCCGATCCACGCGATGAACTGCGGCGAGCCCACCTTGTTGAAGACGATGAGGGCCAGCAGCTCGGCGGCGGCGCCGAGCAGCACGATGTCCCCGACGCGGTCCGGCCGGCGTCGGGCGGCCCACCACATGAGGGCCGCGATCAGGACCGCGGCGACCGGGAGCGCGACGTCGAGCGCCTGCGCGACGGCGTCGGCACCTGCGCCCTGGACCTCGTAGGTGTAGATGACCTTGTCGTACTCGACCTGGATCGAGGGGTCCCAGAGGCGAGCCACGGTGAACGGCGTCGCGCCGACGGCCTCGACCTGGAGCTGGCGGTCGCCCTGCTCGCCGAACACGTCTAGCACGTTGTCCTGCCCGCCGCCAGCGAAGGCGACGCCGATGACGACGGCGGACACCGCAGCGCCCGGCAGCACGACGTTCCGGAGGAACTCCTTGGCGCTCGACGCCGTCGCGGCCAGGGCCAGGGCCACCGCACCCGGGGCGATCTTGATCCAGGCCCCGATGGTGGCCAGCGTCATCGCGAGCGCGGGGCGCCGGGCCGCGACGAGGAGGGCGACGAGGATGATCGGTGCGAGCAGGCCGTCGAGCCGGCCGATCCAGATGGGGCCGAGCGCCACGAGGAAGGCGAGCCAGAACCAGACGGCGGCCCGGCCGCGCGGGCGGGCGCGGCCGAGCACCACGACTGCGCAGGCGTTGGCGACCGTCACCATGGCCATCCACACCCAGTCGTAGGCCGGAGTGGACTCGGTGACCAGCGCTGGGATCGCCATGGGTGCCAGGGCACCGAGCGGGTACACCCAGTCGTAGTTGAAGACCGGCCACCAGTCGGCGTTCACGCCGTTGCGGACCCACCACTCGTACAGGTGCACGTCGCCGAGGATCTGGGCCTCGAAGACCCAGGCCTGCAGGATGATCCAGCCGTGGGCCAGCGCGAACGCGACCCACAGGGCAGGCCACGACGAGAGCACACGGATGGCTGACCGCAGGACATCGTTGCCCGCGGCCTCGGGCGTTGTCGACAGGTCTGACGAGCTCGGCACGGGCCACATCCTTGCACTGATCGGGCCGGCGTTGGAGAAGTCGTGTGGCGAGGTAGTACTACTACCTCGCCACACGACTACTTCGGCAAGGGCGCCTGTCTACTGGTTGAGATAGGCGACGTCACCGTTCGAGCTGCGGATCTCGACGGTGCGCTCGGCATCCGGGTCGGTCGGGCCCTCGATGATCTCGTCGCCGTTCGAGGTCTCCAGCGTCAGGGCCACGGGCTCGCCGTTGCCGATCACGGTGATCCCGCCGTTGCTGGTCTCGCCGTAGACGTCACCGTCCACCGCCGAGACCTCGACCGACCCGTTGCTGGTCGTCGCCGAGGCGTCGCCGGTCACCGAGTCGATGGTGATCCGGCCGTTGCTCGTGTCGGCGGTGACGGTGCCGTCGACGCCGAGGATGGAGATCTCGCCGTTCGAGGTGGAGGCCACGACGTCGGCCCCGGAGTCCGTGACGTCGATGTCGCCGTTGCTGGAGTCCGCGAGGAGCCGGCCGCCGATGTCGCCGGCCTCGACCCGGCCGTTGCTCGTGTTCAGGGACACCTCGCCGGCCAGGCCGGTCGCGACGACGTCGCCGTTCTCCGTGCGGATGACCACCTCCGTGCCTGCGGGCAGGGTCACGTCGAGCTCGCCTGAGCAGCGGGGCAGGAAGATGGACCACCCGCACCGGTGCGTTATCTCGAGCCTGCTGCCGGACACGTCCTCCGAGTAGGTGGGCTCCCGCATCCCGCTGTGCGCGATGGCGTCCACCTCGATGTCGCCCTCGGCGGCAGTCACCGTCACGTCGCCGTCGGCCACCAGCTCGACGGAGTCCACGGCGTCGTAGGAATGGCTGGTCGTGGTGGTCTCGGACATCGCCAGGTCGACGAGGAACAGCGCGCCGAAGGCGACCACCGCGAGGGCGAGGACCGCGCCGGCCGCCCCCAGGACCCGGCCGGTCGCGCTGCGACGCGGCGGCCCGGGCGGGTACGCGCCGTCGTCCTGCGCGTACGGCCCCTGCTGGGCGTACGGCCCGGGCGGCCCGACGGCGTCCGCGGGGACGGGGTGATTCTCGGGACTGGGCTGGTTCATCATCGGGATCCGTTCTGGTCGAGCCAGCGCAGCACGGCGAGCACACGGCGGTGGTCGTCGGGGGCCGGCGGGAGGCCGAGCTTGTTCAGGATGTTGGTGACATGCTTCTCCACGGCGGCCAGCCCCACGACGAGGCGGTCCGCGATGGCGGCGTTGGAACGCCCCTCGGCCATGAGCTCGAGCACCTCGCGCTCGCGCCGGGTCAGGACGTCGAGGTCGGAGCCGGGGTGCCGCGCGATGATCTGGGTGACCACCTCGGGGTCCACGACGGTCCCGCCACCGGACACCCGGGCTACGGCGTCGAGGAACTCGTCGACGTCGGCCACGCGGTCCTTGAGCACGTAGCCCAGGCCGCGCGCGCCGCGCGCGAACAGCTCGGTCGCGTAGCTCTGCTCCACGTACTGCGAGAGCACGAGGACGGGCAGGTCCGGGTGGAGGCTGCGCAGGTGCACCGCTGCGCGCAGCCCTTCGTCGGTGTGCGACGGCGGCATCCGGACGTCGGTGACGAGCAGGTCGGGCAGCTCGGCGTCGGACGTCGAGAGCGCCCGGACCAGGCTGTCCGCGGTGCCGTGGCCCGTCACGGTGTGGCCCTCGGCGGCGAGCAGCCGGGTGAGGCCGTCCAGGAGGAGGACCGAGTCCTCCGCGATCACGATGCGCACGGGACCTCCACGGTCAGGCGGGTGCCCTTGCCGGGCGGGCTGTCGAGCTCGAACGTGCCGTCCAGGGCCGCGACGCGGCCGCGCAGGCCCTCGAGCCCGCTGCCGGGGGACGGCTCGGCGCCGCCCCGGCCGTCGTCGCACACCGCGACGCGCAGGCGCAGCGGATGGTCGTCGGGGACCAGGCTCGCCCGTACCCAGACCGAGTCGGCGCCGGCGTGCTTGGCGACGTTGGTCAGGGCCTCGGCGACCACGAAGTACGCGGCGGCCTGCGCGGCCGAGCCGGCGGGCGCGAGGTCCCCGACCACCTCCACGCGGACGGGGACCGGGCTGCGGCCGGCGAGCGCGGAGAGCGCGGCGTCGAGCCCGCGGTCGGAGAGGACGGCGGGGTGGATGCCGCGCACCAGGTCGCGCAGCTCGGCGAGGGTCTCCTTGATCTCGCGGTGCGCGAGCTCCAGGGCGGCGACCGCGTGCTCGGGGTCCTTGTCGGCCAGGCGGCGGGCCACGCCGAGCTCGACGCCGAGGGCGACGAGGCGCTGCTGGGCGCCGTCGTGCAGGTCGCGTTCGATGCGGCGGCGCTCGGTGTCGGCGGCCGAGACTGCCGCCGTGCGCGACTCGGTGAGGACCACCGCGCGTTCCCGGGCGGTGTGCGCGGCGGCCTCGGCGACGCGCGTCTCCTGCTCGGCCGCGGCGGCCCGGGCGTGGGCGACGTCGGCGGCGGACGGGCCGAGCAGGATCGTCGCGAGGCGCACCATGAGATAGGACCCGTACTGCGCGAGGGCGGACGCCGCCCATACGAGCACGACGGCGCCGGCGAGAGCGCCGACCACCGTGGCCGGCCACGACAGGCCGGACCACTCGGCGAGGGCGCTGCTCCGGCCCACCGCCACGAAGGCTACCGCGGCGATCGCCGCCGCGGCCAAGGCCGTGGCGATCGTGAAGAACGCGATGCTGACGAACATCGCCAGGAAGGCGTAGAGCGTGGCCGCCCAGGCCCGGCTGTCGCGGATCGGAGCCCACAGCCTCGACCAAAGACTCCGGGCCACGGGCACCGGGTACGGGGCGGGGATCGTTACCCCGGTCTGGATGGCGATGCGGGCCCGTTCGGCCGCGCCGAACCAGCGCGCGGCGACGAGGCAGACGGCGAGGAGCGGCAGGCCGACGCCGAGCGCGGGCACGACGCCGGCCGACACCAGGACGAGTATCCACAGGGTCAGGCCGGCCGTCAGGTGCCAGATCCAGCCGACGCCGAGCGCGGCGTAGGCGCGCCAGGTGGCGGGGTGATACGGCGCCCGGAAGAACGCGTCGCCAGAGACGAGCGCGGGCGCGACGTGGTCCTCGAGGGTGCGGGGCTGAGGCACCGGTGCCGGGCCGTCATCGCTGGTCATGGAAATGACACTAGGCCGACCGATGCGCGCGCGACATGCTGTGGCCCCACGGGGTGAGGGTGGGGTTTCCCCTACCCCGCCCTACCCCGGCGGGGGGCTAGGCGAACGCGCTGGTGCCCGTGATCTCCCGGCCGATGATCAGAGCCTGCATGCTCTCCGTGCCCTCGTAGGTGTGCAGGGCCTCGATGTCGGTGAAGTGCCGGGCCACGCGGTTCTCCAGCAGGATGCCGTTGCCGCCGAGCAGGTCGCGGGCGATCGCCGCGATCTCGCGCGCGCCCCGCGTGCAGGTGTACTTGGCGAGCGAGGCCTGCGGTCCGCTGAGCCCGCCGGCCTCGTCGAGGCGCGTCATCTGCTTCACGAGTAGCTGCATCTGGGTGAGGATCGACAGCATCTTGGTGAGGCGCTCCTGCACCATCTGGCTCGCCGCCAGCGGCCTGCCGAACTGCGAACGCTGCTTGGAGTAGGCCACCGCTGCCTCGTAGCAGGCGATGGCCTGCCCGACTGCGCCCCACGCGACGCCGAGCCGGGTCGCGAACAGGACGCGGCCCGTGTCCTTGAAGGAGCGGGCCTTCGGCAGGAGGCTGTCGGCCGGGACGAACACGTCGGTCAGCACGATGTGCGCCTGGTGGATGGCGCGCAGCGAGATCTTGCCCTCGATGGTCTTCGCGACGTACCCGGGGGTGTCCTGCGGCACGATGTAGCCGTGGACCTGGCCGTCCTCGCCGCGGGCCCACACCACAGAGATGTCGCCGATCGAGCCGAAGCCGATCCACTTCTTCTCGCCGTTGATGACGTAGCCCTCGACGCCGTCCCGCGTCTCCTTGACAGCGGAGGTCTCCAGGCCAACCGAGTCCGAGCCGTGCGTGGGCTCGGTCAGCGCGAACGCGCCGAGGACCTCGCCGCGGGCCATCGGGCCGGCGTACTTCTCGATCTGCTCGTCCGACCCGAGCATCACTATCGAGCGCAGCGCGAGGCCGCCCTGCACGCCGCCGATGGTGGTCACCGAGCCGTCGCCGCGCGACATCTCCATCGCGGCCAGGCCCGATGCCATCTTGGAGATCCTCGGGAGGCCGGGCACGTCCACGCCGTCGCGCAGGAAGTCCAGCTCGGCCATGCGCTTGACCAGGTCCATCGGGACCTCGTACCGCTCCCAGTAGCCGTCGATGACGGGCAGGACCTCGTCCTGCACGAACTGACGGACGGCGAGCTGGTGCGCCCGCTCCTCCTCGGTGACGTCGGCGAAGGCGCCGGCGAAGTCGATGTCGAGCGGCTGCGTGAGGTCGTAGTCGGGCGCCGTCACCCCGGGAGTCTGAGTCATGCGTCCATGGTGCGGGGAACCGGGTATCAGGTCAAGCGAGACTACGTCTCACCCGAGTGTGTCGTCGGCGTGGCGGCAGACACGCCCGTGGGCCCAGGCGCGTCGGCCGACGGTACGCGATCAGGCCGTCACCACTACGTTGTCCGGGTCGGCGCTCTCCTGGCGGCTGATGCGCCACCACGCGAAGAACCCGAACAGCGTGAACAGGCCGTAGAACACGTACATCAGGGCGGTCGCCCAGTAGCCGGCGGAGAACAGCAGGGGAACGCCGACGAGGTCGACGGCCACCCAGATCAGCCAGAACTCGACCCAGCCCTTGGCCATGCCGTAGGTGGCGAGCACGGAGCCCATGAAGATCCAGGCGTCGGCCCAGACCGGCTCGTACGAGCCGAGGGTCCGGAAGAGCGGGGTGAGGAGCAGCGTGCCGGCGAACATCCCGGTCAGGAGGCCGACGCGGGCCCGCCACGAGGCCCAGCGGGGGTGCACCGCCACGGTTCCGACGCCGCCCAGCCGCTCGGTCTGCCGCCAGCGGTACCAGCCGTAGATCGAGACCGCGATGAACATGATCTGGCGGCCGGCCTGGCCCAGCATGTCGGCCCGCGTCGTCTCGCCGAACCAGGAGCCCATGAAGACGGTGAAGAGCAGGATGTTGCCGACGATGCCCACCGGCCACGCCCACACCTTGCGGCGCAGCCCACCCAGCGCGGACGCCAGCCCGAACAGGTTGCCGATGACCTCACGCCAGTAGATCTGCTGGTCGCCGACCAGGAACGTCGCGTCGTAGGCGGCGCGGAACCAGTCCATGTCTCTTCCCTCTCCGAATGTCCGCACACGGGGACTCCGGGGTGAGGGCCGGCGCGCCACGAGGGCGCCGACGACGGCGCGGAGACGTGGCCCGGAGGGGGCGACGGCGCGCGCCGCACGTGCTTCCTCCCATCCGGACTTTGACCGTCGGTCCTGGAATCTCACCAGGTCAACCGGGCCTTCCTTCAGGGAGGCCCGGGTCGCGGACTATGACCGCCGGCTCGGAATTTCACCGACCCCGGAGCACGTGTGCATCTGCTGCACGATGTCTAGCGGAACACAGGATGCCATGGGCTCATTCCCGCCCGGAACACCCCGGAGTGTCTGACTGCAGACTCAGACGAGCGCGTCCCGGACGGCGCGGGCCACCTCGTCGGGCCCGGCCAGGCCCTCGACGACGGCGACGACCACCCGGCGGGTGGGCGGGACGCCGTCGGCGGACATGCTGCTGGCCGCGGTGCCGAGGACGGCGGCCCGCCGCAAGTCGGCGAATGCCTCCTCGAGCTCAGGCCGCAGGTCCAGCGACGGGGTGCGCAGCCAGCGCCGCAGGATCGAGTTGTGGACCGCGACCACGGAGGCCGCGAACGCTATCGACGCCGTGGAGGTCGACCGATCGGGCGGCAGCGTGTCCCGCAGGTAGTGCGTGAACGCGCGCTCGTAGCGGTGCGTGGTGATGAGCTCGCGGTCGCGCAGGGCGGGCACCTGCTGCAGCAGTGCGTACCGGGCGAGCGACGTCTCGCGCTGGCCCACGTGGTGGTCGAAGACCATCCGTGCCGCGCGGCACACCTCGAGGTACGGGTCGACGTCGGGGTCCCACGCGCGGCCGAGGTCGTGCCCGGACTCCTCGCTGGTGCGGGCGTCGGGCCGGGTGGCGGCCAGCATGACCACTACCTCCTCGAGCAACAGCTCGTGGTCGGCGAAGACCACGTCCTCCTTCGAGCGGAACCGGCGGAAGAACGTCGCGCGGCTGACCTTGGCCGCGTCGGCGATCTCCTCGACGGTGGTTCCCTCGTACCCCTGCCGGGTGAACAGGTCCACCGCAACGTCGACTGCCTGCGCGTGCGTGTGGGTACGAACGGCGGTCATGCCAGGCAGGCTACCTCGTGCCCCAGGGGCAGCGTGAAGACTCTTTGAGCGATCAATGGTGTTCATGGCTCGAATTTTCCCGAATGGCGGAGATCTTCCCGGACCGCAGTCTGCGCAGGTAACGCACCTCGCGCACGGCCATCAAGAGACCGAGCACACCGGGCACCGCAGACCAAGGATGACCGAGCACGACGCCCACGAGACACACCAGAGAGATCACCCCGCCGCCGACGACGGTGGCGAGACTTCCCCAACGGATCCCGGTCACGCAGTGAGCGTAGTCTCCTGCGCGTGACTGAGACCGCTACCAAGCCCGTCGTCGACGTATATGTCGACCCCCTGTGCCCGTTCGCCTGGATCACGTCCCGCTGGGCCCTCGAGGTGGCCCAGCTCCGCGACGTCGAGCTGACCTTCAAGCTGATGAGCCTGTACCTGCTGAACAAGGACCGGGACATCCCGGCCGACTACCGGGCCCGCATCGAGCTGTCGCGCGGCATCGGCCGCGTCGCCGCGGCGGTCCAGACGGATCACGGCCCCGAGGCGTTCTCCGCGTTCTACACCGCGGCCGGGACGCGCATCCACAACCAGCGGGACAAGGACTTCGACGCCGTGACGGTAGCGGCGCTCGCCGAGGCCGGGCTGCCCGCCGCCCTCGCGGAGGCGGCGGCGTCCGAAGGCTACGACGTGGAGCTCGCGGCCTCCCACGAGGCCGGCATGAAGCCCGTCGGGGACGACGTCGGCACGCCCACCATCCACGTCGACGGCGTCGCCTTCTTCGGCCCCGTGCTCACGCGCATCCCGCGCGGCGAGGAGGCGGCAGCCCTGTTCGACGCCTCCGTGACGCTGGCGCGGTACCCGTACTTCTACGAGATCAAGCGCTCCCGCACGACGTCCCCGGAGTTCGACTAGCCCCTTGGCTGTGGGGGTGATCATTGCGCCTAAAAGGGGCGCGAAGTCGCAACGATCACGCCCACAGCCGACGTCGGAGTGGCGTGGCATTGTTGAGGCCGTGACTCTCGATCTGCGAATCTTCACCGAGCCCCAGCAGGGCGCGACGTACGACGACCAGCTTGCCGTCGCCCAGGCGACCGAGCGGCTCGGGTTCAGCGCGTTCTTCCGCTCCGACCACTACCTCGCGATGAGCGGTGACGGCCTGCCCGGCCCCACCGACGCGTGGACGACGCTCGCCGGCCTCGCCCGCGACACCTCCACCGTCCGGCTCGGCACGCTGGTGTCGTCCGCGACGTTCCGGCATCCAGGCGTCCTCGCCATCCAGGTGGCGCAGGTGGACCAGATGTCCGGCGGCCGCGCGGAGCTCGGCCTCGGCACCGGCTGGTTCGCACGCGAGCACAGCGCCTACGGCATCCCGTTCCCCGACAAGCGGTTCGGCATCCTCGAGGAGCAGCTCGCGATCATCACCGGCCTGTGGGGCACCACCGTCGGGGAGAAGTTCTCGTTCTCCGGCGAGCACTACCAGCTCACGGACTCGCCGGCCCTGCCGAAGCCCATCCAGCCGAAGATCCCGGTACTCATCGGCGGCGGCGGCCCCCGCCGCACGCCCGCGCTCGCGGCCAAGTACGCCGACGAGTACAACCAGTCCTTCCCGGAGATCGACGCGATCGGCCCGCGGATCGAGGTCATCAACAAGGCGCTGGCCGACGCCGGGCGCGCGCCCGAGTCGATGGTCCAGTCGGTGGCGCTCGTCGTCGCCGTCGGGCAGGACGAGGCCGAGTTCGCCAGGCGTGCCGCGGCGATCGGTCGTGAGCCGGCCGAGGTGCGCGAGCACGGCATCGCCGGGACCGTCGCCGAGGTGGTGGACCGGCTCAAGGCTCTCGAGGCCGACGGTGTCCAGCGGGTCTACCTGCAGGTGCTCGACCTGGCGGACCTCGACCACCTCGACGTGATCGCGCGCGAGGTGCGTCCGCAGCTCGGCTGATCCACGGCCACGATCGGCCGGCCACGCGAAGACCGCGTGGCCGACCGACCGGGACGAGCTACGGGCCGAGACCCTCAGCGGGTCACGGGCACCGGAAGAGGGCCGACGGCGAGTACCGCGTCACCGTCGTCGTCGTGCCGCCGCTCACGTGCTGGTAGCGGACCGTGACGGCGGTGCGCAGCGGGATCGTCTCGCCCGCGCCGGAGCAGGTGCCCCAGTTCGTGTGCTGCACGGTGTCGCGCTTCTCAAACCAGCCGTCCCTGTCGGCCTTCCAGGTGTTGGAGACGGGGCGCCACTGGCCGCCCAGGTATCCCTGGATCTTCAGGTCCAGGACCATGACGTTGTAGTTCCGGCCGCCGACGACGTCCGTGACGTGCGCCTCGCCGAGGAACTGTGGCCCGTCCTTGTGCAGGTAGACGCAGCTGCGGACCTGGGCAGGCTCGTGGAGCGCGGGAACGCAGGAGCGGTAGTACACCGCCTCGGTCGGGGCCATCTGCGAGGCGGAGGTCGGGGCTGCCGCGATGTCGGAGGTATCGCTGGCCTGTGCGGGAGCTGCGACCGCAAGGGCGGCAGCGACGCCGACACTGGCGACGGCAGCGGTGAAGCGGGAGATGGTTCTCATGTAGTTGTGTCCCTTTCTGGGGTGGGAGCTCGGCTACGAGCGCCGCCACGCTGGACGGCAATGTCTTGTACCGATATGTCCGGGGATCGCAATCCAATCACGAGGCGGGTCGCCGCACCGGCTGAACGCGTGTATAAGATGTTAAACATGCGTTCAGTCGAGACTGTCGAGGGGCGCGGGGGGACCACCCCGCCGTCGGGCAACGGTGTGCCCGCCGACGTCGACCGCACCGCGCGCGCCCGGATCCGCGACGCGGCGGTCCGCCGGTTCGCAGTGGAGGGGTTCGGCGCATCGGTGCGCGCGATAGCCAAGGACGCGGGTGTGAGTGCCGGACTCGTGATGCACCACTTCGGCTCCAAGGAGAAGCTCCGCACCGAGGTCGACGCACACATGCTGGCCACTATCCGCCGGCTCAAGCGCGAGAACGTCGCCGAGGCCGCTGCGGGCCAGAGCTTCCTGCACAAGTTCGCGGCCGTCGAGGAGAACGCGCCCATCGTCGGGTACGTCCTGCGGTCCATGCAGGACGGCAGCCCGCTGGCCCGGGAGTTCATCGACCACATGGTCGCCGACGCGGTGGGCTACACCCGGGATGGTGTCGCTGCCGGCGTGATCGTGCCCAGCCGGGACGAGGCCGCGCGGGCGCGCTACCTCACGCTCTCCTCGCTCGGTGCGCTGCTGCTCGAGGTGACGCTCAGCCCGCCGTCCGACCCGGGCGACCTCGGGGCCATAGTCCGCGACTACTTCGCGAACAGCTACCTGCCGATGATGGAGCTGTTCACCGAGGGTTTCCTCACGTCCCGGCGCATGCTCGACGAGTACCTCATGTACGTGCCGGACCCGCCGTCGCCGGGTGGGGGAGCGCCCGCGACCCCTGGCTGACCGGCGCCCGCCGGTCGCACGAGCGCCACCCCTGACACGTCCCCGTACCGACGTCAGAGAGCGAGCGAGCCATGACCGCGACACCAGCGATCGAGATTCACGACCTGTACAAGTCCTTCGGCAGCGTGCAGGCCCTCGCCGGCCTGGACCTGGCCGTCCAGCCCGGAGAGATCCGCGGCTTCCTTGGTCCCAACGGGGCCGGCAAGTCCACCGCCATCCGAGTCCTGCTCGGCCTGCTGCGGGCCGACTCGGGCTCCGCGCGGCTGTTCGGTGGCGACGTGTGGCGAGACGCCGTCGAGCTGCACAAGCGCATCACGTACGTGCCCGGCGACGTGAGCCTGTGGCCCAACCTGACCGGCGGCGAGTGCATCGACTACCTCGCCCGGCTCAGCGGGCGCACGGACAAGGCGCGGCTCAGGGCCCGCAAGGCCGAGCTGCTGGAGCGGTTCGAGCTGGACCCGCACAAGAAGGCGCGCACGTACTCCAAGGGCAACCGGCAGAAGGTCGCTCTGGTCGCGGCCTTCCTGACGGATGCGGAGCTGTACGTGCTCGACGAGCCGACCTCCGGCCTGGACCCCCTCATGGAGGCCGTGTTCACCGAGTACATCCGCGAGGCCAGGTCCGTTGGCCGGTCCGTGCTGCTGAGCAGCCACATCCTGTCCGAGGTCGAGAAGGTGTGCGACACCGTCACGATCATCCGCAACGGCACCGATGTCGAGTCCGGGACGCTGGACGAGCTGCGCCACCTCACCCGCACCAGCGTGACCGCGGTGGTGGGCGCCGACCCGTCGTCCGTCGAGCGGCTGCCGGGTGTCCACGACCTGGTCACCACGCCGGCCGACGGCGCCACGCGGGTCACGTTCGACGCCGACAACGCCGAGATCGGCGCCGTCCTGTCCGCCGTCACCGCGCTCGACGTGCACAGCTTCACCGCGACCCCGCCGTCCCTGGAGGACCTGTTCATGCGCCACTACGGCGACGTGCTGGACTCCTCCGACGCAGCCGCCGGGGCCGCCTCGGCCGCCGATGGATCGCCGGCGGCGAGCCGCAAGGCCGGTGCGCGATGACCGCCGCCGTCGCGACCCCACCGGTCGCCGTGCGCGGGCCGGCCTTCGGGTCCACGCTCACCGGCACGGGGCGCCTGCTGCGCTTCATGCTGCGCCGGGACCGGCTGCGGCTCCTCATCTGGCCGCTAGGTATCGCCCTGCTGTACGCGGGCAGCCTCGGCGAGTACGTGATCCTCGGGGACGACCCGGAGGCGATGGCGGTGCGGGCAGCCCTCATGACCACGCCCGCGATGATCGCCATGGCCGGCCCGGGGTACGGCGTCGACAACTACACGGCCGGAGCCGCTGCGGCCAACGAGCTCATCCTGTGGATACTGCTCACGCTAGCCGTGATGAGCATCCTCCAGGTTGTGCGCCACACGCGCGCCGAGGAGGAGAGCAGCCGGTCCGAGCTGATGCGCGCCGGCGCTGTGGGGCGGCAAGCGCCGTCGGTCGCGGCGCTGCTGCAGGTGCTGATCGCCAACGTGATCGTCGCCACGGTCTCGGGCCTCGTGCTGGTCGCCTACGAGTTCGACGCGGCCGAGTCGTTCACCATGACGTTCTCGATAGCCCTCGGCGCGCTCGTGTTCGGCGCCATCGCACTCGTCGCCGCGCAGGCCATGGAGCACGGGCGCGGCGCGACCGGGGCCTCGCTCGCGGTGCTCGGTGCCGCCTACGCGATCCGGACCATCGGCGACATCCAGGAGGAGCACGGCAGCGCACTGTCCTGGCTGTCCCCGATCGCGTGGGTGCAGCAGACCCGGGTGTTCGTGGACATGCGCTGGTGGCCGCTCGGCCTCTGCGCAGTCGCGATCCTGCTGCTCATCGCGCTCGCCACGGTCCTGGGCTCGCGCCGCGACTTCGGTGCCGGGCTCGTCGCGGTGCGCGGCGGCCGGGCAGACGCCGCGCCCACCCTGACCGGACCGCTCGCCCTTGTCTTTACCCAGCAGCGCATGGGCCTGATGTGGACAGCGCTCGGGCTCGGACTCATGTGGTTCGCCACAGGAAGCGTGGTCGAGGCCGTACCCGAGATGGCCGAGTCCGTGGCGGACAACCCGGTGTACGCGGCGATCCTGGGCCAGAGCGAGGACCTGGTCCGCACCTTCCTCGGGGTGTTCGGCCTGTACGTGGGGCTGGGTTCCGCGGCGTTCGCGGTGGCGATGACGCTCCGGGCCAAGGGCGAGGAGGAGAGCGGCCGCACCGAGCTGGCGCTCGCCAAGCCAGTGGGACGCGCGCGGTGGCTCGCCTCCGGTCTGTTCTGGGCGGCGTTCGGCACCGTTGTCGTGCAGGTGAGCGGGGTGCTTACCCTGTGGGCCGGCGCGATCTCCTCCGGCGTGGAGGAGCCCGGCTTCCTCGACTACCTCGAGCTGGCCCTCGCGTACCTGCCTGCTCTCGCGGTGATGGTCGGCCTCGCCGCCGCGCTCTACGCGTGGGTGCCGAAGGCGACCGGGATCGCATGGGTGCTGTTCGGCTACATGTTCGTGGTCGGCCTGTTCGCGGACTTGTTCGACCTGCCCGACTGGGCGCGCGGGATCTCGCCGTTCTGGTGGGTGGGCGACCCGATGCTGGAGGGTGTCGAGGCGTCTCACATGTGGGGCCTCTCCGGTGTCGCCGCCCTGCTGTTCCTGCTGGCCTTCATGGGCTTCCGGCGGCGTGACCTGCCGAGCGTCTGACCGCCGTCCACCGCCAGGCCCGCACCCTTCCGGCTGTTGTCGGCACGCGCGTTCCGGTAGGGTGCGGGACGCCGTCCGGCGTCAGCAGGCAGGTTTTCTCACCGCCACTCCCGGACCGTGCCCCGCCGAGTCCAGTGAGGATGGACCGATGATCTTCAAGGCCGTAGGAGACGGCCGCCCGTACCCTGAGCACGGGCGCTCGCAGACCCGCGACTGGGTGGACGTGCCGCCGCGCCAAGTGCGGCTCGACGAGCTGGTGACCACCAAGCGCACGCTCGATCTCGACACCCTCCTGGCGGAGGACTCCACGTTCTACGGCGATCTTTTCGCGCATGTCGTCGAGTACGAGGGGACCATGTACCTGGAGGACGGCCTGCACCGCGCGGTGCGCGCCGCACTCCAGCAACGTCCTGTCCTGCACGCTCGCGTGCTCATCCTCCGCTGACTCAGGTAGGTTTCATCGCGTGACATCCCCCGGGTACGACCAGGCGCGTGTGGAGCGCCGTCGCCGAGAGCACGAGCGCCAGGCCGTGGTCTTCGGCGTGCTCATCGCGTTCCTGGCGGTCTGCGGCATCTTCGCTCTCGCGGTCTATTCGGGCGCCATCAGCTCGCCGTTCAACCGGCCGTTCACGACGGTGGGCGTGACGGAGCAGGAGACCTACCCGGTGCCGTGCGTGCCGGAGGCCTCCGGGCAGCCCGACGGCGCCCTCCCGTCCGCATACTCGGACACTCAGGTCCGCGTGCTCAACGCCTCCGGCGAGTCGGGTCTGGCCACCGCGCACGAGTCCGTCCTGGCGGACCGCGGGTTCAACATCGTGGGCAAGGGCAACGTGCCGGTGCTGCTCCAGGAGTCGGAGATCCGGTTCGGCCGGAAGGCGATCGTGCAGGCGTACACGCTCGCCGCGCAGTTCCCGGAGATCCGGCTGGTCCTGGACGACCGGGTCGATCGCAAGATCGACCTGCTCATCGGCGAGGACTACGTGCCGCCACTCGACGTGGAGGACGTCCAGCTGACGGCCGACCAGCCGCTGCGGAACGCTGAGGACTGCGTGCCGGCGGACTCGATCGATCCTGTGGAACGGATCTTGCCGGCCAAGGACGACAACGAGGCGCAGCCGGCGAAGTAACGGCGGTTAGGGTCTGTGCTGTGCTGACGCCGTCCTCGGGAGCCGTGGGCTTCGGCCGCGCGCTCCTGTGGGCGGCGGTGGTGCTCGGGCTCGCCCTGACCGCCCACCTCGAGGCGGGTGGCCACGTCCCGCCGGCCGAGGCGATAGCGCTGCTCGGCGCGCTCCTCCTCGCGGTGACATCGGTGGCGGTGCGGCGGCAGATCCGCTGGCCGGGCGGCCTCGCCCTCGCGGGCATCGGCCAGTACGGCCTGCACCAGGTCTTCTCGTTCCTCGGCGGCGCCTGCGCGCCGTCCACGCTGCCCGACGGCGGGGCGTCCTCCGGGGCGCATGCGCACCTGGCCGGCTCTGCCGCGGGCACGCTCGGGGAGTGCATCGGGGCCGGGCCCACGGCGATCGGCCCGGGGATGTTCGTGTGGCACGCCCTGGCGACCGTCGTGTCCGTAGGGCTGCTCGTTGGCGTAGAGCGCGGTGTCTGGCTGCTCGCGTCCTGGCTGGTCCGGCCGCTCCTGGTGGAGCCGCTGTGGGTCCCCGTGACCCGGCGCGCCCCCGCGCTCGTGGCGCTCGAGACGCCGTCGGGTTCCGTGGACGTGGACGTCGCGCCGGGGCGAGGGCCGCCGTCGTCGGTCTGGGCGATGTACCTCGCGGCCTGACGGAACCCCACCCCGTGAAGCGTCTTCGCTCCGCTGCGGCGCTTCGAGCCGGGGAGTCGGGCGGGAGGTGCGTCGCCGTGCGCCACCCTCACCCACCAAGACCGAAGGATCCCAAGTACATGACTCGCTTCAGCATGCCCACCCGGCGCGCCCTCGCGGCCGTCCCCGCCACGGCAGCTCTGGTGCTGCTCCCCACATCCGCGTACGCGCACGTCACCGTGAACCCCGACTCGACCGCCGCCGAGAGCTACGCGAGCCTCGTGTTCCGCGTACCGACGGAGTCGGACACCGAGTCGACGGAGAAGCTCGTCGTGGACCTGCCCGCGGACACCCCGTTCCTCAGCGTCACGCCGCGCACCCTGCCCGGCTGGGACGTCGAGGTCGAGGTCAGCAAGCTCGACGAGCCGTACGAGGTCGAGGGTGCGACCGTCTCCGAAGCGCCCTCGCGCGTCACCTGGACCGCCGAGAAGGGCAACGAGGTACCGCCGCACGAGTACCAGGAGTTCGCCGTCCGGGTCGGCGCCCTGCCCGAGGCGGGCACCGATGTGGTGCTCCCCGCCCACCAGACGTACACCGACGGCACCGTCGTCGACTGGGACGACCTGGTCACGGGCGACGGCGAGGAGCCGGAGGCTCCCGCGCCCGTGTTCACGACCACCGCCGCCGAGGCGGGGGAGGGACACCACGGCGCCGCCGCGGAGTCGGACGACTCCGCCACGGTGGCCGGTGAAACCTTGGCCGCGGGCGCCGTCGACCCCGTGGGTCGCTGGCTCGGCGCGGCCGGCATCGTGGTCGGCGCCGCGGGGATCGGCGCGGTGCTGTTCACCCGCCGTCGTTCCTGACGCCTCGCGGACGGGTCTCGACAGGCTTGACCACCGGGTGGTCCGTTCCGGTGGTCGAGCCTGTCGTCGGTGCTCGGGCCTGGCGAGACCTGTATCCGTCAGATCTTCAGCAGGGCCTGGACCGGGGTGTGGTCGCTCGGGTAGCGGCCACCCCGGTTCCAGGTGTTGATCGCAGCCGCCAGCACCTCGATGCCGGGCGTGGCGAGGATCCAGTCGATCCGCACCCCGTCGGGGTTCGGCGTCTCGTAGTCGTGGAACGTGTCCATGTACGGGGTGAGCCGGCGGTCGGCGGCGAGCCAGGTGTCCTGTAGCCCGCCCTGGGTGACCAGGACCTCGTACGGCGCCGAGCCCTCGGCCGCGGCGTTGCAGTCGGCGGTGAACACGACGGGGAGGCCTGCCTCCGCCACCTGGTCGCGGACCACCTGGGCACTGCGCACCTGCGCGTTCTCCGACTCGTGGTCGAAGTGCGAGTTGATGTGCAGGAAGTCGCGCCCCGTCACGTTGTCGTGCAGCTCGGCCCAGGTGACGATGCGGGTCACGGTGTTGCCCCAGGTGGCGGAGGCAATCAGGTCCGGGGTGTCGGACAGCCAGAACTGGTCCCACCACTTCACGGTCAGCCGGCGCGCGTCGTAGAAGATGCAGGAGTGCTCCCCGCCGGCGCCGCCGTCGCGTCCGAAGCCCACCATCTTGTAGGCCTGGCCGAGCCCGGCCTCGACCGCGGAGAGCTGGTGGAAGAGCGCCTCCTGGACCCCCAGGATGGTCGGCTGCTCCCGCCGCAGGAACTCCGTGGTGAGTGGGGCGCGCTCCGGCCAGTGGTCGGGCTCGCCAGGCTGCGTCTCGCCGTCGTCGTAGCGGATGTTGAAGCTCATGGCGTGCAGCAGGTCGCCGCGTGCGGGGCCGATGATGCTGGACATGGGCTCTCCTCCCGGGCGACCTGCCCGGCTGTCTGATCGCCCGAATGACGAAGGGCTCGCACCGAATGGTACGAGCCCTTCTGACTGCGGAGGATGGGGGATTCGAACCCCCGAGGGCGTTAACCCAACACGCTTTCCAAGCGTGCGCCATAGGCCACTAGGCGAATCCTCCTCGCGCTCCACCAGGGCGGGCGCGCGGGCCACGGACCGGAGTCTGGCGCGGCCTGACGAGGATACCGGACGCCGTGCTCGGACAACGAATCGGAATTCGGTGCCAGGCTGTGAGGTCGCGTACAGCGGGCTCCACCTCGGTTCGGCCGGGCCGCCGAGATCGGTTAGGCTTGCGGTAGACCCCTCGTGCGGCACCACCTCGCCGAACTCCCCCAGGGCCGGAAGGCAGCAAGGGTAAGTGAGCTCTGGTGGGTGTGCGAGGGGTCGCCTATTTCCCCGTCTTCTGGCGGCTCCGCCAGCATGTGGACGCTCTTTCGTCCGCATCGTGGGATTTGCCCCCCGGAAATTCGCCCCGACGTCGTCCAGTGACGCACGATGTCCGCGTGACCCGCACCTGGACCGTCGCCACGACGTCGCGCATCTGCCGCGACGCCATGTGTAGCGGCCGCGTGCGCGGCGGGCGAATGTGCGAGCGCTGAGAGCGCCGCACGTTCCCGCGGCTCCCTGAGGGCCGCTCCGCACAGTCCCGCGAGCTCGCCACGTTGCTGATGGCCGTGGCCCGCCGCCGTTGCACCCCGGCCTGCGCCAGGCGCCGGCCCCCCGCTTCCTGAGCACAGGCATACCCGCGCCCGTGCGCCCCGAGAGGACCACCCATGTCTCGCTTCACCGCTGTGCTGTCCACCGGTCTCGCCGTCGCCGCCACCTTCGCCCTGAGCGGCTGCGGAGCCACGGAGGTCACGGCCGCCGCCGGCACCACCGACGACCCCGTCCGGATCGGTGTCGTCAACTCCGGCGACGACTACTGGAACACCTTCGCCGACCTGGCCGAGGAGGTGGGCATCAGCGTCGAGCTGGTGAACTTCAGCGACTACCAGCTGCCCAACCAGGGCCTGACCGACGGCGACCTCGACCTGAACCAGTTCCAGCACCTGCAGTTCCTCGCGGGCTACAACACCGCCTCCGAGGAGGACCTCACCCCGATCGGCGCCACCGCCGTCTACCCGCTGGGTCTCTACTCGCAGCAGCACGACAGCGTCGAGGACATCCCCGAGGGCGGCGAGGTCGCCATCCCGAACGACGACAGCAACCAGGCCCGCGCGCTGCTCGTCCTGCAGGAGGCAGGGCTGGTCGCGCTGCGCGACGGCGGGAGCGCGTTCTCCACGCCCGCCGACGTGCTCGAGGACGAGTCGCGCGTGACCGTGACCCCGGTCGACGCCGCCCAGACGGCACTCGCCCTGCAGGACGTCGACGCCTCGATCATCAACAACGACTTCGTGGGCGACGCCGGCCTGACCTCGGAGGACGCGATCTTCTCGGACGATCCCGACTCCGACGCCGCGGCCCCGTACATCAACGTGTGGGTCGCCCGCGCGGACGACGCCGACAACGAGGTGTTCCAGCAGCTCGTCGAGATCTACCACTCCCCGGAGGTCGAGAAGGGCGTGCTGGAGGCCTCGGGCGACACCGGCGTCATCAAGGACAACCCGTCCGGCGAGCTCCAGGAGATCCTGGCAGGCATCGAGGAGGACGCCACACGATGACGACCGCGACCGGCAGCATCGTGCGGTTCGAGGGCGCCTCCAAGGTGTTCCCCGGCAACGGGCGCGGCGGGGAGGTACGCGCCGTCGACGGGGTCACCCTCGACATCCACGAGGGCGAGATCTTCGGCGTCATCGGGCAGTCGGGCGCCGGCAAGTCCACGCTCGTCCGCCTGATCAACGCGCTCGAGCGCACCACGGGTGGCGACGTCGTGGTCGACGGCGTCTCGCTCGGCGCCCTGAACGAGGCGCGCCTGCGCCCGGTGCGGGCCGGGATCGGGATGGTGTTCCAGCAGTTCAACCTGCTCGCCTCGCGCACGGTGGCAGGGAATGTCGCCTACCCGCTCGAGGTGGCCGGCTGGCCGCGAGCCCGGCGCGATGCCCGCGTGACCGAGCTGCTCGACTTCGTCGGCCTGTCGGAGAAGGCGGGCGTGCACCCCTCCGC
The DNA here is from genome assembly GCF_014653785.1 of Promicromonospora soli. Lineage (GTDB taxonomy): Bacteria > Actinomycetota > Actinomycetes > Actinomycetales > Cellulomonadaceae > Promicromonospora > Promicromonospora soli. Next base: position 41,258 of record NZ_BNAS01000010.1, on the reverse strand, counting down.
GCTGTCGGGAGGCCAGAAGCAGCGCGTCGGAATCGCCCGGGCGCTCGCCACCAACCCGCGGATCCTGCTGGCCGACGAGGCGACGTCGGCCCTCGACCCCGAGACCACGCGCGGCGTGCTGGACCTGCTCCAGCGCGTCAACCGCGAGCTCGGCGTCACGGTCGTCGTGATCACGCACGAGATGGACGTCGTCCGCTCCATCTGTCATCGCGTAGCCGTGATGGACAGCGGGCGTGTCGTCGAGGTGGGCGAGTCCTACCAGGTCTTCAGCGTGCCCTCGCACGACGTGACCCGGCGGTTCGTGGCCACCGCGCTGCGCGACCGGCCGTCGCCCGAGGTTCTGGCGCGCCTGCGCACGCGGCACGCCGGGCACATCGTGACCGTCGGTGTGGACGAGGCAGCCGGGTCGTCGGCGGTGCTGACGCGCACGCTGCGGGAGCACGGCGTCGACGGGACGGTTGTGTTCGGCGGCATCACGGAGGTCGCTGAGCGGCCGTACGGGTCCCTGACCGTGGAGCTCGTCGGTGATCCTGCCGCGGTGGACGCCGCCGTGGCGGCGCTGCGCGACGTCACCTGGTTGGACGACCACGGGAGGGCCGCCGCATGAGCTGGGACATGCTGACACCGCTGCTCTGGGAGGCCGCGGGGCAGACGGCGTACATGGTGCTGATCACCCTGCTGGTGGGCGGCTTCCTCGGCCTGGCCCTCGGACTCGGGCTGTACCTGGCGCGGCCCGGGAACCTGCTGGGCAACCGGCTCGTGTTCGCCGTGCTGAACCTCGGCGTGAACGTGGTGCGCCCCGTGCCGTTCATCATCTTCCTGGTGGCGCTCGGTCCGCTGACCCGCACGGTCATCGGCAAGACGATCGGCATCGAGGCGTTCACGTTCGCGATGTGCTTCATGGCGACGTTCGTCTTCGCGCGGCTCGTGGAGCAGAACCTCGTCTCCATCGACCCCGGCGTGGTCGAGGCCGCCCGGGCGATGGGCGCGTCGCCGCTGCGCATCGTGCGCACGGTGCTGGTCCCGGAGGCGCTCGCGCCCCTGATTCTCGGGTACACGTTCCTGTTCGTCGGCGTGCTCGACATGTCCGCCATCGGCGGGTACCTGGGTGCCGGCGGGCTGGGCGACTTCGCGATCGTGCAGGGCTACCGGCAGTACGACTGGGCGGTGACCGCCGTCGTGGTGGTGCTGATCGTGCTGATCGTCCAGGCGGTGCAGTGGCTGGGGAACGCCCTGGCGAGGCGTGCGCTGCGGCGGTGACGGGGCTCAGGTGTCCGACGACGTCGGGGCGAGGCTGCGGTCGGCCTCGGCAGTGAGGTTGGTCGCGAGAAGGACGGCCAGCCCGGACACGTCCTCGGCGTCGAGCATTGTGCGGTAGCTGGACCGCTGGTCGACGCGAACGATGGCCGGAAAGCCGTACTTCCGAACGGTCTGATAGGCGATGAGCGCCCGACCGGTCCGGCCGTTGCCGTCGCTGAACGGCTGGATGCGTTCGAACGCGATGTGGCTCTGCGCGAATGCCTCCAGGAGCGGAGGGCCGTCGAGGTTCGCGGTCTGCCACTCGGTCTGGTCGATCCACCGTTGCATGAGCTGCGGGACCTGGGAGGGTGCTGCCGGGCGCCCGGCAGCCCCGGTGGTGCGGTTGCTCGACGATCTGTACCGCCCATGGTCGTGAGCCAGATGATCCATGAGCACGCCGTGCAGGTCCGTGACCAGGCGACCGGTGAGCGGCTCGTCGACCGCGACAGCGCGAAGTACTCGAGCGAGCGCGTCGCGATGGTTCGACACCTCGTAGAGCTCGCGTAGTGGTGTCCCTGCCCTCGGGGTCAGCTCGTCGACGAGGAGGGTGATCGTGTCAGCGAGAGTGAGCGTGTTGCCCTCGATCGCGGACGAGTTGTACGCCAGGCGGGCGAGGACGTCGTCCGCGTAGGCCGGGTCGAAGACGCCGGTGGCCTGGACCTCGTCGTGGAACCTCGCGTGGTCCAAGGTCATCGGCGGATCCGCCGCTTGTCCAGGATCGCGGAGAGCTCGTCGAGGTTCATGCCCTCGTACTTGTTGACGGCACGAAGCTCGAGGACGCCGCCGCGGACCGTGACCTCGACGGGGTCGCCGACGCCGATGCCCAGCTCCTGCAGGTCGGCAGGGCTGATCGTGACGCCGGCAGAGTTGCCGATGGTGACAATCTTCTTCCGCATACGAACACGATAGCGCCACGTACGAACAAGGGCGAGGGTGGAATTTGACGGTGCCGGCGACTCGGTCTTGCGCGCCGAAGGAGTGGTGTGGATGGCCGTCCCCCGAGTGTCGGTGAGGCCGTCTATCGTTGCGGGGGTGAGCACCGCCCTTTACCGCCGCTACAGGCCCGAGACGTTCGCCGAGGTGATCGGCCAGGACCACGTCACGGGCCCCCTCATGCAGGCCTTGCGCAGCGGCCGGGTGAGTCACGCCTATCTCTTCAGCGGTCCGCGGGGCTGTGGCAAGACGACGTCGGCGCGCATCCTCGCGCGCACGCTGAACTGCGCGAAGAACACGCCCGAGTCGCCGATCGACACCCCCTGCGGCGAGTGCGCCTCGTGCGTCGAGCTGGCGCGCGGCGGGAGCGGGTCGCTCGACGTGGTGGAGATCGACGCGGCGTCGCACAACGGTGTCGACGACGCGCGTGACCTGCGCGAGCGCGCCACGTTCGCCCCGGCTCGCGACCGGTACAAGATCTTCATCCTCGACGAGGCGCACATGGTGACGCCGCAGGGCTTCAACGCGCTGCTGAAGATCGTCGAGGAGCCACCCCCGCACATCAAGTTCATCTTCGCGACCACGGAGCCGGACAAGGTGATCGGTACCATCCGGTCGCGTACGCACCACTACCCGTTCCGGCTCGTGCCGCCGGACGTCCTGTCCCCATACCTCGAGCAGCTCTGCGCCGCCGAGGGGATCGAGGTGGGCAGCGGCGTGCTCCCGCTGGTCACCCGGGCAGGCGGCGGCTCGGTGCGCGACTCCCTCTCGGTGATGGACCAGCTCATCGCAGGCGCGACCGGCGGCGTCGTGGACTACGACCTCGCCGTGGGCCTGCTCGGCTTCACCCACGCGACCCTCCTGGACGACGTCGTGGACGCGCTCGCCGCGCGCGACGGCGGCTCGATCTTCCGGGTCGTGGACCAGATCATCGCGACGGGGCACGAGCCCCGCCGGTTCGTCGAGGACGTCCTGGAACGCCTGCGCGACCTCATCGTCATCGGCGTCTCGGGCGACGCCGCCAGCGCCGTGCTGCGCGGCATTCCCACCGACCAGCTCGAGCGCATGCGCACCCAGGCCGGCCGGCTCGGGGTGGCGGAGCTGTCCCGGGCGGCGGACCTCGTGAACGCGGCCCTCACCGAGATGACCGGCGCCACGTCGCCACGCCTGCACCTGGAGCTCCTGTGCGCGCGTCTGCTCCTGCCGGGTGCCGACGACGGCGCGGCGGGACTCGCCGCACGCATCGACCGGCTCGAACGGGGCGGCATCGTCGCTTCCGGAGCACCGGCAGCTTCCAGCCCGGGCAGTGCGTCTGCCGCAGACCGCACGCCGGCCCAGGAGCCGACGCCGGGCGGGCTCGCCGGGTCTGCCGCCGCGCGGGCCGTGCTCGATGCGCGCAAGAAGCGCGGGGAGTCCGAGCAGCCGGCGCCTGTGGCCCGGCCTGCCGCCCCCACTGCCTTGCCAGGGCCGGAACCTGCTCCGGTGGCAGCGGCTCCGGTGGTATCGGCCGTTGTGCCAGAGCCCGGGCCGACGGCCGAGGCCCTTCCTGAGCCTGAGGCGCCTGTCAAGCGGGAACCCGTTGCTCCGGAGCCGGAATCGGCCCCCACCCCGTCCGCCTCTGCTCGGCCCACACCCGAGCCGTCGGCCACTCCGGCCGCACCGCCTGGCGCCGAACCGGGAGTCACCACGGAGACCGTCCGACGGCGCTGGCCGGAGGTGCTCGGAGCACTCGCCGCCGCACGCGTGACGTGGTCGCTCGTCGGGCCCAACGCCCAGGTCGCTGCGCTTGAGGGAGGCACGCTGAAGCTTGGCTTCGCGGCCCCCGGACTGGCCCGCGCGTTCTCGAACGCGCGGCACACGAGTGCCGTGGAAGAGGCGGTCTATCAGACGCTGGGCATCCGGGTACGGGTCGAGGCGACGCTCGACGAGGGCCCGCCCGGAGGTGGCGGTGCGCCCGGCGGTGGTACTTCCGGTGGCGGCCCGTCGGGCGGCGGGGGCTCGGCGTCGTCGGGCGAGCCGCGGCGCGAGGCCCCAGCGCCCGCTGCTGCTCCGGAGCCCGACTGGCCCGACGTGCCCGCGCCCGGCGGTGGCGGCGCCACTGTGTCCGCGCCCGCGGCCCAGGCGGTCGCGACGTCGGGCGCGCAGGTGGGGCTCGCCACGGCACCGGCCCAGGGGAGAGTCGCGGTCGCCGACCGCCCCGAGCCGTCTCGCCCCGAACCGTCCCGGCCCGAGCCCACGGGGCCCGAGGCGGGCCGCCCGGTGCCGTCGCGTCCCGCCGCCCGGCCGTCGGCGGCGAGCGCGGCCGACGAGGCCTGGCTCTCGGGCGCCAGCGCGACCGAGCCCCCCTCGGACTACGACATGCCGGAGCCCGAGCCGGTCTACGAGGAGCAAGCCCCGCCACCGGCGAAGGCCCCGATGTCGGGTGCGGGCGGCGCGCGGGAGGCCCTGCGACAGGCGACCGAACGTCGGGCACGTGCGGCGAACGGCCCGTCCATCGAACCGCGCGTCGGGGCTCCGGCGAGCTCAGCGCCCAGGCCGGCGCCATCGGATGACGGGCCGGACTTCTACGACGAGCCGTCCGCCGACGACCCGGACATCACGTCGGCCGGGCTTACCGGCGTGCCGCTCGTGGTCCAGGTGCTGGGCGGAACGGTGATCGACGAGATCGTGGAGCAGGCGTGAGCGAGGAGGCGTGAGCGGCGCCATCGGCCCGATCACCACGCTAAGGATCGTCGCGGCCGTCGTGGAGCGTTCCGACGGTCGGCACCTGCTCGTCCGCAAGCGGGGCACGCAGGCGTTCATGCAGGTGGGCGGCAAGATCGAGCCGGGTGAGGAGCCGCTCGCCGCGCTGGTGCGGGAGTTCGAGGAAGAGGTCGGGCTGCGGCTCGACCCGGCAGACATCGAGAGCCTCGGCCGGTTCGTTGCGCCCGCTGCGAACGAGCCCGACCACGTCGTCGACGCGCACGCCTACCGGGTGCGGCTGCGTCCCGGTACGGAGATCGCGGTCCAGGCCGAGCTCGAGGAGCTCGTCTGGATCGACCCGGCCGACCCGGTCGCGAACTACCCCCTGGCGCCGCTGTCCCGCGATCTGCTGGTCGCGGCGGGGCACTGAGCGGCGCCATCGACGGCCGTCTTGACGAGCCCGGAGAACGCCTCAGTGTTCGGCGCCCTCCGCCCGATACCGGGCCACACGCTCGGCGCGCTCGCGCTCCATCCGGCGTCGGGGGTCTCTGTTCTCCGACTGCTCGGCGGGTCCGGCCACGTGCAGGAGCAGCCAGTTGAGTCGCCACATGAAGCGGTAGCCCAGGGTCAGACCGTCGCGGTTGGGCATGCCCAGCCTCCATTCGCTTGGTGTACTAATAGTTAGCACACTAACTGATAATCTGGCCAACGTCCGAGAGGAGCCACATGACTGTCACACCCGGGGCCGCCGCGGCGTCGTCCGTCCCCGCCGAAGAGCTCGCCGACGGCGGCGCGCCCGACCCCGAGGATCTTCTGGCGCTCGACCGTCAGGTCTGCTTTGCCCTTGCCGTCGCCTCGCGCAGCGTCATCGCGCTGTACCGGCCGCTGCTCGAACCGATGGGACTCACGCACCCGCAGTACCTGGTCATGCTTGCCCTGTGGGAGCAGTCGCCGCTCTCGGTCAAGCAGCTCAGCGGACTGCTGCGGCTCGACCCGGCCACCCTGTCCCCGCTGCTCAAGCGCCTCGAGGCGATCGGCTACCTGACGCGGCGCCGAGACGAGCGCGACGAGCGGGCGCTCGCCGTGGAGCTCACGGAGGAGGGCCGCGCCCTGCGTGCGCAGGCGCTGCTCGTGCCGCCCGCGATCATGGGGCGCCTAGGCCTGTCCGTCGAGGAGCTCAAGGTGCTCCACAAGAGCCTCACCCAGGTCATCGCGGCTGCCGCCCCGTAGCCGACTGATCGGGAGGCGTGTCAGAGGCTCCTGGCACACTTCGTGCATGCCCCACAACACCACCCTCCGGACCGCCTCCGCCCGCTCCGTGGAGGAGCTGCGGATGCTCGTTGAGGCTGGAGCCACCGTCAAGTACCTGCACTTCTGGGGGCACCAGCCCGAGCCTGACGGGACCCCCGGCAGGGGCAGCCTCAGCCAGTGGTTCGAGGCGCCGTTCGTCGTGGACGGCGTCCGATACCGCACCGCTGAGCACTGGATGATGGCGGAGAAGGCACGCCTGTTCGGGGACCAGGAGGCGGAGCGAGCGGCGATCGACGCCGCGAATCCCGCGCTCGCCAAGGCCGCCGGGCGTACCGTCCGCGAATTCGACGACGCCGTGTGGGACCGCGAACGGTTCGAGATCGTGGTGCGCGGCAACACCCATAAGTTTGGGGCGCACCCCGACATGCGTGAGTTCCTGCTACGCACCGGGTCGCGAGTGCTCGTGGAGGCAAGCCCGCGAGACCGCGTCTGGGGTATCGGGATGGGCGCGAAGAACGAGAACGCCGAGAACCCGGCTGCTTGGCGTGGCCTCAACCTGCTGGGCTTCGCTTTGATGGAGGCCCGAGAGCGGCTTCGGGGCTGAGCTGCTGGACGACGGACGGGCGACTGGCCTCGGGCGGAAAAGATCGCGACTCCGCCGTCGTCCTGCCGCTACGTTCCGTGGATGCGCACAATCCCCGGCTCAATGAATCCGGACGTTGTCCGTGCCATCGACGCGCGCCTCGACCGTCTCGAGGAGGAGCACGACATCAAAGTGCTGTGGGCGATCGAGAGTGGCAGCCGCGCCTGGGGATTCCCGTCGCCGGACTCGGACTACGACTGTCGCTTTCTCTATGTGCGCCGCGTCGGGGACTACCTGAGCCTGCGTGCGCGGCGTGACGTGATCGAGACACCCCTCGACAAGGTCTTCGACGTCAACGGCTGGGATGTCCGCAAGGCCCTCGGACTGATGGTCAAGGGAAATGCGACGGTGGGGGAGTGGCTGCGCTCGCCGATCGTGTACCGCGGTGATGTGGCTTTTCGCGACGAGCTGCTGGCTCTGGCCGAAGACATCGTGGACCGGGACGCGTTGAGGAGGCACCACGTGCACGTGGCCAGGAACAACCTGGCTCTGCTGGCATCGAGCGGTGTGGCAAAGAAGTTCTTTTACGCGTTGCGTCCGGCCGTCACGCTGCGCTGGATGCGATTGCGCGAGACCACGGCACCGCCCCCGATGGATCTGCCGACACTCGTAGCGGAAGCCGCGCTTCCCGAAAGCCTCAGAGCGGTTGTCGACGAGCTGATCGGTCGCAAGGCGCGCACAAGAGAGATGAGCTCGATCGTTGTGCAAGACGTCCTCCTGGACTTCGTCGAGACGGAGCTGCGGACGGCGGAGGCGATGCTGTCAGACTTGAGGTCGCCGGGAACAGGCGAAGCCCGTGAACGTGCTTGGACCCTTGCGGAGGAGGCGTTCCGGCGGCTGATTGGTGACTCGTCGGGCGCTCGCTAGCCTGTGGGTGACCAGACAGCGGGCTGATCGGCCGCGCTGCCTCGCTCGACGTCGGGTGTCAGTGTCTCGTGGCAGAGTCGAGCCCATGGCGAACCTGCAGCTCGCGAAGCTCACCCCGGACAACCTCTTTGCGGCTATCCAGCTGCCGCCCCAGGCAGGCGACGAGGAACCCGTGGCACCGGTCGCCTGGTCGGTCGCCGAGGCGTACGTCAATCCCACCGCGTGGCCCCGGGTTGTCCTTGACGGCGACGAAGTGGTCGGCTTCATCATGGCGAACTGGAACCCGGACGAGGAGATCCCGGAGTTCCGGGCCGGGATCTGGCGTCTGAACGTGGCACGCGACGCGCGCATGCGCGGGGTGGGCAGGTTTGCCGTGGAGCAGGTCGCCGAGGAGGCCCGACGGCGCGGGCTCGACCGCATCACCGTCCTGTGGGTCCCGGGCACCGACGGGCCGGAAGAGTTCTACCTGCGCTGCGGCTTCCGCAAGACCGGGAACATCCTGTTCGGCGAGGTGGTGGGAGAGCTGCTGCTCTAACCGCCCAGCCAGGCCTGGATCCCGTCGAGCATCTCCCGCTTCAGCGCGGCCGGCGCGTGTGACGCCGCGACCGATGTCGCCGCGATCGTTGCGAGCTCCGGTTCGGCGCACGCTTGCCGCGCGATCTCGTACTGGCCCACCATCCCTACCCCGAACAGCAGCGGGTCGTCGGTCGCAAGGGCGACCGGGACGCCGTCGGCCAGCAACGCCGGCACCGCGTCCAGGGCAGGCGTGACGCCGAACGGCGGGTACGACGTCGGGCAGACCTCGAGCACGATCTGGCGCTCCGCCAGGAGCGCGACCACCGTCGGATCCTGGAGCGCCGTCAGCCCGTGCCCGATCCGCGTGGCGCTCAGCAGCTCGACACACTCGCGCACGTGCCACGCGCCCTCGTAGAACCCGGCATGCGGCACGCGCGCCAGCCCGGCGTCCGCCACCAGCCTGAATGCCGGGACGAAGTCGCTGACGCGTCCGCGCCGCTCGTCGTTCGAGAGCCCGAAGCCCACGACGCCGTCCGGCGCGTACCTCACCGCGAGCCCGGCGATGCGTTCCGCGTGCTGCGGGTCCGCGCCCCAGCTCGCGGCGAGGACCACGCCCGCCGGCCGGCCGCGCGCGGCGTCGAGCAGGGCCTCGACCACAGCTTCGAGCGATCCGAACCATCTCGCGTACGACGTCGGGTCCACCTGCAGCTCGGTCCAGCCGACGCCGTCGGCGGCGTCCTGCTCCACCGCCTCGCGGACCACCCGCGCGATGTCCTCAGCGGAGCGCACCGCCTCGCGCGCCGTGTCGTACCGCGCCTGGAACGCGTCCCAGCCGTGCACGACGCCGGGCGCGATCGGCACGGCGGGAAGCAGCGGGAGACCGTAGTACGCGGCGAGCTCGGCAGCGGTCGAGGGCCGCATCGACCCCGTCAGGTGCAGGTGCAGGTTCGCCTTGGGCAGCGCGCGCAGGTCGCGGGGCATGCCAGGGAGTCTGGCATGCCCCGCGCCACCTGCCACCGGCAACGGCTGCCGGCCACACCACCTGCAACGTCAGCCGTCAGGCGTCGGCCTTCTCCAGCGGTTCAGCGGCGTCGGGCCCGGGCTCCGTCACGGCGACCGGCTCGCCGGCCACGTCGGCACTGGAACCCGCCGAGAGTCCTCCCGACATCGCGTACTCCTCCTCGGGCGACAGCACCAGGCGCGTGCGTCCCACCAGCGCGAACAGCGCCAGCCCCACCACGAAGACGACCAGGAACGTCACCACCGCAACCTGGAACGCGCTGTTCAGCAGGATCCCGAGGAGTGCAGCTACCGAGATCACACCTGCGACCACCGCGCCCCAGACGCCCGTGGGGCTCTTGTAGGGGCGCACGGCGTCGGGGAACTTACGGCGCAGGATCACGAACGACACCATCTGCATCACGTACGCGATCACCGCGCCGAACACCGCGATGAAGAGGATCACGCCCGACGCCGCCCCCGCTGCGTCAGGGCTGACCGCCGGGACCACGAGGAGCACCAGCGTGAGGATCACGAATCCGATCACCGCGGTCGCGACCAGCGACACCCACGGCGTCTTGTGCTTGGCGCCGGTGAGCGACAGGAACGTGGGGTAGTAGCCGGCCCTGGAGAGCGAGTACATGTTGCGCCCGGCGGCGAACAGGATGCCCTGGAGCGAGGCGAACAGCGCCACCAGCGCGAGCAGGGCCAGCACGCCGGCCGCCTCCTCCGGGAGGAACGCGCGGAAGCCGGCCAGCAGCGGCTCGTCGCCGTCGCCGGGTGACACGGTGATGGCGGCGGTGCCCGTCACCGCGGGGTTGAGGAACAGCACGGCCACCCCGAAGATCGCGAGGGTGACGACGCCCCACACGGAGGCCCGGGGGATGTCGCGGGCCGGGTCGTGCGCCTCCTCGGCGGCGAGCGGCAGCTCCTCGATCCCGAGGAAGAACCAGATGGCGAACGGCAGGGCGTAGAGGATGCCGATCGTGCCGAACGGCATGAGCTCGGTACCGCCGTCGGCCGGCACCACGTCGTTCAGGCGGGAGAAGTCGACCGCCCCGGACGCGAGGGCGGCCACCGCGAAGAACGCCAGCACCACGAGCGAGATGACGGCGACCACCAGGGCCAGCCGGAAACCCACGCTCGCCCCGAGGGCGTTGATCGCCACGAAGGCCACGTACAGCACGATCCACCACACCCACTGCGGCAGCGACTGGCCGGTGAAGGCGCTCAGCGCGGAGTCCGCGTAGACACCGGAGAACCAGACGACGACGGCGGTGGTCACGACGTATTCGATGGTCTCGGCGAACCCGGTGACGAACCCGCCCCACGGCCCCATCGCGGCCCGCGCGAACGAGTACGCGCCGCCGGTGTGCGGCATGGCCGCGGACATCTCGCCGATCGAGAAGATCATCGTGAAGTACATGATCGTCACGAACACCATGGCGATGAGCATCGGGACCCAGCCCGTGGTGCCGAGGCCCACGTTCCAGCCCGAGAACTGGCCGGAGATCACCGCGGCGATCCCGATGCCCCACAGGCCCCAGAATCCGGCGCTGCGCCGCAGCTGCCGCTTCTCGAAGTACTGGCCGTCGGCCTGGGTGTAGGTGACGCCCGCGGCGCCGGGCGCCGTTCCGGTTGTTGCCATTCGGTCCTCCAGTGAGTTCAGTGGCCGAGCGCCGTGAGCGCGTCGGTGAAGCCGTCGATCAGGCGGTCGAGGTCCTGGTCGTCGAACACGAGGGGCGGGCGCAGCTTGAGCACGTTGCCGGGTCCGCAGACCGAGGTGAGGATCCGGCGCTCCCGCAGCGCCTCGACGACGTCGAGGGCGGCGGCGACGTCGGGCGCCTTGGTCTCCGGGTCCGCCACCATGTCGACGCCGACGTAGAGCCCCGCGCCGCGCACGTCGCCCACACGCGGGTGGTCCGCGGCGGCCTCGCGCAGGGCGGCGAGCATCCGGGCGCCGACGTCGGCGGCGTGATCCTGGAGCTTGTCCTCCTGCAGCACGTCCAGCACGGCCTGCGCTGCCGCCATCGACACGGGGTTGCCGCCGTAGGTGTTGAAGTACGGGATGTGGTCGCCGAACGAGGCCAGAACGTCGGTCTGCGCGGCCAGCGCGCTGACGGGGATACCCGCGGCCATCGGCTTGCCCAGGGTCACGATCTCGGGCACGACGCCGTGGCGGGCGAACCCCCACATCGCGTCGCCCGTGCGGCCGAAGCCCGGCTGCACCTCGTCGGCGATGAACACGCCGCCGGCGCGGCGCACCACCTCGATGGCGGGCGCGAGAAAACCTGCTGCGCCCGCTGGGTCGGGGAACACGCCGTCGGACGAGAAGATCGAGTCGGCGAGGAACGCGGCCACGCGCACGCCGCGCCGCTCGAGGTCGGCCACCTGCTGGGCCACCTGCTCGGCGAACCACCGCCCCAGGTCCTCGGCGGCGACGGGCGTCCGGTACGGGTCCGGTGCCGGGACGGTCCGCACGTCGAGCGCCAGCTCCTGCGCGGAGCCCAGGGCGGGCGACAGCGCCGACGTCAGCTCGGTGTTGCCGTGGTAGGCCTCGGCGCTGACGATGACGCCGGTGCCGCCCGTGTGCGCGCGGGCGACGCGGACGGCCAGGTCGTTGGCCTCCGACCCGGTGCACAGGTACATGACCCGGTCCACCTCGTCCGGCATCGTGCCCAGGAGCGCCTCGGAGTAGTCGACTATCCGCTCGTGCAGGTACCGCGTGTGCGTGTTGAGGGCCGCGGCCTGCTCCGCGATCGCCGCCACGACGCGCGGGTGGGCGTGGCCCACCGAGGCCACGTTGTTGTACACGTCGAGGTAGTCGTTGCCGTCCGCGTCGAAGACGTGGGCGCCGCTGCCGCGCACCAGGTGCACGGGCTCGCGGTAGAAGAGTCGGTAGGCGGAGCCGAGAACGCCCGACCGGCGGTCCACCAGCTCTGCGGTCCGCGGCGGCAGGCCGCCGGTGGGGTCACCGGGCCGGAAGGCATTGGTGTCCATGATCGTCGAACGGGTAACCACGGGCAGTGCTCCTCACGCTCGCGTCCCACCTCGCGTCCCAGGGAGGGATCCACGGCCGCCCGGCCGTCCGCAGGACGGTCCCATAGTGACGGCGGCGTGTAACCCCCGGCACAGCCTGGCGATGACGGTCTGGTAACCGTTCGGCGGGATACCCACCCGGCTTATTTCGCGCCGGTGACTTGCGTGAATTTCCCGTTGCGTCCCTTGTGTCCACGTCCCCCGCGGCGCACCATGGCAGCGGCCGCCCGCCTCCGCTCCCAGCCTGAGGAGCATCGACATGCCCGTCACCGCCGCAGCGCAGTCCGCATCCGGTCCGCAGCCACCCACGCCGTCGGCCTCGCTCGCCGCGTTCGACGCGCTGGTCCCCGGGGACCAGGCACCCGGCTGGCTCCGCGACGGCGTGGCCGCGTCCTGGCAGTTCGGGTCGGCCGCCGGCGGCGACGTCGCCATGCGCCTCATCACCGTCTCGGAGAACGCGACGTTCCTGGTGACAGCCGACGGCGACCCGGTCGCCGTCGTGCGGGTCGCCCGTCCCGGATACCTGGCCGGGGCGGACGCGTTCGAGTCGGAGGTCGCCTGGGTGGCGGCGCTCGCCGCCGACGGCGTCTGCCAGGTGCCGGCCGCGCTGCGAACCGGGTCCGGCACGTTCTGCGCGGCCCTGGCCGACGAGGCCGGTACCGACTGGTGGTGCGTCGCCTACGGCTACGTCACCGGGCGCATCCTGGAGGACCTCTTCAGCGACTCCGCCGCGGGTGCGGGCGCCGCCGACCCGACGTCGTACTACCGCGAGATCGGCGCCATCAACGCCCGGCTGCACGAGCACGCGCTCACCTGGGCCCCGCCCGCGGGGTTCGCCCGCCACTCGTGGGACGTCCCGGACATGCTCGGTCCGACGGCGCGCTGGGGACGCTGGGAGGACGCCGTCGACGGCGCGGAGCGCAGCCTGCTGGAGGAGGCCCAGGCGGCGGCGCTCGCGACCGTCGGCCGGGCCCCGCGCGACGCGGCCGCCTGGGGGCTGGTACATGCGGACCTGCGGCCGTCGAACATCATGATCCAGGGGGAGTCGCTGACCGTCATCGACTTCGACGACTGCGGCCACACCTGGTTCCAGTACGACTTCGCGGCCGCGCTGAGCTTCCTGGAGCACACGCCGGAGGCGCCCACGATGGCCCTGGAGTGGCTGGCGGGGTACACCTCTGTGCGGCCGCTGGCGCGGGACGCCGTCGAGCTCGGGTGCGCCCTGTCGATGGTGCGACGCCTGCAGATGCTCGGCTGGACCACGACCCACCGCGCCGACGCCCTGCCGCCGGACCTCTGGTCCGCGCAGGTGCCCGGCACGCTCGCCGTGGCCGAGTCCTATCTCCGCAACCCGACCTGGCTGCTGGACTGACCCCGACAACCGAGGGAGCCCCGACCGCATTACGGGCTCCGGTTTCGGCGCCGGACCAGGTGAGAAACAATGTCGCGTCGCCGAGCGAGAGGACGTGCCCGAGCATGTCGCGGATCCTGACCCGCTCCACCCCCCAGGCCGAGGGGGTCGATCCCGCAGCGGTGCGGCGTCTCGTCGACCACCTGGACCGTCTCGAGGACGTGCACAGCGTGATGGTGGTGCGGCACGGCAGCGTGATCGCCGAGACCTGGTGGTACCCGCACACGGCCGGTCGTCCGCACACCATGTTCTCGGTCAGCAAGAGCTTCACGTCGACGGCGGTCGGCATAGCGGTCCACGAGGGGCTCATCGCTCTGGACGACCACGTCGTCGACCTCCTGCCGGACGACGCCCCCGCCGACCCGAGCGACCATCTCCGCGCGATGCGCGTGCGCGACCTGCTGACCATGACGACGGGCCACAGCGCCTCCACCATGGAGGGCATCGACCGGACGATCTCCCTGCCCGGCTCGGGCTGGGCGCGCGCAATCCTGGCGGAGCCCGTGGAGCACGAGCCGGGCACGCAGTTCGTCTACAACACGGGCGCGACGTACCTGCTGTCCGCGATCCTGCACCGGCGGACGGGGCAGCGGCTGCTCGACTACCTGACGCCTCGCCTGCTGGAGCCGCTCGGCATCACGCACGCCGCGTGGGAGCAGGACCCGGACGGCATCGACGTGGGCGGTTTCGGGCTGTCGATCACCACTGAGGAGATGGCGGCGTTCGGCCAGCTCTACCTGCAGGGCGGCCTGTGGGAGGGTCAGCAGCTGGTCCCCGCGGAATGGGTGGCGGCGGCGACGGCGAAGCAGGTGCCGAACGGCACGGACGACTCGTCCGACTGGAACCAGGGCTATGGCTACCAGTTCTGGCAGTGCCGGCACGGCGCCTACCGGGCCGACGGTGCGTTCGGGCAGTACATAGTCGTCTGGCCCGAGAAGGACCTGGTGATCACCATGACGTCGGGCCTCTCCGACCTGCAGTCGGTGCTGGACGTGGTGTGGGACTCGCTGCTGCCCGACGACGCCTGGGTCGCCCCGGGCGCCGCCGAGGCGCCGATGCTCGGCCGGGCGGACACCGCCATCCCGTTCGAGCCGGCGCTGCGCACGCCGGCGGGGGCGGCGTCGACGCCGATCGAGGAGTCGCTGCGGGGCGTGACCTACGAGCTCGAGCCGAGCCAGTGCGACGTCAGCGCCCTGACCCTGGGCCGCGACGTGCACGGCCGGACCGAGGTGGCGTTCACGATCGGCGGGCTGGACCACTTCGTGCGGTTCGGGCACGGGGAGTGGAGCCAGGGCAGCTGCTCGCTCATGGGCGCTCCGGCCGACGTCGCGACCGCCGCGGCCTGGACCGACGAGTCGACGCTGCGCGGCCGGATGGTGTTTCTCGGCACGCCGTTCGAGTGGCGCGTGGCGCTGCGGTTCTCCGGCGACGGCGACGAGGTGGCGGTGCTGATCGACCAGAACGTGGCCTTCGGCGAGCGCGGCCTGCTGGACGTCACGGGCAAGGCGCGCCGAGGCTGACCTCCGGCGTCATCCCCTGGTCGTACGCCGGGTTCATCCCCTGGGTCGAGGGTTCAGGTCGGTCAGTCGCGCTAGTGTCCCGGGCATGACACCAGACGGTGGTATCCGTGCGCAGGGCGTGCGGCGTTCGTTCGGGCCGGTGCACGCCGTGGCCGACGTCGACCTGGTCGCCGCGCCAGGTCGAGTCACTGCGCTCATCGGGCCCAACGGGTCGGGCAAGACGACCCTCCTGCTCATGCTCGCGGGGCTCCTGACGCCCGACGCGGGCGTCATTCGCATCGCCGGGGCGGACCCGGTGGCCCAGAACTACGTGGCGCGCTCGCGGACCGGCTGGATGCCGGACGTGTTCGGCACGTGGGACTCCCTCACGGCGCGCGAGGTGCTGACCACGGTCGCGGCGGCGTACCGGATCGACGCGGCGGGCGGGCGGGCCCGCGCGAGCGAGCTGCTCGAGCTCGTGCACCTGTCCGAGCTCGCCGACCAGCCCGCGCACGTCCTGTCCCGCGGGCAGAAGCAGCGCCTCGGCCTGGCGCGCGCGCTGGTGCACGACCCCGACGTGCTGCTCCTCGACGAGCCCGCCTCCGGCCTGGACCCGCGCTCGCGCGTGGACCTGCGCGTGCTGGTCCGCCGGCTCGCGGCCGAGGGCAAGACGATCCTGGTCTCCTCGCACGTGCTCACCGAGCTCGACGAGATGGCCGACGACGCGGTGTTCATCTCGCGCGGGCGCACTGTCGCCACGCGGTCCGTGGCCGACGGCGACCGGCCGCGCGAGTGGCGCCTGACCGGGCTGGACCCCGAGGCCCTCGCGGCCTGGCTGGCCGAGAACGGCACGCCCCACCGCAAGGAGGCCGACGGCCCCGGCATGCTCGTCGAGCTGACCGGCGACGCCGCGGCCGCGGCGCTGCTGCGGTCCGCGATCGAGGCCGGTATCGACGTGTCGAGCATCGCCCCCGCGGGCGGCGTGCTGGAGCAGGCCTACCTGGCCCTGGAGGAGGAGCGACGATGAGCGTTGACGTGGAGGTCGTCGAGACGGCGCCGTCCGCCGGCGGAGCACCCGCCGGGCGTGGCGCCTGGTCACTGTCCTGGCACGGCCTGCGCACCGTGGCGGTGCTGGAGCTGCGGCAGCGGGTGCGGTCGACGCGGTGGAAGGCCGCGCTGATCGTGTGGTTCCTGGTGGTCGGGCTGGTCACGCTGCTCGCGACGGGCGCGTTCAGCATCCTGGCGGGCGACGAGATGGGCGGCGAGTCGTTCGGCGGGACGGTCTACAGCATCGTCGTCGGCTTCGTGCTGTTCCTCGGGCTGCTCGTGGCGCCGACCCTGTCGTCGGGCGCGATCAACGGCGACCGGAACGCCGGCACGCTCGCGACGCTGCAGGTCACCCTGCTGTCGCCGGCGGAGATCGTGCTCGGCAAGCTCGCCGCGTCCTGGATCGCTGCGCTCGCGTTCCTCGTGGCGAGCATCCCGTTCCTGGTGTGGGCGCTGGCCGGCGGCGGCGTGTACTGGCTGTCGCTGCTCACGACGGTGCTCATGCTGGCGCTGGTGCTCGGCGTCGTGTGCGCCATCGGGCTGGGCTTCTCGGCGCTGGTGGGCAAGACTTCCGGCTCGGCGGTGCTGACCTACCTGACCATCGGCGCGATCACCGCGGTCCTGCCGATCGTGTTCGGCCTGCTCGTGCCGGTGACCACCACCACGGAGACCGTGCGCGTGTGGGACATCGAGTCCGGGTACACCTGGGAGGAGACCAAGGCGCCCGACTGCGAGTGGCGAACGGTGGAGTACGAGGTGTGGCACAGCGAGCGCACCTGGTGGCTGCTGGCCCCGAACCCGTTCGTGGTGGTCGCCGACGCGCAGCCGCTCAACGGCGACCCGGACCAGCTCGCCGAGGACGGCAACATGCTCGCGATGCTGCAGTACGGCGTCCGGTACGCGCGGACCGGTGACACCGGGCCGTTCGACTGGTGCAGCGGTTACATGGGCGAGAGCGGGACGGACTCGCCCGTGGAGCCCGTCGAGGTCACCGACCAGCTCGTGTGGCCGTGGGGACTCGGCTTCGACCTGCTGCTCGGCGCGGGCGGCGTGGTCATCGCGGTGAACCGTCTGAAGGTCCCGACGGCGCAGCTCCCGAAGGGCACCCGCGTCGCCTGACCGGCGTCAGGAGTGGAGGGCGTCGTACTCCGCCTCGGCGGCTACGTCGTCCTCCACGTCCAGGCGCAGGTGCGCCAGCAGCACCTGCAGCACCCGCAGGGCCGACGCCGCGCGCTCGCCCCACAGCGAGAAGTAGGAGAACTGCCACCACCACAGGGCCTCGAGCTCGTGGCCGGTGTCGTAGTGCTGCAGGCCCTTGGCCATGGCCTCGGCGACGCACGCGAGGTCGCCGGACAGCGACGCCGCGCCGACGTCCTCGCCCAGCACAGGGTCCACGACCTCGGTGTAGTCGTCGAACCCGTCGAACATCTTGGACAGGGCCTCGCGCAGCGGGTCGAGGTCGGTGTCGGGGCCGGCGTCGGGCTCGTAGCGCTCCTTGGGCACCACGTCCACGATCGCGGCGAGCCGCGCCCCCGCCGCGAGCAGGTCGGACGTCGCGAGAGTGAGCAGCGAGAGCTCCGCCCCGGGCATCCCGCCGGACGCCACCTGGGTCACCGTGGACAGGAACGTGCGTGCCTGTGCGGACACCTGGTCTGCGACCTCACTGAGGTCCGAGCCGGGGGTTATCTCACTCATCGTGGTCCCACCTACTTGTCGTTGCCGATGACACGACGGCCTTCGAACGCGCGGCCGAGCGTCACTTCGTCCGCGTACTCCAAGTCTCCACCCACCGGCAGACCCGAGGCCAACCGCGAGACAGTGATTCCCATGTGGGCCATCAGTCGGGAAAGATAGGTCGCCGTGGCCTCTCCCTCGACGTTGGGGTCGGTGGCCAGGATGACCTCCTGCACCGTCCCGTCAGCGAGCCGGGCCAGGAGCTCGCTGATCCGCAGGTCGTCCGGCCCGATGTTCTCGATGGGATTGATGGCTCCGCCGAGCACGTGGTAGCGGCCGCGGAACTCCCGGGTGCGCTCGATCGCCACGACGTCCTTGGGCTCCTCCACGACGCAGATCACATCGTCGCTGCGCCGCGGGTCGAGGCAGATGCGGCAGCGCTCGGACTCCGCCACGTTGCCGCACAGCTCGCAGAACCGCACGCGCCGCTTCACCTCGGTGAGCGCGTCAACCAGCCGCTTGACCTCCTGGTTGTCGGTCGCGAGCAGGTGGAACGCGATGCGTTGCGCGCTCTTGGGCCCGACGCCGGGAAGCCGGCCGAGCTCGTCGATCAGGTCTTGGACCGCGCCTTCGTACACAAGAGGTCAGCCTACGGGTCGGCACTGACACCCGGGCTGTCCGGCGTCCTGCGGCGGCACGTGCCCCGCGGTGCCGCGATATAGGCACAATGCACCCGTGCCCGAACTCGATGTCCTCACCATCGTCCTGCTCCTGCTCGCCGGCCTCGCCGCGGGCTGGGTCGACGCCGTGGTCGGCGGGGGCGGCCTGATCCAGCTGCCCGCACTGCTGCTCGTCCCCGGGATCAGCCCCGTGCAGGCCCTGGCGACCAACAAGCTCGGCAGCATCATGGGCACCTCCACCAGCGCGATCACCTTCTACCGGCGGGTCCAGCCGGACCTGCGCACCGCGGGCCCGATGGCGCTGGCAGCCCTGGCGGGCGCGTTCGGCGGCGCCATCGGCGCCTCACACATCCCGGACCAGCTGTTCAAGCCGATCATCCTCGTGGTGCTCGTCGGCGTGCTGACCTGGACGCTGCTCAAGCCGAACGTCGGCCAGCACGACAACCTGCGCTGGGTCGGCAACGGGCACAAGCGGATCGCTGCCCTGATCGGCCTGCTCATCGGCGCCTACGACGGGCTGCTCGGCCCGGGCACGGGCACGTTCCTGGTCATCAGCCTCGTGAGCGCCCTCGGCTACTCGTTCCTCCCGGCGTCGGCCATCGCCAAGATCGTGAACTTCGCGACCAACCTCGGCGCGCTGATCTTCTTCGTCCCGAGCGGAGCCGTCATCTGGGCCCTCGGCCTCGGGCTGGGCGCGGCCAACCTGGTCGGCGCCTACATCGGCGCGCGGATGGCGGTGGCCAAGGGCTCGAAGTTCGTGCGCATCGTCTTCGTCGTCGTGGTGGGCGCCCTGATCGCCCGCCTGGCCTGGGACGTCTTCGCCTGACGTCGCCGGCTGACGTTGCCGCCCGACGCCGTTCTGAGGGGGCCGTTCGTCCCGCACGGTGAACGCCACAGCCACGCCCGCGCCCGGCGTCGTACGATCGAGCCGCAAACCCAAAGCACCCGGCGGGCCGTTGAGAGAGACGGAGGCCGGCTACAGAAGGCAGGCAGCATGGCACTCGTCGTGCAGAAGTACGGTGGATCCTCGGTCGGGGACGCGCGCAGCGTGAAGCGCGTCGCGAAGCGGATCGCCGAAGCGAAGCGAGCGGGCAACGACGTGGTCGTCGTGGTGAGCGCCATGGGCGACACCACCGACGAGCTCCTCGACCTCGCCCAGCAGATCACCCCGCTCCCGCCCCAGCGAGAGCTCGACATCCTCCTCACCGCGGGCGAGCGCATCTCCATGGCGCTCCTGGCGATGGCGATCAACAACCTGGGCGTGAAGGCCAAGTCCTACACGGGCCAGCAGGCGGGCGTCATCACCGACGCCGTGCACGGGCGGGCGCGGATCGTCGACGTCGTGCCGCACCGCATCCGCGAGACGCTGAACAAGGGGCAGGTCGCCATCGTGGCCGGCTTCCAGGGCGTCACCGAGTCAACCAACGACGTCACCACCCTCGGCCGCGGAGGCTCGGACACGACCGCCGTGGCGCTCGCGGCGGGCCTGGGCGCCGACGTCTGCGAGATCTATACCGACGTGGACGGCGTGTTCACCGCCGACCCGCGCATCGTCCCCGCCGCACGGAAGATCGACCGGGTCTCCTACGAGGAGATGCTGGAGCTCGCGGCCTGCGGCGCAAAGGTGCTGGCGCTGCGCAGCGTGGAGTACGCGCGCCGGTACAACGTTCCGGTGCACGTCCGGAGCTCGTTCAGCGCCCACGACGGCACGCGCGTGGTCGCGGCCGACCTGATGTCGAAGGAGAATGCCATGGAAGCCCCGATCATCTCCGGTGTCGCGCACGACCGGTCCGAGTCCAAGATCACCGTGATCGGTGTGCCGGACGTTCCCGGCATGGCCGCCCGCATCTTCGAGGTGGTGGCCGGCGCGGGCGCGAACATCGACATGATCGTGCAGAACGTGTCGGCCGCGGCCACGGGCCTCACCGACATCTCGTTCACGCTGCCCGACGGCGACGGCCCCGCCACCATGGCCGCCCTCACCGCGGTGCAGGGCGAGCTGGCCTTCGACTCGCTGCAGTTCGACGACCAGATCGGCAAGCTGTCGCTCGTCGGTGCCGGCATGAAGTCGCACCCGGGCGTCTCGGCGCGGCTCTTCGGCGCGCTGCGGGACGCGGGCATCAACATCGAGATGATCTCCACCTCGGAGATCCGGATCTCGGTGGTGACCCGTGCCGACTCGCTGGACGACGCGGTGCGCGCCGTGCACACCGCGTTCGAGCTCGACGTGTCCGACGGCGAGGCCGTCGTCTACGCAGGAACGGGGCGCTGACATGGTCGCCATCTCTGATCAGGGCGTGCACCTCGCCGTCGTCGGCGCGACCGGCCAGGTGGGCGGCGTGATGCGCCGCCTGCTGGAGGAGCGGGGCTTCCCCGTGGCGTCGATCCGGTTCTTCGCGTCGGCCCGCTCGGCGGGCACCACCCTCCCGTTCGCCGGGGTGGACGTCCCCGTGGAGGACGTCGCGGCGACCTCGACCGACGACCTCGCCGACCTCGACATCGCGCTCTTTTCCGCCGGGGGCGGCACGTCGCGCGAGCACGCGCCGCGGTTCGCCGAGGCGGGAGCCATCGTGGTCGACAACTCGTCGGCGTGGCGGCGCGACCCGGAGGTCCCGCTGGTCGTCTCCGAGGTGAACCCGGAGGCGATCGCGGAGGCCGTCAAGGGCATCGTGGCCAACCCGAACTGCACCACCATGGCCGCGATGCCGGTGCTCTCCCCGCTGGCGCAGGCCGCGGGGCTGGAGCGGTTGCGCGTGGCGACGTACCAGGCCGTGTCCGGCTCGGGCCTGTCCGGCGTGGCCGAGCTGGCCGGCCAGGTGCACGCCGCCGTCGGGCAGGAGATCGAGGGTCTGGTGCACGACGGCGGGTCCGTTGACCTGCCCGACCCCAAGGTCTACGTGGCGCCCATCGCGTTCAACGTGCTGCCGCTGGCCGGCAACCTGGTCGACGACGGCTCGGGCGAGACCGACGAGGAGCAGAAGCTCCGCAACGAGTCGCGCAAGATCCTCGGCCTGCCCGACCTGGCCGTGGCCGGCACCTGCGTGCGCGTGCCCGTGTTCACCGGGCACTCGCTGTCGATCCACGCGGAGTTCGGGCGACCCATCACGCCGGACGAGGCCCGCAAGCTGCTGGCCGACGCCCCCGGCGTCCAGCTGGCCGACGTCCCGACCCCGCTCGCGGCGGCCGGCGTCGACCCGTCCCTGGTGGGCCGCATCCGCACCGACCAGTCGGTCCCGGACGGGCGCGGCCTGGTCATGTTCGTCAGCAACGACAACCTCCGCAAGGGCGCAGCCCTGAACGCCATCCAGATCGCGGAGCTGATAGCGGCCGACCTGGCGGAGCTCGAGGCACTGGACGCCGCGGAGGCCTCCGAGGCAGGGGAGTCCTGACCCGCCCGAGGTGACAGGACCGCCCGAGAGGGGCGGGGCAGTGTGTGCACATCCGTGCACACGCTGCCCCGCCCCTCTCGTCGTTCCGCAAAGGGCTTGCGCATCACCGAACCTCTGTGGTTCAGTAGTCCAGTAATGAACCCTTGAACGTCAGGACCGACACATGTTCGACGGACCCGAGCCGATATACGTGCAGATCGCAACGTGGATCCGCGCCCAGGTGCTCTCCGGCGAGCTCGGCGAGGAGGAGCAGGTCATGTCCACCACGCAGTTCGCGACGACCTTCCGGATCAACCCCGCGACGGCCGCCAAGGCGTTCTCCGGGCTGGTCGAGGAGGGCGTGCTGTACAAGCGCCGCGGCCTGGGCATGTTCGTCGCGCCCGGGGCCCGCCAGAAGCTGCTCGCCGACCACCGGAAGCGCTACTTCGAGGAGGTCCTCGACCCGGCGCTGACCCAGGCCGACATCCTCGACATCCCAGTCGCCGACATCGTCGACTACGTGCTCGGCCGCACCCCTCGCTCCGGCGGCGGTGCCGCCACGAAGGAGAAGTGATGAGTATCGCCCCGTTCGGCGCCGCGCTGGACTCCGTCGCCGTGCACTACCCCACATCGTGGCGGATGACGCAGCAGGGCACCGTCGCGAGGGAGACGGGCGGCACAGCACTCGACGGTGCGACGTGCACGTTCCCCGCTGGTGCCATCACCGGCCTGCTCGGCCGGAACGGCGCCGGCAAGACGACCATGATCGGCCTGCTGGCCGGGTTCCGGCGGCCCACCTCCGGCACGGTCCGCGTGGGCCCGGAGGGCTACGAGCGGGACCCGTGGGAGAACCCGGCGATCGTGTCGGGCGTGCAGGTCGTCCGCGAGAGCGGCGACGTCATGCCCGACGAGAAGGTCGGCGTCACGCTCAGGCACTACGGGGCCGTGCGGCCCGAGTGGGACGCCGACTACGCGGAGCGGCTGCTCGACCTGTTCGAGGTCGACACCCGGAAGAACCCGGCGAGCCTGTCGCGCGGGAAGCGGTCGGCACTCGGCGCCACGATCGGCCTGGCGTCGCGCGCCCCGCTGACGATCTTCGACGAGGTGTACCTCGGCATGGACGCGCCGACGCGGTACGCGTTCTACGACGAGCTGCTCAAGGACTACGCGGAGCACCCGCGCACGATCATCCTGTCCAGCCACCTGGTGGGGGAGACCGAGCGGCTCTTCGAGCACGTAGTGGTCGTCGACCGCGGTCGGGTGCTTCTCGCCGAGCCGGCCGAGGACATGCGGGCCCGGGGAACGAGCCTCACGGGGAACGCCACCGCCGTCGACCACCTTGCCGCCGGGCACCGGCTGCTGCACCGCCAGGAGCTGGGCCCCACCGTCATGGTCACTGTCGAGGGCTCGCTCGCCGAGCAGGAGGCGGCCGAGGCCGCCGACTCCGGCGTCCAGGTCGGATCGGTCCCGCTGCAGGACCTGTTCGTCCACCTCACCAGCACCACCGCACAGAAGGAGAGCGAGCGATGAGCGTCGCCGGCAACCTCGAGGAACGCGGGCGTCTTGCCCGACGCCGCTCCACGCGCGCGGCCGAGAACGTGCTCACGAACGGCATGCTGGTCGTCGGCGCCTGGTTCTGGGGCACGATCATCCTGACCAGCGTGGTGATCGCCGCGGTCCAGGGCTGGTTCGGCGGCCTGGACGGCGGCACGCTGCAGTACACCCTCGGCTCCGCGCGCTGGTTCATGTTCTCGTTGGGCCTGATCCTCGCCACCACGACGCTGCCCATGCACCTCGCCGCCGGGGGCACCCGGCGCTCGTTCGTGGACGGGCTGATCCGGAGCTCGGTGTTCGTGGGGCTCGCGACCGGGATCGTGACGGCCGTGCTGCTGCTGATCGAGGAGCTGGCCTGGGGCGCGATCGGCTGGGACTGGCAGTTCAGCCAGGGGCTGGTGCCCGAGGGCAGCTTCGCGGTCACCGCCGCGAGCGAGACCCTCGTGATCGCCACCTACATCCTCATCGGGGCGATGCTCCCGGCGGGCTACCAGCGGTTCGGGGCGTGGGGCGGCAGCCTCTGGGTCCTGGCACTGCTGTTCCTCGTCATCTTCGTGGACTGGGCGGTGCACACCGGCTACGTCTTCGGCTGGGACACCCTGGCCGACGCCGGCCCCGGTAGAACGCTCCTCGGTCTCGGCGGTGGCGTCCTGGCCGTGGCGATCGCGTCGTTCGGCGTCGACCGCCTGTACCGCGGGGTGTCCCTGCGGTCGACGATCGGCTGAGCGCACCATTCGATCAGGAGCCCCGCTCCTGGAGCCCCCGGACCCCCTGAATTCACCTACGCTCTTGTCATGAAGCCGTTCTTGTTGCTGGCGACGCGCGCCGAGGACCTCGCCGCGGACGGCGAGTACACGGCGTTCTGCCAGTACGGCGGGCTCGAGCCGGAGCAGCTGCACCGGGTGCGCCTCGAGCGCGACCCGCTGCCGCCCGTGAACCTCGACGACTACTCGGGCGTCATGGTGGGCGGTGGGCCGTTCAACTCCTCGACCCCACCGGAGCAGAAGGGTCCCGTGCAGCGGCGCGTCGAGGCGGAGCTCGCGGCCCTGCTCGACGAGATCGTGGCGCGCGACTTCCCGTTCCTGGGCGCCTGCTACGGGGTCGGCACGCTGGGCGCGCACCAGGGGGCGGTGATCGACGGGACGCACGCGGAGCGGCCGGGCCCCGTCATGGTGGAGCTGACGCCGGACGCGGCGTCGGACCCGCTGCTGGCAGGGCTGCCGCAGGCCTTCCCGGCCTACGTGGGCCACAAGGAGGCCGTGCGCAAGCTGCCCGACAACGCGGTGCTGCTCGCCTCGTCGGCCGACTGCCCGGTGCAGATGTTCCGGATCAAGGAGAACCTGTACGCCACGCAGTTCCACCCCGAGCTGGACATGGTGGGAATGGTGCAGCGGGTTGTCGTCTACCGGGGCTACGGCTACTTTCCGCCCGAGGAGGCGGAGCTCGTGCAGGAGCGGGTGGTCGCCGTGACGGTCACCGAGCCGATGCGCATCCTGCGGGCGTTCGTGGAGCGTTACGCACGGTAGTGCAGGTTGCGGGCTGCTGGGCAGCGACGGAGTGTGATCGACCGCATCCTGGAACCCGGTAGACAGGCGGCTGGCCTGCGGCTACCGTCTTGGCCGTGGACATTCGTTGGTATTGGCGCTTTACGTCGGCTCCCGGTGGAGCTCGGCGGGCGCACGCCTGACCAACCTTCCACCCGGAGCCAGGGCCTGGGACGCCGATCGCGTCCAGGCCCTTCGTCTTGACCGAGACGGGCCGCTCCGGACCAGGAGTCGGTGGCGGGCCGTCCGGTTCCTCGAACCAGTGACCTCGCCAACCAGGAGCCCCGATTCCGATGAGCATCACCCCCGCGGAACCCAGCACCGAGGTATCCGACCTCGGTACCCGCACCTCCGACCTGCGCATTCGCGCTCTCGACCCGCTGCCCGCCCCGAACAGCCTGCTGGAGTCGATGCCGCTCGGCACCGCCCGTAGCGACCTCGTCACGACGTCCCGCCGCGAGGTGCGCGACGTCCTGACCGGTGAGGACGACCGCCTGCTGACGATCGTCGGCCCGTGCTCTGTGCACGACCCGGTCGCCGCGCTCGACTACGCCGCCCGGCTCGCCACGCTCCGGCGCGAGCTGTCCGACGACCTCGTCGTCGTGATGCGGGTGTACTTCGAGAAGCCGCGCACCACCGTGGGCTGGAAGGGTCTCATCAACGACCCGCACCTGGACGGTTCGCACGACGTGCGGCTCGGCCTGAACCTCGCCCGCGAGGTGCTGCTGGGGGTGCTCGACGCCGGAGTGCCCGCCGGGGCCGAGTTCCTCGAGCCCACCAGCCCGCAGTACATCGCCGACGCCGTGACCTGGGGCGCGATCGGTGCCCGCAACGTGGAGTCGCAGGTGCACCGGCAGCTCGCCTCGGGCCTGTCGATGCCCGTCGGGTTCAAGAACGCGACTGACGGCGACGTCCAGATCGCCGTGGACGGCTGCATCACCGCCGCGAGCGAGCACACCTTCTTCGGTGCCGACGGCGAGGGCCGTGCCGCCGCCGTCGAGACCACCGGTAACCCGGACTGCCACGTGATCCTGCGCGGCGGGCGCTCCGGCCCCAACTACTCGACCGAGGACGTCGCCGAGGCCCTGCGCGTGGCGCGCACCTCCGGGCTGGGCGGCGCCGTCGAGAACGGCGTGATCGTGGACGCGAGCCACGGCAACTCGGGCAAGGACCACGTGCGCCAGGCCGGCGTCGTGCACGAGATCGCCAACCGCATCGCCGACGGCGAGCGCGGCATCACGGGCCTCATGATGGAGAGCTTCATCGAGGCCGGCGCGCAGAAGCCCGGCCCGCTGTCCGAGCTCACCTACGGCCAGTCGGTCACCGACAAGTGCATGGACTGGGACACCACCGAGGACCTGCTCCGCGAGCTGGCCAAGTCGGTCCGCGAGCGGCGCGGCTGAGTCCGGTCCGCGCTGCTTGAGCTTCGCCCCTGCGCTGGTCGAGCTTGCCGAGTCCTGTTCGACAAGCTCGACCGCCGAGGCCGAGCAGAAGGCCGACTTTCGTGGCTTGTTACCGCGCAGAGGCCATAACCTCCGCGCATGACGAGCGTCGAAGCGGTGGACCCGGCCGAAGGCACGGAGACAGAGTCGCCGCGCCGGCGCCGCGGGAGCCGGATTGCTGTCACGGTGATCGTGGCGCTGCTCGTCGGCATTGGCGTATGGCAGGGCGTGGCCCGCGTCGGGCGGATCGAGACGGGCTCCTCCGGTATGTCCTCCGGTCTCGGGCGACCGCCCTGCATGCCCCGCTGCGACTTCTATGCGGCGTTCGACGAGACCGAGGACGTCGTGGTGGCGCATGAGGTGAGCAACCCGTCCCTGTGGCCTGTCACAGTGATCAGCACGGATCCCGAGGCGTACCGGTTCGAGCCCTTGGACGACGATCCGGCGCAGGACATCTCTTTCGTCGACAGCCACATCGGCTGTGTTCCCCAAGGGACCCAGAGCGCCGTCGTCGTCCCGCCGGGTCGCTCTGTAGCCATGTGGGTCGTCAACCCGCAGGGCGGCACGAAAATGGGTCCAGACGGTTGGCGCTTGTTCGACGGTGCACGCCTGAGGGTCCGGTCGCTGGGCGTCGAGCGCGATGTCTTCGTGCCGCACCCCGGGACGCTCTATGTGGACGGCTCCCGGGGCAGCGAGGAGTTCACCAATGCTCTGGAAGGCGTGTGCAAGGACTGAGTGGCAAGCCGCCATTCCGTGGACGCCTGGCGCGCCGGGGCCCTAGCCTCGCATGATCAGCGTCGAGGCAGTGGAGTCGGCCGAGGCCGCGGAGGCAAAGAAGCTGAGAATTTGGCGGGGCACCCGGATCGCGGGCGCCGCGGTGGTCGTGGCTTTGATCGCAGGTGTCGTCGCCTGGCAGGTTGCGGCACGCACGGCGGGTGTGGAACGGGGTTCGTTCAGTACCAGCGGGGCTGGTACGACTCTCCCGGACTGCGTCCCCGGCGACAGCATCTGGGCGATGTTCGGCGGAGAAGAGGACGTCGTGGTCGTGCAGACGGTTCGCAACCCGTCGCAGTGGCCCGTCATGGTGATCAGCACGGATCCGGAGGTATACCGGTTCGAGCCGATGGCTGACGATTGGCGGGGCGACTACACGTTGGTCAGCGACCCCGCTGAAGGCGCACCGGACCGCGCCGACACCTCCGAGCGGGTTGTCATTCCGCCGGACCGTGAGGCGGCCATGTGGATCGTCAATCCGCAGGGCGACGTGCCATTGTGGGACGGAGGCTGGTATGGCTACTCGGACGCACCGCTGAGGATCCGGTCCCTCGGTGTCGAGCGCGACGTCCGCATGCCTTACCACGGGATGATCTACGTGAGCGGCAAGGAAGGCATCGGTCGCCTTGGCAAGGCCATGCAGGAGGCATGCGATGCCTGAACGCGAAAGTCCGCTTCGGGAACGAACTCAGGTACCGAATCCTGCTCGGATCCGTACCTGAGGTCATTCTCGAAGCGGCCCCGCCAAGCCTCTCGAGGCGTCCCGAGTGGCTACGACTTGCGCGGTTGGACGCTGCGTTCCAGTCGGGCCAGCTCGGCAGGCGGGAACAACTCCGCCGGCCAGACGTTCACCACAGGTGACCCGATCTGCTGCAAGAACACCCACTGTCCGCGTGATCGAACTGATGCGAGCCCGTCGAACGACAACGTGGTCTGCGCCCAGGGGCTGTGCAAGACCAGGAAGTGCGCACCGATGCCTCCCTCGAGAACTACACCCTCGCGTAGCCGCTGACGGAACCTCCTCCGATTCACGAGGTAGCTCAGCCCCAGAACGACGACGACGATGCCGAGCGTGGGCACGAGCGCGTAGACGGGCCCCCACAGTACGCGGGTCAGTGTGCCGTAGCGGTCGTCGAAGGAAATTCCGATCAAGAGGGCAAGTGCCAGCTCGATACCGGCGACGAACAGCCACCAGACTGGCCGAACCAGAGTCAGTCTGAGGAACGCGCCCGCCGCTTGGCCGGCCGAGTAACGTGTTGCGACCCAGCGGCCGGTCATCGGAGTGTCAGTCACGTGACGATTCTGCCGCCCAAGAGGCGGCACCGCTCACGCCACCGCCGGCTCCATCTCCTCCTCGGGCTCGGACTTGGGCTCCACAGGCTCGGAAGCCGGCCGCGCGAGCGCCACCACCACGTACGCCACGATCGAGACGATCGCCCCGTAGATCGTGGGCCAGCCGTCGAACGTCGCGGGGACCAGGTCGTTCGGGATGTACGCGATGTCGTTGGGCGCCCCGTAGATGGTGGGCGTGAGCACGAACAGGCCGAACCGCACCACGAGGCCGGTGACCATCGCGGCGACCGCCGCAGCGGTGCCGCCGCGCTTCCAGAACACCCCGAGCAGGAACGGGACCGCGAGACAGGCCAGCATCAGGTCGAACGCGAGGGTGAGCAGGATCCCGGTCTGCGCAACGGTCAGCGCGATCACGGTCCCGACCACGACGATCGGCAGCATCGCGAGCCGCGTCCAGCGCAGCAGCGGGTCGTACGTCCCGTCGGCCGGAGCGACGCGGCGCACGCCCAGGATGTTGCGCACCGCCACCGCGGACGTGGCCAGGATCGCGCCAGAAGCGGTGGAGAACGACGCCGCGACGATGCCCGAGAGCACCAGGACGGCGAGCCACACCGGCGCGTGGTCCGAGAGCAGCGTGAAGAGCATAGGCCCGTCGGTGGCGTCGATGCCGATCGCCGCCGAGCCCAGCGCCACCATCGCGAACGCGACGCCGATCGCGGCGGTGCCGGCGGCGGCGGTGAAGCAGGCGCGGCGTGCGATCTGCGGCGTCCGGGCCGAGAAGACGCGCTGCATGAAGTCGATGGCGACGATGTCGCCGATGCCGAGCGAGATCAGCGTGGCCCAGTTGATCGGCGCGCCGAGGTCGGTGGAGGTCAGCTGCTCCATGTCGAACGGCCCCATGCCCTCGGGCACCTGGAAGCCGATGGTCATCCCGAACCAGATCACGAGCGCAGCCGTGGCGACCAGCGTGATGACTATCTGGACGGCCGCGGTGTAGGCGTCGGAGAACATGCCGCCGCCCACGGTGTAGATCAGCACGAGGGTCACGGCGATCACGACGCCTGCCCAGTACGGCAGCCCGGCGAAGTGCTCCAGGAGGAAGCCGCACGCCACGAGGTTGCCGGCCATGAGGATCGCGAACGCGAAGATCATCAGCACCGACGCCGCGACCTCGACACCGCGCCCGTAGCGGTTCCGGTAGTAGTCGGCGAGCGTGTACAGGCCCATGCCGTTGAGCCGCCTGGCCAGGAAGAGGCCCGTGAGCAACAGGCAGATCGCCAGGCCCAGGGCCAGCGACGCCCCCGACCAGAAGCCGAACAGCGACGTCAGGTCGGTGTTGCCGACGGTGGCGTTGGAGTCCACGGCGGCCGCCATGAGAGACGCCCCGACGAGCGGTACGCCCAGGCGGCGCCCGGCGACGAGGTAGTTGGCCGAGTCGCCGTCGACCTTTCGGGCGACGACTATTCCGATGACGACGACGGCGAGCACCGTCGCGCCGATTCCTGCGATGATCATGGGTGGCTCCTCAAAAGAGGGCCGCGTGGCGCGCGGCAGAATGGATGGGGTCCGGTAGCAGGACCCATTCACCTCGCCGCGCGTCACACCCGTGTCGCGCGTGTGGAACGACTGCGTTAATTCTGTCGGGCGACAGGTTTCTTGCGACGGACCGTATCGGCCAGTGCGGAGCCCGCCTCATGAGCCCGGGCGACGGCGTCGTCGTCCAGTCCCAGCAGCCGTAGTACCAGGTCCGCGTAGCGCTGCCCGGCCCTCGCGGCGTCGAGCCCCGGCTCGTCGCGGCGCCGCAGGATCACGCTCTCCACGAAGGTCAGGACCATGGCGGTGGCATCGTCGGGCCCGACGTCTGACCCGACAGTTCCCGAGACCAGGTCGCCGTACGCGGCCCGCAGCTGCTCGCGATGCTCGCGGAAGGTCGCGAACCCGTCGTCGGCGACCTCGGGCAGCAGGTAGAGCGCGCCGATGTTGAGGTCGCCCGAGCAGAGCAGCTCGACGTCGAGCCGCGCGAGCGCCCAGAGCCGCACTGCCGGCGCCTCCGGCCGGGCGAGCAGCAGCCGCGCGGACTCGAGCGAGGGCTCGACCGAGTCGAGCAGCAGCCGCTGGAGGATCGCGGACTTGGTCCCGAACCAGTGGTAGATCGACGCCTGGCGCACGCCTGCGGCGTCGGCGATCGCGCGGGTCGACGTGGCCGTGTAGCCCACCGTGCAGAAGAGGCGCGCGGCCGCGGACAGGAGGTCCGACTCGGTGCCGCGGCCCGTGGGCGAGGCGCCGTCGGCGCGGGGGCGGCCGGGGCGCCGCGGTGTGGGCGTGGCGCCCTTGTCGACGATCGAGGAGGTCACTCGCCTGACGCTACCCGGTGTAACTCAGGATTTACCTCGCTGTACGCCCGGGGGAAACACTCGGGCGAAAACCTATTCCTGTCACTCGACAGAAACCCATGGAGACCCCAGGAGGTGCCATGACCACCGCGACCACCACGGGCGCGAAGGCCCACGCCCGCGAGCAGGAGCTGGCAGCCGCAGCCGAGCTGCCCCGGGTGCTTCACCCCGCGTCCGCCTACGTGGGCGAGCTGTCACCGGGCGTCTCGGCGGGCGACCTCGTCTGGGCCGAGACGGTGCCGCCCGGCGGGTACACGAGCCTCGTGGTCGCCGCCGGCACACGTGTGCGCGTGCGGGACACGACGGGCGACGCATGCGCCCACCTGCTGGTGTTCCACGCCGATCAGCCGACCGAGCGCCTCAACGTTGCCGACACGGTCAAGGTCCAGTGGCAGGCCTTCCTCACCGCGGGCCACCTCCTCCTGTCCGACCAGGGCCGCGCGCTCGCGACGATCGTCGAGGACACGGCCGGCAACCGTGCCGACGCGCCGCGCCACGACGCCCTGTTCGGCACCTCCACGCTGGTCCGCAACGCGGAGCGCTACGGCAGCGGGGACGTGTTCGGCCCCAGCCCCGCCGGACGCGAGCTCTTCGCGCTCGCCGCCGCCAAGCACGGGCTGACGCGGCGCGACATCCCCCCGAGCGTCACGTTCTTCGAGGGCGTGTCGGTGTCCGACGACGGACGGCCCGCCTTCGTCGGCTCGTCCGGGCCCGCGAGCATCACCCTCGTGGCCGAGCTGCCGCTGATCGTGCTGCTCGCGAGCACCGCCCACCCGCTGGACCCCAGGCCCGAGTTCACCGCCGGCCCGCTCGACGTCGTGGCCTGGCCCGGGGCGCCGACCGTGCCCGGCGACCCCGCGTGGGACGCCACGCCAGAGGGCCGCCGCGCGTACGAGAACTCGACAGCCCACCGCCGCACGCGAGGAGCAGACCGATGACCACAGCCCCAGCCACCGCCGCCCCGCTCGCGATCGTTCCCCCGGAGGTCGCAACGGACGCCGTCGTGATCCACGACGAGACCGTGGCCGCCCGCAACCCCTGGACCCGGGTGATCGCCGCCGGAGACACGCTCACGATGGTGGACGTGGGCGGCAACCAGGCCGTCGACTTCCTGGTCTACGACGCGCACGACACCGAGCTCCGGTACAGCGCCCCCGACACCCTCCAGGGCCAGGACACGATCTACCTCACGACCGGCAGCGTGCTCCGCGACGCCGAGCACGGCCCGCTCATGACCGTCGTGGCCGACACCTGCGGCCGTCACGACACCTTGGGCGGCGCCTGCTCCAAGGAGTCCAACACCCTGCGCTACGGGCACCACACGCGGGCCCAGCACGCCTGCGTCGAGAACTTCCTGCTGGGCGGATCCAGGCATGGGCTCGGCAAGCGCGACCTGGTCTCCAACATCAACTGGTTCATGAACGTGCCGGTGGACCCGGACGGCGCGCTCGGCATCGTGGACGGCATCTCCGCCCCCGGCCTGGCCGTCTCCGTGCGGGCGGAGCGCGACGTGCTCGTGCTGATCTCCAACTGCCCGCAGATCAACAACCCGTGCAACGGGTTCGACCCGACGCCCGTCCGGGTGATCGTGACGCGCCCATGACGGGGCTGCCCTACGACACGCTGCTCGTCGCGAACCGCGGTGAGATCGCCGTACGAATCATCCGGACGGCGCGCGCCCTTGGCCTGCGCACCGTCGCGGTCCACTCGGCGGCCGACGCCGGGGCCCTGCACGTGCACCTCGCCGACGAGGCGGTGCCGCTGGGGCCAGCCCCCGCCGCGCAGAGCTACCTGCGCGGGGACCTGGTGGTGGAGGCCGCGCTGCGAACCGGCGCGGGCGCGATCCACCCCGGGTACGGCTTCCTGTCCGAGAACGCGGGCTTTGCCCGCCAGGTCGAGGAAGCCGGGCTTGCTTTCGCCGGGCCGACGCCGGAGCACCTGGAGCTGTTCGGCGCCAAGCACACCGCGCGGGCTGCCGCGCAGGCGGCCGGTGTTCCCCTGCTCGCCGGGACCGGCCTGCTCACCGACGTCGACCACGCCGTTGCTGAGGCCGTGCGGATCGGGTTCCCCGTGATGCTGAAGGCCACCGCCGGCGGCGGCGGGATCGGGATGCGTGCCTGCCGGGACGCCGACGAGCTGGTCGCCGCCTGGGACGCCGTGCGCCGGACGGCGGCTGCGGGGTTCGGCACGGCCGACGTCTTCCTGGAACGGCTCGTCGAGCGCGCGCGCCACATCGAGGTGCAGGTGTT
Source organism: Promicromonospora soli (assembly GCF_014653785.1). Classification (GTDB taxonomy): domain Bacteria; phylum Actinomycetota; class Actinomycetes; order Actinomycetales; family Cellulomonadaceae; genus Promicromonospora; species Promicromonospora soli. The sequence continues at coordinate 8,101 of NZ_BNAS01000010.1, read as the reverse complement.
CGGCGACGGCGCGGGCGGCGTCGTCACGCTGGGCGACCGGGACTGCTCCCTGCAGCGCCGGAACCAGAAGGTGGTCGAGGAGGCGCCCGCGCCGCACCTCCCGGACGCCGTCCGCACCCGGATCGCCGACGCCGCCCGCGACCTGGCCGCGTCCGTGGGCTACCGCTCGGCGGGCACAGTCGAGTACGTCTACGACGCCGAGCGCGAGGAGGCCTCGTTCCTCGAGGTCAACACGCGCCTCCAGGTGGAGCACCCCGTCACCGAGGCCGTCTACGACGTCGACCTCGTCGCCTGGATGCTGCGGCTCGCCGGCGGCGACAGCGGCATGGTGCGCGAGTGGCTCGACGCCCCGCGCGCCCCTCGCGGCGCCGCCGTCGAGGCCCGCGTCTACGCCGAGAACCCCGACCGGGACAACGCCCCCAGCGCGGGGACGGTCACGCACGCCGCGTTCCCGGCGGACGTCCGCGTCGACACCTGGGTCGAGGCCGGCACCACCGTCTCGGCGCACTACGACCCGCTGCTGGCCAAGGTGATCGCCGGCGGCGAGGACCGTGAGCAGGCCTGGGCCGCGCTCGCCCGTGGCCTCGACGGCTCCCGGATCGACGGCGTGGCCACCAACCTGGGCCTGCTCGCCGCGCTGCCGGACCACCCCGACGTCGTCGCTGCTCGCCACGACACCGGGACGCTGGCGCACGTCGCGGACGCCTCGCCGCGGTTCGAGGTGATGCGGCCGGGCATGCTGACCACCATCCAGGACTGGCCGGGCCGCACGGGGCTGTGGCACGTGGGCATCCCGCCGTCGGGGCCGATGGACGACCTGTCGTTCCGCCTCGGCAACCAGGCCCTGGGCAACCCTGAGGGTGCGCCCGGCCTGGAGTGCACGCTGCACGGCCCGGCGCTGCGGTTCCGCACCGGCGCCACAGTCATGGTCACGGGCGCGCCGGCGCCGGTGACCGTCGACGGCGTCCCCGCGGCCCAGTGGGAGCCGCTCTCCCTCGGGCCGGGCGCCGTGCTCGACGTCGGAGCCCCCGCCCGCGGCATGCGCACCTACGTGCTGGTGGTGGGTGGGATCGACGCCCCACAGATCCTGGGCTCGGCGGCGACGTTCGACCTGGGCGAGATCGGCGGCACCACCGGCGCGCCCCTGCGCACGGGTGACGTAATCCGCCTGGGCGACCCCTCCGGGTCCGGGCAGGCGAAGCCCGTGCCGCCGGAGGAGCGGCCGGAGATTCCCGAACGGTGGGAGGTTGCGGCCCTGGAGGGGCCGCACGCGGCGCCGGAGTTCTTCACGATCGAAGACATGGCCGAGTTCTACGCCACGGACTGGGAGGTGCATTTCAACTCGGCGCGCACCGGCGTGCGGCTCGTGGGCCCGAGGCCCACCTGGGCGCGGTCCGACGGCGGCGAGGCCGGCCTGCACCCCTCGAACATCCACGACACGCCGTACGCCGTGGGCGCCGTCGACTACACGGGCGACCTCCCGATCCTCCTGGGTCCCGACGGGCCCAGCCTGGGCGGCTTCACCTGTCCGGCGACCGTGGCGGTGGGTCACCTGTGGAAGCTCGGCCAGCTCCGGCCCGGCGACACGGTTCGCTTCGTCCCCGTGGGCGAGGCGCAGGCGGACGCCCTGCGCGCCGCACCGCTGCGGCAGGCCATCGCCGACCGCGACGCCGTGTCCGACGGCGGTGTGCTCGCCCGCGTGCCGGCCGTGATCCGGGGCGGTACGCAGGTGTCGCCCGAGGTCACGTACCGGCGCAGCGGCGACGACAACCTGCTCGTCGAGTACGGGCCCATGCAGCTCGACGTCGCCTCACGCATCCGGGTGCATGCGCTGGCCGAGGGCCTGTACGAACGGCTCGGCGTGCCGCGCGACGCCGCGAGCACGTACGACCCGGCGGTGACCCGTGCGCTGCGGGCCGCGGGAGTCCTCGACCTGACGCCCGGCATCCGGTCCCTGCAGGTGCACCTCGACCCGGCGGTACTCACCCTGCGGCAGACGCTCGACCTGGTCCAGGAGGTCGACGCCGCGCTACCGCCCACCGCCGAGCTCGTGGTGCCCTCGCGCACCGTGTGGCTGCCGCTGTCGTGGGACGACCCGGCCACGCGCGAGGCCATCCGCCGGTACATGGCCGGTGTGCGCGACGACGCCCCGTGGTGCCCGTGGAACATCGAGTTCATCCGCCGGATCAACGGGCTGGACACGGTGGAGGACGTCTACCGGACGGTCTTCGACGCCGAGTACCTGGTGCTGGGCCTGGGCGACGTGTACCTCGGCGCGCCCGTGGCCACCCCGCTGGACCCGCGCCACCGGCTGGTGACCACCAAGTACAACCCGGCGCGCACCTGGACGCCCCAGAATGCCGTGGGCATCGGCGGCGCCTACCTGTGCATCTACGGGATGGAAGGGCCTGGCGGGTACCAGTTCGTGGGCCGCACCACGCAGGTGTGGTCCACGCACGCACAGCGCGGCTCGTTCCGGCCGGGAACCCCGTGGCTGCTGCGGTTCTTCGACCGGATCCGCTGGTATCCGGTGTCCTCCGAGGAGCTCGGGGGGCTGCGTGACCAGGCCGCCGCCGGCCGTCTCGAGCTGCGGGTGGAGGACGGCGAGTTCGCCCTCGCCGAGTACCAGCGGTTCCTCGAGCAGAACGCCGGGCCCATCGCGGGGTTCCGCGAGCGGCAGGCCGCCGCGTTCCAGGCCGAGCGCGAGGCCTGGGCGGCGGCGGGGGAGTTCGAGCCGCGGCCGGAGCCGGTCGCTGCGCCCGCCGCCGTCGGCGTGCCGGTCCCGCCCGGCGCGCACGGCGTCGAGGCGCCGTTCGTCGGCACGGTGTTCCGGGTCGACGTCGAGCCGGGCGACGCGGTGGTGCCCGGCGACACCCTCATCACCCTGGAGGCCATGAAGATGGAAGCACCAGTCACCGCGACCGCCCACGGCGTGGTCAGCTCCGTGCACGTGGCGACCGGAGAGCAGGTGGGGCCGGGGCGGGTGCTCGTGGTGGTGGCTGAGGAGATGGCGGCGTGAACGCGCTCGTCGAGCGGGTCGAGGCCGCGTATGCCCGGGTCGCCGAGGTGGACCGGCCGGAGGTGTGGATCGACCTGCGTGCGCGCGCCGACGTCTTGGCCGACGCCGACGAGGTCACGCGGCGGCTCGAGGCGGGGGAAGAGCTGCCGCTGGCCGGGCTGCTCGCGGCGGTGAAGGGCAACATCGACGTCGCCGGGCTGCCGACGACGGCGGGGTGCCCGGCATTCGCCTACTCGCCCGACCGGGACGCGACGGCGGTCGCCCGCCTGCGGGCGGCCGGTGCGCTGGTGCTCGGCACCACGAACCTCGACCAGTTCGCCACCGGCCTGGTGGGCACGCGCAGCCCGTACGGCGCGGTGCGGCATGCGACGGCGCCGGAGCGGATCTCGGGCGGGTCGTCGAGCGGTTCCGCCGTCGCGGTGGCGCTGGGAATCGTCGACGTGGCGCTCGGCACGGACACGGCCGGGTCGGGCCGGGTGCCGGCGGCGCTGCACGGGCTCGTCGGGATCAAGGCGACGCGCGGCGTGGTGCCGGCGACCGGCGTCGTGCCCGCGTGCCGCTCGCTCGACTGCGTGACGGTGCTGGCGAGGGACCTGGCCACTGCGCGCCGGGCCCTGCTGAGCCTGGCCGGGCCGGACGGCGTCGACCCCCTGGCGCGCGACCTGCCCCCGGACTGGCACGCGGTGCGGGGCGCCGGGTCCGACGGCGGCCCGCCCGTCGTCGCGGTCCCTGCGCCCGAGGCGCTGGGCCCGCTCGCCCCCGGCTGGGCGGAGGCCTTCGAGGCTGCCGTCGACCGCCTGGTCCGTGCGGGCGCGCGCGTGCGCCGGGTCGACATCGGGCCCCTGCTGGCTGCCGCGCGGCTGCTCTACGAGGGGGCCTTCGTCGCGGAGCGGTATGCCGCCGTGGGGGAGTTCGTGGCGAGCCATCCGGACGCCGTCGACCCCGTGGTCGGCGCGATCATCGGCAGGGCGGCCGCGCCCCTGGCGCACGAGCTCTTCGCGGACATGGCCCGGCTCGACGAGCTGGGCCTGGCAGCGCGCAGCGCGCTCGCCGGCACGGACGCCCTCCTGCTCCCGACGACGACGCGGCACCCCACCCTCGCCGAGGTCGGGGCGAACCCGGTGGGCGTGAACTCCGACCTGGGCCGGTTCACCAACTTCGCGAACCTCCTGGACATGTCCGCTCTCGCGGTGCCGGCGGGGGAGGCGGACGGCCTGCCGTTCGGCGTCCAGCTGGTGGGGCCGGCATTCAGCGACGGCCTGCTCGCGGGCGTCGCCGAGCTGCTCGCCGAGGGTCACGTGGCGGTGCCGCCCGCATCGGCGCCGCCTGTCGTGGTCCCGATCGCCGTGGTCGGCGCGCACCTGAGCGGGCAGCCGCTCAACCATCAGCTCGTCGACCGCGGCGGCCGCCTGGTTGCTGCGACCACCACCGCGCCCGTGTACCGGCTCTTCGCCCTGGACACGACCCCGGCGAAGCCGGGTCTGGTCCGCGTGTCCGACGGCGGCGCCCCGATCGAGGCCGAGGTCTGGGAGCTGACGCCCGCCGGGTTCGGCGACTTCGTGGCTTCGGTCCCGGCGCCCATGACCATCGGCAAGGTGCTGTTGGCCGACAACACCGAGGTCTCCGGCTTCCTGTGCGAACCCGCGGCACTCGACGGGGCCCGCGACATCACGGCGTCCGGTGGCTGGCTGGCACACCTCGCGGCTCGCGGCTGACGCCGAGGCTCGGTCAGGTTGATAGTGCTACGTCGTCCGAGCTGGCAGGTCAGCCGCTCTGCGTCCAGGGTCCGACGCGTACCTCGGCACCGTCGAGGACGTCGAGCCCCGACGCCGGCGTCCCGTCCGTCGTCACGTCGAGCAGTACGGGATCGGCGCCCGGGACGGCGGTGACCTCGACCGTCGTGGTCGTGTCCGGGTCGTTGGCCGTCGACATGGCGCGCCACAGCAGCGGGGCGAGCACGGACTCGCCGTCGGGCACCACCACGCGGCCGGGCTCGACACCGGGTTCGTACGGTTCGATGGTGATGTCGGCCTGAGCCTGCCCGGCTCCGTTCCGGAAGACCAGGCCGGGCACGTTCTCGACTGCGCATGGCCCGCCCGACACGTTGCGGGCGTGCACCGACCCGCCACGTGTGCCCGCGGCCGAGTCCACGATGCCGAACGTGACCTCCAGGGTCTCGCCGGTGCAGGCGGGGGCCGCGGGATCGTCGGGCCAGGGTGCCGCCCCGCCGAACGGGTCGAGGGTGTGCGGCGCGTGCGACGCGGGTTCGGCCCCGGACACCCACCCTGTCGTCTCGGCGAAGCTCGCGTCGAGGACGGTGTAACCCAGCGGGCTGTCCGCAGTGGCAAAGACCTGTGCTTCGAGCCAGTGATGCAGGTCTGCAAGGCTCTTTGCGCCGGAGTCGGCGCCGGACCGAATCTCGAGCTGCTGTTGCTGTGCCAGATAGGCCACGTCCCGCACGTCCGGCCGGGCCGCCGCGGCGACCAGCAGCCGGACGGCGTCGACGTCGGGCACGCGGGACATGGCCTCGTACCGGGCACCCGGGGCCTCGAGCCCGGCGCCACGTTCCAGCTCGACCGCTGTTTCGGCCAGGGCCACCAGGTCGTCCGGGGACGTCGCTGTGACGTGGGCCGTCGCGGCGAGCGGATCGTCCTCCCACGTGCCGTCGCCGTCGCCGAGGCTGGTGCTCACGGTCTCGGCGCCGGCCCCGCGCAGCTCGTAGCCGTCCTCGACGGCGTCGGCCACGGAGTCCGTCAGAGTCCCGGTCACGCCGCGAGCTCCCGCCCCGATCGTGAGCCAGGGGCGGGCGGACGCGGAGTCCTCGGATTTCTCGGAGCCTGCGAAGAATTCGGCTGAGACGGCGATGTTGTCGTAGCCGTCCATGCGGCTAGCGCCCGCGACCAATAGTTGGTGCGCTTCGCCGGCGATGTCGCCCGCCGCGCCGGCGCCGAGCGTCTCGTCCAGCCGAACCTCGACGCGAACACTGCTGAGGGTGGTCGCTGGTCGTTCGCCGAAGTTACCGGCGACGGGCTCGGCGACCGTGGTCCGGCGGACCGCGACCTCGACCACACCGTCCAGCTCACGCACCGCGTCGGCGGCGGTCTCCAGCTCGGCGGCCGCATCGGACTCGGCCGGCGGGGCGGCGTCGGCCGGGATGCACCCGGCGAGCGCCAGCGCAGAGGCAGCGGCGAGTGCGAGGATCCGGGGCAGTGGCGGCACCGGTGAATCGTCCCACCCGGAGGTCAGCTCACGAAGGCCTCCAGCTCCTCGCGGGCCGGCTTCCTCCTGGACCTGATCAGTTCCTCCACACGCTCCATCTGCTCCCACACATTCACGGCCATCCCGGCCACGACCTGCCCGTCGAGCTGCCAGAACGCCACGAGCTCCCGGCTGTCGACGCTCCCGGAGACGACCACCTCGTCGTAGCCACCAGGGACGTCCACCCAGCCGGTGTACTCCATCCCGACCTCGAACTGGTCGCTGTAGAAGTACGGCAGCTTGTCGTACGGATCGGTGGAACCGAGCATCGCCCGCCCTGCATGCGTGCCGCTGTCCTGCGCAGTCGCCCAGTGCTCCACCCGCAACGGCCGCCCGTAGTGCAGTGAGGGGACGCTCGCTACGTCGCCTGCAGCGAAGATGTCCGGGTGTGACGTCACGAGTGTTCCGTCCACGGCGATCCCGCCGCCCAGCGACGCGGGCCGCAGGTCCAGCCCGGCGGCCTCCGCGAGACCGATGTTCGGGCTGGCGCCCACGCCGATCACGACGACGTCCGCCCCGACGTGCGTGCCGTCCGACAGGTCGACGCCGGTGACCCGGCCGTCCGCGCCCCGCATCCGCGTGACAGTGGTGCGGCTCAGCAGCCGCACACCGTGCTCGGTGTGGATACCCGCGTAGAAGTCGCCCATCTCGGGCCCGAGCACGCGCCCCAGCGGGTGGGAGCCGCGGCCCACCACGGTGACGTCCAGCCCCAGGGACCGGGCCGACGCCGCCACCTCGAGCCCGATCCACCCGTCGCCGACGACGGCGACCCGTCCGACCCCCTCCAGCGACGCTTCGAGCAGCATGCTGGAGATGCGGTCGGAGTCGTCGAGGGTGCGCAGGTAGTGGACGCCGCCGAGGTCGGTGCCGATGACGTCGAGCGGCCGCGGCGTGGAGCCGGGCGCGAGGAGGAGCTTCGCGAAGGGGAGCGTGGCGCCGTCGGACAGCGTCAAGCTGTGCGCCGCCGGATTCAGCCCGACCACGGTCTCGTTGGTGCGGACGGAGACGGCGTGCTCGCGGTACCAGGCCTCGTCCAGCGGGAAGACGGCGTCACGCTCCGCCTCGCCGCGCAGGTAGTCCTTGCTGAGCGGCGGCCGCTCGTATGGATGGTGGGGCTCGCTGGTGACGACAACGACGTCTCCGTCGAATCCCTCGGTCCGTAGCGCTTCAGCGGCGCGCGCTGTCGCCAGGCCGCCACCGACCAGTACGAACGGGTTCATCGGACGCCTCCTGGACTAGGTAGGCGCCCAGTCTTGCATCCGGGGAGTGGACGGACATCTGGTCCCGGGCATGCTGGGGGCCGCCGCGAGGACGGGCTCGCGGCGGCGCCCGGTTCAGCGGATATGTGCCCAGGAGAGGTCGGCTGGTCGTCTCCGCCGTGGTGCTCGACGCCGGCCGGGTGGCCGGTAGCTGACCGTCCCGCTGCGATGCGGGGTGTGGCAGCCGATCGAGTACCGGCTGCGCGGGACACGCCCCTCACGCGGTCCGCCGACGCCGACGGCCGGCGTCCATGCCGGGACCGCCTCCCGGGCCTGCACCGGTCGGACCGGCTCTGGTCGGACCGGCTCTGGTCGGACCGGCTCTGGTCGGACCGGCTCTGGTCGGACCGGCTCTGGTCGGACCGGCTCTGGTCGGACCGGCTCCGGTTGGACGGGCTTGGGTTGGGCCGGGTCCGGTCGGGCAGGTTCGGGTGGTGTGGGCGCGAGGTAGGTATAGGTGTGCCCCGTGGGCGTGATCGTCTCCACCGCGTGCCGGCCGTCGATCTCTGCTGTCTTCTGCCTCCACCCGGGCGCCTGCTTCGCGTGATTGCAGCGCACGCACAGG
>NZ_BNAS01000009.1:151907-175002 GCF_014653785.1 Promicromonospora soli | reverse complement strand
GCCTAATAAAGTTTCAAAGTGTTGCTACGCGTCCACTATGCGGTTCCCGAGTCACGGGCACCAACCCCCGACCACCACCCCCACACCTTTCGTGCGGGTGAGTGGGCCGGCGGGGTTGCCTGATTCTCGACAGTGTTACGGTGGTCATAGCGTGGGGGAAACGCCCGGTCCCATTCCGAACCCGGAAGCTCAGCCCTACAGCGCCGATGGTACTGCCCTGGAGACGGGGTGGGAGAGTAGGACGCCGCCGGACAACTTTTCAGTGGGGGTGGAGGATTCTCCTCGAGGCCGACGACGGCCCCGGGGGAATCCTCCACCCCCACTTTTTTGCGCGCCCACACAACCCAGCACACCCGCGGCTCGAGCCCGTTCCAGCGGTCGGTTGGACGCTCTACCTTGAGCACATGTCGGGCGCCGGCGCCATAATCAGGCTTGGCACCAGAAGCGTTGCCGCAGAGAAGAACCTACCGATGCGCCGCCGGAGCAGAGGAGTCCTCGAATGACGAAGTACCTGATCTCGTTCCCCGGTGAGGCCATGGTGGTCCCCGAGGAGGACTTCGAGGCGGTCGTCGAAGACTCGCATGCCGTCATCGAGGAGGCCAAGGCGGCGGGTGTGTACGTCTTCGGCGGCGGAATCGATGAGGACGTGGACCCGGTGCTCGTGGCCGGCGACGGCACCGTCACCGAGGGCACGTACCCAGGCCACAGGGTGCCCAACGGCGGCTACACGGTTCTCGAGCTGCCCTCGCGGGAGGCGGCACTCGAGTGGGCCGCGAAGATCGCCGTCGCCTGCCGCTGCTCGCAAGAGGTCCGGCAGTTCGGGTACGACCCGGCCAGCTGACGAGGGCAACCCCAGCCAGAGTCGCGCTACCCGGCCATCGAAGCGCGGACCAGCCCTGCACCCTCAGGACAGCCACCTGACCCCCGTCCCAGCTGTTCCGCGTTGTGGAATGCTGTTTCCGTCGACCGGTAACTCCGGCGGTCCGATGGGGAGGGTGACGTGGCAGAGCCTGGCGTGCAGTCGGTCGAGCGGGCGCTCGATCTGCTCGAGATTCTGGCAGAGGTCGGCGGTGATGCCGGCCTGAGCGAGCTCTCGGAGCAGTCAGGCTTGCCGCTACCGACAATCCACCGGCTGATGCGCACCCTGGTCGCCCGCGGCTACGCCCGGCGGCTTCCCTCGCGACGCTATGCGCTCGGCGCCCGGATGATGCGCCTGGGCGAGGCCGCCGGCCGCCAGCTCGGAGCCGGCGCACGCCGACACCTGGCGCGTGTCGCGCGGGAGCTGGGAGAGACGGCGAACCTGGCGATGCTCGACGGTGAGATGGCCGTGTACGTGGCGCAGGCCGCGTCGTCGCACTCGATGCGGATGTTCACCGAGGTGGGGCGGCGGGTGCACCTGCACAGCACGGGTGTCGGCAAAGCGCTCCTGGGCGAGCTGCCCGACAGTGCGGCGCGGGACATCGCCACGCGGGCCGGCCTCGCCCCCGCGACCGACCGGACGATCACCGACATCGACACCCTCCTCGCCGCCCTGGCGGAGGTTCGTGAGCGCGGGTACGCCGTGGACGACGGCGAGCAGGAGATCGGCGTGCGGTGCTTCGCCGTCGTCGTACCGGGTGCTCCCGTGCCGACTGCTCTTTCCGTGTCGGGTCCTGCGGCGCGCGTGTCGTTCGAGTTCGGGGAGCGAGCCGTGCCGCTGCTGCACGAGGTCGCACGACAGGTCGCCGCGGAGCTGTCCGGGAGCTGAGCGGGTGCGTTGACCCTGCGGCGTCGGGCACCTAGTGTTTTCGCTAGGAAGTATTTGGTTTCCGGATCGTGGAATATGTCCGGAGCAAGCCGCTCGACCAAAGGAACAGACGTGGACACTCCCGACGGCCTGACGATCACCGGCGACATCGCACCGCGCGCGGAAGAGGTGCTCACACCGCAGGCGCTGGAGCTGATAGCCGCCCTCCACCGCGAGCTGGACGACCGCCGGCTCGAGCTCCTCGGGGCCCGGCAGCGGAGGGTCGAGGACCTGGCCGCGGGCGGCACGCTGGACTTCCTGCCCGAGACCAGGCACATCCGCGACGACCCGACGTGGCGCGTGGCCCCCTGGGCGCCCGGCCTCGAGGACCGGCGCTGCGAGATCACAGGCCCCACGGACCGCAAGATGACGATCAACGCGCTGAACTCCGGCGCGAAGGCGTGGCTCGCTGACCACGAGGACGCGAACACGCCGCAGTGGAGCGCCGTCGTCGGCGGGCAGATCAACCTGCTCGACGCGATCAACCGATCCATCGACTTCACGGGCGAGAACGGCAAGCGCTACGAGCTGAAGCCGGACGAGGAGCTGGCCACGATCATCGTGCGACCCCGCGGCTGGCACCTGCCGGAGAAGCACATCCTGGTGGACGGCCGGCCGGTGTCGGGGAGCCTGGTGGACTTCGCCCTCTACCTCGCCACCGCGGGGCTGCGCCAGATCGAGAAGGGCCAGGGCCCGTACTTCTACCTGCCCAAGATGGAGTCGCACCTGGAGGCGCGGCTCTGGAACGACGCGTTCGTGCTGGCACAGGACTTCCTCGGCATCCCCCGGGGCACCATCCGCGCCACCGTCCTCATCGAGACCTACCCCGCGGCGTTCGAGATGGAGGAGATCCTCTACGAGCTGCGGGAGCACAGCTCCGGCCTGAACGCCGGCCGCTGGGACTTCATGTTCTCGGTGATCAAGTCTTTCCGGACGCGCGGCACGGACTTCATGCTGCCCGACCGCAACGCCGTCACCATGACCGTGCCGTTCATGCGGGCGTACACCGAGCTGCTGGTCAAGACCTGCCACGCCCGCGGCGCCCACGCCATAGGCGGTATGGCCGCGTTCATCCCGAGCCGCGACAAGGAGGTCAACGACGCGGCGTTCGCGAAGGTCCGCGACGACAAGACCCGCGAGGCGAGCGACGGGTTCGACGGCTCCTGGGTGGCCCACCCGGGCATGGTGGAGCTCTGCACGGAGGTCTTCACCGCGGTGCTGGGCGGCAAGCCGAACCAGATCGACCGCACCCGCGAGGACGTGCAGGTCACCGCGGCGCAGCTGCTCGACGTCGCCGCCACGCCAGGCGACGTCACCGAGGCCGGCCTGCGGAACAACATCTCGGTGGGCATCCAGTACCTCAAGGCGTGGCTCGGCGGGCTGGGCGCCGTCGCGATCTTCAACCTCATGGAGGACGCCGCGACCGCCGAGATCTCCCGCTCGCAGGTGTGGCAGTGGCTGCACAACGACGTGACGCTCGCCGACACCGGCCACCAGGTCACGCGGGAGCTGATCGACCGGATCGTCGAGGAGGAGATCGCCAAGCTGCCGGGCGACGCGGCAGACTACACGGAGGCGAAGCAGACGTTCCTCGAGGTGGCGGTGGCGGACGACTACGCGGACTTCCTCACCCTGCCGGCGTACGAGCGCATGGACTGAGCGGCCGGGCCGCCCAGCCGCCCTGCCCGCCGCAACGAGGAGGTTGCCATGGCCCCGAGCACTGCGACGCCGCTGGACATCATCACCGCCGAGCTCATCGCCGAGCTCGGCAGTGACCAGGTGATCACGGACCGGCAGCGCCGTCGTACGTACGAGTGCGACGGGCTGGCGGCGTACCGGGTGGTCCCTGGCGTGGTGGTCCTGGCACAGGATCCGGACGACGTCGCGGCGACGGTGCGGGCCTGCGCCCGGAACGGCGTGCCGTTCGTGGCGCGCGGGTCCGGCACTGGCCTGTCGGGCGGTGCGCTGCCGCACTCCGACGGGGTGCTCGTGGTCATGTCGCAGATGCGAGCGATCCGGGAGGTTGACGTCGCGGCCCAGCGCGCCGTCGTCGACCCGGGGGTGATCAACCTGCAGCTCACCGCCGCGACCAGCCCGGACGGGTACTACTTCGCCCCCGATCCCTCCAGCCAGTCGGTGTGCTCGATCGGTGGGAACGTCGCCGAGAACTCGGGTGGCGCCCACTGTCTCAAGTACGGCTTCACCACCAACCACGTCACAGGCCTGGACCTGGTGACGCCCGGTGGCGAACGGGTAGAGATCGGCGGCAAGGCGCCCGACCCGCCCGGGTACGACCTGCTCGGTGCGCTGGTCGGCAGCGAGGGCACGCTCGGCGTCGTCACCGCGGCCACGGTGCGCCTGACGCGGCTGCCGCAGGAGGTCCGTACCCTGCTGGCGGCGTTCCGCTCCATGGATGACGCCGGAGCCGCCACCTCCGCGATCATCGCCGCCGGGGTGATTCCCGCCGCGATCGAGATGATGGACGCGCTGGCGATCGAGGCCGCCGAGGCGGCCGTGCACTGCAACTACCCGGCGGGCGCGGGCGCCGTCCTCGTGGTCGAGCTGGACGGGCCGTCGCCCGACGTCGCGGGGGAGTTCGACGACGTCGTGCGGCTGTGCGAGGAGGCCGGCTCCTTCGAGGTGCGGGTGGCGGCCGACGACGACGAGCGCGCCCTGATCTGGAAAGGCCGCAAGTCCGCGTTCGCGGCGGTCGGCCGGATCAGCCCGGACTACATAGTGCAGGACGGCGTGATCCCGCGGACGGCGCTCCCGCTGGTGCTGCGGCAGATCGCCGAGCTCAGCGAGAGCGCCGGCGTCCGGGTCGCGAACGTGTTCCACGCCGGGGACGGCAACCTGCACCCGCTGGTGCTGTTCGACGGCTCGGTCGAGGGCGCCGTCGACCGCGCCGAGGAGGTGGCCGGCGGAATCCTCGACCTGTGTCTCGCGCACGGCGGCTCGATCACGGGCGAGCACGGCGTGGGCGCCGACAAGGCCAAGCACATGCCGCGGATGTTCACCGCCGACGACCTCGACACGATGCAGGCCGTCCGCTGCGCCTTCGACCCGGACGGCATCTCCAACCCGGGCAAGGTGTTCCCCACACCCCGGCTTTGCGGGGAGCGACCCGGACGGCACCAGGGCGCGCACCCGCTGGCGGAGTCCGGCGTGGCGGAGGTCTTCTGATGGCGGACCTGCAGCGGCTCGCGGACGCGCTGAAGCGCGACGGTGGTGAGGTCCGGGAGGCAGGACCGGCGGACGCCGTGGACGGTGTGCCCGCGACGGCGGTGGCGCGGCCGGCGTCCGCGGACGGAGTGGCCGCCGTGCTCCGCGAGGCAACCGCCCAGGGGCTGGCCACCGTGGCGCGTGGCGCCGGGACGGCCCTGGACTGGGGTGCGCCGCCCGAGCGTGTCGACCTGATCCTGGACACCACCGGCCTGGACCGGCTCGTTGAGCACGGCGCGGGCGACCTCGTGGTGGTGGCCGAGGCCGGGCTGCCGGTTGCTGCCCTGTCGGAGACGGTCCGGGCCGCCGCGCAGGAGCTGGTCGTGGACCTGCCGCCGGAACGGCTCGCGGGCGGCTCCACCGTGGGCGGGGCGCTGTCGACCGGGGCGTCCGGGCCGCGTCGCCTGCAGCGCGGCGGGATCCGTGACCTCGTGCTCGGGGCGACCGTGGTGCTCGCCGACGGCACCATCGCCTCGTCGGGCGGCAAGGTGGTCAAGAACGTCGCCGGATACGACCTGGCCAAGCTTCTGACCGGCGCGTACGGCACCCTCGGCGTCGTGGTGCGGGCTGCCTTCCGGCTCCACCCGGCCCGGCCGGACCGGGCGTTCGTCGTCGCGACCGGCCCGCTGGCCGACGTCGCCGCGCGCGCCCGCGACGTCGTCGCCTCGCAGCTCGCGCCCGCCGCTGTCGAGATCGACCGGCCTGCGGGGAGCGACGGCGCCGAGGTGGCGGTGCTGCTGGAGGGCACGACTGCCGCCGTCGGGCAGCGGGCTGCCGCCGCGGCCGAGCTGCTGGGTGGGCGGGTCCAGCGCGAGCCGCCCGCGTGGTGGGCGGTGCTGCCGGGCGCGGCGGCGGCTGGGCCTTTCGGAACCGGGGTCTCGACAGGCTCGACCACGGTCGGGGGCGCGACCAGCGCCTCGGGGGTTGAGCCTGTCGAGACCTATGGCAAGGCGACCGCGACCCTCACCGGGGTGGCCGACCTGCTGGCGGCGGCACGCGGCGCCGAGCAGCGGTACGGCGTCGGGGTAGCGCTGCGGGGGACCGCCGCCGGCGTGCTGCACACCGTGGTGACGGGTACGCCCGAGGCGACCGCGTACGCCGTCGGGCACCTGCGGGGGGCCGCTCCCAGCCCGCGGGACGGGACGGTGACGGTGCTGCGCGCGCCGCGGGAGGTGCGCGCCAGATTGGACGCGTGGGGGCCCGTGGGCGGGCTCGACCTGATGCGTGCGATCAAGCGGCAGCTCGATCCCGGGCGCAGTCTCGCGCCGGGCCGATTCGTGGGAGGCATCTGATGGTTGGAGGCACCTGATGACAGAGGCGAAGCCGGACGTGCTCGGCGCCTTCGACGAGCATCATCCGCCCGCCCGCGAGCTGGTGGACGACTGCGTCCACTGCGGGTTCTGCCTGCCGGCCTGCCCGACGTACTCGCTGTGGGGCGAGGAGATGGACTCCCCGCGCGGGCGGATCTACCTCATGAAGGAGGGGCTCGAGGGCGAGCCCATGTCCTCCTCGCTGGTGCAGCACGTCGACGCGTGCCTGGGATGCATGGCATGCGTGACCGCGTGCCCGTCGGGCGTGCAGTACGACAAGCTCGTGGAGGCGACGCGGCAGCAGGTCGAGCGGCGCGGCGCCGAGCACCGGACGCGCGGGCAGCGGCTGCTGCGGTCGGTGATCTTCGCGTTGTTTCCCCGTCCCGAGCGGCTGCGACTGATCCGGCCCCTGCTCGCGCTGTACCAGCGCGCGGGGCTGTCGCGCCTGGTGCGGCCGGTGCTGGCCCGGCTCTCCCCGACGCTCGCGACGATGGAGGCGATCGCGCCTCCGGTGGTTCCCCGTATCCCGGTGCCCGCGCTGGTGCCCGCGACCGGTACGAAGCGGATGACCGTCGGGATGCTGCTGGGCTGCGTGCAGCGGGAGTTCTACCCGGGCGTCAACGCGGCCACGGCGCGGGTGCTGGCGGCGGAGGGCTGCGAGGTGGTCGTGCCGCCCGACCAGGGGTGCTGCGGCGCGCTGTCCGTGCACGCCGGGCGCGAGGCCGAGGGACTCGACTACGCACGGGCGCTCATCGACACGTTCTCGGGAGCGGGCGTGGAGCGGATAGTGGCCAACTCGGCCGGGTGCGGGTCCACGATGAAGGACTACGCGGACCTGCTCGCGGACGATCCCGAGTACGCGGAACGGGCTGCGACATTCGCGGCGAAGACCCGCGACATCTCGGAGGTGCTGGCGGAGCTGGAGCCCGTCGCGCCGCGGCATCCGCTGCCGATGACCGTGGCCTACCACGACGCCTGCCACCTGCGGCACGCCCAGGGCGTGAAGGCGCAGCCGCGTGCGGTGCTCGCGACGATCCCGGGGCTGGTGGTCAAGGAGATCGCCGAGGGCGACATGTGCTGCGGGTCGGCCGGCATCTACAACCTGACCAACCCGGAGCCCGCGCGGGAGCTGGGGGACCGGAAGGCCGCGAACGTGGCTGCGACGGGCGCCGAGCTGCTGGTCACGTCCAACCCGGGGTGCCTGCTGCAGATCACTGACGCGCTGGAGCGGCAGGGGCGGCAGATGCGATGCGCGCACATGGTGCTGGTGCTGGATGCGTCGCTGCGCGGCGTCGGACCGGCGGAGCTGCTGGGCGCATTCGCGTGAGGTCGGTCGGTTGCCTCGAGATCGGTCCGTCGATGGACCGATCTCGAGGCAACCGACCGAGCTCGATCCTGGCGGAGTGCATCCGACCGACCTCGGCGCAGGCGTTGTGACTCGGCCGTTCGTGGACGGACACGTCACAGCCTTTCGACCCCGGGGGATGCCTGCCCACGTGGGAGAATGTGTGGGCATCTGTCATCGAAGGGAACACCGTGAACGAAACGCCCCGCAACCAGGGGAACGACCGCGAGGGCGACCGCCGCGGCGAGCGCAAGGGCGGCAATCGCAGCGAGGGCCATGGGCCGCGTCGCGACGACCGCGGCGGGGAGCGCGGTGGTGACCGGGGCCGCCGGTATGACGGCGCCCGTGGTGGCGACGCACCCCGGCGCGACGACGACCGTCCGCGCCGGCCGCACGACGACCGCGGCGTCGACCGACCGCGCCGCGACGCCCGTGGTGGCGAGCGTTCGCCCCGTCGCAACGATGACGACCGGCCGCGCCGTTCGTTCGGCGACCGGGACAACCGGCCCGACCGGGACAACCGCGGAGACCGGGACAACCGGGCCGGCCGCGACGACCGCGGTGCACGGAACGACCGCCCGTATCGCGGGAACGACGCCGATCGTCCGGGCCGGCCCTACGCGGACCGGGACAACCGTGGCGGCGAACGTCCCGCGCGCCGCGACGACGACCGTCCCCGCCGAACCTTTGACCGCGACGACCGTCCGCGCCGCACGTTCGGCGACCGCGACGATCGCCCGCGCCGCAACTTCGAGGACCGCGGTGGCAACCGCCCCGCACGCCCGGAGGACGACCGGCCGCGCCGCTCGTTCGAGGACCGTGGGAGCGACCGTCCGCGTCGTGACGACCGTGGCCCGGCCGGCCCGCGTCGCGATGACCGTGGCGCGGGCGGCCCGCGTCGCGATGACCGTGGTTCGGAGCGTCCCCGTCGGGACGACCGCGGTGGTGACCGGCCGTTCCGTCGTACCGACGACGACCGGCCGCGCCGTTCGTTCGGCGACCGTGACGACCGGCCGCGCCGTTCGTTCGAGGACCGTGGCGGGGACCGTCCGCGTCGTGACGATCGTGCCGAGCACCCGCGCCACGACGACCGCGGTGCCCGTCCGTTCCGTGGGAACGACGGCGACCGCCCGCGTCGCGATGACCGTCCGCGTACCGACGACCGTGGCGGTGACCGCCCTCGTCGTCACGACGGCGACCGTCCGGTCCGGCGCACCGACGGCGACCGACCCGCTCGTCCGTACGGCGACCGCGACGACCGCGGTGCCCGGGACAGCCGTGGCCGCGACGACCGCGGCCGCGACGACCGCGGTGCCCGTCCGTTCCGCGGGAACGAGACCGACCGGCCGCGCCGCGATGACCGTGGTGGCGGCCGTCCCAGCCGCGATGGCCGCGGTACCGACCGTCCGGCGCGGGATGACCGCGGCGGTGCGCGCCGTTCGTTCAACGACCGTGACGACCGACCGCGCCCGGACAAGCGTGACGAGCACGAGGACCGCGCTCCCCGGCCGCCGGAGCCGGAGATCGCAGACGACGTCACGTTCGACCAGCTCGACCGCGACGCGCGCTCGCGCCTGCGCGGGCTGAGCAAGGACCACGCCGAGTACGTCGGGCTGCACCTCGTGATGGCGGGCCGGCTGCTCGACGTCGACCCGGAGCGTGCCTACGAGCACGCCCAGGCGGCGGTGCGCGGCGCGGGCCGCATCGACATCGTCCGTGAGGCCGCCGGCCTGGCCGCTTACCGCACGAACCGCTTCGCGGAGGCCCTGCGCGAGCTGCGCACGGTGCGCCGGCTGAACGGCTCGTCGGAGCACCTGCCGATCATGGCCGACGCCGAGCGCGGACTCGGCCGCCCGGAGCGTGCCCTCGCGCTCGCGGCGTCGGAGGAGGCGGCGACGCTCGACGCGACCGGCCGCATCGAGCTCGCGATCGTGGCGAGCGGTGCCCGTTCGGATCTGGGCGAGCACGACGCCGCCCTGGCCGTGCTCGACAAGGTCTCGGCCGAGGACGCCAAGGGCGATCTCGGGCTGCGGGTCGTGCAGGCGCGCGCCGTGGCGCTCGAGGTGGCGGGCCGGGCCGACGAGGCCGCTGCTCTGCTGGCATCGGTCGACGCCAAGGCGCTCGAGCGGGCCATCGGCGCGACCGAGCCGGACGAGGACATCACCGTGTTCGACGTCGAGGAGGACGCGGCGCTCGCCGAAGAGGAGTACGCCGCCGACCACCCCGAGGAGCTCGCGGCCGCCGCCGAGCCCGAGGACTCGGACGATGAAAAGCCCGAGGACTCCGACAGGGACGACGAGGGTTCGGACGAGCCGGATGGCGCGCACGACGACGAGGACGACGAGGACGACGAGGACGACGAGCAGGAGTCGGCAGACTCGCCTGACTCTGCGGATTCGCCTGACTCGGCGGACTCCGGGGATTCGGCCGACTCGCCCGATTCCGCCGACTCGCCCGACGAGCCCGAGCGCGAGGACCCCGACGGCGCCGAGGACGAAGCCGACCACGACGAGCCCGAGGCGGACGCCGTCGACGAGCCGACCGCGGCGGAGTCTGACGAGGAGCCCGCCGTAGCGTCCGAGGAGCCGGCCGAAGCGTCTGGCGAGTCGGACGAGGCGAAGGACGACCGGTCGGATGCCGACGAGGCCCCGGCCGCGCCCGAGGCGAGCGACGTCGAGGGCGAGCCGGCCGCCGAGGGCGACCGGTCCGACGTCGGGCAGGAGAAGGCGTGACGGCGAACGCCGGGCTGCTGGCGAGCGACGTCCCGCTCGCCGCGGCCTACGATCTCGCACTCGTCGACCTGGACGGCGTGGCGTACAAGGGGCACCTGCCGATCGAGCACGCGTCGGCGAGCCTGGCCGCGGCGCGGTCGGGCGGGATGCGCCTGCTGTTCGTGACGAACAACGCGTCGCGCGAGCCGGAGGACGTAGCGGGCCAGCTCACAGGCCTGGACATCCCGACCGACCCGGACGAGGTCATGACCGCGGCGCAGGCGTGCGCCGCTCTGCTCACGACCCGGCTCGACCCGGGCGCGAAGGTGCTCGTGGTGGGCGGCAAGGGTCTGGTGACCGCGGTGCAGTCGGCGGGCTTCACGGTGGTGGAGTCGGCGGACGACGAGCCGGACGCCGTCGCCCAGGGTTATGCGCCCGAGGTGGGCTGGGCGCAGCTCGCGGAGGCCGCCTATGCGGTGGGCAGCGGCGCCTGGCACGTGGCGAGCAACCTGGACCTCTCCCTGCCGACGGCGCGTGGGTTCGCGCCCGGCAACGGCGCGCTGGTGGGTGCGGTGGTCTCGGCGACGGGTGTCACGCCTGACAGCGCCGGGAAGCCGTCGCCCACGATGTACCGGCTCGCGGTCGAGCGTGCCCGGGCGCACCGCCCGCTGGTGATAGGGGACCGGCTCGACACGGACCTCGGCGGGGCGCGCGCGGGCGGATATCCGGGGCTGCACGTGCTGACGGGCGTCTCGACGGCGCGCGACGCCGTGCTCGCCGTACCGGGGGAGCGCCCGTCGTTCCTCGGCGCGGACCTGCGCGCTCTGCTCGAACCGCACCCGGCGCCGGTCCTCGCGGACGGCTGGTACGTGTCCGGCGGCGCGGCCGCCCAGGTGTCCGGCGGCGAGCTGCGGCTCGACGGCGCCGGGATCGACCTGGTCCGCGCCGCGTGTGCCGCGGCGTGGGCCGCCGTCGACGCGGGGGAGGCCCTGGACGCGGCGGCGGTGCCCGAGCTGTCCGCCTGAGCCGGAGGTGCAGCGCGACAGGACCATGCCGATTTCTCCAGGGTTCTGTCGGAGGCGACAGGTACCGTGTCTTGCAGCATGCCGACGGCCCGTCGTTGACGGGGCTGTGGGTAGCAACGAGCACAGACGAGCACAGTGGAGCGTTGACGCACGATGGACGAGTTCTACGAGATCGAGGAACCCGCGACTGGCCCCGCGGATCCCGACGCGGGTGTCCGGCGTGCGCTCGATGCGCTCGACGGGCTCGACGACCTGCCCCCGGCCGAGCACGTGGCCCGCTTCGAGGCGGTCCACGACGCTCTGCGGGCACACCTGAGCGGTGACGCCTGACGGTGGCGACGATGACAGCGAGCACGCGCGTGGACGCGGAGCTGGTCCGCCGCGGGCTGGCCCGTTCACGGCGGCACGCCGCGGAGCTCGTCGCGTCCGGCCGGGTGACTGTAGCGAGCCGGGTGGTGGTCAAGCCGTCGGCGGCGGTGCTCGACGGCGAGGACGTGTCGGTCGCTCCCGGCGCCGACCCGGCGCACGAGTTCGCGTCGCGTGCCGCGTGGAAGCTGGCCGGTGCGCTGGACGCGCTGGCCCGGGTGCCGGGCGGACCGGTGGTCGAGGGCGCGTTCTGCGCCGATCTCGGTGCGTCCACCGGGGGGTTCACCGACGTGCTGCTGTGTCGGGGCGCCGCCCATGTGGTCGCGGTCGACGTGGGACACGACCAGCTGGTGCCCGCGCTACGTGCCGACGACCGGGTCACGGTCGTCGAGGGTTTCAACGTCCGCGACCTGACGCCGGGCGACCTCGCACGGTCCCCGGATCTCGTGGTCGCCGACCTCTCGTTCATCTCGCTCACCGTGGTGCTGCCGGCGGTCGCGGGCGTGCTGCGTCACGGGGCGCAGGCGTTGCTGATGGTCAAGCCGCAGTTCGAGGTCGGGCGAGAGCGCCTGGGCAGCGGTGGCGTGGTGCGCGAACCGGCCCTGCACGCCGAGGCGGTGACCACGGTGATTCGTGCGGCGGAGCGCCTGGGTCTGCGGGCCCGCGCGGTGGTGCCGAGCCCGCTGCCGGGGCCGAGCGGGAACCGCGAGTTCTTCGTGTGGCTGACGCCCGGGGCCGGCCCGGCATCCGGGAACCCGGCGGGCAGCCAGGTGGACAGCCAGACCGACGAGCGGGCGCTGGCCGACGCCGTCGGCGCGGCGGTGGCCTGGGACCCCGCGCAAGGTGCGCCCGCCGGCAGGCCCGGCCATCCGCCGGAGCCGCCGGCCGTCGTCGTGCGGGAGCGGCAGGACAACGAGCAGAGCACCGAGCCGATCGACGAGCAGAAGGAAGGGGAACCGTGACCCGGCGCGTCCTGATCGTGACCCATGGCGGACGCCCCCGGGCGGTCGCGGCGCTTGCCGAGGCCCTGCGCGAGCTGAAGACGGCGGGCTTCGAGGCCACGCTGCACGACGACGCGCTGGCGGAGGAGTTCGGCGACCACATGGCCGCCAACCGGGTACGCGAGGGCGTGCATCGGTCCGAGGCCGTGATCGTGCTGGGCGGTGACGGCACGATCCTGCGCGCGGCGGAGCTCACCCGCGGCACCGACGTCCCCCTGCTCGGGGTGAACCTGGGGCACGTGGGCTTCCTCGCCGAGTCGGAGCGGGAGGACCTGCGAGCCGCCGTGCAGCGGCTGGCGGCCCGGGACTACGAGGTCGAGGAGCGCGCCACCGTTGACGTGTCGGTGCACCTGCCCGGCACTGCCGAGCCCGTGGTGGGCTGGGCGCTCAACGAGGCCACTGTCGAGAAGGCCACTCGCGACCGCATGCTCGAGGTGGCGATCGGGGTGGACGGCCGTCCGCTGCTGTCGTTCGGCTGCGACGGCGTGGTGATGTCCACGGCCACTGGTTCCACTGCGCACGCCTTCTCGGGCGGCGGCCCGGTGATCTGGCCCGACGTCGACGCGGTGCTGATGGTGCCGCTTTCGGCGCACGCGCTGTTCGCGCGGCCGCTGGTCATCGGCCCGCGGTCGCGGTACACGGTCGACGTGCTGCCGCAGTCGACGGTCGAGGGAGTGCTCACCTGCGACGGACGGCGGGAGATCCGGTTGCCCCGGGGCTCTCGCGTAGTAGTGCGCCAGGGCGGTACGGTGCGGCTCGCACGGCTGTCGAGCGCGCCGTTCGCGGACCGCCTCGTCTCGAAGTTCAATCTGCCCGTATCGGGCTGGCGGGACCGTGTCGGGTCGGGGAACTCGGTGGCGCAAGATGTACCTTCAGCCGAGACAAACCCAGAGAATTAAGGAGTCAGGTGCTCGAGGAGATCGCTATCGAGAACCTGGGCGTCATCCGATCGGCCCGGGTACCGCTGTCCGACGGTCTGACCGTCATCACGGGCGAGACGGGCGCGGGCAAGACGATGGTGCTCACGGGGCTCAACCTGCTCATGGGCGCCAAGGCCGACCCGCAGTCGGTGCGCCCGGGTGCGTCGTCGGCGGCTGTCGAGGGCCGGGTGCGGGTCTCCGGGCGTGACGCCGTGCTGGACCGCGTCGACGAGGCGGGCGGCGAGGTGGAGGACGACGGCACCGTCGTGATCCTGCGCACCATCGCCGACGGCCGGTCCCGCGCCCACCTGGGCGGCCGCGCCGTGCCGCAGGGCGTGCTCGCGGAGATCGCCGAGGACCTGTTCACCGTGCACGGCCAGTCCGACCAGCTGCGGCTGCGCACGTCGGCCAAGCAGCGCGACGCCCTGGACACGTTCGTGGGCCCGGCGCACCAGCGCGTGCTGGCCGCCTACCGCGCGGCATGGAGCGAGCGTGGCGGCCTGCTGACGGAGATCGCGGACCTGGAGGCGCGCAGCGCCGAGCGGTCGCGCGAGGTGGAGCTGCTGCGCATCGGCCTGGAGGAGATCGAGCGGGTGGACCCGCAGTCGGGCGAGGATGCCGACCTGCAGGCCCTGATCGAGCGCCTGTCCAACGCCGAAGCCCTGCGCACCGCGGCCACCGAGGCCCACGAGGCGGTGGCCGGCGAGGACGCCGACGGCGCACGCGAGAACGCGATAGCCCTGGTGGAGCGGGCGCGGCGCGCCCTGGACTCCGCCGCCCACTCCGACGCCGCGCTCGGCGCGCTCGCCACGCGGTTCGCCGAGGTGGGATACCTGCTGTCCGACGTCGCGACCGACGTCGCCGCGTACGTCGACGACCTGCAGGCGGACCCGGCCGGGCTGGAGACCGCGCACAACCGGATGGCGGAGCTGAACGCCCTGACCCGGTCCTACGGCGAGACCATCGACGAGGTGCTGCAGTGGGCCAGCGACGCGGGCCTGCGCCTCCTCGACCTGGACGACGGCGGCGACCGCCTCAGCTCGATGCGTGACCGAGTGGCGGAGCTGGACGGCGAGCTGGGCCGTCTGGCGGAGATCCTCACGGCCGAGCGGACCCGGGGCGCTTCCGACCTGGCCGAGGCCGTGACGAACGAGCTGCACGGCCTCGCGATGGGCGGCGCGCACCTCGTGGTCAGGGTGGAGCGGCTCGACCAGCCGGGCCCGTTCGGCGCGGACCAGGTCACGTTCCTGCTCGTGCCGCATCCGGGCGCGCCGGAGCGGCCGCTCGGCAAGGGCGCGTCCGGCGGTGAGCTCTCGCGCGTGATGCTCGCGCTCGAGGTCGCACTGGCCACGTCCGGCGGCGCGGCGGCCGCGCGCACCGCCGACACCCCGCGTAGCACCTTCGTGTTCGACGAGGTCGACGCCGGCGTCGGCGGCCGGGCGGCGGTCGAGGTGGGCCGCCGTCTGGCGCAGCTGGGCCGCAGCACCCAGGTCGTCGTCGTGACGCACCTTGCACAGGTCGCGGCGTTCGCGGACGCGCACCTCGTGGTCACCAAGAGCTCCGACGGCGACGCCGGATCGGACGCCGGCGACGGCGGAATGATCACGGTCACGGGCGTGCGGGAAGTCACTGCGGACGCCCGGGTCCGGGAGCTGGCGCGCATGCTGTCCGGCCAGGACGACTCGGAGACGGCCCGTACCCACGCGCTGGAGCTCCTTGAGTCCTCGGTCGTGGGACGATAGTCCGGATGAAGCTGATCTCCCGAGCTGAGAAGCGTGCCGACAAGGTTGCCGCCAAGAGTGCCGCCGACCGCGACACGGCCCTCGTGCAAGCCGCAGTGCAGGGCCCTGCGCGGATCGGAGCGCGCACCAAGGAACTGACTTCGCGGCTCCACCACGGCGATATCGCCGTGATCGACCACGTGGACATCGACCGTGTCGCCGCGGACGCGCTGGTGTCCGCCGCACCGGTCGCGGTGCTGAACGCCGCCCCGTCCACGTCGGGCCGGTACCCCAACACGGGTCCGAAGATCCTGGTCGACGCCGGGATCGTCCTGGTGGACGACCTGGGGCCGTCGGCGATGACGATCGACGAGCACGCCGTGGTCGAGATCGTCGGCGGCGAGATAGTCGTCGGCGGCGAGGTAGTGGCCAAGGGCACCTACCAGACGCCGCAGACGGTGGCCGCCAACATGGCCGCCGCCCGCGAGGGGCTGTCGGCCGAGATCGAGCGGTTCGCCGAGAACACCATGACGTACCTGCGCCGCGAGCGGGACCTCCTGCTCGACGGCGTGGGCGTGCCCGACATCCGGACCTCCATCGAGGGCCGCCACGTGCTGATCGTGGTGCGCGGCTACCACTACCGGGAGGACCTGGCGCTGCTGCGCTCGTACATCCGGGAGAACTCGCCGGTGCTGATCGGCGTCGACGGCGGCGCGGACGCGATCATCGACGCGGGCTGGCAGCCCGACATGATCGTGGGCGACATGGACTCTGTGTCCGACCGGGCCCTGGCCTGCGGCGCGGAGATAGTGGTGCACGCCTACCGCGACGGCAAGGCGCCCGGGCTGGAGCGCGTCAAGGCGCTCGGCGTGGACCCCGTCGTGTTCCCCGCCACGGGCACCAGCGAGGACATCACGATGCTGCTGGCCGACGACAAGGGTGCCGAGCTCATCGTCGCCGTCGGCACGCACGCGACGCTCGTGGAGTTCCTCGACAAGGGGCGCGCGGGCATGGCCTCGACCTTCCTCACGCGGCTGCGGGTGGGCGGCAAGCTCGTGGACGCCAAGGGCGTGTCCCGGCTGTACCGCACGCGGATCTCGAACACTCAGCTCACGCTGCTGTCGGGCGCGGGCGTCGCGGCGGTGCTCGCGGCGCTGGCCTCGACGTCGGCAGGCCAGACCTTCTTCGGACTGATCGCGGCACGCCTCGACGACGTCGTGTCCTCGATCGGTAACCTGTTCGGCGGCTGACCGGCCGGGAGCACCCTCCCCGCACCGCACGCCGCCCCGACCTGATGCCGGGCGCCTCAACGCCCGGAACATGCCTAAGGACTCCTCCGTACCGTGATCGACTTCCGATACCACCTCGTCTCGCTCATCTCCGTCTTCATCGCGCTGTCCGTCGGCATCATCCTGGGCGCCGGCCCGCTGCAGGGCGCGATCGGGGAGACGCTGACGGAACAGGTGGACGCGCTGCGCGCCGAGCGCACCGAGCTGCGCACCGAGCTTGATGCCACACAGACCGCGCTCGACGGCGACGAGCGCTTCATCGAGGCGACGGGCAGCCGGCTCGTGACCGGTTCGCTCGAGGGCAGCCGCGTGGCGGTGGTGCGGCTCGGCGAGGTATCCGAGGAAGTGCGGGACGGCGTGCTGAACCAGCTGGACCGGTCGGGCGCCACCGTCGTGTCCGACTCGGTGCTCACGGACGCGTGGAGCGAGCCCGCCGACGAGTCGTCGCGCGAGACCGTCGCCGAGGGGCTGCGGGTCAACCTCGGCGACGCCGCCCCCGAGGGCGAGGACGCGAGCGCGGTGCTCGGCGCCGCGCTGGCGCTCGCGCTCACGGGTGACGACGGCGGTTCCGACCGCAGCTCGCAGGCCACCGACCTCGAGGCGCAGCTCGAGCGGTTCGGCTTCGTCGAGTCCGGCGACGAGCAGACCGAGGCCGCGGAGGCGCTCGTGCTGCTCGTGGGCCCGGCCGGGCAGCCACAGGAGACGGCCGACGGCGCCAACGAGGAGGCGGCGCCGGCCACGGACATCTGGACCGCCGTCGCGCGGGCGGCGCAGGACGTCTCCGGTGCGGCGGTGCTCGCCGGCCCGACGGACAA
Source organism: Promicromonospora soli (assembly GCF_014653785.1). Classification (GTDB taxonomy): domain Bacteria; phylum Actinomycetota; class Actinomycetes; order Actinomycetales; family Cellulomonadaceae; genus Promicromonospora; species Promicromonospora soli. The sequence goes on along the minus strand of NZ_BNAS01000009.1, from coordinate 157,491 downwards.
CCCGGGCGACGCCGTGCAGGCCGTGCGGGACGACGAGGAGATCGCCGCCGAGGTCACCACCGTGAGCGGCGTCGACCGGCTCGTGGGCCGCATCAACGTTCCGCTCGCCGTCGCGGCACGCCTGGGCGGCACCGTCGGCCAGTACGGCCTCGAGGACGACGCGACGGCGGTCCTGCCGCCGCCGGGCGGCTGAGCCGGAGGTGCAGCGCAGGGTGCGGGCCGAGGAACGAGGCACTCGCCCGAAGCGGAACCGCAGGCTCAGCCGATATAGGTAGAGGCTGAGCCGCCGGCTCGACCACAGCTCGACCCGAAGCACAGGCTCGAAGAACTGACACAGACCGAGGGGTACTCATGGGTGCAGGCAGGTTCATCGCCGCGGGCATAGTGGCCGGAGTCGCGACGGCGTTCGCGCGCCGCAAGCTCGACGAGAAGGTCGCCGAAGGCGCCTTCGGTGGCGCCGGCGCGTGGACGCGCACCAACCACCGCGGCGAGCCGATCAGCCTGCTGGAGGGCCCGGCGGTCGCCGCCGGTCTCGTCGCCGGCGCGGCAGTCGGGGGCGGCAAGGCTCCCGGGGCGACGGCGTTCGCCACGGCCGCTGCGGGCGCCTTCGGCCTCGTCGACGACCTGGCCGAGGACACCTCGGTGCGCACCAAGGGCCTCAGGGGCCACCTCGGCGCCCTCCTGGAGGGTCGCCTGACGACCGGCGGCCTGAAGGTGCTCGGCATCTCTGGCTCCGCTCTCGTGGCCGCGGTGGCGGGCACGCCCCGCACGGGCAGCGCGTTCGGGCACCTGGTCGACGTCGGGCTCAACGGTGCGCTCATCGGGGGCACCGCGAACCTGATCAACCTCTTCGACCTCCGGCCCGGCCGGGCCTTGAAGGCCGGTACCGCCGCAAGCCTCCCGTTCATGCTGGGCGGCGCGGGCGCCGCCACGGGCGCGGTGCTGGGTGCCGCCGTCGCGGCCGCCCCCGGCGACCTGGGGGAGAAGGACATGCTGGGCGACGGCGGCGCCAACGCCCTCGGCGCGCTCGTCGGCAGCCAGATCGCGTTCGGCACGTCCCGCGCGGTGCGGTGGGCGGCGCTCGCCGGCGTGGTCGGGCTGATGCTGGCCTCCGAGAAGGTCAGCTTCTCCAAGGTCATCGCCGGGAACGAGTGGCTCAACAAGGTCGACATGCTGGGCCGACGGCCGGCACCGGCGGTCGAGCCGGGGCCGTCCGACGAGTCGGTCGAGACCGAGCCCGTGGCTACCCCGGGCGCGTGAGCCGCGCCAGAACCCTGGCGAGCGCCGCGCTGCTCGTCACGGTCGTCACCCTCGCCAGCCGCATGGTCGGCTTCGGCCGCTGGCTCGCGCAGGGCGCATGGCTCGGGTCCGACGGCGTCGGGACGGTCTTCAACTCCGCCAACCAGCTGCCCAACCTGCTGTTCGAGGTCGCGGCGGGCGGCGCGCTCGCGGGCGCCGTCGTGCCGCTGCTGGCCGGGCCGCTCAGCCGGGCCGCGTTCACCGCCGACGGGACCGCCGTCTCGAAGGAGCAGGCGTCCCGGATCGCGTCGGCGCTGCTGGGCTGGACGCTGGTCGTCCTGGTGCCGCTGGCCGCCCTCATGGCGCTCTTCGCACGCCCGATCATCGGTCTGACCGGGCTCGAGGACCCGGTGCACGTGGACGTCGCGACGGCCTTCCTGCGGGTGTTCGCCGTGCAGGTGCCGCTCTACGGCCTGGCCGTCGTGCTGGGTGGCATCCTGCAGGCGCACAAGCGGTTCTTCTGGCCTGCGTTCGCGCCGCTGGTCTCCAGCCTCGTCGTGATCGTGGTCTACGCGGTCTTCGGCCTGCTGGCGAACGGCGACCAGCAGGACGTCGCAGAGCTGTCCACCCAGGCGCTGGGGTGGCTGGCGTGGGGCACCACCGTCGGCGTCCTGTTCCTGGCGCTGCCGCTCGTGGTGCCCGTGTGGCGCACCGGGGTGCGGCTGCGGCCCACGCTGCGGTTCCCGTCGGGGGAGGGCCCCCGCGCCGCGCGCCTCGCGTTCGCGGGCGTGGGCGCGCTCGTCGTCCAGCAGCTTGCGGTGTTCCTGACGCTGCGCGCGGCCAACGCCGCGGGCGGCGACGGCACGCTGTCGGTCTACCTGTACGCCCAGCAGGTCTACCTGCTGCCGTACGCGGTGCTCGCGTTCCCCATCGCGACCAGTGCGTTCCCGCACTTCGCGGAGCACGCGTCGGCCGGCCGGACCGACGAGCTGCGCACGCTCGTCGCGCGCACCACGCGCACCCTGCTGCTCGTGACGGCCGTGGGTGTTGCCGCGCTGATCGCGGCCGCCCCGTTCGTCGAGGACGTCTTCGACCTCATCGTGCTCGGGGACGCCCACGGCATGGCCGCGGGGCTCACCCTGATGGCGCCGGGGCTGATCGGGTTCGCGCTGATCCTGCACCTGTCGCGCGCGCTGTACGCCGTCGACCACGGGCGGGCCGCCGTGATCGCAACCGCGAGCGGGTGGGGCGTCTCCGCGATCGGCGCCGCCCTCGTACCGCTGCTGTTCGCCGGCGGCTCGCCGGGGCGAGGCTGCGCCGGGCCGTCCTGCTCGGAGCTCGTGCTGCGGACCGAGGTCATGGCGCTCCTGGGGGCCGTCGGCACGGCGGGCATGTTCGTGGCCGGGCTCGGGCTGCTGCTGGCCGTCCGCAGGCACCTGGGCCGGGACGCGCTGGGCGGCGTCTGGCGGGCGCTCGCCGTGCTCGTGGTGGCGGCGGCCGTGGGGGCCGCCGTGGGGTGGCTCGTGCCCGTGTGGGTGGCGCCCCAGGGCCGCTCGTTCGGCTGGTTCGCGGACGGCCCGCAGCCCGAGGTGCCCTTCGACGGCGTCGATTTCGCCGCCGCCCTCGGCCTCGGGCTGGTCGTGGGCCTGCTGGCGGCGTTCGTCACGCTCCTGATCGCGGCACTGCTCGACCGGGACCTGCGCGCCGCCGTCGGGCCGCAGGTCCGCAAGCTGCGGAGGAAGTTCTCCAGGAGTGCCTGATATAGCGAGCGTTATCGGCGCGGCGGGTGGAGACTCGATCCGTACCAAACCGACAAACTCCGAGTGACGAGCAGCTGTACTGGCGGTTACGACACCAGCACGCTGTACCTCGGATAGGATGGAGTTCCGTGGTCGAACACCGAAGCAGTCTCCAGTCCCGTCATCGGTCCGGCGCCTCCACGCCGACCAAGCACATCTTCGTCACCGGCGGTGTGGCGTCCTCTCTCGGCAAGGGGCTGACGGCGTCGTCGCTCGGTCGCCTGCTCCGCTCGCGTGGCCTCAGCGTCACCATGCAGAAGCTGGATCCCTACCTCAACGTGGATCCCGGCACGATGAACCCGTTCCAGCACGGTGAGGTCTTCGTCACCGAGGACGGCGCCGAGACCGACCTGGACATCGGGCACTACGAGCGCTTTCTCGACATCGAGCTCCCCGCCTCGTCCAACGTGACGACCGGCCAGGTGTACTCGCGCGTCATCGCCAAGGAGCGCCGCGGCGAGTACCTGGGCGACACCGTGCAGGTGATCCCGCACATCACCGACGAGATCAAGCGCCGGATGCGCGAGCAGGCCTCCGACGACGTCGACGTGATCATCACCGAGATCGGCGGCACGGTCGGCGACATCGAGTCGCAGCCGTTCCTCGAGTCCGCGCGCCAGGTGCGGCACGAGCTCGGCCGCGACAACGTGTTCTTCCTGCACGTGTCGCTGGTGCCGTACATCGGCCCGTCGGGCGAGCTGAAGACCAAGCCGACGCAGCACTCGGTGGCCGCGCTGCGCACCGTCGGCATCCAGCCGGACGCGATAGTGCTGCGCTCCGACCGCGTGGTGCCGGAGAGCATCAAGAACAAGATCGCGCTGATGTGCGACGTCGACAACGAGGCAGTGATCAACTGCGCCGACGCCCCGTCGATCTACGACATCCCGCGCGTCATCCACTCCGAGGGCCTGGACGCCTATGTGGTGCGCCGCCTCGGCATGCCCTTCCACGACGTGGACTGGGACGGCTGGAGCCGCCTCCTGGAGCGCGTGCACGAGCCGGAGCACAACGTCGAGGTCGCGCTGGTCGGCAAGTACATCGACCTGCCTGACGCGTACCTGTCCGTGACGGAGGCGCTGCGCGCCGGCGGCTTCGCGAACGACGCCAAGGTCGGGATCCGCTGGGTCGCGGCCGACGACTGCCAGACGCCGGAGGGCGCGCAGGCGTCCCTCGAGGGCGTCGACGCGGTGCTGGTGCCGGGCGGCTTCGGCGTGCGCGGGATCGACGGCAAGGTCGGCGCGCTGCGCTGGGCGCGCGAGAACCTCGTGCCGACCCTCGGCATCTGCCTGGGCCTGCAGTCGATGGTCATCGAGTACGCGCGCAACGTGCTGGGCTGGGCGGACGCGTCGTCCACCGAGTTCCACCCGACCAGCAGCCACCCGGTGGTGGCGACCATGGCCGAGCAGAAGGCGATCGTCGAGGGCGAGGGCGACATGGGCGGCACCATGCGCCTTGGCGCCTACCAGGCGCAGCTGACCGCCGGCTCCGTGGTGGCCAAGGCGTACGGCAGCGAGCGGGTGTCCGAGCGGCACCGGCACCGGTACGAGGTCAACAACGCCTACCGCGGTGAGCTGGAGGAGGCGGGCCTGCTGATCTCCGGCACGTCGCCCGACTCGTCGCTCGTGGAGTTCGTCGAGCTCCGGGCCGACATGCACCCCTACTACGTGTCGACGCAGGCTCACCCTGAGTTCAAGTCGCGCCCTACGCGTGCCCACCCGCTGTTCGCGGGCCTGATCGCGGCGGCGCTCGAGAAGCAGTCCGCATGAGCACAGTCGGAGGCTCATGCGGCGAGGGGACAGCATGAACGCCGAGGAGATCACGGACGTCATCGACCCGCGCCCCGCGCGGCGTCTCGACGTCCCGTTCCAGGGCTACGTGGTCGACATGATCTCCGACGAGGTCGACCTGGGCGAGACCGGCGGCATCGTCCGCCGGGAGTACGTCGACCACCCGGGCGCGGTGGTCGTGGTGGCGCTGACCGACGACGGCGACGTCCTGCTCCTGCGCCAGTACCGGCACCCGGTCGGCGCGTTCCTCTGGGAGGCGCCCGCCGGACTGCTCGACCTGGACGGCGAGGACCCGCACGTCGCGGCGGCCCGCGAGCTGGCCGAGGAGGCGGACATGACCGCCGCCACCTGGGACGTGCTCCTGGACCTGCTGCCCACCCCGGGCGGCAGCAACGAGGCCATCCGCGTCTACCTGGCACGCGACCTCACCCCGGTGCCCGACGGCGAGCGGCACACCCGCGAGGCCGAGGAAGCCGACATGGTCGTGGTGCCCGTGCCGCTCGAGGAGGCCGCGGCGCTGGCGCTCGCGGGCCGGCTGCACAACGCGGCGACGATCGCGGGCGTGCTCGCGGCGGCGATCGGACGGGCGTCGGACTGGGAGACGCTGCGCCCGGTGGACGCGCCGTGGGAGTACCGCAAGAACTGACCCGCGGGGCAGGTGGCGGAGGCCGTGCGGTGCCAGACTGCTCCGTGAGTTCGGTCGGTTGCTGGCCCGGGTTCCCTGAGTTCGGTCGGTTGCTGGCCCGGGTTCCCTGAGTT
>NZ_BNAS01000009.1:43391-151860 GCF_014653785.1 Promicromonospora soli | reverse complement strand
GACCGATCTCGAGACAACCGACCGAACTCACGGTTGGGGCTGACGCAACCGACCGAACTCGTCGGCGGGGGGTGGGGGCGTGCGACCGACCGGTCTCGCCGCGATCGTCCTCAGGCGGCGAGTGTCAGTGGGTGGCGCTAGCCTGTGGCCCCACGAGATATTCGGACATATCTCCGAAGGGGGCGGTTGCGATGACTGGCGCCGACGCCGACACCAAGCAGGTGCACTCACAGGCAGGGCCTCCATCGGGCAAGGGCAGCGGGCCGACGCCGGACGGGAGTGCCCGCCGCCGCCGCATGCCCGCCTGGCTGGCTGGCATCATCGGGTTTCTCGTCGGCCTGGCGCTGACCGCCGGGCTGGTCGTCGGTGTGCTGTCCGCGCTGCGCGACGACTTCCGCGACGCGTTCTGGCGGGTGCTGGTCGAGGGGCTGAACCCGTTCACGACCAGCGAGGTCGACCGGTCGGAGACGCCGGTCCTCCTCAGCATCAAGGACCTGGCGCGGTTCGTGGCGGCCGAGGCGCAGTACGAGGTGCTCGTGGACCTGGAGAAGGACGTCAAGTACCTGCCAGGCTGGCTCGCGGGGGAGCGCACGGTGCTCGTCGTGAACGGTTCGGTCGAGGCGTACGTGGACTTCACGGGGCTCACCGAGGACGCGATCCAGATCTCGGACGACGGCGCGACGGTGTCGGTCACGCTGCCGGAGCCGCAGCTTGCCGAGCCGCGCATCGACCTCGACGCCAGCCGCGCCCTCACGGAGGACCGCGGCCTGGTGGATCGGGTGGGTGACTTCTTCGATACGGACACCGATGCCCGGCAGGAGGCGCTCGCGGCGGCCCAGGACCAGATCGCCGCTGCCGCAACGGGCTCCGACCTGGACGAACGCGCCCGTACGAACACGACTGCGACCCTTGAGGCGATGTTGTCCTCGCTCGGGTACGACCGGGTCCTGGTCGAGTTCCGGTAAGTCCGGAAGGTCGAGCACCGGGCGTGTCATAACGGCGTTACCGGCCTGCGCTATTCTCCCCGCGTGACCAGCGAACCCGACATGCTTCCCAACGTATCGTCCCTCCCGGCCTGGCTCGTCCCGTCCGTCTACCTGAACTGGTCCGAGGACTGGCTGGGCGAGGCGGTCGCCATCGCGAGCCGAAGCCACGAGCACCGTCTGCCGGGTGGCGCGGACGGCCCGCAGCGCGGCGACGTCGTCGTCACCGTCGTGGGCTCCGAACCGGGCATCGTCGCCGCGGTCGAGCTCATGGGCACCAGCCAGGGCGAGGACTGGGTCAGTGACGAGGTGTTCGGCCCGGACAAGCCAGTGGTCTGGGACGACCTCTTCAACGGTGCCGCGGCCTACGCGCGGTCCTCCGGCTGGCTGCCGCAGGAGCACGCACGCCTGGTGCTCGACGGCATCGCCCACCAGTACAAGCACGGCGCCACCGGCACGCTCGACGCGGGCAACTGCGAGACCGACGAGCTGTCGCCCAACCTGCACGTGCTGCGCCTCCTGGGGCACAAGCAGGTGGCCGGCACGGACCTGCGCCGCGAGGAGCGCTGCGCCTCGTGCGAGCGGTTCGTCGACGTCATGCAGCTGCGGCCGCACGACGACGGCGCCCACACCGGCCACACCGGCGAGCGACCGCTCGCGGAGCTCATCGAGCAGACGTTCCTGCTGTGCGCCCCGTGCCACGCGCTGCTGCACCCGCACGCGGTGCTGTCGCAGCGGGCGCAGATGCGCCCGGCGTGCCCGTCGTGCGGTCAGCGTGGCGCGACCAAGCGCATCGTGTGGGGCCAGGCGATCCACGACAACATGAAGCTCGAGCCGGACGTCGTGTACGGCGGCTTCGACACCCCGGTCCCGACGCCGGACTGGTACTGCCCCGAGTGCCACGCGAACTTCTCGTCGGGCGCCGTGTCGCAGCGCGCGCTGGGCGACCTGCCCGAGGCCGTGCCGGTCGGCGCGGGGGCGGTCGGCACGCCCGCGAACGGTGAGGACCTCTGGGTCCCGGAGGTCTGAGCCCTCGCTCTCCCCTCTCCGCTCTCCGCGAGATAGAACTGCAGCGAGATAGAACTGTGGCGAAGTAGAACCGAAGCCGAGGCTGGAGTTCTACTTCGCCACAGTTCTGTCTCGCTGCAGTTCTATCTCGCCACGTTGTTATCTCGCGGGGGCGCCCACGCCCGGAGCCGGCGTGCCGTAGAGCATGATGAGCCTCATGACCAAGAGCGCGATCGTCGTCGGAGCAGGGATCGCGGGACTGACCGCGGCCAACGCGCTGCTGCGCTGCGGCTGGGACGTGCGCGTGCTGGAGCGCTCGCCCGAGCCCCGCACCACGGGCGCCGGCATCGTTCTGCTCGCCAACGCGCTGCGCGGCCTGGACGCCGCGGGAGTGGGCGACGCCGTGCGCGCCGTCGGTCAGCGGGCCTATCCCGGCACGCTCCGCGACGGCAAGGGGCGCGCGCTGGTGCACGTCTCGTCCGAGCAGATCGCGGCACGGCTGGGCACCGTGGCCATCGCCTTTCACCGGCCGCGCCTGCAGGAGGCGCTGCTCTCCGGGCTCGGCGACGTCGTCACCTACGGCGCACCGGCGCTCGCGGTCGATCCCGGCGACGCCGCGCGCCCCGCCACGGTCACCCTCGAGGACGGCTCCACCCTGAGTGCGGACCTCGTGGTGGCCGCCGACGGCGTCCGGTCGCGCCTGCGCGCAGCGGTCGCAGCTGACGCGGCGGAGCCGGTCTACGTCGGGTCGACGACGTGGCTCGCCGTGCTCGACAACCCCGGGATCACCGAGATGTCCCAGACCTGGGGCCCCGGCGGCGAGTTCGGTCTGATCACGCTCGGTGACGGCCGGCTCTACTGGTACGGGACCCAGGTCGGCCCGGCGGGTCGGCCCACGGGGGACCCGGCGCGGGACCTCGACGCCGCCCGCGCGGCCTTCGCCGGCTGGCACGACCCCATCCCGCAGGTCCTGGCCGCGACCACGCCGGAGCAGGTGCAGCAGCTCGACCTCTACGGGTTCCCCGAGCCGATCCCGCGGATGGCCCGCGGCCGGGTAGCCCTGGCCGGTGACGCCGCGCACGCCATGCCGCCGAACGTGGGCCAGGGCGGCTGCCAGGGCATCGAGGATGCAGTGGTGCTGGCAGCGTCGGTCTCGGGCACGGACTCCGTCGTCGACGGGCTGGCCGCCTACGACCGGGTGCGCCGCCCGCGGACCTCAGGTGTGCTGCGCGCCGCCTGGGCAAGCGCCCGGTTCGGCGAGCAGCTCGGCAACCCGGCGCTCGTCGGGCTGCGCAACGCGGCGCTCAGCGTGGTGCCGGCGCGTCTCATGCTCGACGGCATGGCGCGCTTCGCGAGCTGGACGCCGCCCCCGCTGCCGGTGGCCAGCTGACCCGCGTCGTCCCGGGCCGGCTCGCCGGCCCGACGTCGAGGGCCCGGCTCAGCGCACCCGCGTCGTCAGCCACACGCGCGTCGTCCCCGCGATCAGCACCGCCGCGCCGATCATGTGCAGCCCCACCAGCAGCTCGGGCAGGTCGGTGAAGTACTGCACGTACCCGATGGCGCCCTGCGCCAGCGTGATGCCGAGCAGGATCAGCGCGGCCCGGCGCACCGGCGCGGGACCGCGGCGCACGGCGACAAGGTAGGTCACCAGGACGGCCATGAACGCCCACACCGCGGCGGCGTGCCACTTGGTCAGCAGCGCCGGGTCGACGGCGAACCGGTAGCCCACCTCGGCGTCGCCGCTGTGCGGGCCGGCGCCGGTGGTGAGCACGCCGAGCACGACCACGACGGCGGTCAGCGTGGCGAGGGTCCAGGCCAGGGCGCGCACGCGCGGGCCGACCACGAGGGTCGGGGCCTCGTCTCCCTCGCCGTGCCGGTGCAGCACGTAGAGGGACGCCGCCACGAGGGCGCCCGAGACGCCGAAGTGCAGCGACACCCAGCCCGGGTGCAGGTCCAGCAGCACCACCACGCCGCCGATCACGGCCTGCGCCAGCACGCCCACGATCGGCACCAGGCCGAGCACGCGGTAGGACGTCGACCGCTTCAGGTCAGTGCACACCGCTACCGCGAGCAGCACCGCGATGACCGACAGCACGCCCGTGAGCGTGCGGTTCCCGAACTCGATGTACGGGTGCAGGGTCGTGGCCTCGTGGAACTGCGGGGTGAAGGACCCGGGCTCGCACTGCGGCCACGTGGAGCAGCCCAGGCCCGACTCGGTCAGCCGCACGGCGCCACCCGTGCCGATGATGCCGATCTGGCCGACCAGGTTCGCGACGAGGACCGCGCGGGTCCAGTGGCGGAAGCGGTCGACGCGGCCGGCGAGCGCGGCGAACCGGGACGTGGGGGCGGCGGTTGCGGTCACGGCCCCACGCTATCGGCCGACGGCGGCGCGGGGCTCCGCGTTCGGCCCCGGCCGGGTGTGATTCTCGCCCGGTGCGAGTCGGCGAAGCAGAGCGCCTGCCCCACTCCCGCACGAGGCAAGCCTCGCAGAAAGGGGACAGGCGCTCTACTGAGCAGTGATCGTCAGAGACCGCTGACGTTCAGCAGCAGGTTGGGTGAGCCGGTGCCCGGGTCGGTCACGACGTCCGGCAGGGCCGCACCCGTCAGGGCGTCGCCGACCTCGGCCGGCGTGGCGGCGGGGTTGCCACCGAGTACGAGCGCCGCGGCGCCCGCGACGTGCGGTGTGGCCATCGACGTACCGCTGATGGTGTTGGTGGCGGTGTCGCCGGTGTACCAGGCCGACGTGATGTCGCTGCCCGGCGCGAAGATGTCCACGCAGCTGCCGATGTTCGAGTACGTGGCCCGGGCGTCTGTGTCCTCGGTGGCGCCGACGGTGATCGCCTCCGGGGTGGAGCTGGGCGAACCGTCGCAGGCGTCGGCGGCGCTGTCGTTGCCGGCGGCGAGAGCGAAGGTGACGCCGTCCGCGACCGCCGCGGACACGGCGTCGTTCACGGCCTGGGAGAAGCCGCCGCCGAGCGACATGTTGGCCACGGCCGGCTCGCCGGCGGCGTGGTCGGCGGTCACCCAGTCGATGCCGGCGATGACGCCGTCGAAGCTGCCCGAGCCTTCGCAGTCCAGGACGCGGACCGCGACGAGCGAGACGTCCTTGGCGACGCCGTAGGACGAGCCGCCCACGGTGCCCGCCACGTGCGTGCCGTGGCCCGCGCAGTCGGTGGCGTCGTCGTCGCCGTCCACGGTGTCGGTACCGCTGACCGCGCGGCCGCCGAAGTCCTCGTGGGTGGTCAGGATGCCCGTGTCGACGATGTACGCCGTCACGCCCGTGCCCGAGCTCCCGTACGTGTACGAGTCGTCGAGCGGCAGGTCCGCCTGGTCGATGCGGTCCAGGCCCCAGGACGGGACCGGCGACTGCGTGTCGGTCGCCGTCATCACGCGGTTCGGCTCCACGTACGCGACGGACGGGTCGGCCTCGAGCTTCTCTGCCTGGCCCGGCGACATCGATGCGGAGAAGCCCCGCACGGCGTTGGTGTACGAGTGGCGCACCTCGCCGCCGTACTTCTTCACCAGGCCGTTGGCCGTGCCCTTGACCTGGGCCTTTGCGACGTCGTTGTCCTTGAGCACGACGATGTACGAGTCCTCGATCACCGCGCCCGCGACGGGCGCGGGCGCCTCGTCCGGCGCCGCCGAGGACGTCATGGCCGCTGCAGCCGGGGCTGCCGCGAGGGCGATCGCAATACCGGTGCCGACGATCAGCCGACGGCGGTTGCTACGGGTGGAAGTCACGCTGCCTCCTGGGGAGTGTAGGTGAAATACACCCTAAACCGGTGCTTTTCACCCGCCTACTCGCGAAACAGTCATACCGTCGGGCTATGGGGGGAATTCTCGGACTGACCGAAGTAACGGGCGCAAGCGCAGCAACGGACCGAAGTCACTGCTGCAGGCCCAGCAACAGACCCATCCCGGGACCCCTCAGCCGCTCGAGCCGGTCAGTGCCAGCGGAAGAGCCGCGCCGCTCCGGCGCCGAGCGCGGCCGTCCAGCCCAGCAGAACCACTACGGAGAACGGCGGGACGGCGCCGTGCAGCAGGGCGCCGCGCATCGCCTCGCCCAGGGCGCCCGACGGCAGCAGCACCGCAGCGTGCGCCAGCGGACCCGCGAGCTGTTCGGCGGGCAGCAGCACGCCGCCGCCGACGGTGAGCAGCACGAGCACGAGGTTGGCCACGGCGAGCACACCCTCGGCGCGCAGGGTCCCGGCCAGCAGCAGCGCCAGGGCGGTGAACGCCGCCGTGCCCAGCAGCCCCGCGCCGACGACGGCGGGCAGCGCGCCCAGGTCCGGCCGCCAGCCGAGGGCTACCGCGACGGAAGCGATGACGGCCACCTGCACCACCTCGACGGCGAGGACGCCGAGCACCTTGCCGGCCAGCAGCCCCGTGCGGCCGAGCGGGGTGGTCGCCATCAGGCGCAGCACGCCGTTGCGCCGGTCGAACGCGGTGGCGATCGCCTGGGACGTGAACGCCGTCGACATCACGGCCAGCGCGAGCACGCCCGGCGTCACGAAGTCGATCCGCGAGTACCCCTGCGTGTCGAGCTCCAGGAACGACGTCTGCACCAGGCCCACGAGCACCAGCACGGGGAGCACTATCGTCACGAGCAGCTGCTCGCCGTTGCGTAGGATGGCGCGCGTCTCGAACGAAGCCTGGGCGGCGATCCGGCGGACGGCGGGCGCGGCGGCGGGCGGGGTCTCGACGGTCATCGCAGGTTCCTCCCCGTGAGGTCGAGGAACACGTCCTCGAGGGTGCGGCTGCCGGTGGTGACGGACCTGGCCAGCACGCCGCGGTCGGCGAGCCACGCTGTCACGGCCGCGACCGTGGACGGGTCCACCGGCCCGGTCACGGTGTAGACGCCGGGTTCGGCCTCGGCGGCGATCCAGGGGGCGGCGCCGGCCCCGCCGCCGTCGGACAGGCTGGCGGGCAGCACGTTGCGGAGGCCCGCGAGGTCCAGCCCGGGCCTGGCCTCGATGCGCAGGGTCCCGGGTCCCGCCCCGCCGCCCTTGCCCCACGGAGCGTCCTCGCTGCGCTGCGGGTCTCCGTGGGGACCCCGGTCGGCAACGCCGTCAGTGAGCTCGCGGACGCTGCCCGACGCGATCACGCGGCCGTGGTCCACGACATGGACGTGGTCGGCGAGGTCGGCCGCCTCGTCCATGAGGTGGGTGGTCAGGACGATGGCGACGCCGTCGGCCCGCAGCTCGCGCACGAGGTCCCAGACCGCGCGCCGGCTCTGCGGGTCCATCCCGGCGCTGGGCTCGTCGAGGAACACGACGTCGGGCCGGCCCACAACGGCCGCCGCGAGGGCGACCCGCTGCCGCTGCCCGCCGGACAGGCGGCGCACCGTGGTGCGGGCGAAGCCGTGCAGGCCGAGGCGCTCGGCGAGCTCGTCCACGGGGCGCGGCGCGGCGTACATGGCGGCGACGTGGCGCAGCAGCTCGAGGGCGCGCACACCGGTGGGCAGGCCGCCGTCCTGCAGCATGACGCCGACCCGGGGACGCAGGAAGCGCGCGTCGCCGATCGGGTCACGGCCAAGTACGCGGACCGTGCCGCCGTCGGGGGAGCGCAGGCCCTCGCAGCACTCGATGCTGGTCGTCTTGCCGGCGCCGTTCGGGCCCAGGACGGCGGTGATGGCGCCCTGGCGGGCGACGAGATCAAGGCCGTCCACGACGGCGCGGCCGTCGTAGCGCTTGACGAGGCCGCGTACTTCCACGGCGACCCCGTGGTCGGCACTGGCGGCGGCACCGGCTGGGCTGGCTGGGACAGCGCCCGCGGTGGCCGCCTGGGCGGGGTCGATCGCGGGCGCGTCGGACAGGGGCACCGCACAATCGTAGGCGGCGGTACGCGGGGCGTCGTCACGGTCCGTGACCTGGGTGTGGACCACGCGTGTGAGATGTGTCGCGATCGGACCCAACTGAGGGTCGCCTTCCTTGCGCATCTCGAATTAGGGAACAAGGATGTTCTCAAAAGCATTGGCGTCTGCGAAGGCGTGACCACGCGGGTGAAACGTGCCCCGGATCGACGTACGAGGAGGTGACCAGCATGAGCGCACAGACAGAGGTGGCAGCCCACCCGGCGAGCCACGAGACCGACGGCACCACGCGTCGGCGCGTGCTCGAGCTCGTCGCCTCCCGCGGTCCCGTGACCGCGGGCGCGCTCGCCGCCGTGCTGGGCCTGACGGCTCCGGCCGTGCGCCGGCACCTGACGCTCCTGGAGGACGACGGCAAGATCACCGTCTACGAGGCCTCGCGGTCGGGCACCCCCCGGCGAGGGCGCCCCGCACGCAGCTACGTCGTCACGAGCGGCGGACAGTCCGAGCTGGCGGGCGGCTACCAGGAGATCGCCCGGCAGGTCCTGCGGTTCCTCCGGGACACGGGCGGCCAGGAGGCCGTGGCCGGCTTCGCCAAGGACCGGTTCGACGCCGTCGCCCGCAGGTACGCCCCGCACGTCACCGCGTCCGACGCCGCGGGACGGGCCGCCCAGCTCGTCCAGCTGCTGTCGGCAGACGGCTACGCCGCCTCCGTGCGGCCGGTGCCTGCGCCGCTGACGGGCCCGACGGCCGGTGTGGTGGCACCCGCGGTCCAGCTGTGCCAGGGGCACTGCCCCGTCCAGCACGTGGCCGAGGAGTTCCCCGAGCTGTGCGAGCAGGAGGCCCGCGCGTTCAGCGAGCTGCTGGGCTCGCACGTCCAGCGCCTCGCCACCATCGCGGGCGGCGCGTACGCCTGCACCACGAACATTCCCGTGAACACCCCCGCGACGAACATCCCCGCGACGACCCCCACCGAAGGAAAGTGATGAGCGCAGAAACGCAAGCGCCAGAGCAGCGCTCCGACGATGAGATCATCGCCAGCATCGGCTCTTACGAGTACGGCTGGCACGACAGCGACGCCGCGGGCATGTCCGCGCAGCGAGGCCTGAGCGAGGAAGTGGTCCGCAACATCTCGGCTCTGAAGAAGGAGCCCGAGTGGATGCTGAACCAGCGCCTCAAGGCGCTGCGCCTCTTCGGCAAGAAGCCGATGCCGAGCTGGGGCTCCGACCTGTCGGGCATCGACTTCGACAAGATCAAGTACTTCGTGCGCTCCACGGAGAAGCAGGCCACGTCCTGGGAGGAGCTGCCCGAGGACATCAAGGCCACGTACGACCGGCTCGGCATCCCCGAGGCGGAGAAGCAGCGCCTCGTCGCGGGCGTCGCTGCCCAGTACGAGTCCGAGGTCGTCTACCACCAGATCCGCGAGGACCTGGAGCAGCAGGGCGTCATCTTCGTCGACACCGACACCGGCCTGCGCGACTACCCGGAGCTCTTCCAGGAGTACTTCGGCACGGTCATCCCGTCGGGTGACAACAAGTTCGCCGCGCTGAACTCGGCCGTGTGGTCGGGCGGCTCGTTCGTCTACGTGCCGCCGGGCGTGCACGTGGAGATCCCGCTGCAGGCCTACTTCCGGATCAACACCGAGAACATGGGCCAGTTCGAGCGCACGCTGATCATCGCCGACGAGGGCTCGTACGTGCACTACGTCGAGGGCTGCACGGCCCCGATCTACACGTCCGACTCCCTGCACTCCGCAGTGGTCGAGATCATCGTGAAGAAGAACGCCCGCGTGCGCTACACGACGATCCAGAACTGGTCGAACAACGTGTACAACCTGGTCACCAAGCGCGCCACGGCCGCAGAGGGCGCCCAGATGGAGTGGGTCGACGGCAACATCGGCTCGAAGGTCACCATGAAGTACCCGGCGATCTACCTGCTGGGCGAGCACGCCCGCGGCGAGACGCTGTCCATCGCCTTCGCGGGCGAGGGCCAGCACCAGGACGCCGGCGCGAAGATGGTCCACGCCGCGCCGAACACGGTGTCGTCGATCGTCAGCAAGTCCGTGGCGCGCGGCGGCGGCCGCACGTCGTACCGCGGTCTGGTCCAGGTGCTCGAGGGCGCCACCCACTCCGCGTCCAACGTCCTCTGCGACGCGCTGCTGGTGGACCAGATCTCCCGCAGCGACACCTACCCGTACGTGGACGTCCGCGAGGACGACGTGTCCATGGGGCACGAGGCCACGGTCTCGCGGGTGAGCGAGGACCAGCTGTTCTACCTCATGTCCCGGGGTATGGAAGAGACCGAGGCCATGGCCATGATCGTGCGCGGGTTCGTCGAGCCCATCGCGCGCGAGCTGCCCATGGAGTACGCACTCGAGCTCAACCGCCTCATCGAGCTGCAGATGGAAGGGTCCGTCGGCTGACATGACTCTCACGACCGATCACTCGCGCGCTGTTGCCGACGGCGCCCACACACACGGCGCCGTCAAGCCTCAGGGCTCGCGAGCAGAGCGCCGCACGTCGTTCTCCCTGGAGGACATCCCCGTCCCGAACGGCCGCGAGGAGGAGTGGCGCTTCTCCCCGGCCGACCGCCTCCAGCCGCTGTTCCAGGCAGACCTCGGCACCTCGGGGGTCACGGTCCAGGTGACCGCGGCCCCCGAGGTCAAGGTGGAGACCGTCGCTCGCGACGACGCCCGCCTGGGTACCGCCGGCAGGCCCGGCGACCGCACCGCCGTCACCGCGTGGAACGCCTTCCAGCAGGCCACCGTCGTGACCATCCCGGCAGAGGCCGTGGCCACCGGCGTCACCTCCGTGCGCCTGGAGGGCGTGTCGCGGGACGCGACCGCGGCCCACGTGCAGATCCGCGCCGAGCGGCACGCCGAGGGCGTGGTGGTCATCGACCACGCCGGCGTCGGCACGCTCGCCGAGACCGTCGAGATCGTGGTCGAGGACGGCGCGCACCTCACCGTCGTCAGCGTCCAGGACTGGGCGGACGGCGCCGTGCACGCCTCCTCGCACCGGGCCCGCCTGGGCCGCGACGCGAAGCTCAAGCACGTGGTCGTGACGTTCGGCGGCGACGTCGTGCGCATCACGCCGGACGCCGAGTTCACCGCCGAGGGTGGTGAGGTCGAGATGGTGGGCCTCTACTTCGCGGACACCGACCAGCACCAGGAGCACCGCCTCTTCGTGGACCACGCGGTGCCGGACTGCAAGTCCCGCGTGACCTACAAGGGCGCTCTCCAGGGCTCCGGGGCGCACACCGTCTGGGTGGGCGACGTCCTGATCCGGGCGAACGCCCAGAACACCGACACCTACGAGCTCAACCGCAACCTGGTCCTCTCGGACGGCGCGCGCGCGGACTCGGTGCCGAACCTCGAGATCGAGACCGGCGAGATCGCCGGCGCCGGCCACGCCAGCGCCACCGGCCGCTTCGACGACGAGCAGCTCTTCTACCTCCGGTCCCGGGGCATCTCCGAGATCGAGGCCCGTCGTCTCGTCGTGCGCGGCTTCTTCGCCGAGCTCATCCACGAGATCGGCGTCGCCGAGGTCGAAGAGCGCCTGCTCGCCTCCATCGAGGCCGAGCTGGAGAAGTCGATGAGCGTGATCACCGGGGCACCGGCCGCATGACCGCGCAGCTGGCCTGCATGACCGACGACCTGGGACCGGAGGAGGCGATGCTCGTGGAGCTCGACGGCGCCGACGGCGCCCCGGTCCAGGTCGCCGTCGCACGTGACGCGGAAGGCAACTTTCACGCCATCTCCGACATCTGCTCCCACGGTGCCGTCTCGCTGTCCGACGGCGAGGTGGAGGGCTGCCTGGTCGAGTGCTGGCTGCACGGCTCCCAGTTCGACCTCCGGACGGGCCAGCCCGTCCAGCTTCCGGCGGTGCGCCCCGTGCCCGTCTACCCGGTGACGGTCGACGGCGAGCGGGTGCTCGTCGACATCGACGCCACCGTGCCCGTCTCCTGAACCATCTGAACCACTGACTTCGCAAGCTAACCCTGGAGCAACCGATATGCCCACCCTCGAGATCCGCGACCTGCACGTCAGCGTCGAGACCAAGGAAGGCCCCAAGCCGATCCTGCGCGGGGTCGACCTGACCATCGCCAGCGGTGAGACCCACGCGATCATGGGCCCCAACGGCTCGGGCAAGTCCACCCTTGCGTCGGCGCTCGCCGGCCACCCCAAGTACACGGTCACCTCGGGCACCGTCACGCTCGACGGCGAGAACCTGCTGGAGATGACAGTCGACCAGCGTGCCCGCGCCGGTCTGTTCCTCGCCATGCAGTACCCGGTCGAGGTTGCGGGCGTGTCGGTCGCGAACTTCCTGCGTACCGCCAAGACCGCCCTCGACGGCACCGCCCCCGCCCTGCGTACCTGGGGCAAGGAGGTCAGGGGCGCGATGGAGAACCTCCGCATGGACCCGGCCTTCGCCGAGCGTTCGGTGAACGAGGGCTTCTCCGGCGGCGAGAAGAAGCGCCACGAGATCCTCCAGATGGAGCTCTTCAAGCCGCGCTTCGCGATCCTCGACGAGACCGACTCCGGCCTCGACGTCGACGCGCTGCGCATCGTGTCCGAGGGCGTGAACCGGGCCAAGGAGAACACCGACATCGGGATCCTGCTCATCACGCACTACACGCGCATCCTGCGCTACATCAAGCCCGACTTCGTGCACGTCTTCGTGGACGGCAAGATCGCGGAGGAGGGTGGCCGCGAGCTGGCCGACCGCCTCGAGGAAGAGGGCTACGACAAGTACGTCGGCGCGAACACGACGGTCTCGGCCTGATTCACTGCTGACGTTTCGCGAGGGGACACCATGACCACCACCGCCACCGTGCGACCGGGCGACACCGCCCCGGGTGCCGCATCCGCCGTCGGGCTGTCGACGACCGAGCTGGCCGCCGTCCGGGCGGACTTCCCGCTGCTCGAACGCACGGTGCGGGGTGGTCAGCCCCTCGTGTACCTGGACTCCGCCGCGACGTCCCAGAAACCGCAGGTGGTGCTCGACACCGAGGTGGACTTCTACGAGCAGCGCAACGCCGCAGTCCACCGCGGCGCGCACCAGCTCGCCGAGGAGGCCACCGAGGCGTTCGAGCAGGCGCGCGCGGCAGTTGCCGCGTTTGTCGGCGCGGACGAGGGCGAGATCGTCTGGCAGCCGGGCGCGACGGCGGCGATCAACGTCGTGGCCTACGCCTTCTCCAACGCGTCCCTGGGGCGCGGCGGCGAGGCGGCAGTGCGGTTCCGGCTCGCGCCGGGCGACGAGATAGTGGTCACCGAGGCAGAGCACCACGCCAACCTGGTCCCGTGGCAGGAGCTGTGCGCCCGCACGGGCGCCGTCCTGCGCTGGATCCCGGTGACCGACGACGGCCGGCTCGACCTGGCGGACCTCGACCGGATAGTCACGGAGCGCACCAAGGTGCTGGCCTTCGGGCACGTGTCGAACGTGACCGGTGCCGTGGCGCCCGTCGCCACCCTGGTCGCGGCGGCCCGGCGCGTGGGTGCCCTCACGGTGCTCGACGCCTGCCAGTCAGTGCCGAACATGCCGGTCGACTTCCACGAGCTCGGTGTCGACTTCGCCGCGTTCAGCGGGCACAAGATGCTCGGCCCGACCGGCGTCGGCGCGCTGTACGGGCGGCGCGAGCTGCTCGAAGCCATGCCGCCTACCGTGACGGGCGGCTCCATGGTCGAGGTCGTGACCATGGAGAGCACCACGTACGCGCCGCCCCCGCAGCGCTTCGAGGCCGGCACCCAGATGGTCGCCCAGACCGTCGGAATGGGCTGCGCCGCGCAGTACCTCGGGGAGCTCGGCATGGCCGGCGTGGCCCAGCACGAGACGGAGCTGGCCGCCGAGATGCTGAAGATCGCCGACATCCCGGGCGTCCGGGTGATCGGCCCGCTCGACACGGCTGACCGCTTGGCCGTGGTCTCGTTCGTGGTCGACGGCGTGCACGCGCACGACGTCGGGCAGGTGCTCGACGACAAGGGGATCGCCGTCCGCGTAGGCCACCACTGCGCGCAGCCGCTGCACCGCCGGTTCGGCGTCGCGGCCACGGCGCGCGCGTCGGCGTCGGTCTACACCACGGTCGAAGAAGTTGTGGCATTCCGGGAAGCGCTGGCGGGGGTCCGCGCGTTCTTCGGAGCAGAGTGAGACTTCAGTGAGACCGAGAGAGGCAGCGGCGTGAGCACGCTCGAGCAGATGTACCAGCAGGTGATCCTGGACCACGCGAAGCACCCGGTGGGCCGTGGGCTCGTCGACCTTCCGTCGGCGGACCAGGGGCACCTCGCGGGGGAGTCGCACCAGGTGAACCCGACGTGCGGTGACGAGGTGACCCTCCGGGTCGACGTCACCCCGGAGGGCTCGGTGGCGGGCGTCTCGTGGGAGGGGCAGGGATGCTCCATCTCCCAGGCGTCGGTGTCGGTCATGACCACGTTGGTGGAGGGCGCACCGCTGGCCGAGGTGGCGCGGCTCGACCGGCTGTTCCACGACCTGATGTCGTCCCGCGGCAAGGGCCTGGGCGACGACGACGCAGAGGACGCCCTCGGCGACGCGACCGCCTTCACCGGCGTGTCGCAGTACCCCGCCCGGATCAAGTGCGCGCTGCTCGGCTGGGCGGCGCTCAAGGACTCGCTGGCGCGCAGTGGCGCGCTGGCAACGAGCTGAGGAGAGACCGATGACTGAGGCGAGCACCGACGTCGGGCAGGATGCACCGGCCGCTCCCGCTGAGGGAGTGGGCCCGTCGCCCACCACAGTGGTGGACGTCGAAGAGGCGATGCGCGACGTGATCGACCCCGAGCTGGGCATCAACGTCGTGGACCTGGGCCTGATCTACGGCATCCAGGTGGACCAGAACAACCACGCGACGATCGACATGACGCTGACGTCGGCGGCCTGCCCGCTGACGGACGTGATCGAGGACCAGAGCGCGCAGGCGCTCGAGGGCATCGTGGACGGGTTCCGCGTGAACTGGGTCTGGATGCCGCCGTGGGGTCCGGAGAAGATCACGGACGACGGCAAGGAGCAGCTGCGGATGCTCGGGTTCAACGTCTGAGGATCCGGCTGATACGACTTCGAGTTCTATTACGACATCTGGCCCTGACCGGCTAGATCCCGGGCCTTAGAGCGCTTCCGAGCGCCGGTAGTCCACGAGGAGTCCACGCGAGCCGCAAGCACCTTCCCGGTGGCGGCACCCGTGGACTCTTCCGTGTCCGGCCACAGGTGCGTCGAGGACGCTGGTGGCGCCTGCCTCGACGGCCAGGTCCGGTGGCCACCGATATGGCGTGGCCGGATGGCCGCGCCGTGGAGCCACTACTCCTGCACTCACTCACCAGGCCCGGACATACATCTGATGTCCTGATGGACTGGACCCGATGAGCGACCAGGAGTTTGCCGAGATCATCGCCCTGCTCTGGACAAATGGGGCGATCTCAGTCAACAATACATCCGATGTTTGGCGGGAATGGCTGGCCCTTCCCGCCCGATCCGCGCTCCCTCGCCGTCCGTGGCGTTTCGCGAACGGAAAGCTTCCGCCCTTCGTTTTTCCTACCTCTCAAGGAGTCGCACAATGTCGTCCGCTCCCCTCACCAGACGCTCTCTCATGAAGGCCGCCGCCCTGGCCGGCGGTGCCGTGACGTTCGGCCTGCCGCAGGTCATGTGGTCCGCCACCGCCGAGGCGTACACCGTCCCCTCCAAGATGGACTGGTGGTACCAGGCCCGGTTCGGGATGTTCATCCACTTCGGGTCCTACTCCCACCTTGGCCAGGGCGAGTGGGCGTTCGACAGCGGCTGGAGCAAGGCCGACTACCAGACCCAGGTCAGCAAGCCCTTCAACCCCACCGCGTTCAACGCCGCCACCATCGCCGAACTCGCCAAGAACGCCGGCATGAAGTACCTCGTGATCACCGCCAGGCATCACGAGGGCTTCGCGATGTGGGACTCGAACGTCGCTAGCTTCACGGACACCACCGGCACCCAGCAGTACAACCTCCGCGACTACTCCGGCTACCAGGGCGACCCGCTGGGGTCGCTCAAGACCGAGTGCGAGAGCCGTGGCATCAAGTTCTGCCTGTACTACTCGATCCTCGACTGGAACCACCCCTCTCAGACCGACCGCCACGAGAGCGGCCTCACCACGATGGCCTCACAGGCCGCCCGCACCGCCTACATCGCTGACATGAAGGCCCAGCTGCAGGAGCTGCTGGACCGCTACGACCCGGCACTGCTGTGGTTTGACGGTGACTGGTTCGCCGAACCCAGCAGCCCCACACTGGAGGACTGGTGGCTGAAGTCGGACGGCGCCGACCTCTACAACTGGCTGATCGCCCGCAAGCCCGGCCTCATCGTCAACGAACGGGTCAAGCGTGACCTCGAGCTCGGCGACTACACAGTCGCGGAGTTCGGTGTGCCCGCCGCGCCGATGAACCGGCAGTGGGAGCGGTGCTCCACCATGAACGGCGCCTGGGGATACAACGCCGGGAGCGAGAACTCCTACCGGTCCGTCAAGGACGTCGTGCAGGAACTCGTCACGGTAGTCTCCCGGGACGGCAACCTGCTGCTGAACATCGGCCCCAAGGGCGACGGCTCGGTCACCAACGGATCCGTGACCATCCTCAACGGCCTGGCCTCCTGGATGTCGACGTACAGCGACAGCGTTCACGGCACGAGCGGCAGCCCGTTCGCCACCGAGCCGGGCTGGGGCAGGATCACCAAGAGGGAAGGCAAGCTCTTCGCCCACGTCTTCACCTGGCCCACGAACGGCGTGCTCCAGATCCCGGCGATCGACAACGCGATCAGTCGCGTCTACCTCATGAACAACCCCTCGGCCTCGCTCAGCTACACCGCCAGCGGCAAGTACATCAACGTCACCGTGCCGGCCACCGCGCCCGCCTCCAGCGTGCCGGTGGTCTGCGTCGAGGTCAACGGGATGCCCGCGCCCAAGACGTCCGTGACGGTGTTCCAGGATGTCGCCTATTCGGGATCCAGCGCCCAACTGCCCCTGGGCAGCTACACGTCCTCCCAGCTGTCGGCCGCCGGCGTGGCGCCCGCCGGCATCTCCTCGATGCTGGTGCCCGGCGGCTACCAGCTGACGGGCTACTCCGGTGACAACTTCACCGGCACAGCCTGGACGTTCACCGCGGACAACTCCGACCTTCGCCCGACCGGCAACAACGACGCCATCAGATCGCTGAAGGTGACGTTCAACCCTGCCGCCTACTTCCGCCTGATCAACGTCACGGATCGCCTGGCCCTCGACAGCGGCGGCAATGTCGCCAGCGGCTCGAACCTCAAGCAGTGGACTCCAGTCACCAGCACCAACCTGCAGTGGCAGGCGATCGACCTCGGCAACGACTACTACAGGCTCGTCAACCGCACCAACGGCATGGTCGCCGACGGCTGGGGTTCCACCACCACGGGCGACCCGGTCCGGCAGGCGGCCTGGAACGGCGGCACCAACCAGCAGTGGAGGATCACCAACCGTGGCGGCGGCCGGTACTCGATCGGCAACCGCACCACGGGGCTGGTCCTCGACGGTGGCGGACCGGTCCCCTCGGGTTCCGTGACCAAGCAGTGGACCTGGCTCCACAACGACAACCTGCTGTGGACGTTCGACGCAGTGGGCTGACCGCGGCAGGCGGGTGAGGTGGTGGAGAGCCCACGGCGCCCGGACGTGCTGCGGTCGGCCGCAGCACGTCGGGGCGCCGCCGCTCGGGCATGGTGCCCACGGGCGGAACCTGACCAGGTGGGCCTTCTGTGCGGCGGTGCAGTTCCTCGGGCCTGGGCTTGCGATCGGCGGAGAGGCCCGTGATCTTCGCCGGACCCGGCGAGCCCTCGACGAAGCGGGCGAATGTCTCGGTGCCCCGGATGACGGTGGGCACCGCGTCGTGGACCCGGCCCCGGATGCGGAGCAGGACGGCGTGGTGTCCCTGATCGACTGGGCCGGCACCCACCACGAGGACATCCACAAGAACCAGACCGCTTTCGACGCCGCCCACGCCGACTGACCGGTGATCAAGTGGGCCGTCCTGGAGACCTCCGGCGCCATCAGCAACGTGCAGAAGACCCGCGCCTGACGCCGGACCCGTCCGGGGTGGTGAGTGGCGGCCGGTTCTGGAAGCGTGGCTTGTCCTACGGCTGACGAATGGAGGACTGATTCCCATGATCGGGTTCATCGTCGCAGGTCTGGTCATCGGCGCTCTGGCGCGGCTCATCAGGCCAGGCAAGCAGAACCTTGGACTGCTCGCCACGCTCCTGCTCGGGCTGGCCGGGTCGGTGATCGGCGGCGTCGTCGCCAATCTGCTCGGCACCGGGGACATATTCGAGCTGAACGTCGTGGGCTTCATCGTGGCGGTGATCGCGGCCGTCCTGCTGATCGGCGCGGCGGAGGGGCTGGCCGGCCGTCGCAAGGGAGCCGCCTGACGGTGCCCGTCACTGAGCAGACCTGAGAAGCGCTATGACCAGGCCGGCCAGAAGCTCAGGGCAGCAGCAGGCTCACCAGTCGCTTTGCGGCGCCCGGCGCGGCGGGCGTGCGCTGGAGCACGTGCACGAGGACCGCGCCGATCAAGGTGTCGACCACTTCCTTGAGCGGAGTGCCCGCGGGCAGGTCGCCCGCCTTGGTGGCGGCGCCCAGCCGCGTGGTGAGCAGGGTTGACACGCCGAGCGACGCGTCGAGCTGGCGACCGACTGACTCGTTCTCGGCGGCGACGATGACGAGGGACCGCACCAGCCCGCCGTTCTCCGGTGCGTCGGTGAACCGGAACAGGGCGTCGAGCCAGGTGGTCAGGTCGTTCCGGATGTCACCGCTGTCGGGTGGGACGAGATCGACGGGCAGCAGGCGGCCCTCGAACAGGCACTCGGCCACGAGCTCGCTCTTGGACTTCCACCACCGGTAGATCGTCTGCTTGGCGACGCCGGCCTCGGCGGCGATGCCCTCGATGGTGAGGTGGTCGTACCCGCGTTCCGCGAACAGCGCGGCAGTAGTTTCCAGCACCGCGATGCGCGCGGACTCGCTCCGGGCTGCTCCACGTCGACGCTCCGCCATGGGACGATCCTACGGAACTATTAGCGAGACGCAACGTTGCGTATATGATTGCCGCATCGCCACCGAGAACCCAAGGAGAACGACGATGGCTGAGTTCCTGTACAAACTGGGCAAGAGCGCCGCACGGCGCGCATGGGTGGTGATCGGCTCCTGGGTGCTGGTGCTCGCTCTCACCGGCGGCGCATTCGCCACCTGGGCGGGGACGCTCGCCACGAGTTTCGACATCCCGGGCCTCCCATCCTCTGAGGTGGTCGAGGAGCTCGCGGACGGTCTGCCCGACCTCGCCGGGGCCTCGGGCACGATCGTGTACCGCACGCAGGACGGCTCACCGCTCACGGCCTCGCAGCAGGCGCGGATCAGCGAGCTGGTCGACGACGCGGGCGACCTGCCCGACGTCTCCGCCGTGAACGACCCTTTCGAGGCCGAGAAGGAACGCGCCGCACGGGCCCAGGACATCGAGGACGGGCAGGCGCAGCTCGACGACGCCCGCGCGGAGCTGCGGGCCGGCCAGGAGAAGCTGGACGCGGGCTCCGCCCGGCTCGACGCGGGCCAGGCGGAGCTGGACGCCGGCCAGGCACAGCTCGACGCCGCACGCGAACAGGCCGAGGCCGCAGGGTTACCGACCGACGAGCTGGACGCCCAGCAGGCGCAGCTCGATGCTCAGCAGGCTCAGCTCGACGCCGAAGGTGCCGAGGAGGGCCAGACCGAGATCGACGAGGGTCGCGCCACGCTGCAGGAGAAGGCGGCGCAGCTCGACGAGGGCGCAGAGCTGCTGCACCTTGCCGAGAACATCCGCCTGGTCTCCGAGGACGGCTCGACCGCTCGGGTGAACGTCGCCTTCGACGTGCCCCGCCTCGAGCTGCAGGACGAGTCCAAGCAGGCAGTCGTGGACCACTTCACCGCCGAGCCGATCGACGGCGTCGAGGCGGCCGCGTCGTCGGACATCTCCCAGGGCGTGCCGAGCCTCGTGGGGCCGGGCGAGGTCACGGGGCTCCTGTTCGCGGCCGTGGTGCTGCTCGTCATGCTCGGTACTGTGCTCGGCGCGGGCATCCCCATCGTCACCGCGCTGACCGGCGTGGTCATCGGCGCGCTCGGCGCGCTGTCCTTCTCGGGCGTGGTGGAGATGGCGTCGGTGACGCCGGTGCTCGGCCTCATGCTGGGCCTCGCGGTCGGCATCGACTACTCGCTGTTCATCCTCAACCGGCACCGCAAGCAGCTGCTGCGCGGGATGACGGTGCACGATTCGATCGGGCTGGCGAACGGCACGTCCGGCACGGCAGTCGTGTTCGCGGGCAGCACCGTGATCGTCGCGCTGCTGGCCCTGAACATCACCGGCATCCCCTTCCTCGGCCTCATGGGCACAGTGGGCGCCGCCTGTGTGGCCATCGCGGTGCTCGTCGCGATCACCCTCACGCCGGCCCTGCTGGGGCTGCTCGGGGAGCGGGTCGTCAGCCGCAGGGACCGGGCAAAGACGGCCGACAACGACAGCGACAACGACGACGCCGTCGCGGACGTCAAGCCGATGTCCACCGTCCGCGCGGTGGTCACGGTGCTGGTCAGCGCCGCCGCCCTGCTGGCGCTGGCGCTCCCCGCGCAGTCGATGCGACTCGGTCTGCCCGACGGCTCCTCGGAGCCCGCCGGCTCACAGGGGGAGCGCGCCTACACCATCTCCGAGGACGCGTTCGGCACCGGCAGCAACGCCCCGCTGCTGGTCGCCGTGAACCTGCCCGCCGGCCTGGACGAGGCCGGGGAGAGGGGAGCGCAGCTCGCCGTGGCCCGCGTCCTGTCCGACGTCGACGGCGTCACGGCGGTCGCACCGATCGCCGTCTCCGACGACGGCCGCCTGGCCGCCTTCCAGGTGGTACCCGCCGACGGCCCCAACAGCGAGTCCACCGAACTGCTCGTGCGCGCCCTGCGTGACCTGCCGCCCGTCGACGGCGACCTGACGCTCGGCGTCGCCGGCCAGGCCGCCATCAACATCGACATCTCGGAGAGCCTGAACGATGTGCTACCGCTGTACCTGGTGGTCGTCGTCGGTCTGTCGCTGCTCATCCTCGTGCTCGTGTTCCGCTCGATCCTGGTGCCGGTCATCGCGACCGGCGGGTTCGTGCTGTCGCTCCTGGCGACGTACGGCGCGATCACCGCGGTGTTCCAGCAGGGGTTCGGCGCGAGCCTCATCGGGCTGGACGGCACCGGCCCGATCCTCAGCTTCCTGCCGATCATCCTGGTGGGCATCCTGTTCGGACTCGCCATGGACTACCAGCTGTTCCTCGCCACCGGCATGCGCGAGGCCTACGTCCACGGAGACCCGGCGCGCCTCGCGGTCGCCCGGGGCTTCCGCGCCGGCCGGTCCGTGGTGATCGCCGCCGGGCTCATCATGGTCTCCGTGTTCGGCGGCTTCGTGTTCGCCGACTCCGCCATGATCCGGTCGGTCGGCTTCGGCCTGGCGTTCGGTGTGCTCGCGGACGCGTTCGTGGTCCGGATGCTGCTCATGCCGGCGCTCATGCACCTGCTCGGCAGGAGCGCCTGGTGGCTGCCGAAGTGGCTCGACAGGATCCTGCCCGACGTCGACGTCGAGGGCGCCACCCTCGGGCGCCGTCACCACACGTAGGCCAGGTTGCAAGTCTCTTCGCGGGCCGGGCGATCCGCAGAGCGGTCGCTCCGGCCCGCGGAGGTGCGTCGTGCTGGTCAGTCCAGCACAGAAGAGGCCGGATCCGAGGGCGCCGGAGAAGCTGAGCGCTGTCCGTCGGGGCCGTTGTCGCCGCCGCCCTGCTGCCGGCGCGCGGCGATCTCGGCCACGATCTCAGCGTGGCGAGTGTCGGTCAGGGGGTAGGCGAGCATGATCAACGCGGCGGCGAGCGCACAGAGGGCCGGGACGATCCCGGTGCCGATGCGGATGCCCCACAGGGCGGCTTCCGTCTGCTCGGGGGCACCGGCCGCGTAGCCGCCCAGAGCGAGTGCGTAGGCTCCGACGGCACCGCCGATCGCCTGGCCCGTCTTGCGGGTGAAGGAGAACAGCGCATAGGTGATGCCTTCGGTCCGCACGCCGGTCCTCCACTCGCCGTACTCGACCGTGTCCGCCTCCAGCGCCCAGACGAGCATGTTGACCAGCAGGAAGCCGAACATGCCCAGGACCAGGCCGGCGAACGGCAGCAGGATCACGTTGGTGGGGGACAGCGCGACGATCAGCCCGCCGAGCGCCGTCACCACGGAGCCGCCCATGTACGCGGTGCGCTTGCCGAACCTTCGCACCAGGAACGGGATCGCAGGAGCGAGCACGAACGTCGCGACCAGCTGGATCGTGGACAGGACCGGGTACAGGTGCAGTGCGTGCAGCACGTCGCGTACGTAGTACAGCTGCAGCGTGCTCAGGGACAGCCCACCGGTGATGAACAGGACCGAGCTGACGCACAGCATGAGCAGGGGACGGTTGCCCTTGAGGGTGGTGAAGCTCTGCCGCATCGAGACATGGGTGACCTCGCGCTGCACCCGTTCGCGGCAGGTGAAGAAGGTGAACAGGTAGCAGGCGGTGCCCACGACCATGAAGCACAGGGTGGCGACGGTGAACACCGTCTGCAGGTCCGCCCCGGGCACCAGCCGCGGTGCGATGAGGATGCCCAGACCGGCGCTGACGATCGAGCCGCCGACGCTGCGCGCGCTGGCCAGCTTTGCTCGCTCGCTGGGTACCTGGGTCATGGCGCCGGCCAATGAGCCGTAAGGGATGTTGACCAGGCTGTAGGCCAGGCCGAGCGCGGCATAGGTGAGGTAGGCGTAGACCAGCATGCCGGTGTGTCCGATCTGCGGGACGGCGAACGTCGCCACGCTCAGGCCGAGCAGCGGGACGCTGCCGAACAGCAGGAACGGGCGGAACTTGCCCAGGCGCTTGCTATAGGTCCTGTCCACGATGCGGCCGGCGAGGATGTCGGCGAACGCGTCGAAGATGCGCACGACGAGCAGCAAGGTGCCGGCCGCCGCAGCGCTGATCCCGGCGACGTCGGTGTAGTAGATCAGCAGGAAGGCGCCGGCTGTGGCGAACGCGAGGTTGTTGGCGAAGTCGCCGGCGCCGTAGCCGAGGATCGCCTTCGCGCTCAGTCGGTCGGGGGCGCTGGACGCCGGGTTCGACGATGTCGGGGTAGGCGGTGCTGAAGTGGACATGGGACGGCTCCTTTGCCTGGATGTCGCTGCCTGGGTTGTCGGTCTGGGGAGGTGTTGCGGGTGGGTCAGTGTTGCCGCGTGGTCCAGCGCGCGCGCAGGAGGTGGGCGGCGGCCTTGGGTCGGCGGTCTCGGGTGAAGACGCCCTTCTTGTTCCCGTCGACTCGGAAGATCGCGGACGAGGTCTGGAAGTCGGCGAAGTTCCATACCTGCTCGCCGACGACCGCTTCGACGCGGTCGTGCACCCGGTGGTAGAGGTCCAGGACGTCGCGCTGGTACTCCTCGGTCCACGGCTGGGTGTGGACCGCGTGCAGACCCGCGACGGCGTCGGCGCCGTACTCGGTGACGATGAGCGGACGGTTGTGCCGGTCCTGCCACCGGCGCAGCTCGTCCTCCAGGTGCATCTCGGCGGAGGCCAGGTCGGCGGTGTCCTCGTACCAGCCGAAGTACCGGTTGAGGCAGATGACGTCGACGAGGTCGGCGACCCGGTCGGTCTCCGGTGTCGCCATGCCGAGGTTGACGAACGTGACCGGCCGGGACGGGTCGAGCTCACGGGTCAGCGCGATCAGCGGCTCGAAGTACTCGCGAGCGCCGGCCTCGTTCGAGGCCGGTTCGTTGGCGACCGACCAGAGGATCACCGAGGGGTGGTTCTTGTCGCGCCGGACCAGCTCGCGTAGTGCCTGCGCGTGTGCCGCCTGGGTGCGGTCGTTGATCGTGTCGGGGGAGAAGGTTGCAGTCCCGCTGCTGCCGAAGATGCCGCCCCCGATGTTGAGGTTGAGACCGACGGCGGCGGTCTCGTCGATGACCAGGTAGCCGTGCCGGTCGGCGTACTCCAGGACCTCTTCGGCGTACGGGTAGTGCGAGGTGCGGAAGCTGTTGGCGCCGGTCCAGCCCATGAGTGCGAAGTCGTGCACCAGGTAGGCGTCGTCGTGCCCCTTGCCGCGCACGGGGGTGTCCTCGTGCTTGCCGAATCCGGTCAGATAGACCGGCTCTTCGTTGACCAGCAGCCGGAGCCCGTCGACCCGCACGGTGCGGATGCCGACCGGTAGGACGTACTCGTCGGCGAGCAGACCGTCGCGCTCCAGCACGGCGCGCAGGGTGTAGAGGTTCGGGCTGCCAGGGCCCCACAGGCGCGCGTCCGGGACGCGCAGGTCGGCGCTGGTCCCGTCCGCGCTTGCGACGACGTCGCCGTCGGCGTCCTCCAGGTGGAGGCGGACTGTGCCGACGCCGTCCACCACGGACTCCACGTGCACGACGCCGGTGGTGCCGTCGATCTCGGTGGTGACCGTGAGGTCTTCGATCCTGTCGGCGGGAGTGCTGTAGATGGCCACCGAGCGGGCCAGGCCGGCGTAGTTGAAGAAGTCGTGCAGGTAGCGCTGGCGGCGCGCCCCGGTCGGGGTCACCTCCACGGTGCCCGGGGGGATCGTCTCGTTGGTCAGGGTGTTGTCCACGCCGATCGTCAGGCGGAACTCGTCCCCGGAGCGCACCAGATCGGTGACGTCGGCCTCGAACGGGGTGTACCCACCGACGTGCTCGGCCACGAGCTGTTCGCCGACGTACACCCGCCCTGCGTGGGTGGCGGCGTCGACGCGGACGAACACCCGCTCGTTCGCCCATCCGCGGGGGACGCGCACGGTGCGCTGGTACCAGACCCAGCCCACGTGCTCGCGCAGCGACGGCGCCACGAACAGGTCGTTGTAGCTGGCCGGCACCGGGGCCTCGAGCGTGCTGGGCAAGGGCCGGCTGCCGGGGGCGTGGTCGAGGTCGCCCGCGACGAACCGCCACAGTCCGTCCAGAGGCAGAAGCTCGCGGGTCGCGGAGATCTGAGGTTTGAGCATGGATTCTCCTGCGTCGTTGACAGTCGGGCGGGCGGGACCGAGTGAAAGCCGACCACATGGTCGGTGTTGATGTCAACCGGTTGCCATCCGGTCGAACGCAACGCTGCGACCCGAGTGATGGTCGTGTGACAGCAGGGCTGTGGTTCGATGGGGCCCGTGAGTGCGGATTCCGACAAGGCGGCGAAGAAGACTGACAAGCGGCCTACGGCAACCGGTCGCCGTGCTGCGGTCACCATCTACGACGTCGCCCGTCATGCGGGAGTGAGCCCGTCGACCGTCTCGCGTGCGCTGGGCAAGCCGGGGCGGATGTCGGCGCGGATGGAGCGGCGGATCCAGGACGCGGCCGCCGAGCTCGGCTATCGCGTGAACCCGATGGCCCGTGCGCTGCCGACGGGTCGCACCCACACGCTCGGCCTGATCGTCACGGACTTCACCAACCCGGTGTACTTCGACCTGGTGCGCGGCGCCGAGCGGGCAGCGGGCGTGGCGGGGTGCACGATGGTGCTTGCCGAGTCTCAGGAGTCCGGTGAGGCGGAGTCGAATGCCGTGGAGCGTGTGCGCCCGCTGGTGGACGGTCTTGTGCTGGCCGCACCCCGGCTGGATGACGAGGCCCTGACTGCGATCGCGCAGGACACCTCACTGGTGCTGATCAATCGCGTCGTCCCGGACATCGCATCGGTCGTCGTCGACGTCCGGGACGGTCTGACTGCCGCGCTGGACCACCTGCGGGCGCATGGGCACGGATCGATCGGCTATCTCAGCGGTCCGGCCCGTTCGTGGATCAACGCCCGGCGGTGGGAGGTGCTGCTGGAGGAGGCCCCACGGCGCGGCATGCACGTCGTGGAGATCCAGACCAGCGAACCGACCCTCGCCGGCGGGCGCGACGCGCTGCGGCGGGTGCGTGCTGCCGGCGTCAGCGCACTGGTCGCCTACAACGACCTCATCGCGATCGGTCTGCTGCGCGAAGCACAGGCCACCGGGCTGAACGTGCCCGGCGATCTCAGCATCGTCGGGTTCGACGACATCTTCGGCGCCGAGCTCACCACACCAGGGCTGAGCACGATTCGCGTTCCGCTCGGCGCGCTGGGTGAGGCGGCGATCCATGTCCTGATCGGCCGCGTGAACCCCGAGGAGCACGAGCCGGCGAAGACCGAGTTCGTGCGCCGGCAGAGCACGGGCCCAGCCGCCGCTCGCTGACAGGAGTCGGACAGGCCCAGCGCGCGGAGTGAGCGGAGGGGACGACCACAAGCCGGCTCGTTCACTCCGAGAATGGCCCTCTGAGGCCACCCCGTTCCCCCCGCGGTCTACCACGGGATCCGAGGCGTTTCTGCAGTCAGCCCACGGTTGACGACGGTTCCTAACGCGCGTAACCTCCTCCTAACGCGAGTTAGTAAGAGGGAGAACGTCAATGTCGACGAGCGATGCCACACGCCGCCGCCCCCGAGATGAGGGGGTGAGGAGCCCGCGACGCGGCGCCACGATGGGCGACATCGCGGAACGGGTCGGCGTCTCGCGTACGACGGTCTCGTTCGTGCTCAACGACCGCCCGGACGCCGGGATCCCGGACGAGACGCGGCGCCGCGTGATCGACGCCGCCGCCGAGCTCGGCTACCGCCCGAACGCGGGTGCCCGGGCGCTCGCGGCACGCCGGAGCGACTGGTACGGGATCGTGACGGAGATCGTCACCGCGCCCTTCGCGGTCGACGTGATCAAGGGCGCGCAGGACCGTGCGCTCGAGCAAGGCAAGTTCCTGCTCATCGCATCGAGCGAGTCCGAGGTGGCCACCGAGGCCGCCGGGATTGAGAAGCTGCTCGAGCAGAGGGTCGAGGGGCTGCTCTACGCCGCCACCTGGCACCGGGCGGTCCACGTGCCAGACGTGGTTCGCGAGGTGCCGGCCGTGCTCGTCAACTGCTTCGATGCCGAAGGCAGCCTCCCCGCCGTCGTCCCGGACGAGGTGGGCGGGGGCCGGCGCGGCACGCAGCGACTGCTCGACGCGGGGCACACCCGCATCGGCTTCATCACGCTCGACCCGGCGATCCCCGCGAGCGTGGGCCGTCGCCAGGGCTACGAGGAGGCGCTCAACGACGCCGGCGTCCCGGTGGACCCCGCGCTCGTCATCGCGGGCGACGCCACGGCCGACGGCGGGTACGCCGCCGCCTGCGAGCTCCTGGACAGCGCGGACCGCCCGACGGCGATCTTCTGCGGCAACGACCGGATGGCCATGGGGGCCTACGACGCCATCAAGGAACGTGGCCTCGCGATCCCGCGCGACGTGGCCGTCGTGGGGTTCGACAACCAGGAGCTCATCGCCGCGTACCTGCGTCCGCGGCTCACCACCATTGCCCTTCCCTTCCAGGAGATGGGCGCTCGCGGCGTCGACATGCTCGCCGCGCTCACAGCAGGACAGCCGATCGGCACGGAGACCGTGACGATCGACTGCCCGCTGCTCGAACGGTCGTCGGTCTGACGCCAATCAACCCCGGCGACCACAACACCCCCACCCTTCGCCTTCAGCGATGAAGAGAGGAATGCGATACCGATGATTTCACGTTTTCGCCTGGTCCGGCGCGCAGCGCGCGTGGTCGCGCTGGCACTGGCAGGCACCCTAGCCCTCGCGGCATGCGGGACGGGCGGCTCGGGCGGTGGCACCAACGAGGGTGCCTCCGATGTGCCGCTGATCGTCCCGCGCGAGGACATGGGGACCTTCGTGCGCAACTTCAACCCGTTCTCGCCGAACGTCGCCCCCATGACCCAGCAGGCGGTCTACGAGCCGATGTTCGTCTACAACCCGGCTGACGGCAGCACGACGCCGTGGCTCGCGACCGAGTGGAGCGTCTCTGACGACGGCAAGGAGCTGACCTTCTCGCTGCGCGACGGCGTCCAGTGGTCCGACGGAGAGCCGCTGGTGGCCCAGGACGTCGTCACGACGTTCGACCTGCAGAAGAAGGTTCTCGGCGGATTCGAGTATCTCGACAAGGCCGAGGCGGTCGACGACGCCACCGTGGTCTTCCACCTGAACCGGGTCTACTCGCCGGCGCTCTACGAGATCGGTCAACAGATCCTCATCCCGGACCACGTGTGGTCCAAGGTGGACGACCCGGCCAAGGAGGCCAACGAGTCCCCGGTCGGCACCGGGCCGTACACGGAGGTGCTCAGCTTCGAGAACCAGTCGTTCGATCTCGGGCCGAACCCGAGCTACTGGCAGCCCGAGAAGCAGAAGATCCCGTCGATCCGCATGCTCGCGTTCGCGGGGAACGACGGCGCGAACCTGGCCGCTGCCAACGGTGAGGTGGACTGGGCGCCGCAGTTCATCCCCAACATCGAGCAGGCGTTCGTCGCGAGGGACCCGGAGCACAACCACTACTGGTTCCCGCCGACCGGCTCGATGGTCAACTGGCAGCTCAACACGACGAAGGCGCCCTACGACGACGTCGACGTCCGCAAGGCGCTCAGCATGGCGATCGATCGCGAGCAGATCGTCGACGTCGCGATGCAGGGCTACACCTACCCCGCGGACTGCACCGGTCTGTCCGGTGCCTACGACCCGTGGCGCGACGCGGATCTGGCCGACTCGTGCGAGTGGACCCAGCGTGACGTCGAGGCCGCCAACGCGTTGCTCGACGAGGCGGGCTACCCGCGCGGTGGAGACGGGAACCGCACGCTCAAGGACGGTTCTCCGTTCACCGCCACGATCTCGGTGGGCTCCACGTCGTCCGACTGGCTGTCGGTCGCCGAGATCATCTCGCAGAACCTGGCCGAGATCGGCGTCGAGGCATCCGTCGACTCGCCTGACTGGTCCGCCGTGGTGGCGGGCTACGAGGACGGCTCCTTCGACACCGGCATCGTGTGGAGCAACAACGCCCCCACTCCGTACCAGTTCTACCGCGGCGTCATGTCGACCGCGACGGTCAAGCCCGCGGGCGAGCAGACGTTCGAGAACTACCACCGCTTCGGCGACGAGCAGGCGGACGCCCTGCTCGACGAGCTGGCCGCGACGACGGACGAGGACGCCCAGCGCACGATCGTCAACGAGCTCCAGGCCGAGTTCGACGCCGAGGCACCGGTGATCCCCCTGTTCCCGGGCCCGGAGTGGGGCGCATACACCGACGCACGGTTCACGGGATGGCCGACCGAGGAGAACCCGTACGCCACGCTGAGCACGCGCGCTCCGACCACGGTGCTGGTGCTCACGACCCTCGAGCCCGCGCAGGGCTGACCGCCGTCCGGCCGGCGCGACCCGCGCCGGCCGGACGCCACACCATCAGACCTCCCGTACCGCACCGAAACGGAGGACGCCGTGCTCTTCGTCCTGCGGCGACTTGGCTTCTACCTGCTCGCCTTCTGGGTGTCCGTCACCCTGAACTTCCTTCTTCCGCGTTTCATGCCGGGCGACCCCGTCTCGCGGATGTTCGCCCGCTCGCAGAGCCGGATGACGCCGGAGCAGATCACGCAGCTCCAACAGCTCTTCGGGCTCGACGACCGCCCGCTCTGGCAGCAGTACGTCGACTACCTGGGCAACGTGTTCACGGGGGAGATGGGTGTCTCGATCTCCCGCTTCCCGACGCCCGTCGTCGAGGTCATCGCCGGGCAGATCGGCTGGACGCTCCTCCTGGGCGGGACCGCGCTGCTGATCGCCGTCGTCGTCGGCAACCTGCTGGGCATCCTCGCCGCCTGGCGACGCGGCGGGTTCCTCGACTCGATGCTGCCGCCCGTGCTCGTCTTCGTCGGCTCGTTCCCGTACTTCTGGCTCGCGATGGGTGCGCTCTACCTGTTCGGGGTCTCGCTCGGCTGGTTCCCGCTGCGCCACGCGTTCAGCGCCGGCACCTCCCCGGCATGGACAGGTGAGTTCGTGAGCGACGTTGCCGTGCACCTCGTCCTTCCCGCCGTCACGATCGTCGTGGTCTCGGTCGGCGGCTGGATGCTCGCGATGCGCAACACGATGATCGCCACGAACGCCGAGGACTACATCGTCATGGCCGAGGCGAAGGGCCTGCGCCCGGGCCGCATCATGTTCCGCTACGCGGCCCGCAACGCCATGCTCCCGGCCGTGACGTCCTTTGGCATGTCCCTCGGCTTCGTGGTCGGCGGCGCGCTGCTGACCGAGGTCGTGTTCGCCTACCCCGGCGTCGGCTACCAGCTCCTCGCCGCCGTGCAGGGGCTCGACTACCCGCTCATGCAGGGCATCTTCCTCACGATCACGGCGGCCGTGCTGATCGTGAACTTCCTCGTCGACATCGTCTACGTCCGTCTCGACCCGCGCGTGCGGGTCTCCTGACGGAGCCAAGGAGACCAAGACCGTGTCCGTCACAGAATCCACGTCGGCGTCTCTCGGCGCCGCCCCCGGCGCCGGCTCACGTCCGAAGGTACCCCGCGACCTGACGCCCGACGCGCCGGCCCCGGCCCGCCCGTCCGGCAGGCCCACGCCACGCCGGGGATTCCTGCGCAGCCTGCTCCGGAACCGCAAGGCGACCCTCGGCGTCGGGATCCTCCTCCTCTTCGGCGCGCTCGCCCTCCTCGCGCCCCTCCTGGTGCCCGGGGATCCCACGGTCATCACGGGCTCTGGTTCCCAGGCGCCGTCCGCCGCGCATCTGCTCGGGACGACGGCCAAAGGGCAAGACGTCCTCGCCCTCACCCTCTGGGGTGCCCGGTCGTCGCTCGCGGTCGGCTTCCTCGTCGGTCTCGCCGCGACCCTGGTGGGCGTGACCGTCGGGCTCGCCGCCGCCTATTTCGGCAAGGTCACCGACGACGTCCTGTCCCTCGTGACGAACGTCTTCCTGCTCCTGCCCGGGCTGCCGCTGCTCGTCGTCCTGGCGGCGTTCCTGCCGCCGGGCGCCGGGACCGTGGTCGTCGTCCTCATCGTCACCGGCTGGGCGGGTGCTGCGCGCGTGCTGCGGTCATTGGCGCTGTCCATCCGGGCCAAGGACTTCGTCGCCGCGGCGACGGTCACCGGCGAAGGTTCGGGCTGGATCATGTTCCGCGAGATCCTGCCCAACATGGCGTCCATCGTCATGAGCACCTTCCTCGGCGTGGTGATCTTCGGCATCGGCAGCCAGGCCGGGCTCGAGTTCCTGGGCCTTGGCGACGTCTCGGTCGTCTCGTGGGGCACCAACCTGTACTGGGCCAGCAACGACGGCGCGCTCATGGTTGGCGCCTGGTGGGCCTTCCTGCCCTCAGGTCTGTGCATCGCGCTCGTCGCCTTCGCGCTGTCCCTCCTCAACTACGCGGTCGACGAGGTGACGAACCCCCGGCTGCGCGTGCCGCGCCGCCGGCGGGCGGGGGTCCACGCACCCGGCGGCGGAACGGTCGTGTCCGGCGTCGCGGACGCGGCCACGAGCAATGCCACCAGCCCAGCGAGCGCGACCGGGCACAGTCCGACCCCCGTGCTCGAGGTGCGGGACCTCACCGTCGAGTACCGGGGGGAGAACCGCACCGTCGTCGGTGCCGACCGCGTCTCGTTCACCATCGGCGAGGGCGAGGTCTTCGGCCTCGCGGGGGAGTCCGGCTGCGGGAAGTCAACGGTTGCCCACGCGATCATGCGCCTGCTGCGCGCGCCGGCCGTTATCACCGATGGAAGCGTGCGGTTTTGCGGGCGCGACGTACTCGCGATGCCGGACGACGAGCTGCGCAGCTTCCGCTGGCGCGATGTCGCGATGGTGTTCCAGTCCGCCATGAAC
Organism: Promicromonospora soli; assembly: GCF_014653785.1. Lineage (GTDB taxonomy): Bacteria > Actinomycetota > Actinomycetes > Actinomycetales > Cellulomonadaceae > Promicromonospora > Promicromonospora soli. The sequence goes on along the minus strand of NZ_BNAS01000009.1, from coordinate 120,362 downwards.
TCGCTCAACCCCGTCATGACCATCGGCGACCAGATCGCCGACGTCTACACCACGCACGAGCGGGTCTCGCGCAGCGAGGCGTTGCGGCGCGCCGGCGACCTGCTCGAGCTCGTCAAGATCGAACGCTCGCGGCTACGTGCATACCCCCACCAGCTCTCCGGGGGCATGCGGCAGCGGGTCGTGATCGCAATGGCGGTGGCTCTGCGTCCGCGGCTGCTCATCATGGACGAGCCCACCACGGCGCTCGACGTCGTCGTGCAGCAGGAGATCATGGCGCAGATCGCGGACCTGCGCCGAGAGCTCGGCTTCGCCGTGCTGTTCATCACCCACGACATGTCGCTGATGATCGAGCTCTCCGACCGGATGGCCGTCATGTACGGCGGGCGGTTCGTCGAGTCCGCACCCGCCGCGACGATCCTCGCGGAACCGCGCCACCCGTACACGCGCGCTCTGATGAATGCGTTCCCGCCGCTGACCGGACCCCGTACCGAGCTCAGGGGTCTCGCCGACGGCGTGCGGTTCACCGACATCGGCGACCTCGTCGAAGTGGTCGGGGGCCACTGGGTGGCGCCCCACGACGAGCCTGACGACGACCGCCACGACCAGCTCCGCGACGAGGAGGCCTCCGAATGAGTGCCACGACCGACAACGCACGCGAACGAGCCGGCACCGTCGCCGCTGACGGCGCGCCGGTGGTGGAGATCCGCGGCCTGGTCAAGGACTTCCCGGTCGGCGGCCTCCTCTCGCGGGGCAGGTTCCGCGCGCTCGGCGGCATCGACCTCGATGTCCGGCGCGGGGAGATCATGGCCCTCGTCGGTGAGTCCGGCAGCGGCAAGTCCACGATCGCGCGGTGCGTGGCGCGGCTCGAGCAGCCGACGTCGGGCACGCTGCGCGTGGACGGCGTCGACGTCCTCGCGGCCGAGCCCCGGCGCGCGTCCCGCGCGTACCGGGCCAAGGTGCAGATGGTCTTCCAGGACCCGTTCGGCTCCCTGAACCCCGCGCACCGCGTCGAGCACTTCCTCACGCGGGCTCTCGTGCTGCACGGTCGCGCGACGTCGGCCTCGACGCTCAAGAGGCGGCTCACGGAGCTCCTGGACACGGTCGACCTGGACCACGCCCTGCTCGACGCCTACCCGCACGAGCTGTCCGGGGGGCAACGTCAGCGAGTCGCGATCGCCCGCGCGCTGGCGGTCGAGCCGGAGGTCATCCTCGCGGACGAGCCCACGTCGATGCTCGACGTGTCGGTACGCATCGGGATCCTCAACCTCATGCGCCGGCTGCGCGACGAGCGGGGCATCTCCCTGCTCTACATCACCCACGACCTGGCGGCGGCACGGTACATCGCGGACCGGACGACGGTGATGTTTGCCGGTGAGGTGGTTGAGGCTGGGGAGTCGACCGCTCTCATGGCCGGTCCCGCCCACCCGTACACCCGGCTGCTGCTGTCGGCCGTCCCGGACCCGCGGCGTGCGGGGACGTTCGACCCTGCCGAGCGGGCTGCGCTCCGCGCGCAGGTGCTCGGCGCCACGACGTGCCCCTACGCGGCAGACGGGCGGTGCCGGGACGACGCGCCGGTGCACCATGTCGTCGAACCGGGCTGGACCGTGCGCTGCCACCGCTACCGCCCGCACGCCGAGGTGGCCCGCCGGGCACTCGACGTGTCCGGCACGGCTACCGCCCAGACCGCCTAGACATTCCCTGATCAGGCAACGCCCACCAGACAAGGACAGAGCTGCATGAGTGAGCCGACCGTCGGCACCGCACGACGGGCCGACGACCGGATGGTCGAACGCGCCCAGGCCGATCCCCATCGACCCCGCTTCCACTTCGTCTCGCCCGCAGGATGGCTCAACGACCCGAACGGTCTGGGCCAGTGGGACGGCACCTTCCATCTCTTCTACCAGTACAACCCGTACTCACCGGTCCACGACCGGATCCACTGGGGGCACGCGACCAGCACCGACCTCGTTCGCTGGACGGACGAGCCGGTCGCGCTCGTCCCCGGCGAGACCGGACCGGACGCCGAAGGATGCTGGTCCGGCGTTCTCGTGGACGACGGCGGGATCCCGACGATCGTGTACTCGGGACGGCACGCCGGGCGCGAGCTGCCCTGCGTCGCGACCGGCTCCGGGGACCTGCGCACCTGGACGCCGGCCGAGCAGAACCCGGTCATCGCCGCGACACCACCGGGCGTGGACGCTACGGCTTTCCGCGACCACTGTGTGTGGCGGGAGGACGGCCGGTGGCGCCAGCTCGTGGGATCGGGTATCCGAGGACGGGGCGGCGCCGCATTCCTGTACGACTCGGCGGACCTGCGTTCCTGGGAGTACGTGGGCCCGCTGGTGGTCGGCGACGCGTCGACCGGCGAGGCCGGGGACGCGGACTGGACCGGGACGATGTGGGAGTGCGTGGACCTGTTCCGGCTCGCCGGCCGGGACACAGCCACGGACATCCTCGTCTTCTCCGCGTGGGACCAGGGAGTCACCCACCACCCGCTGTACTGGATCGGCGCCTACGAGGGCGACGTCTTCACGCCGCACCGGCTCGGGCGTCTCGACTACGGCGGCCGGTACTTCTACGCTCCGCAGTCCTTCCAGGACGCCGAAGGCCGGCGTCTGATGTTCGGGTGGATGCAGGAGGGCCGGCCCGACGCCGCGACCCTGCTCGCCGGATGGTCGGGCGTCATGTCGCTGCCACGGCACGTGACGTCGGCGCCCGACGGGACGCCGGCCCAGGAACCCGCCGCCGAGGTGAGCCTCCTGCGGCGCGAAGGCATCCACACCGTCCCGGGCCTGCTGCGTGCCGGCGAGCGCCGAGCCGTCGATATCTCGGGGGACCAGCTCGACCTGGAGATCGACGTCGTCCTGAGCGCGGACAGCAGCCTCGAGCTCGACGTCCGGGTCGCCGGGCAGGCCGACGACCCGGACGGCGAACGCACGCGTCTCGTGCTGCAGCGTGACCGAGGTGGCGCGGTCACGCTGCGGCTCGACCGCTCGCGGGCCAGCCTGGACCCCGCCGTCGACGGCACGCCCCGGTCGGGCGAGGTCCCGACCGGGCCCGACGGCGCCGTGTGCCTGCGGGTGATCGTCGACCACTCGGCCCTGGAGGTCTTCGCGAACGGCCGGCCGCTCACCGCGCGCGTCTACCCGACCCGGCCCGACGCCACCGGCGTCGAGCTCGCCGCGCCCTTCGGCGCGGTCACCGTGACGCGGCTCGACGGCTGGCACATGGCCGACGCCTGGGATGCCCGACCCCGAGAACTGTGGCCGACGCCGCCCTGACGAAAAGCCGCTCCAGAAGTACGCATGACAACCAGTGACGACAGAGAGGTCGACCACAATGACCACCATCCAGCCATCCCGCCGAGCACTGCTCCTCGGTGCGGCCGGCGGCCTCGCCGCCGGCGCCGTGCTCGGGGCGCCCGGCGCGGCAGCCCTCGCCCCGTCCGCATCCGACAAGCTTCGAGGAACCCGGCGTGTGAACCAGACCTATCGCCCCGCCTACCACCTGAGCGTCCCGGACAACTGGAAGAACGACCCGCAGCGCCCCATCTACCTCGACGGCGAGTACCTCTACTACTACCTGTACAACGCCGACTACCTGGCCGGAGGCGGGGGTACGGCCTGGCGGCTCGCGACGACCCGTGACCACGTCGCCTTCACCGACCAGGGCGTCGCCCTCCCGAAGAACACCAACGCGAACGGCGACTGCTGGTCCGGATGCCTCGTTGTCGATCACGAGGGCACGGCGGGATACGGGCCCGGCGCCGTCATCGCGCTCGTCACGCAGGCGCCAGCCGGAAAGCAGGCGCAGTACCTGTGGTACTCGACGGACCGCGGCCGCACGTTCCAGCCCGGCGGCACCGACCCGGTGCTGCCGAACCCCGGCGTGCACGACTTCCGCGACCCCAAGGTCATCTGGGACGACGCCCGGTCACGGTGGTTCATGGCGAACGCCGAGGGGAGCCGGGTCGGGTTCTACGCGTCGGACGACCTGCACCACTGGGTGCGAGTCGGAGAGTTCGTCAAGGAAGACATCGGGCTCCTCGAGTGCCCCGACATCTTCTCGATGCGAGCCGGCGACGGCTCTGACCACTGGATCCTCGGCGTCAGCGCCAACGGCAAGGGACGCGGTCTCCCTGCGACGTACGCCTACTGGACCGGCAGCTTCAACGGGTCCGGCTTCGTCCCGGACGGGGTGGAACCGCAGTGGCTCGACTGGGGATACGACTTCTACGGCGCCGTGACCTATCCGGGCCACAGAGCCGACGGGACCGAGGACCCCGCCGTCCGTCATGCGCTGGGCTGGGCGAACTTCTGGGACTACCCGCACAACGCGCCGAGCATGGCGACCGACGGCTACAACGGCGACGACATGATCGCGCGGGACCTGCGTCTCGAGCGTGGCGACGACGGGACCTACTATCTCGCCTCGCAGCCGACGGTGGCGCTCGCCGACTACGTCACCCGCACCCATCGACTGGGCGACGTCCGCGTCGACGGCACGCACGACCTCGACGTCACCGCACGGGCCTACGAGATCTCGTGCGACCTCGTGTGGGACCCCGCGAACCGCCCCGGTAACATCGGGTTCGAGCTCTGCCGGGCCCCGGGCGGTGGGCGGCACGTCGCGGCGGGTGCATACCTCGACGGTGGGTTCGTCTTCGTCAACCGGCGCCCGACCTTCAACCCGACCGGGGGAGAGTCCCAGACACCGGTCGACCGCACGGCCGGACGCCTGCGCTTCCGAGCCCTGGTCGACCACGCCAGCGTCGAGGTCTTCGTGGGTGACGGGCGAATCGTGCACTCCCACCGGGTCTTCCCGCTCGCCGGTGACAACCACATCCGTCTCTTCTCCTACGGCGGGGCAGCCGACTTCGAGGACCTGACGGTGCGCGAGCTCGAGGTGAGCTGACCTTCTCCCTCCGCCTGTCGTTCGACAGGCGGAGGGAGTACCCGGCGGTCGCCTGCGTCAGTCGACAGCCGGGGCCACCCAATCGACCGTGACCGGGTCGCTCACCACGAGCCGGCTCTCACCGTCGACCATCGCCAGGACCACTGCCCGGACGTCGTACTCGCCGTCCGGTCGGGGGTCGTCGTAGTTCGTGAAGCCGCTGCCCTCGTCCACACCGCTCGGCCAGCAGGTGGTCGCGTTCGCGACCCCCGTGAGGCCGCTGATCCGGCGCATCGCGGGGTCGGTCGCGTCCTCCTCCCAGGCGGAGTAGTCGCCCGTCGGGAGGCCCTCGGCGTCGGCGGCCTCGAGAATCGGGCCGCCCCCTTCTTGCCAGCCCAGGTCTAGGTCGACCACCACGTCGCCCTGCGCCCAGACGAGCTGGGCGTCGTCGCCGAAGTCCAGCGTCGCGTCGTCGCCGAGCTCGTGCTCGAGGAGGACCGGCTGGTACACGGTGCCGTCAGCACCCGTGACCATCGGGCCGGTCAGCTCGAGACTGAACCGGTCGTCCTGCGTCACGAGGTCGGTCGCGCTCATCCCGCACGCGACGCCGTCCCGCTGGGACCAGCCGTCGGGGACATGTCCGGCCTCGAACGGGATCGTGGTCGGCGCGGAGTCGTCGCTGGGGGAGGGAGTCGCGACCTCCGCGGACGGCGCCGGTGCGGCCGCCGTAGGGTCCGTGGTCCTGGCCGTGCCGGTGTCGCCGGCCGGGCTGCACCCGGCCACGGCCGCCGCGACGCAGACCGTCATGCCGAGCACCAGGCCGGCTCGGAGAGTGCGGGTGGCGCGTACGCCGCCCTTCTTGCTGTCGATCGTCATGGTGACATGTTCAGCAGTCGGTGCATTTAGCGCAAATCGGACATGACGCCCTGGGTGGCGGCGCGACCACCGCCCGTGATCGCCCTCGACGTCCTCGACGACGCAGGTCTTCGCCTACGATGCGATCGACCAGCCCTCTGGTCACCGACCGTCAGTGCCAACACCACCGTCGCGGCCCCCGGTGCCGTCCTCCGCTACCTCACTCACGAAGGCGAAGAGATCCTGGTTGACAACGTCATCGGGCCAGTGCGGCTGGCCGCGAACAAGGCGGCGGCTCGGTTCGCGCCACCAGCACGTGACAGCACGTACGCCGAGCGCCCGCTCGTGCCGGTGTGGGCGGCACTCGGCGTCGCCATGGCCGGCGGGTTCGCGCTCGATGCGGCCTTCCCCTCGCTCGGCTGGTGGCCGCTCGCGTTCGTCGCCGTGACGCTCGCTCTGGTCTCCCTCGTCGGGAGGAGCCTGTGGGGCAGCGTGCTCGTCGGGGTGGCGTTCGGCGCCGCGTTCTACTTTCCGCACGTGTCATGGGCCTCGCAATTCCTCGGCGACGACCCCCTCGGCTGGGTGCCGTGGGTAGCCCTGGCGACCGCCGAGACGCTTGTCCTCGCGGTCCTCTCGCCCCTCATCACGCTCGCCTACCGTTGGCTACCGCGCTGGCGTGACACCGCGAGCGCGCGGCTCGCCGTGCTCCCGGCGCTCGTGGCCGGGGCCTGGATGGCGCGCGAGCTCGTCCTGGGCTCCTGGCCGTACAGCGGGTTTCCCTGGGGTCGGCTCGGGATGAGCCAGTCGGAGAGCCCGATTGCCCCCGTCGCATCGTGGCTGGGCGTGTCCGGCCTTGGGTTCCTCATGGTCGCGCTCTGTGCCGGAGCGGTCGAGGCCGTCCGGTGGGCAGCCCGCGTCAAGCAGGCGCGCGCCGACGACGCCCGTGCTCGCTCGGTGGCTCGGTGGTCGGGCGCGCTGCCCGTAGGCCTGCTCGCCGTCGTCATGACGGTGGTTCCCCAGTTCCCGACCGCCGACGCCGGGACGATCCGGGTCGGCGCCGTGCAGGGCAACGGACCCGCGGCCTACGCGGACCAGCGCGCCCCGCAGGACGTGCTGCGTTCACAGCTGGCCGCCTCCACGCCGCTGGAGAGCGAGCGGGTCGACGTCGTGGTGTGGCCGGAGGGCGGCGTCGACAGCGATCCCGCTGCCGATCAGGCCACCGCACGGATGCTCTCTGCGGCCGCCGACTCGTACGGTGCTCCGATCCTCCTGAACGCGGCGTCGGAGGTCGGCGATCTCGTCTACAACACCTCGTTCCTGTGGACCGAGGACGGCCCCGTAGCGACGCACGCGAAACGACACCCCGTGCCTTTTGGTGAGTACATCCCGGACCGGTGGCTCTACGGCGCGATCGTCCCCGGACTCGTCGACCTGCTGGTGCGCGAGTACACGCCCGGTGCCGACTCACCGGTTGTCGACCTCGGCCGGGCGAGCGTGGGCCTGGCGATCTGCTTCGACGTGGCCTTCGACGACGTCATCCAGGAAGGCGTGCACGACGGCGCGCAGGTGTTCATGTTCCAGACGAACAACGCCGACTTCCGCGGCACCGACGAGAACCTGCAGCAGCTCGCGATCGCCCGCATGCGCGCGATCGAGACCGGCCGCAGCGTCGTCAACCTCTCCACCACGGGTACCAGCCAGGTGTTCGCACCCGACGGGAGCACGCTCCAGGCGCTCCCGTTCGACGAGGCCGGGCTCATGGTGGCCGAGATCGAGCTCCGCGACGGCCTCACCGCGGGGACGGCGCTCGGCCCGTGGATCCAGGGGCTGGCGCTGTGGGGAACGCTCGCGAGCCTTGCCGCGCTGGCCATAGCCGCACGACGCCGTCTCAGCTGAGGCGGTAGAAGCGGAAGAACGCGAAGTCCGCGATCGGCAAGACCTCGAGCTCGCCGAAACCGGCGGCCTCGGCGTACTCCCGCAGCCGGGACGGGCGCATCACCGTCCCGGTGGCCGCGCTCGGGCTGCTGGAGCGGCCGTCGGGCAGGCAGACGAAGATGCTGTAGCCGTACATGAGGCGCTCGACCTCGTCGCCGTCCGGCGCGAACGAGTCGGCCACCGCCTCGTCCATCACGATCAGCGGAGCGCAGGGCGTCAGCGACTTCCGGACGGCTGTGAGCACGTCGACCGGCCGGGGCATGTCGTGGACGCACTCGAAGGCGAAGGCCACGTCATAGCGACCGGCCGGAAGCTCAGCGGCGTCACCGTGGGAGAACCGGACCCGGTCGGCGACGCCGGCGGCCCGGGCGTTCTCGACAGCCATCGATACCGACGGTTCATCGATATCGATCCCATGGACCACGGCGGTGGGGTACGCCCGGCCCAGCGCGATGCTCGACCAGCCGCCACCGCAGCCGACGTCCAGGACGCGGGCGCCGGGACGCGCGAGCAGCCCGTGCAGCTCCTTTACGCCGGCGAGCGCCTTCGCCAGCCGGTGCTCGAACCACGGCCGGTTCACGTCCGACTGCCCTTCTCGTGCGTCATCGCCGAACTCGTCCCAGCTCAGCCCGTCGCCGGTGCGGTAGACCTCGAGAAGCCGGGGGAGAGCGGCACCGACCGCGCCGAACATCCGGCCGACGGGGGCCAGGAAGTTCAGGCTGTGCTGGTTGACCAGGACCTCCGCGGTGATCTTTCGCGGCCTCAGTGCGTGAGCTGCCCCCGGATCTCGCCGCCGGGGAACGTCGGCGTGTGCACGTTGACGTAGTAGTCCCGCGGGTTGTCCTCGATATCGGCGAGGAGTGCCGGGTCGGCCGTCACGCAGTCGCTGAGGCTGAAGCTTGTTCCCTCCCCGACGTCGAGCGGCACGACGATCGGGCCCGCGACCTTCCGGTCGCCGACGTGGATGTGCGCCGCAACGGCGTCCACCGACAGGTTCCTGGCGGTGAGCGTGTAGCACAGGGTGTCGTCGTCGATGGTGTACGTGAAGGAACCGCTCGCGCCGGTGTGGGAGCCCGTCGTCTCCTGACCGACGTTGAGCGGGACGGAGTTCGGTGCTCCGCTCGCGGGCGATCCCGCCGCGAGCATCAGCCCGAGGCCGAGGGCCGCGGCGGCGACCGGCCGGACGAGGGTGGAGTGGTTCCTGGGCATGGCCGATCTCCTTTACGTTCCGACTCGCGATCCCCGTCGATCGCGACCATTTCGACTCTACGTCCGTGCCCAGGAGCGGACCACACCAGACAGCATTTCCCGGACATCCTCCGGACACGGTGGTGCTGGCAGCCACCCGCGCGAGGGCTGGTGTTCATCGGCAGCGTGGCCGGGCTGAAGTACAGCCCGGCCACCTGGTGGAGGGGTCAGCGGTTCCGGTCTCGCATCTTGTCGACCATGTCCTCGCCCTTGTCCTTGACGTCTTCTGCCACGTCCTTGACCTTGTCGCCGGCCTGCTTCGCCTCGGCGGCGAGGATCTCACGGCGGCCTTCGGCCTCCATCTCAGGGTCGTCCCCCGCGTCACCGAGGTTCTTCTTGATGCGGCCCTCGGCCTCCTCGGCCTTGTGCTCGATCTTGTCGCCCGTGCTCATGGCGTCTCCCCACCTCGTGGAGCCCGAGCCGGCGGGCCCGAGCGCCCGAATTCGACTCTCCGGGCACTTACAACGGTGTCACCGGCGACGGTCACTCGCACCGCGCGTTGGTCTCAGGGCCGCCGGCGGCGCGGTCGGTGTGGTGCGACGTCGTCGTGGCTGCGCGCCGAGTGACGGTGGCCGCCGGCGGGAGGCGCCTCCCAGCGATAGCGCAGGGAGACCATCCGCAGGCCGAACACGAGCGCGGCGATCGCCGCGCCGGCGCCGAGGTTGAACCAGTCCGCCCAGGAGGCGAGGCTCGTGAGCCCGGCCCCGAGCAGCGCCGGGATGGCGTACAGGCCGCGTGCGCGGAAGACCTGCGGCACGTCGTTCGCGACGACGTCGCGGATGACGCCGCCGCCCACGGCGGTGATCAGGCCCAGAATCGCGGCGGCTACCGGGTTCATGCCCTCGGCGAGCGAGACGAGCGTGCCGGTGACCGAGAAGAGGGCCATGCCGGCGGCGTCGAACGTGATCAGGACGTCGTGGAAGCGCTGCACGACGTGGGCGAAGAAGTACACGACGATCGCGGCGACCACGGGCGGGACGAGGTAGATCGGTGAGTCGAAGGCCCGCGGCACCCCGGCGGCGAGGATGACGTCCCGCAGGATCCCGCCGCCGAGACCGACGCAGGTGCCGAGCATGAGCGAGCCGACGATGTCGAAATGACGCCGGACGGCGAGCAGCGAGCCCGACACGGCGAAGAAGAAGACGCCCAGGAGGTCCGGGACGAGGTCCGTCCACGCCACGACGGACTCCTCTCGGCCTCGAAGCGAGCTGACAGGTCAACCATAAGCGGGCTGCAGGCGTGGAGCCGCCCCCCGCGATTCTGGCCGGCCGGCCGCCCGCCGGTCAGTCGTGCTCCTCGCCGGGGGCGTGGGAGTGGCCGTCGCCGGACGGTTCCGGCTGCTGGGTCTTCTTCCCGTCCTCTGCGGGCGCTTCGGAGCCACCGGTCGTGGCCGGGTCCGTCGGCTCGTGCATGTCGTGGTGGTCGTGGCCACCTCCCTCCCCGGTGCCGTGCGCGTGGCTGTGCTCCAGCGCGGCGGACACGCCGGGAACAGCGGTGGCCCCGAACGTCAGGAGGGCGAGCCCGACGACCGTGCGATAGCCCACGGGGGTCAGTACGCCGTGGCGTTCTCGCGGTAGGAGCGACCACAGCAGGCCGACCACGGCGACTGCCTCCAGCGCGCCGACGATCAGGTCTGCGGGTCCCGCCGGCTCAGGGACGCCCGCGCCGGGTCCGAACGGCATCCCGCCGACGCGGCTGACCGCCCACACGGCGAGCAGCCCCAGGTTGGCGACCAGCCCAGCCACCCGGAGAACCGCACTCTCGAACAGGAACTGGAGCACTCCCCAGACCACCTGGAACGCCGTGGCGGCGGTGAAGAAGACCCCCGCGAGGATCCACTCCTCCCAGTGGCTGGGGGTGGCGGCGCAGTGCACCACGCCCGCCGCCAGGCCGGCCATCGCGGCCGTCTGGCGGGCAAGGTTGGCGTCGGTACGGGTAGTGCCGCGGGAGGCCTTCGCGGCGTGGCGGGGAGGCTGCAGGCGGCCCGCCGGGCTGCTGCCCGACGGCGGAGGGGCGGTCGGGAAGGGAGCTCCGGGCGTCGGCCCGGTGGAAGGCAGCAGTGCGCCGCGGTCTTGGGGATGGCTCAACGGCTCTTCCTCACGTCGTGTCGACGCACCGGTGCCGGCGTCGCACGGTGGTCACGTACCGTGCGCGACGCCGGCCCTGAGAAGTCGGCCATCTGCTCGGCCCGGGCCGGCAGGCCAGGGCCGAGCAGAACAGTCACAGCTCGGCGCGATGGGTGTGGGCGGTTGCTCGCCGCTTACTCCGCAAGCAGGCCCCGCATGGTCTCGATCTCGGCGGTCTGGGTCTCGATGACGGACTCGGCCATGGCGACCGCGTCGGCGTTCGCGCCGTCGGCGACCTCGGTCTCGGCCATGGCGACCGCGCCCTCGTGGTGCGCGATCATGTGCTCGAGGAACGCGTCCCCGACCGCTGCGCCGTCGGAGTCGGCCAGGTGCTGCATGTCGGCTTCGCTCAGCATGCCCTCCATGCCGTGGTCCATGCCCTCCATACCGGCCTCGCCGGCGTCCCACTCCTCGAGCCAGACGTTGAGCTGTTCGATCTCCGGGCCCTGGGCGGCCTTGATCTGCTCAGCGAGGGCGGCGATCTGCGGGTCGACCCCGGACTTGGCCAGGACGACGTCCGAGACCTCGATCGCCTGCTCGTGGTGGGGGACCATCATCTGGGCGAACATCACGTCCGCATCGTTGAAGGCCGGCTCCCCGGAGCCCGCGCCGGTCGACGCGTCGTCGGAGCAGGCTGCCAGGGTCAGGGCGGAGATGAGCGCGACGAACGTCGCGGTGGTGCGCTTCAAGGAACAAGTACCTCTCGATAGACGTAGGGGTGCCCGGATGGGCCTCGTGCAGCGGCCGGCGCACTGGTCCTGCGCCGGCGTACGGCTGCTCCTACGTCCTGCTGATCCCGAGAGCGACCAATGAGGGCCCCGCCAGTGCGGCGACGCCGAGGCCCGCGGGCGGGAGCATTCCCCGCACGGCTCGGTACGCGCCCCAGGGCAGCATGCGAAGCCGGGGGCGTGCCGCACCGATCACCACCACGAGAACCATGAGGCACATGGCGGTGAGCATCCCGTGCCCGCCGCAGTCGCCGTCGGCACAGTCCTCGGGGGCGTGGGTGTGCGCCTCGTCGGCGTGGGCCTGGCCGGGGATCGTGTCCGGCGGGGAGCCGAGGGCGGACACCGCGCCGGCAGCAGGGGAGCTGAAGGGCACGGTGGTGTGGTGGTGCGAGGCCGCGCTGCTCATCGCATGCATCGCGACGACACCCAGCACCAGGGCGGCCACGAGCGCCGCGAGAACGCCGTGCCGCGCCCACGTCCCGTGGGCGAAGGCCGACAGCCGGCATCGGAACAACCGCTCCACCGTCACCCCCCGCTCCTCGGCCACTGCGCGAGTGTAGCGACGGCGGTTGCTCGCACCAACCCGGCCGACGCCGGCGTGGCGCAGTGCGCGGCGGGTGCGCTCAGGCGTCCCAGGCCACCGTGAACTCGGCCAGGTCGATGCGGCCGTCCTGGTCGTGGTCGGCCTTGCCGAAGATCTCGTCGAGGTCCTTGTCGGTGACCTCCTCGCCGCGGGTGCCCATGGCCTGGCGGAACTCGTCCGCGGTGATGCGGCCGTCGCCGTCGGAGTCGAACTCGACAAAGGTCCGGGTCAGCTCGTCGTCGGCAGTCATGGGCAGTACCTCCGTCATCTCAGGGACAAGTCGGGGAGTATGCAACCACATCGGTTCCGTCGGTGCCCCGAATGTCCCCACGTCCGATACGGTGCGGCGTGCGACTCGTCGACGTCCGGAGGACCAGACCATGAGGTTGTACGCGGCAGCACCCGCCCGGTGCGCCCGCCAGGTGCTCGGCGATCTGCTGCTGCTCGGCTGGATCGCGGGCTGGGCCTGGGCCGGGCGTGAGGTTCACGATGCCACCCTGCAGCTGGGGCGGCCGGGCCGGGCGACGGCGTCGGCGGCCGACGATATGGCCGGCCGGTTCAACGACGTCGAGGGTCAGATCGGCGCCATCCCTGGCGTGGGGGACGACCTGGCCGCACCCTTCCGCGGTGCGGCGGACGCCGCGGAGAGCCTGGCCGCCGCCGGACGCTCCCAGGTCGAGTTCGTGGAGGACGGCGCGCTGCTGGTCGGGATCGCGGTGTTCCTGATCCCGGTGCTGCTCGTGGCGGTGCTGTATGTGCCGCTCCGGATCCGGTTCGTGCGGCGGGCCAGCGCCGCACAGCGCCTCGTCGGGGCAGACCCGGCGCTGCTGGCCCTGCGCGCGCTCGCGAACCAGCCGCTGCGGTCCCTGACCCAGATCTCCGACGACCCGGTGGGCGCGTGGCGGGAGGGCGACCCCGCCGTCGTGCGCCGGCTGGCCGACCTCGAGCTGCGGGACCTCGGCCTGCGGCGGTGACGGCCCGCCTGGCCGGGCCCGCTCCGGGCGGGCCAGGACGACGCCGTCACACCGACTCTGCCGCCCGAGCCAGCACCCCGGCGAGCTCGGTCGGCCGGGAGAACATGGGCCAGTGGCCCGAGTCGAGGTCGACGAGGTCGACGTGCTTGGCCCTGGCGAGCTCGGGCACGTCGCCGGCGTCGATCCACTGCTGAGCCTGGGCGGGCGTGAACTCTGGGCACACGACCACCACGGGCACGTCGAACCGGCGTTCGTCGGACAGGCGCACCACGCCTCGGGCGACCCCCTCGGGGACGGGGATCGCGGCGGCCGCCATGGCGTTCCTGGCCTCCTCGGAGAGGTCGTCGGAGTCGGGCCCATCGAACGGCCCCCAGCCGGGGAACGGCATGACGCCGTCCGTCATCTCGAAAAGATCGGCGTAGAGCTTGCCGTCGTCCCAGGGGAAGCCGCCTATCAGCGTCACGCCGGCCACCTTCTCAGGACGCGCGTCGGCGGCGAGCCAGGCCAGCGTGCAGGCGGCGGAATGCCCTACGACCAGCGGCTTCCCGTGCGCCGCGTCGACGGCCGCGACAACCGTGGCGACCTGGTCGTCGAGCGTGGCCGACGTCGCCCCGTCTCCCTGGCCCGGGAGCGTGATCGGCACGGGGCGGTGGCCGAGCGCCTCGAGCTCGGGTACTACGTCGTCCCAGGCGGACGCGTCGAGCCAGAGGCCTCCGATGAGCAGGATGTCCATGATCTTGTCTCCCGTGGTGAGTGCGGCCGGATGCCGGTGAGTCCTACGCTAGAACCAGATCCGGACGTTCCGCTTCCGGGTCGTTGCCGGATCGTTCCCAGCGTTGCTCATCCGATGAGTTCTTCGCACCCGCCTCGTCTGACTTGCTGGAGGGCCGCACCGTGCGGCCGCACGACAAGGAGAAACTCGCATGCGCAACATCGTCGCCACGCACTTCGTCTCGCTCGACGGCAAGGTCGACCCGACCGGCGGCGACCCGGAGCTGCACGACACGGCGTGGACGTTCAAGACCGTCGACGTCGTGCCCGAGGCCTACGAGCTCAAGGGGCGTGAGCAGGAGGAGGCGGGCGCGCTGCTCCTCGGCCGCGTGAGCTACGAGATGTTCGCGCCCGTCTGGCCCGACATGGACGAGTTCACGCGGTACAACACCCTGCCCAAGTACGTCGTGTCCACGACGCTCACCGAGGACGACCTGACCGACAGCTGGGGCGAGACCACGATCCTGCGCTCGCTGGACGATGTTGCGCGGCTCAAGGAGTCCGACGGCGGCGAGATCCAGGTGCACGGCAGCGTGTCCCTCACGCGGGCGCTCGCGGACGCCGGGCTCATCGACGCGTACCACCTGCTCGTCTACCCGGTGCTCCTGGGCCAGGGCAAGCCGCTGTTCAGCGACGCCGACAAGCCGGCGCAGAAGCTTCGGCTGGTCGAGCACGAGGCGTACAGGAACGGCGTCCAGAAGCAGGTCTTCGAGGTGGTGCGCTGACCGGCGCGGGTCGCTCAGACCCGCGCCGGGCGGACGGCGTCGCGCTGACCGCGCGACGCCGCTGGCGCGTCAGCTCACGTCACCGCGCCAGGCTCCCGTCTCCATGCCGCGGGCCTCGATGAACTCCTTGAACCGCTCGAGGTCGCTCTGGACCTGCCGGTCGTCCAAGTTCAGCGCGCTGCCCACCTTCTCGGCGACGTCGTCGGGCGTCCATTCCATCTGCACCGTGACCCGGGTGTCGGCCTCGCGGAGCTTGTGGAACGTGACGACACCGGCCTGGTTGGGACCCGAACTGCTCCTCCACGCCACGCGCTCGTCCGGGTGCTGCTCGGTGATCTCGGCGTCGAACTCGCGCTCGACCCCGCCCACCTTCGTCTTCCAGTGCGTATGGGTCGGGTCGATCTGGCGAATCTCCTCGACGCCCCCCATGAACTTGGGGAACTCCTCGAACTGCGTCCACTGGTTGTAGGCGGTCCGGACGGGGACATGCACATCGATCGACTTCGTGATGGTGGTCACGAGCCACTCCTTTCTCTCGGGTCTTTTCACCGTGACCCGCCCGCGGCCCACTCGCCCGTCGAGGGGCGCGCGATCTAGCCTGCTCGTGTGCCGTCCGAGATCAGCCCCACCGCACGCGCGCTCCGCGCCCTGGAGATCCTGCAGACCCGCCCCGGCACGACGGCGGACGAGCTCGCCGACCGGCTCGGCGTCACGGAGCGGGCAGCCCGCCGGTACGTCGGGATCCTGCGCGAGGCAGGGATCCCCGTCTCGTCGGCCCGCGGCCCCCACGGCGGCTACCGCCTCGGGCGCGGCACGCGGCTGCCGCCGGTCACCTTCACGCAGACCGAGGCGCTCGGCCTGGTCATGGCGGTCCTCGACAGTCATCCCGACGCCGACGGCGACGACCTCGTCGACACCGCGCTCGGAAAGGTCATCCGGGCGCTGCCCGACGACGTCGGCCGGCAGGCGGCCGCGCTGCGCGAGCACGCGTCCGCCGCGCCCGACCGGTACGCGGCCCGCCCGGACACCGCCGTCACCAGCGAGCTGGTCGCGGCGATCGCCGCCCGACGGCGCGTGCTGGTCACCTACCGGGGCGAGTCCGGCAGCGAGTGGGCCGCAGAGGTGGACCCCTGGGCCGTGGTCGTGCGGTACGGGCGGTGGTACCTCCTGTGCCACTCCCACCGCGCCGGCGCGATCCGCACCTACCGCGTCGACCGGGTCCTCGCCGTCGAGCACACGGACCTGGCGTTCGTACCGCCCGACGACCTCGATCCCGTGGCGGCGCTCGAGGAGCACCTGGGTACGGGGTGGCAGTTCACCACCCGCGTCGTGTTCGACGCCCCGCTCGCCGACGTCGCCCCCTGGGTCGGGGCGCAGATGGGGCGGCTCGAGGCGGCGGGCGACGGATGCGTGCTCGTCGGCAGCACACGGAACCCGGCGATGTACGCGCAGGAGTGGCTGGCGAGCGTGCCGTACCCGTTCCGCGTGGAGGGCGGGCCCGAGCTCCGGGCCGCGGTCGGCGCGCTCGCGGAGCGGCTCGCCGCGGCCGTGACGGAACCCTGACCTGCCTGCCCCGCGGCCGATGAGTCCGGCGCCGTCGGGCGGTCTCTCTTGAACGAGGGGGTCCCGCACGAGGAGGAGCGAGCATGGACATGATCGAAGGTTCGGCGGTCTCAGGGCTGGACGTCCGGCGCCCGGGCGACGTCGGTTTCGACGAGGCGCGCTCGGTGTGGAACGGGATGGTGGACCACGAGCCGGCCCTGATCGTCCGCTGCCGCACCGCCGGCGACGTCGTGGAGGCGCTCGCGCTGGCGCGGCGGGAGGGCCTGGAGGTGGGCGTCCGGTGCGGTGGCCACAGTGTCGTCGGGCACGGGGTCCCCGACGGCGGGCTGATGATCGACCTCACGCCGATGGGCGCGGTCCGGGTCGATCCGGAACGGAAGCGTGCGTGGGTGCAGGGCGGGGCCCTGCTCGGCGCGCTCGACGCGGCCACGCAGCCGCACGGTCTGGCCACGACGGCGGGCAACGTGTCGCACACGGGCGTCGGCGGCCTCACCCTGGGCGGCGGGATGGGCTGGCTTGCCCGTCAGTGTGGGCTGGCCTGCGACAACGTCGTCTCCTACGAGGTGGTGACCGCGGCAGGCGACATGATCCGCGCGTCGGCCGACGAGCGGCCGGAGCTGTACTGGGCGCTGCGCGGTGGTGGTGGGAACTTCGGCGTGGTGACAGAGTTCGAGTTCCGGCTGCACGACGTCGGCACCCGCGCGCTCAGCGTCGAGCTCGACTTCCCCGTCGGCGACGCCGCGCCGGTCGTCGCCCGGTGGCGCGATCTCAGTGCGACCGCCCCGAGGGCGGCCACGTACACCGCGAGCGTGCACGACGGCGTGGTGGCGCTCGGCTTCGTGTGGGTCGGCGACCCGCGGGAGGGGCGGGCGCATGCCACGGAGCTGGCGGCGCTGGGTGCGCCGATGGGCCGCCGGATCGAGGAGCTGTCGTACCTGGACCTCCAGACCCGGGACGACAGCACCGAGGCCTACGCCGTGCGGCGCTACTGGAAGGGCCACTACTTCCGCGAGCTGCCGCTCGCCGCGATCGAGGCGCTGCTCGCCACCCACCCCGACGTGCGCGCCGGTCTCCAGGCCTACGGCGGCGCCATCGCCGACGTGCCCGGCGACGAGACCGCCTTCAGCCAGCGCGACACGACGTTCGAGTACGTGGCGGCCGCCCGCTGGACCGACCCCGACGAGGACGAGACCCGGATCGCGGCCGCGCGGGCGAGCGCGGCGCGCCTGGAGCCCTTCGCCAGCGGGGTCTACGTCAACGTGCTCGGCGACGACGGCGCCGCCGGCGTACGGCGGGCCTACCCACCCGAGAAGCTGGCCAGGCTCGCCGCCGTCAAGGGCGTCTACGACCCCGGCAACGTCTTCCACCTGAACCAGAACATCCCGCCCGCTTGATGGCCGGCCCGCGGCCCTCGAGGCGAGGACTGGCACCGGCTGTGGAAGCATCTCGCACATGACCGCACGAAGCGTCGGCGTCATCTGGAATCCCGCGAAGACGACCAGGCGGGACCTCGAGTCCGGTCTGAACGAGGCGATCGCCTCAGCGCGGACGGAGCCCGAGGTTCGCTGGTTCGAGACGACCGAGGACGACGCGGGCCAGGGCGTCGCGTCGCAGGCGATCGAGGCGGGCGCCGACGTGCTGGTCGTCGCGGGCGGGGACGGGACCGTCCGGGCCGTGGCCGAACACCTCGCGGAGGCGGGTTCCGGCGTCGAGCTGGGAATCGTCCCGCTCGGCACCGGGAACCTCCTCGCCCGGAACCTCGGGGTGCCCCTGGGCGACGTCCCCGAGGCCTGCACGAGGGCGCTCGGCTCCGAGGCGCGGGCCATCGACCTGGGATGGCTCGAGATCGACCTCGCGGGCGGGACCGAACGGTACGCGTTCGCGGTCATGGCCGGGTTCGGGCTCGACGCCCACATGATCACCGAGACCGACGATGACCTCAAGGACGAGGTCGGCTGGCTTGCCTACGTGGAGTCCATGGGCCGCGCGCTGTCCGCGAGCGAGACTCTCGACGTCCGGATCACGGTTGACGACCGCCCACAGAGCCGGGAAAGGGTGCACACGCTGCTGGTCGGCAACTGCGGCACCCTCCAGGGCGGCGTCAGCCTCCTGCCCGATGCGGACCCCGCCGACGGTGAGCTCGACCTGCTCGTCCTGAGCGCGGACAACGCGGCCGGGTGGGCCGACACGCTGCGGAACATGGTCTGGGACAACGGCATCAGGCGCCTCGTCGCCCGCAAGGAAGGGGCGAAGAGCAGCGACAGCGCGACGCACCGTCGCCTGCGGAGCCTGCAGCTCGAGCTGACCGAGCCGCGTGTGTTCGAGATCGACGGCGAGGATCTCGGGGAGGCGAGCCGGGCAGGCGTCACCGTGCAGGCGGGTGCGGTGCGGGTTCGCTGAGCGGAGATCCGTCAGGTGGCAGTGCCGTCTTCAGGCCGGGGCTCGCTCATGACCAGGGTACGCAGGATGGTTTCGGCCACCTCGCGTTGCGACACGTTGCGGTTACGGGATGCGGAGTCGAGGATTCGTCTCGCCTCGAGATCGCTGCAGTCGTTGGCGTACATGATGGCCCCGACTGCACGCTCGGTCGCGCTCAGATCGGACATCTGGTGGTACAGGCCCGCCGTGGCGTCCTCGAACTCAGCGAGCTTCAGGTGCAGCTGCACCATGGAGGCTGCGAGCTGCGCGTAGCCGTCAGCCGCTGTGACGAGCTCTCGGGTCCACGGGTCCGGAGTACGTGAGTACAGGTTTATTGCGACGGCGATGTCCGCGTTGACAGAGGCGGGGACCGCCAGCGCGGAGACGAAGCCCTCACGGAGCGACTGGTCGCGCCAGGCTTCCCACCTCTCGGTCTCGGCGATCACCGGCACGACCTGGACCGTCCGCTTTTCGATGGCGTCGACGCACGGTCCGTCGTCGGCGAGGGACTCGGCGCGGTCGCACCGTCCGGCGGCGTCGGTGCTGCTGCCCGCGCGTACCGCGAACCCGCGCTCACCCAGGATGATGCTGGCCTCGAGCTTGCTACCCAGCACTGTGGCGGCACGATGGGCCAGTTCGTGCGGGAAGGCCGAGATGTGCATGGCGTCGTTCCGATCTCATGGACTCCGGTGCTCCTGTGCTCCGGAACGCTTGCGCGGCCACCCGTTCCCGGGCTGGCGGCCGTGCGAACGCTGGACTTTTCAGACTACGCCGGGGGACCGGGCGTCGCGTTCGGGGGCTCAGGCCTAGCGGGTGCGATTCACCCGCAGGATCTCTTCCTGGTAGGGGGCGACGACGGAAGCCGAGACCCGGCAGTCGAGCAGCAGGAAGCGGCGGTCGGTGACGGGCTCGGCGGTCCACGCCGCCACGCGGTCCAGGTCGGCGAGCGAGCGCACGACCACGCCCTCGGCACCGATCGCGGTGGCGATGGCGGCGAAGTCCGTCTCGGGGATGAGCATCGGCTCCTCGGTGATTCCCTGCCGCCCGTACACGTGCAGCTCGGCGCCGTAGGCGGCGTCGTTCCATACGACGGCGATGCCGCGCCCGCGGGCGGTGCGCACCGCGGTCTCGAGGTCGGCGAGGGCCATGAGCCCGCCGCCGTCGCCCGTGGTGAGCACGACGGCGGCGTCCGGGCGTGCCGCGGCAGCGCCGGCGATGCTGGGGAAGCCGAGCCCGATGGACTGGTAGGCGGTGCCGACCATCATCATCCGGTCGGGGGAGGCGACGGGCCAGAACATGTTCGCCCAGCCGATGAAGTGCCCGCCGTCGGAGACGACCACCCGGTCGGCGGGCAGCAGGCCGGCGAGGCGGTGCGCGACGGCGCGCGGGTCGAGCCGCCCGTCGGGGGCCATCCCGTCCGCCGGGCCGGTCTCGTAGGTGCGGGCCGCGGCGACGTCCACCGACTTGCGCCACCCGGACGGTGCCGCCCCGATGGCGTGCAGCTCGTCCACGAGAGCGCGGGCCACGAGCGCGGCGTCGCCCCGGATGAAGCCGCCGACGTGCCGGTGCGTCGCGGCGGGCGCGATGTCCACCTGGACCACGCGCGTCCCTGGCGCGAACAGCTCGCCGAAACGCATGGTGAACTGGTTGAGCGACGCGCCGAGCACGACGGCGACGTCGGCTTCCCGCACCAGCGCCATCGCCCCCTCGGCGCCGAAGCCGCCCGCTACGCCGAGGTCGTAGTGGCCGTCGGGGAAGATGCCGCGGCCCAGCGCCGTGGTCGTCGTCAGCGCCCCCGTCGCGTCCGCGAGCTCGCCGAGCGCCTCGCCCGCGCCGGCGAGCCAGGCGCCGCGGCCCGCGAGCAGCAGCGGCCGCTCGGCGTCGGCGAGGTGCCGGGCGAGGTCACGGATGGCGGCCGCGTCGAACGGCCCCGCCGGAGCCATCGGCCGGGGCAGCGCCGGCTCAGGGGCGTCCGGGACCGGGCCGGCCTCGAGGGCCGCGACGTCGTAGGGGATCGCCAGCACCACGGGGACCCGGTAGGTCAGGGAGTGCTCGATGGCGATGACGCACGTGGCCGCAGCGTCCGCACGGCCCACCGTGTAGGTCCGGGCGCCGACGGCGGCCGCGAGCGCTATCTGGTCGACGTCCCACGGGCGGGGGCCCGACGTCGGCTCGTCGCCCGCCAGCAGCACCAGCGGCACCCGGGCCGCCGCGGCCTCGGCGAGCGCGGTGAGCGCGTTGGTGAAGCCCGCGCCGTAGGTGGCGGTGGCGGCGGCGATGCGGCCCGACGCGCGGAAGTGGGCGTCGGCGGCGACCACGCCGCCGGCCTCGTGCCGGACGGCGGTGAACCGGGCGGTCGTCGAGCGCGTGAGGTCGTCGAGGAACCAGGCGTTGCCGTTGCCCATGACGCCGAAGACGTGGTCGATGTGCCGGGCGAGAGTACGGGCGACGTGTGCGGACACGGTGGGCACGAGGGCCTCCAGGGAGAACAGTGACGGATGAGTGGTGCGGTCCGTATGTGTCCCGTGCGGGCTCGGCTCCGAGCCCGTCGCGCGCCCCTTTTTCGAGCGCAGGCGGTTCTCGTCCGCCTTGACGATTGGAGTATATCCGCGTGCCCACCGCAAGCTTGCTCAGCTCAGGAGAGCAGGAACTCGGCCGCCCGCTCACCGATCATGGCCGACGGCGCGTTCGTGTTGCCCGTGGTGATCGTCGGCATCACGGATGCGTCGGCCACCATGAGCCCCTCGACTCCCCGCACCCGCAGCGTGGGGTCCACGACGGAGCGTTCGTCCGAGCCCATGCGGCACGTGCCCACCTGGTGGTGGTAGGTGATCACGCGCTGCCGGATGTACTCGACGAGCGCCTCGTCGCTCAGGTCTCCCGACGGGTAGTGCGGCCGCGCCTTCCAGTCCGTGGCGAGCGCCTCCTGCGCCCCGACCTCCAGGCACTGCCGCACGGAGGCGAGCATCGAGGTGACGTCACGCTCGTCCTGAAGGACCTGCGGGTCGATGAGGATGCCGTCGGCCGGGTCGGCGCTCGCCAGCCGCACGGTGCCGCGCGACCGCGTGGTGACGATGCCGGCCATGAGGGAGAAGCCCCACGGGATCGGCTCCATGTCCGGCTCCAGCATCGGTACGGCGAAGTTGATCGGCTGCGTGTCCGGCACCGGGAGCGACGGGTCGGAGCGCCAGAACCAGTGCGTCTGGGTCACGCTGCGGTGCGGGGCCGGCGGGTCCACCTCGCGGTCGGTCGAGAAGATGACCGGGACGAGGTAGTGGTCGTGCAGGTTCTCGCCGACCGGCAGGTCCGCGACGACGTCGATGCCCAGGGCGGCGAGGTGTTCCGCGGGGCCGACCCCGCTGCGCAGCAGGGTCTCCGCGCTGCCCTCGGCGCCCGCCGAGAGCACCACCTGGTCGGCGGTGAGCAGACGGCCGTCCGCCAGCTCGACACCTGTCGCGCGGCCGCCCTCGATCCGCACCCGGCGCACGACGACGCCGGTGAGCACCGTGAGGCGGCCCTCGTCGACGGCCGGCTGCGCGTAGGCGTCCCACGTCGTGACGCGATCGCCGTCGGCGACGGTGACCTGCTGGACCGAGACGCCGTCGAGCTCGTCCACGTTGTAGTCCGCGTTGAGGGGGAGGCCGGACTGCACAGCCGCGTCGATGATCGCCTGCTGCACCGGGTGGAGCGGCTCGTTGGGTGCGACCGGCAGCGGCCCGTCGGAGCCCCGGCGCGCGTCGTGCGTGCCGTGCCACTGCTCGATGCGCCGGTACACCGGCTCGACGTCCGCCCACGACCAGCCGGGGCAGCCGTCGGCCGCCCAGCCGTCGAAGTCCTCGGGGGCGCAGCGCACCCAGATCGCGGCGTTGAGCGAGTGGGAGCCGCCGAGCACGCGCCCGCGCGGCAGGTGGATCCGGCGCCCGGCGGCGTGCTGCTGGGGCACCGTGTGATACCCCCAGTCGCGCTCGCCGTGCCACAGCTGGTTCAGGCGGCCCACGTCCTGGATCATGTCGTCGCGGTTGGACCCGCCCGCCTCGAGGATCGCCACTCGGCGACCGGCGTCCGCCAGACGGCGAGCGACGACGCTCCCCGCCGTCCCTGCTCCCACGACGACGACGTCGTAATCGGCCATGGTTGTATTCTCCCTCCGGACGGCGGCGTGTACGCCGTCCATGTCGTGCTCGGTGGTTGCTTCGGTGGGGTTGCTGCTCGGTGGGGTCACTGCTCGGTGAGGCGGTACGCCGCGGCCAGTCGTTCGGGGTGGTCCCGTAGCTCCTTCGCCGGCGCGCGCAGGGTCACGAGGCCCTGCGCGAGCACCGTGACGCTGGTCGCCAGCTCCAGGGCGACGCTGGTGAACTGCTCGATGAGCAGCACCCCGACGCCCTGCTCGGCGACGGCCCGCAGCGCGGGCACCAGGCGCGCCACGACGAGCGGCGCGAGCCCGAGCGACATCTCGTCGATCACCAGGACCCTGGGGCGGGCGGCGAGCGCCGTGGCGAGGGCGAGCATCTGCTGCTGGCCGCCGGATAGCGAGCCCGCCGGCCGGTCGGCGAAGCCGTGGATCTCGGGGAACAGGTCGAGCATCGACTCGACGGCCTCGGCGCGTTCGGCGCGCGGCAGCAGCAGTGCGGCGATCGCGAGGTTGTCGGCGACCGAGATGTCGCTGAAAACGCGGTGCCCCTCCTGCATCGTCGCGATTCCCGCGCGCCGCACCTTGTTGGGGGCGAGCCCGCGGATACCGCTGCCGTCGGCCGTGATCGAGCCGCTGGTGTCGCGCACGATCCCGGCGACCGCCAGCACCGTGGACGACTTGCCGGCCCCGTTCGCGCCGAGCAGCGCGGTGATCTCGCCCGCGGTGACGGTCAGGTCGATGCCGTGCACGACCTCGATCCCGCCGCGGCGGATGTGCAGGTCGCGGATCTCCAGGGCGGTCACGCCGTCACCTCCTCGTCGATGCCGAGGTACGCCTTGCGCACCTCGGGGGAGCCCAGCACCTGGAGCGTCGGGCCAGCCGCGATGCGGCGGCCGAAGTCGAGCACCGCCACCGTGCCGCACGCCGCGCGCACCAGGTCCATGTCGTGGTCCACGAGCAGCACCAGCGCGCCCACCTCCTCGGGGATCCGCGTGATCAGCCCGAGCAGCTGCTCGGACTCGGCCGGGTCGAGCCCCGCGGCGGGCTCGTCGAGCAGCACGAGGCGCGGCGCCCCGACGACGCAGGACGCGATGTCGACCAGCCGCCGCTCGAACATCGTCAGCTCCGCGCCCAGCCGGTGCGGCCGGTCTAGGCCCACATAGTCGAGCGCGCGGTCGACGTCGGCGGCGGGGGAGCCGCTGTGCTCGGCGGCGAGGAGCACGTTCTCGCGCGCGGTGAGGGTGCGCACGACCTGCTCCTGCTGGAACGAGCGGCGCAGTCCCCAGCGCGCGCGGCGGTGCGCCGGGACCGCCAGCAGGTCGTCGCCGTCGAGGTCGACCGACCCGGCCACCGGGAGCGCGAACCCGGACAGCACGTTGAACGTCGTCGTCTTGCCGGCGCCGTTGGGGCCGATGACCCCGCAGACGCCGGACTCGAACGCCAGCGAGACGTCGTCCAGCGGCGTCACGCCGCCGTAGCGCACGGTGATCCCGGACAGGGTGAGCCGGCTCATGCCGTCACCTCCCGTGGACGGCGCGGCCGCGGTTGTCGTAGCCGCCGCCACAGTCCGCCGAGCTGGCCGGCGATGCCGGCCTGGGTGGTCGTGATGGCCTGCACCAGCCCGAGGCCGAGGACGACGAACACGAGGTTGCCGTCGACGCCGACAGTGCTGAGCAGCTGCGGCAGGCCGTAGAAGAGCAGACCGCCGATGACGGCGCCCAGCAGGGAGAAGACCCCGCCGATCAGCACGGTCGCGAAGAGCAGGACCGACTGCTGCGCCTTGAACGACGCGGGGTCGAGGATCCCGGAGCTGGCCGCGAGCAGCGCGCCCGCGACGCCCGTGACCGCGCTCGTCACCGCAAGGGCGAACAGGCGGTGAGCGACGGTGTTGACGCCGAGGGACACCGCGCCCGCCTCGCCCTGCCGGATGGCGGCCCAGGTACGGCCGGGCCGCACCATGAGCAGCCACCGCAGCAGCGCCAGGACGACGACCACCGCAACGCCGACGTAGCGGAAGAAGTCGTCGTCGGACTGTCCCAGCGCGGGCCGCGGCATGATGGCCGCGAGGGTCCCGCCCGACGCCCGTCCGAGGAACCCGTCGCCGCCGTTGGGGAAGCCGGCGTAGGTGACGAGCACCTCCAGCGCTCCCGCGACCATGAGGGTGACGATCGCGAGGCTGAGGCCAGAAAGCCGCAGGGCCGGCAGGCCCACGAGCACGCCGACGACGGCGGTGACCAGGGCCGCAAGGACCATGACCACCTCGAACGGCAGGTGGGTGGCGTGGTAGATCCGCAGGGTGACCCAGCCGCCGACGGCGACCAGGCCGATCTGCATGATCGACACGAGGCCGAGCCGGCCGTACAGCACGCCGACGCCGGCGGCGGCGAGCGCGTAGATCGCGCACACCGTGAGGGTACGGAGCGAGAGCCCCGCGCCGACGCCGGGCAGGGCCGGCAGGCCGAGCGCGAGCGCCAGGCCGAGAACGAGGCCGACGAGTGCGCCGCGCACGTCGGCCCGGGCGAGGAAGACCTGGCTCATGTGCGGACCACCCTTACCGTGACGACCCGCCGCCGTGCGGCGACGAGGATGACGATCGTCGCGACGACGAACGGCACCGCTGTGCTGAAGGCGCTGACCGTGGGCCAGGCGGAGACGAGCGACTGACCGACGCCGACGGCGAGGCCGCCGACGAGGGTGAGCCAGAGCGAGACGAAACGACCGATGACCACGGCAGCCAGCTCCGGGATGATGAGGAAGGTGAGGAAGGCGGGCTCCAGCCGCGTCTGGTCGGCCAGCAGGATGCCGGAGACGCCGGCGACCGCGCCCGAGATGGCCCAGGCCGTGTTCTCCACGAGCCGCACGTTGGTGCCGACGACCGCGGCGAGCTCGCGGTCGCTCGCGAGCGCCCGCATCGATGTCCCCGTCGACGTGTAGCGCAGCGCGAGCAGCGTGCCGACGACGACGAGCAGCGCGAGGCCAAGGCAGACGAGCTGGGTGACGTTGACCCGCGCCCCGGCGACGTCGAACGAGATGCGGCTCGACTCGAGCCGGATCGTGCGGGCCTTGTCGTTCCAGACGAACAGCATCAGGCCGAGCAGGGCGAGGGCGAGCCCGAGCGTCGCTATCGCCTTCCGGAGCTGGTCGACCCGGGCCAGGAACGGCCCGGCGACCAGCCCGAAGAGGAGGGCGATCGCCGCCCCGGCCGCGACGCCAAGGGCGATCGCGACCGGGGGCTGCATCCGCAGCTCGACCATCTGCCACACCAGCAGCGCCGCCATGCCGCCGACGGCTCCGTGAGCGAAGTTCAGGACGCCCGTCGTGCGGTACAACACGAGCACCCCGACTCCGGACAGGGCGTACACCGAACCGATGACAAGCCCGGCGACAACGAAGGGAAGCAGATTCACGTCGTGGCCCGCCCTACTTGTTGAGCAGTCCCTCGGACTGCTCCCGCTCGAGGATCCCGGCCATGTCGGGGTCCGTGACGTCCTGGCAGCCCTCGAGCTCGACGTAGGCGCCGGCCTCGATCCCGGCCGTGCGCGTCGCGTGGTTGGCGTGGTGCTCGTCGGCCTCGCCGTAGTACCAGGGGGCGCAGAGCAGGTCGGACTCGTAGCCCTTCACACCCAGCACGGCCTCCGACACGGTCTCGCGGTCAAGGGTGTCGGCGTCGAGCGGGAGCAGCGTGTCGACGAAGATCTTCGCCGCGAGGAAGCCGGCCTGGCTGAACGTGTCGCGCGGCGCGTCGGCGTCCGCGTACTCGTCCATGACGGCGCGCCACTGGTTCGCGTCCTTGCTGTCGGCGGTCACGAGCGCGAGCTCGGAGTTGGAGACGAAGCCCTCCCAGTAGTCGCCGATCTGCTCGCCGAACTGGGCGTCGTAGCAGGAGGCCGTGCAGGCCCACTGGATGTCGCCCTTGGCGTCCTGCTGCTCGGCGGCCGCGAGGATCGACGCCGTGATGGGCGCCGGGTCGACGATGACGAGGCTCGTGGGACCGGCCTGCTTGATCTGGCTGACCAGCGGCAGGTAGTTGCTCTCCGCCGGGTCCGAAAGCACGTTGCCGACCAGGTCGATGCCCGCCTCCGCGGTGTACTTCTCGATACCGTCGGCGGCCCAGTCGCCGTTGCCGCGAGTGTTGAGGCCGACGGCGAAGAACGTGTCGGCCTGGCCCTGCCGCTCGAAGTACTGCAGCACGGCCAGCGCCGAGGTTCGCGGGCCGGCGTTGACCGGCGCGATGTTCGAGGACTCGAAGCAGGCCTGCGGCACGCCGACGCCGGTGATCGAGTACAGACCCGCCTTCTTGTACTCGACGTTGGCCACGTCGCAGCCGACGAAGGTCGCGTCGCCGACCAGCGCGACGACGGACTCGTCGGAGGCGTAACCGGCGGCGAGCTGCGCGGTCTTGGTCGGGTCCAGGGCGTCGTCGCCGAACTCGTACTCGATCGGCCGGCCGTTGATGCCGCCGTTGTCGTTGACGCAGTCGAAATAGGCCTTCGCCGAGTTCGGCGACGACGAGAAGTCGACGCCGCCCGACGCCGTGGCGACGGCGGCCACCTTGATGGGCTCGCCGGCGGCCTGCTCGCCGGTGCCGAGCCCGCACTTGAGGTCGTCCGCGGCCGCCGACGGAGCGCCCTGGATGGTTCCGGGGTCGCTCTCCGGGACACAGGCCGACAGTGTGACGACCAGCGCTCCGACACCGAGGGCAGCTGTCGCCCTGAGGATGCGATTCATTGCAGCACTCCTTCGTACTGGGGGCAGACATGGATGCACGCCCTGCCAGGAGACAGGCAAGCGGAACGGGCAGGCCCGCGGATTGAACCGGCGCGAAGAGCGGTTGTCGTTCCGTGCACGGCGGGGGTGAACGGCTGGACGGAGGTACCAACGCCCGGAGTACAGGGCTACGATCAGCCGCAACCGGGGCCGCATCGGCGTGGATGGGCCCCGCCCGGAGGTGAGAGATGTCTTCCATGTACGCGCCCCCGCTCGGCGCGGTTTCCCAGCTCCAGCGAGTCGGGTCGTTCGCCGAGTTCCAGCACACGGTCGACCGGTCGTTCGTGCCGCTGCGCGTGTCGAGCCAGCGCCCGCACGACTTCCATGCCGCGGTCCGCGCGGCGTCCCTGCGGGACTTCGACCTCGTCGAGGTCGCGGCCGTGCCGCACGTCGTGGAACGCACCCGCAACCTGGTCGGCGAGAGCACGAACGAGCCGGCGTACAAGGTGAGCCTCATGCTCGAGGGCAGCGCCTACATCTGCCAGGACGGCCACGACGTCGTCCTGCGCCCCGGCGACGTCGCCGTCTACGACACGACCAGGCCGTACACCCTCGTGTTCGACGACCGCATGCGCACCATCGTGGCCATGTTCCCCAAGCGGCTCGTCGACCTGTCCGACGACCGCGTCGCCCGCCTCACCGCCACGGCGCTCGGCAGCGACGACTCCCTGGGCGAGATGGTCAGCTCCGTGCTGGAGCAGCTCGCCGGCCGCCTCCACCTCGTCAACGCCTCGACCGGATGGCGGCTCGCCCGCAACGCCGTGGACCTGGTCACCATCCTGCTGCGCGACCAGCTCGGCGAGGACCGGGCAGTGCCCGCGGACCAGCTGCAGGACGCTATCTACTCCTACATCGAGGACCGGCTGGGCGACCCGGCGCTCTCCCCGACCGCGATCGCCGAGGCGCACTACATCTCCGTCCGCTACCTGCACGCGCTCTTCCACCACGCGGGGATCTCGGTCTCCTCCTACATCCGCACCCGACGCCTCGAACGCTGCCGCACCGACCTCGCCGACCCCGCGCTCGCGGGCGCGACGGTGACGGCGATCGCGTCGCGCTGGTCGTTCGCCGACGCCCCGCACTTCTCGCGCACCTTCAAGGCGGCCTACGGCGAGACGCCGTCGGAGTTCCGCGCCCGGGTCGCCTAGCGGCCGCGCGGCCGCCGCGCCGCACACCTGCGCGAGCGCACAACGGCTGCGCGCGCACGAGCAAGCCTCAGCCGCCGGCGTTCGGCGACGATCGGTACGACGACGGTTGAGGAGGCGCGATGACGCGCAAGAACGAGGGCGACGGCGGCCTCCAGGTGGTCTTCCCCCAGAAGGGCGTCGTGACGCTGGAGCGGTCCGCCGTCCCCGAGCCCGGGCCGGGCGAGCTCGTCGTACGGATCGCGCGCGTCGGCGTGTGCGCCACCGACCTGCACCTGCTCGACGGGCACATCGGCGACCCGTTCCCCCTGGTGCCCGGGCATGAGTTCGTGGGCGTGGTCGACGCCGTCGGCCCCGAGGACGACCGGGGGATCGGGGTGGGCGAGCCCGTCGCCGTCGAGATGCTCGTGCCCTGCCACCGCTGCGACCGGTGCCGCGAGGGTCGCCACAACCTGTGCGAGCTCGACGACCCCGTGCGTCATCCTGGCCCCGGCCGGCAGCTGGGCGTGAACATACCCCGCACGACCCTGCCGTTCGCGGGCGGGTACGCCACCCACCTGGTCGTGCCCCGCGACGGCGTCGTCCACCGCATCCCGGACGGGCTCGACCTCGACACGGCCGTGCTCGTCGAGCCGCTCGCCGTCGCGGTCCGCGCCGTCGAGCGCGGCCGCGTAGGCCTCGGCGACAAGGTCGTCGTCATCGGGCCCGGACCCATCGGCCTCCTCGCCGCAGCCGCCGCCTCGGCCGCGGGTGCGAGCGAGGTCGTAGTGGTCGGCGGGCGCACCGGGCGTCTTGCCCTGGCCCGCGCCTTCGGTGCCACCGAGACCGTCGCCGAGCGGGGCCATCGGCTCGTCCCGGCGATCCGCGAGCGTATCCCTGGCGGCCCCGACGTCGTGATCGAGTCGGCCGGCTCGGTCGACGCACAGCTCGACGCGATCCGGATCGTCCGTCGCGGCGGCCGGGTGGTCCTGGCCGGTGCGTGCGGCTCGGGGCCGGCCCTGTCCGTCCCGTCCGACGACTACCTGCTCACGCGGGAGATCGACATCCTGCCGTCGTTCCTCGCCGCGGGCGGCTACGAGCGCGCACTCGCCCTGCTGGCCCAGGGCCGGTTCCCGTTCGCGTCGCTCGTCACGCACGTCTACCAACTCGCCGACGTCGAGCGGGCGTTCGCGGCCGTGCACGAGCGCACCGACGGACTGATCAAGGCGGTCCTGGTCCCGCCGTCGCCATGAGCGGCGCCCTGACCCGCAGCTTGACCGGCAGCTTGACCAGCATTGCAAACCACCACGTCAGGAGCATCATGACCCAGTCGCAGCGAGTCGAGGTCGGCGTGCGCGTCGACGCCGCCGACCAGTCGCAGTGGAAGACCTACGACGACTTCGCCGCCGGGATCGACGCCTACCGCCTTCCGGGCGCCGACCTGACGGGACAGACGGTCGAGCTCAGGTTCGACGGCGGCACGGAGCTGAGGCTCCGGTTCCTCGACGCCGCCACCGTGCGCTGGACGTCGGCGCAGCTGCTCAGCGCGGCCGACGGCACCGTCGACCCGTACGACGCGGTGCGGGTGCGGGACGACGTCGTCTTCGTCAACCTGCCGTTCGCCTCGCGCGACGGTGAGGCGTTGACCGTCGTCTGGTCCCGGACCACCGGGCGTGCGCTGCTCGCCCACTCCGTCATCGCCCCCGAGAAGACCGAGGGAGTGCCCCAGGTGGGCCAGACCTTCGCCGCCGGCGAGGTGGCGGGGATCGTGGTGACGGGGGCCAGGCCGGGCCCCACGCGCGACCTGGTCGGCATGCGCAACGTCTACCGATACAGCCCGTCGCACCTGTACGAGCACGTCTACCTCAGCTCGGAGCGCTACGCGTGGCAGTGCCTCCAGGGCGAGCAGCGCGGTCATGGTGACGTCGACCTGTCGACGCTGTGGAAGTTCGCCGACGGCCTCTACCTGTTCTGCTTCCGCGAGTTCGTGATCCCCGTCGCCAGCGTCTGGCTGCACGACCTCGGCTACGAGCTGCGGACCACCGGCATCTTCCTCGGCATCAACGCCGAGGGGAGCGCCGACCACCGGCGGGCGGGCGGGCACATCTACCCGCTCGGCGCCGTCCGCTACCCGGACGTGCAGCCCGTCTGACTCGCGGTGGTCGAGCCTGTCGAGACCCAGGTCTCGACAGGCTCGACCAACGAGGTCGGCCCCACCGGTCAGCCGTTGATCACCTGCGGCACGGCGACGGACTTGAGGCCCTCGACACCGAACTCGAGGCCGTAGCCGGAGCGCTTGGCACCGCCGAACGGCACGAACGGGTGCACGCCGCCGTGGCTGTTGATCCAGACGGTCCCCGCCTGCAGGCGGCTCGCGACGGCGACGGCCGCGTCACGGTCGGCGGACCACACCGAGGCGCCCAGACCGGCGTCGATGCCGTTCGCAGCGGCGACCGCCTCCTCGACGTCGCTGAACCGGACGATCGGCAGGGCCGGCCCGAACTGCTCCTCCTGCACCAGCGCGGCGTCGTTGTCGATGTCGGCGACGAGGGTCGTGGGATAGAAGTACCCGGCACCGTCGCGGTCGGGGTCGCCGCCGAGCACGACGCGGGCGCCACGCGCCTTCGCCTCCTCGACGAGGGCGTCCACGATGTCGAACTGCATCTCGTTCTGCAGCGGACCCAGCACGTTGGCCTCGTCGGTGCCCACGCCCATCGGCATCTTGGCGGCGAGCTCCGCAAGGGCCTGCACGACGGCGTCGTAGACGTCGTCGTGCACGTACAGGCGCTTCAGCGCGGCGCAGGTCTGGCCGGTGTTGAGGAACGCGCCCCAGAACAGGTCCTCGGCGATCGCGGCGGGGTCGACGTCGGGCAGCACGATGCCGGCGTCGTTGCCGCCGAGCTCGAGCGTGAGGCGGGTGATGTTGCCCGCAGAGGCCGTGATGATCTTCGAGCCGGTTGCCGTGGAGCCGGTGAACATGACCTTGCCGATCTCGGGGCGGCGCACGAGGGCGTCGCCGATGTCGCCCGCGCCCGTGACGACCTCGAGCACGCCGGCGGGCAGCACGTCGTTGAGCACCGCTGCCAGGGCCAGGCCGGACAGGGTCGTGTACTCCGACGGCTTGGCGACGACGGTGTTGCCCATCCGCAGCGACGGGGCAATCTGCCAGATCGCGATCATCATCGGCCAGTTCCACGGAGTGATGACACCGACCGTGCCTACGGGCCGGTAGGACAGCTCCGCGTGCCCGGACTCGTCGTCCAGGACGGTCTGCGTCGGCAGGTCCAGGGCGGCGGTGGCACGCAGCCAGTTCGCGCACGCACCCACCTCGAACCGGGCATTCGGCCCGTTGAGGGGCTTGCCCTGCTCGCGGGAGAGGATCAGCGCCAGCGCCTCGGCGGACTCGTCGACGGCGTCGGCGAGCTTCAGGAGCGTCTGACGCCGGTCTGCGTCCGTCCGCGCCGCCCAGGCCGGCTGGGCCTCGACAGCGCGGGCGACCGCGCTGTCGAGGTCGGCAAGGGCGTTGACCGGGGCGGGCCCGATCAGCTCACCTGTTGCGGGGTCGGTGACGTCCCGGGTCCTGCCGCCAGTGGCGCTGACCTTGGCCAGGAGTGTGTCGTACGTGTACATGGGGCCCTCCGTAGTGTGACGCGCTTCGCGACGATTGTCGGCAGCGCGGAGAGCCCCCGTATTGACTGCCAGCGCACGGGACGGTGCTGTCCGCGCATGTCCCCACCAATGGGCCGCGTGAGCCTGCTGCCGTCACGCCGGGGTGAGCGTGTACTTGGTCTGGAGGTACTCGTGGATCCCCTCGGCGCCGCCCTCGCGGCCGAGGCCGGACATCTTCCACCCGCCGAACGGGGCCGCGGCATTGGAGACGACCCCGACGTTGAGGCCCATCATCCCGGTCTCCAGGCGGTCGATCATGCGCTGGCCACGCGAGAGGCTCTCGGTGTAGACGTACGAGACGAGCCCGTACTCGGTGTTGTTGGCGAGGGCTACCGCCTCGTCCTCGGTGTCGAACGCGGCGATCGCGAGCACCGGGCCGAAGATCTCCTCCCGCAGGATGTCGCTCCCGGGCGCGACCCCGGTGAGGACCGTCGGCTCGAAGAAGGTCCCCGGCCGGTCGACGCGCGAGCCGCCGGTGGTGAGCTCGGCGCCCCGGGCGACCGCGTCCTTGACGAGGGCCTCCGCCTTCGCGACAGCCTTGGCGTCCACCAGCGGGCCGATGGTCACGTCCGGCTCGGTGCCGCGTCCGATGACGAAGTCGTCGACCGCAGCCGTGACCCGCCGGGCGAACTCGTCGGCGACCGACCGGTGCACTATGAAGCGGTTCGCGGCGGTGCACGCCTGCCCGATGTTGCGGAACTTCGCCGCGAGGGCGCCCTCGACGGCCCGGTCCAGGTCGGCGTCGTCGAAGACCACGAAGGGGGCGTTGCCGCCCAGCTCCATCGACGTACGCAGCACACCTGGCGCGGCCTGCTCCAGCAGCCGCTGGCCCACCGGTGTCGAGCCGGTGAAGGACAGCTTGCGCAGCCGGGGGTCGGCGATGATCGGTCCGGAGACGGCGGAGGAGCTGGAGGTGGTGATCACGTTGACCACGCCGTCGGGCAGGCCGGCGTCCTGCAGCAGCCGCGCGAAGTACAGGGTGGTCAGCGGGGTCAGGGCTGCGGGCTTGATCACGACGGTGCAGCCCGCCGCCAGGGCCGGCGCGATCTTGCGCGTGGCCATGGCGAGGGGAAAGTTCCACGGGGTGATGAGGAAGCAGGGTCCGACGGGGTGCTGGGTGACGATCATGCGCCCCGTGCCCTCGGGGTTCGGCCCGTAGCGGCCGGTGACCCGGACCGCTTCCTCGGCGAACCAGCGCAGGAACTCGCCGCCGTACTTCACCTCGCCGCGCGCCTCCGCGAGCGGCTTGCCCATCTCGAGGGTCATCAGGAGCGCGACGTCCTCGCTGCGCTCCTGCAGGAGGTCGAACGCGCGGCGGAGGATCTCCCCGCGGTCCCGGGCAGGCGTCGCCGCCCACTGGGCCGCGGCGGCGACCGCGGCGTCGAGCGCGGCCATGCCGTCGTCCGCACCGGCATCGGCGATGGTCTTGATGGTCCTGCCGGTCGACGGGTCGTCGACCGTGAGCGTGGCCCCCGACGAGGCAGGCCGCCACCGGCCGCCGATGAGGAGCCCGTCGGGGACGGCGGCGAGCAGGTCGGACTCGCGGGTGCTGGTCATGCGTTCTCCTCGGTGGTCGTGTTGTCCTGCGGGAGCAGCGCCCCGGCAAAGAACTCTCGGAGCTCGTCCGTCGCGCTCAGCGGCAGGACGGCGGCCACGTACTGGTCCGGCCGGACGACGACGGCGGCGCCGCCCCGGTCGATGCCGCGCAGCTCGAAGATGTCGTGCGCCGGGTCCGTCGCGTAGACCTTCTCGTAGTCGACCAGCTCGAACGGGCCGACCCGGGGCTTGAAGACCTCGGGCACCTCGGCGATCTCCACGCCGAAGTGGTCCTGCTGGTAGACGACCTTCACGTCCAGCACCGAGTCCGGGTCGGTCCCGGCCGGGGTGTGCCGCAGCAGCGGCGACCCGGGTGCGGTCCTCAGCCACTCGGCCCAGTCCCGCAGCGCCGAGGGCTCGCCCGGTGCGGCGGCGTCGGCGAACGCGTAGACCCGCCACCGTCCGTCGGCGCGGGCATGGTGCCCCAGGTGGGTCGGGTTGCCGTCGGCCACCCGCTCGACCAGGGCCGACTTGAACCGCTTCCCGACCGGGAAGCCCGCGGCAAGCTCCTGATGGGCCTGGCCGGACACGATCATCGACGGCTGGTACTGGGTCCTGAACCCGAAGAGGAACTCCGCGGTCTGGACGTAGAAGTCCTCCAGGTAGGTGGGGTCGGGCAGGTCCTCGGGCGGTGTGCTCATGAGGCGCGACCACTCCCGGTCGAAGCTGATGAGGTTCTGGGCGATGACCTGCCGCTCGGCCGAGTACGTGGCCAGCAGCGCCTCCGGTGCCCGGCCCGTGAGCACGTGCGCCAGCTTCCAGGCGATGTTCCAGCCGTCCTGCATCGACACGTTCATGCCCTGCCCGGCCTTCGCGCTGTGCGTGTGGCAGGCGTCGCCGGTGAGGAACACCCTCGGCGTGCGGGTGCCGGTGTGGTCGTGGGCGACGTCGTCGAACCCGTCGGTGACCCGGTGGCCCACCTCGTAGACGCTGTGCCAGGGCACGTCCTTCACGTCCAGGGTGTAGGGGTGGATGATCCGGTTGGCTCGGGCGATGACGTCTTCCAGCGGAGTCGCGCGGACGCTGCCGCCGCCCGGCGGCACCTCGCCGAGGTCGACGTACCAGCGCGCCAGGAATCCGCCCTCGCGGGGGATGAGCAGGATGGATCCGCCGTCGTGCGACTGGATGGCGCACTTGGTGCGCACGTCGGGGAAGTCGGTGACGGCGAGCACGTCCATCACGCCCCAGGCGTGGTTGGCCTTGTCGCCCACGGCCTTGCGGCCGATCGCCTGCCGGACGGCGCTGTGCGCCCCGTCGGCCCCGATGACGTAGCGGGCGCGCACCGTCCGCTCGGTGCCCTCGTGCGGCCCGGCCGTGTGCCGCAGCGTCACGGTGACGGGTGGCGAGTCCTGGTCCGCGCCGTCGGCGACGTCCGCCACTGTCAGCCCGACGAACTCGAGGCCGTAGTCCGGGGTCACCCGGGCGGGAGCCCGGGCCGCCACCTCGGCGAAGTAGTCGAGCACCCGCGCCTGGTTGACGATCAGGTGCGGGAACTCGCTGATCCCGTGGCCGTCGTCCGGCGGGACGGCGCCGCGCACGATGTTCTCCGGCTTGTCCGGGTCGGGCTTCCAGAACGCCATCTCGGTGATCCGGTAGGCCTCG
Source organism: Promicromonospora soli (assembly GCF_014653785.1). Classification (GTDB taxonomy): domain Bacteria; phylum Actinomycetota; class Actinomycetes; order Actinomycetales; family Cellulomonadaceae; genus Promicromonospora; species Promicromonospora soli. The sequence goes on along the minus strand of NZ_BNAS01000009.1, from coordinate 84,653 downwards.
GCGGTGATCCGCTCGGCGAAGCCGAACGCCTGGAAGGTCTCGACGCTGCGCGCCTGGATGCCGTCGGCCTGGCCCATCTCGAGACGTCCCGCCCGCCGCTCGACGATGTGGGTGCGGATGCCCGGGAACTGCGCGAGCTGCGCGGCGGCGATCATGCCCGCCGGCCCGCTGCCGACGATCAGCACGTCGACCTCGTCCGGCAGCTCGGCGGGCCGGTCGAGGCCGTAGCCCTCAGCCGGCTGCACGCGGGGGTCGCCGGACACGTAGCCGTGGTGGTGGAACTGCAACGTGACTCCCTTGTCATCCGGCCCCGCCGTCCTCGGCAGGCCCGTCGTCGTGGGCGAGGCCCGGATGGGCCTTGCCGTGCTTACACAGACCATATACGATCTGTGATACGAAATGCCAGAGGGTCATGGAAGACCGCTTGAGAACGGGCAAGGGAGCTCATGAGTACCGAACCGCACGTGCCGACGAACCGGCCGCCGTCCGCGCCAGGACCGCTCGTGGTGCGGCCGGGGAAGGTCGTCGCCGTCCACGTCGCGTACGCCTCTCGCGCCGACCAGCGCGGACGACGCCCCGCGGCACCGTCGTACTTCCTCAAGCCGACCAGCTCGCTCGCCGCCACGGGCGGCGAGGTCGAGCGGCCCGCAGGGACGGAGCTGCTCGCCTTCGAGGGTGAGGTGGCGCTGGTCATCGGGGAGCCGGCCCGGCACGTGCCGGTCGAGAAGGCGTGGGACCACGTCTCCGCCGTGACCGCCGCGAACGACCTGGGCGTCTACGACCTGCGCTGGGCCGACAAGGGATCGAACGTGCGCTCGAAGGGCCGCGACGGCTACACACCGGTCGGCCCCGCTCTCCTCGACGCCCGCGCGGTCGACCCGGCCGGGCTGCGCCTGCGCACCTGGGTCAACGGTGAGCTCGTGCAGGAGGACACCACCGACGCCGACGCGCTGCTGTTCCCGTTCGCGCAGATCGTGGCCGACCTGTCCCAGCACCTGACGCTCGAGAAGGGCGACGTCATCCTCACGGGTACGCCCGCCGGGTCGAGCGTCGTCGGGCCGGGCGACGTCGTCGAGGTCGAGGTGGACGCCCCGGCGGCGCCGGGCGCGCCGACGTCGGGCCGCCTCGTGACCACCGTGGTGCAGGGCGACGTGCCGTTCGGCGACATCGGCGCGGGCCCGAAGATCGACGACACGCAGCGTGCCGAGGCGTGGGGGAGCCGGGAGGCCGCGGGCCTCCCGGCCGAGCCGGAGCCGTTCGCGCTCACCGACGAGCTCGCGGACAAGCTGCGCCGCGCGCCGGTCGCCGGACTCTCGGCCCAGCTGCGCAGACGCGGCCTGAACAACGTGATCATCGAAGGGGTGCGGCCGAACACGCCGGCCGCGACGATAGTGGGCCGCGCGCGGACGCTGCGCTTCGTGCCGAACCGCGAGGACCTGTTCGCCTCGCACGGCGGCGGCTACAACGCGCAGAAGCGCGCGTTCGACGCGGTCGGTGCCGGAGAGGTCATCGTCATCGAGGCGCGCGGCGAGACGGGCTCGGCCACTCTCGGCGACGTCCTCGCGCTGCGCGCGAAGGTCCGCGGGGCCGCGGGAGTCGTCACCGACGGCGGCGTCCGCGACTTCGACGCCGTGGCTGCCACGGGGCTCGCCGTCTTCTCGAAGGGCGCCCACCCCGCAGTGCTCGGCCGCCGGCACGTGCCGTGGGACACCGACGTGGCCGTCGCCTGCGGCGGCGCGACGGTGCTGCCCGGAGACGTCGTGGTGGGCGACGCGGACGGCGTCGTCGTCATCCCGCCGCACCTGGCCGAGGAGGTCGCCGACGCGACCCTCGCCCAGGAGGAGCAGGACGCCTGGGTGGCGCAGCAGGTCGCCGCCGGCCACCCCGTCGACGGGCTGTTCCCCCCGAACGCCGAGTGGCAGGCGCGCTACGAGTCATGGAAGTCCCAGACAGAGAGGGAGTCGCGATGACGACCGAGGACGTGACGACGTCGGCCGTCGAGACCGCGTTCGCCGGCGCGCTCAGCAAGTCCCAGCTCGCGTACGACTACCTGCGTGACCGCATAGCGCTCCACGAGCTGAGCCCGGGCTACCGTCTCGTGCTGCAGAGCATCGCCGGCGAGCTCGCGATGAGCGTCGTGCCCGTGCGCGAGGCGATCCGGCGGCTCGAGGCCGAGGGCCTCGTGACGTACGAACGCAACGTCGGCGCGCGGGTCGCGATGGTCGACGAGCAGGGATACGTCGACGCCATGCAGGCCCTCGGCGTGGTCGAGGGCGCGGCCACCGGCCTCTCGGCGCCCCGCATCTCCGGCGCGGACCTCGAGCGAGCGGCGGAGGTGAACGAGCACCTGCGCTCCCTGCTCGACCACTTCGACCCGCACGCGTTCACGGCCCTCAACCGGCAGTTCCACTCGGTGCTGTTCGAGTCGTGCCCCAACCAGCTGCTGCTCGACATGGTCCACCGCGGCTGGGCCCAGCTGTCCGGGCTGCGTGACTCCACGTTCGCCTTCGTGCCCGGCCGGGCCCACGACTCGGTGGCCGAGCACGCCCACATCCTCGACCTGATCGCGGCCAGGGCCGACCCGCTCGAGATCGAGATAGCCGCGCGCAACCACCGGTGGGCAACCATGCAGGCCTTCCTGGACGCCCGCGCCGACGGAGCCGCGCCCCACCGGACCCGACCCACGGAGACACAGTGACCAACCAGGTGAACGACAAGACGACCCGCCACGTGCCCGCCGGCCTGCCCGGCCGCATCCAGCACTACATCGGCGGCAAGTTCGTCGACTCGGCGGACGGCGACACGTTCGACGTGCTCGAACCGGTGACCAACGAGGTGTACGTGCAGGCCGCGGCAGGAAAGGCGGCCGACGTCGACCGCGCGGTCGCTGCGGCACGCGAGGCGTTCCTGAACGGGCCCTGGCCCAGGATGCTGCCGCGTGAGCGCTCGAGGATCCTGCACCGGATCGCGGACATCGTCGAGTCCCGCGACGCGCGGCTCGCCGAGCTGGAGAGCTTCGACTCCGGCCTGCCGATCACGCAGGCGCTGGGCCAGGCGCGCCGGGCCGCGGAGAACTTCCGGTTCTTCGCCGACCTGGTAGTCGGCCAGTCGGACGACACCTTCAAGGTGCCCGGCCGCCAGATCAACTACGTCAACCGCAAGCCGATCGGCGTCGCGGGCCTCATCACGCCGTGGAACACCCCGTTCATGCTCGAGTCCTGGAAGCTCGGCCCCGCACTGGCAACCGGCAACACGGTGGTGCTCAAGCCCGCCGAGTTCACGCCGCTCTCGGCGTCGCTGTGGGCCGGCATCTTCGAGGAGGCCGGGCTGCCCGAGGGCGTTTTCAACCTGGTCAACGGCCTCGGTGAGGACGCGGGGGACGCGCTGGTCAAGCACCCGGACGTCCCGCTGATCTCGTTCACGGGGGAGAGCCGCACGGGACAGCTCATCTTCGCCAACGCCGCCCCGTACCTCAAGGGCCTGTCGATGGAGCTGGGCGGCAAGTCCCCGGCCATCGTCTTTGCCGACGCCGACCTGGAGGCCGCGATCGACGCGACGATCTTCGGCGTCTTCTCGCTCAACGGCGAGCGCTGCACCGCCGGCAGCCGCATCCTCGTCGAGCGCGGGGTGTACGACGAGTTCGTCGAGCGGTACGCCGAGCAGGCCGAGCGTGTCGTGGTCGGTGACCCTCAGGACCCGAAGACCGAGGTCGGCGCGCTGGTGCACCCCGAGCACTACGAGAAGGTCGTCTCCTACATCGAGATCGGCAAGACCGAGGGCCGGCTCGTGGCGGGCGGCGGGCGCCCTGCGGGCTTCGACGCCGGCAACTACGTGGCTCCGACCGTCTTCGCGGACGTGCCGCCGTCGGCCCGGATCTTCCAGGAGGAGATCTTCGGCCCGGTCGTGGCGATCACCCCGTTCGACACCGAGGAGGAGGCCCTGGACCTGGCCAACGGGGTCAAGTACGGGCTGGCCGCCTACGTCTGGACCAACGACCTGAAGCGTGCGCACAACTTCGCGCAGAGCGTCGAGGCGGGCATGGTCTGGCTCAACTCGAACAACGTGCGCGACCTGCGCACGCCGTTCGGCGGGGTCAAGGCTTCCGGCCTCGGGCACGAGGGCGGCTACCGCTCGATCGACTTCTACACCGACCAGCAGGCCGTGCACATCACGCTCGGCGCAGTGCACAACCCGACTTTTGGCAAGGGAGCCTGAAGATGACCGACACCACCGGACCCGCCGTGACCAGCGACGCGCCCATCACCGCCAGCGACCCGATCCCCACGCCCGTGGCGCCACCGCCGGACATCCTGCGGTGCGCGTACATGGAGCTGGTCGTCACCGACCTGGCCGCCTCCCGGAACTTCTACGTCGAGGTGCTCGGCCTCGTCGTCACCGAGGAGGACGAGGACACCGTCTACCTGCGCAGCCTCGAGGAGTTCATCCACCACAACCTCGTGCTGCGCAAGGGGCCGTTGGCCGCCGTCGCCGCGTTCTCCTACCGGGTGCGCAGCCCCGAGGAGCTCGACAAGGCTGTCGAGTTCTACACCGAGCTCGGCTGCCGCGTAGTGCGCCGCAAGGATGGTTTCACCAAGGGCCTCGGCGACTCGGTGCGGGTGATCGACCCGCTCGGCTTCCCCTACGAGTTCTTCTACGACGTCGAGCACGTCGAGCGTCTCGCGTGGCGGTACGAGCTGCACACCCCCGGCGCGCTGGTGCGCCTGGACCACTTCAACCAGGTCACCCCGGATGTGCCGCGCGCGGTGAAGTTCATGGAGGACCTCGGCTTCCGCGTCACGGAGGACATCCAGGACTCCGAGGGCACGACGTACGCCGCGTGGATGCGCCGCAAGCCCACCGTGCACGACACCGCGATGACGGGCGGTGACGGGCCGCGCATGCACCACGTCGCGTTCGCCACGCACGAGAAGCACAACATCATCGCGATCTGCGACAAGCTCGGCGCGCTACGCATGTCGGACCGCATCGAGCGCGGTCCGGGCCGGCACGGCGTCTCCAACGCCTTCTACCTGTACCTGCGCGACCCGGACGGGCACCGCGTCGAGATCTACACGCAGGACTACTACACGGGCGACCCCGACAACCCCGTGGTGACCTGGGACGTGCACGACAACCAGCGCCGCGACTGGTGGGGCAACCCGGTCGTGCCGTCCTGGTACACGGAGGCATCGCTCGTCCTGGACCTGGACGGCAACCCGCAGCCGGTCGTCGCCCGCACGGACACCTCGGAGATGGCGGTGACCATCGGCGCGGACGGGTTCTCCTACACGCGTCCGGAGGACGACGCCGAGGCGCTGCCGTCGTGGAAGCAGGGCGAGTACAAGCTGGGACACCAGCTGTGAGGGAGAAGCCCATGCTTGACGACGCGACGATCGCCACGATCGCCGACGAACTGGCCCGCGCCGAGGCAGAGCGCACCACGGTGCCGCTCCTGACCACGCGGTACCCCGGCATGACGGTCGAGGACTCGTACGCCGTGCAGAACACGTGGCGCCGGCGCGGCATCGAGGACGGACGCCGCCCGGTGGGCCGCAAGATCGGGCTCACCTCGAAGGTCATGCAGGCCGCGACGGGCATCACCGAGCCGGACTACGGCGCGATCTTCGCCGACATGGTCTTCGAGAACGGGTCGGTCATCGAGCACGGCCGGTTCTCGAACGTGCGGATCGAGGTGGAGCTCGCCTTCGTGCTGCGCGAGGGCCTCAAGGGGCCGGGTGTCACGGTGTTCGACGTGCTGCGCGCCACCGAGTACGTGGTGCCCGCCCTGGAGATCCTGTCCTCGCGCATCGAGCTGGCCGGCCGCACCATCGTCGACACGATCAGCGACAACGCGGCGATGGGCGGCATGGTCTACGGCGGCAACCCGGTGCGGATCGGGGAGACCGACCTGCGCTGGGTCTCGGCGCTCCTGTACCGCAACGAGACCATCGAGGAGTCCGGCGTCGCCGCCGCGGTCCTCAACCACCCCGCCACCGGCGTCGCCTGGCTGGCGAACAAGCTCGCCCAGCACGGTGACGCGCTGGAACCCGGCGAGATCATCCTGGCCGGCTCCTTCACCCGACCCGTGTGGGTGGAGCGTGGCGACACCATACTGGCCGACTACCGAGAACTGGGGACCGTCTCGTGCCGATTCGTCTGACCCTGCCGCCCACGTTCCGCGACCGAATCGCCGGGTCGGACCGGCCGCAGATCGGCATGTGGGTGTCCTCCGGCAGCCCGCTGGTGGCGGAGATCTGTGCCGGAGCCGGCCTGGACTGGCTCCTGATCGACGGCGAGCACTCGCCGATCGGCCTGGAGACCATGACGGCGCTGCTGCAGGCGGTGGCGCCGTACCCGGTCACCCCGGTCGTGCGGGCGCCGTCGGGCGACGTCGTGGTGCTCAAGCAGATCCTCGACCTGGGCGCGCAGAACGTGCTGGTGCCCATGGTCGACACGGCCGAGCAGGCCCGTGCCGTCGTGCGAGCAGTGCGCTACCCGCCGCGCGGCGTGCGCGGGGTGGGCAGCGCGCTGGCCCGCGGCGCACGCTGGAACCGCGTCGAGGGCTACATGCGCGACGCAGACCGGCACGTGTCGCTGTTCGTGCAGGTCGAGTCCGCGACCGGCGTCGAGAACGCAGCCGCAATCGCGGGGGTCGACGGCGTAGACGGCGTGTTCGTCGGGCCGTCCGACCTGGCGGCGTCCATGGGACTGCTCGGACAGCAGACGCACCCGGACGTCACCGCCGCCGTGCTCAAGACGTTCGAGGCGGTACGCGGCGAGGGCAAACCAGTCGGCGTCAACGCCTTCGACCCGGCGGCGGCCCAGGCCTACCTGGACGCCGGGGCGTCCTTCGTGCTCGTCGGGGCCGACGTCGCGCTGCTCGCTCGAGAATCGGAGGCCCTGGCGGACAGGTGGATCGGCGAGGGCAGCGCGGCGGGGGACAGGGCGCTGTAGCTTCTGCCGAAGACCGGCGTCCTGCTGACTTCGGTCGAATGCCCTGAGACCGGTCCATCGACGGACCGGTCTCAGAGCATTCGACCGAAGTCGCGGGATCTCAGAGCGACCCGCCCGCCACCCTCGGCGCGTCCGCCGAGACGCCGGCGTCGCCGATCGTCTCGCGGGCGACGTAGTTCTCCAGGTCGAACAGGTTGTCCCCGGCGCGCTTGGCGACGGTGAGGAGCGTCGTCGCGGCCGCGACCTCCTCGACCTGCTCCTCGAGGAACCACATCAGGAACTGCTCGCCCAGGGCGTCGCCCTCCTCGCGGGCCGCGCGGAAGATCGCCTCGATCTGGCGGGTGACCTGCTGCTCCTGGTCGAGGGCGAGCTGGAGCGGCTCGATCACGTTCGCGAAGTCGTTGCGCACCTCGGGGATGCCGGGGATCGCCACGGGCAGCGACCGGTCCAGGTGGTACTGGACGATCATCATCCCGTGGTTGCGCTCCTCGAGCGACTGCCGGTAGAAGTGCGCCGCGAGCTGCGGGAGGTCGTGGCTGTCGAACCAGACCGCGATAGCCACGTACTGCAGATGTGCTGCCATCTCGTGGCCCACCTGCTCGCCCAGCAGCTGCCAGTACTTCGAGTTCTTCGAGGTCTTAGTCATGCCCCAACGCTATCGGGCGGAAACCCCCTGGGCGCATCGGTCTTGACACATTCCCATATGGGTATACGTTTGAACCATGGCACGAGCAGCGACCACGACCGACGCGTTCAACGCGGTGGCCGAGCCGCGCCGCCGCGAGATCCTCGACGCCCTCGCCGGCGGCGAGCTCGCTGTGAGCGACCTGACCGAACGGCTCGGGCTCGCCCAGCCGCAGGTGTCCAAGCACCTGCGGGTCCTGCGCGAGGTCGGGCTGGTGGACGTGCGCGACGACGGACGCCGCCGCCTCTACCGGGTGAACGGCGTGCCGCTGCGGGCCGTCCACGCCTGGGTCGCCCAGTACGAGCGCCTCTGGAACGAACGGTTCGACCTGGTCGCCGACGTGCTCGACGAGCTCACGCAAGCAGCAACCGCAGGAGAGACAGAAACCACCGAGGGAGACTGACATGGCCACCACGACCAAGGGCAGCGCCGTCCTGACGCTGCCGACCGACACCGAGATCCTGGTCACCCGGGAGTTCAACGCACCGCGCCACCTCGTGTGGAAGGTGCTCACCGAGCCCGACCTCATCAAGCGCTGGTGGGCCGGGCAGCGCGGCACCGTGACCGACGTGGCCGTCGACCTGCGGGTCGGCGGGACGTGGCGGTACGTGATGAGCGCGAACGAGGGCTTCGAGGTCGCGTTCCACGGCGAGTTCCGGGAGATCGAGGCCCCCGAGCGCATGGTCCAGACCGAGGTGTTCGAGGGGATGCCCGACGGCGACTCCGAGCCCAGCCTGAACCACTACACGCTCGCCGAGCGCGACGACCGCACCACGCTCACCGTCCGCACTGCCGTCTCCAGCAAGGAGATCCGCGACATGATCATCGCCACGGGCATGGAGGGCGGCATGCAGGAGGCGTACGACCTGCTGGAGGAGCTGGCCGCAGACCTGGCCACCGCCAAGTAGCTCGGTTGTGGGCGTGATCGTTGCGGCTACGTGCCCGCTTTAGGCGAAACGATCACGCCCACAACAAATCAGTTCTTGGGGGTCAGGCGGGCACTCAGGGCCGCGGTGAATCTCTCGACCTCGTCGAGCTGCCCGGGGGAGAGTGCGTCGATGAACAGCTCTCTTACTGCGCGCAGGTGCGGCACCGAGGCGCTGCGGAACGCCTGCGCCCCGTGGTCGGTGAGGACCACCTCGGCCCCGCGATAGTCGACCGCGCAGTCGTCGCGGCGAATGAGTTCGCGTCCCTCCATGCGCCTGATGTGGTGCGAGAGCCGGCTCCGCTCCCAGCCCACCGCGTCCGCGAGCTCCGAGGAGCGCAGCCGGCGCCCGTCCGCCTCGCTCAGGGCGAGGAGCACGGAATAGTCCCCCGGCGAGAGCGCCGACTCCTCGTGGAGCCGGCTGGCCAGCCGGGCATTCAGGGCCTGGGCGGTCTCGATGAACCCGCGCCAGATGCGCAGCTCGTCGGCCGTCGGCGACTGGCGGGTGCGCTGTGTGTCGTCTGTCACGAGAACCTCCGGGTGATTGACGTGTCAACTATATCGGGTGCATGATTGACGTGTCAATCAGATGTGTAGTGCAGTCGTGGAGGAGTTCGCATGGGCGACATCGAGTTCGGCATCGACACTTTCGGAGACCTGCCGCGGAACGACCGCGGCGAGGTCGTCTCCTACGGCGAGGCGATCCGCCGAACGGTCGACGAGGCTGTGCTCGCCGACGACACCGGGGTCGACGTCATCGCCGTCGGCGAGCACCACCGGCCCGAGTTCGCGATCTCGACGCCGGAGACCGTGCTGGCCGGCATCGCGACAAAGACCTCCAGCATCCGGCTCGCCTCGGGCGTGACGGTCCTGAGCTCGGACGACCCGGTGCGCGTGTTCCAGCGGTTCGCCACGGTCGACGCCCTCTCGAACGGCCGGGCGGAGGTCATCCTCGGACGCGGGTCGTTCACCGAGTCGTTCCCGCTGTTCGGCTACGACCTGCGCGACTACGACCAGCTCTTCGAGGAGAAGATCGACCTGTTCGTGAAGCTCCTCGACGAGAAGCCGGTGACCTGGGAGGGCACCCTGCGGCCGTCGCTGGAGGAGGCGGATGTCTTCCCCAAGACCGAGTCGGGCCGCCTGACCACCTGGGTCGGGGTGGGCGGTTCGCCGCAGTCCGTGATCCGCACCGCCAGCTACGGGCTCCGGCTCATGCTGGCGATCATCGGCGGCGCACCCGAGCGGTTCGCGCCATACGTCGACCTCTACCGCCGGGCGGCGAGCGAGCTCGGCACCACCGCCTACCCCGTGGGCATGCACTCCCCGGGCTTCATCGCCGACACCGACGAGGAGGCGATGGAGCTGTTCTACCCGGGGTACAAGGTGATCCGCGACCGTATCGGCGCCCTGCGTGGCTGGCCGCCCCTGCGCCGGGAGGAGTTCGAGGCGGACGTCGCCCAGGGCTCGCTCTACATCGGCTCGCCCGAGACCGTCGCCCGCAAGATGGCCAAGGCCATCCGCGCCCTCGACGTCGGCCGGTTCGACCTCATCTACTCCGCCGGAGGCGCCCTGCGCGCCAGCGACCGGCTGCGCGCCGTCGAGCTCTACGGCACGCGCGTCATCCCGATGGTCCGCGAGCTGCTCGCCGAGCAGCCGGCGAAGCTGGCGGTGTCGCGATGACCGGCGCCGTGCACACGATCGGGATCCTCGGTGCGGGCAAGGTCGGCACGGTGCTGGCCCGCCTCGCCGTCGCGGCCGGATACCGGGTGCTCGTCGCCGGCTCCGGCGACCCCGCCCGGATCGCGCTCACCGTTGAGGTGCTCGCTCCCGGGGCGAGCGCGGTCACCGCGGAGACGGCGGCGCGCGAGGCGGACGCCGTGATCCTCGCCCTCCCGCTGGGCAGGTATCACACGGTCCCGGCCGCCGTGCTGGAGAACAAGCTCGTCGTCGACACGATGAACCACTGGTGGGAGGTCGACGGGCCCCGCGACGGGATACTCGGCCCCGAGGAGTCGACGAGCGAGCTCGTCCAGGCCGCGATGCCCGGCGCGCGCGTCGTCAAGGCGTTCAACCACATGGGCTATCACGACCTCGAGGACGAAGCCCGGCCGGCCGGGGCGCCGGGCCGCAAGGCGATAGCGATCGCCGGCGACGACGCGGCCGACGTCGCGACGGTCGCCGAGATCGTGGACGCACTCGGCTTCGACCCCGTCAACGCGGGGCCGCTCGCCGAGGGCGTCCGCATGGAGCCGGGAACCCCGGTGTTCGGCGCGAACGTCGACGCCGGCCGGCTGGGTGAGCTGCTGGTTCCCAAGACAGCGGTCGGTACGATCGCGTAGCCGGTCAAGTGGTTCAGTGCGAGCGGGCCTCCAGCTCAGCGAGCGCAGCCGGCAGATCCGCCAGGGCGGTGAGGGCGCGCTCCTCGCACACGTAGACGACGCCGTCGTATGTTGCGGAACCGTCCGCTTGGTCGCGGACGTGCTCGGCGAGGAGCAGCGCGTCGCGGTGGTCGCCGAGCACGGACTGGATCCGGTGCCCGGCGGCGCCGAGGTCCTTGGTTCGGGGGCCGAGCAGGCCGACCGGATCGCGGGTGATCGCGTCGGAGGTGTGCCGCAGCCGGCGCGCCGCCTTCCTCAGCTCGTGCGCGGTCTCGGGCTCGTCGAGCCTGCCGGCGGCGTCGAGGGTGCGGTCGGTCTGACGGCGCACGGCCCGGCGGGCGGCCTTCTTTGCCGGCCGCGAGGCTCGTTCGCCGAGCCGGGGCTCGGCGGCCCACTCGTACATCAGCCGGGCGAGGTCGCCGCACCGGTCCGACCGGGTCCAGCGCACCGCTTCGGCGTGGGCCTGCGCATGGGCTGTCCGCAGCGGGTCGACCAGGTCTGAGCGGGCCTTCTCGTCGAGGCCCGCCGTGTCGGCCGCCGCCGCGGCCTGTTGGGTGCGTACCTCGAGGTCGCGCGCCCGCCCCAGCACGTCACCCCACTCCTTGAGGCGGCTGCGGAGCTCGGCGGTCGCGTCCTTGTCGAGGTGCTTGCGGAACGCGGCAAGCACGTTGCGCAGGCGACGAATCTCGGTGCGTAGCTGGTGCACGGCGTCCGGCTCGTCGGCGAGCGCCGCCGGGACGCGGTCCTGGATCGTGCGCACGAGGTCATTAACCGCGAGGGTCAGGAGCTCGCCCGCGGTCTCGGGACGCGTCATGTCTGTGGCGATTCGGCCAGTTTACCGCCCACCTTGGCTGTGGGCGTGATCGTTGCGCCCATAACGGGCGCGTAGGCGCAACGATCGCGCCCACAACCAACGCATGATCTAGCGCCGGCGCAGCACGATCCCGCGGACGTACGCCGCCTGCCCGGCGTGCTGCATGTCGTCGCTGACGACGCTGACCAGCCGGACGCCGAGGGTGACCGGCGGGTTCCACGACTCGTCGACGATGCGCGTGAGCTCGTCGTCGGACACGCGGGCCAGGTAACGCACGGTCTGGTCGTGGACGGCGTCGTGGTATCCCGTGAGCAGCTCGCCGGACGGCACGCGGACGGCGGCGACCTCGTCGGCGTCGTGCCCGTAGCCCGTGTCCGCCGCCGAGAACGGCAGGCCGAACCTGCGGTCCCAGCCGGCGTCGGACCAGACCTGGCTGGTGCCGGCGACGTCGGAGATGTGGTCGTCCTGGATCCGGGTCAGGTGCCAGACGAGCCAGGCGATCGAGTTCGCGCTGTCGTCGACGCGGAACGCGAGCTCGTCCGCGGACAGCCCCCTGACCGACCTGTGCACCGTCCCCTTGATCCGGCCGAACGCGTCCACGAGCAGATCCGTGCCACGCATGAACGGTCCCCCTTCCGAGCCACGGCGTCCACTGACACGATGCCATGGTGCCCGTTCGGTCGCCCGGTGCGGCCTGGCCAGGGCGTGCACGGATGACGGGCGCCGACGGCGGGTCAGCCGCCGGACAGGCGGATCATCACCTTGCTGCTCTCGGGCCCGGCCGCCGTGGCGAGCGCCTCGGCCGCCTGCCCGATGTCGAAGCGGTGGGTGATCACTCCGGACACGTCGAGCCCGTCACGGAGGGCATCGAGGGCGTCGCTGATCTCCTCGACGAAACGGTAGGCGCCGATCCAGGTGATCTCGCGGGTCACGAGGTCGCCGAGGACGGCGGGCGCGGCGGAGCCGGGGAGGTTGCCGACCTGGACGAGCGTCCCGCCGCGGGCGGTGGCCCGCAGCACGCCGCCGAGGGCCGCCGGCGCGCCGGACGCCTCGAACACGAGCTCGCAGTCGTCGGGCAGCCGGTCGCCGCCGCCGACGTTGAGGATCTGGTCGGCGCCCAGCTCCTTCGCCACGGCCAGCGAGGCGTCGGAGACGTCGGCCGCGGTGACCGAGGCGGCGCCGCGGAACTTCGCGGCCGCCACGACGAGGCAGCCGATCGGCCCGGCGCCGTTGACCACGACGTCGCGCCCGCGCACCTCCCCGGCGCGGCTGACCGCGTGCATGGCAACAGCCAGCGGCTCGGCGAGGGCGCCCTGTTCGGTGCTGACGCCGTCCGGCAGCTGCCGTAGCTGGTCGGCCGGGACGGCGCGCAGCTCGCTGAACCCGCCGTCGGTGTGCGGGTGGAAGGCCGCCGACCCGAAGTACCGGACCCGCGTGTGGAGGTTGGTCCGCCCCGTCAGGCGCGGCGGCAGGACGGATCCCGTCGCGGCCTGCGCCGGGTGGACGGTGACGCGCAGCCCGGGATCCCAGCCGTGGACACCCGGGCCGCTCGCGACTACCCGGCCGGCGACCTCGTGGCCCAGGATCAGCGGGTCGCGCAGGACGGCGGTGCCCGAGGCGCCGTTCTTCCAGTAGGCGACGTCCGAACCGCAGACCCCGCCCCATTCCATGGCGACGAGCACCTCGCCGGGCCGGGCTACCGGGTCGGGGCGCTCCTCGACCCGGAGGTCGCCGGCGCCGTGCACGACTACCGCCCTCATGCGGCGTCCTCGAGCTGGACCAGGTCGCGGCCCCGGGTCTCGGGCGCGAGGCGGGCGGCCACCAGGGTGATGGTCGAGTAGACGATGAGCATCGCGGCGATCGGCCACCAGCTGCCGGTGGCGGCGGTGAGCGACGCGGCGATGACCGGGCCGATCGCCGTCGCGAGGATGCCGCCGATCTCCTTGGAGAGGGCGAGCTGGGTGAACCGGGTGCGGGCGCCGAACAGCTCGGCCATCGTCACGCTCTCCAGGGCGAACAGGCCCAGGACGCCGAGGTTCAGGCCGGCGATCATGCCGAAGAGCAGGGCCGCCGTGCTGCCGCTCGTGATCATCAGCATCATCGGGAACGCGAACGCGATGGTGAGCAGCGACAGCGCGCTGTACATCGAGCGCCGGCCGAAGCGGTCACCCAGCATGCCGACCAGGGGCACCGTCACGAAGCCGACGATGGAGCCCCACATGATCGCCTCGGTGGGCAGGGCCCGGTCCTGGGCCAGGCTCGTGGCGATGTAGCCGACGAGGAAGGTCTGCACCAGCCCGGAGTTGCCGGCCTGGCCGAACCGGAGGGCCAGCGCCAGGAAGAACGCCTTGCCCTTGCGCTGCTCGAGCGCCGCCTGGAGCACCGGCCGGGCTTCGGCCGACTCGACCTCGGCGCGGGTGAGGGCGACGCCGTCGACCACGTCGGGCCGGGCCTCGAAGACCGGGCTCTCCTTCACGTTGGTGCGGATCCACACCGCGAAGATCATCAGCACGAAGCTGAGCAGGAACGGCAGCCGCCAGCCCCAGCTGAGGAGCTGCTCCTCGCTGAGCACGGCCAGCAGCAGCGCCCACAGGGCCGACGCCGCCAGCGTCCCGGAGTTGGTGCCGAGCGAGACCAGCGAGGCGACGAGGCCGCGCCGTCGCACGGGCGCGTACTCCGCCAGCATCACGGTGGCGCCGGCGATCTCCGCCCCGGCGCCGAAGCCCTGGACCAGGCGCAGCACGACCAGCAGGATCGGCGCGGTGATCCCGATCATCTGATACGTCGGCAGGACGCCGATCAGCGTCGTCGACACACCCATCAGCGCGATGGTCAGGAACAGCACCCGGCGTCGGCCGATCCGGTCACCCATCCGGCCGAAGTAGATCGCGCCCGCGAGCCGCGCCACGTAGCCGACGCCGTAGGTGGCCATCGCGGCGATGAGAGCGATCGCCGGGCTGACGCCGGGAAAGAAGATCTGGTTGAAGACGATGGCGGCCGCCAGCGAGTAGAGCTGGAAGTCCATGAACTCCATCGCCGTGCCGAGCCAGCCGGAGACGGCCGCCTTGGTGAGGTCCTTGGTGGACCGGGTGACTGCGTTCCCGGCTGGGGTCATAGCGGTTTCCGCCATGGGAGCTGCTCCTTGCCTTCTTGACTGACGTCATTGTCCGGACGGCCCTCAGTTGTTCGAAGCCGAGGCTGTTGGAAGCCGAGGGCCGATGTGTGGCAGGTCTTGTATGTAAGCAGCGTCGACAAGTTGTGTCAACTGTCCCTGGTGTGGAAGTTGGCCTCGCCTCGCCTAGACTCCTGGCATGAGGGAAGCCTCGAACCGGTCCAACCGACACGTCGTCTACGAGACGCTGCGCCGCAAGGTGCTCACCCTCGAGCTGCCGCCCGGCGCCTCCCTGTCGGAGAACGAGCTCGCCGCGTCCCTCGGCGTCAGCCGCACGCCGGTCCGGGAGAGCCTGATCCTCCTGGGCGAGGAGGGCCTGGTCCGGGTCTTCCCCAAGGTCGGGTCGTTCGTGTCCCGGGTCGACGCCGCACGCGTCGCCGACGCGCAGTTCCTCCGCGAGGCGGTCGAGCTGGCCGCGTTCGACGACATCCCGGCCACTCTCGACCCCGCCGTGCTCGCCGAGCTCCGGGCCAACCTGGAGCAGCAGCGGGCACCGGGCCTCGACCTGGAGACGTTCTTCGGGCTGGACGAGGCCTTCCACCACGGGCTGCTGCGCCTCAGCGGGCACGGCAACGCCTGGTCGACGGTCGTCGCGGCCAAGGGACACCTCGACCGGGCACGCCGCCTCGGGCTGCACGAGACGAACGGCGTCGGCCGCTTCGTCGACGAGCATCACGCCATCCTGGACGCGGTGGTCTCCGGCAACATCTCCCACGCGCGCGACAGCCTGCGAGCCCACCTGCGGGCCGTGTTCGACGACATCGAGAAGACCCGCCGGCGCTCGCCCGAGCTCTTCGCAGCGGACGACGGCAGCGTCCCGGTGCGCCGCAGCATCGCCGTCTGGGAGTAGCTCTTGGTTGTGGGCGCGATCGTTGCGACTACCCGCCCGTTTTAGGCGCAACGATCGCGCCCACAACCAAGGACCTACTGGCCTCCTGGGTGGACCAGGCCGTTCTCGTAGGCAGCGATGACCAGCTGCGCCCGGTCGTGGGCGTTCAGCTTCGTCATGATGCGGTTGACGTGCGTCTTGGCGGTGTGCGGTGAGATCACCAACAGCTCGGCGATCTCGCCGTTGGACCGGCCGCTGCCCACGAGCGCCAGCACCTCGGACTCACGCTCGGTCAGGTCGTGCAGCGCGCGGAGCGGCTCGCTCGTGTGCAGCTGGGACGAGTGCACGTACCGGTCGATGAGGGTCCGCGTGGCCGTGGGGGACAGGAGCGCGTCGCCCCGGTGCACCGCCCGGATGGCGGCGGCGATCTCCTCGCGCTCCGCCCCCTTGCCGATGAAGCCGCTCGCTCCCGCGCGCAGGGCCGCCACGATGTACTCGTCCTCCTCGAACGTCGTCAGCACCAGGACCCGCACCGCGGACAGCTCCGGGTCCGCACAGATCTCACGGGTCGCGGCGATACCGTCCATGCCGGGCATGCGGATGTCCATCAGCACGACGTCGGGACGGCGCTCGCGGGCGAGGGCTATCGCCTGGTGCCCGTCGGCGGCCTCGCCCGCGATGGCGAGGTCGCCGCTGTGCGTGATGAGGTCGGCGATCGCCGAGCGGATGAGTGCCTGGTCGTCCGCGATGAGGACGGAGATCATGAACGTTCTCCTGTTGAGGGCTTGTCGCCGCGGAGCTCGTCGCCGGGCTTGTCGACGGCGGGGGCGTCGGCGGACGGCGTCTCGGCCGGGGGTGCCTCGGCGCCGGGGCGGCGCGGGTCGGTCGGCAGGTCCACGTCCAGCTGCCAGGAGCTCAGCCCGGTGCGGCCGTAGCTGAGCGTGCCCCTCACCGACTCCACGCGCTCGCGTGCCCCGACGAGGCCGTGACCGGCCGCACGCTCCGCCCCTGCTCCGACGGCGGCGTCCGCCGTCGGGCCGAGCTGGGCCGGGACGGGGTTGGCCACGGTGATGTGCAGCCTGCCCGCCGCGTACTCGAGCACGACGTGCGCGCGGTGCTCCGTGCCGTGCTTGTGGGCGTTCGTGAGCGCCTCCTGGATGACGCGCAGCGCGACGACGTCGACGGCCGCGGGCAGCTCGCGCGCGTCGCCGAGCCGGCGCACCGTGACGTCAAGGCCGTGGCCGCGGAACTCCCGCAGGATGTCGTCGAGCTGCGTCAGGCTGACGGGTCCGGTGCCGGACGAGCCGGGGTCGCGCAGCGTGGCCAGCAGGTCGCCGATCTGCGCGAGCACGGTCCTGGAGGCGCCGCGGATGACGGCCAGCGAGTGCGCGGCGTCGTCGGGCCGCTCGCGCAGTGCGGAGGTCGCCACCCCCGCGTGCAGGTTGATGACGGCGATCTGGTGCGCGACGGCGTCGTGCAGGTCGCGGGCGATCGCGAGCCGGTCCTCCGCCACCCGCTGGTGGGCCAGGGCCTCCCGGGTCGCCTCGGCGCGCTCGGCGCGCTCGGTGATCGCCAGGAACTGCTCGCGCTGCACCCGGACCATGTCGCCCAGCGCGCCGAAGAGCAGGATGAGGAGCAGGACCTGCATGGCGCCGCGGCCGACCGCGACGGCCCCGGCGGCGCCCACGAGCACGGCGGCGCTGATGCCCACCCACAGTCCCCGCCGGCGGGTCAGGCCGCGGGTCGCGGTGAACGTGGCGATCGCGGCCGCAAACACCACACCCTGGTTGAACAGCTCGAGCGGCACGCTGAGCCAGACCACGCCCACGGTCGCCGCGACGGTCGCGACGGGCAGCCGGCGGCGCATGAGCAGCAGCGCCGCCGCGACCAGGGCAAGTGCGGCGGTGTCGGCCCGCCAGTCGGGGGAGCCGTGCTCGCTGGTGGGGAGTGCGGAGGCGCCCACCACGGTGAGAGTCGCCACGACGTGGCCGACCCACGCGGGCACCCGGCGCGCGAGGCCGAACCGCACCTCTTCGCTTCGTGGCATCTCGTCCCCCGTCCTGTCCCCTCGCGCTGCCGTGCCAAGCATCCCGCACCCGGCAGGCGGTCGCGTCCCGCCCAGGCGGTATCCGGGAGTACCACCACGGCGGTACACGAGAGTCACCGCTGGGAGGATTCGTACGGGCGCCTCGTCGCCGAGGGTTGAGTACGTCAGCACCCCGGCAACACATGAGAGAGGCGGCCGACGTGGTTTCCCCACTGCTCTCCGTCAGCAACCTGCACAAGACCTACGGGTCCGGACCCAGCGCCTTCGAGGCGCTCAAGGGCTTGGACCTGGACATCGCCGAGGGCGAGTCCATGGCGATCATCGGCAAGAGCGGCTCGGGCAAGTCGACCCTGATGCACCTGCTCGCTCTGCTCGACCGGCCGACCTCGGGGACCATCACCCTGGACGGCACCGACACCTCCCGGCTCTCCGCGAAGCAGCTCAACCAGACCCGCAACAGCGCCTTCGGGTTCGTGTTCCAGCAGTTTTTCCTCAACGCCCAGGCCAGCGTCCTGGACAACGTGACGCTCCCGCTGAAGATCGCAGGGGTCTCGCGGCGCGAGCGTACCGCCCGCGGGATGGCGGCCCTCGCCCAGCTCGAGCTCGACGACAAGGCCGGCAACAAGGCCAACGACCTGTCCGGCGGGCAGAAGCAGCGCGTGGTCATCGCCCGGGCCCTGATCAACCAGCCGCGCGTGATCTTCGCCGACGAGCCGACCGGGAACCTGGACACGGCCACCGGCACCGTCGTGGAGGACATCCTGTTCGACCTCAACCAGCGGCAGGGCATCAACCTGGTGGTCGTCACGCACGACGAGGACCTCGCGTCCCGGTGCGACCGCAGCATCTACATCCGCGACGGCCTGATCGCCGCGCCCGCGGGGGTGGCGGCATGAAGATCGTCGACATCGTCGCAACCGCCTTCCGCAACGCCTTCCGGTCCAGGCTGCGGACCAGCCTGACCGTGCTGGCCATCTTCATCGGCGCCTTCACGCTGTCCCTGACCAACGGCCTGGGCACCGGCATCAACCAGTACATCGACGACACGGTGGCCTCGGTCGGCGTCGACGACGTCATGACCGTGACCAAGACGAACGAGGACGAGCCCGCAGACGGCGGGCCCGCGGAGTACGACCCCAACCAGATCGAGGCCGACGGGCCGCCCGGGACGACGACGTCGGCCCTGACCGACGACGACATCGAGACCATCGCCGGGATCGACGGCGTGCTGAGCGTCCAGCCGGCCAAGAGCGTCCTGGCCGACTACGTCCAGTACGACGACGGGACCAAGTACCAGCTGTCGATCTCCCAGTTCGTGCCAGGGATGAAGGTCGAGCTGGCGTCCGGCGAACAGGTCGACCTCGACGCGGGGGACCCGCAGCTCGTGCTGCCCGAGAGCTACCTCGAGCCGCTGGAGCTGGGCAGCGCCGCCGACGCCGTCGGGCAGACCGTCGTGCTGGCCGTCACCGACGCCACCGGAGAGCAGGTGACCACCGAGGCGACCGTCGTCGGCGTCGCCGAGCCCGGCGTCATCACGATGGGCGGCGCGATCCCGAACGACGTCCTCACGGAAGAGCTCTACGACCTGCAGACCAATGGGGCACCCGAGTCGGAGACCACCCGCTACGCGCAGGCCTCCGTCTCGTTCGACGTCGACGCCGGCGAGGAGGAGGCCGCGGCCCTGAAGGACCGGCTGGCGGACGCCGGCTACACCGGCAGCACCCTCGAGGACCAGCTCGGCACCATCACCGCGGTCATCGACGCGATAGTGCTGGTGCTGAACGGGTTCGCGGTGATCGCGCTGGTCGCCGCCGGCATCGGGATCGTGAACACGCTCTTCATGGCCGTGCAGGAGCGCACGCGCGAGGTGGGGCTCATGAAGGCGATGGGCCTGTCGAGCGCGCGGGTCTTCTCCCTGTTCAGCATCGAGGCGGTGGTCATCGGCCTGGTGGGCAGCGCCCTGGGCGTCCTGGCCGCGATCGGCGTCGGACAGCTGGTCGGCAGCGTGTCCGGGGATCTGCTGACCGACCTCCCGGGGCTGACGCTGATCGCCTTCGAGCCGGTCACGGTGGTCGCGGTCGTCCTGGGCGTCATGGCCATCGCGTTCCTCGCCGGCACGCTGCCCGCGCTGCGGGCGGCCCGGCAGGACCCGATCTCCTCGCTGCGGTACGAGTGACGGAACGCCCTGACGTGTCAGCCGTACAGGTCACTGGGGTGACCTGTACGGCTGACACGTCGGGGCGCTCATTCGCTCACCGCACGGCGCTCAGCCGCGCGTCACCGGCGGCCTCTGCCGTCGCGCGGGTGGCGTCCCGCCACGTGACGTAGCCGCCGTCGAGGTTGCGGACGTCGTAGCCGAGCTGGGTGAGCAGCCGGGCCGCGGTGTGGCCGCGCTGGCCGACCTGGCAGTGCACGACGACGGGGGTCCCGGCGGGGATCTCGTCCAGCGCCCGGTCCCTCAGCTCGTCGAGCGGGACGTTCAGGGCCCGGGACGGTGCCCGCACGGCGGCGATCTCGACGGTGCCGCGGGCGTGCTCCGCCGGGGTGCGCACGTCCACGAGCGTCACGCCGCGGCGGACGAGGCCGTCGAGCTCGTGCCACTGGATGCTGCGAGTGTCGCCGGAGCGCAGGTTGTCCGCGACATACCCGAGCATGTTGACCGGGTCCTTCGCCGACCCGTACGCGGGGGCGTAGGCGAGCTCGAGGTCCGCGAGGTCGGACGCCGTCAGCCCGCCGGCGACGGCGGTGGCGATCACGTCGATGCGCTTGTCGACGCCGTCGTGCGCCACCGCCTGGGCGCCGAGGATCAGGTCGGTGTCCGGGTCGACCAGGAGCTTGAGCGCCATCTGGCTCGCGCCCGGGAAGTAGCCGGCGTGCTGGCTCGGGTGCGTGTGGATAGCGCGGTAGCGGCGGTCCTCGGCCCGCAGCTGCTTCTCGCTGCGCCCCACGGACGCGGCGGTCAGGCCGAACACGCCGACGACCGCCGCACCGACTGACGGGCGCATGCCGGTCCGGCCGAGGATCACGTCCGCGACGTGCCGGCCGTGCCGGTTGGCGAGGTTCGCGAGCGGGATGAGCGTGGTCGCGTGGCCGCCCTCGCCGCGTGCGGCGAGGGCGTCGCGCTTGGTCGCGGCGTCGCCGACGGCGAAGACGTCCGGGACAGAGGTGCGCAGGTCCTCGTCCACGAGGACGCCGCCGCCGGGGCCTAGGGCTGCGCCCGCGAGCGCGGCGAGCTCCGTGTCGGGGCGGACGCCGACCGCGGCCACCACGATGTCCGCGGAGACCTCGTCGACGTCGCCGCCCGCGGCGTCGGCGAGCACCGCGGTGGTGGGTGTCAGGGCGGAGACCCGTGTGGAGGTGCGGACGTCGACGCCGTGGGCCTCGAGCTCGTCGCGGACGCGGACGGCCAGCTCCGGGTCCAGGGGCGTGAGCACCTGGTCGGCGAGCTCGACGAGCGTGACGGCGATGCCCCGACGAACGAGGTTCTCCACGACCTCCAGGCCGACGAAGCCGCCGCCGATCACGACGGCCGTGCGGGCGGGGACGCCGTCGGCGGCGCTGCCGGACGTGCCGTCGATCCCGGCGACCAGCCGGTCGGCGTCGGCGACGTCGCGCAGCACGAGGGCGCGGTCGATGCCGGGCACCGGGGGCACGACCGGCCGGGCACCCGGGCTCAGCACGAGCCGGTCGTAGGGCTCCGCGTACTCCTCGCCGGTCGCTAGGTCGGCCACGGTCAGGGTGTGGGCAGCGGCGTCGACGCCGGTCACCCGGTGCCGCACGCGCACGTCGAGGCGGAACCGCGATGCTAGGGACTCCGGCGTCTGCAGCAGCAGCGCGTTGCGGTCCTCGATGACGCCGCCCGCGTAGTACGGCAGCCCGCAGTTCGCGTACGAGACGTGGTCGCCGGCCTCGAGGACGACGATCTCGGCGTCCTCCGACAGGCGGCGCAGCCGGGTGGCCGCGGACATGCCCGCGGCGACTCCTCCGACGATGACGATCTTCATGTGGATCCTCCCTGGGTTGACGACGAGGATACCCCGGGGGGTATGCTCGCCCAAAACCTGGCGAAGGAGATCACCGTGTGCAGAGCTGTGACGTGCAAGACGTGCGACAAGACGACGTGGGCCGGCTGCGGCGAGCACGTCGACCAGGTGATGGCGGGCGTGCCGCGCCGCGACCGGTGCGAAGGGCACGCCAAGGAGCCCGCCAAGGGCTCGTTCCTGTCCCGCCTCTTCGGGAACTGAACGGAGGATCGACCATGGACCTCGACCCGGACGAGATGAAGAAGGTCTCCAACCGGCTCAAGCGTGCCCAGGGCCAGCTCGCCGCCGTCGTGCGGATGGTGGACGAGGGGGGCGACTGCGCCGACGTCGTGACGCAGCTCTCCGCCGTCTCCAAGGCGCTCGACCGGGCAGGCTTCGCCGTCATCGCCTCGGGGCTCAAGCAGTGCCTGGCCGACGAGGAGAACGGCGGGGCCGACATGCAGAGGCTCGAGAAGCTCTTCCTGTCGCTCGCATAGCCGCGTTCACCCGATTTCTACGAGGTAGCGAACGTGGCACGTGGTTACTTTCGAATTCTCGGCCCCGTGCTCACGAGCGCGTCGAGGGTCGAGCCTCATGGAGGAACTTCGAGAGTAGGGCAGGTCATGAACGACTTCTGGGACTTCTTCTGGCTGATGGTCTACAGCTTCTTCTTCGTGGCTTACCTGATGGTGCTTTTCCAGGTGGTCGCAGATCTCTTTCGCGACAGGGAGCTCTCCGGGTGGTGGAAGGCTTTGTGGATCCTCTTCCTCATCTTCCTGCCCTTCCTCTCAGCCCTCATCTACCTCATCGCGCGCGGTCGAGGAATGGCGGAGCGGCAGAGTGAGGCGGTGATGCGGGCGCGTAGCGAGACTGACGCCTACATCCGCGACGTCGCCACCACGTCACCAGCCGACCAGATCGCGAGCGCCAAGGCGCTCCTCGACGCCGGCACGATCGCTCCGGCGGAGTTCGAGAGGCTCAAGACCAAGGCGCTTGCCTGACCAGCCAAGCTGATGTTCGTCGCGTTCCTCTGGGGCGCGGTCGGCGCTGCGGCCCTGCTGGTCGGTGCCCTGGTCGCCTATGCAGGGGCGCCGAGCCGCCGGTTCATCGCCGTCATGATGGCGCTCGGAGCCGGGCTGCTCATCGGGTCGGTCGCCTTCGAGCTGGTCGACGAGGCGGTCAAGACCGCGTCGGTCGGCCAGGTCGGGCTGCTGACCCTGCTAGGCGCCGTGACCTTTACCGCCGGTGACTGGTGGCTGAGCCGCCAGGGTGGCGGCGGGCGCAAGGACGCGGACGGAGCCCAGGCGACCGGGGCTCCGCTCGCGATCGTCTTCGGCTCTGTGCTCGACGGCATACCCGAGTCGTTCGTCCTGGGCCTGACGGTGCTCGAGGGCAACGTCAGCGTCGCCCTGCTCGCAGGCATCGTCCTCAGCAACTTCCCCGAGGGGCTGTCCTCGTCGAGCGGGCTGCGCGCGGCGGGGTGGGCGCGGTCGCGGGTGCTGCGGATGTGGGCGGCAGTGGTGCTCGTCGCGGCGGTCAGTGCCGCGCTCGGCTATCTGCTGCTCGACCCGGCCAGCGGCCGTACGGGAGCACTCGCGCAGGGATTTGCCGCAGGGGCACTGCTCGCGATGGTCTCGAACACCCTGCTTCCCGAGTCGTACCGGGTCGAAGGGGTGGCCACAGGTTCACTGGTGGCGATCGGCTTCGCGGTCTCTTTGATGATGTCCGCGATCTGACTCGCGTCGCCCGCCCGAGCCGGGTTCGGCAGCCCATCTCACCCGTTCTGGGGGAAGCCGCGCCCCGTCCGTCCCCGAAGCATGGAGGACGGACACCGCAGGTCATTCACCTGGCGGGCACAGAGGGGCAGGGACGGCATGAGCGACACAGTCGGAGCCGGTCACGGCGTCGGGCCGTCCGACGTAGCTGTCCGTCTTGCCGCCCTGGAACGGGAGAACGCGGAGCTCCGCCGACGCCTGGGCGAGGTACCACCCGCGCCGGGCGGGTCAGCCGACCGGCCGGCACGCCACCGCGCCCGGAGCGCGGCCGCCGTGGTCCTGATCGTCCTCGGCGCCCTGCTGGCGCCCGTAGGCGTCGTCGCCGCCTGGGCCGAGCGCACCCTGACCGACACGGACCGCTACGTCGCCACCGTCGCCCCCCTGGCGGACGACCCGACGGTGCAGTCCGCCCTGGCGGGCCGGCTGACCGCGGAGGTGATGACGCGGATCGACGTAGGGGCGCTGCTCGACGACGTCGCCGCCGGGCTGAACGAGCGGGACGTGGCGCCGCGGGCGGCGGCGGCACTGCCCCGGCTGGAAGCGCCCCTGACCAGTGGGGTCGAGTCATTCGTCCGCCGGGCCGCTGACCGCGTCGTGGAGAGCGACCAGTTCGCGTCCGCGTGGGAACAGGCCAACCGGGTCGCGCACGAGCAGCTTGTCGCCGTCATGCAGGGAACGGGGGGCGAAGTCCTCCAGGTGGGCCAGGACGGCCAGCTCACCATCCAGCTCGCGGGGATGGTCGACCTGCTCAAGGACCGGCTCGTCGAGCGCGGGCTGGGGCTCGCGGCGAACCTGCCCACCATCAACGCGACGTTCACGGTCATGCAGTCCTCCCAGCTCGTCGAGATCCAGAACCGATACGCCCAGGTCGTCGCGCTGGGGAGCTGGCTCCCGTGGGTCGTCCTGGTCCTGCTGGGCGCCGGCGTCGTCGTCGCGCAGCGTCACCTGCGCGCCCTGGTCGTCGCGGGGCTCGCGCTCGCCGCGGCGATGCTGCTCCTGGCCGTCGGCCTGGCGGTCGCCCGCGGCCTGTATCTCGACGCGCTCAGCGGAACGGTGACGCGGCTGGACGCCGCCGAGGTCGTCTTCGACCAGCTCGTCACGTTCCTGCGTGCCACGCTGCGCACCGTCGCGGTGCTCGGCCTGGTCGTCGCGCTGGCGGCCTACCTCGGCGGGGCGAGCGCCTCGGCGCGCAGCCTGCGTGCCGGCGTCGGCCGGGGCTTCGGCAAGGCTCGACTGTGGGCCGAGGGCCGCGGAGTGACCACTGGCCCGGCCGGTGTCTGGCTCGCCCAGCATCGCGGCTTCGCCCGTACGACCGTCGTCGCGCTCGCGGCCCTCGTCCTGCTGCTGGCAGCGAACCCGACACCGGGCCTCGTCGTCGGGGTCGCCGTGGGCGCCGGTCTGCTCATCGCGCTGATCGAGCTGCTGGCCCGCCCCCAGTCCGCTGCCCGGGACGACTCGTCCTAGAGGTGATCGCCCGAGAACCACCGACTCCGAGGCGACATCGTGGCTGGCAAGCCGAACATCGTCGTGATCGGGAGGGCACCGATCTTGGCGGGACCCCAGCGGCTCGGCTGGACGACCATCAGCATGAAGCACGACTGGGAGTCCGTGTTCGTCCAGGACGGTCAGGGAGCCGAGCCCGCGGCCCAGCCGGCGGCGACCGGGGCTGACGCGGGAAGGAACGAGGTACTGCTCGCCCAGCTGACGCAGCTCGGCGAGCTCAATGCGCGGGGGGTGCTCACCGACGACGAGTTCTCGGCCGCCAAGGCGATGCTGCTGCGCTGAGCGCGACCCCGCCGCCGTCGGGCCCAGGACTCACCCGACATGGGTGATACCGAGCGGGGAACGCCGAGGGACCGTGCAGGCACCGCCCTTCGGGGGCGACCCGCATCGATGGCAGAAAGGGCGTGGACATGAGACGGACCGCAGGAAGTGCCCTGGTCGGGCTGGTGCTCCTGGCGACGGCCGCGTGCTCCAGCGAGACACCGGAGCAGAACACCGAACAAGCCTGTGGCGCGGCCGAGCAGCTCACCGTCGCGCTGGACAACTTCGAGACGACGCTGACGCCGGATGCCACCGTGGACGAGGTTCGTGCCGCGGGTAGCGAGGTGCGCCAGGCCTGGCAGGACCTTGACGCGGCAGCGGGGGACGTGGCCGAGGACCGCGGCCAGGCGCTCGACGAGGCGTGGGAGGGCCTTGAGCAGGCCGTCGACGACGTCAGAGGGGAGACGACGGTCTCCGAGGCGGCCGACTCGATCCGGGACCAGGCCGCGGAGGTGCGGGAGGCGCGTGACGCCTTGGCGGACGAGCTCGGGTGCTGAGGGCCGAGCGGCTGGCCTCGGCGCGGTCGGGGCGGGTCGTCAGAGCAGGTGGAAGCTTCGGGCGATCTTGAGCGCTTCGCTGCGGCGGGACGCCGCGAGCTTGGTGTAGAGGCTCGAGACGTGCGTCTTGACGGTGTTCTCGGAGACGAACAGCGCGGCGGCGATGTCCGCGTAGGTCGCGCCCCGGGCCAGCTCGTTGAGCACCTCGCGCTCGCGAGGGCTCAGGGCCGGCGGGACGAGGGCCTGGCTGACGTCGTCGAGCTCGCGCGGTGTCGCGGTCTTCGAGGCGTAGAGGGCCGTGACGTCCGGTCGCCCGGCCGCTGTCGCCGCGAGCTCGTGCTGCCATCTGGTGGCGGGACGCTCGTCCAGCCGCCTCAGCAGCGTCTCGATGGGCGTGCCCTGGCGCGCCCAGCCGAAGAACGGCACGGCGTTCCGGCGCGCCTCGGTGACCGAGATCGCCTCCACCAGGCGGTCCTCCGAGCGCGACGGGTCGCCCAGGGCGTCGAGCAGCTGAGCCTCGCACGCCAGCGCGAGCGCGCGCGTGGGCGGCTGCGAGTAGGTCGCGTCCGCCGAGGCGGCCTCGAACGCGGCGGCCGCCCCGCGCCGGTCGCCGTCCCGGTCGGCGCGCAGTCCTTGCACGAGCGCTGACTCGCCCACGGCGCCGAGCAGCCCGAGAGTGTCGCCCAGCGACTTGAGCGTCTCGCGGTCGCTCGCCAGCGCCGCGACGAACGCGCGCTCGACGAGCAGTGTGACCCGCAGGTGCTCCGGGAGCTGGTCGTCCGTCAGCCGTAGGCACTCCCCGGGACCGGAGAGGATGCGCTGCGCCACGGCCACGTTGCCGGCGACCACCTCCTTGCGGGCGTCCCAGACGCGGAACCAGAAGCGCGTGCACAGGTCGCCGCTGTGATATCGGACGCCGGTCGTGCGTTCCACGATGTCTTTCGACGGCGCCGGGACGTCGAGGTCTTTCGACGGCGCCGGGACGTCGAGCAGGCGCGAGAGGATCTCGGCGAGGCGCGCTCGTTCCGCGACGAACCGCAGCCTCCGCGCCCCGGGAGACCTGGCGGCGACGAGGACCTCGTGGGCGAGCTCGATGCACGCGCTCTCCCGCCCGCGCATGTACTGGGTGAAAGCGAGGTGGCTCAGGGCGCACATCCCGAGCGGTGCCAGCCCCTGGCTGCGCGACAGGCTGACAGCGAGGGTGAGGCTCGTCTCGGCCTCGGTGAGCTCGCCGAGCCAGTTCTGCGCGACGCCGAGCTCGTTGGCCAGGACGGGCAGGACCTCGGCGTTGGCCTCCCGCACGGTGGGGCGCGTCTGAGAGGCGACCAGCACGCGCTTCGCGTGCCCGACGGCGGCGTAGGCCGGCTCGAGCCCCAGCGCGACCCGCCACAGCCGGATGCAGGCGATGGTCGCGTCGAGACCGTCCATGCCACCTGGGAGCCAGGAGTTCGACCACCGTCGCCGAGCGTCCAGCAGCCGGTCCCCCCAGTGCCGCGTCCCTTCGACGTCGTCCCGCAGCCAGCAGCCGAGGGCGATCGCGAACCAGATGTCCGGGCGGCTGCCGACGACCTCGGGCTCTGTCCGGACGAACTCGCCCACCTCGTCGTGGTCGCACTGGTTCAGCACCATGCGCACGCCGTCCCGTGCGAGGACGTCAGCCGCCTCGGCGGGCGCTCCTACACGAACGAGGCGGGGGAAGGCCTGGGACAGGTTGCCGCGCGCCACGTCGAGACCCACCGCACGGATGACGGTGGAGCGCGCACGGGCCGCGTCGACGCCGCCCTCGGCAAGCCGCTGCCGCACCACCGCCACCAGGAGCGGATGGACCCGGAAGCCGCCCGTGCCAGGGGGTTCCGCGTCCGGCGGGACCGGCGTGCTGTCGAGATCGGTCCGTTCCAGCAGATCCTCGCCGGACGGAACGGGAGTCTCCTCGTCGGTATCGGCGCAGTCGTGGTGGTCGTCGCGCATCACGAGCAGGCCGGTGTCCTCCAGCTCGGCGAGGATCTCTCCCGCGTGCTGGTCATGGGACAGGTGGGCAGCCGTGGACACGCTGACCACGTCCTCGCCGGCGATGGACAGCAGCAGGTGCCGCTGCCGGGGGGTCAGCGTGCTGAAGACCTCGCCCGCCACCCTCGTCGCGATCGGCGTGGCGTCGTGGGCGAGGAGGCGCGCCGCGGCCGCCGGGTCCGGTGCTGCGCTCAGCTCGCGGGCGGCGAGGACCGCGGCGGCGCACCAGCCGTCGGCGTGCTTGGTCACTGCGTGGAGCACCTCCTGGTCGTCGGTCCTGGCATGTCCCGAGACGAGCGACGCGACCTCGGCGTCGCTCAGTCGCAGCAGGTCGCCCCGCAGGAACGTGAAGTTGCCCAGGAGCTCAGGGACCAGCCGGGTCAGCGGAAGGGCCCAGCGGCTCAGCAGGAGGATCCGCATGGAGTCCGGTGCCGTGTTGAGGCGCTCGTCGATACGGCGCAGGGTCGTGCCCGGGAGCAGATGGGCATCGTCGACGACCACCAGGGGTGGGGACGTGCCAGGTTCGCGGGGTCCTGGACCGTCGAGGACGGAGCTGAGGCGGTCAGGCGTCCACGAGCTGTCGGCGCTGACCCAGACAGCGTTGTCGGCGTGCTTCGACGCGGTCTGCCGCAACCATCCGGCGACGCCCAGTGACTTGCCTGCGCCCGCGGGGGCTACGACGAGGGTGACGGAACCCTCGACCGCCGCGTCCAGCCGCTGCCACAGGCGTTGGCGTGGGACGTAGATCCGCGGTAGCGGCCGTGCGGGAGAGTCGCGGCCAGGTCGGCGGGTGCGCCCCGGCGGGCCGGGCGCGAGCATGAGCCGGGGCCCCCGTGGCGCAGAAGTTCTCCCGCGAACGGCGGAAGGGCTCTGTTCGGAAGGCATACCGCCGCGTCCTCCACTCGGATGGTGAAGTGGCAGTTGCCCCCGTGCTGCCGACCCGTGACGAAGTGACGTCACCGGCCCGATATCTGCGCATTCCTTGAAGCCAAGGACTGACGTAAGGAATGGGAAAGGTGCTTACGGACAATGATGCTCTCCATCGTCCGCCGACGCCTGCCAGGGGGGAACTTCACCCAGCCTCCGCGGCAGTGTCTTAGCCGCGGGTTCCGAGCAGAGTGGCCAGCGCCCAGATCACCGCGATATTGAACGCAATAATGACTAGGCTCCATATGGGGTAATAGGGCAGGAATGCAAAGTTTGCGAAGCTCGCGATGACCGCGAGCACTATTCCGGCTATATACGCCCATGTCTGGGCGGCGAGGACACCTAACCCCGCGGCAAGGGCGATCGCGCCGATGCCGATGTGGATCCATCCCCAGGTGGTGACGTCGAACTGGTAGACGTACTCGATCCCCGTGACGTAGACCTCGTCCGCCGCGACCGCGGCGATCCCCTGGAGGATCTGGAACGCCGAAACCATGATGAGTATGGTCCCCGCGAATCCCGCGGTGGTGACAGCGCCGGGCGGAGGGCCGTAGCTGGCGACGGGGGTCATCCCTGGGTAGGGGTCACGTCCCGGTGGGTTTGCGCTGGTCATGATCTCTCCTTCGGTAGTGGGTCAGTCCTCGCCGAAGACCTCGCGCAGCGCGGCCTCCTGCTCGTCGTTGAGGTTGGTGAAGATCAGCTCGGGTGCCTCCTGGCCGGCGAAGGCGTCGTGGATCTTGTCCACCACGGCGTCCGAGGACATGACGAACAACGCCGAGGTGCCGGGCGTGATCTCGTCCCGGACGCGATTGATGAACCCGTCGTCGATCCCCACGTCCGTGAGGGCGCCGCTCAGCGCGCCCGTGGCGGCGCCGATGGCCGCGCCGAGCAGCGGGACGAAGAAGAGGAGACCGAAGAGCATCCCCCAGAAGGACCCTCCGAGGGCTCCGGTGCCGACCGTCGAGCTGAGCTGATGGGTCTTGGGCTTCTTCGCGCCCTCGTCCCACCGCACGGTCGCCGCGTCGTGGAGGGTGATGAGGTTCTTCTTGGTGAGCTGCTGGATCGTCTTCGATGCGGTCTCTGCGCCCTCCGCACTCCGGAACTTCCAGACGGTCAGTGTTGCCTGGGGCATGTGAGGTTCCTTCGGGATCACGTGGAGTGGTCGGACCCTGCTACTCCAACGCCGGGAGGGCCCCTTGACCTCACCCGTTCCCGGTGAATGTGGCGAGCGGCGTCGTCAGGCCGCGGCCTCCGCCGCCACCCGCAGGTCGGCGACGCGGGCGGGTGCGGATCGGGCCGTTCCGGCGCGTGGCACGCGGTCACCTCCTCGAAGCTTCTCCCACCAGGCTGTCGCGACCCGGGCCCGCTCGCTACGCGAGCCGCCCAACCTCGATGTGTCAGACCCCGTGACCTGGGGCTTGACCACCGCAGCGTGCAAATTTCGCCCGGCGCATGCGGATCGAGAGATCCCGGGGGAGTATGTCCCGGTGCCGATAGCGACTGGTCAGCAGGGCGGGGCAAAGGCGTTCGAAACGGACACCCGGGTGGTTGGTGTGGACATCGGCGGCACGGGTTCGCGCCTGCGGGTCAGTACCGGACGGGGCGGGAGGTCCTACGAGGTCACCGGGCCGCCGGCCGCCGTCGTCGCCGGGCGTTCGACCGTGCCGGACGTGGTCCGGGAGCTGTGCCGGGACTTCGCCTCCGAGTTCGGCGGACGTCCTCGGGTGGCGGCCGCCGCCGTCGGCATGCGCGGGTTCCGGGCGATGACGCAGTCCGGCAGCCTCGACGCGAACCGCGTCCACGACATCCTGGCGGAGGAGCTGCGCACCGGCTCGACCGCCGTCTCGAGCGACGCCGTCACGGCCCACCTGGGTGCCCTCGGCGCAGGGCCGGGCGCCACGCTCGCCGTCGGCACCGGCGCGGTGGCCGTGGCGTGCGACGACGTCGGCCGGTGGCACCTCGCCGACGGGATGGGGCCGCACGTGGGCGACAACGGCGGCGGCTCCTGGATCGGACGGCGCGGCCTGGACGCCGCGGCGCGCTCGATGGACGGCCGGCGGATGGGCGCGTCGCCGGGCCTCGTCCAGGCCGCCGAGGAGCACTTCGGGCGGCGGGAGCGGTGGACGGCCGTCAACGACGTGTCGCTGTTCGCCGGTTTCGCGCCGCGGGTCATCGGGGCGGCGGGCAACGGCGACCTGGCGGCCCGCGAGATCCTCGACGAGGCGGCCCGGTTCCTGGCGGACGGGCTCTGTGCGGTGCTGAACCACCCCGGCGTCGCACCGGTGGCGGTCACCACGGGAAAGCTCCTGACGTACGCGCCGATGTTCCGGTCGATGGTGCTCCGGCACCTCCTGGAGAAGCGGGACGACGTGCGCGTGCAGGCCAGCGCCGGGCTGCCGCTCGACGGTGCGCTGTCCCTGGCGCGGATGCTGGCCGCACACCCCGCCGTCGTCCAGGAGCACGTCCCGCTGCTGGCGGTCCGGATCGGTTCGGCACCCAGGCGGGTCGACTCGATCACCCTGCCGAGGGTGGTTCTCCCGGTCGTCCGGCCCATGGCGCGGCCGGACAGCGCGCCCGTGGCCTGGGCCGTCGAGGTCAGCTCGGACTTCGAGTGGTCGGCCGGCGAGGTCCCGGCCGGCGGCATGGTCCCGGCCGACGCCGTCGTGCCGCTCACGGGTGAGCGCCTCGTGGTCGGCCGCCCGTCCCGGAGCCGCGGCGTGGTGCCCGACATCGTCTGCGAGGACACCGGCGTCTCGCGCAGGCACTGCGAGATCGCCTGGCTGGAGGGCGGCTGGACCGTCATCGACCTCGGGTCGGCCAACGGCACGTACGTCGCCGCGCGCGGAGACGCCCTGCCCACCGAGCCCCTGCACCCGGGGGAGCGCCGCTGGCTGGCTGACGGCGACCGCATCTACGTGGGCGGCTGGACCTGCCTGACGGCGCGGGAGGTCACGGCAAGCGTGCACTGAACCGTCGCGCTGAGCTGGACCGTCGCCGGCACGGCTCCTAGGTTTGCCGCATGTCCGGAACCGAGCTCGCCCGCGCGTACTGGGACGACGTCGTCCGCCCGATCCTGGACCGGAAGCTGCCGGACGTGCCGCGCGCGGCCGCGCGGCTCGGCTCCGGCTCGGACGTGCTGGGGCTCGACGACGACACCTCCCGCGACCACGACTGGGGCCTGCGGCTGACCCTGCTGGTCCCACCTGAGCACGTGCGCGATGTCGATCAGGCCCTCGGCGCGTTCCTCCCGGCGTCGTATCAGGGGCTGCCGACGGCGTTCCCCGTCACCTGGGACCTGGCGGTCAGGCACCGGATCGAGGTGGCGGCGCCTGGGGACTTCGTGCGGTCGCGCACGGGGCTCGACGTCGGCGCGGGCCTGACCGTTACCGACTGGCTCTCCCTGACGGGGCAGTCCGCGCTGGAGGTCACCGCCGGCCCGGTGTTCGAGGACACGTGGGGCGAGATCACCGCGCTGCGCGAGCGGCTCGCCTGGTACCCGCACGACCTGTGGCTGCACGTGCTTGCGGCCGACTGGACGCGTGTCGAGCAGGAGCTGCCGTTCGTCGGCCGCACCGGGCAGAGCGGCGACGACCTCGGCTCCCGGGTGATCGCCGGACGTCTGGTCACGTCGCTGGTCCGGCTCGGCTTCCTGCTGGAGCGGCACTGGCCCCCGTACCCCAAGTGGGCCGGGACGCTGTTCGCCCGGCTGCCCACGGCGCCGTCGGCCGGCGAGGACCTGGCCCGGGCGCTCGCTGCCGCGACCTGGCAGGAGCGGGACGCCGCGTTGCGCGCTGCCTGCGACGCGCTGCACGAGCGGCAGCGTGCCATCGGCCTGCCCGCGCTGGACGGGCCGGCGTGCGGGCCCTTCTACGACCGGCCGTTCACCGGGCTGCGCGACCTGCCCGGCGTGCTGCGCGGAGCCGTCACCGACCCGGAGGTGCGCGCCCTGCCGCACCGCGGCGGGGTGGAGCAGTGGGTGGACGACGTCGGGACGCTCACCGATGCGGGTGCGCGGGCCCGGCTGGCCGCCTGTGGCGCGGCCGACGCAGGCTGACTCACGTTCAGCAGGCTCCAGAGGGCCATATTGCGGCGGATTACGGCTCTCCCGAGCCTGCTGAACTGAGGTCAGGAGTGGCTGGACGTTCAGCCGGCGGCGCCGTCCTTCATCGGTGGGCAGGTGCCTCCCGGCTTCGTCAGCAGCTCGAAGTGCCAGATCTCGTTCGAGTACACCTGGCACAGCCCGTAGTCGGTGCCGTGCTGGATGAGCCAGTAGGCGGCCTCGGTCGGCCCGATGTCGACCGCCTCGCCGGTGACGTGTGCGGACAGCTCCGGCGTGCTGACCCAGCGCCGGGCCGCCTCGAGGCTGCCGTGCTCCTGGACCGCCTCGTCGAGCAGCTGCTCCTGGTAGGCGAGGCTGCGCCAGCCGCTCGTGACCCAGAAGTCGATGTCGTGGGCCGCTGCGTCGGCGGCAGCCTCTTCGACGGCGGCACGGAGGTCGGGGTCGAGCCCCGTGATCGCCGGGATGTCGTCGTCGAGCGTCGCGGCGCCGTCGGGCACCTCGCCCCCGCCCACGCCGGTCGACCCCGCCGAGTCCGCACCCGAGCCCGTGCCCGCGTCCGGCGCAACCTCGACGGACTGCACGACCGGCGAGTCGGCCCTGTCGAGCAGCGGATAGACGCCGAAGACGGCGGCCAGCACGGCGGCGGCCGTCGCGAGACCGAACGCCATGCGACGTCCGCCGGTGCGCCGACCGCTGTGCCGGGAGGTGGCGCTGACGTGTGCCGGGTACTGAGCGAATTCCTGTCGAGTCATGCCTCCAGCACAGCGACGACGGCGTTGCCACGGTGTCTCCGCTTTTCGATATGCCGGCGATAACCGCGCGCCGGCAGCGCGTCTACGACACCGTCACAGCTGCGAAACGTCTCCGTGGACGTGCGCGGCGGGCAGCCGCACCGTCACGCGCAGGCCGCCGTCAGGGCGGGGGACGAGGGTGAGGGTGCCGTCATGTGCCCGGACGATGCTCTTGACGATCGCCAGGCCGAGGCCGACACCCACATGGTCACCGCGGATGATGCGTCCGGTGCCGCGCTGGAACGGTTCGGTGAGCGTCGAGACCAGCTGAGGAGGGAGCGTCTCGCCGGTGTTCTCGACGGTGAGCAGCACGGTCTCGGGGCGGGCGCCGGTCGTGACCCACACGCTGCCCTGTTCGGGGAGGTTGTGGACGATCGCGTTGTGGACGAGGTTCGTGGCCATCTGCAGGAGGAGCGCGTGCGAGCCAACGGTGGGGGTGATGTCGCCGGAGGTCTCGATGGTGAGGCCGCGTTTCTCCGCGAGCGGGAGGAGCGTCTCGGAGGCTTCCTCCGCGATGAGGGAAAGGTCGACGGGCTCTCGGATGAAGGACCGCTGGTCGGCGCGGCTGAGCACGAGCAGCGCTTCGGTGAGGTCGATCGCCCGGGTGTTGACGAGCTGGAGACGGTCGACCAGGTCGCCGGTGTCGCGACCCGGATCGTTGCGGGCGACGTCGAGGAGCGTCTGTGTGATCGCGAGTGGTGTGCGTAGCTCGTGGGAGGCGTTGGCCGCGAATCTTCGCTGTTCGGCGACGTGTGCCTCGACCCGCCCCAGCATGGCGTCGAAGGTGTCGGCGAGCTCACGGAACTCATCCTTGCGGCCCTCCAGCTGGATCCGGTGGGAGAGCGATCCGTCCGTGGCCAGGCGGGCGGCGTGGGTGATGCGAGTCAGGGGCGCGAGCATGCTGCCGGCGAGGATCCATCCCCCCAGGAGCCCGAACCCCAGCAGGAACGCCAGCGCTGCGGCTGCCTTCGGGAAGAAGGCGCGCTGGAGATCCTCGCGGTCGGGGATGAACGGCGCACCGGGGCGCCCGAAGACGGAACTCGCCTCGGGGGTGTAGATGTCCGCGGGCACGTAGCGCAGCAGGAACACCCACACCACCGCGAGCAAGAGGACGCCGGCGACCATGAGGAACCCGGCATAGCTGAGGGTGAGCTTGAGGCGGACGCTCATCCCGGGCGCCCTATCCACGCCCGCCCCCCTGACCTGTGCCCGCCTCACCCAGGGCGCCGGCCCCCGGGGCGCCAGAGCCCGCGGCGTCGGCCCTCGTGTCTATGCGGTACCCGACGCCGGGCACGGTGGCGATGATCCACGGCTCGCCGAGTCGCTTGCGCAGCGCCGACACCGTGATGCGCACGGCGTTGGTGAAGGGGTCGGCGTTCTCGTCCCACGCCCGTTCCAGGATCTCCTCGGCGCTGATGACTCCGCCTTCGGCCGCGACCAGGACCTCCAGCACGGCGAACTGCTTCCTGGTGAGCGCCACGTAGCGCCCGTCCCGGTAGACCTCCCGGCGGAAAGGGTCCAGCCGCAGACCCGCGATCTCGCTGACGGGGGGCCGGGCCTGCGCGCGTCTGCGGTCGAGCGCCCTCAGCCGCAGGACGAGCTCCCGGAGCTCGAAGGGCTTGGTGAGGTAGTCGTCGGCGCCGAGCTCGAACCCGGAGACCTTGTCGTCGATCCGGTCGGCGGCGGTGAGCATGAGGATCGGGATGCCGCTGCCCGAGGCGACGATGCTCCTGGCGATCTCGTCGCCGGAAGGGCCGGGGATGTCGCGGTCGAGGACCGCCAGGTCGTAGGAGTTGACGCTGAGCAGCTCCAGGGCCGAGTCGCCGTCGGCGGCGATGTCGGCGGCGATCGCCTCCAGCCGGAGGCCGTCACGGACGGCCTCGGCCAGGTATGGCTCGTCCTCCACGATCAGCACGCGCATGCCTGAAGCCTAGGCACCGCGTGCGATACGAGGCCCCGTTCCGGCCGGGCGGGGCGTTGACCGCCACCAGGGGTGCGACGCAAGCGCGGCCAGCCCGGCGCCGGCGGCGTTGAGCAGCACGTCGTCGACGGAGGACACCCGATCCAGCCGCAGGACGTACTGCGCGACCTCGATCAGGACCGAGCAGGCCGCCGCGAGCGCCAGGACTCGCGGTACGGACGCCAGCGGCGCGAAGCGTATGGGGGCGAAGAAACCCAGCGCCGCGAACACCAGCAGGTTGCCGGCGATCTGGCCCGTCGCCCCCTCGGCGAGGGTCTCCTGCAGGTCGTGCAGCGGTACCAGGCTCAGCCGGCCGGGGACGGTGCCGGCCCCGCTTCCCGGCTGCATCGTCAGCCAGACGAACGGCACCGTCCCGTAGACCACGCCGACCTCGGCCACTGACATCCGCCATGCAGACGTCATGCCGGCGGCGCGCCGGCGGCGTGCCAGGATCCACAGCGCCAGCGCGGCCAACGGCAGGGTGACCACGGTCATGATGGCCACGCCGTTCCAGGTACCGGCCAGGTCGTGCCAGCTCCGGATCGGCATGGACAGCATCCTCAGTACCGTGCCGGCAGGGCCGAACGCGACGGTCGCCACGCCGACGACCGCCAGACTGACGAGCACGATCCTGCGGGTACGAAGGGCCGGCGCTGACGGTGCTGCCTCATGGTTCATGGCCCAAGTGAAGGCCGGTGACCGTTGCGGCGGCGTATGCATTTTTTGATACGCCCGCGATATACGGTGCGCGCGGCGTTACCGCGCGTTCTGCAGCTGCGGGTACAGCGCGGGCAGCGGCCCAGCGAGGGCCTGCTTGACCTGGCGGCTCGTCTCGTCCGCGAGGACCTCCGGCTCGCCCGCTTCGAGCCCGTCGTAGATCGCCACGACGATTTCGCGCGGGTCCTCCTTCGGCACGTCGAGACCGGCGGTCATCGGCGTGTCCGTGTATCCGAGGTGCGCGCCGAGCAGGTGCGTCTTCTGGTCGAGCAGCTCCACGCGGAGCGCGTTGCTGAGGGACCAGAAGGCCGCCTTCGTCGCGGCGTAGGGGCCGGTGCCGAGCCAGCTCAGCGCGGAGTGCACGTTGACGATGCCGCCGCCGTCGTTCCGGGCCAGGACGGGCGCGAACGCCTGCGTGACCGCGAGCTGCGCGAACACGTTGGTCTCGAACACCGAGCGCACGGCGTCGAGCGGCGTGCTCAGGGTGGGGAGCCCCGCGTCGGACACGCCGGCGTTGTTGATCAGGATCGTCGTGTCTGCGGCCCGCTCGGCCGCTGCGGCGACGGACTCGCGGGAGTTGATGTCCAGCGCGAGGGGCACCACGCGCGGGTCGTCCCAGTCGCGCGGCGTCCGGGCGGTGGCGTAGACCTTCTCGGCGCCCCGCTCGAGCGCCTCCGCCACGAACGCGCGGCCGAGGCCGCCGTTCGCGCCGGTGACCAGGACTACGGCGTTTCGGAGGGCAGTCATCAGTAGGAGCTCGCTTTCGTGGGAGTCGTTCGTACGGGGGCTTGGGGAGCGGGGATAACGGCGGGCGCAGCCGTACGGCCGCGGAGCGTGAGCACAGCCGCCAGCGCGAGCGCGACGACGGTCGCACTCCCCGCGACGAGCGCGGTCTGCAGGCCTTGGGCGGTGCCGATCGCGCCGACGCCGAGCGCGACCGTCGCCTGGACGAGGTAGGCGACCAGGTAGGCCGATGACGTCGTCGCGGCCCGGTGCTCGGCGGGAGCACTGCGTGTGACGAGGGTGATCCCGCCCGAGAACAGGAGGCTGTAGCCGGCGCCGCCGATGATCGAGGTCAGGACGAGGGCGAGCAGCGAGTGGGTCGCGCCGGCTGTGACCATCAGGCCCTGGCCGAGCGCTACGCCGAGGGCGCCGAGGCGAAGCGCCGAGGTGGCACCGAGCCGCCCCGCGACGAGCGCGACGACGCCGATGGCGGCCGCGGAGATCGCGAGGATGACGCCGTTGACGAAGGCGTCGTCGGAGCCCACGGCGTCCCGCGCGAACTGGGCCCCGATGCCGAGGAAGATCGCGCCGACACCGAAGGCGGCGGAGACGCCGAGCGCTCCCGCCAGGAACGGCCGCCGGCGCTGCGGCACGGCGGGCGGGCGCGGCCGCCAGCGGCTCGCGGTCGTCCGTGCGCGCCTCGGCAGGAACCAGGCGGCGATCGCGGCGACGACGATCGCGGCGAGCAGGACCCCGTAGCCCGAGCGCAGCGGGCTGGGGCCGAACTGCACGGTCGCGCCACCGATGAGAAGCGCGGCGACGAGGCCGACCGCCGTCGCCCCGGTTGCGATCGATCCGGTGCGGTCGCGGGTGCCGTCGGACCAGGAGGCGGCGATCACGCTCGTCGCGGGACCGAGGCTGAGGCCGACCCCGACGCCCATGAGCGCGCGGCCCACGAGCAGGAGAGCGAGGTTCGGCGCGAGCAGGAATGCGAGAGTCCCGAGACCGAGGAACCCGAGGCCGGCCAGGATCGTGCCCCGGTTGCCCACGGCCTCCGGAAGCCCGCCGAGCAGGAGCAGCGTCGCGATCAGGGCAACGGGGTAGGCGGCGAACACGGTGGTGGTGACCGCCGTCGTCAGGTGCCACTCGGCCGCATAGGCCGGGTAGACGAGGGTCGGCGCCGCCGACGCCCACAGCGCGAGTGCCACTGCGACGGCCGCCGTCCAACGACTGCCACGCGCAGCCCATGCGTAGGCCATCCGGCTCCGATCTGAGTAGGAAACGCCAACTTAGCAGGGCTGGATTGGAAACGGCAACTCAGATCGGTAGGATGTCGGGATGAGCACAACGCCTCGCGGCCTCAACGCCCGCTGCTCCGTGGCCCGGAGCCTGGAGGTCCTGGGGGAGAAGTGGGCGCTGCTGGTGATCCGCGAGGCGGCACTTGGCGTGACGCGGTTCGCCGACTTCCGCGCGCGGCTGGGCGTCGCACCCGACGTGCTCGCGGCCCGGCTCGAGACGCTGGTCGAGGGTGGCGTGCTGGAGCGCCGGCCCTACCAGGACAAGGGCCAGCGGCAGCGCGACGAGTACGTGCTCACCGCGGCGGGAGCGGAGCTCAAGACCATCCTGGCGGCGTTCGTCGCGTGGGGGGACGTCCACCGTCCCTCCGGGTTCGGCCCCTCCACCGTGTACGTCGAGGCGGCCACTGCGAGGCCGGTGCATCTCGCCTTCATGACCGACGACGGGCGAGAGCTAGCGCCCGAGGACGTAGCGGCGGTCCCGGGCCCGGGCCGGCTGGGCGTCTGACTGCGCGTTCTGCGCATCCGTCGTCCGGGGAAATGACTACCTGGCCAAGGGGGTAACGGAGAGGGAACATTGCTACGTCTCCGTTACCCCCTCGGCCCGGCACCACGAGATCAGGAAGGCCGGCCGGCGGCGCGAGACGTTCCCAGAACCAGGGCGGTGGAAGCTGCGGCCTTCCACCGCCCTCGATCTGGGAGTGGCAACGCTATGCCGAGCCCGGCGCGCGCGTCCCGGAGGGGCGGGTGAATGAGCGGGTGAAAAATGGCCGAAGGGTGATCGAGCGGGGTCGCGCAGCGTCAGCCCGGTGTCACTCCGTGGCGGGCTCGACCGCCGGGGCGGTCGACGGCGCGACGGGCGCACTGCTCCGACCTTCGGGTCGTCCGCTCAGCTCGGCGTCGAGCGTCTCCTGCGCCACGCGCATGCCCTCGGCGTAGACCGGGTCCTGCAGCCGCTGCCACATCACGTCCTCGGGGACCTCCTCGACCTGGCTGACCACCCACCAGATGTTGCCGAACGGGTCCTTGATGCGTCCGCCGCGCTGCCCGAACGCGTTGTTGTCCAGCGCCGTGACCACGACGGCGCCCGCCGTCATCGCCCGGGCGAACGCCGCGTCGGCGTCGGGCACGAAGATGCGCAGCAGGCTCGGCATGACCGGCCAGTCGGGGCGGCGGTCGAAGGCCAGCACGACGGTGTCGCCGACCCTGATCTCGCCGTGCCCGATGAGTCCGTCCTCGGTCACGACGCGCGCCAGCTCCTCGCCCTCGAACGCGTGGGCGACGAAGTCGACGAACGCTCCGGTGTCATCGGTGACGACCCACGGGGCGACCGTCGTGTAGCCGGCGGGGGCTGCGCTTGTGTTGTCGGGCATCGCAGGGGTCCTCTCGGAGCGCGGTTCCATCGGTGCTGCCTACCGTAGGGCGAGAAGCGGCCAGCCACTGTCCTGTATTTCTCCTGGGCGGTCCACAGCCCTGGTCGGCTCGTCCTGGCGATCCGTGGCAGGCTGTGCGCCATGTTGAGAACGACTCTCGTTAGCGGAGCGTGCTGACGTGGCCAACCTGCTGATGATCGAGAGCTGGCTGCAGTCCACCGGCCTGATGCTCCCGCCCCTGCTGCGCGACGGCGGCCACAGCTATGTGCTGGTCACCCGCGATCCCGACCTGTACCGCCTGCCCGACGGCGAGCCTCATCCCGTCCTGGCGCTCGCCTCCGAGGTGGCGATCGCGGAGACGAACGACGACGCCGCGCTCGTCGCCGCCGCTCGGGCGGTGGCGGCGCGACGCCGGATCGACGGCGTGCTGACGACCTGCGACTACTACCTGCCCGCGGTGGCCCTCGTCGCCGAGCGGCTCGGCCTGCCCGGCGCGCCGTCCGACGTGCTGCGCACCGCCACGCGCAAGCACCGGGTGCGCGAGGTGCTGGCGGCCGGGGGAGTGCCGGACGTGCCGTTCGCGACAGCCGCCACCTGGGCGCAGGCGCACAAGGCGGCCGCGGACCTCGGCTACCCGCTGGTGGTCAAGCCGGTCGACATGAACTCGGGGACCGGGGTGCGCAAGGTAGTGGACGAGGCGGGCCTCGCCGTGGCGTTCGCAGAGGCGACCACGCCCGAGCGCAACACCAGGGACCAGCCGCTGGAGCGGCTCGCGCTGCTCGAGCGGGTCCTGGAAGGTCCCGAGTACAGCGTCGAGTCCGTGACCAGGGACGGCGTCACGCGGATCCTGGGGATCACCGCGAAGTCCGTGGCGGAGCCGGGTGTCGAGGCCGGGTCCGGGTTCGTCGAGTCGGGGCACCTGTTCCCGGCGCCGCTCGCGCCCCGCGAGCGCGACGCTATCGAGCGGCACGTGATCGCGGTGCTCGACGCCGTCGGCCTCACGCACGGCATCAGCCACACCGAGGTGCGGGTCACCGCCGCAGGGCCGCGGCTGATCGAGCTGAACCCCCGGCAGGGCGGCGGCTACATCTTCGAGCTGGTGCGCCTCGTGACGGGCTTCAACCCGCTGCAGGTCCTGGTGGACCTGGCGCTCGGCCGTGGCCCCGTGCCCGGTCCCTCGGTCGCGGCGAGCGCGGCGGTCACCTTCCTCCTGGCCGACGCCGACGGCGTCGTGCGGGAGGTCCGTGGCGCGCAGCGCCTGGCCGACGACGACCGCGTGCTCAGCCACGAGACGCCGTCGCCCGGCCGTGAGGTGCGGCCGGGCGACAACAACGAGCGGATCGGGCACGTCCTGGTCGTGGACCGGTCGGGCCACGACGCGAAGGCCTGGGCCGACGAGCTGGCGGCCGGCCTGGACCT
This sequence comes from Promicromonospora soli, assembly GCF_014653785.1. GTDB lineage: Bacteria > Actinomycetota > Actinomycetes > Actinomycetales > Cellulomonadaceae > Promicromonospora > Promicromonospora soli. The sequence goes on along the minus strand of NZ_BNAS01000009.1, from coordinate 43,459 downwards.
GGTGGTCGACGTCGCGGCGCTCACGCACGGCTAAGTCTTGGTTGTGGGCGCGACCGTTGCGCCTAAGA
>NZ_BNAS01000009.1:0-43375 GCF_014653785.1 Promicromonospora soli | reverse complement strand
CGGTCGCGCCCACAACGAACGCCCCGGCGCTTTCTGCGCCGGGGCGTCGTCGTTCCGCGGGTGTGCGGGCTGCGTCAGTCCGGGACGACCAGGCCTCGGCGGACGGCGGGGACCAGGCGGGCCGGGACCTTGACCTGGCGTCCGTCCACGGTGGTCACGGGGACGAGCTCGGGCACCTGGGCCTTCCACTGCGAGCGCCGGGACCGCGTGTTCGACCGGGACATCTTTCTCTTGGGGACCGCCACGGCGGCCTCCTCTCTGTACTTGCTGTCGAGTTACTCGGTGGTCGAGCTACTCGCTGGTCGAGCCTGTCGAGACCTCAGGTCTCGACAAGCTCGACCGACGGGGGTCGGGTCAGCGCTCCTCGCGGAAGTCCACGTGCTTGCGGACGACGGGGTCGAACTTGCGCAGCACGAGCCGGTCGGGGTCGTTGCGCCGGTTCTTGCGGGTCACGTAGGTGAAGCCGGTGCCTGCCGTGGAGCGCAGCTTGATGACGGGCCGGAGGTCTACGCGCGAGGCCATCAGTTACCACCCTTGCTGTTGTTGGTGCGGTTGCCGTAGCGCTGCCGGAACTTCTCGACGCGTCCGGCGGTGTCGACCACGCGGGCCGATCCGGTCCAGAACGGGTGGCTGGCGCTGCTGATCTCGATGTCGACGACGGGGTAGGTGTTGCCGTCGGACCACTCGATGGTGGCCGTCGGGCGGCCGGGGCCGGCGTCCGTGTCGCCCGCGAGCGTGGAGCGGGTCAGGAACGTGAAGCCTGCGCTCGCGTCGCGGTACACGACGGGGCCGTAGGTGGGGTGGATGTTCTTCATTACTTGCTCCTTCCGCTCAGCCCTGGCGCGCCTTCCAGCGCGGGTTGAGCTTGTTGATCACGAACGTCTTGCCGTGCCGGCGCACAACCTTGGCGCCGGGCTTGTTCTTCAGGGAACGCAGGGATGCGCGAACCTTCATGTGCCACTCCTTCGATGTCGGGCCCGGGCCGCGAACGGCCCGGCAGGGGTCACCAGCTGGACTTCGTCACCCCGGGCAGCTCGCCCCGGTGGGCCATGTCGCGCAAGCGGATGCGGGACAGCCCGAACTTCCGCGAGTACGCCCTGGGCCGGCCGTCGACGATGTCGCGGTTGCGCAGCCTCGTCGGGCTGGCGTCGCGGGGCTGCCTCGACAGCTCGCTGACGGCGGCGGCGCGCACCGTGGGGTGCAGGTCCAGGTTCCGGATGATGCGGAGCAGCGCGGCACGTCGCTCGGCGTACCGGGCGACCACCTCGCGGCGTCGGGCATCGGCGGCGATCTTCGACTTCTTGGCCATCAGACCTTCTCCCCTCGGGCGAGGATCTGGGCGACAACCACATCGATGCCCCTGCGATCGATGGTCTTGATGCCCTTGGCGCTGACGCGCAGCGTGACGTTGCGGCCGAGCGACGGAACCCAGTAGCGCTTCTTCTGGATGTTGGGGTTGAACCGGCGCTTTGTCCGCACGTGGGAGTGCGAGACCGAGTGGCCGAAACCTGGCACGGTGCCCAGCACCTGGCATCTGGCTGACACATGACCTCCTGCTGTTGCGACGTCGTGGCCGCCGCGTGTGAGAACGGTTCTCATAACGCGCTACAGTGAACCAGAACTGAGAACCGTTATCAATAATTCCCGGGTGGACCCCGGGCGAGGAGGCAGCATGTACCGAACCGGAGACAGCCGCGGAATCATCCCGGTGAGCGTCCTGGCCACCAGCGATCCCGTGCTGCGCGACTCCGCGCTGTTCGGACTGCTGATGGACGGGCCGGGCGTCGTCGCGGTGCGGCACGACATCCACGAGGACCACCTCCGGCGGGTCGTGCTCGACGCCACCGGCGTCGTCGAGGACGTGCTCGTCCCGCTGGAGCACGCCTGCCTGTCCTGCGCCGTCCGCGAGGACGCCGTGCCCACCATCGCGCGCCTCGCCCAGGACGGCCGCTGGACCGACGTCCTGCTCGCGCTCCCCGTCAGCGCCGAGCCCCTGCCCGCCGCCCGCGCCCTCGCCGCCGAGACCGCGCCCGGCGGAAAGCTCGTGCACACCCGCGTCGCCACCTCCCTCGCGATCGTCGACGCCGACACGCTCCAGCAGGACCTGTTCGGCGACGACACCCTCGTCGACCGCGGCCTCGAGCTCACGGCCGACGACGAACGCTCGGTCGGGGAGGCGCTCGCGGCCCAGATCGAGCAGGCGGACCTGGTGGTCGCCAGCTACTCGGCGGTCGAGCCTTCCTCGCTGGTCGAGCCTGTCGAGACCATGTCCGCGACGACGTCGGGCCTGCTGGACCGCCTGCGCGGCGCCGGAACCCGGCGTGTGGACGGGCTGCACGCGCTGTCCGCCGCGGATCTCGGCGCTGCGCGGCACTCGACGGCCCGTGCCGAACGCCGGGCGCACCCGCTCGGTGCGGTGGTCGTCACCGGTTCCGGCGGCGTGCCCGATGACCGGAGCTGGACGCTCGAGCTGAGCTCACCGCTGCCGTTCCACCCCGAGCGGCTGCTGGAGCGCATCGAGGACCTGAGCACGGGTGGCCTGCGGGCCCGCGGCGTGTTCCACGTCGCGGACCGGCCCGGTCTCGCGTGCCTGTGGGACGGCGCGGGCGGGCAGCTCGCCTTCGCGGACCTCGGGCCGTGGTCGGAGGTCTGCGCGGGGACGGTGCCGCACACCCGGATCGTCGTTGTGGGGGTCGCGGACGACCGTGGGACCGGCGCGGGCGGCCTTCATGACGAGCGGCAGCGGCTGCGCGAGGCGTTCCAAGCGGCGCTGTGCACGCCGGAGGAGATGGCCGCCGGCGTCGAATGGCTGTGGCGCGAGGACCACCTGGAGCCGTGGCTGGGGGCGCGGTCGGCGTGAGGCGCCTCAGGGCGCCGTCCTATCAGCCGATCAGTCCGAGATTGCGCAGCTCAGCGGGGTCGATGTCGGGGAGCGCTCCGTACTGGCCGTGCAGATACGCCGACTCGATGTTCGCGGACCTGCGTACACGCTCCCCCGCGAACTCGGCGATGGCGCCGAGCTCCGTCGAACCGTCCGGCCGTTTCTGCGTGAGCCACACCTCGTCGCGGTTCAGATGGTTCAGGAGGCTCGTGTCGTACGACGTGAAGATGAGCTGGGCACCTCTCGGGTTCGTCGACGTGTCCTGGAAGAGGCGCAGCAGCTCCGCCGACAGCACCGGGTGCAGGCTCGCGTCGAGCTCGTCGAAGATGATCGGCGATCCCTGGCGCAGCGACTGGATCACCGGGCCGATCAGCGCGAACCAGGTCTGCGTGCCTTCGGACTCCTGGTGCAGGTCGAGCATTGCGTTGCCGGTTGCCGTCCGGTGGACCATGCGTGGCCGGGGCTCCGTCCCAGGCGTACCGACACGTGTGTCACCCCAGATGGTCTCGCGTTCGATGACGACGTCGTCGACACCAAGATCGGCCAGTCTCAAGAGGGCCAACGCCTGAGCGCGCTCGTCGGCGAGCTCACTCTCGGACACCGCATCCTGCTCGTCTCGTTCCGAGTCGAAGAGCCGGACTGTCGAACGAGGGCTTTGTTGCACCTCGATCCGCGTGAGCCCGAGCCAGGGACGAGGGTTGGGTAATTTGCCGAATGCCATCGTCGCGGTCAGCGCATCGGCGAATGCCGAAGCCTCGGGGACCTCAAAACGTCGAGCCAGCGAGACCAACAAGGTCGAAGGTGTTAAGAGCTCGAGAAATGGGCCCACGGATCCAAGAGCCCGGTTCATCGTGACATCTGTACCGGCACGTTCGAAGATCTTCCGGGGCTTCTTCTGTGGGTAGTGGTACAGCCGCTCGCGCCGGATCGCGGTGCTGGTCACCTCCAGCGTGTACTCGAAGCGGACTCCGTCCACCACGAAATCGACCGTGAACTCGGTGGGTTTGTCGCGGCCTTCTGCGAACGCGAACGGTTCGACGGGGACTGCGCCTTGCCACATGCGCAGGGAATTGCGCACCGCGTCGACCAGCCACACGAAGGCCGCAAGGACGTTCGATTTGCCCGAGGCGTTCGGGCCGTAGATCGCGGCCCGGGTCAGGACGCTCTCGCCGATGTTGGGAACGTCGCGCGCGGCCGCGCGGTCCTTGTCGACCGCCACCATGGAGAGTTCAACTGTGTCTGAGATCGATCGGAAGTTCTTGACCTCGAAGCGAACGAGCATGAGGCCAGGCTAGGGCAGCCGTGCAATCAAAGACGGATTACCGTGCGGATACATCGAAATCGGTTCTGAGCTTGCAGTATCTGGACATTTTGGTTGAGCGTTGGCCGCGGAGTCGGTCAAATCGGCCGAACCGGTGGCATTGCCGATGCGGTTTTGTTGAGAAGCAGGTGGCGCCTAACGAAAGTGGCCGCGCTCGACGGCCTGGTCGATCGCCGCTTTGTAGTCCTCGGGCATGGTGAGGGCACCGACCTCGCCTGGCGTGACGAGGACGAGCTCCTTGTGCTCGTGGCTGTAGGCGGGCGGGGTTTCGCCGTCGTACGTGGCGAGGAACGTGAGGACGAAGACATGGCGGTGCGGGAAGATCTGGTAGACCCAGGCGTAGTAGGGCTCGGCGACCGTGGCGTCCCAGGCGAGCTCCTCCTGGATCTCGCGGGCGAGGCACACCGCTGGGTCTTCGTCGAGGTCGAGCTTGCCGCCGGGGAGCTCCCACTCGTCACGCTCGTTGCGCAGGAGGGGGAGCTGGCCCCTCCAGCTGATGACTGCCTTGACGGAGATCGGGAGCTGGTACTCGAAGTAGCCGGCGTTGCGCTCGATCAGGTAGGGCTCTTCGGGGGAGCGGGTGTGGAGCAGGTTCACCGTTTGACGGTAGTGGTGGACGGGGCGAGGTTCCTGGGATCAGGTAATGCCCTCGATGTGAGCGGCGCGGCCGTGCCAGGATCCCGCCATGGAGACGGTGACACTGTGGCGGCCGACCTTTTGTTGTGGGCGCGATCGTTGCGACTACGCGTCCGTTTTAGGCGCAACGATCGCGCCCACAACGATGACTTCTAACCGGTGCTGAACGTCGGCAGTCAGGTCGGACGGACCGTGCGCAGCCGCAAGGTCAAGCTGGACGGTGTCCAGAAGGCTCATGCTTCACGGGTGGTTCGTCGCGGGGCCGAGGGGGACTGGCTGTTCAGCCCGGCGGGCACCGAGGTCGTCGGGTCCGACGGCTCCGTGTCGATGCAGCCGGCCGACGGCGTGCAGCTCTTCCCCACGCTGGCGCTCCCGGAGTCGGGTGGGCGGTTCGTCGCGTGGTGCTGGGCGACGGCTCCGGAGCCACCCTCTGATCACTGGCTGTCCCCTTGGATCTCGGTCGACGTCGCCGCGGCACGCGACGAGCCGTTCTCGTTCCTCGATCTTGAGCTGGATCTCTGGGTCTCGGCCGACGACGCGGGAATCGTCGACGTCGACGAGCTCGACGCCGCCGAGGCGGACGGGCTGATCGACGTTGCCGCGGCCCAGGTCGCCCGCGATGCCGCCGACGAGCTGCATCGTGCGCTGTGCCCGGGATATCAGGAGGCGTTCGACGGTCTCGGGTGGCGGCTGCTCGCCGAGGTCCGCGGGCGGCCGGCCGACGAGCCCTGAGGCGCGGGTCCTAGGGTCAGGTCCATGCTGAACGTCTCCGAACGGCGTCTCCTCGACGCGGCAGTCGACACCGCATCTCGCCTTCCCGCCGATGGCTCCTACCTGAACACCGTCGCGTCTGCGGTGATGGACGTCCACGGCGACATCTACACCGGCGTGAACGTCTACCACTTCACGGGAGGCCCGTGCGCCGAGCTCGTGGCGCTCGGGGCGGCGGCCGGCGCCGGCGCCGGTCCGATCGCGGGGATCGTCGCCGTGGGTGACGAGAACCGCGGCGTCATGCCGCCGTGCGGACGATGCCGCCAGGTCCTGCTGGACCAGCACCCGGACTGCCACGTCATCGTTCCTGACGGCAACGGCCTGATCCCGGTCCCAGCCCGGGACCTGCTTCCGTACCCCTTCCAGCACCCCGACGCGAACCCGCCACGCCTGCTGCGGTTCAATCCGCGCCATTGGACAACCGTGGTCGACGGCGTCAAGACGGCCACCACGCGCTTCAACGACCCTGCCGTGCCAGGCCCGGCCACCCTGCTGTTCGAGTTCGACGACCGGTACCGGTCCCGGCCCGGGGTGGTCGAGTCCGTCGAGCAGGTTCGGTTCGCCGACATCACCGATGCCCACGCAGCCCTGGAGAACGCCACGGCTGACGACCTGCGCACGGCGCTACGGACCCACTACTACCCCGGGATCGTCGATGACGACGTGGTCGACTTCGTGCGGTTCCGGACAGTCGATGGGAACTGAGGCGCGGCCCGGCTCCACCCAGCGCGGTGGAGCAGGACCGCGCCCGATCACGGGCGGGTCGAGATCTGCTGGACTGCCCAGGCGTTGCCGTCGGGGTCGTTGAAGAAGCAGAACCCCACGTTGTCGAGCGGCTCCGGCATCGGCGTCGGGTTCTCGCCGAGGACCTGGACGTCGCTCACCTCCACTCCCCGCTCGGCCAGCTCGGCCCGGGCCTTCGTGACGTCGTTGACGACGAGCTGCAGGCCCTTGAGCGATCCTGGCGGCATCGGCGGCACGACTCCTTCGCCGATGACGACCGAACATCCCGATCCGGGCGGGGTCAGCTGTACGACGCGTTGGCCCTCGCCGATCTTCGTGTCGTGGTCGACGTTGAAGCCGAGCTTGTCGCTGTAGAAGGCCTTGGCGCGGTCGACGTCGGATACCGGTACGACGACGACTTCGAGGGTCCACTTCATGATTGCTTCTCCTGTGCGTGAGCGAGTTCGGTGAGGACTGCGTCGAGCCGGTCGAAGGACTGACCGACTCCTCGGGTCATGGGGTAGCGGAGCACGATCTCGCGCGCCTCCGGAGACGAGTAGTGCAAGGTGCTGGTCAGCGTCGTGGTGTCGGCCAGCTCGGTGAGGTCGTGCGCGATCAAGGTCTCGCCGGGGTAGGACTGGTCGTCGAACACCTCGGTGAAGACGAGCCGCGACGGCCGCTCGATCTCCCGGTACGTCCCGGACTGGGCCAGCTCGGCGTCGTCCGGGCCGCGGGAGACGAACCGGTAGCGCCCGCCGACGTGCAGGTCGACCGTGCAGGCGACGAGACTCCAGCCGCGGGCGCCGTACCAGCGGGTCAGCAGGTGTGGTGTGGTCAACGCGTCGAAGACGAGGTTGGCAGGCGCGTTGAACGTCCGCGACATCACGATGTCGCGATCACCCGGCGCGACGACGTGCAGGCGCTCGTCGGCACTCACGACCGGCCGTCCTGCGGGGGAGTAGCGGACGCGTCGTCGGCCGTGAGTTCGGCGAGCAGCGCATCGAGCCGTTGATAGCTCTCGCCCCAGTAGTCGCGGTAGTTCGCCAGCCACGCGGTGACGTCCCGCAGCGGCCCCGCCTGGAGCCGGCATGGCCGGCGTTGCGCCTGCCGGCTTCGCGTCACCAGTCCCGCTCGCTCGAGCACCTTCACGTGCTTCGAGATCGCGGGCTGGCTGATGTTGAAGGGCGCGGCCAGCTCGGTGACCGTCGCATCACCTGCGGCGAGCCGGGCCACGATGGCGCGTCGCGTGGGGTCGGCGAGGGCTGCGAACGTCGCGTCGAGCCGCTCAGCGGTGACGGTGCCCATAACCAACCAGTTTCATAACCATGTGGTGATGTTCGCGCGTTCCGGCAGACCTGTCAAGACTCCGGGTCCTGTAAGACTGGCGCCGGGTCACGGCGAATTCGCATGGGGAAATCATGTCGCCGCCATTGCAATTGCATGGGACGGTGGAGTGCATGACAGAACTCAGCGTGCGGCCCGCAACCGTCGACGACGCCGGCGCGATCGCCGTCGCGCACCACTCGGCGTGGGTGCAGACGTACTCCGACCTGCTACCGGCTGAGCACTGGGCGAGTGACACCGTTGCGCGCCGCCGGCATCGCTGGCGGGACCGGCTGTCCAGGAGGGTTCCCGGGCACCCGCTGGTCGCGGTGGTCGACGAGCAGGTGGTGGGCTTCGCGCAGGCTGGGTCCACGCGCGGCAAGGACGGCGTCCCACCGGTCCAGTCCGACGAGCTGTGGTCGCTGTACGTGCGCCCCGAGCACCACGGGTCGGGCATCGGGGCGCTGCTTCTCGATGCGGTGCTCCCTGCGCGGCGGCCGGCCGAGCTGTGGGTCGCCGAGGCCAATCCCCGGGCGCGTCGGTTCTACGAGAAGCATGGATTTGCCCAAGACGGCGCCCGCTTCACCGACGCCCACGAGATCGTACAGATTCGCATGGTGCGGGGTCACTGAAGCGGGCGCCGGGGAGGTCTCACCTGAGCCCGGGGCTCAGGTGCTACCGGACGTGGTCCCCGATCGGCAGGGGCAGGGCACCCGCGCCTTCGGAGACGATGCGCGCCATCTGGTCGGCTCCGTACTCCTGGAAGTGCGTGTTGTCGGTGACCCCGTCCGGGAAGGCCGGGTACTGGCCCGCGCTCAGGTGGAGGAAAACCCCCTTGGCCGCCTCGGGGCCGATCGAGTTGAGGTAGGCCCGCGAGCGTGCCGACAGGTCGATCATCGCGACGCCGGTCTCGTTGACCAGCTCGTGAACCTTGTTGACGTAGTCGGGGAACGAGACCCGGAACTGGCCGTTCGAGTCGTAGTCGCGCCGTGAGACCGGGGTGATCAGGACCGGTGTGGCACCGCGTGCCGTCGCTCCGGCCATGTAGTTGTCGCGGAGGTACCGCTTGTAGTCGTCGGGCGAGGTGTACCGCTCGGGGTTGCCCGAGCTGGCGTCGTTGTGTCCGAACTGGACGAACAGGTAGTCGCCCGGCTGGATGGCGCTGAGAATCGTGTCCAGCCGCCCCTGCTCGATGAACGAGCGCGACGAGCGCCCGCCGATGGCGTGGTTGGCCACCGTTGTGTTCGCGTCGAAGTAGCTGGCGAGCTTCTGGCCCCAACCCATCTGCGGGTAGGACCCCGAGTTGTAGGTCTGGGCGGTCGAGTCCGAGGCTATGTAGATCGTCGGCGTCCCGTCCGCCGGCGCGCCTACGGCCAGGGGCTGCCACTGCTGGTTGGTGCCGCCGTTGGAGTCGTTCTGCGATATGCGGGCTCCGGGGGTGGTGGACCGTTCCCACAGATCGAGGGCCTTGCCGGAGTTGCGGTTGATGAAGCGCAGGTAGGTGCCGTCGTCGATGATCTGCCACTGCTGGTTGGTGCCGCCGGTGTCGCTCCACTGGACGATGTCGGCACCGTTCGCGGTGCTCTTGGCGTAGACGTCGAGCAGCAGGCTCGAGTGGCGGGCCTGGATCTTGTAGTAGCCGCCGCCGGCGTCGACGAAGCGGAACTGCTGGTTGGTCGCGTCGTTGCGGTTCCACTGCACCAGCAGCGCGCCGGTCGAGGTCGACCTCCCTTGGATGTCGAGGACCAGGCCGGAGTGGCGCGATTGCAGGACGTACCAGGTGCCGGTCCGGAACGCGGCGTGCGCCGGTGAGGCGGTGAGGAGGCCGGTGGTCGCCGCGGCGGCTCCGGCCGCCAGACCGAACAGGGACCGGCGGGAGATTCCGGCCCCGAGCAGGCCAGAGGATTCGGGAGTGCGCATCTGTGCTCCAAGGTTTTGTGGGTGGTGGGCCTCGGCGCCGCCGCCGAGGCCCACCAGGAGGAATGGCGCTCTGTACCTAGATGTATCGGTCGATGATCGGGGCCAGCAGGTTGGCGATCTTCCGGTGTCCGGCGTCGGTCGGGTGGACGTTGTCGAGGGTGTCGACTGCCGGGTCGACCCAACCGGTCGTGTCGACGAAGTGGACCCGGGTGTCACCGGCGTCGACCCGTGCCTGGACCGCGTTCCGCGTCTCGGTCACGTACCGGTTCCTGAAGACGCCCATCGCGAAGATCTCGGCGTTCGGGTAGGCCTGGCGGACCCGCTCCAGCATCACGACGTAGTTCCGGTTGAACTCGGTGGTGGAGACGCCGTGCCCGACGTCGTTGGTGCCCAGGTTGATCACGACGGCGGTGGCCCGGTAGGTCGAGAAGTTCCAGTCGTCGTTGCTCACCCAGGCCGACGAGCGGCGGAACCAGTCCATCATCCCGTAGCAGCCGTCCGAGGTGCTGACCAGGCATGCGCCACCCTGGGCGACCTGGGTGTGGCCGGCGCCGAGGTCCTCGCCGACCAGGTAGGGGTAGGCCGTGAAGGGCCGGTTCCCGTTGGGCTGGCCGACAGTGATCGAGTCGCCGATGAACTCGATGAAGTTCGCCGGCCGCGCGATCGACGTCGTCGAACCGCCCGAGGCGAGGTTGAACCCGCCGAACGCCGGGTCGCCGGTGTACGACCCGGCCCGCTCCCGGAATCCGATGCGGACTGTGTGCGTGCCACTGCCGAGACCCGACGCGATGGTCACGTCTCCTGAGACGCCTCGCCTCCACTGCTCCGGTGCGCCGTCGACCGAGTAGTACATGTCGATGGAGTTCCGCAGGTGGACGCCGATCGTGGAGCCGGTGAAGGCGGCCTCGACGTAGCCACCGGCCCAGCCCATGGTGCGCCACGAGCCGTCGGGAGCCCAGCGGCCGTAGTACTGGAGGTTCGGGTCCGAGACCGAGCCGTTGCCGGCCTGAGCGCCGCCCACGGGGACCAGCCGCCAGCGCTGCACGGCCGACCCGTTGCGGTCGTACTGCGAGACACGGCTGCCGGGCGCTGTCGCCGCTTCCCAGTTGTCGAGGGCCTTGCCGGAGTTGCGGTTGACGATCTCGTAGGAGCCGTTGGACTGCTCGTTGAGCTGCCACTGCTGGTTGGTGCCGCCGTTGTTGGGGTACTGGACGATGTCGGCGCCGTTCGCGGTGCTCTTCGCGTTGACGTCGAGCACCTGGCCGCTGTGCCGGGCTTCGATGCGGTAGTACCCGCCTCCGGCGTCGACGAAACGGAACTGCTGGTTGGTCGCATCGGTGCGGTTCCACAGCAGTGCCTTGGCTCCGTTCGCCGTCGAACGGGCCTCGATGTCGACGACGAGCCCGGAGTGCTCGTTGGTGATCGCGTACCAGGTGCCGGGAGTGACGGCCGCGGTGGCCGTGGAGGTGAATCCGGGCAGAATCGCCGCGACGAGGATCGCGCCCAGAGAGGCGGCAATCCATCGCAGGCGGTTTCTCCGCCGGTGAGAGGGAGAGTGCAAGGCATGCTCCTTCGTTTGGGATGTTCGGAGTCCGTCGGCTCCGAGCGACCGGTCGCCGGATCAGAGCGCGGAGCGCTCCCCGGCCTTGGCCTCGCAGGAAATTGGTCGCTTCGTTGCTGACCAGTGGAGGTTGGTTCCGGTACACGAGACCGGGCGCTGATCTCGGTGCCGGCGATCCGCAAGGTCATCGGACCATGTGAATCGATACAAATGTCTGGTTTGTAACGTTTACGATAGCGCCCACACCGTTCAGGTCAAGCCCCTGGGATGACCTAATCGTTTAGATCTCCGAGCACCAGCGTCTCGGACACGGTCTGAGTGCCGGCCTGCCGGAGCGGCAAGAAGAAATCGTTTAATAATCCTCGTCGGACCATTGCGCACAAGGTAAGCGCCTGCCAGTATCGTCCTTGATGTTAGCGCTCACACAGTCTCCCGGATCGGACCTGACGCGGCCTCGCGCCCCGCACTGACTCCTCCGGATCCTGTGTCTCGCGCCCTGCGCAAGTGCCCGCTCATCGATGAGAGGAAGTCAAGGATGCCTTCCCGAAGTGCAGCTCGGTTCTGGCGTCGCACCGCCGCGTTCGGCGGTTCGACCTGACCGCCCCATAGAGCACCACCTACCGTCGCCGCGGGCCCCGCCCGCGGCGCCGGCGTCCGTCTCGCATCTCCCGTCCCTCCTACCGGTCACGCCGTCAGGACGACGGCGCGGCCGTGCGCCACCGCCCACATCACCGCCGCACGAAGGAGTGCTCGTGAAAGACCTGTCTCGTCGCCGTTGGCTCTCGTTGCTCGCCGCGACCGCACTGACCACGTCTATGCTCGCCGTCGGACCGGCGGCCGGTGCCGCTGCTCCGGTTGCTACCGCGACCGCTGCTGCGGCCGACCCGACCGTCGAGGAGCCGGCACCGTTGCCTCCCCTGGGCTGGAACAGCTGGAACACCTTCTACTGCGACATCAACGAGCAGATGGTGCGCGAGACGGCGGACTCCATGGTGAGCTCGGGCATGGCCGCCGCCGGGTACCAGTACGTCGTCGTCGACGACTGCTGGATGCAGGACACCCGCGACGCGAACGGCAACCTGCGCGCCCGGACGGACCGCTTCCCGTCGGGGATGAAGGCGCTGGGCGACTACATCCACGGCAAGGGCCTGAAGTTCGGGATCTACCACGCGCCGCGGGAGAAGACCTGCAACCAGTACTTCGCGAACCTCCCGGGGACGTCGTCGAACGGGTTCGAGACCCAGGACGCGAACCTGTTCGCCTCGTGGGGCGTCGACTACGTCAAGCACGACTGGTGCGACCCGCGCGGCACCGTGACCGAGCAGGCCGCGCTGTTCAAGAAGTTCGGCGACGCGCTGAAGGCCACCGGCCGCCCCATCGTCTACTCGATCAACCCGAACAGCGCCCACTCGAACACCGCCCCGACCTACTCCGGTTGGGGCGAGTTCTCGGATATGTGGCGCACGTCCGAGGACCTGGACGACGACTGGTCGACGGGCTGCTCGCCGTCGGCCGACTGCTTCGTCGGGATCACGGAAGCCCTCGACATCATCGAGCCGATGCGCGAGTGGACCCAGCCCGGGCGGTACAACGACCCCGACATGCTCATGGTCGGCGTGCGGAACACGCTGACGCCCACGGAGAACCGCGCGCACCAGAGCATGTGGGCGATGCTCAGCGCTCCGCTCATCGCCGGCAACGACCTGAGGAACATGAGCGCCGACGTGCGTGCGGTCCTCACCAATCGTGACGTCCTCGCGATCGACCAGGACCCGCTGGTGCGTCAGGCGGACCGGGTGCGTGACGACGGTGACGCCGAGGTCTGGGCCAAGCCGCTCGCCGACGGCTCCGTGGCGGTCGCCCTGCTCAACCGCGGCTCCGGCAGCCGGCAGATCTCGACCACGCTCGGCCAGGTCGGGCTCGGCTCCGGCACGCACTCGTACCGCGAGCTGTGGACCGGCGCCACGGGCACGACCACCGGGCAGATCACCGCACAGGTCGCCGAGCACGGCGTCGCGCTGTTCAAGGTGAGCCCTGGCGGCACGTCCCAGCCGCCGACAGGCACGACGCTCGTCAGCTCTGCATCGGGCCGCTGCCTCGACGTGTACGACAACGCCACGGCGAACGGCGCCGGCCTGGTGATCTGGGACTGCCACTCGGGAGCGAACCAGACGTGGACCGCGACGGACGGCACGCTGCGGTCGCTGGGCAAGTGCCTCGACGCCCCGCTCGACGCCACGGCGGGCACCCGGGTCCAGCTCTGGGACTGCAACGGCGGCAACAACCAGCAGTGGACGTTCCAGGGCGACGGCACGATCCGCGGCGTGCGGTCCGGCCTGTGCCTGGACGTCGACCGCAACCTCACCGCCAACAACACCGCGGTGCAGCTCTGGACGTGCCACGGCGCGGCGAACCAGGTCTGGACGCGCCGGTAGCCCGGTAGCACTCCCTCCTCCAGGAGAAACTGCGACTACCCCGCCGGGGTAGTCGCTCCGCGACGCAACCGACTACCTCGGCCGATGCCGAGGTAGTCGGTCGCGTCGCACCCGCGACGAAGAAATCGGTACCTTGTGGACGTGCAAACGGCAGCGGATGAGCTTGTAGCCACCTACCTTCGCGCTCTCGGCGCCGCGGATGTGGGGCTGGCGGTCAGTCTCTTCACGGCCGATGGCGTGGTCCCCTCACCGCTCTACGGCCCCCGACCAGCCCAGGACTTCTACTCGGAGCTGTTCGCGGACACCAGTCAGGCGAACCTGACTTTGAAGTCTGTGATGAGCGGCAAGAACCAGGACGGCCAGACGACGGTGAGCTTCTGGTTCCACTTCGACTGGCGCCTTCCCTCTGGCGCGGCGGCGCCGTTCGACGTCGTCGACGTGGCCACGCTCGGATCGGACGGGAAGATCAGCGAGCTCCACATCATCTACGACACGGTCGATGTCCGACCTGCCTTCGAGGCTGAGGTCGGGCGGCCCTCGTGGCGCCAGGCGCGCTCTGGGCACCCGGACAGCGCGTGAGTATCACGATCTACGGCTGTAGTACTAGAGCCTCCTTCTGCGCGCAGCCGGCGTCCCGAGCGCAGCACCGTTGCCCGGGCTAGCTCGTCGAGGGCGTCCACGAGCACGACGTCGGGCAGGAGGCCCGGAGGGGTCGCCTCCGCCGCGACAGACAGCTCGGTGCACCCCAGCACGATCGCCTCGGCCCCACGGAGGCGCAGGTTGGCGACGACGCCGTCCAGCGCGGTCAGGTCACCGCCACGGCCCGCCTTCACGCTGTCGTAGATCAGCGACGTCACGGTCGCCTGACCGGCGACGTCGGGCACCAGGGTCTTGATGCCGCGGGCGCCGAAGGCGTCCGTGTAGACGCCCGACGCGATCGTCCCCTCGGTCGCGAGGAGCCCGACGGCCTCGGGCCGCGGCCCGCTGAGGCGACCGGTCCAGGCGTCGCACGACAGCACCGCGGCCACCGTCACGTCCACCGCGGACAGCAGCGGGACCGACGTCGCCGCGGCGATCGCGCCGGCGAACGCGTGTGCCGTGTTGCACGGCAGCACGAGGAAGCCGGCCCCGGCCCCGGCGAGCCGCCGCGCGTCGGCGGCGAGCACGGGCCCCGGATCGTCGCTGGAGCGCCCCAGCACGAACGCCGTCCGGTCCGGGACGGTCGCGTGCTGCAGCACCACCATGTCGACGTGGTCCTGGTCGCGTGCCGCGTCGGTCAGCCGGACGACGCGTTCCATGAACAGGACCGTCGCGAGCGGACCGACCCCGCCCAGCACGCCGACGAGCGTTCCGGCGCCCGGCGCGCCGACGTCAGGCAACCTCGCGCTCCGAGGACGGGAGAGGCTCCCCGAAACCGGGCTGCCCGGACGCCCCGCCGGTCTCCTGCAGCGGGTGGTGCTGCGAGAACTTGCGCACCTGGTTCAGCTCGGCGAGACGCACCCAGGCGTCGCGGCGCGGCGACAGGTCGCGCCTGTACTTCAGCGGGTGCACCACGGGGGCACGGCGCACGGCTGCACGGACCGACTCGTCGTGCACGTACTTGTCCAGGAGGAAGCCCGGGACTATCCGGTACAGCACCTCCAGCGGCTCCGCGTGGTGCGGCCAGTGCCCGGTGAGGTGGTCCGCCATCCAGTAGGCGGCAGGGTTCAGACCGCTCGCGGTCAGGTAGTAGTTGGACCGCCCGGTGCGCGGGTTCAGCTCGAAGAAGTGCCCGACGCCGGTACGCGGGTCCACCTTCACGTCGAAGTTCGCGAACCCCGTCCAGCCCAGGTGCTCCACGAGCCGGCGGGCGTCCGCCTCGACCTGGGGGAGACTCCCGGTGAGGATCGCCGCCGGGTTCCCCAGGGTCCCGGGCGTGTGCTCCTCGAGCAGCACGCGACCGCCCCACGCCATGCGAACCGTGCCCTCGAGATCGGAGTAGGTGGTCATGATCCGCATCTGCGAGTCGTCGCCGGGCACGTACTCCTGAACGATCATCGGCCGCCGGTAGCCCGCGTCCCCGGCCGCCTTCAGGAGTGCGGCCAGCTCGGCGCGGTCCCGTACCAGGTGCACCTTCGCCTTGCCGGGGAACGACACCTGGTGCCACGCCGTGTTGTCACCGGGCTTGGCGATCACCGGAAAGCGCAGGTCGAGGTCGCCCACCGGCTCCCCGCCGTCGCGCACCTCCGTCCGTGGGTGCGGCACGCCGAGCTCGTGGCAGAGCTCGGAGAACCGCTGCTTGTCCATGACCCTGTCGAGCAGACCGACCGACGGGTACGGGACGACCGCCACGTCCTCCAGGCGCGCGCGGTGCTCCGCGAGCGCCCGCACGTACCAGTCCACGCACGTGACCGCGATGACCGGGCCCGGAGCGGTCGCGGCGATCCGGCGAACCAGCTCGACCATGACGGCGGGGTCGTCGAGGCGCGGTTCGACGACGTTCTGGATGATGTTGGAGTGCGCGACGTTGGGCGTCGGGCGGATGGACACGACGGTCGACGTGACGCCGTAGCCCTCGTGGAAGGCACGAGCGAGGCTGTATGCGCCGGCGTCGCCGCCGAGGATTACCGGATGTACCGCTGCGAGGTTCCCCATGTCACAGGAGACGGGCGGGGCACGAGAAACGTTGAGTCACGGAGCGGATGAACTGGAAAAATCGGGCGCAGGACGGTGGCGGCGCAGCTCGCCTACCTCGCCGACAGGTCCACCGCGGGACAGCCCTGCGACGGCACGACTCCCGTGCCAGAGTGGCAACGAGGAGGTGCAACGATGCTGCTTCGGCTGAGCGCGATCGCGCTGCTGGCGGGTGCCTCGTTCATCGTCGGGGCGATGCTGCCGATCTCCTGGCGGGTCTTCCCCGAGCCGTCCTCCGACAAGAAGCTGGAGCACATCCTGGCGTCGGCGACGCAGTGGACCCTCGCGAACGTGCTGTTCGGCGTCGGGGCCGCGGCCGTCGCCGGCGGCATCGTCCTCTTCGCGCTCGGCGTGGACGGACTTGCCGCACGAGTCATGGCCCTCGTCAGCGGAGTGCTCGCGCTCGCAGGCCTGGTGCCGTGGATCGTGCACCTGTCTGCACGCGTGACGGACCCGGCAGCCTTCGCCCGGGGCGACCTTCCGTCGTGGTGGCTCTGGACCTACTTCATCCTCACGCCCTTGGCGATCGCGCTCTTCGGGGCCGCGCTCCTAGCGAGCGGGCTGCTCGCGGCCTGGGTCGGCTGGACCATGATCGGCACCATGGCGGCCACCATCGTCGCCACCCTCATCGCCGGCGACATGGTGCCCGCGGTCTACTACCTGGTGACCCTGCTGCCGGGAACGATGCTCCTCATCGCTGCGGCGCGGGCGTGAGGCTCTTGCGCTCCCTCGTGCTCGACGCCGCAGCAGTGTTCTGACCTGGATCGACGCCCAGACAGCAGGAGGCTCAGGATCGCCCGGCGACATGCCCTTCGCGTGCGCGGCTCGTGATCCGGCGGCGTAGCTCGGCCGCCGCAGCCCGGGGGTCGTCTGCCTGGGTGATGGCGCGGACGACGACGACGCGGCGCGCCCCGGCGTCGAGCACCTGGTCGAGACGTGCGGAATCGATGCCGCCGATGGCGAACCAGGGCGTGGACGGCTCCCGGGCGGCGACGTCGCGCAGCAGGTCGAGGCCGACGGCGGGGCGGCCCGGTTTGGTCGGTGTGGCCCACAGGGGCCCGACGCAGAAGTAGTCGACGCGCGGGTCGGCCTCGGCGGCCAGCGCCTGGTCGAGGGAGTGGGTGGAGCGGCCGAGAACTGGGCCGTCGCCCAGCACGGTCCGCACGGCGCCCGGCGGCAGGTCGCCCTGGCCCATGTGCACCACCGGCGCACCGGCGAGGCGCGCGATGTCGGCCCGGTCGTTGACCGCCCACAGCGCACCGTGCTCGGCGGCCACGCGGGCGACGAGCGCGTGCAGCTCGACCTCGCGGGCGGCCTCCAGGGACTTGTCCCGGAGCTGGACGACGTCGACGCCGCCCTCGAGCGCCGCGTGCAGGAACGGTTCGAGGTCGTTCGTGTCCTGACGGGCGTCCGTGCAGAGGTACAGGCGGGCGTCGGCGAGCCGGGTGCGGGGGTCCACGAGCGCGAGTGTAGGCCGACGCCGCGGCGTCCTTCGGAGGGTGCCCGAGACACGGTCCTGGAACTCCTGCGGGCCGGGCTATGGTTGTCGCGTGCACGGGAGCCCCGGACGGGGCTGAGAGGGCGCAGGGCGCCGACCGTCGAACCTGATCTGGGTCATGCCAGCGAAGGGAGAACACCCTTGAGCAGTCATGTGTGCGACGTCCTCGTCATTGGCGGGGGCATCATCGGCCTCACCGCGGCCTGGCGTGCGCTGGAGGCCGGGGCGAGCGTCGTCGTCCTTGATCCGTCGCCCGGCGACGGAGCCACCCACGCCGCCGCCGGCATGCTCGCGCCCGTCATGGAGGCGGGCTTCGGGGAAGAGGGGCAGGCGCGGCTGGGCACCGCCTCGCTCGCCCTCTGGCCGGCGTTCGCCGACGCGCTCGAACGTGCGGCAGGGCTGCCGCCGGGCGCCGTCGGCCTGGAGACGACCGGCACCATCGCCCTCGCCTACGACGGCGACGACCTGGTCGCACTGCGCCGGATGCTCGCCCTGCACCACGAGTGGGACCTCGGCTCGGTGGAGATCTCGCCCGACGAGGCGCGGCGGCGCGAACCCGGCGTCGGGCTCCGGGTGGCGGGCGCGGCCTGGGTCCCTGGCGACCACCGGGTGGACCCGCGTGCGGTGCGCGCGGCGCTCGCTGCGATCGCCGCGCGGAGGACCCTTGTGCCCCGCGCCGCGATCTCGCTGACCTGGGCGGACGGCGCGGTCGTCGGCGCGATCGACGACGCGGGCACCGCGTACGCGGCCGGGACCGTGGTCCTGGCCGCCGGCCACGCGAGCGCGTCCCTGTTCGCGGGCGCGCCCACCCGGCCCGTGCCCGGTACGACGCTGCGCCTGGACGCCGACGCCGACCGGGCGCCCGCAGTCGTGGTGCGCGGCACCGTGCAAGGACGCCCCGTCTACGCGGTGCCCCGTCGGGTGCGGCCCGACGGGCGGCGCGAGGTGGTCGTGGGCGCGACGTCGGACGAGCGCGAGGACGACCACCTGACCCGCGCCGGCGACGTCTTCGCCCTGCTGCGCGACGCCCGCGCCCTGCTGCCCGGGCTCGACGACGCCGTCCTTCTCGGGGCCACCACCCGTTCCCGGCCCGGCAGCCCCGACAACGCGCCACTGCTGGGGTGGGCGGCCGACGGCCTGTACCTGGCCACCGGGCACCACCGCAACGGCATCCTGCTCACGCCGCTGACGGCGGCCGCCGTCGACCGGGCGCTGGGCGTGGCCCGCTCCGCCGAGCCGCGACCGAGCGGCGTTGCGCCCGCGAGCGTCGAGGCGGCCGTCGAGGCCGCGACCCGGTTCGCGAACCCGCGGAGGTTCGCCGACCCCGTACTGAGCGCGGCGGGCATCCCGCACGGCGCGATCCGAGGAGGCACGTCATGACCATCCCACCGTCCAGGGCGTCGGGCACCGCCGTCGTCAACGGCGAGCCGTATCCGCTCGACGGCCCGCTGCCCATCGCCGACCTGGTCGCCCGGCTCCTGCCCGGCCTCGTGGTCGACGGCGCGCCGCAGGGTGTCGCCGTAGCGCTGGACGACGCCGTCGTGCCGCGCAGTGTCTGGGGCACCACGACCGTCCGGCCCGGCGACCGTGTCGAGGTCGTCACCGCAGTGCAGGGAGGCTGAACATGGAGGACGCACCGCTCACCATCGCGGGCACGCCGCTGGGATCGCGCCTGGTCATGGGCACCGGGGGAGCGGCGAGCCTGCTCGCCCTGGAGGACGCGCTCGTGGAGTCAGGCACGGAGCTGACCACCGTCGCGATGCGACGCGTGTCCCGGCCCCGGCCGTCGGACGACCCGGCCCGCGCCGGCGATCAGTCGGTGTGGGGGCTGCTCGCGCGCCTGGGCATCCGCGCCCTGCCCAACACCGCGGGCTGCTTCTCCGTGCGCGAGGCGGTGCTCACCGCGCAGCTCGCGCGGGAGGCGTGCGAGACCGACTGGGTCAAGCTGGAGGTCATCGCCGACGACGTGACGCTGCTGCCCGACCCGATCGGCCTGGTCGAGGCGGCCAAGACCCTGGTCGAGGACGGCTTCACCGTGCTTCCGTACACGAACGACGACCCGATCATCGCGCGCCGCCTTCAGGACGTGGGTTGCGCCGCGGTCATGCCGCTGGGCTCGCCCATCGGCTCCGGGCTCGGCATCGCCAACCCGCGCAACATCGAGGCGATCGCCTCGGCGTCGTCGGTCCCGGTGATCCTGGACGCGGGCATCGGCACGGCGTCGGACGCCGCGCTGGCCATGGAGCTCGGGTGCGACGGCGTGCTGCTCGCCACGGCCGTGACGCGCGCCGCCGACCCGGTGCGCATGGCCCGTGCCATGCGGCTCGCCGTCGCGGCAGGGTACGACGCCGCGCGCGCCGGCCGGCCGCCGCGCCGGGAGCGGGCGCTCGCCTCGTCCCCGGTCGACGGACTGGTCGCGGTCGGCAACAACCTGGACCTGGCACTGTGACTGCGCTGCCGCCGCTGGTCGAGCCCGGACGAGAGCTAGGCCGCGACGAGCTCGCCCGGTACGCCCGGCACCTCCCGCTGCCCGGAGTAGGCCCGGAGGGGCAACGCCGGCTGGCGAACGCGCGCGTGCTGGTGGTGGGCGCCGGCGGCCTGGGCAGCCCGGCCCTGCTCTACCTCGCCGCGGCGGGCGTGGGCACGCTAGGGATCGTGGACGACGACGTCGTCGAGGCGTCGAACCTGCAGCGCCAGGTGATCCACGGCGTCTCGGACCTGGGGCTGCCCAAGACGGCGTCGGCGCGGGCCGCGATCGCGGAGGTCAACCCGCACGTCCAGGTGGTCGAGCACCGAGAACGGCTCACGACGGCGAACGCGCTGGACGTGCTGTCCGGCTACGACCTGGTGCTGGACGGGACCGACGCCTTCGCCACCCGCTACCTCGTGTCGGATGCCGCCGAGGTGCTGGGCATCCCGTGCGTCTGGGGTGCGATCTACCGGTTCACCGGGCAGGTCGCCACGTTCTGGGGGGCGCCCCCGGACGGAGTTGACGGCGTGACGTACCGGGACGTGTTCCCGGTACCGCCACCGCCCGGCGCGTCGCCGGACTGCGCTACGGGCGGCGTGCTCGGCGCGATGTGCGGCACCGTGGGCTCGGTCATGGCGACCGAGGCGGTCAAGCTCCTCACCGGGGCGGGGGACACCCTGCTCGGCCGGCTCGCCGTGTACGACGCGCTGGCCCTCACCTGGCGGCAGCTCGCCGTCCGGCGCGACCCTGCCCGGTTGCCCGTCACCGCGTTGCTGACCGGGACCGGCGACGTCGACCCGTACGCGGTTTTCTGCGGGCTGGCGCCGGCGGACGGCTCCGGGCCGGCGCCGTCGTCCGACGAAGCGGCGGTCTCGGTGCGGGAGCTGGCGGCGCTGCGCGCCGACGGCTCCGAGCCGGTGGTGCTCGACGTGCGCGAGCCGTGGGAGGTCGAGCTCGCCGCCCTGCCGGGCGCACGGGTGGTTCCCTCGGGCGCCTTCGCAGGGGACGGCGCGGACGCGGCGGTGGACGACGTCGCGGTCTGGGCGGCGGGGCGGCCGGTGCACGTGCTGTGCAAGTCGGGGGTCCGGTCGGCCCGTGTGGCCCGGCGGCTGCGTGCCGCTGGGATCGATGCGCGGTCGGTCGAGGGCGGGATCGTTGCGTGGGCGCGCGAGGTGGACGGGGCGATGGCGGTGTATTAGGGCGCCATTCGTGTTGTGACCTGGCCCGCAGGGCCGGGCCCAGTCACATGCGTTCGGGTGCGGCGATGCCGAGCAGGTCGAGTCCGGTTGCCAGGGTGCGGCCGGTGAACTCGCACAGTGCGAGGCGGTTGGCGCGTAGGGCTGGGTCCTCGGCGCGGAGGACGGGGCACTGGTCGTAGAACTCGGTGTACGTGGGCCCAAGTTACGAATCGACAGGCCTCGGTGCGCGCTCGGTCGTCTCGTTCGTGTTGGGAAGAGAGAGCGCTCCGCGTCTCGTCATGAGCCCTGGTCCTCTCGCGACGCGACGACGACCAGCTTTTCTCTGAGGTCGGTGAGGTGCTCGAGCGACTGCCCTGTCAGCAAGGACGCGGCAATGTCGGCTCCTATCGCGTCGGCGAGCCAGTCAGCGACGACGGTACGTTCCTCGGCGGTCATCGTCGAGAAGTTCACACCGATGACGCTGACGTTCTCGTCGAGGACCCTGCGGAGCTCTCCCGCTTCGGGCTCCACGTGGCGTTCGAGAAAGTCGAACCACCACGACGAGTTGACATAGTCGTCCTGTACGCGGTCGGAGCCGAAGGCGATCAGTGCTGTCATGGGAGACGCCCAGCGGTGCGGACGTGGAACCAGGGCAGTTCGAATGTCCCCTTCCAGGCCGACTGAACGTCCTCGGGCGTGCCGGGCTCACCCAGCCGCGTGAGCCCGACCTGATTGATCACCTCGAGGTTCTCCACGATGTCCTGCCCGTTGAGGAAATGGTGCACACCCGCTCCACGAACTTCTCCGTTGAGCGGCACTCGGCCCAGCACGACGTGGCGTCATCTAACCAGCCATCTGCCAGCCGTTACCTCTGGGCCTCGTCACGCCCGACGAGGTCTACGCCCTGAACATGCCAGGGGACTACAAGACGGCGATCCGCCAGGCCGTCGAGCGGGCCACTTCCAGTAGGCCGCAAGCATCTCGATGGAACCGCGGTCGCGAGTCTGCGGGCCGGGCAGGGTCCTGCCGCGTCTGGTCGAGGTCAGTCGGTGCTTGAGTTGTATACGTCGGCGACCAGTCCACACCCCAGCTCGGCGAGCCGTTTCAATAGCCCCACTTCCAGTGCGACGATGAACCCCATCTCACGTGCTTCAACCATGAATGTGAGGTCAATAGTAATGTCGACACCCTGGGTACGCGCGTGATTCGCCGCGCGCATAACATCTTGCAGCGAATCTACGTGAACGGAGATTTCGTCCGAGCTGACGGATGATTCTTTGATCCACGTCGTCATTTGCCGCCTGGGACCGTCCGGTCGCCGTGCGCTGACGAGTGAGTCACGGTCGGCGTGCCAGGTACTCGGGCCGAGCAGCTCACTCAACTCCTCGCCCGTCAACTCTGCCGACTCGATACGAACCGCCACGCTGCTTATCATGCGATCACCAGTCATTCCGGAAGATCAAGGTAGTCGAGAATATTGCCGATGCTCTCGTCCGCAGGCTTTCCGCCTGGGAGTTGAGGGTACACCTCTCCGGTTGCATCATCGACTATGACATCCGGGTTTCGTCGGGCACCATCGCCTCGCCATCCACCCTGGTTCTTTACCATGTGAATCGCATCTTTCACCTTCTTTGTCGACACGCCGTAGAACTGCGCGAGCGAGCCAGGTCTGGTGTGGAGGCCGTTGTGAACGAGGACGGCGATGTCGCCGGCGTGGACGTAGTAGTTGTGGTGGGTGGAGACGTGGAAGTTGTAGACCGACTCCGCCTCGGCGTCGTCGCGCTGCTCGGTCTCGATCGCCTCGATCGGGACCGTGGCCCCGTCCGGTGTGACCAGCAGGTCGCCGACCTTCAGGAAAGCGGCATCCAGCCAGCCACGCCCGGAGACCATGAACGGGTGCTCGGCCGTAGTCGAGATGACCGCGCCGTTGATGGTGAGGTGGAACAGCTCCGTCGTGTGCCGCACGAACGTCTCCAGGACCACCTGCAGCTCATCAGCGCCCGTGGCCAGGTCGTGGGCCCAGACCTTGTCCCCGACCTTGATGTCCTCGATCGGGCGCGGGCCGTCCGGGGTATGGATCAGGGTGCCCGCCACGAAGCACTTGCCGAACCCGAACTTGCACCACCCCTTGCTCAGCACCTGCTTGAGGCCACCGCCCTTGACGATCGCCTTGGACAGCCCCATCGCAGCCTTCGCCGCACCACCCAGACCGATCAACGACAACGCAGCACCCGCGATCGCGAGACCCGCCTCCGCCCACGACCGTTCACCGGTGGCGGCCAGCGTGATGTTCGCGACCGCACTGACTATCGCCGCGACAGCGGCGATCACGAGGAGCACACCCGCCAGGGCGGTGCCGACGATCGGGATGAACGCGACGATGATCGCGAGGATCCCGGCGATGGTGGAGATCATGTCGGCGATGTCAGCGATCGCGGCGACGAGCTTGGAACCCCAGTCCTCCCACCAGCCGTCGTTCAGATCATCCGAGGAGGTGATCTCCTCGATCCGGTCGATCGCATGGTCCGCGGCGCGGTTGCGGTCCGAGACCGCGGACTCCACCGCGCTCGTCGCGCTGGAGATCGTGGAGGAAGCCTGGTTCGCGTCTGTACCAGCCTGATCAGCCTGCCGCTGATACTCCGCCTTCTCCGACTCGTCCTTCGCCGAGTCGGCCAGCTCCTGCCACCGATCCTGCGAACCCGACGCCGACTGCGCCTCATCCTGAGCGGTCCGCGCCTGCTCCAACGCCGCCAACGTCTCCGCCTGCACCCGCTCCAGAGACGACGCGTACCCGACCAGGGCCTCACCCGCGGCCACATACCGGCCATGCGCCTTACGGATCTCGCCGATGGTGTCTTCCTTGGTCGCCATCAACGCATCCACCGCCTGCGAGATGGTCCCCTCCACATCGAGACGACTCATCGCCGAGGCGGCGTTGTCGATCGAGTCCGCGACGTCCAGATACTCCTGCCCACCCGAGAGCACCAGCACCGGATCACCCGGCGTCGGATCGGCATCCAACCCCACCGGCGACCAATCAGACGGCCTCATGCGCATCCCACCCCTGAGCAGCAACGACGACGACGCTGCGAGAGTACCCACTGGGCGCCACCAGAACCATGAAAGTGCGTTCGGCCAGCCTGAAACACCAGGTGGGCACCCTCGGCGACTCCTCGCTGTCGAAGATAAGGGAGACGAGAGGGGCGCCTTCGATCATGCGGCGCAGGTACTTGGGCACGTTCGTCCCTCTGCACCCGCCCGATCCATGACGACGTCGCGAATCTCGCACGCTGCGCGGGGACCCGCGAAGACGGCGCGTCGCTTACCGTGTGTCGTCGATATCGTGCGGGATGACCGGTGTCTCGCGCCCGATCCTGTTCCTCGATGTGGATGGGACGCTCCTGCCGTTCGGCCGGTCTCGAGATCGATAGCGCCCCTGTCAGGCTGACTCCTCGGACGGTTGCTCGGTCGTCGGCTGTACCAGCGAAGCCAGAACCGTTGCGGAGCCGTCCTCGTGGATCGTGCCGGTGACCTCGTCGGCCGCCTCGCGCACTGCCGCAGCAGCGTGACCCATCGCAACGCCTCGGCCGGCCCAGGTCAGGGCTTCGATGTCGTTGGGCCCGTCGCCGATCGCGACGGTGTGCTCGATCGAAACTCCGAGCTTGGCCCGAAGCCGCTCCAGCGTCGTCGCCTTCGATACACGCGGGCCGGTCACGTCGAGCCAGTCCGGTCCCGCGGGCGTGACCGTTACCCCTGTCGCGCGCAGAGGTTCCAGGTGCAGGCGGATCTCAGGGGCGGACAACGAGACCCGGCAGGCAGGTGCCGCGCAAAGATCCACCACGTCGGCCTGCGTCTGCTCACCGTTGAGCAGCTTCGGGTCGAAAGGGCGGTTCACCTTCCAGCCCCTGACGAGCTCCTGGACCCCGACGAGGACATCCGGGATGAGTGAGAGGGCAGCCTCGATCACGTCTGCCGGGTCGAACATCCGCGCGTTCGCGAACCGGAAACCGTCCGGTGCGGCGGGATCCAGACGGATCGTCAGCCCGCCGTTGGCGGCCACCGCAAATCCGTCGGTCAGCCCGAGCCGCTCGGCGACGGGTAGGAGCCCGTCGAGGCCTCGACCGGTGGCGAGCACCAGGTGGTGCCCGGCAGCTTGGGCCTGGTCGATCGCCTGGTGGACGACGTCGGTGATATGGCCGTTGGCGTGCATCAGGGTGCCGTCGATGTCGAGGGCGATCAGCCTTGGCGAAGCAATGTCGACGTTGTCGTGTGTGGTCACGGTGATCTCCGATGGGTCAGGGTCGGGGTGCCCGACGTCGGCGGGGAGCCGTCGCCGTCAGGCAGAACCACCCTGCTGCTGCCCGCAGGTGGGAAATCCGCCTGTCCAAGGAAGAACGCGATCAGAGTCTAGGTGCAGCGGAGACGCGATCCCGAGGCCCGACAACTTCCAGAGGCTGGAAACTTCCGTCGCGCGAAGGGCCGCAGTCCGCTGCCGTCACTAGGCTGCCTAGAGGCGAGCCTCACGACGGATCGCCGGAACCTGGAGGGGCAGGTTGTGGCCAAGAGTGCGAAGGCTTTGCGCGAGCAGATCCGACAGGAGCTGTTCCGCAGGGGCATGTCCACCAAGGACGTCGCGGTCGAGCTGGCTGCGCGGCTGCACGTGCGGCCGCGGGTCGCCTGGCGGTACGCGATGGGATGGCCGCAGTGGAAGCTCGTTCAGGAGTTCCGCTCCGCCAACCCACACCTGGCCATCGGTGAGAGCCGCGTCTCCGAGTGGGAGTCCTGGCCGTTCGGCGGAACACGTCCTTCGCTGGAGGTCCTCGCCGCGCTGGCGTCCGCATTTGGACACGGCTGCGTGGTTGCCGACCTCCTCGACGAGGCCGACCTCGACCGGATGTCGGATGCCGAACGTCGACTTGTGGCGACGAGACAGATTGACACCGGGCAGGCTCGGTCGGCGTCGTATCCAGGAGTGGCCCAGGAAGCGGCGCGAGTCAGCCCCGCATCTGAGTACGGCTCGTCCAGCCTGACGTACGCCTTGGGCATGGTGGAGTCCGGACAGCCCGACAGTCTTGGCGCGGCGATCGACGCTCTGGAAGAGGTCATCGCCTTCACCTCCGACAGGCTCGCGACCGCCGGCCCGGCACCGGTCCTGGCCGACCTTCTAGCGGCCCGGCAGTTCGCACGGTCACTTCTCGACAGGTACAAGCCCATCGGGGCTCGGGCAGCTGACATCCAAGCGGCCGCTGCGTGGCTGTCCAGCATCTTGGCCGTCGCGTCCTCCTACCAGAGCGACCACACCTCAGCACTGGTCTGGGCGCTCGACGCGCAGAATCGTGGCCAAGCGGCGGGCCACCCGGTGATCTCGGGCTGGGCGCTGCTGACCCGTGCCACGATCTCGCACTACCAAGGACGCGGAGCCCGTTCACTGGACTTGGCTCGTCAGGGCGCGGCCATGGCACCTGTCGGCACTGTGGCGTTCGCGAAGCTGATCTGCCAGCAGATGCGCTCGCATGCCTCGCTCGGCAACACGCAGGGCATGCAGACCGCTCGCCTCCGGGCGCAGACTGCGATTTCCGCTCTCGACGATGACGCCAACGCCGGTGTGCACTCGATCGCGCGTTCCGCCGAGCCTCCGTACACGGCCGCTTCGCTGCTACTGGTCGGCGAGTATGCAGAGGCTTCGGCGGTCACCGAGGGCCTGATCACGACGGCGTACCCTGAGGGCCGAGCCCGCGAGACATCGAGCTACGCCCGAACCCTCCTCGTGCTGGCCCTGGCACAGGCCGGGCTCGGAGAGCTGGATGAGGCTGCCGCGACCGGAGCCGCCGCGCTGAGTGTGCCGGGCACCGTGTGGCCCACCGTCGTCCTAGCAGGCAAGCTCGACCGCGCCCTCGCTGGTGCTGGCATCAGCGACACAGCCGAGGTATCGGAGTTTGCCGGCCTGTACCGTGACGCCGCACGGGACCTCGCAGCAGCAGGGAGCAGGACGTGACCGACCAGGGGGAAGCACCGGTGCCCAGTGGCGGAGCTTCGGCGTACGCCGGGATCGACTTCAGCGTCGCCGAAATCAGCCCTGAACTAGTCCCGCAGATCACGGCGTTCGTGGACATCGAGGCGCCCCCGACCGGCCCGGCGGCCTACTTCGTGTTCGGCACCAATCAGACGCTGCCCGCAGACCTTGTTGCCGATCGCTACCAGCAAGGTCTGGCTCCGCTGATCATCGTGACCGGCGGGGTCAACAGGCACAACGGCATCGTCGAAGGGCACGTGCTGCGTAACCTGCTCATCGAGCGGGGTGTCCCCATGGACGTGATTCGTGTCGAGGCCGAGTCGGCAGACACCTGGCAGAACGTGCAGAACTCGACCACGTTCCTCGATGAGGCCGTCCACGTCGGACTACCCGTCGCGGCGGTGTCCAAGTGGTACCACCGTCGCGCGATCCAGATTCTCGCCACCGTGCATCCGAAAGCCGCGCCATTGCACGGGTTCAGTTACGAGCCGGTCTACTCGGGTGTTCCCATCACACGGGACAACTGGCCCGAGCATCCCGACGGCCGGCGACGCGTGATCCGCGAGTGGCAGGAAACCCGCCGACGCATCGCCGACGGCAGCTTCGTCTCGCTCAAGCGGATGAACGGAGCGTTCGCTGCTCGTTGGCGGTAGGGGCCGAGTGGCCCGAAGTGGGTCACGGTCGGTGCTCTTCGTCGCTGCCGAGACTGGCCGGATCGTCACCGAAGGCTCTCCTGATGTCGGTAGCCGACAGTGGCCGCTTCAGGTCCCACAAGCTCTTGAAGGCATCCGCAATCAGCGGCCAGACGATCCGCTGACCGTCATCGACGGAGCGGATGTCGTCTGCCAGCGGCGGCAGGACGACGATGTCGTGGGGGATGACGCGCCCCGCCTCGTCCGATCGACCATCGGGGTCAGGGAAACGCAAGGCAACCTGCGTGCCGACGCGCCGGTACGTCGTCGGCTCGTCCTCGGTGCCCGCAAATGCATGGTCATAGACCGGGAGTGGGTCGGGGAACCCTCCGTCGCGGAGGAACCGAAAGCCCCAGGACCTTCCGCGTGTCGCCCAGACGAAGTTCACCTGAGGCTCTTCACGAGGAGTCCGTCCTCGACGCCCTGTTCGAGGTCGAGCCGGAACTGGGTCAGGACAGTCCTCAGTTGGTCCTTGTTCGCCCGGGCCTGGGCGTTCGCCTCCTTGATCTTCGGCAGGCCGAGCTTGATCGCCTCGGCGAGCGCGGGGAGTGCGACCTTGCCCAGCGCTGGACCGATCTTGGGCACCTTGTTCAGGACGGCGGTGACGACGCTCGCCCCGGCGAGGGCGGTCGCCAGTGCGTCGGCGTTGTCCGCGAGCTGGTCCATCCACTTGCGCGGGATATCGAACCGCTCGGACCACTGGATGAGCCGCTCCAGGGGCAGAAGGGAAGCGACTGGCAGCAGAAGGTCGAGGCCGACCCGTTCGGTCACCTCGATCTTGTCCGGCGTGAACCGGGCCGACGAGAGCAGCATGAAGTCCTCGCCCATCGACAGCGCATCCGGGACCTGGACCATGCCCTTGAGTACTTCGTGGAGTGCGGTGACGTCACCGCCGGCCTTCTCGACGACCAAACCCCAGAACAGGGACTTGAGGTACTTCTCCTCCTCACCAGCGCTGTCGCGAAGCTTCTGGCCGTCGACCAGGACGAGGGCGACGTCGGACCGCAGCAGCGACCGGAACGTGTGGAGACGGCGCTCTGCTTCCGTCTCGCCGCTCGGCTCCTCCGCGAACCACTCG
This sequence comes from Promicromonospora soli, assembly GCF_014653785.1. GTDB lineage: Bacteria > Actinomycetota > Actinomycetes > Actinomycetales > Cellulomonadaceae > Promicromonospora > Promicromonospora soli. Next base: position 14,202 of record NZ_BNAS01000009.1, on the reverse strand, counting down.
CCCGGGTAGTCGTGCCAGACGACGCGTAGCGCGTCGAAGGGCCTCGCTCTGGTGGCCTTGGCGTCACCCTGATCCTTCAACTTGATCGTGAAGGAGTATGGCGTCGCTGCGAAGCGTGTCAGCGCAGGCACCCGAGCGCTGTTCTTCATGCCGAGGTAGTTCTGGTGGAGGCGGGTGCCCTGGCTGGTGTCATCAGCGATGACGTGGAACAGGCTCTCCTTGAGGAACGCGTGCTCCTGTGCCCCGCCGTAGAAGGACGAGACCAGGACGGTCTTGCCGCTGCCGGCCCCGCCGAATACGGCGATGTGTTGTTCCCGCACTCGGATTGCTGCCACGGCGGTGACGCTACCCCGGACCTGTGCTGTCGGAACCGGGAACTCACCAAAGTCACCCGGGCGATGATCGACGGTGTTCCAGCAGCCAAGTCGATGGACTGGGCCCAGGATCACCCGTGCCGGTAGGCAGTAGTACGCCCGGGCCTGACATCATGAACGACGTCGCAGATGCAAAGGAGCCCCGTGGACGCAAAGACCTACCCGCTGCAGGACATCCTCAAGCCGGAGCGGCGGTACATCATCCCGACGTTCCAGCGGGACTACGAGTGGACCCTCGACGGTCAGTGGAAACTCCTATTCGAAGACCTGGAGAGCACAGCGGACAAGCTCCTCGAAGTTCGCTCGGACGAGGACGAGAAGGCGGTAGGCCTGAAGAACAAGGAGCAGGGCGTCACGCCGCACTTTCTTGGCGCGGTCGTGTGCGCGAGCCTTCCGTTCGCCACGGGCGGGATTGCTCTGCGCTCGGTCATCGACGGTCAGCAGCGGCTCACGACGATTCAGCTCCTCGTGCGCGGTCTGCTTGACGTTCTCCAGGATGTTGGGTCGGATCGTCGCAAGTCCGTCCGCCGCATGCTCTTCAACCCGGACGACGTCGTGGACTCGCCTGAGGAGGTTCACAAGCTCTGGCCACGGCGACGAGATCGCGAAGTGTGGCCCGCCGCGATGGCCGACACGGTGCCTGCCTATGCCGGGGACAAGGACCACCTCTACCTCAGAGCGCGCCGGTACTTCTCCGAGGCCGTGCGCGAGAGTGCACGCAACGACGCCGGCGAACTGGACCCCGTCCGTCTACAGGCGCTGGCAGACGCGTTGTCGAGCCTTTTCAAGCTGGTCGTCATCGACCTCGAGGACAACGACGACGCTCAGGTCATCTTCGAGGTGCTCAACGGTCGTCAGACTCCGCTCGCGGCGATTGATCTCGTCAAGAACCTTCTCTTCCTTCGGGGCGAACTTGCTGACGAGGATGTCGATCGGCTCTACGACGCGTACTGGGCGCACTTCGACGATGACTGGTGGAAGGTCATCGTTGGCCGTGGCCACGCGGCGCGCGGCCGTCGCGACGTCCTGCTGTCGGTCTGGCTTACCGGCATCTCAGGCTCCGAGGCGAACGTAAGCCACCTGTATCGCGAGGCGCGGGAGTACCTGAATGGGCCCGGCGCTCCTGATACCGAGCATGTCCTGCGCGAGCTCAGTCACTATGCCAAGGCGTACCGGGCAATCTACGGCGCCGAAGCCGTGGATCCGCGCCTGCGCACGTCGTACGACCGGCTCAACGCGTTCGAGATCACGACGTCGGTGCCCCTCCTCGCCTGGTTACGCATCGCGTCACCGCAGGTAGTGAGTCTGGAGGACGAGGTACGCGCCGTGCGCTCGGTCGAATCGTGGGCGCTGCGCCGGGTCTACGTTGGTTGGCAGACGCGTGGCTACGGCACGCACCTCACCCGGGTTCTGCGGGAGGCGAAGAGTGCCGCCGCATCAGGCGAGAACGTTGCGGATGCCGTCGTCGACGCACTGCAGGGTGGCACGCTTGCATGGCCTACTGACAACGAAGTCCGCGATGCGTTCATGACGCGGCCGTTCTACAAGAACGTGGCGCAGTACCGGATCCGCACGCTGTTCGAGGCGATTGACGACCAGCTCCGACGTGACGACCCACATGAGCCGCCCGCGGCGATCGGATTCGACGGACTGCAGATCGAGCACGTGCTGCCGCGCAGCTGGAAGGCGCATTGGCCACTGCGCGATGCTGCCGGCAATCTTGTCGACGCTGACCCCGACGCCGGTGACACCGAGGCTGTCCAACGCGTTCTGCTGCGTGGGCAGGCGCTCGACCGACTTGGCAACCTGACCCTCGTCACTCAGGCGTTCAATCTTGACGTCTCGAACTTGGGGTGGACCGCGAAGCGGCCGGAGTTTGCGAAGCAGGGCGCCCTGGTGATCAACAAGGGAATCGCTGCTGTCGAGCAATGGAGTGAGTCCGAGATCGACGCGCGAGGGGCATTCCTCGCAGCAGTGGCAACTCGCGTGTGGCCAAGTCCGAACACGCTCGGTGGGCGGAGCCGAGAGGCTTCCTCCGCGCCTGAACCGGCCGTACCGGTGCGGGCGCCAGCCGAGCACGTCGCGGCAGCATTGGTGGAGCCCGTGCCTGGACAACCGGTGGGCTCCCTGGCGCCCTTGGTCGCCGCGCTCGCATCCGTTGGCATGCAATTGGCAGACCCCGATGCCTCATGGCCGGGCTGGGGGTTCGTCGTGAAGTGCGTCGGAGGTAGCGCCTATCTCAACCGCACCAATGTCGACGTGCGGAGCGACGAGCCCGGGCAGACAGCCAATTGGGCTGCCGCCGGCTTGGGAGAGGAGCGAGGGAGCTACCTGCGCATCTGGTTGCGCTGAGACGTTCTGACTCTCACGCAATGGCGGAGGGCCCCGGGAGCTGCGGTCCTCTCGGAGGCGGCCCGGGGCCCGAAATGGCTAGCGACCGGCTACGTCCCGCGCAGTGATCGACCGGAGGCATCGACGACGCCGTGCTCTTATGTGGTGCGGGTGACCTCGTCCGCGACGGGTTTGAGCTGCTGGAGTGCGTGCCCCATCGCGACTCCGCGTGCAGCCCAGGTCAGCAGTTCGACGTCGTTCATGCCGTCGTTGGTCAGCTAGCAGCGCCAGTTGGTTGAACCAACAGTTACTTGGCCAGAGTCACCCGCGGCTCACCCGTTTTAACCCGCGTCGCTGGCCTGACGGCAGGTACCGTTTCACCAGCGTCACCAGGCTGTACACCGCCTCGCATGCGACGCTGAGTACAGTCCCGCCACCGATGTCTTGAGGTTCTGTCCGAATGCTGCCTGACTCCCGCTGGATCGTCATGGGCGAGCCAGTGACGCCTGCCGAAGACAAGGCGCTCCAGAAGGTCCGCGAGGTCCTTCCTGACGACGGCGTCACCACGGCTTGGGCGAACCTGACGTTCATCGACAGCAACGGCCGGAGCGCAGAGATCGATGTCCTCCTGCTCTCGCCGGCCGGCTTCTTCGTGGTGGAGCTCAAGGGGTGGCACGGCACCATAAGTGGCACGGCACAGCGTTGGTACCACGGGACTCGCAACGTCGAGAATCCGTGGCTGCTGACGGATCGTAAGGCCAAGCGGTTGTCGAGCCTCTTGAAGTCGTATGCGCCGAGTCCGGCAGCGGCCAAGACGCTGCCGTTCGTGAAGGCTCTCGTGGTGCTGCACGGTCATGGAAGCATGGTCAAGGTCGACGAGCTCGGGCTGTCCAACGTTCTTCGCCTGGACGACTACGACGTCAAGACGCAGAAGCCGCAGAAGCCGCTCCAGACATTGAGTCAGTTCGTTGGCGCGCTGCCGAGCAATCCGCATCATCGCATTGACGGGGTACAGGCCAAGCAGGTGCGCGCCCTGTGTGACAAGGCGGGCTTCCGCAAGACGCCGAAGGTCCGCATGGTCGGCGACTTCGAGGTCGCCTCTTCGACGCCGATCGCAGAGGGACCTGACTGGCACGACGTGTTGGTCCAGCTGCCTGCGATGCCGAGCATCAAGCGTCGTCTGCGCCTGTACGACGTGCCGCCCAAGGCGCCGACGAGCGAACGCACCCGGATCGAGCAGTTGGCTCAGCGGGAGTTCCAGCTGACCTACGGCATCAGTAACGACGGCATTGCGGCTCCGGTCGACTTCAAGAAGACCGACGATGGTCCGGCCCTAGTCTTCGACCACGACGACGCCTCCACACCACTGTCGGACTACCTTGCGGCGGATGGCGCGAACCTCACGATGGAGGAGCGCGTTGGTCTGATCACCCGGCTCGGCGAGATCCTGCGGTACGCACACCAGCGTCACCTCCTGCACCGCGCGCTGGCGCCGGCGCGCATCTGGGTGACCCCGCGCAAGCGTGGCCTGCCGCGCGTGACAATCCGAGACTGGTACTTCGGCCAGAAGGACCGCTCGACGGACGCGACCTCTCGTTGGACCGCCATCAGTGGGGGCCTCGCCGACCTGATGGGCGCGTCCAACCAGGAGGACTGGCTTTACCTGGCGCCCGAGGCGCGGCAGAACGCGACGGAACTGCCCGGCGTCCCCCTGGACGTGTATGGCTTCGGGGCACTTGCCTACCTCATCCTTACCGGCACCGCCCCCGCGGCCACGTTTGCCGAGCTGGAGCAGGTTCACGCAGAGCTCGGCGGGCTTGACCCCCGACGCGCGGCACAGGGCGTTCCCGACGACCTGGCCGTGGCTGTCACGCTGGCCACCAGCGTGGTCGAGTCCGACCGGCCGGCCACGATCGACGAGGTTCTTGGTCTGGTCCGGGATGCCTGGGACGAGGTTCGGCGCCAAGCGGTTGACGAGGTCCGGACGCCTGTTGCCGACCCCCTCGACGCTCAGACCGCAGACATGATCGCCGACCGCTTTCTGGTCTCACGGCGCCGCGGCGAAGGTTCCAGCGGCGTCGCGCTCGCCGTGCTCGACGACACGGTGGGCGATGACGCAGGTCGTGACCGTGAGCTGATTCTGAAGATCGCCCGCACTGACGTCGCGGCGCGCGCGCTCGACAACGAGGCGCAGATTCTGAAGGGGCTGGACCATAAGCGCGTCGTTCGGCTCCTCGAAGGCCCGCTCGACCTCGATGGCCGCCGTGGTCTCCTGCTGTCCGACGCCGGACCGGAGACTCTTGCTGCACGTCTCACCACCGAGGGGCGCGCCACCCTGGGGCAGCTCGAACGCTTTGGCTCCGAACTGCTGGAAGCGATGAGCTATCTCGACGGCAAGGGCGTGTTCCATCGGGATATCAAGCCGGCGAACCTCGGTATCCGCGAGGACCCGGGCACGCGTCGCCCGACCCTCGTTCTCTTCGACTTCTCGCTTGCCACCGAACCCGTGGAGAACCTGCGGTCCGGTACAACCGGCTATCTCGACCCGTACCTTGGCCGCGGCCGCCGTACGGTCTATGACCGTGCGGCTGAGATCTACGCCGTCTCGGCGACTTTGTTCGAGATGGCCACCGGCCAACTCCCCTGGTGGGGCCAGGGCGCGGGCGTCCCGGCCCACGCCACTGACGCCCCCGTCGTCGACCCCGGCGGCTTCGAGCAGGCCGTTGCAGTCCCGCTCACCGCACTCTTCCGCCGCGCCCTGTCGCCCGACGCCAAGGACCGCTTCGGCACGGTCGACGAGCTTGCCGTCGCTTGGCACGAGGCATTTGCCTCCCTCGACGCCGACGACGACACCACCGGGGCCGATGACGCCCGCGCTGCACGGGCGACCGTCGAGACACTCCTGGAACAGTCCGGTCTCTCGGCCCGCGCCCTGTCCGCCCTCGCGCGCCTTGACGAAGCGGTCACAGTCGGCGACCTGCTCGGCATCCACCCCATGCGTGTCAACTCGATCCGGGGACTCGGCGAGAAGTACCGCAAGGAGATCCAGGGCCGCATCCGCCAATGGCGCGAACGGCTCAGCACGCCCGCGCGGACGAACGACGACGACGCGTCGGGCACCGAGCGCGTGGTTGAAGGCCTGTTGGGCCGCCTCGATGGCGACACCACTGTCATTCGCACAGTGGTCGGCCTGTCCGACAAGGCACCGAAATTCACTCTGACCTGGCCTACTCCCGCGGAGGCCGGCCAGCAGCTCGGCCTGAGTCGCGAGCAGGTCAACAGCGAGATCGAAGCCGCCGTCATGATGTGGACCAGCACCCCTGCCGGGCAGGGCAGCGTCCTCGACGCAGTACACGCCGAAGTGCTGCGCATCCTCGCGGACGCCGGCCGCATCATGACCGTCCCAGAGCTCGCCACGGCTCTGGCCGCACAGCGAGGCTCGCTGCTCGAAGGCCCGGCCCGCGTCGGCCAGGGCCGCGCGCTGCTGCGTGCTGTCTACGAGCTGGACCTGCGGATGCCGAACCCGGCGCTCAACCTGCGCCGCCGCTCCCAAGGCCGTGACCCGCTGCTCGCCCTGACCGAGTCGGTGCTCGCCGAGGATCTCGATGCGCCGGCGCCCACAGCCGACGAGCTGGGCGACCTAGCGATCGATCTCGGCCGCCAGGCCGACGACCTCGTCCGAGACGGCGTGATCGGGCACGTTCCCGCGGCACGCGCTTTGCGCGCGGTGCTCGGCGAGACACTGGGCGACGCGTACCTACCCGACCATCGGTTGCTGCGCTTGGCAGCCTCGGCGAGCGACAACGCAGCGGTCTCCGGCTTCGAGGAGCTCTACCCCCGCAACCTTGAGGTTCGTATCGCGCTTGAGCATGCATTGCGCGGCAAGCCGGGGCGGAGCCTGAGCGTCGAGGCAGTGCGGCGCAGTGTATCGGCGAGGTTCCCCGAGGTACGGCTGCCGGGTACCCAGGTCCGCCTCGACGAACTGGTCGCGAAGGTCCTGCCAGGCGTGCGAAACGTGGACGGCCGGTACGAGACGCCCGGTTCCAACCGTGCCTCCACGGCCACTGGCACCAGCCTGACGACACACGGTGGCGCCGGGACGCCCGATGTCGACGTCGCTCGGAAGCTTGCCGACTCATTCTCCCGTCATGCTGCGCTGACGCTGGCGGTGGACCCGCGCCGGTATGTGCGGGCGACGCACATCATTGCCTCCGGCTATGCCGCCCGGGGCTTGGAATTGCTCGACGTGGGCAGCCTGCTTGTCCAGGCCACAAAGACACTTGCTGAGCGCGAGGGAATCGACTGGTCCTTCGTCGTCGGAGTCGACGGACTGGACCGAGGCAGTGCGGACTGGAACATGCTCGCTGCCCTCGTACGTGACGCCGTGCGGCCGCGTTGGGAGGACGAGCTGGCGCGTCCGGTTCCACTATTGGTAACCAATGCCGGCCCGCTCGTCCGCTACGGCATGACCCCGCTGCTCGCGCAGTTCCTTGACGTCGGCACGCCGCGGCCCGCCACCCGCTGGCTGCTCGTTGCCAAGTCCGCAGACCAGCCAGCACCGGTCCTCGAAGGCGCCTCCGTGCCTGTGGGGCCGAGCGGTTGGCTCACTTTTCCGTCTGACCCTGCGGCGCTCGCCGCCGTTGCACCCCTCGAGATTCCTGGAGCACCCCAGTGATCAACTCGCCCGCGCTGCTGAAGGACCTGCAGGGTCAGCTCAAGCGTCTCCAGGCAGACCTGCGGGAACGGGCCGACGACGCGGACAATGTCTGGGGCAAGGAACTCCGGTCCGAGCATTCAGAGGCGGTGCGTACCGACCGGACTGCTCGTTCGTGGGTTGCGTGGCGCGACGACGAGGTGGACCAAGCTGCTGTCGCATGGTTGATCGCGACGACGTTCGTGCGCTTCTGCGAGGACAACGACCTGCTCGCCGGCGCCACCTTGAACGGCACGCAGGTCCCGGTGGGCTGGATCGCCGGCCCGGGCGATCGGACCCAACGCGCCCAGGAGAACCTGGACGCGTACTTCCGCGCCAATCCGCTGCACAACCGTCGACACTGGCTGCAGCAGTCGTTCACGGTGCTCGCCGCCCAGCCTGCCGGTGCGTCGCTTGTGGACCGGCGACATAACCCGGTGTGGTCGGCGGAGATCTCTCCGGAGGCGGGGTCTGAGCTGATCGCGTTCTGGCGTCGGACGGACGACGCAGGGAACCTGGTGCATGACTTCACCGACCCGGACCTCGGGACCCGGTTCCTGGGCGACCTGTACCAGGACTTGTCCGACCACGCGAAGAAGACGTACGCGCTGCTGCAAACGCCCGAGTTCGTCGAGGAGTTCATCCTCGATCGCACGCTGACGCCAGCGCTGCGCGAGACGGCTCTGGAAGACCTGAAGCTAATCGACCCTACGTGCGGGTCAGGCCACTTCCTGCTGGGTGCGTTCGGTCGGATCGATGCGGCGTGGCGTGAGCAGGCGCCGGCCATGGACGCCAAGGAGCGGGTCCGGATGGTGCTGAACTCGATCCACGGGGTGGACGTGAACCCGTTCGCGGTGGCCATCGCGCGCTTCCGACTGACGGTCGTGGGTCTGTTGGCGATGGGCGAAAAGTCCCTCGTTGGAGTGCCGGCGCTCGGCTTCCACCTGGCGATCGGCGACTCCCTCCTGGGCGAGCAGGGCAGGCAGGGCACGGCCGACGAGCTCCTCTTCGGACAGCTCGACATGGGAGACACGCTCGGATCGACGGTCGAGCCTGTCGATACCCCCTACCGTAAGCACACCGAAGACCTCTCCGAGTATTCAGGAATCCTGACCCCGGGCCAGTACCACGTCGTGGTGGGAAACCCGCCGTACATCACGGTCAAGGACAAGGCACTGAACGCGGCGTATCGAGCGGCGTACTCGACTACTTCTGGCAAGTACGCGCTGTCTGTGCCCTTTATGGAACTCTTTTTCCGCCTGGCTATGCGCGGCGAGCAGGGCCAGGCGGCAGGACACGTCGGCCAGATCACGTCCAACTCGTTCATGAAGCGCGAGTTCGGCAAGAAAGTGATCGAAGAACTGTTCGCTGGTTATCACGGTGACAACCCGGTAGACCTGACCGAGGTGATCGACACCTCAGGCGCCTACATCCCTGGTCATGGGACGCCGACCGTCATCCTGGTTGGCCGCAGGCGTCGCCCGGTCACGGCCTCCGTCCGTGCGGTCCTGGGCGTGCGTGGAGAACCGGGTCAGCCTGTTGACCCTGCGAAGGGGCTCGTGTGGACTGAGATCGTTGGTCATCTCGGCGAAGCGGGGTATGACGGGAACTACATTTCTGTTGCAGACCTCGACCGTGCCACGCTAACGAAGTTCCCGTGGTCCCTGAGTGGTGGTGGCGCTGCCGACGTGTTCGAAGCCATGCGGACGGTGCAGATTGGCAGTCTTCGTGAACGCCTTGCTATGGAAATTGGATTCGCAAGTTTCCCGGGAAACGATGAGCCATTCTTCTTGGGGCTGCCATGGTTCAAGCGCTTCCCGGATTCTCGCAATCTCGGGCGCGATCTTGTTGTGGGTGAAGTTGTTCGCGACTGGGATGTGCGCCCTGACGAATATGCGCTGGCGCCATACGGGCCTGATTATCGACCTCTGCCCTACGAGTCTTCGAAATCCTGGGGTCGCCATCTGTGGCGGTTCCGAACGACCCTCGGTGGGACAACTGGATTTGGTGGCCAGACTCGTGCAGAGAGCGGGGAAGACTGGTGGACCTGGTATCGCTGGGTACGGGAACGTTACTTGACTTCGCTGTCCATTACGTTTGCGGAGGTTGCCACGCATAACCACTTCGTGCTGGACCGGGGTGGGAAGGTATTCAAGCAGACTGCGCCTGTGATCACGTTGCCCGAGAGTGCTCCGGAGGAGCGGCACCTGGAGCTGCTCGCGGTGCTGAACAGCTCGACGGCGTGCTTCTGGCTCAAACAGGTCAGCCACGACAAGGGCAGCCAGTCAGGTACCGGCGGGTTCATGCAGGACGAGTGGGAGGTGTTCTACCAGTTCAACAGCACAAAGGTCAGCCAGTTCCCGCTTCCGGCGACACTGCCGCTCGAGCGTGGGCGGCGGCTCGATGCGTTGGCGACGGAGCTCGCGATGGTGAGCCCGGGCGTCGTTGTGCAGGAGTGGGTGGACGGGGTCTCGACGGGCTCGACCACCGGGAGCGACTCGCTGGCGGAGCGGTTGGCCGCTGCTGCGTACTCTGTCGGTGCGATCCGTGGGCAGATGGTTCGCGAGCAGGAGGAGCTGGACTGGGAGGTCTATCGGCTCTACGGGCTGATCGACGAGGACCTGACCGCTCCGACGGGCGACGTACCGCTGCTGGCGCTGGGGGAGCGGGCGTTCGAGATCGCACTCGCGCGGCATGTGGCCGACGGGTCCGAGGAAACTGTCTGGTTCGAACGCCACGGGTCCCAGCCCCTCACTGAGCTCTCGGTTTCGTGGCCGGGCGGGTATGCCGACGTCGTGCAGCGGCGGCTGGACCTGATCGAGTCTGACAAGACGATCCGTCTGCTGGAAAAGCCCGAGTACAAGCGCCGCTGGGCGCGGACGCCGTGGGCGAAGCAGCAGGATGAGGCTGTGCGGTCGGCGATCTTGGACCGGCTGGAAGGGCCTGAGCTGTGGCAGGACGCGCAGGGTCCAGTGACGCGGACGGTGCAGGACCTGGCGGACGCGCTGCGTGACGACGTGGTGCTGCGCGAACTCGTGTCGGTGTTGTCGGGGCATGCGGAGCCGAACCTGGCGACGGTGCTGTCAGGCCTGGTTGCTGAACAGGCCGTGCCGTACCTGGCGGCGCAGCGGTACAAGCCGTCGGGCCTGGAGAAGTTCCGCACGTGGCAGCAGGTGTGGGATCTGCAGCGTCGGGAGGACGCGGGGGAGAAGGTCACGATTCCGGTGCCGCCGAAGTACTCGACGCCGGACTTCCGGAAGGTCGAGTACTGGAAGGCGCGCGGCAAGCTCGACGTGCCCAAGGAGCGGTTCGTCGCGTACCCGGACGTGCGGCACGATGGCGACCCCACGGTGTTGCTCGGGTGGGCGGGCTGGCCGCACCGCGACCAGGCGCTGGCGTTGGCGCGGGAGATCCTGGCGCAGCAGTCGCGGGGGGCGTCGGACGAGGCTGTGGTGCCGCTAGTGGCCGGGCTCGTGGAGCTGGAGCCGTGGGTGGCGCAGTGGCACTCCGAGATCGAGCCGGCGTTCGGCACGAGCGCGGCCGCCGTGGTGTCTGGGACGATCGACCAGCACTTGGCGCGGTTGGAGATGACACGCGACCAGGTCACGGCGTGGACGCCCGAACCGGTGAGGCGAATGAAGCGATGACCTTGCGGCGCTTCCTTGGTGTCAAGGCTGTTGTCCAAACACTTGCAAGCCTCGAGATTCCCGGAGCACCCCAGTGATCAACTCGCCCGTCCTGCTGAAGGACCTGCAGGGTCAGCTCAAGCGCCTCCAGGCCGACCTGCGCGAGCGGGCGGACGAAGCGGACAACGTCTGGGGCAAGGAGCTCCGGTCCGAGCATGCTGAGGCGCTGCGCACCGAGCGGACCGCCCGGTCGTGGGTCACGTGGCGCGACGACGAGGTGGACCAGGCCGCTGTCGCATGGTTGATCGCGACGACATTCGTGCGGTTCTGCGAGGACAACGACCTCCTGGCAGGGGCGTGGCTGGACGGCAGGCAGGTCGCCGTGGGTTGGATCGCGGGCCCGGGGGATCGGACCCAGCGCGCTCAGGAGAACCTGGACGCGTACTTCCGCGCCAACCCACTACACAACCGTCGACACTGGCTGCAGCAGTCGTTCACGGTGCTCGCTGCCCAGCCCGTGGGGGCGGCGTTGGTGGACCGCCGGCACAACCCGGTTTGGTCGGCGGAGATCTCTCCGGAGGCGGCGTCCGACCTGATCGCGTTCTGGCGCCGGACGGACGACTCTGGGAACCTGGTGCACGACTTCAACGACCCGGAGCTCGGCACCCGCTTCCTGGGTGACCTGTACCAGGACCTGTCCGACCATGCGAAGAAGACCTACGCGCTGCTCCAGACTCCGGACTTCGTTGAGGAATTCATCCTCGACCGCACGCTGACACCGGCGCTGCGCGAGACGGCGCTGGAAGACCTGAAGCTCATCGACCCAACCTGCGGGTCAGGTCACTTCCTGCTGGGTGCGTTCGCGCGGATCGATGCGGCGTGGCGCGAGAAGGCGCCTGCGATGGACGCCAAGGAGCGGGTCCGCAAAGCGCTGAACTCGATCCACGGCGTGGACGTCAACCCGTTCGCGGTGGCCATCGCCCGCTTCCGCCTCACGGTGGCGGGCCTCCTGGCGATGGGCGAGAAGTCCCTGGTTGACGTGCCTGCGCTGGGCTTCCACCTGGCGATCGGCGACTCCCTCCTGGGCGAGCAGGGCAAGCAGGGCACGGCCGACGAGGTCATCTTCGGGCAGCTGGACCTGGGGCACACCTTTGAGCCGACGGCTGGCTCACCGGAGGCCGAGCCTGTCGGTGCGGCCTTCCAGAAGCACACGGAGGACCTCTCAGAGTACGGGGGAATCCTGACGCCGGGCCAGTACCACGTGGTCGTCGGCAACCCGCCGTACATCACGGTCAAGGACAAGGCTCTCAATGCAGCGTATCGAGCGGCGTACTCGACGACTGCGGGCAAGTACGCGTTGAGCGTCCCGTTTATGGAGCTGTTCTTCCGTCTGGCCGCCAAGGGCTTCCAGGGCAGACCTGCGGGCCATGTTGGGCAGATCACGAGCAACTCGTTCATGAAGCGCGAGTTCGGCAAAAGGCTCATCGAAGACCTATTTGCGGGGTATCACCAGGACAACCCGGTGGACCTTACCGAGGTCATCGACACCTCAGGTGCGTACATTCCTGGCCACAGCACGCCCACCGTGATCCTTGTGGGCCGGCGGCGACGCCCGGTGGAAGAGACTGTTCGAACAGTCTTGGGCGTGCGCGGTGAACCAGGCCAGCCCGATGATCCGGCAAGGGGGGCGGTCTGGACCGAGATCGTCGAGCACCTGGCAGAGCCAGGCTTCGACGGGCTCTATGTGTCGGTCGCTGACGTGAGCCGGGACGTGCTGAGGAAGTTTCCTTGGTCACTGACTGGTGGCGGAGCAGGCGACGTGTTCGAGTTGGTCAACTCGAGCGGTCGGCGGCGTTTGCGAGACGGGATATCGAGAGATATTGGGCCGGCGAGTTTTCCAGGAAGCGACGAGCCGTTCGTGATCGGTCCCAGTTGGTTTAGGCGCTTTAGAAATGGAGATAGCCTCGGCAGGCCCTATGTTACTGGCGACCTCGTCCGTGATTGGTCGTTTCGGGATGGAGAAATGGCCCTCGCGCCGTATGACGCGGAATTTATGCCAGTGCCATATGATGGGTCGTCTGCATGGGGGCGCCATCTATGGCGTTTCCGTGCCGTTCTTGAGTTGACGACCGGATTCGGGGGGATTACTCGCAAGGAAGCCGGTGATGATTGGTGGACGTGGTATCGGTGGATCGTTGAAAGGTATCAATCCCCACTACTGCTGGCTTTTGCGTCGATCGGAACACACTTCCATGCTGCGCTCAGTCGCGGTGGAAAGGTCTTCAACCGGCATGCCCCGGTAATCATGCTGCCTGAAGGGTCGTCCGAGGAGCAGTACCTGGAAATGCTAGGGGTATTGAATAGCTCGACGGCATGCTTCTGGCTCAAACAGGTCAGTCATAGCAAGGGAAACGCGACCGCGTCGAGCGGGATCCCCGACCAGCCATGGTCCTGGAACTGGGAATTCACTGGTACGAAACTTCTGGAGTTTCCTCTTCCGGGGGCCCTTCCGCTGGAGCGGGGGCGTCGACTCGACCTAGCAGCGACGGCGCTCGGGAAGGTGAGTCCGGCCACCGTCGTGCGTGGGTGGCTGGATGAGGCCGCGACTGGATCGACCACCGGGGCAACCGGAGGACTGGTGGACCGCCTGCAGAGCGCTCATCGCAGGTCGGAGGAGATCGGTGCCCAAATGGTCTTTGAGCAGGAAGAGCTAGATTGGGAGGTGTACCGCCTGTATGGCCTGATCGACGAAGAGTTGAACTATCAGGGTGTGATTGAGCTCGGTCCGTCAGAGCGGGCATTCGCGATTTGCCTCGCACGTGAGATTGAAGCTGGGGGCACGGCCACAAAGTGGTTTACCCACCACAATCACAAGTTCCAGCCGATTACAGATCTGCCAGCGTCTTGGCCAAGTGCATATGCCGAGGTCGTGCAGCGGCGGTTGAATTTGATCGAGTCGGACAAGACGATCCGTTTGCTGGAGAAGCCGGAGTACAAGCGGCGGTGGGCGCGGACGCCGTGGGCGAAGCAGCAGGATGAGGCCGTGCGGTCGGCGATCTTGGACCGGCTGGAAGGGCCTGAGCTGTGGCAGGACGCGCAGGGTCCGGTAACGCGGACGGTGCAGGACCTGGCGGACGCGCTGCGTGACGACGTGGTGCTGCGCGAACTCGTGTCGGTG
>NZ_BNAS01000008.1:36436-184507 GCF_014653785.1 Promicromonospora soli | reverse complement strand
CACCTGGACCGGGCTGGAGAACGGCACCGCGTACACGGTCCGCGTGCAGGCCAAGAACGACGCCCCGGACCCGTCGGACTGGTCCGACCCGTCCGCGCCGGAGACCCCGGCGGCACCGCCCGCCGCGCCGGCAGCGCCCACCGCCCAGCGCGTGGACACCGCCGTCGGCGGCCAGATCAGGGTGACCTGGACGGCCCCTGCCAACAACGGTGATGCGATCGACAAGTACTGGCTGGGCGTCTATACGGGCGGCGAGCTCGTCAAGGCCATCGACACCACGGAGACGTCGCAGACGGTCCAGGACCTCTCGACCGGGTCCTCGTACAAGTTCCGGGTCCGCGCGACGAACAAGGCAGGCAACGGTCCGGCGAGCCCCTTCTCCAACGAGGTGGTCCCCTACGGCACGCCCGACACCCCGGGCCAGCCGACGGCGTCGCTCGGCTCGAACACGAGCGGCCAGGCGAACGTGCGGTGGAGCGGCATCGGCGCCTTCCGCGGTGACGGCGCGCGATACGAGGTGCAGGCCAACGGCGCGGGCGCCAGGAGCGCCGGCAACACGACCTCGTACACGTACAGCGGCCTGAACAACGGGACCTCGTACTCGTTCCAGGTGCGAGCCTGCAACGCGTACACCTGCTCCGCCTGGTCGGCCTCCTCGAACGCGGTCACCCCCTACGGCCCGCCGCCGAACCCCACGATCAGCGCCAGCGGCGGGAGCGGTCAGGTCACGTTCACGTGGGACGCCCGCGGGACGAACGGGCGTGCCACCACCGTGGTGGTCAGCGGCGCGATCAGCAGCACGGCCAAGAGCGGCACCCAGTCGGCCAGCGCGAGCCCGGGCCAGGCCAAGCAGGCCTGCGTCACGGTGACCGACTCCGAGGGGCAGAAGAGCGACACGGTCTGCGACTCCGCGTCGGCCCTGCAGCCGAGGGCGTGGGTGACGCAGGGCGACGTGCGCGGCGGATGCGAGTCGACGTGCCGGTACTGGGTGGTGAACTGGTCCGGCTTCGACTCGGGGAACCACGAGGTGGCCTGCTGGGCGGGCGACACCTCGTCCGAGGGCGGCCCGTCGTACTGGCACGACATCCACGAGCCGCACCCCCCGACGTGGGCGGCCAGCATCAAGTACCCGATGAACGGCTCGAGCGGTTCGAGGCAGCTCTCGTGCTACATGGGCGCGAACTACAACGGGGTGGAAGTCGCATTCATGGTCGACGGCGAGCGATACGAGATCTCGAGGTGGGGCAGCTGACTTGCCGAGCTGCGAGGATCCGCTGAGCCCGCCGCGGGCACCCGGCCCCCGTAAGGTGAATGCCGTGTCGGACACCCTTCGCGCGCCTGAGCCGTTCGCCCCGCAGACCTCCCCGGAGGCGATCGAGGACCTCCGAGCGCGGCTGCGGGCAACACGCTGGCCGGACGTCCCCGAGGACGTCGGGTGGTCCCTGGGCACCGACCTCGACTATCTCCGTGAGCTGGTCGGGTACTGGGCGGACGGTTTCGACTGGTCCGCTCAGGAGGCGGCGCTGTCCCGGCTCCCCCGCTTCCGCGCCTCCGTCGGCGGGCTCGGTATCCACTTCGTGCACGCCCGCGCCGTCACGCCCGAGGGGCCGGTCCTCCCCCTGGTGCTCAGCCACGGCTGGCCGGACTCGTTCTGGCGGTACTCGAAGGTCATCCCTCTCCTCGTCGATCCGGGGGCGCACGGCGGCGACCCGGCCGACGCGTTCGACGTCGTCGTCCCTGACATGCCGGGTTTCGGGTACTCCGACCGGCCGACAGGGCCGCCGCTGAGCTCGATCGCGGTCGCCGGCCTGTGGGCCGAGCTCATGAGCGTGCTGGGCTACGAGCGGTTCGGCGCGGCGGGCGGCGACATGGGCAGCCACGTGAGCCGCTACCTCGCGCTCGACCATGCCGACCGGGTCGCCGCCGTCCACCGCACGGACGGCGGGCTGCCCGTCTTCGCCGGCGACCCGGCGACCCTCCACCCCGAGGAGCGGGCCTGGTTCGCCGAGGTCGCCACCTGGGGCGCGAACGAGGGCGCCTACGGCGCGATGCACCGCACCAAGCCCCAGACCGTCGCCGCAGCGCTCAACGACTCCCCCGCCGGCCTCGCTGCCTGGATCGTCGAGAAGCTCCAGGCCTGGAGCCACGGCGGCATCGAACGCAGCTACACCAAGGACGAGATCCTCACCAACATCACCATCTACTGGCTCACGGGCACCATCGGCTCGTCGATGCGGATGTACCACGCGAACGCGGCGATCTCCGCCGAGCAGCTGGCACGCCGGGTCGAGGTCCCGTCCGGTTTCTCCATCTTCCGCGGCGACGTCGTCCGTCCGCCGCGGGCCTGGCTCGAGCGCACCGCCAACACCGTGCGCGTCACCGAGCCCGACCGCGGGGGCCACTTCGCGCCGTTCGAGGAGCCCGAGCTCTACGCCCAGGAGCTGCGGGAGTTCTTCCGCCCCTACCGCGGGACCGGCTCGGCCTGAGGCACCCTCCACCTACCACCGAGGAGTCACGCATGCAGCAACGAACACTTGGATCCAGCGGTCTCGAGGTCTCGGCCATCGGGCTGGGCTGCATGGGCATGAGCCAGAGCTACGGCCCCAACCCGGGCGACCGGAGCGAGATGATCGCCGTCCTGCGCGGCGCCGTCGACCGCGGGATCACGCTCTTCGACACGGCCGAGGTCTACGGCCCGTTCGTCAACGAGGAGCTGGTCGGTGAAGCCCTCGCGCCGGTACGGGACCAGGTGGTCATCGCCACGAAGTTCGGCTTCAAGATCGACGGCGACGGCCGCACCGTCGGGACGGACAGCCGGCCCGAGCACATCAAGCAGGTCGCCGAAGCCTCGCTGCGGCGGCTCGGCACCGACGTGATCGACCTCTTCTACCAGCACCGCGTCGATCCCCAGGTGCCGATCGAGGACGTGGCGGGCACGGTGGCCGAGCTGATCGAGGCCGGCAAGGTCCGGCACTTCGGCCTCTCGGAGGCGGGAGCCACCACCATTCGCCGGGCGCACGCGGTCCAGCCGGTCACGGCCCTGCAGAGCGAGTACTCCCTGTGGACGCGCGACCCCGAGCCCGAGATCCTCCCGACGCTCGACGAGCTCGGCATCGGGTTCGTCCCGTTCAGCCCGCTGGGCCGTGGCTTCCTCACCGGCACGGTGGACACCTCGACGGAGCTCGCCGACGACGACATGCGGGCCGGCCTGCCGCGCTTCAGCGCGGAGAACCTCCGCACCAACCAGGCGTTCGTCGAGCTGCTCGGCGCGGTCGCTGAGCGCAAGGGCGCCACGACGGCGCAGGTGGCGCTCGCCTGGCTGCTGGCGCAGCGGCCGTGGATAGTCCCGATCCCGGGCACGCGCCGGACCAGCCGCGTCGAGGAGAACATCGGCGCGGCCGACGTCGAGCTCACGGCCGGGGACCTGGCCGAGATCGCCGCCGGCGCCGAGCAGATCCAGGTCAGCGGCGCGCGCTACGCGGACGCGATGCTTCGCATGACCGGCCTGTAGGGCTCACCGGTAGTCACCATCCCAGCGACTCCCCGCGCGCCGAGACAGCCCGGGGCACGCCCCAGGGGTTGTCGTCGCGCAGCGCTGGAGGTAACAGCTCCTGCGGCGCGTCCTGGAAGGTGACACCGCGCAGGAACCGGCCGATCGCCGCCGTGCCGACCGACGTCCCGTCCGTGGTCGTCGCCGGCCAGGGGCCGCCATGCTGCATCGCCGGCGTGACCGCGACGCCCGTGGGCCAGCCGCCGAGCAGGATCCGCCCCGCGTGCCGGGCCAGCCGGGTCACGAGCCCGCCGCGCTCGGCGGCCGCCTCCTCCGCCCCCAGGTGCAGCGTCAGCGTGAGGTTTCCGGGGAACAGCTCAGCGACGACGTCCGCCAGGTCCGTGCCGGCCGGGTACTCCACGATGACGGAGAACGGCCCGAACACCTCGTCGAGCAGCGCGGCCCCGGCGCTCCGCAGCAGGTCGAGCGGCACGGCGACAAACGTGGGCGTCACCCAGGCCTGACCCTCGGCGTCGCGCCGGAACCCACCCCGGTGCACGGCCCGGACGCCGTCCACGCTCAGCACCTCAGCGACACGGCGCTCGTACCCTGCCGCGATCGACGGGTTGAGCAGCCGGTGCTCGGGCACCTGCGCCGCGGCGGCCACGACGTCGTCGTACTTGGTGCCCTCCGGCACGAGCAGGAAGCCGGGCTTCGTGCAGAGCTGCCCGGCGGAGCCGGTCACGCTCGCCACGTAGCCGGCCAGCAGCTCCCCCGCGCGCTCCCGCAGCGCCTGCTCCGTGACGAGTACCGGGTTGACGCTGCCCAGCTCGCCGAAGAAGGGGATCGGGTCGGGTCGCGCGGCGGCCCGGGCGGCGAGCAGCTGCCCGACCCGCTGCGATCCCGTGAACGCCGCCACCCGCACCGCCGGGTGCTCGACCAGGGCGACGCCGGCGTCCTGCCCGGTGACCAGCTGCAGCGTCGACTCGGGCAGCCCCGCCTCGACGAGCGCCGCGGCCACGATCTGCGCCGTGCGCTCCGACAGCCGCGGGTGCCCAGGGTGCGCCTTGACGATCACCGGGCAGCCCGCCGCGAGCGCCGCCGCCGTGTCCCCGCCGGCTACCGAGAACGCGAACGGGAAGTTGCTCGCGGCGAAGTTCAGCACGGGCCCCACGGGCCAGAGGGCGCGGCGCAGGTCGGGTCGCGGCCCGAGGACGAAGTCCGGGTCGGCCTCGTCGAGGCGGACGTCGAGGTAGGCGCCGTCGGCGACGACGTGGGCGAACAGGCGCAGCTGGACCTGGGTGCGCTTGAGCTCTCCGCGCAGGCGGGCCTCGGCCAGGCCGGTCTCGGCCTGGGCGACGGCGACCAGCTCGTCCGCGTGGTCGCCGAGGGCGGCGGCCGCGCGGCGCAGGGCGTCCGCGCGGAGTCCGGGGGCGGCCTGGGACAGCAGCGCGAACGCCTCCTGTGCCCGGCGGGCCACGTCGTCGACGGTGCGGTCAAGCTCGGGCGCCGCGGTGGCGGTCATGGATCGGCTCCTCATGAAGAAATGGCAGGTCAGAAGACGAAGCCCGTGGGGAACGGGTCGCTGGGGTCGAGCAGGTAGTTGGCGGTCCCGGTCAGCCAGGCGCGGCCCGTGATCGTCGGCACGACGGCGGGCAGGCCGGCCACCGTGGTCTCGGAGACCAGGCGGCCGACGAACCGGCTGCCGATGAACGACTCGTTGACGAAGTCGGCGCCCAGGGCGAGCTCGCCGCGGGCCCACAGCTCGGCCATGCGGGCCGACGTCCCGGTGCCGCACGGCGAGCGGTCGAACCAGCCGGGCCAGATGGCCATCGCGTGGCGGGAGTGCCGGGCGTCCGAGCCGGGGGCGATCAGCTCGACGTGGTGACACCCCTCGACGCCGTCCAGCAGCGGGTGCTTCGGCCGCGCCGTCGTGTTGATCGCGTCCATGATCGCCAGCCCGGCCGCGAGCAGGTCCTGCTGGTGGGCCCGGTCGAAGGGGAGCTTGAGGTCGTCCAGGTCGACGAGCGCGTAGAAGTTGCCGCCGAACGCCATCGAGTACGGGACGGTGCCGTAGCCGGGCACCTCGACCTTCTGGTCGAGGGCGGTGACGAAGCTGGGCACGTTCTCGATGGTCACGGCGTCGGCGTGGCCGTCGCTGACGGCTACCTTCGCGACGACGAGCCCGGCGGGCGTGTCGAGCCGGATCTCGGTCACGGGCTCGACGACGTCGACCATGCCCGTCTCGACCAGGACGGTCGCCACGCCGATGGTGCCGTGCCCGCACATGGGCAGGCAGCCGGACACCTCGATGTAGACGACGCCCCAGTCGCAGTCGGGCCGCGCGGGCGGCTGCAGGATGGCGCCGCTCATCGCGCCGTGTCCCCGCGGCTCGTTCATGAGGAGCTGCCGCAGCTCGTCCATGTGCTCCATGAAGTAGAGCCGCCGGTCGTTCATCGTGTCGCCGGGTATCGGCCCGACACCGCCGGTGATGACGCGGGTGGGCATGCCCTCCGTGTGCGAGTCGACGGCGGTGATCGTCCTGCTCGTGCGCATGGTGCCTCCCTTCAGCGCGACGCGATGTAGCTGAGCGCTGCCTCGGTGTCCTTGCGCACCTGCGCCTCGTGCTCTGCGCTGAGCGGCCCGCGCGGCGGGCGGGTCGGCCCACCGTAGCTCTGCCCGGCCATGTCGATCGAGAGCTTGATCGCCTGGACGAACTCGGTCCGCGAGTCCCAGCGGAAGGCTGGCACGAGGTGGCGGTAGAGCTCGCGCGCTTCGGCGATCTTGCCGTCGGTGACCAGGGTGTAGATCTCGACGGCCTCGCGCGGGAACGCGTTGGGGTAGCCGGCGAACCAGCCGGTCGCGCCGGACACGAGCGACTCGAACAGCAGGTCGTCGGCGCCGGCGATGACGTCCAGGTCGGGGGCCAGCTCCTTGATCTCCAGGACGCGTCGCACGTCGCCGGAGAACTCCTTCACGGCCACGACGTTCTCCAGCTGGGCCAGCTCGGCCAGGATGCCGGGGGTCAGGTCGACCTTCGTGTCGATCGGGTTGTTGTAGATCATGATCGGGATGCCGACCTCGTTGACGCGCGTGTAGTGCTCGATCACCTCGGACCGGTTGGCGCGGTAGATGGTCGGGGGCAGGAGCAGGACGGCGTCCGCCCCGTCCTCGGCCGCGAGCTCGGCCCAGTACCTGGCCTGGTGCCAGCCGACGCCGTGCACCCCCGCGACGACCAGCCCGCGGTCCCCGACCGCTTCCACGGCCGTCCGGACCACTGTGCGGCGCTCGTCGTCGGTGAGCGACGAGTACTCGCCCAGCGAGCCGTTCGGCCCCACCCCGCGGCAGCCGTTCTCGATCAGGAAGTCGCAGTGCGCGGCGAACCGCTCGTGGTCGACGGCGAGGCCGGCGGGCGCGGACTCGTCCGGCTTGAAGGCGAGGGTGGTAGCGACGATCACTCCGCCGAGGTCGAAGCGCTGGTTCATGTCTGGTCTCCTGTGGGGTGGGACGCTGTGGGGTGCGGGTGGGACGAGGGCAAGGATGCGAGGTCGCCGAGCCGGACCGGGACCACGAGGGGCCGGCGGTCGACGCCCGGGGGCGCCGTGTCGCCCAGGAGCTCTTCAAGTGTCCTCCCGCACATGCGGGCCTGGCACGGGCCGAGGCCGGCGCGGCTCGTGAGCTTCACGGAGCGGGTCTCGTGCGATCCGGTCAGCTCGACGACCTCGCGCACCCGGCCGTAGGTGGTCTCCTCGCAGCGGCAGACGACGGTGTCGTCGCGCAGCCAGCTCACCCAGCCGCCGCGCACGCCGTGGGCGGACTCGATGCGTGCCGCGAAGGCGCGGGCCCGGGACACCGCGCGGCCGGCGGCGCGAGCGGTGGCCGTCCGGGTGTCGCCTCCGGCCGCCGCGGTGCCCGCGACGGTGCCCTCGGCGAGCGCGGCGTCGGCCCCGGCGATGCCGGTGATCTCGCCGGCGGCCCAGACGCCCGGGACGGACGTCGCCTGCGCGTCGTCGACCATCACGAACCGGCTCGGCGTGAGCGCGCAGCCGGCGGCGACCGCCAGCTCGAGGCGGGGCGTGAAGCCGTGGCTCACGCACACCGCGTCGGCCTCGACCTGGCGTTCGGTCCCGGGGATCGGCGCCCACCGCTCGTTCAGGCGCGCGACGGTCACCGACTCGACCTGCCCGTCGCCGTGCGCGGCCACCACGGCCTCGCCGGGCCGCCACGGCACGCGGTGGCGGATCAGCTCGGCGATGTATCCGGCCAGCTCACCCGCCTTGCCGGCGGCGCCGGCCAGCTCCCAGGGCCGGTTCAGCCAGCCGCGCGCGAGAGTGCCGATCCGGCCCGCCTCGTGCACGCCGACGACGGTGGCTCCGGTCTGCAGCAGCGAGGACGCGACGGGCAGCAGGAAGGGTCCGGCCCCGGCGACCACCACTCGGCGTCCGACCGCGACCCGCTCGCCCTTGGCCAGCGCCTGCGCCGCCCCGGCCGAGTAGACCCCGGGAAGCTGCCAGCCCGGGAACGGGAGGGTCCGGTCGTGGGCTCCGGTGGCAAGGACCAGGGCATCGGGCTCCAGCGCCAGGGCATCCCGGCCGACGCCGTCGGGCTCCCCCACCAGCACGTTGAGGCGGACGCCGCCGCCCGGCCGTTCGAGCGACCACACCTGCGCCGACGGGACCACCGTCACGGCCGGGTGCGCCCGCAGGGCGTCGCCCAGCTCGCGGAACGTCTCCCACCTGTGGTGCAGCACGTGCTCACGGCCTGCCGGCCGTGTGTCCGGCAGGTGCCGCCAGTACTGGCCGCCGAGCCCGTCCCCGGCGTCGAGCAGCGTGACCCGTGCCCCGGCCTCCACGGCCGCCCGGGCGGCGGCGAGCCCCGCCGGGCCCGCACCGACGACGACCACGTGCCTCATGCGACGACCTCCGGCTCACCCTGGCGCACGACGACGTCGCCGTCCCGCGCGCGCCGCAGGCAGGCCCGCACGTCACGCAGGCCGTTGACGTCGACGAGGCAGTCGAAGCACACGCCGATCCCACAGAACACGCCGCGCGGCGCGCCGCCCGCGCTCGTCGTGCGCCATTCGCGCCGCCCGGCGGCCAGGAGCACGCCCGCGATCGTCTGCCCGACTGTCCCGGCGACGGGCTCGCCGTCGACCAGGATCGTCAGCGGGCGGTCGGGGCCCGGCTCGACGGGGTCCCGGTCCACGGGCATCCGGCGGGACGTCATAATCGTGCCTCCCCGATCGGACCAGGTGCGTGCCCGCGCAGCGTCGGCCGGCCGACGGCGTACGGCGCTGGCTCCACCGCCGCCTCGAGCCCCAGCATCACGGCGGCGAGCAGGTCCCCCGTCGCGGGGGCCAGGCCCACGCCCGCACCCTCGTGACCGGTCGCGAACCACAGCCCGTCCCGGTCCGGGTCTGGGCCGATCACCGGCAGGTGGTCGGGCACGTACGGCCGGAAGCCGAGGTACGAGCGCATGACGTTGGTCTCCGCCAGGAACGGGAAGACGGCGATGGCCCGCCGTGCCATCTGGGCGAGCACCTCGGCGCGCAGGCGGTCGTCGAACCCCACCTGCTCGCGGCTCGACCCGATCAGCACGGTCCCGCCCCGCGTCGACTCGATCACGGCCGACGTCTGCAGCTCGGCGCCCGCGGACTGGGTGGCCGCGAAGTAGTCGCCGTCGTAGACCTTGTGCCGGATCCGCTGCGGCATCGGGGTGGTGACCAGCACCATCCCGCGGCGCGGCAGCACCGGGATCCGGGAGCCGAGCCGCTCCGCGACCTCCGCCGACCACGGTCCGGCCGCGACGACCACGGCGCCGGCGGGAAAGTCGCCCTGGGTCGTGGAGACGCCGGTCAGGCGGCCGTTTGCGCCCTGGAGCGCGCCGGTCACCTCCACACCCGTGCGGACGACGGCGCCGGCCCGGCGCGCGGAGGCGAGCAGCGCCTCGGCCGCCGCGACCGGCTGCACCTGGGCGTCCTGGGGGTAGTGCACCCCGCCCAGGACGCCGGGGGCCAGGTCCGGCTCGAGCTCGCGCGCCTCTCCTGCGGTCACCTCGAGCGCCTCGACGCCGGCCGCCCGCTGCGTGCCGGCGAACCGGCGCAACCCGTCGAGGCCGCTCTCGGAGGCCACCACGACCAGGCCGCCCTTGGCCTCGTGCTCGATCGACGGGAACTGCGGCCCGAGCTCGTCCGGCAGCTCCTCGGCGAGCGCGGCCCACCGGCGCAGCGACTCCTGGGCGAGCTCCAGCTCCGGCCCGGGCCCCTTGTCGGAGACGAGCAGGTTCCCCTCGCCGTGCGCGCTGGTGGCGGCGGCCGCCGCCCCGCGGTCGAGCACGATCACGCGTGCCCCCGCCCGGGCAAGGGATCGTGCGCACGCGGCGCCCACGATCCCGGCGCCGACGATCACGACGTCCGCTGCCACATCCACCCCCTCGCTCGGTCCTCGTCGATCCTCTTCGGCCCTTCCGGCGGTCGAGGCGCTCAGTCCTCCGGCTTGCCCGCCCACGTGCCCAGCGAGTGCCCGATGTGCCGCTCCATGAGGGCCTTGGCGCCCGGGCCATCGCCGGCCGCGAGCAGGTCCAGCAGCTCGTGGTGCTCCTGCGCGGAGCTGGCCAGCGTGCCGCTGGCGACCATGGTCGACAGGCCGAGCAGGCGCGCCCGGTCCCGCAGGTCGGCCACGATCTCGCTGGCCACGGGGTTGCCCAGCAGCCCCATCAGCCTCAGGTGGAACGCCTGGTCCGCCTGCAGGTACGCGATCAGGTCCCCGGTGCGCGCGCTCTCGACGATCTCGTCGGCGAGCGCCCGGAACTCCTGCAGCTGCCCGACAGGGAACGACTTGGCCAGGCGTTCCATCCAGACGGGCTCGATCACCAGCCGGACGGCGGCGACGTGCCGCAGCGTCTGGTCGCTCACGCGGGTGACGCGGAATCCCTTGTTCCGCACCGCCTCGAGGAATCCTCGGCGCTCCAGGTCGAGCACGGCCTCGCGCACGGGTGTCGCGGAGACGTCGAACCGGGCGGCGAGCGTCGGCACCGAGACGAGCTCGCCGGGCTCCAGCTCGCCCGCGACGATCGCCGCCACGAGGGCGCGGTGAACCTGCTCACGCAAGCTTGCGACCGGCGGGAGTCGACGGACCGACGGGGTCGGTGATGCTGCGCTCATGGTGCTCTCCTGGGATCCTCAGGCAACGCTAGTAGAATATTACACGCGACGGGAATCCCATCGTCAATGCGCCTGAGAGTACCCGAGCGGGCCGTCAGCGCGGGCGCCTGAGGGCCGAAAATGGCCTGGTTCCGCAGAAACTTGACGTTTACATTCACCCCATCGACACCGTCGGTCTCCATCAGTAACATATCACGCATCACATACCGTAGGCCGACATCTTGGAGGCGGGGGACGATGCCATCCGACACGACGACAGGCGCGCCGCAGGGCGCAGTCCGCCCGCCCGCCGCCCGCGCCGCCGGCCCCCTCGGCCGCCCGCTGGGTGCTGACCGCGTCGCCCTCACCGACGGCCTGCTCGGCGGGTGGCAGCGGCGCAACACCGACGCGACCCTGCCCCACGCCGTCGGCCAGGTACGGGCCTCCGGCGTCCTGGACAACTTCCGTCGCATCGCGCACGCGACCGGCGCCCCGTTCCGCGGCAGCTACCCGTTCGCCGACACCGACGCCTACAAGACGCTCGAGGCGGCCGCGTACGAGATGGCGCGCACCGAGACGGCGAAAGAGCCGACCGTGGTGCGCGCCTTCTACGAGGAGGCGGTAGCTCTCCTCACGGCCGCGCAGGCCGAGGACGGCTACCTGTCGTCGTACCACCAGGGTGCCGGCGCGCCCGGCCAGCCGTGGGCGGACCTGGCGACCGGCCACGAGCTCTACAACCTGGGCCACCTCGTCCAGGCCGCCCTGGCCGCCGCGCGCCAGCTCGGCGACCACCGGCTCCTCACGGTCGCCCGCCGCTTCGCGGACCTCGTGGTGGACCGGTTCGGGGACGACGGGCGCCCGGAGTACTGCGGCCACCCCCAGATCGAGGCGGCCCTGGTCGAGCTGTACCGCGAGACGGGGCACGAGCCCTACCTGCGCCAGGCCGAGCTCTTCGTCGAGCGCCGCGGCTCCGGACTCTTCGCCGGCGCGCCGTTCGGCCCCGCCTACTACGCGGACCACGCGCCGCTGCGGGACCTCGACAGCGTGACGGGGCACGCCGTACGCATGGTCTACCTGGCCGCGGGCGCGACCGACGTCGCCGTCGAACGCGGCGACACGGCCCGGCTCGACCACCTGCTCGCACTGTGGGACGACATGGTCCGCACCAAGTCGTACGTCACGGGTGGCATCGGCTCGCGGCATTCGGACGAGGCCTTCGGCGACCGGTACGAGCTGCCGTCCGAGCGCGCCTACGCCGAGACGTGCGCCGCGATCGGCACCATGCAGTGGGGCTGGCGGCTGTTCGTGGCCACCGGGAGCGCCGCGGTGCTCGACCAGGTCGAGCGCGTCCTCTACAACGGGTTCGCCGCCGGGGTCTCGCTCGACGGCACGCGGTTCTTCTACGACAACCCGCTGCAGCGGCGGCCCGACCACACCGACGGCCGCCCGGCGGACCCGGCCGAGCCCCTGCGCCGCAGCTGGTTCGGCTGCGCGTGCTGCCCGCCGAACGCTACCCGCTGGGTCAGCCAGCTCCAGGACCACGTGGCCCTCGAGACCCCGGACGGCCTGACGCTCGCCATCCTCACCGCCTGCAGGGTGCGCTCGGCCGCCCTGTCCGTCGACGTCGCCACCGACTACCCCTGGGACGGGCGCCTGACCGTCCGCGTCCTGGACGCGCGCGCGGCGCCCGCGACGCTGACGGTCCGGATCCCCGGGTGGGCGACGGCGCCGCGGGTCACGGTCGACGGCGAGCCGTCCGCGGCCGAGCCGACGGCGGGATGGCTGCACCTGACCCGGGCTTGGCGGCCCGGCCAGGAGGTGGTGCTCGACCTGCCGATGCGCCCCCGCCTCGTCGCCTCGCACCCGGCGGTCGACGCCACCCGCGGCGCCGTCGCCGCGGTGCGCGGCCCGGTGGTGCACTGCCTCGAACAGGTTGACTCCCCCGTCCCGGTTGACGACGTCGTGGTCCACGCGGTCGGCGCCCCGTCCTCCGGCGTCGCGCCCGGACCCCTCCTGGAACATGCCCTGACCGCACACGTGAGCCGGCGGCCTGCGCCGTCGGACGACCCGTACCCGGACGCGGACCGGACAGGCCCGCCCGACCCGCCGGCCTCGTCGACGACGACGGAGGTCGCGCTGGTGCCCTACCACCTCTGGGCCAACCGCGAGCCCGGGGCGATGCGGGTCTGGCTCCGGCACACCTGACCGGACACCAGACCCGCCGTGGGCCTTGCCCTCGACGTCCTACCCGTACGACCCCTCGACGCAACGAGCGTCACCGACCGAGAGGCCACATCGTGAAGCACCATCGGACTGGGGCAGCCGTCATCGCTGCCGTCACGACACTCGCGCTCGCCGCCTGCGGCGGCGGCGGCGGCCAGAACAGCTCCTCAGGGGGCGGTGGGTTCACCGCCGAGCCCGCCGAGGGCGGCACCGTGCAGGTGCTGCAGAACGCCGACTTCTCCTACCTCGACCCGGCCCGCGGCTGGGACGGCGGCGTGAACAACTTCTACCGGCTGGTCTACCGCCAGCTCACGACGTCGGCGCCCGGCTCGGCGGAGGACCCGAACGAGATAGTGCCGGACCTCGCCGAGAGCCTCGGCGAGGTCTCCGAGGACGGCCTCACCTGGACGTACCGGCTCAAGGACGGGCTGAAGTTCGCAGGCGGCGACCCGATCACCTCCGCCGAGGTCAAGTTCGGCATCTCCCGGGCGTGGGACCCCGAGATCGGCATCGGGTCGCCCTACCTCAAGCAGGTCATCGACGCCCCCGAGGGGTACGAGGGCCCCTACAAGACGGGCGACCTGCCGACCATCGAGACGCCCGACGACAAGACGATCGTCTTCCACCTCATCAAGCCGTTCCCCGAGTTCGACGCCGTGCTCGCCCAGGTGAACGCCACGCCGTTCCCCGAGGGGAGCGGCGCGGGCGACGAGTTCATCCACGAGATCATCGCCTCCGGCCCGTACAAGCTGGCCGAGTACGTGCCGGGCAGCACCATCAAGCTCGAGCGCAACGAGAGCTGGGACCCCGAGACCGACGAGGTGCGGGCCGCCAAGCCGGACGGCTGGGAGTTCACCATCGGCCTCGACCCGGCCACCATCGACGAGCGCCTCATCGCCGGGCAGGGGGCCGATGTCAACGCGATCGCCGGCAACATCCAGCCGGCCACGCTCCCCCGCCTGCAGACGCCGCAGCTGCAGGACCGCGTCCTGGAGTTCCCGGGCATCTGCACCACCTACATGGGCCTGAACACCACGAAGAAGCACCTCGACGACGTCCGCGTGCGCCAGGCGATCAGCTACGCGATCGACCGCACCACCATCGTCAACGCGAGCGGCGGCACGCAGCTCGGGGACCCCGCCACGACGATCCTGCCGCCGACGGTCGCGGGCCACAAGGACTTCGACCTGTACCCGTCGCAAGACGGCACCGGCGACGTCGAAGCCGCGCAGAAGCTGCTGGACGAGGCGGGCCTGTCCGACGGGTTCACCATGACGCTGGACATCCGCTCGCAGGAGTCCATGCAGGCCCAGGCCGAGGCCGTCCAGCAGGCGCTCGAGCGGGTCGGCATCACTGTCGAGCTCAACCTGATCGACACCTCCACCTACTACGAGACCATCGGCACCCCGTCGCAGCAGAACGACGCCGCCATCACCGGCTGGTGCCCGGACTGGGCGTCGTCGGCGGCGACCTTCATCCCCCCGCTGTTCGACGGCCGCAACATCTACGAGAAGGGCAACGGCAACCTCGCCCAGATCAACGACCCGGAGATCAACTCCCGGATCGACGAGATCAAGGCCATGACGGACATCGACGCTGCGAACGAGCAGTGGGGCGAGCTCGACGAGCAGATCCTCGAGCTGGCCCCGGTCGTCCCGCTCATGGTCGCCAAGGGCGTCATGCTGCCCGGCGAGAACGTGACCGGCCTGTTCTCCTCGGCGAACGCCGCGACCGGCGGCATCGACTACGTCGCCGTCGGTCTCAAGGACCCTGAGAAGGGCTGACCCATGACGTCCTCCCCGACTGACCTCACGGCAGCCCGAGCGGTCGGGTCCGGGACCGGCGACACCGCGGAGGCGCCGGCGGCATCAGCCGCCGGCGCCCTCCCGGCGGGTGCCGGCGGGACCTGGCAGGCACTGCGCCACGATGTCGGCGCGATGCTCGGCCTCGGCTACATAGTCCTCGTCACGCTCGTCGCGATCTTCGCGCCCGTGCTCACCTCGATCAGCGGCTGGACCCCGTACGAGTTCGACCAGACGGCGATCGACCCCGACCTCGGCGGCATGCCGATCGGCCCGTGGGGCGGCATGGGGGCCGAGCACTGGTTCGGCGTCGAGCCGGGCAGCGGGCGCGACATCTTCGCCCGCATCGTCTACGGGGCGCGGGTGTCCATGAGCATCGCGCT
The DNA here is from genome assembly GCF_014653785.1 of Promicromonospora soli. Classification (GTDB taxonomy): domain Bacteria; phylum Actinomycetota; class Actinomycetes; order Actinomycetales; family Cellulomonadaceae; genus Promicromonospora; species Promicromonospora soli. The sequence continues at coordinate 169,468 of NZ_BNAS01000008.1, read as the reverse complement.
GTCCGCGACGCTGCTGACCACGGTGCTCGGTGTCTCGCTCGGGCTCCTGGCGGGCTACTTCGGCGGGCGGGTGGACGTCGTCATCTCGCGGGTCATGGACTTCCTCATGGCCTTCCCGGCGCTCATCTTCATGATCGCCGTGCTCTCCGCCCTGCCGGCGAGCAACCGGTCGGCGCTGCTCGTCGTCGTGATCTCCGCATTCGGCTGGCCCTACCTGGCGCGCATCGTGCGCGGGCAGACCATGTCCCTGGCGCAGCGGGAGTTCGTCGAGGCGGCCCGGGCGGCCGGGGCGAGCGGTACCCGCATCGTGTTCCGCGAGATCCTGCCCAACCTGCGCTCGACCATCATCGTGATGTCGACGCTGGCCGTGCCCGGCTACATCGGCACCGAGGCCGGGCTGTCGTTCCTCGGCGTCGGCGTCGTCCCGCCAGCGCCGAGCTGGGGCCAGATGATCGCCGCCTCGGTGAAGTGGTACGCCGTCGACCCCGCCTACTTCGTGGTGCCGGGCGTCTGCCTGTTCCTGCTCGTGCTCTCGTTCACCGTGCTCGGCGACCGCCTGCGCGCCGTCGTCGACGCCCAGGAGGGTCGCTGATGCCCCGGTTCCTGCTTACCCGCATCATGTCGGGCCTCATGGTCCTGCTGCTGGTGTGCCTGTTCACCTATCTGGTCTTCTTCGCGCTCTCGCCGGACCCGGCGGTGCAGATCTGCGGCAAGAGCTGCACGCCCGAGCTGATCGACCAGATCCGCGGGAACCTCGGCCTGGACCAGCCGTTCTGGACCCAGTTCTTCCTCTTCGTCGTCGGCATCTTCGCGGGCCGCACCTACGGCGACGGCGCCGGCGCGGTCGACTGCGCCGCGCCCTGCCTGGGCTACTCGTTCCAGTCCAGCCAGGCCGTGTGGGACATGATCGTGCAGCGACTCCCGGTCTCCGCGACCGTCGCCGTGGGCGCCGCCGTGCTGTGGCTGCTGGCCGGCCTCGCCGGCGGCCTGCTCAGCGCGGTGAAGGAGGGCTCGTTCCTCGACCGGTTCACCACCGGCCTGACGCTGACCAGCATGTCGATCCCCAACTACGTGCTGGCGCTCGTGCTGCAGTACGTGCTGGTCGTCCAGCTCCAGTGGCTCCCGTTCCCCCAGGCCGTCGCCTTCGCGGACGACCCCGTGCAGTGGTTCCTGAACTTCGTGATGCCGTGGATGGTGCTCGCGATCGGGTACGCGGCCGCCTACACGAGGCTGACCCGCGCCAACGTGCTCGACGTGCTGCGCGAGAACTACGTGCGGACCGCCGCCGCCAAGGGTCTGCCCCAGTCGCTGGTGTGGCGGCGGCACGCGCTGCGGCCGGCCCTGACGCCGATCGTGACGATCTTCGGGATGGACTTCGCCGGCCTGCTGGGCGGGGCGCTCATCACCGAGACGGTCTTCGGGATCAACGGCGTCGGCAAGATGGCCGCCGACTCGATCGCCCGCAACGACCAGCCCGTGATCATGGGCGTCACGCTGCTCGCCGGGTTCCTCGTCGTCGTCGGCAACCTCGTGGTCGACGTCGTGTACACCGCCATCGACCCGAGAGTGCGGGTGAACGCATGATGCTGCTCGAGGTGCGCGACCTGACCGTCACCTTCCCCACGCCGCGCGGCCCGCTCGACGCCGTCCGCTCGCTGGACCTGGACCTCGAGCCGGGCGGCGCGCTGGGCATCGTCGGCGAGTCAGGCTCGGGAAAGTCCATGACCAGCCTCGCGATCATGGGCCTGCAGCCCCGGGCGGCCCGGCGCACGGGCAGCGTGCGTCTGCAGGGCCGGGAGCTCGTCGGCATGTCCGAGGCCGACCTGCGCCGCGTGCGCGGCGACCGCGTAGCCATGGTCTTCCAGGACCCGCTCTCCTCCCTGAACCCGTACTACACGGTCGGGCTCCAGATCGAGGAGGCCTATTGTGCCCACCGGCCGGGCGTGACTCGCCGGGAGGCGCGGAAGGTGGCGATCGCGGCCCTGGAACGCGTGCGCATCCGGGACGCCGCACGGCGGGTGAACCACTACCCGCACCAGTTCTCCGGCGGCATGCGCCAGCGCGTCATGATCGCCATGGCGCTGAGCACGGAGCCCGAGCTGCTGATCGCGGACGAGCCGACCACCGCGCTCGACGTCACGGTGCAGGCGCAGATCCTCGACCTGCTGCAGGAGATCCGGCGGGAGACCGGCACCGGCCTCGTCCTGATCACGCACGACCTTGCGGTCGTCAGCGAGATCACCGACCACATAGTCGTCATGAAGGACGGCGTGTGCGTCGAGCGCGGCGCGGTCGAGCAGATCTTCACCCGGCCGCGGCATCCCTACACGCAGGCGCTGCTCGACGCCGTGCCCCGCATCGACGACGAGATCGGCGAGCTGCGCGCGGTGGCGCCGGGCCTCGCCGTCGCCCCCGACAACGGAGGTCCCGTATGAGCGAGCCGCTCCTGAGAGCCACCCACCTCGTCAAGGAGTTCCCGATCATGGGAACGGGCGGCCTGCTGCGCCGTCCGGCCACCTTCCGGGCCGTGGACGACGTGAGCTTCGAGATCCGCGCGGGCGAGACGCTCGCCCTGGTGGGCGAGTCCGGCTCGGGCAAGTCGACGACGGCGCGGCTCGCCGCGCGCCTGCTGGACGTCACCTCGGGCACCGTCGAGCTGGACGGCGAGGACGTGACCGCGCTCAAGCGTTCCGAGCTGAACCGCTTTCGCAGCGAGGTACAGGTCGTGTTCCAGGACCCGTACTCCTCGCTCAACCCGCGGCACACCGTGGAGCGGATAGTCACCGCTCCCCTGGTCTACCAGCAGCGGACCATCCCGGGCGGGCCCCGCGCGTTCACCCGCTCGCTCATGGAGCGGGTCGGGCTGGACCCGGACCACTCGCAGAAGTACCCGGCGCAGTTCTCCGGCGGGCAGGCGCAGCGCATCGGGATCGCCCGGGCGCTGGCGGTGGGCCCCCGCGTCGTCGTCTGCGACGAGGCGGTATCGGCGCTGGACGTGTCGGTCCAGGCCCAGGTGATCAACCTGCTGCGCGACCTGCAGCGCGAGGAGGGGCTGACCTACCTGTTCATCGCGCACGACCTGGCGGTGGTGCGGCAGATCGCCACCCGGGTCGCCGTGATGACCCAGGGACGGATCGTCGAGGAGGGCGACCGGGACAGCGTCTTCGGGGCGCCACGGCACGAGTACACCCGCACGCTGCTCGACGCCGTCCCCCGCATCCGCCCCGAGTGGGAACGGCAGCGGCGGGCCAACGCCGGCCGGTCCTGACCAACGAGTACGAGCACGACGGGATCGGCGATGGGCGCGTGCTGGAGCGCCTCCGTGAGCCGGTCCGTGACCGAGGAGGAGAGATTCGATGAGCACGACCTTGCCGCACGACCCGAACCAGGGACGCCCCCCGTATGCCGGGACGCGTGCCCCCCGGCTCGTCGAGAGCGAGGCGTTCAACGCCCACATGGCGCGCGGCTGGGGTGCCCCCGACGTCGCCGTGCCGGTGCCGGCCGGGGCGGCTGCCGCCGCGGCCGCGCACCGCGAGCGCCTGTCCGAGCGCATCGGCGCGAGCGACGTCGTGGTGGGCGCGGGGCGCGCGTCCCTGCGCAACGGCGACGTCCTGTACGGGTTCCGCGCGGACAGCGACTTCGTGTGGCTCACCGGCGCGCAGGCCGAGGACGGCGTCCTCGTGCTGCGGGCGAGCGGCGGCGGCCACGACGCGACGCTCTACCTGCCGCCGCCGGCCAAGCCGGGCGACAGCGCGTTCTTCGGGAACGCCGCGTACGGCGAGCTGTGGGTCGGGCCGTCCCCGGACCTGGGCGACTGGGCGCAGGCGCTGAGTATCGCGGTGGAGCCGCTGTCCGCGCTCGACGGCGTCCTGGCCGCGCTCGACGGGGCGCTCGCCTCCCCGTCGGTCGACGACGAGCTGGTGCGCCGGTTCGGTATGAAGCCGTCGGAGGACCTGGCCCGCGCGCTGTCGGACCTGCGCATGATCAAGGACGACTGGGAGGTCGCCCAGCTTCGCGAGGCCGTCGACCACACGGTGACCGGCTTCGAGGCCGTGGTGGCCGAGCTGCCGCGCGCGATCGGCGGCCTGGGCGAGCGCTGGCTGCAGGGCACGTTCGACCGGCACGCGCGCACGTTCGGCAACGGGCCCGGGTACTCCACGATCGTCGGCTCCGGGCCGCATGCGCCGACCCTGCACTGGGTGCGCTGCGACGGCCCGGTGCTGCCCGACATTCCGCTGCTGCTCGACATGGGCGTCGAGGCGAACTCGCTGTACACGGCCGACGTGACGCGGACCGTTCCGCCGTCGGGCACCTTCAGTGCGGTGCAGCGGCAGGTGCACGACCTGGTCGAGAAGGCGCACCGCGCCGGCATGGCGCAGATCCGCCCGGGCGTCGAGTACCTCGACTTCCACTTCGCGTCCATGGAGGTCATCGCTCAGGGGCTGCACGACTGGGGCCTGCTCGACGTCTCGGTCGACGAGGCGCTGTCCCCCGGCGGGCAGCAGCACCGCCGCTGGCTCGTGTGCGGCATCGGCCACCACCTCGGCCTCGACGTGCACGACTGCGCCCACTCCGACTACCCCACCTACCAGGCGGCTCCCCTGGAGCCCGGCGTCGTCATGACGGTCGAGCCGGGCCTCTACTTCCACGCCCACGACGAGACCGTGCCGCCCGAGCTGCGCGGCATCGGCGTGCGGCTGGAGGACGACCTGCTGGTCACGCCCGACGGCGCCGAGGTGCTCTCGGACGCGCTGCCGATCGATGCCGCCGGCATCGAGCGCTGGACCAGGGAGCGGCTCGGTGACGCCCGGTGATGCCTGAGCCCGGCGCGCCGCCCCGCCCGACAACCGTTGCAGAGCCCGTCGCCGAAGCGTTCCCGCTGGCCGCCGTCGAGCTGCACAGAGGGATCTTCACGCGGGCCCGGGACCAGATGCTGCACCTGGCGCGCGTCTACCCGGTCGACCGGGTCCTGGCGGTGTTCCGCGCGAACGCCGGCCTGGACACGCGCGGCGCGGTGCCGCCCGGCGGCTGGGAGGACTTCGGCCACCCCGACGAGGAAGCCTGGGGCCCCGACGACTACCCGGGCCGTGAGGCGGCGCCGACCGCCAACCTGCTGCGCGGACACTACGCGGGCCACCTCCTGTCCATGCTGGCCCTGGCCCACGCCGGTACGAGCGACGCGGCCCTACGGGCCGCTCTGCGGGCCAAGGTCGACCACCTGGTCGAGGGCCTGCGGGAGGTCCAGGAGACGCTGGCGGCGTCGGGCCGCTACAGCCATCCCGGGTTCCTCGCGGCGTACGGCGAGTGGCAGTTCTCCCGCCTGGAGGGCCTGGCCCCGTACGGCGAGATCTGGGCGCCGTACTACACGTGCCACAAGATCATGGCGGGGCTGCTCGACGCGCACCGGCACGCGGGCTCGCAGGTGGCGCTGGAGGTCGCCGCCGAGATGGGGCGCTGGGTGCACGGCCGGCTCTCCGTCCTGCCCGCGGAGCAGCGCACGGACATGTGGTCGCTGTACATCGCGGGCGAGACCGGGGGCATGAACGAGGTGCTGTGCGACCTCGCGACGCTCACCGGCGACAAGCTCTTCGTCGAGACGGCTCGCCTCTTCGACCTGGGCTCGCTGCTCGACGCCGCGGCGTCGGGCCGGGACGCCCTGGACGGGATGCACGCCAACCAGCACGCCGCCACGCTCCCGGGCTACCTCGCGCTGCACGACCTGACCGGCGAGGCGCACTACCTGGACGCCGTGAGCAACATCTGGGACATGCTGGTGCCGGGCCGCACCTACGCCCACGGCGGCTCGGGGGAGAACGAGCTGTGGGGGCCGCCCGGGGCGGTGGCGGGCGACATCGGCAACCGGAACGCCGAGACCTGCGTGACCTACAACATGCTCAAGGTGGCCCGCGCCCTGTTCGAGCGCACCGGCGACGCGCGCTACGCCGACTACCACGAGCGGGCGGTCACCAACCAGATCCTGGGGTCGCGGCGGGACGCCGACTCGGACGACTCGCCCGAGGTGACCTACATGTTCCCCGTCCACCCGGGGGCGCTGCGCGAGTACGACAACGTCGGCACCTGCTGCGGCGGCACCGGCCTGGAGAACCACGTCAAGTACCAGGACTCGGTCTACTTCCGGTCCCGCCCTGGCGCCGGGCGCACGGTCTGGGTCAACCTCTATGTGGCCTCGACCCTGCACTGGGCCGAACAGGACGTGCGCCTGGTCCAGGAGACCTGCTATCCGCTGGAGGGCACGAGCAGGATCCGGGTGGACGCCGCCGGCGACCTCGAGCTGCAGCTCCGGGTCCCGGCGTGGGTCACGGGAACCTGGACGGTGACGGTCGACGGCGCGGCCCAGCCCGTGCGGGCCGTGCCCGGACGGTACGTGTCGCTCCGGCGGGACTGGCGTCCAGGCACCGTGGTCGAGGTCGGCATGCCGCTCACGCTGCGGGAGGTCCCGGCGCCCGACGACGCGTCGGTGGTCACCCTGGAGCTCGGGCCGACGGTCCTGCTGGCCCGCAGCGCGGCCACCACCTGGCTGCCGCTCGCCGCCGCGACGTGGCGACGCCTCGACGGGACGCTCGACGCGCCGTTGGTCCGGGCCGACGACGGCACGTGGCGGCTGGGCGACATGGTCCTGGAGCCGGCGTGGTCCGGCTCCGACGCGCGCTATCACATGTACCTCCGCCGGGCGGATACGCGCATCGGGTTCGCCGGGGGCTCTGGCTCCGGCTCCAGCGCCGACTCCGGTGTGCCCAACGCGGCGCGTGAGGACGGCCGCACGTTCCTCGACGTCCTCTGGTCCGACGGCGGCTTCGCCTCGCGGGCGGAGTTCCTGGAGTCGGTGCTGCGCACGACGCACGAGTTCGTGGGGCTCGGTCTGATCAGCGCCGCCGAGGCGGCTCAGGTCCTGCGCGCCGCGGCACGCTCCGGCGTCGGCCGGGACGCGGCCGCACGCGAGGAGGAGGCCGCGCTCCTGGCCGACGCACCCACAGCCGCCCACGACGGGTCCGCGCCCCGGGTCGAGATCGTCCCGGCCGCGGCACCCAGCCTCACCGGCTGGTACCGTCGGCCGGCCGAGCTCACCGTCCAGGCACGGGCGGACGCCGGCGAGCCGACCGTCGAGATCCGGGTCGGCGACGCCCCGTGGACCCCCGCGGGGCACGCGCCGCTGGTGCTCGGCGAGGGCGTGCACACCGTCACGGCACGCGCCGTGGACCGCGACGGCCGCGAGCGCCGCGTCGTCCGCGAGGTCAGCGTCGACACCAGGCCGCCGCGGACCACGGTCACGGCCCGCCGCCTCGGCCCGCGGGGCGTCGAGATCAACCTGACCGCCGCCGACGACGTCTCCGGCGTGGACAGCATCCGGTGGAAGGGGCCGGACACGTTCTGGGCGACCTTCCGCGAGCCGTTCACCCGGGCGCTGGCGGACCGGCCCCAGGTCATCGAGTTCACCGCCACCGACCGGGCGGGCAACGAGGAGCCCGTGCGGACCCTGGTGCTCCCGGCCGCCGACTGACCGCCCGTCGGCGTCAGCGCAGCGGGGTGAACCGGAGCGTGATGGTGCGGGCTTCCGGCCGCAGGATGTGGTCGGGCCATACGTCGGGCCCGCAGGCCCGCGAGCCCAGGCCGTTCTGGGCGGCGTCGATCCACAGGTAGACGTGGTCCGAGGCCGGCAGCTCGTGCGGGTGCCCGGCGGCAGTCACCTGCTCGGTCGTGTGCCGTCGCAGCGTGAATCCGGGACGACGCCCCAGCAGGTCCGGCGCCGCCTCGATCCGCAGCCAGGGGCTGCCCCCCTCGAACAGCACGAGGTCACGCAGCCCGCTGCGGTGTCCGCTCTCCTGCGGGCGCGCGTAGTCGACGGTGAGCTCGTCGACGTCGGATTCGAACCGGCCGACGAGGGCGGACCGCGAGCTGTCGGGGTACGACTCCCGCTCGCCCGCGCCGAACCAGGCCGCGCGGTCGACCGAACCGGGCAGCGCGAACCGCACGCCGAGCCGAGGCCAGTGGATCCGCCAGCCTTCGGTGGGCACCAGGTCGACCCGGAGCACCTCCGCGTCTCCCTTGGTGGTCCACCGCTCCTCTGCCAGCAGCGCCTGCTTGGAGTCGGCAGCGGCGTAGCGCAGCCGGCGGTGCCTGCCGCCGTCGTCGACCGCCTCGGTGCGGGCCGTGAGCCGTTGCAGCCCCGCGTCGGTCCAGACGTCCCTGGACGACGGCGCGGCGACCCCGTGCCCGAGGCCCGACCACGGATCGGCCAGGTCGTAGCTGCCGAAGCCGCTGCCCATGTCGTTGTCGGTGGGAGCCCGCCAGAGCTCCGCGCGCGGTCCGGAGACGGGGAGCCCGGCGAGGACGCTCAGCCGGCCGTCCTCGAAGGACGCCTGTCCCGTACCGGGGGAGGTCTGCGTCGCGGAGCCGCCGCTCCGTGCCCAGGCGGGAACGGACGCCGGCCGGGAGAGCTCGAGCTGAGCGGCCGCGACCACGTGCCCGGCCTTGGCCCAGACCGTGTCGGCGGCGAGCACGGCCTCGACCGTCAGCCAGGTCTCGGCTCCGTCGTCCGCCGGTTGGCCGGGCCGCACCACGCGGGTCGTGGAGCCGGCCGCGAGCGGTTCGCCGAGGTCCAGGACGCCGCCGTCGGCGTGGTGCCCGTCGTGCGACACCGACCAGCGCAGCTCGAGGTCGCCGAGGTCGGTGGAGTGGCGCCGGTTCTCGACCACGATCCCGCCGTCGTCGAAGGTGATCCCGACCGGCGCCACGACGTGCTTCCACTCGTACAGGCCCGGCGTGGGGGTGTCGTCGGAGAGCACCATGCCGTCCATCACGAAGTTCCCGTCGTGCACGACCTCCCCGAAGTCTCCGCCGTAGGCGAAGAACTCGGTACCGTCGGCGGTGCGGGTGCGCAGACCGTGGTCGCGCCACTCCCACACGAAGCCGCCGTGCAGGCGGGGGTACTCGCGCACCAGGTCCTCGTACTGGTCGATCGCACCCGGTCCGTTGCCCATCGCGTGGACGTACTCGCAGAGCAGGAACGGCTTCGTGCGCTGACGGGCCGACTCGGCGGCGGTGCAGCCCTGCAGAACCGCACGGTCGTCGTCGCGCCCGATGGAGCGAGTCTCGGCGATGGAGGAGTACATCCGCGAGTACACGTCCGTGTAGGCGCCGGTGTAGTCCCCCTCGTAGTGCACGGGGCGCTCGGGGTCGCGGGCGTGCACCCATGCGGACATGGCGGCAAGGTTCGCGCCGCGGCCCGACTCGTTGCCGAGCGACCACATCACGATGCTCGGATGATTCTTGTCCCGCTCGACGGTGCGCTCGATCCGGTCGAGGTAGGCGTCCCGCCAGCGCGGGTCGTCGCTCGGGTTGTCGCGCCACTCCTCATGGGCCCCTCCGCCGTTCTCGAAGGCGTGCGTCTCGAGGTCGCACTCGAGGATGACCCAGAAGCCGAGCTCGTCGGCGAGATCGAGCAGCCGCGGGTGCGGCGGGTAGTGGCTCGTGCGGATCGCGTTGACGTTGAACCGCTTCATCATCGCGAGGTCGGCGCGGGCGAACTCCTCGTCGAAGACCCGGCCGCGGTCGGGATGCGTCTCGTGCCTGTTCATCCCGTGGAAGACGACCCGGCGCCCGTTGACGAGAAAGAGGTCGCCCCTGATCTCGACCGTGCGGAAGCCGATCCGGAGAGCTGTCGACTCGGCGGCGTTCGCGACGGTGACGTCGTAGAGGCGCGGGACCTCGGCCGACCACGGTTCGACCGAGGGCAGCCGCAGCGGCTGCACCTCGTCGGCGGAGTCCCAGGTCACCGAGAGGTCGAGCTCCTCGATCGTGAGCGTGAGCGGGAAGGACGCACCACGCAGCTCCGCCTCGAGGGTTCCGGCTCCGTCGTCGTAGCCGGCGCGCAGCCACACGTCCTCGATCCCGCCGGCAGGGCGGGCCTGCAGCGACACCGAGCGGAAGATCCCCGGCAGCCACCACTGGTCCTGGTCCTCGACGTAGCTCGCGGCCGACCACTGGTGCACGCGCACCACGATCAGGTTCTCGCCCGGGCGTACGAGATCGGTGACGTCGAACTCCTGGGCGAGCCTGCTGCCGCTGCCCACGCCCACGGCGGAGCCGTTGACCCACACCTTGTACCGCGACTCGACGCCGTCGAAGCGCAGCACCACGGCCTCGGCGTCCGACCACGACCCGGGCAGGGAGAAGGTGCGGCGGTAGTCGCCGGTCGGATTCGCGTCGGGCACGAACGGCGGCTCGAGCGGGAACGGCACCTGCACGTTGGTGTAGATCGGCAGGCCGTAGCGGCCGTCCCCCTGCAGCACCCAGTGCGCCGGCACCGGAAGGGTGTCCCAGCCGGAGTCGTCGAAGTCCGGTTCGGCGACGGCCTCGATGCCCTCGCCCTCGGGCAGCACCCCGGCCGCGCCGGGCGTCCCGGGAGCCCCAGCCAGCAGGCGGAACCGCCAGTCGCCGTCGAGCGAGAGCGTGGGGGCGTCGGTGCTCAGCCAGGACCGTGCGGTGCGGCGCCGTCCGAGACCGGGGCCGGTGTCGGTCAGGTAGGTGGTGGGGTGCAACGGATTCCTCCCGAGGTGGTCGTCCCGGACACACTAGCGGTATTTTCGAGTGCATACTCGAAACTGCTGGTGTCGTCTGGCAGCAATACGCTGGCGGCACCCGCTGAGAGACCGCTGAAGGAGAGAAGCCGTATGCCGACCGGGCGCAAGCAGGCCCCACGTCAGTCGACCGAGCGCACGACGAGCGAGCACAGGCCGGTCGCCCGTCGTGGCGCGGGAGCGAAATCGGCCGAGCGGCGCCGATCCATCGTCGAAGCGGCTCACGCGGTGTTCGCCGAGCGTGGCTACCACGCCGGCTCCTTCCAGGAGATCGCCGATCGCGTCGGGATGAGCCAGACGGGCCTGCTGCACTACTTTCCGACGAAGAGCGAGCTACTGCTCGCAGTGCTTCATCGCCGCGACGAGATCACCGTCGACGCGGCTCCCGAACCGGAAGGGCTCATCCAGGGCATAGTCGGCCGGGCGCGCGCCAACGAGAGCCTCCCGGGCGTGATCGAGCTGTACTCCGTGCTCTGCGCCGAGTCGACCACCGAGGGACATCCAGCGCGCTCCTACTTCGTCGGCCGGTTCGCCGAGATCCGCACCACCTACGCCGCCGAGCTCCGCGCCTTGCAGGCCGAGGGCAGGGTGCGACCCGGGATCGACCCGGAGCGCGCCGCGGCGTCACTGGTCGGCCTGTGGGACGGGCTCCAGGTGCAGTGGCTGCTCGAACCGGAGCGGATCGACGTCGCCGCGTGCTTGCGCGACTACCTCGAGCTGCTGCTCGAGCCGAGCTGACGTTTCCGGGACCGCCGTTCCGCGAGCCAGTCTTTTACGCGGGTGGCAGAAGGACGGGCGGCCGTGATGCGTTGTCGATAATGTTAGAACGTGCGTACGCAGCAATTGCGCGCTTGGGTTGGCTGAGAGTCTCAATAGGTGGGCCGGATGAGGAGGGTGCCGAATGCGGGAAGGACCAGCTGGCGACAAGACGGGCGTGCTCCTGGACGGCGCGCTCCCGCAGGACCCGTTCCCGGACTACGAGCTCCCTGGGGAGCTGGTCATGCGGGACGGGATGCTGGTGCGCCTCGTGCCGGACCACGCAGTGCCTGATGTGCCCGACGACCTGATGCTCAGCGGTCCGATGTTCGGCGGGACGACGTACGGGGTGCCCGACACCATCGCGGGCCTGGACAGGCCTGCGGAATCGGGTCTGCCGCCTGGCGGTCTGCCGGACGGTGTCCCGGTGGCGCTGTGGCCGGTTGATCTGGTGCGCAGGCGCTGAGCGGTCCGCCCCGGTGCTGAGCTGGCGCGGGTGGTGGCCGAGGCCGCACGCCCGGACGCAGAGCTGCTGGGCGACCTGCCCGACGACGTACTTGGTGACCTGGTCACCGCCTGTGGACGCCTGCAGTCTTGGATGGCCGGTACGCAAGCACGAGCCGTGGCCGAGCGCGCCGCCCGGGAGACCAGCCCGCTGGCCCACAGCTCGCTGGTGGGACAGGTCACCAGCGAGCTGGTGGTCACCGGCGCGGAAGCGGCCGAGGTCGTGGTCCGCGCCGAGTCCGGCGCGCAGCACCCCACCGTGATCACCGCGCTGGAGACGGGGCGGATCGACGCGAGGAAGGCCCATACCCTGCTGCGCTCCGCCTCCCACCTGACCGTGGCCGAGCGGGCCGAGGCGATCGCCCGGTTCCTGCCCCACGCGCCCCGGCGCACCTGGAAGTGGTTGCAGTCCCGGATGCTCGCCTTCGCCAAGTCCCGCCACGGGGCAGCCGACGCCGCACGGGCCGCGGCCCAGCACCGCTGCGTCCAGCTCGACCGTGCGGAGAACGACATGGGCTGGCTGTCGGCCTACCTCCCCGCGGCCGACGCCGCGGCCGTCTGGGGCATCGTGGACGACATGGCCCGCCAGCTGCAACGCACCCCGGACGAGGGTCGCGACCTGGGACAGCTCCGCGCGGACTGCCTGACCGGGATCGTCACCGGCCGCCTCCTGCCCGCCGACCGATTCACCGACCCGGGCGCCACGAGCGACAGGAGCACCGAGGCCGACGACCACACGACGACCGGCCAGGTGCGCACGTGTGGCGGTCGAGCGCCCGTCATCAAGGAAACGGTGCAGCTCGTGCGGGTGACGCCTACCCGGCCCGTGGTGCGGGTTACCGTTCCGGCCAGCACGCTCCTGGGCCTGGACGACTCGCCCGGCGACCTGGACGGGTTCGGACCCGTCACCGCGGATCTCGCCGCGCACCTCGCCACCGACGCGACCTGGCAGCGCCTGCTCACCGACCCGGCCACCGGGATCCTGACCGACTACTCGACCACGGCCTACCGGCCCGGCAAAGTGCTGCGCCAGGCGGTGACAGCCCGGGACCAGACGTGCGGTTTCCTGCAGTGCGAGCATCCCGCGGACTGGGACGACCTGGACCACATCGTGCCGTTCGACCATGACCTCGACCCCATGGCGCTCGGGTCCAGCAGGCCGGGACAGACGCGCGCCGACAACCTGCAACCGCTGTGCCGCAGGCATCACCTTCTCAAGACCCACGCGGGCTGGGGCGTCGTGCGCGACCCCGAGACCGGAGTCACGACCTGAACCACCCCCACCGGCCGGACTCACACGCGCCCGCCGACCGTGCTGGACACCCACGTCGAGATCGACCAGGTCGACCCCGACACCAGCTACGACCTCACCCACCGAGCCCTGACCGGCCGCCGCCTGCCCAGCGGCTACAGGCAGACCGAACCCGGAGCTGTACCGAGTGACCCGAACCGACCCGCCGACCCCGACCGACCACCGTTCTGAGCGACGTCCCGCTTCATGTCAGTGGCTCGGCATAGCGTCACCTCCATGAGCAAGCCCGCCGGCGAGCCACGCCCTTTCACAGTTCACGTCCCCGACCAGGTCCTCACCGACCTGCGCGACCGCCTGGCGCGCAGCAGGATCCCCGACGACTCGCCCCGGCGGCCGGCGTCGGGCATGTCCGCCGCCTACCTGCGCGAGCTCGTCGACACGTGGATCGCCTGGGACTGGCGGGCGCGTGAAGCGTGGCTGAACAAGCATCCGCAGTTCATCGCCGAGATCGGCGATGCCGCCGTGCACTTCGTCCATCTGCGGTCGGCTCGGGCCGACGCCCCAGCGCTCCTGGTGCTGCACGGCTGGCCGCACACGTTCGCCCTGCAGCTCGACTTCGCCGACCTGCTGCCCGACTTCCACGTCGTGGTCGCGAGCCTGCCCGGGTTCGGATTCTCCGCGCCCTACGCGACGGGCGAGATGTCGGAGACGCGGCTGGCCGCCACGATGCATGCGCTCATGGCGGACGTGCTCGGCTACGAGCGGTACTTCACGTACGGGGAGGACGTCACGGCCAACGTCAGCGACCTCATCGCGGCCCGCTACCCCGAGCGGGTGGCGGGCATAGTCGCCACGCACGCGCACTTCCCCACCACCGAGGAGCGTGCCGCCCTCGACGACCCGGCCGCCAAGAAGTTCTTCGACGACATCGCCGCGAAGCACCAGTCGGACGGCGCCTACGGCCACGTGCAGGCCACCCGGCCCGACACGCTCGCGGCCGCCCTGAACGACTCCCCCGCCGGGCTGCTGGCGTGGCTGGCCGAGAAGCTCGTCGAGTGGAGCGACACCCCGCCCGGCGACCCGCGCGCGGTCGAGCGGCGCATCTCGCGGGACCGCATCCTCACCGAGGCGACCATCTACTGGGCCACCCAGACGATCGGGTCGTCGTTCCGCCCGTACTACGAGGGCGCCGACCAGCCCGGCCCGATCCCGCCGACGACGGTGCCCGCCGCGGTGTTCATCCAGCGTCACGAGGCGACGTATCCCGAGTCACTCGCGCGCCGCCATTACCTCGACCTGCGCGTGTTCGACCGCCTGGAGGAGGGCGGGCACTTCACGGTTGCCGAGGTGCCCGAGCAGATGGCGGCGCGCGTGCGGGATTTCGTCCGCTCGACGGCGAGCGAAGGCTGAGCCGGTGGTCAGGCCTTGGGCTCGAGCACGATGACCGGGAACTTGCGGTCGGTCTGGGTCTCGTACTCCTTGGCGGCCGGCCAGTACTCGGCCCAGATGCCGTACAGCCGCTCCCACTCGGGAGCCGTCGGGCGCACCACCGTGGTGGCGACACCCACGGTCTGGTCCCCGACCTCGATGGTGGTCTCGCCCGGACCGTCCTCGACGTTCGCGACCCAGGCCGGGTCCTTGGGCGCACCGGCCATCGAGCCGACGAGGACGTAGGCGTCGCCGTCGGTCGCGGCCACGAGGGGCGTCACGTACTCCTTGCCGCTGACCCGCCCGACGTGGTGCAGGAGCACCAGTCGCTTGCCGTCGAAGTATCCGCCGGCGACGTCGGCGCCCAGCACGCCCGCGTTCGCGCGGAACGCCTCGATGATGTCGGTGTTCATGTCTGCCATCTCGTCCTCCTCATGCCTCCGTCGGCCGGCCCGGCCGACGAAACCGGACATTACCCCCTTGGGGTCCGTCCGGATAGACAACGGGAGTCACGCATGCGTCGGCGCCTCGTGGCGGGCATGCTCGGCGGGCTCGAGCTGGAAGGTCGAGTGCTCCACGGGCACGTCGAACTGCGTGGCGACACAGGCCTGCAGAGCGTCGAGGACTGGCGGCGCCTGCCCGTTCCGGAAGCAGGCGTCACGCACCACGACGTGTGCGCTGAGGACCGGCAGGCCCGTGGCCACCAGGGATGCGTGCAGGTCATGGACCTCCTCCACGTTCTCCACCTCCAGCAGCCGGGCCCGGACCTCCTCGAGGTCCATCCCGGGCGGGGTGGACTCCAGCAGCACGCTGGCGGAGTCGGCCAGGAGCCGGACCGCCCGCGGCAGGATCAGGATCGCTATGGCCAGTCCGGCGACGGCGTCGGCCCGCTGCCACCCGGTGGTAGCGATGACGACGGCTGCCACGATCACCGCCACGGACCCGAGCGCGTCGTTCACCACCTCCAGGAACGCCGCGCGCAGGTTGAGCGACGCCGACCTCCCGCCGGCCAGCACCAGCAGAGCCACGACGTTGCCCACCAGGCCCACGATGCCGAAGACCAGCAGGCCCGGCCCGGGCGGATGCGGCGGACCGGCCAGCCGGCTCATGCCCTCGACCACGGCGTAGACGCCCACGGCGAGCAGGACGGCGGCCTGGGCCAGCGCGGCCAGGACCTCCGCGCGCCGGAACCCCCAGGTCCGGCGGGGCGACGGCGGCCGCAGCGCGAGCGAGGCGGCGCCCAGCGCGATGGCGAGGCCCGCCACGTCGGTGAGCATGTGCGCGGTGTCGACCAGGAGCGCAAGGCTTCCCGTGAGCAGGGCGCCGACTGCCTGGGCCACGAAGACCGCCGCCGTGATCCCGAACGCGACGGCCAGCCGCCGCCGGTTGCCCGGTGCGCCCGGCTCGCCGGGGGCACCGTGGTGATGCTGGTGGTCAGTCATGGGCTGCAGCCTCGCTGTGGTCGGCATGGTGGTCGTGGTCGTGGTCGTGCTCCAGCTCGCCCTCCCACGCCTCGCGGCCCTCGTGGACGGCGAACGCCGCGATGACGAACCCGGCCACCGCGTCGACCCAGCCGGCGCCCGTCAGCGCGAAGACCACCAGGCCGAGCAGCGTGGACACGGACAGCAGGACGCAGATCCGGGTCTCGGCGGCGTCGGCCAGGATCAGCGGGTCGGCCAGGGCCACGCCGACGCGGCGCTTGGCCTCGGCCAGCAGGGGCATGACAATCAGCGACGCGATCAGGAGCCCGACCGCGAGCGGTGAGCTCTCGGGCGTCTCGCCGACCACGAGGCTGCGGATGCCCTCGACGGTGACGTACCCGGCCAGCAGGAAGAACGTGATCGCGACGAGCCGCAGCGTGATCCGCTCCTTGCGCTCGTCGGCCTCGCCGTGCCGTAGGCGGGCGGACAGGCGCAGCCCCACCAGAACGGCCGAGATCGACTCGATCCCCGAGTCGATGCCGAACCCGATCACCGAGACCAGCCCGGCCAGGACGCCGGCGATGATCGCCACGACACCCTCGACCACGTTGTAGGCGACCGTGAACTGGGCCAGCCGCAGACCCCGGCGCGTCAGCCGCTCCGTCGTCAGCGCATCCGCATGCGCCCCCGGCCGCGGCGTCGTACTCACGATGACGCCACCTCCGGCCCCGCGGCGTGTGCTGCGGAACCGTCGACCCCGTACACCGGGCACAGCGCCACGGCGTCGCCGGTCAGGCCGAGCAGCCGCTCTGCGGACTCGAGCACCGCGAGCGTCGCCTCGGGATGGGTCAGCGAGAACACGGACGCCCGACCCTGGGGCCGGGACTCGACGAGCCCGCAGTCCCGCAGGCAGGCCAGGTGCTTGGACACCGTCGACTGCGCGAGGCCCAGGTGTCCGGTGAGATCGACCACGCGGTGCTCACCCAGGGCAAGGTGGCGCAGGATCGCGAGCCGCGACGGGTCCGAGAACCCGTGGAACAGGCAGGCCGCCACCGCCATCGCCTCTGGGCCGTCCGGGGCTGGATCGACTATCGTCTCTGTCATCGCCATATGGCGATGCTAGCAGCCCTACTACGCCACCGCGCGGGCATGCCACGCGGGCGCCGTCGCGTCCAGGACCCTCGCCCACGGCGTCGGCCGGACGCCGAACACGCTGCTGGTCTCCGCGGCGTCCACGACGAACGGCCGGTCGAACTGGTACAGCACGCCCAGCGCCTCCCGCAGGAGCGGCACCGCGACGCTCCCGGCACGCAGCACGACGCGCGGCACCCGGCGCAGCCGCGGCTCGCCCGCACCGACCCGCGCCCCCAGCTCGCGCAGCACCTCGCGGACGGTCGCGGGCGGGTTCGACGGGACGAGCCACGCCGAGCCCCAGGCCCGGTCGTCCGCGCCGAGCGCGATGAGGGTCGCGGCGACGTCGTCGACGGCGGTCCAGGTGTGCGGCTGGTCCGGGTCGGCCATCACGGACGCCGGTTTTCCGGCGAGCGTGGCCGCCGCGTACATGGGCAGCAGGCCGTGCGACGCGGGGACGGTCGGCCCGATGTAGTCCGAGGCGCGCGCCTCCGTGACACGCACCCGCCCCGCGCTGTGCGCGGCGAGCGCGTCCCGCCACAGCCGCGCCCGGAGCTCGCCCTTGTGGTCCGACGGCCGGAGCGGCAGGTCCCGGGTCATCTGCCCGTCGACAGGGCCGTAGCCGTAGAGGTTGCTCAGCGTCACGAGCACCGCGCCGGAGACCTCGGCCGCGCGCAGCACCGCCGCGGCCAGCGGGGGCCACCGTTCCTCCCACACCTGGTACGAACCGGGGTTCGCGCAGTTGTACAGCACCTTCGCGCCGCGCGCGGCGTCCGCGAGCGCCGTGGCATTCGTGGCGTCCAGGGCGAGCCGCTCGATGCGGGCGTGCTGCGGACCGCTGCCCGAGCGGGTCACCACCGTGACCGTGCGCCCGGCCTGGGCGAGCCGGAGTGCGAGCGCGGCGCCGACGGGTCCGGCGCCGAGGACGATGTGGGAGGTCATTGGCTCAGGGTGTCATCCATATTCGTCATACAGGTTGCTAACTTGTATGATTACTGACGCACAAGCCCCCGTCGCGAAGGAGCGCCATGACCTACCAGCCCGACGCCATCCGGACCGTGAAGCTCTCCACGGTCACGCTCCCCCTGGCCACCGCCATCTCCGACGCCAAGGTCTTCACCGGCCGACAGAAGCCCATGACCGAGGTCGTCTTCCTGTTCGCGGAGATCTCCACGGAGCAGGGGTTCGAGGGCCTCGGCTTCTCCTACTCCAAGCGCGCCGGGGGCCCCGCCCAGTACGCGCACGCGAAGGAGGTGGCGCAGACCGCCGTCGGCGAGGACCCCAACGACATCGCCAGGCTCTACACGAAGTTGCTGTGGGCGGGCGCGTCGGTCGGCCGCTCCGGCGTGGCGACCCAGGCGCTGGCCGCCATCGACATCGCGCTGTACGACCTCAAGGCCAAGCGTGCGGGCCTGCCGCTGGCCAAGCTGCTCGGCGCGCACCGCGACTCCGTGCGCACCTACAACACCTCCGGCGGCTTCCTGAACGCGAGCATCGAGGAGGTCAAGGAGCGCGCGAGCCAGTCCATCGCCGACGGGATCGGCGGCATCAAGATCAAGGTCGGCCTGCCCGACGGCGCCAAGGACCTGGCCCGCGTCGCCGCCGTCCGCGAGCACATCGGCCCCGACGTCCCGCTCATGGTCGACGCCAACCAGCAGTGGGACCGCAGCACCGCCCTGCGCATGGGCCGGCGCCTGGAGGAGTACGACCTCGTGTGGATCGAGGAGCCGCTGGACGCCTACGACGCCGAGGGCCACGCCGCCCTCGCCGCCGCCCTGGACACCCCCGTCGCCACCGGCGAGATGCTCGCCTCGGTGTCCGAGCACGAGCGCCTCATCGCCACCCGCGCGTGCGACATCATCCAGCCGGACGCCCCGCGTGTCGGCGGTATCACGCAGTTCCTGCGCCTGCTCACGCTCGCCGACCAGGCCGGGCTGGACCTCGCGCCGCACTTCGCGATGGAGATCCACCTCCACCTGGCCGCGACCTACCCGCGCGAACCCTGGGTGGAGCACTTCGACTGGCTCGACCCGCTGTTCGACGAGCGCCTGGAGACCAAGGACGGCCGCATGCTCGTCCCCGACCGCCCCGGCCTCGGGGTGACCCTCAGCGAGCAGGCGCGCGCCTGGACCACGGACAGCGCGGTCTTCGGTCCGCTGTGATGGAAGCATGAGCACATGGCCCAGACGCTGAGCGGCACCCTGGTGGAGACCCTGCGGACCCGCATCGTCAACGGCGAGATCGCCCCTGGCGAGAAGCTGCCCAGCGAGCCGCGGCTCGCGGCCGAGCACCGGGTCAGCCGCACCGTGGTCCGCGAGGCGATCGCCCGCCTGAACCTCGAGGGCCTGGTCCACACCCGGCGGGGCAGCGGCAGCTACGCCCTGACCCCGCCGGCCGACGACGCCGACGGCGCACCGCCGCTGACCCGGTCCCTGGAGGACCGGCTCGCCCTGGTCGAGTACCGGCTGGCGCTGGAGGCCGAGGCCGCCGCGCTCGCCGCCACCCGGCGCACGCCCGCCCAGCTCGCGGCGCTGGCCGACCGCCTCGACGCCCTGGCGTCGTCGGACGGGCACCCGGCCACGGCCATGCAGCACGACTTCGCCTTCCACCGGCTCGTGGCCGAGGCCGCGGCCAACCGGTTCCTGCTGGAGGCCCTTGACCGGCTCGGCCCCCAGATGATCGCCATGCCGCGCGGCCGGCTGGACCTGCACGACGGCGGGCGCTTCACCGCCGTCGTGCAGGAGCACCGTGCCGTGCTCGCCGCGCTGGAAGCGCAGGACCCGCTCGCCGCCGCGGCGGCGATGCGGGTCCATCTGGCGGGCTCGCGGCGCCGCCTCATGCAGGAGTCCGGCGGGGGCGGGACGGCTACCGCGGGGGCTTGACCGCCAGCACCGGCTGCTCCGACTGCAGCAGGATGCGCTGCGCCACCGAGCCCATGATGAACTTTCCCACCGTGCTGCGCCGGCGCAGGCCGATCACGATCAGCGAGGCGTCGTGCTTCTCGGCCAGGTCGAGGATCTCGTCGGTGAAGTCGTCGCGGTGGGTGCCGCGCACCACCTCTGTCGACACCCCGGCCTGCGCGGCCTGCGCCAGCACCCGGTCGAGGTCCTCGTCCGTGGCGACGGTGGTCTCCACGAGCGAGCCCTCCCGCGCCGAGTTGACGACCAGGAGGTTCTCACCCCGGAGCCCGGCCTCGGTGATCGCCACCCGCACGGCGGCCTCCCCCGCCGGCGTCGGGACGTAGCCAACGACGATGCTCATACTGACTCTTCCTCTCGGTTCTTCACGGGCGCCCGGAGCAGGGGCAGCACGGCCACCACCACGAACACCACCAGCAGGGTCGCGGAGATGGGCCGGGTGAAGAAGCCGACGGCGGATCCGTCGAACATCAGCAGCGAGCGCCGCAGGCTGGACTCCAGGAGGGAGCCGAGCACGAACGCCAGGACGAGCGGTCCCGGCTCGAAGCCGAACTTCTTCATCAGGTAGCCGATGGCTCCGAAGACGACGACCAGCAGCACGTCGAACACGGAGCTGTTGATCGTGTAGGCGCCGATCATCGTGATCAGCGCGGTGACCGGCGCGAGGATCGCCGATCGCACGCGCAGGATGCGGACGAAGACGCCGACCAGCGGGATCGACATGATCAGCAGCAGCACGTTGCCGATGTACATCGAGTTGACGACGCCCCAGAACAGCTCGGGGTGCTCGGTCACGAGCTGCGGGCCGGGCGTGATGCCCTGGATGAGGAGCGCGCCGAACATGAGCGCCATGGTGGCGTTCGCGGGGATGCCGAGGGTGAGCAGCGGGATGAACGAGCTGGTGGCGGCGGCGTTGTTCGCCGTCTCCGGGCCGGCGACGCCCTCGATGGCGCCCTTGCCGAAGCGGCTCGGGTCCTTGGCGCGCTTCTTCTCGGCCGCGTAGGCGGCCATGGAGGCGATGGTCGCGCCGCCGCCGGGCAGGATGCCGAGGAAGAACCCGAGCACGGACCCGCGGGTCACGGCGCCGGAGGACTCCCGCAGGTCCTTGCGGGAGGGCCAGACGTTGGCCACCTTGCCCGGCGCCTGCACCGCGCGGTGCCGATCCTCGAGGTTGTAGAGGATCTCGCCGAGGCCGAACAGGCCCATGGCGACGGGGACGAAGTCGATGCCGTCGGCCAGGCTCAGGCTGTCGAACGTGAAGCGTTCGGCGCCGGTGAAGGCGTCGCGCCCGACCGTGGCCAGCAGCAGCCCGATGGCCGCCGCGATCAGCGCCTTGACCTTGGCGCCGGACGCGATGGTCGAGACCAGGAGGATGCCCAGCAGCGCGAGCGCGGCGTACTCGGGCGGCCCGAAGTCTAGGGCGAAGCCCGCCACGAGCGGCGCGAGGAAGGTCAGCCCGATGATCGCGACGGTGCCGCCCACGAAGGAGCCGACGGCGGCGACGCCGAGCGCGGTGCCCGCCCGTCCCTGCCGGGCGAGCGCGTGCCCGTCCAGGACGGTGACCACGGAGCTCGCCTCGCCGGGCAGGCGGAGCAGCACCGAGGTGATGGTGCCGCCGTACTGGGCGCCGTAGAAGATCCCGGCGAGCATGATGATCGCGGTGACCGGCTCCACGCCGTACGTGAGCGGGAGCAGGATGGCGATGGTGGCGGCCGGGCCGAGGCCCGGCAGCACCCCGATGAGCATGCCGATGACCACCCCGACGAGGCAGTACAGGAGGTTCGTCGGTTCCAGCACGACGGCGAAGCCGGCGGCGACGTTCTGCAGCGATTCCACGTGCGGTTCCCTTAGAAGAGGTGCGGGACGTTGGTGCCGAGCGCCCCGACGAAGACCCCGTAGAGCACGCCCACGACGAGCACCGAGTACCCGGCCGCCGAGCGCCAGGACTCACCGCCGAGGAACTTCATCCAGACGAGGCTCAGCAGCAGGGCGGGGATCTCGAACCCGATCACCGGGAGCAGCGCGACCAGCCCCAGGAGGGTCACGAGGCCGGCCAGGGAGAGCAACGAGTAGCGGGAGAACTTCTCGCCGTCGCCGCCCCGTCGTCCGATCAGGACCTGCGCGAGGGACAGCACGACGACGGCGACGCTGATCGCCAGCGGCCACAGCCCCGCCCCCGGCCGCGTCAGCGTGCCGAGGCCCAGAGCCATCGCCCCCACCGCGCCGGCGACGCCGACCGCGGCGGTCACCAGGCAGGCGGCGAGGTTCGCCACCGGGCCCGCGGGCGGCGCCGTGTCGTCGGCCCAGGCCTCGACCGGCCCGGCTGCTGTCGTCTCCACGCCCGCTCAGCCTTCCGCGAGGCTGATGTCGTACTCCTCGGTGAGCGCCTGGTACCTCTCCGCGAGCTCGGTCCACTCGGTGGTGACTTCTTCGCCCGAGATCTCGTGCGGCGTGAGGAGGTTGTTCTCGTTGAACGACGCGTAGGCGTCCGAGGCGATGGCCGCGTCGATCGCCTCCACGAGCCGGGCCTTGACGTCCTCCGGCAGGCCCTTCGGGGCGGCGACCGCACGGTACTGCGAGACGGGCACGTCGTAGCCCTCCTCGACGGCGGTCGGCACGTCGGGCAGGAACTGGTTGCGCTCGGCGGAGAACGCCAGCAGCGGCACCACGTTCCCGGCGTCGATCTGCGGCTTGGCCTCGCCGAGCTGCACCGTGGCCACCTGCACCTGGTCGCCGACGACGGCGGTGAGCGCGGGCGACCCGGAGTCGAACGGGACGGCGGTGCCTTCGATCTCCGCCTGCGCGAACAGGGCGGCCTGCGCGAGCTGCGAGCCGGTGCCCACGCCGGTGGTGCCGTACTTGATGTCGCCGGACGCGTCCTTCAGGTCGTCCAGGTTCTCGAACCCGGACTCCTTGCTGGCGAGCAGCACGTAGTCGTCCTGCGAGAGTCCCTTGAGCACCTCCAGGTCGGCCAGGTCCACCGCCTCGTCCTCGGACACGGCCAGTGGCGTGATCGTGATCAGGGACGCGTTGAGCAGCACCAGCTCGTACCCGTCGGCGGGCTTGCCCGCGACCTCCTCGGTGGCCAGCGCGCCGTTGGCCCCCGCTCGGTTGACCACGGGGACGGACACGCCGAGGTCCTCGGCCATGCCCTCGGCGACCGCGCGGGCGATCAGGTCGGTGGAGCCGCCGGCGTCCTGACCCACGGTGATGGTCACGGGGCCGGTCGGGAAGTCGGACCCCGCGGCGTCTCCTCCGCCGCCCACGTTCCCGCCGCACGCGGCGAGGGTCAAGGCGGCGGCTGCGGCGGTGGCACCCAGGAAAGCCCTGCTGGTGCGCAGGGTTCGGCGGGCAGGAGTGGTCATGACGGCTCTCCTCGTTGAGATCTCAAATGGCATATCCCGGTCGGGCGTTGAGCATAAGAACCCCATACGATGCCTGTCTAAGCCTCTTACTGCATTGCTTGATTCTCGGAAGGCATCGTGTACACCCTCGACCAGGTCCGCTGCTTCTTGGCCGTGGCGGAGGAGCTCCACTTCGGCCGCGCCGCCGAACGGCTCAACATGACCCAGCCCCCGCTGAGCCGCCAGGTGCAGAAGCTCGAGCGCGCCGTCGGGGTGGCGCTGCTCGAACGCGACAACCGCCACGTCGAGCTGACGACGGCCGGCGGCGTGTTCCTCGAGGAGGCCCGCCGCCTCCTCACCGCGGCCGACGCCGCCCCCGCGCTGGCCCGGAAGATCGCCGCGGGCCGGGCGGGCGTGCTGCGCCTCGGCTTCACCGCGGCGTCGGGGTTCAGCCTCCTGGGCACGCTCGTCCAGGAGATCGCCGAGTTCATGCCCGACGTGGACCTCGACCTGCAGGAGCTCGTCACCGTCGAGCAGATCGAGGCGATCCGCCGCGGCGAGCTCGACCTGGCGCTCGGCCGGCCGCCGTTCGACCAGGAGAGCTTCGACTCCCGGCTCCTGCTGTCGGAGGACCTCGTCCTGGCCGTGCCCAACGGGCACCCGCTCGCCCGGCTGGACCGGCCGGTCGCCGTCGCCGACCTGCGCGACCAGCCGGTCGTGGGGCACCACCCCACCAAGGCCCGGTACTTCCACGACATGGTGGTGCGGTACATCGCCGTCGAGCACTCGAACGTCGTGCACGTCGTCAGCCAGATCCTGACCATGTGCTCGCTGGTGGCAGCGGGACGCGGCGTGGCGTTCGTCCCCGAGTCGGCCCGCCTCCTGGGCCTGCCCGGTGTGACGCTCCTCGAGCTCGGAGACGTGCCGCACGGCGTCGTCGAGCTGCACGCCATCTGGAACCGGGACTCGAAGAACCCGGCGCTGCGCGAGTTCCTGCGCTTCCTGCACCGGGTCCACGACTGATCGATGCACCCGAGGCATGACCCGATGCAACATCGGGCTTGGACAGGCATCGTCGGAGGTTCTTAGGTTGGCGCCAACCAGCCGAACCAGCCGGACCAGCACGCCGTCGCCGACGTCTGTCACAGGAGGGGCCCCCTTGGCCACGTATGCACCCCAGGAGCTCGCCGTCGCCCTCAAGGACGGGCTGCTGTCGTTCCCCGTCACCCCGTTCGGCGGGGACGGGGAGATCGACGAGGAGCGGTACCGCGACCACATCGACTGGCAGTCGAGCTTTCAGATCGGCGGCCTCTTCGCCGCGGGCGGCACGGGCGAGGGCTTCAGCCTGACGCCCGAGGAGTCGGCCCGCGTGGTGCGGCTCGCCGTCGAGACCGCCGCCGGACGCACCCCGGTGCTCGGCAGCGCGGGCGGCAACACCGCCCAGGCGATCCAGAACGCGCGGGCCGCCGAGGCCGCCGGCGCCGAAGGGCTCCTCCTGCTGCCCCCGTACCTGACCGAGTGCGACCAGGACGGGCTGCTGGAGCACGCCTCGGCCGTGTGCGGGTCCACGAGCCTCGGGGTGATCGTCTACAACCGCGGCAACGCCGTGTACTCGGCGCAGACCGTGGCGCGGCTGGCCGAGCGGCACCCCAACTTCATCGGGTTCAAGGACGCTATCGGCGACATCGAGCAGCTCACCCACGTCACCGTCCTGAACGGGGACCGGCTTTTCTACCTGGGCGGGCTGCCCACCGCGGAGACCTTCGCCCTGCCGCTCCTGCAGCTCGGCATGAGCACCTACTCCTCGGCCATGTACAACTTCGTGCCCGAGTTCGCCCTCGCGTTCTACCGCGACGTCCGCAGCCTGGACCACGCGGCCGTCACCGAGAAGCTCAGCCGTTTCGTGCTGCCCTACCTCGACATCCGCGACCGCGCCAAGGGGTACGGCGTGTCCATCGTCAAGGGCGGCATGAAGGCCGTGGGCCGCGACATGGGCAGCGTGCGCGCACCCCTGCAGGACCTCACCGCCCAGGACCTCGCGGACCTCAGCACACTGATCAAGACCGCCGACGTCCACCCCGAAGGAGACCTGCGATGACCACCGAGCTCACGGGCCACTCGATCGTCGCCGGAGCGCCCCTGGCGGGCACCGCCGGCACCGTCGCCGGGCAGGATCCGGCGACCGCCCAGGCGCTCGAACCCGCCTACTCCCTACTCGACGACGCGCAGGTCGCCCAGGCGACCGCGGCCGCGCAGGAGGCCTTCGCAACCTTCTCCACTCTCGCGCCCGAGCCCCACGCGCGTTTCCTGGAGCAGGTAGCGGCGAACATCGACGCCCTGGCGCCCGACGTGGTCGCGCGGGCCATGCGGGAGACCGGCCTCCCGGCGGCGCGCCTGACGGGCGAGGTCGCCCGCACCACCGGCCAGCTCCGCCTGTTCGCGCAGGTGGTGCGCCAGGGCGACCACCGCGGCGTGCGGATCGACCCGGCCCTGCCGGACCGCACTCCCCTGCCCCGCGCCGACATCCGGCAGCGCAAGGTGCCGCTCGGGCCAGTCGCGGTGTTCGGCGCGAGCAACTTCCCGCTCGCCTTCTCCACCGCGGGCGGCGACACCGCCTCGGCGCTCGCGGCGGGCTGCCCCGTGGTCGTCAAGGCGCACAACGCGCACCCGGGCACTGCCGAGCTCGTGGGCCGCGCGGTGGCCGACGCCGTCGCGCAGTGCGGCCTGCACCCGGGCGTGTTCTCCCTGGTCTACGGGCCGGGCAACGCCGTTGGCCAGGCCCTGGTGTCCGACCCCGCGATCAAGGCGGTCGGCTTCACCGGCTCGCGCGGCGGCGGCCTCGCGCTCGTCGCGGCGGCCGCCGCCCGCCCCGTTCCGATCCCCGTCTACGCCGAGATGAGCTCGATCAACCCGACGATCCTGCTCGACGGCGCCCTGGCCGGCGACGTCGACGCGCTCGCCGCCGGGTACCTCACGTCGGTGACCGGCTCGTCGGGCCAGCTCTGCACCGCGCCCGGGCTCGTCTTCGTGCCGAGCGGCCCGCGGGGCGACGCGTTCGTCGAGGCCGCGGGGCGCGCCGCCGCGGCTGCCGCCGGGCAGACCATGCTCACGGCCGGCATCGCCGAGGCCTGGCAGGACGGCGTCGACAGGCTGGCGGCCCAGGACGGCGTTCGGCTCGTCGGGGCGGGTACGCCCGGAGACACCCACAACGCCCCCGCACCGGCCGTGTTCGCGAGCGCCGTACCGGCCCTGCTGAGCAACCCGGTGCTGCAGGCCGAGATCTTCGGCGCGGCCTCCCTGGTGGTCCGGTACGCCGACGCCGACGAGCTCCTGTCCGCCGTCGAGCGGCTGGAGGGGCAGCTCACCGTGACGCTGCACCTGACCGAGGACGACCGGGAGACCGCAGCCCGGCTGCTGCCCGTCCTGGAGCGCACCGCCGGCCGCATCCTCGCGAACGGCTGGCCCACCGGCGTCGAGGTGGGGCACGCGATGGTGCACGGCGGCCCGTTCCCCGCGACGTCGGACGCCCGCGGCACCTCCGTGGGGACGCTCGCGATCGAGCGGTTCCTGCGCCCCGTGGCCTACCAGAACCTGCCCGAGTACCTGCTCCCCGAGCCGGTCCGGTCGGACAACCCGTGGCACCTGACGCGGCGGGTGGACGGGGTTCTCGACGTCGTGCTCGGCGCCACGGAGCCCGAGCCGAGCGGGGCCGCCCGGTGACCGGCCACCCCACGATCGCCCGCGTCGAGGTGGTGCCCGTCGCGGGCCACGACTCGATGCTGCTGAACCTGTCCGGCGCGCACGCCCCGTTCTTCACGCGGAACATCGCGATCGTCACCGACTCCGACGGGCGGACCGGGCTCGGAGAGGTGCCCGGCGGGGAGAAGATCCGGGCCACGATCGAGGAGGCCGGCCGGCTCGTCGTCGGGCAGCCGGTGGCGCGCTACCGCAGCCTGCTGCGTGAGGTCTCGCGGACCTTCGCCGACCGCGACGCGGGCGGGCGCGGCCTGCAGACCTTCGACCTGCGCACCACCGTGCACGCGGTCACGGCCCTGGAGTCCGCGCTGCTGGACCTGCACGGTCAGGACCTGGGCCTGCCGGTGGCCGAGCTGCTCGGCGACGGAGCCCAGCGGGAGGCCGTGCCCATGCTCGGCTACCTTTTCTACGTGGGCGACCCGGGTGCGACCGACCTGCCGTACCTGCGCGGGGACGACGACTCCGACGCGTGGGGCCGGCTGCGCCGCGAGCAGGCCATCACGCCCGACGACGTCGTGCGGCTCGCCGAGGCCGCCCAGAGGCGCTACGGCTTCACCGACTTCAAGCTCAAGGGCGGCGTGCAGGCCGGGGACCTGGAGGTCGACACCGTCGTCGCGCTCAAGGAGCGGTTCCCCGACGCCCGGATCACGCTCGACCCCAACGGCGGCTGGCCGCTGGCCGAGGCGATCCGGCTGGGGAGGCGCATGCGCGGCGTCGTCGCCTACGCCGAGGACCCGTGCGGCGCGGAGGGCCGGTTCTCCGGCCGGGAGGTCATGGCGGAGTTCCGGCGGGCGACGGGCCTGCCGACCGCGACCAACATGATCGCCACGGACTGGCGCGAGATGGCGCACGCCGTGCGCGCGGGCGCCGTCGACATCCCGCTGGCGGACCCGCACTTCTGGACCATGGCCGGCTCGGTGCGCGTGGCCCAGCTCTGCCACGAGTTCGGCCTGACCTGGGGGTCGCACTCCAACAACCACTTCGACATCTCGCTGGCCATGTTCACGCACGTCGGCGCTGCCGCTCCCGGCACGATCACCGCGCTGGACACCCACTGGATCTGGCAGGACGGGCAAGGCCTGACGAAGGCGCCGCCCCAGATCTCCGGCGGCGAGATCCGAGTGCCGACCACGCCCGGGCTCGGCGTCGAGCTGGACCGCGAGCGCCTGGCCCGGGCGCACGAGCTCTACCTGGAGCACGGGCTCGGGGCGCGGGACGACGCGATGGCAATGCAGTACCTGGTTGAGGGGTGGGAGTTCGACCCGAAGCGACCGTGCCTGGTTCGATGAGCTGACCTCCGTTCAGCATGCGTCTGCTGCGGGATCCACCGTCGGATCCCGCAGCAGACGCATGCTGAACAACAGCCAGCTATCGGCCGGCAGTCAGATTGCCGGTCGGCTCGAGCGCCTTCGCGCCCGGGTTGCCGTTCTGGTCCGCGGCGGCGTCCCCGCCGTCCGCGGCGCCCGCGGCGTCGTCCGGACCGCCGTGCAGGTCGTCCATCGCGGTCTCGTCGAACGGGATCCCGCCCGCGAGGACCTGGCTCACGCGCTCGCGGTCGATCTCGCGCGTCCAGGTGCCGATGACCACCGTCGCCACGGCGTTGCCGGTGAAGTTGGTCAGTGCGCGCGCCTCGGACATGAAGCGGTCGATGCCGACGATGATCCCCACGCCGTCGACCAGGTCGGGGCGGTAGGTCTGCAGGCCGCCGGCGAGGGTGGCGAGGCCGGCGCCGGTGACCCCGGCCGCGCCCTTGGAGGCGATGATCATGAAGGCGAGCATGCCGATCTGCTCGGGGATCGACATGGGCACGCCCAGGGCCGACGCGATGAACAACGACGCCATGGTCAGGTAGATCGCCGTGCCGTCCAGGTTGAACGAGTACCCGGTCGGCACCGTGATGCCCACCACGGGCTTGGAGACGCCGAGGTGCTCCATCTTGGCGATCAGGCGCGGCAGGGCCGCCTCGGACGAGGAGGTGCTGACGATCAGCAGGTACTCACGCGCCAGGTACTTCATGAGCCGGAAGATGTTCACGCCGGACACCAGCC
Organism: Promicromonospora soli; assembly: GCF_014653785.1. Lineage (GTDB taxonomy): Bacteria > Actinomycetota > Actinomycetes > Actinomycetales > Cellulomonadaceae > Promicromonospora > Promicromonospora soli. Next base: position 140,312 of record NZ_BNAS01000008.1, on the reverse strand, counting down.
GCAGCACGGTGCCGAGCACGACGACGATGAACACGATGCACGTCAGGTAGAACCCGGCCATCAGGGTGCCCAGCGCGACGACCGCGCCCCACCCGGTCTCGCCGACGACGCCGGCGATGGCACCGAAGGCGCCGACCGGCGCGACCCACAGGATCATCGTCAGCACGCGGAACACGATCGCCTGGATCAGCCGCACCGCGTCCAGCGCGGGCTTCCCGCGCGCGCCGAGCTGCTGGATCGCGAACCCGACCAGCAGCGCCACGAACAGGGTCTGCAGCACGGACTCGCCGCTGAGCGGCGAGACGAGCGTGGTGGGGATGATCCCGAGCACGAAGTCCACCAGGGACGATGCCTCGCCCTCGGCCTCGTAGGTCACGCCCGCGACGGACAGGCCCTCGCCCGGGTGCAGCACGTTGCCGACGACCAGGCCGATCACCAGTGCGAACGTCGACATGGTCAGGAAGTAGAGCAGCGCCAGCCCGCCCACGCGGCCCACGGTCGCGGCCTTCGCGATGGACCCGATGCCGAGCACGATGGTGCAGAAGATGACGGGCGAGATCATCATCTTGATCAGTGCGACGAACCCGGTACCGATCGGCTTCAGCGCCACTCCGGTCTCGGGCGACGCCAGTCCGACGATGACGCCGGCCACGACGGCGACGATCACCGCCAGGTACAGGTAGTGACTCTTGTCGAGCCGGCGGCGCGGGGTGGTCCCGGCGCCGGCGGGCTGCATTGCCGCCATGGTGTGTTCCTCTCACAACGCTGTGTGGTCGTGACAAGAGTGCTGGGGACAGCAGCGAAACCGCCTATTGCGTACATAGTGTTCTCAGGCGGTATTCCCGGCGGCTCGGCCAGGCGACAATGGGTCCGTGGCGCAACGACGAGGTGCGAGTATCGCGAGGTGGTTCCTCGCCATGCACACGGCGCTGCTGTTCGTGGGCGCCGTCGTCGTGTTCGGGCTCCTGGTGCTCGATGCCCGGTCCACGGCGCAGACCTACGCGGGCAAGGAGAGCACGGACCTCGCGGCCACGGTGGCGGCGGACTCGCTGGTGATCGACACGGTCGCCCGCGCGCACGCGGCCGCCGAGACGGACCGCGCCGGCTCGGTCGCCGACGCGTCGGCGGAGCTCCAGCCGTACGCCGAGCGCGTCATGGCGACCACCGAGATCGACTACCTGACCGTCATGGACACCGACCGCACGCGCTACACGCACCGCAACCCGTGGCAGATCGGCCGCCCGTTCGTGGGCAGCACGGCCCCGGCGCTCCGTGGTGAGTCGTTCACCGAGGTCTATGACGGCACCCTCGGCCCGTCGGTGCGCGCCGTCGTCCCCATCATGACGGACGACGGCGAGGTGGTGGGCCTCGTGTCGGCCGGGGTGACGCTCGACCGGCTGTGGGACAGCATCGTCCCGCGCCTGGTGATCGTCGGCGTCGGGACGCTCCTGGCGTTCGGCGCCGGTGCCGTCGCCGCGGCCCTGCTCGCGCGCCGGCTCGACCGGATCACGGAGAGCAAGGGCCCGGACGAGCTGGCCCACCTCTTCACCGCGCACGAGGCGGTGCTGCACTCGGTCGAGGAGGGCATGCTGCTCGTCGAGGACGGCACGGTAGTCCTCGCCAACGACGAGGCGCTGCGCCTGCTCGACGTCCCGGACCTCGCGGCCCCCTTCGCCGTGGCCGACCCGCGGCTGTCCCCGGCCGTCCACGACATCCTGGCCGGCACCGCGCCGGAGGGGCCGGTCCGCGTCGGCGACCGGGTGCTGCTCGTGGGCCGCGACACCGCCGCGGCCGCCGGCCGGAACGTCGGCGAGATCGTGTCCCTGCGGGACCGCACCGAGCTGCAGCGTGTCACCGGCGAGCTGTCCTCGGTGCGCACCATCTCGGAGGCGCTGCGTGCCCAGACCCACGACTTCAGCAACCGCCTGCACACGATCGCCACGCTCATCGAGCTGGGCCGCAGCGACGAGGCCCTGCGGTTCGTCGCCGGCGAACGGGAGCTCGGCCAGCGGCTCACGGACCGCGTCGTGGAGGCGATCGAGGAGCCGGTCATCGCCGCGCTCGTCCTGGGCAAGGCCGCGCAGGCGCGCGAACGCGCCGTGGAGATGCACTTCGAGACGCACCTGGCGCCGGGCACGCACTGGCTGGAGCCCGTGGACGTCGTCACGATCCTGGGCAACCTCATCGACAACGCGATAGACGCCGCGGCGGCCCGCGCCCTGGAGGGCACGCCGGAGCCGGCGTGGGTCGAGGTCTACCTCGCCAACGGCGACGACGGTTCCCTGGTGTTCCAGGTCTCAGACAGCGGACCCGGCATCGCCGACGCCGACCTGGACCAGATCTTCGACCCCGGCTGGAGCACCAAGGACGCCGCGGCCGGCGGCCGAGGCTACGGTCTCGCGCTCGTGCGCCAGGTGGTCGAGAGCCTCGGCGGCGGGATCGAGGTGTCCAGCGGCGCAGGGGCGGTCTTCACGGTCACGCTCCCCCGCCCCGCGGCGTCCCCGCCGTCGCCCCCGCCCGCCCGGGTGAGCGGCTCGGTGGGTCGCCTGTGATCCGGGTCCTGGTGGTGGAGGACGACCACCGCACCGCCGAGGCGCACGGCGAGTACGTGCGCCGCGTGGACGGCTTCGAGCTCGCCGGGGTGGTGCACACGGCGGGCGAGACCGTCCGCGCGCTGCGCGACGCGCAGGCCGCCGGGCAGGAGGTGCACCTGCTCCTGCTGGACATGAACCTGCCCGACCGGCACGGCCTGGTCCTGTGCCGCCAGCTGCGCGCGGCCGGCCTGGTGGTGGACGTCATCGCCGTGACCGCGGCCCGCGAGCTCGAGACGGTGCGCGAGGCCGTCGCCATCGGCGTCGTGCAGTACCTCATCAAGCCGTTCGCGTTCGGGCTGTTCGCCGAGAAGCTCGGCGCGTACCGCAAGTACTTCGACCAGATGCGCTCGCCCGTCTCCACGCTCAGCCAGCGCGAGGTGGACACGGCGTTCGCGGCGCTGCGCACGTCCAACGCCGCCGGGCTCCCGAAGGGCCTGTCCCAGGACACGCTGGACGCCGTGTCCGACCTGCTCGCCCGGCAGCCCGGCGCGCTGTCGGCGAGCGAGGTGGCGGACGAGCTCCACCTGGCGCGCATCACCGCACGCCGCTACCTGGAGTACCTCGCCGACCGCGGCGTCGCCACCCGCGCGCCGCGGTACGGGGCCCGCGGGCGGCCGGAGCTCGAGTACGAGCGGCAGCGGCCGGCCTGAGCCGATCCGGCGCGAGTCAGCCGGACACCGGCGCGGCGAACGCCCGGTTCGCCCCGCCGCGTTCGAGGACGAGCTCCTCGCCGTCGACGGCGACGACCAGCCAGCCGGCCTTGCCGTGGCCGACGAGGGACGCGACGTCGCAGTCGAGCGGGAGCCGGACGGCCTCCAGGCCCGAGCCGAGGTAGGTCTCGCGGACCTCGCGCGACGCGTCGAACCATTGCTCGATCGCCACCGGGTCTGCCCCCTGGTCCACCCCGCCGAGGTACCCGCGCAGCTCGGCCAGCGACTTGATCAGGGCGTCGAGGTCGCCGGCCACGCTCGCCGCGTTGTGCACGACCATGTTGGCCGTCCGGTGCGTGCCCGTCCCGGCGACCCGCGTCCCGTCCCGGAAGGACCCGGCCGCGAGCACGGCGGCCGCCCTCGGGCTGTCGACGCTGCCCAGGGACGCGAGCAGGGCCGAGGCGAGCACGTGCGGCGTATGGCTGATCGTCGCGACCGCCTGGTCGTGCGTCACCGGGTCCAGCACGCTGATCCGCGCGGAGAAGTGCCGCATCAGGAAGCGGATCATCGCACGGGTGGCGGGAGCGGGTGTGGTGTCGTCGGCCGTGACCGCCCACGAGATCCCGCTGAGCAGGTCTGCGTCGGAGACCTCGAACCCCACCTCGGCCTTGCCCGCCATCGGGTGGCACCCGACGAAGCTCCCGCCGAGGCCGGCCGACCGGGCGATCTCGTGCACCTCGCCCTTCACGCTGGCGACGTCGATGACCGTCTGGCCAGGCACCGACCAGGCCCTGACCTCGGCGAACGACGCGGCGAGCTGGTCGATCGGGGCGGCGACGACGACGAGATCCTGAGCGCCCAGCCAGTCCCCGACGCTGGAGTGGACCGCTATGCCGGCGTCGGCGGCCATGGCTCGCGTCCCAGGGTCGGGGTCGTACCCCGCGACGGCCAGGCCCCCTCGGACCAGGTTCTTGCCGATCGACCCGCCGATCTGCCCCAGCCCGAGCACTCCGACACGGTTCATCGGTCGCTCCCTCTGTCGCCGTCGGACCGGTCTCCTGCGACGGGCTCCTCCCCCGGGTCCAGCATGGTGGGGCCGGTGCCGTCGGCAGGCGGACGCACGAACATGAGCCGCCCGCTCGACGTCCCGTCGGATGCGGTGGTGGACGTCCAGTAGCCCACCATCCGGTCGTAGCCCTCACGGCCGATGGGCTGAAGGACCAGGAAGCCGGCCCTGCTCGGGTACTGCGGTCCGGTGTAGTTCACCTCGTAGCGGATGTGCAGCTGCCGCTCGCTGAACTCCACGAAGGTCGACTCCGTGTGCCCGAGGAACGAGTGCCAGTTCGTCCCTTCGCCGCGGTAGCACGCGAGGAGCGACTCCTCGTCCGCGAAGAGCTGGACCGAGTAGTACAGGCCGTTCCGGCGGCCGGAGATCTCGGCCAGTCCCCAGTTCGACGACGACGACCGGTACATCCAGATGCCGCGCACCGCCCTGGTACGGAGGCGGCGGGCCGCTCCCTCGACGAGCGCGACGATCCCCGCGAGCGACACCGCCGCGAGGAGCACCTGCACGACCGGGTGGATGTCGCCCGTCTGCGCACTGGTCGAGACCACGAGTATCGAGTAGGCGACGACGGCGATGCCGAACGCTCCGCTCCGCACCGTCTCCGCGTCCCGGTCCCACAAGAACTGCTCGACCCGCCGCACCGAACCTCCTGAAAACAGCCATCGACCTGGGACAACGTCACGCAGGCCACAACACTACTGGGGCGCTCGACCGCGGCGCTGCACATCGCCCGCTCCGATGATGTGGCTATCCTTGTGGTCGACATGGGCCTCTTGACCACATTCCGCTCGCTGCTCGCCGACCGTAGGCGAGGGCTGGCGCGCGTGCTGGTCATCATGACTCTGGTCTTCGGCGTCGGGCTCGTGCACGCGACGAGCGTGGCGAACGCGCACTCCGCGCCCGTCGTCGCCGTGGCGGACCACCACACCGACTCCGCCGAGACCGCGGTGCAGGCCTCCGCCGCGCACTCCCATGGCCTCACCATCGCCGAGGAGAGCGACGGCGACTGCTCGCCCGGGTGCGGCAGCCACCACGACGCCGCGACGCTGTGCCTGATGGTGCTCGTCGCACTGCTCGCCGTCGTGGTCCCCAAACGGGCGGCGGTCATGCGCCTGGTACCGGTCTGGGCGTTCATGGCCCGGTGGGCGCTGCCCGCCGCACCGGTCGGGACCGCACCGTCCCTGCACGCGCTCGGGATCTCTCGGACCTAGAAGAACCGCAGCAGCCGGCGCCCGTACGGCGTCGGCCGATCGCGCGTGCCCACCCAGGGGTTCGCGTGTGTGGTTCTCCCCGAGAAGAAAGGTCCATCACACCTATGGAGCGCAACACCGTTCTCCCCGCGGCCCCAGGCCGTGGACGTCACCGGGCTGCCCGTCGTGCGACCCTCGTCCCCATGGCCCTGACCGCCGGCGCGCAGGTGGCGGTCGTGGCCAAGCGAGGCGCCCTGGCGGCAGCGGGCTCCGGTCTGCTGATCTCGATGGTCAGCTCTCCGGCGCAGGCCATGCCGAGCACCGACGTCGTCACCGCGAAGCTCGACAGCGCCGACCTGAACGCCCTGACCGCCCAGGCCAAGGAGTCGGTCTCCGCCGCGCCGATGGTGACCGTCGCCACCGATGCGGAGCTGAAGGTCGAGCGGTCGGCCGTCTCCGTCACCTCCGCCGAGGAGAACGACGAGTACCAGGCGCAGCTTGCCGCCGAGGCCGCTGACGAGGCAGCCGCGGAGGCGGCGGCGGCGATCGAGATCCCGGACTCCGCCGCGGGCTCCGCGGTCGTGTCGATCGCCATGCGGTACCTCGGTGTGCCGTATCTCTGGGCCGGCACCACCCCCGACGGTTTCGACTGCTCCGGGTTCACGTCCTACGTGTACGCGCAGGTCGGCATCGACCTGCCGCGCACGTCCTCGGAGCAGCGGTACGCCGGCACCGAGGTCTCGTGGGCCGACGCCCAGCCGGGCGACCTGATCTGGAGCCCCGGACACATCGCGATCTACGCGGGTGACGGCATGCAGATCGAGGCACCGGTCCCCGGGAAGACCGTCCGGTACACGGCAATCTGGCAGTCCAGCCCGACGTTCCTCCGTATCACCGGCTGACCGGCTAGGCAGGTGCCCGGGGCGGGCCAGGCCCCGCCCCGGGCACTTTCCGGTCCGGCCCGTCAGCGGCCCACGGCGGCCGTGAGCTTCTCGATGAAGGCCTGCTCGTCCGCGGAGACCGTGACCCGCTTGCTGAAGAAGCCGCCGTCCTTGGACCTGGTGGCCTTGGCGACCTGCGTGGCGATGCGGATCAGCCACTCGCCGTACGCGTCGACGTCCTTCTCGTCCGCCCGCCCTCGGAGCAGGGCGACCGAGGCCGCGGTCAGCTCGACCGCCCTGGCTGCCTCCCCCTCAGGGTCGGGAAGCACCGACCCGTCCGCCGCCGGCTCCGCGCCGTCCTCCGACCCCGGACCGCCGTCCTTCGCCGCCGAGGCCTCCCGGTCGCGCAGCGCCGCCGCCACTGACTGCACGAACGCGTTCTCGTGCACCTGGGCCTCCCGGAACACCTTGGCGCCGGACGCGAGCTCCCTGATGAACCGGATCGGCCCCGGTCTCCCGTCGGCGAGGGTGGCGCCCTTCAGCACTGCCCCCGGGGCGTCCAGGATCTGGGCAAGCTCGTCGTCGCTGAAGTCGGACAGATTCGTCATGCGCACGCTCTCTGTTGTGCCGGCGAGGAACGGGCACAACATACTGCGCGCACGGACCGGTGCGTGATCCGCCCCACGTGCCTTCTCGCAGGTGGCGCCTACCGCGGCACCGCCGCGGCGTAGCGGCCGGCCAGCTCCCGCGCCGCCTCGACGAGCTCGGGCGGGCCCACCACCTCGAACGGCACGTCGAAGGCGCCGAGCCGCCCGGCCAGCCCGCCCCAGGACCACGAGCCCAGCACCACGCGGCACCGGGGCACGCCGTCGACGTCCGGCAGCGGCTCGCACAGGCCCTGGCCACCGACCCACGGGGCGATGTCGGCGGCGCGCGCGTGGAGCACCACCTCGCCGCGCACGGGCGACGGCGATCCGCTGATCCGCGAGCCGACAAACCCGGCGACGGAGCCGCCGGGCACCTCCCGGCGGACGAACCGCGGGCCGGTGCCGGAACGGAGCGTCATCCGGTCCACCCGGAAGAGCCGCCAGTCGTCGCGGTCGAGGTCGAACGCGACGAGATACCAGCGCCCCTCCGACGTCACGAGGTGGTGCGGCTCGACCCTGCGCGGCGGCCGGAAGGCGTTGTCGCCCTCGCCCACGGGCGCCATGCTGCCGCCCTCGTAGTCGAACCGCACGACCTCGCGCGCCTGGCACGCCGAGCCGAGCGCCAGGAGCAGGTCGGGTTCCACGGCCGGCTCGTCACGCCCGGGCCGACGCCGCACGGTGGTCACCTCGAGCGCGTCCAGGCGCGCCCGGAGCCGGGCCGGCATGACCTGGCGGATGGTGGCCAGCGCCCGCAAGGCCCCCTCCTCCGCCCCCGGGATGGTGCCGGTACGCAGCGCGACGGCGACGGCCACCGCCTGCTCGTCGTCGAACAGCAGCGGCGGGAGGTCCGCGCCGGCGTCGAGGCGGTAGCCGCCGTCGGGCCCCTTGGTGGCATTGACGGGGTAGCCGAGCTCACGGAGCCGGTCGACGTCGCGCCGCACCGTGCGCGGGCTGACGCCGAGCCGGTCGGCGAGGAGCGCGCCGGGCCAGTCCCGGCGTGCCTGGAGCAGCGACAGCAGGGCGAGGAGGCGTCCGGAGGTTTCGAGCACGAAACCAGGATCGCATGCGGTAGAGGACAGGACCTGACCGCTACTGCCGGAAGGCTGGGGCAGGTAACCGAGACCGCAAGAAGGAGACACCGTGATCCGCACCCGAGCGCTCACCAAGGACTTCGTGGTGGGCCGTACCCAAACCGTCCACGCCGTGCGCGGCATCTCGCTCGACGTCGAGCCAGGCGAGCTCGTGGCCGTGCTCGGCCCCAACGGCGCCGGAAAGACCACGACGCTGCGCATGCTGACCACGCTCATCCCGCCGACGGCGGGCACCGCGGAGGTGGCGGGGTACGACGTCGTCGCGCACCCCGACCGGGTCCGCGCCGCCATCGGCTACGTGGGCCAGGGCGGCGCCGCCGGAGCGTCCCAGCTCGTCCGCGACGAGCTCGTCACCCAGGGCGAGATCTACGGCCTCGACCGGCGTCGGGCCCGGGACCGCGCGAACGAGCTGCTCGAGGCCCTCGACCTGACCGAGCAGGCCGACCGCAAGGTGGAGAGCCTGTCGGGCGGCCAGAAGCGCCGCCTCGACGTGGCCGTCGGCCTCGTCCACGAGCCGTCGCTGCTGTTCCTCGACGAGCCGTCGACCGGGCTGGACCCGCACAACCGCGCCAACCTCTGGGAGCACATCCTGCGGATGCGCACCGCGGCCGCCGAGCCCATGACCATCGTGCTGACCACGCACTACCTCGACGAGGCGGACACGTTCGCCGAGCGCGTCATCGTGGTGGACCACGGGCAGGTCATCGCCGACGACACCGCCGACGCTCTGAAGGCCGAGCTGGCGGGCGACCTCGTCACCCTCCGGGTGGCGCCCGAGCACGCGGCGGCGCTCGCCGCCGTCGCGGAACGCGCACCGGGCACCCGCTCGGTGCGCGTCGAGACATCCGGCGAGGCGGGCCGCGAGGCGAGCACCGTCGAGATCCGCACCGCGGACGGGCCCGGCGCGACGCCGGGGCTGCTCCGCGCGGCGGACGGCGCCGGGCTCCAGGTCAGCCGCGTGGACGTCGCACGGCCCACGCTCGACGACGTCTTCCTCGGCCTCACCGGCCGCAGCCTCCGGGAGACGGCAGTCGTCGACACGCCGGGGGTTGAGCCTCTCGAAACCGGCGAACACCCGACCGGCGAACACTCGACCAGCGAAGACACGACCAAGAAGGAGGTCCTGGCATGAGCGCCGCGACCCTTGCCCCCGGTACGACGCCGGCCCAGGCCGACAGGTCGCTCCCCCGTCGCAACTTCCTGCGGGACACCCGGATCGTGCTGGTCCGGGAGCTCCGGCCCGTGGTGCGCGACCCGTTCTCGCTCGTCTTCGGCCTGGTGCAGCCGCTCGTCTTCCTCGGCCTGTTCGGCCCGCTGCTCGCCGGATCCGCCGGTGAGACCCTCGGCGGCGACGTCTGGCTCTGGTTCGTGCCGGCCGTGCTGGCGATGACGACGCTCTTCGGCACGTCGGTGACGGGCTCCAACCTCCAGCTCGACCTCTCGTCGGGCGTGCACGAGCGGATGCTCGTCACCCCGCTCTCCCGCCCGGCGCAGCTCGTGGGCCGCGCGCTCAAGGAGATGGTGCCGATCGTCGCCCAGTCCGCGGTCGTGATCGTCGTGATGCTGCCGTTCGGCCTGCGCCCGGACCCGATCGGGGCGGTGCTCACGCTGCTGCAGCTGGCGGTTCTCGGCGTCGGCGTCGGCTCGCTGTCGTACGCGCTGGCGCTGGCCGTGCGCAAGCAGGAATGGATGTTCTGGGTGGTGCAGCAGACCGTCCTGTTCCCGGTCATGCTGCTGTCCGGCATGCTCCTGCCCCTGGAGACCGGCCCGGCGTGGATGCGCGCCGTGTCGTCGGTGAACCCGCTGCGCTACGTCGTCGACTCGGGCCGTGCCGCCTTCGCGGGCGACCTGCTCTCCTCGGCGGTCGCCTGGGGCTGGGTCGCGGCCGTGGCCACGGCGGTGCTCGGGCTCGCGGTGGGCGTGCGCGCGATGATCCGCTCGGCGGACTGACCGACGGGGCCGCACGGGAACAATGGGTGACTGTGAACGCCACCCAGGATCCCCGTGCGGCCCGGCTGCGCCGGGCCGTGCTGATCGTCGCGGCCCTCAACTTCGCCTACTTCTTCGTCGAGTTCTCGGTCGCGCTCGCCGCCGGGTCCGTCTCGCTCCTCGCCGACAGCGTCGACTTCCTCGAGGACACGGCCGTCAACGTGCTGATCCTCGTCGCCCTGAGCTGGCCGCTCGCCCGGCGGGCGGTGATGGGCAAGGCGATGGCCGTGATCATCCTGGGCCCGGCCGCGGTTGCCGCCTGGGAGGCGGTGCAGCGGTTCGCCGCGCCGACGGCGCCCGACGTCGTGCCGCTCGTCGTGGCCTCCCTCGGCGCGATCGCCGTCAACGGCACCAGCGCGTGGCTGCTGGCCCGGGCCCACCACGACGGCGGATCCCTCGGCCGCGCCGCCTTCCTCTCGGCCCGCAACGACGTGCTGGTGAACGTCGCCATCATCGCCATGGGCCTGGTCACGGCGTGGACCGGCTCCGGGTGGCCCGACCTGATCCTGGGCTGCGTGATCATCCTGCTGGCCCTGCACGCTGCGTACGAGGTGTGGGAGGTCAGCGAGGAGGAGCGGCTCGCGGCGAAGGCGCTGGCCGGCGAGGACGTCGGCTAAGCCTCTTCCCTCGTCGACCGTGACGATGCGACCCGCCAGGGTGCACGAGTCGCACCTCCCGAGCCCGCGCCGCCCGAACACCGAGTGGCTGGCCGGACACGGGCATCGCCGCCGGCGCCGACCACGTGGCAGTCGGCTCTCATTGCCCTTTCTTACGCGGCTGGCAGACGGACAGGCGTGTGTCGGTGGGCGCGGCTAGAATCGAACAAGCGTCCGCAGGAATGGCGTGAATGATTTGTCTTCTTGATCGATACCACTGAGTGAGGAGGCCGGCATGCGTGATGGAATGTCTGACGACGGTATGGCCGGCGCGCTCCCGAGTGGGCTTCTGGACGACCCTGCCCGAGATGGCCGGGTGGCGGTCGAGCGGGACGGGACGCTGGTGCGGTGGCTGCCCGATAACGTGCTGGCTCCGGGCGGGCCGTTCCAGGACTCGTCGTACGACAGCGCTTGGCTGGACGATGCGTGGTTCCGAAATGCGATGTGGGTCGAGGAGCCCGACCCGTCCGTAGGGCCGGATTCAGGGCCGGGCGTTGGGCTGGACCGGCCGCCGGCGGGAGTGCCGGTCGTGTTGTGGCCCGAGACGGTATTGCGGGAGGCACTGCGGGGTGTGCCGGGCGTGGGGCTGGCGCGGGTGGTCGCCGAGGCCATCGACCTGGACGGCAACCTGGACGACGCCCCGGGCGGCGGCCCGGACGACGGCGGCGGTGACTGTGCCGGTGATCGGGGTTCGGATGTGCTGGGCGACCTGTCGGACGACGCCCTGGGCGACCTGGTGGTCGCGGCCGGGCGCCTGCAGTCCTGGGCGACAGGGATGCAGGCCCTGGTGGTGGCCGAACGTGCCGCCCGGGAGACCCACCCGCTGGCGCACAACTCCCTGGTCGGGCAGGTCACCGGTGAGCTCGTGGTGACCGAGCCGGAGGCCACCGAGGTCGTGGTCCGGGCCGAGTCCGGCGCCCAGCACCCCACAGTGATCACTGCCCTGCTCGCGGGGCGGATCGACGCCCGCAAGGCGCACACCCTGCTGCGCTCCGCGACCCAGCTCACGATCGCCGAGCGGGCCGAGGCGATCGCCCGGTTCCTGCCGCAGGCGCCACACAGGACCTGGAAGTGGCTGCAGGCCCGGATGCTTGCGTTCGCCAAGAACCGGCACGGCGCCGCCGAGACCGCGCGGGCCGAAGCCCTGCGTCGCAGCGTGCAGCTGGACCGTGCGGAGAACGACATGGGCTGGCTCTCGGCCTACCTGCCCGCGACCGACGCCGCCGCGGTGTGGGGTGTGGTGGACGACATGGCGCACCAGCTACGGCACGTCACCGGTGAGGACCGCACCCTGGCCCAGCTGCGCGCCGACTCCCTGACCGGAATCATCACCGGCCGCCTGCTGCCCGCCGACCGGTTCACCCACCCCGACACCGACGCCGACACCCTGCCCGACGCGCCCGCCGAGACCGAAGCGGGCGCGCAGACCCAGGGGGACGAAGGCGCACGCGCCGAGGGTGCGGGGGGACCCGTGTGCAGCTGTGGTGGCCGGGCTCCCGTCCAGCGCGTTGTGGTGCAGGAAGTCGTGCAGGAGATCGTGCGGCCGGTGCGGGTCACGCCGACCCGGCCGGTCGTACGGGTCACCATCCCCGCCACCGCCCTGCTCGGGCTGGACCACGCGCCCGGGCACCTGGACGGGTTCGGCCCCATCCCCGCCGACACCGCACGCATGATCGCCCAGGACGCGACCTGGCAACGCCTGCTGACCGACCCGATCACCGGGATCCTGACCGACTACTCCACCACCACCTACCAACCCGGCAAAGTCCTGCGCGCCGCCGTCGAAGCCAGAGACCGGACCTGCACCTTCCTCTGGGGCTGCAACACCCCGGCGAGCCGGTGCGACCTGGACCACATCCAACCCTTCGACCACAACCGCAAGAACAAGGGCGAGGGCGACACCGGCGGGGACGGGCAGACGAACGCCCGGAATCTGCACGCGCTGTGCCGCAAGCATCACCTGCTCAAGACCCACGCCGGCTGGCGCCTCGTCCGCGACCCCGACACCGGGATCACCACCTGGACCACCCCCGCCGGCCGCACCCACACGCGGCAACCCACGGTGCTGGACACCCACGCCGAGATCGAGCAGATCGACCCCGAAACCAGCCACGACCTCACCCTCCGCGCCCTGACCGGACAACGCCTGCCGCGCCCCTACACCACCACCATCGAACCCGGCGCAGTCCCCACGAACCCAACCGACCCGCCCGGCTCGACCACGTCGGCCGATCCGGACGAACCACCATTCTGAGTGAGCTTCCCGATTGGAGCGGAACCATCCCCGCTTGCAGGACGATGGTTCACCGACCACGCCCTGAACTGACCTCGCCCGCACCGGCCACGCCCAGGTGCTCCGAGAAGAAGCCGAGCGTCCGCTCCCAGGCGTCGGCCGACGCCTCCGGGTCGTGCGTCATGCCCGCGATCCGGATCAGCATCCCGAGCGGCCCCGTGTACTGGGCCAGGAACGAGTGCGTCGCCTCGGGATACACCTTCAGGTCCACCGGGACGCCCGAACGCTCCAGGCCGGCCCGGAGCTTGTCCACCTCGGCCTCGTCGACCACCTTGTCCCGCGCGCCGAAGCTCGCCACGACCGGGCAGGGCGCCGACAGCATCCGGTCGAGCACCTCCGGCTCCTGCCTGCCCTCGGGAAGGATGCCGTACTGCACAGCAGCGGCGTCGAACATGCCGCGGCCCGCCGCAACCAGGGCGAACCTGCCGCCGAGGCAGAACCCCATGATCCCCACCTTGCCGGTGCAGTCGGGCCGGGCCGCGAGCGCCGCGCGCTCGGCCTCGAGCCGGTCGTAGGCCGGGCCCTGGTCGGCGACGAGGCTGCGGAAGGTCTGGCGCAGGCAGCGCCCGCCCTGGTACATCGACGGCGCGTGCACGAGGTAGCCCTGGGCGGCGAGGTGGTCGCAGACGCGACGCAGCTCGGCGGTCATCCCGTACGCGTCGTGCACGACGACGACGCCGGGGAACGGCCCGTCCCCTTCGGGGACCGAGGTGTGACCGGGGTGCACTGGTACCTCCTGCGCGTCGGAGTAGGGACCGGCCGGGCACGGGCCCGGACACCGTCGTCCGGACCGTAACACGACGATGTGCATGATGCACATCCTCGCTGGGGTCGCCCGACGGGCGACATGATGGGCACCATGTTCACCAGCTCAGACGGCGCGATGGACCTGCGTGTCGCCGCGTACGCCGTCATCACCGACCACCAGCGCCGCATGCTCCTGCCCCACTGGAGCGAGGCCGCGCACAGCGGCTGGACCATGCCCGGCGGCGGGATCGACCCGGGCGAGGACCCGGCCGACGCCGCCATTCGTGAGGTCTTCGAGGAGACCGGCTACCACGTGGAGCTGGACGGTTTGCTCGGCGTCGACAGCTTCGTCATTCCCGGCGCGGAACGGGTCTACCCGACGGACCGCCCGGTGCACGCCCTGCGGATCGTGTACCGGGCGCACATCACGGGCGGTGAGCTGCGCGTCGAGGAGGACGGCTCCACCGACGGCGTCGCCTGGCACACCCAGGAGGAGGTCGACGCGCTCGACCGGGTCGACCTGGTCGACCTGTCCCGCCGCTGGGCGGGCCTCGTCGAGTAGCGGGTGTCAGGGGCGCGCGGACGGCGGGAAGCCGGTCCAGCGCAGGTCCTGCGGCAGGTGGCCCATGTCGTTGAACAGCACGACCGTCGGCGGCAGGTAGCGCAACCGAGCTCGGTGGCCGCCGGGAGGTCTACTCCGCGCGCTGGATCCCCAGGGTGGAGATCAGGTCCTCGTGCAGCTCCATCCATACGACGTGGCACGATCCGATGCCGGTACCGGCCACCCACTCCCCCTGCCCGGACTTCGCCCGGCCGAGCGCCACGGAGAACCGGTTGTCGTACCCCTCGAACCGCGTCAGCACCGCGGCGAGCGGGGCGACCAGCGGCCCCAGCTCGTCGTCGACCGCTCCGAGCTCGGCAAGCACCCGCGCGTCCCACTCCCGGTCGGTGTGGGTGTTCGGGACCAGCCGGTCGTCCTCCTCGGGCCGCAGCTGCCAGTCGGTGCACGCCTGCAGCAGGCGACCGTTCAACGGCCGGAAGGCCTTGTGGGCCTGCTCGACGACGGGCCGGGCGTTCGCCTCGGCCAGCTCCTCGGCCAGGCGGCGGTCGTCCTCGGCGCGGCCGCGCTCCGTCACCGACCAGCCCTCCGTGCCCACGAACACGGAATGGGTGACCCAGCCGTAGGCCTCGTCGTCGAGCAGCGTCTCGCGGGTCTCCGCCCGGTCGAGGTCGAACCGCGCGGCGACGGCGTCGTCGTCGGCCATGCCCTGGATCCTTACCGAGTGGAGCACGAGCAGCTCGGGCTGAGAGGATCGGCCGAGCACCGGAGTATGCGTCATATTTTGCACCGTGCATCCTCCGATGGCCGGTGTCAACGCGGGTAGGTACGCCCAGGGAGGAAGCAATGTCGGACAGCTCCGCAGTCGCAGACCTGGCCGGGACGCCCGGCAGCCTGGGCCGGGCCTCCGGGCCGGCGCGGGTGGTGCACGGCCCGGACGACTTCGCCCGGGTGCTGCCCGGCGACGTGCTCGTCTGCCGTTTCACCGAGCCGGCGTGGACCGCGCTGTTCGGCGTCGTGGCCGCCGTGGTCACCGAGACGGGCGGCGTCCTCTCGCACGCCGCGATAGTGGCCCGCGAGTACGGCATCCCCGCGGTGCTGGCGGTTTCCGGCGCCATGACGACGCTGCGGGACGGCGAGACCGTCACCGTCGACGGGGGCGCCGGGCGGGTCGCCGCCTGACGCGGCCAGGCACTCGATCCGGGCACCGTCCAGGGGCAGCACTACCCATGGGCACCACATGCGCGCCGTGCAAGCCTTCCAGCGTCAGACCAAGAGTCAGACCTCAGGATGGAGAGCACACATGTCGGTCTTCTCCCCGTTCCGCAGAAGAACCACGAAGCACTGGGCGCTCGCGGCCATGGCCGCACTCGCCCTGGTCGCCCCACCGGCGGCCTCTGCCTCGGCCGACGACGTCGGCGTGCTGGCGATCACGCACAAGTCGCCGTTCAGCTGCAACAAGACGTTCTACGCCAACAACTGGAGCCCGGGGCACAACCCCTCCGGCTCCATCGACTGGCAGTCCTACGGCACCGACGCCATCAACGGCGAGACGGTCCGCGCCACCGCTGGTGGCACAGCGACCTTCGCCGACGAGGGCAGCGACAGCTACGGGCAGTGGGTGCAGATCGTGCACAGCGACGGCACGCGCACGCGCTACGCCCACCTCGCCACGATGGTGCGGGCGCCCGGCCAGACCATGTCGGTCAGCCAGGGCACGGTCATCGGCACCGTCGGCTCCACCGGCGGCTCCGAGGCGCCGCACCTGCACTACGAACAGCGCGGCTCGTCCGGCGTCGTCGACACCAGCCCGACCGTCGAGGGCGTGACCGTCTCGATCGGCCAGAAGAAGGCCATCACGAGCACCAACGGCTGCGGCGGCTCGAGCAACCCGTACACGCCGACGGAGGTCTGCGGCACCGGCTTCTCCGTGGTCGACGAGGCCGCGCTCGGCACCGTCGGGCGGACCTATCTGCTGTACAACTCCGGCACCGGCTACAACTGCGTGGTGACCCTGAAGTCCACCAGCCTGGGCACTCCGAGCGCGGTCTCGGCCTTCCTGGAGCCCGAGGACGCGTCACGCACCACCGACTCCGGCAGCTACTCGTACTACGCGGGCCCGGTCAAGCGATCCGCGCCCGGCACCTGCGTCAAGTGGGGTGGCTCGGTGGGCAGCACCAGCTACACCAGCCCGTTCGAGCACTGCGGCTGACGCCCACGCCGAACACTGACGCTGGACGCTGAATGCCCCGGGGGACGAACCCACCGCCACCTCTGGGGCGTTCGGCCTTGACCGCGCGGCAAAGTAGAGGATTTACTACACTCGTTGGATGGAGGAGTGGGAAATCCGAGTCACCGACCAGTTCCTCGCGTGGCTCGACACGGTCGATCACAAGTCGCAGGCGCTGGTTTCGGAGGCGATCGACAGGCTGGCGGACGCCGGACCGCAGCTCGGCAGGCCTTTGGTCGACCGACTTGAGGGTTCACAGGTCCACAACATGAAGGAGCTGCGCCCGGCGCCCACCGGACGAAGCGAGGTTCGGGTGTTGTTCGTGTTCGATCCTTGGCGGTCGGCGATCCTGCTCATCGGCGGCGACAAGTCGGGAAGCTGGACCGCCTGGTTCCGCACAGCGATCCCCGAAGCCGAGCGGCTCTACGTGGACTACATCAAGGAGCGCGAAGAGGAGGAAGGCAGGCCATGACGACGTCCCGGAAGTGGAGCGATGTGCGACCCGAGATCGCCGAGCGCCTCGGCGACGAGGCACTCGCAGAGGCGCACGAGCGAACCCAGGCTTACATCGACGGGTATCGGCTCGCGGAGCGCCGCAAGGAGCTCGGGATGACACAGCTCGAGCTGGCAGAGCGGATGGGAATCACCAAGAGCCGCGTATCGCAGATCGAGCGTGGGGAGGTCTCGACATTCTCTGCGGTCGCTCGCTATGTCGAGGCGCTCGGCGGGACGATTCAGATCACCGCCGTCTTCGGAGACAACATGTACCTCCTGCGTGGAACCCACGCGGCCTGAGCGTCAGGGTCGCGCCGGCGGCTGGATCAGGTCCCACGGCATGCCGTACAGGTCCTCGAAGACCGCTACCGTCCCGTACACCTCGTGCCGCGGCTCCTCGCGGAACCGCACGCCCGCAGCCACCATTCGCGCGTGCTGTGCGGCGAAGTCGTCGGTCTCGAGGAAGAACGCGACGGACCCGCCGGCCTGGTTGCCGACGGCGTCCGCGGCGTCGGTCAGCGCGAGCACGAGGCCGGTGCCGCCGTCCGCGGGGCCGACGACGACCCGGCGCCGGCCGGACGCGTTGGTCTCGTCCTCCCGCAGGGCGAACCCGAGGGCATCGACGAAGAAGCCGATCGCCTCGTCGTGGTCGCGGACGAGGTAGGTGGCATCGGAGAGTCGCAGCACCCCGCGATCCTAGGCGGTACCGGTTCAGCCGGTGCGCACGGCCCCGACGACGACCGACGCCAGCCGGCGGAACTCCGCGCGGTCCTTGACGGGGAGCGCCTCGAGCAGCTCGTCGAGCGCGCTCGCGACACCGGTCTCGAAGGCGACCACCGCCTTGCCGCCGTCGTCGGTCAGCGTCACCTGGATGGCGCGGCGGTCACCCGACACCGGCAAGCGCTCCACGAGCCCACGCCGCTCGGCCCGGTCGACGAGCCCCGTGAGGGCCGCCTTCTCGATCCCGAGGAACTGCGCCAGGTCGGCCATCCGCTGGGGCCGCTCGGCGAGGCCGCAGAGCAGCCGGCCCTGCATCGGCGTGAGCTCGCGCTCCTCGGCGACGCGCCCGACGGTGCTCGTCAGCACGATGGCGAGCTCCATGAGCTCGGGCAGCCCGACGACATCGTGCGGAGCACAGCCCAGCACACCGGAACTCGTCTTGTCGGGCCTCACCCAGCAAAGGTACACAACCAAGATTATTTCCGCCATGTATAGTTCATGGCACGAACGATCGTCGAGCGGAAGGCACCCCATGAGCTTCACCCATCCCACCGGCACCCGGGGCGCCAAGCAGCCCGGCCGCATGTTTCGCTTGATGAACCGGCTGATCATGGGCCGCGCCCGGCGCACGGACAGCAGGACCATGGGGATGAACCTCCTGGTCCTGACCACGGTCGGACGCAAGAGCGGGCAGCCCCGCGCGACCCCGCTCGCCTGGTTCCCCGGCCCGGACGGCAGCTGGCTGGTCGTCGCCTCCGCCGGGGGCGCACCCGCCAACCCGGCCTGGTACCTCAATCTGGCCGCGAACCCGGACCAGGTGACCGTCGAGCAGGCAGGGCGCAAGGTCGCCGTGACCGCCGAGGAGCTGCACGGCGCCGAGCGCGAACAGGCCTGGAAGCGGATCACCACCGAGGCCGATCAGTTCCGCAAGTACGAGGAGACGACCGACCGGGAGCTGCCCGTCATCCGGCTGACGCCGCGGTGACGCCCGGTAGGTAATGTCGTGCGCATGACGCACGCCGCCGCCACATCCCCGGTCACCACAGCCCTCCAGACCGCGGACTGGCGGCGGCGCGTCTTCGCGCTGTACGCCGGCGTCCGCGCCCGCGCGGCGGAGGACCCCGCCACCGCGCACGCCTACTGGGTGGCCGTCCGGGACGAGCTCTTCGCGACCCACCCGGCGTCACCGATCCTGCCCGAGGACAAGCCCGGATTCACCGGCCTGTCCGTCACCCCGTACGACCCGGCCTGGCGTCTGACCGCCCAGGTCGTGCCCGCCGAGCCCGGGCCCGACGGCGCACCACGCCGCCTCGACGTCCCCACCGGTACCGACGGCGTCGTGCCGTTCGAGCTGCTCGGGTCAGTCGCCCTGGACGGGCTGGGTTCGCTCGACGTCTGGCGCCTCGCCTCGTACGGCGGCGGCCTGTTCGTGCCGATCAAGGACAGCCTCGCCGGCGCCCCAGGCGGCACCTACGGCGGCGGGCGCTACCTCCTGGACACGATCAAGGGCGCCTGGCTCGGGCACGACGGCGGGACCGACGGCAGCTCGCACGGCGGGTACGACGACGGACTGGGCGACCTGGTGCTCGACCTCAACTTCGCCTACAACCCGTCCTGCGCCTACGACCCGGCGTGGACGTGCCCCCTCGCGCAGCCGGGCAACACGCTGGAATTCCCGGTCCCGGTGGGCGAGCGCACGCCGGGTGAGTACCGTTAGCGCCCGATGAACACCATCGACAGCACACCTCCCCCGGCCGGCGCACCGTCGTCGGCGTACGGCGTCCACTCCGAGGTCGGCCGACTGCGCAAGGTGCTGGTCTGCGCACCCGGCCTGGCACACCAGCGCCTCACCCCGTCCAACTCGGCCGACCTGCTGTTCGACGACGTCCTCTGGGTGGAGCGCGCCCAGCAGGACCATGCCGAGTTCGTGGCCGAGCTGCGCAGCCGCGACGTCGACGTCGTCGAGCTGCACGCGCTGCTCGCGGAGACGCTCCGCGTGCCGGGCGCGCGCGACTGGCTCCTCGACCGCAAGATCGTGCCGGAGATCGTGGGCAACGGCCTGGTCGAGGCTACGCGCGAGTACCTCGAGTCCCTGCCGGAGCACGAGCTGGCCCGGTACCTGATCGGTGGCCTCGCCGTCGCGGACGTGCCCGAGCTGCCGCCGGGCTTCCGCGCGCTGGCCGACGTCAGCCCGGACGCGCGCGAGTTCCTCATGCCGCCGCTGCCGAACACGCTCTTCACGCGTGACACCACCTGCTGGATCTACGGCGGCCTCACCCTGAACCCGCTGTACTGGCAGGCGCGCCGCGACGAGACCCTGCTGATGAAGGCGGTGTACACGTTCCACCCCGACTTCGTGGGCAGCCGCGTGTGGTGGGGCGACCCCGAGAGCGGCCACGGCGAGGCCACCTTCGAGGGCGGCGACATCATGCCGATCGGCAACGGCACCGTCCTGATGGGCATGAGCGAGCGCACCTCCCGCCAGGCGATCACGCAGGTCGCGACCTCCCTGTTCCAGGAGGGCGCGGCCGAGCAGATCGTCGTGGCCGGCATGCCGCGGCTGCGCGCGGCCATGCACCTGGACACGATCATGACGTTCGTCGACGTCGACACCGTCACCGTGTACCCGCGCATCGTGGACCGCGTGCACCCGTTCGTCCTGCGCCCCGACTCGGGCCCGATCGGCGTGTCAGTGACCGACGCCAGCGGGTCGTCCTTCCTCGACGTCGTCGGGCAGGTGTCCGGGCTGGGCGAGCTGCGGGTCATCGAGACCGGCGGCGACGTCTTCGAGTCCGAGCGCCAGCAGTGGGACAGCGGCAACAACTCCGTAGCCGTCGAGCCCGGCGTGGTGTTCACCTACGACCGCAACACCACCACGAACGACCTGCTGCGCAAGGCAGGCGTCGAGGTGATCGAGATCGCGGGCGGCGAGCTCGGCCGCGGCCGAGGTGGCGGCCACTGCATGACGTGCCCGATCATCCGGGAGCCCGTCAGCTGGTGACCCGCGACACGCCGTGGGGCCGCGCCACGCCGGGCACTTGATGCATCCTTGGGTTGCAGTTCCGAAAAAGCCATAGACGGTACCAAGTCCTCGTTGTACCTTTCTTCACACACGGACTCGCGCCGTGTCGGCAGGTTGTGTGCCATTGACTACCTGCCGAAC
Source organism: Promicromonospora soli (assembly GCF_014653785.1). GTDB lineage: Bacteria > Actinomycetota > Actinomycetes > Actinomycetales > Cellulomonadaceae > Promicromonospora > Promicromonospora soli. Next base: position 119,341 of record NZ_BNAS01000008.1, on the reverse strand, counting down.
GCCGATAACAGCGAAAATCACCAGCCAGATCGAACGAGACGGGAAAGGACGAGATCCACGATGGTTCGCACCAACATTGCGCCCCAGGCCTTCGGCCTGTGCAAGGTCAGTGCTGCCACCGCATCGTCCTACCCCACTACCGCGCAGCACCTGTGGGACGGCCGTGAGGCCATACGGGGCGCCATACGCCACTGATCCGGTTCTGCCGGACCAGTGAACGTGAGCCGCCTCGGGAGATGTGTTCCCGGGCGGCTCTTGTCGTCCCGGGGCCGAACAGCACCACCTGAACGACCAGCGACAACCGAGAACGACAAGCTCACCGGAAGGAGCAGGCCCGTGGCCGACGTCCTAGTCCTCAATGCCGGCTACGAGCCGCTGCACCGGGTATCGGTCCGGCATGCCATCCACATGCTCGTGCGCGAGGTCGCGGTCGTGGAGGAGGCGGTCGACGGCCGCTCCTTCGGGCCGTTCCCCTTACCGCGCGTGCTGCGGCTGGTCCGGTACGTCACGATGCGGTGGCTCTACAAGACGGGCGGGGCGCCCGCGTGCACCAAGCAGGGCGTCAAGCGGCGCGACGGCCTGTGCGGGTACTGCGGCGGCCCGGCCGAGACCGTGGACCACATCCTGCCGCGGTCACGCGGGGGGCCCTCGACGTGGATGAACCTCGTGGCCGCCTGCTACGCGTGCAACTCGCACAAGGCGGACCGCACGCCGGCCGAGGCCGGCATGGTGCTCTACGTGACGCCACACGTCCCGCGCACGGAGTACGCGCGCGCCATCCGGCACCGGGCGGCCCGCGCGGCATAGCCCGGGCACGGTGAGCCCCGTAAAGGGTCAGGTGATCGGCAACTCGGGTTGCCGATCACCTGACCTTTCTTGGTGCGAAACATGGCGGGTGAAAGTCACCGGTACCCTGTCCGCGTTCATGACCCACGCCACAACGATGACCGGCGACCGGAGAAGGGGGACGCAGTGAGCGTCGAAACCACGGGGTGGCCGCGTGCCGATGCGGTCGTGCGCGACGACGGCTCGGGCCGGGTGACGATCAACGGCCAGATGGTGCCGGTCTACCGGAACAGCCTCGGCGAGGCGCGCAGCGAAGTGATGCGCCTGATCATGGAGTACTCGGCGAGTATCGGGCTGGCCGTGGAGGTCCAGGCGCAGGGCCCCGAGGGCCCGACGGGCCTCACGGTCCACCCGGACGGCCGCGTGGTGCAGGACGGCGGCGCGGGCGCCGCACAGGCGACGCAGGCAGCGACGGCCCCGAGCGCGCCGGCGCCGGCCGTGCCCCAGCAGACGCCGGCTCCGCAGCCGGACCCGATGTCGGTTCCCCTACCGGTGTCGATGCCGGCTCCCACCCGGACCTCCGGGCAGGACGCCCAGCCGCCCGCCGGACCCGCCGGGCCCCAGCGGATGAGCGTCATGGGCCGCGGCGCAGCGCCGTCGTCGCCCTTCGGGCAGCCGGCCCAGGGTCAGCGCCAGGACGAGTACGAGCAGCCCGGGTACCCGATCGAGGGCGTCGCACCGGCCGCACCCGGCGCCTACAGAGAGTCCCCCTTCGGCCCGGCCGCCGGGTCCGACGGCGCACGCCGTGACAGCCGCCGCTCGTTCCTGATGCAGGACCGCCTCGACGAGCCGGCCAGCCAGGGCATGCGCGGCGTGCTGGCGCGGGTCGGGTTCCGGGTGCGACCGGGCGAGGCCGAGCGGGCCGAGCGGGCCGACGAGCAGGTGGTGAGCCAGCACTGGCCCGGGCCGCGCACCATCTCGATAGTGAACGGCAAGGGCGGCGCGGGCAAGACGCCGGCCACGGTGCTGCTGTCGGCGGTGTTCTCCTCGCACGGCGGCTCCGGCGTCGTCGCGTGGGACAACAACCAGACGCGCGGCACGCTGGGCTGGCGCACCGAGCAGGGCCCGCACGAGGCCACCCTGCTCGACATGATCCCGCAGACCGAGCACTTCCTGGGCCCGTCGGCGCAGCTGGCCGACCTCGCATGGTTCGTCCACCACCAGTCGCGCGACCGGTTCGACGTGCTGCGGTCCAAGCCGATGGCGCTCGCCCACGAGCAGCGCATCTCGTCCGAGGACGTCGACGCGATCCACGCGGTCCTGTCGAAGTACTACCGGATGATCTTCATCGACTCGGGCAACGACGAGTCGGACCCGATGTGGCTGCGCATGATCGACCACACCGACCAGCTCGTCGTCGCCACCAGCACCCGCGACGACCATGCCGAGGCGGGCGCGCTGCTCCTGGAGGCGCTCGCGAGCCGCGGGGAGCACATGGCGGAGCTGGCGCGGAAGGCGGTGGTCGTCGTCAGCCAGTCCGACCCCAAGGCGACTCCCGCCGACCTGCGCCGGGTCGCGCAGGGCTACCGCTCGCTGGCGCGCGAGGTGGTCACCATCCCGTTCGACCCGGCCATGGTGGACGGTCAGCTCGTGTACCGCTCGCTCCGGCCGACCACCCGCCGCGCGTGGCTCGCGGCGGGCGCGTCGGTGGCCCGAGGCTTCTGACCGCCCGTTGGGTCAGCGGGTGAGGGCGGCAGCTAGGAGCTCCAGCGTCTGCGCCCGGCCGAACGTCGCGTCCAGCGGCTCGCTGTCGCGGGAGCCGGCGACCGGGACGAGCATGACCTCCTCGACGCCGTGCCGCTCGGCCAGGCCGCGCACCTCGGTCGCCACCTGGTCGGCGTCGCCGATCAGCCAGCGCGCCCGCATCGCCTCGATCGACTGGGCGAGCATTCCGTCGGCCGGTTCGTCGGCCGTTGCGCGCAACGCCTCCTCGACCGTCTCGAGCGCGCCCAGCTTCTGGCCGGACCGCAGGCGGGCCATCTGCCGCAGCTGCGGCAGGGCGCGGTCGTGCGCCTCGTCCGACGTCGGCGCGACGACCGCGTTGGCCGTGAGGAACGTGCGCGGCTCCGGGTGCTCCGCCGAGGAGTGGTACCCGTCCCGGTACAGGGCGAGGATCTGGTCCATGCCCTGCCCGGAGAAGTGGTTCGCGAACACGTACGGCAGCCCGAGCTCCGCGGCGAGGCGCGCCGAGTAGTCGCTGGAGCCGAGCAGCCACACCGTCGGGACGCTCCCGGCGGCGGGCGTGGCCCGCACGTCGTAGATGTCGCCCGAGACCAGGCGCAGGCGGGCGCCGTCGGGCCCCATCAGGCTCAGGATGTCGGTGACGTGCTGCGGGAACCGGTCAACGTCCGCCGTCGGACCGGTGGCGCGCAGCAGGGACGTGACCACCGGGTCGCTGCCCGGGGCGCGGCCGATGCCGAGGTCGATCCGGCCGGGCGCGACGGCCTCCAGGGCCGCGAACTGCTCCGCCACCACGAGCGGGGCGTGGTTCGGCAGCATCACGCCGCCCGATCCCACGCGGATGCGGGACGTGCGCGCCGCGGCCGCCGCGATCATGACCGGCGGCGACGACGCCGCCACCGCTGCCATGTTGTGGTGCTCCGCGAACCAGTAACGCTCGAAACCGAGGCGGTCGGCGAGCGCCGCGAGGTCGAGCGAGGCCGACAGGGCCTGGGCGCTGGTCTGGCCCGAACGGACGGGCACGAGGTCAAGGACGGACAAGCGTGGCTGGGTGTTCATCGCATCCGTCAACTGTTCCGGGGGCCGGCATGTTCCGAGAGGTCATGGCGCCGACCCCCTCCGGCCTGACATGATCGCGAGGTGTCTGTTGATGTGCGCCCCGCGAACGACGACGACGTCGATGCTGTGGTCGACCTGTTCCGTCAGTACCTCCGTTTCTACGAGCAGTATGTGCCCGACGCCGAAGCACGCGCCTATCTGCTCGCCCGCCGCGACGCCGGCGACAGCGTGCTGCTGGTGGCGGTGCTGAGCCCCGAGGGCGACGAGCCCGAGGGCTCGGCCGCCGGCCACGAGCTGGTCGGGTTCGCGCAGAGCTACCCCACCTGGTCGTCCGTAAGCCTGAGCCGGTCGTGGGTCCTGAACGACCTGTTCGTCTCGCCCGCCGCGCGCGGGACGGGCGCCGCGCGCGCACTGGTGCAGGAGACGTGCCGCCGCGCCAAGGATGCCGGCGCCATCCGTGTCTCGCTGGCCACCGCGTGGGACAACGTCGCCGCCCAGGGGCTGTACGAGTCGGAGGGCTTCGTGCGCGACCAGCACTTCCATCACTACGCGTACGTGACGGGCGCCTGACCGCTCGGCGCGCCCTCCCTCATCTCACCGCGCTCCCCTGCTTCACTTCCCCTGGCCTGCCCTGGCTCTGCCCTGCCCACACGCTGCCGACGCGATTGTGGGTGGCCCACGCTAGGGTTTCGTCCGGCCAGGACGAACCGGGTCAAAACAAGCCATATCTGTCAGCGGTACCTGTCAGCTTTATCTGCCGAATCGGGGAGACCCGGGAACTGGAGCGCACACCACCATGATGGGAGGCCACCACGCCGCGACGGGAGCCGCAGCCTGGGTCGCAGTCACCGCATCGACGCCGATCGCCTTCGGCTGGTACGAGGGGGTGACGAACACCGGTGTCATCGCGGGAGCCCTCGTCTGCGCGGGCGCCGCGCTGCTGCCCGACGCCGACCATCACTCCGGCACCATCGCCAACTCGCTGTCCCCGGTCTCGGACGTCGTGGTCAAGGGCATCGAGACCGTCTCGGGCGGGCACCGCAAGGGCACCCACTCGATCCTCGGCGTCGCGGTGTTCACTGCGATCGCGTGGGGCCTCAGCCTGCTGAGCATCGACACGGGCAACGAGGAGATCGGGTCGATCCTCATCGGCCCGGGCATCATGTGCGTGCTGCTCGTCGCGTTCGCCCTCAAGGCGCTCAAGATCACGCGGGACACGAAGCTCCTGCCCTGGACCACGTCCATCACGCTGGCGGTCCTCATCGCGGTCTTCGCACCCGAGGAGTGGTTCTGGATGCCGTTCAGCGTGGCGCTCGGCTGCGTGGTGCACATCCTCGGCGACCTGATCACGACCGCCGGCGTGCCGCTGCTGTGGCCCCTGAAGTTCCGGTCCCCCGGCTGGATGCGCGACGGGCGCGGCATCGAGCTCGACATGATCTGGAAGTACGGGGGCAACCTCTCGCTACCGATCCTCGGCGACGCCGGCTCGGTACGCGAGTGGATCGTCCTCATCCCGGTGTCGCTGTACGCGATCGTCGGCGTCGTCTGGGCGCTGCTGGACGAGATGGGCTACGACACCATGTCGGTCTGGAACCAGATCGTCGCGGTCTTCCCGGGCTGACCGGCCCCGCCGCGGGCGGGGCCGGTCAGCGGCTCACAGGCCGCCGGCCACCGCCGCGCCCGCGCCGAGCCAGGCGCGCCGCGTCTCCTGGCGCAGCGCGCCGTACCGCAGGTGACCGTCGACCATCGCCGGGTCGAACGGGATGGTGACCACCTCGCGAGCCAGCGACCGGTACCCGTCGGCGACCTTCTCCAGCTCGCTGAGGGACTCCTTCTGGTCGGCCTGGCTCACCACCACCACGGCCTGCTGCGCCAGGTACGCCGACCGCCCGTCCCGGGTCGCGAGCGCCTCCAGCAACAGCGCCCCGGCCTCCGCGTGGTCGTCGCGGGTCGTGGTGGCGACCACCAGCTGGTCGGTCAGGTCGATCATCCGCTGCCACATGGGATCGGACTCGTCGTTGCCGGAGTCGATGAGGATCATCCGGTAGTACTTCGACAGCACGGAGTGGATGGCGTCCACGTCCTGCGGCTTGATCCGCTGCTCGTTCGCCATGGCGATCGGCTTGGACCGCAGCACGTCGAACCGGTCGCGCGTCTGGTGGTGCACGTACCGCGCGAGATCGGCGGCCTGCGCGGACGGGCCCAGGAGGCGGTCGGTCTGCGGCAGCAGGTCCAGCAGCGTGGACTCGTGCGGACCCTGCTCGGTGCGCCAGCCAAGAGTGCCGCGCGTCTGGTTGTTGTCCCACGTCACCACGCCCGCGCCGCCGAACTGCGCGAAGACCGCGGCGAGCAGCACCGTCGACGGCGTCTTGCCCGCGCCGCCCTTGCCGTTCACGATCGAGATGGTGCGCGGGCCGGGCCAGTGCTGGCTCACCGCGCGCTCGTCGGCTCGCTCGGCGCGCTCCGACTCGCTCGGACCGACCCGGAGCCCCATGCGGGTCAGCATCCCGCGGAAGCCACGCGTCGCCGGGTCCTCGTCCTGCTGGTGCGTGAGGAACGACTGCCGCGTCTCGCGGCGCGAGCGAGGGCCGTCCTCGGTCCCCTGCACCGGGCCCGACGGCGGTGCGGACAGGCTGCCCGAGCTGCCGTTCCCGGCCGCCGGGGTCACGGGCCCTGACACGGGGTTCGCGAGGGACAGTTTGCCGGTCGCGCTGCCCGGCAGGCTCTTCGCCGCGTTCTCGCGCACCCGGTCGGCGACGTCGGCCGAGGCCCCGGGAGGTACCGCCCCGTCCGCCGGCGACGCCGCGACGTCCGGCACCTCAGGCGTACGCGGGGCGCGGCGCACCGTCTCATCCGGGTCGACCTCGACGGCGGAGCCAGGAGCGTCGGTGCCGACGGCGCTCGCGACGCCGGCACCAGAGATCGGGTCCGCCGCCGTGGGCTCGCCGGCCGGGGGCAGGTCCGCGACCGGCACGCCGTCGAACGCCGGGGCCGGCATCGGCGAGGACTGCGCCGGGGAAGGCTGTGGCTCGATCTCGTCCTCCTCCGGCACCACCGTGCCGTCCGGATGCACGATCAGGTTCCAGAGCCCCTCGGGACCGGTGGCGGAGGCCCGCACGGGCCGACCGACCATCGCCGCGTTCTCCGTCACCCGGCGCAACACCTCGACGCGCGCCTCTTCCAGGCTCCCCGTGGCGATGGGGTGGAACGTCCCGTCGATCGTCACCTCGCCGGAACCGTCTTCCCGGACGATCGCGTCGATCCGAGGCCAGCGGGGCACGGTGTCAGAGCTCATGCGTTTCCTCCGAAGTTCCTGGTAAGCGGCATCGCGTGGTTCACCCCCGAAGCAAGGGTCGGACATGATCGTCCGCCTGGCCACCCCAACGGGGCATTCACCCCACCTGGTAGGTTCTCGCGCAAACAGGTGTCGAAACCGGGACCACAACCGAGGAGCCTCCGCTTGTCCGACGAGCCCACCCGCCGTATTCCTCCGGCGGCCGACCCGACGCAGAACCAGCGGCAGCCCGCTCGCCCGGGACAGCCCGGCGCCCCGTCATCGTATGCCGCGACGCAGCGGATGGATGCGATACAGGCTCGCCAGGCAGCCGGTCAGTGGGCCCCCGAGAACCAGGACGACGGCATCGACGAGCGGACCCAGGTCATGCCGCCGCCGGGCGGGTCCTCCGCCGTCGACGAGCAGACCCAGGTGCTGCCGCCCTCGGGGATGGCCCAGCGCGACTACCGGTCCGCGACGCCGCCGCCCGCGCGGCCGTTCCGCCCGTTCGAGACCGAGCAGCCCACGCAGGTGCAGGCGCCCGGCTACGGGCAGCAGGGCTACGGGCAGCAGCCCGCCTACGGCCAGCCGGGCCATCAGGGCTACGGTCAGCAGCCCGGGTACGGCCAGCCGGCTCAGGCCTACGGTCAGCAGCCTGGCTACGGCCAGCCAGGGCAGCAGGGCTACGGTCAGCAGGGCCAGCAGCAGGGCCCGCCCAACCCCTTTGACCAGGGCTTTGGCCCGCGGGCAGCCCAGCCGACGCCGCCGCGCCGTGACCGCGACCGGGACGACGACTCGGGCGCGGGCGGTTCGGTGGCCGGCGCCGTCCTGGCCTGGATCCCGCGGTTGCTGCTCGCGCTCGGCGTCTACCAGCTGGTCCGGCTGATCCCCGGGTTCGACGTCATGCCGGACGCCTCGCAGTTCCCGCTGTTCCGCGGGATCGGCGACGGCGTGCTGGCGATGCTCAACCTCAACCCGGAGTGGTCCGACCAGGCCGCCAACCTGACGATCCCCGTGCTCGGCATCCTGCTCGCGGGCCTGCTCAACACGATCCGGTCGCTGAACACGTCCCTGTCGATCTGGCCCTACGGGCTGGCGATCGTCGCGTGGATAGTGGTGTTCGCCGTCGGCGGTGTCATCGGATACGCCCAGGACGCCACCGAGAACGTGAAGCAGGACCTCCAGAACACGGTGGACCAGGAGATCGAGGACGCCAAGCAGGACGCCAAGGAGTCCGTCGAGCAGGAGGTCGAGCAGGGCGTCGAGGACGCCAAGCAGAACGCGACCGACGGCATCACCGAGCAGCTCGAGGACGCCCTGCCGGGCGGCAACGGATAACTCCGTCCGGGCGCGGACGCTGATAGCGTTTCTCAGGTCACCCGGAAGTTCCGGTGCGCTGCTGAGGAGCCCTGAGTTTGTCCGACGAGACCGCCCGCATCACGGCTGCACGCCCTACCGGCCAGCCGGGTCAGGGTGGCGACCAGACCGCCGTCGCGCCACCGCCACCCCCGCCCACGCGGGTGGTCCCGACGCCGACGAAGGTCGTCCTGCCCGCGGGTGCGGCGGGGCACGCGGTCACGCCGGTCGGGCCGGCGGTCGGGCCCCCCTCCGCGCCCCGCATCCCCGCCACGGGCGAGATCCTCGGCCCGTTCCAGCTGGGCGAGTCGCTCGGCCACGGCGGGTTCGCGCACGTGTACCGCGCCATGGGGCAGGGCGGCGAGGTCGCGATCAAGGTGCTGACCAACAACGAGCGGGGCACGCTGGACCGGTTCATCGGTGAGGCCGCGCTGCTGGAGCGGCTGGCCGGACGCGGGTTCCCGCAGCTCGTCGCGGCCGACCTGCAGGCACCGACGGCCTGGTTCGCCATGGAGCTCGTGCCGGGGCCCACCCTCGCTCAGCGCGTGGCCGCGGAAGGACCGCTGCCGGTGCGCGACGTGCTGCGCGTGGCGGCCGACGTGCTCGACGCCCTGGCCGTGCTCCAGGAGGAGCGCTTCCTCCACCGGGACGTGAAGCCGGCCAACATCATCGCCGCGCCCGACCGGTACGTGCTCATCGACCTCGGCATCGCCAAGGGGCACGGTACGACCACCTCGACACACGCGGCGGGCACCATCTCGTACATGGCGCCCGAGCTGTTCGTGCGCAAGCCGCACGCCCGCTCCGACGTGTACAGCCTGGGCCTGCTGCTGGTCTTCCTCGCGACGGGTGAGCTGCCCAACGACCTCAACTTCGTGGGCCGCGACCTGACGGCGGCCGACGTCGGACCTGTCGACCAGCGGCTGCTGCCGCTCGTCCTGGCCATGACGCGGCACCAGCCGGAGAACCGCCCGCCGCTGCACAACCTCATCCGCACCGTGGCCCAGCTCGCCACCAGCGGCGGGCTCGATACGGCACTGCTCGACACTGCGCTGCTCGCCGCCGCAGGCACCACCAGCACCGAGCGCGGGCTCGTCACCGAGGTGATGACCGGCGTCGGGACGTCCGCGGCCACCGTCGCGCCCACCAGCGTGCTCGCGACCAACCCGGTGCGGCAGGGCGAGCCCATCACCAACCTGGTCTACGACCAGCAGCTCATGGGCCGCCTGCACCAGGTGCACGCCGACGGGTTCGACGGCGCCGCGGAGGATGTCATCTCCGTGTACCTGGCCGCCGTCGGGCCGCAGCGGGCGGGCGGGCGCGCGCCCGCCGAGATCAAGGACTACCTGTGGGCCGCGATGCGCTGGGCCCCTGCCTTCACGCCCGAGGGCTACCCGGACACGTTCGAGGGCTGGACCAGCTATCGGCAGCGCCACGGCCTTCCGCTCCCCGGCGTCCCTTCGACGCCGGTCGCGCCCCGGCGACAGGCCGGCGGCCCGGCGCAGCCCATGCCCGTCACCAACCAGCGGGTCACGCAGGTCGCGCCGGCGTTCCGCCCGGGCCCGCCGCCGGGTACGCGACCGATGCCCACCACGGCGCCGCAGCCCGTAGTAGGCACGCAGCCGCCGACGCCGCCCCTGCCGACTGGGTCCCAGCCGCGCCGCGACGAGCGGGAGGCCCCCGCTGCCAAGGACCGCGAGACAAAGGACCGCGCCTCCGGCCGGGGCGCGGGGGCTGTGGCGGCGATCATCGGCTGGATCCCCCGCTTGCTGCTCGCCGTGGCGGTCTACCAGCTGGTGCGCCTGATCCCTGGCTTCGCCGAGATGCCCAGCGCGGCCGCGCTGCCGCTGTTCGCGGCGCTCGGCGACCTGGGGGTGTCCGTGCTGGGCGTCGACCCGGTGTGGACGCCGCGCTTGGCAGAGCTGTCGATCCCGCTGCTCGGCATCGTGACCGCCGCGATCGTGAACCTCGTGCGGGCGGTCCGCTCGCGCCGCAGCGGACGCACCTGGCCGTTCTGGCTGGTCGTCGTGGTGTGGGTGATCGTGATCGCGGTGCAGGGTGTGGTCAGCTACGCGCAGCAGGTCACGGAGGACGCCCGGGTCTCCTTCGAGCAGCAGCGGGAGCAGCTCCAGGACGACATCGAGCAGGGCGTCCAGGACACCACCGAGGACGTTCGGGACTCGCTCTGGGAATCGTTCGAGAGCGTTCTCCCCTGGAGCTGAGCGGCTGACGCCGGCGCTCACCGGACGTCGACGAAGAACTTCCGGAAAATCAGGTGCAGCCTGATGCACCGGCATGCCATGCTCGTCGCACGGTCACCGGGTCAACCCGTCGAGGCGCTCGATGACCGGCCAGCTCAGGCAAGACAGGGAGGAGGCAGCCATGGACAACGTCGTTCGCGCGGCTGCCTTCGCGGCAGCAGACGCCACTGTCACCAGGAGCACGCGGGGCTGATCCGGCGCTGCTCCGGCATCAAGGAGCACTGTCTTGCCCCGTTTTCCCGAAGCACCGAAGTCCGTCCTGGTCCGCGCCGCGAACCGGGACCGCAAGCAGCCAGACGCCCGGCTGACCGCCGCCAAGCGCCGGGCCACCCGTAGCGGTGGAGTCCGCCGCGAGGACCTGGAGGGCCCGCACCCGAGCCGGGTCGAGGGCGGCCCGTCGGGCAGCGACGACTACAACGACGACCGATACGACAGCAACGAGCACGGCACCACCAACCCCGATCCCACCCAGCCCGGCCCCGGGCAGCGCTGGTCCACCTGGCGATCCGTCGCCAAGGGGCAGCGCGGTCCCGAGCCGCTGCCCGACTGGCTGGTCACGCGCGACGCCGCGCTCGACACCGAGCTCGGCATCCTCAAGACCGGCAAGGAGGCAGACGCGTTCCTGGTGGAGCGTGCGGTCCCGCCAGGTGCCGATCCGGCGTCGTCCGACCGGACCGAGCGGTGCCTCCTGGTGGCCAAGCGGTACCGGAGCCTGGAGCACGGGCAGTTCCAGCGCGGCACCGAGTACACCGAGGGCCGCCGGGTGCGGCGCACGCGCGACCAGCGCGCCATGGAGGACCGCAAGTCCGCGTGGGGCCGCGCCGTGTCCGCCACCCAGTGGGCCGACGCGGAGTTCGTCGCCCTGCGCGACGCCTGGTCGGCGGGCGCCCCGGTGCCCTACCCGGTGCAGATCGACGGCACCGAGGTGCTCATGGAGTTCGTGGGCACCGAGGAGGTCGACGACTCCGGCCGCACCCAGCCCGTCGCCGCACCGCGACTGACGCGGGAACGCCCGTCGGACGACCTGCTCGAGTCGTACTGGGACCAGCTCACGCACGGCATGTCCGTGCTGGCCCGGCTCGGTCTCGCGCACGGCGACCTGTCGCCGTACAACATCCTGGCCCACGGCGAGCGGCTGGTCATCATCGACCTGCCGCAGGTCGTCGACCTGGCGTCCAACCCCTTCGCGAGCGAGGTGCTGCTGCGGGACTGCCGCACGGTGTGCGGCTGGTTCACGGCCCGCGGGCTGGACGTCGACCCCGACGCCCTGTTCGCGGACCTGTTCGCGCAGGCCTTCTGACACGGACGGGGCAGTCCGGCCGGTCCGGTCATCCCGCCGGGGTGACCGGACCGCAGGTCCAGGAGGAGAACACCAGGTCGGTCTGCACGCGGCCCACCTCGCCGCGGGCCGTGAGGTCGAGCACCAGGCGCTGCAGCTCGTCGGTGTCGGCGCAGGCCACGTGGACCAGGAAGTCGTCCGGGCCCGACACGTGGTGCACGGCGCGCGTCTGCGGGAGCCGGCGCACCCACTCGACGAACGGTCCCAGCAGCGGCCGGGAGTGCGTGGTGAGCCGCACCATCAGCATGGCCTGCAGCCCGCGCCCGACGGCGGCCGGGTCGATCTCGGCGTGGTACCCGCGGATCACGCCGGCGTTCTGCAGCCGCTGGGTGCGGGCCAGGCAGGTCGACGGCGCGACGCCGACCCGCTGCGCGAGCACCTTGTTGGAGAGACGTCCGTCGTTCTGCAGCTCGGTCAGGAGCGCACGGTCGACCGAATCCAGGATCACGTTCTGGGCCATGGACCGAATTTCTAGCACGCCTGGCCGGCGTCGGTCCTCGGGAATGGCGATAGTCCCTCATGAGCACGCACTCCTGGACCACGCGCGCGGTCCACGCCGGCAAGGACGACCTGGCCGCCCTGGGTCTCCACGCCCCGCCGATCGACCTGTCCACCACCTACCCGTCGCACGACGTGGTCGCCGAGGCAGGGCGTCTGGACGAGTTCGCCGAGGGGCACGACGACGGCGGTCCGCCCGTGTACGGCCGCGTCGCCAACCCGACGGTCCGGCGCTTCGAGCGGGCTCTTGCCGAGCTCGAGGGGGCGAAGGCGGCGGTCGCGTTCGCGAGCGGCATGGCGGCGCTGTCGGCGTGCCTGCTGGCGCAGGTCGCTGCCGGGAAGCCGCACGTCGTCGGCGTGCGGCCGCTGTACGGCACCACCGACCACCTGCTCGGCTCGGGCCTGCTCGGCACCTCGGTGACCTGGACGTCGCCGGACGACGCGGCGTCGGCCATCACTGAGGACACAGGACTGGTGGTCGTCGAGAGCCCGGCGAACCCCACGCTGGACGAGGTGGACGTGCGCGCCCTGGCCGACGCCTGCGCGCCGGTCCCCGTGCTGGTCGACAACACGTTCGCCACGCCCGTGCTCCAGCGTCCGCTGACGCTCGGGGCGGGCATGGTGCTGCACAGCGCCACGAAGTACCTGGGCGGGCACGGCGACGTGATGGGCGGCGTCATCGCGTGCGACGAGGAGCTCGCCCGGTCGCTGCGGCAGGTCCGGTTCATGACCGGCGCCGTGCTGCACCCGATCGCGGGCTACGAGCTGCTCCGGGGCCTGGCGACACTGCCGGTCCGGGTGCGTGCGGCGTCGGCCACGGCGGCGGAGCTGGCGCGCCGGCTGGCGGAGCACCCCCGCGTGACCCGGCTGCACTACCCGCGGCTGGGCGGGGCGATGGTCTCGTTCGAGACGTCGGTCGACCCGGTGGCCCTGGTCTCCGCCGTGCGGCTGATCACCCCGGCGGTGAGCCTGGGCAGCGTGGACAGCCTGATCCAGCACCCCGCGTCCCTCACCCACCGGATCATGGACGAGGTTTCCCGCAAGGACGCGGGGATCTCGCCGGACCTGGTGCGCCTGTCCGTGGGCCTGGAGGACGTAGAGGACCTGTGGGCCGACCTCGACCAGGCGTTCAGGCGTGGTGAGGTGGGCGGCGTCCGCCTACCGTGAGGTCATGACCAGTACCCCGTACGACCAGGACGACCTGCTCAAGTTCCTCGTCGAGTACGGCGTAGCGCTCGGCTCGGGCGACCTGGAAGCCGTGACGGAGAGCCTCGCCTACCCGTCCGTGGTGGTGGAGGCGGTCCGGTCCCTCGTGGTGCCCGACGCCGAGGCCGCGCGCGACCGTCTCGGCAGCATGCTCGCCGCCTACCGGGAGCAGGGTCTGGTCGCCGCCGTCCCGGAGGTGCGCGCCGTCGAGCAGGTGGGCGACGCCCTGCTGTGGGTCGACGTGCGCTGGAGCTACAAGGACGAGAACGCGTCCGAGGCGACGGCGGAGCGGGTGCGCTACCTGCTCCGCCGCGGCCGGGACACGTTCGAGCTGTGCGTGGTCGTGCCGGTCGAGGCGTAGCACTCGGGCCTGGGGCGCTCAGGCCGGCGTGACCTCGCGCCGCATGTGCCAGCGGGTCAGGCGGCCGCTCGTGGCCCCCGTGGGCCCCAGCCGGTCGAACCCGGCTTGCTCGAACATTCCCACGGTGCCGACGAACGCCGCACTCACGGGCACCCGCCGGCCGGGCTCCGGTTCGACGGGGAAGGCGTCGAGCGTCGTCGCCCCGTGGGTCGCGGCGTAGTCGACCCCGGCGTCGAGCAGCGCCTGGGCGATCCCCTGCCTGCGGAAGCCCGCGCGCACGGTCACGCACATGAACACCCAGGTGGTAGGCCAGGTGTCGGGCTCGCCGACCGGCAGCACGCTGGACCGCTGCAGCGACCGGGCGGCCGACCGTGGCGAGAACCCGAGCCAGCCCGCGACCTCGGGGCTCTCCCCCTCCTCCACGCCGAGGTACGCGAGCATCCCCGGCGCCGGCTCGCGCTCCGTCAGCTCACGCAGGCGGTCCTCGCGCGTTGTCACGTCCTCCTTGGGCGGCGTACGCCAGTGCATGCACCAGCACGCCTGCTCGCGTCCGTTGGGGTTGAGCACGCGCGCGACATCGCCGAACCGGTCGGCGGTCGCGGGAACCACGGTGACCCGCGGCGCGCCGGTCGGCGTCTCCGAAGCCCCGTCTTTCGTGGCCATGTTCGGAACCTACTCCGCGTCACCGACACTCGCGCTTGGCACACTTTTAGTTGGTTGTGGGCGTGACCGTTGCGCCTAAAACGGGCGCATAGTCGCGACGGTTGCGCCCACAACCAAGACGCTCCGGTTGCCCCCGGCCCCGTCTCGTGGCATAACATAAGTGTTCACTTATAGAAGGAGTCAGCATGCCCACCCTGATCGATCCCGTCGCCACCGCCGGTCTCGTGACCCGCGAGGTCCGTGACAGCAGCCGGGACGGCGTCCCGACCAAGGTCGCCGTCGCCCGCCGCACCTACACCACCGAACGAGCCGACCTCTGGGAGGCCGTCACCTCCCCCGACCGCATCCCCCGCTGGTTCATGCCGGTCAGCGGCGACCTCTCGGTCGGCGGCCGCTACCAGCTCGAGGGCAACGCGGGCGGCACCGTCGAACGCTGCGCCGCGCCCGAGGAGTTCGCGGTCACCTGGGAGTTCGGCGACACGGTCTCCTGGCTCACCGTCCACCTCACCCCGGCCGACGGCGGCACCACCCTCGAGCTGCAGCACGAGTCCCCAGTCGACCCAGACTTCTGGGCCCAGTACGGCCCGGGCGCCGTCGGCGTCGGCTGGGACCTCGGCCTCATGGGGCTGGGCCTGCACCTCGCCGGCGGCGCCACCATGGACCCCGCCGAGGCCGAGGCGTGGTCCCTCTCGCCCGAGGGCGTCGAGTTCGCGCGGCTCGCGAGCACCGGCTGGGCCGACGCCGCCGTCGTCGCCGGGGACGACCCCGCCGAGGCGCAGGCGGCCCGCGAACGCACCCTGGCCTTCTACACGACGCAGCCGGAGGCCTGAGTGCCCGACTCGGCGCAGCCCGGGGTGTTCGAGGCGCTCGGCGACCCCGTGCGCCGTCGGCTGATGGAGCTGCTCGCACCGGGCGAGCAGCCCGCCGGCGCGCTGGTCACCGCCCTGCAGGCACGGGTGCACATCACCCAGCCGGCCGTCTCGCAGCACCTCAAGGTGCTGCGCGAGGCAGGCCTGGTGCGGGTTCGCGCCGAGGGCACGCGCCGCCTCTACGCCGTGGACGACGCCGGGACGGCCGCCGCCCGCGCGTGGCTCGCCCGCTTCGAGGACACGTTCGCCCAGCCGCTCGACGCCCTGGCGACCGAGCTGGCCCGCGGACGCCGGGACCGGCGTCGGGCAACGCCTGAGGACGGAACCGCCGAGGCGGCGGGCTGAGCCGCCGCACGATCGGCATCTCCTGCACGTGGTGCCGGGGACACGTACCGTCTCAGCGTGGAGTTCATCGAGACGGGCGGGCTCAGGATCGCCTACGAGCGGGCCGGTGAGGGGCCTCCCCTGGTCCTCGTCCACGGAGCCGCGGAGGACGGTCGCGTCTGGCAGCTCCAGCTCGCCGGCCTGGCCGAGGAGCTCACGGTCGTCGCCTGGGACGAGCCCGGGGCCGGGCGGTCCTCCGACCTGCCGGAGGGCTTCGGCCTGGCCGGCTACGCGGACGCGCTCGCGGCGCTGGTCGAGGCTCTCGACCTCGGGCCCGCGCACGTCGCCGGCGTGTCCTGGGGCGGCACCGTGGCGCTCGAGCTCTACCGCCGCCGGCCTGAGCTCGTCGCGACCCTGATCATGATCGACACCTACGCCGGCTGGAAGGGGTCGCTGCCGGCGGACGAGGTACGGGCGCGGGTCGCCGGTGCACGCGAGATGCTCGCGGCGCCTCGTGCGGAGTTCGACCCGACGTTTCCCGGGCTCTTCGCCGGTGATCCGCCGCCGGAGCTCGTGCCCCTGCTCGCCGCCGTCTCCGCCGACGTCCGCCCGGCCACCCTTGCCCAGCAGCTGGGCATCATGGCCGAGACCGACCTGAACGAGCTGCTGCCACGCATCGCCGTCCCGACCCTGCTGGTCTGGGGAAGCCTGGACGCGCGCTCGCCGCTCACGGTCGCGGGGCAGTTCGAGGACGCGATCCCGGACACCACGCTCGTCGTGATCGAGGGCGCGGGCCACCTGAGCCACCTCGAGCACCCCGACCAGGTGAATGACGCCGTGCGCGAGTTCTGTCGCACCCACCCGCCTGGCGCAAAGCAGTAGAAATCCCCACGCGGGAGTACCGTTCTCGGGTGGCTCATCTGGACTGGGAGATCAAGGCAAGCCTGCTGATGTACGTGATGGGGGCGCCAGGCGGCCGCATCGTGCAGGACGACGCCGTCGGCGGCAGCGGCGCGGCGTTCCACTTCCCGCTGGACCCGGAACGCAGCCCGGACCCGTCCGCCGACGCCGCGCTGTTCGGGTTCACGGGTTCCGTGGTCTTCATCGGGCACTTCGGCTCCTTCGTCGGCGAGGTCGCCGACATCGAGGTCGTGGCCCCGTCCGACGGCGGCCCCGACTGGACCATGTCCATCCGGGACCGCGAGTCGGACGTGCGCACCGTCGCGTTCCGGCTGGCCGGCGCCCCCGAGCGGTCCGACGACGGCGCGCGGCTCACGTGGAAGCAGGTCGAGCTCACCGACGACGGTGCGAAGCTCTGGGGCGGCAGCTACCCGACGGGCACCGCGTTCGAGCCGGTGACGATCGACCTGTCCTGACTCAGGCTCGGGGAGCTGTCGCGTCCACCTCGTTCATCCGCTCCAGGAGCTCGGCCGGGACCTCCAGCGCCAGGGCCGCCACGGCGGCGTCGAGCTGGTTCACCTTGCTGCCACCCAGCATCGGCCGGATCCCGCGTGCCGTGAGCCAGGCGAGCACCACCTGGCCGCGGGACGCCCCGACCTGGGCCGCGACGTCGTCGAGCACGGCCAGCCGCTGGGTGCTGCCCGGGTGGTCGAAGACCTCGGGGATCGGCTTGGCCGGGTTGTCGTACGCCCCGGACAGCAGCGGCGTGTAGGCCCACACGTCCAGGCCTTCGACGGCGGCGAGGTCGACCAGGTCGTCGCTCAGCCAGCCGAACCGGTGGTTCCCCGTGAGCGTCCCGGGCCGGGGCTGGAGGTAGCTGTACGCGTGCTGGACCACGCTCACCGGCTCCTTGCCCTGTGCGACGGCGTGCCGCCGCGCCCGCTCGACCCGCCACGCCGGGTGGTTGGACGTTCCGGCACGGGCCGCGACGCCGTCGGACACGAGGGCGGCGCAGGCGTCCGCGGTCTCCTCGATCGGGACTGACCGGTCCTCCATGTGCGCCCACACCAGGTCGACACGGTCGGTGCCGAGGCGGCGCAGGCTGCCGGTGATCTGTTCGCGGATCGCGGCGGCCGACAGGCCCGTGCGGGAGGCGGGCCAGCCGGCGGCGTCGCGCGGCTCGGCCCCGAACTTGGTGGAGAGCAGGATGCGGTCCCGCATGCCGGGGCGGGCGGCGAGCCAGCGGCCGAGCAGCTCCTCGCTCTGCCCGCCGTAGCCGGACTCGCTCGCCCAGAAGGCGTAGCAGTCGGCGGTGTCGATCCACCGGCCGCCGGCGTCGACGAACCGGTCCAGGACGGCGAACGACGTGGGCTCGTCGACGGCGGTGCCGAACATCATGGCGCCGAGCACGAGACGCTCGGCCGGTGGGGTGTCGTGGGTGGTGGTGCGCTGGGTGCTGCTCTGCAGTGTGGTCATGGGACCAGCGAAATCCCTGGAGCGCGCTCCAGGTCAAGGGCAGGATCTGAACATGACCACTTATTCGCCTGCGCAGGCCGCCGAGGTCTCCGGCTTCAGCATCGACACGCTCCGGTACTACGAGCGGGAGGGCATCCTGCGCCCCGTCGCGCGGACATCCGGCGGGCACCGCACCTACACCGACGCCGACCTGGGCTGGCTCGACCTGGTCCACTGCCTGCGCGACACCGGCATGCCCATCGCCGACCTCAAGCGGTACGCCGAGCTGTCGCTCGACCGGACCACCCTGTCCGCGCGGGTCGCGCTGCTCGAGGAGCACGACCGGCGCGTGCAGGAGTCGATCGACGCGCTGCGCAGCCAGCAGGACAAGCTGCGGGAGAAGATCGCCTGGTATCACAGCCAGGGAGCGTAAAGCGTCGCGTCACGGGGTTCGGTCAGGTGCGTCCCGCCCCACCCCGACGCGAGACGGCACGGGCGGCGGCGCTCTGCACGGTGGGGACGATACCTCCGGGCATGAACAGGAGCGCGACGACCAGCAGTCCGCCATAGGTCGCGTACTGCAGGATCGGCCCCAGTGTCGGCGGCAGCTGGGGTTGGCTGCTCACCAGGTTGAGGACCTGGAGGAGGGTCGAGACGAGCACGGCACCTACCACCCCTCCCCACAGCGTCCCCAGGCCTCCCACCACGGCCATGATGACGTAGGTGAACGACTCGAGCGCCGGGAACGAGTCGGGGCTCACGTACGGCGTGAAGAACGCCGAGAGCCCGCCGGCCAGGCCGGCGTACATCGCCGACAGCGCGAAGATGACGAGCTTGCCGCGCATGACCGGGACGCCCGCCGACTCCGCCGCGGTCTCGCTGCCCGCAAGCGCCCGGATACCACGACCGAAGCGGCTGTCCACGATCCGGTGGGTGACGAACAGGACCAGCGCGAGCAGCCCGAGAGCGAGCAGCACGTAAGGGCGCTGGTCCGTGAACACGCTCCCGCCGACGCCGAACGCGGGGATGCCGCTGATACCGAACGCGCCGCCGAGGAAGTCGAGGGTGCTCATCGCGGTCTGCACCATGAGCAGCAGGGCCAACGTCCCGAACGCCAGGTAGTGGCCCCTCAGTCGCAGCAGTGGCACGCCGACCAAGGCGGCGAAGGCGCCGGCGACGATCGGGGCTGCGACGAGCACGAGGAGGGGCGGCAGCCCCCAGCGCGTGGTCCCGACAGCTACCGTGACCGCACCAACTGCGACGAACGCGCCCTGGCCGAGGGAGGCCTGGCCGGCGTACCCCATCAGCAGGGACAGCCCCGTCACGACGATGGCCGCGAGAAGCATGCGCATCAGGAAGGTGAGATCGCCCATCACGAACGGCGCGACGCACCCGGCGACCGCCGCGACGACTACCAGGACGTTCCTGGGGTTGACACGGTCCATCACTTGACCTCCTCCTGTACGAGGGCGCGGCTCCGGATGATCATGATGACCAGCATCAGGAGGAGCGCCATCTCGGTCTGGTACGACCCGTTGAGGTAGCCGGCGGTCAGCTGGCCGGCGACGCCGAGACCCAGGCCGCCGAACAACGTGCGCAGGGGGCTGGTCAGACCACCGAAGACGGCGGCCGCGAAGCCGCTGAGGACCAGCGGCAGGTCCGAGTAGAACGAGAGCGGGTTGCTCGGAGCTATGAGCACTCCGGCGAGGCCACCGAGGATCCCGGCCAGGCCGAACGCGAGCAGCCCCATCTTGCGGACGTCGATGCCGACCATCCTCGCCGCGAAGGGATTCGACGCGCTGGCCGTCAGCCCCTTGCCGAGGTAGGAGCGCGAGAAGAACAGGGTCAGAGCCGCGAACGCCACACCCGTCGCTGCGACCACGAGCAGGCGCTGACGCTCCACCTCGGCCCCGAGAACTGTCACCGAACCTTCGAGGCCCGGTGGGGTGACGGGGTCCTGACCCCACAGCCAGATGATCGCCGCGGAGACGAGCATGGACGCTCCGAGCGTCACGATCAGCGAGATCAGAGGCGGAGTGCCGCGACGACCGATCGCCAGCAGCCCGACGAGGACGCCCAGCACCCCGCACAACACGACGGCCGCGATCTCGCCCAGGCCGTGCGGCAGCAACCCGTTCAACAGGGTGGCGGACGTCATGCCACCGACGATGGCGACCGACCCCTGGGCGAAGTTGACCACGCGCGTGACCCGGTGCACCACGACCAGGCCGCTGCCGATCAGAGCGAACGACGAGCCCAGGGCGATCCCCGAGATGAGATAGGCGACGAGCTCGGTCATGGGGACACCTCCGTTGTTGCGGGGGCGGTCGCACCCGTCATCGTCTCGGCGACGGCGAGGTCGCCGAAGTAGGCCTTGCGCACCGTCTCGCTCTGCGCCAGCTCGACCGACGGTCCGGCCGCGATGATCCGGCCGGCCTCCAGCACCAGGGCGCGCGGGCAGACGTCGAAGGCGAGCGTCACCTCCTGCTCGACCAGGAGGACGGCGGTGCCGCGCTCCCGGTTGAGGAAGCGGAGGTGCTCGGCCAGCTCGGCCACCACAAGAGGCGCGAGCCCCAGTGACAGCTCGTCGATCGCCAGGAGGTCCGGACGGGCCATCAAGGCGCGCCCGACCGCCACCATCTGCTGCTGGCCGCCGGAGAGCCGACCCGCCTTGCGCTTGCGCATGCCGGCGAGGTCGGGCAGCAGGTCGTACACCTCGCCGAGGTCCCGGTTGCGGATCGACCAGCCGCCGAGCAGCAGGTTGTCCTCGACGCTCATGTCGGCGAACATCTGTCGGCCCTCCGGCACCTGGGCGATCCGGCCTTCGCAGGCCACGGTCCCGGAGTGCGGCGCGACCAGTCCGCTGATCGCGTTGATGAGGGTCGACTTCCCGGCGCCGTTGGGGCCGACGAGGGCAACCATCTCGCCCGCACCGACCTCGAACGAGATGCCGTCGACGGCGACCGCGGACCCGTAGCGCACCACAAGGTCATCGATCCGCAGCATGCGAGGCTCCTGTTCCGAGATAGGCCTTGATCACCGCGGGGTCGGACGTGACCTCGGAAGGCGTACCGTCGGCGATCACCCGCCCGAGGTCCAGCACGGTGATGCGCTCGGCGAGCGAGGTGACCAGGCCGACGTCGTGCTCGACCAGCAGGATCGTGGTCCCGTCGCGGCGCAGCTCACCGATCAGCTCGGCGAGCTCCTGCCGCTCCGCGGCGCGCAGCCCCGATGCCGGCTCGTCGAGGAGGAGCACCCGCGGCAGCCCCGCGAGCGCGCGGGCGACCTGGAGCCGGCGCTGCTGGCCGAGCGGGAGCCCCTCGGCCGGGCGCGAGGCCCAGTCGAGGAGTCCCACCCGGCTCAGGCAGTCCTCGGCCTGGGCCCGGATCGCCCGCTCCTCCCGCCGTTGCGACGGTGGGCGCAGCGCCGCCGCGACGACGCCGGCCCGGGTGTGCGCGTGCGCGCCCACCATCACGTTTGCCAGCAGGCTCATCCCGGGGAAGACCCGAGCGCCCTGGAACACGATCCCGACACCCTGGCGTGCCCTCGCGTGCGCCGGCAGCCGATCGATCCGCCGTCCGGCGAGGCTGATCGTGCCGCTCTCCGCCCGGATGTGACCCGCGACGAGGTTGAACAGTGTTGACTTGCCGGCTCCGTTGGGGCCGATGATGCCGCGCACCTCGCCCTCCGCCACGGTCAGTGTGACGTCCCGGTTGGCGTAGACGCCGCCGAAGCTGCGCGACACCCGGTCGATCGTGAGCATGGTCTCTCCCGTCGTCTGCCTGCGGTCAGCTCGGCAGATCGGTCTCGAACCGTGCCAGCGAGTACTCCGTGGTCTTGAAGTCGCCGTCGGTGACCGTGACGATCGCTACCGCGTCGGTGTCCAGGCCGGCGTGGTCGTCGGACGAGAACGTGAACCGGCCGGTCGGCGTGAGCTCGTCGAGGTCCTCCAAGGCGTCGCGCACCTTCTCCCGGTCCGCCGATCCCGCCTTCTCGATGGCGGCGACGAGCAGCTGGACGCCGGTCGCGCCGTCGAACGCGAACTGGGGCGGGTAGGTGCCGTTGGCCTCGACCCACGGGTCGGCGAAGGCGTCGACGAGGTCCTTGAGCGAACCGGCGGGGAGCTCGCGTCCCGGCACGGCGATGCTGCTGGTCATCGTGACGCCCTCGGCCGCCTCACCAGCGGGCTCGACGTACAGCTGGGACGCCTGGGCTCCCGTCATCAGCAGCGGGATGCCACTGCCTTCCATCTGCTTGGTGATGATCACCGGCGCTGGGCCGGCGCCCCAGACCAGGAACGCGTCGGGAGCGGCCGCCTTCACCTTGGAGACGAGAGGGGTGAAGTCCGTTCCCGTCTGGTCGAAGGCCTCGTCGACGACGACGTCGATGCCGGCCTCCTTCGCCGCAGCGAGGGTCGCCTCGTTGCCGGTCTCGCCGTAGAGGTCGTCACCGACATAGCCGATCGCCAGTGTCTCGTAGCCCTGGTCGGCCACGTGGTCGACCATCGCCTGGGCGTAGACCTCAGGAATGGCGACACCCGTGAACGCGTAGGGGTTGCTGCCGTCCGCGAACGCACTGACAGGTCCCAGTGCCACCGTCGGGATCTTGTTGGACTCCGCGCTCGGCCCCACTGCGGTCGACGCCGACACGAACGACGACGACAGGATGGCGCTGTAGCCGCGGTCCGCGGCCAGCTGGTTGTACTCCGTGACCGACTGCGGGACATCGGACTTGTCGTCCTTGATGGTGACCAACAGGTCGCGGCCGAGGACACCTCCTGCCTCGTTGATCGCCGCGACCTCCTGCTCGATGGCCGCCTTGTCTCCCGCGCCCAGGGGTGACAAGAAGCCGGTCAGCGGGATGACTACGCCGATCTTGATGGGGCCGGAGCCCTCTGCGGGGGTGCCGCCGGAGGAGCTGCACGCCGACAGGCTGAGCGCTCCAGCCATGGCGATAACAGCAAGTCGGGACTTGAACATGGTCACCTCTTCATTGAGACGGGCCGAGACGTTCGAGTTATCAGGTTTTCTGTTATCAGGAACCCTGATGATGGAGTATGGCGGCGGTCACACCGGCCGTCAAGGGTCCGGTTGACAGTGCGCCAGCACCACCGCAGACTGACTGGTCGTCAGGAGACCTGATACAAGGCGGCGGATCGAGTGGCGGGGGCGGGGACCTACATGACGAGTCCGGAGGCCCTTCCGGCCCATGACCAGGACGTGACCCTGCTTTACATCATCAAGCAGGTCGAGCTGGCCGTACGGCAGGCGCTCGACGACGTAGTTGCCGGCGCCGACCTGACCGCCCTGCAGTACACCGCGCTCACCGTGCTGGAACGGCATCCCGGGATGACCTCGGCAGAGCTGGCCAGGAACTCGTTCGTCCGGGCCCAGACGATGGCCGAGATGGTGACCTACCTGCTCGGCCGCGGGTTCGTCACCCGTGAGCGGGACCCGAGCAACCGCAAGCAGTACCTCCTCGCGCTGAGCCGGGAGGGCCAACAGGTCCTCGACAACCTCTCCGACGACGTGGCCGGCATCGAGGCCCGGATGCTCGAGGGCTTCGACCTGGGCCAGACGGAGATCCTCCGCACGTATCTGTCCCGGTGCCGGCACTCGCTGGCCGGGCAGCCACACCGCTGACGTACTTCCGTATGGCCTGAGACTTTCCTCGGACCGACACATCCACGCTGGTAGGTTGCCCGTCATGACGTCACCAGCGCCGGGCGTCGGCGAGGTCGCGCCGGCGGCGGTCGTCGACCCAGGTCCGGTCCCGCCACCCGAGCCGGAGCCGGAGCCCGCGCCCCCAGCAGCCCCCGCACCGGAACCGGAACCGGAATCGGAGCGCGAACCCGAGCCAGAGCCCGAACCGGCACCCGTGCCCGTGCCCGCGCCCGTGCCCGCCCTGCGCGCCGCGGCGCTCCCCGTCCGGCCGGTTCGGCGCATCCCGGCCAGCGGCGAGCGCCTGGGCCGGTTCACCCTCGCCGAGGCGCTGGGCCACGGCGGTTTCGCGCACGTGTACCGGGCACAGGCCGACGACGGCGACGAGGTAGCCCTCAAGGTCCTGACCGGCCTGCACGACGACGCCCGGGAGCGCTTCGCACAGGAGGCGCATCTCCTGGAGCGCCTGGACGGTCGCGGTTTCCCGCGCTTCGTGGAGGCCGGCCTGGACGCGGACCAGCCCTGGTTCGCGATGGAGCTCGTGCCCGGCACCACGCTGCGGGACCGGGTGCGCGAGGAAGGGCCGCTGTCCGGGCCACAGGCGCTGCGCCTGGCCATGCAGCTGGTCGACGCGCTGCTCGTGCTGCAGGAGGAGCGCTGCCTGCACCGTGACCTCAAGCCGGCGAACATCATGGTCGACGGCGACCGCGCGGTGCTCATCGACCTGGGCATCGCCAAGGTCTTCGACGCCGCGACGTCGACGCAGCCTGCCGGAACCTTCTCCTACATGGCGCCGGAGCTGTTCGGGCGCCGGGTGCACCCGCGGTCGGACGTGTACAGCCTGGGCCTGCTGCTCGTGTATGGGAGCACGGGCACGCTGCCGCTGGACCTGAACTTCCTGGGCCGCGACCTGGTGGCCACCGACCTCGTGGACGAGGAGCTGGCCGACCTCGCACCGGACGAGGACCCCCTGCCCGAGCGGCCGGTCATCGACCGGCACCTGCGGGCGCTGATCCTCGCCATGACCCGGTACCAGCCGAACCACCGCCCGCCGCTGGAGAACATCGCGGGGGTCGTGCGGGCCCGCCTCGCGAGCACGACGCCCGACCCGACCCTGCTGCTCACCTCGCAGCTGCTCAGCGACGGCGTGACGGCCGCCGAGGTGGCCGCGCTCCCGGCGACCGACGTGCTGCCCGGCCGGGGCCACACCAAGGTGCTCCAGCGCGACCCTGACCGGTCCGACGACGCCACGCCCAACTACCGCACCCCGGAGCCCTGGCACGCCCTCGTCTACGACCGCGCGCTCATGAGCGTCCTGGCCGAGGTGCACGCGGACGGTTTCGACGGCGCCGCGGAGCAGGTCGTCGCCGACCACGTCGCGGAGATCGGTGCGCACGTCGCCGGCGGCCGCACCCCCGCCGAGATCAAGGACTGGATCTGGGAGGCGATGCGCTGGCAGGTCACGTCTCCCCCTGACGGCCACGCGGACACGCTCCGCGGCTGGCGTGCGTTCCGCAGCCCGGAGCCCGCCCCGGTGAACGAGCGGGCCGCCGTCGGCAGCGGGCCGGGCGGGCCGCCGTCAGACTCGCCCGTAGCTGCCGTACCCTCGCCTGTCACGCCCCAGGCTGCCGCGGCGACCCAGGTCGTCCGCAACCCGCCACCGCAGTCGTTCGAGCCGCGCAAGAGCCCGGTCAAGCACCTCGGACCGGCACCGCGGCAGGCGGGGGCGGGCCCATCGGTGCGCGCCACCCGCCCGATGCCCGCCATACAGGCCCCCGCCGTCCAGCGGCCCCCCGCGAACCGCCCGCCGAGCATGCAGCCGGGTGTGCGTCCGGGCACGCAGCCGAGACCTGCCGCCCCCACACCGGCTCCGCCGCGCAGGAGGCCGTGGCCGCTGCGCCTGCTCGGCGCGCTGCTGCGCTGGGTTCCCCGGCTGCTGCTCCTGGCCGCCGCGTACGTGCTGGTCAGCCGGGGTCCCCAGGCGGGCGACCCGTTCCTCGCCGCGCCGGCACTCGCCGTCGCCGCGTTCGGGCTGGCCGTTCTCCTGCGCATCGCCGGCCACAAGATGCGGATCTGGTTCTACGTGCTCTCCGCGCTGCTCGTCGGCGCGGGGTCGGTGGCCCTGTGGGCGACGGGTGCCGGCCTGCTGCACCTGGGCTGACCCACTGCCGGGTCGGCACGGGGCGACTACTACTCCGCGGGGTGGGTAACGGAGAGGGAGCATTGCTACCGCTCCGTTACCCTCCCCGCTGCGTATGTCTTGCCCGCCGGTCCGCCGCGCCGTCGGGTGTCCTACTGGAAGTCCCGCGACCGCGCCGGGACCGTCAGCGACAGCGTGGACAGGTGCTCCGCGAGGAGGTTGACGGCGCCGTCGGCCGCCTCGATCCGGCCCCGCACCACCATCGCCTGCGCCGACCGCGCCACCTTCCGGAACCGCTGCCACAGCCCGACGGTGCAGATCACGTTGAGCAGCCCCGTCTCGTCCTCCAGGGACAGGAACGTCACTCCCCCGGCCGTGCCCGGCCGCTGCCGGTGCGTCACCACCCCGCCGACGGCGATCCGGCGCCCCGGCTCGGTCGCGATCGCCTGCGCCACGGTGAGCACGCCCGCCGCCGCCAGCCCCGGCCGCACGTGCTGCGTCGGGTACGAGTCGGGCGTGATGCCGGTGGCCCATGCGTCGGCCTGCGTGAGCTCGATCTCGCTCATCCCGGGCAGCATCGGGGCGTCGACGCCGACACTGACACCGGGCAGCGTCGTCGGCCCCTCCTGGCCCAGCGCGCCCGCGGCCCACAGCCCTTCCCGGCGCTCGACGCCGAACGGCTCCAGCGCGCCACCCGTGGCGAGCGCCTCGAGCTGGGCCGACGACAGCTCGACCCGGCGCACGAGATCCCGCAGCGACGCGAACCCCGCGCCGTCGTCCCGGGCCGTGACGATCTCCTCGGCCTTGTCCTTGCCGATGCCGCGTACGGACTCCAGCCCCATGCGGACGGCGAGCTGCTGGTCGCCGTCAGCCAGCCGCTCCACGCCGGCCAGCACCCGCGACTCCGTCACCGAGGGCCGCAGCACGCGCACCCCGTGCCGGCGGGCGTCGGCGGCCAGGGACTGCGGCGAGTAGAACCCCATGGGCTGCGCCGCGAGCAGCCCCGCGTAGAACGCGGCCGGGTGGTGCACCTTGAGCCATGAGCTCGCGTACACGAGGTACGCGAAGGAGTAGGCGTGCGACTCGGGGAAGCCGAAGTCGGCGAAGGCCTTGAGCTTCTCGAAGATCTCGTCCTGCGCGGCGGGCGGGATCTCGTTCTCGGTCATCCCCGCGTAGAACCGCTCGCGGAGCTCCTCCATGCGTTCGACCGACCGTTTGGAACCCATGGCGCGCCGGAGCTGGTCGGACTCCTTGGGCGTGAAGCCGGCGACGTCGATCGCCATCTGCATGAGCTGCTCCTGGAACAACGGCACGCCCATGGTGCGGCTCAGGGAGTTCTCGAGCAGCGGGTGCAGGTACGTGACCTTCTCGCGCCCGCGGGCCCGCTCGATGTACGGGTGCACGGAGCCGCCTTGGATGGGACCGGGCCGGATGAGCGCGACCTCCACGACGATGCTGTAGAAGTCTCGCGGCTGCAGCCGCGGCAGCGTCGCCATCTGGGCGCGGGACTCCACCTGGAACACGCCCACGGTGTCGGCGGCGCAGAGCAGGTCGTAGACGCCCGCGTCGTCCTGCGGCAGGCCGTGCAGCGTGAGCGTCTCCCCGGTCATCTCCTTGACGAACTCGAACGCGTACCGGATGGCGGTCAGCATGCCCAGGCCCAGCAGGTCGAACTTCACCAGCCCCGCGTCCGCGCAGTCCTCCTTGTCCCACTGCAGCACCGTGCGGCCCTCCATGCGGGCCCACTCCACGGGGCAGACCTCGATCACCGGGCGGTCGCACATCACCATGCCGCCCGAGTGGATGCCCAGGTGCCGGGGCAGGCGGAGCATCCGGTCGGCGAGATCGAGCACGTCGTCGGGGATCTCTCCCTCCTCCGCGGCCGACGGCGGCGTGCGGAACGGCACGACGTCGTGGGTGTCGTCGGCGCGGGTCGGGTCCGGCCGGGGCTCTCCCGGGGGGCGCGCCTCCTCAGTGACCACATCGACGACCCGCGGGCCCCACAGCGCCGCGACACGGGCGTCCTTGGCGGCGGTCTTGTTCTGGGGCACGGCCGCCTTCGGCTTCAGCGTCCCCCAGCGCTCGATCGACTTGGACCACGCGTCCTGCTGCCCGATGTCGTAGCCCAGCGCGCGGGCGGCGTCCCGCACCGCCGACCGCGGCCGGTAGGAGATGACGTTCGCGACCTGCGCCGCGTGCTTGCGCCCGAACTTCTCGTAGACGTGCTGGATCACCTCCTCGCGCCGCACCGACTCGATGTCGACGTCGATATCAGGCGGGCCGTCCCGCTCCGGCGCGAGGAACCGCTCGAACAGCAGCTTGTGCTTCACCGGGTCCACCGCGGTGATCCCCAGGGCGTAGCAGACCGCCGAGTTCGCGGCGCTGCCCCGCCCCTGCGCGAGGATCCCGCGGGTGTGACAGAACTGCACCAGGTCGTAGACCACCAGGAAGTACCCGGGGAAGTTCAGGTCGGTGATGACCTGCAGCTCGTGGTCGATCTGTGTCCAGGCCTTCTTGTTGCTCTCGCGCGGGCCGTAGTACTTCGTCGCACCGCGGTAGGCGAGCACGCGCAGCCAGGACGCCTCGTCGTGCCCGGGCTCCACCGGGTACGGCGGCAGGTCGGGGGCGATGAGCTTCAGGTCGAACGCGCACTCCTCCCCCAGCGCGGCCGCCGTCGGCACGGCCTGCGGGTGCAGGCGGTGCAGGCGCGCCATCTCGGCGCCGCTGCGCAGGTGGGCGGTGGGCGCGCCGGGCAGCCAGCCGTCGAGGTCGTCCAGGCTCGACCGGGCCCGGACGGCGGCCAGTGCCCCGGCCAGGTCGCTGTCCCGGGGGCGCGCGTAGTGCGCGGCGGTGGTGGCGACCAGCGGCAGGTGCGCCCCCTGGGCGAGGAGGGCCAGCGCGTCGTGCAGGTCGGCGTCGCGCGGGTCGCCGGTGGCGGTGATCTCGACGGCGACGTTGTCCCGGCCGAAGGTGTCGGTCAGCAGGTCCAGCTCCCGCCGGGCGGCGGTGAGCCGGTCGGTGCGGTTCTGCCCGACGCCGGCGCCCGGCCCGCCGGACATCAGCGACCGGCGGACCGCACCCTTGCGGCACCCGGTGAGCACCAGCCACTCCCCGCCCGACGCCTCCCCCAGCCCCTCCATGGTGTAGCTCGCGGCGCCCTTGACCCCGGCGTCGAGGTGCGCGGTGCCGATAGCGCTCGACAGGTTGCGGTACCCCTGCGGTCCGCGCGCGAGCACGAGCAGGTGCGTGGCGCGCGGGTCGGGGATCCCGGTGGGCGGGTCGAGCACGGGCGCGCCGCCCCCACCACCGGATGCACCCGCCGGGACCGGCAGGTGCAGCTCCGCCCCGAACGCGGCGGGCAGCTCTACGGCCTTGGCGGCCTGCGAGAACCGCACCACCCCATACAGCCCGTCGTGGTCGGTGATCGCGAGCGCCTTCAGCCCGAGGCGCGCGCCCTCGGCGGCGAGCTCCTCGGGGTGGGAGGCACCGTCGAGGAAGCTGAACGCGGAGTGGGCATGCAGCTCGGCGTAGGCGGGCACATCAGTCATAGACCGCCTCCAGCACCCAGGTGCCCGACGACGCCGACAGGAGCAGCCCCACGTCACCGGGAAGATCGGTCACCACCTGCAGGAACACGCGCCGCTTGCCGCCGGGCGTCCACCATCTCTCGGCGACCGGCCACGGCCCGGCCCAGCCGGTCACCGCGTGCCGACCGACCAGGGCCTCCACAGCGGTCGCGCCGGCGGCGGGCACCTCCACGACCGCCGGGTCGCCGCTCGTCGCGAGGCGTACCCCGACCACCACCGGGCGACCCGCGGCGTCGAGCACGCGTGCGGGGACGGGCTCGGGCAGCACTACCGACGGCGCCGGGGGCGGCAGGGCGCCGGGCCAGGGCCGGTCGGGGTCGCGTTCGGGCGGGACCTGCTCACCGTAGGGGACGAGCTGGACGCGGTCGCGGGGGTCGCGCCCGCCCTGGAGGCGGACGGTGAGGACGGCGTCGCCGCCGAGCAGGGCCTGCACGCGCTCGACGGCGCGGCGGGCGCGCAGGTCCTCGCCCGCGCCGGGCCCCCACAGGCGCGGCTGCAGCGCCCCGGCGGGAGCCACCTCCTCGGCGGCCAGGGTCAGGCCCGCGATCGGGGCGGGCGCTTCGCCCTGCCCGAGGGACGACGCCGTGAGCCAGCCCTCCAGCTGCCACCGCACCCGGTCGGTGATCCGGGCGGCCGACAGCCCGCCGAGCGTGTCGTCGGTGCGCCACAGCCGTTCCAGGGTGCGGGCCTCGCCCGTGACCGGGTCGACGGCGCGCGCCGTGATCCGCAGCCGCCCACACGCCAGGCCGCGTCGGCCCAGGTCGTCGTGGAGGTGCTCGGCCAGGCGGCGGGCGGCGAAGGTCGCGACGTCGACCCGGTGCGCCGGCGGGTCCAGCTCCTCGGTGACGGTCAGGTCCTCGGCGAGCCGACGCCGGGCCGGGGGCCGCACGTCCTGACCCCGGGCGAGGCGCTGCGCCCAGACGCCGAGGTCGCCGAAGCGAGCGGCGACGGCGGCGTCGGGCAGGGCGGCCAGGTCCGCCAGGGTGCGCACGCCGAGCCGGCGCCACAGGTCGACCAGCTCGGTCAGGGTGCGGTCCCCGGGGCGGGCGTGCACGAGCACGGCCGCAGGGCGGGGCGCGAGGTAGTCCCGCGAGGCGCCCGGCGGCACGACGGCGTCGTCGCGGGCGGCCAGGACCGCGGCCAGGTACCCGTCGGCGACCCCGACCTGGCACTCGTGACCGGTGCGGACGGCGACCTGCTCGGTCAGCTCGCGGGCCAGGTCGTGCTCGGAGCCGTGGTAGCGGGCCGCGCCGCCCGACGGCAGCAGGAGCAGACCGGGGCGCGCGATCTCCAGCCCGGAGACCACAGTCTCCGCGGCCACGGCGACGGGCTCGAACTCGCGGGCGTCGCGGGCGTCGTCGGCCGGCCAGAGCTGCAGGTCGGGGCAGCGCCCCTGGGCCTCGCGGCGGCGCATGCCGCGGCGCACCCCGGCGCTGCGCGCGGGGGCGGACACCGCGATGATCCGCCCGCCGGGGCCGCCCGTGACGGCCGCGGGCACCTCCGGGCCCAGGCCGGCGACGACCAGGGCCGCGACGACCGGCCAGTCGGGCACCCAGAGGCAGGCGGTGCGGGTGGCGACCGGCGCGGCGGGGGTGGCGGAGCCGGCATCGTTGGCGCGTGGGGCGCGGTCGGTGGTCATCCGACGAGCTCCAGCTGCGGACGGCTCTCGGAGGCACCGCCCGTCGTCCCGGCTTCCCCGACCACGGAACTCTGCTC
Organism: Promicromonospora soli; assembly: GCF_014653785.1. Classification (GTDB taxonomy): domain Bacteria; phylum Actinomycetota; class Actinomycetes; order Actinomycetales; family Cellulomonadaceae; genus Promicromonospora; species Promicromonospora soli. The sequence goes on along the minus strand of NZ_BNAS01000008.1, from coordinate 88,147 downwards.
TGCGGCAAGCTCCACGCCTCCGACGAGCTCTGTACCTCTGACGAGCTCCACACCTCCGACGAGGTCCGCGGCCCCGGCGGCCGCCCGGCACACCGGCACCTCCACGTCCAGGTGCAGGGGGCGCGCCGCGCTCCCCCGCCCGGTGCGCCGCACCCGCAGGGTCCGACGCCGCAGCCAGCCCGCCCCGTGGTCGATCCCCGCCCAGGCCCCCGCGGTGGCCTCGAGCACCACGTGGGCACCGGGCCAGCCGGCACCCGCACTTCCGGCACCAGCACTGCCGAGACCCGCTCTGCCGGCGCCGTCGTTCGGCGGCCCCGCCGCCACCAGCACGCTCCCCCGTTCGCGGGCGCGCGCCGTCAGCCGGCGCCGGTCGTGGTCCAGCAGCGTCACCTCCGGCCCGATCACCACCACGTCCATGCCGTCGATCAGCGCCGCGAGCACGGGGGGCGCGTCCACACCCGACCCGCTCGGCAGCGGCACCACCAGGGTGCGTGCCAGGTCGCACCCGGCGTCGGCCGCGGCGGCCATCCCGGCGGCCGGGTACCCGGCCAGCACGGTCCAGGCCCCGTCGCGGGACGCCTCGGCGAGCAGGGTGAGCAGGAGCGACGTCGAGCCCCGGACCACGACGGTGGTGCCGGTGCGCAGGCCGCCGTCGGGCAGGAGGGCCGCGAGGTGCGGGTGGACGGGCAGGATGCGTGCGTCCTCGCCCGGCGCGCCCACCAGGCCGCCCGACGACGGGGCCGACCTTGTCGCGGACTCGGTCCCGGGCCTGGTCGCGAGCCCACCCCGCAGCGCCCGGACCTGTACCCGTGGCTCGCGAGACAGCTCGCGGGGCGACCCAGCGGGCGACTCGACAGACAGCTCAGCAAGTGGCTCGAACGCCGGCTCGGCGGGCTGCTCAGGAAGATGCTCGCGAGGCTGCTCGGTGCGGACCACCTGGATGGCCCGTGCGGCTGTGGCCTGTTTCCGCACACCGGTGCGCACCTCGGCGGACCGCAGCGCTGCGAGCGCACGGGCGTGCCGGGTGTCCGCGACGACGGCACTGTCTTCGACATCGGGGGCGCCGGTGTCGAAGTCGGTGCCGGCCTCCGAGGAGACTGGTACAACGGTCATGACCCTCCAGCGATGGTGTCTGCCGGTGGTGACCGGATCGGTCGAGCACCCAATCGAACGCATGTTCGATAGAACACCAGTACACCTCTCGCAGGGCACGCCTGTCAAACCATCTGCCTCGCAACACTGCGGTGCCCCGGCCAGCTTCGACGACCTGCGCTTCCCACAGCCCGCGCTCGGTCGGCGAACGGGCCGAAATGCTCTCGGGCGAGGCGGCGCCGTCGCACAGTGCACCCGTTCAGTGGGTGCCGGGCGGGCTGAACCAGGTTCGGTTGGGACCAGGATTCGCGGGCTGTGCCGAACAGTTCAGCCAGGGTGAACTGCGTACGCCTCAGCCGCGCGCTTGCCGCCTCTCCTGAACTGTTCAGCAGAGGCGAACTGAGTCGGGCCAGGCCGAACGAAATCCAGCAGACCTGGCACCCGCTCCCCGAGGCCACCTCACCAGCGACCTGTCGGACGCCCCGGCACTTCGCTCACGCCCCGCTCCGCACTCCTCGCACTGGCATGACCTTCGGGCACCCGATCCCAGGTGCACCTGCACCCCAGCGAAGCTCAGGCTTCCGGCACGTAGAGCAACAGCGTGTGCGCGACCAGCGCCGGCTTCTCGGACCCCTCGAGCTCGACGGTGACCCTGGAGGCGAGACGTACGCCGGTCGGCGTCGGCTCGGCCGAGAGGATCGGTGCGGGCCCGCACGCGCGAGCCCGCCGGCACCGGGGCGAGGAACCGCAGCCGGTCCATGCCGTAGTTCATCGCCATGGCGGTGCCGCCCACCTCGACGAGCGACGACGCCAGGTGCGGCAGCAGCGACAGGGTGAGGTGCCCGTGGGCGATCGTGGAGCCGAACGGCCCGGCGGCCGCCTTCTCGACGTCGACGTGGATCCACTGGTGGTCCTCGGTGGCGTCGGCGAACGCGTCGATCCGCTCCTGCGTGATCTCGAACCACTCGCCGGTGGCCGTCCGCCCCACGGCGTCGGCGAGGGCAGCCGGCGAGGCGACGACGATGACCTCGCCCACGCCGCCGTCGCTCACGGCCTCACTCACGCCGGCACCCACGCCGCCGTCACTCACGCCGCCGTCCTCACGCCTTCGGCCCGCCCGCCACGTACAGCACCTGGCCCGACACGAACCCGGACTGCTCCGAGCAGAAGAACGACACGGCGTTGGCGATGTCCTCGGGCTGGCCCACGCGGCCCACGGGGACGTCCTCGGCGGCCGCGCCGAGGTAGTCGGCCAGCGGCATGCCGATGCGCTCGGCGGTGGCCCGGATCATGTCGGTCTCGACCACCCCCGGCGCCACGGCGTTCGCCGTGACGCCGAACTTGCCGAGCTCGATCGCCAGCGTCTTGGTGAAGCCCTGCATGCCCGCCTTGGCGGCCGAGTAGTTGGCCTGGCCGCGGTTGCCGAGGGCGGAGGTCGAGGAGAGGTTCACGATGCGGCCGAACCGGGCCTCCACCATGGACGTCTGCACGGCCCGGGTCATGAGGAACGCACCCCGCAGGTGCACGCTCAGCACGGAGTCCCAGTCGTCCGCGGACATCTTGAACAGGAGGTTGTCGCGCAGGATGCCGGCGTTGTTCACCAGCACGGTGGGTGCGCCCAGCTCGGCGGTGACGCGGGCGACGGCGGCCGCGACCGACTCCTCGTCGGCGACGTCGACGCCCACGGCGAGCGCGCGGCCGCCGTCGGCCACTATCGCCTCCGCGGTGGCCTTGGCCTGGTCCTCCAGCAGGTCCAGGACGGCGACGGCGAAGCCGTCCTGTGCGAGCCGGCGGGCCGTGGCGGCGCCGATGCCGCGGGCCGCGCCGGTGACGATGGCGGTACGAGTCATGAGGGGTTTCCTTTCCGTCGTCTCCAGACCGTACCGGCCCGACGCCGGGTCGCTCAGGACGTCACGCTCGCGGGGGCGGCGAGCAACGGCGCCACCCGGTGCCACGTCGCCGACGTCGATCCGCTCTTCCACGAAGTCATCGAACACGAGCTCATCCTGTGCGCACATCGACGGTGCTCGCCAGGGGTGACGTCGCTGGCAGCCGAGCCGTCGATTCGGCAGAGTGGACTCATGGACTTCACTCGCCCCTACCCGCCGGACCCGTACACGCTGCTGCCCGCTCCCGCGACCTTCGCGCTGACGAGCAGCAACCTGACCGACGGCGAGCGCATGCCGGACGCGCACGCCGCGCACGACCAGAACGTCTCCCCCGCGCTCGAGTGGAGCGGCTTCCCCGAGGGCACCAAGTCGTTCGTCGTGACCTGCTACGACCCCGACGCGCCGACGCCGATGGGCTACCAGCACTGGACCGTCGTGGACCTGCCGGCCGATGTGACGTCGCTCGACACCGGAGCGGGCGCCCCCGACGGCTCGGGCCTTCCCGCCGGCGCGTTCCACACCCACAGCGACGGCCACACGCCGGGCTTCGAGGGCGCGGGGCCGCCGCGCGGCGACCACCCGCACCGGTACATCTTCGCCGTGCACGCCCTGGACGTGGAGCCCGGCGAGCTCGGCCTGAGCCCGGACAGCTCGAACGCGCAGGTGGCGTTCAACGTGTACTTCCACCTGCTGGGGCGCGCCACGCTGACGGCGACGTACAGCCGATGAGCGAGAACGCCACCCTGCCCACCCTCGGGGACCTCGTCTGGGCGCCCGCGCTCGACCACCCGGAGCTCCTCGCAGGCCCGGTGCTCGCCGCCCTGACCGCCTGGGCCCAGGCCGACCCGCGCGTGGCGGGCCAGGTCGCCGTCACCGAGATCGATCCGGACCACGCCGAGACGGCGACCCTCAACGAGCTGCACGGCCTGCCGCCGGAGGCGTCGGCCAACTGCGTGCTCGTGGCCGGCAAGCGGGGCGACGACGAGCGGGTGGCCGCGTGCGTCGTTCCCGCCAGCACGTTCGCCGACGTGAACCGGCGCGTGCGCAAGCTGCTCGACGTGCGCAAGGCGTCGTTCCTGCCGATGGACCGCGCCGTGGCCGACTCGGACATGGAGTACGGCGGCATCACGCCGGTCGGGCTGCCCGAGGGCTACCGCGTGCTCGTCGACTCCCGGTTCGCCGAGGAAGGCACGTCGGCGCTGATGGGATCCGGCGTGCGACGCTCCAAGCTGCTGATGCCCGGACCGCTGCTGTGCGCGATGCCGGGCGTCGAGGTGGTCGAGGACCTCGGCATCGAGCGGTGAGGAACTTCGCCGGGCGCGGAGACTACCTGAGCGCCGGCGCCAAGCGGTCGATCGTGTCGCTCCAGCCCGCGCGGATCCCGAGGTCGAACCACTTCGCCACGTCGGTGTCAGGCATCGTGTCGACGAAGCGGAAGCTCGTGGTCATGACGCAGCCGTCGGCGCCGTCGGCCAGCTCGATCGTGACCACCGGCACCTCGTCGACCCGGGACGGGTCGAGCTCGGGCCAGCCGCCGACGGCGCCCCACGCGAACACGAGGCGCTCGTTCGGCACGATCTCCTGGTAGATGCCGCCGGTGAAGTAGTCCACGCCGTCGGGCTGGTACAGGTGCACGCGCCATGCGCCGCCGACACGCAGGTCGACGCTCGGCTCGAAGTCGAAACCGGGTTCGACGCCGGCGAACCAGCGCAGCTTCTCGGGCTCGGTCCACGCCGCCCAGACGGCGTCGCGCGACGCGGGCAGCTCGCGGGTCATCGTGAACCCGCGGCCGGTGGTCGGCCCCGTGGCGGACTCAGTGGCGGACTCGGTGGTCGGCTCGATGGTCATGATTCCTCCGTCTTGTCGGTGGCGGTCGTGCTCGCAGTGGTGGGCTCGGCGAGCTGCGCCGCCAGCCGGTCGTATCGCTCGTCGAAGAAGGCTCGGTAGCCCTTCACCCACTCGTCCACCTCGCGCAGGGGCGCGGCGTCGAGCCGGCACGGGCGCCACTGCGCGTCCCGCCCCTTGCTCACGAGCCCCGCCCGCTCCAGCACCTTCAGGTGCCGAGACACCGCGGGCAGGCTCATCGCGAAGGGCTCGGCGAGCTGCGTCACCGTCGTCTCCCCCTGCCGCAGGCGCGCCAGCATGGCGCGCCGGGTCGGGTCGGCGAGCGCCGCGAAGATGACGCTGAGCGTGTCGACGTCGGACGCGGTGTCAGGCACGTATTTAGCCTTCCTGTTAATTGCGCGATGCGTTAAGTACAGCAGGCCGCAGCACGACCGTCAATACCCACCGCGCACGGCGTCAGCTGCGTGTGACCTTGCCGTCCATCGCCGTGTCCATGCGCTCGGCGAGCTCGGCGGCGTCGAACCGCGCGGCGCTGCCCGAGGACCCGGCCGGGGACAGGGCGGCCCTGACGTACCGGCGGAACTCCTCGCTGAGCTCCACGTAGTGCTGCAGGCGCGGGCGGGGCGACGCCCCGTCGACCGCCCGCCGCAGCGCGTCGTTGGCCTTGCGCAGCGCGTCGTTGGTGCGTGCGGCGCCCTTCCCGGTCGCGTAGTCCACCAGGGACGCGGCCAGGCCGTCGGTCACGGCCTCGCGCGCCCACGGCGCGGCCGGGTCGCGGTACGGCGCCTCGCGGCTCGCGGCGAAACCCCCGCGCTCGAAGATCACCTGGTGGCTGCGCTCGTCCGTGAGGAACTCGACCAGGCGCCGGGCGGCGACCGGGTACTTCGAGGCCGCCGCCACGGCGAGGCTCTGCCCGCCGAGCACTCCCCCGCCGGGCACCGGCATGAACCCGACACGGAACGGCGCCGCGTCCTCGCCGCGCAGCAGCCGCAGCGCACGCGGCCAGTGCCGCAGGAATACCGCGCGGCCCGCGGCGAACGCGGCGAGCGATCCCTGCTCGTCGAACGCGAGCGACGCCGCCGCGCCGCTCGGGCCGTCCGACGACGCACGCAGCCGCGCCGCCAGGCTCTCGACCGTCGCCCCGATCTGCTCGACGTCCTGGAAGACCGGGCGCCCCGCGGCGTCGACCGAGACGGCGCCCGCACCGAGCAGGACCTCCCAGAGGTTGACGGTGAACCCCTCGTAGTCGGCCAGCTGCAGGGCGATCGCCGTGTCCACGGGCGCGCGGCTCAGCCCGGGGCGGTCGCCGCCCACCGCGGCGAGGACCTCGTGCGCGAACGTGTCGAGGCCGGCCCAGCCGTCGTGCACGGGGATCGGGTCGGTCGCGGGTACCTGGCCCTCGTAGTACTCGGTGATCAGGTCCAGGTTGCAGTACAGCAGCCCGACGTCGGAGTTGAACGGCAGCGCGTACGCCGCGCCGTCCCAGGTGCCGGCCGCCCACGGCTCGCCCAGGAACCCTTCGCCAGTGGCGCCGTCGAGCACCCGGAGGTAGCCGCTCTGCGCGAACTGCGGCACCCAAGGGATGTCGAGGTTGTAGACGTCGTAGCCCGTCTCGCCGGCCTGCGCCGCGGACAGCATGGTGCTGTAGGCGCGGTCGGCGTTGCTCGACACCTCGACGATCCGCGCGGGGTGCGCCTCGTGCACCCGGTTCCACAGGTCCACGAGCAGACGGCGCTGCCCGCCGTCGGTCTCGTCGCGGCCGCTGAGGATCGTGAGCTGGTCGCCCGCGCCGAACGTCTCCATGTCCGCGGGGCCGCCGAACAGTCCCTCCAGGCCCAGCGGGAGTCCTGCACCCGCCAGCAGGCCCGCCGCGCCGCCCACGATGAAACCCCTGCGGGTGATCACTCCGTGGGAGCCGCCGCCCGCCGTGCCGCCACTCGCCGTACCACCGCCCGCCGTGCCGCCCGTCACGTCACCGACCTCCCAGCTGCCCGAAGAGGTTGCCCAGGGTGCTCTCCAGCTCGCCGAAGGAGCTGTCCCAGCACTCGCCGTCCCATTCGGCAGCGATCCGCTGCAGTTCGCTCACCTGGCACGACGCCTCGCCCACCGCCACAACGTAGACCCGGACGCCTGCGGCGGCCTCCGCGCGGGCGGAACGGACCAGGTCGGACGCCGACAGCTCCGCGCCGGGGCCGCCGCCCGGGAGGTTCTCCCCGTCGGTCAGCACGACCACCGCGGTCAGGTGCCTGCGGGAGGCGCCGCCGGGGTCGAGGCCGACCAGGTAGGACGTCCCGGCGTCGACCGCGTCGTACAGGGGCGTGTGACCGGCCGGCTGCAGCCCGCCCAGACGTTCCGGCGCCTCGCTGCGCGCCGCCGCGCTCGCGCTCACGTCCAGCACCGGCCGGGGGCTCGACCCGGCCTCCCCGGAGAACGACCAGATGCCCACCTCGTCGGACCCGCTCAGATGCCCGAGCGCCCCGAGCACGCCCCGCTCGGCGACGTCGATGCGGCGCCGGTCGCCGTCCGCGGGCCGGCCCATGGACGCCGACGAGTCCACCAGCACCAGGACCCGCGCCGGTCGCCGGGCCGTGCGGTACTGCTCCTCGGTCGACAGGACACGCGTGTACGCCAGGAGCCTCTTGCCGGGCTCGACGACCGGCGCGTCCTGCAGGCCGGGCAGCGGCCCGTCCGCGCCCGACGGCGGCCGTCCGTCCAGCCGCCGCACGCCCGCCTCCCGGTCGAGGGCCGCCTGCCCCTCGGCCGTGCCGAGCCACTCGACGAAGGCCGCCGCTGCCCCGGCCCGGCGCTCCGCCTCGCTCCCGCTCCAGTCGAGCTGCACCGCGGTGTAGTCCAGGCTGAGGGCAGAGTCCGGGTAGAACGGGACCAGCGCGGCGTCGCTGTCGCTCCCCCCGGAGGCGGGGCAGGCCGTGCCGCCGTCGATCATCGCGCGCTCGCTGGTCAGCACGGCCACCCGGGGCGGCTCCGCCCCGGACAGCGCGTCGAGGCGGCACAGCAGCGCGCTGTCGGTCCCGACCGGCAGGCCGACCTGTTCGAGCGCGTGCCCCAGGTCGAGCTCCAGCGCCTCCAGCGCCTCGGTGTCGGTGCCGACGCCGGACTCGGCGTAGAGGCGCACGGTGTGCAGCGCCGAGGCGAAGGACGTGTCCGGGTTGGCCCGCACGACCTCGAGTCCCGCCGCGCCGGCCGCCGCCATCAGCTCCTGGACGGTGTCGCCCGGCCCCGTCGTCGCGCTCAGCTCCGCCGCGTGCGGCTCCGGCACGGCCAGCACCAGCGGCGAGCCGGCCACGAGCGTCCGGCCGGAGACCCAGAAGCTCTTGCTCGGCCTCGCGGCGGCCACGATGTCGGCCTGGGCCCCGGACTCCGCGATCCACACGTCCGGCCGCGGCCCGAGGTCCAGCGAGGCCGGGCCGCCCTCGCCCGACGTGTCCTCCCATCCGGAGGCGAACGCCGCGCGGAGCGCGGGCCAGCCCACGCCGAACGTGGTCACGTGGTACCGGGGGCAGGAGAACGCCGTCGTCGAGTCGCGTTCGAACGCCGTGGCCGCAGCCGCGAAGCCCGCGGCGCCGTCCTCGGGAACCATGACAGCCACCTCGGTCGGGTCCTCGCAGGAGCGGGCCGACTGCAGCCCGAGCGAGGCGCCCGTCGAGCCGGCCAGCCCCACGACTGCCACCACAAGGACGATGACCCAGTGGGCTCGACCCCACTTCCGCGACGCCCGGAACCAGCGTGCGTACGTCTGCATCCGGACGAGCGAGGCCAGGCCGGCCAGCACGAGGCCGACGGAGACCGCCAATAGCACGATCTGGGTCGAGCGGTCCACCACACCCATCGCGGCGGTGCAGATGGCGGCGGCGCCGCCGAACACCGTGAACACCGTCGCGCGGTGGTCGCTCCACCACGGCCGGGATCCACCGTCCCGGCGCTCGGTACTGCCTGCAGGCTGCCTCGTCGCACCCATCCGTCCTCCCGAACGTCAGGGTCCGATACTTACCACATCTGACCAGGCATTTCCCGGGTCGGGGCAGTATCGGGGCACCACGCGGCGAGCGAAGGCGTGGGTGAAAGCCGCGGTCAGCTCTCCGCGCGGCCCTTGCGCCAGTAGCCCATGAACGCCACGGACTTGCGGTCGACCTGGCACTCGTTCACGAGGTAGCGGCGCAGCGTCTTGATGACACCCGCCTCGCCCGCGAGCCACGCGTACAGCACCGTGTCCTGGGCCAGGGGGCGGCCCGACTCGTCGATCGGCACCTCCCAGAGGATCTCGGAGTCGATGTCGACGTCGTGCGCCTCGCCCGACAGGTCCACCCCGGCCGCGGTGAGGGCGGGCGAGCTGTCCGACGACGGCCGCACACCCATCGCGAGCAGCTGGTCCGCCGCCGCCTGCACGGCCGGGACCAGCACGTCGCCGTGCTCGCGCCCGTCGCGGGCCAGCCAGTGCACCCGCACGCCCTCGGGCGCGGCGAGCGCCCAGCCGTCCTCAGGGTGGGGCACCTCGAGGAAGACCTCGCCCACGGCGTCAGCGGGCAGGGACTCGCAGATGGCGGAGATCGCGGGCACCGCGGTCTCGTCACCGGCCAGCAGCAGCGCGTGGCTGAACTCCGGCGGGGCGAACTCGACACCGCCGTGCATGCCGTCGTACTCGGCGTTGGGTCCCATGATGACCAGCGGGTCGCCCGGGGACGCGGTCAGCGCCCAGCGCGACGCCGGACCGGAGTCACCGTGCATCACGACGTCCACGTCGACCTCGCGCATGTCCTGGCGCACCGTGCGGACCGTGTAGGTTCGCATCGGGTTGCGGTGCTCGTCCGGGAGCGCGCGCCAGGCGGCGTACCAGTCGGGGTCGTCGCGGCGCAATGCGTCCCAGCCACCGCGGGGCGACGGGAGGAGCAGCTTGATGCGCTGGTCACGGCCGTTGTCCGCGAACTTGTCCAGGTCCGGGCCGCGGAAGGTGAAGCGGACGAAGGACGGGCACAGGCGCGTCACCCGCGCTACCTCGACATCGAACATTCGCGAGGGCTTGGCTTCGAGCCCCTCGGTCTTGATGGTCACAACGGTGAGCCTAACCTAACTTTGTCGGCCCTGCGCCGCTCCTTCCGGGTTGTCGGCTCGCCCCCGTCGAGCCGTGTGTGAACGGCTCACCACGAACAAAAGACGGCCGCGTAAACAGAGCCCGCGGGGACCAAAAAGATCACCCTCTTCGCGCCAACTCAACCGCCCCAAAGGGTGGATCTCACCCCGTCAGACCCTTCTAATTGGTACCGATCGGCTAATTAGCACCGATCGCAACATGCTGACTGCCCGCGACGACGCCGTCGGCGGCAGACCCAACGCTTCCCTCGTACTTGCTGGAGAGCTCCCCATGATTGACCACTTCGCGCTCGGCTGGGTCACGCCCATCCTGTCGTTCCTGCTCTCGTGCGCCGGGTGCGCCGTCGGCCTGACCTGCGCAGCCCGCGCGCGCGTCGCGCGCGGCTGGGCGAGCACCGCCTGGCTCGCCCTCGGCGCGATCTCCATCGGCGGCACCGGTATCTGGGTCATGCACTTCGTCGCCATGCTCGGGTTCCACGTCCGCGGCACCGAGGCCCGCTTCAACGTGACGCTGACGATCGCGAGCGGCCTGCTCGCCATCCTCGTCGTGGGCCTCGGCCTCTTCATCGTCCGCAGGGCGGGCGTCGGAGTCCTCGCGCTGCTCGGGGGCGGCACGATCACCGGCCTGGGCATCGCCGCCATGCACTACCTCGGCATGCGCGCCCTGCACGTGGGCGTTGCGATCAACTACGACGCCGTCACGGTCGCCATGTCGGTGCTCGTCGCCGTCCTCGCCGCGACCGCCGGTCTCTGGCTGTCCGCGAAGGTGCGCAACCTCGCCGCCGGCGCCGGCGCCGCGCTCATCATGGGCATCGCCGTCTCCGGGATGCACTACACGGGCATGTCGGCCATGCGGGTGGACGAGGTCGCGAGCGTCGTCCCGGCCGACGGCGGCATCGGTGTGGGAGCGCTCCTAGGCCCGCTCATCATCGGCGTCACCATCAGCACGATCCTGCTGCTCCTGGTGGTGGGCCTGGCGCCCAGCGCCAAGGAGATGGAGGCGCAGGCCAAGTTCGAGGGCTGGCAGGACCGGCAGGACGAGATCCAGCGGGAGGACGTGTTTCCGCAGCGCCGGTCCCAGCTCCTCTGAACCCGACCTGCTGAGCCGGACCTGCTGAGCGGACCTGCTCAGTGCGGGAGCTCCGGCTCGGCGATACCGCGCGGCTTGCGGCGGGGCAGGTCTCCCTTGGTGACGGCGCGCCACACGTCGGGCCGGCAGCGGCCCCGCAGGCTGCGGAAGTTCCGCAACGGCAGGTCCGTGGTCGCCAGATCCAGCCAGCTGTCTTTCGTCAGTACCTTCCGCCAGCGGGCGTGCGGGAGGTGGAGGTAGCTGTCGAAGCGGGACTTGTCCTGGCTCGTGATCTTCATGACGGCCGCGTGGTCGCCGGAGACGCGCACCACCAGGACGGGCCGGTCCTTCGACTCGCTCCCGTCGTCCTCGAAAGGAACCTCCGCGTTCCAGACCTCGCCGGGCCTTGGCAGTGCCTCGCGGCGGAGCGGCCGCCCGTGCCGGTTGATGAGCCGCCATGCGCCGATACAGGCCACGGAACCGGCGAGGGCCAAAAGGGCGAGCAGTCCGACGGTAACCAGCAGACCGACACCAGTAGCGGTGCGAGGGTCGGCCATGATCTGCACGTCGTTGGCAAGGGCGAGCCAGACGACGGCAACACACACAGCGAGGACCCACCCCGCTCTGACGAGCAGCTGCGCCGGCCGCAGTCGATCGATGAGCTGCCAGGTGACGATGCATACGAGCGTTGCCGTGAGGGCGAGGAGATTGCCGACTCCCCCCATGGAGAACACCGGCAGGCCGGCGTGCACCGCCAAGAGCACGGCTATCAGGCACGCGCCGTACAGCAGCCCGGCCCGTGTGAGGAGACTCGATACGCGGGGGCGCGGGAAGTCCCGCCCGAACCACCAGGCGTAGAAGAGTGCCACCAGCGGCGACACGGCGGTCCATTGCCACGCTTCGGGGTGGCTCTCGAGCTCGGCGGTGCCGAGATAGGTCAGGACGCCCGCCGGGTAGACCAGTGCGCTCGCGCCGACAAACCACAGGGAGAGGACCGCGAGCGCCGTCGCCAGGCGTGCAAGGGCCCCCCTGGAACCCCTCTGGCGCACCGCGTAGATCCAGACCATCGGCACGAGGAAGCAGAAGCCGACGACCAGCACCGTGAGGCCGTTCAGAGCTCCCGGTGCGGGCGGTCCCGCCGCCGTCGCCAGGTGGAGCCGGCCGGCGTCGTCCGACAGCGCCTGCTGGATGAGTGGTAGTAGCTGCATGCACCCGTTCCTGTCGCTGTCGCCGGCCGGAGACGGGCTGCGGCGCCCTCGGCTTGCCGTCGCATTTATGCCGGTTAAACCCGTTCCGTCCGAGAAGCGTAGCGGGCTACCGGACTGCCTCACCGCGCGACTTGCACGCCCTCAGGGTGAGGATGCCGAACGGACGCAGCATCATGTTCGCGCCGCTGCGCTCCGCTCCGGGCGCATCGTCGGGGAGGAAGTGGAGACTGCCGTCCGAGTCGCCCGGTGCGAGGGGGCGCTCGTGCAGATCGGTACTCATCAGGGTGAGCCCAGGGATGTCGACCTCGATCCTGCCGGTCGCGCGGGTTCCCCATGCCTCGTGAAGCCGGACGACGAGCTCGCCACTGCCGTCTTCGGCCAGCTTGACGGTGTCGACGACGATCCCCTCACCCTCGATCCTCACGAGCGGAACGAACAATGCCGGGTCCGCCGGTCCGGAGACGGCACGCAACGGCAGCGCGAGCGCCAGGCCGTCGCCGATCGCGTCGGCGACGGTCGCACCGGGTCGCAGGAGATGGACGAACTCATGCCTGCCCTCGTCAGCGCGCGGATCGGGATACCGTGGCCCGCGCAGAAGGTGGACCCGCAGGCGCGTCGTGGTGCCGCCGTCGGGACGGGTCGTCCGCGCGGCGTCGTATCCGTGCGTGACGTGATTGGCGATGGCGACACCGAAGCCGGGCTCGCCCACGTGCACCCAACGATGCGCCGCGTCCACGAACCGTGCGCTCTGCCACGTGGTGTTGCGATGCATAGGCCGCCGCACGTGCCCGAACTGTGTCTCGGCAGCGATGTCGTCGGCACGCAGGTCCCACGGCCACGACAGCGTCAGGAGCTCCTCCTGCGCATGCCAGTCGACCTCCGTCGTCACCCGGAGCGCACCGCGGTCGAGCTCCAAGCGCTGCACGAGACGCGCCTGCGCCAGGTCGCGCTCGATGATCACCATGTGATCCTGTGCGCGCACCCTCGCCTCCGGGAAATCCCTGACGACGCGATCGTGATGCGCGTCGATGTCCCACGCGTCCCAGCGATTGGGGAGGTCGCGGTGAAGCGAGGCCACGTTTCCCGGGCCGGCCGGCCCGATCGCGTCGCGCCCGCTCGATCGATCGACCAGGGCGACCACGTGTCCGCGGGCATCGACCTCGACACGGACGGACGAGTCCTCCAGGACCCAGAGATCGCGGGAACGGACCGCACGGGCGGGCCGAGCCTCCTGCACAGCACCCGCGGAGAAGGGGGCGACGCCGTTGAGCACGACGGGGCCGGAGTTCACCCGCAGGTCTGTGCCCTGCCCGTCCGAGGATCCGGCCAGCGTCCGCAAGGCATGTGAGACGAGCTCCTCGCACCGTTCGATCACCCGAGCGTGCGCGCGTTCGACCTCGTGATAGACCCAGGCGATCGACGTACCCGGCAGCACGTCGTGGAACTGGTGGAGCAGGACCACCCGCCACAGCTCACGGAGCTCCTCCCGCGGATAGGAGACCCCGCAGCGCAGCGACGCCACGGCGGACCACAGCTCGGCCTCGTGCAGCAGTGACTCGCATCGACGGTTGCCCTCCTTCGTCCTGTGCTGTGAGGTGAAGATCCCCCGGTGGAGCTCCAAGGGCATCTCCCCGGACCAGCGGCCGAGGGGTGCGCCCTCCTCGCTCGTCTCCGCGGCGCGCCGCTCGACGTCTGTGAAGAAGTCCTCGGGTGTGCCCCAGGACACGGCGGGTGTTCCCGCGAGGCCGGACAGCCGGCGAGCGCTCTCCGCGTGCTCGCGCGTGGGACCGCCCCCGCCGTCCCCCCACCCGCTCGGCGCGAGCGAGACGCTCGCCGACACGGGGTCGGAGTCCGCGACGTTGGCCTCGGCGTGCGCGAGCTGCCGCGGAGCGAGGTCACTGTTGTAGTTGTCCACCGGAGGGAAGTGGGTGAGCACCTGCGAGCCGTCGATGCCCTCCCACCAGAAAGTGTGGTGCGGCATGCGGTTGGTGTCGTTCCAGGACAGCTTCTGAGTGAGCAGCCAGCGCATGCCGGCCGCACGCGCGATCTGAGGAAGGGCCGCGGAGTACCCGAACGAGTCCGGCAGCCAGACGCCTCGGCACCGCACTCCCAGCTCCGTTTCCATCCAGGAGACGCCCTCGACGAGCTGGCGCACCATCGACTCTCCGCCCGGGAGCATGGTGTCCGACTCGACCCACATGCCGCCCACCGGGACGAACCGCCCTTCGCGGGCGGCAGCCACGATGCGCTCGAACAGCTCGGGCTCCGCCTCCTTCACCCAGGCCAGGTGCTGCGCTGACGACGTGGCGAAGGTCGTCTCGGGATACTCCCGCAGCAGGGCCAGGGCGTTCGCGTACGTGCGCACCACCTTGCGGCGGGTCTCGCGGAACGGCCACAACCACGCCGAATCGATGTGCGCGTGCCCGACGGCCACGACGTGATGCCCGGCCTGCGCAGCGGGCTCTGACAGGACAGGCGCGAGCGCCTCGCGCGCTTCCAGCGCCGTCGAGCGCACGGCGGCGGGCGACGAGATCTGCACGAGGTCGAGCGCACGAGCGACGGCGCGCAGGATGCGCCCACGCCGGAGGTCCGACGCCGGCAACGTCTCGCGCTGCTCGCTGAGCACGGAGAGATCACGCAGAAGTGCCCATGCCTGAGGGTGACGCCGACGCACGACGAACTCCCCCCACCGGTACTGGTGCCGGGCCGGAAGAGTCGCGGGATCCCCGAGCTCTGTGGGCGCGAACACGAACTCCGGATCCAGCACGGGGTTCGCCGCCGCCTCCACCCAGAGCCGCACGGGGAACGGCGCCTCGCCCGCGCTCCATCGCCCAGCCGCGACCGGATCGCGCTCGAGCAGGAGGCTCAGGGGAACGTGCCTGTTGCGCGGCGAGATGCCCTTGAGCGCGCGACCGGCAGTGTCGCGCGCCGTACCCTCCGCCTGGAACCCGGGCGTGTCCCGGGTGAATCCGAGATCGACCACTACGTCGACCTGATCCTCCTCTCCCGCCCACGCCACAGGAATGTCCGCGCTCAGGCTCAGCCACGTGGTCGACCACGGCTCTCCCCACGACTGTCCGAGGACGACTTCGACGAGGTCGTCCCCGGACAGTGCGAGTGCCTCGGAGACGGCGGGGGGCTCGCCGGGGCGCGACCAGCCGAGCGCACGCATCGGCAGCCGGTCGGTGTCGAGCGCCGGCGTGAGACGTTCATCAACAAATCGCCGCAGACGTCCGAGCGTCACGTCATCTGGTTCGAGGGCCATCTGCGCCTCCTTCAGGCGTCATCGGCGAGGGTGAGCGTCACGCGCGACGAGCCGAGGGAGACCACCAGGTCGGTCGTCGCCCGAGCGAGGGGCGCACGTTCGGAGGGCGGCAGGAGGACGTCGCGAAGCGGGATCTCCAGGTGCTCGCGAAACCGCGTGCCCTGAGGGGCTCTGATCCGCCGCCACGCGACGAGCTCGGCACGCGGCCAGGTGTGTCCACCGCGCCGCAGGGCCCGCACCTGTGCCAGTTCCTCGGCCGGCCACTCGCCCTCGATCACGTGCCCCTCGAGCTCGACTACGACGACCTCCGCCCGCCGCAGCGCCCGCACCTGGACGCCGTCGACCTGGCCGTATCCGCCACCGGCGCCCACGGGCCACAGGACCGGCTCCGCCACATCGTGATAGACATCGCTGGCGCTCATGCGCTCGTCCGCTCGCACGGGGATCGCACCCGGCGCCGACGGCATCGTGGCGGGAAGCCTGCCGACCGGCTGGGTGCGTCCGAGGACCAGGTCGGCGATGGCCCGCCCGCCGTGCGGCCCCGGGTAGAAGGCCAGCAGGATCACATCGGCCAGACGCGCGACGTCGCTCAGGACGTACGGACGGCCCGCCAGGACGACGGCCACGACCGGCCCCCTGGCCGCCCGACGCACCCGGGACAGCGCCTCCACCTGCCCGTCCGGCAGTGTGGGCGAGGACAGGTCGACTCCCTCGCCGCAGTCCGCCGCCGTCTGCCCCGCGCTCGCCCCGTTGTCCGCGAAAACACTGCCGTAGGGGCGGTGGCTCGACCCCCCGAGCACGACGACCACCCCCGACGCGGCCGCGAACGCGGACACGTCGTCCGCGTCGACAGCGGCGAACGATGCCTCCGACTCGAGAGACTCCGCCACCAGGGCGCCGGCGATGCTCACGCGCTCCTCCTCGGCGAGCGGCGGGACGTAGTCGCCCAGCATGGCCTCGACGTCATGTGCACGCGGTCCCGTGACGACCCACTCGCCGGTACCGCGCACGGGCAGGACCTCGCGGACGCGGTCCTCGCCGGTGCCGGGGAGCATCACGACCGAGCGCGCGGCGATCCGGTGCGAGAGCACCGCGGTCTCCCGCGCGCGCTCAGCCACGGGCGTCGGGCGCGGCGTCCCCGGCAGCAGACCGAGCTGACCCTTCACCGCGAGCACCCGCTCGCAGGCGCGGTCCACGACGCGCTCCAGGTCGGGTCGGAGAGCCACCGCCTCCTCGAGCTGTGCGAAAGAGGTGTCCCACAGCGAGAGATCGACGCCGGACATGAGAGCCGTGGCGGCCGCCGACAGGGGTGAGCCGACCTGCTCCACGATGCGATCGACGGCAAGGCCGTCGCCCATGACGATCCCGTCAAAGCCCCAGCTGTCCCGCAGCAGCCCCGTCAGCAACGGCGCGTTGGCGACGCAGGGCACGCCGTCGATGTCGTTGTAGGCCGCCATGATCCCGACTGCACCCGCTCCCACGCCCGCCAGAGCCGCCGGCAGATGCAGCTCCTGGAGATCTCGCATGCCGATCTGCGCGGAGTGCCCGTTGCGTCCGCCGACACCCTCGCCCTGAGCGGCGAAGTGCTTGAGCACGACGCCCACGCCTGACCCGTCGAGGAGGCGGGATCGTCCGCCGCCCTGCATTCCCGTGACGACGGCGGAGGTCATGGCCGCCGCGAGCGCGGGCACCTCGCCATAGCACTCCTCCGCACGACCCCAGCGCGGGTCCCGCAGGAGGTCGAGCGCCGAGACGAGCGCAAGATGCACGCCGTCCGCGCGCAGGTCGGACGCCACCGCCGCGGCCGCCTCCGCGTACAACCCCTCGTCCCAGGCCGCGCCCACTGCGAGGTTCACGGGCAGCAGGGCCGCTCCCAGTGCCTGATGCCCGTGCGGGGCCTCCTCGACGAGCAGGGGGCCGATACCGTGCCGGGATGCCGAGCGAACCTCCGCCACCACCATCTCGGCGACCTCGGCACGCTCCTGTGGCCGCACGCCGTTGTCCCAGTCGCGTCCGGACCACGCATCCGCGCGGAAGAGCCCGTAGAGCGCACCGAGTCCGCCCCAGCGCTCGACCTCCTCGTGCAACGTCGCCGTCGTCCTCCAGCGCCCGCCGACCCGCTCGACGCACTGCCATCCGAGCAGCCGCTGATTGAGCTGTCCGACCTTCTCCCGCAGCGTCATGCCGGCTGTCAGGGCACGCGCATCGGCTGCGGGCTCCACCGCGGAGCGGCCTCTTGCGTGCGACGGCGTCATCGGTGCCACAGGTCGTTTCTCGTTCGGAGCAGGGGGCGTGCCGACCAGGCGGACGGATCGGTGTGATCGGCGCCGGACAACGAGCCGCCGGCGAGGATGCGGAAGGTCGTGCTCTCGCCGGGAAGAAGCGTGCGCAGCTGGTCGTCCGCACTCGCCGCGGGCGCGAGGCGGTCGGCCATGATGGACACGTCGGCGAGCAGCACGTCTGCTTCGACGGTCACGTCCCAGCCGTCGGCGTCACGCACGATGTTGACGGCGGGGCGAGGCGCCGCCCACCGCACGCCGTCAGGACGGCACAGCATCATCGTCGCGCGCAGCTCGCCGACATCGGCGACGAGCACCTCTTCCCGCCTCCGGTGCGGAAGCACCACCTCCGCTCCGAGGCGTCGGCGGGCGGTGTCCCGCGGCGGCACCGTCACCTCGAGCAGCTCTGCCGCGAGCTCGCCGTCGACCACGTGCACGCGGCGCAGAGCGACGTGCGCCTGCCACGGCTCGCCCGTGTCGTTGACGAGGACGACGTACGGGGTTCCGTCGATCGGCTGGAGAGAGACCGCGCGCGGCGCGAAGGCGCGGCGCAGGGCGTACCAGGAGGGCTTGCGACGTCCGGCGTGGTCGACGATCGACCAGGAGATGCCCGGCCAGGCGTCGCCCATCTGCCAGACCAGCAGGCCGGTCGTCCGGGGCCACCTGCCGCGCAGATGCTCCGCCGCGACGCGCAGGGCCTCCGCCTGCTGGAGCTGCGTCGCCCACAGCCAGTCGTCCAGGTCGTCGAGGAGCGCATCGGGCTCCGGGACGTGTCCGTCGAGCCGGCGGACGAGGTGTCTCATCCCACCGATCTGCCGCTGCCGGTGGTCGAGCTGCGCGTCGTCGCCTCGGCCAGGCATCCGGGTGAGCGCCGCCCTGAGCGTGGCCCATGCCGGCGGCGCCTGGTGACCGAGCTCGGCGACGAAGCGCGGGACATGATCGCGATAGGTCGTATGGTCCAGCAGGTTCCACTGGTCCCAGAGGTGCACCGTCCCCTCGCCATCCGCGTTGGGGGCTACGCCGGGAGACGACGAGAAAGGGCTCGAAGGGACGTAGGGCGTTCCGCATCCCTCTTCCGCGACGATCTCCGGAAGCAGTCGCCGGTAGTACGACTCGCCCCATGTGCGTGTGCCGACCCTCTCGCGCCACCCCCAGTCGTCCCATCCCTGCAAGCACTCGTTGGAGCCG
Organism: Promicromonospora soli; assembly: GCF_014653785.1. Lineage (GTDB taxonomy): Bacteria > Actinomycetota > Actinomycetes > Actinomycetales > Cellulomonadaceae > Promicromonospora > Promicromonospora soli. Next base: position 69,206 of record NZ_BNAS01000008.1, on the reverse strand, counting down.
TTCCAGAGGACGACGCTCGGGTGAGCGGCGAGGCGCCGCACCTGCTCACGTGCCTCGGCCTCCACCTCCGCCCGCAGCGGCTCCTCTTCGGGATAGGCCGCGCAGGCGAAGGCGAAGTCCTGCCAGACGAGGAGTCCCGCCTCGTCGCAGGCGCGGTAGAACGCGTCCTGTTCGTAGACGCCGCCACCCCAGACGCGCAGCATCGTCATGTTCGCGGCGACGGCCTCACCCACGAGCCCGATGCAGCGCTGTTCGCCCACGCGCGACATCAACAGGTCCTGGGGGATCCAGTTCGCGCCCCGGGCCTGTACGGCGATCCCGTTGACGACGAGGCCGAACCTCCTGCCCCACTCGTCGACCGCCGTGTCGAGAGCGACATGGCGGAAGGCGACACGATGCCGCTCGCACGTTCCCGTGCCCACGACCCCGATCACGACCTCGTGCAGGACGGGGTCACCGTGACCGCGCGGATGCCAGAGCTCGGGCGCGGCGACGGGCAGGCGGACCGAGGTCGCGCCGTCGACCGGGATCGTCCATGTCCGGTCCCCGAGACGGATGTCGACCTTGCCGCGAGCGACGGCGTCCCCGGCTGCGGCGAGCTCCACATCGACGATCAGCTCGCCGTCGGTCAGGTCGGGCGCGAGCGAGGTGCGCACGTGCGATCGGAGACGGATGCCCTCCCACACCTCCAGCCTGGCCGGCCTCCAGATGCCGGCACTGACGAGCGGCGGCGCCCAGTCCCAGCCGACGCTGGACGCCATCGTGCGCAGCCTGTTGTAGGGGTAGGCCCAGTCGTAGGGCAACGGGCCTCCGGGATCTGCCGCCTCTCTCTCCCGCATGACACGTGCCGCCGATGCGAATCCCACGCTGATCCGCGATCCGTGCGGCGAGATCAGCCCGGTCACGTCGGTCCCGTGCCGTCGGTGCATGTTCTCCGTGTGCGCGACCGGCACGCCGTCGATCTCGACGACGGCCACGGTCTGGAGGCCCTCGAAGACCAGCTCGGCTCTCTCGCGACCGCCGGCGCGCACAGCCCCGTCCGGGAGCGGCGCCTCGTACGTCCAGTCGCCCTCCCCGATCCAGGCCAGCCCGTTCACGGCGTCGTCCCGATAGGGATCGGGGATGATCCCCGCGCGCAGCAGATCGTCGTGCACGTTGCCGGGCACCCGCGCCGGAATCCCCGCGCGTACGGACGCGAGCTCATCGGCCGGCAGCGCCGCGCCGGCTCCGCACGCATCGGGTGCGCTCGCATCGGGTGCGCTCGACAGGCGCACGGTCCACTCGAGCTCCGCGAGGTCGAGCGTCCGCAGCAGGTCCTCTCCGCCGTCCACGCGCACGTCAGTCCTCGGGGTACGCGGTGGGCGCGACGTAGCCCTCCGGGGCCGTCGGCGCAACTGGTTCCCCCGTGCGGTAGACGAGCACCTCGTCGATCACCGGATCGTCGCCATCGACCTCCAGCTCGACCACGCGCGCCGTCCGCGTCCCCGTGACGTGAAGTCGGTTCGCACCGATCGTGAGACCGGAACCGACGTCGTCCCCGTCGACCCGCAGGCGGTGGGCTCGTACGCGCTGACCACGAGAGAGCTCCTCCCGTACGAGCACGTGGTCGAAGGTCACCGCCTCGTCGCCGAGCACAGCGCGCCAGCGGCCATCGCCGGCCCGCTCGAGCGCAGCAGGGATCGGGGCGCCGAAGCGCCGACGGACCTCCCCACCGAGAGCACGGATCACCTCGGCGTCGGCAGGGTCGATGCGTCCTCGCGTATCGGGCGGGACGTTGAGGAGGAGGTTCGCACCCATGCCCACGGAACGGTAATAGATGGCCAACAGGTGCTCGAGCGACTTGGGCTCGTCATCGGGGTGCCAGAACCAGCCCCGCCTGACGGAGACATCGCACTCGGGAGGCAGATAGAGCGCATCGGCGAACTGAGTCGTCACGATCGTGTAGTTGCTCATCTGGGTATGACTCACCGTGTACTCGACCGGATCGGGCGCGAACCCGTCCTCGTTGCCGATCCACCGAATCGTGGGGGCGCCCATGTTGAACACCATCGCCTGCGGCTGATGCTCGTGGACGATCGCCATGGTGCGTTCCCAGTCGTACACATATCCCTCGGAACCCGCCCCGTCGAACCACAGCTCGACGAGCGGGCCGTACCGCGTGCACAGCTCGGTCAGCTGCTCGGCGTACACCTCGGCGTAGGCGTCGGAGGCGGCGTACGCCGGGTGGTTACGGTCCCAGGGGGACAGATAGAGCCCCAGGCCGATGCCCGCGTCACGGCACGCGCGCGCCACCTCGGCCACGACGTCGCCCCGTCCCTCTCGCCAGGGAGATGACGCGACCGAGTAGTCGGTCGTCGCCGTGGGCCACAGGCAGAAGCCGTCGTGGTGCTTCGCCGTGAGCACCACGTAGCGGGCGCCTGCCTCGACGGCGAGCTGCACCCACTCGTCAGCGTCGAGCTCGGACGGATCGAACGACGAGGCCGGCAACGTGCCGTCGCTCCATTCCTTCCCGTGGAAGGTGTTCAGGCCGAAGTGGAAGAACATCCCGAGCTCGAGGCGCTGCCACGTCAGCTGCTCGGGCGTCGGGACGAGGTGTGCCGGATGGTGCGGGATCGTCATTTGATGGCTCCCGATTCGACGCCCTTGAAGAAATGCTTCTGCAACGCGATGAACAGCACCATGATCGGCACGATCGCGATGACCGACCCCGCCATCAGCACGCGGGGATCGAACGACAACGACGATGCGGACAGACGCGCCAGCCCGAGCGAGAGCGTGTACAGCTCCTCCGAGCGGAGCACGATGAAGGGCCACAAGAAGTCGTCCCAGGCTGCGATGAACGAGTTGATGACGACCACCACGAGCGATCCTCGGGCGGCGGGCAGATAGATGCGCACGAAGCGGCGCCACTCGCCGGCGCCGTCGAGCATGGCGGCTTCCTCCACCTCGTCGGGGACGGCCGCGAAGGTGGCCCGCATGATGAGCACGTTCACCGCCGCGATCGCGCCGGGCAGCCACACCCCGACGAACGAGTTGACGAGTCCCAGGTCGCGGATCTGCATGTACAGCGACACCATGATCGACTCGAAGGGGAACATCATCGATACGATGAGCAGCCAGTAGAACACCGTTCGCCCTCGCCACTGCCGGCGGGAGAGCATGTATCCGGCGAGCGTGGGGAAGACCACCTGGCTCGCCACCGTCAGCAGGCACATGATGAGGCTGTTGCGGATGTACAGCGCCATCGGGACCTGCTCGAACACCGTCGCGTACGCGGCGAACGAGGGGTCCTGCGGGAGAAACGTCGCCTCCGTGCCGAAGAGCGCCTCCCCCTGACCCTTCAGCGACGAGCTGAGCTGCCACAGCAGCGGCCCGATCGAGATCGCCAGGATGCCGGTCAGGATCGCGTAGCGCACGATCAGCGCCCGCGTCCGGCGCGGAGAGCGTCCGACGGTCCTGCGCGGCGAGCGTTCGACGATGCTCATGGCTCCTCCTTCTCCGATCCGAGACGGTGCGAGAGGACGGCGAGCCCGACTGTGAGCAGGAACAGCGCCACGGAGACCGCCGCTCCGTATCCGGCGTTGCCGGCGATCGGGTCAAGGGCCGTGTCGCGGATGTAGAACGGCAGCGTCCGCGCCTGCCCGCCGAGTCCGCCCGTGGCCCCGCCGAGCACGTAGATCTCGGTGAACACGCGCAGCGAGCCGATGCCCGACATGATCGCGATCAGCAGCATCGTGAGCCGCACGCCGGGCACCGTGATGTGGAGGAACTGGCGCACCGGGCCCGCGCCGTCGAGCTCGGCCGCCTCGTACAGCTCTTTCGGCACGTTGGCGAGGGCGGCCAGGTAGAAGATCATGTACCACCCGAGGCCCTTCCACACGGTCAGCGCGATCGCCGACAGCAGCAAGAGGGTCGTATCCGACAAGAACGGGATCGGAGACGAGATCAGACCGAACTGCTGCAACGCGCTGTTGACGGGGCCGCGCTCGCTGAGGAGGCTCTGCCACACCAGCGCGACGGCGACCATCGAGGCAACCACGGGAGCGTAGAACCCGGTCCGGAAGAAGCCGATCCCGGGGATCCGGGTGACCACGAGCTGCGCGAGGACGAGCGGCAGCACCACGAGCAGAGGCACGGCCACCACGGCGTAGAAGATCGAGTTGCGGGTCGCCAGCCAGAAGGCGCTGTCGGTGAGCAGGCGGGCGTAGTTCTCCCACCCCACCCACGATCCGCCTCCGCCGAGCGGCCTCGCATCGGTGAACGAGAGCACGACGGTGTTCACGAACGGGAAGATCCCGAACCCGACGATGACCGCGATCGCCGGTGCCGTCCACAGCAGGGGCGTCCACCATTGCCGGTACAGGGCGGCCCCCGAGGTCGCCCCGCCGCGCGAGCGGCGTCGTGCCGGCGGTGACGCTGCACGCACCGCGGCACGCCGTGACGTGATCCGAGTGGTCATCTCGAGTGCTCCGATCAGCCCTGATCGGCGAGGATGCCGCCCTGCGCGTCCCGCGCGAGCGCCTGCGCCGGGTTCTTGGATCCGGCGATCAGGGCTGATCGGAGTGGTCATCTCGAATGCTCCGATCAGCCCTGCTCGGCGAGGATGCCGTTGGCCGCGTCCTGCGCGTCCGCGAGCGCCTGCTCGGGGTCCTTGGATCCCGCGATCGCCAGCTGCAGCTCCGAGAGGACCGCCGAGTTCACGGAGTCCGACCAGTTGTAGATGAAGCTGTTCGTGGCATCCGGGGCGAGCTCCACCGAGAGCCTGTTCGCCTCGCCCAGCGGGGTGTCCGAGACCTCCGTGAACTTCGGGATGTCGAGTGACTCCGTCGTCGAAGGGAAGTTGGAGATGCGCTCGTCCGAGACGAATGTCGTCTGCCAGTCGGGGCTCAACAGGAACTCCGCGAAGGCGAGTGCCGCGACGGGGTTGTCGGAGGTCGACGGGACCGCGATGAGCTGCCCTTCCTGGAACGCGTCACCGCGAGCGTCCAGCAGCGAGGAGACGCCGGTGATCTCGTACGTGTCCGGGTTGGTCTCCTGGACATAGCGCATGAAGGAGGCGTTGGTCGATCCCCAGACCACATCGCCCGCTGAGTACAGCTGCGTCACGTCGACATCGGTGGAGAGCGTGTCCCTCGGCAACGCGCCGGCCTCGTAGAGCTCCGCGTAGCGCTGGAGCCACTCGATGATCTTCGGGTCGTCGGCGAAGGTGAACTCGGTCTCGTCGTCGTTCATGATCTGCGCGTCCATGAGCTGCCAGTCGCTCGGCACGCGCTGCGAGGGGCTGGCCGTGAACGCGTAGAACTGCCCGTCGCTGTTCTCCGCCACGGTCTCGGCCATGTCGAACTGCTCCATCACCGTGGTCGGCGGCGCGCTCGGGTCCAGCCCCACCTGCTTCATCAGCTCGGTGTTGTAGGTCTGCAGCCCGCCGAGCCCCCAGTACCAGGGCATGACGAAGTGCTCGTCGGATCCGGGGAACACGAGCGAGTTCCAGACCGAGGGGATGAACTCCTCCCCGACGTCGGGGGCCTTGGTCGAGAGGTTCAGGAGGAAGTTCTCCCGGTACAGCGCGTAGGCCGTGGTCTGGTTCAGGTTGACGACGTCGGGCAGCTGGCAGCCCTGGGCGTCCGTGACGAGCCGCTGCGTGAACTCCGCGTCGCCAGGGTCGTCCTGCCACGTGACGGTCACCTCGGGGTACTGCTCCTCGAAGGCGGCGATGAGGTCCTCGAAGTAGGGGCTGAACGACTGCTTGAGCGCCGTGGTCTGGAACGTGATCTCACCGGAGGGCTCCCCGGTGATCGGCTCGTCGTTCGTGACGGCCTCTGACAGCTCGCAGGAGCCTGCCATCGCGGTGGCGTCGGTGTCGGCGCCGGAGCCGACGCCGCACCCGGTCAGGGCGGCTGGCACGACGGCAAGACCTGCCACTAAGCTCAGCAGTCGGCGATGGAGGGGTCTGGCAACGTATTCGGACACGGTGTGATTCCTTCCTGGGGGCATGACGACGACCGGCATCATGGGGGCGCCGGGTTGTTCGATGAAGCGAGCGCCTGGGAACGGGCGCGGAAGAGATGCGAGGAGCTGGACGCGTCAGGAAGCGCACGTGCGTTCGTCCTGCGCGAGGAAACCGGTCAGGGATCTCCTCTCCTCTGCCGCCAGGCCCGTGATGAGACGGCCGCTGTGGGCGTTCCGTAGACGTGATCGCGGAGGTCGTCGATGACCAGGGCGAGCGCGCCGATGACGACGGAGCCGCTGCCGAGCGCGGCAGGGACAACCTGTACGCGGAGCGGGGAGTCGCGGGAGATGGCCTCCTCGATCTGCGTCGCGAGTCGCTCACCGCCCGCCTCGCCGAGTGCGCCCGAAAGTACGACTCGCTGCGGATCGATCACCGTCGACACGGTGGCGACCAGCGCCGCGACCCGCCGGACGACCTCGGCCCGCACTCGTGCGGCGCCCGTCTCCGTATCCGGCGCGGTCAGCACTTCCTCTGCGGAGACGTGGGTCATGCCCTGCTCGCGCACGAGCGCATCGATCGCCGCGCGCCCGACCCAGCTCTGATACCCGGTCTCCAAGTCACCGATCCGCTCGGACGACGCCATGGCCGGCGCGAAACCGATCTCACCGGCGTATCCGCGCGCCCCCCGCAACAGGACGCCTCCCAGCACGGTCGCCGCGCCGATGCCCTCGTCGAGACGCAGCAGCGTGAAGCTGTCGACGTCCGCACCTCGTCCTTCTTCTGACTCTGCGAGCGCGGCGAGATTGACGTCGTTCTCCAGGCGCACCGGGCATCCGAGCGCCTGGGACAGGCGATCACGCTGACCGGTGTGCCAGTCGGGATGGCCGGAGACGAAGTCCACATCGCCGTCGGGAGTCACGACACCGGGCGTGCCGACGACGACCTTCCACAGGTCCGAGGTCCCCAGTCCGATCTTCGCCGCGGCCCTGCGCACCGCCTCCGCGACGTGCGCCGCCGGGCTCGCATCGTCCCGCGGCAGGTCGAGCTCGACGAGCGGGCGCCCTTCGAGACCGGCGATGGCCACGCGCACGTGCTCTGGCTGCATCTCCACGCCCGCTACATGTGCCAGGTCGGTGACTGCCCGGAAATGGACGGCGTTGGGACCGCGACGCACCGACGAGACCTCCCCCACGGCGGCGACGAATCCAGCATCGACCAGTCGCTGCACGAGGTCGTTCGTGGCAGGTTTGGAGAGCCCTGCAGATCTCGCCAGTGCCGAGCGCGACAGCGATCCGTGCTCGAGAAGCAGCTCGACGACGAGGCGTTCGTTCGCGGAGAGCACCCTGCGTTCCATGCCGTGCACCTCCGCGATCCCTGTCGCCGGTTAATTAACAGGCACGCTAGCTGTTAATTAGTCCGGCTACCAGAGGTTCGCTAACAAAGGTCCGATGTTTTAACGCGGCATTAACGCGAGGGGCCGCCGGGGGCAACATGGCGCTCAGGCGCCACGACCGAGATCACGAGCTGACAGAACGTCGCGTCGGCCCACGAGAACCAGGGGCGGGTGAAGCGTGCATCGTCGTCGGCGTCCACGCTCTCGTGGATATGGTCGGTCGCCCCCGTGGTGGCAGCGATCGTCTCCATCAGGCGCACCGCATCCTCCGCGCTCGGCGCCGTGAGCCCTTCCGCGGCGAGCGCAAGTGGCCACACCCATCCCGGCCAGGTGTGCGGGCTCCCCACTCCCGACAGCCGGGATCCGTGGGTGAACGTCGGATTGTCGGACGAGAGAACGAACGCGCGCGTCCGGCGGTAGAGCGGATCACTCTTGTCGATACCGGCGACGATCGGCAGGGAGAGGAGGCTCGGCAGGTTCGCGTCGTCCATCAGAAGGTGTCCGCCGAGCCCGTCGACCTCGTAGGCCCAGATCTCGCCGAACCGGGGATGCTCGACCACACCATGCCGCGCGACCGCGACTCGGAGCTCTTCGGCGAGCCGCCGGGCGTCGGCGGCGAGCTCCGCGTCGCGTGGCGCCACGAGGCTCGCCAGGTCGCCGAGGGCGGCCGCTGCGTGAAGATTGGCAGGGACGTTGTACCCGAACACGCAGGCGTCGTCGCTCGGCCGGAAGCCGGACCAGGTCATCCCGGTGAAGGCGGTCTCGCTCCCCCGCCCCCCGCGCGCGAGGGTGTCCAGGACGTTTCCGCCCGGCCGTTCGAAGCGGTACGGCGAGCGCTCCTCATGGTGACGTTCGCGCCGCAGCGTGTCGACGATCGAACGGGCCGCGCCGAGGAACAGGCCGTCGAGCAGCTCACGCCGGCCTGTGAGCTCGACGAAGCGCGCGAGCAGCTGGACCGGGAAGCAGAGAGAGTCGACCTCGTACTTACGCTCCCAGATGTGCGGGTCGGCGGGATGATCGCCCCACCGGTCCCCGCTGTCATGCGCATGCCCGTCTGGACGGACGTTGAACGCGTTCGCGTACGGATCACGCGCGATGAGCCGCAGCTGCCGTCGCAGCACGCCGCCGATCGCATCGGCCAGCCGACCGTGCGGATCCTCCGCGACGATCGAGAGATAGGGCCACAGCTGGGTGCTGGAGTCGCGCAGCCACATCGCGGGGATGTCTCCCGTGATGACGGCGACCTCATCGCCGTCGGGGATGAGGCTGCGATGTATCGTGCGAGCGAGGCAGGCGCGGAACACTCGCGGAACGTCGGAACCGGGCAGCGCGGCGCGAGCACGGTCGTACCACGTGTCGAGCATGTTGTCGGGGAGCAGCGATCGGCGCCACGCGTCGGCCGAGCCGGGAAGATCGGATGTCTGCGATGTCGTCGTCACGCCGCGTCACGCTACGGCACGCCGGCGCCGTTGTCGCCGTCGTCAGACGCGGGTGGCCCAGAAGGCGACCGCCGACGCCGCCGCGACGTTGAGCGAGTCGACAGACCCGGACATCGGGATGCGCACCACCAGGTCGGCGGCCTCGATCGCACCCCGGCTCAGGCCGTCGCCCTCCGTGCCGAGCACGAGCGCGAGCTTCTCCGGCGGGTGCGCGACGAGGTCGTCGAGCGTGATCGAGTCGTCGGACAGTGCGAGCGCCGCGACGGTGAAGCCCTCGTCCTGCAGGTCGTGCAGGCCGTCGGGCCACGCCTCGATCCGCGTCCACGGCACCTGGAACACCGTGCCCATCGACACGCGCACCGAGCGCCGGTAGAGCGGGTCCGAGCAGCGCGGCGAGACGAGCACGGCGTCCACGCCGAGGGCCGCGGCGCTGCGAAAGGCAGCACCGACGTTCGTGTGGTCCACCACGTCCTCCAGCACCGCGACCCGGCGGGCCCCCGCCCCGCCGCGCGCACCCGCGAGCAGCTCGTGCACCCCGGGCAGCGGTGGCCGGTGCATCGCGGCCAGGGCCCCGCGGTGCAGGTGGAAACCGGTGATCTCCTTCAGCAGCGGCTCCTCGGCGACGTAGACGGGCGCGCCGGTCTCGGCGATCAGGTCGGTCATCGAGTCCAGCCACTTCGGCGCCATGAGGAACGACCGCGGCCGGTGGCCCGCGGCGAGCGCCCGCCGGATCACCGTCGAGCTCTCGGCGATGTAAAGACCCTTGGCCGGCTCGTGCTTGGAACGCAGCACGACGTCGGTGAGGCTGTTGTAGTCGGCGAGGCGCTCGTCGGCGGGGTCGTCCACGCGGACGACGTCGAGGGTGGTCACCGCTCCATTCTCCCTGACCGGAGGTCGCGGACGGGCGCGGTCAGATCCGCCCGCGGACGGGCGTGCGCTCGAGGGGGTCACCGCCGTCGGGCATCACCATCTCGGCGCGCACGCCGAGCAGGCGCACCTCGCGACCGGGCTCCATGCCCGCTGCGAGGGCGAGGACGGCGGCGGTCATCTCCCCGAGCGACCGCGTCGGCGCCGGGAGCTTCTTCGAGTAGCTCTGGGTGAAGAAGGGGGCGTAGCGCACCTTGAGGCCCATCCGGAAGACCGGCCGGCCCTCCGCCTCGGTGTCGGCGTGCACCTGCGTGACCAGGTCCCGCAGCGCCGCCTCCACCTGCTCGGGCGTGGTGAGGTTGCGCTGGTAGGTGGTCTCGCGGCTGTGCCCGCGCGCCACCCAGGGCGCATCGTCGACGACGGCGGAACCGTGCCCGCGACCCAGGTCGCCGTACCAGGCGCCCATGCGGGGCCCGAACTCACCGACCAGCACGTCGCCGTCGGCCGCGGCGAGGTGCGCCACTGTCTCGATGCCGTGTGCGGCGAGGCGCTTGGACACCTTGGAGCCGACACCCCACAGGTCGATCGTGGGCCGCTCCCCCATCACCTCGAACCAGTTCTGCTCGGTGAGGCGGAAGACGCCCGACGGCTTGCCGAAGCCGGTGGCGATCTTGGCGCGGATCTTGTTGTCGCCGATGCCGACCGAGCAGTGCAGCTCGGTGGCGGCAAGGACGGCCTCCTGCACACTGTGGGCGACCGCCTCCGGGTCGTCGGCGTCGCAGCCCAGGAACGCCTCGTCCCAGCCGAGCACCTCCACCACCATGCCGAGCCCGCGCAGGGTGTCCATCACGTGCCCGGAGGCCTCGAGGTAGACCTCGTGGTCGACGGGCAGGATGATCGCGTCCGGGACCTTGCGGGCAGCGATGCGCAGCGGCATGCCGGACCCCACTCCGAACTTCCGCGCCTCGTACGACGCGGTCGACACGACAGCCCGCTCTGTGGGGTCGCCGCGCCCGCCCACGATAACCGGCTGCCCGGCGAGCTCCGGGCGCCGCAGGACCTCGACCGCGACCAGGAACTGGTCGAGGTCGACGTGCAACACCCAGCGGAATGCGCGCGGGCCCATGGCACGAGTGTCCCGGGACGGCCTCGTGCTGTCACATGGTCGGCCGGACGGCCATCGGCCTCGGACCGGGTCCCGCCTTGGCCTGGAACTCTTGTTGCCGCCACCGACCGGGCTGGCACACCGTTATCGTCCTGTTATCTCTCATAGCGAAATCCCTGCCCCTTCCCTCAGGGCACCAAGACTCCATATTCTCCGGGCAAGGAAAGTTCGTCCCGCTCGTGAGGAGAGTTGTGATGAGAACTACCCGAAATCCCCGGTCGCCCCGCTCGCGCCGCACCAAGGAACCCACCCCGCACCCGGCGTTGCCGCAGTCCTACGCAGCGATGATCGAGCGCACGCCGTCGCTTGACGACGCGCAGCTGGAGTCCCTCCTCGAGCGGGCCGTCGCCGGCACCGACGCCGCGCGCACGCTCGAGGCCACCGCGGTATCCCCCGGCCTCCGCATCCGGCTCGAAGCACAGGTCAAGGACGGGCAATACGCAAAGGAGCGTCTTGTCCTCGCCCACCTCCGGCTCGTCCCGGCGGTCGCGGGCTCCTACTCCGGCCGCCTGCCGTTCATGGACCTCGTCCAGGAGGGCAATATCGGCCTGGTGCGCGCCGCCGACTCCTACGACCCCGCGCACGGCACGTTCGCCGCCTACGCCCACCGCTGGGTGCGCCGCTCCATCGTCCGCGCGGTCGCCGCCGCCGAGCACGCCGAGAAGGCGGACGCGGGCGGCCCCACTCCCGAGCAGACCCTGCTGCGCCGCCGCGTCCGGCAGGCCCTGCGGCACCTCGACGCCGTCGAGGCCCGGGTGCTGGAGATGCGCTTCGGGCTCCTGGACGGCACCACCCGCACCCTCGACGAGATCGGCCGCCGCCTTGGCGTGACCAAGGAGCGCGTGGCTCAGATCCTCGAGTCGGCGCTGGCCCGGCTGCGCGACGTCGTCAACCCGATTCCCCTCGTTGCGTGACCGCCGGCTGGGCACCCGAGGGCCCAGCCGGCGTCAGCCGAGCGACCACTAGCCGTAACCCACCACAGGGAAGCCCCGGAAGTCGGTGCGCCGCCACAGGCTCACCCCCGCGGGCTCCGCACCGCAGGTCAGCAGTGATCTCAGCCTGACCTGTTCCCCCGAGCCGGGCTCGGGGCCCTCCGGCGTCAATGGCGCCGCCGGAGCAGCCCCGGGTTCGGACCCCCGCCGTCGGCCCGGCCGCCACGGCCTGCCGCCACGGCCTGGAGCGGCCTTCCGCGACTGCTTGACCATACTTGGGCAAACCGGGACACTTGCGCCAATGTTGACGTTAATAGTCAACGTCCGCATCATCCGCAGTTCGAGCCCGTGCTACGTGCAACGATGCACGAGATAGGTCGACGCCATGAACGCGCCTCACCGTCACCGCTCCATTCCGCCCACCCGGCGGCGCCCCCGCCGGCAGCCCCTGCACCGGGTTGTGGTCAGCATGCTGGCCGCCCTGATCCTGCTCCCGATCACCGCGCTGTCCCTCGACACCCCGGCCACGGCCGCCACCAGCCAGTTCCGCGGCATGAACTGGGCGGTGCTGGGCGACAACTTCAGCACCGGGCCGCTCGTCCTCGACGGGCTGAGCAGCTCCGACAGCTACGCCACCGTGCAGGCCAAGGCCAACGCCGTGTACGACGACATGGAGGACACCCTCGGCATCAACACCGTGCGTCTGCCGGTCAACACGCATACGGTCGGCACCGCCTGGTGGAACAACTATCGCGGTGCGATCGACGCCGCGACCGCACGAGGGTTCAAGGTCATCCTGGCCTACTGGGAGGACGGCGCCGCGTCCGGCGGCCGCATCACCAACCTCGCCGCGTGGAACACCATGTGGTCGACGGTGACCTCCCAGTACGGGTCGAACAGCCTCGTGTACTTCGAGCCGATGAACGAGCCGCACGGCTACAGCTCCACCGAGTGGCGCAACGTCGCCGCCGACTGGATCGCCTACCACTACTCCGCCCCGCGCGGCCGCACCCTGATCGGCGGCGTCGGCTACAGCGCCGATCTGCGCGACGTGTGCAACGACAGCCGCTTCAGCGGGACGCTGCTGTCCTACCACCACTACGCGTTCTTCTACGGCACGAACACGTACGAGGGCTGGCGCAACCACGTCATCACCCGTCTCGGGAGCTGCGCCTCCCGCGCGGTCATGACCGAGTTCGGTGCGGCCATGAACAGCGGCCTGAACTACGGCGACCCGAACAGCGGCGACAACTTCGTCCGCCACATCCGCGCGGTCACCGACGTCATGCGCGAGAACCAGATGGGCGGCACCTACTGGCCGGCGATCGGCGGCAAGCCCGGCGACATCGGCTACGACGGCTACTCGATGTACATCAAGGGCGGCAGCGGCACCAACCTCAACCTCACGATCCGCAACGCATCCGGCGCCAACCGCCTCCGCTGGGCGTGGGGCGACAACGTCAACGCCAACACGGGCAACGGCGGCAGCGGCGCCACCGACATCGTGAACCAGAGCTCCGGCAAGTGCGTCGACGTGGTCGGCGCGTCGACGGCGAACGCGGCCGAGATCGTCCAGTACACCTGCGGCGGCGCGGCCAACCAGCTGTGGGCCCTGCACGACCTCGGCAACGGCTACCACAACCTCGTCGCGCAGCACTCCGGCAAGTGTCTGGACGTCAACAACGCCTCGACGGCCGACGGCGCTGCGATCATCCAGTACGCGTGCGGCAGCGGCACCAACCAGCAGTGGCAGCTCCGCAGCGTCACCGGCGGCTACGTCGAGATCGTCGCTCGGCACTCGGGCAAGTGCCTCGACGTGCCGGCCTCGTCGACGGCGAACAGCGTCCGGCTGAAGCAGTACCCGTGCAACGGCGGCGCCAACCAGCGCTGGACGCTGTGACGGCAGCATGACGATGAGCGGGGCCGCAAGGCCCCGCTCATCGGCGCCGGTCGGAGCGGGCCGCCCGGATCAGGGAACGACCGTCACCGCTGCCGCCGGCCATGGACGTGCTCGGTGTACTCGGCCCGGCGCAGGAGCATCGCTCCCGCCATCGCGGGCACCATCAGCACGTGTCCCCAGAGCATCATGTCGCCGGCGGTGACGGCGCCGGCCCAGTACAGAACGAGCAGCACCACGAACGGCGCCGCCATCGCCCCGTTCATCTCCCAGATCGGGGCCCAGCCGTGCCGCCGCACCCGCATCCACACCGTCATGGCGACCACCATGTCGAGAACCATCACGACCGCGGCGACGTCCGGCCGGCCCAGCACCGCCTCGATCCCGAGGGCCGCGCCCGCCCAGTCCCACACCGGTGCCAGCAGCATCATCCCGAGCACCATCACCACGACCATCTCGGCCAGGTGCGCGAGGAACCTCAGCGCCTTGCGCGCCCGCGTCGCGGGCACGGTCCCGTGGCCCGTCCCGTGCGCAGCCCCGTGCAGGTGCCCGTGCGCCGATCCCGCCTGGCCCGTTGTCTCCGTCATGTCCCTGTCTCCTCGTTCCGGGCGGCGCTCCTCGCCGCGCTGGTCTCCACGCTGTCCGACGGCGGCCGCGGCCAGTAGTGCGGGACCGCACCTGGTCGCGGGCACCTGTCACGAGCCGGCATGACAGATGTCATGAAGGCCCCCAGCAGTCCGCCCGGGGGGCGTCGTCGCTGGCAGGATGGCGTCATGAGCACCGCCAGGGCCGTCGCGGACGACGACGGCAGCGGCCTCGTGAGCTTCCGCCGCAACACGTGGTGGGTCCTCGCGGGGACGGTGGCGTGCGTGCTGGGCTTCTCGGTCGGCGACTGGGTGCTGGACCCGGACGTCCAGGCCGGTCTCCGCGCCCTCACGGGTCTGGCGACGGCGACGACGATCGTCGCGTGCGGTGTCCTGCTGGCACGGCGGATCCGGGACGAGGCGCCGTCGGCCGCCTGGCTCGCGACCGCCTGCTGCGCGGCGCTCGTCGCCGCCGCGGTGCCGCTCGCGCTCGGCAGCTTTGGCATCTGGCCGATCGCGCCCGCCGCCACGATCTCGGTGCTGGTCACGTTCCTGCCCGCCCGCCAGGCGTGGTTCACGCTCGGCGCCGCCCTGCTCGTGCTGCCGACGATCGGGCTGGTCGCGGCCCTGGCCATGGGCGAGCCCAACGTTGCGCATGCGGCGTGGATGCCCGCCCTGATGGTTCTGGCATTCGGCCCCGCCATGGTCGGCATGCTCCACGCCTGGCAGGTCGCGGCCCGTCTCGACGATGCCCGGCGCCTCGCCGGGGAGCTCGCCGTCGCCGACGAGCGCCTCCGGTTCGCCGCCGACCTGCACGACATCCAGGGGCACCACCTCCAGGTGATCGCCCTGAAGAGCGAGCTAGCGGCGCGGCTGGCGGAGGCCGATCCGGCGCGGGCCGCCGAGCAGATGCGCGAGGTGCAGCAGCTCGCCGGGGACGCGCTGCGCGAGACCCGCGCCCTGGTGCAGGGCTACCGCCGGACCACCCTGGACGCTGAGATCGCCAACGCGTCAAAAGTCCTGGCCGCTGCGGGCGTCGAGGTCCGGGCCGACGTCGACGCCGGCCTCGCGGCGTCCCTCCCCGACGCGCCGCGGAGCCTCCTCGGCCTCGTGGTGCGCGAGGCCACCACCAACGTGCTGCGGCACAGCCGCGCCACCCGCGCCGCGATCGTCCTGGTGCCCGACGACGCCGGCGCCCGCCTCGTGATCGACAACGACGGCGCACGGCCGGCGCGGCCGGGCGACGGATCTGCGGGCGACGGCACCGGGCTCGCGTCCCTCGCGGAGCGGCTCGACGCCGTCGGTGGGCGTCTGTCGTGGGCCGGCGACGACGACCGGTTCGTGGTCACCGCGACGGTGGCCGGATGATCCGCCTGCTGCTGGCCGACGACGAGGAGCTGCTGCGCGGTGCGCTCTGCGCCCTCCTCGACCTCGAGGACGACCTGCAGGTCTTGGCCGAGGCCGCCACAACCACCCACGCCGTGCGGCTCGCCGAGCAGCACCGGCCCGACGTCGCCGTGCTGGACCTCGAGATGCCGCCCACCGACGGGCTGCACGCGGCCGCGCAGATCCTGGCCCGGACCGACGGCACGCCGCCCCGGATCATCATCGTCACGCGGCACGCCCGCCCCGCCGTCCTGCGCCGGGCCCTCGCCGCCGGGGTGAGCGGCTTCGTGCCCAAGTCGACGCCGGCCGCGCGGCTCGCGCAGATCGTGCGCGACGTCGCCGCGGGCCGCCGGTACGTGGACCCGGAGATCGCCGCGTCAGCGCTCACGGAGAACGAGTGCCCGCTGACGGACCGCGAGCTGGAGGTCCTGCGCGAGGCGCGGACGGGAGCACCCGTGTCGGACATCGCCGGCGCCGTGCATCTCGCGCCGGGGACGGTCCGCAACTACCTGTCGTCCGCGATGGCCAAGCTCGGCGTCGCCACCCGCCATGCGGCAGCCCACCGCGCCTGGGAGGAAGGCTGGATCTGACCCGGCCTGCCCAGCCCTAGCGGTCGCGGGCCTCCCGGTCGCCGTCGACGTAGTACCAGCGCCCGGCCTCGCGGACGAAGCGGCTGGTCTCGTGCAGGCTGCCCCGCACGCCGGTGGCCGGGTAGCTGTAGAAGGCGGTGAACTCGACGACGCCGGTGGTGTCGAACGGGCCGCCCCGCTCCGTGCGGTGGATGTCCAGGCGGCGCCACTGCTCGTCGCCGGTCCCGGCGGTGTCCGGCCGGGTCTGCGGCGCCCACGTCGCCAGCAGGTAGGCGTCGTCCCCGACCGCGAACGCGGAGTACCGCGAGCGCATCAGCGCCTCGGCGGTCGGTGCGGTCGCGGCACCGGAGTGGTAGCGCCCGCAGCAGGCGCCGTAGGTGTCGCCGGAGAGGCAGGGGCAGCGTTCGTCGTCGTGCACGGGACGATCCTCGCATCCGCCGACGGAGAAGTGGCGAGAGGGACACCGGCGCGCGCTGCGCTGACGTTCTGATGCCGCCTGAAATGCCGATCAGAATACGAAGATGTATCGGCCATGAAATGCACGTGAATGCTTTTTTAACCCCTTCGACCGTCGCACTGAAACGACTAAATGTGTAGGCCTGCGCTACCTATTGTGACCGACATCACGGAGAGGTAACGTCGCGATTGGATGCCTAGGTAAACACCGGCATCTACCTCGCAGAACACCCATCCGATCCCTTCCGGGACATCCCGGAAGAATCAAAGAGCGCGCCATTCGGGCGCCATGTCCAAAACACGAAGGAGCGCACCACCATGTTCACTTCAAAACGCGCGTTCACAGCGGTATTGACCGCTATAACCGCATTGTTCGCCCTGCTGATCTTTTCCAGCCCGGCGTCTGCAGCCGTGTTCCCCGCGAATGCGCCCTCAGGCACGCACCTCCAGACGGGAACCATCGACTGTACCGAGTCCGCGGCGGGTGTCAGCTGTACCACGTATGAGCTCGCCGGCGTCGGGCGCACCAACGCAACGGTCGCCCTGGCCGCGACGTACTCAGCGACCATCCAGTGCACCAACCGCGGCGGCTCGCTCGTCGAGTCCCACGACGACTCGGTGACCGAGGTCACCAGCGCGTCCCTCACCTCGAGCAAGAACGGCCGGCTCACCGTCCCGGCGCTGACCTCGACGACCCCGACCAACGCTGAGATTCTCGCGCAGGCCGACTGCCCGAACCCCAACTGGACCCCCTCCGTCCAGCCGGGCAGCGTCACGCTCGAGAGCTGGACCTACACGCTGACGTTCGCGGGCTTCACGAGCCCGTACGTCCTGATCACCGGCTGATCGTCGCATCGGCCGACACCATGAGAATGCCCGGGCCTTGCAGCCCGGGCACTCTCATGTCGGCCTCCGCGCCCCTGCCTACGCGAAGGTCTCGTGGCCCAGCACCGCCAGCAGGCGGACCTTCTCCTCGGCCTCGGTGCCGGGCGCCGGCGTCAGCACCAGCAACGCCTGCGACTGGTCCTCGGTGAACAGCGCCTGGCAGTCGACGTCGATCCGGCCGAGCTCGGGGTGCACCAGCGTCTTGTGGTCCTCGAACCGCCGGGACACCTCGTGCAGCTCCCACATGCGGACGAACTCGGGGCTCTCCCGCAGCAGGACGCGCAGCACCTCGTCGGCGGCCGAACCGGGTCCGGCCGCCGCGTGCGCCGCTCGCAGGGAGGCGACCTGGCTCCGGCCCTGCCGTTCGTGGTCCTCGGGCGGGTACACGTTCCTGGACTCCGGCTCCATGAACCACCGGTACACCGAGCTGCGGGCCAGGCCGGTAGCCGGCGGCGCCCCGAAGATCGCCTCGGCGAGCCGGTTCTGCACGAGCACCTCGCCCAGGCCCGACAGGATCAGGGCCGGGGAGTCCTCGAGCCGGTCGAGCACCCGGAGCAGGGCCGGCGCGACGTGCGACTCGAGCGGCAGACGCCGCGGCACGCCGTGCCCGGCGAGCCGGAACAGGTAGTCGCGCTCCTCCACGGTCAGGCGGAGCGCCCGCGCGAGCGCCGCGAGCATCTGCTCCGACGGCTGCGGCCCGCGCTGCTGCTCCAGCCGCGCGTAGTAGTCCACGGACATCCCGGTGAGGGCGGCCACCTCCTCCCGGCGCAGCCCCGGTGCCCGACGGCGCGGCCCGGGCACCAGCCCGACGTCGGACGGGCGCAGGGCCTCGCGGCGTCGGCGGAGGAAGTCGGCGAGGGCGGCTCGGTTCATGCACCTATCGTGCGCCGCGCCACGGATGCGAACCAGGGATCGCCGGTCCCTGGTTCACCGGGTCTCTCCCGCCGTCGGCGCGGGGGCCGCACCGTGGGGCCATGAACACAACAGGCAACACCATCTTCATTCCCGGCGGGACGCGCGGCATCGGCCTCGCCCTGGCGACCCGCCTCCAGGCAAGGGGCAACACCGTGATCGTCGGCGGCCGCGACACCGCAGCGCTGGAGGCCGCCGCCGAGCGGGGCCCGGCCACCGTGCGGATCGACACGGCGGACGCGGCCTCGATCGCCGTCGTCTCCGCCGAGGTGATCGAACGGTTCCCCGAGGTGAACGTGCTGGTTCCGATGGCCGGGATCATGCGAGCCGAGGACTGGCGCACCCCGGGCTTCCTCGCGGACGCCGAGGCCGTCGTCACCACCAACATGCTGGGCCCGATCCGGCTGATCGCCGCGTTCACCGAGCACCTGCAGAGCCGGCCGGACGCGACCATCCTGACCGTGTCGTCCGGCCTGGCGCACACCCCGTTGCGCGCGACGGCGACGTACAACGCGTCCAAGGCCGCGATCCACATGCTGTCGGAGAGCATCCGGCTGCAGTTCGCGGGCACGAGCGTGTCCGTGGTCGAGCTGGTGCCGCCGTCCGTGCAGACCGCCCTCATGCCGGGCCACGACGAGGACCCCCACGCCATGCCGCTCGACGAGTACGCCGACGAGACCATGAGTCTCCTGGAGTCCCAGCCCGACGCGCACGAGATCCAGGTCGAGCGGGTCAAGTTCCTCCGCTACGGCGAGGTCCGCGGCGACTACGACCAGGTGGTGGAGACCCTGAACGCGCTGGAACCGATCGCCGCCCCCTGAACCTCGATTTGTTGTGGGCGGGATCGTTGCGCCTAAACCGGGCGCGTAGGCGCAACGATCACGCCCACAACCAAGAGGTGCACAGCTAGTCCCGTGGGAGCGTGGCGGACAGGTCCAGGGCGCCGGGGTGGTCCAGCGTGACGTCCACGGCACCGCCGTCGGCCGTTATCCGGTAGTCGCCCAGGAAACCGCCGAACCGCACCCGGCCCTCGGCGTCGGTACGCAGTTCCGTGGGCGGCAGCCACCACTCGCCCTTGACCAGCTCCCGCAGCCGGTCGAACGCGGGCTTCGGCGACCCGTCGTCGCGCAGCAGCCCGCCCGGGGCGTTCAGCCACATCCCCCGGTCGGACAGGCCCCAGTAGGTCATGGCCTCCACGCTCGGGTGCGACAGCAGCGTGCGGTAGTGGCGCTCCACCTCGTCGGCCTGGCGCGCCTCACCCTCCGGCGTCGACGGCCACGACTCGACCTGCCAGTCGTTGAGGTCCACCACGTGTTCCGGCATCACGTCGCCCGAGAGCAGCGTGGTCTCCGTGAAGTGGATCGGGATGTTGTAGCGCGAGAACCGGTCCAGGATCGCGAGGGTCTTCTCCTGGCCCCAGTAGCCCTGGTGCATGTGGCTCTGCAGGCCGAGCCGGTCGATCGGGATCCCGGCCTCCAGCACCGCCTCGATGAGGCACTCGTACGCCGTCGACATGTCGAAGTCGTTGAGCAGCAGCGTCGCGCCCGGGTTCTCGGCGCGTGCCTCCTCGAACGCCATCCGGATCATCTCGACGCGCCCCTTGGTCCGCGCCAGGGGCGTGATCGAGTTCTCCTCAGCGGTGAACACGGGCATGATCACCACCTCGTTGATCGCGTCCCACGTGTCGATCACGCCCCGGAAGGCGCCGACGTCGCGCCGGATGCGCTCCCGCTGCAGCCGCTCCACCTCGGCGTCGGGCAGGCCGAGCAGCCAGCCCGGCTGGACCGTGTGCCACACCAGCGGGTGCCCCTTGACCACGACGCCCCGCTCGGCGAACCAGCGCGCCGCGCCGAGCAGGCGCTCGGTCCGCGGGGCCCCGCGCTCGGGCTCGAACGTGCCCCAGTAGAACGGGAGCGTGGTCTGGTTGAAGACGTCGAACCAGGCGTCGGCGAGGCGGCCGTCGTACTCCGGGTCCTGCGAGGTGCCGTTCGCGAGGTCGATGAGGTCGAACCCGATGCAGCCGAACAGGAACGCGTGCCGGGTCTGCCGTACGACGACGTCGCGGTCGGCGAGCGGCGCACCGTCCGGTCCGCGCAGGGTCACGGTGGCATCGGCGTGCCGGTGCGCCAGGCTTGGGTCGGGCGTGCGTCCGTCGTCGGGCGCGGTGAAGAGAGAGGTCACGCGCCGACCCTAGCGCCGGGTCTCACGCGTGTGGCGTCACCACCAGGAGCTCACCGACCTCGCACTGGAGGACGTCGCAGATCGCCGTCAGGGTGGAGAACCGGATCGCCCGAGCACGGTCGTTCTTGAGCACCGACAGGTTCACCACCGTGACGCCGACCAGCTCCGCCAGCCGCGCCAGCGTCATGCCGCGTTCCGCGAGGAGCTCGTCCAGCCGGCAGTGCACGCGGCCGTCGCCGTCCTCCGTCGGCATCAGACCAGGCCCTCCGTGTCCTCCTGCAGGTGGACGCCGCGCCAGAAGGCGTGCCCGACGGCGGCGAGCAGGGCACCCGCCAGGGAGAGGGGCCCGTCGACGCCCATGGCCGCCAGCTGGCCGGAGCCCACGCCGAGGCTCTCCAGGGCGCCCTCAGCCGCCAGCATCTGCAGCGTGGGTATCGCCACGGAGGCCACCACCAGCGCCACTGCCGCCGTGATGATCGCTACGAGGCACCGGC
Source organism: Promicromonospora soli (assembly GCF_014653785.1). GTDB lineage: Bacteria > Actinomycetota > Actinomycetes > Actinomycetales > Cellulomonadaceae > Promicromonospora > Promicromonospora soli. Next base: position 48,075 of record NZ_BNAS01000008.1, on the reverse strand, counting down.
GGACGAAGAAGTCCCCCCGGTAGAACGACATCCCGAGCACCGTGAAGCACGCCGCGACCACCATGAGCGTTATCGCCGGCAGCAGCGCGGCGGCCAGCGCGAGCGCGAGCGGCGTCGGGCCGAGGTGGGAGACGCGGACCACCGCGTCGGTGACCTCGACGCCGGTGGAGCCGACGCCGGAGGCGCCGTCCAGCAGGAGCTCGTGCGGTACGTCCGTGAGGTCGACCGCGACCGGGATGTGCGTGTTGGGCAGGATCTGGATGAGCTCCCGGACGATTCCCACCGCACCCACGAGGACGGCCAGGCCGCCCAGGACAATCAGCAGCACGAACTCCTGTCGCTGGCCACTGGACACTCGCTGAGCCATCATCGTCACCCTTCGGTCGGCATATCGTTTATCGATACTATCGAAACACGATATGCCGACCGGGTCAACGAAACAGCCGATGCCCGCTACGTCGCCGCCGGCTCCTCCACCGCCGGCGCCGCGAACTGGCTCGCGTACAGCCGCGCGTACGCGCCGTCGGCAGCGAGCAGCTCGTCGTGCGAGCCCTGCTCCACGATGTCGCCGTGCTCCATCACGAGGATCACGTCGGCGTCGCGGATCGTGGACAGGCGATGCGCGATGACGAACGACGTCCGGTCCTTGCGCAGCCGGTTCATCGCCTCCTGCACCAGCACCTCGGTGCGGGTGTCCACGGACGACGTCGCCTCGTCGAGCACCAGGATCGCCGGGTCGGCGAGGAACGCCCGCGCGAGCGTGAGCAGCTGCTTCTCCCCCGCGCTGACGCTGGAGCCCTCCTCGTCCACGACGGTGTCGTAGCCGTCGGGAAGGGTCCGCACGAACGGGTCCACGTGGGTGGCCCGGGTGGCGGCGAGGAACTCCTCCTCACCGACCGTGACGCCGTCCGCCACCCCGTACCGCAGGTTCTGCTCGATCGTGCCCTTGAACAGCCACGTGTCCTGCAGCACCATCCCGATCGACGAGCGCAGGTCGTCGCGCGACATGTCGCGCGTGTCCACGCCGTCCAGCGTGATGCGCCCGCCGTCCACCTCGTAGAACCGCATGAGCAGGTTGACCAGCGTCGTCTTGCCCGCGCCCGTGGGGCCGACGACGGCGATGGTCTGCCCCGGCTCCGCGACCAGGTTCAGCCCGGTGATGAGCGGCCGGTCCGGCGTGTACGAGAACGTGACGTCCTCGAACGCGACGCGCCCGCGCACGGGCTCCACCTTCTGCGACTCCGCCGGGTCCGGCGACTGCTCCGGCGCGTCCAGGAGCTCGAACACCCGCTCCGCGGAGGCGACGCCGGACTGCAGCAGGTTCATCATCGCTGCGACCTGCGTGAGCGGCTGCGTGAACTGGCGCGAGTACTGGATGAACGCCTGCACGTCGCCCAGCGACAGCGTGCCGGACGCCACGCGGAGCCCGCCGACCACCGCCACGACCACGTAGTTCAGGTTCGCGAGGAACCCCATCGCGGGCTGGATGGTGCCCGAGATGAACTGCGCCTTGAAGCTCGACGAGTACAGCGCGCCGTTCTCCTTGGCGAACGCCTCGGCGGTGGTCTCCTGGTGCCCGTAGACCTTCACGAGCGCGTGGCCCGTGAACGACTCCTCGATGTGCGCGTTGAGGCGCCCCGTGGCCGCCCACTGCTCAACGAACTGCGGCTGGCTGCGCTTGGCGATCTGCGCCGTCAGGATCACGGACAGCGGCACCGTCACCAGCGCCACGAGGGCCAGGACCGGCGAGATCCAGAACATCATGCCGAGCACGCCCACCACGGTGAGCGCTGCGGTCACGAGCTGCGCGAGGGTCTGCGTCGTCGTCTGGGCCACGTTGTCGATGTCGTTGGTGACGCGCGACAGGATCTCGCCGCGCTGCTTCGCATCGACGTACGACAAGGGGATGCGGTGCAGCTTGGCCTCCACCTCGTCGCGCAGGTTCCGCATCGTCCGCTGCACGACGCCGGTGGTGATCCGCGCCTGCAGCCAGCCGAACAGGAACGCCCCGAGGTACGCCGCCACCACCCAGCCGAGGGTCTGCGCCAGCAGCGTGAAGTCGATGCCCTGACCGGGCACGACGCCGGGCACGCCGGACAGCAGGTCCGCCTGCTGGTCCTGGCCCCGCTGGCGGAGCCCTTCGATCGCCTGCTCGGTGGTCAGGTTCGCGGGCAAGCCCGAACCCACGAAGCCCGCGAAGATCACGTTCGTCGCGTTGCCCAGCAGCTTGGGCCCCAGCACGGTGAGCGCCACCGAACCGATGCCCAGCACCATCAGGACCACGACGTTCAGGCGCTCCGGCCGCAGCACGGCGGCGAGTCGGCGCAGCGAACCCTTGAAGTCCATCGGCTTCTGCACGGGCATGCCCATGCCCATACCCATCGGCCCAGGACCGCGGCCGGGGCCCCCGCCTGGACCGCGCGGCGGTGCCGGCGGCGCGGCAGTGGTCGCCGCGCTGCTCTGGGGCTTGTCCTGCGCGCTCATGCCGCCTCCTGTGCCTTGCGGGACACCCGCACCCGGTCGGCCGGCACGATCGCGGCTCCGCCATTGTCGATCATGCCGCCTCCTCCTGTGCCTTGCGGGACACCCGCACCCGGTCGGCCGGCACGATCGCGGCTCCGCCATCGTCGATCATGCCGCCTCCTCAAGGCTCATCTGGGACGTGACGATCTCCTGGTACGTCGGGTTGTCGGCCAGCAGCTCCGCGTGCGTGCCGCGGCCGACGATTCGACCATGGTCGAGCACCAGGATCTGGTCGGCGTCGCGGATGGTCGCGACCCGCTGCGCCACGATGATCGTCGTGGCGGAGGCGGTCTGTGGCCGCAGGGCCGCCCGCAGCCGCGCGTCGGTCGAGTAGTCGAGCGCGGAGAAGCTGTCGTCGAACAGGTAGATGCGGGGCCCCCGGATCACGGCCCTCGCGATGGCGAGCCGCTGCCGCTGGCCGCCGGAGAACGTCGCACCGCCCTGGGCAACCACCGCCTCGAGGCCGCTCTCGTTCTCGTCGTCGCGCAGCGCCTCGACAAAGTCCTTGGCCTGCGCCACCTCGAGCGCCGCCCACATCTCCTCGTCGGAGGCGTCGGGCTTGCCGTACCGGAGGTTGTCCGCGACGGTCCCGGTGAACAGGAACGCCTTCTGCGGCACGAGCCCCATGAGCGAGCCGAGGTCGCGCTGCGTCACGTCGCGCACGTCGATCCCGTCGATGCGGACCGTGCCGCCCGTCGCGTCGAACAGGCGCGGCACCAGGTTCAGGAGCGTCGTCTTGCCGGAACCCGTCGAGCCGATGATCGCCGTGATCTGGCCCGGCTCGGCCGTGAACGTCAGGTCGTGCAGCACCGGCGCCTCAGCGCCCGGGTAGCGGAACTCGACGTCCTCGAACGTGACGCGGCCGCGCGGGCCGGCCCCGCCGTCGTCGTCGGCCCCGCTGGTCGAGCCTGTCGAGGCCCCCGCCAGGGCGACCGGAGACTCCGGGTCGACGACGGACGACCTGGTCTCCAGGACCTCCCCGATGCGCTCCGCCGCGACCGAGGCGCGCGGGATCATCATGAAGATCATCGTCGACATCATCACGGCCATGAGGATGTACATGATGTAGCTCAGGAACGCCGTGAGGGAGCCGATCTGCATGCCCCCCGCCTCGATTTCGCGCGCGCCGAACCACAGCACGAGCACGGACGCCATGTTCATGATGAGCATGACCACGGGGAACGTGAGCGCCATGAGGCGGCCGGCGCGCAGCGAGGTGTCGAACAGCTCCTCGTTCACCACACCGAAGCGCTCCTTCTCGCGGTGCTCCCGCACGAACGCGCGGACCACCCGCAGCCCGGTGATCTGCTCGCGCAGCACGCTGTTGATGGCGTCGATGCGCTTCTGCATACGCCGGAAGTGCGGCACCATGCGCCACACGATGACGCCCGCCGTGGCGGCCAGCACCGGCACGATGATGAGCAGCAGCCCCGACAGCGTGACGTCCTCCGCCAGCGCCAGGATCACGCCGCCGACCAGCATGATCGGGGCCATCACCATGATGGTGAACGTCATGAGCACGGTCATCTGGACCTGCTGCACGTCGTTGGTGCCGCGCGTGATCAGGGTCGGCGCGCCGAACTGGGCCATCTCCCGCGCGGAGTAGGTCTGGACGGTGTGGAACAGGTCGCGCCGCAGGTCCCGGCCGAAGGCCGTAGCGACCTGCGCGCCGAAGTAGACGGCGACGACCGACGCGACGACCTGGCCCAGCGAGACGACGAGCATCCAGCCGCCGGTGCTCCAGATGTGGCCGATGTCGCCGACCACCACGCCGTCGTCGATGATGTCCGCGTTCAGGCTGGGCAGATACAGCGCCGCGAGCGTCTGCACCAGCTGCAGGACGAGCACCGCGACCACCGCCCAGCGGTACGGGCCCAAGTACCTTCGGGCGAGCGTGACAAGCATCAATGGATCCCTTCGGGGCTGCGGGTTCGGGTCGTGGGGGGTTCAGCTGATCCGGGGGGCCTGGCGGACTCCGGCTCGGGTGGCACGGAGCGCGGCTCCTCGGGACCGGCGAGCCCGTTCACCAGGGCGTCGGCCAGGACATCGGCGGGAACCGCGGGGTGGTTGTCGATGGGCGAGTGCGTGCCCGCCGTCGCGGACTCGATGAGGGAGATCGCCACCTCGACGGGGACCCGCAGGCGGTGCAGGTCGGGCGCCAGGACCGCGGTGATGCCTTCGACGGTAGCCTCGCGCTGGCTCGCGCGCTGGGCCATGAGCACCTTGCGGAACTCGCCCATCTTCCGGCGCGCCTCGCCGTCGTCGGGCGGGGGCATGGTGCCGTGCAGGTGCCGCAGCACGGACATCCACCGCATGACCTCGGCCCAGCGGTCACGGCCCGTCTCGATCACCAGCTCCAGCCGCCGCTCCAGCGGAAGGCCGGGGTCGATGGCGGCGAGCTCCGCGAGTGTCTCCTCAGGGCGGGCCGCCCGGTGCAGGCCCTCGACGGCTACGGCTCCCACCAGCGCGGTCTTGTCGCCGAACGCCCGGAACAGGGTGCCTTCCGCGACGCCGGCGGCCTGCGCCAGCTCGCGCGAGGTCACGTCGTTCCCCCGGTCCGCGACCAGCGGGAGCACCGAGTCGATGATGGCCGCCTTCCGGTCCTCGGGTGCCATGGGGACTGCCCGACGTCGTGCGCTGTCCATGCCCGCGACGGTAAATGAGTGAGCACTCACTCCGCAACTTTTTATTCGGTGAGCAGATTTGCTGCGCGGATCCCGCTGAGCAGATTCCTGCATGCCAGAAGCCCCCCGGTGCGAACACCGGAGGGCTTCTGGGAACTGCTGACGTCGGGCCGGCTCAGCTCAGCCGGCCGGCGGTGCCGGGGGCACCGGCGGCGGGGGCGTCGAGTCGCCGCCGGGACGCTGGCCGCGCTCCGTGCGGGGGTCGAACGGCTCGCCCGACCGGGTGCCGGCGCTCGTCGCGTCGGCCACGGCGGCCTCGGCCTGGCGCTGCGCCTCGGCAAGGGCCTCGCCCGGGTCCTGCAGCAGCGGCCGGTCGAGGACCGCGGTGCGCGGTGCGCCCGGCTGCTCGTCGCCACTCGGCGGCGTCGGGATGCCCGGGGTGCCGGGCACCCCGCCGAAGCCCTTGGCGATGCTGCCCAGCGCCGCGGTGAACTCGGTCGGGATGACCCACGTCGTGTTCGACGTGCCCTCCGCGATCTTCGGCAGCATCTGCAGGTACTGGTAGGCCAGCAGCTTGGAGTCGGCGTCGCCCCGGTGGATGGCCTCGAAGACCTGGAGGATCGCTCGGGACTCACCCTCGGCCCGGAGGATCTGCGACTGCGCGGCACCCTCGGCCGTCAGGATCGCGGACTGCTTCTCACCCTCGGCCGTCAGGATGGCCGACTGCTTGATGCCCTCCGCGGTGAGGATGGCGGCGCGGCGGTCACGCTCGGCGCGCATCTGCTGCTCCATCGCGCCCTGGATCGAGGGCGGCGGCTCGATCGACTTGAGCTCGACGCGGTTGACGCGGATGCCCCAGCGGCCGGTCGCCTCGTCCAGCACACCACGCAGCTGGCCGTTGATCTGGTCACGGCTGGTGAGCGTCTGCTCCAGGTCCATCGAACCGATGACGTTACGCAGCGTCGTGACGGTGAGCTGCTCGATGGCCGTGATGTAGTTCGCGATCTCGTAGACCGCGGACTTGGCGTCCGTCACCTGGAAGTAGATGACCGTGTCGATCTCGACCACCAGGTTGTCGCTGGTGATCACCGGCTGGGGCGGGAACGACACGACCTGCTCACGCAGGTCCACGCCGGCGCGGACTCGGTCGACGAACGGCACCAGCACGTGCAGGCCGGGGTCGAGCGTCTTGGAGTACCGACCCAGGCGCTCGACCACGAGCGCCACCGACTGAGGAACGATCCGCACGGCACGGATCACCGCGACGATGCCGACGATCACGACCAGGGCAATGATCAGGTAGAGCAGGACTTGCCCGAATGACTCCACGAACGTCTCCTTTACGCGAGCACCCAGGCCCGCACGGACGATTTCAAGCTTCTGACTGGACTGTCTGGGACTTCTTCAAGCAGGAACGACAAGGCCGGCGCCCAGGCGCCTGGCGGCTACGCCGGCTCGACGACGGCGGTCGCGCCGTCGATCTGGACGACACGAACGCTAGTGCCGGCAGGCAGCAGAGGCGAGCCAGGCACGGCCCGCGCGCTCCACACCTCTCCGCTGAGCTTGATCAGCCCCGATGCGGTGCTGACCTCCTGGACCACCGACGCCGTGCGACCGAGGTTCGCCTCCGCGTTGGTGGGCGCCTTGGGCGTGCTGTTGCGCAGGTGTCGGATCAGCGTGGGCCGCAGCGTGACCAGCAGCACCACCGATGCGACCACGAACACGATGGCCTGCACCCACAGGGGGGAACCGGCGCCGTTCGCGACGGCTGCGGCCAGCGCGCCGCCCGCAAACATGATGAAGACGAAGTCCAACGACAAGAGCTCGATCAGCGCGAATATCAGCGCCGCCCCTACCCACCACAACCACGCCATGGGTTGCTCCCTCCGAGCGTCCACTCCGGCTGGCGACCGGTCGCCGCCGGAACCTCTCCGGCGACGGGCCCTCGCGGTGAATTTACCGCTACCTCGGACCTTTGCCCGGACTTTACCAAGGTCCACTGACACAGCGGTAGCGAAATCGACGTTTCAGCGGGTTTTATCTAGCGCGCTGACATTCCGGCTTCTGCCGGTGCGGCGCTACCAATTCCCCGGGCGCCGCAGCGCGCGTCAAAGGGCGCGTCAAACGCTGTCCGGCGCAGCGCGCCGGAGCGCGGCAGCCCGGGTCAGCGGGCGGCGCGTGCGAGCCAGCGCCCGCCGCCGTGCGCCACGATCAGCGGCAGCCCGAACGCGGCCGAGAGGTTGTCCGCGGTGAGGACCTCCTCGATCGGCCCGGCAGCCTGGATCCCGCTCTTCTTCATGAGCAGGAGGTGGGTGAAACCCGGCGGGATCTCCTCGACATGGTGCGTCACGTGCACCAGCACGGGCGAGGCGGGATCGCTCGCGAGCTCGGACAGCGCGCCCACGAGCTCCTCGCGGCCGCCCAGGTCGAGGCCGGCGCCGGGCTCGTCGAGCAGCAGCAGCTCGGGGTCGGTCATGAGCGCACGGGCGATCTGCACGCGCTTGCGCTCGCCCTCCGAGAGGGTGCCGTACGTGCGGTCGACGAGGTGGTCGACGTCGAACGCCGCCAGCAGGTCCTTCGCGCGCTGCTCGTCGAGCTCGTCGTAGCTCTCGTGCCAGCGCCCGGTCACGCCGTAGGCGGCGGTCAGCACGACGTCGCGCACCGACTCCGCCGTCGGCAGACGCTCCGCGAGCGCCGCGCTCGAGAGGCCGATCCGCGGGCGCAGCTCGAACACGTCGACCTTGCCCAGGGTCGAGTCGAGGATGGTGGCCGTGCCCGACGTCGGGTGCAGGCGCGCGGCGACGATCTGGAGGAGAGTTGTCTTGCCGGCGCCGTTGGGGCCGAGAACGATCCACCGTTCTCCCTCGTTCACCTGCCAGTCCACAGAATCGAGGATGATCGAGGTGCCGCGACGGACGGTTACGCCCGCAAGGTGGAGAACCGAGCTCATGGGTCCCGACCCTACCCGAGGAGGAGTCATTTACAGTTCTGCGGTGGACACCGATCAGGACCTCCCACGGAGCGTGCTGCTCGCCCTGTGGCTGCAGGGCGTGGGCGACACCTCGGACGCCGTGAAGTCCGTGGTGGGCGACGACGAGCCGCACACCGTGGAGGGGCTACCCGGCTTTGCCGACGGAACCGACCTCGACACGCTCTTCACCGCCTGGACGGTGGGGCCGCGAGAGGTCTGCGCGCTGCTGCCCGCACCCGGCGACGCCGCGGGTGTTCCTGCCGCGGCCAACCACGAGGCCACTGAGGCCGGCGAGTGCGTCGTGGTCACGACGGACGCCGGGAGCTGGGCCGCGATACCGCGGGTCCAGGCGTTCGGCAGCCACATCGAGCCAGGGCACATGGTGACGTGGCACGTGCTGGAGATCCCGGAGTGGACCCGGCTGGTGCTCGGCACCATCGGGTCGGTCGCCGACGCCGAGCGTGAGCTGCGCACGAGCCTGATGACCGCGACGGACGCCCTGGACCAGCTCGACGTCGCCCGCTGGCGCGACGACGCGGCCGACGCGATCGAGCGGATCCGGTCGGCCAGCACGTCGTCGTGGCCGGTGCCGCACCTGGACGGCCGGCGCGCCCGCGTGCTGGACCTCGCGGCGCGCCTGCGCGCGATAGTGGCGCTGGGCAAGGTGGACGACGGCGGCGCCGTGAACGTCTTTCAGGTCGACCAGCGGTCCACGGCGCTGCGCGAGGTGGACCGCACGGCCCGCCACGCGATGAGCGCGGCGACCTACGGCCGGGTCGCCTGACCCTCATGGCGGTTCAGGCCTGCGACAGCACCTGCCGGTAGACCTCCATCGTGCGGTCCGCGATCGCCGTCCAGGCGAAGTGGTCCTCGGCCCGACGGCGGCCGGCGGCTCCCATCGCAGCCGCGCCCTCGGGGTCGGTGGCCACGCGGGTGAGCGCCTCCGCCAGGTCGGCGACGAACCGGTCGGGGTCGAGCGGCGTGCCGGTGCCGTCGTCGGACTGCTCGATGGGGACCAGCAGGCCGGTGACACCGTCGTCGACCACCTCGGGGATGCCGCCCGTCGCCGTGCCCACCACAGGCAGGCCCACGGCCATGGCCTCGAGGTTCACGATGCCGAGCGGCTCGTAGACGCTCGGGCACACGAAGACGGTGCACGCGGCGAGGACCGCGATGAGGTCTGGCCGCGGGAGCATCTCCTCGATCCAGACGATGCCGGTGCGCGTCTCGCGCAGGCGCTCCACGAGGGCCACCACCTCGGCCATGATCGCGGGCGTGTCCGGCACGCCCGCGCACAGCACGAGCTGCACCTCCGGCGGCAGCTCGGCGGCGGCCCGCAGCAGGTACGGCAGGCCCTTCTGCCGGGTGATCCGTCCGACGAACACGACGGCGGGCCGGTCGGGGTCGATGCCGTACCGGCGCACGGTCGCCGCGGCGGCGGACTGCACCGTTGAGCTCCCGGTGTCGGGCCGCCGCCAGCCCGACAGGTCGATGCCGTTGTGCACCACGTGCACGCGCTCGGGGTCGAGCTCCGGGTAGACGCGCAGGATGTCGGCCCGCATGCCCGCGGAGACCGCAATGACGCCCGCGGCGCCCAGGTAGGCCGTGCGCTCCGCCCACGACGAGAGCGCGTAGCCGCCGCCGAGCTGCTCGGCCTTCCAGGGCCGCAGCGGCTCGAGGGAGTGCGCGGTGACGACGTGCGGCACGCCGTGCAGGAGGCCGCCGAGGTGGCCCGCCATGTTGGCGTACCAGGTGTGGGAGTGGACCAGGTCGGCGCCTGCGACGTCGTCGGCCATCACGAGATCCGTGCCCAGGGTGGCCAGGGCCGGGTTCGCGCGCGAGAGGGCCGCCGGGGTCGAGTAGCCCGTGACGCCGGACGCCTCCGTCACGGCGTCGCGCGGGCCGTCGAAGCAGCGCACCCGCACCTCCGCGTGCTGCGCCAGGACGGCGGCCAGCTCGGCCACGTGCACGCCGGCGCCGCCGTACACGTGCGGCGGGAACTCGCGGGTCAGGAGGTCCACGCGGAGCATGTCCGCGGGCCGCCGGGTGGTGCTCCGAACGGAGACCGGACCGGGGATGGGGACGGGGGCGAAGCCTGGCGAGGCTGGGACATCGGACACGGGCCCAACCTAGCGCGCGCGACGTCACAGCGCGCCACCTGACGTACTGGGCCTCAAGGCCCTAATCTCACGGTATGGCTTCTGCCCCCCGCGTCCTAGCGATCGTCCTCGCCGGCGGCGAGGGAAAGCGGCTGATGCCGCTGACCGCCGCCCGCGCCAAGCCGGCAGTCCCCTTCGGGGGTATCTACCGCCTGGTGGACTTCGCCCTGTCCAACATCGTCAACTCGCGTTATCTGCACGTCGTCGTGCTGACGCAGTACAAATCCCACTCCCTGGACCGCCACATCTCCAAGACGTGGCGCATGTCGCCGCTGCTGGGGAACTTCGTGGCGCCCGTGCCGGCGCAGCAGCGCGTCGGCAAGCACTGGTATCTCGGCAGCGCCGACGCGATCTACCAGTGCCTGAACATCATCGACGACGAGCGTCCCGACATCGTGGTCGTGGTCGGCGCCGACCACGTCTACCGCATGGACTTCTCGCAGATGGTGGACGCGCACATCGAGTCGGGTGCGCGCGCGTCGGTCGCCGCCATCCGGCAGCCGATCGGCATGGCCGACCAGTTCGGCGTCATCGACGTCGACCCCGCCGACCCCACCAAGATCCGCGAGTTCCTGGAGAAGCCCACAGATGTGGCGGGCCTGCCCGACTCCCCCGGCGAGATCCTCGCGTCCATGGGCAACTACGTGTTCGACGCCGACGCGCTGGTCGAGGCCGTCACCAAGGACGCCGCCAACCCCGACTCCCGGCACGACATGGGCGGCGACATCATCCCCGCGTTCGTCGCCGAGGGCACCGCCGGCGTCTACGACTTCATCCGCAACGACGTGCCCGGCTCCACCGAGCGCGACCGTGGCTACTGGCGCGACGTCGGGACGATCGACTCGTATTACGACGCCCACACCGACCTCATCGCCGTGCACCCGATCTTCAACCTCTACAACTACGAGTGGCCCCTGTACACGGGTTACACGGGGCTGCCGCCGGCGAAGTTCGTGCACGCCGGGCCGGGCCGGATGGGGCACGCGGCGGAGTCGATCGTGTCGCCGGGCGTGCTCATCTCGGGCGCGCAGGCCGCCGGGTCGGTGCTCTCGCCGGGCGTGCACCTGCACTCCTGGTCGAACGTGTCGAACTCCGTGCTGATGGACGACGTCCAGGTGCACCGGTACGCGCACGTGCACCGGGCGATCGTCGACAAGAACGTCATCGTCAACGAGCGGGCCCGGATCGGCGTCGACCACGACGAGGACCGCGCCAGGGGCTTCACGGTGACGGAGAGCGGCCTGGTGGTGGTCCCGAAGGGCACGGTAGTCGACTGACCTTCTTTGGTTGTGGGCGTGATCGTTGCGCCTAAAGCGGGCGCGAAGTCGCAACGATCGCGCCCACAACCAGAAGTCAGGTGAC
>NZ_BNAS01000008.1:0-36370 GCF_014653785.1 Promicromonospora soli | reverse complement strand
TCACGCCCACAACCAGGGTGAGAGCGAGACGGCTGCACGGATGGGTCCAGCGTTCGGGCAGACTGGGCGCGTGAAGCGACTCATCGTGACCGACGCCGACTCGACGTTCTTTCGCCAGGAGGTCATCGAGCTCATCGCCGAGCACGCCGGTACCCGCGACGAGGTGGCGGCGGTGACCGAGCGGGCGATGCGCGGCGAGCTCGATTTCGCCGCGTCCCTGCGCGAGCGCGTCGCGACCCTGGCCGGCGTGCCCGTCGCGGCCCTGGACAAGGTGCGTGCCGCGGTCGAGCTGACGCCGGGCGCCCGCGAGCTGGTCGCGGCGTGCAAGGATCGCGGCTGGGCGTTCGGGCTGGTGTCGGGCGGGTTCGAGGAGATCGTGGTGCCGATCGCGCAGGAGCTCGGGATCGAGCTCGTGCGGGCCAACCGGCTGGAGGCCGCCGAGGGCGTGCTGACCGGCCGCACCGTCGGCCCCGTCATCGACCGCGAGGCCAAAGCCGCGACGCTCCGCGAGTGGGCCGAGGATCTCGGGATCCCGATGGAGCAGACGGTCGCCGTGGGCGACGGCGCGAACGACCTCGGCATGATCGGCATCGCCGGCGTCGGAGTGGCGTTCAACGCCAAGCCCGTCGTCCGCGAGCAGGCGCCCTACTCGATCGAGGGCCGCCTGGACGCCGTCCTCGACCTCCTCTGACCGCCTCTTGGCTGTGGGCGCGATCATTGCGCCTAAAACGGGCTGGTAGACGCAACGATCACGCCCACAGCCAAGAGACGGCTCCAGAGGTGTGGATGGGTTGATTGCTGGCCTTTGGTGACGTGCCATCGTTCTTGGTACGCCTCGCCCACGACGTCCATCCGACCCGCGCTTCGGCCACGGCCCCTTCAGCGTCCCGTCCGCACTGGCCGACGGCGCCAAACCCTACGAGCTCCGCGCCGGTTGGGACGTGCCGTTCACCGGCGTCCGGATCGCGCCGGGCACGCCGACCGATCTGCTGGCCCGCTGCCGAGCACTCGCAACGGTGCTCGATGACGACGTCGCGTTCTCCCACGTCACCGCACTACGACTCCTCGGCGTGGACGTGCCTTGGACCATGGCGGACGACGAGCGCCTGCACGTCACGACCCGGAATGCCGAGGACCGGCCGCAGCGGCCTGACGTCGTCGGGCACCGAACCCGGCAGTAGACCCGTACCCGACTGCTGATCGTCGATGCGGGGCTGCCGTGCCCCGAGGTCAACGGGGACGTGCTGGACGCCGAAGGCCGCCACGTCGCCCGGGTCGACCTGCTCTACCGACGGTGGAAGATCGCCATCGAGTACGACGGGGACCTGCACCGTACCGACCGGGCGACGTGGCAGGGCGACATCCGCAAGCGGCGCCTGCTGCGCGCGCTCGGATGGATCGTCATCGTCGTGGTCAAAGCCGATCACGACCGGCCGGGACCGTTCCTGGACGACCTGAGGACAGCGATCCGCACCCGCTCCACGCCCGCCTACGAGTTGTGGGCGTGATCGTTGCGACATCGTGCCCGTTTTAGGCGCAACGATCGCGCCCACAACAAAGGGGTCAGGCCGGGCGGGTGACCTCTGTCAGGCGGGCCATCTTGCGGTCCCACTCGGCCCAGGCGACGTCGGCCTCCAGCACCGAGTACGTCGCCGTCGGGACGCCGACGCGCACCTGCGCGAGCGCGCCGTCCTCGGACCCCGGACCGGCCAGGAGCTCGGCCGTGCCCGCCATCGCGGGCTCGTGGCCGATCACCAGGACGGTCCGGGTCGCAGGGTCGAGCTCGCGCACCAGCGCGAGGACACCACGCGGCATCGCCCCCAGCAGCTCGTCCGTGAAGGCCACCGGCGGGTCCCCGAGGTGCTTGCGCGCGAGGTCCCAGGTCTGCCGCGTGCGGACCGCCCCGGAGACGAGGACGGCGTCGGGCACGAGGCCGGATGCGACCAGAGCCACACCGACCTTCGCTGCCTGGTCCCGGCCACGCAGGGCGAGCGGCCGCTTCTCGTCGGGAAGGTCCGACGGCGGCTCCGCCTTCGCGTGCCGGAGCAACACAAGTCGTCGCCGCAAGGGCTCCCTTGTGGGCTCCGTGCCCGGCGCTCTGCCCATCAGTGCCTCCTGCCCATCTATTGGCCCATGGCGTGCACGCCGCCGTCGACGTGCACGATCTCGCCGGTGGTCGCCGGGAACCAGTCCGACAGGAGCGCGCACACGGCACGCGCCGCCGGCTCCGCGGTGGTCTGGTCCCAGCCGAGCGGGGCTCGGGTCGGCCAGGCGTCCTCCATCGTCGCGAAGCCCGGGATGGACTTGGCGGCGGTGGTCCGGATGGGCCCTGCCGAGACGAGGTTGCAGCGGATGCCCTCGGGGCCGAGGTCGCGCGCCAGGTAGCGGTTCGCGGACTCGAGGCCTGCCTTGGCCACGCCCATCCAGTCGTAGACCGGCCAGGCGAACTGCGCGTCGAACGTCAGCCCGACGACGGCACCGCCGTCGGTCATCAGCGGCTTGGCGGCCACGGCTATCGACTTGTACGAGAACGTGGAGACGTGCAGCGCGGTGGCGACGTCCTCCCAGGTGCCCGTGAGGAAGTTGCCGCCCATGACGGACTGCGGCGCGAACCCGATCGAGTGCACGACGCCGTCGAGCCGGTCGAAGCCCTCCGCGCGCACGGCGTCCGCCAGGGCGTCGAGGTTCTCCTGGCTCGTGGCGTCCAGCTCGACCACAGGCGCCTCGACCGGCAGGCGCTTGGCGAAGGCCTGGGTGAGCTTCATCTGTCGTCCGAAGGACGAGAGCACGACCTCCGCGCCCTCCTCCTGGGCGAGCCTGGCGGCGTGGAATGCGATCGACGAGTCCGTCAGCACGCCCGTGACGAGCAGCTTCTTACCTTCGAGGAGACCCATGTTGTCCTTCCGTTCAGGCGCAGGCGTGCCGAGGCGACCCCTGTGCTGGGTGCGAGCGTAATGCGGAATACGGCGTGGAACGAAACTCCGCGCCGTGTTTGTTGTCGAGAATGTTGGATATGTACGGGCAAACCCGCAGGTAGCGGCGCCAGCGTACGGCTCAGTGACCCATCCCGAGACCACCGTCGACGGGGATGAGCGCACCCGAGATGTAGCCCGCGGCGTCGGACGCGACGAACGAGACCACCGACGCGATCTCGTCCACACTGGCGAAGCGCGCGGCGGGGATGTTCTTGAGATAGGTCTTGCGCACCTCTTCGGACAGTGCCGCGGTCATGTCCGTCTCGACGTAGCCCGGCGCGATGACGTTCGCCGTGATGCCGCGCGAGCCGAGCTCGCGGGTGATCGAGCGGGCCATGCCCACCAGGGCCGCCTTCGACGAGGCGTAGTTGACCTGGCCGGCCCCACCGAGCGTGCCCACGATCGAGCCGACCAGCACGATGCGGCCCTTCCGGGCCCGGATCATGCCCTTGGACGCGCGGCGCACGCAGCGGAAGGTCCCGGTGAGGTTCACGTCGATCACCGACTGGAACTCCTCGTCGCTCATCCGCATGAGGAGCTGGTCCTTGGTCACGCCGGCGTTCGCCACCAGCACCTCGACGCGGCCCATGTCCGCCTCGATGGCGGTGAACGCGGCGTCGACGGCCGCGGAGTCGGTGACGTCCGCCACATAGGCCTCGACGCCCTTGGGCAGCTCGCCGCCGCGGTAGATCGTGGCGACGCGGTCGCCGTCGGCCACGAAACGCTCGGCGATTGCGCGGCCGATGCCGCGAGCGGCACCCGTCACGACGACGACACGGCCGGTCGGGCCTGCGGCAATGCTCTGAGAGGTGGTCATCACCTGAAGCTCCTCGATGCTGGATGGTGCTGCACGGGAGGCCGCACGAGTCTGGGGCCGCGGCCAGAACCTCGGTCGTCCGGGTCCGCTGCGACGCTACCCCGCGCGTCTGACACTCGCCGCGCGCGGCGGGCCACAGGGATCCACTCGTCCTTGTCGGTTTCCTACAATCTACCCGCGCGTCCGGGGCGCGCCGACGGGGTGCTCGACGGGTTCCCGACGCACGTAGACTGGCAGGATGAGCGAGCCGGTACCCTCCATCACCTCGGCCCCCGAGCCGCTGGCGGTGGACCAGGCGCGCCGCACGCGTAGCTACTTCATCCAGATGTCCATCCGCGTGGTCTGCATCATCGGCGCCGTCGCGGTGGACGGCTGGCTCCGGTGGGCGCTCGTAGCCGCCGCTGTGGTGCTGCCG
This sequence comes from Promicromonospora soli, assembly GCF_014653785.1. Classification (GTDB taxonomy): domain Bacteria; phylum Actinomycetota; class Actinomycetes; order Actinomycetales; family Cellulomonadaceae; genus Promicromonospora; species Promicromonospora soli. Next base: position 32,163 of record NZ_BNAS01000008.1, on the reverse strand, counting down.
TACTCGGCGGTGCTCATCGCCAACGCCGGGCGGGACCACGCCGAGCACGACACCTCCCCCGTGACGCCCAAGGCCGCCCCCGCGCTCACCGAGCTGCCCGACGCCCCTGGCTCCCCGGCCTCCCCCGATGTGCCGAACGGCCCGGGCTCCGGCCGCGTCATCGACCACGTGGACGACTGAGCGGACTACCGATGGACCTCCTCGGCCTCTCCGGCCCCGCACCCGACCCCGTGCCCGACGGCGAGCTGATCTGTAGCTCGAAGGGCTGCCGCGCGCAGGCCACGTGGGGCCTGCTGTGGAACAACCCGAAGCTGCACACCCCCGAGCGGCGCAAGGTGTGGCTCGCGTGCGACGACCACCGCGAGCACCTCGAGCAGTTCCTGGCGGCGCGGTCGTTCTGGAAGCAGACAGTGGCGGTGGCGGAACTGGACCGGGTGTCGTGAGCGGCAGCGCTGCGCCCGACGACGCCCGCGGCCCCCGCACCACCCGGCAGTGGGTGATCCTCGCGGTGGCCGCCGTGGTCCTGGCCGCCCTGTGCCTCGTGGCCGGGCGCTGGCAGTGGAACCGGTCCGAGGCCCGCAACGCCGAGATCGACCTCGTCAACGCCAACTGGTCCGCACCCACGGTGCCCGTGGAGGAGATCCTGGACGGCCCCGGCGCCGTCGTGCCGGCGACCGACATCTGGCAGCAGGTGGAGCTCGAGGGGAGCTACGTCACCGACGCGACGGTGCTGCTGCGCAACCGGCCCGTGGGCGGGCGCGGCGGGTACCACGTGCTGGTCCCGTTCGAGGCGCAGCTCCCCGGGCAGGACATCGTGATCGTCGTCGACCGCGGGTTCGTGCCGCTCGGGTCCGACGGGTCGGCGCCCGATGCAGTGCCCGCGCCGCCGTCGGGCACGGTGACCGTGGTGGCGTCGCTGCGCGCGGACGAGCCCCCGTCGAGCCGCGGCACGCCCCCTGGGCAGGTGCAGGCGATCTCGACCGAGCAGGTGCTCGCGGCGGGTCCGGACGGCGGCGCGTGGGCCGAGGGCCGCACCGTCGGCGCGTACGGCGCGCTCCGGTCGGAGGAGCCCGCGCCCGAGACTCAGCTCGCCGCCCTGCCGAAGCCGGACACCGACCCGGGCTCGCACCTGTCGTACGCGTTCCAGTGGGTCATCTTCGCGATCGGCGCGATCGGCGGGTACGTGCTGCTGTGGCGCCGCGAGCGCGGGGCGCTGCGCGGCGAGAGCGTGTCGGCCGGCGACCTGCTGCTGGCCTCGGAGAACGAGGCCGACGCCGACGGCGTGCGGGCGCGCAGGCCGGCCCGCGACCGCCGTCGGACCGCGGAGGACGACGAAGACGCGCTGATCGAGGCCCAGCTGCGCTGAGCCGCGGTCACGCCAGGGAGACGAGCTCCTGGTAGCTGTCGTTCCAGAGGTCCTCGTCGCCGTCGGGCAGCAGCAGGACGCGCTCGGGCTCCAGCGCCTCGACGGCGCCGTCGTCGTGGGTCACCATGACCACCGCGCCCTCGTACGTCTTGAGCGCCCCGAGGATCTCGGCGCGCGACGCGGGGTCGAGGTTGTTGGTGGGCTCGTCCAGCAGCAGCACGTTCGCGCCGGACACCACGATCGTCGCCAGCGCCAGGCGCGTCTTCTCGCCGCCGGACAGCACGTTGGTCGGCTTGTAGGCGTCGTCCCCGCTGAAGAGGAACGAGCCGAGCACCGAGCGGACCTGCGTGTCCGTGAGGTCGGGCGCGGCGTGCCGCAGGTTCTCCACGACCGTCACGTTCATGTCGAGCGTGTCGTGCTCCTGGGCGTAGTAGCCGAGCTTGAGCCCGTGACCGGGCACCACCTCGCCGGTGTCGGGCGCCTCGACGCCCGCCAGGATGCGCAGGAGCGTCGTCTTGCCGGCGCCGTTGAAGCCGAGGATGACCACGCGGGATCCGCGGTCGATCGCCAGGTCCACCCCGGCGAACACCTCCTGGGACCCGTACGCCTTCGACAGCCCGCTCGCGGTGAGCGGCGTGCGGCCGCAGGGCGCCGGCGTCGGGAAGCGCAGGTTGGCCACGCGGTCCGAGGCGCGCTCGGCCTCGAGCCCGCCGAGCATCTTCTCGGCGCGCTTGATCATGTTCTGCGCCGCGGTCGCCTTGGTGGCCTTGGCGCGCATCTTCTCGGCCTGGGCGAGCAGCGTGCCGGCCTTCTTCTCGGCGTTCGCCCGTTCCCGCCGACGACGCCGCTCGTCGGTATCGCGCTGCTCCAGGTAGCCGTCCCAGCCCAGGTTGTACTGGTCGAGCTCACCTCGGTTGGCGTCCAGGTGGAACACCTTGTTCACGGTGGCCCGCAGCAGTTCGGTGTCGTGGCTGATCACGATGAACCCGCCGTTGTACGCACGGAGGTAGTCGCGCAGCCAGAGGATCGAGTCCGCGTCGAGGTGGTTGGTGGGCTCGTCCAGGAGCAGCGTCTCGACGCCGCTGAACAGGATGCGCGCCAGCTCGATCCGGCGGCGCTGGCCACCGGACAGGGTGCCGAGCGGCTGCGCCAGGACTCGCTCGTCCAGGCCCAGGTTCGCGGTGATGATCTGCGCCTCCGACTCGGCGGCGTAACCGCCGGCGGCCAGGAAACGCGCCTCGAGCTTGGGGTACCGCTCCATCGCGGCCTCGTGCGTCGCCGGGTCCGCCGACGCCATCTCACCCTCGGCCCGGCGCATCTGCGCGATGACCTTGTCGAGGTTCCGCGCCGACAGCACGCGGTCCATCGCGAGGACGTCCAGGTCGCCGGTGCGCGGGTCCTGCGGCAGGTAGCCGATGTCGGTGCCGCGCACGATCTGCCCGCCCGACGGCTGGGTCTCGCCCGCGAGGGTCTTGGTCAGCGTGGTCTTGCCGGCACCGTTACGGCCGACCAGGCCGATCCGGTCGCCCGAGGCGACCCGAAAGGTGGCCTCGCTCAGCAGCACGCGCGCGCCGACGCGCAGCTCGACGCCATGGGCAGTGATCACGCAGGTGTTCCTCACAGTTGGGGGGTGGCAGGTGGTGGTTCGGCCCACGGCGACGGGGGCCGCTCCAGTCTAGGGGGTCCCGGTCCGACGTCGGGCAGGCCGCGACGAATGTCACTACCGCTCATTTCACCTTGCCATCCGGGCACGTCAGGTCTGGGATGGAACCCATGCCTACCTCGAGCCCCCGGCCCCCGACCTGGCATCCCGGCGACGTACGCGGCGCCGCCGGCGGCCTGTTCGCCCTGGCGCTGGCGACGTTCGTCGCCATCACGACGGAGCTGGTCCCGGTGGGTCTGCTCCCCCTGATCAGCGACGACCTCGAGGTCTCCGAGTCCCTGGCAGGGCTGCTCGTGACGGCGTACGCGTTCATGGTCGCGGCGCTCGCCCTCCCCCTGACGTCCGCCACGCGCCGGCTGCCGCGCAAGGCGGTGCTGCTCGGCGCGCTCGCCGTCTACACCGCGAGCAACCTGATCGTCGTGCTGGCGCCTACGTTCGAGGTGGTCGCCGTCGCCCGGGCGCTGGGCGGAGCGGCACACGCCGTCTTCTTCTCCGTGTGCATCGGGTACGTGTCGCGCCTGGTGCGCCCGCACCTCGCGGGCCGCGCGCTGGCGCTCGTCACGCTGGGGGCGTCTGTCGGGTTCGTCCTGGGCGTGCCCCTGACGACGTCGCTCGGCACCGCGGTCGGCTGGCGCACGTCCTTCCTGGTCCTGGCCGGTGCGTGCGCGCTCGCCGGCGTGCTCACTGCGGTGCTCCTGCCGTCCGTCCCGGGAGGCGGCACTCCCCCGAACGACGCCGCCCGCGGCGCGCGCCGCACCGCGCTGGCCACCGTCACCACGGCGAACGCCCTCGTCTACCTGGGCCACTACACCGTCTACACGTATATATCGGTGCTGCTCCTGGCCGCGGGGCTCGCCATGGCCGCGGTCGGCCCGGCCCTCCTGTTCGTCGGCGCCCTCGGCCTCATCGGGGCCGCTTATGCCGCCGCCCGGCTCGACGTGCGGCCCCGGCAGACCACCGTCGTCACCCTGGTCGTCGTCGCCGGCGGCATCCTCGCCCTCGGACTTACCTTCCCCAGCACAGTGGGCACGCTCGCCGCCGCGGCCGTGTGGAGCATCGGCTTCGGCGCCGTCGCCGCCGTCTTCCAGACGGCGGCCATCCGGACGCGCGGGGCCTCGCCCGACGTCGTCGGCGCGCTCGTCAACGCCACGGCCAACATCGGGATCGGCGGCGGCGCCGCACTCGGGGCGCTCGTGCTCGACGGCGCGGGGGCCGCGGCAATCCCGTACACGGGGGCTGCGCTCGTCGTGACGGCGCTGGTCGTCGTGGTGGTGGCGCGCCGGGCATTCCCATCGACGCAGGTCTGACGCTTCTTCACTGCCAGAACGCGCGCCGATGCCATAGCGGACGTAACGTCCGCCGCATGGGCTCAGAATCCCTCAGCGTTCCGATCACCGTCACCGACGCTCTACCTCAGCTCCGCACCGGCCGTCTGGCCCGCGGTGATGACCTGACCAACAACCGGCCGGCGAAGCATCTGATCGACCGGCACCGCGCGTACTTCCGGCAGCACGCCGTAACGGTGCTGCGCGGCCTGCTGACCGGCCACCCGGACGAGCAGCACCGGGCGATTCGACGCCGGATCTCCGGCGCGCGGGCCGTCGCCGGGGAGCTCTGGGAGCTCGTCGCGCGGCGCCCCACCTGGCGCGTGCTGCAGTCGGTACAGTCCGACGGCGGCGCGCTGGAGCTCGACCAGCTCGTGATCGGGCCCGGCGGCATCTTCTCCATCCACACCGTGTACCGCCCCGAGCAGGAGATCACCGCCGACGCCGCCTTGAACGAGGCGCGCCGGACCCAGGAGATCCTGGGCCGGGCGACCCGGGTGCCGATCACCGTGCAGCCGGTGATCGTCTTCGTACGCGCCGACGAGCCGCAAGTGGCAGGGCCCCCCAACGGTTTCGAGGTGCTCACCGCGGACGAGCTGGTGCCGTGGCTCCAGAAGCTCAAGCCGGTGCTCACCGAGCGCGAGCTGGAGATCGTGCACCTGGCGGCCCGCGACCTGCGCACCTGGGCGGGCTGAGCCCTCGCTGGTCGAGCCTGACCTCGCTGGTCGGCCTGCCCTCGCCGGTCGAGCCTGTCGAGACCTGCTCAGAGCGCGACCCGAAGGACACGCCGCTTTGCCGCGTCCGCGAGCCGGTCGCCCAGTTCTGCGAGCGGCACGGAGACCTTCGCGCCCGACGCCGGGTCGGTCACCGCGAGCACACCCGCCTCGACCTCGCGCGGTCCGAGCACGCCCAGCAGCGCGTCCCGGCGCTTGCGGGACAGCCGTATCCGGTTGCCCAGCGACCCGTCCCGCTCCACCCGGACGCGCAGACCCCGGGCGCGCAGGTCGGCCGCCAGCTCCCCGACCTCGTCGGCGCCGGGATCATCGGCGCGCTGCCCCGAGCCCGCCGAAGGGTCGGACACCGGCAGCAGGCAGACCTGCACCGGCGCGAGCCAGAACGGCAGGCGTCCGGCGTGCCGCTCCAGGAGGAACGCGACCATCCGCTCCATGGCCCCGACGGTGCCGCGGTGGATCATGACCACCCGCTCGCGCTCGCCCGAGGCGGCGAAGTAGGTCAGGTCGAACCGCTCGGGCTGGTTGAAGTCGAGCTGCACGGTCGCGAGGGTCTCCTCGTGGCCGCGCGCGTCGAGCACCTGGACGTCGATCTTGGGGCCGTAGGGGGCCGCCTCGCCCGCCTCGGCGCGCCAGTCAAGCCCGGCGGCGACGTCGCCGAGCACCGCGCGCAGCGCCGCCTCTGCCGAGGCCCACTGCTCGGGTTCGCCCAGCCACTTGTCCGAGTCGTCGCGTCCCGACAGGCGCAGGTACGACACCTTGATGCCCAGGGTGTCGAGCACCTCCAGGATCGCGGCCAGTGCGGTGCGCAATTCCGCCCCGACCTGGTCAGGGCGGCAGAAGACGTGCGCGTCGTCGAGGTTGATCTGCCGCACGCGACTCAGCCCGGACAGCACGCCGGACCGCTCCGCACGGAACATCGACCCGAGCTCCGAGTAGCGCACGGGCAGGTCGCGGTACGAGCGGGGCTCGGACGCGTAGATCTGCGCGTGGTGCGGGCAGTTGGCGGGGCGCAGCACGAAGGGGTCGGCGTCGGCGGCCTCGCCGTCGGAACCGGGCCCTGCGCCGTCCGAACCGGAGGCGGCGTCGGACCTGCCGAGCGACATGGGCGGGAACATGTCGTCGGCGAACTTGGCCCAGTGGCCCGACCGCTCGTACAGCGACCGCTTGCCGAGCACCGGCGAGTACACGGGTTCGCAGCCGGTGCGAAGCGCTACCTCTCGCGCGTACTGCTCGAGCTCGTACCGCACGGCCGCCCCGGCGGGCAGCCATAGCGGCAGGCCGGGGCCGACCAGCGGGCTGGAGTCGAAGATCCGCATGTCGCGGCCTAGCTCGCGGTGATCAAGGACCGGCGGGGCGTCGTGCACGGCCGGGCTGCCGGGTGCGGGGATGTTCATGGCTACTCCTTCGATGGAGGAGCTGCCCCGGCGCCCGACATGACAAAGGCCCCGGAGCGAGCTCCGGGGCCTGGTTGCTGAGTTGCAGGTCAGCGCGCGCCGGAGGTGTCCGGCGTCGTCGTGCGTGCGCTGAGGTGCATGTCTGTAACCGTAACGTCAGAGGTTGGACGCGTCCAGCGCGTTGCAGTCCTGGATGGTGCCGCCGTTGTAGCCGATCGTGAACCACTGGACGCGCTGGTCGGAGGAGCCGTGCGAGAACGCCTCGGGGTTCACGTCGCCGCTGGACCTGCGCTGGATGTTGTCGTCGCCGACGGCCGAAGCGGCGGACAGCGCGTCGCGCAGCTGGGCTTCCGTGATCGGATCGAGGAACGTGACGCCGGTGTCCGGGTCCTCGGTGGTCGCGGCGTTGCCGACCCACATCCCGGCGAGGCAGTCCGCCATGAGCTCGATGCGCACGGAGTCGGACTCCGGGCCGGTTCCCGACCGGTCGGCCCGCTCGAACAGTCCGAGCTGGTTCTCGATGTGGTGCCCGAACTCGTGCGCGGTCACGTACATCTCCGCCAGCGGCCCGCCCGAGGAGCCGAACCGGCTGGACAGCTCGTCGTAGAACGCGAGGTCCTCGTACACGGTGGTGTCCGCGGGGCAGTAGAACGGCCCGGTCGCCGACGTCGCGGAGCCGCAGCCGGTGTCGACCGCGTCGGTGAAGCTGACGACGTCGGGCAGCTCGTACTCGACGCCGCCCTGCTCCGGGAGGGTGGCGGCCCAGTACGCGTCGAGCGACTGGACCGCCGCGTTCAGCCGGCACTCGCGGTTGGTGTTGGCCTCCTCGGCGGTGCACTCACCGATGTAGCCCTGCTCGCCGCCGCCGTCGGAGCTGGTGCCGCCGAGGATCTCGGCCGGGTTGTTGCCGGTCAGCAGCATGTACAGCAGCGCGATGACGATCACCGCGCCGCCACCGCCGCCCACTGCGATGGCGCCGCGGCGTCCGCCGCCCTTGCGGACGCGGCCACCCTCGAACTGGCCACCCTCGTTGAATGTCACACCGCCACGTTACCGGGGGCCGCAGCAACGTGGCGCGGCCCTCCGGCTACGAAGTCCGCTACGGCGGCCCGGTCGCCCGCCATGACGACAAGACCACTGCCGCCGACCACCACCGACGTACTGGAATGGGTCGAGTGCGGCGGCGTCGATCGCGGTGATGCGCCAGGGGTCGAGCGTGATGCGTCGTAGGACGGGCCAGGTCGCTTTCGGCAGGGCGTTGGCCCGTTCGGCCGGTGCGCGTAGCGCGTTGATCGCGGCGTTGCGGCTGACCGCGTCGGCGTTCAGGGTGGTCCCCTTGAACGGCACGATGATGCCGATCCCGGCGCCCTCGTAGCCCTTGTCGGTCAGCGTGGGCAGTCCCGCGGCAGCGGCGGGATACAGCCAGGGCAGGACGTGGGTGCGGGCGGTGACGATGTCGTTGACCGTGCCGGGCTCGACGGGGCTGACCCATTCGGGGTAGCCGGCAGGGCCGGTCAGGACCTGGAGGTTCCCGCCGTGCTGGGCGTGCTTGCCCGACCACCACAGGTCCGCGGCCCCGGCCCCGTGGGCGGCGATCTTCGTGGCGGGGATCAGCGTGCCGTCCAGGCAGAGGAAGGGCCAGTCCTGGGCGTTGGCGTGTTCCAGGACCTGCCCGAGTGTGGGTGCCTTCTGCGCGATCACGTCGATCGCTTCGTGCAGGTAGCGGTAGGCGGTCGCGATGCTGATGCCGGCGTCCAGGGCCAGGATCCGCAGCTTCGTGGCGTCCTTGAACCAGCGCAGCACCAGCAGCGCCTGCGTGCGGGCGGTCGCGGCGCGCTGCACCGGGCGGGAACCTGGCCGGCGCCGGTGGGCGGCCAGCCACCTCGTCACTGTTTCCAGGGTGGCTCGGGGCACGTCGAGGCTGGCAGGATAGGTGATCAACGCGGGGTCCTCGCTGGGGAACTGGGTGTCTTGGCGGATTCCCGATCCTTCCGGTCAGGACCCCGCGTCCTGACCGCGACACACCGTGAACCCGCAGGTCACGGCCCTGCGCGACGACCTCCCGCGTTCAACCCCTTCCTCAAGGACGCATCATCGCGCTGAGGAACGAGGCGAGAAGACCTCACTGCGCTCGACAACACCGGCACCGCCCGCCACAAGGCATTGACACGCCACTGCCCGCCCGGAAGACTGCGCTCGAATGTTAGCGCTCACATTTACTCTCAAGGAGGAGAGACATGAACGCACGTAAAAATCAGCCACATCGTCGACGACGTGGCGCACGTATGCTCTTTGCCGCTCTAGCGGCGCTGGCGGTCCTGCTCCCCTTGACCGTGTCGGGCACGGTCGCCACAGCCGCCCCCGGCCCGACGTTCCAGAACCCGATCGTCGGCACGCCCAACAGCGCCGACCCGTGGCTGGGCTACCACAACGGCAACTACTACTACGCGGCCACGACGTGGACCGGGAGCATCTACATCCGCAAGTCGTCCACGCTGTCCGGCCTGAAAACGGCGGCCGAGACCCAGGTGTTCCAGATGTCGCAGCCCAACGCGACGTCGAACATGTGGGCCCCGAGCCTGCACCAGCTGAACGGCAAGTGGTACCTGTACTACTCGGCCGGCCCCAGCTCGTGCTGCGGCGGCCAGCGTCAGCACGTGCTCGAGAGCGCGGGTTCGGACCCGATGGGTCCGTACACCTACAAGGCCAAGCTCAACCTCATGCCGAACGACGGCTGGGCGATCGACGGCAGCGTCATGACCGTGGGCGGCGCGAACTACTTCGTGTTCTCCGCCTTCACGAACAACGGCAACTTCGAGTCGGGAGCCACCCAGAACCTGTACATCTCCCGGATGACGGATCCGTGGACGGTCGCCGCCCACGGCACGCTGATCTCCCAGCCAACGCACTCGTGGGAGACCCAGGGCAACCCGGTCAACGAGGGCCCAGTTGTGCTGCAGCGCGGCGGCCGCACGTTCCTCACCTACTCGGCAAGCCTCTGCCAGACGCCGGACTACAAGATCGGCGCGCTCGAGCTGACCGGGTCCGACCCGACGAACCGCAGCCACTGGACCAAGATGTCCAACCCGCTGTTCCAGCGCAGCGACGCCAACGGGGTGTACGGGCCCGCCCACCACTCCTTCTTCAAGTCGCCCGACGGCACCGAGGACTGGATCGTCTACCACGCCAACTCCTCGTCCTCCCAGGGTTGCGGCACCACCCGCACCAGCCGAGCGCAGCGGATCTCCTGGAACCCCGACGGCACCCCGAACCTCGGCGTCCCGGTCTCGACCTCCACGGTCCTGGCCGGCCCGTCCGGCGAGAACAACAACCCGGGCGCCGTCCCGGTGCGCCGTCTGCAGTCCTACAACTTCCAGGACCGCTACGTTCGCCACGCGAACTTCGCCGTGCGGATCGACCCGAACGTCAGCCCGGCGCTCGACGGCAGGTTCCGCGTCGTCACGGGGCTGGCGAACAGCGGCTCGGAGTACGTCTCGTTCGAGTCGGAGAACTACCCCGGCCACTACCTGCGGCACGACAACTACGTGCTGAAGCTCGCCCCGAACGACGGGTCCTCGACGTTCAAGAGTGACGCGACGTTCAAGCAGGTCGCCGGGCTGGCCGGCTCCGGATGGTCCTCGTTCCAGTCGTACAACTTCCCCGACCGGTACATCCGGCACTCGAACTACGTGCTCCGGATCGACACCATCGGCACCGACGCCGCCCGCCAGGACGCCACGTTCCGCCTGGTCGACTGACCCTCCCACCAGACATCTACCCGTGCAACGACAGCAACAACCAGCAGTGACTGCGCGCCAGCGCCTGACCTGAGACGCCGAACGGCGTCGACCCCACCCGGGGCCGACGCCGTTCGCAAGCCGCAGTGCCGCCCCAGCTCCAGGAACTGGGTGTCTTGGCGGATTCCCGATCCTTTCGGTCAGGACCCCGCGTCCTGGCCGCGACACACCGTGAACCCGCAGGTCACGGCCCTGCGCGACGACCTCCCGCGTTCAACCCCTTCCTCAAGGACGCATCATCGCGCTGAAAAACGAGGCGAGAAAACCTCATTGTGTGGGTTTGGAACGCGCCACGCTGGCGCCAGCGTCGCAATGCGGACATTTTCACGCCCGCACATGGCCGTCAAGGAAAGTGTCGATCGTCTGCGGCCTGATCGGCGGTCGTGGCAAGGCCGAGCGCTCCCGCATCTCGTTCACCCATTGCCGGCGCGCCGATCCCACCTTCGAGTCCGACTTGAGTTCGTCCGAGCTTCGTGCGGCCTGGAGAAGGTCGGCGACAGCCGCCCGCACTTTCAGGAGTGCGATCGAGGCCACGGGGGCCCCTTCTACCCGCCCAGCACCCGCGCCCGGTACTCCTCGACCGGCCACGCCGTCAGCGCGCCGATCCGGACGGACGTGATCGCGCCGTCGGCGTCGTGCTCCACCTGGACAGGCTCCCCCACCGTGCCGTAGCCGGGGACGGGCTCCTGCACCAGGCGGCCGTCGGACACGACGAGCCGCTGCGCGACCTCGGCCGGCTCCGCGAAGCGCGGGCTGAGGGTGTGCAGGATCCCGCCGAGGTCCACGACGTCGGACACGCCCCACAGGTTGGCGAAGCGCCCGATAGGCGCGTCCGCCGGGACGGTCGGTACGGGGTCGCCGTCGACGCCCTTCCCGGAGGTGCCCTTCCCGGAGGCGGCTGCCGCCACCTCGTCGGCCGCCACTTCTTCAGCCGCACTGAGCGCCAGGTTGATCAGCTGGATGACGCCGGTGGCGATCTGGTCGGCGGCGCCGTCGACGGAGTTGGTCAGGGACGAGACCACGAGCCCGTCGACCGGATCGATCAAGGTGCGGGTGATGTGGCCGGGGTACCCGCCTGAGTGCCCCACGACCTCGCGGTCGCCGATCTTGGCGAGCGCCATGCCGACGCCGTACCGGCCGTGCTCCGACCCCCGGACCACGACACGGGACTCCTCGCGCTGCATGATCCGCTTACTCGCGTCGCTGATCAGCGTGGTGTCGCCGAACACGTGCGTCGCGCCGTAGCGGACCATCTCCAGCGCGGTGGAGTACCAGCCGGTGGCGGCGGCCATGGCGCGGGTGTCGACGTGGGGGATGACGCGGCGTGCGTCGCCGTGGGCGATGCGGCCGGTGTGGCCGGCTGCGTACTCGGTGGCACGGGCCGGGTCCAGCTCGGTCCCGGTCCGGGTCAGCCCCAGCGGTTCGACGACGGCGGTGCGCGCCACCTCGTCGTACGTCTTGCCGGTGACCTGCTCGATGACGATCCCGAGCAGGCTGTACCCGATGTTCGTGTACTTGAAGTGCTCGTTGGGCTCGAAAACGACGCCCTCGGTGCGGACGCACTCCAGCACCTCGGCGCGGTCGAGGAAGGGCCGGTGGTGCTGCCAGAAGTCGCCGTCGGAGGAGTCGCGGATGATGCCGGCCTGGTGGCCGAGCAGCTCGCGGACGGTGACGCCGGCGGCACGCGAGCCGTCGATCTCCGGCACGAGGTCGCCCACGTGGTCGTCCAGACGCAGCTCGCCGCGCTCGACCAGCTGCATCACGATGACGGCGGTGAACGTCTTGGAGTGGGACGCGACGCGGAACAGGTGGTCGCTGGTGAGGTCCTCCCCCGTCTCGACGTCGGCCTTGCCCCACGCCAGGTCCACGAAGACCTCGCCGCGACGGCCGACGGCGAGCTGCAGGCCCGGGATGCCGTGGTACGCGGCCTGGAACGAGGCCCAGTCGGCGAGGTAGGGGGCGATCGAGCGGAGGGTCTGGGCGATGCGGTCGTCAGTCACGGGGACGACTCTGTCAGGTCGAACGCACTATCCGAAGTAGATTGAATGATGCCGAGCGCATCGCGGGTTGAACCCGGCTGTGCAGGCCGGGCATCGCTCGGCGCCCCGGTACTCCGCGACGGTCAGCTCTGTCCAGCACACGCCGCACAGCACCGCCGGCCCGCCTGCTCCGGCCGGCCACGGCCGCGACGGGTGGTCGGCGGTCTGGTCGTGGCACAGGTGGCACGGGTAGTACTGGCCGCAGCACGCGAAACGTATCGCGATGATGTCCAGCGGCGTCCGATAGTGGATACACCTGGTCTGCTCGTCGACCGTGGGGCCGAGCACCACCGGCTTCATCGCACACCGCGTGCGGTCAGGGCGTCGCCGAGCTCGTCCGCGTGCTTGAGCGCCATGACCAGGAACGGCATCGCGAAGTGTCGAAGGCTCCGCCCGCCGCCGCGGGCGCGCTGTGCCTCGCGCACGTCACGGGCAAGGTTGGCGAGCACGGGCAGCGTGCTCAGCGTCAGTGCGAGCGTCAGCGCGACGCGCCGCGGGTCGAGACGCAGCCATGTCAGCGGCCCCATTGCCCGCTCGAACGTCTCCAGCAGCTCGGTCGCCGGGGTGGTCAGCGCAAGCAGCGCGGCGAGCGCGCAGGCCACGGCGACCCGGGTGGTGTTCGCCGCGGCACTCTCCGGCCCGAGGAAGATCAGCTGACCGATGAGGGTCACGCCGACCATCCAGCGGGTTGCGACGAGCTGGCGGCCGAGCTCGCGCATCCCCGCGCCCGGTATCGCGTAGCACGCGAGACAGACACCGGCCATGACCCCGGCGGCCCACCATGTCGCCGGCAGCAGACAGATCCCGAGCACCAGCAGGAGGAGAAGGGCGGTCTTCCGTCCCGGTCGGAGCCGATGCCACGGACCGTCCCCGGGCCGGTACAGCGTCACCATGGGATTCCCGCCTCGTACGTGGCGATCACTTGCTCAGGTGCCCCGACCTCGGTCACCGTCCCGTCCTGGACGAGCACCGCCGTTTCGCAGCGCTGTGCGAGCTCCAGATCGTGCGTCACCAGGACCAGTCGATGAGACGTGTCCGCGAGCAGGTGGTCGGCGACCCGGCGGGCATTGCGCGCATCCAGGTACGCGGTCGGCTCGTCGGCGACCACCAGGTCCGGGCGCCGGACGAAGGCGCCGCACAGGGCGAGCAGCTGCTTCTGGCCCCCGGACAGATCGTGCGACGACCGTGCAGCGAGGTCGGCGAGGCCGAACCGGTCGAGTGCTGCGATGACTCGCTCGTTCTTCTCGCTGCGCGGCGACTTCTCGGTGCGCAGCGAGAACGCGACATCCTCCGCCACGGTGGGCATGACGATCTGCGCGTCCGGATTGCTGAAGATCACCGCGACGCGGCGGCGCAGCTCTGCGGCCTGACGCACCGGGTCCAGACCGAGGACCCGCACGGTGCCGTCACTCGCGACGACCAGGCCGCTGAGCAGGCGCGCGAGCGTCGACTTGCCCGAACCGTTCTCTCCGACGACGGCGATCGTCCGCGCGTCCAACGAGAGGGTGACGTCGCGCAGGACGTCCGTATCGCCCAGGCGCACGCTCACGCCCTGGAGCGCGATGCCACTCATCGGATCACCTCGACAACCGCCGCGACGCCCATTCCGCCGCCCACGGACGCTGCCGCAACACCGAACGTCCCAGCGGGTGCACCTGCACGGACGAGCCGCCCGAACAGTCGCACCACGCTGATCGCGCCGCTCGCGCCCCACGGATGGCCCAGAGCCAGAGCTCCGCCGTCGGCGCACACGCGCGCGTCGTCGTCGTCGATGCCGAGGCGGCCGAGCACGGCCAACGACTGGGACGCGAACGCCTCGACGATCTCGAACGCCGCAACGTCGCGGATGTCGACTCCAGCGAGGTCGAGGGCCGCCTGCACGGCCGGCGCTGCCCCGACTCCAGGCAGTGCCGGATCGCAGCCGACCACAGCATGCCCCCGAACGGCAAGGCCCGGTGCGTGGCCCGCGAGCCGGCGCGGCACAACGGCGACCGCCGCGGCTCCGTCGCTGATGCGCGTGGCCGTTCCGGCGGTGAGAGTGCCGCCCGCGAACAGGACAGGCAGCCGGGACAACAACCGCTCGGCTACCCCGATGGAGTCGTCGGCGGTCAGTCCTGCCACCGGGACGAGCTCGGCCGCGAACCGCCCCGCGTCGCGGGCGGTGCGCGCCCGGCGATGGCTGCGTGCGGCGTGCGCGTCCTGCCGTTCCCTGCTGATGCCGTCGACAGTGGCCAAGTCCTCAGCGGCCTGCACCATGTCCGGGTCGGGCCACCCCTGCGGGGTGAACGCGGCACGGTCGTATCGCACGCCGTCGACGGACCGGACCGGAGCCGTTGACGCGCTCTCGACGCCGCCGGCGATCCGCGGACGGTCGTCCCCGGCACGGATCGCCGTCGCAGCGTCGAGCACGGCGGCGAGGCCGCTGCCGCACTGCCGGTCCACGGTCGCGCCTGTGACCTCGACACCCAGCCCGGCCGCCAGTGCGGAGACACGGCCCGGGTTGCCGCCGGGGCCCATGCAGTTGCCGAGCACGACGTCGGCGACCGCGAGCCCGCGCCCGGCCGCGGCCTCGGCGTCGTCGCGCACGGCACGGATGACGGGTGCGGCGAGCTGCTCGACGTTCAGGGACGCCAGTGCCCGCCCGCGGGTCCCGACCGGCGTTCGGCGGGCAGCGATGATGACCGCCTCATCCGGCAACCCTGCTCACCTCCCCGGCGAGCGCGCGGCGGACGACCTCGGCCCGAGCTGGCTTTCCCGACGCAGTGCGCGGCAGCTCCCCCGTGAACCAGATCCGGGGCCGGTGTGCTGGGCCCAGTCGGGCGGACACGATGCTGCGCAGCGAGCCCGTGGTGATCTTGGGAGAACCGGGAGCCGGTTCCAGCATCGCGGCGACGAGGGCTCCGACACCTGCTGCGGGGTATCCGAAGACGACGGCGTCCGCGATCGCGGGGATCTGACGGAGCTCGGCTTCGACCTCCTCGGGGATCACCGTTGCCGAAGCAGTGATGATGGCGCCGTCCGCGCGACCGCGCAGCCGCAGCGTCCTGGTATCGGTCCCGGTCTCGAGCTCGGCGAGATCGCCGACCGTCGCCCAGGCCCCGTCGGTTCGAAGAGGTCCGCCGTCCCCCAGGTAACCGAGGGCCGCGAATGGGGATCGCACCCACAGCTCGCCGTGGCGCACGTCGAGGTCCACCCCGGGGAAGGGGCGCAGGCCGGTGCCGTCGTCGACGGCCACGAACGAGAGCTCCGCCGCGCCGTAGTAGGCGATCACCCGGATACCTCTGGATTCGGCGTGCGCACGCACACCCTCGTCCAGACGGGAGCCGCCGACGAGCGCCGTCTGCACGCGCGGGAGCTTTCCACTGTCGAGCAGTGCGCGCAGCGCCTGCGGTGTTCCATGGAACGAGGTGGCCTCCGCGAGGCTCCCGTCGTGCCCCGGGAACACGGGACGCGGGCCGCCGCTCAGTGCGTGCGCCACGGAGAACAGGGTGAGCGAGGACGACGGCGGCGCGGGCAGGGCGACCACCCGTTCGGCCGCGGCGGGGTGGTCCAGGAGCGCGGAGACGGCGGGAAACGACTGCTCCCAGGATGCGGCCGTGCGCAGCACGACACGTGGCGTGCCGCTGCTCCCGGAGGTGAGCGACGCCCAGGCCGCGCCGAGCGGCGGGCGCGCGTCGCGGACAAGATCGTGCACTGCTTCCCGTTGCGCCGCGGGCCAGCGTCCGTCGCCGACGAGCGGGATGTCGCCCGCGGCGCGCACCGCGCGAACGTGGTCGACCACCTCGTGCGCGGCGCCGTACACGACGACGATGCGCGGTGTCATCCGGCCGGCGGTGTCGGGGCGTCGACCTCCTGGCGTTCGCTCGAGCGCCACGTCCGCCGGAACGCGCGGGGATACGCGCGCAGGAGCGTGCTGACGGTGAGCGTCGCCAGTACAGCCTTCACCAGGTCGCCGGGGATGAACACGAGGCTGGCCATCGCCGTCTGCGCGAGCGACAGCCGGGTGACCACGCTCTGGACGGGGATGCCGAAGGCATAGATCACGAGGACTCCACCGACGAGCATGGCGAGCGCCGTTCTCCACGCCGCCGGCTTGCGAGCGGACGAGTGCACGATCAGCCCGATGACGAACGCCCCCGCGATCCAGCCGATCAGATAGCCGGCGGACGGTCCGACGAAGACGCTGATCCCGCCGCGGCCGCCTGCCAGCAGAGGAAGCCCCGCTGCGGTGAGGGCGAGCAGCGCGACCATGGAGAGCGCCCCGAGTCGCGGTCCGAGAATCGCGCCGGCGAGCATGACCCCGAAGGTCTGCGCCGTGATCGGCACGCCGCCGAAGACGCTGAAGCTGCCCGGCAGGCCGAGGGCGGCGACCAGAGCGGCGAACACGGCCACGCGGGCCAGGTCGGTCGCGTCGAGCCCTCTTCGCTGTGGTCCGTGATCGTCTCGCACTAGCTTCTCCTTAACGGTGTTCACCTGAACGGTGTTCTGCACCATACTGGGGCGATGAGCGGATCCCCAAACGGACGGCGGCACAGCCGCGACGACGTGTCCGAGATGGCCCTCCGCCTCCTGGACGAGTACGGGCTGCCCGACCTGACGATGCGCCATATCGCCACGGCCCTCGAGGTGCAGGCGAGTGCCCTGTACTGGCACTTCCCGAACAAGCAGACGCTGCTCGCCGCGGTCAGTGCGCGGATTCTCGCGCCCATGGACGACGTGCGCGTCGAGGAGATGACCGTGTCCGAGGCCGTCCGCCAGCTGGGCGCACGCCTGCGCGAGTGCCTTCTCGCCTATCGCGACGCCGCCGAGCTGGTGTCGAGCTCGCTCGCACTCGGGCTCGTCGACTCGCCGATCCGGCCGCAGCTGATGGCGGTCACCCGCCGCGACGGGGTGCCGGACTCGCTGTCGCGGGTTGCCGCGGAGGCCGTCATGCACTTCGTCGTCGGGTACACGTTCCATGAGCAGCAGCGCCTGACCGCAGACTCGTTCGGGCTGCTGCCCGAGGCCACGTCACTGAACCCGGAGGACGCGAGCGCGCAGCCGGCGGAAGACGGGGATTTCGGGGAGGCGCTGACGATGATCGCCGACGGCCTGGAGGTATCGGTGCGCCAGTACACGTCGGGCGGCTAATTCTCAGCGCTTGCGCACGTGCCGCGGCGTGTCCTGGTCCTGGCGGCCGCGCAGAGCCCGCACGAGCCACCACGCCACCAGGACGACGATCGCGAGGATCACTGCCCTCTGGAACACCCCGACGCTCTGCTCGACGATGTGCCACTGCTCCCCCAGCAGGTACCCGGCGCCGACGAGCAGCGTGTTCCACACGGCGGAGCCGAGCGTCGTGAAGGCGAGGAAGCGCCCCAGCGGCATCCGCTCGACGCCGGCGGGGATCGAGATGAGGCTGCGCACGATCGGGATGAGCCGGCCGATGAGCACCGCCCAGCTGCCGTACCGCGTGAACCAGGCCTCGGCCTTGTCGACGTCCTCCAGCTTCACCAGCGGCATTCGGTCCACGATGTTGCGCAGCCGGACGCGCCCCAGCCACGCCCCCAGCCCGTACAGGAGGACCGCGCCGACCACGGAGCCCGCCGTCGTCCACACGAGGACGTGCCAGAGCACGAGGCTGCCCTGCGCCGCGGTGAAGCCGGCCAGGGGCAGGATCACCTCGCTCGGCAGGGGCGGGAACAGGTTCTCCAGGGCGATCGCAACGCCTGCGCCCGGTGCGCCGAGCGTCTCCATGAGGCCGATGGCCCAGTCGGCGACGGTGGTGGCGAGGCTCTGTGTCGTCATGCCCACTACGCTATGCGGCCGCGGCTGCGGGCGCGCTGAGCTCATCCGTCCTGGTTGTGGGGGTGCGCCGGGTGACCCGCTGGACGGTTGACCTACCCGGTTCGGGCTTTGCCCGTGATGTGACCAGCCCATAGGTTGCTCCGGTGCGCATCTTCCTCGCCGGTGCGACTGGCGTGATCGGGGCCCGGTTGCTGCCTCTGCTCGTCACTGCCGGCCATGACGTCACGGGGACCACGCGCTCCCCCGAGCGCGCAGGCATGATCGAGGAGGCTGGCGGCAGTCCGGTCGTCGTGGACGTGTACGACGTCGACGCGCTCACCACCGCCGTCGTCGCGTCCCGACCCGACCTGGTGATGCATCAGCTCACAGATCTGCCCGACGACCCCGCCGCGATCCCGGCGCGCGCTGCCGCGAACTCGCGGATCCGCACCGAGGGCACGGCCAACCTCCTCGCGGCGGCGCGAGCCGCGGGTGGGGCGCGGGTGCTGGCGCAGTCGATTGCCTGGACGCCGCCGGGACCGAGCGACGCCGTCGAGTGGCACGAAGCCGCCGTACTGGAGGCGGGCGGCGTCGTGGTTCGTTATGGCCAGCTCTACGGCCCTGGCACGTACTACGAGACGGAGCCGCCCGCGCGCCCACGTATCCACGTGAGCGATGCCGCTCAGCGGACGGTCCCGCTGCTGGAGGCGGCTTCGGGCGTTGTCGTCCTGTCTGATCCGGAGGACTGACCTAGCTGCCCAGGCTCCGTGCCGCTCCTGATCCAGGGGTGTCTGGCGTCGGAGCGCCCATTCGAGCTACCGCGCCTCGGCGTTCGGTCAGGTCAGGCAGTAGGCCGCCCCGGTTGCAGCCGCGAACCTGACTCATCCCACCAGCGATGCGCCACGGGGTCGCTCGGGATCCGGATACCACCCCGGAGCGCCGTGCGCCGTCGCGTCCGCCGCGCGGCTCGAATCGCGCTGGCCGTCGCAATGGGTCGATGATGATTCTGGCGCGAGCATCGCTTTGGTTCAGTGCGTGCGTGCTGGCGCAAGCTCAGGACAGCGGTTCGGCCGTTAGGGCGTGCGGTTCCATGGCAGCCGGCTATGGAGCCTCCCGCCGGAGCTTGATTCGAGGCTGAGTTACCTTGTGGACGTGCAAACGGCAGCGGATGAGCTCGTAGCCACCTACCTTCGTGCTCTCGGCGCCGCGGATGTGGGGCTGGCGGTCAGTCTCTTCACGGCCGATGGCGTGGTCCACTCACCGCTCTACGGCCCCCGACCAGCCCAGGACTTCTACTCGGAGCTGTTCGCGGACACGAGTCAGGCGAACCTGACTTTGAAGTCTGTGATGAGCGGCAAGAACCAGGACGGCCAGACGACGGTGAGCTTCTGGTTCCACTTCGACTGGCGCCTTCCCTCTGGCGCGGCGGCGCCGTTCGACGTCGTCGACGTGGCCACGCTCGGATCGGACGGGAAGATCAGCGAGCTCCACATCATCTACGACACGGTCGATGTCCGACCTGCCTTCGAGGCTGAGGTCGGGCAGCTCTCGTGGCGCCAGGCGCACTCGGGGTAGCCGGCCAGCGCGTGAGCGTCAGAGTCCGTCGCAGATCGGCATGGCCGCGCACACAACGCCAGCAGATCGCGCACGTGCAGGCGTCCAGTGACAAGGGAAGAGCCAGGCGCTGGCGACAGGTTGCTCAGCGCACAGGAGGACGGCACCGTCGAGAGGCACGCCGGGAGCCTTATCGACGCATCACCGCGGGCCAGGATCACGATCTACGGCTGTAGTACTAGGGCGTCTATCTGCACTGCTCAGCGTGGGTTGATCCGGTGCTTAATCCTGGTCGGCAGGCCTCGGTGCAGCGATGGCTCGAGGCCACCTGTTCGTCTGCTCGTCGCCATTCATGTCGGTGAAGATGATGGTGGCCGACATGCGGTGATCCAACCTGATGCCCGGCGTGAAATCGGCCCGAAGAGTTCTCTCCCAGACACGGGTCGACTGGCCAAGTACCACCGCTTGGCCGAGCTCGATCGACGTTGCCGGAGGCTCGAAGGTACGGTCCCAGTGCCTGCGCTCTATGGGGCGATCGAAGGTGATAGCGCAACGAACGTTGTCGATCGGCATCCGGCCCGGGTTCGCCAGGGTGATCTCAAACTTCCAGAGCGCCTTCCCGTCGGGGCCGGCCTCATACGGCGCCTGCGTCGGGCGCCACGTGATCGACACGGCCTCGATTTCGAGCCGTTGTTCGGCCCGTCGTTGACGCAAGAGCGCGCCCACCTGCCCTCCTGCGAATACTGCGGCGGCGACGGTCGCGATGGCTACGACTAGGTCCGTGACGTACTGGGCGTCTAACATAGGCGGCATCGTCCCATTTGCGCCCAGGGTTTGCGCAAGCGCGAACAAGAGTCGTTCCACTACTGTCGCGAGATGGCACCCGTTCCGCCCGCCGACCTGCAACTCCCTGCTGACGTCGCTGCTGCGGTGAGCGACCGGAAGACCGACATCCTCGGCCACGGGCCGGCAGCTTCGAGGCTGGCCCTGCCCTGGTGGAACCGAACGCTGACTGACTCTGGGCTCGGCCGGTTCAGTGTCACGTCGGATCCGAACGGTTCCGGTGAGCTTCAGCTGACACGTGGGTCGCTGTTTGGCCTTGCCACCGCAGTCGGGCCAGATACTGATGATGACGCCTACCTGAATCTGCTGTGGCACATCCTGGCCTGGGGCTCAGGGCCGAAGGTCCGGAACAACGGTCGACGCATCGCCGCGTTCGCCGACCCGGCTGAGGCGCGAGCGAACGTCGCACTGCTTCGGCAGTCGGCGGAACATGCACGGTCCGGTAACACTGCTGACGCGTACCGCACGCTGATCCGGCCCGGGAAGGCCGCGATCCCCTACCTAGGCCCGTCGTTCTTCACCAAGTACCTCTACTTCGCGGGGAACGGTGCAGCGTCACATCCCTGCGTCATTCTCGATGAGCGTGTTGCAATAAGCCTCCACCACGCGGGCTGGAGTAGCCTGCCGCCCCGGCGCGCGAACTGGTACACCGCCACTTACGTCGCATACTGCGAGCTACTCGCGCGTTGGGCCGATGAACTCACCACGTCAGCCACGCATGTCGCGCCCGACCAGATCGAGCGCGCCCTGTTCAACCAGGCTGGGTGAAAAAGCCGGGACCGCTCGGCATTTAGATGTCGTACGTTCGTCTCAGGCCTCTACGGATCGCACGACTGCCAAGGCCCCGTCCCGGTCCGCGAACCGCTCCCCGAAGACAAGAACGTCCCCTGAGCAGCACGAATGAACGTGCTGCGGGGACCTGTCCGCTTGTCGGAAACGGAAGTCCGTCGGTGCCGCGTGGGCAGGGCGAGTCCATGCAGGTCAGTCGCTTGAGACCGCGCAGCACACGGGCGATTCATGCAATCAGGACATGGTCTGCGGCGGCGGCGCGATCGCGAGGTTCTTCGGTGTGTGGAACTGGCCCCAGTCCCGCGCGACAGCGAACTCGCGGAGCCGGTCCCGTACGGACTCGATCGTGGCGTCGTCGTTCATGGGGTTGATTGTGCCGGGGCCACGCGCCGTCACGCGCCACCAGACTCCATGGTGCGGCGCCCCGGGCTGTTGGTACCCGCGACCGTTGCCCGGGCTCCAGTACGGTCCGCGAACCTCTCCGCTAACGTCCGCACCGCCATCGCCGGCGGGAGCGCAGCGGAGAACTTCAGCGTCTCGACCATCTCGACTGGAACATAGGGCACGGCACCGTCAAGGTCCTCATCCCGCAGTCTCCTGATTGAATCGGCTCCTCGCACCACCAGGTTCCGGTTGTCTGACTTGCCTTCCGGCCCACCTAGCGCGGCCCGGAGTGTCTCATTGGCCCGTAGACCAGCCCAGGTCCACCAGACGACGTCGTGCCCTCTTGCTTCAATGACGAAGGAGTCCTGGGCCACTGCCTCACGGTGCTCTTCCCGCACTGCCACCAACCGCTCCTCAGCACGCCGCGACAGCGGCACGTCCGGATCCGCCCCCAGCAATACCTCCCTCTGGGCGCGCATCATCTCGAACGAGTACGCGATCGGGTCGGAGTGCCACTTCACGTCGCCCTTCTCCCCAACGGGAGTCACCGCGACCTCGAACGCCTTCCAGTCCACGGCCTCCACCCACCAGGCACGGCCGTTGATCAGGATCGGCTTCCGCTCGCTCCGATCACCCGGGTCGGTCACGCTGCGCGGAAGTGCCAACGGCGAGATGAAGCCGAGCTCCTTGTTCCCGTGCAGGACCCGAAGTTCCTTCTCCGCCGTGAACGAGCTCAGCAGGTCCATGAAGTGCCGACGGCCGAAAGCCTTCTCAGCCGCAGGCCCGACCATCAGCAGACCGCCGTCGTCCACGAGGAATCCGGCCCCACGAAGGTAGGCAAGGACTTCCTCGCCGTCGTCCATCAAGGACAGCGATCCCCACCAGTCGCGCCAGGTCGAAGCGCCGTAGGCGCCTTCCTGCAGCGAGAGCGCCAAAAGTTGCTGCGCGGCCAGGTGTCGGGGGTGCGGCGACGGGCGCACCGGTTCCACGTACCCACGCCGCCACAGCAGCAGGAGCCCTGCGGCCTCTAGGAACGTGTCCGACGACGTCGCCAGGAACAGGGCGTTGCGTACCGTCCTCGGACGTCTTCCGGTGCGGCCAAGACGCTGGAGGAACGAAGCCACGCTGCGTGGCGCGTCGATCTGGATCACTCGATCCAGGTCACCGATGTCGACGCCGAGCTCAAGGGTAGAGGTAGCCACAATCACGACGTCGTGCGCCTCGGCGAACGCCTGCTCGGACAGCCGGCGTTCCTCCGCCGAGAGAGACGAGTGCGAGACGAATGTCTGCACGCCCATCTCACGCAGCTCGTATGCGACTTCCTCAGCCGTTCGTCGCGACTCACAGAACACGAGCCTCTTCTCGCCCCGGTACAGCGCAGCAACCACTCGCGCAGCATTCGAAACAGAGCCAACGAAGTCGAGCAGAACCTCGGGCTCAGGTGCGCCCGGTGCAGGTTGCTCAGCAATCACCTGGACCTCACGCGCCGCAGCGCCGGAACCCTGCATCCATGTGCCGATCTCGGAGGGGTTGCCCACGGTGGCGGACAACCCGATCCGCTGGACGTCGCGGGCAGCGATCCTCTGCAACCGCTCGAGCACAGCTAGCAGGTGCCATCCCCGATCAGATCCCGCAAAGGCATGCAGCTCGTCGATCACCACCGCCCGCACACCGGAGAAGAACGTTCGATTTTCCGTGGCACCGGAGACAAGCATCGCCTCGAGTGACTCGGGAGTGGTCAGCAGAATGTCGGGCGGCTCTGCCCGCATCCGTCGGCGAGCGGCTTGGCTGACGTCGCCGTGCCAGAGCCCAACCGTCCGCCCCAGCCATCCCGCGTAACGCTCGACGCGCGGGTAGAGGTTGTTCAGGAGAGCCCGCAGCGGCGTGACGTACAGGACCGACAGGCCCTGCCAGTTCTGTTTTGCCATCTCGGACAGCAGCGGGAAGGTCGCCGCCTCGGTCTTTCCGCCGGCAGTCGGCGCCAGGAGCACACAGTCCGCGCCCGACCGGACGGGCTTCACCGCGTCACGCTGCAGAGGTCGCAGGGCGGGCCACCCCAAGGAGTTGACCAGGTGGTACTCAAGCGCCTCGTCCAGGCCGGAAACTCCTGCCACTACGGTCTCACCGCCGTCCGTCGAGGTCGCTCAGAACTTCAGGTCGATGTCGTCGATCGATGTCGCAGCTAGTGGACGGCCCAGGCTTCGCGCTTCCAGCTCGGACTCGGTAAGTTCCGACGCGCCCACGGTGAGCGCGTAGTCGCGACGTGGGTCGAAGGCTTCGAATTGGTCCACGCGATCGAGCACGTCCGCGACCAGCTTCTTGAGGAACACGCGCGGCGCTACGCCAACCTTGCCACCCAGCTCACCAGTAACGGCGGACCCAAGCGTGGCGACATATTCATCATCGACCAGGACCTCGATCCGATCGGCTGCCTTCGATCCCGTAGCGAAGATGTCACGAACCCGAATACCGAGCTCGACGAGCGAATCACCGGTAAAGCCGTGCAGCCGGATCTGCGGAGCACGGGGATTGTCGAAACGGGCGTCGGTCGCGAAGTCGGTCTCCAGCCGCTGCGCCAGAGGTGCGAGCCGCTGAACGCCGTTCGTTCCGGTGAAGAACGCCGGTGTTCCCGTCAGCACCAGATACAGACCGGGAAAGCGACCAGCATCGATCTCGTCCATGAGCTGACGCAGTGCATTCAGCGACTTCTCCCTGACGTCGGACCGCATCCGCTGCAGGGTCTCGACCTCGTCGAGCACCAGGATGAGACCGGCATAGTCCGAGTCACGCAGAACGGTCAGCAGGCCCTGCAGGAACCCGAGCGCGCCGAAATGATCAAGGTCGCCCTTGACGCCGGCCGACCGCTTGGCCGCTGCGCCCACGTGGGGCTGGCCGGCAAGCCACGCAAGGAGGGCGTCTGCATGAGCCCGGTCGCCATCCGCAACGGCGCGCCGATAGGCACGAAGAACAGCGGCGAATGCCGGAGCCTCCCTCGACACGGACTCGAGCCGCTTCTCGAGCAGCTTCTCGGTGCCCGCTTCTACGGCGCTCGTCGTCGATGCGCCGGACTCGCGGACTTCGCGATCAAGAACGAACAGCCATCCGTCGATCACGTCCCGGAAGGCACTCGTCGGAGTGGACGACGTCGACAGGCTCTCGATCACCCGCCGGTAGACCGTCTCAAGCTTGTGAAGTGGTGTCTCGGTCTCGGAGACCTGCACCTCCGCGGTCACGAACCCGCTCTTCCTAGCACGCTCCGTGAGCCAGCGAGCGAAGAAGGTCTTGCCGGAGCCATACTCGCCGCGGACCGCCTTGAACTGTGCGCCACCACCCTTGACCGAGGACAGCTCGTCGTCGATCGTCGCTTCGAACCTCCCCAGCCCCACCGCAAGGATGTCGAGCCCTTGCTGCGGAACCGTTCCGCGGCGCAACGCGTCGATGACTTCTCGACGACGACGCGGGCTCATGCGGACAGCGCGGGAAGTCATGCAGACAGGCTCCTCAGGATCGGGGCGTTACCCACTCATCGTGGCATGGCGCGGAACCGCGGCATCTGAGGCACGGCCCGGTCATTGCTCAACTCCGAACTGTTCCCGCAGCATCGCCACGTCGAGCCGCACCGTCTCGCCGCCGTCCTCCGTCGAGAGAACCGAGTATCCGTCGACGTTCAACAGCCGCTTGAGCACCGACAGCATCTGATCGACGGTGGTCGCGGCCACCTCGGCGGCCGCCGCAACGGCGTCGCGATGCGCACGGCCATGGTGCGCCAGAAGCACTCGCAGCACCGCCGCCGTTACCGAGTCGTCCACCACGAAACGGCCGGCGCCCTCGCGCTGCTCGGCATACGTCTCTGACGCCAGGATCTGGTCCACCAGATCGGCACCGGGCTTTCCGCCCGGCGCATGGGTCGGCTCCGCGATGTCGAACAGTGCGTCCTGGTTGTCGCTGAAGAAGAGATCCGTGGCGCGAGCTGACTTCTTTCGGCCCCGCTGGCCCTTTACCGGCGTCGCGTCAGCGGGCGCTGCGGGCCCCTCAACCGGAGTGGTCCACCAGCCCGGGGTCTGCACCGGGGCAGGCTCCCAGCCCTTAGCTCCGCCACTCGTATTCACGTCCTGGAAGACGAGAACCGGCACGGTGATCTCCGCCAGTGATGCGCCGCCGTGGTACCCAGCATGAGTCCGCCCGTACCGAAGGTCATCGCGCCAGAGCAGAACGACGCCGTCGTCGGGTCCGACGACGCGTGGCCCACTCACCTGCACCTCGCCGTCGCCAACCGGCCCAGAGGTAGCGAGCCGCCATCGCGAATCCGCACCGCCTTCTGGACGCGCAGTGGTACCCCGCTCGACCACGTGACCGTGGTCGGAGGTGATCACGACTGCCCTACCTGCCTGCCAAGCTGCCTCCAGCAGCGCTCGCAGCGGCGCAAGCTGCCGCAAATCCCACGTGGTCGAGGAAGTGTCGTTCTTGTGTGCTGCGTCGTCGATCGCGTTGATCACGACGCCGACCACGGGCACCTTCGGGTCGGTGACTGCCTGTGCAACGGGAGCCGCCAACGCCAGGCCGCCCTCGGCTCGCAGTTCGCCCTTGTGGAACGCGACCGACCCCGGGAAGGCAGCCGCAAGAGCCGACTTCTCGATCGCAGCGTCGCCGGACCGGACAGCACCGGAGAACAGCGTCGTCCGCGAGACCTCGGTGAGCGAGGGCAACGCCGCTGCCAGTGCCAGCCGCCGACGAGTGCTACTCGGCACCCACTCGGCCATTCCGATCCTTGCTACTTCGCCGGCCAGCTGTGTGGCGATCGCCGCACTCATTCCGTCGAGCACGACAAGAAGGACACCCCGACCGCCCTTCCACGGGCCGACCACGCCACGGAGCAGGCCCTCCACGCCCAGCGCGACTGAGCCCAGCACACCAGAGCTCGCAACTTCCACAGGCGCAACCTCGCCCAGGCGACCCCCAGCGATCTCGTCTCGAGCCCGACGGCGTCCACGCACCCTCTCGATCAGCCGTCGGTACGCGGCGCCGACTACTGGCTCATCCGCTCCGGTCCACAGAACTCCGAGGGCGGCATCGGCCCATGCCCCGTCGTCCATCTGGCGGCCCAGGTCTTCGGCCAGGTTTGCGGTGCTGGCCTCCGGTGCGGCAAGCCATCGGGCGAGCCGGACCGCCATCTCTGGAGCATCAAGATCGCGCCCATCGCGGTGTTCGCGGACTCGCGTCAGTGCCTCTTCAAAGCCGGTCCCTGCATCGAGCGCGGTCCCCAGTGCTTCGAGCCGGACCTGAAGCCCAGGTCGCAGCACAGTGGACTCGCGGGCACCCTCGGGCCAGCCGAGGTCGCTCAGCAACACCTCCGCCTGCCGGAGTGCTCCGGCAGCCTCGGGGGCATTGTCCGTGCCCAGCCGGAGCATGGCAGTCCTGGCGAGACGCGCCACGGCCTTCGCCTGCGTTTCTGCGACAGTACGACCGTCCACATACCGCTCCACCCGAACACGTGCAGCGAGCTGCTCCGCCGACGGGTCGCCTCCGTTCTCTGGCCACAGCACATCCATGGCCAGCGCCACCGAGAGCGGTGCGACATGTTCGGTCCGTTGCGCCACCTGCAGCGCGAAGGCGGCACCCACTCCGAGGTCGTCTCCCGCCCAGTCGATCAAGTGGCCGCGCAGGACCTCGTCGATCTCTGCCCACGCGGCGCGAACCTCGCGGCGCCCGAGACCGGTGAGCAACAGGACGCTGTCCAGATCGGTGGCTGGGTCGAGCCGCAGCAGGTGCGCCAGAAGGGAACCGAGTGCGTGCTGCGCGGTCAGCGCGGGCTCGGCCGAAGCCGGCCAACCCGCCGTGGGCTCGTGGTCAAGCAGAGCTGTTGCAACCCATTTGCGACGCCGCAACTCGCTGCTGACCTCGTGCGCACCGACGAAGAGCCCCGGGACCGCGGCCCACTCGTCAGGTTGGTCGACCTGCTGCCTGTGGGCCCGCACCAGGACGCTCTCGCCCAGATCCTCTCGCGTGCGGTCGGTGAGCACGACGAGCTTGTCGTGCTCACCGAGGTTCTCGTAGGCGTCGAGGATGGCAAGCTGAGAAATGCCTTCCACTATCCGCACCGTCCGGCCGTCAACGACCAGGTCGCCATGCGGCCACTCCGGTCTGGCCCTCAGGACAAGCACCTGCGCTTCCGCCTTGAGGAGAGCGGCAGCCTTCTGCCGCACCATCGCCGGAGAGACGACGACGGTGCGTACCGTCCCGGCTGTCACTGTCACTCCCACCTCCACGAGACGGTGAGCTTCTTGCCGGCCACCGGCTTGGTGAACTCAACCGCCAGAGACTGCGCAACGTCCTCGATGTCGGCGGCCCTCCGGAGCGAACGAGACTCGCCACGCGTCCGCTTGGTGAGCTCCTCCTGCTGCTTGCGCAGCTCGGCCTGCTGCCCTTCGAATTCCACGCGGGCCCTGCGGAGCCGCTCTTCCTCCTCGTCGAGCCGCCGCTGGCGCTCGTCCGCCGCCCGCCGCTCTTCCACTTCTCGGGTCTTGCGTGCAGCCTCTTCCGCTGCCAGCCGGCGTGCCTCGGCCTCCTGGTCCACTACGGGCTTGCGCGCGACCAGGATCCGGGTGACCCCTTGAGCTGCCTTCGCCAGAGCCGTCCGGAGCGATGCATGCTGCTCGACGTGGCCGGCGGCCTGCCGGAGCGCCGTGAGGGCAGCATCGGCCTTCGCATCGCCCAGTAGGGGAAGCTGCTCGATCAACGCCCAATCCGCACCCTGGATTGCCGCGGAGACCTCGCTCGCCGTAGCGATCGTGCTGGCCATCGGCTCGAGCTCGGCCGGTAGGTCAGCGTCGGCCAGCAGTCGCAGCCGCTCGACGTCGTTGGAACCGGCTGCGACCGTCTCGCACAGCTCGTAGGCACGACGAGCGAACGACAGCCGCGGGGAGACGTCGCTCAGCCCAAGCAGCGCCGCGTGCTGGTCGAGGGAATCAACGAGCTGGCGGGTGCTGTGGATCGCTTCTTTGAACCGGGCACCCACCTGGCCCAGCCGGCCAACGGCGGCCAGGGACAGCGTGTGCTCGTTGGCACCAAACCCGAACAGCGCCTTGGACCGCGCTCGAGCGCGCTCCCACTCATCAGGCGTCGGCAGCACCGGCTCATGCAACACCATGTCATCGGTGAGCGACCCGAGCGGTGGCGTCGCCGTCGGGCTCTCATACCTGAACCATTGCCGGTCTGCTAAGGCTGCCCAGGCCAGCACCAGAAGATCCTCGACGTCACGCGTCATGCCGAACGTCTTCAGTGCCTCGCGCAGTGCGCCTACCGTGACATCACCAGAAGCGCCTGCTTTGACGAAGGCGTCGGTCCACTGAAAGTGGACCGCGTCCAGCACATAGGTGGACTCGGACAGCCGACCCACACCAAAGGCCTCCACGACACGCCGGATCTTGCCCTGGGTCGCGCGGTCTACGCCCTCGAAGCGCCCGTTGGGCAGCGCGACAGCACGACGCGCGACCTCAAGGACTGCAGACAGCTCGCCGCGCTTGACCTCTTCCTCACCGCGGTCCACGGTCGGGTGCTTGGGATAGCGCGACGTCAGGGCGCCGCCGAGCAGGTCGGTCACCGCCTGCCGCATCGACGGCACGTTCGGCTTCAGGGGGTCGTAGTCGCTGGCCAGCGACATGAAGGTGTTTCCCTCCTGAAGCCGCTGCCCCAGGTGGTCGCCGTTGTCCGCGTCGATGCCGTACGCCTGCCGTAGCGACGCCACGACCTGTTCCCGCAACGAGTCGCGCTGGTTGGTGAGCTGCCGCCTAGCCGGCTCCCGCTCGGCCAGAGGGAGGTTCTGCGAGTACTGGTCGAACCGGCTGCCCGTCAGCAGGAAGTCGAGCTTGACCAGCTTGCCGACGTCGGACATCCGCTGTGCCGACAGGAAGTGTGGCAGCCAGGCGACCGTCTCGGTATCCAAACCGTCGATCTTCTCGCGGCGCAGGCGCTCAACGTCGTCGGCAGGTGCGTGGCCTTCGTCGAACGGGAAGTCGATGATCAGCCGCCAGCGGTCGTCGGCGGCACGCAGCGTCTCCACGCGCACGCTGGAGGTGTCGCGTAGGTTGCCAAAGGCGACGTCCACCGTGCGCTTCTGCCCGCGCCAGACGTGGTTCAGCTCGTATCCAGTACCACCCAGACGACCGGTCTCGGCTGCGCCGATCTGCTCGGCAAGCATGCGACGCAACAGGGTGCGACGGTTCTCGTCCCGGTCCTCGCCGTCGACCTGAGAGACGATCGCGTCGAGGTCCACACCTGTCAGCTGCAGCGTGATGATCGGGTCGCCACCAGCACCCACGGTGATCTCGCCGAACTCGGCTGCCCACTGTTTGGCCAGTGTCGCAACCTGGCCCGCTTCCATGCCGGGGAGCATGGCGACCACGTCCCCGAAGTTCAGAGCAGCGAGCCGCGAGGCCGTGAGGTCCTTGAGCGAGGCTGTGCCGGGCGCGATCGCTGCGACCAACAGCGTCTTGGCCAATCGCTCTTCGCGTCGGTACTGGTGGTCCCGGGGAAGCCCGTCGGCCTCCTGCTCCGTCAGGTTGTGCTTGACCAGGAGCCACGGCTGCATCTTCATGGCGAAGAACGCCCGCGCGGAGCGGAACAGCTGCTGCATGTCTTCCGACGTCGGCGTGGCCTCGCCCAGCACGATCACGTCGAAGAGGTCGCCCGCGGGGATCACGTCGCCCACGGTCAGTTCGTCGCGCCCACGGACCAGCAGGTCCGTCATTGTCTTGAGCGCTGTGCGCTCGCGCTGCATGATCGACGACAGCGCCACCAGCGCGTCCACCAGTGCTGGCGAGAACGGGTAGACCTGCTCGAAGTCGCCGCCCCTGGATCCGGCCTCACCACGAAGCAGGTGCTGCCATGCGGCCGGGTTCGCCCGCACGCGCCCGACGGCGGCAGTTAGCGCCTCCTTGGCCTCCTCGCTGCGCGGCTGCAGGAGGCGCTTGTGCACGATATGCGGCAGGTCCGCCGCCGCCAGCGTGATCGCGTCGAAGCGGTCCTCCCACCACTGGAAGGAATCGGCAAGAGCCATCTGCTCGGCGCCCACGGAGCCGCCGCCCAGGAAGTCGGAGAGGTTGCGCTGCCGGGCCACGAACGACACGAGCGGCACAGCGAGCTTGCCTGTCCCTGTCTCCACGAGCTTGGCGACCTTGGAGGTTTCGTTCGAGATGAACGTGGTGTCCCGTAGATGACCGGCCAACCACAGGACAAGCTCGTCCAGGAACAGCACGATCCCGTCGTAGCCCAGGTCCTTCGCGTGCGCCGTCATGGCCTGGAGACCAGTAGTCATGTCGAGCCACGTGCCGGTCTGCTCGAACGCCGGGAAGTAGGAGGCTACAAGCGCCGCCACGACCTTCTGCCGGTCGCTGTCCCCTGCAGCCTTGCCGCGCGCCGCTTCATACTGAGCCGGGGTGACACCCGACGATGCGCGTGCTCCCCAGCCTGACGACACCGGTGCAACCCCGTCGAGGCCGGCGAAAAACGCCTCGTCGCCCATTTGTGCACGGAGGCTGTCTGCGTTGTCGAGCAGCGCATCCGATCGGTGCAACACCGGGACCGGAGCATCGGGATGCTTGGTCTTCACCGCGGTGAGGTACCCGGAAAACAGTGCCTCCTCGAACGAGCCCGCGCCCAACAGGTGGTAGTCCACCGTAAGGAGCTTCCGGTCGAGGACGGCCGAGTGCTTGGCGACCGTCGACTGCAGCCCTGGCAGTGCCTTCGCCACCGAGTTGCCAGTAAGTAGAAGCTCCATGATCGCCATGTAGTGCGACTTGCCAGCACCGAACGACCCGTGGACGAACGCACCCTTCGCTGCGCCACCCTTGAGAGTCGATCCGACGAGTGTCAGTCCCGAGTCGAAAGCGCGCGCAATCGAGTCTGTCACGACGTAGTCGCGCAGGGTCTGTTCGGCGGCCTCCTGCGCCTCGTGGATGCGTAAGACGAAGTCATCGTCGTGGACTGCTTCGGGAATCGAGATCGCGTCCCGCAACGGGAGGGCGAGGCTGTTCACCTGCATGGTTGGAGCCTAACTATCGACTGTTGCCCGGGCGGTCGATCGGACGCATGCCAGTCGGGTGAACGTGCTTCGACAAGCGCGGTCATGCGTTGGCCCTACGCCCCCGTTTAGTCGGTTCGGGCGTCCACGCCGTGACCTGATCCCGCGTCATCTCGAGGCGGGACAGGTGCTGGTCGATCGTCCCGGAGACCACGGCGGCCGCGCTCGTGCCGAACGCCGGCTCGATCTCCGAGTGCCACTGCGCCACCCACGGCTCCAGCTCCACCAAACCCGCGACCAACGGCACCACGGCCTCGTCCGGAGCACCACGCGACAGCTGCGCCAGGATCTCCCGTGCCAGGGCCAGCGCCTGGTCGCGGTGCGACCAACCAGCCCATCCCAGCAGGACCGTCGGGTCGCCCTCGTGCCGCACGTCCGGGTACGCGACGAACCGCTCCTTGGGCACGTCGAGCTTGCCGCGCGCCTTCCAG
>NZ_BNAS01000007.1:153147-208384 GCF_014653785.1 Promicromonospora soli | reverse complement strand
GTTCTGGGCCAGCAGGACCGCGTTCGACAGACCGACATAACCCGTACCCACAACAGCGATCTTCACGACGAAATCCTCTCGACTTTCCTGGTCAGTTGCTCACTGCGGTGGTGAAGGGGCGAAGCCCGTCCTCCAGATATGGCTGCAGCGTCCTGGCGAACGTGTCGGTCATGTGGCTGCTCCCGTCCCGGTAGACGAACACCGAGCCCACGACCGCGGGGCAGCGGTCGTCGGTGCAGAAGCGGTCCCCGAGGTCGACCAGCGTGACGTCGTCGGCATCCCGCGCGGCCGCGTGGAAGT
Organism: Promicromonospora soli; assembly: GCF_014653785.1. Classification (GTDB taxonomy): domain Bacteria; phylum Actinomycetota; class Actinomycetes; order Actinomycetales; family Cellulomonadaceae; genus Promicromonospora; species Promicromonospora soli. Next base: position 208,084 of record NZ_BNAS01000007.1, on the reverse strand, counting down.
ACTCCGGCAGGGAGAACGCCTCGGAGCGGTCGACGCCGCACGACGCGGTGTCCGCCGCCGTGGTGACGCACTCGCGCGCTTCGTCGGGCATCCGGGGTGTGTCGGCAAGGACGGCGACGGGCATACCGGCGGCGGTCAGCTCGGCCCACCGGTCGCGGAAGCCGCCCACGGCGGTGCCGCGGTCGGGCTCACCAGCGGCGTCGACAAACGTGTAGCCCGCCCGGGACGACGTCACGACGCCGTCGAAGCCCCCGGTCAGGACGCGGTCGAGAACCTCGTCGTTCCAGGCGATGCAGGTCGTCTCGTCGAAGGTCGAGTCCAGGCTCTCGATCGCCGCCGAGAACGCGCAGGCGCCCTTGAAGAAGAGGGTGATCCGCCAGCCATTGGCCTTGCCGATCTCCGACAGAGGCGTGGCCCACTGAGCCAGGTGGGAGTCGCCCACCATCGCTATGGAGCGCTCCCCGTCTGGATCGCCGAGCACGCACTCGAGCACGCCTTCGCCCTCGGGCTGGACCCGGCACTCGTCGGTGTAGACCGGGGGCAGGTCGCTCTCGGCCACCGCGGGTTCGGGCACGATCTCGGTGACCGTCTCGGGGGAGCAGATGGTCCCGTCCGGCTGGATCGCGGCAGCACCGAAGCATTCGGTACCGATCGCCTGGTCGGCCAGCTGCTCGCTCTCCCGCTCCTGGGCATTGATGACGGAGATGCCCATGAGCGGCGCCGCCAGGGCGACCACCGTGGTGCCGACCAGCACCGCGTACGTCACGCGCGGGCGTCGCTTGGCGAGGACCGGGGTCTTGCGAACGGGATCCTCGACGTACAGCTTCGTCAGCCAGGCGAGGATCAGCGTCCCGGCGAGGATCGCGAGCTTGTGGCGGTAGTCGAGGTTCCCCCCGAGCACGTACGGCAGGATCACGATCGGCGGCCAGTGCCACAGATAGATCGAGTACGAGTTGTCGCCGAGCCACCGTACGGGCGACAGGTTGTAGAGCCGCGTCGGTGCGAGGGGGTGGTTCGACTCGCCGGCGGCGACGACCAGGAGCACGCCGACGACCGGCAGCAGGGCCGCGACCCCGGGGAACGGCGTCCCGCTGCCGTAGGCGAAGACCGACACCACGAGGGCGGCCATGCCCGTCCACGACACGATCGCCGAGAACCCGCCTCGGTTCGCGAGGGTGGTGCTGAGGAAGGCGAGGAGAGCGCCGGCGCCGAACTGCCAGGCCCGCGTCGGGGTCACGAAGTAAGCGGCTGCCGGGTCGGTGAACGTCAGCACTATGCCGTAGACCAGCGAGGCGACGGTCGTCACGGCGAGGACCGCGAAGATCGCCGAGCGCCGGGACTTCCCGCTGCGGACGGCGAGCCACATCGCTCCGACGATCAGGAGCGGCCAGACCAGGTAGAACTGCTCCTCGACGCTCAGCGACCAGTAGTGCTGGACCGGCGAGGCCGCGCTCTCGGCGGCCAGGTAGTCCACGGCCTGCGCGGCCAGCGCCCAGTTCAGCACGTAGACGGTCGCCGCGATCGTGTCCTGGAGGAACGTCTGCCACATCTCCCGCGGCACGAGCAGCAGGACGGCGACGGCCGAGACGACTGCGACGAGCAGCGAGGCGGGCAGCAGCCGCCGGACGCGTCTCGCCCAGAACTGCGGGAGGTCGATCTTCCCGGTCCGGTCGACCTCGCGCAGGAGGTGCGACGTGATCAGGAACCCCGAGATCACGAAGAACGCGTCGACACCGATATAGCCGCCGGGGACGTGCATCGGCCAGAGGTGATAGAGCACCACCGCCATCACGGCGAATGCGCGGAGCGCCTGGATATCTCCTCGCACGCCTCGGGCGGCCTTCATACGACTGGTCACGTAATACCTTTCGGCTCGCGCTGTGCGCGGCCTTCGACTTTGTGGTCGCCGGAGAGACTGTCGTGCGAGTCTCTGCGGCTGCGAGCATACCAACGGGGATGTTGCTCCCCGGCAGCGGCCTACGGGCGGGGACTCGTCAGCCGACGAGGCTGCGCGCGGCGGAGAACACGGGCTCGACGAGCTGCTCCTGGAGGGCGAGTACCTCGCGTCGCACTTCCTCCTCCCGCGCAACTATGTCAAGCGTACTTTCAAGCAGCCGCTCGCCGAGGTCCGGCGTGGCCGCGTCGAATGCCCAGGAGAGGCGCCCGATGTCTTCGAGGAAGTAGCGCATCTTGGGGTGGGACACGATGCTCAGGACGGGCGTCCCGAGGCCGAAGGGGACCATCGTCGCGTGCCCGCGCATGCCGATCACGAGGCTTGCGTCGCGGTACACGGCCAGGCTCTCCTCCAGCGGGTTGTTGTAGAGACGTTCCACCGGGAGCTCCAGGTCGAAGCTCCTCCTGAGGTCGTTGACGAGCCGCTCGTCGCTCGTGAGGTGCGCGGCGAAGGCGATCTCGGCGCCGGACGCACGCACGCCGTTGACCAGGCGGGCCATCTCCTCGAGAAACTCCCCGTAGCTCTCGCCGAACCGGCGCGACCTGCGGTCGAAGGCGGCATTGAGCAGCACCCGTCCGGTACCCGTGGCGGGTGCCGTGGCCAGCGGGCGGATGCGCGACAGGATCGTCGTCGGGCACGGGACGTAGCGCACCTTGTCCTGGAGGGACGCGGGGAGGGCGGAGCGCACACGGTCGATCGACCCTTGGTTGCGCAGCCCGAGGAACTCCGCCTTCTCGGCGACCTTCACGAGGCTGTCCTGGAAGAGGGTGCCCTTGAAGGTCTGCCCGGCAAAGAGGTTGTAGCCCACCGCGAACAGGGCGAGCGGCGTCGTGATGCGCTCGAGGTGGTCGTTGTCGACGTTCCACTGCCAGCCTGAGTTGCCGTTGGGCGACGTGTCCGGGAGGAACAGTCCGCCTCCGCCCACGACCACCGCGCGCTGGGCGTTGAACTGCTCCACGGTGACGTCGTCGACGACCTGGTGGGCGTGGTACGGCCGCCAGGTGGTTGGTGCCGTGGCGGTCTCGATGGCTGCCCGGACCGCGATCGGCAGGATGACGTCGCCGAAGTTCCCGGTCGCTCCCGGGTAGTAGGCGACATGCGCGACGCTACCCGCGAGGTCGGCGGCGCCGAGGGCGCTCCGGCTGTAGGCGGAGGACCGGATCTGTTCGAGCATCTTCGACGCCGCGCTTCGCTCGGGATCGGCCTCCAGCGCCGCCGCCGCGGCGATCTCGCCGTCCTCGTAGCGGTGCGTGATCCAGGCGGTCCGTGCGCGCTGGAACTGGGCCTGCGCGACGTCCTCGGGCGGTGCGGTCACGAGACCGAGGACCGAGTGCGCCGCCCCGTACCGGCTGGTCGAAGACAAGAGACGCGCCCACATGAGCAGGAACTGGTTGATCCGGAGCGCCCCGGGCGTCGTGGCGACCTTCTCGAGCACGGCCGCCGCGCCGGCGAAGTCGCCGTCGTCGGACAGCGCCGATGCCTCCTTGACGGCGGTGACGAGCCAGTCGGGCTCCGAGCGGGGGGACGTCCGGCCCCGCATGACGGCGTAGGCGTCGAACAGGGCGCTGACGGTAGCGGTGTCGTCGGTGGCGGCGGTGTGCACCAGCAGGGCCTCGACGCCGGCCTCGAGCTCCTCGCCCCGCCGAGGACTGCGTGCGACGGACAGCACCTGGTCGACGAGGCTCCGGGTCGCCTCGTCGAGACCGTCGACGTCGAGCGTCGAGGACCACTGCACGACAGCCGCACGGAGCATGGCGAGGTTCTTCTCGCGGCGGACGCGACGGTCGACGGTCTGGCGCAGCTCCTCGGGGTCAGGGGTGGTGCGCCGCTCGGCGAGGCGCCAGTCCTTCTTGGCGGCCGCCCAGTTGTCCTCGGCCGCCTCGAGGACGCCCCGGAGGTCGTGCGCGCGAGGACTCTGCGGGCGCTCGGCGAGGAGCTGCTCGACGACCTCGGTGGCGTACCGGAGGTCGCCCTCGTCGACGGCCGTCTCGACGAGCGTCAGCGCACGGCCGAAGGCGCCGGACGGGCTCGTCCATGCGATCCGGCCGGTCGTCAGGGCGAACAGAGTGGTGCCGTCGTCGGCCTGCAGGACGTGGTCCAGGAGCTCCCTGCGGGCACGGCGCGTCTTCGCGCTGACGTGCTCGTCGTGCTTCTCGACAGCGTCGAGAAATGCTCGGTTGGCGTCCGCGCGCTCGACAGTGGCGGCGTTCGAGCCGACCAGCCTGTTGGTCTCGTTCACGACGGTGGCCGCGAGGCCGGATCCGCGACGGGCAAGCGTTCTGCGGATCGAATCTGGGGACATTCGCTACTCCTGCTGCGCGGTGGGGCGGGCGTGCAGGGACGCTACAGTAGATCGGGTGCTCTCCAGTACGAGGAGCTGCGCCAGGAACATCGCTCCAGGACCACGCACGGCACCTCGTTCGATAGGGTCGCTCCCGCTCCCGTCCCTACCACCAGAGATTAGGCCATGCCCGACCAGACAACCCCATCGGCGATAGTCATCATCCCTGCGCGCGGCGGCTCTCAGGGGGTACCGCTGAAGAACCTCGCGCGAGTGGACGGGATCACGCTCGTGGGGCGCGCAGTACAGGCGTCGCTCGCGGCCCCGTCGGTGGCCGAGGTCATCGTCTCGACCGACCATGACGAGATCGCCGCCGAGGCCCGCCTGCACGGTGCGCGCGTCGTGGCCCGCCCCGCGGAGATCGCGGGCAGCACGGCATCGTCGGAGTCGGCGCTGCTGCACGTCCTCGACCGCGTCGAGGCCGGCGACGGCGGCCTGCCTCCCCAGGAGATCCCGCCAGTGACGGTGCTGGTGCAGTGCACCTCACCGTTCATCGACCCGGAAGACCTGGACACGGCGATCCGCCGCGTCACCGCGGGCGAGAAGGACGTAGTGGTAGCGGTCTCCGAGACGCACGACTTCCAGTGGCGCATCGACGACGGCGTCGCCAGCCCTGTGGGACACACCACCGAGTACCGCCCGCGCCGCCAGGAGCGCGCCCCGCACTTCCGCGAGACCGGTGCGTTCTACGTGATGCGTACGGACGGGTTCCGTGAAGGTGGTCGCCGATTCTTCGGCGACGTCGGCATCCAGCCGCTGGCGCCCGAGTGGTCCATCGAGATCGACGAGCCGCGCGACCTCTGGCTCGCCCGCCAGCTCGTGGACCAGAAGAGCGACGCCGCTCCGGTGCCGCTCGACGTCGAGGCGCTCGTCACAGACTTCGACGGCGTCCACACCGACGACCACGCCTACGTCGACCAGGACGGCACCGAGCAGGTGCGGGTGAGCCGCGGCGACGGCATGGGCGTCTCCCGCCTGCGCCGCACGGGACTGCCGATCCTCATCCTCTCCACGGAGACCAACAAGGTCGTCGCCTCGCGTGCCGACAAGCTGAAGGTGCAGGTCATGCACGGTATCGACGACAAGGCCTCGGCCCTGCGCGCCTGGATCGCCGAGCAGAACCTGGACCCGTCGCGGGTCGCGTACGTCGGGAATGACGTCAACGACCTCGCCGCCATGGCGGTCGTCGGATGGCCCGTCGCGGTCGCCGACGCACGCCCTGAGGTGAAGGCACAGGCCAGGCTCGTGCTGTCCCGCGAGGGCGGGAACGGTGCGGTTCGTGAGATCTGTGACCGTATACTCGCTGCGCGTCAGGGCGAAGTCGCCTCCAGTACAGCAGCTGCCCAGACCCCCGTCGTCACCGGTTAGTCCCGACGACACGTAACAGCACTACCCTGTGCTTGACCCTTTCGGAAGGACCTTCTTATGAGCGCGACGAACGCGCAGCCCGCGCCGGTCACCATCGGCGACCTGCAGGTCGGCGTCGGCCAGCCCGTGTACGTGATCGGCGAGATCGGCATCAACCACAACGGTGACGTCGAGATTGCCAAGAAGCTGATCGACGTCGCGGTCGAGGCCGGATGCCAGGCCGTGAAGTTCCAGAAGCGCACTCCGGAGATCAGCACTCCGAAGGACCAGCGCGACAAGATCCGTCAGACGCCCTGGGGCGAGATGACGTACCTCGAGTACAAGTACAAGGTTGAGTTCGAGGAGCCGGAGTACACGGAGATCGACGCGTACGCCAAGGACAAGGGCGTGCAGTGGTTCGCCTCTCCGTGGGACGCCCCGTCGGTGGACTTCCTGGAGAAGATGGGCGTGCCGACCCACAAGGTCGCCTCCGCCTCTGTCACGGACCACGAGATGCTTCACGCGCTCGCCGCCACCGGCAAGCCGATCATCCTCTCGACCGGTATGTCGACGCTCGAGCAGATCGACGCCGCCGTGGAGATCCTGGACACGAGCAAGCTCGTGATCCTGCACTCCACGTCGACCTACCCGCTTCCCCCCGAGGAGGCGAACCTGCGCACCATCACGACGCTGCAGGAGCGCTACGGCGTGCCCGTCGGCTACTCGGGCCACGAGACCGGTCTGCAGATCTCGATCGCAGCAGTGGCGCTGGGCGCCGTCGCCGTGGAGCGGCACATCACGCTCGACCGCGCGATGTGGGGCTCGGACCACGCCTCCTCGCTCGAGCCCAAGGGCCTCGAGAACCTGGTGCGTGACATCCGCATCCTCGAGAAGGCTCTCGGCGACGGCCAGAAGCGCGTCATGCCCGGCGAGTTCTCGCCGATGTCGCGCCTCCGTCGCGTCGACGCCTGAGCCACAGGCCCAGGCGGATCAGCACACTGATCCGAGGCCAGTAGTAGGCTCAGGCGCGTCAGACAGCGCCTGGACCGAAGGCACGTCGCAGGCTCGGACGCCCAGCAGGGTCTGAGTCCGTGGAACTGTTCATCGTCGGAGGCGGGCGCCGCACGTGCGGTGCCCGCCTCTGATGTTCCCCGGTCCGGCAGGTTCAGGGGAACGCACGGGCCGCAGCGGCCCAGCCATCGCGAGAGGGGGCCTCGTGCCCGAGCGGGTAGATGCGGCGAGCATGCCGTTGGTGACGGTGGTCGCCGTCGTACGTGACGAGGAGCCCTACCTCGAGGCGATGGTGCGGTCGATCCTGGGCCAGGACTACCCGCATCCGCTGCACATGGTGATCGCGGTGGGCCCCTCCAAGGACCGGACCCGCGAGATCGCGGACAAGCTCGCGGTCGAGACGGGTCGCGTCACCGTCGTGGACAACCCGACGGGCTCCAAGCCGCTCGGCCTGAACGCAGGCCTGGAGCGCATGCCCGAGGGACATTCGATCTTCGTACGCGTGGACGGCCACACGGTGGCCGAGCCCACGTACGTGCGCCGCGCGGTGGAGGCTCTCCAGGCCGCGGGGGCCGACGGCGTGGGCGGGCAGATGCTTCCCGTCGGCGACACCCCCGTCCAGAAGGCCGTGGCGCGCGCGATGAGCCACCCGGCAGGTCTGGGCGCCGCGTCGTTCCACACGGGCGGCAGTGCCGGCCCAGCCGAGACGGTCTACCTGGGCACGTTCCGCCGTGAGGCGCTGGAGCGCGTGGGCGGGTACTCGCCCGTGTACGTGCGGGCCCAGGACTGGGAGCTGTGCCTGCGCCTGCGGAACAGCGGCAGCCTGCTGTGGTTCGACCCGTCGCTCGTGGTCCAGTACAAGCCGCGTCGCACGCTCGGCGCCGTCGCCACGCAGTTCTGGCGTACCGGCATGTGGCGTCGCGAGGTGGTGCGCCGCAACCCCGGCACCGCGAACCTGCGCTACCTCGCCCCGCCGACCGCCGTCGTCGTGCTCGGCACGTCGGTCCTGCTTGCCGTCGGCGGCGCGATAGCGGGCCTGCTGCCTCTGGTGGTGGTCGGCCTCGTGGCCCCAGCCACCTACCTGCTGGGCGTCCTCGCCGCCTCGGCGCACGCCGCGACCCGCAGCCCACGGCTGGACCTGCGTTCAGCCCTCGCACTGCCCGTCACGCTCATGACCATGCACATGGCGTGGGGGGCGGGTTTCCTGCGCGGCCTCACCGAGCGGGTCCGGACCGACGACGGCGTCTGACCGTCGACGCTGCTGAGGCGCTCACCCCGTGCGGGGTGAGCGCCTCAGCGCGTTATGGGGTCGTCTCAGGCGCCCAGGCGGCGACGTACGACGACGAGCGCGGCGCCCGCGGCCACCAGCAGCGCGGCGACGCCGGCCGTGAGCCACGCGGCCTCGGGGCCGGTCGCGGCGAGCTCGTCGTCGTCGGAGCCGTCGGCCGCACCCTCACCCTCACCGTCGCCAGTTCCGCCGTCGACGCCGAGGCACGGGTCGGCGGACTCGAAGCGGAGCATGGCCAGCGCTTCATGGATGTCCCGGCCCTCGCCTGTGTGGATCCAGAAGATGGGGTCGCTTACCGCAGTCTCCTCCGGATCGTAGATCTCGTCCCCGTACCCCACAGCGATCGGACCGGTCATGCCGGGTGTGCTGCCGTCCCAGGCAAGCCGGCCGGACAGCGTGTTGCCGTCATAGACGGTGCGCCCCTGGGCAGCCTCGTCCGAGGTGTAGGGGTAGATGGCGACGCTGGTCTCGTCGGTCGCCCACCACGCGTCGATGTCGTACACGAGGTAGCCCATGCCGTCCGTGCACTCGGTCGTCACGTTGACGGTCGTCTCGTCGTTGTGGTTGCAGTTCGGGAACGCGTAGTCGGCGACCGCCCTGACGTACGGGTCCGTGGTGCCAGGCTCCGGCTCGATGTACGGCGGCTCCTCGTAGATGGGATCGGTCCAGGGGTCCCAGTTCACTGGCCCCTCTCCCCACACGTACCCTTCCTCCAGCGCGGCGGTGAAGATGCCGTCCTCAAGGGTGTAGGTGACTCCGTCCCCGTCCTGCGGGATCTGGAAGTCGTCGGACGGGTCCTCGTCGCACGTGAAGTTCGGGGCCAGCCCGAGTGTCGGTTCCAGCGCCATGACATCGGCGTCGGGCTCTGCGCTGGGGGACGGCGAAGGGGAGATGCTCGGCGAAGGCGACGCGCTGGGGTCCGGGACGTCCGCGGCGACGGCGGTCCCCGCGCCGGCGGTCAGGAGCGACAGAGTGAGAGCTGCGGTGCTGATCAGAGCACGTTTCATGATGTCTTCCGGCCGTAGGGTCGTGGAGCCCGGCCGACGCTAGCCGCTACGTGTTGACCGGGCAACGAAGTTCCCGCCCAGATTGGCATAATTCACCCGATCTGGGCGGGTGTCGGCTACCGGTTCTCGAGCGACGGCGCTGCCCCGCCGAGCACCCGCTTGACCGGGCGACCGACGACCAGGATGGCCTGGTAGACCGGGGCCGGCAGCACCGACTGCAGCAGCACCCGCACGTGCCGTGGCCACAGCCAGGGGCGCACGTCCGGCAGCTCGCGCAGCGTGCCGTCCGCACGCTGCGCGGCGAGGGCCGAGACGACGTCAGGCAGCTCCGAGTCGCTGCTGTGCAGGTAGTTCTCGTCCAGCCACGCGGCGTCGGGCACGGGGCCGCTCTCGCGGAAGAGCTTGCCGGCGTCCGCGAGGGCTACGAGGCAGCCGCTGCCCGCGAAGGGCTCGTTGAGGAGCTCGTCGGAGACGCCGAAGTCGTCGACCAGGGCGGTCGGCAGGTTCAGGGCCAGCGACTCGAGCGCCGCCGTCGAGCTGACGGTCACGAGGGCCGTGCCGGACTGCAGCCACTCGGCCATGGGGCCGTCCACGAAGCGCAGGGCGCCGGCCGGATGGCCGAGCCGTGCGTGCTCGGCCTCCCACAGGTCGTCGTAGGGGTGCTCCTCGTTGTGCGTCTGCCGCTCACCCTTGCGGGCGCGGAGCTTGACGATCACGTCGAAGCCTTCGTTGGCGATGTTCGCCAGGCCGTCGAGCAGGCGGAGGCGTTCGGTGCGCCCGGCGGGCACCTTGGCCTGGGCGGCGAACACGACGCGCTCGATGGGCTTCGGCGTCATGGTGGCGTTCCGCTCCAGGAACGGCAGATGGGTCAGTACCACGTGCGGCTCGACGCCGTGGGCGGCGAACGCGTCCTGGTAGGCCAGGCGCTCCCGGCGGCTGTGCACGACGAACGCGTCGCACCAGCGGCGCCATGCCGTGCCGCGCGGCGTGGCCGGCAGGGCCATGCCCGGCAGGCCGGTGACGAGGGCGGGCCGCCGCTGCGGGTCCGCCCGGACAACCGTGCGAGCAACCATCTCCGCGACCGGCCCGGTCGCGGCGACCAGCACGACGTCGGGCTTGGCGTCCCGGACGTGCTGCTTCAGGGCGCGCAGGCTCAGCACGTGCGGGCGCACCACGGAGGAACCGGCGACGGCGGCCGCGATCTGGCTCGTGGTGGGCACGATCGGAGTGCTGATCAGGACGGCCGATCGCTCCAGCGGGGCGTCGGGCGCGCCGAGGCTGTCGAGCGTCGAGCACGCCCACTTGAGGTAGGAGTCGCTGTCCGCGACGGCGAGCACGCGGATGGTCATCCGTGGTCCTCCGGGTAGGTCGAGTCGGGTCCGGTTCCGGCGGCGCGGGTCTCCGCCGCGAGCCGGAGCACGCTCGAGAGGTGCGCGCGCAAGCTCGGTGCCGCGCGATCGGTCCACCAGCGGTCCGGCACGGCCTGCGGCGTGACCGCCACGCCCCGGGGGGCGAGGATCGTGGTCAGGAGTACGGCTGCCGTGGATGGGAGACTGACGACGCGCTGCGATGCCGCCATGCCGCGCAAGCGTAGCTCTACCGGGGCCCCTGCCGCGTCGAGTACCAGCCCGTCGATCGCGGAGAGCCTGGTCAGTGCCTCGTTCCGCTCGCGGCGATGCGGGAGGTAGCGCAACGGGCCGTCTGCCGCGAGCGACCGGACCCACTCCACATAGCTGTCGGTGTCGATCAGCCCGTCGGCGGCGAGGGCGGAGCCGATGACCACCGTCGGCTCGGCCGGGGCGTCACCGGCCGGAGCGTGGGCGAGCCAGGTGAACTCGTTCCGCACCAGCTCGAATCCTTGTGCGCGCAGGCGGTCGCTGACACCCGCGTCGAGGGGCAGCGCCGTGAACAGGGTCGCGCGTCCGTCGGCGGCGAGGTCCCGCAGCCGGCGGGCGGCGACGGTGCCTAGTCGGCGGCGTGCCGCGCCGGCCGTGGCGCGCGGGCGGACCAGCGGTTCGCGTTCCGCCAGCCGTCGGGCCAGGTCGAGAGTGGCGAGCCCGTCGTCGACGAGAACGACGTGGGTCAGGCCGCGCCGCAGGGGCGCCGTCGCCTGGAACAGGCCGGAGAAGGCGTCGCCGACCAGCCAGACCGGTTCGTGAGCGGTGAGCGCAGCGCGCCGTCCGCCCAGGTCGGCCGCGAACCCCTCGGGCAGCCCGAAACGCCGTACCTCGTCCAGGGCGTCGTCCAGCGCGGGGACGTCGTCGCGCACATGGACGCGAGTCGGGGTCCCGCCGAGCCCCGCGGCATGGGCCTCGATGGTGCAGAGAAGCTGGAGCGGCGACTCGACCAGTGCGCCCGCAGGCCCCGTCGGATGAGGCGAATTGTGGTGGGCGGTCGGCACGATGGGCAGTCTCTCACGTCGGGGAGAACAGGATCACGCCGGGCGGAGGCCCCGGAATGCCCGACCTGTCTGGTAGGTTTTCAGCCCGACCCGCTAGGATTTTGATGGCCGGTCGATGCCGGCCTGCCCTCCACAGACAGGTATTTCCTAAACCGTGAGCACACCCACCACCGATGCGGCCGCAGCCGGTGTCCGCCCTGTGCGCGGCGGCACGCCACAACCACCGCCGCCGCTGGAGCCCGACACGACGTCGGAAGAGCGGATGGCGCTGGCGAAGCAGTACGGCCTTCGCCGGCTGAACGTCCGCCCACCGCTCCTGGAGTACATCCGGGACCTGATGGGCCGCTGGTCCTTCATTCGCACACTGGCGACCTCCACCGCCTATGCGAGGAACCAGGGCAACTACCTCGGTCAGCTCTGGGCCGTCCTGAACCCGATCCTCAACGCCGCCGTCTACGTGCTGATCTTCGGGATCCTGCTGGGCGTGAACCGGCACGTGGGGAACTCGATCGCCTTCATCGTGATCGGCGTCTTCATCTTCCGGTTCATCGAGTCGTCGGTGACCGGCGGCGCCAAGTCGATCAGCGGAAAGACGCAGCTGCTGCGCTCCCTGCACTTCCCGAGAGCTGTGCTGCCCATGTCCACGGTGCTCTCGCTCCTGGCGACGCTCTTGCCGGCGCTCGTCGTCATGTGCGTCATCGTGCTACTCAGTGGGCTCCTCCCCGGGTACCAGACGATGACGGTCACCTGGTGGTGGCTGCTCCTGCCAGCGGCCGTCGTGCTCCTGTGGATCTTCAACACCGGGCTCGCTTTCATCATGGCCCGGATCGTGGCCACCACGCCGGACCTGGACAACATCATCGGCTTCGTGATGCGGGTGGTGATGTACGGCTCCGGCGTGATCTTCCCGCTCGCCGGCTACCTCGAGCGGATGAACATCTCCGAGGGCGCCAAGGTCGTGGTAGGCGGGATCCTGGAGTACCAGCCTGTGGCGGTCTTCCTCTACCTCGTCCGGTCCTGCCTGACGCAGGAGGAGAGCATCCCGCAGAGCGGGCTGATGTGGGCGCTCGGAGCGGCGTGGGCAGTGGTGTTCTTCGCGATCGGCTTCGTCATCTTCTGGCGGGGCGAGGAGAGGTACGGACGTGACTGAGGCCGACGCACACATGGACTTCGACCTCGAGCTCGAGCCCGAGGACCTGGAAGAGACGGCACCCGAGACCCCGATCGGCGATCCCTGCCTGGTCGTGGACGACCTCCACGTCGTCTACCGCGTGGTCGGCAGCCGGGCACGCAAGGAAGCGGCGAAGGGCGCCGAGGTCCGCGAGGCGCAGATCAAGCCCTCGTTCCTCAAGCGACTGGTCAGCGCAGGCCGCCAGCACACCGGCGGGGTGAGCGAGGTGCACGCCGTGCGGGGCATCTCGTTCACGGTCCGGCACGGCGAGTCGGTGGGGATCGTGGGCGTCAACGGCTCGGGAAAGAGCACGCTGCTGCGGGCGATCGCCGGCTTGATGCCGCCGGCGTCGGGCAGCGTTCACGTGTCGGGTGAGCCGTCACTGCTCGGCGTCAACGCGGCGCTCATGCCGCAGCTGAGCGGCGAGCAGAACATCATGATCGGTGGTCTGGCTCTCGGGCTCACGCCCAAGCAGGTCGAGGAGCGCTTCGACGAGGTCGTGGAGTTCGCCGGGATCGGCGACTTCGTGTACCTCCCGATGAAGACCTACTCGTCCGGCATGGCCGCCCGGCTGCGCTTCGCCATCTCCTCGGCGGCGTCCCCGGAGATCCTGATGATCGACGAGGCGCTCGCCACCGGAGACGCCGCGTTCAAGGCGCGGTCGAAGGCGCGGATCGAGGAGGTACGCCAGAACGCCGGGACGGTGTTCCTGGTCAGCCACTCGATCTCGACCGTCGAGGCGATGTGCACACGAGTGCTCTGGGTGCACCAGGGCAAGCTCGTGATGGACGGCCCGACGCACGAGGTGGCCGAGAGCTACAAGGAGTACATCCGCGACCAGCGGCCGCCCGGCCGCAGGGGCCCCAGGGCCGGCGGACGGGCAGGCGCCCGGAACGGCGGCGGCAAGGGCAACGCCCGAAAGGTCGGCGCCCAGGGGCAGCCCGCCGGGTCCTGACCGACCCGAGGGGCGCAGCGAAAGGCAGTCGTACGCAAAGGGCCGCAGCTCAGGGAGCTGCGGCCCTTCGCGCGCCGGGACGGGCCCGCCGGGCGATCCCGGCGGGCGATCAGGGTGTGATCAGTGCGATGCGACGAGCTCGATGAGGGGTGCGTAGTCCCGCTCGAACCGCGCGGTGTACTCGTCGTACAGGACCTGGTCGACGCCGTTCGCCTCGCGCAGCCGGCGTGCGGCGTCGGACTCGTCTTCGCTCCGCTCGGGCTGACCGGACCGGCCGCGGTGGCCCACCCGGTCGGCGGCGTACGAACCGGTCGAGGCCGTGGCCGCTATGTGGCTGGCCTCGAGGTGCCGCATGGTTCCGACCAGGTGGAACCGCTCGTCGAGCGTCTCGCGGCACATGCGCAGCAGGGCGTCCTCGCTCAGCTCCGAGGTAGCGCTGAGCCAGAACATGTCCTCCTCGGCACCGATGGCCTCGAACTTCCCGGAGCGGGAGGCCGGGAACTGCGTGCGGTACGCCTTGAGCAGGGCGGGGTGCGTGGTCACGATCTGGCGGGCCAGCATGTTCGTCATTCCGTGCTCGATCGTGTAGTCGACGTGCTGGTCGAACGTCGGGGACTCGTCGCGCGTCGGCACGATGCCGGGGGTGGAGAGGCGCTTGAAGTAGCCCGACCTGATCTGCGAGACGGGGTCGCGGAGCACAGTGAAGTGGCTGAGCTCGCGCCCGGGCAGCTGGAAGGCGAACGGGTGGTGCTGATGGACCATCATCAGCCGCCCGGAGTCCTCCGCCGACATCTGGAGCGCGTGCTCGATCTGCAGGAGGCCCTGGCGCCGGTTGATCTCCAGCATGCGGCCCCACGGCATGAGGCGCTTGAGCGACACGATCATGCTGGTGCCGCCGGAGAACGGGAGATGGAAGAACACGGGCAGGGCGGCGCCGCCGGGCGCCTGCTGATGCAGCCGCGCGAACTCCTTGGAGAGGCTGTCGTCGCCCCAGACGGTCAGGCTCGCCCCCTCGCCCGGCGGGAAGTGTGCGGTGAGCCTGTCCACGAGGGCGTGGGCCAGGTCCTCGCGGCCCGCCTTCGCGAGGGCCGTGACGACGACCAGCCAGTCCTGGTACTCCGGGCCGTTGGTGACGAACTCGGGCTCCGCGTCGACCACCTCGTCGAACCTGCCGGCGGCGGCGAGCAGGACGGGCACCCAGGCCCGGGCCGGCTTGTTGCCGAAGGCGGTGGCCAGCGTGGAGACGACGGCGAGGATCAGCCCGTCCCAGTCGCGGTGCCGCTTTGCGATCGCCAGCCGGCGCACGGACTGCACGTTGCTCGCGGGTATCTCCTCGCCGCGGGCATGTCGGACCATGAGGTCCGAGAATTCTTGGAGCAGGTCATCCCTGCGGTTGCGACCGACCACCGGGGGGCCGAACGCGCCCCGCCACTTCGCGCCGGTCGCCTTGCCCCGGGCGAAGCCCTGTTGCCAGTCCAGTGTTCTCGTCGTGCTCATCCGGTGATCTCCAGGTTGATCGGATCGCTTGCTGCGCCTGGCAGTTGCGGGAGTTCGGGCATGGCGTCTTTCACCCGGCCGCGATGATGTGAGTGCGGACGGCGCTCACCGCCGCGTCGATGGACACGACAGAGGTATCGATGACGAGATCTGCGTCTTCCGGCTCCTCGTAGGGCGAGGAGATGCCCGTGAACTCGGCGATCTCGCCGGCACGCGCCCGGGCGTAGAAGCCCTTGCGGTCGCGCGCCTCGCACACCGCCAGCGGTGTGCTGATGTGTACCAGGACGAAGCGCGCGCCGGCCTCCTCGGCCAGGGCCCGCACCTTCGCTCGGCCCGCCGCGAACGGCGCGATCGGTGCCGCAACCGCGATGCCGCCGTGCTTGGCCACGAGCGCCGCGACGTAGCCGATGCGCTCCACGTTGGTCTCGCGGGACTCGCGGTCGAACCCGAGGCCCTTCGACAGGTGGTGGCGCACCGCGTCGCCGTCGAGCACTGTGGTCTGCAGGCCATCGTCCTCCAGCTCGGCTGCCAGGGCGCGGGCCACCGTCGACTTGCCCGAGCCCGACAGGCCCGTGAAGAACACTACGATGCCCTGGCGGTGGCCGCTGCTCGCGGCGCGTGCCACCTCGGCGGCGGAGGCCGGAGGGTAGAGGGCGGCAACGGCGTTGTCCCGGACGTGAGCGAGGCCCGAGACGGCCGCCGCGGTGGCCGGCGAGCGATGTGCCGCGAGCGTGTCGGCGCGGGTGGCGCCGTACGCGGCCGCCACCTCTTCCAGCGTCACGCCACCCAGGCCGGACCATGGCACGACGACGGTGCTCACCCGCGCCCCGGTGCGCTCGGCCAGGGTGCCGGCCAGCCCCGTGACCGCCCGCACCAGACCGGGGGCGCCGACGGTGCCCGGCTCCGGGGTGCGGCGCGCGGCCGGCACGAACAGCAGCACGGCGTCGGAGCCCGCGGCCAGCCGCACGGCGGCGTCGGTCTCCTCGCGCGTAGGGACCTCGGTGACGAGCAGGCTGAGCGCTTGCGGCGAGCCCGCGCCCGCCCCGGCCTCGAGCTCTGCGCGGACCTCACGGGCCGGGCGGCGCACGGCGGCGTCCCACTGCGGGCCGATCGCCGGCGGCATCGGCTTGAGCGCGTCGACGGCGTCGGGCACATCGCCGGGGCGCACCGTGAGGCGGGCGAGCGGGGTGTTCTCGGCGTCGGTCAGCACAACACCCCACCCCACGGAGTCCTTGCTTCGCTGCGGGCCTCCGCGGGGACCCCGGACATCGGCCGGAGCGTCCGGCCAGGTGGCCGCGAGCACCGACGGCGCGACGGCACCGCCGAGGGCCAGCTCGAGGAGGTCGAGCTCGTCGTCGGTCAGGACGCGGGCGGGAAGGTCGGTCATGCGCGGGGGCTCGTTTCTGCTTTGTCGTCTGCTGGTTCGCCGGCCGGCTCGTCCGCGGTGCCGACCGCTGGGTCGTCCGCGGCGCCTTCGCCGCGCCCCGCCGGAGCCGAGCCCGCTGCGGGCGCGACGCCAAAGCGGCGCTTGACCCAGAACCAGACCAGGTTACCGCCGACCAGCGCGGCACCCGCGGCGCCCAGCACCACAGGGAGGCTCGCACCGAGCAGCTTGAGCGCGGACGCCAGCAGCAGGATCGCCAGGGCGCGGCGGATGATGCCGCCCGGCGCGCGCGAGGACACGTGGGCGCCGAACCAGGCGCCGGGGATGGCGCCGATGAGGAGGGACGTCGTCAGGCCGAGCGAGAAGTCGCCGTACAGGATGTGCCCCAGCGACGCCGCCGCGACGAGCGGCACCGCCTGGACCAGGTCGGTGCCGACCAGCTGGGACGCCTTGAGCGCCGGGTAGAGCAGCAGGAGCACGACGATGACCACCGAACCCGCGCCGACCGACGTGATGCCGACCAGGAGCCCGGCCACGGCGCCGAGGATCACGGTGGGGACCGGTCGCACCACCAGCTCACGCGGGGCGGACGGCTTGGCAGGACCCTCGCCGAACGCGGAGCGCTCCCGCACCATCTGCAGCACGGCGCGGACCACGAGACCGCCGGACGCGATGAGAAGGGCCACCCCGAGCACCCTCTGGAGCGCTGCGTCGAGGGAGTCGCCGAACGGCAGCCACTGGATGAGCAGGGCGCCGGAGAACGCGGCGGGGACCGAGCCCACGCACAGCCACAGGACCAGCTTCAGGTTCACCGTCCTGCGCCGCAGGTGCACGATGGCGCCCGCCGGCTTCATGAAGAGGCTGGCGACAACGTCGCTGGAGACCGCCACGAGCGGGTCGATGCGGAACACGAAGATGAGCATCGGCGTCATGAGGGCGCCGCCGCCCATCCCCGTCAGGCCGACGATGAACCCGACCGCGAGGCCGCCGAGGACCAGGGGGATCTCGATGCTCATGGCGGGCATCCCCCGGGAAGCGCGCGGAATCCCCTTATTCCGATCAACCCCATCGGGATAGTAGGCATTAACGCCTCCTGGGGCCGGTAGGGGTCTGTACGGGTCCGCAGACGCTGGATCGCATGCCGGAATGGTAGCCTCGGCGCGTCCACCGGACTTCGCCCACGGCACCTTGGCTCCTTGTCGAGCGCCTGCAGGAACGGCTGGATCGCCGGAGAAGACGTCCACCCTGGAGATCGATGAACGCGCCGTCCCCCACGCTCCCTCAGGCGTCGCTCGATGATGACGCCCTCGCCCACGCACTCGCCTCGGGAGCGGCGGGGGTGCTCCTCGCGCTCCGCGCCGAGGTCGACGCCGCCGGCGGCTCCTTCGTCGCGAAGGAGCTCAAGGACGCGGGTGATGCCGCAGCTCAGGCGTGGCTCGCGGCCGCGCTGACCGCCGCCCGGCCCGCCGACGCCGTCCTCTCGGAAGAGGCGAAGGACGATGCGTCCCGCACCCGTGCAGATCGTGTGTGGATCATCGACCCCCTCGACGGCACCCGCGAGTTCGCCGAGCGGTACGTCGACGGCCCGCTGGCCGGGCAGTGGCGGGACGACTTCGCCGTCCACGTCGCGCTCTGGGAGCGCGGCGTCGGGCTCACCGTCGGCGCAGTCGCCCTGCCTGCGCGTCAGCAGGTTCTGGCCACCTCGGACGGCGTCGTGCCGGACGACGACAGTGCCGCAGTCCTGGCCGGGAGCCGCCCCCTGCGGATCGCGGCGAGCCGCAGCCGCCCGCCGGAGTTCGTGGCCGCCCTGGCCGAGCGCGACGACGTCGAGCTGGTGCCGATGGGCTCAGCGGGCGTCAAGATGATGGCGGTCGCCGACGGTACAGTTGACGCTTACGTCCACGGGGGTGGGCAGTACGAGTGGGACTCTGCGGCCCCTGTAGCCGTTGCACGGTCCCGAGGCCTCGTCTGCACCCGCCTCGACGGATCCGAGCTCGTGTACAACCGGGAGAGCCCCTGGCTCCCTGACCTGTTCGTATGCCCCCCGGCACTGGCTCCGCGCCTGCGTGAGCTGCTCGACACCGTTGGTGTCGCGTCCGTGGTCGGGGCAGATAGCAAGGAAGGTGCCCAGTCGTGAAGAGTCACGTTCTGAGCCAGCTGCGCAGCCTGGAAGCCGAGAGCATCCACATCATGCGTGAGGTGGTAGCCGAGATGCAGCGGCCGTGCCTGCTGTTCTCCGGCGGGAAGGACTCCATCGTCATGCTGCACCTCGCGGTGAAGGCGTTCGCGCCGGCGCGGGTGCCGTTCCCGATCATGCACGTCGACACCGGCCTGAACTTCCAGACCGTGCTCGACTGCCGCGACCGGTGGGTGGAGCGCACGGGCGTGCAGCTGGTGGTCGCCTCCGTCCAGGAGGCGATCGACCGCGGTCTGGTGCAGGAAGAGCCGAACGGCTCGCGCAACCGGATCCAGACGCCGGTGCTGCTGGAGGCCGCCGAGAAGCACGGCTTCGACGCCCTGTTCGGCGGCGGCCGGCGCGACGAGGAGAAGGCCCGCGCCAAGGAGCGCGTGTTCTCCTTCCGCGACGACTTCGGCCAGTGGGACCCGAAGAACCAGCGCCCGGAGATCTGGAACCTCTACAACGGCCGCGTCCACCAGGGCGAGTCCATCCGGGTGTTCCCGCTGTCCAACTGGACCGAGCTGGACATCTGGGCGTACATCGAAGCCGAGAACATCGACCTGCCCGACCTCTACCTCGCCAAGGAGCGCGAGGTCGTGGAGCGCAGCGGCATGCTCTACGAGGTCAACGAGTTCACTCCGCTCAAGGACGGCGAGACCGCCGAGGTCAGGTCCACGCGCTACCGCACCGTCGGCGACGCGAACCTCACTGCATGCGTCGAGTCCACGGCGATCACGCTCCACGACGTCGTCGAGGAGGTCGCGGCCGTTCGTCTGACCGAGCGCGGCGCCACCCGCGGCGACGACAAGGTCAGCGAGGCCGCCATGGAGGACCGCAAGAAGGAAGGCTACTTCTGATGACGACGACTCTCCCCGAGGCCGGTCCCGAGTCGCACAACGAGATCGTCAGCGGCGACCTCCTGCGGTTCGCGACGGCCGGCTCGGTCGACGACGGCAAGTCCACCCTGATCGGTCGCCTGCTGTTCGACAGCAAGTCGATCTTCGCCGACCAGCTCGAGTCGGTGGAGCAGGTCAGCAAGGACCGCGGCAACGACTACGCGGACCTGTCGCTCCTGACGGACGGGCTGCGCGCCGAGCGCGAGCAGGGCATCACCATCGACGTCGCGTACCGCTACTTCGCGACGCCGAAGCGCAAGTTCATCATCGCGGACACGCCAGGCCACATCCAGTACACGCGGAACATGGTCACGGGCGCCTCGACGGCGGACGTGGCGCTCATCCTCGTGGACGCGCGCAAGGGCGTCGTCGAGCAGTCGCGCCGGCACACGTTCCTGGCCACGCTCCTGGGCGTGCCGCACGTGGTGGTCTGCGTGAACAAGATGGACCTGGTGGACTACGACGAGCAGGTCTTCGAGCGGATCCGCGCAGAGTTCACCGAGTTCGCCTCCCGCCTGCGTGTGCCCGACCTGACCTTCATCCCGGTGTCCGCCCTCGCGGGCGACAACGTGGTGACGCGGTCCGAGAACATGCCGTGGTTCGACGGCTCTCCGCTGCTGAGCCACCTCGAGCGCCTGCACGTCGCGTCGGACCGGAACCTGGTCGACGTGCGGTTCCCGGTGCAGTACGTGATCCGGCCGCAGCAGAACGACGCGCGCGACTACCGCGGCTACGCGGGCACCGTCTCGTCCGGCGTCATGAAGCCGGGCGACCGGGTGCTGGCCCTCCCGGCCGGCCTGGAGACGACCATCGAGTCCATCGACACGGCCGACGGCCCCGTCGACGAGGCGTTCCCGCCCATGTCGGTGACCGTGCGCCTGGCGGACGAGATCGACATCTCGCGCGGCGACATGATCTGCCGCCCGAACAACGTCCCGACGGTCACCCAGGACATCGACGCCCAGATCTGCTGGATGGACGAGTCGGCGTCGCTGGTGCAGGGCAAGAAGTACGCGATCAAGCACACGACCCGGTGGGCGCGGGCGATGGTCAAGAACATCAACTACCGCGTCGACGTCAACACGCTGCACCGCGACGAGGACGCGACCGAGATCAAGCTGAACGAGATGGCGCGGATCCGGCTGCGCGTGACCCAGCCGCTCTTCGTGGACCCTTACCAGTCCAACCGGCAGACCGGCGCGTTCATCCTCGTGGACGAGGCGACCAACAAGACGGTAGCCGCGGGCATGATCGGCGGACCTGCTCACCAGTACTGAGCCACGGACAGAACGTGTCCGGAATGTGACGGGTAGCGCCACGGAGTCCTGATACGCTCCGCAACGCCGGAGGGCCGCCGACCTTGAGGTCGGCGGCCCTCCGATGCTCCCCAGAATTGGTCCCTGGCCAGGGCGATCATCACGGTCTTCCCGGAGATGCGCGGCCACGGCCCGCAGTCCGACCCGGAGGTTCCCCAGGTGACCGTTGTCTCGAGTCCGCTCCCGCGCGCGTTCGGGCCGGCGGATCTGGACACCACTGCGGATGCGCAGTTCGCGCAGGGCGACGCCCCGCGCCCGCCGGCAGGCCGCACCCCTGGGGCGCGGCCCGCCACGCATATCCCCGAGCTGCACGGACTCCGCGGGCTGGCGCTCGCCCTCGTCGTCGCGTTCCACCTGTTCGGCAACGGCCGGGTGTCCGGCGGCGTCGACGTCTTCCTGGTGCTGTCCGGGTTCCTGGCTACCGGGTCCCTGCTGCGCCGCGCCGAGCGGCGCGAGCTGCGCCTGGGCGAGCACTACGGGCGAACCTTCTCCCGGCTCGTGCCGCCCGCCCTCGTGGTGCTGGTCGCGACGGCGGCCCTCGTCTGGTGGGTCATGCCGCGAGGCATCTGGGTGCAGACCGGCCGGGAGATCCTGGCTTCGGCGCTGTACTACGTGAACTGGGAGATGATCGCCGGCCAGCTCGCCTACGGCGCGGCCGGCCCCCAGACCAGCCCGCTGCAGCACTTCTGGTCGATGTCCGTGCAGGGGCAGTTCTTCCTGGCCTGGCCGATAGTGGTGCTGATCGTGGTCGCGCTGGCGCGGCTGGCGCGAATCAGCCCTCGCGCACTGCTGATCGTGGTCGTCGGGGGTACGACGACGGCGTCGTTCGTCTTCGCCCAGGAGCTGCACGTCGTGGACCAGCCGGTCGCGTACTTCCACTCCTGGGCCAGGTTCTGGGAGCTGGGCGTGGGCGGCTTCCTCGCCCTCGTGCTGCCCTGGCTCCGGCTCCCGGGCTTCCTGCGCCCCCCGCTGGGCTGGGCCGGCCTGGGTCTTGTGGTCTCCAGCGGCTTCGTGCTCGACGGCGGCGCGCTGTTCCCGGGGGAGTGGGCCCTGTGGCCGGTGGCGGGCGCCCTGCTCGTGCTGCTCGGCTCGGGCGGGTCCGCCGTCTGGGGTCCGCGGGGCCTGCTCCAGGTGGCGCCGCTGCGCTTCGTCGCCGACATCTCCTACGCGCTGTACCTGTGGCACTGGCCGCTGCTCATCGCCTACCTGCACTACACGGGCCTGGAGCGGCCGGACTGGTTCGGGGCCGCGGTGATCATGACGGCGTCGGTGATGCTGTCGTGGCTCACCACGAAGCTCGTGGCGAACCCCGCACAACGGTTCCGCGAGAGATTCGGCGGCGTCCCCGCGCTGGTGGCCGCCGTCCTGTGCGTGTCGCTCGTGGCAGGTGGCACTGTGGCCGCGCTGAGGGAGCTCGAGCGGCAGGACGCCGAGCTGCTCGCGCGTGCGGAGGCCGTGGCGGACGCCGTGGACGAGAGCGGGCCGTCCGAGTACCCGGGGGCGCTCGCGCTGAGCCCCGCGTACCAGGACCCGGTACCGGACGGTGTGCAGGTCCAGCCCGCGCCCGCGGTCGCTGCACAGGACCGGCCCGACGTCGACGGTGACGGCTGCATCGAGGGCAGCCGGACACCCGTGTCGGACACGCCCCTGACCTGCGTCCTGAACGACGAGCCGGACCCGGAGCAGGTGGTGGTCATGGTGGGCGACTCGCACACCATCCAGTGGTCCCCGGCGATGACCGAGGTCGGCGAGGAGGAGAACTGGCGGGTGCTGCTGATGGCGCGGCGCGGCTGCCGCCTGGCGGCGTCGGTCGAACCGCCCAACCCCGACAACATGTGCTGGACCTGGCGGGTCAACACGCTGGAGCTGCTCGAGCGCATGCGGCCCGACGCGGTGCTGGTGGTCGGGAGCCGCACCTCGCCCACGGAGCCCGGCGACACGGTGAGCCCGGCGGAGGTGCGCGCCTGGAAACGGCTGGGGAGTGCGGGTATCCGGGTAGTGACGCTGCGGGACAACCCGAGGTTCGGTTTCGACGTCCCCGCGTGCATGGAGGAGCAGCCCGACGGCTTCGGCTGCGCGCGGGCCCGGGCGGACGTCTTCTCGCCCGTCAACCCCGTCGAGAACGCCAAGGGAGTGCCGCAGTCGGCGGCGCACATCGACCTGACCCGGTTCATCTGCCGGGAGCAGCTGTGCGAGGGCGTCGTCGGGAACGTGCTGATCTACCGAGACG
Source organism: Promicromonospora soli (assembly GCF_014653785.1). Classification (GTDB taxonomy): domain Bacteria; phylum Actinomycetota; class Actinomycetes; order Actinomycetales; family Cellulomonadaceae; genus Promicromonospora; species Promicromonospora soli. The sequence goes on along the minus strand of NZ_BNAS01000007.1, from coordinate 185,107 downwards.
ACAACCACATGACGGCTACGTACGCGACGACCCTGGCTCGCCCGCTGCACCAGGCGCTGCGGGCGAAGGCGAAGTGGCTGTTCGTGGACCCGATGCGCGGCCCGTCGGTGCGCATGCGCTTCTGACCCTTCCGCGGGTCGGGCGACTACCGCTGGTCGAGCTTGTCGAGACCTCACAGGGTCTCGACAAGCTCGACCAACGGGTCCTAGTTGAGGGTCACGGCGTCAAGGGCGTCGGCTATGCCGTCGCCGTAGAAGCTGTTCTCCGCGAGCCCGCCCACACAGGCCGGGCCGGCCGTCGTGGTGGTGCAGTCGTGGTCGTCGGCCTGGGCGCGGACCGCCGCCTCGAGCTGCGCCGGCGTCCAGCGCGGGTGCGCCGACTTCATGAGCGCGAGCACGCCCGCGACGTGCGGGGACGCCATCGAGGTGCCGCTCTTGAGGTCCCACGTGCCGTTCAGCTCGGTCGACAGGATCGCGCTGCCCGGGGCGGAGACATCGATCTTGCCGAGGCCGCGGTTCGAGAACGAGCTCAGGTTCGTCGCCTGGGTCAGCGACGAGACGGTCACGACGCCGTCCAGCTCCGCGGGGATGTCCTCGCAGCCGGAGTTGATCACGCGCTGCACGGCCGTCGAGTCGTTCGGGCTCGACGCATCGGTGGTGTTGTTCGCCAGGTCGGTCGCGGCGTTGCCCGCGGCGGCGGCGTGCACCACGCCACGCTTGGTCGAGAAGTCCACTGCGCGGCGCACGGCCTCCTTCGCGGCGTACTGGTCGGGCTGGTCCTCGCACCAGTACATGAACGGGTCGATGTAGTACGAGTTGTTGGTGACCTCCATGCGGTGCATGCCCGCCCAGATGAAGCCGCAGATGGCGTACTCGGGGTAGATGTAGCCGTCGTCGTTCACGACCTTGACCGAGGCCATCTTGACGCCGGGGGCCACGCCCACGATGCCGACGCCGTTCTGCGCAGCGGCGATGGTGCCCGCGACGTGCGTCCCGTGGTCGGAGGTGGTGGGCAGCCAGCCGGTCGCCGACATGTCCGGCCTACCGCCGTCGGTGCAGTTCACCGACTGGTCGGCGTCTACCTGGGTGGCCAGGTCCGGGTGCGCCGCGTCGATCCCGGAGTCGAGCACGCCGACGGTGACGGCGGACGAGCCGGGGTTGACCGCCAGGGCCTCGTCGGCCTTGATCATCTCCATGTCCCACTGGGTCGCCTCGCCCGGGTCGGGGACCACGGCGGTGCGGGACTGATCCTCGACGGTGTCGCCGACGACGTCCTTCTTCGCCTGGCCCACCACCGACTTGCTCTTCTGGGCGCCCGCGGCGGTCTCCGCGCCGTGCGTGCCCTCGGTGGGGGAGACGGTGCGGGTCGCACCCACGGAGTCGATGACGCCGGTCCGGTCGGCCGCGAGCACGTCCTCGCGGAACGAGCCGTTGGCCGAGTGCGCCACGACGACGCCGATCTGCGGCCACGCCTGCACGACGACGCCGTCGGCTCGCGTGACCGCCTTGATGGCGAGGAGCGTCTCGCGGAGGCTGGTGTGCTCCGTGTTGACGACGTAGGAGAACAGGGCTCCGTCCGGCGTGACGATCGGGACTGGTGTGGACTCCGGCTCGTCCGCCGCATACCCGGCGACGCTGCCGAGTGCGGTGAGTGCGAGCGTCGTCACGGTAGCGACGGCGAGTGCTCGCCTGGAGGGGGAGATGCGCATAGGTTCACTCTCCTTGAGGTGCACGGGCCCCAGATGGGGATTTCCCGAAATCTACCCTGTGTAGAGAAATCTGCCTCATGTCGGCCTGCCTGAAGCCGAAACCCTTCCGGCGAGGTGACGAGTACCCGATCGAACCCGTAGGGTATCTTCGCGTCCGCGCGGAGATCGCCAGCCCATCCAGTACTCGGTAAGGAGTGCGAGGGGGAGTTTCCGCACGGGGTGAATCTGTGGCATCGTGAGCCGCTGTTTTGCCCCCGGCCCATCCAGCTGCCCCCGAGAGAGCGAAGAGCGCGACAGAGAATGACGGCAACGACGATCAGACTGTCCGCACCGCCGGAATCGACCACCGCGAGGGAGACAGCCCCGCCGCGCAAGTTCCGTCCAGAGGTCCAAGCCCTCCGCGCCCTGGCCGTACTGCTCGTCCTCGTCTACCACATCGACCCCGCGCTCCTGCCTGGCGGCTACATCGGTGTCGACGTGTTCTTCGTGATCTCGGGCTTCCTCATCACGGGTCACCTGTGGCGCGAGGCATCGTCCACGGGCCGGGTGAGCCTCAAGAAGTTCTGGGCCGCCCGCGCCAGGCGCATCCTGCCCGCGTCGCTCGTCGCCACGGTCGGCACCATCGCCCTCGCCCTGGTGCTCCTTCCGCTCGACCTGCTCCAGCTCTGGTGGCGGCACGCGCTCGCCTCCGTGGTCTACGTCGAGAACTGGGCGCTCGCGGCCGACGCCGTCGACTACCAGGCCGCAGGCAACGAGCCGACGGCGTTCCAGCACTTCTGGTCCCTCGGCGTCGAGGAGCAGTTCTACCTCTTCTGGCCGCTGCTCGTGGTCCTCGCGATTCGCCTCTGGTCCCTGCGCGCCCGGCGTCCTGCCGGCGAGGTCCGGGACACCGCCGGGCTCCGCGGCCTGCTGCTGGGCATCTTCGCCCTGGTCGTCGTCGCCTCGCTCGTCTGGAGCGTCGTCGAGGTCCGCGCGGGCAACCCGGTGGCGTACTACTCGACGCTGACGCGCGTATGGGAGCTCGGGGCCGGCGGTGTGCTGGCGCTGCTGATGCGCGACACGGACCGGTTCCGGTCGGTGCGCAACACCATGGCGGTGGGCGGCGTCGCCATGATCGTGGCCGCTGCCTGCCTGTTCTCGGACGCGACCCCGTTCCCCGGGATCGCCGCACTCGTCCCGGTCCTCGGCACGAGCGCGGTCATCGCGGCGGGGCGCACGTCGGGTCCCGGCTCGCTGCGCAGGATCGCCGAGTCCTGGGTGGTGCAGCGGATCGGCGACGTCTCCTACTCGCTGTACCTGTGGCACTTCCCCGTGGTCGTCTTCTTCGCGGTCCGCGCGAACCGGACGCCCGAGCCGCCCGACGTGCTGGCGTTGCTCGTGGTCTCGTTCGCTCTGGCCATCGCCAGCTACGTGCTCGTGGAGCGGCCGGTCCGCACGCTGGCGTGGTTCCGCTCGGACAGCCGCATGCTCGTCTCCGCCCTGCTCGCCATGGTGCTCGTCGCCGGGCTGACGTTCGCCCTGCCGCTGCGCGCGCAGAGCGTGATGGGGGAGTGGGACCAGCGAGCGGAGTCGGTTGCCGCCGACGTCGACACCCGCGTCAACGAGAGCCTCGGGAACGGTTTCGCCCCGTTCGTCGACGGCGACACGGCGATCACCCCCAACCCGCTGCGCGCCGCCGACGACCAGGCACCCGACGTGGAACGCTGCCTGGCGCCCCAGGAGGACGAGACCACCCCGGTCTGCGAGTTCGGCGAGACGGACAACCCGGTAGCGACGGTCGCCGTGGTCGGCGACTCGCACGCCGAGATGTTCACCGAGCCGATCGCCACGGTCGCGGCCGAACGAGGGTGGCGAGTGGTCTCGTTCCTGCACTCCGGGTGCCCGTACAACGCCGAGCGCCGCGTCAGCAACAGCTCGGTCGAGGGTTGCTTCACCGCGAACGAGCAGACGCGGGCCGAGCTGGCGTCGCTCAAGCCGGACCTCGTGGTGACGACGTCGTACGAGAACCTCGGCTTCGAGCGCAGGGAGTCCGAGGAACAGCCGGGGGCGGCCGGTTACGCCGAGGTGTGGAACGAGCTGGTCAAGGCGGGGGCCAAGGTACTGGTCATCCGGGACACGCCGCAGGCTTCCGGGAGCGTGGTGACGTGCGTGACCGAGAACTACGAGAACCCTGAGCAGTGTGCGAAGTCCAGCAGGCAGGCGCTCGACGGGCGCGAGGTCGTTCCCGCCGCGCTCGAGCAGGCGCCGGGGGTTCGCTCGGTCGAGTTCTGGGACCGGTTCTGCGACGAGACAACCTGCCCCGCAGTGATCGGCAACACGCTCGTGTACCGCGACATCCACCACGTCTCGCGCACGTACATGCGCACCCTGGTCGACGATCTCCGAGAGGCCCTGCCCAAGACGCTGTGATCGGCCCCGCCCGCTGGTGGTTCGATGAGCGTGTGATCCACACGACCGACTATGCGATCGAGGACGAGGCCCGCGTGCGCGACCTGGTCCGCACCCACGGCTGGGCCACCCTCGTCGCGGTGGCCGACGACGGCGCGCCCATCGCCTCCCACCTGCCCGTCCTGCTGGAGGAGACGCCGGAGGGCGAGCCGATGAGCTTGCTCGGCCACGTCGGCCGGCCGGACGAGGTGCTGCACCGGCTGGACAGCGGCCGCGAGTCGCTGCTGATCGTGCAGGGCCCGCACGGCTACGTGTCTCCCGGCTGGTACGACATGACACCGGCCGTGCCGACGTGGAACTACGTCGTCGTCCACCTTTACTGCACTGTCGAGCTGCTCGGTCCGGGGGAGTCGTACGCGATCCTGTCCGACACCGTCGACCGCTACGAGTCGGTCATGCCCGACCCGGTCCGGCTGCCCCAGGTCGAGGAGTACGCCCGGCGCATCGCCAAGGGTGCAGCCGGGTTCCGCCTGCGGGTCACCCGGTGGCAGGGCAAGGCCAAGCTGAGCCAGGACAAGCCTCGCGCCGTCGCCGAGCGCGTCGTGGCGGCGCTGGAGTCGGACCCGCACTACGCGCAGCCCGCGCTCGCCGCCGAGATGCGCGCGGAGCTCGACCGCCGTCCGGGCAGCGTGACCGGCGGCGTGACTGGCGGCTTGACCGGCGGCGTCGCATGAGCACCGTCGCTGGACCGCTGCTGCTGACCGGGGCCCGCCTCGCCGGGCACACCGAGCCCGTCGACCTGCTGCTGCGAGACGGCCGGGTGCGGGCCGTCGCGCCGTCGGGCACCCTCGCGGCCGGCGGCTCGGGTGGCGCCGGGGCGGGGGACGCGGGTGTGGGCGCCGGGCCGGTGGAGCGGGTCGACCTCGACGGTCGCACCGTGCTGCCCGGGCTCTGGGACAAGCACGTGCACCTCACGCAGTGGGCACTGGTGCGGCGTCGGCTCGACCTTTCCGGCGCCCGCTCCGCCGCACAGGCGGTGCGGCTCGTCCGCGACCGCCTCGCCGAGGGCCTGCCGGAGCCGGGAACCGCGCTGGTCGGCTACGGGTTCCGGGACGGCCTGTGGCCCGATACCCCCACGGCATCACTGCTCGACGCCGTAGCGGGCGACGTGCCAGTGGTCCTCGTGTCCGGCGACCTGCACTGCGCCTGGCTCAGCACCGCAGGCCTGCGGTTCGTCGGCGTCGGCTCGCACCCCACCGGGTTGCTGCGGGAGAGCGAGTGGCTGCCGTTGGCCGCCGTCGTCGACCGGGCGCCCGACCACCTCGCCGACGCCTGGGTGGCTGACGCCGCCGCGGCCGCTGCCGCACGGGGCGTGGTCGGCGTCGTCGACCTCGAGCTCACCGACAACCTCACCGTCTGGCGCCGCCGGTTCCTCGCCGGTTTCGACGCGCTGCGCGTGCGGGCCGGCGTCTGGACACCCTGGCTGGACCACGTCCTGACCGAGGGCCTGCGCACCGGCGACGTGCTGCCCGGCACGGGCGGCCTGCTGGAGCAGGGGCCGTTCAAGGTGGTCACCGACGGCTCGCTCAACACGCGCACCGCCTACTGCCACGACCCGTACCCGGGGCTGAGCGGGCCCGAGGCGCACGGGATCCTGTCCGTGCCGCCGGACGAGCTGGTCCCGCTCATGAAGCGCGCGGACGCCGGCGGCCTCTGGTGCGCGATCCACGCGATCGGCGACCACGCCAACACCCTCGCGCTGGACGCGTTCGCCGCGACCGGCGCTCGCGGCTCGGTCGAGCACGCTCAGCTCCTCGACCACGCGGACCTGGCCCGCTTCGCCGAGCTGGGCGTGGTCGCTTCGGTCCAGCCCGAGCACGCCATGGACGACCGCGACATCGCCGACCGGTACTGGGCCGGCCGCACCGGGCGCGCCTTCCCGTACGGGGCACTGGACGACGCCGGGGCGGTGCTCGCCCTGGGCTCGGACGCGCCCGTTGCCGCGCTCGACCCGTGGGTAGCTCTCGCCGCGGCGGTCAGCCGCTCGCGCGACGGGCGCGCGGCGTGGCACCCGGAGCAGCGGATCGGGCTAAGGACGGCGCTGGAGGCCTCGACTGACGGGCGCGGCCTGTTCCCGACGGCGGGGGCGCCGGCCGACGTGGTGGTCCTGGACGCGGACCCGCTCGCCGTCGGACAGGCGGATGCGGATGCGGGCGCTGTAGGCCTGCGCGACATGTCTGTCGCAGGCACGCTCCTGGCGGGCCGCTGGACGCACCGGGCGTTCTGATCTCCTGTGGGCCCTCATTTCCTGCTCAGTCGTTCAGCGCACCCATCACCACGTACACGGCACAGGCCACGCCGAGGACCAGTGCGGCCGCGGTCGCGAGGGCGATCGGGGCGGCCCCGTGGTTCAGCTCTCCGGTGCGATGCAGCGACGTGTTGGCCCGGCGGTAGCCGATCGCGGCGGCCACGTAGGCGGCAACCGCGAGCCCGGCGCCGAGCACGCCCGCGAAGACGGCGAGGACGCCGGCGGCCTCAACGGTGAAGCGCATCGCCACGAGGCTCGCCACCCCGAAGGCGAGGCAGGTGCGGCGCCAGGCGAGGAGGGTGCGCTCGGTCTGGAGCCCGGGGTCGTAGACGCCGTTCTGCCGGCTCATACGAAGATCCCGATGGTGACCAGGGCGACGGCGACGATGATGCCCACGACGATCAGTCCGCCGACGGCGAGGCCGGGCAGCGGCTGCTTGCGGCGCAGCGCCATCTCGGTGGCGGACCAGCCCAACCACGCCTGCACGGCGGCCAGTGTGCCCAGGACAAGGAAGACGCCGGCCGCGGCCAGGCGCCAGCTCGTCGCGGCGGGCAGGGACAGCGCCTCGAGCGCGAACGCGCCGGCATACATCCCGAGCGCCGTGCGCAGCCAGGCCAGGAACGTGCGCTCGTTCGCCAGGCTGAACCGGGGGTCGGGCTCCTCGCCGTCGCGGTAGACGCGCTGCGGGAATCGCTTCGTGCTCATGAGGGGGCTTCGCCGGGAGCGAGGGCGACCCGAGGCTCTGCGTCGGTCTGCGCGTTCATCGTCACGCTCCCACGGTAACGGCGTCCCAGAGGAGCACGACCAGCATGTTTGCGCCAGGACGAAATCACCCGCCGAGATATTCCCACTTAAAAGGCGGGTTCAGTCGGCTGGAGCGATCATGGCGGCATGAGCCATCCGAGGCCCGGTCCACTCAGATCCCTCCTCTCGAAGGTACGTACGAAAAGTCCGAATGCCGCAGGACCAGACGACCAGCAGCCGGCGGTCACGCGCCAGCAGCTCGAGCTCTTCCAGCGCGCGGCAGATCCCGCCGATGTCGGCGTCCTCGTCGTCCTCTGTGATGACCGGCCGGTCATCCTCGGGCTGAGCTTCCAGGACTGGTACCCGGACGCCGATCTCACGGTCCTGTCCGAGGTCCGGGTCAAGCAGGGCGGGCGGCCGTTCGGCCTGACCCAGGTCCGCAACGACCACGACATCGTGCGCGCCCTCGCGGCGCTACCTCCGGCCGACCTGATCGTCGACCTGCGGCAGGGGCGTCCGGACGACGTGCGCAGCACCTTTCGCCGGGCCTACCTCACCCTGGCCGACGGCGGTCGGTACATCACCCGCCAGGAGCCCGGCATCCCGGCCGACGACGGCGACATCGTCGACGAGGTCCGGGAGCTCGCCCGCCGCCAGGGCCTGCCGACGGCGGAGCGGCGTGCCCTGAGCGATGCGCTCGACCTGGGCCTCGGGCAGGCGCTGGCCGGCGTGTCGATCGACGACGACTTCCTCGTGCTGCACAAGCGCGGCGAGCACGTCATCAAGCTCGGTGTGGAGGAGACGCGTGCGGCCCTCGCGGCGCGCGGGGTCGAGCAGCGGGTGATCGCGCGCGTCGCGCCGGAGCGGCGGGCGTCGGCGTCGTCCATCTGGTCCAGCGAGCCCGTGCTCGGCGCCGAGCGCCTCGGCGGGACCATCGACGTGGGCGAGCTGGTCTGCACCGTCTACGAGAAGGTTCTCTGCGCACCGCGTCAGGTGGCCGTGCTGGAGCGCCTCCTGCTGCCGACGTCGTACTTCCTGCCCGGGCGGTCGAGCCGCAGGACGCGCGGCATGACCTACTTCGGCAGCGACTTCTCCGCCCTCCCCGAGCTCGACGCCGAGCCCGAGGAGCTGCCCGGGACCTACTACCACCTGGACAACCAGATCGCCGGCCACTACGGGCACGTCATCACGCACGACCTGTCGAAGCTGTGGGCGTGGGACGCCGCTCTTGCCGAGTATCCCGACCTGAAGGTGCTGATCAGCCCCCACGTCGAGACAGGTGAAATACCCCCTTATACGTATGAACTCCTGGAGGCCTTCGGCATCGGCCGGGAGCGGGTCCACATGATCACCGGCCCGGTGCGGACCGAACGTCTGATCACCGCGACGCAGGCCTTCCAGCAGCCGGCCTTCCTCAGCCCGGAGGCGCGGGACGTCTGGGCGCGTGTGGTGGCAGGCCTGCTGCCGCGGGCGGGACACGACCCGCTGCCGGAGCGAGTCTTCGTGTCGCGCAGGGCAGCGTCCCGCCGCCGGTGCCTCAACGGCGACGACGTGGAGCAGCGGTTCCAGGACGCGGGTTTCGTCACGATCTACCCCGAGGACCTGTCGCTGCCGGACCAGGTGCGACTCTTCTCGAGCGTCCCGGTGATCGCCGGGTACGCGGGCTCCGGGCTGATCAACACCGTGTTCTCGTCGGGCCCGGCCACGCGCATCGTGCTGGCATCGAAGAGCTACTGGGCCACCAACGAGTACCACATCGCCGCCCTGTACGGCGGGGACCTGCACTACTTCTGGTGCGACCCCGTACCGTCCGACAAGTCCGGCAACGGGTTCCACGCGGACTACGTGTTCGACGTCGAGCGCGACGGGCAGGCGCTCGAAAAGCTCCTGCTGTCTCTCGATTCCTGACCCGCAGCTCGCCGTGACGGCCGGTCCGGGCCTCGGAGGGGTGCGGCATCAGCGTCCTGCGGCGTACCCCTGTGCTCCCCTCGGGTTGGCGGCGGCCCCCAGGAGGCCGGTGGCCGGGTCGCGGGTCACCGCAGAGAGGCGGCCGAGCGCCCAGTCGCCGGCCCGGGTCACGACGTGCCCGCGGCGCTCCAGCCCGGCGATGACGTCGTCGCCGAGCCGGTCCTCGACCACCGCCCCGCCTGGCGTCCAGGTGCGGGGCCAGAACGAGCCGGGGAACGACGTCGTGTGCAGGGCGGGCGCGTCGATCGCCTGCTGCGGCGTGTACCCGCCCACGAGCACGCGCAGCAGGAACAGCAGCTGCCACTGGTCCTGCTGGTCGCCGCCCGGCGAGCCGAGCGCGATCACGGGCTCGACGCCCCCACCCCGGGTATCGCGCAGCACGAGCGTGGGGGTGAGGGTGGTGCGCGGCCGCCGCCCGGGCACCAGGGCCGACGGCGACGCCTCGTCCAGCCACGTCATCTGCAGCCGCGTGCCCAGGCAGAAGCCGAGGCCGGGCACCGTGGGGGAGGACTGCAGCCAGCCGCCCGACGGCGTGGCCGAGACCATGTTGCCCCAGCGGTCCACGACGTCGATGTGGCACGTGTCGCCACGGGTCGCGCCGGTGTGCTCGGGCGAGTCGGGCTCGACCACCGGTACCGTCGGCTCGCCCACGCCGGCCGCCGCGCCGCCGGTGGGCGCGCCCGGCAGCGACCCGGCCGGAGCGTCCGTCACGTACTCGGTGCGCAGCGTCGGGACGGGCGGCGTCGGGCGGCCGGGCACGTCGCCCGGGCGGAGCTCGTGGCTCGCGACGTCGGTGATGAGCGTCCGCCGCTGGGCCGCGTACTCCTCGCTGAGCAGGTAGGTCAATGGCACGTCGTCCGAGGCGGGGTCGCCGTACCAGACGTCGCGGTCCGCCATCGCCAGCTTCTGTGCCTCGAGGATCGTGTGGGCACCGCGATCGGTGGACGGGTCGAGGGCGGCGTCGTCGAACCCCTCCAGGATCTTGCACGCGGCCAGCAGCGCCGGGCCCTGGCCCCAGGCGCCGGTCTTGGCGATCGTGTACCCCCGGAACGTCGCTGTGGTCGCGTCCTCGTAGGAGGCCTCGAAGCCGGCGATGTCGGCGGCGGTCAGAACGCCGGCGTGATCGCCGCCGTCGGCATGCCGGTGGGGCGTCCTGACGAAGTCCTCGACGGCTGCGCCGACGCGTGCGCGCCAGGCGGCGCGGGCAAGGTCGATGGCCTCCTCGCGGCCAACGGCGGCGGAGCCCGCGGCGACGACGGCGTCGAGCAGGTCGGCGTACTCCGGATTGGTGATCAGCGTGCCGGGGGCGGGCACCTCGCCGTCGGGCAGCCAGCGGGCGGCGGAAGTGGGCCAGTGGTCGCGGAAGAGGCCGGAGACCATGGAGATGGTGGCGCTGACCCGGCCGAGCACCGGGTGCCCGTCGCGGGCGTACCCGATGGCGAAGGCGAGAACGTCGGCCAGGTCCCAGGTGCCGTGGTCGCGCAGGAGGACCAGCCACGCGTCGACGCTGCCGGGCACGGCCGCGGCCAGCGCCCCCGAGCCCGGGACGAGGTCGAGGCCCTCCGCCCGGTAGTGCTCGATGGTGGCGCCCGCGGGAGCGGGACCCTGGCCCACCAGGACCCGCGGGGCCGCTGGCTCGTCGGCGGTGACGAAGATGCCGGTCATGTCGCCGCCCGGGCCGTTGAGGTGCGGCTCCACGACGTGCAGCACGAACGCGCCGGCGACCACCGCGTCGAAGGCGTTGCCGCCCCGCTCGAGCACCGCCTGGGCGCTCGCGGTGGCGATCCAGTGGGTCGAGGCCACCATCCCGAAGGTGCCCTGCAGGTCGGGCCGTGTCACTGGGGCGGCGGGCGGGGTGAACCCAGGCGGGGCGAACGCTGGCGGGGAGTACGGCGCTGTCATGACACTCATTTAACCCGGTCGGGTCGAGGGCGTCCCCGAGGAGATCAACCGGCTCATCGCATCGAGCGCGACGAGACGTGCGCCGCCGAACGAGCTATGCACGCTCGTTGTCACCGCGCAGGGAATGGATCATGCTCTGCAGGATCGGGAAAGCGTCTGACTGCTCGTCCTCGGTCAGGTCGGCCAGCATTCTGGCCTCGACGGACCGGACGGCCGCGCTCGCCTTCTCGAGGCTTCGTCGGCCGCTAGGGGTGAGCCGCGTGGGAAGCACCTTCCCGACGGGTGCCTCCGCAGGCCTGGTCACGTAGCCGTCTCGTTCCAGGGCCTGGAGCAGCACGTTCATCGTCTGCCGGGTCACGAACGCGCCCCGCGCGAGCTCGGAGCTCGACAGGCCCGGTCGTTGCGCAAGCAGCTCGAGGCAGGAGTAGTGCGTCACGCTCATCCCGAGGGGCCGCAGCACCTCCTCCATGGCTGAACGCAGGGCGCTCGACGCTTCTTTGAGCAGGTAGCCCAGTGACGTCTCCAGGTCGACGCCGACACCCTTTTGACTCATGTCAGCATTCTGACATAGGTTCACGCATGTCAGATACCTGACACGAAAGGAAGAAGCATCATCATGCCCGTCACCGGACCCGACTTCATCTCGCTCCAAGCGCGCGACCTCGACGCTTCGCAGGCGTTCTACGAGCAGTACCTGGGCCTCGTCCGCTCGCCGGCCGGACCCCCGCACGCCGTCGTCTTCGAGACGAAGCCGATCGCCTTCGCACTCCGCGACGTCCTACCCGGCACCGACCTCGCGTCCGTTGCGCAGCCCGGCATCGGTGCCGCGATCTGGCTCCACGCCACAGACGTCCAGGCGATCCACGACGCGCTCGTCGCCGACGGCCACACCATCGTCGTCGCACCGATCGACGGCCCCTTCGGCCGGACCTTCACCTTCGCCGACCCCGACGGCTACCAGGTCACCCTCCACGACCGCGCCTGATCTGCCGAACGCCACCGGACGTTAACCGCATCGTCGAACCTGTACCGAGACCGGTTCCGCAAAGGCGGAAAAAGAGAGTGAGGTCCTTCCCCGGAATCCCGGGAAAGGACCTCACCATTGCATGCTCACCGCAGGCCTCCGCCTGCCGGGCGTGTCATCACTCCGGGGCCACACCGCCCAGAAGGCCGAGGATGGCGGCGAGCAATCCGCTGAGAGTGTCGGTCACGGTGCTCACCAGGCCATCGAGCAGACCGGTGTCGTCGGGGAGCTCGGGTGTCGGGAGCTCCGGCTCCGGCGACGGGAGATCGGCGGGGGGCACCGGGGCGTCGATCGGCACCGGGTCCGTCGCGGTGGTGGGTGCGCTGATCAGGTGGGCCGTGGGCATGTCGCCGTCAGACAGCACCGTCGCGCTCGCACCCGTCGCCGCTGCGCAGACCAGACCGGCCGAGATGGCCACAGCCACCGCAGAACGGCCGATTGCACGGAATCCTCGGATCATTGTGTTTCCCCTCGAATGGCACCGTCGAAACAGCGGTGAGGCACACATGTGATTCACCACGACGAGCGTCAGACCGGGCTTTCGTTCTGTCAATCGGAGCGTGACAGGGTGCACAGTGAATGAAACAAGACATTCCAGGATTGAACCGTCCGGCGGGTTACCAGGAACACCCGTAACTCAGACATCACGGCCGTGATATCGCGTGATCCTGCGGTGAAACCACGGCCGCATCACTCGGTCGTGAAGATGTCCTCGATGGAGCAGCCGAAGGTCTGCACGTTGGGTGGTCCAGGCGAGTCGAGCCCCGTCGCCCGTGGCGGGACGTCGGCGTCGAGTGATACGTCGCCGGCCGCGCCGCGCGGTGAGGGGGCGGATCCTTTCGGGCGGGTGAAACTCTCGGTACAGTCGCGCCATGGAAAAGGACAATGAGGTCACTTCGCCAGAACTGACGGAAGAACCCCAAGCGTCCCCCGACGTCGCGGTCGCCGGGTCCCTCGAGAAGCCACGCTGGAAGATCATCGGGCCGGGCCTCATCGTCGCAGCGACCGGCATCGGCGCCGGCGACCTCGTCGCCACGATGGTCGCGGGCAGCAGCTACGGGTACACGCTGCTGTGGGCGGTGATCCTCGGCGTCGTCGTGAAGATCGCACTGGTCGAGGGTGCCGGTCGCTGGACGCTCGCGACCGGACGCACCATCTTCGACGGCTGGAAGTCGCTCGGCCTCTGGGCAGTCGTCTACTTCGGCGTCTACGTGGTGGTGTGGGGCTTCAGCTTCGGGGCCGCCGCGATGTCGGGTACGGGCCTCGCGCTGAACGGGCTGTTCCCCGGGCTCGATGTGCGGTACTGGGCGATGCTCGCCGGGCTCGCCGGGCTGCTGCTGGTCTGGTTCGGCAAGTACAAGCCGTTCGAGAACGTCATGGCGGTCCTCATCGGCGTCATGTTCGTGACGGTCGTGGGCTCAGCGCTGCTGACGACGCCCAACCTCGGCGAGATCGCGGCCGGCCTGGTGCCGATCATCCCCGACGGCGCGGTCCTGAACACGCTGGGTCTCGCGGGCGGCGTCGGCGGCACCATCACCCTGGCCGCCTACGGCTACTGGCTCGCCGAGAAGGGCTGGGACACGCCCCGCTGGATGCGCGTCATGCGGATCGACAACGCGTGGGCGTACGCCATGTCGGGCATCTTCGTGGTGTCCATGCTGATCGTGGGCGCCGAGCTGCTGTTCTCCGCGGGGATGGTGGTGGGCGACGGCGAGGAGGGGCTCATCGACCTCGCCGACGTGCTCGCCGAGCGGTACGGGTCGTTCATGGCGCCGCTGTTCCTGGTCGGCTTCTTCGCCGCGACGTTCTCGTCCGTTCTCGGCGTCTGGCACGGCGTGTCGCTCATGTTCGCCGACTTCGTCGCCACCATGCGCAACCTGCCCAGCGACGACTCGCGGCGCGGCGCCGGAGGCAGCTACTACCGGATGTACATCCTGTGGCTGACGTTCCCGCCGATGGCGCTGCTGTTCCTCGACAAGCCGATCCTGCTCGTCGTGGTCTACGGCGCGCTGGGCTCGCTGTTCATGCCGTTCCTCGCGATCACGCTGCTGCTGCTGATGAACTCGAAGGTCGTGCCCAAGCAGTGGCGCAACCGGTGGTGGGTCAACGTGATCCTCAGCCTGGTGGCCGCGATGTTCCTCGTGCTCGGCATCAACGAGCTGATCAAGGCCGTGGCGCCGCTCTTCGGCGGCTGACCCGCCCCGCCCCGCCGCAGTTCTACTTCGGCGGGGCGGGGTCACTCAGGCCGCCGCGGGCATGTCGTGCATGCTCCGGACCTTCTCGTAGATGCCCTCGAACGCGTCGAGGGTGCCGTCCACGGCGTGCGCCGCGACCAGCTCCCGGCTGGCCGCGCCCATGCGGCGGCGCAGGCCGGCGTCCGCCAGGAGGTCGCCGAGCCGGTTCGCCAGCTCGCGCACGTCGCCGGGCGTGTAGAGCCAGCCGTTGACGCCGGGGCGGACCAGGTGGGGCAGCGCCATCGCGTCGGCGGCGACCACCGGCAGGCCCGAGGCCATCGCCTCGAGCGTGACCAGGCTCTGCAGCTCGGCCACCCCGGGCATGCAGAACACGTCGGCCTCGGAGTAGGCGGTAAGCAGCTCGTCGTCGGGCACGTAGCCGCGGAAGCGGACCCGGTGCGAGACGCCGGAGGACGCGGCGAGCGCCGCCCAGTCGTCGGCCTTCGTGCCGGTGCCGACGATCTCGAGCCGTCCCGGCAGGTCCTCGGGGAGCAGGGCGAAGGCCCGGATGATCTCGTCGACCCGCTTCTCCTGGTCGAGGCGGCCCACGAACAGGACCGTCGGCTCCGTGCGGCCGTCCCGGACCGTGGTCGTGTACCGGTCGGTGTCGATGCCGTTGGACACGGGGATCGCGTGGCTGAGCCCGGCGTGCTGCGCGAGCAGGTCCACGGCACGCGGCGTGGGGGCCGTGACGACGTCCGCCTTGGCATAGACGCGGCCGATGTCCTGCCAGAGCCAGCGCCCGACGGTGCGATGCATCGAGCTGGGCACCAGCAGGTAGCCGACCAGGTTCTCGGGCATCAGGTGGTTGGTGGCCACCAGGGGGAGCCCCTCGCGGTGCGCGGCGTCCACCAGTGCGCGGCCGACGATGAAGCTGCCGTTGGTGTGCACGACGTCGGGCCGGATCTCCGCCAGGATCTCCGCGACCGCCCGGCGCGTCTCCCACGGCAGGGAGATCTGCAGGTTGTGGTGCGTCGGGTACCGGCTGGAACGCAGCCCGTGCAGCACGACGCCGTCGAGCACCTCGCGCGAGGGCCGACCTGTCGGAGACGGTGCGACGACGTGCACGTCGTACCCGCGGCGGGCCAGGCCGGTGGCCAGGCTGCCGGCGAACCGGGCGGCGCCGTTCACGGCGGGCGGATAGGTATCGGCGCCGATCAAGATCGTGCGGGGAGTACCAGGCAGGTTCACTGTGCTGTGCCTCTCGATGGTTCGGGAAGTGTCGAAGGGGCGGTACGCGCCGTGCGGGCTGCGACGGCGTCAGGGTGGAGCCGAGCAAGAACGAGGACCCCGGCGGACGCGGCGAGCGCCGCGCCTCCGAGGAGGAACCAGGTGGCGACGGGCGTGTCGGCGCCCTCGCCGAGGAGCAGCGCGCCGAGGAGCACCGCCACGATCGGGTCCACGACGGTGAGGCACGCGACCACTACCTCGGGCGGGCCGGACGGGTAGGCCTGCTGCACCAGCCAGCCGCCCACCACGAGGGCGACGACGGCGCTGGCTGCCGCACCGAGCACCGGCGGCTCGTACCAGCGGCTGTCGCCGGCGGCGAGCTCCTGGAAGATCACCCGCATCAGTGCGGAGAGGAGGCCGAACGCGGTGGCCCCCGCCGTGGCGCAGGCGACGCAGCGCAGCCAGCCGCCCACCGCCAGGCCGCCCATGCCGAGCGCCAGCACGATGCCGCCGACGATGAGAGTGGTCGGCAGGGTGGACCCGGGCGGCGGTGGGTTGCCCGATGTGGCACCCACGGAGGCGGCGACGAACACCGCGACGCCGGCCATGGTCAGGGCGACGCCGAGGAGCACGCTGCGGCCGGGCACGCGGCGCAGCCGGAGCGAGGACAGCAGTACCGCTACGGGCACCGCGAGCACGCCGATCGGCTGAACCAGGCGGAGCGGGGCGAGTGCCAGGGCGATGGCGTGGACTATCGTCCCGCCCCCGGCAAGCCCGAACCCGGCCAGCCAGCCGGGCCGCCGCGCGATCCTGGCGAGGCGGCGCAGCGACAGGACGCGTTCGCGAGGGAGCGGCTCCCCATAGAGGTCGGCGACCTCGCGGTGCTGCAGGACAGCAGCGCCGGCGAAAAGGGCGGCGCCGAGAACGGCGAGGGCGACCGCTATGGCTGGCATGGGTCAACGGTGACGTAAGGATGGCCTTCTCCGCCACCAGGTTTCCCCCCGGAATCGAATGGGGGTTTACCCCCATCTTTGTCGGACCACTCCCGCGGCGGCTACTTGAATGCTTAGGGTCAGCGCGATGAACACCGACACGAACCCGCGCGGCAGTGCCGCGTCGCCGCACGAGGCTGTACCGCAAGAACCCCCGCAGAAAGCACCGTACGCGGGACTCGTCGCGGGCACACCCGTACGCGACGAGGACCGGGAGATCCGCGGCGTCCGCGCCCACATCCGGGTCTACGGCGACGCCGCCGCGCCGAACCGGCTCGTGTTCCTGCACGGCCTCCGGGGCGACCATCACGGACTGGAGCCGATCGTCGCGCACCTCGTGCGTCAGCGCCCTGACCTGCAGGTATGGGTGCCTGACCTGCCCGGATTCGGTGCCTCCGCGCCACTCCCGGAGGGCGTGCACGACGTCGCCGGCTACG
The DNA here is from genome assembly GCF_014653785.1 of Promicromonospora soli. GTDB lineage: Bacteria > Actinomycetota > Actinomycetes > Actinomycetales > Cellulomonadaceae > Promicromonospora > Promicromonospora soli. The sequence goes on along the minus strand of NZ_BNAS01000007.1, from coordinate 168,232 downwards.
CCGCCTGGACGGCCGAGCTGCTGGCCGGCGTCATACCTGAGGGGGACGCCGTCATACCGGAGGGGGACGTGGTCCTGGCCGGACACTCCTTCGGGTCGATCGTCGCGGCAGCAACCATGGCCGCCTCCGGTGCGCCCGCCGTGCGGGCTCTGGTCCTGGTGAACCCGATCGCTACGGCGGCGCTCGCGGGCCCCCGGCGCGTGCTGAGCGCGGTGACGGTCGGGGTGCACCGGCTGGCCGCGGCGTTGCCCGAGGCCATCGGGACTGCACTTCTGCGTCACCAACTGTTCACCCGGATCGCGAGCGTGGCGATGGTCACAACCGGCGACCGGGACCTGCGACGCTGGATCCACGCCGAGCACGACCGGTACTTCTCGGGCTTCGCGGACCGGCGCACGCTGCTGGAGGCGTTCCACGCCTCGGTCGGCACCGACGTCGCCGGCTACGCCGCGGACATCCGCGTGCCGACGCTGCTGGTGGCATCCGAGAACGACGACGTCGCCCCGCTGCCCTCCCAGCGGGTGCTGCAGGCGATGTTCGCCCAGGCGCAGCTCGTCGTCGTCCCGCGGGTGGGGCATCTGGCGCACTACGAGGCGCCGGACGCCGTCGCGCGCGAGATCGCGGGGTTCTTCGCCGGCCTCGAAGGCGCCACGCCATGACGGAAGCGCAGCCGAAGATCGTCGTCGACTGCCGGTACCTGCGGGTCGGCCGCCACGACGGCATCAGCCGGTACACCGCGGGGATCGTGACCGCGCTGGCCAAGCTGCACCCGATCGAGGTGCTGGTCAACGACGAGCGTCAGCTCGACCACCTGCCCGACGGCCTGCCGTGGCACCTGGTGAGCGCCCCGACGAGCTGGCGCGAGCCGTTCGTGGCGCGGCAGGTGCGCCGCACGGGCGCCGACGTCGTGTTCAGCCCGATGCAGACCATGGGCACCTGGGGGCGTGACTACCGGGTGGTGCTGACCCTGCACGACCTCATCTACTACCGGCACCCCACACCGCCCCGGAACCTGCCCGCGCCCGTGCGCCTGCTGTGGCGGGCGTTCCACCTCGCGTGGTGGCCGCAGCGCGTGCTGCTGAACCGGGCCGACGCCGTGGTCACCGTCTCGGAGACCACGCGCGACCTCATCGCGCGGCACCGGCTGACCCGACGCGAGGTAACCGTCGTTCCGAACGCGCCCGACCCGGTGCCGGACCTGGCGGCCGGCCAGGCCGCCCCTCCGCGCACCCGGTCGCTCGTGTACATGGGCTCGTTCATGCCGTACAAGAACGTCGAGCTGCCCGCGCGCGCCATGGCGGACCTGCCGGGGTGGGAGCTGCACCTCATGAGCCCGGTCAAGACCGAACAGCGGGAGCGGCTGAGCGGGCTGGCGGGCGACGGCTCGCTCGTGTTCCACGACGGCGCGTCCGACGAGCTCTACCGTGACGTGCTGCGCAGGGCGACGGCGCTCGTCTCCGGGTCCCGCGACGAGGGCTTCGGGCTCCCGCTGGTGGAGGCCATGTCGCTCGGTACGCCCGTCGTGGTCAGCGACATCCCCGTGTTCCGGGAGGTCGGCGGGGCTGCGGGCGCGTACGTCGACCCGGACGACGTCGCCGGGTTCGTCGCCGCGGTCCGCGAGCTCGAAGATCCGGAGACCTGGGCCGAACGGTCGGCGGCCGCGCGGATCCGTGCCGCAGGGTACGACTGGAACTCCTCCGCCAAGGCTCTGCTCGCCCTTCTGGTAAGGTGAAGTTTGACCGTTATCTATCCGTGATCTAAGGTCTTCGGCGATGACCCGCCGCTACAGCCCACCCGCCAAGACGCCCGAGGCGACCTACGCAACCACGGGTAGTACGGGCCGGAAAACCTCCGGCCGGCTCGTGGCCATAGATGGGCTGCGGTTCGTCGCCGCCGCGGCCGTGCTCCTGTACCACTTCACGGCGACCACGAGCGTGAGCGGCTACTGGGGTGTCAACCCGGTCCACGCGTTTCCGCTGCTCAACGAGTTCACGCGGTACGGCTGGCTCGCCGTCGAGCTGTTCTTCATGATCTCGGGGTTCGTCATCCTGCTCACCTCGGACGGCCGGGGGATAGCGGGCTTCATCGCCTCCCGGGTCGGCCGGCTCTTCCCGGCCTACTGGGCGTGCGTCGTGCTGACGGCGGGCCTGCAGCAGGTGTGGTCGGGCGGACGGCAGGCGAGCCTGACCGAGACCCTCGTCAACCTCACGATGGTGCAGGACCTGTTCCAGGTCACGGGACTCCAGGTCGTGTTCTGGACCCTGCTCGTGGAGCTCAAGTTCTACCTGCTCGTGCTGGTAGTGCTGGCGCTCGGTCCGCTCACGCGCAACCGGGTGCTGGCCTTCGCCGCGATCTGGCCGCTCGCCGGCTGGGCCGCCCAGGCGCTCGGCGCCCAGTGGCTCGTCGACTGGCTGGTGCCGAACTACGCCCCCTACTTCGCCGTCGGCATGCTGCTGTTCCTCGCCTACCGCGACGGGTTCGACCTGGTCACGGGCCTCATCCTCGTCGGGTCGCTGGGCCTGTGCGTCATGCGGGTCGTCGATGCCGCCGGCCGCGCTTCCGACCTCCAGGGCGTCCTGGTGAGCCCATTCGTCGCGGCGGCGATCATGCTGGCGTGCGTCGTCGCCGTCTGGGCGACGACGCTGCAGGGCAAAGTGCGCCCGCCCGGCCGGCTGGTGGCAGCGCTCGGCACGGCCGGTGCCCTGACGTATCCCATCTACCTGGTGCACACGCAGTTCGGGTACGCCGTGATCGACCTGCTCGCCCACCAGACCACCCGCACGGTCGCCCTCTTCGCGGCGGGCGCGCTGAGCGTGGTCCTCGCGGTGGCGATCCACTACGGCGTCGAGCGGCCGACGTCGGCCCGGCTGCGCCGGGCGGTGCAGGCCGGGCTGCTCCGCTGCTCGGACGCCCTGCGCTCGCGTGGCCTGATGCGCGCCTGGGACGACATCCGGACCTGACGCGTCACCCGAGTGAGGTCGAGCCGCGCGCTCAGCGCGGCGGGTCCGCCACCGCGAACGGAAGACGGTGCAGCAGCGCCGCCTGCTCCTCGGCCCGCTTGCGCTCCCGCTGGCCGGCGGCGAGCTCGCGCTCGCGACGCTCGGCGAGGACCGCGTGCAGGAATGCCTCGGGATGCGTTCCGGGCGGCGGCCCGGGGGCGACGTAGGGCTCGATGCGGCCGGCGAGGTCGTCGGCGAGCCGCGCCCGGGAGTCGGGGGCGAGGCGGGCGGCGCGGCCGAGCAGCTGGCGCGCGGCCAGGGCCAGCCCGTCCGGCAGACGGCGCATGTCCGCGGTGTGCGCCCACGCGGCCAGGCTCTGCGGCATCACGACCGGGGCCGACGGCGGCTTGCCGCCCCGCACCCGAACCGCGTACGTGCCGGCGGCGATGTCGCCGAGGCGCTTGCCCTTCGCGTTGGACAGCGACGCGATGGCCGCGATAGCGCCGAACGTGAGCCACAGCTCGAACACCCCGATCAGGGCGCGGACCAGCGCGTGCCGGAACCGGACCGGACCGCCGTCGTCGCGCACCACGCGGATGCCGCAGGCGAGCTTGCCGACCGACCGGCCGCGTGACAGCGTCTCGACCGTGACGGGCACGCCCACGACCACGGCCGCGCTCGCCACGGAGAAGATGATCAGGGCCAGGTCCTGGCTCATCGTGGCGACCTCGAAGAACCAGATGCCGGCGATGGACAGGAAGATCCAGATCGCAGCGCCGACCACTATGAAGTCGAGCATCGCCCCCATGCCGCGGGTGATGAACGAGGCGGGGCGCGCGTCCAGCACCACGCCCTCGCCGATGACTATGCCGTCCTGCACGGTTCCTCCGGTCGGTGTGGGGCCTCGGGGTCACGCCGTAATTCCTGTGCGGCAGACTACCGTCGTGGACATCGACGCCTTCACCGCCGTGCACGCCGCAGAGTGGGACCGCCTCAAAGAGCTCTCGTCCCGGCGCCGCCTGGACGGCGCCGAGTCCGACGAGCTCGTGCGCCTGTACCAGTCGGTGGCCACGCACCTGTCGACCGTCCGTTCCGCTGCACCGGACCCGGCGCTGGTCACCAGCCTGTCCGACGTCCTGAACCGCGCGCGCACTCGCATCGCGGGCACGCACGAGCCCGCCTGGCGCGAGGTCGTGCGGTTCACGATGGTGTCGCTGCCGGCGGCGTTCTACCGGATCCGGTGGTGGTCCCACGCGGTAACGGCGGCCTGCCTGCTCGTCGCGATCGTCGCCGGCATCTACATCGCCACCGACGCCGACGCGCTGAACTCGATGATGACGCCGGCGGAGCAGGACGAGTATGTGAACAACGCGTTCGCCTCGTACTACGAGCCGGGCCCCGGGTTCGCAGGCGTCGTGTGGACCAACAACGCGCGGATCGCCGCCCTGGCCGTGGCCGGCGGGATCACCGGATTCTTCACGCTCAACGTGCTCTGGCAGAACTCGGTAGGCGTGGGCGCAGCTGGCGGCATGATGGCCGCCCACGACCAGCTCGACCTGTTCCTCACGCTCATCGCCCCGCACGGCCTGCTCGAGCTGACGTGCATCTTCGTCGCAGGAGCGGCGGGCCTGCGGCTGTTCTGGACCCTGATCGACCCGGGCCACCGCAAGCGCTCGGTAGCCATGGCAGCCGAGGGGCGCTCCCTGATCACGACGGTCATCGGGCTCGCGGTCGCGCTCGGGGTCTCCGGCCTCGTGGAGGGCTTCGTCACCGGCTCGGAGATGTACTGGTGGCTCAAGATCCTGATCGGCGCCATGGTGCTCGCCGGGTTCTGGGCCTACGTGTACGTGCTGGGCGGGCGAGCGGTCCGGGCGGGGGCCACCGGTGACCTCGCCGAGCACGAAGCGGGCGCGACCGTGGTCACGGCTGGGTGACGGCTGCGGGAAGACCCCGCAGTACGCTCGAGTTACGCGGGCCCGGTGTCGGTGCCCCGTACTAGGGTTGCGGCGCAGGCACGACTTGAGACGAGACCCGGAGCACGCCCCATGACGACGCCCGAGAGCGCACCCGACCAGCCGGCGCAGCCGACGCCCCCGCAGCCCGGAGGGTCCCAGCCCGCCGGCGGCTGGGGCGAGCCGCCGCGGTACGGGCAGTACGCGCCCGGGTACGACCCGGCAGCGCCGCCAGCTCCCGAGCAGTCGCAGCACGGGACGCCGCCGGGAGTTCCTGCAGCCGGGCAGTACGGCCAGAGCCAGTACGGGCAGTACGCCCCGTTCTCGCCGCAGGTACCTGGCTACCGGCCCCCGGCCGACAAGCCCGGCATCGTCCCGCTGCGCCCGCTCACCCTGGGCGAGCTGTACGACGGCGCGTTCGGCGCGGTCCGGCACAACCCGGGCGTGACGCTGGGCCTGACGGCGATCGTCGTGGTCGGCGCCGTCGTGCTCGGCACCCTGATCAGCATCCCCCTGACCACGCTGTTCACGGACCTGTTCGCCAGCGTGTTCACCCAGCTCGAGGTCGACCCCGCCACCGAGGACCTGGGCTTCACGCAGGACCTCCTGGGCGTGACCTACGGGTCGGCGCTCGGCACCGGCCTGCTGCTCACGCTTGCGACGCCGCTCGCCATGGGCATCATGGCCATCTCCGTCAGCGACTCGGTCATCGGCCGCAAGGTTTCGGTGTCCGACGCGTGGCGGCGCGCCGCCAAGCGCTGGTGGTTCCTCATCGGGTTCTCGCTGCTGAGCTTCGTCGCGGTGCTCGTGGCCTACGCGCTGGCCATCGCGATCGTGGCCGGGCTGTTCGCCGTGGACACGACGCTCGGCGTGATCGGGATCTTCGTCGTCCTCATCGCACTGGTTGTGGGCGGCGTCTGGGCGGTCACCCGGGTCGCCCTCATCCCGCCGGCGCTCGCGGTCGAGGGCGGCGGGTTCTGGGCCACGTGCCAGCGGGCGTGGAAGCTGACCCGCGGCACGTTCTGGCGGGTGCTCGGCATCTACCTGCTGACCTCGATCATCCTGAGCGTCATCGGCCAGATCGTCGCGGTTCCCGTGGGCATCGTCATGGGCGTGGCGATGACGGCTGCCAACGACGTGGGCGTCGCGGTCAGCCTCGGGCTCACCTACATCATCACGGGCGGCATGAGCGTGCTCTTCCTCGGCGGCGTCATGGCCCTGCTCTACATCGACACCCGGATGCGACGCGAGGGACTGGACGTTCAGCTGCAGGCCGCGGCCGCAGCCGCGGCGGACAAGTGACATGAGGTTCGACGTACCTGTCGTCCCGGACCGGGACACCGCCCGCGAGTGGCTCACGAGCGAGCTCCAGCGCCCCGAGTACGCGGAGCGGGAGTCGCTGCTCTCACGCCTCATCAGCTGGGTGCTGGAGCGCCTGGACGAGATCGAGTGGCCCGCGGCTCTCACCATGGCGGGCCCGCAGCTCGCGATCACCATCGCGGTGATCGCCGCGGTGGTGGTCGGGATCGCCTGGTTGGTGGCCGGGCCGGTGCGACTGGGGCGCGACCGCGCCCGTTCCGCGAAGGTGCTCGACAGCGACGACACCCGCTCGGCCGCGGAGCTGCGCGCCTCGGCGGACGCCGCGGCGGCGTCGGGTGACTGGCGGACGGCGGTGGTCGAGCGTTTCCGCGCCGTCGTCCGGATCCTGGAGGAACGAGTGATCATCGAACCGCGACCCGGCCGTACGGCACAGGAGGCCGCCGCCGACGCAGGGGAGCGCTTGCCCGCGCAGGCCGCACGCCTGCGCTCGGGCGCGGACCTGTTCGACGGGGTCGAGTACGGTGACCTGGTCGCCACGGCCGCGGACGACGCCGCGCTGCGCGAGCTCGACGCCGAGGTCGCGGCGGCCCGGCCCGCTGCCCTGCCGGTCGCCGGCTCGGCCGCTGGTGCGAGCTCCGGCTCGGACACCGAGGAGCGGGCGGAAGAGAAGCCTGGGGTGTCCGCGTGACCGCCCCGGCGGTGCCCCCGCCCCACGCTCCGACTCGGCCCGCGCCTGCGGCCCTGGTCAACGAGCCACCGGTGATCATCGGCGACGACACCACCGGCCGGTCGCGCGCCGCCAACAGATGGCGCCGCATGCGCTGGCCGCTGACGGTGCTCGGGGTGATCGCGCTGCTCGTCCTGTTCCTCGCGGTGGTGCGCCAGCCGACGTCGGCCGAGTCATACGCGCCGGACAACCCGGAGTCGGACGGGGCCATGGCCGTGGCCGAGGTGTTGGAGGACCAGGGCGTGCAGATCACGCACGTCACCTCGGTGGCCGACGCCGTCGCGGCCGCCGGCCCCGACAGCACGCTCCTGGTCACACCCAACCCGGCGTTCTTCGCCGAGGACCAGATCTCGTCGCTGAGCCGCACGGGGGCGGACCTCGTGGTGCTCAACCCGGACTACAGCATGATCGGGGCCGTGACTCGGAACACTGTCGACTCCATGTACAGCGAGCTGTCCGGCCCCGTCCAGCCGCAGTGCGACGACCCGGCCGCGCGGGCAGCGGGCGCGCTCGAGCTCGGGCCCGGCCTCTACGACACGTCGACTAACGGCGACGCCGTCCGCCCAGTCCTGTGCTGGCCCGACGGCATGGGCGCCTTCGCCTATGCACGCCTGGACTTCCCGGACCGGTCGGTGACCGTGGTCAGCGACCCGGCGGTGATCCGCAACGACTCGGTCCTGGACGAGGGCAACGCGGCGCTCGCGCTGTGGATGCTCGGCCAGCACGAGGACCTCGTCTGGCTGGTGCCGAACCCGATGGACGTCAGCACCGGCGACGACGAGCCAACGCCGGCCGAGCGCGGCCAGGTGAACCCCCAGATGCCGCCGGGTTCCGCGCCGGTCGCCCTCGTGGCTGTGCTCGCTGCCGTGCTGCTCGCGCTCTGGCGCGTGCGCCGCATGGGCCCGCTCGTCGTCGAGGACCTGCCGGTCCTCGTCCGCTCGGCCGAGGCGACCCGCGGCCGCGCCCGTCTGTACCGGGCGGCCCGTGCCAGCGGGCATGCCGCCGCGGGCTTGCGGGCGGCGGCGGCGGACCGGATCGCCTCACGCCTCGGTCTCGCCCGCTCGTCCGATGCCAATACCGTGGTCGATGCCGTCGTGGCCGCCACGAACCGCCCGCCGCAGCAGGTGGCAGACCTGCTCTATGGCCCACCGCCCGCTGACGACGCCGCGCTCGCCGAGCTCGCGCGCCGACTCGACTTCCTGGAGAGCGAGGTCTACCGACCGTGACCGAACCAGCCTTCCCCAACCAGCCCGCCCAGCAGCCCGCTGAGCCGAGGCCCGCTCCGCAGCCGCAGCCCGTGGCAACGGCTCCGCAGCCTGTGGCCACGCAGACCGCGCCCGAGCCGCCCGCCCCGTCGCAGGAGCTGCGCGCCGCCCTGGCGGCGGTCCGTACCGAGGTGGGCAAGGCCGTCGTCGGGCAGGACGCGGCGGTGACCAGCCTGCTCATCGCGCTGCTGTGCCAGGGGCACGTGCTCCTGGAGGGCGTGCCGGGCGTGGCGAAGACCCTCCTGGTCCGCACCCTGGCGGCGGCCCTGCGGCTGGACACCAAGCGCGTCCAGTTCACGCCCGACCTCATGCCGGGCGACGTGACGGGCTCGCTCGTGTACGACGCGCGCACTGCCGAGTTCTCGTTCCGCGAGGGCCCCGTGTTCACCAACCTGGTGCTGGCGGACGAGATCAACCGCACGCCCCCCAAGACCCAGGCGTCCCTGCTGGAGGCGATGGAGGAGCGGCAGGTGTCGGTGGACGGCAAGCCCCGTCCGCTGCCCGACCCGTTCCTGGTGATCGCCACCCAGAACCCCGTCGAGTACGAGGGCACCTACTCGCTGCCCGAGGCCCAGCTCGACCGGTTCCTGCTCAAGCTCGTGCTTCCGCTGCCCGAGCGCGAGCAGGAGATCGAGGTCCTGGCCCGGCACGCCGCGGGCTTCGACCCGCGCAACCTGGCGGCCGCCGGTGTCACGCCCGTCGCCGACGCCACGATCCTGGAGCGTGCCCGCGTCGAGGTGGCGCGGGTCCAGGTGTCGCGGGAGGTGCTCGGCTACGCCGTGGACGTCTGCCGCGCCACCCGCTTCTCGCCGTCGCTCTCGCTTGGCGTCTCTCCGCGTGGCGCCACCGCGCTGCTGCGCACGGCGCGGGCGTGGGCGTGGCTGTCGGGACGCTCGTTCGTGACGCCCGACGACATCAAGGCGCTCGCCCACCCGACGCTGCGGCACCGCGTGCAGCTGCGCGCCGAGGCCGAGCTCGAGGGCGTCACCGCCGAGGGTGTGCTGGACACGGTGCTGGCCTCCGTGCCGGTACCGCGGTGACCAGGGTGGCCGCCCTTCGACCGGCTCGGGAACCGCGCATCGAGACCCGGGGAACCCGATGGTCGTGACGTGGCGGGCCGCCGCCCTGATGGGCCTCGGGGTGGTGCCCGTGCTGCTCCTGCCGGCGAACGGCACGGTGCTGGTCTGGGCGGCGGTAGTGGTCCTGGTGTGCCTCGTCGACGTCGCGCTGGCCGCGTCGCCGCGGCGAGTCGCCGTACAGCGCCGGGTTCCGGCGTCGGTCCGGCTGCGCTCGGAGGCGACCAGCGAGCTCGTCGTCCGGAATGCCTCCGGCCGGCGGCTGCGTGGCGTGATCCGCGATGCGTGGGGCCCGTCGGCCGGCGCCGGTCCGGGGCGGGGGAACGGTCAGCGGGCGCGTCCGGCGTCGGGCGGCTCGGGGCGCCACCACGTGGACCTGCCCGACGGCGAGGCCGCGCGCCTGCCCACCACGCTCGTGCCGACGCGGCGCGGCGACCGGGCGGCGGGCGGCGTGACGATCCGCAGCCTCGGGCCGCTGGGTCTGGCGGGCCGCCAGGTGACGCTGCCCGTGCCCGGCCGCCTGCGCGTGCTGCCGGAGTTCGCCAGCCGCAAGCACCTGCCGTCGCGCCTGGCGCGGCTGCGGGAGATGGACGGCCGCGCGGCGGTGCAGATCCGCGGCGAGGGCACGGAGTTCGACTCGCTCCGGGAGTACGTGGTGGGCGACGACGTCCGCTCGATCGACTGGCGTGCCACCGCCCGCCGCCGCGAGGTGGTGGTGCGCACGTGGCGCCCCGAGCGGGACCGGCGCGTGCTGATCGTGCTGGACACGGGCCGTACGGCCGCCGCCCGCGTGGGCGCCGCTGACTCGACGGGCGCGCCGCGGCTGGACGCCAGCATCGAGGCGGCGCTGCTGCTCGCCGCGCTGGCCGGGCACGCGGGGGACCGGGTTGAGCTCGTCGCGTTCGACCGCACCGTGCGGTCCCGTGTGGTGGGCGCGGCCGGGCCGCGGCTCATGCCCGCCATGGCCGAGTCCCTGGCGACCGTCGAGCCGGTGCTGCTGGAGACCGACTGGCCGGGCGTGGTGACGCAGGTGCGGACCCGCATGACACAGCGCGCGCTCGTGGTGCTGCTCACGACCCTCGACCCGGCGGCGGTGGAGAACGGCCTGCTGCCCGTCGTGGACCAGCTCGCCCGCGACCACACGGTCGTCGTCGCCTCCGTCGCGGACGAGGAGGTGGCGGGGCTCCGCGCCGGCCGCGAGACGGTCGCCGAGGTCTACGACGCCGCGGCCGCCGCGCGCGGCGACCTGGAGCGCACCGCCGTCACCACGATGCTGCGGCGCTACGGGGCCGACGTCGTCGAGGCGCTGCCGGACGACCTGGCGCCGCGCCTTGCAGACGAGTACCTGGCGCTCAAGGCTGCCGGCCGCCTCTGACCGCCGTCAGACACCGAGATGCCGCAGCACGGCCAGGACCCGGCGGTGGTCGGCGGCGTCCTGCGGGGGTTCTCGCCCCTCCCGAGATCCGGTCCGCCCGAGCGCGACGGCGCCTCAGTGGGGTGAAGACGCCGCGCCGTGGCCCTGAAGACCGGGATTCCTGGACCGGCCTGGCACACTGGAGGACATGAAGGTACGAGTTCTCGTCGTCGATGACGACACAGCACTGGCAGAGATGATCGGCATCGTCCTCAAGGGCGAGGGCATCGAGTCCATCTTCTGCGCCGACGGGGACTCCGCCCTGGGGATGTTCCGCACCCACCAGCCGGACCTCGTGCTGCTCGATCTCATGCTGCCCGGCAAGGACGGCGTGCAGGTCTGCCGCGAGATCCGCGCCGAGTCCGGCGTGCCGATCATCATGCTGACGGCCAAGTCGGACACGCTCGACGTGGTGGTGGGCCTCGAGTCCGGCGCCGACGACTACGTGTCCAAGCCGTTCAAGCCCAAGGAGCTGGTGGCCCGGATCAAGGCCCGCCTGCGCCGCAGCGAGGACCCCGGCCCGGAGCGGCTCGTGGTGGGCGACGTCGAGATCGACGTCACCGGCCACACCGTCATGCGCGACGGCGAGCGCATCGCGCTCACCCCGCTGGAGTTCGACCTGCTCGTGGCCCTGGCCCGCAAGCCCTGGCAGGTGTTCACGCGCGAGGTGCTGCTGGAGCGCGTCTGGGGCTACCGGCACAGCGCGGACACCCGCCTGGTCAACGTCCACGTCCAGCGCCTGCGCTCCAAGATCGAGCGTGACCCGGAGAACCCGGAGATCGTCCTCACGGTTCGCGGCGTCGGTTACAAGGCGGGCGCGACACGCTGATGCCGTCCGGCCTGGTCACTCGGCTCCGCCGGGTGGTGTCAAGGGCCCGGGTGGTCACGATCCGGGCCACCCGTCGATCGGTTGCCCAGTGGCGCGCCTCGCTGCAGCTGCGGGTCGTCACCACCGCGCTGGCGATCGGCTTGGCGGCCATCGCGGTGCTGGGGCTGTACCTGTCGACGTCGGTCCGGGACGGCATCTACGAGCAGCGCCTGGCGGCCATCGACCGAGAGGCCGCCGCGCTGACGGCGCAGGTCTCGCGGACCTTCTCGGAGACGGCCACGACGTCGGACGGCGAGCTGCAGACGCTGCTGAACGACACCATCGCGACGCTCGGCGCCACGAGCGGTTCCACGGCCGAGGCGTACTTCCTGCTGCACGAGCTCGGCAGCACCGTCCAGGTGAGCGACATCGCCACCCGGCCCGAGCTGACGGACGTGCTCATCACCACCGAGCTGCGCCAGGCCAACCTCGCCTCCGACGACGACCAGGTGCTGCAGGCGGTGGGCATCCCCGCGCCCAACGGCTCGGGCATGGTGCGCCCCGGTGTCATCGTGGGCTCCACGGTCCAGGCCGCGCCGGACGCCGGGTACGAGATCTACTACCTCTACTCCCTGGAGCCCGAGCAGGAGACGCTGTCGTTCGTGCACCGCGTGCTGCTCGCGGGCGGGTTCGGGATGCTCGCGCTCCTCGGCGTCGTCACCTGGACGATGGCGCGGCAGACGGTCACGCCCGTGACGCGCGCCGCGACCGTGGCGGAGCGCCTCGCCGAGGGTCACCTGTCGGAGCGCATGCCGGGTGCCCGCGGCACCGACGAGATGGCGAGCCTCGCGCGATCGTTCAACGAGATGGCGGAGAGCCTGCAGGACCAGATCCGGCGCATGGAGGAGCTGTCGACCATGCAGCGCCGGTTCGTCTCCGACGTGTCGCACGAGCTGCGTACCCCGCTCACCACCATCCGCATGGCGAGCGAGATCATCCACGAGTCGCGCGACCAGATGGACGAGGACGCCGCCCGCTCGGCCGAGCTGCTCCTCGGCCAGATCGACCGGTTCGAGTCGCTCCTGTCCGACCTGCTGGAGATCAGCCGGTTCGACGCGGGCGCCGCCGTGCTCGACGCCGAGCGCCGCGACCTGCGCGACCTCGTCATGTCCGTGGTGGAGCAGGCCGCCCCGCTCGCGGAGACCAAGGACGTGCGGGTCTCGGTACGGCTGCCCGACGGCGACGCCTTCGCCGACTTCGACCCGCGCCGCATCGAGCGCATCCTGCGCAACCTCGTCGTCAACGCGATAGAGCACGCCGAGGAGCGGCCTGTCGAGGTCACCGTCGCGGAGGACAACCGAGCGGTCGCCGTCGTGGTGCGCGACTACGGCGTCGGTATGACGAAGCAGGAGGTCGAGCACGTGTTCGACCGGTTCTGGCGGGCCGACCCGGCGCGAGCCCGCACTACGGGCGGCTCCGGCCTGGGCCTGGCGATCGCGCTCGAGGACGCGCGCCTGCACGCCGGGCGCCTCGACGCCTGGGGCCGCCCCGGGCAGGGTGCGAGCTTCCGCCTCACGCTGCCCCGCAGCGCCGGCGTCGAGGTGGGGGAGCCGCCCGTGACGATGGCGCCCGCGTCCCACGAGGCCGGTCTCCGGACCGGCCAGATCCCGGTGGTGCACCCGGCCACGGGCCCGACGCCGACGACGATCCCCGACCTGTCGGACCCGGACGAGACCGCAGAGTCCGCCGACCCGAGATCTGCCACGAACGACCTGGAGGTGCACTGATGCGTAAGGCAGCAAGCGTCGTTGTCGCCGCTGTCGTCACGCTGGCCGGTGTCGCCGGTCTCGGGGCCTGCGCCCAGATCCCGACGTCGGGCCCGGTGCGGATCGGCAACGCGCCCGTGGAGCGACCGCTCGACATCGCGCTGCTGCCGCAGGGACCGGCGCCCGGCGCGGACCCCAACAGGATCGTGCTGGGCTTCCTGGGCGCGGCCGTGGCGGCGACGACGTCACCGAAGGAGTTCCAGACGGCCCGGGAGTTCCTGACCGAGGACGTCGCCGGCACGTGGGACCCGGAGGAGGCCGTGCGCGTGGTGCGCGAGGCGCCGCTGCCGGAGCCGTTCGAGCGGGGGGTTGAGCTGCGAGGTGCCGAGACGGTGGAGGTCGTCGTGCGCGCGACGACCGTCGCCACCCTCGACAGCGTCGGTACCTACACGGAGGTGGGCAACCCGCGGGAGCTCGGCTACCGGTTCACCCTCGTGAAGTCTGGCGGCGAGTGGCGCATCTCGGCCCTCGACAACGGTGTGCTGGTGCCCTCCAACCTGTTCGCGAACCAGTACCGGGCCACGCGCCTGTTCTTCCCGGCCGCGGACGACATCAAAAGTCTCGTGCCCGACCAGCGCTGGTTCCCCCGGTACTCCTGGCGCACCGTGGCGGTGCGGGAGATGCTCGCCGGGCCGCCCGAGTGGCTCCAGGGGGCTACCCAGTCCCTGGTGCCCGAGGGGACCCAGCTCGCCTCTCCGTCCGTCCAGGACTCGGAGGACGCGGAGGCGGTCGTCGTGCGGCTCAGCGAGCAGATCAGCGCCGCTCCGGCAGCCGAGCGCGCGGTGATCGCCGCGCAGCTCTCCGCGACCCTCTCCGAAGGAGCCGGCCGCGTCCGCCCCGTGGAGCTGTACAGCGCTCAGAACCGGCTCTCCGTCGACGCGGCCGGCGTCAACCTGCCGAAGACGATCGTCCAGCCGATGGTGCTGAAGAACCACCGCCTGTACCGGGTGGACGACGGACGCACCGTGGAGTTCGACCTGCCCAACGACCTGTCGGACCTGGACCCGACGGCGCTCGCGCTCAGTCCGGCGACCGAGCCGATCGTCATCCGGGACGGCACCGACCGGATAGTGAACGTCTCGCTCGACGGCGGCCCGGTGCAGCTCCTGGAAGGTCCGGACCTGGCTGCGCCGTCCGTCGACAAGTTCGGCGCGACGTGGACCAGTGGCGGCACCGGCCAGCTGCGGGTGGCGTCCACCGTGATGGTCGATGGGGAGGTCGCGGTCGAGGAGGTCTCCCTGGAGCCCGACTGGCTGAGCGGGCGCCAGGTGATCAGCGTCTCGGTGTCGCCGGAAGGTTCGCGCATAGCGATCGTGAGCGTGGCGCCGTCGGGCACACAGGTGCAGGTGGCGGGCATCGTGCGGGACAACGAGGACAACCTGGTCGACCTAGCGCCGCCGCTCTCGGTCGCTGCGCCTGTGGTCGACACCGTGGAGGCTCGCTGGGCCGGGCTCACCATGCTGGCGCTCCTGACCCTTGACGACGACGGCATCTCCGGCGTCTGGACCGCCGGCGTCGGCGGGCTGGCCGGCAGCGGTGGCCAGTCGCGGCAGCTCCCGGGCCTCACGGACGTCAAGCAGCTCGCGGCCGGTGTGGCCGACGAGGGGATCCTGGTGGTCACCGAGAACGGCGACCTGGAGCGCGAGGAGACGGGCGTCTGGCAGCCCTTCGCCGACGACGTCGACCTGGTGGCCTACCCGGGCTGACTCGCCCCGCCGAGGTAGAACTGTGGCGAGATAGAACTGGGGCTGAGGTGCT
>NZ_BNAS01000007.1:0-153122 GCF_014653785.1 Promicromonospora soli | reverse complement strand
GGTGCCGATCAGCACCTCCGCCCCAGTTCTATCTCGCCACAGTTCTACCTCGGCGAAGTCACGTCAGGTTGGTGACCGGAGCGGTACCGCACGGGTTGTCGAGCTGGATCACACCGAACGCCCAGCCCTTGCGCTTGTAGAGCACCGACGGGCGCGACGTCTCCTTGTCGATGAACAGGTAGAAGTCGTGGCCCACCATCTCCATCTCGTAGACGGCGTCGTCGAGGGTCATCGGGTCGGCGTGGTGCAGCTTCTGGCGGATCACGACGGGCGAGTCGCCGATCGTGGTCTCCACGGAGTCGCCCGGCTCGGCCAGCGCCGCCGGGCTCGAGATCTGGGGTTCGGGTTCGTTCGCCGAGCCGCCGTCGTCGGTCAGGATCTCGTCGAGGGGGCGGACGTCCACGGGTGCGAGCACCTTGTTGTGCCGGTGGTCCTTGCGACGGTCCCGGGCGCGGCGCAGCCGCTCGTTCAGCTTGTCGATGGCGAGGTCCAGGGCGCCGAAGCGGTCGTCCGCTGCTGCCTCGGCGCGGATCACCGGACCCTTCGCGCGCAGCGTGAGCTCTACACGTTCACGACTCTCGGAGAGTCGCGGGTTGTTCTCGTGCGTCACCTCCACATCCACCCGACGTACGTACGGGGACAGCAGCTCGACCTTCGCGAGCTTGTCCTCCACGTGCTGGCGAAACCGCTCTGCCACGTCCGTGTGCCTGCCGACAACGACAATTTCCATGTGCGTAACTCCGCTCCGGGAACACTGGGCCACGCCGTCCCTTGCCGGCGACGCGTGCCCGTCTCTACTCGATACGGCACCCCCTGCTGGTGCCGGGCACGAACCACCTCCCGTCGCGAGTGTCCCGGCAGCTTCGTCGGGGCGCGGATCTTGCGTCGAACGATCAGGCTATCCCCGTCGCCTGGGTAACGACAGCCCCAATGGACAGTGAACGAGGTGACACAGATCAGTCACACTTTCAGGTTTTGTCCAGATTCCCGCTGGCGCTCGACGGCGAAAGCTGTATCGTCCCCCGCCGTGCGTGCCGGGGGAGGCGTCGCTGCCAGCACAGTTGCTCCCAGGACGTCGTGCCCCGACCCCTCGAGGGCCCGCTCGACGGCGGCCAGCGTGGCGCCCGTCGTCAGGACATCGTCCACAAGAATGCACATGGATCTTTGTCCGAGCGCCCGAGCCCCAGGTCTCGTCATGCGGACCGAGCCGGCCAGGTTGCGCCCGCGGGCTCGGGCGCCGAGTCCCACCTGGTCCCGCCCGGCACCGCGGCGTGCGAGGGCCGGCACCACGCGGGCGGGCAGCCCGGCGTCGTGCAGCCCGCGAGCCACCGCCCGGGCCAGGACCGCTACGGGCTCGCGACCCCGGGCGCGCCGCGCCGCGCCCGTGGAGGGCACCGGCACGATGGCGATCGGCGCGCCGCCGAGCGCGGGGGAGAGCACGGGGCCGATTCGGGCGGCCGCCCGCCGCAGCGCGGGAGCGAGGAGCCGGTCGAGGTCGGCCCGCCCGCGGTCCTTCCAGTGCACGACGACGTCGCGCACCGGCCCGGCGTAGGGCGTGAGCGCCCAGACGGGTACGGGCGGGACGCCGTCGAGCCGGTCAAGCCGGGGCGCGCCGTGCTCGGCGCGGATGGGCGGGCCGGTCAGGAGGGCCGCACATCCGGCGCACCAGGGCACGTCGAGCTCGCCGCACGGGCAGGCGACGGGCAGCAGCAGGCGAGCGAGCTCGCGGACGGGGCGCACCCCACCACCCTGGCCGACGCCGCCGCGCCGCGCCGCTTGTCCACAGCCCGCTCAGCGAGTGGCAGGCGGAGTGTCAGTGACTCGCGGCACGATGGTCCGGTGGAACCGATCACGTTGTCCCTCGACCAGGCCCGCCGCGTCGCTGTCGCGGCCCAGGGCCTGAACCGCCCGCGTATCGACGGGCCGCGCACGATGCGGCACGTACAGGGCGTGATCGACCGGCTGGGGGTGTTCCAGATCGACTCGGTGAACGTGCTCGCCCGGGCGCACCTGCTGCCCCTGTTCTCGCGGCTCGGTCCCTATGACACGGACCTGATGGACCGGGCCACGGCGTCGGGCAGGCACGCTCGGCGGGTGGGCCGGAGCGCGGCCGCGGACCGCCGGCTCGTGGAGAGCTGGGCGCACGTCGCGGCCTACGTGCCGCCGGCCGCGTGGCCGCTGCTGGCCTTCCGGCGGCGGCGGTTCGCGCAGGAGTACGACTGGGGCGAGCTGGACGGCGTGCGGCTGCCCGACGCGCCGCAGGTCCAGGAGGTGCACAGCCTGGTGGCGGCCGAGGGGCCGCTGTCCGCCTCCCAGATCCACGACCGGTTCGTCTCCGAGGGACGGTCGGTGCGCCGCAAACGCGGCACCTGGTGGGACTGGAGCACCGAGAAGCGCGTGGTCGAGCACCTGTTCTTCACGGGCGAGGTGGTCTCGGCGGGACGGAACACCCAGTTCGAGCGGCTGTACGACCTGCCGGAGCGGGTGCTGCCGGCGTCGGCCCTCGTGGACGTGCCGGAGGCAGACGCCAAGCGGGCCCTGCTGGAGCTCGGAGCGCGGGCACACGGGATCGGCGTGGCGCGCTGCATCAAGGACTACTACCGCCTCAAAGGCCCTGTCGCGGACCGGACGCTCGCCGACCTCGTGGACGAGGGCGTCCTGCTGCCTGCCCGCGTCGAGGGCGGCTCTGAGCAGTGGTTCCTGCACCGTGACGCCGCCCGGCCGCGGCGGGTCGCGGGGCAGGCCCTCCTTGCGCCGTTCGACCCCCTCGTGTGGGAGCGCAAGCGGCTGGAGCGCCTGTTCAGGATGCGGTACCGGATCGGCATCTACACCCCGGCCGCCCAGCGCGTGGACGGGTACTACGTGCTGCCGTTCCTCGAGGACTCGCAGCTCACCGCCCGCGTGGACCTCAAGGCGGACCGGGCCGCAGGCGTGCTGCGTGTCCAGTCGGCGCACGCCGAGCCGTCGGTGACGGCGGACACCCCGGCGCGGCTGGCTGCCGAGCTCGGCGCGATGGCGCGGTGGCTGGGTCTTGAGGGGGTGACTGTGGAGGCAAAGGGCTCTCTTTCACCCGCGCTGCACGCTGCGATGGCAGGAGCGATGGCAGGAGCCGAAACACGCGACAACTAAACTCTGGACATGGTCACCGCGGCGCTCTTCCTGGTATCTACGGTCGCGGCTGGGCTGGGGGCAGTGATGCTCCGGCTGCCGCCCCTCGTGGGATTCCTGGTGGCCGGGTTCGCGCTCCACGCGGCGGGTGTGGCAGAGCCGGACTACCTCGAGACCGTCGCCGACCTCGGTGTGACGCTGCTGCTGTTCGGCATCGGGCTCAAGCTCGATTTCAAGACTCTGCTGCGCAAGGAGGTGTGGCTCACCACGGTGGCGCACCTTGTGGTGAGCGTCGCCATCGCGATGGGATTCCTCGGACTCCTCGCCGTGATCGGGTTCTCGATGCTCGACGGCGACGGCCTGGGCGTGCTCGCGCTGCTCGGGCTCGCCCTGTCGTTCTCCTCCACGGTGTTCGTGGTCAAGGTGCTCGACGGCCGCTCCGACCAGTCCGCCCTCTACGGCCGGATCGCCATCGGCGTGCTCGTCATGCAGGACCTGATCGCCGTCGTCTTCCTCTCGGTGGCCTCCGAACATCCGCCGAGCCCGTGGGCTTTCGCCCTCGTGCTCCTGATCCCCGGGGCTTGGCTCCTGCGCAAGGTGTGGTCGAAGGTCGGCCACGGCGAGCTGCAGGCGCTGTTCGGGGTCGCGGTCGCGCTCGGCCCGGGGTACGCGCTGTTCGACGCCGTCGGGCTCAAGGGCGACCTCGGCGCGCTCGTCATGGGCATGCTCCTGGCCGGCCACCCGGCGGCCACCGAGCTGTCGCGCAACCTGTTCACCCTCAAGGAGCTGCTGCTCGTCGGCTTCTTCGTGTCCATCGGCTTCTCCGGCGAGCTCACCTGGCAGGCCGCCACGATCGGGCTGCTCCTGCTGCTCATGCTGCCCCTGCAGGGGATCGTCACGGCGGGGCTGCTGCGCCTGATGCGGCTGCGCAAACGCACGGCGATCCTGTCCGGGCTCGTGCTGGCGAACTACTCCGAGTTCGGCCTGATCGTCGTCGCCGTCGGCTCCCAGACCGGCTTGCTCCAGGACGAGTGGCTGGTGGTGCTCGCCGTCGCCGTCGCCGCCAGCTTCGTGCTGTCCTCGGCCATAAACACCCGCGGCAACGAGTACGCCATGGCGCTCGCCAGGCGCTTCCCGTCCAAGCCGAACGAGTGGCTGCACCCCGAGGAGCGGCTCATCGACGTGTCCGGTGCCGAGGCGCTCGTGCTCGGTATGGGTCGGGTGGGCCGCGGCGCGGTCCGTCAGCTCCGGGAGGACTACGGCATGAACGTCGTCGGCGTCGAGCACGACCCGGCACGCGTCGCCCAGCTGCGCAGCGAGGGCTTCACAGTGGTGCAGGCCGACGCGACGGACATCGAGTTCTGGGCCCGGGTGCGCAGCGCCGGCGCGGTCAAGCTCGCCATCCTCGCCATGCCGTTCCACGCGGCCAACCTGATCGCGCTGTCCCAGCTGCGCGCCAGCGGCTTCGAGGGCACGGTCGCCGCCGTCGCGCGGTACGACGACGACGTGGCCGAGCTGGAGCGGCACGGTGCCGACGCGGTGTTCCACCTGTACGGCACGGCCGGGCTGGCGCTCGCCGACGAGGCGGCCGAGGCGGCGCTCGGATACACCGCCGCCGAGCGGATGCGTGACGAGCAGGCGGGCCGCCGGGAACCATCGGAGCCGCTGGCCGAGCCGCTCGCCGAGCCGCTCGCCGAGGCGTCGTCGGGTCCTCCGACGGAACTCGACGAGGCCCGCTGACGTTACCCCTGGAGCGAACCCGTCCGTCTGCGGTCTGCTACTGGGGCACCAGCCCAGGTTTACGGCCTACGATGGACGACGGCGAAACTTGACGACGACCTGGGAGAACCCGCGTGTCCATCCTCGACAAGGTCCTGCGCATCGGCGAAGGACGTGTCCTGAAGAAGCTGCATAACGTGGCTGAGCAGGTCAACCGCTTGGAGCCCAGCTTTGTCGAGCTGAGCGACACCGAGCTGCGTGAGGAGACCGCACGTTTCCGGGAACGGCTGGAGCACGGCGCCACCCTGGACGAGCTCATGCCGGAGGCGTTCGCAGCGATCCGCGAAGCGGCTCATCGCACGCTCGGCCAGCGGCACTTCGACGTACAGATCATGGGTGGTGCGGCGCTGCACCTCGGCAATATCGCCGAGATGCGCACCGGTGAGGGAAAGACGCTGGTGGCGACCACCGCCGCGTACCTCAACGCGCTTTCGGGCGACGGCGTCCACGTCATCACCACCAACGACTACCTGGCCAAGTACCAGGGTGAGCTGATGGGCCGCGTCTTCCGGTTCATGGGCATGACGACCGGCGTGATCCTGTCGGGCCAGACGCCGGCGCAGCGCCGCGAGATGTACGCCGCGGACATCACCTACGGCACGAACAACGAGTTCGGCTTTGACTACCTGCGCGACAACATGGCGTGGTCCGTCGACGACCTGGTGCAGCGCGGCCACAACTTCGCCATCGTCGACGAGGTCGACTCGATCCTCATCGACGAGGCGCGTACTCCGCTGATCATCTCCGGCCCCGCGGCCGGCGACGCGAACCGCTGGTACAACGAGTTCGCCAAGGTCGTGCGCCGCCTGGTGCCGACGGTGGACTACGAGGTGGACGAGAAGAAGCGCACGGTCGGCGTGCTCGAGCCGGGCATCGCGAAGATCGAGGACTACCTCGGCATCGACAACCTCTACGAGTCGCTCAACACGCCGCTGATCGGCTTCCTGAACAACGCCATCAAGGCGAAGGAGCTGTTCAAGCGCGACAAGGACTACGTCGTGCTGAACGGCGAGGTCATGATCGTCGACGAGCACACGGGCCGTATCCTCGCGGGCCGTCGCTACAACGAGGGCATGCACCAGGCCATCGAGGCCAAGGAGGGGGTGGAGATCAAGGCGGAGAACCAGACGCTCGCCACGATCACCCTCCAGAACTACTTCCGCCTGTACGACAAGCTCTCCGGCATGACCGGTACGGCCGAGACCGAGGCCGCCGAGTTCCAGGGCACGTACAAGCTCGGCGTCGTCCCGATCCCGACGAACAAGCCGCCGCAGCGGCTCGACCAGCCCGACCTCGTCTACAAGAACGAGGACGGCAAGTTCAACGCGGTGGTCGCGGACATCGTGGAACGGCACGCCTACGGCCAGCCGGTCCTGGTGGGCACCACCAGCGTCGAGAAGTCGGAGCTCCTGAGCGCCAAGCTGAAGAAGGCCGGCGTGCCGCACAACGTGCTCAACGCGAAGGAGCACGAGCGCGAGGCAGCGGTCGTCGCGATGGCGGGCCGCAAGGGCGCCGTCACGGTCGCCACGAACATGGCCGGCCGCGGTACGGACATCATGCTCGGCGGCAACGCCGAGTACCTCGCGGTGACCGAGCTCGCCGAGCGGGGTCTCGACCCGGTCGAGACACCGGAGGAGTACGAGGCGGCCTGGCCGCACGCGCTGGAGAAGGCGAAGGGGCTCGTCGCCGCCGAGCACGACGAGGTGAAGGCCTCCGGTGGCCTGTACGTCCTCGGTACGGAGCGGCACGAGTCCCGCCGGATCGACAACCAGCTGCGTGGCCGTTCCGGCCGTCAGGGCGACCCGGGCGAGTCCCGGTTCTACCTGTCGATGCAGGACGACCTGATGCGCCTGTTCAATTCCGGCCTCGCCGAGTCGATGATGAACCGCGCGGGCTTCCCGGACGACATGCCGCTCGAGTCCAAGATGGTCACGCGCGGCATCATGTCCGCGCAGGGCCAGGTGGAGGCGCGCAACTTCGAGATCCGCAAGAACGTCCTGAAGTACGACGACGTCCTCTCGCGCCAGCGCACCGTCATCTACGCCGAGCGCCTGCGCGTGCTCCAGGGCGAGGACCTGCACGAGCAGGTGCAGCACTTCCTCACCGACACCGTCACGGACTACGTGACCAACGCGACGGCGGAGGGCACGCCGGAGCAGTGGGACCTCGACGCCCTGTGGACGGCGCTCAAGGCCGTGTACCCGGTGTCCCTGACGCCCGAGGAGATCGCCGAGGAGGCCGGCGGGATCGAGCGGCTCACCGGCGACATGCTGCTCGAGGAGATCCTTTCCGACGCGCGGGTGGCCTACCAGGCGCGCGAGGAAGAGCTCTCCGCCCCGGCCATGCGCCAGCTCGAGCGCCGCGTCGTGCTGTCGGTCCTGGACCGCAAGTGGCGTGAGCACCTCTACGAGATGGACTACCTCAAGGAGGGCATCGGGCTGCGCGCCATGGCGCAGCGCGACCCGCTGGTCGAGTACCAGCGCGAGGGCTTCCAGCTGTTCCAGGCGATGACGGACGCCATCAAGGAGGAGTCGGTCGGGTTCCTGTTCAACCTCGAGGTCACGGTGCAGCAGCCGGACGCCGAGCAGGCCGGCGACGGCGGCTCGGAGCTGCCCGCCGTCGGCCCCGTGCCGCCGCGCGGCCGGCTGGGCACGGGCCAGCCGGACGCGCCGCCGACCGCGCAGATACCCGCGGTGCAGCCGGCGGCGGTGCCGCGGCAGGGCCAGCCGCCCGCGCCGCGACCGCGCCGTGCGGCGGGTGCCGCGACGGAGCCGATCCTGCTCGCGAAGGGTCTCGACACCCCGAACCGGCAGCAGCCGCTGACGTACTCGGCGCCGAGCGAGGACGGCTCGGGCTCGGCCTTCATGCAGTCGTCGGACGGCGCCCGTCGCCGGGCGGCGCTGCACGGCGAGGCGACCGCCGTCACGAGCGACGGCCGGACGTTCCCCGGCACACCGCGCAACGCGCAGTGCCCGTGCGGCTCGGGCAAGAAGTACAAGGTCTGCCACGGAGTCAACGAGGCCTGACCCTCAGCCCGCCCGCCGAAGTAGAACTCGGGCGAGATGGAACTGTGGCGAGATAGAACCGCAGCGAGGCATCTGCCGACCGCGGTTCTGTCTCGCCACAGTTCTACTTCGCCCTGGTTCTACTTCGGCGGTGTCGTCGTGAGACACGGCCCTCGTGTGTCAGACGCTGCGGTTACTCTGATCGCAACGTCCGGAACTCCCCGTGTGGACCCGCACCGGACCGGACCGTTCCCCGAAAACGAAAGCAGGGTCGCTGTGCCTGTCCACGTTCCCGAGCCCGCACGCGGGCTGCGTGTCGCACTTCTCGGCTGTGGCGTCGTGGGCACCGAGGTGGCCCGGATGATCCTGGAGCAGGGCACCGATCTCGCCGCCCGCGTGGGCGCGCCGCTCGAGCTCGCCGGGATCGCGGTGCGCGACGCGAGCCGTCCCCGCGACTCAGCCATCCCGAGCGGCCTCCTGACGGAGGACGCCGAGTCGCTCGTGGACGGCGCGGACATCGTCATCGAGGTGATGGGCGGCATCGAGCCCGCGCGCGGCCTGCTGCTGCGCGCGATCGAGGGTGGGGCCGCCGTGGTCACGGCCAACAAGGCTCTCCTCGCCGCCGACGGCCCGACGCTCTACAAGGCGGCCGACTCCGCGGGTGTCGACATCTACTACGAGGCCGCGGTCGCGGGTGCCATACCGATCGTGCGCCCGGTGCGGGAGTCCCTCGCGGGCGACCACGTGCGCCGCGTCCTGGGCATCGTCAACGGCACCACGAACTACGTGCTGGACCAGATGGCCACGAGCGGCCTCGACCTCGACCAGGCGGTCAAGCAGGCGCAGGAGCTCGGCTACGCCGAGGCCGATCCCACGGCGGACGTCGAGGGGTACGACGCCGCGGCGAAGGCCGCGATCCTCGCCAGCCTCGCGTTCCACACCCGCGTCTCCGCGGACGACGTCGCCCGTGAGGGCATCACCGGCGTCACGTCGGACGACGTCGCCTGGGCGGCCCGGACCGGCCACGCCGTGAAGCTGCTGGCCATCGCCGAGCAGACCGGCGAGGGCGTGTCCGTGCGCGTGCACCCGGCGCTGGTGCCGCTGGAGCACCCGCTGGCGGGTGTGAAGGGCGCGTTCAACGCGATCTTCGTGGAAGCCGACGCCGCAGGCCCGCTCATGTTCTACGGCCAGGGCGCCGGCGGCCGGCCCACAGCCTCCGCTGTACTGGGCGACGTCGTCTCGGCGGCCCGCCACCGCGTGCTCGGCGGCAAGGGCCCCCAGGAGTCCATCTACGCGGCCCGCCCGCTGCTGCCGGCGGACGCCGCGGTGACGCGCTACCAGGTGCGACTGCTCGTCGCTGACCTGCCGGGCGTGCTCGCCCAGGTCGCAGGCGTTGTGGGCGACCACGGCGTGTCGATCGACACGGTGCGCCAGACTGGGCCCTCCGAGGGCACGGCCGAGCTGCTCCTGACCACCCACGCCGCCCGTGAGGCGTCGCTGGCTGCCACCATCGCGGCCGTGCGCAAGCTCGAACCGGTCCGCGAGATCACGTCCGTCCTGAGAGTCGAAGGCTGAACCCGTGCCTCCTGTGCTGCCTGCTGAACCGAACCTCCCGTCCACCGCCTCCGGCGCGGCCCCCACCTCGCGCCTGTGGCGCGGTGTGATCGCCGAGTACGCCGACCGCATGCCCGCGCACGTGCAGCAGAAGATCGTGACGCTGGGCGAGGGCGGCACGCCGCTGGTGCCCGCCCCGGCGCTCTCCGAGCGCACGGGCGCCGAGGTGTACGTCAAGGTCGAGGGCATGAACCCGACCGGCTCGTTCAAGGACCGCGGCATGACCACCGCGATCTCCGCGGCGGCCGGGCGCGGTGCCCGGGTCGTGGTGTGCGCCTCGACTGGTAACACGTCGGCGTCGGCCGCCGCGTACGCGACGCGCGCGGGCATGATCTGCGCGGTGCTCGTGCCGGAGGGCAAGATCGCCATGGGCAAGCTGAGCCAGGCGGTCGCGCACGGCGCGCGCCTGCTCCAGGTGGACGGCAACTTCGACGACTGCCTCGTCGCGGCCCGCAAGCTCGCCGACACCCACCCGGTCGAGCTCGTGAACTCGGTGAACCCGGACCGTATCGAGGGCCAGAAGACCGCCGCTTTCGAGATCGTGGACGCGCTGGGCGACGCCCCCGACATCCACCTGCTGCCCGTCGGCAACGCCGGCAACATCACGGCGTACTGGAAGGGCTTCACGGAGTACGCCGACGCCGGCGTGGCGAGCAGGACGCCGGCGATGTGGGGTTTCCAGGCCGCGGGTGCCGCCCCGATCGTGAAGGGCCACCCGATCGACGAGCCGGACACCATCGCCACCGCGATCCGCATCGGCAACCCCGCCTCGTGGCAGCAGGCCGAGGAGGCCAGGGACTCGTCCGGTGGAGTCATCGAGGCCGTGACGGACGAGCAGATCCTCGCGGCGCACCGGATCCTGTCCGCCGAGGTGGGCGTGTTCGTGGAGCCGGCCTCCGCGGCCGGCGTCGCGGGCCTCCTGGCCCGTCACGAGCGCGGCCTCGTGCCCGCAGGGGCGCGCATCACCATCACGGTGACCGGCCACGGGCTCAAGGACCCGAGCTGGGCGCTGCGCACACCGGACGGCGGCGAGGTGGAGCCCGTGCGGGTCTCCGCCGACGTCGTGTCGATCGCCGACGCCCTCTCGCTCTGATGCAGCTCGGCGCCGACCACGTGCGGGTCCGGGTGCCCGCCACGAGTGCGAACCTCGGACCCGGTTTCGACTCGCTCGGCCTGGCTCTCGCTCTGTACGACGAGGTCGAGGTGCGTCTCGTCGCGAGCGACGAGGTCGTCGTGGAGGTCCAGGGCGAGGGCGCCGGGGAGGTCCCCCTGGGGGAGGACCACCTGGTGGTCCGCGCGCTGCGCCGCACGATGGACCTGGCGGGCGCCGTCCCCACCGGCATCCACATGACGTGCCACAACGTGATTCCACACGGCCGAGGACTGGGGTCGTCGTCGGCAGCGGTGGTGGCCGGGATCGTCGCCGCGCGCGCCCTGCTGGCCGAGCCGCGCGCCGTCGACGCCGCCACGGTTCTGGCACTGGCGACGGAGTTCGAGGGACACCCGGACAACGCCGCGCCCGCCATCCAGGGCGGCGCCACGGTCGCGTGGACCACCGACGACGGCCCGCGGGCGGTCGGGCTGGACATCGACCCGACGATCGAGGCCACCGTGCTGGTGCCCGACGTGCGGCTCGCGACGGCCCGCGCGCGGGCCGCGCTGCCCGCACGGGTGTCGCACGCCGACGCCGCCTTTACAGCCGGCCGCGCGGCTCTCCTGGTGGAGGCCCTGGCCAGGCGCCCGGAACTGCTCTTCGACGCCACGGAGGACCGCCTGCACCAGTCGTACCGGGCGGCCGTCCTCGGGGCCTCCAGCGAGTTGCTGCGGGCACTGCGGGACGAGGGTGTCCCGGCTACCGTCTCGGGTGCAGGGCCGACCGTCCTGGTGCTGGCCGGGCCGGAGCACCGGGCCCGTCGCGACGCTGTCCTGGCGGACCTCGTGGACGAGACGGCGGGGTGGCGGAGGCTCAGTCCGGGCATCGACATGACCGGTGCACGCGCCAGGAGAATTACCGGAAACACTGGTGCGCTATCGTCCGGCTCGTCAGGTGCAACCGGGCGGCATGTCGTACCAGGATCGCCAGCAGTACGGGGTGGTAGTATGCAGTGAACCTTCGGGATCGCACGTCCTGAGCCATGGTGGCGGGAAGTCGGATTCAACATCGGGTCCCCACCGCCTAATCCGGCAGAGTTCCTACACTCAGTAGAGTCTCAGCCGCTTAGCCGTGCCCGTAGCAGGCCGTGACAAGCGGCCACCGCATCTCGCGAGAAGGCAGACAACGCCCCCGTCAGCCGTCATCGTCGTATCACTGATGCGAGGTTTTCCGCGTTCCGGCCATTCAGCGCCGGGCGCCCACCATCCCGCGGCCCGCGATCACGCGACCAGCCGCAGTTCGAGGGGGAAGGGTCCTTCGTGACAGACACCACCGATAACGCTCAGGCAGCCGCCGGCCGCACGGCCGGGACCGGGGCACTGAGCAGCATGCGCCTCGCCGAGCTCCAGGCACTCGCCGGAGACCTGGGCGTGAAGGGCACCTCCAGGATGCGCAAGAGCGACCTCGTGGACACCATCCGCGAGAAGACGGGCGGCGCGACGAAGCGCTCGGACCGTGCCGCCTCCGCGCCGGAGCAGCTCACGAACAACAAGCCTGCCCGTACCGAGGCGCCGGTCGCCGCCGCCGAGGTCTCCACCTCGGGTGTGCGCGCCGACGCGAGCACGGAAGCCGACAAGGCCGCCCGCCTGGCGCAGCTGGCCGAGGCCGTAGCGGCCCCGCGTGAGCAGAACGGACGCCGCGCGGGCCGCGGTCAGGGCGCCCCGGACGGGACCGCCGAGGAGAAGGGCCGCATCGCCCAGTCCGGCAACGGCCGCCAGAACGACCGGAATGCCCGCGGCACCGACCGCGCCGCGACCGACCGCACCACGACCGACCGCGCCGCCGCCGACCGCACCAGCGGGGCCGAGCGCGGCAGCACGCGGACTGTCGAGCGCACCACCGACCGCACCACGGACCGCAGCACCGACCGCGCCAACGAGCTCGACGACGACCGCAACTCGCGCCGCCGTCGTGGCCGGGACCGGGGCCGGGACCGCAAGCGCGGCCGCGGCCGCCAGGGTCCGGACGTCGCGGGCCTCGAGACCGTCGAGGTGCGCGAGGACGACGTGCTGCTGCCCGTCGCCGGGATCCTGGACATCCTCGACAACTACGCGTTCGTGCGGACCTCTGGCTACCTGCCCGGCTCCAACGACGTCTACGTCTCGCTGAACCAGGTCAAGAAGGCCGGCCTGCGCCGCGGCGACGCCGTCGTCGGTGCCGTGCGCCAGCCCCGCGAGGGCGAGGAGCCGCCGCAGCAGCCGGCCGGGCGCAACGCCAAGGTCAACAAGTTCAACGCCCTGGTGCGCCTTGACTCCGTGAACGGCATGACGCCGGAGGAGGCGCGCGAGCGCCCCGAGTTCACCAAGCTGACGCCGCTGTACCCGCAAGAGCGCCTGCGCCTGGAGAACCCCGAGGCGACCAAGCTCACCCCGCGCGTGATCGACATCGTCGCGCCGATCGGCAAGGGCCAGCGTGGCCTCATCGTCGCGCCGCCGAAGGCCGGCAAGACGCTGATGATGCAGCAGATCGCCAACGCGATCTCGCTCAACAACCCTGAGGTCCACCTCATGGTCGTACTGGTGGACGAGCGCCCGGAAGAGGTCACCGACTTCGAGCGCTCCGTCAAGGGCGAGGTCATCTCCTCGACGTTCGACCGCCACGCCTCCGACCACACGCTGGTCGCGGAGCTCGCGATCGAGCGCGCCAAGCGCCTCGTGGAGCTGGGCCAGGACGTCGTGGTGCTGCTCGACGGCATCACCCGCCTGTCGCGCGCCTACAACCTGGCCGCCCCGGCGTCGGGCCGCATCCTGTCCGGTGGTGTGGACGCCGCCGCGCTCTACCCGCCCAAGAAGTTCTTCGGCGCCGCCCGCAACATCGAGGACGGCGGTTCGCTGACCATCCTGGCCACGGCCCTGGTCGAGACCGGGTCGAAGATGGACGAGGTGATCTTCGAGGAGTTCAAGGGCACCGGCAACATGGAGCTGCGGCTCTCGCGGTCCCTGGCCGAGAAGCGCATCTTCCCGGCGATCGACGTCAACGGTTCGAGCACCCGGCGCGAGGAGATCCTCATGTCGAAGGACGAGCTCGCGATCGTCTACAAGCTGCGCCGCGTCATGGGCGCGCTCGACCAGACGCAGGCCGCCGAGCTCCTGCTCGGTCAGCTCAAGAAGACCAAGACCAACGTCGAGTTCCTGCTGCACGTGCAGAAGACGACGCCGGGCGGTCTCACCGAGAACGAGAACGTGGGCGAGACCGTCTGAGCCGGAGGTGAAGCGCAGGGTGAGGCCCGAGGAACGAGGGACTCGCCCGTAGCGGAACCGCAGGCTCGGACGGCGACAAGTACCGTCTGGCCTCGGTCCGACCCACGTCACACCAGTCTTCCTCGCCCGCACGGGCGAGGTAGTGGCAGAATGATTGGCTGGCTCGCTGGTTCACGTCCTTGCGGTTCTGCAGGGCGACCCAGCGGCATCACACCAAGGAGCAACATGAGGGCTGGAATCCACCCCGAGTACGTCGTCACCGAGGTCACCTGCACCTGCGGTAACACCTTCACGACGCGCAGCACCGAGACGTCCGGCAAGATCAACGCCGACGTCTGCAGCGCCTGCCACCCGTTCTACACGGGCAAGCAGAAGATCATGGACACCGGTGGCCGCGTCGCCAGGTTCCAGGCGCGCTACGGCAAGAAGACCGCCGACAAGTAGCGACTTCGCAGCGCCGGTGGTCCGGCCCGACAACCTCTCCAGGGGCAGTCGGGACCCGGACCACCGGCGCTGTTGCTTTGCCATGATCACCCACCCGTTGTTGTGGGCGCGACCATTGCGCCTAAGACGAACAGCTGGTCGCAAGAATCACGCCCACAACGAAGGAGAGATCGTGACCGAGTCGTTCGCCGCCGTCGGGCCGCTGATCAGCGAGCATGCCGAGATCGAGTCGGCGCTTGCCGACCCCGCCGTGCATGCGGACCCAGGGCGGGCGCGCACACTCGGCCGGCGGTACGCGGAGCTGAACCAGGTGGTGGGCGCCTACCGCGCGTGGGAGCAGGCGCACGACGACGCCGAGGCTGCCGCCGAGCTGGCCGCCGAGGACGTGTCGTTCGCCGAGGAGCTGCCGAGCCTCAAGGCGGCAGAGGCGGCGGCTGAGGAGAAGCTGCGCCGGGTCCTGGTGCCACGCGACCCCGACGACGGCCGCGACGTGATCCTCGAGATCAAGGCCGGCGAGGGCGGCGAGGAGTCCGCGCTGTTCGCCGGCGACCTGCTGCGCATGTACCTGCGGTACGCGGAGCAGCGTGGCTGGTCCACCCAGCTCCTGGAGGCCACCGACTCCGACCTCGGCGGCTACAAGGACGTGCAGGTCGCCATCAAGGCGAAGAACGTCCAGGGACCCGAGGACGGCGTCTGGCACAGCCTCAAGTACGAGGGCGGCGTGCACCGCGTGCAGCGCGTGCCGGTCACGGAGTCGCAGGGCCGCATCCACACGTCGGCGGCGGGCGTGCTCGTTTTCCCCGAGGTCGACGACCCGGGTGAGCTGGAGATCGACCAGAACGACCTGCGCATCGACGTGTACCGGTCCTCCGGCCCGGGCGGGCAGTCGGTGAACACCACGGACTCGGCGGTGCGCATCACGCACCTGCCCACGGGGATCGTCGTCTCGATGCAGAACGAGAAGTCGCAGCTGCAGAACCGCGAGCAGGCCATGCGTGTGCTGCGCGCCCGGTTGCTCGCCGCCCAGGCGGAGGCCGCGGCGGCGGAGTCCGCCGAGCTGCGCCGCTCGCAGGTGCGCACCGTGGACCGTTCCGAGCGGATCCGGACGTACAACTTCCCCGAGAACCGGATAGTCGACCACCGCACCGGGTACAAGGCGTACAACCTCGACCAGGTGCTGGACGGGGACCTGGAGCCGGTGGTGCGGTCGGCGATCGACGCCGACGAGGCGGCGCGGCTCGCGGCGGCCTCCGGTGTGTGAGGTTCGGATCACAGCGGCCCTGGCGGCTTGGGTCGCGGTCGGGCAGGCTTTCCCTGTGGTTGGAGGAGTGCGGTGAGCGAACAGCTCTTGAAGTGGGCTTATGAGGAGCTGGCCGACGCCGGGGTCGGGTCGCCCGAGGCCGATGCCGAGGTGCTGCTGGCGCATGCGCTCGGGGTGGGTCGGGGTGAGCTGCGCCGGCTGGTCGTGCTGGGGCGCGAGGTGCCCGACGACGTCGCGGGCGCCTTCTCCGGCCTCGTCGCGCGGCGGGCCGCGCGGGAGCCCCTGCAGCACCTGACCGGGGTCGCGCCGTTCCGGCACCTCGAGCTGGCCGTCGGGCCGGGCGTCTTCGTGCCGCGGCCCGAGACCGAGGAGGTCGCGCAGGCGGCCATCGACGAGGCGGCGAGGGTCACCGGGGAGCGGGACGGTTCGGGCGCCGTCGTCGTCGACCTGTGTACCGGGACCGGGGCGATCGCCCTGGCCGTGGCCACCGAGGTGCCCGGCGCGCGTGTGCACGCCGTCGAGCTGGACAAGGACGCGCACGCCTGGGCGGAACGCAACGTCGACGCCATGAGCGCCGCCGCGGCGGGCCTGGACCCGGCTATCACGCCCGAGACGCCGCCCGAGCGGATAGTACGGCTCGTCAAGGGTGATGCCCGCACCGCGCTGTACGGGATCGACGGGACTGCCGACGTCGTCGTCTCGAACCCGCCGTACGTGCCGCCCGACGCCGTGCCGGTCGACCCGGAGGTCGCCCAGCACGACCCGGCCGTCGCCCTGTACGGGCTGGGACCCGACGGGCTGGAGGTCCCGCGTGGCATCACCGCGGCGGCCGCGCGCCTGCTGCGGCCCGGCGGGCTGTACGTCATGGAGCACGCCGAGGTCCAGGCGGAGGCGGCCCGAGAGATGGTCGCGGCGGCCCGCGACGTCGAAGGGCGGCCGGCGTTCGGGGAGCCCGAGACGCGCATGGACCTGACGGGCCGGCCCCGCATGGTGGTCGCGCGCCGCCTGGGGCCAGAGCGCAGCGGAGTGCCGGTGACGGGCGACGAAGGCACTGCCTGGGTCCCAGATCGTGAAAGACTGGTGCGCGTGAGTGTGCCTGTGCATCCCGTGCTCGACGCCACCGACCCGCAGACCTGGGGCCCCGCGATCGACGAGGCAGTGAATGCGATCTCCCGTGGTGGCCTCGTGGTCCTGCCCACCGACACCGTGTACGGCATCGCTGCCGACGCGTTCGACGAGGCCGCGGTAGCCGCGCTCCTCGCGGCCAAGGGCCGCGGCCGGCAGATGCCGCCGCCGGTCCTGGTGGGGGAGGTGGCGACCCTCGATGGTCTGGCCACCGACGTGCCCGACGACGCCCGCCGGCTCGTCGAGGCCTTCTGGCCGGGCGGCTTCACGATCATCCTGCGGGCGCAGCCGTCGCTGCGGTGGGACCTCGGCGACACGGGCGGCACCGTCGCCCTGCGCATGCCGGACCACCCCGCCGCGCTCGCCCTGCTCAAGCGCACCGGCCCTCTGGCCGTGTCCAGCGCGAACAAGTCGGGCAGCCCGGCCGCCTCGGACGTGGACGACGCCGCGCGCCAGCTCGGCGACGCCGTCGCCGTCTACCTCGACGGGGGCACGGCGCCGGGCGGCGTCGCCTCCACGATCGTGGACGCGACCGGGCCGACGCTGCGGATCGTCCGGGAGGGCGCCGTGACGCTGGAGGCGCTGCGCGAGGTCGCCGACGTCGAAGGACGGCAGACGTCGCCGGAGGACGACCCGAGCGAGCCCTCGACCGGTGCCGCGGAGGACGACGAGTGAGGGTGTACCTGCTCCTGATGCTCGTGGCCGCGGCGGTCACGTTCTTGACCACGCCCTTCGCCCGCTGGGTAGCGCTCAAGACCTCGGCCATCTCGGCCGTGCGGGCCCGCGACGTGCACCTGGTGCCGACGCCGCGCCTCGGCGGGCTCGCCATGCTGATCGGCATCGTCGTGTCGGTGCTGCTGGCCTCGCAGATGCCGTTCCTGTCCGGGGTCTTCGCGGACCGCCAGGCGTGGGGCATCGTGGGTGGCGCCGCGATCGTGTGCGCGCTGGGCTGGGCCGACGACAAGTGGGACCTCGACTGGGTCACCAAGCTCGCGGGCCAGGTGCTGGCCGCCGGCTTCATGGCGCTCCAGGGGGTCCAGCTCATCACGCTTCCGATCGGCGGGACGACCATCCCGTCGTCGCGCATGTCGCTCGTGGTGACGGTCCTGATAGTGGTGATCGCGATGAACGCCGTGAACTTCGTGGACGGCCTCGACGGGCTCGCCGCAGGGATCGTCGCCATCGGTGGCAGCGCGTTCTTCCTGTACGCGTACGGGCTCACCCAGCAGGCGACGCCGGAGAACTACGCCAGCCTCGCCTCGCTCATGCTGGCAGTGCTCGTGGGCGTGTGCGTCGGGTTCCTGCCGCACAACTTCTTCCCGTCGCGCATCTTCATGGGCGATGCCGGCTCCATGCTGATCGGCCTGGTGATGGCCGGCGCGGCGATCACCGTCACCGGCAACGTCCAGCCGGAGGTCATGACCGGTGCCCAGGCGCTGCCCGCCTTCATCCCGCTGCTGCTCCCGGTGGCGGTGCTCATGCTGCCGCTGCTCGACATGGGGCTGGCCGTGATCCGGCGGCTGGCCGCCGGCAAGTCGCCCATGGCGCCCGACCGGATGCACCTGCACCATCGCATGCTGGCCCTCGGCCACTCCCACCGTCGTGCCGTCGTCATCCTGTACGTGTGGACCGCCGTGTTCGCGTTCGGCGCCGCCGCGCTCGTGCGGTGGGACTGGGAGGTCGTGCTGGTCTGGACCACCGTGTTCGCCGTGCTCGCGCTGCTGGCCACGCTCGGCCCGCTGCGCAACCGCGGACGGTTCCTCGACGACGACGTCGCGCTGTCCGGGCAGGTCCCGAAGGTTCCCGCCGCGGTGGGAGCAGGGGCGCCCGCGCGGAGCGTCGTCCCGCAGAGCGCCGCTCCCGAGAGTGTCGCTCCCCAGACCAAGGAGACCGTCGAATGACCGAGCAGAACCCCGTGGCACCGCTACCCGACAACGACAGCACCGCCGCCGAGCGTGCGATGCTGCGCACCGCAGGCCGGGACGGCCTGATCCTGGTGGCGGGTCTCGCGGTGCTGGGGTCGGTCGTGGGCTACCTGTTCGCCGATCTGCCGGGTGTGTGGGGCGCGCTGGTCGGGGCGGCCCTGGCAGGCCTGTTCTGCGGCGGCACCGTGGTGTCGATGATGTTCGCGGTCGGCAAGGGCGCGGCGGCCACGGGCGCCGTCGTGATGGGCGGCTGGCTCGTCAAGATCGTGGTGCTGATCGCCGGGCTGGCGGTGCTGTCCCGGCTGGACTTCTACGACCGCTGGGTTCTGATGGTGGTGGTGCTGATCGGCGCCGTCGGCTCCGCGGTGCTCGACTACCGCGCGGTCAAGGGCGGCCGGATCGAGTACGTGCGGCCCGACGCCGGGGCCTGACCGAGCCCTCTCAGCGGCCGACGACCTGACGTGCGGTTGCGCAATATGTCACAAGGGGCCGCGCCAAGCCGTTCTGCGGCTAAATTCGCACGGTGTATAGGTTAGGCTTACGACGAATCCATGACGGCCAGGCCCGACGGCGCGCCCGTTCCGCCCTTATGCGGAGACGCGCGCGGGGCCTAATGACCACCTGGGAGTCCTCCTGTCCACGTACGCGACGTCCGTAATCCTCGCCGCCACTGAAGGCCACGAGGGTGAGGGCGGCTTCCACACGCCGTCGATCTCCGACTTCTTCCCGCCGGCAATCCTCTTCGAGGACACCATCTTCCAGATCGATCGCATCTGGATCATCCGGATCATCGCCACCCTGGTGCTGCTGTCGATCTTCGTGGTCGCCGCGCGTAACGCCAAGGTGGTTCCGGGACGGTTCCAGTCGGCTGTCGAATACCTCCTGGACTTCGTCCGGGTGCAGATCGGCGAAGAGATCCTGGGCAAGGACAACGCCAAGCGTTTCGTGCCCATGCTCACCACCATCTTTCTCACCATCCTGGCGTTCAACGTCACTGGCATCATCCCGGGGCTGAACCTGGCCAGCACGTCGCGCATCGGCCTGCCGCTGATCCTGGCGCTCTGGGTGTTCGCCACCTACTGGGCGGTCGGCATCCGCAAGCACGGCCTGGGCGGCTACCTCAAGGCGAACCTGTTCCCGCCGGGTGTGCCGTGGCCGATCTACTTCATCCTGACGCCGATCGAGCTGCTGCAGCTCCTCATCATCCGGCCGGGCTCGCTGATGGTCCGACTGACGGCCAACATGATCGCCGGCCACATCATGCTGGTGCTCTGCTTCGCCGCCACGCAGTTCTTCATCGTGGACTCGGCGGGCAGCGGCCTGATGGCCTTCGGAGTCCTCACTATCCCGGCCGGCATCTTCGTGACGCTGTTCGAGGTTCTGGTCGCGTTCCTGCAGGCGTACATCTTCGCGCTGCTGGCCGCGGTCTACATCAACATGTCGCTGGAGGAGGAGCACTGATCGCTCCTCCGGACGGCGCTTCATAGCTACACCTGGAAACCCGCGACGGGCGCACCAGCGCCTCCGCACACCACGCGACGCCGTACCGACCGGTCCGGCGCCCAACGGAAGGAAGACGCAAAGTGGACGTCACCACTCTCGCTGAGGTCTCTGGCAACCTGAACGCGGTCGGCTACGGCCTCGCCGCCACCGGCCCGGGTATCGGCCTCGGTATCCTCATCGGCAAGACGATCGAGGGTATGGCCCGCCAGCCCGAGGTTGCCGGTCAGCTCCGCGCCACCATGTTCCTCGGTATCGCGTTCGTCGAGGTGCTCGCGCTCCTCGGTCTCGTCGCCGGCTTCCTGTTCGTCTGATGACGGCGCACTCGAGCGCCGCCCAGGTAGCGGCGCAGACGGAAGAGCCGCAGGGGATCGACCTGTTCCTGCCTGCCGGATACGATCTGCTGTGGTCGTCGATCACGATCCTGATCATCGCCGCGGTGTTCTACAAGCTCGTGCTGCCCCAGATGAACAGGGTGCTGGACGAGCGTGCTTCCCTCATCGAGGGTGGCATCGAGAAGGCCGAGGCGGCGCAGAAGGCGGCCGACGAGGCGCTGGCTCAGCAGCAGCAGCTGCTCGCCGAGGCACGTGCCGACGCCGCGCAGGTCCGTGAGGAGGCGCGTGCCGAGGGCACCGCCATCGTCAAGGAGCTCAAGGCCAAGGCGAGCGAAGAGGCGGAGCGCATCAGCGAGACGGCGCACCGCCAGATCGAGGCCGAGCGGCAGGCCGCTTCGGTGTCCCTGCGCACCGAGGTCGGTGCCCTGGCGACAGAGCTGGCGTCGAAGATCGTGGGCGAGTCCCTCGAGGACTCGGCCCGGCAGTCGCGCGTGGTGGACCGTTTCCTCGACGAGCTCGAGGCCAGCCAGACCGTGGCAAGCAACAAGGAGGCGTGATGCGGGGATCGAGCGGGGCATCGCTGACGGCGGCGCAGGAGCGCTTCGAGCCGGTGCTGCGTGCCGCGGGTGCGGACGCACTGACCCTGGGCGAGCAGCTGCTCACCCTCGTGTCGGCGCTGGACGACTCGGCCGCGCTGCGCCGCTCGCTCGCCGATCCGTCCCGCGAGGGCGAGGCCAAGGCCAGCCTGGTCGCCGGCCTGCTGAGCGGTTTCGACGAGCGGGTGGTCGACCTGGTCTCCGGGCTCGTCCGGTCCCGCTGGGCGAGCGACAACGACCTGGCCGACGCCGTCGAGCGTCTCGGCGTGGATGCCGTGCTGGCTTCCGCCGAGGCGCGCGGGGTGCTCGAGACGGTGGAGGACGAGCTGTTCCGGATCAGCCGGTCGCTCGTCGGCCAGCGGGAGGCGAAGCAGGTCCTCTCGGACATCTCGACCGCACCCGAGCGCCGGGTGGCGCTCGTGGACGCGCTGGTCGGCGGCAAGGTCGACACCGTGACCCAGCGCCTGGCGCAGCGTGCCACATCGTCGCTCCGCGGCGGCCGTCGCTTCGTGCAGACGATCGGCTGGTTCGGCGACGTCGCGGCGGAGCGCCGCCAGCGCCTCGTCGCCTCCGTGACGAGCGCGACGATGCTCACCCGCGAGCAGGAGCAGCGCCTCGGCGCGGTTCTCCAGCGCTCGTACGGGAAGCCCGTGCAGCTGAACGTCACCGTGGACCCCGCCATCGTCGGGGGCATGCGCATCCAGGTCGGCGCGGACGTCGTCGACTCGACCGTCCTGTCGCGCCTTGCTGACGCTCAGCGTCGTCTGGCCGGCTGAAACGTGAACATGAACCTTCCGCCGCGGCTTTCGCGGCCACGACAGGAGAAGAGCAATGGCTGAGCTGACGATCCGGCCGGACGAGGTCCGGGCCGCACTGGACAGCTTCGTGAAGTCCTACGAGCCCCAGGAAGCGGTAGCCGAAGAGGTGGGCCGTGTCGCCTACGCCGCGGACGGCATCGCCCGCGTCGAGGGCCTCCCGGGCGTGATGGCCAACGAGCTGCTGCGCTTCGAGGACGGCACGCTCGGACTCGCGCAGAACCTGGACGTCCGCGAGATCGGTGTGGTCGTCCTGGGCGAGTTCACCGGCATCGAGGAGGGCCAGGAGGTCCGCCGCACCGGCGAGGTGCTCTCGGTCCCCGTGGGCGAGGGCTACCTCGGCCGCGTGGTCGACCCGCTGGGTACCCCCATCGACGGACTGGGCGAGATCGCGACGGAGGGCACCCGTGCCCTCGAGCTGCAGGCGCCCGGCGTCATGCAGCGCAAGTCGGTGCACCAGCCGCTGCAGACCGGCATCAAGGCCATCGACTCGATGATCCCCATCGGCCGTGGTCAGCGTCAGCTGATCATCGGTGACCGCCAGACCGGCAAGACGGCGATCGCGGTCGACACGATCATCAACCAGAAGGCGAACTGGGAGACCGGCGACCCGGACCAGCAGGTGCGCTGCATCTACGTCGCCATCGGCCAGAAGGGCTCGACCATCGCCTCCGTGCGTGGCGCCCTCGAGGAGGCCGGCGCGCTCGAGTACACGACCATCGTCGCGGCTCCGGCTAGCGACCCGGCCGGCTTCAAGTACCTGGCGCCGTATACAGGTTCGGCAATCGGCCAGCACTGGATGTACTCGGGCAAGCACGTCCTGATCATCTTCGACGACCTGTCGAAGCAGGCCGAGGCCTACCGCGCCGTGTCGCTGCTGCTGCGCCGCCCGCCGGGCCGCGAGGCCTACCCGGGTGATGTCTTCTACCTGCACTCCCGTCTGCTCGAGCGTTGTGCGAAGCTCTCGGACGAGCTGGGCGCGGGCTCGATGACCGGTCTGCCGATCATCGAGACCAAGGCGAACGACGTCTCTGCGTACATCCCGACCAACGTCATCTCCATCACGGACGGCCAGATCTTCCTGCAGTCCGACCTGTTCAACGCCGACCAGCGTCCCGCCGTGGACGTCGGCATCTCGGTCTCCCGAGTCGGTGGTGACGCGCAGATCAAGGCGATGAAGAAGGTCTCCGGCACGCTGAAGCTGGAGCTGGCGCAGTACCGCTCGCTCGAGGCGTTCGCGATGTTCGCGTCCGACCTCGACGCCGCGTCCCGCGCACAGCTGCAGCGAGGCGCCGTCCTGACGGAGCTGCTCAAGCAGCCCCAGTACTCGCCGTACGCGGTCGAGGACCAGGTCGCCGCGGTGTGGGCCGGTACGAAGGGCAAGCTCGACGACGTCGAGGTCGAGGACGTCAAGCGGTTCGAGTCCGAGCTGCTGGACCACCTGCGCCGCAAGACCGACGTCCTGGAGACGATCCTCAAGACCGGCAAGCTGGAGTCCGACACGGAGGAGGCGCTCGGCGCCGCCGTCGACGACTTCCGGTCCGGCTTCCAGCGGGGCGACGGCACCGCGCTCGTCGGTGGCATCGTCGAGGGCGGGGACGTCGACGTCGAGCAGGCGCAGATCGTCGTCAAGAAGAAGGCCTGACCCGTGGCCGGTGGATCCCAGCGCGTCTTCAAGGCACGGATCAAGTCGACGCAGTCGCTGAAGAAGATGTTCCGTGCGCAGGAGCTGATCGCTGCGTCCCGCATCGGCAAGGCCCGTGCGCGGACGGCAGCGGCAGCGCCGTACGCACAGGCGATCACGCGCGCGGTCTCGGCCGTGGCGACGCACACCGACATCGACCACCCGCTCACGCGGGAGGTCGCGGGCGCCAAGCGCGCGGCGGTGCTCGTCGTCTCGTCGGACCGTGGCATGGCGGGCTCCTACCCGGCGTCGGTCGTCCGTGAGGCGGAGCGGCTGACGCAGCAGCTCCAGGCCGAGGGCAAGGACGTTCTGCTCTACGTCGCCGGTCGTCGGGCGATCGCCTACTACACGTTCCGTGGGCGCGAGCTCGTCTCGACCTGGGTGTACGGCTCGGAGCGGCCGTCGCCTGAGGTCGCGGAGGAGATCGCGGAGGCGCTGCTCGAGAAGTTCCTCGCTACCGAGGACGAGGGCGGTGTGTCGGAGCTGCACGTGGTCTCGACGCAGTTCGTCAACATGGTGACGCAGCGCCCCCGCGTGGTGCGCATGCTGCCGCTCGAGGTGGTCGAGGGTGTGGTCGAGGCCGAAGAGCACGAGGCCCTGCCGCTCTACGACTTCGAGCCGTCGCCGGAGGCCGTGCTGGACTCGCTGCTCCCGCGTTACGTGCAGCAGCGCATCTACGCGTCGCTGCTCGACGCCGCGGCGTCCGAGCTGGCTGCCCGCCAGCGCGCCATGCACACGGCTACCGACAACGCCGAGGACCTGATCCGCACGTACACCCGACTGGCCAACCAGGCCCGTCAGGCGGACATCACCCAGGAGATCAGCGAGATCGTCTCCGGGGCCGACGCCCTGGCCGGTGCCTGATCGCGCAGGCCGACAAGCCCACCAGAATCCCCCGCCGGAGGACCCTCCGGCCCACCGAAGCGAGGCAAGTATGACCGCCACCACCGTGGAATCCACGGTCGAGCACACGAGCGGCCCCGGCACCGGCCGGGTCGCTCGGGTGATCGGCCCCGTCGTGGACATCGAGTTCCCCGATGACGCGATCCCTGAGATCTACAACGCGCTGACCGTCGAGATCGACCTGTCCGGCAAGGGCGAGAACAAGTCCGTGCTGACGCTCGAGGTCGAGCAGCACCTGGGCGACTCCCTGGTGCGCGCCATCGCCCTGAAGCCGACCGACGGCCTGGTCCGCGGCGCCGTGGTGACCGACACGGGCGAGCCGATCAGCGTGCCCGTCGGCGACATCACCAAGGGCAAGGTCTTCAACGTGACGGGCGACGTCCTGAACCTCGCCGAGGGCGAGAAGTTCGAGGTCACCGAGCGCTGGCCGATCCACCGCAAGGCGCCGGCCTTCGACCAGCTCGAGTCGAAGACCACGATGTTCGAGACGGGCATCAAGTCCATCGACCTGCTGACCCCGTACGTCCAGGGTGGCAAGATCGGTCTCTTCGGTGGTGCGGGCGTCGGCAAGACGGTCCTCATCCAGGAGATGATCCAGCGTGTGGCCCAGGACCACGGTGGTGTGTCGGTGTTCGCCGGTGTCGGCGAGCGCACCCGTGAGGGCAACGACCTGATCGCCGAGATGGACGAGGCCGGCGTCTTCGACAAGACGGCCCTCGTCTTCGGCCAGATGGACGAGCCGCCGGGCACGCGTCTGCGCGTGGCGCTTTCGGCCCTGACGATGGCGGAGTACTTCCGTGACGTGCAGGGGCAGGACGTCCTGCTCTTCATCGACAACATCTTCCGCTTCACGCAGGCCGGTTCCGAGGTCTCCACGCTGCTCGGCCGTATGCCGTCCGCTGTGGGCTACCAGCCGAACCTGGCCGACGAGATGGGCCTCCTGCAGGAGCGCATCACCTCGACGCGCGGTCACTCCATCACGTCGCTGCAGGCCATCTACGTGCCGGCCGACGACTACACGGACCCGGCCCCGGCCACGACGTTCGCCCACCTGGACGCCACGACCGAGCTCTCTCGTGAGATCGCGTCGAAGGGTCTGTACCCGGCGATCGACCCGCTGGCCTCGACGTCCCGCATCCTCGACCCGCGCTACGTGGGCCAGGAGCACTACGACGTGGCGACCCGCGTGAAGTCCATCCTGCAGCGCAACAAGGAGCTCCAGGACATCATCGCTATCCTCGGTGTGGACGAGCTCTCGGAAGAGGACAAGACGGTCGTCGCGCGTGCGCGCCGCGTCCAGCAGTTCCTCTCCCAGAACACGTACATGGCGGAGAAGTTCACGGGTGTGGTGGGCTCGACGGTGCCCCTGTCGGAGACCATCGAGGCATTCAAGAAGATCTGCGACGGCGAGTTCGACCACATCGCCGAGCAGGCCTTCTACAACATCGGTGGACTTGAGATGCTCGAAGAGAACTGGGCACGGATCCAGAAGGAGTACGGAGCCTGATATCGAGGCCTCGTACGTCCCCCGTACGTGATGCCGCCCCTCTGGGCATGCCAGAATCAGGCAACCCGCAAGGGGCGGCATCGCGCCCGCTACATCGGAAGGAGCTCTCGTGGCAGAGCTGAGCGTGGACCTCGTGTCCCGGGACCGTAAGGTCTGGAGCGGTGCGGCGAGCCAGGTGAGCGCGCCGTCCGTGGACGGCCAGATCGGCATCCTGGCGAACCACACGCCGCTGCTGGCCGTGCTTCGCCCGGGCACGATCAAGGTGGAGACGACGTCGGGCCCGGCCCTGGAGGCGCGAGTCACCGGCGGTTTCGTGTCCGTGGACAACAACCTCGTCACCCTTGTGGTCGACGAGATCTCCCTGGTCTGAGGGAGAACGCGGGTGCCGGGCGTCATATGGATCGCGATAGCGGTGCTCGGCGTGCTCGCGCTGGTGCTCGCAGTGGGCATCTCGCGCCTGCGGACCCTGTCCCACAGGGTCGGTTCGTTCGACTGCAATGCCCGGGCGACCGGTAACCCAGAGGGTTCCTGGACGCCGGGCATCGCCCAGTATGCGGTGGGCCGGATCGAGTGGTGGCGGTGCTGGTCGCTGTCACCCCGTCCGGCCCGCACCTGGTACCGGGAGCGGCTCACCGTGACGGGCCGCATCCCGCTGGACCCGGACGAGCGTGGTCAGGGTGACCACTACCTCGTGCAGTGCCGGTACGACGGGCTCGACTTCGAGCTCGATCTCGCCGCCGGCGACTACTTCGGCCTCGCCTCCTGGCTGGAGGCCGCCCCTCCCGGACGACAGGATCTGGTTCTCTGATGCGGCTGGTCGTGGCCGACTGCTCCGCCCTCTACACGGGCCGCCTGACCGCGATGCTGCCGCCTGCGACGCGGCTTCTCGTCGTCAAGGCCGAC
This sequence comes from Promicromonospora soli, assembly GCF_014653785.1. Classification (GTDB taxonomy): domain Bacteria; phylum Actinomycetota; class Actinomycetes; order Actinomycetales; family Cellulomonadaceae; genus Promicromonospora; species Promicromonospora soli. The sequence continues at coordinate 126,265 of NZ_BNAS01000007.1, read as the reverse complement.
GGTAGCGTGCTGATCCACTCCGACGGCGGGTCGTACAAGCCGCTGAACTGGATGAGCCCCCCGTGCACGCTCACGGTGCGAGAGCCGTCCGAGGAGGCTGCGGAGCGCGGCGTCACCGAGGTGTGGACCGTCCAGCACGCCAAGTCCGACGACCGGCTCGAGGTCGAGCTGTTCACCGTGCACCACGACTCCGCCCACGACCTGGGCATCGACCCGGGCCTCGTGAAGGACGGCGTGGAGGCGCACCTGCAGGAGCTGCTCGCCGAGCAGATAGTCCTGCTGGGCGACGGGCACACCCTGGTCCGCCGTGAGTACCCCACTGCCATCGGTCCGGTGGACATCCTCGCGCGCGACGGCTCGGGCTCGACGGTAGCCGTCGAGATCAAGCGCCGCGGCGACATCGACGGCGTCGAGCAGCTCACGCGGTACCTGGACCTGCTGAACCGGGACCCGCTGCTGGCCCCGGTCCGCGGCGTGTACGCCGCCCAGGAGATCAAGCCGCAGGCGCGCGTGCTCGCCAAGGACCGCGGGATCGCGACCCTCCTCCTGGACTACGACGCGATGCGCGGCGCGGACGACCCGACGTCCCGCCTCTTCTGATCCTTTGCTGTGGGCGCGATCGTTGCGCCTAAATCGGGCAGGTAGGCGCAACGATCGCGCCCACAACAAAGGTGATGGCTATAGCGGGGTCACCGACCACGCGGCGTCCGCGCCTTCGCGGACCACGGCGTAGCCGCCCGGGGCCACGACGATCCCGTGGTCCGTCGCGGCGTCGGTGACGAGGTCGTGCCCCGGGCCGGCCACCCGGAGCTTCCGCTCACCGTGGTTCAGCAGGAAGAGGTACGTTGCCCCTGCGCCGCGGCGGCGGATCGCCTCGAGCCCGGTGCCGACCGCCTCGGGGACGACCGGGCGCACACCATGCTCCGCGAGCAGCGCTGCGACGAACACGTCCCACGACGCCTGCACCATCCGCGTCGAGACGTACGTGGCGCTGCCGTCGCCGACGCGACGGCGGGTGACGGCGGGCAAGCCGGCGAGGGTGCCCTCGGCGTAGGTGGCGACGACGTCCGCCTCGGGCGGGTCCATCCGCTCGGTCCACTGGTCGACGATCGACCCGTCGCTGAGCTCCTGGGTCTCGTCCGGCACGAGCGGGACGTGCTCGGTGACCCGGACGCCCAGGAGGTCCCGCAGCCGGCCCGGATAGCCGCCCGGCACGACCCGCTGGTGCTCGTCCGCGACGCCGGTGAACCGCTCGACGACGAGGTGCCCGCCCGCCTCGACGTACCGGGTCAGCCACGCGACGGTGTCGGCGTCCATCGCCATCAGGGTCGGCACGAACAGCACCCGGTAGCGGGCGACGTCGGCGCCGGGGCGCACGAAGTCGACGGCGGCCCCGGCGCGCCACAGGGCGCGGTGCGCCGCACGAACCTCGCTCGTGTAGTCGAGGTCGTCGTGCGGGAGGTGCGGCGTCTGGAGCGACCACCGGCCGTTGGCGTCCCACAGGACCGCGACGTCGGACTCGACGACCGGTCCGTCGGCGGGCGGTGCCGCGATCTCATGGAGGCGGCCGAGGAGCGCGCCGAGCTCGACGACGCCCTCGAACGTCCGGCTCCGCGGGCCCGCGTGCGGCACCATCGCGCTGTGCCACGTCTCGGAGCCGCCGGCTGACGCCCGCCACTGGAAGAACAGCGCGCTCTGGGAACCCCGGGCGACGTATCCCAGGGAGTTGCGGATCACGCGATCGGGGTCCTTGAAGGCATGCCGCGCGCCGTCCCGGATGCCGGCGGCGGCCTGCTCCATGACCAGCCAGGGTCCGCCGCCCCACGAGCGGGTCAGGTCGGCGGCGTACGCGGCGTGGGCCTCGCCGTCCGGGCCGGCCGTGTCGAGATAGTGGTCGACGGAGACCACGTCCAGGTGCTCGCGCCAGTCCCACTGGTTGAGGTGGTCCCAGGTGGGATGCATGAAGTTCGTCGTGACCGGCGCGGTCGAGCCGGCCCCGCGGATCTCGTCGCGCTGCTCGGTGAAGGCCGCGAGCATCTCGTCGGAGCAGAAGCGCTTGAAGTCCACCGCGTGGGCCGGGTTGGCCAGGTACTGCGTCGCGCGCGGCGGCTCGATCTCGTCCCAGTCGTCGTACCGCTGGGACCAGAACGCCGTGTACCAGGCGTCGTTCAGCGCTTCGAGCGAGCCGTGCCGGTCTCGGAGCCAGCGCCGGAAGGCGGCTGCCGCGTGCGGGCCGTGGTCGACCGAGCCGTACTCGTTGTGCACGTGCCAGCCCCGCAGGCGCGGGTGGGCGCCGTACCGCTCGGCGAGGAACCGCGCGACCCGCCGCGCGGCGTCGCGGTAGGCGGGGGCGCTGATCGCGTACGTGTCGCGCGAGCCGTGCCACAGGCGGGCGCCGTCGGCCCGTACCGGCATCGCGTCCGGGTACGCCCGGGTGAACCACGGCGGCGGGGAGGCGGTGGGCGTCGCGAGGAAGAAGCCGATCTCGTGGGCGTCGAGGAGCGCGACGACGTCGTCCAGCCAGCCGGGCTCGAACTCCCCCTCGCGGGGCTCGAGCGTGGCCCACGAGAACACGCCGATCGTCACCGTGTTCACGCCTGCCCGGCGCATGAGCGCCATGTCCTCGGCCCAGACGTCGCGCGGCCACTGCTCGGGGTTGTAGTCGCCGCCGAAGAGGAGGCGGGCAGGGGCGAAGGGAACCGTCATGGATCGTCCTCGGGTCGGTGGAGAGGGTGGGGCGGTGGAGCGAAGGGCCGGCAGCAGCCGCTAGCGGCCGAGCTCCCCGGCCCAGTGGGCAGGGTCGGGCAGGACGGCGTCGAGCTCCGGCCAGACGCCGTCCGGCACGTCGGCATCGGCCCAGGCGGTGACCTGGGTGAGCTGGGCAGTGCTCGTCACGCCGACGATCGTCCCCGCGACCCGCGGGTCGCGGTTTGCGGCTCGCAGGGCGAGCGCACCGACAGGGATCCCGGCGGCGCGGGCGATCGCACGGATCCGCAGCACCGCGTCCTGCTGGACGGCGTCGACGTCGCGGTAGTGGTAGCGGCGCACCGGTCCGTCGTCGTCGGCGAGGGCGCCCCCGCCGAACGGGGCGGCGTTGAGGACGCCCACGCCGAGGTCTGCGCAGTCGTCCAGCAGCGTCTCGGCCGACCGGTCCAGGAGCGTGAGGCGGTTGTGTGTCACGACCGCCTCGAACTCGCCGGTGCGGACGTACTGCCGCAGGAGCCCGATCGGTCCGCCGGCGACCCCGAGGTGCTCGATGGTGCCCGCCTCGCGCAGCTCCAGCAGCGCCCGGACGGGCCCGTCAGGCGCCATGGCGTCGGCGAACGTCATGCGCTCCGGATCGTGGAAGTGCACCAGCGGCAGCCGGTCGCGGCCCAGGCGCCCGAGGGACTCGGCGACCGACGCGCGCACGCGGGCGCCCGAGAAGTCGCTGGAGCCCGGCGCCGGGTCGACCTTGGTGAACACCTGCACGGTGCCAGTGGTGCCGGCGGTGTCGGCGACGCCGTCGAGGCCGGCGAGGGCAGAGCCGATGAACGCCTCGGCGTCGCCGTACTCGTTGCTCGTGTCCCACGTGCGCCACCCGGAGGAGGCGGCGGCGCGCAGCACGGCGGCCGCACCGGGGGCGTCGAGCTGGCGACCGATACCGGACGTCCCGAGGACGACGGAGGGCACGCGCAGCCCGGTGGTCCCCAGCGCCTGGTCGGCGATGGCGGCGCTCATCCCTTCAGCCCGCCGCTGATACATCAATCACATCTTCCTTGACGTGGTTCCTGAACGTCCTCGCCGCTGTGCGAAGCGCTTCGATGATAGCTGTCATCATCGCCAGGCGGAAAGAAGCCTGTCAAGGCTGGCGCCGGCCTGGGAAGCACCTCGAGACGAACATCGGCCCTGGTTACATCGGTCCCTGTGCACGAGTCGTCAAGTCGAAGCGATTGCGCGTCCAGTGCGGATTCCCTGGGAGCGTGTCAACGATCTGCGCGTCAAGCGCTGTCCCGCGCGGAGGCGGAACCTGGGCACGCCCCCTGGCAGGATGTCCGCATGACTGATTCCGTGGTGCGCGGTCGCCTGGTGCAGACCACCTCGGTGGTGGACGACGGCGTCGTCGTCATCTCGGGCGGACGCGTCGCTTTCGCGGGTTCGGTGCCCGACGCCGTCGCGGCCGGTCACGGCCCTGCGGTCGAGCAGGTGCCACCCGCTCCCGAGACGTACGTGCTGCCGGGTCTGGTGGACCTGCACAACCACGGCGGGGGTGGAGCTTCGTTCCCGGACGTTGGTTCGGCTGCGGAGGCGCTGGCCGGTGTGCTGGAGCACCGCCGCCACGGCACCACCACCCTGCTCGCGTCGCTCGTGACGGCCCAGCCGGAGGTCCTCCTGGACCGTGCGGCGGTGCTGGCCGAGCTTGCCGTGGCCGGGGAGATCGAGGGCCTGCACGCGGAAGGGCCGTTCCTCTCGTACCGTCGCCGCGGCGCACACAACCCGGCTGACCTGCAAGAAGGCAGCGCCGAGCTGGTCCGGGACCTGGCGAAGGCCGCCCGCGGGTTCCTGCGCACCATGACCATCGCCCCGGAGGTGCCCGGCGTGACCGGCCCCGGCGGCGTCGCCGAGGCGCTGGTCGAGGCGGGCGTGCTGCCCTCCCTGGGCCACACCGACGGCAGCACCGAGCAGGCCGAGGCGCTGATAGAGCAGGTCGCCGCGGCGCTGGCCGTCGCGGGTGGTGGGCTCGGGCCGATGACGGCCACGCACCTGTTCAACGGCATGCGTCCCCTGCACCACCGCCAGCCGGGCCCCATCGCGGCGTGCCTGGCCGCGGCGGCACGCGGCGACATGGTTGTGGAGCTCATCGGCGACGGCGTACACCTCGACCCGGCGACCGTCCGCTCGGTGTTCGACATGGTGGGCTCGGGCCAGGTGATGCTGGTAACCGACGCGATGGCGGCGGCCGGCATGGCCGACGGCCGCTACGACCTGGGGCCGATGTCGGTGGTGGTGCACGACGGCGTCGCGCGGGTCGCCACCAGTGACACGTCCGACGAGGGGGAGGGGCCGATCGCGGGCGGCACTGCCCACCTCATCGACGTCGTGCGGCTGGCCGTGACCGGAGGCGTGCCCCTGGTCGACGCCGTACGGTCCGCGACGTCCGTGCCCGCCGGCGTCCTCGGGCTGGCCGGTGAGGTCGGGTGCCTGGAGCCCGGTGCCCGCGCCGACGTCCTCGTGACCGACGCCGGCCTGCGGCCCCTCCGTGTGCTGCGCCACGGTGTTGACGTCGATGTCGCCGGCGCGTAACCGGCCGCTGTTAACGTGCCGGGCATGACGTCTCACCTGTTTCAGCCCGGCCAGACGGTGGTGCGCCGCGAGATCATGCGGGGCGAGCCGTGGATAGCCATCCCACAGGTCTGCGTCCAGGACGACGGCGACCTGCTGGTCACCTACACGCCCGGCGGCACGCCGATGGTGTATCCGCAGGCGGGCGCGTTCCCCGTGGGGGAGCACCCGTGGAAGCTCGCGGGCAGCACCTACTGGCGCGGCCACGGGCGCCTCGAGCTGCACTGGACCGGGGTGGAGCACTCGCTCTTCCTGTTCTGGGACGGCCCGGAGCGTGCGTTCCAGGGCTGGTACTTCAACCTCGAGGACGCCCCTCGGCGCACGGCCATCGGGTTCGACACGCTGGACCACGAGCTGGACGTCTGGTGGGCGGCCGACGCCGAGACCTACGAGTTCAAGGACGTCGTCGAGTTCGAGGAGACGGGGCCGGCGCGCTATCCCGGGCGCATGGACCAGATCCGCGCGGAGGGCCGCCGGATCGCCGGGCTGCTCGACGCCGGTGAGCACTGGTGGGACAAGGCCTGGGCCGACTGGACGCCCGACCTGTCGTGGCAGCCCCGCGACGTGCCGGCCGGCTGGGAGAGCGTGGCGTTCGAGGCGCGCTGACCGCTTGGCAGCGAGGTTTACCGTTTTCCAGCAATACCCGGGCATTCCCCGGCAATTCCGATGGCGTTCCACCGGCCGAGCGCTACGGTCGGAACGTGCCCACTTCCGTTCCGGCCTCCGGAGCCGCTACGTCCGGCTCCGTTCCGGCCGCGCCCGGCTCCCCCCTTCAGCCCGCCACGCCCGCCCCGCGCCGAGCCCTCGGTTGGCCCGTGGCCACCGAGCGCCTCGCGCTCCGCCCGGTCGCGTCCGACGACGCCGAGGCGTTCTTCGCCTGGCGTTCGCGCCCCGACGTGGTGCGGTACATGTACCAGCCGCCGTGGGACAGGGCGACGGCGGACCTGAAGCTCCGCACGTGGTCGAGCGCCCCCTTCGAGGAGGTCGGCGACGTCCTGGTGCTGGCCGTCGAGCTGGACGGCGACGTCATCGGCGAGACGCTGCTCAAGTGGGCGGCGGGCCCACAGCAGGCCGAGATCGGCTATGCGGTGCATCCCGACGTCGGCGGCCTCGGCCTGGCCACGGAGGCCGCCCGCGCCACCCTCGGGCTCGCGTTCTCCGCGTACGGCTTCCACCGGGTGTTCGCGCGTATCGACGAGGACAACGTCGCCTCGGTCCGCGTGGTCGAGCGGCTGGGCATGCGCCAGGAGGCCCGCCTCCTGGAGAACGACCTCCGAGACGGCGCGTGGTCCAACGAGGTGGTCTACGCGATCCTCGACCGGGAGCACGCAGAGCTCGCGTAGCGCCTCCGACCGGGTCCGGGTGAAAGGCACGCGCCACTATGGTTGACCGATGACATCGGTCCAAAAGTTCCAGGTCACCTTCGACTGCGCAGACCCTGAGCGCGTCGCTCGCTTCTGGTGCGAAGTGCTCGGGTACGTCATACCGCCCCTGGAGGGGTTTGCGACGTGGGACGACTTCGATCGCTCGCAGCTGCCCGAGGACCAGGGTTCATGGTGCGCCTGCATCGATCCAACAGGGGTGGGCCCGCGCCTGTACTTCCAGCGCGTTCCAGAAGGCAAGGTCGTCAAGAATCGGGTGCATCTCGACGTGCGTGCCGGCGCAGGACTCGTGGGTGAGGAGCGCCTCGCGACACTGCAGGCCGAGTGCGACCGGCTGCTCGCCCTGGGCGCGACCCACGTGCTGACGCAGGTTGCCGACGACGAGAACGAGTCGTGCATCACGATGCAAGACATCGAGGGCAACGAGTTCTGCCTCGACTGAGGGAGTCGTCCTGGCCGCCAGCACCGCGCGCAGGCATTCAGGATTTCCTGTGCGCGCAACTCCTGCTCGGAACTACGTTGACCCGATGGATCAAGCTCAGCCGCACACCGCGGCCACACTGACGGGCGACCTGCGTGCACTGGGCGTGGTGCCGGGTGACGTGCTCCTGGTGCACGCGTCCGTGAAGAGCCTCGGCTTCGTCGCGGGCGGCGTGCAGGCCGTCGTCGAGGCCTTGCTGTCGGCGGTGGGTCCTGGGGGCACCCTCGTCGTCCCGACGCACACGTCGGAGAACACCGACCCCGCAGGCTGGCAGAATCCGCCCGTCCCCGAGCAGTGGTGGCCGGTGATCCGGTCCGAGACGCCGGGGTTCGACCCCGCGCGTTCGCCCAGCCGCTGGGTCGGTGTCCTGCCCGAAGCCGTCCGAGCCTGGCCCGGCTCCCTGCGAAGTGGTCATCCGCAGGTGTCCTGTGCCGCGCTCGGCGCCCGCGCAGGAGAAGTGACCGCGGAGCACGACCTCACCGAGTCGCACGGCGAGCGGTCACCGATCGGCGTGGTCTACCGACTTGGCGGCAAGATCCTGCTCCTGGGCTGCGGGCATGACTCCAACACGTCACTGCACCTTGCCGAGAGCCGTCAGGCGTCACCGCCGAGGGCTGAGACGGGCGCGGCGATCCGCGACGCCGAGGGGGCGAGTCGCTGGGTGACCTGGACGGACCTGGTCACGGGCGAGGAGGACTTCGACCGGGTCGGCGCGGCGTTCGAGGAGACGGGCGCTGTCGCTGTCGGTCCGGTGGGGTCCGCTACCGCCCGGCTCATGGATCAGCGGTCGCTCGTGGACTTCGCGGTGGACTGGATGGCGTGCAGCCGCCACTAGGCGTTCGCGGGACATCTCGTCCGCCGGCGGGCGCAATTCGTCCGACGCCCCGGATCGCGATCTCCCGAAGCGGGGTAGCGCCCGCCACCCTCGGCCGGGTACCGTCCATCGAAGCGCTTCGACATTTTCGCCGAAGGCGCACCCCAAACGTGCCTCAGCCGTACCCCCACGCCGCACCGACGCGGCGTCCGAAGGAGGAACCCATGACCATGCCACCCTTCCGCGATCCTGCGCTGCCCGTGTCCGCGCGTGCCCGCGACCTGCTCGGCCGCCTCACCCCGGAAGAGCGGCTGGCGATGCTGCACCAGCACCAGCCGGCCGTGGACCGGCTGGGCCTTGGCGCGTTCCACACCGGGGCCGAGGCGCTGCACGGCGTGGCCTGGCTGGGCCGCGCAACGGTGTTCCCGCAGCCGGTCGGCCTGGCCACGACCTGGGACCCCGAGCTGGTGCGCCGCATCGGCGACGTCGTCTCCACCGAGGTTCGTGCCAAGCGCGCGGGGGACCCGTCGGTGAGCCTGAACGTCTGGGCGCCGGTGGTGAACACGCTCCGGCACCCGGCCTGGGGCCGCAACGAGGAGGGCTACTCCGAGGACCCGCACGTCACCGCGCACCTCGCCACCGCCTACTGCCAGGGCCTGCGCGGGGACCACGAGCGGGTCTGGAGGACCACACCCACCCTCAAGCACTTCCTCGCCTACAACAACGAGACCGACCGCTCGTCCACGAGCTCCAACCTCACCCCGGTCACGCTGCACGAGGAGGAGCTCCCCGCCTTCCGGGAGCCGATCGAGGCGGGCGTGGCCGCGGGCGTCATGCCGGCGTACAACCAGGTCAACGGCACTCCCGCGCACCTGCAGACCGAGCTCTTCAGCGAGCTGCGGTCCTGGACCGACGGGTCGGTCGCCCTGGTCTCCGACGCCGCCGCCCCGATGTTCGTGGTCACGGTGCAGCGCGCCGCGGCGGACCGGGCGAGCGGCAACGCCGCGCTGGTCCGCGCCGGTGTCGACTCGTTCACCGACGACGACGCCGACTCCACCCCCACCATCCAGCGCCTCCAGGAGGCCCTGGACCGTGGCCTGCTCACCATGGACGACGTCGACCGTTCCGTGCTGCGCCTCCTCGAGCTGCGCCTGCGCAGCGGCGAGCTCGACGGTGACGCCGACCCGTACGCCGGCATCACGCCGGACCACCTCGACCTGCCCGAGCACCGCGAGCTCGCGCGGGAGGCGGTGGCCCGCTCGGTGGTCGTGCTGCGGAACGACGAGGGCCTGCTGCCGCTGCCCGCCGCGGGCTCGGTCGCCGTCGTCGGACCGATGGCGGAGGCAGTGCTCACCGACTGGTACTCCGGTACTCCGCCGTACGCGGTCACCCCGGCGGACGGCATGCGCGCCGCGCTCGGCGCGGACCGGGTGGTGGTGGCCGACGGCGCCGACGTCGTCGCCCTGCGCGCGGCGAACGGGCGGTACGTCTCCGTCACGGAGGACGGGGCGACGGTCGTCGCGGACTCGGCCACAGCCGGGACCAGCGCGCGCCTCTCCGTCACGGACTGGGGCGGGGGTGTGCTCACGCTGCGTTCGGGCGCCTCTGGCCGCCTGCTCACCGGAGGCGCCTACCCGATGCGGGCAGACGCCGAGCGGGTAGGGGGCTGGGAGGTCCAGGAGAGCTTCCGCCGGCACGTGCACGCCGACGGCTCGTGGTCCCTGCTGCACCTCGGCTCCGGACGCTGGGTGCGCGTCCAGCGCGACACCGGCCTGGTGTGCGCCGAAGGGCACACGCTCGCCGACGCCGAGCGGTTCACGGCCCGCGTGCTCGAGTCCGGTGCGGCCCTGGTGGCCCAGGCGGCGGCCTCGTGCGACGCCGTCGTCGTCGCGGTCGGGAACGACCCGCACCTGAACGGCCGCGAGACGAAGGACCGGCCCGACCTGTGGCTGCCCGACGCCGCCGTGGAGACGTGGCGCGCCGCCGTCGAGGCCAACCCGCGCGCCGTGCTGACCATCGTGTCGAGCTACCCGTACGTGCTCGGTCCCGGCGTTGCCGACGCCCCGACCGTCGTGTGGAGCAGCCACGGCGGCCAGGAGCTCGGGCACGGCCTGGCCGATGTGCTGACCGGCGCCGTCGAGCCGTCCGGGCGGCTGGCTCAGACATGGCCGGCGCGTCCCGAGCAGGCCGGCGACCTCTTCGACTACGACACCCGCCGCCAGCAGGTCACCTACCGGCACCTGCCCGACGGCGAGGCAGGGGCGCCCACGTTCGCCTTCGGCCACGGCCTGACCTACTCGTCCGTGTTGTACGAAGGGCTGTCGCTCTCCGTGGCGGAGATCGCCGCCCCGACGCCGACGCGTGACCACCCGCCGCTGACGCCGCGCGACCCCGCCGGGCCTGGCGTGGTCACGGCCTCGGTGACCGTGCGCAACACCGGTGAGCGGCCTGCCGAGGAGCTCGTGCAGGTGTACTCGCTCGGGGCCCCTGGGACGGACTCGCCCGTGCGGCTCCTGCTCGGCTACCGTCGCGTCCGGCTCGCCCCGGGCGAGACCGCGTCGGTGGCGGTGCCCTTCGACATCGCGCGTCTGGCACTGTGGCACGGGGCTGCGGCAGCGCCATCGGGCGACGTGCCGGGCCTGCTCGACGGCGACCTCCGGGTGCCGGCCGCGACCTACGCCGTGGCCGCCGGGGCGTCGAGCGTGGACCTGCCGGTGCGCGGCGAGCTGACCGTGACCGGATAAACCGGATAGACCGGATAGAGACCGGATAAGGACAACAGCATGAAGATCGACCCCGACAGCCGGAGCGCGCAGGGACTGACGACGTTCCTGCACTTCGTACTGCTCAACGTGCTGTACATCGTTGCCTGCCTGCCGGTCGTGACCGCCGGGGCAGCGACCGCCGCGCTCTACGAGGTTGCGCTGCGGTACGCCGACGAGGAGCGCGGCTACCTGATCACGGGGTTCCTCATCGCCCTGCGGCGAAACCTCTGGCGTGGCACGGCCGTCGGGCTGCTGCTTGGCCTGCCGGCCGCGATGGCGGGCTTCGCCGCGGCCTTCTGGCTGGCGACGGGCAGCGCCGTCGGGACTGCCGTCGGCACCGTCGCGGTGCTGCTCACCGCCTACCTGGCGGCCGCGCTGCTGTGCGGCCTGGCGCTGGTCGCGCGGTACGCCGACCCGCTGGGCCGGATCGTGCGCAACGCCCTGCTGCTGCCGCTCGGCGAGCCGCTGCGCACGTTCGCCCTGCTGCTGCGGCCGGTCGCGACGGTGAGCCTGTTGTACGTGTACCCGCCGGCCGTGGTGCTCGTGGTGACAATCGGGTTCTCGGTGGGGGCATACGTGGACGCGCTAGTGCTGCACAGCGTCTTCCGGCGGCGCAGCGGTGATCCCACCGCGCTCGACCCGGTCAGCCCGTTCTCCGGCGAGTAGACGGCACGCACAAGGCCCAGGCGATCGATCGCCTGGGCCTTGCGCGTGCCGTCTACCGCCCCGGGATCAGGCGGTTCCGCTTCCGGCTCAGCCGAACTCGTTGGCGACCGCGACGCGGGCGTCGTTCTGCGCCTTGGCGTTGGCCATGTCGACCTCGAGGACCTTCTCGTAGCCCAGGCCGTTCACCGTCTCCTGGAGCTCCGCGAGCAGGGAGTCGAACTCGGTGTCGTCCTTGGCGAACGCCATCTTCCAGGAGTACTCGACGATGCTGGCCTTGACCTGGTTGCGCAGTGTCTCGATCTCCGAGTCGTCTGTCGGGGCGGTGAAGCCCGACCCCGGCGCCACGATGAGCTGGTCGTTCTCCTGCAGATACTGCATGGTGGTCGTCGCGCCGCCCATCTGCGCGCTCCAGTCCTCCGTCAGCGGGTTGGCGACGGTCTCCTGGTAGCTGGGCCAGTACTTGTAGTTGTACGGGAGGCCCGTGTTCGGGTCCACCTCGGCGGGCAGCACCGCCGACACGTTGAGCGCCGAGCCGCCGTCCTTGTACTTTCCGCCGCCCCACTCGGCCGGAACGTCCGCGTCGCCCTCCAGGATGGCCTTCCGGCCGAACTCGGTGAGCTCCGGCCCGTCAGGCCCGTCCTCCCAGGTCAGCCCCTCAGGACCGGCGGCGCCCATGGTGTCGGAGGAGGTGACCTGGACACCCTCCGGCGAGTAGAGCCAGTCGATGAACGCCGCGATGCGAGCCGGGTCCTCGGCCTTCGAGCCGATGCCGTAGACCAGCCCGCCGCCGTACGCCTCGGCGCCGTACGTGAAGATCTTCTGGTCCTCCATCGGCACGAGCTCGAAGCCCTTGCCGTCGGCCATGTTCTTCTCGGTGTTGTACGCCGACTGGCCCAGCCACGGCCACCAGGACAGCAGGACCTGGCCGGCCTGGTACTTGGCGAACATCGTGTCGTAGTTCTGCGTGGTCGACTCCGGGTCGACGAGGCCCATCTGGTTCGCCTTGTTGTAGAACTTCAGCGCGCGCACGTACTCCGAGTCGGCGTCGATGATGCTCTGGTAGTCCGAGCCGTCGGCCTTGGCGAGCACGAAGCCCATCTCGTCGTAGCCGTAGAGGGTCGTCGGCTGCTTGCCCATCACCATCATGTTGCCATCCCAGTCCTTGAACAGGGAGATGGCGTAGGTGGGCTTGCCGTTGTCGGCCTTCGGGTGGGCGTCCTGCATCTCCTTGAGCACCGGCAGGAGGTCCTCGAGGGTGCCGATCTCGGGGTAGCCGGCCTCGGCGTAGTAGTCCCACCGCAGGAACGGGCCGAATGTCGGGTCGATGCTCTCGCCCGGCTCGGTCGGCTTGATCGTGGAGACCGTGGTCGGGAAGGCGTAGACGCCGTCCTTGCCCTCGTTCAGCTTCTGGACCGCCGGGTCGTACGCGGACGCGTTCTTCATGGACTCGTAGTAGGGGGACGCGTCGAGCAGCAGGCCGCCCTCGACCAGCTCGTCGGCCTGCTTGCCCTTGCCCACGATGACGAGATCGCCGAGCTCGCCGCCCGCAACGCGGGTGTTGTAGAGCGTGTCACCGCCGCCCGCGACGTTCGGGGCGAGGATGTTCAGCTCCATGTTGAACTTGTCCTTGACGATCTTGCCGAACCAGCCGCTCTGGATGCCCTGGTAGTTGGCTGGAACGTCGAAGACGTCGATAGTGATGGGCTCGGCCTTGGACCAGTCCTGGTCGAGCGACACCGCCTCGGCGTCCTCCGGCGTCCCCGACCCCGTGCAGGCCGCGAGGGACAGGATCCCCAGCAGCGGAGCCACCATCATCGCTATGGCCTTGTGTGATCTCATGACACTCCCTTGTGTTAACACGGAATGGACGGCGCTCAGCCGAACTCGTTGGCGACCGCTTCGCGGGCCTCGTTCTGGGCCTTGGCGTTGGCCAGGTCGACCTCGAGGACCTTCTCGTAGCCCAGGCCGTTCGCCGTCTCCTGCATCTCGGCGAGCAGGGCTTCGAACTCGGCCTCGTCCTTGGCGAAGGCCATCTTCCAGGAGTGCTCCACGATCGTGGCCTTGACCTGGTTGCGCATCGTCTCGATCTCGGAGCTGTCCGTCGGGGTGGTGAAGCTCGCGCCCGGTGCGACCAGCAGCTGGTCGTTGGACTGCAGGTACTCCATGGTCGTGGTGGCGCCGCCCATGTGCTCGGACCAGTCCTCGGTGAGCGGGTTGGCCGCTGTCTCCTGGTAGCTCGGCCAGAACTTGTAGTTGTACGGGTAGCCCGTTCGCGGGTCCTCGTCGTTCTGCAGGACTCCGCTGACGTTGAGCGCCGAGCCGCCGTCCCTGTACGCGCCGCCGCCCCACTCGGCCGGCACCTCCTCGTCGCCGCCCTCCAGGATGGCCTTCCGGCCGAAGTCGGTGAGCTCCGGCCCGTCAGGCCCGTCCTCCCAGGTCAGCCCCTTGGGACCGGCACCCGCGTTATCGGAGGAGTTGGACTCGACGCCCTCCGGCGAGTAGAGCCAGTCGATGAACGCCGCAATGCGAGCCGGGTCCTCGGCCTTCGAGCCGATACCGAAGATCAGCCCGCCGCCGTACACGTCGGCGCCGCGGGAGAGGACCGTCTGGTCCTGCATCGGGGCGATCTGGAAGCCCTTGCCCTTGGCCATGTTCTGCTCGGTGTTGTACGCCGACTGGCCCAGCCACGGCCACCAGGACAGCAGGACCTGGCCGGCCTGGTACTTGGCGAACATCGTGTCGTAGTTCTGCGTCGTCGACTCCGGGTCGACGAGGCCCATCTGGTTCGCCTCGTAGTAGAACTTCAGTGCGCGCACGTACTGCGACTCGGGGTCGAGGACGCCGTGGTAGTCGGACCCGTCCGCCTTGGCCTCGGCGAAGGCGACGTGCTCGTACCCGTAGAGGGCCGGCGGCTGCCCCGCCATGGTCATCACGTTGCCGTCCCAGTCCTTGAACAGCGACATGGCGTACGTCGGCTTGCCGTTGTCGGCCTTCGGGTGCGCGTCCTGCATCTCCTTGAGCACCGGCAGGAGGTCCTCGAGGGTGCCGATCTCGGGGTAGCCGGCCTCGGCGTAGTAGTCCCAGCGCAGGTACGGGCCGAACGTCGGGTCGACGCCCTCGGACGGCTCGGTCGGCTTGAGCGAGGAGACCACGGTCGGGAAGGTGTAGACGCCGTCCTTGCCCTCGTTGAGGTACTGGACCGCCGTGTCGTACGCGGACACGTTCTTCATGGACTCGTAGTAGGGCGACGCGTCGAGCAGCAGGCCGCCCTCGACCAGCTCGTCGGCCTGCTTGCCCTTGCCGACGATGACGAGGTCGCCGAGCTCGCCGCCCGCGACGCGGGTGTTGTAGAGCGTGTCGCCGCCACCGGCCACGGCCGGGGCGAGGATGTTCAGCTCCATGTTGAACTTGTCCTTCACGACCTTGGCGAACCAGCCGCCCTGGATGCCCTGGTAGTTGGCCGGGCCGTCGAAGACGTCGATCGTGAGGGGCTCGGCCTTCGACCAGTCCTGGTCGATCGACACCGCCTCGGCGTCCTCCGGCGTCCCCGACCCCGTGCAGGCCGCGAGGGACAGTATCCCCAGCAGCGGAGCCACCATCATCGCGATGGCCTTGTGTGATCTCATGACACTCCTTTGTGTGGTCATGGGACGCGGTCAGCCCTTGACCGCGCCGAGCATGATGCCCTTGACGAAGTACCGCTGGAACAGCGGGTAGACGAAGATGATCGGCAGCACGACGATCACGGCGACCGTCATGCGGATCGACGTGGGCGTCTGGGTCGTGGCGGCAGAGACGATCGCGCCGAGGTTGCCCTGCGCGTTCTGTGCCGCCTGAGCCAGGCTGTTGGCCTGGTTGAGATAGGTGTAGAGCGTGTACTGCAGCGGGTAGAGCCGCTGGTCCGTGACGTACAGCAGCGTGTCCTGGAACGAGTTCCACTGGGCCACCGCGGAGAAGATCGCCACCGTCGCGAGGATCGGCGTCATGTTCGGGAGCATGATCCGGAAGAAGATCGTCACGATCCCGGCACCGTCGAGCTCGGCGGCCTCCTGCAGCGACTGCGGCAGCGACTCCACGTACGTCTTGACGAGGATGATGTTGAAGGGCTGCACGATCGCCGGGAGGATGTAGACCCAGAAGTTGTTGGTCAGCCCGAGCGTATGGATCGTGACGTACACCGGGATGAGGCCGGCGTTGAAGTACATCGTGAAGATGACCAGCCGGTACCAGAGGGAGCGATTCTGCAGGCGCTCCTGCGTGAACATGAAGCCGAGGAACGCCGACGCGAGGACGGTGGCTCCGGTGCCGATCACGGTGCGCGCGATCGAGACCAGCAACGAGCTCGTCAGTCCCGGCAAGCCGAGGATCTGTTCGTAGTTCGACAGGTGGAGGCCGACCGGCAACAGGCGCACGTCGCCGAGCGCGCTGATGTCGTTCGCGCTGACCGAGTTGATGATCAGGTAGTAGAACGGGTAGCCGCAGACCAGTGCGAAGAGCAAGAAGCCGGCGTAGTTGATGATGGCGAACGGGATGTCCCCGCGGGCGTGGCGCCAGTGGGGCCCGGTGTCCATGGTGGTCACGACGTCGGTCCTTTCCTAGATGATCGACGTCCCGCGGGCGCGCTTCGCGATCGCGTTGGCGGCGATCAGGAGCGCGAGCGAGATCAGGCTCTTGAGCATGCTGAGGGCCGTCGCCATCGACAGGCTGTTCCCCGTCATGCCGATGTTGTAGACGTACAGGTCGAGCACCTGGATGTGCTCCCTGTTGAAGGCGTTCTGGAAGACGAAGTACTGCTCCATGCCGTTGTTGAGGATGCTGGCGATGGAGAGGATCAGTAGCACCACGTAGGTAGGCATGAGCTGCGGGAACGTGATGTAGCGCATGAGCTGGAACCGGTTGGCGCCGTCGATCCGCGCCGACTCGTACAGCGACTGGTCGATCCCCGCGATGGCGGCGAGGTACATGATCGCGCCCCAGCCCAGGCCCTTCCACAGGCTCCAGGCGAGCATGGTCAGCCAGACGTGCTGGTCGGTGTCGAGGAACTTCATGGGGACCGTGATCAGGCCCCAGTCGTGCAGCGTGGTGTTGACCAGGCCCGACGTCGAGAACAGCGAGAACGCGATCATGTACACGAGCACCCACGAGATGAAGTTCGGGAGTGTCGTGAGCGTCTGCACCGTGTTCCGGAACCAGGTGGAACGGACCTCGTTGAGCAGCATCGCGAAGAAGACCGGCAGCAGCGATGTCGCGATGCCGAGGAAGCTCATGGCGAGGGTGTTCGCCAGGACCTGACCGATCTGCTGGAGCTGCGTCTCGGACGAGACCAGGATCTCGAACCACTGCAGCCCGACGAACTCGCTGCCGCCCAGGCCGAGTGCCGGCTTGTAGTCGTAGAGAGCGGTGACCCAGCCGAGCAGCGGCAGGTACGAGAACACGAAGACGAGCACGAGGAACGGCAGGACGACGAGGAACATCGACCCCGAGGTCTTGCCTTGGGTCGGTGCTCGACGGCGTCTGTCGCGACCACCCCCCTTGCCTGTGCCCGCCGGTCCGGCGCCTGGCGGGGTGCTCGCGCCGAGCACCTCCTGGGGCACTCCCTGGGTGAGGCTCACCTGTCACTCCCTTGTGATTGGCCACGTCAACGTGGCGCGAACGACGCATCGGAGGAGTCCGTCCGTCGAAGCGCTTCGACATTAATATCAGAGGTACGCCTTGCCATGCAATGACCAAAAGTTCACGGTTCGGCAACGGACGCCCGGGGCATCCGTTGCCGCCCGGCCGCGAAGAGGTGGTGCTCGGGCGTTACGTGAGGCCAGGACGGCGGCGGGTGTGAACCGGCCCTCAGTCCAGCGCGCCGGCCGGCCCGTACGCCGAGCTCTCCCGCTCGGTGAGCACTGGGGAGAGCAGCCTCGTCTCGGACGGGTGGTCGCCCTCGAGGCGCGCCATGACCATGTCGACGGCTACCTTGCCGATGTCCTCGGCGGGCAGGTCGATGCTGGTCATCGGGATCCGCTGGGAGAGCGCGACGTCCGTGGGGCACACGGCTATGACAGACATGTCGGCGCCGACCACGATGCCGCGCTCGGCCAGCCGGGACAGCACGTGGGGGAGCGCGGCCTCGTTGTGCACGATGATCCCCGTGGTGTCCGGCGCTGTGGCCAGCAGCGTGTCGACGGCGGCCGAGGCACCCGACGGCGAGGAGTCGCACGCCTCCACCCTGGCCGTCAGGCCGGAGCTCGTGGCCTGGCTGCGCAGCCCGCGCATCAGCCGCTCGGCGTAAGACGTGTGCCGCTGCAGCACCTCGGGCGGGGAGCCGATGAGCGCGACGTCGGTGTGGCCCGTCCGAGCGAGGTGTCGCACGGCGAGCCGGCCTGCAGCCTCGAAGTCGAGGTCGACGCAGCTGAGCCCCTCCGGATCCTGCGGTAGGCCGATCAGCACGGTGGGCTGCTTGGCGGCCGCCACCAGGGGCACGCGCGGGTCGTCCGCCTCGATGTCCATCATGACCAGCGCGTCCACCATGGAGCCGCCGGTCACGCGGTCGAGGCCGCTCACGTCGTCCTGGGTCAGGAGCAGGACGTCATGGTCGAAGTCCCGCGCACGCGTGACCACGCCCGCCACGAACTGCATGATGACCGGCACGTTCACGCCCACACGCAGAGGCGCCATGAGCGCTATGACGTTGGTGCGGGCAGAGGCGAGGGCCCGCGCCCCGGCGTGCGGCCGGTATCCGAGCTTGTCGATCGCCCGCTCGACGCGTGCCCGTGTGGGCGCTGAGATGGGCCGCTTGCCCGACAGCACGTAGGACACTGTCGAGGTCGAGACCCCCGCTGCCTTGGCGACGTCGTCGATCGTGGCCACAATGTTCCTCTCGGTCTGGTATCGCACAGTGTGCTCGCATAGTTGTGCTCGCGTGAGTATGCCTGCGTGAGCGTGCCAGGCGCCGTGGCAGATGGAGCGCGTCGCGTGCGGACACCCTCAGTGTGCCGCATGGTAGGCAAGCGCTTCGATGAAACCTTTGACAAATTGCCCTTTGTCGCTCGCTGGACATAAGCACATGCCCCGGACTAGCGTATTGAATCGCTTCGACGATCCAGATTTCGACGAGCCAGACGCAGGCGTCTGGGACGGGCCAGGAGGGTAATGATGCCGACGACCGACGGACTTCGTGCGCTCGTGGCCGAGAGCGGGATCTGCTGCTCAACCATTCCGGCGAGCCGGCACGCGTCAGCGCGCCGGGCACTGAGCCCTGAGCCTGGCACTGCGAATCAAGGAGAGATGCGATGAGGCACCAGCGGACGATGACGGTCGTAGCGGCCGCGATGGCCGGCGCCCTGGCCCTGGCCGGCTGCACCGGCCAGACCGGCGGCGGCGGTGGGGACACCGACGACAGCACGCTGACGATCTGGCACTACGAGAACGATGACTCTGCGATGGGCCAGGCGTGGGCCGAGGCCATCAAGATCTTCGAGGAGGAGAACCCGGACGTCACCGTCGAGCTCGAGAAGCAGACGTTCGAACAGATCCAGAAGAACGCAAAGATCGTGCTGACGGGCGACGACGTGCCCGACGTCATGGAGTTCAACAAGGGCAACGCGACAGCGGGCCAGCTCGCGGCGCAGGGCCTGCTGACCCCGCTGACCGACGCCGCCACCGAACGGGGCTGGGACGAGAAGCTGACCGGCTCGCTGGCGACCACGGCGACCTACGACGAGCAGGGTCTCATGGGCTCCGGCGAGTGGTACGGGGTACCGAACTACGGCGAGTTCGTCGGGGTCTATTACAACAAGGACATGTTCGACGAGCTGGGCCTCGAGCAGCCGACCACCCTTGATGAGCTCGAGGACGTGCTGGCCGCCTTCAAGAAGGAGGGCATCACGCCGCTGGCCGAGGCCGGTGCCGAGTACCCGCTGGGCCAGCTCTGGTACGAGCTCGTGCT
This sequence comes from Promicromonospora soli, assembly GCF_014653785.1. GTDB lineage: Bacteria > Actinomycetota > Actinomycetes > Actinomycetales > Cellulomonadaceae > Promicromonospora > Promicromonospora soli. The sequence continues at coordinate 106,899 of NZ_BNAS01000007.1, read as the reverse complement.
CGCCTACGGCGACCGCACCCTGGTGGACGACTACCAGCTCTTCGCGAACGACGTGGACTTCCACAACGACGCGATGACACAGGCCACGGAGAAGCTCGACGAGTGGATCGAGAAGGGCTACATCGCGTCCGACTCGGCGGCGCTCACCGCCGAGGACATGGGCGTCTCGTTCATCGACGGCACCTATCCGATGATGGTCAGCGGCTCCTGGTGGTTCGGCCGCCTCGCTGCCGAGACCGAGGCGGACTGGGGCCAGTTCAACTTCCCGGGCAACGACCTGCACACGGGCTCGTCGGGCAACCTGTGGGTGATTCCGACGAACGCCGACTCCCCGAGCCTGGCCGAGGAGTTCATCGACATCACGCTGCGGCTCGAGGTGCAGAACATCCTGGCCTCCGAAGGCGGCTTGCCCGTGGCGGGCGACGCGTCGGTCATCGAGGACGAGCGTACGCGCGAGCTCACGGAGAACTTCCAGGCGATCCTGGACGCCGACGGCCTAGCGTTCTACCCGGACTGGCCGGTCGCGGGCTACTACGACGTGATCGTCAGCGAGCTGCAGTCACTCGTGAACCGGTCCAAGACGCCGGACGAGGTGCTGGACGGGCTGCAGAGCTCGTACGACGAGGGCAAGGCCGACCTGCTCGATGGCTGACAGCACCCTCACCGCACAGCGCTCGCGGGCGCAGCAGCGCCCGCGAGCTCGCGGGACGCGCCGCCGTCGGGCAGAGTGGGTGGGCTACCTGCCCTACCTGCTGCCCGGCGCGGCCGCGTTCATCGTGGTGATCGGGTACCCGCTGATGACGAACGTGTACTTCAGCCTGTTCAAGTGGCGCGGCGGCATGGCTCCGCTGCGCTGGAACGGGCTGGGCAACTACGTGGACCTGTTGGGCGACGACAAGTTCTGGACGTCGTTCGGCAACTCGCTGGCGATGATCGTCGCGATGGTCCTGGTGCCCACGCTCCTCGGGCTGGTGCTCGCGGCAGTGCTGTTCGACTACCTCGGACGGCGGTTCGGCGCGCAGGTCTCGTCGGTGCTGCGGGCCACCTACTACCTGCCGCAGATCCTGCCCGTCGCCGTGGCGGGCGTGCTCTGGAACTGGATCCTGAACTCCCAGACCGGCGCGCTCAACGAGATCCTGCGCGGGATGGGCGTCGCCGCGCCGCCCAACTGGCTCGGCGACCCCACGACAGCGCTGCCATCGGTGATGCTCGTGCTGATCTGGGTGCAGATGGGCTACCCCGTGGTCATCTTCATGGCGGCGCTGCAGCGTGTCGACCCCGAGCTCTACGAGGCGGCGGAGCTCGACGGAGCCGGCTGGTGGGACCGGTTCCGGGCCATCACCGTGCCCCAGATCCGGCCGGAGACCTTCGTGGTCACGCTCACCTGCACGGTGGCGGCGCTCAAGGTGTTCGGGCCCATCTACGTGCTGACGCGCGGCGGCCCGGAGAGCTCGACCCTGGTGCCGAGCTACTACTCGTACCTGAACTTCTTCGACAAGTCGCAGGTCGGGTACGGATCCGCGATCGCGACGGTGCTCACGCTCGTGATCGTCGTGGTGGCCGTGATCATCCTCGGCCTGCAGAGCCGGTCGGAACGACGTGAGAGGGAGGGGGTCTGACATGGCTGTCGCCACTGAAGTGCGTACGCCCGAGGTGCGCCGCACCGCCGTCGACTCCCGGTATCGCCGTGGCCCGGGCCGCTGGCTCGTGCTGGCCGCAGCGGTCGTCGTGGGCCTCGCGGTCCTCGCGCCGTTCGGGATCATGCTGCTCAACGCGTTCAAGTCGCCGCAGGACTACGCGGCGAACGGGCCGCTGTCGCTGCCCTCCGGCCTCTACCTCGACGGGGTGGTCGCCTTCTGGGAGCGCGTCGACTTCCCGGTGAAGCTCTGGAACTCGGTGTTCATCTCGGCCGTCGTGGCCGTGCTGGGGGCGCTGCTGTCGCTGCTCAACGCGTACGCGATAGGCATCGGTCGGGTGAAGGGGCGGCTGTGGATCGTCGCGCTGTTCCTGCTGGCGAACATGCTGCCGCAGGAGGCCCTGATCTACCCGCTGTTCACGATGGCGCAGTCGGTCGGCCTGTCGAACTCGCAGTGGTCGGTGATCATCATCTTCACCGTCATCCAGTCGGCGTTCGGCACCTATCTGCTGTCCTCGGTGCTGGGCACGTTCCCGCCCGCGCTCCTGGAGGCCGCGCAGCTCGACGGCGCGAGCCGGTGGCGCATCCTCTGGCAGGTCGTGTTCCCGATCGTGCGGCCGACTCTCTCGGTCCTGATGATCTTCTTCTTCATCTGGACCTGGAACGAGTTCTTCATCCCGCTGGTCATGCTGACCAGCAACGACACCCAGACCATCCCCATCGCCCTGGCCTCCCTGCAGGGCGATCGCATGATGGATGCGCCGACCATCAACGCGGGCTCGCTCGTCTCCCTCGTGCCGGCCGTCGTGTTCTTCCTGATCTTCCAGCGCACCCTCACCCGGGGCGTGACCGCCGGGGCGGTCAAATGACCCCGTTCAACGACGCCGAGAGGTTCCAGCCCTATGAGATTCACTGACGGCTACTGGCAGCTGCGACCTGGCGTCGAGATGCTCCGGCCCCGCGACATCGACTCGGTCGAGGCCGGCGACGACACCCTGACCGTGTACGCGCCCACCGCGCCGATCACCCGGCGCGGCGACACCCTGAACCGCCCGGTCGTGACCGTCACGTTCGACGCACCTGCGGACGGCGTGATCGGCGTGCGCATCGAGCACCACCAGGGCCGCCGGGACCCAGGCCCGCACTTCGCCGTGAACCGGGATCCGGGCACGGTCAAGGTCGTCGCGCCCGACAGCCCGGTCGTGGGCCCCGCCGAGCTCACCTCCGGCGCCCTCACGGCCCGCATCGCCACCGACGGCGAGTGGCAGGTCGACTTCCTGGCCGACGGCGAGGTGCTCACCTCGTCGTCGGGCCGGAGCATCGGGATCGCGACCACGCCCGAGGGCGACTTCGTGCACGAGCAGCTCGCGCTCGGCGTCGGCGAGCACGTCTACGGGCTCGGCGAGCGGTTCGGCGCGTTCGTGAAGAACGGCCAGAGCATCGACGTCTGGAACGAGGACGGCGGCACCGCGAGCGAGCAGGCCTACAAGAACGTGCCGTTCTACGTGACCGACCGCGGCTACGGCGTGTTCGTGGCCCACCCGGAGCGGGTCTCGTTCGAGGTCGGCTCCGAGGTGGTCAGCCGCACCCAGTTCTCCGTGCCGGGGCAGTCGCTGCAGTACTACGTGATCCACGGACCCACGCCGGCGGAGATCCTGCGCCGGTACACGGCCCTGACGGGGCGGCCCGCCGTCGTCCCGGCCTGGTCGTACGGGCTGTGGCTCTCCACGTCGTTCACCACGAACTACGACGAGGAGACCGTCAACGGCTTCATCGACGGCATGGCCGCGCGGGACATCCCGCTGTCGGTGTTCCACTTCGACTGCTTCTGGATGCGGCAGTTCCACTGGTGCGACTTCGTGTGGGACCCGGCCACGTTCCCCGACCCCGAGGGCATGCTGGCCCGGCTGCACGACCGCGGCCTGAAGGTCTGCGTGTGGATCAACCCGTACATCGCCCAGCGCTCGCACCTGTTCCGCGAGGGCCAGAAGAAGGGCTACCTGGTCACCACACCGGACGGCGACGTCTGGCAGTGGGACAAGTGGCAGGCCGGCATGGGCCTGGTCGACTTCACCAACCCCGACGCCGCCGCCTGGTACAAGGACAAGCTGCGCGTGCTCCTGCGTCAGGGCGTGGACTGCTTCAAGACCGACTTCGGCGAGCGCATCCCCACCGACGTCGTCTGGCACGACGGGTCCGACCCGCAGCGCATGCACAACTACTACGCCTCGCTGTACAACAAGCTGGTCTTCGAGCTGCTCGAGGAGGAGCGCGGCCGCGGCGACGCGGTCGTGTTCGCGCGGTCCGCGACCGCGGGCACGCAGGCCTACCCGGTGCACTGGGGCGGCGACTGCGAGTCCACCTTCGTGTCCATGGCGGAGTCCCTGCGCGGTGGCCTGTCGCTGTCGCTGTCCGGGTTCGGCTACTGGAGCCACGACATCGGCGGGTTCGAGGGCACGCCCGACCCGGCTGTGTTCAAACGGTGGGCCGCGTTCGGCCTGCTGTCCTCGCACTCGAGGCTGCACGGGTCGAGCTCCTACCGCGTCCCGTGGGCGTTCGACGACGAGGCCGTCGACGTCACCAGGAAGTTCACGAAGCTGAAGCTGCGGCTCATGCCGTACCTCGGGCGGCTCGGCCACGTGGCCGCCGAGGAAGGCATGCCCGTCATGCGCCCCATGGTGCTGCAGTTCCCCGACGACCGGACTGCGGCCGGAGTCGACACGCAGTACATGCTGGGACCGTCGCTGCTGGTCGCGCCGGTCTTTCACGAGTCCCGCGTGGAGTACTACGTCCCCGAGGGGGAGTGGACCCGCCTGCCCGACGTCGGGGCCGGGCAGACGCCGACCGTCACGGGACCGCGCTGGATCGCCGAGGAGCACGGGTTCGACAGCCTGCCGCTGCTCGTCCGGCCCGGCACGGTGCTGCCCGTCGGCGCGCGCGACGACCGGCCCGACTATGCGTGGGCCGAGGGCGTGACGTTACGCTGCACTCGTCTGCCCGAGGGGTTCGACGAAGAGGTCCTGGTACCCGGCGGTACCGGCTCCCCGGCGACGTTCCGTGTGCGGTGCGAGTCCGGCGTCGTGCACGTGACCAGCGATGACGCACCTGGCGAATGGGGCGTCGAGAACGAAGGACGGACCGTTCGGGCCACCGGCCCGGGAGAGGTGGCACTGTGAGTGCGCGGAGTTTTCCCCCGGATTTCCTCTGGGGATCGGCGACGGCGTCGTACCAGATCGAGGGGGGCGCGACCGAGGGCGGGCGCGGCCCGTCCATCTGGGACACGTTCTCGCACACGCCCGGCAAGACGCTGAACGGGGACACGGGCGACGTCGCTGACGACCACTTCCACCGGTGGCAGGAGGACGTCGAGCACATCAGGAACCTGGGTCTTGGCGCATACCGGTTCTCCATCGCGTGGCCGCGTGTGCAGCCGGGCGGGTCGGGGGAGTTCAACGCCGAGGGCATCCGGTTCTACTCGGACCTCGTCGACGGGCTGCTCGCCGCGGGCGTGAAGCCCGTGGTCACGCTCTACCACTGGGACCTGCCGCAGGAACTGGAGGACGCCGGCGGTTGGACGAACCGCGAGACGGCCTACGCCTTCGCGCGGTACGCGCGGCGGATGGCCGAGGAGCTGGGCGACCGCATCGACGTCTGGACCACGCTCAACGAGCCGTGGTGCACGGCGTACCTGGGCTACGCCTCGGGCGTCCACGCGCCGGGCCGTACGGAGCCCCTGGCCGCGCTGCAGGCAGTGCACCACCTCAACCTGGCGCACGGCCTCGCGGTCCAGCAGATCCGCGAGGTGCTGGGCGACGCCGCGAAGACGTCGATCACGCTGAACCTGCACGTCTTCCGGCCGGACGACCCGGCGTCGGAGCTGGACCGCGGCGCGGTCCGCAAGGTCGACGCCCTCGCCAACCGGGCGTTCCTCGGCCCGGTCCTGGAGGGCGCGTATCCCGCGGACCTGCTGGAGAACACCGCGTCGGTCACCGACTGGTCGTTCGTGCAGGAGGGTGACCTGGAGGCCATCGCGCAGCCGCTGGACGTGCTGGGGGTCAACTACTACTCGACGGCGCGGGTGCGGCGCTTCTCCGGGCAGGGGGAGCGGCAGCAGGCCGACGGGCACAAGGACTCCTCGGGCACGCCATGGATCGCGGCGGACGACGTCGAGTTCCTGCCGCAGCCCGGCCCGTACACCGCCATGGGCTGGAACATCGAGCCGGCCGGCCTCACGGACCTGCTGGTCTCGCTGCGCGACTCCTACCCGGACCAGCCGCTCATGGTCACCGAGAACGGTGCCGCGTTCCAGGACGAGGTGGTGACGGAGGACGGCGTCAAGCGGGTGCACGACCCGCTGCGCGTGTCCTACCTGCACGACCACGTCGAGGCCATGGGCCAGGCCCGCGACAAGGGCGTGGACGTGCGCGGGTATTTCGCGTGGTCGCTGCTCGACAACTTCGAGTGGGCCTACGGCTACGACCGGCGGTTCGGCATCATCCACGTCGACTACGAGACGCTTGAGCGCACCTGGAAGGACTCGGCGCACTGGTACCGGCGTCTGGCGACGTCGGGCACGCTGCCGGGCACTGACGAGGTGTCGCCTGCCTGAGCGGGATGCTTGGGGGCTTGCGCGACCTCGGTCGGATGCTTTGAGATCGGTCAATCACTGGACCGAGCTCGAAGCATCCGACCTATCTCGTTCTCGCGGTGCCCGCATCCGACCGATCCCGTGCTCCGGGTCGCCCTCGTGCGCACGTGCTTCGGTACCTTCGGGGCATGACGAGATCGGACGAGCTGCCGGGCGCGGAGCTGAGCGGTGTGATCGCAGGCCTGCGCGATGCCGCACGAGTCCCGGCCCTGTCCGCGGCGGCAGGCCGCGGGGGCGAGGTGGTCTGGGCCGACGTCGCCCATGCCCGCTGGGCAGGCACCCCGACGCCGGAGCACGCCTTCCGCATCGGGTCCATCACCAAGCCCATGGTCGCCGTGGCAGTGCTCCGGCTCGTCGCCGAGGGCGAGGTGGCGCTCGCGGACCCGATCGGCAAGCATCTGCCCGACGCGCCCGCCCCGGACGCGACGATCCGCCACCTGCTGACCCACACGAGCGGCTTGCAGGCCGAGTTTCCTGGCCCGTGGTGGGAGCGGCACGGCGGGCAGACGTGGGAGGAGCTGGCCGGAGCCGGCGTCGAGCAGCTCTGGGACCCGGGCGAGCGGTACCACTACAGCAACGCCGGGTTCGCCGTGCTGGGCCGTCTGGTCGAGGTGGTCCACGGCAGCACCTGGGACAAGGTGCTCCGTGACGAGCTGTGGGAACCGCTGGGAATGACCGCCACCGGGCGCGTGCCCGTCGGCCCGCACGTCACGGGGTACGCGGTGCACCCCCACGCGGACCTGGTCCACCACGAGCCGGTGGCCGAGTACCTCGCTGCGGGGCCGGCCGGAGAGCTGTGGTCCACGCCCTCGGACCTGGTGCGGTTCGGCATGTGGCTCGTGGGCGGCGAGGCCGACCGGGACGCCGGCGAGGCCGTGCTGCCGATCGCCCTCCGCCACCACATGGCCGTCCCACGCGTTGTGGTCGACGACGCCGGGCCCTCGGGCGGTCCATGGTCCACCGCCCACGGCCTGGGTGTGCGGGTGCGCCAGGACGGCACCGTCCGCACGGTGGGCCACGGCGGGTCGGTGCCGGGCTTCACCGCGGACCTGAGGGCGGACGCCGCGACGGGCGACGTGGTCGCCGTGTGCGGATCGTCGACGCTCGGGTTCGGCGACGGCACCCGCCTGCTCGCGACCCTCCAGGGCACCGGGACGCCTGCTCCGCTGCCGCCGGGGGACTCGCATGACGCCGTGCGGCAGGCGAGCGAGCGCGGCGCCGGCGGACCGGGCGAGATCACGGGCACCTGGTACTGGGGGCCGTTCCCGCACACCGTGAGCATCGATGCCGCGGGCCGTGTCGAGCTGCGGTCCCAGGGCAACGGCGGCCGTGGCACCGTGTTCGACGCCGTCGGGGGCGAGCTGCGCGGCGTCGAGGGCGGTTACTGGCTCGGGGAACGGCTGGTGGTGCGCGACGCCGGGGGCGTGCCCGTGGCGCTGGACGTCGGCACCTTCCACTTCACGCGGACCCCCTACGACCCGGACACGGCCGTGCCCGGCGGCGTCGACGGGGACGGCTGGTACCGACCCTGACCCGCCGCGTGACCGCCGCGCCGAGCGTCTGCGAGACACGCCCAACGGTCGCGACACGCCGCTGACTCAGATCACTTTTCCGCCTCTGCGGGGGCCTCTGACGGTCGCGTGAGGCGCTCTTTCTCGTGCCCCGCGCGGCTCGTCCGACGGCGCCGCGAGAAGCCCTGGGCGCGGCCTACCAGGCGGTGTCAGAGGCTCGTGGCAGCATGGTCCGTGAGCGTTCCGGGCGGGTCGGGTAGCGGATTGGCATGGCGCGCCGGACGTCCTCAACCACAACATGTCGTAACAGGGCGAGTGTCAGACACTAGGTGTAGTGTTTGGTTCAGCGGGAGACGCAGACCCGCAAACAAAGCACACCGGTGTAAGTTCACGGGTGTCCTTCGAGGTCAGAGGAGGCGGACATGAGCGTCACGGTCTACAGCAAGCCGGCGTGCGTCCAGTGTGACGCGACGTACCGGGCACTGGATCGCAAGGGCGTCGAGTACTCGGTTGTCGACATCACCCAGGACCCCGAGGCGCTCGAGATGGTTCGCGGCCTCGGGTACCTCCAGGCGCCGGTCGTCGTAGCCGGTGACACCCACTGGTCGGGCTTTCGCCCCGACCAGATCAGCGCGGTCGCCGCGCTTCAGGCCGCCTCGGCCTGACCTGCATCACAGCTACGTCGGCAAGGAGGCGTGACGTGAGCTCTCTCGTCTACTTCTCCAGCGTGTCCGAGAACACGCACCGGTTCGTCGAGAAGCTTGGCCTCGAGGAGCTCGGGATGTCGGTGCACCGGATACCGCTGCGCCCCGCCGACGGCTTCCTGCGCGTGGACGAGCCCTACGTCCTCGTGGCCCCCACCTACGGCGGCGGCAACGAGGGCGGGGCCGTTCCACGGCAGGTGAGGAAGTTCCTCAACGACGAACACAACCGGTCGCTCATTCGCGGCGTCATCGCTGCGGGGAACACCAACTTCGGGGCTGCGTACTGCATCACCGGGGACATCATCGCTGCGAAGTGTGATGTCCCGTATCTGTACGCCTTCGAGCTACTGGGAACTGCGCAGGACGTCGCGCGCGTCCGCAACGGATTGGGACGATTTTGGCAGCAACAACGACTGAGCCTCTCCGCCTGAACGGTGAGGGCCTGAGCGAGATCCCCCTGGAGACCATCCAGATGGACTATCACTCGCTCAACGCCATGCTGAACCTGTACGGGTCGGACGGGAAGATCCAGTTCGAGAAGGACCGCGAGGCGGCCCGCCAGTACTTCCTGCAGCACGTGAACCCGAACACCGTCGAGTTCGAGTCGCTCGAAGCCAAGCTCGAGCACCTCGTCGAGGCCAAGTACTACGACCCGACCGTGCTCGCGAAGTACTCCGGTGCGTTCGTCAAGGAGCTGTTCCAGCTCGCGTACTCGAAGAAGTTCCGCTTCGAGACGTTCCTGGGCGCCTTCAAGTACTACACCTCGTACACGCTCAAGACGTTCGACGGCAAGAAGTACCTGGAGCGCTTCGAGGACCGCGTCGCCATGGTCGCGCTCGGCCTGGCGGACGGCGACGAGCGGACGGCGCGGGACATCGTCGAGGAGGTCATCTCCGGGCGGTTCCAGCCGGCGACGCCGACCTTCCTCAACATCGGCAAGGCGCAGCGCGGCGAGCCCGTGTCCTGCTTCCTGCTGCGCATCGAGGACAACATGGAGTCGATCGCGCGCGGCATCAACTCCGCGCTGCAGCTCTCCAAGCGCGGCGGCGGCGTGGCGCTGCTGCTGAGCAACATCCGCGAGCACGGCGCGCCGATCAAGCACATCGAGAACCAGTCCTCCGGCGTCATCCCCGTGATGAAGCTCCTGGAAGACTCCTTCTCCTACGCGAACCAGCTCGGCGCACGTCAGGGTGCGGGTGCGGTGTACCTGCACGCGCACCACCCCGACATCATGCGGTTCCTCGACACCAAGCGGGAGAACGCGGACGAGAAGATCCGCATCAAGACGCTCTCCCTCGGCGTCGTCATCCCGGACATCACGTTCGAGCTGGCCAAGAAGAACGCTGACATGCACCTGTTCAGCCCGTACGACGTCGAGCGCGTCTACGGCAAGCCGTTCGCCGACATCTCCATCTCGGAGAAGTACGACGAGCTGGTGGCCGACGACCGCATCCGCAAGACGACGATCAGCGCGCGTGACTTCTTCCAGACGCTCGCGGAGCTGCAGTTCGAGTCCGGCTACCCGTACATCATGTTCGAGGACACGGTGAACGCGGCGAACCCGATCAAGGGCCGCATCACGCACTCGAACCTGTGCTCCGAGATCCTGCAGGTGTCGACGCCGTCGACGTTCAACGAGGACCTCTCCTACAGCGAGGTCGGGCGGGACATCTCCTGCAACCTGGGCTCGCTGAACATCGCCAAGGCGATGGACTCGCCGGACTTCGGCCGCACGATCGACACCGCGATCCGCGCGCTGACCGCGGTGAGCGACCAGACGTCGATCGAGTCGGTCCCGTCGATCAAGCTGGCCAACGAGCAGGGGCACGCCATCGGCCTGGGCCAGATGAACCTGCACGGCTACCTGGCCCGCGAGCACATCTACTACGGCTCCGACGAGGGCGTCGACTTCACGAACATCTACTTCTACACCGTGGCGTACCACGCGATCGCGGCGTCCAACCGCCTGTCGATCGAGCGCAAGAAGAAGTTCGGCGGGTTCGAGGACTCGAAGTACGCCACCGGCGAGTACTTCGACAAGTACGTCGAGCAGGAGTGGAAGCCGGCCACCGAGCGTGTCGCGCGCCTGTTCGCCGACGCCGGTGTGTCGATCCCGACGCAGGACGACTGGCGTGAGCTCAGGACCTCGGTGATGGAGCACGGCATCTACAACCAGAACCTCCAGGCCGTGCCGCCCACGGGTTCGATCAGCTACATCAACAACTCGACGTCGTCGATCCACCCGGTCCCGGCCAAGATCGAGATCCGCAAGGAAGGCAAGCTCGGTCGCGTCTACTACCCGGCGCCGTACATGACGAACGACAACCTGGACTACTACCAGGATGCGTACGAGATCGGCTACGAGAAGATCATCGACACGTACGCCGCGGCGACGCAGCACGTGGACCAGGGCCTCTCGCTGACGCTGTTCTTCCCGGACACGGTGACCACGCGCGACGTCAACAAGGCGCAGATCTACGCGTGGCGCAAGGGCATCAAGACCCTCTACTACATCCGTCTGCGCCAGCTCGCCCTGGAGGGTACTGAGGTGGACAACTGCGTCAGCTGCATGCTGTGACGGGTTCTTGCCCCCTGGCCCGCCACTACCGTCGTCGTCCCTGAAGGAACCTCCCATGTCACCCACTGGCAAGCTCAAGCTCATCGACCGCGTGACCGCGATCAACTGGAACCGCCTCGAGGACGAGAAGGACCTCGAGGTCTGGGACCGCCTGGTCGGCAACTTCTGGCTGCCCGAGAAGGTCCCGGTCTCCAACGACATCCAGTCGTGGAACACCCTCTCGGAGCACGAGAAGACCATGACCTCGCGGGTGTTCACCGGACTGACCCTCCTGGACACCATCCAGGGCACGGTCGGCGCGGTGTCGCTGATCCCGGACGCGCTCACGCCCCACGAGGAGGCGGTGTACACCAACATCGCCTTCATGGAGAGCGTGCACGCGAAGAGCTACTCCTCGATCTTTTCCACGCTGCTGTCGACGCCGGAGATCGACGCGGCGTTCGAATGGTCCGAGAACAACGAGAACCTGCAGAAGAAGGCAGAGATCGTCCTCGACTACTACCGCGGAGACGACCCGCTGAAGCGCAAGGTCGCCTCGACGATGCTCGAGTCGTTCCTGTTCTACTCCGGCTTCTACGCGCCGATGTACTGGTCCTCACGAGCGAAGCTCACGAACACGGCTGACCTGATCCGCCTCATCATCCGCGACGAGGCAGTGCACGGGTACTACATCGGCTACAAGTACCAGAAGGGCCTCGCGAAGCTGACGCAGCCCGAGCAGGAAGACCTCAAGGCCTACACGTTCGACCTGCTCTTCGAGCTGTACGAGAACGAGGTGGAGTACACCGACTCGCTCTACGGCGAGCTGGGGCTGACCGAGGACGTCAAGAAGTTCCTGCGGTACAACGGCAACAAGGCCCTGATGAACCTGGGCTACGAGGCGCTGTTCCCCAAGGAGGACACCGACGTCAACCCGGCGATCCTCGCGGCGCTGTCGCCGAACGCGGACGAGAACCACGACTTCTTCTCGGGGTCCGGCTCGTCGTACGTGATCGGCAAGGCCGTGGAGACCGAGGACGACGACTGGGACTTCTGACCTCGTGTCGGGAGCCCGCCGCCCATAGTGGCGTATCAGAGGCCCGGAACCGCAGAATTCTGCGGTTCCGGGCCTCTCTGCATGACCTGTCAGGCCAGGAACGCGTCGGCCTCAGCCAGCGCCTCGTCGAGGATGGCCAGCCCTGTGGCGGCGTCGCTGTCGGTGACGTTGAGCGGTGGCGCAACGTGGATCCGGTTGCCCAGGACGAGCGGGAGCAGACCACGACCGAGGCACGCCTTGGCGAACGCGGCCATCGGTGCATTCGCGGCCCCAGTGGCACCCACCGGGACGAGCGGCTCCTTGGTCTGCCGGTCACGCACCAGTTCGAGGGTCCACAGCCCGCCGACGCCACGGACGTCCCCGATGCACGGGTGGTTCTCGGCAAGCTTCGTGAGTCCGGGACCGATGATGACGTTGCCGAGCCGCGCGGCTGACGCCACGATGCCCTCGTCGTTCATGGCGCCGATGGCGCCCACCGCGGCGGCGCAGGCCAGCGGGTGCCCGCTGTAGGTCATGCCCGCCGGGTAGGGACGGTTGGTGAACGTCTCGTAGATCGAGTCGCCGACCAGCACCCCGCCGAGCGGCACATAGCCGGAGTTCACGCCCTTCGCGAAGACCAGGAGGTCCGGGGCGACACCGTCGTGGTCGACGCCGAACCACTCTCCGGTGCGGCCGAAGCCAACGAGCACCTCGTCGGCGATGAACACGATGCCGTGACGGCTGCAGACGTCACGGACACCCCGCAGGTAGCCGGCCGGCGGCACGATGACGCCTGAGCTGCCGGTCACCGGTTCCAGGACCAAGGCGGAGATGGTCGACGGGCCTTCGAGAAGGATCACCTGCTCCAGATGCGCGAGCGCCCGCTCACACTCCTCCTCGGGAGTGCTCGCCCCGAAAGCAGAGCGGTACAGGAACGGGCCGAAAAAATGGACGACGCCCGCCGCCCCGGTGTCCGACGCCCAGCGGCGCGGGTCACCGGTGAGGTGGATCGAGGTCGTCGTGGAGCCGTGGTACGAGCGGTACGCGGCGAGCACCTTGGGCCGCCCGTTGTGCAGGCGGGCCATCCGCACCGCATGCTCGATCGCCTCAGTCCCGCCAGTGGTGAACAGCACGTGCCCCAGGCCCTCCGGGGCGACCTCCACGATCAGCCGCGCCGCCTCGCCGCGGATATCCGAGGCATAACCGGGGGCCAAGGTGCACAGCCGATCGGCCTGCTCCTTGATCGCCGAGACGATGCGTGGGTGCTGGTGACCGAGGTTGGCGAAGACCAGCTGCGAGCTGAAGTCCAGAAAACGCCTGCCGGTGGCGTCGGTGAGGTAGCTACCCGAACCGCCGACGAAGGTCGGCACGGTGCGCGGCCCTTGCACGGACCAGGGGTGGAAGACCAAGTCGTCGAGATCCATCGCCACCGTCTCACCTCATCGCATCAGCCGATCCCACAGTGCGGCGCGGACGGACACACCGCAAGCGCACGTCCTGAACCCGCTCTACCTGGTGGCGCTCGTGCCGATCACCGGCTCGCTATGCCGCTCGGATGTCTCGTCAGCGACGGCGCGCGCCCGGACCGAGTACCAGAGCAGCCAGCCGATCATCCAGAACTCGCCGATTGTCGCCGGGATCACGAGCAGCTCCGAGGCCGGCGCGGCGGCGGGTACCAGGTAGGCGAGGAAGCCGCTGACGATGTAGCCGATACCGCCCGCCACGAGAATCCAGCCGAGCGGCCGCGGCATCCCCGAGCGCAGCGCGAGCACGCCCATCGGGATCAGCCAGAGCCCGAAGAAGAGCGCACCGACCTCCCAGAAGCTGCCGCCCAGGACGTACAGGAGCTGTGCTCCGCCGGCGGCGTCGACGGACGACGGCGCGAGGGCGACGTCCAGTGCGCCGCCGAGGCAGGCTGCACTGGCGAGAATCGCCACCGCGTTGATCAGTCCGAAGGCGGTCAGCGAAACCGCAGCGAACGAGTCCACCCGCCGGAACAGCCGGTAGAACCACAGCGCGACCAGTGCCTGGGCCGCGACGAGCGCGAGCTCTAGGCCGATCCCGAGGCGGGCGAGCGACTCGTCCTCGACGAGGTTGGCGAGCGTAGATGCCGCGCTGTCCGGGTCGAACAGCATCGGACGGATGATCAGGAACCCCGGGATGGCGACGACGGCAAGTGCCAGGTAGAGCAGGCCGGTTGTTCGTGCCGTGCGGGGGTGCAGCGTGGGCGAGTTCATGGCTTCCCTCTCGTGAGCCTTACAACGTAAGGCGACCTTACGACGTAAGGCTACGGTGGGGAAGACGGGGACCGGATGAAGATCGGCAGGGGTGTCAGCTGGGGGTCCGCGCGTGCGCCGCGATAAGTGCCGCCTCCACCCGGTTGCGGGCACCGGTGGTTCGCAGGATCGAGGTGACGTGCACCTTGACCGTGCCCTCGGCGAGGTGCAGGCGCGCCGCGATCTCCGGGTTCGACAGCCCGTCGCCAATCAGGGTCAGCACCTCCTGCTCACGCTGGGTGAGGCGTTCGAACCGCTGCTTGGCCTCCTGCTCCGCGATGAAGCGCGTACCCAGTCCCGTCTGCAGCAGACGCCGGGACACGGCGGGCGAGAAGTAGGCGGCGCCCGACGCCGCCGCATGCACCGCGAGCAGCAGTTCACGTGGGTCACCCGACTTCAGCACGAAACCGTCGGCGCCCAGCCGGATGGCCTCTGCGACGTACCCGTCCTCACCGAACGTTGTGACGATGAGGCACGGCAGGGACCCGGCGGTGCGACGGATCTCCGCGAGGGTTTCCAGGCCGCCCATCGTGCCCATGCGCACGTCCAGCAGCACGACGTCTGGCCGGTGAGCCCGGACTGCCGCCAGTGCCTCCTCGCCCGAGGACCCTTGCGCGACGACCCGGACGCCATCGTCGGTCTCGAGGATCCCGGCCAGTCCCGCGCGCACCAGGGGCTCGTCGTCGGCGAGGACCACACGCAGCGGCGGCGTGGTGCCGGGCATGTTCATCGGGCGCCTCCGACAACGAGACCCGTCGAGGCGACGCGGTCGTCGGCCCAGCAGATCCGGTAGGCATCGCCGGACGCGTCGGCGAGCGGGTCCGCCGTGACCGCGTAGTAGTCGCAGGCCGGGTTCGCGCCCGAGGGCGGATCGAGGGTGGCCGCAGGTAACACGGGCTCGACCTCGGACAGGGCGTCGCCCACGGCGATCCGAGCGAACGCCTCCGGGTCGAGTCGTGCGCGACGGGCATCGAGGTGGTCCGCGAGCTGGATCGCCGCAGCGACCAGGACCAGCGCGACCGCCGGTACGAGCACTGCGACCAGCAGCAGCGCCCCGCCGCGGCGCCGGGCGCTAGCAAGCCCGTTGGTCACGGCGCGCGCGGCCTGCGGGGGTCGGCCACCGGGCGCAAGAGGGCTGTCCCCGGCCCCTTGCCCGGCGGGCGGAGCGAGGGCGGATGCCGGATCCTCAAGGGCGGGTCGCAGCACAGCGCGCAATGTGTAGCCGCCGTCCCCCGGGCCGGCCTCGACCGATCCGCCCGCCGCGTGCACGTGTTCGGTCAGTGACCGCACGCCGGTGCCAGCCACACCAGGCACGGGTTCGCCCATCGGTCCGGGCAGCGGATTGCGGACCGTAACCAGCAGACGCTCCTCGTCCGCGTCCAGCGCCACCCGGACCGGTTGACCGGGTGCGTGCTTGAGCGCGTTGGTCAGCCCTTCCTGGACCACGCGAACGACGATGGGCCCGAAGACGGCGAGGCGGTCCGGCCCGGGCGAGCTACTGAGCTCGACGTCGGCACCCGCACGGCGGGCGTCCCGCACGAGAGCGTCGAGGTCGGCCTCAGCCGTCGTAGCGAGCGGGTCGACGGCGAGACCCGTACGGAGAGTCTGGACGGACGCGCCGAGGCGGGCCACCGCGTCGGACACCTGGCGCCGCGCGAGCCCGACGGACTCCCGGGCGGACGCAGCGACGTCCGGCCTGTGCCCGTTCGCCGGGTCGTTCTCCTTCTCGGGGCCGCTCGCCAGGCCGTGTTCTAGCTCGAGCTCCAGCCGACCCAGGTTGAGGGCGACGAGGCTGAGGGCGTGCCCCAGGTCGTCGTGCAGCCCCTCGGCGAGGTGCAGCCGCTGCCGGGCAAGGTCCGCCTCGGCACGCATCCGCTGGGCGTCCTGCTCCCGCAGGAGCGCGATGGCGGCATCGGACTCGGCCGATCGGCGGGCGCGCCATGCAATCGCCACGGACCACGGCAGCACTCCGGTGACCACATCGCGCGCCGCCGTGACGAGCGCCTCGCGCAGATCGGCCCAGCCGGCCACGACGGCGATCGCGCCCACGCCCGTGGCAACCGCCATGGCGACAACACCACGGCGCGCGCCGTCGTCGGTCAGCCCAAGGGGTGCGGCAACGCCTGCGAGCGCGATCATCCACCACGGGTTCACGCCGGCCAGGACCAGCAGCACGGTGAACGCGGCAGCGAGGAGCAGGCCGAGGGGACGCGTGGCCGCGCTGCGGGCTGTGCTGTCAACTGTGTGCTCTGTGTCGATGATCTCGGACGGTTGGGTCACCGGACCATGGTCGCCGAACGGCCTGGCGCGCGCTTCCCGCCGGGGTCGGATCTTCGAGGCGGCCGAGTAGGACCACGGTCATAGACAACTCCTGACCCACGCCAGATCCGAGCGGCTCCGCTGATTTCTAGCGTTCCCGACATGACCACAACACGCCATGCACCAGCAGCGAACGGTCCCGCAGGGCTCGTCCGGAGCCCGATACCCCGCGCCTTCCTGCCCGTCGCGCTCAGCGCGTTCCTGGGCCTGTGTGCTCTCGCACTCCTGACCTGGCCCGCCCGCGAGGTTCTCTTCGAGGGCGTGGCCGGCGGAACCACCACGTCACCCTTGGCCGGTCTCATAGGTCTGGTCGCGGACAAGGGTCTGCTGGCTCTCGTCGCGATCACGGCCGGACTCGTGCTGTTCACGTGGTTCCGCGACCGGCCCCGGTTCGGGCTGCTCGCGGCGGCCGGGGCCGGCACGGTCGCCGCCTATGCCGCGAGCGAGGTGGTGAAGCTGCTGGTCGCCGAGGAGCGGCCATGCCGCGTCGTCGACGTCGCGACCGTGCTGCCGTGCCCGGCGCCGGGGGACTGGTCCTGGCCCAGCAACCACTCGGCGATCGCGGGTGCCCTGGCCGTCGCCTGCCTGCTCGTCGCGCCGCGGCTCTGGTCCGCGGTCGTGCCGCTCGCGCTGGCCGTGGCGGGCGCCCGCGTCGCCGCGGGGGTCCACTACGTGCACGACGTCGCGTCTGGGCTGGCGCTCGGCGTGCTGGTCGCCTGGCTGGTGGGGCTAGCCGTGTACGCAGGCGCTCAGCGGCTCACGCGTCGATCGACCTCGCGCCGGTCACCGGCGGCTCGGCGGACCACGGGAAGGTGATCCACAGATCGGTGTCCTTCCACGAGTAGTCGGGCTGGATGATCGTGCGCGGCTTGGTGAACAGCACGGCGGACCGGGCCTCGGCGCCCTGCTTCTCCAGCAGGTCCATGACGAGGGCCAGCGTCCGGCCGGAGTCGGCGACGTCGTCCACCACGAGGACCTTCGCGCCCGGGAGCTCGGACGTGTCCATGAGCGGCGGCAGCACGCGCGGGTCGTCGAGCGTCTTGCCGATGTCCGTGTAGAACTCGACGTTCAGCGTGCCGACGCCCTTGGTGCCGAGCGCATAGGCCATGGCCCCGCCGGGGACCAGGCCACCGCGTGCGACGGCGATCACGACCTCGGGGACGAACCCGCTGTCCACCACCTTGTGGGCCAGGTCGCGCACTGCGTCGGGGAAGGTCTCCCAGGTGAGCACCTCGCGCTCCGGCATCGAAGCGGACTCGGCCGTGGGCAGGTCTGTCGAAGTCATGGGGACGACCCTACGAGACGTGGCGGGCGCCCGCCACGTTCTGTGCCGTGACCAGCGGCGATGCGCACGTCACGTGCGCGAGGTCTCAGGCCGGTCCGCGGACGGACCGGCCGTGAGGATCAGGCCGCCTTGGCGTCGAGGATGTCGACCACGAACACGAGGGTCGAGTTCGCGGGGATGCCACCCTGCTCCTGCTCGCCGTAGGCCTGGTCGGCCGGGACGACGAGCAGCACCTGGCTGCCGACCTTCTGGCCGGCGATGCCGTTGGTCCAGCCGGGGATCACGCCGCTGAGCGGGAACGACGTCGGCGCGCCACGGCTCCACGAGGAGTCGAACGACGTGCCGTCGAGCAGGCAGCCCGCGTACTGGACGGTGACCGTCTGGTCCTTGGTGACCTCGGCGCCGTCACCCTCGATGAGGGGCTGGACCACCAGGTCGGTGGGCGCCTTGTAGTCCTTCGGGATGGTGACGGTCGGCTGGCCGTCGTCGGCGAGCTCGACGGTGGGTAGGCCCCCTTCCGGGGTCACCGCGGTGCCCTCGGCGCGGGTCGGGACGTCCGGGGCCGCCTCCACCTTGGTGACCTCGACCATCGTGACCTGGATGGTCTGGTCCATCGCGGTGCTCGCCATGAGAAGGCGCATGCCGACCTTCTGGCCGATCAGGCGGTCGTTCAGGAGGTCGTACTCCGGCGCGCCGAGCTTGAACGTCTCCGGCTTCTTCGTCTTCCAGGTGGAACCGCTCGTCGAGCCGTCCTTTCCGGCGATCACCAGGTAGTTGATCGTGACCTGGGCGCCGTCGGTGAGCTCCTCGCCGGTGCCTTCGTCGACCACCCGGAACGTCGGAGCGCTGACCTCCAGCGGCGCCTCGAACTCCACCTTCGGCTCCTTGCCGACCGGGCCCGAGACCTTGATCGCATCGACAGCCTTGACGTCCTCCTCGGACGGGCTCGGCGCGGGCGACGGCTCGGCGGCCGGGGTCACCTCGCAGACGTTTCCGCCGGATGCGGCAGCGCTGCCGCCGTCGTCGCTGCTTGCGCAGCCGGTGAGCGCGATCGAGGCCAGCGCGACGGCTGCCAGGCCGGCAGTGGTGCGGTGCTTCACAAGTAGTCCTTCGGTAGGTTTGCAGCCTTGCTGGGGACCGCCACACTCTAGCGGGCGGAAATGAGTGGGGCTCCCAGGCTTCGAGCAGGTTCGGGCGGTCGAGCCATCCGCTCCGCCCTGCGGAAGAATAGATGCCATGCCGTCGAATCGCCGCTCCAGCAAGCGTCCGTACGCCGCGGACCATGTACCTCTCGATGTAGAACGAGCGACGGGCGGACGCCGCAGCGAGTCGGCGGCTGACGGCGAATGGGTGGTGCAGCGGATCCGATCGTCCGACAAGACCTACATCTGCCCGGCCTGCCGCCAGGAGGTCACGCCGGGCACGGCGCACGTCGTCGCGTGGAAGACGGACGTGCTCGGCGGCCCCGAGGCCGGGCTGGACGGCCGGCGGCACTGGCACAACAGCTGCTGGCAGCGCCGTGCCAACCTCCGCTGATCCCACCGGCAGTCAGGGGAGACAATGGAACGGATGACCACTGAAGCGGCCTCCGGCCAGACGACGCACCAGATCCGCTCGCTCACCGTCCTGCCCGCGCAGCGGGAGGACGTCGAGCTGCACACCGCCGACGGCCTCACCCTCGTGGGCGAGCTGGCGCTGCCGGCGGACAGCGAACCATCGGCCAGCCTGCTGACGTTCCACCCGCTGCCCACGCACGGCGGTTTCATGGACTCCCACCTCTACCGCAAGGCGGCCTGGCGCCTGCCCGCGCTGGCGAACCTGGCGGTGCTGCGGTTCAACACGCGCGGCACCTCGTCCCCGCGGGGCACGAGCGAGGGCACGTTCGACGGCGGCGACGCCGAGAGGTACGACGTCGCCGCAGCAATCGAGCTGGCCGAGTTCCGCGGGCTGCCCCGGCCCTGGCTGGTCGGCTGGTCGTTCGGCACGGAGCTGGTCCTCAAGCACGGCGCCGACCCGAGCATCGAGGGGGCGATCCTGCTGTCGCCGCCGCTGCACCGAGCGACCGACGAGGACCTGGACCGCTGGGCCGCATTCGACAAGCCCCTCGTCGTCCTGGTCCCCGAGCTCGACGACTACCTCCGGCCCGACGAGGCCCGCAGCCGCTTCGCACGTGTTCCGCAGGCCGAGGTGATCGGCGTCGACGGCGCCAAGCACCTGTGGGTCGGCGAACCGGCCGTCGCCCGCGCACTGAACGAGATCGTGGCCCACGTCCTGCCCGACCACCCTCTCCCGCTGCCGACCCACTGGGACGGACCACTGGGCGTTTCCTGAGCGGCCTCACCGACCACAGCACACCCCCACAGGAGGATGACGATGACGTCTCAAGCCACCAGGAACCTGGCGACCTTCACCCTGCACGACGGCGGTGGTGTGCCGCTCGTGCTGTTGCACGGCTTCCCGCTCGACCACCGCATGTGGGCGACCTGTGCGCAGCACCTCCCGCCGGGCGTCCGCGCGATCGGCGTTGACCTGCCTGGTGCCGGGCACAGCGACCTGGACGGGTTCCCGCCGAGCATCGAGCACGCGGCCGACTCCGTGTACCGGACCATGGTCGCGGCGGGCGAGGGCAACGCCGTCGTCGTGGGGCACTCGATGGGCGGGTACGTGGCGCTCGCCCTGGCCGAGCGCCACCCGGGGTTCGTGGCCGGCCTGGGGCTGGTGGACACCAAGTCGACGGCGGACACCGAAGAGGCGCGCGCCAAGCGGCTGCGGGTCGCGGCCGCCGCCGAAGCCAGCCAGACCGTGGACGCCGTGCTCGGCATGCCCGCCGCCCTGGTGGGCGCCACGACCACCAAGGGCCGTCGGCAGCTCTTCCCCGTGCTGGACTCGTGGATCCGGGCGCAGTCACCAGCGGGCGTCGCGTGGGCGGAGCGGGCGATGGCGGCCCGCCCGGACCGGACAGCGGTGCTCGAGCGCTTCGACGCGCCGGTCGCCGTCGTGGTGGGCGCGGAGGACTCCATCACGCCACTGGCCGAGGCCGAGCACATGGTCAGGGCGGCCGCGTCACCCTCGGGGTACACCGCCGGCGACGCCGCGCTCACGCTCGTGCCCGGCGTCGGGCACATGAGCGTCGTCGAGGACCCGCAGGCCGTCGCCGCGGCCCTGGGCCTGCTGCACGCGCAGGTGATCACTCACCACTGACCCGTTGTGCCGAGATAGAACCAGGGCGAGATAGGACTGGGGCGCAACCAACCACGCGGTTGGTTGCGCCCCAGTCCTATCTCGCCCTGGTTCTATCTCGGCACCAGATCAGCTGGAGGCGCCGGCCTTCTCGGAGACGGACTCCTCGGCGTCGTCGCTCTCCGTGGGGGAGGAGGCCGAGTCGGAAGCGGCCTGGCCGGCCTTCGTGCTCGCCTTGGTGCCCTTGACCGACGGGATCACGACGGTCGCCGTGCCGACCGGCACGGGTGTCGGGTGGCTCGGCGGGATCGACGCGGGCATCGATCCCGTGTCGGTTGACTCGGGGATCTCGGGCTCGGCCTCGGTGCCGTCGCCGACCACCGCGAAGCGCGCCTGCTGCGCGGGGGTCGCTCCCGCCAGGCTCGACGGCTTGGACGTGGGAGTGGGCGCCGCAGCCGGGGCGCTCGGGGCGGGCGGCCCACCGAGCATGCCGCGCAGCTCGTCCAGGTAGGAGTTGATCGAGTCGTGCTGGCGCGTGAGGTCCTCGAGCTGGTTCTGCGCGGCCGACCGGCTCGACTCCGCCTCGGCGCGGGCGTCGTCGATGGTCTGCTCGGCGAACTCCCGGGCCTCGGCAACGATCCTGTCCGCGGACTTGCGCGCGTCGGCCACGAGGTCCTTCACGTAGACGTCGGACTCCGACCGGATCTTCTCCGACTGCTCGAGGGCCACCGCGACCCGCTTCTCGGCTTCTGCTGCGTGCTCCTCGGCCGTGCTGACCAGCTTGGCGGTCTCGGCCTTCGCCGTCTCGTGCCGCTCGGCGAGCTCCCGCTCCACGGCCTCCTTCTGCGTCGCGATGTCGAGCTCGGCCTGGGCGAGCGCGGCGCGGGCCTGCTCGCGCAGGTCCTCCATCTCGCTGGTGACGGCGTTGGCCGCCTCGGCGGCCTGGCGACGCGCCTCGGACAGGATCTGCTCGGACTCGGCGCGGGCGCTGGTCAGCATCGCGGACGAGTCGCGCTCAGCGGTCTCGCGCTGTGCGCTGGTCTCCGCGTGCACCTTGGCGCGGAGCGCGGCGGCCTCACGCTCGGTGTTCACGCGCAGCTCAGTGGTCTCGCGCTCGACAGTCGAGCGCAGGGTGCCGAGCTCGCGCTCGAGGCTGGCCCGGCGCTCGCTCTCCTCGGCGGCGATCGCGCTGGCGATCTGCGCGGACTCGCGCTCGGCGGAACCCACGAGCTCCTCGGCGCGGCGCTGTGCGGCGAGCAGGTGGCCCTCCGCCTCCGCAGCCATCGTCGTGCGGATCTCCTCGGCCTCGCGGCGGGCGCTCGCGAGCATCTCGGCGACCTCGGACTCGGCGCGGGACCGCACCTGCCCACCGGACAGCTTCGCGCGTGCCATGATGTCGGCGGCCTGCTGGTTGGCCTGGTTGATGATGTCCGTCGACTGGTCCTCAGCGGAGCGCAGCAGCAGCTCGATGCGGGAGCCGAGGCCTGCGTACGAGGGCTTCTCGGTCTCGCGCAGGTTGCGCTTGGCATCGGTGAGGTCCTGCGTCAGCTGCATGGCGCGGCTGTCAGAAGCCTCGACCTGCCTACGGGCCTCTTCGAGCGCGTGGTTCAGTCGGTCCAGATGCGCGTGCACCTGGTCGCGGTCGTATCCGCGCATGGCAGTCGGGAAGAGCGAGCGCTCGTCGGACACGGTGCAGACCTCCAGTGTCGGAACTTGGTGAGGCGCGGGTCAGGCTCCCCCCGGGGACGCCGCTTATACGGCTCGTCCGGCGCCCAGGATACGTGCCTTGTGCTGATGTGGATACTCCGTGGCCCGATGCAATCTACGCAATGCGTGGAATACTCCCGCCCCGTCCAGGCCCCTCGGCTGCGGTGGCGGTTCAGGCGAACGTCAGTGAAGGAAGGGTGAGAGTCCCGGCCGAACCTCACAAGCGCACCCTTCATTGGACAGCGCTCCTTGTTCGGTCCCTATGCTGGAGCACCCACCCTGATCGACGGGCTAGCGCCCAAAATTCGAAGGGAATCGGTGGTGCAACGCTTTTTGGCGACTCTCCTGATCCTTGCCGGGCTCGGCGGGATCGGCTATGGGGTCGCGACGGCAACCGTCCTGCGCGAGTCCGACACTGTTGTCGCGACCGCGACCCCCAGCGGTGACGGAACCATGGTCGTGACCGAGCCCGGAGTGCTCGGTCTTGTCGACGACCAGGTGACCGTACGGGCCACTGTCCCCGAGGGACAGAAGGTCACGCTCGCGCTCGGCTCCGACGTCGATGTGCTCGGCTGGGTCGGCAACGACCCGTACGACTCGGTGACCGGCCTGTCCTCGTGGGAGACGCTGAGCGTCGCCCCGGGTACCGGCGCGGCCACCGACGAGGAAGAGGCCGCGGAGCCGGCCGAGAAGCCGGCCACAGGCCCGGACCCCGCAGGGTCCGACATGTGGATCTCCGAGGTGAGCGACGAGACCGTCGTCTCCATGAGGTGGACCGAGCAGCCCGGCCGCGTCGTGCTGCTGGCCGCCGGAGTCGGCAAGGGCGCCGAGGCGCCCACGCTGGAGCTCACCTGGCCCCGTCCCGTCGCCACGCCGTACCTGTGGCCGGGCGTGCTGGGCGGCGGGTTCGCCCTGGTCCTCGGCGTGTTCATGGCCATCGGCTCGCGCCGCGGCAAGAAGCGCGGTTCCGGCAAGGGAAGTTCGGCGTCCGAGGTCCGCACCCGTGAGTCCGGCTCCGACCTGCCGCGTCGCGGCGCGGCCTTCGGGGTGGACGGCGACGAGCCGAGCCAGTATCCGGCCGAGTCCGGCGGTGGGTTCCCGCCCGCGCTGGGCGACCCGCCCGAGGAGGGCACGGCGGTCTTCCCGCCGGCCGCTCCCGGGATGCCGGGCCACCGTCCGGGGATGCCGGGCCAGCGTCCCGGGATGCCGGCCCCGGGGGTGCCCGAGCGGGGCGCGTCACGACCCGACCAGGACCGCACGCAGTCCTGGGGCGCACCCGCGCCGTTCGGTGGGGCGGCCCCGATCACCCCGGTACCGGCGCCCGAGCCGGCTCCTGCACCCGAACCGGCCGCCCCTGCGCCGTCCATCCGGGGGATGCGGCGCAACCGCCGTGGCGCGGCGGCAGCGCCCGCGGCACCCGCTCAAACCCCGGCTCAGCCGACGCCGTTCGGCGGCGGCGCCCCGGAGCGCGCACCCGCAAAGCCCGCTTCGGCGGCTGCCGAGACGCCGGCCGCCCCGCCGGCGTCGGGCAGACCGATGACCCGACGCGAGATGCGCATGCGCGAGCAGGCACAGCTCCGGGCCGCGACGGGCGCGATGCCCGCCGTGCCGGCGTCCGAACCTGAGCCCGAGCCGGAGCCGCAGACGCCGAGCAGCCGAGCTGCCGCGTGGCGCCAGACCTGGGGCGTCACCGGGAACGACGGAGACAACAACGGATGAAGCACCCCATGAGATACGCACGGACCCGCACCATGGCCGTGGTAGCAACCCTGCTCGCCACAGGTCTGCTCGCCGGCTGTGCCGAGGAGCTGCCCACGCCTAAGCCGGAGGCGCCCGTCGCCGAGGCGGTCGTCACGCAGTCGCAGGAGCGCAAGATCCTGGACAAGGTGGCGGGCGTCGTCGCGGACGTGACCAAGGTCGGACAGGCCAAGGCGCTCGAGGACCGGCTGACCGGGCCCGCGCTCTCGATCCGCGAGACCCAGCTCCAGGTAGCCGCGGCACGTAAGGACACAGAGCCGCTGACGGACCTGACGATGGAGATGCAGCAGGTGATCCTGCCGTCGGACCAGGAATGGCCGCGCAGCAGCTACGCCATCACGGTGCAGCCCAAGGACCTCACGACGCCGGTGCTCATGGCGTTCGAGCAGTCCTCGGCCCGTGAGCAGTACAAGCTGTGGGGCTGGGTCCGCCTGCTGCCGGGCGTGACCATGCCCCAGTTCGCGGAGGCCGACCTCGGCAGCCCGGCTGTGCCGCCGGACGACAAGAGCCTCAAGGTGTCGCCCGAGACCGCGATCGCGCAGTACGCGTCCGTGCTGACGGTCGACGAGCGATCGAAGTACGCGGAGAACTTCGCGGACGACGACCTGCGCCAGTTCTTCCGGGACTACGGCAAGCTCCAGGTCGATGCGATCAACAAGGAAGAGTGCAAGGGCGCCTTCGAGGTCGCGTACGAGCCCACGAAGGACCCGGTCAAGGCGGTTCGTACCGCCGACGGCGGTGCGCTCGTGATCGCGGCGATGATCAGCAAGGAGACGATCACCGCCAGGGAGGACGGCTGCGAGATCGGCCCGCCGACCAAGACGACCCAGGCGCTCTGGGGCGATGCCGACGTGACCAACGTGGTCGAGGTCAACTACGAGGACATGGTGGCGATGTACCTGCCGCCCGAGGGCTCGAACGACCAGATCAGCCTGGTCGGCTACGAGCACGTGCCCAGCTCGGTCTCGAACGACTGACTTTCGGCGATCTCGCCCGTCCCCGCAGCTAGGGTGGCCCCGTGAACCTACGGCGGCCACCCTTGCTGCGTTCCGGAGCTCTTCCCTCGGCCCGACGCCGGGCCGTCGCCGGCCTGACCGCGGTCGGTCTCGCGTCCGTCGCACTGACGGGCTGCACGGTCGAGCCGCCCACTCCGGCACCCGAGCCGCCGACGGTCGCGGCCGTGGTCAGCGTGGCGCAGGAGCGCAAGATCCTTGACCGGGTGTCGGGGGTCGTCGAGGGGACGACCAAGGCCGGCGACGCCGGCTCGCTGGCGGCACGCCTGACCGGTCCCGCACTCGCGATGCGCGAGGCAGAGCTCGACGTAGCGGCGAGTGGCAACACGGATGCGCTGAGCGACCTGTCCATGCGGATGCAGCAGCTGGTTCCGGCGTCGGACCCGCAGTGGCCGCGCACCAGCTATGCCATCACGGAGCAGCCGCCCGACCAGACCACGCCGACGCTCATGGCGTTCGAGCAGGACAGCGCCCGGGGTCAGTACAAGCTGTGGGGCTGGGTGCGCCTGGTGCCGGACATCGCCATGCCGCGGTTCGCCGAAGCCAACCTCGGCAGCGCCGCCGTGCCCGAGGATGACACGAGCCTCAAGGTCACGCCGAGGGACGCGATCAAGCGCTACGCGTCGGTGCTGAGCGTCGACGAGGACTCCAAGTACGCCGCCGACTTCCGCGACGACTACCTGCGCCGGCTGGTGCGGCGGAGCGGCGAGACACAGCTCGCCGCGATCGAGCACAAGGACGGGAAGGGCACTTTCGAGGTCGCGTACCAGCCCACGAAGGACCCGGTGAAGGCCGTCCGCACTGTTGACGGCGGCGCGCTGGTGCTGGCGGCGATGCGGAGCCAGGAGACCCTCACCGCCGAGGAGAACTGGGAGCTTGGCCCGCTCGCCCCGTCGGCCAAGGCGCTCTGGGGCGATGCGAAGCGGACCAACGTCATGCGGATCGTCTACCGGGACACCGTCGCGCTCTACGTGCCGCCGGCGGGCTCGGCGGAACCGATCAGCCTGCTGGGCCACCACCGGGTGCCCTACGCCGTGTCGAACAGCTGACCACCGCGTCGTCGACGGCATTCTCGCTGAGAGCGGAGCCGACGAGTAATTGCGGCCGCGGTCATTAGGATTGCCCCCATGAGCAGTGCCACCCCTCAGCCCGGCCCCGCCCGGAGCGCGCAGCCCGAGTTCGCGGTGCGCGGCGCCGTCGACCTGTCCGCCCTCAACCGCCCGCAGGCGCCGCCGCCCGGCGAACCCGGCGGCGCGCCGCCCGCCGGCGGCTTCGTGGTGGACGTCAGCGAGGCGAACTTCGAGCCGCTGGTCCGCGACTCGTCCACCTTCCCGGTGGTGATCCTGCTGTGGATCCCGACCGACCAGGCGAACGCGGAGCTCGGCGCCACGATGGGCCGCCTCGCCGAGGAGTACGCCGGCCGGTTCCTGCTGGGCCGCGTGGACGCCCAGGCATCCCCGCAGGTCGCGGCAGCGTTCCAGGTGCAGGGTGTGCCCACCGTCGTCGCGGTGCTGCAGGGCCAGCCCCTGCCCCTGTTCCAGGGCGCCGCCGACGAGCAGCAGATCCGCAGCGTTCTGGACCAGGTGCTGGCCGCCGCCGAGCAGAACGGCGTCACGGGCCGGGCCCCTGGTGCGGCACCCGCGAGCGACGAGCCGGAGGCCGCTGCGGAGCAGCCGCTGCCGCCGCTGCACCAGGAGGCGTACGACGCGATCGAGCGCGACGACCTCGACGCGGCCGCGGAGGCCTACGCCAAGGCGCTGCGCCAGGACCCGAAGGACTCGGACGCCACGGCCGGCCTCGCGCAGGTGCGCCTCATGCAGCGCACCCACGACGCCGACCTCGCCACCGTGCGCCAGGCCGCCGCGGACGCGCCGTCCGACGTCGACGCCGCGCTCGCCGTCGCCGACCTGGACATGCTGGGCGGCAAGGTGGACGACGCGTTCGCGCGCCTGCTCGACCTGCTCCCCGAGGTGGACGCGGACGACAAGGAGAAGATCCGCGTGCGCCTGCTGGAGCTCTTCGAGGTCGCCGGTACCGCCGACCCCCGGGTGAGCAAGGCGCGCAAGCGCCTGGCGATCAGCCTCTACTGACGAGCGGCGGGGGCTCGGCGGCCGCGCGCTCCGGCACAAGCACCAGCGCACCGAGCGGGGGGATCCGCACCACGGCCGACCACGCGCGGCCGTGGTGCGGCACCGGCTCCGCGTGCACGCGGCCCAGGTTCCCCACGCCCGACCCGCCGTACACCGTGGCGTCGGTGTTCAGCGCCTCGCGCCACACGGGATTCTCGACCAGCGGCAGGGGCAGGCGGTATCCCTCGTGGGGCACGCCCGCGAAGTTCACGACCACCACCACGGGGTCGCCGCTGCGTGACCGGCGGACGTACGCGAGTACGTTGTGGCCGGCGTCGTCCGACTCCAGCCACTCGAACCCGGCGGGGTCGTAGTCGACCTCCCACAGGGCCGGCGTGGCGCGGTAGAGCGTGTTCAGGTCCCGGACCAGGTGCTGCACGCCGGCGTGCCCTGCGTCGCCGAGCAGGTGCCAGGGCAGGCCGTCGCCCTCCGACCACTCCGTGTCCTGCGCGAACTCGCACCCCATGAACAGCAGCTGCTTGCCGGGGTGCGTCCACTGGTAGGCGAGGAAGGACCGCACGCCCGCGAGCTGCTGCCAGTGGTCGCCGGGCATCTTGCGCAGGAGCGACCTCTTGCCGTGCACCACCTCGTCGTGGCTGATCGGCAGCACGAACTGCTCGGTGAAGGCGTAGATGAGCGAGAACGTGAGCTCGCCGTGGTGGTAGCGCCGGTTATACGGGTCCTCGGCCAGGTAGCGGAGGGTGTCGTTCATCCAGCCCATGTTCCACTTCAGGCCGAAACCCAGCCCTCCGCTCGACGTCGGGCCCGTGACCTGGGGGAACGCCGTCGACTCCTCGGCGATCATCATGACGCCGGGCGAACGCCGGTAGGCGGTGGCGTTCGCCTCCTGGATGAACGCGATGGCCTCCAGGTTCTCCCGCCCGCCGTGCACGTTGGGCGTCCACTCGCCATCCTTGCGGGAGTAGTCGAGGTAGAGCATGGACGCGACGGCGTCCACGCGCAGCGCGTCGACGTGGAACTCCTCGAACCAGTAGGTCGCGTTGGCCACCAGGAAGTTGCGCACCTCGCGGCGTCCGAAGTCGAAGATCAGCGTGCCCCAGTCCTGCTGCTCGCCGCGCCGGGGGTCGGGGTGCTCGTACAGGGGCGTCCCGTCGAACCGGGCAAGGGCGAACTCGTCGCGCGGGAAGTGCGCGGGCACCCAGTCGAGGATGATGCCGATCCCGGCCTCGTGGAGCCTGTCCACCAGGAACCGGAAGTCGTCGGGCGAGCCGAACCGCGCCGTCGGCGCGTAGTAGCTGGTGACCTGGTAGCCCCAGGATCCGCCGTACGGGTGCTCCGCCACGGGCAGGAGCTCAACGTGTGTGAAGCCCTGCTCCGCGACGTACGCGGTGAGCTGCTCCGCGAGCTCCCGGTAGCCGAGGCCGGGACGCCAGGAACCCAGGTGCACCTCGTACACGCTCAGCGGCGCGGAGTGCGGGTCGCTCGCCGACCGGGCGGCGAGCCAAGCGCGGTCGTGCCACTCGTACTCCGAGGTCGTCACGACGCTCGCCGTGGCGGGTGGCTGCTCTGTCGCCTTGGCGAGGGGGTCAGCCTTGGCGCGCCAGACGCCGTCCGCGCCCAGGATCTCGAACTTGTACCGCAGGCCGGGGCCGACGTCGGGGACGAACAGCTCCCACACGCCCGCGGCGCCGAGCGACCGCATGGGGTGCGTGCCGCCCCAGCCGTTGTGGTCGCCCACAAGCCGGACGCCGCGCGCGTTCGGTGCCCAGACGGCGAAGGCGACGCCGGCGATGTCGCCGGACGCGCTCGGGTACCGGTGCAGGTTGGCGCCGAGCACCTGCCAGAGCTGCTCGTGCCGCCCCTCGCCGATCAGGTGCAGGTCCACCTCGCCCAGGGTGGGCAGGAACCGGTACGGGTCGTCCGATGCCCAGGTATCCGTCCCGGACCGGGTCCGGATGCGGTAGTCCGGCGTGTGCCAGGTCCCGTCCGGGTCCTCGATAGCGGGCACGACGGCGGCAAATACTCCCGCGCCCTGGTGCGTCGCGGAGATCTCGCTGTCCGGCGTCACGATGATCACCTCGTCGGCGAGCGGGCGCAGGGCGCGCACGACGGTCCACGGCCCGTCGAGCAGGTGGGGGCCGAGCACGTGGTGCGGATCGTGGTGGGTTCCCGACGCGATAGCGGTCAGAACCTCGAGGTCGACGTGGGGCAGGTCTGCCATGGGTTTACCTTTCCATGCCAGGTGCGAGGTGTGCGACACGTCACGCCGCGCGCGGGTCACGAGCTGAGCACCCGCTCCACGGCGGCCAGCGGGATGTGCATCCACGCGGGGCGGTGCCGGAACTCGTAGACCACCTCGTAGAGCGCCTTGTCCACGGTCAGGGCGCGCAGCAGCAGCTCGGCGGTGGCCACGTCGAGCTCGCTGCCAGACACCTTCACCCCACGAGGCGTCCTCGCTTCGCTGCGGGTCCTCGCGGGGGCCCCGGGAGCCGCGCCCGACACCGTCCCACCGTGCGCCTCGCCGCTGGCCTGGCGGTACCCCTCGAGGAAGCTGACCTGGGCGTGCGCGGTCCAGTGCGGGTCGGTGGCCTGGCCGACGGCGGCCGCGTAGTCCAGCGAGCGGAGCATCCCCGCGACGTCGCGCAGGGGGAGGTCGGGGGCCACGCGCTCGGAAACGGGGCGCTGCGGCTCGCCCTCGAAGTCGAGCACCTTCCAGCCGTCCGGCGAGTACAGCGCCTGGCCGAGGTGCAGGTCGCCGTGGATGGGCTGGAGCGGGATGAGACCCCCGGTGCGCTCGGCGACGGCGGACAGCCGCGCGCTCACGGCGTCGAACAGCGCGGCGACGCCGGCGCGGTGCGGCGCCAGGGCGGGGACGTCCGCGAAGGCCTCGGCGGCGCGGCGGCGCAGCACGCCCATGAAGCCGGCGGGCTCGAGCCCCGGACCGGGGCCGAGCGCCTGCCGGAGGGCCACGTGCAGGTGCGCGACGACGGCGCCCAGCTCCGCGGCCTGCTCGCCGAAGTCCTCGTTCCGCCCGGCGTACGCGCAGGCCAGCTCGAACCCGTCGGTCGCGTCGGGGACGAGCTCGGAGAGCACGGCGAGGTGCGCGAGCGGCTCGGCGGCGCCGCTCTTGCCCGGCGAAGCTACGTCGTCCGGCGAGGGCAGCCCTACGGCGCCGAGGAAGCGGGGCACGCCGTCCCAGCCGACCCGGGTCAGGGCCTCGGGGATCACGACGTCGGGGTGCGGCCCCAGCGCGACGGTCCGGAGGATCTTCAGCATCCCGCCCCGCCCGGTGTCGAGCGGCAGCCAGGGGAGCATGACCGAGGTGTTCGACTGCTCCCCGGAGATCCGCCGCGCACCGGCCATCTCGTCCCAGCTCTCCCGCTCGGATGCGTCGGGGAGGGCCGTGACAAGGTAGGCGCGCCAGGCGGCCGGGTGGAGGCCGCCGTCGTACACCGTGACGGTGCCCGACGCTGTCGCCACCGTGCCGATCAGGCCGGCCGCCTCCGTGTCGGCGGTGTCGGCCGTCGGCTCGGCCGTCGGCGTCAGGACCAGCGGGACCTGGATCACCAGCGCCTCGTCGCCGGCGGCCAGCCCGGGGCCGGCCAGCCGCAGGAGGGCGACGACGACGTCGGCCACGCCCGGGAACGTGACGGTGAGCCACGGCACGTGCGCCACGCCGTCGGTGGGCACCGGATACCACCGCTGCTGTGGCAGCCATCTGTCCAGCAGCCGCAGCACCTCTGGGGCGAGGTGCGCGGCGCCAGGGGAGACGTGAATGCGTCGCGCCGGGCTCACGCCTCTCTCGCCTGCCCGATCGAGCCGCTCGGTCCGGTAGGCCTCGGCGGAGCGAGGACCAGCCAGTAGAAGTCGCGAGCGCCCCACGTCATCGTCAGGATGCCGTCCTCCCCGACGCTCGGGAACCCCGCCCCGCCGAACACGTCGGTGAGCGTCCAGCCGGCGTACCCCGGGAGCTTGATCGTGGACGACCGCGCCGTCGCGGACAGGTTCGCGGCAACCAGCAGCGTCTCGTCGGCGGAGGTCCGGGTGAACGCGATGACCGACTCGTCGTTGCAGTCGAGCGCCGTGAAGTCCCCCGTCCCGAACGTGGGGTGCAGCTTCCGGAACGCCAGCATGTTGTGCATCCAGTGCAGCAGCGACGTGGGCTGCGCGAGCTGCGCCTCCACGTTGGTGTGCTGGTAGTGGTGCACCAGCGACTGGACGAGCGGCAGGTACAGCTTGCCGGGGTCGGCCGTGGAGAAGCCGGCGTTGCGGTCCGGCGTCCACTGCATGGGGGTACGCACGGCATCCCGGTCGGGAAGCCAGATGTTGTCGCCCATGCCGATCTCGTCGCCGTAGTACAGGCAGGGGGTGCCGGGCAGCGACAGCAGCAGCGCGTTCGCCAGCTCGATCTCCTTGCGGGCGTTGTCGAGCAACGGCGCGAGCCGGCGCCGGATGCCGACGTTCGCCCGCATGCGGGGGTCGGGGGCGTACCAGCCGTACATGCTGGCGCGCTCCTCGGTGGACACCATCTCCAGGGTGAGCTCGTCGTGGTTGCGCAGGAACGTGCTCCACTGCCCTGCCGCCGGGATGGCCGGGGTGTCCGCGAGGATCTCCAGGAGCTGGCGCGCCCGCTGGTCGCGGATCGCGTAGAAGATCCGAGGCATCACGGGGAAGTGGAAGCACATGTGGCACTCGGGCTCGTCGTCCGTGCCGAAGTACCCCACGACGTCCTGCGGCCACTGGTTGGCCTCGGCCAGCACGATGCGGCCCGGGAACTCGGTGTCGATCATGCGCCGCACGCGGCGCAGGAAGGCGTGCGTCTCGGGCAGGTTCTCGCAGTTGGTGCCCTCGGCCTCGAACAGGTACGGCACGGCGTCGAGCCGGAACCCGTCCACGCCGAGGTGCAGCCAGAACCGCGCGACGTCGAGCATCGCCTCCGCGACGCGCGGGTTGTCGAAGTTGAGGTCCGGCTGGTGGCTGAAGAACCGGTGCCAGAAGTACTGCCGCCGGACCGGGTCGAACGTCCAGTTCGACGTCTCCGTGTCCACGAAGATGATGCGCGCACCCTCGTAGCGCGTGGGGTCGTCGCTCCACACGTAGAAGTCGCCGTACGGGCCGTTCGGGTCGGCGCGTGAGGCCTGGAACCACGGGTGGGCGTCGCTGGTGTGGTTCATGACCAGGTCGATCACCACGCGGATGCCGCGCTCGTGCGCGGCGGCGACCAGGTCGCTGAAGTCGGCCATGCTCCCGAACTGCGGCGAGACGGCGGTGAAGTCCGCGACGTCGTACCCGCCGTCGCGCAGCGGCGACGGGAAGAACGGCGGCAGCCATAGGCAGTCGACGCCGAGCCACTCCAGGTAGTCGAGCCGTTCCACGAGGCCGCGCAGGTCGCCCGACCCGCCGTCGGCCGAGTCGGAGAACGACCGGATCATGACCTCGTAGAAGACGGCCTTCTTGTACCACTCCGGGTCGGTCGACAGCCCCTTGCGCCGGGCGTCCACGCGCGGCTGCCGCCGCGGCGGCAGCGCCTGGACGGGCACGGGGATCGACGGCGGGTTGGGCATCACGGGGCGCGGCGGATCGGGGTAGCCCTCCGGTCCGACGGCGGGGCCGCCCGGCCCGAACGTCGTCATGCCGGACCCACTTGCAAGATGTGTGCCACCTGGACCTGGGGGTCGAGCCTGACCCAGGGATGTGCTCCCCAGCCGTAGGTCTCGCCGGACAACAGGTCGTGTGCCACGAAGAACGGGGCGTTCTCGTCGCCCTCGGGAGCGCTGAGGCCGAGGGCGGAAATGTCCAGGTCCACTACAGACTCCTGTACGTTCCGCGGGTCCAGGTTCAGCACGACCACGATCACGTCGTCGTGCCGCGGGGCACGCCGATCGTTACCCCCTGTTCTCATGGTGCGGCCCTGCGGCTTCGCTGTCGCGCGCGACGCGTGATCGGCCGAGATCCGGCGGGAGTACGCGACCACCTGGCCGTTCGTCGTGGGGTGGATGGTCAGGTTGCGCAGCTGCTGGAGCGCGGGGTGCGCGCGGCGGATCGCGTTCAGCTCGCCGAGCAGGAGCGCGATCCCGTACTCGTCCGCCTTCTCCCAGTCCCGCGGCCGGTACTCGTACTTCTCGTTGTCGATCTGCTCCTCGGCGCCGGGCCGCGGCGTGCTCTCCACGAGCTCGTAGCCGGAGTAGATGCCCCACGTGGGCGAGCCGGTGGCGGCCAGCACCGCCCGCACCGCGAACGCCGCGACGCCGCCGTCGGTCAGGTAGGGCGGCAGGATGTCGTGGGTGGTGGGCCAGAACGAGGGGCGCAGCACGGAGCCCTGCGGCCCGCTCACCTCGGCCAGGTACGCCTCGATCTCCTCCTTGGTGTTGCGCCAGGTGAAGTAGGTGTACGACTGGTGGAAGCCGATCCGGGCCAGCGTCTGCATCATCGCCGGCCTGGTGAACGCCTCCGACAGGAAGATGACCTCGGGGTTCGTCGCGTGCACCTGAGCCAGGAGCCACTCCCAGAAGTTCACCGGCTTGGTGTGCGGGTTGTCGATCCGGAACAGCGTGACGCCCCGGTCGATCCAGGTGCGGAAGATGTCCAGCATCGCCGCGTACAGGCCCTCGGGGTCGGTGTCGAAGCTCAGCGGGTAGATGTCCTGGTACTTCTTGGGCGGGTTCTCCGCGTACGCGATGGACCCGTCGGCACGGATCACGAACCATTCGGGGTGTTCCTTGATCCAGGGGTGGTCGGGCGACGCGTTGAGCGCGATGTCGATCGCCACCTCGAGCCCTTCGGCGCGGGCGGCGGAGACGAAGTCCCGGAAGTCGGCCTCAGTTCCCAGGTCGGGATGGATCGCGTCGTGCCCGCCGTGCTTCGACCCGATCGCGTACGGGCTGCCCGGATCGCCCGGCCCGGCCACGAGCGTGTTGTTGCGGCCCTTGCGGAACGTGGTGCCGATCGGGTGGATCGGCGTCAGGTAGACGACGTCGAACCCCATCGCCGCGATCGCCGGCAGCCGCTTCGCCGCCGTCGCGAACGTGCCCGACACCCACTTGCCGCTCTTCTTCCGGTACGCCCCCTCCGAGCGGGGGAACATCTCGTACCAGGACCCCGCCAGCGCCAGCGGCCGCGAGACCCGCAGCGGGTAGGTGTCCGACGCCGAGACCAGCTCGCGCAAGGGCGCCCGGCGCAGCGCGGCCACCACCTCGGGCGCCGTCGCGGCCGCGAACCGGGCCTTGGCCGGGCGCTTGGGGTCCGCCAGGGCGCGGGCCGCCGCGGTCAGCACGCGTGCGTCGCGGGTGGTCCGGGCCGGGCCGACCAGCGCGTCGTCGCGCACCAGGCGGCTGATCTTGTCGAAGAGACGCACGCCCTCGGCGAGCATCAGCTCGGTGTCGATGTCCGCGCCGATCTTGATCCCGGCGTCGTGCGTCCACGTGGCGTACGGGTCCGACCACGCCTCGACGCGGAAGGACCAGTCGCCCTCGCCGTCGGGCTGCAGCAGGCCGCGGAAGCGGTCCAGGCCCGGGGCGATGTCGGCCATGGGGGCCCACGAGTGGTCCGACCCGTCCGGGGCGACGAGCACGGCGGTGGCGGAGACGGCGTCGTGCCCCTCACGGAAGACCGTCGCCTCGATGGGGACCACCTCCCCGACCGCCGCCTTCGCCGGCCATCGGCCGGCCTCGATGACAGGGGCGATCTCAAGGACGGGGATACGGCCGATCCGGCCGGGCGTCGTGTACGAGCTCACTGGAACACGCTATCGACCACTGCAAGGGACATGCGCGTCGGGCGCGCCGGGGATCCGAAGTGTCGCCTCATCAGGCGATGTGTGCTCGCCCGTACATGTGCGTAGTCTTCCTCCGGTGAGAGCGATCCGCAGATTTACCGTCCGCACGGTCCTCCCCGAGCAGCTCGCAGCGCTCGACGAGCTGGCCCAGAACCTTCGTTGGTCCTGGCACGCGCCCACGCGCGAACTGTTCGCGAGCATCGATCCGGAGCTCTGGTCCGACGTACGAGGCGACCCCGTCGCCCTGCTTGCCGCGCTCGGATCCGACCGCCTCGCGGCGCTCGCGGCCGACGAGGCGTTCACGGGCCGCGTGCGCGCGGCGTCGGACGACCTGCACCACTACCTGCGCGACCCGCGGTGGTACCAGGGCCAGGCGGCGACGACAGGCGGCGCGCTGCCGGGAGCGATCGCCTACTTCTCGCCCGAGTTCGGCATCACCTCGGTGCTGCCGCAGTACTCGGGCGGCCTCGGCATCCTGGCGGGCGACCACCTGAAGAGCGCCTCCGACATGGGCGTGCCCATCGTCGGCGTCGGCCTGCTGTACGGCGCCGGGTACTTCCGGCAGTCGCTCACCCGCGACGCCTGGCAGGTGGAGACGTACCCGCTGCTCGACCCGGACGGTCTGCCGCTCGCGCTCCTGCGGGAGGAGGACGGCACGCCCGCCACCGTGTCGCTCGACCTGCCGGCCGGGCGCACGCTGCATGCGCACGTGTGGGTCGCCGCCGTCGGCCGGGTGCCGCTGCTGCTGCTCGACTCGAACGTGCCGGAGAACGACGAGGCGGCCCGCAAGGTGACCGACCGTCTCTACGGTGGCGGCGGGGAGCACCGCCTGCAGCAGGAGCTGCTGCTCGGCGTGGGCGGCGTGCGCGCGCTGCGCGCCTGGTCGCGCCTCACCGGTGCGCCGCAGCCGGAGGTCTACCACACCAACGAGGGCCACGCGGGCTTCCTCGGGGTGGAGCGGATCCGTGAGCTCGTCGGGTCGGGGCTGAGCATCGGCGAGGCGCACGAGGCGGTGCGCGCCGCGACGGTCTTCACCACCCACACGCCCGTCCCCGCCGGTATCGACCGGTTCCCGAAGGACCTGGTCACCGCGTACTTCGGCGGCGACAACACGATGGACGGCGTGCCCCTGGAGACCGTGCTTGCGCTCGGCGCAGAGGACTACGACGGCGGCGACCCCACCGTGTTCAACATGGCGGTGATGGGCCTGCGGCTCGGCGGCCGGGCGAACGGCGTCTCGCTGCTGCACGGCCAGGTCTCGCGGGAGATGTTCGAGGGCCTGTGGCCCGGGTTCGACCTGCGTGAGGTGCCGATCACGTCGGTCACCAACGGCGTGCACTCGCCCACCTGGGTCGCGCCGCGGCTGGCCGACGTGGAGGCCGAGCGGATGGGGCTGGACCAGATCACGGCGCCGGAGGCGTCGTCGGGCTGGCTCGACCCGGGCAAGGTGTCCGACGCCGAGCTGTGGGCTCTGCGCGGCGCGATGCGCGGTGAGCTCGTGGACGAGGCCCGTCGCCGCGTGTACGCGTCCTGGCGCGAGCGCGGTGCGTCCCCGGCCGAGCTCGGCTGGGTCGACGACATCCTGTCGCCCGACGTGCTCACCATCGGCTTCGCCCGCCGCGTGCCCACCTACAAGCGGCTCACGCTGATGCTGCGCGACCAGGACCGGCTCAAGGCGCTCCTGCTGCACCCCGAGCGGCCTGTGCAGCTCATCGTGGCCGGCAAGTCGCACCCGGCGGACGACTCCGGCAAGCGGCTCATCCAGCAGCTGGTCCGGTTCGCCGACGACGCCAAGGTGCGGCACCGGATCGTGTTCCTGCCGAACTACGACATCGGCATGGCGCAGTCGCTCTACCCGGGCTGCGACGTCTGGCTGAACAACCCGCTGCGGCCGCTCGAGGCATCCGGGACCTCCGGGATGAAGAGCGCGCTGAACGGTGGGCTGAACCTCTCGATCGAGGACGGCTGGTGGGCCGAGTGGTACGACGGCGAGAACGGCTGGGGCATCCCCACGGCCGACGGAGTGCAGGACGCCGACCGCCGGGACGACCTAGAGGCCGCCGCGCTGTACGACCTGGTGGAGAACCAGGTGGCGCCCGCGTTCTACGACCGGTCCGCCGACGGCGTGCCGGGCCGCTGGCTCGAGATGGTGCGGCACACGCTGGCCACGCTCGGCCCGAAGGTGCAGGCCACGCGCATGGTCTCGGAGTACGTGCACGGGCTGTACGCCCCGGCAGCCGAGGCCGGCCGTCTGCTCGCCGCCGACGGGTACGCCGCGGCGAAGGACCTCGCGGGCTGGAAGGCCCACGTACGGGGGGCCTGGAGGCAGGTGCGCGTGGACCA
The DNA here is from genome assembly GCF_014653785.1 of Promicromonospora soli. Taxonomy (GTDB): domain Bacteria; phylum Actinomycetota; class Actinomycetes; order Actinomycetales; family Cellulomonadaceae; genus Promicromonospora; species Promicromonospora soli. The sequence goes on along the minus strand of NZ_BNAS01000007.1, from coordinate 69,062 downwards.
CGTGGAGTCCGGCGGCATCGGCGACGCGGTGCAGGTGGGCGACCGGCTCGCGGTGCGCGCCTACGTCTCGCTCGGGCCCCTGTCGCCCGACGACGTTGACGTGCAGGTGGTGCACGGCCGCGTCACGGAGGCCGACGTCATCGACGAGTTCGCCGCCGAGTCGCTCGCCCTCAAGGAGTCCTACGAGGCGGGGCGGCACGCGTTCGGCGGGGAGGTCGACCTGGACACCTCCGGGCCGTTCGGCTACACCGTCCGGATCGTGCCGAAGCACCAGCACCTGGCGAGCGTGGCGGAGCTCGGCCTGGTGGCGAACGCCTGATCCGGCGGGGCTCGCTCCGGTCCGGAGCGAGCCGCCCGGGCTGGATTAGGCGAACTGCCCCTCCGGTAGGGAGAGTGACCTCATGAAGATCAACGTGGACCGCGACGCCTGCTGCGGCGCCGGCCAGTGTGCCCTGCTCGCGCCCGACGTGTTCGGCCAGGACGACGACGACCGGGTCATCCTGCTCGACGAGCGTCCGGGCCCGGAGCTCGACTTCGCCGTGCAGGAAGCAATGAGCATGTGCCCGACGGGCGTCATCTGGGTGGACCAGAACGCCTGACGGGTCTCGGGGGGATCGGCTTGGCGGCCTCGATGTCGGGGGCCGCCACGTCGACTTCCTTGGGCTCGCCGCGGCCGGGCACCGGGTCGGTGCGCAGCCGCAGGCCGGCGTCGGACACCTCGACGACGTAGCCGATCAGGTCCGTCCAACGGTGCGCCGTGCCACCATCGGACACGACGGGGCCGGCGGGCGGGAGCCGGCGTCGGACCACCACCCGGGTGCCGGGCCGCAGGTCGTGCCACCCCCCGGCGGGGGTGGGTGTAGCGAATGTCACGTCTGTTCGCCTTCCGCTGCGTGAGACCGGTGGGGATCTGGGTGCATCCCGGGAGATACTAGGATCGCGCCGCAGGGTCAGCCCTGTTGTCTGCCTCTTGCATGATCCTCAGTCCGGAAGTGGAAGGACACCCCGAAGTGACCTACGTGATCGCTCAGCCGTGCGTCGACGTCAAGGACCGGGCGTGCATCGAGGAGTGTCCCGTGGACTGCATCTACGAAGGCAGCCGCTCCCTCTACATCCACCCGGACGAGTGCGTGGACTGTGGCGCGTGCGAGCCGGTCTGCCCGGTGGAGGCCATCTACTACGAGGACGACGTCCCCGATGAGTGGAAGGACTACTACCGGGCGAACGTCGAGTTCTTCGACGACCTGGGCTCGCCCGGCGGTGCCGCGAAGATGGGCGTCATCGAGAAGGACGACCCGATGATCGCGGCCCTCCCGCCCCAGGCCTGACGTGGGTCTGCACGACCTGTCCGACCTGCCCTACCCCTGGGACTCGATAGCGGGTATCACCGCGACGGCGAAGTCCCACCCGGGTGGCCTGGTCGACCTCTCCATGGGTACGCCCGTGGACCCGACACCGGACGTCGTGCGGCACGCGCTCGAAGCGGCGTCGAACGCGCCGGGTTACCCGATGACGGCGGGCACGCCCGCGCTGCGCCAGGCCGTCGCGGACTGGTTCGCCCGACGCCGGGGCGTGCCTGGCCTCGACCCCGCGGCCGTGCTGCCGACCATCGGCTCCAAGGAGCTCGTGGGCCTGCTGCCCTCGCTGCTGCACCTGGGCCCGGGCGACGTGGTCGTGCACCCGGCGGTCGCCTACCCCACCTATGTGGCGGGCATCCGTGCGGCCGGCGCCACGCCGCTCGCGGCGGACGACGTCGCCGACTGGGCCAGCCGGGGCGACGTGCGGATGGTCTGGGTCAACTCGCCCGGGAACCCGACAGGCCGCGTGCTCGGCGTGGAGGCGCTGCGAGTGGTGGTCGACGCCGCCCGCGCCATCGGCGCCGTCGTCGTCTCCGACGAGTGCTACGCCGAGCTGGTGTGGGACTCGTCGTGGGACGCCGGGCCAGGCCCGAGCAGGGTTCCGTCGATCCTCGACCCGCGCGTGTGCGGCGGGTCGCACGAGGGGCTGCTCGCGGCGTACTCCCTGTCGAAGCAGTCCAGCATCGCGGGCTACCGGGCGGCGTTCCTCGCCGGTGACCGCGCCCTGATCGCCGGCCTCACCCAGACCCGCAAGCACCTGGGCCTCATCGTCCCGGCGCCGGTCCAGGCCGCGATGACCGCGGCGCTGTCCGACGACGAGCACGTCGCCGTCATGCGCGAGACGTACGGTGCCCGACGCCGGGCGCTCGCCGCCGCGATCGAGAAGGCCGGGCTCGTCGTCGACGAGTCGGGTGCCGGCCTGTACCTGTGGGTGGCGGCGCCGGACGGCCGGTCCGGGCTGCGGGTCGCGGAATGGTTCGCGGAGCGCGGGATCCTGACCGCGCCCGGACATCTGTACGGCGACGACACGCATACGCGGGTGGCGCTGACCTCAACTGACGCGCAGATTGCCGACGCTGTGTCACGTCTCACAGAGGCTTGACCGAAGGATTGGAAAAACGAGAGCTGGGCGCGATACTGTCGTGGCCCCAGGTCGACGTTGCCCCGACAGCTTTCTTCGCCGCAGCGTCCCTCGTGCGCCATTCAGGAAGGAAGACATGACCTCCACACCGGTGGACGGCTCGAGCCGCGTCGAGCTCGCCGTCAACGGAACCACTCACAACCTGCCTGTCGTCGCTGCCACCGAGGGCAATGACGGCATAGTCGTGTCGTCGCTGCTCAAGGACACAGGGCTGGTCACGGTCGATCCCGGCTTCATGAACACGGCATCGTGCGAGTCGGCTATCACGTACATCGACGGCGACGCCGGCATCCTGCGCTACCGCGGGTACCCGATCGACCAGCTGGCCGCGGGTTCGAGCTTCCTCGAGGTCGCCTACCTGCTCATCTACGGCGGGCTGCCGAGCGCCACCGAGCTCGACTCGTTCACCGAGCGGGTCAACCGCCACACGATGGTGCACGAGGACTTCCGCACGTTCATGGGCACCTTCCCCCGGGACGCGCACCCGATGGCCGTGCTGGCGTCCGCGGTGAACGCGCTGTCCACGTTCTACCCGGAGTCGCTCGACCCGGCGGACGACGAGCAGGTCGACCTGGCGACCGTGCTGCTGCTCGCCAAGACCCGCACCATCACGTCCTACCTGCACCGCCGCCGCGTGGGCGAGCCGCTGCTGTACCCGGACTACTCGCGCGGCTACGTCGAGGACTTCCTGCGCATGACGTTCGCGACGCCGTACGAGGCCTACGAGGCCGACCCGATGATCGTGGACGCCCTGGAGAAGCTGCTCGTGCTGCACGCGGACCACGAGCAGAACTGCTCGACGTCCACGGTGCGCGTCGTCGGCTCGTCCAACGCGACCCTGTACGCATCAGTGGCGGCAGGCGTGAACGCACTGTCCGGTCCGGCGCACGGCGGCGCCAACGAGGCAGTGCTCACCATGCTCGAGAAGATCCGCTCGGGCGGCGAGACCGTCGAGACCTTTATGGAAAAGGTCAAGAACAAGCAGGACGGCGTGCGCCTGATGGGCTTCGGCCACCGGGTCTACAAGTCCTACGACCCGCGTGCCGCGATCGTGAAGAAGTCGGCCGACGAGGTGCTCGACAAGCTCGGCGCCAAGGACGAGCTGCTCGACATCGCGCGCGGCCTCGAGGAGATCGCCCTCTCGGACGACTACTTCGTGGAGCGCAAGCTCTACCCGAACGTCGACTTCTACACGGGCCTCATCTACAAGGCCATGGGCTTCGAGCCCGCCATGTTCACGCCGCTGTTCGCGCTGGGCCGCATGCCCGGCTGGATCGCCCAGTGGCGCGAGATGATCAAGGACCCGCAGACCAAGATCGGCCGCCCGCGCCAGGTCTACACGGGCGCGACCGAGCGCCCGTACATCCCGGCCGCGATGCGCTGACGTAGCTCGACAGTCCGCTTCGAGAACGTCTTCGAGTACCGAGTCCAGCCGTCTTCGGTACCCGAAGACGTTCCCGAAGCCGACGGCATCGGGTGTGTGACCGGATCGTTGCTCGGGGCGCCACTGGTTCTGTAGTCCGTGTCACAGGGCGGGGCTAGTTTGGGGCCGTGAGCCGAGCCACTCTCCTTGCCCGCCGGTCCACGGCACACCGCGGGCTGCTCGCGCTCGTCTGGCTGCTCGTCGCGGTGCTGACCGGCGCCCTGGGCGTGACCGTCGGCTGGACCCAGGCTGCCGCTACGGCAGGCGCCCGCGACGGGCTGGCCGCCGCCGAGCCGTCGGGCCGGGCGGTACAGCTCGCCACCCGCCTCGCGGACGACGCCGAGGCGGACGCCCAGGACGTGCGAGTCCAGCAGGTGCTCGCGGAGCTGCTCGACGGCGTACCGCACCGCGTTGCCTACGACGTGCGGACCGAGCCGCAGTACACGTCGGGCGCCGACGGGAAGGATCTGGGCCGCTGGTCCGTGGCCCTCCTGCCTGCCCCCTCGCGGGAGGCAGCGCTGGCTGGAGCCGGAGCGGACGGCGTCACCCTTGTCGACGGCGCCTGGCCCGCAGGCACCGAGGAGGCGGCGGTGCAGGCCGACGCCGCCGAGGCCGCCGGGCTGGCGGTCGGCGACACGATCCGGCTCGGCGTCGACCCAGAGGACCCCGTGACCACCGGCACCCCGGTCACGATCGCCGCGACCTGGCGTGTCACCGACCCCGACGACGCCGTCTGGCTCGGCGACCCCACGATGCTCACCGGTTCGGACGGCGCCTACCCGGGCCCGGTAGTGGTGAGCCAGGAGGTCATCGCGGGCCTGGACACCGATCCGTTCGCTCGGTGGACCGTGGTGCCCGACGGACCCGCGCTCACCCCCGCGGACCTGCCCGCCCTGGCGGCGCTCACCCCCGAGATCGAGCGCATCCTCGGGGAGGACGCCGACGTCGCGCCCCGCGGGCTGACGATCGCGGGCACGCTCGCCACGACGGCAGCCGACCTGGAGGCCGCGCTGCGCGCCGCGGACGCCGTCGCGCTGGTGCCGCTGTCCCTGCTGGCCCTCGTGGGCGTGGTCGCGCTGGTGCAGGTGGCGCGCCTGCTGGCCGCGACCCGGGAGGGCGAGGTAGCGCTCCTGGTCTCGCGCGGGGCCGCCCCGGGAACGGTGACGGCGGCGGCCGTCGTGGAGGGCGCGCTGCTGGCGCTGACCGCGGCGGCGGCGGGCGGGGCTGCCGCGTGGGCGGCGCTGCGGATCGTCGCGCGGGCGGACGCCGGTGCGGCGGTCCCCGCGGTGACGCCCCTGGCCGTGGCCCTGGCGGTCGGCGTGGTGGCGACCACGACGCTCGTCGTGGTCGCGGCGCTGCAGGCCCAGACGGCGGTGCGACGGCAGGTGACCGACCGTTCGGGGCGCCTGCGCCAGGTCGCCGCACTCGGCACGGTGGTGCTGACGGTGGCCGCCGCCGGGGTGAGCGCCACCCAGCTGTTGCGCTACGGCTCGCCGCTGCTGACGACGCCCGACGGCCCGCGCACCGACCCGACGGCGGCCGTGGCGCCCGCCCTCGTGCTGGCCGCGCTCGCCGTGGCGGCGATGGCGGTGCTCGGCCCGGCCACACGCCTGTGGGCGGGGCTGGCGGGGCGGTCACGGGGCGTCGTCGGGCCGCTGGCGGCGCGGCAGGTGGCCCGGCGGATCGTCGTGTACGTGGTGCCGGTGGTCCTGCTCGTGCTCGCCGGCGGCGCCGCGACGCTGGCCGGCGGGTACACGGGCACCGCGGAGCGCCTGCGAGCCGACGTCGACGTGCTCGCCAACGGCGCGGACGTGCGCGTCACGGCCCCGGAGACCGGACGCCTCGACCCGGCGCCGTACCTGGCGGGCGGCTCGGGCACGGGCAGCGCCGCCGTCGCGGCCGCGCCGGTGCTGTCCGGCACTGCCTACTCCGACGGCCGTCCGGTCACGGTGCTGGCGCTGCCCGCCGCGGCCGTGCCTCAAGTGGTGCGCGCGCCGGCTGAGGTGCTCGACGTCGGGCAGCTTGCCGACGACCTGACGAGCGACGCCCTCGCCGAGGCCCCCGCGCTGCCCGACGGCGCCCGCGACGTCGTGCTCACCCTGAGCGGCCGGATCCGGGAGACCGTCGAGATGCACCTGCCCGCCGGGGTGCCCCCGCACGAGCTGGACGTGTCGCTCCTGCTCGCGGCGCCCGACGGGACGCTCGCCCGGGTGGGTCTCGGACAGCTCGCGGAGGGCGACGGGACCGGCACCACCCTCGGCGCGGACACGACCACGCACGAGCTGTCCGGCGACGTGCCGCCGCCTCCGCAGGGCCAGACGTGGCGGGTGGCCGCCCTCGACGTCGACACGCGGCCCGGGTGGTCGATGGCGGAGGTGACGCTCTCCGTGGAGGGCCTGACCGCGGGCAGGGAGCTCTTGGAGCAGCCGGAGTGGACACCGTCGGAGACGTTCGACGGCGCCGAGGGCATCGAGCTGACGCCGGGCCGGGCCGAGCTCACGATGCCGCTCGGCAACGCCGCGGCCGGCGCCAGCAGGCTGCGGCTCCTGACCACCCCCGACCCCGCCCCCGTCCCGCTGCTGGCCTCGTCGTCGCTGGTCGGCGCGCTGGACATCGCCACGGGCGACCAGTTCGAGCTGACCCTCGGCGGGACGCGGCTGCCGGTGGTCGCCGTGGCGTCGTCGGGCACGGTGCCCGGTGCGCTCGAGCCGTACGCCGCGCTGCTGGACCGCGGAGCGCTCGCTGCCGCCCTCGTGCGCGAGGTGAGCGACCCGGTGCTGACGAACGAGGTCTGGCTCGCGGCAGGCCCGCCGGGTGCCACCGCGCCCGCCGCGGACGTGACGCGCCTCGCCCAGGAGGCGACGGCCGTTGCCGAGGCGGCGGGCGAGAGCAGCCGGGAGCGGCCGGACGTCACCACCCCCGGCTACGGCTCGACCGACACCGCCGTGCCGGTGCGCGTCTCGTTCTGGCTCGCCGCGGCCGGCGCGACGGTGCTCGCGCTGGCGGGCGTGCTCGCGGTAGCCGTCGCGACGCTGCGCGAGCGGCGCGGCGAGGTGATCGTGCTCCGCGCCGTGGGTCTTGGACCCGTGGCGCAGGGCCGGGCCCGGGCCGCCGAGCTGATCGCCGTCGGCGTCGTGGCGCTCGCCGTGGGCGCCGTCGCCGGGTGGGCCGTCGCACGGTTCACCGTTGGCGGCCTCTCCGCCGCGACCCTCACGGGCATCGACGCGGCCCCACCCGCCCAGTTCGTCGTCGAGACCGCGGGCACCGGCCTGGTGGTCGCCGCTGCCCTCGCCGGGCTCGTCCTGGTCGCGATCGGAGTGGGCGGGCGCGTGGCCGCGCAGGCCCGCGACACCACCTACCGCGAGGAGGTCCGCTGATGGGGGCACTGTCCGGGCTGGGCCTGCTCGCGCGGCGGCAGCTGCGTACGTCCTGGGGTGCGACGGCGACGCTCGGCGTGGTCGCGTTCCTCGCGGCCGGGGTGCTGTCGACAGCGCCGCGCGCCGTGGCGACCATGCACGCCGACCAGGTGGCCTACGAGACGGAGACGGCCTCGGGGCCGGCGCGCGACGTGATCTCGGTGGTCGGGGCGGTTCCGGGGCACCCGCCGGGTGGCAGGTTCTACGACTGGGGCGCTGTCGGGACCGGCGTGCCGGCCGAGCCGGACTGGTCGCCGTTCCTCGCGAACCTGGACGCCGTGCGCGCCGAGACTCCTGAGCCGCTGCGCTCGGTGATGCGCGCCCCGCACTTCCACGTGACCTCTACCGAGACCGCGTACACCGACCCGGTGCCCAGCTCCCAGCTGGCCGAGGCCAAGGTCTTCCTCCGCTCGGCCACCGACCTGAGCGAGCACGCCGAGCTCGTCGAGGGACGCTGGCCCACCGCGACGGCCGCGCCCGTTTTCGCGGACGAGCAGCAGTTCCTGGGACGGCCGGCAGAGCAGGCCCCGCCGTTCGAGGTAGCCGTCTCGCGCGCCGTCGCGGACACGTACGGCTGGGAGCTCGGCGGCCGGTACGCCAACCTCTCCGGCTCGGGCGTGGTCGCCCTGGCCGACCGGTATCCGGCCCTCGTCGTGACCGGCATCTTCGAGACCGGCGACCCGGACGCCGACTACTGGCTGCACCACGGCCTGGCGGCCCGGGCCTCGGTGATCGCCGACCCAAATCAGGGCCTCCTGGGCACCGCCTCCGTCTACCTCAATCCCGCGATGATCACGCCGCTGACGCTCGGGATGGCCGAGACCCGCGTCTGGTACCCGGTGAACACCGGCGGCGTGACCGCCGCCGACGTGCCGCTGCTCCTGTCTCAGGTCAACGGCCAGTCCGCCAAGACCTTCCCTGTCGCGGCCGGGCCCGACGACCCCGTACCGATCCAGCTGCGGCCCAGCACCCGCCTCGGCGAGATCCTGGAGACCCTGCTCGCGCAGCGCACCGGCGTCGACGCGATAGTCGCCGTCCTCGCCGTCGGGCCGCTCGGCGCCACCGTGGCCGTCCTGGTCCTGGGCGCGCGGCTCGTCGTCGACCGACGGCGCTCGGCGCTCGCCCTCCTGCGCGCCCGCGGGGCGTCCGGCCCGCAGCTACGGCTGCTCATGGGCGGTGAGGGCCTCGTCGTCGGTCTCGGGTCGGCGGCGGCCGGGTTCGCCGCCGGGCTCGCGCTCTGCGCCGACCTCGGCATCGATGCGCCGGTCACCGCGAGCCAGGTGGGGCTCGCGCTCGCCGCGGGCCTCGCACCGGCGGTAGCCCTCGCGCTCGCCACGTCGCCCGCAGGCCTGCGGACCACCCGGTCCGACCTCGCGCCCCGCTCGCGCAGCCGCGTGCGCTGGGTGCTGGAGGTGCTCGTCGTCGCGGGCGCGGCGCTCGCGACCTGGCTGCTGCTCTCGCGCGGGGTGGTGGCGGGATCGGGCGCCCGATCCGGCTCCGGCGTCGACCCGTTGGTGGCCGCCGCGCCGCTGCTGGTCTCGCTCGCGTTCACCCTGCTCGCGGTGCGCGCCTACCCGTGGCTCGCGCTCGCGGTGGAGCGGGCGCTCGCGCCGCGGCGTGACCTGGTCCCGTTCCTCGGCGCCGCTCGCGCCACGCGCGACCCCGCGGGTGGCCCCGTCCCGGCGGTTGCGCTCGTGCTGGCCGTGGCCGTCGCGGCAACCTCGGCGGTGCTGTACTCCACCGTCTCGGGTGGTGTGGTCCGCGAGGCGTGGCGTGCCACCGGCGCGGACCTGCGCGTCTCCGGCCCGATCGTCGACGAGCCCGTGGCCGCGCAGATCGCCGCGCTCCACGGGGTGGACGCGGTCACGCCGGTCGACGAGGTGGGCGACAGCGTGGTGCAGGGCGCGGCGTCGTCGCTGCGCGCCGAGGTGTACACGGTGGACGCGGCGGCGCTGGCCGTCGTGCAGGAGGACGTGGCCGGCGCCCCCGAGACGCTCGACGGGCTGGTCGGGCCGGGCGGCGGCTTGGACGACGGCGCGGACGACGCAGTACCGGTGATCCTCACCCGCGCGGCGGCAGGCCTCGGCGTCGGCCCGGGGAGCGCGGGCATCACCCTCGCGACGCGGGAGGGCAGCGTGCCCGTCCGTGTCGTCGACGTGGTCGACGAGCTGCCCGGCCTGCCCGCCGACCGCGCGCTCGTCCTCGCCGACGCCGAGCGCCTCGCCGCGAGCACGGACGGCAGCAGCTTCGCGCGGCTCGCACTCGTCGGCCTGGCCGACGGCGCCGACCGGGCAGCGGTGAAGGCCGAGATCTCGCGGCTCCTGCCGACGTCGGTGGTGGAGGATCCGGACCAGGAGGCCGACGCCGTGCTGGCGGCGCCAGTCTCCGGCGGGCTCGCGATCGCCTTCGTGCTGGCGGTGCTGCTCGCGGGGCTGCTGTGCGCGGCGGCCGTGGTGATGACGCTGATGCTCGCCGCCCCCGCGCGGGCCCGGCTGCTCGCCGTCCTCCAGACGCTTGGCCTCTCACCGCGCCAGGGGCGCGGGCTGGTCGGCTGGGAGATCGGGCCGTGGGCGGTGGTGGCGCTCGTGGTGGGCGCCGCGCTCGGCGTGGCCGTGCCCTCGCTGGTGCTGGCAGCGGTGGACGTCACGGCGCTGACCGGCGGAGCCACCCAGCCCGGCCCGCAGTACGACCCGCTGCTGCTGGGCGCGGCCGCCGCCGGGTTCGTCGCGGTGGTGCTGGCCGCGGTGGGCGTCGCCGCGGCACTGAGCCGGCGCGGCGAGGTCGCCGCGCAGCTCCGGATGGGCGGCAACGACTGACATGACTACCGGACCCAGGCGTTCGAAGGGAGACCCGATGAGCACGACCATCGAGCTGACGGGCGGCGGCGCGCCGACGTCGGCCGAGCCGACGGGCGGCGGCGAGATCCGGTGCGGCGACCTCGTGCGGATCTTCGCCACGGACGGCGTGGAGGTGCAGGCCCTGCAGGGCCTCACGCTCACCGTCGACCCCGGGGAGATCGTCGCCGTCGTGGGCGCCTCGGGCTCCGGGAAGTCCACGCTGCTGACCATCCTCTCCGGCCTGGACACGCCAACGGGTGGGTCCGCGGTGGTGGCGGGCACCGACCTGCTGACCATGGGACATGCCGAGCGGGTGCGGTACCAGCGATCCACCGTCGGCTTCGTGTGGCAGCAGACGTCGCGCAACCTGCTGCCCTACCTCACGGCGAGCGAGAACGTGCGGCTCCCGCTGGAGCTGGCGGGCACGCTGCCGCGACGCGAGCGCTCGCGTCGCGTCGAGGCGCTGCTGGAGCTGCTGGAGGTCGGCCACGTGGCCGGACGGCGGCCGGGCGAGATGTCCGGCGGCGAGCAGCAGCGCACGGCGATCGCGGTCGCCGTGGCGAACAACCCGCGGGTGCTGCTGGCCGACGAGCCGACCGGCGAGCTCGACCAGGCCACCTCGGTGGAGGTGCTGGAGGCCCTGCGCGGCGTGAACCGGGAGACGGGCGTGACCACCCTGATCGTGACGCACGACCCGACGGTGTCCGAGCATGTCGCGCGCACCGTCCAGATCCGCGACGGCCGCACCTCCACGGAGACGCTGCGGCGCACCGAGGTCGATGAGCACGGGGCCGAGCGGCACGTCGCCGAGGAGTTCGCGGTGCTCGACCGGGTGGGCCGCCTGCAGCTGCCGCAGGACTTCGTGCACGCGCTCGAGCTGCGCGACCGCGTGCGGCTGGCCCTGGAGCCGGACCACGTGGGTGTGTGGCCGGCCGCGCCCGACCAGCGGAAGTCCGAGGAGGACCGATGACGACCACGACACAGGCGCGCACCGTGCTGCGCGCCCAGGGCCTCACCCGGGTGTTCGGGACCGGCGCCGGCGAGGTGCGCGCCCTGGCGGACGCCTCGCTGGAGGTGGCCGCGGGCGAGCTGCTCGTGGTGCGCGGCCCGTCCGGCTCGGGCAAGACGACGCTCCTGAACCTGCTGGGCGGGCTGGACCGTCCGACGTCGGGCAGCGTGTGGCTGGGCGACGCCGAGCTGACCGCGCTGGGGGAGAAGGCGGTGCTCACCGCCCGGCGCGAGCGGATCGGCTACGTGTTCCAGTCGTTCGGACTGGTGCCCGTGCTCTCGGCGGCGGAGAACGTGGAGGTCCCGCTGCGGCTGCGGCGCACCCCGCCGGCCGAGCGGGCGGAGCGGGTGGCGGCTGCGCTGGCCGCCGTCGGGCTGGCCGGTCACGCGAAGCAGCGGCCGTACGAGCTGTCGGGCGGGCAGCAGCAGCGGGTGGGCATCGCCCGGGCGCTCGTGGCCGACCCCGAGGTGCTGCTCGCGGACGAGCCCACCGGGCAGCTCGACTCGGGTACCGCCGCGGTGGTGATGGACCTGCTGCGGGAGGTCACGCACGCGCGCGGCGTGGCCGCCGTCGTCTCCACGCACGACCCTGAGCTGATGGCCCGTGCCGACCGCGTGGTCGAGCTGCACGACGGCCGGGTGGTGGGCTGACCGGCTCCCTGACCACCACTTATCCTTGCGAGATGCCCGATTTACGATCCGACGGCAGCGTCGACCTGCGGCGGCTTCGGCTACGGGCGATGCTGACGCAGGAGGAGCTCGCGAACAAGGCCGGCGTCGGGACGCGAACGATCCGGGACATCGAGGCGGGGAAGGCGCGACCTCAACCGAAGACACTCCGTCTTCTCCTGGACGCGCTGGGTCTGGCTGGGGATGATCGTGCGCCGCTGGGCTCCTTCCCGGATAGCAACCTGCCAGTTCCTCGCGAGCTGCCGCGAACGCCGGCTGTGTTCGTCGGCCGAGAACGCCAGGTCGACGGGATCTTCGCCCACGGTGAACCGCACGTTCCGCAACAACAGGACGGATCACATGTTCCGGATCGAGCCACGGATCTCCGACACCTTCCTGGGTGGCAGCACTACTGCCGCCTACGAGCGCTGATCACCGGCCTGGGGACCTGATCGGGTGAATTGATCGGGTGAGCCGGAACCGACCCGGCGGCCGGCTCGACATGGGACGGGGCGATGCCCGACCGCACAGTGCGGTCGGGCATCGTCTCGTCCCAACGGGTGGATTTCCTGGTGAAGGCCCCCATGACACTTGCGTTACGGCCGTGAGAACCACCTGGTCGGAACTGTTACCCCGTGTTACCCGCGTATACCGAGATGGTCACAACTCGGTGGCGTTTCTCGCATAGTGGTCATCAGGTCCTGTGCGCAGAGGTTACGTTAGGGCTGTTATCACTGGGCGCAAGGAAGCGCCCGCATCGCTCCGGACGGCGACCGGGCCGGAGTGACCAGCTACCCAGGAGGACATGTGACACCTCGAAAGCGACTTGTAGGGTTCGGCGCATTCGCGCTGGCCGCGTCGCTCGTGCTGACCGCTTGCGGCGGTGGCGGCGGCGGCGAAGAACCTCCCGCTGAGGGCGAGTCGACCGGCATCGTTACTGTCGGCAACGGTGAGCCCCAGAACCCGCTGATCCCGGCAAGGACGAACGAGGTCTTCGGTGGCCTCGTCGTCACGAACATCTTCGCCGGCCTCAGCTACTACGACGCCGAGGGCGCAGTCCACAACGACGTCGCCGAGTCGATCGAGTCCGACGACAACCAGACCTGGAACGTGACGCTCCAGGATGGCTGGGAGTTCTCCGACGGCACGCCGGTCACGGCCAAGAGCTTCGTCGACGCCTGGAACTGGGCGGCCTACGGCCCCAACGGCGCCAACCTGGCTTCCTTCTTCTCGTCCATCGAAGGCTTCACCGAGGCCCAGGGTGAGTACGAGATCGACGACGAGGGCAACGTCAAGGTCATCACCGAGCCCGAGACCGAGACGATGTCCGGCCTCGAGGTCGTGAGCGACACCGAGTTCACGATCAAGCTGTCCCAGCCGGAGTCCGACTTCCCGATCCGTCTCGGCTACGCCGCGTACTACCCGCTGCCTGAGGTGTTCTTCGACGACCCTGAGGCGTTCGGCGAGGCTCCGATCGGCAACGGACCGTACGTGCTGGACAGCTGGGAGCACGATTCGGCCATCACCCTGCTGCCCAACGAGTCCTACCAGGGCGACCGGGCGGCGCAGAACGGCGGCATCGAGCTGATCGCCTACACCGACGAGGACGCGCAGTACAACGACCTGCTGTCCGGCAACCTGGACATCGTCCAGAACGTGCCGGCGTCGGCCTTCGCCACGTTCGAGGAGGAGCTGGGCGAGCGTGCTGTCAACCAGCCGGCCGCCACCCTCGGGGCCATGTCGGTGCCTGAGTGGGTCGAGGAGTTCTCCGGTGAGGCAGGCCTGATGCGTCGCAAGGCCCTCTCGATGGCGATCAACCGTGAGGAGATCACCGAGACGCTCTACGCCGGTGCGCGCACCCCGGCGAGGGATTTCACCTCTCCGGTCATCGACGGCTGGAGCGACTCGATCCCCGGCAACGAGGTCCTCGACTACAACCCCGAAGAGGCGAAGGCGCTTTGGGACGAAGCCGAGCAGATGGAGCCGTGGGGCGACAAGGTGCTCGAGATCCACACCAACACGGACTCCGACCACCAGGAGTGGGTTGAGGCAGCCTGCAACGGGTACGAGAACGACCTCGGCATCCAGTGCGAGATGGTCGGCTACCCGACGTTCGACGAGTTCCTCAACGAGCGTGACAAGGGCAAGGGCGGCAAGATCGACGGCCTGTTCCGCGCCGGCTGGGCTGCTGACTACCCGTCGCTGCAGAACTACCTTGGCCCGATCTACACCAAGGCGGCGCTCGCGGGCTCGAACGACTCCAAGTACGTGAACGAAGAGTTCGAGGCCAAGCTGACGGAGGCGGCCGGTGCCGCCACCACGGAAGAGGCCAACGCGCTCTACAACGAGGCCCAGGAGATCCTGTTCCAGGACATGCCCGGGATCCCGCTGTGGTACTACAACACCACCGCTGGCTACTCCGAGCTCGTGGAGAACGCCCAGTTCGGCTGGGACGACGCTCCGCTGCTGTACCAGGTGACCAAGACGGAGTGAGCGTGATCACGTCCGGCTCAGCGGACGAGGTCCGTCACTCCAGGTGAGAGGCGGGGCGCGCACCGTGCGTGCCCCGCCTTCCCATGTGCTGTGGCCCTAACCCTCGGGGGAATCCGAGAGAATGGTCCGCGGTAATCGACCAAGGAGACCAATCGATGCTCTGGTACATCGGACGCCGGATGCTGCAGGTGATCCCTGTGTTCCTCGGCGCCACACTGCTGCTCTACGCCATGGTGTTCCTGCGCCCCGGCGACCCCGTGGCCGCGCTCGGCGGCGACCGCGGCCTGCCTCCAGCGGCGGAGGCGGCCATCCGCGAGGCCTACCACCTGAACGAACCCTTCATCGTGCAGTACCTGTACTACCTGAAGGGGATCTTCACCTTCGACATGGGCGTGACCTTCACAGGTCGCCCCGTCGTCGACGTGATCACGCAGGCGCTGCCGGTCACGTTCCAGCTCGCCATGATGGCGATCATCTTCGAGACCGTCTTCGGTATCGGATTCGGCCTGTTCGCCGGTTTGCGCAAGGGCAAGTTCTTCGACTCTGCCGTGCTCGTGTGGAGCCTGCTCCTCATCGCACTGCCGACCTTTGTCATCGGCTTCGTGCTCCAGATCGTGGTGGGCGTGCAGCTCGGGTGGCTGCCGGTCACCGCCGGCCGAGATCCCGACTTCGTCAGCCTGCTCATGCCGGCTATCGTGCTGGCGACCGTCTCGTTCGCCTACATCCTGCGACTCACGCGCACCTCGGTGGTGGAGAACGTCACCGCCGACTTCGTACGGACCGCGCGAGCCAAGGGCCTGCCCCGCGACAAGGTTGTCTCGAGGCACGTGCTGCGCAACTCGCTCATCCCCGTTGTCACATTCGTGGGCGCCGACCTGGGAAACCTGATGGCGGGCTCGATCGTGACGGAGGGCATCTTCAACATCAACGGTGTGGGCGGGACCCTCTACAACGCGATCATCCGCGGCGAGAACGTCACTGTGGTCTCGCTGACCACCGTGCTCGTGGTCATCTATATCGTCGCCAACCTGCTCGTGGACCTGCTGTACGCCGTCCTGGACCCGAGGATCCGTTATGCCTGACAACGCGAATGCCATGCCGCGTCCCGGCCAGCGCCACTACGTGGCTCCGCCGGAGGACGTGAAGGTCGACGTCGTCGACGCCCTCGACGCGTCGGAGGCGCCGTCCAGCATGTGGAAGGACGCGTGGCGTGAGATGCGCCGCCGCCCGCTGTTCTGGGCCTCAGCCGTGCTGATCGCCGTCGTTTTGACGGCAACGATCGTGCCCAGTCTGTTCACGTCGGTCGATCCTGGGTCGTGCGACCTCGAGGACTCCCTCGGGGACCCTTCGGCGGGGCACATCTTCGGCTTCGACAAGCAGGGTTGCGACATCTACGCCCGCACGATCTATGGCGCCCGCGCTTCGGTGGTCGTCGGTGTGCTGGCCACCATCTTCGTGGTGGTGCTCGGCACGCTGGTCGGCGCAGTAGCCGGCTACTACGGTGGCTGGTTCGACACGATCCTGTCGCGGATCACCGACATCTTCTTCGCCGTTCCCCTGGTGCTCGCGGCCATCGTGATCATGAGCCTCGCGGCGACCCGCACGTCGCTCGTCGTGGCGACGGTGTTGGCACTGTTCGGGTGGACGTCGATCGCCCGCATCACCCGCGGTGCCGTGCTCAGCGTGAAGAACAACGAGTTCGTCACGGCGGCCAAGGCACTTGGCATGGGGCGCGGTGCGATCCTGCTCAAGCACGTGTTGCCCAACTCCTCCGCGCCGATCATCGTGTACGCCACCGTGTCCCTGGGGACGTTCATCGTCGCCGAGGCCACGCTGAGCTTCCTTGGCATCGGTCTGCCGCTGTCCACGGTCTCGTGGGGCGGTGACCTGTCGAAGGCCCAGGCCTCGATCCGCGTGGCTCCCGAGATCATGATCTACCCCGCCACCGCGCTCGCGCTCACCGTCCTCGGCTTCATCATGCTGGGCGACGTCGTTCGCGACGCCCTCGACCCGAAGGCCCGGAAGCGATGACGACGACGATCACTATCACTGACGGCGCCACAGAGGACGTTCCGGTGGTGGAGCCGAGGCCCGACGCCAACGTCCCGCTGCTGGAGGTCAAGGACCTGCAGATCTCCTTCACCACGGCCACCGGCACCATCGACGCCGTGCGCGGCGTGGACCTGACGGTCTACCCGGGCCAGTCCGTGGCGATCGTGGGGGAGTCGGGCTCCGGCAAGTCGACCACGGCACACGCGATCATCGACCTGCTGCCCGGCACCGGCAGGGTGACCGGCGGGTCCATCACGTTCGGCGGGCGTGAGCTCGTCGGCTTGAAGCGCAAGCAGACCGAGGACCTGCGTGGCCGCGAGATCGGCCTTGTGCCGCAGGACCCGATGTCCAACCTGAACCCGGTGTGGCGCATCGGGACGCAGATCGACGAGGCCTTGGTCGCCAACGGCTTCCAGGGCAGCAGAGCGGAACGCACCGCGCGCGTCGCCGAGCTGCTCGGCGAGGCAGGCCTGCCCGATGCCGCGCGTCGCGCCCGCCAGTACCCGCACGAGTTCTCGGGCGGCATGCGCCAGCGTGCGCTCATCGCCATCGGCCTGGCCTCGCGGCCCAAGCTGCTCATCGCGGACGAGCCGACTTCAGCTCTCGACGTCACGGTGCAGAAGAGGATCCTCGACCACCTGGACGACCTCACTGCCGAGCTCGGCATTGCGGTCCTGTTCATCACGCACGACCTGGGCCTGGCCGCCGAGCGCGCCGAGCACCTCGTGGTGATGTACAAGGGCAAGGTCGTGGAGTCCGGTCCGGCGGCGCAGATCCTCAAGGACCCGCAGCACGAGTACACCAAGCGGCTCGTGGCCTCGGCCCCGTCGCTGGCGTCGCGGCGCATCCAGTCGGCGCACGAGCGCGGCCAGGAGGCGGACGAGCTGCTCGCCGACCATCCGGACGCATCGGCGACCGCGGCGCCCGAGGTCGTCGTCGCGAAGGACCTGACCAAGGTGTTCCACATCCGTGGTTCCCGGCCCGGCGCGTCCACCGACTTCACGGCGGTGGACAGCGTCGACTTCGCGCTGCCCAAGGGCCGCACCCTGGCGCTGGTGGGGGAGTCGGGCTCCGGCAAGTCCACGGCAGCCAACATGGTCCTGGGACTGTTGGAGCCGACGGCGGGCACCGTCATGTTCGACGGAAGGGACGTCGCGAAGATGTCCCCGAAGGAGCAGTTCGCACTGCGCCGTCGGGTGCAGCCGGTGTTCCAGAACCCCTACGGCTCGCTCGACCCGCAGTTCTCCGTCTTCCGCTCGATCGAGGAGCCGCTCGTCCTGCACCGGGTGGGAGACCGGAAGTCCCGCGAGGCGCGGGTCCGCGAGCTGCTCGACATGGTGTCGCTGCCGCAGGCGACCATGCGCCGGTTCCCGAACGAGCTGTCGGGCGGGCAGCGGCAGCGCATCGCGATCGCGCGTGCGCTGGCGCTCAAGCCCGAGGTGCTCGTGCTCGACGAGGCCGTCTCGGCGCTCGACGTGCTGGTCCAGGCGCAGATCCTGACGCTGCTCAACGACCTGCAGGCCGAGCTGGGGCTGTCCTACCTGTTCATCACGCACGACCTTGCGGTCGTGCGGCAGATCGCCGACCTCGTCGCCGTGATGAAGGACGGCAGCATCGTCGAGCACGCGTCCACCGACGAGGTGTTCGACAACCCGCAGCAGGAGTACACGCGGGACCTGCTGGCGGCCATCCCGGGCGCGAGCCTGGAGATCGGCGGCTGACCTCCTGCCACTACCGCCGAAGTAGAACCAGGGCGAAGTAGAACTGCAGCGAAGTAGAACCAGAGCGCAGTTCTACTTCGCCCTGGTTCTACTTCGCCCTGGTTCTACTTCGGCGCGGGTTGTTCTCGGAACAGTGACACGGTCGACACCTGGTGATTTCGATTCGCAGGTAGAATGGGTGGTGCTGCGAGACCGGTCCACTTCGGACCAGAGTCCGCGCCCCTGACCTCCCTTCTGGAAATGAGTGCTCCGTGACCGTGCCTGCAACCGCGCCGACCTCGGCCCGTGCGACCCGATCCGACCTGCGTAACGTCGCGATCGTGGCCCACGTCGACCACGGCAAGACCACGCTCGTGGACGCCATGCTGCGGCAGGCCGGAGCGTTCGGTGCCCGCCAGCACCTCGAGGACCGCGTGATGGACTCGGGCGACCTGGAGCGTGAGAAGGGCATCACGATCCTCGCCAAGAACACCGCCATCCGGTACTCCGGTCCTGCCGCGGCGGAGAACGGGCAGCCCGACGGCATCACGATCAACGTGATCGACACCCCGGGCCACGCCGACTTCGGCGGCGAGGTCGAGCGCGGCCTGTCGATGGTCGACGGCGTCGTGCTGCTCGTGGACGCGTCCGAGGGCCCGCTGCCCCAGACCCGCTTCGTGCTGCGCAAGGCGCTGGCCGCGAAGCTGCCGGTCATCGTCGTCGTGAACAAGGTGGACCGCCCCGACGCGCGCATCGACGAGGTGGTCGCCGAGACCACCGACCTGCTGCTCGGTCTTGCCGGCGACCTGTCCGACGAGGTCGAGGACCTCGACCTGGACGCCATCCTCGACGTGCCCGTCGTGTACGCGTCGGCGAAGGCCGGCCGCGCCTCGATCGAGCAGCCCGCCGACGGCGGCCTGCCCGCCAACGAGGACCTCGAGCCGCTGTTCGCGACCATCCTCGAGAAGATCCCCGCCCCCACGTACGAGGAGGGCACGCCGCTGCAGGCCCACGTCACCAACCTGGACGCCTCGCCGTTCCTCGGTCGGCTCGCGCTGCTGCGTATCTTCAACGGCACCCTGTCCAAGGGCCAGAACGTCGCGTGGGCCCGCCACGACGGCACCCTGCAGAGCGTGAAGATCACCGAGCTGCTGGAGACCAAGGCGCTCGACCGCGTGCCGACCGACAAGGCCGGCCCCGGCGAGATCGTCGCCGTCGCGGGTATCGCGGACATCATGATCGGCGAGACGCTCACCGACATCGACGACCCGCGCCCGCTGCCGCTCATCACGGTGGACGA
This sequence comes from Promicromonospora soli, assembly GCF_014653785.1. Lineage (GTDB taxonomy): Bacteria > Actinomycetota > Actinomycetes > Actinomycetales > Cellulomonadaceae > Promicromonospora > Promicromonospora soli. The sequence goes on along the minus strand of NZ_BNAS01000007.1, from coordinate 49,665 downwards.
CCCGGCGATCTCGATGACCATCGGTATCAACACCTCCCCGCTCGCGGGCAAGGGCGGCAAGGGCCACAAGGTCACCGCCCGCCAGGTGAAGGACCGCCTCGACGCCGAGCTCGTCGGCAACGTGTCGCTCAAGGTCCTCCCGACCGAGCGTCCCGACGCCTGGGAGGTGCAGGGCCGCGGCGAGCTGGCCCTGGCGATCCTGGTGGAGCAGATGCGCCGCGAGGGCTTCGAGCTCACCGTCGGCAAGCCGCAGGTCGTCACCAAGACGATCGACGGCAAGCTCCACGAGCCCATGGAGCGGATGACCATCGACGTGCCCGAGGAGTACCTCGGCGCCGTCACGCAGCTCCTCGCGCAGCGCAAGGGCCGCATGGAGACCATGACGAACCACGGCACCGGCTGGGTCCGCATGGAGTTCATGGTCCCGGCGCGCGGCCTCATCGGCTTCCGCACGCAGTTCCTCACGGACACCCGCGGCACCGGTATCGCGGCGTCCATCTCCGAGGGCTACGAGCCCTGGCACGGCCCGATCGAGTCGCGCATGACGGGCTCGCTCGTCGCGGACCGGACCGGCAAGGTCACGCCGTTCGCCATGATCAACCTGCAGGAGCGCGGCTCCTTCTTCGTGGACCCCACGCAGGAGGTGTACGAGGGCATGATCGTGGGCGAGAACTCGCGCAACGAGGACATGGACGTCAACATCACCAAGGAAAAGAAGCTGACGAACATGCGGTCCTCCACCGCCGACAACTTCGAGAACCTGATCCCGCCGCGCAAGCTCACGCTCGAGGAGTCGCTGGAGTTCGCGCAGGAGGACGAGTGCGTCGAGGTGACGCCCGAGGTGGTGCGGATCCGCAAGGTGCTGCTCGACGCGACGGACCGTGCGCGGGCGACGGCCCGGGCCAAGCGGTCCTGACCTTCCCCTTCGCTGAGTGCTGGATGTTCGCCTGATGACGATCCGTCTTCCGGGCGAGGATCCAGCACTCAGTGCTTTCTCGGGACCGGCGGCTTTCGGAGGGCTGCTGGCGGTGCATGCGCACCCCGACGACGAGACGCTGTCGACCGGGGGCCTGCTGGCCACCTGGGCGGCGGCCGGGCAGCCGGTCTGCCTGGTGACGTGCACGCGCGGGGAGCGCGGCGAGGTCATCGCCCTACCGGGCACGACGTCGGAGGGGCAGGCTCACCTCGAGGGCGACGGGCCCGCGCTGGGCGCCTACCGGGAGACCGAGCTGGCCCGCGCACTGGCGGAGCTGGGCGGCGGCGACGTCGGCACGATAAAGCAGACGTTCCTCGACGCCCTCCCCCTGCCCGACCCTCAGGTCACCGCGGTGCCCCATGCGCCTGACACGTCCGACGGCGTGCGGTACGAGGACTCGGGGATGTCGTGGGTCGCGCCCGGCGTCGCCGGACCCGCCCCGGACTCCCCGCCGACGGCGTTCGCGCGGGTGCCGCTCGACGAGTCCGCGGGCCGGCTCGCGGCGCTGATCCGTGCGCGGCGTCCTGCCGTCGTCGTGACGTACGAGCCCAGCGGGGGCTACGGGCACCCCGACCACGTGCGGGCGCACGAGTTGACGGTCCGTGCGCTGGAGCTCGCGGCGGACCAGGCCCGGCCGGAGCCGTGGGCCGGGGCCGAGCTGTGGCAGGCCGTGGCCCCGGCCGCCGAGGTACGGGAGGCGCGGGCGACGCTCGCGGCCCACCCGGCCGCTCGCATTTTGGCCGCGACCGAGGCCCTCACTTTCGCACCCGCCCACGAGCCCCTCCCGCCACTGGCCCGGGGGGACCTGGCCGCGTGGTCGGCAGGACGTCAGGAGATCGGCAGCTCGGACTATCGATCTCCTGACGCCCAGCCGATCACCCGGGCCGACGGCGTCGTGCGGGTGGATGTGCGGACCGTGGTCGGGCGCGTGGTGGGCGCTATGCGGGCCCATGCCACACAGGTGCAGCACGCGACCGCCCTGGTGAGTCCCGTGGGGCCGGTCGCAGGGTGGTACGCCCTGTCGAACAACGTGCTGGCCCCTGTCCTCACCCACGAGACCTACCTCGTCACCCCGCCGAGATAGAACTGTGGCGAGATAGAACCGCAGCTCGGCGGGGTTCTATCTCGGCGGGGCGGGGGGTCAGCGCGCCTGCAGCGCGTCCAGGGCGATGGCCATGGTGGCGACGAGCCGGCGGTCGAGCGCAGGGTCCTGGATGTTCACGATGTACCGGTCGCGCAGGCCGAACTTCTTCTCCACGGTGAAGGCCGGGCGGCCGTCGATCGTGAAGTCGAAGTGGTACGGAAGCCAGGCCACGTCGATGAGCCGTCGGATCACGGCGACCGCCATGCTCCGCTCGGACCCGGTGACGGTGCCGAGATCGGGCTGGTCGACGAGCCAGGTGCTGCGCAGCAGCGACTTGGCGAAGTCCTTGCGGAACGAGCCGATCGGCGTACCGCCCGCGTCGACCACGTCATACGTGGCGCCGAGGTCCATCACCTGGCGGGCCTTGAACCCGAGCACGGCCTCCTGCTTGGTCTCGTCCGTGTAGAGCGTGACCTGCTCGCGGAACGCCATGCGCTTCTGCTGGGCGAACGCGTACAGGTCGCCCTCGGAGCCGTCCGGCTGCGCGCCGCGGACCTCGTACTGGTTCACCAACATGCGGATGCGCTGTCGAACGATGAGCTGCGTCTGTGCCTGGAGGGTCTTCACCCGCCGGAGTGTTCCACACTTGCAGCGTCCTCCCAGATGGATGCTGGAGAATGTCTGGGTGAACTCTCCCGGACGCCCCCTCGGACGAACGATCGTGCGCACCCTTCTGGCCGTGGCGCTCGGCGTCGTCATGGGCGGCCTCGGGACGGTGGTCCACCGCTACGGCGACGAGTCCTGGTACCTCGGGCTGTTGCTCGCGTTCGCGCTGACGGCGGCAGGGGCAGTGCTCGCGCGCGCCTGGGCCGGCTACGGCGCGCTGCTCGGGTTCGGCGTGGGCTGGGTCGCCATCGTGCAGGCCCTGTCGCTGCCGGGTTCAGGGGGCGACGTCGTGGTCCCGGCGGGCACGCTCGGCATGGTCTGGTCGTACGCGGGAGTGGCGGTCCTGGCGGTCGTCGCGTTCCTCCCGGCGTCGTGGTTCGCGGAGGTCCCGGCGCGCCGAGATCGGCCTGTTGCCTGAGGTCTGGGGTTCTCCGCAGAGTGGTTCAGGATGGTGGGCAGGATTGATACAGAACCTCCACGTCGGGGCGTCCGCTACGGGGCCTTGGGCAGGATTCGCGCTGGATAAGATGCGCGGCAGGGCGGCCCCGTCCAGCGGATTCGCCGCGGGTCCGGTGCGCCCTTGGGGGACGCGGAGAGCCCGCGTCTCGGGTAGTTGCACGGAGCGTGCCGATGGGTCAGCCGACCGAGCGTGACGAACCGCTCGCGCCGACATCAGACGAGAAATCCGGGACCGAGCCTGCCCCGGCGATACCTCCTCGCTTGTCCCAGACACGCCCCGGCAGTATGCCGCGCCAAGCGGCGCAGCCCTCGGTGCGGCCGACTGACCCCGGACCCGCGCAGCACCCAGTACCGGCCGGTCGTCCGACCGCTCAGCCGGCCCCCCGATCCCCAGAGAAGGCCCAGCCCGTGACCCCTCCGGAGCAGTCCGAGGCCCCGAAGACCCCGCGCCCCGTCGTGCCGTCCGCGGCAGCGCCGACCGCGCCCGAGAGCGTCCCCGGCAGCGCAGGACCGGGCGCGGAGACGCCCGCCGCCGCCCCGAGCAAGCCGGAGCCGGCGGGCAAGCCGACCGCGAGCAAGCCGGAGCCGGCGAGCATGCCCAAGTCCGAGAGCAAGCCGGAGCCGGCGAGCAAGCCAGTGCCCGCGAGCACGCCGGAGCCGGCAAGCAGCAGGCCAGTGCCCGCGAGCACGCCGGAGCCGGCAAGCAGCAGGCCAGTGCCCGCGAGCACGCCGGAGTCCTCAAGCACGCCCAAGCCCGCGAGCACGCCGGAGTCCGCGAGCACGCCGGAGTCCTCAAGCACGCCCAAGCCCGCGAGCACGCCGAAGTCCTCGAGCACGCCCGAGCCCGCGAGCAAGCCCGAACCCTCACAGAAGCCGGAGGTCCCGAGCAAGCCTGCCGAGCCGGGTGCGGCCGACCAGGACCCGGTCGCCGTGCTGCAGACCGTCGTCGAGACGCTCGCGAAGCCGGCGACCAAGGCGGCCGCGCCCAAGAGCGGGTACACCCCGCGCGTCTTCGCGTTCGACCGTCCGCCCAAGACCGCCCCGGGGTCGAGCGGCACCGGGAATCAGAGCACGCGGCCGCAGGACACGGCGACGCCGCGTACGGCGCCGGTCACCTCGGCGGCGGGACAGGCACCAGGCGCGACAGGCCCACGCAAGACCCGCGACGAGGCTGCGAACGCTGCTCCCGCGCTGCCCCACGTCGCAGCAGCGGCGGCGCCTTCCGCGGCATCCGCCGCCCAGGCAGCGAGCTCGTCCGACGCCGGAGCGGGTTCGACTGCTCCGGACGCGCCGACGACCCCCGCGTCGGCAACTCCCGCAGCAGCGGCTACTGCCGGGGCAACGGCGGCGGCAGCAGGCTCGACCGCATCGGGCACCGGAGCGCCCGCGACCGGAGCGCCCGCGACCGCAGCGCCCGGCACCGCAGCGCCCGTGACCGGAGCGCCCGCGAACGCAGCACCGGGCACCAAAGCACCCGGCACCGCAGCGCCCGGCACCGCAGCAGCGGCCGGCGTCGCGGCTGCGTCCGTTCCGCCTCCGCAGTTCGTCCGGCCGTCGCCGCTCTCCCCGCCGTCGGGCGTTGTGCCGCCGGCTCCAGGCGCGATGCCGACCGCCTCGCCGTCGGACCCGGGAGCCGTGCCCCCGCCGGACGCCGGCCAGATTCCGTTCCTGAAGCCGCTGACCGGCGCGATCCAGCGCGTGGCCCGCCCGCTGACCAGCTGGGCCCCCATGCGCTCCGAGTCGTCGCCTCAGTCGGCCTCCCCGACCGGCCACGGTGGTCCCGGTGGATCCGGCGTCCCCGTCGGACCTGGCGGCCCGGCCGGTCCCAGCGGCCCTGCGGGGCCAGGCGGCCCGGCCGGTCCCGGCGGGCCGACCGGCCCGAGCGCGCCAGGTCAGGGCGGTTTCTTCGGCCTCGCCGGCGACGGCGCCCCGAGCCGGGGTCCCAAGATCGCGCTCTTCTCGGTACTCGGCGCCGTCCTGCTGTTCGGGATCTACGCCCTGGCAGCGTGGAGCCTGAGCGACACGGCACCGCCCGAGACCACGGTGGCCGGCGTCGACGTCGGCGGCATGACGCGGGCCGAGGCGGCGTCCGCGCTGACGGAGCAGCTCGGCCCGCGGGTCAAGGAGCCGATCGAGCTCACCGCGGGCGACGGCAAGGCCCAGCTCTCGCCTAAGCCGAGCGGCCTGGCGATCGACGCCGAGGCGACCGCGTCGGAGCTCACCGAATTCTCGCTGAGCCCGGTGCGGATGTGGGCGCACATGTTCGGCGGCTCCGAGCAGGAGCTGGTCCTGGACATCGACACCAAGAAGTTCGACGCCGCGGTGGCGGGCCTCGAGGAGTCGCTTGCCGTGGAGCCCGTGGACGGCGCGATCGCGCTCGTCGACGGGCAGGCGGTCAAGACGGATCCCAAGGTGGGCTCGCGGATCGTCGCGAGCGAGACGTCGCGCATCATCCAGGAGAGCTGGATGAACGCGGACAGCCCGTTCGACCTGCCGGTCGAGCCGGTCCAGCCGACGATCACGCAGGAGCAGACCGACGAGGGCTACGCAGTAGCGCAGAAGGTCGTCTCGGCGCCGGTCACGGTGTCCGTGGGCGGTCAGGAGCCCGTGCTGACCCCGGAGGTGCTGGCCGGGCTGATCCGGTTCGAGCAGAAGGGCGACCAGCTCGTCACCATCGTGGACCGGGAGGCGACGGTCGCGGCCATCGTCGACGGCACCACCGATCTGCTGGAGCTCCCGGACGACGCGCACTTCGAGTTCGCCGGCGGCAAGCCGACCGTCGTCGCGGGGAAGACCGGCACCACGCTCGATCCCGCCCAGGCGGCCAAGGCTGTGCGGATCGCCGCGACGAGCGACGACCGCGAGACGTCGGTCAAGCTGGTCGAGCAGGACCCGAAGGAGACCGTCGAGTCGCTCGAGGCCCTGGGCGTCAAGGAGATCATCTCCGAGTTCAGCACGCCGCTGACACCGGAGCCCGTGCGGACCCAGAACCTGATTCGCGGCGCGGAGATGGTCACGGGCAACCTCATCAAGCCGGGCGAGACGTTCTCCCTGCTGGAGGCGCTCGCGCCGATCACTCTCGAGAACGGGTACTTCGACGCGGGCGTCGTCGAGAACGGCGAGCACGTGGAGGCAGTGGGGGGCGGCCTCTCGCAGATGGCCACCACCTCGTTCAACGCGGGCTTCTTCGCCGGGTACGACGACGTCGAGCACCACGCGCACTCGTACTGGTTCCCGCGCTACCCGGCGGGGCGCGAGGCCACGATCTACGTGGGCGCCAAGGACATGAAGTTCACCAACGACACCCCGTACGGCGCGGTGATGCAGGCGTTCGTGTCGGGCGGTCAGCTCACGGTCCGGATCTGGAGCACCAAGTACTACACCGTTCAGGAGAGCACCAGCGAGAAGCGGAACATCGTGCCGAAGACCGTGATCCACGACTCCTCGGGGGACTGCGAGCCGTACCCCGGTGGCGAGGACGGTTTCTCCGTCACCATCACCCGTGCGGTTCTCCGGAACGGCGAGCTGGTCAAGGAGAACTCGTTCAGCCACTCCTACAACCCGGACAACCCGGTGGTGTGCGACAAGCCGCGAGGCTCCAACGGCTGACCGGCGGTAGGTTGCGCACATGCTAGGACGTAGCGAGCGGGAGTCTCCCGCGCACGCGGTGCTTGCCGCGCGAATGGCGGGCTGGAACGACGCGGTCGAGCTGCTGGACCTCGGCACCACGGCGGACACGCTTGCCACGGTCGCGAACATCGAGGGTCTGGCGGCCGTGGTGCACCTGGGACACCCGGAGCACCCGGCGCCGGGCCTCGAACGCGCCCTGCTGGAGGGCGCCTCCTCGCTCATCGTGACGGGGGCGGTGGCCGTGCCCGGCCAGTGGGTGTGGGTCGGTGCGGGCGCCACGGTGGGCCAGGTAGTGATCGACGAGGCGGGCATGCGCGACTGCGCGGGCGTGCTGCGCGGTCTGGGTGTGAGCCCCCGCCTGGTGCCGACGCGCGCGCCCGTCGAGGAGCGGATAGCCCTGGCGGGCGAGGGCGGGTCGCTGGTGATCGAGCGGTCCCGGGTGCCGGCGGGCTTCGCGGAGCTCCCGGACAGCGCGGCTCTCGCCGAGGGCGGCCCCGTCTGGTACGGGCTGCTCGAGTCCCGCGACGCCTGGCCCGTCTTCACCAGGCCCGCGCAGGTGTGGCTCGCGTTCGGCCCCGCCGACGAGCACCTCGGCTCCCTGCAGCCCACTCTCGCGGTCATCGCGGACGCCGGGCTCGACCTGGACCACCTGCGCAGCCAGCCGTCCTCGGCCGGGCCGCACGTGTTCTTCTCGTCGTTCTCCTGCCCGACGTCGGACACGCTGAGCAACCTGGTCGACGCGCTCACCGAGCGCGGCGTCGAGCACCGCACGCTGGCCGTGCTGCCGGGCGAGGCGTTCGTGCCCGGCCCGGACGCCGTGACGCCGCGATGGGCATGACGGTGCCGGGCGGCCCCGGGCACGGCACCCGGGTCGCGTACCTGGGTCCTGAGGGCACGTTCACCCACCAGGCGGCACTGGAGTGGGCGCGCCTGCACACAGCCGCGTCAGAGGGTTCGAAGGGTTCCGCCGACGACGTGACAGCCGAGCCGCTGGACACGGTCAAGGACGTGCACGACGTCGTGGCGGCCGGACGCGCCGACGTCGGCGTGGTGGCCATCGAGTCGTCCGTCGAGGGCTACGTGGTGCCGTCCCTGGACGCGCTGCTGTCCAGCCCTGACGTCGTAGCCGTGGACGAGGTGGCGCTGGACGTGTCGTTCGACGCGTTCGTACGGCCCGGTCACGGCGAGCTGACCGAGGTGTCCGCGCACCCGCACGGGCTGGCGCAGTGCGCGGAGTTCGTGACGCGCACCGGGCTGGCGACCGTACCGGCGTCGTCCAACGCGGCGGCGTGCCGGGACGCCGGGCCGGGGACCATCGCGCTGGGGCCCACGATCTGCGGTGAGCTGTACGGGCTGGAGACGTACGCGAAGGCGGTGGAGGACTTCCGTGGCGGCCGCACGCGGTTCCTGGTCCTGACCAGGCGGAGCGCGGCCGACGCCCACCTGGCGCGGTCGCGCGCCGCCGGCGCGACGGCGTGGAAGACGATGCTGGCGATCACCCCCGCGGTGACCGGGCCAGGCGTGCTGGCGCGGATCACCGCCGCGTTCGGGGACCGGGGCGTGAACATGTCGAGCCTGATCACCCGGCCGCTCAAGGCTCAGGAGAGCAAGTACGTGTTCGTGGTGACGTTCGACGAGGCGCCATGGGACCAAGGAGCCCGCGAGGTGGTGAGCGACCTGCTCGCAGCCGGAGACTCCCTCAAGACGCTCGGCCTGTTCCCCGCCGGCGCCGGCTTCCGGGCGCTCGACGGCGTGCTCGACCCGGACCACGTCCCGGTCGGGTCGGTGTCGGCCAAGGACTCGGCGGAGGCACGCGCCCGGGGGCTGCTGTGGTGAGCGGCACGCAGACCGGGTCGGTCGGCATCGTGGGCCTCGGCCTGATCGGCGGCTCCCTGGCCCGCGCCCTGCAGGCGGCGGGCGTGCCGGTGGTCGCCACCGACCCGTTCTCGGCCGAGGAGGCCCGGGCGGCGGGCATCACCGTGGCCGACGACGTCCGCGGGCTCGCTCTGCAGCGGCCGGGGACAGTGGTGCTCGCCGCGCCCCTGCGCGCCATGCGTTCCGTCGCGGGCGAGCTCGCCGAGGCGCTGGCCGCCGAGGAGGGCTGGGACCCGACGGTGACCGACGTCGGCTCGGTGAAGGCACCGGTGCGGGAGGCGGTTGTCGACGCCGGGCTCGGCGACCGCTACGTCGGAGCACATCCGATGTCGGGGACGGAGCGGAGCGGTTTCGAGGCGTCGTCGGCGGGGCTGATGCAGGGCATCCCCTGGGCGGTGACCTGCGCGGCGGGCAACGCCGCCGGGGGAGCCGGGGCGACCGACCCTGCCCGCCTGGAGCAGGTGCTGCGCCTGGTCACCGGCCCGCTGGGCGGGACGGCCGCGGTGCTCACTGACGACCTGCACGACGAGGCCGCCGCCCTCGTCTCGCATGTGCCCCACGTCCTGGCCAACCAGCTGCTCGGAGCTGTGGCGAGTGCGCCGGTGCGCGATCTCGCGCTGCGGCTGGCCGCCGGCTCGTTCCGCGACGGGACGCGGGTAGGCCTGACCGACCCGCGCCGGACCGAGGCGATGGTGACCGAGAACGCCGCCTGGGTGGCCCCCGCGCTGCGGCTCGCGGCCCGGGACCTGGAGCGGCTCGCTGACGCGCTGGACTCCAACGCGCCGACGCACTGGTTCTTCGATCGCCCCGACCCGGTCCGCGAGCGGCTCGTCCGCTCGGGCGGTACACGCGTGACTGGTCTTCGCCCGGGTGACGGCTCGGGCGGTGCGGACTCGGGCTCGGACGTTCAGGTAGTGCCGCTGACGGGCGACTGGCCGGCGGAGCTGGTGGCCCGGTGCGCGCGTGGCGCGGTGGTGATCGCTCTGAAGGACGGCCAGGCACTCCTGCAGTAGCGGTCGGTGGTGGCGGTCGGCGACGGCGTCGCCGGGGCCTACAGCGATTCCGCCAGGGCCCGGCCCGTCGTCCGGCCCGTGAAGAGGCAGCCGCCGAGGAACGTGCCCTCCAAGGCCCGGTGGCCGTGTGCGCCGCCGCCGCCGAAGCCGGCCGCCTCACCCACGGCCCACAGTCCCTCCAGCACGTCGCCCGCCGGAGTCAGGGCGCGGCCCGTCTCGTCGCACCAGAGGCCGCCGAGCGTCTTGCGGGTCAGCACCGACAGGCGGACGGCGAGCAGCGGCCCGTCCTTCGGGTCGCTGAGGGAGCGCGGCGGCGCCACGCGGATGGCCTTGTCCACGATGAAGTGCCGTGCGGCCGCGGTCGCCACGACCTGCGGGTCCTTGCCCAGCCCGGTGGCGACCTGCGCGTCCCGGGCCGTCATCAGAGCGGCCAGCGCAGCCCCGTCCACGTGCCCGGAAGACCCGGGCGTGGCTTCGGTGAGGGCGTTCATCTTGGCGGCGAGCTCGGCGGGGGTGTCCGCCCAGAGGAACTCCTCCGACTGCTCCGCGAAGGTGCGCACCGGCACCGACCTCCCGCGCACGCGCTCCAGGAGCAGCGGGATCGACTTCCCGGTCAGGTCGGGGTTCTGCTCGGAGCCCGACAGTGCGAACTCCTTCTCCATGATCGTCTTGTTCAGCACGAACCAGGAGTGGTCGTCGCCGCGGGTGGTCACGTGCTGCAGCGCGCCGAGGGCGTCGAAACCGGGGAACAGCGGGCCGGGCAGGCGGCCGCCGTCGGCGTCCAGCCACAGCGATGACGGCCCGGGCAGGATCCGGATCCCGTGCTTCGACCAGACCGGCGAGTGGTTGGCGATGCCCTCGGGGTAGTGCCACATGCGGTCCTCGTGCACCAGCGTGGCGCCCGACGCCGCGGCGACGCCGAGCATGAGCCCGTCCGTCGAGTCCGGCACGCCCGAGAGCATCCGCGCGGGGAGGCGCCCCGCCTCCGCGGACCAGCGGGCGCGCGCCAGGTCGTGGTTCGCGCCGATGCCGCCGCTCGCGACGACGACGGCCTGCGCGGACAGCTCGACCTCGCCCGTCACGGTGCGGCTGGAGGGCTCGCCGCGGCCTGCGCCGTCGTCGGACAGGACCTCCGCACGGACCCCGGTGACCCGGCCGTCCGTGACGACGAGGGACGTGACCCGGTGCCGGAAGCGCAGGTCGAGCAGCCCGGCCCGGTTGGCCTCGTGCGCGGCCGCGACGAACGGCTCGACGACGGCGGGGCCGGTGCCCCACGTGACGTGGAAGCGGGGCACTGAGTTCCCGTGCCCGCCCGCGGGATACCCGCCGCGCTCCGCCCACTGCACCAGCGGGAACCAGCGCACGCCCTTGGCGTGCATCCACGACCGCATGTCGCCGGCTGCGAACTCGACGAACCCCTTGGCCCATCGGTACCCGAACCGGTCGGGGCCCTCGCCGTGCTCGGCGCCCGGCGTGAACTGGGCGGAGCCGAGCCAGTCGGCGAACGCGAGGTCGAACGAGTCCTTCACCTTCAGGCGGCGCTGCTCGGGGGAGTCCACGAGGAACAGCCCGCCGAACGACCACCAGGCCTGCCCGCCCAGCGATGCGGCCGGCTCCTGGTCGAGCAGGACCACCCGCTTGCCCGCCGCCGTCAGCTCGGTGGCGGTGACGAGCCCGGAGAGCCCCGCGCCGATGACTATGACGTCGGTGTTCCCCGCTGCGGCAACGTCGTTGTTGTGGACGGAGTCAGTCATGAGCGCACCCTAACGATGTCTCACCCCTCGTGGTGCCATCGGCGGTCATTTGGGGGGTGAGGTGGCCTGGGCGCCAGCGCGCCCAGGCCACTCGCCGGTCACGTGCCCGCGGAGAGCAGAACGTGCATGCTGAGCGCGTTCATGGTCACCGACGTGCGGGGGCCGGCCTCGTCCTCGGGCAGCTCGGGGGCGTCCCACGCGGAGTCCCACACCAGCTCCCACGGTGCGCTGCCGGGCTGGGTCGGCGGCAGCGTCACGTAGGCGTCGTCCAGGCCGCCGTTGATGACCAGCAGCACGTCGGCGTCGCCCACGGCCGGTCCGGGCCGGAGCATCTGCAGCACTCGCCGGGAGGGGTTGTTCCAGGTGGCGGGCTCCATCGGCGCCCCTGCCCCGGAGAACCAGAGCAGGTCCGGGTCGGACTCGCCCGGCCTGGGTGCGCCGAGGTAGAACGAGTCGGGGCGCAGCGCCGGGTGCTCCCGTCGCAGCCGCAGCAGATAGCGGGTCGTCTCCAGCAGGTCGGTGGCGGCGTAGTCCTTGGGCCACCGCAGCCAGGAGACCTCGTTGTCCTGGACGTACGCGTTGTTGTTGCCGCCCTGCGTGCGGCCGAACTCGTCCCCCGCGGTCAGCATCGGCGTGCCGGCCGCGAGCAGGAGGGTGCCCAGCAGGTTGCGCTGCGACCTGCGGCGGGGCGGCACGATCGCCTGCCAGGGCTCCGTGGTGGCGTCGTCGCCGGACAGGGTGTGGCCCTCGATCCCGTGGTTCCACGACAGGTTGTTGTCCGACCCGTCGCGGTTGTCCTCGCCGTTGGCCTCGTTGTGCTTGTGGTCGTAGGCCACGAGGTCGGCGAGCGTGAAGCCGTCGTGCGCCGTCACGTAGTTGACCGACGCCACAGGTCCGCGCACCAGCGGCGGGTCACCCGGCCCGAACAGGTCGGCGCTCCCGGCCAGGCGGGTGGCGAGGTCGCGCAGGCCGACCATCTCCAGCCCGTGCGCACCCTGCCGGGGCGCATCCAGCCAGAACTGGCGGGCGGCGTCGCGGAACCGGTCGTTCCACTCCGCCATGGGCGGCGGGAACGACCCGGTCTGCCAGCCGCCGGGCCCCACGTCCCAGGGCTCCGCCACGAGCTTGAGGCCGGACAGCACCGGGTCCGTCTGCAGCGCCACCAGCAACGGGTGGTCCGGGTCGAACCCGACGTTGCCCCGGCCGAGCGTCACCGCGAGGTCGAACCGGTACCCGTCGACGCCGACGGTCTCGGCCCAGTACCGCAGGGAGTCCAGGGCCATCTGGATCACGCGGGGCCGCCGGAAGTCCAGCGAGTTGCCCGTGCCCGTGACGTCCGCGAGGGCGGCCGGCGAGGCGCCGTCGTGCAGGTAGTAGACCGGGTTGTCGAGGCCGCGCCAGGACAGGTGCAGGCTGTCGTCGCCGCCCTCGCAGGTGTGGTTGTAGACCACGTCGAGCAGCACCTCGATGCCCGCCTTGTGCAGCAGGTACACCATGCCGCGCACCTCGTCGAGCACGGCCTCGGCGCCCCGGTCCTGGGCGGCCTGGGTCGCGTAGGCGGCATTGGGCGCGAAGAACCCGAGCGTGTTGTAGCCCCAGTAGTTCGGCAGCCCGTCGGCGGCGAGCCGTGGCTCGGCCACGCTCTGGTGGATCGGCAGCAGCTCGAGCGTGGTCACCCCCAGGCTCTTCAGGTGCTCGACGACGGCCGGGTGCGCCGCCCCCGCGTAGGTGCCCCGCAGCTCTGCCGGGATGTCCTCACGGAGCATCGTCAGGCCGCGCACGTGCGCCTCGTAGATCACCGTGTCGGCCCACGGCACGCGCGGCCGGGACAGGGGAGCCGGCGGCGGCAGCGGCCCGACGACCACGGAGTGCGGCACGTACGCCAGGGAGTCCCGGTCGTCCGCGGCGCCGTAGCGGTCGCCCAGCCACCAGCCCGGTCCCGGCCCCTCGTCCCGCCGTGTGGCCACCGAGCCCACGATCTCCGGCCCGTACCGCAGCTCGCCCGCGAACCCGCGCGCGTACGGGTCGACCAGCAGCTTGTTCGGGTTGTGCCGCAGTCCCGCGCGCGGGTCCCACGGCCCGTACACCCTGAAGCCGTAGCGCTGGCCCGGCGCGACTTCCGGGACGTGCGTGTGCCAGACGCCGTACACCGGGCCCACCATCTCGAACCGACGCTCGGCGTACCGGTTCGGGTCGTGCTCGTCCAGGGCCGGGTCCGTGACGTCGATGAGGCACAGGTCGACGGCGGTCGCGTGGGATGCGAGGACGGCGGCGTCGATCCCGCCGTCGGGCGTGACGTACACGCCCAGCGGTGGAACGTGGCTGCGGCGGGCCGAAGGCCGGATCAGCGGCCGGACGACCGGACGCGGCGCCGGGTCGCCCGGCGCCCGCTGCGGTCTTGCTCTTTTGGACTGCACCATGTGCCCAATCGTGGCAGAGACGCGATGGTGGACGCCGATCCGTCCCACGCCGCCCGACGTCGTACCGTTACCCCATGCGCATCGTGGTCACCGCCAAGTACGTCCCCGACATCAACACCGAGCGTGGTTTCGAGGACCGTCGGGTCGTGCGCAACGCCGGAGACGGCACCCTCAACGAGCTGGACGAGAACGCGATCGAGGCCGCCCTGCGGCTGGTAGAGGCCGAGCGCGAGTCGGGCAGCATCGGGCCCCAGGAGGGCGAGGTGGTCGTCATCACCATGGCCGGGCCCGACGGCGACGTCGCGCTCCGCAAGGCGTTCCAGCTGGGCGTGGACCGCGGCATCCGCGTGTCCGACGACGCCCTGGCCGGCTCCGACTACTTCGGCACCGCCGCGGTGCTCGCCGCGGCCGTCCGCAAGCTCGGCGAGGAGTCCCCGGTGGACCTCGTGGTGACCGGCATGGCGGCCCTCGACGGCCTGGGCTCCGTGATCCCGACCCTGCTGGGAGCCGAGCTCGGCCTGCCCACCCTGAACCTCGCCAAGAAGGTCGAGCTGGCGGGTCGCGTGCTCACCATCACCCGCGAGCTCGGCGACGTCACCGAGCAGCTGTCGGGCCCGCTGCCCGCCGTCCTGTCCGTGACGGACACGGCCAACCAGCCGCGCTTCCCGGGCTTCAAGCTCATCATGGCGGCCCGCAGCAAGGCGATCGAGGTGTGGTCCCCGGCCGACATCGGGATCGACCCGGCCGTGGCGGGCACCGCCGGTGCGCGCACGGAGACGCTGTCGGCGGCCCCGCGCCCGGAGCGCGCCGAGCCCGAGATCGTCACCGACAAGGGTGAGGGCGGCGTGGCGCTCGCCGACTTCCTGATCCGCAACGACCTGGTCTGAGTGAAAGGCACGTGATGACCAACCGCACCGTTCTGGTACTGCTCGACCCCGCGACCGAGGTCCGCACCAGCGTGCTCGAGCTGCTCACCATCGCGCGCGGCCTCGGCCGGGTCGAGGCAGTCGCCCTGGAGGCGCCCACCGTCGAGGTGCTGGCGCAGCTCGGTGCCTACGGCGTCGAGACCGTCCGCCAGGCGCAGCCCGCCCGCGACGGCGCCTCCGTGAGCGGCGACGAGCGGCACCTGCCCGCCGTCGTCGCCGCCGGGCTGGCCGCCGCGGTGCGCCTCACCGACGCGGACGTGGTGCTGCTGCCCACGTCGTTCGCCGCGAAGGAGGCCGCGGCGCTCGCCGCGCACGAGCTGGGCGCAGGCCTCGTCATCGACGCCGCCTCCGTCCGCGAGCAGGGCGGCCGGATCGTGGCCGGCAAGCGGGTCTTCGCCGGCTCGTGGGACACCGAGTGCGCCGTGACCACCGACGTCGCGGTGGTGACCGTTCGCGCCAACTCCGCCGTCGCGCAGCCCGCTGCGGCCGCCGTCGAGCCCGTGACCGAGGGCTTCGCCGTCGAGGTGGCCCCGTCCCCGGTGAAGCTGCTGTCCCGCGAGGTCAAGTCCGACACGAGCGGCCGGCCGCCCCTGGACCAGGCGGCGGTCGTGGTGGCCGGCGGGCGCGGCACCGACGGCGACTTCGGACCCGTCGAGGACCTCGCGGACGCCCTCGGCGCGGCAGTCGGCGCATCCCGCGACGCCGCGTTCGAGGGCTGGTGGGACACGTACGTGGGGCAGACCGGCGTCACGGTCGCCCCGCGCGTCTACATCGGCGCGGGCATCTCGGGCGCGCCGCACCACCGCGGAGGCATGCAGGCGTCCCAGGTGATCATCGCGGTGAACAGCGACCCCGAGGCGCCGATCTTCGAGATCTGCGACTTCGCCGTCGTGGGCCGGCTGGCCGATGTGCTCCCGCAGGCCGCGGCAGAGATCCGCAAGCACAAGGGCTGAGCACGATGCAGGACCGGGAGGTGCCAGCTGTGCCGTCGCTCGGTCCCGCCGAGCGGCGTCGGGCCGCGCGGCACCTCCTGCTGGACGGGTTCGGCGTGGCCGCGCAGGAGCGCCTCGCCGCGTCGAAGGTGGTCGTGGTGGGCGCAGGCGGCCTCGGGTCGCCGGTGCTCCAGTACCTCGCAGCTGCCGGCGTGGGCACGCTCGGCATCGTGGACGACGACGTCGTCGACGCCTCCAACCTGCAGCGCCAGGTGCTGCACTCGGTGGCCGACGTCGGGCGCGCGAAGACGACGTCGGCCGCCGACGTGCTGCGCGGGCTGGCCCCCGACGTCGAGGTGGTCGCGCACCGCGACCGGCTGACCCGCGACAACGCCAGGGCGATCCTCGGCGGGTACCACCTGGTGGTCGACGGGTCGGACACGTTCGAGACGCGCTACGCCGTGTCCGACGCCGCCGCGAGCCTCGGCCTGCCCGTCGTCTGGGGCACGGTGCTGGGCTGGGACGGTCAGGTGAGCGTCTTCTGGTCGGCGGCGCCGGACGGGCGTGCGATCACCTACCCGGACGTGTTCGGCCCGCAGCCTCCCGAGGGGGAGTCGTGCGCGACGGTGGGCGTGCTGAGCCCGGCGTGCGGCGTCGTGGGCTCGACGATGGCGGTCGAGGCCGTGAAGGTCCTGACCGGGACGGGCGAGCCGGCGCTGGGCCGTCTGCTGGCCTACGACGCGCGCACCTCCGCGTGGGACACGATCGTGCTGGCGCCACCGCCGCCGGGCCCCCCGGGCGGCGCTGTGGCCCCGGGTGCGGAAGGTGCGGGCCTGGCAGCGACGCCGGTCCCGGCCGGGTCCGGCACGGCCGCAGCCTCGACCGGCACGGTCGCGAGACCGGCGACGCGGCTCGCGGCGCCCGGTGTGCTGCTGCTCGACGTCGGGCTGCGGCCGGGCGCCGTGCCCGGGGCCGTGTTCGCGCGCCTCGAGGATCTGGCGGCGGGGAACTTCCCGCCCGAGCTGCTGGACCACCCGGTCGACGGGCCGGTGCTCGTGGTGTGCGAGCGAGGACTGCGGTCGCGCGGCGCGGAGGAGCTGCTGCGCGCCGAGGGCTGGCGCGACGTGACGAGCCGCGCGCTCCTCGGGTGAAGTGCGTGGACCTACTTCCTGGACACGTCCCGTTCACCTGGACGTACCGGACCTTTCGCGGGTGAGACACCGCCTGCTCCTAGGTTGACGTCGACCCACCCCCCAAGTTCGGACCGGAGAGTCTCCGATGACGATCGCCCCTGAAAACCGCCCGCTGCTGATGGTGAACACGCACGCGCGCGGTAAGCGCAGTGCCGTCACCTGCCGCCTCAAGTGCAATGACGCGTGCCTTCACCCCGCTCCCAACGAGAGCGCCAACGAGTACTTCAAGGATGTCGTGAGCTCGGTGCTGTCGCGCCGTGCCGTGCTCGGCACGCTGGCGGTCGCCGCCGGTGCCGTGGTGATCGGCGCACAGGGCGTCGGTGCGCCGTCGGCCGATGCCGTGACCCTGCCCGAGGGGCGCTTCCCCGGCCACGCCGGCCGCGGCCTGGCCTTCGGCGCGATCGACCCGCAGCCCGTCGACGTCGACGCGCTGGTGGTGCCCGAGGGCTACACCTGGGACCCGATCATCCGCTGGGGTGACCCGATCCTCCCGGGTGCGCGCACCTTCGACCCGGACAACCAGACGCCGGAGCAGCAGGCCAAGCAGTTCGGCTACAACTGCGACTACCTCGACATCCTGCCGTTCGACGCCGGCGCCTACACCCGCGGCACCCGCGGCCTGCTCGTCTCGAACCACGAGTACACGAACGCGGCGGTCATGTTCCCGCCCACCGCCAAGTACTGGGAGACGGACGCCGCAGGCAACGTCACCACCAAGAAGAACGCGTACGCCCGCGCCATCGAGCGCGCCGCGCACGGCATGGCGGTCGTTGAGGTCCGGCGCCCGGCGCCGGGCAAGCCCTGGTCCTACCAGCGGATCAGCCCGGTCAACCGCCGCATCGACATGGACACCGAGTTCGTCATCGACGGCCCGGCAGCCGGCTCCGACCTGCTCAAGACGACGGCGGACCCGACCGGCACCCGCGTGCTCGGCACCATGAACAACTGCGCCGGCGGCACCACGCCGTGGGGCACCGTCCTGTCGGGCGAGGAGAACTTCAACGGCTACTTCGTGCGTGCGGGGGCCAACCCGACCGCCGACGCCCGCTACGGCATCGCCGCGACCACCAGCTACGGCTGGGAGGCCGACGACCCCCGCTTCGGCGGCGGCGCCGGGTACGAGAACGAGGCCAACCGCTTCGGCTGGATCGTGGAGCTCGACCCGCACGACCCGTCCGCACCGCCCGTGAAGCACACCGCCATGGGCCGGTTCAAGCACGAGGGCGCGAACGTCACCCTGTCCCGCCGCGGCCACGCGGTCGCGTACATGGGCGACGACCAGGCATTCGACTACGTCTACAAGTTCGTCTCCTCCCGCCGCGTGGCCCCGGGCTACTCGCAGTGGGCCCGTGCCCACAACAAGACGCTGCTCTCCGAGGGCGACCTGTACGTCGCGAAGTTCACCGGTGACTCCCCGGCCGCCGAGATCGACGGCTCGGGCGCGGTCCCGTCCGACGGCGCCTTCGACGGCTCCGGCGAGTGGCTGCCCCTCGTGGTCGGCGGTGCCAGCAAGGTGGCCGGCATGTCCGTCGAGGAGGTGCTGGTCTACACGCGCCTCGCCGCGGACAAGGTCGGCGCCACCAAGATGGACCGCCCGGAGGACGTCGAGATCAGCCCGGTCACGGGCCGCATCTACGTGGCGTGCACCAACAACTCGGGCCGCACCCCGACCAACACCGTCGAGGGCCCCACGGAGCCCAACCCGCGCAACCGCAAGGTCGTGGGCGGCGCCACCGTCAACGGCAACCGGGACGGCCACGTGGTCGAGATCATCCCGTCGGGCGACCAGACCTCCACCCGCTTCACGTGGAACCTGCTGCTCGTCGCGGGCGACCCCGCCGTCGAGGGCACGTACTTCTCGGGCTACCCGCGCGAGCGCGTGTCGCCCATCTCATGCCCGGACAACCTCGCGTTCGACGCCGAGGGCAACCTCTGGATCTCGACCGACGGCCAGCCCAGCTCCAGCTCGATCGCCAAGTGCGACGGCCTGTTCAAGGTGCCGGTCGTGGGCCCGGAGCGCGGGCACGTGCAGCAGTTCCTCTCGGTGCCGGCCGGCGCCGAGACCTGCGGCCCGATCATCGACTCCCGGGACGGCATGGTCTACGTGAACGTGCAGCACCCGGGCGAGGACGGCACGTACGCCGCGCCGCAGTCCTTCTTCCCGGACTACGTCGCCGACGGCGCCACCCCGGAGGCCGGCGACTTCCGCGGCCCGCGTCCGACGGTGGTGCAGGTCTACCGCACCCGCTGACCTCCCGGAGCGACCAGACGGCCGGGTGGCCGGCAGCACTCAGCTGTCGGCCACCCGGCCTCTTGCCGGTCCATGACGCTTCCGCACTTTCCGGGCGGTGCACCGGGCGGCTGCGCTAGGTTGCGGCGATGATCGGTGAGACAGCACATCTGTCCAGGTCATGATCGGATCCTTCAGCGGCGTCCAGCTCGTGGCGAGCCGCAGGGTGTGCCGAACGGAGAAGATATCTGGTGTCGCATTCCGAGCCGTGGCTCCGCATCGTCGAGGATGCTCGCCACTACCCGTCCCCGCACAACTCGCAGCCCATCAAGCTCCGGCCCGTCGACGACCGGACCGCGCAGCTCTACTACGACCTCGACCTGGGGCTCCCGGCGGAGTCGTTCGGCATTCCTTTCGGGCACGTCTGCGCGGGCGTCTTCCTGGAGTCGCTCCGCACCGTGGCCGAAGGGCTCGGGTACGGGGTGGCGGAGAGCCTCGACCACGGCGAGATGGACTTCGCGAGCACCGACCGGCTGCACGCCCTGGGCACGGTGACCCTCACGCCCCGGCCCGTATCGTGGGACGAACGGGCACGGCTGGAGCTGTTCCGGTCCCGCCGCACGTCCCGTCGCCCCTACGACACACGGCTCGTGCCCGACGAGGTACTTGCGGCCGCCGCCGGTGTGGCGAGCTCGGCGGGGCACACGTTCCGCACGACCGCGGACCGCCGGACCGTGCGCAGGCTGGTGCACATCAACCAGGCGACCCTGTTCTCGGACCTGCGCAACGACGCGGTGTACGACGAGATCATGACCTGGCTGCGGTTCAGCAAGGACGACGCGCGCGTCCGGGCGGACGGCCTGAGCGCCGAGGCCATGCTCATGCCCGGCCCCCTGCTCAGGTTCGTGATGTCGCACCGCGACCTGTGGGACGCGCCGGTCATCGGCGCGGCGATCCGCGGCATCTACCTGAACACCATGCGCGGGGTGCGCCAGCTCGGCCGGCTGGAGGGCCCGTTCGCGAAGCCTGCCGACTACATCGAGGCCGGCCGCACGTTCATGCGGCTCTGGCTCGAGCTCACCGCCTTCGACGTCCGGCTCCACCCGTTCGGGACGGTGATCACCAACCCCGGCTCGCACCGGGCGTTCGTCGAGGCGGTCGCCGCCGACGAGAGCCAGGACCGGATGGCCTGGATGCTGTTCCGCTTCGGGTACAGCAAGACGCCGCCCGAGGCACACCGCCGCCCCGCCACGTCGATGCTGATCGGAGCAGGCGCATGAAGCGCATCCTCGCGTTCGCCCTGGTGGGCCTCGTGGACGCCGTCGTCCGCCCGCTCACCCGCAGCGTCAACACCCACAAGCTGCTCCTCGGGCCGGGCATCGAGCCGGTGCGCTGGTGGCTGGGCCGCCTGCGCGCGTGGCGCACCTTCGACCTGGCGGCGCGGGAGGTTCCCGCCTACCGTGCCTTCCTCGCGGAACGCGGCCGCGACGGGCGGCTCGGCTTCACCGGCTCCCTCGCCGAGGCCTTCCAGGGGATCCCGGAGATGGACAAGTCGTCCTACATCAAGCGCTGGAGCATCCCCGAGCGCTGCATCGGAGGACGGCTGCCCCGCCGCGGCGTCGTCGTCGACGAGTCCTCGGGAAGCTCGGGGACGCCCACGAGCTGGGTCCGCGGACAGGAGGAACGCGCCGCCACCCGCCAGCTGCTTCAGGTGGGTTT
Source organism: Promicromonospora soli (assembly GCF_014653785.1). Taxonomy (GTDB): domain Bacteria; phylum Actinomycetota; class Actinomycetes; order Actinomycetales; family Cellulomonadaceae; genus Promicromonospora; species Promicromonospora soli. The sequence continues at coordinate 28,788 of NZ_BNAS01000007.1, read as the reverse complement.
CGCACGCACCGCTTCGACCCTGCGCAAGAAGCCGTTCGTCCTGAACGCGTTCTCCCTCGGTGCCTGGGCCACCGGCATGAACGTCTCGGCCTCGCTCACCGAGGTCACGATGATCAAGTCCTGCGGGCCCGACAAGGACAAGATCATCAGCACGATGCAGGAGTTCGGGACCGAGTACACCTACATCATCACCAGCTATCCGCCCTTCCTGAAGTCCCTGTTCGAGGACGACCGCCTGCGCTGGGAGGACTACGACATAGTCGCCGCGTTCGGCGGCGAGGGAATCAGCGAGAACATGCGCTCGCACATCCTTCGTTTCGCCCACAGTGCGTTCGGCTCGTACGGGGCGAGCGACCTGGAGATCAACCTCAGTATCGAGACCGACTTCACCGTCGCCCTGCGCCGCGCGATCGCCGGTGACCCGCGCCTGTCCGAGCGACTGACGAGGACCGGTGAGTACGGCGTGCTGCCGATGATCTTCCAGTTCAACCCGTTCGACTACCTGATCGAGACGAACGACGCCGGCGAGCTGATCGTCACCATCGCCCGGGACAGGAACATCAACCCTCGCATCCGGTACAACATCCACGACCGCGGTCACGTGCTGCGCATGCGCGACGTCCTGCCGGTCCTGAAGGAGCTCGGCCACGACTCCGTCGTCGACGAGAAGTTCCTCGACCTCCCGCTGCTGTTCCACTACGGGCGGTCCGACCTGTCCGTCGACTACAACGGCGCCGTCGTCGGGCCCGACGCACTCCGCGACGTCATCCACAGCAGCACCGAGCTGCTGGAGGCCGTCGAGAACCACCGGCTGATCAGCTTCGAGGACGAGCGCGGCGACCGGCAGCTGCACATCGCACTCCAGCTGACCGAGAGCGCGACGGCCGCGGCAGGCCTGGAGCAGGAGCGGTTCCGGGCATTCGTCGCCGACGAGCTCCGCCGTCGTAACGCGGACTTCCACAACGGTGTGCTCACCGCGCCGGACGGCACGCTGCCCACCATCGCCTTCTACGGCCACCACTCCGGGCCGTTCGCCACGGACGGCGGCAAGCTCAAGAACGAGTACGTGTGGCAGCTGCCCGCCGGCGACCTGGCGCGATGGGACATGGACTTCTCCCACGTGTTCTCCCGCGAGTGACCGTCGCGCGGCTCACACCGCGGGATGCGATCGGGGCTCCGCGGCGTTCGTAGACTTGATGACCGTGACCACCCCGCCCCCTGACCCTGCGCGCACGCCGCTGACGGCGAGCGGCGCGCACGGTGAGCCGCGCCGCGAGCCCGACGGCGCGTACCTCGACCACGCCGCGACCACGCCGATGTCGGCCGCGGCGCTCGCCGCGTTCGTGGCCGAGGCGCAGCGGACCGGCAACGCGTCGTCGCTGCACTCCGCGGGCCGGACGTCGCGGCGGGCCGTCGAGGAAGCGCGCGAGACGCTCGCGAAGTCGCTGGGCGCGCGGCCCAGCGAGGTCATCTTCACGTCGGGCGGCACGGAGTCGGACAACCTGGCGATCAAGGGCATCTTCTGGGGGCGCCGCGCCCAGGACCCGCGCCGCACCCGGATCCTGGTCTCCGCGGTGGAGCACCACGCCGTGCTCGACCCGGCGTTCTGGCTCGCGGGCCACGCGGGCGCCGACATAGTGCTCCTGCCCGTCGACAGGGAGGGCCGGCTCGACCTCGCCGCCCTGCGCGCCGAGCTCGCCGCCCATGCCGCCGAGACGGCGCTGATCAGCGTCATGTGGGCCAACAACGAGGTCGGCACGCTCCAGCCCGTTCGCGACGTGGTGCGTGCGGCGCGCCCGTACGGCATCCCCGTGCACACCGACGCCGTGCAGGCCGTGGGCCAGGCCGAGGTGGACTTCACAGAGTCCGGCGTGGACGCCATGACCATCACCGGCCACAAGCTCGGCGGCCCGGTCGGCGTCGGCGCCCTGCTGGCCAAGCGCGACCTGGCGCTCGACGCGGTGATCCACGGCGGCGGCCAGGAGCGCGGGGTGCGCTCCGGGACGCTCGACGTCGCCTCGATCGCGGCCTTCGGCGTCGCCGTGCGCCACGCCGTCGACTGCGTGCCCGACCGCGCCGCCCGGCTGTCCGCCCTGCGCGACGACCTCGTCGCCCGGGTGCGTGCCGTCGCGCCCTCCGCGGTGCTGCGCGGCGCCGACCCGGCGTCGGACGACCGGCTGCCCGGCAACGCGCACTTCACCTTCCCGGGCGCCGAAGGGGACTCCCTGCTGTACCTGCTGGACTCCGCGGGCGTGCAGGCGTCCACCGGGTCGGCCTGCCAGGCGGGCGTGCCGCAGCCGTCGCACGTGCTGCTGGCGATGGGGGTCCCGGAGACGGAGGCCCGCGGCGCCCTGCGCTTCACGCTCGGGGCGACGTCCACCGAGGCCGACGTCGACCGGCTCGTGGCTGCCCTGCCGCAGGTAGTGGCGCGGGCGCAGGCCGCAGGCCTGGTGTCCGGCCGGGCGATGGGCGGCATGGCATGAGGGTGCTCGCCGCCATGTCGGGCGGCGTCGACTCAGCGGTGGCGGCCGCGCTCGCCGTCGAGGCGGGGCACGACGTCGTGGGCGTGCACATGGCGCTGTCCCGGAACCGGGACCAGTTCCGCACGGGGTCGCGCGGCTGCTGCTCCATCGAGGACGCGGGCGACGCCCGCCGCGCCGCCGACGTGCTCGGCATCCCGTACTACGTGTGGGACCTGTCCGAGCGGTTCGAGGACACCGTCGTGGCCGACTTCCTGTCAGAGTACGAGGCCGGCCGCACCCCCAACCCGTGCGTGCGCTGCAACGAGCACATCAAGTTCGAGGCCCTGCTCGACAAGGCGACGGCCCTCGGGTTCGACGCTGTCGCGACGGGCCACTACGCGCAGATCGAGAGCCGCGAGGTCGCGCTACCGGGCGGCGGGCGGCGCACCGTGCGCGAGCTGCACCGCTCGCCGAACGACGCCAAGGACCAGTCGTACGTGCTGGCCGTCGCCGGGCCCGAGCGGCTCGCTCGCGCGATGTTCCCGCTGGGCGGGTTCGCGTCCAAGGACGAGGTGCGCGCCGAGGCCGCGCGGCGCGGGCTGTCGGTGTCCGCGAAACCCGACTCCTACGACATCTGCTTCGTGGCCGACGGCGACACCCGCGGGTTCCTGCAGTCCCGGCTGGGCTCCCGCCCGGGTTCCGTGGTGGACGTCTCCGGCGCGGTGGTGGGCGAGCACGACGGCGCCTACGCGTTCACCGTCGGCCAGCGCCGGGGGCTTGCCCTCGGACGCCCGGCCGCCGACGGCAAGGCGCGGTACGTGGTGGACGTGCAGCCCGCGACGAACACCGTGGTGGTCGGTCCCGCCGAGCTGCTGAGCGTGGACCGGATCGCGGGGGAGAAGGCGCTGTGGTTCGACGGCGTGCTTCCGCCGGTCGAGCCGAGCCCGTCGCTGCCGAACCCGCTGGTCGAGCCTGTCGAGACCCCCGCCGCCGTCGTCCCCTCCGCTGACGAGTGGTTCGACGCCGAGGTGCAGGTCCGCGCGCACGGGGCGCCCGTCCCGGCGCGGGTGCGGTCAATCGCCCGGCCCGCCGGCGCGTATGGTGACGGCATACCGGACGGCGAGCGACCGGCGTCGGCCGCTGACGGGTCGGACCCGTCCGCTCCCGCGATGGAGATCGAGCTGACCGGGGCACCCCTGCGCGGGGTCGCGCCGGGCCAGTCGGTGGTGGTGTACAGCGGTACGCGCGTGCTGGGCCAGGCGACGGTGTCCCGGGCCTGGCGGGCTCCCGCGCCGCGGTAGCAACCGACCGGACTCGCTGGCCTCGGTCCCTCGGGACGAGATCGGTCGATTGATCGACCGATCCGGTCCCGACCGACCGATCTCACGCGTGAGGGCCCGCCTGAACCTGCCGAACGAGGAGAGCTGATGACTGCTGTGAGCGGACACGGGCCGTGGCCCGGGGGCGAGCGCGACGTGCTCGAGGCGCAGCAGCTGGCGCTGGGCGAGCTCGCGGAGCTGCCGACCGGCGTCTACGCGGTGCCGTTCCTGACGCAGCTGGCCCAGCGTGGTCCGGGCGCGGACGCCCTCGGGCGGACGGCGGCGCGGCTCACCGAGATGCCCGTCGAGCTGGGCCCGCACGGCTGGAAGCTGACCGAGCGCCCCGGCGTCGACGCGCGGCGGGCGGAGACGTTCTGGCGCGAGGACCTCGGCGCGCTCGCCATCGCGGCGCACGGCCACGCGGGCCCGCTCACCGTGGAGGTACTGGGGCCGTGGACGCTGGCGGCCCAGCTGTGGTCGGCCCGCGGGGACCGCGTCCTGGCCGACGCCGGCGCCCGCAACGCCCTGGCCGGCGCGCTCGCCGACGGCCTGCGCACGCTGGTGGCGGACATCGTGGCCCAGGTTCCCGGTGCCGAGGTGACGGTGCAGCTCGCGGAGCCGCTGCTCGGTCAGGTGCACGCGGGCGTGCTGCCGACGTTCTCCGGGTTCTCCCGGCTGCGGGCGGTGGCCGGGCCGGAGATCGTCGAGGGCCTGGAGCCGGTGCTCGCGGCGGTGCGGGACGCGGGTGCGCGCTCCGTGGTGCACCTCGGGAGCACGTGGGTGGGAGTGCCGCCGGTGGTGCTCGCCGGCGCGGACGCGCTGGGCCTGAACCTGGCCGAAGTCGGGCCGGGCGGCTGGAACGCGCAGGCCTGGGAGCTGATCGCCCGCGCCATGGAACGCGGCACGGGACTGTGGGCAGGGCTGCCGCCCGCGCAGATCTCGCAGTGCGCGGGGCCGGCGCTCGGCGAGCTCGCCGACCTCGTCGGGGTGCCGTGGCGGCGGGTAGGCCTGCCCGCCGCGCAGCTGGCGGACGTGACGCTGCTGGCCGCGCCCCGGAAGTCGTTCGGCTCGACCGACGAGCACCGAGCGGAGCTGGCCAACCTGGGCCGAGTAGCGGAAGCCCTGGCGGAACGCGCGGAGGCGTGATTGCTGTGGGCGTGATCGTTGCGACTATGTGCCCGCTTTAGGCGCAACGATCACGCCCACAACAAAGGTGGGCGGGGCTATGGGGTCTGGTCTGTCAGGCGGTTCCACAGGAACGTCCAGTGCGTGGCCGCCATGTACGCCGCCTGTGCGTTGTTCGCCGCCCCTCCGTGGCCGCCCTCGATGTTCTCGTAGTACGTCACGTCCTTGTCCGCGGCCAGCATGAGCGCCGCCATCTTGCGGGCGTGGCCGGGGTGCACGCGGTCGTCCTTGGTCGACGTCGTGAACAGCACCGGCGGGTAGTCCCGGGCTGCGTCGAACAGGTGGTACGGCGAGAACTTCTGGAGGAACTCCCAGTCGTCGGTGTCCGGGTCGCCGTACTCCGCCATCCAGGAAGCCCCCGCGAGCAGGTGCGAGTACCGCTTCATGTCCAGCAGCGGGACACCCACGATGATCGCCCCGAACAGCTCCGGGTACTGCGTCAGCATGTTGCCGGCGAGCAGCCCGCCGTTCGAGCGGCCCTCCATGCCGAGCTGCGCGGGCACGGTGATGCCCCGGGCGACGAGGTCGCGTGCCACGGCCGCGAAGTCCTCGTACGCGCGGTGCCGGTGCTCCTTCAGCGCAGCCTGGTGCCAGGCCGGCCCGTACTCGCCGCCACCGCGGATGTTCGCCACGGCGTACACCCCGCCGCGGTCCAGCCACGCGCGCCCGACCGTGCCCGAGTACCCGGGCAGGATCGCGTGCTCGAACCCGCCGTACCCCCACAGGAGGGTGGGTGCGGGGCCCGCCTCCCCGGAGACGAGGTCCGCGCGGCCGACGACGAAGTAGGGGACGCGCGTCCCGTCGTCCGACTCCGTGAACAGCTGGCGGACCTCCAGGCCCGCGGTCTCGAAGTAGGAGGGCGCGGACTTGAGCACCTCGGGCGCCTCCGGCTCCTCGCCGGGGCCGACGACGCCGGTGCGCGCCAGCGTCGACGGCGTCAGGTACCCGGTGGTGACAACCCAGACGTCGTCCGAGTCGACGACGTCCACCGCGCCGACGCCGACGGTGAGCAGCTCGCCGCCCACGGGTAGCTCGGAGCGGACCCACGCCCGTTCGCTGGTCGATCCTGCCCCAGCGCTGGTCGAGCTTGTCGAAACCTGGGTCTCGACCGGCTCGACCACCGGAGCGGGCGGCGTCAGCACGTACAGGAGGTTCTTCACGTCGTCGAGCACGTTGAGCACGAGGCGGTTCCGCGTCCAGGTGGTCCCCGAGAGCGATGTCGTCGGCGTCGGCTCGAACAGGACCGTCAGGTCGCGGGACCCGGCCATGAAGTCGTCGAACAGGGCGGCGAGCAGGGACCCGGCGCGGTAGGTCGTGCCACCGAGCGCCCAGTCGTCGCGCAGCCGCACCAGCATCCACTCGCGGTGCAGCCCGACGTTCGCCGAGTCCGGCACGTCGATCTTCGTGAGCGTCTGGCCGGGCGTGCCCACGCCCGTGGCCAGGTACGTCTCGTTGGCGTAGAAACGCAGCGCGCGGTGCACCAGGTCGCGCTCGAAGCCCGGGGTGTGCGAGCGGGACGCGCTGATGTACATGTCCTGCTCGGTGCCCTCGTAGACGAGGGTCGCCTCGGCCAGGGGAGTGCCGCGCCGCCACCGCTTCACCTGCCGCGGGTAGCCCGCCGGCGTCAACGTGCCGTCGCCGAAGTCCGTGTACACGTAGACCGTGTCGGCGTCGACCCAGGCCAGCCCGCCCTTGGCCTGGGCCCGGACGAACCCGCCCTCGCCCTCGGGCACGAACTGCTTGGTGACCAGGTCGAACTCGCGCGTCACGTCGGAGTCGGAGCCGCCCGGCGAGAGGTCGACGAGCGCGTGCCGGCGGGGCTCGCCCGCCGCGAGCTGCTCCGGCGTCGGGCGCAGGACGCTCGCGCCGTGCCAGACCCAGCTCTCGCCCTCCTGCGCCGCGAGCTCGTCGAGGTCGAGGACGATCTCCCACTCGGGGTCGTCGGTCCGGTAGGAGTCGAGCGTGGTGCGGCGCCACAGGCCGCGCTGGTGCTCGGCGTCCTGCCAGAAGTTGTAGTAGTGCCTCCCCACCTTGGAGACGTGCGGGATCTTGTCGTCCGAGTCGAGCACCTCGCGCACCGCCCGCTGGGTCTCGGCGAAGGCCGGGCCGCCGAGGGCCGCCGCGCTGTGCGCGTTGCGCTCACGCACCCAGTCCAGCGCGGTGTCGCCCTCGACGTCCTCGAGCCAGCCGAACGGGTCGGCCGCGGTGGGGTCGAGGGGGGTCGCCGGGAGAGCGGATCGGGTGGCGGTCTGGGTGTGCTCGACGCTCATGGGGAGCACCCTACGCGGCTCGCCGCGGCGTCCGCCGTCATCCGGCCACTAGCCGGCCTCCTGAACAGAATCGCCCGACTTTTGCTATTTTGGGGTGATACCGGGCCTCCGGCCTTCCGTATTCGTCAGTGGCACTTATTTTCGCAGGTCGCACCACGGCCTGCCCTTCCACGCCTGGGACGCCCTGTGGTAGAAACTGCAGTCCAGGGGGTTGTTCGCCTCCTCCAGCCGAGTTCGTGGAGCGGGTCGCGGTATTCGCCGTGTCCGGTCGTCCGAACTTAAGACGAGACAACTATTAAGGGGATCGGCTCGGTGAGCTCGATGTCTTCTTCTCCTCCGCCCAGCAGGCTGCGCCAGGTTGCACCCTGGGTGTGCGTCGCCGGCGTGCTTGCCTACGTACTCGTAGCGCCCGTCCTGTTCACTGCTACCGGCGCCAGCTCCTTGTGGCCCGCCTGGCTCGTCGGCATCGCCGCCGTCGGGCTCGCCGTGGCGGCCGCGCTGATCGCCGCGCGGTCCTCGCGGGACGACCTTGCCGCGCACGACGACCTGATCCTCGCGCACCGTCGTGCCGAGGAGCGCGCCGAGGCGGCCTCGGCCGCGCTCGACGCGCTGGCGAAGGAGCAGCTGCCCGCGTTCCTCGCCAGCGAGCCGGCCCCGCCCCTGCCGCATCTCCCCGGCGACGCCCACGCGCAGGCCCGGCTCGACGAGGCCGCCGCCATGCTCGCCCGGGTGCAGGAGGAGCGCGTAGCCCGCCGCGACGCCGTCCAGGTGGCCGTCGTCGCCCTGAGCCGCAAGGTCCAGGCGGCCGCACACCGCATCCAGGAGGAGGCGGCGCGCATGGTGCAGCGCCACCCCGCCGACCCGGACATCCTGCAGACCTCCATGCGCGTCGACCACGCGGCGGCCCAGCAGGCCCGCCAGGCGCAGAGCCTCGCGGCCCTGTGCGGCGAGTGGCCGGGCCAGCAGTGGAGCGAGCCGCTCCCGCTGCCCGACGTCGTCAAGGGCGCCGCCAGCCGCATCACAGCGTTCCACCGGGTCGAGGTGTCGGGCGACCCCGGCGTCGCCGTCTCGGCCCGCATCGTCGAGCCGCTCATCCACCTCGTGGCAGAGCTGCTGTCCAACGCCACGCAGTCCTCGCCGCCCACCACGCAGGTGCTCGTCGCGCTGCGCCAGGTGCAGCGCGGTGCCGTCGTCGAGATCGACGACTGCGGCGTCGGCCTCGACCTCAAGCAGCTCGAGCAGGCGCGCGACATCGCCTCCGGCAAGCGCGAGATCAGCATCACCGAGCTGGGCGAGATCCCGCAGACTGGCCTGGCAGTGGTCGGCACCTACGCTCGCCGCCACGGCTTCCGCGTGGACGTCACCGAGTCGGTGTACGGCGGGCTCCGCGCCATCGTCATGATTCCGGCCGAGCTCACCGAGGCAGTGGTGCCGTCGGGCATGCTCACGCCGGCTGCGAACCTGCCGAGCGCCGGCGCCCGGTCCACGGGTGTCGCCGCGCTGGCATCGAGCCGCACTGCCACCGCCGTCGTCGAGGCGCCGCTCGCACCCGAGCTGTCCACCGCGAAGCCCGCCGCCGACGACGAGTGGCCGGCTCCCGCGGCGCCCGACGCCGCGACCGTGGTTTCCGTCGAGCCGCTGAGCGCGCCCGACGACGTGGTCGACGACGAGGAGGAGACGCCTGTGGCCGGTGCCCCGGTGACGGCCCCTGGCGAGCTGCCCCTGCGCCCTGGGCGAGCCCGCCCTGAGGGTGATGAGTTCCCCGAGCCGGGTGCGCTTCCGCAACGGCGATCGCGCCGTGGAGAGGTGGACGTGCCCGACGACCGGACCAAGTCCCAGGAGCTCCGTACCGAAGCTCCTCGTCCCGCTCAGACGGCCGAGGAGGCCGGTGAGTGGATGGGCGCCTTCTTCAGTTCGAGCGAGGCGCGGTTCGGGGACTCACCAGACAGCAGCGAACCGTCGGCTGGAGCCGGCGGAATTTCGGAGGACCGATGACTACGCAGGCCGACGGCATGACGAGCACCGACGGCAACAGCTGGATGCTCGAGCTCATCAGTGGAGTGCGAGGGGTCAAGCATGTTGTGGTGCTCACCTCGGACGGGCTGATGAAGGTTCGGACAGACCAGACCCCGCTCGACGTGGCCGACAAGGTGGCCGCGGCATGTGCCGGACTTGTGGCGCTGGGAATGGGAATGAGCAGGGAGTTCGGGCACAGCGAGACGATCCGCCAGGTGATGGTGGAGTTCGACGGCGGATTCCTCTTCGTCCGGGGGGCCGGCGACGGCTCCCGCCTCGCGGTCGTCACAGAGACGGTGATCGACCCGGCGTTGATCGCCCAGCAGATGCAGGCCCAGGTCCTCATGATTGGGGAGCGCACCCTGGGCACGGAGCGGATCTCCAGCTGATCCCGCCTCGGCCGCCATACGGGAAAGCACTATTCGGGCCCAGCGCGGCTCGCGTGTTTCAGGCACCACCAGCTCGACGGATACCTGACCGACCGACAGGGGGCGAGGGGATGGACACCGAGGAATACCGCGACCACCCGGTGCGCTCGTACGTACTCACCTCGGGGCGTGCGCACCCGTCGCGGAACACTCTGCGACCGGAGACTCTTGTGCGCGCCGTCGAGAGCAGGCCTCTGCTCTCGACGGCGGGCCGGCTGGAGCGCGAGCTGGCGCAGCTGTGCCGCGGCACGCTCGCGCTCGCGGAGGTGGCGGCTTACCTGCAGCTACCGGTAAGCCTCGTGGCGGTCATGGTCTCGGACCTGGTCGACGCGGGACACCTGACGATTCGTTCCAACCACCAATCGCACGTCCTGCCCGGCAAGGACATCCTGGAGAAGATTCTCGATGGACTCCGCAAGCTCTGACCGCACCGCGCCCGGACCGCACCTGGCACCGACCGTTGCACGGTCGGTGAAGGTCCTGGTCGTGGGCGCCTTCGGGGTGGGCAAGACGACGCTGATCGGTGCCGTCAGCGAGATCGACCCGCTACGTACCGAGGAGCGCATCACCACGGCGAGCGTGGGCATCGACCCGGGGCTGCCGAACAAGGAGACGACGACGGTCGCGATGGACTTCGGTCGCATCACCGTGACCGAAGACATCGCCCTGTACCTGTTCGGCACCCCGGGCCAGCGCCGTTTCTGGGACCTGTGGGCAGGCCTGGCCGACGGCGCCGTCGGCGCGCTGGTCATGATCGACACGCGGCACCTGGAGGACAGCTTCGAGGTCCTGGACCAGCTGGAGCTGCGGACCAAGATCCCGTTCGCGGTGGTCGTCAACCACTTCCCGGACTCGCCGGACTACCCGCTGGAGCGGGTCCGTGCGGCGCTGGACCTGCTGCCCGAGACGCCGATCGTGGAGTGCGACGCCCGCGACCGGCAGTCCGCCGTCCTGACCCTCATCACCCTGGTCGAGCACGCCATGACCTTCCCCGTCTTCCAGAAGGTCAACGCGTGACGCTGTCCAGCGGACTGCACGGTCGGCTGGAAGACATTCCGGACCGGATGCGGCTGTCGGACATCACAACGGCCCGGGACCCGAACAAGCTCTACGAGCGACTCCGCGACGAGTGGGGCCCGGTGGCCCCGATGGACCTGGAGCCCGGCGTGCCCGCGTGGCTGGTGCTGGGGTACGACGAGGCGAGCAGCGTGATGCGCAACGAGCTGCTGTTCTCCCGCAACTCCCGCAACTGGCGATACGTCCAGGAGCGTTCCCTGCCCGCGGACTCGGGGGTGCTTGCCGCCCTGGCCCCGCGGGAGAACGCGTACTTCCTCGACGGGATCCAGCAGCGTCGGCTGCGCGCCCCGCTCGACGACGCCCTGGGAGCCGTGGACGAGAAGCGCCTGGCCCGCACCGTAGCGGTGACGTGCGAGGCGATCATCGACCGCCTGATGCCGCGCGGCGAGGCGGACCTCGTGAGCGAGTACGCCGTGGCGGTTCCCGTGATGGTCATGACCGAGATGTTCGGCATGAGCCTGTCGGACGGGAACAAGATGCACGAGCTCACCGATGCGCTGTCCGCCGGCAGGGAGAAGGCGCGCGCGGCCGCCGTCGAGCAGGAGGCGCTGCTGGTGGGGCTCGTGGCGACGCGCCGCGCGGAGCCGGGTGAGGACCTGACCACGGCCCTGGTGAACCACCCGAACCATGCGAACGACGTCGAGGCCATGGCCTCGATCGGCGTGATGTTCCGCCTCGGGCACGACGCCGAGATCGCGTGGATCGCCAGCACGCTGCACATGATCCTGACCGACCCGGCGTTCGCGGCCCGCTTGCGCCGCGGCCGGCTCGACCTGGACGACGCGCTGGACGAGGTGTCGCGGCGCAACCCGCCCGCGCCGCACGTGCTGCCGCGGTTCGCCCGGCAGGACTGCGAGCTGGGCGGGCGCCGGATCGCGGTCGGCGACGCCCTCGTCCCCGCCGTCGCCGCGGCGAACGCCGACCGGGCCATCCGTACGGACGACCCGTGGGAGGAGCTCGGCAGCCGGTTCCACCTCACGTGGGGCGCTGGCGCGCACGCGTGCCCGGCCCACCGGATCGGCCCGCTCATCGGACGTATCGCCGTGGACACCCTGCTGCGCCGCATCCTCGACATGCAGCTGACGGTGTCGTCGGACTCGCTCGAGATGTCGCTCTCGCCGTGGTCGCGGTACCCGCGCCGGCTGCCGGTCCGGTTCACGTCCCCGGCGTCGGGCGGCGTGGGCCAGGCCGAGCGCTGAGCGGGCGGATCGGGGCGAACGCCCAGGTCGGCAGACCTTTTCGGGTGCGCTCGACCGGGTGACCGCTCGGATGTCAGTGGTTCAGTCCATGATTGTGTCTGTGAGCGAGACGACAGGCATCCTGGAACCGGCAGACACGGGCGACGAGGCGGCGGCCCAGCGCCGATGGGCCGAGCTGGTCGCCCGGATCGAGGAGGACCGGCGGGCGTACTTCGAGGACGACGCACCGGTGTCGTCGGACGCCGAGTACGACGCGCGCATGCGCGAGCTGCAGGCGCTCGAGGCGGCCCACCCGGCGCTGGTGACGCCGGAGTCGCCCACACAGAGTGTCGGTGGCGCGGCTACGGCGGGGTTCGCGACTGTGGAGCACATCGAGCGCATGCTGTCGCTCGACAATGCGTTCGCCACCGATGAGCTCGCGACGTGGGCCGACAAGGTGCAGCGCGACCTCGGCACCGACCGCCCCGGGCTCCTGTGCGAGGTCAAGATCGACGGGCTGGCGATCTCCCTGGTGTACGAGAAGGGGAGGCTGGTCCGCGGCGTGACCCGTGGCGACGGGCGCGCGGGGGAGGACGTCACCGCCAACGTGCGGACCATCGCCTCGATCCCGCAGCGCCTCGCCGGCGACCCGGCCGCGCACCCGGACGTCATCGAGGTACGCGGCGAGGTCTTCATGACCACCGCCGACTTCGCGGTGCTCAACGAGAAGCTCGTCGCGGCAGGCATGGACCCCTACGCGAACCCGCGCAACACGGCCGCGGGCTCGCTGCGCCAGAAGGACCCGGCGGTCACCGCGAGCCGCAACCTGCGGATGTACGCGCACGGTGTGGGCACCCTGCAGTGGCAGGCCGGCGAGCACGAGCCCCTGGCGCGGCAGTCCGACGCGTACACGCTGTTCGAGCAGTGGGGCATCGCCGTGTCCCCGCACAACCGGGTCGTGCCGGGCCTGGACGGCGCGCTCGAGATGATCGACTACTTCCGCGAGCACCGGCACGACATCGAGCACGAGCTCGACGGGATAGTCCTCAAGGTCGACGCCCTGGAGCTGCAGCGCCGGCTGGGCTCGACCAGCCGCGCGCCCCGCTGGGCCATCGCCTTCAAGTACCCGCCGGAGGAGGTCAACACCCGGCTGCTCGCCATCCAGATCGGCGTGGGCCGTACCGGCCGGGCCACCCCGTACGCCGTGATGGAGCCGGTCAAGGTCGCGGGCTCCACGGTGCGCCAGGCGACGCTGCACAACCAGGACGTGGTGCGGGCCAAGGGCGTGCGGATCGGCGACGTCGTCGTGCTGCGCAAGGCTGGCGACGTCATTCCCGAGATCCTCGGGCCGGTGGCCGCCCTGGCCGACGACGGATACCCGCGCGAGGACTTCGTCATGCCCGCGAGCTGCCCGGAGTGCGGCACGCCCCTGCGCCCCATGAAGGAGGCCGACGTCGACCTGCGCTGCCCCAACGCGAAGTCCTGCCCCGCGCAGGTCCGCGGCCGGGTCGAGCACATCGGCTCGCGCGGAGGCCTCGACATCGAGGCACTCGGCGAGGTCACTGCCGCGGCGCTCACCCAGCCCGACGTCCCGGACACACCGCCCCTGGTCACCGAGGCAGGGCTGTTCTCGCTCACGCTCGACCAGCTGCTCCCCATCGAGGCAGTCGTGCGCGACGCCGAGACCGGCCTCCCCAAGGTGGACGACGACGGGGTGGCGCGCCGGCGTGCCCCGTTCCGCCGTCGGATGACCTACGGCAAGGCGCAGCGCGCGGCGGCAGAGGCCGCGGGCGAGACCCTGCCGGAGTGGGTGCCGTCGGCCAACGCGACCAAGCTCCTCGAGGAGCTCGAGCGTGCCAAGACGAAGGACCTGTGGCGCATGCTCGTCTCGCTGAACATCCGGCACGTCGGGCCGGTGGCGGCGCGGGCGCTCGCGGGCTGGTTCGGGTCCGTGGACGCGATCGAGGCGGCATCGGAGCAGCAGCTGGCGTCCGTCGATGGCGTGGGGCCCGTGATCGCCGCCGAGATCAAGGCGTGGCTGGCCGTTGACTGGCACCAGGAGATCCTCGCGGCGTGGCGCGCGGCGGGCGTCCAGCTGGCGACGCCTGGGCATCCCGGTCCCGCGGCCATGGCCGAGGCGGACACCGAGCCGACCGGCCCGCTGGCGGGCCTGACCGTGGTGGTCACCGGCTCGCTCCTGGACTTCACGCGGGACGGCGCCAAGGAGGCCATCCTCGCCGCGGGCGGCAAGGCCTCCGGCTCGGTGTCGAAGAAGACCGACTACGTGGTGGTGGGGGAGAACGCCGGGACCAAGGCGGCCAAGGCCGAGGAGCTCGGGGTGCCTGTCCTCGACGAGGACGGGTTCAAGGCGCTGCTGGAGGGCGGCCCGGAGGCGCTGTGAACCGGCGGGTCACGGCCGGTGTGGTGCGGCCACGACCTTGTGGGTCGACTCCAGGATCCTCTCCGACAGCTCCGTGCCCGCCGTGGCCCGGGCAAGCAGGAGCGCGCCGACCAGAGTGGCCACCATGGGAAGCCCGTCGTCGCCGTCGGTAGACAGCCACGCGGCGAAGTCCTCGACTCCGGCTGCGTAGGTCTCACGCACCTCCCCAGCCGTCGGCTCGCGAGCCACGTCGCCTGCGAATCCCGCGGTCGGGCAGCCGGTGCCGGGCTGGTCACGGTGCTCGGCCGACAGGTAGAAGTCGACGAGGGCGCCGCGCGCGCTGTCGTGATCGCCGTGGGTGGTATCGAACTCGGCCAGGAGCAGGTCAAGGTCCTCGAAGCCGGCTCGAGTCGCCTCGACGACCAAGGCCTCCTTGGAGGAGAACTGCTTGTAGAAGCCACCCGTGGTCAGTCCGATGGACTTCATCAGATCGGCGACGCTGATGCCGTTCACCCCGCGCTCCCGGAAGAGCCGGGACGCCGCGGCGACCGCGCGCCTGCGGTTCTCGATCGCTTGCGCCTGCGAAACGCGACTCATCAGCCACCTGCCTGCCAAGGTTAGATAGTAATCCGCATCTATCATACGCGACGTCCCGTGCGGCACGCCTGGGCGGTGGCCGGCGGCATCCGCGCGGTTGACGGGGCGACGTTAGATACCTATCGTCATCTAACGCAGGGCCGACATTCGGCCCGTTCGTCCACCGGACCAGAAATGAGACAACCCCATGACCACGCAGAACAAGACCGCCGTCGTCACCGGCGCATCCGCCGGCCTGGGCACCGCCTACGCGCAGCGGCTCGCCGACCGGGGCTACGACCTGATCCTGGTGGCCCGGAACACCGCGCGGCTGGAATCGCTGGCGTCGGACATCCGCAGCCGCACCGGCCGTGCGGTGGACGTCGTCCCCGCCGATCTCACCGATGCGGCGCAGATCTCCGTGGTCGAGGAGCGTCTTCGGACCGACGAGAGCATCGAGGTGCTGATCAACAACGCCGGCGCTGCGCTGCTCACGCCGCTGGCAGCCTCCGACGCGGCGGCCTATGAGGCGCTGATCAACCTCAATGTGACATCGCTGACCAGGCTGACCATCGCCGTCCTGCCGGGCCTGACGGCCCGCGGGCACGGAACCGTCGTGAACATCTCCTCTGCCATGGCTCTCAACGTCATGCCCTTCAGCGCCGTCTACAGCGGCACCAAGAGCTACGTGCTGACGTTCACCCAGGCCCTGCAGCAGGAGCTCGCCGAGAGCCCCGTCACGGTGCAGGCCGTGCTGCCGGGCGCTGTCCGCACGGATCTCTGGGACGGTTCCGGTGTCGACCTCGCGGCTCTTCCCGAGGAGATGGTCATGAACGTGGACGACGCCGTCGACGCGGCGTTCGCCGGCCTCGACGCCGGGGAGCCCGTCACGATCTTGTCGCTGCCGGACATCAGCGACTGGGAGTCGTTCGAGAAGGCGCGTCAGGCGCTCGTCCCGAACCTGTCGCTAAGGGTCCCGGCCGATCGCTACCTCACCCGTACTGCCTGACAAGCCACGCCCATACCGGTTCTGGCGGGCCGGCATGCCCAGCTGACCGGTCCGGGCCGGCGCAAGCCCCGGCCCTGACCGGTCCGGGCCGGCGCAAGCCCCGGCGCCACCGCGCCTACCTCACCTTCGTCACCACCGCCGTCACCCGGGAGGCCTAGGCCACCAGGCGGTCCACCGCCTCCGAGGAGAGGGCCTGGTCGACCGCCATGGCGCTCGCGCCCAGCACGCCGGCCTGCGTGCCGGTCCGCGCCGTGACGATGCGCAGGTGCTGGGTCGCCAGCGGCAGCGATCGCTGGTAGACCACCTCGCGGATGCCGGCCACGATGTGCTCCCCGGCGTCGGCCAGGATGCCGCCGATCACGATCATCGACGGGTTGAGCAGGCTGACGCTCGTGGCGAGCACCGCGCCGATGTCCCGCCCGGCCTGGCGCACGGCCTGGCTCGCGGCGACGTCACCCGAGCGCACCAGCGCGACCACGTCGGCGGGCGTCTTCGCGCCCTCCAGCTTGTTCGCGACGGCCAGCCCGCTGGCGATGGCCTCCAGGCAGCCGATGTTGCCGCACCGGCACACGACGTCGGTGACGCCCGGCACGGCGACGTGCCCGATGTCGCCCGCCGAGCCCTGCGCGCCGCGCCGTAGCGCGCCGTCGGCGATGATGCCGGCGCCGATGCCGGTGGCGACCTTGACGAACAGCAGGTCGGCCACGCCGGGCCAGGCGGTGCGGTGCTCGCCGAGGGCCATGATGTTGACGTCGTTGTCCACGAGCACGGGTGCGTGGAACCGGTCGCCGAGGATGGCGGGCACGTCGGCGTTGTCCCAGCCGGGCATGATCGGCGGGTTGTTCGGCTTGCCGGTGGCGTGCTCCACGGGCCCCGGCAGGCCGACGCCGACCCCGGCGAGCTCGCTGGTGGACCGTCCGGCCTCGCGCAGCAGCTCGGCGCCGGTCTCGGCCACGCGGTCGAGCACGAGGTCCGGTCCGTCGGTGATCAGCAGCGGCAGCTCGCGCTGCGCCAGGATGGTGGAGGCGAGATCGGTCACGGCGAGCCGGGCATGCGTCGCCCCGAGGTCGACACCCAGGACCACCCGCGCGGACGGCGCGAACGCGAAGGTCGCGGGCGGCCTGCCGCCGGTCGACGTCGCCTCGCCCGCCGGTGCGATGAGCCCGGCCGCCATGAGCAGGTCGATGCGCGCCGCGACCGTCGACCGGGCCTGCCCCGTCACAGCCGCGAGATCGGCCCGCGTGCGGGGCCGTCCATCACGCAGGAGCTGAAACATGTCTCCTGCTCCAGAGACCTTGGGTGCCTGCTGAACCGCGGCCCGTCCCACTTCCACCATGACTCTAGTCAATCATGGTCAACATAGTTGCGACTTTTGCTTGACGGTCGCCAAAAGTCCATCTACGTTCGATACATGGTCGACGTGGACCCAGAACCGACAGAGCAGCCGGCGCCGCAGCCCCTGCTGCGGATGCGTGGCATCGTGAAGGAGTTTCCCGGCGCGCGAGCGCTCGACGGTGTGGACCTCGAGGTCCGTCCCGGCGAGGTGCACTGCCTGCTGGGCCAGAACGGGGCGGGCAAGTCCACCCTGATCAAGATCCTGGCCGGGGCACACCAGCCCACGGCGGGCGAGGTCCTGCTCGACGAGGCACCGGTCACCATCCCGGACCCGGTGGCGGCCCTGCGTCTCGGCATCGCGACGATCTACCAGGAGCTCGACGTCGTCGACGGCCTGACCGTCGCCGAGAACATCTACCTCGGGCACGAGCTGGCGCGGGGCGGCGTCACCCGCCGGTCCGACGCCGCCCGGCGTACCCGCGAGGTCATGCAGCGCCTCGGCCACCCCGAGATCTCGCCGCATCGCGAGGTGGGCCGCCTGCCCGCGGCAGGCAAGCAGATCGTGCAGCTGGCCCGCGCGCTGTCCCGCGAGGCGCGTGTCGTGGTCATGGACGAGCCGTCCGCGGTGCTGGACTCCGAGGAGGTCGGGAACCTGCACCGCATCGTGCGCGAGCTCACGGCCGAGGGCGTGGCCGTCGTCTACATCTCGCACCGCCTGGAGGAGATCCGGCAGCTCGGCGACCGCATCACCGTGCTCAAGGACGGTCGTACCGTCGCGACGGGCCTGCCCGTCGCGGACACGCCGACCAAGGAGCTGATCCGGCTGATGACCGGCCGGTCGGTCGAGTACGCGTTCCCCGACCGTCCCGGCGTCCCGGAGGACGCGGCACCGGTGCTCGATGTCGAGGGCCTCGGGCTCGGAGCAGTCTTCGAGGACGTCTCCCTCACGGTCCGCGCCGGCGAGATCGTCGGCCTGGCGGGCCTGGTGGGCTCGGGCCGCTCCGAGATCCTGGAGACGATCTACGGGGCCCGGCGCGCGACGTCGGGCAGCGTGCGCGTGGGCGGCAAGCGCCTGCGCGCGGGTGTGGACGTTGCAGTCGCCGCGGGCATGGGGCTGTGCCCGGAGGAGCGCAAGAGCCAGGGCCTGCTCCTGGACGAGCCTGTGTACCGGAACATCACTCTCTCCACCTTCGCGCGCCTGGGCCGCGGGGGACTCCTCGACGAGGGGGCCGAGCGTGCGGCGGCGCGCGAGCAGGTCGAGGCCCTCGACCTGCGGCCCGCCTCGGTGGACCGCGACGCGCGCACCCTGTCCGGCGGCAACCAGCAGAAGGCGCTGCTGGCGCGCTGGCTCGTGCACGGCTGCCGCGTACTCCTGCTCGACGAACCCACCCGGGGCGTCGACGTCGGCGCGCGCGCCGAGATCTACGGCCTGATCCGGCGGCTGGCCGACGCGGGTACAGCCGTGCTCGTCGTCTCCAGCGAGATCCCGGAGGTGCTCGGCCTGGCGGACCGGGTTCTGGTCATCTCCGACGGCCGCGCGGTCCACGAGGGCCCGGCCGACGAAATCGACGAGCACGCCGTGCTCGACCTGGTCATGGAAGGAAGTGTCGCGTGAGCACACGATCGGCCCTGTCAGGGCCGGCACTGCGAATGGGCGGCCTCGTGCTCGCCCTGGTCCTGCTGTGTGTTGTTGGGATCGCCACCACCGACGGGCGGTTCGCCAGCATCGGCAACATCACCACGATCCTGAGCCTCGCCGCGACGATCGGCGTGGTGAGCATCGGCATGACGTTCGTCATCACCGGCGGCGGCATCGACCTGTCGGTCGGCTCGGTGCTCGGCCTGGCGACGGTGTGGGCGTCCACCCTGTCCACCCAGTACATGGCCGAGGACTACGGCTGGTGGGTCATCGTCCTGACCGCGCTCGTGGTCGGGCTCTGCGCGGGGCTGGTGAACGGCGCCCTCGTCGCTTACGGCAGGGTGCCCGCGTTCATCGCCACCCTTGCGATGCTGGCCGCGGCCCGCGGTCTGGCGGAGATCATCGCGGGGCGGCGCACCCAGATCGTCGACGTGGATCCGTTCCTCGACGTCTTCCGCGGCGATCTCCTCGGCCTGCCGATGATCGTGTGGATCTTCGTCGTGGTCGCCGCCGCCGGATGGTTCCTGCTGAACCGCACCACGTTCGGCCGGCGCACCATCGCGGTGGGCGGCAACCCGGAGGCGGCCCGTCTGGCGGGCATCAAGATCAAGCGGCACACCCTGTACCTGTACGGGCTCACCGGCCTGACGGCGGGGATCGGCGCCGTGATGATGCTGGCCCGCACGACTGCGGGCTCCTCGACCCACGGCACGCTCTACGAGCTGGACGCCATCGCTGCGGTGGTCGTCGGTGGCACGCTGCTGGCCGGCGGCCGCGGCACCATCACGGGCACCGTCCTGGGCGTCCTGATCTTCGCGACGCTGACGAACGTCTTCGTCCTCAACAACCTCGACAGCTCGGTCCAGGCGATTGCCAAGGGCGCGATCATCGTGGCCGCCGTGCTGCTCCAGCAGTGGTTCGCCTCGCGCGAGAGGGCGACGAGCACGTGAGCCCGTCGTCACCCCGTCCGCGCGCCTCCGAGCGCGCAACCGAGTTCGTGCACCAGCCAACCCAGCAGCTCCACCCCGGATCAAGGGAGATCACCATGACTTCTGTCCGAGCAGTACGCACGCGCCGGGCCTCCGGCGCCCTCGTGGCCGCTGCCTGCGCCGCGCTCGTCGTCGCCGGCTGCACCAGCAACGAACCCCGCGAGACCGAAGACACCGCCACCGGTCCAGTCACGGTGACGGAGAACGACGAGCCCGGCGACGAAGTGGTCATCGGGTTCTCCGCCCCGGCCGCCGACCACGGCTGGATGGGCGCGATCACCAGCGCCGCCCAGGCCGAGGCCGACAAGTACGAGGACGTCACTCTCCAGGTTGCCGAGGGCACCAACGACGTCAACGTGCAGATCAGCCAGGTCGAGGGGTTCATCAACGAGGGTGTCGACGCCATCGTGCTGCTGCCGTTCGACGGCGCCGCACTCACCGAGGTGGCGCTCGAGGCCATGGAGGCTGGCATCCCGGTCATCAACGTGGACCGCGAGTTCACCAGCCCGTTCGCCGCCCGCACCACCGTGCTGGGCGACAACTACGGGATGGGCGTGAGCGCCGGCACCTACATCTGCGAGCGGCTGGGTGACAACCCGGACGCGGTGGTCGCGGAGATCGCCGGCATCGACTCCCTGCCGCTGACGCAGGACCGCAGCGACGGCTTCAAGGACGCCCTCGACGACTGCGGCCTGGACGTCGACGCGCGCGTCGCCGCCGACTTCACGGTCGAGGGCGGCGAGGAGCAGACGGCGAACCTGCTGTCGGCGGAGCCGCAGATCGATGCCATCTGGAACCACGACGACGACCAGGGCGTCGGCGTGCTCGCCGCCATCGAGAACGCCGGCCGCGACGAGTTCTTCATGGTCGGCGGTGCGGGGTCCATCAACATGATGGAAGAGATCCAGTCCGGGGAGAGCGTCGTCGAGGCGACCGTCATCTACCCGTCCACCCAGGCCGCCGACGGCGTCAAGCTCGCCCGCCTGATCGCGCAGAACAAGACGGTGGGCGACCTCGCGTCGATCGGCGTGCCGCGCACCGTCCAGCTCCACGCGCCCGTCGTGACGGCGGACAACGTCGAGGAGTACCTGTCGGTCGGCTTCGAGTCCTGACGCAGTGACGTCCAGGACGACGCCCTCTCGGGCGTGCGACACAGCGGGTGAGCCAACGGCGGGGGAGGCGCGGTATGAGTACCGGTAAGAGCAACGAGCTCGGGGTCGGCATGGTCGGCTACGCGTTCATGGGGGCGGCGCACTCGCAGGCCTGGCGCACGGCGCCGCGGTTCTTCGACCTGCCGCTGGTGCCGCGCATGCGCGCGGTCGCGGGGCGGGACGCTTCGGCGGTCCGTGCGGCTGCCGAACGCCTGGGCTGGGACGACGCCGTCGTGGGGTGGCGTGACCTGCTGACCCGGGACGACGTCGGCCTGGTCGATGTCTGCACGCCCGGCGACGCGCACGCCGAGATCGCGGTCGCCGCGCTGGAGTCGGGCAAGCACGTGATGTGCGAGAAGCCGCTGGCCAACAGCGTGGCCGAGGCGGAGACGATGGTCGCCGCAGCCGAGGCGGCCGCGGCGCGGGGGGTGCGCGCGATGGTGGGGTTCACCTACCGCCGCGTGCCTGCGATCGCTCTGGCCCGGCAGCTGGTCGAGCAGGGGCGGATCGGCCAGGTGCGCCACGTGCGCGCGCAGTACCTGCAGGACTGGATAGCGGACCCGCAGGCACCGATGTCGTGGCGCCTCGACAAGCAGAAGGCGGGTTCGGGGGCGCTGGGCGACATCGGCGCCCACGTCGTCGACCTGGCGCAGTACGTCACGGGCGAGTCGCTCACGGGGGTGAGCGGCCTGCTCGAGACCTTCGTGCACGAGCGCCCGGAGGCGGCGTCGTCCTCGGGTCTGTCGGGTGTGGCTGACGCCGGCCGCACGGCCCGGGTGACGGTGGACGACGCCGCGGTGTTCCTCGGCCGGCTGTCCGGCGGTGGGCTGGCGAGCTTCGAGGCGACACGCTTCGCGTGGGGCCGCAAGAACGCGATCCGGCTCGAGGTCAACGGCTCGAAGGGCTCGCTGGCCTTCGACTTCGAGGACATGAACCTGCTGCACTTCTTCGACGCGACGGAGGAGGCGGCGACGGCGGGCTTCCGCCGGATAGTCGTCACCGAGCCGGAGCACCCGTACGGCGGCCACTGGTGGCCGCCGGGGCATGGGCTCGGTTATGAGCACGCGTTCACGCACCAGGTGGTCGACCTGATGGGGGACCTGGCCGCCGGACGGCAGCCGACGCCGTCGTTCCGCGACGGCCTGGAGGTCCAGCGGGTGCTGGACGCCGTCGAGCGCAGCGCGGCCGCCGGAGGGGGGTGGGTTCCCCTGCCGTGAGCGAGAGCGTTTGCCGTACCGCACCGCACTAGGACTGACCCGTCTCGATGAGGAGCTCCAGGTGAGAAACGTGCAACGAACCCGCCGCATGCTGCGGTCGGTGATCGCGGCAGCAGCCGTGACCGCTCTCGGTATCCCGGCCGCGCTGGCGGCCGCCGTCGAACCACCGGCGTCGGCGGTCCAGGGGGCGCCGGACGGTGCGGCCGCCGGCTCGGCAGGCGACACCGCGGCCGAACCCTTCGACGCGCTCGTCTTCTCGAAGACGGCGGCCTTCCGGCACGGCTCGATCCCCGTCGGTATCGAGGCGATCTCCCAGCTCGGTGCGGAGAACGGCTTCACGGTCACCGCCACCGAGGACGCACGCGTCTTCTCCCAGCGCGGGCTCGCCCGCTACGAGGTGGTCGTCTTCCTGTCCACCACGGGTGACGTGCTGAACGCCAGGCAGCAGGCGGCGTTCGAGCGGTACATCCAGCGTGGCGGTGGCTACGCGGGCATTCACGCGGCGTCGGACACGGAGTACGACTGGCCCTGGTACGGCGAGCTTGTGGGTGCCTACTTCAGCGGCCACCCGGCGATCCAGGACGCGACGATCGACGTCGAGGACCACACGCACGCTTCCACGGCGCACCTGCCGGACCGCTGGGAACGGCGCGACGAGTGGTACAACTTCCGCTCCAACCCGCGGGATGACGTGCACGTCCTGGCCAGTCTCGACGAGGACAGCTACGACCCCGGGTCCGGGGCGATGGGGGACGACCACCCGACGGCGTGGTGCCACGTGTACGACGGCGGCCGCTCCTGGTACACGGGCGGCGGGCACACGAACGAGTCGTACGCGGAGCCGGCGTTCCTGCAGCACCTCTTGGGCGGCATCCGGACCGCCTCCGGCGTCGTCGACTCGGACTGCACCTGATACGCGTGGTGCGGGGGCGGGCAGCACGCCCGCCCCGCACCGCAGGACCTGCGCACCTACGACGGAGGAAAACATGGCACGACCGATCACCCTGTTCACCGGCCAGTGGGCCGACCTGCCGCTGGAGGAGGTGGCACGCCTCGCCTCGTCCTGGGGCTACGACGGTCTGGAGCTGGCCTGCTGGGGTGACCACCTCGACCCCTGGCGCTGGGACGACGACGAGTACGTCGCCGGGCGCCTGGAGCTGCTGGAGCGGCACGGCCTGAAGGTGTGGGCGATCTCCAACCACCTCAAGGGCCAGGCCGTCTGTGACGACCCGATCGACCAGCGGCACCGCGACATCGTGTCGGACCGGGTGTGGGGCGACGGCGACCCCGAGGGCGTGCGGCGGCGCGCCGCGGAGGAGATGAAGAACACCGCCCGTCTCGCCGCGAAGCTCGGCGTCAAGACCGTCATCGGGTTCACCGGCTCCGCGATCTGGAAGTACGTGGCGATGTTCCCGCCGGTGTCCGACGCCGCGATCGAGGCCGGGTACCAGGACTTCGCGGACCGCTGGAACCCGATCCTCGACGTGTTCGACGAGGTCGGCGTCCGGTTCGCCCACGAGGTGCACCCGAGCGAGATCGCCTACGACTACTGGACAACCGTGCGGACCCTGGAGGCGATCGGCCACCGCGAGGCGTTCGGCCTGAACTGGGACCCGAGCCACATGGTGTGGCAGGACCTGGACCCGGTCAGCTTCCTGTGGGACTTCAAGGACCGGATCTACCACGTGGACTGCAAGGACACGAAGAAGCGCATGACGAACGGCCGCAACGGCCGGATGAGCTCGCACCTGCCGTGGGCGGATCCCCGCCGCGGCTGGGACTTCGTGTCGACCGGGCACGGCGACGTCCCGTGGGAGGACGCGTTCCGGATGCTCAACACGATCGGCTACGACGGCCCGATCTCCGTCGAGTGGGAGGACGCCGGCATGGACCGGCTCGTCGGCGCGCCGGAGGCACTCGAGTTCGTGCGCTCGCACGCGTTCGACGCACCCGACTCGGCGTTCGACGCCGCGTTCTCGACCCGCTGACGCCGTCGACGACGTGCCGACAGGTCTGACAGGGAGGTACGACCAGGAGCGAACAGGTACCACCCGGCGTCGCTAGCACGACGCGGGAGAAGCAGGAAGACCGGGCCCCGGACGAATGGGATGCGAACGAGGCCCGGCCGGCGTGACGAACTCGACGAGGAGCTGCATCACGTATGAAGACTATCCAGGTTCGCGCCCGCGCGCGGCAGAGCAAGACGTTCGCGGCGCTCGCCGCGACCGCGCTGGTCGGGGTGGCGCTCGTGGCCACGCCGTCGGCGACTGCCCAGGAGACCCTCGACGGAGCGGCCGCTGCCGCCACCGACTGGGGCAACTACGAGAAGATCCTGCTCACCAAGGACGTCGGTGAGCCCATCGACATGGCTGTGCTCCCCGACCGGAGGGTGCTGCACACGGCCCGCAACGGCGACGTGCGGGTGACCGACCCGGCCACCGGGGTCACCAGGCTGGTCAACACCCTCGACGTGTACGCCAACTCGGAGGACGGCCTGCAGGGCATCGCCCTGGCGCCGGACTTCGAGACGAGCAACGAGGTCTACCTCGTGTACGCGCCGCGGGACGCCGACGGCGACGGCGTGGCGGACACGCCGTCGGGCAACGCGCCCAACACGCTGCCCGCGGGTGAGGACGAGAGCTACTGGGACCGGTGGGTGGGCGTGAACCGCCTGTCGAGGTTCACCTGGACCGGCGACGCGCTGGACCCGGCCTCGGAGCAGCCGATCCTCGACGTCGAGGTGCAGCGCGGCCAGTGCTGCCACGTCGGCGCGGACATCGACTTCGACGGCGACGGCAACCTCTACCTCTCCACTGGCGACAACACCCCCGCCGGCACGCCGGGCGCCAACGGGTACGCCCCGAACAACGACGCCCCGAACATGAACCCGGGCTTCGACGCCCGTCGCGGTGCAGGGAACACCAACGACCTGCGGGGCAAGATCCTGCGGATCGACGTGAAGGACGACATCGCGGCCGGTACGCCGCCGGGCCAGGGCAGCACTTACGACATCCCCGCGGGCAACCTGTTCGCCCCGGGCGCCGAGGGCACGCGCCCCGAGATCTTCGTGATGGGCGTGCGCAACCCGTTCCGCATCGATGTGGACCCGGAGACCAGCTCGCTGACCTGGGCCGACTACGGGCCCGACGCCAGCGCGGCGAACCCCGACCGGGGGCCGATGGGCTACGTGGAGTGGAACGCCGTGGGGCTCGACGACCCGCACAACTCCGGGTGGCCGTACTGCCACGGACCGAACGCGGCCTACAACGAGTGGAACTTCGAGACCGCCACGCCGGGCGAGTTCTTCGACTGCGCCGCGCTGCAGAACAACTCCCGCTGGAACACCGGTCTGACCGACCTCCCGCCGGCCCGCACGGCGACCCTGTACTACGGCGACCAGCCGGGGCAGCAGCCGCGTGACGAGCTCGTGAACTTCGGCTCCGGCACCGGGCAGGGGCCCATGGGCGGCCCGGTCTACCACTACGACGCGGACGAGACGGCGCCGGGCAAGTTCCCTGAGGTCTGGGACGGCAAGGCGTTCTTCGGCGAGTTCTCCCAGGACTACTACGCGGCGTTCAGCGTGGACTGGTCCACGTTCGAGGTCGGGGAGATCGAGGACTTCTTCCCGAACACGGCGCTGGAGGCGGCGGGCATGTTCCGCAACGACAACCCGATCGACCTCGAGTTCGGCCCGGACGGTTCCCTGTACGTGCTGGAGTACGGCGACGGCTTCTTCCGGCAGAACCCGGACTCCGGGCTGTACCGGATCGACTACGCGGAGGGCAACAAGGCGCCTCAGGCGCAGTTCACGGCCACGCCCTCGTCGTCGTCGTCCGCACCGGTGGAGGTCTCGTTCGACGCGTCCGCCTCGAGCGACCCCGACGGTGACGCGCTGACGTACGAGTGGGACTTCGACGGCGACGGCACGTTCGACGCCAGCGGCGTCCAGGCCACCCACACCTACACCGAGCTCGACCTGTACACGGCCAGACTTCGGGTCACCGACGCACGCGCCAAGTTCTCGCTGACCTCGCAGGAGATCAGCGTCGGTAACCAGGCACCCGAGGTCACCGTCGACTTCCCGGCCGACGGCGGGTTCTTCGACTGGGGCGACGCGGTGCCGTTCCAGGTGACCACGCAGGACGCCGAGGACGGCACCGAGACCGTCTGCAGCCGGGTGGCGTGGTCCTACGGGCTCGGTCACGACGAGCACGCCCACCCGGAGGTGTCCGGCACGGGCTGCACGGGTGTCCTCCCGACCGACCCCAACTCCCCGGAGCACGGCGCCGACGCGCACCTGTACGGCGCGGTGGTCGTCACCTACACCGACAACGGGGCCAACGGCCTGCCGTCCGCCGCCGGCGAGGCGACGCTGCGCCTGAACCCCAAGCTGCAGCAGGCCGAGCACATGAACGCCGAGGGCACCACCGAGCTGGTCCAGGACGAGGCGGCCTCGGCCGGCGCGTACCTGACGGGCCTCGGCGAGGGCGACTCGCTCGCCCTGCAGCGGGTGAGCCTCCTCGGCATCGACGGCGCCACCGCGACGGTGCGCGGCAAGGGCAAGCTCCAGCTGCGCTGGGACTCGCCCACGGCCAAGCCGTTCGCGACGGCGAAGCTGAGCTCGCGCACGTGGCAGGAGCTCGACCTCGCGTTCGACGCCCCCGAGGGCACCGGAACGCTCTACATCACGGCGGCCGGCGATCTCGCCGTCGATGCGGTGACCATGGTCGGCGCGGGCGTCGGGACGCCCCCAGCGGCCGCACAGGACTCGACCGGCCCGTCCGGGGCCGCTCGGACAGAAGGAGAGCAGTGATGGAACCACGCACTGACGTCGACCGCAGGAACTTCCTGAGGCTGGCGGGCGGCACCGTAGCCGTAGGCGCGGCGTCTCTCGCCGGCGCCGCCCTCGCGGGCAGCGCCGCAGCTTCCACCCTCGCCCCGGCGACGACGGCCGCCGCCACGGGCCGGGTGCTCGTACCGCCGGGACAGATCGGCATCCAGCTGTACTCGATCCGGGACAAGGTGTCCTCGCTCGGCTTCCGCGCAGTGTTCGAGCGGCTCTCGGCCATGGGCTACGCGGAGGTCGAGTTCGCCGGGTACACGCAGAACCAGGTCGGACCCATCACGCCGCAGGAGATCCGGCAGCTGCTGGACGACAACGGCCTGCACGCCGTCGGCTCGCACCGCGGCATCGGGGACTTCGTGAACAACATCGAGCTGGAGCTCGACATCGCCCAGATCCTGGGCATGGAGCACGTGGGTACGGCCAACGCGCCCACCGCGGACCGCACGATCGCCGGCTATCTCGCCGCGGCCGAGCAGTTCAACGGGTTCGGGGCGGCAGCGGCCGCCCGCGGCCTGAAGTTCTACCAGCACAACCACGACGGGGAGTTCAGCTTCGCCACGGACAACCCGGACGTGCGCCTCTACGACGTCTTCTACGACAACACCGACCCCGCGACGGTGTTCCTCGAGATGGACGTCTACTGGGCGTTCGTGGGCCAGCACCGGTACCCGGGCTTCGAGCCGGTGGACTACATCAAGCGCAACCCCCAGCGGTACCCGCTCCTGCACCTCAAGGACGGGGAGGTGAACCCGGAGAGCACCGCTGGCTACGACATCGTGGAGTTCGGGGCCGGCGACCTGCCGTTCACCGAGTTCCTGTCGGCGCTCGCGGGCGGCGGCAAGCGGCACGGCATCTGGGAGCAGGACAACGCCGCGTCGAAGCCGGCACCGGGCTTCCCGGTCGACTCGTTCGGGAACGCCCAGCGTTCCTACGTCGAGATCCGGTCGCTGCGGCGCTCCTGAGCGCGTGAGCGGGTGAGTGAGGGGTGTGGTCGACGCCGTCCGGCGTCGGCCACACCCCTCACGCCGTCCGACGGCGGCGCCTACCGGCTACCGGGCGCGGAGGAGCACCACGTCGTCGTGCTCCAGGCCACCCACCACAGAGGTGCGCTTCCCGATCACCTCTGGGGGGTCTCGGTCCTTGCGGGGGAAGTCTCGGTGGGGGCGGGGGACGCCGCCCCAGGCTCGGATGTCACCTGCCCCGAACGTAGTACGGGGGTCGCGGAGGTGAACGGGACGCCCGAACGGAAAATGTCGGTGCGCGGCGGGGCAACGGTGGGTCGGTCGGGTGCTGGACACGGGTGCGGGAGACCAGCTGGCGTGTCCGCCGTCACAAGCGCTGTTCGAGTGGGTGCCATGGCATGTTCAAAACACACCTGACCTGCGGAAACGTGGTGTGCCGCAGGCCACCTCGGCTGAGTTGGCGCGTACGCCGGAACGTGTGTAATGTTCTCCAGGTCAGCCCGACGGGCAGACGGACACCAGCCGGAAACGGCAGGGTGGCCGTGCCGGGGCTGGAACCCACATCGCAAGATCGAGGAACTTTGTGTTCCCCGGAATTGGTGGGGTTGCCGAATTCGGCAGGCGGGTTGCAATTCCTTCCAGTTCTGAGAACGGAAGCGAATTTGATCGGCCGAAAGAATCTGGTAAGTTTGAGGAACTGCCCCGGGCAGGGAAGTGATCGGGAAGATTGCGGCTCTGACGGTGTGCGT
>NZ_BNAS01000006.1 GCF_014653785.1 Promicromonospora soli | reverse complement strand
GCAGTTCCGCGTCGTGGATACCGACGGCGGGTACGTGAAGCTCATCAACCGCAGCAGCGGCAAGGCTCTGGACCTGTGGGGCTGGTCGACCGCCGACGGCGCTCGTATCTCCCAGTACACCGACAGCGGCGGTGCCAACCAGCAGTGGCAGCTGACCAAGGTCGCCGGAGCCACCGCCGACGTACTGTCCCAGGTACACACCGCTGGCCGGGTCAAGGCCAGTGGCGACTCCGTCCAGTACAGCTGGCCCGGCATCCACTTCGAGGGCCGGTTCCGGGGCACCGGGGTGGGGATCGTGCTCAACGACTCGGCCGCCGACTACGACGTCCAGGTCGACGGCGCGACCGTCGCCACCCTCGTGACGCCGGGCCAGACCACCCGGTGGGTAAACGGCCTGAGCGACGCCGAGCACACCGTACGCCTCGTGAAGCGCAACGAGAGCCCGGGGAGCACCAGCGCGTTCGGCGGGTTCGTCGCAGCCCCGGGCGGTGCAATCCTGACGAAGCCGACGGCCCGCAGCCGGCAGATCGAGTTCATCGGCGACTCGCTGACCGTCGGCTACGGCAACACCTCCACCTCCCGGGAGTGCACCTGGGACCAGGTCAACCGGACCACCAACACCGACCTCAGCTACGGCGCGCTCACCGCCCGCGGCCTGTCCGCCGACTACCAGGTCAACGCGTACTCCGGCAGGGGGATGGTGCGCAACTACAACGGCAGCGACCCGGGCACCAGCTACCGCACCTACTACGACCGGGCGCTGCTGAACGTGGCCGGGGACGTATGGGACCCCGGCACCTGGCGGCCGCAGCTCGTCGTGGTCTACCTCGGCACCAATGACTTCTCGACAGCCCTCAACCCGGGCGAGCCGTGGACGACCCCGGACAGCCTCGCCGCCGCCTACCGCACCGCCTACAGCGAGTTCGTGCAGAAGCTGCGGACCCGCTACGGCACCGGCACGACCATCGTGGCAGTGGGCGCCGGCGAGTTCGCGGACGACGTGCAGCAGGTGGTGCAGGAGCGCACCGGCGCTGGCGACAGCCGGGTCCGCTACTGGTCCGTCGACAGCGCGGGCCTGGACTTCCTCGGCTGCGACTGGCACTACTCGACCCGCGACCACCAGGTCATCGCGGGCCGGTTCCGCACGTTCGTCGACAGCCTGGCGCTGGGCTGGTAGGCGGCGGACCGCGAGCGGCTCCCATCCTCCACGGCTGGGAGCCGCTCGTCCTGTTCAGCCCTAAGTGGGCGCGTCTTACTGCCGTCCTGACCGTTGGGAAGGCGCCCTCTGTGGGCTGAGCCGAGACGCTGGTGCCTCGAACGCATGTTCGACTAGTCTGTTGTTATGTCAGTGCCCGGCGCCACGATCCTGCACGCCGACCTCGACGCGTTCTACGCGTCGGTCGAGCAGCTGCTGGATCCCGCCTTGCGCGGGCGGCCGATCGCCGTAGGCGGCGGGCCCAACGGGGGCGTCGTGCTTGCGGCCTCCTACGAGGCCAAGGTCCACGGGGTGCAGGGCGGGATGCCCGGCTGGCGGGCATCCCGGCTCTGCCCTGAGCTCGTTTTCGTCCGAGGTCACTTCCGGGAGTACCAACGGCTGGGCGATGCCGTGATGGCCGTGCTGGCGGACATCACGCCGACGGTCGAGCGGATCTCGATCGACGAGGCGTTCCTCGACGTGTCCGGCGCGACGCACCTGTTCGGCCCGCCCGCGGCGATCGGTGCGCGGATCCGCGAGCGCGTCCGTGCCGAGGTGGGGCTCCCGATCTCGGTCGGCGCCGCGCGGACCAAGCACCTCGCGAAGATCGCCTCCCAGGTGGCGAAGCCGGACGGCCTGGTCGTCGTCGCCCCCGGCGCCGAGCGGGCCTTCCTCGACCCGCTGCCCGTCGGCCTGATCTGGGGCGTGGGCCCGGTGAACGAGCAGCGCCTCGCGGACCTCGGCATCCGGACGATCGGTGAGCTGGCACGGACCCCGTCGTCGGCGGTCGAGCACATCCTCGGGCACGCCGTCGGTCACAAGCTGAAGTCGATGGCGCAGGACGAGGACCCCCGCCGGGTGGTCACCACCCGCCGTGCACGCTCCGTCGGAGCACAGTCGGCCCTGAGCCGGCGCCGCCCCGAGCCCGACGACGTCCGGGCGGTCCTGGCGCACCTGTCCGACAGGGTGTCGCGGCGGCTGCGCGCCAAGGGGCGCGCGGGCCGCACCGTGACGGTCGCGGTGCGTTTCGCGGGCATGCGGCGGGCGACGCGGTCCCTCACGCTGCCGGTGCCCGTAGCGGCCACGCTCACGCTCACCGAGGTCGCCGAGCGGCTGGCCTGGTCCGCGATCGAGGACGCCGCACCGTGCGAGATCACGCTGCTCGGCGTCTCCGTCTCGAACCTCGCGGACCAACGCGCGATCCAGCTCGAGCTCGACCTCGAGCCGCCGGACCCGTGGCGTCCCGGCTCCGCGCAGGGGGCGGCACGGCGCGCCGTCGACGAGTCGATGGACGCGATCCGGACGCGGTTCGGTGGGGACGCCGTCGGCTACCTCCCTGTCGTGCTGCGACGTGGCGGCGCCGTGCCCGACGAGTTCCGCGAGCTCGCCGAGCACGATCTGTGAGCCCGGGTCTCAGCCGGGACCGAAGTCCCGCAGGGCGGGCAGCGCCCGCTCGAGCATGGCGGTCGTGGCGGTCAGGCTGATCCGGAAGTGGCCGGGGCTGTCGAACACCGTCCCGGGCAGCACGAACACGCCACGCTCGGCGAGCGCGGCGACGAAGGTGACGGCGTCGCCGCCCGGCGCGGCGCCCCACAGGTAGAACGTGCCCTCGGGAACGATGAGCGCGTACCCCGCCTCGCCGAGCGCCTGCACCATGCGGTCCCGGCGCTTCCCGAGCTCGACCAGGTCGATCGAGACCGACTCGAGGGCCGGTACCGCGTACTGCATGAGGGCATCGGGGAAGCCCCAGCCCAGCCCCATCTGCAGCGGGAGCAGGGCGGCGCGCAGGTCCGCGCGCTCCGCCTGGGGGATCAGGGGCGAGAGCGCGAGATAGCCGAGGCGCTGTCCGGGAGCGAGCAGGATCTTCCCGTAGCTGTAGTCGATCAGGGTCCACGGGTAGCAGGCGGCAGGGCTCGTGAAGGCGATGCCGTCGAAGCGGATGCGCCGGTACGGCTCGTCGGACAGCAGCCAGATCCGCCGGCCGCCCTGCTCCGACGCCGCCTCGAGCGCCGTCGCGAGGTCGACGAGCCGGTCCCTGGTGTAGACGCGGCCGGTGGGGTTCGCGGGGGAGTTCACGACGACGATGCGGGTACGTGGCGTGATCGCCCGGACGATGGCCTCGACGTCCAGGTCGAAGGTGTCCGCGGCGAGCGGCGCCCGGACCGGGACCAGGTTGGCCGCGCGCAGCATCGGGGCGTAGAACCAGCCCGGCTCGGGGATCACCACCTCGTCGCCGGCGTCGGCGACCAGCCGGAACGCGAGCGCTATGGCACCGAACGCACCCTGGGTCATGGCGACGTCGTCCGGCTCGACGGGCAGGCCGAGCTCGACCTGCAGGCCGGCGGCGATCGTCTCCCGGGCCGGGGCAAGGCTGGTCTTGTAGGCGAACCAGTCCTCGGCGCGGGGTTCGAGGTTCGCGCGCAGGGCATCTACGAGCCCGGGCAGCGGCATCTCGTGCGGGTCGCCGAACGTCAGGTCGACGACGTCGGGCTGCCCGTCCATCGCGCGCAACGAGAGGAAGAAGGACGTGACGGGCTCGATCGCTTCGCGTGCCGCTCGTGCTCGCTCCGACAGCTCCATGCCGCAGCTCCTCTCGCGAGATACCGGCCGCCCCCGGGACGCTCTCCATGATGCTCCCGAACCGGGAGACGCAACACTGCGCCCCGACAACGCGATCTCCTCACCGCTCAGGCGGTTACTCGAGTCGCGGTCGTCGGCCGGCCTGCTGGCCAGAGCCTGTCGGTTCGGCGACGCCGTCGGCGGCGGGGTTGCCGTAGGTGACCACCCTGCCGCGGCCCGCGTTCTTGGCCTGGTACACGGCGACGTCGGCTTCGTGCAGGACGGCGTCGGCATCGGTGGAGGAGTCCAGGTTGAAGGTGATTCCGACGCTGGCCCCGACGCGAGCCACCTCGCTGTCCGAAACCGGGATGGGGTGCGCGATGGCGCGAATGATCCGCCGGGCAGCCGCCACGCCCGAGGCCTCGCTGTCGACGGTCTCCAGGACGACGACGAACTCGTCCCCGCCGAGCCGGGCGGCGGTGTCTCCGGCTCGGATCTCGGCTCGAAGCAGTTCCGCCACCGACCGCAGGACCGTGTCGCCGGCCCGATGGCCGTGGGTGTCGTTGACGGCCTTGAAGCCGTCGAGGTCGATGAACATCACCGCGAGCAGGTCACCGGTGCGCCGCGTCCGGTGGAGGGCGCCGTGCAGAAGCTCCATCACCTGCGCCCGGTTCGGCAGGCCGGTCAGCGGATCACGCGTGGCCTGGAACGCCAGCTGCTCCTGGGCTTCCGTGAGGGCGCGCACCTGGGCCGAGATCAGCAGCCCGATTCCTACCGCGGTCGGCAGCAGGATCGCAGTGGTGCTGAGCAGCCGCGCATCTGCTCCCGAAGCCACTAGGGGGGCAGCGTAGGCGGCGGCCGCCAACGGTGTGCACCAGGCGATGACCCTCGGTCCATGATGTAGCCCCAGCCAGGCGAAGAACAGCACGAAGAAAGGTCCCGTACCTGCGGCGAATCCGCCGAACGCCCACGTGGACAAACCCATGAACGTGAAGGCCGGCAAGGCCAGTACCGCCGTCCGACGCGTTTCCCACGACGCCCAGGGCAAGGCGAGAACCACGCTCGCGGTGAAGAGATCCGCGACTGCCAAGAAGATCAGCAGCGCCGCTCGACCCGGGCTGGTCGGAACTGCCGCCAGCGCGAGCACGCCCGACAGCGCGAACAGTCCCGCCGCTTGAGCCGCCGCATAACCACATCGACGCAGAACGCGCGCCCGAAGTCCGCCCCCCATCGTGTCAGGGTAAGTGGAAATCGCGATCGGCACAGATCAAGCGGAGTGCAATAGCCCGATGTAGGGCTGCAGGGTCTATTCGACGCACAGTGGAGGGTCCGCTATGTCGCTAATACCGGCTCTGAGCATGCTGTTAGTGCACGGCTCAACTAACTTTGGTCACAACCGCAAACAGGGGGCACTCATGCGTAGATTCAGTCGGAAGACAGTTGTCATTGCAGCGGGGATCTTCGTACTCATCGTGGGGGCCGGGGTTGCCTACGCCTACTGGACCAACACGGGGTCCGGCACGGGCGAGGCGACGACCGGTACGAACGACAGCGTGGTCATCAACCAGACGAGCACTGTCACCGGGCTCGCACCAGGTGTGCCCGCTCAGGTGCTCAGCGGCAACTTCGACAATCCCAATGACAGCCCGGTCTTCGTCACCGAGGTCACGGCCACTGTTACCGGAACCGACCAGGACGGCTGCGACGCGACTGACTACACGATCGGTGGCTCCGCCCCGGTCAACGCGCAGGTGCCGGCCGGTGGCGGTGTCGGCTCATGGTCTGGATTGACGATCCAGTTCAACAACAAGGCGGGCGCGAACCAGGACGCCTGCAAGAACGCGGTCGTGGCCATCGCCTACGCTGCTAACTGACCGGAGCAGCAAGCTGCCCCGGGAGCCAAGATGAGTGACGTTGTGCGCGCACGCCTCGTGCTGGCGTGCGTCCTGCTCTTGGTCGGCGTGGCCGTGGTCGTCGTGGTGCGCCTGGTTGCCGGCGACGGCGAGGACCTCGGTGGTGCGACGACCGGGGCGGGGGCCGGTGGTGCGGAGCTGGCAGACCCGTCCGGGTCGTTCACCATCGCCGGAAACGCCACCGAGCCGATCTCGCCCGGGGTCATGGTCCCCTTCGATCTGGAGCTCACCAACCCGCACGGAGCCACCCTTTCCGTTACTGACCTCTCCGTGAGCGTTCGTGAAGTCAGCGCCCCGAATGCGGACGCCGTCCATCCCTGCGAAGTCGGCGACTTCGCGGTGACCCAGTCCGCGGGCGACATCGAAGTCACGGTCGAGGCAGGTGCCACGCGCGCTTTGAGCAGCACCGGCTTGGCCCGGACCGAGTGGCCGCAGGTGGGCATGGTCGACCGGCCGACCAATCAGGACGGCTGCAAGGGCGCGACCCTGGTGCTGGCCTACACCGCATCCGGAACCCTGGACCGCTGATGGCTGTGCACCGGCGCGCACCCGGGCGAGCACTCCGGATCGGCTCCCTGCTCGTGGCCCTCGCCGTCGCTGTCGCCATCGGTGGGGTGGCCAGCGCGTTCTGGAGCTTCGGCAGCGGCACCGGCGCCGGGACCACGGGGAGCACGACGCCCGTGACGCTGAGTCCGGGGATGCCGGCCGCTGCCCTGTACCCGGACGGGCAGACCGACGTGGTGCTGACCGTGGCCAACCCGAACCCGTCCGACGTGGTCATCAGTTCCCTCGGGCTGGACGAGGGTCAGGGCGAGGCTGGGTTTGCCGTCGACGTCGGCCACTCCGGATGTGCGGTCTCGGCGCTGAGCTACACGCCGCAGACCAATGGCGGTTCCGGCTGGACGGTTCCCGCCAGGGTCGGGGCTGTGGACGGCGCACTGTCGATCACCCTGCCGGCCGCGCTGGCGATGAGCCCGGACGCTGCGGACGCGTGCCAGGGCGCGAACATCACGGTCTACCTGGAGGCCGGGCCATGATCCCCGCCCGGCGGACCGCACTGGAGATCCTGATCGGGACCGCCCTGGTCTTCAGCCTCCTGGTCGGGGTGGCCTGGGCGTTCTGGACCACCGGTTCGGCCCCGGGGGGCAATGGCGCCGCCGGCGCAGTAACAGTCAGCCAGGGCTCGACCCCTTCGGCGAGTGCCACCGGGCGGACGATCACCGTCGACTGGGCGGCAACCACCCTGTCGAACGGCGAACCGGTGAACGGCTACGTCCTCACCCGCTACGACGCGGACACCCTGACCCCGCAGACCATCGGGTCCGGCTGCGAGGGGACGGTCACCACCACGACCTGTGTCGAGAACGGCGTTCCCGCGGGGCAGTGGCGCTACTCCGTGACCCCGGTGATCGGCACCAGCTGGCGCGGCGAGGAGAGCGTCAGAAGCAGCCCGGTCGCGGTGGCCGCGCCGGCGCTGACGCTGTCGTCGACCACGGTCAGGCCCGGCACGTCGGTCACCGGCACGGCGGCCGGGTTCCTCACCGGCGAGACTCTCGGCTACCGCCTGGACAGCCCGACCGGGGCCGAGCTGACGGGCAGCCTCGCCGGAAACCCCACCCCGGCGCAGGTCCCGGCCAGCGGTGGCGGGTCGGTCGCGGTCACGGTGCCGGCGGACACCGGCGACGGCACCCACACCATCCACGCCGTGGCCTCTCCCAGCGGTGACGCGGCGGAAACTCAGATCGTCGTCGACGGCACCGCACCCCCGGCACCTGTGCTGACCCAGGCGCCACCTGCGGTCAGCGGGGACGCCGTGTCCTTCGCCTTCACCGAGGCCGAGGCCGAGGCGACGGTCGAGTGCCGCCTCGACGCGGCAGCGTTCGAGCCGTGCGCGAGCTTCGCGGACTACGCCGGGCTCTCCGCCGGCTCGCACACCTTCCAGGCCCGCGCGACCGACACGGTCGGCAACACCAGTACAACCACCTCCCACACGTGGACCGTCAACCTCAATGTGCCCACCGTTACCACCGGCTTCCCGACGATGTCCGCTTACTACAACGACGCCGGCTTCACAGCCGGCTGCGGCACAGCCGCGTCCGGTGACGTGTGCGGCACCGCGGAGGACGACGTCGCCGTCACAGCGGTCACCGTGAGCCTGCGCCAGCTGGGCACCGGTCAGTACTGGACCGGTCTCGGCTTCACCACAGGCACCGAGACCTGGCTGTCCGCCACCGGGACCGAGTCGTGGACCTACGCCATCGCGGCGGCCTCGCTGCCGGAAGGCGACTACACCCTGCGCGCACGCGCGAGCGATGGCACCAACCTGGGCTACGACGCGCGTACGTTCACCATCGACCGGACGGAGCCGGAGGCGCCCACCCTGACCGGTGAGCCCCCGAATACCAGCGGGCCGTCGGCCACCATCGAGTTCACAGACGCCGCCGCATTCACCGCCACCGCCGCGTCCACCGCCGCCGCCGTACCGACGGCCCGCTTCGAGTGCCGGCTGGACGCCGGCGCGTGGACCACCTGCTCGAGCCCGCTGACGTACGACAACCTCTCGCACGGCGCCCACACCGTGGACGTGCGCGCCGTCGACAGGGCGGGCAACACGAGCGACGTCGCCTCGACGACGTGGACTGTCGACGCGACGGCGCCGACCGCAGCCATGACCTTCCCGACCGCCACCCGCCTGAACCACGCGGGCTGGGCGGCCGGCTGCGGGACTCCGGACGGAGACATCTGCGGTACCGCGAGCGACGTCGGCAGCGGGCTTGCCGGGGTCGCCGTCAGCATCCGACGGGCCAGCACCAACAGCTACTGGGACGGCACCGCGTTCGCGGCCCCGACCGAGACCTGGCAGACCACCACCGGGACCGGGTCCTGGACTTATCCGTTCGCCGGCACAGATTTCCCCGCTGACGGCACCTACACCGTGCGCTGGCGTGCCACAGACGCCGTCGGCAACGTCACCACCGGTGGGGTCGACGTGACCCTGGACGCCGTCGCGCCGCCTGCGCCAGAGATCGTGCAAGCCCCGCCTGACCCGGCAGGCTCCTCGGCGAGGTTCGACTTCACCGTGGCCGAGGCGGGGACCCTCGACGAGTGCCGGCTGGACGCCGGTCCTTGGGCCGCCTGCACCGGCCCGGTCGACTACAGCGGCCTGGCAGGCGGTTTGCACACCTTCGCGGTCCGGGCCACCGACATCGCGGGCAACGTCAGTACGGCTGCCTCCTACACGTGGACCGTCGAAGCCGGCCGGCCGAGCATCAACTTCGGGTTCCCGAGCGGCGGCCGGGCCTACAACGACACCACGTACGACGCCGGCTGCGACACCCCGGCCGGCGACGTGTGTGGAACCGCCTCGGACGACGAAGGCGCCGTGGTCGGCGTGGACGTGAGCATCCGGCGGGTCGGCACGTCGACGTATTGGAACGGCACCGACTTCGCCAGCGGCACCGAGGTGTTCCTCCCGGCCACCGGCACCTCCTCCTGGTCCTACGCGATGTCCGGCGAGTCGTTCCCCGACGACGGCACCTACAGGCTGCGCGCACGTGTGACCGACGACGTCGGGCTCACCGCGTTCGACACGGTGACCATCACGATCGACCGCAAACCGCCCGCAGCACCTGCCATCACCTCCGGGCCGACCGGGACGAGCGGAACCAACGCGGAGTTCTCCTTCACCGGCGAGGACGACGTCGACTTCGAGTGCCGCCTCGACGCGGGCTCCTGGGCGTCCTGCAACAGCCCGACGTCCCACGCGTCACTCGCCGACGGCTCGCACACCTTCGAGGTGCGTGCGGTCGACGACGCAGGCAACGCCGGCCCGCCGGCCACACGGACCTGGACGGTCGACGCGACGGCTCCCGCCATCGACACGACGTTCCCCACCGCCGGCGGCACGTACAACAACGCCACCTACGCCGCGGGCTGTGCGGTCGGAGCCGGCGACCTCTGCGGCACCGCCTCGGACCTTGCCGGCGACGTCGCCTCGGTCGAGGTCAGCCTCCAGCGCGACAGCACCGGCCTCTACCTGAGCGGCGGCGACTTCGGCTCGACCAGCCAGGAATGGATCACCGCGACCGGCACCACGTCCTGGGACCATGCCCTCACCGCGACCACCTTCCCTGCCGACGACACCTACACCCTGACCGTCCGAGCGACCGACACCTTCGGCAACAACACCACCACCACCACGACCTTCACCATCGACCGCACAAAGCCCACCGCGACCGGCGTCACCACCACCAATGCGGGCACGGCCGGCAGGCTCGACCAGGGCGACACCTTCACGCTCACCTACTCCGAATCTGTCGACTCCGGCTCGATCATTCCCGGCTGGAACGGCACCACCACCCAGAACGTCGTGGTCCGGGCAACCGGAACGGGCGGCGCAAAGGACAAGCTGGCCATCTACAACGCCACCAACACCACCGCCCTGCCCCTCGGCAACCTGAACCTCAAGAGGAGCGACTACGTCAGCGCTGCGACCACGTTCGGTCTCACCGGAACCCCCACGACGCTCACCGTGAGCGGAACCAGCCTCACCATCACCCTCGGCACACCCAGCCGCACCACCACCATCGCGGCCGCCCCAGCCGACATCACCTGGACACCCGGCACCGGCGCCACCGACCTCGCCGGCAACTCCGCCGCGACGACCAGCTACACCGAGACCGACGGCGACAGCGACTTCTGATGCACAGCGCAGCGCCCGTGGGTCGAGGCCTGTCGGTCGAGCAGGGTTTTCGCAGGAGAGCCCCTAGTCTGTGACGGATGAGTCCGGACATGGTCGATTACGCCCCATTGCGGGCGACCCCCACCGCCACCGATTCGGCCGCGGTGCTCGAAGCGGCTCGCCGCGGTGACTTCGGCCCGGAGACCGCGCGGCACGTCGGCGGCGCCGGGCGGGCAAGCACCGCGATTGGCTGGCTCGTGGGCGGGTTCCTGACCCTCCTCGTGCTGATCGCCATCGTTGTGCAGCTCGTGGAGGGCGACCCCGACGCGCTGGTTGTGGGCGGGTTCTTCATCGCAGGGACGGTGCTCCTGGGGGTTTTGGTCAAGGTGCTCGTGGCCCTGAGCGAGCGCCGCAGCGTTGGGCGGCTGGTCCGCTTGGTCACGTTCGCCCGGGCCAACGACCTACCGGTCGAACCGGAGGCGCAGGTGCGGCTGCTGCCGGGCTCGATCTTCGTCTCCTTGCCTCACGCCCGCACGATGCACCGGGTGCAATGGCCGGCCGGTGGCCTGTCCTTCGAACTGGCCACCCACACGCGCTGGCAGGGTCAGGGGACGATCCAGGTGCGTTTTCTTGCCGCCCAGCTGGACGTGGAGCCTCCGCGGCTCACCTTCCACCACGGCCGGACGGGTGGGGTACGGCCCGCCGACATCCTTGGCACCGACGCCTTCAAGGACGAGAAGTACGCGCTGGTCGCGCGAACCCACGACCACGCAGGTGCCCGAGCGTTCATGACCGACGAGCTGGTCGCGCTGCTGACCGATCGTGGTCGGCCGGTAAGCGTCGAGGTCGCCGACGGCTGGTTCCTCGCCTACTTCAAGCACTACGACGAGCTCGACGAGCGAGCGTGGCAGCAGGCGTTCTCGGTGGCGGAGGCGGTAGTGCGTGCCCGCGATGCGTACAGGGCGTGGGAGGAGTCGCGCCCATCCGGCAAGTGAGAGGCGACCGGTCGGTCAGGCCGGTGCGTCGGGTAGCGCTGCGCCGTAGAGCCGGCTCCCGGCCGCACCCTTGACTACCTACGCAGCGGGTGACAAACTCCGCAAATGGTGACGCAAACATCGGTGTGAGCGTCCGAGCATCAGCACGCATGACGCTTCTCCACCTGCTTGATCTGAGTCCGCAACGATGCGTGAGGAACAGATACCCATGAGCATTCGACGTGCCGGTCGACGGTCGGCGACGGTCGCCCCGATCTTTCTGTCCGTCGCCCTCGCGGCAGGTGTGGTCCCGCCCGCCGCCGCTGACGTGCCGACCATCCCCGATCCGATCGACTACGAGGCCTATCCGGCCGTGTCCGACCCGGGTTCCTCGTCGGGCAGCTACTTCCAGCCCCACTGGTACGACACCGAGGGGCGGCACATCCAGGCGCACGGCGGTCAGGTCGTCACCAGCACCTCAGAGGAGCTCGGCGTCGAAGCGGGCGACACCACCGCCGTCGACCAGAACGGCACGACCGTCTACTACTGGTACGGCGAAGACCGGTCCAACGGCTACTACGAGAGCCCTGGCGTCTCGCTGTACTCCTCGACCGACACCTACAACTGGACGAACGAGGGCGTGGTGATGCGGTCGGTCACATCGCGCGAGGAGCTGGAGTCGGAGTACTTCGACGCGCTCTACGACACAGTGGCCGACGACGGCACGCCGCGCACCGAGCGCATCGACGAGCTCTTCTACTACCTCAACGTCCGGGCTACGACCGACTCGGGCGAGGCACAGCTCAACTCGATCTTCGAGCGGCCGAAGGTGCTCTACAACGAGGACACCGAGAAATGGGTGATGTGGTGGCACTCCGACGGGAGCATCACACCCGGGGGCAGCAACTACGCCCGGTCGCTGGCGGCGGTCGCCGTCGCCGACTCGCCGACCGGGCCCTTCGAGCTCCGGGGCGCATACCGCCTCTACAACGAGCCGACTTACCAGACCGCGTGCAACATGCCCAGCGCCACGCCGGGCCAGGCCCGCGACATGACGGTCTTCCAGGACACCGACGGCACCGCGTACGTCGTGTACTCCTCGGAGGAGAACCGCAGCCTCTACATCGCGCGGCTCAACGACCAGTACACGAACGTCGAGAAGACGACCACCCAGGACGAGGTCGGCATCCAGTACTCGGCCGACGGGCGGTATCCGCGCATCTGGGCCGACGGCACCAAGCGCGCTCCCGTCGCGGGTGAGGACTACAGCATCGTGCGCCGGTGCGGTGTCCTTGAGGCGCCGGCGGTCTTCGTGCACGACGGCAAGTACTACACGGTCGCGTCCGGCGCGACGGGCTGGTCGCCCAACCCGGAGACCTACTACACCGCCGACTCGATGCTCGGCACCTGGATCCGCGGGGTCGACCCGGACGACGAGTACGAGAACGTCGCCTACAACAGGATTCCGGAGGGCGGCGACGGCCTGCTGTCGGTCGGCGACTCGCGCAAGACGAGCTTTGGGTCGCAGTCCACGAACGTCCTCCCGCTCGACCCGGGCAGCGGCAAGTTCGTCTACATGGGCGACCGCTGGAACGCCGGCGCCGCGGACTCGACGTACGTCTGGCTGCCGATCACGATCGGCGAGGGCGGGCGCCTCGAGATGCGCAACCCCGCCGCCGAAGACGCTCGCTGGGCGGACGGCTGGACCGACGAGTACTGGGACGACAAGGGCGCGGGCCAGTACATCTGGGAAGTCACCGATGACCGGCTCCCCGCGACAGTACGCACCAACGACGACCTGTCGGAGGTGCTGCCCGACACCGTCGAGGTCACGGCGAACGACGTCGCCACGGACGTCCCCGTGACGTGGAGCCCGACCGTGATCCGGTCGGCGGGTCCGCAGACGATCACGGGCACGCTCGCCGCCGACGACGACTTCACCGCCGGCCGGACGTTCCAGCGCACCGTCGA
Organism: Promicromonospora soli; assembly: GCF_014653785.1. GTDB lineage: Bacteria > Actinomycetota > Actinomycetes > Actinomycetales > Cellulomonadaceae > Promicromonospora > Promicromonospora soli. The sequence continues at coordinate 432,748 of NZ_BNAS01000006.1, read as the reverse complement.
CGTCGTCGCGCACGGCGTGCACAACCTCGCACCCGATGCCACCGTCACGGCGTCGTTCCGGCAGGAGCTCGCCGCGAGCACCGTCGACGGAAGCCTCGGTAAGGGCTGGGACGACTGGGCCGCCGGGGGCAACTACCCGCGTAACAGCACGCTCGAATACGCGTGGTCCGAGCTGCGCGCGCCGCAGGAGGTCGTTGTCCACCTGTACAAGGACGGCACGACCGCGACGTGGCCGTCGCGGATCGCTGTCGAGTACCAGGACACCAACGGCGACTGGCAGACGACAGACGTCGCGGCTGACGTCGCGCAGGACGCCTCAGGACCCGCGCCCGTTGTCCGTCTGGACACGTCGTCCGTCCCGCCTACTACCGCCGTCCGCCTGCGGCTGACCACCGAGACCGTCACGTGGCAGGCGGTCGCAGAGGTCGAGATCCTCGGGCTCGCGCCGACGTCGGCCACCGACCTTGCGACCCTGACCGTTGACGGCGAGCCCGTCGACGGCTTCGACCCGGCGGACTGGGACCACACGGTCGTCACGACCGGCACCGAGCCCGTCGTCACGGGAACCGCGAGCGACCCGGCCGCGACGGTCTCGGTCGACCCTGCCACCGCCGAGCGCCCGTGGGCGTACGTCACCGTGACCGCGAACGAGGGCGGCGACGCGGTCGCCGAGCGGGTCTACCTCGTGCGCGTCCTGCATCCCGGCAGCGACGCGCGGCTGACGGGCGTCACCGTCGACGGCGTCGCCGTCCCCGGCTTCGACCCCGACACCTTCGGGTACCAGGTCACCTCCGGACCGTGGGGCCTTGTCCCGCAGGTGACCGCCGACCCGGTCCAGGACGACGCCACCGTCGCGGTCGCCGCCGACCAGGCGTCCGCGCGCGTGACCGTCACCGCGCCGGACGGGCGCACGACACGGACGTACACACTCCGGTTCACCGCCACCGGGTGCGCCGACGACGCGGTGAGCGTGCCGTGGCACTCGGCGGCGCTGGGGACCCGGCCGGCGTCCTTCTGCGAGGGGGAAGGGGCCTCGTTCCGCATCAGCGACTCGGACGCGGGCCTGTGGACCAGCAATGACAACCTCAGCGTCGTCTACCAGCCCGACCGGCTCCCGGTCGGCGGGTCGATCCAGACCTATGTTGCGGACCTGGACAGCGGGGGCAGCTCGGACCCGCGCGCCGGACTCGTCGTCCGTAACGACCTGTCGGTCTCCGGCAAGGGCAGCGCTGACGGGTACGTCGACCTCGTGACGAGCCCTTCGGGCGCGTACCTGCAGTGGGACGCGAACGGCAACGGCTGGCTCGACAGCGAGGGCAGCAAGGCCGCGCTCGCGACGGCGCCCGTCTACCTCCGCCTCGAACGCACCTCCGAGACCACGATGACGGGCTACTACCGCACGTCGCCGGAGCACCCGTGGACGCAGGTCGGGACAGCGCCGCTGACCACCCCGGACGCTCGGCTGGACGCCGGCGTCACCGCGACCGCGAACAACTCCTCGGCGACGTCGACGGGGACCTTCCTCCGCACGCGGTTCTGGGACGAGCCCGACGCGGCGAGCTGATCCTCGAGACAGCGGTCCGCGCTTCGGGCGCCGCGTAACCCGGCGTGGGGCGGGTGTGGTGGCCAGGTCCGCCGCACCCGCCCGAGCTCACGCGGAGGTCGATGTCACCGGGCGAGGCGAAGGGCAAGGTCCTCGAGACAGGAGCGGATGGCGTCGACACTGTCAGGCGGGTCGGCGGCGAGGCACTGGATCGCGCCAAGTCCGTGAAGGGGAAGCTCTCCAGCAGTGCGCTCGCCAGCAGGCTCTCCAGCACCATCGCCGAACGTGCCCCGCACAGGCGGGGTGACTGACGATCGCGGCCCCTGAGGCCGGTGCGTCGGGTAGCGCCGCGCCGTAGAGCCGGTTCATGCGCTCGGTGTGGGGGAGGCAGACCAGGGTCGTGAGGTCGGCAAGCTCGGGGTCGACACCCTGTAGCCGGTCCGTGCCGGTGGTCAGGTACCAGGCCGACATGATCTCCGCGACCGTCGGCTGCGTTCCGAACTGCAGGATGTCGATGGGTCTTCGTCGTTGATCAGGTCGTCGATCCACCCGCGGCTGACGGTCACAAGGTGGCGGTTCGCCGTGTCGTCGTCGGGCCAGGACGCCAAGGCCGCGGCGAGATCACCGGTCACGGCCGCGAACGTCGCGAACGCCAGGGCGATGTCGTGGTGCGGTTCACGGGTCGTGACGAGGTCCTCCCACCACGCCTCGATGAGCTCGCGGATGGCGTCGGCCTGCGACGTCGGCCATTCGCGCCAGTTACTGCGCGCCAGGCAGTGCTGCTCGGGCCAGTACGTGTGGAGTGTGCCGTCGGCCAGCCTTCGAGCCATCTGGGGCAGGATCCTGCGCACCATGGCCGCGTGGTCGGTGAACAGGCTCGGTGTCCGGTACGCCAGCGAGTCCAGCAGGTCCGGGGCAAGAAGCGTTCCCGGGATGGTGAGCTCGGGGAGCCCTTCGTCGCGATCGCCGTAGCAGTGCGTGCACGGGTTGTCCGCAGCGCAGGTGAAGCCGTCGAACGTGTGGTCGACGGCGTCCAGCGCAGCCTGCAGACGGGGTGTCACACCGCGCATCCTGCCAGCCCCGCGATGCCGACGAGGCCACGGTGCGGACAACACAGAAGGCCCACGACGTGGAGGTCGGGGGCTTTCTGTGTCGCTGTCTCAACGAGTGTCCGGAGCGGGACCTGCCAGACCGGGAGCGGAACCGGGCGGCGAACTCGATTGCGCGCCGCCAGTCGTCGCCGCTCACGAGCGCCTCGACGGCGCCGGTCAGCTTCTCGTGCAGGGCGTCTCGGGGAGTTCCTGCTTGACCCATTGCTCATACGAACCTCCGAAGTTTGTGTGCTGGTGCCACACAACCTCGGTTCGGAAGGGATCATCGCGCTTTTGTCACATGACTGCGTCAAGCGCGACCTCGGTCACTGCGGCGCTTCTACCACGTCCCGCAGCTGGGCTCGTCGACCCCGGCTCACCGCTGCCCGGAGGCCGCTCGGAGTAGCCGCTGTCGTGGATCGACGGGACCTTCATCGTCGGCGGAGGGACCTTCGCCCCTGCTTCACGCATGCCGTTCGGAGGGATGTTGGAACCGGCGCCGCTCACCGCGGATGTCGGCCTCGCACCACCTTTCGAACGGAGCTGTCATGAAAGCCGCAGTCGTCACCGACTTCACCTCCCCGCTGCAGGTCATGGACGTGCCTGTCCCCGAGCCAGGGCCTGGCGAGGTGCTGGTCCGGATCGAGACCAGCGGCCTGTGCCACACCGACATCCACGCCGCCCGCGGTGACTGGCGGGTCAAGCCGACCCCGCCGTTCATTCCTAGTCGCGCGTAGCCGCACGTGGTGCGTACCGGCGAGGTGTGTGCTGCGGCATCAAGCAGTACCCCAGCCGCATGAGCATCTGCGGTGAGGATAGTGGTTTCAGCGACTGCTAAAGTCATGGAGTGGATACGCAGCCCCTGTACGCGATCAAGGCAGAGCTGTTCAAGGCCCTGGCCCATCCGGTCCGCATCCGGGTGCTGGAAGTGATCGCGGCCGACCCGCGCCTGGCCGCGCCGGTCTCTCGCCTGCTGGATGTCACGGGTGCTGAACCCTCCGCGCTGTCCCAGCACCTGGCGGTTCTTAAGCGCGCGGGTGTCGTTGACTCGACGCGCTCGGGCAACGCCGTGGTGTACCGGCTGACCGAGCCCTTGGTCGCCGACCTGCTCGTCGTCGCGCGTGCCTTCCTGCTGCGGCGCCTGGCCGGCAAGGACGCCGATGACGGCTTGCTCGCCATCGCGCACCATTTGCCGGCCCTGCCCGGGGCCAGCGCTCGGGGCGTGCTCAAAGCAGCCCTGGCTGAGAGGGCCCCGATCGAGAAGGCGGTGAAGCAGTGACTGTCCGGGAGGCGCTGGTCAGGCTGGACGTGCGCGATCTGCTGCCCAGGCCCGACGACTACGAGCTGCGCCCCCGGACGTTCGGTGCGGACCTGCTCGCCGGGTTGACTGTCGGCGTGGTCGCCCTGCCGCTGGCACTTGCGTTCGGCGTCAGCTCGGGCGTCGGCGCGGCTGCGGGCCTGGTGACCGCCGTTATCGCGGGACTGCTCGCGGCGGTGTTCGGCGGTTCACGGTTCCAGGTCTCCGGCCCGACTGGTGCCATGGCGGTCGTCCTGGCGCCCATCGTCGCCGCGTACGGGCTGCCGTCGGTCGCCCTGGTTACCGTGCTCGGCGGGCTGATCGTCCTGGCAGCCGGGCTGCTGCGGCTCGGGCGGGTGGTCACGTTCATCCCTTGGCCGGTCGTGGAGGGCTTCACGCTCGGGATCGCCGCAATCATCTTCCTGCAACAGGTCCCGGCCGCACTTGGGAAGGACGCGGCCGTCGGTGGCAACACCCTGGTCACCGCGGTACACGCGGTCGCCGACGCGGCCGGTGCCCTGGACGCCCTGGCCCTGGACGCGACCACGCTGTGGTCGCTGGCGGTCGTGGCGCTGGTCGCCGCCCTCATGCTCGTCCTGCCCCGTCTGCACACCGCGATCCCCGCCTCGCTCGTCGCCGTCGTGCTCGCTACCGTGCTCGCCGAGACTACGGGGGCGCCAATTGCCCGGATCGGGGCACTGCCCGACACCCTGCCCGTACCGGTGCTGCCCGGCCTCAGCGCCACCGCGCTCGGGGACCTGCTGGGCGCGGCCGTCGCGATCGCGGCACTGGCCGCCATCGAGTCCTTGCTGTCCGCGCGGGTGGCCGCATCGATGGCACCCGGTGGGTCCGTCTACCACCCCGACCGCGAGCTCGTCGGCCAAGGTCTGGCATCGGTCGCCTCCGGCCTGTTCGGTGGCATGCCCGCTACCGGCGCGATCGCGCGCACCGCGGTCAACGTGCGCTCGGGCGCCCGCACCCGCCTGGCCGCCGTCATCCACGCGCTGGTCATCCTCGCCGTGATCTACCTTGCCACCGGCCCGGTGGGGCGCATCCCGCTTGCCGCACTGGCCGGCGTGCTCATGGTGACCGCGTTCCGGATGATCGGCGCCGGCACGATCCGCGCGGTGCTGCGCTCGACCCGGTCCGATGCCGTCACGTTCGTCGTCACGGCCGTGATCACCGTGGCGTTCGACCTCATCGAGGCGGTACAGATCGGGCTGGTTGTCGCGGCGTTCTTCGCGCTACGGCGCCTGGCCCGCGCCTCGTCCGTGCACCGCGAGCCGCTACCCGGCGTCGCGTACGAGGGCGACGAGAACATCGCGCTGTTCCGGCTGGACGGCGCCATGTTCTTCGGGGCGTCAGACCGGATCCTGACCGAGGTGACCGACGCCTCGGTCCGCGAGGACGTCCTGGTCGTCATACTGCGCCTGTCCCAATTGGGCATGGTCGACGCCACTGGAGCACGAGCCCTGGCCGAGCTGGTCACGTCGCTCGAGCAGCGTGGCATCACGGTCCTGGTCAAGGGTGTGCAACCGCGGCACCGCAAGCTGATGACCACCGTCGGTGTGCTGGACGAGCTCCGCCACGAGAGCCACCTGTTCACAGCACTGGACGACGCCGTCGCCCACGCCCGCTCCCACACGCAACGCGCGGAAGAAGGCACCGACGTCCCACAGTCCGACGGACGACGCTGACCAGCAGGCGCCCACTCGTCTGTGTCAGAAGGCTGCACTGCTACTCCAGCGGTAGGTCGCGATCTGAAGCGTGCAGTTGACGGCAGCCGTCCGCCGGAGGGTGGTGGTTAACGGCAGCTGCGGCGCATGCGGATGCCGGAATGTGCGTTCCCACCCTGAGGGCAAGACTGAACGCGTGGACCACGGGAGGTGGCACGACCATGGAATCCCAGAGTTACTGGACGACCGCGCGTCGGATGTGGCTGTGGCCGGTGGCGATCCTGGTCGGCTTCCCGATCGGGGGGTATATCGCCGACCTGGTCGTGGACGGAGTCGATTCCGTGGGAGCGGCACTCGCCGAGGGGCTCATCGCGGGCGCGATCATCGGAGCGGCCCAGTGGTTCGTCTTGCGGAGATGGATCTCGTGGCTCTGGATCCCTGCGACGTGTGCGGGATTGGCCCTGGGTCTGACCGCGGGTGCAGCTCTTGTCGACTACGGGATCGATCGGGGCGACATCGTGCTCATGGCAGCCGTGACCGGCGTTGGTGTGGGGGTGCTACAGGCGCTGGTCCTCGCGCGAGACGCGATTCCCGGCGCGCCGTGGTGGGCGGTCGCGAACCCGCCTGCCTGGGCGCTTGGCTGGTTCACCACCTCGTACGTGATCACGAGAAACATCGATGAGCGGTTCCCGGTCTTCGGCGCGGGCGGAGCAGTCGTCTTCGGCCTGCTGACCTGGCTGCTCCTTGCGGCCTTGTTTCATGGGGCGTTCGAAGCTGGGGGAGCGACGGGTCAGGCCGCCCAGTGAGTACAGCACGCGTTGCCGGCGCTCTTCTCATAGGCCTGCCCCTAGCGTTCAATCTTTGCTTCTTCTTGCTCGCGCGAAGCTTCGACTACCCGGACATTCTGCGACGCCCTACTTCGGAGGTGCTCGCCCGTTTCCGCGCAGGTGGTGCCCATCTCCTGCTGCTGTGGTGGGCCTTCTCGCTGACCGCAGTGCTGCTCGTGCCCTTGGCTGTCCTGCTTGCGGCCGCTCTGGTCGACGCCAACCGCGCCGTGGTGGTGGTCGCTGCGACGACCGGCGTGTTGGCAGGGGTCGTCCAGTTCCTAGGACTGATCCGCTGGCCCTTTCTGGTGCCCTGTCTCGCACGCGCCGATGCTGATGCAAGCCCGGCTCGTCGCGAAGCCATCGACATCGTGTTCCAGTCGTTCAACCGCTATCTCGGAGTCGCCGTCGGCGAGCACCTCGGCTACCTCTTTACGGGCGGCTGGAGCGTCTTGTCCGGAGTCGCTCTGATTCAAGCCACGAACACGCCGGGGTGGCTCGGCGTTGCCGGGATCGTCGTAGGCGGCCTATTGATGATGTGTTCTTTTGAGTTCGTCGGCGCCTTCGAGCAGGAGGGCTGGAAGCTGGCCGCGACGTTGACCCCCATCGCATATGTCGCTTGGTCCATCTGGCTAGTCGCCGTCGGAGTTGCACTGATCTCGTAGTAGTCGCCAACTGGCTCAATGGGCCCACTGCGCAAATCCGCTAACCGGGGGATCATGTTGACCCGACCCCGGTGGCGGTTCCGTTGTGGGCAGCTTCGTGTCGGGAAGGATCGGTTCCTGGCAGAGCAGCGTCGACTCGGGTACGAGTCGAAGAGGGCCGCGGCTGTTTGGCCGTGGCCCTCTTCGTATGCCCAGAAGTCCCGGATTCCTACAGGCCGGCCGGGCAGTCGCCGTGGTCTTGTTGCGCGCCGTAGGACGCCAGGTCGCCGAACCTGTGGAAGCCGTACTCCTCGAGCACCTCCGGACTCGTTGCAAGAAACGCGACGACGTCGTGTCCCCAGGCGGTCCCGGCAGAGTCGTGCTCGCTCGCGATGGACTGCGCGACGCAGCTTGGTGCTGCCACTGCGGGGGCTGCAGTGGCCAGGACTCCCACCAGCGCCACGGCACCGGACAGCAGGACGAGTCGAGTCGTGGAACGGATCAGCATGGTGTCTCTCCTCCTCTTTCACGCGGGCGCTGCGGTGGGGAGCGCGCCGATCTGGGACATGATCGTGAAGAGGTCGCAGTACTGCGTGATCTCGACGATCTTGCCGTCGCGGACCCGCATCAGGTCCCATTCGGCGAACTTGACGCGGCGGCCGCTGGCGGGGACGCCGGCGAAGTCGGCCTGATGTGTGGCGGTGTAGGTCAGCCATACGCTGACCAGGTCGTCCTCCTGCACCAGGTAGCGCAGCTCGGGCGTGAGGTCAGGGAATGGAACCAGGAAGCTGGCGAGCGAGGCCTTCAGCTCCGCCAGGTCTGATCCAGCGCCCGCGTGGCCCTTGAGGTCGGGTGCGACCACCTCGTCGAGGTCCTCGGGTCTTCCAGCGATCTCGTAGAAGCGTCGTACGACGGCCTTCTCGGCGGTTTCCATGTCTCCTCCTCGGTCTTCCGGCTGGTTTGAGTCCAGCGTGCGCCCCGGAAGTACGCCGAGCATCGGGAGGATTCCCTATCCGCTTACCCATCGAGCGGGGTCCGCCGGTCTTTGGCGAGGTCAGGATGACGTGCGTCCGCCGGCGGCGGGCAGGTTGAGCAGGGCGAACGCCACCGCTTCGGTGCGGCTGCGGACCCCCAGCTTGGTGAGGATGCTGCTCACGTGGTGGCCTGCCGTCTTGGTGCTGATGAACAGTCGCTGGCCGATCTCGGCGTTGGACATCCCCTCGGCCACCAACCCGAGCACTTCCATCTCCCGGTTGCTGAGCAGCCCGGCGGTGCGGGGACCGGTTCTGCCCTTCGCGCCGAGCTCGCGGAGGAATGCCGCGGCCCGGTCGGCCTCGGCCGTCGCCCCCATCCGGTCCAAGGCGTGCAGGGCGCTGCGTGCTTCGGTGATCGCGAGGCCGCGGTCGCGCCCCGCGAGCGAACGAGCCAGGTCCAGCCGTGCCCGACAGGCCGGCAGCGGCGCCCCGGCCTTCGCGAACCCCTGTGCCGCCGAGCGGAGCAGGCTCGTCGCATCGGCACGGCCGGTGGCGAGAGCGACTTTTCCGGCGGCGTGGTCGCGCTGTGCCCGGTGCAGAGCGGTGCCCGTCACATCGGCCAGCTCCGCGACGCTGCGTGCGGACGCCTCGGCAAATGGCAGGTCGCCTGCGGACAGCGCCGCGTCGACGAGCTTGGCGTGGAGCCGGAGCGTGAGGACCGGCGTGTTCGTCAGCGCGTGGATCGCGCCGGCGAGCCGTTCGGCGGCGCGCTGCGGACGGTCGAGAGCAAGGTCCAGGTCCGCCGCTGAGGCTGCGCACTCGATGTCGTCCTCGAAGTCGGCAAGCAGCACTTCCGCTTCCTGGAGTCGCCCTTGCAGGACGCGGAGCTCCACCAGATCGGCGACCGGGTGCAGGCAGCGAGGCCGGAGACCGGTCGCGGCGAGCTGAGTCACAGCCTGACCGAGCTGTTCCTCCGCGGCGTCCAGCCTGCCCGTCACCAGGTACACGCCGCCGCAACAGCCGGTGCAGAACGCCGAGATCAGATCGGTGGCCCGCGTGGTTCCGAAGGGGAGCAGGGGGCCCAAGGTGTATGACGCCCGGAAGTCGACCAGAAATGTGGCCCACGGCTCTACCACTCCAGGATCTCCCAGCAGACCGCCGACCTCGAGCAGGGTGCACAGCGCCTCACCGACGTACTGCACGTCATGGCCTTCGCCGGACGTCGCCGCGACCATGGCCTGCCGCAGATCTGACAACCCCTCGTCTACCGCTCCTGCGCTGACGGTGCAGGCGGCCCGGCGCATCAGTGCGACGATCTCGAGGTCAGCATCACCCTGATCGCGGGCAACCACCACGGCGCGGTCCGCCAGCCGAGCGGACGGTAAGTCCAGGGGGCCCGCTTCCGACTCGGCCAGCAGCAGCCAGCCGGCGAGGCCACGCGGATCGTCGAGGCTGCTGACCAGCGACCGGGCCCGGGACAGCCACCCGTCGCCCATCTCCTTGGACCGGTAGAGGTTGTGGTGCTCGCGGGCAAGCCAGATCGCCACCGCCGCGGCCTCGGCGTCGCGACCCTCGTGGCGGAACCGGGCGAACGCGCGTCCGCGCAGTTCCAGGGCGCCGGCCGGATCGTTCAACCACCACAGCGCGCGTCCCAGGCCGTCGAGTGCATCCGCAGTCTCCTTGGCGCGCCACGCAAGGTCGAACTTGTCCCACGCGGCGGCCCAGTCGCCCCGGTCCAGGGCGTCCGTGCCTGCCGTCAACAGGTCGCCGTCCTCCATGCTCTCGATCATGACACCGAGCGGGTACCGGGGGACCGGTGGCGCTGGGCGCTGGGCGGTCGAGCTCCTGGGCGCCCGCAGCGCTCGACCATATGCACCGCGGGCGCGGCGTGACCAACTACGCGCGATGGCGTCCACCGCCGAGGGGAATCAACCGAAATCTTCTCCGGACGACCTGTCCCGCGCCGCCCAGTCGCCCGCCCGGACGGTGGGGCCGGGTACGGAGAACCGAGTGCGGCCGTCGGCCCGCCTCCTGTCTATCCGGTCGGGAGCGATGTGCCGCTCGGCGAACTCGGGCAGGATGCCCTCCGCTCGGCGTCGTCGTATCCGGCGCCGGCGAAGGTCACGGCGTACCCGCCCGAGAGCGCGCATCACGGGACTTTCGAAGGGTTCCCGCGTGCCTTGGTGCCGGTCTCGAAGAGCCGGGCCTCGTCGGGGTGGAGCTGGGCCTGAACCAGGAACGACCTGTTCCGGTTGCGCCACAGGCCTTGGCCGAGACCGAGGGTGGGCAGGAGCGTGGTCTCGGTGCCGGTCAGGCCGAGAGCCCGTGCGGTGGTACCGAGTTGGTCGGTCTCCTGCCGGTCGATGACCCGGGTCTCGGCGTTGGCCAGCAGGGCGGCGGCCAGAGAGCGTTGCGCGGTGCCGGCGTCGCCGACGTTGTCCAGGTCCGACAGGCGGTGGAAGATGAGCATGTTCGCGATGCCGTAGTACCGGGCCAGCCGCCAGTGCGCATCCATCCGGCGCAGCAAGGCAGGGTGGGCCACATCAGCCGCCAGGCCTCGTCGTAGACGACCCATCGCTGGCCGCCGTCGGGGTCGGTCAGGACGCCTTCCATCCAGGCCGAGGCACACGTCATCAGCACGCTCAGGGCGCTGCAGTTCTCCGCAACCCGGGACAGGTCCAGGGACAGCATCGGCAGCGACGGGTCGAAAGTGACTGTGGACCGGCCGGCTGATCGCGGAGCAGACCCGAGCGGAGAAGGTACAGGCGCGGGAGCAGGGGACACTGGAGTTCATGCGCGGCCCGGTCGGGGCGCGCATCATGGATCGCATCGGGCAGCGGCAGCACGTTGTCGGCGGGTTCGTCACCAACGTGCCGGGTCCGGCGGGAGCGCCGCGCCTCGCGGGCGCTCCCGTGGTCGCGATCTGGCCGGTTGCGGTGCTCGCCGCGAACGTCCGGCTGGGCGTCGCGGCGGTCTCGTATGCCGGCCGGCTCTCCTGCAGCGTCCACTTCGACGCGGCGAACGTGCCCGGTGCCGTCTTTGTGCGCGCCATGAGCGAGGAACTGACGCGCCTCAGCAAGTGACAGGCGTGCACGTACTGCTCGCTCCCGGATGCCCCGCAGCATCCGCGCCGTCATGAGCCAGGCGACCGGCTGCACGGGTCCACTATGAGGGCCGACCACCATCGCGTGTATGCCAGGGCCGCACGCGATTGGGCGCGCCGATCGTCGCCGCCCTGGTGGCCACCGCAGGGCGACGGTACGACGTCGTCCCAGGCCAGCGGGGCAGTGGACTCGTCCGTGCGTGTGCCCCAGGTCTGCATCAGGCGCCGAGCGAGCGTGGCCCAGGCGTGGGACCGGGTTCCGTCGCGCCTCGCGGGCGGCCGGCGAGCTGCCTGCTCCCGGCGATGCGCCCCTTGGCCGGGCGCTGAGGCTCGATGCTGGATAGATTGAAAGCGAAGGCACAGGCGCGGATCTCTTTGGAGGGCCGGCCTCGCCCTGTCGGAAGGCGGTGGCACATGAGCTTCACGCATCACGAGTTCTGGACTCTGATCCATGGAATGGTCCTTGGCGCCGTGTTTCTCCTCGGCTTCGCAGGCGGGCTCGAGGGGTTGTGGAGCCTGCGCCCGCACCTGATGACACCTGAGGGCATCCGAGGCAGGGCACTTCGGCTGAAGATCGGCGTGACGGCCATGGCGGTGGCGGCCTGGGGAACCGTCCTGACCGGCACGTGGATCGTCTACCCCTGGTATCGGGAGGACGTGCCCGACAGCCCGCGGTCCGTACTTCTCGCCGATCCTGCGACGGCCCAGTGGCATCACTTCGGTATGGAGTGGAAGGAACACGTGGCCTGGCTGAGCCCCATCCTGGCGACCACCGTCGCGTTCATCGTCCTCTACTACGGGGCGGGCCTCATCCGCCACGAGCGGCTTCGCAAGACCACTCTCGCGCTCTTCGTGCTGGCGTTCGCCTTTGCCGCGGTCGCCGGGCTCTTCGGGGCGTTGATCACCAAGACCGCTCCACTGCTGTAGGAGAAAGCCATGGCCCCGAACACGAATCCTGCAGCACCCGTCCCGGAACTCGGTGAAGCCGCCGACAGACCGGAAGGCCCGGTCGCCGCCGCGATCCTGGCTGCAGGGGTCGGCGCGTTCGCGCTCGGCGTCCTGACCACGCTGGCCGAGGCGAGCGAGCCGATCAAGGAGTTCCTCAACCTGTACGACCCGGTCGGACCACTCTCGGGCAAGACCACCGGCGCGGTCATCATCTGGCTCGTCGCGTGGGCGGTCCTGCACCTGATCTACCGCAACAAGCCCGTCGAGTCACGCCTGGCTCTGACCGTGTCCCTGGTCCTGATCGGCCTCGGGGTGATCGGGACGTTCCCTGTCTTCTTCCAGGCGTTCGCCCCGGCGGAGTAAGCGCCTCCTGGAGCGGATCTCGTCGGCCGCGTCGCGGTTTGAGTGCGCCTATCTGCCGGTGAGGACCTGTAGGCGCTTGCGGTACTCGTCCTCGTCGATCTCGCCACGGGCGAAGCGCTCGCCCAGAACGTGCTCGGGGTCCGTCGTCACTGGCGGTGGCGGTTGCCCAGGACCGCCACGGAGGTAGCGCACCAGGAGCGCGATGCCTCCGATCAGCAGACCCCAGAAGACCACCATGTTGAGTGCCATCAGGACGTAGCCCCAGGTGCCCATACCGTTGCCCCAGTACATCATCGTGATCTCCTCCTCTTTCGACTGTATGTTCGACGGCTGCCCGGCCCGCCAGACCGGCTGGCTAAGCCAGGCCGCTTTCTGGCCCGGAGCGTCCCGGACGCGTCCTCAGGCGGCGGGAAGATCGTGCGTGTGCACCACAAGGACGGGGCACGGCGCGGCCCGGAGCACGGCGTCGGGCACGCTACGCAGCACGCGGCCCATGGCTGGCTGGTGCCTGCGTCCGCCGACGATCAGGAGGTCGTCCGGGGACAGGTCGTGGAGCAGCGCTGAGGCCGGGTCCGCGCGGCGGATCACCATTGTGCAGGTGACCCGCGGGTGTTTCTCGGACCACCTGGCCACTCGGTCGGCAAGGTCTTCCTTGGTTCCCTGGTGCCACGAAGTGGCTACCGGGTCCATCTCGGGCAGTGCCGAGGAGAACGGGTTGGTGTCCGCCACGTGCAGCACTTCAAGACTGCAGCCGCGTACGTCGGCCTCGGCGAACGCGGCACCCAGGACATCCGGTTCCTCGTCGCGTCCCACACCGACCCGGATCCGGCGGGGGTCTCCGGTTGTCGCCCCGGCAGGTACCACGGCGACTGCTCCCGGAGACGACGCCGCCAGCGCCGAGGAGGTGGAACCGAGCAGCACTCGGTCCAGCGCGCCCAGGCCGCGGCGCCCCACCACCACGAGGTCGCAGGTCTTGGACCGCTGGCTCAACACGAGTGCGGCGGCCCCCGGCAGGACGATCAGCTCCACGTCCCGGCCGCCCGGGCGCCGGGAGCCGAGCCGGGTGCGTGCTGCCCGGACGGCACGGTGGGCTTCCTGCTGCGCGTCCATGATGGAGTCCGCGTAGCCACGGATGGTCTCGGCCGGCACGGTGTAGGTCGCCACAACCGTCAGGCGGGCCTCGTGCAGGTCTGCGGCGTGCGCCGCCCAGTCCAGTGCCGCCAGGCTCTCGTCCGAACCGTCGACACCGACGACGATGCCCTTGTACCAGTTGATGTTCATGATTGCCCTCCTCCGTTTCCCTACCAGGACACCAGTGAGCGGGGTCATCCAGGCAGGGGCAGGCGGCCCCAGTCAGGGGGACCAAGGTCCCGCCGGGTAGTCGGTACCCATGCGCGCTAACGTGGCCCCGGGGAGGCACCGATGGACCCGACGGCTAGCGCGCGCGACCGCACTGACCTGCTGCTCGACGCAGTCATCACGGTCAGCCGCGGCCTGGACCTGGAGACGGTGCTGCACCACATCGTCGAGACCGCGGTCGAGCTCGTGGACGCCCGGTACGGCGCCCTCGGCGTGCTGGGCGACGACGGCCGGATAGCCCGGTTTCTCACGGTCGGCCTGTCGGAGGACCAGATCGCAGCGATCGGCCCGTACCCCACCGGTCACGGCGTGCTGGGCGAGCTGATTCGTCACCCCGTGCCGCTGCGTCTGCACGACTTGTCCGCCCACCCCGTCTCGGTCGGCTTCCCGGCACACCACCCACCCATGCGCACCTTCGTCGGCATGCCGCTGCGGGTGCACGGCTCGCCGTTCGGCAACCTCTACCTCACGGACAAGCGCGACGGTGGCGACTTCACCGCCGACGATCAGCAGGTACTGCAGGCCCTGGCGTCGGCGGCAAGCGTGGCTATGGAGAACGCCCGGCTGTACGACGTCGCACAGCTGCGCGAACGGTGGGCCCGCGCCAACGACCGGATCTCGCGTCAGGTCCTGGCCGGGTCGTCGCCGCACGACGTCCTAAGGCTCATCGGCAGTCAGGCACGAGAGGTGGCCAACGCGGACCTGACGGCCGTCTCCGTGCCGGACCCGGACACCGGTCGCCTGGTGCTGCAGACCGCATCCGGGCTGGGCACAGAGGACCAGGTCGGATCAGTCCTGTCTACCGACGGGACGTTCGCCGCACTCACGTTCCGCACCGGGGTACCGATGGTCACGGACGACGCCACGACCGACGAGCGCGCCGAGTTCGCGCTGGACCTGCCGGTCGAGCTCGGCCCGCTGGCAGTCTGGCCGCTCGGCGAGCAGGGCCGCGCCCGTGGTGTCCTGGCTGCTGCCCGCACCCGAGGCCGCGAGCCGTTCTCGTCGGTCGTGGTCGAGGCTCTCGGCGCTTTCGCCGCGCAGGCCGCCGTCGCCCTGGAGCTGGCGGAGGGGCGCGCCGACGCCGAGCGCCTCGTCCTGCTCCGCGACCGCGAGCGCATCGCCCGAGACCTGCACGACCTGGCCATCCAGCGGCTCTACGCGACCGGCCTGTCGCTGCAGCGTCTGGCGCGCACCGCACCACCGGAGCTGGCGGAACAGCTGGCCACGGCGGTCGACGAGGTCGACGAGACCATCTCCCTCGTGCGCACCACGATCTACCGGCTGCAGCCTGGCGACCGGCCCGGTGGCGCTGGTGCTCGGCGGATCGGCCTGCGCTCGCGTGTGATCACGGAGGTCGACGCCGCTGCTGTGCCGCTCGGGTTCGGGGTGCCGCTGCGATTCGAGGGCGCTGTAGACGCTCTGGTGCCGCCGGACGTCGCTGACCACGTCGTCGCCGTTGTGCGCGAGGCGCTGTCCAACGTCGCCCGGCACGCGTCCGCGTCCCGGGCGGAGGTCCGGCTGGCCGTGGCGGACGACCTGGTGCTCGTCGTGAGCGACGACGGCACGGGCGTACCACCGGGTGCGCCGCGCAGCGGCCTGCGCAACCTCGCCCGACGTGCGCACGAGCTGGGCGGCAGCCTCGACGTCGGACCAGCGAGCCCGGACGCCGACCGGAGCGGGACCCGCCTGGTGTGGCGGGTGCCGCTCCCCACAGACAGCACTCCGGGGGACTGACCTCGGGCGGGCCCGCGTACGCCGCCGCTCACGTGCGGCGGTGCTCGTCCTGCTCCAGCCGCGCGGCGAGGACCGCGGCCTGCGCCCGACGCTCGAGCCCGAGCTTGGCGAAGATGCGGGAGACGTAGTTCTTGACCGTCTTCTCGGCTAGGAAGAGCTCGGCGCCGATCTGTCGGTTTGTCAGGCCGTGCCCGATCAGTGCGAGGATCCGTCGTTCCTGGTCGGTCAGGTCGACGAGGGGGTCAGGCTCGTGGTGGGCGTCGGCGCGGAGCCGTTCCATGACCCGGGCCGCGGCCCCGGGGTCCAGCATCGACCCGCCTGCCGCGACGGTCAGCACGGCTTGGACGAGGTCGGTGCCGCGTACCTGCTTGAGCACGTAGCCGGCGGCTCCGGCAAGGATCGCGTCGTAGAGCGCTTCGTCGTCGGAGAACGAGGTGAGCATGAGGCAGGCGAGGGTGGGCATCTGGGACCGTAGCTCGCGGCAGACGGTGACGCCGTCGCCGTCGGGCAGTCGCACGTCCAGCACCACGACGTCGGGTGCGAGCGCCGGGACCCGGGCGAGCGCCTCTCGTGCCGTACCTGCCTCACCGACGACGCTCACTCCCGGCTCGGACTCCAGCAGGTCGGCGACGCCTCGCCGGACGACCTCGTGGTCGTCGACGAGAAAAACGCGCACGTCCATGCCCCCTACCGTAGTTGTGATGCCCGTCCGGGTCATTCCCTGGACGGGCACCACAAGGGACGTCGTCATCGCAGCACGGGGAACCGCTGCACCAGCGGAAGCCGTGCCCACCAGTTGCCGAGCCCGGCGGTGTCGCCGGCCAGGAACGCGGCCAGCCCGACGAGCAGGACGGCGTTGACCAGGTGGTAGTCGACGAAGGGGTTGTTCTCCAGCGGCAGCGACGCCAGCCACATGAGCAGCATGAGCAGCGCGCCGGCGCCAGCGGCGATCCGCATGCCGATGCCCAGTGCGAGCGCCAGGCCGATGCCGAGCAGGCCGAGCATGAACAGCCAGTCGACAACGGCGTTGCCGGCCAGCGCGCCGAAGAATCCGGCGAACGGGCCTTCGACGCCGCTGAGGTAGCCCTCGGTCGGGGAGCCGCCGTTGATCCAGGCGCGGTCGGTCGGCGTGGCCAGGCCCCAGCCGAGGAGCTTGTCGCCGAACGCCCAGAGAAGCTCGAAGGCGAGCAGCAGCCGGACACCCGCGAAGGAGTAGCGGGCGACGCCATCGCCGGTGACATGAGTGGCCGCGGCGGCGTCACGCTCACGCGCGACCTGTCCGTGCGCCCACTGTGCGGAGTGGTGGCTGATGGAGCTCATGGTGTTCCTCCTGTTGGGTACGCCGGACCTGTTCCGGCGTCTGTGACCACGATCCCTCCGGTGCACTGCCGCCCGGCAGGGTCGCCGGCCCCGTGTCCAGGGGACCTTGGTCCCAAGCCTGGTTGCGGCGGTCGCTGGTGACGGTTCACCAGGTGGAGTCGCCGCGGATCATGGCGTCGGCCCCGCCGTCGATGAAGATGACCTGGCCGCACAGGTGCGAGTTCTTCTCACTGACGAGCCAGGTCAGGAGGTATGCCGGGACCTCGGGCCGCATGAAGCCGTTCAGCGGCATCGGCACCATGGCGGAGATGGCTGCGCGCTGGATCTCCGTGCCGATCATGCCCGCGACCATGGGCGTCTCGACAACCCCGGGCGCGATGGCGTTGAGTGGGATGCCCGCGCCGGCCCACTCCTTCCCGGTGGCCGCTCGGCGCAGCCACCGGCACAGCGCCACCTTGCTGCTGGCGTAGATCAACCCGCCCTGCTCCGCCTCGACGAGCTTGGCAGCGCGGTCCAGTGCCGTGGGTTCGTCACCGGCCAGGCACAGGTCCACCAGCTCGGCGTCCGACGGCATGATGATGGCCATCGACGCAGTGGCGACAGCGCGCGGGGCGTGCGAGCCGGCGAGCAGCGGCAGCAGCCCGTCGAGCGTGGCCACCGTGCCGAAGAAGTTCACCGCGACGTCGGCCGGGGTCTGGTGCGCCAGGCCAGCGTTGGCGACGACGCCGTCGATGTGGTGCCGCCGCGCCCGCAAGTGCTCGATCATCTCGGCCCTGCCATCCGGCGTGCCGAGGTCGGCCTCGATCTCGGCGTCGTGGAGATCCACTCCGATGACGCGGTCGCCTCGCTGTTCGAGGAGCCGCAAGGTGGCACGGCCGATGCCCGAGGCCGAGCCGGTGACGACGATGGTGCGCATGATGGTTCCTCCGTGCCTGGTGTCGTGCCGATCCTGGCGGGTTGTCGGGCATTTCTCACGCTAGGCAGCGGGGCTCCCTCACGCCCTGTGCCGTCGGTCCTGAGGCCTTGGGTCGTTGGTCCCTGTTGCACGGATCGGTGCGCGCGGAACGCTGGGAGCATGCTCGCCTTCCGACGGCGGGAACCGATCGACAGGAGCATTGCCATGGCCCATACCTGGAACGTCGCCATCCGCCTCTTCGACGCGGATGACATCGAGCGCGACGGCACACTCACCGCCGCGCACGCCGTACTGACTACGTCGAGCGGGACGTCGCTCGAAGGTCATGGGCGTGCCCGGCGCAATCCGGACGACCCGCAGGTCAGGGAGATCGGGGAGGAGCTCGCCGCCGCCCGTGCGCTGCGTGATCTGGCTGACCGGCTGTTGCGGGCGACGTCGGACGACATCGCCGAGATCGAGCACCGCCCGGTCCATCTGCACCCGTGACCGTTGCAGGGCACAGCAGGGAACGGCACCGTGACATCGTCACGGTGCCGTTCGGTGCTGCAGGCAGGGCTCAGTTCTTCAGGATCGTCCCTGACCGTTCGACCACCAGCGGTGCCGTGGCCGGCTCACCGGTCAAGGGGACGACCTCGACAGGGGCGCCGGAGGTCCCGACGACTTCCCGCGGTATCGGGCCGAGACGTACCAGGTGCCGCAGGTCCCGGTGGTGCCGGGCGGTCATCAGGACGTCGGCGTCCGCCGCGGCGTCGACCAGGACGCGGGCCGGCCACCCATGGACGAACGACGTCTTCACCTCGACGTCCGGATAGACGGCGGACCAGTCGTGCACGAGCGCTTCCAGCATCCGGCCCTCGGAGGTGCGCCGGTCGCCAGGGTGCGCCTCCACCCGGACCGGGTCGGCGGGTTCCGGGGCAGCGCATGCGTGCACCACCCGCAGGACCGCGTGTCGTGCGGACGCCGCCGAGAACGCGTGCGCGAGCAGCTCGCCGGCGGTGGCGGCCGACTTGATCCCGACGACGATGCGGCCGTGGCCCCTTGCCTGCCAGTCGGCGGGAACGACCACCACGGGAGCGTCGGCGCGCCCGGCCACTTCGGCCGTCACGGAACCGACGGTGGGACCTTCGGCGCTCTGTCGCGCGGCCCGGCCGAGTACCAGGAGGTCGGCGCCTGCGGCCGCCTCGATGAGCTCGTCCGCTCGCGGGCCTCGCCCGAACAGCCAATCGAACTCGAGGTCTGGCGCTGCGGCACAGGCCTGCGACATGGCTGGTTCCATGATCTCGTGGCCGGCACTTCCTCGGTCGTCCAGGACATGGACCATCCGCACCGCGGTTCCCCGGGCGCGGGCCTCGTCGATCGCGTACCGGAGCGCTCCCGTTCCCCGTCCGGTGCCGTCGATGGCGACGACGACAGCCGGAGAGGGCCTCTGCGTGGTGCTCATCGTGATCCGTCCCTCCTCGTGTCGTTTCTTCCGAGACTGCCGGGTTGGGCCGGCACGCGGGAGGGGCAACGGTCACCGATCGACGGGACCTTCGGCCGATGTGCTGTCGGCCGTCGATGGAATGATCGCTGTGTGGCCACTCCGAGGTCTGCCCAGCCGTCGTCCGTCGCCGCGCCCGCTGGTCTGCCCTTCGATCCGTCGGTGCGGGCGGCGGACGACGTCGCCCGCGAGCTCGGCGTCGACCCGTCCGTCGGGCTGAACGAGGCCGAGGCCGCGCGCCGCCTGGCCGCGGACGGCCCGAATCAGCTGCGGTCCAGACCACCTGTGCCGCTCTGGCGCAAGGTCCTGGACCAGTTCCGGGACCCACTGGTGGCCTTGCTGCTGGTGGCTGTAGCCATCTCGGTGACCGTCTGGTGGGTCGAGGGAGCGGAGGGCGTGCCCGTCGACGCTGTGGTGATCGCCGCCATCGTCGTGCTCAACGCGGTGCTCGGCCTGGTTCAGGAGAGCAAGGCGGAGGGCGCCGTCGCGGCGCTCCGCTCCATGACGGAGGCGAGTTCCACCGTGCTGCGCGACGGGCGCCGGGTCACCGCGCGGTCGACCGAGCTCGTGCGCGGTGACGTGCTCATGCTCACCGAGGGCGACGCCGTCGGCGCTGACGCGCGCCTGCTGAGCGCGACGGCGCTGCGCGTCCAGGAGTCCTCGCTGACCGGAGAAAGCGAGGCCGTCCTCAAGGACGCTGCGGTGCTCGCGGCCCCGGCGCCGCTGGGCGACCGGTTCGACATGGTCTACAAGGGCACCGCCGTCGCCCAGGGCGTCGGCCGCGCCGTCGTGGTGGCCACCGGGATGGACACCGAGATGGGGGCCATCGCCGAGCTGCTCGACGCCACCGACGAAGAGGTCACCCCGCTGCAACGAGAGATCTCGCGGGTGAGCAAGGTTCTCGGCCTCACGGTGATCGGCATCGCCGCCGTCGTGATGGTCCTGGCAGCAGTCGTCAACGACGTCCGCACGGCGTCGGACCTCGTCACCGTCTTGCTGCTCGGCGTCTCGCTCGCAGTGGCCGCCGTACCCGAAGGGCTGCCCGCGATCCTGTCGGTGGTCCTGGCCGTCGGAGTCCAGAGCATGGCGCGCCGGAACGCCGTGGTCAAGAAGCTGCACTCCGCGGAGACGCTCGGTTCGGCCTCGGTGATCGCCTCGGACAAGACCGGCACCCTGACGAAGAACGAGATGACCATCCAGCGGGTGTTCACCGCCTCCGGCGAGGTCACCCTCACCGGAGTGGGATATCGGCCCGACGGCGAGGCGCGAACCGGCGGGGACGGTGTCGGCCAGCCGCTCACTGACGAGCAGCTCGTCCGGGAAGTGTCCATGGTGCTGGGCGGCGGCTCGCTGGCCAACGACGCCCAGCTCGTCGAGCGCGACGGTGAGTGGACCGTGCAGGGTGACCCCACCGAGGCCGCCTTCCTTGTGGCCGCGCACAAGCTCACCGGCACCGTGGACCGAGTCGCGGGCTTCGAGCGCCGCGGGGAGGTCCCGTTCACGTCCGAGCGCAAGATGATGTCCGCGCTGGTGGATCCGCCGGGCGACGGCGCCTGGGCGCTGGTCACCAAGGGCGCACCGGACGTGCTCCTGCCTCGCTGCACCGAGATACAGGTCGGCGACCGGACCGTCCCGCTGGACGAGGAGCGCCGGGCGAGGGCGCTCGGTGACGTCGAGCGCCTGTCGCAGCAGGCGTACCGCACGCTCGGCGTCGCCTACCGGCGGGTCGCGGAAGGCCTTGGCGCCCAGGGGCTGGAGGAGCACGAGTCCGACCTGGTCTACCTCGGTGTGGTCGGCATCATCGACCCGCCACGCCCCGAGGTCGCGGCGGCGGTCGCCGAGGCCCGCCGGGCCGGCATCCGCGTCATGATGATCACCGGCGACCACCCGGTCACCGCCACCCGGATCGCCGGCGACCTCGGCATCGTGGAGCCCGGCGCGCGCGCGGTCAGCGGCACGGAGCTCGACGGCCTCGACGCCGAGGGTCTGCGCGAGACCACGCGGACCGTGTCCGTCTACGCCCGCGTCGCGCCGCAGAACAAGCTGCAGATCGTCGACGCCCTCCAGGCCGACGGGCACGTGGTCGCCATGACCGGCGACGGCGTGAACGACGCCCCCGCCCTGAAGACCGCCGACATCGGCGTGGCCATGGGCATTACGGGGACCGAGGTGACCAAGGAGTCGGCCAAGATGATCCTGGGCGACGACAACTTCGCCACCATCGTCGCCGCCGTGCGCCAGGGCCGGATCATCTTCGACAACATCAAGAAGTTCCTGCGCTACCTGCTCTCGTCAAACATGGGCGAGGTCTTCACGGTGCTCCTCGGCGTAGTGCTGGCCGGGGTCGTCGGCCTGGAGGGAGCGGCCGGCGGCGAGGCCGTCGTCGTGCCGCTGCTGGCCACGCAGATCCTGTGGATCAACCTCGTGACCGACTCCGGGCCGGCCCTTGCCATGGGCGTGGACCCGGAGACCGACGACGTCATGGCACGTCCCCCGCGCGGCATCAACGATCGGATCATCGACGCGCGGATGTGGACGGGCGTCCTGACCATCGGGTTCGTCATGGGCGTGGCAACCCTGCTGACCATCGACATCTTCCTGCCGGGCGGGCTGGTCGAGGGAACCGACTCCCTCACGGTGGCCCGCACCGCCGGGTTCACCACGCTTGTCCTCGCGCAGCTGTTCAACGTGCTCAACTCCCGGTCGGAGACCACCAGCGCGTTCCACCGGATGTTCACGGGCCGCTGGCTTTGGGCAGCGATCGGCCTGGGCCTGGTGCTCCAGATCGCCGTCGTGCAGGTGCCTTCCTCCAGGTCGCCTTCGGGACGGCTGGCCTCGACCTCGCGCACTGGGGCGTCGCGGTCGCGATGGCCTCGTCCGTGCTCTGGTTCGACGAGCTCCGCAAGCTGGTCTGGCGCTCACGGCATCCCGGCGGGGTGGCGTAGGTAAACGCTAAGGACCGGACCGACGTCGCGCGTCGTCCATCACTCGTCGTGGTGCGCGGTCGCTTGGTGGGTGGAGCGGCGAGGTGTGTGCATCGGCAACGAGCTGTACCCCAGCCGCATCAGCATCTGTGGTGCTCCCTCGAGTGACAGGACTCGGCGCAGGTCGTGGCGGGTCGTCGGGTTCTCCAGGACGGTGGTCGCGAACGACGCGTGGACGAAGTAGGTGGTAGCGACCAGCAGCACGTGCTCCAGCGCCTGACCCGCGCAGATCCAGTCCCGGGCAGAGTCACCACGTGTCCAGAGCACCGCCGTCGTGGACCGCTCCTCGAACTGTGTACTCCCCGCGCTGGCGAGGAACCGTCGTACCGGCGCCTGGTCGTTGACTGGCTCCGGGCCGAGCAGCTCCTGGGGGATGCCGTCGGAGCGGTCCGCGTCTGTGGTGGTCCAGGCCGCCTCCTCGCCGCGGGCGACCGGGTCCTCCGCGGCGAGGGCCTCTGCCCGGCGCACGAGTCCCATGACCTCCTCACGCACGGGCTCGGAGGGTTGGATCAGGCGCAGTTCCGCGCCCTCGTCACGGGCAGCCTGCTGGATGGCCATCAGGACGTCTGTGAACAGCGGCTGGTCGTCGAACGGGACTCGTGACGTGGCGCGTCGCGCGATCGCCACGGACAGCTCGAGCTCGTCCATGTTGGGCTCTGGGCCTGGCTCGAGCTCGACCTCGGCAACCAGCAGGTCGTCGGACGGGTCGGGCAGCACCTTGACCGCGGCAGTCAGCGACTCGCGGCGAGCGGCTGTCCTGGCGTTGAACAGGAAGGCTCCGCAGCTGATCAGCATCTCGCGGCCGTGCGGGTCGGAGTGGTGAAGCTGCCGCGACGGATCCGCACGGACGGCCACGATGTGGTCCGTGACCTTCACCTGCCAGGGCTGGGTGTTGAACACGCTCGGAGCGCTCGCCCCTGCCCTCAGGATCCTCTCCACCCGTGCGTCGACGACATCCATGACCTTCTCCCTTCAGGTGACCGTCTGCCGGATGTATTGACCGCTCCGCGGCCGGCAATCCCAGTCTCCGTGAGCGGGCAGGCTCTGGGCAGGGACCAACGTCCCGCAGACCCGGGCCGGACGCCCCTGACATCCCATGGCGTCAGCAAAGGAGTGTGGAACTACCAATCACAGGAGGTAATTGCGATGCGCGCGCTCGTGGTCTACGAGTCCATGTTCGGCAACACCGAGGCGGTCGCGCGGGCGATCGGGGAGGGGATCGAGGCGTCGATGCACGCCGACGTCGTCGAGGTGGGGGCGGCGCCCGTCACCGTGCCTGCCGACGTCACGCTGTTGGTGGTCGGCGGGCCGACCCACGCCTTCAGCATGTCGCGCCCAACGACCAGGCGTGATGCCGCCCAGCGGTCCGCAGCCGTCGTCTCACGCGATCGCGGCATCCGCGAGTGGCTCGGCGCTCTTCCAGGAGTCAAGGCTGAGACGGAAGCCACGACGTTCGACACCCGGGTGGCCTCGCGCATCCCGGGCTCCGCAGCGCGCGCGGCGAGCCGCCGGCTGGACCGGCTGGGTTACTCCCTCGTCGCCGCTCCCGCAAGCTTCCGGGTCACCGACATTGCCGGTCCTCTGGTCGACGGCGAGCTTGATCGAGCCCGAGTGTGGGGGAGCGTTCTGGGCGCCGAGACCGCGGCGCGACGGCCCAGCAGACCGATCTCCTGACTCCACAGTGAAAGGGGATGACGACGTGACAACGACGCGCCGCGCCAGGCTGGACCTGGGGGCCATCGACGCCGTCGTCCTCGACACGGACGGCGTCATCACGGACACCGCTCGCATTCATGCGGCAGCCTGGAAGCGAGCGTTCGACGAGCTGCTCCGGGACCAAGGTCCTCGGGCCGGTGTCAGCTTGCCGCCGTTCGACGTCGAAGCCGACTACGTGCGCTTCGTCGACGGCCGGTCGCGAGAAGACGGTGCCCGTGGCTTCCTCGGCTCGCGGGGGATCGCGCTGCCCGAGCTGGGCGAAGACGGGGCGGATACCCTCGAGTCGCTGCTGAACCGGAAGAACCGATACTTCCTTGACGAGGTCCGGGACCACGGGGTCCAGGCGTTCGGGTCCACGCTGGCCTTCCTGCACGAACTGCGGGATCGCGGGACCGCCATCGCGGCCGTGTCGGCGAGCCGCAACTGCGGGCCGGTGCTGCGGGCCGCGGGTGTGGAGGCCCTGGTGGACGTGAGGGTGGACGGTCTCGACGCAGAGCGGCTCGGGCTCGCGGGTAAACCGGACCCGGCATTGTTCCTGGAGGCCGCGAGGCGTCTCGCGGTGCCGCCCGGCCGCTGCGCGCTGATCGAGGACGCCCTGGTCGGCATCGAGGCCGGCCACCGGGGCGGGTTCGGACTGGTGATCGGCGTGGACCGGCACGGCCGGATCAGCGAGGACATGGCGGGCCGAGGAGCCCATGTCGTGGTCGGCGACCTCGCCGACCTCACCGTGGCGGGGAGGCACGATGCAACACGTCACCCTGTCGTATGAGGGCTTCGACCCAGCCGCCGAAGGCCTGAGGGAGGCCCTGTGCACCCTGGGAAACGGCTATGTCGCCACCCGGGGCGCCGCACCGGAGTCGCCGGCCGACGGCGTGCACTACCCGGGCACGTACTTCGCCGGCTGCTACGACCGGCTGACGTCGACGGTGGCAGGCCGCGCGGTCGAGAACGAGGACCTGGTCAACGCACCGAACTGGCTGCCGCTCACCTTCCGTACGCCCGGACAGGACTGGCTGAGCCTTGCCGGGGGAGACGTCCTGGAACACCGGCAGGATCTCGACACACGACGAGGGCTGCTGACCCGGCGAACCCGTTTTCGCGACTCGGTCGGCCGGGTGCTCGCCGTTACCCAACGGCGGCTGGTGTCGATGCACGACCCGCACGTCGCTGCCCTGGAGACGACATTCGTCGCGGAGAACTGGTCGGGGCGGCTCGAGGTCCGCGCAGGCCTCGACGGTCGGGTGTCCAACTCCGGGGTCGCGCGGTACCGGGACCTCGACGGCCGGCATCTCGTCCCCGTCGCGGAGGGCTACGACAGGGACGAGGGCGTCGCCTGGTTACAGGTCCGCACCGCCACGTCGCAGATCCGGATCGCACAGGCGATGACGGTCGTGGTCAATGACCGGTCGAAGCCGGTGACCGCCACGTTCGACCACACTGCCGGCGAGTCGGCCGTGCGGCTGTGGCTGGACATGGCCCAGGGCGTGCCGGTGACGGTCGAGAAGCGGGTAGCGATGTATACCTCGCAGGACCAGGCGATCTCCGAGTCCCTGCACGCCGCCCGGCGGCACGCGGTCCGCATCCCGCCCTTCGACGAGCTGCTGGCGGACCACGTGCGCGCCTGGGAACGCCTCTGGCGGACGAGCGAGGTGGCCGTACCTGGTGACTCGCAGCTGGCGTTGAACCTGTACGTCTTCCATCTGCTGCAGACCCTGTCCGAGCACACGACGCAGCTCGACGTCGGCATGCCTGCACGCGGCCTGCACGGCGAGGCCTATCGGGGGCACATCTTCTGGGACGAGTTGTTCGTGTTCCCGTTCCTGCTCCTGCGCTTGCCCCAGGTGGCTCGGTCGTTGCTCATGTACCGGTGGCGACGGCTGCCACGGGCGCGGCGCGCGGCAGCCGAAGCCGGTTACCGGGGCGCGATGTATCCGTGGCAGAGCGGAAGCGACGGCAGGGACGAGACGCAGCGAATGCATCTCAACCCGGTGTCCGGCCGGTGGCTCGAGGACCACACCGATCTGCAGCGGCACGTGGGGATCGCGGTGGCGCACAACGTCTGGCAGTACTACCAGGCCAGTGGCGATCTCGCGTTCCTGCATGGCTACGGCACCGAGATGCTCGTGGAGATAGCCCGGTTCTGGTGCAGCCTCGCGACCTACGACGCCGCCGCGGACCGGTACGACATTCGGGGCGTGGTCGGACCCGACGAGTACCACGACCGATACCCGGACGCGGACCGCCCCGGGATCGACAACAACGCGTACACGAACGTCATGGTCACCCGGGTGCTCCGGTACGCCCTGGAGGCCCTGGCGCTGCTGCCCGAGCGGGAGCGGAAGGCCCTGCGGTCGCGTCTGAGGCTGACCGAGCACGAGACGGATCTGTTCGACCACGTCAGCCGGCGGATGCGGGTGGTGTTCCACGGCGACGGTGTGATCAGCCAGTTCGAGGGTTACGACCGGCTCGCGGAGCTGGACTGGCCGGCGTACCGGTCGCGTTACGGCGTCGTCCGGCGGCTCGACCGGATCCTGGAGGCGGAGAACGACTCGGTGAACCGCTACCAGGCGTCCAAGCAGGCGGACGTCCTGATGCTCCTGTTCCTCCTCGGCGAGCGAGGCGTGCTCGACGCTCTGGCAGCGCTCGGCTACCAGCTCGACCGCGCCGCGCTGGACCGCACGGTGGACTACTACCTGGCGCGCACGAGCCACGGATCGACCCTGAGCGCGGTCGTGCACGCCTGGGTGCTTGCCAGCCGGGACCGCAGCGCCTCGTGGCGGTTCTTCCGTGAGGCGCTCGACAGCGACATCGGCGACGTCCAGGGTGGAACGACCGCCGAGGGGATACACCTCGGCGCGATGGCCGGAGCCGTCGACCTGGTCCAGCGCTGCTACACGGGGCTGGACGTCACCGGTGGCGTGCTCCGGCTGGAGCCACTGCTGCCCGACGAGCTCGACGCCCTGGAGCTCCGGCTCCGCTACCGGGACCACTGGGGCATCACCGTGCGCTGTGCCCACGACGGTGTCTCCGTCGGCATGGAGCGCTCGCGGCAGCTGCCGATCACCGTGGCCCTCGACGGCCAGCAACGGGCGCTGGCGCCGGGCGAGATCTGGGAGGTTCGCTGGAGAGACGAGAGCAGAGACCGCAGACCCCCTGCCGGCGAAGGTCCCGTGGACCCGTGACGGTCGACCCTGCCAGGGACGTCGTCGTGCCCGGCAGGCTCGAGGGAGCGACTCAACAACGGCGCAGAGGATGCGCCGGTCGAGGTCATTCCCTTGAAGCGCGAACCGAGCACGGCACAGCGCGTGCTGGAGAGCTCGGGAGAGATCCTGAAGAACTGACGCGGACAGCCCTGTCCCGGCTCAGCCCACCGGGTACACGATGCGAGTCTGCCAGTGGCTGGGATCCGCTCCGCTCTCAGGTCCGACGAGATACTCCTCCCACATCACTGTCGGCGGCGTCATCCCGTTCTCCTCGAACCAGGCAGTGAGCTCCTCGTAGGTGTCCGACAGGCCGTCGTAGGACCCTTCGTGGATCACCTCGACCGTTGCGCCCCCAGGGAGCATCGCGACGACGACGTCGTCCGACGGTGCGGCCCCTGTGGGGACCGGGAACCCGGCCGTCACCTCGAACGTCCCCTCGCTCATGCCCTCGTAAAGGGCCACGGGCGGCCCTGCCGGGTCCACACCCCGCGCTTCGAGAGCTTCGCCGGCTGCCGTCATGGCACGGGGGAAGAAATCTCTGAGTTCTTCCATCCGCACCGATTCGTGCAGGCCCACTATCTCCTGCGCTACCCGCTCTCCCCGAACGATCTCCATGCCGTCCCCTGATCATTGATGCCTGGACGCCAGGGAGGCCGGCGCTATCAGGACCGGCTCATGGCGTTGGGGTGAGCGCATCCCGGCCTTCCAGAACTCGAACAATGCGGGATCGGACCACTCGAGAGTGTGAGCTGCGGACCCGAGCTGGAGCGGGTCAGCCACCGAGCGCCGCGAACGCCTCGTACACCATGAACGCCGGCCAGAAGATGCCCTGGACAACCGCCCACACGAATTCCCAGAACCCGTCAGCCTGCTGCCAGAAATAGACCCACGCCCCGAAGATGCCAAGCCCGTAGATCGCGCCGCCGCCTGCGGCGGCACCCGCGTTCCGATCTCCCATCGCGCACCTCCCTCCCCAGGCTATGTCCGCAGGGCGGCGGCCGACACCTGACCGGCTGTCGGTTCCTCCTGGACCATCAGGACGACCGCCTTCTCCTGAACGCCGGCCTCTAAACCAGGCCGGCGCGAACAGTGGCGCCGCAACCGGGAGTCGTTCGCCGGACGGGGCCTCCCGGTCAGGCGACCAGATGACGACGTGCGTGCACGACCACGACCGGGCACGGCGCACCGCGCACCACGGCTTCGGGCACGCTGCGCAGCAGGCGACCGGTGACAGCCGAATGGCTCCGTCCGCCGACCACCAGCATGTCGTACCGGGTCAGGCCGTGGAGCAGGTTTGCGACCGGGTCCCCGCGGCGGATCACTACCGTGTAGGTGACCTGGGGGTACTTGTCAGACCACCGGCCAAGCCGGTCGGCCAGGTCCGCCGCTGCGGCCTCGTGCCACGACGCTGCCACGGGGTCCATGTCGAGCAGCGCGGACGAGATCGGGTCTGTCCCCGTGACGTGCACCACCTCGAGGGGGCACCCGCGCGCGTCCGCCTCCGCGAATGCTGTACCCAGGGCGTCCGGGTCGTCGACGGACCCTGCTCCTACCCTGATCCGGCGGGGATCGTCGGTCGCTGCGCCGGCTGGCACCACCGCGACCGTACCGGGCGCGGCCGCCGCCAGTGCTGAGGACGTGGACCCGAGCAGTGCACGGTCGAACGCGCCGCGGCCGCGGCGCCCCACCACGACGATGTTTTCGTTGTTCGACAGCTCGGCAAGGACGCGGGCGGCGTTCCCCGGCAGGACGAGCACCTCGACGTCCCTGCCTCCCGGGCGCCATCCACCGAGCCGGTCTCGCGCTGCACGGGCCGCGCGGCGTGCCTGCTCCCGTGCGTCCTCGATGAGACTGCTCGTGCCCGGGCCGGCCTCGGGCGGAACGGGGTGCACAGCCACCACCGTCAGACGGGCTCCATGCCGATCGGCGGTCAGGGTCGCCCAGTTCAGCGCCGACAGGCTCTCCTGCGAGCCGTCGACTCCGACGACGATGCCCCGGTACCAGGTGTAGTTCATGATCGTCCTCCTCTGCTCACCATCAGGACACCAGCCGGCCGACTTTGCGTGGCAGAGACGGGCGGCCCCGAACAGTAGGACCAAGGTCCCCCGGACGCGGAGGTCGACGGCGCGGGCGAAGTTCAGGCGGCGCCGAAGGTCCCGTCGAACGGTGACCGTCGACCCTGTCGGCTCGTCGTCGTCAGCGGGCATAGTGTCGGAGCAGGGACGTGACCAGAGCGCATCTGGAGTGACGATGGAGACGGTCGACACGAATACACCGGGCGTCGGGGAACGTGTCGGCCTGTCATCGTCCCAGGCGGCTCATCGCCTCCAGGATCTGGGCCCGAACCTGGTTCCGAAGCCTCGTCCGCCGTCTCCTGTGAGACTGCTCCTGGGGCAGATGGTCCATTTCTTCGCCCTGCTTCTCTGGGCCGCGGCGGTTCTCGCGTGGATCGCCGACATGCCCGAGCTCGCGGTCGCCATCGCCGTGGTGGTGGTCGTCAACGGCGCCTTCGCGTTCCTGCAGGAGTATCGGGCAGACAAGGCCGGCCAGAAGCTGCTCGAGCTGATGCCGGCCCTGGCGATCGTCCTGCGCGACGGGCGCCGTCGACAGGTCCCCGTACGGGACATCGTGGTCGGGGACGTGCTAATCCTGGAGGCCGGCGACGGGGTGGCCGCGGACGGCCGCGTGGTCTCCGTGACCGGGCTCGCAGTCGACGAGTCGGCGCTGACCGGCGAGAGCACCACTACCCATCCATCGCCGGGGGACGACGTCCATGCCGGGACCTACGTGGTCGAGGGTGAGGCGGCCGTCGAGGTCACCGCTACCGGGGCGGCGACGGAGCTGGCGCACATCATGGCTCTCACCCGGACGGCGAGCCGTTCCGCGAGTCCGCTCGCGATCCGGCTACGGCGCGTCGTGCGCATGATCGCAGGGATCGCCATCGCCGTCGGCGTCGCGTTCTTCATCGTCTCCCAGATGCTCGGCATGCCGGCGTCCGACGGGTTCCTCTTCGCCGTCGGCGTCATGGTCGCGCTGGTCCCGGAAGGACTGCTGCCGACCGTAACTCTTTCGCTGGCGCGGGGCGCGCAGCGGATGGCGTCCCGCAACGCGTTGGTCCGTCGCCTCGACTCGGTGGAGACCATGGGCTCCACGACTTTCATCTGCACCGACAAGACCGGCACGCTGACCCGCAACGAGATGTCGGTCGTCGAGGTATGGACGCCCGAGGGAACAGCGTCCGTCGTCGGTCACGGGTACGCGCCCACCGCTCGCATCAACGCCGAGAACGGCGTGGTTCCGGCCCTCCGCGACGTCGCACTGGCGGCCGTGCGGTGCTCGACCGGACGGATGGTCCGCAGTGGCGAGCAGTGGACGGCGCACGGTGACCCGATGGAGGTCGCCCTGCACGTGCTCGCCCTGCGCACCGGTGTCGACATGCCTGCCGAGGAGACAGAGCGGCCGCTGCGCAGGCGCCTGCCGTTCGACTCCCGCCGCCGCCGCATGTCGGTCGTCGCCGGAGATCGGGTCTACGTCAAGGGCGCACCGGACTCGGTCCTCGCGCTCACCTCCGCGGGCGACGACGCTGTCCGTGCCGTGGCCGAAATGGCGGCGCGGGGTCTGCGAGTCCTGGCGATCGCACGCCGCGATGCTGGCGCGGCGGACCAGGACGCGCCCCTGCCCGATGTGGAGAAGGACCTGGAGCTGCTCGGTCTCGTCGGTCTGGAGGACCCGCCCCGCGACGACGTCCACGCCGCGGTGGCCGCGTGCCGCAGCGCGGGCATCAAGCTCGCCATGATCACCGGCGACCACCTCGGCACGGCGACGGCGATCGCCCAAGAGGTGGGGTTGCTGCGGGACGGGCCGGTCCTGGAAGGGTCCGACCTTCCCGCGGACGACGATGCGCTCGGTGAGTTGGTCGACAGGGACGGAGTGGTGATCGCCCGTGTCACGCCCGAGGACAAGTTGCGGATCGCCCGCGCCCTCCATGCCCGGGGGCACGTGGTCGCGATGACGGGTGACGGGGTCAATGACGGGCCGGCGCTACGCGAGGCCGACATCGGTATCGCCATGGGCCGCAGCGGCTCCGACGTTGCCCGCGAGGCCGCGGACGTGGTGCTCCTGGACGACAACTTCGCGACCATCGTCGCCGCCGTCGAGCTGGGCCGTGCGACGTTCGCCAACATCCGCCGGTTCCTGACATATCACCTAACCGACAACGTCGCCGAGCTCACGCCGTTCCTGATCTGGGCACTCAGCGGCGGCAACGTGCCCCTCGCCCTGACCGTGCTGCAGATCCTCGCCCTTGACATCGGCACCGATCTGCTGCCCGCACTCGCCCTCGGTGCGGAGCCACCCAGCCGCAGGACGATGCGGCAGCCGCCGTCCATCGGCGCGCTGATCGACCGCGGTGTGCTGGTGCGGGTCTTCGGCGTCCTCGGTCCGGCCGAGGCGGTCGTCGAGATGGCGGCGTTCTTCGTGGTTCTCGCCCTGGCCGGCTGGACCGTCGGCGCCGAACCGTCCGCGCAGACTCTGGCGGCCGCCTCCGGCGCAGCCTTCGCCGCCGTCGTCCTGGGGCAGCTCGGCAACGCCTTCGCCTGCCGCAGCGAGTATCGCTGGGCCGGGGCGCTCCGGATGACCGGCAACCCGATGCTGCTCTGGGCGGTCGCGATCGAGCTCGTCCTGCTCGCTGTGTTCCTGGCGCCCCCGTTGGCCGGCCTGCTCGGCGGCAGCCCGCCACCCGCCGCGGGCTGGGCGGTGGCGCTCCTCGCGCCGGTGGCCGTCGTCCTTGCGGACGCCTCCGTCAAGGCCGTACGAGCACGCCGGCGCCCCACAGGACCCCGCCCAGGCCGATCCGGTTCTCGAGGATGAACATCCACCAGAACATCCACCCGGCCGGTGTTCGGTGGTCGAGGACGCGCTGGTCGGTATCTACACGTGGGTGTGGCCGCGGTTCTCGCCGTCGTCCTGCTCGGCGTGCGCGGGAGCGTGCATCGCCTGCAGCAGATGGTGGCTGTACACCTGGAAGCCGAGCATCGCCTCGACCCACTCCCGGCCATCAGCCACCGACCGGCCTTTGGCCGCGGAGAGGGTGTTGACCTTGTGCAAGCGGTGCGTGAGCTCGTCGTGCAGCACGCGGGTCAGGAACTCCGCCACCGGCTCCGGTGACCCGGTGGTGATCGCCCGCTCGGTGAGCGGGATCACCGGTCCGACGTCGAGCCCGGCGGGCTTCACGCCGGTGAACGGGGCGCCCTCGGCGGCGCGGTGGATCCGGACGACGGTCTCGAAGAACAGCCGGTCGGCGACCTCACGGGCTTCCTCGCTCAGGCCGCGTACCGGCAGCACGCTGTCGAAAGCCGCGCGGACGTCGTCCTCCCAGCGCTCGGGGACGAACGGCAGAACCAGGTCGACGTCGCCGGCCTCGAGTGCCTGTCGGGCGGCGGTGACGACGGGTCCGTCAAGTGAATCGCAGTGAGGAGGCATCTTGGCAGCTCCATTCAGAGGCGGGGGGTGCGCGGGCCGGCACCCGCGACGAGAGGTCACGTTCAGCATCGCTCCTGCGGGCGGGGGCGAGGCAGGGGGCGAAGGGCCCAATGTCGACGGCGAAGGTCCCGTCGACCCACCACGCCAGATGGCCCTGTCCCAACCCGTGCGGCGCGAGGCGTGGGGGTGCACGGTGGAGTCATAGCACCCGCGACGTCGCGCCGGCGGGCGCGCACGTCCAACGAGGAGGACAATCATGAAGACCATCCGCGCCGGCGTCGCAGCAGCTCTGCTCGTGTTCTTGTCGGCCGGCACGACTCCCGCGTCAGCGGCTCCCGACGCGGGAGGCTTCGGACAGCACGTGGTTCAGTGTGCCCAGCTCGCCGGCTTTGACGGGATGCACAACCCGGGCATGCACCAAGGCGTCACCGGATGGGAGCCTGATCACGTGTGCCCGGCGTGACACCTGAGGCTGGGCCGGGCAGCAGGTCGGGAACGTCGTGACCCGCGCGCGAATGACGACGCTGCCCTGCCGCACCTCATGAGTACCCCGATGAGCCACGACCACAACCACTTCGGCGCGGACACGCGGGCAACGGAGCCGGCCGCGCCGGCCCGGAGCGGCGGCGGCCTGGAACGCCGTCACGCAGGGATCGCGACCGTCGCCGGGCTTACTCCGCACGTGTTGCACCACATCGGTCTGTTCGCCGGGGCCTTCCTGGTCACCGGCCGCCGACGAGTGGCCGTGGACGCGTTGCTCGCAGACCAGCACGACCTGACGCTCGGCGACCAACTGCCAGTGCCGGGGCACCCGATGTGAGTGGTCGGGCTGACCGACGACACCGCGCTGTTCATGACGCCGCTGCTGTTCACCACGACGGCCGGGCTGGACCAGATGCTGCAGGCGACCGGGACCACCGGCGCGATTCTGGTGACCACATCCGACCCTGCCGGGGTCAGCAACCGGCTCGAAGCGGCGGGGTTCACGGTGCGGAGCCCGGCCGGGCTGCACGATGCGTCGCTGCAGCTGGCGACCGACATCTACGGATCCCCGGTGCGGCTCATGGTCGGCGTCGCGTTCGCGGCCGGCACCCTCATCGTCGCGCTCGTCGCGTACACCCAGGTCACGGAGCAGCAGCGCGAGCTCGTCGTCCTCAAGGCGCTCGGGGCGACACTGCGCCGGCTGCGCAGGATCGCGGTGGGCCAGCCGGCGCAGGTGCGCGCAGCCGCAAGGGCGGCAGAAGCTGATCTCGCGACGGGACTTTCGTCAGAGCACGAGGGACCTTCGCCACTGCTTCGGGTCGGGTCCGCCGGGGTGGTATTTGAACTGTAAGCCCTATAGCCGGACGCCGGCCCTCGGGCCCGACCTCGGAGTCCCTCGCTTGTCAAGGTGTCCCAGCGAAAGCAGGTGCAGACCATGAGCATCGTTCACGAAGTACCGGCCACACCGGCGTCGGCCAGCGAGCCGTACGGATCGGCCTGGTCAGGGTTCTCCGGCGGGCCCTGGCAGGATCACGTGGACGTGCGCGACTTCATCCAGCGCAACTACACCCCGTACGAGGGCGACGCCACCTTCCTCGCCGGGCCGACCACCCGCACCACGCACGTGTGGGACACCGTTAGCGCGATGTTCCCGGCCGAACGGGCCAGAGGCGTGTACGACGTCGATCCGCACACCCCCGCAGGCATCACTGCCCACGCGCCCGGTTACATCGACCGGGACGCGGAGCTGATCTTCGGCCTGCAGACGGACGCGCCGCTGAAGCGCGCGATCATGCCGAACGGCGGCTGGCGTCTGGTCGAGACGTCATTGGCGACCTACGGCTACGGCGTGGACGAGTCCGTCAAGGAGACGTTCACCAAGTACCGCAAGACCCACAACGAGGGTGTCTTCGACGCCTACTCGCCGGACGTTCGCGCCGCGCGGCGCAGCCACATCGTCACGGGCCTGCCGGACGCCTATGGCCGGGGGCGGATCATCGGTGACTACCGCCGGGTGGCCCTGTACGGCGTCGACGCCCTGATCGACGCCAAGAGGGCGGACAAGCTCAGCCTCGACGCGCAGCCATTCAGTGAGAAGGTCGTCCGCGAACGGGAGGAGCATGCCGAGCAGCTCCGCGCGCTGGGCGAGCTCAAGCAGATGGCCGCCTCGTACGGGTACGACATCTCTCGCCCGGCCACGACGGCCCGATCGGCGGTGCAGTGGCTGTACTTCGCCTACCTGGGTGCGGTAAAGGAGCAGAACGGCGCCGCGATGTCGCTGGGCCGTACCTCGACGTTCCTGGACGTGTACTTCCAGCGCGACCTCTCGGCCGGCCTGATCACCGAGGAGGAGGCGCAGGAACTCATCGACGACTTCGTCATCAAGCTGCGAATCGTGCGCTTCCTGCGCACCCCGGAGTACGACACGCTCTTCTCGGGCGACCCGACCTGGGTCACCGAGACCGTCGGCGGGATGGGGGACGACGAGCGCACCCTGGTCACCAAGACCTCGTTCCGCTACCTGCAGACCCTGTACAACCTCGGCCCGGCACCCGAGCCGAACCTCACGGTGTTCTGGAGCCAGGACCTACCGCGCGGCTTCAAGGACTTCTGCGCCCAGGTGTCCATCGACACGAGCGCCCTGCAGTACGAGTCGGACCGCCAGATCCGGGCCGCCTGGGGCGACGACGCCGCGATCGCGTGCTGCGTCTCCCCGATGGCCGTCGGCAAGCAGATGCAGTTCTTCGGCGCTCGGGTGAACCTCGCCAAGGCCCTCTTGTACGCCATCAACGGCGGACGAGACGAGGTCAGCGGCGCTCAGGTCATGCCGGCGTTCCCGCCCGTCGCGGCCGGCCGGCCGCTCGAGTACGACGACATACGACGCCGCCTCGACACGACCATGGACTGGCTCGCGGCGACCTACGTGGAGGCACTCAACGTCATCCACTACATGCACGACAAGTACGCGTACGAACGCCTGGAGATGGCGCTGCACGACCGCGACGTGCTGCGCACGATGGCCTGCGGCATCGCGGGGCTGGCGGTCACGGCGGACTCCCTGAGCGCCGTGAAGTACGCCCGCGTCATGCCGCTGTTCGACGACCGTGGCGTCGTGGTCGATTACGACGTCTCCGGATCCTTCCCGGTCTACGGGAACGACGACGACCGGGCTGACGCCATCGCCGTGGAGCTCGTCGAGTCCTTCATGGACAAGATCCGCCGCCACCCGACGTACCGCGACGCGGTGCCCACGCAGTCGGTCCTGACTATCACGTCGAACGTCGTCTACGGCAAGGCCACGGGCAATACGCCCGACGGGCGGCGGGCGGGCGAGCCGTTCTCCCCGGGCGCGAACCCGATGAACGGCCGCGACACTCACGGCATGCTCGCCTCGGCGCTGTCGGTGGCCAAGCTGCCGTACCGCGAGGCACAGGACGGCATCTCGCTGACGAGCACCGTGGTGCCGTCGGGCCTGGGCCGAACGCGCGAGGAGCAGGTCGCCAACCTGGCCGGCCTGCTGGACGCGTCGGTTGGTCTCGACGGGTATCACATGAACGTCAACGTGCTGAACCGCGCGACCCTTGAGGACGCCATGGAGCACCCCGAGGACTACCCGCAGCTGACGATCCGGGTCTCCGGGTACGCCGTCAACTTCGTCCGGCTGACGCGCGAGCAGCAGCTCGACGTGCTGAGCAGGACCTTCCACGGGGCTCTGTGATGACACTCCTGGCACCCGCCCGCACCGGGCCCGACGTCCGGTCCCTCCAGTTGGCCGCCATGCGGTCCGGTGAGTTGGGCTCGGTGCACTCGTGGGAGCTGGTCACCGCCGTCGACGGGCCCGGCACCCGGCTCACGGTGTTCCTGGCCGGCTGCCCGCTGCGCTGCCTGTACTGCCACAACCCTGACATGCTCGCGCTGGAGGACGGCGAGCCCGTCACGGCCGAGGAAATCCTCGCGCGGGTGCGGCGCTACCTGCCGGTGTTCCGGGCCACCGGCGGCGGCCTGACACTGTCCGGCGGCGAGGTACTCATGCAGCCGGCCTTCGCGGCCCGTGTGCTGCACGGTGCGAAGGAGCTGGGGGTACATACGACGCTGGACACCTCCGGATACCTCGGTGCCAACCTCACCGACCGGATGCTCGCCGATACCGACCTGATCCTGCTCGACGTGAAGTCCGGCGACCCGGACACGTACCGCCGGGTCACGGGCGGCGAGCTCGAGCCCACACTCACATTCGGGCGGCGTCTCGCCAGGGTCGGCCTGCCGGACGCCGGAGGCTACGCCCCCGAGGTCTGGGTCCGGTTCGTCCTGGTTCCCGGCCTGACTGACGACGCCAAGAACGTCGAGCGCGTCGCCGCCTATGTGGATGAGCTGAACGGGATCCGGCCCGGCACCGTGACCCGCGTCGAGGTGCTGCCCTTCCACCAGATGGGCCGCTACAAGTGGGCCGCGCTCGGTCGCACCTACGCGCTAGAGACGACCCAGCCACCATCGGTCGAGCTGACCGAGCGAGTGCGGGACCAGTTCCGGGCGCATGGCCTGAGGACGTACTGATGACTCAACGGATCCCGAAGAACGCTGCCAGCGACGAATCGGGACGCAGCCCGACCCAAAGGATGCCGACGTTCAGCAGCACCGCGAGGACGTAATAGGGGTGAAAGTACAGGATCAGCGCCACCAGACCAATGATCGCGCCGGCAATCGCCAACGGAATCCACCACGCAACGGGAACCAGGAACCCGAGGAACCCGAGCCCAGCGCCCAGCAGCAGTAGACCCGCGACCAGCCAGATCACGCCGCCCGGCCATCCCATCCCGGGAAAGATCCACGACTGACCCAGCTCGGACGGCCACCACCGCAGCCAACGCGGGTTCGGAATATTGCCTTGTGGGGCGAACGATCCCGCAGAGATGGCCAGTGTGATCAACCCGTGCACGATCAGCAGGACTCCGAACAGGGTATGCATCTGATGAATCCATTCTCTAGCGGGGACTCATCGCGCTATCGACGTGGCGCGGCGGCGCAACCCGCGCAGCATGCCGCGAGACATCACGAAGTCGGCGGGGATGATCACAAGGTGCGCGCCGGCCGTGAGCCACCAGGGGCGTGTTCGGGCACGCCACCGGAACACCAACCGCGTGGCGCGCCCGTCGTCGACCGGCGTGAGCCGGAAGCTCCAGGTCCAATGCAGGTGTGCCAGTCTGCGCTGTCGCCATGAGAGCGGCAGGTGCGTCGTCGACTCGAGGAGCAGCCGCCGACCGGGCTCGACCTCACGGACGAGGAACCCGCACTCGGTCTCCGGCGCGCCGTCCGGCACGAAGTCCCCGATCTTCAGGGTCTGGTAGCTGTCGAGGATGTGTTGGGCGCTCGGCCAGTTGTCAGGGAACAGGAGCAAGTCGACCCATCGCGGCGTGTACCAGCCGCCACGATGCCACCCGACCTGCACCAACCACGGCCAGATGTTGTCGGGCGCCGTAGGAATGCTGGCCGCATGCGTGGCGCCGACCTGCGGATGCTGCACGAATTCGTCGCCGGGCATCATCGCCCTGCGCTCGGTCGCGGTCGACCCGTAGCTGCGCCCAAGCCACTGCAGCGCCAGATACCCGGCCAGCAGCGACATGACGGCCGCGATCCTACGGGAGCGATGTGCTGACATGCGCCGATCCTCCGCTTCTGCCGGGGTCGCGATCCAGAGTCAAGTCACTTGCGGGGAGCCTGGCGGCCGACGCGGTCATCGGGATGCCGCCGCGCCTGCGCGTGCATCACATCAATCATCCGGGATGCTCCCGGAACTCATCTCTGTAGCCAATCGTCATGGCGAGGTCGCCGCAACCGAACGGTTGGGTGTCACGCCGTTGGCTCGGGGAAAGGAGTCGGTGGGTGCGGATTTACGGCCACGAAGGGTCAGGACGCACAGTCGAGCTGCCTCGCGCGCCGGAGGGCTGACCGGAGCCGTCACGTCTGGGAAAGAACATGGTGCGTGCGACGCCGGCGGTCAGGGACGCGAAGGTGACGGCCATCAGGATCCCAGCCACCACGTAGAGGGCCACGATCAACGGAATCGGGCTGCGTTCGTCGATGAACGGCGACGGGGCGAATGTCCAGAGTATCGAGACCGCCCATGCACCGGCGTTCACCGGAACCCACCGGAACGTACGTGGCCGAGCGAGCACGAGCCACTGCGCGACGGGGATGCTCGCCAGGAGCACGATCCCGCCGACCCCTATCGTGATCAGCGCCACGGGTGAGCCGAGGTCGATGCCAGCCGTGCTGGGCAACATCCCGAGTGCCCAGGCGAACGCGCCCGCAAGAGCAGTTGCGGCGATCCACCGCCACGCGACCGGGTGACCCTCACGCATGCCGAGGTACTGCCCGAGCGCGAGTGCCGTGCCCTCGAATGCGCCGCCGACTACCGCGAGCGCCAACCGGCCCGGCCCATCGATCCCGCCGCCGATCGTGAGGACCGCCAAGGCGGTAGCGATCGCGAAGCCGACTCCCTCGCCCGCCGAGACCGCCACGATCCACCGGCCCCGCTCTCGTCGCTCCGACCGGCGTTGGTCCGCCCCGGATGGGGTATCGGGCTCGGCCGGTGCGCGCATGGCTTGCTCAGTCCCCAGCCGGCGTCGGGCGCTCGGCGCGCTCCCGGATGCCGCGGAGCATTCGCTCCGACATGAAGAAGCTCACCATCTCGACGGGCTCGACGAGCGCGGCCGCCCATCCGGCGAGATATGCGAAGCGCTCGCGCACGATGAGGCGGGTGATGCCTGGCGCGCGCTCGATGAGCACGAAGGCCCAGGTGAAGTCGTACGGGGCCGCGGCACCGGTGCCGTCTGGACCGACGGCGCCGCTTAGCACGAGGTGGCGCCCATCTTCGACGGCGGCGACCTTCAGCGCCACGGGAGGGGCGAGGCGGACCTCGTCGCCGACGGCGCGGATGCGGAGCGCAGGCACGATGACGTTCGAGCTGTGGATGTCGCTGCCGACCAGGTTCTCGAGCCAGTCGTACGTGTAGAAGCCACCGCGATTCTGGCCGAGCTGCGCGACCCACGGCCACACGCGTGAACTCGGGGCGTTGATCGTGATCGCCCGGGTGGCCATCAGGTCGGGCGCAGGTAGGACGTCGTCGCCGGGCAGCGGCATCCGGAGCTCCTCGTCGCTCGCGCCCCAACGAAGGGACGCGCGCCGCACGGCCCACGTGGCGACTATCGCCGCCGCCGCAGCGACAGCGCCGAGCGCCGACCGGCGTCCCGAAGTCATGTCCTCTGTCACTTGATCATGGCCTGGCCGAGCGACCGCCCCCACGCACGAGCCCGATCGAGCTCGCCGTCCACGAGCACGTTCTTCGTGGTCACGAGGAAGCACTCGGAATCGGCAACCGGACGTGAATGGAGGCGGCGGATCCGTCGCTCGATCCCCGCCGACGCATCGCCGGCGAAGATGCGTGGGATGTCCACGCGTGTGCCGAACGCGGCCCAAGCGGCCGGCGCGGTCGAGAGGGACTCGATCCACTCCCGGACCCCGGGCTTGGACGCGTCGGGGTCGAGGTCCAGATGCTGTTCCGGATCGGCCGCCCATTTCGCCGCATCCCCCCTTGAAGACGCCCTTGGCAGACTGTGCGCATGGGTGGGCGCACCGATCACCACCAGGTCGACCGCCAGATCGGGACCCGCCGACGCAGGTTCCACGCGGACATCGGTGAAGTCCGAGAGGCCGTCGCCGATCGCCTGGGCGATCTGGCGGGTGTTCCCGAACATCGACTCATAGAGCACGACAGCAGTCATCACGTATCCCTTCACATCGTCGTTCGAGCGCCGCGAGGACTCAGCCCTCGCTCGAGATGACTACCTTCAGCGCCTCCTCGTCCGCGGCGCGGGAGAACGTGTCGTAGGCCTGGTCCCACTGGTCGAACGTAAACCGGTGGGTCGCGAACTTCTCGGGCGCGATCCGCCGGGCCTGGATGTCCTCGAGCAGCTGCGGCGCGGTCGTGGCGTTCACAAGCCCCGTCGTGATCGTGATGTTGTTGATCCAGTCCCGGTCGATGGGGAGGGTCACCGGCTTGCCGTGCACACCGACGTTGGCGACCCGCCCGCCGGGGCGGATGGCGTCGAGACAGAGCGCAAAGGTCGGGGGGATGCCGACGGCCTCGATCGCCACGTCGACGCCCTTGCCGCCTGGGCCGAAGGCCTTGAGCTGCTTGAGCGCGTCAGGGCCGGCCTCTATGGTGTCGGTGGCCCCGAAGTCGCGGGCGGCCCTGAGGCGGAATGGGTTGCTGTCGACGGCGATCACCTTCGCGGCGCCGCTGGAGCGAGCGGTCATGACGG
The DNA here is from genome assembly GCF_014653785.1 of Promicromonospora soli. Classification (GTDB taxonomy): domain Bacteria; phylum Actinomycetota; class Actinomycetes; order Actinomycetales; family Cellulomonadaceae; genus Promicromonospora; species Promicromonospora soli. The sequence goes on along the minus strand of NZ_BNAS01000006.1, from coordinate 391,789 downwards.
CCGCGAGGCCGACCGGCCCGACCCCCACGACGGCGACGACGTCACCGTCCTTGACCTGTCCGTACTGCACGCCGATCTCGAACCCGGTCGGCAGGATGTCGGAGAGCATCACGCCCTGCTCGGCGGTGACGCCGTCGGGCAGCGGGATGAGCCCGTTGTCGGCGAACGGCACGCGGACGTACTCGGCCTGGGTGCCGTCGATGAGGTGGCCGAAGATCCAGCCGATGCCGCCCAGGGTCTCGCAGTGCGAGGTCAGGCCCCGCCTGCAGTAGTCGCACTCCATGCACTTGCTGATGCAGGAGATGATCACGCGGTCGCCGACCTTGACCTTGGTACAGGCGTCGCCTACCTCGGTCACGACCCCGACGCCCTCGTGACCGAGGATCCGGCCGTCGGTGACCGCGGGCACGTCGCCCTTGAGGATGTGCAGGTCGGTGCCGCAGATCGTGGTGGTCTCGACCTTGACGACCGCGTCCGTCGGGTCCCTCAGCGCTGGGTTGGGGACGTCCTCCCAGGCCTTCTGACCGGGTCCGTGGTACACAACTGCCTTCATCGCAATCTCCTCCGGCTTTGCGGCTCGACTGACGCCGATGGAGGAGTCGGCGCTCAACGTCGTGAACCGCTCGTGATCCCGATTCTAGGCCGGGGCTATCCCGGAATCAGAAGCGGCGGCAAGTTCACCCGACCCGTCCGCCAGCATCGGCGGGGTGGGCGCGCCTTGTGGAGGCGGCATACGCTGCCCAGTGAGACGGGTCGTTGCTCGGCTCGCAAGCGAGTGCTGGGCGGTCATGATGACAAACCGCAACGCAATGCAGACGCCTCAGGTTCGCCGGCCTCACGCCGCTGCTGGGGCGGCGCGGGCCTCTCTCATTGCGCCGGCGCCCACCAGCGGCTCCGCGGCGCGGCCGCTGACCGAGCGGATCCTGGACGCGCTACCGGGGCGGCGGCTGGCGTGGATGCTGGTCTGGGCGCTCGTGCCCTGGCTCAACCTGATAGTTGTCCTCGGCGCGGAAGCCTTCGGATGGACCACGGTCGCCGACCGTTCTTGGGAGGTGGCGAACCGGGTAGCGACGTCGTTCGCGATCCTGCTGTCCTTGTGGGGGGCGGCCCGCATCAGCGACGGTCTCGGGCAGCTTCGGCCGGCGCTCGCGGGTGTGGTGGAGGAGGAGCTACCCGACGTCGAGCGGCTCTTCCGCGGGGTGGACAGCATCGCGATCCCGGTGATCTTGACGGTGACGGTCGGTCTTGTTCTTCCGTTGGACGAAGTGCTGGCCGGTGAGCCGGTCGGAGCGGTGATCCAGGGCCTCACGTGGCTGGTCATCGGGATTCCCATGGCCACCGCGGTGTGGGTCTACGCCACCTTGCAGCTCGGCCTGTACCGCCTCGGGCGAGGCCGGCTGACCCTGACCAAGTACCGCGGCGACCGCACCCTGGGGCTTCAGGCCGTCGGGTCGCTGGCCTTCACGGGGTTCTGGACGCTGCTGGGAGCCTTCACGCCGCTGGCCCTCGCGAGCTCCGCCGATCTGCCGTCGGTGGTCGTGACCGTGGTGGTCCTCCTGGCTGGCATCGTGCTCTTCTTCCTCTCCCTGCGTGGGCTGCACCGACAGATGGTGACCCTGAAGCGCCGGGAGCTCGACCGGGCACGGAGCCTGTACGAGGAGGCCTATCGGCCCCTCGGACAGAGTCCGACGCTGGAAGTCCTGCAGCAGCAGACCGGGTTGCTCAACGCCGCCGAGAACCTCGAGAAGCGGGCGGAACGCATCCAGGCCTGGCCTTTCGACGAAGGCACCTTCGCGCGCGCGGTCACCATCGCCTCCAGCGTCGTGGCCACGATCATCGCTCGTCTCCTCCTGGCACCGGCCGCACTGTGAAGCGCCCCCCGGCGAACAAGCGTGAGTGTTCCGCTGCCGAACACGGAGCGTCCAAACCGTGAGCGGCGCCGCTCAGCAGCGGCCACACGTCGGCGGTGACCTCGTCACCGACACCGACTCCACACGCCCGGCTACTCCGTGCAGCGTCCGACGGACTCGAAGTCGTAATGAGCCCGTCCTGAGGATGCTGGCCGCGACACCGTGTAGTGCGTACTGGTTGTGGCGATCCTCGCCTGCCTCCCGCCGGACACCGTCGATGCGCCGCGCGAGCGGGGGCAAGCGAGCGGGCGGGCAGGTGTCGACGGGGTTGGCAGGTGTGTCCCACCGCCCTTCGCCGGTCGCCTGCGGTGACGGTCCGTCCTTGGACATCCTCATCGCGACGGCCGGTGTGCTCCGCTCCTGGCCTGCCCCCTCGCGACAGCCGGACCACACAGAAGGCCCCCGACGTGGAGGTCGGGGGCCTTCTGTGTCGCTGTCTCAACGAGTGTCCGGAGGGGGACTTGAACCCCCACGCCCGATAAAGGGCACTAGCACCTCAAGCTAGCGCGTCTGCCATTCCGCCACCCGGACAGGTGGACCGATCCCGGCGTTTCCGCCGTTCCGGTGCGGGGAAAAACATAGCACGCGCGAGCGGCCCATCCCGAATCGAAATAGGTGTGACCTGGGTCGCGGGGGAGTGACGTGACCGACGAGCGCTGGCACACTGGCGAGGCGTGACGACCCCGCACTGGCCCCTGACCACCGAGCGCCTCCAGCTGCGTCCGGTCACCCCGGACGACGCCGAGGCGTTCCTCGCCTGGCGCTCGCAGCCGGCAGTCGCGCGGTACATGTTCCAGCCGCCGTGGACGCCGGAGTTTGCCGCGCGGAAGCTGGCCGACTGGTCGGGTGCCCCCTTCAGCATCCCGGGCGACGTGCTCGTCCTTGCGGTGGTCGACCGCGCGGGACGGCAGGTCGTCGGCGAGGTGCTCCTCAAGTGGGCTACCGGAGCCGGCCAGGTGGAGGTGGGCTACGGGCTCCGCCCCGACGCGTCCGGCGCCGGGTACGCCACCGAGGCCGTCCGCGCGGCGCTCGACCTCGCGTTCGGGACCTACGGCTTCCACCGGGTCTTCGCGCGGATCGACGAGGAGAACACGGCATCGGCCAGGGTGTGCCAACGACTCGGCATGCGCCTGGAGGCCCGCCTCGTGGAGAGCGACATCCGGCCCGACGACGGCGCGTGGGCCACCGAGCTCAACTACGCGATCCTTGCGGGCGAGCACCAGTCCCGGCGGCCCCCGTCACGCCGGGACCGGTAGCCCGTGCCCGGGCTCGGGTGAACACTTGGTCTCATGCACGCGCATGAGTTGTCGGGGGAAGCGACGTGCCGCTAACGTCCGCCCTGGATAATTCGCCCAAAACAATAGTGGGAGCATGGCGATGACGGCTGACGCGCCGACGGTAGCGCCGACGACAGCGGCGGAGCAGCCGACCACCTTGCAGCCGACGACCCCGGAGCCAAGCACTCCGCCGCCGGCCGCCTTCGGCGCCCCGTGGATCCGGTCCACGGGTGACCTGGCCTGGAAGCTGATCGGCATCGGGCTCGCCGTGGCCCTCGTGTTCTACGTGGTGAGCCTGGTCCAGCTCGTGTTCGTCGCGCTGTTCCTCGCGCTCGTCTTCACGACCGTGCTGCTGCCGCTGGGCGACCTCTACGACCGCGTGATGCCCCGCGGGCTCGCCATGGCGGCGTCCCTGCTGACCGCGGTGCTCGCCGTCGGCGCGCTCGTGACGTACGTGGTCTCCTCAGTGGTGAGCCGGTGGGAGGACCTCGCCACGGAGTTCGGCACCGGCCTCACGGACCTCGCGGTGCTGGTCACCGACATCCCGCTTCTGGCCGACCTGGGCACGCCGACCGAATGGCTGCAGGACGGCGGAGCGTGGCTCCAGGCCAACGCGGGGTCCTACCTGACCACGGCCGCCGAGAGCGCGGGATCCATCGCGGAGGGCGCGACCGCCGTCGTGCTCGCGATCTTCTGCACGGTGTTCTTCCTGACCCAGGGCGACCGCATGTGGCGCTGGGTGCTGACCCTCGTCCCCGAGGACCGGCACGACCGCTGGCAGGCCGCCGCGAGCGCCGGCTGGACGTCGTTCTCCGGGTTCACGCGCGGCATGTTCTTCGTCGCGCTGTCGGACGGCGTGCTGGCCGGGATCTTCCTCACCGTCGTCGGCGTGCCGCTGGCGCTGCCCCTGTCGGTGGTGGTGTTCCTCGGAGCGTTCATCCCGATGATCGGCCCCGTGGCGGCCATCGTGATCAGCGTGCTCGTGGCCCTGGCCGCCAAGGGACCGGTGCTGGCGCTGGTGGTGCTGATCGGCATGGTGGTGGTGGCCCAGATCGACGCGAACGTGCTGCAGCCGCTGATCACCGGCAAGCAGGTGTCGCTGCACCCCGTGGTGATGGCGCTCGTGGTCGCGGCCGGATCGGTGCTGGGCGGTCTGCTCGGCGCCGTAGTGGCCGTGCCTCTCACCGCGGTGACCTGGGCCGTGTTCAGCAAGCTGCGCAAGACCCCGCGGGTCCCGGCAGAAGTCACAGGACGGCGCACAGGACAGGGCACAGGGCCCGCAGATGAGGCAGACTGACTCGGTGTCTGACCCCGCACCACACGCAGACGCCGCACGGCACGGCGACCCGGCGCCGGCCCAGCCCGCCCCGCCGCCCTGGCTGCGCGCCTCCGCCGGCTGGTCGTGGCGCCTGATCGTCCTGGTGGCCGGGATCGCCCTGGTGTTCTGGGCGGTCACGCAGGTGCTGATCGTCTTCGTGGCGGTGTTCCTCGCGCTGGTCTTCACCGCGGTGCTCAACCCGGTGACCGACTTCTACGCCCGGGTCATGCACCGCGCCCTGGCCACGGCGGCGGCCATCCTGTCCGGCCTCCTCGTCGTCGGCGGCCTCGTGGCGTACGTCGTCGTCTCCGTGGCCGGCCAGTGGGAAAAGCTCGCGGGAGAGTTCAACACCGGCATCGACCAGATCGTCGACCTCATCGAGAACAACCCGCTGCCGGTCGACGTCGAGGTCGACACGCGCGACCAGTGGATCGGCGAGGCCGCCCGCTGGATCCAGGAGAACTCCCAGACCCTCGTCAGCCGCGCGGCCGAGAGCGCCGGCTCGATCGTCGAGGGCGTCGCCGTGCTGGCGCTGGCGATCTTCTGCACGGTCTTCTTCCTCGCCTCGGGTGCCAAGATGTGGGGCTGGTTCATGACCCAGGTGCCCGTGCGCACCCGCGACCGGTGGCAGGCCGTGGCGGGCGCCGGCTGGAACACGTTCTCCGGCTACACCCGCGGCATCGTGCTCGTCGCGATCACCAACGGCATCCTCGCGGGCATCTTCCTGTCCATCCTCGGCGTGCCCCTCGCGGCACCCCTGGCCGTGCTCGTGTTCATCGGTACGTTCATCCCGCTCATCGGCGCGCCCCTTGCGATGATCATCGCGGCGGTGGTGGCGCTCGCGGCGGACGGAATCCTGATCGCCCTCATCGTCACGCTCGGCATCGCCGGCATCGGCCAGCTCGAGGGGCACGTGCTGCAGCCGCTCATCATGGGAAGGCAGGTCTCGCTGCACCCCGTGGTGGTCGCCCTGGGCGTCACGGGCGGCACGGTGGTCGGCGGCATCCTCGGCGCGATCGTCGCGGTCCCGCTCATCTCGGTGGCGTGGTCAGTGTTCGGCACGCTGCGCAGCCGCCCCGACGCAGTGCCGGCCGGAGACGACGCCGGAGAGGACGCCGGAGACGACGAGAAGGGCGAGCCACCGCCCGAAGTGCCCGACGGCGCCGTTAGGGGCGTCACACGACCCACCCCCGCCAGTCCGAGCAGGGAAGGGTGACGCTCGAGGTAGAGACCTCTCTCTGCACGGGAGTGTCGGTGAGCGTCCGTAGGCTGGGGGGATGGCGGTGTTCGACGATCTCTTCAGCTCGGTGACGACAGACGCGGTGGGTACCCCCGCCGCGCGGGCGTCGTCGCCCCTCGCCGTCCGCATGCGCCCGGCCTCGATCGACGAGATCGCCGGGCAGGAGCACCTGCTGGAGCCCGGGTCGCCGCTGCGGCGGCTCATAGAACCAGCAGACGGCCAGGGCTCCACACGCTCGGCGCCGTCCTCGGTCATCCTCTGGGGGCCGCCCGGCACCGGCAAGACCACCCTCGCCTACCTCGTGGCCACCGTGTCCGGACGCCGCTTCGTGGAGCTGAGCGCCGTCACCGCCGGCGTCAAGGACGTACGCCAGGTGGTCGAGGACGCCCGGCGCCGGCTCGCCACCGGCGGCGACGAGACCGTGCTGTTTGTCGACGAGGTCCACCGCTTCTCCAAGTCGCAGCAGGACGCGCTGCTGCCCAGCGTCGAGAACCGGTGGGTCACCCTCGTGGCCGCGACCACCGAGAACCCCAGCTTCTCCGTGAACTCGCCGCTCCTGTCCCGGTCGCTGCTGCTCACGCTCCGGCCGCTGGAGACCGAGCACGTCCGTGAGCTCGTCCTGCGCGCCGTGAGCGACGAGCGCGGCCTCGGCGGATCGGTCGAGCTCGACGACGAAGCGACCGAACACCTCCTGCGCCTGGCCGGCGGAGACGCCCGCAAGGCGCTCACCATCCTCGAGGCCGCCGCCGGCGCCGTGCTCTCGGACGAGGTCTCTGCCGGCGGGGGCGACGCCGTCCCGCGGATCGGCCTGGCCGACGTCGAGCGCGCAGTCGACGTCGCCGCCGTCCGCTACGACCGCGACGGTGACCAGCACTACGACGTCATCTCCGCGTTCATCAAGTCCATCCGCGGGTCCGACGTCGACGCCGCGCTGCACTACCTCGCCCGCATGGTGGCCGCGGGCGAGGACCCGCGCTTCATCGCCCGGCGCCTGGTCATCTCCGCCGCCGAGGACGTCGGCATGGCCGACCCCTCCGCCCTGCAGACCGCCGTCGCCGCCGCGCAGGCCGTGCAGCTCATCGGCATGCCCGAGGGTCGCATCGTGCTGGCCGAGGCCGTCGTGCACCTGGCCACCGCCCCGAAGTCGAACGCCGCCTACCTCGGCGTGGACGCGGCGCTCGCGGACGTGCGGGCCGGGCGGATCGGCACGGTGCCGGCGCACCTGCGCGACGCGCACTACGCGGGCGCGAAGCAGATGGGCCACGGCGAGGGGTACCGGTACGCACACGACTGGCCGCACGGCGTCGCACCACAGCAGTACCTGCCGGACGTGCTGGCGGGCTCGCGGTACTACGACCCGAGCGACCGCGGTTACGAGCGGCAGGTCTCCGAGCGGCTGGAGCGCATCCGGGGGATCCTCGGCAGCGCAGAGCCCAAGCAATGACGGACCCGAGCAGTGACAGGCCCGAGCAGTGACGCGACCCACGGCGAGCCGGAGCGCTGACGTGCGTTAAGATAGTCAGGTTGCCTATGGCAGCTCCCTGGGACCTCGGCCCCGTGACCGAGGCGATCTGATCGCCTCGCTCCATCGGCTGGTCCCGCACCCGGTGCGGTTCCCCTTCGCGGGAGAGCTGTGCGCGGGTGTGACCTTCATTCACTACAGGACAGGAAGACACAGTGACTTCTGTGACCCGTGCGCGCCGCCAGGTGCGCCTTAGCCGCAAGCTGGGCCTCGCGCTCACGCCCAAGGCCGTCAAGCACTTCGAGAAGCGCCCGTACCCGCCCGGCGAGCACGGCCGCGCCCGTCGCCGCACCGAGTCGGACTACGCGGTGCGTCTGCGCGAGAAGCAGCGTCTGCGCGCCCAGTACATGCTCCGCGAGAAGCAGCTCCTCAAGGTGTACGAGAACGCCCGCAAGCAGGCCGGCCTGACCGGTGAGGTCATGGTCGAGGACCTCGAGACCCGCCTCGACGCCGTGGTGCTGCGTGCCGGTTTCGGCCGCACCATCCTGCAGGCGCGTCAGCACGTGACGCACCGCCACATCCTGGTCGACGGCAAGATCGTGGACCGCCCGTCGTTCCGCGTGAAGCCCGGCCAGACCATCCAGGTCAAGCCGAAGAGCCAGACCACGGTGCCGTTCCAGGTCGCCGCCGCCGGCGCGCACCGCGACGTGCTGCCGACCCTGCCGGGCTACCTGGACGTCCAGCTCGAGAAGCTGACCGTCACGATGACCCGCAAGCCGAAGCGCGCCGAGGTCCCCGTGACCTGCGACGTGCAGATGGTCGTCGAGTTCTACGCTCGCTGATCCGTCGGTACAAGTTCGCCCCGTCCGCGCGATGCGCGGGCGGGGCGTTCGTGTACCGGGATAGGGTGACGAGGCGGCCCGGTGAACAGGCCGGACGAAGCAAAAACTCGAGATGACTCAGGAGATGGGTATGACCCTCGGCGACCTCGGAGACGTGGCGGGACTGATCGCGGCGATCGCGTTCGTGCTCCTTGTGGGCTTCCTCGCCGTTCCCCTGTGGAAGCTGGGAAAGCTCCTCGACGAGGCGCGTTCGAGCGTCCGCGACGTCACCGAGCACTCGGTGCCGATCCTCGACGAGGCCGCGAGCACCGTCGCCTCCGCGAACACGCAGCTCGTCAAGGTCGACACGATCACCACGTCCGCGGCGTCGGTCAGTGAGAACGTGTCCGCGCTGACGGGCCTGTACGCGGCGACGCTGGGCGGCCCGCTCGTCAAGGTCGCGGCCTTCTCCTACGGAGTGCGCCAGGCCTTTGCCCGGGCCGGCGCCCGCGGCGGCAAGCACACCGACCCGACCACGTCCGGGGCCGGCGCATGATCCGCCGCCTGTTCTGGGTGGGCGTGGGCGTGGCCGTCACCGTCGTCGTGATCCACAAGGGCCGCCAGATCGTCGCTCGCTACACGCCCGAGGCCGTGAGCGTGCGCGCCGCGGCCGCGCTGGACGGCGCCGGGACGCGCCTGAACCAGGTGGCGCACACGTTCCGGTCGGACTTCTCCACGGCCCGCGCCGAGCGAGAGGCCGAGCTCATGGCCTCCCTCCGCGGCGAGCTGCCGCGCCACGAGCGGTAGCGAGACCGCTCCGCCTTCCGGGCAGACCGGTCGTCCAGGCAGGCCTGTCGTCCAGGCGGATCATTCAGTTTTCGTCTGCCGCGCTACCAGCGGCAGAATAGGCGTGGAGTCACGTAGGGCGACTTGCGCGACTCGCGCACCCCAATCCCGTACGACCGAGAAGAAGGACCACTGACCTCATGCGCACCGCCGAGATCCGCAAGCGTTGGCTCGACTACTTCGAAGCTCAGGGTCACGCGGTGGTGCCGTCTGCGTCGCTGATCTCGCCGGACCCGTCGACGCTGTTCACCATCGCGGGCATGGTGCCGTTCATCCCGTACATGACGGCGCAGCAGACGCCGCCGTGGAAGCGCGCCACGAGCGTGCAGAAGTGCGTGCGCACGCTGGACATCGACGACGTCGGCAAGACGACGCGCCACGGCACGTTCTTCCAGATGAACGGCAACTTCTCGTTCGGCGACTACTTCAAGGCCGACGCCATCCGCATGGCCTGGGACTTCCTGACGGGCTCGCTGGAGGACGGCAAGCTGGGCATCGACCCGGACAAGCTGTGGGTCACCGTCTACTACGAGGACGACGAGGCCCGCCAGCTCTGGAAGGACATCGTCGGCCTGCCCGACGAGCGCATCCAGGGGCTCGGCAAGAAGGACAACTACTGGTCCACGGGCCAGCCCGGCCCGGCCGGCCCGTGCTCGGAGATCTTCTACGACCGCGGCGCCCAGTACGGGCCGGACGGCGGCCCGCTGATCGACGAGGGCGGCGACCGCTTCGTCGAGATCTGGAACCTCGTGTTCATGCAGTACGCGATCGACGAGGTGAGGTCGAAGGAAGAGTTCCGCATCGTCGGGGAGCTCGAGAACAAGAACATCGACACCGGCATGGGTCTCGAGCGTGTTGCCTTCCTGCTGCAGGGCAAGGACAACATGTACGAGATCGACGAGGTGTTCCCCGTCATCGAGGCCGCCCAGAAGCTCAGCGGCAAGAAGTACGGCGAGAACCACGACGACGACGTGCGCATGCGCGTCGTGGCCGACCACGTCCGCTCGGCCCTGATGATCATCGGCGACGGCGTGCGCCCCTCGAACGAGGGCCGCGGCTACGTGCTGCGCCGTCTGCTGCGCCGCTCCGTGCGCGCGATGCGCCTGCTCGGCGTCGACGGCCTCGCCCTGCCGGCGCTGCTGCCGGTCTCGAAGGAGGCCATGGCTCCCTCCTACCCGGAGCTCGCCACCAACTTCGAGCAGATCTCCGCGGTCGCCTACGCCGAGGAGGAGGCCTTCCGGCGCACCCTGGCCTCGGGCACCACGATCCTCGACACAGCCGTAGAGAACCTGAAGAAGGGCGCCGGACAGGGCGGCAACAACCTGGTGCTGCCCGGCGAGGCCGCGTTCCAGCTGCACGACACCTACGGCTTCCCGATCGACCTCACCCTCGAGATGGCCGCCGAGCAGGGCGTGCAGGTGGACGAGCAGGCCTTCCGCTCGCTGATGCAGGAGCAGCGCTCGCGCGCCCGCGCCGACGCCCTCGCCAAGCGCACGGGCGGGGCCGACGTCGCCGCCTACGAGACGCTGGAGAAGGAGCTGTCGGGCCCCGTCGAGTTCCTCGGCTACACGGAGACGGACGCCTCCGTGCGCGTGACCGGCCTGCTCACGGGCGGCGTGCCCGCCCCGGCCGTCACCGCCCCGGCCGAGATCGAGGTGGTCCTGGACCGCACGCCGTTCTACGCCGAGGCCGGCGGCCAGCTCGCCGACCACGGCACCATCGTGCTCGACGCCGGCGCCACGATCGAGGTCGACGACGTGCAGCGCCCCATCAAGGGCCTGAGCGTGCACCGCGGCCGCCTCATCGAGGGCACCGTGGCGCTGGGCGACCCGGGCACCGCGCAGATCGACACGGCCCGCCGCAAGGCCATCAGCCGCGCCCACTCGGCCACGCACATGATCCACAAGGCGCTGCACGAGCTGGTCGGCCCGGACCGCACGCAGGCCGGCTCGGAGAACGCCCCGAGCCGCATCCGGTTCGACTTCCGCTCGCCGTCGGCCGTGTCGGCCTCCGCCCTGACGGAGATCGAGGAGCGTGTCAACGTGCGCCTCGCCGACAACCTCGAGATCACCGACCAGCTCATGCCGATCGCCGAGGCCCGCGCCGCCGGCGCCATGGCGCTGTTCGGCGAGAAGTACGGCGACGTCGTCCGCGTGGTCTCGATCGGCGACGACTGGTCGCGCGAGCTGTGCGCCGGCACGCACGTCAGGCAGACCGGCCAGCTCGGGCGCGTGACGCTGCTGGGCGAGTCGTCGATCGGCTCGGGCGTGCGCCGCGTGGACGCCCTCGTGGGCGACGGCGCGTACGGCTTCCAGGCCAAGGAGCACGCCCTCGTCGGACAGCTCACCGGGCTGCTCAACACGCGCGCCGAGGAGCTCCCCGACCGCGTGGGGTCGCTCGTGTCCCGCCTCAAGGAGGCCGAGAAGGAGCTCGCCGCGATGCGGCAGGGCCAGCTCCTGGCCGCTGCCGGCAGGCTCGCCGCCGAGGCCCCCCGCGTTGGCGACGTCCGCGTCGTCACGCACGACGCCGGGGAGGCCCAGGCCGACGACCTGCGCGCCCTCGTGCTCGACGTGCGCTCGCGCCTCGGCGAGGCCGAGCCCGTCGTGGCCGCCGCCGGCGGCGTCTCGGGCGGCCGCCCCGTCGTGGTGGTCGTGACCAACGCCGCCGCCCGCGAGGCCGGCTACAAGGCCGGCGACCTGGTGCGGACGGCCGCTCAGACGCTCGGTGGCGGTGGCGGCGGCAAGCCGGACATGGCCCAGGGCGGCGGCACCGACCCGGCCAAGCTGGGCGAGGCGCTGGCCGGCATCGCCGAGGGCGTGCGCCTCGTCGCAGTGGGCGCCTGAAGCCGGAGCCTCGATGGCCGCCCTTCCACAGGCGCAGCAACCGCCTGACGACGCCCGGCCCGGGCTCCCTCGCGGAGCCCGGCTCGGGGTCGACGTCGGCATGGCGCGGATCGGGCTGGCCGCGAGCGACCCCGACGGCCTGGTCGCCACCCCGGTGGAGACCGTGCCGCGGGTGCTCGCAACGCCGGGCAAGCAGGGCGGTAGCACGGGCAAGCAGACCGGCAGCCAGACCGGCAGCCAGACCGGCAGACAGACAGGCAGCCAGGCCGGGAGGAGTGCCCAGGGCACTACCGCCGACGTGGCCCGGATCGTCGCCGAGGCGGCCGAGCGATTCGCCGCCGTCGTCTACGTCGGGCTGCCCCGGCACCTGTCCGGGAAGGAGGGCGCGGCCACGGCCGACGCCCGCGAGTTCGCGGCCCGGCTCGTGGTCGCGCTCGCCGCCACGGGGGAGCGCGCGGAGGTCCGGCTCGTGGACGAGCGGATGACCACGGTGTCGGCTCATCAAGCGCTCCACGCGGCCGGCAGAAAAACCAAGAAGCACAGGTCCGTGATCGATCAGGCCGCAGCCGTTATCATTCTGCAATCTGCACTTGACGCGGAGCGGGCGAAGGGGGAGCGCGCCGGCGAGCTCGTCGAGGTGGAAACCGTGCACGACACGCACGAATGACCAGATGAACTCCCCAGCGAAGGACAGTGAGTCTCCGGTGACGGACCTCTTCACGGCGCCCCCGCGCCCCCAGGCAGATCCCGCGTTCCCCGGGCCGAGATCGGTCCGGAGGGCACAGCGCCGCCGTCGGCGCGGCAAGCGCGGCCGCTCGCTCGTCGTGCTCCTCGTCGCCCTCGTCCTGGTCGGCGGCGCGGGCTACGCGGTGTGGTCCAACCTCGAGTCCCTGACAGGGCTCACGACCCCGCTCGAGTCCAAGGACTACCCGGGACCCGGCGGCGACCAGGTCGACGTCGAGATCGCCGAGGGCGCCACGGGGGCGGCCATGGGCGAGGCGCTCTACGAGGCCGGCGTGGTCGCCAGCGTGTCGGCGTTCACCGAGGCGTTCGAGGCGAACCCGGACTCGGTGCTGATCCGTCCCGGCACGCACACCATGCTGGAGGAGATGCCCGCGCGGGACGCCGTCGCGCTGCTCGTGAAGAACGCGACCGTGGACCTGCAGCTCACCATCCCCGAGGGCTACACGGTCGACCAGATCGTCGAGCGTGCGGTGCAGGTCACGGGCCTGCCCGCCAAGGACTTCGAGGCGGCCCTGAACCGCCCCGGCAAGATCGGGCTCCCCAAGCAGGCTGGCGGCAATGCCGAGGGCTGGCTGTACCCCGACACGTACACGGTGACGCCGGACGACACGGCCGTCGGGCTGCTGTCCCAGATGGTCGAGCGCACCAGCGGCGTGCTCAAGGAGAGGAACGTCTCCGGCGCCGACTGGCAGACGGTGCTGACCAAGGCGTCGCTCGTGGAGCGCGAGGGCTTTCACGCCGAGGACAAGCCGAAGATCGCGCGAGCGATCGACAACCGGCTCGAGGACGGCATGTTCCTCGAGATCGATGCCGCGGTCGCCTACGGCGCCGGCAAGCCGGGCACGGAGCTGACCAGGGCGGATACCGAGAACCCGAAGAACCGGTACAACACGTACGAGCACACGGGGCTGCCGCCAGGCCCCATCGCGAACCCGGGTGAGGTCTCGATCGACGCGGTCCTGAACCCCGCACCGGGCGACTGGAAGTTCTGGGTCACGGTCAACCTCGACACGGGCGAGACCAAGTTCGCCGACGACTTCGCGGAGCACCAGACGTACGTGCAGGAGCTGCGCGACTGGCAGGCCGCCAACGGGTGAAATCGCAGGCAGGGCGGGCTCCTGGCGGTTCTGCGTGCTGAATCCCGGGAGTTGGCCGGGAATGCACCGATCGGGGTAGCGTTCGCGGCACCCGGGCTGTGATGTGATCGTGACCTGCGGCCGCGATGACGCGCGCCCGGCCGTTGTCCAGGCGCGTGGGTCGACCAGAGATCCAGGCAGTGCAAGAGATCCAGGCAGTGCAGAGGATGGAGCGAGCGTGACCGAGGCCCTTCCCGAAGTGACTTATCAGGGGCCACCGAGGCACGCCAGCGGCGTTCGCGGGCGACGAGGGGATCGCGACGTCTACTCCCGCCGGAGGAGCCGGGGCGTCAGGCGCCCGCTGATCATCGCCGTGGTCGCGGTCCTGGTGGTCGTCGGCGGTCTCGGCGCGTGGACGGTGAAGAACGACGGCTACCTCTTCGGCATCCCGACGCCGCTGGCGGCCGCCGACTACGAGGGTGCGGGCGGGGAGCCGGTCGACGTCGAGGTGCCCGAGAACGCCAACGGGTACACGATCGCCGAGGAGCTCGTCGCCAAGGACGTGGTCGCCAGCTCCGGTGCGTTCATCCGGGCGTTCAACGCCAACCCGGACGCTGTCGCGATCCAGCCGGGCACGCACACGCTGAACCTGCAGATGAGCGCGGCGTCGGCCGTGGCCCTGCTGGCGGAGAACAAGGTCGTCCGGGGCGGGCTGACCATCCCGGAGGGCCTGACCGCCACGCAGATCGAGCAGCGGATGATCAAGCAGGGCTGGCCCAAGGCCGACGTCAGGGCGGCGTTCAAGAACGTCAAGCAGATGCTCCCACCCGAGGCGGGCGGCAAGCCGGAGGGCTGGCTGTTCCCCAGCACGTACGACGTGAAGCCGGAGGAGACTCCCGCAGCGGACGTCCTGCAGCAGATGATCGTCCAGACCGTCAGCGTGCTGGACGCGGTCGACGTCCCCTCCGACCAGCGCGAGGAGATCCTCGCAATGGCGTCCCTGATCGAGCGTGAGGCCAAGAACCCCGAGGACCAGCCCAAGATGTCCCGCGTGATCCACAGCCGGATCGAGCAGGACTGGTACCTCGGCATCGACGCCGCGATCCTCTACGGCGTCGGCCGCACCAGCGGGGCGCTGTACCAGTCCGAGCTGGACGACGCATCCAACCCGTACAACCTGCGCCGCCACAAGGGCCTGCCGCCCACGGCCATCTCGAACCCGGGCCGCAGCGCCATCCAGGCGGCGATGAAGCCGGCCGACGGCCCGTGGATGTACTGGTGCGCGGTGAACCTGGAGACAGGCGAGACCAAGTTCGCCACCACGGAGGAGGAGTTCAACACGCTCGTGGCCGAGCTCCGGGCCTGGGAAGACGCGAACGGCTACTGATCATGCGCACTGTCACCGCAGGTTCCGCCCATACCCCGAAGCGCCGCGCCGCCGTACTGGGTCATCCCGTCGCGCACTCCCTGTCCCCGGTGCTGCACGGCGCGGCCTACCGGGCACTCGGCCTGGACGGCTGGGAGTACGGCGTGCACGACGTCACCGAGGACGCCCTGGCGGGCTTCCTGCGCGACGTCAGCCCCGACTGGGCCGGCCTGAGCCTGACGATGCCGCTCAAGCAGGTGGTCATCCCGCTGCTGGACCACGTCGAGCCTCTCGCCGAGGCGGTCGGCGCCGTGAACACCGTGCTGTTCTCAGCGGTCGGGGGTGCGGGCCGCGGAGGGGTCACCATGACCGGCACGAACACCGACGTGCACGGCATCGTGGCAGCGCTGCGCGAAGGGCTCGGCACCCGCCGGGTCTCGGACGCCGTGGTCCTGGGCGGGGGAGCCACCGCGGCGTCAGCGCTCGCGGCGCTCGCCGAGCTCGGCTGCGCCTCGCCGCGGGTGTTCGTGCGGTCCCTGGACCGCATCGGCCCGCTCCGCGAGGCAGTGGCCCGGATGGGCGTGAGCCCGTCGTTCGAGGTGTTCGACGACAAGGCGACGACGTCGGCCCTGGCGGCCGCGGACGCCGTCGTCTCCACGATGCCGAAGCTTGCGGCGGACATGTGGGCGACCCTGCTCACGGACCCGCTCGCCGGCCCGCTCACCGGGACCGGCGAGAAGCCCGGCGGCGTGCTGCTCGACGTCGTCTACGATCCGCGGCCCACTGCGCTGCAGTCCGCGTGGACCACCCTGGGGGCCGGAGCCGTGGGCGGCGAGCGCATGCTGCTGCACCAGGCCGCTGAGCAGGTGCGGCTCATGACCGGTCGCCCAGCACCGCTGGCGGCGATGGACGAGGCGCTCCAGGCGGCCCTCGCCGCCCCTCGGTGACCCGCCCGACACGCCGATGCCGGACGGCGGCTGCCGTCGGTGTGCCGCCCACCGGACCGGTGCACCGTCCCTGTCACGCGCGTGAAACAATCCGAGCATGCTGCGTTGGTTGACATCGGGTGAGTCGCACGGTCCTGCCCTCGTGGGCGTGATGGAGGGTCTGCCCGCCGGGGTGGAGCTGACGACGTCGGACATTCAGAGCGCGCTCGCGCGCCGCCGCCTCGGCTACGGCCGCGGGGCACGGATGAAGTTCGAGCAGGACGAGGTGCGTGTGCTCGGCGGCCTGCGCCACGGGATCACGCAGGGCGGGCCGCTCGCCATCGAGATCGCCAACACGGAATGGCCGAAGTGGACCGACGTCATGTCGGCGGACCCGGTGCCCGCAGAGGCCCTCATGGTCGACGCCGGCACCGGCGACGAGCGCGAGGTGGCCCGCAACCGGCCGCTGACGCGCCCGCGCCCTGGCCACGCCGACCTGATCGGCATGCGCAAGTACGGCTTCGAGGACGCGCGGCCCGTGCTGGAGCGGGCCTCGGCCCGTGAGACCGCTGCCCGCGTCGCGCTCGGCGTCGCCGCCGCGAAGTTCCTCGAGCAGGCCCTCGGCATCCGCCTGGTGTCGCACGTGGTCGCGATCGGCGGTGCCACGGTGCCCGACGACTCCGTGCTGCCGACCCCCGACGACCTGGCCGCGCTCGACGCCGACCCGGTCCGGTGCCTCGACGCCTCTTCCTCGAAGCTCATGGTCGAGGAGATCGACCTGGCCAAGAAGGACGGCGACACGCTCGGCGGCGTCGTCGAGGTGCTCGCCTACGGCGTGCCGTCCGGGCTGGGCACCTACGTGCAGGGCGACCGCAGGCTCGACGCCCGCCTGGCCGCCGCCCTCATGGGCATCCAGGCGATCAAGGGCGTCGAGGTCGGCGACGGCTTCCGCACGGCTCGCCGCCGCGGCACCGCCGCCCACGACGAGATCGTGCGGGGACCCGGCCGCATCGAGCGCACCACCAACCGCGCCGGCGGCATCGAGGGCGGCATGTCGAACGGCGAGATCGTGCGCGTGCGCGCCGCGATGAAGCCGATCTCGACGGTGCCCCGCGCGCTGCCGACCGTCGACACCGCCACCGGCGAGCCCGTCACCGCCCACCACCAGCGGTCCGACGTCTGCGCGGTGCCGCCCGCCGCCGTCGTCGCCGAGGCGATGGTCGCCCTCACGCTGGCCGAGGCCGCGCTGGAGAAGTTCGGCGGCGACTCGGTGGCCGAGGTGCGCCGCAACCTCGAGTCCTACGTCGCCGCGATCCCGGAGCTGCTGCAGTGACCGGCACCAGTCACGACACGAATCACGAGGGGCCGGTCGCGGTCATGATCGGCCCGCCCGGCTCCGGCAAGTCCAAGGTGGGGCGAATCCTCGCCGCCGGCCTCGGCGTCACGGTCCGGGACACCGACGCGGACATCGAGGCGTCCGCCGGCAAGCCCGTCAGCGAGATCTTCGTGGACGACGGCGAGCCCCGGTTCCGCGAGCTCGAGTCCGCGGCTGTGCTCGCCGCCCTCGCGGAGCACGACGGCGTGCTGTCGCTCGGCGGCGGCGCCGTCATGAACCCGGCGACCCAGGAGGCGCTCGAGAAGTACGCGGCGGGCGGCGGCCACGTCGTCTTCCTGGACGTGCCGCTGGCGATCGCCGCCCAGCGGGTCGGCATGAACCAGGCCCGGCCGCTGCTGCTCGGCAACCCGCGCGCGCAGTGGCAGAAGCTGATGACCGAGCGGCGCCCCACCTACGAGCGGCTCGCGACCCTGACGATCGTGTCGAGCGAGCGCCCCGGCGAGCAGGTGGCGGCAGAGATCGTCGAGGCCCTCGGCCTGCGGCTGCGGGTCCCCGAGCTGATGGACCCCAAGAAGAACGAGGAGAGCACCAGGTGAGCATCCAGACCGCTCCCACCCGGATCACCGTCAAGGGCGACGCCCCCTACGACGTCGTCATCGGCCGCCACCTGCTGGGCGAGCTGCCGTCGCTGGTGGGCGCCGCCCGCAAGGTCATGGTGATCCACCCGGCGGCGCTGTCGGCGACGGCGGACGCCATCACGGAGGACCTGAGGTCGTCGGGCTACGAGGCGTTCGTGGCCGAGGTGCCCGACGCCGAGTCGGCCAAGACGCCCCAGGTCGCCGCGTTCCTGTGGGGGCTGCTGGGGCAGCTGGACTTCACGCGGTCGGACGCCGTCGTCGGCGTCGGCGGGGGAGCCACCACCGACCTGGCCGGCTTCGTGGCCGCTACGTGGCTGCGCGGGATCCGCGTGGTGCAGGTGCCGACCACGCTGCTCGCGATGGTCGACGCCGCCGTGGGCGGCAAGACGGGCATCAACACGTCCGAGGGCAAGAACCTCGTGGGGGCGTTCCACCCGCCGGCGGGCGTGCTGTGCGACCTGGCGGCGCTGGGTTCGCTCGACAAGTGGGACCTCGTGGCGGGCCTGGCGGAGGTCGTCAAGACGGGCTTCATCGCGGACCCCGTGATCCTCGACCTGGTCGAGGCCCACGTCGACGAGCTGCGGAACTGGGCCGGCGCGGACGCCTCCGACGAGACCTGGGCCGTGGTGGCCGAGCTCGTCGAGCGGTCGGTCCGGGTCAAGGCCCGGGTGGTCGGCGAGGACCTCAAGGAGGCCGGCCTTCGCGAGATCCTCAACTACGGGCACACGCTGGGCCACGCGATCGAGCTGGCCGAGCGCTACCAGTGGCGCCACGGTGCCGCGGTGAGCGTCGGCATGGTCTTCGCGGCGGAGCTCGCGCGGCTTGCGGGCAAGCTGCCCGACGACGTCGCCGATCGGCACCGCGACATCCTGTCCTCGCTCGGCCTCCCGGTGCACTACCGCGGCGACCGGTGGGACCAGCTGCTGGCAGCCATGCGCCGCGACAAGAAGGCGCGCGGCGACCTGCTGCGGTTCGTGGTGCTGGACGACGTCGCCAAGCCGGTCCGCCTGGAGGGCCCCGACCCGACTCTCCTGGCCGCCGCCTACGCGGAGGTCTCGAAGGAGCCCCCGACCGAGGGCCCGGGCACCCCGGTCACGCTGACGCTGGGATAATACGTGCGGTCGGGGTGAGTCGGACATTAGCCTCAGCTCATGACCTCGGATCCTGGGTTCCCGTCCGCACGCACGGCGGGAGCACGCGGCATCCGTCGCTTGGTCTACCCGCTGGTCTTCCTCGCCTTCCTTGGCCTGCTCGTCGTGCCGTCGCTCTTCTGGGGTGACGGCTTCGAGGCGCCACCGCTGTTCCTCGGGGTTGTCGGGATCATGGCCGGCGTCGGACTGCTCGTGTTCTTCGTCGAGGTCAGGCGTCAGGCGCGCAACCACGGCGCCTGGGACAGGGCCGCACGAGGTGCGGTGTCCCTGACGCTGCGCGGACACGCCGTGGCCAAGCAGCGCAAGGTGTCAGGCCAGCCGATGCGCACGGTGGTGGTCCTGCACGGCGGGGAGCACCGGTATCTCCACCTGTTGTTCGCGAAAGAGGCTCCAACCCGGATCCTGCGGCAGGGTCCCGTGACCGTCGAGCTCTTCGCCGGGCCCGACGTGAAGGGCCCAGCGCGGCTCCTGCTCCCCAACGGCGGGACGCTGTGGGCATTCACCACGCGCCTCGGGGAACGGCCGAACACAGGTTCCCGCGCCTCGGGCAGCTCGCACGACAGCTCGTCGGCGTGGTCGGGCGCCGACGGCTGGACGGGCGGCAGCTCCTGGGGCGGTGACTCCGGCTGGTCCGGCTCGGGCAGCGCTGGCGGCAGCTCCGACGGCGGTGGCGGCGGCTGGTCTGGCGGCGACTCCGGTGGCGGTGGTGGTGGGGGCGGCGGCGACTAGAGCGGGCCGCCCTGGTCCCAGAGCCCTCGTTCGACCAGGACGTCCTTGAGCAGGTCGGCGCGGTCCGTGATCAGGCCGTCCACGCCCTGGTCGATCAGGCGGCCCATCTCGTCCGGTTCGTTGATGGTCCAGACGTGCACCTTCTTGCCGATCGCGTGCGCGGCGTCGATCGACGCGACGTCGACCACCGTGACCGACCCCTCGCCCACCGGGACCTGCAGCGCGTCGACGTTGCGCAGGGCTCGCCGGGACAGGGCCGGCACGTGGAGCCGCACCCCGGTGAGGAAGGCGGCGATCTCCTTGCGCCCTGCCGACGTCGCCACCGGGCGGGACAGCTTGGCGAGCGTCGCGCGGCGTCGGGCGACGTCGAAGGAGGTGACGCACACGCGGTCCCAGGACGACGTCTTCTCGATGGCCCGCGCGACCGGCCCGATGCCGGAGCGATGCTTGACGTCGATGTTTACCCTCAGGCCGGGCCACCCGCCCAGCAGGTCCTCGAGCAGGGGCACCGGCTCGACGCCGCCGATGCGCGCCTCGCTCACCTCGGACCACGGCAGCTCGGCGACGAGGCCGGCGCCGTCGGTGGTGCGGTCGAGCGACTCGTCGTGCAGCGCGACGGCCACGCCGTCGACGGTGCCGTGCGCGTCCGTCTCCACGTAGCGGTAGCCGAGGTCGACGGCGGCGCCGAACGCCGCCAGCGAGTTCTCCAGACCCTCGGTACCGGCCGAGGCATGTGCGAATCCGCGGTGCGCGAGGGCCTGGAACGGCCCCTCGAAATAGCTCACTGGCTGTACCTCACGTCTCGGTCCTGTCTCGGTGCTGCGTCTCGGTCCTGCGCCAGGTCCCGGACGCCGATCGCGGCGCCGACCTGGCTGTCCGTCCATTTCAACATGCCGTCGAGGTATGCCTCGCGCGGCCCACGAGCCGACAACACCAGGTCGTGGACGCCGCCCGGGACGACGAGCTCGGTGACGTCGTGGCCCAGGCCCGGCCCGAGGGCGGCCATGTGCTGGACGTCGAGCACCGTGTCCTGCGCGTCGAGCAGCGGGTTGTCGAGCTCGTCCGGGCCGGACGAGTCGGACCGTGCGAGCAGCACGGGGCACGCGATCTCCAGCCCGGCGGCGACGCGCGCCTGCCCGCGCCGCACGGCGACGAACCACCCGACCCGGCCGGGTACGCCCTCGGGCCGCTTGAGCGCCGTGTCGAACTCCCAGCGTCCGCCGTTCGCGGCGAGCAGGTGCTCGGCGTACCGGGACGGCCCGTCGCTGACGACGGCGGTCGAGGCGAGCCGTCCGACGGAGTCCAGCACCCGAGTCCCGATTCCGCGCTTCCACTCGGGGGCCCGTAGGTCGAGGAACGGCGAGTCGAGCACGAGCACGTCGGGTCCGGCGTGGGCCCCTGCCGCGTTGCGGTGGGCGTGCGCCCACAGGGACGCGGTGAGCCCGCCCGTGGAGTGGGCGTGCACCACGAGCGGCAGCCCTGGCTCCAGGGCGCGCACGGTCCGGGCGGCCGCCGCGATGTCGCTCGCCTGCTCGCGCAGGTCCATCACGAAGTGCGGGATCTGGTCCGGCCGCAGCGACCGCCCGGCGGCCCGGAGGTCGACGGCGTAGAACGCGTAGCCGGCCGCCGCGAAGGCGCGTGCCAGGTGCTCCTGGAAGAAGTAGTCGTTGTAGCCGTGCACGTGGATGACGGCGGCCTTCGGCGCTCTGGGCCCGTCCGAGGGCCGGTACCGCACCAGGGTGGCCGGCCCGAGCCGGGTCTCCTGGAACGGTTCGCCGAGCAGGTGGTCGGTGCGCCAGAGAAGCCTGACCCGCGATGACGCCGCGTCCTGGGCACCGGCCACGCGGCCGCCCCCTCCGTCCGTGCGGTCCAGCTCGTCCAACGGAATGCCTCCACCCTGCTCGCCTGGGAGCTCTCGCCTCAGAACTCTCGCCCCCAGAACCATAGAGTGACGCACAGGAGTGCCGACGACAGATCGAGGGACGACGATGGCCAAGATTCCCGACGGACCCCAGCTCATCACGTACGCCGACCGCCTCGGTGGCGACCTCCCGCGCCTCACGGCCCTCGTAGAAGGCCCGCTCGCAGGCGCTTTCGCCGGGGTGCACGTCCTGCCCTACTACACCCCGTACGACGGGACCGACGCGGGGTTCGATCCCGAGGACCACGCTCAGGTCGACCCGCGCCTGGGCACCTGGTCGGACGTGCGCCGGCTCGGCGAGAGCCACACCGTCATGAGCGACGTGATCGTCAATCACGTCTCCGCGCGCTCCGCCCGGTTCCAGGACGTCGTCACACGCGGGGACGACTCGCCGTGGGCGCCGATGTTCCTCACGCTGTCGTCCGTGTTCCCCGACGGCGCGAGCGAGGCGGACCTGGCGCGGATCTACCGTCCTCGCCCGGGGCTGCCGTTCACGGCGATGACCCTGGGCGGTGTACGGCGTCTGGTGTGGACGACCTTCACCGCCGACCAGGTGGACATCGACCTGCGCACGCCGCAGGCCTGGGAGTACCTCACCTCGGTCGTCGACGCACTGACCGACGCCGGCGTGAGCATGCTGCGCCTCGACGCCGTCGGGTACACGGGCAAGGAGGCAGGTACCGACTGCTTCATGACGGCCTCGACGTCCAAGTACACCCAGCGCATCCTCGACCTCGCGCACGCCCGTGGCGCGACCGTGCTGCTGGAGATCCACGGCCACCACACGCAGCAGGTCGAGATCGCGCGCACCGTCGATCTCGTCTACGACTTCGCACTGCCGCCCCTCCTGCTGCACGCGCTGCACGCTCGCGACCTGGAGCCGCTGCGTTCTTGGCTCGACATCCGTCCGACGAACGCCGTGACGGTTCTGGACACGCACGACGGGATAGGGATCGTCGACGTGGGCCCGAGCGACCTGCGTCCCGGCGAGCCCGGGCTGCTGCTCCCGGAGCAGATCGACGCGCTCGTCGAGCACATCCACGACGCGAGCGACGGGACGAGCCGCCTCGCTACCGGCGCCGCGGCGTCGAACCTCGACCTCTACCAGGTGAACTGCACGTTCTACGACGCAGTGGGGCGCGACGACCGCCGTTACCTGCTGGC
The DNA here is from genome assembly GCF_014653785.1 of Promicromonospora soli. Classification (GTDB taxonomy): domain Bacteria; phylum Actinomycetota; class Actinomycetes; order Actinomycetales; family Cellulomonadaceae; genus Promicromonospora; species Promicromonospora soli. The sequence goes on along the minus strand of NZ_BNAS01000006.1, from coordinate 369,021 downwards.
GCGGCTGATCCAGCTCGTCCTGCCCGGGATCCCGCAGGTGTACTACGTCGGGCTCCTGGCCGGCCGGAACGACATGGCGCTGCTCGAGGCCACCGGCGTCGGCCGGGACGTCAACCGGCATCGCTACACGCCTGCGGAGGTCGAGGAGGCGCTCGCCCGCCCCGTCGTCCGCGCTCAGCTCGATGCGATGCGGCTGCGTCGTGACCACCCCGCGTTCGGGGGCGCCTTCTCGTCCGCCGTGGACGGCACCCGGGCGACGCTGTCCTGGGAGCTCGCGCGGGACGGGGTGACGCACCGGGTCGGTCTCGAGCTCGACGTGCGGGACGCATCCTTCGCGCTGCGTGCGACGCGCGACGGCGGGGAGGGCACAGTGCTCGACGAGTCCGCCGTGTGACGTCGTCCCGCCGGTCCCCGGCCGCGTGACACGCGCGTGACAGGATGTCCGCCATGCGCAATATCGGCCGGACAGTGCAGTCCTCGATCTACAGCAACGGGGTCTACGGCCGCCGGCCGACGGTGCCCACCAGCCCGGATGCGCTCGCTGACGCCGCCCGACGCCGGATGACCCGCACCGCCTGGTCCTATGTTGCCGGCGGCGCCGGAGCCCAGCGCACCGTCGACGCGAACCGCGAGGCGTTCGGCCGGTACCGCACGGTGCCACGCCAGATGGTCGACGTCGGCGAACGCTCGCTGGCCACCACCCTGCTCGGACGCGACCTGCCCGCCCCCGTGCTGTTCGGGCCCGTCGGGGCCCTGGAGGTCGCCGTGCAGCACCGGCTCGGCCGAGGCGGCCGCGCAGCCGCGCCACGCAACGCCGAGCCCGCCCTCGCCTGCGCCGCCCGCCACCTCGGCCTGCCCGTCGTCATCTCCACCCAGGCATCCACGCCCATGGAGGACACCGCCGCCGCCCTCGGGGACAGCCCGCGCTGGTTCCAGCTCTACTGGTCGTCCGACGACGCACTGGTCGAGTCGTTCGTCGCCCGCGCCGAGGCCAGCGGCTGCGAGGCGATTGTCGTCACCCTCGACACCCACGTGCTGGGCTGGCGCACCCAAGACCTCGACCTCGGCTACCTGCCGTTCGCCCGCGCCGAGGGCATCGCCCAGTACCTGAGCGACCCCGTCTTTCGGGCGCTGGTCGAGGCCCGGGTCCGGGGCGCCGCGGCGGCCGGCGAGGCCGCGCCGTCGAACCGGCCCACGCCCGCCGCCGTCCGCGCCCTGCTGTCCATGGCCCGGCACCACTCCGGCCCCACCCTGCGCAACCTGACCCAGCCGTACGCGCGCGCCTCCGTCGAGACGTTCCTCGACGTCTTCTCCCGCTCCACCCTCACCTGGGCCGACCTCGCCTGGCTGCGCGAACGCACCACCCTGCCCATCCTGGTCAAGGGCATCCAGCACCCCGACGACGCCCGCGCCGCCCTCGACCACGGCGCCGACGGCATCATCGTGTCCAACCACGGCGGGCGGCAGATCGACAACGCCGTCGCATCCCTCGACACCCTGGCCCCGGTGGTCGACGCGGTGCGCCAGCACCCTGGCAGTGGCGTTCCCGTACTGTTCGACTCCGGCATCCGCACCGGCGCCGACGTCTTCACCGCACTCGCCCTCGGCGCCGACGCCGTCCTCCTGGGCCGCCCCTGGGTCTACGGCCTCGCCCTCGCGGGAGCCGACGGCGTGCGCGCCGTCACCGAGCACATCCTGGCCGAGCTCGACATCACCATGGCGCTCGCGGGCGTGTCGGACACGGGGCAGATCGGGCGGCACAACCTCGCAGTCTGAGTCGCCGTCTGGCTCGCTGCCTGACTCGTCCGACTCGTCTTCCTGCAGGTGGGTCGGTATGAGATCGTGACCGGCTCCGGCACCCGCCGTTCACCAGATCCGGGCAGACTGCGGCCATGACCGACGCCGCTCACGGACCTGAAACGCCGGACCTGACGACTGACGCCCAGGCGCCGCCGACGACGGGCCTGGAGCTGCAGGAAGGCGTGCGGATCCCGCGCCGACAGGTCTACTCCTGGGCGCTGTGGGACTGGGGGACCCAGCCGTTCAACACGGTGATCCTCACCTTCGTGTTCACCGCCGCATACCTGATCTCGGACTCGTTCCTTGACCCGGCTGTCGCCGCGCTCGGCAAGGACGACCCCGCCTACCAGCGCGGTCTGGCCGATCTGACCAGCGGCCTCGGCCTGTGGAACACCCTCGCCGGCGTGCTCATCTTTGTCCTCGCCCCCGTGCTGGGCCAGCGGGCCGACGCCACCGGCCGCCGCAAGGCGTGGCTCGCCGGTGCCACCGGCGGCATGGTGCTGTGCATGCTCGCGCTCTGGTTCGTCGAGGCGGACCCGGCGTACTTCGTGTTCGGCGCGATCATGATCGGTCTGGGCAGCGTGCTCAACGAGATCGCGGGCGTGAACTACAACGCCATGATGATCTCGGTCGCCACGCCGAAGACCGTCGGCAAGGTGTCCGGGCTCGGCTGGGGCCTCGGCTACGTGGGCGGCATCCTCGCGCTCGTGTTCGTCGTGGTCGCGAACGCGGCGGACTGGTGGGGGATGCCCACCGACAACGGCCTCGCCTACCGTGTCATCGCGGTCGGCTGCGCGGTCTGGGCACTGGGGTTCGCCTGGCCGATCCTGGCCTTCGTGCCCGAGCTACCCCCCACCCAGGGCCGGCCCAAGGTCGGGTTCTTCGCCAGCTACCCGGTGCTGTTCCGTGACATCAAGGCGCTGTGGCACACCTCGCGCCGCACGTTCTGGTTCCTGCTGGCAAGCGCCGTGTTCCGCGACGGGCTCAGCGGCGTCTTCGCCTTCGGCGCCATCATCGGGAGCGTCAGCTTCGGATTCTCCACCGACCAGGTGATCATCTTCGGCATCGCCGCCAACCTGGTTGCCGGGGCGAGCACGATCCTGGTCGGCCGCGCCGACGACCGCTTCGGCCCCCGGCGAGTCATCCTCACCACGCTGAGCATCATCGTCGTCGCCGGGCTCGCCGTCGTCTTCCTGCGCGACCTCGGTCCGATCGTGTACTGGGTCGGCGGACTGGTCCTGTCGGGGTGCGTCGGCCCGGCGCAGGCGGCGTCCCGCTCCTACCTGGCCCGCGTGACACCCGCCGGCAAGGAGTCCGAGATCTTCGGCCTCTACGCCACCACCGGCCGGGCGACCTCCTGGATGTCGAGCGCCCTGTGGACCATCGCCATCGCAGCCACGGGCGCGACCATCTGGGGCACCCTCGGAATCATCGCCGTGGTCCTCGTCGGCCTCGTGCTCATGTGGTTCGTGCAGGACGCGCCGGTCGCCGACGCCTGACCGGACGCGTAGCCAACGCACTCGGCTGGGCGCCGGGTGGTCGCCTTGTTCGGGGCTGGCCGGCGGGCGCGCCGGCTAGCGGATGGGACGTCGCGTCCGACGCGTCTCCTTCAACGCCTCCTTCAGTGCGGCCTGGAGCCGGTCCAGATCGGCCAACGGCCCCAGGTGCCGCAGCTTCTCCGGGTTGATCACGCCACGGATCGCCGCGACCCGCCCGTCCGAGATCTCGAACGCCCACGTCCCGAGCAGACCGCCGCCCACGGCGTCGTCCGCCACGATGAGGAGCCCAGGCTCCCCACCCACGAGCGCACGCTCGAAGTGCAGCGGCGCGCCACGGCGCATGAAGCCCGCCAGCAAGCGCGCCACCGTGTCGCGACCCGCGACGGGCCGGGAGATCGACATCCCGGGCGGCACCTTCCCGCCGCCGTCACCGGTCAGCACCACATCCTGGGCGAGCAGCTCCAGGAACGGGTCCACCTCACCCTCCTCGCACGCGGCCAGGAACCGGGACACGAGCTGCTCGGCGCGAGCCCGGTCGTCTGCGCTGCGGGGCCGCCAGCCCCGCGGGCTCTGCTGGTCGTGGGCGTCGTGGGCGTCGTGGGCGTCGTGGGTGTCGCGCCCGTCGTGCGGGCTGTGCCCTTCGTGAGCCTCGCGCCCGTCGCGCCTGTCGCGCCCGTCCTGCCCGCCGGGGCTGGCGTGCCCGTCCTGCTTGACGGGGTTGTCCCGCCAGCTCAGCCCGCGCCCCGTCCGTGCGGAGACGGCGCTCGCGGCCCTGGACTGCGCCTCGCGATCCGCGACGTCGTCGCGGTGGCGCGCGATCCGGCGTCGGGCACGCGACGCCAGCTGACGCGCCGCGACCTCGCTCGTGCCGATGACGTCGGCGGCGTCGCTGTGCGGAAAGCCGAGCACGTCGTGCAGCAGGAACGCCGCGCGCTCCGTCGGGGTGAGGGTCTCCAGCAGCACGAGGAACGCCGTCGAGAGATCGTCGGCCAGCTCGGCGTGCCCGGCGGTGTCGGGCGGCGGGGTGGCCATGGCGACGGGCAGGTTCGACGGGATCGGACCGACCAGGGGCTCGGGCAGCCAGTCACCCACGTACGACTCGCGCCGGACCCGCGCCGAACGCAGCACGTCGATGGCGATCCGCGTCGTGACGGTGGTGACGAACGCGTCCGGGTTGCGCACGTCCTCCGCCTGCGAGACCCGCGTCAGCGCCTCCTGCACCACGTCCTCCGCCTCGGCGACGCTGCCGAGCATCCGGTAGGCCACGGAGAAGGCAAGGGGCCGCAGGCGGCCGAGGGCGGCGTCGTCGAGGCGGCGGCTGTCGGGGTCCGTCATGGGGCCATGCTCTCGCGTCATGACCCACCGACGAGATGCGAGCACGGAACGTGACAGCGGGACGGCGCGCGCTCTCAGCACGCCCTTCAGCACCGCCCTCAGCGTGAGCGCATGGCGTCGATCTCATCGCGGCGAAACAGGATGAGGCGGTCCAGGACGTCGTCGGGCACGGGATGGTCGGGGGTGAACCGGATGGTTCCCTTCGACGTCGAGAAGCCGGCCAGGTCCGGCGCGAGCGCCTCGACCGCGGGTGGGCTGAACGGGTACAGCCCGATGTGCTTCGCCGACGCATGTGCCGACACGAGCGGGCTGTCACGGTAGCGCAGGGCGGCCATGCCGTAGCTCATGCCCTCCTCGGCGTCGGGCACGAGCTCGAGCGCCCGCGCTCGCACGTGCTCGACGGCGTCCCGCTCCGCGCCGTCCAGGCTCGCGATGTACTCGGTGAACTCGTCCATGGGAACAGCCTCGCCAGGCCGGGTGCATTCCGCGAGACCAGCCGCGAAAGAGTTATCCACAGATTTCAAATAGCACGTGCGGGGAGTACAAATGTTCGAGACAATGGTGGCAACGGGATGCGAACAGGGGGTGGGGCCGGTGCAGCAGTCGACGAGCGGCATGGCTTCCGGTGGCACGCCCCGGGGTTCGCTGGAGGAGGCGCTGGACCGGATTGAGCGGGCTACCGGGGAGCTGGCGAACCTTGTGGGGCCCGAGGAGTTGGGCGGGTGGGACGCTCCGGGCGTGGCGCGGCTGGCTGAGGCGCATGCGCGGATCCGCCGGCTGACGGGTCGGCTGGACGGGGTGCGGTACACGTTGCTGCCCCGGATCGAGGACGACGGGTCGTGGCGGTCGGGCGGGATGTCGCGCACGTTCACGTCGTGGCTGCGCCTGCGGGAGGGCGTGGCGGCGGCCACCGCCCGCAAGGACGTGACGACCGCACGCCGGCTGGCCCAGGCGCTGCCGGCGACGCGGGAGCGGCTGGTCGCGGGGGTGCTGGGTGCCGATCACGCCCGGGTGATGACGGAGGTCGCGCCGACCAGTGCGACGCGCGAGGACGCGCTGGGCTGGTTGATCGACACGCGTACCGGGGAGCCGACCAGTCCCGAGCTGTTTGTGCAGAGCGTCGCGGTGGACTTTCCCGATCCCGTCGACGACCCGGACGGGTCCCGCACCCGCGAGCAGTTCACGGTGGTGCTGCAGGACGCGATCGCCGCCGGGACGCTGGTGACCGGGGAGGGTCTCGTGCTGCGCGAGGCGGGCTCGCTGAACGCGGACCAGTTCCGCACGGTGGCGCGCCGGTTCGCGACCGTGACCGATCCGGACAGCGACGACGCGGACGACGACAAGGCAGCGGCGGGCGAGTTCCTGGACCTGTCGCGGACCCTGGGCGGGTACCACCTGGCGGGGTTCCTGACCGACGAGCACGGCCTGCTGCTGTCCACCGCCGTCAACGCGGTCATGGGCGCACCGGCTGCCGAGGACACGAGGACGCCCGCGCAGCGCCGCGCGCAGGGCCTGGCGGACGTGGCCCGCACGGTGCTGGACGGCAACGAGGCCTCGCCCGGGGCCGCGATCCCGCCACACCTGAACGTCACCGTGTCCTGGACCGAGCTGGTCACCCGTACCCGCGAGGGGCTCTGTCTGACCTGCGGGCAGGGCATCCCCGGCCGTGCAGGGCGGACCGGCCGCGCCGGTGCCGGCCTGACCGGTGCTGGCCCGATGGGCGGGGACCGCACAGGGACGCCGGAGACTAGGACGCCGGAGACCGGGGCGCCGGAGACCGGGGCGCCGGAGACCGGGACGACGGCGGGGACGGGGACGGGGACGCCGGAGACCGGGACCACGGCGGGGACGAGAACCGGGACCGGGACTGCCGGCAGTGGAGGCACTCGCACGGGTCTCGGGCTGTTGTCGGCGGGTGGTGCGGTGTTCACCGAGACCGGCGGGAGGGCACCCCGGGCGTCGCTGCGCCGCCTGGCCTGCGACTGCGCGGTCACCCGGATCGTGTTCGGCGCCGACGGCGCGGTGCTCGACGTCGGCCGCGCCCAGCGGACCGTGACCGGGCAGATGCGCCGCGCGGTCATCGCCCGCGACCAGCACTGCGTCTACCCCGGATGTGATCAGCCGCCGTCCCGGTGCGAGGTCCACCACGCCGTGACCCACTGGGCCAACGGCGGCCAGACCTCCGTGGCCAACAGCGCCCTGCTGTGCTGGCACCACCACCAGCTCGTCGACGCGCAAGACATCACCATGCGCTGGACCGGCAAACCGGCCCGGATCGACACCGCCGGGGTCCTGCTGCAGACCGGGTGGGCGTTCACCGACGCCCGCGGCCACAGCATCCGCCTGCCCGACGTCATCGAAGCGACACCCGTGTCGGGCACCGGTCCACCGGACCCGTCCGTGCAGCCGCCCGTGGAGCCGCCCGCCGCGGCGGCCTGACTGACAACCCGGCAAGGCCGCTACGCGCGGTGAAGCCGCAGGGCCGGCCGGACCCGGCAGGGCCGGGCGGACGCGGCAGGGCGGTGAGATGCCCAGACCGGTCGGACGCCGCAGTGGTCCGTCACCACTGCCGCAGGCCAGGCCGCGCGGCCGGTCACGCCCTGCCGACGCGCGTCCGCCCCGCAAGGACCACGGCCCCGGAGGCCAGCATCCCTGTGAGCCCGAGCACGACGGCGTACGCGGGCAGCCCCGCGACGTCGTACAGGGTCCACAAGAGCGCCCCGGTCGCGGAGGACGCGATCGCGGCGGCGACTGCGTCGGCCACCTGCAGGGCCGACGACGCCGAACCGTGCTCGTGCGGTGGCGCGAGCTCGAGCGTGAGGACCGACAACGTCGGGTAGACCAGGCCCATCCCGCTGCCCGACAGCACCCAGAACGCCATCCCGACCCAGGCCGGGATGCCCGGCAGCACGAGGACCGCCGCGCCGACCATCCCGAGGGCGAGCAGGCCGCCGCCCAGGCGCACATACCCGGTGTGGCTCAGGTGCAGCAGGTTGCGCCCTCGCACCCACGACGCCGCAGACCAGCCGAGCGCCCCCACCGTCAGGATCAGCCCGGCGGCGCCTGGGCTCAGGTGCCGCTCGTGCACGAGGAGCAGCGGCAGCAGCACCTCGGCGCCCGTGAAGGCCCCCGACACCAGCGCCCGCACCGACACGACGGCCGGCAGCCCGCGCCCGGCCCGCAGCACGGCGAGGGCGAGGCGCAGCGCATGCAGCAGTGGACGCTCCGCTTGCCCGACGACGACGTCGCCCGTAGGGCCGCCGCTCGCGAGGCCGGCGTCGGAGGTGGCTGGGGGCGCGTCGTCCACGGACCTGCCGCGCACGGACCCGCCGCCCGGAGAGTTGCCGTCCGCAGAGTTGTCGCCCGCAAGACTGCCGCCCGCCGAACTGACGCCTTCCAGGCCTTCGTCGACGGAGTTGTCGGCATCAGCAAGGCCGTTCGCCTCGGCCGCGCCGCCCTGCGCCGCCGTCAGCCCCGGCCGCATCAGGATCGCCGCCGGGACGGTGAGCGCGGCCGCGCCGAGGAAGACCCAGCGCCAGCCCAGGTGGTCCACGACGAGGCCGGCCAGCCCCGGCCCGACGATCGCTGGCACCACCCACGCGGCGGCGAACGCCGAGAACACGGCGGGGCGGCGGTCGGGGGCGAAGACCCGGGCGACCAAGACGTACAGCGCCACGCCGAACAGCCCGTTCCCGACTCCCTGCACAGCACGCCCCGCGATGAGCGCGCCCATGCCGGTAGCGGTCCCCGCGACCACGAGACCGGCCACGAAGAGCGCCACGCCGGTCCACATCGCCGGTGCCGGACCGGTGCGGTCGCACCAGCGTCCAGCGGTGAGCATGCCGACCACGCTCGTCGCGAAGACCACAGCGAACGCGAGCGTGTAGTGCCGCAGCCCGTCCAGGTCGACGGCGATGGTGGGCATCGCCGTCGCCACGGCGAGGGCCTCGAACGCACCGAGCGAGCAGAGCGCGACCATCCCCGTGAGGACGAGGCGTTGGGCGCCGCGGCTCAGCGCGCCGGGCTGCGCACCGGACTGTGCGGGCGAGAGAGTCACAGTCACACCAGTACCACCTTGCCGGTCGTGCGGCGCTCCTCGAGCTCGCGGTGGGCCCGGGCGGCCTCGGCGAACGGCACGCGGTGCGTTGCCACCCGCCACCGGCCAGACGCCGCCCGGGCCAGCGCGCGCTCCTGGTACGGCCGCTGGTCGGACATCGGGGGAGCGTCCGGGCCGACGGCGTAGCGCACCTCGACCGGCGACTCGATCCGGTCGGCGCCTGCCCACGCCGTGTAGCGGTTGGCCGCCCCGGACGCCCAGCCGTATGCGACGAGACGGCCGCCCGCAGCGCCGTTATCCGTGCCGTCGCTCGCGCCGTCAGTCGTGCCGTCGCTCGTGCCCAGCAGGGCGGTGGCCGCCGTGCCGAGGTCGCCGCCTACGCCGTCGAGCACGAGCGTCGCGGGGGAGGACCCGAGGGCCGCGCGGGCGGCGTCCACCCAGCCGGGGTCGGAGTAGTCGACGAGCGCGAGGCGGCCGGTGCCTGGCACGGCGTCGAGCGCTGTGCCCGGAACGGCGCCGGCGACTTGGCCCGGCACGCCGCCAGGCATTGGGCCAGGCGCGGCGTCAGGCGGTGGGCCAGGCAGAGCGTCGGCCACCAGCTCCCGGAGGAGCTTCAGCTTCGCCGCACCGCCCGCCAGGGCGACGACGCGCGCGCCGGACTGCAGTGCCTCCTGCACAAAAAGTGTGCCAAGCGCGCCTGCCGCACCGGTGACGACAACAATGTCAGCTGCGGTCACAGCCGCGATATCAAGGGTGTAGACGGCCATGCGACCCGTGCCGATCATGGCTGTCGCGTCGGCAGGGTCGAGGGGAGCGCCATCGGGGCCATCGGGGATCGGGTGCAGCTTCTCGGCGACGACGACGGCGCGCCGGGCGTACCCGCCGCCGTCGGGCACCGCGCCGAGATGGGCCGCCACCCGCCGCCCCCTCCACGAGGCATCGACCCCAGGCCCGACGTCGGACACGGTGCCGGCGATCTCGCGGCCTGGGACCGTCGGGAGGGTCGGCAGGGGGAGTGGGCCGCCCGCCTCACCGCGGCGGGTGCTGGTGTCGAGGAGGTGTACCCCGTGTGCCACCACGTCGACGAGCACCTCGCCGGGACCGGGGACGGGGTCCGGGATCTGCTCGAGCGTGAGGACCTCGGGCGGCCCGAAGGAGTGATGTCTGATGGCGTCCATGCGGTGATCCTCTAACCTGAACCAAAGTTGAGGTCAACCGCCCCTGGAAAGGGCCGAGTCAGAGAGCCCCAGTTCTTCGCAAGCCCCAGTTCTTCGAGAGCCCGAGGAGGCCCGTACATGGAAGCACCCAACCCCGCCGTTCCCTGGGACCGCGACGAGCTCACCGTCGGCGATCTCGCCGCCCGGAGCGGCGTGGCGGTGTCGGCGCTGCACTTCTACGAGCGCAAGGGGTTGATCACGAGCCGGCGCACGTCGGGCAACCAGCGGCGCTACCGGCGCGAGACATTGCGCCGGGTCGCGTTCATCCGGGTGTCCCAGCGTGTGGGGATCCCGCTCGCCGACATCGGCGCGGCGCTCGACACCCTGCCCGGCGACCGGACGCCCACCGCGAAGGACTGGCGCCGCATCTCGCAGGCCTGGCACGACGACCTCGACGCTCGGATCGAGCAGCTGTCCCGGCTGCGCGACCACCTGACCGACTGCATAGGCTGCGGCTGCCTCTCGCTGCGCCGGTGCGCGCTGACCAACCCCCACGACGAGCTCGCCGAGGCCGGCCCAGGCCCGCGGACCCTGCTGGTGGAGGGCCTGGAGCCGGACGGGGCGTGAGTCTCGCCGGCGCCAGGGTTTGCGGCAGCACAGCCCACCGCCTACTAGGCTCGCGGCCATGGCTTCTGCACTGCCCCGCGTCCTGGTGCTCAACGGTCCCAACCTCGGCCGGCTCGGCGTCCGCGAGCCCGAGATCTACGGTCACGCCTCGATGGAAGACCTCAAGATCTCCGCGGGAAAATGGGGCGACGAGCTCGGCCTCGAGATCGAGGTGCGACAGACCGACGGCGAGTCCGAGATCGTCGGCTGGCTCCACGAGGCCGTCGACGCCGGCGCGCACGTCGTGCTGAACCCGGCGGCGTTCACGCACTACTCCTACGCGCTGCGCGACGCCGCCGCCCAGGTCACCACGGCGGGGCTGCTGCTCGTCGAGGTGCACCTCTCCAACCCGGCGACGCGCGAGTCGTTCCGGCACTACTCCGTGGTGGCCGGGGTCGCGACCGGGACCGTCGCGGGGTTCGGGTTCGACTCCTACCGGCTGGCGTTGTCGGCGATCGCGCGACGGCTGGGGGAGTAGGCGAGCGCCTCAAGGCAGCAGCCTTGATCCGCGGCACTAAAGTCCAGAGCATTGAGTACAAGACGTAAAGGCTCTAGCCTTAACTCATGATCGTCCTGACCATCGACCAACGGGGCTCGACGTACGCGGCCGACCGGGTTCCCGAGCTCCTCGCCGAGCTCGCGCGCCTGACCCGCGGCCGCGAGGGGCTCGTTGTGCCGTTCGAGCGCACGGTCGGCGACGAGGTCCAGGGGATCCTCGCTGCCGGCCGGGCGGGCGCGGAGCTCGCGGTCGACCTCACTCTTCACCTGCTGCGCGACCAGGGTTGGAGCATCGGCATCGGCGTCGGCGAGGTGGACGGTCCGCTGCCCGTGGTGTCCCGCGAGGCGCGCGGGTTCGCGTTCTACCGCGCGCGCGACGCCGTGGAGCGGGCCAAGTCCCGGAGCAAGGGCATGTCGGTAGCGGTGGAGGGCCCGCAGCCGGACGCGCCGGACCGGCGCAAGCCAGCGCATGGCACGCCGGGCCATGGCACAACTTCCGACGACACAACCTCCGACGGCAACAACACCGCCGAACCGGACCTGGCCGCCGAGATCGAGGCCTTGCTGCGCCTTCTCGCCGCGATTCGCGCGCGCCGTACTCCCCAAGGGTGGGAGGTCGCCGATACGCTCGCCTCGCTGGAGGACAAACCAGGACGGCAGAGGATCGTCGCCCGGTCCCTGGACGTCAGCGAGCAGGCGGTGAGCCAGCGGGTCCGGGCGGCCCTCTGGCAGGAAGAGGAAGCGGTACGTCCGATAGTGGTGCGGCTGCTCGCGGAGCTGAGCAGCTCCGTGATCGTCGAGCCGGACGCCGTGACCGGGCCTGTCGCAGAGCCGCCGCACAAACGCAAGAAGATGAAGCGCGCGAAGAGCTGAGGGGAATCATCACGCCGTGACCTGGGACATGCTGGAGAACATCGACGGGTGGGGCTGGGTCGGGGCGGTAGCGATCTGGTTGGTCACCCTGCTGCTGAGCGTCGTCGTGGGCTCATGGGTGGTGCCCTGGGTGCTCCGCCAAGCCAGTGGGGGAGACCTGCCCTGGGCGCGCTACCAGCCGCCGATCCTTCCGCAGGCGCTGGAGCCGGGCGACGACGGGTCAGGAGTCCCCGCGCGGGGCGGGGCTGGAGACGGCGGCGAGCCGCCGTCGGGCACCATGAACCCGGAGGCCGTGGCGATCCTGCGCGGCGGCGCGTGGCTCGGCCTGCTGGAGCGCCTCGCGATCACCGGGGCCCTGCTGGCCGGCTACCCGTACGGCATAGCGGTGGTGGTCGCGATCAAGGGCCTGGGCCGCTATGCGGAGCTGCGCGACCAGCCGATCGCGTCGGAGCGGTTCGTCGTGGGCACGCTCACCTCGCTCATCTGGTCGGTCGCGATGGGCCTCCTGGGACTCGTCGCGATGAACGTGTTCGTGCTCTGACCGGTCCTCCAGATCTGAGCCGTCCGCTAGACTTGACCGCTGCTGCTCGACACCCCGATTGACACCCCAGCCGCCGGCCCGCTGTCGGCGTGCTCTGGGTACACCTTCACCAACACAGGAAGACGAACGTGGCTACCTCCAACGACATCAAGAACGGCACCGTGCTCCGGATCGACGGCAACCTCTGGTCGGTCATCGAGTTCCAGCATGTCAAGCCGGGCAAGGGTGGAGCGTTCGTCCGAACGAAGATGAAGAACGTCCTGTCCGGGAAGGTCGTCGACAAGACGTTCAACGCGGGTATCAAGGTCGAGACGGCCAACGTGGACCGCCGCGACTTCCAGTACCTGTACATGGACGGCGAGGACTTCGTCTTCATGGACAACGACACGTACGACCAGGTGACCGTGCCGGCAGCGACCGTCGGTGACGCGAAGGACTACATGCTCGAGGGCATGAGCGTCATGCTCGCCTCGAACGACGGCACGCCGCTCTACATCGAGCTGCCGACGTCCGTCGTCCTGGAGATCACCTACACCGAGCCGGGCCTGCAGGGCGACCGCTCCACCGGCGGCACCAAGCCGGCCACCCTCGAGACGGGCGCGGAGATCCAGGTCCCGCTGTTCCTCGAGCAGGGCGTCAAGGTCAAGGTCGACACGCGCACCGGCGACTACCTCGGCCGCGTCACCGACTGACCCGCAGCGGCGTCCTCGCACGTCTCGCAGGGTTTCCAAGGTTCGCAGAGCTTCAAAGGTTCGCAGAGCTTCAAAGGTTCGCAGAGCTTCACCAGTCGCAGAGCTTCACCAGTGAGCTTCAGTAGCAGAGAGAGACCATGGGCGCACGCACCAAGGCGCGCAAGCGCGCCGCCGACATCCTCTTCGAGGCGGAGCAGCGGGGCATCGACCCGCTGAAGCTCCTCGCCGACCGCGTGGCAGTGCCGCACACCGAGGCGGCAGTGCCGCAGTACACGGTCGAGATCGTGGAGGGTGTGGTCGCGCACCGCGACCGCATCGACGAGGTGCTGGAGACCTACTCGCAGGGCTGGACCCTCGACCGCATGCCCGCCGTCGACCGCGCACTGCTGCGGATCGGCTCCTGGGAGGTCCTCTTCAACGACGACGTGCCGGACGCCGTCGCGCTGGACGAGGCGGTCGACCTCGCCGGCGACCTGTCCACGGACGACTCGCCGGCCTTCGTGAACGGCCTGCTCGGCAGGGTCAAGGACCTGAAGCCGACTCTGCTGGCATGAGGCTCGCGTGAGGCCGGCATGAGCGCCGGCGGAAGCCGGCACCAGACGTGAGCACCGGTCCCGGCGCTGAACGGTTCGACGAGCGACGTCTGCTCGTTGCCCTGTTCGGCGCCGGGATCGCTGCGTTCGCGCAGCTCTATTCGCCCCAGTCCGTCCTGCCGGACGCCGCCCGCGACCTCGCGACGTCGGCCTCGGCGACGGCCCTGCTCGTCTCCGCCGCGACACTCGGCCTCGCGGTAGGCGTGCTGCCCTGGGCGTGGGTGGCCGACCGCATCGGGCGTGTGCGGGCGATGACCATCGCGATGCTCGGTGCGACGGCCGTCGGGCTCGCCGTCCCGTTCGCTCCGTCGTTCGGCCTGCTCGTCGCCGGCCGCGCGGTCGAGGGGCTGCTCGTCGCGGGAGTGCCCGCGGTGGCGATGGCCTACCTGACCGAGATGCTCACCGACGCGGGCGCGGCGTCGGTGGTCCCGCGCGCGGCCGGGACGTATGTGGCGGGAACGGCGATGGGCGGGCTCCTGGGGCGGCTCGTCTCGGGCGGAATCGCCGAGCTGTTCGGCTGGCGCGCCGGCGTGGGCGCGGTCGCGGTCGCGTGCCTGATCGCGTCCGGCGTGTTCGTCTGGCTGGCGCCGCGGGACCGCGCGTCTCGGGACGGTGGGCTCGGGGCCGGTGGGCAGCGAGGCGCAGGGCTTCCGGTGGCCGACGGCGGGATCCCCGACGGCGGCTCGTCGGGCGATGGCTCGCCGGACGGCGTCGCGCCGGGGGGCCGCGCCGGCCGGCTCCGTGCCCTGCTCAGCCCGCGCCTGCTCGTGCTCGACGCCCAGGGGCTGCTGCTCATGGGCGGCTTCGTCGCCGTCTACAACTACCTGGGCTTTCGCCTCGCCGCAGAGCCCTTCAGCCTGTCGCCCGGCGTGCTGAGCCTGGTGTTCCTCGCCTACCTGGCCGGGACGTGGTCGTCTGCCCGGACGGGGCGGCTCGTGGTGCGGCACGGCCGACGCCGGGTGCTGATCGCCGCGACCGCGGTGATGGCGGCCGGGGTGGTGGCCACGCTGTCGGGGTGGCTGCCGCTCGTCCTGGCGGGCCTGGTCGTGCTGACCGCGGGGTTCTTCGGGGCGCATGCCGTCGCCAGCGGATGGACGCCCGTCGCGGCGCCGCGCGCCCGGACCCAGGCCGCCGCGGTCTACAACCTGGCGTACTACGCGGGATCGAGCGTGTTCGGCTGGCTGGGCGGTGTCGGGTTCGCGCTGGCCGGCTGGCCGGGAACGGTGGGGATGGTGCTCGCGCTGGTGGCCGTCGCGGCCGGTCTGGCGGCGGCGGTGCTCAGGGACTGACGGGCTGACAGCGGACTGGCAGGGACCGACGGGGACCGACAGAGGACCGACAGAGGACCGACAGCAGACCGCAACAGGACCGGCCGCCCCGACGAACGCCGGGGTCAGTGCAACCCAACGGTTGCACATTCGAGAGCGATGGTGCATGGTGGAAGTGCAACCAAACGGTTGCGCTCATCGCCTGGATCAGCTCGATCGGTTCGCTCGACAGGATCCACTCGATCGGTTCCGCTCGACCGGCCGTAACCACAACTCTCGGAGGCCCTCATGACCACCGTCCAGCCCCGCGCCAGCATCGACGTCGACACCCGATCCGTCACCCGCACCGTCCGCGTCGCCGCAAAGCCCGACGCCGTCTGGCGCGCGATCTCCGAGCCCGAGCACGTGGCGGGCTGGTTCGGCGACGCCTGCGAGACCGACGACGGCGGACCGTTCGCCGTCGGGACACGCGGTCGGCTGCACTTCGAGGGCTACGGCTGGGTCCCCTTCGAGGTGACGCGCGTGGAGCAGGGCCGTCTGCTCGCCTACCGCTGGGGCCGGTCGCCGGAAAAGCCCGAGCGCATGACCGAGGCCGAGTTCACCTTGGAGCCCGATCACGACGGCACCTACCTCACGGTCCACGAGACCGGCTTCACCGGCGACACCGACGAAGCGCTGCGCGCCGCTCTGGACGGCAACCGCGAGGGCTGGGACGGCGAGCTGGACGAGCTCGTCGAGTACATCGAGTCGCGCGCGTGGTAGTACCGGCGGGCTCAGGAACACCGCGGGGCCCAGCAACACCGATGAGCTCCGCAACACCGCCGGGCTCAGCAGCACCGCCGGACCCAGGGACTCCGCCGGCCTCTGGCACGGCGTCGCCCGTCGCCGCGTTCGCCGCACTCGCCGACGAGACCCGCTGGGCGGTGCTGCAGGCGCTGGCCGATGCGGGCCCAGGGAGCGCCGCAGGTGCCGGCGCGCCGGGCGGCGGTGCCGACGCCGGTACCTCGGCGGCGGGTCTGACGGCGTCCGCCCTCGCCGATCGGCTGCCGGTCACGCGGCAAGCGATCGCCAAGCACCTGGCGGTGCTCGAGGCTGCCGGGCTGGTCGAGTCGCGGATCGTGGGCCGCGAGCGCCGGTACCGCGCCCTGGGTGCCGAGCTGACGGCTCTGGGCCGGCGGCTGGAGCGCATCGGGGACGCGTGGGAGGCGCGCCTGGGTCGCATCGCGGCGATCGCGAAGGAGCTGGAGCGCGGCTGAGGCCGGCCGGTGGCCGAGGCGCTGCCTGCTCCATGTTCGGTCGATTGCGTCGGCGCCCCAGCCGAATTCGGTCGGTTGCCTTGAGATCGGTCCACCGATTGACCGATCTCGAGGCAACCGACCGAACTGGGTTGGGAGTGCGTTGCATGCGACCGAACTGGGTTGGGAGTGCGTTGCATCCGACCGAGCTCCTGCAGGGTGGCCGTCAGCCCTGGTGTGAGCAACGCCCCTTCGGGAGGGCGGGGGCTCCGGCGTCCGGCACGTGTCCAGGGCGTTATGGTGGGGACTGTCAGACTCCCTTTAAACCCGTCCCGTGAGGCGGAGAAGGAGGTCGCCAGATGAATCCTGGCAGCCGCATGCCCGAATCCAGCGCGACGCACCAACCCAGCGCGACCCCAGCCGGCAGCGCGACCCCCGCCGGCACCACGCAGAGCACGGACCCCAGCACCGCAGCAGCGCGGACGGTGCTCGGCGAGGCCGACATCGCTCGCGCGCTGACCCGCATCGCTCACGAGATCGTCGAGCGGAACAAGGGCGCCGCGGACCTGGTCCTGCTCGGCATCCCGACGCGTGGCGTGCAGCTCGCCCACCGGCTGGCCGAGCGCCTGGTGCAGATCGAGCCCAGCTTCAACGGCGAGTACGGCACGCTGGACGTGACCATGTACCGCGACGACCTGCGGCGTCAGCCCACGCGCGCCGTCGGGCAGACGCTCCTGCCGGGCAGCCTGGACGGCACGATCGACGACAAGGTGGTCGTCCTGGTGGACGACGTCCTGTTCTCCGGCCGCACCATCCGCGCCGCGCTGGACGCCCTGAACGACCTGGGCCGTCCCCGTGTGGTGCAGCTCGCGGCGCTGGTGGACCGCGGGCACCGCGAGCTACCGATCCGCGCGGACTACGTGGGCAAGAACCTGCCGACCTCGCGCAGCGAGCGCGTGCGGGTCCGGCTGTCCGACGTCGACGGGGGAGTTGACGCCGTGGTGATCAGCGGTGCCTCGCCGGGCTCGACCAGCGCACAGGGAGGCGCTCGGTGAAGCACCTGCTGACCACCCAGGGCATGTCCAAGGACGACGCGATCCTGCTCCTGGACACCTCCGCGCAGATGGCCGCCACCCAGTCGCGGGAGAACAAGAAGCTGCCGACGCTGCGCGGGCGCACCGTCGTGAACCTGTTCTACGAGGACTCCACACGCACCCGGATCTCGTTCGAGACGGCGGCCAAGCGCCTGTCCGCTGACGTCATCAACTTCTCGGCCAAGGGGTCGAGCGTGTCCAAGGGCGAGTCCCTCAAGGACACGGCCCTCACCCTGCACGCCATGGGGGCCGACGCCGTGGTGGTGCGCCACTCGGCGTCGGGCGCGGCGCACCAGCTGGCCCACGCGGGCTGGCTCGACGCCGGCGTGCTGAACGCGGGCGACGGCATGCACCAGCACCCCACGCAGGCGCTGCTGGACGCGTTCACGATCCGCCGGCACCTGGTGGGGAACGTCGGCGCCGACGGCCGGGGTGCCGACACCTCGGTCGGCGCCGACCTGGCCGGCCTGCGCATAGCGATCGTGGGCGACGTGCTGCACTCCAGGGTCGCCCGCTCGAACGTGTACCTGCTGCATACGCTCGGTGCCGAGGTGACGCTGATCGCGCCGCCCACCCTGGTCCCCGTAGGCGTCGAGATGTGGCCGTGCCGCGTCTCCTACCACCTGGACGAGACGCTCGAGCAGTGGCAGCCGGACGCCGTCATGATGCTGCGGGTGCAGCGTGAGCGGATGTCGGGCGGTTCGGGCGCGTTCTTCCCGAGCCCCATGGAGTACAGCCGCAAGTTCGGGTTCGACGGCCGCCGCCTGGCGGTGCTGCCGGACCACGCGATAGTGATGCACCCCGGTCCGATGAACCGTGGCCTGGAGATCTCGGCGGACGCCGCCGACCACCCCCGCTCCGTGATCGTGGAGCAGGTGGCCAACGGCGTCGCCGTCCGGATGGCCGCCCTGTACCTGCTGCTGTCGGGCGACGACAGTGCGAGCACCGAGAAGACCAGCACCGACGAGAGGAATGCCCTGTGAGCACCCCGACACCTCAGGCCTACGTCCTGCGTGGGGTACGTCCCTACGGCACGGACCCGGTCGACGTCGTGCTGGCGGACGGCGTGATCGCCGCGATCGGCGCCCCCGGCACGGTCGAGGTGCCGGACGGTGCCACCGAGATCCCGGCAGGCAGCGACGGGACGGGCAGCGACGGGACAGGTCTGGTCCTGCTGCCCGGGCTGGTAGACCTGCACACCCACCTGCGTGAGCCCGGCCGGGAGGATGCCGAGACGGTGTTCTCCGGTACCCGGGCCGCCGCCGCGGGCGGCTTCACCGCTGTGCACGCCATGGCCAACACGACGCCGACGCAGGACACCGCGGGCGTCGTCGAGCAGGTGTACCGGCTGGGCCAGGAGGCGGGCTGGGCGGACGTGCACCCAGTCGGCGCGGTGACCGTGGGCCTGGGCGGCGAGCGGCTCGCCGAGCTGGGCGCCATGGCGGACTCCGCCGCCCGCGTGCGGGTCTTCTCCGACGACGGCAAGTGCGTGCACGACCCGGTCCTGATGCGCCGCGCGCTGGAGTACGTCAAGGCGTTCGACGGTGTGGTGGCCCAGCACGCGCAGGAGCCGCGCCTCACCGAGGGCGCACAGATGAACGAGGGCATCGTGTCCGCGCAGATCGGCCTGACGGGCTGGCCGGCGGTCGCGGAGGAGTCGATCATCGCCCGCGACGTGCTGCTGGCCGAGCACGTGGGCTCCCGCCTGCACGTGTGCCACCTGTCCACGGCCGGCTCGGTGGAGATCGTCCGCTGGGCCAAGGGCCGCGGCATCAACGTCACCGCCGAGGTGACGCCGCACCACCTGGTCCTCACCGACGACCTCGCCCGCGACTACGACCCGGTGTTCAAGGTGAACCCGCCGCTGCGCACCGCGAAGGACGTCGAGGCGGTCCGCGAGGGCCTGGCCGACGGCACCATCGACATCGTCGCCACCGACCACGCGCCGCACCCGGTGGAGGACAAGGACTGCGAGTGGTCGTCGGCCGCGTTCGGCATGACCGGCCTGGAGACCGCGCTGTCCGTCGTGCAGCAGACCATGGTCGACACCGGCCGCATGACCTGGGCCGACGTCGCCCGCGTGCTCTCGGAGAACCCCGCCCGGATCGGCCGGATCGATGAGGGCCCGGCGAGCCAGGGCCGCCCGGTCGCCGTCGGCGAGCCCGCCAACCTGACCCTGGTCGACCCGGCCGCCACCCGCGCGATCGACGGCCGCACCCAGGTCACGGCCAGCAGCAACACGCCGTTCGGCGGCATGGAGCTGCCGGGCCGCGTCGTCGCGACGTTCCTGCGTGGCCGGGCCACGGTGCTCGACGGCGTGGTCGTCGACCGCGCTGCCGTCGACCGCGCCGCAGGCGCACCCGCGTTCGAAGGAGCCACCCGATGAAGATCCTGGCCATCGCCGTGCTGGTCGCCCTGGCGGTCTTCCTGGTGCTGTACGTGACCCTCATCGGCCGACGACGGCTCGCGCAGCGCACCACCACCCTCGTGCCGGCGCCCCCCGCTGTGCCCGGAACGAACGCGGCGCCCGGTGCCGGCTCCGATTGGGCCGATGGCGTGGGGCCCGTGCGGTTCGGCCCGCTGGAGGCGGTCTACGTCTCGACCACGCTCCACGGCGACTGGCTCGCCCGCGTCGGCGCGCACGGCCTGGGCGACCGGTCGCGTGCTGTCGTGTCCGTGCACGCCGGCGGCGTCCTGGTCGAGCGCGACGGCGCCGACGACCTGTGGGTGCCCGTGACCGCCATCCGCAGCGCGGGCCTGGCCCCGGGCATGGCGGGCAAGTACGTCGGCGCGGACGGCCTCGTCGTCATCACCTGGGCCGTCCCGGAGGCCGACGGCGTCGCGGCGGCGCTGGTCGACACCGGCCTGCGCACGCGGCGCGCCGAGGACCGCGGCGGCCTCGTGGACGCCGTCCGGTACCTGCTCGCGGCCCAGCAGCCCCCGCAGGCCCATCCCGGGCAGTACGCCGGCCAGCAGGCCCACCAGTATCCCGAGCACGACCCTCAGCAGCACCCGCACCAGCAGGAGGCCCGGTGACCATCTCGATGACACCCCCAGCTACGACCCCCGCAGCTACATCTGCAGCACTCGTCCTCGAGGACGGCACCACCTACCGCGGCCGGGCGTACGGCGCCACCGGCACCACGTTCGGCGAGATCGTCTTCTCCACCGGCATGACCGGCTACCAGGAGACCCTGACGGACCCGTCCTACCACCGGCAGATCGTCGTCATGACGGCCCCGCACGTCGGCAACACGGGCGTGAACGACGAGGACCCCGAGTCGGACCGGATCTGGGTCTCCGGCTACGTCGTCCGCGACCCCGCGCGCCGGGTCTCGAGCTGGCGCGCGCAGCACTCGCTCGGCGAGGAGCTCGCCGGGCAGGGCATCGTCGGTATCTCCGACGTCGACACCCGCGCCCTGACCCGCCGCCTGCGCGAGGAGGGCGTGATGCGCGCCGGCATCTTCTCCGGCGACGACCTGGTCCGGGGCGGCTACCCGCGCCCCGTCGAGGAGCTCGTGGCGGAGGTACAGGCGTCCCCGCAGATGGCGGGCGCCGACCTGGCCCGGGAGGTCTCCACCACCGAGGCCTACACGGTCGAGCCGGCCACCGTGAACCCCGCGGAGTACGGGGCGGGCAAGGCCCCGATCGCCACGGTGGTCGCCGTCGACCTCGGCATCAAGACCATGACGCCGGTCCGCCTCGCCGAGCGCGGCGTGCGCGTCGTCGTCGTGCCGCAGTCCTCGACCATCGCCGACGTCGAGGCCGCCCTGCCCGACGACGGCACGCCCACCGGCGTATTCTTCTCCAACGGCCCCGGCGACCCGGGCGCCGCCGGCCACGAGGTCGAGCTCCTGCGCGCGGTCCTGGACCGCGGGATCCCGTTCTTCGGCATCTGCTTCGGCAACCAGCTCCTGGGCCGTGCGCTCGGCTACGGCACCTACAAGCTCGGCTACGGGCACCGGGGCATCAACCAGCCCGTGCTCGACCGCACCACCGCCAAGGTCGAGGTCACCGCGCACAACCACGGCTTCGCGGTCGACGCGCCGCTGGACGAGGAAGGCTCGGCCGCCCCGCACGACGGCGGCCGGTACGGCCGCGTCGTCGTCTCCCACGTCGGGCTGAACGACCGCGTGGTCGAGGGCCTGACCTGCCTCGACCTGCCCGCCTTCTCCGTGCAGTACCACCCCGAGGCCGCGGCCGGCCCGCACGACGCCGCCTACCTGTTCGACCGGTTCGTCGGCCTCATGACGAACCCCGCGGCGTGGCCGCCTGCCATCAAGTCCCCGCACTCAGCAGCCCAGATCAACACCGAGGAGAACCACTGATGCCTCGCCGTACCGACATCTCCTCGGTCCTGGTCATCGGGTCCGGCCCGATCGTCATCGGCCAGGCCTGCGAGTTCGACTACTCCGGCACCCAGGCCTGCCGGGTCCTCCGCGAGGAGGGCCTCCGGGTCATCCTCGTGAACTCGAACCCGGCCACGATCATGACCGACCCCGAGTTCGCGGACGCCACCTACGTGGAGCCCATCACCACCGAGGTCCTCACCACGATCATCGCCAAGGAGCGCCCCGACGCCCTGCTGCCCACCCTGGGCGGCCAGACGGCGCTCAACGCCGCCATCGCGCTGGACGAGGCCGGGGTGCTCGAGAAATACGGCGTCGAGCTCATCGGCGCCAACATCCCCGCCATCCAGAAGGGCGAGGACCGCCAGCAGTTCAAGGACGTCGTCGAGAAGTGCGGCGGCGAGTCCGCGCGCTCCGAGATCGTGCACTCCATCGACGAGGCGCTGAAGGCCGCCGAGATCCTGGGCTACCCGATGGTCGTGCGCCCCTCCTTCACCATGGGCGGACTCGGCTCCGGCCTGGCCTACGACGAGGCAGACCTGCACCGCATCGTCGGCCAGGGCCTGCACTACTCGCCCACCACCGAGGTGCTCCTCGAGGAGTCCATCCTGGGGTGGAAGGAGTACGAGCTGGAGCTCATGCGTGACAAGCACGACAACGTAGTGGTCGTCTGCTCCATCGAGAACGTCGACCCCGTCGGCGTGCACACCGGCGACTCCGTCACCGTGGCCCCCGCGATGACCCTCACCGACCGCGAGTACCAGAGACTGCGGGACATCGGCATCGCCGTCATCCGCGAGGTCGGCGTCGACACCGGCGGCTGCAACATCCAGTTCGCCATCGACCCGGAGAACGGGCGCGTCATCGTCATCGAGATGAACCCCCGCGTGTCCCGCTCCTCGGCCCTCGCCTCCAAGGCGACCGGCTTCCCGATCGCGAAGATCGCCGCCAAGCTCGCCGTCGGCTACACGCTCGACGAGATCCCGAACGACATCACCAAGGTCACCCCCGCCAGCTTCGAGCCCACGCTCGACTACGTCGTGGTCAAGGTCCCGCGGTTCGCGTTCGAGAAGTTCCCCGCCGCGGACGACACCCTCACCACCACCATGAAGTCCGTCGGCGAGGCCATGGCGCTCGGCCGCAACTTCACCGAGGCCCTCGGCAAGGCCCTGCGGTCCATCGACAAGGGCGGCGTCACGTTCCACTGGGACGGCTACGCCCCGGCCGGCGACGAGCTCGCAACGCTGCTCAAGGAGATCGAACGGCCCACCGAGGGCCGCATGGTCGGCGTCCAGCAGGCGCTGCGCGCCGTCGCGACCGGTGAGACCACCCTCGAGCAGGTCTTCGACGCCACCAAGATCGACCCCTGGTTCCTGGACCAGATCCAGCTCGTCAACGAGGTCGCGGCCCAGGTCGCGGCCGCACCCACCGTCACCGAGGACGTGCTCCGGCACGCCAAGCGGCACGGCCTGTCCGACGCCCAGATCGCGCGCCTGCGCGGCATGGGCCCCTCCGGCGAGGTCACCGTCCGCGAGATCCGGCACGCCCTCGGCGTCCGCCCGGTCTACAAGACCGTGGACACCTGCGCCGCCGAGTTCGAGGCCAAGACCCCGTACCACTACTCGAGCTACGACTCCGAGACCGAGGTGGCGCCCCGCGAGCGAGAAGCCGTCATCATCCTCGGCTCCGGGCCCAACCGCATCGGCCAGGGCATCGAGTTCGACTACTCGTGCGTGCACGCCACCCTGGCGCTCGCGGACGAGACTCTGGGCAAGCGGTACGAGACCATCATGGTCAACTGCAACCCGGAGACCGTCTCGACGGACTACGACACGTCCGACCGCCTGTACTTCGAGCCGCTGACCTTCGAGGACGTCCTCGAGGTCTACCAGGCCGAGCTCGCCGCCGGACCGGTCAAGGGCATCATCGTGCAGCTCGGCGGGCAGACGCCGCTGAGCCTCGCGCGCCGCCTGGCCGAGGCCGGGCTGCCGATCCTCGGCACCAGCCCCGAGGCGATCGACGCCGCGGAGGACCGCGGGCTGTTCGGCCAGGTCCTGCTGGACGCGGGGCTCCCGGCCCCGGCCTTCGGCACCGCCCGGTCGCTGGCACAGGCCGTCGACATCGCGGACGGTATCGGCTACCCGGTGCTGGTGCGCCCGTCGTACGTGCTCGGCGGCCGTGGCATGGAGATCGTCTACAGCGAGGACCAGCTCACGGGGTACGTGGAGCGAGCGCTGGAGGCCGCGGCGGCGACGCACGCCGACTCCGGGGCGCACGGCACGCTGGCAGCCCCGCTGCTGATCGACCGCTTCCTCGACGACGCGATGGAGATCGACGTCGACGCGCTGTACGACGGCGAGGAGCTGTTCCTCGGTGGCGTCATGGAGCACATCGAGGAGGCCGGCATCCACTCGGGCGACTCGGCGTGCGTGCTGCCCCCGGTGTCGCTCAGCGAGACCGAGATCGCGCGCATCAGGCGCTCCACCGAGGCCATCGCACGCGGCGTCGGGGTGCGGGGCCTGCTCAACGTCCAGTACGCCCTCGTGAGCGACGTCCTGTACGTCCTGGAGGCCAACCCGCGCGCGTCGCGCACCGTGCCGTTCGTCTCCAAGGCGACCGGCACGCCGCTGGCCAAGGCCGCGGCGCGGGTCATGGTGGGCGAGTCCATCGCGGAGCTGCGGGCGGCGGGGCTGCTCCCGGAGCACGACGGCGCCACGCTCGACCTGGGCGCTCCGCTGGCGGTCAAGGAGGCGGTGCTGCCGTTCAAGCGGTTCCGCACCCGCGAGGGTCTGGTCGTGGACTCCGTGCTCGGCCCGGAGATGCGCTCCACGGGCGAGGTCATGGGCTTCGACAAGGACTTCCCGCACGCGTTCGCGAAGTCGCAGGCCGCGGCGTACGGCGGGCTGCCGACGTCGGGCACGGTGTTCGTGTCGGTCGCCGACAGCGACAAGCGGCACGTCGTCTTCCCCGTCAAGCGCCTGGTGGAGCTCGGGTTCAAGGTCCTGGCCACGGCCGGCACCGCCAACGTGCTGCGCCGCAACGGCATCGAGGCCACGGTGGTGCGCAAGCACACCGAGGGCCGCGGGCCGGACGGGGAGCTCACGGTCGTGGGGCTCATCACCGAGGGACAGATCGACCTCGTGGTGAACTCGCCGTCGGGCCAGGGCGCCCGCGCGGACGGCTACGAGATCCGGGCGGCCACGACGGCGGCCGACAAGCCGATAGTAACCACGGTGGACCAGCTCGCCGCGGCGGTGCAGGGCATCGAGGCGGTGCTGGCAGGCCCGTTCCAGGTGACGAGCCTGCAGGAGCACATGGCGACGTCGGCCGCACGGCTCGCGGCAGAGGTCCCGGCGGCACAGCTCGCCGCGGCGGAGCCGGCGGGAGCGAGCGCGTGACCGGCGCCGAGCCTGCCCCGGTGGTCGAGCCTGTCGAGACCCGACCCGAGCCGTTCGGAGCGCGGCTGGCCGCCGCGATGGACGAGCACGGCCCGCTGTGCGTGGGCATCGACCCGCACGCTGCGCTCCTGAGGGCCTGGGGTCTGCCTGACGACGTCGACGGCCTGCGTGAGTTCTCCCTGCGGGTCGTGGACGCGCTCGGGGGCAGGGTCGCGGCGTTCAAGCCGCAGTCCGCGTTCTACGAGCGGCACGGCTCGCGCGGCCTCGCCGTCCTCGAGGAGGTCATCGCGGCGGCCCGCGCCGCCGGTCCGGGTGGTGGCTCCGGCAGCGGCACGGGCAGCACGGGCACGCTGACGATCGTGGACGCCAAGCGCGGCGACATCGGCTCGACGATGGGCGCCTATGCCCAGGCGTTCCTCGCGGACGGCTCGCCCCTGGCCGGGGACGCCCTGACGGTGTCGCCCTACCTCGGGTTCGGCTCGCTGGAACCCGCGGTCGAGCTGGCCGCGGCCACCGGCCGCGGGCTGTTCGTGCTGTGCCTCACCTCCAACAAGGAGGGCTTCGAGGTGCAGCACGCGGTCCAGCGCGCCGCGGGCGCGCCCGGCAGCGGTGACAGGGCCGACGGCGGGCACGACGGCGTCTCGGTCGCCGCGCTCATGGCGGCGCACGCGGCGGTGCTCAACGCGGGCGCGGAGCCGATGGGCTCGGTCGGGCTAGTGGTGGGTGCGACGATCGGCGACGCCGTGGGTGCCACGGGGACGGATCTGGTGGCCGTGAACGGCCCGCTGCTGGCCCCGGGAGTGGGTGCGCAGGGCGCGGGGGAGCGCGAGCTCGCGACGACGTTCGGGGATGCCCGGCGGAACGTCCTGGCGTCGTCGTCCCGCGCGGTGCTGGCCGCTGGTCCGGACCCGGAAGCGCTGGTGAGCGCCGCACGCGCGGCCGCGCGGGAGGCGACGCAAGCGCTGCGCGACTGAACTTCCGCTCGATCTCGCCTACGGGACAAAGCGCCCTCGATCGTATCGATCGAGGGCGCTTTGGTGTGAAATGTACTAAATGCACAATCACGCTTCTGCATGAGTTTTCACGAAGTGGCGCCCTGCGATTGCCGAGCACAGAGGCGGTGGCTACTTTCGATGCAGCAGTTCACACCAGACCGGTTGCGGACCAGGTCACGGACTTGGGCATCCGGCCCGAGCGAGGACCGGATGTCCTAGTCAGGAAACCGGTCGAGAGACGAGTAGGTGACTTGCGTGGCACTACCACCCCTCACACCCGAGCAGCGTGCAGCAGCACTCGAGAAGGCAGCCGAGGCGCGACGCGCGCGGGCAGAGATCAAGAACAAGCTCAAGTACTCGCAGGGCTCCCTCCGGGAGGTCATCGAGGCGGGCCAGAAGGACGACGTCGTCGGCAAGCTCAAGGTCGTCTCGCTGCTCGAGTCGCTGCCGGGGGTCGGTAAGGTTAAGGCCAGGGCGATCATGGAAGAGATCGGGATCGCCGAGACCCGCCGCGTCCGAGGCCTCGGACCGCACCAGACGGCGGCGCTCATCGAGAGGTTTGGCTGAGATCAGTACGACACAACCCGCACGGCTGACTGTGCTCGCAGGCCCCACCGCCGTGGGCAAGGGCACGGTCTCCGCCGATGTGCGGGACCGCTATCCGCAGGTCTGGCTCTCCGTGTCGGCGACCACCCGGTCGCCGCGCCCGGGCGAGGTGGACGGAGTGCACTACCTGTTCGTGTCGCCGGAGGAGTTCGACCGCATGGTCGCTGCCGGCGAGATGCTCGAGTGGGCCGTGGTGCACGGTCGTAACCGGTACGGGACGCCGCGGCGGCCGGTCGAGCAGAAGCTCGCCGCCGGGGTGCCCGTGCTCCTGGAGATAGACCTCCAGGGCGCGCGCCAGGTGCGTGATGCGGTGACGGCCTCGGGCCTGGAGGCCCGGTTCGTCTTCCTCGCCCCGCCGAGCTTTGACGAGCTGGTTCGCCGGCTCGTCGGACGCGGCACCGAGGACTCTGAGGAGCGTGAGCGCCGGCTGGCCACAGCGCGGGTAGAGCTCGCGGCCGAGAAGGAGTTCGACGTCACCATCGTGAACGACGACGTGCACCGTGCCACGGACGCGCTGGTCTCCGTGATGGGTGTGGGTTCCACCACAGCCGTCGCCGGCTAGCAGGTCGCCGGCTTGCGCGTCGGCCGTCCGGGCGTTTCGCCTGCCCTCTCCGGGCGACGGAGCAGGTAGACTCGTCCCTCGGACTTCCCCCATCACTCAGACTTCTGGAGCTTCACCATGGCCGGAACCGTCGCCGCCCCCGAGGGCATCACCGACCCGCCGATCGACGAGCTGCTCGAGCGTATCGACTCGAAGTACGGCCTCGTGCTGTACGCGTCCATGCGCGCCCGTCAGATCAACGCCTACTACTCGCAGCTCAACGAGGGCCTCCTGGAGAACGTGGGCCCGCTCGTCGAGACCCGCAACCAGGAGAAGCCGCTCTCCATCGCGATGCGCGAGATCACGCAGGGCCTCCTCACGATCGAAGAGGTCGACCCGGCGGAGGTCCAGGCGCAGGCCGACGCCGCCGCGGCCGCCAAGGCTGAGCAGCCGCTGCCCGACTTCCCGGGCTGACCGGGCCGGACGCGCGGTTCCTGAGCGTGCACATCGGCTTGTCGTCGAGCGTGTCGAAGGGCTGTCACCCATGAGGATCCTGCTCGGCGTCAGTGGTGGGATCGCCGCGTACAAGGCGGTGCTCCTGCTGCGCCTGCTGCGTGAGCAGGGGCATGCCGTGCGTGTGATCCCCACGCGCGCAGCGCTCGAGTTCGTCGGTGCCCCGACGTTCGAGGCGCTGTCGGGCGAGCCGGTCAGCACCGATGTGTTCGACGACGTGCCCGGCGTGCAGCACGTCGCGCTGGGGCAGGGCGCCGACCTCGTGATCGTCGCCCCGGCCACCGCCGACCTCATGGCGCGCGCCGCTGCGGGCTTCGCCGACGACCTGCTGACCACCACCCTCCTGGCTGCCCGCTGCCCGGTGGTGTTCGCCCCGGCGATGCACACCGAGATGTGGGACCACCCGGCGACCCGTTCGAACGTGGCCACCCTGCGTGAGCGGGGGGTGCACGTGATCGAGCCGGCCTCGGGCCGGCTGACCGGCACGGACACCGGCCCCGGGCGGCTGCCCGACCCGGAGGACATCGCGCGCGAGGCGCTCTCGCTGGTCGATCCCTCGCTCGTCGATACCCAGCCCAGCGCCCGCCCCCCGGTGGTCGAGCCTGTCGAGACCCAGGACCTGGCCGGCCGGCGCGTCGTCGTCTCTGCGGGCGGCACCCGGGAGGCCATCGACCCGGTGCGGTTCATCGGCAACCGGTCCAGCGGCCGGCAGGGCGTCGCGCTCGCGCGGGCGGCTGCCGCGCGGGGCGCTGACGTGACCCTGGTTGCGGCGAACCTCGCCCAGGACGTGACCGACCAGGTCGTCTCGGGACCGCGGGCGTGTTCCGTCGTCCGGGTCGAGTCCACCGCGGAGCTGCGCGAGGCGGTCCGGTCCGCGGGCGCGGACGCGGACGTCGTGGTGATGGCCGCCGCCGTGGCGGACTTCCGCCCCGCCGTCACACCCGACGCCAAGATCAAGAAGGTGCCGGGGCAGGGCCCCGCGCCCATCGAGCTGGTCGAGAACCCGGACATCCTCGCGGAGCTGGCCCACGAGCGGCTGCGGCCCGACCAGGTGGTGGTGGGCTTCGCCGCCGAGACGGGCGACGCGTCGGGCAGCGTGCTGGAGCACGGCCGGGCCAAGGCCCGGCGCAAGGGTGCGGACCTGATAGCGGTGAACGCCGTCGGCTCCGGGCGCGGGTTCGGTACCGACAGCAACGAGGTCACGCTCCTGGACGGGGCCGGTGACGTCGTCGGGCAGGCCTCGGGGTCCAAGCGCGAGGTGGCGGACGCCCTGTGGGACGCCGTCGCCAAGCTTCTGCCGTGATCAACCCAGCAGCGAGCCCGCCCGTGACTCCCGTCTCACCTTTCAGGATCGACTGTTCGCTGTGCGAGACCGTAGGCTGGTGGGCATGAGCGAGCTGCGTCTGTTCACGTCCGAGTCCGTGACTGAGGGTCATCCGGACAAGGTGTGCGACCAGATCAGCGATGCCATCCTCGACGCATTGCTGGAACAGGACCCGACGTCGCGCGTTGCGGTGGAGACCATGGTCACCACCGGTCTCGTGCACGTCGCGGGCGAGGTCACCACGGAGGCGTACGTCGAGATCCCGCAGATCGTGCGGGAGGTGGTGCGCGGGATCGGGTACACGTCGTCGACCATCGGGTTCGACGCCGACTCGTGCGGCGTGTCGGTGTCGATCGGGCAGCAGTCGCCCGACATCGCGCAGGGCGTCGACAAGGCCCTCGAGATGCGGGACGACACCAGCGACCTCGACCCCATGGACGCCCAGGGCGCGGGCGACCAGGGCCTCATGTTCGGCTACGCGTCGGACGAGACGCCGTCCTACATGCCGGTGGCCGGGTGGCTGGCGCACCGCCTGTCCGAGCGGCTGGCCGCGGTACGCAAGTCTGGCGAGGTGCTGGGCCTGCGCCCCGACGGCAAGACGCAGGTCACCGTCGGGTACGACGGCGACCGCCCCGTCGCGGTCGACACGGTGGTCCTCTCCACGCAGCACGACGCCGACGTCCAGCAGGAGAAGCTCCACGTCGAGATGGCCGATCACGTGATCGCCCCCGTGCTGGAGGCCGCCGGCCTCGAGTGGTCGGGCGCCAAGCAGTTCGTGAACCCGACCGGCAAGTTCGTCATCGGCGGGCCGCAGGGCGACGCCGGACTGACGGGCCGCAAGATCATCGTCGACACCTACGGCGGCATGGCGCGGCACGGCGGGGGCGCGTTCTCGGGCAAGGACCCGTCGAAGGTGGACCGGTCCGCGGCGTACGCGATGCGCTGGGTGGCCAAGAACGTGGTCGCCGCGGGACTCGCGCGGCGCTGCGAGGCGCAGGTCGCCTACGCGATCGGCAAGGCGCACCCCGTGGGCCTCTACGTCGAGACGTTCGGCACCGAGACCGTGCCCGTCGAGATGATCACGGCGGCCATCCGTGAGGTGTTCGACCTGCGCCCGGCCGCCATCGTGCGCGACCTCGACCTGCTGCGTCCCATCTACCGGGCCACGTCGACCTACGGCCACTTCGGCCGCGACCTGCCCAACTTCACCTGGGAGCGCACGGACCGCGTAGAAGACCTCCAGTCCCTCTTCTGACCCGCGCCCGCGTGTCAGTGGCGCGTGGTGGGATAGGGGCGTGAACGGGGACGTGGGGCAGGCGCGAGCGGCCGGTCGGGCGGTGCATGACGAAGAGCCGCAGGCCATGGCGCCGGAAGACGGAGCGCTGCTCGGGCTGGACGAGGTGGGCGCCGGGCCCGGTCGCGGCAAGGGCCGCCAGAACCCGCTCGACAAGGCCGAGACCAACGGCATCCCCATCGCCGAGACCTTGCCGGTGGCCCGGGTCGTGCTCGACCTGCAGCCCGCCCACCTCGACCAGCCGTACGACTACCTGGTTCCGGCCACGATGTCCGACGACGCCCAGCCCGGGGTCCGCATCAAGGCCCGGTTCGGGCGGCAGGACGTGGCCGGGTACGTCGTCGCCCGCCAGGAGACCTCCGACCACGACGGCCGGCTCGTGCCGCTGCGCCGGGTGGTGTCCGGCGAGCGTGTCCTGACGCCGCAGGTCCTGGGGCTGTGCCGGGCGGTCGCCGACCGGTATGCGGGCACGCTCGCCGACGTGCTGCGACTGGCCCTGCCCCCTCGGCACGCGCGCGTCGAGAAGGAAGCGGTGGTCGAGTCCGTAACGGTGGTCGAGTCCGTAACGGCGGTCGAGCCTGTCGAGACTCCCGCCACGACACCGCGGCAGCAGCCCTCCGCCTGGTCTCCCTACCGCGGGGGCGAGGCGTACCTGCGCCGGATCCGTGCGGGCGAGGCCCCTCGGGCCGTCTGGTCGGCATTGCCGGGCGTGGGCACCGATCCCGGTACCCAAGGCGACGCCGACGCCAATGTAGATACTGATGCCGGTACCGAGGCCGATACCGAGGCGAGGGGCGCGGGCACGCCCCACTGGGCGGCCGCCGTCGCGCAGGCCGTGCGGTCGTGCGTGGCGGGCGGGCGGGGAGCGCTCGTCGTCGTGCCCGACGCACGGGATGCCGCGCGGGTGACCGCGGCGCTGGAGGGGGCGGGCTTCAGGGCGGACGACGTCGTGCGGCTGCTCGCGGACGACGGCCCCGCCCCCCGCTACCGCGCCTTCCTGCGTGCCCTGCGCGGCACGGCGCGCGTCGTGGTGGGGACGAGGGCGGCGATGTTCGCGCCGGTCGCGGACCTCGGCCTGGTGGTCCTGTGGGGCGACGGCGAGGAGACCCTGGCCGAGCCGCACGCCCCGTACCCGCACGCCCGCGACGTCCTGGCGCTGCGCGCGGAGCGGGAGACCGCGGCGTTCCTGCTGGGCTCACCCGGGCGGACGGTGCAGGCGCAGGCGCTGCTGGCGTCGGGCTGGGCGCGCGAGCTGGCGGCGCCCCGGGACGTCCTGCGCGCCCGTGCGCCGCGGGTGCGGGCTCTGACGTCCGTCGAGCTGGCGCGGGACGGCGCCGCGGCCGCGGCCCGGTTGCCGTCCACGGCCTGGCGCGCGGCGCGCGAGGCCCTGGAGCGGGGACCGGTGCTGGTGCAGGTGCCGCGGTCGGGCTACCTGCCGGTCATGGCGTGCTCGCGCTGCCGGGTCGCGGCCCGCTGCGGCCACTGCCACGGCCCGCTGGGGCTGCCGCACGCCGACGGCGCGCCGCAGTGCACCTGGTGCGGCCGGCTGGCCGGCGGCTGGCGGTGCGAGGAGTGCGGCTGGACGGGTCTGCGGTCGGTCCGTGTCGGGTCGGCGCGCACCGCGGAGGAGCTGGGCCGCGCGTTCACGGGTGTGCCGGTGCGGCTGTCGTCGGCGTCGGCCCCGGGCGGGGTGCTCGACGCCGTTCCGGCCGCGCCCGCGCTCGTCGTCGCGACGCCGGGCGCCGAGCCGGTCGCGGAGGGCGGGTATGCCATTGCGCTCCTGCTCGACGCGGCCGTGATGACGGGCGGCACCGGCCTCGCAGCCGGCACGGAGGCGCTGCACCGCTGGCTCGCGGCCGCGTCGCTGGTCAGGCCCGGGCCCCAGGGGCAGGTGCTGCTCGTCGGCGACGGCGCCCCCGGCCCGACCCAGGCCCTGGTGCGCTGGGACCCGGCAGGCTTCGCGCAGCGCGAGCTCGACGAGCGGGCGGAGCTGCACCTCCCGCCCGCCGTGCGGGTCGCCGCGGTGACGGGGGACCGGGTCGCGGTGGACGCCGTCGTCGGCAGGGTCGGGCTGCGCGAGGACCCGGGGACAGGTTCGGGTGTGCTGGGTCCGGTCGAGGTCGACCCCGAGTCCTCCGGGCGAGGACCAGGTGCCCGGGGACCGGCGTCGGGCAGCCGCGGCGGGGTCCAGGCGCTCGACCTGCCCGTACGTACCGTGCTGCGCGTACCCCTTGCCCAGGGTGACGAGCTCGCCCGTAGGCTCAGGGCGAGCCTCGCCGTCCGCTCCGCGCGTCGCGAGGGCGGGACCGTCCGTGTGCAGCTCGACCCGAAGGAGATGCTGTGACTTATGCCGACCCGGCAACCGGCCTTGCTATCGACACCGTCGTGTACGACTTCGGCAACGTCCTGGTCGGCTGGGACCCGTACGGCCCGTACGCGGGCCGGCCGCGGGCTGACGTCGAGGCGTTCTTCGCCGCCGTGGACTTCGACAACATCAACCACGCCGCCGACGCCGGGACGCCGTACGCGGTGCTGGTCGAACGCGTCGCCCGGACGCGGCCGGACCTCGTCGAGGACCTGCGCCGGTACGTCGAGCACTACGAGCTGTCCCTGACCGGGCCGATCGACGGGTCGGCGGAGCTCGTGGCGGAGCTGAAGGGACTGGGGCTGCGACTGTACGGGCTGACGAACTGGCAGGCCGAGACCTTTCACAGCGCCGCGCCCGCCGCGCCGGCGATCGGGCTGATGGACGACGTGATCGTGTCCGGCCGCGAGGGCATGGCCAAGCCCGACCGGCGCATCTTCGAGCTGGCCGTCGAGCGGTTCGGGGTCGACCCCGCCCGCACCGTGTTCGTGGACGACAAGGACGTGAACGTGGACGCGGCGCGGCACGTCGGCTTCCACGGTGTGGTGTTCACGACCACGGAGGCCCTCCGCAAGGAGCTGCGCCGGCTGGGGCTCCAGGTCGCCGAGTAGCCGGTCGCCGAGTAGCAGGCCCGCCGGGGCCGCGCCGTCGGACGTGATCAGTGCGCGGAGACCTTCACAGTGCGTTCCTCCGTCGCCGCCGCCCTGAGCTCGTCGAGCGTGGACGCGTCGGCCTCCGGATGGGAGTCGTCGGGGTTGTTCGCCGCGATCGCCTCCGCGACGGGCCACGTGATCACCCCGTCGTCGTCCACGTCGCCCAGGAACGCGTTGCCGAACACTATGACCCACTCCGGCGGCGGCCAGGGCTCGGGGCCGACGTGGTTCAGGAACAGCACCATCTCGTCCAGCGCGAGCAGCTCCTCGGCCACGCGGTCGTCGTCCGCGCAACCGCTGATGCCGATGTGCACCGTGATGGTGCTGCCCTCGAGCATCGTCAGGTCGCCCAGCGAGTCGATGACCTCGTCCACCTCGAACGTCAGGTCGATCATCCCGAGGCTCGGATCGTCGGGCGTTCCGGGTTCCCAGCCGGTGAACCGCCCGGTGGCCGCCAGCTCGGAGGCATGCGCGTCACCCCCGTCGATGACGTACCGGACCGACGGCAGGGCGGCTGTGACCGTCTCGGGATAGAAGGCGTAGTCGGCAAGCGGCGCGGACATGGCGAGCACTTCGGCGAATCCGGTGCCACCCGAGACGGTTCCGCAGTCACCGGCGCCGCCCGTCTCGGCACCGCATCCCGCCAGCAGGCCTCCGGAGAAGAGGGCACCGGAGAGCAGCGCGACGACCGGCCTGACGACCGGCCTGACGACCGGCTTGGTGACCGGCGTAGCGAACATGGTGCGACGCATGGTGGTCCTCCGACCGGGTACGAGCAGCTACAGCGTCTCTGTGCCGAGGGCCACGACGCTTGCACGGCCCGTACAACACGCCGCGTTCAACACGCCGCCGGGCCGGCCCATACCTAGACTGACCCGGTGCGTCTTCTCTTCGCAGGAACACCCGAACCCGCCGTCGCCTCGCTGGAGGCCCTGCTCGGCTCGCGCCACGAGGTGGTAGCCGTCCTGACCCGCGCCGACGCGCCGTCGGGCCGCGGCCGCAAGCTCACGCCGAGCCCCGTGCGCGCCCGGGCCGAGGAGGCCGGGATCCGGGTCATCACGGACGTCCCGCGCGGCGACGAGTTCGTCGCGATGCTGCGCGGGCTGGAGATCGACGCCGCCCCCGTCGTCGCCTACGGCCACATCCTGCGGCCCGCCGTGCTCTCCGTGCCCCGCCTGGGCTGGATAAACCTGCACTTCTCCGTGCTGCCCGCCTGGCGCGGCGCCGCCCCGGTGCAGCGCGCGCTGATCGTAGGCGACGAGGTCACCGGCGCCACCACGTTCCTGCTCGACGAGGGCATGGACACCGGCCCCGTGCTCGGCACGGCCACGGAGACCATCCGGCCCACCGACACGGCCGGCGACCTCCTCGGCCGCCTAGCGGTCTCGGGCGCCGAGCTGCTCGTGGCCACCCTCGACGCCCTCGAGGACGGCACCCTCCAGCCGCAGCCCCAGCCCGCCGACGGCGTCTCCGTCGCCGCGAAGCTCACCACCGACGACGCCCGCGTGGCCTGGACCGACCCGGCGCTCGCGATCGACCGCCTGGTGCGCGGCTGCACGCCCGCGCCGGGCGCCTGGACCGTGCTGCCGGACGGCTCGCGGCTGGGCCTCGGGCCCGTCTCGCCGCGCCCCGAGGTCACCGACCTGAGGGCCGGCGAGGTGCGGGCGCTGAAGCACGAGGTCCTGGTCGGGACGGCGACGCACGCCGTCGCGCTCGGCGAGGTGCGGCCCGTCGGCAAGAAGGCGATGCCGGCGCCCGACTGGGCCCGCGGCGGCGGGCGCGCGCTCGTCGAGGCGGGCCTGGTGCTGGGCGGCGTCGGTGTGGCCGGCTGAGGCGAGGCGGGACGCGGGCGCGGGCCGGCCGCCCACGTAGGATCAGGGAGTGTCGAACACCCCCCACCCGCGCCAGGACGATCCACGCCGGAACTCTCGAGGTCGCGAGCGCAGCGCTGCTCGGTCGCGCGGCGACAGGTCGTCCACGTCGCAGGCGCCGTCGGAGCGTCGCAAGCGCACCGACCCGTCCCGGATGGCGGCCTTCGACGTGCTGCGCGAGGTCGACGAGTCGGACGCGTACGCGAACCTGGTGCTGCCCCCGCTGCTGCGCGAGCGGCACATCCGTGGTCGCGACGCCGGCTTCGCGACCGAGCTCACCTACGGCACGCTGCGCCTCCGCGGCCGGTACGACGCCATCCTGTCTTCCTGCGTGGACCGCCCGCTGCCGGGGCTGGACCCGGCGCTGCTGGACGTGCTGCGGCTCGGCGTCCACCAGCTGCTCGGCATGCGCGTGCCCGTGCATGCGGCGGTCTCCGAGACGGTCGGGCTGGCGCGCAACCGCGTGGGGGCAGGACCGGCGCAGATGGTGAACGCGGTGCTGCGCCGGGTGTCGGAGCGCCCGCTCGACGAGTGGCTGTCGATCCTCGAGAAGGAGGCGCCCGACGCCCTGACCGGCCTGGCCGCCACCGAGTCGCACCCGCTGTGGATCGCCCGCGCCATGCGGGAGGCGCTGCTCGGCAACGGGCGCAGCGTGGACGAGATCGGCGACCTGCTGGCCGCGGACAACGTCTCACCGCGCGTGACGCTGGTGGCGCGGCCCGGGCTGGTCGACGTGTCCGACGAGGCCGCCTGGGGCGACGTCGACCTGGTCGCCGGCCGCTGGGCGCCCACCGCGCTGCGGTTGGAAGGGTCGGACCCATCCGGGATTCCCGCGATCCGTGAAGGGCTCGCGGGCGTGCAGGACGAGGGCTCCCAGCTCGTGACGCTCGCTCTTGCCGGGGTGCCCCTGGAGGGCAGCGACCGGCGCTGGCTCGACCTGTGCGCCGGCCCGGGCGGCAAGGCCGCCCTGCTGGCCGCACTGGCCGCCGAACGAGGTGCGACGCTGGTCGCCAACGAGGTGGCTCCGCACCGCGCCCGCCTGGTCGCCAACGCCCTGGCGGCGCTGCCCGACGGCGTGGTCGAGGAGGTCCGGACCGGCGACGGACGTGAGGTCGGCGCCGACGAGCCGGGGGCGTACGACCGCGTGCTCGTCGACGCACCGTGCACCGGCCTGGGCGCGCTGCGCCGTCGGCCGGAGAGCCGGTGGCGGCGGACGCCGTCGGACCTCGCCGCGCTGACCGGGCTGCAGCGCGAGCTGCTCACCTCCGCACTGGACGCCGTGCGGCCCGGGGGAGTGGTGGCGTACGTGACGTGCTCGCCGCACCTCGCCGAGACGCAGCTCGTGGTCTCCGACGTGCTGAAGAAGCGCGCCGACGTCGAGCGGCTGGACACCCCTGCCGCGGTGCGTTCGGTGATGCGTGCGGGTGCCGCGGACGAGATCCCGCTGTCGGACCGCGACGACGTGCAGCTGTGGCCGCACGTGCACGGCACGGACGCGATGCACCTGACGCTGCTGCGGCGCACGGCGTAGGGCCTAGCTCTACTGGCTCGCGAGGTTGTGAACGTCTCGGCGGATCGCATGATGTCCGAGGGTGATCGAGAACAGCGGACACCTCGGGCGGTGTACCTCGCGAATGGCTGGCTCTGCCGTATGCCCATGGTCGTCGACCGCCTCCTCAGTGGTGATGTGCTGCTCGCCACACTTTCGTTGCTTGCGACAACGTAAGAGCGGCATGGTTGGGCCAGCCGGCCCAAGGGGGGTGGTGCAGCGCATGACTTGAGGTGGGGGAGCCGATGCGTCATCGATATCTTGGCGGGGCCTTGTTGGGCACTGCTCTTGTGTTTTCACTTGTCATCTACGGCGTGTGGGTAAGTCCCGAGACTGCCGAGGGCGTCGAAGCAGCCGCGGAGGTCAGAGCTGCTGCGGAGGTCGAAGAGCCCCAGGAGCAGCGGCAGTTGAACGGTGCGTGTACCGACATGACCGTGCCGGAAGAGAATCACGGCTCGATCCGGCTCCGCGTCGATCATCCCGCGAGCGAAGAGGAGGTCGCGGTCGACGAACGGGGCGAGATCGCGATCAATGGCATCCTGCACAAGCACGCGACGATGGTTGGCGTCTCGGACGAAGAGGTGACGGCGTCGGACTTCACGTTTGGCCCACCGCCGGAGGGCGAGGCGGCCTGGTCGCAGTCCTGGTCCACGACTCTGCGCCCGCCACACCTGGGCGAGAACACGATCTGTGCCCGCGCCGAGCGCGACCCCAAGCGATCCGCGAGGGTTCTTCGCGACTTCACGGTGGTCGACCTGATCCCACCGAGCGACGTGCCCGGCCTTGCCGTGGGTGACGTCAGCTCGACCGGTGCCACCGTGACGTGGGGCGCCGCGTCTGACAATTACGGCCTTGCTGGATACGAGGTCACCGTCGATGGCGGAAGTCCGGAGCGGTCTACCGTCGACACGCGCTCGTACACGATCACGGGGCTGGAACCGTCCACCTCCCACACGGTGTCGGTGGTGGCCATCGACCTGGCTGGCAACATTTCGACAACGCCGGCCACAGTGTCCTTCACCACTGAGGCGTCATCGCCACCGCCGCCGTCTGATGGTGATCTCACCTTCGAGGTGGAGGAAGGCGGTGCCAACGCATTCTGGGACGCGGATGATCCCGCGGACGCCAGCTACCGCGTGTTCCTCAACGAGCGGTCGTACGAGAGCTTCGACCGGGACCAGTTCTGCGAGGACGAGAACGGCGATCCTGCGATCCCTTGCACGACGCAGGACGTGATCGGTTATCCGATCGCACCCCTTGAGGAGGGAACCCTCTATGTGGTCCGGGTCGAAGTGCTGGGGGAAGATGGCGCCCTGGAGCGGACCATGCGGGGCTCGTTCACTACGACGACCAGCGAGGAGGTAGTGCCCCCGAAGATGAGGGCGCTCATCGCTACGGAAGGTTCGCGATGCGCGGCAATGGGCGGCGCCTTCTACGTCGCGCCTGACGCGCGTGCCGGCGTGTCCCTGCCGACGGGTAGCAGCGAGGTGTTCGCGGGCTGCCACACCGTTCAGGACAGCTCGTGCCTTGACGCCTTTATACCCTTGTCCGGCGACCAGATCGTTGAGTGCGTGGACGACCTGACCGGTGTCCTTCGCGCGCTTGCTCCTCCTGGGGGAGGCCCGGTGATCTCGTCGCTCGACGACGCTGAAAACGTGGGTACGAGTTCGGTTCAGGTCGAGTCGGTCAGCTGGTGCCATGACGGTGCATGCGCCCTGGTGCTCGCACCCGTAGCGCAAGTGGCAGCCGTTGTGGACGTGGCACCCAGGCCCGTGCTGGTACGAACAGTCGTCGTCGCTGCATCGGCCATCGGTGTTTCGGCCGCGGCCGTGGGCGGCGCCGCCGCTCTCGGAGTCCTTCTGGCGCTCCTCTTCGAGGAAGAACTCGGCACTGCCGGCCTTCTCGAGTATCCCATCGACGCCTCGACAGACTTCGAAGCCTTTGACAACTGGGGGCTGTCGAATGGCGAGTTCTACAATAGCCTGCAGATGTACGGCGAAGTAATAAAGACCACGAACCAGATAGCTAGGCGGGACAATCTCTCCTTCGGGTGGGCAAGCGCCAATGACGTGGCGCTGAAGAGGATGATCGACATCGCGTGCTCCGTGCAGCAGGGCGGTAATGGTGCGACTTTTGACGGGTGCAAGTCGGAGTTCGCCGTTTACGTCCCCGGCGCTAAGAACTACACGGGCGCGTCCATGCCTAAGACCGGAGAGCATATTGTCAATGCCATGTTCAATACTGGCTCAACGTGGCCCGTTGAGCGGTATCAGTGGCACTACCCGGCACGAAGCATAGGTGGAAGCAAGGCTAAAGCAGAGGGCTACAACCATAAGTGGTTCAACCTTGTGAAGTTTCGGCCGAATCCTTGCGATCCTAAACCTTTTGGAGACGTGTGTGATGAGTTCCCCTTCTGGGCTACGGACCAGGCTGTCGACCTTTCGGGCATCACGGCTTCTCGTCAAATTGTTCCGAAAGGAGAGGAGACTTCTCAGGGAACTGACATCAATGGCTTCTTTAAGAAGTGCGCGGTGGGTAACGATGAGAAATTTATTGTGCTGCCGATAGAGCACTGGGTTACTGCAGGAGGGCCCAGTTTCGGCTTCCGTGTCACTAACAACGGGACGAGTTCTTGTCTGATCCCCTAGCGAGATGGCCGTTCGGCTGATGTCGCGGTTCGGGTGTCTGAACCGGACTGGGTCTGATGCAAGCACGATGACTCCGTCTTCGAGTTGAGTCGTCCCTCCATCAGGCCCAGGCCGGCGCAGCGGTCGCCCAAGCGCTCCCGCTGCGGTGTCACTAGGCTCGCAGCGCCGCCGCCACACTCGTCCGAGCGGCCCAGCCCGCCGGGAGGAGCGCACCCAGCACCGCGAGGACCACGCCGCTCGCCGCGAGGGCGACGAGCTCGGCCGGCCGGAACGCGTCCAGCACGGATGTGGGGAGGCCCGACTGTGCGGCGTCGCCCATGGCGGGCATCACTGTCGAGTGCAGGGCGGTACCTGCCGGGACCGCCAGGAGCCCCGCGGCAAGGCCGACCAGCACCGTCGACACGACGACCATGGTCCGGACCTGCCGCGGCGTCATGCCGAGCGACTTGAGCACGCCGAGCGCTGTGACCGCGCACAGCGCGGTGGCGAGCAGGGCGATCAGGCCGGTCATGATGGCGACCGTGCTGTTCTCCTGCTCGTCCGCGGTGATCGCTGGACGAGCCGAAGTGTCCGAGAGCGCCAACGCCGTGCGGTACGCCCCGGGAGCGCCACACCCGCGGGGTGGTGCGTACCGAACCGCCGTCCTCCCTCGTGGTCGAGGTGACCAACGACGAACCGATCCTGACCAAGCTCGACCTGCGGGACCGGGTCCAGGTCGTGGTCGCCTACGAGAGCGGGCTGGTCACACCGAGTGGCTGACGGACCGTCACACGCCCGCCGGCGGCCACACCCCGATGATCACTGCCATCACCAGGATCGTGACCAGCTCGTGCGCCAGGTTCAGCGTCGTGAGTGCGGCCGGGCGGCCCTCGAACGCGTCGTGCGTGATGATGCGGGCGGCCGTGAACCCGATCCACAGCAGGACCGCGGTCACGATCGCTGCCGTGACGAAGCTGCCCTGGTAGAACTCCCACGAGATGTAGACGGCTCCGGCGAGCACCCAGGCCGTCAGGAAGCTGACGATGACCGTCACGACGATGGGCCAGATCCCTGCGGCCCTCGCGGCCTGGGGGTCCACCTTCGCCAGGCGCATCCAGCGGTTGCCGAACGCCTTGGGCGTGTACCAGATCGAACCCACGACCAGCGTGGACAGCGTGGCCAGGATCACCGCCCAGTAGTTCACCTCGGGGATCATCGTTGCTCCCTGCCTGTCGGTGGCGCGAAGAATGGGGCCCTACGCTGGCATCATGGCAGCACTCATCGCCCCCAGCATCCTGTCCGCCGACTTCGCGAACCTCGAGCGCGACCTGGGCCGGATCGCCTCCGCCGACTACGCGCACGTCGACGTCATGGACAACCACTTCGTGCCGAACCTGACGCTGGGGCTGCCGATCTTCGAGCGGCTCGCGAAAGTGTCGCCGGTCCCGCTCGACGCGCACCTCATGATCGAGGACCCCGACCGGTGGGCGCCCGGGTTCGCGGAGGCCGGGGCGGCGTCGGTCACCTTCCACGCGGAGGCGGCGCAGGCACCCGTCCGCCTGGCCCGCGAGCTGCACCGCCTGGGGGCGCGGGCGGGGGTGGCGCTGCGGCCGGCGACGCCCGTGGAGCCCTACCTCGACCTGCTCGCCGAGGTCGACATGATCCTCGTGATGACTGTCGAGCCGGGGTTCGGCGGGCAGTCGTTCATCGAGGGCACGCTCCCGAAGATCCGGCGCGCCCGGCAGGCCGTCAGCGAGTCCGGGCTCGACGTGTGGATCCAGGTCGACGGGGGAGTGTCCCGGGACACGATCGAGAGGGCAGCCGACGCCGGAGCGAACGTCTTCGTCGCGGGCTCGGCGGTGTACGGGGCAGAGGACATCCCGGCCGAGATCGCCGCGCTCCGCGAGCTGGCGAGCAAGCACACCCACTGACGGCGGGCCGGTTCGCGCTGGACAGGCCGGAGGAAGGTCCGCTTCCACCACGCGATCCGGCATGCATTCCGGTCCGGAACCATGCCGGATCGCGTTCTCGAAGTGGACCATAGTTTGCATGCGTAAAAAAGTGTGCCAAGCGCCGCACGACGCCCCACGTCGTGCGCAAACCTCACCAGCAACCCTGACGCGGGGAGCTCGGCTCGTACTTTTGCCCGATCCGGCGGCCCAACCGGCCCTCGTACCATGAGGCCGTGTCCGCCATCCGCTCGGTCTGGGACGAACCGCGGCCCGCCGACCCACCGGTGCGGGTGTGGCGGGACTGGGTGCTCGTCGGCCTGGTCATGGCCGGCGCCGTGATCGAGGGGTTCGCACGGCCGGACGTCTCGGGGCGCTGGCTGGAGGTCGCCACCGTCGTCGTACTCGCTCCGACCCTGCTGTGGCGCCGTACGCACCCGCTGCTGATGGTCACGATCGCGTTCGTCGCCTCGACCGTGCCTGCGCTGATCCTGGACCGGGAGCTGGACCTCGCCAGCAACGTGTTCATGCTGGTCCTGCCGTACGCGCTGTTCCGGTGGGGGAGCGGGCGTGCCATGGTGCTCGGCGCGGCCCTGGTCTTCGCGAAGGTGGGCGCCAACGCCGCGCTCGGTTTCCTCACGCTCTCGGACGTCGGCGTGGGCGCCCTCATCCTCGGCGCGGCCTTCTCGCTCGGCCTGGCGTTCCGCTACCGCGCCGGAGTGCGTCGGCGGGAGCGGGAGAAGGTGGTGCTGCTCGAACGGGAGCGCCTGGCACGGGAGCTGCACGACGTCGTCGGGCACCACGTCTCGGCAGTGGCCGTCCGTGCGCAGGCCGGGCTCGCGATGTCCCGCACCGATCCCGACGCCGCGGCCGACGCGCTGCGGGTCATCGAGGGCGAGGCCACCCGCGCCCTGGCCGAGATGCGCACCCTGGTCCGCGTCCTCCGCTCAGACGAGCGCGCCGACGAGCACCCCGATGAGCCCGACGCGGAGGGCGCGACAACCGAGCTCGCCCCCGGCCCCACCATCGCCGACGTCGAACGCCTTGCCGACACCGGGCCGCCACCCGTCGAGGTCGTCCTGGAGGGCGACCCCGCACGCGTCCCAGCGGCTGTCGGCGCCGCGGTGCACCGCGTCGCCCAGGAGTCGGTGACCAACGCCCGCCGCCACGCCCGTCACGCCACCCGGATCACCGTCCGCGTCACCGTCGCCGGCAAGGACGTCCGGCTCCAGGTGACCGACGACGGGGACGCGCCGGCACGTCCGGCTCGCGACGGGTTCGGGCTGGCCGGGATGCGTGAACGCGCCGCGCTGCTCGGCGGCACGCTGGAGGCGGGGCTGCGTACGGGTGCGGATACAGGCACAGGGCTGGGACCCAACGGAGAACAACCAGCCGCGCGCGGCTGGACCGTCGAAGCAGTCCTCCCGCTGTCGGGGGCGCCGCGAGCGCCCCGGGCGGGCCGGCCGGCATGACCGGAGAGAACGTCGAGAACATCAGGGTGCTCGTCGCGGACGACCAGGAGATCGTCCGCACCGGCCTCACCATGATCCTGAGCTCGGAGCCCGGTATCGAGGTGGTCGGCCAGGCGGCCGACGGCCGCGCGGCGGTCGAGCTCGCGCGGCGGCTGCGCCCGGACGTCAGCCTGCTCGACATCCGCATGCCTCACGTCGACGGCATCGAGGCGACCCGGTTGCTCTCCGGCCCGGACGTCGCGGACCCGCTCGCCGTCGTCGTGATCACGACGTTCGACCTGGACGAGTACGTCTACGCGGCGCTGCGCGCGGGAGCGCGGGGGTTCCTGCTCAAGGATGCCGGTCCCGCGCTCCTGGCCCAGGCCGTCCGGGCCGCTGCGACCGGGGACGCGCTCATCGCGCCGAGCGTCACCACGCGCCTGCTGCGGGCGTTCGCCGACGCCGGGCCCACCGGCGTACCGGCCCAGCCCCTGGACCCGCTGACGGTGCGTGAGGAGGAAGTCCTGCTGGCCGTGGCGCGCGGGCGGACCAACACCGAGATCGCGCGCGAGCTGTTCGTCACGCTCAGCACGGTGAAGTCGCACGTCGCGAACCTGATGACCAAGCTGGGGGCGCGCAACCGGGTCGAGGTCGCGCTCTGGGCGTACGACACGGGTCGGGTTCGGCCCGGGCGCTCCTGACCTGGCTACGGTCCCGGTTCTCGTCGCGGCCCAGGTCTCGTACTTTCGGCCAGGACGAGACCGGTCCACGGGCCCATGACCAGCCCGCACCCGGCCGGGCACGCTCGGCACATGACAACCTCCAAGGCGATGATCAAGCCCGTCGGCCGCCGCGAGTGGCTCGCACCAGCGGGGCTGCTCCTCCTGTCGGCCGTCCCGGCCCTCGCCGGCTCCGTGCGGCTCGCCGAGCTGGCCTCCGACCCGGTGGTCACCGCGGAGAACGCGCGCTTCGTGACCCAGCCGCTGCCCGTCGTCGTGCACATCGTCTGCGTGATGACGTTCAGCATGCTCGGTGCGTTCCAGTTCGTGCCGAGCCTGCGC
Organism: Promicromonospora soli; assembly: GCF_014653785.1. Lineage (GTDB taxonomy): Bacteria > Actinomycetota > Actinomycetes > Actinomycetales > Cellulomonadaceae > Promicromonospora > Promicromonospora soli. Next base: position 325,167 of record NZ_BNAS01000006.1, on the reverse strand, counting down.
CGGCGTCGCTGGCACCGGCTGGCCGGACGAGTCCTTGCCCCGGCGGGACTGGGCGTCGCGCTGACCGGCCTCTGGATGACCGCGTTCTACGACCTGCCGGCCCACGACAACATGGTCGTCAACGCGGCGCGCTACGTGGTCGGCACGGCGATGGCCGCGTCGATCGTCCTGGGCGTGCGGGCGGCGCTGCGGCGCGACTTCGTGAACCATCCGGCGTGGATGATGCGGGCCTACGCACTGGCGATGGGCGCCGGGACGCAGGCGCTGCTGCTCGGGCCGTACACGGCGATCGTCGGGACCATGAGCACGGTGGCCTACACGACCGGGATGGTCGCGGCGTGGGTCATCAACGTGGCCTTCGCCGAGTGGCTGATCCGGCGTCGCAGGGTGGGAGGCATGGCTCGGCGCCGGGTGTGACGCAGACCATGCCTGACGGCGCCCCGGGTTGTGGCATGCTGACTGGCAGCAGTACGCACACACGTGCTCCGGGGTCGGTGTAATTCCGAGCCGGCGGTTACAGTCCGCGACCCGCGTTCCTCCGCGAGGAGGGCCGGTTGATCTGGTGGAACTCCAGGACCGACGGTGAAAGTCCGGATGGGAGGAACACGTGCGGCGCCGCCGTCCCCTGGGCGTGTGACGCCGTGACGTCGTGCGCGCGGGCGGGGCCTTCGTGGCCCTCGGTCCGCGTACCGTCGTCCAACCCCCGGAGCGCCGAAGCTCGGGGAGGACGGCATGAACCAGGCACCGCACGTCAGCGCTGCGGCGTACGTGGGAGCACCCACCGGACCGCGCGCGGTCGAGCCCGCCATGCGCCGCGCCCTCGCGCTGGCCGAGCTGGGCCCGGCGCACGGACCGAACCCGCGCGTCGGCTGCGTGCTCCTGGACCCGGGCGGCCGCACGGTCGGCGAGGGCTTCCATCGCGGAGCGGGCACGCCGCACGCCGAGGTGGCGGCCTTGGCCCACGCCCGTTCGCGAGGCATCGACCCGCGGGGCACGACGGCGGTCGTGACGCTCGAACCGTGCGCCCACCAGGGCCGCACCGGGCCCTGCGCCGATGCCCTGGTCGACGCGGGCGTCGCCGCCGTGTACGTGGCGGTCAGCGACCCGAACCCGGTGGCGACGGGGGGCGCGGCCAGGCTCCGTGCCGCCGGCGTCGGGGTGACCACGGGCGTGCTCGCGGACGAGGGCGAGAAGCTGCTCCGGATGTGGCTGCACGCGGTCCGCACCGGCCGCCCGTACGTCACCCTCAAGCTCGCGACCAGCCTCGACGGCCGGGTCGCTGCCGCGGACGGCACGAGCCGCTGGATCACCGGCGCGCGGGCACGCGCGCACGCCCACACGATCCGCGCACAGGTCGACGCGATCGCCGTCGGCTCCGGGACCGTCCTTGCCGACGACCCGTCCCTCACCGCGCGCACGGCGGACGGCGGCCTCTTCGAGCACCAGCCGCTGCGGGTGGTGCTCGGCCGCCGCCCCATACCCGACGACGCCCGTCTGCGCGGGCCCGGCGGGCCACTGCTGCACCTGGCCGGGGACGACCTCGACGCCGCGCTCAGGGCGCTCGGCCTCCGGGAGGTGCGCCACCTGCTCGTGGAGGGCGGCCCCACTCTGGCGACGGCCCTGCTGGCCGCCGACGCCGTGGACGAGCTCCACGCCTACGTCGCGCCGGTGCTGCTCGGCGCGGGAGCCACCGCCGTCGGCGACCTCGGCGTCACCACCATCGGCGAGGCCGCACGGTTCGCCACCCATGAAGTGACCCGGCTGGGCGACGACGTGCTCATGGTCGCGCGCCGCGCCCGGCCCGCCCAGCCCGTCCAGGCCACCCAGCCCGCCGACTCTGCCCAGACCGGTCGGCCCACCCACCAGCCCACCCAGGAGGAGATCTGATGTTCACGGGAATCGTTGAGGAGCTCGGCTCCGTCGTCGCGCTCGACCGGCCGGGCGGCGACGCCGGGGCCGGCGCTGCGACCGGCACCTCGCCCGACGCCGTCCTGACCGTCGCCGGCCCGCTCGCGACGTCGGACGCCCGTCCCGGCGACTCGATAGCCGTCGACGGCGTGTGCCTGACCGTCACGTCGGTGGCGGACGGCGCGTTCGTCGCGGAGGTGATGCCGGAGACCCTGAGCCGCACGTCGCTCGGTGGCCTCCTCCCGGGCGCACGGGTGAACCTGGAGCGTGCCCTGCCCGCGAACGGACGGCTGGGCGGGCACGTGGTCCAGGGGCACGTCGACGGCGTCGCGACGCTGGTGCGGCGCACGCCCGGGCCGCGCTGGGACGACCTCGAGCTCGCCGCGCCCGCCGCCCTGACGCGGTACGTCGCCGAGAAGGGTTCCGTGGCCCTGTCCGGGGTCTCGCTCACCGTGACCTGGGTGTCGGACGACGGCTTCGGGGTGTCGCTCATCCCGACCACGCTCGCCGCGACGACGCTCGGCGGCCTCACCCCGGGCGACGTCGTCAACGTCGAGGTCGACGTGCTCGCGAAGTATGTCGAACGGCTCATGGTTACCGGGACGACGGCGCCGGCCGCGGCCGGTACGGACGCGACCGACCCGGTGACCGTCCTGACGAACGGGGCCGCCCGATGAGCGCGGACAGCACGGTGAGCACCGCGAGCGCCGCGGGGACGGACGTTGTCGCAACGGACGCGATCGACACCGACGCGATGGAGACCGGCCTGGTGGACACCGGCGCGATGAAGACCGGCCTCGTGGAGCGGGCGTTCGCCGAGCTCGCCGCCGGCCGCCCGGTCCTGGTGGCGGACGACGAGGGCCGGGAGAACGAGGTGGACGTGATCTTCGCCGCGAGCGCCGCGTCGGCTGAGTGGGTGGCGTGGGCGGTGCGGCATTCGTCGGGGTATCTGTGCGCGCCGATGCCGGGGTATCGGGCGGATGCGCTTGAGCTGCCGTTGATGGTGGAGCGGAGTGAGGATCCGCGGGGTACGGCGTACACGGTGTCGGTGGATGCGGCGGTGGGTGTGACGACCGGGATCTCTGCGGCGGACCGGGCGCGGACGTTGCGGGTGCTGGGTGACCCGGCGTCGGGTGCGCGGGACCTGATCCGGCCGGGACATGTGCTGCCGTTGCGGGCTCGGCCGGGTGGGGTGCTGGAGCGTGCGGGGCACACGGAGGCCGCGGTGGACCTGGTGCGGCTCGCGGGTGGTGTCGGCGGGGATCTGGGTGAGGTGGGTGCGATCGCCGAGCTGGTGCGGGATGACGGTGCGGTGATGCGTCTGGCCGAGGCGCGGGTGCTGGCGCAGGAGGCGGGGCTGGTGGTGCTGACGGTGGCCGATCTGGTGGCGTGGCGTCTGGTGTACGACCCTGTGCCGTTGGACAGCCTGACGCCGTTGGACAGCCCGGCGCCGCTCGCCGGTACGCCGGACCAGCCCGCCGGGTCCGACGGCGTCCTGCCCGCCCGGGTGCACCGGGTCGCGGAGGCGTCGCTGCCGACGCGGTACGGCGACTTCCGGGTGGTGGCGTACCGGGATCTGCTCTCGGATGCGGAGCACCTCGCGCTGATGCCGGCACGGCTGTCCGGCCCGCGGCGGGAGGCGCCGGTACCTGCGTCGGCGCACGGCAGGCTGGTGCGGGTGCACTCGGAGTGCCTGACGGGCGACGCGCTGGGCTCCCTGCGGTGCGACTGCGGTCCGCAGCTGGAGGCGTCGCTGCGGGCGGTGGCCGCGGAGGGTGGTGCCGTGGTGTACCTGCGGGGGCACGAGGGCCGGGGGATCGGCCTGGCGGCGAAGATCCAGGCGTACGCGCTGCAGGACACCGGCCGGGACACGGTCCAGGCGAACGAGGACCTGGGGCTGCCGGTGGACGCGCGGGAGTACGGCGCGGCGTCGGCGATCCTGGCGGACCTCGGGCTGGACGGGGTGACCCTGCTGACGAACAACCCGGAGAAGGTGACGGGCCTGCGTGAGGCGGGTACGGACGTCGTCGGGCGGCGGGGGCTGGTGGTGGGGCGCGGTCTGCACAACCACCGGTACCTGGAGACCAAGCGGGCGGTGCTCGGGCACCGCATCGACCGGCTGGACGTCGGTGAGCTGGACAGAGCTGAGCTGGACCGAGCTGAGCTGGACCTGAAGGAGCTGGACAACCAGCTGGACCTGAACCAGGACGAGGGAGCGTGCGCATGAGCGGGGCTGGAGCACCGAAGGTGACCGTCGACGGTACGGGGCTGCGCGTGGTCGTGGTCGCGGCGAGCTGGCACGAGCAGGTGATGGACGGGCTGCTGGCCGGTGCCCGGCGGGCGCTGGCGGAGTCGGGGGCGGCCTGGACGGAGGTGCGGGTGCCGGGCTCGTTCGAGCTGCCGGTGGCGGCGGCACGCGCCGCCGCGATGGGAGCGGACGCCGTCGTGGCGCTGGGGGTCGTGATCCGGGGCGGGACGCCGCACTTCGAGTACGTGTGCTCGGCGGCGACGTCGGGCCTGACGGACGTAAGCGTGCGCACCGGGGTCCCGGTCGGGTTCGGCGTGCTGACGTGCGACGACGAGGCGCAGGCGCTGGACCGTGCGGGGCTGGCGGGCTCCCGGGAGGACAAGGGTGCGGAGGCGGTGGAGGCCGCGGTCGCGACGGCGGTGACGCTGCGCGGCCTGGTGCCGGCCTGACCCCTGCAAGAACGGGCGACTCGGCCACATTGACGAGGTATGAGAACCTCACCTGCTCGACGGCCGGCATCAGCGCTGGTCTCAACCCTCGCCCTGGCCATGGTGGCCGGGGTCGCGGGATGCGCGTCCGCGAACCCGTCCGGAAACCCCGGCGGGAGCGGCGACCCGTCCGGGAGCCCGGTGACGACGACCGACCCCATGGCGGAAGAGCCGCTGGGGTCGCCCGGCGTAGCGTGCGTGGACTGGGTCTTCTTCGAGACCCCGCTCGAGGCGGCGGCCGACGCCGGCGCGGTGCTCCGGGGGACCGTGGTCGAGCAGGACGGTACGGAGCAGGTGTTCGGCGTCGACTCCAACCGCTGGGTGTTCGACGTCGAGGAGGTGCTCGAGCGGCCCGACCCGCCCCGGGGCGGGTTCGAGCCGCCGCCCGAGCTCGTGGTCTCGGCGGGGGAGCGGATCGCCGTCGTCTCGACGCCGGAGACGTGCAGCGGCGACAACCCGTATCCCGAGGGGGACCCGCTGGACCCGGCCACCGGTCGCGGCGCCGCGGACGGCACGGTCATCGTCCTGCTGTCCGGTGCCGACGACGCCGAGGATGGCAGCTCGAGTCCCCGCCTGATCACGCCGTATCAGGGCGTCCTGACCCCCACGGCGGACAGCACGCTGCCGAAGAAGTGGCCCGCACCATAGCGCGACATAACCACACCGTGGACGGCGGCGGGTCGGGCTCCCGGGCCCCGACTAGGCTGAGCCCGTGAAGACCTTCGAGACCCTGTTCGCCGAGCTGACCGAGAAGGCCGAGTCCCGTCCCGCGGGTTCCGGCACCGTGGCCCAGCTGGACGCCGGCGTCCATGCGATCGGCAAGAAGGTCGTGGAGGAGGCCGCCGAGGTGTGGATGGCGGCCGAGTACCAGTCGGACAGCGAGACCGCGGAGGAGATCTCGCAGCTCCTGTACCACCTGCAGGTCCTGATGGTCGCCAAGGGACTGACCCTCGAGGACGTGTACACGCATCTGTAGCGGGGTTGCGGGTCTCGACAAGCTCGACCAGCAGTTGTCGAGCCCGTCGAGACCCGGACCTCGCACTCAGACCCGTCGTACACCCCAGAGAGGAACCAACCACATGCTGCGCATCGCCGTCCCCAACAAGGGTGCCCTGTCCGCGCCCGCCTCCGAGATGCTGCGCGAGGCGGGCTACCGTCAGCGCCGCGACACCCGTGAGCTCGTGCTCGCCGACCCCGAGAACGACGTCGAGTTCTTCTTCCTGCGCCCCCGCGACGTAGCGGTCTACGTGGGCACCGGCACGGTCGACGTCGGCATCACCGGCCGCGACCTGATGCTCGACTCCGGCGCGGACGCCGTCGAGCACCTCGGCCTGGGGTTCGCCCGCTCCACGTTCCGGTACGCGGCACCCGCCGGACCCGGCCTGAGCGACCCGGTCACCCAGGTCAGCGACATCGCCGGGCGGCGCGTGGCGTCGTCGTACACCACGCTCGTGGCCCAGCACCTGGCGAAGCAGGGCATCGAGCCCGCGGCGATCGTGCACCTGGACGGCGCGGTGGAGTCCAGCGTGCGGCTCGGCGTCGCCGACGTCATCGCCGACGTCGTGGAGACCGGCACCACCCTGCGGGCCGCGGGCCTGGAAGTGTTCGGCGACCCGATCCTGCGTTCCGAGGCCGTGCTGATCCGGCAGTCCGAGGCCGAACAGCCCGCAGGCCTGGACATCCTGACCCGCCGCCTGGAGGGCGTGATCACCGCCCGCGAGTACGTCCTCATGGACTACGTGGTCCCCGCGGACCGCCTCGAGGAGGCCGTGGCGATCACACCCGGCAAGGAGTCCCCCACGGTCTCGCTGCAGCACCACAGCGACGCCCGCGCCGTGCGGGTCATGGTCCCGCGCAGCGCCACCAACCGGATCATGGACGCGCTGTACGACGTCGGGGCGCGCGCCATCATCGTGACCTCCATCCACGCCTCCCGGATGTAAGCCCCATGGGTGCGGACACGAGCCGGAGCGCCACCGGCCACGGCCGGAGCGACGACCGCTTCCGTACCTTTCGCGGCCGCTTCGGCACGCCGACGGCGTACGGGCTCGCGCTGCTGTCCGCGGGCGGGTGCACGTTCGTCGCGCTGGCCGCGACCGGCGACGGCGCGGACACCGCCAACCGGATAGCGATCATCGTCTTCGGGCTGCTGGGCGCCGTGATCGCCTGGCGGTTCGGCGCCGTGCGGGCGATCCCGGACCCGACCGGGCTCACCGTCGTCAACTACGCCACGACCCGCCGCCTGGCCTGGGCCGAGATCATCACCGTCCGGTTCGGGCCCAACGACCCCTGGGTGCACCTCGACCTGGCCGACGGCGACGTGCTCGCCGTCATGGGCATCCAGCGCGCCGACGGCGAGCACGGCATGGCCGAGGCCCGCCGCCTGGTGGCGCTCATCTCCGAGCTGGGCGAGGCCCCGGAACCCGGCCCCCCTTCGCCGAAGTAGAACTCTGGCGAGATAGAACTCTGGCGAGATAGAACTGCAGCAGGTGCAGTTCTACTTCGCCAGAGTTCTATCTCGCCCTGGTTCTACCTCGAGGGCCGCGCGTCAGCGGCTGCTGCGGGCCTCCCAGTGGGCCGGGCCACGGCCACGCGGGCCGCGCTCGCCGTCAGGGCGGCGGTGGTCGCCACCCGTGCGCGGAGCCCGGTCCCGGTCGCCGCCGGTACGTGCCGGACCGCGGTCCAGCGTGATGCGCAGCGGCTTGCCGGCCACACGGGCGCGGGCCAGGCGGTCGAGCGCGTCGTTGTCCAGCGGCGCGATGATGTCCACCAGCGAGAAGCTGCCGAAGATGTCGATCTTGCCGACATCAGCCCCCGTGATGCCACCCTCGCCGGTCAGCGCACCGACGATCCCGCCCGGCTGCACGCCGTGCGTGTGCCCGACGGCGATGCGGTACCGCGTGCCGCGGGCCGGACGGCGGATGCCGCGCTCGGCGTCGGCGCGGCCGCGCGGGGAACGGTCACCCGTCCGGTCGTGCCGGTCGCCGTCTCGCGTGGTGCGCCGGGCCGCGGCGGACTTGGCCTCGGCACGCTCGCGCTCGTACTCCTCCTGCTCCGCACGGGCACGCGGGCCGTCGTCGCCGACGGCGAGCGCCGCCATGGCGGCAGCGATCTCGACCGCGTCGGTGCCGGTCTCCTGCGCGTACTCGCGGATCATCTCGGTGTACATCTCGAGGCGGCCGGCCTCGCGCCGGGCCTCGACCTTGCCGAGCGCGCGCTTGACCTGGTGGGCCGACACGTCCCGGGGGGAGGGGATCTCCACCTCTTCGAGCTGGGCGCGGATGGTGCGCTCGATGCTGCGCAGCTTGCCGCGCTCGTGCGGCGTGACGAACGTGAGCGCCTCGCCCGTACGGCCGGCGCGGCCGGTACGGCCGATGCGGTGCACGTACGCCTCGGGCTCGCCGGGGACGTCGAAGTTCACGACCAGGCCGATGCGGTCCACGTCGAGGCCACGGGCGGCGACGTCGGTCGCGACGAGCACGTCGAGGGCGCCGGAGCGGAGCCGCTCGACGATCTTCTCGCGCTCCTTCTGCGCCACGTCACCGGAGATGGTGGCGGCTGAGATGCCCTTCTCGATGAGGGCGGAGCCCACGTCCTCGGCGGCACCACGGGTGCGGGTGAAGACGATCGCGGCGTCGGCGTCGGACGTCGACAGGACGCGAGCGAGCGAGCCGACCTTGTGGCGGAACGGCACCACGGCGTACGTCTGGCGCACGGCCGTGACGGTGGAGGCCTGCCGCGTGACGGCGATCTGCACGGGGTCGGTCATGTGGTGGTCGGCGACCTTGCGGATGGCCGGGGGCATGGTCGCGGAGAAGAGGGCGACCTGGCGCTTGGTGGGTGCCTGGCCGAAGATCTCCTCGACGTCCTCGGCGAAGCCCATGCGGAGCATCTCGTCGGCCTCGTCGAGGACGAGGAAGCGGATGTCGTCGAGCTTGAGGGCGCCGCGGTCGAGGTGGTCCTTGATGCGGCCGGGGGTGCCGACGACGACGTGGACGCCGTCGCGCAGGGCGCGCTGCTGGGGGATGTAGGGGGCGCCGCCGTAGACGGGCAGGACGCGGACGTCGTCGAGGTGGGACGCGAACGACTCGATGGCGTCGGCAACCTGCATGGCGAGCTCGCGGGTGGGTGCCAGGACAAGGGCCTGCACCTTGCGCAGCTTCGGGTCGACGGCGGCGAGCAGCGGCAGGCCGAACGCGGCGGTCTTGCCGGTACCGGTCTGGGCGACGCCGGTGATGTCCCGGCCGGCCAGCAGCTCGGGGATCGCGCGGGCCTGGATGGCCGACGGCGTCACGAAGCCGAGCGCGTCGACCGCGGCCATGAGCGGCGCGGGCAGGTTGAGGCTCGCGAACGTCGGGCCGGTGGGCTCGAGCGCCGGGGCCGGCTCGGCGACCTCGGGGGTGACCTCCGCGGAGGCAGTGGCCTCAGAGATCGTGGCCTCAGAAGTGGTGGCGACCTCGGGGGCCGTCCGGTCGCCGGAGTCGGCGGTGACCAGCTCGATGTCCTGCTCAGCAGGCGCGATCAGGTCATGGGTGTCGATAGACATGCAGTGATGCACCGTTCGTCGTCGTGAGGGAGTCAGGGCCGAGGTGAGGACCCTCGCGTCGCTTGCTCCCGAAACACCTTCCCCGCAACCGAGGCTGCGGGCCTGTCTCGCACTTTGCGTGCACACACGGGAAGACGACGAACTCCAAGGGGATGTGGCACCACCCTATCGGCTGCGAGCGCCTTCAGCACAGAGGCAGGGAGCGTGACTTGCAGCACGCGGGTGATGTCGTGCGTGGTGAGACCGGTTGACGGGTGGTCGGACGGCGAGGTCAGGGCGGTTCCGCGGCACGGCCGGCACCGGGTTGGCGGTCGGGTTGGCGGCACGGCAGGGGCCGGGTTGACACTGGGTTGTGGGGGACGCTCGGCGCGGCGTGCCGTGCGTATACGCAACGGTCGCCCCGTAGTATGGCGGCCGAGACGAACCGGCGTGAGCAAGGGCGGTGTGCGTGTCCACTGGAGCGGAGATGAGCTCCCGGGTCCTGACCGTGCCCAACATGATCAGCCTGGTGCGGCTGGCGCTCGTGCCGGTCTTCGCCGTCCTGATCGTGGTAGGCGAGGACGGTTGGGCGCTGCTGGTGCTCGCGGTCTCCGGCGTGTCGGACTGGCTGGACGGTGTGCTGGCCCGTCGGCTGAACCAGGTGACGCGCCTGGGGCAGATGCTGGATCCGTTCGCGGACCGTCTCTTCATCTTCGTGACGCTGATCGGCCTGGCCTGGCGCGAGGTGGTGCCGCTGTGGCTGGTGATCGCGATCGTGGCGCGTGACGTGCTGCTGGCGGTGACGGTGCCGATCCTGGCTCGTCGGGGGTACGGGACGCTGAACGTGACGCTGGTCGGCAAGGTCGCGACGTTCGCCCTCCTGTACGCGTTCCCGCTGCTGCTGCTCGCGGAGGTGCCCGGCTGGGTCGGCGCCGGTGCGCACGTGGTGGGCTGGGCGTTCACCTGGTGGGGCGTGGGCCTGTACTGGCTGGCCGGGCTGCAGTACGTGGCGCAGGTGCGCAAGCTGGCGGCGGCGGCATGACCGCGCCGGGACCGGCGGCGGGTGCTACGCAGGGCACGAGATCACAGGGCACAAGATCACAGGGCACGGAAGCGCCGGACACAGGATCACCGGGCACGACGTCGGGGCGGCGTCCCGACGAGTCGATGACGCTCCTGCGCGAGGTGACCGACCGCCCGCTGGACCCGGGGTACGCGCAGATGGCGCAGCGTCGTGCGGAGGCGGGGGAGAAGTCGGCACGCCGCGCGCCGAGCCTGGTCGTGTTGTTGCTGGTGGCGGCCCTGCTCGGTACGGCGACGACGGTGGCGGTGCGGGAGCTGCGAGCGCCGCAGCCCTCGGTCGCCAAGGGCCGTACGGTGCTGATGGAGCAGATCCAGGAGCGTAGTGCCGAGGTGGAGGCCCTGTCGGAGCGTTCGGCGGAGCTGGGTGCGGAGGTGGACGGTCTGCAGAGTGGTGGGCTGTTGCCGTCGGCGTTGCTGGAGGTGAACCGGCTGGACCGGCTGGTCAACGGTGCCGTCCCGGTGCGGGGTCCGGGCATGGTGGTGAAGCTGACGGACGGTTCGGGCGGTGGTCTGGTCGAGCCGGGTGATGCGCCGGCGGAGTCGCGGGTACGGGACGCGGACGTGCAGTTCGTCGTCAACGAGCTGTGGGCGGCGGGCGCGGAGGCGGTGGCGGTGAACGACGAGCGGCTGACGTCGTTGTCGGCGATCCGGAACGCGGGTGACGCGATCCTGGTGGACCTGCAGCCGTTGAACGGTCCGACGTACACGATCGAGGCCGTGGGTGACCCGGACGAGATGCAGGTGGAGTTCGCGCGGTCGGCGGGGCTGGGGTTCCTGCAGCTGTTGAGCGCGGAGTACGACATCCAGAACGAGGTGACCACGAGCGAGGGGATGTACCTGCCGGGTGCGCGCTCCCCGACGCTGCGGTCGGCGCACACCACTCCGTCCGGGGATCCAGGACCCGGGCACACGACATCCGGGGAAACGCCGTCCGGGAACACAACAGAGGACCGCTCCGAGGAGGACAACGGATGATCGCGATCGTCGGGCTCGTGATCGGTGTGGTGGCCGGCCTGGTGCTGGAGCCCACCGTCCCGCTGATGCTGCAGCCTTATCTGCCGATCGCGGTGGTGGCCGCGCTGGACGCCCTGTTCGGGGGGCTGCGCGCGATGCTCGACGGGCTGTTCGACGACAAGGTGTTCCTCGTGTCGTTCCTGTCGAACGTGCTGGTGGCCGCGTTCATCGTGTTCCTCGGTGACCAGCTCGGTGTGGGCGGGCAGCTGTCCACGGCTGTCGTGGTGGTGCTCGGGATCCGGATCTTCTCGAATGCCGCCTCGATCCGCCGGCACATCTTCAAGGCGTGAGGGCGCTCAGTTCCCGGACGGCGGTCCGTAGAGCTGCGCGGGGTCAGCCGAGAGAGCTGCCTTGACGAAGCGGCTGGAGTCGTCGACCAGCACCTCGATGGCCCCGGCTTGGACGCCGTCCAGGCTGGCTCGTGCGACATCGACCGGGTCGATCTTCGGGGCATCGCGTCCCGCCATCATGTCGGTGTCGGCGGCACCCAGGTGCACCCCCTGGACGAGGATGTTCTGAGCCGCGAGCTCGACGCGCACGCCGTTGGTCATGTTCCACTCGGCGGCCTTCGCCACGGAGTAGGACCCCGACCCTTGAGGGGTGGCGACCCATGACAGCACGGACAGGACGTTCACGATCGCTCCTGTTCCGTTGGAGGCGAGGTGTGGAGCGAAGGCGCGGATGACCCGGAGCGTACCGAACAGGTGAGTTTCCAGGTCCTGCCGGACCTCGTCCAGGTCGTCGGTCAGAAGCTGCGCTCCGGTCGCGATTCCCGCGTTGTTGACCAGCAGCGTGACGTCCTGCGCAGCCGCGGCGGCAGCCGCGATCGATCTCTCGTCCAGCAAGTCCAGGCGTAACGGCGTGACCCGCGGGTCGGACGCGTCGATCAGCTCCGGGCGGCGAGCGGCGGCGTAGACCGTCTTGGCTCCCCGAGCCAGCAGCTCGTCGACGAAGCGCCGACCGATTCCGCGATTGGCACCGGTCACGAGAGCGGTGGATCCGGCAATGTCCATGATGATTCCCTCCGTGGGGAGGTCTCCGCCTCCCTCGCGCCGCTTACGCTAGGACTTGACGTTGACGTCAAGGGCAAGTCCCGACGGGCGGCACCACGTGTGAAAGGAGTCACGATGCGCATCGGGGAGCTGGCCGACAAGGCCGGAGTCAGCACGCGCGCCCTGCGTTACTACGAGGAGCAGGGCCTGCTGCGTTCCCAGCGCACGTCCAGCAGTCAACGCGTCTACGAGGAGTCGGCCGCGGATCGTGTACGGCTCATCCAGGAGCTCTACCAGGCCGGCCTCGGAAGTCGTCTGATCGTGACCCTCCTGCCCGCCATCGATGCCGGCGAGGTCGGGCCGGAGCTGTTGACTCGCCTGCTCGACGAGCGTGCCCAGATCGAAGCGAAGGCCGCCGTCCTGCAGGATGCGGGACGGCGACTCGACATGCTGATCCGTCTCGCTACGCACCCGGACGGGCAGTCATGCCCGTCCTCGCTCGACCAGGCTGTGGCTCAGGACTCCGTCTCGCCCTGATGCTCGGCGGCGAGCGCGTCGGTGAGCAGCGCCACGAGAGCTTCGAGCTGAACGTCCGTGGATGACGCGACGTCGTCGTCGCCCGCCCCGTCCAGTGCCCTGGCGGCCAGCCCGGACTTGCTGTCGATCAGCTCGGCGATCGTGGAGTCGATGGTCTGGGCGGCGATAATCCGCCAAGCGGTGACGGGCTCGGCCTGGCCGATCCGGTGGATCCGGTCGATGGCCTGCGTCTGCTCGGCGGCGGTCCAGGACAGCTCGGCCAGCACCAGGTTGGAGGCCACCTGAAGGTTGAGCCCCACTCCGGCGGCCATCAGGGAGCACACCACGATCGACACGTCGGGGTCGTTGACGAAGGCGGCGAGGTTCTTCTCGCGCACCTTGGGCGTCTGGTCGCCGCGGATCGAGGCGTAGCCGATGCCGCGATCGGCGAAGGTCTGCTCGGCCTGATCCATCACGTCGACGTGCTTGGCGAAGAACACCACCTTGCCGACGTTGCGGGCCAGCTGCGCGGCGTAGTCGGCGGCCAGCCCGGCCTTGGCCTGGCCGATCCGGCGGACCATCGTGAACACGTTCTCGCCACCGGCCCGAGAGCTCGAGTCCTTCAGCTCCGCCGCCGCCACCCGGCGCGCGAGGTCGAGGTCGACCCCGTCCACGACGACGTCGTCGGCGCGCGCCTCCACGGCGGACCGGTAGCGACCGACCAGACGGCGGGCGAGCGCGGCCTCGGCGGCACGGATCGAGCGGCCCACCGCGCCATCGAGCTCGACCGGCAGGTCCGCCACCCGGCGGGCGGGGATGTCGGCGACCACGTCGACCTTGCGGCGGCGCACGATGCCCATGTCGATCACGCTGGCCCGGGCGGCGGCGTAGAACCCCGGGTCGGCCGGGGTGAGCTCGGTGCCCTCGAGGGCGGTCAGCAGCGCGGCGACCGGCTTGGTGTCGTCGATCCACCCGAGGAACTGCCAGATTGCTCGGAAGTCCTCGATGTCGTTGATCAGCGGGGTGCCGGTGAGCGCCATCAGGAGCGGCCGGGCGGTCCGGGCGCGGATTCGCTCGGAGACGGCCAGCACGTGTTGGGATCGCTGGGAGCTCTTGTTCTTGATGAAGTGCGCCTCGTCGACGACCATGCCGCGGAACCCGAGGTCACCGAGCCAGCCGACGTGCCGGTCCAGGAGCTCGTAGTTCACGATCACGACGTCCGCGAACCCGTCGACCCGCTCGCCGTCGCCATGGACCACCGTCGGCCGACGCCGCGGCGTCCACATCCCTACCTCGTGCGCCCAGTTCGTCTTCACCACGTTGGGCACCACGACCAGCAGCGGGTAGGCGTCGGCCACCTCGGCGGCCAGCAGTGCCTGGGCGGTCTTGCCGAGCCCGGGCTCGTCGGCGAGCAGGAAGGTGCGATGCCCGCGGGCCGCGGCCTCGACGACCTGCGCCTGGTGCGGCATCAGCTCCCGGCCGTGGGGAGCGGACACCGGGCGGGCCTCGGGCAGCGGCATGCAGGCGGTCGCGCCGGGGCCGGCGTACTCGAAGGAACGGAAGAGCGGCTCGAGCAGCTCCCAGCCGGCCAGTCGGCGGGCCCGCGGAGCCAGCCGCTCGGCCGCGGCCTCGAAGTCCGGGGCGAGGAACGGGTTCGCCAGCTGGCGCGAGATCACCGAGCGGGGCACCACCCGCTTCTCAGCACCGGGCACTGGCGCGGCCGGCGCGGCCGGCGGGGGCTCCTCGGGCGGCTCCAGTCCGCCGGCGCGCATCACGGTCGCCATGAAGGCGCGGGCCGCGTCGGAGACGCGGGCATCCTCGGCGAGCAGCTCGAGCAGCGACGTGTCCCGGGCAGCGATCCTTGCGAGCAGCGTCGCCACCTCGTCGAGCCGCTTGAGCTGCTTGGCCCGCTGGGACTCTGTCAGGGCGCCGTCGACCCTTACGCGGGCCCGCTCCTGCCGCATGAGCAGCGCGACGACCTGGAACTTCGTGCGCACCGCGGCGCGCGTCGGCGGTCGCCGCACGGCGCCGTCGACCTCGCGAGTCACCTCCGCGAGCACCGGGATGATCCCTTGCTCGGCGGGTCGCGGGGCGCGACGGCGCTGGGCGCCGGACCCTGTCCGCGCGCGACCGGACCGGCGTTGGCCTGGTCGTGCCACATCTCCTCCTTCGCTGCATCTGTACCGCGACTGCGGCGCAGAGCTCCCTGCCACGCCCGCGGCCGGCCCCAGGACCGGTCGAACGTCGGACGACCGCCCCGTGAGGCAGGCAGCCCGGGCCAGGGCGCTCCGATCGGCTGCTGGGTCACCGCGCAGCGTCTCCGCTCGCGCCGCCCGCGGCCCGGCCCTCACGCCGATGGTGACACGCCGCCGGGTGTCTCCGTGAATCCACCGCGGGGCACGGGCGTTGCCCTGCTTGATCTCCGGAGAACCTGGAGTCTACCGCCGGACACGTCCGCCATGGTGAGGGCGGCCGCGCCTACCCGGGTATGCCGATGCGTCGCTGCCAGCACCGCGTCGGCCCACGGGTTCCGAGACTCACTGAGTACAGTGGTGGCGATGTACGGAGAGATCAGCACCCACGGGCATGGCTTCTCCGTGCCACAAGACCTACGACGAGTCCCGTCGGGGATCTCGCCGGACATCCGCCTCGGTACGCTCGTGCGAGGGACTGTCTCCCCGACATTCCCCTGCAAGCGGTCCCGCCTCGGCGAAACCGCCGGTCAGCGCTCCTCCGACATGTTCAAGGCGTGAGCATGAGCAGCGACAAGGATCAGGCCGAAGACAGGGCCGAGGAACAGGCTGAGGAGAAGCCGGAGCACCGGGCCGGCGTGACGCCCGAGCCTCGGGCGGAGACCGTCGCGACCGAACCGGAGAAGGCCGAGACGGTGGAGCCTGAGCCGGTGGAGGTCGAGCCAGTCGCGACCGAGATAGTCGAGGCCGAGGTCGTCGCGGCGGGCCCGACCGAGCAGGCTGGCGCGGCCGACGCCGGAGCGGAGGCCGCCGCGGAGCCGACGCCGTCCGACCCGGAACCGCCGTCCGACCCGGAACCGGCGTTCGGCCCCGAACCGGCGTCGGGCTGGAAGCGGGTGGCGGAGCTGATGCGGCCGCGCGGCACACGCTCGGAGCTGCTGACGGGCCTGCTGTGCCTGGCGCTGGGGTTCGCCCTGGCGGTGCAGGTGGGGCAGTCGACGGGGGACCAGCTGAGCAGCCTGCGGGAGGACGAGCTGGTGCGGCTGCTGGACGAGGTGACGCAGCGGGCCGAGCAGCTGGATGCCGAGGTCGCGGACCTGGAGGAGATCCGCGACGACCTGCGGTCGGAGGACGGGCGCGACCAGGCGGCGCGGGATCTCGCGCAGCAGCGCGCGGAGCAGGAGGGCATCCTGTCGGGCCGGCTCCGGGCCCACGGCCCGGGCGTGCAGATCCACGTGGCCGACGGCGGGCGGCCGCTCGAAGCGCAGGTCCTGTTCAACCTGCTCGAGGAGCTGCGTAACGCCGGGGCGGAGGCGATGGAGGTCAACGGGGTTCGGCTCGTCACGACCAGCTA
Source organism: Promicromonospora soli (assembly GCF_014653785.1). Taxonomy (GTDB): domain Bacteria; phylum Actinomycetota; class Actinomycetes; order Actinomycetales; family Cellulomonadaceae; genus Promicromonospora; species Promicromonospora soli. The sequence continues at coordinate 308,847 of NZ_BNAS01000006.1, read as the reverse complement.
CTTCGTGGACTCGGGCGGCGGCGTGGTGCTCGACGGTGCCGCTATCGCCTCCCCGTACGAGTGGACGGTGATCGGCGACCCGGAGACGATCGACCGTGCGCTCGAGATTCCCGGCGGCGCGCTGCCCCGGATCCGCGAGGAGGGCGGCGTCGCGACCACCTCGATCGAGGACGAGGTGACCGTCGACGCCGTGCGCATCCCGGGCGAGCCGGAGTTCGCTGAACCCGCCGACGAGGAGTGACGCCCGCCACGTTCGCGCGGTGCTCGGGCGGGAACCACGGCCGGGCTGCCGAACTGGCATGCGGAACCGCTCTGACGTGGGTATTTTTATCCGAGTTGGTTTCCCAACTTAGGTTTCCGCGTCTATCCCGATCGGGGTAGGTTGAGTGGAACCCGGACGTGGCCCCGGCCGTTGTCCGAGCGTAGGAACCAGCTCACCACCACCGCACCCGAGGAGACCTGATGACGGACCACAGCGCCCATCCGGTCGGGCCCGATACCACGGCCAACCTGGGTCGCATCGCGTTCCCGACCTCAGACGAGCAGGCGCCCCGTACGGCGCTCAGCCCGGAGGAAGCCGCCGCGGTCGCCGCCCTCCCGCGGCACTCCGCGCTGCTCATCGTGCAGCGCGGCCCGGGATTCGGCGCACGGTTCCTCCTGGACACCGCGCGTTCGGTCGCCGGCCGCAGCGAGCAGGCAGACATCTTCCTGGACGATGTCACGGTGTCCCGCAAGCATGCCGAGTTCGTGCGCGAGGGCGACTCGTTCGTCGTGCGCGACATCGGCTCGCTGAACGGCACCTACGTCAACCGTGGACGCATCGACGCCGCCACCCTGGTCACCGGCGACGAGGTGCAGATCGGCAAGTTCCGCCTGACCTTCCACGCCAGCCCGCAGTCGCCGGCGCAGTGGGGCGCGGGGACACCCGCCCCGTGACGACCGGCGCCGCACGCGACCATCGTGGGGTCGACCGCGGCACCGACCCGCGCCCCCTTCATGACGGCGACCGTGCACACGACGACGAGCGCGGCCAGGACCCTGAGGCAGGCGCGCCCTGGCCCCGCGGGATCTCCCGCCAGGCCACGATGCGCATCAGCGACGTGCTGCGTGCCCTGGGCCAGGAGTTCCCGTCCGTCTCGCACTCCAAGCTCCGCTTCCTGGAGGAGCAGGGCCTGATCCACCCTGTGCGCACGCCGTCGGGCTACCGCCAGTACAGCCAGGCCGACGTCGAGCGCCTGCGTTTTGTGCTCACCGAGCAGCGCGACAGCTACATGCCGCTCAAGGTGATCAAGGAACGCCTCGCGGCGATGGACGCCGACCCCGACTCGGCCGAGCACCCCGCGCCGCGCCTCGCGGGCGAGGGGTCGCCCGCGCGACGCCGCTGGACGGCCGCGTCGGTGGCCGACGCGGCGGGCGTCACCGAGGAGTTCGTGCAGAGCCTGGTCCGGGGCGGCCTCCTGCCGGCGTCGAGCAGCACGTTCGGGGCGGGCGCCGTCGAGGTCGCCCGGATCGCGGGCGCCCTGGCCGAGTTCGGCATCGAGCCGCGCCACCTGCGTTCCTTCCGCACCGCCGCCGACCGCGAGGTCGGCCTCGTGGACCAGGTGGTGGCGCCGCTGCGCAGCCAGCAGGCCAGCGCCGCACGCGGCCGCGCCGCGAGCCTCGCCGGCGAGATGGGCGAGCTGTTCACGCGCCTGCACGCCGCGTGGGTTCGCCAAGGGATCGAAGACCTCGGCTGAGCCTGACCAAGCCCTCCCATTGGCCGGGCGCGGCAAGATTTCACCCGGCTTTGCGGATGAACTACTGGTCCATTACCAAAAATTTAGCCCGAGCGCGCGACGAGTGGCGGCTGCACGCCGTACGGTGAAAGCGTGAGGCCGGACGACGTGCCGATGGTCCCCGTGGAGATCCTCGGCGTTCGACAGCAGCAGCGCGATCAGGAGATCGTGGTGCTGCTGCTGGACAGTGCCGCCGACTTGGCGATCCCGATAGTCATCGGGGCACGCGAGGCCAGCGCGATAGCGATGGCGCAGGCAGGCCTCGCCACACCCCGCCCCATGACGCACGACCTGCTCAGGGACGTGCTGGGCGCCGTCGGCGTCACGCTCGTACGGGTCGAGATCGTCGCGCTCGAGGGCGGGATCTACTTCGCGGAGCTCGTCCTGAGCAACGGGGTGCACCTCGACTCGCGGGCCTCGGACGCGATCGCGCTGGCCGTGCGCACCGGCAGCCCCGTCCTGTGCTCGGCGGAGATCGTGGCACTGGCCGGCGTCGAGATCGTCGACGTCGACCAGCAGGCGGAGGTCGAGCGGTTCCGCGACTTCCTCGACCACGTGACTCCCGAGGACTTCCTCGGACCCCCGGGCGGAGGCAACCAGGGTGGCGGACGGACCGGGTGAAAGCCGTGTGAACCGCGACACGCCGAGAGCTTTCACGGCGCGCATCTTTGAAATCACCTTCGACGCGCCATAGCGTGGCCACGACACCCCAGGAGGCACAGTGAACACCAGCGGTGAGAGAGCCACACGCGCTACGGTCCCGCACGGCGCGCAGGGTCTCCTCTTCGGTGAGGACCTGACGGAACAGGACGCCACGACGGGCTACCGCGGCACCACGGCGTGCCACATTGCCGGCATCACGTACCGTCAGCTCGACTACTGGGCCCGCACCGGCCTCGTCGAGCCGAGCATCAAGCCGGCCACGGGATCCGGGACACACCGGTTGTACAGCTTCCGGGACATCCTGGTGCTCAAGGTGGTCAAGCGGCTGCTCGACACCGGCGTCTCGCTGCAGCAGATCCGCACCGCGGTCACGGCACTGCGCGAGCGCGGCGTCGACGACCTCGCGCAGATCACCCTCATGTCCGACGGCGCGAGCGTGTACGAGTGCACCTCACCGGACGAGGTAGTCGATCTCGTCGCCGGCGGCCAGGGCGTGTTCGGCATCGCCGTCGGGCGAGTGTGGCGCGAGATCGAGGGCACCCTCGCCCAGATGCCGACCGAGACGCTCGACCAGGGCGAACCCGGCGACGTCCCTGCCGTCGAGGGCGACGAGCTCGCCCAGCGGCGGGCCGCCAGGTCCGCCGTCTGACCCCGGCTGGCGTAACCTGCGAGCATGCGGCTCACCTTCCACGGTCACGCGTGCGTCTCCATCAGCCTGCCCGACGCCGGAGGCACGCTCGTCATCGACCCCGGCACCTTCAGTGACACCGCGTCCGCGCTCACGGGCGCCGCGGCAGTGCTGATCACCCACGACCACTTCGACCACGTGGACGTACCCACGCTCGTCCCTTTCCTCGACGCGAACCCGGACGTCCCGGTGTGGGCCACCGGCCCCGCCACGAGTGCGCTGCGAGAGGGCGGCGCCCCGGCGGACCGGGTGCACGAGGTCTCGCCCGGCCAGGTGCTGGACGTCGCCGGCGCGCGCGTCACGGTGGGCGGCGGCGACCACGCGCTGATCCACCCCGAGGTCCCGCGCGCGGTGAACGTCACGTACCTCGTCGAGGTCGACGGGGCGAGCGTGTTCCACCCGGGCGACTCGTACGAGGTGCCGGCCCGGCTGCCCGAGATCTCGACGGGCCCGATCCGGCGTGCCGGGGTGGATGTGCTGCTGGTGCCCGTGTCGGCGCCGTGGATGAAGATGCGGGAGGCCATCGACTTCGCGCGGTCGGTCCCGGCCGGGACCGTCGTGCCGATCCACGACGTGTTCCTGTCCGAGGCCGGGCATGCGCTGACCGGCCGGTGGCTGGACACGTCGCGCGTCGGCGGGGACTACACGTACACGAGGCTGTCGGTGGGGGAGTCGCTGGCGGTCTAGCCCGGCGTCAGTGTTGTCCGTCAGAAGCGAGCAGGTCCAGGGTCGATATGCCGGTCCCGCTCGCTCAGCCAGGACACGTCCGTAGGGCCGGCCAGCCTGATGCTCACCATCCGCCGATCATGACATGCCCCAGCCTGCGCACTCCCGAGGAGACCCGGGCAGGCGTGGCGTCGTCGGTTACAGGAGCGGGCGCAGCGGGATCAGGAGATATTCGCCGATCTTGGCGAGCGCGCCGCGTTCGACCCACTGGTCGAGCGTGAGCTCCTTGGCGTTGGACAGGTCCATGGCGAACACGTCCTCCATGCGGCCGGCCAGGCCCGGGTCGACGATCTCGAGGTTGACCTCGTAGTTGCCCGTGAGGCTGAGCCGGTCGATGTTGGCGGTGCCGATCGTGGTCCAGCGGCGGTCGATGGTCGCGGTCTTCGCGTGCACCATGGCGCCCTGGTACAGGAAGATCCGTACGCCGCCGCGCAGCAGGGAGGCGTAGTGCCCGCGGGCGAGCCAGTCGGCCACGACGTGGTTGGAGCGGTGCGGCACCAGGACGCGGACGTCGACGCCGCGCGTGGCCGCGGCGAGCAGCGCGGCGTGGATGTCGTGGTCGGGGATGAAGTACGCCTGGGTGATGTAGATGTGGCTGGTGGCCCGGTCGATCGCGTCGAGGTAGATCCCGCGGATGGGGAACACGAGCTCGGAGGGCGCGTTGCGGGCGGCCTTGAGGTGGGGCAGCCAGGTCTTGGAGCCGACGTCGGACAGGATGGGGTGGCGCGGCTTGCGGTGGCGGTTCCAGAAGTCGACGAACGCGTTGCGCAGCTCCCACACGGACGGCCCTTCGAGCCGTACGTGGGTGTCGCGCCACTGCGTGGCGTACAGGGAGCCGATGTTGTACCCGCCGACGAACCCGGTCTCGTCGTCGACCACGAGGATCTTGCGGTGGTCGCGGCCCGAGGTGCGGATGTTGAGGTAGGCCATTCCGGGGCGCAGCACGGGGAAGCGCAGCACGTGCACGCTCGGCGGGAAGCGGAAGAACGTGTACGGGACCACGAGGTTGGCGAAGCCGTCCACGATGACGTAGACGTCGACACCGCGGGCAGCGGCGTCGATGAGCGCCTGCTTGAACCGCCGGCCCATCTGGTCGCTCTTCCAGATGTAGGACTCCAGCATCACGGTCTTGCGCGCCCCGTGGATGGCCTCGAGCATCGCCTCGTACAGGTCGGCACCGTAGGTGTAGACAGTGGTGGCGGTCTCGTCGATGTGCTCGGTGAGCGGCTTCTCCGTGGGGAAATTCGCAGTGAGCGGGTGCACGCGGCGCCGGATCTTGTCGGTCACCATGAGCGCGATGGCTGCCCCGACCGGTACGGCGGCGGCGACGACGGCCGCCCGGGTCGCTATCGTGCGGGCACGGGACATGAAGCCGGACGGGATGTCGAGCGTGAGCTTCGGGAAGTTGCCGGGGACCTTGCGAGACGCCACGCGCTTACGGTACCCGGTCTCACTTCTACGAACCCGGATAACGGCCGGCCGGCCGTGTCGGCCCAAGCGGTCACGCATGTCAGTGGAATGTCGTCGCGTAGTACGTCTGCTGGTCCACGGGCTCGACGGTGACATCCTGGGTGCGTTCGAGGTGGCGGCGCAGGTTGTCGGCGAACCGCAGGGAGTCGTCGTTGAAGCGGGAGATGTCGTAGGCACACACCACACGGTGCTCGGCGAGGTGGGCAACGAGAGCATCGATCATGTCCATGAAGGTGCGCGTGGAGCGTCGGCTCGGGTGCGCGAGCGTGAACCCGATGTACCAGACCGCCCCGCGCGCCGCCTGCTCCGGATAGCGCGCGGCGAAGAACTCCGGGCTCACCCACGGCACCGCGGCGAGGTCCGTCGCGAGCGTGGTCAGCCCGACCGCCTCGCCTCGCTCGTCATGTGCGAGGAGCTTCGTCACTCGGCGGTCAGCCATCTCCTCGTCGAACTCCTCGCGATGCAGCACGTGCCGAGCGGCGGCGCGTGTGCGCAACGGACCGAAGGCCTCGAGGTACAGCTCCCAGAAGCGATCGGCGACCTCGCCGGTCACGGTAGCCTCGAAGGCCACTTCAGAACCCACGGTGGACCTCCTCCCAGCCCGTGCGACGGAAGGTCGCGACGACCACTGCACACACGGGCAGCGTGACGCAGGTGATGCCTGCGACCCGACGGCCCTCCGGGTGATAGGTGCCGCCGCGCGTGGCCGAGAGGTCCTCGAGGCTGTGCGTGAGGTCCGTCGAGACCTGCTCGCGCGAGGGACCTTCGTGCTCGACGAAGAGGCCCGCACCGCTGCCGTCGTCGCGCCGGGACCAGGCGACCCCGGCCCAGGCCTCGTGCCCCGCGAGCAGTGCGTGCGCACGCGCATACACGCAGTACAGGGCGTCACCGTGGTCGCCTTTCAGCTGTTCCCTACCGTCCACCTCGAGGACCCGGCTACCGGGCGGGACGATGGAGCTGAGCCGGAGGAGGTTGAAGTCGCTCACGCCTGCGTCGGCGAGAGCGGCGTCGAAGGCGGCAAGCGTGGTCCGGCCGGTGCCCGTGCCGACACTCACACGAATAGTCAGGGGATCGGTCATGAGGTCCTCGATGAGGGGGGTTCTCCGGTCTCGCCGCCGTCGCCGGCGCCTGTGCGACTTGCGACAGTGCGACCGGCGACGACATCCAGGAGGTCGAGCACGGAACGCAGGACGGCGTCCGGCGTGGTGTGGCTCTTGGTGAGGAAGACCGTCCGGCCCAGCTGAAGGTCCTCGCGCTCCTCCAAGCTGACCTCCGCGCCCGAATAGACGACGAGGGGGACCTCGCGGAGGCGGCCGTGGCGACGCAGATCGGCGACGAGCTCCTGCCCGTTGGCGCCGGGGAGCTTGAGGTCGAGAAGGACGAGGTCCGGCTCGGCGCCACTGGCGAGAGCGTCCCGAGCCTCACTCACCGAACGCGCCTGGGTGACGGAGAGCCCGCCGTTCTCCAGGACCGTCGCCACGACGGTTCGCAGGTTGTCGTCGTCCTCGACGACCAGGACCCGGTTGTGGGTCGGCCGCCGGCGGATGACCTCCCGGACGGTCTCGATGAGACGGCCGGGGTCCACGGGCTTGACGAGCCAGCCGTCGGCCAGCACGGCGGTCTCCAGCGCGTCCGTCGGACGCGTCCCGGACACCACGACGACGGGCAGTCCGGCGGTCGCGGCGGACTGCCGCAGCCGGCCCAGCACCTCAGCCCCGCTGGTGCCCGGCATCGCGAGGTCGAGCACGATCGCGGCGGGCCGCTCCTCGTCGATCGCTTCGAGCGCCGCACTTCCGTCTGTGACGCCGACGACGTCGTACCCCCGCTCCTCCAGGACCCTGCGGAACATGTCGACGACGTGCGGCTCGTCGTCCACGACGACCACCCGCGTCGCTGCGGGAGCCTCCTCCAGCGACTCCTCCGCGGTGCGGTTCACATCCAGGGTGACGCGACGGAGAGTGAACCGGAAGCTCGAACCTCGGCCCTCGCCCTCGCTGACCGCCCACAACCGCCCGCCGTGCCGCTCGACGATGCTGCGGGCGATGGTCAGGCCGAGCCCGCTGCCGCCCCGCTCGCGCGTGTCGGAGGCATCAACCTGTTCGAACCGGCCGAAGATTGCCTCTAGCTTGTCCGGCGGGATGCCGCGGCCCTCGTCGTCGACACGCAGCTCGACATAGTCACCGACCGGCATGGCTGTCACGCGGACGGTGCTGCCGTGCGGGGAGAACCTGACGGCGTTGCCCAGCAGGTTGGTGAGCGTCTGCACGATGCGCTCGCCATCCGCACGGACGACCTCCGAGGATCCGACGGGCCGGAGGGCCACCCCGGCCTCGTTCGCCAGGACCGCAACCTGGTCCACCGCCGTGGCCACGAGTGCATCGACCCGGTGCTCCTCGAGCTCGAGCCGTGTCGTGCTCGCGTTCAAGCGCTCGGTGTCGAGGATGTCGTCCACGAGCCGACCGAGCCGCTCGCTGCTCGTCAGCGCGATGTGGATCATGCGCGCCGCCTGCTCGGGTTTGTCATCGAGAGCGTTGCTGTCGATGAGCCCGAGCGCGCCTCGGATCGCCGTCAGCGGGGTTCGCAGCTCGTGGCTGACCACGGACACGAACTCGTCCTTGATGCGCTCCATCTCGCGCCGCTCCGTGACGTCGCGGAAGGCGACGACCGCGCCGCGGATCCCTCCGTCGTCGCGCAGTGGGCTCGCGGTGACCTCGACGGGCACTTCGTTCCCCGTCCCGTCCAGGCACCGGTAGACGTCCTGCTCGGCCGTGGCGGTGATCCCGTAGCGCAGGGCCTCGGTGATGTAGCAGTGTTCCACGGGGTGGGAGCTGCCGTCCTCGGCCAGCGCGTGGAAGGTGGCGTGCGCGTTGCGCCCCACGAGGTCCGCGGCGGACGTACCGAGCGACTGCGCCGCGGCCGCGTTGATGAACGTCACCAGCCCTTCGGGGTCCACCCCGTAGATCCCGTCGGCCACCGACTCCAGCGTCCGCTCACGTTCGCTCGCGAGCGAGCGCAGCTGCGTGGTGCGTTCCTGGACGCGCCGCTCGAGCCCGTGACGCAGGGACGCGTTGTCCGCGACGACCAGGATCTGGCGCACGACGACCGCGACGAGCACGGCGACCCACAGCGCGTTGGCCACCCCGGGTAGTCCCTGGCCCGCCTGGACGACGCGCACCAGCGCCGCTGTGAGGAACAGGCAGAACGTCACGATCGTGCCGAGCACCGGCGTCCCGTCCCCGGGCCGGCCGACGACCGAGGTGCCGGAGGCCGCCGGATGGCGCGCGGCGAGCGCGATGGCGACATATCCGCCGATCCAGCCGACGTCGACCGGGCTGCCGAACATGAAGCCACCTGCCGCGGTCAGCAGCGCGAAAGCCACGTCCGCAACGGCGTACAGGACGAACCCGCCGCCCACGAGCACGAGCGGCACACGTTCGGCGGCGCTCGAGCGGGTCATGACGAGGACCGCGAGAGTCGCGAGCAGGGCGTCGACCACGGGCAGGGCGTAGGCAGTGAGCGTCGGCTGCGCCGCCAGTGCGTCCCCATCCAGTACGACGGCGAAGAGCGCGATGTACAGGACGGAGCCGCCGACCACGATGCTGTCCAGCAGCATGCGCACCATCTCGCGGCCGCGCGGTCGGACAGCCGGGAAGAGCGACATGCCCACCACGCCGAGCGCGAGAGCGGCGATGTAGGCGGCGTCCCCGGTCTCGGGGTCGCCGACCAGCCCCGCGTAGACGTTGCCGGCGAGCCCGACGACTCCGCCCAGGGAGAGGATGCCCCACGCCCGCCGGCGACGACCCGTCGACTGCACCGCGCGCCGCCCACAGCTCGCCGCCGCGACGACACCCGCGGCGGCGATCGCCACCATGGAGATCTGTTCGCGCGTCGCCTGGTCGAAGGGGCCCAGGAGCAGGAGGACGACCAGGAGGACCGCGATGCCGGCCACCCAGGACCAGCGGACGAACCTGCTCCATGACCGCGCGGCAGCGCTTCCTGACCACACGCTCTCCAAGGGGAGGCCACCATCGCCGACCCCGGGGGAGCGGGCGGTCACCCGCGCCATCCGAGGAGGTCGGTGATCTGTTCCGGAAGGGCGATCGGGTCGAACGGCTTGGCGAGCACGCCGGCGACGGCGAGGTCTTCATACCGGCGCCGCTCCGAGGGCTGTACCTTGGCGGTCAACAGGATCACGGGGACGCTGCGCGTACGTGCGTCCTCCTGGAGCCGGGCGAACGTGGTCGGCCCGTCCATCGTGGGCATCATGACGTCCAGCAGGACCGCGTCCGGTGGATCATCGGTGCACAGGGAAACTGCCTCGGCTCCGTTGGTGGCGACGTCCACCTTCCATTCGGTAGCCACCTCGAGGCTGATCCGCACGACTTCACGGATCGCCTCCTCGTCGTCGACCACGAGTATCCGGCGGTTCATCGGGCCGCCTCCGTCATTACCGTCTCGAGTAGTTCCAGCATCTGCCGTCCTACCTCCTCGCGCGGTCGGTCCAACGACACGGGTTAAAAAACGCTTCTAGCCAGTAATCGTGCCAGGCCACGCGCGCCCGCGCCCGTTGTCGAGCGGAGAACCATGCCGACGACAGGCGGCTTGCCGTATTCGTGCGTACCGTCAGGTAGGCGGGGCGACCACGGGCGAGGGCGCTCCCTGACTGGGGGGAGGGCCGATGGCAAGAGACAAGGCTTCGTCCGGCACCTGGTCGGCGCTGGTCGTCGAGGACGATCCCGACGCGGGTGAGTTCACGCGCACGGTGCTCGAGCAGCACGCCGGGATGCACGCCGTCATCGCCGGCGACGCGGAGAGCGCGCTGGCGGTCCTGCGGGCCGAGAGCTTCGACCTCGTGCTGATCGATATCGAGCTGCCCGGGCGCTCCGGCCTGGAGATCCTGCCGGAGGTGCACCAGCTGGCCGCGGGCGTCCCCGTCATCATCCTGACGGCGCACAATCGCGTCGACTATGCCGTGGACGCCCTGCGCGGCGACGTGGACGACTTCCTGGTCAAGCCAGTCGACATGGCGCTGCTCGTCGAACGGGCAACCGCGCTCGCGCGCCGAGGCCGGGCGTGGCGCGCGGACCGCACCAAGACGGTGCTGGCGGTGGGTGCCCACCCGGACGACGTCGAGCTCGGCGTGGGCGGCGCGCTCGCCGCGCACGCGAGCAGCGGAGACCGGTTGGTGATCCTGACGATGTCAGGCGGCTCGGCGGGCGGGTATGCGGAGGCGCGGTACGTGGAGGCGAAGGCGGCTGCCCAGATCATCGGTGCGCGGCTCATCCACCTGGGCTTCGAGGACACCCACCTGGACTCGGCGTCGGGCCCGATCACGGCGCTGGAAGAGGTGATCCGGGACGTCCGGCCGGATCGGGTCTACACGCACAGCAACCATGACCGGCACCAGGACCATCGCGCGGTGCACCAGGCGGTCCAGGTCGCGTCCCGCGACGTCGCGGACCTGGCGTGCTTCCAGAGCCCGTCGTCGACCGTCGACTACCGGCCGGACCGGTTCGTGGACATCGCCGAGCACCTGGAGACCAAGCTGCGGATGCTGCGCATGTTCACCTCGCAGGCGCACCGGGACTACATGGCTGAGGACGTCGTGCGAGCCACCGCCAGGTACTGGTCGCGGTACATGCGGGGCCACTACGCGGAGCCGCTGGAGACCGTTCGGTCCACGATGCGGCTCACGTCGGCACCGGAACAGGTGTCCGCGGACCATGCGCCCGGAAAACCTGCGGACGGGTGAGCGCGCCGAGACCGCACACGGCCTGGGACGGCCACCTGGACGGCCAGCTGGACCGCTTCACTGAGCGCCTCCTCGCGCCAGATGCCGTAGGGCTACGCCTGGTCGCGTTCACCGTCGTCTACACGATGTCATGGGTGCTGGTACCCCTGCCGTCGGCATCTATGGCGTCGGGCGGAACCGTGGCCTGGTTCGAGATGTGGCTGGGTCTGGTGATGGTGCTGGGCGCGCAGGTCGCAGGTGTGCTCATCCCGTGGGACCGCATCCCGGCCGCATGGCAGTCGGTGCTGCCACTGGTCCAGATGGGTGCGCTCGTCGCGCTGCAGCACGGGTCTGGCGCGGCCGTGGCGTCGGTCGATGCGCTGCTCCTGCTTCCGGTGGTGAGCCTCGGGCTGCAGGCGACGAGGTCCGCTGTGGTGCTGGCAACCGCCGGTACGGTGGGGGTGCAGGTGGGGCTGGTGCTCGGTGGACCCGAGCTCATCGCTGAGCCGGCCGTACCGCGTGCCGTGGTGCCGGTGGTCGCCTTCCTGATCGCGTTCGGCACGGCCGCTGTGGCCCGGCACGCACGGGCCGTCACCACCGAGGCCACCGAAGCTGACACGACCGAGCGGCCGCAGGACGAGGTCATCGGCATGGTCGGACATGCGCTGCGCTCGCCCCTGACCACGGTGCTCGGGTACGCCCAGCTCCTGGGCGCAGGCTCCCTGACCGACGACCAGCACACCTATGCGGACGTCATCGAGCGCAGCGGGCGCCGCCAGCTGCGGCTCATCGACGAGCTGCTGATGAGCGTGCGGCTGGCGGCCGGGCAGCACAGCATCGCCCGGAAGAACGTGGACCTGGTCCGGGTGTCGCGCGCCTGCGGCGACGAGCTGGGCCCGACGGCGTGGGCCGCCGGGTTGTCGCTCACGGTGGTGACGCCCGGACCGGTTGCGGTCTCGGGAGACCCGGAGCTCCTGGCGCAGGCGATCACCATCCTGCTGGACGACGCGATCAGGCGCACGCCGCGCGGCGGTGCGGTGACGGTGCGGGCCGGTCTGCGTGGTGTGGCGACCCAGGAGGCGGTGATCGAGGTCGCCGACACGGGAGTCGGCATGGGGCCCGACGAGCTCGGCCGGCTCACCGAACGGCTCGACCGCTATCGCGCCGCCAAGGGCCATACGATCCTGGGGTTCGGGCTCGGTCTGCCGGTCGTGCAGGCCATCGTGGACGCGCACGGCGGCACCATGGGGGTCGGCAGCTCGCCCGGTGCGGGGACCAGGGTCACGGTGACTCTGCCGACGGCGTCGTCGACGGACTCTCCGACGAGCTCGTCGGTGGAAGCCGAGTCCACACCTCGCTGAGCGCGCTCCAGTGCTCCGCCGTCATCAGTGTGTACGGCGTGACGTTGACCGACGTGATGCCGTTCGTGCGCGCGGCCCGGGCGGCGTCGGCCATCACCTGCGGCGAGATCGAGTCCTTCGGTGTGCCGTGGTCCCAGAGCCCCACGGAGAGGGTGAGCTTGTCGGTCGGGAGATCGGAGCGGGCAAGTGCCGCGGTGAGCGGCTCGACGTCGTCGGACGTGTGGTTGCCGATGCCGAGGTAGACCCACAGCACGACCCGATCGGCGTGCCGGGCGAGCAGGGGGTAGCTGAGACCGGCGTCGGGCCGCCCCACGTCCGGGTTGTCCCAGTCGATCAGTGCGTCCATCGCGAGGTCGGTTCGCTTGCCGGTCTCGGCGGCCACGTCGTCCAGCACCGCACCCGCGCGCTCCAGGAAGTCGGCGACCACCTGCGAGCGCCAGGCGGCGATCTCGGGCGCATCCTCGTCGATGCTCCCGTCGGGTAGTCGGGGCCAGTCCTGCGCGCCCGTCATCTCGCGGTAGAGGGCGGCGTCGTCGTCGCCGTAGGTCTCGTCGTCGAACTTGAACTCCGTGAAGGTGATCTGGTCGGGCTGGTAGCGGCGGGCGAGCTCTTCCAGGAGCTCGAGGTAGCGTTCACCGACGGGGCCGTCGTGCAGCGCGGTGGCGGACGGGAAGTATCGCGAGCGGGAGCCGTCGGCGCGGACTCCTGCCACCGTTGGGTCCTGCTTGATCCAGCTGGGGATCAGGGCGTCGATCAGGAGGTCGACGAGTCGTGGCTCGTCGTCGGGCCCTCGTGCCGTCTCGTTGATCGCGTGGGCGAGGTGGTCCCGGCCGGCCTCTGCCGCGGCGTCGGGGTGGGCGGACCAGTCGAAGGCCGTGAACTCGACGCGGCCGGCCGCGAGGGTCACCATGTTGGCGTTCGCCTCGTCGAGCCGCTGCCTGACGGCGTCCCAGTCCTGGTCGGGGTCCGCGACGTCCTCGATGCCGAGGCTGATCGACTGCCGGTGGTCCGACTGCACCAGCGGCCGGTCCACGGTGACGGCATCCGGGCTGCAGGCGGCGAGGGTCGTGGCGAGCGTGGCGGCGAGGGCTGCGGCAGCGAGGATTCTCCTGGCGCGGGGTGCGTGGTGATCGGTCATGAGCCCTGTCCCGTGTCGACGGAGATCGTCCCGCTTCGATCCATCTTGTTCCACCGGCTCTCGGCACCGCGCAGCTCCAGCCAGATCGCGCGCAGCATGACCAGGCTCATCACCGTCGAGAAGAACGGCCACAGCGGCAGGGTCCACGCGTGCCGCAGGTCGCCGGGTGAGCGGTCCACGAGGACGGCGAGCACGAGCAGGGCGACCGAGAGCGGCACGCTGAGGAGCAGGAGCACCTGCCAGAAGGTGGCTGGCAGGACGCCCGGGTCGCCGAGGAACGCCAGCGCCACGAACACCGCGAGCGCGGCGACCTGGAGCACGGGGCCCAGCACCTGGGCGATGAGGTTGAACGCCAGGTAGGGGCCGAACGATCCGTAGCGCGGGTTACCGGTCATGTCGTGGTGCAGGCGTATGGTCTGCAGCAGGCCACGTCCCCAGCGCACGCGCTGGTTCCATAGCGCGGGCAGCGTGGACGGTGACTCGGCGTAGACCAGCGCGCGCGGTGCGAAGGCGGCGCGGTATCCGGCCCGGTAGACCCGCCAGGTGAGCTCGAGGTCCTCGCCGATGGTGTCCTCGCGGAGCGGGCCGGTGCGTTCCAGCACGTCGCGGCGGAATGCCCCGGTGTTGCCGGAGACGATCGGCAGGCAGTGCAGCACGGTCAGTGCGCGGCGCACCAGTCCGGTGCCTACGTGGTTGATCATGGCGAGGAAACGGGTCTGCACGCGGTCGAGGTTCACGGTGCGGTCGTCCCCGCACACTGCGCCGATGCGCTCGTCGGTGAAGCCGCGGACCATCTCGGTGAGGGTGTCGGGCCCGAACACGCCGTCCGCGTCGACCAGCACCAGGATCTCGCCCCGGGCGTAGCTGAGGCCGTGGTTGAGCGCGGCGCCCTTGCCTCGGTTGGGCTGCGTGTACGCGTGGACACCGGGTAGCTCGGCGGCGAGCGCCTGGAGCTTGGCGTAGGTGTCGTCGCTGGAGCCGTCGTCGACGCACACGACCTCGAAGTCGGGGTAGCGGGTGCGCGCGATGGAGCGCACGCAGGTCTCCACCACGACGCCCTCGTTGTAGGCGGGCACGATGACCGAGATCGAGGGCGGTGACGTGCGGCCTGGGCGGTCGAAGAACGTTCCGGCGTGCGGCGGGGCGTCGGGCGGTAGGTGCGAGCGGCGCATCTCGTACCGGAGGGCGAACGGGAGCATGAGCAGTCGGACGATGCCGACGGCGAGCATCGTCATGCCGAACACCAGTGCCGTTGCGGCCAGGATCTCTGTCATCGTGGGGTCCGTCTCATCTGGGTCGGCTGCCGGGTCGGGGTGGCCCCCACTGGGCGAGCACCGCGTCCAGCAGCTCGGGGGCGTGGGCGCTGTTGGCGCCGAAGCGGCTGTTGACCTCCAGGACCACAGGCGCTCCCGTCGCGTCGCGGCGGATGTCCAGGTCCACGGGGCCGACGAGGCCGAGTGCCTCGACGGCCTGTCGGGCCGTCTCCTCGATGTCGGGTGCGGCACCGGCGAGCGGGCGTACGACGGCGGCGGCGTTGCCTACCCGGCCCTGCTTGAGCGCGGTCTTCTCCAGCACCACGACCGTGCTGTGGCCGGTGGGGGACCGGTACACCTGTGGGCCGTACTCGGTGCCGCAGGCGAACGACTGGACGATCCAGGACGCGTCCAGGTCGGCCCAGTCGGCTGTGCCGGCGGGGCCGGTGTGCGACTCGATCAGCCGCACCCCGCGGCCGCCGCGGGAGACCCGCGGCTTGACCACTATCGGCCCGCCGGCCCAGGCGAGTGCGTCCCGTGAGCCGGCGAAGTCGGTGGCGAGGGCGTACCGGGGGATCGGCACCCCGCTGCGGTCGAGCGCGAGCATGGTGAGCAGCTTGTCGGCCGCGATCGCGGTGGATCCCGGGGCGGCGATCACTACCGTGCCCGATGTGTCGGCAGCGCGGGACGTTGCCGGAGCACTGCGGCCCGCCCGGCGGCCGAGGGCCTGGGCGAGCACGGCAACCTGGGGCAGCTCGTCCTGCACGGTGGGCAGCACGAGGTCGGGGGCGTACTTGTCGATGAGGTCGCGCATGCCGGTGGCGTAGTCGAAGGCGTCGGCTCGGGGGGCGAGATCGGTGACCGGGAAGCTGGGGTCGGTCACGGGGACGATGTCGACACCGACCCAGGTGAGGTCTGCGCCTTCTGCGGCGCGGGAGGTGAGCTGTGCTCCGAGCGCACGGCCCGCAGGACCCCCCGCGCCGGTCACGAGGACGGACGTCATGGCTGGGTCCGCATCGGGCTGGCTCCTTGGTCCGGGTTCTGCTGCGAGTTTCACCCGCGACGGGTCGCAGCGCATTCCGAGCCCTGCGCTCATTCGATCGCGGCCGCCAGCGGGTGGGACCGGATGGCGGCCGTGAGCTCACCCTCGATGCGGTCGAGATAGACACCGGTGGTGGCGATCGAGGCGTGCCCGAGGAGCTCCGCGACGACCTTCACGTCCCAGCCGTCGGCGACCAGCAGGGTCGCTGTGGTGTGCCGCAGCGCGTGCGGGGTGGCCTCGCGCTGGTAGGGCGCGGGCATGCGGCTGACGGCGCGGGCCAGGAGGGCGCGGATGGCCTGGGTGTCGATGCGCCGGCCCCGCCAGGACAGCAGGAGGGCACGCTGGGCGTCGTCGTCCTGGGGGCGTTTCGCGGCAAGGGCAGGGCGGAGCAGGGTGAGGTAGTCGTCCAGGGCACCGGCCAGGGGCGGTGAGAGGGTTACGGTGCGGGTGTTGCCGCCCTTGCCGCGGATGCGCCAGGTGGCGCGCTCGGGCTCGCGGGCGACGTCGTCGACGTCGGTACGGGCGAGCTCCGAGACGCGCGGACCCAGGACCAGCAGCAGCGCGACCACCAGCCGGTCGCGCAGGGCGAGGTCCTGGTCGGTGCGGGCGGGCGTGTCCGACGGCGAGGTGGCCAGCAGGCTGCGGGCCGCTCCCGCCGACAGGGCGGTGCGAGCGGTGCGCAGGGTGCCGCGCACCTTGGCCGGCGGCGCGGCCCACTGCATCGGGTCGGCCTGGACCCAGCACTCGCGCGCCGCGTACGCGAAGAACCGGGTGACCGACTGCCGGAACCGGTTGACGGTGGCGGTGCTGCGCCCGGGGCCGGGCTTGCGGTCCGGGTCGGTGTACCGGGCGTCAGGCGCGGACTGGTAGCGCACGAGCACGCTGTCGACGTCGGCCCCCGTGACGTCGTCGAGGATCCGGTCGCGGCCGGTCAGCCGCCCGAACTCGGTGACGTCACGCGTGTAGCTGCGCGCCGTGGCGGGGGACAGGACGCCGCGGATCGTCTCGACCTCGACCGCCGCGAGATAACGGCGGGCGGCTTCGGCGACGGTGACGCGCTCGAGGCGCGGAGGAGCGACCATGAGCGCCACCCTAGGCGGGACCACTGACACTCCCGATATGCCGGAAAATGCCGCTGACCTGCAACGAGACCGCTCAGACCAGGTCGCGTCGGCGCATCACGCTCCGGACCGTCGCGGACGGGCCCACGGTGTACGCCGCTACGGTCAACAGCGCCCACTCGCCAGGAGTGCACGGCTCGCGTGGTTGAATCCGAGCGTGCGAGCCATTCTCTTCGACCAGTTCCAAGGCCCTACCGACGTCCGCGAGGTTCCCGACCCGCGGGCCCCCGAGGGCGGCGTGGTCGTGCGGGTGCACGCCACAGGCCTGTGCCTGAGCGACTGGCACGCCTGGGCCGGGCACGACGCCGACATCACCGCCCTGCCGCACGTCCCCGGCCACGAGCTCGCGGGCACCGTCGCGGAGGTGGGCGCCGGCGTGACGAAGTGGCGCGTGGGGGACCGGGTCACCGTGCCGTTCGTGAGCGGGTGCGGCACCTGCGAGTGGTGCCGCAGTGGCCAGGCGCAGGTCTGCCCCGACCAGACCCAGCCCGGCTTCACGCACTGGGGCTCGTACGCCGAGCTCGTCGTGCTGCACGCGGCAGACGCGAATCTCGTCGCGGTACCCGACGGCGTCTCGCTCGACGCCGCGGCAAGCCTCGGCTGCCGCTTCGCCACCGCCTACCGGGCGGTGGCCGGGCGCGCACTGGTGCGAGCAGGGGAGTGGGTGGTGGTCGTCGGCGCGGGCGGGGTCGGGCTCAGCGCGATCATGGTCGCGGTGGCCCGAGGGGCACACGTGCTCGCCGTCGACCGGTCGGAAGGGGCGCTGGTAGCCGCACAGCACGCCGGCGCGGAGCGCACGGTGCTGGCAGACGACGCGGCGCTCGCCGACGGGCTCGACGTGCCCGCCCTCGTGCACCAGCTGACCGACGGCGGAGCGCACGTCTCGGTGGACGCCGTCGGGAGCGAGCAGACGTGCGCCGACGCGATCGGGAGCCTGCGCCGCCGGGGACGGCACGTGCAGGTGGGGCTGTTCGCGCCCGTCGACGGCGGTCCGCGCGTGCCGATGGGCCGCGTGATCGCGTGGGAGCTGGACGTGCTCGGCAGCCACGGCATGGCGGCCGCGGACTACCCCGAGATGCTCGACCTCGTCGCCTCCGGTGCGCTGCGGCCCCAGGACCTGCTCGACCGGGTGGTCGGCATGGCGGAGGCGGCCCAGCTCGTACCCACCATGGACTCCGCGCCGCGCGCCGGGATGGTGGTGCTCGACCCGCGAAGGGCGTGACCGTACTGGTGTGTGTCTCTGGCAGGGGCTCAGGCGGGACTCAGGTGGCCCAGCGCAGTACGGCGTCGAGCGGGGCCGGCACCCGGTCCAGCGGGAGCACCTCGGCCAGGCGGCGCCCGTAGCGCTCCTTCCGGCCGCCCTTCGAGCCGATGAAGCGGTGCAGCTGCTGGGTAGCGGTGCGTTCGCGCTGGGCCGGCTGGCCCTGCAGCCGCGAGAAGCTCCGCAGCTCGCCCTCGGCAGCGATGAGGGCGAGGAACCCGTCGGTCCCGACGGCCCGGATCAGCTCGTCCTCGAGGTCCCGGTCGCAGCGGAAGAAGCCGAGGTCGGTCAGGGGAGTGGTCGCGTCGAACGGCCGCAGGCCCACCCGGTCGAGGCCCTTGATGACGAAGCGTTCCTCCGCGGCGTCGTACAGGCCACCGAGCCGGATGTCCTGGCCGCCCAGGGCGACGAGGTGGTGGCCGATGTTGGTGATCCCGCCCATCGCCACGACCTGCACGCCGAGGTCGGCGAGGGGCAGGCCCAGCCGGGCGGCGAGCGTCTCGACGGCCGCGCGGTCGCTCTCGCCCTCCACGAGCACCGCGGTGCTCGTGGAGGCGGCGAGGACTCCGGCAAGGTTCATGGTCTGAAGGATCGTATGCCTCGGGCGCGGGGAGAGCCTGCAGGATTTTCGGGGTTGCTACCGTGTTGGTCGTACTTGGTAGTGAAAGACAGTTGTGTTGCGCTATACACAATGCTTTAGACATGTTGGCGGGCAACTGGTGGGGGCGCGGCTCGTGGCTGGTCGATGCGCGTTCGGTGCACTGGTTCGCGGCTTTGTTCGGACGCGGCTGAGCTCGCTAGTTCGGTCCGGTGTGCAGGGCTGGCTCGTGACTTCGGTCAGCTGTCTCGACATCGGTCCATCGAATGACCGATGTCGAGACGACCGACCGAAGTCACGTGACGCAGCCAGCAGCCGACCGAAGTCAGCGAGCCTGGCCCGGGTCGATCGTGCGGGCGAACGGGGAGCCTGAGCACTCAGCACGTGCGCGACGGCCCGACGGGCGCGCAGCGCAGGGGCGTGGTTCCATGCCGACGCCCCCGCCGTAATGACATAATGTGCATTATCGGATGTATGTCGATGACCCCACCGGATGGACTTTGTCCGACGTCGGCGGCCGCACCGGATCGTGGCTACTGGCTCGTCCCGAGCTGGTCGTGACCGTCGGACTGGCCCGGTGCGAACGGCCATTCCTCGAAGGCTGCACAGCGCCCGTCATCGCCGAGCTCGAGGATCCACAGGTCACGCCAGCGGCTGCCGGATGCGTCGTACTCGACACTCACCCGCACTATCGCCGTCGAACCGTCCACGGCGATCACCTTGGACGCCATGGTGAACGACTCGTCGGGCCCGGTGCGCTCGGACTCCCAGAACTCCGCGATCGCCGGCAGCCCCACGATGGGCTGCGCCCAGGGCGACGCCAGGTATGAGGCGTCGGCAGTGAAGAGCTCGGAGAGGCCGTCCGTCCCCGCCGTCCGCCAGAGCCGTTCGTAGTCGCGGACCCAGGCCTCGACCGCCGCACGTTCCGTCATGTCACGAGCCTACTCAGTCGGCACCCGGGACGGCGGGCCGGCTCACCTGCTCCGCAAGCTTCTGCGGCGCCTGGATGCAGTACGAGTCCGTGAGCAGCTCGGCCAGCTCCTCCCAGTCGGTGCGTTCGTCCAGGACCATCCCGACGACGTTGCTGCCCCAGCTCGCCTTGAAGTACTGCGGACCGAGGTGCTGGAACGCCTGGACCTCGTCGGGCTCTGCCCGGAAGGTGACCCGGACCAAGCCGTCCTCGCCGCCGAAGACGTGCGCGACCGTGGCGTCGCGGGTCTTCCAGACCACTCCGGTCCAGGCGTCGGTCTCGTTGCACTCCGGAAGGCGTTCGAAGATCGCGGCCAGCCGCAGGACGGTCTCGGTCGGCACGGTTGCGCGTTCGGTCACGGCAGGAGTCTTGCACCAGCCACTGACACGACCAGCTGACACGACCAGCTGACACGACCAGCTGACGGGGCCCGCTGCTCCTGCGAGCGCCGGCGCCCGGGTAACGTGACCGCCGTGAGGATTGCGGTTACCGGCTCGACCGGCACGCTCGGGAGCCAGGTCGTCGGCATTCTGGCCAAGGCCGCGGGCCCGGCCGAGCGCACGTCCGCGGGTCAGGAGGCAGGCGACGGCGGTCACGACGCTCGGCACGAGGTGCTGGCGCTCGCCCGTCGTCCGGCCGCGGTGGCGGCGGCGCTGAACCTGGGACGGCGGGCCGCCGGGGTGGTGCCGGTGTATGCCGACTACGACGACGTCGCGTCGCTGCGGTTGGCGCTGCGCGGCGTCGACGTGCTCGTGTTCATCTCCAGCGACGGCGAAGCGGCCCGGATGATGGTCCATCACCAGAACGTGGTGGGGGCGGCGGCAGCCAACGGGGTGGGGCATGTCGTGTACCTGAGCGGCGTGGACGCGGACCTGGCGTCGCCGTTCTGCTACGCCTTCACCAACGGGTACACCGAGCGGCTGCTCGTGGAGAGCGGCTGCGCCTTCTCGTTCGCCCGGGCCTCGCTGTTCACGGAGTTCTTCGCCGCATTCCTGCGCCCGGCGCTGACGTCCGGCGAGCTGCGTGTGCCCGCAGGGAGCGGGCGGGTCTCGCTGGTCTCGCGCGGCGACGTGGGACGGTGCCTGGCCGCGCTGGCCCTGCTGCCGCCGAGCGGCCGGCACCACGATCTGACCGGTCCGGAGGCGATGACGCTCGACGCGATGGCCGGTGCGCTCACGCAGATCAGGGGGAACCGGGTGAGCTATACCGACGTGCCGCCGCAGGCGCTGGTCGAGGAGCTGGCCCGCTCCGGCGAGGATCCCTGGTGGACGTACGCGTACTCGAGCATGTTCGCGTCCGTCCACCAGGACCGGTGGAGCGTCGTCTCGGACGAGGTGCGGCGGCTGACGGGCCGGGCGCCGCTGGCTGTCGCCGACGTCGTCCGGCCCGCTGGCTGAACCGCTCCGCGGTCCCGCCGCCTATCGGTACTGCGCGACGATCGGGCAGTCCATCGGGTTGGCCTCACCGAGCCCGACGCGGTTCAGGTAGGCGGTGATGATCCCGTACGACTCGAACAGCCCGGTCTCGGTGTACGGGATGTCGCGCTCGGCGCAGAACGCCTGCACGATCGGGCGGGCGTGCCGCAGGTTGACGCTGGCCATCCGGGGAAAGACGTGGTGCTCGATCTGGTAGTTGAGCCCGCCCATGGCCACGTCGACGAACCAGCCGCCGCGGATGTTGCGGGACGTGAGCACCTGGCGGCGCAGGAAGTCGACCTTGACGTCCTTCGGGATCAGCGGCATCCCCTTGTGGTTCGGCGCGAAGGTCGCGCCCATGTACAGGCCGAACACGGCGAGCTGCACGACCATGAAGGCCGCGCCGAGGGCAGGGCCGAGCGTGAGGAAGACGAGGGTCGGGAACCCGATGAGCCGCAGGCTCAGGAGCCAGATCTCCGCCGCGCGGTGCTTGATCGCCGGCGTCGTGGCGAGGGTCTGGACGGCGTTGGCGTGCAGTACCGGGCCGAACAGCGTGAGCATCGGGAAGAAGAGCCAGCCCTGGCGGCGGGTGACCCAGCCCATGAACCCGGTACGCCCGGTCTCCTCGCCCGGAACGAACACGAGCACACCGGTGGCGATGTCGCCGTCCTTGCCGATCACGTTCGGGTTCGCGTGGTGCTTGTTGTGCTTACGGGTCCACCAGCCGTGGCTGAGCCCGACGACGAGGTTGGCGATGATCCGTGCGAACCACTCGTTGCGCCGCCCGGAGCGGAAGATCTGGAGGTGTCCGGCGTCGTGGCCGAGGAAGGCGCCCTGGGTGAACACGACACCGAAGAGGACGGCCACCGCGAGCTGCCACCAGGTGTCCCCCAGCGTGAACAGCAGCACGAACGCGAGCGCCAGGCCCGCCGCGAGGGCGGCTGTGCGGCCGGCGTACCAGCCGACGCGACGCCCCATCAGGCCTGCCGCGGTGGCGCGTTCGGCGAGGTCGAAGTAGTCGTTGGTCTGCTTGTTGCGCGCGGTGCGGGGCTGGCGGGCCGAGCGGGGCGGCGCGTCGGTCAGGGTCGTCATGGTTGTCAACCTAAGAACCGGCTTGTGGTGCGCGCGTCCCCCGCGGGAGCCAACTTGACCCCCTACGTGAGTAGTGGGTGGTCGTCCTCCACGACGGGGAGCGTGGCGGTGAGCTCGAAGCCGCCGTCCGGTGTGGGGCCGGCCGTGACCGTGCCGCCGAGGGCGGCGGCGCGTTCCCGGATGCCGGCCAGGCCCAGCCGTGCGCCTGGCGTGGGGTCTTCGCTGCGTGCGGGGGCCGTGTTGGTGACGCGGACCCGCAGGTCGTGCCCGTCGCCGGTGATGGTGACGGCGATGGTGGACCCGGGGGCGTGGCGCAGGGCGTTGCTCAGGGCTTCCTGGACGACGCGGAAGGCGGTGAGGCCGACGGCGTCGGGCACGACGGTGTCGGTGCCCACGTAGGTGATCACGGCACCGGAGGCGCGGGTGGACTCGACGAGCTCGGCGACGTCGGACAGGTTGGGCAGTGGCGCGGTGGGTGCGGTGTCCTGGCCGCGCAGGATGCCGAGGAGCCCGCGCATCTCCCCCAGTGCGCGTCGTGACGAGGCCGCGATCTCCTCGAACTCCTGCTGCACGGCGTCATCCAGCCCGGGCAGGCGGTAGCGCGCGGTCGAGGCCTGGACGGTGATGACCGACATGCTGTGTGCGACGACGTCGTGCAGCTCGCGGGCGATCCTGTTGCGTTCCTCGAGCTCCCGGCGGCGGCCCGTCTCCTCGGCGCTGAGCCGTTCGACCTGTTCCATGCGGACCATGCTCAGGATCCACAGCCGGATGATGATGCCGACCAGCGCGATGCCACCGCTGAGGGAGACCAGCACGACGCCGTTGGCCACGGCGTGCGCGTCGGCGCCGTGGGTGATCACCGCCGGTGCGAGGACGGTCAGCATCGCGCCGGCCGACCACAGTGACGCCGCCCAGTACCAGGTGTGGCGCAGGGCGAGCACGAAGACGGTCAGGCAGTGTGCGAGCAGCACGGTGACCGGCCACGGCCAGGGCCATTGGGGTGCGGCGTCGGCGGTCACCACCATCAGGGCCAGTGCTCCTACGACTGATGCCCCGAGGCCGGCCCACGGCCACCGCACGGCCAGGATGGCGGCTGCGCAGTGCACGATGGTGAAGGTCATCGCCGCCGCGGGGTGGGTGCCGTACCCGGACGCGGTCACGGGCCACCCGACGGCGACGAGCGTGACCGCGGCGATCAGGACGACGGTCCACATCCACACGACCTCGCGCCGCGCGATGGAGACGGTGGTCAGGTCGAGCCGGGTCAGGAAGCGCAGCACGGAGGGCGGCTTGCGCCGCAAGCGCGGGCCGCGGGCGGTCGCCTGGTTGCCCGGGACCGGCGGGGCGCCCGGTGCCGGCGGGGCGTCATGTGGGTGGTCCATCGTCTGCAGGTTATGCGGTCGGTCCCGCCGCCGCGTCACCCGGAAGAGTGAACCGCCGTCAGACTTTCGGGTCTCGGTTAGGTTGTTCCCATGCCGCCAGCCCCCGACGTCCCCGAGCACACCATCCGGGTATTGATCGTCGACGACCAGTCGATGATCCGCGCCGGGTTCGCGGCCCTCCTGAACGCGGACGAGGGGATCACGGTGGTCGGCACGAGCGACGACGGCGCCGGGATCTCCGATGTCGTGCGTCGTACGCAGCCCGACGTCGTGCTGATGGACATCCGCATGCCGAAGGTCAACGGGCTGGACGCGGCCCGCACGATCATGGGTATGCCCGGCACTCCGCCGAAGGTGATCATGCTGACCACGTTCGACGCCGACGAGTACGTGTTCTCGGCTCTGCGCGCGGGTGCGAGCGGGTTCCTGCTCAAGGACTCCCCGCCCGAGGAGCTCACCCACGCCGTGCGTACGGTGGCCGCGGGCGACGCACTCCTGTCCCCCAAGATCACGCGCACTCTCATCGCCGACTACGCGGCGCGTCCGGCGCGGCCCGCCACACCGGACGCCACCCTGTCCGCGTTGACCGACCGCGAGCTGGACGTCATGAAGCACGTCGCCGCCGGCCGGTCGAACGCCGAGATCGCCGCCGAGCTGCACCTCGCCGAGCAGACGGTCAAGACGCACGTGTCGCGCATCCTGAACAAGCTCGACCTGCGCGACCGGACGCAGATGGTGGTCTGCGCCTACGAGTCGGGGTTGGTGCGGGCAGGGCGCTGACCGGGAGTGCTACTCACTCCCCCCACGTACTGCGCCAGGTGCTTCCCGGTGAGCGTCGGACGCCCCGCCCGGGCCTGAGCCACGAGGTCGGCCGGCGGGCCCTCGAAGACGACCCGGCCGCCGTCGCGCCCCGCGCCCGGGCCGAGGTCGATGATCCAGTCGGCGTGCGCCATCACCGCCTGGTGGTGCTCGATGACGATGACCGACTTGCCCGACTCGACGAGCCGGTCGAGCAGGGCGAGCAGGTTCTCGACGTCGGCGAGGTGCAGGCCGGTGGTGGGCTCGTCGAGCACGTAGATCCCGCCTTGCTGCGCCATCTCGACGGCGAGCTTGAGGCGCTGCCGCTCTCCCCCGGACAGCGTGGTCAGCGGCTGCCCGATGCCGAGGTAGCCGAGCCCGACGTCGGACAGCCGCTCCAGGATCTTGTGCGCGGCCGGGACGGGGGCGGGTCCGTCCTTCGCGAAGAACGCCTGGGCCTCGGTGACCGGCATCGCGAGCACCTCGCTGATGTCCTTGCCGCTCTTCTCCCCGTCGCCGCTCGCTCCGTCCCCACCCAGCGTGTACACCAGCGCCGAGGCGTCGAACCGCTTGCCGCCGCAGTCCTCGCACGTGGTGGAGACGGTGTCCATGAACCCGAGCTCGGTGTAGATGACGCCGGCGCCCTTGCAGGTGGGGCAGGCGCCCTCGGAGTTGGCGCTGAACAGCGCGGGCTTCACGCCGTTGGCCTTGGCGAACGCCTTGCGGATCGGGTCGAGCAGGCCCGTGTACGTGGCCGGGTTGGAGCGCCGCGAGCCCTTGATGGCGCCCTGGTCGACGGCGACCACGCCCGCGTCCGCCGGGATCGACCCGTGGATCAGCGAGCTCTTGCCAGAGCCCGCCACTCCGGTGATGACGGTCAGCACGCCGAGGGGCACGTCGACGTCGACGTCCTGGAGGTTGTGGGTGCTCGCCCCGCGGATCTGCAGCGTGCCTGACGCCGGGCGGACAGCTTCCTTGAGCCTCGCGCGGTACCCGAGGTGGCGGCCGGTGAGGGTGCCGCTGGACCGCAGCTCCTCGACGGTGCCCTCGAACTGCACGGTGCCGCCCTCCGACCCGGCGCCGGGACCGAGGTCGACCACGTGGTCGGCGATCACGATGGCCTCCGGCTTGTGCTCGACGACGAGCACCGTGTTGCCCTTGTCCCGCAGCTCGACGAGCAGCTTGTTCATGCGCTGGATGTCGTGGGGGTGCAGGCCGATCGTCGGCTCGTCGAAGACGTAGGTGACGTCGGTGAGCGCGGAGCCCAGGTGCCGGATCAGCTTGGTGCGCTGCGCCTCTCCCCCGGACAGCGTGCCGGACGGCCGGTCGAGCGACAGGTAGCCCAGGCCGATCTCCACGAACTTGTCGAGCTGGTGGCGCAGGTTGGCCAGCAGGGGCCCGGCGGACGCCACGTCCAGACCGCTTACCCAGGCCGCCAGGTCGCTGATCTGCATGGCGCACGCGTCGGCGATGCTGATGCCGTCGATCTTCGAGGACCGCGCCGCCTCCGCGAGTCGGGTCCCGTCGCACTCGGGGCAGGTCACGAACGTGACCGCCTGCTCCACCCAGGCCCGGATATGGGGCTGGAGCGCGTCGACGTCCTTGCTCAGCATCGACTTGCGGATCTTGGGGATCAGGCCCTCGTAGGTGATGTTGATGCCCTTGGCCTTGATCTTGGTGGGCTCCTTGTGGAGGAAGTCGTGCCGCTCGGTCTCGGTGTAGTCGCGGATCGGCTTGTCCGGGTCCAGGAACCCCGACTCGGTGTAGCTGGCCACCATCCACCCGTCGGCGGTGTAGCCCGGGATCTGGATGGCGCCGTCGTTGAGGGACAACGAGTCGTCGTAGAACTTGGTCAGGTCGAGGTCGGAGATCTGACCCCGCCCCTCGCACCTCGGGCACATACCGCCGTGGTACACGGCGTTGCGCACTATCTGCTTCTCGCCAGTGGCCGACGTCATCACGCCGCTCGCCTTGCGTGCCGGGACGTTGAACGAGAACGCGATCGCGGGGCCGATCTGCGGCTGCCCGAACCGGCTGAACAGGATGCGCAGCAGCGCGTTGGTGTCGGTGACGGTGCCGAGCGTGGACCGCGGGTTGGCGCCCAGGCGCTCCTGGTCGACCACGATCGCCGTGGTCAGCCCGTCGAGCTGGTCGACCTCCGGGCGGTCCAGCGACGGCATGAAGCCCTGCACGAAGGCGCTGTACGTCTCGTTGATCATCCGCTGCGACTCCGCGGCGATCGTCGCGAACACCAGCGAGCTCTTGCCCGAGCCGGAGATACCGGTGAACACCGTCAGCCGGCGCTTCGGGATCTCGAGGCTGATGTCCTTGAGGTTGTTCTCCCGGGCGCCCTGCACGCGGATCAGGTCGTGGCTGTCGGCCGGGTGGTGAGCGGCCGGGTCGCGTGCGCCCGTCGCTGTGGCTGTGTCCGCTGTTGCTGTGCTCGCCGTGTTCATGCTCGACCTTCCATGACGGTCACCCTGGGTGCGGTCCGGGGTTCCATCTTCTGCTCTTGACGGGTGGTTGTTCCAGCGGGCGGGCGCGCGACGGCCTGTGGTGGGAGGTCGGGCGTCGTCGCGCCCGGTCGGCCGGCGTCGGCCGGCGGGCGGCGGGGACGAAGCGTCCCCGCCGAGGCGGCGTATGCGGTCAGACCTGGGATGCACATCGTCCGTGGTTCACAGCTGCTTGATGCGGACGGTGTTGCCGGCGGGGTCGCGGAACGCGCAGTCGCGGAAGCCGTAGGGCTGGTCGACCGGCTCCTGCATGACCTCGGCGCCGCTGGCCTGGACCCGTTCGAAGGTGCCGTCGAGGTCCATCGTGCCGAGGATGACCGCGGCGTAGGTGCCCTTGGCCATCATCTCCGCGACGGTCTGGCGCTCGGCGTCGGTCACGCCCGGGTCGGCGCCGGGTGGGGTCAGGACGATGGAGGTGTCGGGCTGCCCGGCGGGGCCGACGGTGATCCAGCGCATGGCGCCCTGGCCGACGTCGAGGTAGACCTCGAAGCCGAGTGTGTCGCGGTAGAAAGCGAGGGACGCCTCGGGATCGGTGTGCGGCAGGAAGGTCTGGTGAATGGTGATGTCGTTGTTTGTGCTCATGGCAGTCACGCTAGGTCCGGGCCTCGAGCGGCGCTTCTCGATTCCTGACCGGTCTGGTGACCTGTTTGGCTATGCAGGCCGGCAGTCCCGCGGTGTCGATCGATTCGGCGGCCAGCATCGGGTCGTTCCGGTAGACGCTGGGCGGGACGCCGACCAGCTCGGTGAAGCGGGTGCTGAACGTGCCGAGGGACGAGCAGCCGACGGCGAAGCAGACCTCGGTCACGCTGAGGTCTCCGCGGCGTAGCAGCGCCATGGCCCGCTCGACGCGCCTCGTCATGAGGTAGCTGTACGGGGACTCCCCGTAGGCTGCCTTGAACTGGCGGGAAAGGTGCCCGGCCGACATGTGGACGCCGGCCGCGAGGGCCTCGACGTTCAGCGGCTGGGCGTACTCGCGGTCCATGCGGTCGCGGACGCGGCGCAGCAGGGCGAGGTCGCGCAGGTGCTGGTCGGGGGCGGGCGTGCTGGTCACGTGCACGATCGTGGCACGTCGGCAGCGGGGTTGTCCCTGTGTGGCGGGTGAAAGTGGTGCTCAGTCGAGCGCGTAGAACTCCTCGGTGAGGATCAGCTCCGAGCCCTCGTTCCCCTGCACCACGATCTGGCCGGGCTCGAACGTCACGTCGATCTGTTCGGCCGTGCCGAACTCGAGGTCGGTGAACGGGCTGGCGGCGTAGGTGACCCGCGGGCCGAAGTCCGGGTCCTTGTGTGCGACCCACAGAACTCCGCCCGGTGTGCCGTCGTCGCGTAGCTGCACGCACAGCGGCGCGGAGTCGGCGCCGGGGTCGCACACCTCCTGGACGAGGCGGGGCCGGAGGTGGTCGGCGACCGTCACCCAGACACCGACGCCGATCAGGGCGGCCAGCACACCGGAGGCCGCGCCAAGGAGGAAGCGTTTCACGCGGCTGACTCTAGACCTCAACAGCCAGGATTCGTGCTAAAAACGGGGAACAAACCGGACCTTTTCATGCGTTCTATCGGTGGAATGAGCATCTCTCCGGCGCGTCTTGAGCGAACAGATTACTGCCCGGTGCCCGACGCCGAGGTTCGCGCCGGTCCGCGAAGCCGGTACAGCGTCCTCTCAGTGCGCTCCCGGCGATCCTGGATCGGCTCGCGCGATGCTGCTCACCCGGCCCCCTACGAATGGAGGACCACGTGACATCACCCGCACTACTTCCCGGGCTGCGCCCGGTTCCCGGCTCCCCCAGCGGCACTCCCGGCCGCGCTCCCGGCCCGTTGATGATCGTGGTGGGCGGTGTGCCGGGGGCGGGCAAGAGCACCCTGCTGGCCCGCGTCGCCGACGACGTCCCCGGCGGCGTCGTGCTCGACCCCGACCGCCACCGGCGTCGGATCGCCGGGCGGCTGCCCTCCTGGGTCCCGTACGACACCTACCGGTGGGCGGTGCACACCCTGCACGCCGTCGCGACCCTGGCCAACGTGGTGCGCGGACCGCGCACGGACGCCCCGCTCCTGGTGCACGACACCGCTACCCGTGAACGCCGGCGAGAGTCCCTGGGCCTGCTGGCCCGCGTGCGCGGCTGGGACCCCGTGCTGGTCGCCGTCGACGTCTCGCTGGAGGACGCCCTCGACGGGCAGCTGGACCGGGGCCGCGTCGTGCAGCCGGACGAGTTCGTGCGGCACTGGGAGCGGTGGACGGCGCAGCGCTCGGCGCTCGCGGCGTCCGACGGCGGGCCGCGCGGCCCGTGGTCGAGCGTGTACCTGATGCCTCGCTGCGACGCGTACCGGCAGGTGCGCGACCTGGCCCGGCGCCGCACCGACGTCGTGGCGGCGGGCACGCCTCGGACGCACCCCGGCGAGGCCCGGGACGCCGACCGGCCGAGCGCCGCCTAGCACCCGGCGGTCACCGGTCGGGCCCCGCCCCTGGGCCTACCGCCAGCCGAGCGCCGGCGCCACGTGCTTCAGGATGTTCTCGATGACGTGCGCGTTGTAGTCGACGCCGAGCTGGTTGGGCACCGTCAGCAGGAGCGTGTCGGCGGCCGCGAGGGCTTCGTCGCCGCGCAGGTCCTCGACGAGCTGGTCGGGCTCGCCCGCGTACGTCTTGCCGAACCGCGCAGGGCCGGTGTCGAGGTGGCCCACCTGGTCCGAGCTGTGGACCTCCATGCCGAAGTACTGGCGGTCGCGCTGGTCGGTGATCGGGAAGATGCTGCGGCTGACGGACACGCGCGGCTCGTGCTCGTGCCCCGCCGCGGCCCAGGCGTCGCGGAACCGCTGGATCTGCTCGGCCTGCAGCCGGTGGAACGGCACTCCCGTGTCCTCGGTGAGCAGCGTCGAGGACATGAGGTTCATGCCCTGCGCTGCCGTCCACTCGGCGGTCGCGCGCGAGCCCGCACCCCACCAGATGCGCCGGCGCAGCCCCTCGGAGTGCGGCTCGATCCGCAGCAGCCCGGGCGGGTTGGGGAACATCGGGCGCGGGTTCGGCTCGGCGAACCCCTCGCCGTCGAGCACCTCCAGGAAGCGGGCGGTGTGCTCGCGGGCCAGGTCGGCGGCGCCGGCGTCGGAAGGCGCCGGCTCGTAGCCGAAGTACCGGTACCCGTCGATGACCTCCTCGGGTGACCCACGGCTGATGCCGAGCTGCAGCCGGCCGCCCGAGATCAGGTCCGCGGCCCCGGCGTCCTCCGCCATGTACAGGGGGTTCTCGTAGCGCATGTCGATCACGGCCGTACCGATCTCGATCCGGCTCGTTCGCGCGCCGATCGCCGCCAGCAGCGGGAACGGCGACGCGAGCTGGCGCGCGAAGTGGTGCACACGGAAGTAGGCGCCGTCGGCGCCCAGCTCCTCGGCGGCCACGGCCAGGTCGATCGACTGCAGCAGGGCGTCCGACGCCGAGCGGGTGCCCGACTGCGGATGCGGCGTCCAGTGACCGAAGGACAGGAACCCGATGTTCTTCACGCTGACCTCAACTCCCCCGGGGTGCGCACCCCGTCCCGCCGTGGTGGACCGTTCCCGAACTGTTATCGGTGCACGGGCATCGTTTCCCGTCTCCCGAGCGTCTCTACCAGTGTGAGCAACAGTCTGAACAACAAGCACGCCTTCCTCGACCGCACCGACAACCCGTACCCCTTCCGGCACACCGAGCCGGAGCCCGTCCGTTGGTGGATCCCCCTAGTGGCCTCCACCGGAGCGCTGCTCGTGCTGGTGCTCGGCACCGCCGCCGTGATCAGCGAGGTCGTGAACGCGACCATCAGCGGCATCGGCTGAATCCCGCTCGGCTGAATCCCACCGGGTGTGGCCCCGTCGGGGTTCTTCCGGCTACTAGATCCGGGAGACCGCCCGGCGCATCATCCGGCGGGTCACCGGACCGTGCAGCGCACCGACGGGCAGCCAGTACAGGCGCCCGCGCCAGCCGTGCAGGCGCACCACCGAGGTGACCTGCAGCAGCCCGTCGTCGGCCGCGACGCCCAGCCAGAAGTCCAGGTGGCGGTCCGCCTCGTGGGCCATGACCTCGCGGTCGTCGGCGGCGACGGGAGCGAACACGCACGCCAGGTCGGGGCGCGTGTTCGCTCCGACCACGACCGCCAGCAGGCGACGCGCGCCGAACAGGGCGCGCGTCGCGAGCGACGGGTGCCGGAAGCCGAACATCTCTCCCAGCCACCACCCGGCGTCCGTCGGGGCGCCGGGCGGCAGCGGGAGAGCCTGGACATCGATGATGTCCGGGTCGGGGCACGCGTCGATCGCGAGTGACCTCACGCCTGCCTGCGTACCGCGTCGGCCACGGCGTCGGCAACCCGGTGGTCGAACACACCCGGGATGATGTAGGCGCTGTTCAGCTCGTCCGGTGCGACGACCTCCGCGATCGCCACCGCCGCCACCCGCAGCAGCTCCGTGGTGATGTCCGTGGCGCCCGTGTCGAGCAGGCCCCGGAACAGGCCCGGGAAGGCAAGCACGTTGTTGATCTGGTTCGGGTAGTCGCTGCGCCCGGTCGCCACCACGGCGGCCGTCTCGGCGGCCTCCTGCGGGTCCACCTCCGGTGTCGGGTTCGCCAGGGCGAACACGATCGCGTCGTCGGCCATCTGAGCCACGTCCGAACCCGACAGGATGCCGCCCGCCGAGACCCCGACGAACACGTCGGCGCCCTTGAGGCCCTCCTGGAGCGTGCCGGCGAACCCGTCAACGTTGGTGTTCTCCACGATCCAGCGCCGGTGCGGGTCCTCGGTCCGCACCCCGGGGTGCAGGGCGCCGTCACGCCCGAACGCCACGATGTGCCGCGCGCCCTGGGCCTTGAGCAGCCGGATGATCGCATTGCCCGCCGCGCCCACGCCCGACACGACGATCCGCACGTCCTCGAGCTTCTTGTCGACCACCTTCAGGGCGTTGACCATCGCGGCCAGCACCACTATCGCCGTACCGTGCTGGTCGTCGTGGAAGACGGGGATGTCCAGCTCCTCGCGCAGCCGGGCCTCGATCTCGAAGCAGCGCGGCGCCGCGATGTCCTCCAGGTTCACGCCCCCGTAGACCGGGGCGATCGCCTTGACGATCCGCACGATCTCGTCGGTGTCGGTCGTGTCCAGGCACACCGGCCAGGCGTCCACCCCGCCGAACTCCTTGAACAGCGCCGCCTTGCCCTCCATCACGGGCAGCGCCGCGGCCGGGCCGATGTCGCCGAGGCCGAGCACAGCTGTGCCATCCGTGACCACCGCCACCGTGTTGCGCTTGATCGTCAGCCGGCGGGCGTCCTCGGGCTTCTCCGCGATGGCCAGGCACACCCGCGCCACCCCCGGCGTGTACGCCCGCGAGAGATCACGGCGCGTCTTGAGGGGCACCTTGTTCGTGACCTCGATCTTGCCGCCCAGGTGCATCAGGAACGTCGAGTCGCTCGACTTGAGCACCTCCGCGCCCTCGATCGCGTTCACGGCCGCCACCACACGCTCGCCGTGCTCCGCGTCGATCGTGTCGCACGTGACGTCCACGACCAGGCCGTGCGACGTCGAGTGCGCGATGTCCACGCCCATGACGGCGCCCCCGGCGTCGGCTACCGCTGCTACCACCGTGCTCGTGGCACGCTGCGACGCGGCCACCTCCACACGCAGGGTGATGGTGTAGCTCGGGCTGGGCAGCGACATCGCGGTTCTCCTTGGTGACACGCGCGGAAGCCCGCGCACGAAGAGACATTCCTACCGGTGCGACGTGACGTGCGCCACACGAGCCCGCGATGCGGACGGAACCGCCGACCCGCTCGCAGAAGATGGTGCAGTGAACATCTCCCCCGAGCCCCCCACTCGTGACGACGTCCGCCGGCTGCTCGACGAGCACCTCACCGACATGTTCGCCACCTCCCCGCCCGAGAGCGTGCACGCACTGGACCACTCGGCGCTGCTCGCGCCGTCGGTCACCTTCTGGACCGCGCGGGACGACGACGACACGCTCCTCGGCTGCGGAGCGCTGAGCGAGCTCGACCCGGGTACCGAGCCGCGCGAGGGCGAGATCAAGTCCATGCGCACCACGGCGCAGGCCCGTGGCAAGGGCGTGGCGACAGCACTGCTGGGAGCAGTTTTGGCCGAGGCGGAGCGCCGCAAGTACACACGCGTGAGCCTGGAGACCGGGACGCAGGACTACTTCGCGCCCGCCCGCCGCCTGTACGCCCGGCACGGGTTCGTCCAGTGCGGCCCGTTCGCGAGCTACACCGTGGACCCGAACAGCGTGTTCATGACCCTGGACCTGCCGGGATCCCAGCCTGCTCGGAGCTCTGCTGACCGGTCCGCTGCCGCAGGCGGCCGCGCAGGCTCCTGATGCGCTGCTCGTCGAGCCCGGCGTACCGGAGATAGGCGGCCGGGTCCAGGTCCGCGAGCCACTCCAGGAGCGCCGCCCGGCGCTCGCGGACGCGCACGTCCAGCTGCTGGGCCGTCCACGTCTCGCCGGGGTGCTGGACCCAGGCTCCCCGCTCGACGTCGTAGGCGATGCCGCCACGGTGCGTGGTCCCGCGAAAAGCCTGCTCGTAGTCCTCGGCGATCGCCCCGTGCTCGACGCCGGTCAGGGCCAGCAGCATCGCCGTGATCATCCCGGTGCGGTCCCGGCCGGCGGAGCAGTGCACCAGCACGGGACCCGGCGCGTCCGCGATCGCCCGGAAGACGGCGGCGAACAGGTGCGGGTACATCGCGATGTTGGGCGCATAGGAGCGCGGGTGGTCGAGCCAGGGCCCACAGGCCTGAAGGAAGTGCGGGTCGCCCGGGTCCTCGGTGGGACTGTTGCGGGTGGCGATCTCGCCAGGCCGTGCTGCGTCGGGCATGAGATCGCGCGCCTGGGCGATCTCACCGGCGTTGCGCAGGTCCACGACGGCGCAGAGCCCGGCGTCGAGCGCCTCCGCCCAGCCGGTGGGGGTGATCGGCTCGGGCGCCCCGGAGCGCCAGATGCGCCCGCGCGCTGTGGCCTCGCCGTCGTCGAGCGGGAGGCCGCCGAGGTCGCGGAGGTTGACGGCGCCGTCCCAGGCCTGGGGGTTCGCTGGGTTGCTCATGCCCGGCATCGTGGTTCGGGTCCAGGTGCAGGTCAACGGGGAGAACTGCCCCTGGACGCCGGGAGGGGCCGAGCCTTCTCAGCAGCTCACCTTCGTCGTGGCACCGGCACCCGGTCCAGGTCGGCCGCTACGGTGAGCTCGCCGTCGTACACGGAGCGGGCTTCCTTCTCGAACTCCGCGGCGTCGGTGTAGCGCTGCGAGAAGTGGGTCAGCACGAGGCTGCGCACCCCGCACCGGGCAGCAACGGTTGCCGCCTCCAGGGCGGTCAGGTGGCCGTGGTCGCGGGCGAGGTTTCGGTCGCGGTCCAGGAAGGTGGACTCGATGACGAGCAGGTCGACGCCGTCGGCGAGGCTCCACACGGTGTCGCACATCCGGGTGTCCATGACGAACGCGAAGGACTGGCCCGGGCGTGGCTCGCTGACGTCATCGAGCCGCACCGTGCCGTGCCGGGTCCGGAGCGTTCCCTCCCGGGCGAGCCGTCCGACGTCAGGCCCGGAGATGCCCGCGGCGGCCAGCCGGACCGGGTCCATACGCCGGCCGTCCGGCTCGTCGAGCCGGTAGCCGTACGCCTCCAGCGAGTGGTCCAGCCGCGCCGCCCGGAGCGTCGCCGGACCGTGCAGCTCACCGGGCACGCGCGGCACCGCCCCGTCGCGCGACAGCCCCTGCAGCGCAAGACGTTCCTGGTGGAAGTACGCGGTGGCGTCGCACAGCGCCTCGATCCAGCGGCGGCCCGACGCCGGAAAAGTGACCGGCACGGTCTGCGGCACGGCGTCGAGGCTGATGCGCTGCACGACGCCCGCCAGGCCGAGGCTGTGGTCCCCGTGCAGGTGGGTGATCGCGATCCGGGTCAGCGCCGACGCCGAGATCCCCGCGTACAGCATCTGGCGCTGGGATCCCTCGCCGGGGTCGAACAGGATGACCTCGTCGTCCCAGAACAGCACGTAGCCGTTGTGGTTGCGGGTCCTCGTCGGCACCTGGCTGGCGGTACCGAGGGCAACGAGCTCACGGCTCGAGACACGGTGGTTGGCGGGACGCTGGAACACGCTCGCATTCTGTCCTGAGGACGCCGCAACGGACCCAGGAAATTCCCCGCGGCGCGGGGTTGGAACAAAATTTGCGAAAGATCACCCGCAGCTTGGCAACAGATTCAGCGGGTCGCAGCCGTACCGCGCCTGGGCGAGCACAAGAACCGCCCAGGCGAAGCCGGCCAGCATGGCCGCGCCGACGAGGATGTTCAGGACCGGGTACGTCCCGTCCTGCAGCACGGGAGCGAACGCGAGGGCCGCACCGGCAAGCAGACAACCCAGTGTCACGATGGTGATTGGGCTGGTCAGCGTGTCGGACGCCGATGGCTGGAGCCACCCCAACCGCTCCCCCCAGAGGACCAGCGCGGCGTACGGCAGGGCGAACGCAAGCGCCGCGATCGCGCGCCAGTCCATGATCGAGAGCTTCGACAACACCGTGACCTCCCCTTTTGGCCTACCCCAGGCAGTGGCCAAACACCCTCCGCAAGTGTTAATAATCCGGGGGCGATCCGCTATCTTTGGTAGTGATTTTCACAGAATCCGACATATTCGTACTATCTCCACTTTCAGGACTCTCGCGGTGATGACACGCTGTGGCGCGTCGTAGCGCCACCGGCGGCACGGCTGTCGAGAAAGGACGCGCATGGCGAGGGACGAACGCGTGGGCAAGCCCGCGTACGCAGCGGTATCGACCCGGATAACCGGCATCAATCTGGCCGGGGCGCGCCTGCGAGAGATAGCCGTCGTGCGCGTCGACGAGCGGGGCGCCGTCGTCGACGAGTGGTCGGCGGTCCTGCACCCCGACGGCGCGTGGATCGCGCTGGCCGACGTCGCCTCCACCCTGCGTGAGCGCTTGTCGCAGATGGCGATCGTGACGCACAACGGCCGGGTCGGTATCGAGGTGCTGCGGGCCGAGCTGTCCCATCTGGGCTGGGAGCTGCCCGCGCTCGCCCAGCTGACGATCATCGACGCGAGCTACCACTACCTGCCCGGCCTGGTGCACCGCCGGCTGTCGGACTGCTGCACCGCCGCCGGGGTGCCGTTCGAGGGCAACCCGCCGCACTCCAGCCCGGTGAGCGAGGCACGCGCCGTGGCCGGGCTGCTGGCCCGGTTCCTGCAGGGCGTGGCCGGGGTGCCGGACCTGCCCGAGCTGCTCCAGGTCACGCTCCGCGCGTGGGTCTACCCCTGGCCCGCCGGACCTGGCCGGGCACCTGACGCCCCGCGCGCCTGGCCCGGCCGTCGCGGTCAGGGAATCCTGACGACGCTCAGCGGGCAGCCGCTCGCCGACGCGATAGCCGCCGTCGCCGACCTGCGCACCCACGGCTACCTGTCGCTCCTCGGCGAGACGCTGCAGGACGGCCGTCTGACGCCGGAGACGGCCGCCGGGCTGACCGAGGCCGAGCCGCTCTACCGGCTGACCTCCGAAGCTGCGGCGACCGCCCGCAGGGCGGTCTTCGACGCGCTCGTGCACCAGGCGATCACGGCCGACCGCTACCACCTGGAGGCCCGCCAGGAGCTGTGGCGCGTCGCGGACACCCTCGGGTGCCCGCGCGACGCCGTGATCGAGCCGATCGTCGAGGCGACGCCGGTGGAGTTCCCCAAGCTCGTGGAAGAGACGGGGACCAAGAAGCCGACCGACGGCCGCAGCGTGGCGACACCCGCGCAGATGCGTGCCTGGGCGATCGCCAACGGGTTCGACGTCGAGGGCTACATCCGGCTGCCCTGGTCGATCGTGCGGGCCTTCGAGGAGGCGCACGGCGAGCCGGTGGACCGGACGGTGCGCCCGACCGTGCGCGAGGAGCCGACGCCCCGGCAGGACTCCAGGCCCGCTGCCGGACCGAGGCTGCGGCCGATCCAGCTGCCGGGCACCAGGCCCGCCGGCCGGCACGCCACCCGTCGCGCTCCGGGGCCGGACCCCGACGAGGGCGTGCCCCAGCTCGAGTTCGACCGGCTGGAGACGCCGCCCATCGGCAACCCGGTGATCTGACCGGGTCAGGCGTCCGGGAAGCCCTTCGGGTTCTTGGACTGCCAGCGCCACGTGTCGGCGCACATGTCGTCGATGGTCTTGGTCGCGCGCCAGCCGAGCTCGGTGTTCGCGCGGGTCGGGTCGGCCCAGAACGCGGCGAGGTCACCGGCCCGGCGCGGGCCGAACTCGTAGGGCAGCTCGCGGCCGACCGCCCGCTCGAACGCCTTCAGCAGCTCCAGCACCGACGTCCCCGTGCCGGTGCCGAGGTTGAACGCGCGTGCCGGCTCCTTCATGTCGTCCAGGTGCTCGAGAGCCGCCACGTGCCCGGCCGCGAGGTCGGTGACGTGCAGGTAGTCCCGCTCGGCCGTGCCGTCGGCGGTCGGGTAGTCGTTCCCGAACACCGTGAGCTTGTCGCGGCGCCCCACGGCGACCTGCGCGATGAACGGCATCAGGTTGTTCGGGATGCCCTGCGGGTCCTCGCCGATGTCGCCGCTCTCGTGCGCCCCGACCGGGTTGAAGTACCGCAGCAGCGCCACCTTCCAGCCCTCGGAGATCTGCGCGATGTCCGACAGGACCCGCTCGATCATGACCTTGGTCTGCCCGTAGGGCGACGAGGAGGACAGGTACTCGTAGTCCTCCACGTACGGCACGGGAGCGTTCTCCCCGTACACGGTGGCCGACGACGAGAACACCAGCTTCGTCACCCCGTACTTCGTCATCGACGTGGCCAGGGCGAACGTGGAGTCGAGGTTGTTGCGGTAGTACTCCAGCGGCTTGGCGACCGACTCCCCCACCGCCTTGAACCCGGCGAAGTGGATCACCGCGTCGATCCGCTCGTGCGCGAACAGCGACTCGGTCTTGTCGGCGTCGGTCAGGTTGAACGCGTGGAACGGGATCTCGCGACCAGCGAGTGCCTCCAGGCGGCCCTTCACCGAGGGCTTCGAGTTGGAGAAGTCGTCGACCACGATGACGTCGTGACCGGCGGCTACCAGGGCAAGGACGGTGTGTGAGCCGATGTAGCCGGCCCCACCGGAGACGAGAACGCGCATGGTCCCAAACTACCGGGTGGTGCGGGGCGAGCGGGCGCTGGTACCGTCGCGCGCGTGACCGTACCCGAGGCCATGTTCCTGTTCGCGCTCGTCGCGATCCCGCTGACGATCATGCCGGGCCTGGACAGTGCGCTCGTGCTGCGCACCGCCGTCGTCAGCGGCCGCAAGCACGCCTATGCGACGGCGCTCGGGATCAACGCGGGCGTCCTGGCGTGGGGGGCGGCCGCCGCGGTCGGCGCGACGGCGGTCCTCGCCGCCTCCGAGACCGCCTACCGCGCGCTCACGCTCGCCGGCGCCGCCTACCTCCTGTGGCTCGGCGGCCAGATGCTGTGGTCCAGCTTCCGCCCCGCGCGCTACGACGCGCTGCCCGACGGCGCTCTGTCCAGCGACGTCCCCGTGGCCGGCGGCACCCGCTCCCTCTGGCGCTCGTTCACCATCGGCGCCACGACGAACCTGCTGAACCCAAAGGTCGGCGTCTTCTACCTCGCCACCATCCCCCAGTTCCTGCCCGACGGTGTGCCCCACCTGTTCATGGGCCTGCTGCTGGCGATCGAGCACGACGTCCTCGGGTTCGCCTGGCTGGCCCTCCTGATCAACGCGGCCGGCCTGGCGAAGCGCTGGCTGTCCGGGCGAGCGATCGCTCGGGTCACCGACCGTGTGACGGGAGTGGTGCTGCTGGCCTTCGGCGGACGCCTGGGGTGGAACACCCTGACCGGGCAGGCTCGCGCGTTCTGAGGCTGCCCCGTCCGAATCCGGGCGGGCGATACCGCGTCGCTCCCTGACCTGCGCCGTCACGGCGGATACCCTCGGCTCGTGGCGTACACCGAGCAGCGCACCGACTCCGCGGGCCGCACCGGCTACGTCGGCCGGTTCCGGGTCGACGGGCGCCTGCGCAGCACCCGCCGCTTCACCGCCAAGCGCGAGGCGCTCGCCGAGGCCCGGCGTCAGGAGGAGGCGGGCAAGCACGCCGAGTGGGTCGATCCCGCCGCCGGCCGGGTCACGGTCGCCGAATGGTTCGCGACCTGGCAGGAGGCGCGCGTCGACCGAGCGCCCCGCACCATCGAGGGCGAGTGCGAGCGCTTTCGTTCCCTGGTCGCCCCCACGTTCGGCGACCGGCCGCTGCGGCAGGTCACGCACGAGGACGTCGCCCGCTGGGCCGCCACCATGACCTCCCCGGTCACCGGCGAGACCGCCTCGCCGGCCCGGCGCCGCGACGCGGCACGCCTCCTGGTCGCCCTGCTCGACGCCGCCGTCGACGCCCGGCGCCTGCGCAGCAACCCGGCGCGGACGCCGTCGGGCAAGGTGCCCGCCCTGCCGCGTGCGCCCAAGACCAAACCCCACCGCTACCTCTCCCACGAGCAGCTGCGCCGCGTCGCGGACGCGAGCCTGCGCGGCACCGGGGCGCACGGCCAGGCGCGCACGCTCATCCTGCTCACCGCCCTGACGGGCCTGCGCTGGGGCGAGGTCAGCGCCCTCACGGTGGCCGACGTCGACCCCCTGCGCCGCCGCGTGCACGTCACCAAGGCCTACACGCGCCTCGACGACGGAACCGTGCTGCTCGGCGACACCAAGACCCACGCCCGTCGTGAGGTCCCGCTGCCCGCCACCCTCACCGAGTCCGTCGCGGCGCAGGCCGCCGGCCGGGCGCCCGCCGACCTGCTGTTCACCGGTACGCGGGGCGGACCGCTGCGCCGCGAGAGCTTCGACCGGTCGGCGTTCCGGCCCGCCGTCCTGGCGGCCGGCCGTGCGGTCCGCACGCTCCGCGGCGCCCTGGGCCTGCCGGGTCCAGGCCTGTACGACGACGAGGTGGTCGCCGCGGTCCGCCGGCTCCAGCTCGACGGCGGGCTCGAGCCCACGGGCATCTGCGATCCGGCGACCTGGCCCCTGGTGGCCGACGTCGACCGTGCGCGCCGGGACGGGCGGACCGTGCGGGCCACGGGGACGTCCGCGGTCGTGCCGAGGGCGATGACCCGTGGCGAGAAGATGAGCCGCACCCGGCTGCTGACGACACTCTCGGGCACCACGCTCGGTCCGGGCGCCGAGGACTTCGACACGCTCACGCTGCACGACCTGCGCCACACCGCCGCGTCGCTCGCCATCTCCGGCGGCGCCACGGTCAAGGCGGTGCAGCGCATGCTCGGGCACGAGTCCCCGGTGCTCACCCTGTCCACCTACGCGGGCCTGTTCGAGGACGACCTCGATGCGCTCGGCGAGACGATGAGCGCGGCGTTCCAGGCGGCCGCCGTCGTGCCGGGGCCTGCGCCGGCCGGCGCGGTGGTGGGCACTGCGAACGTCACCGCGATCGGGGCCGGCGCGCGGGCCCGGGCCGCAGGCTGACGAGGCTCCGGCGCCGCGCAGTATCTCCGCGAAGTTCTTTCTGCGAATCGGCGATCCTGATGTCGAGACGGTCGGGACGGCTCCGTCCTAGGGTCGAAGGGCGCGAACAGCGTCCATGACGCAGGGCCTCGTGCGGGGCCCTCGACCCAGGGAGAAGATCATGGCGAAGTACCTGCTGCTCAAGCACTACCGGCACAGCGGCCCGAAGCCCGTTCCCGGCACCGAGGCGATGATGGACCAGTGGACGCCCGAGGAGATCACGGCGCACATCGAGTACATGAACCGGTTCGCCGAGAAGCTGGTGGAGAGCGGCGAGTTCGTCAGCGAGGGCGCGCTCTCGCCGGAGGGCACGTTCGTCCGATACGACGGTGAGGGCCGGCCGCCGGTGACGGACGGGCCGTTCGCAGAGACCAAGGACCTCATCGCGGGATTCATGATCATCGACGTCGAGTCCCAGGAGCGGGCCTACGAGGCAGCCGCCGAGCTCTCCGCGGCGCCCGGTCAGGGTGGGCGCCCGATCTACGAGTGGCTCGAGGTGCGGCCATTCTTCGCCGAGCTGCAGGCCACGGCCGAGTAGGTCAGGACTGCAGCATGCACACAGGCCAGGTGAACGACCTGCTGCGGACGCTCGCGCCGCAGGTCCTCGGCATCCTCGTCCGTCGCGGAGCAGATTTCGCAGGCGCCGAGGACGCAGTCCAGGAAGCCCTCATCGAGGCCGTGCAGCACTGGTCCGACAGTCTCCCGGACGACCCGAAGGCTTGGCTCCTGCGCGTCGCCGGCCGCAAGCTGATCGACGCGCAGCGTTCCGAGGCCGCCCGACGCCGGCGGGAGCAACGGGTCCACGACGAGCCGCCGCCGGGGCCCACCGAGCAGTCGGACGACACGCTGCTCCTGCTGAGCCGCTGCTGTCACCCGGCGCTGAGCCCGGCGTCGGCGGTGGCCCTGACGCTGCGCGCCGTCGGCGGGCTCACCACCGCACAGATCGCGCGTGCCTTCCTGGTCCCCGAGGCGACGATGGCGCAACGGATCTCCCGCGCCAAGCGCACCATCGCCGGCGAGCGGTTCGACACGCCAGGCGACGTCCGCGCGGTGCTGCGCGTGCTGTACCTGATCTTCAACGAGGGCTTCACCGGGGAGATATCGCTCGCCGACGAGGCGATCCGGCTGACCCGCCAGCTCGTCGCCGCAGAGGCCGCCGAACCGGTGCGCATGGACCCCGAGATCGCCGGGCTGCTCGCCCTGATGCTGCTGCACCACGCTCGCCGGGACGCCCGGTACACCGCCTCGGGCGAGCTGGTGCCGCTGGACCAGCAGGACCGTTCCCGGTGGGACACGGCGATGATCGCCGAGGGAGTCGCCGTCCTGCAGGACGCCCTGGCCCGGGACCGCCTCGGGGAGTACCAGGCGCAGGCCGCGATCGCCGCCCTGCACGACGACGCCCCCACGGCCGACGAGACCGACTGGCCACAGATCTTGGAGTGGTACGACGAGCTGGCCCGGCTCACCAGCAGCCCCGTCGTCGCGCTCAACCGTGCTGTCGCCGTCGGGCAGGTCGACGGCCCGCGTGCGGGCCTCGCCGCCCTGGGCGACGTCGACCCCGGCCTGGCGCGGTGGGACGCTGTAGCGGCCCACCTGTACGAGCGCGCCGACGACGTCGGCCGCGCGATCCAGCACTACACGGCTGCCGCGGACCGGGCCACCAGCGCAGCGGAGCGCACCCACCTCATCAAGCAGGCGGCGCGGCTGCGAGCTCAGGCCTGAACGACGGCGGCCGTCGTCCGCTCTTGACGCCAACAGGTCCGCGGCCGGCACCCTAGCGGTGCCGGACGACGCGCCGACGCCCGGCGGGTCAGGGCCGCTGGTCGAGGTACGCCTGCAACGCCGCGGCGCCGGCCAGCATCGCCCGTCCGCGGTCGGACAACCGGCCGTGCCAGTCCCGCAGCGCGGCCTCCAGCGGTTCCAGGCCGCCGGCCGACCGCACCTGCGCGATCAGCGGAGCTATCTGCTCCAGGAGGTAGCCGCCGCGTCTGAGCTGGTGGGTCAGCTTGACGTCGCGCACCGCTGCCTCGTCGTAGACCCGGTAGCCGGTCTGCGGGTCGCGGCGCGGGCGCACCAGGCCGGAGCGCTCCCAGGTGCGCAGGGTCGCGGGCCGGAGGCGGAGCTGTGCGGCGAGGGGTCCGATGAACGTGTCGCCGGTCCTGGGCGCCGACGTTCCGCGGGGCACGTAACCGCGCATGGAACCGGGCGACGGCCCGGACGCCGCTACCCGGGCGGGCCCGGCGGCGGCCGCGGAGGTGGCTGAGGTGGCGGACTCCAGGTCGCGCAGTGCGCGCTCGACGGCCTGGAGGGTTCGGCGATCGTCGAGGAGCTGGGCGTGGCTCTCGTCGATGAGGCCGAACGCGTCGGCGTCGGCACCGTCGTTCACGGCCCGCATGATCGCCGTCGCCACCGGGTGGCCGTGGCCGGGTATCAGGGCGAGGAAGGCGCGCAGCGCCTGCGCGTGCAGCCCGGTGTAGGCGCGGTATCCGGCGGGCGTGCGGACGGCGGCCGGCAGGATGCCGGCGTCCTCGTAGTTCCGGACCGCCTGCGTGGACAGACCGTGCTCCCGCGCCAGGTCGATCGGTCGGAGCCGAGGCGCGCTTTGAGGGTTCTGCGTCATTGTCCCCCCTGTGCCAGGCCGGTGTCCGAGCAGAGTTTCAACCGAGACTTCAACGATACCGTTGAGGGAATGGCGAGAGACATCAAGGACACAGCTCATCCCATGGACTCCTCCGCGATCGTGGGCCTGCTTCCCGCCCGGCCCCGGCTGCTCGCGCTGGGTGAGCCCACCCATGGCGCGGAGACTCTGCTCGGTCTGCGCAACGAGCTCTTCCAGGAGCTCGTCGAGCGGGAGGGCTACCGCACCATCGCTCTGGAGACCGACTGCCTGAGGGGCATGCTCGTGGACGACTACGTCACGGGTGAGGGCGACTCCGGTCTCGACCTGGACGAGGTCATGGAACGCGGCTTCAGCCACGAGTGGGGCGCCTTCCCGGGCAACCGCGAGCTGGTGCGCTGGGTGCGTGCCTACAACGAGGGCCGGCCCGCTCCCGACCGGCTCCGCTTCGCCGGGTTCGACGGCCCGCTGGAGATCACGGGCGCCGCCAGCCCTCGACCCGTGCTCAACGCGCTCCATGAGTACCTGTCCGCACGGGTAGACGCACACCTGCTGCCCTGCACCGCGGAGGTGCTCGACCGCCTGGTCGGCGCGGACGACCGCTGGACCGACCCGGACGCGATGATGGACCCGTCCCGGTCCGTGGGGCAGTCCGCGGAGGCCCGGGAGCTGCGGCTGCTCGCCGACGACCTCGTGGCCCTGCTCGAGGCGCACGCGCCGCACCTCGTCGCGACGTCCTCGCCGGACGACTGGGACCGGGCCCGCCTGTACGGGCGCACCGCCACCGGCCTGCTGCGCTACCACTTCTGGATGGC
The DNA here is from genome assembly GCF_014653785.1 of Promicromonospora soli. GTDB lineage: Bacteria > Actinomycetota > Actinomycetes > Actinomycetales > Cellulomonadaceae > Promicromonospora > Promicromonospora soli. The sequence continues at coordinate 264,957 of NZ_BNAS01000006.1, read as the reverse complement.
CGAGCCCTCGCCGGGCCGCATGACCTGGCTGCTGGGCGTTCGCGACTCGATGATGGCGGACAACCTGCTCGCCCTCGCGGAGCGCGGCCCGGTGCTGGTGAACGCCCAGAACGGCCACCTGCAGCGGCACAAGAGCACCATGAGCATGTGGGACCACCCGCGGCTGGAGTGGTGGGGGGCCGGTGCGCTCGTCAGTGCCCGCCTGGGTCGGGAGTACGCCTTCCTGGCCACGGCGCTCGGCACGATCCGGCACCAGGGCGTGGACGTCCCGCCGTCTGACACGGTCGAGGGGCTCCTGTACGAGCTCGGCAAGGACCGCTGCGTTGTTGACGCGCCTGGCCTGGCCGCTGCGCTGGGCGCAGGACGGGCCGACACGCCGTCGGCCCGCGAGTCGTCCTGGTTCGGCTACTCCCCGCTAGATCCTGAGCACCTTGCGGACAACGACGCCCTGGTGTTCGTCAGGGACGTCCAGCCTGGCCAGATACCAGGGTAGGTACCGCGCCTGCGCGCCGGAACCGGCGAAATTCCCTGCACAGACCACCGGCGTCCGCTGTTAGTCTTCCGGTGGCCGTGCAAGAGAACGAGGAGGTGGTACCCGTGAACGCAGTATCGACATGGGTGCTCCCCTACGGGGTCATGGTCGGGCGATAGGTCGTCCGGGAGTGCCTTCACGCACTCTCTCGAAAGGCACGACCATGCGATTCACTTCTGAACATCGCCTCGACGACGGCGTCCTCGAACGCGAGTTCACCCTCGGCGAGATCCCCGGCACCCTCTGGACGCCTGAGTCCGCCGCGCCGGTCCCGCTGATCCTGACGGCCCACAACAACGGTCTGCCCAAGGGCGACTCCCGGCTGGTGGCGCGGGCCCGGCTGTCCGCGGCGGCCGGCTACGCGGTCGCCTCCATCGACGCCCGCGGGTGCGGCGACCGGCCGCGCTCCCCCGACGAGGAGCGCGCTCGCGCCGACTTCCGTCGGGCGATGCAGGCAGGCGCGCCCGTAGACGAGGTCTTCGAGTCGTTCATCGGCCCGCTGGTCGAGAACGCGGTCCCGGACTGGCAGACCACCCTGGACGCCCTCGTTGAGCTGCCCGAGATCGGCGGGCCGGTCGGGTACTCGGGCTGGACCGCCCTCGGCATCCGGCTGGCGGTGGCCGAGCCGCGCATCTCGGTCGCCGGCTTCTTCGCCGGGGGCTACGTGCCCCACGCCCAGCGCGAGGAGGCCCGGCAGGTCACCGTCCCGCTGTTGCTCCTGCTGCAGTGGGACGACGAGGGCAACCCCCGGCAGCGGGCCCTGGACCTGTTCGACGCCTTCGGCAGCACGGAGAAGACGCTGCACGCCAACCTGGGCGGACACCTCGGTACCCCGTGGTTCGAGCGGGAGGACGGGGACCGGTTCTTCGGCCGGCACCTGAAGTGAGCCCGGCACATCCGGCGTCTTCGATGCTCACTATGTGCTCCAGGTGAGCGATATCGCGCGGCTCGTAGGGTCCAGAATCCCTGTGAACTAGCCGTTGTGGCTGCGAGTACGCACCCGCTTCAGGAAAGCGGGTGCGTACTTTGTGAGGCCCGGAGTAGGAGTAGGATTCCCGTACTACTCGTACTACTACGGGTGGGTGGAGAAGGACGCGACGAAGCGAGCGGGGAACAACGTGCGAGACAAGGAACGGGTCTTCCAGGCAGCGGAGGCGCTGACGGCCGAGGGTGCGCCGGTCACGGTGACGAACGTGCGCGAGCGTGCCGGCTGCTCCAACGCCACGGCGACGAAGTATCTGCGGGAGTGGCGCGACACGAAGGCGGCGGAGAACGAGGCGCGGCGAGCCCTCCCGGAGCTGCCCACCGCGGTGAGTGCCCTGGCGGAGCGGGGCCTGGAGGCTCTGTGGGGCGCGGCGGTCGAGGTGGCGCGCGCGGAGCACGAGGCGGCCGCTGCGGCGTCGGACGAGGCGCTGACCGCCGTCGTCGGCGAGGCGGACGCCCTCGCCGCACGTGTGGACGAGGCGGATGCAGAGCTCGCGCAGCTCAGGGCGGCGCTGGAGAGCGCACGGGAGCACGCACGCTCCGCGGAGGAGGAGCGCAGCACGGCGGAGAAGGCCCGCGCCGACGCCGCGACGGAGAAGGCTCGCATGGAGGGCGAGGTCGCCGCCGCGCGGCAGGCGCTCGACGGCGTGCGCGACGAGCTCGTCCAGGAGCGGGCCACCGCCGCGGCCGCGGAGCGCGCCCGGTCCGACGCCGAGGCGGCCCGCGCGCAGGCGGAGGGCGCCGCCGTCGGGCTGCGGGAGTCCCTGGCGGACGTGCGCAGCGCGCTCGAGGCCGCACGGGGCGACGTCGCCCAGGCGCACCGTGACCGTGCCACAGCGGACGCCGCGCGCGCCGCCGCTGAGGCGTCGGTGGCGCGGCTCGAGGGTGAGCTCTCCGCCTCGCGCGACGCGCTGGGGTCGGCGCGCAAGCAGACGGCGGATGCCGAGCAGGCGCGGATCGCCGCGATCGCCGGCCAGGCCCAGGCCGAGGGTACGGCTGCGGGGCTACGGGAGGCACTGAAGGCGCTGGAGGCCGTGGCGCCGACACCGGAGCCTTCGAAGAGCTGACGGGCCGCTGTTGTGCGGGGCCCGGCTTCCCCTTCGGTGGCCGGGCCGACGTCCACTGTCAGTGTCTGGTGCTGTGATGGCCACATGAACCTTCGAGGATTTGCCACCATCAGCTATTGGGCCGACGACGTCAGCGCGGCCGCCGCCTGGTACACGGAGCTGGTCGGTGTCGAACCGTACTTCAAGCGGCCCGGCCCGGACGGCGCGCTCGCCTACGCCGAGTTCCGGATCGGGGACACCGAGGCCGAGCTCGGCCTGGTCAGCCGGGCATTCGCGCCGCCGGGTGCGTCCACGGAGCCCGGCGGCGCGGTCATGTACTGGCACGTCGACGACCTGGAGGGCATGGTCGCTCGCCTGCTGGAGCTGGGCGCGACCGAGTACCAGCCCATCACGCCGCGGGGCGAGGAGGGGTTCGTCACGGCTGCTGTCGTGGACCCCTTCGGGAACGTGCTCGGGGTCATGTACAACCCGCACTACCTGGAGCAGCTTGGGCAGATCAGCTGACGGGGCCTGGGACCGGCTCGGCCTGTGTTCCGCCGCCGGGCTCCCCGCCGGTCATCTCCTGCGGTGCGACGGGCAGGCGGATGAACCGCGAGACCGTCGTGCCGATGACGAGCAGCGCGAACGGGTACAGCGACAGGTAGACGCGGAACGCCTGCCCGGGGTCGGGCCCGGGGTCGGCGCCGGACCGGTAGCCGAACCACACCGTGAGCGAAGCCAGCGCCGCCGCCGTCACCAGGCCGTTGAGGCGGCCCAGCACACCGAACGCCGCCAGGAACAGCCCGCTGCGGTGGGTGCCGTGGCGGGCGGCGTCGGCGTCGAGCACGCGGGCGATGACCAGGTCGTTCGTGGCGAGCACGCCGGAGTACCCGACCGCCACCGTCAGGCCCGCGAGGATCCCGGTGATCAGGTCCGTCGCGAAGTACATCGGCACGAACCCGACCGCGGCGACCGGCAGTGCGAGCCGCCACGTCCACGCGGCCCCCTTGCGCCGCACGACGGCGGCCCACACGCTCAGCATCCCGATCGACACGGCGATCACGACGAGCTGCAGGATGCTCGCGTCCAGCGCCGAGCCGCCCAGCGTGTGGTGAACGTAGAGCTGCAGCCCGCCCAGGACCAGCGCCATCGCGGCGCCGTAGCAGGCGTTGACGAGCCCGACCGTCCAGAACTGCGACGTCGAGAGGATCTGTCTGACCGACCGGAAGAACAGCGGCTTGGCCTCGGCGTTCAGCGCCGGATCCTCCCGCACGCCGAACGCCGTCCACAGGATCACGGCCGCAGAGACCACGCCGAAGATGATCGCGAGTCGCCCGTAGCCGACGGCGGAGCCCTCGGTGCCAAGGACGTTCCGCGCCAGGACGGGCGTCATCGCCAGCGCGATCACCAGGGCGATCAGCTGCGCGCCCTGCCGCACCGCGTTCGCCGTCGCCCGGCGCTTCTCGTGGGAGAACAGCTCGGGCAGCAGCGCGCCGTAGCTGGCGTTGATCAGAGAGTCGGCCATCTCGGTGGTGATCGCGAAGACGGCGAACCACACCGCGAGGCCCACCGCGGAGTCGGCCACCGGTCCCGGCACGGAGAACAGGGCGATCGTCGTAACGGCCAGCACCAGCGCACCCGTCACGAGATACGGCCGGCGCCGCCCCCACCGGGACCGCGTCCGGTCCGACAGATGCCCGAAGACGGGGTTGTCCAGCGCATCCAGCACCCCGTATACCGCGTAGACGGTCGCGTAGATGGCGGCGTCCAGGCCAAGCAGCTCCACGTAGACGTAGAGCATCGAGCCCTTGACGAGGTTGATCGGCAGCGAGGTGCCGAACATGCCCGCGCCGTAGCGCAGCGGCGACGTCCTGGTTGGCGACGGACCTGGTCCTGCCTTCGGCACGTCCACGGCGTCCTCGGGCTCCACGCTGGCGAGCCTACTCACCACCGGCTGACCAGGTCGATGCCCTGCCGCTCGATCTCGCGGGTGAAGACCGGATCGCCCAGCAGGCGCAGCTCCCACGTCCGCTTGCGCCACCACCCCGACGACAGCTCCCGCAGGCGCGCCGTATCCGGTGCGGGATGCAGGAAGATCTCGCTCGTCCCCTCGGGCAGCCGCTCCAGCAGGCGCAGGTAGTGGTCACGCAGCGTCGTGTAGTCCAGGGCCTCGGCGTCGCTGCCACGGTGGGTGGCGATGACCTGCGGCATGCGCACCCCGGCGTCGTCGGCGGCAGCGACGGCGCTCGCGTGCCGCGATCGGACGTCGGGCAGGGCAAGCACCGGGTCGTCGTCGCCGTACAGGTCCAGGCTGCGCGGCAGGCGGAACGCCAGGCCGCGCGCGGCGCACAGACCGATCGCCTCGGCGAGGTAGGAGCGGCCCAGCAGCCCGTACAGCGTGCCCTGGTGGGAGTCCAGGCGGTCCGGCGCGGGCGCGCCGGCGGCAGTCGTGGCGCGGGTCAGGGCGTCGAGCTGAGCCGTGATCCGGTCGACGACGTCGTCGAGACCGCCGTCCGGCCCAGGCGCTGGGAGCACAACGTGCACGCCGGGGGCGACGGCCGGAGCGGAGGCGGCGATGAGCCGGACGGCTCGCGCGGCGCCAGGGTTCTCCCACCCGTTCGCCGGCCAGCTCGCCCGGCCGGCTTCCGGATCAGCGGTGACCACGCCGACCGCCGTCAGCGGCGACCCGGCCAGGAGTGCGGCGATCTCGCGGTCGGCGTCGGGGTCGGTCCCTGCGTCATCGGCGGTGAGGACGAGGCTTCGGGTCATGCGCCCAGTCTGGCCCAGGCGGTCCTCGTGACTCGCCCTGCTGGCGGCCGTGTTCCTGGCCGTGTTCCTGGCCCCGTGGCTGGCCCCGTTCCTGGCCGTGTGACCGGCTCTGCTCCTGGCCTTGCGACGCGCCTGGCGACTCGGCCTGCTCCTGGCTCGGCCGGCCGACGACGCTCGTTCCCAGGGATTCCCGTACCTTGCCGAGCTCCACCTCGAGCTCCCAGGGCGTGGTCACGTGCGGGATGGCCGCCGGGACGGAGGTCGGCTTGGCCGTGTGCAGCGTGAGGCTCGCGCCCATGGTGTCGGCCCGCCAGACGCCGGGGCCCACCACCTCGAACTCCCCCGCCGCGGTGCGGTTCAGCGCGACCACGTACTCGTGGCCGTCCCGCAGGACGGACGGCAGGCCTGCCCCGGGTGGCGACGAGCCGGACCCGACCTGGGTGACCGCCAGCTCCGCGTGCTTCCCCACCGCGCCCAGCAGCACCTTGCGCAGCTGGAGCTCGGTGCGGGTGTACGGCACGTCATCGACGATGTCGACCCGCGAGCCACCGGCCCGCACCAGGGCGACGACGTCGGCGTCGGCGACGAGCTGCTCGACCGTCGCGTACTCCTCCGGCGCCGTGAAGTTGGCGGTGCTGGCGTCCGTCATGCAGCTGCTGAGCAGCCCTGCGACGACGAACACGGCAAGCGCGCCGAGCAATGCCCACACGTGCTTGTGCATCGGCTCTCGCGCCCCCTCGTCCTGGTCGTCAGATGCCCGTCCGCCGCCTCTCATCGAAGGAGCGACGGGACGCATCCCCGGGTGCGTCGGCTTGCAGTGCAACGAATGGTCCTCCGCTGCGAGAACCCGGGACAAGGGCTTGACTGGGCGAACCCGACGGGTTCGGGCGGCTAGTTTGGCGCGATGTGAAAACCCGAGGGGTAGCCGACGAACGGCAGGCGGGAACTGAGGTCACGAGGGACAGCAGGACCGGGCCCCTGACTCGGCGCACCAGGTAAGCCGAGTCAGGGCCCGGTCGGACCAGCCGGACGGGTGGTCCGTCAGGCGGCGTGCGCCTTGCCGATCGCGCGCACGAGGCCCGACGTCGAGATCGAACCCTTGCGGTAACGCTCGACGGCGGCGACGAGCGCCTCGCCGACGTCCCGGGGTACGCGTGAGGATCGCGCCACGGGGTACCAGATCTCCCGCTCGAAGACGGCGGTCCGGCGGGCGGGTCCGCGGTACAGGCGGCCGGCGAGGCCAGGTGGCGGGGGGACGGGCGCGTGCACGTACGGCGGCGGTGTGGGCGCGGGAGAGGCGGCGGCGGGTACGGGCGGAGCTGGAACAGGCGGAGCCGGGACAGGAGGAAGGGGTACCGGAGGGCAAGGTGCCGCCGGTGCAACGGGCGCTCCGGCCACGGGCGGAGCGGGGACAGGCGGAGCGGGGACGGAGGGCGCCGGGGCCGGGTGGGCCGCGGAAGCCGCGGAAGCGCCGCCCGCTCCAGAAGGAGCGTGAGAAGGTGCGTGCGGGGCCGGGCCGTTCGCGAGCTTCGATGCGCGGTAGCGGGCACCGGGGTTCCAGCGCAGGGTCGGCGTGCTCGGCGCGGGCGGCCGCACCCCGGTGCTCTCGCGGCGGGGAGCGGGAGCGTCCAGCGCGCTGGTCTCGGTACCGGGACCGGCAGGGGAACCGGTGCCGGCATCCGCGGCTGCCGGCACTGGTTCAGCGGTCCCGGTATCAGCCATCTGCGCCGTCATGTCGGAGGCGGGAGACGGAACACCGGAGCCTGCGACGGAACCGGCGGTGGATTCGACAACAGAACCAGCACCAGGACCAGCAGCCGCAGTCGCGGCCTGCTCGGCGTGGGCCTTCCGCAGCGCCGCGACGATCCGGGCGACTCGCCCGGTGTCGCCGCTCAGGTCGCCTGCGTTCGATCGGGTCGGGTTCGAGCCGGCGGCACTCGACTCGATCGCACCAGGGCTGCCCGCACCGGAGCCGTCCGCGAAGGGGCTGTCCGCGAAGGGGCTGTCCGCAATCAGGCTGTCCGAGCTCAGGTCGTCGGCGCTCGCGTCGTCCGAGACCTCGCCCGCCGTGCTGTCCGCCATGACCGCTCCCTCACCGTCGTCCCGGCCACGACCTGAGGCGACCGCTGTCCCATATGTTCCCCGCCATGCCCTGGGCGTGCAAGCCCCGGGCATGGTCAGATCACAAAGACAGTCACGAAAGCGCAAGACGCGCAGGCCAGAGCCCTTGAGCGCGGGTCCGCGCGGGCGGCGCGGAGCAGGAATGACCTGCCCGCGCCGCGTCTCAGTCCCCGCCGAGCAGGTCGAGGAAGCTCGGGGTGCTCGAGAACGGGTCGGCCGGTTTGGCGTGCTCGCCCCGCGCGGACACGACGCCGGCCAGGGACCGGCCCGCCCGCTCGATGCGCTGCGGCAGGGAGCTGCCGCCGTCGTCGTGCTCCTCGCCGCCGGCCTGGGCCCAGTCGTCCGTGGCCGCGAAGACCGACGTCGTGACGACGTCGGCTCGCAGGTAGGTGAACAGGGGCCGGAGGGAGTACTCGAGCGCGAGCGAGTGTCGCGGTGTGCCGCCGGTGGCGCCGAGCAGCACGGGCATGCCCGTGAGCGCTTCCTTGTCGAGGATGTCGACGAACGACTTGAACAGCCCCGAGTAGGTGGTGGTGAACAGCGGGGTGACGGCGATGACGCCGTCGGCCTGGGTGATCGTCTCGATGGCGCGGGCGAGGTCGCCCGTGGGGAACCCGGTGAGCATGGCGTCCACGATCGCGTGGCCGTGGTCGCGCAGCTCGACGACCTCGACGGTCACCTCGTGGCCGAGGGCCTCGAGCTCGCGCGCCGTGGCGTCGGCAAGGCGGTCCGCCAGCAGTCGCGTGGACGAGGGCTGCCCCAGCCCTGCGTGGACGACGGCGATGGTGCGCCGGTCCTCGTCGGTCTCAGTAACAACAGACTCAGGAACAACGGTCACGAGAGGGCCTCCTCGGCCAGCTTGCCGGTGTACTCGTCCCCGCCGTCGCCGACGTGGGTGGTGCCGGCCTCGCCCGTGGCCCGCGCCGCGGCCACGCGCTCGGCGTGCGTGGGCGGGTTGGCCGGCACGTCCTGCGGCCGCTTGGCGTCGGCGATCTTGCGCAGCTCCGGCACGACGTCGGAGGCGAGGATGTCGATCTGCTCCAGGACCGTCTTGAGCGGCAGGCCCGCGTGGTCCGTGAGGAACATCTGGCGCTGGTAGTAGCCGACCTCGTCGATGAAGGACCCGTAGCGGTCGATGACCTGCTGCGGGGAGCCGACGGTGAGCGGCGTGTCGCGCGTGAAGTCCTCCATGGTGGGGCCGTGCCCGTAGACGGGCGCGTTGTCGAAGTACGGGCGGAACTCGTCCCAGGCGTCCTGGCTGTTCTTGCGGATGAAGGCCTGGCCACCGAGGCCCACGATCGCCTGGTCGGCACGGCCGTGGCCGTAGTGCTCGAACCGCTGGCGGTAGAACTGGACCATCTGCTTGGTGTGGCTCATGGGCCAGAAGATGTTGTTGTGCAGGAATCCGTCGCCGTAGTAGGCGGCCTGCTCCGCGATCTCGGGGCTGCGGATCGAGCCGTGCCACACGAAGGGCGGCACGCCGTCCAGCGGGCGCGGCGTGGCGGTGAAGCCCTGCAGCGGGGTACGGAACTTGCCCTCCCAGTCCACGACGTCCTCGGTCCAGAGCCGGCGCACGAGCGCGTAGTTCTCGATCGCGAGCGGGATGCCCTGGCGGATGTCCTGACCGAACCACGGGTACACGGGGCCCGTGTTGCCGCGGCCCATCATGAGGTCCATCCGGCCGTCGGAGATGACCTGGAGCATCGCGTACTCCTCGGCGATGCGGACCGGGTCGTTGGTCGTGATCAGCGTCGTCGCCGTGGACAGGGTGATGTTCTGGGTGACGCCGGCCAGGTAGCCGAGCATCGTCGTCGGGCTGGAGGCCACGAACGGCGGGTTGTGGTGCTCACCGGTGGCGAAGACGTCGAGGCCTGCCTCGTCCGCGTGCTTCGCGATCGTGAGCATGGCCCGGACACGCTCGGTGTCGTCCGGAGTGTGCCCCGTGGTCGGGTCCGTCGTCACGTCGCTGACACTGAAGATCCCGAACTGCATGATGCTGCGCTCCCCCATCTGGTTGGCTGGTTCATGCATCTACATGCACATGGGCCTCAACAGGCTGCTATGGTCGATTGTTCCCGCGGTGCCATCTCCCACCCGCCGCGACCTACGTGAGATCGCGCACATCGGCGCCCAGTTTGCCCGGAGTGCGCTTGCGCGCGCACGTCCGACGCGTAGCCTGATCAGACGGCTGGTCATCAGACGGCTGGAACGGCTGGAACATCACAGAGGGTCCCTGCGTTGGCTATGTGGACCTTTTTCCGCCACCTATCCCGACAACCCTCTGGAGGACATCGTGCCTGACCGGTCCCTGCGCGGTATGAGCATCGGTAGTAAGAGCATGGAGTCCGACGAGGGCGTTGACTTCGCCCCTCGGTTCCAGGCCTACTACGACTGCCCCAACGGCCACACCATCATCCTGCCCTTTGCCACAGACGCTGACGTGCCCCCGATCTGGGAGTGCCGCTGCGGCGAGGAGGCGCTGCTGCGCGACGCCGAGAAGCCGGAGCCCAAGGCGACCAAGCCGCAGCGCACCCACTGGGACATGCTGCTGGAGCGCCGCACGGTGAAGGAGCTCGAGGACCTCCTCGACGAGCGTCTCGAGCTGCTGCGCGCCGGCAAGCTCCGCCGCTCCGCCTGACAGTCCTCGACTGACAGCCGCGGCTGAAAGCAAGAACAACGACCGTCGGGTCCGGGCCACAAGGCCCGGACCCGACGGTCGTTCTGCGTCTACTGATCTGCGGTCTGCTCGGTTCGCGGGCCGTGCCCTACCGGCCCTGCCCGACCAGCTCCGTCTTACCTGCTCCGCCCTCTGCAGGGGCCCCGCTCGCGCGCCCCCGCCGCGCGCCGATCCCGCCCACGACACCCGCGACCAGGAGCACACCGGCAAGACCACCGACCACCCAGCCCGGCCAGTAGCCGGCGGCCACCGCCGGCGTGATCGAGGACCGCAGCGGCAGGTTCGTCACGAACTCGTCAGCAGTGAACAGACCGGTCCGCCGCACCACGGTGCCGTCAGGGGTGATCACACCCGACACACCCACCGTCGAGATCTGCACCGCCGCCCGCCCCGTCGTGATCGCCTGCATCCGTGACATCGCCAGCTGCTGCGTCGACTCCGCAGTGAACCCGAACGACGCGTTGTTCGTCGGGATCACCAGCACCTGCGCCCCCTCGACCACCGCGTCCCGGATGATCTCGTCGTACGCCACCTCGAAGCAGATGATGGTGCCCAGCCGGTAGTCACCCTGACCGAGCCTGCTCGGCACATCCACCACCGGCGGGTTCACCCCCGGGATCATGTCCGTCGTCACCCGGTCCACCTGGTCCGAGAGCAGCCGCAGGAACGACCGCATCGGGATGTACTCACCGAACGGCGCCGGATGCTGCTTCGCATACCGCCCGATCACACCGTTGCCCGCCTGCCACATCAGCAGCACGTTGTACCGCCCACCCGTCTCCGGGAACTCCTGCGCCCCCACCAGGATCGGCGCCCCCACAGCCTTCGACGCCTCGTCCAGCCCGTGCGCGACATCAGGTGCCGTCTGCGGATCCAGGTCCGAACCGTTCTCCGGCCACAGCACCACGTCCAGCTCACCCGCATAGTCCTCGGCCAGCGTGTACGTGCCCTCCAGGTGGTTGTTCAGCACCTCCGCCCGGTTCGCGAACGCACCAAGGCCCGGCTCCCCCACGTCGCCCTGGACCGCACCCGCCCACAGCTGACCGTCCTCGGCAAGGTCGCTCCCGGCGTCGTACACCTCGTTGCCCTCCGGCGTCTCGACGGCCCCGGCGCTCGCGGACGTGGGCAGCGGCAGCACCAGCGGCGCGACGGCGACCGCGGCACCCAGCGCGAGGGCGCCCACGGAGCGGCCAACCTCGGGCAGGACGCTGTGCTGACCCTCGGCCTGCGTCTGCCGGCTCCGGCGGCGCGCCGCCCGGACCAGGCCCGCCACGGCCAGCGCGAGCAGCACGCCGGCGAACGCGACGAGCAGGCTCACCGCGACGGTGCCGCCGAGCCAGGCGGCACGCCCCGTCGGGGTGCCGGCCATGGCCCACGCGAGGCGGCCCCAGGGGAACCCGCCGAACGGGAACTCGGCGCGCAGCTGCTCGACGGCGACGTAGAGCACGGCGAACGCGGCGGCGAGCCACCAGCCGCGGCGGCGCAGGAACGGGGCGCGGCGGACCCAGGTCCACAGCGCGCCGAAAAGGGCGAGGAACAGCGACTCGACGGTCGCCACCGCTATCCACGGGGCGGTCTCGGTCGACTCGTGCGCCCACCACAGGTGCGGCAGGAAGAACGTGATGCCGAACAGGAACCCGACGAGGAAGTTCCACCAGGCGTTGTCGCGGCCGAGCGACCAGTACAGGACCGCGACCGCGACGAACGCGGCGGGCCAGACGCCGGCGTCGGGGAACGCCGACCAGAGGATGAGGCCACCGGTCACCGCGAGGAACAAGGACAGCAGCCGGGACGGCTCACGCAGGCGCACCATCGCAGCCTACCGGCGTAGAGATGATCCCTTAGTTGTGGGCTTCTACAGTGCGTCGTGCAGGACGACGCCGTCGCGCATCGTGTGCAGGCACTCCGGGTCGACGGCGTCGGGCGAGAGGTCGGGCAGCAGGGGCGTTCCGGCTCGCGCCTCCTCGCTCCAGGAGCTGAGCCGTCCGGGTGCGGCCTGCACGCCGAGCTGCTCGGCCCGCCAGACGGCGAGGTGCGCGGGTGCGCCCACCCGGAGCTGGCCGGCGCCGGTGTGGTCCAGGCCCGCGAGGCGCCAGCCGCCGCGGGTGTGGGCGCGGAACGCGGCGCCCGCGGAGATGCGCTGTTCCGGGTCCTCGTGGCTGGTCGCGGCGCGCACACCCTGCCAGGGGTCGACGGGCGTGACCGGTGTGTCGGAGCCGAACGCGAGCGGCACGCCGGCCTGCGCGAGGTCGGCGAACGGCATGAGCGATCCGGCGCGCATGGGGCCGAGCCGGGAGGCGTACACGCCCTTGGTCCCGCCGAACACCGAGTCGAACGCCGGCTGCACCGACAGCCCGACGCCGTGCACCAGGAGCGCGGCGAGGGTCACCGCGTCCACGAACAGCCCGTGCTCGATGCGGTGGTGCCCGGCGCGCAGCGCGCTCTCCCCGGTCGTCTGGGCGGCGATCTGGAGTCCGAGCACCATGGTGTCCATCGCCCGGTCCCCGATGACGTGGAACGCGGCCTGGACGCCGGCGCCCTGCACAGCCGCCAGGTGGGTGGCGATCTGGTCGGCGGACAGGTACAGGTTGCCGGTCCACGGGGTGCCGTCGGCGTTGGTCAGGGCGCCGGCGAAGGTGCCGGTGGACGGGTCGGCGGGCAGGTCCGCGTAGGGGCTGCGCAGGGCCGCGGTGCGCGAGCCGATCGACCCGTCGACGTTGAGGTCTCCGCCGATCCCGGTGAGGAACGGAAGCTCGGCGAGCAGGGCGCGGGCGTCGTCGGCGCTCTCGCAGAGCTCGCCGCGGTAGGCGACCAGGTGCGGCAGGGCGGGCGCGCCCGGCTCCGCGAGGGCCTCCGGCGTCACCGAGCTCGCCGTCATGGCGTACAGCTCGGCCAGCCCGGCGCGGGTGTCGAGGTGCTCGCCGCTCATCTCGTGCACGGACACGATGCCGCGGGCCGCCCACGCGGTGAGCGTGTCGCGGTAGATCCTGCTGCGGCGCTCGGGCGACAGGGCGTGGGCGACGTCGCGCACGGTGTGGTGCAGGGCGGCCGTGACGAGGCCGGTGTCGGCGGGGGCGTCGGACCACCCGGAGCCGGACAGGCCCATCCCGGTCCAGGCGGGGTCCTGCTGGATGCCGGCGCGCGCGGCCATGGCGGTGGAGACCACCGCCGAGTGGACGTCCACGCGTGCCGCGTACACAGGACGTCCGCCGCAGGCGGCGTCCAGCTCCTCGCGGGTGAAGGCGCGCCGCTCGGGCCAGGCCTGCTCGTCCCAGCCGTAGGCGAGCAGCACCTCGTCGCCGGACGGGTCGGTCGCCGCCAGCCGGCGGGCGCCCACGTACAGGGCGGCCAGCGCGTCGGCGAGCGAGTGCACGCCCCCGGCGGTCGTGAGGTCCACGGAGTCGGCCGACAGGCCGGTCTCCAGCACGTGGGCGTGCGCGTCGACGAACCCGGGGGTCACCAGCGCGCCGTCGAGGTCGATCACCCGGTCCGCGCGCGCGGCGAGCCCTGCGGCCGTGTCGTCGGCACCCAGCCACGCAACGACCCCGTCGTCCACGAGGATTGCCTCGGCGAACGGGTCGGCCGCGGAGTGGACGACTCCGTTGCGGTACAGGATCGATCGGGCTGGCTGGCTCACGGTGGGAACTGTATGCGATCACCTCAGCCGATGTCCCCTGTCCGGGGCCGCGACCTCGTCAGATGCTGGAGTAGGCCACGACTCCCCGGAGGACCGCGTCCTGCGCCTTGCGCGCGGTCGTGCGCAGCTTGTCCGACGGCGCGGCGCCGCCGAGCTGGTCCAGCACGTCGATGACCTGCTTGCACCAGCGCACGAAGTCGCCCGCGGCGAGGTCGGAGCCGCGCAGCACGCTGTCCAGCCCCTTGCCGGACGCCCACCGGTACATAGCGCCGACCAAGCCCATGTCGAGCGGTCCGGTGGCCTCGATGCCGTGCGCCTCCTCGAGGTCGTCCACCTCGGACCACACGCGCTGCGTGTCGTCCAGGATGCCCGCGAGGCGGCCGGTGGGTCCACCGGGGATGTACGGGTCGGGGGCGTCGTCTCGCCGCCCCTGGTACACGACGGTGGAGACGACGGCGGCCAGGCCGGCCGGGTCGAGGCCGTCCCACACCCCGCGGCGGAGGCATTCGGCCAGCAGCAGGTCGTTCTCGGCGTAGAGGCGGCGCAGCCAGCGGCCGTCGTCGGTCACCCGGATCCGGCCGGCGCTGCCCCGGCTTGCGCCGCCCTGCCCGTTTCCGGCCCCGGTGTGCTGCAGGTAGCCGAGGGTGAGCAGCACGTCGAGCGTGCGGTCGAACGTGCGGGCGATGGAGCCGGTGCGTCCCTCGACGCGGCGCACGAGCTGGTCGTGCTCCCGCTTGAGCTTGTTCCAGCGCTCGGCCCAGCGGGCGTGGTCGTCGCGCTCGGGGCAGGCGTGGCACGGGTGGGCCTTGAGGGCCTTGCGCAGGCGGGCGAGCTCGTTGTCCGTGGAGGCGTCGCCGCGGCGCCCGGGCAGGGCTCCGCCGCGTGCGGCCCTGCTGGCCGGGCTGTCCGCAGGGCTGCTGGTCGAGTGGGCGGAGGGGACGTCGTCGGCCAGGGCGCCCAGTGCGTTGCGCATGGTCGAGACCATGTCGCGGCGTGCGTCGGGCTTGCGAGGGTTGAACGCCTTGGGGATCTTGACGCTCGTGACGGTCTCGAGGCCGGCGGGCGCGTCGGCCAGGGTCAGCTTCTTGACCTGGCGTTCCTGGGTCAGCACGGTCGGGCGCGGCCCGTCGAACCCGCCGGGCTCGCCGGGGTCGAGCACGAGGACGTACCCGCGCCGCCGGCCGGAAGGCACCTCGACGATGTCGCCGCGGCGCAGCTGTTCCAGGGATGCCACGACCTCGGCCCGCCGGGCGCCGGACGCTACGCGCGACAGCTCGCGCTCGCGGTCCTTGATGGCGCGGCGCAGGTCCATGTACTCGCCGAAGTCGCCGACGTCGCAGGACATGGCCTTGGCGTACCCGTCGAGGGCTTCGGCGTGGGCCTGGGCCTGCTTGGCCAGGCCGACGACGCCGCGGTCGGCCTGGAACTGCGCGAACGAGGTCTCCAGGACTTCGCGTGCGCGGTCGCGGCCGACCTGGGCCACGAGGTTGACGGCCATGTTGTAGGTGGGCCGGAAGCTGGACTTGAGGGGGTACAGGCGCTTGGACGCGAGGCCGGCGAGGGCCACGGGGTCCAGCGCGGGGTGGTCGACGACGACGGCGTGGCCCTCGATGTCGATGCCCCGGCGTCCGGCGCGGCCGGTGAGCTGGGTGAACTCACCGGGCGTGACCGGGACGTGGCTGGCGCCGTCCCACTTGACGAGCTTGTCCAGGACGACGGACCGGGCGGGCATGTTGATGCCGAGCGCGAGGGTCTCGGTGGCGAACACGACCTTGACCAGGCCGCGCGAGAACAGGTCCTCGACGGTCTCCTTGAACACGGGCAGCATGCCGGCGTGGTGGGCGGCGACGCCGCGGGCCAGGGCCTGCGACCAGGACCAGTAGCCGAGCACGTCGAGGTCCTCGGGCGGGATGGCGGCGGTGCGCTCCTCCACGACGGCGCGGATGGTCGCCTCCTCCTGCGGGCTGGTCAGGCGCAGCCCGGCCTTGAGGCACTGGTCGACGGCGGCCTCGCAGCCCGCGCGGGAGAACACGAAGTAGATCGCGGGCAGCAGGTCGTCCGCGCCCAGGGCGTCGATGACGATGAACCGGGGCGGGGTGCGCCGGTTCGGCCCGATGCCGCCCTGCCCGCCGTCACTGTTCCGACGCCCGTTGCCTCCGCGGTACCCGCGGTCGCCCCGTCCGCGGCCGCGGCCTCGTCCGCCACCTGAGCCGCCACGGTCGCCGGGCCGGTTGCCGCTGCGCCCGGACCGGAAGGCCGCGGACAGGTCGGGGTTGATGGGCGGGCTGGTGCCGGGGTCGGTCGGGTCGACGTGCCCGGCGTACAGGTCCAGGAGGCTCGGCTTGCCGCGCGGTTCGGGCGACGACATGAGGACGTGCTGCCACAGGGGCACGGGCCGGCGCTCGGAGACGACGACGGCGGTGTCGCCGCGCACCATCTCGAGCCAGTCGCCGAACTCCTCGGCGTTGGACACGGTGGCGCTCAGGGAGACGAGCTGCACGTCGTCGGAGAGGTGGATGATGACCTCTTCCCAGACGGGTCCGCGGAAGCGGTCGGCGAGGTAGTGCACCTCGTCCATGACCACGTAGGCGAGCCCGTCCAGGGTGGACGACCCGGCGTACAGCATGTTGCGCAGCACCTCGGTGGTCATGACCACCACCGGCGCGTCGCCGTTGATCGTGGTGTCCCCGGTGAGCAGGCCGACGTTCTCGAGGCCGTGGCGGCGCGCGAGGTCGGAGTACTTCTGGTTGGACAGGGCCTTGATGGGCGTCGTGTAGAACGCCTTGCGGCCGCCGGCGAGGGCCAGGTGGACGGCGAACTCGCCCACGACGGTCTTTCCCGCCCCGGTGGGGGCCGCGACCAGCACGCCGCGGCCCTGTTCGAGGGCCTCGCAGGCCTGGACCTGGAAGTCGTCGAGCTCGAACCCGATGACCTCCCGGAAGAGGGTCAGCTCGGGGTGCTCGGCCGCTGAACGGCTCTGTGACCGGAAGGCCGTGTACCGCTCGGCGGGGCTCAGGTCGCTCATGGGCACAGCCTACGGTCACTCTCCGACACCCCGAACGTCACATGACCGTGCCCAGCCTGCGCTCATGGCTGGCCGGGCACGGTTCCTCGACGGCCGAGGCCGCGGGGCGGGACGAGCTGTCAGATCTCTGCTTCAGCGAGCCGCTTCTCGACGCTCCGGTCGTGCAGGACCGACACCCCGACGGCGCCGAAGTAGAGCACGCAGATCGGCAGCGCCACGAGGATCATCGTCAGGGCGTCCGGCGTCGGCGTGATGACCGCGGCGAAGGTGAACGCGACGAGGATGGCCCACCGCCAGCCACCCAGCAGCGCCTTGCCCGACAGCAGGCCGGCGAAGTTCAGGCCGACGAGCAGCACCGGGGACAGGAACGCCAGCCCGAACGCGATGAGCAGCCGCATCACGAGGGACAGGTACTCCTGGGCGTTGGTGAACGCCGTCGCATCGTCCGGCAGGAACCCCGACAAGATCTCGATCGCGTGCGGGAACACGAGCCAGGCCATGTACGCACCGCCGAGGAACAGCGGGAACGCGGCGCCGACGAACCCGTACGCGTACTTCTTCTCGTTCGAGTTGAGGCCCGGCGTGATGAACGCCCACACCTGGTACAGCCACCAGGGGCAGGTCAGGAACACGGCCAGGAACAGGGACGACTTGATCTTCAGGTCCAGCGCCGCCATCGGCCCGGCGAAGTTCAGGGTCATCTCGTTGCCCCGCATCTCCTCCGCCACCACGAGCGGACGCTGGAGCAGCACCAGCAACGGGTCGTAGAGCAACCATCCGGCGATGGCGCCGACGACCAGGCCGAGCGCTATCAGGACGAATCTCTTGCGCAGCTCGAGCAGGTGCTCCAGCAGAGGCATACGGCCGTCGGACGACCGCCTCGTACGTGCCACCGGTCAGGCCTTGGGGGCGTCGCCGCCCTTGTCCGTGGGTGAGCTCGCCGACGAGCTCGTCGCCGATCCCGTGGTGGAGCCGGCAGCGGTGCCGGTCGGCGCGTTCGTCACGCCGTCGGCGGCGTCGCCGTCGGCGGGCTTGTCGTCGCGCATGTCCTTGATCTCCTTCTTGAAGATCTTCATCGACTGGCCCACGCTCTTGGCCAGCCCCGGCAGGCGGGTGGACCCGAAGAGCAGCAGGACGACGACGAGCAGAACGATCCAGTGCCAGGGCTGCATGGCGCCTGTCATGGTGACTCCTTACGGTGCGGCTGATTCGCGTAGTGCGGATATGCCCGATCCTACGCGGACCCAGGGGGCACAAAGGTAGCCCCTCGATGGACGGCAGGTAGCGCAGGGTCAGTCGTTGAAATGCTTCCACTTCTGCCACGTCGCCACGTTCCTCGCCCGGCGCACTTCCTTGCGCCCCGCACGGGCCACCCGGTGCGCGTTGACGCGCTGGTAGTGGATCGTGACGTCGTCGAACAGGCTCGGTCCGGCGTGCTGCGTGCTTGCCACCTCACGAGCCCGGTCGGACAGCTCCTGCATCCGGTCGCTCGACTCGCCGATCCGGCGGGAAGCCCGGCCCAGCTCCTGCATCAGTCCCTTTGCCGACCGCCAGAGATAGCGGGCAATGAAGAACGCTCCGACAAGGCTGCCCACGATCAGCAGGGTCCACACCCAGAACCACATGGTCGCCAAGCCTAGTGCGGATTCCGTGATGTGGCTTCGTCTCGGTCTGCCACGACGACGCCGTAGACCGCCAGCGCCTCGGTGGCGGCGCCCGCGACGTCGTCGGCGAGGGCCTTCGGGGAGACCGAACGAACGAACGGGGCGAGCCGGATCAGGGAGCTGCGCAGCCAGCCCGGGTTGGTGACGCGCAGGGTGACCTCGAAGTCGCCGTCGGGCAGGTTGCGTACCGACTCGACCGGGACCTCCTCGGCGAACCACCGCGCTCGCGGCGCGAACCGGATGGTCGCCAGCGGTGAGGAACCGCCCGCGAAGAGGGCGGCGAAATCAATCTCGGCCGAGGGCTCCCCCACGCCGGGGTGGGCCTGCACCGGCACGTCCGTCTCGATGGCCTCCAGGATGCGGTCCACCCGGAAGGTGCGCGACGCCGCGGCCCGGTAGCACCAGGCCGCGAGGTAGGCGAACTCGTCCTGGGTGTGCAGCCGCACGGGGTCCACGTCCCGCTCGCTGACGACGTCCGACGACGTCACGTACCGGATCCGCAGCCGGTGGCGCGCGGTCAGGGCCGACGAGATCGCCGCGACGACCTGCCGGTCACCGCCGGGCGCGAGCCGCACGTCCACGGCGTTCGCGGCCTCGCCGGTGGCGGCGGTGAGCTTGCCCAGGGCGGACTCGACGACGGCGGACCGTGCGGGGTCGGCCTGGACGGCGTCGGTCGCCCGCATGGCGCGCAGGGCCGCGACCAGTGCTATCGCCTCGCGGGTGCCGAGCCGGAGGGGCCGGGTCATGCCGCGCGCCTCGGTGAGGTGCACGACGCCGCGGTCGATGGACGCGGCGTCGAAGTCGATGAGGTCGTCGGGCCAGTACCCGGGGGTGCCCGAGACCCAGAGCGCGTCGACGTCCTTCTGGATCTGTGCGGGTGTGGTCCCGAACCGGTCCGCGAGGTCGGCTACGGACACCGGGCCGGCGCCGTCCAGGTAGGCGACGATGCCGAGCAGGCGCAGGAGCCGGTCGTCGGCGCGCTCAGCCACGGGAGCCCCCCAGTGCCGCCGCGGCGGTGAGCCGGCGCAGGGTCTCCTCCCGGACGGGTTCGGGTTCGAGCACGACGAGCGCGGCGCCGTACCCGGCGGCCTCGGACGCCATGCCGGTCAGGGACTGGTACGGCACCTGCAGGATGTCCCACCCGGCGGAGTCCCCCGCGGAGAAACTGGCCTCGGCCAGGCGTTCGGCGTAGACCTGGCGCTCGCCGTCGGGCACGGCCTTGGCGCGGGCGCGCAGGGCACCCGCCCGCTCCGGGCGGACGGCGACCACTGCCTGCCTGACCTCGCCGTGCGCCTTGCCGAGCATGGCGTCGGTCTCGAACTCGGGGATGTCGTAGGCGCCGGCCGGGCCGACCACCCTCACGCGGGACTCGATGCGCGACACGCGGAACACGCGGGGCGCCTGCCTGTCGCGGTCGAAGCACATGAGGTACCAGCCGCCGTCGCGCGCCGCGATGCGCCACGGCTCGACGTGCCGGGTCCGCACCACGCCGTCGTACGCGGCGCGGTAGCTGAACGACACCGCGCGGCGTGCCTCGATAGCTTCCATCAGGGGCCCGTAGGCGTCGCCGACGGCGCGCACGGACGGCGCGAGACCGGCCAGGGCGTCGGCGGACGGGTCCCCGGCGCCCGCCGCGCGGAGCTTGACCATGGCGCGGTTGATATCGGTCTGCAGCGTCTTGTCCTGCCAGAACTGGGCCGCCAGGGACAGCACGCCGAGCTCGGCCGGGGTGAGGTCGATGGGCGGCAGCGCGTAGGCGTCCTGGTCGATCCGGTAGCCGAGCTCGTCGGTGTGCCCACCGGTCCCGACCGTCACCACGGGGATGCCCAGGGCGCGCAGCATGTCCTTGTCCCGCTCGAACATCCGCTCGAACGCGTCGTCGCTGGGCGCGTCGGAGTATCCCGCGACGGCGGAGCGCACCTGCTGCTTGGTCATGGCCGCGTTCGTGTTCACGAGCGCGATGACGAGGTTCAGGAGCCGCTCGGCGGGATTCAGGCTGGGGGGCAGGTCACTGGGCACCAGGACAACGGTAGCGTTCGGTAGCCTCCATCGTGTGATGACGTGGCGGATCGGGACCGTGATTTCCACAGGCAAGTCGTGGCGGGGTGCGCTCGAGCTGGAGGTGGCCCTGGACCGGCCGCTGCCCGGCCGGGCGGCCGGGCCGGTGACCGTCCGCGCGCTGGCGTACACGGACCTGGTCGGCGAGCCCGTCCCGGGCGACGCCCTGCTGCTCAACGTGTCCGCCCTCGCGCGCGGGCTCGGCACCGGCGGGTACGCGCTCGTCGTCGGCCCGGCCGCCGGCACCACGCACCTGCCGCCGGACCCCGTCCCGGGGCCGGGCCACCTCGTCAAGGCGCGGTACACGCCCCTGCAGACCATGGTGCTCGGCGTCGACGAGCAGGAGTCGCCCCACCACGCCACCCTGGCCGACGCCGACAGCCTGGACGGCATGCCCGTCGTCGTCGCGGACCTGCACTCCGCGCTGCCCGCCGTGGTCGCGGGTCTGCGGCACGCCGCCGCCCAGGCAGGCACGACCGGGGCCGGGGGCCTCAAGGTCGCGTACGTCATGACCGACGGCGGCGCCCTGCCCGCCGCTTTCTCCCGCACCATCGCCGCCCTGCGCGACGCCGACTGGCTCACCACCTGCGTCACCGTCGGCCAGGCCTTCGGCGGCGACCTGGAAGCAGTCACCGTGCACACCGGCCTCCTGGCGGCCCGGCACGTCGCCGGGTGCGACGTCGCCGTCGTCGCCCAGGGGCCCGGCAACCTCGGCACCGGCACCCGGTGGGGCTACTCCGGCGTCGCCGCCGGGGAGGCCGTCAACGCCGCCGCCGCCCTCGGCGGCCGGCCCGTCGCGTCCCTGCGCGTGTCCGGGGCAGACCCCCGCGACCGCCACCTCGGCGTCTCCCACCACTCGCTGACCGCGTACGGCCGCGTCGCCCTGACCCCGGCCGACATCCCCGTCCCGGTCCCCACCGCCGACGTCGAGAACATGCCCGCCTGGGGCGTCCCGCTCACCCGCCGCATCCGCGAGCAGGCGGCGACGCTCGGGTCCGGCACCGGGTCCGGCACAGCCCGGCACACCCTCGTCGACGTCCCGGCCGACGCCGCCCTCGTCGACACCCTGCGCACCTCCCCCGCCGGCCTGCGCACCATGGGCCGCGGCCTCGACGGCGACCCCGCGTCCTTCGTCGCGGCCGCCGTCGCGGGGATCCACGCCCACCACCTCACCGGCGACACCACGCGATCCACATGAAAGCCACAACCCGCCTGGCCATCACCTGCGTGCTCGTCACCATCGTGGTCCTCGGCGCCGCCACCGCCACACCCTGGACCATCAGCCCGCCCGAGCTGCCCGAGCCGGAGTTCGTCGTGCCCCTCGCGAGCCCGCCCCCCGTGTCGAGCAGCCCCACTCCACCACCCGAGGAACAGCAGCCCGCACAGTTCGACACCCGCTGGGCCGTCCTGGTCGCCGCCACCCTCCTCGCGCTCCTCGTCGCCTCCCTCATCACGATCGCGGTCCGCAGACTCCTCGAAGTCCGCCGCGAACGCATCAGCACCACCCCCGACAACCTCGCAGCCGGCACAGCGGCGAGCACCACCAGTGACGACGTCGACCTCCCCGAGCTGCAGGACGCCGTCACCCGCGCCCTGGCCCACCTCGACGGACACGCCCGCCCCCGCGACGCCGTCGTCGCCGCCTGGGTAGCCCTCGAAGAAGCCGCCGCCCGCGCCGGCACCCGCCGCGACCCCGCCCAGACCCCCACCGAGTTCGCCGGCACCGTCCTGGACGCCACCCCCGCACCACCAGCCGCCGTCGCCCGGCTACGCACCCTCTACCAGCGGGCCCGCTTTACCGACCGGCCCATCGACGCCGACGCCGTCGCCCAGGCCCGCACGGCGCTCGCGGACATCGCACGCAGCCTGGACGTCCCGGACCCCGGCCCCCTGATCGACGCCACAGGCGATCCGACCGGACGGCGCCCCAGATGAACTGGCGGCGCGTCACCACCGTCACGATCCTCGCCGGCCTCACCGCCGCCGGGCTCGTGTTCTGGCAGATCCTCAACCCCTGGCACGCGACAGCCGCGGCAGCCCTGGCCATCGCGATGAGCATCCTGTGGTCCGGCACCGACGCCACCATCGACGACCCCGAATGGCCCCACCGCGCCTCCGCCACCCGAGCAGGTGGCCGACATGACGTCTCCGACCTCGGCTGGGCCGCGTTCAGCCGCGACGGACGCGTCACCGACCGGGTAGTACGCCGCATCCGGGCGCTCGCAGCGGACCGGCTCCGCGCGCACGGCGTCGACCCGACTGATCCCGCCGCCCAGCCCGACGCCGAACGCCTGCTCGGCGCCCGCGTGCTGAGGCAGCTCCTGTCCTACGAACCCCCGACAGCGCGCACCGTGCAGATCTGGCTCGACGCGATCGAACGCCTAGGCCCCGCACCCACGAGCACGCACGCGCCGCCGCCCGCCACCGAGGAGAACCGTGCCTGACCAGAACACCCCCGGCCCCCTGCCCGTCACCGACGTCGCGGCACTGGGCGAACAGGTCCTCACCGAGATCGGCACCGCCGTCGTCGGCATGCGCGACGCCCTCCAGGTAGCCCTCGCCACCATCCTCGCCGGCGGACACGTCCTCTTCGAAGACGTCCCCGGCCTTGGGAAGACACTCGCCGCCCGCTCCCTCGCCACCGCCCTCGGCCTCGACTTCGCCCGCCTGCAGTGCACCCCCGACCTGCTCCCCGCCGACATCACCGGCTCCTCCGTGTTCGACCCCGCCACCCGCACCTTCGAGTTCCGCCCCGGCCCCGTCTTCACCGGCCTCTTCCTCGCCGACGAGATCAACCGCACCGCCCCCAAGACCCAGTCCGCACTCCTGGAAGCCATGGCCGAACGCCAGGTCTCCATCGAGGGAACCAGCCGCCCCCTGCCCAACCCCTTCCACGTCCTGGCCACCTCCAACCCCGTCGAGTACGAGGGCACCTACCCCCTGCCCGAAGCCCAGCTCGACCGGTTCATGGTCCGCCTCGCCGTCGGCTACCCCGACGCCACCCAGGAAGCAGAAGTCCTCACCCGCCGCCTCGCCCGCAGACAAGAAGCAGCCCCCGTACGCCAGATCGTCGACCCCGCCACCGTCCTCGCCATGCAGGCCGGGACGGAAGCCGTCCCCGTCGACCCCGACGTCGTCCGCTACTGCGTCGACCTCACCGCCGCGACCCGCGGCCACCACGCCCTCGAAGTCGGCGCGTCCCCCCGCGGATCACAGAACCTCGTGCTCCTCGCCCGCGCCATCGCCGTCCTCGACGGCCGCGACTACGTACTCCCAGAAGACGTCAAACGCGTCGCCGTCCCCGTCCTCGCCCACCGCATCACCCTCACCCCAACCGCATGGGCATCCGCCACCCGCCCCGAGACCGTCGTCACCGACCTCCTGCACACCGTGCCCACCCCCGCCACGGTCCGCACCCCATGACCATCGGCGGCATCATCGTCACCGGTGGACGAACCTCCCAGGGCAAACCAGCCGACGACCGCCACGGCTGGCGCCTCACCTCCACGCACACCGCCGCCGTCGCCACCGGCATCCTCCTGCTCGCCACCGGCGTACTGGCCGGCCGCGCCGACCTCGCCCTCATCGGCGTCCCCGGCCTCCTCGCCGCCGCCTGGGCCCACGCCAGCCGCCCCCACGCACCGCTGCACGGAACCCTCCACGAACCTGAGAACCCCGCCACCGCAGGCGAGCTCACCGCCACCCTCCACCTCACCGCCTCCGGAAACCCCAGCACGGACACCGCCGACATCGCCCACCTCCGCATCGGCGCCCCCGGCCACCGCAGCACCCAGGTGGCGCTCGCGGTGCGACCGGGTGCTGGCACCACGGGCAGCGCAGGCAGCGCAGGCAGCGCAGGAGATGACAGCCCCGCGGCGCGTCGCGTCCCGCTCCGCCTGTCCTCCGTACGCACCGGGCCGCAGGAGACGTTCGTCATCGACCTGCGTGCGTCCCGGCACGGTGCCTGGGAGCAGGAACCGGTCGAGGTCGGCGCCACCCGCCGCCTGGTCCTGCCGGCCGCGGCCCCGCTGGGCCGGCTACCGCTCCCGCGGCGCCTGCGCGGCCTGACCGGCCCCCACTCGTCACGCCGGCTGGGCGACGGCGCCGAGCTGCGCGACATCCACCCGTTCACCCCCGGAGACCGGCTGCGGCGGATCGACTGGCGCACCACGGCACGCCGGTCGCCCGAGCTCGACACGCTGTACGTGCGCCGGACCTACGCCACCGCCGAGGCGACGGCGGTGCTCGTCGTCGACTCCCGCGACGAGGTCGGACCCGACATCCGGACCTGGCGCGGCTACGGCACGCTCCGCGTCGACGAGCCCACGTCGCTCGACCTGGCCCGGCACGCCGCCGCCTCCGTGGCCCATGCGCTCGTCGAGGCGGGCGACCGGGTAGGCCTGGAAGACCTGGCCCGCCGACGGCGTCCGCTCCTGCCCGCGGCAGGACGCCGGCACCTGCGCCGCGTGGTGCACGCCCTGGCCCTGGCCCAACCCAGGGATCGCGCCTCCGTGCACCGGGTCCGCCCGCCGCAGGTACCGGCCGACGCGATCGTCTACCTGTTCACCACCGTGCTCGACGACGATCCGCTGCACCTGGTGCGCACCTGGCGCGCCAACGGCCATCCCGTCGTGGTGATCGACACCCTGCCGGACGTGCACCCCGTCGTCGAGAACCACCTCTGGATCGCGTGGCGCATAGCGCGACTGGAGCGCGAGGACCGGCTCGCCGCCCTGGAACGCGAGGGAGTGCCCGTGGTGCGCTGGGCCGCCTCGGAACGCGAGCGGGCCGCCGTGCGGTTCGAGGCCCTGGCCCGCGCCGCGCAGCGTCACGTACCCGGGCGCGTACCGGGGACGGCCGCCCCGTGACCCGCCCCGTGACGACTAGCGCCTGGGCCGACCGTGCCTGGACCCGCCTCCGGCTCCACCTGTCCGACCCCGCCAGACGGTCCCTGCCCGAGGTGACCATCGAGACCGCGCCCACAGTCCGCGGCTGGGTGTTCCGCGCCGCGCTCCTGGCCCTCGTACCGCTCCTCGTGCTCACCGCCGCCTTCCGCACGCCCGGCCTCGAACCCGCGCTCGTCTGGACCCTCGTCGCCCTGTGCACCGGCCTCCTCGTGGTGCACCCCACCCCCACGACCGCAGGCGGCGCCATCGCGCTGTCCGGTGTGCTCCTGTGGGGCTTCACCGCCGAGCCGTTCGACCCGTGGTCGCTCGTCGTGGCCCTCCTGGGCTACCTCGTCGCCCGCACCGCCTGGTGGGCGGCACACGTCCCGTTCCGCGGGCGCGCCGAGGTGGCCGTGCTGACGGTCGGCTGGCGGCGCGACGCCGTCGTCCTGGGCGGGACCGGGATCCTCGGCGGGCTCGCCATGCTCGCCTCCGGAGCAACCCTGCGGGGCGCCGTCCTGCTCGCCGCACTCGCGGTGGCAGGGCTCGCACTCGTCGCGTTGGCGACCGGTGGCACCGCGCGTGACGATGGTCGGGACTGACCGCCGGCTGAACAGGAGAGCCCGCCATGTCCCCGAAGCTGCCCCGCTACACCGTCCCGTCCCTCACGCCCGAGCAGGGAGCGGAGGTCGCCGAGATCCTCCAGGAACGGCTGCACGCGCTGAACGAGCTGCACCTCACCCTCAAGCACGTGCACTGGAACGTGGTGGGGCCGCACTTCATCGGCGTCCACGAGATGCTCGACCCGCAGGTCGAGGCCGTCCGCGCCATGGTCGACGAGATCGCCGAACGCATAGCGACCCTCGGCGCCGTGCCCATCGGCACGCCCGGCGCCCTCGTCGCGGCCCGGAAATGGGAAGACTACGAGCTGGGCCGAGCCCAGGCGATCGAGCACCTGGCCGCCCTGGACGGCATCTACGACTCCATCATCACGTTCCACCGCAAGGCCGCAGAGGACACCGAGAGTGTCGACCCTGTCACGAACGACCTGCTCATCGGTCACCTGCACGACCTGGAGCTGTTCCACTGGTTCGTCCGCGCCCACCTGGAGTCTTCGTCCGGGGCGATCACTGAGTGACGCCCCCGGCCTCCTCGTCCGTGATCAGCTGATACGCGCCGTCGGCGTCATGCACCTCCCGGCGCGTTCCGGCGCGTTATCGTTCCGGGGTGACCGAGCCATTCATCCGCCCGTACCGCGCCGCCGACCGCGCCGACGTCGCCGACATCTGCGTCCGCACCGCCGCGGCCGGGGGCGACGCGCGCGGCGTGTACTCGTCCGATCTGCTCATGCCCGACGTCTACGTGCTGCCCTACGTGGAGCACTCCCCCGACCTCGCCTGGGTCGTCGAGCACGAGGGTCGCGCCACGGGGTACATCGTCGCCGTCGCCGACACCCAGGCCTTCGTCGAGTGGTGGGCACGCGAGTGGACGCCGGGCTTCGTCGCCCGCCATCCCGCGCCCGGCCCGGCCACCGGGCGCAACCCCGGCTACACCGAGGCCCAGCTGCTGCACGCCGGCGCCGACCCCGAGCGGATGGTCCGCGGCCTGCGCCACGGCGAGCTCACGACGTACCCCGCCCACCTCCACATCGACCTGCTGCCCGTGCTGCAGCGCCGCGGTATGGGCTCGCGCCTGATCGACACGCTCCGGGCAGCCCTCGCGGAGCGGGGTGTGCCGGGCGTGCACCTCGGCTACAGCGCCGAGAACACCGCGGCCCGGGCGTTCTACGACCGGTACGGGTTCAAGGAGCTGCCGTCGTCGACGCCGCAGGCGCCGCTGCTGGGCATCTCGTCCTCCTGACCCGCCACGCCGCGCTCAGCCGCCGCCGGGCCTCACTCGCTCAGCGAAGCCTCCACCCACGCCCGCCGCACCTGCTCGAACCGCGTGGGCAGCGGCGGGCGCAGCGCGCCGTAGCGGGCGTTGGTCCGGTGCACGAACCGGCGCCACGACAGCACCAGTCCCTGCCGGGTGATCGGCAGGCCGGACGCGACGGTGGTCCCGTTGTCGTGCGTGTGGTGCACCGTGAGCAGCAGCGCCCTCGGCACGGAGCCCTCGAGCTCGGCCGCTAGCTCCTCACGCACCACCATCCAGTGCTTCAGCAGGACCACGAGGTCGGCCGGCAGCAGGTGCCGCCGCGGCGTGCGGTGCTTGCCGTGCCGCACCAGCACGGTCCCCTCGGCCGCCCGGGCGCGCGCCGGCCCGAGGTCGATGTCCTCGACGCGGACGCGCAGCAGGTCCCCGTACCGGGCGCCGGTCGCCCGCACCAGCCCCGTGATCACGGCCAGCCGCGCCGTCTCCGGCTTCGCTCCCGGCCGCATCGCCTCCGTGGACAGCTCGCGCCATACCCACTCGGCCTCTTCGAGGGACACCGGCGGGCGCGGGTACCGGCCGAGCTCCCCGCTCCGTGCTTGTGGTGACGTGGCATCGGCACTGGTCATGAGTGTGAATATACGCTTGGCACACTATTAATCAAGGGGAAACACCGGCCTTGGTCAACGAGTTGGTTTCCCAGACAGGCGGATCTCCGAGGGGGAGGCCCGGCGATCAGGGCCTCCCCCTGAAAGTGGATCGGGACAGGTCGGGGACTAGATGCCCGACCCGCCGCCGGACGTGTTGGTCCACCAGGCGTGGTACTCGTTCAGCGAGTACCTCTTCTGCTGACCGCTGGTGGAGGTGATCTCGATGCCGAACTGCATCGTGTCGAAGGTGGTGTTGCGCAGGCGGCCATTGTCCGCGGCCCATCGCCACACCGCCAGGGCGTTCACGTAGCCCCTGTCGTTCTCGTTGGCGGGGATGAACTGCAGGACGTTCCAGCCCGGGTCGGCCTGCCAGACCGACGCGTAGAGGACGCCGTCGATCGTCACGTTGCTCGCGATCTGGTTGCCCCAGCCGCCGGCCGGGCCCGGGTGCCAGCTGGTGAAGATCATGATCTCGTCCTGGTTGCCGGTGGACCAGAGGTCCGCCGTCCAGTTCCACCAGTCCTCGCCGGAGGCGGGGGCCGACGAGGTGTCGTACGTGAACCCCGCGTTCGCCATCTGTGACAGCGGGGTTCGCGGCCTGACCGAGGTGTTCGGGTACGACTTGATGCCGCCGCCGGACTGGGTCGAATCGACGTACCACGAGTTCATGCTGTTGACAGTGAGGCACTGCGAGGTGTTGCCCTGGTTGCCCCAGACGTTGTTGTAGATCGTCCAGTCACCCTGGGTGTACTCCCCGAACGTGTTGCACGAGTTGTAGACCGCGGCCTGCGCCGGAGACGCGAGGCCCAGAAACACGGCGATCGTGAGAACTACCAGGCCAGGTCGACCGACGGCCGACCTGCGGTTGACCAGTTTCATCTGATCTTTCCTTCCCTGTGCGCCAGTGCACAGATCGTGAAATGGGCTCCAGACCGGTGCCCGAGCGCGTAATCCGCGCAATACGGACAGACTCCCCTGCCGTGGGAGCGCTGTCAAGATTTCACCCTCGACTCAAAATGGCATAACTAGATCTGATGAATGAGCTCCTGGGTGTCGCAGGGCGTTCACCGTGACGACAGCGGAACGTGCACCCGTACGCTCGTCCCGTGGACCTCCCCAGCACGATCGCCCGACCCGTCGACCACGAGCTGGTCATCAAGAAGTCGCGGTTCCTGGCCCACCTCGCCCCCGCCGGCAGCGTCGCGGAGGCCGACGCCGTCATCGCCCGCCTCCGCAAGGAGCTGTGGGACGCGCGCCACCACTGCGTGGCGATGGTGCTCGGCACGCACGCCGACCAGGCCCGCTCCTCCGACGACGGCGAGCCCAGCGGAACCGCCGGAGTGCCGATGCTGGAGGTGCTCAAGCACCGCGAGGTCACCGACCTGGTCGCAGTGGTGACCAGGTACTTCGGGGGCGTGAAGCTCGGCGCCGGCGGGCTCGTCCGGGCGTACTCGGGCGCGGTCGCCGCGGCCCTGGACGTCGCCGCGGCGTCAGGGGCGCTGCTCCGCCGCGAGCTGCTCCTCGAGGTCGAGGTAGCCGTGCCGCACGCCGATGCCGGCCGCATCGACAACGTGCTGCGCGACTGGGCGTCCGGGCACGGCTCCCTCATGGAGCCGCCCGCCTACGACGCCGTCGCGCACCTGCGCCTGCTGGTCCCGCGGCACGAGCTCGAAACCCTGACCGCCGACGTCGCCGCCGCCTCCGCGGGTAGCCTCTCCCCCGCTGTCGGCGAGGCCCGCGTGGTGGATGTGCCCGTACCCGCGGGCCCAGCGGCGCGCCGGCCTTGACCGGCCCTCAGAACCCTTCGGAACCGACCGTCGCACCGTCGGGCACGGTGCCGCCCTCGCCGGCAAGCTGCGCCTTGCCCTCGACCCGTACGCCCGACCCGAAGGTCCAGTCGCCGCGGACCGTCAGGGAGTCGGCGTCACGCAGCGACGGCGCGCCCGCGGCGAACCGCCGGGTGAAGCCGTCGATCAGCTTGTAGTAGTCCTTGTCCAGGTCCACCAGGGGCGCGGGCGCCTGGGCCTCGAGCCGGTAGTCCGGCGTCAGGGCGTAGACGTCCGAGCGCAGCACGAGCAGGTCGTTCGTCGTCTTCACCGGCAGGAACCGGGACCGCTCGACCTCGATCGCCGTCGCGCCCTCGAAGACGGCGACGGCGGCGCCCATCGCGGACTCGATCTGCACCACCTTCGGCGACGACGGGTCGGCAGGGTCCACCGTCTTGTCGTTGCGGATCAGCGGCAGCTCGAGCACGCCGGACGTCCGCTCCAGCTCGGCCGCGAGCGCTTCGAGGTCGAACCAGAGGTTGTTGGTGTGGAAGAAGGGGTGGCGGGTGGCGTCGAGGGATGCGGCGGTGTCGTCGGGGTGGGTCTGCGCGGTCTCGCGCTGGACGATGCGGCCGTCGGCCTTGCGGATGACGAGCTGGCCGCCCTTGACGTCGGCGGGTGTCTTGCGGCAGAGCTCGGCGGCGTAGGGGGCGCCGGAGGCGGCGAACCAGCCGGCGATGGTGGCGTCGGGGGTGGCGCCGAGGTTGTCGGAGTTGGAGACGCACATGTACCGGAAGCCGGCTTCGAGGAGCGCGACGACGACGCCGGAGGCGTGCAGGGCCGGGTAGAGGTCGCCGTGTCCGGGCGGGCACCATTCGAGGTCGGGGTCGCGGTCCCAGGTGACGGGGGTGAGGTCGTCTGCGAGAAGCTTGGGCTCGCGGTTCTGCAGGAAGTCGATGGGCAGGCCGTCGACGGCGATGTCGGGGTACCGCTCGAGGGCGGCGAGCGAGTCGTCGCGGGTGCGGAACGAGTTCATGAACAGGAGCGGGAGGCGGGCTCCGGTGGCCTGCCGGGCGGCGCGGACCTGGCCGACGATGATGTCGAGGAAGGTGAGCATCTCGGTCTCGCCGGTGGTCGAGATCGTCGAGACCCGGACGGGGAGCAGCGACTTGGCCTGGTCCATGCCCATGGAGGTGCCGAGCCCGCCGTTGAGCTTGAGCATCGCTGTCCTGGCGAGGGCGGCGGACGCGGCGTCGTCGCTGATGGTCAGCTCGGCGCGGTTCGGGATGTCGACGAGCGGGTCGATGTCCTCTTCGCGGATCAGGCCGGTCTCGCCCGACTCCAGCAGGTGGTAGAAGCGGGTGAACGTCTCGATGGCGGCGGGTGCCACGCCTGCTTCGGTCATCTTGGTGCGGGCCTGCTCGAGCCCGGTGGGGTCCGTCATGGGCACAGGTTATTCGAAGCGCGCCGGGTCGCCCGCACCTTCGCGGACCACCTGGGGATAACCCTCGGACCAGTCGACGACGGTGGTCGGCTCGGTCCCGGCGTCCCCGCCGTCGACGACGGCGTCGAGCACGTGGTCGAGCTCTTCCTTGATGGTCCAGCCGTCGGTCATGGGCTCGGCCTGGTCGGGCAGGATCAGGGTGGACGACAGGAGAGGCTCGCCGAGCTCGCGCAGCAGGGCCTGCGTGACGACGGAGTTCGGGATGCGCACGCCCACGGTCTTCTTCTTGGGGTGCGCGAGCCTGCGGGGCACGTCGGCGGTGGCGGGGAGGATGAACGTGTACGGCCCCGGCGTGGCGGACTTGATGGCGCGGAACGCGGAGTTGTCGAGCTTCACGAGCTGCCCGAGCTGGGCGAAGTCCGAGCACACCAGCGTGAAGTGGTGCTTGTCGTCGAGCTTCCGGATGCTGCGGATGCGGTCGGCCCCGTCGTGGTACTCCATGCGGCAGCCCAGCGCGTAGGAGGAGTCCGTCGGGTAGGCGACCAGGGCGTCGTCGCGCAGCATGGCGACGACCTGCCCGATGGTGCGCGGCTGGGGGTCAACGGGGTGGACGTCGAAGTAGCGGGCCATGCGGCCGAGCCTAGTCGGGCGCCCGGTCCCGTGCGCAGCGCCTGGTCGCGGGCTAGTCGCGCGCGAGGGCGCGGCGCAGCTCGTCCGCGCTGGCGTTCCCGCCGGTGCAGACGACGCCGACGCGGCGGCCGGCGAACCGCTCGGGGTAGGCCAGGACGGCGGCGAGCGCCGCGGCCCCTGCTCCCTCTGCGACGGTGTGTGCGCCGGTGAGGTACAGCTCCTGGGCGGCGGTGATCTGGTCGTCGGTGACGAGCACGAAGTCGGTGAGGTGCCGGCGCATCAGCGCCTGGGTGACCTCGAACCCGCAGCCGACGGCGAGGCCCTCCGCGCGGGTGGTGTTCTGGCGTTCGACGAGGAGCCCGGTGTGCCAGGAGTCGTGCGCGGCGGGCGACGCGGTGGACTGGACGCCGATGACCTCGGTGCGGGGCGAGACGGCGGCCGCCACGAGGCTGGCCGCTGCCGCGCCGGACCCGCCGCCGACGGGTACGACGAGCACGTCGAGGCCGGGCGCCTGCTGGAGCATCTCGAGGTAGAGGGTGCCGACGCCGGCGATGATGGCGGGCTCGTTCGCCGCGCCCACGAGGCGGGCGCCGGAGGCTTCGGCGAGGGCGGTGGCGTGCTCCCGGGCGTCGTCGAAGGTGGCGCCGTGCAGCAGGACTTCGGCGCCCAGGTCGAGCACGGCGCGCAGCTTCACGGGGTTGGGGTCGTCGGGCATGACGATGGTGCAGGCGGTCCCGGTCAGGCGGGCGGCGTAGGCGACGCCCTGGGCGTGGTTGCCGGTGGAGTAGGCGATGACGCCGCGGGCGCGTTCGGCGTCGGACATGGAGAGCAGGAGGTTGCTCGCGCCGCGGGCCTTGAAGGCACCTGTGCGCTGCTGGTTCTCGTGCTTGACGACGACGCCGGTGTCGGCGGCCCGGTCGAGGTCCGGGTACACGCCCACCGGGGTCCGGACCACTATGCCCTCCAGCCGCGACTGCGCGGCGAGGACGTCGGCGATGGTCGGGAGCGGTGCGTTTCCCGTGGACACGGCCGGGGCGGTCGCGAGCTTCATGAATCCACCATGACCCCCGCATGACCCATAGGTCCAATGCTTGTTACGTTGATTTTCGATCGATCACGCCTATCTTTCTGCGTTAACCTGGAGACATGACCGCAGAGCTCGACCTCACCCGGCTGCGGGTCCTCGCGGCGGTGGCCCGTACCGGCTCCGTCACGGCCGCAGCGAAGGAGCTGCACTACGCGCAGCCGTCAGTCAGCCACCACCTGTCCCGCCTGGAAGCCGACGCCGGGATCCCCCTGCTGCAGCGGCACGGCCGCGGCGTCCGCCTCACCGAGGCCGGGCGCCTGCTCGCCACCCGCGCCGAGGAGATCCTCGGCCGCGTGGAGGGCGCCCGCCGCGAGCTCGACGCGCTCGCGGGCCTGCGCGCGGGCCGGGCCCGTCTCGCTGCCTTCCCCTCGGCGCTGGCCACCCTCGTGCCCGACGCCGTCGCCCGGCTGGTGCAGGAGCACCCCGGCCTCTCCGTGGGCCTGGTGGAGTTCGAGCCGCCAGACGCCGTCGCGGCACTGCAGTCCGGGGCGGTCGATGTCGCGCTCGTGTTCGAGCACATCGACGTGCGCCACGCCCGCTCCATGGACGACCTGTCCCGCTTCGAGTCGACCACGATCCTCGACGAGCCGGTCAACCTCGTGACCGCGGCGGACCTCGATGCCGCGCCGGCCCCCGGCGTCGTCCCCGACCTGAAGGCCCTGCACGACGCCGACTGGATCGCCGGCTGCGAGCGCTGTCGGGCGGACATGGTCGCCCGCTGCGCCGCCGTCGGCTTCGCCCCACGGATCGCCTTCGAGACCGACGACTACGTGGCCGTGCAGGCCCTGGTCGCCGCCGGGGCGGGCGTGAGCCTGCTGCCCGGGCTCACCCTCCTTGCCCACCGCCACCCGGGGATCGCCACCGCTCCCCTGCCCGGCGCGCTACGGCGGGTCATGGCCCTGACCGTCGGCCCGCCCGCACCGCCCGCGGAGGCCCTGATTCGTCAGCTCGTCGCCGCAGGCGCTAGCGTCACCGTGTGACCACGGCCACACCTCCCGCGCCCCGCGAGCCGAGGGCACACGCGGGCTGATGCTCCTCCTGTCCACCTTCTTCTACTCCGCGGGCGGCGCCGTCGCGGCGTTCATGGCGCTCGAGGCATACCTGGCGGTGGCCGCCGCCGACGAGACCTACCCGAGCGTGCTCCTGGCCGCCGTGGCCGCCGCCGGCCAGATCGCCGGCAAGCTGCTCTGGTACTGGGCGGGCGCCGGGACCACCCGCCTGCCCTGGCTGCGCCGCAAGCTCGAGGCCCCCAAGGTCGACGCCGCGATGACCCGCTGGCGCGACCGCACCGAGGGCCGCCCGGTCTATACGGGCGCCGTGCTGCTCGCCTCGGCGTTCGCCGGGATCCCGCCGTTCATGGTGATGTCCGTGGTCGCGGGCGTGCTGCGCGTCCGGATGTGGCTGTTCCTGAGCACGGGCCTCGTCGGCCGGTTCTTCCGGTTCTGGATAGTGCTCGAGGCCGCCGACTACGCGTGGTTCCTGCTCTGACCCGGAGCGCCGTGCCCGTGATCAGAGGTCGGTCGCGCCGTCCACGGCCTCGCGGAACAGGTCCGCGTGACCCGCGTGCCGGGAGTACTCCTCGACCATGTGCACCAGGATCCACCGCAGGGAGATGAGCCCCGAGCGCCCGGGGCGCACGGTGGTCTGGTCCAGGACGCCCGCTCCGCTCACCGGCACCTGGTCCAGCGCCCGGTCGAGAATCCGCTCGGAGGCGGCGACGGCGTCGTCGAACAGGGCCGTGAGCTGCTCCGGCGTGTCGTCCAGGGCGCTGTTCCAGTCCCAGTCGCTGTCGGCCGCCCAGTCCACCGTGTCCCAGGGCGGGGCGGGCTCGTTGCCGGCCAGCCGCACGTTGAACCAGACGTCCTCGACGTACGCCAGGTGCTTGAGCATCCCGGCCAGAGTCATGGTCGACGGCGGGTGCGGCGTGCGCAGCTGCTCCACCGTCAGGCCGTCGCACTGCCGGCGGATCGTGGCGCGGTAGAAGTTGATGAACGACCGCAGCGTCGTCACCTCGTCGGCGACGATCGGCGGGTCGGTCCTGGGGATGGGGTCGGCCATCGGGCCGGATGCTGAGGTCACAGCGCGACAGTACCGATCGCGACGATGTGCTGGCTCATGTCCGGCACGCCCGGCGTGGTCGACAGGGCGCGGGCGAGCGTGAGCGCGGCGCCGATCAGCGCGGGTGCCTCCGGGGCACTGAGCGCCACCCGCTCCAGCGCCCCGCCGGCCGGACCCTCGATGCCGTGCACGACGACGCCGGCCAGCCCCGCCTCCGTCGCCTCGGCGGCGAGCTCGGCGGCATCGTGGAAGTGCGCCGCCGGGAAGGGAATGTCGGCCGGGGCCTCGCCGCGTTCGAGGATCGCCCGCCAGGCAGGCGGCGCGAACAGCTCGTAGCCGCCGCCGACCAGCGCGGCGAGCCGGGTGATGCCCGCGGCGACCACCGTGCCGCCCGGGCGGGTCACGCGCACCGCCTCGCGCAGGGCCTGGAGGCGGTCCCCGCGGGTCGCGAGGTGGTAGAGCGGGCCGAGGAGCAGCACGGCGTCGAACTCGTCGTCGCCCAGGCCCAGGCCCGGCCCGGACAGGTCTCGGGCGTCCCCGACGCGTGCCTCGAAGGTGCCGTGCTCGGCGGCGCGGGCGACCTGCGCGGCGACCGGGTCCACCAGCAGGACGTCGTAGCCGTCCGCCGCCAGCGGCGCGGCATGCACCCCTGTGGCACCGCCGACGTCGAGCACCCGTGCGCCCGGCGCGAGCCGCTGCCGGACCAGCTCCTGGGTCCTGGTGTGCTCCAGCGGGCCCTGCGCGGAGGCGGCCGTGAGGCGGGCGTTCTCGTCCCAGCCGCTCTGCCCGGAGTAGTACTCCTGGATCCGGTCGTCGACCGTGCGCTGGTCGGTGCTGCTGCCGATGCCCTGCCCGCCGCTCTCCATGGCGAGACCGTAACGACGCCCGGCGTCGGGCCGCCACGTGTTTCCATCAGGAAAACACTTTGGCGTTTCACCCCAACCGAATCGTTACGTGTCCAGGAGGCCTCTTTTGCTCGGAGTGTGAGCATGGCAACATGCGCAAGGTGCACCTGATCCGAGAATTCACACCTGACGCCTACGAGTTCGCGCTGTCGTCCTGGTCGTGGATCGGCACGGGTGACAAGATCCCACGCTTCGCGTCCTGCTTCGGCGACATGTTCCTCGAGTCCGTCGACGGGTGGTGGTTCCTCGATACGGTCGAGGGCACGCTCGAACGTCGCTGGAGCTCGATGGACGACATGTTCGCCGACCTGGAGGGCGACGAGGGACGCGCCGAGTACCTCCTCGAGGAGACCCTGAACGCCGCGCTCGACCAGGGCCTGCGCCTCGGGGAAGACGAGGTCTTCGCGTTCCTGCCGCCGCCCGCGGTGACCGGCACCATGTCGGTGGCCTCCCTCGCGCCGCTGCGCTTCGCCATCGCCGCGAACCTCGCCGGGCGCATCCACGGCGAGCTCAACGGCGTGCAGCCCGACGCCGGCGCGTCGGCCCTGTTCGCAGCGCAGAAGTTCGCCGCGGCCCAGAATGCCGCCGCGCAGAACCAGGCCGCTCACCAGGCCGCTCAGAGCCAGGCCGCGCAGAGGCTTGCCGCCGCTCCGGCGTTCGACGCGTCGAACCCGCAGGCCGACCCGTGGGAGCCGACGCAGCAGGTGAACACCGGCGCCTACCCGTCGTACCAGCCGGCCTCCGAGCCCGCCTACGAGACCCAGTACGCGGCCGGGTCCGAGCTGGACTACGGGTCCGGGCAGCAGGGCTACAACTCCGGCACCTACGCCGGCGCACCCGCCGGGTACACGGCCCCGGCCTCCTACACGACACCCGCCTCCGCAGGGGCGCATGCCGCCGCTCCGGCAGCCGCCCCGCAGGCCCCAGCCGCCACCGCCTACGGCGCGCAGGGTGGCCACGGCGGCTATGACTATCTGGACAGCTCGCACACCATCGACTCGGGCCAGTTCAGCCAGTACATCGCCGACCAGTACAACACCGGCCAGGTGGCCGCCGTCGGCTACGACGCGCCCGCCCCGGTACAGCCGAAGCCGCGCCAGGACGGACGCTGGTCGTACGCCTGAGGCTCCGCCACGCGCCCTGCGTCCCGCGCTACTCGTCCAGGCCTGCCACCGCGGCCAGGATCAGCACTGAGCCGACGATCCCCGCCGGCCCCAGACGCTCCCCCAGCACGACGGCCGCGGCGACCGCCGCCGTCACCGGCTCCAGCAGGGTCGCGACCACCGCCGCCCCGCTGCGGGTGGTCCGCAGGCCCGCGTAGAAGAGCCCGTAGGCGAGGGCCATCGTGAACAGCCCGAGGTAGGCGAGCGTGCCGAGCGTCGTCGGGTCCGTCGTGACGTACGGCCCGCCGCCGGCCAGAGCGACCGGGACCAGGCCGACGGCGCCCGCCGTCGTCGCGACGGTGGTCAGGGCGAGCGGGTCGACGGCCTCCGACGCCAGCAGGGTGCTGCCCAGCCCCGTGGTGGCCGCGTAGACCGAACCCGACGCGACGGCGAGCACCAGACCGAGCACCGGCTGCCCGCCGACGGCGTTCGCCCCTGACGCCGCGCTCACCAGCACAAGACCGGAGAGCGCGGCGGTCACGACCAGCGCCAGGCGCAGGGTGCTGCGGGGGCGGGCCGTGCGCCGTCGGGCGCGGACCAGGTCCACGACCGCGAGGAGGACCGGCGCCAGGCCCAGGCTGACGACCGTGGCGACGGTGACGCCCGCGGTGGCCACGGACCCGAAGTAGAGCGCCTGGTAGGCGCCCGTCCCCAGCCCGACGACGATGGCGCGTGCCGGGTGCGCCCGCACCAGGGCCACGAGCTGCGGCCCGCGCCGCAGGACGAGCGACGCCGCGACCAGCGCGACGGCGGCGATGAGCATGCGGTAGGCGCTGACCGTGAGGACGGACATCGACGAGTGGCCGCGAAGGACTTCCAGGGCGAGGCCGCCGGTGCCCCAGAGGACTCCGGCGAGGCATACGAGAAGTAGCCCGATTCGAGTGGATGGCATGTGTGCTCCTGGCCGGTTCCAGCAGGTTCCGGCCTGTTCTTCCGGTTGACTACCGGATGGCTTCCGTGGACAGGGAGTCGTCGCGGAGCACGCCTCGTCGCCGGCCCGTGCGGGCCGGTCGCAGTGCCGCTCCGGTCAGATGACCGGGGGCGGCAGGACGGAGCAGATGGGAGTCACGGTCCGGATGCTAGCAGCGGCGGCGGGAGTGTCGGTGGGGCGGTCTGTCGACGGCGGCGTTGCGGTCCGGCTGGCAGCCCGGAACAGCCGGCCGCACTGGACCTGGTACTGGTGACTGGGTGCTGCGGAACGGACCATCGGGTTGTCCACAGCTTTGGATCTGAGGATGCGGAGCCACCCAATCGCACATATATTCGATGTACAGGTGATTCTTGATCACACTCTGGCGTTGAAGGGAGGTGCCATGGATGCGAGCATGAGCGAGGTCAGCGAGGGCTCCGGCGTGCTCACCGTCGTGGAACGCTCGCTGCGCGCCGTGACCGCCGTGGACGCTACCCAGACGCGCCTCAGCGTCTCGACAACGGCACCGGGACCTGTCCTGAGCTGGGGCGTCCTGCCTCTGGATGACAAGGGTGCCCTTCCCCTGGCGCTGGTCACGTGGCCCGGCCACCCTGCCACGACCGGTCTGGTCGGTACGAGAAGCCTGGACGGGCTGCCGGTGGGTGCGGGCCTGGTCGAGGTCCTGGCGCGTGTCGAGGTCGCTGACACCGACGACGCGGTCCTGCTGGACGTGGCGGCCAGGTGGCAGGAAGTCGTCTCCTGGGCAACGGCCATGCAGTCGCGCGCCCTGGGTGAGATCGGACGGCGCCGCGGCTGGACCGAGGAGCACAACGCCGCGGCCGCCGAGATCAGCGCCCGCCTGCGCGTGCCGCAGGGCGAGGCGAACAAGCACATGGCCCGCGGTGCGGGCCTGGCCGAGCACCCTCAGGTCATGAACGCCCTGCACGAGGGCGTGATCGACGTCGTCAAGGCGGACATCCTGCTGCGCTCCGGCAACCCCCTCACCACAGAAGAACGCGAAGAGGCGATCACGCTCTACCTGCCGCAGGCACCCGAGCACACCCGCCGGTGGCTGCAGGACAAGATGAATGCGTTCGCCACCCGCCTCAAGGGCAGCACCGAGACCACCAAGCACGCGATGACCCGGCGGGCGGTGTTCCTGGACCCGGCGGACAACACCATGGCCTGGCTCAGCGCCCACCTGCCCGCGGCCGACGCCGCCGCCGTCTGGGACGCGGTCGAGCAGGCCGCCCACGCTCTGCGCCGTGCCTCCGGCGCGACTCGCACTCTGGCCCAGGCCCGCGCCGACGCCCTCGTCGCGCTCGCGACCGGCCGCATCGTCGTTCCCCCTCAGCCCGAATGCGCGCCGCGGAGCAACGAGGGCAGCGCCGAGCCGTCGGGCAGCACCGAGGGCGTGGACGCGCCCCAGCTGCCGCGGACCACGGTCCCGGCCACGGGCTGCACCTGCGGCGGCTGCACCTGTGGCGGCGCGGCTGTGCGGATAATCCCGGTCAAGCCGCAGATCCGCATCACCGTCCCGGCCAGCATGCTGCTGGGTCTGGACAACACCCCTGGACACCTGGACGGGTACGGCCCGATCCCCGCCGATACCGCGGCACTGCTCGCGACCGACGCGACCTGGCAGCGCCTGATCACCGACCCGCTGACCGGGATCCTGACCGACTACTCAACCACCGCCTACCAGCCCGGGAAGATCCTGCGCCAGGCGGTCACCGCCCGCGACCAGACCTGCTGCTTTCTGCAGTGCGACCGCCCCGCCCACTGGGCCGACCTGGACCACATCACCCCCTACGACCACGGCGCCGAGCCCTCCGACAAATCAACGGGCGGTCCAGGGCAGACCCGCGCCCAGAACCTCCAGCCGCTGTGCCGCGCCCACCACCTCGCCAAGACCCACCACGGCTGGACCCCCGTCCGCGACCCCGACACCGGGATCACGACCTGGACCGCGCCCACCGGACACGCCTACACCCGACCCGGCACCCAGATCGGAACCACCAACCCAGCTGCCGAACGCCCCGACACCGGGCACAGCAGATCGGCGCATACCAGCAACGACATCACCAGCCTCACCGAGGACACCCGAGCACGCCTCGGACAACTTCCGCCCGGCGACCGGCCCGTCACTCCAGACCACGTAGCCAAAGACCCGAGCAGCACACGCCGGCCGGCCAGGAACCACAGCACCGAACCGCCGACCACCGGACGGCAGTTCCGACGTTCCCCCGACGAACCACCGTTCTGAGGCGAGCCTGGAGCCCCCTCGACCCGCCCCTCACCCCCGCCCGAGCTCCGCCACGCGCCGCAGCACCGCGTCGGGCACCGGTTCGGACACGTAGTCCTCCGTGACGGGTGCCGATGCCACGCGGCGCACCGGCACGTGCCCGGCCCAGCCGGTCAGCTCCAGATCGCCGGGCTCGAGCGTGGCACCGCCCTCGCGCTGCTTCATCGACGCCTCGGCCAGCGGGAGCGCGATCACGGCGGTCGCCGCCAGCTCCTTCCGCGTCGCGGGGCCGAGCATCGCTGCCCGCCCGGGCACCATGTGGTCAACGACCAGGTCGAGCGCCCGGCGTCGTTCCTCGAGGTCGG
The DNA here is from genome assembly GCF_014653785.1 of Promicromonospora soli. Lineage (GTDB taxonomy): Bacteria > Actinomycetota > Actinomycetes > Actinomycetales > Cellulomonadaceae > Promicromonospora > Promicromonospora soli. The sequence continues at coordinate 224,466 of NZ_BNAS01000006.1, read as the reverse complement.
TCACCCGACGCGGTCGTCCGATCACCACCGCCGACCGGTAGTTCATCGAGTGATGGAAGCCCGTCCGCGCCAGGACCAGGCCGTCCAGCTCCGTCACGGTCACGCACACGTCCTGCTCCAGAGCCGGCGCGAGCCAGCCCGCGGCGACCGACCCGTGCAGGTACAGCGTGCCGCCGTCGTCCGGCCCGGCGGCGTCCACGCCGAAGGCGACCGGCAGGACCACCGGATGCGCCCCGACCACGACGCCCAGGTGCGCCACCAACGCGTCGGAGAGCAGCGCCATGAGCCGACGCCGGTCGTCGACCTGGCGGTTCCGGCCACGGGTCGGGGTCGTGCGCGTGGTGGGTGAGAGGGGCTGCGTCGTCATGCGGCTAGCCTGCCCCGAGAGTGGCTCATGAACACGGGCCAGTTCGCCGTCATTCGAACAGGCCACTCGTGCAGCCACCTGACGGACCACTCAATCAGGCACCTGACAGCCACCGAATCAGCCACGGGTCAGCCACCCGAATCTGTCATCCAGCGCCCCGACCCCGCACTTGCCCCAGTTCGGAAGGAACGTGATGCTCCCCGTCCGCCTCGACCGCACCCGCGCCGAGCCGCTCCCGGCCCAGCTTGCGGCCGCCGTCCGCGCGCTCGTGACCGACGGAACGCTCACCACCGGCGACCGCCTGCCCTCCAGCCGCGCCCTGGCGGCCGACCTCGGAGTGGCGCGCGCCGTCGTCGAGCAGGCTTACGACCAGCTCTTGGCCGAGGCCTGGGTGCAGACACGGCGCGGTTCGGGCACGTTCGTGGCGTCCGGCGAGGCGCTCCCCGTGCAGGCTCCCCCGCCGCGGCCCGCGACGCGCGCACCCCAGTACATCCGCCTGGACGCGGGCACACCCTGGATCGACCCGCGTCATCTCGCGGGCTGGCGTCGCGCGTGGCGTGAGGCCTCCACGGCGAGGCCGCCCCGGGGTTACCCCGACCCGCGCGGCATCCCGGAGCTCCGCGAAGCACTCGCCGAGCGCCTCGCACGCACCCGCGGCCTGACCGTGGAGCCCGACGAGATCCTCGTGACGGCCGGCAGCACGGACGGTCTGCGGCAGCTCCTGGGCGGGCTCGGTCCCGGGTCCGTCCTCGTCGAGGACCCGGGGTACCGCGCCGCCGTGGAGATGGTCCGGGCGTCGGGCCGCGCCGTCGTCGACCATCCGGCGCTGGCCCCCGTCACAGACCTCGCGGGGTGCGCCGCCGCCTACGTCACCCCCGCGCACCAGCACCCGCTGGGCAGGGTCATGCCTGCCGCGGACCGGCTCGCGCTGCTCGCGGCCGCCCGCGCCGCGGGCGCCGTGGTGGTGGAGGACGACTACGACTCCGAGTTCCGGTACGACGTCACCCCCGTGCCCGCCCTCGCGGCGCTCGACCGGTCGCGGGTGGCCTACCTCGGCACCGCGTCGAAGTCGGTCAGCCCGAGCCTGCGGCTCGGCTGGCTCGTCGCGCCGCCGGAGGTCCACGAGAGCCTCGTCCGACGCCGCACGGTCACGCACGACACGCCACCCTGGCCCAGCCAGCGCGCCCTGCTGACCCTGCTGCGCGACGGCTGGGTCGACAAGGTGGTGCGCACCGCCCGACGCGTCTACGCGGACCGGGCACCACGCGTCGCGGCCGCACTGGGGCCGCACGCCGAGCTCGCCGGTCCGCTGGCCGGGATGTACTCGACCTGGCTCACCGATCCGGCCAGGGCCCTCGCGGCGAAAGCAGCCGCAAGGGCCGCCGGCTTCGACCTCCCACTCCTGGCCGAGTACTGCCGCAGCGCGAACCTGACCGGCGTCGTGCTCGGCTTCGGCGGCGTGACCGACACCGAGCTCGACCGTGCGCTGTCGGCGATCGCCGACGGCCTGTGCGGTCCCGGGTCGACGCGTGACCGCTGAGCCGACTCAGACCAGCGAGTCCCGCCAGGCCTGGTGCAGCCGGGCGTACCTGCCGTTCCCCGCGATCAGCTCGGCGGGCGTGCCGTCCTCGACGATCCGCCCGTGCTCCATGACGAGCACCCGGTCGGCGATCGCCACCGTGGACAGGCGGTGGGCGATGATGATCGCCGTGCGGTCCGACAGCAGGGTCTGCAACCCACGCTGCACCAGCCGCTCGCCGGGCATGTCCAGCGAGGACGTCGCCTCGTCGAGCACCAGCACCGCCGGGTCGGCGAGGAAGGCCCGGGCGAACGACAGCAGCTGCCGCTGGCCGGCGGACACGCGCCCGCCGCGCTTGTTCACGTCGGTGTCGTAGCCGTCGGGCATGTCGAGCACGAACGCGTGCGCGCCCACCGCGCGGGCCGCCGCCTCGATCTCCGCCTGGGTGGCGTCGGGGCGACCGAGCGCAATGTTCTCGCGCACGGACCCGCTGAACAAATAGGCTTCCTGTGTGACCATGACGACGGCGCGCCGCAGGTCGGTCGAGGCCAGGTCCCGCACGTCGACCCCGTCCAGGCGCACGGCGCCCTCCGTCGCGTCGTAGAACCGCGTCACGAGCTTGGCCACCGTCGACTTGCCCGCGCCGGTGGTGCCGACCACCGCGACGGTCTGCCCGGCGGGGATAGTGAGGTCCAGGTCGGGCAGCACCACGGGCCCGTCGCCGTACCGGAACCGCACGTGGTCCAGCCGCAGCTCGCCCCGGGCCCGGCCGTCGGCCAGGGGCAGCGGCGTCGGGTGGGCGGGCTCGGTGACGGTCGGCTCCTCGGACAGCAGGCCCGACACCTTCTCCAGCGCCGCGGTGGCCGACTGGAACGAGTTGTAGAACATGCCCAGCTGCTGCACCGGCTGGAAGAACCGCTTGCAGTACAGCAGCACGGCCGCCAGCACGCCGACGGCCAGCGTCCCGTCCAGCACGCGCCAGCCGCCGATCGCGAGGGCCGCCACGACGGTCATGTTGCCGATCAGGATGAGGCCCGGCTGGAACCGGCCGTTGACGCCGAAGATCTGCAGGTTGGCGTCGCGGTAGTCCTCGCCGAGCTTGCGGTAGTCGGCCTCGGTGGTGGGCTCGCGGCGGAATGCCTGCACGGCCCGCATGCCCGTCATGGTCTCGACGAACTTCACGATCAGCCGGGCCGACGCCGTCCGCTGCTCCCGGTAGAACAGCTGCGACATGCGCTGGAACCAGCGGGTGAGCAGCCACGCCGGGACGAACGCCACGGCGAGCACCAGGCCGGACCGCCAGTCGATGAGCAGCAGGCTCACGAACGTGAACAGCATCAGCAGCAGCGAGGAGACGACGCCGGTCAGGCCGCCGTCGAGCAGCTCGCGCAGCGCCTCCAGGTCGGAGGTCTGCCGGGAGATGATTCGGCCCGACGTGTACGACTCGTGGAACTCCAGCGACAGCCGCTGGGTCTGGCGGAACACCCGGCGGCGCAGGTCCAGGAGCACGGCCTGGGCGATCCGGGCGGCGGCCCGCACGTAGGCACCCGCCGCGACCCCGCCGAGCACGGCCGCCACGAGGTACCCGGCGCCGGTGAGCACGAGCGGCGTGACCGACCCGTCGCGCAGGGCGGGCACCGCCTCGTCGATCGCCTCGGCCACGAGCCACGGCCCCGCCACCTGGCCGAGCGTGGACGCCACGACGAGCACCGCGGCCCAGACCAGGGCCTTCTTGTGCGAGCGCAGCAGGTCGCCCAGCAGGTGCATGGACCGGCGTCGGACGCTGCGCGAGGCCTCCTTGCCGAGGCTCGTCTCGTCGTCCGCGGCGGCGTTGGTGGGCCGACGGCGGCCGGCCGGCCCGGTGGTGGGCTCAGTGGTTGCCGTCATGACAGCGCCTCCTGGCTCTGCGAGTGGCTTTGTGAGTGGCTCTCCGCGTCAGCGTCCGGGGCGGCGGAGCGGTCGTGGTCGTGCGTCTCGTAGTCCTCTTCGAGGCTCGAGATGATGTACCGGTAGTGCGGATCCCTTGCGAGCAGCTCCTGGTGCGTGCCGACGGCGGTGATCCGCCCGCCCTGGAGCACCGCCACGCGGTCCGCGAGGGCCACCGTCGACGGCCGGTGCGCGATGATCAGGCTGGTCGTGGCCACGAGCACGTCCCGCAGGCGGGCCGTGACGGCCTCCTCGGTGGTGACGTCGAGCGCGGACAGCGGGTCGTCGAGCACGAGCACGCGCGGCCGGGCGGCGATGGCGCGGGCCAGGGCGAGGCGCTGCCGCTGGCCGCCGGACAGGGACAGGCCCTCCTCGCCGATGCGGGTGTCGACGCCGTCGGGCAGGTCGGCGACGAAGTGCGCCTGGGCGACCTCGAGGGCCTGGTTCAGGAGCGCCTCGCGCTCCGCCTCCGGCACCGTGTCGGCGACGCCGAGCAGCACGTTGTCGCGCACGGACGCGGAGAACAGCGTCGGGTCCTCGAAGGCGACGGCGACCCGCTCGCGCACCTGGGCGCGCGTCATGTCGCGCACGTCGACGCCGTCCACCTCGACGACGCCCGCGGTGACGTCGAACAGCCGGGGCGGGAGCATCGCGAGCGTGGACTTCCCGGAGCCCGTCAGGCCGACCAGGGCGGTAGTGGTGCCGGGCGGCAGCTCCAGGTCGACGCGGTCGAGCACGGGACGCGCGGCGTCGTCGTGCTGGAAGGTGACGTTGCGGAAGGCGACGTGGCCACCCTGACCAGGGGTGACGGCCGGCAGGTCGGCCGGCACGTCCGGGTCGGTCAGGGGGTTGACGGTCTCGATGACCTCGAAGAACCGGTCGACGGCGGTGCGCGCGTTGAGCGTCATCGACAGGGTCATGCCGAGGTCCACGACCGGGCCGTTGATGACGGCGGTCGTCGTGAAGAACGCGACCAGGGCGCCGAGCGTCATGTCGCCGGACGCGACCAGATACGTACCGACCACGAGCGCCACCGCCTGTGTGACCTCGGGGATGACGCGCAGGGCGGTGGTCAGGCCGGCGTCCGTGGTGGCCTTGCGGATCTCGGTCTCCCGGAGCTCCTCTGCCTGGTCGGTGAACTGGTCCAGCGCGTCCGAGCCGCGGCCGAACGCCTTGAGCACGCGGATGCCGTGCACCGACTCCTCGACCGTCGTGGCGAGGTCACCCGACTGGTCCTGGGACAGGCGGGAGATCTTGCGGTACTTGCGGGAGAACCGGAACGCCAGGACGGTCACCGGGATCGCGCCGCACAGGAAGATGATCCCGAGCCAGCCGCCGGTGACCACGAGCAGGCCGACGCCGACGACGATGGTCACGAAGCTGACCACGAGCTGCAGGATGCCGAACACGAGCCAGCGGCGCAGCAGGCCGAGGTCGCCCATGATGCGGCTGAGCAGCTGCCCGCCGGGCCAGCGGTCGTGGAACGCGATCGGCAGGTCCTGCAGGTGCCGGAACAGCGCCATCCGCATGACGGCCTCGACGCGAGTGCCGGGGAACATCACGAGGGTGCGGCGCAGGAGGATCAGGCCGGCCTCCCCCGCGCCGAGCAGCGCGACGAGGACGACGGACCAGATCAGCCCGGACCAGTCGTGCTCGCGCGCGCCCGCGGTGAGCGGACCGTCGGTGACCCACTGCAGGACGCGCGGGATGGCGAGCGCCATGAGGCTGGCGCCGAGCGACGCGACGAGCCCGCCGATGAGGCGGGGCAGGGCGGCGCGGACATAGGGGTAGAGGCGGCGGACGGACGCGAAGGTGCTGCGCTCAGAAGAAGGGTCGGATCGATTCGAGCTTTCGTCTGTTGGAGGCATCGCACTCATTGTCCCGCGTGGTGCAAGTTGTTAGTTTGGGTAAGCACCCGTTCAACGCACGCGCACCGACAGGCAGGTCACACAGCCCTCTAGCTTCTCGAACTCGGTCACCGGCGTGGTGAGCACCGTCAGCCCGCGGCCGCGCAGCAGCTCGGCGGTGGCCGGCGCGGCGTCGGACAGCAGCACCGTGGTCTCGTCCAGGACGACGACGGCGGTGCCCTCCGCCTCCGGGACCGGCAGGAACGCGTCGAAGCGGGTGACGTCGTCGACGGTTGGCTCGTACCCGATGACCGTGCCGTCGGGCAGGGCGGTGACCGCGGACTTCAGGTGCAGCGCCCTGGTGACGGGCACCTCCACCACACGCCATCCGCGCGGTTCGAGCAGCGACCGGAGCTGGGCCGCGCCCTCGGCGTTCGTGCGCGCCGTGCGCCCGACGTAGACGGTGCGGCCCACCTTGAGGATGTCGCCGCCCTCGAGCGTGCCGGGGCTGGTGATCTCCACGACCTCGCGCCCGGTCGCCTCGGCGGCCGGCCGCATCGACTCGACCTCGCCGCGCCGGGACAGGGCGCCGGGCCTGGTCAGGACGGCGAGGCCGTCGAAGATGACCACCGTGTCCTCGACGAACACGCCGTCGGGGTGGCTGTCGGCCGCCGGCAGCTCCCGCACGTCCCAGCCCAGGCCGCGGAACACGTCCACGTACCTGTTCCACTGCTGGACGGCCAGGTCCGCGTCGACGGGGACGCGTTCGAGGTGCGTCAGCTCGCCGTCGGCCAGGGCGGACGACGGCGGCCGGACGAGCAGGGTGCGGTGCGCCGGCGCGCCGGCCGGCGAAGCGGATGCGATAGCCATGCAGCGACGTTAGCCGACGGCCCCGCCCGCGAGCGCGTGCTCCCGGGTGAGGTAGGCCATGCGGGCCTCCTTGGGGCCTTGGGGCGACTCGTACGAGACCAGCTCGCCGGCGGTGAAGCCGATGGCGACGATGCGCTTGATCGCCTTGTCGTTGCGGGCGTCCGGCTCGGCGACCAGGCGGCGCGTACCGGGTCCGGCGAAGAGGAAGCCGAGGATGGCGGGCCCGAGCACGGTCCAGGGGTCGGCGGGCGCCTCGTGCCGCGCGGCCGGCCCGCGGCTGCCGAGGAAGAAGTGCAGCCCGAGGTCGCCGGGCCGGACGTCGTAGGCGGTGGCCACCGGGTCGTGCTCGGGGTGGTAGGCCTGCAGGAGCACCGCCGGCTCGCCGTCCCACCGCACCAGGTAGGCGTGGTGGGTCTCCAGCGAGTCGACGAATGCGTACGTGTCCCGCACCTCGTCCCGCGTGTGCTCGCCCATCCCCCAGAACTCGGCCCGGGGCTGGGTGAACCACCCGTGCAGCAGGTCGGCGTCGGCGTCGGGGTCCAGCACGTGCACGGTGACGACGCCGTCCGCGCCGAAGCTCCGGCGCCACACGTCCTCGCCGCGGGCGCCGTTCAGCAGCCGGAGGCTCGTGTCCACGGGCCGCAGGCGCTCCCAGTCGGTGACGACGGTGGTGGTGCCGGCGTCGGCCCAGGTGGCGTGCTGGTCGTCGAAGTGTGGGGTACCGGGCCGGCCGTCGGCGCCGAAGGGGACGCCCCACCGGCTGTTGGCCCGGTCCGACAGGTCCCAGACGTACCGTGCGACGGATCCGCGGTAGGCCGTGTGCGCGATGCCTGGCGCTCCGCCGGTGCAGCGCACTGTCTCGTTGTTCCCCGAGACGGGGGCGTGGGTCACGCCGGACGCCGGGTCCGCCAGCGGGTCCAGCAGCGGGTCGGCGATCGGCACCGGATGCAGCGGGGCGGCGACGTGCAGGTCGCCCCAGGTCGGTTCGCCCTTCCCGGCGCCCGGTCCGGCGACGGCGCCCGGTCCGACGACGTCCGCCAGCGCGGCGCTCGCCTCGGCCGCGGCGTCGATGCGGGAGCGGGTCCCGTCCGGTCCGTCGACGACCAGCCACTCGGCCGCGAGGATCCGCCCGAGCCCGGCGCCGACCGCCGTCGGGAGATCGAAGAACCCCTCCAACAGTGCCGCGAGCGCCGGGTCCTGGCCGTGCGGCCGGCGGAGGGCGGCGAATACGGGGTGGTCCGCGAGGCGGCGCACCAGGGTGTCGCGCCAGCGCATGTAGAGGGCGGCGTCGGTGGAGTCCGCGTCGACGTGGGCGCCGGCGGCCACCCAGGCGCGCAGGCGGGCGGCGGCCGGGGAGGTGTCGTGGGCCAGGTGTTCGACGAGGCCGGGTGCGCCGAGGTCGCGGGTGTCGCCGTGGATCCGGTGCTGTGTGTCGGGCGACTCGGGGGCAGTCGCCGCGGCGAGGAGCTGCCGGATCCGCTCGGCGCGGTATGGCGGGTAGGTCCAGCCGAGGTCGTGCGCCTCGCGCCCGGGGCGGACGTCGCGCGGCCCGTGGCCCGGCCGGCCGTCCAGCTCGGCGGGCGGCTGGGTCCTCGGGCGCTCGTTGGCGTCGACGGCGACCTGGGTCACCGGCGTCGGTGCCGGGAGGTCGACGAAGCCGTCCGCGGGCTTGGCGGCCGGTAGTGCGCGGTCCGGCATGGCCGAGGACACGGCGGGGACCTTGCCGGCGGTCAGGCTGAGCACGTCGCCCGTGCTGTCGGCGGTGAGCACCCGGTTGACCGGGTCGACCCACCGCCCGAACGCGTCGGCGACGTCCCGTGCGGTGCGGGCGTGCAGCAGCGCGCGCCAGGCGCCGACCCCGGTGTCGGACAGCTCGCGCGCCGGCCAGTGCAGGTGCCAGCCGTCCGGGCCGGCACCGTCCGGACCGGCACCGTTCGGACCAGCACTGTCCGCGCCGTCGGACACGACCTCCACGTGGTGCGCCCCCGCGTTGGTGATGCCCCAGGCGACGGAGACAGAGCCGCCGTCCGGCCCAGCGCCCGGCGACACCGCGTGCCCGAAGTGCGGGATGCCGGGCACGCCCGGGAAGGCGAACCCGAGCACGTCGTACGGGTCGGCCGGGTCGGTGCACGCGAGGCGGACCTGCTGGTACGGGCCGGGGAGCTCCAGCGTGCGGTGCGGGTCCCCCGCGACCAGCGGGCTGCCCGACGCCGTGAACGCCCCGTGCACGGCCCACGCGTTCGAGCCGGAGCTCGAGCCCGCTTCGACCGCGAACAGGCCCAGCACCTGCTCGAGCGGCACTCCGGGGACGTGCAGGTGCCGCGCGACGTGCGAGCGCCACAGGACGCCCGGGAAGCCGTTGAACAGCACGTGGCACGCGAGGAACACCCCGATCGGCGTCCACGGCGCCCAGGGCCGGAACGGCACCCCGGCCAGCTCCGGCACGTCCCGGCCGCCCGCGAGCAGCCCGGCGTTGACCCCGTCGGCGTAGGCGGCGAGCCAGGCCCGCTCCGGCCCGTCCAGGGCGTCGTAGATCTCGCGTGCCGTGCCGGCCAGCCGCTCCCGGGCGGCGAACCGGTCCCAGGCCGCGCCCGCCTCGCCGGCGATCTCGGCGTACCGCTCCTCGGCCCGCATCCGGTCGGCCTCGATCTGCAGCCCCCGGTCCTGGGCGGTCACCCAGCCCTGGCCGTAGGCCAGCGCTGTCTCGGTGGCGGCCCGCACGTGCGGGATGCCGAGGTCGTCGCGAAACAGGTCGAAGGTTGCGGGGTGTGCGGCCACGTCCCCCATCATCGCCCTGCTCCTCGCCCGGCCGGGTTGGGCAGAGTTCCGGCGTAGATCAGCGACTCGGACTGGTTGGTCAGGTCCACCATCTGCAGCGTGTTGCGCAGCTGCAGGCGGTTGAGGCACGAGTGCGCGAAGCGCGCGGCCCGCAGGTCGACGCCGGACCTTGAGTCCGGGTGCTCGGCCGCGTGCCGGTCGATGGTCTCCGCGACCAGGGCCCAGAACCGCTCCTCGCGCAGCACGCCGTCCTCGGCCAGGATGCCGGACAGGTGCCGCAGCACGCCGTCGAACACGTCGGTGAAGATCGAGAGCGCCTTCTCCTCGTCGTCGACGACCGCCCGGATGCGTTCGACGCCGTCGGGCAGGGGGCGCTCGCCGAGCACGGCGACCTCCTCGCCGATGTCCTTCATGATGGCGCGCCGCACCACGCCGTCGCGCAGCACCAGGATGAGGTTCTCGCCGTGGGGCATGAACGCCAGCTCGTACGTCAGCAGGCAGTGCACCAGCGGGTACAGGTAGGCGTCGAGGTAGGCGCGCAGCCACTGCTCCGGCGCGATGCCCGACGCGCGGACCAGGCCGGTGGCGAACGACGCCCCGCCCGCGTCGCGGTGCAGCAGGCTCGCCATGGTCACCAGCCGCTCGCCGTCGCCCAGCCGCGGTACCGGCGACTCGCGCCACAGCGCGGCCAGCATCTTGCGGTGCGGGTTCGGCTGGGGCGTGCGGTGGTAGACGTCGCCCGTGTAGCCGACGGAGGCCACCTCGCGAAGCACGCCGAACCCGGTCCCGCGCAGGGTCTCGTCGCTCGTGACCAGGTCCGCCACCCAGTCGTTGATGCGGGGCGTCGCACGCATGTAGGCGGGCGAGAGCCCCCGCAGGAACCCCATGTTCTGGATGGCGAGCGCCACCTTGACGTAGTGCCGTTCCGGGCGGGTGCGGTTGAACATGGTGCGGATCGACTGCTGCGGCTGGTACTCGTCCGAGCCCGGGCCGAGCGGCACGAGGTCGCCGCGCGCGACGTCGGCGGCGAACGTGATGGCCACGCGGTGCTCCCACTGCCACGGGTGCACGGGCAGGTAGAGGTAGTCGGCGCTCTCGAGGCCGCGGGCGGCGAGGCGGTCGGCGAAGGCGGCCCGCTCGGCGTCGGACAGCTCGGCGCCGTAGTGGCCCTGCTCGGTCTGGTCGGCGGCGAGCGCGAGGTGGGTGTGCTCGCGGCGGGCGGCGAGCCACAGCACGCGCATCCGTGCGCCGCGTTCGGGCGCGTAGGCGCGGTAGTCGGGCAGCGAGAAGCCGATGCGGCCGTTGTTCGCGACGAAGCTGGGGTGCCCCTCGGACATGGCGGCTTCCACCTGCTGGAACGAGTCCGCCACGGCCGGCGTACCGGAAGCCGCCCGCGCCGCCTCGAGCAGGCCGCTCACGGACGGCGTGCCGCCGTCGAGCTCGCGCTCCCGCTTCGCGGCCGCGCCGGCCAGGGTGGAGGACAGCTCTTCCAGGTAGGTCGCCAGCATGGCGTCGGGCACCTGCAGCAGGGGCTGCAGCTCGGCGATCAGCTCCAGCGCGTCCACCGGCAGCACGACGTCGCCGCGCAGCCCGGCGTCGGCCGTGCGGCGGATGGACGCCGGGTCGATGACCCAGTGCTCCAGGGCGTACCGGCGGGCGGTGAACCGGTACGTGACGGCGTCCAGGGCGAGGCGGTAGGCGTCCGGCGCGACGCGGGGCTCGGGCTCGGGCTGGAACAGCCGCTCGTGCGCGAGCTCCGCGAGCGCCTTGGCGGCCAGGTGCCGGTGGGCGTGCTCCATGTGCCCGGCGGTCAGGTGCGGGGCGAGCTCCACACCCTCGCCGAGGGCGGACGCCGCGAAGTCGTCGCGCGTGGCGACGCTCAGGGCCGCGCGCTTGGCGTGCGCGCCGCGGCCGAGGTCCACCTCGCGCAGCACCCGGAACCCCGCGGCGGCGTTCTTGGCGGCGATCTTCCGGTTGCCGACGTCGGGTTCGACGACGACGCGTGCGGCTCCCTGGCCCCATAGGCAGAACCGCATGACCGCGGTCATGACGGCGTCGGTCAGGCCGTGCCGCGGCGTGGTGGGCGGGGCGACGAGCAGGTGCATGCCGAGGTCGCCGGGCTGCGCGTCGTGGACGCCGTCGAGCACGACCTGGGCCGGGTCGTAGGTCTCCGTCAGGAACACCGGCTCGCCGTCGAGGCGGCCGAGCCAGGCGGCCTCGTGGGGACGGGCCTGGACGCCGGCCAGGTACTCGCGCACGTCGTCGACGTGCAGGTCGCCCATCTGCCAGTACGACGCCGACGGGTGCGCGAGCCAGGCCTGCACCAGCTCGGCGTCGCGGGCGGGGTCCACTGGTTCGAGCGTGACGTCGCCGAGGCGGGTGGTGGTGGTGAACGTGTGCACGGTGGTGGGAGCGGTCACCGGGCGACCTCCATCTCGTTGTCGCGCTGGATCGCCCGCCGGCCGGCGTCGGGCAGGCCGAACTGCTGGAAGGCGATCCGGCGTTCGATCGCGTACGGCTCGCGGCCGGTGACGTTCGCGAGGATCACGGAGTTGCGCCAGGCACCGAAGCCGAGGTCGGGCGCGGTCACGCCGTGGGTGTGCTCCTCGCCGCCCACGACGTGGATCCGCCGGTCGTCGTCGACGGTGTAGTCGCGGGTGACGGCGTACCGGCCCCGCTCGTCGAGGTTGACCAGGCCTGGGGCCAGGAACCCCGGCACCGAGCCGGCGTAGCCCGTGGCGGCGACTATCGCGCGGGTGCGGTGCTCCGCCGTCGTGCCGAGCTGGGCGTGACGGAGGGTGAGGACGTACTCGCCCGCCCCGGCCGCGCCGTCGGCGTCGAACCGGGCGGCGACGACCTCTGTGTCCGAGAGGAGCGTGGTCGGCACCTCGGTGCCCAGGGCGGACTTGCGGTACAGGGTGTCGTAGATGTCGTCGACGAGGTCGCCGCTGATGCCCTTGTAGAGGTTGCGCTGCTCGCGCCCCAGGACGTCGCGCTGCCCGATGGGCAGGGACACGTAGTGGTCGGTGTACTCGGGCGACGTCATCTCGAGCGTCAGCTTCGTGTACTCCATCGGGAAGAACCGTGGCGAGCGGGTCACCCAGTCCAGCCGGTGCTCCCCCGGCGCGGTGCCGCAGCCGTCCAGCAGGTCGCGGTAGACCTCGGCGGCGGACTGCCCGCTGCCGACCACGGTGACGGCGCCACCCGCGACCAGCGCCGCGCGGCTGGGCAGGTACTCGCTGGTGTGCACCACGGGGCCCGCGCCGTCGAGGCCGCTCAGGGCCGCGGGCAGGCGCGGCTGGGTGCCGGTGCCCAGCACAAGGTGCTTGGCACAGTATTTCTCGACGCCGTGGGCGGTCTGTGCGGTGACCTCGAACAGGTAGGCGCCGTCGGTCGCGGGGTCCGGGACCCGCACGACGCTCGTCACTCGCCGCCCCCACCGCAGCGTCGGGAGCTGCTCCGCCACCCAGCGGCAGTACTGGTCGTACTCGGCACGCAGCGGGTAGAACGACTCGCGGATGTAGAACGGGTACAGCCGCCCGGTCGCCTTGAGCCACGCCAGGAACGAGTAGGGCGACGTCGGGTCCGCCATCGTCACCAGGTCGGCCAGGAAAGGGACCTGGATGGTCGCGCCGTCGATCATCATGCCGTGGTGCCAGGCGAAGCCGTCGCGCTGGTCGAGGAACACGGCGTCCACGTCGTGCAGGGGCTCCGCGAGCGCCGCGAGGCCCAGGTCGAACGGGCCGATCCCGATGCCGAGCAGGTCGTAGGTCTTCATCGGGTCTCTCCTTCGGCGCGCGCGAGCCGGGGGTGCACGTCGCGGCACGGCGGCTCCTCGGTGTCCGTGAGCGCCTCTCCCGCGAGCAGGCCGTGGGCGGCGGAGCGGACGAGCTCGAGCACGCCGCGGATGTCGGCGAGCGTGGCATCGGGGTTGAGCAGCGTCAGCTTGAGGCAGGGGCGGCCGTCGATGACGGTCTTGGCGACCAGAGCGCGGCCGGAGTCGAACAGCACGCGCCGCACCTGGGGCACGAGGGCGTCGGCGCGTACGGGGTCGAGGCCCTCGGGTTCGTAGCGGAACAGGACGGTGGACAGGTCGGTGGTGCCGACCACCCGGAAGTCGCGGTCCGTCGCGAGGTCGTGGTGCACGGCGGCGGCCAGGTCGCAGACGGCGTCGACCATCGCGCCGACGCCGTCCGCGCCGAGCGCGCGGAGCGTGACCCACAGCTTGAGCGCGTCGAAGCGGCGGGTGGTCTGCAGCGACTTGTCGACTTGATTGGGCTCGGCGTTCTCCTCGGGGTTGAGGTAGTCCGCGTGCCAGGCCACGGGGGCGAGGTCCTGCCGCTCGCGCACGATCAGGGCGCTGGACGACACGGGCTGGAAGAACGACTTGTGGAAGTCGACGGTGACGCTGCGGGCCCGCTCGATGCCGTCGAGCAGGTGGCGGCGCGTGGGGCTGACCAGGAGCCCGCACCCGTAGGCGGCGTCGACGTGCAGCCAGGTGCCGACGGCGTCGCACAGGTCGGCGATCGGGCCGAGCGGGTCGATGCAGCCTCGGTCGGTGGTGCCCGCCGTCGCGACGACGGCGATCACCGTGTCGCCGGTGCGCTCGATGTCGACGAGCGTCTCGGCCAGGGCGTCGGGGCTCATCCGCCCCTCGGCGTCGGTGCGCACGGCGACCACGGCGTCGTCGGGCAGGCCGAGCAGCAGTGCGGACTTGGCGATGCTGAAGTGGCTCACGTCCGTGGCGAGGATGCGCATCGACTCCAGGCGGGTGCCGGTGCGCCGCGCCTTCTCGCGCGCCAGGAACAGGGCCTGGAAGTTGGACTGGGTGCCGCCCGAGGTGAAGATGCCGTCGGCTGCCCCGCTGCCGGCCTCGACGCCCCGCTCTGCGCCGTCGACCGCGAACCCGATGCGGCCGGCGGTCCACTCGACGAGGCGGCGCTCCATGAGGGTGGCGACCGTGGACTGGTCGTAGGTGTCGACCGAGGTGTTGATGGCGGCCAGCATGGTCTCCGCGCCCACGGCGGGCAGCGCGACCGGGCAGTTCAGGTGCGCCGTGTAGGTGGGCTCGTGGAACCAGATGGCGTGCTTCGCGTACAGGTCGCCCGCCTCCCGCAGCGCCTCCCGTGTGCCCGACGGCGGGCCGTCGAGGTCGACGGCGTCCACGAGGTCCTGCAGCTCCCCGCGGCTCGCGCCCGAGAACGGCTGGGTCACCGACGCGAGCCGGGCGGCTACGTCGTCGGCGACCGCGCGGACCGTGTCCGCATAGGTGCTCGCGGTGGCTCCGCGCAGCAGCGCGGTCGTGTCGTGGCTCGGACCCGGCGGCGGTGCGGCGGTCACAAGCTGCGTCACTGCGGGCAGACGTGAGGGCATGGAGAAGGCTCCTCGAGCAGGCGAAAGGAACGCCGCCCGGACCGGACGGCGCAGTGGAACTTAGGTTTGCCTGACCTAACCTAATCGCTCGGCGGGCCTCGTCAAGCCATGGGTGAAACGAGGTTCGTGGCGCCCGTCACTATCGGGCCGGGTCCGGCGGGGAGAACTTAGCTCCGCAGCCGCTCGGCGAGCCCCGTCGCGCGGCGTGCCCGCCGCCCCACGGCCGCGCGCACCGCTTCGGGGCTGCCGACGACCCGCACGCGCCGCCGTGCCCGCGTGACCGCTGTGTAGAACAGCTCGCGGGTCAGGAGCGGCGACGTCTCGTCCGGCAGCAGCACCGTCACGGCCTCCGCCTGGCTGCCCTGGCTCTTGTGCACCGTCATGGCGTGCAGCGTCTCGACGTCGCCGAGCCGGGAGACCGCGAACGACGCGCCGCCGTTGATGTGGGCGCGCAGGTTCTCGCCCTCGGCGACCACCACGCCCGTGTCGCCGTTGAACAGCCCCAGGCCGTAGTCGTTGGCGGTGATGAGCACAGGCCGCCCCGGGTACCACTGGGCGCCGACCGCGGCGCCGAGGTAGGCACCGGAGGCTTCCCCGAGCCGGCGCTCGACCCGCCGGTTCCAGTGCGCCACCCCCCAGGGGCCTTCGCGGTGGGCGCACAGCAAGCGGTGACGCTCGGCCGCGGCGAGCGCCCCGGCCGCGTCGCCCGCCAGCGCCAGGGCGCGCACGCCGAGGGCGTGCCGCGTCAGCTCGTCGTGGAGGCGGTCCAGCCCGGCCGCGTCGTCGGGGTGCACGAGCTCCACCGCGCCGTCGCCCGCCGCGAGCGCGGCGAGCACCGCGTCCGGGTCGCCGCCCTGGATCGCGGCGGCCAGCCGCGTGATCGCCGCGCTCTCCGACCGGTGGTCGGTGACCAGGGCCGCCACGGCGTCGCCGTCGCGCTCCCCCAGCCCGGTGACCAGGTCCGCGAGGACGGCACCGGCCTCGACGGACGCGAGCTGGTCGGGGTCGCCCACGAGCACGAGCCGCGCGTCGGGGCGCACCGCCTCCAGCAGCCGGGCCATGAGCGTGAGCGAGACCATCGACGTCTCGTCGACCACGACGACGTCGTGGGGCAGGCGGTTGGAACGATCGTGCCGGAACCGGGTGGTCGACCCGGGCCGCCAGCCCAGCAGCCGGTGGAGCGTGCCCGCCTGGAGCCCGGCGAGCCGGCGGCGGTCGGCGGCGGTGAACTGGGGCCGACCGGCCTCCGGCACGGCGGCGAGCGCCCCCGCCACCGCCTCCTGCAGACGCGCGGCGGCCTTGCCGGTCGGCGCGGCGAGCGCTATGCGGAGGCGCCGCCCGCCGGCGTGCTCGGCCTGCTCGGCCAGCAGTGCGAGGAGGCCGGCCACCGTCGTCGTCTTGCCGCGCCCGGGACCACCGGTGAGCACTGTGGTGAGGCGGTGCGCGGTGGACAGCGCCGCCACCCGCTGCTCGGCGTACGCGTCGCCGGGGAACAGCCGCGCGGCGCTCGCCTCGAGCAGGGCCGCGTCGACCGCCGGGGCGGGCGCCGCCAGCCGCGCGACGAGGTCGTCGCGTACCTGCCGCTCCTCGCGCCAGTACCGGTCGAGGTAGAGCAGACCGAGGTCGGCCCGGACCACCGACCGCTCGGCCAGCGGGCTGGCCGCTACCCGGTCGAGCCAGCCCTCTGTCGCCGGCCACGGCAGGGACGCCTCTCCGGCCCCGGCCCCCGTCCCGGCACCGGCCGAGGCCCCGCCGTCGCCGAACGCGCCCAGGTCCACGCAGACCGACCCCTGCCGCACCGCCCGCACCGCGAGCGCGACGGCGAGCTGGACGGTCTCGTCGTCCTCCCCCACGATGCCGGCCGTGCGGCGCGCGACGTGCACGTCGGCGGCGGTGAGCACCCCGGCGTCGTTGAAGGTGCGCAGCAGGCCTGTCGCGCCCAGCGCCCGGCGGGCGTCGTGCGGGTCGTCGACGGTCCAGCGCTCGATCGCCGGGATCATGCGGCCTCCTGCCCGGCGGCGCCGTCGAGCAGGTCCGACAGCGCGACCAGGAGCCGCGCCGGCGGCCGCCACGAGAACACGCCCGCTGGGCTGCCGTCCGCGTCGGGGGTGTCGGGCCCGGCCATGCCGCGCACGAACAGGTAGAGCACCCCGCCCAGGTGGGTGTCCGGGTCGTAGCCGGGCAGCCGCCAGCGCAGGTAGCGGTGCAGCACCGCGCCGTACAGCAGCGCCTGCAGCGGATAGTGCGAGTGCAGCATCGCCTCGGCCATGCGGGGCCTCGAGTAGTCGGCGACGGCGGGGCCCAGGAAGTTCGTCTTGTAGTCGACGACGAGGAATCGCCCGGACGGCAGCCGCAGGACGACGTCGATCGAGCCGGTGAGGTAGCCGCGCAGCGCCTGGTTCCCCAGGGCCGGCCGCTCGAGGCGGTCGGCGTAGGCGGTGAGCGGGTCGTCGGCGGGCAGGTGTGCGCGCAGCAGCGGGGCCAGGTCGCCCAGCCGCGCGTCCGACCGGCCGGCCCGGCCGAGGTCCCCGCCGGTCAGCGGCAGCTCGAACGTCAGCTCGCGCAGCCGGTCCCGCAGCCCGATCTCGCCGAGCGTCAGGCCACCGGCCAGCGGGCCGAGCGGCGTGCTGTGCAGCGGCACGAGCCCCTCGGCGAGCGCCACCGGGTCGGCCTGCACCGGCCACCAGCGCAGCTGCTCGGTGACGTGCCCCAGCAGCTCGGCGCGCAGGTCCGGCGCGAACGGGTCCGCGTCCTCCAGCACGGCGTGGACCAGAGACCCGAAGGCGGCGCCCATGGGCAGGTCGGCCATCGGCGAGACCTGGCCGGCGTCGCGCAAGACGGGCTCGGCGACGTCGGCCTCGGGTGCGTCCAGCTCGTCGTCCTTGCCCGCAGCCTCGGGCTCGCTACCCACTCCGGCGCCGTCGCCGCCGGCCGCGATGAGGCCGCTGTACGAGGTGCGCCGCCACGCGGTGTCGACCGCACGGTGGAAGGCCCGTGCCTCGAACGGCGCGTGCCGGTCTGCCGGCGCGGGTGCGGACGCGGCGGCGGGCACCGCGAGCTCGGCCGCGGGGCCGCCCAGCGCCTGAAGCTTGTGCAGCACGTCGGTGGCGTAGGCGTCGTCCTTGACCGGCTGCTTCCCGGGTACCTCCCGCGTGCCGGGCACGCGGCCGAACACGAGGCGGTGCAGGCCGCTGGTCGGGGTGCTCGACGTCGGCGCCCACCACGCCACGACCTGCGACTGCGCGCGGGTCAGGGCCACGTAGAGCTTGCGCAGCTCCTCGCCGTCCTCTTCGGCGCGGTGCGCGGCGCCGTGGGCGGCCCAGTGCGCGCCGGAGCCGGAGACGTCGACCGTCCGCACGCCGCGCTCGTCGTGGTACAGCGCGATCTCGACCTGGCGCGAGTAGTTGTCGTAGCCGAAGGGCAGGTACACCACGGGATACTGCAGCCCCTTGCTCCCATGCACGGTGACGATCTGCACGGCCGCGGCATCGGAGTCCAGGCGGCGCGGCCGCTCGGCCGTGCCCGTCCGCCGCCGCTCGTCGCGGAACCACGCCAGGAGGGCTGTCAGGCCGAGCGACTCGGCCACGCTCACCTCGTGCAGCAGCTGCCCCAGGTGGCGGACGTCGGTCAGCAGCCGCTCGCCCTCCGCCTGGGCGAGCACGCGACCGCTGAGGCCACGCTCCTCGGCGGCCTCCAGCAGAGCGGCCACGCCCCGGTGGCGCACCAGGAGCGCCCAGCGGTGCAGGGTGTCCGCGTCACGTGCGGTCAGGTCCTCGCCGCCGGCGTCGAGGTCGGCGGCCGTACGGCCGAGGAAGCACGTCAGGGCGGCGGCGCGCACCAGGCCCGAGCGGTGCGGGGACTCCAGCGCCTCCAGCAGCGTCAGCCATTCGTCCGCGGCGGGCGTCTCGAACACGTCGCCGCCGACCATCACCGCTGCGACGCCGCGCTCGGCGAGCGCGTCCTGCACGAGGCGGCCGTGCGCCCGCGCCGAGACGAGGACGGCGACGTCGCCCGCCACCAGCGGCCGCCCGTCCCACGTCGCGCCCGAGGCGAGCAGCCCCGCGACGTCGGCGGCAAGGTCCGCGGCGACGTGCTCGCGTGCCGGGCCGGCCTTGATGACGCCCTTGTACAGGGACATGCCGTCGCGCAGCACCTGCCGCAGCCGGAACGGCGCGGGGTGCGGCGCGCCGGCCAGCCGGCTGGCCCCGCCCTCGGCCGTCACGGGGTGCACCACGATCTCCTCGTGGCCGAGGGCGGCGCCCGTCAGCAGCACCCCGAGCGCGTCGACCAGCGGCGCGTCCGAGCGCCAGTTGCTGCCGAGCGTCGCCCGCGTGGCGGCGCCCCGGGCGGCGTCGAGGTAGGCGACGACGTCGCCGCCGCGGAAGGCGTAGATGGCCTGCTTGGGGTCACCGACCAGCACCATGGCCACGGCCTGCGACTGCGCCTGCGTCTGTGTTTGTGTCTGCACAGGGCCGAAGGCCCGCTCCAGCACCTGCCACTGCACGGGGTCGGTGTCCTGGAACTCGTCGACCAGCACTACCGACCAGCGTTCGCGCATGCGCGCGCCGACGGCGGTACTGCCCTCGGCCGACACCGGGTCGAGCGCGTCGGCGAGCCGCGCGAGCAGGTCGTCGTAGGACAGGATCCCGAGGCGCCGCTTGCGCCGCTCCATCTCGGCGCGCACCTCGCGGGCGAAGGAGACGCGCGCCGAGCCGACGGCGTCGGCCGGGTCGGCGTCGGCGAGCGCGGCGCGCGGGTCCTCGACGGCGGCGACGGCGACCCTGAGGGCGCACGCACGGTCGAAGGGCGGCGGCTCGGGGGCGCTGCCGTACCGGCGCAGGTACAGGTCGTCGACCACCTCGACGGTGAGCTCGGCCAGGGACTCGACCAGCTCGGCACCGGGCTCGGTGTCCCCGGCGACGCCGAGCGAGCGCAGCACGAGCTGGCAGAACTGGTGGATCGTCGCGATCGTGGCGTGGTCGAACGACGCCAGGGCGTCGGCGAGCCGCCGGTGCCGCGCGGCCCGCTCGGCGTCGTCGACGTCGAGCAGCGCCGCCAGGACGGCGTCCACCCCGCCGGTGTCGCGGCCCGCGAGGGCGGCGGCGAACGTGCGCTCGGCCCGCAGCAGGGCGCCGCGCACCCGGTCGCGCAGCTCCTGGGTCGCGGCGCGGCCAAAGGTCACCACCAGCATCTGGTCGAGCGGTACGACGCCCTCGGCGACGTACCGGGTCACGAGCGCGCCGATCGCGAAGGTCTTCCCGGTGCCCGCGCTCGCCTCCAGCAGCGCAGTGCCCCGCGGCAGCGGCCCGGCCAGGTCGAAGACGTCCATCAGTCGCTGAACCTCTCGTTCTCCAGCAGCGGGCTCCAGACGCGCATCGCCAGCGCGCCGAAGCGGGTCGTCTCCCCCTCGTGCTCCTCACCGGGCCCCGGCTCCTCGCCGGTCCCGGGCAGCGGGGCCCCAGGCCCGAGGACCCGCACGTGCTCGGGGTCCGAGCACTCGCCGTCGAAGCGTCCGTCGGCCCACATCTGACCCGCCCGGAACCGTGCGTCGGCGGGGTCTGCGCTGCTGCGGCGCGCCTCGGCGTATGCCACCGACGCCTTGACCGGCAGCGGCAGCGGCTCGGTGAGCCCGCCGTCGCGCAGCGCGACCAGGTCGCGCAGCAGGTCGATCGCCGTATGGTCCAGCGGCCCCAGCCGCGACCCCTGCCAGGTCGCGCGCGACCGGGAGTTCGCCGGCCGGCCGAGCGTGTAGGCGACCCAGGGGCGGTCGTCGTCGGACGCCGCGAGCGCCAGCAGGCGGATCCACGTCTGCAGGCGCTGCCTGCCGCCGAGCCGGCTGAACGACACCGCGACCAGGCGGTCGCCGTGCACGCCCGGGACCGTGCCGCGCAGGGTGCGTCCGTCGCCCAGGTCGACGTCGACGTCCACTGCTCGCGCGGGGCTCGCCCTCAGCCCTCCGGCGGCGTCGGCGAGCGGACCCACCTCGTCGGCGATGCCGACCAGCAGGCGCCAGCCCAGGCGCCCGGGCGGCAGCTGCCCGCGGCGCCACTCCTTCTGCACGGCGTCGGCGAGCTCGGCGCCGGACAGCGCGTCGTGCAGGACCCGCTCCCCCACTGCCCATCGGCCCAGCCCGTCGAGCTCGACGGGCAGCCCGTCGTCGAGCGGCTCCTCCTGGAAGGACCGCCCGACGTCGAGGCGCTGGGTGAGGAACCCGCGCGCGGGCGAGCGGTAGAACGCGAGCAGGTCGTCGAGCGCGACGACGCCGTCGCCCGCCGCGACCGGCGCCCGCGCCAGCGGTGCGGGCAGGAACGGACCCACCGGAGTGCGCAGGCCGGCCGCGGCGCGAGCTCCGGCCAGGGCCGCGCGGTCGAACGTGAAGGCCGATCCGGGTACGAGGGCTCCGGGCTCGACGTTGCGTCGGTCGAAGGGCTGCAGCGGGTGGCGGACGGTCACGGCCTGTGACACCGGGCGCCCCTCGGGCGTGCGCGCCGTCTCGTCGAGCGCGTCGAGCAGCTCGCCCAGCGGCACCGCGGGGGGCCGTTCCTGGCCCGAGTACTCGTCGGCGCCGCTGTAGGTCACCACCAGGGTCTCGGTGGCGGCGAGGATCGCGTCGAGGAACAGCTGCCGGTCCTCGCTGCGCGGGTCGCGCTCGCCCGTCCTCGGCTCGCGGGCCAGCACGTCGTCGCCGTCGGTGATGCCGACGCGCGGGAACACGCCGTCGTCGAGCCCCAGCAGGGCGACGACTCGGTGCGGCACCGACCGCATCGGCACGAGCGTGGCCACCGTCAGCGTGCCGGTGCGGAAGTTGGAACGGGTGGGGCGGCCCGCCACACGGTCGGCGAGCAGCGCGCGCACGTCGGGCAGCCGCAGGGACACGGCCGGGTCGAGCGCGTCGGCGCGTACCCGGGCGAGCTCACGCCGCACCTGCGCGAGCTGCCATGCGTCGGCGGACGACACGGTGGTCAGCGCCGCGACGCCGTCCTCCAGGACGGTCAGCCAGTGCTCGAGCGGGTGCCCGCCGACGAGCGCGTCGGTGACGTCGCGCAGGCGCTCCACGAGCTCGGTCAGGCGGCCGACCAGCTCCACCTGGCCGCTGCCGACGTCGTCCAGGGGAAGGGTGCGCTCGAGCCAGGTACCCGTGTCGGCGGACATCGCGACACCCGCCAGCAGCCGGTCCACGCCCGACTGCCAGGTGCCGGAGCCGTAGTCGGCCAGCCCGAAGTCGGCGCGATGCTCGGCGTCGAACCCCCACCGCACGCCGGTCTCCCGCGCCCACCGGGCCAGCTGCTCCAGGTCGTCGTCGTGGAACCTGAAGCGGCGGCGCACCGGCTCGGCGTGAGCCAGGTCCACGATCTCGCCGACCCCGGCGCGGCCGCCGGCGAGATCCAGCAGCCGCATCACGACGGCGAGCAGCGGGTTGGTCCGGTCCAGCGCCCGGTCGGCGAGGCGCACGCGCAGGCGGTGCGCGGGGTGGCCGTGCGGCCCGGCGACGTCGGCCAGGCCGAAGGCGGCCGTGACCAGGGGCGCGTAGGTCTCGATGTCCGGGCACAGGACGAGCACGTCGCGCGGCTCGAGCGTCGGGTCGTCGGCGAGCAGGTCCAGCAGCACGTCACGCAGCACCTCGACCTGCCGGGTGGCGCCGTGGCAGGCGTGCACCTGGACCGAGCGGTCCGCCGGGTCCACCAGGCGCGCGCCGGCATCGCCGAAGGCGTCCGCGCGCAGGTCGTGCTGCAGCATCCCCAGCAGGGTCGACGGCAGGGTGCTGTCGGCGCCCGGGTCGTCGGCCGTTCGCCTGTCGCCGACCGGCTCGTCCCGCAGCTCGATCACCGAGAGCGTGCGCTGGAGCTCGCGCGTGTCCCGGCCGAGCGTGGCCAGGAGCCGGTGCCCGACCCGCTCGTGGGAGCGGTCAGCCGCCCGGTCCACTGGCCCGCCGAGATCCTTGAGCGCCGACCACAGCGGCGCCGAGGGGTGCGGCAGCCACAGGTGCACGTCACGGTGCGCGCCGAGCGCGCCGAGCAGCTCGACCTCGCTCGTGGCCAGGCGCGTGTGCCCGAACAGGGACAGGCGCGCCGGCAGGTCGAATTCACCGGGCTCGGCGCGCAGCCGCTCGACGACGGCGGCCTGCCGCACGTGCGGCGGCTCGGCGTCGACACGTTCGGCCAGAGCCCGCCACAGCGGCGGCTGCCACGCGAGATCGGCAGGCACCGGGCGCCCGCACCCGTCGGTGTCGCCGCCTGCGGCCCAGTCGGCGACCAGCGCCGGGCGCTGGGTCGCGTAGCTTGCCAGGAGCCGCGCCAGCCGGCGGGCGACGGCGAGCCGCCGGCCTCGGCGCAGGTCGCCCTCCTCCCCCGGCATGCCGTGGCCCAGGTGCTGGGCGAGCAGAGCCGCCCACGGCTCGTCCAGGCTCGCGTCGATCGCCGCCAGCAGCGGCCACATGAGTGCCTCCGGCGCCCACGGGTCCTCGTCCCGGGTGCCCGTGACCTCGGCGAACAGGGAACCTGGCGAGCGCAGGTCCACGCCGGCGCACACCCCGTCGTCGTGGCCGGGTGCCGCGCCGAGGCGGTGGCTGAGCCGCTGCGCGAGCCAGCGTTCGACGCCGCGGGCCGGTACGACGACGACCTCCGCCGCGAACGGGTCCTCCAGGGGCGCGGCCAGCAGGTCCCCCAGCGCCTGCGCGAGCAGGTCCGTGCGCGGGGCCCGATGGAGGACGACTGCCATTCCGCCAACGTATCGGCCCAGAGCGCCCGCACAAGCGAAACGCCGCGCCCGCGCGGCAGTCGACCGCGAACGGTGTCAGCTCAGTCGCAGCAGGCGCGTGCCATGGGCGGGCACGGTCAAGCGCACGCTGCCGTCACGCAGCGGGACCTCGTCCCCGGCCCACAGGTCGTGGGCCCGCCCGCGGTTCTCGCTGCCGATGTCGGCGAGGTGGACGGTCACCTCTTGCGGATCGTCCCCGAGCCAGAAGACGGCGCACGCCTCGTGGTCCGGGAAGTCGGCGCGCCAGATCACCAGCGAACCGTCCCGCACGATCTCCCTGCTACCGGTGCTCGAAAGGAGCGCCAGTACGTCCGCGTTCTGCAGTAGTCCCAGGGTCTCGGGCAGCGTGTCGGGCAGGTGCCCGCCGAACATCAGCGGCGACCGCATCATCACCCAGAGCGTGATCATCGTGCGCTGCTCCTCGAGCGTCAGCTGCGAGTCCCGCTCCTGGCCGACGTGCGCACGAACAGCGAGGCGTCCCAGGGGCAGCATGTCCGCGTCGGCCCAGGCGCCGGGGCGCTGGTGCGGCGCCCAGCGGGCGGCGCGCTGGAACATCTCCTCCAGCTGCGGCCATCTGTCCCACAGGTCATCGGAGATCCGCCACATCTCCGAGTGCCGCGCCAGCTCGTCCAGGTGAGCCAGGGACAGCGCCCTGCCCGGCGAGAGACTCAGGACGATCGGTCGTCCGCACCGCTCGATCGCGCGCGAGTAGGCGGCGATCTCGACGCTCTGGGTCGGCGGGTAGAGCACGTCGTCGAGCTTGACGAAGTCCACTCCCCACTCGGCGAACAGCGCGAGCTGGGAGTCGTAGAACGCCTGCGCACCGGGAGCCGAATGGTCGATGCCGTAGTTGTCAGGATTCCAGGGACACACGTTCCCCCGGTCGGCGATCTTCGCCGCCGTGGTGCTCCCGCCGAGTACCGGCAGGTCCAGCTCCACCGCCTTGCGCGGTATCCCCCGCATCATGTGCAGGCCGAAGCGCAGCCCCAGGTCGTGGATCCGATCCGCGAGCTCCCGGAACGAGCCATCCGCCGCCGACGGAAAGCGCCCGGGAGCCGGCAGCTGCCTGCCCCACTGGTCCAGCACCGGATCGGACACCGGCTGGTAGGTGTGCACGCCCGCCTCGGGCTCGTACCACTGGATGTCGATCACCACGGTGTCCCAGCCGTACGGCTTCAAGTGCTCAGCCATGAACTCGGCGTTGGCCATGACCTCGGCCTCGGTCACCGAGCTACCGAAGCAGTCCCAGCTGTTCCACCCCATCGGCGGCAACCCCGCACGGACCTTGCGCAGCGAACTGATATTCATCTCGCTACCTCACCGCAGCGCCTGCGTCGACGGCGTCCGGGTGCCTGCGGCAGTCTTCCGGAATCCTTTGGCCGATGCGTATGGTTTCGCCAGTGAGCAGTGCGCCGCAGGTCGAAGTGATCCCCTCAGAGCTCTGGCTGTTCAGAGGGGCAGCCTCCGAGATGATCAACGCTCACCAGCACGACGACATCGAGCTGAACGTCGTGCTCGGCGGCGCCATCGACTACCTGTTCGGCGGGCAGACGGTCCGCGTGCAGCACGGACAGGCGGCAGTCTTCTGGGCTTCCGTCCCCCACCGCCTCCTCGACACGCCCGGAGAGCATGCCGAGGTGTGCTGGGCGCACGTGCCGCTGAGCACAGTCCTGGCCTGGGAGCTACCGTCCTCCGATCTGACCCAGCTGCTCCAGGGTGGGCTCGCTCTGGCCCCCGCACCTGTTGGTGCCGTGCAGGCCTGGGACAGCTGGGCCGACGACCTCGCGGACGACGACCCCATCACGGCACTGCTCGAGATCCACGCGATGATCCGTCGCATCCTGCGGACCAGCCGGGTCGAACCCTCCGGCATCGCCACCACCGCCCGGCCGTTCCGGATGGCAGCCCACCTCATGGAGCGGTTCCGTGAACCGGTAGCCGCAGCCGACGTCGCCGGCGCAGTCCACCTGAACACCGAGTACGCCATGACACTGTTCCGTCGCACCTGGGGCATGACCATCGGCGAATTTCTCACGCGCCGTCGCGTCGCCGAAGCTCAACGACTCCTTGTCACCACCGAGCTGAGCACCGTAGCCGTCGCGCACTCGGCCGGCTTCGGATCGGTCAGCAACTTCTACGCGCAGTTCGCCAAGCATTCCGGAACCAGCCCCGGCGCATACCGGACGACGTTGAGGGCGGGCGGCAGGTACTGATCGCTTGCGCCGCCCCGCCCGCTGCGTGAGGGAATCAGTGCGGGCGTTCCTGACCGCGGATGATCACACTGCATGCGAAGAGATGGAACACCATCGTCCCTTGGACGCCGATGAACCACCCGGCACCCACTGGCACGTCGGGTGCGGCGGCGATCGCCGCCGCGAGCGTGGCCAGTGGCGCGATGAGCGCGATGAAGGCCACCCCGAGCATCGCCCGGCTCGTGAGCCGACCCCGACCCTCACGGAACGCGCTCCCCGTGCTCGCCCGTGCGCCGGTCAGGAAGATGACGAGCTCTCCTGCGAGGAGGACCAGGGTGGTCACCCACATCGCGTACACGAGCTCCAGACGTCGGAGACGCCGGCCAGATGGCCACGCTCGATCTTGGCGTAGTACTCCGGACTCACGTCCGCCAGCACCGCCACCTCGCTGCGCCGTAGTCCCGCCACGCGCCGGTGCCCGGATACGGTCAGTCCTGCCTGCTCGGGGCTGAGCTTCGCCCGGCGGGACATGGGGAACTCCCGTGCTTCGGTCCTGTTGTCCACGACCTCCACGCTACGGCGCGAGGGCTTCACGAGGGATTCCCTGCTGGTACGTCCTTCATCGGGAACTGCCCGCCGGCGCGGAGACGCGCTGTCATGGAGACCCTTAACGCGCAGGTCCTGGCCTCACCAGAGGTTGCATCGTACTTGCGCGACGGTGACGAGCGGGCAGCAAGTTTCGACCGGATGAAGCGTCCAGGCGGCTACCCCGACGACTACAGCTTCCGAGCCTGCCCTGTAGACGCGGAGCTGAGCGACGGCCAACGCCTCAGTGTCGGGACTCTGGAGCTCGAGGTGCTCTCGACCCCAGGCCACAGCAGCGGCCACATCTCCTACGCCCTGCACCGATCCGGAGGCGTCGACCTGTTCAGCGGCGACGCCGCCTTCGCCAATGGACGGATCCTCCTCCAGGACATTTGGGACTGCTCGATTGTCGACTCCACACGGAGCGTCCGGCGCCTTGCCGACTTGAAACCCGACGGGCTGTACCCAGGACACGGCACCGTCGCGATCACGCTTGGCTGGCATCACCTGTACTCGGCCATGGAGGAAATCTCAGCCGGTCTCCCTCCTCGGCAACTCACGTTCTAGTGGCTCCGCTTGGGGCCATGGCGGATTTTCCGTGGCCCGCGGGAAGCGCCGGAGTCGCTGAAGCATCTGCGGCTGCGTCGCGCCGAGGCCGGGAGTCAGCTGGCTGCCGTTGACGCCCAGCTTGTTGACCTGGATACGACTGTCGGCGCTCTCACATAGCATCCCGGGAAGTGGCCTGAGTGTGACTCGTCAGCTCCAGGAGGTGTCGTGGACGCGGTGCACTGGAAGTCTGCAACGTTTGCCGGTCATCAGCTCCGGTATGCCGTGACCGGGAGCGGCCCCGCCGTGGTGATGCCGAAGAAGGACCGCGGCTCGTATGTCCCGTTCGAGCGACTCGCGGACCAGTACACGATGGTGCAGATTGTCGCTCAAGGACCAGCACATACTTCGCGGTCTTGGGATCGATGTCGCCGAGTTCGCCGGTGTCGACCACGGCCGCTGCGGTCTGGGTGATCCGGAAAGCCCAGCAACGGCCATGGTGGCCGACTGGCTGCAGCGCCATGGGTGGTGACCTGACAAGGCAACGCACGGTCAAGACCGAGCACGAACCTCAGCAACGTTCAATGCAGGTTGACAAGTTCAGTGAAGAAAGCCGTCCCACTTCGGTTCGTAACGGCACCCGCCAGGCAGCGCGCCCGCGCGCGGGATCTGCGCGACCGTGCGAGCGAGGGCCACCTGGACCGGGCCCTCAAGCCCGGGAGGCAGGCCCATCAGGCCAGGCTTGGTAGTACGTCTCGATGGTCGCCGACATACCCGAACCCCCGTCCGTTGCTGTTCCACGATCACCCCAGGGGGCTCGACCCGCACGCTGCCGGCGCAGGTCAGGCGCCCTCGGCGCACGTCACCGGCTCCATCTCAGGGGGTCACTGGCATTAACCGGATAGGGAGGGACTCCCTCGCGTGCTGGGAGGCGCCTTGACTGGGTGCAACCACAGCGGCACAACGATGGAGTGACACGTGAAGAACGCACGCCTCGGAGACCTGGAGGTCTCCCGCATCGGTCTCGGCGCGATGACCATGGCCGGCACGTACACCAGCGAAGGCGTCCTGGACAACGCGGAGTCGATCCGCACGATCCACCGCGCGCTCGACCTCGGGGTCACCCACATCGACACCGCCGAGATCTACGGGCCGTTCCTGAGCGAGGAGATCGTCGGGCAGGCCGTCAAGGGCCGCCGCGACCAGGTGAGGATCGCCACGAAGTTCGGCCTCGTCTCCCACTCAGGCGGCGGCCCGGGCGTGATCGACAGCAGCCCGGCGAACGTGCGGACCGCAGTCGAGGGTTCGCTGCGGCGTCTGGGCACGGACCACATCGACCTGTACTACCAGCACCGGGTCGACCCGAACGTCCCGATCGAGGAGACCGCCGGAGCGGTAGCGGACCTGATCAGGGAAGGCAAGGTCCTCCACTTCGGGCTCTCGGAGGCGTCACCCGAGACGATCCGGCGGGCCCACACGGTGCAGCCGCTCTCGGCGCTGCAGACGGAGTACTCGTTGTGGACGAGGGACGTGGAGGCGGAGATCCTGCCGCTGCTGCGCGAGCTCGGCATCGGCTTCGTTCCCTACTCACCGCTTGGCCACGGGCTGCTGACCGGCCAGATCCGTTCGGTGGACGACTTCGCCGACGACGACTGGCGCAAGACCAACCCGCGGTTCACCGGTGAGAACTTCACCCGCAACCTCGCCATCGTCGACACGGTCAAGGAGATCGGCGCCGAGATCGGTGCGAGCCCGGCGCAGACCGCCCTGGCGTGGATCCTCACCCGCGGCGACGACATCGCCCCGATCCCCGGCACCCGCCGCGTCTCCCGGGTCGAGGAGAACACCGCCGCAGACGGCATCGGGCTCACCGCCGACCAGCTCGAGCGCCTGGGCGACCTCGAGCCCGCCGCGGGCGAACGTCACGACGAGGCCAACATGGCCTCGATCGACCGCTGACCTGCCGCAGAGGAAGGCACACCGATCGTCAACCACCGCTCCGCGGCGACGCCGGTCGAAGGCTGATCCGTACACACAGGCCGCCCCGGCCCTGACCGCCGCGGTCCGGGCCGGGCGCGTCCCGCAGGGTCACGGAGCCGCCGTCGTCCGTCACCAGCTGCTTGACGATCGCGAGCCCGAGGCCCGAGCCGGAGCGGCCCGTGAGCCCCTGCCCTCGCCAGAACCGGTCGAAGGCGCGGGACTTCTCGGCGTTGGATATGCCGGGGCCCTGGTCGAGGATCTCGAGCACGACCTCGTCAGGGCGCGGCTCGACCCGGACAGTGATCGTGCCGCCGTCCGGGGACACCTCCAGGGCGTTCGACAGCACGTTGTCCAGCACCTGGTCCAGGTGACCGGGGCTGGCCAGCACCTGGACCCGGTCGTCAAGGTGCCCCGCGAGCGCGATCGTGACGCGGCGCTCGTCGGCGGCCGGCTGCCAGACCGCCAGACGATCCTCCAGGATGTCGCGCAGCGGCAGCGACTCGGCCGCGGTCACCTGGGCCTCCGCGCGAGCCAGAACCAGGAGGCCGCTGACGAGGCGGCTCATCCGCACGACCTCCGCGGTGGCCTGCTCCACGTCCTCGGTCACGTACGGGTCGTCGACACCGTCCGCGATGTTGTCCAGGGCCAGGCGCAACGCGGTGAGCGGGGTGCGCAGCTGGTGCGACGCGTCGGCGACGAAGATCCGCTGCGCGGCGATCAGGGTGTCGAGCCGTTCCGCGCCCTGGTTGAGCGTCCTGGCCAGGGTCTGCGTCTCGTGGGGTCCAGTGACCGGCGAGCGAGCGGTGAGGTCGCCGTCGCCGAACCGGCTCGCCATGGCGTTGAGCTGCCGCAACGGACGGGTCAGCCAGCGGGCGGCCAGGGCACCGAGGCCTGCGGCCACCACCAGCACTCCCGCGGCCAAGATCGCCCGGAACCCCCAGATGGTCCAGAACCGGTCGGTGAGCTCCTCGGTCGGGAAGCTGACTCGGACGGCGCCCACTACCCGGCCGTTCCGTTCACCGTCACCCGCTGCGTCGATGGCCGGCTCGACGGCGGGGACGGTGATCACCAGGTGGGGTCCCCAGAACCAGGAGGATCCCCAGTCGGCAGTCGGCCTGCCCTCGCGCAGGGCACTGCTCAGGGCCACGTCCCGGGCGGGTCGGGCCAGGCCCGGCACCCCGCCGCCGTCGGTGTCGACCGCCTCGACCGTGCTGCCCGTCTCGACGGCGTATGCCTCGGCCATCTGCACCAGCGCCGCGCGTGAAGCCTCGTCCCCGCTGCCGAGCAGCAGCGCCATGGTGGTCGCCTCACGCTGCACGGAGGCGTCGGTGTCCCCGCGCAGCTGGCCCGTGAGCGTCACTGCCACCGGGACCGTGAACGCGGCCAGGGCTACCGCGACGAGCAGAACATAGCTGACGATCAGCCGGCGGATCACGACGCCGCGGCCCCGTCATCGACGATCTCCAGGCGGAAGCCGACCCCACGCACCGCCTCGATGATGATCGCCCCCGCCAGCTTGCGCCGCAGCGCCGCCACGTGGACGTCGAGGGTCTTCGTCGGCCCGAACCAGTGCGCGTCCCAGACCGCTTCCATGATCTGCTCACGGGACATCAGTGCGCCCGGCTCCTCGGTGAGGAAGGAGAGCAGGTCGTACTCCTTGGGGGTCAGTGTCACCAGCTCGCCGTCCAGGCGCACCCGGGCCGCGCGGCGATCGATGGTCAACCGGGAACCGTAGCGGTCCGGACTCGGAGAGGCCCCGGTCAGCGGCCCGGACGGCTGGGCGCGGCGCAGCACTGCCCGGATCCGGGCGATGACCTCCCGGACGCCGAAGGGCTTGGTGACGTAGTCGTCGGCGCCGAGCTCCAGGCCGACGACGCGATCGGCCTCGTCGCTCCGGGCGCTGATCACGATGATCGGCACGTCACCGCGCTCGCGCAGCGCCTTGCACACGTCGAGGCCCTCCGCGTCGGGCAGCCCGAGGTCGAGCAGAACGACGTCGTAGGGTTCACGGACGTCCCCGCCATGGCCGCCGACGGCGTCGGCGGCCGCCAGCGCCTCGCGCCCCGTCATGACCCACTCCACCGTGAAGCCGTAACGCAGCAGGCCACGCCGGAGCGTACGGGCGACGGGCTCGTCGTCTTCTACCAGGAGTACGCGCACGCGAGAACCTTACGGTTCAGGCGTGACGGCGGACGACAGCCGGGGATCGGTCGGCGCTGCCCGCTCAAGGCTCTGAGCGGGCAAGATGAGCGGGCCCCGTCGACAGCAGCCGGGCCGGTCGCAAGGTCACGCACGAGCTCACCGCAGCCGGACACGCCCTCCTGGACGCCGGCCTGAACGTCAGCGCGCGAGCGCGGCCAACGTGAACTCCTCCGGGTACGGCGACCGCGCCACGGCCTGCTCCGCGTCGAGCGTCCCGGCGGCGACCTCCCGGCACAGCTCGGCGACCAACGCCAGCTCCGCGCGCTGGTCCCGGACGAAGTCGCGGTCCACCGGGTCGCCGTGGCCGGGCAGGACGATCGGCGCGTCCAGCGCGAGGATGCCGTCCAGCGCGGCCGGCCAGCCCTGTGGGAAGGCATCGCCGAACTGCGGCGGCGCACCGTGCTCTACGAGGTCGCCCGCGAACACCGCCCCCGCGTCCGGGACGTGCACGACCAGGTCGTGGTCGGAGTGCGCGGGCCCGAAGTACCGCAGGTCCACCCGGCGGCCACCGAGGTCCAGCTCCGCGCGGACGTCGACCAGGTGGTCGGGCAGGACCAGTCGCACGGCCGCGATACGGTCGCCGACCTCCACCTCACCGCGTTCGCGATAGCTCCGCGCCCACTTCTCGCGTTGCTGCTCGCCGGTGGCCACCAGGTCGGCGTGGCAGCGCCGGTGCGCCCACACCGCGCAGGGGGCGAAGGCCTCGGTGCCGAAGCTGTGGTCGAAATGGGAGTGGGTCAGCACCACCTGCCACGGCAGCGGCGTCACCTCGCGCACGGCGGCGGCGAGCTCCGCGCCCTGCCCGGGGTCCCCGCCCGTGTCCACGACAAGGCACGACTCGCCGCCCACCACGAGCCCGACCGACAGGTCCAACTCCTGGTACCGCCGCACCAGCACGCCGTCAGCGGCCTCGATCCACCTTCCCATGACCCCGACCCTACGAGGAGAGCAGTACGTCTTCCCTCCCCATGAACGCGCTTCCCCGCGCTGACCTCGGTCACCGGTTCAAGGCGTCCCGCACCGACGGCCAGGATTTCAGGACCCCGAGGACCTCGGCGTTCCGCTCGGTCGCGAGTGCTGCCTCGTAGGATCGCTCGAGCACGTCGTCGATCGCGACCCTCCGCCCCTGCGCCGCGCTCTGGATCGCGGCCTCGACCATCGCGAGGCTCATGACGTTGGCGTGCACACGCCCCATCGGCTCAGTGCCGAAGCGGAGGGCGGCGGTGAACTCGCGCAGCGATCCCGCGATCTCATGCCCTGGGTCTACTTCGGTGTCTGCGACAGCTGTCTGGGGGAAGCTGTCGGGTTCGCCGTCGCCGTCCCAGAGCACGGTGCCCCGTTCGGCGGAGATCCGCCAGGAACCGTTCCACGAGGTCTCGAAGCCACGGCTGCACCACGAGCCGTTGAAGGTGAAGCGGGCGCCGCCCTCCATGGCGAAGACCGCGGTTGCGGCCGCGTCGCCTGCGTACCAGCTCCACGGCGGGTTGTACTCCTCGCAGGACACCGAGACGGGGTCGGCGTCGAGCAGGAACCGGGCCATGTCGAACTGGTGGATCGCCATGTCCAGCAGCAGCGGACTGGCCATCTCGTCGCGGAAGCCGCCGAAGTGCGGGGCCTTGAAGAGCTCAACTGCGACGACGCCGACGGCGCCGAGCGCTGCCACCTGCCGTTTCACCTGGAAGAGCGACCGATGATAGCGACGCGACTGGCTGACCATGAACAGCTCCCCGGTGTGCTCGGCCGCGGCCGCGAGCGAGAGCCCTTCGGCCACACTGGCGGCGACCGGCTTCTCCCCCAGCACCGGAATCCCGGCCAGCAGCGCGGCGGTCGTGACCGAGTGGTGCGCTTCGGGAATGGTGGCGTCGAGGATCGCGTCCGCGCCGGTGCGGCGTGCGAGCTCGACGGCGTCGGCCCCGACCGCGAGACCAGGGATGCCGGTCTCGGCAGCGGCCGACTCAGCCGCTGCCGAGAACAGGTCGGCGATGCCGACGAGTTCGGTGGCGGGGTCGGCCTGGATCGCGCGGGTCCAGGCCCGGCCCATGCCGCCGGCACCGACCACGACCAGGCGCAGGGGCCCTTCGGTCTCGACGGTCCGGAAGGTCATCGCTCGAACGCCCCTGCGTAACCCTGGCCGTTGAAGAAGTCGTCGGTGTCGTAGCGCAGCAGCGTAGGCGTCTCGCGCTCCCGGTCGGGCCGGGCCCATTCGATGCCGTTGGCGATCACGTGGTTCACGTCCCGGTGGTGGTACACGGGAAAGTCCTGGTCG
This sequence comes from Promicromonospora soli, assembly GCF_014653785.1. Taxonomy (GTDB): domain Bacteria; phylum Actinomycetota; class Actinomycetes; order Actinomycetales; family Cellulomonadaceae; genus Promicromonospora; species Promicromonospora soli. Next base: position 191,258 of record NZ_BNAS01000006.1, on the reverse strand, counting down.
CCGGGGCTGAAGTAGAAGATGCGGCCGAACCCGCGGCGGTAGGTCATGCCGCTGCGGAAGACCTCACCGCCGCTGAAGCCGCTGATGAAGATCAGGTCGTCGGGAGTCGGCACGTCGAAGTACTCGCCGTACATCTCCTGCTCGGGGATGACGATCGGGTTGGGGATGCCGCGGGCGATGGGGTGCTGCGGGTTCACGGTCCACACCAGCTCGCGGTCACGCTCGCTGCGCCAGCGCAGTGTGCAGGTGGTGCCCATGAGCTTCACGAAGATCTTGGACCAGTGTGCGGAGTGGAGCACCACGAGGCCCATGCCGGCGAGGACATGACGGTGGACTCGCTCGACCACCTCGTCAGCGACGTCGCCGTGGGCGGCGTGTCCCCACCAGACGAGCACGTCGGTCTCGTCCAGCACGTCGGAGGTCAGCCCGTGCTCGGGCTCGTCGAGGGTGGTCGAGGCGATGCGGGCTCTGTCCCCGAGCCACTCGCCGACGCCCTTGGCGATCGCGCCGTGCATGCCGTCCGGGTAGCGCTCGGCGACGGACGGCTCGATCTGCTCGTGCCGGTTCTCGCCCCACACGAGGACCCGGATCGGTTCGTTCAACATGTCTACTTCCTCCAGTTTTCTGAACCCTGAGTTGAGGAACGTTGGACGGCTTCAAGCACGGCGGGCTTCGGTGCGCGCGGCCCGTCCGTCGTGCGGCGCGGCCCTGGGCGGACAGCGACGTGGTTGTCCGGAGCGTATCGGGCTGGTCACGACCCCACACCGCGAGGACGCCGGGTTCCGCGGGCCGAGGAGTATCGGGATCCTGAGGTGCCCGGGTCCGTGCTCGGTCAGGATCCTCGGTGAGTACGGTGCCGAGGACCAGCGGCAGGTCGAGGCGGGTCAGACCCGCGAGCTGCGCGGTGATCATCACCGCGGTCAGCGCCGTGGTGGCGAGCGGCCCGAACAGCGCCCAACCGGCCCAGTCCATCGTCATGTCTGGTTGGTGTCATCGAGCGCCGGCCTCCTCACCCGCAGCGGTATTCATCCGGTCTGGCGGCTGAACGAGCTCTTGCCGGAGGCCTCGAAGAGTCGTTCACGACCAGCATGCTCTATACCGGTGTCAATCCTTGAGTAAGGTCCACTGCTGGGTGAAACCGCTTCTAACCTCCGGACGGAGCCGCATGCCCCCCGTGACCCCTCCCCCGCCCACCACGCGCGAGCTCTTCGCCGAACGCCGGCGCCTGCTCGGCCTGCTGCGGCTCGCACCTGGCGCCGCGGCCGTGCTCGCCGGGTGCCTGCTCCTCGTCGCCCTCACCCCGAGCGTCCTCGCCCTCGTCGTCGGCTGGCTCGTCTCGAGCATCGAATCGATCGACGGCGAGGCCGACTGGGGCGCACTGGCCCTGCCGCTCGCCACCGTCTCGGCGATGTTCCTCCTCGAGGAGACGTTCTACGCGTTCGCGAGCCTCGCCCGCACCGCGGCCGGGTCCCGCATCGACCGGGTGCTGCGCCGCGAGATACGGTCGCTGTCGCTGCGGCGGCTCTCGGTGTCCCAGCTGGACGACCCCGCGATCGTCGACGACCTCGCCCGCACCTCCGACCTGGACCAGAAGTGGGTCCGCTCGGCCGGGTCAGGCGCGACCGGGCAGCTGCTCCTGCTGTTCCGGTTCGCCGCCGCCGGGTTCGCCACGATCCTCCTCTCCGTCGTCCTCTCCCCGCTGCTCGCCGTGCCGCTCTTGGTCGTCTGCCTGTGCAACCGCGCGCTGCTGCGCCGCCAGTGGACGGGCCTGGTCGCCGAAGGGGCCGCTCGCGAGCGCTTCCAGCGCCGCGCCGATTACTGGACCGGTCTCGGCCACAGTCCCGAAGGGGCCAAGGACCTGCGCATGTTCGGACTCGGCCAGTGGCTCGTGGCCCGCCGCACCGCGGCCTTCCTCGAGTACGTCGCCCCGCTGCGGCCTGGCCGTCGCCGGGTCACCGTCCAGCAGTGGCCCATCGTCCTCATGACCGCCACCGTCAGCTGCCTCGTGCTCCTCGTCCCCGCCCTCGCGATGCGCGCCGGGACGATCGACGCCTCCGAGCTCGTCACCTGCTTCTTCGCTGGCTGGGGCATCTTCGGGATCCTCTTCATGGGCCACGAGGCCTTCGACATCGAACACGGCAGCGGCTCGCTCAAGGCCCTGGAACGGCTCCGCGCCGCCGCGCCGGAGCCCGAACCCGAAGCGGCCGAGCCCGTCCGCTTCGACGCCGCCGTCCGCTGCGAAGGTGTCGCCTTCGCCTACCCGGGCACCGACCGGCCCGTCATCTCCGGACTCGACCTCGAGATCAAGGCGGGCGAGGTGATCGGGCTGGTCGGCCGCAACGGCGTCGGCAAGACCACCCTCATCCGGCTTCTCTCCGGCCTCTACCGGCCCGACGCCGGGCGGATCACCGTCGACGGCTCCGACCTCGCGGGCCTGCCCGATGCGGCTTGGCACCGCCGGGTCTCCGTGGTGTTCCAGGACTTCGGACGGTTCCCCGCCAGCGTCGCGGACAACATCGCCATCGGCGCGGTCGAGCACGCCGCCGACCGGGAGGGCCTCCTCGAGGCCGCGCGCACGGCGGGCATCGACCGCTGGCTCGACGACCTCCCCGACGGCATCGACACTCTGCTCGGCCGCGAGTTCGAGGACGGCACCGACCTCTCCGGGGGTCAATGGCAGGGCATCGCCATCGCGCGCGGCCTCTTCGCCGCCCGGCACGGGCGCGACCTCCTTGTCTTCGACGAGCCCACCGCGCACCTCGACGCCCACGCCGAAGCGGCCTTCTTCGACCGCGTCACCTCCGCGATCGACGACGCCGCCATCGTCCTCATCTCGCACCGGCTCGGCACCATCCGCCACGCCGACCGCATCGTCATGCTCGGCCCCGAAGGGATCATCGAGCAGGGCGGGCACGACCACCTCATGGCCAGCGGCGGCGAATACGCGCGCCTCTTCTCCCTCCAAGCCTCCCGATTCACGGATCTCGAACCCGACGCCGACTCCGACCCCCGAAAGGCGACGGCATGAACGCGCTGCTGCAGCTGGCCCGCCACACCCTCGCCCTCGCCTGGCGCTCCGACCGCCGCGCCACCATCGCGCTCGGCGCACTCGTCGTCCTCGAGGCATTCGCCGCCGTCGGGTTCGCCTTGTCGCAGCGCTGGATCGTCGACAACGCGGGCACCGGGGCCGTCGTCGCCCTCGTCCTCGCCGCGGCCCTCGGCGGCCTCGCGGCCGCCGTCAACGCCGCCGGCAACCGCATCGTGAACCTCCTCCAGGAGAACCTCGCCGAGCGCGTCGACCTCACCCTCAACGAAGAGGTCATCGGCATCAGCACCGGCCTACCCACCCTCGAACACCTCGAACGCCCCGAGTTCCACGACCGCGTCTCCCTGCTCGGCAAGAGCACCTACGAGCTCGCGCTCTCCGGGATCGGCCTCGCGCGCGCCGGCTCCGCCGCCGTGAGCGTGGTCCTCAGCGTGATCCTGCTGTCCGGCATCCACATCGCCCTCGGCCTGCTCGTGCTGCTCGCGTTCCCGCCGATCTGGTTGAGCATGATCGCGCAGCGCCACCGCGAAGCTGCCCGACGCCGCGCCGCGGCAGACGAGCGACGCGACGAGCGCCTGCACCGGCTCGCGGTCGAGCCCGAGAGCGCCCAGCAGATCCGTGTCATGGCCGCCGCGGGCGCCATCGACGCCTGGGCCGACGAGTCCCGCGCCCGGCACCTGCGCGTCCGCGACCGCGGACTCCTGGCCGCCACCGGTTGGGAGCTCATCGGCTGGGCTATCTACACGCTCGGTTTTGCCGCGACCATCGCGCTTGCGATTTCCATGGTCGGCACGGGCGCGGCGACACTCGGCAGCTTCGTTCTCGCGGTGACCCTGGCGACGCGGTTGCGCGGCGAGGTGCGCCGGACCGTCGAGTCGATCAAGCAGGTCGCGCGGGCCGCCACCGCCGCGGAGCACTACGTGTGGCTCAAGGACTACGCCCGGCGCGAGAGGGCTGTGGCCGGCTCCGACCCGGTGACCGGTCCGGTCCGTCGGATCGAGCTGCGCGGTGCGGGCTTCACCTACCCCGGTGGGGCCGAACCGGTCCTGCGAGGCATCGACCTGACGCTGGAGTCCGGGCAGACCGTCGCCCTCGTCGGCCTCAACGGGGCGGGCAAGACCACGCTCGTCAAGCTGCTCACGGGCATGTATGCGCCGACCGAAGGCGAGGTGCTGCTCGACGGGCGCCCGCTCGCGGACTTCGACGCGGCCTCGTGGCGGCGGCGCACCACCGGCGCGTTCCAGGACTCGTTCCGGCTCAAGACCACCGTGTCCGAGGCTGTCGGCGTCGGCGACCTCGACAAGGCGGGCGACGCCGAGCGGATCCGGCTCGCAATCGAGGCGACCGGCGTGCACGCGTTCGTCGACCGGCTCCCGGAAGGGACGGAGACGCTGCTCGACCGGTCGATGGGCGGGCACGAGCTCTCGGGCGGGCAGTGGCAGCGCCTGGCGCTGGCCCGGGCGCACATGCGGACGGACTCGAACCTGCAGGTGCTCGACGAGCCGACCGCGGCGCTCGACCCGCAGGCCGAGCACGAGGTGCACGAGCTGTACGCCGAGCGGACCGCGGACGCCGCCGGGCAGATCACCCTCCTGGTGTCCCACCGGTTCTCGACCGTGCGCATGGCCGACCTCATCGTGGTGCTCGACAACGGCGCGATCGTCGAACGCGGCACGCACCGGGACCTCATGGAGTCCGGCGGCGCGTACGCGGCGCTGTACGAGAGCCAGGCGAGCCAGTACCGCTGAGCCAGGGCGTGTCTCCCAACCCTCGAGCAGTCCGTTGACGTGCATCGACACCGATTACTAGCCTCCAGGTAGTCGGTGATGCACTCAACGGCGCACGCCGGCTCCTTGGCCCCGAACAAAGGAGTTCCGCCATGCGCACCCCGATCTCCCGCCGCACCGTGCTCGTCTCCGGCGCCACCATCGGTGCCTCGGCGCTGCTAGGCGCACCGACCGCGAGCGCCGCCGTCCGCGAGCGCGGCGATGCACTGGTGACGCCGATCGCCGAGGTTCTCGACGGTGGTGAACAGGTGACCTCGCTCGTGCTGTCCTCCCAAAGCCTGAGCCGCGTGGAGCGGTCGTCGCTGACCGGGTCGACGTTCGCGGTGCACGTCACCGCCATCAACCCGCTCACGCGCGAGGTCGCCTACGAGCAGGATCGTCTGGTCACCGGAGCGAGGTGGACAGGCAGCGGCGAGATCATCCTGGAGCTCGAGCACGGCTGGGGGGTCGACGGCGGCGGCACCCTGCAGTACATGGGCGGGTACGGCCGCAACGTGGTCCTGGACCTCGACTACGCGATCACGCAGGTCGAGCCGCTGCGCGGCCGGGGTGCGGGCGGCGCGGTCGTGCTCGACTCCTTCCGCCAGGGCCGGCTGTCCGATCCGGAGGTGGACGCGTTCACCCACCATGTGACCGCATCGGGGCTGAACTTCCGGCTTTTCTCCCCCGCGCACCAAGGCAGTCGTGACGGTGCGGCGCTCGTCGTCTGGCTGCACGGCGGCGGCGAGGGCGGCCTGCGGACCGACGGGTACGACTACTACGACAACGAGACGCAGCTGCGGGCCAATCGGGGCGCGCTCGGATTCGCCACGCCGGAGGCGCAGGACTTGTTCGGCGGCGCCTACGTCCTCGCGCCGCAGGCGACGTCCGCCTGGATGCTCGACGGCGACGGGTTCGCGCCGCTCATCCTGGAGGCGATCATGGAGGTCGCCGCGGCGCACCGGATCGATACGGGCCGGATCCACGTCGTCGGCTGCTCCAACGGCGGATACATGTCACTGAAGATGGTCGCCGAGTACTCCGAGATGTTCGCGAGCTCCGTGCCGATCTGCTGCGGTATCGGTGCCCGCGACGGCTCGGGCAGCTTCTTCATCTCCGACGACGAGCTAACGGCGATGGAGACGCCCACGTGGCTCGTGCACTCGGCCGACGACGCCACCCTGGACGCCGAGGACAACACGGTCTACGCCCATGAGCGGATCGACGGCTCGATCATGAGCCTGTACGACACCGTCACGTGGGACGGGATCACCTACCCCGGGCACTGGTCGTGGATCTACGTCGCCCGCAACGACCCGCACCACCGCGGCAGGAGCATCTGGGAGTGGATGGCGACCACGAAGCGCTGAGCCCTGCCGCGGAGAAACCGCCCACATCCGCGCTCGTCAGCCCGCCGGGTCGAGGCTGGTGGCCCACAGGGAGCGGCCGGCCTGGTCGCGCAGGTCGACGCGGAGCTGTCCGGTGGCACCGTCGACGTTGACCTCGCCGAAGTGCTGGAAGCCTTCCAACGGTGAGGTGTTGGCTCGCGGCGGGGAGCTGACGAACGCCTGCTGCGGCCCGAACGTCGGGTCGAGCCTGTTCGGGCCGAACGCGCCGGCGTGCAACGGGCCGGAGACGAACTCCCAGAACGGGTCGAACCCCTCGAACGCGGCCCGTTCGGGTGAGTAGTGGATCGCCGCGGAGTAGTGCACGTCCGCGGTGAGCCAGACGGTGTTGCGCACCCGCTGCCGGCTGATCTCCTGCAGCACCCACGCCAGCTCTGCCTCGCGGCCGTTGGGCACGCCGGGCAGGCCGTTGGCGACGCCCTCGATCTTGTCGCCGTCGGGCACGATGATGCCGAGCGGCATGTCCGAGGCGATGACCTTCCAGGTCGCACGGGAGCGGGCGAGCGAGTCCACCAGCCAGCGTGCCTGGCGGGCGCCGAGGATCCGTTCCGACGTGGTGCCGGTCGAGTTCGGGTCGCGGTAGCTGCGCATGTCGATCACGAAGACGTCGAGCAGCGGCCCATGGGACACCTTGCGGTACACGCGGCCGTCGACGGCGTCCTGCTGCCGCACCGGCTGCCACTCGTGGAACGCCTGGAATGCCCGGGCGGCGAGCACGTCGGCGCGCTGCTCGGTGTAGCGGACGTCGTTCAGGATCTCGCCCGGGTACCAGTTGTTCGTGACCTCGTGGTCGTCCCACTGCACGAGCTGCGGGACCTTCGCGGCGAAGCGGCGGACGTTCTCGTCGAGCAGGTTGTAGGCGAACTGCCCGCGGTACTCGGCCAGCGTCTCGGCCACCTTGGACTTCTCCGGGGTGACGATGTTGCGCCACACCCGGCCGTCCGGCAGCGTCACCGTCTCCTGGAGGGGCCCGTCCGCGTACACGGTGTCGCCGCTGTGCAGGAAGAAGTCCGGGTTGCGGGCCGCCATCGCGTCGTAGATCGTCATGCCACCGATGTCAGGGTTGATTCCCCAGCCCTGGCCGACGACGTCACCCGACCACACGAATCGCACGTCCCGGCGATCCCGCGGAACGGTACGGAACTGTCCGGTCAGCGCCTGGCTGTCGGCCCGGCCCTCCAAGTCCTGCGCGACGACGCGATAGTGCACCTCCTGCCCGGCCGGCAGGCCGGTCAGGCGCAGCTCGCCGGTGCCGTCCGTCTCCGGGGTCAGCAGCGGGCCACGGATCCGCGTCGCGCGACGGAAGTCCGGATCGCGGGAGATCTCGACGAACATCTGCGACGGCCGGTCGGCCCTGGTCCACACCACGGCACCGTCGGTGCGCGGGTCGCCGAGCTGCACGCCGTGGGTCAGGATCGGGCGACCGGACCTGGCGAAGGCCGGTGCGGTCGGAAGGAGCAGTCCGGCGGCAGCCAGCCCGGTGGCACCGAGCAGGGTGCGCCGGTTGAGTTCGAGCCTAGGATTCATGTGCTCGTTTCTAGCCCGGCCACGAGACACCCGGATGACCGCATCCCGAAGCCCGGGTGAAGCGGCGGTGGCCAGCGCCGACTCCGGCCATCGGGATCGAGCCTGCTCAGCGTCGTCCGGCGTCGAAACGGCGCGTGACGGCGAAGGCGCGGTCACCGCACCCGACGGCAGCGCTCTACCTCGCGAGGCCGCCGGGCGGGCGCGGCGCGACGTCGCCCGTCCTGGCCCGGACGAGCGCGAGCACGGTGTCGGTGGTGCGCTCCAGGTGGCTGCGGCCGTCGGGCAGGGTGGCCGTCGGGCTGATGTAGCTGCGCGGCCCCACGTGGGTGGCCGGGTCGAGGCGGTGCACAGTGACCTTTCCCGCGTCGACGGCGCGGTTCCACGCGCTGCGCCGGAACAGCCGCCAGCGCTGCGGGAAGATCCACGAGCTGACCCGCTCGATCCGGTCGCCGGCGCTGGTGAGCACGTGCACGTGCTCGGCGTGGGTGAGGTCGTTCGCGCCGTTGTGGAACCCGCCGATGTCGATCAGCAGGAGCGGGGCGCGGAGCTGGGCGTGCAGCTCCTCGACCGCGCCGGTGGCGACCTGCGCGCCGCCGCTGTAGCTGAGCAGCACCACCGGGAGGCCGCCGTCGGGCAGATACCCGGCATGCCGGAGCTGGTCTGCGATCTGGGCGCCCACGGCCCGGTTGTACAGCGGGCGGTAGCGGCCGTCGGCCGCGACGAAGGTCTGCATCGCGTTGTGCAGGAAGAGCAGGAGCCCGACGTGATGGCGGAGCCACTCCCACACGGGCCGGTCCACCAGCGGCGCGGCCAGCGGGGAGTAGGGCTGCACCTGGCCCAGCACCCGCAGGTCCGGCGCGCCGTCGAGCACGGCCTTGACGAGCTGGCCGCCGTCGCGGGTGTCCGTGAAGCGGCGCTTCCCGATGCCGTCCAGGTAGACCAGGTACGCGCTCGGCGGACGGTCCGGCTCGGCGCCCCGGGCGTAGGGCATGCCGTCCGGGAGCTCGGGGGTTGGCTTGCGCCAGCCGGCCGTGTAGACCATCACCTCGTACCGGGCGAGCAGGCCCTCGGCGAGCAGGATCGGGCCGAGCACGAGGACGAGCAGCAGGAGCACGCTCATGCCGGCACCTCCAGGGCGACTCCGGCGGTGATTCTCGCGACCAGGCGCCGGAACAGGTCGACGACGGCCGCCAGCCCGAGCCCGGCTCCGGCCACGCAGGCCGCGGCGGGCCACCACGCCAGTCCCGTCGTCGTGGCGAGGGGGGCCACCAGGCTCGCCCCGACCCCCAGGATGAGCAGCGCGTGCAGCAGCGGCCCGATCAGCGGGAAGGCGATGACGGCGGCGAGGACCAGCGGGGCGACGAGAACGGGGGTCCAGGCCAGCGCGGTGCCCGGGGCGCCCGCGATGTGCTCGGCCAGGGCCGACGCCGCCAGGGGCCAGAGCGCGAAGACCGCGCAGTCGACGACGGCACCGGTCAGGAGGAGCCCGAAGACCAGGGGCTGCGGTACGCCGACCCGCGACACGGCGGCGCGGCGGGCGAGCAGGGGCAGGATCCGCCCAGCGGACTCGGAGAGCCCGGCAAGCAGCAGCAGGACGATCACCGCTGGCGACATCATCAACGCTCCTGCCTCGCTTCTTCCGGTACGTCGCCTCCGGCCGTGCGCAGGTACTGCTCCAGCTCGTCGACGGCACGCTGGTAGCCCCCCGCCTCGCGCTGCGCGGCCTGCATGGCGGCCGCCGCGACCCGGAACTGCGGCTCGTCGAGCAGGCGCCGGGCCAGGGCGGCCACGGACTGGTCGGTGACGTCCTCGGTGCGGATCGTCAGCCCGGCGCCGAGCTCGACGACGCGCCCGGCCACCAGCGGCTGGTCGGCCCCCTGCGGGACCACGAGCATCGGGACCGCGGCGTGCATCGCCTCGTTGACGCTGTTCATGCCGCCGTGAGTGACGAACAGCGCAGCGCGGGCTAGCACCTCGGTCTGGGGCACGAAGCGGCGGGCGACCACATTGGGCGGCAACGGTTCCAGTGCCGCGGGGTCGGTGTGTCCCGTGGAGATGACGGCCGTGCCGGCCAGCGGCGCGAGCGCGGTGGCGAAGGTGCGCAGCAGGCCCGGCTCGGCGTCGAACACGGTGCCCAGCGAGGCGTACAGCACCGGGGTGCGCAGCAGGTGCTCCGGGAACGACGGGTCGAGCAGGCGGGCGCCGATGCTGGGCCCGACGAACCGGTACGTCTCGTCGAAGGCGCCGTCGTCGGGCTGAAACGCACGCGAGGTGAAGACCAGGTTGAGCGGCTGCCGGACGTTGGCCAGGTCGAACAGCGGCACCCCGCGCGTCGCGTATCGACGGGACAATGCCCACCGCGACCGGAGGAAGGACCGGACGTTTCCCGGCCGGGCCGCCGCCTGGGCCAGCAGCTCCCACGACGCCCCGGTGGGGCTCGGGACGGTCCGGTTGAACGCGAACGTGGTGAACGTCGCGGCCGCGGGCACCCCCAGCTCGTGAGCCGCGACCGCGCCCCATGCGCACGCGGCGCCGTGGACGACAAGGTCAGGCCGAACGCGGCGCAGATCGGCCAGCACGCCAGGCAACAGGCCGACGGCGGCCCCGGCGAGCCCGTCCAGCATCGTGACCGGCAGGGGCGGGTCGGGCAGCGGCTGGTCGCCGCCGGGATAGAGAAACACTGTCGCGCCGGTCGCCTCGATCTCCTTCGAGAACGCGGGCGAGGTGTAGTACCTGACGTTGTGGCCCCGGCGGACCAGCTCCGCGACCACGGGCAGCGTCGGGTTGATGTGCCCGTGCAGCGGGATGTTGAGAAACGCGATGGTGCTCATCGGCCCGCCTCCAGCGCCGGCGTCGTCTCGGCGGCGTCCTTGGCCGCGTCGCGCGGAGCGGCGGGCGGTTCGGAGGTGCCGACGGAGCGGTACAGGCCCGGCCCGCTGACGCGCAGCTCGTCGAGAAAGTGCCCTGCCGCGCGGGACGCGGTGTCGATCATCCATCGGGAATGGCGGAAGTCCCACGGCGCCGGCCACTCCGCGATACCGGTCGGCAGGACCACAGTCGGGACCTGCCGTGACACGTCGAGCAGGTCGCGCTCGATCTGCTGGTGCATCATCAGCAGCGCGGCCCTGAACGCCACGGCCTGGGCCCGCAGCGGCGGGCCGGTGGGCAGCAGCGGCCGATTCTCCCGCTCGGTCAGCAGGACCACTATGCTCGCCGCTCCCGCCTGGAGGGCCGCGCGTACCGGGACCTGGGCGACGATCCCGCCGTCGATCAGGGTGCGGCCCTCCCGGAACACCGGGGGCAGGACGCCGGGGATCGCTGAGCTGGCCAGCAGCGCGGACTCGAGGTCGCCGGTACTCATGACGGCCGCGGTGCCGTCGGACAGGTCGGTGGCCACGGCGGCGAACGGGATCTCCAGCTTCTCGATCCGGCGCGGCAGCCCGGCCCGCGCGAGCTGCCGGCGCAGCCCTCGGTTGGCAGCGATGCTGCCCCGCGAGGACAGGTAGCTCAGGGGGAACACCTCGCGGCGGCGCAGGTGGGTCCACACGCGATCCAGCCAGGGCGCCGCCTCGCCGGGGTGGGCGGCCGCGATCGCCCCGTTGATCGCGCCCGCCGACGTTCCGACGATCCGGTCCGGGATGAACCCGCGCTCCTCGAGCGCGTAGCCGAACCCGACGTGCGCCGCCCCGAACACGCCTCCCCCTCCCACCGCCATCGCCACCGGCCGTGGCAGTGTGCTCAGTCCCGGCGAGCTCGTCTCCATTGGTCCGCCCTTTCCGCCACAGCCCTGGAACCTCCAGTTTCCAGACTCGACCGGAGAGGCCCTTGATCTGTGACAACGGCGGTCCCGTAGCGCAGGTACACGGCGCCCTTCGGGCCGGCCGCCGGGGGCTCGAGGAGCCTGCAGCTCGTGGGCACCGCGCGCACCCCTGCCCGGGTATCCTTCACGGGGCGAGAGGAAAGCCATGACGAGATCCGGTTCCGGTCCCGAACTCCTTGGGCGGGGAAACGAGTGCCGGGCCCTCGACGAGCTCCTGGAGGCGGTCAGGGCCGGCCGTAGTGCGACCGTTGTCCTGCGCGGGGAGGCGGGCATCGGGAAGACCGAGCTGTTGCGGTACGTCCGCGAGCGCGCCACCGGTTGTCGCATCGTCACCGCCGCTGGCGTCCAGTCCGAGATGGAGATCTCGTACGCCGGCCTGCACCAGCTCTGCCGACCCCTGCTGGCCGGCCTCGATCAGCTTCCCGGGCCGCAGCGCGACGCGCTCTCGACGACGTTCGGTCTGCGTGGCGGCGACGTGCCCGACCGGTTCCTGGTGGGCCTGGCCACGCTGAGCCTTCTCGCTGAAGCCGGCGGGGACCGGCCGCTGGTGTGCCTGATCGACGACGCGCAGTGGCTGGACCAAGCGTCGGCGCTGACCTTGGAGTTCGTCGCCCGCCGGCTGCTGGCGGAGTCGGTCCTGATCGTCTTCGCCGTCCGTGCGCGCAGCCCCGGCGAGACTCTCGCCGGTCTTCCCGAGCTGCTCGTGTCGGGACTGAGCGAGCCAGATTCGCGAACTCTCCTGGACAACGTCGTCACCGGACCGCTGGACGACCGGGTACGCGAGCGCATCGTCGCCGAGGCGCACGGCAACCCACTGGCGCTGCTCGAGCTACCTCGCGGGTGGGACGCAGCGGAGATGGCCGGCTTCGGCCGCCCCGACGCGCAACCCTTGGCAGGCGAGATCGAGGAGGGTTTTCTCCGCCGCGTCGAGGCGCTCCCGGCCGAGGCGCAACGCCTGCTGTTCACCGCCGCCGCCGAGCCGGTCGGCGACGGGATGTTGTTGAGGCGTGCGGCCGAGCGGCTGGGAATCTCGGTGGACGCCGCCGTGTCGCACGCCGAAGCATCGGAACTGATCACAGTCGGCGCGCAGGTTCGGTTCCGGCACCCGCTGGTGCGTTCGGCGGCGTACCGGGCGGCGGGCGCGCACTCGCTCCGAGAGGTACACCACGCACTGGCCGAGGCGACCGATGCTCGGCTCGACCCCGATCGTCGAGCCTGGCACCTCGCGCGCGCAACCAGGGGTCCGGACGATGCGGTGGCTGCCGAACTTGAGCGCTCGGCTGGCCGGGCACAAGCGCGTGGCGGAATCGCGGCGGCAGCCGCGCTCCTCCAGAACGCAGCCGAGCTCACGCAAGATCCGGCCCGACGTGCGCAGCGCACGGTCGACGCGGCACAGGCGAAGGTTCACGCCGGCGCGTTCGGACCGGCGGCCACACTCCTCGCGAGGGCGGAGACCGGACAGCTCGACGAGCTCCTGCGCGCACGGATCGACGTGTTGCAAGCCCAGATCGCGTTTGCGCTGGGCCGCGGCAAGGACGCTCCCCCGCTCCTGCTCGCCGCCGCTCGCAGGCTCGAGCAGCTCGACGTCGCGCTCGCTCGTGAGACCCACTTGGAAACGGTCTCGGCGGTGATATTCGCCGGTCATCTGGCGCGCAGCCCCGGATGGCGGGAGGTGGGTGAAGTGGCGCGCGGGGCACCGCCACCACCGCGGCCGCGCGCGCCTGACATGCTCCTGGATGCCCTTGCCGTGCGTCTCACGGACGGCTACGCCGCCTCGGCGCCGATGATCGAGCGAGTCCTCGGGGTGTTCTGCGACGAGGACGTCCCCGTCCAGGAGGCGATGCGCTGGCTCTTGCTTGCCGGGGTCATCGCGGCGGACCTGTGGGACCTCGAGCGGTGGCAGACGGTTGCAACGCGACACGTGACGATCACCCGTGAGACCGGCGCGCTCAGTGAGCTGCCTCTTGCGCTCGACTCGTGCGCCGTGGTGCACGTCTTCGCCGGGGAACTGGCGGCGGCAGCCTCGGTGATCGAAGAGGTAAGAACGGTCAGTGCGGCGATCGGGAGCAACCAGCCGCCCTTCGGGGAGCTCGCGTTGGCCGCCATCCGTGGACGCGAGCGCGAGGCACGCACCCTGATCGACCGCACGATCAGCGGGGCGACGCTGTACGGCCAGGGACTCGGAGTCACCGTCGCGCACTGCCACCACGCGGTGCTTTGCAACGGCCTCGCCAAGTACGAGGAGGCGGTGACCGCGGCCCAAGCGGCAGCGAGGCACCAGGAGGAGTTCGGGGCGCCGCGATGGGCTCTGACCGAGCTGGTCGAGGCGGCCGCCCGTAGTGGCGCTCCCGAGCTGGCGTCCGACGCGCTCGCGCAGCTTTCGGAGACGACACAGGCGAGTGGCACTGACTGGGCGCTCGGTGTCGAGGCGCGCTCGCGTGCGCTCCTGAGCGATGGCGTCGCTGCGGAAAGCCTCTACCGCGAGGCGATCGAGCGGCTCGGTCGTACCCGGGTCCGCGTGGAACTAGCCCGCGCGCGCCTCCTGTACGGCGAGTGGCTGCGCCGCGAGAACCGCCGCCTCGACGCGCGCGAGCAGCTGGGCATGGCGCACGAGATGCTCACCCAGCTCGGGGCCGAGGCGTTCGCCGAGCGTGCGCGCCGCGAGCTGCGGGCCACGGGAGCCACGGTTCGCAAACGGGCCGGCGCGACGGACACGGCTCTCACCTCGCAAGAAGCGCAGATCGCTCGTCTCGCCGCCGATGGGCTCACCAACCCCGAGATCGGCACCCAGTTGTTTCTCAGCCGCCACACGGTCGAGTGGCACCTCCGCAGTGTCTTCTCGAAGCTCGGCATCGCGTCGCGCAACGAGATCCGTACCGTACTTCTCCACGGCGCGGCGTCATGACCACGCGGGAGCAGGCCACCCGGACCGCGCAAAGGCGCTGAGTCGCGGGTACAGCCAATCCTGCAGATCTGGCCCTTGGCTACGGACACGACTACGTACCTCCGGGGCGGAAGTGCGCCTGCGGGTGACAAGACTCGAGTCACGGTGGCAACGAGTGCCGTCGCGGGTCGCAGAGGAGTTCGCAATGTCATCGCGAGGCTCAGGGGATCAGCTCTCGGTGAGGACCCCATCCCACCGGACCGAGAACGAGCGACTCCAGGCCACCGACATCGAGGCGGGGCCGGAGCGGGGGTTGCAGGTCTTCCTGGCGGAGCGGACCCGTCTGCTGTGGGTCGCCTACCGCGTGGTCGGCGACTCGGCCATGGCCGAGGACGTGGTGCAGGACGCATGGCTGCGCTGGCAGCGCATGGACAGGCTCGAGGTGACGAATCCCGCCGCGTGGTTGACGACGGCCACCACGCACCTCGCGATCAACATCATCCAGTCAGCGCGGTACCGCCACGAGAGGCTCACCGATTCCGCCTGGCTCGGCGCGGTCAGAGCGTCGGACGAGCCTGCCGAATACGCGGAGCGAGCCGTGGCCGTCGACCGGATGCTGGCCTTCCTCATGGCGAAGCTGACTGCCTCCGAGCTGGCCGCGTGCCTGCTTCGCAAATGCTTCTCCTATCCCTACCAGGAGATCGCCGAGGTCCTTCGGACCAGTGCGCCCAACGCCCGCCAGCTGGTTCGCCGATCCCAGGTCAGCATCGCCGGGGACCGGATGCATCAAGTCGATGCCGCGGCGCACCGCCAGCTCGCCACAGCATTCACGGCCGCAATGGTCGAGGGCGATATCGAGCGCCTGGAGAGGTTGCTGGCTGACCGGGCCGGCAACCTCTCCCACGGCAACGTTCGGCAATCGAGCTAGCCCTTCGACCGCAGCCAGTCGGCATACGTCTGCGTGCCGTGGTCGGCGCCGCGGCCCGCGACCAGACTGCCGTCGCGCAGCGCCCGTCCCAACGCTCCCGGGAAGGGCACAGGCAGGATCCAGACCCTGGCGCCGGTTGCTTCCTTGAAAGCACGCACCATGTCGACCGCGTCCTCCTCGCGCGGGCCACCGAAGTCGGGGACCCGGCCCGAAGGCCCGGCATCGACGAGGTCGATCAGCCGCCCGGCCACCTCGCCGGCGGCGACCGGCTGGGACCGCATCTGGGGAACGATCACCACCGGCCCGCGCCGCAGGCGCTCCATGATCTGGCCCGCGAACTCGTGGAACTGGGTGGCTCGCATGAGGCTCCACGGCACTTCACCCTCGGTGACGAGCCTCTCCTGGAGAACCTTGCCGGCGTAGTAGCCGTAAGGCGCCTTGTTGGCGCCGACGATCGAGAGCGCCAGGTGGTGTCCGACGCCGGCCGCCTTCTCGGCCTCGAGGAGATGGCTGGTGACCGCTCCGAAAAACTTCTCCGACGCGCGCGCGGACTGCGTCTGTATCGACGTCACGTCGACCACCGCTTCGACATCGTCGAGCGCTCCGTCGAGGCCGGTCCCGGCGACCAGGTCGATACCCGTGCTGTGCGCGAGCGTCACGACGTCGTATCCACGCTTCCCGGCGACCTCGACAACGTGCCGCCCCAGGACACCCGTCCCGCCTGCAACTGCGATCTTGCGTCTCATCGTCTCTCCTCGTCCCTGGCTTCCTGCGTCTATGACCGCGCGGCGAGCCCCTGTGTGACTAGCGCAAGGAGCCGGCCGAAGTTTCGACCCGCCCTCCATCTTCATGACGACGTGGCGTGCAGGAGTGTGAGGTCGACCAAGCGCCTCACATTTCTCGGGGCTGTCTGGTCATGGTGATGAACAGCAACTCACCGCCACACACCGAGAGCGAGGACCCGTCGTGAACGACGACCTGGAGGACGTGTTCGCCGAACGCCGTCGGCTGCTGTCGCTGGCGTACCGGATGACGGGGACGCTGGCCGACGCGGAAGACATCGTGCAGGAGACCTACCTGCGCTGGTACCGGCTCGAGGAGCCCGAGCGCGCCGACATCGTCAACCCCGCCGGATGGCTGACCCGCGTGGCGAGTCGGATCGCCCTGGATCTCCTGGCCTCGGCGCGCAGGAGAAGGGAGCAGTACATCGGCCAGTGGCTGCCCGAACCGGTTCCCGCCGGCATGTTCGACGGCACAGCACCCGACCCCGGACACACCGGGACCGCGTCCGCGAGCCCTGTCGACCCACTGGACCGGGTCACCCTCGACGATGCCGTCAGCACGGCGCTGCTCGTCGTCCTGGAATCCATGACGCCGGCGGAACGTGTCGCGTTCGTGCTGCACGACGTGTTCGCCGTCCCGTTCGACGAGATCGCTCAGATCGTCCGGCGCTCTCCAGCCGCTGTCCGGCAGCTCGCCACGGCGGGACGCCGACACGTCCGCGAGAACCGGACCACGGTCGTGCCCCGCGACGAGCACGACCGCGCGGTGCGGGCGTTCCTCCGCGCCGCACAGGCGGGCGACGTCGACCAGCTCATGCGGGTGCTTGCGCCCGACGTCCAGCTGTGGTCGGACGGCGGCGGGGTCGTCACCGCGGCGCTCAACGTCATCGAAGGCCCCGACCGGGTCGCGAGGTTCGTCCTCGGTGTGGACGCGAAGATGCCGGAGCTGACCCACCAGGTGGAGCCCACCAGCGGCGGGCTCGGCGTCCTGCTGCGGACCGGCGACCTCGTGGCCGGAGTCATGAACTTCCGCGTCCAGAACGGGCTGGTCACCGACGTGTGGATCATGCTCAACCCCGCCAAGCTCACCGGCTGGCTGCCGACACCCGGAACGAACGAAGGACGACACGATGCCTGAGACGACAGCAGAACGCCGCGCGCCCGACAACACGCGCGCGGTGAGCCGCACGCAGTACGGAGCGCTTGTCGCGACGGTGATCATCGTCGGCGTCGTCGGCGCGTGGTCCTACTTCTGGCCGCAGCCCTACTTCGACCACTTTCCCGTCTTCCTCGGAGAATGGGTCTCCAAGGACGGCCCGTACAACGAGCACCTCGTGCGGGACCACGGCGCCATGTACCTCGCGCTCGGCGCGGCATCCCTCTACGGGCTTGTCCGGCCCTCGCAGGCCGGCTGCCGCCTGCTCGGCATCGCGTGGACCGTCTTCGGAGTCCTGCACTTCGCCTACCACGTCACTCATCTCGAAAACCTCCCGACGGACGAAGCCACCGGCCAGGTCGTGGTCCTCTCCGTCGCGATACTCCTTGCGATCGCATTGGTGATCCCGGGCCGCACTCACGCGAGATAGGTAGGCCAGATGTGTTGGCCACGAGCGCTAGCACGTGAAATTCACCCGTAGGTCGGGCCGTCGTCGGGTCCGCGTCGACTGGGCGGGCGAGGATCCCCCCGATATTCCCAACCGAGAGGGAGGTCAGCGTGTCCGAGCAGAACAGCACCGTGTCCCGCCTGGTCAGAGTGCTCGTCGTCCTGTCCGCAATGGTCGGCTTCGTCGCCGGCGGCGTCGCCGCCGCACCTGCGTCCGAGGCGAACGTCTACAGCTCCTGCACGCACAGCGGCTGTGCGGAGGCTTACTCCTCAAAGTCGATCTGGAGCTCCAAGGGCTACCCGAGCACGCGCGGCTGGTACAGCTGGCCGAACGGCCAGTGCAACTTCGCGGGTGGCACGCACTACAACAACGAAGGTCAGCTCCCGGCCGGTCACTCCTACCTCGAGTTCGACGTCACGCCGCGTGCCTGCGGCGCCGCACGGCAGTCCTACCGGCTCGTCCTGGACCGCACCACCGGCGTGGTCTACTTCTCGCCCAACCACTACGACGACTTCTACCGGATGTGACCCGGTCCCGTGCGCTGTGTCCGGCCCCGTCAAAGGCTGGGCGCAGCGCACGGGCCCGGCCCTGAGCGGGACGGATAGCCTCGGACCATGCCTCGTGACCTCCCCGTGCTCATCGTCGACGGAGCGCGGTTCAGCGACCTCGACGGCTTCGCCCGCGAGTTCTCCCGGCTGCTGAGCGGGTACACCTGGCGAGGGAACCTCGATGCCCTCAACGACGTGCTCCGCGGGGGGTACGGGACCCCCACGCACGGCTGGGTTCTGAGGTGGGTCGGCTCGGAGACGTCCCGGGCAGCACTCGGTCACCCGGAGACAGCCCGACGGCTGGAGCGGCTCCTGCCCTCCGTCGATCCGTCGAACCGCGCGGCCGTCGAGGCGAGGCTCGATGAAGCGCGCCGCGGCGAGGGCCCGACGTTGTTCGACGAGATCGTTGCCATCATCCGCGAGCACGGACCTGGTGGCCGCGAGGCGGCGGACGGGATCCTGCTAGAGCTGCGCTGACGCTCGGTTTGGCCGAGGGCCGGTGGACACCCGCCCCGCGCGCGGCTAACCTTCCGGCCATGACGTCGCACCTGATCTGCCTGGACTGGTGGCTCGCCGACTAGGCGAGCTCGGCGACGCATCCACTCAGACGTCCACGACCGCCTCACCCCTGGGGCGGTCGTTTCGTGTTCTCGCGAGGCTCTCGGTCCGGGGCAAGGCACCCGAACCGAGAGGCCCCCGCATGTCCCGCATCCAGCGCTCCGCCGCCACTCAGCATCCCCTGCTCGACCGAGTCCTGGCCTCCGACGGCTCGCTTCCCTTCGCGCTCCTACGCCGACACGGCGGCGCAGAGGTCGAGGTCCTGGTCGGCGACGTGGTCGACGCCGGCCTACTGCGCGATATCCCGCTCGACGGCGCGCCGGTGCTCGCCGTCGTCCCCTTCCGCCAGGCTCGCGAGCGTGGGTTCACCGTGCACGACGACGGCGCCCCCTTGCGCTGCATCGTCGTCCGCGAGTCGGAGCGGGTCCCCCTGCCCGACGCCGTCGCCGCTCTCCCGTCCGAGCCCGTCGCCGCCGAACCGCTCGGCTTCGACATCCCCGACGACGAGTACGCGGGCATCGTGCGCCGCGTGATCGACGACGAGATCGGGCAGGGCGCAGGTGCCAACTTCGTCGTGATGCGCCGCTTCGAGGCCCGCACCGACGCGGCGCCCGTTCCCACGCTGACGTCGTGGTTCCGTGCTCTGCTCACGCACGAGGTCGGCTCGTACTGGACTTTCGCGGTACACGCCCCGGCACCCGCGGGGAGTACCGAGACGCTCTCCCTGGCGGGCGCGACGCCCGAACGGCACCTGACCGTCCAGGACGGCGTGGTCCGGATGAACCCGATCAGCGGCACCTACCGCCACCCCGCGACCGGCCCCACGCGCGACGGCGTCCTGGAGTTCCTGCGCGACACCAAGGAGAACGAGGAGCTCTTCATGGTGGTCGACGAGGAGATGAAGATGATGAGCGTGCTCTGCCCGGACGGCGGGCGCATCGTAGGCCCGTACCTCAAGCAGATGGCCCGCCTCAGCCACACCGAGTACCTGCTGGAGGGCCGCACCACCCTCGACCCGCGCGAGGCGCTGCGCCTGACGATGTTCGCGCCCACCGTGACCGGATCCCCCATGGAGAACGCCTGCAGGGTAATCGCCCGCCACGAGACGCGGCCACGCGGTTACTACTCGGGCGTTCTCGCCCTGTTCGAGCCCTACGACGCCCGTGGCAACTCGGACGAGCACACCCCGTCCGGCCCGGCGAACTACTCGCTCGACGCCCCGATCCTCATCCGCACGGCCTATCTGCACGACGGCGGCCACGTGACCGTCCCTGCCGGAGCAACCCTCGTACGTCACTCCGTCCCGGAGCACGAGGTCGCGGAGACGCGAGCGAAGGCCGCGGGGGTGCTTGTCTCGCTCGGGCTGGTGCCGCGCGGGGCGGGGCCCGACGCCGTCGTCGACCTGAACGCGCAGCCTGGCGTCGCTGAGGCGCTGACCGCCCGCAACAGCCAGCTCGCCGAGTTCTGGGTCCGTCCGCAGGACGCCGCGCACGCCGGACCAGCCGGCCCGTCCGCGACGCTGCTAGAACCTGCAGAGACCTCTGCGCTGACCGGCCGGAATGTCCTCGTGGTCGACCATGAGGACCAGTTCACGACGATGCTCGCCCATCAGCTGCGCCATCTCGGTATGAACGCCCGCGTGGTCCGGTGGGACGCCGTCGGCGACGTGCTCGCGGACGATCTCGTCGTCCTCGGCCCAGGCCCGGGCGACCCGCGCGACCACGAGGACCCGCGCATCGCCGCCATCACCCGGCGGATCCACGAGCGCGTCAGCGCGCGCCGGCCGCTGCTGGCGGTCTGCCTCAGCCACCAGGTGCTCGCCGGGCTCGCCGGCTTCCCGATCCGCGCGCTGCGAGCGCCGCGTCAGGGCGTGCGCCTCGACGCCGACGTGTTCGGCACCACGGCCGCCGTCGGCTACTACAACACCTTCGGCGCGCAGCTGAGCACCATCGCCGCTGCCGCCGCCGACAATCCCGTCGCACGACTTGCCCTGGAACCGTCCGTCGACACGGACGGCGTGCTCACCGCTCTGCGCGGCCCCGGTGTCGCGTCGGTCCAGGGCCACCTGGAATCGGTCCTCTCGGCCGACGGCCTCACTGTCCTTGACGCCCTCACCCGCCACGTCCTGGGCGCCCCGACAGGGGCGTCCCCGGCACGCTGATCGGAGCCGGTTCAGATCAGGCCTGCTCTGGCCGCGTGGGCGACTGCGGCGGTGCGCGAGGTGACGCTGAGCTTGGTTCGAATGTTGGCGACGTGCCGGTGCACGGTGTGCTCGCTGAGCACCAGCCGCTGGGCGATCTCGTGGTCGCTCCACCCCTGGGCAACCAGGCGCAGGACCTCGATCTCCCGCATCGACAGGTCCGGCGCGGACACCCCGACCTGTCGAGTGACCGCCGGGCCGGCGTCGTCGCCGAGGTAGCCCACGGCGGCGTGCGCGAGGGCCACCGCGTCGCCGCGCCAGGGCAGGTGGTCGGTCCCGTCCAGCGCGACGAAGGACGCACCGGGGATCCGGCTGGCGGCATCCCGGCCAAGCGCGAACGGGATGGCCCGGTCCTGGCGGCGGTGCAGCACGAGCGTGGGCGCCCGGACAGCGGGTAGCCGGTCGCGGACGTCGAACTGATACACCGCACGCAGCGAGGCCACGGCGATGTCGGGTGTCGCGGAGGCCCGCTGGAACCTGACGAACGCTTCGCGGTCCTCAGGTGTGGCGTTGGGCAGGAAGACGTCGGTCAGCAGCCGGGATCCGACGCCCCAGTGCTTGGCCATGATGGTCAGGATCGACTCGCGAGCCTCCCGGTCGGCGATCTCGGCGCCGTTGGCGTAGCTGCCGTAGAGCACCAGCCGGTCGACCCGGTCGGGCTGCGCTGCGGCGTACGCTGCGGCGACGCACCCGCCGGAGGAGGCGCCGAACAGCGAGACCCGCTCGCCCACCTGGTCGATGACTGCGGCGAGCACGGCCACCTCGTCGTCGAGGTCGGTGATCGGCAACCCGTCGCGATCAGACAGCCCGGTCCCGGGTCGGTCGTAGCGGACCAGGGTGAACCGGTCGGTGAACATGTCGGCAAAGCGCTGGAACAGGGCGTTGCGCCAGTCGAGCTCGAGGTGGCTGCACCACCAGCCGCCCACGACCACGGCAGGGCCGGATCCAGCGGTCGCCCACGCGACCCTCCGGCCGTTCACGCTCGTGAAGCGGACGCGCTGCTCGACGGAACGCATCGCCACAGCGTAGCCAATGGCCCTACAGGTTGAGTCGGCGCACGTGGCTGCGGTGCGCGAGGTGCTCGATGGCCTGGTTCGGCCATCGGCGGCATCGGGGATAGCCCGTTCAAGCGATGCGCCCGGTGACCAGCGGCTGCTCGAATGGGACCACGAACGAGTCGAGGAGGACCGATGGATCGGACAAGAACCACGATCGATGATCAGCATGTGGGCGCGGCGACACCGGACCGGCTGTGGAGCCGGTTCGGGGCGTTGATCTACGACCCGTTCCTCGCGGGGGGCGAACGGCTGGGGATGCGGGCGCGCCGCGCGGACCTGCTCGGCGCCGCGACCGGCCGGGTGCTGGAGATCGGCGCGGGCACCGGCCTCAACCGCCAGCACTACCCGCCGGGGGCGGAGGAGCTGCTCCTCACCGAACCCGAGCCCGCCATGCTCCGGCGCCTGCGTGCCCGCGCGGCCGGCAGCCACCGGCACACTCCCACCGAGGTCGCGCTTGCCCCAGCCGACGCGCTGCCAGCCGACGACGCAAGCGTTGACACCGTCGTCTCCACCCTCGTGCTGTGCACCGTCCCCGACGTCGACGCCGCCCTCGCCGAGATCGTCAGGGTGCTGCGCCCCGGCGGTCGGCTGCTGTTTGTTGAGCACGTCCGGGCCGACGACGCCAGGCTCGCCCGCAGCCAGGACCGCTGGGCTGGGCCCTGGGCGGCGTTCGCGATGGGGTGCCGCTGCAACCGCGACACCCTGGCGGCGCTGGGCAGACGGTTCGACATAGAGCGGGTGACGCACGGGCGGTGGCGCGGGATGCCCTGGCTGGTCCGACCGCTCATCATGGGCGCGGCGGTACCGATCCCGGCCGCGTAGCTCGGACCAAGCCCGCGTCCGGGCCCGTCGCGTCGGTCACGATCCGTTCGGTGAGCACTCGTGTCATACGGTGGGCGTCGACGGGCGCTCCTGCCGACGCCAGGCATGCTGTACTCATGCCGAAGACCTTGCCCTCGGGCCCCACCGTGATCGACGACGACAGCGAGGTGCGCTTCGTCGCCGGGGACGACCAGTTCGCGATCCGCCTCAAGGACGGGCACCTGCACGTGCGCGCTATCGACATCAGCGGCAGCGAGGCCCAGCTCGCTGTGATCCCGACGTCGCGCAGCACCATCAACCTGCAGATCGAGCACCCGGTCGCACCCGGGCCGGTGGACGTGGCCGGCCCGACGTTGCGCTGAGTGTCCCAACCTTGGCAACGAGCCTGACCAGCCACCGTCAAGAGGCTCGGCCGCTCCCGGCAGATCCGGTTGTCGCGCGCCGCCGCTCCAGACTCTGGTGACGTGGCAGCCCACGAGATGGTCACGTTGCTTCCTCCTCAACGATAATCGGGGCCGTGGCTTGGTCGGAGCGGCGGCGTTCCCGGTGAAGGTCTTGGCGTTGAACCAGAGTGCCGACGGCGGAACCGAACCCAGCGGCTTCCGGGGCTCCACCCCCGCCCCCTCGGGCAGCAGCGTGGGCACCTGGGAGTTGCAGTATCCGCACACTTCGGGTTGTCGATCAGAAGCGTGCTGACGACGTGTAGTGCTGGAAGAGCTCGGCGGCGAGGTCGTGGAGGCGGGTCCTGACTTCGGCCGGGCCGTGCACCGTGATGCTGCTCCCGAACGGTAGAAGCGTTCGCACGTCCTCCAGATGCCGGAATCGGATCGTGACGGCGTGGCCGGCGGCGGATCTCTCGTGAATGTCCTGGTCGATGAGTCGCTGACCGAGGATGCGTCGCGCTCGATCTAGCTGCGTGTGATCGATGGTGGCGCTGACTTCGATGGCGTGGTCGTGTTCCCACTGCTCGACGAGCGCGGTAGTGACGGTGGCCAGGGTCTGGTTCGCGCGGATGCGTCGTGGGTGGTCGACCTCATTCCACGCCGTGATCCGCTCGAGTCGGTACATCCGGGGCACCCCGGCGCAGTCCGCGACGAGATACCAGACGCCGGCCTTGGCCAGCAGCCCGTAGGGGTCCACGAGCAGATCGTGCGCGCGTGCCCCGCTCGAGCTGTGGTACTCGATCCGTAGCCGGCGGCCTCGCCGTACTGGACCGACCAGCGCGGCCGGAGCCGCGCCATCCGCTCGCGCCCGGAGCCAGGGACGGCTGTCCACGTGCACGACCTCAGTGAGTGGCAGAAGCCCGTCAGTCCGACCTGTTCGTGTCACGGCGACCTTGGACAGCGCCCGTCGACTTTCGGCCGACGTGTCCAGCTCCTCGCGTTGCTTCTCGTCCAGCCCCGTGATCGACAG
Organism: Promicromonospora soli; assembly: GCF_014653785.1. GTDB lineage: Bacteria > Actinomycetota > Actinomycetes > Actinomycetales > Cellulomonadaceae > Promicromonospora > Promicromonospora soli. Next base: position 166,896 of record NZ_BNAS01000006.1, on the reverse strand, counting down.
GTGATCCCGCTCCCCCGGCGTGAGCCGCGTCAGGTCGAGCGCGGACCCGGGCAACATGGTGACCCCGCCGTAACGACCCCGCTGGGCGGTTACCGGCAACCCGGCGTCGCGGAGCCAGTTCAGGTCCCGTGTGATGGTCCGCAAGGACACGCCGAGCGCCGATGCGAGGTCGTGCGTTGTCACCGCATCGCGCGATTCGAGGAGCAGCATCAGGGAGAAGAAGCGGTCCGGCGTCACGGTTCCACTTTTCCAGATATTGCGACATGATCCGGCGCATATTCCGGTCAGGCTGGTGGAGGCGTTCAACATCACCGATCAGAAGGAACCATCATGACCGCATCCGTCGTGTCCATCGTCTACGTGAACGATGCCCCGGCCGCAGCCCGTTTCTACGGCGACCTGCTCGACTCGAGCCCGTCCTTCGAGACCCCCGGATACATCGCCTTCGACCTGGGGCCGGGCGCTGACCTCGCCTTGTGGTCGGGCCAGTTCGAGGGCCTGTCGCCCGACGTCCCGCGAACCAGTGAGATCTGCCTGACCGTCGATGGTGGGTCGGACGAGGTCGACGCGATCTTCACCTCGTGGCAGTCCAAGGGCATCACGATCCTGCAAGAGCCTCGGGACGCGGGGTTCGGCCGCACCTTCTTGGCAGCTGACCCCGACGGAAACCGGATCCGGGTCGCACCACAGGACTAGCGGCCTCCAGCGGCGGGCGCAGCATTGTAGCCGCGTCCGCCGCGTCGCTCATTCCAGGCAGGATCTTGTGTCGCCTGCCCAAGCGGCCTCCTCTTCAGAGCCCAAGAGACGGCTCGCGGTGTTCGCCAGCGCGTCGATCGGCCGGATGTAGTGCTCGGCGGTTCGGCCGTGACCACGAAGACATCGCGGTCACCGCGGCCGTGCGGTCGAGCGAGCTGCGTTACGTGCACGAACGGGCGGAGCCCGGGCACGGCGAGGCAGACCCTTCAGCTCACGGATGGACGTCATGGTGCTCAACGAGATCGATGGCTTGGTGACCGACGTTTCGCGTCAGGGGCACGCTCGAGACACTGACCTACTGCGAACCGGTCTGGGTCGCGATGCCGCGCAGGAACACTGACCGCTGCTCCGCGGCGGCCGCCTCCCAGTCGGGGACGTTCGACATCGGTTGAGCGAGCATCGCGCCGAATCGGACCACGGTCCCGGCATTGACGTCTAGACGTACGGTGCCGTCGGTGTGGCCGCGCTTGACGATAGCGCCCATGGTCTGCCGCATCCGCTGGCGCAGCCGGGCGGACTCGGTTCCCTCCGTCATCGGTGCACCGTGCAGCGGGAGCACTAGTTCGTCCCTGTGAACGAACGACTGACGCAGGTACCGGCCGATCGCGTCGAGGCCTGTCTCACCGGACGCAAGAGCATCCTCCGCCTCGGCAAGGATCAGGCGGTAGGCGCGTACCGCCAACGCTTCCAGGAGTGCTTCCCGGTTCGGGTACCGGCGGTAGAGCGTACCGACTCCCACGCCCGCGTCGGCGGCGATCTGCGCGAGGGGGACGAACTTGCCCTCGGCGAGCCCGGCTCGTACTGCGGCGGCCATGATCCGCTCGGCGTTCTGGGCCGCATCCTTCCTGAGCTTCTTGGGCTGGTCGAGAGACATCGTGGTCCACAGAATACGCATGGCGTCCCTGTGGAAGCACGGTCGCGACTCGACGGGCCGAGCACGTCCGTCCCGCGTACAGCTAGGACGAACGCGCTCGGTCCTGGGTCGGATCGACTTCAGTACTCGGATTCTGTCGGTGACGGCTCGCCCGGCTACGTCGGCCTCGAAAGGCGATGGAGTCGAACTCGTGCGGCATGCCGGGGTGCGGATGGAACTCCACCGGCACGCCTGCGCGGCTGAGCTTGATGGCGTAGGTGGTGTCCTCGTCACGGAAGGCATCGCGGTCGCCGAGCCCCTGCCGGAGACTCCCAGAAGTCCCGGCGGCAATCATCTTGGGAACGTCACGAGATCGAGGCCGCCTCTTGCTGGCGGTGCATGACGAGCCACGACCGAAAGTCACTGACGTCCGCCACCAGCGAGCGTGACCGTGCCAGGTCAGCCTGGTATGCGGACCCCTCGGCGAACCATCGGAACATCGCCTTGAGGTCCTCGTCGTCGCCGAGGTACTCGAGCGGGATGGTCTCGAATCGCGCCGGCACCCCGAAGGTCTCGCCGGCCTGGGCCGCGACGAGGTCGAGTGTGAGCTCGTCGCCCGCGACCTCGATCGCGTCGCCGTCGATCGCGCTGGGCTCGAGAAGAAGCCGGGCGGCGGCGCGACCGATGTCCCGTACGGCGATCATCTGCACCGGCACGTCCCCCGGCATCGGCATGCGGATCACGATCTCGCCGTCCTCGTTGGGCGCGAGCTGCGCGGTCAGGTTCTCCATGAAGAAGGTTGGACGCAGGATCGTGGCAGGCACGAGGGTGTGAAGCCGCTCTTCCACCGTGAACTTGCTCTCGAAGTGGGGAATGCCGGTCTTGCGCTCTGCGCCGCCCACTGAGGAGTAGACGACGTGCGGAACGTTCGCTCGGGCGGCGGCGTCGGCGACGGCGTGACCGCGACGCACCTCGCCTGCTGGACCTTCCGGGCCCTCGAACGTCGTCATGTAGAAGACGGCGGCGACGCCGGCGAGTCCATCAGCGAGCGACTTGCCGTCCTCCTGGTCCGCCTGCACTACGTCAGTGCCGGCTGCACGCAGCGCGCGGGCCGCAGGAGAGTCGGGGTCGCGAACCAGCGCGCGGACCGGGACGTCGGTGTCGTGCAGCGCGTCGATCACGCTGCGGCCTTGCTGGCCAGTCGCGCCGATGACGGCGATGGGGGGTCGTTGTGTGGAGGTCATTTCGTTTTCCGTTCAGGAGTCGCGATGTGATGACGGATCAGCTGGCGTCGGGGACGGCCACGACCTTGCCGCGGAGCTCGCCGGCGGCTGACTGTGTGTGGATCGCGGGGAGGTCGCTCAGCGAGACGCGCTGCGCGACGTCGACGGTGAGCTCACCGCTGTCGACGAGGGCGACCAGCTGGGTCAGCTCGTCGACGTCGGCACGGACGAAGATTCCCGCGGCCCGCACCCCACGCGTGTCGTCGCTGGGCGTGGGCATCCACGCGGTCGTCGCCGCGACGACGCCGCCGTCACGGACGAGGGCGACGAGAGACGCGAACTCGTCGGGGCTGATAGGTGCCAGGTTGAGCAGGACGTCGACGGGCTCGGTCACCGAGTCGAGGACGGTGGAGGTCGTGTGGTCGATGACCTCGTCAGCACCAGCGGCCGTGACGGTGTCGTGGCTGCGCGGGCTCGCGGTGGCGATCACGTAGGCACCGGCCCGCTTGGCGAGCTGGATGGCGTATCCGCCGACCGCTCCGCCGGCCCCGGTGATCAGCACTCGCTGACCGTCCTTGAGCCCGGCCTCGTCGAAGAGGGCCTGCCAGGCAGTCAGCGCCACAGACGGCAGTGCGGCGGCGTCGGCGAGGTCGATGCTGGACGGGGCCTTGGCCAGCACGCCCGCGGGGGCGACCATGTACTCCGCCGCGGAGCCGTCCTCGGTCATCGGGATGAAGCCGACGACCGTGTCGCCGACCTGGAAGTCGGTCACGCCGTCGCCGATTGCGTCGACGGTGCCGGAGACGTCGTAGCCAGGCACGTGCGGAAGGGTTACCGGGAAGGGCAGGTTGCCGCCTCGGATGCCGTTGTCGGCCGGGTTGAACGCTGAGCCGGCCACCCGGATGAGCACCTGACCTTCCCCGGCGACGGGCTGCTCGGCGTCCTCGTAGCGGAGGACCTCGGGGGTACCGAACTCGTGGAAACGTAGCGCCTTCATGATCGTCTTCCTTCCGTTATTGCTTCGGATTCGAAGCACCTGGTGGAGACCGTAGCACTGCTTCAAGTTCGTAGCAAGTGCTTTGACTTCGTAGCATGGGTAGACTGCCGGCATGGCCAATCCCTCCCGTTCCTTCGACCCCACCGAGCTGGGCGCATACTTTGCGCTCATCGAGGTCAGCAGCCTTCTGCGGCATACGGTCGAGCAGCAGCTGCAGGAAGCCGGCGGTCTCAGCTATGTGCAGTTCCAGCTCCTGGCCCGCCTGGGCGACTCGCCCGAAGGGAGCAACCGCATGACCGACCTCGCCGACGGCGTCGTCTACAGCCGCAGCGGCCTCACCTATCAGGCCCAGTCGCTCGAGCAGCGCGGGCTGGTCACCCGCGCGCCGTCCCCGGATGATGAGCGCGGCACCACGGTCACGATCACCGAGCAGGGCCGGGATACCCTCGCGAAGGTCTTCCCCGGCCATATCGCCGTGCTCGACGAGCTGCTGTTCGAGCCCCTGGCACGTGGGGACGTCGAGGTCCTGGCCGACGTGCTAGGCCGGATCCGCGACCATATGCGCTCCGCTCCCCCGCGTTCCGCGGCACCGCGTCGACGCAAGACGCGCTGACCTCCACGGCGTCACTCATGGATCGACCCGAGGAGTCGCGACCGGCGAATCCGATGGTCGGGGTCGACCTGGTCCGCGATCGACCAAGCTCGCTGGAGCACGTCGTCTCGTAACGCCGACGGCGCGGTCGCTGCCGCCTCGAGCCATGACCCTGGTGCGACGCCGGTATCGGCGTCAGCCCAGGTGGCCCTGAGCACTTCCAGACCGGCCTCGATCTGCGGGCGTTCCGCCAGCATCAGCGAGCCCACGCCGTGATAGATGAAGGCTCCGGGGGGCGAGACCACAGCGCCCTCTCGGCGCGTCGGCGCGCCGGCGACGTGGCGGATCTCCACCATGACCAGCGGTGAGTCGACAGCCGCGGCTGCGGTCAAGATGCGCTCGGCGATCTCAGGGGTAGAGACGTCAAGCCACCGCGCGTCACCCACACCCGGGGACGCGACAGGCGGATCGAGGTGGATGCGGGCCAGGCCGGACGCGTCCTTCGGGCCCCAGTCATCAGCGACCGGTTCCGCGACGGTGCGCATGGCTTCTAGAAGTGGCGCGGCCCCTGCGGGCCCGTCCGGGTCAGCGACAGCAAGGTGAACGGCGATCGATCCGTACAGCTCCTCCGGAAACGGCGGCAGCGGCGGGACGTGCATCACCGCGATGCTCGTCGACACGCTCGGACCGACGGACTCGATGCCGCTCTTCCAGGCCGCGACGAGATCCGAGAGCGCGCCACCGTGCCACAGGAGTGAACCGGCATACAGGCTGTCGGCCGGCGCAAGGTCGAACTCCAACGTGTGGGCGATGCCTACGCCGCCGGCGCCTCGGAACGCCCAGATGGCGTCGCGGTCGATCTGCTCCGCAGCGTCGTCTGCGGCGATGCGGGACCGGCCGTGGCCATCGACGTAGTGAACGCGGCGGAGGCTGCCGCTTGCCAGACCGTCGCGGCGCACCAGCCAGCCGATGCCTCCGGCGAAGGTGTAGCCCGACACCGACACGCTCGGGGCGGAGCCCGCGAGGCCCAGCAGTCCGTGTTGTTCGGCTGCGGCATTCACGTCCGCCCAGGTGGCTCCCGCCCCAACCGTCGCGACGCGCGACTGCGGGTCGATGGTCACTCCGTTCAGTCGGGACGTGTCGAACAGGACGACGTTCTCGTCGACGACGGCGCCGGCGCCGTGTCCGGTGGCTTGGACCACCACCTCGAGCTTCCGCCCGGAGGATCGCTCGAGGGCAGCGACCTCCTCCAGCGACGTCGAGATGTCAGCCGGCGCCTGGATAGGGGCGACCCGCGCTGGGAACTGGGTGGTCGCCGAGTTACGGGGTCTCGTCGCGGATAGGTACTCGTCTGCACTGTTGTCTACAAGCACGCGGCGAGCCTAGCCCATAAGCGGATGATTTCGTCCGTTTATGGGTTACGGCAGTGCCCCGTCCGTCGACCCGAGAGCCATGGCCTGTGGCTTGACCGGCAGAGACGCACGCTCTGGGGGAAGCCATGCCGGTGACTCGCGGGCTGTTCGGCACCCGAATCAGACGCTGGCGGACCTCCCGCGACCACCCCGAGCGACGCACGCAAGACGGTCACCCGGGCTCGCCAGCACGGGATCGACTATCGCGACGGCGCGATCCTGGCGGGTGCCCGCCATGATCGGATCACCCGCGCGCAGGTCTCAGGACCAGACAAAGCGGACAGGTGAAATTCACCCGCAGGTGGGCCCGTCGTCGGGTCCGCGTCGACTGGGCGGCGAGGATTCCCCGGATGTACCCAACCGAGAGGGAGGTCAGCGTGTCCGAGAAGAACAGCACCGTGTCCCGCCTGGTCAGAATGCTCGTCGTCCTGTCCGCCATGGTCGGCTTCGTCGCCGCCGCACCTGCGTCCGAGGCGAACGTCTAGGCGTTTGCGCGTCTTTCCTGGGCCGTCGTCGTTCACGCTGCCATGATTCGACCGTGCTCAGCAGCGAAGAGTCCCGGCCTGACGAGGACGCCACATCCAGGGTCGGCGTCTTACCGGACGGAGATCCGGCGCAACTCGCTGCTGCCGTCTCACCCGCGTACGCCACGTGGGGGCACCGCGTTGTCGCGGCGATCTTCGACAACGCGATCCTGGCGGGTACCGCCTGGTTGGCGCTCGGAGCGGGGTTTACTCCGCCAACGCTCACGCCAGTCTTCGGGGCGTACGGCGCGGGCTTGCCCAGAGATCCGCTGGTCCTGGTGCCGATCGGTGCCGCCACGATCCTCTTGGTACTGCAAGCCATGACCGGCTGGACGCCGGGCAAGCTGGTGGTCGGCATCCGGGTGGTCCGTGAGCGGTCGTCCGGGCCGGCCGGCTTGTGGACGACGCTGGTGCGCTGGGTGATCCACCTGCTCGACGCCATCCTGTTGATCGGGTATCTGCGGCCACTGTGGCACGCGAGGCGGCAGACGTTCGCCGACGGGATCGCGCACACCGTCGTGGTGCAAGAGCTCCCCGACCTGCCGCGGGGGCCGAGAATTGCCGTGTACTTTGCGGCGATGGCCGCCTGCGTTCTTGGGCTCGGGTACGGGTGCGTGCCGGCCAACGGCAGTAGCTCGGTGCCGGTGGTCGGCACCGGCTCGTGCGCGCTCGATGGTGAGGGAGCGGCCCTGATCACCGGGGACATCACGCTGGGCGGATCCGTGTCGGTCGAGCAGGATCGCCGGATGTGGACCGTTCGGAAGACCCGGATCGCGCACCCGGGCGCGACGATCTCCTGGGCGAGCAGGCCGTCGGCGCGCGACGTCGACTACCAGGTCGAGCTCGACGCTCGGCCACGCTCGGAGAACGGCGCATCAGTAGTTTCCCGGTCGTGGGACATCGGGAAGGGTGGGGCCGATGACTGGTCGGAAGTCGGGAACTTCACGCACACCAGGACCATCTCACCGGACGGGGACGTCCACGTCGCACAGGTCGAGCTCACGGATTCCGACGGCGCCACGGGCGACCTCGGAACAGACGTTTGGATCGACGTACGGTTGATCGCCGACGGAGAGGTCGTGGCGAGGTGTGGCGGATCGGTGACTTACGACGAGACCGACCACCACTCGAACTGACATGTCGACGAACCGCTGGTAAACGGCGCGACCAGGTCAGGGCCGCACGGTTCAACGTCTGAGCGGACCTGGCACGGTGTTGACCCGGCAGGACTGGGCCTGTGGCAGAGTCGCCCACATGCCGATCAGCAGGGCAGGGCGAAGGGCGATACGGGAGAAGAGAGCGCGCGAGGAGTTCGGCCGCGACGCTGGCGCTGTGCTGGACATCCTTGAACTGACCGAGCTTGCTTGGCACGACTGCTACGGCGAGATCACGCCGTCCGACGCCGTGGTCGACGACATCTTCGTCGTCGCGCAAGGGAGCATCGCCAGTTTCGGAAGTGCTGCCCGGCTCGCCGTCGAGGACTTTCGCGACCTGCGTCTCGCTGCGGACGACCTCCGCGCGGAGGACGGTGGCCCCGTTTGAATCAGGTTGCGTACGACGTGTCGAAGTCCCCGACGTACCCGTCAGGGACTTCTTCGCGTCGTGGCTTCCGTGCCGTGCTCCACCTCGACGGACGTCGTCGTCCGGACAGCGGTCGCGACGAACAAGTGGTCCACCTTCTCGACGACGAGCAGCGCCTCATCCTCGCCCGGAAGAGGCACTGAGGAGGCGTTCGCGCCTCGATCAAGACCTGGATCCGGCCCGTCGCCCGCTCCCGCCACGCCCAGACCCGGTCGGTGAGCCGTAGCGCCACACACCTGGCCCTCGGACGCGAGGCGACGGTGGCCGAGCCACGCAATACCAACGAGTGCGATTGCTATCTCGCGTGCCTCAGCGCCCAATGGAAAGCACACCCAGGTGCGGCGTTGGCCGCCACGAAGTCGGCGGCGGTCAGGCCCGGCGCCGGCCGGAGCGTGTCAGCCGTGGGACGTCGATGTCAACGAAGTCGTCGTCCGCCCGACCAGGCAGCGTTGACCGGGGTATGGCGATGAATCGATCGGCCACAGTACCGCCGGTATGTGCACGGCACGCGTGGCCCGGAGCGCTCGACTTCATCCGCCGGTCATCCTGTATCCGTCGGATACTGGGTCGATGAGGACCGATAACGCCCTGCGGGACTTCCTGACGTCGCGCCGTGCGGCGCTCGAGCCCGAGGACGTCGGTCTGCCCCCGGCGACCTCGGCACGGCGGGTGCGGGGCCTGCGTCGTGAGGAGGTCGCGATCCTGGCCGGGGTGAGCGTCGACTACTACGTCAAGCTCGAGCAGGGGCGCGCCGGGAACGTCTCCGAGCAGGTGCTCGACGCGGTCGAGCGCGCGCTGCGGCTCGACCGCCTGGAGCGTTTGCACCTGCGGGCACTTCTCAACCCGGACAGCATCCACACCCGGCGGATCCCGCCGATCACCCTGCGGGCCCGTCCCGCGCTGATCTCGATGATCGAGGCGCTCGATCCCGCGCCGGCCGTGATCCACGGACCGCACCTGGAGGTCCTGGGGATCAACCGGGCGGCCACTCTGCTGCTGGACGACTTCGCGGCCATGCCGTCGGACGAACGGAACATGGCACGGTGGATGTTCCTCAGTCCTCGGGCGCGGGTCGTCTACCGGAACTGGGAGGACATCGCACCACAGATGGTGGCGATCCTGCGTAACGCCGCCGCCGCGGGAGCCAACGAGTACCTTTCGGCACTTGTCGATCACCTCACGGCGGCGTCGGAGGAGTTCGCGCGGTTCTGGGCCGACTACCGCCTCTTCGAGCACACGCACGGCGTGAAGTTCTTCTTCAACGAGGCCGTCGGCGACCTGAGGCTGAACTACGAGGCGCTGCCGCTCCCTGCGGACAACGGTCAGACCGTCATCGTGTACAGCGCCGACCGCGGCTCGCCGTCGGCGGAGAAGCTGCTGCTCATGTCCAGCCGGGCGGCGTCCGAGGAACCCGTTCCGACCCTGCTGTGACGGGTTGCGTGCACCGCCGGATGGGGCGAGCGAGCGCCTCGCTCGCCCCATCCGGCCCTGCCCGCTAGCGTGCCGGCACCGCGACGTCGTCGTGGTCCGTGGAGACGGCGACCTCGCGCCAGGCGTCGAGCTCTGACCGCACCGCGGCCAACTTCGCCTCGACCGAGGCGACACAGTCCGAAGCCGAGCTGCAGGCGGAGGGGGGCTCGGCCCGAGTCGATCGCGGACACGATCGCGGGACCGGCCTTGACCGGGTCGCCGGGCTGGCCGTGGTTGACCTGCTCGGCGGTCATACGCATCGTTCCCGCCGGCCCGTCGGTGTAGTCCTCGATCGCGGTGGTGACCCGGTGCAGGCTCGAGGAGTCGAGGAAGTCGGTGCGGAAGTACCCGGGCTCGACCAGGGTGACGCCGATCCCGAGGGGGGCCAGCTCCAGGGCCATCGCTTCGGAGAGGCCCTCGACGGCGAACTTCGTCGAGGTGTAGATGCCCCAGCCCGCGGAGCTCACGAAGCCGCCGACCGAGGACAGGTTGACGATGTGACCGGAGCGCTGCGCGCGCAGGACCGGCAGCACCGCGCGGGTCACGGTCAGGACGCCGAACACGTTGGTGTCGTAGACCGCGCGGACCTCTGCGTCGCTCGCCTCCTCGACGGCGCCCAGCAGCCCACGCCCGGCGTTGTTGACCAGTACGTCGATGCGTCCGAAGGCCTCGACGCCGGCTTCGAAGGCGGCCTGGACCTGCGCGGCGTCGGTGACGTCCAGCGCCACCGACAACAGCCGTCCTCCCGCGTCGGGGAAGGCGGCGTGCACGCTGCGCGGGTCGCGGGCCGCGGCGACGACGCTGTGACCGCTCGCCAGAGCGGCGCGGGTGATCTCCGCACCCAGGCCACGGGACGCGCCCGTGACGAACCAGACTGCCATGGCAGATCTCCTCATGAATTTCGTCGTGCTGGCTTGGCGTGGTGACGTGACGGGGTCAGTGGGCGTGGTCGCCGCCGGTGCGCTCGGTGAGCTCGAACATGTTGCCCCACGGGTCGCGGAAGAAGGCGAGCCGTGCGCTGATGTCGTCGATCTCGAACGGCGGGTTGACGACGTCGACCCCACGCTCGCGCAGTGCTGCGAGCGCCTCGTCGACGCTGTCGACGGACAGGCAGACGTGGTTGAAGCCGTTAGCGGCCAGGCTCGCGTCCACGTCGTCGTAGATCGTCTGGGCGGCGGCACCGGGTCCGGCCAGGATCTCCAGGTGGAAGTCGTCCTGGTCGGGCGGCATCACGTAGGCGAGCGTGAGCTCTCCGTAGGGCCAGGTCTGCAGGACCCGCCAGTCCATCGTGTCGACCCAGAACGAGCGTGCCGCCTCGAAGTCGGGGTAACGGATCGCGGCGTGGTGGCCGTGCATCGACGAGAACGGCGAGCTGGTGTTGCGTGCGGGGGCTGCGGGCAGTGGCATCGGGATCTTCTCCTTGGTCGTGGGCTCATGTTCGGGCCCACGACCATTGCAAGCCCGCCGCATGGCTCGCCGGGAGAGCCTGGCTGGTACCCCTGGTCATGGCTCTCGCGGTACCACCCAGCCCGTCGTCAGGCGGGCCCGGCCGCTCGTACCGTCGGAGCGAGCCATTCCTGAGAACTGGAGCACCACCATGACTGCGCACACGCCACCGATCGTCCTGATCCACGGCCTCTGGATGACGCCGAAGAGCTGGGACACCTGGGCCGAGCGCTACCGCGAGCGCGGTCACCAGGTGGTGGTACCCGGCTGGCCCGGTATCGACAACCGGAGTGTCGCTGACGTGCGGGTGAACCCGGAGCCGCTGAAGGGGGTCGGCCTCGCCCAGATCGCCGACCACTACGAGTCGATCCTGCGGTCCTTCCCGGAGAAGCCGATCATCATGGGTCACTCGTTCGGGGGTGTGCTGATGCAGATGCTCGCCGACCGCGGGCTCGGCGCCGCGTACGTGGGTGTCGCGACGGGTCCGACCGCCGGCGTCCCGCTGGTCCCGTTCTCCGCGGCCGTGACCGGGTTCCCGATCCTCTCGAAGCCCTGGTCGAGGAACGGTGCTTCGCCCATCACCAGGCGACAGTTCCACTACGCGTTCGGCAACGACCTGCCTCGCTCTGAGTCGGACCGGGTGTGGGAGGAACAGGCGGTGAACTCCTACAACCGGGTCCTGTTCGAGGGAGTGCTCGCACTCTTCAACGAGCGTCGCGGCGTCACGAAGGTCGACTACACCCGTGCCGACCGAGCACCACTCCTGGTGATCATGGGCGGCGACGACCACGTCGTCCCGCCTGCGATCGGAAAGGCACTCGTCAAGAAGTACCAGCGCACGGGGAGCCCGTCAGTCGTGGAGTACAAGGAGTTCCCGGGGCGGACGCACCGCATGGTCGGGCAGGAGGGCTGGGAGGAGATCGCCGACTTCGCCCTGGACTGGGCGCTCGCACATGCGGCCACCCGGGCGTGACCGTCAGAAGTCTCAGTAGCCCGGGAAAAGCCTGCGCAGCACGTCCAGTCCGACCGGGCCGGTCAGGTCGACGGTGCCCGACGCGCATGTGATCGCTCGCCCGCCGTCCGGAGGCACCGATCACAGGCCGCACCGTCACACGCCGCCTGTTGGCTGGCCCACAGCGCTCGGCCTGACTGCGACTGAGCGCTCCCGGCTCCCGATGCTCGGCCTCGGCCAGGGGCTATGACACATCCGAGACCTTGCCTCTCCGGTCCAGCATCAGCTCCACGACGCCGAAGCAGCGCTCTATGACAGCACGAGTCGCATGGAGATCCCCCGGGAAGTTGCGCCCGGCCGTTGACGCGGCCGGGCGCAACTCAACGGATCCGGGTCAGAGCGCGCCGACGTACAGCAGGACGTTCGGCGAGTTGCGACCCGGGTTCGTGACGACGCCGGCCGTGCCGGTGTTCACGAGTGTGTCGCGCACCTGGGCCGGCGTGTAGCCGGGGTGCGCAGTGAGCACGAGGGCGGCGGCACCGGCGACGTGCGGGGTGGCCATCGACGTGCCGGATATCGTGTTGGTCGCCGTCGTGGACGTGTACCAGGCCGACGTGATTGACGAGCCCGGCGCGAAGATGTCGAGGCACGACCCGAAGTTCGAGTAGGACGCACGGGCGTCGGTGCTGGTCGTGGCGCCCACGGTGATGGCCGTCGGGGTGCTGGCCGGCGAGAAGCGGCACGCGTCGCGGTTGTCGTTGCCCGCGGCCACCGCGAAGGTCACGCCGTCGGCGATCGCGGCGGCGACGGCGTCGTTCACGGCGGCGGACGAGCCGCCGCCGAGCGACATGTTGGCGACCGCCGCCTCGCCGGCGGCGTGGTCGGACGCGACCCAGTTGATGCCGGCGATCACGCCGGCCCAGGTGCCCGACCCGGCGCAGTCGAGGACGCGGACGCCGACGAGCGTGACGCCCTTGGCGACGCCGTACGAGGACCCGCCGACGGTGCCGGCGACGTGCGTGCCGTGGCCATTGCAGTCGGTGGCGTTGGAGTCGTTGTCGACGAAGTCGTAGCCGGACACCGCGCGGCCGCCGAAGTCGGAGTGTGTGGTGAGGATGCCGGTGTCGACGATGTACGCGGTCACGCCCGAGGCGGTGCTCGGGTAGGTGTAGCTGTTGTTCAGCGGCAGGGTGCGCTGGTCGGTGCGGTCCAGGCCCCACGACGGCGTGGGGGACTGGGTGGCAGCGATCGAGACCGTGGCGTTCTGCTCGACGTAGGCGACGGCGGGGTCGGCGGCCAGCTTCTTCGCCTGGCCCGCGGAGAGCCTCGCCTCGAAGCCCTTCACGCCGGCGGACCAGGTCTGCGCGACGTCGCCGCCGAACTTCGCGGCGAGACCTGCGGCCGTTCTCTTGACGCCGGCCGCGGACCCGGGGTCGTCGAGGACCACGATGTACGAGTCCGCGATCGCGTTCGGGGCGCCGGCGCCCAGGATCGTGACGTCGGGCTGCGCGGCGCCCGCAGGGGCGACGGCGAGCGGGGCGAGGAGCGCAGCGGTGCCGGCCAGGGCGGCGGACACGCGACGGAAGATGGTTCGGTTCAACTCTTCCTCCTTCAGGAGAGCGGCCCGATGAGCGTCTGAGCAGCACAGATGCTCCCGGGACGGGATCGGGGGCAGTCTACGAGCGCGATGATTTCCTCCGGGTTACGGCTGCTATACGAACTTTCCATACCTTTGGGGCTGATGTCACAGAATCTGCAGCGCGTCGTTACCCGCAGCCCGATCGGTCCTCGAGCACATCGAGATCGAACTGGATCGGCATCGACGTGCCGAATGGGACCTGCGTCGACCCGCAAGGGACTCGGCCCGCCGTGCACGCTGAACCGTTCACGCCCGGTTGGCGACCGCGTCATTGCGGCAGCAGGGCGTTTTTACCGAGTATGACCAGAATGTGAGCGTCGTATCGTCTGCCCGAAGGGTTCCCCACGTGACGCTCTTGCCGAGAATCCCCCTGCGCGGCCTGCTCACCGCCGTCATCACACTCCTGCTGTTCGCCGCCGTAGCGATCGTCGCCGCCCCGCCCGCCGGCGCGCTGCCGCCCGGGACACCGTCCAAAGCCACCGCACAGACCGAGCTCAACTCGCTGACCGTCCGCACCGAAGAGTCGATGACCGGCTACTCCCGCGACCTGTTCCCGCACTGGATCAACCAGGGCAACAACTGCAACACCCGTGAGACAGTGCTCAAGCGCGACGCCGACAGCATCACCGTCGGCTCCGACTGCTCCGCCACCTCCGGCCGCTGGTACAGCTACTACGACGGCGCCACCTGGTACCAGGCCTCCGACCTGGACATCGACCACATCGTGGCCCTGGCCGAGGCCTGGCGTTCCGGCGCACGACACTGGACGACCAGCGAGCGGCAGAGCTTCGCCAACGACCTGAGCGGCCCGCAGCTCATCGCAGTCACCGACAACGTGAACCAGTCCAAGGGCGACCAGGACCCGTCCACCTGGCAGCCACCGCTGTCCAGCGCCCGCTGCGCATACTCCAAGTGGTGGATCCACACCAAGTACCGGTGGGGACTGCACCTGCAGTCCTCGGAGAAGTCCGCGCTGCAGACCATGCTCAACACCTGCTCGTCCTGAGTCCACCGGCCGCGGCGTCCTGGGCTCGCGCCCATGACGCCGCGGTCGCGCACAGAGGGGCCAGGCACGGCCGAGCCATGCGGGTGCGGTGCAGAACGGTATGTCGACAAAGCGATCACGCGGCCCGGCGCGACGGTCTGGTCGAAGCGGACCGGCTCGAGCCGACGTCGGCCGCATCGGCCACACGAATGCGAACCCGGCACTTTCCGGGGTCGCTTGCCAGAAGCCGGCCCCCAGCGCACGTCAGAGACGCAGAAGATCCCGGGCAAGGCCCTCGCGCAGCCCTTGCGGCGGATCGACATAGCCCTCCGAGTACAGGGCACCGGGAAATCCCCCGGCCGCGAACGCCGCGTTGAGGTCGTCGACGAACCACGTCGACGGACCGAGCCGACCATCGACGCCCGACCCCGCGAGGACGATCCCGTACGGACCGTCACCACTGATGTTGGCCTTGTGCAGGGCGTCGGGCGCGAAATCGAGCTGGAACGGCCGGCTGTCCCGGTGCGGGCTCTCACCCCAGCTCTTCCATTCCCCCTCGAAGTACTCGCGCGAGCCGCCGCCGTACAGGGTGTGCTCGAACTCGACCACGAGCGGGTTGGCCAGAACACTCTGCGCCCACCTCGGGTGCTCCCCGACGAGCCACACGTCCCCCACCTGGCGGATCCATGCCGCGACCGTCATTGGGAACGGCGCGAACGCCTCCTCCATCCAGTCAGCCAGCGCGGACGCGCCATCCGACGGCGGGAAGTGGGCCGGGCGGGGCGTGCCGTCGTCGTCGTTCTCCGCGGCGACAAAGCCGTCCGCCTGCAGCCGGTCGACGAGAGTCTCCACGTTCCAGCGAGCTCGCACGGCCATCTCCCGCGCCACCGCCTGCGCGTCCTCGCGATGCCGTACCTCGAACACCGTGAGGTCCAGCGCACGCAGATCCCGCCACACCTCGTTGTGCTCCCCGGCCTGATATCGGGCAAAGTAACTGGTCACGAGCGCATCCTGGAAGATCCTCACCTCGCAGCTTCGCGCGCCAGCCGACAGGTCTTGCCACCTCAGCCTCGTCGGACGGCAAAGTCCAGACGGCTCGTCCCGAACGATCGGCGAAATCTGCGCGGAGGCGATGTCAGTGCGAATGCGATCTCGCGTGCCTCAGCACCCGATGGAAAGCACACCCTCCTGCGGTCCTCGCAGGCTACCGGGATTCAAGCAGGTTCGCCCGGGCGTGGGCACCCGGCAAAGGGCGCGTCCGGCGGTCGCCGTTACGGTTGTTGCATGAACGCACCGGTCGAGCAGCTCGCCGAACTGGATGCGATGTTCTTCCAGGTGGCCGGACACTGGCCGGACCGCCCACGACTGGATCCCGTGCTCGTCGCCAAGTCTCGCGAGCTCGCTGAAGCGCTTCTCGAGGCCGACCAGTCCTGATCTTCGCGCCCAATCCTGAGAGGCACCGGTCCTAGGCAGCACATCAGCCGGCGAGTAGCCCTCCCAGGACGCATCCGCTGCCACCCGTACGGGGGCGTCAATGCTCCTGACCGCGTCAGCGATCGCGAACTTACGGTTCCCTTGCACATGGCCAGGCCTCGCACCGCCCAGCACCAGCGACGCCGACGCCTCGTCCATTGCCGACGAGTACGACCCATCTCCAGGGTGCCGAGCACGTCCACGGCCGACCAGGTCGGTTGCGGCTTGGCCTGATCCCCGACAACGACGGCGCCAGCCGCACTCTCGCCGGGCCTGGCATTTGTGGGGGCGGGATTTGAACCCGCGACCTCTGGAACTCGTCGTGCCCGAGATGTCCCACTACGGAAAGGTCTGGAGTCGGCGGGATCTACCTTGGTTTTTCGGGAGATATCCCAACTGACAGGGAAGATGTTAGCTGACGCTCGGTGGATGCGCCTGGGGTCGGAGGGACCCGTCTGGACTCAATCTGTTGCGTTCTTGTTGCGGGGCTCGAATCACGAGGGCTCGGCCAGCAGATATGAGGCCAGCCGGCCGCGCAGCCATTCGATCGCGCGTGCTTCGCTCCAGCCGAAGTCCCCCGTCAGGAGCATGGCTTGCTCGAACCGCAGGTAGAAGTAGAGGACATACACCGACTTCTTCATCGCTGAGGCCCTCGGCGAGGTCACCGCTCTCGCGAACCTGCGCGACGAACTCGGCCAGCAGGTCGCGATAGCGAGTCCTGGTCTCGATGGTGAACTCGGCCGCGACCGAGGACGCTGCCGCGGCGCGGCGGCCGATCTCGATCAAGTCGCCATAGTGGCGCAGGGGCCAGTGCCGACTGTCCTCGTCGGCTCGGGACGTCAACGCCCCGCCTCCACGATCCGCGCCAGGTGCTGCCGCAGAGAGGACCCCCCGGGGCCCACACTGACCCACGCCAGCCATTCGCCCTCCACGGCGACCTCGACGATCCTGCCCTCCAGTCGGTACGCCCGGCCGTCGAGAAGCAGATACCCCGCTCCCTCGTTGTTTCGCGTGCTCGTCCACACCACCGCTCCACCGTCGGCGTCGATCCCACTGACCTCTCCGTCCAGCTCGGCCAGCGTCACGGCCTCCGTCTCCAGGTCGAGCACGTGGAGGTCACCCGCCACCTCCCACGCCAGTACGGCGTCCGACGACGCCATCTCGGTCACCGTCTCAGCTGGGTAGCCGCCCGCCGGCGGGAGGTCCACGAGCGCCCGTCGGATGCCGTCGTCCGAACGGGCGGCGAGTTCGATGCCCGTACGAACGTTGTCTGCCGCCCACTGGACCCCCTCCGGCGTGGCGGCGAACGCGGTAGAACCGGTG
Source organism: Promicromonospora soli (assembly GCF_014653785.1). Classification (GTDB taxonomy): domain Bacteria; phylum Actinomycetota; class Actinomycetes; order Actinomycetales; family Cellulomonadaceae; genus Promicromonospora; species Promicromonospora soli. The sequence continues at coordinate 149,670 of NZ_BNAS01000006.1, read as the reverse complement.
ACCGGCTCTTCGGTCTCCCCTGTCGCAAGCAAGACCCGAACCTGCTCGATCTCGCCCCGGTCCGCGAGCCGCTGCAGGTGCAGATACGCGCCGCTCAGCCCGATCCGGTATCCCACCGGCACCGGATCACCGGACGACTCGATGAGCGTGCGCACCTCGGGATCTCTCACGTCGTCGACGACGCGGACCGCCCAGGGCGACGACTCACTCTCAAGCGTCGCGACCTCCAGCCAGGCGACCCGGTTGCCCTGCCGCGCGACGTCGGAGATCTCTGCGCGGTGGCCGTCGACGGTGCCGTTGACGGCTACCGGGCTGCTCTCCCCCGTGGCCGCACGCAGCTCCAGCGCCAGCTCTCGGTCCGGGTAGCTGTCGCCGTCGTCCGGGCCCGAGGCCACCTCGGTGAGTGTCATGATCGAGCCGTCCGTCGCCAGCGTGCCCGTCAGACCGCTACCCGCCGTCGGCTGGCCCACGCCGACGACGACTCCCGCCTCCACAGCGTCGGGCGCGGCCCTCACATCCACCTTGAGCACGCACCGCCCCTCCAGCCAGGGCGGGGCATCCAGACCCGAGGGCTCCGCCGGGCAGTCACCGGGCAACAAGTCAGCATCATTGTCGGGCCGCTCCAGACCCACGAGCGAACGGAACCACTCGCTGCCCGGAAGCGCGACCGGGCCTACGCCCGGAAGCGTGACCGGCCCAGCCAGGAAGAACGCCACAAGGAGAGCAGCCACGCCACCGAGCACCCCCTGCGCGGTGTGCCGCCTGCGCAGAGCGGCCCGGCTCCCGCCGAGCGTCTCGGCCGCGTCGCGGTGCGGCACCGGGATGTCCGCAAGCTCTGCGCTCTCCAATATGGTGCGCAAGTTCTCCAGACCACGTGCGTTCGCCGACTTCACGGTCCCCACCGACCTCCCCAGCTCGCCGGCGACCTGCGCCTCGGACAGGTCCAGCAGGTGCCGCATGACCACCACCCGGCGCTGCTGCAGCGGTAACTGCGCCAGCGCCTGCACCAGCTCGTCCCGCACGGCGACTCGAGCGGAGTGGTCCGGGGTGTCGGGAAGCCGAATCACGTCGTCGCCGGGCAGATCCGTGCGGCTGGTGCGGCGCCAGGTATCGGTGCGCAGGTTGACGAGGACCCGGCGGGCGTAGGCACGCGGCTCGCTACCCACCCGGTGCCACGACCGGTAGACGCGCTCGAACGTGCCCTGGACCAGGTCCTCGGCCCGGTACGGGTCACCGCACAGCAGGAAGGCGGTACGGAACAAGTACGGACGGGCGTCCCTGACGAACGCGACGAACTCCTGGTCCTTGGAACGGACCACGCGGACCTCGGCCCGCTCGGGTGCGTGGATGCTCATATTCCCCATGACGCACCCCTTCCCGAGAAAGTTCAGCCGACGCCCCAGCTTCCCGACCCACGATCCAGCTCCCTGACAAATCATGCGCCCGTTGCGGGCCGGGCAATACGTCCAGCGTGTGAGCCCCTCGGCACGCACTTCACCGGTTCGTGCACGAGGTGACTCCGCACGGCGGCAGGAGATCCGACGGCGCCTTGCCCCAGATGCGCTTCGACCCGCAGCCGGGCCCGCGCAGGACGGGAGGTGTACGCCGGACGATGGCTGGCGACGGGGCCGTACAGTGGCGGCCGACCGTCCCCACCCAGCGGCACTCAATGAGCGTCTACAAGCTTTCGGGAGTTGACTCCTCTGCGTTCTTCGCAGCCGGGGAGTTCTCGAATGCCGTTTGGGGCTTCTACGAGCCCACAGATTCGACGCGGGACTTCCTGCTAGCCCGCATCAAGTGAGCGCTCGTTGTGCGGCATGACCGCGCGGTTCCACAGCGCCCGTGCACCGACGGAGTGGCTCGAAGGCCCCCTCAGGGCCTGGTCCGTGGACGGCCACCACCGAGGCGAGGCCCAGAAGTCCGCGAGCACGAACTCGAGCACGCCCATCGGGACTCTGTCCGGCATAGCCACCTGCCGCGAGCGGGCGCCCGCCGCCGTCCAGGCGTCACACGCCCCCGACCTGCTGGACCTGCCGAAATGGCGGGACCCACCCGGCCAGACGAACCAGCTGAGCACGTCATAGTGCTTTCGGTTCCCACCTGCGAAGCGGAGTCCACAGGCGGTCAGATCCCGCGAGTGTCACCGGTCTCGATCAGTTGGTCGACGACGTCGAGCAGGTGGCGCAGGAACGTATCGAGGTCGGCGGCGATGTCGCGGGGGCGTGCGGCGGTGTGGGCGAACCAGGTGCGGTCGCGGACGTCGGACGGTGGCAGGTGAATGACTCGCCCGTTGTCGCGGACCATGGCGAAGAGGCCGCCACCGCCGTCGGACCCGAAGGTAGCGACCTCGATTCGGCTCCCGTCGACGTCGATCCGGCCCGGGTAGGCGAGCTTGCCGTCGCCGACAAGCGTCGTCGCGGGATGGATCGCGTAGCCGATGTGGACGTCCATGAGTGATGCCTGCCCGACGACGTCATAGAACCGGACGAGCGGTCTCGGCAAGTCCTCGAGCGGCACCCACGGGACGGACGTGCCGCTGCGCGTCACGATGTTGCTTCCGGGCTCGACCGGGTAGCCGCAACGCTCCGCGAAGTGAGCCTCGTACCGGCGTAGCGAGGCGGACATCGTGGCGACCCACGAGCCGAAGTCGAGTGGCGGGTGGTAGTCGGGGCTCACGCCGTCGGGCGCGCCGACGAGGCAGGCGTACTGGTCGACGTCGAGCGACATGCCAGCCCGGGCAAGCCACGCCACCGCGTCCGCGCCAAGTGTGAGGCCGAGCGAACCGGTCGGATCGTCGCCGTCCATATCCTGCACGATGACGAGCGAGGCCGCGTCACCAGCGACGACCCGGGCTCGGACCCTGTCCGCGAGCTCGGCCGGCAGGCCATGAATCGCGCGATCGATGCCGTCCGTCCCTCCGTGGCGCGACGCGCGCCACCACAGCGGGTGGTGCCATGCGGACCACTCGTGCGGGGGACGGCGAGGACGAGCGTCGCCCTTGGAGTGGCCGCGGTGCGCCGGCATGCCGAGGGCAGCCTCGAGCTCGGCGAGTGCTGCCTCTGTCGACAGGACCCGCAGATAGGCGCGCCAGATGCCGATCACGCGAAGTCCCATCGTTCGCCAAGAACAAGCGGGCCGTCGAGGAGAACCTTGAGTTGTCCCAGGAGCCGGTGGGCTTGCCAGGCGGAGGCGTAGGTTGTCCGTTCGATCCGGTAGTCCACAGTCCGTGTGGTCTTTCTGGTCTGGTCTAGTGCGTCTTGGAGGTCGCCTCGTGTCACCTCGCTCGGGTCACCATCGAGCAGGAGGTGGTCGGCGGCCTCGGCTGCGGTACGGCCGAATCCCGTGGTCCGCACCGCGTGGAGGCGTCCCGGCTCAGCCCAGACGGCGAGCAAATGGATCGCGGCGGCGCGCTCGTCCCCGAACCAGCGGGCCGGCGATCCCGCTGTAACTATCGCGGGGTCCAGCAGCCGCAGGCCTTTGGCTTTCTCAGCACGACGCAGCTGCGCAAAGTCGCTGATGGCCTTGCTGCGAAGCTCGCGGTAACGAGTGAGGTGCTCAATCACCGGTTCGAGGAAACCGGGCGTGGACCGCTCGGTCCCGGTGTGGGCCTCCAGGTACCGCCAGGTCGCGTTGTACCCGTACGGTCCCGAGAGGCTGATGCACTGGCTGAGCGCGGAAAGACGGCGCTTGAGCGGCAGTGTCGAGTCGAGCGCCCGCTGCGCGCTCCGGCCGTATCCCACAGCCGACATGGTGGCACGACAGCACGCCGCGTGGTGAAGGATTGCCGCTGTGACCATGGTCTGGCAGGGCGATGATGGGTGGCAGTACGCGATCGCGCCAGCGACCGACGACGAGGGCGTCCGTGGGCGGCAGCTGCTCATCGCAGATGGTGACGACGACCTGGATGTGGCGTTCGAGGTCCTGTCCAAGCCGACGGCCGCCCATGCAGGAGATCACCGCGACGTGGCACCGCCCATTGCAGCCCCTGCTCGTTCAGCGCTTCGCAACCGACGTCGTAACCGAGGTGCTCGACGGTGTCGCACGTGGCGGACGGGGTGGTTTCAGGCGAACCTCGCGTACGCGTTGTCGTGGGCGGCTTCCGACCAAGGCGTTCAAGCTCCTCCCTCGATCGGACCAGCCACGCCGCAACCGAGCCTGGCCAGTCCCGGAGACCTGACTCCGCCAGATCGCCCGGCACCATCAAACCGTCGGTGTACAAGAGCTCCAGGGTCCGAAGCGTCGCCGTACGGCTCTCCTCCGAGAGATCGCCCTGCATGACCTCCCAGGTCACCTTGTCGAGCATGACCCAGTCCCGGATGCCCGCGATCAGGAGATTGTTGATCACGTCTCGCTCGTCATGGGAGATGAACCTCCGGGGTACTCGGCGGTCAGTAACCGGGCCATGAAGTCCAACGCCGCATGTGCCGACCCGAGAACGGCCGCTTCGGGGTATCCGGGTCGTTCGACGTGTCCGGTCCAGGTCGGATGGACGTGGGCGAACGTGCCGTCATCAAGCCGGACGATCACATCGTCGGTCGCTGTGAAGAACGCCTCCACATGGACGATCCGGCCGTGCAGTATGTGCCCGGCGTCGATCTCACGCATCAGCTCGGCAAGAACTCCCTTTCGCCGCGCGAGCAGCGCGACGTCGTCCGAACCGAAGCATTCCCATCGCGGTTCGTCATCATCGTCGGTCACGGCAGCGCCAGTCCTTCGCGTGCGGTCCGGAACGCATGGCGCAGTTCGTCAGCACACTGGTACAGGCTCCGGAACTCCGCGATGGCGGCGGGCGGGGCGACCCCAGGCGGCGTGCCGCCGAGGTGCGCGATCGCTGCGGCCACGAATTCGTACGACCCGTCCCTCCGCATCGGGTCGGCGATCCACTCCGCATAGGTCTGCATGGCGTCGCTCGCGTCGCCACCGGCCAGCAAGGCGCTCACTGCGGCCAGCGGTGGCGCCGTCAAGCCGCCTGCGGAGGTCGCCATCGCGGCCACGACATCGGCCTGGATCTCGTTACCGGGCACCGCCATGGCGAACCGTGTACCCATGACCAGTGGTCGCCTCTGCCATCCCGAACCGAGCAGCTGGCGCACCTCGTCAACCGTGACGGTCGTACTGACCCGCACCAGCTCGTGACGCAGGCCAGCTCCAGGCCCACGGCACCGGTGCCCATCATCGACAGGTAAAGGGGCGCGACGAGCCGCTGCTCCACCTCGCTCATCGCCATCACGGCCTCGCCCATTGGGCGGCGCCGGTCTCGATCCACGAGGCCAGGTCCGGCACGCCGTCGAAGGTGTACAGGGAGTACTCGGGGCAGCCGGCCAGCACTGAGACGCCTGACTCGGAGTGGTCCGGCGCGAACCAGAGGACCTGCCCCGTACGCCGGTGCGCAAGGGTGAGGTTCCCGTTCGCCTCTGCAGCTACCGGCACGTAGTCAGCCGCCTCGATCGGGATACGGAGTCCTTCGTCGGTCCACATCCACTCGTAAGCGGCGAGCATCTGCTCCACCGGCCAGTCGGCCGCTTCGCGAGTCAGGACGTCATTGCAGTTGAGCCACCACCACGTCCCGGAGACGTCGCCGAAGTGCTCGACGATCCCACACATCGCGGCCCAGACGGCCCGCAGTACCTCTGGAAGATCCGTGTCGTCCGCGTGGTGCACCGGCAGTCGGCACAGCCAGCCGCGGCGATCCGTGACCGGTCCCCATGCGAGCAACTCATGATCGACGCCATCGAGCCGGACCGGCGTGACCGTCGCCGCAGAAAGCAGCCCCGACAGGACAGGCATACCCATCAGTTCGACTGGTTGATGCGGCCCAGGCATGCCGACGTCCGCGCTCTGCTGGGCGAGCCACGAGCACTGTTCCATGAGCAGGTCGACGTCGTTCACGCGGAGATCACGCCATGCCACGGGACTGGTTCGATTTGCCGCACGGGGAGCGAGCGTAGCGACCCATCGAAGCTCGCGTTGACAGCATGCCGGCTGCCCGGACCGCTCGGCCGCCCACCGGGCAGGACGATCAGCGGCAGAGGTCGTCGACCCACGTGCGCAGGTCGGGCAGCCCGACCGTCGCGTCGGCGACGATCTGATCCACGGCCCGACGGCGCCCCGGGGCAAGCCGGTCGGCGGCCTGAGCGAGCTCGACGTGGGGGCGTACGGTCCGGTCCGGGTCTGGCTTGAAGTAGCGCTCGCCCGGCTCGAACTCGCTCGGGACGTCGTGCGGCCCGAACCCGTGGGCGAAGAACCACAGCGCGTCCCAGGCGTCGGCGGCCAGGACTGCGACGTCGCCGTCCGACCCGAGGTACACCACGGGCTGGTCCACCAGGTCCGCACCCTCGCGGATCATCCACGAGCACGCGTACCCGCCCCCGCCATCCTGCCCGAACGGACGGAACTCCTCCCCAGTCACGTCCGGGTTCCCCGTCCAGTGCCGCAACCACCAGCCGGTCTCCGCGACGGGTTCGAGCTCCAGGTAAGGCTCGAAGGCGACGCCCCGCCCGTTGTCGTAGTCGTACCAGGCGTCCATGATGGCGCGCAGGGGCGGCGGCACGACGTCGGGAAGGGGCGGCCCTGCAATCTCCTGCACCCAGGCCTTGACCAAGGCGAGGTCGTCCTCAGTCAGGCCGGACGTCGGGCTCACCCTGTGCAGGAGCGCTGGACCGGGGTGGGCCGCCTCGACCCACTGCTGGTCAAGGTCACGGATCTCGTCGTCGAGCCAGACGAAAGGACACCCTCCAGCGTGCCGGACCAGGGACGCCGTCTTCCAGTGCAGCCCGCCGGGCACCGGGACGTCGTCGTCCTCCTCGAAGTCGACGACCGGCAGCTGCCCCAGCGCCAAGATCGGCGCGACGACCTCGTTCGCGTCCTGCCCCCACGCGGTGGCCCAAACCAGCTCGCCCCCGAGCCGGACCAGGTCGTAGCTGGGGGCCCGGCGTAGCCTGCCGAGCTGCGGGTTGGACTGTGCCCGCCACGCCCCGGGGTCGTCGACGGCCAGAGAGCGGTCGCCGGGGCCAAGCGGCAGGAGAGTGCCGTCGATGTCGAGGAACACGATCGGTCGCTGCGTCACGGACTGGCACCCTACCGGCCGCCGCAGAGCACAATGACCGCCATGACCAGTGCAATCGACGGTGGGCCCGGCTTGCACATCGACCCCGCCACCCTGCTGCCTGTACTTGAGGACGAAGGCGCGTTCCGGGCGGCGGCCGCCACCGACCGGGCACTGGAGGTGCTCGTCGCCTTGTGGTCGGGAGACCCGGACCGCGCGGCAGTGCTGCTGGCGCCGCTGATCGGCGCTGATCCGACGTCGTGGCGCCTGCAAGCACTCGCCGCCGACGTGATCCGGCCGGTTGGGCGCGATCGGGTGCGAGACGCTGGCGGACTGCGGTGTCCTCGTGGACGTCGCTGGCGAGCTCTCGCAGTCTTTCGACCGTGCGAGCAGGAGCTACGCCGGAAACGGCTGGCCCCATCCGTCTGGGCTTCTGTCAGGGACACTGGACGACAGCAATGTCTGCCGAGATGAGGAGTCTTAAGTGCCCCAGGGAACTGTCCGATGGTTCGACGCCGACCGAGGGTTCGGCTTCATCGACCTCGGGAACGAGGCCGAGGACCTGTTCGTGCATGCGTCCGAGATCGTCGGCGACGACGGACCGAAGCTTCTCCGCGAAGGGCAGGCCGTCGAGTTCGAGGTGGGCGAGGGTGAGCGTGGCCCGCAGGCGCGCCGCGTCCGTGTCACGGGCGACCGGGCCGCCGACGCGCCCGTGGGCGTGCTCGGCACCGTCACCTGGTACGAGCCGGCCAAGGGATACGGCTTCGTCACGCCCGACGACGGTCGCGTCGAGATCTTCGTGCACAGCTCGGCCATCGTCGGGGGTGGTGTGATCTCGGAGGGGCAACGGGTGGCGTTCCTCGTCGTCGACGGGGAGAAAGGGCCGCAGGCGGACCACCTGCTACCGCTCGGGGCGAAGGCTGCACAGTCGGCAGCCGACGGCGCGGACGGCACGGTGTCCTGGTACGACGACACCAAGGGCTTCGGGTTCGTCGCTCCCGACTCGGGTGGCGAGGACGTCTTCGTCCACGTCAGTGCGCTCGGCCCGGGGTTGACCGAGCTCTCCGAGGGTGAACGCGTGACGTATGACGTCGTCGACGGCGACAAGGGGCCGAATGCCCGCAACGTGCAGCTCGTGCGCGGCTCCGGGAGTGTGCGCGCGGCCACGGACCGCGGTCGGTCGAGCCGTCCCGCGGCATCGGGCGGGCCTGTGCGCGGAGGTGAGGGCACCGTCGCGCGCTACGACGCGGAGCGCGGTTTCGGCTTCATCACCCCCGATGCCGGGGGCGCGGACTTGTTCGTGCACGTGTCGGTCGTGCGGGGCGCCGAGGTCCTGGAGGAGGGTGATCGGGTCCGATTCAAGGTGCGTCAGAGTGACCGGGGGCCGCAGGCCGACAGTGTCGAACTGGTGTGAGCTGTGATGTCCCACCAGGACTGCGACGCGTAGATCAGTCGTGACAGCGCGCCGCAGGAAAACCGCTACGAGCCGTAGCGGTCCGAATGCCGTATGCGGAGGGCCGATTTCTGTGGTGGTGGTCGAAACAAGGTGCCGTGGCCGGGTCGTGACAGGCAGAATGCCCATGTGTTCCTGACCCTGACGACAACGCACCAGCCGGCCACCGACCTCGGTTACCTGCTGTACAAGCACCCCGACAGGGTTCAGGAGTTCAAGCAGTCCTTCGGCACCGCGACGGTGTTCTACCCGGAGGCCACGGACGAGCGGTGCACCGCCGCCCTGCTCCTTGAGATCGATCCGGTCCGGCTGGCACGGTCGGCCGGTCGCATCACGCCGGACTTCAGCCTCGCGCAGTACGTCAACGACCGTTCGTACGCCGCGTCGTCACTGCTCGGGGTCGCCCTTGCTGATGTGTTCAGCACGGCCCGTAGCGGCCGCTGCGACACGCGCCAGGAAGTGGCCGACTCAGCCATCCCGCTCGAGATCGTGATTCCCGTCCTGCCCTGCCGAGGCGGTCCGAAGACTGCACATCGGATCTTCGAACCGCTCGGCTGGCAGGTTAGCGCGACGCCCGTCGCGCTCGACGAGCGCTTCCCGGAGTGGGGTGCCTCGAGGTACGTCAAGCTCACCCTGACGGGCACGGTGCGACTCGCCGACGCCCTCAACCAGCTGCACGTCCTGCTGCCCGTGATGGACGAGTCGAAGCACTACTGGCAGGGAACCGACGAGGTCGACAAGCTGCTGCGCTCCGGCGAGGGATGGCTGGCCAGGCACCCGGAGCGAGAGCTGATCGCCCGCCGATACCTCGGGCGCAGGTCCGCGCTGACGCGCACCGCGCTCACCAGGCTCGCCGAGCTGGGGGACGACGTCGAGGACGCACTCGAACCGGCCGAGGAAGAGGAGATCGCACAGCCTGCCGAGCGGCGCGAGTCGCTCAACGTGCAGCGCCACGAGGCCGTGCTCTCGACCCTTCTCGACCTACGGGCGAAGTCCGTGATCGACCTGGGATGCGGGCCCGGGCAGTTTCTCACCAAGTTGGTACGCGAGCCGTCGTTCACGCGGGTCGCCGGTGTTGACGTGTCCTCTCGTTCCCTGGAGATCGCTGCCCGGCGGCTCCGCCTCGACCAGCTCGGCGAGCGTCAGGCCTCCCGCATCCACCTCTTTCAGGGTGCCCTCACCTATGAGGACGCCCGGCTCGGCGGGTTCGACGCGGCGGTGCTGATGGAGGTCGTGGAGCACATCGACCCGCCTCGCCTCGCAGCTCTCGAACGCGTCGTCTTCGGAACAGCCCGGCCCGGTGCAGTGCTCGTGACCACTCCGAACGTCGAGTACAACGCAAACTACGAAGGGCTCACCGGTATGCGCCACCCGGACCATCGCTTCGAGTGGAGCCGGCAGGAGTTCGAGTCGTGGGCGGGCAGGGTCGCGGCCGTGCACGGATACACGGCGCAGTTCAGGGGCATCGGCGACGTCGACCCGGAGCGTGGCACCCCGACGCAGATGGCGGTGTTCCTCCGTGACTGAGACGACCGCGCGCCCGGAGATCAGCGTGCCCACGATGGGACTCGTGCTGCTCGTCGGAGTGTCCGGCAGCGGCAAGTCGACCTTCGGCCGGCGGCACTTCAAGCCGACCGAGGTCATCTCGAGTGACTTCTGCCGTGCGCTCGTCGCCGACGACGAGACGGACCAGGCCGCGACGCCCGACGCCTTCGACGTGCTCAACTACATCGTCGGCACCCGGCTGCGGCGCGGGCTCCTCACCGTCGTCGACGCGACCAACGTCCAGGGGCCCGCTCGTGCGTCCCTGATCAAGCTGGCCAAGGAGCATGACGTTCTCGTCGACGCGATCGTGCTCGACGTCCCCGAGTCGGTCGCCGTCGAGCGCAACCGGCAGCGTCCGGAGCGCGAGTTCGGCCCGCAGGTCGTCGCCCGGCAGCAGCGAGACCTCCGCCGGAGCCTCGGCCGGATGAGGAAGGAGGGGTTCCGTCGTGTCCACGTCCTGCGCGGAGTGGAGGAGATCGAGAACGTCTCGCTGAGCAGGGAACGGCCCTGGAACGATCGCAGGGACCTGCACGGACCCTTCGACATCATTGGTGACGTGCACGGATGCGCCTCAGAGCTGCGCACGCTGCTGGACACTCTCGGCTGGTCGATCACGTGCGACGCCGCAGGGCACGCCGTCGACGCAAGCCACCCTGAGGGTCGCACCGCGGTGTTCGTGGGCGACCTCGTCGACCGCGGGCCCGACACCCCGGGAGTGCTGCGGCTCGTCATGGGGATGGTCGCGTCGGGCGCGGCGCTGTGCGTCTCGGGCAACCACGAAGCCAAGCTCGTTCGCGCGATGAAGGGCGCCAAGGTTCAGGTCAAGCACGGTCTGGCGGAGTCGCTGGAACAGCTCGCCGGCGAGCCGGAGGACTTCCGCGCGTCCGCCCGGGCGTTCATGGACGGCCTGATCAGTCACTTCGTGCTCGACGACGGTCGCCTCGTCGTCGCTCACGCCGGGCTCAAGGAGGCGTACCACGGCCGTTCCTCCGGTCGCGTCCGCTCGTTCGCGCTCTACGGCGACACGACGGGTGAGACCGACGACTACGGCCTGCCCGTCCGCTACCCCTGGGCGCGCGAGTACCGGGGCCGGGCGACCGTCGTGTACGGGCACACGCCGGTCCTCGAACCGGAGTGGATCAACAACACCATCTGCCTGGACACCGGTGTGGTGTTTGGCGGGCACCTGACCGCGCTGCGATACCCGACCCGCGAGATCGTAACTGTCCCCGCCGAGCGCGAGTGGTACGCGCCCGCCCGCCCGCTCGTGGGCGTCGTCGACCGGGAGCCGACCGCGTTCTCCATCGACGACGTGATCGGGACCCGGTGGCTGACGACCACGACGGCCGGCCGGGTCAAGATCCCGGAGGAGAACGCTGCCGCGGCGCTGGAGGTGATGAGCCGCTTCGCCGTCGACCCGCGCTGGCTGATCTACCTGCCGCCGACGATGGCGCCCGCTCAGACGTCGAAGCGCCCGGGCTTCCTGGAACACCCCGAGCAGGCGTTCGGCGAGTACGCCGCCACCGGCGTGACCGAGGTCGTGTGCGAGGAGAAGCACATGGGCTCACGCGCGATCGCCGTCATCGCGCGCGACGAGATCGCGGCCGAGAAGCGGTTCGGCGCCGCGGACGGCACCACGGGCGTGGTGTACACGCGGACCGGGCGTTCGTTCTTCCCGGACGGCGGCGCTCTCGTCGACCGGGTGCGTACGGCGGTCGCGCCCCTGTTCGAGGAGCTGGACACCGACTGGCTCGCGCTCGACTGCGAGCTGCTGCCCTGGTCGGCCAAGGCCATGTCCTTGATCCGGGACCAGTACGCGTCGGTCGGAGCCGCCGCGAGGGAAGCCCTGCCGGCAGCGGCGGGCGTGATCGACGCCGCAGCGGCACGCGGGCTCGACGTCACTGCGCTCGGAGACCGCGTGATGCGACGCGCGGCGAACGCAGAGGCCTACCGCCATGCGTACGCGGCGTACGTGCGTCCGACGGAGGGGCTCAGCGGCGTCACGCTCGCGCCCTTCCAGATCCTCGCTGCCGAGGGCCGTCCGCTCGCCGTGACGGAGTCGCACCGCTGGCACCTGGAGACGATCGGCCGGCTGACGGATCCGCTGATCGCTCACACCAGGCACCGGTTCGTGGACCTGTCGTCCGAGGAGCAGAAGGCAGACGCCATCCAGTGGTGGTTGGACCTGACCGGATCTGGTGGCGAGGGAATGGTCGTCAAGCCCTTGGTCGCCGCGGGCCGCTCCCAGCCCGGGCTCAAGGTCCGCGGGCGCGAGTACCTGCGGATCATCTACGGGCCGGACTACACCGACTCGCTCGACGTCCTGCGTGAACGTGCGCTCGGCCGGAAGCGGAACCTCGCACTGCGTGAGCACGGTCTCGGCCTCGAGGCGCTCACGCGTTTCGTCGCGGGCGAGCCGCTGTGGGGCGTCCACCAGATGGCGTTCGCCGTCCTGGCCCTCGAGTCGGAGCCTGTCGACCAGCGGCTGTAGGTGCAGGGGCGTCGGATACTGGGAGGTGTGTTGGACGACGCGGAGCTGGATGCCATCGAGGCTCGCTGCAAGGCCGCCTCGCCCGGACCATGGAAGTCCTTCATCGAGGGGCGCGACCATCGGAGCGGCGACGACTTCATCCAAGTCGGTGATGACGCTGACGGGCCTGACATGTACGTCTCGCGACACACATCGTCCGGTCTACGCCCAGCGTCTGCACAGGACCTTGACTTCATCGCGGCAGCTCGCCAGGACATCCCTGACCTACTGGCCGAATTGAAGAGGCTGAGGTCGCAAGGTCCCTGACTGAACGGCGATCGAGACGCCCCGTACGCTGGGTGATCCAGCCTCGGCGGGCTCGGCGTCCTAGCCGGCCTTGGCGATGACGCGGGCGTCGCAGGCGGGATCCGGCGCCTCGGCCTGTACCGCCCGCCGCGCCCCGGACATCGGAGCCCCAGACAGCCTGCGGCCCACCGATCCCCCCCCTTGCGAAATCGTTGTCGACATCGATATCGTCCGACTCGTTCCGCGACGTGTCCGAGGTCGTCGGAACCCGATCGGAGAGGAACAACGATGTCCCATTCCACGACCATGAGGCGAGTGGCCGCCGTCTCGGCGTCGGCCCTGACTGCTCTCGCACTAGCGGGGGCTGCGGCCCAGGCCCACCCTGCGGAACCGACCCTGCGCTCCGAGGCGCCGCGTGATCTCAAGATCGGCAGTGCCGTGTGGGGTCAGCGTGACCTCCTCGACCACGACCCCGAGAACCCCACTGAGTTCCAGCACATCCTCGGCTCCGAGTTCAGCTCGCTGACCCCCGAGAACGACATGAAGTGGGCCGAGGTCCACCCGGAGCCCGACGTCTACGACTTCTCCGGCGCCGACGCCGTCGTCGCCTTCGCGAAGGCCAACGGCCAGGAGGTCCGCGGGCACACGCTCCTCTGGCACGGCCAGAACTCGCAGTGGGTGATCGACGCCAGCGCCGACTGGACCTGCCAGGAGGCGCGTGACGTCCTCGAGGACCACATCCGCACCGTCGTCGGCCGCTACGCCGGCGAGATCTACGAGTGGGACGTGGCCAACGAGATCTTCCAGGACGACTGGGACGCCGGCGGCGTGAAGCTGCGCACCGAGGCCAACCCCTTCCTCAAGGCGTGCGCCGAGGACCCGGTCGGGCTCCTCGGTGACGCCTTCCGGTGGGCGCACGAGGCGGACCCCGAGGCGGTGCTCTTCCTCAACGACTACAACGCCGAGGGCATCAACAACAAGACCGACGCCTACTACGCCCTGGCCAAGGATCTGCTTGCCGACGGCGCGCCGCTGGGCGGCTTCGGGGCCCAGGGTCACCTGAGCCTGCAGTACGGCTTCGACGAATCGATCGCGAAGAACTTCGAGCGGTTCGCGGACCTCGGGCTGCAGGTGGCCGTCACCGAGGCCGACGTGCGCATGCCGCTCGGCGAAGACGGGGAGCCGACCGTCGAGCAGATCGCGCTCCAGGCGGAGCGGTACAAGAAGCTGCTCGAGGGCTGCCTCGACGTCGGCCCGGCCTGCTCGAGCTACACGGTCTGGGGCTTCGACGACGCGCGCTCCTGGGTCCCGGGCGTCTTCCCGGAGGGCTACGCGACGATCATGACCGAGGAGTTCCAGAAGAAGCCCGCGTACCACGCGCTGCTCGAGAGTCTCACCGATGCCACCCCCACCACGTCCCCGCGCACGCCCCCGGGTCTGAACCGGTAAGACCACTTGGTGAGGTACCGGTGGCGTGTGGGCCTTGCCAGGTCCACGCGCCACCGGCTTCCACGGTCGAAGGCAAGCCTCGCGCGCCAGCCGCGGGAAAGGGAGGCGTTACCGGAGGTCAATCGGCGTCTGGCCGGGTCAGGAGACAAGGCCGGCCCCCGGGCGATCCTCAGACGTTGAACTGTGCAACGCTCACGCTCGCGGACGACGGCGTCCGCCAGGTGCTGGCCCGCCTCACGCCGCGCGACCGGCGGATCCTGCTCCTCGTCGCCTGGGACGGCCTGTCCGGCGACGGGCTCGCGCAGGTGCTGGGCGTCTCGCGCGGCTGACAGCCCGCCCGCAACTGCGGGAAACCGCAAGAGCAGGCCCGCACGGCACACATGACGGGTGTGGGACCGCCCCGGCCCCCGCGTTCAGCACGGAGGACCACGATGGACACCAACGAGAACGGCGACCCCGGCGTGCAGGGCCAGGACGTGCCGGGGCAGGACGAGGCGTTCGAGCTGCCGGCCGCCGCCGACCCTGCCGCGGGAGCGGCGGACCCGGCGCCGATGGTGCTGCGTGCCAAGGTCGACGCGCAGCCCGCGGACGACGCCGGCACGGCCGGCCTGGGCGCAGCCAGCCAGAGCGACGCCGGCACGCCGGTGCCGGGCGACGAGCTCGCCGCGCGGCGTGCCCGGCGTCGGACCGGATGGCTCGGTGCGGCCGCCGCGGTGGCCCTCGTCGCCGTCGGGGGCGGCGGGTACCTGGCGGGCGCCGCGGGGGCCGGTGGCCCCGACGGCGTGGGCGAGAGCACGGCCGAGGCGCCGATCACGCTGGACGCCCCGGTCGGTGCGGCGGACTCGCGCGGCGCCGAGCCGGCGCCCGGACCGATGGCGGCAACGGACACGGGTATGGCGGCCGAGAGTGCCGACCAGAAGTCGTCGTACCCGTACGGCTTCTGGGGCCGCACCGTGTTCCACGCGGGTGCAGGCCTGTCGACGTCGGGCTCGGAGGCCGAGGCGTTCGGCCTCGACCCCGCCGGAGTCCTGTCGGCCGAGACGGCGCGCCGTGTGGGCGACACGCTCGGTGCCTCCGGGGAGCCGCGCCAGGAGGGTGGTTCCTGGGTGGTCGGCCCGGCCGACGGCAGCGGCCCGACGGTCCACGTCTACGCGGACGGCTCGGGGAGCTTCGACTTCTACGACCCGGCGCGCGACCCGTGGTCCTGCCCGGTCTTCCCGGGCAAGGCCGAGCCAGGTACGACGGGCGAGGGAGGCACCGACAGCTCGGAGATCCTCCCGGCCCCGGACTGCCCGACCGTGCCGCCCGACGCGGCCCCGGCCATGGGCGACGCCGTCGCGGCACTGCGGGACGTGATGGACCGCCTCGGCGTCGACCCTGCGGGCTTCGAGCTGGAGGCGGGCGAGTCGTACGAAGGCGACCCGTGGCGCTACGTCACGGCGTGGCAGGTGGTCGAGGGGCAGCGCACGGGGCTGTCGTGGAGCGCGTCGGTGTCGGCGTCCGGCATCGCGAACCTGTACGGCTTCCTCGCGGAGACGATCTCGCTCGGCCAGTACCCGGTGGTGAGCGAGGCCGAGGCCGTGGAGCGCCTGGGTGACCCGCGGTTCGGCGCCTCGGGCGGCGTGATCGCGCAGGCGGCGGACGCCCGCGCCGCGGCGGAGGGTGACACGGCCAGCAGCGACATGATGCCCGCCCCGAACCCGACGGTGCCCCCCACCCCGACCCCGGGCGCCCAGATCGCCTGGCCGGTGACTGACGTGACGATCACGTCGGGCCGTCTCGGTGTGGCGCAGCAGTACATGCCGGACGGCGCGGTGCTGCTGCTCCCGGCCTACGAGCTCCGGGACGCCGACGGCAACGTCTGGTCGGTCCTTGCGGTCGCCGAGGACGTGCTCGACTTCACACCCTGATCAGAGCGCCGCGGGTGAGGGTGATCTCGCCGACGCCACCGAGGGCCTTGGTGATCGGGCAGGTCTCCTTGGCCGTCTTGGTCGGGGCGAGGTCGAGGTGATCGACGCCGAGACCTTCGCGGTCATCGGGCTCAGACTCCGTGCCGAGGCACCCCCCAGAGGTGCCTCGGCGCCCGGAGCTCCTCTCTGGCGCAGGTTGCGGTGCGAGTCTCGGGCCACCCCCCAGCGGTTTCCCGGGACCGCGCCGCGCCCTACGTCAGGCGGCGTCGGGTCGTACCGCGCTCACACGCGGCACCACCGACGACGCAGCCGGACTGCCGCCAGGCCGAGGCCCAGCAGCAGTACCGCGACCGCCATGACCGGTGCCGCCCCCACGGCGCCGGTCATGGCCATCACGGCGGGCAGGCCCGCCACGGTGGCGCCCGTCCGCCCGGCCGTCAGGCCGGGGACAGGGCCGCCACTGATGACGGGGTTGGCGACGAACGACGGGTCCCCGCCGGCCGTGCCGGTGCCCGGGCTGGACCCGGGGTCAGTGCCCGGGTCGGACCCGGGGTCGGTGCCCGGGTCGGACCCGGGGTCGGTGCCCGGGCTGCTGCCCGGGTCGGTTCCGGGGTCGGTGCCCGGGTCGGACCCGGGGTCGGTGCCCGGGCTGGTGCCCGGGTCGGTTCCGGGGTCGGTCCCGGGGTCTGTGCCAGGGTCCGTCCCCGGCGCAGCGTCCTCGACGAGGTCGTCCAGCAGGCCGTCCGAACCGACGACCCCCTCCACGAGAGCCCGGGGCCGGAACGCGGCCGCGGCGCCGAGCGTCTGCTCGACGTCCTCCACGACGAGGTCCGCGACGCCGTCCGTCACGCCCTCGGTGGGTTCGTCCCCACCGACGATGTCGTCGACGGTGCCGTCCTCGCCGGCAGCCCCGCCGACGAGATCGGCGGCGGGCGTCCCGTCCTCGAGGGCGTCGTCCAGCACGCCCTGCTCGGCGACGACGTCCTCGACCACGGCCGTCACGTCGCCCGCGGCGAGGTCGTCGGCGACGCCGGACTCACCGGCCACGTCCTGCACCAGTGCGTCGGCAACGCCGTCGGTGACGCCGTCCGTCGGCGCGTCCGGCCCGACCACGTCGTCCACCAGGCCGCCGTCGGGCAGCACGCCGTCCACGGCGTCGTCGACCGGCGACGCGTCCAGCGCGGGGTCGTCCTCGACGACGTCGTCGACCAGCCCGTTCTCACCGGCGACGTTCTCGACGGTGTCGGCAACTGGCGTCTCGCTGTTCAGCAGGTCGTCGACCGCGGTCTCGACGTCGTCCGTCAGGGCGTCGCCGACGCCGTCCGTCACACCGTCGGTCGGCTCGTCGGACCCGACCACGTCGTCCACCAGGCCGTCCTCGGCCACGACCGCGCCGACCGAGTCGGAGACGGGTGTGCCGTCCTCCAGCACGTCGTCGACCAGCCCGTTCTCACCGGCGACGTTCTCCAGCGTGTCGTCGACGGGTGCCTCGCCGCCGAGGTCGTCGATCACGGAGGCGACGTCGTCCTCGAGGGCCCCGACGAGCCCGTCGGTGACACCGGTCGTCGGCACGTCCGGGCCGACGACGTCGTCCACGAGGCCGCCATCGCCGATGACGGTGCCGCCCGTCGAGCTGTCCTCCACGAGGCCGTCCACGACGGCCCATTCTTCGACCGCGGTCTGGACCGTGGCCGTGACTTCTGCTTCTGCCGCGTGGGCCACTACTGCCCCGGCGACCACCAGGCCGCCTGTGACGAGCGCTGTCTGAAGCGCGCGCCGGACCAATGGGTACATGGGATTCTCCTGCCTTGCTACGGGTTGCCGACGGCGGATGCGGTCGGCTGCGTGCCGCACCTCAGGGGCGCGACCCGATCCCGTCAGGCAGGAGCGACTGGGACCTCGTGGAAGGTGCGAGGGTGCGCCGTCCGCGTGTCCGCGGAGGCGAGCATCCAGGAGCGGAGGACCACGAGCGCGAGGAACGCGAGCACGGCTATCTCGTTCTCGGCCGAGCGCAGTGGGGAGCCACCGGCCCCGGCTCCGGCGCCGCTCGTCCCGGAGGGCAGCTCGCCGCCGCCGCCCAGGGCGAGCGTCAGGACGCCACCAGAGGTGGGCCTGACCAGGTCGACCGCACGGACGATCGCGGTGGCCAGGAACCGGAAGGCAGAGCCCTCCGCGGCGAGCACGAAGGCCGCCATGTGTACGGCGGTGGTCGTCGGCCCCAGCAGGCCGACGAACCCGCCGCCGCCCGTCAGGATGCCGTCGTCACCCGTGAGCCCGGCCAGGCCCGGCGGTGTCGGCACGTCGAGCTCGACGTCTGTCAGGACCGGGACGAACGGATCGACGACGGGGGCGGGGGCCGCCCCGACGGGGCGAAGGATCGGGTCGAGCACGGGGACCAGGGCGTCACCGGCGGTGTGCAGCACCGGGCGGGTGACAGGCTCCAGGGCTTTGACGACCGGCGCCGCCACCCCGCCGACGACGTCGGTCACGGGCCGTGCGGCTTCTACGACCGGCTTCACGGCCTCGGTCACGGGCCGTGCGGCTTCTACGACCGGCTTCACGGCCTCGGTCACGGGCCGTGCGGCTTCCGCGACGGGCTTCACGGCCTCGGTCACGGGCTTGGTCACGTCGGCCAGGGGCTTCACGGCCTCCGCCACGGGCTCGACGGCTTCTGCGACGGGCTTCGACACGTCGGCCACGGGCTTCGCGGCTGCCGCCATCGTGCTCTTGGTCTCGGGCGCGGGCTTCGCGGCGTCCGTCAGTGGCTTCTTGGCTACGGCCACGAACGTGGTCGCCTGCTCCGCGGCTGGCTCCACAGATGCGGCGGCCGGCTCCGCCACGGTGTCCACAACCTGGGTCACCGCGCCCTTCACTGTGCCCGTCGCGTCGCCCAGCAGGTCGTCGACACCGCCGAGCGCGGAGGCAGAGGACGCGAGGCCGACGCCGCCCGCGAGACCGCAGGCCGTCAGGGCCGAGGCGCCGAGAGCGCGCAGGACCCAGCGTCGGAGGCGAGCAGCCCCCTGCGCGCGGTCCTGGTCGTTCGTCATCGCCTGCTCCCCCTGAAACGTCACGTAGGACAAGACCCAATCTGCGCCGAGCCACAACGACACGCAACAGGTGAAAACCAGTGCGCGTCGCGAAAACGTGCTGACCTGCGGGTGGCGCACGGGATTTCACCCGCGCCATCTCGCGCGCTGGTAGACCATGTCCCCGCTCTGACCCAATCGCGTCGGGCAAAGTATGGGTTTCAGGTGGCCTCGGAAGGCCATTCCTGTCCACCACGGTCCAGCCGGGGTGAAGTATCCGCACAGGAGAAACGCCACTCCGCCGAGGTAGTCGACCTAGAACGGGCAGAGCAGTACGTTTCCCCCATGAGCAGTGACAGCGACGCGCCTCAGACCGAGGGCGGCGAGAAAACTGAGCGGATGGACCGCCTACGGGCTCTGCTGACCAAGCCCATCAAGATCCCGGAGTCCGCGTCGAGCGACAGCGAGGACGCGGACTACGCCGCACCCGTGGCGTCCGCCGCGGCGCCCAAGGGGGCCAGGACGCCGATGAAACCCCAGGGAACGACGCCGAAGGGCGCCAAGGTCCCCGTCGAGACGCCGCCGGCGGTCAAGGCGGCGGCCGAGGCGCTCGACCGCCTGACCGACGAGGAGAAGGACGCGGTCGTCGAGAGCGCCGGGTCCGGCTCCGGCAGGCCGAGCAGGTCGCGCCGGACGTGGGCCGACGCCTACCTCGCCAGGCCGGACAAGCCACTGACCCCGGAGGAGGTCCGCGCCGAGCTGACCGTCGCGCTGAAGGAACAGGGCGCGGAGTTCCGGGAGCTTGTCGCCAAGCAGACCGCCGCCCAGGAGAAGGCAGCGGCCGAGCTGACGTCCCGGCTCGAGGGCAGGCTCGACGAGCTGGCTTCCTCGACCGAGCGGGCCGCGGCGTCGGCCCGCGAGGAGGCGACCCGGCTGCAGGGCCGCCTCGACGAGCTGGCGTCGAGCGTGGAAACGCTCCGCACCGACCTCTCCGCTGCACACGCCGTCGCGGAAGCGGCCCGGGCAGCGGCGGACTCGGCCGCGACCGCGGCGGCCGCGGCCCGTGCGGCGGCAGACGCCGCGACCAGGAAGGTGGCTACCGCCACCACGTTCGCCTGGGTCGGCATCGCGCTGGCCCTGGTGGCCGCCGTGGTCGCTTTTGTAGTGTGACCGGGGTGACGCAGGGCAGGCTCAGCGCGGATCATCGAGGTCGGCGCCGGCGCGCAGCACGAAGCGCCGGCGTCGGTGCCCCCGGTAATAGACCGGCGACTCCCTGACGGGTGCGTACATGACCCGGGGGCCGGCGAACACCTCGTCGAGCAGCGTTGCGAGCGCCGCGTCGACCGGCGACCCCGCTCCGGGTGCGCCCGGCCGGCTCGGCGCCTGACCCTCCGTTGATTCGTACATGTGTTCGAGCCTACCCGTCGCCCCGACTGGAGTCCACCGAATGCGCTGGCCACTCTGGCACCGCCACCCTTACGGTCGGCGGATGATTCTCAGCCACGACATCACGGGCTCCGGCCCCGCCGTCCTGCTCCTGCACGCCGGCGTCGCCGACTCCCGGATGTGGGACCCGCAGGTGGCTCCCCTGGCTCAGCGGTACCGAGTCATCCTGTGCGACCTGCGCGGCTACGGCGACACCCCGCTGACCAGCGAGCCGTTCGACAACGCGAGCGACGTCCAGGCCCTGCTCGCCTCGCTGGGCGAGCGTCCGGTGGCGATCGTCGGGGCGTCGGCGGGCGGCAACGTCGCGCTCCAGGTGGCCTCCGCATGGCCCGACCTCGTGTCCCACCTGGTGCTCCTGAACTCCGCCTTCGCCCTCCCCGCGACCCGCTCTCTGCAGCGGTTCGCGCGCCGCGAGGACGCGCTCCTGGAGGCCGGCGACGTCGACGGCGCCACGGAGCTCAACGTCGCCACCTGGCTCGGGCCCGACGCCGACGACGACGCTCGCGAGCTGGTACGCACCATGCAGCGCCACGCCTTCCAGGTCCAGCTCGGCGCCGGCGACGACATCAACCAGGAAGCCGGCCCGGAGATCGACCTCGGAGCCATCACCGCCCGCACCCTGATCGTCTCCGGTGGCCAGGACCTCGACCACTTCCGCGCCGTGGCCAACCACCTGGCCGGGCGCATCCCCGGTGCCAAGCACACCCAGCTCGGCTGGGCCGGGCACCTGCCGAACCTGGAGCGCCCGTCCGAAGTAACGACGCTCATCACGGACTTCCTCGCCGAGCTCCCCGGCTAGCCGCGCTGGGCCGTCGCCAGGTAGCCGCGTGTCACCCGGTCCTGCACGCGGTGGGCGATCCGCGGCAGGATCCGGGAGCCCCAGAAGTCGTGCCGGGCCACCGCATGGATCTCGAAGGCTAGGCCGTCGCCGGTACGCAGCACACGGAAGGCCTCGACGCCGGTCTCCGGGTGGTGCGGCAGCGTCGCATACGTGAAGCCGACCTCGTCGGGCTCCCGGACGACGTCGACCACCCGGCACGGGGCGGTGAACCACAGCGGGCCCACCCGCACGGCCTGCACCACGGTCACGCCGACCTCCGCCGGCCCGCTCGGCGCGACGACCAGCCCGGCGCCGCGGTGGATGTCCCAGCCGAACAGCGCCTCGGCGGTGGCCTCGAGCGTCGCGCCCGGGCCGAGCGCCACGCGCTCGCGCAGCACCCGGCTGCCCGACGGCGGCGCGTCCAGCCAGCCGAGGTCCGCCACCGGCAGCTCCTTGGCGTAGCGCTGCAGGACCTGCGGGAGGTCGGGCCGGGTCAGTCGCATCCGGGAACCCTATCGGCCGGCCGCGCGTGTACCTTTCTCACCCATGGCGACCGAACACGAGCCCACCGCTTTCGACGCCCCGACCCAGCCAGGGGGTGTCCCTCGGCACGCCTCCGCCAAGGAGCGCAGGGCCCGGGGGCTGGGGCCCTTCCTGTCCGACCTCAAGGCCGAGGTGCAGAACCAGCTCTCCCGCACCGAGACCCAGGTCCGGCCCGCCGATGCGCACGGGCAGGTGACCCAGGTGGTCTACCCGGCGGGTCAGGCCCCCCAGATCGAGGCCGCCACGCGGGCGCACCCGCAACAGGCCGCCGACAACGGCGCGGCCCTCGCAGCGGCCGCCCTGGCGACAGCCGACCACGCGGGGGCGGAGGCAGAAGCGGCCCGCGCCTACGCCGACGCCGCGCGCGCCGCGGCGGAGGCGGCCAGGGCAGAGGCGACGGCGGCCCGCACCGATGCGGCCACCGCCCACGCGACGGCGGCCAGGGCCGACGCCCAGCTCCAGGCGGCCCGCGCCGAGATCGACGCTGCCCACAAGGAGTTCGAGGCCCTCCGGACCGAGTTCGACGCCGCCCGCGAGCGCACCCGGCAGCACATCCTGATCTCCTGGACCGGGGCCGGCGCTGCGACGCTGATCGCGGTCATCGCGCTGATCCTCGGGCTCTGACCCGGTTCCGGCATCGGCGTCGGCGTCGAACCGGAGCAGAGAGGACCGGAGCGGACCGATGAGTTTGCGGCGGACCCGGCGTCGGACAGACATGACCGAGACCATCCTCGACGTACCGGGCGCGCAGCTGTGCGCCGAGACCTTCGGCGACCCGGCCGACCCCGCGATCCTCCTGATCGGCGGGGTGACGAGCGCCATGGACTGGTGGGACGAGGACTTCTGCCGGGCGCTGGCGGCAGGCGACACACGCGCCGGTTCACCCGGCGGCGCCTCCGGGCGATTCGTCATCCGCTACGACCACCGGGACACCGGGCGGTCCCGGACCGACCCGCCGGGGGCGCCGTCGTACACGGGGGACGACCTGGTACGGGACCCGGTCCGGCTGCTCGACGCGCTCGGGATCGAGCGCGCGCACCTGTTCGGTGTCTCGATGGGCGGCGGGATCGCCCAGCAGGTCGCGATCGAGCATCCTGAGCGCGTCGCGTCGCTCACGCTGATGTCGACGAGCCCGGTCGTGCGCGCGACCGACGGCCCGAGCCTGCCCGGGCCCGCCCCGGAGATCCAGGCGCAGCTCGCCAGCCCGCCGCCGGACCCGGACTGGGGCGACCCGGACGCCGTCGCGCGGTCCCTCGCCGAGGCGGAACGGGCGTATGCCGGGCCAGGCTACGACGAGGCGGCCTCGCTCGCCGCGGCCCGCCGGGTCGTGGAGCGTTCGATCGACCCGGCCGCCGCCGCCAACCACTTCCTGGTCGAGGGCAGCCCGCTGCGCGGCACGCTCGCCGACGTCGCCGTGCCCACGCTGGTGCTGCACGGCGCGGCCGACCCGCTCTTCCCGCCGGAGCACGGCGCCGCGCTGGCCGCCGCCATCCCGGGCGCCCGGCTTGTGCTGCTGCCGGGGGTCGGGCACCAGTACCCGCCGCGCATCGCCTGGGGTGTGGTCGTGCCGGAGGTCCTCGCGATCACCGCACCGGCCGGCCGACCGGTCACCTGACGGGCCAGCCGGCCAGTCACCTACGGGTCAGCGGGCCGATCACGTGACGGGTCAGGGGGCCGGTCGCTTGACCGGGCGGGGTACCTCGAACCGCACCGGGAGCTCCCGCGGCACCACGGACCACAGCGTCCCCGTCATGCGCAGGGACTCCGGCGGCACGGTCAGCGCGACGCCGCCGAGGCGGCGCAGCGCCACCTCGACCGCGACCTGCGCGATCACCGTGGCCGGACGGCGCGCCGGGCAGGCGTGCGGGCCGGCGCCCCACGTGAGATAGGACAGATTGCCGGACTCGAGCCAGATGTCGTCGCCGGCGGCGCGCGACTCCGCGCTCGCGCCCAGGATGCCCGGCACGACGGCGTCGCCCGCCCAGATCTTGCGCCCGCCGAGCGTGGTGTCGGCCAGCACGAAACGGGGTCCGGTATTGATGGCCGGCGGCGTCGAGCCGAGCGTGGCCTCCAGGGTGTCCGACGCCGACATCCGCCCGCCCGACCGTCCGTCGAACCGCGGGTCGGTGAGCCGCATGCGCAGCGCCTGCGTGATCCACGCGACCTCCCACTCGCTGCCCAGGATGAGCGTCGCCGAGACGGCGCTCTGGACATCGCCGTCGGTGGGCTGGCTGGCGTGGCGCAGGATCGTCGAGACCATGTCGTCCGACGGCGCCGCGCGGCGGTTCGCCACCAGGTCCGCGATGAGGCTCCGCTGGGCGTTCAGCGCCTCTCCGCCCGCCGCCCCCTTGGCCTCGAAGACCCGCCGCGAGTGGCGGAGCATCGCGCGCGCCTGGTCAGGGTCGAGCCCGAACATCGTGGACATCACGAGCAGGGGCACGGCCCGGGCGTAGTCGCTGACGAGATCGGCCTCGCCCGCGGCCAGCACGCGGTCCAGCGCGAGGTCGCACCACTGCTCGACCATGGCCGCGAGGCGGTGCTCGTCGACGCCCTCGAACGCGTCGTCGATGAGGCGCCGCAGGTGGCGATGCCGCGCGCCGTCGACGTAGTAGAGGCCGTCGCGCGGGGCGAGGACTCCGCCCACGCCGCCGTCCGGCTTGACCGTGCCGTCCGCGAGCAGGCCCCAGTTGCGGGAGTCCCGCGCGTACAGACCCTCGTTGCGCAGCACCGTGGCCAGCTCCTGGTGCCCCAGCACGAGCCAGGCCGGCACGCCGGGCTCCAGGAGCACGGGCGCCACGTTGCCCCACCGGGCGCGCAGCCGCTCGTAGACCGCCGCGGGATCGGCGCTGGTGGTCGTCTCGCTGAGCGGCGTCAGGTCGGCCAGGTCGGCCAGGCGCTCCGACTGGGTGGTCGTCGTGACTGTCATGGCTCCCCGGTTCTTGGGCGCGACAAGCGCGCAAAGTCGTTTAGCCGGAATGTACCTCATGTCCGATGCGCGGCAATCAGGTCGACCCTTGTCCCGCAGGTGCGGGCTGTGCTTTCCTGTACCGAGAAACCGGTTTCTCACATGTGGAGCCGGCGCCGTAGACCGGAGGCAACGATGCCCGCACTGTCAGCACTGCCCGCGCTCGTCCTGACCCCGTCCCTCGTCCTGACCCCGCTGTTCGGCGGAGTTCCGGCGACGCCATGCCCGTCGGCCGCCGACGTCGTGCGCATCGTGGTGGCCGCCGATGGTTCCGGGGACGCGACCACAGCCCAGGAGGCCGTCGACCTCGCGCCGACGGACTTCGCCGGGCGGGTCGAGATCGTGTTCGAGCCCGGCCGGTACGCGGGCCAGGTGGTGGTCGACGCAGCGCACCAGCGCCTCTCGTTCCTCGGCGTCACGGGCGACCCGGACGACGTGGTCATCACCGACGACCGCGCCGCGGGCACGCCCAAGCCGGGCGGCGGCACCTGGGGCACCACCGGCAGCGCGTCGGTGACGATCAAGGGCGCCGACTTCCGCGCTGAGGCCGTGACCTTCGAGAACGCCTTCGACGAGGCCGCGCACCCGGAGTTCACCGGCCACCAGGCCGTCGCGGTGAAGACCGCGGCCGACCGGGTGGCATTCGAGAATGTCCGGTTCCTCGGCAACCAGGACACGCTGTACCTGGACTCGCCGTCGGCAACCGTCCCGGGCCGGGTGTACGTGCACGACAGCTATGTCGAGGGCGACGTCGACTTCATCTTCGGGCGCGCCACGGCCGTCCTGGACGACACGACGATCAACGCGCTGCCCCGGAGCTCCGACCCGAGCGGGTACGTGCTCGCGCCGAGCACGTCGGCAGAGTTCTCTCGCGGGTTCCTCGTCATCGACAGCAAGATCGTGTCGCAGGCCCGCGACGGCTCCTACTTCCTGGGCCGGCCCTGGCACCCCTCCAGCGCGCCGGACAACGACCCGCGCGCCGTCGTCCGCGACACGTGGCTCGGCACGTACCTCAAGGCCGACCCGTGGACCACCATGTCCGGCTACGACTGGGCCGAGGGCAGCAACGCCGAGTACGACAACGGCGGCCCGGGCGCCCTGGTGAACGCCGACCGGCCACAGCTGACCGACGCCGAGGCCGCCGACCACGAGATCGCCGACTACCTCGCGGGCGACGACGGGTGGGCACCCCAGACCGAGGGGTAGGTCCAACCGTTATCCTCGGGCCATGCCGCGGACCATCGCCGTCGTCGGGGGTGGCGCCGCCGGCGTCATCCTCTCGGCCCACCTGCTGCGCGCCGCGGCGTCGTCCGGGCGGGCGGACGGCGGCGTGCACGTGCTGCTCGTCGACCCTGCCGAGACGCCCGGCCGCGGCCTGCCCTACCGGACCACGGACCCGCGGCACACGCTCAACGCCGTGGTCGCCCGGCTCAGCGCCTTCGACGACGACCCCGAGCACCTGCTGCGCTGGTGCGCGTCCGCCGGGGTGCCCGCCGAGCCGGGCACATTCCTGCAGCGCGCCGACTTCGGGCGCTACCTCACCGAGCTGCTGTCGTCGAGCCCCGTGCCCGACGGCAGCAGCCTGCGGCACGTGCGGGGAACGGTGGTCGACGTCGAGGACGGGCTCGGTGTCGGGAACGGAGCGGGCGGCGCCGTCGGCCCGGGCCGTGGGGACGGAGCGGGCGTCACACTCACCCTGGCCGACGGCGGCACCCTGCGCGCCGACTCCGCGGTCCTCGCGCTCGGCACACCGCCGCCGGTGCGGCTGCCCGAGTACGAGCCGTGGGGCGACCGCTACGTCGCGGACCCGTGGTCCCCCGATCTCGACGCCCGCGCGGCAGGCGCCCGGCGGGTTCTGGTCGTGGGCACGGGGCTGACCACGCTCGACGTCGTCGCCCACCTGCACCCGCTGCTGCCCGACGCGCGGTTCACGGCCGTCTCACGGGGCGGCGCCCTGCCCGCGGCGCACGCGCCCGACCCGCTGCCGCCCGCTGTCGAGGTGGACCTAGGCGCCGGCGGCAGTGGCACCGGTGGCTACGGGCACAGCAGCGACGACGTGCGCGACGAGGACGGCGCGCGACGCACGCTCACGCTCGCCCGTGCGCTCGACCACGTGCGCGGCCGCATCAGCGCCGAGCGGGCCGCCGGCCGCGACTGGCGCGCCGTGATCGACGCCGTCCGGCCGCAGGTCAACCCCGTCTGGGCACGGCTCAGCGCCGAGGAGCGGGCGACGTTCCAGCGCGAGCACGCTCGCTCCTGGGAGAACGTGCGGCACCGCATGTCGCACGCGATGCGCACCCACGTGGACCAGCTCGTCGCGGACGGCGTGCTCACCGTCGGCACCGTCGCGAGCGTGCGCGGCGGGAACGAGTGGGACCCCCGCTCGTTCGACCTCGTCGTCGGCGCCACCGGCCTGCCGCCCCTGACCTCCCCCGGCTGGAACCCGTTGGTGGACGCCCTCGTCGCCCGCGGCCTCGTGCGGCCGCACCCGCTCGGCACCGGCCTCGACCTCACGCCGGACGCCGCCCTGGTGGACGCCGCCGGCGTCGGCCACCCGCGGCTGCGGGCCATGGGACTGGCCCGGCGCGGGCTCGAGTGGGAGTGCACCTCCGTGCCGGACCTGCGCCGTCAGGCCGCGCAGCTCGCGGACGAGCTGCTCGGCGCGGCGCGGCGCTCCCTCAGCGCGGCGCTCCCTCACCCCTGAGGGGAACCACATGCGATGGGGACACGTAACGCTGACTTAGCAATGCTCCCTGAGCGTTACCTCGCCCCACGTGTATGTGTTCCCCCCAGAGGCCCCTGACGACCAAGCGCGGGCGCGCTGGTCACGTCGGTGGCCTGCGCGTCCGGCGCCCGCGAACCTCAGGTTCAAGTCAAGGTCGAGACTCGGCCAGCCCTCAAGCTCTGGTCGAGGGCGTACCTCACCGCGCCCCCTTGATGAACATCGTGCTCACGGCGCCGACGACCGCCACGAGGGCGCCCGCCAGGAACATCGCCGTGTAGTTGCCGCCCGACCCGATTGCCAGCAGCGTCGGAGCCAGGGCCGGCGCCAGCGACTGCGGCAGGGCGTTGGCGATGTTGAACACTCCCATGTTCTTCGCGGCCTCCGTCTCGCGGTTGGGCAGGACGTCGGTCACGAGCGCCAGGTCGACGGCGAAGTACGCGCCCAGGCCCGCGCCGAACAGCACCGCCCCGAAGTAGAGGTGGGCTGGGACGCCGGCGAAGGCGAACGTGACCAGGCCGGCGCCCGCCAGCACGGTGGACACGATGACGAAGACTTTGCGCCGGCCGGTGCGGTCCGACAGGGCGCCGCCCGCCGAACCGGCCAGGAGCAGCACGGCGGCCTGCACCAGCATGAGCCGCAGCTGCCAGCCCAGGGCCGTCGGCTCGTCCATGCCGAACCGGTCCTGCAGGAAGTAGACCTGGTAGCTGTTGTACAGCGCGAAGCCGAACAGCAGCAGGAACCGCCCCGCGAAGGCCCACCCGAAATCCGGGTGCTTGCGCGGCGAGACCCAGAATCCCGCAAGGAATCGGCCGAGGTGGAACGGCTCGACGTCGGCCGGGGCAAGGCGGCGGTCCCGCAGGACGGCAACGAGGGTCAGCACGCCCGCGAGCGCCAGGAAGGTGGGCAGCAGGAACAGCCAGACCGGGCCTGTGCCCGCAGCGGTGAGTCCTGCCGCGATGCCGACGCCGGCGAGCGGCGCGAAGTTCTGCGCGATGCCGAGCCAGCCGGACACGCGGGCGCGCGACAGCTCGTCGACCTGGTCGGGCAGGAGTGCCTGAAGCGCGGCCTGGGTGCCGTTGAACGCCGTCTGCGTGATGGCCCAGCCGACCATCACGAGGGCGATGTTCGGCGCGAACGCGATGATCGTGATGCCGACCGAGCCGAGCAGCACGCCCCAGAGCAGCCAGGGGCGTCGCATGCCGAGGCGCGACGTGGTGCGGTCGGACAGCGCGCCTGCCAGCGGGTTCGCCACGAACGCGAAGAACGCGCCGACGCCGGTCACCAGCGCGAGGTCACCCGCGCGGGCGTCGGGCGTGGACAGGGCGCTGACCCGCAGCGCCAGCGTGCTCATGACCGGGGTCAGGAGCGCCACGTAGAGGGCGAAGAAGGCCGCGACGTACGCGACGACGAGGCCGGTTCCCCCAGCTCGCCGCTGCGCCGCGACCGCAGCAAGGCTCGAATCGGTGGATGCCATGAGTGACTCCTGGGCGGGGCAGCGCTGCCCCGTGGTGATCGGCTGTCGGACGGCCGCTACTCCGCCGGGCCTACCGAGTGGTAGTTTTTGAATATCTACCACTCGGTCGGTTTAGAAGCAAGGGAGCGCATCATGTCCATCGCCACCACACCGAGCCGCGCGTTCGACGTCGAGCACGTGCTGGCCGGGCTCACGCTCGAGGAGAAGGCTTCGCTGCTGTCGGGTCTGGACTTCTGGACGACGCAGCCGGTCGGCCGGGACGGCGTCGCCGTACCGGGCGTCATGGTCACCGACGGCCCGCACGGCCTGCGCAAGCAGGCCGAGTCCCCCGACCACCTAGGCCTAGGCAACTCGGTGCCCGCCACCTGCTTCCCGACGGCGGCCACGCTCGGCTCGACGTGGGACCCCGCGCTGCTGCGCCGCGTCGGCGAGGCGCTCGGCCGCGAGACGCGCGCCAACGACGTCGCCGTGCTGCTCGGCCCGGGGATCAACATCAAGCGGTCGCCGCTGAACGGGCGCAACTTCGAGTACCTCTCGGAGGACCCGGTGATCGCCGGCAAGCTCGGCGCCGCGCTCGTGGCCGGCATCCAGTCGCAAGGCGTGGGCACGTCTCTCAAGCACTTCGCCGCCAACAACCAGGAGGCCGACCGCATGCGCGTCTCGGCGGACGTCGACGAGCGCACCCTGCGCGAGATCTACCTCGCCGGGTTCGAGCACGTCGTCAAGCAGGCGCAGCCGTGGACCGTGATGTGCTCTTACAACAAGATCAACGACGTGTACGCGTCGCAGAACCACTGGCTGCTGACCGAGGTGCTGCGCGACGAGTGGGGCTTCGAGGGTCTCGTGATGTCCGACTGGGGCGCGGTGCGCGACCGGGTGGCCGCCGTCGCCGCCGGGCTCGACCTCGAGATGCCCGCCTCGGGCGGCCGGACCGACGCCGACGTGGTCACGGCCGTGCGCGAGGGCCGGCTCGACGAGGCAGTGGTCGACGTCGCCGCGCGCCGCGTGCTGCACCTGGTCGCGCGCGCTCTGCCGGCACTCGACAGCGCGGCACTCGACCTGACCGGGCCGGGCACCTCCGCGGGCTACGACGCCGACGCCCACCACGCCCTCGCCCGGGAGGCCGCGGCCGCCGGCACGGTGCTGCTGAAGAACGACGGCATCCCCGCACCGCTGCTGCCCCTCGCGTCGGGCGACGGCGTAGCCGTGGTCGGCGAGCTGGCCCGCACGCCCCGCTACCAGGGCGCCGGGTCCTCCCAGGTCAACCCGACGCGGCTCGACGACGCGCTGTCCGCGCTGCGCGCCGCGACGGGTGCGGAGGTGCCGTTCGCCGCCGGGTACACGGTGGACGCGCCCGACCTGGCCGCCGCGGCCGCCCAGGAGGAGGCCCTCCGCGCCGAGGCGGTCGAGGTCGCCCGCACCGCGGGCACGGTGCTGGTGTTCCTCGGGCTGCCCGCCTCCTATGAGTCGGAGGGCTTCGACCGCGAGCACATGGACCTGCCCGGCGGGCAGATCGCGCTGCTGGAGGCCGTCGCCGCGGTCAACCCGCGGATCGTGGTCGTGCTGGCGAACGGCTCGGCCGTCTCGGTGGCGCCCTGGCAGCACCTCGCGCCGGCAGTCGTCGAGGGCTGGCTCGGCGGCCAGGCCGGCGGCTCCGGCGTCGTCGACGTCCTGCTCGGCGCGGTGAACCCGGCCGGGCGCCTGGCCGAGACGCTGCCGCTGCGGCTCGTCGACAACCCGTCCCACGGGAACTTCCCCGGCGAGCTCGGGCACGTGCGCTACGGCGAGGGTGTCCTGGTGGGCTACCGCTGGTACGACGCGCGGCAGGCAGAGGTGGCCTACCCGTTCGGGCACGGCCTGTCGTACACGACGTTCGCGTACGACGGCGTCACGGCCGAGGTGGGCGACGGGCCCGACGGCGACCCCGCGGTCCGGGTCCGCGCGACCGTGACCAACACGGGCGAGCGGGCCGGCGCGGAGGTCGTCCAGGTGTACGTCGGCGACCCCGTGGCGCAGGTGCTCCGCCCGGAGCGCGAGCTCAAGGCGTTCGCCAAGGTCGAGCTCGCCCCGGGCGAGTCGCGTGAGCTCACCTTCGACCTCACGGCCCGCGACCTGTCCTACTGGCACCCCGTGCTGCGCCGCTGGGTGGTCGAGGGCGGCGAGTTCGTGGTCTCGGTCGGCGCCTCGTCGCGCGACCTGCGCGGTTCGGCCACCGTCGTGGTCGACGGCGAGGACGTGCGGCTCCCGCTGGAGGGGCTGTCCACGGTGGCCGAGGCGATGGACCACCCCGTCGTCGGACCCCGGGTCCACGCCATGGTGCACGGGGGCGCCGTCGCCGACGACATGCTCGGCATGATCGGCGACATGCCGCTCGCCGTCGTCGCCGACTTCGGCATGGGCGGGCTCGACCGCGACCGGCTCGCGGCGCTCCTGGCGGAGGCCAACGCCTGAACCCGCTCCACCCGCGCCGGGGTCAGCGCAGGATCAGGGTCAGGTAGGCGCGCAGGTCGGCGGCCATGTCTATGCGGTCGGCGCCCGGGCGCTCGAGGGACAGCAGCCACTGCACCTGCAGCCCGTCCATGAGTGCCACCACGGTGCGCGCCGCCTGATCCGGGTCGACTCCGGGAGCCAGCCTGCCCTGCGCGGCTCGCTCCCGGAGCAGCTCGGACTGCTCGTGCACCACGCGCGTGTACCGGCGCTGGAAGTACTCGTGGGCGGGATGCTCCGGCGACGTCGCCTCGGTGGACAGCCCGGCGAACAGCTCCACGAGCGGACGGCGCAGCCGGTTGCGCTCGACGACGTTGAGCAGCGCCTCGAAGTAGTCGGTGCCGCGCGCGATGTCCTCCTGGAACGACTCCTCGTCCACCGCGTCGCGGTACTCGAGCACCGCCTTCAGCAGGGCCGCCTTGGTCGGGAAGTGGTGCAGCAGGCCCGGGTGCGAGATGCCGACGCGAGCCGCGATGTCGCGCAGGGAGGCGCCGTGGAAGCCGACGTCGGCGAACACGAGGATCGCCGCCCGGATGATCTCCTGCTGCGTCGCGCGGCCCTTGGCGTAACCGCCGCGCGAGCCGGCGGCGCCGGACCTGGTGGGACGGCTGGTCTCGGCACTCACGGGCATGCCCCCAACGTACCTCGGCCGGGCCGCGCCACGGCGTCAGACCGGCCGCGCGCTCACGGCGTCGTGCGGCCCGACGTCCAGCCCGGCGTCCGCCAGCCGCGCGCTCACGACGAGGTGCTTCCCGACGTCCAGCCGCACGTCCGCCAGCCGGACGCCGTCCGGGAGCTGCTTGGCGAGGTCGATGTCCCGGCTGGTGGCGGCCTCGACCCGGCCCTTGACGGTCCCGAGCAGGGCCGCGACGAGCGGGTTCCCGCTCGCGAGCTGCACGTCGCGCACCGCGAGCACCATGTTCGCGTCGATGCTGACCGACGCCGTCGCCTGCACCCGGGCGGAGAGGAACACACCCTTCTTGACGCCGGCGTCGACCCGGAGGATCGCCGCGCGCGGGCCCTGCGAGACCAGGTCCACGTCCAGCCCGGTCAGCGTGACGCCCTGCTGCTGCAGGACCACGGCCAGCAGGCCGCGGGCCGTCGCGACCAGGCCCGCCTTCTCGGCGGCGATCCGCACGTGGCCCGAGACCGGGTGCGCGCCGGTCGGCTCCACCGGCTGGACGCCGACCCGACCGTCGGAACCCTCGACCCAGTCGAAGCGGAGGCCGTCGAGCTCCGCCGTGATGTCGACCGGCAGGTCCACGGCGACGAGCGGGTGCGCGTCCACGCGCACGCGGCGCAGCGTCCCGGGCTCGCGCCGGACGACGTCGGGAGTCCACCGCTTCGCTGCGTCGGCCGCTGCTCCGGCGGCTGTTCCCGGAACGTGCCCGTCGGCTGGGCCGCTCAGCGCCGTAGCCTCGTCGAGGCGCAGGACGACGCCCGACAGGTCGATGTCCGCGGAGGCGATGTCGGCGCCGTCGAGCACCGCGGTGACCGACGCCTGGTCGAGCCCGGCGGCCCGGCCACCGAGCTCGTCCGCGAGCGCGGCGCGGATGCGGGCGGCCAGGTCGGCGCCGTCGGCGGGCCGGGGCGCGTGGCCGAGCGGGAAGAGCTCCGGGGTGCGGGCAGGGGCAGGGCGCTGGGCGGCGTCGGTCATGGACGCGAGGGTAACGGCGATCGTGGACCGGCCATCGGAGCCCGCTCCGGCCGGATCAGATCCGGCCCGCGTTCAGGCGTCGCTGCAGCGCCATGACCGCGCTGGACTCGCGGGAGATGACGCCGTCCACGGGCGTGCCCAGGTAGCGCTGGAGGGCGCGGATGGTCTGCGGGCCGATCTTGCCGTCGCGCTGCCCCGAGTCCATGCCGATCCTGCGCTGGAGCGCGGCGATCACGCGCGAGCCCTGGGCGTTGGAGACCCACCGCCAGCCCGTCGTGAGGCCGGGGTTGCTGTCGCGCCAGGCGACGCTCTGCGACGAGACGATGCCGTCCACCGTGGTGCCGAGCTCCTGCTGCAGGCGGCGGGTGGTGGACAGCCCCCAGAAGCCGTCCACCACGAGGCCGCCGGGCTCCCCCGGGCTGGGCGGGGTGGATCCTGAGCCCGCTCGGATGTCGTCGATGCGCGCGTACAGGTACCGGCCGGGGCACGCGGTCTGCGAGATGTCGCGGTGCCCGTACAGCCGCGCGGCCTGGGTCCACCAGCGCCCGCATCTGCTCGGCCTCGGCGGCGATGCTCGCGTCCGCAGAGAGCTGGGCCGTGACCGAGTGGTGCACGAACACCTCGACCGCGAGGCCGGTCAGTGTCAGGTCGCCGTCCGGGTACCGGGCGCCCCAGGACGCGCGCGACGCGATGCTCAGGGCCGCCTGGGGTGTCGCCGTCGGCTCGACCTCGCCGTCCGGCTCGGGCGCGGCCTGTGGTGCGGCCGTCGGCTCGGCGTCGGACGGCGCCGGGCCGCCGGCGTCGCCCCGCGGCTCGGCGTCGGCAGCGAGGACTTCCAGCCCGATCCCGTCGTCGTCCCTGATCTCGTACACCTCAGCCACGGTGCCCCCCATGTTCCGAATATGTCCCATATGTCTATCACCGAGCCCAGGCCCAATCGACCCCTTTCTGGGTACTGTGGCGAGCGTGATCAGCATCGACGCCGACTCCCCCGTCCCGCCGTTCGAGCAGGTGCGCACCACGCTCGCCCAGCAGATGGCGGACCGGACGCTGCCGGTCGGCACCCGCCTGCCGACCGTGCGGGCGCTCGCGGCCGAGCTCGGCATCGCGGTGAACACCGTGGCCCGCGCGTACCGCGAGCTGGAGGCGGCCGGGCTCGTCGAGACCCGCGGCCGGGCCGGGACCTTCGTCAGCGCGGCCGGCAACCAGCGCCTCTCGCTCGCCCAGGACGCGGCGGCGCGGTACGCGCAGACGGTGCGCGCGCTCGGCATCGGCCGTGGCGAGGCGCTGGAGATCGTCTCGGCGGCGCTGCGGTCGCGGGAGTCGTGACCGAGCCCGTCCTCCGAGCTCGACGCCGACGCTGTGTGCTGTCGTTCGTGGACCGGGCCGTTCGTCGTCCTGGTGGGCGCCCGACCGATGATCCTCGGGGCGGTCGCTCGTCAGTACTCCGAGGAACGCCACGGAACAGCACGCAGAACAAGGAGAGCGTCATGACCGCCACCCATGAGAGCCGCACCGAGCAGAGCACCACGGCCGCCGTACCGCCCGTCGTCGACCGGGAGACCTGGCAGGCCGCCCGCGACGAGCTGCTGGTGCGCGAGAAGGCGCACACCCACGAGGGCGACGCGATCGCCGCGGCCCGGCGCCGGCTGCCGATGACGGAGGTCGACGGGACCGTCACCGTCGCCGGACCGGACGGGCCGACCACGCTGCTCGACCTGTTCGAGGGCCGGGAGGAGCTGATCGTCTACAAGCACATGTGGCACCTCGGCCAGCCGATCGAGAACCAGTGCGAGGGGTGCACCCTGACCTACTGGGCGGTGCAGAACCCGGCGTACCTGAACGCGCGCGGGGTCTCGTTCGCGGTGTTCGCGAAGGCGCCCTACGAGGAGCTCGCGCCGTTCGTCGAGTTCATGGGGTACCCGCAGCACTGGTACTCCGTGTTCGACGCCGAGGACGAGGTGGTGGGCGGCGGTGAGTTCGGCACCTGGGTGTGCTTCCTGCGCCGGGGCGACCGGGTGTTCCTCACCAACAGTGTCACCGGCCGCGGCGCGGAGGCGACCATGCCCGCGCTCGCCCTGCTCGACATGACGGCGCGGGGGCGGCTCGAGGCCTGGCAGGACAGCCCCGAGGGCTGGCCGGAGGGCAAGGCGCCGGGCTGGTTCTGGCGGGCCGGCGAGGACGGCGTCGGGAACAGCTGGACCGGCGGGCGGCCGACGATCCAGTGGACCCGTCCGGGCGCGACGCCGGTGGCAGCGGGCGCGCACCACCACCACTGACCGGCACGCACTGCAGCGGACGGAGCTCGTCGACTTCGGTCCGTTGCCCTGAGATCGGTCCTTCGATTGACCGATCTCCGGGCAACGGACCGATGCCATTGTTCCCGCGGCGCGGCGCCGCCCCCGCGCTCGACATACTTGCGCAGATGACCACCGCACCGCTGCACCCGGTCCACCACGTCGACGTCGGCAACCTGCGCCTCGCCTACCGCGAGGCCGGCGACCCGGACGCGCCGACGCTGCTCCTGCTGCACGCGCTCGGCGAGAGCTCGCTCTCCTGGGATCCGCTGCTGGACGACCTCGCCGCCCTCGGCTACCGCGTCCTCGCGCCGGACGCGCGCGGCCACGGCGAGAGCGACCGGCCGGGCGAGTACACCTACGAGCTGATGACCGCCGACACGCTCGGATTCTGCGAGGTGATGGCGCCGGCCCCGCGCGGCGTCGCGATCGTCGGGCACTCGATGGGGGCAGTTACGGCCGCCCTGGTGACCGCTGCCCTGACCGATCCCCTGCCCGCAGGCTTCCCCGGGCGCGTGACGAGGCTCGTGCTCGAGGATGCGACACCGACCCGGCCGGGCGGGCCGGCGTTCGAGCCGTTCGACGAGCCGGACCACCCCGTCCCGTTCGACTGGCCGCTGGTGAACGCCCTGCGCGCCCAGCGCAGCGCCCCGGACCCGGCCTGGTGGGACGACTCGCTGCGGATCGAGGTGCCCGTCCTGGTCGTTGCGGGCGGTCCCACCAGCAATGTCGACCAGGCGGACCTCAAGGACTTCGCCGCGGGTGTCGCCGACGGGCGGCTCATCGAGATCCCCGTGGGCCACATGGTGCACGACGAGGCACCCGCGGAGTTCCTCGCTGCGGACGGTCACTTCCTCGGTCGGTAGCGCCGGCGCCGGGCTTCGAGCCGCTTGACGCACTCCGGCGCAACTCAATAGTGTGCTCTATACGTATTATTGAGCCGGTCAACAGGCCGGTCGCGCGAGGAGTCTGCCATGAGCCAACGACGGCGCCCTACCCAGGTGGACATCGCACACGCCGCGGGCGTCTCCCAGGCCACGGTCTCCCTGGTGATCAGCGGCGGGCACGCCAGCGGCCAGGTCGCCGAGCACACCCGCGCCGCCGTGCTCGACGCCGCCACGAAGCTCGGCTACACCGTCAACACGGCGGCGCGCAGCCTCAAGGGCGGGCGCAACAAGATGCTCGGCCTCTACGCGTTCGAGCCGGTCTTCCCGGTGGACCAGCGGGACTTCTACTTCCCGTTCCTCCTCGGTGTCGAGGGGGCCACGGCCGACTTCGGGTACGACCTGCTCCTGTTCAGCTCCGTCAGCTCGGGCGAGCGCCGCATCTACTCCGACGGAATCAACCGGCTCAAGGTCGCCGACGGCTGCGTGCTGCTGGGCCGCCACATCGACCGCTCCGACCTCGCCGACCTCGTCAACGAGGGCTTCCCCTTCGTCTTCATCGGGCGGCGTGAGCTGCCCGGCGTGGAGCTCTCCTACGTCGCCCCGGACTACGTGGGCGCGACGCGGGACATGGTGGTCCGGCTGACCGACCTCGGACACCGGCGCCTCGCCTACCTGCGGCCCGCCGACCAGCAGGAGCCCACGCGCGACCGCGAGGCTGGGTTCCGCGCGGGCGTCGACGAGGCGGGCCTGCCGGAACAGGCGGTCCACGAGATGCCTGACGACGCCTCCGACGCCGAAGCCCGGCTGGCGGCGCTGCTCGAGCGGTGGCTGGCCGACGGCGTCACCGCGGTCCTGATCGACCCGCTCGAGGACGACCGGACGATCGCCGCCCTCGAGCGGGTCGCCGCCGAGGCCGGCCTGCGCATCCCCGAGGACCTCTCGGTCGCCGTCCTCGGTGGCCCCATGCCGAGCGGCCCGGGCGGCCGCGACTGGACGCGCTTCACGCTCCCGCGCGAGGAGATGGGCCGGGCCGCGGTCGCCCTCCTGCTCGAGATCCTGGACGACGACACCGGCCCGCGCCGGCTCTCCGTCGCGTGCACCGCGGTCGACGGCGACTCGGTCGGAAGACCCCGCTAGCGAGGAACCCACCGGGTGAACCTGCCCGACCACCGCGCGGATGACGGCGCCCGACGACGATGCTGGTGACATCGTGCGTTCCACCGGTACCGGCAGAGGCGAGGAGGAGACGTGAGGCTCGCGAGCTTCCTGGCGGCAGGCGCCGAGACCTGGGGTGTGTTGGTCCGGGAGCCGGACACCGGGCAGGACCACGACATCGCGCCGGACGCCCGGGAGTGGCTGGTCGAGCCCGCCCGGGCCGAGGCCGCGCTGGCCGCCCACGCGGCGATCTCGTCCTCGGGTCCGGCCGCCGCACCGCGGTTTCTCGCCGGCAAGTGGCCGGACACCCTGGTCGGCTTCCTCGCCCTGGACGACGCCGGGCTGGTGGCCCTGTCCCGGCTCGTCACCGCGATCGAGCGGTTCGCCGCGCAGACCGACGCGACGATCCTGCCGCGGTCGGGCCACCGGGTGGGCGACGTCGAGCTGCTCGCCCCGGTCCCCCGGCCGCGCCTGTGCTGGGGGCTCGTGGCGAACTCGCCGTCGGCCGTCCGCAACAAGCCGGACGTGCCGCTGGTGAACCTGTTCCCGCTGGGGCACCAGCGGCCGCAGGGCGCCGTGGTGGGCGCGGGCGCGCCCGTGGTCATGCGGCACGACAACCACGTGCCGAGCATGGCCTACAACGTGGAGCTGGCCGTCGTGATCGGCCGGGCGGGCCGGTACATCCCGGTCGAGCGGGCGATGGAGCACGTGGCGGGCTACACCGTGGTGAACGACGTGTCCGGCACCCATTACTTCGGCGTCGTGCCGGGCAACGCCGGGAACGGCTACACGCTGCCGCCCGGCTACCAGGACTGGCTGTACCAGGCCACCGCCTCGTGGGGCGGCAAGAAGGCCGACACCATGTGCCCCATGGGCCCGTACCTCGTCACGAAGGACGAGGTGGGCGACCCGTACAACCTCCTGATGTGGACGCGGCAGTCGGGCCGCACGCGCGACCGCGCGCACAGCGGCGCCGCGCTGGTGGGCATCGAGCGGGTGGTCGCCTGGTACTCGTCGTTCGCGTCGCTGCACGTGGGCGACGTGATCCACCTGGGCACGATGGGCGTCGACGGCCTCCCCGTCACGCCCGGCGAGATCGCGGAGGGCACGCGCCTGGAGGTCGAGATCGAGTCCGTGGGGGCGCTGGCCAACCCGGTGGTGGTATCTGGCGTCGGGCCTGACGGCCCGCCCGGCAAGCCCGCGCTCGACCTCACCCGGCACTCCTCGTGGGCGGTGCGGTCGCTCGCGCTGCACGAGCGCGCACGGCCCGGCACGACGGCGATCGGATCGCCCGAGAACTGGTCTGTCTCCGGGGCGCGGCACTTCTGGACCTCGTTCGGCAACGGTGCCCCTGCGGACGCGCCCGACCTGGACGGCCTGCCGCGGCTGGCCGTGCCGCGCTTCCTGAACGGCCCGGCCACCGCCCTGTCCGCGGGCGAACCCGTGCGGGTCCCGCCGCGCGCCACCGACCTGGTCGTCGCGATCGAGCTGGCCCTGGTGATACGGCGGCTGGCCTCCGGTGACACGTCCGCGCTGGACGACCTCGTGCTCGGGTACACGCCGCTGGTATCACTGTGCGACCAGTCGTTCCGCGACGCCGTCGCCGAACCGGCCGGTGCCGGCGAGCGCGGCATCGGCGCCGTGTACGGGCGGTGGGCCGACGGCTTCAACGTGGTGCTGCCGGCGCCGCGCCCCCTTGCACCCGTCGCCGGTCTGCCCGACCCCGGCGGCTGGGCCGGGCGGGAGATGTGGCTCCGCGCCGACGGCCCCGGGACGGAAGGCGCCGAGACGTACGGCTCGACGGCGGCGTACGCGGCCGGGCCCGGCGAGCTGCTGGCCACGATCTCCCGCATGATCACGCTGTTCCCCGGCGACGTGGTCACGCTCGGCGCGACCTCGGCCCGGCTCCTCGTCACCCGCGAGGCGTACGCGGAAGGGCTGCGCATCACCGCCCGCATCGAGGGCCTGGGCACGGTGTGGGCGCGGGTCACGCCGGAAGTCGGCCAGGAGTCATGACCCGCGGCCATGACGTGCTGGTGGTCCTCGCCGACGTGCGAGACTGCCTGGATGCGTGACGACGGGTGGGCCCGGCAGCGGGCCGAGGCGGTCCGCGTGCAGGCCGAGCGCCTCGAGGCGCGGCAGGACGCCGAGCACGCACGGGCCGAGGCGATGCTGCGCGACTTCGTGGCCGCCGCGAGGACCGCCGGGCTCGCCCCCGAGGATCTCCTGGTGCAGGGATACGGCGGCCGAAGCACCGCGCGCACCGGGCTGAAGGGCTGGTACCTGCGTGTCGACCGCACGCTCGGCATCAGCACGGACGGCGACTTCTACGTGCTCACCGCGCCCATCGGCCTCCTCGACCGCGTGCGCGGGGTCCGGCCCGACCCGCGCCGCCCACCGCTGACGCTCGGTGCGGGCGGCAAGGACGGCGAGTCCGTGCCCCTCGCGGACGCCCTGGACCGCGTGCTCCCGGGCTGGCGCACGCGATAGCGCGCGCTCCGCGATACCCGTCGCCCCCCAGTCCCGGCCACGCGCCCCGTCGCGGCACTAGGCTCGCGCCATGCCCGTGGACGACGCCGACACCAAGCCGCTGACGCGCCGCGAACGGCTCCGACGGCAGACGGTCGACGAGATCGTCGAGCGGGCGCTGGAGCTCGTCGACGCGGCCGGGGCGCACGGCCTGTCGCTCTCGTCGGTCGGCAAGGCGATGGGCATGACGCCGCCCGCGCTCTACCACTACTTCGCGTCCCGCGAGGCGCTGCTGGACGCGCTGGTCGTGGCCGGCTACACGGACCTCGGCGCCGCCGTCGAGGCCGCCGCGCAGGATGCGGCGGACCGGCCCGCGCCCGACCGGGTGGCCGCCATCGCGCATGCCTGGCGGCGCTGGGCACTGGACCACCCGCGCCGCTACTCCATGCTCTTCACGGGCAGCCGGCGCGAGACGGTGAACCCGCTGGAGAGCGTCAGCACGATCAACCAGAGCATGCTCGCCCTGGTCACGACGATCCAGGAGATCACGCCGGGCGGCGCCGCACCGCGTGGCACGAGCATCTCGACGCGGGCCGACGGCGGCTCCCCCGGCGCCGGCGCCGGCCTCGCAGAAGAGCTGGCGCGGTGGGGCCAGTCCCTCGGCGCCCCGGCCGGTACCGCGCAGCAGGCGCTGCGGTTCGCGCTGTCCGCCTGGTACCGCGTGCACGGGCTCGTGTCCCTGGAGATCGTGGGCGCCTTCGACAGCATGGGGCTCGACGGCGGCAGCCTCCTCACCGCGGAGATCGAGAGCCTGGTCAGCGAGGCGGGCCGGTAGGCACCAGCACCACCTTGCCACCGGCGCGACCCTCGTCGACCAGCCGCTGCCCGCGCGCCGCCTCGGCCAGCGGCAGCACCTTCGCCACCGGGACCAGCACCTCGCCGCGGGCGACGAGGTCGATGAGCTCGGCAAGCTCCGATGCCGAGGGTTCGGACCGCTCGGTGAGCTCGACGCCCAGCCCGGGGGCGGCCGGGTCGGCGAGCGTGACGACCCGGTCGGTGCCGCCGCGCAGCTCGATGCTCTCGGGGAGGACGCCGCTGCCCGCTGTGTCGAGCACGGCGTCGACGGTGGGCGCGAGCGCGCGGACGCGGTCGACGATCCCCTCGCCGTAGGTGGTGGGGATCGCCCCGTACGCCGCTACCCGCTCCTGGTTGGCCGGCGACGCCGTGCCGATGACGGTCACCCCCGCCGCGACCGCGAGCTGGGTGACGAGCCCGCCGATGCCACCGCTGGCGCCGTGCACCAGCAGGGTCTCCCCCGGCTTCGGGCCCAGGATGCGCAGCACGCGGCGGGCTGCCTCACCCACGACGGGCAGGGCAGCCGCCTGGGCCGCGTCGAGCCCGTCGGGGACCGGCGCCCACAGCTTCAGGATCGCGAGCTCCGCGGCGCCCCGGCTGGTCCAGCCGGCGACCCGGTCGCCCACGGCGACCCCGGAGACGTCGGAACCGACCTGGTCGACGACACCGGCGACCTCCAGCCCGGGCACCCCGGGGAGCCGCGTGCGGAACGCACTCTCCATGGCGCCCGACCTGACCTTCCCGTCGAAGGCGTTCAGGCCCACCGCCTCGACCCGGACCCGCACCCGCCCAGGACCCGCCTCCGGCTCCGGCACCTCGCCGAGGTGCAGAACCTCCGGGCCGCCGAACTGGTCAAAAACCACTGCACGCATGGTGCGTCCTCTCCGTCCGGACAGCAGCCGCTGTCCCGGACACGTAACACCCCCGAACGGCAGATCATGCCCCGGACACCGGCGACATCAGCTCCGGGTCGGAAGCCGGCTCCGACGTCGTCGAGCCCGCCGGGCCCGTCGTCGGCCCCGGGACGACGAGCGTCGCGATGGCGGTGGTCACCGGGATGGCGAGGACGAGCCCGATCGATCCGACGAGCGTGCGCACCACCTCCTCGGCGATCTCACCCGAGGTCAGGGCCGTGGCCGGCGACTGGTCCACGAGCCACACCATCATCAGCAGCGGCAACGAGGCGCCCACGTAGGCGAAGGCGATCGTGTAGACGGTCGAGGCGATATGGTCGCGCCCGATCCGCATGGCGCGCGTGAACAGCTCGGCCCGCGACGCCGACGGCGCGACCCCGCGCAGCTCCCAGACGGCCGAGGCCTGGGTGATCGTCACATCGTTCAGCACGCCCATCCCGGCCAGGACGATGCCGCACAGCGCGATCCCGCGTAGGTCGGCGCCGGGCGCGCTGGACGGCAGGAACGAGGACGCCTCGTCGGTGGTGCCCGTGATCTGGGCGGCCCCAGAGGCCCAGGCGGCGATCCCCGCCGTGAGCGCGAGGCCGACCAGCGTGCCGAGCAGGGCGGTCGAGGTGCGCGCGGAGAACCCGTGGGCCAGGTACAGCGTCACGAACATGACCAGGGACGAGGTCACCAGCGCCACGCCGATCGCGG
Organism: Promicromonospora soli; assembly: GCF_014653785.1. Taxonomy (GTDB): domain Bacteria; phylum Actinomycetota; class Actinomycetes; order Actinomycetales; family Cellulomonadaceae; genus Promicromonospora; species Promicromonospora soli. The sequence goes on along the minus strand of NZ_BNAS01000006.1, from coordinate 107,076 downwards.
ACTCGCCGGCCAGCAGGGCGGGCATGGTGAAGGTCAGGAGCACGACGAACGCGAGCCCGAGCCCGGCCATGGCGGCCAGCCCGCGCCAGCGCGCGACAAGCAGCACGACGGCGGCGTACACGATCGCCAGCAGCGCGATCGGCAGGTCCCGCTGGTAGTCCATGAACACCAGCGGGTCGACGCCGGGCTGCGAGACCTGGGAGATGTCGACGGCGGTGATGCGGTCGCCGTCGGCCAGCGGGACCGACGGGCCGGGCGACTGCATCCGGGACTGCTCGCCGTCGGCCAGCTCCACCGGGATGCTCCCGGTGGCCGGGTCCGCAGGGCCGGTGACCGTGACGTCGACGAACGACGTGCCCTCGGCTCTGGCCGGCACCCGGTCGGGTACGTCGCCGCCGTTCGGCCACAGCAGCCACAGGCCGACCAGAGTCAGGAGCAGGGCGGATACCAGCGTCACGACCAGGAGGAACGTCGTGCGTGGCGCGGCGAGACCGGCCGAGCCGTGCGAGTGAGGGTGCGCCATGCGCACATACTGGCCCAACGGCGCACGGCAGGCACGGCGAGCTGTGGCTGTGCTCCTGCGTGCGGTGCCGCCGGCCTGAGTCGGCCGGCTCAGGCCGTCGGCAGCAGGAGCGCGTCGAAGAGTGCGGCAGCGGCGCCGTCCTCGTCGATGGTGCCCGTGACGCGGTCGGCGAGGTCGCGGACGGCGTCGGGCGCCTGGCCCATGGCTATCGACATCGCTGCCCAGGAGAGCATCTCGAGATCGTTCTCGCCGTCGCCGATGGCGACGGTCCGGGACGGCGCGACCCCCAGCTCGATACGGATGCTCTCGAGCGCGGTCGCCTTGGTGATGCCGGGCGCGGTGACGTCGACCCAGTCGACGCGGGCGGGGATCGCTGTGACGCCCGACGCGCGCAGCGCCGGCGCGAGCCGCTGAGCCCACTGCCCGTACACGACGAGGCGCGGCGTGGGTCGCGCCCAGATCTCGGCGAACTCGCGCAGCACCTCCTGCTGTCCGTTGAGCTGGCGCTCCGGGAACCGCTTGGTGACGCGGTAGCCGGAGCCGACCACCTCGGCGGCGAGCCGCAGGTCCGGTCGCGTGCCGGCGACCAGCCGGCACACCGGCTCGGCGTCCAGCGGCGTCACGTCGACGACGGTGTACCCGTTCGCGTGCACGTGCGCGGTCACCGCCCCGTTCGCCGCGACCACCCAGCCATCCCGGATCCCGAGCTGCCGGGTGACCTGCACCGCGCCGGACAGGGACCGGCCCGTGGCGATCACCAGGTGATGCCCTGCGGCGCGGACGGCCGCTATCGCGTCGAGCACCGCTGGCGTGGCCCGGCGGCCGGCACGCACGAGCGTCCCCTCGACGTCGCAGGCGACGAGTGCGGGTGTTGACGTGGGCACGTCGGACAGTGCGGCAGTGGCCCCGGAGGCGGTCGCGGTCACGATATTCCCCTGGTGATTGGTGGCGTCAACATCATCGCCCATACTGGGACATTTTGGAACACCCGTCTCAGGGGCCGAAGAGCCTCTCGTCCCAGGTCGGTTGTGGGCGCGATCGTTGCGACTACCCGTCCGTTCTAGGCGCAACGGTCGCGCCCACAACCCTCGTCAACGCTCCCGGTGAGCGATCCCCGGGTAGCGCACGATGAGGCCGGATGCGTCGTAGCTGAGCTCGCACGCGTAGTCGAAGGTCGACGACGCATAGTCGAACTTGATCGCCTCCGACGTCCGGCTCCGGAGCCTGTACTCCTGCTCGAGCCGTTCGACCGACAGGTCGCCCGCCCGGACGAAGACCGCGGGCGCTGCGTGCGTCTTCCGCGGTGTCAGGTCCAGCCGATGGACCGGCAGCGTGTTCGTCACGACCGACGACTCGAGGTCCACGTCGAGGCAGCCCTCGAGGTCAGGGCGCGGGACACCGTCGACGAACCACTGCACGCCGTCGGCACCCTCGATCCGCTCGATCGTGGTCCGGACCGTTCCCGCGGCCGACACGCTCCGTACCTCGGCCCGCCGCGTGCACCACTGTGGGTCGACCTCGATCCGGTACCCGACCGACCAGGCCTCCGGCCCCTCGACGGCGGTGGTGTGGCCACGCAGCACGTGGCCGTGCTCGATGGCCTCCGCGAACAGGACCTCGAAGCCGGCCCGGACCCCGTTGTGGGTCCACGCAGACATGAGAGGAATCGGCTCCAGCTGCACATTCCGAACTCTATCCGCGTGTCGCCATCCGCGTGTCGCGAGCCGAGGCGCATGGTCGGACCAGCCCTGGCGCGCCAGCCGTCAGGGCAGCGCGACCCGGCGCAGCACCGGCTCGGCGGCCGCGACGACGTCGGGCCCCGAGATGGCGCCGGACAGCCACAGGCTGGCGAAGCCGTGTGCCACGGACCACGCGGCGCGGGCAGCGGAGGCGTCGGGAGCGAGTCCCGCGAGCGCCGCCGAGGACGCCTGCTCGGCTTCGCGAAGGTCGGCGTCGTCCGCGTGCAGCAGGCTGCGGTCGAACATCACGGCGAAGTGCCCCGGGTGGTCGACGGCGAACCGGACGTAGGCGACGCCGGCGGCGAGCAGGTCGTCCCCCGCCTCTTTGAGGGTGGCCGCGAGCAGCGTGAAGCCCTCGGTCGCGACCGCCGTGAGCACGCCGGCCTTGTCGCCGAAGTGGTGAGCCGGCGCGGCGTGGGAGACCCCCGCGAGCCTGGCCAGCTCGCGCAGGCTCAGGCCCGCCGGCCCGCGCTCGGCGACCGCGGTCGCGGCGGCCGCGGTCATCGCCCGGCGCAGGTCTCCGTGGTGGTAGCTCATCGTGCTCCAGATGTTCCCGACCCAATCTTGCCGTTGACAAGATAGCACTGGGGATGGTGAGGTGTCGCTCTAACTTGTCGCCGTCAAGATCGGATCGCCATGCCCTTCCCGCTTCCCGTGCTCCTGCTCGGCGTCACGGCGCTCGCGCGCCTGCTCGGCCTCCTCGCAGTCCCGGCCCTCGACTCCTGGCACGACGCCGCCCGGGTCGGCCTCGCGGCCCTCTACCTCCTGACCGCCTCCGGCCGGATCATCCCCCGCGTGCGCCAGGACCTCGAACGGATGGTTCCGGCCGGGCTACCGCGCCCGGACCTGCTCGTCGCCGGCACGGGGATGCTCGAGGCAGCCGGCGCCATCGGCCTGCTCATCCCCGCGACGGCGCCCGCCGCCGCGATCTGCCTCGGGCTGCTCACCGTTGCCATGACGCCGGCCAACATCTCCGCGGCGCGGCGCGACCTCCCGTTCGGCGGCAAGCCCGCGACGCCCGTCGGCCGGCGCGTCGCGGAGCAGGCGCTCTACGTGGGCGCGCTGGCCGTCGTCGTCTGGCTGCCGTACTGACCTGCGATTGCTCGGCCTCAGCGGGCGTATCCCCCGCCGGGCACGTCGAAAACCTCCTCGAGCGTGCTGACGCCGGTGTCACGCATGTGCGCGGCCAGGTCGCGGCCCACCCAGCGCAGGTGCCAGGACTCGGCGGCGTACCCGGTAACGGCGCGGTTGTCAGGGGTGTACCTGATGACAAAACCGAACCCGGCGGCGTGGCCGGCGACCCAGCGGCCCTCGACGGTGTCCCCGAAGCAGGGGTCGAAGTCGCACTCCGGTCGGGTCGAGCTGCCCACGTCCACGGCCAGCCCCGTCTGGTGCTCGCTGTGCCCCGGCCGGGCCGACACGACGTCGGCCTCCGTGGCGCCGAGCTGCGCCACCCATCCCTCGTAGACCTGGACCTGCTTGGGATAACCCCGGGAGGCGCTGCGCAGTGTCAGGTGCACGCCGTCGGCGTCGGCGGCGTCCAGGAGCGCGGCGAGGTCCGGGGCGGCGTCGGGCCGGACGAGGTAGCCGCGCACCGTGGTGAGCTCGGGCTCGTAGTCGACGGGTGCGAGCGGGCTGCGCTTGTTGACGACCACCCACGGGCTCGCGGGATCGGTGGCCGAGTGTGCGGTCAGGTCGACGCTCGGCTTCCCTGGACCCGGCCCCTTGGTCCCAGACTTCTTCGCGCTCGCGGGCGCCTCCGGCGTCGTCCCCGCCACACTTCCAGCCGCCCTCCCCTCCGCGCTCCCCGGGGAGCGTTGCCCCTGTGGTGTGGCGCTGACGGCGCCGGGCGCGCATCCCGTGAGCAGCAGCGTCGTGGCGAGGACGACGGCAGGGCCGGGCAGGAGCAGACGGTCAAGGAAGGCGGTCACACCAGCGTTGGTGTGCGCCGGCCGGACGCCGATGACAGCCGCCGGGCTGTGACGTGGGCAACATCTGGGACGTGTCATGGGCGGTCCGCTGCCGGACACACTGAGTCGGAAGCATGTCTCTTCGCCCCCGGAGTCCGCCCTGACCACGAACACCGAGTCGCACCGCCTCGTTCCGGGTCCGCTCACGCCCGAGCACACGGAGGAGCTCTTCGCGGCGCACGCGCACGGCGTCTACCGGTACGCCCGCGCCCGGCTCCCCGCGGCCGAGGCGGAGGACGTGGTGGCCGAGGTCTTCGCGATCGCCTGGCGCAAGGGCGAGCTGCCGGACACCCCGCGCGCCTGGCTCCTGGGCGTGGCGCGCCGGGTGATGGCGAACCAGCTTCGCGCGCAGCACCGGCGGACGGCGCTGGTCGAGCGGGTGCGCACGCACCCGGCGTCGGCCGGCCAGGACGACGTGCGCCTGGTCGGCGAGCTGGACGAGCTCCGGCGCGCACTGGATCTCCTGCGTCCCGCGGACCGCGAGGTCATCGCGCTCCTTGCGGCCGCAGAGCTGTCGACCGCGGAGGTGGCCCAGGTCCTGGGCTGCACGACGGCGGTCGCGGCCACCCGGGTGCACCGCGCTCGGCGGCGGCTGCGTGCGGCCTACCAACAGCTCACCGAGGAAGGAGCCTGACGTGGACGACGACGAGCTGACCCGCGCCCGCCGCGCCCTGCGCGGCGCCGACCCCGAGATCGACCTGACCCGGGTGTACGCCGAGTCGCGGGCACGCGCACGAGGTGCGGGCGACCCGTACGAGGGCTGGGCGGACGCCGAGCGCGTCGAGATCGTGCTGCACGACGACAGAGCCGGGACCCGCCGCGGCCTGTCCCCGGAACGCCGCAGGCCCGCCCTCGCATGGGGTCTGGCGGCCGCGGCGGCCGCCGTCCTCGCGGTGAGCCTGGCGGGCCCACCCGCGCTGCGCGCCCTCCCGGGCTCGGGTCCCGCCCCGAGCACTTCGGCGCCTGCGGCCTCGACCTCCGACCCGTTGCCGTCCCCGACCATCGGGCTGACGCCCGCCGAGGTAGCCACCAGCGCGGCACAGGCGATGGCCGGCGCGGGCTGCGGCGCGAAGACCACCTCGACCCTGGGTGACGAGTCGACGGTCCGCGTCGACGACGTCCGGACGGCGCGCGACGCGAACCCGAAGCCGGCGCCCCTGGAGGAGCGGGCCCTGCAGGTGCTGCAGGCGGTGGCGGTCGACACGATGTTCGGCCTGTCTGCGGACGAAGGCGCGGACCGACAGCTCGACGAGAAGCTGGACGTGGCGGAGCTGGACGGCCGCGTGGTCGTCCGGATCGGGATCACCCCCGCGGACACGACGGTGCAGGGCGGCGACGTGACGCGGATCGACCTGTTCGTCGACCCTGCCACCTGGCTGCCGCGGGCCGCGGAGACGCGGGCGGAGTCGGACCAGGGCGGCCAGTACCTCGTGCGCAGCGCGTTCAGCTGGAAGGCGTGCGACTCGCCGAGCCCGTACCCCACAAACGATTCCAGCCCCCTCGAGTAGCCCCGGTAGGCTCCCCGGCGTGCTCAGCCGCGCCCGCTTCGCGCTGGACCGGGCCGCCGACGCCGGCGCGCGCCAGGCCTGGCTGTTCTCCCGCCGGTCGGGCGGCTTCTGGCAGGAGCTCGGCTTCGGGCCGACGACGACGGACGAGCTCGCAGCGGCCCTGCCCGACGCCCACCAGGTGCAGCTGTTCCGCTCCACGGGGCAGCTCGCCCGCGAGGTCGCGTGGCGGCGCCCGCTGCGTTGACCCTGCGATTGCTGCGGGATCTCGGCCGCATTCCGCAGCAACCGCATGGTCAGGTCGTGGACCTGTGCCCGGGGACGATCAGAGGAATCGACCGCTGACCAGCGAACCGTCTTGAGGCGTGGACGGTTTTCCGACCACATCGCGGGCATGCTTACGATCCAGCGTAATCATCCAGAGCGGTCGAGAGTCCTGGCTCTACGACACCGCAGCAACCTGCCACCGGAGCGCCAATTCCGGGGCAAGGTGCTAACGCCAGGTCCGATGGAGCTGATACGCATGGCAGTCAAGTTCACGCACCTTCCCCAGGCCACCATCCTGGGCTACCCGCGCATCGGCCGACGCCGCGAGCTCAAGCGGGCCGTCGAGGCCTTCTGGGCCGGACGCACCACGGCGGACGAGCTGGAGGCGACCACCCGCGACCTGCGGCTCGCCACCGCACGGCATCTCGTCGACCTGGGCCTGGACGCCGGTTCCGCCGCCGTCCCCGGCTCGTTCTCCTACTACGACCAGGTGCTCGACACCGTCGCCCTGCTCGGCGCGGTGCCCGAGCGGTTCCGGGACCTGGCCTCGACAGGTTCGACCAACGGCTCAGCGCTCTCGCTGGAGGGCTACTTCACGCTCGCCCGCGGCGAGGGCGACAAGCCGCCGCTCGAGATGACCAAGTGGTTCGACACCAACTACCACTACCTGGTCCCGGAGATCGGGCCGGACACACCGATCGGGTTCGTCGACGACCGGGCGGTGCGCGAGTTCACCGAGCTGGCCCAGCCCGCCGACGGCGGCCAGGCCGTAGTGACCCGGCCCGTACTGGTGGGGCCGGTGACGTTCCTGCTGCTCAGCAAGGCCGCTGACAACGCACCCGACGGGTTCCGCCCGCTCGACCGGCTCGACGACGTCGTCGCCGCGTACGCGGAGCTGCTGCGCGCACTGGCCGCCGCGGGCGCGCCGTGGGTCCAGCTCGACGAGCCCGCCCTGGTCACCGACCTGCTCGACGTCTCCTTCGACGAGGTGGCCGACGCCGTCCGCCGGGCCTACGCACGGCTCGCGACCGACCTCTCCGCCGCGTCCGTCGATGGCGACGCAGGCGGCGCGGAACGGCCCGCGATCCTGGTCACCGCGCCGTACGGCGACCTGCGCAGCGAGGCCGGCGACGGCCTGGCTCTGCTGGCCGGCACCGACGTCGAGGCGATAGCGATCGACCTCGTCAAGGGCGCCGTACCCGAAGGCCCGGTCCCCGGCCTGGAGAACAAGACCCTGGTCGCCGGCGTCATCGACGGGCACAACATCTGGCGCGCGGACCTCGACGCGCGGCTCACCACCCTGGAAGGCCTCGCCCCGCTCGGCGCGGGCGCGGTCACCGTCGGTAGCTCGACGTCGCTGCTGCACGTGCCGCACGACGTCGCCGACGAGCCTCGCCTCGACGCCGGCCTGAAGTCGTGGCTCGCGTTCGCCGACCAGAAGGTCCGGGAGGTCGTCACGCTCGCCACCGGCCTGGCCGATGGCCGTCCGGCGGTCGCCGAACAGCTCGCGGAGTCCACCGCCGCGGTGCGGTCCCGCGCCGAGGCGCCCGGCGTCGTCGTGCCCTCCGTACGGGACCGGGCGGCCGCCCTGACCCCCGCCGACGTCGAGCGTGCGCCGTACGCGGAGCGCGCGGCGGCCCAGCAGGCCACGCTCGGCCTGCCGCCGCTGCCGACGACGACAATCGGCTCGTTCCCGCAGACGTCCGAGATCCGGACCACGCGCGCCGCCTGGGTGCGGGGCGAGCTGTCCGACGCCGAGTACACGGCCGCGATGCGCGCCGAGATCGCGAGCACCGTCGCGCTCCAGGAGGAGCTGGGCCTGGACGTGCTGGTGCACGGCGAGCCCGAGCGCAACGACATGGTGCAGTACTTCGCGGAGCAGCTCGACGGCTTCGCGACCACGGTGCACGGCTGGGTGCAGTCGTACGGGTCGCGCTGCGTGCGGCCGCCGATCCTGTGGGGCGACGTGTCCCGCCCCGCGCCCCTGACCGTGGACTGGACCGCGTACGCGGCGTCGCTCACCGACAAGCCCGTCAAGGGCATGCTCACCGGTCCGGTCACGATCCTGGCCTGGTCGTTCGTCCGCGACGACCTGCCGCTGGGCGACACCGCCGACCAGGTAGCGCTCGCCCTCCGGGACGAGGTGACGGACCTGGAGCAGGCCGGGATCGGCGTCGTGCAGGTGGACGAGCCGGCGCTGCGCGAGCTGCTGCCGCTGCGGCGGTCCGCGCACGCCGACTACCTGGAGTGGTCGGTGCGCTCGTTCCGGTTGTCGACGGCCGGGGCCGGCACCGCCACGCAGGTGCACACGCACCTGTGCTACTCGGAGTTCGGGCAGGTCATCGGTGCGATCGACGGCCTCGACGCCGACGTGACGTCCGTCGAGGCGGCGCGGTCCCGCATGGAGATCGTGCCCGAGCTGGCCGACGCCGGATACGGGCGCGGCATCGGCCCGGGGGTCTACGACATCCACAGCCCGCGGGTGCCGTCCGTCGAAGAGGTAACCGATCTCGTGTCGCTTGCCGCCAAGTCGATCGACCCGCGGCTGGTCTGGGTCAACCCCGACTGCGGGCTGAAGACCCGTGGCTACGCCGAGACCACCGAGTCCCTGCGCAACCTGGTGACGGCCACCCGCGAGGTCCGCGCCACCCTCTGACCCCAACGCTGGTCGAGCTTGTCGAGACCCGGGTCTCGACAAGCTCGACCAGCGTTCAGGTCAGCCGACGCTCCACGGCGGGGTCAGCGGGGTTCGCGCTCGCCGCTTCCCCGCGCCACTACGCGGGTCGGCAGCACCACCAGCTCCACCGGCCGGTCCGGGTCCGCGGACCGCGCTACCGCCAGCTCGGCGGCGCGCCGGCCCATCTCCACGGCGTCGTAGGCCACCACCGTGATGCCCAGGAGATCCGCCAGCTCGAAGTCGTCGAAGCCCACCACGGCGACCCCGTCGCCGCCCGGCGCGTCGCGCAGTGCCTGGAGCGTGCCCACGGTGGCCCGGTTGTTCGCGGCGAGCACCGCTGTGGGCGGCTCGGGCGCCTGTCCGTCCCGAGCCTGTCCGTGTCGAGCCTGTCCGTGTCGAGCCTGTCCGTGTCGAGCATCGAGCAGCTCGACCACCAGGTCGCGGGCGGCCGCGGCGGAGTGGGCGCCGGACCGGACCCACCGCTCGGCGTCGGACACCCCGGCGTCGCGCATCGCGGCGAGGAACTCGTCGCTGCGCTCCTGGTAGGTCCACAGGTGGGGCTCGTCGCCCACGAACGCTATGCGGCGGTGCCCGTGAGCGAGCAGGTGCTCGACGGCGGCCCGCGTGCCGCCGCGGTTGTCGATGACCACCGTGTCGACGTCCATCCCGGCCGCCGGCCGGTCCACGACCACCACGGTCAGGCCGGCGGCGATCTCGCCCCGCAGCGCCGAGTGGTCCGCCCCGGCCGGCGTGACGATCAGGGCGCCGACCCGGCGCTCCAGCAGCTCCCCCGTCAGCGACGACTCGCGCTCGGGATCCTCGTCGGACGACGCCGTGAGCAGCTGCAGCCCGTGCTCGCGCAGCTCGCGCTCGATGCCGCTGGCCAGGGCGGAGTAGAACTCGTTGGCCAGGTCGCCGGTGATGAACCCGACCAGCCGGGAGAAGCCGCCCCGCGCGAGGTCGGCGGCCACGGCGTTGCGCCGGAAGCCCAGCGAGGCCGCGGCGTCCAGCACCCGCTCGCGCGTGGCAGCCGCCACGTTGGGCTCGCGGTTGAGCACCCGGGACGCGGTCTTCAGGCTCACCCCGGCTACCTCGGCGACCACCGCCAGCGTCGGACGACGGATCACGTCAGGCCTCCCGGCGCGTGCGCATCGCGCTCCAGTGCACGGATGAGCGACCGCGCGTCGTACGGCCCGGTGTGCCGGCGGCCGTTCACGAAGAACGTCGGGACGGCGGTGATGTCCATCGCCTCGGCGTCGAGCATGTCGTCCCGGACACGCCCGGCCGCCTCCGGCGACACCAGGTCCCGCTCGAACCGCTCGACGTCGAGCCCCAGGTCGACCGCACGCTGCACGATGTCCGAGGGGAGCTGGTTCTCCTGGTCCAGGAGCAGGCTCCGTTCCATCGCGAAGAACTCCCCCTGCAGCGCCGCGGCCTCGGCCGCCTCGGCCGCCGCGATGGCGTTCGGGTGGTACCGGTCGAGCGGTGCGTGCCGCCAGACGTACCGCAGCTGGTCGCCGAGCTCGCGGTACACCTCCTGGATCGCGCCCGAAGCCTTGGAGCAGAACCCGCACTGGAAGTCCCCGTACTCGACCAGCGTGTACGGCGCGTCGGCCGGGCCGAACACGTGGTCCCGCGCGGGGTCGACCGGTCGGAGCAGCACCGTCCCGGCCTCCTTCGCCGGGTGCGCACGGTCCGAGACCTTGAAGATCACGGCGGCCAGCAGGAACGCGATGACCGACGCCGAGAGCACGCCCACGCGTGCCTCGGTCTGCGCCGCCGGGTCGTCGATCGCGAGGTCGACGATGAACAGGGAGATCGTGAAGCCGATGCCGCACAGGGCGCCGCCGCCGGCGAGCCGGTCGAGCGTCAGCCCCGGCCCCAGGTCGCCGATCCGCAGGACGCGCATGACCGCGCCCGACCCCAGCACGCCCAGGAGCTTTCCGACGACGAGCCCCACCACGATGCCCCAGGTGACCGCCGACCCGGCCGCCGCGGCCAGGATCTCGCTGTTGATCTGCACGCCCGCGTTCGCGAGGGCGAAGAGGGGCAGGATCACGTAGGCCACGTACGGCGCGTAGGCCGACTGCAGCCGCTCGTTGATCGAGATCGACTCGCGCAGGCTGTTCGCCGCGGCGCGCGCGTAGTCGCTGTTCGGCGACTGCCGGAACGTGCGCGCCAGGGTCAGGGCGTGCTCCACGTCCCGCCGGCTCGGCCGGTACACCGGCACCAGGAGCGCGATGGCGACGCCGGCCAGCGTCGGGTGCACTCCGGACGCCAGGAACGCGAGCCAGACGATGATCGAGAGCGTGGCGTAGATCGGCCCGCGGCCGGTGGGCACGTACCGCGTGAGGTAGACGCCGGCCAGGCCCACCGCCGCGACCAGCAGCGGGAGGGGGTCGAAGTTCTCGGTGTAGACGAGCGCGATGATCGACAGCGCGCCGATGTCGTCGACCACTGCGAGCGCCAGGAGGAAGACCCGGAGCCTGCCGGGCGCCCTCGGCCCGATGAGGGCCAGCGCGCCGACGACGAACGCCGTGTCGCTCGAGATGACCACCCCCCATGCGCCCTCCCAGCCCGTTCCCTGGCTGATCAGCACGTACAGGACGGCGGGGACGACGAGCCCCGCGACGGCGGCCACTACCGGGACCACGGCCCGGGACCAGCTGGTGAGCTCGCCGATCGCGAACTCCCGCCGCACCTCCAGACCCACGGTGAAGAAGAACAGCGCCATCAGCGCGTCGTTGACCAGGGCGTGCAGCGTGAACTCCACCTGCAGGTCCTCGACGCCCAGGCTGAGGTGCGTCTCCCAGAACTCGCTGTACGAGGTGGACGAGGCGTTGGCCCAGACGATCGCCGCGACCGTCCCGAGCAGCAGGAGGAGTGCGCCCAGCCGGGTCTGGCCGAGCGCGCGGATCCGCTCCGCGATGGACGGCCGCCTGCCCGGGTCCAGCTCCTCGGGATCGGGCGACCGCTCGATGATCGTGAGGTTCGCCATCACTTCTCCTGTCGCCACGAACGGGGCTGCCCATCGCTCAGGCTAGTCCCGCTCGCATTCGTTGTGGGCGTGATCGTTGCGACTAAACGTCCGGTTTAGGCGCAACGGTCGCGCCCACAACAAGATGGGTGGGCTTTGGGGCGCCGACCTCGGCCGTCGGTGCCATCGTGGGGCGCATGACCGTTCCCCCAGTGCTCCCCGACGCGGTGCCGGACGTCGCAGCCGTCCTGGCGCCGGTGGCATCGATGCTGTCGAGCCTTCGCGAGACCTATGTCGACCTTCACGCCCACCCGGAGCTGTCCTTCCAGGAGACCCGCACGGCATCCCTGGTCGCGGCCCGGCTCGCGACTCTCGGTTATCTGGTGCACGCCGGCATCGGCGGCACCGGTGTCGCCGGCGTGCTCACCAACGGCGACGGCCCGTGCGTGCTGCTCCGCGCCGACATGGACGCGCTGCCCGTCACCGAGGACACGGGGCTCCCGTACGCCAGCACTGTGCACACCACCACCGCGGACGGCGTCGAGTCCGGCGTCATGCACGCGTGCGGGCACGACGTGCACGTCACCGCCCTCCTCGGCGCTGCCGAGGTGCTGGCGCAGGGGCAGGCCGCGTGGTCGGGGACCCTCGTCGTCGTCTTCCAGCCCGCGGAGGAGCTCGGCCGTGGGGCCCGCGCCATGGTCGACGACGGCCTGTACGACCGGGTGCCGAAGCCCGACATCGTGCTGGGGCAGCACGTCGCGCCCGTCGCTGCGGGCCTGGTCGGGCTCCACGGCGGACCGGCGTTCGCCGGCACCGACGTCCTGGACATCCGGCTCATCGGGCGCGGCGGGCACGGCTCCCGGCCGGAGGCAACCGTCGACCCGGTGGTGATGGCGGCCTCGACCGTGATGCGGCTGCAGACCATCGTCTCTCGGGAGATCGCCGCCAACGACGCCGCCGTCGTCACTGTGGGCACCCTCCACGCGGGCACCAAGGAGAACATCATTCCCGACGAGGCCCGTCTCGGCGTGAACGTCCGCTCCTTCGACGAGGCGGTGCGGACCCGCGTCCTGGCGGCCGTAGAGCGGATCGTCCGGGGCGAGGCGGCCGCCGCGGGCGCGCCGCAGCCTCCGCGGGTCACGACCCGCGACGGGTTCCCGCCCGTGATCAACGACCCGGCGGAGACGGAGCGCACGCGGGGCGTGCTCGCCGCCCACTTCGGCGCCGAGCGGGTCATCGACCCCGGCCCCGTGTCCGGCAGCGAGGACGTCGGTGTGCTCGCGACCGCCGTGGGCGTGCCCATCGTTTACTGGCTGCTCGGCGGCTGGGATCCGGCGGCCTTCCAGGCGGCGGAGCGTGCGGGCACGGTGAACCAGGACATCCCGTCCAACCACTCACCGCGGTTCGCGCCCGTCCCCCACCCGACCCTGGAGACCGGCGTCGAGGCGCTCGTCGTCGCCGCGCTGGACCGCCTCGCGCCCCCGCCGATCGCCTGAGCCCAGGCGTCCGAGCCGCGAGCTCAGCCACCGGCGGGCGCGTCCGGCCCGTCCTCAGCGACCGGCCAGCGCGGCCGCCAGAGCCGCCATGCGTTCGGCGGTGCCCCGGTGCTCGCCGAAGTGCACGGCGAGCTGGGCGGCACCGGCCTCCCGGTAGGCGACGGCGGCGTCCGCCACCCGCTCCACGGGAGTGCTGCCGTCCCAGCCGATCCGCAGCGCCGGTACGACGTCGCGCCCGGCGGACAGCTCGGCGAGGGTCCGCACCCGCTCGGCGAAGGTGCCGGGGTCGGCGGGGATTCCCTGCCAGACGTCGCCGAAGCGGGCGGCGCGGCGCAGCGCGGCGTCGCTGTTCCCGCCCACCATGATCGGCACGCTCCCCTCGGGCACCGGCGCGAACACGCCCTGCTCGTACGAGAACCGACTGCCCCGGTACGGCGCCACGCCGCCCGCGAACAGGTGGCTGAGCAAGGCGAGCGCATCGTCGGTGACGGCGCCGCGATGCGGGTAGTCCGCACCCACGGCGTCGAACTCCGGCATGTTCCAGCCCACGCCCACGCCGAGGGTCACCCGGCCCCCCGAGAGTTCGTGCAGGGTCGCGACCTGCTTGGCGAGCACGAACGGGTCACGCAGCGGCACGACCAGCACCGACGTTCCGAAGCGCAGGCGGTTCGTTACGGCGGTCAGATGGCCGATCGTCACCAGCGGCTCGTAGACGCCGCCGAAGGTCCGCCCGTACTCGCCGGGCGGCAGCACGTGGTCGGGCAGCCACGCCGTCGTGTAGCCGAGGTCCTCGGCCGCCCGGGCCAGGTCGACGAGCGTCCGCACGGGCATCGCGGGCGACTCGTCGGGCAGCACCACCTGTAGCTCCATGACTGGCCGAACCGCCGCCGCGAGGTGCCCATTCCCGGTCCGGAGCACCGCGGGAAGGAACTGTCCCAGCCAGGTAGGTAACGGAGACGTAGCACTGCTAGCTCAGCGTTACGTCACCCGTCGCGTACCCGTTTCCCCGGAGGCTCGGACCACGGCCGTCGCTGGGCCCTGAACAGCCGCGTGCCGACTTCTCAACCACGGTCCGGCGTGGTTGGCTTCGGCCCGTGGAAATCATCGTGACCAGCGTGGTCGCCGTCGTCGGAACACTGCTCGGCTCGCTGGCGACGCACTACTTCCAGCGGCGGAACCGGGCGGACGCGGAGCGTTTCGCACGCAACGAGCGCCTGCGGCAGGAGCGGGTCAGCGCGTACACGACGTTCGGCGGGGCGCTCGTCAACCTCCGCCGAGCCCACATCGACCGCTGGTTCGCGGAGCACGCGCAGCGCGGCGGAGACCCCGAGTCGCTCCGCTACGAGACGTACCGGTTGCGGACGAGCGCGCTCGAGGCGCTCTTTCGGGTCCAGCTCGTGACGGAGTCCACGGAGCTGATCGCGCTCGGCCAGCAGGCGATCGACGACGTCGACCTCCTGACATCGGACCTCCCGGCCGAGGATCTCCCGAGCGCCCGCGACGTGGCCAAGGCGAGCATCTTCGGTTTCGTGGAAGCGGCGCGCAAGCACGTCGACGTCGCTTAGTCGACATCGCGCACCAGGCGGATCGTCGTCGTGACCAGCCGCGTGGCAGGCTGGGAACGCGCCTCGTGACAAGTCTGGTTGGGATCGGTCTGTGGAGGTCATCGTCACCAGCGTCGTCGCCAGGGCAATCAGACTACGATTCTCCCGGGCTCTCCCACTGTCCCCTCATTACCCCATCTGGGTCCGGCACCACGGCGCACCAATTACTCAGGGCCTTGTCGGCCAGGATGAATGAGAAACCTTGACCAATAACATCGGAGAGACTATCGGCGCCACCGGGATATGCCTGGTAGGCCAACTCGCCAGGCAGTAGCGGGGCCGCAAAGGCAGTGAAGTCTTCTTCCATTACCTCAGACTTAGGTTGCAAGTCAGGCTCGGAAACCACGCAGAGGAGGGAGCGCGGCCGCACCAGTCGGGCTACTTCCATTGCGTTCCCCTGGGTCACCCGGAACCATCTACAACCGTAAGCGCCGTGCGCCCAGCGCTCGCACAACAGGGTGGTCCGCTCGGAAGCTTTCAGTACCGCATGCCAGAACTTCTCGTCTGCGACAGCATCTACAGGCCTCGACACATCTACGAACTCTGGGACTGCATTGCGCCACTGGAGACTCACGTCCCTGCTGCGGAACGCCATTAGATCGGCGCTTACCACTGGGGTTGCGTAGAGATGTACGCCTCCATCCCATCCCGACTCGATGCAAAGCTTCCCCGGTATGGAGAGTCGGCAATACGGTCCGCGCCCGGCCACCATTCCCTCGATAAGATCAATCGCTTCCGAGCGACTGACCTCGACACCATTTCGGAGACTCATGTACCTGTCCGGAAGTGGCTGACTCACCAACAACTCGCCGACCTCTAGAAAATCACTCCCACTCTTCTCGATCACCATGTCGAGCACTCCGCGCAGTTCCGCCGCGTACGCACTCCAAGCAGGTGCATCTGTCAACACAACTCGCACACTCTCACTCAGAGGACTGAGAATGAATTCGGTGCTCATTTCGCTAGCCATGTAAGCCCGAACACATCTCCCGTCGGTGATACGTCCAATCCATAGGTCCCGTCCCGAGCCGAGTCCTTGGTCGACTGGAAGGGATTTCGGAAATTGGCACCCTTGAATATAGCTTGCTTGTTATGCCCGGTCCTATCGTAAGTGATGTACCGGGGCTGGCCGGCCCCCGCCTTCTTATTCTCCCAGATTGCAGGCCCGGCCGCGGATCTCTTATTGGACTTCGTGTAGCCCAGGTAACTCGCAACATCTTCAGCTTGCTCACGCGTGAGCGAGTTGCAGTTGGTGTTGCTGTTGTGAACGAGAACTTGTGTCTCGCCCGCGCCCACGTAGTACGTGTGGTCCCGGTCGACCGTGAGGTTGTGCACCACCGCGCGCTTGTGCTCGACGTCGACGTCCGCGACCTGCGCCCAGGTGCCGGCACTCGTCTTGAGCCAGTCGCCGGACCGGAGATCGATCGCGTCCACCCACATGCTCTTCACGGGATTCCAGAACGGGTGCCCATCGGTGGCGACGACCTTCTGCTTGTCGCCGTCGGCGTCCCGGATCGTGACCGAGACCAGGGTCTTCTCGCCGCTGCCGGTGATGTGCGCCGTAACCAGTCGTGATCCCGACCGGTCGCCGGTCTCTTCGCCGGCGGCCAGCACCTCGTCACCGGGTTCAAGGTCTTCGATCGGCTGTCGAATGCCGTTCGCCAGGAGCACCAGGGTGCCGGGCACGAAGCTGTTATCCGTCATGCAGCCCAACGGTTCTTCGACCTTCGCCGCGTCCCCGCTGCCCGTGGTGTCAGCCTTCTTCTTGGCCGCGTCGGCGCGCGCCCTGGCCTTGGCCTCTTCCGCCAGCTTCTTGACCTTCGCCGCCGCGGCTGCCTTCGCCTTGGCCGCCTTCTGCGCGGCCTCCCGCGCAGCCTTCGCCGCTGCGGCCTTCGCGGCCTCGGCCGCCTGTTTCGCCTTCTTGGCGCCGGACAAGATCTGCTTGGCCCACTTCAGCTCGCCCGAGAAGGCCATCACGGCCTTGCCGGCCTTGTAGACGGCTTCGCCGATCTTCGCGGCCTTGAAGATCTTGCCCCAGGGCAGCGCGCCCACGATCAGCATCACGCAAGCGCCGAGGTCGCCGTCGAGGCAGTTCATGAGGTCGGTGATCCCCAGGAACTCCATGAGGATCTGGCCGCCGGCCTCCAGGATGACGTCCAGCATCGACTTCGACTCGAGCTGCTGCGCCTGCGCGATCTCCTCGGCGCTCGGCCCCTCCACCTCCGCGCCGGGATCGTTGGGGTTCGAGGTCGTGTCGGCGCCGGTAGGGCTCTCGGTGGTGCTACCGCCGGTTGGCCCCTCGAGCTCGCGCTCGCCGGTCGGGTCGGTGTAGACCAGCGGGTTGTTGCCCGCGTACGCGTACGGCGAGGAGCCGGTCGGCTGGGCGCCGGCCGGGTCCATGGTCGAGAACCGCCCCGTGCCCGGGTCGTAGTTCCGGGCCCGCATGGCGTAGTTGCCCTCGCCCGTGGTCGGGTCCAGGTACGCGCCCGCAAACCGCATCGGGTTCTTGAGCTCGGCCGCCGGCTCGGCGTCCTCGGCCGCCGCGCCCAACGCCGCAGCGCCGCCCGCCTTCTCGGCCACCGCCCCTGCGAGCGTCGTCCCCTGGCGCGGGTTCCCGAACGGGTCGTAGTCGTAGCCCTCCTCGACCTGGCCGTCCAGGGAGAGCATGTTCGCGACGCCGCCCAGCCAGTCGTGGGTGTACACGTGCGCCCCGCCGCCGGCCGCCAGCAGCGCCAGCGGCTCGTCCGTCGGCCCGTAGGTGAACGCCTGGCGGTTGGTCACCACCCCGTTCACGTCGGTCACGGTGTCGACGGCGATGTTCTCCAGCGACCCATTGGTGTCCCACGACCAGTGCCGCGTCTTGGCACCCGCCCCCACGCCCGTGATCGCGTCGAGCCGCATGCGCGTCGCGTCGTACGTGTACCGGGTCAAGACACCGCCGACGGTCGCCTCGGCCAGCGTGTTGTCGAGGTTGTACTTGAGCCGGTCGTCGCCCGCGCGCGTCTGGTTGCCGCGCACGTCGTACTCGTAGTCCTTGCGCTCTACCTTCTTCTGGCCGCCCTCCTTGCCGACCACGAGCTCCCTGATGAGCTGGCTCGCGTGGTCGTACGAGTACCGCGTCAGGTCGTGGCCCGCCGAGCCCGTGCGCTTCTGCTCGGTCCGGTTGCCGAGCAGGTCGTACTCGTAGGAGATCCGGCCGGCGGCCTTGCTCGTGCGGTCGCACTCCTGCGCCGCATAGCACGCGTCCGTCACCCGGTTCGCGTCGTCGTACGCGTAGGCGACGGCCTCCGTGACCCCGCCGCGGGTCGTCTTCACCTGGGTCGGGTTGCCGACCTCGTCAAGCGTCAGGTCGAAGGCGGACACCGGGTCCTGCACGCCCTCGACGGGCTCCCCGGTGCGCTCGGTGCCGATGGAGGTGAGCCGGCCGGCGTCGTCGTACACGCGCTTCTCGGCGAGCCCCGTCGACGCCGGGAGGGTGGTCGCCGTCCGGCGCCCCGCGACGTCGTACGCGTACTCCCACCGGGCCTCGTTGCCGCCCATGGAGCCGCCGGACGCCGTCGTGGAGGCGAGCCGCGAGTCGTCGTCGTACGTCGAGGTGATCTTCGTGCCGTCCGGGTAGGTCCGCGCGGTGATGTTGCCGCGCTGGTCGTACCCGTAGGTGAAGGTCTCGGTGGCCTGGTTCGCCTCCTCGCGGACCACCTTGGTGATCTGATCCTCGTCGTCGTAGGCCACCGTGCGCACGCCCAGCGGGTCGCCGTAGGAGGTCGTCCGGTCCTTCGCGTCGTAGCCGTAGGTGTACTCCGGGCCGGTGGAGCCGACCTGCTGGCTGGTCAGGCGGCTGCGCAGGTCGTACACCGACGTGATGGTGCGCTCGGCCCGCTCGGCCTCCGACAGGTCGGACAGGTCCTCGTTCCGGTCCGTGGTGATGCTCGAGACGGCGTTCGACTCGGCGTCGTACCCCACGTGCGATGTCCGGCCCAGCGGGTCGGTGGTGGTCACGGGGCGCCCGGCGTCGTCGTAGGTGACGCTCGTGCGCCCGCCCTGCGGGTCGATGACCCCGACCACCCGGCCGTCGTGGTCGTACCTGAGCACCGTCGCGAAGGCCTGCGAGACCAGCGGCACCTTCGGCGCGTCGGGCTGGCGGACGTGGCTGATCTGGTCGTCGTCGCGGTAGCCGTAGTAGGTGGTCCCGCCACGCGCGTCGGTGGCCTCAATGGGCCGGTTGTTCGCGTCGTACGTGGTCGACGTCGTATTGCCGAGCGGGTCGATCTCCTTGATCCGGTTCCCCGCGAGGTCGTACTCGAACCGCGTGGTGAACCGGTCCTTGTCGGCGCCCTCCACGTTGCCGCGCGGCTCCGTCACCGAGGCGAGCAGGCCGTCGTCGGTGTACGCGTAGGTCGTGATGCCGCCGGTCGGCGAGATCTGCTTGACCTTGTTGCCCGCAGCGTCGTACTCGGTCCGGGTGGTCTTGCTGCCCGAGTCGGTGCGCTCCGTCTGCCGCCCGTTCTTGTCGTACCCCATCGTGGTGGTACGGCCCTTGGTGTCGGTGACGGAGTCGACCTGCCCGGTGTTGCTCCGCTCGAAGCTGGAGGTCTTGTTCAGCTCGTTGATCGACGCCGTCGTGCGGTCCAGCGCGTCGACCTTGATGTCGCGGTCCACGTGCTTGCCGCCCGGGTACGGCATCCGCATCCGGATCGGGTTGTCGTTCGCGTCGTAGAAGTACTCGGTGGTGAAGTCCGCCTTGTTCGCGCCCGGCACGTTGCCGCGCGGCGAGGTCACCGTCTTGACCAGGCCCTTCGCGTCGTACGTGTACGACGTCGTCAGATCGGTGCCCTCCATCTGCACGCTCTCGGACTTCCGCCGCCCCGCGTCGGTGTACCCGTAGGTCATCACCCGGCCGCCCGCGTCGGCGCGCGACTGCAGGCCGTTGTCGAGGTAGCCGTACTCGCTGACGACGCCCTCGGGCGAGATCTCCTTGGCCAGGCGGCCGACGTCGTCGTACACCGAGCGCCAGCCGCGGTGCTTGCCGGGCTCCTCGACGCGGACCACGCGGTCCTGCTCGTCGTACTGCGTCTCGGTCGTGTAGTGCCGGCGCTGGCGCGGGTCGGCCGTCCCGCGCGGGTCCGTCTGCGCGACCTGCCGGCCGGTCTTGTCGTAGAAGTACTCGCTGCGGCGCCCCTCCGGTGAGACGACGGCGGACAGCAGCCCGGCGTTCTCCTCGCCGTCGGCCAGGTACTCGTACCGCGTGACCTTGTCCCGCTGGTCGGTGGTGGAGGTGCGCAGGCCGCGGTCGTCGTAGGCGTGCTTGATGTCGTTGCCCTCGGCGTCGACACTGCGGACCAGCTCGTCGAACTCGTTGTACGTGTTCTTCCAGACGTTCCCGTTCGCGTCCGTGTACTCGATCGGGTTGTTCCGGTCGTCGTACTTCGTCTTGTCGCCGAAGCCCTGCGGGGCGATCGCCTGCGTCGGGTTGCCCTGCGCGTCGAACCGCACCACGTGCTGGTACTGGTTGCCGTTCACCACGAGGTTGCGGTCCAGGCGCCGGTTGTAGCGGTGGTTGTCGGCGTCGCCCGTGCTGCGCTGGCTGTAGAGCAGCACGTTGCCGCGGTACCCGTCGTAGACCGAGATGTCGTCCGCGTCGGTGGTGCGCGCCTCCTGCTTCTCGGCGTCCCACGCGAAGGTCATCTCCGCGCCGACGCCGTCGCGCTGCGTGACCACGCGGCCGCCTGCGCCGTACTCGTTGTGCACGGCGACCACGTCGTGCGGGTCCACCACCTGGGAGAGCCGGCCCTCGGCGTCGTACCTGTACTGCCAGACGTTCCCGCGCGCGTCCTCGACCGCAGTGAGCAGCCCGTCGGTGTACTCGAAGCGGACCTGGCGGCGGTCCGGGAGGACCATCCGCGTGATCACTCCGTCCTCGAGCTCGGCCACGGCGGTGCGCCCCGAGGCGTCGGTGATCGTGATGTCGTCGCGGTCCTCGTCCCTACCCCCGTCGTCGACCTCGACGTAGGCCAGGCGGACGCCGTCGTCCCGCGGGCTGGTCACGGCACTGAGCCGGCCCGCCGCACCGAACTCGTACGTCACCTGCTGCGGCGTGACCAGCTCCCAGCCGTCGCCGTCCCGCCTCAGGTTCGACCGCACGCCCGGAGGGCGCGTGTACCCGTCGCCGTCCGGGGTGTAGAGCGCCTCGGCGCCGTCCTCGGCGCGCACGATGACGCCGTCGTCCGTCTCCGTGGCCCGCATGTCGTAGGACCACGCCCAGCCGACGCCGAGCGGGCCCTGCCGGTTGTTCGCCGAGGAGTAGGTGCGCGCGCTCGCGAACGGGATGCCGAACGACGCCATCTGCATGTCGCGCTCCACGCGCACGAACGCGCCGGTGCCCGTGTTGACGCCCACCCCGCGCTTCGCCTGCCCGACGGCGGTCGGGGCCAGCGCGTTCTCACACCCGCAGCCGGCGGCCTGGTCGTCCGGGATGCTCGGCGGCAGGATCGTCGCGCGCGGCCGGGTGCTGTCCGAGGGCTCCGAGACGACCTCGTCGCCGCCGGGAAGCACGGCCGCAACGGTCACGAAGTAGTTCTTGCCGCGGTCGAGCTCCCAGCCGTCCTCGCTCCCGAAGGACCGGCAGAAGTCGGACGGGCCGCAGAACCGCGGGCCCTCGAGCTCCGCGCGCGTCAGCCGCACCGACTCCTGCTCGGTCTGGTCGTCCCCCTCGTACAGCCGCACGACGGCGGCGGTCCAGTCCGGATCGACGTTGCCCTCGTCGAAGTAGAGGACCACGGACGTATCACCGAGCAGGAAGCCCGGGCGCAGGTCCAGGCCGGTGAAGCCGTCGGCTGCGGCCAGCGGGCGGACCGGCGACGTGAGGGTGCGCCACTCCTCCTTGGCGACCTCGGCCGGCTTGCCGTCGGCCGACACCGCCTCCGGGACCACCGGCGGGCGTTCGTCCTCCGCGTAGGCGGTGGAGCGCCGCACGCCGTCCGGCATGGGCCGGTCGGCCGGACCCTCGCCCGCCGTGGCCTGGGGCACCGGGGCCGCCTCCGCGGTCTCCTGTGGTGCCACCGCGATCAGCAGGGACGCCGAGAAGCCCACAGCGATCGCGACCCCCAGCCAGCGCCGTTCCAGCCGGGTGATCACAAGGTGGTGCGGACTTGCTTCGGACATCGCCAACCCCCGTGTTGGTGTGTTTCCTGAGCACTTACCCGACAACGAGTGTGATGAGCCTGAACGGATCCGACAACTGGTTTATCCCCCATTTCCCATTCAGATGCATTTAGTGGCCAATAAGTGCGCAGGTCACAGCGCCGCGACACTCTGGAAAGGTGGGGTGAAATTGCTGCGTCAGGGCCTCTCCCAGCGCGCCACGACCTCCCGGCACGCCGCGGCATCCTCGTCGGCGACGAGCAGCACCAGGTTCCCCGCGTGGTCGCTGTACTGGACCTGCACGTTGACCCCGGCGTCGCCCAGCCGCCGCGCCAGCGTGCCGAGCTGGCCCGGCGTCTCCTGGTCCAGCCGCGTCATGACGACGTCGCGCACCACGGCCGGCCCTAGCCCGGCGTCGACTGCCGCTCGGAGCGCCACCGGGCCGTCGTCGACGAGGTAGTGCGCCACGGCACGGCCGTCGTGGGTGAACACGCCGCCGCCCTCCAGGCTCACGCCGGCCCGGCCGAGGGCCTGGCCCAGGTCTGCCAGCGCCCCGGGTCGGTCGGGCAGGTGGACCTCCAGGTCCTGCAGGCGGGCGCTCATCCGACGACCACCTTCGTGCTGACCTCGACGGGCACCGCCAGGGAGTTGGCGACGTAGCAGCTTTGATGGGCCTGGTCGGCCAGCTCCAGGACCAGGGCCTCGTCGGTCCCGGCGGCGACCTCGACGGTCACGGCCAGCCGGATCGTCCCGAGCCGGGCGGGCGACGCCGCCAGGTCGAGGTGGCTGGCGGCCTCGTCGTCGTAGGCCAGGACGTTGATGCCGGCGCGGGCTGCGGCGCCGAGGAAGGACAGCATCTGGCACGACGACGCCGCCATGACCACGAGCTGCTCCGGGTTGAGCCGGTCGGGGTCGCCGCGGAACGCCGGGTCCGCGCTGAGCGCGACGACAGGGGTGGCGGGCGGTGCGGCAGCAACGTGGTCGCGGGAGTACGAGCGGACGCCGGAGCCGGTCGAACCGGCCCAGCGCAGCCGAGTGAGGTAGGGGTGAGAAGCCATGCCCGGACGGTAGGACGGGAACGCTTCGGTGGACGCCGAAATGTCCCCGCCGTACGGTCGGCCCCATGAGCCGGGACCGAGACTTCACCGCCGTGGGCAGGGCGCTGTCCACCCCGGCACGCTCCATGTTCCTCAACCTGCTCATGGACGGCACCAGCCGGCCCGCCGGCGAGCTGGCGCTGGCGGCGGGCGTGAGCGCCTCGACCGCGTCTGAGCACCTGACCGTCCTGGTCGACGCCGGCCTCGTCACGTGCCGGTCCCAGGGGCGGCACCGCTACTACTCCCTCGCGGGTCGAGAGGTCGCCACCGCGCTGGAGTCGCTCGGCGTGCTGGCCGACTCGGCCCCCGTCTCGGGTTACCGTCGCAGCCGCCGTGCCGAGTACCTGGCCGCCGCGCGGTTCTGCTACGACCACCTCGCGGGACGCCTGGGCACGAGCCTCACGGACGCCTGGGTCGGGTCCGGGTGGCTCGCCGGCCGCGAGGAGCTCGCCCTGACCGACGCCGGCGCCGTCGGCCTGCGCGAGATAGGGGTGGACGTCGACGGCGCGGTCACCGCCCGGCGAGCCACGACGCGGGCGTGCCTGGACTGGACCGAGCGCCGCCCGCACCTGGCGGGCGCGCTCGGCTCCGCGATCGGCTCCCGGTTTCTCGACGCCGGGTGGGTGGTCCGGCACCGGTCCGGGCGCGGCCTGGACGTCACCGACTCCGGGCGCCGGCTCGTTCGCGAGGCGTGGGGCATCAAGCTGGCCGACGGCGCCGTGGGCGGCTGACCCTCACTCGGGCCGGCGCGCCCCGCGTCCGGCGCCGCCGCTCCACTGCCGGCGGAACCAGCCCTCCCACGTGTGCCCGCCGTACCGCTCGCCCGCGGCGACCAGCTTCTCGAACGAGTGGTAGCCCCCGGGCAGCCCCACGCGCCACCGCACGGGCGGCAGGCCCGGCGTCGGCGCAGGCTCCGTGGCGCGGTACCTCAGCAGACCGGGCAGCTTTGGCAGGTCCTCCTCGCGCATCGGCACGATCTCCAGGGCGATCCTCCGCTTGTCGGTCACGCGCAGCGCGCCGAAGATCCTGTCCTTGAGCCAGCCGCTCACCGTGGCCTTCAGGTGGGCCATCGGCCCTCCGATGGTCGGCAGCTCCGGCGGCATCTCGTACGACAGCCCGACGCGGGCCGCCTGGGTCCACCGGACCAGGTCCCACGAGGTGCCGTGCCAGAACCAGATGCCGGCGGCGCCGACCACGATTCCGCGCGGCCGCGTCACCCGCCAGAAGTTCCCGATGAACAGCAGGCACAGCCCGCCGAACAGGAGTCCGAAGAAGCCCGCGATCGCCTTGACCGCAGGGTCCGGGTCGGTCACCACGGCATAGACGCACGCCCAGCCCAGCGGCCCGGTCAGCGCGATGCCGACAACGAGCGTGATCGCGCCGAGGCGCCCGAGATCGAGGCGGTGCGCGTCCGGGGAGAAGACCGGCTCTGAGACCGCCGTCGGCCCGCTCAGCAGCGAGCTGCTCTGCGCCGCGCTGCCTGGCCCCTCGCCCATCATGTCCTGTTTTGTCACGAGCTGATCGTAGGGGCCCGACCGGCTGCGTAGGACGCTTAAGCGCGCTCGCTGTCCGGGCCGTTCGGGGTTTCCCCGACCTCCCCGGCCGCCGCTGCCGTCTCCAGGAGATCGGCGAGGGCGCGCAGCTTCTCCGCGACGCGTTCGCCGAGCGGCGTGAGGCCGTACTCCACGCGGGGCGGGATGTTCGTGACGACCTCGCGGGTGACCATGCCGTCCCGTTCGAGCGCGTGCAGCGTCTGGGACAGCATCTTCTCGCTCACGCCCTCGACCCGTCGGCGCAGCGCGTTGAACCGGTAGCTGCCCTCCCCCAGCGCGAGCAGCGCGAGCGAGGCCCACTTGGAGGTGACGACGTCGAAGGCGGCCCGCGAGGTGCACCCGCGCGCGAAGACGTCGGCCACCAGCTCCTGCGAGGGCCCGTCGGTCGGGCCGTCGCCCGGCACGTCGGACTCCAGGCTGGTGGATTCCCGGGCGGGTTCCAGCTCGGGTCCTAGGTCGGCGGATTCCAGGTCGGTGATGCTCACGGACCCAGGGTACCGCGCACACTCGGAATGTGGTGTACTTTCGATTCGTTAGTGCTACCTGCTGGCAACTACCCCAAGCAATGGAGAGTGTTATGACCACCTACGCCGTCACCGGGGCCACCGGCCAGTTCGGCCGCCTCGCCGTCGAGGAGCTTCTTTCCCGCGGTGTTCCCGCCTCGGAGCTCGTGGCGATCGTCCGCACGCCGAGCAAGGCCGCGGACCTCGCCGAGCGCGGTGTACAGGTCCGCGAGGGCGACTACTCGCGCCCCGAGACCCTGCCCACGGCACTGGCCGGGGTGGACCGCCTGCTGCTGGTCTCCGGCAGCGAGATCGGGTCGCGCATCGCCCAGCACACCGCGGTGATCGACGCCGCCAAGGCTGCCGGCGTGGGGCGCATCGCCTACACCGGCATCCTCAAGGCGGGCAACACCTCCAACCCGCTCGCCGGGGAGCACGAGGCCACCGAGGAGGCGCTGCGCGCGTCCGGCATCCCGGTCACGATTCTGCGTAACGGCTGGTACTTCGAGAACTACACCTCGCAGCTCGGCCAGTACCTCGAGCGGGGCGAGATTCTCGGCGCCACCGCGGACCGCAAGGTCTCGGCCGCCGCACGCGCCGACTACGCCGCCGCGGCAGTGGCCGCGCTCCTGACCGACGACGACGGCGACGCCGTCTACGAGCTCGGCGGCCCCGCGTTCACCTTCGACGAGCTCGCCGCGACGATCAGCGACGTCACCGGCACCAAGGTCGCCCACCGCGACGTGTCCGTCGAGGAGTACGCCGCCGCGCTGGAGCATGTCGGGCTCGACGCCGGCACCGCGGGCTTCGTCGCCGGGCTCGACGCCTCGATCGCCGCCGGCGACCTCGAGACCGACAGCGAGGACCTGGTCCGCCTCCTGGGCCGCCCCACCACCCCGCTGGCCGACGTCGTCCGCGCCGCGCACGCCTGACCCACCAGGCACATCCATGCCGAGTGGTCGTTAGTTCGTCAGGTGGTCGGTAGCTCGGAACACCGACTACCTGACGGACTGCCGACCATCCGGCCGCCCCTCCCTCATCCCCGCGCCACGTGCGTAAATAGGGACCATGCGAGGAGCGATCATTCATGGAACCAGGGACGTCCGCTTCGAGGAGCGGGCCGAACCCGTCATCGTGGAGCCCACCGACGCCGTCATCCGTACCGTCGCCGCCTGTGTCTGCGGCTCGGACCTGTGGCGCTACCGCGGAATTTCGCAGGTCCAGCGGCCGACGCCGATCGGGCACGAGTACGTCGGCGTCGTCGAGCAGGTCGGTGACGCCGTCACGACCGTCAAGCCCGGCGACTTCGTGGTCGGCGGATTCCTGCACAGCGACAACACCTGCGCCGTCTGCCGCAAGGGCATGCAGGCCAACTGCCTGCACGGCGGCGGCTTCGACGGTTGCCAGGCCGAGAAGATCCGGATCCCGAACGCCGACGGCACCCTGCTCGCCACGCCCGGCGAGCCGGACGCCGACCTGATCCCGAGCCTGCTGAGCCTGTCCGACGTGATGTGCACCGGCTGGCACGCGGCGGTCTCGGCCGGCGTCAGCCCCGGGTCGAGCGTCGTGGTGGTGGGCGACGGCGCCGTCGGGCTGAGCGGCGTGCTGGCCGCGGCGCAGCTCGGCGCCACGACGATCATCGCCATGAGCCGGCACGAGCCGCGCCAGATCGTGGCGAAGGAGTTCGGCGCCACCCACATCGTCGCGGAGCGCGGCGAGGAGGGCCTCGCCCAGGTGCTGGACCTGACCGAGGGCATCGGCGCGGACGCCGTGCTGGAGTGCGTCGGCACCGAGGAGGCCAGGGCCCAGTCGGTGCAGCTGGTCCGCCCCGGCGGCATCATCGGCCTGGTCGGCGTCCCGCACGGAGACCTACCCACCGACACGCTCTTCTGGGGGAACAAGGGCATCCGAGGCGGCATCGCTCCGGTCCGCGCCTACCTGCCGCACCTGCTGGACCTGGTGTGGAAGCGCGAGATCGACCCCGGGAAGGTCTTCGACCTCACCCTTCCGCTGTCCGAGGTGGCCGAGGCCTACCGCGCGATGGACGAGCGGCGCGCGATCAAGGTGCTGCTGCAGAACTAACGGCGGCCGGTGCCGGGAGGCGAGGTCTGAGCGGGCGCGACGCCGGGGACCATGATGGTGGCCATGGTGCCGCCGCGGCTGCGGTTCTCAATGGTCACCGTGCCGTGCAGCTCGGAGACGATTGCCTGGACGATCGTGAGCCCGAGCCCCCGACCGTCCTGCGACCGAAGGTCCGGAGAGCGGCCGAAGGGCTCGAAGACCCGGGCGCGCAGCTCCTCGTCCAGGCCGGGGCCGTGGTCGGTCACCCAGATCACGACCCGGCCGTCACTCCCGCCGGCACGGAGCTCGATGTCACCGGCTCCGTGCCGGACCGCGTTGTCGACGAGGTTGCTCAGCGCACGTTCGAACCGCCCGGCATGCGCGCGGACGACGGGACGACCGTCGCACCGGACGACGATCCTGCGGCCCTCCTGCCCAGCGCGTGCCGAGTAGCGGGCGGCCGACGTCTTCAGCAGCGACCGGACGTCGACGTCGGTCTGATCCTGTGGGGACCGACCGTGCTGCGCCGAGGCGAGGAGGAGCAGATCGTCGGAGAGCCTCGTCAGACGGTCGACCTCCTCGCCCGCTGATCTCAGGGCTGCGACGAGCTCGTCAGTGGGACGTGGCTGGGCGAGTGCGAGGTCGATCTCGAGCTTCAGCAGTGCGAGCGGCGTGCGCAGCTCGTGGCTTGCCTCAGCGACGAAGCGGCGCTCGCGCTGCAGCCCGGTGTCGAGGCGATCGAGCATCTCGTTCAGCGTCAGCCCGAGCCGGCGGATCTCGTCGTGTGCCGCGGGCAGCGGCAGGCGTTCGCCCGCGCTGTGTGCGGAGATGGCCTCGGCGTGCCTCCGCATCCGTTCCATCGGCCGCAGTGCGGTCCCGGCGGCCAGATAGCCGGCGGCCGAGGCGAGCAGGAGAGCCAGCGGCCCGCCGATCAGCAGCTGGGTGCGCACGCCCCACAGTGCCTCGTCCAGGTCCTCCCTCGAGGTGCCGACCACCAGGACCTGATCCCCGTCGCGCCGGAGCAGCAGGATCGCTGCCTCCCCTTCGTCTCCCTCCTCCCCCTCGTCCTCCAGGAGTCGCACCGGATGCTCGACCTCCACGTCCTCGCCGATGTCCTCGCCCGTGCCCTCGCCCGGCGCGGGCACCGGCAGGTCCCCGGTCGTGACGGGCCCGCTCAGCTGCGGCGACGAGGCCACGAGGGTCCCATCGGGGGTCAGGACCTGGGCGAAGAACTCGCCCGTCATGGCCTCGATCGCGGCGCGACGCCCCGGCTCGGGGAGGTCTGCGAGCGCGTCCATCTGCGCGTCGAGGGATACCCGCGCCTGGTCGTGGAGCGTCGCCTCGACGCGGTAGTAGACGAACAGGCCCAGCCCCACGAAGGCGATCGTGGCTGCGGCGGTGAAGACCGCCACGACCCGAAGGCGCAGGGGCAGCCGCGGCCTCATCGACGTCCGTCCCTGAGGCGATACCCGATGCCCCGCACCGTCTCGAGCGTTCGCCGCCCGAACGGGCGGTCGATCTTCTCCCGCAGGTAGCGCACATACACGTCGATGACGTTCGACCGGGGCTCGTAGGCCATGTCCCAAGCGTGCTCCAGGAGCTGGTCGCGGGTGAGCACCTGATCGGGCCGCCGCATGAACGTCTCGAGAAGGCTGAACTCCTTGGCCGACAGCGGAACCTCCCGCTCACCACGCCACACCCGCCGCGTCGCCGGGTCCATCGTCAGGTCCCCGACCGTCAGGACGGTCGGACGAACCACGGGCCCTCGACGCGCCAGCGCCCGGATCCGGGCGAGCAGCTCCTCCAGCGAGAACGGTTTGACCAGGTAGTCGTCCGCTCCGGTGTCGAGCCCCCGGATGCGGTCCTCCACGGCACTGCGCGCCGTGACCATGAGCACCGGCACCCAGACCCGCGCGGCACGGAGCCGCCGGCAGACCTCGAAGCCGTCGATCCCGGGCAGCGCGACGTCCAGCAGCACGACGTCGAAGTCCCCAGCCGTGGCGATCTCGGACGCGACCTCACCTGTCGGGGCGACCTCGACGGTGTTGCCCCGCTCGGACAGGCCACGCTGGAGCAGACGTGCCATCTTCGGCTCGTCCTCCACGACGAGGATGCGCATCTCTCTCATCGTAGGCGTGCAGGTGAGAGCAGCATGAGAGCAGGCTCGACGACGCGTCGCACGGATCTCCCGAAACTCATCCTCTGCTCATCTGGCGTGCCTACCTTGGTGATGACAGGTAGGAACGTGAGGACGGAGAAGGCCATGGCACTGCGGAACACGAAGAAGCGGATCGCTGTCGGCCTGGGCGTGCTGGCTGCGGTCGGTGTGTCGGGAGCCGGGGTGGCGATCGCTTCGGGCGACGACGACGCCTCGGACACCGCGATCACCGGCTCCAGCCTCGCCCGTGCCACCGAGGCGGCGCTGGCTGAGACAGGCGGCGGGCGGGTGACCGGGACCGAGGTGGACGACGAGGAGAGCAAGTACGAGGTCGAGGTGACCCTCGGCGACGGCCGCCAGGTGGACGTCCAGCTCGACGAGGACTTCCGCGTGGTCGAGACCGAGTCGGAACACACGGAAGGTGACGACGGATGAGACCCGTCGGGCGACCGTTGCGCTGGGGCCTGGTGGCGGTCGGGACGCTCGTCCTGGCCGCCGGCTGCGGGCAGGGCTACGGCGGCCAGGGCGACGACGGGCGGTACGACGGCGGACCGGGTGAGCAGCAGACCGGAGCCGAGTCGGACCTCCCGCAGTCCAGCGAGCCGGCCGACCTGGACCCGGCGGACCTCACCACCGAGATCGACAACGAGTACTGGCCGATGGAGCCGGGGACGCAGTGGGTCTACCGGGAGACGGATGAGGAGGGTCAGGAGCTACGCGTGGTCGTGACCGTCACGAGCGAGACGAACAAGCTCGCCAACGGGGTCACGGCACGCGTCGTCCGGGACACCGTCACTCAGGACGGCGAGGTCGTGGAGGACACCTTCGACTGGTACGCCCAGGACTCCGACGGGACCATCTGGTACCTCGGTGAGGATACCGCCGAGTTCGACGACGGCCGGGTCACGACGACCGCCGGCTCCTTCGAGGCGGGGAAGGACGGCGCCCTTGCGGGGGTCATCATGCCGGCCGAACCTGCTGTCGGGATGGCGTACCGGCAGGAGTATCTCAAGGGCGAGGCGGAGGACAACGGCGAGGTGCTCAGTCTCGACGAGCAGGCCGAGGTCCCGGCCGGGCACTACGACCGGGCGCTGCTGACCAAGGACACGATCACCATCGAGCCCGACGTGCTGGAGTACAAGCTGTATGCCCCCGGCGTCGGCCCGGTGCTCGCCCTCGGCATCTCGGGCGGCGGCGGCCGTGAGGAACTGGTCGAGGTCCGCACCGTGTCCGAGGAGACGACCCGGGCGGCCGGCGTCACCCCGCTCGGCGAGCGGTACTGAGCGAGGAGCACGCCTGACCCGCTGCTACGCACCGGGCGCGATCCACGGTCCCGTGCCCTCCGACTGGTCGACCACGCCGTCCTCCAGCCAGCGCACCCGGCCGTCCATCACGGCCCGGGCCAGATGGGTGTCGGTCCGGTCCGTGGAGTCGCCGAGCCTGCGGAAGGTCTCTTCCACCCGCTGGCGGGACTGCTCGCAGAAGGCGTCGGCGAGGCGGACGGCGTCGGCGCCCGTCGTCGGGTCCTGGCGGCGCATCGCCTCGGCTCGGGTGCAGACTGCCGACATGGCGAACAGCTCGGCGCCGATGTCGACGATGCGACCGAGCAGCACCTGCTTGCGGTCGAGGCGCGCCTGCCAGCGGGCCATCGCGTAGAAGGTCCGCCTGGCGAGCGTCCGGGAGGACCGCTCCACGAAACGCAGGTGCCGCGCCAGCCGCCCGAACTCGCCATAGGCACCCGGCCGCAAGCCCTGGCCCGCCACGAGCGTCGGCAGCCACCGCGCGTAGAACCCGCTCGCGCCGACCGCCGCGCGGGCCTTGGCGCGCAGGTCGGCCTCACGCGAGGCGAGCTCGCCGGCGGCATCCAGGTGCAGGTCGACCGCCTCGCGGGCGATCAGCAGCCGCATGATCTCCGACGACCCCTCGAAGATCCGGTTGATCCGCATGTCCCTCAGCAGCTGCTCGGCGGGCACCGCCCGCTCGCCCCGGGCGGCGAGGGAGTCCGCCGTCTCGAAGCCCCGGCCGCCGCGCATCTGGACCAGCTCGTCGGCGACGCGGTACCCCATCTCGCTGGACCACAGCTTGGCCAGGGCCGCCTCGATCCGGACGTCCTTCTGCCCGGCGTCGGCGAGCGCGGCGGAGAGCTCGAACACCGACTCGAGGGCGAACGCCGTCGCCGCGATGAACGCGAGCTTCGAGCCGACGGCCTCGTGCTCCCCGATGGGCCGGCCCCACTGGATCCGCTCGGTCGACCACTGGCGGGCGATGCCCAGCGACCACTTGCCGGCCCCGGCACAGATCGCGGGGATGGAGAGCCGGCCGGTGTTGAGCGTGGTCAGCGCGATCTTCAGGCCCTGGCCCTCGCGGCCGAGCCGGTTCGCGACCGGCACCCGCACCTGGCGGAACCGGGTGACCCCGTTCTCCATCCCGCGCAGCCCCATGAACTTGTTCCGGTGCTCGACGGTGATCCCGGGGCTGTCGGCCTCGACCACGAACGCGCTGATGCCCCCACGGCCGCCGTCGTGCGGCGGCACCGCGGCCATGACGACCAGCAGCTCGGCGATCGGGCCGTTCGTCGTCCAGAGCTTGGTGCCGTCCAGTACGTACGCCGAGCCGTCGTCGGTCGGCGTCGCGGTCGCGCCCATCCGGGCCGGGTCGGAGCCGACGTCGGGCTCCGTGAGCAGGAAGGCCGAGACGGCGCCGGCGGCGCACCTCGGCAGGTACTCCTGCTGCTGCTCCGGTGTGCCGAACATCCGCACGGGCTCGGGCACCCCGATCGACTGGTGGGCCGAGAGCAGCGCCCCCAGGGTCGGGTGCACGGTGCTGATCAGCATCAACGCCCGGCCGTAGTCCACGAGCGACAGCCCCAGGCCGCCGAACTCGCGCGGGATCTTCATGCCGAAGGCGCCGATCCGGCGCAGGGCCGCCATGGTGTCGTCGGAGACGTGGTCCTCGCGCTCGATCCGGGACCCGTCGATCGTCCCGCAGACCTCCTGCAGCGCCTCGAGGAACTCCGTGCCCCGCTTCGCGACCTCCGGATCCGGCACGGGATACGGATGGATCAGCCCGAGGTCGAACGAGCCGAGATAGAGACCCTTGGCGAAGCTCGGGCGGGTCCACTCCGTCTCTCGGGCTTCTTCGGCGACCGCACGGGCCTTGCGCTCACCCGGTGTCGAGGACTGGTGCACGGCGTCGACGCTCATGACGGACCTCCCGGTGGGCCAGCACGGACCGGGACTACAGCTCGCTTCGTTGCGACCCCCTGCGCTGGCGACTCTCGACATGGTAGGCACGCGGTCAGACCTCCGGCCACCCACGGCAGCCGTCGTCGCTCGTGGGCCCGCAACGCGACCTCTTTACCGCGTGGGTGGCGCGCCGGCGTCGAGCGCGCCGCGGACCTCGCGCACGATGCGCGCCATCGCCTCCTCGGCGGCGTCCGCGTCGCCGGTGGCGACGGCGCTCGCGACCGCCTCGTGCGCGTCGAGTGCTACGGGCTCGGGATAGGCCGGCATGAGGCCGAGGTGGGTGCGCCCGGAGATGACGACGGCGACGACGTCGGCGAGCGCGCTGAACAGCTCGTTGCCGCTGGACCGCATGAGGAGCTCGTGCATGCGGATGTCGAGGGCCAGGAACTCCTCGCCGTCGCCCTCCCCCGCCTCGCCCAGCTTGCGCATCTGTCGGGCGATCCCGACGAGCTCGTCGCGGACGGCCGCCGTCGCCCCGCGCGCGGCACAGGCCGCGGCGAGCGGCTCGACCGCCTGGCGCAGCTCGGTCAGCGAGCGCAGCTGCGACGCGCGCCCCGGGCCGTCCAGCCGCCACGCGATCACCTTGGGGTCGAGCACGTTCCATGCGTCGTGCGGAAGCACGACGATCCCGACCCGTGGGCCGGAACGCACGAGCCCGAGCCCTTCGAGCAGGCGCATCGCCTCGCGCGCGACCGTGCGGGAGACCCCGAACTCGGCGCCTATGCCGTCGAGGGTCAGTGCCGCGCCTGCCGGTAGCTCACCAGCCGTGATCCGCCGGCCCAGGGCGTCGAGAACGGGGCCGTGCAGCACGGGGGGCATCTGCCCAGCCTACTTTGTGCCCATGGGTGGGCGACGGGTCGGCGACGGGTCGGGCAGGCGATCGGCTCCACCATTGGTGACATTAATCACCGCGCAATGATGTTATCAATGAGCGAGGATGGGTGCATGGACACAGACGTCACCGAGACAGCGATGTACTCGACCAAGACAAGTAGCGGGAAACCAAGCACAGGGACGGACCGTAGGCCCCGGGCCATCGTCGTCATGGGTGTGGCCGGGTCGGGCAAGACGACCGTCGCGGCGCTCCTGGCCGGCCGGCTCGGAGCGTCGTTCGCGGAGGGCGACGACTTCCACTCGCCGGCGAACGTCGCCAAGATGGCGGCGGGACACCCCCTGGACGACGACGACCGCTGGCCGTGGCTGCGCGGGATCCGGGACTGGTTCGCCAAGGAGCTCAACGAGGGGCGCAGCGCGGTAGTCCCGTGCAGCGCGCTCAGGCGCAGCTACCGCGACCTGCTGCGGACGGCGGGCGACGTGCAGTTCGTCCACCTCACCGGTTCGCGCGAGCTGCTGAGCGAACGCATCCAGGGGCGCGCCGGGCACTTCATGAAGCCCGAGATGCTCGACAGCCAGCTCGCCGCACTCGAGCCGCTGCAGGACGACGAGCCGGGGTTCGCCGTCGACGTCACGCCCCGGCCGGACCAGATCGTCGACGAGGCGCTGCACCTGCTCGGCCGGCCGGACACCGACGACGCGGCCGGCACCCCCGCGCCCACCACTGACCTCACCTCAGAGCCCGAGGACCGTTGATGTTCCACTCCGCACTGCTTCCGCTCGCCGCCGACGCCGGCCCGGCCGCCTCGACCCCGCAGCTCGTCCTCGCGGCGCTGATCGGCATCTTCGTCATCGTCGGGCTCATCGTGTGGCTCAAGATGCACCCGTTCCTGGCCCTCGTGCTCGGGTCGGGCGTCCTCGCGATCATCGCCGGGACGGGCCTCACCGACGCGTTCACCAGCTTCTCCACGGGCCTCGGGACCACCGTCGCCGGCGTCGGCGTGCTCATCGCGCTCGGCGCGATCATCGGCAAGCTGCTGATCGACTCGGGCGGGGCCGACCGCATCGTCGACACGATCCTCGACAAGACTCCGGTGAAGCGGCTGCCCTGGGCCATGGCGCTCATCGCGTTCGTGATCGGCATCCCCCTGTTCTTCGAGGTGGGCGTCGTGCTGCTCATCCCCGTGGTGATGATCGTGGCGCGCCGCATGCGCGTGAACCCGATCCTCGTCGGTATCCCGGCGCTCGCGGGCCTCTCGGCACTGCACGGCCTGGTGCCGCCGCACCCGGGACCGCTGCTCGCCATCGACGCCCTCGGCGCGGACCTGGGCCTCACGCTCGGCCTCGGGCTGCTCGTCGCGGTCCCGACCGTGATCGTCTCCGGACCGCTCCTCGCCATCCCGCTCACGCGCTGGGTGCGGCTCGCGCCACCCGTGAGCGTCCTGGGCGTGTCCGACGCCACGGCTGGCACGGCGGGCGGCGACGCGGCCGGCGACGGCGGCAGGGCCGGCGACGGCGGCTCCCTGCCGAACGCGACCGCCGGGCTGCGCAAGCCCTCGTTCGGCGTCTCGGTGCTGGTCGTGCTGCTGCCCGTGATCCTCATGCTCGCGCGGTCCCTGGTCGAGATCGCGGGCGCCACCGAGACGGGCTACGGGACGGTGCTGGAGTTCCTCGGCACACCGCTCGTGGCCCTCCTCATCACGTCGCTGTTCGCGCTGGTCGCCTTCGGCACCGCCGTCGGCCGCACGCGCCAGCAGCTCGGCGACCTGGTCGGCTCCTCGTTCGCGCCGATCGCCGGGATCCTGCTCATCGTCGGCGCGGGCGGCGGCTTCAAGCAGACGCTCGTGGACTCCGGCGTCGGCGAGGTGATCGCGTCGGGGATCGCCGACGCCGGCATCACGCCGCTCCTGGCGGGCTGGATCGTGGCCGCGCTCATCCGCATCGCCACCGGATCGGCCACCGTCGCGACGATCACCGCCGCAGGCATCATGGCGCCGCTGGCCGCCGGCCTCGACCCCACCCAGGCCGCGCTGCTCGTCCTCGCCATCGGCGCGGGCTCGGTGTTCCTCTCCCACGTGAACGACGCCGGGTTCTGGCTCGTCAAGGAGTACTTCGGGATGACCGTCGGCCAGACGTTCAAGACCTGGTCGCTCATGGAGTCGGTCCTGTCGGTGGTCGCACTCCTGGTGGTGCTGGTCCTCGGGGCCTTCATCTAGCGGACGCCGCCGCGCTAGCTCAGGGGGCGGCTACCAGTCGGAGCAGGAGGCGGGCGAGCTGGAACCGGGCACGGCCGGGCAGCGAACGCGGGTCATAGCCCAGCTCGTTCGTCAGGGCTTCGTGGCGGGCCTGCAGCGTCGAGTGGTGCATGCCGAGCGCTGTCGCGGCGGCGCGCACGCTCTCGGCGGCGGCGAGCTCGTCGAGCACGGCGCGGGCCCGCGCGTCGAGCCGCGCGAGCGCGACGACGTCCGGCTGCTGCGCGGCGACTTGTTCCATCGCGCTGACGGCGGCGAGCACCACGCCGAGGTCGGCGGCGTCCACGACCGAGCTGTTGTCGGGCAGCAGCCTCAGCGCCAGGACCGCGGTCCGGAACGACTCCGGGAGCTCGTCCGCGCGCCGGGGCACACCCACACCGGCGGGGCCGGAGATCTTCTCGTCCGCCCCGAGCACCACTGCACGCAGCAAGCCATAGGGGGTCGCCACGACCGTCGACGGCGCGACGTCGACGGCGACCTCGTGGGACAACGGGAGCGCCGCGATCCTGAGGTCTCGCGACGGACTGAGCCGGAGCCTCGAGAGCGCGACCCGGCGCTCCTCGGCGTCCCGCTTGGCGTCGATCGCCGTCTCGAGGGCGCTTGCCGCCTCGCCAGGACGGCGCGCCCCGACCAGGTCGACAGCGAGCGCCAGCCGCTCGACGATCATGTCGTCGTTCGCGTGGCGCGGTCCTTCGCGCTCGAGCCATACGTTTCCGTCGGTGATCGAGCGCGCGGGCCAGTGCCGCTGGATCTCGCCGTCCGTGGCGGCGTCGTCCGTCCGGCGGTCGCCGTCGGGCCCGACACGGTGGGTCCGCCGTCCGACGGACGCACCGGCGACCGTCCCGCTGAGCACGGCCGCTCCGCGCACCAGCGCCTGGACCCCCACGCCGCCCGCGACGAGCGCGTCGAAGTACGCCACTACCTTTAGGGTCTCGCTGGCTTCGGGGTCCAGTGCGGTCAGGCGGCCCACGAGTTCTTGCATTGTTCGCTCCATCGCGCGTGTCCCTCAACCCTAGCGGGACGACGGTGCGGCCCGGCAGCCACTCGGCTCCCGGGCCGCGGCGCACCACGCCGAGACCGTCAGTCGCCGAGCACGCGTGCCACCCAGGAGTCGCGCGCCGCGACCATCGCCTGTGCGATGGCGGTGTGCGGCGCCATCATGTCGAAGCCGTGGAACCCGCCCGGCCAGACGTGCAGCTCGGCCTGCACGCCGGCCTGCCACAGCGCCGTGGCGTAGGCGACGTCCTCGTCACGGAACACCTCTGCGCTTCCGCAGTCGATGAACGCGGGCGGCAGCCCGGACAGGTCGGTGGCCCGCGCCGGAGCGGCGTACACCGAGACGTCGGCGGTTCCCCGGCGGTCGCCCAGGAGGGCCGACCACCCGGTGATGTTCGACGTGCGGTCCCACACCCCGACGCCGTCGATCTGGGCCGTGGAGATCGTCTGGTCACGGTCGTCGAGCATCGGGTAGATGAGCACCTGTCCCGCGAGGGCCGGGCCGCCCTCGTCGCGGGCCAGCATGGCGGTGCCGGCTGCGAGTCCGCCGCCGGCACTGGCGCCGGCGATGATGAGCCGGTCGGGGTCTATGCCCAGCTCGTCGGCGTGCTCCGCGGTCCACACGAGGCCGGCGTAGCAGTCGCGCACGGGGAAGGGGTCGGGGAACTCGGGCGCGAGGCGGTACTCCACGGTGACGACCACGGCGTCGAACTCCGTGATCCAGCGCAGGAAGTGCTGCAGCCCGACGAACCGGTCACCCAGGATCATCCCGCCGCCGTGCGTGTGGAAGACACCCGGCCCGATCCCGGTCCGCCCCTGGCGGCTCAGCACGCTCACCTGGATCTCGTCGCCGTCGTGCCCGGGGATGGTCACGTCCCGGCGCGCGATCCCCGCCTCCGCGAGGACGTCGTCCACGCTCAGGTCGAAGGGGGACGCGCCCTGGCGGAGCAGCGGGATCATCTCGGGCGTGATGCTCGGTGGCAGCTGGTCGCCCAGCAGCGCGAGAGTGGCCTCGAGCTCGGGGTCGAAGGGCGGCCTCTTCAGGGTGTCTGCCATGAGAACTCCTTTGTTCCACGGTGATCTCCATGGTGATTTCCACGGTGACGTAGAGCATCAGTCTGAGGCCGTGGGCACCGCGATGACATCCGCCGAACGAGGCACTCTCGGCGCGGGTCACCCGCCATCCGGCGGGCCTCGCTGGTCGTGATTCGGTGGTCGAGCTTGTCGAGACCTGAGTCCCGACAAGCTCGACCACCGCGGGGCCAGATACGTCAGCCGCAGGTCACCGCCGGGTAGTCGTGCTCACTGGCGACGCCGGCGGCCGTCACGGTGACGGAGCCGGCGGCCAGCGCCGACGTGCGCGAGGGGAACGTCTGGCTCCAGGTCCGGCCCGGCGCCAGGTCCTCGACCTGCCGCTTCCCGAGCACGCCGTCGACCCGCACGTCGAGCGGCACGTCCGAGACGTTCCGCGTGCTGACCACGAGCAGGGCGCGCGGCCCGCTGCACGCGGTCCTGACGGTCACCTCGGCGCGCCGCGGCGCGGCGAGCGGCGAGACCGTGATCCGGTCGACGACCGGTGCCCACCGCGACCGCAGCGGGAAGTCGGGCCAGACGTCCGAGGCGTAGGTGGTGCCGTCGAAGTTCGGCGCCTCCTGCGAGCTCAGGGTGATCGTGTTCTCGCCCTCGTCGAGGTCGAGCACAACGGTCTTCTCCCAGAAGTTGTTCTCGTGGAACGAGTGCGGGAAGAGCACCGGCGTCGACGCACCGTCGTTCACCGACACGTCCGCCCGGCGGGCGATCGGATCGGGGTTGTAGTGCGACGCGGGCGACTGCTCCGGGTTCGAGTACCGCAGGACCACGGCGTGGGGACCCGCCTGTGCGGCGGCAACCCGGAACGTCAGGGTGCTGCCGTTGCCCGGCTCGCCCCCGACGTCCGTCACGGCCTTGCCGCCCTCGGCGAGCGACAGCTCGGCCACCGTCGCGGAACCCGCGAGCTCGGCGTCCTCGGCCTGGTACTCGGTTGCCGCGAGCGCCCCGCTCCCCGGGGTCGTCGTGAGCCGGTCGACGACGACGCCGCCGGCGCCGCCTGTGACTACCACCTTGTTCACCCCTCCGGACAGGTGCGCGGCCACCTCCTGGGTCTCCGCGAGGTCGACGACATCGGAGCGGTTGACCGAGAGCGTCCCGCTGCCGTCCCCGAGCAGGTCGACGGCGAGCGTCGCCTCGGCGGAGCGCGCGCCGTAGACCCAGAACGTGGCGGTCTCGCCCTCGGCCAGCTCGACGCCGCCGGCGCCCGAGACCTCGGACGCGTCGACCCCGTCCGGTGCCTCGTACAGTGCCCGTCCGCCGTCGAGCGTGGCGAGCTCCGCCTCGTACACGGACGTCTCCGCGTCCGGGCTCGGCAGGGCCAGGGTGATGCGGTCGACGATCGTGTCGCCCTGGGTGGCACCGGTGCCGTCGAGGCTCCGCGCCGCGAGCGAGATCGTGTGCGTCCCGGCCGTCAGCTCGACTTCTGTGTCGGCGTGGTCCCAGACCACCCACTTGTAGGCGAGCGGCAGGTGCACCTCCTGCTCGGCACCCCCGTCGACCCGCAGGAACACGTTCGTCGGGCCCTGGTCCTGCACCAGCCCGTACGTGTTGAGGCTGTTCGCGAAGACCGAGAGGTCGTACGTGCCGTCCTCCGGCACCGTGACCTCGAAGTCCAGGACGCCGTCGGAGCCGGTGCGCAGGCCGCCGACGTTGTACCCGCCGGACGTGTAGAACTTGCTCACGTCGCGCGGCGAACCTTCCGGGCCGTTCTTCGTGTAGCCCGAGCCGGTGTACTCGGCGTCCTCGGCCTCGTAGCTGCCCTCCCACGCGGTGGGGGTGGCCGTCGTGGAGCCGCCGGCGCCCGCGGGCGTCACGACGATCTCGTAGGCCGACGACTCGCGCAGCCGCGGGAGGGTCTTGCCGTCGAACTCGACAGCGACCTTCCCGTCGGTGACGGGCAGCGTCAGCTCGGCGAGGTGGCGCGGCTGGGCGGAGTCTCCGAGCTGGCCGGTCCAGGGGATCTCGCGCACCGTGGCGCGCACCTCGGTGCCGAACACGTCGGCCGGCACGTTGACGAGCTCGACCGGCGCGGCGCCGTCGGCCCCGCCGACGATGGTGCGCGACATCGCGCGCTCGGCGTCCAGGGTGGAGACGCCCTGCAGCGTGTAGTTCTGCCCCGGGAACGGCGGTGTGACCTCGACGGTGTTCCCGCTCATCTGGGCGTACGCGTTGAACAGCCACCACTGCCCGTTGCCGCGGTCGGACTGGACGGCGGAGTCGGACAGGTTACCGTCGATGTTCCAGTACGCGATGTCGGCGTCGACCTTCGAG
The DNA here is from genome assembly GCF_014653785.1 of Promicromonospora soli. Classification (GTDB taxonomy): domain Bacteria; phylum Actinomycetota; class Actinomycetes; order Actinomycetales; family Cellulomonadaceae; genus Promicromonospora; species Promicromonospora soli. The sequence goes on along the minus strand of NZ_BNAS01000006.1, from coordinate 67,119 downwards.
TCCTCGATGGCCGAGATCCACTGGATCATCTGGCCGGGCACCGAGGTGTGGTAGTTGAACGCGTACTCGTTGATGTTGATCGGCAGCTCGGTGCCCTCGTGCTCGGTGCCGGCGAAGACGTCGGCCTCCCAGCGGCGGTAGGTCGCCACGGACTCGCGGATCTTCTCCGGGTGGGACAGCTCGTGCCAGGTGATGACCTCCGGGACGGTCCCGGCGTCGACCGTGTGCTGGAGGAAGCCCTGCACCTGGCTGTACAGGATGCTGGTGTTCGGTCCCGCGATGCGCGCCTCGGGCATCCGGTCCTTGATGACCGCGTAGGCGCGGTCCCAGGCGGCGAAGTAGTCCGTCGGGTCGTCGAGCCACGACGTGCGGTCGTAGCTCCACTGGCCGGTGCCGAACATGTTGCCCTCGGGCTCGTTGAACGGGACGAAGACGACGTTGTCCTGGTACTCCGCCGGGAGCTCGAGCACCTGGTCCACCTGGGTCGCGATCTTCCCCAGGAAAGTGTCGAGCTTCTCCTCGCCAGTAGCGCCCGGCCACTCGTACGGGAAGCCGCGGTGGATGTCGGTCATGTAGACGTAGACGTCACCGTCGGTGGCGTCGGCGAGCGGCCGGACGACCTCGAGCGCGTCGGCCCCGGGGTGCTGGGGCCCGTCCTGGGCCTTCGTCGAGACGGTCCGGATGCCCATCCCCTCGATGAGGTTGTCGCTCGGGAGCCCGTCGCCGTAGAGCCCGTAGAGAGTTCCGGACGCGCCGCCCATGAACTCGCCGGTGTCGGTGCCGAGGTCCACCTTCAGCTCGCCCCGGTGCACCGTCACGGTAGTGGTGACCGGCGTCCCGCCGGCATCGCCTGCGACCGTGAAGGTCCCCGTCGACCCGTACTGCGCGGGGTCGACCGCATCCCACGTCACCGGCACGTCGCGGTCGTAGCCGTCGGTGAAGGACGCGCGGACGGCGGCGCGCAGCTCTGGCGCCACACCCACCGTCGTGCGCACCTCGAACGCGTCGTCGGAAAGCCCGGTCACGGTCGGCACGTCGGCCCCGACCAGCTCGGCGACCTGAGCCCCGGTCAGCGCACCGCGGTAGATGCGGAAGTCGTCGACCGCGCCGTCGAGCAGCGGGTCCGGCCAGAAAGACCTACCGATGTAGCCCGCGGACGCCGCGGTCGCCGTGAGCAGCTGGCCCGCCGAGATGGTCGTGGGGGCCGACGCGACGACGACGCCGTCGAGGTAGGTGGTGAGCCGGTCCGCCGTGGTGTCGAGCGTGGTGGTCAGCGTGACCCAGTCGCCTGCCTTGAGCGGGCCGTAGCCCGTCACCTGCGCCTCGGCGGAGCCCCCGCCGTTCGTCGTCACGGCGGTGCGGAGCCTGCCGTCGCTGTTGGACGGCGTCGCGAACAGGTAGCGCGTCGTGTTGGTGCCCAGGTCGAAGATCCGCTGCCACGCGCCGCCCACGCCGTCCCAGCGGGCCCGCGCCGAGACGGTGAGGTCCGTCGCTCCCTCGAGCGCACCGCGCGGGATCGTCACGTAGCCGCCGCCCGAACCGCCGGGCAGGTCGAGCGCGGTGCTCCCGCCCTCGGCGTCGACCAGGCTCGTGGCGCCGGAGATCGTGCCGTTCAGCCCGTTGCCCGACGAGTCGGGGACCGTCGACCCCGCGACGTCGTCCATCGTGTAGTGCAGGTCAGGTGCGGGCAGGTCTTGCGCGGCGGCCGGCGCGGCGAGCGCCGCGCCCGCCGTGCCGCCGGCCAGGGCCAGCGTCGCGAGGACCGCGATGGCGGTCCGCCGCGGTCTACGCGGTGAAGGTGTCGTGCTCATCATTGAGTTGCCTTCCTTGTGGGGTGGAACCGGGTCGTGGGTGGGCTGGTGCATGGGGGTGCGAACCTGTTCGACGCGCTCGCGTCGTGGGGATGAACACGCGCATCGTCGACGGGCCGCGCTCGGCCCAGCGGTGGTAGGGCACGAGCTGCAGGTCCAGCGCGGCAGGCCCGCCGTCGTCGGGCCCGGCACCGCCGCGGGTTGCGGGACCGCCGGCCCCTCCGGCGCCGGAGGCGAACGGCGGCGTTCCCGACCCGCCCGCCGGCAGGGCGACCGGACGAGCGCGGACGACGGCGCCGTCGCCCTGCGTTCGGGGCACCACATCGGGGTCGAGCCGCACCTGGTCGAGCGCGACGCCGTCGGGCAGGTCCACCGACTCCAGCGCGAGCACGAGCGGGCCGCGCTCCACGGCGACGGTCCCGCGCACGGCATCGACCCGCGGGTCCGGCCAGGTGAGGCGCGGGGTGACCGGCAGGTCGAGCGATACGACGGCGCCCGCCGCGAGCGCGGCCGTCCCGACCGTCACCCACCCCGGTCGGACGGCGATGGTCGTGCCGTCCGCGCCGGTGAGCTCTGCGCCGTCGGCCCAGTGCGGCACGCGCAGGCGCAGGGTCACGGGCTGCTCCGGGGCGGCGATGACCTCGACCTGGACGCGGCCGTCGTGCGGGTACCCGGTGGTGACCCGCAGCGCGAGCGCTCCGCCGTCGAGCACCACCTTCAGGTCGCCCGCGGCGTACTGGGCGAGCGTCACGACGGCTCCGGCGTCCCCGGAACCGTCGGGCGCCTCCTCGACGAACGCCGCGTACGCCTGCCACGAGGCCAGGGTGCGCGCGACGTTCGTAGGGCAGCACGACACGTCGAACCACGGCGCCCGGACGCCGCCCTCGGCGCGGGGGTTGACGGCGTCGGGCCGCACGTCCGCGCCGGGCTCGCGCTGCTGCAGCGGGTTGGCGTAGAAGAACGCGCGCCCGTCCGTGCGGGGCGAGGTGGCGACGACGTTGTAGAGGGTGCGCTCGATGAGGTCGGCGTAGCGGACCTCGCCCGTGGCCAGCAGCAGGCGCCAGGAGACCATGACCGACGCGACGCCCGCGCACGTCTCGCAGTACGCGCGGTCGGGCGGCAGCTCCCAGTCGTCGCCGAAGCCCTCGTCCTGGTGCCGCGAACCCATGCCGCCGGTGAGGTAGGTGCGGCGCTCCACCGAGCGGGTCCACTGCCGCTCGACCGCCGCGCGCAGGTCGTCGTCGTGCGTGTCCACCGCGACGTCGACCGCCCCGGCCGCGAGGTACAGGGCGCGCACGGCATGGCCGCGCCAGACGTCGGCGTCGCGCACCGGCACGTCGTCCTGGAAGTAGGCAGGGCTGAGCAGCGCGATCGGCGCGAGGGTGCCGCGGCCGCGCCGCTCGACGAAGAGCCGCGCCTGCTCCGTGTACCGCGGCTCGTCGAGAGCGCGGCCGAGCTCGGCGAGGCCGACCTCGATCTCGGGGTGCCCGCAGATGCCCGCCTGCCCGCGGTCGGCACCGAACTCGCGGCAGACGTGCTCGGCGGCGCGGCGGGCGACCTCGACCAGGGCGTCCCCGCCCGCCGCCCGCCCGACGGTCCGCACGCGGGCCACCGCCGCCTGCAGCAGGTGGCCCGTGCAGTACAGCTCGTGGCCGGTCGAGAGGTCGGTGTACCGGCCGGCCTGCCCGGCATGGCCGAAGCACGTGTTCAGGTAGCCGTCCTCGTCCTGCGCGGCCGAGATGCGGTCGACCACCTTGTTCAGCAGCGCGTCGATCGCTGGGTCGCCCGTGCGCCCGTACTCCCAGGCCAGCGCCTCGAGCAGCTTGTACACCTCGGAGTCGGAGAACTGCCAGCCCGGCCGGTCCCCACCGGTGGCGCCCTCGGCGACGCGGTCGAAGTTCCCCAGCCAGCCGAGCTGCTCCATCCAGTCGAGGCAGTGCCGCAGCGTGGCCTCCGCGTTCGTCTCCTGGAGCGCACCCCAGAAGCCGCCGTCGAGCCGCAGCTCGCCGACGCCGAGCCCGCGGCGCGGGCCAGGCGGGGCGACGGGACGCGCCCGCGCCTCCCGCTGCGGGGACGCGTCGGAGCGCGTCGAGGGGTGATGTGTCACAGGGTTCCTTTGCCTCTCAGTTCTTCGGCGGCAGTCGCTGACGGCGGTCCGGGTCAGTCGGCCGCGTCAGTCCTTGACCGCGCCGGCGGTGACGCCCGCGGCCACGTACCGCTGCGCGACGACGAGCAGGATCGCCGCGGGCACCGACGCGACGACGGCGGTCGCCATGATCGCGTTCCACTGCGTCGTGTTGTTGCCGATGTAGTTGTAGATGCCGAGCGTGATCGGGATGAGCTCGCCGTTGCGGTTGAGGGTCGAGGCGAAGATGAAGTCCGACCACGCCCAGAGGAACGCGAACAGCGACACCGTGAGCGTCGAGTTGCGGCTCACCGGCAGCACTATCGAGCGGAAGGTGCGCCATGGCCCCGCGCCGTCGACCCGTGCCGCCTGCAGCAGCTCGCGCGGGATGCCCGACATGAACGCCGTGTACAGCAGCACGCCGAACGGCACCGCGACCGTCGAGTCCGCGACGATCAGCCCGCCGACCGTGTTGAGCAGGCCGAGGCTGTTGTAGACCGCGTAGAAGCCCATGGCCATGACGACGGCGGGGACCATCTGCGCGACCAGCAGCAGGAAGTTCAGGGTGCGCCCGCCGCGGAGGTTCAGCAGCGCGAGCGCGTACCCGGCCGGCGCGGCGATCAGCACGGTGAGCGCGACGCAGCCGAGCCCCACCAGCAGGCTCGTCCCCAGAGCCGGGAGCTGCTGCTGGAACACCGCCGCGTACCCCTCGAACGTCGGGTTCCAGGGGAACCAGTGCGGCGGGTCGGCGCGCAGGTCGCTGGTCTGCGTGAGGGAGACGTTCACCATCCAGTAGACGGGGAACAGCATGAACGCGGTGAAGACGAGGCCCAGGGCGGTCTTCCACCAGGGCTTCCGCCACGCCTCGTTGCGGGGACGAGTGCCGGTCATGAGTCCTCCTGACGGCGCTGGAGCTGCAGGTGCAGGAACCCGAAGACGAGCGCGATGAGAATCAGCACGTTGCCCACCGCTGCGGCGGGTGAGAAGTCCGGCTGACCGGTGCCGAACGCCTCCCGGTAGGACCAGATGGCGAGCGTCGTAGAGGCGTTGCCCGGCCCGCCCGTGGTCATGATCCAGATGACGTCCACGACCTTGAGCGTGTAGATCAGCCCCAGCAGGATCGTGATCGCCGAGACGGGACGCAGGAGCGGGAACGTGATGCTCCAGAACTGCTTCCACGGACCGGCGCCGTCGAGAGACGCGGCCTCGTACACCTCCCCCGGGATGTTCTGCAGCCCGGAGTAGAGGATCACGAGGTTGAACGGGATGCCGAGCCAGATGTTGGCGATGGTCACCGAAAGCAGCGCCGTGTCCGGCGACGTCAGCCAGTTGATCTGCTCGGCGCCGAACGCTCCCAGCACCGAGTTGACTATGCCGTTGTCGCTGTTGAGCATCCACGCCCAGGTCGACGCCGAGACGATGAGCGGCAGCAGCCACGGCACCAGGAACATCGCGCGCAGCACGCCGGAGAGCCGGAACCCGGACCGGAAGAAGACCGCCAGCGCCAGGCCGATCGCGTACTGGAACACGATCGAGACGACGGTGAAGACCGCGGTGTTCCAGAGGGCCATCGGGAACGTCGCCGAGCTGAACACCTCGGCGTACTTCTCGAACCCGACGAACTCGGCGTTGCCCTGGACGAACGCGCGGATCGTGTAGTCGTGGACGCTGAGGTCGATGTTGCGCCAGAGCGGGTAGGCGTAGAAGAGGATCAGGTACACGAGCAGCGGCGCGGCGAATCCGGCGGCGGCCCACTGGGAGGCCGCCGGGCCACGGCGCCGCCGCGGTCGCAGCGGCACCTGGCCCACGCCCGGGGGCGCGCCCGCCGTGGCCGTGGCCTCGGTGGTGGTCATCACGGGATCCTTAGTCGTTGCGGTCGGCTAGGGGTGGTCGTGCAGACGCACGGGCCACTGAAGGTGACCCGTGCGTCTGACACGGGCTTGCCAGGTGGTGCCGAGGTCAGCTGGTCCCGGCCTCGGCGTCGGCCTGCGCGGTCTCGAGCGCCTCTTGCGGAGTCGCGGCACCGGACAGCGCGTTCTGCACAGCGGTCCACAGCGCCTCGGAGATCACCGGGTAGTCGGCGCCCAGGTCGTCGCTCGTGCGGCCCTTCGCGTTGCGCACGGCCTCGACCCACGGCTCGAGGTCCGGCTTCTCTGTGAGCAGCGCCTCCTGGCCGTCCGCCGTCGGCGGGATGTAGTACGCGAAGGTGGTCGCCGTCTCGACGAAACCCTCGGGCGTCGTCATGCACTCGACGATCTGCCGGGTGGCCTCGTAGCGTGCGGTGTCCTCCTGCACCGGCGCCATGATGAACTCGCCGCCCGTCGGTGCCGGCGCGACGCCGCCGTCGCGCCCGGGAAGCTGGACGGTCCCGGCCTCGAAGTCGGCCCCGGCGGCGCTGTCGACCTGCCAGGTGCCGTTCACGGCGAAGCCGAAGTCCCCGGTGAGGAACTCCTCCCACACGGTGTTCTGCGAGTTGTTGATCACCGAGTTGGGCGCGTAGCCCTCGTCGAGCCAGCCCTTCCACAGCTCGAGCGCCTCGACGGCCTCCGGCGAGTCGAGGTCACGCAGGTCGGCGCCGGCGCCCCAGAACCAGGGAAGGAACTGGAACGACCCCTCCTCGGTGCCGATGCCCGCGAACGTGATGCCCTTGTGCCCGCCGCCGGTCACCTCACCGAGGGCCGCCGTGAGCGAGTCCCAGTCGGTGATCGACGCCGGGTCCACGCCGGCGTCCTTCAGGATGTCGGCGTTGTAGTAGAGCGACAGCGTGTTCGCCCCGATCGGGATGCCGTACGTCTCGCCGTCGACGACGCCGGCCGCGAGCAGGTTCTCGTCGAGGTCGGAGATGTCGAGGCCGAACTCCTCGACGGTGGTGAGCATGCCCGTGTCCGCGAGGGTGGAGACCGCCGGGTTGTCGAGCAGGATGACGTCGGGCGACGTGCCCTCCTGCGCGGCGAGCAGCGCCTGGTTGGTCAGCGCGGTCGTGTCGTAGGCGGTCCGCTCGATGGTGACGCCGGCCTCCTCGCCGCAGGCCTGGACGCGGCCCGCCCAGTCCGACGAGTCGTCGTGCTGGGGGTACGGGTCCCACCAGGTGTAGGTGGTGTCCTCGCTGCCGGCCTCGCCGCCGCCGGCAGCGGCGCCGCCGGACGAGCAGGCGCCGAGCACGCCGACCAGTGAGAGTGCGGCGAGGGCCGCGAGGGTGGTGGGCTTGCGCCTCGGGTGGTGCATGGTTCCTCCTTGAACGTCTCCGGCCTGACGGCATCGTCGGCCGGACGGTGGTACTTGGGGCTGGTGCTGGGGATGGGGATCAGGCCGTCCGGGGCACGCCTGTGCTGCCGCGGTCGACAAGCTCTGGGGTCACGAAGCGCACGACGTGCGGCTCGTCGGCTGCCACCTCGCCCTCGATGCGGCGCACGAGCTGCCGCACGGCCATCCGGCCGAGCCGGTCCGGCGCGCTCTCGATCGAGGAGTAGGGCAGGGAGAAGGTGCGGGCGAACTCGTCCGAGTACCGCCCCACCACCGACAGGTCCTTCGGAGCCGTCAGGCCCCGCTCGTGCAGGACGGTGGGCAGCGCGGCCGCCGCGGCCTCGTTGTTGATCAGCAGCCCCGTGACTGCGGGATGCGCGTCGAGCAGGGCGTTCAGGTCCCGGCCGACGTCGGGCTGGTGCGACGAGCCGGAGGTGGTGTGCAGCGTGATCCCGCGCGCCTTGGCCGCCTCGAGGGCAGCGTTCTGCAGGCGCCACACGTACGCGCCGCCCCGCTCGGTGACGTGCTCGGGCTGCGACACGAGGGCGACCTCGCGGTGCCCGAGCCGGTGCAGGTGGTCCACCATGAGGCGGCCCGCCTCCTCGAAGTCGAGGTCGAAGACGTCCACACCGGTGCAGTCGGCGGGCAGCCCGACGAGCGCGCCGGGCTGGCCCGCGGCCCGCAGGATCGGCAGGCGCTCGTCCCGCTCGGCCACATTGAGCAGCACGACGCCGTCGACCATCCGCGAGTCGGTGATCCGGCGCAGGGCGCGCGTGCCGTCGGCCTCGGTGACCAGCAGGATGTCGTAGCCGAGCTCGCGAGCCGTGTTGGAGACGCCGAGCATGTACTGGAGCATCGCCGGGGCGAACTCGTCCTCGAGGAACTGGGCGAGCAGCCCGATCACCATCGTCTGCGACGTGGCCAGGGCGCGCGCACCGGCGTTCGGCGTGTAGCCGAGCTCCCGCACGGCCTCCTCGACGCGTCGGCGCACGTCCGCCGAGATCGCCCGCTTGCCCGACAGTGCGTACGACGCCGTGCTGCGCGACACCCCTGCCGCCTGGGCGACATCCCCGATGGTGGCCACTCCGCCTCCTCTTCTCCAACTCGCATCCGTTGCGAACCGGTTCGAATCTAGCCACAGATCCCGGTGGAGCGCAAGGTGGGACATTTTGGCCACTTGCGGCGCACATCGTTCGAAACTAGCGTCGTGGTGAACCTGAATGTCGAACCGGTTCGAACTCTCAACGAGGAGATTCCATGAAGCGAGCCCTGCCCGCTCTGCCCAAACGAGCCTTGTCCCGCGCCAGCATCCTCGCCCTCGTCCTGGGCGCCACGCTGGTCTCCCCCGCCGGTCCGGCCCACGCCGCCGGCAACACCCTCACCGTCGACGTCGGCACCGTGGTGCGGCCCGTGACCCACGTCGGGTCGGGCGGCCTCTACGGCGTCGGCTCGGACACGAAGCCCACGACCGACCAGCTCCTGCCGCTGAGCCCGAACGGGTTCACGCAGCCCGCGCCGGGCACCACCCACCTGGGCAACGGCGCCACGGAGCCCTGCTGCGACGCGCTCCACGTCGCTGACAACATCACCCGCGCCGGCGCGCAGCAGTTCATCCGCATGCCGGACATCTACCCGTCGTTCCCCTACCGGTGGCAGGGCTGGGCGGACTGGGAGCAGAAGGTCCGGACCATGGTCCAGGCCCGCCTCGCGGCCACGTCGACGACGAACATCCGCGGCTGGGAGCTGTGGAACGAGCCCGACTGGACGTGGGACACCGCCGCGGCGGGATCGTTCAACTCCGGCTGGACGCGCACGTTCAACGTGATCCGGTCGCTCGACTCGGTGACGCCCATCGTCGGGCCCAGCGACGCGGTCTACAACCACGACCGGATGCTGTCGTTCCTGACGAACGCGCGGAACACGAACACGCTGCCCGACGTCATCGTCTGGCACGAGCTCGACGACATGAACTGGAACGCTTTCGACGACCACGTGGCTGACTACCGGGCCATCGAGAGCTCGCTCGGCATCAGCCCGCGCCCGATTGCGATCAACGAGTACAACTCGTTCAACCAGATGGACATCCCGAGCGTGGCGGTGCACTGGATCTCGGTGCTGGAGCGGCACGGCGCGCGCGGGAGGCGCACCGCGCGTACTGGTTCGAGGCCGGCACGTTCGACGGCCTGTTCACGCTCAGCGGCCAGCCGACCGCCTCGTACTGGGCCTACCGCTGGTACGGCGCGATGGCGGGCAACGTCGTGCGCACCACACCGCAGAGCTGGCTCGATGGCGTGGCGGCGTACGACTCGAGCCGCAAGATCGTCAACGTCGTCCTCGGCGGGGACAGCGGCAACAACAGCGTGCGGGTCAACGGGCTGGGATCGTTCGGCTCGTCGGTCCAGGTGACGGTGAACGCGGTACCCGGCAGCGGGCGGAACACCCAGGTGTCGGCCCCGACCGTGCTGTCATCGTCGACCATGAACGTCTCGAACGGCACGGTCACGGTCCCGGTGAACGGGATGACGGCGGAGGGCGCCTACCAGGTGGTCGTCACGCCCGCAGGCGGCCCGACGTCGAGCTGGCAGCAGGTCTACGAGGCCGAGAACGCGAACGTCGTGAACGCCCAGACCCGCGGCTCCTCGGCCGCGTCGAACGGCTCGTACGTCGGCGGGATCGACGGCTCGGCGGACATGCGCTCGCACAGCTTCGTGGACTTCACGGTGAACGTTCCGACGGCCCGCAGCTACACGATGGCCATCCGGTATGCGAACGGCACGGGGTCGACGTCGACCCACGGGCTGGCCTACAACGGCGGCGCCTGGTCCACCGTGTCCTATCCGGCGACGGCGGGCTGGGGCCAGTTCTCGACAAGGAACGTGACGGTCTCGCTCCGGGCCGGGTACAACGTGATCCGGCTCGCGAAGGGCTCGCCGAACTTCTCGGGTGGCACGGGCTACGCCGAGATCGACAGCATCACGCTGTCGTAGGCCCACTTCGGATCGGAGACCGCGGCCCTGACTCGGCGACGCACCAGGTACACGGTGCACCAGGTACACACCGAGTCAGGCCCGCGGTCCGCACGTGGTGCCGGCTCAGGCCTGCCGGTTGGCCATGCCGAGGTACTCACCGAGCTTGTACTCGAGGTCGAGCCCGAGCTGGGCGGCGAAGGCCTCGAACCCGGCGGCGCGGGACAGGAATCCGGGCAGCGTGAGCGAGTGGGCGAACTCGCCGTAAGCGGTGACGAGGTCTGCGTCCGGCGGCAGCGACGCGCGGTTCACCATGGCCTTGGCCGACGCGAGGGAGGTCCTGTCGAACGAGGCGAGGCGAGCGGCCATCGTGTCGACGAAGCCGTCGAGCTCGGAGTCGGGCAGAGCCCGTGTCACCCAGCCCCAGCGCTCGGCGGTGTCGGCGTCATAGTCGTCGCTGCTCAGGATCACCTCGAGCGCGCGATCCCGGCCGATGAACCGGGGCAGTCGCTCGGTGCCACCACCACCCGGCAGCAGGCCGCCGCCGACCTCCGGCTGACCGAAGATCGCCTTCTCACGGCTCGCGTAGCGCAGGTCGAGCGCGAGCGTCAGCTCGTTGCCGCCACCACGGGTCCGTCCTCGGATCGACGCGATCGTGATGTACGCAGCCTTGGACAGCCGCAGCACGATGTCCGTCCAGATCGGCACTGCGCCCTCGCCCTCCGGCGTCGGGAACTCGGCTGCGGCCGCGAGGTCGAAGTGGTTGAAGAAGAAGTCCGGCGTGCTGCTGTCGAAGACGACTACCTGGATTTCCGGGTCGGCCTCGAGCTCACGGGTGATCTCGTCGAGCCGACGAACGGTTTCGCCGACGATCAGGTTCACGGGCGGGTTCTCGAACGTGATCCTTGCGATCTGTGGTGTGGTGCGTACGAACGTGATGGTGCTCTGCTCGGACATGGGTCCGCTCCGTTCACTGCGATGACGGTTCTGGGTGGCCCGGCTGGTGGGCCATTTCAGACTACACTCATTTATGAGTGGCGTCATCTTTCTACGAGACGGGCGCCTCGGGCGACCCCGCGCCGGCGCCCCTCCACAACCGGCAGGTCAACCGGTTGCCGGTGTACTGCGCAGGCAGATTTCACCTCTTTACAGTCCGCACGGCCCGCGCCCCAGCGCGCGTCAGTACGAGCCGGAAGCTTCCGAGGGGGACCTGTGCTTCGCACTCACTTCACCGCGGCCGATCTGGTGCGCACGTGGAGACCGTGCCGTCCACCGGCAAGCAACGTCTGCGCGCCGAGGTTGCCCGGCTCCCGGGCCGCGGCCGGGGAACCCCGCCCTGGCTCGACGACGTAGCGGCGGGCCGACCTGCCGCCCTGAACCGGCTCGGCGTCGCGATGCGGCGATACCACCAGGCGGTGGTGGCCCCGTATGTCGGCCAGGCGGCGGCTGTCGCCGGCCAATGGGTGACCGGACTGGCGAACGACGCGTTGGCGCACGGCGTCGGCGCAGTACAAAGCACCCTGGGCCCGACCACCCGCTGGCGCGCCCCGGTCCTGGAGGTCGACTACCCCGTCAGGCGGGACGTCCACCTTGACGGGCGCGGGCTGTCTCTCGTCCCCACGTTCTTCGGCGTCAAGCATCCGATCACGCTGGCCGACCCACAGCTGCAACCCGTACTGGTCTACCCGGTCAGCCGCGAACCGTTCTGGCGCCCGCTCCTGACCACCGATGGCCAGGCCGACGCCCTGAGCGAGCTGCTGGGGGAAACCCGCGCCACGGTGCTCCGGCTGATCGACACCGAGCTGACCACCACGACGCTCGCCGCGCTGGCCATGACCTCGCCCTCCACGGTCAGCCGGCATACCGCGATACTCCGCCGAGCCGGGCTGATCACCACCCGCCGGAGCGGCACCGGCGTGCTCCACAGGCGCACAGCGCTGGGCGCGTCCCTGGTCCAGGGCGGCTGAGCTCAGCCGGAGCCCGAACCCGCCAGGTCGTCGAGAAAGCGCGTGACGACCTCACGCTCCTTGGACGTGAGCCGCGCGGCGGCGTCGAACCGGCGGGCGTGGCTGCGCCCCACTGTCTCTCGCGCCGCCCGCCGCGTCTCCTCCGTCACCTCGATGGCGAGGCTGCGCCGGTCGGAGGGATGCGGGAAGCGCCGCACGTGGTCGCCCGCGGCCAGCCGGTCGATCAGCTTCGTGGTCGACGCCGTCGTGATGCCCAGGTGCTCGGCGATCGCGCCCGGGGTCACGACGCGGCCGTGGTTCTGCATGGCGATGATGAAGCGCAGGGCCCGCATATCGGTCTCGCCGAGCTTCATGTAGCGCCGCGAGGCCTCGCTCATGCGGCGCTCGGTCTCGCGCCACCGGCGCAACGCCTCCAGGACACGCACCACCTGGTCGACGTCGGCGTCGTCCATACCCGCGCGCCGCACGATCTCCTGGTCGGGATCCATCACGCGGGGGTCCAACATCGACAGCTCCGCCTGGTCGCGCGCCACGGGTTCAGGATCCACGCTCAAATATTAGCCCTTCGCTTATTGCGTGTTGTGCTTGAATATAGCCTGGCTAGCGAAATTCATCGCACGAGACCCAGGAGGTGCCGGCCCATGCGGCTCTGGTCGTGGCTGCGCGTGACGCTCCCGGCCGTGCTCATTCTCGTCTGGCTCGTGGGCGCGGCGATCGGGGGCCCGTACTTCGGCCGGGTCGACGAGGTGTCCTCCAACGACCGCACCGCCTACCTGCCGGCGACCGCGGAGGCGACGGAGGTGCAAGAGCGGCTCTCGGGCTTCACCGAGGGCGACGCCGTGCCGGCCGTCGTCGTCTTCGTCCCTGCCAAGGGGTCCAACGGGCTCACCGAAGACGAGCTCACCACAATCGGCGAGCGGCTGACGGCGGCGGCCGACCTGGACGCCGTGGGCGGCGACGTCTCCCCCGCCATCCCCGCCGACGACGGCGCCGCGGCCCAGGCCTTCGTGCCCCTGTCCGTCTCCGCCGACCTCGGCGACGCCACCGCGGAGCTGCGCGACACCTTGCGCACCGGCCTGCCCGACGGGGTCGACGTGTACATCACGGGGCCGGCCGGCTTCACCAGCGACCTGGTGTCGGCGTTCGCCGGCATCGACGGCATCCTGCTCGGCGTCGCCCTCGCGGCGGTCCTGGTGATCCTCGTCGTCGTCTACCGCTCCCTGCTGCTCCCGCTGGCCGTGCTCGCGACGAGCCTGTTCGCACTGTGCCTGGCGCTGCTCACGGTCTGGCACCTCGCGCGCGCCGGAGTGCTGCTGCTCAGCGGTCAGACACAGGGCATCCTCTTCATCCTGGTCATCGGGGCGGCGACCGACTACGCCCTCCTGTACGTCGCGCGCTTCCGCGAGGAGCTCGTGCACACCCCGGACCGGTGGACCGCCACCTGGCGCGCCCTGCGCGGCTCGTACGAGCCGATCCTCGGGTCGGGCGGCACCGTCATCGCGGGCCTGCTCTGCCTGCTGCTGAGCGAGCTGCGCTCCAACAGCGCTCTCGGCCCGGTCGCCGCCGTCGGCATCGCCTTCGCGATGCTCGCCGCGCTCACCCTGCTGCCGGCACTGCTGCTCGCGCTCGGCCGCGCGGCGTTCTGGCCCCGTCGCCCCACGTACGACCCCGCCGCCGCGCGGGCCGGCGCCAACGACGGCGGCCTGTGGGGACGGCTCTCGCGCGGCGTCCGAGCCCGGCCCCGGACCATCTGGATCACGACGGCGGCGGCCCTGGCCCTCGGCTGCGCGGGGATCACCCAGCTGCAGGCGTCGGGCGTGCCGCAGTCGGAGGTCGTACTCGGCGCGTCCGAGGCGCGTACCGGTCAGGAGCGGCTCGCGGAGCACTTCCCCGCCGGTTCCGGGAGCCCGGTCTACGTCGTCGCGCCCGAGGACAAGACGCAGCGAGCTGCCGACGTCCTCTTGCGGGAGGACGGCATAGCGCAGGTGGCGGTCACCGCCGACACCCCCAGCGGGACCGCCCCGGTGACCGCGGACGGCATCGAGGCGCAGGGTCCGCCCGGGACGCCGGCGCCCGAGCCGGTCGTTTCCGACGGCATGGTGCTGCTCCAGGGCACACCCGGCGACGCCGCGGACTCGGCGGCCGCCGAGCAGACCGTCCGGGACCTTCGCGCGGCTTACGCCGGCACCGTTCCCGAGGCCCTCGTGGGCGGCGAGTCCGCCACGGACCTCGACACGAACGACGCGTCCATCCGCGACCGCGCCCTCATCGTCCCGATCGTGCTCGTCGTGATCCTGCTGATCCTCATGCTCCTGCTGCGCGCCGTGGTGGCGCCCCTGCTCCTCGTCCTCACCACGGTGCTGTCCTTCGGGACGGCCATGGGCGTGGCGGCACTGGTGTTCAACGAGCTGCTCGGCTTCCCCGGCGCCGACCCCGCGGTGCCGCTGTTCGGCTTCGTCTTCCTCGTCGCGCTCGGCATCGACTACAACATCTTCCTGATGACCCGCGTCCGCGAGGAGTCGCTCGCGCACGGCACCCACGAGGGCGTGCTGCGCGGCCTGCGGCTCACCGGAGGCATCATCACGTCCGCGGGCCTGGTGCTCGCCGCGACGTTCACCGCGCTCGCGGTCATCCCGGTGCTCTTCCTCGCGCAGCTCGCGTTCATCGTGGCGTTCGGTGTACTGCTCGACACGTTCGTCGTCCGCTCGCTGCTCGTCCCCGCTCTCGCCTACGACGTCGGCCGGGCGATCTGGTGGCCGTCGACGCCGGCGCGCCAGGGCCGGTAGACGAGGCCCGCGAGCACCCGGTCCAGCCCGCCACCGGGCCCTCAGCCCGCCGCCGGGCCGAACCGCTCGGTCCGGATCCGGGCCGGGTCGTGGCCGTGGGCCACGAGCATGCTCGCGACCGCCTCCACGAATCCGGTCGGGCCGCAGACGTACACCCGAGGCTCCAGCTCCGGCGGCCAGCCCCACGACGCCAGCTCGGACGAGGTGAGGCGTCGCGGACCCCGCAAGGCCGTGAGGGAGACCGCCCGCGTGAAGATCGTGCTGGCCTCGAACCCGTCGCCGCGGGCGGCGAGCGCCGCCAGCTCGTCCGTGTACAGCTGGTCCTCCGCCGTGCGGACGGAGTAGATCAGCCGGAACGGGGTGCGGTCGCCGGCCTCCCGGCGGGCGCGGGCCATGGACATGACCGGGACCAGCCCCGAGCCGCCCGCCACGAGCAGCACCGGGGTGCCCGCGTCGCGCACGGGGTCCCAGACGAACCAGCCGCCGATGGGTCCGCGGACCTCGATCGAGGACCCGGGTGGAAACACGTCGACGAGGTACGGCGACACCTCGCCGTCAGCGACGCGCTGGACGGTGACCTCGACGCGGCCGGCGTCGGGCGGCGTGGGGCCGCTCGCGACGGAGTACGAGCGCTCGGCGGTGTAGCCGTCCGGGGCGGTGAGGCGCAGGTCGAGGTGCTGACCGGCCTGGTGACCCGGCCATCCGGGCACGTCCAGCACGAGGGTCTCCGCGGAGGGGCTCTCGGCGCGCCGGTCCACCAGGGTGGCGACCTGCCAGCCGCTGGGGACGGCGTAGCGCGCACCGAGCCGCGCGCCGACCGCTTCAGTCACCCTGGTACCTCTGCTCGCGCCAGGGGTCGCCGAGGTCGTGATAGCCGAGCTTCTCCCAGAAGCCGGGCCGGTCCACCGGCATGAGCGTGAGCGAGCGCACCCACTTGGCCGACTTCCAGAAGTACAGGTGCGGCACCAGCAGCCGCGCCGGGCCGCCG
The DNA here is from genome assembly GCF_014653785.1 of Promicromonospora soli. Lineage (GTDB taxonomy): Bacteria > Actinomycetota > Actinomycetes > Actinomycetales > Cellulomonadaceae > Promicromonospora > Promicromonospora soli. Next base: position 51,233 of record NZ_BNAS01000006.1, on the reverse strand, counting down.
TGCTCGGGGTGCAGCGGCTTTCCGTCGAAGGTGTGCGCGATCCACGCCTTGCCGCCCAGCAGGTCCGCAACCGGCAGGTTCGTCGTGTACCCGCCGTAGGAGCCGACCATCGCGAAGTCCGCCGTGGACTCGACGTCCGCGAGCAGCACGTCGAGGGAGACGCCGCGCCAGCGGGTGCCGAACTTGGACCAGCGCGTGACGCAGTGGATGTCCACCGTCGGCTCGTCCTGAGGCAGCGCCATCAGCTCCGCCCACGTCCAGGACCTCGTGGCGCCGGACTCGGCTGTGACGGTGAAGCTCCAGGTCGAGCTGTCGACGTTGGGCGTGGGGCCCGCGGAGAGGACCGGGAAGCCCTCCTCCGCGTACTGCCCGGGCGGCAGCGTCACGCCCTTCGGGCGCGCCCGGCCGCGGAAGCCGGGAGTCAGTGCTGCGCCGGAGCTGAGATCGCTCCCGACAGGATCTGGGCCGCCCGGTGCGGGCGGGTTCGCGCTGGTCATGCCTCAAGGTAGTGCGACGGCGGACGCGCCGTCATCCGTCGGCTGACCGATCCGACGACGGCGGTGCACCTCAGGCCAGGCCCTCCTCGGTCAGCACCTCCTGGGCGATCTTGAACGCCTGGTTGGCGCTGGGCACCGAGCAGTAGATCGCCGTCTGGAGCAGCACCTCCCGGATCTCCTCGACGCTCAGCCCGTTCCGTACGGCGGCGCGCACGTGCGTCTCGAGCTCCTCCCAGTGGCCGCCGGCGACGAGCGCGGTCAGGGTGATCATCGAGCGGCTACGCCGGTCCAGGACGGGCCGGGTCCAGATCTCGCCCCACGCGTACCGCGTGATGAGGTCCTGGAGGTCGGCGGTGAACGGTGTCGTGCCCGCGACGGCACGGTCCACCTGTACGTCACCGAGCACCTCGCGCCGCACGGCCATGCCGTCCTGGTGACGGTCGGCCGTTGGTTCGCTGTCTGTCATGCGGCCACCTTTCCCGCGACGAGGTCGCGTACCAGCGCGGCCACGACCTGCGGCCGCTGACCGATGGCTCAGGTCAGCCCGTGCCGAACCGCGTACATCGCGGCCGAGGTGCGCGAGCGGACATCGAGCTTGATCAGGATGTTGCTGACGTGCCGGTGAACGGTCCGCTCGCTCAGGAAGAGCTGAGCGGCGATCTCGGCGTTCGTCTCGCCCGTGGCGATCAGCCGCAGCACCTCTGCCTCCCGAGAGCTCAGCACGGCAAGGTGAGCGTTCTGAGCCGACATCAGCCCGCGGACCCGGGAGGCGTCCGGCCGGGCGCCGAGCCGTTCGAACGTCGCCAGGGCCGCCCGGAGCTCCATCAGTGCGCCTTCCTCGTCGCCGAGTGCGCGGCACCCCTCCGCGATCCGTACCCCGACCTGGGCGGTCTCGTACGGAGCGTCGAGCTCCCGCCATCGATCTGACGCGTCCCGCAGGCGGGCCAGCGCATCGGCGGGCCGATTCTCCCTCAGCCCGACAGCGCCTCGGGCGGTATGCAGGATGGCCCGCATGGCGGTCGTCGGGTAGGTCTGGGCGATCTTCTCCAGCTCGGTGACGAAGTCCTTGGCCTCATCGACCTGACCCGCGGCGAGGGAGATCTCGACTGCCGCCGGGAGAAGCGCGAGCCGGTCGTCCGCCAGCTGCCGCTCGGTCAGGACCCGCCGCAGACCCGCGCCGGCCGCCTGCGCATCACCCTGGCCGAGCCGGTAGAGCGCGAGGCCAGGCTGGGCCACGCGGCCGAAGGCCGTCGCCTGCTCGAAGGCCTCCTCGACACCCGGCCCCCCTTGGAGCCGGCGCAGCTCCCCGAGCTCGTACCAGGCGTGGCCGACCACCAGCCGCCCGTCCACGGCCAGGTCACGACAGGCCTGCTCGAGCTCGGCCTCGGCCCGCGACCACTCCCCGCGCAGGCGCATCAGCAGCGCGCGATAGATCCGGCAGTTTCCGAAGTACGCGCCTCCCAGCTGGGGCAGCGTTCCGAGCCAGTGGTCCAGGGCGCCCGACCACTCCGTCGCCCGCGCGATCTCCTGCACCTCGTAGCACGAGCCGATCGCGGCGCAGTACATGGCGCTTGCCGTACGCGGCGAGGTCGTCCGGGTCAGGATGCGGACCATCGCCTGATCGAGGAGCGCCAACCCGATCTCGAGCGATCCCAGCTTGAGAGTGGCCCGGCCACGCATCGTGGTGGCGACGGTGATCAGGTCGACGTCGCCGCGGCCGAGCCCCAGCTCCGCAGCCCGATGCAGCAAACCCTCAGCGGTCGCGAAGTCACCTTTCCCGAGGTACCCGTAGGCCATCGGGATCAGGAGCCAGCCGTACTCACCCGACCCTCGCTCTTCCGCCAGCGCCCGGGCTCGCTCGACCCAGCCGGCCGCGGTGGCGAACTCGCCTCGCGCGAAGATGTGAGCACTCCAGAGCCAGTACGCCGCACGCGTAGCCCCGTGGATCTCGCCGGCCTCGGCCCGGACGTCGAAGCACCGGGTCAGGACCGCGACCGCCTCGTCGATCCGCCCGACGACCTGGGCGGACTCGGCCCAGGCTTCCAGGTCCTCGACGGCCAAGGGCGTGGCCCGGTCCGCGGCCGCGTACTCCTCGCTGGCCCGGACCCACCGCGACGCGTGGTGATGCTCGCGAGCGGTACCAACGTCGCTGACGGCGTCGTTCATCGCACTCTCCCCCTGCCGATTCTCCCAGCCGGTGGCACTGGGTAGGAATACCCAGCATCGGCCGCCGGAGGATGGCCCGCTCTGCGGAAGCGACGCAACGGGGAGGCGGGCATCGTTGACCTCAAGCCCCGAATCCAGCGGGGCACCGAACCCGGGAGGACGCCATGAACGCTCCGTTCATCTTCATCGGCACCTACAAGACCAAGCCTGGCAAGAGGGAGGAGTTCAAGAAGCACTTCGAGTGGTTCAGCTCGGAGATCGTCGAGCCCCAGGAGCCGCGGCTGCACTCCTTCTACGGTTACGCTGCGCCGGACTCCGACGACGTCACGATCGTGCAGGTGCATCCGGACGCCGACTCGATGGCGACCCACATGAAGGTGGGGATGGAGCACTTCGCCACCGCCTACGCCGAGTATCTCGAACCGGGCGGCACCATGCAGGTCTACGGACACCTCACCGAGGACCTGATCCGAGCGATGTCCGCCGTCGCGCAGACCAGCGGGGACGCCTCAAGCGTCACGATCCGGGAGCCGTTCACCGGATTCGACCGGCTACCCCGCACGTGAGGGCCCTGCCCGCTCTGTGACCAGGACCACGTCACGTTTCGCCGCGCTGCGTTGTCGATCAGATGAGACCACCAGGAGGTTGTCATGGAGAAGATTCTGATCGTCGGCGGCGGCTACGCCGGCTTCTACACCGCGTGGGGCCTGGAGAAGAAGCTCCGCAGAGGCGAGGCGGAGGTCACCCTCGTCGACCCGCACGGCTACATGACCTACCAGCCGTTCCTGCCGGAAGTCACGGCTGGTTCGATCGAGGCGCGGCACGTGATGGTGTCGCTGCGCAGGCATCTGCGCCGCAGCACCATCATCGCCGGCCACACGACGTCGATCGATCACGCACACCGCACCGCCACAGTCCGCACCAACGACGGCGCCATCCGCGAGATCGGATACGACACGATCGTCGTCACCGCCGGCGCCGTGACCCGCACGTTCCCGGTGCCCGGGATCGCGGAGGAGGCGATCGGGCTCAAGCACGTCGAGGAGGCAGTCGCGATCCGCGACCAGCTCCTGACCGCCTTCGACCGCGCCGCGCTGCTCCCCCCGGGGCCGGAGCGCCGGCGGCTGCTGACGGTCACCGTCGTCGGCGGCGGGTTCACCGGGGTCGAGGTGTTCGGCGAGCTGCTGTCCCTGGCCACGAGCCTGCTGCGCTCCTACCCCGAGCTCAGCTTCGACGACCTGGGCTTCCACCTCGTCGACACGAACGAGCGGATCCTGCCCGAGGTCACCGACGAGCCCGGCCGCTGGGTGGTGCGCCACCTGGAGAAGCGGGGCGCGCACCTCCACCTCGGAACCCACGTCACCTCGGCCGCCGGCGGCCGGATAGTCCTGGCCGACGGCCAGTCCTACGGCAACGGGATGCTGATCTGGGCGGCCGGCAACGGCAGCAACCCCGTCGTAGCGCGGAACACCGACCTGCCGGTCGACGAGCGCGGACTGGTCCGCGTTCGGGCCGACCTCCGCGTCGGCACCGACGATGCGCCTGTCCCCGACGCGTGGGCCGCCGGCGACAACGCCGCCGTGCCGGACCTCGCCTCCGCCGTGCCCGGCGCGCGGACCGTGCCGAACGCGCAGCACGCCGTACGCCAGGGCAAGCTCCTGGCGGCCAACCTGGTCGCCGACCTGCGCGGCAAGAAGGTGCGGCCCTACATCCACCACAGCCTCGGCACCGTCGCGACGCTCGGCATCGGGCAAGGCATCTTCCAGTACCGCCGCCTCGTCATCAAGGGCGTCCTGGCCTGGCTCATGCACCGCGGCTACCACGTGCTGGCCGTGCCGACCTGGGAGCGCAAGATCCGCGTGCTGCTCGTCTGGGCGTCGGCCGCGCTCTTCGGGCGCGACATCATCCCGCTCGCCACGGTGCAGCAGCCGCGGGCCGCGTTCCTCGCGGGCGGAGACCCGTTCGCCGGAGCGGCTGCCGGTGCGCCCGCCCAGGAGACCGCTCCACGGCCCGAGCTGAGCGTGGTGCGCCATGCCGGTTGACCGCCGCCGTCGGCTCACGAAGCTCGCAGCCCTCGCCCCGGCGCGCGCCTCCGCGCTCGCCTCCGCGCTCGCCCGACGGCGGGTGCGGCTGCACTGGTCGAACCTGTTCGGCGTCGTCACCTTCGCCTGCCTGCTCGTCCTGACCGTGACCGGGATACTGCTCGCGTTCCCGTACACGCCGTCGGGCGAGCTCGTCACGTACGACGGCCCCTACGAGCCCCTCCAGGGCGCGACGGTGACCGAGGCCTTTGCCTCGATGATGTACATCTCGTTCGAGCAGACCGGCGGCCTCCTGGTGCGCCAGACGCACCACTGGGCCGCGCTCGTCATGCCCGCCTCGATCATCATGCAGCTGCTCGTCACGTTCTTCTCCGGCGGGTTCCGCCGGCCGCGGCAGCTGAGCTGGGTCCTGCTGGTCGGTGCCTTCATCCTGACTCTCGCCGCCGGCTGGAGCGGTTACGCCCTGCCGGACGACATGCTCTCCGGCACGGGCCTCCGCATCGTGGAGGGCGTGGTGCTCAGCATCCCGTTCATCGGCGTCTGGGCGGCGAACCTGATGTTCGGCGGGCCGTTCCCGGGCCAGATCATCGAGAACCTGTACCCCCTGCACGTGGCCATCGCTCCGGCACTGATCGTCGTGGTCATCGCTGCCCGCGCGGCGCTCGCGCTGAGGCACGGTCAGCCCGAGCAGGCTCGGCCGGAGCCCGTCCCGTCGCTCGGGCTGCGGCTGTGGCCCGACGCCGCGTTCCGCGCCGCGGGGATGGGGGGCATCACCGGCGCCGTGCTCGTGCTGCTCGGTGCGACGTCGACCATCAGCCCCGTCTGGTCGTACGGACCGGCGTCCGTGGGCGAGGTCGGCGCGGGCAGCCAGCCCGACTGGTACATGGGCTTCCTCGACGGTGCGCTCCGACTGGTCCCGGTGGGCTGGGAGACCGAGTGGATGGGGTGGACGGTGACCCTCGCGACGCTGGTCCCCATGGCGGTGGTCGGGCTCTACTTCGGGCTTCTTGTCGTCTACCCGTACGTCGAGTCGTGGGTCAACCAGGACCGCGAGGTGCACAACGTGCTCGACCGGCCGAGGAACGTCCCGGTCCGTACCGGGATCGGCGTCGCCGGCGCGCTCTTCTACGGAGTCCTGTGGGGTGCCGCGAGCGCCGACATCGTGTCCACCGAGTTCAGTGTCAGCTTCGAGTCGGTCATCACTGCGCTGCAGGTCACGCTGTTCGTCGGCCCCCCACTCGCGTTCGAGGTCACCCGGCGCATCTGCATCGGCCTGCAGCGCAAGGACCGCGAGATCGTGCTGCACGGGCACGAGACGGGCCGGATCGTCCGGATGCCGAACGGCGGCTACGCCGAGGTCCACCAGGCGGTCGACGACGCCGAGCGGGCGCGCCTCGCCGTCGTCCCTGTTCCGGCCACGCCGGGCCACGCGGACGGCAACGGCCACCTCAGCGGGCGCGAGCGGCTGCGCGGCGCGCTGTCGCGGCGGTTCGGCACCGGGCATGTCGCTCCCGCCCGGGGCCGAGCCGGCGTGCGCGGCCACCTTTCGCGGTCGGCAGGTTCGTCGTCGGGCCGCTGAACCGGTTCTCGCTTACCGTGGGGGGTGAAATCTCTCCTCGAGGGGGCGCCCATGAATCGGAACCCAACCGGTGGCTCTGCCCCCGCCGGGGCCAAGGTCCGGTCCGCCAGAAGCTTCAGAGACATCCCGACGCGGGCACGAGGGATATCGGCCTCGGTCGAGCCGGTGAGCGAGCTGGCCGGCTGGGCGTACCTGCTGGGCGCGCCTCGACCCGAGTCACCGCGCAGCCGCCGGCTCGCGAGGGTCGGCGGCCTCGTCGCGGTCGGGGCCATCGTGGCGTACCTGTGGTGGAGGGTCACCTTCACCATGCCGACCGGAGGATGGGACAAGACGGCGGCATGGATCCTGGTCAGCTTCGAGGCGCTTCCTCTGCTGGGTCTGATGATCCGTATCGTGACGCTGTGGAACATCGACTGCCGCGCCCCGAAGCCGGTCAGCGAGCTTCCCGCCGGGATGAGGGTGGCGGTTCTCATCCCGACCTACAACGAGCCGGTGGAGGTCATCGCGCCAACGATCGCCGCAGCGTGCGCGCTGCGACCTGCCCATGAGACGTGGGTGCTCGACGACGGCGACCGGGACTGGGTCGAGGAGATGTGCCGGGCGTACGGCGCCCGCTACGTCCGCCGGCCGGTGCACGACCACGCCAAGGCCGGCAACCTCAACCACACTCTCGACCTCATGGCGCGGGAGGCCGCGGACGGAGGCGGCGACGTCGACATCATCGCTGTGCTGGACTGTGACCACGTGCCGCTGCCGACTTTCCTCACCGCCACCCTGGGCTGGTTCGACGATCCCGACATCGCGCTGGTGCAAGGCCCCCAGACGTTCTACAACTCTGGTGCGTTCGACGACGACGGCGTCACCGGGGAGCAGGGCATCTTCTTCCACGTCCTGATGGCGGCCCGCAACCACGACAGCGCCGGACCGTTCTGGTGCGGCTCCACCTCCCTGCTCCGCCTGCGCGCTCTGCGAGAGGTGGGAGGGATCGCCACCGACACGATAGTGGAGGACATGCACACGACCCTGGGCCTCATCCGCGCGGGCTGGAAGACCGTCTACCACAGTCAGACCCTGGCCGTCGGACTGGCGCCCCAGACCCCGGAGCAGTACCTCCTGCAGCGGACCCGGTGGGGCCTGGGCTCCATGCAGGTTCTCGCCAAGGAACGGCTGTGGGCCGCGAAGAGATGGATGTCGTGGCGTAACTACTTCGAGTACCTCAGCGGGACCGTGTGGTGGCTGGAAGGGGTCGTCACGGTCGCGGTGTTTATCCTCCCAGTGGTGATCCTGCTCAGTGGTGCGCAGACGTCGACCGCCGGTCCAGGAGTCTTCGCCGCCGTCTTCGTCGCGATGTTCGTGGTGCGGATGTGGGGCGTGCGGCAGCTCTTCCGGCACCACCTGCACCTTCCGACGTCGTTCGCGCTGCGGATCTTCCGCATCCCTGTGGGATTCTCGTGCCTGTGGTGGCTGGTGACCCGGCGGACCCTCAAGTTCGCGGTGACCCCCAAGGCGGGCGCCGACCTGCGACGACGGAGTCGCCCGCCCCACATCGTGACCGTGCTGATCGCCATCCTCTTCGGGGTGCTGCTCTACGCGCTGGCCGGTGCCCTGGGCTGGGTTCCCTGGCGCGCGACTGCCGGCGCGACGGTGGCGTCGGGCGTCTGGCTGCTGCTGGCCGGGATCGGCCTGGTCTATGGTGCGGCACGGGTCATGGCGCCCGCCTACGCGACGTCACGACGCAACGCGCACCGCGTCGCGGTGCGCGCCAAGGTGGTCATCGACGGCACTGAGGGCGAGCTCGTGGACATCTCGATCGGCGGGGCGGCCGTCCGGTTTCCCGCGGGCACGACGCCGACTGCCCAGGTGGTCGAGCTCAACCTCCCCGGGGCCGCACCCGTGCGGCTGACCGTCGTCCGCACGGTCACAGCGCCGTCGAGCCATGACAAGATCGTGTCGATGAAGGTCGTCCAAGACGACTGGGCCGCATTCCACGCCATCTCGATGTGGCTGTTCCACACCCCGCCAGGCGCAATCGACGGCATTCCCGCGGGGGTGCCCGCCGTTGCCGCAATGCGGCGGCGGCGTACCGCTCGTTCGCTCGGTGTGCTCATCGCGGAGCACAGCCCCGCAGAGAATGTTTGACACATGGACAGCGCTCGATACGGCGAGGAATTCATGGTCTGGTCAGACCTCGAGACCGCGATATCGCACGCCGTCGACCATGACGAGCTCGTGCTGCGTTACCAGCCGATCATCAGCGTCCGGACCGGAGCCCTCGAGGGGTTCGAAGCGCTGGTCCGATGGGATCGGCCGGGACTGGGGCTGCTTCCTCCGGCAGAGTTCATTCCCGCTGCCGAGGAGTCCGCGCTGATCTGCGAGATCGACACGTGGGTGCTGAACAACGCGACGGAGCAGGCCGCCGCCTGGATCAGCACGCACGGACCCCGCTCCCTGACCATGGCCGTCAACGTCTCCGGCCGTCACATCAATGCGCCACGAATCCGGGACGACGTAGCGAACGCCCTGCGGCGCAGCGGCCTCGATCCCGGCCTGCTCGTCGTCGAGGTCACCGAGACCGTGCTGGTCGGCGACGTTCTCGCCGTGGCGAACCTGTGGGAGCTGCGGCGGATGGGTGTCTCTCTGAGCCTGGACGACTTCGGCACGGGACACAGCACCGTCGCCCAGCTCTCTCGTCTCCCCCTGGACATCGTGAAGATCGACAGGAGCTACCTCGACGTCGAGACCACGGCGTCGCGCGAGCGCTTCCGGTCCATGGTGGACACCATCCGTGCCTTCGGCCTGCCGATGGTTGCGGAAGGAGTCGAGCACACGGACCAGTTCGAGCTGCTCAGAGAAACCGGCGTGGAATCCGCTCAAGGCTTCGCCCTGGGTCGACCGCTGACCGCGGCAGAAGTCGACGATCATTGGCTGTCGAATATCCCGTCGGGCCGTATATCTGACGTTTATTGATGCCCCGTGTCATGCTGGCTTTTGGCGGTACGCCCGGCTGATTACCGATTGGTCCGAATAGTCGTCTGGCGCGAGACAGTGGCTGCGACAGAGGAGATCTGAGATGCACCTCAGGACGAGCGTCGAGCGAAAAGTAATAACGCCGCCATTGCGCAAAAGGACTGACCCCGTTGTCGCGCAACACTCGGTAGCAGCACCATGACCCGCCGGCTGTCACCGCGTCGAAGACTGCGGTATCGCTACCGCCTGGCGGCGGCGGTCCTGTCCGTCTCCCTGCCCCTGCTGGTCGTGCTTGCGTTGCTGTTGACGAACTCGACGGCGACGAGCCTCACCGCCGCGGCCGAGCAGAATGGGCAGAGCGTCGCCCACGCCCTCACGCTGCGCCTGGAGGACTGGCTGGCCGAACGGCGTGAGAGCCTGACCGTCCTCGCCACGACCGCGGCCGCCGACCCGGCTTCTGAGGAGACCCGGTCCGCGCTGGCGCACGTCGCGGAGACCGGGGACGAGTTCACCCTGATCGAGGTCACCGACCTGGACGGCGAGGTGCTGTTGAGCAGCGGAGCCGGCGCCGGGATCGACCCGTCCGGCCAGGAGTGGTTCCTGCGTGCCGCCGAGGGCCAGTCGGTCCTGACCTCGCTGGTCCGGCAGGGCGACCACATCGAGTGGGTCATGGCACAGCCGGTGCTGGGCGAGGACGGCCGCCCGCAGGCCGTGCTGATCGGCAACCTCAACCCGGTGCGGCTCTCCGACCTGCTCGACCCGGGGCTGGAGGAAGCCAGCGAGGTCTTCACGGTGGACTCGCAGCTTCGTCTGATCCACAGCACCGAGGAGATGGCCGAGGTCCCCGACGACACCGCGATGCTGGCTGCCGGCGCGCTCAGCTCCACCATCGACAACGCCGCAACCCGGCAGGCGGCCACCACCGGCCAGCCCGGCGCCGCGCGGTTCACCGACCCGCACGGCCACGACGTCATCGGCGGGTACGACCTCGTCGACGACCTGGGCTGGATCATCGTCGCCGAGGAACGCGCCGACGTCCTGCTCGCCCCGGTGGCCACCGAGCGCCAGTACGCCCTTCTGGTACTCGCGGTCGGGATCGTCCTCGCGATCGGAGCAGCCCTGCTCTTCGGCGTCCACGAGGCGCGAAACCTCAGGAAGTTCGCCGACCGGACCACGAACGCGGGTGTGGAGGTGAACTCGGCGGCGGCCGAGCTGTCGGCGTCGTCGGACGAGCTGGCCGCGACCACCACCCAGCAGAGCGCCGCGTTCACCCAGGTCGCGGTGACCACCGAGGAGCTGTCCCGGTCCTCGGCGGCGATCGCCGAGACCGTCGACGACGTCGTCCGGCAGACGGCCGAGACCAGGGACAACCTCGAGCAGGCCGAGGGCGACATCGCGACGTCGAGCGAGCGCACGCTGACGCTGGCCGGCCGCGTCAACGACATCGACGCCCTGCTCGAGCTGATCAACGACATCGCCGACCAGACCAACCTGCTCGCCCTCAATGCGGCGATCGAGGCCGCCCGCGCCGGCGAGAACGGCCGCGGCTTCGCCGTCGTGGCCGACGAGGTACGTCGCCTCGCCGAACGTTCCAAGGCGTCCGCCGGAAACATCGCCGAGATCGTCGCGGCGGTCCAGGACGAGACCAACGCCACGGTCATCGCGATGGAGAAGGGCGCCAAGCAGATGCAGCACGGCTTGGTGCTGCTCGAGGCCGTGACCCACGCCCACGACCAGGTCCGTCTCACGACCCAGCAGCAGCGCAGCGCCACCGCGCAGGTCGTGGAGACCATGGAACAGCTCAGCGACGCCAGCCGGCAGGTCTCGGCCACCGCCCAGCAGATCGCCGACGCCGCCGGCAACCTCGCGGACCTCGCGGGCAACCTCGAGAGCACCGCGGCCGCGGCACGGGACCGGTACTGACGTGCCGGCGACCGGGACACCGATGACCGACGTCCACGCCCTGTTGCTCCCGGTGGGAACCGACCTCCACGCGCTGCCGGTGGACTGGGCACGCGAGGTCGTCGCCGGCCCGACCCTGACGCCGTTGGCGACCGCGCCGCAGGTCGTCATCGGTCTGTTCAACCTGCGAGGTCAGATCGTCCCGCTGTTCGACACGGCTGCTCTGCTGGGCCTGGGGAGGGTCGAGACGGTGGCGTTCGCCGTGGTCGTGAACAGCGCGCACGGTCTTGCCGCACTGGCGACGACCGGCGTCCCTCAGCGTCGGATGCTCGATACGCCCGCCGGGCCCTCCGACCTGCCGGGGACCACGGGGCTCTATCAGGTGGGCCGGCAGGCGGCCGCGCTGCTCGACCCCGCGGCGCTCCTGTCCCCCGAACGCGTGCGGGACCCGGCCGCACGGCTCGACCTGGCCTCGAACGGGGACGGCTGATGTCGGGCATGAGCCCGGAGCGGGTGCGTCAGCTCTTCGCGCAGGAGGCCGAGGTCCGGCTCGCCGAGCTGGGCAGGCTGCTGCTCCGGCTCGAGCAGGACGCCGACGACGAGACCCTCGTGGGGTCCGTCTTTCGCGAGCTGCACACGCTCAAGGGCTCGGCCGCCGTCGCCGGGCTCGACGAGGTGAGCCGGACGGCGCACGACCTCGAGGAGGTGGTCGAGGAGGTGCGGGCCGGGCGGCGACCGGTCACCGCCGAGCTGGTCGACACGCTCCTGCGAGGCGCCGACCAGCTCGGCGCGGCCATCTCCGGATCGGAGGCCGAAGGGCCGGCGGCCGCCCAGCCTTCGGCCGTGGACCAGGCTCCGGGGCCCGCCGACACGCGACCAGACCCCCCTCCGACCGCGACGGGCGCAGCCAACTTCATCATGGTTCCCGCCGAACGCCTGGAGGAGCTCGCCCGCCTCGTCGGCGAGACCACCTCGGCCCAGCTGCGCGTCGGGCGGATGCTCAACGACAGGTTCCGTGTCGACCCGGCCACGGTTGCCGAGTTCAACGAGCTGTCCCGCTCGCTCAACGACCTGCGCGACCACGCGATGCGCGCGCAGATGGTGCCGGTGTCCACCGTCACCGACCAGCTTCGCCGGGCGGTGCGCGACATCTCGCGCGCCCAGGGCAAGGACGTCCGGTGGGAGGCGGCCGGCATGGACACCGAGATGGACCGCGGCGTGCTGCGCCGGTTGTCGGACTCCGTCCTGCATCTGGTGCGCAACGCGATCGACCACGGCATCGAGTCGCCCGAGGAGCGGGAGCGGGTCGGGAAGCCGTCCCAGGCGGCGCTGCGCCTCCACGCGATGCAGCTCGGCTCGGAGGTGATCATCGCGGTGAGCGACGACGGCCGGGGCATCAACACGGAGCTCGTCGAACGGGAGGCGAACCGCCTCGGCATCGACACCGAGGGTCTCAGCCACCAGGAGCGTCTCGGGCTGAGCTTTCAGGCCGGGGTGTCCACCGCGCAGTTCGTGACCGACCTGTCGGGGCGCGGTGTCGGCCTCGACGTCGTGCGGGCCAGCGTAGAGGCGGCCCATGGGCGAGTCGAGGTCCATTCGGAGCCCGGTGTCGGCACCGAGTTCCGGATCATCGTGCCGATCACCGTGGCCGTGCTCCGCTGCCTGCTCGTCGAGGCCGCCGGCCGGCCCTTCGCGTTGCCCTTCCACCGGGTGCTGCTCTCCCAGGCCCAGGAGCCCTCCGGTGCTGACCGTGCCGACACTGCCGATGCCGCGCGCGCCGAGGGAAGGCCGGTGGTGTGGGTGGACGGCAGTCCGGTGCCCGTCCAGGCGCTCGGCGAGACGCTCGGGCTCGCCGGAGGCGAGACGTTCGAAGGGCCGGTGGTGGTGCTCGCCAGCGCCTCCCGGAGGCACGCTTTCGGCGTCGACCGGCTGATCGGCCAGCGCGACGTGATCATCAAGGCACTCAGCCCCGTGCTTCCTCGCCTGCCGCTGGTCGCGGGTGCCGGCGTGGAGCCCGACGGGTCGATCCTCGTGGTCCTCGACCCGCCCGGTCTGATCCAGCAGGCCGCGCGGACAGGTCGGACGGGCCGGACGAGCATGCCGACGGCGTCCGCCGAGGCCGTCGGAGCCGCTCGGCGCAGCGTGCTCGTCGTCGACGACGCGCTCGTCATCCGCGAGCTGCAGCGCGGCATCCTCGAACGAGCCGGGTTCGACGTGCGGGTCGCTACCGACGGGCAGCACGCGCTGAGGATGCTCGGCCAGGAGCGCAGCGACCTGGTCGTGACCGACATCGAGATGCCGAGGATGGACGGTTTCGCACTGACCGAGGCGATCAGGGCCCATCCGAGCCTGGCCAACACCCCGGTGCTCATCGTGAGCTCCCGTGCCAGCGACGCCGACCAGCAGCGGGGTATGGACGTCGGCGCCGACGGCTACATCATCAAGAGCGCCTTCGACGAGGCGAGCCTCGTGACCGCGGTGAACCGCCTCCTGGGGGTGAAGGCATGAACGCCGGGACCCTCGGCGGCAGAGCCGGCCAGATCCGCGTGGTCCTCGTCGAGGACGCGTCCGCCCAGCGGAGCCAGCTGGTGTCGATCCTGCAGGCCGAGGGCGACATCGTCGTCGCGGGCTGTTCCTCCACCGGCCCGGAGGCCATCGAGCTCGTCGCGACGTCGCGGCCCGACGTCGTCGTCCTCGACCTGCATCTCCGGGACGGGCAGAGCCAGCGGGCCGTCGAGCAGATCATGGCGCGAACGCCCACGCCGATCCTGATCCTGTCCGCCCGCATCCGCGACAGGCGCGCGCCCTCGGCGGTCGCGGCTCTCGTAGCAGGCGCCCTCGATGCCGTGCCGCGGCCACCGCAGTGGACACCCGCGGAGGGCGCGGAGCTGCGGCGAGCCGTCCGCCAGATCAGAACGGTCCACGTCATCCGGCATCCGCGGGGCAACCATGCATTTGACCCACCACGCGACGCCGCGCCCCGCACGGACGGGCGACCGGTCGTCGCGGTCGGCGCCTCGACCGGGGGACCCAGCGCCCTGGCCATCCTGCTCGGGGGCCTTGCCGGGCTCCAGGCCCCGGTGCTGGTGGTTCAGCACCTGCATCCCGACTTCACGACGAGCCTGGTCAGGTGGATGTCCCGGGTCTCCGCGCTCCCCGTCGAGACCGCCCGGCACCACGAGACCGCGCGGCCGGGGCGGGTGTACTTCGCCCCCGGCGACCGTCACCTTCACTACGCGGCCGACGGCAGGCTCGAGCTGGTCGAGACGCCGGCGACGACGCACCGGCCGTCGGCCGACGAGCTGTTCCGGTCGGTTGCCCGCACCGCGGGCTCGGCGGGGATCGGCGTGCTGCTCACCGGCATCGGCGACGACGGGGCGCGGGGACTGCTGGCGATCCACCAGCGCGGTGGTTCGACCCTCGCCCAGGACGAGGCCTCGTCCACGGTGTTCGGGATGCCGAAGGCCGCCGTCGGCGTCGGCGCGGTGACCGAGCTGATCCGGATCGAGAAGCTGGCCGACGCCGTGCAGCGGGCAGTGCGCGAGGTGGTGCGCGGATGACGCACAGCCATGGTCTCGAGGCCGTGATCGACCGGGTGGCCGACCTGCTCCACCTGCGCATCGGCCTGCGCCCGGACAAGACCCTGCGGGGGCGCCTGCGCCGGGCGGTCCGCGAGGAGGCCGCGCGTCACGGCCAGGATCCGACGGCGTACCTCGACCGGCTGACAGTGGACGCCGCCTCGCTCCAGGGCTTGATGGACCAGGTCACGGTGCAGGAGACAGGGTTCTTCCGCCATCCCGAGCAGTTCGACGTGCTGGTGCGCGAGGTGCTGCCGAACGTGCCCCGGCCGGTGCGGATCTGGAGCGCGGGGTGCGCCAACGGCCAGGAGGCCTACACGCTGGCGATGCTCCTGGAGGAGCAGGGCATCGACGGCGCCGTCGTAGCCACGGACCTCTCGACCGCGGCGTTGCGGCGAACGGCGGCCGCTCGCTACCGCCACCGCGAGGTCAACGGCCTGTCGCCCAGCCGGCTCGAGCGGCACTTCACCCGCGTCGAAGACGGCTGGGAGGTCAGCAAGACGGTCCGGTCCCGGGTCAGCACGCTGCACCACAACCTCCTCGACCCGCTCCCGCCCGAGGTCCTGCCGTGCCAGGTGGTCTTCTGCCGCAACGTGCTCATCTACCTTGCCCCGGAGCAGGTACGCCTGTTCCTCGACAGGATCGCCGGGGGCCTCGCCCCGACCACGACGCTCGTCGTCGGCGCTGCCGAGACGCTCTGGCAGGTCTCCGACCGCTTCCGTGCCATCCGCGTGGGCGACACGTTCATCTACCGCCAGCGGCCCGCCCACGTGGGCTCCTCAGCACAGCGTCCCCGCCCGGACCAGCGACGGCCCGCGGCCCCGACGGCCACACCGCACCCGCGGAACCCGCTCCGGACGCGCACGTCCCCGGCGGCTACGCCAGCTCCCGCCGCTCCGGCGCGACCCGCCCGCCCCGTCAGGAGGGCCGAACGACCGCCGGGGGCGCCCGAGCCAGAGCCCACCGGACCGGCCGACCAGCTGGAGACGGCGGGCCAGCACGCCATCGCCGCGGGTGACTACAGCGCGGCGGTGGTGGTGTTTCGCAAGTGGACGTACCTGGAGCCGCACAACCCGGTGGCCCAGCTCCACCTCGGGCTGGCGCTCGAGGCAGCAGGCGACGACGGTCCGGCGCGGCGCGCCTTCGCGGCGGCTCGCCGCGCCCTGGTCGACGCCGGCCCTGACCACACGCCCGCCGGGCTCGACGGCTACGCGGCAACCGAGATCCTCAAGCTGCTCGACTCCAGAACGTGACGAATCAAGAACGTGAGAGGTCCCTCATGACGACGATGGTCTGTTTCCGGGCGGCCGGCGCGGCATACTGCCTGCCCCTGCAGGCAGCTCGCTCGGTCCGCACCGCCGCGGACGTGATCCCGCTGCCGGACACGGCCGCCGACGTCGCGGGCATCATCCCGGGGGACCCACCCCTGACGGTGATCTCCCCGCTCAATGCGAGCGGCCGGCACATCCTGGTGATCGAGGCCCAGGGACAGGCATTCGGCCTGCTCGTCGACCGTGTCACCGGCCTCCGGCGGGTCGACGCCGACGACATCCGGCCTGCTCCGAAGGGCCAGGGCCGCCATCGTCTCGTCTCGGGGACGATCGACGCCGACGACGGCATCGTCTTCGTCGCCGACCCGACCGCACTGGCCGGACGGCTATGAGCGCCACGACGGTCCTGATCGCCGACGACTCGCTCGTGATCCGCGCCGTGGTCCGGGACGGTCTGGAGACCGAGGGCTACCGCGTGGTGGAGGCCGTGGACGGGCTGGACGCGGTCGAGCAGTGTCGTGCGGACCCGCCCGACGTCGTGCTCCTCGATGTGGAGATGCCCGGCCTGGACGGGTACCAGGTGCTGACCGAGCTGAAGGGCGACAGCGAGCTGCGGGACATCCCGGTCGTGTTCCTGACCTCCCGGAGCACGATGGACGATGTGGTGTCGGGGCTGCGCGGTGGTGCGCACGACTATCTCAAGAAGCCGTTCGAGGGAGCGGAGCTGCTGGCCCGTGTCGCGGCGGCGTCGCACGTCAAGAAGTTGCAGGACGAGCTCCAGGAGCGCAATGCCGCACTGGAGGAGCTCAGCCGTATCGACTCGCTGACGGGTCTCTACAACCGGCGGTTTCTCGACGAGGAGCTGGCTCGCCGGCACAGCGACTCGCTCCGGCACGGGTATCCGCTGTCGGTGGTGCTGCTGGACGTCGACCATTTCAAGCTGGTCAATGACACCTATGGGCACTCGGCCGGTGACCAGGTGCTGCGTGCCTTCGCGGGCCGCCTGCGCCGGGAGCTGCGTGCCGGCGACGTCGGCGGGCGCTGGGGCGGTGAGGAGTTCCTCCTCATCCTGCCGCACACCGAACTCGACGGCGCCTTCACGGTCGCCGAACGGATCCGCTCGGCGACGGCCGCGGAGCCTGTCGCTGCGGACGGCCAGAGCATCACCGTCACGGTCAGCGGCGGCTGCGCGCTCGGCCCTTTCGGATCTTCCGAGGCCATGGTCAAGCTTGCCGACGCCCGCCTTTACCAGGCGAAGCTGGCCGGCCGGAACCAGATCGCCACGGCTGCCTCGGCCGGCCTCCGAGCGCCGTGAACTACCGCTCCAACGTCTCGCCCTTGCGCCAGGCGTCGCGGAGCAGCCCGATGAGCCGGGGTCGCTCGGCAACGATGCCCTCCGACAACCGCGCCGCGGTGTGCACGGCCAGCCACGACTCCACGTGCTGGAGCGGCCGCCGCGAGCCCTGGGCGTAGGCCCGCGCGTACCCGCGGGCTAGGAGCGCTCGCCCGGCCGCGACCAGGCCGCGGGTGACCAGCGGCGTGCCGGGCAGTGGGTCGGAAGCCGGCGCCACCTGGTTCCGCGCACTTCTTGTCGTCGGCCGCCCGGGCCAGCACCTCGCCTACGCTGAGCGGGTGAGCACGCCGCCTGAGTTCTCTTCCTCCCGAGAGGCCGCATACGACCCCCGGATCCTGGTCTTCGGCCGACTGCTCGGCGCCGCGAACCGGCTCGAGTACATCCTGGGCCGGGCGCTCGAGGAGGAGACCGGCCTGAGCCACACTCTGTTCGAGCTGCTGCTCGTGGTGGGCCGCGGCGGGCCTGACGGCGTGCCGGTGCGGGATATCGCGCAGGCACGCGTCCTCACCTCGGGCGGCGCGACGCGCCTGGTGCAGCGGGCGGCCGACCAGGGACTCATCGAGCGCAGGCCTTCCGTGTCCGACCGGCGCATGCAGCTCATCTTCCTCACGCCCGCCGGTGAGGAGCTCCTCCTGCGCGCGAGCGCGGTCCACGCGCGCAACATCGAGCGGTACCTCGTCGACGTGCTGCCCGCCGACCAGGCCGAGACCTTCGCGGTCGCCATCCGCACGCTCAGCAAGAGTGCGGAGCAGCAGCTTCCCGTGATGCCCTGAGCTCCTCGGGAATAGCTGACTAGTCAGCCTTTGTTAGGTCGGCATGCGGCAAGCGCGCCGCGTCGCCCGGCCCCTCCCCGGGCGCCCCGAGGAAGGATTCACCATGACGCTGTCCTTCGAGGTCTTCGACCTCGACTTCCCCGCCGGCTCCAAGAACAAGTCGGCAGTCCTGGTCACCGGCGAGAGCGAGGCCCTGCTGGTCGACGCCGGCTTCACACGCGCCGACGGACACCGTCTCGCCGCCGCGATCCTCGACTCCGGCAAGACCCTCGGCACGGTCTTCGTCAGCCACGCCGACCCAGACTTCTACTTCGGCCTCGAAGTCGTCGCGGACGCGTTCCCGGACGCAAGGATCGTCGCGACCCCCATCGTCATCGAGCACATCGAGGCCTCGTACGAGGGCAAGCTGAAGGCGTGGGCCGCGCTCGGCCCGAACCTGCCGACCCGCCTGGCGAAGATCGAGCCGCTCGACGGCAGTGTCATCGAGGTCGACGGCTCCCGGTTCGAGCTCCGGGGCGGCCCGGCCGGCCTGCCCGACCGCCACTACCTGTGGAACGCCGAGCACCGGGCGATCATCGGCGGCGTGCTCCTCTTCCAGCAGGAGCACGTGTGGGTGGCCGACACCGCGACCCCGGAGCAGCGTGCGGCCTGGATCGAGCTGCTCGACGAGATGCAGGCGCTCGACCCGGCGTTCGTCGTCGCCGGTCACCGCCTCCCGGAAACAGCGAACGACGCGAGCGCCATCGACTACACCCGCACCTACCTGCGCGACTTCGAACGCATCCTCGAGAGCTCGGCCGACGGCGCCGCCACGACCGCGGCTCTGGTGGCGGCCTACCCCGGCTCCGGGATGCTGATCGCCGCCCAGATCGGGGCGAAGGTCGCGAAGGGTGAGATGACGTGGGGCTGACCGAGACGTCGACGGCGCCGCGCGACGTCGTCCGCCGGCAGTACCTGGCCTCCGCCGCCGGTGACCTCGACGCGCTGCGCGCCACCCTGGCGCCGGACGTCGAGTGGACCGAGATGGCCGGTTTCCCCCTGGCCGGCACCTACCGCACGCCCGAGGGCGTCACCTCGAACGTGATGACGCGGCTCGCCGAGGAGTGGGAGGGCTGGGCTGCCCACGACGACACGTACGTCGTCGACGGCGAGAACGTCGTGGTGCTCGCGCGCTACACGGCCGCGCACCGCGGCACCGGCAAGGAGCTGAACGTGCGCGTCGCCCACCACTTCGTCGTGCGGGGTGGGCTCATCGTGCGCTTCGAGCAGTTCGTCGACACCGCGCTCGTCCGCGACGCGGCGACGGCGTAGGCCGCAAGTCCCGCGTCCATCACGACGCCCGACGGCGCCGAGCCGCAGGTTGCGCGTCAATTAGGGCCTCGAGCCGAAGGTTGCGGGTCCATCGACCCCTCGGTAGACCCGTAACCTTCGGATGGACGATCGCCAGGACGCGCAGGTTGCGGTTCGACACCAGAGACACGGGATTTCCCCACGGGGTGAGGTCTCCCAGGTCACTCCCGGTGGCGCCGCCATGCCGCCCACGGCCGGGCGTAGGGCCCGCCGGACGCGAGGAGCTCGGCGTGGGTGCTCAACGGAGCCGGTCCGAAAGAACCGAGAGCGCCTGTGAACTTCTCGCCGCAAATCTGAGGATCGGGTGACGGAGCCGGGTTGCGGCACACTGCACACAGGTTCCGCGCTTACTCTCGTCTTCTCCCGCAGCCTCACGTCCGCCGCCCCCGAAGGAGCCCCAGTGACGGTTCTCGACCTCGTGCTCCTCGTGGTGCTGCTGCTCGCCCTCGCCGCCGGGCTCAGCCGGGGCCTGCTGGCGACGCTCGGCGGGCTCGTCGGCCTCATCCTCGGCGGCCTCGCTGCCTTCTGGGCCGTGCCCGCGGTCAACGACTGGCTCCCCAGCTCGGAGTGGCGCGGCCCGGTGTCCGTCGCCGTGGCCGTCATGCTGCCGCTGTTCGGCGCCTCGCTCGGGGCGGGCCTTGGCCGGAACCTGCGGCAGGGCGTGGACCGCACGTCGCTGCGTCCGCTCGAGCGGCTCCTCGGCGGCGTGGCGAACGTTGTTGTCGCCGCCCTCGCGCTCTCGTTCGTCGGCAACGCGGTGGTGGCCACCGGCGCGCCGGGCGTCGCCTCGGCGGTCTCGTCGTCCGCCGTCCTGCGCACCATCGAGGACCTGACCCCGCCCGCGGTGGGCCGCCCGCTCGCCCAGATGCGCGCCATGGTGCTCGACGACGGCCTGCCCCGGCTGAACATCCTGCTGGTGCCGCGGCAGGCCCCGGTAGTGCCCGCCGTCGACCTCGACAACCCCGAGCTGGAGGAGGCCGCGCAGTCGGTGGCCCGGATCTCGGGCATCGCGTACGCGTGCGGAAAGAGCTCGACGGGGTCGGGCTTTGTCGTCGCCCCTGACCGGCTCGTCACCAACGCGCACGTCGTGGCCGGCGTGGACCGGCCGGTCGTCGAGCTTCCCGACAGCGCGGCCCTGGAAGGGCGCGTCGTGTACTTCGACCCCGTCGACGACCTCGCCGTGATCGCCGTGGAGGGCATGACCGCGGAACCGCTCGACATGGCGCCGACCCTGACGACGGGCGACCGCGCCGTCGTGCAGGGCTACCCGTACGGCGGGCCGTTCACCTCCACGAGCGCCGGGGTGCTCGGCGTGAACACGGCCCGCGTGCCGGGCGCGTACGGCGGCCGCGGCGCCAACCGCGAGGTCTACTCCCTGGCCGCAGTGGTGCGTCCCGGCAACTCGGGCGGACCGGTCCTGACGACCAACGGCCGGGTCGCAGGCGTCATCTTCGCCCGCGCCGACTCCGAGGCCGATATCGGCTATGCGATGACAAACGCCGAGCTGCGCCCGGTCGCGGCCCAGGCGGCCGGCCTGGACACCCCGGTGTCGTCGGGACGCTGCGCGGGCTGACAACGAGCCGGACGGGAGGCCGGTAATGTGAGGTGGCCTCCAGCGCCACTTCATCCATTGCAGCGCAGCGACAGGAACCAAGTGACCACCACCGAGACCCAGCCCGCCGTCATTCCCGCCGCCCTCACGAGCATCGTGCCGATCATCCCTGGCTTCCACCCCGACCCCTCGGTCTGCCGGGTCGGCGACGACTACTACCTGGCGAACTCGTCGTTCGAGTACGCACCGGGTGTCCCCCTGTGGCACAGCCGCGACCTGCTGACCTGGTCCCTCGTCGGGAACATCCTCGACCGCCCCGACCAGTTCCTGGCCGGGCATGCGTCGTCCGACGGGGGTGTGTACGCCCCGACCCTGCGCCATCACGACGGCAGGTTCTGGCTGATCACCACCGACGTGTCCGGCCGCCCCGGACAGCTCGTCGTCTCCGCCGAGGACCCCAGCGGGCCGTGGAGCGCCCCGACGTTCCTCACCGGCCTGCGCGGCATCGACCCCGACCTCGCCTGGGACGAGGACGGCACGTGCTACGTGACGTACTGCTCCAGCGACCCGGAGCTGCGGGGCATCGCCCAGGCCCGGGTCGACCTCGAGACGGGTACCGTGCTGGAGGCGCCGCGACCACTGTGGAGCGGGATCGGGCTCGCCCACCCCGAGGCGCCGCACCTGTACCGGCGGGGCGCGTACTGGTACCTGCTCATCGCCGAGGGCGGGACGGAGCGCGGCCACAGCGTCTCGGTAGCGCGTGCGGACCGGCCCGAGGGCCCTTACACCGGCGCCCCCACGAACCCCGTGCTCAGCCACCGCAGCACCACCCACCCCGTCCAGAACACCGGCCACGCCGACCTGGTCGAGAACGCGGACGGCAGCTGGGCAGTGGTCTACCTGGGCGTGCGGCCGCGCGGGGTCACGCCGATGTTCCACGTCAACGGCCGCGAGACGTTCCTCGCGGGCATCGACTGGGTCGACGACTGGCCCGTGGTCGACGAGGACCGCCACAGCGGGCCGGTCCGCGACACGTCGTACACGGACACCTTCGACGGCTCTCGACTGCACCCCCGGTGGGTCTCCCCCGGTGCCGGCCTGTCGGAGGTCGCGGCACCTCAGCCCGGAGGCGGGCTCCAGCTTCGCCCGGGAAGCGGGCCCCGCGCCGTCGTCGGCGCTCTGACCGCACGCGTCGTGGACCCCGCATGGCGCTTCGAGGCCGACCTCGGCCTGGCGCACGGGTCGGGCGCGCTCCTGCTGCGCCTGGACGACGCCCACTGGTGCGAGATCCGCGCCGACGGCGGCCACGTGCACGCCGTCGTCCGCATCGGTCCCCTCGAGACGCAGCACGGTGCCGCGGTCACGCTGGCCGGGCCGTCGCTCACGCTCCGGGCCGAGGCGCTCCCTCCGACGACGGGCGGGCCGGACGACGTGCGCTTGTCCGTCGTCGTCGACGGCACTGAGCACGAGCTGACCCGCTTCGACGGCCGGTACTTCTCGACCGAGGTGGCCGGCGGCTTCACCGGGCGCGTCGTCGGCCTCCGGGCGCTCGACGGCGTCGTCGACGTCGCGGAGGTGCGCTATACGCCGCTCGTGGCGGACGTGTCTCGATGACCAGACGATGAGGGAGCGCGGGTTCTCGACCCGGGCTCCCTCATCGCTCTCCTCGTCCGACGACCCGCGGCCTGACCGGCGACCCAGCCTCCAGCTCGGCTCACATGGCCCGGTAGTCCGCGATCGGCAGCTTTGGCCCGCGCCGCGGCGCGCGGTGCCGCCCGTCGATCATCAGCAGGCGCACCACCCGGTGCCGGTGCGGCGCGTACGGCGCCAGCAGCCGCAGCATTCCGGCGTCGTCCGCGCGCTCGCCGGCCAGCGCCCAGCCGACGGCGGCCGGCAGGTGGAAGTCGCCCACGGAGACGGCGTCGGCGTCGCCGAACGCCCGCTGTGCCACCTCGGCCGAAGTCCACACCCCCACGCCCTGCACCTTCTCCAGCCGCGCGCGGGCCTCGGCGGGCGCCATCGCCGATGCCTCCTCGAGCCGCGGCGCGACCAGCGCGCACCGCGCCACCGTTCGTGCGCGTCCGGGGTCGACGCCGGCGCGGTGCCAGTCCCACACCGGCACGCGGGTCCACGTACGCGCGTCAGGTACCACACGCATCCCGCTCCGCATCCCCTCCGGCGCCGGGCCGGGCGCCGGCGTGCCGTACCGCATGACGAGCCATCGCCACGCCCGGTGCGCCGTGACGGTCTGCACGCGCTGCTCCAGCACAGCGGGCACGAGGGCCTCCAGCACCCGGCCGCTCGCCGTCATCCGCATGCCGGCGGCGCGACGGTGGGCCAGGTGCGCCTGCTGCGGCGGCACGAACCCGGTGAGGTCGTCGTCCTCGCCGAGCAGCACCGGCAGTGCCTCGGCGGCCTCGCGGGCACCGTCACCCCACAGGTGCACCACTACCTCGTGCGGCCCGGCGGGCGCGAACCGCTGCGTCACCGGGCCGGTGCGCAGCAGCGACGTGCGCCAGACGGACCCGTCGGCGGCCCGGTGGAACGTCGGGTCCGCCGGACCGTGTCCGAGCGGCCCGAGCGTCAGGCCGACGTCGAGCCGGCGCGGCGAGGTGTGGCGGACGGTGAGCACACCCCAGTGGACCACGCCCGGCCGGCGACACGCCCGGACGGCCGACACGCACGCACAAACCCACGAGCCGCCGAGCTCAGGTGACCGCGTGCTCGGTCTCCACCCGCGCCACCTCGTGCACAACGGTGTTGACCAGCATGGGGTGGCCGAGCGGCCGGAAGTGGCCCGACAGCGGGAGCTCGATGTTCCGTGCGCCGGGAAGCTCGCCGGTCTCCGGGATGTGCGGGTCGAAACGGGGGTACACGGCAGTGATGCGCTCGTTGACGAGGAGCTCGCCCGCGAGCGCCAGCAGCACCGGGTCGCGCGGGTCGAACGACCGCAGCGCCTGAGGGAGCATGTACCGGGCCCAGCGCGAGCCGGTGAACGGCGTGGCGATCGCGACCATGCCGAGCACCTGGTCGCTGGCGGGCGAGAGCAGCACGCGCTTGCCGATAAGGCCGCCCTTGCTGTGCGCCACGAGCACGGCGCCGGCCAGCCCGGTTCGTTCGAGGTGCTCGACCACGACGTCGGCCGACTCGGGAACGGGCCGGGCGTTGTGCTTCAGACCCGGGACGGCGTGGATCGGGTGGCCCGCGCGGGCGAGCGCGGTCGCTACAGGGCCCAGGAACTCCCACGTCTCGTAGATGCCGGGCAGGAGCACAACGGGCGACCGGTCGCTGGGCAGCCGGTCGCTGGGCACGGCGGGCAGTGGTGGGCGCAGGAGGTGGCGCAGCTGCCGGTCGGTGGCCCAGGCGTAGTCCGCGGCCCACGCGCCGAGCCGCGCGAGCGCCGGGCCCGGCGCGCGACGTCGCTCGGTCACCCGATGCCCCGTTCCGCCGACCGCCATGCCTCGCGCACGGTAGTGCCTGACATACCGCCAGCATGGGTGTACACGCCCCCGCACGCGAGATGCGTGACGCCGGATGGCGAGTTCCCTGGCCCGGTGCAACCGTGGCCCTATGCGCGTCGTCATCGTCGGAGCCACCGGAAATGCCGGAACCGCCCTGCTGCGGGCCCTGCACGAGGAACCGAAGGTCACGTCGATGCTGGGGATCGCCCGGCGGCTACCGGACCGGAGCGCCGAGCCCTATCTCCATGCCGAGTGGGCGGCCGCCGACGTCGCGACGGAGGGCGCCGACGAGACGATCGTCGCGCAGCTCGCCGAGCACTTCCGCGACGCGGACGCTGTCGTCCACCTTGCCTGGCTCGTCCAGCCCAACCGCGAGCGCGACATGCTGCGCCGCGCCAACGTGGAGGGCACCCGCCGGGTGGCCGAGGCCGTGGCCCGCGGCGGTGTGCCGCACCTGGTCGTCGCCTCGTCGGTGGGTGCGTACTCCCCCGTCGACGACGACACGCCGCGTCGCGAGGACTGGAGCGCCGAGGGCATCCCGACGTCGCACTACAGCGTGGACAAGGCCGCGCAGGAGCGGGTGCTCGACGAGTTCGAGGCGGCGCACCCCGACATCGAGGTGGCGCGGCTGCGGACGGCGCTGATCTTCCAGGCCGACGCAGCCCAGTCGGTGGTCCGCTACTTCCTGGGCCCGATCGTGCCCACCCAGCTCCTGCAGCAGGGCCGGCTGCCCGTGTTGCCGCTGCCCACCGGCCTGCGCATGCAGGCAGTGCACGCCGACGACGCCGCGGACGCCTACCGGCGCGTGATCGTGCAGCGTGCTCGCGGCGCGTTCAACGTCGCGGCGGACGACGTGCTCCGCGGCGAGGACCTCGCGCGGATCGTCGACCACGGCAGGCTGATCGAGGTGCCGCCCGCCGCCTGCCGCATGGCGGTTGCCGCCGCCTACGGCAGCCGGGTGGTCCGCGCCGATCCCGGCTGGCTCGACATGGCGATGGCCGTGCCGGTGCTCGACACCGCCCGGATCCGGACCGAGCTCGGGTGGGCACCGCGCCGCACCGCCGCATACGCGGTCGAGGAGCTGCTCGCGGGCATGGCCGTCGGGCAGGGGCTGCGCTCCGCTCCCCTCCGCCCCGCGACCCCCCGGCCCACGGGCACTTCCGTGATGCCGCTGCTGCACCGCGGGGACGCGCGGATCCCGGACTCGATGGACCGCTACCTCTTCGGCCTCTACCTCTCCGACCACCTCAGCGGCGCGACGGCGGGCCTGGAGCGCATGGAGCGCATGACCCGCGCCTACCGGGACACGCCGTTCCACGCCGAGCTGGCCGAGGCCACCGAGCAGATCCGGGCCGAGCGGGAGCTCTACCTCGACCTGCTGGAACTCCTGGAGGTGCCGCGGCGCCGGTACCGGCAGGCGGCGCTCTGGCTCGGCGAGAAGGCCGGGCGGCTGAAGCTCAACGGCCGGCTCGTCGAGCGGTCACCGATGACGGGGGTGCTCGAGGCGGAGCTCATGCGGTCGGCGGTCCTGGGCAAGATCAGCGGCTGGCAGACGCTGCTCGAACATGCCGACGACATAGGCCTGGACGCCACGCAGCTCGACGAGCTCATCGAACATGCCGACCAGCAGATCGAGATGCTCGAACGGTTCCACGAGTACGCGCGCGAGCGGGCGTTCCGGTATCAGGAGCGGTGACCGTCGCCGTCGTCGGCACGGTGGGCCGCCGCGCCCCGGTGAGCCGCCACGCGCAGCTCGCGGCCGCGCTCGACGTCATCCAGGCGCTTCGCCTCCCGCTTCTCGCTCGCGCGCACGTCCTTGGGCGGCAGCTGCACGGACTCCTCCGCGGCGATGCCGCCCTGGAGCTCACGGCCGCGCTCGAGCTCGGCGTCCAGCTCCGCACCGAAGAGCAGCGCGAGGTTCGTGATCCACAGCCACAAGAGGAACACGATGATCCCGGCCAGCGAACCGTACGTGGCGTCATAGCTCGCGAACGTCGCGACGTAGAGGCCGAACCCGGCGGACGCGAGCATCCACGCCACTATCGCGACGACCGCCCCCACGCTGATCCAGCGCATCCTGGGCTGCCGCACGTTCGGCGTGACGTGGTAGAGGATCGCGATGAGCACCGCGGCCAGCAACAGCACCACGGGCCATTTGGCGATGCCCCAGACCGTCACGGCCGTCGTGCCTAGCCCGACGGCGTCGCCGACCGCGCGGGCAACCGGCCCGCTGAGCACGAGCGCCACGACGATCAGGGCCGCCATGACGACGGCCACGAGCGTGACAAGCAGCGTCACCGGCATGAGCTTCCACACGGGCCGGCCCTCGTCGATCTCGTAGACCCGGTTCATCGCGCGCCCGAACGCGCCGACGTATCCGGAGGCGGACCACAGGGCCAGTACGACACCGAGGACCAGGGCGAGCCCTGCTCGGCCCCCGCCCTCGGCGGCGTTCTGGACAAGGGGCTCGACGACAGCCAGCACTTCCGGCGGCACGACGCCGTCGAGCGTACCGACCACCTGCTCGACCGCCTCCCCGCCGTCCCCCACGAGCCCGAGCACGGAGACGAGCGCGAGCAGGGCGGGCGCCACCGCGAGGACCGCGTAGTACGTCAGCGCGGCGGCCAGGTCCAGGCACTGGTCGCGCGAGAACTGCCGCACCGTGGTCCGCAGGACGTACGTCCACGTCCTGCGGCGCAGGTCCGGCGGCGAGCCCGGCTGGCGCGGGTCGTCCGGCGGCAGGGCGTCCGCCCGCTCGGCGGCGCGGTCGATGCCTTCCATGTCAGTCGGTGCCCGCCACCCGCGAGCGGACGTCGGAGGCGGCCTCACGACCGTGCTCTGCGACCGACTGCGCTGCTTCCTTCGCGGTGTCCCGAACGGCCTCCGCGCTCTCCCGCGCCGGCTCCTCGAGGTTGTGGGCGACCTCGGTCGCGGCCGCCTTCACGTCGCCCACGAGCGGTGCGGCCCCCTCCTGGACGGCCGTGGCGGCACGCTGCTCCGTGCGGCTCGACGGGAAGAGCGACGCGACCACGAGCCCCACACCGAAGGCCACAAGGCCCACGGCCAGCGGGCTGCCCTGCGTCTGCTCGCGCATCGCGCGGGGCGCCGAGCCCACGGTCTCGGCGACGGACGAGGCGGTGTTCCGGGCAGAGCCGGCGACCGACGCCGCCGCCTCCCGGCCACGGTCAGCCATCTCGTGCGCGGTGCCCTCGGCCGAGCCCATAGTGTGCTGCGCCGTACCCATGACCCGGTCCTTCATGCGGGTCACGCGTGACCGCACACGGTCCGCCTGGCGCCGCGCGGCGTGGCTCGGGTTGACCTTGTCGCCGAGCGTGTCGACGTCGCGGCTGAGCTCGTCGCGCGTCCGTTCGATGTTGGCCCGGATCTCGTTCGGATCGCTGGTGCTCATGAGTTCTTCTCCTCGTTTCCTCGCAGTGCGTCGGGGATCTTCTTGACCGATTCGGCGGTCTGCGGCATCCCCTCCACCGCACGCAGCTCCGCGCGCCCGCGGGCGGCGAGCACCGCGGCGATGACCGCCCACACGGCGGCGACGACCAGCGCGGACCAGCCGCCACCCATGGCGGTGCCGAGCGCCCACCACAGCGCGAGCGACAGGAACAGCAGGACCATGTAGCCCGCCACGCCCGCGCCGCCGAACATCCCGGCGCCCTTCCCGGCTCGCCGGGCGGACTGCCTCGCCTCCGCCTTCGCCAGCTCGATCTCCTGCCGGATCAGCGTCGAGAGGTCGCGGCTGACCTCACCGACGAGCTCCCCCACGCTCGGCTGGCCGGCCGTGCGCTCGGGGCCCGGGCCCGTTGTCGCGTGCCGCGCCGCGCTGGACGTGGCGAACGGGTCAGGTGTGCTCGACATAGGTCTCACTCCTGGTGGTCTGCGGCCCCGGGCCGTCCGACGTCGTCGGCGGGAGCGCGGGCGGCGTCCCCGCGGACGCGAGGCCCTTCCCGGACCTGCCAGGACGCCGGGCCGCGTCGCCGTCGCCGCCGGACGCGTCCTTCGCGCCGCGCAGGAACCGCCCGACGAGCAGGCCCGCGCCCGCCGCCATGAGGACAAACGCGCCCGGCCGGCGCCTGGCGAAGTCCTCGACCTCGTGCAGGACGTCGGCGGGCTCCCTCTCCTCGAACCAGCGTGCGGCCCGGGCGGTGACCTCCCCCGCACGCTCCACCAGGTCGCTCGCGTAGCCAGGGTCCCGGGTCCCGCCGGCCATCTGGCCCAGCTCGTCGCCCAGCGCCCGCAGCCCGCCCACAAGGTGCTGCTGCTGGGACTGCACCTGGGTCCTGAGGTCGGCCCGCGTGCGGTCGACCAGCCCGCGGGTCCGGTCGCCCGCCTCGTGGGCGACGTCGCGCACCCGCTCCCGCGCCTCCTGGGCCGTCTCCCGGCCGGCGTCACCCACCTGCGACGCTGCCTCGGTGACCCGTTCCTTGACGCCTGGCGCATCCGCCCCGGCGCCGCCTGTCGTATGGCCGGGCGCCCAGGATCCCTGCGCACCGGCCCCTCCGCCGTACGGAACGTTCGTCTCGCTCATGGTCGGACTCCTGTCGTCGTCCTCGCCCGGACAGACCAGGCGGGATCGCAGAGCACGAGCCGCCGGGGTCCGTGCTCCACCAGTGCGGCCTCTTCCTGACCACGCACCAACGTAGGACGACGGGCGCCACTCGCAACCGACGGGATCTGCCCGGCCGACCCCAGCGGGAAAGAAACTAGAGGACAGGGCTGTCCGAATCGTCCGAACAGCACTACACTTGGATACTCGAAGTCATGAAGCGGCTTCCGGTCCGAAACGGATCTGGAGGTTCACGTGTCAGCGCTCAAGCACCCTCAGACGGCCGTCATGGATGGCGCTGGAGGCGAAACCGCGGCACCGGCGCAGGGCTTTTCGGCAGATGACTTTGCGAGCAGCCTCGGCCTGGGGACCAACCTCCTCGTGGGCCGCTACAGCGTGCAGCTCGCGTCAGGCAGCTGGTGGTGGTCGGACGAGGTCTACGCCATGCACGGGTGGGAGCGGGACGAGGTCGAGCCCGGCCTCGAGGCGCTCCGCTCCCGCAAGCACCCCGACGACCGCGGCCGCGTCGTCCGGGCCGCCGGCGAGGCGCTGCGGCTCGGCCGGCCCTTCGCCTGCGCGCACCGCATAGTCGACCGGAACGGCCGGACCCGTTCGGTGGTGGTCACCGGTCAGGGTTGCCCGGGTGTCCAGTCGCCGGAGCTGGTCGGCTACGTCGTCGACGTGACGCCGGTCCAGAAGGAGGCGCTGGACCGCCGGGCGGACTTCGCGGTGAATCGCGCCTTCATCAGCCAGGCCACGATCGAGCAGGTCAAGGGCGTCATCGTCGCGTTGCGCGGCGTCGACGAGGCGACGGCCTCCGAGACCCTGGTCTGGGCGGCGAGGCGGGCCGGTGTCTCGCTGCGCCTTGCGGCCGACCAGATCATGGCCACGCTGCGCGCCGGCGCCGACGGAGAGCCTGTGACGCCGGACGCGCTGGCCCAGGCTCTGGATGCCCTGCACCCGGTGGATCGGCCGCGGGGTCACGATCCCCTGCTGACCCGGCGTCCGCGCCGGATAGGCGGCTGAACCCTTCGGACGACCCGGGCGAGGACCAGAGCGAGAACAAGAAGGACGAGCCCGGCAAGGGGCGCCTGCGCTAGTGCCGCGGAGGCGCCCCACGTGTCGGCGGCGCGCCCGGCGAGCGATGCCGCGAGCGCCGAGCCGCTCGCGGAGCTGTTCCAGGAGAAGGCCTGGGTGAGGACGCCCGAGTGGACCGACAGTGCAGGACACACGCCCTCGCCGCCGCCCCCCCAACGCCGGGCGGAACAGAAACATGGCCCGGGACAAGGCGGCCCTGCTGCACCTGAACCTCACCGACTCGCTCGCCGGGATGATCGTGCCGATCGTCGCGTGGGGCTTCGCCATCCTCGTCATGACCGAGTTCATGAAGGAAGTACCCAAGGAGCTCGAGGAGGCCGCGCGGCTCGACGGCGCGGGCGAGCTGAGGGTCTTCTGGTCGGTGGTCCTGCCGACCGTCTACCCCCTGGCCTTCTCCGACCCGCCGCTGCTCAACGCGGCCGGTGTGCACGAGCCGCTGGCCCTGCGCACCCTGGTGCGTCTCGAGATCGGCGACGTCGTCGCGTGGGGCGAGGGCCGCGGCGACGCCTTGCCGCCGGACGTCGTCCCGGCGCTCGAGGCCGAGCTGCTCGGGCTCGACGTGTTCGCGACCTCCCGCATCGAGTCGGCGATCTCCGCTGTGCTGCGGCGGCTGAGGCCCGACCTCGGAGCGCAGGCGCGGCTCGTGACGTTCGCCCCGATCGAGGTGGCGGCTCTTGACGGCCAGGGCAAGCTGCTCGGTCGCCCCGTCAGCGAGCTCCTCGGCGGCAGGTTGCGGGACAGCGTCGACTACAGCGCGTACCTCTTCTTCAAGTGGGGCGGGCACATCGGGGCCGACGACGACGAGTGGGGTGCGGCGCTGGACCCCGACGGCATAGTGGCGCAGGCCAAGCGGCTGATCGACCGGTACGGCTTCCGGTCGATCAAGCTCAAGGCCGGTGCCCTGCACCCGGACGTCGAGGTCGAGTCGATCCTCGCCCTGGCCGAGGAGTTCCCCGGGCTGCCCCTGCGCATCGACCCGAACGGGGCCTGGCGGCACGACACCGCCCTCGACGTGGCGCGCCGGCTGGACGGAGTGCTGGAGTACCTCGAGGACCCCGTGCTGGGCATCGACGGGATGAGCCGGATCCACGCGGAGAGCGGGCTGCCGCTCGCGACGAACATGTGCGTGGTCGAGACCGAGCACATCCTGCCCGCCGTCCGGAGCGACGCCGTCCAGATCCTCCTGAGCGACCACCACTACTGGGGCGGCCTGCGCCGGACGAAGGAGCTCGCCGCGATCTGCGAGGCCACGAACATGGGCGTGTCCATGCACTCGAACTCGCACCTCGGCGTCTCGCTGGCGGCCATGACGCACGTGGCGGCGGCCATCCCCAACCTCGCCTACACCTGTGACACGCACTTCCCGTGGAACCGGGCCGCGTTCACGGATGCGCTTCCGCGGTACTGAGCGATGCGGTACTGAGCGATGCGTACCGAGCGCTCGCTCCTCAGCTCCGCCGGCGCGAGATCGTCCGGCCCAGCCAGACGAGGGGGTCGTAGCGCCGGTCCGCCACGCGCTCCTTCATCGGGATGAGCGCGTTGTCGGTGATGTGGATCCCCTCGGGGCACACGTCGGTGCAGCACTTGGTGATGTTGCACAGGCCGAGCCCGTGCTCGTCCTGTGCCGCCTGCACCCGGTCGGCGACGTCTAGCGGGTGCATCTCGAGCTCGGCGATCCGCATGAGGAAGCGCGGGCCGGCGAACGACCGCTTGTTCTCCTCGTGGTCGCGCACGACGTGGCACGTGTCCTGGCACAGGAAGCACTCGATGCACTTGCGGAACTCCTGCGACCGCTCGACGTCGACCTGCCCCATCCGGTACTCGCCCGGCGCCAGGCCGGGTGGCGGCGTGAAGGACGGGATCTCGCGCGCCTTCGAGTAGTTGAACGACACGTCCGTGACGAGGTCACGGATCACCGGGAAGCTCCGCATCGGCGTCACGGTCACTACCTCGTCGCGCTCGAAGACGGACATCCGCGTCATGCACAGCAGTCTTGGCCGCCCGTTGATCTCCGCCGAGCACGACCCGCACTTGCCCGCCTTGCAGTTCCACCGCACCGCGAGATCGGGGGTCTGCGTCGCCTGCAGCCGGTGGAGGACGTCGAGCACCACCTCGCCCTCGTTGACCTCCACCTGGAAGTCCGCCAGGGCGCCGCCGTCGGCGTCCCCGCGCCACACGCGGAACCGGCCCCGGTAGCTCATGCCGTGCCTCCCTCGGTGTGCTGGGCCTCGACGCGATCCAGGTGCCCCGCCAGCTCGGGCGCCGTGTAGTACTTCTCCAGCTCGGTCAGGTCGAAAAGTGCGAGCAGGTCGGCGCGCATCGGGGCCCGTTCCGCCGGTTCGACGGCGATCCGCGGCACCACGACACCGCCGTCCGCCCCGGCCCGGACGCAGTGCGTGACGAGCACCCGGTGCCGCCACCGCGGGTCGAGCCCCGGGTGGTCCTCGCGGGTGTGCCCGCCGCGGCTCTCGGTGCGCAGCAGGGCCGAGGAGGCCACGGCCTCGCTGACCATGAGCATGTTCCGCAGGTCGAGCGCCAGGTGCCAGCCCGGGTTGTACTGCCGGTGGCCCTCGACGACGACGTCGTGCAGCCGGGCCCGCAGCTCGCCGAGCCGGTCGAGCGCGGAGATCATCTCCGACTCCGTGCGGATGATGCCGACCAGGTCGTTCATCACCCGCTGCAGCTCGGCGTGCAGCGTGTACGGGTTCTCGCCCCCGGCGGCGGCCGGGTGCGCGTCGAACGGCGCGAGCGTCATGGCCGCCGCGACCTCGACGTCCGCCTCCCGGACGGCAGGACGGCGCTCCAGGCCGACGACGTAGTCGGCAGCGCCGAGCCCCGCGCGGCGGCCGAACACCAGCAGGTCCGAGAGCGAGTTGCCGCCGAGCCGGTTCGACCCGTGCATCCCGCCAGCGCACTCCCCCGCCGCGAACAGACCCGGTACGCGCGACTGCCCGGTGTCCGGGTCGACCTCGATCCCGCCCATCACGTAGTGGCAGGTCGGGCCGACCTCCATCGGCTCGGCAGTGATGTCGACGTCGGCCAGCTCCTTGAACTGGTGATACATCGACGGCAGGCGGCGCCGGATCTCCTCCGCGGGCATGCGGCTCGCGATGTCGAGGTAGACACCGCCGTGCGGGGAGCCGCGGCCCTCCTTCACCTCGGTGTTGATCGCGCGGGCCACCTCGTCGCGGGGCAGCAGGTCGGGCGTGCGGCGGTTGTTCTCCTGGTCCTCGTACCAGCGGTCCGCCTCGTCCTCGGTCTGGGCGTACTGGCCCTTGAACACGTCGGGGATGTAGTCGAACATGAAGCGCTTGCCGTCCGAGTTCTTGAGCACGCCGCCGTCGCCGCGCACGCCCTCGGTCACCAGGATGCCCTTGACGCTGGGCGGCCAGACCATGCCCGTCGGGTGGAACTGGACGAACTCCATGTCGATCAAGTTCGCGCCGGCGCGCAGCGCGAGGGCGTGGCCGTCACCCGTGTACTCCCACGAGTTCGACGTGACCTGGAACGACTTGCCGATGCCGCCCGTGGCGAGCACCACCGCAGGCGCCGAGAACACCACGTGCCGGCCCGACTCCCGCCAGTACCCGAACGCCCCGGCGATCGCGCCGGCCTGCCCTGAGCCCGTCGAGGGGTCGGTCAGCAGCTCCGTGACCGTGCACTCGGCGAACACGCGCAGCCGCGCCTCGTAGTCGCCGGTCTCGGCGTAGTCGTCCTGCTGCAGCGACACGATGCGCTGCTGCATGGTGCGGAGAAGCTCCAGCCCCGTCCGGTCGCCGACGTGCGCGAGCCGCGGGTACGTGTGCCCGCCGAAGTGGCGCTGGCTGATCCGGCCGTCCTTGGTGCGGTCGAACAGTGCGCCGTACGTCTCGAGCTCCCAGACCCGGTCCGGCGCCTCCTTCGCGTGCAGCTCCGCCATCCGCCAGCTGTTGAGGAACTTCCCGCCGCGCATCGTGTCGCGGAAGTGCACCTGCCAGGAGTCGTTCTCGTTGACGTTGCCCATCGCCGCGGCGCACCCGCCCTCGGCCATCACGGTGTGCGCCTTGCCGAACAGCGACTTGCAGACGATGGCCGTCCTCAGCCCGCGTTCGCGCGCCTCGATCGCGGCGCGCAGCCCAGCGCCCCCGGCGCCGATGACGAGGACGTCGTAGTCGTGCTGTTCGGTCTCGGTCAAGGCCGGGCTCCCTCTCCTAGCCGATGAGTCGCAGGTCGGTGATGGTCCCGCGCGCGACGAGCATCACGTACAGATCCGTGAGGATGAGCGTGGCGAGCGTGATCCACGCGAAGAACTGGTGCCGCGCGTTGAGCGCGGAGATCTTGGTCCAGAGCCAGTAGCGAACCGGATGCTTCGAGAAGTGCGTGAGCCGGCCGCCCATCACGTGCCGGCACGAGTGGCACGACGCCGTGTAGCACCACAGCAGGGCGACGTTCCCAAGCAGCACGAGGTTGCCGACGCCGACGACGAACCCGTCAGTGGGATGCCGGAAGGCGACTATCGCGTCGTAGGTGTTGATGACCGAGATGACCACCGCGACATAGAAGAAGTACCGGTGGACGTTCTGCATGATCAGCGGGAAGCGCGTCTCGCCCGTGTACGTCGCGTGCGGCTCCGGCACCGCGCAGGCGGCGGGCGCCAGCACGAACGACCGGTAGTACGCCTTGCGGTAGTAGTAGCAGGTCAGCCGGAACAGCAGCAGGAACGGCAGGCTGAGCGCCGCGTACGGGATGAGCGGGTGGTCGGGGATGAACATCCCGAAGTGCGCGGAGCCCGGCTCCGACGCGCACCCGAGCGACACGCAGGGCGAGTAGAACGGCGTCAGGTAGCGCTCGTCCGCGAAGAAGTACTGCTGCTGGAACGCCCGCACCCCGCCGTACACGAGGAAGATCAGCAGGCCGATCGTGGTCGCCGTCGGCGGCAGCCACCACCGGTCCGTCCGCAGCGTGCGCGCCCCGACCGCAGCTCGCCCCGGACTGTTGACACCTCGCGCGTCGACTCCTCGGGCGGTCGTGGTCACGACCGGTCGCCGTGGTAGCCGCCGAGGCCCTCGTCGTCAGCGTCGCTGAACATCGTCTCGTCCAGCGGCGTGTCGGGGATGACGACGTGCTCCGGAATCCGACCGGGGAGGCCCGGTTGCCGGAGGGGCTCGGCCGAGGCGAGCTCGCTCGCGTCGATCTCGAGCCGCTCGAGATCGTTGATGAGCCGGCGGACCTCGGGCGCGTCGCCGAAAGCGTTGCGCACCCCGGCGACGCTGTGGCGCAGCTGCTCGATCGAGCGGCGAAGCGTCGCGAATTCGGTGTTCGTCATTCGGCAACCCCCCTTGGCGACGCGCCTCACGCCGGTGTGAGGTGCGTCACCACAGACTCTGCCGTGAACACCCGGGTTAGGCAAGGGCGGCGCGCGCACCGCGTTCCTGTTGGGCGCGCAGCAGGATGAGAGCGGCCACCGCGGCGGCGGCCTCCCCCGCCGAGAGGCCGATCCACACCCCGGGTCCGCCGAACGTTCCCAGGAGCAGCAGCAGCGGGATCTTGATCACCAGGAGCGTGCCCAGCGAGAGCGCGTACGACGGGCGCGCCTGGCCGAGCGCCTGGAAGTAGCTCGAGACCATCGGCGTGACGCCGGAGAAGACGAGCCCGGCGGCGATGATGCGCACGGCGGTGACGCTCGCGGTCGCAACGGGGCCGTCGTCGACGAAGAGGCCGACCAGTGGTTCGGCGAGCAGAGCGAGCGCGGCGGCCGCGGCGGCGCCGTAGCCGACCGTGGCCCGTAGTGCCAGCACGCGGGCGCGCCGCACCCGCGGCCAGAGCTGCGCGCCGGCGTTGTACCCGGCGACCGGCTGCAGACCCTGCGCGATGCCCATGTGGGGCATGGCGGCGAAGGTCTGCAGCCTGGACGCGACGGCGAACGCGGCCAGCGCGACGGCGCCGCCCGTGGCGGCGAGCCGGTTGTTCGCGAGCACGACGAGCAGGGTCGCGCCGAATCCCGCGAGGAACGAGGGCGCCCCGATCGTGATGACGGCGGCGATCGTGGCCAGGTGCGGGCGCAGCTGCTTCAGGCCGACCCGGTACGGGCGCCGCCTCTGGACGAAGAAGAACCACAGGCTCATCCCGGTGGAGAGGGACTGTCCTCCGACCGTTCCCAGCGCGGCGCCGCGCACGCCCATGTCCAGGCCGAAGACCAGCAGCGGATCGAGCGTCATCTGCACGAGGATCGGCCCTACCCACAGCATCGTCGAGAAGGCCATCCGCCCTTCGGCCCGCACTAGCGCCGAGAAGCCCGTGGCCGAGAATGCCCCGAGCAGCAGGACCACCGCATAGTCACGGGCGTACCCGCGTACCTCGCCGTGCGCGCCGAGGACGGTGAGCAGCGGTTCGAGTGCCGCCAGCCCGGCCACCATCACCACGAGCGCGGTCACCCAGAAGACGACGAACGTGTTGCCCGCGGCGCGCCCGGCGCCCCCGGAATCGCCGGCACCGAGCCGCCGCGAGACCAGCGACGCGCCGCCGACGCCGACGGTGGTGCCGACAGCACCCAGGATCAGCAGGACGGGCGCGACGAGGTTGACCGCCGCCAGCGCGTCCGGCCCGACACCGCGGGCGACGAACCAGGCATTCGTGAGGGCGTAGATGCCGTACACACCCACCGACAAGGTCGTCTGCGAGCAGGCGTGCCACAGCAGGCGCCCGACGGGGCGCACGCCCAGGGCGGTCGCCTGCTCGGAGGACTGTCTCTCCGTCACGCAGTCGGGCGCCCACGCGTCAGTGCGGTCATGACCTCGTCGACGCGCTCGCGGGCCCAGTCGTACTGGCCGGGGTCGGTGTGGCCGCGATAGACGGTCTCGATGGTCATGATGAGAGCGAGGTGCAGCGTGTAGAGCTGGCGACGGATCTCCTCGGGCCCGGTGAGCGGCCCACGGCCGTACCCCCGCGCGAAGGCCGTGGCGTCGCCGAACGCCGACGTCAGGAGCCCGGCGAACCCGACCTCGATGAGCGGGTCGCCGAAGAATGCGCGCTCGTGATCGATGATGCACACGATCTCTCCGTCGCGGACCAGCGCGTTGCCGTCCCACAGGTCCCACTCGACGTAGCGCGGCTCGGTGGCTTCGTCGAGCAGGTGTTCGTGCGCGGTCAGCACCGCCCGGATCTCGTCGTACGGCCGGCCGAGCTCGACGCCCCGGCGGCGGCCGTCGTCGAGCACGCCGTCGAACATCGCGGTGAACGCGGCGCGCCAGGTCGGGTAGGTGGGTGCGGTGATGGGGCCGAACGCCGGGCCGAGGATCGTGTTGAGCTCGCGGTTCGCGGCGCCGAGCGCGGCCTTGTATCGCTCGAGGTCGGAGGTGCCGAGCTCGTCCCTGACGACGCCCAGATTGTCGGCGGCGACGTACGGCATGAAGAAGTAGTCGACGTCGACGAGGTCGTGGTCCAGGTCGGCGTAGTCGACCGTCGGGACGGGCACGCCGGTGTGGGCGGAGACGAGACGCAGCGCCTCCAGCTCCGTCCGCATCGCTCGATGCTCGTACGTCATGACCTCGACGTCGGGCGGCGGGGCGATCTTCAGTGCGACCTGACGCCCGTCCGCGAGAGTGAGCTTGTAGACGACGTTGAACCAGCCGTGCCCCAGCTCCTCGACCCAGGTTTCCCCGTCCGGGACGGCGTCAGGGCCGTAGGCGCGCGCCACCATGGCGCGGAGCGTGTCCAGGGACTGGCGGTTCTTGGTGATGCTCTCCACGAGGCCCAGGCTAGAGCAGGGTCACCAGCGCCGGCCCTGGCGCGCGACGGAGTCCATGCCCCAGCGCACCGCACGCACTGCCACTGACCCGGCGGGCCCGCCGAGGACGCGGCTGAACCGGGTGTCGACCTCCAGCTGCTCGCGAGCCCAGGACGGCAGCAGCGTCACCGCCCCCGCCGCGAGCAGGCGGTAGGGGCCGCGCGCGGGCCAGGGCAGCGGCGGCTCGCGCAGCAGGAAGCGGGCGGCGTCGAGGGCCGCGGGTGTGGCCTCCAGCTCGCCGCGGTAGGACTCGATGCGGTCGGCCAGCTCGGCGACCGTCTCCGGGACGACCTCGGCGCCGAGGGCGCGGGCGACGCGACCCGACTGGGCGACGTACTCGTCGGCCTCGTCCGTGGTGAGCGCCTTCTCGCCGTAGCGCTGGTGGGCGGCCAGGAACGAGTCGGCCTCCGCGACGTGCACCCAGCTGAGCAGGTGGGGGTCGCTCGCGCGGTACGGGCGGCCGTCGGGAGCCTTGCCCCGCACCCGTTCGTGGACGGCGCGCACGCGGTCGACCATCTCCTGGGCGTGCTCCGCGGTCGCGAACGTCGTGTAGCCGAGGAACGTCGAGGTGCGGGCGAGGCGCCCCCACGGATCTCCGCGGTACCCGGAGTGCCCGGCGACACCCGCCATCGCGAGCGGGTGCAGCGACTGCAGCAGCAGCGCCCGCAGCCCTCCCACGAAGGTCGCCGAGTCGCCGTGGACCCGGCGGATGGGACTCTCGGGGGCGAACCAGCGAGGGCCGGGTGTGAGGTGGATCCGGTCCCGCTCCTCGTACCCGCCGGGCCCGGCGATGCGCATGAAGAGCGCGTCGCCCACCCGGGCACGCAGACGTTCGACAGGGCTCGTGACAACCGGCATACCGCCAGTATCCGCCCCGCGCGGCCGACGCCGGAGACTACGCGGGGATCGGCCGCGGCCAGTGCGTGATCCGGGGCGCGCCCTCCAGCTCGGCGGGTGCCACGGCGACGGCGACGTATCCGGGCAGGGGCGGCCGGAGCTCGTGGACCACGACGTCCCCCCGTTCCGGCGTCCCGGCCTTGAACATCGCTTCTCTGGTCGCCCACCCGTGACCGTCCGCCGGGTCGGCGAGGTCGCCGAGCCGCTGCACGTCCACGCCGACCGGCCCACGTGGGACCAGCGCGACCACGGCCAGCAGTCCGGAGTGCGAGACGGAGACCGAGGGGGCCGGTGTGCCGTGGCTCACGATCCGAGGGGCGCCGTGCGGGCCGCCGCACTCGGCGCAGGTACGATCCACCACGACCTCGGCCGGCGCGATCCCGAGGTAGGATCCGACCGCCACACGAAGCATCGCCGCGCTGATCAGGGACCGGCCCCGGTCCGCGGAGCGCTCGAGCGACTCCACCCGGGCGCGCTCACCGGCGTCGAGCATCCCGAGCAGATCACGGTCCGCCGCAGCCAGCGAGGACCACCAGATCTCGAGGATCACGGCTTTCACCTCTTGTCAAACACACGGGCAAGTTAGGTTAGCATTTCCTACGTGCTGACCGCCCTTTCGCCCGCTGTGGCCCCGAGCCGTGGCACCCTTTCGTCGGCCGACGAGGCGCTGACCGGGCGGCTCGCTCTGCTCACCGCTTCGGGCGAGGGCCTCTCCCACGAGGAGCTCTGGCGCACGGTCGCCGACGTGGCCGGCCGGCTGCCGGACGTCGCCGACGGCCGGCGGCTCGTGCACCTGCCGCTGCGACCGGACCTCGCCAGCGTGACGGCGTACCTGGCCACGCTCCAGGCGGGCCACGTCGCGCTCGTCACGCCCGACGACGCCCGCACGGGCAAGATCCTGGACCGGTACCTGCCGGACGTCATGGCGACCGGGGACCCGGAGCGACCGTTCGAGACGCTCACGCCGGCTCCCCGCCATCTCCTGCATCCGGACCTCGCCCTCCTGCTGAGCACCTCGGGCAGCACCGGTTCGCCGAAGCTGGTCCGGCTGTCCCGGCAGAACGTCCGCAGCAATGCCCTGGCGATCGCCGAGGCACTGCGGCTCACCGAGGACGACCGGGCGATCACCAGCCTTCCCCTCCACTACTGCTTCGGGCTCTCGGTGCTGCACTCGCACCTGGTCGCGGGCGGCTCGGTGGTCCTGAACGAGGGATCGGTCCTGGGCGAGGAGCTGTGGAACGCGGTCGACGAGCTGGGCGTCACAACGATGGCGGTCGTGCCGCACACGGTGGAGCTCCTCGAGTCCACCGGAGCGCTCGAACGGCCACACGCTTCGCTGCGCCTGCTCGCCCAGGCTGGAGGGCGGATGCATCCCGACCGCGTCCTGCGCACCGCCGCGCTGGGCCGGCGGCAGGGGTGGGAGCTCGCCGTGATGTACGGCCAGACGGAGGCTACTGCCCGCATCTGCGTGCTCGACCCGGCCCTCGTGGCGGACAACCCGGACGCCGTCGGGCGGCCGGTGGCCGGGACGTCCCTGCACCTCGACACGACCGTGCCCGAGGCGTCCGACGGGTCCGGCGAGGTCGTGGTGCGCGGTCCCGGCGTGATGATGGGCTACGCCGAGCACGTGGACGACCTCGCGCTCGGTGCGATGCTGTCCGAGCTGCGGACCGGAGACCTCGGACGGATCGGTCCGGACGGCCTGCTGCGCCTGGTCGGACGCCGGTCGGGGTTCGTCAAGGTCATGGGACTGCGGATCGACCTGAACATGGTCGAGTCGGCGCTGGATGCACTCGGGTACGTCGCGTGCGTCGGCGGCGACGACGCGGGCCTGACCGTGGCGGTCGAACCGGCTCCGGGCGCGGTACCCGTCGAGACGGCTGCGCTCGTCCGGCGCCTCGCCGGCGAAGCCTCGGGGCTCTCCCCCGCGTCGGTCGCCGTCGCCGTCGCCGAGCTGACCCGGCTGCCCAACGGCAAGGTCGACCGGCTCGCCTGCGCCGCTCTGGTCCGCCGTGAGCAGCCGCACCAGCAGCCCCGCGAGCAGAGCTCGCAGGGCGCCGTCGTGCCCGCCGACACCAGCCCGACGCTCGCGACGGGCGTCGCCCGAGCCGTGGGCGATGTGCTCGGGCTCGACGCCGTCGACCTCGGTCGCAGCTTCGTCCAGCACGGCGGTGACTCGCTCAGCCACGCGCAGGCGTCCGTCGGGCTCGAGAAGCTCGTCGGCCCGCTGCCCGTGGGCTGGCACCACCGCCCGCTCGGCGAGATCGTCGAGCAGGCGCGCCCCGTCCACGACCTGCCGGGCACCACCGCCGTCGACGGCGCACGCGGACGCGGGCGCTGGTGGCGCAGCCGCAGCGTGGAGACGTCGGTCCTGCTCCGCGCGATCGCCGTCGTGATCATCTGCGGCTCCCACGCCGACCTCTTCAGCATCCTGGGCGGGGCGCACACCCTGCTCGCGGTGGCCGGCTTCAACGCCGCCCGGTTCGGCCTGTCGATGCCAACGGCGCGCGGCCGCTGGCGGGCGAGCCTACGCACGCTGGTCGGTATCGCGGTGCCCACGGTCGCGGTCGCACTGTTCGGCATGATCGCCCAGGACCGCTACGGGTGGGCCAACATCCTGCTCGTCAACTGGATCTTCGGCGACGTCGCCTACGGGTTCCGCAACGAGCTGTGGTTCGTCGACGCGCTGATCGCGTGCACGCTCACCCTCGCCGCCATCCTCGCCGTGCCCTGGGTGGGACGCGCCTGGCGGCTGCAGCCGTGGCGCGTCGCGGCCGCCGTCGCGGTCGTCGCCCTGGTGCCCCGCTTCCTTGTCCTGTCCCTCGGTGAGGGCGTGCTGCGCGGGATCATGCCGACGACGTTCTGGCTCTTCGCGGTCGGAGCCGCCGTCGCGTATGCCGACACCCGCCGGCGCCGCATGCTCACGCTCGCCATCGCCGTCGTCGGCGGGGCGACCTTCTTCCCCGACGACCTCGTGCGCAACGCCACCATCCTCGCCGGCATCGCGCTGCTGACGTTCGTGCCCAAGGTGCGCCTTCCCGCCTGGGCCGTGCCCCTGGTCGGCCTGCTCGCGTCGGCCTCCCTGTACGTCTACCTGGTCCAGTTCCCGATCCTCGGCCTGGTCCCCGACGCCCTCGGCGCCCTCGGCGCCACCCTCGCCGCGCTCGCCGCCGGCTGCATCATCTGGCGCGTCGCCGACCAACCCGTGCGGCGGCTGCAGGACCTGCTGCTCCGACCGAACCGCTGAAGACCCCATGCCTGAAGACCCCCTGAGACGAGAGACTCCCGTGCCCCAGAGACGACACCTCGGCGCCGCCGCCGTGCTCACCCTGACCCTGCCCCTGGCGCTCGCCGCCTGCGGCGGCGGCGGATCGGGCGAGGACGCCTTCGAGGCGGACCCCGACGCTCTGCAGATCTACTCCTCCCAGCACCGCAACGTCACCGAGGCGTGGGCGCAGGCGTTCACCGATGAGACCGGCATCAAGACCCAGGTTCGCGAGGGCCAGGACGCCTCGATGGGGCACATGATCGTCGAGGAGGGCGACGCTTCGCCGGCCGACGTCTTCCTGACGGAGAACTCTCCGGCGATGACCATCGTGGAGCGGGCGGGCCTCCTCGCGCCGGTGGACCAGGAGACCGTGGCGCAGGTCGGCGACGGCATGGCGCCGTCGTCCGGGCAGTGGACGGCGATCGCGGCCCGGTCGACCGTGCTCGTCTACAACACGGACTTGATCAGCGAGGACGAGCTCCCGACGTCGATCATGGACCTCGCCGAACCCGAGTGGGCGGGCCGGTGGGGCGCGGCGCCCGGAGGCGCGGACTTCCAGGCCATCGTGGCCGGCATGCTGTCCGACCAGGGCGAGCAGGAGACCCAGGCCTGGCTCGACGCCCTGGCCGACAACGCCGAGGTCTATCAGAACAACATCGCCACGATGCAGGCCGTCAACGCCGGCGAGGTCCCGGTCGGGATCATGTACCACTACTACTGGTACCGCGACCAGGCGGGCGACAAGGAGGGCAGCGCGAACACGAAGCTGCAC
The DNA here is from genome assembly GCF_014653785.1 of Promicromonospora soli. Classification (GTDB taxonomy): domain Bacteria; phylum Actinomycetota; class Actinomycetes; order Actinomycetales; family Cellulomonadaceae; genus Promicromonospora; species Promicromonospora soli. The sequence goes on along the minus strand of NZ_BNAS01000006.1, from coordinate 8,383 downwards.
TACTTCGGCAACCAGGACCCGGGCGCGTTCGTCAGCCTGTCGGCGGGCGGCGTGCTCGCCTCCTCGGACATGGCGGACAAGGCCCAGCAGTTCCTGTCCTACGTGACGAGCTCGGAGGGCCAGCAGGTGCTGGTCGACAGCGGGTCGATGGAGTACGCGGTCGGCACCGGGGTCGAGTCCGACCCGGCACTGCCGCCGCTGACCAGCCTCGACGCTCCGCCGGTCGACCCGTTCACCCTCAACTCCGACGACGTGGTCACGATGATGACGGATGCCGGCATCCTTTAGGGCGCAGAGTGTCGGCGCGCGCAGCCTCGGCGCGCGCGGCGTCGCCGTGGCCGCGGCCCTGGTCGCCGCACTCACGCTCCTGCCGCTGCTCGTGGTCGTCCCCGACGCGCTCTCCGCCGACCCGGGCGAGGCTGCGAGCTACCTGCTGCGCCCCCGCGTGGGCGAGCTGCTCACGAACACCGGGATGCTGTTCGTCGTCACGGTGCCGGCCACCGTCGTCGTGGGCGTGGCCGCCGCCTGGCTCGTCGAGCGCACCGCGCTGCCCGGGGCCGGAGTGTGGCGCACGCTGCTCCTGGCCCCGCTGGCGGTGCCCTCGTTCGTCAGCGCGTACGCCTGGGTGACCGTGGCACCGTGGCTCGACGGCTTCGGCGGCGCGGCGCTGGTCACCACGCTGGCGTACTTCCCCTTCGTGTTCCTCCCGGTGGCGGCCCTGCTGCGGACGCTGGACCCCGGCGACGAGGAAGCGGCCCGCTCCCTCGGCCTCTCACCGGCCGCCGCCGTCGTGCGCACCGTGCTGCCGCGCCTGCGGCCCGCGCTGAGCGGCGGGGCGCTGCTGGTCGCGCTCCACCTCCTGGCCGAGTACGGCGTGCTGGAGATGATGCGCTTCCAGACCTTCACCACCGCGATCATGCAGCAGTACGCCGTGGGGTTCAGCGACACGTCCAGCAGCCTGCTCGCCTCGGTGCTGCTCACGCTCTGCCTGGTGGCGCTCGTGCTCGACCTGCTGGCCCGGGGCCGTCACCGGGTGGCCCGGGTCGGGTCGGGCGTCCAGCGGCGCGCCGTGCCCGCCGTCCTCGGCGGCTGGACGACCCCAGCACTCGTCTTCCTCGCCGCCGTGGTCGCCCTCTCGGTCGCCGTCCCCGTCGCGACCGTGGTCCGGTGGCTGCTCCACGGCATCGCCGAGGGTGACCCGCTCGGCGCCGACCTCCTGCAGGTCACCCTGAGCACCCTCGGTCTCGCCGTGCTGGGCGCCCTGGCGGCCGTCGTCGCCGCCCTGCCCGGCGCCTGGCTGCTGAACCGCCACCGTTCCGGCCTGACCCTGCTTCTCGAGCGGACGACCTTCATCGCGAGCGCGCTCCCCGGCGTCGTCGTCGGGCTGGCCATGGTCACGCTCGCCGTCCGGTGGGCCCGGCCCGTCTACCAGACGGTGGGGCTGATCGTGCTGGCCTACGCGATCCTGTTCCTGCCCCGGGCGATGGTCTCGTTGCGCGCGGGACTCGCCGCCGCACGGCCAGAGCTCTCCGAGGCCGCGCGTTCCCTGGGCCTGAGCGGTCTCGCAGCCTTCGTCCGCGTCGTCCTCCCGCTCGTCGCGCCGTCGGTGCTGACCGCGCTGGTGCTCGTGGCGCTCGCGGTCAACACGGAGCTGACCGCCACGCTCCTGCTGGCCCCCACCGGGACGGACACCCTCGCGCTGGCGTTCTGGCGCGAGGCGAGCGAGCTGGACTACGCGGCCGCGGCACCCTTCGCCGCCGTGATGATCACGATGTCCGTGCCGCTCACGATGTTGCTGCGGCGGCAGATCCTGGAGGAGCGATGAGCGAGCTCAAGATTCTCGGCGTGAGCGCCGGGTACGGCCGGGAGACGGTGCTCGAGGACGTCGACCTCACCGTGGCCGAGGGTACGACGACGGCGGTGCTGGGCGGTTCCGGCAGCGGCAAGACCACGCTCCTGAGGGCGGTCGCCGGCTTCCTGCGGCCCGGGTCGGGCACGATCACCGTCGGGGGCCGGACCGTCGCCGGTCCCGGTACGTGGGTGCCGCCCGAGCGCCGCGGCGTGGGCTACGTCCGCCAGGACGGTGCGCTGTTCCCGCACCTGTCGGTCGCCGGGAACATCGCCTTCGGTCTCCCCTGGCCACGGCGCCGCCACCACGACCGCGTGCTCGAGCTGCTCGACCTCGTCGGCCTGCCCGCCGCGATCGCCGAGCGGCACCCGGCGCAGCTCTCCGGCGGCCAGCAGCAACGCGTAGCCCTGGCCCGCGCGCTCGCCCCACGCCCCGGCCTGATCCTGCTCGACGAGCCGTTCTCCTCGCTGGACACGGCCCTGCGGACAGCGACCCGCGAGGCGACCGCCCAGGCGCTGCGCGCGGCCGGCGCCACGACCATCCTGGTCACTCACGACCAGGGCGAGGCGCTCTCCTTCGCCGACGAGGTTGCCATCCTCCAGGCCGGCCGGTTCCGGCAGGTGGACAGTCCCAGGACCGTCTACCGCGAGCCGGTCGACGCCGAGGTGGCGGAGTTCCTCGGCGACGCGCTGCTCATCGCCGGCAGTGCGGCCGACGGCAGCGTCACCTGTCGGCTCGGCACGCTGCCGGCGCACGGGTACCCCGCCGGCGACGTCGACGTGATGATCCGCCCCGAGCAGCTCACCCTGACCCGCCCCGGAGCCGGCGGGCTGGACGCCGTCGTGCGCGACATCGCCTACTTCGGGCACGACGCCGTCGTCGAGCTGGACCCGGCGGGCGACGAGTCCCGGGACCCGCTTCGCTCCCGCGTCCTCGGGGTGGACGCGCCGGCCCTCGGCGAGCTCGTCGGCGTGAGCGTGGTCGGACGGGTGCGCACCTACCCCCGCGTCCTCGACTGACGAGCCTGCGCAGTCCGCACCGGGCTACGTGGTGGTGTCCTCGCCGACGAGCACGGCAGCCCGACCGGCCTCCAGTCGTGCGATCGGCACCCGGAAGGGTGAGCACGAGACGTCGTCGAGGCCCGCCTGGTGGAAGAAGTGGATCGACTCGGGGTCGCCCCCGTGCTCCCCGCAGACCCCGCAGTGCAGGTCCGGGCGCGCCGACCGGCCGCGCTCGACGCCGATGCGGACGAGCGCCCCGACGCCGTCGGCGTCCAGCGTCTCGAACGGCGAGATGGTCAGCACCCCGTTCTCGAGGTAGTCCGAGAAGAACGCGCCCTCGACGTCGTCGCGCGAGAACCCCCACGTCGTCTGGGTCAGGTCGTTGGTGCCGAACGAGAAGAAGTCCGCCTGGGTCGCGATGCGCTGCGCCGTGAGCGCGGCGCGCGGCAGCTCGATCATGCATCCGATCGGGATCTCGAGCCGCACGCCGCTGCGCTGGGCGACCTCCGCGAGCACCCCCTCCGTCTCGGCCCGCACGAGCTGCATCTCCCGCACCGAGCCGACGAGCGGAACCATGATCTGAGGGAGCGGGACGCGCCCGGCCCGGCGCAGCTCGACGGTAGCCTCGGCGATCGCGCGCACCTGCAGCGCGAACAGCCCCGGCACGGTCAGCCCGAGCCTGACCCCGCGGAGCCCGAGCATCGGGTTCTGCTCGTGGATGCGCCGCACGGCCGCCAGCAGCCGCACGTCGTGCTCGTCAACCCGCCCGCGCTCCTCCGCGAGCGCCACGCGCACCGACAGGTCCGTGAGGTCGGGCAGGAACTCGTGCAGCGGTGGGTCCAGGAGCCGGATCGTCGTGGGCAGGCCGTCCATCGCTTCGAGCAGAGCGGTGAAGTCCGCGCGCTGCAGTGGCAGCAGGCCCGCGAGGGCGGACTGGCGCTCGTCATCGCTGTCGGCGAGGACCACCTGCTCGACGTAGTGGCGGCGCTCGCCGAGGAACTGGTGCTCGGTGCGGCACAGGCCGATGCCCTCGGCGCCGCGGGCGCGGGCGCGGTGGGCGTCGTCGGCGGTGTCGGCGTTGGCGAGCACTCGCAGGCGCCGCACGGAGTCGGCGTGGGTCAGCAGGCGGTGCACGGAGTGCACGACGTCGCGCACCTCGTCGTCGGGCGCGGCCTGCAGGCCGGCGTCGAGCCCGTCGGCGACGTACCGCATGACCGGGGAGTCGACGACGGGCACGTCGCCGCGGAACACCTCGCCCGTCGTGCCGTCGAGCGCGACGACGTCGCCGGGACGCAGCACGACGCCGTCGACGCGTACCTCGCCGTGCGCCTCGTCGACGTCGAGCGCCTCCGCACCGACGACCGCGCACCTGCCCATGCCGCGCGCGACGACGGCGGCGTGCGAGGTCTTGCCGCCGCGGGCGGTGAGGATCCCGTCGGCGACGATCATCCCGGCCAGGTCGTCCGGGTTGGTCTCGCGCCGCACGAGGACGACCTTCGCTCCGGCCTGGGTGCGCGTCAGCGCCTGCGCGTTGTCCAGGACGATCTCGCCCACTGCCGCCCCGGGCGAGGCGCCCAGGCCCCGGGTGAGGAGCGGGGTGTCGGCGGTGCGGTCGAAGCGCGGGAACAGCAGCCGCCCGAGCTGCTCCCCGGTGACGCGGCCGAGCGCCTCGTCGAGGGTGATGAGGTGCTCGTCGACCAGCTGCACGGCGACGCGGAACGCCGCGGCCGCGGTGCGCTTGCCCACCCTGGTCTGCAGCAGCCATAGCCGGCCCCGCTCGATCGTGAACTCGATGTCGCACAGGTCGCGGTAGTGGGTCTCCAGGCGCCGCATCGCCACGACGAGCTCGTCGTACGAGCCCGGGTCGCGCTCGCGCAGGTCGTCGAGCGTCAGCGTGTTGCGGATGCCCGCCACGACGTCCTCCCCCTGGGCGTGGGGCAGGTAGTCGCCGTACGCGCCGGAGTCTCCCGTGGACGGGTCGCGCGTGAACGCGACACCGGTACCCGAGTTCTCACCGAGGTTGCCGAACACCATCGCCACGACGCTGACCGCGGTGCCGAGGTCGTCCGAGATGCGCTCACGACGCCGGTACAGGCGCGCCCGCTCGCTGTTCCACGAGCCGAACACCGCCTCGATGGCCAGGTCGAGCTGCTCCCGGGGGTCCTGCGGGAAGTCGCGGCCGCACGTAGTGCTCACGATCTGGCGGTAGTCGTCCACGAGCCCGCGCAGGTCGTCGGCCGTGAGGTCGACGTCGGACCGGGCGCCGGCCGCGGCCTTGCGGGCCTCGAGCGCCTCGGCGAACGCCCGGGCGTCGACCCCGAGGACCGTGGCGCCGAACATCTGCATGAGGCGCCGGTAGGAGTCCCAGGCGAACCGCTCGTCGCCCGACATGTTGGCCAGGCCGTGCACCGAGGCGTCGGTGAGACCCACGTTGAGGACCGTGTCCATCATCCCGGGCATGGAGTACTTGCCGCCCGAGCGCACCGAGACGAGGAGCGGGTCACGGGGCGCCCCGAGCCGGCGACCGAGCGTGTCCTCGACCTCACGCAGGGCCGTGGTCACCTCGACCCGCAGCCCGGGCGGCACGCGCCCGTCGCGCATGTACGCGCGGCACGCCTCGGTGGTGATGGTGAACCCCGGCGGCACGGGCAGGCCGATGCGGGTCATCTCGGCAAGGTTGGCTCCCTTGCCACCCAGGAGGTCGCGCTGGTCCTTGCCACCCTCGTGGAACCTGTACACGTACTTCGGCATGGTCGTCACCCCGCGTCGGCGGGTGCGCGTCCGCGAGCACCCTGCTTCTCACGCTAACCCTCACCGGTGACGCTTTCCTGCCGCGGCGCCGGGCTCGTCAGCCGACGGCGATGTGGGGGATCTGGTCGATGCGTTCGAGGATGACGCCTTCGCGCAGCGCCCAGGGGCAGATCTCGAGCTCGGTCAGGTCGAAGATGTCCATGCACGCCTCGGCGACGAGCGCACCCGGGACGATCTGGTGCGCACGGCTCGGCGAGACGCCAGGGAGCCGGGCCAGGTCGTCGGGCGTCATGCGGGTCAGCTCGCCGACCCGCTCGCTCAAGGCCTCGAGCGACAGCACCCGGCGCACGAGCGGCCCCTCGCCCGACGGCGCCGCTCCGCAGATCCGCGCGAGGGAGCGGAAGGTCTTCGACGTCGCGGCGGCGCGGTCGGGCCGCCCGGAGCGCAGCAGGCTCCCGGCGTTCTGCGCGATGTCGGCGCGGATGTCGCGGCGCAGGGCGCGCAGCGCCTCGGCGTCGGGCATGACGCGGAAGTGCGTGCGGGCCAGCCGCGCGGCCCCGAGCGGCAGCGACCACGCGGCGTCGGGCGCCTCGTCGACCCCGCCGGCGATCTCGAGGGAACCACCGCCGATGTCGAACACGGCCAGCCGGCCGGCCGACCAGCCGAACCACCGGCGCACCGCCAGGAACGTCAGCCGGGCCTCGTCCTCGCCGGTGAGCACCTCGAGCTGCACCCCGGTGCGCTCGTGCACGGTCTTCAGCACGGCCTCGGAGTTGACGGCGTCGCGCACGGCCGACGTCGCAAAGGCCAGCATCTCCGAGCAGCCCCTGTCCTCCGCGGCGCGTACGGCCTGCGCGGTGAACTCCACGAGGGCGTCGACGCCGGCCTGGCGGACGGCGCCCTGGTCGTCCAGGTGCTCGGCGAGACGCAGCGGCTGCTTGTGCGACGACGCGGGGAGCGGCGCTGCGCCACCGTGGGCGTCGACCACCAGGAGGTGTCCCGTGTTGGAACCGATATCGAGAACGCCCAGACGCATGGGGCAGACGCTACTCGGATCGGGCGATCGCAAGCAGGGCAGTCCACACCTGCGGGATGGCACCGCTGCCCCATATGCCCAGAATTTACCTGTTCGCTACAATAGTTCTACTTTATTGACCTACGGTCAGTTCATGCGGCAACTGCTCGGGCGCCCAGCGCGGCCCGCCCTCCTGGCCCTTTCCCTCGCCTTGGTGCTCTTGGCCCTGGCCTTCGCCCAGGTCGGCGCATCGGCGCCCGGCCATGCGGCCACCCCGATCACCGTCGCGCAGGCGACGTCCACCCAGAACGGCTCGACCGCGACCGTCCGGGGATACGTCGTCGGACAGCCGACCGCTACGAGCACCGTGGTCACCAGCGGCTTCCCCAACGACTACGCGCTGGCCCTCGCCGACACCCCGGGCGAGACCAGCACCGCGCGGATGGTCTACGTCCAGATCCCCACCGCCTTCCGCTCGGGCTACGGCCTGGCGTCCAACCCCAGCCTGATGGGCAAGCAGCTCGACGTCACCGGCGCGCTCTCGGCCTACTTCAGCCACCCGGGGCTCCGGAACGGCACAGCCTTCGCGGTCGTGGGCTCCGGCGGCGGGGACGACGGCGGCGGCCAGGCAGAACCGGCCGGCTACTACGACGCCGCAGCCGGCAGGACCGGTACTGCCCTGCGTTCCGCCCTGCACGGCATCATCGACAACCACACCGGCGTGAGCTACACGACCGTGTGGACGGCGTTGCGCGAGACCGACGAGGACCCGAACAACCCGAACAACGTCATCGAGCTCTACTCGGGCACGTCGATCTCGAAGACCAGCAACGGCGGCGACCCCGACGACTGGAACCGCGAGCACACCTGGGCCCAGAGCCACGGCGACTTCGGCACCGCGACCGGCCCCGGCACCGACCTGCACCACCTGCGGCCCACCGACGTCACCGTCAACTCCACCCGCGGCAACAAGGACTTCGACAACGGCGGGTCGGCCGTCTCCGAGTGCCCGGACTGCTTCACCGACGCCAACTCGTTCGAGCCGGCCGACAACGTCAAGGGCGACGTCGCCCGGATGCTCTTCTACATGGCCGTGCGGTACGAGGGCGACGACGGCTGGCCGAACCTCGAGCTGAACGACTCGTCGTCGAACGGCTCGGTGCCGCTGCACGGGAGGATCACGGTGCTGCTGGCCTGGCACGCGGCCGACCCGGTCTCGGCGACCGAGCGCCGGCGCAACGAGATCATCTACACCGACTGGCAGGGCAACCGGAACCCGTTCATCGACCACCCGGAGTGGGCAGAACAGGTCTGGTGAACTGGCCCGGGGCCGGTCATCCGGTCCCGGGTCCTGGGTATGCCGACGGCCGCCGCGAGGAGTGCTCGCGGCGGTCGCCGGTTCAGCGGACAGGCGCCCAGGAGAGGTCGGCCGGGCGCCTCCGCCTCGGTGTTCGACGCCGGCCGGGTGGCCGGTAGCTGACCGTCCCGCTGCGATGCGGGGTGGGGCAGCCGATCGAGTACCGGCTGCGCGGGACACGCCCGTCCGGTTGGGCGGGCTCGGGTGGTGTGGGCGCGAGGTAGGTATAGGTGTGCCCCGTGGGCGCGACCGTCTCCACCGCGTGCCGGCCGTCGATCTCTGCTGTCTTCTGCCTCCACCCGGGCGCCTGCTTCGCGTGATTGCAGCGCACGCACAGCCCTTGCCCGTTGCCCAGGCTCGTCTCGCCACCCTCAGCAAACGGCGTGACGTGGTCGATGTGCCGCACCGGA
>NZ_BNAS01000005.1:241367-458210 GCF_014653785.1 Promicromonospora soli | reverse complement strand
CCGCCTCGTACCCATCCCGGCCAGCCCCGGAAGACCCGCAGGCCCGCAGATCTCCTCGTCGACCCGGGCGCGGTCCTCCGCCGAGAGATGCGACGTCTCCCGCACCATCAGCGTCGCCCGCCACGCCGACAACACACCGGTGCGCAGCGCGTCGAACGTGAACGGCATACCGGTCACCCACACCCGCGCCGTGCCCAGAAACGATGCGCCCGTGTGCGGGCTGGACTGCATCGCCGCACCGACCTGGTTGGGTACACCGCGGCCGCGCCGCTGCGCGCCGATGCCCTGCTTGGCCTCGTCGGACTTCGTGGCCGCCTCCAGCGCCACGGCCAGCCGCGCCTGGGTGGCGGTCACCGTGTTCTTCATGGCTTCGAGCTCTCCGAGCAGGTCCACCCACTCGGCCAGCACCTGCCTCGACCCAGGGCCGCCCGTGTCCGTGCCGCCCGGCAGGATCATGGTGGCCAGGTGCTCGCGCAGCGCCCGGACGTCCGCTACACGGACGACCGCGCCGCTGCCCGAGGGCAGCGGCGACCCGAGAGGCTCGTCGCCTCCTCCTGGTGCACCACCGTCTGATGTCATGCGATCAACATATGGCACACCTGTTCGGACTGCTCGTCGAACAACCCTCATCTGCTGACGGCAGAATCGACGGCACCCGAGGTGTTCTCCCGGCCGCTCTGGTCGTTGGTCAGGCACCGCCGAGCATCTCTGAGGCTCCCGAGGGGCGACGCCCTATGAGACCGACAGCGAGTAACGCCGCTTCTCTTTCGCGGTGGCGCCCATGCGGTCGTAGAACCTGATGGCGTCGCTGTTCCACGGCGGGGTCTGCCACTGGACCTCGCCGAGGCCCAGCGCCCGCGCCTCGGCCAGCACGGCGTTCACGAGCATCGGGCCGATCCCGAGTCCTCGGTTGCCCTCCCGTACGAACAGGCAGTCCATATGGAGGTACTCCGCCCCGTCCCAGGTGGACAGCTCTGGCGCGCACGAGGCGTAGCCGACGAGTGCACTGCTGTCCCGCTCGGCGACGAAGCAACGCAGGCGGGGAGTCGCCGTGCCGAACAGCAGCGTCTCCAACCGCTGGGCCAGGTCGGCGGGAGGCGGGGCCGCCTGCTCGTACCTGGTGTGCTCGGTCGCCATCCGGGCGACGTCCGGAAGGTCGGCCGGACCCACGTGCCGGACCCGAACGGCCGCGGGGGCCGTCATCGAACCTCGCCCTCGATCACGGCACCGCGCCAGGCAGCGAGCCGCTGGTCAAGCGTGCCGACGCCTTGCAGCACGTGCTCGCTGAACGCGTCTCGTTCGTGTGCCAGGACCGCCGCTTCCCACACGCACGGTGCCAGGCCCGATCTGCCCGGCCGCAGCTTGGCGGGCTCCCCGACCGGACCGGTGAAGACAGCGAGGTCGGACATGTATCCCTCGATCCAGGTGTGCACCAGGATGTAGTCGCCATCGCCACCGGCGTGGATCAGCAGTACGGCGAGCCCGAGCGAGCCCCGAAGGCGGGACGTCGAGAGATGGTCGGTCGCGACCTGGAGCGCCGCCTCGACGAGTTCGTCCGTCGCGCTGCGCCCGGGTGCCTCGATCACATAGGGCTTCAGCAGGTGTCCCGCGATCTCCTGACCGGCCAAGGAGCGCACGGTACGAGCATGGTGGCCATCGGCCAGTGCCAGCAGCTCGTCAGGGTTGCCGAGGAGTTGCGCCGTTCTGAAATCAGTCATGCCCCATGATGCACGTCTGCCAGGGGTTAATGCCGAAAGGCCCTCCGGCTCAGCGTTTATGCTGGTCAGAGGGCCTTTTCACATGGTCGGGGTGACAGGATTTGAACCTGCGACCTCTTCGTCCCGAAGGCACTCGGGGCTGTCTGGATGGGACTTCAAGCCTTTAGAGACCGTCCCAGTTCGTCTGGCGGCATCCTGCCGAGGCTCAGCCCGTAGTCCCCCAGTTGGTCCCTCGGCGTTGGCGGATCGCTGCCCCCTAGGAGGACTTGAGCCGGCACACCCTCGACAACTAAGTTGCTGTAGTTGCACCGTGCGGATCCGCGCCCGCGCCACTATCCGGCGTCGCCCTCCATGCCGCCGCTGTCGATGTTGTCCCAGCCCGGCCGGTCGATCTCGTGCCGCCGCGGCTTCTCCAGCACCCGTACCCCGTCGTCCAGGGTGAGGGTACCCTCCATGAGGACGACCAGCGGAACCATCAGGCCGGCCCCCACGAGAAAGCCTGCCGTCTTCGCGCCGGCGATGAAGGTGGCGGCCCCGGCCGCGGCCAGCCCGACGGCCGCGGCGAAGCACAGCAGCACGAGCCGGACCCGGTGCCGGCGGATGGCGCGGACGCTGAGGACGGCGACCGGTACCGCCTGCGCGCACACCGCGCAGGTGACCTCGAGCTCCGCGCGGCCGTCGTCGGGCTGTCGGCGGCCGATCGGCACCCCGCCCTCGCGCGAGGTGCCGCGGTGGACCAGCCGGGCCTTGGAGCGCGGCACGTAGTACGGGCTGTCGCGGTTCACCCGTCCAAGTTTAGGCCGACGGCGATGCGTGAGATCGAGGCGCAGGGCAGCCCGGTGATTACCGAGTATCGGCGCGTGCGCAGTGGGCGTCCGGCATCGGTCCACGCTGCTGGCTCACGGACTGGTCACCGACCTGGGCGCCGCGTTTGAACTGAACGACAGGTCGTCGAGGAGGGGGCGCTAACCGTTGGCATTCCTAGCGTCGTCTACTTGCGCACCCAAGCCGTCAATAATTCGTTGAGCATCAACGATGTTGCGCAGTGCGGTCTCGTACCTCCGCAGGACCGGGCGCAGATCCTTGCTCATGACGCCGCCAACGTCCGGCGGGCTCTGCGTAGTGCGCTGCGGCTCGTTCCCGGCATCGTCCCCGGCGAGTGGGCGCCGCGCGAACTGCGGCACTCGTTCACCTCGATCATGTCGGAAGAGAAGGTGCCCCTGGAAGAGATTGCTCGCGTGCTCGGGCACTCCGGCACGGCGGTCACGGAGAAGGTCTACCGGCACGAGCTGCGGCCGGTGATCGAGACCGGCGCGACCGTCATGGATCGAGTCTTCACGGTCGAGGAGGTCGGCCCGGGCTGGCACATGCAACCGCTGTTCGGGGTGCAGGAAGCCGAGGGACCGAAGAGCGCCTAGTCCCTCAGTTAGTCCCCCGGCGGGCTAACAGCGGGAAGCTCTAGAGAAACGGCAAGGCCCTCCGACACAGCATTTCTGCTGGTCAGAGGGCCTTTTCCATGGTCGGGGTGACAGGATTTGAACCTGCGACCTCTTCGTCCCGAACGAAGCGCGCTACCAAGCTGCGCCACACCCCGATGGAGTCCACCGCGCATCAGGCACGAAGCCTTTCCGCGGAAGCCTGCTCAGAATAGCCGACGCACGGCCCGGAACGGAAACCGAATCCAGAGTGGGTCCGGTCACGCCCGTTCCGGGCCGGAGCGAAGGCGTTACGCCAGCTCGACGACGAGCTCCAGCTCGACCGGAGAGTCCAGCGGAAGGACCGCCACGCCGACGGCGGAGCGGGCGTGCCGGCCGGCGTCGCCGAAGATCTCGCCGAGCACGTCGGAGGCCCCGTTGATCACGGTGGGCTGGCCGGTGAAGGACGGGTCGCTCGCGACGAAGCCGACCACCTTCACGATGCGAGAGATCGAGTCGAGGGACCCGGTCACCGACCGGACGGCTGCCAGTGCATTGAGGGCGCAGGTGCGGGCGTAGCCCGCGGCGTCCTCGGGCGAGACCAGACCCTCGCCGTCGCCGACCTTGCCGGTGGCCGGCAGGGCGCCCTCCGAGAAGGGCAGCTGCCCGGACGTGTAGACGTAGCGGCCGGTCTGGACCGCCGGCACGTACGCCGCGACCGGTGCCGCTACCGCGGGGAGCTTGATGCCCAGCTCGGCGAGGCGCTGCTCGTGGCTCATGCATCACCGCCCGTGGGGCGCTTCAGGTAGGCGACGAGCCCGGTGCCGTCAGGCCCGGGAACCACCTGCACGAGCTCCCAGCCGTCCGAGCCCCATTGGTCGAGGATCGCCTTGGTGTTGTGAATGAGGAGGGGGATCGTCGCGTACTCCCACTTCGTTGCCATGGCGTCGATGCTAGCCCCGATCGGCGACGGCGATTCCGCACGAGACCTGCACACGGGTGCGGCCTGGTTTCGACGCGCCCTGTCAGGGACAGCCCGTAACCTGGGCTCATGGCCATGGCGAACCCTCGCGTGCCGCGCCGGATCACTCGGACCATTCCCGCGGCACAGCTCATCGGACTCCTCCTCGCATTCGTGCTCACCGCTGGTGCTGGTGGCGTGATCGCGGCGGGACTGGTGATTCCGCTCGCTGCGGGTGTGGACACCACGGTCGACACGGGCGTCGAGATCTTCGAAGAAGTGCCCGACGAGCTTGTTCCGGGGCCGCTGTCCGAGCAGTCGCAGATCTACGCGAGCGACAACAAGACCAAGCTGGCCACGTTCTACGCGCAGAACCGCATCGTCGTGCCGCTCGACAGGGTGTCGGACCACATGAAGAACGCCGTGATCGCCATCGAGGACGAGCGCTTCTTCACGCACGGCGGCGTCGACCCCGAGGGCATCTCGCGCGCCGCGCTGCAGAACTTCGGTGGCGGTGACACGCAGGGTGCGTCGACGCTCACCCAGCAGTACGTGAAGAACGTCCTCATCGAAGAGGCCGACCGGTCCGGCAACACCTTCGGCGTCCTGGAGGCCCGCGAGGACTCGCTCACGCGAAAGCTCCGCGAGGCGAAGCTCGCGATCGCGATCGAGAAGGAGATGTCCAAGGACGAGATCCTGCAGGGCTATCTCAACATCGCGCAGTTCGGCGTGAGCGTCTACGGCGTCGAGACGGCCTCGCAGCACTACTTCGACAAGTCCGCGAAGGACCTGTCCGTCGTCGAGGCCGCCACGATCGCCGGCATCACCAAGGCGCCCAGCCAGTTCGACCCGGTGGAGAACCCCAAGGAAGCCGTGGTCCGTCGCAATCTCGTGATCGGCAAGATGTGGCAGCTCGGCTACATCTCCACGGAGGAGCGGGACGAGGCGATGGCGACGAAGCTGTCGGCGACTCTCGACGTCCAGCCCATCGAGGTCGGCTGCGACGCCGCGGGCGGCGCCGCCTCCTTCTGCGACTACGTGATCAAGGAGATCATGGCCAGCCCCGAGTTCGGGGAGACAAAGACCGACCGCTATGACCTCCTGTACCGCGGGGGCCTGCGGATCGTCACGACGCTGGACCTGAAGATGCAGAGGGCCGCCGAGAAGACGATCGTCGCGGCGGTTCCTGGCGACAACGGCTACGACCTCGAGGCGGCAGTCACGTCTGTCGAGCCGGGCACCGGGCAGATCAAGTCGATGGCGCAGAACATCCCGTACAACGCGAGAGCGGAGTCGACTCCGGGCACGACGGCGCAAAACTACTCGGCCGACTACATGCACGGGAACTCACGTGGGTTCCAGGTGGGCTCCAACTTCAAGCCGTTCGTCCTCGCCGAGTGGCTGCGCAGCGGGCGGCAGCTCTACGACCCGGTCAGCGCCAACGGCTTCTCGGCCAACGAGACGAGCTTCAAGGCCGATGGCTGCGTCCACGCCTTCACGAACCAGAACTGGGGCGTGTCGAACGTCGACGGGTCCGCCAGCGGGACGGTGAGCGTGCTCCAGGGCACCTTCCAGTCGCTGAACACGGTCTACGCCCGGATGTCGCAGCAGCTCGACCTCTGCAACGTGCAGAAGACGGCATGGGACGTGGGCTTCCGGCCGATGACGTCAAGCATGACGCACGAGGGCGCGGGAGGAATCTTCCGGACGATCGACAAACCCGAGCAGCGTGACATCGACGTGCTGGCGTCGATGACCCTCGGGACGCAGGCCTCGACACCGATCAACCAGGCATCGGCGTACGCGACATTCGCCTCAGGTGGTACCTACTGCGACCCGATCGCGATCCTCGAGGTCAAGGACACGGACGGCAAGAAGCTGAAGGTGCCGTCCGCGGACTGCAGGCAGACGCTCGAGCCCAACGTCGCCAGCACGGTTGCCTTCGCGATGACGAAGGTCTTCCAGTCGCCGCCGACGTGGGGCACAGCATGGCAGCTGAGCCCCGGGCTTGCGGACGGGCGCCCGGTGGCCGGCAAGACCGGTACGACGAACGACGCGATGCAGAGCTGGTTCACGGGGTACACGCCCAACCTCTCCACGTCGGTCTGGGTGGGTGAGGCCAGCGGCAACGTCCCGCACATGAACGTGTTCCTGCCGGCGCAGACCTGGTACGACAGCTCACCCGAGGCCGGTCCGATGTACGGCGGCACGATCGCCGCGCCGACGTGGCGTCGCTACATGGACCTTGCGGTCGCCGACCTGCCGAAGGTCGCCTTCCCCGCTCCCGACCCCAACCTCGTCGGCAAGGCGCCGGCTCCTCCGAAGCCGGAAAAGGACGACAAGGGTGGCGACGACGGCGGTGACTCCGGCGACAGCGGCGGCGACTCCGGCGACGGCGGCGACAGCGGCGGCGACTCCGGTGGTGACGCCACGACCGATGGCGGCGACAGCGGCGACAATCGCGGCGGCAACAACGGGAACGACTGATCCATGGGGACGCTGGGTAACGTCGGCAAGGCGCTAGGGATCGCCGGGGGCGTTGTGGTCGCAGGGCTGGCCTACGCGCATCTGGAGACCAAGCTCTTCCGTGTGCGGCGGGCGACCATGCCGGTGCTGCCTCCAGGGCAGCGGCCGATCCGGGTGCTCCACGTCTCGGACCTGCACCTCACCCCGAGCCAGCGCACCAAGCAGGCCTGGGTCCGGTCGCTGGCCGCCCTCGAGCCCGACCTCGTGATCAACACGGGGGACAACTTCGGGCACGAGAAGTCGCTCGCCCCGCTGCTCGACGTCCTGGGCCAGCTGATGGACGTGCCCGGCGCGTTCGTCATGGGCTCGAACGACTACCACGCGCCGACATTCAAGAACCCGGCTCGTTACCTGCTCCCGGATGCCCGTGTGGTGCGCGAGGACAAGGTGGCCCTGCCCACGGAGTCCCTCACCAAGGCGTTCACCGACGCCGGCTGGGTGGACCTGGACAACAGCCGGGGCCTCGTCGAGCTGCGCGACGGCCGCACGATCGGCCTCGTCGGCATGGACGACCCGCACCTCGACCGCGACATCATGCCCGAGCCGGGTCGCGCGCCTGGTGAGGAGGACGCCGTGCTGCGCCTCGGCGTCGTGCACGCGCCGTACAAGCGGGTCCTGAACCAGCTGAAGGACGACGGCGTCGACGCGATCATCGCCGGACACACGCACGGCGGGCAGCTCTGCCTGCCGTTCTACGGGGCGCTCGTGACGAACTGCGACCTGGATCGCCGCAGGGCGTCCGGCCTGCACGGCTGGCCGGGCGCTCGCCCCGACCGCGAGGGCGGCGAGGACTCGACCTGGCTGCACGTCTCCGCGGGCGCCGGAACCTCGCCCTACGCCCAGGTCCGCTTCGCGTGCCGCCCGGAGGCGACGCTCTTGACGCTGACCGCGTCGCCGAAGTAGAACCCTGGCCAGAGTTCTACTTCGGCGAAGGGCTCAGCGGGCCCGGCGCTCCAGGCGGTCGAGGTCCAGCAGCACCACGGCCCGGCCCTCGCGGCGGACCCAGCCGCGGGTCGCGAAGTCGGCCAGGGCCTTGTTCACGGTCTCGCGTGAGGCGCCGACGAGCTGCGCCAGCTCTTCCTGCGTGAGGTCGTGCGCCACGCGGATGCCGTCGTCGTTGGGCTCGCCGAAGCGGGTCGACAGGTCCAGCAGGGCCTTGGCCACGCGACCCGGGACATCGGAGAACACGAGGTCCGCGAGCGTCTCGTTGGTGCGGCGGAGGCGGCGGGCAAGCGCGCCCAGCAGCTGGGTGGCGACGCCCGGGTGGTCGGCGATCCACTTCACGAGCGACTCGTGACGCAGCTCGTAGACAACGGAGTCCGACACGGACGAGGCGGACGCGGTGCGGGGACCCGGGTCGAACAGGGAGAGCTCACCGAACATCTCGCCGGGACCGAGGATCGACAGCAGGTTCTCGCGGCCGTCACTCGACCGGCGACCCAGCTTGATCTTGCCCTGCGCGATGACGTAGAGCCGGTCGCCCGGTTCGCCCTCGCGGAAGAGCACGTCACCCCGGACCAGCTCCACGGGCACCATGGACTCGAAGAGCGCGCGCGTCTCCTCGCCTTCCATGTCCGCGAAGAGGGGGGCAGAGAGTACGACTTCGTCGTCCACCAGTGGTGTCCTCACGTGTCGGGGACTTTCGTCCATAGTCTTTTCCACCTCTCAGTCTGCCTCAATGTCACGGGATTGCCGGATCATCGGTCTCTCTCGTGGCGTCCGCGTGGCGTACGGCCCGCAGCGATCGTCTGCATCACGCGGGATATCGGCCTTGCCCGGTGCGTAGTAGGACGCCCGTCCATGAATCCTAGGGGGTGACCCCTAGGACCTGGGAACAGGCGCCCTGCGTATTCGTCAGGGGACCTCGCGCTGCTCCGGCCCCACGTACTCGCACACCGGGCGGATCAGCGAGTTCGCGGCCCGCTGCTCCATGACGTGCGCGGTCCAGCCCGTGATGCGGGAGGCCACGAACAGCGGCGTGAAGATGTTCGTGTCGAACCCCATCAGGTGATACGCCGGGCCGGCCGGGTAGTCGAGATTCGGCTTGATGTTCTTGCGGCTCGCCATGGCGTTCTCGAGGGTGTTGTACAGGTCGAGCACGTCGGTCTGGCCGTAGTGCTCGGCGAGGTCGGCGAGCACGGCCCGCATGGTCGGCACGCGTGAGTCGCCGTGCTTGTAGACCCGGTGGCCGAACCCCATGATCTTCTTCTTGTTCGCCAGGGCTTCGTCGAGCCAGGCCTCGGCCTTGTCGGCCGAGCCGATCTCCTCGAACGTGGCCTGCACGGCCTCGTTCGCGCCGCCGTGCAGGGGGCCCTTGAGGGCGCCGATGGCGCCCGTGACGGCGGAGTGCAGGTCGGCGAGCGTCGAGGTGATGACGCGCGCGGTGAACGTGGACGCGTTGAACGAGTGCTCCGCGTACAGGACCATCGAGGCCTCGAAGGCCTGCACGACGGCGGGCTCCGCCTCCTCGCCGAACGCCATCCACAGGAAGTTCGCGGAGTAGCCGAGGTCCTCGCGCGGGGGCACGAGATCCTGGCCGCGGCGGCGGCGCTGGTCCAGCGCGACGACGGAGGGCAGGACCGCCCACAGCCGCAGCGCCTTGGCGAGCTCCGCCTCGACCGAGGAGTCCTCGGCCTGCGGGTCGTGCGCGCCCAGGATCGAGACCGCGGTGCGGCACACGTCCATGGGGTGGCAGTCGGTGGGCAGCTCGAGGATCGCGTCGCGGACGTTGTCCGGCAGCTCGCGATGCACGCGCTCGGTCGCCGTCTGCTCGCTCAGCTGCGCCGACGTCGGCAGGTCGCCGTGCCAGAGCAGGTAGGCGACCTCCTCGAACGTCTTCTTCGCGGCCAGCTCCTGCACCGGGTAGCCCCGGTACAGCAGGGAGTTGGTCTCGGGGTTGACCTTCGAGATCGCCGACGTATCGGCGACGACGCCGGCCAGGCCCTTGCGGATCTCCGTTGTCTCGGTCATGCGCACTCCTTCGTGTCCGGGCCCGACCAGGTCAGGGCTTGTAGGTGAAGACGTCACTGTCGAAGTGGTTGTAGGCCGCGTAGTCGGTGAGCTCGTAGAGCCGTGCGCGGGTCTGCATCTGCGGCACCAGCTCCGCCTGGGTGCCCGACGCCGCGATCTGGTCCAGCGCGCGCTCCGCGGCACCCATCGCGATGCGCAGCAGGGTCACGGGGTAGATCACGAGCTGCGCTCCGGCGTCGTGCAGCTGCTTGGCGGTGAAGAGCTCGGACTTGCCGAACTCCGTCATGTTCGCGAGCACGGGGACGTCGAGCGCCGAGGCGACGGCCTCGAACTCCGAGAGGTCCCGCATCGCTTCGGGAAAGATCGCGTCCGCCCCGGCGTCGACCAGGGCCTTGGCGCGGTCGACAGCGAGCCGCAGGCCGCGCTCGCCCGGCTCCGTGCCGCGCACGTCGGTGCGCGCCATGACCAGGAAGTCGGGGTCGCGACGGCCGTCGACGGCGGCCCGGATGCGGCGGACGGCGTCGCCGAGCCCGACGACCTCCTTGCCGTCCAGGTGACCGCACCGCTTGGGGTTGACCTGGTCCTCGATGTGGATGCCGGCCACTCCGGCGTCCTCCATGGTCTGCACCGTGCGGGCCACGTTCATGGGCTCGCCGAACCCGGTGTCGGCGTCGGCGAGCACGGGGAGGTCGGTGACCCGGGCGATCTGCGCGGCCCGGCCGGCCACCTCCGTCAGGGTGGTCAGGCCGATGTCGGGCAGCCCGAGGTCCGCGGAGAGCACGGCGCCCGAGACGTAGACGCCGTCGAACCCCTTGTCCTGGATCAGCTTGGCGCTGAGCGGGTTGAACGCCCCCGGGAGCTGCAGGATGTCCGGCCCGGCGAGGGCCTCGCGGAACGCGCGGCGCTTGGCCGCGGCGGTGAGCTTCGAGTAGAGCATCAGCGCCTCCCCAGCTCGAAGAGGCCCGTCGGGGCCTGCACGGCGTCCAGCACACCAGGGGCCGCGACGATCGTGAGCTCGCGGACCTCGGCGGGGGTGAGCTCGGGCAGGCGCTCGGCCAGGCCCAGGAAGCGCTCGATCTCGGCGTCCTCCAGGACGCCGGCGGCGAGGGTGCGGAACTTGCCGACGTAGTTCTCGCGGGCGAACGGGCGAGCGCCGAGGGGATGGGCGTCTGCGACGGCGATCTCGCGGACCACCGTCTCCCCGCTCGTGAGCGTGATCTCGACGCGGCCGCCGAACGCCTTCTCGCCCGGGTCGGTCGAGTGGTATCGGCGGGTCCACTCCGGGTCCTCGGCTGTGGTGACCTTGCGCCACAGCTCGACGGTGTCGGGGCGCTGGGCGCGCTCCGGGGCGTAGGAGTCCACGTGGTGCCAGCCGCCGTCCTGCAGCGCGACGGTGAAGATGTAGGGGACCGAGTGGTCGAGGGTCTCGCGCGACGCCGTCGGGTCGTACTTCTGCGGGTCGTTCGCCCCCGAGCCGATCACGTAGTGCGTGTGGTGGCTGGTGTGCAGCACGATGCGCCGGATGTTCGCCGGATCACGCAGCTCAGGGCGCTCGTTGCCCAGCGCGCGAGCCATGTCGATGATGGCCTGAGCCTGGTACTCCGCGGAGTGCTCCTTGGTGTACGTGTCGAGGATGCCGGTGCGCGGCTCGCCGAGGTCCGGGAGCACGACGGAGTACGCGGCGTCGGGCCCGTCCAGGAGCCAGGCCACCACGCCGTCCTCGCCCTCGTAGATGGGCTCGGGGGAGGTCTGGCCGCGCATCGCGCGGTCCACCGACTCCACGGCGAGCTTGCCCGCGAAGGCCGGGGCGTGCGCCTTCCACGTGGAGATCTGGCCCTTGCGGCTCTGCCGCGTGGCCGTCGTGGTGTGCAGGGCCTGGCCGATCGCCTGGAACACCGTCTCGATGTCCAGGCCCAGCAGGGTGCCGATACCGGCCGCCGCCGACGGGCCGAGGTGGGCCACGTGGTCGATCTTGTGCTTGTGCAGGCTGATCGTCCGGACCAGGTCCACCTGGATCTCGTAGCCGGTCACGATGCCGCGGACCAGGTCCCGGCCGGTGCGGCCGGCGTGCTGGGCCACGGCGAGGATCGGAGGGATGTTGTCGCCCGGGTGGGAGTACTCGGCGGCGAGGAACGTGTCGTGGAAGTCGAGCTCACGCACGGCGACGCCGTTGGCCCAGGCGGCCCACTCGGGGCTCGCCGTGGCCGCGGGGTCCAGGCCGAAGACGGCGGAACCGGGCGTGTAGGGGTGCGCCTGGGCCTGCGATCGAGCGGCGACGGCGGGTCCGCGCGTGAGGCTGGCCGCCGCGACCGCGGCGTTGTCGATCACACGGTTGATCACCATCTCGGTGACCTCGGCGGTGGGCTCGACGGCGTCCGTGGCGAGCTCCGCGAGCTTCCAGGCGAGCTGGTCGGTGCGCTTCAGCGGCTCGGCAGACGGGTAGACGCGGAGGTGGTGCGTGTACGGCATGGTGACTCTTCCTCGATTCACGTGGACCGTCGTGGGGTCCAAAGGCCCTCGACCTTCTCATACTCCGCGTCCTAGGTACACGGCCCAAGCCGGCGGCGGGACCCGGTTACGGGCCCAACGGCCGAATGTCAGTGGGGATCGTTACTGTGGCGACGTGACCGTCAGTGAACGCGAACCCGAGAAGTACTCCAAGAATGCGCCGGAGAGCCGGCTGGCGCTCGTGCGCCGGGCACGGCGGATCAACCGCGAGCTCGCGGCGACCTATCCCGACGCTCGGGCCGAGCTGGACTTCACGACGCCGCTGGAGCTGCTGATCGCGACGGTGCTGAGCGCCCAGACCACCGACGTCCGCGTCAACGCGACCACGCCGGAGCTGTTCGTGATGTACCCGAACGCCCAGGCGTATGCGGAGGCGAACCCGGAAGAGCTCGAGGAGATCCTGCGGCCGCTCGGCTTCTTCCGCGCCAAGGCGCGGGCCGTGATCGGCCTGGGCAAGGCGCTGGTCGACCGGTACGACGGCGAGGTCCCTGGCCGGCTGAAGGACCTGGTGACCCTGCCCGGCGTCGGGCGCAAGACGGCGAACGTGGTGCTCGGCAACGCGTTCGGCGTCCCCGGAATCACCGTGGACACGCACTTCGGGCGGGTGGCGCGCCGGCTGGGCTTCACCACCGAGGAGGACGCGGTGAAGGTCGAGGCCGAGGTCGGCGAGCTGTTCCCGAAGAGGGACTGGACCATGCTCAGCCACCACCTCGTGTGGCACGGGCGGCGGGTGTGCCACTCCCGTACCCCGGCGTGCGGGGCATGCAGCATCTCGCACCTGTGCCCGTCGTACGGGACAGGCGAGACGGACCCCGACAAGGCGGCGAAGCTGGTGCGTCCGGGGCCGGAGCGTCCGGCACAGGCGGGCCGCCCCCTCGTTGCTCCGAAGTAGCCCTACTTCGGCGCGGGGGAGACGCGGGTCAGCCAGTCCAGCAGGATCCGATTCACCTCGTCCGGCGCCTCCTCGGGGAGGAAGTGGCCCGCACCGGGGATCAGCTCGTAGCGCAGGTCGGGCGCGAGGGCGATGGCGTCGAGGTCGGCGCGCTCGGAACGTACGATCCCGTCCCGGCCACCCTGGACCTGCAGTGCGGGCATGCTGAGCGGACGCCGCAGCGCGGTGGCGAACCGGCGCCCGTCCATCCGGGGCGTTGACCGCACGGCCCAGCGCAGCGCCTCGGCGGCGGAGTGCGCGGCGAACGGGATGCGCATGACGGCCTTGTACAGCTCCACGACGTCGTCGGGCAGCGGGGCAGCCGTGCCCAGCGCGAGGGTGCGTTCCACGAGGTCGCCCTTGGCCAGCGCGCGCTCCGGCAGCGTCGGGACCTGCAGGTACGCGAGCTCGCGCAGCGCGGCGGCAGTGAACGCCGCCCGGCTGCGCAGCCGGATCCTGGCCGGGTGCGGGCTGGCCAGCACGGCGACGGCCGCCGTCGTATCGGGGTTGAGGGACGCCACCGCCCAGGCGAGCGTCCCGCCCGTGCCGTGCCCCACCACGACCGCGCGCTCGCGCCCGAGGGAGCGCACGACACCCGCGACGTCGGCCGCGCGCGTCGGCACCGCATAGCCCGACGGCGGCTTGTCCGACCCGCCCACACCGCGCACGTCCATCGCGGCGACGCGATAGCCGGCGTCGGCCAGGGCGGGGATCTGGGCGCGCCACGCCCACCAGAACTGGGGGAAGCCGTGCAGCAGGACCACCAGGGGAGCGGAGCGGCTCTCGGAGCCCGCGACCGCCACGTGGAACCGCGAACCGCCCGAGGAGACGAACTCGTGCTGCCACGGCCCTTCGACGAGGGCGCACGTGTAGTCACTGGTGGCTGCCGTGCGTACGGCCGGTCTGGCCGAGAGTGCGGTCACAGGTAGAACCTACGCGCTCAGTGCCCTGTCTGCGCGGCGCTCGGTGTCTTGTCTGCGCGACGCTCGGTGTCTTGTCTGCGCGGCGCTCAGTGGCCGGTCTGCGCGACTCGCTGCCCGGCAGGACCGGCGTTGGGGTCGTCCGTGGGTGTCGCCTCCGTCGTGGCAGCGGCGCTCACCGCGTTCGTGACGATGGCGCCGTTCGTCGCCGAAGGGGCAGCCGGCGGGGCGCCGGACGCCACCGCCGGCGCCTCCTCGACCTGACGCTGCTCCTTGGGCGGGTCGAACCGGTAGCCGACGTTGCGCACCGTGCCGATGAGCTGCTCGTGCTCGGGGCCGAGCTTGGCGCGCAGCCGCCGCACGTGGACGTCGACGGTGCGGGTGCCCCCGTAGTAGTCGTAGCCCCAGACCTCCTGCAGCAGCTGGGCGCGCGTGAACACGCGGCCCGGGTGCTGCACCAGGTACTTGAGGAGCTCGAACTCCTTGTAGGTGAGGTCGATGGGGCGGCCACGGAGCCGGGCGGTGTACCCGCCGGCGTCGATCGCGAGCTCGCCCGCGGAGATCTCCTGCTGCGACTCCTCGGCCGGCCCGCGCGCCGAGCGCTCGACCACCAGACGGAGGCGTGCCTCGACCTCGGCGGGCGAGGCGGACTCCAGCAGCAGGTCATCGGCCCCCCACTCGTGGGTCACGACCGTGAGGCCGCCCTCGGTGAGGATCAGCACGAGCGGCACCGTGAGCCCGGTGGCATGCAGCAGCCGGCACGTGGTGCGGGCCGCGACGAGGTCGCGGCGTGCGTCCAACAGGACGACGTCCGCATCCGGGGCATCAACAAGCGCCGAGGGCTCCATCGGGAGCACCCGCACCCGGTGGGACAGCAGCCCCAGTGCGGGCAGCACCTCGGCAGACCCGCCGGTGGCGGGTGTGAGGATCAACAGCTCTGCCATTGACGCACCTCCTCTCGGAACCGGCGTCTTGCTACCGTCCCTGGCTCGGGTCTCGCTGAAGCGAGACGTCCCGTCGCGTCCAACTGGCTTTGCGGAAGTCTGCCCTGTTGCTTGTTGCGTGCATGTTACACGCCCTTTTCCTGAGCACCACCATGCTGCTCAGGACCCGTGACGTTCGCATGACGCGAGTGTTGCTCGACTCTCTCAGACCCGACATCTGGCGCCACAAGGGCTGCGATTGAAGGAACTTGGGCACTCTCTGGAAAACTCTGGGGCGTGTCCGTCTCCACCCGCGCCGTGATGACAGCTGTGCTCGCAGCCCTCGTCGCCGCCGCGTCATACGTCCAGCCCCGGCCTCTGCCCCTCGTGGCGGCGGCCGTGGTCCTGGTGGTTCTCGTCGCGCTGGGCTGGCCGTCACTGCTGCGGCTGCCCGCGCCGGGAAGCACCCGCGTGGTCGTGGCGCTCTGCGGGATCGGGGGCGCGGTCGCCACATACTTCACCCAGGGTGAGCCGGTGCTGCGGCATCTGCCGATCGTGCTGGCCGGCGCCGTGGTGCTCGCCTTCATCGCGCAGATGCTGCGCCGCGACGGGCGGCCGCAGCTCACCGAGTCCGTGTCGGGCACAGTAGCCGGCGTCGTCGCCGCGATCGTGACCTCCGGCTGGATCGCGGCCGCACGGTCCGACGCCGGCACCGCGCTCGTCGTGACGAGCGCCGTCGCGCTGGCGGTCGCCGCCGCCGTGTCCGCTCTGCCGGTGCGCGGCTGGGTGGCGCTCGGGATCTCCGCGGTCGCGGCCGTGGTGGTGGGTGGCACGGCCGGGACGCTGCTGCCGAACATCGACACCGTGAGCGGCCTCTGGTGCGGGCTCGTCGCCGGCATCGTCGTCGGCGCGCTGCACCTGCTGCTGGAACGGCTGCCCGCCCGTGGTGCGCGCCTGGCCGGGCTCTCGGCGAGCGCGCTGCCCGTGGCCGTGTGCGGCATCTTCGTGTTCGTCGTGGGGCGGATGGTCATCCTCTGACCACGACGGCGGGCCGTCGTCAGGACTGACGGATCATCTCGCCGGCGATCTCGATACGAACCTTCTTGGCGACCAGGACACCGCCCGCCTCGAGGGCGACGTTCCAGAGCAGGCCCCAGGCCTCGCGGTCGATCTCGCAGGTGCCGTGGAAGCCGAAGATGTCCTGGCCGTACGGATCGTGACCCACGCCGCCGAACTCGCACTCCAGCTCGACCGAGCGCGTGACGCCGCGCACCGTGAGCACGCCGTCCATGATGAATTTCGTGAACGAGCCGTCGGCCTCGTCGGGGTCGTGCGGCCGGCGGCCTGCGGTACCGGCCTTGAGCCGGGCCCACGAGAAGATCGGGTCCACCTCGGCGCGCATCCGGAGGCCGGTGCTGCGGAACTCGAGGGTGGGGTAGTTCTCGACGTCCAGGAAGTCCGGGCCGGACAGGTGGGCGTCGCGATCTGCCGCGTGCGTGTTGATCGACGCCGCCTGGATGGTGCAGGTGACCTGCGAGGCGAGCGGGTCCTCGGTGACGGTGACCGTTGCCTCGCCCTCGGCGAACTCGCCTCGGACGGGGCTGACCATCATGTGCATGGCGAGGAAGCCGAGCCGCTTGTGGTTCTGGTCGAGCTCGTACACACCGGCCGCTGGGATGGTCAGCCCATTCCAGGTACGAGTTGGTAAGGCTTCCATCTTAGTGAATTCTCCCATATATGCGGATACATGCACGTTACCACTGCGAGGGCCTCGAGTTAGTTGCCGTTTCAGCACGAGAAATACTGCCGTGTCTGGTTGCTCCGCCAATGGGAATTCACCCGTTGATGTTCGGCGAACCGCGTGGATGCCCGATGTGACGGGCGTCATTGCAGGTGGGGACTTGTCTGGACGAGCAAGTCACGGCATGGTGGGTTAAATGCTGGGACAGGTCATAGCGCTGGTCGTGCTCGTGCTGGGCACAGCCGCGCTCGGAGTGTGGTGGTCGGCCCGTCAGGGTGCCGTGCGTGGGCCCCGAGCGACGCCCGCCGGAATCGACTGGGCGTCTTCCGGGATCGCACTCGCGGACCGGGTGACTTTTGTGCAGTTCTCGGCCGAAGTGTGTGCCGCGTGCCGCTCCACATCACGTGTTCTCGGAGGAATTACCGGGTCGAGCTCCGGCGTCGGGCACCGGGAGGTGCTCGTGGACGACCACCTCGAGCTCGTGCGTACCCTGGGCGTGCTCCGGACGCCCACGGTACTGGTGGTCGACGGCGGCGGTCGCGAGGTTGCCCGCATGAGCGGTGCCGTCTCCGACACCCAGGCGCGGCAGGCGCTGAACCGGGTTACCACTGCGGTGGCCGAGGCGGACGGGGAAGGGCAGTCATGAGTGCGAGCAAGGGGATCGACCCGCGCGGACCGCGCGTCGGGGCCGGGATCACGGCGGTGCTGCTGGCATCCGTCGTGCTGCTCGGCGCGAGCACCGCGGGGCTGTGGCTGCTGACGTTCATCATGCTGAGCTTCCTGCTCGGCACGCTGCGCGGCACCGAGGGCTCGTGGCAGGGCATGCTGTTCAAGAGGTTCGTGCGGCCGCGGCTGAGCCCGCCCACCGAGATGGAGGACCGGCGCCCGCCGCGCTTCGCGCAGGGTGTGGGCCTCTTCGTCACCGCCGTTGGCGTGATCCTCGGCTTCTTCGGGCTCCTCCCGGCGGTGCCGATCGCGGCCGCCGTGGCGTTTGTCGCCGCGGCGCTCAACGCCGTCGTCGGACTGTGCCTCGGGTGCGAGCTGTACCTGCTGATGCGCCGGACGGGCCTGGTCAAGGCCTGAGCGGTCCGGCGCTCGGACCGGCTCAGGTCAGTAGACCAGGGCCTGGGCGCCGTCCCGCAGGATCTCCTCGGTGAACAGTGCCGAGCCGGCGATCCGGATGCCCGGGATCACGTCGGCCTCGGTGATGTCGCGGCGCGCGGCGCACTGCGTGCAGAGCGTGACGGTTCCGGCGGCCAGGACGGCCTCGAGCAGGTCGGGCAGTGGCGTCGCGTGCTCGAGCGCGAGGCCGGTGGCCCGGCCGGGCAGCGCGAACCACGCCGACTCTCCGGTGAGCCAGAGACTCACCTCCGCCCCGGACGCGACGGCGGCGGCGGCGACGGTGAAGGCCTGGTTGGTGGCCTCGGGCCGGTCCAGGCCTGAGGTGGTCTTGATCACGAGCTGGCGCATGCCGCTGACTGTAAGCCGGAGGCTAGGCTGGGCACCATGTCGATCCATGCCCTTGAGCTCATCTTCACCGGCCTCATCGTCGCCGTCGCCGTGGCGGTCGCCTGGTTCGCCGGCTACGTCGTCTACAAGCTGTACACCGGCCAGCGCTGATGACGTTCACGTTCCCTGACGGCCTCTCGCCCGAGGTGTATCCGCTGGCCTGGCTGGTGGGCCGGTGGCGCGGCGAGGGTGTGATCGAGTACCCGAGCATCGGCAAGAAGACGTTCGTGCAGGACCTGGTC
Organism: Promicromonospora soli; assembly: GCF_014653785.1. Classification (GTDB taxonomy): domain Bacteria; phylum Actinomycetota; class Actinomycetes; order Actinomycetales; family Cellulomonadaceae; genus Promicromonospora; species Promicromonospora soli. Next base: position 439,846 of record NZ_BNAS01000005.1, on the reverse strand, counting down.
TTCGACCACGACGGCGGCCCGTACCTGCGGTTCGAGTCCACGCTGCGGGTGCTCGAGGACGTCGTCCCGGACAAGCTGCCGGGCGAAGGCGAGTGGCCCGCCCCCGTGCCGGACCCGACCGATGCCGCTGCCGAGCTCCCGGAGACCGCCGAGATCCCCGACGTCGTGACGGCCGGCACCGTCTGGTCCACCGAGACGGGCTACTGGCGCGTGTCCACGGACCGGCCCGACGGCCTCGAGGACGACAAGCACGCGCTCGAGGTGCTCACGGCCGACGCCTCGGGGCGCATCACGGTCTACATCGGCGCCGCCGGCAACGGACGGATCGACCTGGCGTCGGACGCGATTGCGCGTACGTCCACGGCGTCCGAGGTGCGGGCGTCGAAGCGGCTCTACGGCCTGGTGCAGGGCCGCCTGCTGTGGGTGGAGGAGCTCGCCGCGTTCGGCGAGCCGCTGCGCTCGTATGCATCGGCGGAGCTGGACCGGCAGTGAGTCTCGCGGGCGGGGAATGCCCCGCCCGCCCACAACGCTGCACCTGAGGTGAGCATGGATTACGAGAGCCCCCTGTTGAGCCGCCGTGGCGCGGTTGCCGCCGCCGGCCCCGACGCCGGCGTCGCATGGCACTACGGCGACCCCACGGCCGAGCAGCGCGCACTGTCGCGCGGCGGGGCGGTGGTCGACCAGTCGCACCTCGGGATCGTCCGCGTCGCCGGGCCGGACCGGCTGAGCTGGCTGCACTCGATCACCTCCCAGCAGCTCGAGGGCCTGGCGCCCCGGGTCAGCACGGAGCTGCTCGTGCTGTCGCCGCAGGGCCACATCGAGCACGCGGCAGGCGTGGTGGACGACGGCGAGGCCACGTGGCTGATCACCGAGCGTGAGTCGGCGCCGGCCTTGGCCAGCTGGCTGATGAGGATGAAGTTCATGCTCCGCGTCGAGATCACGGACGCCACGGAGCAGTGGGCGGCGATCGGCGAGCCCGTGGCCGCGGACGGTATCGAGGGTGAGCCCGTGACCTGGCACGACGCCTGGCCGAACGTGCTCGCTGGTGGCACCCGGTACGGGCCGCCCGAGTCCGAGCACCCCGGCGCGGCGCGCCCGTGGCGGCTCGTGCTGGTGCCCCGCGCCGACCTTGAGGCCGAGGTCGCGGCCCGCGAGTCCGCCGGCTGGCCGCTCGCCGGCACCTGGGCCACTGAGGCCCTGCGCGTCGAGGCATGGCGCCCGCGGTTCGCGCGCGAGGTCGACAACCGCACCATCCCGCACGAGCTGGACTGGCTGCGTACCGCGGTCCACATCAACAAGGGCTGCTACCGGGGCCAGGAGACGGTCGCGCGGGTACACAACCTCGGCCGCCCGCCGCGCCGGCTCGTCATGCTGCACCTCGACGGTTCGCAGCACCTGCTCCCGGAGGCGGGCGCTGAGGTGCGCCTCCCGGCGTCGGACGGCGGAGAAGGCAAGGTCGTCGGGACGCTCACCTCGATGGCCCGCCATCACGAGCTGGGGCCGATCGGCCTTGCCGTGCTCAAGCGCAACGTCCCCGAGGACGCGGAGCTCATGGTGTCCGGCGAGATCTCGGGGCAGGCCATCGAGGTGTCGGCGGCACAGGAGATCGTGGTCCCGGGGGACGGCATGTCGGTCGACCGCCCGGAGTCGCACGGCCCGCTGACCCCTGGCCTGCGTGGACCGGGCAGCCTGATCTGAGCCGTCGGCGTCCGGGCCGGGACCTGGGTGCGAAGATGCCTCCGTGACCTCATTGCCAGGCTCGGCCGACGAGATGTGGCAGCAGGCCATGCGCACGCTCATGCTGCGCACCCGCGTGCGGCAGGGGTGGACGAGGGCCCGGGCCGGCCTGATCCCGATTGCGCAGGCGTCGCTCGCCGCCGGCGTCGCCTACCTGGTGGCGCGGTATGCGCTGGGGCACGAGCAGCCCTTCTTCGCGGCGATCGCGGCGTGGGTCTGCCTCGGGTTCACCGCGCAGCGCGACGTGCGCAGGGTGTCCGAGATGGCCGTGGGCGTGGCCGTCGGCGTCGGCCTGGGCGACCTGATCGTGCACCTGATCGGGTCGGGCTGGTGGCAGCTCACCGTGGTGCTGTTCATCGCGGCGGTCGCGGCGCGGTTCATCGACCGGGGCGCGCTCCTGGTCACGCAGGCGGGCGTGCAGGCGATCATCGTCGTCGGCCTGCCGTCGGTTTCCGGCGGGCCGCTCGGGCGGTGGACGGACGCCCTGATCGGCGGCAGCATCGCCCTGCTCGTCGCGCTGCTCACGCCCGGCGACACCCGGCGCCGCCCCCGCGCGCTGGCCGAGCGGGCGGTGACCGAGCTCGCCGAGACCCTGGAGACGCTCGCCCGCGGCCTGCGCTCGCGCGACCAGGACGACGTCCGTGCCGCCCTCGTGCGCGGACGGGCCTCCGAGCCGGTGCTCGCCGAGTGGCAGGAGGCCGCGCGCGGCGCACGCGAGCTGGCCCGGATCTCCGTGGGCCGGGTGCACCGCGGCGAGCTCGGCCGGCTGGAGGAGCAGGCCGTGCTCGTCGACCGGACGATGCGGTCGGTGCGGGTCCTCGCCCGGCGCGTGCTTCCCGTGCTCGAGGGCGACCACGACGTCGAGCCGGTGGCCGGGCTGGTCGGTGGCTTCGCGTCGGGCGTGCGGCTCCTCGCGTCCGACGTCGGCTCCGGGGGCGACGGCGCGCGCGGGCGCGACGCGCTGACCACCGTGGCCGCCCAGGTGGACCCGCGGACCGTGGGCGAGGGCGACTGGCAGGTGCAGTCGCTGGTGATGCTCCTGCGGTCGCCCGTCGTGGACGCGCTGGAGGCCGCCGGGGTCTCGCCGGGCGACGCGCGGGACGCGCTGCCGGAGCTGTAGCCGCCCGGGCTGGCACTGACGCCAGCCAGGACAGTGCCCAGCGGATTCACCTCCCTGGTGCCGTAGGCTCGTCCCGTGTTCGGAGCTCTCCAACAGTTCGTGTTCATCGGGCTGGGTCTCATCGTCTTCGCGGTCCAGGTGGTCGCCCTGGTCGACGCGATACGCCGCCCTGCTCACGCCTACAAGTCCGAGGGCAAGCTCTCGAAGCCGATCTGGCTCGCGATCCTCGGTGCCGCGGCCGCCTTCGGCCTGCTGGGGCTGCCGCCGAGCTACTTCACGGCGGACTCCTTCCTCAACGTGATCGCGGTGGTCCCCGCCATCATCTACTGGGCGGACGTGCGTCCCCGCCTGCAGCCGTACGGCACGGGCAACAAGCCGCGCGGTCCGCAGGGCGGCTGGTGACCGCGCACGAGGCGGCGCCGCTGGCCGAGGTGATCCGCGGCGACCTCGTGGAGTCGGTGCACCTGGGGCACCTCGTCGTGCTCGACCCGTCCGGCCGGCCGGTGGTCCAGGTGGGCAACCCGACCACGCTGATCTGGCCGCGGTCGTCGCTGAAGCCGGTGCAGCTGGTCGCGATGCTCCGCGCCGGCCTGGAGCTGCCGGACCGCCTGGTGGCGCTCGCCGCCGCGAGCCACAACGGTGAGCCCGCCCACCTGGAGGGCGTGCTGCAGATCCTCGGGTCGGTGGGCATGGGCTCGGGCGCCCTGCAGAACACGCCCGACCTGCCGCTGTACCCGCCGGCCGCGCTCGAGTGGCACATGGCGCCGCACAACGGCGGGCCGGGTCCGGCGTCCCTCGCGCAGAACTGCTCGGGCAAGCACGCGGCCATGCTCGCGACCTGCCTCACGCAGGGCTGGGACATCCAGACGTACCTCTCGGCCGAGCATCCGTTGCAGCGGGCCATCCGTAGCACCGTCCTCGAGATGACCGGCGACGCCGAGGTGGTCATGCGCACCACGGTCGACGGCTGCGGCGCGCCCCTGTTCTCCACGACGCTGCTCGGCCTGGCGCGTGCGTTCTCGATCCTGGGCGCCGCGCCCACCGTCGACGTCCGCTCGCACGAGGCGCGCGCCGGCCGCGCGATCTCGGCGCACCCCGAGATGGTGGGCGGCACCGGCCGCGACGTCACGCTCGCGATGGAGGCCGTGCCCGGCCTGGTCGCGAAGGACGGCGCCGAGGGCGTCTACGCCGCCGGGCTGCCCGACGGATCAGCCATCGCGTTCAAGGTGCTCGACGGCTCGGCCCGGGCTCGCCCCGTGATCCTCGCCGCCGCCCTGCGCGCTGCGGGCGCGGCCGGCCTGCCGGGCGTGTACCCGGGCGGGCTCGACGGGCTGGGCCGCGTGCCGGTGCTCGGCGGCGGGCGTCCGGTCGGGGAGGTCCGGGCAGTCTTCGCCGACGCGTACATCGAGGGCCGCCGATGAGGGCGGTCCTCCAGCGCGTCATCCGGGCGTCGGTGGTGGTCGACGGCGAGGTGGTCGGCGCCATCGACAAGCCCGGCATCGTGGCGCTGGTCGGCATCACGCACGACGACGGCCCCGCCCAGGTCGAGATCATCGCCCGCAAGATCGCCGAGCTGCGGATCCTGCACGACGAGAAGTCCGTGGCCGACGTCGGCGCGCCGGTGCTCGTCGTCAGCCAGTTCACGCTCTACGGCGACGCCCGCAAGGGGCGCCGCCCCACGTGGAACCAGGCGGCGCCCGGGCCGGTCGCGGAGCCCCTCGTGGACGCCGTCGTCGCAGCGCTCCGGGAGCGCGGCCTGACCGTCGAGACCGGGCGGTTCGGCGCCGACATGCAGGTCGAGCTGACGGGCGACGGCCCGGTGACGATCCTCCTCGAGGCCTGAGTCCGGCCCGCACACCGACGCCCGGCTAGCCCCGGAGCGCCAGCACCGCCAGCTCCGTGCGGGAGCGCACCCCGAGCTTGCGGAAGACCCGCCCCAGGTGCACCTCCACGGTGCGGACCGACACGTAGAGGTTCGCGGCGACCTGCCGGTTCGTCCGGCCCTGCACCACGAGCCGCGCGACGTCGAGCTCGCGCTCGGTGAGCACGTCGGCCCACTGCCCGCACGGCTCCTCCTGCCCGACGCCGGCGGCGGCGGCCCCTCCCGTCGCCTCGCCCGGAGTCTCGCCCGGTGCCGGCCCGGGGAACGGATCGGGCACCAGGCCCGGCGCCTGCAGCGCCCGCTCGGCGATGCGCTCCCACGCCTTCGCGCCGGACTCCTCGAACAGCTCATGGGCGCCGAGCAGGTGTGCCGCAGCGTCGCCGGGCAAGCCGAGGCGGGCGAAGGCGCGGGCGGCGACCAGCTCGGTGAGCCCGCGTTCGAACGTGGAGCCCACCCGGAGGGACGCCTCGACGGCCCGCTCCCGTGCTCTGCTGATCCCTGACGCATCGGCGAGGGCGAGCTCGGCGCGCGCGAGGTCGAGCCCACGCCGCCGCACCGGTCCGCCGGAGGGGCCCGCGGCGCCCACGTCGCCCAAACTTACGGGCGGCAGCACGCGGAGCCGCAGGCGTTCGTGCGAGCGGCGGGCGGTGCGGTCCTGGCCGGCGAGCACCAGCAGCTCCACCGGGTCGGGAGTGGGCAGCCAGAGACGGCGTAGCTCGTCGCCGCCGCGCTCGGCCGCGAGCCCGAGCAGCGTCGCGGCCTCGGCCCAGCGCCCGTCGAACGCGGCGGTCTGGGCGCGGTCGCCGAGCGTGGCCGCACGCACCACCGGCGCGACCTGCCCGCGCACCGACGCCTCGAGCGCAGCGGTCGGCAGGCTCAGGTGCCCGTCCCGGACCAGGTCCAGGCGGCGCGCGAGTGCTATCCCGAGCCCGCCGAAGGCGAGGGCCACGGGTAGGCGTCCGACGGCGTCGTCGAGCACCGAAGCCGCCTCGGTGATGTCGCCGAGGCGCAGCGCCAGGTACGACTGGGCCACGCGGAGGTGCGCCTCGGCGAGCGGGGTCATGGCGTCGGAGGGGCCGTCGAACCACCAGCCTGCCGGGCGTGCGGGGGCCAGCTCCGCGACCTCGGAGAGGACGGCGGCGGCCTCGCCGGGTCTGCCGTCGAGCAGGCGGAGCGTCTTGCGGGCGGCGGCGATCGCCGCGCGGTCCGGTCCGGAGGCGTCCTCGGCGACGACGGCGTCGGGCCGGCCGTCCAGGAGGGCGAGCGCGATGCCGAGCGAACGGGCGGCGCCGCCCACGCCGCCGGCGGAGGAATCGACGTGACTGGTGGCGCGGCGGAGGTGCGCGACGGCGTCGTGCACGTGCCCCGCCCACAGCGCGGCCCGGCCCGCCACCGCGAAGGCGCGCGCCCGCACCGCGTCGGTGCCGTGGCTCGCAGCTTCCCGGGCGACCTCGTGCGCGCGGTGGACGTCGCCGCGGGCGAGGTGCTGCTCGGCGAGCTCGACCAGGCCGTCTGCGAGCAGGGGATCGCCCGCGAGCGTGCACAGGGCCGTGTGCCAGATGGCGACGAGCGGCTCGTCGGCCTTGCGGTGCACGTCGGCCAGCGCGACGTGGGCGGCCGTGCGGGTGGCGAGGTCGGCGTCCTCGTGCACCACCGAGCGGATGCGCGGATGGTGGAACCGGAACCGGCCGCCCACGAGATGTAGGTGCCGTCCGGCAGGGCCGGCCATCAGCGTGTCGATGTCGGTGCCCGACGCGGCGAGCAGCACTTCGGTGCGGTCCGTCACGGCGACGGCGGCGACGAGCAGCACGCGGCGTGCGTCGTCGTCGAGGTCGAGCGGGCCCACGGCCTCTCGGACGGCACGCGCGGCAGGCAGCGGGTCCGGCAGCAGTGCCGTCCCGCGGAGGTGCTCTCCGTCGAGCATCCGGGCTGTCTGGTCCACACATCCCGGTTCGTCACCCACCATTCGCGTGAGCTCGCACGCCACGTGGGGTGCCACGGTTCGGTCACCGAGGGGGAGCCGAAAGACGACTTGCTGCGGCGGCGCGGTCATCCAGCCTCCCGGATTCGTTCACGGTGCTCGCAAGTATGGCCTTCTCGGGCGTGCGCACTACGTACGTAAGGGTTTTCCCTCATTCCCGGTTATGCAAGGTGTCCTTACTTTAGGGGATGCCGGCCAACCGGGCCGCAGACGAGAGGGACGCACATGGGACCGACCTACGCTCGGCCGTCGGGCACGAGACGGCTCACCCGAGGAATCCTCGCGGGGGCCGCCGCGCTCGCCGTGGCAGCCTCCGCCGCCGTGGCAGGTGCGAGCCTGTCCGAGGCGGACGCGGCCGAGGCCAAGCCCAAGCCCGCGAAGTCCGCCGACGCCGGCGACTCCGCTATCAACGGCTTCCGCAGCGTCGGCTACTTCACCCAGTGGGGCGTGTACGGGCGCGGCTACCAGGCCAAGCAGCTTGATACGTCCGGCGTGGCGGACGAGCTGACCCACGTCAACTACGCGTTCGCGAACATCCACAACGAGCGCCTCGAGTGCTTCGAGGCGAACAAGGGGAACGGCCCCGGCCCCGACGGGTCCGACGGCGCGGGCGACGCCTGGGCCGACTACGGCATGGGCTACACGGCCGCCAGCTCGGTCTCGGGCGTGGCGGACACCTGGGACCAGCCATTGGCCGGTTCGTTCAACCAGTTCAAGCAGCTCAAGGCGAAGCACCCGGACCTCAAGGTCCTGATGTCGATCGGCGGGTGGACCTGGTCCAAGAACTTCTCGCTGGCTGCCGCCACGGACGCCTCGCGCGAGAAGTTCGTGTCGAGCTGCATCGACGTGTTCATCAAGGGCAACCTGCCGGTCATCGACGGGCGCGGCGGCCCGGGCGCGGCAGCCGGCGTGTTCGACGGGTTCGACATCGACTGGGAGTGGCCCGGCTCGCTCAACGGGGCCGAGGGCAATCACGTGGACCCCGTGAACGACCGCGAGAACTTCAAGCTGCTGCTCGCCGAGTTCCGGCAGCAGCTCGACGCGCTCGGCAGGAAGACGCACAGGGACTACCTCCTGTCGGCCTTCCTCCCGGCCAACCCCGCTGACATCGAGTCGGGCGGCTGGAACGACCCCGAGATCTTCGAGTCCCTCGACTTCGGCAACGTCCAGGGCTACGACCTGCACGGCGCCTGGGACGCGGACCTCGCCGGCCACCAGGGCAACCTGTACGGCGACCCCGCAGACCCGCGGCCGGGGCAGTACAGCGCTGACCTCGCCGTGCAGAACTACCTCGATGCCGGCGTCCCCGCCGAGCAGCTCGGCCTCGGCCTCGCCATGTACGGCCGCGGCTGGACCGGCGTGACGTCGTCCGACCCGTGGAGCGGGGCGACGGGCGCTGCCCCCGGCCTGTACGAGGCCGGGATCGACGACTACGACCTGGTCAAGAATGTCGGCACCGAGCACTACGACGCCGACCTCGGGGCCGCCTGGCGGTACGACGGCACGAACTGGTGGTCCTACGACAGCGCGCAGTCAGTGACCACGAAGGCGGCGTACATCCGCGAGCAGGGCCTCGGCGGAGCAATGTGGTGGGAGCTGTCGGGCGACCGCTCCGGCGAGCTCACCGGCGCGCTGCAGGGCGTGCTCGGGACCGGCAAGGCGGGTCCCGTGGAAGCCCCCGAGGTGGAGCCGACCGAGCCGCCGGACGAGGACTGACCGTCTCGACGGGCTCGACCACCGGTGCTCGACCGCCGGTGGTCGAGCCCGTCTACCGTGGTCGAGCCCGTCGAGATCTGCACAGGCGGTCAACCTCGGCGAGCTCGACGTGCAAGGAACCAGGCAATCACGACAGAGTGGGGTCGTGGACGACAGACCCGGCGCCCCCAAGGACGAGCCGCCGCACGACCGGCCCCCGCACGACGAGGCCTGGTTCAGCGCGCTCTTCGACGCGCACTCGCGCGCCCTCTACTCGTACTTCGTCCGTCGGCTGCCCGACGGCGGCCGCACCTCCGACGCCGAGGACCTCGCCGCCGAGGTGCTCGCGACGGCCTGGCGGCGGCGCGACGACGTGCCTGACGGGGCCGAGCTGCCCTGGATGTACCGCACCGCCGGCTATGTGCTGGCGAACCACCGGCGCAAGATGCGGGCACTGCCCGTCGCGGTCGTCCCGGACGAGCCGGACGACGTGGACCCCGCGACGCTCGCCGTCGACGACGACGCCGTGCGCCGGGTCCTGTCCCGGCTGTCCCCGCGCGACCGGCGGATCCTCCTGCTCGTCGCCTGGGACGGGCTGTCGGGCGACGATCTCGCGGTGGTGCTCGGCGTCTCCCGCGGCGGGGCTGACGCGGCCCTGTCCCGCGCCCGCGCCCGGCTCCGCGACGCGTGGGACGCGCACGAGCAAGCGGTGGACGCATGAGCACATGTAGAGGGTGTGCGCGCCGTGCGGCGGCGCACGGCACGGAGGGACAGCGATGAACGAGCACGAGCGACTGGGGGACCCGGCGTTCGACCGCCTGGTGGCGGCGGACCCTGCCAAGCGTGCGCCCGATCCGGTCGAGGGCGTCCTCCGGGCCAAGGTCGATGCGCTGATCGCCGGGTCGGGAACCCGGCCGCTGGCGGAGGTGCGGGCACCGTCGGAGCAGGCCGGCCCGGAGGGGCGCGAGCCCGCCGGACCCGGGCAGGCGGACGAGCTGGCGGTGCGGCGGCACCGGCGTCGGGCGCCGTGGCTGGTCGCGGCCGCCGTGGCGGGGATCGTGGCGGCGGGCGGTGGCGGCTACGTGGCCGGGGAGTCGGGTGCGGGGGCCGGTTCCATGGCGGCGGACGTCGAGGACAGCGGCGGCGCCGAGTCCGCGGACAACGCCGAGCCGTCGACCATGGGACTGCCGGAAGCGGATGCCGAGGCCGCGGAGCCGCTCGAAGCGGGCGGCGACCTGCCCGCGGGAGCGGGGCTCGTGTTCCACGCGGGCGCCGGGCTGTCGGACACGCCGCGGACGGCGGAGGTGCGCTCCGCCGGGGCGGGCGGGAGCGAGAGCCTTGGCGCGTACCCGGTCGTGAGCGAGGTGGAGGCCGTCGAGCGCCTGGGCGACCCACGGTTCGCCGGTTCGGTGCTGGGGTCCCGACCGGCACCGCAGGAGGCCGAACAGGCTCGGCCCACGGCGGAAGCGCCGGTGCCGGGCGGTCCGATCGCGTGGCCAGTGGCGGACGTGACCATCGTCTCGGCGAGCCTCACTGAGGTGCGCTACAGCCTGGCCGACGACACGGAGCTGCTCGTCCCCGCCTACCACCTCGTGGACGACAAGGGCAACAGCTGGACCGTCATGGCGGTGGGCGAGGAGCTGCTCGACTTCGCCCCGTGACGCGTGGACGTGACGCGACTGCCCGGCGGGCGGCATAGGGTCGGGCAGGCAGGGATCATCCGAGTCACAAGGAGAGCACCATGGCAGTACGCACCGCCCGCACCGCCTGGAACGGCACCTTCCTGGAGGGGTCGGGCCAGGTCGAGATGTCGTCGTCGGGCGTAGGGACGTTCGACGTGTCCTGGCCGTCTCGCATCGCCGACGAGGCCGCGGGCGTCACCAGCCCCGAGGAGCTCCTCGCGGCGGCGCACTCGTCGTGCTTCACGATGGCGTTCACCAACGAGCTGGGCCAGGCCGGTGGCACGCCGGAGCAGCTCGAGGTCACGGCCGACGTGACGCTCGGCCCGGACCCCGCAGGCGGTGTCCGCGTCACCAAGAGCGCACTGACGGTGCGCGGGTACGCGAGCGGCATCGACGAGGCGGGCTTCAAGGCCGCTGCCGAGGCCGCCAAGGCCGGCTGCCCGATCTCGAAGGCGCTGACCGGCGTCGACCAGATCACGGTGGACGTCACCTTCGAGGGCTGATCGCCGCTTCGCCGGCCGAGCTTTCTCGCTGGTCGAGCGGGTCGAGACCACAGTTCTCCACCCGCTCGGCCGGCGGGGCGCCGGTACCTTGCGTGAACATCTGGCGCGGTCTGCCGCCTCGTGGTGCGAGAATCGCGAGGTGCCATCGCAGACCAACGACGCCCGATCCCGGAACGGCATGAACGACTACGACCGTGTTGCGCACGGCTCCGAGGGCCACACCGCCGACGCCGCCGAGGCTGCCCGCATCGCGCGGGAAGAGGCCGAGGCCCGGGCCGCCGAGGAGGCGGAACGCCGCCGCGCCGAGAGCGAGGAGCGGCGCAAGGCCGCGCGCCGGGAGGCGGACCACGCCGCCGAGGCCGCGCGCGAGGCGGTCGCCGACGCGCTGCGCACCGTGGTCGGCTGCGACGTCGACACCAGCACGCGCCGCCGCGCCGAGTACTCCACGGACGCGTCCAACTACCGGGTGGTCCCCGAGGGCGTGCTGTTCCCGGAGACCACCGACGACGTCGTCGCGGCGCTCGGGGTGCTGCGCGAGCTCGAGATCCCGATCACGGCGCGCGGCGCGGGCACGTCGGTCGCGGGCAACTCGGTGGGCCCGGGCGTCGTGCTCGACCTGGGCCGGAACCTCAACCGGGTGCTGAGCATCGACCCGGAACGGCGCACGGCCCGCGTCCAGCCGGGCACGATCATGTCCACCCTCCAGGCGCAGGCCAAGGCGCACGGCCTGCGCTTCGGCCCCGACCCCAGCACGCAGAACCGCGCGACGCTCGGCGGCATGATCGGCAACAACGCGTGCGGCCCGCACGCCGTCGCGTACGGGCGCACCGCCGACAACGTGGTCTCGCTCGACGTGATCGACGGCGCCGGGCGGCGGTTCACCGCGGGTTCCGGCGACCCCGAGTTCCGATCCGTCCCCGGTCTCAAGGAGCTCGTCCGGGACAACCTCGCGCTGATCCGTACGGAGTTCGGCCGGTTCGGCCGGCAGGTGTCGGGCTACTCGCTGGAGCACCTGCTGCCCGAGAACGGCTCGAACCTCGCCCGCGCCCTCGTCGGCACGGAGGGCACGCTGGTCACGGTCCTGGAGGCGGAGCTCAACCTGGTGGAGACGCCGGGCGCGCCCACGCTGGTGGTCCTCGGCTACCCCGACATGGCCACGGCCGCCGACGACGTCCCCCGCCTCCTGGACCACAAGCCCCTCGCCATCGAGGGTCTCGACGCCCGGCTGGTCGACGTCGTGCGGCGCGCCAAGGGCGAAAGCTCGGTCCCGCCGCTGCCCGGGGCCGGCGTCGAGGGCGTCACCGGCTGGCTGATGATCGAGGTCGGCGGCTCGTCGCAGGCCGAGGCCCTGGGCCGCGCGGACGCGATAGTGGCGGCGTCGACGGCGCTGGACTCCGTGGTGCTGCCCGCCGGCCCCGACGCGACGAAGATGTGGCAGATCCGGGCCGACGGCGCCGGCCTGGCCGGCCGCACGCCCGCCGGGGAGCAGGCCTGGCCCGGCTGGGAGGACTCCGCCGTGCCGCCCGAAAAGCTGGGGTCGTACCTGCGTGACCTGCAGGCGCTCATGGACCGCTACGGCGTGGACGGCCTGCCCTACGGTCACTTCGGCGACGGCTGCGTGCACCTGCGGATCGACATCCCGCTGGAGACGTCGGGGTCGGTGCTGCGCACGTTCATGTTCGAGGCGGCGGAGCTCGTGGCCCGCTACGGCGGGTCGCTGTCCGGCGAGCACGGTGACGGCCGTGCCCGGTCCGAGCTGCTGCCGCTCATCTACTCCTCCGAGGCGATAGCGCTGCTGGAGCGGTTCAAGGCTCTGTTCGACCCGAAGGACCTGCTCAACCCGGGCGTCGTCGTGCGGCCGCGGGCGGTCGACGTCGACCTGCGCCGGCCGGCCGCGGCACCGGTGCGCACCAAGCTGCCGATGGCCGGGAAGGGCTCCGCGCACGGCGTCCGGCGCAAGACCGGGTACGAGGGGTTCTCGTTCGCGCACGACCACAACGACCTGACCACCGCCGTGCACCGCTGCGTGGGCGTCGGCAAGTGCCGGGCGGACACCTCGGCGTCGGGCGGCTTCATGTGCCCCAGCTACCAGGCGACGAAGGACGAGAAGGACGTGACGCGCGGGCGCGCCCGCGTGCTGCAGGAGGCGGTGAACGGGACCCTTGTCGGCGGCCTCGAGGCGCCAGAGGTGCGGGAGTCGCTGGACCTGTGCCTGTCGTGCAAGGCGTGCTCGAGCGACTGCCCGGCGGGCGTCGACATGGCGCAGTACAAGTCGGAGGTCCTGTACCGGACCTACCGCGGCAAGCTGCGGCCCGTCGACCACTACGCCCTGGGCTGGCTGCCCCGCTGGGCCCGCCTGGCCGGGCACGTGCCGGGGCTGGTCAACCGGCTGCTGGGCGTGGATCTGATCGGCAAGGCGGTGCTGTGGGCGGGCGGCATGGACACCCGCCGGTCGATGCCGAAGTTCGCGGACATCCCGTTCCGGCACTGGTGGGCGCGCGGCGGCGCGACGCACGGCGTCCCCGGGCTGCCCGTGGTGTCGGAGGAGGGGCTGGGGGTGCCCGGGCGCGAGGGCGCTACGGCGGCCCGGCTCGCGACCAAGCCGAAGGTGGTGCTCTGGACCGACTCGTTCAGCGACGCGCTCGCGCCCACGGTCCCGCAGGCGGCGCTGAAGGTGCTGACCAGGGCCGGGTACTCCGTGATCGTCCCGGACGAGCAGGCCTGCTGCGGCCTCACCTGGATCTCGACGGGTCAGCTCGACGGCGCCCGGCGTCGTCTGCTGAAGCTGCTCGAGGTGCTCGGGCCGTACGCGGTGAACGGGATCCCGATCATGGGGCTGGAGCCGTCCTGCACGGCGGTGCTGCGCTCGGACCTGCTCGACCTGTTCCCCGACGACCCGCGCGCGCACGCCGTGGCCCGCATGACGCGGACGGCGGCCGAGCTGCTGACCTCGTCGGACACCCCGGACGAGTGGGAGATGCCCTCCCTCGCCGACCTCACGGCCGTGGTGCAGCCGCACTGCCACCAGCACTCCGTGATGGGCTACCAGGCGGACCAGGCGCTGCTCGAGAAGGGCGGTGCGAAGGTCGAGGTACTGGCGGGCTGCTGCGGCCTGGCCGGCAACTTCGGCATGCAGAAGGGGCACTACGAGACGTCGGTGGCGGTCGCGGAGAACGCGCTGCTGCCCGCGCTGCGGGACGCCGCCCCCGGGACGACCTACCTGGCCGACGGCTTCTCCTGCCGCACCCAGGCGCTGGACCTCGCGGGCGTCGAGGGCAAGTCCCTGCTCGAGGTGATAGCGGACCGGCTGTAGGGGAGTATCGGCAACTCCGCCGCAGGTCGGAGCCATATCCACCGGGCGGGTGATCCGCCGGCGGGCGTCCGTCGTGAGGATGGGAGCACAGCCGAGACGAAGGAGACTCCCATGGATCGTTCGACCCGCCGAGCGGCGCTCGCCCTGAGCGCGACCCTGGCGCTCGCGGCGCCGCTGGTAGCCGCTGGCTCCGCGCACGCCGTGAGCACCGCCGACCGGCCGACGCCGTCCACCACCGCCGCCGACGTTCCGCCCACCGTGTCCGAAGCGGTGGCCGACGCCGCTCGTGAGGCGCGGCGCGACGTCGCCAGGAGCCGGGCGCTCGCGCAGGGTCAGCAGGCGCCGGCCGACGCCGAGCTCGACGCCGCCCTGGACGCCCTCGTGGCGGACGGCGCGGTCGCGGTGACGGCGCGCGTCGAGACGGCGTCGGACACCTGGAGCGGTGCCGCCGGGACCCGGGAGCGCACGGGCGACGCACCCGCCCGGCCGCGCGACCGGTTCCGCGTCGCGAGCAACACCAAGCCGATGATAGCGACGCTGGTGATGCAGGAGGTCGAGAAGGGCACCTGGACGCTCGACACCCCGGTGGAGGACGTGCTGCCCGGCGTCATGCCGGCCGGTGTGACGATCGAGCAGCTGCTGAGCCACCGGTCGGGCGCGCCGACCGCCACCGACTGGATCCTCGCCTCGCGGGTGACCGACCCGACGTCGGTGGACGAGGTCTTCGCGGTGATGGGCCAGGAGGTCACGGCGGCCGACCACATCGAGGCGCTCCAGGCCGCGCCGTGGGTGAACGAGCCGGGGGCCGGGTTCTCCTACTCGAACGCGGGCTACGTGGTGCTCGGGATGATGCTTGAGGAGGTCACCGGGCGCAGCGTCGAGGCCCTGATGCAGTCTCGGGTGTTCGCCCCGGCGGGAATGTGGCAGAGCGCCTACCCAGACGACCCCGGCGTGTACGGGCCGTTCCTCCACGAGTCGGCGTACACGGGTCCGGAGGGGGCCGGCTGGTACGACCTCGACCACTGGGACCCGAGCCTGTTCGACGCCGCGGGCGCGGTCACCAGCACCACCGAGGACCTCGCGGACTTCACCGAGGCGCTGGTGACGAACCGCCTCGTCGGTCCGGCGACCACCGCGGACATCCTCGAGCCCCGCACCGTGGGCCAGGAGGCGTTCCCGGACTACGGCCTCGGCGTCTACCGCGTCCCGGACCCGTGCGTCCCCGGCGGCTGGCTCTACGGGCACGACGGCGGCTCGTACGGCACCATCTCGATCAACCTGGCGTCGCCCGACGGCGAGCGGCAGCTTTCCATCGGCATCACCGGCCGGGACATCGCCTACCCGTGGTACACCGACGAGCCGCTGTACGACCCGAGCGCGGTGCTGGTCGCGATGCTGCAGGCCACCTGCTGACGGCTCAGTCCTCCAGCCACTCCGTCTCGAAGCGGTCGTTCGCGTGGATGTGGACCGCCTCGTAGAGGTCGGCGCCGAGGGTCTTGAACTTGTGCGGCACCATCGCCTCGACCACGAGGATCTGGCCGCCCACCGCCTGGATCTCCTCGCCGCCCACGGTGAAGAGCGCCCGGCCGGACCGGATCACGAACGTCTCCGAATAGGGATGACGGTGCAGTCGCGGCCCGACGCCGTCCTGCGTCACCCGCTCGAAGATGATGGAGACCTGGGAGCCGTGGAGGTACCCCTCGAAGTTGCCGTACGGCAGCGCTGCCTGCTCGATCGCCTGGAGAGTCATGCCCTCCAGCCTGGCTGGCGCGCCGCCGTCGGGCAACGGGATTCGTGGGTCGCCGAAGGTCGACAATGAGCCCCATGGAATTCCAGGACGTCGTCCGCAAGCGCCGGATGCACCGCAAGTTCTCCGACGAGCCTGTGGCCGCCAGGGCCGTCGACCGCATCACCAGCAACGCCGTCCGCGCCCCCAGCGCGGGGTTCAGCCAGGGCTGGGCGTTCGTGGTGCTGGAGACCGCCGAGGACCGGGACCGGTTCTGGGCGGCGTCGACGCCGCAGACCGCGGAGCGCTCGGAGCGTGACATGTCGGCCTGGCTCGCCGGGATGCGGACCGCGCCGGTGATCGTGCTGGCGCTCGCCTCCAAGGCCGCGTACCTGCGGCGATACGCGGAGAAGGACAAGGGCTGGACGGACCTCGACGAGGCCCGCTGGCCGGCCCCGTTCTGGCACATCGACGTCGGCATGGCTTCGCTGCTCATGCTGCAGACCGCCGTCGACGAGGGACTGGGTGCGTGCTTCTTCGGCGTCCCGCCGGAGCACGTGGCGGCGGTCCGCGCCGAGCTCGGCATCCCGGACGAGTTCGAGATCACCGGCGTCGTCGCGATCGGCCATCCGGCCGACGGCGGCGCGAAGGGCTCACCCACCCGCCGCCCCCGCAAGCCCCAAGCCGAGGTGATCCACCGAGGCGGCTGGTAACCCCCTTTGTTGTGGGCGCGATCGTTGCGCCTAAACCGGACGCATAGTCGCAACGATCACGCCCACAACCAAGAAGGTCACGCCGCGTCGAGGCGTGCCCGCACTTCGTCGTCCAGCACCAGGTCCGCCGCCCCGAGCGCCTCGTCGAGCTGCGCCACGCTGCTCGCCCCGAACACCGGGATCACCGGCACCTCGCCGCCCAGCAGCCAGGCGAGCGCTACCTGGTTCGGCGTCGCCCCGATCTCGGCGGCGACCGCGCGCAGCACCCTGATCCGCTCTCGCGACCCGGCGTGGTCCGACCCGTCGCGGAGCGCCTTGTCATCCCGCGAGTACACGCCTTGGTGCAGCGGCGAGTACGCCATCACGGTGAGCCCCGGCCGGCCTGGGGTGCCGGTGGACCGGGCGTAGTCGAGCAGCTCGGGCGTGGCCCAGCTCGCCCGGATCGGCTGCGGCCGCGGGTACACATAGCTGCAGCTCTGCTGCACCGCGCCGTACGGCGCCACCCCAAGCCGTGCGGCGGTCTCGCGCGCCTCGACGACCCGCCAGAGCGCGACGTTCGAGATGCCCGGGATCCCGACGATCCCTTCGTCGACCAGCTTGCCGAACGCGCCGACCGTCTCCTCGAGCGGCGTCTCCAGGTCGTCGACGTGCCCGTACAGCACGTCGATGTGGTCGACGCCGAGGTGGCGCAGGCTCTCGCGCGCCTCCCGGTCGATCGTCGAGGCGGCCAGTCCCTGGTAGTTGGTGGGCGGCGTGTTCGACAGCGGCAGGTCGGGGTCCTTCTTCGCCGCTCCCAGCTTGGTCGCGATCCGTAGGTCGTCCCGGTTGCCCCGCGAGGCGAGCCAGCGGCCGATCACGTCCTCGGAGTCGCGGCCGTAGCCTCCGACCCACGCGTTGTAGTTGTTGGCGGTGTCGAGGAACGTGCCCCCGGCCTCGACGAACCGGTCCAGGATCGCGAACGACGTCTCCTCGTCGGTCCGGGTGCCCATGAACATGGTGCCCAGGCACAGCGTCGACACCTCGAACGAGGTGTGCCCGTTGTCCAGCGTGCGGTACTGCATGGTCTGCTCCTTCGGCCTGCCGTGTCCCGGGCGCCTCCGCCCGGCGATCACCACGCTAGGCAGGAATCGGTCTGGTGCTACGGTCCAATGCCATGCCGACGGACCAGACCAATTCTGCGGACGACGTGCTCATCGCACTCGCGCCCGGCCAGGGCGCGCTCCGCCACCGGCTGGAGGAGGCGATCCTCGAGGACATCGCCTCCGGCCGCCTCGCCCCGGGCACGGCGCTGCCGCCAAGTCGCGCCCTCGCCGACGCCCTCGGCATCTCCCGCTGGGTGGTCACCGAGGCGTACGGGCACCTGGTGGGCAAGGGAGTCCTCGAGGCCCGCACGGGTTCGGCGACCCGGGTCGCAGCGTCCGCGCCCGACGTCGTCCCGGGCATCGGGGAGCCCTCGCTCGCCGAGACCCGGTCTCGCCAGGCTCAACCGACACCGGGCATCGGGCTGGAACGCGCGCCGGACCGCGCGGCGCACGACCTCGCGCCCGGCGTGCCCGACCTGCGGCACGTCCCCCGGGAGGCCTGGCTGCGCGCGGCCCGCGACGCGCTCGCGGACGCGACCAACCAGGACCTGGGCGGGCAGCCGCCCGCCGGGCACCCGGCGGCACGCGCGGCGATGGCGACCCACCTGCGGCGGGCGCGGATCGTGTCCGGGCCCGACGACGCCGTCGTGCTCACCCGCGGCGCCGCGGACGGCATGTCGCGGATTGCCGCCGCGCTGTCCGACGCCGGGCACACGCACCTGCTCATCGAGGACCCGAGCTGGGCCGCGCTGCGCGACGTCGCCAGGGCCGCCGGCCTCACCCCGGTCCCGGTCCCGGTGGACGACGCCGGGATCTCGACGGAGCGGCTGCGCGCGGAGGCCGCCCGCACGGGCGCCCGTGCGGTGCTGCTCACCCCGGCGCACCAGTTCCCGCTGGGCGCCGTGCTGTCGGACGACCGCCGCGCGGCCGTGCTGGCATGGGCGCGCGAGGTGGACGGGCTCGTGATCGAGGACGACTACGACGCCGAGTTCCGCTACGACCGCCGGCCCGTGCCCGCCCTGCAGGGGCTCGACCCGGACCGGGTGCTGCTCCTCGGCTCGACGAGCAAGACGCTGGCGCCGGCGTTCGGGATCGGCTGGATGGTGGTGCCGCAGCGGTGGCGTGCCGCGGTGCTGGACGTGTCGGTCCGCCGCGGGCCCACGCCCGGCCCGGCGACGCTGGACCAGCTCACGCTCGCCCGGTTCGTCGCGGACGGTGCGTACGCGCGGCACCTGCGCGCGGCCCGCACCCGCTATGCCCGACGCCGGGCCGCGCTCCTGGCAGCTCTCGACCGCGAGCTGCCCGGCGCGCGGGTCGGCGGGATCGCAGCGGGGATGCACGTGACTGTGGACCTGGCCGGCATCGCGCCCGGCATCGACGCCGCCGCCGTCGTACGCGAGGGGGCCGCACGGGACGTCGCGCTGGTCGACCTGCGGCGGTACCAGGCGGCGCCGTCGGCCAGGTCCACCGTGCTCGTGGTCGGCTACGGGAACCTGGCCGACGCGCGCCTGGAGGAGGCGCTGCGCAGCCTGCGCGCGGCGGTGGAGGCCGCCGCGCGCTGACCGGTCGCGGCGCCCCGTCGATCGGCCAGGCGCCTACAGCAGTCCGGGCACCTGCTGGCCCACGGCGGAGCGGACCTCGTCCGGGAGCTGCGACCAGTCGTCCGTCGTGTCCAGGTCGACGGCCGTGCCCGGCCGGTACACCACCCTCACGTCCAGGCCATGGGCCTCCGCCTCCGCGAGATGGGCGGCGAGGGAATCGGCCCCGAACCGGAACCGGAAGCGCGGGCCTGCGCCCTGGACGGGCAGGAGCAGGAGGTTGGTGCCCGACCGGTTGCGGTCGGTAGCGATCACGACCGGGGCGTCCTCGGCGAGGATCGCCGCAACGTCCCCGGGCGACAGCGCCGGCAGGTCGGCGTGCGCGACGAGGAGGCGGCCGGCACTGCCCGCCGCGAGGACCTCGCGGGCGTGCTCCAGGGCGGCGTTCAGCCCCGGCCGGTCGGCGGGCTGCTCCAGCACCTCGACCGCCAGCCCGGCCAGCGTCTCCCGGGTGAACGCCGGGTCCGCCGTCACCACCACGACCCGCTCGATCCCGTCGGCGGCCAGCAGCGTCGTCACCACGTGCCTGGCCAGCACCCGGATGAGCCGACGCCGCGAGCCGGCGTCGAGCACCGCGGCCAGCCGCGACTTGCCGGACACGCCGTCGCGGAGCGGCACCACCGCCGTCGTGCCTTGACCCTGCCCTGGGACGACGCCGGTCACGCGAGCGCCAGCAGCTCGCGGGCCAGGCGCTCACGGCCGGGCGGGCCGCCCATGATCGTGTCGGTGACGTGCACCGTCAGGCCGAGGTCGGCCACGGGCCCGGCGAGGCTCGCGTCGCGTTCGTCGATCACCATGACGTCCACGAGGT
Source organism: Promicromonospora soli (assembly GCF_014653785.1). GTDB lineage: Bacteria > Actinomycetota > Actinomycetes > Actinomycetales > Cellulomonadaceae > Promicromonospora > Promicromonospora soli. The sequence continues at coordinate 420,003 of NZ_BNAS01000005.1, read as the reverse complement.
CCGCGTAGATCCGGGCCACGCCCAGGGCCGACACCTCGTGCCCGAGGGACTCCAGGATCTGGGCGGCCGGGCCCTTGATCGCCTGCCCGCCGACGATGGGGCTCACCGCTACCCGGCGGCCGGGGGCCATCACGAGAGCCTCGCGCACCCCGCGCACCGCGAGGAGCGGCTCGATCGACAGGAACGGGTTCGACGGCGCGAGCACCACCAGCTCGGCGGCCAGGGCGTCGAGCACGCCGGGGGCCGGGCGGGCGGCGTCGGCCCCGTCGAAGTGCAGGCCGAGGACGGCGTCCGCGTGCTGCCGTCCCACGAAGTACTCCTGGAACCCGAGCCGGCCCGACGGGGTGTCGACGAGGGTCGCGAGGTGGTCGTCGGTGACGGGCAGGACGCAGGGGCGGACGCCCATGGACCGGGCGATGTGCGCCGTGACGGCGGACAACGCGTCGCCGCGACGCAGGCGCGCCGTGCGCACGATGTGGGTGGCGAGGTCGCGGTCGCCGAGCGTGAACCATGTGTCCTCGCCGAGCTCCTTGAGCGCGGAGAGGGTCGCGTAGGACTCGCCGCGCAGGCCCCAGCCGCGGTCCTCGTCGTTGAGCTCGGCGAGGGTGTACAGGACGGTGTCGATGTCGGGGGAGATCGCGAGGCCGTGCAGCTCGGTGTCGTCGCCGACGTTCACGACGACGGTCAGGGACTGTGGGCTGAGCGCGAGATCGAGGCCGTGCGCAAGCCGCGCACCGCCGACCCCGCCCGCGAGGAGGGTGACGTTCACGCGTCGAGCCTACGTCTGCCCTGTTTCGGGAAGAACCTCCCGCTGTCGGACACCACGGTGACCCGTGTGTCTGACCGGGAGAGGGCAGTATGTGCACATGGCTGTCTTCGCGTTCTCCGTCGCCCCCATGACCGCAGGCGAGTCCGTCGCCGACCAGGTTGCCGAGGCCGTCCGCATAGTCCGCGAGTCGGGGCTCCCGAACCGCACCACCTCGATGTTCACCGAGATCGAAGGGTCCTGGGACGAGGTGATGCCGGTGATACAGCGAGCTACCGAGTCCGTGGCACGGGGTGGGCACCGCGTGTCCCTCGTCATCAAGGCCGACATCCGCCCGGGTGCGCCGGCCGGGCAGATCACCAGCAAGATCGCCAGGGTCGAGGAGCGGCTCGCCGCCGACGAGACGGAGACGGGCCACTCCTGAGCCCACAACCAGGGCTTACCCAGGAACGGCTCGGGCTCCGCGGTCCTGTTCGCCGACCTGTCGTCCGGTGTTCGTCAGGGGTTCACCGACGGGCCCCGGCGTTCCGGGACGCTCGGCGCATGAAGCAACCAGCTGTTGACGTCGACAGGCGAGACTTCCTGCGCGGCGCGGCCTTCGGCGTCGGCGCTCTCGTCGTGGGGCCGACGGCGGTCGGCCTGCCCACCTCGGCGAGCGCCGCCGTCCGTGTCCCGGCCACCGGCACCGCTGCCCCGGTGCCGTTCGTCGACTGGTACACGTCGAACGTCACGGCCAACCTGACGGGCGAGACCAACGCCGCCGTCCGAGCGCTGTCGGGAATGTCGGAGCTTTGGCGGACCGGCGCGGAGTGGAACACCGGTCTGGCCCTCTCCCCGAAGGTGCTGCACGAGAACATCCGGTATGTCGTCGACGCGACGCGGCGCCGAACCGCCGAGCAGGCCGAGCAGGCCTTCGTCTACGACCGCAGGCACCAGAGCTACTCGGTCATCGCAGGTCTCGGCCCGCTCGCCGAGGCGTACCGGACGGGCGCACGCGCCGTCACCTCGATCACCACGGCCCCGGACGGGACCCCGCCCACCACGATCAGCGACGCGGTACCCGCTGACGCGCCCGCCGGGTCCGCGATCGGTGCGGGCTCGGACACCTCCGAGCTGGGCGAGATCGTCCGACTCGTGAACACGGTGCGCGGCCCGTTCTCGTCCAGCAACCCCTCGAAGTTCGCCTTCCAGTACCCGCGCCCCTGGCGGATGACCGACCGCAGCACCGTCGTGGACACGGGCGTGGTCGACGAGCTCGGCTACCCGGTCTACAAGTCCGGCGTGGTCGTCGCTCCCCAGCTGCTTCGGCAGCGCAGCACGGATCCGGCGTCCGACGGCGGTTTTCCCAGCGGCCACGCCAACGCCGCCTGGCTGGCCGCGCTCGCCTACGCCTACGCGATTCCTGAGCGGTTCTCCGAGCTGATGGTCGTGGCGGCCGAGCTCGGTGACAGCCGGATCATCGCCGGCATGCACTCGCCGGTGGACGTCATCGGCGGCCGGATCCTGGCGACCGCGCTGGCTGCCGCGATCCTCGGTGACCCCGCCAACGCCGAGCTGAAGACCGCGGCCCGCTCCCGAGCCGTCGAGTACTTCACCTCCATCACGGGCGCCGACGACCTGTACGCCGCCGCTCACACCGGTGCGGACCAGTACCGCGACCGGGCGGCGAACCGGGAGCAGATCGGTTCGTCGCTGACCTACACCCTGCGCCGCCGGGACGGGCACTCCGCCGACCTCGACGTGCCGAAGGGCGCGGAGGTCCTGCTCGAGACGCGCTTCCCCTACCTGTCCCCGGCCCAGGTGCGCGACGTGCTGCGCACGACCGCGCTGCCCTCCGGCTACCCGATCCTGGACGGGCCCGAGCAGTGGGGGCGCCTGAACCTCTTCGCCGCCGCCGACGGGTACGCCCGGTTCGACCGGACGGTCACCGTCGAGCTCTTGGCCGCCGGAGGCGGCTTCGCGGCGGACGACGCCTGGCGCAACGACATCGACGGCGCGGGCGGCCTGGTCAAGACCGGCACGGGCACGCTCACCCTCGCCGGCTGCAACTCCTACCGCGGCGGCACGGTGGTCCGGGGCGGCACTCTCGTGGCGGGTTCGGCCGACAGCCTGGGCCACGGCGCGCTGACCCTCGAACGCGAGACGACCCTCCGCTCGAGCCTCGCGACGACGGTCGAGGTCAGAGGCGCCGTCGAGATCGCTCCCGGTGCGACACTCGAGCTGACCGGCAGCGGCCACGGGAGCGGCGGCCGCCGCACGGTCCTGCGCGGGTTCCGGGTGGCGGGCGAGTTCGCCCGGGTGCTGGTCGACGGCCGTCCGGTCCGGGCGTCCTACCGGGGCGACAGCGTCGTCGTCGAGCCCTGATCGCTCGGCGTCAGCCCAGGAGCATCACGACGGCGAGGACCACCATCAGGCCGGACGACGCCAGCGCCGTGCCCAGCCGGCCGCGCGGCCCGGACAGCACCCGGCCCAGCAGCGTCCCGCCGAGGGCCAGCGCAAGCTGCCAGGACGCGGACGCCAGGAACGCGGCGATCCCGAACACGGCGGCGACCAGGGTGCGGCCGGCCGTCGCGGCGTCGGGCAGCAGCGCGCCGCCCGTCACGACCACCGCGAAGAACAGGACGGTCCCCGGGTTGATCGCCGTGATGGCGACAAAGCGCGCGAAGGCGCGCGGAGCGGTGAGCGGGTCGGCCCGCACGTCGCCGCCCGACGCCGTCCGCTCCCGCCAGGCGGCCAGCGCGCCACGGGCGGCCAGCACCAGGAGCACGACGGCGGACGCGATCCGCAACGGTTCCTCGACCGGCTGCACCAGGCCCGCGACGAGCGTGCCGAACAGGCCGGTGACCAAGGCGTAGCCGCCGTCGACAACCGCGATCCCGAGCGCTCCGGCCGCGCCGACCCGCCAGGGGTGGCGGGCGGCCAGACCGACGAGGTAGGACGCGACGGGCCCCACGGGGAGGGCGACCGCGTACCCGGCCACGACGCCGGCGATCAGGACCGGCCACAGCGTCGTCGCCGACGCCGCGGCGCTCATCGCTGTGCCTGGTGGCACCTCCCCGAGCCACGCACCTGCTGGCCGGCGACGGAAGGTCGCCGGGACAGGAACGAAGGGGCGTGGATCGTGGTCATGGCCAATGACCCTAGGCATGGTCCAACCATGGGACAAGTCTCACCCACAACCTTCACCCCGGTGTTTCCGGACACTTGCCACCGGCCTTTAGGCTAGGGCGGACCGATGCCGCAGGACCCGGGGAGATCACGAGATGCCATTGTTCGAGGTCGATACCCAGCGGCCCCTCCTCGTGACGTCCGCGAACGGCGCGAACGGCTCGGAACCAGGTCTGAAGACCACGGCCAACCAGGTTGTCGACTCCCACATCGACGGGCTTCTCGGCGAAGAGGTCTTCCCGATCGCCCAGGGTTCGGGCCCCGACGAGCCGCACCTGCTCGCCCTCGACGCGTCGGGCTCGCCCGTCGTCGTGGAGCTCGTGGCCGACCTCGACCGGGAGAACCTCGCCAAGGCGCTCGACCACGCCGGCGCGGCCGGCAGGCTGACGCGCTCCGACCTCGCGGCGCGTTACAGCGGCGGCGCGAGCTCGTTCCAGCACGACGTCGCCGCGTTCTACGACAGCGTTCCCATCACCCGCACCCAGGCCGGGAAGAACGGCGGCCCGGGCGCGCGGCTCATCATCATCTGCCAGAACGCGCCCGACGAGATCCTCAACGCCGTCGACTTCCTGCGCCAGCCGTCGATGCCCGTCGAGGTGCTGAAGATGGGCGTCGTGAACTCGAACGACGGCCGCAAGTTCCTCGACGTGTCGCCGCTCGTTGTGCACCTTCCGCCGGGTCTGCCCGCGCCGAAGTCGGCGCCGATCGGCGGCACCATCACCGGCTCGATGGAGAACTCGGTCAGCAGCTCGATGGACACGGGAGTCACCGGCGGGGTCTCGGGCGGCTCCGCGGCGCCGCCCAAGGACGCCTTCGAGGAGGGTGTCAAGGTCGGTTATGCCCTCACGGGCAAGATGCCGGTCGTCGCGCAGGCACCCTCCCGCTCCGAGCGCCCCGCGCAGCAGGTGCCCCCGTCGGACAACGCCTCCTCCGGTCCGACCAACGCGGCGACCGGCCTGCGGTCGAGCCTCCGCGGGGCCGCCCAGCGCAGCAAGCCCGAGCGTGCTGCGGGCACGCGCGCCGGCCGCCGCGCCCAGGCAGCGGCAGCCTCGTCCGACCCCGCGCCGGCCCCGAGCCCGAACATCGTGAGCGCCCCGAGCAGCGTGAGCCCGCCGAGCGCCCCGGTCTCCCGGGCGCGTCCCGGTGCGGACTCCCGCCCGACGCCGAGCACCCCGCCCCGACTCGCCCCGAGCCGCTCCTCGCTCGGCGACGCCGGCGCGCCGCCCCGCTCCCAGAACGCTGCCGAGCCGCCGCTGCCGCCGGCACCCTCACCGCCGCCGCCCCCGTCGCCGCGTCGCCGCTCGCGCACCGACCGGTTCGCGGAGTCGGCCCAGCCGAGCGAGTCCACGCCGGTGTCCGTGCCGCAGCCGGCGGTCGACGAGAACCTGTGGCAGCCCCCGTCGTACGACGAGGCGCCCGCCTACGCCGGGCCGCCGCCGAACGTGCCGGCCGACTTCGACGTCACCCGGCCGCGCTATACCCCGGAGCCCGCCTACGGCGGCGACTCGCCCTTCGCGCCCGCCCCGTCGGGGTACGGCTACACCCCTGAGGCGGGCGCCGGGTACGGCGACCAGGGCGGCTACGGCTACGACGAGCAGCCGCGGTTCGAGTCGGGCTACGCCGACGGCGCGGCCCCGGTCGCGACGGAACAGAACCAGTGGGAGTCCGGCGGCTACATGTCCGGCCCGGACGACGGCTACCCGCAGACGGCGTACGCCCCCGACCCGTACCCGTCCAGCGCGCCCGAGGCGCCGGCCCGGCCCGTGCCGCCGGGCGAGAGCATCCGGGCCAGCACCCCGATGCTGTTCGAGGAGGAGGACGACCCCGACCTCGAGGCGCTCGCCCGGAGCGTGGGCACGCCCACCCGGATCGTGTGGTCGCGCCCCCGGCGCAACCAGCACTTCGAGGCGATGCTCCTGCCGGACGGCTCCATCGAGCTGGCCAACGGCGCTCGCTACCGGCACCCGGACTCGGCCGCAACGGCGGCATCGGGCTCGTACACGGCCGACGGCTGGAGCGTGTGGCGCATCGGCGACACAGGCCCCACCCTGGTGGAGGAGTTCTCCCGCCGGTTCGCCTGAGCCGGAGGTGCAGCGCAGGGTGCGGGCCGAGGGACGAGGCACGCGCCTGGAGCGGAACCGCAGGCTCAGGCGATACCCATGGAGCCTTAGTTCAGGGCCGCACGACCACCTTGCCGAACTGGTTGCCCTCGTGCAGCAGTGCCAGCCCGTCGGCGGCCTTCGCGAGCGGCACCTCGGCGTCGATCACCGGGCGCACGCCGGTGCGGGCGCAGAACCTGGCGAGTGCGCTCAGGTCGTCCCGCGAACCCATCGTGACGCCCTGCACGCGGATCTCCTGGAAGAAGATGCGGGTCAGCTCGGCCGGGGCCGCATCGCCTGACGTCGCGCCGCAGACCAGGACGGAGCCCCCGGGGCGTACCGAGCGGATCGAGTGGGCCCACGTCGCCTGGCCCACCGACTCCAGCACAGCGTCGACGCGTGCGGGCAGGCGCGCGCCCACCTCGACGGCGCCCGCCGCGCCCAGCGCGATGGCCCGCTCCCGCTTCTCGGCGGAGCGCGACGTCACCCAGACCTCCAGGCCGGCCGCCGCCCCCAGCGTGACCGCCGCCGTCGCCAGCCCGCCGCCCGCGCCCTGCACCAGGACGCGGTCGCCGGGCGTGAGGCCGCCCGCCGTGAACAGCATGTTGTACGCGGTGAGCCACGCCGTCGGGAGGCACGAGGCCTCCTCGAACGACAGCTCCGCCGGCTTCGGCACGAGGTTCGCCGTCGGCACCGCCACGCGCTCGGCGAGCGCCCCGGGGTAGCGCTCCGAAAGGAGCGACCGCGGCTCCTTCGGCCCGACGCCGTGGCCGTCGGCCCCGATGACGCCGTGCACGATCACCTCGGTCCCGTCCGGGGCCACGCCCGCGGCGTCGGTGCCAAGGATCATCGGCAGCTGCTGTTCCCGCAGGCCCACGCCGCGCAGCGACCACAGGTCGTGGTGGTTCAGGCTTGCGGCCCGGACGTCCACGGTGGTCCAGTGCTCCGCGGCCTCCGGTTCGGGGCGGTCACCTACCTCCAGGCCGTCGAGCGGGCTGTCGGGCGAGAACCTGGTCACGTAGGCGGCAAGCATGCGGCGACCCTAGCCGACCCCGGACCAGCCGGCGGGGACGGTGCCCGGCCGCACGCGCTGCGGGTGGTCGCCCACCGGCACCGAGGTGATCTTCTGCCCGGTGGCGAAGTCGATGGACGTCACCTGGTCCGCCCCGGACTCCGAGACGACGCACGCCGCGCCGTCGCCGGTCACGGTGGACCAGTACGGCTTGGCGACGTCGATCAAGGGACCTTCCTCGAGCGTCGCCCGGTCCACGACCATCGCGTAGTCGTCCATGGTCCCGGCGACGCACAGGTGCTCGCCGGTGGGCTGCATGGTCAGGCCGTGGTGGCGTGAGTCGTTGACCATGTCGGAGCGGCGGCCGTCGAACACGCTCGGCAGCGTCTTGACCCGCGTGATGCGGTCGCTCTCGACGTCGTACTCCAGGAACCCGCCGAAGAACGACACCTGGAAGTACAGCTTCGACTCGTCCGGGCTGAACGTGGCGGGGCGGACGGCGTCGGACAGCCGGCCCAGTCCGGCGTCGTCGAGCCGGTCGCGCATGTCGATCTCGCGCACCACCTCGAACGTCTCAGCGTCGGCGACGGTGATGACGCGGTCGCCCTTGAGGAAGTCGAGCGCGGGGTCGTCGAGGTCGTTGTTCACCTCGCCGATCGACATGTTCCAGATCAGGCCGTCGGACGTGTAGATGTTCTCGTGCGGCTTGTCGCCCGTGGGGAACGAGCCGGCCTCGACGCCGTTCTCGATGTCCAGCACGTGCACCCGGTTGCCGGTCGACGCCGAGACGGCGACCTGCGTCCCGTCCGGCGACACGGACATGTGGTCGGCCCGGAGGCCGGCCACCGGGAACCGCCACTCCACCTCTCCGGTGGCGAGGCTGATGGAGACGACGTCGGCGAAGCTCGGCCGCGACACCACGAGGGACGAGCCGTCACGCGTCGTGTACATGTCGTCCGCGAACTGGTCGTGGCCCTCGCCCACGGTCTCCCGGATGACGAGGAAGGCCGCCAGCCGGATCGGGTCGCGGTAGATCTCGCGCAGGCGTTCGGCGCGGTCGGGGATCACGTCGACCTGCCCGACCGGCGTGAGGTCGGCGCCCGACGACAGCACGGAGGCCGTTCCGTCCCAGTTGTTCGCGACGAACAGGACCTCCTGGGCGGGCAGATCGGCCTGGGCCGGGGTGGACGCGGCGACCGCCCCGGACGTCACGAAGCCGAGTGTGGCCAGGATGGCGAGTGCACGGCGATGTGTCACTGAACGCTCCTCTTCGTCGGCCTGATCAGCGATGATCAGCTCGACGAAGGCTACTGGAGACGGGTTCAGTAACGAAAGGGCGTACCGCCGGTCACTCGGTGCCGACGTCGAACATCCAGGAGACGCCGAACTTGTCCGTGAGCGCCCCGTAGTAGTCGCCCCAGGGGGCGAGCTCGAAGGCCTGGCCCGGCGTCGCGCCGTCGGACAGCTTCTCGAAGGCGCCCTTGATGTACTCGTGGTCCTCGGGGCCGCCCGTCAGCGCGACGGTCACACCGCTCGAGGGGGCCACGTACTCACCCATGAACGAAGGCGTGTCCGCCGCCATGATCGTGAGGTCGCCCGGGGCGTCGAGCTGCCCGTGCATGACGAGGTCCTTGTCCTCGTCGGGCGTGGGCATCCCCTCCATCGGGTTCTCCCCGAACGTCCTGACGTCGAGCGTGCCGCCGAGCACGGACTGGTAGAAGTCCAGGGCGTCCTTGGTCTCGGACTTGAAGCTGAGGTATGGATTGAGCTTTGCCATACGGTCACGCTAGACCTGGGACCCGCGGTCCGCAGGTTGGTTACCCGAGGAACTCACTGACCATCGGGCCGATCTGGTCGGCCTCGACCAGGAACCCGTCGTGGCCCACGTCGCTCGTCACGATCCGCAGCGACTCCGCCCCCGGGATCCACTGCGCGAGCCGCGCGGACTGCGTGGGCGGGAACAGCCGGTCGCTGTCCACGGCCACCACCAGGGTCCGGGCGGTGATCTGGCTGAGCGCGGCCTCGACGCCGCCTCGGTCGCGGCCCAGGTCGTGCGAGAGCATCGACTCGGTGAGCACCACGTAGGAGTTGGCGTCGAACCGGCGGGCCAGCTTGTCGCCGTGGTGCTCGAGGTAGGACTGCACGGCGAACCGGCCGCCCGCGAACGGGTCCTCGCCGCCCTGCGGCAGCCGCCCGAAGCGCTGGTCCAGCTCGTAGCCCGTGCGGTACGTCGTGTGCGCGATCTGCCGCGCGATGCCCAGGCCGTTGTGCGGGCCGTCGTCGGCGGACGCGTCGTAGTAGTCGCCGTCGCGGAAGCGCGGGTCCACACGGATCGCGGCGAGCTGCGGGTGCGCCCACGCGATCTGGTCCCCGCCGGTCTGCGCGGTCGTAGCGATCGCGCCGAGGTTGCGCACCTCGACGCCGGCCTCGGGCCCGAGCAGCGCCCACTCGAGCACGCGGAGCCCGCCCATCGACGCGCCGATCACGAGCTCCCAGGACCGGATCCCGAGCTCCCGGGTCAGCGCGATCTCGACGGCGACCTGGTCGCGGGTGGTGATGTACGGGAAGCGGCCGCCCCACGGGCGCCCGTCCTGCGCCGTCGACGACGGCCCCGTCGTGCCCTGGCAGCCGCCGAGCGCGTTGGGCGCCACGACGAAGTACCGGTCGGTGTCGATGGGCCTGCCCGGGCCGACCATCTCCGCCCACCACCCGTCGGTCACGTGCCCGGGCCCGGCCTCGCCGGTCACGTGGGAGTCGCCGGTGAGTGCGTGCAGGACCAGCACGGCGTTGGAGCCGGTGGCGTTCAGGGTGCCCCACGTCTCGTAGGCCACGCGCACGGAGGGCAGGTACCCGCCGGCCTCCAGGTTGAACGAGCCGACATCGGCGAACTGCCGGCGCCCGGGGTCGTCGCCCTCCCGCCACGCACCGCTCACGGGAACCGGCGGCTTGCTCCGAGAGCGCGACGGCGCGGTGACGCCGCTGCTGCCGACCTCGCTGCCGGACGCCGCGGTCGCCGTCGGGGCTGCCGCGGCCGGGGCTGCCGCGGCCGGGAAAGGGACGCGGACCTCGTGGACCGGGGCGGGTGCCGTGCGACCGGCGTGGGCGGCTGACGGGGTGTGGATGGCCATGTCGCTCCTGCGGCTCGGGGTGGTGTGCTCGGTACTGGCTTGCCTCGTGGGCATGTGCGCAGTGGTCCGCAGATCGCGCGGCGAGGTCCGTCGATGGGCTCGGGCCGGTCGTGGGCAGGCGAACGTGCGGCTGGTTGTCAGTGGCACATTCGACGACTCATGCCTCGGACCGTAACCCGCGCCGCGCGTGGGCGGAACCGGCGTCTTGCACTGCGAGACCACGATGCGAGACGCGCGAGGGGTGACATGGGGGTGAATTGGCACGACGACGGATCTTTCCGGATGCGCCATTCGGATGCCCGGGGCACATTTGGACCAGTATCTCGGAGTGGTTCGCAGGATCTGCGCAAGGCGACACGCCGGTGGTGCGCGGATCGAAAGGGGGATCATGGCAGCTCGACATGGCCACGGCATGGTGCTGGCGCTCCGTGCGCTCGGCGCCGGGGTTCTCGCACTCGGCCTGGTGCTCCCGTGGGGCCCGAGCGCTGAGGCAGACCAGCCCGCCGATCCGCCCACCGTCGAGGATGCCCGGGCGGCCCGGGACGCGGTCGAGGCCGGGACCCTCGACGTACGGCAGGCGGAGTCCGCGCTCGTCGCGCTCCGCTCGGAGCTCGAGGCGGCACAGGTCCGCGTGCAGGTCTCGGCGGCTGACTACGCCGAGGCGCAGCAGGCCGTCGAGCAGGCCGAGCAGGAGGTGGCCGCGGCCCGGTCCGCCGCCGAGAAGGCGCGCAAGGGCGAGACGGCGGCGCGGACGAGCCTGGCCGAGGTGTACCGGGTCTCGGCGCGCGACGCCGACATGGGGCCGCTCGGCGTCGCCTTCGGGGCGGACTCCGTTCCCGACCTGGTGGGACGCAGCACCGCTGAGCGTGCGGTGCAGCGCAAGGTGGCCGGGGCCCTTGCCGAGTACCAGGACGCGCGCGCCTCCTCGGAGTCCGCGGACGCCCGGTGGACCGCCGCGAAGAAGGCGCTCGACGCTGCGGCCGAGCAGGCCGAGGCCGCGCTGGACGCCGCCCGGACCGCTGCGGCCGCCCTCGAAGCGCGCACCCGGGCCGCCGAGTTGGAGCGGATGGCCCTGCTGGAGCGGCTCGCACACCTGCGCCAGACCAGCGTCCAGATAGAGCAGGATCGGGAGGCTGCGCGCGCAGCCGCCGTCGAGGCCGCGCGTGAGGCGGCGGCCAGGGCGGCGCTCGAACGGCAGCGGGCGGCCCGGGACTCGGTGGCGGTCGTGGCTCCCGCCGAAGACCGCTCGCAGGAGCTGGAGAAGCCGGATGCCGAGGAGGGCGACTCGGGCGGCGTGCCCGCGCCTGCACCGGAGCCCCCGCCCGCACCGGAGCCCGCGCCGCCCGTCGGCCCGCCCACGTCGGGCGTGACCGTCGGGTCGGAGAGCCTGGGCCTGGGCGCGGTGGCCTGGGCGCGGACCAAGCTCGGGGCGCCGTACCGGCTCGGTGCGGCGGGCCCGTCGGCCTACGACTGCTCGGGCCTGACGATGATGTCGTGGGTGAGCCAGGGCGTGAACATCACGCGCACGTCCAGGTCGCAGTACCTGGCCGTCGGCAAGGTGGACTACGGGTCGCTGCGGCCCGGGGACCTCATCTTCTACGGCTCCAACCCGAGCGACCCGGCGTCGATCTATCACGTCGCCATGTACACGGGCGGCGGCATGATGATCGAGGCGACGCTGCCGGGGCAACCGCTGTCGGAGAACCCGCTGCGGCTCTCCGGCGCGATGCCCTACGCGGGCCGCCCCTGAGCCGGCTACGTAGAACTGGGGGCGAGATAGTTCTACTTCGCCGACTCAGGCCTCAGTGCTTGTCGTAGTAGCCCGTGTCCTTGGCCCGCTGGATCGAGCGAACGATCTCGGCCTCGGCGTCGGAGCGGCCCACCCAGTGGGCGCCCTCGACGGACTTGCCCGGCTCGAGGTCCTTGTAGACCTCGAAGAAGTGCTGGATCTCCAGGCGGTGGAAGTCCGAGACGTCGTCGATGTCCTGGCGCCACGCGGCGCGCTGGTCACCCGTCGGCACGCACAGCACCTTGTCGTCGCCGCCGGCCTCGTCGCGCATGCGGAACATGCCGAGCGCGCGGCACTTGATCAGACAGCCCGGGAAGGTGGGCTCCTCCAGCAGGACCAGTGCGTCCAGGGGGTCGCCGTCCTCGCCGAGGGTGCCCTCGATGAAGCCGTAGTCGTCGGGGTAGCGCGTCGAGGTGAAGAGCATGCGGTCGAGGCGGATGCGTCCGGTCTCGTGATCCACCTCGTACTTGTTCCGCTGACCCTTGGGGATCTCGATCGTGACGTCGAACTCCACGCCGATGTGCTCCAGTTCTCGATGATGGACGCCGAAGTGTCTTGCCGCGACGGCGGTCTTGCGCCCGTCCAGTGTGCCATGCGTCGTGTGTCCCGACCGTTACCTGTGGTCAGAACCACCGTCCGCATTCGGCATAATTCGCAGCGTGCGCGACGCGCGCGTGGATCGCGCGCCGCGAGCGGGTGAAATTCCTGCGAATCGCTCTCGTCGTACACGTCGCGTGGTTTGCCGCGACTAGAGTTGGCTATGGCTTTCACATGACGATCGAGAGGATGCCCATGGAGTGGGGGTTGCGCTCCGGCGCCGCCATCACCGCGGTCGTCGCAATGTTCGGTGGGTACCTCGTCGCCGACGCGTACGACGTCGTACCCGGCATGCTCACCATGGCCGACCCCTGGCCCGAGCCCAGCCCCTTCCCGACCGCCCCCGGCGCCGTCGACGGGCCTGCGCCCGTCGCGCTCCTGGAGGGCCTCCCGGGCGACGCGCCGGTGCCGAACAGCGTTGAGATCCAGCGCCTGGTGAGCGACCTGGCCGGCGACAAGCGGCTGGGCTCGCGCCTGGGTGTCGTGGTCGCCGACGGGGAGTCGGGCGAGGTGCTCGGCTCGTCGAGCCCGGACAAGCTCATGACCCCCGCGTCCACGCAGAAGCTCTTCACCGGCGTCGCCGCGCTCTCGTCGTCCATCGCGAGCACGACCCTCGAGACCAAGGCCGTCCTCGTGGACGACAACACGGTGGTCCTGGTCGGCGGCGGCGACATGATGCTGTCCGCGGGCAAGGGAAACCCAAACGCGGTTAACGGCAGGGCCGGACTTGCCGATCTCGCGCAGCAGGTCGCCTCGAAGATCAAGGTGACCGGCGCCACAGAGGTACGGGTCGCGCTCGACGACACGCTCTTCACGGGCGACGACATCGCCCCGACGGTCGCCAGCCCCGACATCGCGGCGGGCTACATCGCGCCGGTCTCGTCCGTCGGGATCAACGTCGGCCTGCTTTCCGACGGCTACAGCGACAACGGCCCTCGGGCGTCCGCCCCCGGCAAGTACGCCGCCGAGGCCTTCTCCGCGGCTCTCGAGGACCAGGGCCTCAAGACCGCCGGCGCCGTGGTCGACGCGACCGCCCCCGACGACGCACGAGTGCTCGGCCAGGTCAGCTCCGCACCGCTCGCGGAGGTCGTCGAGTTCGCCATGCAGTACTCCGACAACACGATCACCGAGGTCCTCGGGCGCCTCGTCGCGGTGGACGCCGGCCTGCCCGGCTCCAACGACGGCGCCACGCAGGCCGTCATCGCGAGCGCGAAGCGGCTCGGCGTCGACATGACTGGCGCGCGCCTGCGGGACTGCTCAGGCCTCGGGGACGGCTCGTACCTGAGCGCGCAGCAGCTGGTGGACCTGCTCGGCGTCATGGTCGACCCGGCCCATCCGGAGCTGCGCAGCGAGGCCGTCGGCATGCCGATCGCGGGCCTGTCGGGGACGCTCGACAGCAGCCTCGGACGGTTCGCCCGCCCGAACGCGGCCGAGGGCCTGGCGCGCGCCAAGACCGGCAGCCTCCCCAGGGTGCGCGCTCTCTCCGGGACCGTGGTCACCGCCGACGAGCGCCTGCTCGTCTTCACGGTCCTTGCCGATTCCATCCCGGCCGACAGGTCCGTGGGCGCCACCTGGATCTTCGACAGCTTTGTCGGCGACCTCGCGGCGTACTCGACCCAGGGCTGACGGACCGCTACCCGCGACGGTTACCGTGGTCCGGTGACACAAGCCTCCACAGCCCCACAGGTCGTCGACTGGTCAGCGGCGGCGCAGATCGCGGCGCGCCTCGCCGCGCCCGGGCCGCAGGCGCCCCGCGACGAGCTCGACGCGCTGGTAGGTGGCCTGCGGGCGGCGGCGGGCGACGCCGTCGGGCACGTGCTGGAGACCACGCGCATGTCGCCGGGGCCGTGGGGCGAGGGTGGTGGCGGCGCGCTGAGCCCGGTGGCGGTCGTGGACCGCGCGACCTGGGCCCGCGCGAACACGCAGTCCATGGCGGTCATGACGGACGGGATCGGTGCGGTCGTCGCCCAGGTGTCCAAGAGCGCCATCTCGCCCGGCGCCCAGCTGGCCGGCGCCGCCGAGATCGGGGCAGTCCTGGCGTTGCTCAGCGGCCGGGTGCTGGGGCAGTTCGACCCGTACTCCGGGCCCGGCCGGCTGCTCCTCGTCGCGCCCAACGTGCTGCAGGCGGAGCGCGCGCTGCGCGTCCCGGTGCGGGACTTCCGGCTGTGGGTCTGCCTGCACGAACAGACGCACGCCCTGCAGTTCACCGCAGCGCCCTGGCTCTCCGGGCACCTCAGCGGCCGCACGCGGGGCCTGGTCGTGAGCATGGCCCGGACGTCCGCGGAGCTGGCGAAGGCCCGGTTCGACAAGAAGATAGTGATGATCGGGCGAAGCGTGTTCGACGCACTGCGCGGCGACGGCGGCACCATCATCGACGGCATGCTCACGCACGAGCAGAAGTCCGAGCTCGCCGACATCACCGCGGTCATGGCCCTCCTGGAGGGGCACGCGGACGTGATGATGGACGCCGTCGGACCGCGCGTGGTGCCGTCCGTGCGCCGCATCCGGGCGCGGTTCGAGCGGCGGCGCGACGGCGAGGGGCGCAACACCTTCGACATCGTGGTGCAGAAGCTGCTCGGCATGGACGCCAAGCTCGCGCAGTACCGCGACGGGGCCGTGTTCGTACGGACCGTGGAGCGGACCGTGGGACGCGACGGGCTCAACGCCGTGTGGGCGGCCCCCGAGAACCTGCCGACCGCCCGGGAGATCGCCGATGCGCGCGCCTGGGTGCGCCGGGTACACGGATGACGACGGTGTGCGGGGTGCCGGTGTCGCTGCTGGCGCTGCTGTCGCCGTCGGCGCCGCCCCACACCGGGGGCGCCTGACCGTGGCCCGTGTCGAACCCGCCGTCGCCGCGGCTCGGAACGCGGTGCGGGGGGTGCTGGCCGGGCTGGGCCCGGACGACCTGGTCCTGGTCGCCTGCTCCGGCGGCGCGGACAGCCTCGCGCTCGCGGCGTCGGTGGCGTTCGAGGCCCGGCGCGTCGGCCGCTCGGTCCGGTCGCGCGGGCACGGCGTGCGGGCGGGCGCGGTGGTCGTGGACCACGGGCTCCAGGCCGGATCGGCCGAGGTCGCCGAGCGGGCGGCCGAGCAGTGCCGGTCCCTTGGCCTCGACCCGGTCGTGGTCCGGCGCGCCGAATGGTTCGACGGCGGAGGTCCCGAGGCCGCCGCTCGGGATGCCCGGTACAGCGCGCTGGCGGCGGTCGCCGGGGAGACCGGGGCCGCGCTGGTGCTGCTCGGGCACACACTCGACGACCAGGCGGAGCAGGTGCTGCTCGGGCTCGCGCGGGGCGCGGGCGCCCGGTCGCTTGCCGGCATGCCGCGCGAGCGGGGGATCTTCCGCCGGCCGTTCCTGGGGCTGCGGCGCGCGCAGACCGAGGCGGTGTGCGCGGCGTCGGGCCTGGAGTTCTGGACGGACCCGACGAACCTGCTGCCCGACGACGGCGAGGTCTCGACAGGCTCGACCCGCGAGGGGGCAGGCCCGACCCGCGAAGGGGCGTTCACGCCGCTGCGCTCGCAGGTGCGGGGACGGGTGCTGCCCGTGCTCGAGGAGACGCTGGGTCCCGGCATCGTCGAGGCCCTCGGGCGCAGCGCGGACCAGCTGCGCGACGACGCGGATCTGCTCGACGCCCTCGCCGCGGAGCTGCTCGAGCAGGCCCGCGTGACCGATCCGGACATGGCGGCGGGGGACCCTGCCGAGCACGTCCTCGACGTCGAGGTCCTGGAGCGGGCGCACCCGGCGCTCCGGCGTCGTGCCCTGCGGCTGGCCGCGCTCGCGATCGGGTGCCGGCCCACGGACACCACCACGCGGCACGTCGACGCGCTCGACGCGCTGGTCGTGTCCTGGAGCGGTCAGGGCCCGGCCCACCTCCCGGGCGGCGCACAGGTCGGTCGCGTGTGTGGCAGGCTTTTCCTGCACGCCGCGCCGACCGGTACCTCGGACGGCAGGACCGGCGTCAGGCCCCCCAGCACAACTCAGGAGTAACCCGTGGACCAGTCCGACGTCGGACCCGACCTCGCAGAGATCCTGCTCTCGGAGGAGCAGCTCACCAAGAAGCTCGACGAGCTGGCAGCCCAGATCGACGCGGACTACGCGGGCAAGGACCTGCTCCTGGTGGGAGTTCTCAAGGGTGCCGTCATGGTGATGGCCGACCTGTCCCGGCGCCTGCACCACAAGGTCCAGATGGACTGGATGGCTGTGTCGTCGTACGGCTCGGGCACCAAGTCCTCGGGCGTCGTCCGCATCCTCAAGGACCTCGACGCGGACCTGACTGGTCGCAACGTGGTCATCGTCGAGGACATCATCGACTCGGGTCTCACCCTGTCCTGGCTGGTGTCGAACCTGCGCTCGCGCGGCCCCGAGTCCGTCGAGATCGCCGCGATGCTGCGCAAGCCGGACGCGGCACAGGCCGACGTCGAGGTGAAGTACCTCGGCTACGACATCCCCAACGAGTTCGTGGTGGGCTACGGCCTCGACTACGCCGAGAACTATCGGAACCTGCCGTTCGTTGCCACCCTGGCACCGCACGTCTACGGCGGCTGACTTCTCAGCCGGCGCCCGACGCCGCGTATGCCCATCCCGGGCGGTTCGTCACGTCCGGGCGAGGTGTGGTCCAGGCGTCACATGCTCTGGGCGAACACCCGGGGCTCCTGTCAGGGAGACCATGTAGTTTCGACGGAAACATACTGCGCGAGCGGAGGGAAACGGGGCTCGGTCCCCGTCGCCGATGAACATCAAGAAGCTTCTGAGTGGGCCTGTCATCTGGATCCTGGTCGCCTTGGTCGTGGTGACTCTGGCCATCTCGGCCCTGAACCAGCCCAATGTCTCGCGAATCGAGACGTCACAGGGCATCGAGCTGCTGCGCGGCAGCACGGTCGAGCACGCCCTCATGGTCGACGGCGAGCAGCGGGTCGAGCTCGAGCTCTCCAAGGCGTACAAGGCGACCGAGGGTGAGGGCGACGCCGCCGAGGAGGTCGACCACGGCAAGACCGTCGAGTTCTTCTACACCCTGCCGCAGGGCGACCGCATCGAGGACGCGATAGTCAAGTCCGCCCCGGCCGACGGGTTCAACTCGGAGGTGCCGCAGCCCAGCTTCTGGTCGTCCATGCTGTCGGTGCTGATCCCGTTCCTCCTGATCGGTGTCGTGTTCTGGTTCCTGCTCTCGCGGGCCCAGGGCGGCGGCAACCGGGTCATGGGCTTCGGCAAGTCCAAGGCCAAGCTGGCCAGCAAGGACACCCCGCAGGTGACCTTCGCCGACGTCGCGGGCGCGGACGAGGCGGTGGAGGAGCTCCAGGAGATCAAGGAGTTCCTCGCCGAGCCGGCCAAGTTCCAGGCCGTTGGCGCCAAGATCCCCAAGGGTGTGCTGCTGTACGGCCCGCCCGGAACGGGCAAGACGCTCATCGCGCGCGCCGTCGCAGGTGAGGCCGGCGTGCCGTTCTACTCGATCTCCGGCTCGGACTTCGTCGAGATGTTCGTCGGCGTGGGCGCCAGCCGTGTGCGCGACCTGTTCGAGCAGGCCAAGCAGAACTCGCCGGCGATCATCTTCGTGGACGAGATCGACGCCGTCGGCCGGCACCGTGGCGCGGGCATGGGCGGTGGCCACGACGAGCGCGAGCAGACGCTGAACCAGATGCTCGTCGAGATGGACGGCTTCGACGTCAAGACGAACGTCATCCTCATCGCCGCGACGAACCGCCCCGACATCCTCGACCCGGCGCTGCTGCGCCCGGGCCGCTTCGACCGGCAGGTCGCCGTGGAGGCCCCGGACCTCAAGGGCCGCGAGGCGATCCTCAGGGTGCACGCACAGGGCAAGCCCATGGTCGACACCGTGGACCTCGAGGCCGTCGCCCGCCGCACGCCCGGCTTCACGGGTGCGGACCTGGCGAACGTGCTCAACGAGGCCGCGCTGCTCACCGCGCGCAGCGGCGCACAGCTCATCGACGACCGCGCCCTGGACGAGGCCATCGACCGCGTCGTGGCCGGCCCGCAGAAGCGCACGCGCGTGATGAACACCAAGGAGCAGAAGATCACGGCGTACCACGAGGGCGGGCACGCCCTCGTCGCCGCGGCCATGCGCTACACGGACCCCGTCACCAAGGTGACGATCCTGCCGCGCGGCCGGGCGCTGGGCTACACCATGGTGATGCCGCTCGAGGACAAGTACTCGACCACGCGCAACGAGCTGCTGGACCAGCTCGCGTACGCGATGGGCGGCCGCGTCGCCGAGGAGATCGTGTTCCACGACCCCACGACAGGCGCCTCGAACGACATCGAGAAGGCCTCGGCGATCGCCCGCAAGATGGTCACCGAGTACGGCATGAGCGAGAAGGTCGGCGCCATCAAGCTCGGCACGAGCGCCGGCGAGCCGTTCCTGGGCCGCGACTACGGGCACGAGCGGGACTACTCCGAGTCGGTCGCGGGCACCATCGACGACGAGGTGCGCAAGCTCGTCGACGCCGCGCACGACGAGGCGTGGGAGGTGCTGAGCCAGTACCGCGACGTGCTCGACGACCTGGTGCTGGGCCTGCTCGACAAGGAGACCCTCAACCAGAAGGAGCTCCAGGAGATCTTCCGGCCCGTCGAGAAGCGCCCCGCGCGCGACGTCTGGCTCTCCAGCGAGCAGCGCACCGTGCACACGCGCGGCCCGGTCCTGACGCCCAAGGAGCTGGCGGCCCAGAACGGGCACACCACCACCGTGCCCCAGGACGAGGCGGTGCTGGACACGGCGACGCCGTCGGACACGGCGCCCGCGGATCCGCCGAACTGAGCAGTGACTACGACCGGAGCTACACGATGACCGACGGGTCCATCACCCCCCTGTCGACGCCCGTGCGGACCGCGGCGGAAATTCCGCCGTACGACGCCGCACGGGCCGAGGCGGCAGTGCGCGAGTTCCTCCTCGCGGTCGGCGAAGATCCTGAACGGGAGGGCCTGCGGGAGACGCCGGCCCGCGTCGCCCGGGCGTACCGGGAGATCTTCGCAGGCCTGCGGCAAGAGGCGAAGGAGGTGCTGACCACCACCTTCGACATCGGGCACGAGGAGATGGTGCTGGTCAAGGACATCGAGGTGTACTCCACCTGCGAGCACCACCTGGTGCCGTTCCACGGCGTCGCGCACGTCGGGTACATCCCGAACGTGGACGGCCGCATCACGGGCCTGAGCAAGCTGGCGCGCCTGGTCGAGGTCTACGCCCGCCGCCCGCAGGTCCAGGAGCGGATGACGACCCAGATCGCGGACTCCCTGGTGGAGATCCTCGAACCGCGCGGCGTGCTCGTGGTGGTCCAGTGCGAGCACCTGTGCATGTCCATGCGCGGTGTCCGGAAGCCCGGCTCGCGCACCATCACCTCCGCGGTGCGCGGCGTCATGCGTGACGGCGCCACACGAGCCGAGGCGATGAGCCTCATTCTCGGGAAGTGACGGTGGCCCCCGCCGCGCGTCATCCCACCCGGGACGCCCGGGTGCACGGCCTGCCGGAGCTCTCCGGAGTGGGCCGCACCCTCGTGATGGGCGTGGTCAACGTCACCCCGGACTCGTTCTCGGACGGCGGTGAGTGGTTCGAGCCGTCGGCCGCCGTCGCGCACGGGTTGGAGCTGCTCGGCGAGGGTGCTGACATCCTGGACGTTGGCGGGGAGTCCACCCGGCCGGGGGCCGTGCGGGTGCCGCAGGACCAGGAGCTGGCGCGGGTGCTGCCTGTGATCGAGCAGCTCGCCGCGCACGGCGCGATCGTGAGCGTGGACACCACCCGCGCCGCCGTCGCCGAGCGGGCGGTGGCCGCGGGGGCGCGCATCGTGAACGACGTCTCGGGCGGCCTCGCCGACCCCGGGATGGGCCGCGCCGTCGCCGAGACCGGCGCCGCGTACGTGGCGATGCACTGGCGAGGGCACGCGGACGTCATGGACGACCTCGAGGTGTACGACGACGTCGTGGCCGACGTCCGCGAGGAGCTCGCGGCCCGCATGGCCGCCCTGCACGACGACGGGGTGCGGCCCGAGCAGCTGATCCTCGACCCGGGGCTCGGCTTCGCCAAGGCAGGGGTGCTGAACTGGCCGCTGCTGGCTCACCTCGACGCGCTGCACCAGCTGGGCCGACCCGTGCTCGTCGGCGCGTCCCGCAAGCGGTTCCTGGGCCATCTGCTCGCGGACTCGTCAGGGCGCCCCGCGCCGCCGCGTGCGCGGGACGACGCGACGGCCGCGATCTCGGCTCTGTCGGCCGCCGCGGGCGCCTGGTGCGTGCGCGTGCACACCGTCCGGGCCAGTGCTGACGCCGTGAAGGTGGCGGCCGCGTGGACCACCGCGGCGGACGAGCCACGGGTATGGTCGCGTGGTGCCCCTCCTCGATCCGCACCGGAGGCATTGACTTCGACCGTGGCCTTGACCACAGAATCGTGGACGGCCGGGGGACATGGCATGCCGACCTGGCAGGATTCCGGTGCACGTAAAGACGACGGGGGGAGACCACGGTGACCACAGCGTTCGGAACGGGCGTTACAGGCCCGGACGGCCGATCGCTGGACCAGATCCAGCTGAGCGGCGTGAGCGCGCGGGGGTATCACGGTGTGCTGCCGTCGGAACGACAGACCGGCCAGGAGTTCCGGGCCGACGTCGTGCTCTACCTGGACACTCGCCCGGCGGCCGCCGGTGACGACCTCGCGCTGACCGTCAGCTACGCGGACGTGGCCGAGGACGTCCACGGCATCCTCACGGGCGAACCCGCCGACCTCGTCGAGACGGTGGCCGAGCGCATCGCCGCCGCGGTGCTGGCCCGGCCGCAGGTCCAGGCGGTGGACGTGCAGGTGCACAAGCCGCACGCGCCGATCCCGGTGCCGTTCGCCGACGTCGTGGTGGCGGTCCGACGCGACCGCACCCGCATGCCCGTCGTTGCCGCGCCGGCATCGCTCGCGGGCCTCCGGCAGGCCCAGGAACCGTCGGCCGAGAGCTCGCTCTCGACCGCCGCGCCGCTCGAGCCGGTCGAGCCGGCCGACACCCGCGCTGGGTACGAGCCGAACCCGCAGGACGTCTTCCGCACTGGTCCGCCCATCGATTCGTGGAACGACGCCGCGGAGCAGGCGCGCAGCGGGTCCGAGAGCGCGTCGTTCGCCGCCGAGCCGGAGCCCCGGGACTTCGAGGCTGTCGCCAGTCCCGCGACCGCCGAGCCGGAGCCGTTCGAGCCAGAGCCGTTCGAGCCGGAGCCGTACCGGCCCTTCGACTCGGAGCAGCTCGGTGCCGAGGCGTTCGAGGCAGCGCCGCTCGTCGAGCGGATCCCGGCCTCGGTCGCGCCCGCCGCACAGCCCCCTGTCGAGGAGCCGGAGCCGCTCCCCACCCCCGAGCTCGTCGCGCCCCAGCCGCTGCAGGTGATCGCCGCGGCGTGGGAGCTGCCGGCCGAGCCTCCGGCACAGCCCGAGCGGCAGGATCACCTTGGCCAGGAGCCTGCATTCCAGCCCGAGCCGCAGTTCCAGCCCGAGCCGCAGTTCCGGCCCGAGGAGCAGTTCCATTCCGAGCCCGTGTTCGAGCCGGTCCAGCAGTACGAGTCGCTCCAGGGGATCGACCAGCGGCAGGGAGTCGACCAGGGCGGCGGTTTCGAGCAGCAGCAGTACGACCAGTACGCGCAGCAGCCGGAGCAGGCTCAGCCCGAGCAGCGGCCGCAGCGGTTCGAGCAGCCGGGGCAGTTCGACCAGGTCCAGCAGGGCTTCGAGCAGCAGGGCTTCGACCAGCCGCAGCAGTTCGAGCAGCCGCAGCCTTTCGAGCAGCAGCCGAACCAGTACGACCAGCTGTTCGACCAGCAGTACGACCGGGCCGACATGGAACCGACCCGGGCGACGGCGGCGGTCCCCGACTCCGCCGTCGGGCAGCCGGAGCAGGCGTACGGGCAGGAGCAGTACGCGCCGGGGCAGTATCAGCCCGAGCCGCGCGACCGGTTCGACGAGGTTCCCGCCGGCTATGTGGACGTGGTCATCGCGATCGGCGCCAACCTGGGCGACCCGCAGGCCACCATGCGGTCAGCGGTCGCCGAGCTGGACCGGATGCCGGGCCTGCAGATCACCGACGTGTCGCCGCTGGCGCGCACGGCCGCCGTCGGCGGTCCGGAGGACCAGCCCGACTACCTGAACGCGGTGCTGCTTGCCCGCACGACGCTCTCCGCGCGCGGGCTGCTGCACGCCTGCCAGGAGGTCGAGAACGTGCACGGCCGCACCCGCGAGGAGCGCTGGGGCGCCCGCACGCTCGACGTCGACCTGATTGCCTACGGCAACCTGACCGACGCCGCGGAGGACCTCGAGATCCCCCACCCCCGAGCGCACGAGCGGGCGTTCGTCCTGGAGCCCTGGTCGCAGATCGCGCCGGACGCCGTGCTGCCCGGCCTGGGCGGTGGCCCGGTGGCCCAGCTCGCGGCCACGGCACCGGACCGGGCCGGCATCCGCTGGCTCGCGCTCGACTGGCTGACCGACCCCGACCCCGAGCCCGAGCAGGGCGGCGGCGCCACCATCTCGAACCACCCTGCGGTGCCTGAGCCTCGGGGTGGAGGCGACGGCGGGCAGGACGCCCGCGCCGGCGAGATGCCTCCCGCGCTGCCCCCGTCGCTCCCGCCGAGCGGGCGCCCGCCGGCCTCGCCCGCCGGACCCGTGGTGGAGGTACCCGGCGGTGGGCAACCGCAGACGCACCACAGCGGCCCGGTGGACCTGGACCCCCGGACGCGGGGTGTGGGCCCGCAGCAGGAGGCGTACCCGGGCAGCCCGCACCCGCAGGGCTACTCCAGCGGACCCGTGCCGGGCGGCTCCGTGCCGATCCCGTCGCAGGTGTCGCAGGCAGCGCCCTCGGCCCCGCGCACGGTTCTGCCGATCGGCATGACGGGCAACGGGTCGGCCGTGCCGCCGCCGGAGGAGGCGCTCGTCCCGGCGCCGCCGGCACCGATCGCGCCCCGCGTGGTACGGGACACGGCGCACGAGCTGCCGGCGCACGAGCCGCTGCCCCTGGCGTCCTCGGCGCCGGCCAAGCCGGTGTTCGCGCCGGTCAATCCGTCGCGCCAGCAGTCGGGTGTGTTCCCGCCGGTGAACGGTGGCGCCCCGCAGGAGCCGGCGGGCCCGGTGTTCCCGCCGGTCAACGGGTCGACGAACGGTGCGCTCGACCGGGCCCAGAACGGTCACCAGAACGGCCACCCCAACGGCCACCCGAGCGGGCAGCTGAGCGGTCACCGGGACGCATACGACAACGACCACACGGTGATCCGGGTGCCGGGCTACGCGAACGAGCAGCACGCGACGGCGCCTGACGGCCCCATCGACTCGGTCCCCTCGTGGGTGCCGGTCCGGGATGAGCGGGGGCGCGACGCCTGACATGCGCCGAACCCCTGTCGGGTCCCTGATCGCAATCCTCTTGGCCGTCGGGATCGTCGGCTGGCTGGTGCTCCGCGCCCTGGAGACGCGCAGCGTGTATCTGCCGGTGGTGCCCTGGCTGGTCGACGTCGCGATCCTGGCGCTGGCCGGAGGGGTGTTCTGGTCCGGGTGGGCCGTGCGTTCGTACCAGAAGGGCAAGCGGCCGTCCCTCGACGGTATCCGCGCCGCCCGGACGCTCGTCCTGGCGAAGGCGGCCGCGCTGACCGGTGCGCTGCTCGGCGGCTGGTACCTGGCGCAGGTGCTGGTGGTGCTCGGCGACCTCACGATCGAGCCGCGCCGCGACCGCGCCGTTGCCGCCGGGATCGCCATGCTCTGCTCGATCGTGCTCACCGTGGTAGGCCTGGTCGTGGAGAAGTTCTGCGAGCTGCCGCCGTCGGACAAGGACCGCGCAAGCTCGGAGGAAGGCGAGTCCCCCGCTCCGGCCTGAGGCCTCGCTGTCCAGTACTCGCCCTCTGCGGAACAATGGCCATCATGACCAGCCCCTTCGAACCGCACGATGTGACCTGGAACCGCGTGTCCCCGCGGCTCGTGACGGCCCGGCTGGTCCCGGGCACGATCACCCTCGGGATACCGCTGATCGCGGGCGTCGTGCTCGCTATCACCGTCGGCCCGTGGTTCTGGATCCTCGCCGGTGTCCCCGCCGTCTTCCTGGTGTGGTCGATCTTCCTGGTCCCGCGCCAGGTCCGAGCGATCGGCTACGCCGAGCGCGACGACGACCTCCTGATCCGCAAGGGCGTGATGTTCCGGTCGATGGTCGTGGTGCCGTACGGCCGCATGCAGTACGTGGACGTCGAGGCCGGCCCGCTGGACCGCAAGCTGGGCCTGGCGAAGGTGCAGCTGCACACGGCGTCCGTGGGCACGGACGCCCAGATCCCCGGTCTGCCCCCGGACGAGGCGGCGCGTCTGCGTGACCGCCTTGCGTCCCGCGGTGAGGCTCGTCTGGCGGGCCTGTGAGCACGCCGGAGCACAACGTCGAGCAGCGGGCGCAGCCCGACGCCGAGGAGCTCGTCTGGCGGCGCGTCCACCCGATCACGCCCCTGGTCCGGGGATGGGCGGTGGTCGGCGCGGCCATCGTGATCCTGGGCCAGCAGAGCCTCGACGGCGGCCCGCGCGGCGGCCTGATCGCGCTCGTGTCCAGCGAGTACTGGTGGACGCTGCTCGCCGCGCTCGCCGCCGTCGCGCTCGTGGGCTGGGGCTACTCGACCCTTGCCTGGCGCATGACCACCTTTGCCATCGGCGAGGAGACCGTGCACCTGCGGCGCGGCATCCTGTTCCGCCAGCAGCGGCACGCCCGTCTGGACCGGCTGCAGTCGGTCGACATCCGGCAGCCGCTCGTGGCCCGGTTCTTCGGCCTGTGCGAGCTCACCCTGGAGACCGCCGGCGGCACGGACTCCGGCGTCGCCATCGGCTTCCTGAAGGGGTCCGACGCCGACGAGCTGCGCGCCGAGCTCCTCGCCCGTGCGGCCGGCCTCAAGGTCGGCAGGGCGAACCCGGCGGCTGCGCGGCCGCTCGCGCCGTCCGACGCCGTGACCGCCCCCGCCGGCCGTGTCCCGGCGGGCGAGCGGGACGGCGCGGCGCAGGACGGTGTCGTGCCCGACGGGGAGCAGGGCGCAGGAACGGCCCAGCCGGCACCGATGACCAGCCTCGAAGCGCCTCAGGTGCCGGTACTCACCGTGCCCATAGGGCGGCTGATCGCGTCGGTGGTGCGGTCCGGCGCGATGATCACGCTGGTCGCCTGGGCCGTCGCGGTCCTCGTGGCCGTGATCGTCACTGGCCAGTTCGCCGTCCTGACCGCCACGCTGCCCGCGGTGCTGGGTGCGGGCGGGTACCTGTTCGGCCGCCTGACCGGTGAGTTCGACTTCCGGGTGGCCATCTCGCCCGACGGCGTCCGCCTGCGTCACGGCATGCTCGAGACGCGCTCCCAGACCATCCCGCCGGGCCGCGTGCAGGCCGTCCGCCTGGTGCAGAGCGTGCTGTGGCGTGACCGCGACTGGTGGCGCGTGCAGGTGAACGTCGCCGGCTACGGCGGCGCGAGCGAGGAGAAGAACAGCGTCCTGCTGCCCGTCGGCACCCGCGAGGAGGCGCTGACCGTGCTGTCCCTCGTGCTGCCGGACCTCGGTGTCGACGAGCCGCGCCGCGTCCTCGACGCCGGGCTGGACGGCGATTCCCGGACGGAGAGCACCTACGTCAACGCACCTCGGCGGACCCGCATACTTGATCCCGTGGCGTGGCGCCGCAACGGGTTCACCGTGACCGGCCGCGCGCTGCTGCTGCGGCGAGGCCGCCTGGTGAAGATCCTGGACGTGGTGCCGCACGAGCGGACGCAGTCGCTGGGCCTGAGCCAGGGCCCGTGGCAGCGCCGGCTGGGTGTGGCCTCGTTCCAGGTGCACTCCACCGAGGGCCCGGTGCGTCCGGAGGTGCCGCACCTCGACGCCGCCGACGCCGCGCGGCTCATGGGGGAGCAGGCCATGCGCGCCCGCACCGCACGCGCGGCGGCGGGTCCCGAACGATGGATGGAGAGACAGGGTGAGTGACCGGTGATGACCGGTGAGTGACGCCGACGAGCCGGCCCGCCGGCCAGGGCGGCTGGGCGTGGGCGTGGTCGGCGCCGGGCGCGTGGGCGCCGTGCTCGGCAACGCCTTGCGCGCGGCCGGCCACGCGGTGGTGGGCGCGAGCGGCATCTCGGCGGACTCGCGGGAGCGCATCGAGATGCTCCTGCCCGGCGTACCCAACCTCCAGGTGCCCGACGTCGTGGAGCGCGCCGAGCTGGTCCTCCTCGCGGTGCCCGACGACGCCCTGGGCCCCCTGGTCGCCGGCCTCGCCGACACCGGGGCCTGGCAGCCGGGCCAGCTCGCGATCCACACGTCCGGCCGCTACGGCACCGCCGTCCTGGAGCCCGCCCGGCTGGGCGGCGCGATCCCGCTCGCGGTGCACCCCGCCATGACGTTCTCCGGCACGTCCCTCGATCTGGCGCGCCTGGAGGGCTGCACGTTCGCCGTCACGGGTCCCGGGCCGGTGCTGCCGATCGGGCAGGCGCTGGTCGTCGAGATCGGCGGCGAGCCCGTCGTCGTCGCGGAGGAGGCCCGCGGTCTGTACCACGCGGCCCTCACGCACGGCTCCAACCACCTGGTGGTGCTCGTGGCCCAGGCCGCGCAGGCCCTGGAGGCCGCGGGGATCGAGGCGCCGGGCCGGGTGCTCGCGCCGCTGCTCTCGGCCGCCCTGGAGTCGGCGACGCGGTCCGCGGACGCGCGCGACGGCGTCGGTCCGGGTGCGATCTCCGCGCTCACCGGGCCCGTCTCCCGGGGCGACGTCGGCACGGTGCGCCGCCACCTGACCGAGCTCAGCGCCCTCGCCGCCGCCAGCGGCGCCACCGACGTGCCCGACAGCTATACCGAGCTCGCCCGCGGGGCCACGCGCCGCGCGCTGGCGAGCCACCGCATCGACGACTTCGCGGCGCAGGCGCTGCTGGACGCGCTGGACGGCGCCGGGGAGTCGTCCGCAGGAAGGACTGAACAGTGATCACCCAGACCCGGGACACCCGCACCCCGCTCCTGGTCCGCACCCGCTCCGAGCTGCGCGACGCGCAGATGCGCTGGGCCCTCGGCGGGCCCATCGCGCCGGCCGGACCCGACGCGGCACCGGGGCAGCGCGCCGTCGTCATGACGATGGGCGCGCTGCACGACGGTCACCTGGAGCTCGTGCGCCGCGCACGCGAGGAGGCCGGGCCGAACGGCCAGGTGGTCGTGACCATCTTCGTGAACCCGCTGCAGTTCGCGGCGGGCGAGGACCTCGACGCCTACCCGCGCGATCTCGACGGCGACATCGCCAAGCTCGCCGGCGTCGGGGCCGACGTCGTCTTCGCGCCCACGCCCGACGTCGTCTACCCGGACGGCGACCCGGTGGTGCGCGTGTCCGCCGGGCACATCGGCGACGTGCTCGAGGGGGAGCACCGCCCTGGGCACCTGGACGGCGTGCTCACCGTGGTGCTCAAGCTGATGCACCTGGTGCGGCCCGACGTCGCGCTGTTCGGCGAGAAGGACGCCCAGCAGCTGCTGGCCGTGCGCCGGATGGTGCGCGACCTGGAGGTGTCGGTCGACGTGGTGGGTGTGCCCACCGTGCGGGAGCCCGACGGGCTCGCCCTGTCCTCGCGCAACGCGTACCTGTCGGCGGACGAGCGGCAGCGGGCACCGGCCCTGTCGCGCGCGCTGCGGGCCGGGGCGGCGGCCGCCGACCGCGGCGCGGACGGTGTGATCAACGCCGCCCGGCAGGTGCTGGACGGGGCCGAAGGCGTCGTGGTCGACTACCTCGCGCTCGTCGACCCGGTGACCGTGGAAGCGGTCGCCGACGACTTCTCCGGCCACGCTCTGCTGCTCGTGGCCGCACGGGTGGGTTCTACCCGCCTGATCGACAACCAGGCCGTCGAGGTCTCGTCCGAGGTCCAGAGGTAGCACCATGAGCTCCACCCCGCACCGCCCGCCCGTCGGCCGCCCCGCCTCGCTGCAACGGCCCATGATGATCGCGAAGATTCACCGCGCCACCGTGACGCAGGCGGACCTGCACTACGTCGGCTCGATCACCGTGGACGCCGACCTGCTCGACGCCGCGGACCTCGTGCCCGGCCAGCAGGTCGACGTCGTCGACGTGACCAACGGCGCGCGGCTGACCACCTACGTGATCCCGGGCGAACCCGGCTCCGGCCAGATCTGCATCAACGGCGCTGCCGCCCACCTGGTCGGCCCTGGCGATGTGGTCATCCTCATCGGCTACGGCATGCTCTCGGACCACGATGCGCGGACGTTCCTGCCGAATGTCGTGTTCGTGGACGAGAAGAACCGGATAGTCGAGGTGCACGACGAGCCCGGACACGTGCCGGACGGGTACGGCCTGGAGGAGAGCGGTCTGCCGATCGAGCCCTTCCAGCACGCCGGGCTGGTGCGCACGGCGTCGGCCCGCGCGTGAGCCCGACGCCCGGACCGGGACCGCGCCTGGCGCGGTCGCTCGCGGCCCCCGCGCCCGGCTGGACCGTGGAGGCCGACGCGATAGTCGTCGGCTCGGGGATCGCCGGCCTGACGGCGGCGCTCGAGCTGCGCACGCAGGTGCCGCGGGTGCTGCTCGTGACCAAGGGCCGGCTCCTGTCCGGCTCGACGGTGTGGGCGCAGGGCGGCATCGCCGCAGCGCTCCACCCCACCGACTCGCCGCAGGCGCACCTCGCGGACACGCTGGCCGCAGGCGGCGGCCTGTCCGACCCGGAGGCCGTGCAGGTGCTGGTCACCGAGGGCCCGGCGCGGGTGCGCGAGCTGGTCGCGCGCGGCGCGGTCTTCGACAAGGCGGCCGACGGCGACATCGCCCTCACCCGCGAGGGTGGCCACCGCGCCGACCGGATAGCCCACGCCGGCGGCGACGCGACGGGCGCGGAGATCTCGCGCGCTCTGGTCGCGCAGATCGAGGCGGTCCGGCACGACCCCGGCATCGAGGTGGTGGAGAACGCCCTGGTGCTGGACGTGCTGACGGCGGCCCCTGACTCCACGGGTCGGCGGCGCGCCTGCGGCGTGACCCTGCACGTGCGAGGCACGGGCTCGCGGGGCGGCGTCGGTGCGGTACTGGCCCCCGCCGTCGTCCTGGCCACGGGCGGGATCGGGCAGGTGTTCCGGTCGTCCACGAACCCGGCCGGCGCGACGGGCGACGGCATCGCCGCCGCGCTCCGGGCGGGTGCGGTGCTGGGCGACCTGGAGTTCGTCCAGTTCCACCCGACGGTCCTGTGGCTGGGCTCGGGCGCCAAGGGCCAGCTGCCCCTCATCTCGGAGGCCGTGCGCGGCGAGGGCGCGCTGCTCCTCGACGTCGACGGGCACCGGTTCATGCCCGCCGTGCACGAGATGGCGGAGCTGGCGCCGCGGGACGTCGTCGCGCACGCGATTGTGCGGCAGATGGCCGCCACCGGGGCCGACAACGTGCTGCTCGACGCCCGCCACCTGGGCCGGGAGTTCTTGCGCACGCGGTTCCCCACGATCAACCGGCGGCTGCTGGAGGCCGACATCGACTGGTCCGAGGAGCCGGTGCCCGTGGCGCCCGCGCAGCACTACCACTCGGGCGGCGTGGTGACCGATCTCGACGGGCGGTCGTCGGTGGACGGCCTGTACGCGGTGGGCGAGGTCGCGTGCACCGGTGTGCACGGGGCGAACCGGCTCGCGTCGAACTCGCTGCTCGAGGGCATAGTGTTCGCGTCCCGGGCGGCGCGGGACATCGCCGCGCGGTTCGACGCCGGCGAGCTGAAGCCGGGGGAGCCGGCCGAGCGCCCTGGCGGTTCCGCGCTGGTCGCGGCCGCCGCCCGGTCACGGATCCAGAAGGTGACCTCCGCCGGGTCGGGCGTGATCCGGTCGGCGCGGTCGCTGGCCGATGTCGACGAGCGCCTGGGCGCGGTCCGGGCCGACGCGCACCTTGCGGCCGAGGTCGTGGCCGAGCCACAGGCCGCCGAGTGGGAGACCACCAACGTCCACATGGTCGCCCGCGCACTGACCCGCGCGGCCTGGCTGCGCGAGGAGACCCGTGGCGGCCACTACCGCACCGACTTCCCGAAGCCGGCCGACGCCTGGAAGCGCCGGGTCCAGGTCTGGCTGGACGACGACGGGGTGCTCCAGGCCCGCTGAGCCCGGCTGGGACATGGGACCGAGCTCGGCGGCGAACCTGTGGCCGGCTAGCGCGTGATGTAGCCGATCGGGTCGCCCGTCGTGATCTGGGCGCCCTCGGCTGCCGCGTGCTCCAGCGTTCCTGCGGCCTCCGCCACGAGCTGCGTCTCCATCTTCATGGCCTCGACGACGGCGACGGGCTGGCCGTCGGCCACCGTCGCGCCGTCGGCCACCAGCCAGCGCACCAGGGTGCCGGGCATGGCCGGGAGCAGCGGCATGCGTCCGCCGTCCGCTCCGGTGCCCGACGCCGGGGGCGTGGCCTGCGCCGGTGCCGCACCAGGACCCGATGCCAGGCCCGCGAACCCGATCCCGCCCGGTGTGCGCACCCGGTGCCGCCGCCCGTCGATCTCGACCCAGGTCTCCACGACGCCGGGCTCGACCACGGGCGCGGCGAGCGCCTGCGGGTCCAACGAGGCGAGCAGCTCGGTCTCTATCCACTGGGTGTGGACGGCGAAGCCGTGCCCGCCCGCCGACCCGGCGCCCGCCGCCGTGAACGCCGGGTCGGCGAGCACCGCGCGGTGGAACGGGAGCACCGTGGGCACACCCTCGACCACGGTCTCGGCGGCGGCCCGCCGGGCGCGGGCGAGCGCCGCCTCCCGGGTTGGTCCCCACACGACGATCTTGGCGAACAGCGAGTCGAACTCGCCCGGGATCACCGACCCGGACTCCACCCCGGCGTCCACCCGGACGCCCGGACCCGCGGGCGGCACGAACCGCTCGATGCGACCGGGCCCCGGCAGGAACCCGCGCGCCGGGTCTTCGGCATTGAGCCGCAGCTCGATCGCGTGCCCCCGCGGTTCGGGGTCCTCGGTCACGGACAGCGGCAGGCCGCCGGCGACGCGGAGCTGCTCGACCACGAGGTCCAGCCCTGTGGTCTCCTCGGTGACCGGATGCTCCACCTGGAGCCGCGTGTTCACCTCGAGGAAGGACAGGGTGCCGTCCGCCCCGAGGAGGAACTCCACGGTCCCGGCGCCGCGGTAGCCGGCGGCCGCGCAGAGGTCGCGCGCGGACTCGTGCACCCGCCGGCGCACCTCCGGGTCGAGGAACGGTGCCGGCGCCTCCTCGAGCAGCTTCTGGTTGCGCCGCTGCAGGGAGCAGTCGCGGGTGCCCGCGACGACCACGTGGCCGTGGTCGTCCGCGATGACCTGCGCCTCCACGTGCCGGGGGCGCTCGAGGAACCGTTCGACGAAGCACTCGCCCCGCCCGAACGCGGCCTCCGCCTCGCGCCGGGCGGCGTGGAACAGCTCGGGCACCTCCTCGAGGGTGCGGGCTACGCGCATACCCCGCCCGCCGCCGCCGTGGGCGGCCTTGATCGCCAGGGGCAGGCCGTGCTCCTCGGCGAACGCGACCGCGGCCTCGGCGTCGGCCACGGGGCCGTCAGAGCCGGGCACCAGGGGCGCTCCGACCTTGCGCGCCAGGTCGCGGGCGGCGATCTTGTTGCCGAGCAGCTCGATGGTGGCCGACGTCGGCCCCACCCAGACGAGCCCCGCCTCCTCCACGGCGCGCGCCGAGGCCGCGCTCTCGGACAGGAAGCCGTACCCGGGGTGGACCGCGTCCGCGCCGGACCGGCGCGCCACGTCGAGCAGCTTCTCCACCGACAGGTAGGTCTCGGCGGCGGTGCGGCCTTCCAACGACCAGGCCTCGTCGGCGAGGCGGACGTGCGGGGCGTCGGCGTCGCCGTCGGCGTACACCGCGACGGAGCGGATGCCCAGGTCGGCACATGCGCGGGCCACGCGGACCGCGATCTCGCCCCGGTTGGCGATGAGCACGGTGCGGATCATGGGGTGCCTCCTGGGCGGTTCTGGATGGTGTCATCCGGCTGCGCGCCTGGGGCGCGGTCCCGGATCGTGAAGCGGACGCGCGCGCCCGCGGGCAGCTGCCCGGCGAGCGGCACGTGGTCGGCGACGACTGCCCCGATCACGGGGTACCCGCCGGTCAAGGGGTGGTCGGCCAGGAAGAGGACCGGCAGCCCGTCCGGCGGCACCTGGATCGCGCCGGTGACGCAGCCCTCGCTCGCCAGCTCGGCGCCATCCCGGTCCGGGACGCGGGCGAGGGGGTCGCCGTCCAGGCGCAGCCCGATCCGGTTGGAGCGCGGCGTCACAAGCCAGTCCTGGCCGGTCAGCGTCACGATCGCCGCCGCGTCGAACCAGTCGTCGCGCGGCCCCAGCATGATCGGTAGCTCCGTCACCTCGCCGGGCGCGGGCAGCCTGTCCGACGGCGGCGCCGCGTCCGTGTCCCCGAGGGAAGTGCTTGCGGACGGGTCGGCCGCGGGGACGCCCCGTTCCGGGGCGCCGACCGGCAGCACGTCCCCCGAGCCGAGCGGGTCGGGACCCAGCCCGGCCAGCACGTCGGTGGCCCGGCTGCCCAGCACGGGCGGCACGTCGATCCCGCCGCGCACCGCCACGTAGGCCCGCACCCCCCGCGCGGGCGCGGCGAGGCGCAGCTCGTCGCCGTCGTCGAGCGCGAACGGCTCGCCCGGCCGCGGACGGCGATCCGGGCGGGTCGGCTCGGCGGCATTCTCGGCGGCGCCCGGCCGCACCACGACGTCGCCCACCGCACCCGTCACCGCGAGCACCTGCGGACCATGGGCGCGCAGCCGCAGGCCACCCACGGACTCGATGACCGCGGCGCCCGACGGGTTGCCGACCGCCCGGTTGGCCGCCCGCAGGCTCGGCCGGTCCAGGGCACCAGACGCCGACACCCCGGCCCCCTCGGAACCCGCCCGTCCAAGATCCTGAACCAACGCCTGCACCCCGGCGCTGACGACCTCGAGCCCACCGCCGGGCCGGTGCTGATCTTGGTGGTTGCTGCCACGCGGCCCCGAAGGGGCCAGCGGCGGCGTGAGGTCGCGGACCGCTACGAAGCGGACGCGGTCGCCGGGGAGCATCAGGGCTGGGCGCTCGCGCGTCACGTCCCAGACAGGCGCGTCGGTGCGGCCCACCAGCTGCCACCCGCCGGGACTCTCCCGGGGGTAGACGCCGCTGTACGGCCCGGCGAGCGCAACGGACCCGGCCGGGACCCGGGTGCGCGGGCTCGCCCGCCGGGGGACCACCAGATCGGGGTCGTCGCTGGTCATGTAGGCGAACCCGGGCGCGAACCCGACGAACCCCACGGTCCACGCCGCCGCGGTGTGCCGCCGGACCAGCTTGTCGGCGCTCCAGCCGAGCAGCCCGGCCGCCTCGGCGAGGTCCGCGCCGTCGTACAGGACCGGGATCTCGACGGTGCGCGCCGCATCCGTGGCACGGCGCTCCAGCGGCCGCGTCCGGAGCTCGGCGGCCAGGGCGCGCGCCGTGATGGCCGACGGGCGGAACGGCACGAGCAGCGTCCGGGCGCCGGGCACGGGCACGCCGACCCCGCGCACGGGGTCGGTCAGGAGGGACTCGTACAGCGCGACCGCCTGGTCCAGGTCGGCGAGCTCGACCAGGAGGGCGTCGTCACGGGCGGTCAGTACCCGCATCACGCTGTGGGGCCGCTGCCCGCCGCGGGCGCGAAGGCCGCGAGCTCGATGCCCTCGGCGTCGAACACCTCGCGGATCCGCCGGGCCATGGCGACAGCGCCGGGGGAGTCGCCGTGCACGCACACGGAGTCGGCGCGCACGGCGACGTCGGACCCGTCCACCGCGGTCACCAGGCCCTCGGTGACGAGGCGGAGCATCCGCCGCGCGACGTCGTCGGCGTCGTGCAGCACGGCGCCCGGCTCGCGCCGCGAGACCAGGCGGCCCTCGGCCGTGTACGCGCGGTCCGCGAATGCCTCGGTGGCGGTCGCGAGCCCGGCGTCGGACGCCGCGGCGAGGGCGACGCTGCCCGGCAGGCCGAGCAGGACGAGCCCCGGGTCGACGGCGACGACGGCCGCCGCCACCGCCCGGGCTACCCGCTCGTCCACCGCCGCCGTGTTGTACAGCGCGCCGTGCGGCTTCACGTAGGTGACGGTCCCGCCCTCGGCGTCGGCCAGGCCGCGGAGCGCGCCGATCTGGTAGACGACGTCGGCCTCGAGCTCCTCGTCGGGCACGTCCATGTTGCGCCGGCCGAACCCGGCCAGGTCGCGGTATCCGACGTGCGCGCCGATGCTGACGCCGTGTGCCACGGCCGACCGCACGGTGCGGCGGATGGACGCCGGGTCCCCGGCGTGGAACCCGCAGGCGACGTTGGCGCTGGAGACGATGCCGAGCATCTGCTCGTCGTCGCCGAGGCTCCAGCGGCCAAAGCCCTCGCCGAGGTCGCTGTTCAGGTCGACGGCGCTCATGGTGCGTCTCTCCTTTCGTGTGCCGAGCCGGAGCTCAGGCGGCCAGCAGGTCGAAGATCGGGCCCACCGCGTTGACCGCCATATACCAGGTGACCACGGCGGCCAGTGTTCCGACCACCAGGAGCCACCGCGGGTACCGGAGGCCGCCCAGGAGCGAGCCGCGGAACCAGCCGATGTACATGAACAGGGTCAGGCCGATCGGCAGGATGAGGCCGTTCACGCCGCCCACGAAGACGAGCAGAGTGGCCGGTGCGGTGCCGATCGTCAGGTAGATCACGAGCGAGACCAGGATGAAGCCCACCGTCCACAGGTCGGCCGCGCGGCCCGTGATCCTCGCGGAGAACACCGGCAGGAACGAGACCGACGTGTAGGCGGCCCCGATGACGCTGGTGATCGCCGCGATCCAGAACACCGCGCCGAAGATGCGCAGGCCCGTCTCGCCGGCGGCCGCGGAGAACGCGTCGGCCGCCGGGTTGCCTGCCACGTCCAGCACGACGCCGGAGGCGACGACGCCGAGGATCGCCAGGAACAGGACGTACCGCATGATGCCGGTGACGAGGATGCCGTTGATCGCTGCCCGGTTCACCTCGGCGATGTGCTCGGGGCCCGCGGTGCCGGAGTCGAGCAGCTTGTGCGCGCCGGCGTACGTGATGTACCCGCCGACGGTGCCGCCCACGATGGTGGTGATGGTGGCGAAGTTGATGGTGTCGGGCAGCATGGTCTGCTTGAGCGCCTCGCCGACGGGCGGGCCGGACATGATCGCGACGATCACGGTGAGCACGATCATCACCAGGCCGGCCACGATGACCACCCGGTCGACGACTGCTCCGGCGCGCTTGGCGAGGAAGATGGCGATGGCGATGACGGCGCTGATCGCCCCGCCCAGCCGGGGGTCGAGGCCGAACAGGGCGTTCAGGCCCAGGCCCGCGCCGGCGGTGTTGCCGATGTTGAAGATGAGGCCGCCGAAGACGATGAGCACGGCCAGCACGTAGCCGCTGCCCGGCAGGGCGTCGTTGGCCAGCACGCTCGCGCGCTTGCCGGTCAGCGTGATCATGCGCCACACGTTCATCTGGACGGCCAGGTCCAGGAGGATCGAGGCGAGGATGCCGAACGCGAACGCGGCACCGAGCTGCTGCGTGAAGGTAGCGGTCTGGGTGATGAAGCCGGGCCCGATGGCGGAGGTCGCCATGAGGAAGAGGGCGCCCAGCAAGGAGCGGCGTCGCGCGGACGTGAAGACCTTGACCGCGTCGGGCGGGCTGCCCGGCGGCGCTTCGGCTGGCGTGGTCGCGGCCTCGTTGCTCGTGTCGGACATGGTGCCCTCCTGGTCGTTGTGGAGCCCGGATTGTTCAACAGTCAGGATCGTTCCAGTCGGATGTTTCACCCGCATTGCGGGACCTTGACGATCATGGCACGGCTCCAGTGCTGGGGCATAGCCTGAGATGCGAGATGTTTACCTGTGCACCCAGGAGCGATTGTTCAACGAAGGGCCACGATCGGGCCCGGCCACCAACGGCACCACCCCGGCCGGTCCGTAGACTGACCCGGTGAAGCCGGACCGCGCCGAACGCAGCGCAGACGCCATCCGCGAGCTCATCGTCACCGGACGGCTGACCCCCGGACAGCGGCTCTCGGAGCAGTCGGTGAGCGAGTCGCTCGACGTCTCGCGCAACACCCTGCGCGAGGCCTTCCGGATCCTGGTGCACGAGGGCCTCCTGGTCCGGCGGCCCAACGCCGGCGTCGCCGTGGCGACGCCGACCCTCGCCGACATCGTCGACATCTACCGGGTCCGGCGGCTCATCGAGGTGCCGGTCCTCGCCGCGGGCGACCCGGCACACCCGGGGGCCCGCGCGATGCGGGACGCAGTCGACGCCGCCCTCGCCGCCCGGCTGGGCGGCGACTGGCGCGACATCGCCGCCGCCAACATGCGGTTCCACTCGGGGATCGTGGCGCTCGCGGGCAGCCCTCGCCTCGACCGCGTGCACGCCAACCTCTCCGCCGAGCTACGCCTGTCGTTCGGCCTGCTGGGCGAGAACGGCGCGTTCTTCGACGGCTTCGTGGACCGCAACGCAGGCCTGCTGCGCCGCTTCCTGGCGGGCGACGCCGACGGCGCCGCGGCCGACCTGGACCGGTATCTCGAGGACTCGGAGCGGATGCTCCAGGCCATCGTCGACGACGCCGGCGCGGGTGACGCTGCGGATACGGTGAGCCAGTGAGCACCCTTCCCGTCTTCCCCAGCCCCTCCACGGTCACGCCAGGGCTCGACGCCTCGTGGGTCGCCCGGGCGGTCGAGATCGCCCTCGACGAGGACCTGGGCCCCGGCCCGGGCCGGGACGTGACCTCGCAGGCGACCATCCCCCCGTCGAGCACGGGGGTGGCAGAGCTCGTGGCGCGCGAGGACGGTGTCGTCGCGGGTCTCGTCGTGGTGCAGGAGGTGCTGGACCAGGTGGCCGCCCGCCTGGCCCTGGAGGCGCCGGCCGTCACCTTTCACGCGCAGGACGGCGACGAGGTGTCCGACGGCCAGGTCCTGGCGAGCCTGCGGGGCCGCACCCAGGTGCTGCTCGTGGCCGAGCGCACCCTGCTCAACCTGGCGAGCCGCGCGTCGGGCGTCGCTACCGCTACCCGCGCCTTCGCCCGTGAGCTCGCGGGCACGGGTGCGCAGGTGCTGGACACCCGCAAGACCACGCCGGGCCTGCGTGCCCTGCAGAAGTACGCCGTACGTGCGGGTGGCGGCACCAACAAGCGCATGGGCCTGTACGACGTCGCCATGGTCAAGGACAACCATGTGGTCGCCGCGGGATCGGTCGCCGCCGCGATCCGGGCCGTCCGCGAGACGTTCCCGGACGTGCAGGTCCAGGTCGAGGCCGACACCACGGCCCAGGCCCTGGAGGCGCTGGCCTCGGGCGCTGACTTCCTGCTGCTGGACAACATGGAGCCCGAGCTCCTCGCCGAGACCGTCGCCGCCGTCCGGGAGCGGGAGGGGCGCGACGGCGTCCCGGCGCACGTCGAGCTCGAGGCGACCGGCAACCTGACGCTCGAGAAGGCGCGCAAGGTCGCGGCCACTGGCGTGGACTTCCTGTCGGTGGGCGCGCTGACGCACAGTGCGCCGATCCTCGACCTGGCCCTGGACCTGCGCGCCTGACCCCTTTTGTCGTGGGGGTGAGCGCCGTCCGTCACACCGGGAAATTTGAGCTTGGCGCCCCGATAGAATCGCATCCGTGACGACCGAGAACTCCGGTGCCGAGAGTGCCGCGACCCCGCCGACCGACGACCTGCCCGAGCAGCTGCGGGTCCGGCGCGAGAAGCGTGAGCGCCTCCTGGCCAGCGGCACCGAGCCCTACCCGGTCACCGTCCCGGTCACGCACGCCGTCGCCGAGGTCCGCGCTACGTACGGCCACCTCGAGGCCGGCCAGGAGACGGACGACGTCGTGGGCGTCGCCGGCCGCGTGGTATTCATCCGGATCGGCGGCAAGCTGTGCTTCGTCACGCTGCAGGACGGCGAGGGCAACCGACTCCAGGGCATGCTGAGCCTGGCCGTGCTCGGCGAGGAGGCCCTTGCGGCCTTCAAGACCGACGTCGACCTGGGTGACCACGTGTTCCTGCACGGGCGCGTCGGCGCGTCGAGGCGCGGCGAGCTGAGCATCTTCGCCGACACGTGGCAGATGGCGGCCAAGTCGCTGCGCCCGCTCCCCGTGCTGCACAAGGACCTGTCCGAGGAGGCGCGCGTCCGCCAGCGCTACGTGGACCTCATCGCCCGCCCGGCCGCACGCGACATGGTGCGCCTGCGTGCCGGCGTGGTGCGTTCCCTGCGGGAGAACTTCCACCGCCGCAGCTTTCTCGAGGTCGAGACGCCGATGCTGCAGACCATTGCATCGGGGGCGTCCGCGCGGCCTTTCTCGACGCACATGAATGCCTACGACCTGGACCTCTTCCTGCGCATCGCGCCAGAGATCTTCCTGAAGAAGGCGGTCGTCGGCGGCGTCGAGAAGGTCTTCGAGATCAACCGGAACTTCCGTAACGAGGGCGCGGACTCGTCGCACTCGCCGGAGTTCGCCATGCTCGAGGCGTACGAGGCCTACGGGGATTACAACACCATCGGCGCTCTCACCCAGGATCTGGTGCAGACCGCGGCGCAGGACGTTCTCGGCACCACGCTCGTGACTCTTGCGGACGATTCCGAGTACGAGCTGGGCGGGGAATGGGCAAACCTGCGCATGTACGACTCGCTCTCCGAAAGCCTGGGCGAGGAGATCACCGCCGACACGTCGGTGGAGGAACTCGAGAAGATCGCCCACCGGCTCGATGTCGAGGTGGGCAACAAGAAGCTCCTGAATCACGGAAAGCTCGTCGAGACTCTTTGGGAACACCGGGTGGGCGACCACCTGACGGCGCCGACGTTCGTGCGAGACTTTCCGGTGGAGACGTCACCGCTCACCCGGGACCACCGCACGAAAAAGGGTCAGGTCGAGAAGTGGGACCTGTACATCCGCGGCTTCGAGCTGGCCACGGGCTATTCCGAGCTGGTCGACCCGGTGGTCCAGCGGCAGCGCTTCGAGGCGCAGGCCAGGATGGCCGCGGCGGGCGACGACGAGGCCATGCGGCTCGACGAGGATTTCCTGACCGCGATGGAATTCGCGATGCCCCCTTCGGGCGGAATGGGCATGGGCATCGACCGCCTGCTCATGGCGTTGACCGGCCAGGGCATCAGGGAGACCATACTTTTCCCGCTGGTGAAGCCGATCGCCTGAGAATTTCAAACCGCGCAGATGAGGCTTGTGAGGATTTTGTGATGGATATGACACTTGCGGTGCTCGCCGGGCTCACGCCCTCGGTGGGCGTCGGCCTGTTGTTCTGGTTTGCGATGCGTAAGATCCTCCGAGCCGACCGCCACGAGCGGGAGGCGCTCGAGCGAATGGATCGCGAAGCCATGGCGGCAGCGGAAAGCGCGGGGAATTCCGCTTCCCGGTGAAGCGCGCAGCCGAGGTTATCCGTGCGGACCTTCGGGATCAAATCCCCGCACTTCAACTCCGGCAGGGTGAAGTTTTGGTGAGCGGTGTCACTTACCCATTATTGACATGACAATATTGAGTGCGGCATGCTCGCGAACAACCCCGGAATTTGTGGCGCGGAAGGGAACTACCCGTATGGTTCAGAAGGTTCAGCTCGTTCTCGAAGATGACATGGACGGCGGTGCCGCCGACGAGACCGTGAACTTCGGGCTTGACGGCGTCTCCTACGAGATCGACCTCAATGCCGAGCACGCGGCCCAGCTGCGTGACGCGCTCGCTTCGTGGGTCGGCCACGCGCGCAAGGTGAAGTCGCCCGTTGCGCGCGGCACCGGCACCACGCGTCGGTCCCGTTCCGGGAGCGACACCGCCGCGGTCCGCGAGTGGGCCAAGGCCAACGGCTTCACCGTGAGCGACCGCGGTCGCATCTCGGCGGAGGTCCAGGAGGCTTACGCGAAGGCGAACGCCTGACGCCGTCGCAGTCACGACGGCAGATTGCGCCCCGGCGCCCTTCATCGAGGGGTGGCCGGGGCGTCGTGCATTCCGGCCGGAGCACCCAGCAAACGTCACTACGCTGGTCGCATGAATAACCCCACCGCCCTGTGGATCGGCACCTATCCGACGGCGGGAAACGAGCCGGGCACCGGTGAGGGCATCTGGCGTGTCGGCATCGAACCGGGTGGCAAGTTCACGGGCGGGGAGCTCGTCGTGCAGGCCGCCTCGCCGTCGTTCCTGGCCCTGGACCCGTCGGGGCGCACGCTCGTGGCGGTGACCGAGCGTGAGCCCGGCCGGCTCACGTCCTTCCGCGTGTCCGACGCCGGCACGCTCTCCCCCGCTTCGGCCGCGGCCTCGGGCGGTTCGGGCCCCTGCCACGTGGTGGCGACCGACACCGTGGCCTGGGTGGCGAACTACACCGACGGCGTGGCCGCCGTCGCGCCGCTGGCGGAGAACGGCGCGCTCCGTGCGCCGCGAACGTTCCCGCACGCGGGGTCCGGCCCGGTCCTGGATCGGCAGGAGGGGCCCCACGCCCACTTCGTGCACGTGTGGGGCGACCGGGTCCTCGTGTCCGACCTCGGCACGGACGAGCTGCGCAGCTACCCGCTCGACGGGTCCGGCCCGGCGGACGCCCCGGAGTCGCCGGGCGGCCAGATAGCCGCCGTCCTGCCGCCCGGTACGGGACCGCGCCACCTGGTCGAGCTGCCCGACGGCACGATCCTGGTCGTCGGCGAGCTCGACTGCCGCCTGCACGTCCTGGTGCCAGCGGGGCCAGGCCGCCTGGAGCACGTCGGCTCGGTGGCGATCACCGGCCGCACCATGCCCGACGGGGCCCCCGGGTACCCCTCGCACATCACCGCCACGGGCGACCTCGTGCACGTGGGCGTGCGCGGCCCGGACGTCCTCTCGGTGCTCCGTGTGCGGGCGGCGTCGGGCGAGGCGGACGGCCCAAACGACGTCGGGCACCTGACCATCGAGAACGTCGGCGACGTCGACCTCGGCCTGGGCGCGTGGCCGCGCCACCACGCGGTCCTTGCCGACGGCGAGCTCGTGGTCGTGGCCGCGCAGAACGCCGACGAGCTGGTGGCGATCCGGCTCGACCCGGCGACGGGCCAGGGCCAGATCACGGATCGACTGGAGCTGCCAGTGCCCGCGTGCGTCCTGGTGTCCTGATGCACATCAGCCTGCCGCCCGACTTCGCCGATCCGGACGGGTCCCGTCCGCTCCGGATCGCGATGGTCTCTGTGCACACCTCGCCGCTCGAGCAGCCCGGCACGGGCGACGCGGGCGGCATGAACGTGTACGTGCTGGAGCTGTCCCGGGCGCTCGCCCGGCGGGGCGCGCAGGTGGAGATCTACACGCGGGCGACGTCGTCGGCCCAGCCCAAGGTGACCGACGCCGAGCCCGGCGTCCGCGTCATCCACGTGTCCGCGGGGCCGTACGAGGGGCTGGACAAGAACGACCTCCCGGGCCAGCTGTGCGCGTTCGCCGCGGGCGTGCTGCGCGCCGAGGCGCACCGCCCCGAGGGCTGGTACGACGTCCTGCACACGCACTACTGGCTGTCGGGCCAGGTGGGCTGGCTCGCGGCGGAGCGCTGGGACGTGCCGCTGGTGCACACGATGCACACCATGGCGCGCGTGAAGAACGCGTCCCTCGCGCCGGGGGACGCACCCGAGCCGCAGGGCCGGATCATCGGCGAGGAGCAGGTGGTCGCCGAGGCCGACGCGCTGGTCGCGAACACCGAGCAGGAGGCCGCCGACCTGGCACGCGACTACCAGGCCGACCCGGCTCGGGTGCACGTGGTGCAGCCCGGCGTGGACCTCGGCGTGTTCTCCCCGCTGCCCGACGCCACGGAGCGGGACCCGGCGGAACGAGACCAGGCTCTGCGGGACCCGGCGGCGCCGCACCGGCAGCTGGCCGAGCTGCGGAAGGGGCTCATGCTGCCGGCGGGCCGGAAGATCGTGCTCTTCGCGGGACGCGTGCAGCTGCTCAAGGGGCCCGACGTGCTGGTCCGGGCGCTGGGGGAGCCGATCTGGTCGGAAGGGGACGGTCAGCCGCCGCTGCTCGTGGTGCTGGGCGGCGCCTCCGGGCGGCCGACCGCCGTCCGCGAGCTGGAGGCGCTCGCCTACCAGGAAGGTGTCGCCGACCACGTGCTCGTGCGGCCCCCGGTGCCGCAGCGGACGCTGGCGCGCTACTTCCAGGCGGCCGATCTGGTGGCGGTGCCGTCGCACAGCGAGTCGTTCGGCCTGGTCGCGGCGGAAGCCCAGGCGTCGGGCACCCCGGTGGTCGCGGCAGCGGTCGGCGGTCTGTGCACGGTGGTCGAGGACGGCGTCTCCGGCGTCCTCGTGCCCGACCACGAGCCCGAGAGCTGGGCCCTGGTCCTCAAGAGCCTGCTGGACGACGACGAGTGGCGCGCGCGCCTGGCCGCGGGTGCGCGCGACTCGGCG
Organism: Promicromonospora soli; assembly: GCF_014653785.1. Classification (GTDB taxonomy): domain Bacteria; phylum Actinomycetota; class Actinomycetes; order Actinomycetales; family Cellulomonadaceae; genus Promicromonospora; species Promicromonospora soli. Next base: position 377,190 of record NZ_BNAS01000005.1, on the reverse strand, counting down.
ACCAGATTCGGCTGGGACCGCGCGGCCGAGCAGATGCTCGAGGTCTACGAAGACGCCCGAAAGCACCACGCGACGAGGTAGTCACCAGCAACTTCGCCGAGCATGAACCTGATGCCTGTCCGGGGCTTGGGATCGGCATCATGTTCGGCCGGGAATGTGCGGCAGGATGGGGGCATGACCTACACCCTTGTGCTGCTCCGTCACGGCGAGAGCGAGTGGAACGCCAAGAACCTGTTCACCGGCTGGGTGGATGTACCTCTCTCCGAGAAGGGCGTCGAGGAGGCGAAGCGCGGCGGCGAGCTCCTCAAGGAGGCCGACGTCTCGCCCGACGTCGTGCACACCTCGCTCCTGCGCCGCGCGATCTCGACCGCGAACCTCGCGCTCGACGTCGCCGACCGCCACTGGATCCCTGTCAAGCGCAGCTGGCGGCTCAACGAGCGCCACTACGGCGCACTGCAGGGCAAGGACAAGAAGCAGACGCTTGCGGAGTTCGGCGAGGAGCAGTTCATGCTCTGGCGCCGCTCGTACGACGTGCCGCCGCCGGAGATCGAGCTGGGCTCCGAGTTCAGCCAGGACGCCGACCCGCGCTACGCCGACGCGCCCGTCATCCGCACGGAGGCCCTCAAGCTCGTGCTCGAGCGCGCCCTGCCGTACTGGGAGAGCGACATCGTGCCCGACCTCCAGGCCGGCAAGACGGTGCTCGTCGCCGCCCACGGCAACTCGCTGCGGGCCCTGGTGAAGCACCTCGACGGCGTGTCCGACGAGGCCATCGCCGGGCTGAACATCCCGACGGGCATCCCGCTGGTCTACGAGCTCGACGAAGAGACCCTGTCCCCGGTCAAGCCGGGCGGCACGTACCTGGACCCGGAAGCCGCCAAGGACGCGATCGCGGCCGTCGCGAACCAGGGTCGCTGACCAGGATTCGCCGAAGTAGAACTGTGGCGAGATAGAACTGGGGCGGAAGCACTGACAGTGCTTCCGCCCCAGTTCTATCTCGCCACAGTTCTACTTCGGCGGGCGGGTCACTCGTCCGGGAAGTCACCCGTGACCAGGAAGGTGACGCGGCGGGCTACCGAGACGCCGTGGTCGCCGAACCGCTCGTAGTAGCGGCCCACGAGGGTCACGTCGACGGCCTCCTGCACGGTGCCCTGCCACTCGGGCGCCAGGAGCACGTTGAACGTCTCCTGGTGCAGCTCGTCGAGCAGGTCGTCGTCGCGTTCGATGGCCTCGGCCACCGTGAGGTCGCGCGTGGCGAGCAGCTTCGTGGTGCGCTGCGCGACGCGAACTGCGGCGTCCTGCATCTTCGCGAAGGTGTCCCGCGCCTCGGGGACGATCGCCTGCGCGGGGTAGCGTCCGCGGGCCACCTGCGCCACGTGCCGGGCGAGGTCGCCCATGCGCTCCAGGGAGGAGCTCATCCGCAGCGCGCTCACGACTATCCGCAGGTCGGTCGCGACCGGGGCCTGCTGCGCCAGGAGGTGCACGCACCGCTCGTCGAGGGAGTTCTCGAGGGAGTCGATGGTCCTGTCGGAGGCGATCACCTCCTGCGCGAGCTGAAGGTCGGCCTCCAGCAGCGCCGTGCCGGCACGGGTGATGGCGGACTCGACGAGCCTGCTCATCTCGGTCAGGTCCTCTCCGACCTGCTGGAGCTCAGCTTCGAAGATCTGTCGCATCGGTTTCCTCTCGCACTTGGGGCGCGCGGACGGTTCGCGTCCGCTTGTCACGCCGCCGTCAGGCGAGCAGGGCCGACGCGCGGCCGGGCCGGCCGCCCCGGACACGTCCCGGAACGGCGCACGGCACAGCTACCGCCCGCACCCGCCAAGGTTCGACGTCGCGATGTACCGGGAGGTTAACGCTCTTCCTCCCTCACATGAACAGTAAGCGACGCGATCCTCCGACCGCCCGCCGACGTCAACCTGCGGTTGAAACGTCGACCTACCCTGGAGTCGTGGACGGAATCATCTCCGGGGTGCCGGTGCTGCTCGCCGGAATTCTCGGCGTGATCGTCGGCGTGGTCGCCACCTTGGCATTCCGCGTCTCCGAACGGCAGCAGCATGCCCTTCCCCAGGCCGAACCCGACGAGCTCGACGCGGGGCTCGTTCGTGTGCTCTCGGTACTGCGCTCCGCCGCCGTCGTGCTGGACGGCGAGGACGAGGTGATCCGCGCCTCCCCGCCGGCCTACGCCCTCGGCGTGGTCCGCAACGACGCGCTGGTGCACCCGGCGATCACGGACCTGGTGGCCCTGGTGCGGCGCGACGGCGTGATCCGCGAGCAGGAGCTGGAGCTGGCCCGCGGCCCGGTGGGCCAGGGCACAGTGCTGCTGCAGGTGCGGGTCGCACCGCTGGGCCTGGAGCGGGTGCTGGTGCTCGCGGAGGACCGCACGGAGGCGCGCCGCGTCGAGGCGATCCGCCGCGACTTCGTGGTCAACGTGTCGCACGAGCTCAAGACGCCCGTGGGCGCGCTGGCGCTGCTCGCCGAGACCGTGGCCGACGCCGCGGACGACCCGGTCGCCGTCCGCCGGTTCACCGAACGGATGCAGCGCGAGGCGGTCCGGCTGTCCGCCCTGGTGCAGGAGATCATCGAGCTGTCGCGCCTGCAGGGCGCCGGCGCGGTGCCGAAGCTCACACCCGTCCCGATCCGCGAGGTCGTGGAGGAGGCGGTCGACCGGGCACGCACCACAGCGCAGGCCAAGAACATCGCGATCACCATGGGCGGGGACCTGGACACCGAGGTCTACGGTGACCACAACCTCCTGGTGACCGCGGTCCGCAACCTGGTGGACAACGCCGTCGCCTACTCCGGGCCCGCCAGCCGCGTGGGCGTGGGAGTGAACGAGCGGGCGGGTCTCGTCGAGATCGCGGTGGTGGACCAGGGCGTCGGGATCGCGGAGGATGCGCAGGACCGCGTCTTCGAGCGCTTCTACCGGGTGGATCCCGCGCGCTCGCGCGACACGGGGGGTACCGGTCTCGGCCTGAGCATCGTCAAGCATGTGGCGGCCGATCACGGTGGCGACGTCACGATGTGGTCCGAGCCCGGCCGGGGCTCGACCTTCACCCTGCGGATCCCGTCCGCGGACCGGCCCGACGGCGCGACCCGCGCCGGCCGGACCGCCCCACCGCCGCAGGCGGATGTGGCCCGTGAGGGAGACGAGCAGGGCCAGCACAAGGCCACAGACCATGAGGCCACGAAGAACGAGGAGGTAGGTGCGTGACGCGCATCCTGGTGGTAGAGGACGAAGAGTCGTACCGGGATCCGCTGACGTACCAGCTGACCCGCGAGGGTTTCGAGGTGGTCGAGGCCGCCGACGGCATCTCGGCGCTCGCTGCGTACGACGCGGAGGGGGCGGACCTGGTGCTGCTCGACCTGATGCTGCCCGGGCTGTCGGGCACGGAGGTGTGCCGGGAGCTGCGGGCGCGCGGCGACGTGCCGGTCATCATGCTGACCGCCAAGGACTCCGAGATCGACAAGGTGGTGGGCCTGGAGCTCGGTGCAGACGACTACGTGACCAAGCCGTACTCGTACCGGGAGCTGCTCGCCCGCGTCCGGGCCGTCCTGCGCCGCCGTCAGCCCAGCGACTCGGCGGAGCACGACGAGGACGGCGTGCTCGAGGTGGGGCCGGTCCGGATGGACGTCGAACGGCACACCGTGGCCGTCTCCGGTCAGAGCGTGGCGCTCCCGCTCAAGGAGTTCGACCTGCTCGAGCTCCTGATGCGGAACGCCGGCCGGGTGCTGACGCGCGGCCAGCTCATCGACCGGGTCTGGGGCGCCGACTACGTGGGCGACACCAAGACGCTCGACGTCCACGTGAAGCGCATCCGCTCGAAGATCGAGCCGGACCCGGGTTCGCCCAGGTACCTCCTGACGGTGCGTGGCCTGGGCTACAAGCTGGCCGACGACGAGGGGTGACCTGCGGAGGTGCGGCCATCGGGTGTCGCACCTCACGTGGGTGATCGCGACTCTGGTCACCTTCCGTTCACCTGGTGTTTGCTCGCGGGACGGCACCCGTGAGTAGTTTCGCGAACCGTGAGTACCCCCAGATGCGCACGTCTCCTCTCTGTCGCCACCGCAGGCGCCCTTGTGTTGCCTTTCGCGGGCTGCGCCGCGGCTGACCTGCCGGGCTTCGGGCCGGGCGACCAACCCAGCACCGAACCGCAGCTCGCCGTCGTCGGTGAGTTCCACGGTGCGGGCGCCTCGTCCCAGGAATCGGCGATGGAGGCCTGGATCAGCGGGTTCCAGGAGCAGCACCCGGACGCGGCGATCAGCTACGACCCAGTGGGCTCGGGCGACGGCCGCGAGGCCTTTCTCGCGGGCGACACGGCCTTCGGCGCTTCCGACGTCGCCCTGACCGACGACGAGATGGTGGCCTCCGGACCAGCCTGCGACGGCGGCAACGCCATCGACCTGCCGGTCTACATCAGCCCGATCGCTGTGGCCTTCAACCTCAAGGGTGTCGACCAGCTGAACCTGTCCTCGGCCCTGATCGCGCGGATCTTCACGGGCAAGATCACCCAGTGGAACGACCCGGCGATCGCCGCGGCCAACCCCGAGGCGAAGCTGCCCGCGCTGGCCATCACGCCGGTCCACCGCTCCGACGACTCGGGCACCACCGAGAACTTCACCGACTACCTGCACGCGACCGCGCCGAAGGAGTGGCCGTTCCCGCCGGACGGCCTCTGGCCGACGCCGGACGGGTTCGAGGCGGAGGGCACGAGCGGCGTGACCGACACGGTTCGCTCCACGCCCGGCGGCATCACCTACGCGGACGCCTCGCGAACCTCCGACCTCGGCAACGTCGCCATCAAGGTGGGCGAGGAGTATGTGCCCTTCAGCGCGGAGGCCGCGGCCGCGGTCGTCGACGTCTCGCCGCGGATCGAGAACCGCTACGAGCACGACCTCGCCTTCGTCATCGACCGGAAGATCGACAAGCCTTTCGCGTACCCGATGGTGCTCGTGTCCTACCTCATGGTGTGCTCGCGGTACGAGGACAAGGCAAAGGGGAACTTCGTCAAGGAGTTCGTCGAGTACGTCGCGTCCGCCGAAGGGCAGCAGCGAGCCGCCGGCGCGGCGGGCAGCGCCGCCATCTCGAGCGACCTGGAGGCGTGGATCATGGACGCCGCGGGGGCCATCTACCTGACCCGGGACCGCCCGGACGACCAGGCGGACGGGTAGCCCTGGAGCCTGCTGGGTGAAAAGCGCAAGGGCGTGCCAGGGTGGGCGTGTCGCGGATCACCCGCTCCAGGCGGGCTTGTTCACCCTCCGTTCACCTAGACCTGGTGAGTAGGTCACTCCGCCTCCCTAGCCTCCCGACTGACGCTGCGGCGCTTGCCGCGCGTACGACTTGAACAGGATGGAAAGACACGTGAAGATCAGCCGATTCCCCCGCGTTGGCTCCGCTGTCATGGTGGGCGCGCTCGCGCTGAGCCTCGCAGCCTGCGGGTCCGACCCCGGTGCAGCCGAGCCGGCCGGCGAGGGCTCCGAGTCCGCCGTTGACCTGTCCGGTGAGCTCAACGGCGGCGGCTCGTCCGCGCAGGAGTCCGCGATGGAGGCCTGGCGTGCCGGCTTCCAGAGCCAGTACCCGGACGTCACCGTGAACTACGACCCGGTCGGCTCCGGCGGCGGCCGCGAGAGCTTCATCTCCGGTGCCTTCCCGTTCGCGGGCTCGGACGCCGCGCTGGACGACGAGGAGCTGGCCGCCGCCGAGGCGCAGTGCGGCGAGGGCGGCGTCATCGAGTACCCCGCGTACATCTCCCCGGTGGCCGTCGCCTTCAACCTCGAGGGCGTCGACACCCTGAACATGACCCCGGAGACGATCGCCGGGATCTTCGCCGGCGAGATCACCGCCTGGGACGACGAGGCGATCGCCGCCGACAACCCGGATGCCGAGCTGCCCAGCACGGACATCACCGTCGTGCACCGGTCGGACGACTCGGGTACGACCGAGAACTTCCAGGAGTACCTGTACACGGTGGTCCCGGACGTGTGGACCTGGGAGCCCGAGGGCATCTGGCCCGTCGAGGGCCAGGAGTCCGCGCAGGGCACCTCCGGCGTCGTCAGCGCCGCGCAGGCCGGCGAGGGCACCATCACCTACGCCGACGCGTCGCAGATCGGTGAGCTGGGCACGGTGGCCGTGGGTGTCGGCGACGAGTTCGTGCCGTACAGCCCTGAGGCGGCCGCTGCCGTCGTCGAGGGTTCGCCGCGCGTCGAGGGCACGAGCGACCACGTCTTCGTGTACGACCTCAAGCGCGACATCGCGGGCACCTACCCGGTCGTCCTGGTCTCGTACCAGCTCGCCTGCGCCACGTACGAGGACGCGGCCATCGCCGACCTGGTCAAGGGCTTCTACAGCTACATCCTGAGCGACGAGGGCCAGGCCGCTGCCGCGGACTCGGCGGGCTCCGCCCCGCTCTCGGCCGACCTGCGTGACCAGTTCCTGCCGTCGGTCGAGGCCATCACGGCCGGCTGAGCCAGCCGTTGAGCAGTACCTGGCAGTACACCGGACCGGTGGCCGGGCCGCGCGAGCATCAAAGGCGCTCGTGGCCCGGCCACCGGTACGGCTGTGCCAGGCTTGACCTCACAGCCACGCTTGACCTCACACAGACACGACGAGCCGAGGAACATCTGTGACGACCACTGACAGCCCGCCCGCTCCCGTGGCGCCGGTCCGGCGCCGACGGTCGAGCGGCGACACCGAGCGGGGCTTCAGCCGGACCTTCCGCTGGATCACGACAGGTGCCGGCGCTCTGATCCTCGCGACCCTGGCTGCTGTCGCCCTGTTCCTGATCATGCGGGCGTGGCCCGCCATGACGGCGAGCGAAGCCGAGCTCGCCGCGGCCGTCCCGCGGTACCCCGACGACACGTCGTTCATCGCGTATGTGGGACCGCTCGTCTTCGGAACGCTACTGGCGGCCGTGCTGGCCCTGCTCCTTGCCACTCCGGTCGCGATGGGGATCGCCCTGTTCATCTCGCACTACGCTCCCCGCCGGCTCGCGCAGATCCTGGGCTACCTCGTGGACCTGCTCGCGGCGATCCCCTCGGTCGTCTACGGCCTCTGGGGTGTCGCGGTCCTGGCGCCGATGCTCTCCCCGGTGTGGCTCTGGCTGAACGAGTGGTTCGGCTGGTTCCCGCTCTTCGCCGGTGACGTCTCCCCGACGGCCCGCACCCTGGCGACCGTCGCCGTCGTCCTTGCCGTGATGATCCTGCCGATCATCACGGCGGTCTCGCGGGAGGTCTTCCTGCAGACCCCGAAGCTGCACGAGGAAGCGGCGCTCGCACTCGGCGCCACGCGGTGGGAGATGGTCCGCACCGCTGTGCTGCCGTTCGGCCGGTCCGGTGTGATCTCGGCGGCGATGCTGGGCCTTGGCCGCGCCCTCGGCGAGACCATGGCCGTGCTGATGATCCTGTCGCCCGGCTTCCTCTACTCGTTCAAGATCCTCCAGGCGGCGCAGCAGCAGACCATCGCCGCCTACATCGCCCTGGACTTCCCGGAGGCGAGCGGCCTGGCCGTCAACGCGCTGATCGCCACTGGCCTCGCGCTGTTCGTGATCACACTGGCGGTGAACATGGCCGCCCGGGCCATCGTCGCCCGCCGCAAGGAATTCTCGGGGGCCAACTGATGAGCGCCGACACGTCCACCATGGACGCCACCGAGCGCACCCGCGCGCTCCTGACCACGGCCGAGCCGCGCCGCAGGCGCACCGACCGCATCATGGCCGTGCTCATCTGGGGTGCGTTCCTGCTGGCGATGGTCCCCCTGGTCTCGCTCCTCTGGACTGTGCTGTTCACCGGAGCGGGCCGGATCAGCATCGACTTCCTGACGTTCTCGATGCGCGGCATCTTCGGTGGCGACCCGAGCGGTGGCATCTACCACGCGGTGACGGGAACGCTGATCATCACGGGCTGCGCCACGCTGATCTCCGTGCCGATCGGCATCCTCGTCGCCATCTACCTGGTCGAGTACGGGCGCGGCCCGCTGGCCCGGGCGGTGACGTTCTTCGTGGACGTCATGACGGGTATCCCGTCGATCGTGGCCGGCCTCTTCGCGGTCGCGCTGTTCACCATCTTCTTCGGGCCTGGTGCGCGGTTCGGCCTTATCGGCGCCGTCGCTCTGTCGGTGCTGATGATCCCCGTGGTGGTGCGGTCCTGCGAGGAGATGCTCAAGCTCGTGCCCAACGAGCTCCGTGAGGCGGCGTACGCGCTCGGCGTGCCCAAGTGGCTCACGATCGTCCGCATCGTGCTCCGCACCGCGGTCGCGGGCCTGACAACCAGCGTGCTGCTGGCCGTGGCGCGTGTCATCGGCGAGACGGCTCCGCTGCTCGTCGCGGTCGGCGTGACGGACTCGATCAACTTCGACCCGTCCGAGGGGCGCATGATGACACTGCCGGTGTTCATCTACCGGCAGTACAGCCAGGGTCTCGCGACGTGCCGTGAGGGCCAGGCGAACTGCGTGGCGGACATCGCCCTGCAGAACGCGTGGGGCGCTGCCCTGACGCTGATCGCGATCGTGATGCTGCTCAACATCGCCGGTCGACTCGTGAACCGCTGGTTCGCCCCCAAGACCCGCTGACCCGCCCACCTCAGCTCCCCCGAAGCCACAGCCCGAAGGAACAGACAGATGGCCCAGCGTATCGACGTCAAGGACGTCAACATCTACTACGGCGACTTCCGTGCTGTCGAGGGTGTCTCCATGACCGTCGACCCGAAGTCCGTGACGGCCTTCATCGGCCCTTCCGGGTGCGGCAAGTCGACCTTCCTGCGCACCCTCAACCGCATGCACGAGGTGATCCCCGGTGCCTACGTGGAGGGCAAGGTCGAGCTCGAAGGCGTCGACCTGTACGGGGAAGACGTCGACCCGGTGGCGGTGCGCCGGAACATCGGAATGGTGTTCCAGCGGCCGAACCCGTTCCCGACGATGTCCATCAGGGACAACGTGCTGGCGGGCGTCAAGCTGAACAACCGCAAGATCTCCAAGTCCGACGCCGAGGACCTGGTCGAGGCGTCGCTTCGTGGCGCCAACCTCTGGAACGAGGTCAAGGACCGCCTGGACCGGCCGGGCTCCGGCCTGTCGGGTGGCCAGCAGCAGCGCCTCTGCATCGCCCGCGCCATCGCGGTGAAGCCGCAGGTGGTGCTCATGGACGAGCCGTGCTCCGCCCTGGACCCGATCTCCACTCTGGCGATCGAGGACCTGATCCAGGAGCTCAAGAAGGACTACACGATCGTCATCGTCACGCACAACATGCAGCAGGCGGCGCGCGTGAGCGACAGGACTGCGTTCTTCAACATCGCGGGCACGGGCAAGCCGGGCCGCCTCATCGAGATGAACGACACGGCGACGATCTTCTCGTCGCCCGCCGAGAAGGCCACCGAGGACTACGTCTCGGGCCGCTTCGGGTGACGAGCCCCTCGCCGAAGTAGAACTGTGGCGAGAGAGAACTCTGGCGAGGTAGAACCGCAGCAGAAGCCGCTGGTTCTTACCTCGCCAGAGTTCTCTCTCGCCAGAGTTCTACTTCGGTGTGCTCACTCGGAGGGGGACGGGGACATCGAGGGCGACGGGGAGCCGGACGGCGACGGCGCGGCGGCCGGCAGGTGGTCCGCGTACTCCGGAAGCGTGCCGTCGAACACCGGGAGCTGGAACTCCGTGCTGTCGCTGCCCACCGACAGCGTCGCGTCGAGGTAATCCCCGGGCGCTGCACCCACGGCGTCGAGCTGGACGGACTCACCGGTCTCCGTGCCCAGGTAGACGGTTCCGCCCGCCGGGACGTCCACCGTGACAGGGGAGGCGCCAGGCGCCTCGAGCGTGAACGACGCGTCGTTGTCGCTCTCGTTGGCCAGCGCACCCAGGACGTTGCCGGGCTCGCCCTCGGCGGCCGAGACGACCATGAGGTTGATACCGCGCAGGTCCCTGTTCTCGTCGCCCAGGACGGAGACGCCGACGCCGTCGGACGGATCGTAGGTCAGCGTCGTCGTGGTCGGGGCACAGGCCGCCAGGAGGAGGGCCCCCGCAGCGGATACCGCCGCGACGGCGATGGTGCGGGCGCCTCGGGCGGCGGTGGCGCGACGGGACACGGTGAACTCCCTGATGTTCGTCTGGTTCGGGCGGGGTCGGATCCCCGCCACATCTTAGTGGTCCCGGGGGTGTGCCCGCGCATCGCCACCGGAGGCGAATTGCCCGGTCAGGGCGTGGCAATGGTCACGTCCCTGGAACGATCCGATAGTGCGTGAAGTGCCGGCGCGTTCGGCGTGGCGCGCCATTTGCAACGCTCTGACCTGCGCAAACACTGTCGCGAACTGGGTTCAGGCAACGCCAAGGCTGCAAGTTCTCCAGATCACGGCGTGGTAACCTGGTTTCAGGGAAAGGGGACATCTGCAGATGACGTTCACAGTAGGCGAGACGGTTGTCTACCCGCACCATGGCGCGGCGCTGATCGAAGAGATCAAGGTCCGCAAGATTCGCGGCGAAGAGAAGATGTACCTCAAGCTCAAGGTTGCTCAGGGCGACCTCACCATCGAGGTCCCGGCGGAAAACGTCGACCTGGTCGGTGTACGTGATGTCGTCGGCCAAGAGGGCCTCGACCGCGTGTTCGAGGTCCTTCGTGCGCCGTACACCGAAGAGCCCACCAACTGGTCGCGCCGGTACAAGGCGAACCTCGAGAAGCTTGCGTCCGGCGATGTCATCAAGGTGGCCGAGGTCGTTCGCGACCTGTCCCGCCGCGACGCCGACCGTGGTCTTTCCGCAGGTGAGAAGCGCATGCTCGCCAAGGCTCGCCAGATTCTCGTGTCCGAGCTCGCGCTGGCCGAGCACACCGAAGAGGAGAAGGCGGAAGCGATCCTCGACGAGGTCCTCGCTTCCTGACTCACCCACAGGATCCCTTGCACTTCTGACGCACTGGTCAGGAACCTGACGCTCGCCACGGGATCCTTCGCTTCAATCATGATCCTGTGGGGACCCCGACGAGATGACGACCCTTGCAATCCTGACGGCCGCCGGGTCGGGGTCCCGACTTGGGCGCGACCTGCCCAAGGCTCTGGTGGAGCTGGACGGCTTTCCACTTGTGCTGCACGCCGCGCGGCGCCTGGTGGCGTCGGACGTTGTCGATTCTCTCGTAGTGACCGCGCCTGACGGCCTTGTCGGCATCATGACCGAGCTTCTGGCCAACGATCCGCGCGTACAGATCCCCGTCGAGGTGACCGACGGTGGCCCCACCCGGCAGGCGTCCGTCAGCGCTGGTCTCGAGCTCGCCAGGCCCGGCGACGACGTGGTGCTGGTGCACGACGCCGCACGCCCCCTCGTACCGCCGGATCTCGTCCGGCGGGTCGTGGGTGCGGTGCGCAACGGCCACGGCGCCGTCGTGCCCGGCCTGCCCGTCACTGACACAGTCAAGCAGGTGCGGCCCGACGGCGACGCCGAGCTCGTCACCGGCACGCCCGACCGCTCGATCCTGCGGGCCGTGCAGACGCCCCAGGGATTCGACCGCGACCTCCTCGTTCGCGCCCACCGCACCGGTGCGGCTCGGGCCCTGGCCGAGCATCTCGCCGCGACCGACGACGCCGGCCTGGTCGAGGCCCTCGGCGAACCGGTGTACATCGTGGCCGGCGACGCTGCCGCCTTCAAGATCACCACCGAACGCGACCTGTGGCTCGCGTCCCTCGTGCTGCAGGAGACCAACGCATGACCAAGCCGTCCAGCACGCCGGACCCCGCCAGTCCGGCGCCGGCCGCGTACCCCCTGCCGCGGACCGGCATCGGGGTCGACGTGCATGCTTTCGCGCCGGACGGTTCGGACCGTCAGATGTGGCTCGGGGGCCTGCACTGGCCCGGGGAACGCGGCCTGGCCGGGCACTCCGACGCCGACGTTGCAGCCCACGCTGCGGCCGACGCGCTGTTCTCGGCGTCGGGCCTGGGCGACCTCGGATCGCATTTCGGGACGGGCCGTCCCGAGTGGGCCGGCGCGTCCGGGACCACGTTGCTCGCCGAAGCCGCGAGGCGCGTCCGGGCTGCGGGGTACATCATCGGTAATGTGGCAGTCCAGGTGATCGGAAACCAACCGCGGGTCGGCACGCGGCGCAACGAGGCACAGGCGGCTCTCTCCGCCGCTGCGGGCGCGCCCGTCTCCCTGACGGCAACCACTACTGATGCGCTCGGCCTGACCGGTCGCGGCGAGGGCGTCGCGGCGATCGCTACCGCGCTCGTCGTGCCCGACGGCAGGGGCGAGGAATGAACAACAAGCGCAAGCCGCTCGAGGAGCGGCGGGCCGAGATCGTCGAGGCCGGCCTGAGCGTGGCGATGCGCGAGGGCGTCGAGTCGGTCACCGTGCGCCGCGTGGCTCAGGAGGCCGGGATCTCGCTGGGAACCGTGCACTACTGCTTCGACGACAAGGACGCGATGCTGCGGGCCATGGGCCGCAGCATCGCCATGCGGGCGTCGGAGCCGGTGCTGTCCGCGCTCGACGCCGGGCCGGACCGGAAGGCCCTGGCCGGGGCGACCGTCGACGCGCTGCTCGTGGGCCTCAAGCAGCACCAGCACATGCGGCTGCTGACCTTCGAGTTCGCCGTCTCGGGCGCCCGCACGCCGGTGCTGCGCGAGGTCGCGCAGGCGCACCTCAAGCAGAGCATCGCGATGACCCGGGAGTACCTTCAGCGGCTGGCCGACGTCGTCGGCGTGAAGTTCCGAACCGAGATCGGCACGCTGGCGCGGATGACGGCGCTCCGCATCGACGGCATCGAGCTCGCGTGGATGGTCGACCAGGACGACGAGGCCGCACGCGAAGGGTTCGCCGACCTGGCCGTCGCCGTGTTCGGCCAGATGGAGCCGTAAGAGCTCTCAGGCTCAGGCTCTGCCTATGTCGGCTGAGCCTGCGGTTCAGCCGAAGACCCGCTGGGTGTAGGGGTTCGCGAACACGCCCTCCGGGTCGGCGGCGTCGCGCACCCGGCGGAAGTCGGGGAAGCGGCGGTACTGTCCGGCCAGGTAGTCGGCGTCGCAGCTGTGCATCTTGCCCCAGTGAGGGCGCCCGCCCGCGGCCGTGAAGATCTGCTCGGCGGCGTCGAAGTAGCGCGCGTACGGCAGGCGCCAGTACTGGTGGACGGCCACGTACGCGGTCTCGCGGCCGTACGCGGTGGAGAGCCACACGTCGTCGGCGGGCGCGAAGCGCACCTCCACCGGGAACGGCACGTTCTCGCCCGTCGACCGCTGCCAGGCGTCGAGCTCGTTCAGCACCTCGACGACGGCGGCGCGCGGCACGGCGTACTCCATCTCGCGGAACCGCACGCGGCGGTTCGTGCAGTACACCTCGTGCGACGGCGCCGTGTACCGCCGGGCGCTCAGGGCGCGGGCCGATACCGCGTTGAGCGTCGGCGTGGCCGCGGGAACCGCCGTGGCGATCCGGTTCACGGTCTCGAACAGCCCGTTCGACAGCACCTCCTCGTCGAGGAAGGAGCGGGCCGCCCCGGCGACCTTCCGCACGCGATGCCCGAGGCCGGACCCCGCACTGGTCCCGGCGTCGACGCGCGTGTTGCGCAGGGTGAGTGCGCGGCGCGTGGTGGGGAACCAGTAGAACTCGAAGTGGTCGGTGTCCGCGACGAGGTCGTCGAGCCCCTCGAGGACGCGGTCCAGCGGCCAGGGCTCCTCGACGGCGTGCAGGTCGAAGGCGGGGATCGCCTCGATGGTCACGGTGCTGAGCACGCCCGTGGCGCCGAGGCCGAGCCGGGAGGCCTCGAAGAGGTCGTGCCGCTCGGTGGGGGTGGCGCGGGTGACTTCGCCGTCGGGGCCCATCACCGTCAGGGCCCGCACCCGGGTGGCGAGGCCGCCGAACCGGGCGCCGGTGCCGTGGGTACCCGTGGAGATGGCGCCGGCGATCGACTGCTGGTCGATGTCACCGAGGTTCTGCATGGCGAGCCCGCGCTCGGCGAGGACCTGGTTGAGCTGGTGCAGCCGCATGCCGGCGCCCACGGTGACGAGAGCGTGCCCCGTGTCCGCGTCGCGCTCGAGGCGGTGCAGGGCGTTCAGGTGATCGAGGTTGAGCTGCACACCGTCGGTGGCGGCCGCCGGCATGAACGAGTGCCCGCCACCGACCACGCGGACGGTGTGCCCCTCCTTCACGGCGCGACGCACGGCGTCGGACAGCTCGTCCTCGGAGGCCGGCTGCTCCTGCCGCACGGGCGCGGCACTGACGTTGCGTGCCCAGTTCGTCCAGATCACGGGAGCACTATCCCACGCGCCCGCGTCGGTGAACCAGAGCCTGAACCGGAGGCTCAGCCGTGTCAGCCGGGCCCCTGCCGTGCGCCTGGCCAGGGGAGTAGCGTTCGCTCATGAGCTCCGCAGCAGACACCGCCGCGCGGCTGTCCGTCGCCACGTCCGCCTTGCCCGCGCCCGTCGCCGTCGTGGACCTGGACGTGTTCGACACCAACGCGCTCGACCTCCTCAAACGGGCCGACGGCGTACCCGTCCGCGTCGCGTCGAAGTCGGTGCGGGTCCGCTCCCTCGTCGAGCGCGCGCTCGGGCACGGGTTCACCGGGGTCATGGCGTACTCCCTGCGTGAGGCGCTCTGGCTGGTCAGCGAGGGTGTGCGCGACGTCCTGGTCGGCTATCCGACGGTCGACGGGGAGGCCCTGGCCGCCCTGGCCGCGGACGTCACGGCCCGCGCCGAGATCACCCTGATGGTCGACGACGTCGCCCACCTCGGCCTGATCGCCGCCGCCGAAGTGCTGGTCGGCGGGCCCGCCGGCACGCCGAGCGGCGGCCCGATCAGGGTCTGCCTGGACGTGGACTGCTCGCTGCGCGTCGGCGTCGGGCGGCTGACTGCCCACCTCGGGGCGCGGCGCTCGCCACTGCGGGAGCCCGGCGACGTCGCCGCCCTCGCGACGGTGGCCCAGGCGAAGGGCCTGGCGGTGCGCGGCCTGATGTTCTACGAGGCCCAGGTGGCCGGCCTGCCGGACACGAGCCCCGCCGTCCGGCTGGTCAAGCGCCTCTCCATGCGGGAGGTCAACAGCCGTCGGGTACGGATCATTGCGGCGGTGCGGGACGCCGTCGGGCAGGAGATGGAGCTGGTCAATGCGGGCGGCACCGGGTCGATCGAGGTGAGCGGCGGCGCGCCGGGCGTCACCGAGGTGACGTCCGGGTCCGGCCTGTACGTGCCCGGTCTGTTCGACGGCTACCGGTCCTTCGAGGCACGGCCCGCGGCGTTCTTCGGGCTGGACGTCGTGCGGGAGCCTGCCCCCGGCTGGGTGACGGCGTTCGCGGGCGGGTACGCGGCGTCGGGCAAGGCCGGGGCCGCGCGGCTGCCCCGCCTGTTCACGCCCGGATACGCGCTGAGCGGCCCGGAGGGCGCGGGAGAGGTCCAGACCCCGCTGCGCGTGGCCCGCGGGCTCTCGCCCGACGGCGCGCTGCACACGGGGGACCGCGTCTGGCTCCGGCACGCGAAGGCGGGGGAGATGATGGAGCGGTTCGACCAGGTGCACCTCGTCCGCGGCGCCGAGATCGTGGAGACGGTGCCGACGTACCGGGGTGAGAGCAAGAACTTCGGCTAGGTGCTGGAGCGGGGCATCGGGTAGAACAAGGGCCATGCCCCGTACGCATCACCGCATCCGGCCCATGACGGGCCGTGACCCGCACGAGCCGGCGCGCAGCGCGACCCCGCTGGAGCTGCTGTTCGACCTGGCGTTCGTCGTCGGGTTCGGCGTGGCCGCGGAGCAGGGCGCCCACCTGGTTGCCGAGGGACACGCGGCCGCCGGCGTGCTCGGGTTCGCGTTCTCGATGTACGCCATCTGCTGGGCGTGGATCAACTTCTCCTGGTTCGCCTCCGCCTTCGACACCGACGACTGGTTCTACCGCGTCACCACGATGGTCCAGATGATCGGCGTCGTGGTGCTGGCGCTCGGCCTGCCCGAGATGTTCGAGTCGTTGGTCGAGGGCGAGCAGGTCAACAACGAGGTCATGGTCGCGGGGTACGTCGTGATGCGCCTGGCCATGCTCGTGCAGTGGCTGCGCGCGGCACGGCAGGCGCCCGAGTACCGGGCGACCTGCATGGGATACGTGTGGACGCTCGTCATCACGCAGATCGGGTGGGTCGTCCTGGCGATCGCGCCAGTGAGCGTGCCGGTCTTCTTCGTGTGCGGCGTGCTGCTGGGTATCGCCGAGATGGCAGGCCCCTACCTTTCCGAGCGCCTCCGCACGGACCGCCCCGGCCAGCAGAGCACCCCCTGGCACGCCCACCACATGGCCGAGCGGTACGGGCTGCTGGCCATCATCACGCTCGGCGAGGGCGTGATCGGCACGGTCGCGACGCTGTCCGCCGTCACGCAGGAGTCCGGCTGGACGCTCGACGCCGCCCTCGTGGCGCTCGCGGGCACCGGCCTCACGTTCGGGCTCTGGTGGACGTACTACCTCACGCCCGACGCCGAGATGCTGCACCGGCACCGGGAGCGGTCGTGGGCCTGGGGCTACGGGAACATCCTCGTCTTCGCGGGCCTCGCCGGGGTAGGCGCCGGCCTGCACGTGGCGGCGTACTACCTGGAGGGGCACTCCCATGTCGGCGCCGTGGGGACGGTACTGGCCGTTGCCGTGCCGGTGCTCGTGTTCGTGCTGGCCGACTACACCCAGTTCTGGATCCTGACCAGGTCTTTCGACACGCTGCACATGTTCCTCGTCGCCGGCACCGTAGTGGTTCTCGCCGGTGCCGTCGCCACCGCCGCCGCCGGTTTCCACATGGCGTGGTCGCTGCTCCTGGTCATGCTCGCGCCGGTCGTCACGATCGTCGGTTACGAGGTGCGGGGACACGAGCACGTGGCGCGCCTGTTGGCCGAGGAGGACGGGCGACCCCAGTCCGCCGAGGGCGGCGCCACCGGGCAAGAAATGAGTGCCTGACCGCCGGTACCCTTGACAGGTGACTATCCGCCTGTTTGACACCGCCACGCGCGAGGTGCGCGACTTCACCCCCATTACTCCGGGCGAGGTCGGCATCTACCTGTGTGGCGCCACGGTGCAGGCAGCTCCGCACGTAGGCCATCTGCGTCCGGCGGTCGCGTTCGACGTGCTGCGCCGCTGGCTCACCCGGCGGGGCCTGAAGGTCACCCTGATCCGGAACGTCACGGACATCGACGACAAGGTGCTGGCCAAGTCGGCGGCCGCGGGCCGCGAGTGGTGGGCGCACGCCGCGCTGTACGAGCGTGTCTTCACCCAGGCATACGACGCGCTCGGCGTCATCCCGCCCACCTACGAGCCGCGCGCCACCGGCAGCGTGCCCGAGATGATCGCGCTCATGGAGCGTCTGGTCGAGGGCGGCCACGCTTACAGCACGGGCGAGGGCAACGTCTGGTTCGACGTCCACTCCTGGCCTGCCTACGGGGAGCTCACCCGGCAGAAGGTCGAGGACCTCAGCCCCGAGGAGGGCACGGAGGCGGCGGCGGGTTCGGCCGGCGAGGCCAAGAAGAACCCGCACGACTTCGCGCTGTGGAAGGCCCCCAAGCCGGGGGAGCCGGAGTCGGCGGCGTGGGACACCCCGTACGGGCGCGGCCGGCCCGGCTGGCACCTGGAGTGCTCGGCGATGGCCCGCCGCTACCTGGGCGAGACGTTCGACATCCACGGCGGCGGCCTCGACCTGCGGTTCCCGCACCACGAGAACGAGCAGGCGCAGTCGCGGGCCGCGGGCTACGGGTTCGCGCAGCGCTGGATGCACGTCGCCTGGGTCACCCAGGCCGGGGTCAAGATGTCGAAGTCCCTGGGCAACGGCCTGCTGGTCAGCGAGCTGCTGGGCCAGGCGCCTGCGCCCGTGGTGCGCTACGCGCTCGCGGCCGTGCAATACCGGTCCATGCTGGAGTGGGCGCCCGACACCCTCGACGAGGCGCGCACCACGTGGGAGCGCCTGTCGGGCTTCGTCACGCGTGCTTCGGAGCGGGTGGGCGACGTCCCGGCGGAGGAGGTCGCCAAGGCGGAGCTACCCGAGGCCTTCGCGGTGGCGATGGACGACGACCTGAACGTGCCGCAGGCGCTCGCCGTCGTGCACGAGCACCTGCGGGCCGGCAACACGGCCCTCGCCTCCGGGAACGACGCCGCGGTGCGCGACGAGCTGGTGACGCTGCGTGGGATGCTGGACGTGCTGGGCCTCGACCCCGCGGACCCGCAGTGGTCGACGTCCACCGACGACCGGTACGCGACCGCGCTCGACCAGCTCGTCACGGCTGAGCTGAAGGCTCGCGCGGAGGCGCGTGCCGCGAAGGACTGGGCTACCTCCGACGCGATCCGGGACCGCCTCGCGGCTGCCGGGATCGAGGTCCAGGACTCCGCCGACGGCGCCCGCTGGGCGCTCTCCTGATCTTTTCCCTGGTGGTCGAGCTTGTCGAGACCACCTCGACCGAACCCGCGGTGGTCGCGACAAGCTCGACCACCGGCTGAGAGACGAGACAAACCATGGCAGGCAACTCCAAGCGCGCCGGCGCGGTGCGCAAGGCCGGCTCCAAGAAGGGCGCGCAGGTCGGCACCGGCGGCCACAGCCGCAAGGCGCTCCAGGGCAAGGGCCCCACGCCCAAGGCGGAGGACCGGACCTACCACCCCGCGCACCAGCGCAAGGTAGCAGCGGAGAAGCGGGTCGCTGCCGGGCGGCGGCCGGGCAGCCCGGGCGGGCGGGGCGCCGGCCGTAAGGGAGCGGGCGCGACCGAGGTCGTCGCCGGCCGCAACGCCGTGCTGGAGGCGCTGCGCGCCGAGATGCCGGTCGAGGGCATCTACCTGGCCACGCACCTGGAGTCGGACGACCGCACCCAGGAGATCCTGGAGATCGCGCACACTCGTAGCCACCCGATGTTCGAGGCGTCACGCCTCGATCTGGACCGGATCACCGACGGCGCCGTGCACCAGGGCGTCGCGATGAAGGTGCCGCCGTACGAGTACAGGGACGCCGAGGACCTGCTCGACGCCGCGGCCGAGTCCGGGGAGCCGCCCCTGATCGTGGCGCTGGACAGCATCACCGACCCCCGCAACCTCGGCGCGGTGCTCCGGTCCGCCGGGGCGTTCGGCGCGCACGGCGTGCTGGTGCCCGAGCGGCGCGCGGCGGGTGTGACTGCGTCGGCCTGGAAGGTGTCGGCGGGCGCGGCGGCGCGCGTGCCCGTGGCGCGCGCGACCAACCTGGCCCGCGAGCTCACCGAGCTGAAGAAGGCCGGCTGCTTCGTGGTGGGGCTCGACGCCGGCGGCGACATGCCTGTCGGTGAGCTCGCGTACGCGACGGACCCGCTCGTGCTGGTCGTGGGCTCCGAGGGCAAGGGCCTGTCCCGCCTGGTACGCGACGCGTGCGACGCCGTGGTCTCGATCCCGATCGCTGCCACTACGGAATCGCTGAACGCCGCGGTGGCGGCGGGGATCACCCTGTACGAGGTCGCGAAGCAGCGCTCGGCCGCGAGCTAGGCCTCGACCTCGGCTTCCAGCTCGGCCTCCTCGCCCGGCGGGAGGCCGAGCACGGCGTCCTCGTCGGGGCGGTGCCGCAGCACGTTCTCCACGTAGGACTCTGCGGCCTCGGGCAGGGGGATGTCTCGCTGCGCCTGCTGGGAGATGAACCAGCGGTGGTCGAGGATCTCGTGGAACAGCTGCGCGGGCTCCAGCTTGCGGCGCAGCTCGCGTGGCACGGCATCGATGGTGGGGCGGAAGACCTGGCGCACCCAGGCGTGCGCCACGATCTGCTCCTGGTCGTTCTGCCGGTCGGTGGCGGCGCGGTAGCTGTCGAGGTCGTTGAGCATGCGGCGCGCCTGGTTCTCCTGGACGTCCAGCCCCGTGAGGCGCAGCAGCCGGCGGGAGTGGTGCCCGGCGTCGACCACCTTGGGTTGGATGCGCACCTTGGTGCCGTCGATGTCCGTGGTGATCTCGAGCTCGCCCACGTCGAAGCCGAGGTCGTTGAGCCGATCGATGCGGGCGGCGACGCGCCAGCGGTCCCCGGAGTCGAACGCCTCGGAGACGGTGAGGGCGGCCCACAGCTCCTGGTAGCGCTCGACCAGGGCGTCACCGATGGCCACCTCGTCGACGTCCTCGTCGAGCAGCTCGCCCGCGGTGAGGTCCATGAGCTCGCCGATGATGTTGGTGCGGGCCAGGTCGACGTCGTAGCTGCGCTGGCCCCTCGTCAGCGTGCGGTGCATGTCGCCGGTCTCGGCGTCGACGAGGTAGGCGGCGAACGTCTCGGCATCGCGCCGGAACAGGGTGTTCGACAGCGAGACGTCGCCCCAGTAGAAGCCCACGAGGTGCAGGCGGACCAGGAGCACCGCGAGGGCGTCGATGAGGCGCGTCGCCGTGTCGGGGCGCAGGTCCTGGCTGAACAGGGCGCGGTAGGGCAGGGAGAACTGCAGGTGCTCGGTGATGAGCACGGCCTCGAGCCGTTCGCCGTCGGGCGCCCTGCGGCCCGTGATGACGCCCACGGGGACCACCGAGGGCACCTCGATGCGGTGCAGCTGACGCAGCAGCTCGTACTCGCGGTAGGCGACGGTCTCGCCGATCTCCTTGATCGCAATGACGCGGCCGCCGTGGTTGACGAAGCGGACCACGTGCCGCGAGATGCCCTGGGGCAGTGCTGCCAGGACGTCCTCGGGCCACTCGGCCAGCGGCACGTCCCACGGGAGGTCCAGCAGCGCGGGGTCGGGTGCGACCGCGGTGATCTGGAGGTTCTGCTGGGGCATGGGCACCATTCTGGATGACGGGGGCGCCGAGATAGAACTACGGCGAAGTAGAACTGTGGCGAGATAGAACGCCAGATTGTGCTGACGTTCTATCTCGCCACAGTTCTACTTCGCCACAGTTCTATCTCGGCGAGAGGCCGAGAGATCAGCCGAGGCGCTCACCCGTGGTCGCGGAGAACACGTGCGAGTGACCGGCCTGGATCGAGACGGCGATGACGTCGCCCTTGTCCGGCACGGTGCGCGGGTCGATGCGCACGATGAGCTGGTTGGTCTCACCGGCGGTCAGGTGGACGTCGGCGGCGTCGCCCTTGAGCGAGCCGTAGACGAACGCGTCCGAGCCGAGCTCCTCGACGAGGTTGACCTCGACATCGAAGGAGCCGGGGGTGCCGACCGGGACGGGGTCGAGCGCCTCGGGGCGGAAGCCCAGGGTCACCTTGCCCCCGTCGGCCTCGGTGATCTCGCTCGCGATGGAACGGTCGAGCGGCACGTCGGCCGAGCCGACCTTGACGTGGCCCTCCTTGACGTCGAACGTGCCGATGTTCATGGCGGGGGAGCCGATGAAGCCGGCGACGAACACGTTGTTCGGCTTGTCGTACATCTCGCGCGGGGTCCCGACCTGCTGCAGGATGCCGCCGTTGAGGACCGCGATGCGGTCACCCATCGTGAGGGCCTCGGTCTGGTCGTGGGTCACGTAGACCGTGGTGACACCCAGGCGGCGCTGCAGCGACGCGATCTGCGTACGGGTCTGGACACGGAGCTTGGCGTCGAGGTTCGACAGCGGCTCGTCCATGAGGAACACCTGGGGCTGACGCACGATGGCGCGGCCCATGGCGACACGCTGCCGCTGACCACCCGAGAGGGCCTTCGGCTTGCGGTCGAGGTACTCGGTGAGGTCGAGGATCTTCGCTGCTTCCTCGACGCGCTGGCGGATCTCCGCCTTGGGCGTGCCCGCGATCTTCAGGGCGAAGCCCATGTTGTCCGCCACCGACATGTGGGGGTACAGGGCGTAGTTCTGGAAGACCATCGCGATGTCGCGGTCCTTGGGCTGCACGTCGGTGACGTCGCGCTCGCCGATGAAGATGTGCCCACCGTTGACGTCCTCGAGGCCCGCGAGCATGCGCAGGGACGTGGACTTACCGCAGCCAGAGGGGCCGACGAGGACGAGGAACTCGCCGTCCTCGATCTCCAGGTTCAGCTGGTCGACGGCGGGGCGCTCAGTGCCCGGGTAGACGCGCGTCGCGTGATCGAAAGTAACCGTAGCCATGACAAGTACATCCTTCCACCGGCAGGTACGTGCCGGACGATCCGTTGTGGTCGGGTGCCGTTGCTTCCACTCACGTGTCGGCGGTGACACTGTTGCAGCGCGATCGTACCCCGGTTGGCCAAATCTGCGGTATCGGCCGGGTCACGTCCGGGTCAGCCTTCGCCGCGCAGGGTGCGTGCGAGACCGGCGAGGACGGCGGCGAGCGCGTCGGGGTCGGGCACGCGGTGGGAGGCGAGCGTGTCGCCCGTTCCCACCTTGATCGTCAGGTCGCCGGACTCGAGCGCGCTGAAGGCGTGCTCGTCCGTGGTGTCGTCGCCCGCGTACAGGACGCGCACCTTCTCGACGCCCAGCTCGGCCGCGACGGTGCCGCGCAGCCGGCGCAGCGCCTCGCCCTTGCTGGTGGTCACCACGGAGACCTCCACCACGTCCTTGCCGTGCATGGCGGGCAGGCCCAGGTTGGCCGCCACCTCGTCGGCGGCCACGGTGATGGCGGCTGCGTCGTCCACGCTCGCCAGGCGTGTGTGCACGACGGCGGCCGCGGGCTTGACCTGCACCCACGCCCCCTCGCGGCCCGATACGGCGGACTCGAAGCCCGCGACGAGCGCGTCGAGCTGGCCGGACTGCGTGGTGGTGAGGTTGAACGGGACCCGGTCGACGCCGATGGTGGTGGCCCGCCCGGCCTCCGCGCCGTGGCTGCCCACGAGGAACGTGCCATCGGGTGCGCCGGTGCGCTCGGCGAGGTCGGAGAGGGACCGGCCCGACACGAGCGCGAGCCGCACGGGCGCCTCCTGCGCGACCGCGTGCAGCTGCTCGATGGCGGCGCGCGCGGCACGCGTCATGGTGGACGACTTGGGGTCGTCCACGAGCGGCGCCAGGGTCCCGTCGAAGTCGGACGCGAGCAGCCAGCCCGTGGTCGGCTTCTTGCGTCGCCCGTTCCCGTTGCTCCTCCGGGCCAGCCGGCCCCGGGTTGGGACGCCCTCGGGCGCCGTGGTGAACGCCGTCAGCGCGTCCCGGAGGTTGTGGTGGCGGGGCTCGGCGGCGCGCGGGTCCACCGTGAGCGGCCGTGGCGGCACGGCGGTGAGCACCCCGAGGAAGGTCTCCGACCACTTGGCGACGTCGTCGGCCAGGACCTTGCGGCGCAGGCGCCGCATGCGGCGCCGCTGCTCCCTCGGGTCCATGGTGGCGGCGGCCACGATGATGTCCTTCATCCCGTCGATGTCGTGCGGGTTGACCAGCAGGGGGCCGGGGGAGAGCTCGTCGGCGGCGCCGGTGAACTCGCTCAGCACCAGTGCGCCGCGGTCGTCGGAGCGCGCGGCGATGTACTCCTTGGCGACGAGGTTCATGCCGTCGCGCAGGGAGGTCACCAGCAGCACGTCGGCCGCGAGGTAGAGCGCCGCCATCTCCTCGGGCGGGTAGGAGTGGTGCAGGTAGTGGATGGCGGAGTGGCCCAGCTCGCCGTACTCGCCGTTGATCCGGCCAACGAGGACCTCCACGTGCTCGCGGAGCTCCTGGTAGGCGCCGACGTTCTCGCGGCTGGGGCTCGCCACCTGCACGAGCGTTGCGTGCTCGACGTCGAGCCGGCCGTCGTCGAGCAGCTCGCCGTACGCCTTGATGCGGTGCCGGATGCCCTTGGTGTAGTCGAGCCGGTCGACGCCGAGCATCAGGGTGTCCGGGTTGCCGAGGTCGGCCTTGATCTCCTTGGCCCGGGCCTGTACCTCCGGCGTGCGGGCGAGCGTGTCGAACCGGTGGGAGTCGATGGAGATGGGGAACGACGACGCGCGCACGTGCCGGCCGGGGCGCCCGTCGGCGTCGGGGATCGTGATGACCGGGCCGCGCGTGGTGTACCCGGTGAGGCGGCGCGCGGACCGGACGAAGTTGGCGGCGTCACCGGTGCGCTGGAAGCCCACGAGGTCCGCCCCGAGGAGGCCGTCGATGATCTGCCGGCGCCACGGGAGCTGCGCGAACAGCTCGACCGGCGGGAACGGGATGTGGTCGAAGAACCCGATCCGGAGGTCCGGGCGCAGGTCACGCAGCATGCGCGGGACGAGCTGGAGCTGATAGTCGTGCACCCAGACGACGCCGCCCTCCGCGGCCTGCTCGGCGGCGGCGTCGGCGAAGCGCTGGTTGACCCGGCGGTACGCGTCCCACCACTGGCGGTGATAGGCGGGCGGCGCGATGACGTCGTGGTAGAGCGGCCAGAGGGTGGCGTTGGAGAAGCCCTCGTAGTAGCGCGCGATCTCCTGTGCGCTGAGCGTCACAGGGACCAGCAGCATCCCGTCGGCCGTGAACGGCTCGTGGGCGAGGTCGGGGGCGCCGGACCAGCCCACCCAGGCGCCGTCCGCGCCCTGCATCACCGGCTCCAGTGCTGTGACCAGGCCGCCGGGTGACCTCTGCCAGGTCAGGTCGCCTTCGGGGCCGACCGAGAAGTCCACTGGAAGCCGGTTCGCAACGACGACCAGATCGTACCCGTCTTTACCCGGCAATGTACGGCTCCTTGGTTGTGATTGAGTCTTGCTCTGCAGTGTCAAGACTAGCGAGGTCTCTTCCCTGCTCAGAGTAACGAGAGTGTGTGCCCGATGGGCGAACCCAGGTCTCGCCCCTGGTCAGGGGCTGGATGTTGGCGGGCGGCGTTGGTCGGCGGCGACTACGGTGTGCCTCATGGAGGAGGCCTCGATCGCGCCCTCGGGCGGCCCCGGCCCCGCTGCCGGCTCGCAGGTCGGCGGGTACACGGTCGTGCGCCAGATCGGTTCCGGCGCCATGGGCGCCGTCTACCGCGCGGAGGACGGCGGCGGGAACGCCGTGGCGCTCAAGATGCTGCACCGCCACCTCGACGACCCGGCGGCCCGTGAGCGGCTGCGCCGCGAGGCAACCGCGCTGCAGGGCCTGCGGCACCCGGCAGTGGCCCGCGTGCTCGACGCGGAGCTCGACGGTCCCGAAGCCTTCATCGTCACCGAGCTCGTCGAAGGCCCCACGCTCGAGGAGGAGATCGACGAGCGCGGGCCGCTGGACGCCCGGGACCTCTTCGAGCTCGCCGACCAGCTCGCCGACGCCCTCGAAGCCGTGCACGGCACCGGCGTGGTGCATCGCGACCTCACACCGTCGAACGTGCTCATCGCGCGGAACGGGCCGGTCCTGATCGACTTCGGGCTCGCGCAGGGCCCCGGCGACGCACGGGCCACCCGGACCGGTTTTGTCATGGGCACCCCCGGTTACCTCGCGCCCGAGCTGCTCGACGGCGCAGAACCGGGCCCCGACACCGACTGGTGGTCCTGGGCCGCCGTGCTCGCGTTCTCCGGCACCGGCCGGGCGCCGTTCGGCGTCCGGCCCACCGAGCTGGTGCTGCGGCGCTCGCGGCAGGGTTCGGCCGACCTCGACGGGCTGCCTGCGCGAACGGCACGCGCGCTCGGCGCCGCGCTGCGGGCGGTGCCTGCCGAACGGTGGGGGCCCACCGAGGTGGCGCGGGCGCTCAAGGCGGAGTCGGACGCGTTCGTCGCGGCGGCAGCGGGTGCGGCGGGGCCGCCGACCACGGTCCTCGACCCTGCCGGCGCTCTGCCCGACGACGCGCGCACCGCCGCGGCGGCCGACCTCGCCTCGACGCGAGTCATGCCGCAGGGTGTGCTGCCGGACCGGCGGCCGGTCTCCGCGGCGGCCGGCGGCGCGGGCGTCGGAGCGGCGGCGGGTGCCGCGGCTGCTGCCGGGACTCCTGGTGCGGGCGTCGTGCCTGGGATGGCGCCTGGCGTCGGGCCGACGCCTGGCGTCGCCCCGGCCAGAGGACGATCCGTCACGGGCCGCGCGGTCGGTACACCCCGCCCGGTCCCGCCCTCGGTCGCGCCGGCCAGTGCCCTGGAGCCGGCGAACCCCGCGCGCGTCACCGGCTTTCGGCCGCTGTTCGCGGCGGCGGGCCTCGGGCTCGTGGCGCTCGGCGCCGCCCAGCCCGGGATCGCCGTCGCGGTGCTGGTGGCCCTGATGATCTTGAGCCGCCTGGCCTGGATCGCCGTCGACGAGTTCCGCAGCCGCCGCGCACGGCGCGGACCCAGCAGCACCGACGCGCTCGTAACGACCCTCGCGGCCCCCTGGCACCTGGTGCGCGCGGCGTTCGGCGTGCTGCCCGCCGCGGCCGTCGGGATCTGCGCCGGCGTGATCCTGGTGCTCCTGGGGCTGATGGTGTTCGCGCCGGGCAACGTGATCATCGCCCCGATACCGACGGTCGAGGCGCGGTCGGTGGGTGGCATGAACGAGCCCATCGTCGACAGCCTCGTGCTCGGCGTCGCGATGCTCGTGACGGTGATCGTGTCGTGGTGGGGGCCGGCGTCCTACGGGACGCGGGTCGGAGCCGGGGCGACCCTGCGCCGGATCGCTCCCTCGTGGCTGCCGAAGATCGCCGTCACCGTGCTCGTGCTGGCGCTCGCGGTGCTCGCCGCGCAGCCCCTGGTCGACGGCTCGGTGGACGTGCTGTGGTGGCCGCTGGGCGGCCGGCCCGACGTCACGTGGTGACGACTTCCTGGTCTGGCGCGCTCCCAGGTTGGGTGCCCGGAACGTAACGAAACATTCAGCCGTCTCCCAGAGAGCGCTTGTAAGGTTGCGTCGGGCGCCAGAGGCGCCTCGCCCCATTGGCCCGCATCTCGAAGGACCCCGATGTCGACGAACATGTCCAAGGCGCAGCGCCGAGACGCCGCCCGTGCTGAGGCCCTCGCGCTCCAGAAGAAGCAGCAGTCGAGCGAGAAGCGCAACCGTGTGATCGTGCTGAGCGTGCTCGGGCTCGCCGTCATCGGCCTGATCGTGGCGGTCGTGCTGATCCTCGCCGAAGGCCAGAAGACGGGCATGGAGAAGGTCGAGAACGTCCCCGCGGGCGTGGTCGAGGACACCGGCATCCCGGTCGGCGCCGACGGCGTCGCGGGCACCTCGAACGAGGGTGCGACGACGCTCGATGTCTACGTCGACTACATGTGCCCCATCTGCGGCCAGTTCGAGCAGACGAACAGCGCGAGCATCGCCGAGATGCGCGAGGCCGGCGACATCACGCTCGTGGTGCATCCCGTCTCGATCCTCGACCGCACGTCCCAGGGGACCGAGTACTCGACGCGAGCGGCGTCGGCCGCTGCGTGGGTGGCCGAGAACGCGCCCGAGCAGTTCGCCGCTTTCCACGACGCGATGTTCGCCAGCCAGCCCGCCGAGAACACGCCCGGCCTGTCCGACGAGCAGATCGCGCAGGTGGCGGAGCAGGCCGGCGTTCCGGCCGACATCGCGGCCGGCATCGCCGACGGCGAGGCCACGGACACCTACGAGGAGTGGGTGACGGCCTCGACGGACGCGGCGACCAGCGACGAGTCTCTGGTCAACTCCCAGGGAGGCTTCGGGACGCCGACCGTTCTGGTCGACGGCGAGCGGTTCGAGGGCTGGCAGACCCCCGGCGCGCTGACCGAGGCGATCACGGGCGAGGCACCCGCGTCGGAGTAGGCCACAGGCTGTGGACGGCGGGGTCTCGGACGGTGGTCCGGGGCCCCGCTTGGCTGTGGTCGCCGTCCGCGGTCCCGGACTCGGATTCTCGTGGCGGAAACCGTTAGGCTGTTCCCCGCGCCGCCTTAGCTCAGCTGGTAGAGCTCCCGCCTTGTAAGCGGAAGGTCGTCGGTTCGAACCCGACAGGCGGCTCCAGGCATGACAGCAGGCCAGCACCCGTTCGGGTGCTGGCCTGTTGTGTTTCCGGGCTGACGGGGGCGAACTTCTGGTCCGCGGCGGTTCCCAGTTGGGTGAACTCGCGCCTAGTGGGCACCGAGCGCGCCCACTATGGAGAGGGCGGCCGCGCAACGACGTGCGGCCGGATCAAGGCCCGAAGGGATGAGACCCATGAAGCGATCAATGATGATCTCGGCGGCCGCAGGGGCGGCCGCGCTGTTGCTGGCAGCGCCCGCGGCCGCCGCGCCAGCGGTGTTCGTCGAGCACTTTACCGAGCACAACGAGTTCCTCGCGCAGGAGGAGTTCAGCACACCGGAAGAGGAGTGGTGCCCGCAGGTCGAGTTCCCGGTGTGGGTCGAGGAGGATGCCTCCGGGACGTTCCGCCTGCTCAGCCACGGCGACTCGCCGCTCTACGGGGCGAGCACCTTCAGGATCGAGGGCTCGTTCACGAACCTCGACAACGACCAGAGCTACTCCTTCGCCACTCACGGTCAGGAAAAGGACTCCCTCGTCACCGACCTGGGCGGCGGCCTGCTCTCGATCGAGGTGCAGAGCACGGGAGTGTCGACCTGGTACGGCCCCGACGGCAGGAAGCTGTTCATCGACGCCGGGAGGATTTGGTTCACGGTCGTGATCGACACGAAGGGGACCCCGACGGACGAGGACGACGAAGAAGTCAGCTTCGAGTTCGGCGGCGACACCGGGATCTCGCAGACCGCCGGCCGGGACTTCTGCGACGACCTCGTCGAGTTCATCGGCTGAACGTGGACGGCGCTCCCGCCGCGGGGACCGGTCGGGAGCGCCGTCGGTTGAGCCTGTGAGGCGATCCGGACCGGAGCAGGCGTTACGCGCGCGGCCACGTCTCCGGCGTCGGCCACTTTGCGGTGCGTCCGTCGCCGCTGGACGAGCCCGTCAGGCGGCGCTTGACCCACGGCCCCACGTGCTGGCGCATCCAGGCCGCGTTGGCGCGCGCCGTCTCGCGGAAGGCGACAGGTGGGGCGACGTCGAGCGGGACGTCGTACGTGGCGTCTTCCGGGTCGAGGCCGAGCGCGACCAGGGCTGCGTTCGCGACTCGCTGGTGCCCCTCGGGGATGAGGTGTATGCGGTCCTCGGACCACAGGCGCAGGTCGGCCAGTGATCGCATGCCCCACAGGTCCAGGACGTGCGCGCCATGGCGCTGGGCGATGGACCAGACGTTCGCGTTGAAGATACCCGTGCGACCGTTGGTCCAGCTGAGGGCCGCACCGGCCTTGAAGCCGGTGCCTATCAGGACGTCGGCGCCCGTGGCGCGGAGCGCGACGACGGCGTCCTCCAGTGCTGCCGAGATCGCGTCGAGATCAGCCTTGGCGCGCAGGATGTCGTTGCCGCCACCGACCAGCGAGACGAGGTCCGGCTGCGCGGCGATCGTGGCGTCGAGCTGCTCGGCGATGATCTGGCGCAGCTTGCGGCCGCGGATCGCGAGGTTCGCGTACTCGAGCGGCGCGTCGCCCGCCGCGATACGGCGTGCCGAAAGCGTGGCGGCGAGGATGTCGGCCCAGCCGCGCTGGACGTCCGGGGCGTCGGGGTACGGGTCCCACAGACCCTCCGAGAAGGAGTCGCCCATGGCGATGTACCGCGTCCAGCGGACGGGGGTGGTCGGGGGGAGGTCGGTGGTCGGGCCTTCCGGTTCTGGAGTCGTCGCGGTCACGGCGCTCATTGTTCCGCTTGCGCAGTGGAAATGCAGGAAGGGAAATGTGACGGGCAGCACAAACTGGCACTGTCGGTGGGTGCCGGTAATCTCCTTGGCGTGGAGACCACCGTGAACCCGACAGCCCCCGTAGACAGTGCTGCCGCCTCCGGCCCGCGCCCGTTGTCGCAGGTCATCGCGCCGGACTGGGCCGAGGCTCTGGCCGCCGTCGAGCCGCGCATCCATGCGATGGGCGATTTCCTCCGCACGGAGGTCGCTCAGGGACGGACCTACCTGCCTGCGGGTGAAAACGTGCTGGCGGCGTTCAAGCGACCGCTCGCGGCCGTGCGCGTGCTCATCGTGGGCCAGGACCCGTACCCCACGCCGGGCCACGCCATGGGGCTGTCCTTCTCCGTCCAGCCGGACGTGCGTCCGATTCCGCGGTCGCTGGTCAACATCTACCAGGAGCTGCACGACGATCTCGGTGTCCCGCTCCCGTCGAACGGCGACCTGCGGCCCTGGGCGGACCAGGGCGTCATGCTGCTGAACAGGACGCTGACCTGCCGGCCCGGCGCTTCCGACTCCCACGCGGGCAAGGGCTGGGAGGAGGTCACCGAGGCGGCGATCCGTGCGCTGGTGGCGCGTGGCGGCCCGCTCGTGGCGATCTTGTGGGGCGCGAAGGCGCGCAACCTGAAGCCGTTGCTCGGCGACGTCCCGATCATCGAGAGCGCGCACCCGTCGCCGCTGTCGGCACGCAGCGGCTTCTTCGGGTCAAGGCCCTTCTCGCGGGCCAACGCGCTGCTCGAGCAGCAGGGCGCGCAGCCGGTCGACTGGCGTCTTCCGTAGGCGTCGACGCGAGTACGTTTCGGCGTCGCGGGGCGGGGCGGCGTGTTGACACTGTGAAAGGGCAAGGGTGAATGACAGTCAGGCACTCCGGGCATACGGTGACCCGATGAGCGAGATGCTGGTTTCCGACGCGAATGCCCCTGTTGTCCGGGGGGTCGAGGGCGAGCTCTCCGATCGCGACCGCGAGATCCTCGCGTTCGAGCGCCAGTGGTGGAAGTACGCCGGCGCCAAGGAGGAAGCGGTGCGTGAGTCGTTCGACCTGACCGCGACGCGCTACTACCAGGTTCTGAATGCGCTGATCGACTCACCGGCGGCCCTGGAACATGACCCGATGCTGGTCAAGCGCCTGCGAAGGCTTCGATCGACCCATCAGCGCACACGTACCACGCGACGCCTGGCCGACGAGAACCACTGAGAACGCACCGATCCGTCACAACGACCCGCTACTCTCTCTGCCGTGACGAAGAGTGGCTACCCCTACCCGCCCGACGAGTTCGACGTCGCTGTCCCCGGGGGCGCACCGGTGGGTGTGCACCGTGCACCGCGCAGCGGCTGGAGCTCGGCCTGGCCGTTCCTGTTGGTCGCCGTTGTCTGCGCTGCTGTGGCGTGGGGCGGCATCACGCTGCTGTCCGGAGGTGACGACCCTGCAGAGGCGCAGGGTGGGCCCTCTGCTTCGGCCTCAGCGTCTGCCTCGGCATCCGCGTCGCCGAGCGCTTCGCCGAAAGCGTCGAAGTCGCCGCCTGCGGAGGAGCCGGCTTCAGGGGTTACGGGTGATCCTGCCGCGGCCGACCTCACGGCGCCGATCCAGGTGCTGAACTCCGGTGCTCCGACGGGCTCGGCGGGGACCGCCGCAGAGGCGATTGCTTCGGCGGGATTCACGGGCACCATCACGCCTGAGGACGACACTGAAGGGCTCGGCGAGGGCTACACCGAGACCACTGTGCTGTACGGCGCAGACCGTGCCGACACCGCGGCCGCGGTCGCAGAGGCGATCGGTGCAACCAGTGCTATCGAGTCGGCGGATGTCACCGCGTCGGAATTCGCGGTAGTCGTCATCCTCAAGACGGCGGTCGGCTGACCCCCTCAACCCGTACCACTAGGTTGATATTCGCCGGTCGGCTCCCTGGCTCAGCCCTCTGACCTGCACGTTCGCCATCCGCTTAATGCCGCATACCGGGCATTGAGGCTTCCCTGGTGTGAGACGGACCACTACGCTCGAACCACCACGGGTCGACCGAGTGTCCCGTGCAGAGGTACAAGGAGAACTACGCATGGCCCAGGGCACCGTCAAGTGGTTCAACGCCGAGAAGGGGTATGGCTTCATTACCCCTACCGCCGGCGGCCAGGACCTTTTTGTTCACTACAGTGCGATCCAGTCCGACGGTTACCGGTCCCTCGATGAGGGACAGGAAGTCGAATACGAGGTGGGGCAGGGACAGAAGGGTCCGCAGGCAGAGCAGGTTCGTCCACTCTGATTCGATGGGACGACGGGCGGGAAGGGCCCGCCCGTCGCCCGCCGCCCCCCACACAGGATGCCGGGACCCAGACCCTGGCATCCGATCTGGACGGTCGATGACGACCGGTATCGCACAGTGTCGGACGACGTTGCCCGACGCCTCCGAGCAGCCGCCCGTACCGCGGCTGCTCGTTCGGTTCTCGCCCGGTGCCCCCCGCGCCGGGCCCCGTGATTCGATGGGGCAGTGACCCTCCTCGACGCGGTGGTGGTGGGCTCCGGGCCCAATGGCCTGGCAGCCGCGGTGACGCTCGCCCGCGCAGGGATGGGGGTCCGGGTCCTGGAGGCCCAGCCGACGGTCGGCGGCGGAGCACGCACGCGCCCGATCCCCGAGCTCGCGAGCGACCTGGTCTTCGACCTCTGCTCCGCCGTGCATCCCATGGCCTGGGCGTCACCGTTCTTCCGGGCGTTCGACCTCCCCGGGCGCGGCGTCGGCCTCGTCGCGCCTGACATCGCCTACGCCCAGCCGCTCGACGACGGCCGTGCCGGTATCGCCTTCCGCGACCTGGCTCTGACCGCTGACCGCCTGGGGCACGACGGCGACGCCTGGCGCGAGCTGTTCGGTCCCCTCGCGGCCGACTGGCGACAGATCACTGCGCTCGCCATGGGGGACAAGCGGACCGTGCGGGGCATGCTGGAGGGCGCGCGCAGCTCCCGCGGGCAGTCACCCACGGCAGGGGGACTTGCCTCGGCAGTCCGACCCGGCCTGCGGTTCGGCGCGGCCCTCCTCGAGCAGGGCGGCCCTCGCTGGGACCGCCGGTTTCTCACCGAGGAGGCGAAGGCGCTGCTGACCGGCGTCGCCGCCCACGCGATCACGCCGCTCCCGTCGTTCGCGGGGGCGGGCACTGCCCTGCTCCTCGCGGCCCTCGCGCACGCAGAGGGCGGCTGGGCGATCCCGGTCGGCGGCTCCCAGGCCATCATCAATGCGATGGTCAGCGACCTTGAGGCGCACGGGGGCGTCGTGGAGGTCGGCCGCCGGGTCGAGAGCTGGCGGGACCTCCCGCCGTCCCGCGCGGTCCTCTTCGACACCACCCCCCGCACCCTGCTCCGGATAGCGGGGGACCGGATCCGGTCCCCGCGCCGCGGCGCCCTGAACAGGTTCCGGCACGGCAACGCGGCGGCCAAGGTCGACTTCGTCCTGTCGGGTCCGATCCCCTGGAAGGTGACCGACGTCGGACGCGCGGCGACCGTGCACGTCGGCGGCACGCGGGCCGAGATGGTCGTGGCGGAAGACACCGTCGCGCACGGGCTCCATGCCGACAAGCCGATGGTCCTGGTCAGCGACCCGACCGTCGCCGACCCGGGCCGTGCGCGGGGCGGGGTGCGGCCCCTGTGGGCGTACGCCCACGTGCCGGCCGGCTCGCCGCAGGACGTCACCGAGGCGGTCACCCGGCAGATCGAACGGTTCGCGCCCGGGTTCCGCGACGTCGTCGTCGGCTCACGGTGCATTCCCGCCGCCCAGATGGATCGGCACAACGAGAACTACCCGGGGGGCGACATCTCGGCGGGCGCGGCCACCATGTGGCAGATGGTCGCTCGGCCCACCCTCTCGCCCGACCCGTACCAGGTGGCCGAAGGCGTGTACCTCTGCTCGGCGTCGACCCCGCCGGGCCCGGGTGTGCACGGCATGGGAGGGTGGCACGCCGCCCGCCGGGCGCTGCTGCGGGAGTTCGACGTCCGCACCGTCCCTGACCTGCGCCCGTGACCGACCTGACGTGCCGCGCCTTGCACTCTCATGGTCCGAGTGCCAATAATGTCTTAGCACTCTCCGTTCGAGAGTGACAGCAGGGTCGAATGGTGAGGCCTCCTGTCGCGGCGAGACATGATCGTCGGGACGGCAGGCCGTCCGTCGCGGGCACCGGCCGGCCTGGACAACGCCACCAGCGGAGGATTCATCCCCATGGCCAAGATCATCGCTTTCGACGAGGAAGCTCGTCGGAGCATGGAGCGCGGGCTCAACCAGCTCGCCGACACGGTGAAGGTCACGCTCGGCCCCAAGGGCCGCAACGTCGTTCTCGACAAGAAGTGGGGCGCCCCCACGATCACGAACGACGGTGTCTCCATCGCCAAGGAGATCGAGCTCGACGACCCGTTCGAGAAGATCGGCGCGGAGCTCGTCAAGGAGGTCGCCAAGAAGACTGACGACGTCGCGGGTGACGGCACCACCACCGCCACCGTGCTCGCCCAGGCGCTCGTCAAGGAGGGCCTGCGCGTCGTTGCCGCCGGGGCCAACCCGATCGCCATCAAGCGCGGCATCGAGAAGGCCGTCGAGGCCGTCACCGAGCAGCTGCTGAACGCTGCCAAGGAGATCGAGACCAAGGAAGAGATCGCTGCCACGGCCGCGATCTCGGCCGGTGACCCGGCGATCGGCGAGCTCATCGCCGAGGCTCTCGACAAGGTGGGCAAGGAAGGCGTCATCACCGTCGAGGAGTCGAACACCTTCGGCCTCGAGCTCGAGCTCACCGAGGGTATGCGCTTCGACAAGGGCTTCCTCGCCCGCTACTTCGAGACGGACCCTGAGCGCCAGGAAGCCGTGCTCGAGGACCCGTACGTCCTGATCGTCGAGTCGAAGATCTCGAGCGTCAAGGACATGCTGCCGCTGCTCGACCAGGTCATGAAGTCGGGCAAGTCGCTCCTCATCATCGCCGAGGACGTCGAGGGCGAGGCCCTGGCGACCCTGGTGCTGAACAAGATCCGTGGCACCTTCAAGTCCGTCGCCGTCAAGGCCCCGGGCTTCGGCGACCGCCGCAAGGCGATGCTGCAGGACATCGCGATCCTCACCGGCGGCCAGGTCATCACCGAGACGGTGGGTCTCAAGCTGGAGAACGCCACGCTCGAGGAGCTCGGCCAGGCGCGCAAGGTCGTCGTCACCAAGGACGAGACCACGATCGTCGAGGGTGCCGGCGACGCCGACCTCATCGCCGGTCGCGTGAACCAGATCCGCAGCGAGATCGACAAGTCGGACTCCGACTACGACCGCGAGAAGCTGCAGGAGCGCCTCGCCAAGCTGGCCGGCGGCGTGGCCGTCATCAAGGCCGGTGCGGCCACCGAGGTGGAGCTCAAGGAGCGCAAGCACCGCATCGAGGACGCCGTTCGCAACGCGAAGGCTGCCGTCGAGGAGGGCATCGTCGCCGGTGGTGGCGTGGCCCTCATCCAGGCCGGTGCCGTCGCGTTCGCCAAGCTCGAGCTCGAGGGTGACGAGGCGATCGGCGCCACGATCGTGCGTGCCGCGATCGACGCCCCGCTCAAGCAGATCGCTATCAACGCCGGCCTCGAGGGCGGCGTCGTGGCGGAGAAGGTGCGCAACCTCCCCTCCGGTCATGGCCTGAACGCCGCGACCGGTGTGTACGAGGACCTGCTCGCCGCCGGCGTGAACGACCCGGTCAAGGTGACCCGTTCTGCTCTGCAGAACGCGGCCTCGATCGCCGCGCTGTTCCTCACCACCGAGGCCGTCGTCGCCGACAAGCCGGAGCCCGTCGGGGCCTCGGCCGGCGACCCGTCCGGTGGCATGGGCGGCATGGACTTCTGAGTCCTGCCTGACCCACCTGGGCTACGGCCCGGGTACCTGTCCGACGCCGGTCGGTCACCTTCTTCTACGGAGGGCGACCGGCCGGCGTCGGCCATTGTGTTGTCAGGCGAACATGCGCGTGGCTGCCGCCTCGGCATCCGCGTAGGTGCGGGCTGCCGCCGCCAGGGCTGCCTGGATCGCATCCAGCGCACCCTCGACCTGCGCCTGGGCGCCCCGCCACTGCGCGACCGTGCCGCCGAACGCGGCCGCAGCCGGCCCCTGCCAGGTCGCCTGCAGCGCGTCGAGGTTGCGCATGAGCGCGCCCACCTCCGTGCGCACCGTCGCCACCGAGCCCGCTACCGCCGTGCTCGCCTGCTCCACCTGGTCGCTGTCGACCTCGAACCGCATGATCATCGCCTCCCGCGCGCCGGCCCGTCCGGCGTCGTGCAACGACGATAGGTACGTGCCGGACGACGGCGGGGGTGCGCCCAAGGCGCGCTGTGCACAGGCGCGGCGAAGCCGGGCATGTGGTCGTGCTCGAACCGCTGCCGGGTCGTGCGGAGGGTCTGTGTCAGGCCGAGCCGAGCTTGGCCTGCTCCTTGCGCAGCCGGTGCAGCTCCATGTCGAGGTTCTGCCGCGCGGGCTCCTCCCACGCGGCGCCCATCGGGCTGAGGAACAGCGACTTGCGGGCGAGCAGCCGCTCGATCACCCGGATCCGCGCCTTGAGGTACGCGTCCGTCGGGATGTGCCCGTACTCGGCGCGTATCGCCGTCTTGTACTCCTTGTACCGCTGGGGCTCGGCGGCGAGCATCGCGAGATCGGCGTCGTTCAGCACCGCGGCGTCGAAGTCGGTGGGGTCCGGCGCGTGCCGGACGATGGCGTTGACAAGGTCGGCGACCCGGGCCGCCGCGCGGGGAGGCACTCCCAGACCGGTCAGCTCCTCGCGCGCCAGGTCCGCGGAGGCCGTTGACTGCTCGCCGCCCTGCGAGGCCTCCGCGACCTTGCGCTCCGCGCTGAACACGGCGCCGTGGTACCAGGCCGCGAGCCGGACCAGGTCGGGTTCGTGAGTCTCCTCGGCGAGCTGGTCCACGCGGTGCAGGACAGCGACCAGGTGGCGCAGGTTGTGGAAGTGCCGGTCCTCGTCGGCCCATCTGTTGAGGAGCGACTGGCCAACTTCTTCGATTACCTCGGTATCCGCCGTGGCTCCCGCGCCCACCGCACTGCGGACGAAAGACGAGAGCAGCCACTGCGGCGCGTCAGACGTCAGCACGCCCATGTGAATTCTGCCTAACGGTTGAGGTCGGTCACTGCACTGCCAGCCTATTACCGATCCGGTCAGCGGCGGCTACCAGCATCTTGGATGCTGGTCAGCCCCCGGTGCGCCACGCTGGCTGCGCCCCGGCGCCATAGGACCGTCAGAGCGGCAGCGTGAGCCGGACCGTGAGGCCGCCGCCGGCGGTGGGCGCCACCTCGATGTGCCCGCCGTGCGTGCCCACGATCGCCGCGACGATCGCCATCCCCAGCCCCGAACCGCCCGACTCGCGGGTACGCGACGAGTCCGCGCGGTAGAACCGCTCGAAGATCCGGCTGCCCTGCTCCTCGGTGAGGCCCGGGCCGTGGTCGCGCACCTCGAGCACGGCGACGCCGTCGTCCTTCCGCACTCCGAGCGCGATCTCGGCGGGCGTACCCGACGGCGTGTGCCGCGCGACGTTGCCGATGAGGTTGGTGAGGACCTGCCGCAGCCGGTCGGCGTCGCCCTCCACGACCAGCGAGTCGGGGACCTGTCCCGTCGGGTCGTCCGGATCCGGGTCGTCCTCGCCGCCACCGGCCGCGAGCGGCACTACGGCGACCTCACGCGTCGGGTCCAGGGCGTGCAGGTCCTGGGCGGAGTCCCGCGCGAGCTCTGCCAGGTCGACGTCCTCCCGGGCGACGGGCCGGCCCTCGTCGAGCCGGGCGAGCACCAGCAGGTCGTTGACGAGCTTGCCCATCCGGCGGGCGGCGTCCTCGATGCGGAACATCGTGTCGTCGACCTTGTCCGTCGTGTCCAGGGCGCCCAGCCGGTACAGCTCGCCGTAGCCGCGGATGGTCGCGAGCGGCGTGCGCAGCTCGTGCGACGCGTCCGAGACGAACTGCCGCATCCGCACCTCGGACGCCTCCTGCGCGGCGAAGGCCCGCTCGATCTGCGTAAGCATCGCGTTGAGCGACGCCGCGAGCGAACCCATCTCCGTACCTGGCGGGGCCTCGGGGACGCGCTGCGTGAGGTCGCCCGCCGCGATCTGCGCGGCCGTGTGCTCCACGGACCGCAGGGACCGCAGCGACCGTTCCACGAGCACCCACGCCGTGAGCCCGCCGAGCAGCACGATCCCCAGCCCGGACAGGATCAGGGTGCGGGTCAGGATCGAGACGGTCTTGTCCAGGCCGACCATCGGCAGTGCCACGTAGACGACCGCCCGCTCGCCCGTCGCGTTGACCCGGGCGGTGAGGGCCACGACACGCCAGCTCTCGGTCTCCGAGGTGATGCTCGACGACGACACGGTGAACGGCTCGCCCTTGCTTGCGGCCGCCTCGTCGTACGTCATGGCCGGCAGGTTGGGGATGCCGTAGAGCGTCACGGCGGCGTCAGTGCGGTTCGACTTGACGTCGCCGCTCTCGCTGATCACCCGGACGTAGTAGTCGCTCGGCAGGCCCTGCCCGATGCCCGGCTGCGGAAACGTGGCGAGTGGCACGGCGCTGGTGTGCAGCTCCTCGTCGACCTGCCGCACCAGGAAGTTCGACACCACGGTGGTGGTGGCGATCCCCGCGATGCCCAGTCCCGCGGCCAGCAGGAGCGAGATGATCGCGACGAGCCTGGCGCGCAGCGGGATGCCGGACAGACGCTCCTTGATCCGGTCAAGCACGGGCTGGCTGCGGGGCGCGCAGCAGGTACCCCACGCCGCGCTTCGTGTGGATCAGTGGGGGCAGGGTCTCGCCCTCGACCTCGACGGTGTCGATCTTGCGCCGCAGGTACGAGATGTATGACTCGACGATGTTCGCGTCGCCGCCCCAGTCGTACTGCCACACGTGGTCCAGGATCTGTGCCTTGGACAGGACGCGGCCGGAGTTGAGCATGAGGTACCGCAGCAACTTGAACTCCGTGGGGGACAGCTCCACCTCGACGCCCGCGCGGCGCACCTCGTGCGAGTCCTCATCCATCTCCAGGTCGCCGACGTGCAGCACGGCCTCCTCCTCCGGGGCGGGCACGCCCGTGCGGCGCAGCACCGCACGGATCCGGGCCACTACCTCCTCGAGGCTGAACGGCTTGGTCACGTAGTCGTCGCCGCCCACGGTGAGGCCCTGCACCTTGTCCTGCGTGTCGTCCTTCGCCGTGAGGAAGACGACGGGGGTGTGCCGGCCCGTCGCACGCATGCGGCGCGTCACCGTGAAGCCGTCCATGTCGGGGAGCATCACGTCGAGGACCACGAGGTCCGGCTCCACGTCGCGCACGAGCTGGAGGGCGCCATTACCGTCCGCGGCCGCATGTACCTCGAAGCCCGCAAAACGCAGGGAGGTGGACAGGAGCTCACGGATGTTCGGTTCGTCGTCGACGACGACGAGACGCGCCTCAGGAGTAGCCATGTTTCAAGTGTGCGGCTGGTTCCTGAACGATGCCTGAGTTTCGCCCGGGAAATTGCCCCGACCCGGGCAGCGCATCATCCGGCCCGCCACCTGGCACGCCGCTAGGCTGTCCTGCATGTCAGCACCGTTCCCGCAGGAGCCTGGACAGACGCCCCGGCGCACGTATCTCATCGTCGACGGTGAGAACATCGACGCCACGCTCGGCATGAACGTGCTGAACCGCCGGCCCGCTCCCGAGGAACGCCCCCGCTGGGACCGCATCTCCGCGTTCGCGGAGAAGGTGTGGTCGCAGAACGTCGTGCCGCTGTTCTTCCTCAACGCGACGTCCGGCCAGATGCCGATGCCGTTCGTGCAGGCTCTGCTCGCCATGGGCTACAAGCCGATCCCGCTGGCCGCGCAGGGTTCGGAGAAGGTAGTCGACGTTGGTATCCAGCGCACCCTCGACGCGCTGATGGACCGCCCCGGCGACGTGCTCCTCGCGAGCCACGACGGCGACTTCCTGCCGCAGATCGAGGCCCTGCTCGACGACGACGACCGCCGCGTCGGCCTGCTGGGCTTCCGGGAGTTCGTCAACGCCCGGTTCACGGACCTGGAGCAGCGCGGCCTCGTCATGTACGACCTCGAGGCCGACGCCGACGCCTTCACCACCATGCTGCCGCGCGTCCGCATCATCCCGATCGAGGAGTTCGACCCGCTGCGCTACCTGTAGCCGGGGACGATCATCCACGGAGCGGCGGCTACTTGGCCTGCGCCGGCCACCAGGCGCGGACCGTGCCCAGCTTCCTGAGCGCCACGGGGCGCCCGCCGCCGAACCCGCCGCCGCCGAACCCGCCCCCGATGGCCGCGTTGTGGGCGCGCCTGCGTGAGCGTGCCAGGCGCGGGTCGAACAGGATGCCACCGAGCATCATGCCGCCGGTGATCGGGCCGTTCGCGTCGGGCCCGTCCGTTGCGGGCTCTTCCTCCGCGGCGGAAACGGTCACGACGGCGTCCGCGTCCCGGCGGGCGAGCCGCGCGGCCTCCTGCACCAGCGTGTTCGCGCTCTGGGCCTCGTCCAGTGCTACCGCGGGGGCGGTCGAGTGGAGCGAGCGGGCGACGTCGGCCAGCCGGACCGCCTCCGCGAGCCGCGTCCGCGCCGTCGCGCCTACGGCTCCGCGTCGCGTGGCGACGAAGTCGGCGGTCTGGCGCAGCTGCGCGTCGACCCGGCCGAGCGTGTCCCGCAGCAGCGCGGACGCCCGTGCCGCCACCTCGGTGGCGTCGCGGGTGGTCGCCAGGGCGGCGTCGAGCGCGGCCTCCGCGGCGGCGATGCGCTGCAGCCCCACCAGCGGGTCGCCGCCGTCGCGCGTCACCTCGACATGCTTGAGCGAGGCCTGGGCGGCGGTACGCGCGAGCGTGACACGCAGGTCGCCCTCGACCGACTTGGCAGACTTCACGTCCTGGGTGAGCGACGCTACCGACTTGTCGAGCCGTCCGGCGGCCTCCGCGAGATAGCCGGCGGTCGCGTCGACGGCGTCGAGCAGCATGACGGCCTGGCCCAGCGCGTTCTGTGCGCTCCGCACGTGCGCCACGGCTATCGCCTGGTTCCCGGCTGCCAGGGCCGACCGTCCGGCGGCGACGGCCTCCTTGGTGTTGGCGAGCAGCAGCTCCGCCTGCTCCGGGTTGCCCGACACCGTCGCCAGCGTGCTCGCCGGGTACGTCCCCGCGAGCTGCGCGAGCACGTCGCGTGCGGTGGCCACCCGGCTGACGACCTCGGGCTCGGCGGCGACGACGTCGGCCAGCACCTCCGGGGCGCGCTGCTGCAGGCGGCGCAGGTCGTCGAACGCTCGTGTCCGCGCGTCGAGCGCGTCGGCCGCGCCGTCGCACAGCGCGATGATCTGGGTCAGGCGCGCACGCCGCTCGGCGTCGGACCCGTAGTCGCGCCCGGCGTCGTCCGGCCGGCCGTCCTCCGCCTGCGTTGCCGTGACGTCCAGCGCCTGCCGGATCGCGAACGCCTCGCGGACGTCGCCGGCGGCGCGCGCCAGGATCTGCTCGAAGTCCCTCGTCGCGTCAGCGCCCAGCTCCGTGCGGGCGAAGCCGAGCTCCTGGTCGCAGGTCTTCAGCGCGTCGTCGATGCCGACCAGGGCGGCCGCGGCGCGCTCGTCCAGCTCGGCGAGGGGCAGCTCGTCCAGTGTCGTGCGGGCGGGTGCCGAAAGGTGGTCCGTGAGCCGCGCGAGGCGCGGCACGGCGAACCGCCACATGACGTACCCGATCGCGACGAGCAACAGGGCGGCGGCGAGGGCGATGCCGGCCAGGAGGATCGGGCTGGTCGCGTCGGCCTGGGCCCGGCGCACGGTGTCGACGGCGTCGGTAGCGGCCGCGGCCCACTGCTCCTCCTCGACGGAGGCGGCGACGGTGCTGTCGATCTCACCGAGCTGGGTGTCCGTCAGGGCGACGTTGGTGTCCGCGGACAGGCCGAACTGCTGGTCGGCGGTGGCGATGGCCAGGAGCAGGTCGTCCGTGCCGAACCCTGACAGGTTGGCGCTCGCGTTGGCCCAGTCCACCGGATCGATGCCGTCGAAGCTCTCGATGTACACGACGAACATGCGCAGGTCCGACTCGTCGGCGAGCCGGTCGATGGCGGCCTGCAGCTCCTGGCGCTCGGCGTCGCTCAGCGCGCCCGTGCCG
Source organism: Promicromonospora soli (assembly GCF_014653785.1). Taxonomy (GTDB): domain Bacteria; phylum Actinomycetota; class Actinomycetes; order Actinomycetales; family Cellulomonadaceae; genus Promicromonospora; species Promicromonospora soli. Next base: position 335,808 of record NZ_BNAS01000005.1, on the reverse strand, counting down.
TCGGTCACGGGGTCCGTGAGGGTGATCGGCGGCGATGCCGGGAGCACGTCCGACATGAGTTCGGCCTGCTTGGCCGCGGACAGGCGCGGCGAGACCGACGGCATCGGCTCGATGGGCTCCGTGACCGTCGCGTCGGCGGCCTGGGAGGTAGCCGCGAGAACGACGCCGACGAGGCCGACGAAGGCTGCGATGGTCCAGCCCCCGGTCGCCCGGGTGCTGGGATCGTATGGATGGTCGTGTCTTGCTGAGGACTCGATCACGCCCTGATCGTCACCCCCGGCTCATGTCCTCGCAATTTGAGACGAAAACGTTGCGTATAAGCAACGACTTCCCGGGTGAACGCCCAGCGTGAAGGTGGTTTTTCACGCCGGGCGCTGGCCCGCCCTCAGAATGATGGGGAATCAGCCGGCGACTCGTCCAGATCCTCCGCATCCACGATGCGGTACGCGTATCCCTGCTCGGCCAGGAACCGCTGCCGGTGGGCGGCGAAGTCCTGGTCCACGGTGTCCCGCGCGACGACTGCGTAGAAGTGCGCGGTGCGCCCGTCGGCCTTGGGCCGCATGATGCGCCCGAGGCGCTGCGCCTCCTCCTGCCGCGAGCCGAAGGATCCCGACACCTGGATCGCCACCGACGCCTCCGGCAGGTCCACCGAGTAGTTGGCGACCTTGCTCACCACGAGGCGCGAGATCTCGCCCTCGCGGAACGCCCCGAACAGCCGCTGCCGCTCCTTGTTCGTGGTCGCGCCCGTGATGATCGGCGCGCCGAGGTGCTCCGCCAGCTCCTCGAGCTGGTCGATGTACTGCCCGATGACGAGCACCTGGTCGTCCGGGTGGCGCGCGACGATCTGCTCCACCACCTTCTTCTTGCCCGACGCCGACGCGGCGAGCCGGTACTTGTCCTCCATCTCGGCCGTCGCGTACGTCATGCGCTCGCTCTCCGGGAGCGTGAGCCGCACCTCCACGCAGTCCGCTGGCGCGATGTAGCCCTGGGCCTCGATGTCCTTCCACGGCGCGTCGAACCGCTTGGGCCCGATGAGGCTGAACACCTCGTCCTCGCGGCCGTCCTCACGTACCAGCGTGGCGGTGAGGCCGAGGCGTCGCCGGGCCTGCAGGTCCGCCGTCATCCGGAAGACCGGGGCAGGCAGCAGGTGCACCTCGTCGTACAGGACCAGGCCCCAGTCGCGGGCGTCGAGCAGCTCGAGGTGCGTGTAGACGCCCTTCCGCTTGGTCGTCAGCACCTGGTAGGTCGCGATGGTGACCGGCTTGATCTCCTTGCGGGCGCCGGAGTACTCGCCGATCTCGTCCTCGGTCAGGCTCGTGCGCCGCACCAGCTCGTCACGCCACTGGCGCGCGCTCACTGTGTTGGTCACCAGGATGAGCGTCGTCGTGCCCGACTTCGCCATCGCACCCGCGCCGACGATCGTCTTGCCCGCGCCGCAGGGCAGGACCACGACGCCCGACCCGCCGTGCCAGAACCCGTCCACTGCCTGCGCCTGGTAGGGCCGCATCTCCCACGCGGCGGCCTTCTCGTGCGGCGTCCGGGGCTTTGTGGTGGGGCTCAGCTCGATCGGGTGCTTCTCGCCGTCGACGTAGCCCGCGAGGTCCTCGGCCGGCCAGCCCAGCTTCACCAGGACCTGCTTGAGGTGCCCGCGCTCGGAGGGGTGCACGGCCACAGTGGACTCGTCCAGGCGCTCGCCGACCAGGCCCGCGGTGCGCCGCGACTTCAGCACCTCCGCGAGGACGGCCTTGTCGGTGGTGCGCAGCACGAGGCCGTGCGCCGGGTCCTGCGCCAGCTGGAGGCGCCCGTAGCGGGCCATCGTCTCGGCGACGTCGACCAGCAGCGCGTGCGGCACGGGGTACCGGCTGAACTCGATGAGCGTGTTCACGACCTGCTCCGCGTCGTGGCCGGCCGCGCGCGCGTTCCACAGGCCCAGCGCCGTCAGGCGGTAGGTGTGGACGTGCTCGGGCGCGCGCTCCAGCTCGGCGAAGGGCGCGATGGAGCGGCGCGCCTGCTCGGCACTCGGGTGGTCGACCTCCAGCAGGAGCGTCTTGTCGCTCTGCACGATCAGCGGGCCATCGGGCATGGGGTCTCCCTCGGTCTTGCTCAGCTGCGGTCTACGGCGTGGACGATGTCGGCAGGACCGACGCGATGCGGTGGACGGCGATCGTCAGCTCGGCCTCTCGGTCCGGGTCGAGCGCGCGAAGCCTCCCGCCGTCGAGGTTCAGGGGCTTCAGCTCGCGGCGCTCCAGCCGGCCGGTGTGCCCGGCCACCTCGACGATCACGGTGGAGCCGTCGCGGAGCGCGTCGCGCAGCAATGCCAACCCGTCGGCGGGGTGCTGTGTTCCCGGGTCGTCTTCCAGGGCCTCGACAACGGGCCCGTCGGCGGACGCCGGGGCCGCGCTCGCCGGCGTCGGCGTGGGTCTCTCCGGGGCGACCGGGGTGCCCGTCAGCTGCTCGACCTCGGTGATCTCGGTGCGGCCCGGCCGGCCGGCCACGACCCGGTAGCCGCGCAGCGGGATGCCGCCGCCGGACGTGGACACCGACCGCGCCACCTCGGCCGCGTCCGCCCGCGCCCGCGCACCGGCTCGCGCCGCCGCCTCGACGGCGCGGAGCTCGGCGACCAGCGCCTCGGGGTCGGGCGCGCGTGTGGCGATGTCGGACCCCGAGCCCGTCCGGATCGCGGCCGCCGAGCGCGGGGCCGGCATCGCACGACCCAGCACGCCCCGGCGTGCGACGAGCACGCGGCCGTCCGGCCCTTCGAGGGCCGAGACCAGGCCGCGGCTGCGCAGGATCTCGTGCAGGGCGGCCGCTGGGACCGACGCCGCGAGCACCGTGGGCGCGAGCCGCACCAGGCCCAGGCTGACGAGCGTCGGGTCGTGCTCGAGACCGGCGAGGACGGTGGCGTCGGCGGCCCGCAGGTACGACGACGCCGAACCCACGCGCACCGCCCCGTGCCGCCGGGCGGTGTCGCGGACCAGGTACTCCAGGGGCTGCGGGACCGGCACGGGCGACCGGTGGGACAGCTCGTCGAGCAGGCCGTCCGCGGTCTCGCCGTGGTCGAGCGCCCGGGTGACCGACGCCGGGCTGAACCGAACGGTCGTGGCGGCGCCCCGCGACTCGATGTCCGTCGACCGCTCCAGCAGCCGCGCGAGCTCACGCGACGGGCGGCCCGGGACGATCCCCGTGAGGTCACCCTGGAGCAGGATCTCGTCCACCTCGTGCGGCAGGACCGCACGCAGCGCGGCGGCGGCGTCGCCCGGCGCGTGGGGCTCGTCGTGCGGGATGCGGAGCAGAGCGCGGCCGGGCGTCGACAGCGCGCCGGCGCCCGTCACACCCAGCCACTCCGCCTCCGCCAGCAGGCCCTCGACAGCGCTCGCGGGCGGTACGGCCCGGGGCGTGTGCCAGGTCAGCACATCGACGACGGCGGCGGGAGTCGGCGCGAGCACGGTGTCGCCGGCCGGTCCGGCGGCGAGCACCCCCAGCACGCCGTTTCGCAGGCGCGGCACCCACGGCCGCTGCAGGTCCGGTGAGAGCGGCGGCCGGAGCGCGCCCTTGTCGTCCCGCGAGCCCACCAGCCACGGCGCGCGGCGGGAGGCCAGCCAGGCCTCGACGAGCCGCGCCCAGCGGGCGGCGTCGTCCAGGTCGTCCCAGTCCGTCACGGTCGGCACGTACGACGGCGGCGCTTCGCCGTCGTCCCGCACCAGGCCGGCCAGCGCCGCTACCTCGACCACGAACGCTGTCGCGCGCTCGTCCGTCTCCAGCTGGGCGGCAACCCGGCGCAGGTCGCGCACGCCCAGACCGCCGGCCCGGAGGACCGACGGCGGGTTCGCGTCCCAGGACTGCCGCAGCACCCGCACGCGGCGGACCAGCTCGAGCGCGGCGCTCGCCGCCTCGGCGTCGGCGGTGACGGCCAGCACCGTGCGGCCCTCCGGCTCGGGCGGCCGGGTGCGCGGCTCGCGGTGGGTGTGCCCGCCGCGGAGCGCGAGCCCGACCAGGCGCGTCATGACCACGTGCCGGGCGTCCGAGCGGACCAGGAGATTCGCTGTGACCAGCCAGTTCACCGCGTCACGCGGCCGGGATCCGGCGGGCGGCACGACGCCGACCGGTGGCCCCCAGGCGAGCGCGTCCAGGATCGCGCGGGCGCCGGGAGGTGCCTCGGCGAGGAGCGCGTCGAGCGCGGGAGCGGTCCTCGTGCGCCCGGACTCGGAGCCGAGCGCGTACCCGACCGCCTCGGCGAGCCCGCCCGGTACGGGATCCAGGTGGGGGCCCAGGCCCGCGGGGTTCGGGCCGAGCAGCTCGTCGAGCCCGGGCGCCGTGCGGAGGTCGACGGGCTCCGCCGGGGTGGCACCCGCACCGGCGCCGCCCTCGATGTCGGACCCCGGGCCGGTGTCCCAGAGCAGGGCCTGCTCGACGGCCAGCCGCACGGCCGCCTCGACGCGGGGCCGGTCCTCCGCAGAACCACCCAGCGCCCAGTTGACCACCTCGGTGGTGAGGGAACCGGGAAGCGGCGACCCGGCATCGGGCGAGGCGCGGTAGACCGGCTCGAGGGCGAGCACCGCCTCCAGGACCTGCAGGGTCAGGGCGTCGGCGCGCGCGAGGGCGCGTTCGAGCGAGGTGCGGCTCGACGCGCGGGCAGCGAGCGAGCGGAGCGTCGAGGGGGATGGGGTGGCGAGATCAGGACGGGCGCGCAGGAGCGCGACGAGCGCGGTGTCCGAGCGCTGCCGGAGGTCGTCGGCGAAGTGCCGCGTGGCCGCCGCCGGCGCTGCGGGGAGCGAGGAGGCCATCCTGACGATGCTACGCGGGTTTCCCGGGCCGAAGTCCGGTCGTTCCACGCCCGGACCGCCGTCAGCCCTGCGCGGTGCGGCGGCACATCTCCTCCCACGGCGTCGGAGTGATGCCGAAGCGGGTACGGGCGGCGGTGTCGTCCAGGACGTACGGGCGCTCCCACTGGTAGATGATCTCGCGCATCTCCCGCATGAAGGGGGAGACCAGGGCGACGGCGGCGAGCCCGGTGCCGCGCAGGGACGAGATCTTCACGGGCGGCCTGCCCACGGATCCGAGCACGTCCGTCAGGGCCTGGGCCTGCGTGACCGGCGGGTTGCTCGGGACGTGCCAGACGCGTCCGTGGGCACCCGGGTCCTCGGCGGCGGCGATCAGGGTGCGGGCGGCGTCGTGCACGTCGGTGAAGGTGTGCGGCAGGTCGGTGCGGCCCATCATCGTGACGCGCTTGCCCTGCAGCGCGGCGGGCATGAGGCGCGAGATGTGCCCGTTGCCGCCGACGCCGCGGCCCATGTAGTCGGAGCCGCGGATCTCGACGGCCCGGATGCGCCCGGCGTCGTGCGCGGCCTTCGCCTCCGCCCACATGCGGGCCCGGAGCCGACCCTTGTGGTCCGTGGCGGCGGCGGGCAGGTCCTCGGAGATGGGGACGTCGACCGGGCCGTAGGGGTAGAGGGTGCCGGTAATCGCGTAGACCGCGCCGGAGCGCTCGGCGGCCGACAGCAGGGACGCGGCGAGCGGCGGCCACACGCGCTCCCACTGGGTGTAGTCGGCGGGGTTGGCGCAGTTGTAGAGGTAGTCGGTCCCCTCGGCGGCTCGGGCCAGGGCGTCGGCGTCGGAGGCGTCGAGGGCGACGTGCTCGACGTCGTCGATCCCGGTGCTGCGGCCGGAGCGGCTCGCGACGGTGACGCGGGAACCGCGGTCGGCGAGGAGGGCCGCGACGTGGCGGCCGATAGGGCCGGCGCCGACGATGAGGTGGTTGTCAGACATGATCAATGCTCCATTCCGAGAGCAGTGCTCTCATTGGCGTGCCGTAAGCGTGGCATGTCCGGCCGTCGAAAACAAGAGCAGCGCTCACATTTGTGTGCGGTGATCCAAACATGGCAGCCTGGGGCGCATGAGTCCGGCCCGTACTGCCCGCGCCCTCGCTCGCGAGGCGATCACCCGCGAGATCCTCGACTCCGCCCGCGCGCGGCTGACCACCGACGGCCCTGCCGCGCTGTCGCTGCGCGCCGTCGCGCGCGACGTCGAGATGGTCTCCTCGGCGGTGTACCGGTACTTCCCGAGCCGCGACGCGCTGCTCACCGCACTGCTCATCGAGGCGTACGACGAGCTGGGCGCCACCGCCGAGGGTGCCGACGCCGCCGTCGCCGACCGCGCGGACACAGCCGCCCGCTGGATCGGCACCTTCCGCGCCGTACGGACGTGGTGCGTGGCTCATCCGGGGGAGTTCGGGCTGCTGTACGGCACGCCGGTACCCGGCTATGTCGCGCCGCGGGACACCGTCGACCCGGCCACGCGCGTCGTTCGCGTGCTCGTGCGCATCGTCGGGGACGCCTACGCGGCGGGTGCGCGCCCGCCGGTCGTGCCGGCCTCCGGGACTGCGTCCGCGGCCCCGCCCGGGACAGTGGCACCCGCGCTGGCCTTCATCAAGGAGCACGGGCTGATGGCAAGCCTGGACCTGTCGGACGACGAGCTGCCGGAGACGGTCCGCCGCGCGCTCATGGCGTGGACCATGCTGTTCGGCGTGATCTCGTTCGAGCTGTTCGGGCACCAGGTGGGCTCTGTCGCCGACCCGGCGGCGTGGTTCGACGAGGTGGCGCTCCGGCTCGGCGTGGACCTGGGCATCGCGGTGTGAACCCAGCAACCGGGCGGCTGCTGCCGGTGTGGACCTGGCCGCGCGGGCGAAGTGTGGCCAATGCGTGCGACGGGGCAGGCTTCCGCCCGGTAGCCTTGGGTATCCGGCCTAGGTGGCGCGCGCAGTCGCAGCAGCCCGGGCCGTCATGAGCAAGTTCCGCGAGCAGTATCGACAAGCACAGAAGAAGGTCGCAGTGCCCACCGGCAAGGTCAAGTGGTTCGACACCGACAAAGGCTTCGGCTTCATCGCGAACGAGGACGGCGGCGAGGTATTCCTGCACGCCTCCGCCCTGCCTGAGGGCGTAGTCCCCAAGCCGGGCGCGCGCGTGGACTTCGGGGTGGCCGACGGCCGCCGCGGTCCGCAGGCACTCGCGGTCAAGGTCCTCGACGCCGCACCGTCGGTCGCCAAGGCGAAGCGGAAGCCCGCCGACGACATGGCTGTGATCGTCGGCGACCTCACGCAGATGCTGGACCGCGTGGCCAACGACCTGCGCAAGGGGCATTATCCGAAGAACCCGGAGCTGCTCGCCAAGATGCTGCGCAAGGTCGCAGACGACTTCGACGCCTGAGAACCCCCCACGAGGTCACGAGGAACATGGTGACGACCATCGCGCCCGCCCGACGAACGCCGACCCGGCGGGTCGCTGCACGCTCGAGCCGAGACGCCGTGCTGAACGGTGCCGCCGAGCTCGCGCGCGCCGCTGCCGAGGAGGTGGCTGAGCGACCGGACGACGTCGGGGAGCACCTCGGCACCCTCTTCGAGGACGAGCGGGTGGTCTCGCACCGCTTCGCCGCGACCATGCGGGGGTACCGCGGCTGGCACTGGACGGTCACGGTGACGCGCGTGCCGCGCGGCCGGACCGCCACGATCAGCGAGGTCGAGCTGCTGCCCGGCGACGAGGCGATCCTCGCCCCCGCCTGGCTGCCGTGGTCCGAGCGGCTGCGTCCGGGCGACATCGGCCCGGGTGACGTGCTGCCGTTCCGTGCCGACGACCCGCGGCTCGAGCCCGGCTTCACCCCGACGGGTGACCCCGAGGTGGACGAGGTGGCGATCGAGGAGCTCGCGCTCGCCCGCGCCCGCGTGCTGTCCCCGCGGGGCCGGGACGAGGCCGCAGAGCGCTGGTACCGCGGATCGCGCGGACCCACCTCCGCGGGCGCCGTCGCGTCGGCCGCCGAGTGCATGGCCTGCGCGTTCCTCATCCCGCTTTCCGGCCCGATGGGCCAGCTCTTCGGGGTGTGCGCCAACGAGTGGTCGCCCGACGACGGCAAGGTGGTCTCTCTCGACCACGGCTGCGGAGCCCACTCGGAGACCGACGTCGAGGAGCACCCCACCGACTGGCCGGCGCCGGCGCCGCTGATCGACGAGCACGAGGTCGAGTCCGCTCCTCTGGTCGAGCCTGTCGAGACCCCCGGCCGCGAGGGCGAATCCCCCGAGTGACCCTCGACCCCTTCGGCACCGGTGCGCTGCGGCGCGCGGTGACCGAGGCGTGGCTCGCGTCGCCCACGCGCTTTCGCGAGGACGCGAACTCCGAGGAGGACCACGCGCGCGGGTACTACCGCGATCGTGTGGTGGTGGAGCTGGCGCAGAACGCGGCCGACGCCGCCGCGCGCGCCGGGGTGCCCGGCCGGCTGACACTTCGCCTGGAGCCGGGCGGGTCCGGTGACGGTGGCTCTGGCTCTGGCTCTGGCTCTGGTTCTGGCGGCACCGCCGGTGGCGGGGCCTGGCGGCTCGTCGCTGCCAACACCGGCGCACCGCTCGACGCCGACGGCGTGGCGTCGCTGGCGTCCCTCCGGGCCTCCGCGAAGGTCGGGCCGGCCGAGGGTGCCGTGGTCCCGGGGCAGGCCGGTGCCGACGGCGCTGTCCGGGGGCCCGCCGGTGTAGTGGGGCGGTTCGGCGTCGGGTTCGCCGCCGTCCGGTCCGTGTCGGACGAGATCCTGGTCCGCTCCCGAGGTGGCGGAGTGCGGTTCTCGCTCGTCGCGACGCGCTCTGAGCTCGGGCTGGGAGGGACCGATCTCGCGTCGGCCGCCGCGCAACCGACCGATCTCCGCGAAGAGGCCGCGGCCCGCGGCGACGCGCTGCCCGTGCTGCGGCTTCCGTTCCCTGCTCCCGGAACCGCCCCGGACGAGCCGGACACCGTGGTCGAGCTCCTGCTGCGCGACGCCGATGCGGTGGCCGCCGTCCGCGCCCAGCTCGCCGCGGTCGACGATGCGCTCCTGCTCGCCCTGCCCGCGCTCGACGAAGTGGTGATCGAGGACGACTTCGCAGGTCAGCCGGGTTCTGAACCGGCTGGCGCCGCGCCGCGAGCGACCCCGCGCGTGCTGCGCGACGTCGGCTCGCGGTGGCGCGTGCACCGGGCGTCCGGAGTGCTGGGCCCGGACGAGTCGCTGCCGTCCGAGGCGCGACGGTCGGACTGGTCGGTGCTCTGGGCACTGCCCAGGACGGGGACCCGCCCGGCAGGGAGCCCGGTGCTGCACGCGCCGACACCAACCGACGTCCGGCTCACGTTCCCAGGACTGCTCATCGCGTCCTTCCCGGTGGATCCGGGACGGCGTGGCGTGCTCCCGGGCCCGACGTCGGACCGGGTGGCCGCCGAGGCGGGCCGCGCGTACGCCGCGTTCCTGGGCGAGCTCGCGGCGGAGCGTGACGTCCTCGACCTGGTGCCGGCCGGGCTCCCGGCGGGCGACGTCGACGCCGCGATCCGCGCGTCCGCCGTCGACGCGCTGCGGGACACGCCGCTCCTGCCGCCGAGCGCGCCGGAACAGCTACGCGCCGACGCGTTCGACGATGTGCCCAGCGCGGCGCCGGGGGTCGCGCCGTCGGACGCCGCGTTCCTCGCCGGGCCGCTCGGCGAGGACCCGGCGCTCGCCCGGGCGCTCGCGATCGGCTCCGCCCGGGCCCTGGTCACCGTCCCCGTGCGCCACCAGGCCCTGGCGCGCTCGCTCGGAGCGGACTCCCTGGACCTCGCCGACCTGGTCGAGGCCCTGCCGCCCGACCCGGACGTCATGCACGCGGCCCTCGACGCCCTCGCGCAGCACGCCGGCGAACCCGCGGTGCTCGAGGCGGTCGCCGGGGCCCCGCTCCCGCTCGCCGACGGGCGCGTGACCCGGGGCGCGCGGGGGACGGTGCTGCTCGAGGCCCCGCACCTCGCAGGGATCGCCCGCGCGCTCGGCGTCCGCGTGGTCCACCCGGACGTCGCCCACCCCCTCCTGGAGCGGGCCGGCGCCGTACCGACCACGCCGCGTGGGCTGCTCGCGGACGCCGCGGTCCGGTCGACGGCGCTGGCCGCCGCGGAGCACGTGCTGGACGACGCCGATGCCGACCAGCTCGGTGCCGTCCTGTCGGCCCGGACCCTGGCGGGGGCGGCACCTGAGGGGGAGGGGGCGCCCGAGGAACCGGCTCCCGCCGAGACCGTCGCCGCCGTCCTGGAGCTGGTGCACCTCGCCGTGGCCGAGTCCGGGTCGGGCGACCTCCCGTTCTGGCTCGGGGAGCTCCCTGTCGTGGCGGACGACGACGTAGTCCCGCTGCGCGAGGCGGCGCTGCCCGGAACCTGGGCAGCCCGGAACCTGGACCTCGTCCTGGTGCGCGACGAGGTCGTCGAGCGCTGGGGCGGCGAGACCCTTGGGGCCGCCGGGGCCCGGGCCGACCTGGGCGTCTACCGCGTCACCGACGTCGTGACGTCCGACGGCGACGATGTCGACTACGGCGCGGACGACCCCGCGGGCTGGCTCTCCGACTGGGACGAGTACCTCGAACACCTCGCGGACGAGCTGGGCGTCGGCGCGTGGATCGGCGACGTGGAGGCGGTGCCCGACCTCGACGCGCTGCGGGACACGGCGGGCACCGGCCCTGCCGAGGAGCGTCCGCTCGCCGCGGCCCTCGCCCGCATCTCCGCCGACCCCGACCTGCGCCGCGCCCTCCTGACGCCCGTGCGCTCGCCGGACGCCCCGGGGCGGGAGGCGCCGTCGTACACGGCATGGTTCCTGCGGCGTCGCCTGGGCGCGCCGTTCGCCCTCGGGGACACGCCGCTGCTCCCGCCCGCTCCGCCCGAGACCGCCGGCCTGGGCGCGGAGCTCCTGACCGCGCTCGGCGGCCGACGCAACCTCGCTGACCTGCCCGGACACGAGTGGCCCGCGGTCTTGGCCCGGCTGCCCGAGGCGCAAGCGGAGGCGCCCGCGCGGCTGCCGGCCGACGTCGCCCGCGCCGTCTGGACGGGCCTCGCCGCGCTCGCCCGCGCCCACGACTCCCGGGCCATCGCCCCTCCCCGGCTCCCGGCCCTCGGGCCGACCGGCGTCACGGTCGAGAGCACGGACGACCTCGCGGTCGCCGCCTCGCCCCAGTGGGCCCAGCTCGGCCCGGTGGTCCCCGCCCCCGCCGACGTCGGCGAGGCGCTCGCCGACCTGCTGGACCTCCCGTTCGAGGGCGATACCGACGTCGCCCCCGACGATCCCGGGGAGCAGGTCGCGCTCGATCCGCGGGTCCGGGCCCTCGCGCCGGGCGCGCCGGAGGCCTGGCGCCGCCACGACGCGCTGACGGTGGAGGGCAAACGCGTCGCCTGGTGGGTGTCCGGAGCCGTCGCCCATGCCGCATCACTCGAGGGACTGGCCCGAGCGCTGGCGGAGCTGACCGGCGCGGACGCTCTCCTCCTGGAGGCCGCGCTGCGCGACCCGGCGCGCGCGGAGGAGCTGAGCGCCGAACGTGCCTGGGGCTGAGGCCCTGTACGGGGACCGGCGGCCGCTATCGGTGGCGGCGGGCCCAGAGCAGGCCGAGCACGCCGAGCACGATGCCCGTGCCACAGATCGCGACGGACTCCATGCTGCCGCGGTCAGTGAGGTAGAGGATCAGCGCAACGACAAGGCCGATCGCAAACAGGCCGATGCCCGCGCCGAAAATCCGGAAGAGGTTGGCGCGCGGGGCCGGCGGGCTGGGCCGACGCTCCTCGGGATGGGCCAGCAGGGAGCGGATCGTTGGCACCTTGCCAGTCTACGGACGGGGGGTCGTCACGCCCGTCGACGCCGGCCGCACTCCCCGGGTGAATTCGCTGCGCCGGGCAGGCAGGGTCACGCGCGCAGCGCGGCCAGGATCGGGGTCAGCCCGTCCAGGATCTGGTCGTAGGAGCGCCGGTAGACGGCGGCGGAGTGGCCGTAGGGGTCCAAGACGCCGTCGTCGTGATGGCGGCCGACGTGCCGCGGCCGCTCAAGAAGTGCGGCGGGCAGGAGGGCGGCGAGCCGAGCGGCGTCGTCCTGCCCGACGACGGCGCCGGGTGTCAGCGTGCTCGACAACCGCCCCAGCTCCCTGACGGTGAGGGTGCGGCGGACGGCGGACGGCACGCGGTCGACCACCCAGGCGCGGTGCGCCGGCGTCAGGGTGAGGACAAGGTCGGCCCCGCTGATGAGCTCTGGGGTGAGCTGTCGCGCTGCGAAGCCGGCGGGCGGGAACCCGCCCGCAGTGAGGAGTTCCGCCATGGGCTCGGCGATGGGACGGCCGACCAGTGCGTTCGTCCCGGCGCTGCCGACGGTCACGGATGTGTCGAAGACGCTGCGCAGGAGCGTCTCGACGGCGGGGGACCTGCAGATGTTGCCCGTGCAGACCGCGAGCACGGTAAAGGGCATGCGGGTCTCCCTCGGTGGTTGTGGCTACCCCAGCCTAGATCCGGCTCCGCATTACGTGCTCAGTTGCCTGAATTTCGCAGGGTGAAATCAAGGCTCTCGCGATTCAGGGCAAAACGCAGGGAGATTGCGTGCAAATGCACAGATTCCAATTCGCCGCGCCTGCTCGGCATGTCACAGGTAACGTAACGCGCATTGCGTAGACAGATCCATCTGGAGGTCCGGTGGCGCACCCTGGGTGGGGCGAGAAATGGGCGGACGCGCCGGTGTTCTCGCCTAAAGGTAGCCCGTCTAAGGGCACGCAGATCAGTCAAATCGCCGACCCGACCGCGAAAGTCGTGCCGCTCAAGAGGGCAGGATCATCGGCAGGAGCGGCCACCGGAGGTCACGGCACCGCCACAGCGGAGCGCTGGACACCGCCGGCGCCGAGCCCATGGAAGAAGCCGGCGCTGCCCAAGCCCGCGTTCTGGACCCGACGGCGGCGTCGGAACCTGAACATCGCCGTGCTGGGCCTGGTGGGGCTCGTCGTGCTCCTCGGCTTCCTTGTCGCATGGGTGGCGCTCGACGCCGCGCGTGCCGGCAGCTCGCTGGAAAGGGCGGCGCGCGGGGTCGACACGCTGCAGGCCGACGCTGTCGCCGGCCGCACCAAGAACCTCGACACCACTGTCGCCAACCTGCAGAGAAACGCGGCCGACGCCCGAGGCGCGACCGAAGGGCCGCACTGGTCGTTCGTGAGCCGGCTGCCCGGCGTCGGGCCGACGGTGGAGGCCGTCGCTGCAATGGCGGCAACGGTCGACCAGCTGGCCCAGGGGCCGCTGCCGCGGCTCGCCGAGGTGCTCGAGGTGGTGGATCCGGCCACGCTCTCGCCGAAGGGCGGCCGCGTGGATCTCGAGCCGCTGGAGAAGGTGGCTCCGGACGTGAAGCTGGCCGACCAGTCCGTCGGTTACGCGCTGCAGGGCGTCGAGCGCATCGACGGCTCGCCCATGCTGCCGCAGGTGTCGGACGCGGTCGCTGACCTGGAAAGACAGCTGCTCGACCTGCGGATGTCGACGGCGACGGCGTCGCGCGCCGCGCAGCTCATCCCGCCGATGCTGGGCGCCGACGGGCCGCGAGACTACCTCGTGCTCGTGCAGAACAACGCGGAGCCGCGGTCACTCGGCGGCATCACGGGGACCGCAATGGTGCTGCACGCGGACGACGGCAAGATCGAGCTCAGCGATCAACGTGCGGGGTCGATGGTCGGGCCGTTCAAGGAGCCGGTGGTCCAGCTGACCGAAGAAGAGCAGCGGATCTTCGGCGGCAAGGACCTGGGGCGGTGGATGCAGAACGTGACGTCGACGCCGGACTTTCCGAGGTCGGCCGAGATCGCGCGCGAGATGTGGCGTCGCGAGACCGGGCAGACCGTGGACGGTGTGCTCACGGCAGACCCGGCGGTACTGGCCGGGCTGGTGGGCGAGGTCGACACCGGCCCTGGTGGGATGCTCAAGGGCGAGAAGCTCGTGGCCTACCTGCTCAACGGGGTGTACAAGACACAGCCGCCCGAGGCGCAGGACGCGATCTTCGCGGACACGGCAGAGCAGGCGTTCGCGACCCTTTCGGCCGGAGGCGGCGATCCCGCGAGGAGGGTCAGCGGCCTGGCCGCCGCGGCCCGCGAGGGCCGACTGCTGGTGTGGTCCAGCGAACCCGCCGAGGCGGACCTCCTGGGGGGCACGGTGCTCGACGGCGCGCTCCGGGGCGTGCACGGCGAGCACCCGGTGGTCGGCGTATTTACCCAAGGTATCCAGATGGCGAAAATTGGGTATTACGTAGACACCGCAGTGGACGTGGAGGAGCGCGAGACGCGCCCGGACGGATCGCGTGAGCTGGCGGTGACCGTCACCTACACATCTCGCGTCACCGCAGGTGAAGTGCCCAACCTGTCGCCGTACATCCTGGGCTACGAGGAGAGCCGGCCCGGCGAGATCCGGTTGCGCGTGCTCGTTTATGCACCGGCCGGCGGGGGCATCACCTCAGCGTCCGAGAATTCCGAGAATGTCGGGCTATCGCCGCAGAAGCATGACCAACTCTGGCTGTCGTTCCGGGATATCACACTTGCCCCGGGCGCGACATCGTCTGTGACGTATGTAATTATCACCGGGAAGCACCAGGAGGGAGGCGTCATTCTCCGGACAACTCCGGGTCCCAGGCCCGTGAAAGTGTCCATCGGAGAATGACGTTCCCGACTGGGCAAACGACTGGGGGAACGCGCGTCTCACGCTGGATATGCCGGGTCGCGGTGTCCGGTGCCAAGGCACCGATCTCAACGGGTAGCAATGAACAAACCAGGGGACTGAGCAATGCTTCGACGCCTCATCAGCGCCATGGTCGTCACGGCAGCTGCCGTGATGGCCCCAGCGGCGGCCGCGGCCGCAGACGACGGGTACGGGCCCGGCGAACCTCCGTGCATCCTGACCTTTACGGCCCAGACCGTGACCGCGGGCGAGGACTTCGGTTACACCATCACTTGCGAGGGCCTCCCGGGCGCGACCGTCACAGTGCAGGCTACTTCCGAGGGGCAGACCGGTACGGTCGACCAGGAGGTGGAAGTGGCCGGTACCAGCGCGGATACCTTCACGCTCGACGAAGAGGGCATCGTGTACGTCGACGCGACCATCTCCGCACCCGGCGACTTCACCTTCCAGGCCTTCGGCACAGACGGCGATCCGCTGTCCGAGGTCTTCACGATCACCGCCGTCGCGGCTGGGGCCGACGACGACGACGATGGTGGACTGGCTGTGACCGGCTCCACGAGCCTCCCGTACCTGGTGATCGCCGGCGGCCTGCTGGCCCTCGGCCTGGGCGCGATCGTGACGACCCGCATCCGGGTTCGCCGCAGCTGACCCACCGGATACCGCCTCCCAGGCGGCTTCCTGATCGGCTCACGCGCTGTACCTCTCCGTGGAGGTGAGGTGCAGCGCGTGCGCCGTCATCTCATGCCTTGATGGACAGGTCCCGATGCACGAGTCCAGGAGTGGATCTTGACAGTCGACAACCGCCCTCCTGCTGACGTCGACAGCCAGGCTGCGGATCTCGAACGGCGGCTGGCCGACGAAGACCTTCTCCGCACCGCCTCGATGACAGCGCCGGCGCAGCGCCGGGGACCGGCAGCTCGCTGGCAGGACGTGATCGCCCGACGTGCGCTCTTCGTCGACATCGCGGCCGTGACCGCGGCGGTCGCCCTTGGGTACGTGCTTCGGTTCGACCGGAGCATCGAGGCGGATCTCTTCGAGCCGCGCGGTGGCCAGTACGTCCTCATCTCGGTCGCGCTCGCCGAGGCGTGGGTGCTTGCACTCGGTGTTGTCGGCTCACGGAGCCCGCGAGTCCTTGGCTCGGGCCGGGAGGAGTATCTCCGGGTGGTGCGGGCCACGGTCGCCCTCTTCGGGCTCGTCGCGATCATCTGCTATCTCATCAAGTTCGATCTGGCGCGGTCGTACGTGGCCGTCACCCTTCCGATCGGGATCGCGCTGGTGGTGGGCGGCCGGTTGCTGCTCGCCAACAGGCTGCACCGGGAACGGGCACAGGGCGCGTTCCAGCGGCGCACGCTGGTCGTCGGGGCGCGTGATGCCGTCATCGACCTCTGCCGCCGGGTGGACCGCACCCACCAGGCCGGGTTCCAGGTGGTCGGGGTGTGCCTTCCGGGTGGTACCTCGATCCCGTCACCGATCGTGGGGGTGCCGGTCCTCGGCCGCATCGAGGACGCTGCGGATGCCGCCCGCGCCCACGAGGTCGACGCCGTCGCGGTGACCGCGTCAGACAGTGCGACGCCACAAGCGCTCAAGCAGCTCGCCTGGGATCTGGAACCCACTGGCGCGGAGCTCGTGGTGGTGCCGGCCCTAGCCGACGTCGCGAGCCCACGGCTGATGGTCACTCCGGTCGACGGCGTGCCGGTAGTACAGGTCTCGCCCCCGGGCTATACGGGCACGCAGCATGCGGTCAAGCGGATCTTCGACCTGGTGGTTGCCACGCTGATCCTGTTGGTCGTCGCCGTGCCGATGCTCGTCCTGGCGGCTCTGGTCTGCTTGACAAGCCCGGGCCCGGCACTGTTCAGACAGCAGCGGATCGGTCAGCACGGCAGGCCCTTCACGCTCTTCAAGCTCCGGTCGATGCGGCAGGACGCCGAAGCGGAGCTTGCCAAGGTGCTCGGCGGTGACGTCGGCGTGTACTACAAGCCGAAGTCGGATCCGCGGGTCACCCAGCTCGGCCGGTTCCTGCGCAAGTACTCGCTCGACGAGTTCCCGCAGCTGCTCAACGTGATCAAGGGCGACATGAGCCTGGTCGGTCCACGCCCGCAGGTGGAGCTCGAGGTTGCGCAGTACGACGACGCGCTGAGGCGTCGTCTGTTCGTCAAGCCGGGACTGACCGGCCTGTGGCAGGTGAGTGGCCGCAACGACCTGTCGCTCGACCAGGGCGCGCGTCTGGACCTCTACTACGTGGAGAACTGGAGCCTGCTGGGTGACATCGAAATCATGCTGCGGACGGCACGCCAGGTGTTCTTTCCCCGCGGGTCCTACTGACTCGGCCCGAGATCCGACCCACAGGCCTTGACGAGGCCCGACCGACAGCGAGGTAGGAACCCGTGACGTCCCCCGACGAGGTCAGCCTGATCACCGTCTCGTACAACAGCGCCCGTACCCTCGAGCGCTTCTGGGCCGGCCAGCCGTTTGCGCCGTACCGGTGGACGGTCGTCGACAACAACTCGTCGGACGACTCGAAAGAGGTTGCGCGCCGGCTCGGGGCACAGGTCGTCGAGCTGGACGCCAACCTAGGGTTCTCCGCCGCGAACAATGTGGGCGCCTCGGCGACGGACTCCGAGGTGCTGATCTTCTGCAACCCCGACGTCACTGTCACGCCCGCCGGGATCGCGACGCTCGCCGACCAGGTGCGGCGGCACGGGGGGATCGTGGCTCCTCAGCTCGTGAACTCTGATGGATCGCTCCAGGAGAACGGCCGGGGTGCGCCGTTCCTGACGCGGAAGATCAAGCATCTGTTCAGGCTGCACGACGACAGGTACCAGCGTTTTGCACAGCCAGGTGAGGTGACCGACGTCGTCTGGGTGATGGGGGCGGTTCTCGCGGTCGCACGAGTGGACTTCGAGTCGCTCGGCGGGTGGGACGAGAGGTTCTTCGTCTACTACGAGGATGCTGATCTGGGCATACGGGCGTGGCAGCGCGGCATCAGCGTCAAGGTCGACGGCGATGTGCAATGGCACCACGGATGGGGTCGCGAGACGGGGCGAGGGTTGTCTGCGCGGGCTTGGAAGCTGGAGTTCGCATCGGCGGCCAGGTTCTACGGCAAGCACCCGTACTGCCTGGTGCCGATGGGGTCGCGAGCGCAGCTGGTAAACCAGATTGACTCGATGCCCACGGGGACAGGAACTCTGCGATGACCGGCCGGATACCTCAGGTATCGCTTGCGATGACGGTGTTCAACGAGGAGCGGAGCCTTCCTGTCTTCTTGGAATCGCTCGCCGCCCAGCTGCTGGTTCCCGATGAGGTTGTGGTGGTCGACGGAGGGTCGACCGACAGGACCGTAGCGATCTTGACCGCGTGGGGGAACAGTGCGGAAGTCAAGGTCACTGTGATCGAAGCGCCGGGCGCCAATATCTCCGAGGGGCGGAATCGTGCGATCCGGCATGCTCAGCATGACCTGATCGCAGTGACCGACGCGGGCACTTGGCTCGATCCCCGTTGGCTCAAGGAGCTTGTTGCCGCCAAGAGCAACGAGGTCGACGTCGTCTCGGGCTTCTTCGAGCCGATGTGGTTCTCGTGGAATGAGCGGCTGTTTGCTTCGGTACTCATGCCACTGCTCGACGAGGTCGACCCCGAGTCGTTCCTTCCGTCGAGTCGCTCGCTGCTGATCACTCGACGAGCCTGGGCCGCCGCCGGCGGTTATCCGACGTGGCTCGACTACTGCGAGGATCTTGTGTTCGACCTGGCCATGAAGCGGGCAGGCATGTCGTTCACGTTCCAGCCCGAGGCGATCGCCCGTTGGTCCAGCCGGGACACGTGGCGGGGGTGCGCGAAGCAGTATTACCGCTATGCCCGCGGTGATGGGAAGTCGGGCCTGTGGCCGCGACGTCATGCGATGCGCTTTGCCGCGTACGCGCTTGGTGCCGTCGGGTTCCTGGCGCCGTTCGGCGCCGTGCCTCGCATCGTGCTCGCTGTCGGCTTCGCGTTCTATACGGCCAAGTTCTTTCGCCGTGCCTGGGTGCGCAGGCCGGAGCGGTGGTTCCAGGTCCTCCGCCTGCTGGCTGGTGTCCCCCTGGTCGTAGTGGTGGGGGATGCGGCGAAGATGGTGGGCTATCCGGCCGGGTTGGTCTGGCGACTCCGGCGACCGCGCCGGGCGAACGCGGCCTGAGAGACCGTTCGCCCGACGCCTCAGGGCGCGAGATCTGTGGGCGCGGGACCATTCCTTGTCGTCGGCCACGAAGGGGCTGCGCGCCGCCGTGGACGGGGCTCGCTGTGCCGCGGCGGCAGGTCGTCGATCTCCAGTGCTTGCACAGAGATCTCCTCTCGGCTTCCCGCGTTTGGCTCGGCGACCGGAGCGGCAGTGGGCCACGACCGCTCCGGCGTCGTGTTGTACACGTCGCCCGGATCGGAGGTGTAGTACTCGTACCCATAGTTGTACCCGCCCGTGTCCCGATTCACCTTGTTCAGCACGATGCCCAGGACGCGAGCGTTCACCGCACCCAGGCTGCCAAGTGACTGGAGCAGCTGGTCACGCCGGACGAGACCAGACCCGGTGACCATCAGCGCTCCACTGGTCATCTTGGCCATGAGGGCCGCGTCAGTGACTGGCAGGAGCGGAGGTGTGTCGATGATGACGTAGTCGTACTGCTCGCGGACCTGCTCGATGAGTTTCGCCATCCTTCGGGACCCGACGAGCTCCGCCGGGTTCGGCGGGACCGCGCCCGAGGGGACGACGAACAGCCCGGCAGAGCCCCAAGGCTGAACGACGTCTTGCAGCTCTGCGCGATGGATCAGCACGGTCGTCAGTCCGACGGAACCTTCGATGCCGAGGTAGTTCGCGATGGAGGGTCGGCGGAGGTCCGCGTCGATGAGTAGCACCCGCGCGTCCGCATCGGCGAGTGTGATCGCAAGGTTGATCGCCGTGGTCGACTTCCCCTCGTTCGGTACCGACGAGACGACGACGATCGCCTGTGGACCACCCTCAAGATCCAGGAACTGGAGATTTGTTCGCAAGCGGCGGAATGCCTCCGACCGCGCGTGATGAGGGCTGCTCTGAACCACGAGGGGATGATCCTGGGCCGACTCGTCGAGGGGGATGCGTCCGACGACGGCGGTATCGGTGAGCGCTGCAACCTCCTCCTCCGAGCGCACGCGGGTGTCAAGTATCTCCCGCAGCGCGGCGAGGCCTGCCCCGAGCATCAGGCCGGTGATGAGGGCGATGGCGACATTGAGGCGGATGTTTGGCGCGCTGGGCGCTGTCGGGACCACAGCGTTGCGCACGACCTCTAGCCGGACCGGAGACGTTTCCTCCCCGACCGGGGTCTCAAGCTCGGCAACTTCCTTGGCCAGGTTCTGCGCAACGGCGTCTGAGATCTTGGCGGCCAGCACCGGCTCCTCGTCGGTGGCGGAGATCTGGATGAGCACCGTGTCCGCCGGCGACTCCGCCGTGACGCGCTTGCGGAGTGCGGTTGTTCCCGTGTCGAGACCGAGCTCCTCCACGACAGGATCCAGTACCCGTTCGGCACCGACCAGGTTGGTGTACGAGACAACCTGGCGCTGCACATACGTAGCGCCAGCGTTCAGCTCCGTCGTGGTCTGGGCAGAGCTGAACGAGACGAATACCAGTGACTGCGCGGTGTAGAGAGGCGGCTGCGAGTAGGAGTACGCGAGCACGACCAGTAAACATGCCAGCGCAGGGGCCACTATGAACGCCCAGCGCTTTCTGGCGATTCTGACGTAGTCGATGATGCCCACGAGACTCCCAACGTCCGATTCTTTAAGTGGTGGTTCACCGTTCGCGAAACTTACGTGCAGCTGGCGCGACCATTCCCTTCCAATGGCCTGGATCATCCCCGGCGATATGCATGGAAACGACGGGCATGAGAAGGAAGGTAATCATGAACGGAACGACCTCTACTGACTGGTAGACGAAGGTTTCGAGGAGGGCTCCCAGCATCCCCGCTCGCAACCAGGCGTGCCGCTTGTCCACCGCCATGATCGTCGCGGTCATGAGTGCGTAGTACAGGACGGCTCCGATCAGGCCCACACTGATGAGCTGCTGGAGAATTCCCGACTCGACCACGCCCAACGAGGAATCGCCGAAGTTCTGCGTGATATTCGTGTACATGCCGGTGTATCCCCCGATGATCATCGGAGAATCTGCCCACAGCTCGAGGGCGTTCAACCACCCTGTGACGCGACCGGCATTTCCACCGGCTTCGAGGTCCAACGAGCTAGTGATCCGCGCCGCGTAGATCGTGTCGCGCATGATGAGTGACAGGACCATGGTCAGCGAGATCCCGACGAACAGGAACCGCGCGCGCTGCGACACATTTCTCGACGTGACGGCGAACGCGGCGATGCCGAGTATGAGGATCATTGCCCCTGAGCGGGAAAAGCTGACGACGACAGCGACCGCGAAGGCCGCGGCAAGCAGGCCGTAGACGGCCCGTCGGCGGCTGGACCAGAGCTGCGCGAACACAAAGAAGACCAGCGAGATGAACAGCGGGTAGTGCAGAAAGCTTCCGCTCAGGCTCGATGGGCGCACCAGGCCTCCGAGGCTCGCCATGTCGCTTCCCGGCAAGACATCTAGGAGCAGTTGCGCCTGCTGGGCTGTCGCGGCGGTGACCGATACCACGCCTGCGGCGCCGAGCCAGAACGGAACATTGATATTCCGCGCGGTCTCGATGTAATTGGAGCTGAAGAACCACATAGGCACTGCGAAGAGAAGCATGACGAGGGCATAGATCCACGCGGCTGTGAATTCTTTGAACATGCTGACATACGCGCCGGAAAGTACAGCCACCAACGTAAAGCAATATAGGAGTACGCCGTTCCGTGCCGAGACTCTGGTTGGAGTGGATCCAGAGATCCGGAGTGTCACCACGACAAGCGCAAGTGCCATTGCTTGTACGGCGTAGCCGACGTCTTTGCCGATTGTCGTTTCAAGGACGCCTCTACTGCACGCCGCAAAAACGCAGACACCGAAGGCAGCGCCGGCGAGTGTGCCGGATCCGTGGCTGTTTCGGGGCTGGATCGGGCCGGCGGTTGGTTGCTGGGAAAGACGAAGCTCTGCCCTAGTAGCAGGTCGCAGAGGCATCATCGTCTTTCTTCCGTCTGGTCAAGTCACGGGCCTCGAGGATGGCGCACTTGCGGGCGCGATGCGCGCAGGTCATCCGGCTCCAGCAGGAGCGTTGGCTCCTCGCGAGGATATTCGGGAAAGTTGTTCCCGGCGAGGCGAGGCGAGGCGAGTTCGCGAGCTGGCATGAGCCCGTCGCATTTGCATCGTTTGCCTGTCTTGCGTATGCGCAGGATGGCCGCTGTCATATCCAGTCCAACCCCAATCTGCCGCTGTCGGTGTTCCCAGATAAAGTCGTGTCAAACCGATCGGACATTTCTGTCCTCGTGAGTGCAGGGGGGCAGTGCGTTGGCCGGTACGGAGGCCCAGGAGTCCGGCACCACTCTCGGTGAGCAAGCCGCCAGAGGTGGTGCCGTCACGTTGGCTTCGCAGGTCGCACGGGTTTGCATCCAGCTTGTTTCGCTCACCGTGCTCGCACGTCTGCTGGATCCCCGGGACTACGGGTACATGGCGATGGTGCTCGCCATCGCTGGGGTAGCGGAGCTCTTGCAGGACTTCGGGCTCTCGAAAGCCGCGATCCAGGCGCGGACGCTGACGTCCGGTCAGCGGGACAACCTGTTCTGGATCAACTCCGCGCTCGGGGTCCTGGCCGGCGCCGTCGTGGCGCTCGCGGCACCCCTGATCGCGGCGGCGTACGACGAGCCGGCGCTCGAGGGCGTGGCCCGCTGGATCGCCGTCGTCTTCGTTCTCAGCGGCCTCGTGTCGCAGTTCCGGGCGAGCCTGCTTCGCGGCCTGCGGTTCACGACGGTCGCTGTCGTTGAAGTCCTGGCCTCGTTCACCGGCGTCTGCGTCGGGATCGCGGTCGCGGTCGGGACTGGCTCGTACTGGGCCCTCGTGGCGCAGCAGGTCTCCGTCGTCCTTGTCTCGACAGTCCTGACGATCGGTGTGGCGGGGTGGCGGCCCCGACTTCCGGACCGACACGCGTCAGTCCGCGACCAGGTCTCGTACGGTGCGCACCTGCTCGGCGCGCAGATCGTGAACTTCGTGGGGATGAACGCCGACACGGTGGTGGTAGGCGCCCGGTTCGGGGCCGTCGCGACAGGCCTGTACAACCGTGCGTTCCAGCTGATGATGCTGCCGGTGGGCCAGCTCATCTGGCCCGCTGCGCGAGTGGCGCTGCCAGTGCTCTCCAGGGTGCGGCACGACTTCGGCCCCTACGTGCGATACGTGATCGGGGGGCAGGCGGTCCTGGGGCATGCCATCGTCCCCTTGCTGATGCTCCTCGTCTTCCTGCCGCGCCCCGTCGTCGAGATCGTCCTCGGGTCACGCTGGCTCGATCTCATGCCCCTGGTCTCGGTGCTCGCCGTTGCCGGTGTCTTCCAGGTCCTGACGGCGATACCTGGCTGGATCTTCATGTCGGCCGGTGCCACGAAGTCGCAGTTCCGACTGGCGTTGTGCACCAGACCGTTCGTGATCGTGGCCGTGCTCGCCGGGAGCTACTGGGGGCCGATGGGCGTGGCAGTCGGATACACCGTGGCCACGGCCGCCCTGTGGCCCGTCAGTCTTTGGTGGGCCGGCCGTGCGGGGGAGGTGCCTGTGCGTGGTGTGGCAGCGGGGGCGGTCCGGGTGATCGTGGCGCACGCGGTCGCCGGCGCGGCGGCCGGCGGGCTGGCACATCTGGTTGGTTCGCCGTATCCGTGGGTTTCGATCGGCGTCGGAGTCGTCGCGATGGTACTCATGCTGTGCGTCGAGCTGGCTCTGTGGCGAGCGCTCCGGAATGATGCCCGCCTACTGGCACGCGCGGGCCGGATGCTCAGGGGCCGGTCACGCGATGTGCGGTAGCCGCCTGGAACCTTCGGCCGACCTTGCGCGACAGGTCGGTCACCCGCTCCGCGGCCGCTCGCGGGCCGAGCGCCCGCCACACGGACTCGCCGTGCTCGTCACGTGGCGGCACTCCGAACGCCTCCTCGAACCGGTGCGTGACCGGGACGGAGGCACCGCGCAGGCTGAATCCGGAGTGGTTCTCGCCCGTGTCCACCTGGTACACCGCTCCCCGGAAGGGAAGTCGGGCAAGCAAAAAGTCGTTGCTGGCGAGCCAGTCCACGGCGTCGTGGTGGGCACCGAGGATCCTGTGCAGGCGCTCGCCGTAGCCGTCCGCGACCTGTGTCTGTGAGGCCTTTGTGTCGAGCCTGGCAGGCACCGCGTACGCGTCGAAGCGGACCACGTGACTGGTACCGCACACGCGGTTGAACGTCCGCTGGCGCCGGAACGTCTGGCGTGCCCGGGAGTAGATGTACCCGTTGGTGAGGACCCACCCGGGGGCGTCGGGATGGCGGGCCACGAAGCCTGCCAGGCTTCGGTGCACGAAGTCGTCGGCATCGACGATCATGACGTGGTCGGGCTCTACCGCGCGCGCCGCGAGCAGCCCGATGCCGATCTTGGTGCCCTTGTCCCAGACGAACGCGTCTCGTGGGGTTCTCGGCCCTCTGGTCAGGACGGGAGGCGGGAAGTCGACAGGGACGAAGTGAACCTTGTCCGGCAGGAGGAACCCGGGTTCCTTGTTGCCGACGACGAACACGGCGAAGTCCGGGTGATCCTGCGCGGTGAGTGATCGCAGGGTGTCTCGCAGCAGCGCCTCAACTCGTGGGTAGTCGTCCGAGTTCACGGGGTGGCGCAGCGACGTGACAAAGGCGATCACGCGGGCTCCTCGGCGGTGAGCGTCCGGGCCTGGTTCAAGGCGTCGTCCAGATCCGACGCGAACCGAGCAGTGCCCAGCACGTGGGTGTATTCGGAGTACACGGCGCTGATCTTTCCGTAGCTGTTGTCGAGCGCCACATGGGGCACCTCGAGCAGCCCGGCAAGGATGTGGGCGTGCAGACGGTCCACGACGGCCAGCGGCCGATCCCGGAGGAGGCGCACGCCGCCGCGGACGTTGATCGCATTGATCGCAATGATGCAAGCGCGCATCAGCGGCTGGAAGGCCGGCCTGCGCAGTGCCGGTACCCGGTGCGCCAACCGAGGGAGGACACGGAGCAGGTGCCACGCGACGGCGTCGGGCCCGGAGTTCTTCCAGTCGGCCCGGTCTGCCAGCGCTCCGAGCTCGGCCCCGAGACCGACGGAACCGAGCCCGGAAGCAGCCTCCTTGTCCGCGCGCGCCAGCAGCAGAGGACGTCGGGCGGTCCGCGCGGGACGATGTTGCGGGGGCTGCCACCCGAGCGCCATGTCCCAGCAGTATCGCGTCGCCACGCCCGGCAGCTGTTGCGCAGCGCGTGCCCATGAGCCGTCGTCCCGGACGAGGAGCGTGAAGTCGGGATGTGCGCCGAGTTCTGTGTTCGCCTGCTCGGCCTTCGCCTGCGAGGCGAAATACACGGACTGGGGCAGTTGGACGATCGGGAGATCCGGTAGGTCGCGCGTCACCCGCTCCCGGTGCAACTGGTGCCCGTACCAGAGGTCGCCGAAGTTGCCGCCGCCGTGGATGAGCACCACGCCGCCCTCGGGCAGGCTCGCCCGGACCGCGTCGGCGTCGTACCCCCCGAGATCGCTGACGTGTCGCAGCCGAAGTCCGAGGGCCGTGAAGTACTTGCGCTCACCGAGCCAGATGAGGGTGTCGCCGACGTTGCGCTGGTTGGGTGCCTGGAGGAGCGCTACGTCCCGCCCGGTCCCGATGATTTCTGCCAGGACTTCGAGCGTGGCCAACCGGATCTCGTGGAGCGACTTCGGGCGGTGCAGGGCCTCCGTCATGCGGTCCCGATCGGGGCGAGGCTGCGGCCCGACGCAGCGCCGTCCCACAGGTCCGTCGGGAACGCCCTGTACAGGGCATCGCCGTTCCAGCCGGAGAGGTCGGGGGTCTCGGCAGGGCGACGGAGCGCCTCGTCGATGGTCGCGGCCAGCGTCGGCATCGGGCGGCCGGTGCCCTCGTAGTAGTCCTGGTACTTGAACGGCTTCTCGTGACCGCCGAGCAGCGTGGCCTGGATGCCGAGCGCCTCGGCCACGACCACTCCGTGCAGGGACGACGCGATGACTCGCTCGCTCTGGGCGATGGTGCGCAAGACGTGCCATAAGCCGGAGCGGGGGCTGACCGCTCGTGGGTGGCCCTTGAGCCGGTCCCAGTCGTGCAGGTTCGGGACGACGGTGAGCGCGTGCGTCTTGGTCACGGACCATCGGGCGAGGACGGGAAACAGGTCGGGCAACAGCAGTGCCGGGTCTCCGTACACCGCGGGCACGTCCTGGCCGCGATCGGCGAGGAACGCGTGGGTGCGCGGTCCGCGGACCGCGCGTACGTCCAGGGCGGTAAACCGGTGCCGGGCGGCGCGCACGGCTGGGTTGACGCCCGAACCCCAGATGACGTCGGCGTCGCTCGCGACGTGCATCACGGAGCCGACGGTGATGAGGCGGCCGGGCCGGGTCGGGGCATGCCACCCGAGGTCCTCACGGTCGCAGATCCCCTGGACGATAAGGGGACCCAGGAGGTCGCCGAAATTGTTCGTCCGTGGACCGATGAACCGATCCCGGAAAGGGCGGGGAAGCCTGTTGTGCCGGGGATTCCAGGCAAATGTCTCCATGATCGATCTCTCCGGGTGCGGCATTACTCGCTATGGCCGATCGTTGGGCTTGGAAATTTAGCCCAGGAAATCACGATGTTCACCGAACGGCGACCGGACCCGGCTCTGGACAGAGCACTCAGGACTCCCATATGCCACAAGCCTTGCTGCCCGCCCATCAGTCGCAGGACCGGAGGGCGATGCGCGGGGTGAGGGCGGCCGCCTTCCGCCCGGACATCCAGGGACTACGTGCGGTGGCAGTGCTTGCCGTGGTCGCGGACCACGTCATCGGACGGCCGCCCAGCGGTTTCGTGGGTGTGGACGTGTTCTTCGTGGTTTCCGGCTATCTCATCACCGGCCTGCTACTGCGCGAGTACGAGCGCACCGGCACCGTATCGTTCACCGGTTTCTATGTGCGCCGGATCAAGCGGATCGTGCCGGTGGCGGTCACCGTGCTCTTCGTGACCGTCTGTGCGTCCTACGTCCTGATCCAGGGGCGGATCCGCGACGTCGTGGTCGACGCCGCCGCGGCGGGGGTGTTCCTGTCGAACTGGCAGTTCGCCCGGATCGGTACCGACTACTTCCAGCTCGACAAGCCGCCGTCGCCCCTCCAGCACTACTGGTCACTGGCGGTCGAGGAGCAGTTCTACATGGTCTGGCCGTGGTTGCTGCTCGGCCTCCTGCTGCTCGGTGTGCGGTTCCTCCGCTGGCGGCGTGAGCACGTGCGGCTGGTCGCCGGTGTCGCGGTCGGCCTCATCACGGTGGTTTCGTTCGCCTGGGCATTGCAAGAGACGTCCGCCGTGGCGAAGGTTGCGTACTTTTCTACCTTCTCGAGGGCGTGGGAGCTCGGGCTTGGCGGGCTGGTCGCCGTCATGGCCCCTCGGCTGCGGTTCGTGTCTCGCCCCGTCCGGGCGGTGCTGGCATGGTCAGGGCTCGGGGGGATCGTGGCGGCTGTGCTGCTGGTACCGGAAGGCGCGGGCTTCCCTGCGCCCTGGGCGCTGCTGCCGGTGGCAGCCACCGCCCTGGTGATTGCCGCAGGCGAGGGCGGCCCGATCGCGGTCCCGGTGCTGACCAATCGGGTGTCGGTCTACGTGGGCGAGATCTCGTACAGCTTGTACCTGTGGCACTGGCCGGTGGCGGTGCTTCTGGTGAGTCTTCTGCCGCGCGGGAGCGCGCTGTACATGGCGGTGGCACTTGGGGGGACCGTCGCGCTGTCCGCGGCGTCGTACCGCTGGCTTGAACAGCCGACACGGCGAGCGGGCTGGTTCAGGTGGGCGCGCCGGGCGGACGGCGTTCGGATACGGCCCTCGGGACTTGCCCTGGGGTGGTACCGCCCAGTCGGGCTGGCCGTCGCGGTGGTGCTGGTCGCGGTCGTGGCAGATGCCGGTGCCCGGGCCGTGCAGCCCGCGGAGCATGAGGTGGCGCCGGTGGTCAGCGTCGGCCGGACGGCGGCCGAACCTGGAGACTGTTTTGGCGCGGCGGCCCTCGATCCAGCGCACGAGTGCGCCGGTGTGAACGCGGGCTCTGCGGTGACGCCGCTTCCGCGAGCCGCGCTCCCGGACACAGGTGAGGCGTTCGCCTGCTTCATGGCGGCGTCGGAGGCGCTGCGTACGTGCGACCTGGGCAGCGAGGCGCCGGACGCGTACCGGGTGGCGCTCGTGGGCGACAGCCACGCCGCCCAGCTGGTCCCGGCGTTGGAACCGCACCTCGAGCGGCTGAACTGGCGGGTGACGACGTTCGTCGGATGGGGCTGCCGTTGGTTCCTGCCAGGGCCGGAGGTGCGCAACTGCAGAGACGCTCTGCCCGCGATCCAGGACCGGGTGACCTCGGGCGAGTTCGACTTGATCCTGACAACCTCCCGGCGCGGGACCACCACGGTGGCGGCGGACCACGCGGAGGTGATGAGGGAGGCCGTGGCCGAGGGGATCGGGGTGGTGGTGGTCGCCGACAACCCCGAGGCGAACCGTGACGCTGTCGAATGCGTCGGCCGAGTTTGGTTCGACGTCGCCGACGGCTGCGGGACCCGGCAGGCCAACGCCTTCGACACGCCGGACCCGGTGGCAGAGGCGGGGCGGTCAGTCGACGGCGTCGGGTTGGTGGACCTGACCCGCTACTACTGCGTTGACGGGTACTGCCCTTCGGTGGTCGGGAACGTCGTCGTCTACCGAGATGCGGGCGGGCACGTCACCGCGACCTGGGCCCGGACCCTTGGCCCGTACCTCCTGGCGGCGGTACAGCGGGCGCTCACACCTGGATCGGAAGAGGTGCCCGCAGCCCTACCTGAACCCGGGACGGCAACGTCCGCGCTGCCCGCACCGTTGATGAGGTGACCCCGGACCGGGGCTTGCGTGCCCGGATGGAGGAAGTGCCGGCGGGCCCGCGAGGGGACCTCTTCGTCTTGATCGCTGACGGGCTGCAAGGCGCCTACAAGTTTCCTGCAAGGACACCTCCCTACGTTGGTTCTCGGCGCCGCTGGGCGCCGCGTTCACGCCCGTCCCCCGGGCGGTGAGCGTCGACGTTCGCCCCCTCTCCCCCAGGGGGCGAACGTCAGACCCGGTCCGTGGAGGAGGTGATCCGAATGAAGCGAGTCTTTCTCGCCGCCTGTGCGGCGGCTGTCGCCTCGGTGACCGTGGTGGGTTGCACGACGGCGGCGGCGGGCCCGGTCTCGGAAGCCGACGCCGCTCGTGTCGACGCAGCACAGGCTGACACCGCCGCGACAGAACGGGCGGTGACCGATGCCGAGCAGGTGCTGGTGGACAAGGCCCGTGAGCTCCTGATCGAGGACTGCATGGCAGCCGAGGGCTTCCGGTACAGGCCGGTACCGGTCGCCGGCGTTGAAGAACGTCAGGGCTCTGGCTATGTACTCGATGACGTCGGCTGGGCGCGCGAGCACGGCTACGGCACGGAGCTGCAGGATCGGTTGGTGGCGATCCTGCAGGACGACACCAACAATGCCTATGCCAACGCGCTGCCGAAGGCGGAGCGCCTGCGCTACTCCAAAGCCCTGGACGGTGATGCGTCCGCAGACATGCTGACGGCGGAACTGCCCATGGGTGGCGCCATCCAGACGCCGGCCGACAGCTGTGTGGCGCACGCGAAGGGTGAGCTCTACGGGGACTTCGCCGCCTGGTTTCAGGCCGAGAAGGTCGCCGCCAACCTCGTTGGCCTCTACGCGGACGACCTCGTCGCGGACGAGCGCTTCGAGACGGTGCTCGCGGCGTGGTCGGAGTGCATGCGCGAGCGCGGCCACGACTACCCCGACCCGCCCGCGATCCGCGAGGACCTGCCCCGCCTGACCGACGGGCTGAGCGACGAGAAGGCTCTTGACGTCGAACAGGAACTGGCGGTCGCCGAGGCGATCTGCGCCACCCGGGAGACCTCGCTCGTCAGCACGACGCGCGACCTGGAGAGCGAGTACCGCGGCCGGCTGTGGCAGTACCGCGACGACGTCATCACATACCAACGGCTGCAGCACGCGGCCGTGGAGCAAGCCAGGGAGATCCTGGCCGCTGAACCGGCACCATCCAACTAGTCAAGGAGCACGTCATGCGCAAGATCTCAATCCTGCTTGCAACGCTCGGCCTCGTGGTCACGGGGGCGTTGTTCCCGGTCGCGAGCGCTCAGGCTTCCGCGGCCTGTGACACCGCGTGGAACGCCGCGACGCCCGGCCGCTTCGGCGCCTTCGAGGACATCCACTGCGCCGGCGTTCTGGGCTCGGACGCAGACGACGACCCGAACTGGGCGGACTCGGTCGGCAGCTTCCAGGGCAGCGACAACGACAAGGCAAGCTCGCTCCTGCACAAGGGCAACTCCGGGCTGGCCGTCAGGGTGTGGAGCGATGCCAACTACCGAGGCAACTTCGGATGCATCACGAAGGACGAGAAGTATGTCAGCGACCTCCACGACAACTACCTGACGGGTGGGACTGACAAGTTTCGCGCGTGGGACTCGATCAGCTCCCACGAGTGGGTGTCCGAGGCCTACTGCTACGGCGCGTTCCTGAGCTGACGGTTTCGGTCCTGACCGTCCAGCGGCTCTAGATCCGCAATCACCCAACCCAAGAGGGAGCAATCATGCGCAAGATCTCAGTCCTGCTCGCGACGCTCGGTCTCGTGGCCACTGGGGCGTTGTTCCCCATGAGCGTTCAGGCGTCGACAGCCTGTGACAACGCGTGGGACGCCGCGAAGTCGGGCTACTTCTTCGCGTACGACGCAACCAACTGCGGCCGCACCCTGGGCGCCGATGTGGGCAACGACGTGGACTGGAACGACCGGACCGGCGCGTTCCAGCAGGGCGACGGGGACAAGGCGGAGTCGCTGCTGCACAAGGGCACCTCCGGCCTGGCTGTCCAGGTGTTCGACCACGCACACTTCGGCGGGAACTGGAGCTGCATCAAGAAGTCCGAGTACTACGTCAGCAACCTCCTCGACGACCGCCTGGAAGCCGGGCCCGGCGGCGCTCCCGCGGCGAACACGATCAGCTCCCACAGGTGGGTCAACGCGAAAGACTGCGGCGTCTACTTCCTGCACTGACGGATCGGCGTGTCAGACGTACGGGTCACTCGGGTGACCCGTACGTCTGACGCCGTTGTCGTCGGGCAAGCCTGTCCTGGTCCGCCGTCGACCGTGTGCCCAGGTGGACGGCATACCCCTTCAGGGAGTTCAACCGCGACCCTTTGCACGACGCCGCATTTGCTGTACGGCCTCGTCCACCGTCCGATTACTGTCTGCCTCCGGGGCTCTACGCCGAGGCAGGGGGAGACGATGGTCCGGTTCCAACTGCTCGGTTATGTTGCTGCGCAGAGCGAGCGCGGGCCGGTCCCGCTCGGTACGGCGCGTCAGCGGGCCGTCCTGGCGGCGCTGCTGGTCGAGCCGGGCGTGCCGGTCTCGCTCGACCAGCTGGTCGAGCGGGTGTGGGGCACGACGGCGCCGCGCAGTGCGCGGCAGACCCTGCACAGCTACATCTCGCGGCTGCGGTCCGTGCTCGACGACGTGGGCGGCCCAGCGCCGACCCGCAGGTCCGGCGGTTACGTGCTCGACGTCGACGCCGCCGCGGTTGATCTCCACCGCTTCCGCGCCCTGGTCGCGCAGGCCCGGTGCGCCGACGACCACACCGCCGGCTCCCTGTGGCAGGACGCCATGGCCCTCTGGCAGGGCGTGCCGTTCGCCGACCTGGACAGCGACTGGCTGCACTCCCTCGCCGTGACGCTCGCGGCCGAACGGCAAGCGGGCTGCCTCGACTACTACGACCTGCTGCTGCGGCGCGGAGAACACGCGCGGCTTCTGCCCGAGGTGGCCGCCGCCGCGGAGGCGCACCCGCTCGACGAACGGCTGGCCGGGCAGCTCATGGTCGCCCTGTACCGATGCGGACGGCAGTCCGACGCGCTGGCGCACTTCCGGCTGGTCCAGGAACGCCTGGCCGACGAGCTCGGCAGTGATCCCCGTCCGGCGCTCTCCGACCTGCATCAGCGAATCCTGCGGCACGATCCGGAGCTGGCCGTGCCGACGACCGTCTCGGTGGCCGCTCCGGACAGCTCCACCGGCTCGCACACTGACAGCGCGGCGGGCAGTGCCTCGGCAGACGCGCCTCCTGGTCCGGTCAAGTCGCGGCACCGACCGGCGCAGCTGCCTCTCGACGTCGCCGGGTTCACCGGGCGTGACG
The DNA here is from genome assembly GCF_014653785.1 of Promicromonospora soli. Lineage (GTDB taxonomy): Bacteria > Actinomycetota > Actinomycetes > Actinomycetales > Cellulomonadaceae > Promicromonospora > Promicromonospora soli. The sequence goes on along the minus strand of NZ_BNAS01000005.1, from coordinate 304,060 downwards.
ACGACCTGCGGCGCCTCGACGCGCTGCTGCCCGACGTCTCGAACGACCCGGCGACCCGGACCGTGGTGATCACCGCGATCCGCGGCACGGCCGGGGTCGGCAAGACGGCGCTCGCGGTGCACTGGGCTCATCGGGTCGCGGACCGGTTCCCGGACGGGCAGCTCTACGTCAACCTCCGTGGCTACGACCCGGAGCAGCCTATGCGGCCCACCGACGCGCTCGCCCGGTTCTTGGTCGCGCTGGGCGTCGGGGAACGGGACATCCCGCTGGACAGCGACGAGCAGGCCGCCCGGTACCGGAGCGAGCTGGCCGGGCGCCGGATGCTCATCGTGCTGGACAACGCTGGCAGCGTGGCTCAGGTGCGGCCGTTGCTGCCCGGGAGCGGCTCGTCGACCGTCGTGGTGACCAGCAGGGACAGCCTGTCCGGCCTCGTCGCGGTACACGGCGCCCACCAGGTCGATCTCGACCTGTTCCCGGCGGCCGACGCGGTGGACCTGCTGCACCGGCTGATCGGGCCACGCGTCGTAGCGGAGCCCGAGGCGGCCGCGACGCTCGCCGAGCAGTGCGCCCGGCTCCCGCTGGCGCTTCGGGTCGCCGCCATGCGGGCGACCTCGCAGCCGGACCTGCCCCTGGCCGAGGTCGTGGCCGAGCTGGGCGACCGGCAGGAGCGGCTCGAGCTGCTCGACGCCGGTGGCGACCCGTACGCGGCCGTGCATGCCGTGCTCTCGTGGTCGATCCAGCACCTGCCCGAGCAGGCCGCTCGCACGTTCCGGCGGCTGGGCCTGCACCCGGGACCGGACCTGGACCAGTACGTGGCGGCGGCCCTGACCGGTCTCGCGCCGAACGCGGCGCGCCGGGTCCTCGAGTCGTTCGTCAGCGCGCACCTGCTGCACCGCACCGGTCCGGGCCGGTACGGCATGCACGACCTGCTGCGTGCGTACGCCACCCGCCTGACCGGCACCGAGGACACCGACGAGGACCGGGAGGCGGCAGCGCAACGGCTTCTCGCCTACTACCAGGCCGGAGTGGTCGCCGCGATGGACACCCTGTACCCGGGGGAGGCGTTCCATCGGCCCGATGTCACCATGTCCGGTGTCCCGATCCCCGATCTGTCCAGGCCGGACAGCGCACATGGATGGCTCGAGGCCGAACGGTTCTGCGTGGTCGCGATCGCGGAGCATGCCGCCGACCACCAGCAGACCGGCTACGTGGTAGGACTCGCACGGATCTTGCACCGCCACCTGGGCGACAGCGACCTCACGCACCTGATCACCATCAACGGACATGCCCTGCGTGCCGCCGAACGCACAGGCGACCGGATCGGCCAGGCTTACGCGCTCCGCGGGCTCGGCATCGGATACACCCGGGTGAGCAGGTACGAGACAGCCACCGATCACCTCGAGCGGGCATTGGCTCTGTTCCGCCAGAGCGACGATCCGGTGGGTGAGGCTCTCGTGCTGAGTGGACGGGGAGTCATCAAGTCCCGGCTCGGCAAGTACGACGACGCGCTCGACGATCACCGCGAGGCGATCGCTCTGGCACGGCAGGCCGGCAACCGCTTCTGTGAGGCTTCCGCGATGACCAACCTCGGCCTGGTCGAGGAACGGATGGGCAACTACGCCGGGGCGGCAGAGACCGAGCAGCAAGCTCTCGCGATCATGCGGGATGTCGGCGCCCGGAACTCCGAGGCGGTCGTCCTGAACAACCTTGCCAACGCCGAGCTGGAGCTGAAGCGGTACCCGCAGGCCATCGACCACGTGCGCCACTCCCTGACGATCATCGAGGAGCTGGGCAGCATGATGAACAGGGCCCACACTCTCGACACCCTCGGTGTCCTGCACCTGCGCATGGGTGAGCCAGAGTCGGCCCGTGAGTGCTTCCAGCAGGCGCTCGCCCACTACCGGCAGGTCGGTGACCAGGGCGAGCTGGCCTGGCCGGTGAACGGCCTCGGCGAGGTCGCCCGGGTCACCGGCGACCCGGCCGCCGCCCTGAGCTTCCACACCGAAGCACTCGCCATCGCCACCGTGGGCGGGTCACGGCACCAGCAGGCCCGCGCCCACGCCGGCATCGGCCACGCGCACCGCGCCCTGGGCGGCGCGGGCTGGGCTCGTGCCCACTACGAGCAGGCCTACCTCATCTACACCGAGCTCGGCATGCCCGACGCCGTAGAGATGCTTGAGCTGATGGGGGACGTGCCGGTCGCGTGACCGGTCCGTCAGGTGACGGCAGCCACTGTCCGGCGAGGTAGCCGAACGGTGGATTGCCCGCCGCCTCCTGTTCCTTCTCGAATCAACGGATCTGCAAGCCGCGCACAAGTTCCTTGCAATCGTGCCTGAGTACGGTAGATATCGGCGCTGATGGCGGCGCACTACCAATGTCCGGTCAGGAACGACAGAAAGGACTCACTGTGCTCAAAAATAGGACAATCGCCGAGAAACTCGGATCGGTGATGTTCGCCGGCCTCATGGTGCTCACAGCCGGCGTCGCGGTGGGTGCTGCACCGGCGTCCGCCGCCACCAGCTGCAACGCTTGGTTGGCCGAGAAGGAGGTCGCTGGGTTGAACCAGTTCCGTGCCGCAGCTGTCTGCACGGACATCGACAGCAACGTCAGGGTGCGCGTTGTGTTGGATCGTGAATCAGCCTCGGACTACTACAGCCCCTGGATCACGATCGAGAACAAGGCCTACTACACGGACTGGGCTACCTGCCCTGCGGGCTGCGACGCCTCTCTCCAGGTCAGGCAACTCTGATCAACGGACGGTCTGTTCCCGCACAGGCCGAATCGCGCCCGGATTCCTCGCGTCAAGCCCTCCAGGCGTAACTCTGCTGTACCCGTCCGGCTTCCGTCGATTCTTCGAATCAATGACATTGCAAGCCGTGCACATGTTTCTTGCAATCGCTCCAGCCTACGTTTGGTGCTGGCGCCAATCGGTGTCGCACTTCCAATGTTCGTTCAGGAAGACAAGAGAGGATTCACAGTGCTCAAGAACAGGACAATCGCCCAGAAGCTCGGGTCGGTGATGTTCGCCGGTCTCATGGTGCTCACGGCCGGCGTCACGATGGCGGCCGCGCCAGCGTCCGCCACCAGCTGCAGCAGCCACCTGGACCGGGAGGACCGTCCCAACGCGCTCGACGGGTTCCGTGCCGGCGCATCCTGCTCGGACATCAACGGCAACCATAAGGTCCGCGCCCAGCTGATTCGCGACGGTGGAACGGACAACGAGAGCTCCTGGTTCACGACCGAGAACAAGACATACCACACGGTCTGGACCACTTGCTACCTGGGTTGTGACGACGACTACGAGGTCGGAACCCGCTGACCATAAGCATCGTCCGTGGAGGGTCTTGTCGCCAAGACCCTCCACGGTTGGTTTGCCGGGCAGCCTTTCGAGTCAAGTTCTGCAAGCCGTGCACATGTTTCTTGCAATCGCTCCAGCCTACGTTTGGTGCTGGCGCCAATCGGTGTCGCACTTCCAATGTTCGTTCAGGAAGACAAGAGAGGACTCACAGTGCTCAAGAACAGGGCAATCGCACAGAAGCTCGGATCAGTGATGGTCGCTGGTCTCCTGGTGCTCAGCGCCGGCGTCGCGGTGGCGGCCGCGCCGGCGTCCGCCACCTCCTGCAACAGCTGGCGGGGCCAGAAGGTGAACGACCACGGACTCGACTCGTTCCGTGCTGGGGCTGCCTGTACGGAGATCAACAGCAACCACAAGGTGCGCGCTCAGTTGGTTCGTGACGCCGCTAAGGACAAGTTCAGCGACTACTTCACGACCGAGAACAAGTCCTACTACTCAGTCTGGGTCACATGCTACGCGGGCTGCAGCGACGACTACCAGGTCGCGAGTCGCTGATCTCGTGCACTAACCGTGGGGGCCTTGTCACAAAGGCCCCCACGGGCTCGTGCTGTTCCCGCAAGGGTGCCGGACGAAACCGGTCCATGAGGGATTTCGGCCACAGCCGGGGCTGTCCCTGACGAAACGTATTGGAGTCCAATGATCTCGCTCAGCTGCGTATCCGTCGAATACGGCGACAAGATAATGCCGCTCGACGATGTGTCTCATACGTTCCACACCGGAACGACGGCGGTGACCGGCCCGAGCGGCAGCGGAAAGAGCACCCTCCTGAGACTGGTCGCCGGCCTGCAGAACCCGACGGCCGGGACCGTGGAGATCGACGGAGAGCCGGTCGGCCGGGCGTCGTGGTTCTCGGCCGGTGACCCACGGGTCTCGGTCATTTACCAGGACTACCGGCTGGTGCCGTTCCTGACGGTCGCGCAGAACCTGAGTCTGGCCGTCGAGGCCCGCGGAGCGAAAAGCTCGACGGACCAGATCGAGGCGGCGCTGGCACGCGTCGGGCTGCCGTCGTCGATGGCCGACCGGCTGCCGGGCTCGATGTCGAGCGGCGAGCAACAGCGGGTGGCCATCGCCCGAGCGCTCGCGGTCGAGAGCCCGGTGCTCGTGGCCGACGAGCCGACGGGCGCCCTGGACGCCGACAACACCGCACGGATCACCGATGTACTCCTGGAGCTCGGGCAGAGCGACGACCTGACAGTGATCGTCGCCACTCACGACCTGAGCGTGGCCGAGCGGATGGACCAGCGGATCAACCTGGGCGCGGGTCTCCTCGTGGCAGCCGCATGAGCGGGCGGGTCTCGGGTGCTCGGTTGGTCGTCGCCTACGTGCGGCATCGTGGCGTCCAGGTTCTGGTCTTCGCGCTGCTGGGCTTTCTGCTCGCAGCCGCGGTGGTCGGCCCGGCCACCGTTCGCGCCAGCGCAGCGGCGGCCGCCGCCGAATCGCTCCGCGCGGAGCTCAGCCAGCGCACGTTCGCCCTCCAGACGAACAATCCGGAAGTAATCGACCACCTAGACGGCCTGCCCGAGGTCGGCCCGGTCCAGGACGGTGTGGGCGAGGTCGCGTCCGGGGATGCCTCGGCACCGGTGGCGGTTCGGACGACGACGGACCCCCAGCTTCAGCTCGGAGTGCTGAGCGCCGGAGAACACCCGGACGAGCCAGGCGAGCTGTCGATCTCCGAGCCCGTGGCCGAGGCGCTCGGCGTGGCCATCGGCGACACCGTTTCGGTCCGGTCGGACGACGACGAGGCAGCGGGGCTGGTCGTGGGATACGTCCGCGACCCGGCCCACGTCGCGGACAGCACGATCATCAGGGTCGTTCACGACTCGCCGTCATTCCACCCGACCCGCTGGCTGAGCAACGCGGACTTCTACACCTATCCGGAGCTGCGGCTGGCGCTCGACCGGCGCTCCGCGACGTATCAGCCCGTCGAATGGCTCCTGTTCGGCGCGGAGGTCAACTCCCCGCAGCTCCTCAGGGCGCTGGCATACGTTCCGGCAGGTGCGGGGATCCTCGGCGGAATTCTCTTCCTTTCCCTGGTCGCCGCGCTGGCGCGCACCTGGACGTCGGACGCCGGGACACTCGTCGCCGCCGGGCTCACGCCCCGCAGCGCGTGGCGACACATCCTGTGGACCAGTCTTGGGTCGGTTCTCCTCGGCGTGATCGCGGGTTTCTGGGCCGTGCTGGCGGGAATCCGGCTGGCCAGGACAGAAGTCTCCGCATGGCTCGGCCAGAGCTGGGGCCACGTGGTCACTCCGTGGTCGCAGGTCGCCCTCGTCGTCGGAACGGTGATGCTGGCCGCGGCCCTGAGCGTCCCCGTCGCGCGCTACCTGCCCAGGCTGTGGTCCTGGCGCCCCCGACCCACCAGAGCCCGACGCCGGTGGCTCGTCCCGGTCGCCGGAGCGGTCGCCGTCGCCGGAGCGATCGTGTGGTTGATCGCCCTGCGCGCGAGCTTCGCGGTGGTCGACGATCCCACGGCGCGGCTCGCGCCGATCGGTGCGGCCGTCGTGCTGCTCTCGGCGCCGATCATCTTCGGGGCCCTGCTCGGGCGCGCGTTTCCGGGCGCCATACGGTCGCTGTTCTCCGGTTTCGCGCGAGCGATGTGGGTGCCCGCCGCAGTCGTGGCGACCCTCGTCCTTGCCACCGGCCTCTGGTCGGCGCAGACGACCCGCGACGCGAACCGGGGCGAGTCCATGTCGCCGCTACCCGTGCCCGCCGGATCCTTCGTGATCAGCTCGATGCCCGACACGGCGATCCCCGCACTGCGGGGGCTCTACGGCGACCTCGGCGGGCATGACGTCGTCGCCTACGAGATCCCCGATGCCACGGACGGGAACCTCCGTGTCTCGTCGCCCGGCACGCTTCGATGCATGATCGACTCGGGCGTGACGACGATCACCGAGGTACCCCCACGGTGTTATGACTCGCCGGTCGTGGCGCCGATCAACACGGTTCTCCTGGGCCCGCCCGGATCTGATCCGCAGGCGGAGGGCGGGCTGGTGGCGGACGACGCCGTCGGGCTCATCTGGTTCTCGCGCGATACCGGGTCGATCACCCGTACCGGGACGACCGACGCCGGGCCGGGGGCGGGGCTCGGCGGCAACCTGCCCGGGCTCGTGGTACCCGCCGACGGCTCGGTCGCCCAGGAGTACAACCTGGAACCCAGCGGGATGAGCGAGGTGATGCTCACCGACTTCCACCGGCTCTCTCCCGAGGACCGGTACGCGCTCCGCGCCGGGGTGCTTCGCCTCGCGCCGGGCGCGGAGCTGGCCGACGGGACGAGCCGGACGGGGTACGACCGGATGCGCACGCAGGCCGACGTCGTGAGCGTGGTCGGGGCAGTCGCCGCGGGAACGGTGCTCCTTCTCGGGGGCGGGCTGGCCGTCCTTGCGCAGCGGCTCACCCGCAGAACCCTGGTCGATGTGGGCTTCTCGCCCGCCCGCAGGGCGGTGCTGGCACTGTGCTGGTCGTTGGTGCCGGTCCTTTCCGCGGCCCTCGCACTGGCGCTCGTCTTCCTGACGGTCTCGGTCGGCGGCCGCGCGCTGGACGTCTCTTTCGGCGAGCTCTGGTACCTGCCGGGGATCGCGGCCGTCGTGGCGAGCGGCATTCTCTGGTTCGTCTTCTACCGGGTGCCCGAGCGGGGCCGCCCCTGAGACGCACCTGCCCACACACTGCCCGTCCGGACCACGCCCGCATATCGCCCTGCGCACCGCCTACTCTTGCCTTCGACGGCTCGACGCGGAGGTATGGGCGGACATGGTCTGGTTTCAACTGCTCGGCCACGTCTCGGCCCGGAGCGAAGGCGGTGAGGTTCCACTCGGCTCGGCCCGGCAGCGAGCGGTGCTGGCGGCGCTGCTGGTCGAGCCTGGCACGCACGTCTCGCTCGATCAGCTCGTCGACCGGGTATGGGGCACGACGCCGCCACGCAGCGCCCGGCAGACGTTGCACAGCTACGTGTCTCGGCTCCGGAGCGTGCTCGACGACCACGACGGGCCGCTCCTGGAGCGCCGCTCCGGCGGTTACGTCCTGGAAGCGGACGATTCCACGGTGGATCTGCAGCGCTTCCGTACGCTCGTCGCGCAGGCCAGGCGAGCGGACGGCGATGCGGCCGGCGCACTGTGGCAGGAAGCGATGGGCCTGTGGCGGGGCCGGCCGTTCGCCGACCTGGACAGCGACTGGCTGCGGTCGACGGCGGTCAGGCTCGAGGCAGAGCACCTGGCGGCCGTCCTCGACCACAACGACCTGCTGCTGAGCTCTGGACAGCACGCGCGCCTGTTGCCCGGTGTGACCGCCGCAGCGGAGACTCACCCGCTTGACGAACGCCTCGCCGGGCAGGTGATGCTCGCTCTGTACCGGTGCGGACGGCAGTCCGACGCGCTGGCCCACTACCGGCTGCTCCAGGAGCGCCTGGCCGACGAGCTCGGCAGCGATCCCGGTCCTGAGCTGCGCGAGCTGCACCAGCGCATCCTCCGGCACGACGCCGAGCAGGCCGCGCCGGACGGCGCACCGAACACGGACCGGAGCGCCCCGTCGCCCGCCTCGCCGTCACGCCCGGCGGCCGACGTCGCGGCCGACAAGCTGGCCCGCCCCGCACAGCTACCCCTCGACGTGACGGGGTTCACCGGGCGTTCCGGTGATCTGCGACGCCTGGACGAGCTGCTGGTGCCCGGCGCTGACGACGGCCGCGCAGGGCGGACCGTGGTGATCACCGCGATCCGGGGGACAGCGGGTGTCGGCAAGACTGCGCTCGCGGTGCACTGGGCGCACCAGGTCGCCGACGATTTCCCCGACGGGCAGCTCTACGTCAACCTCCGTGGCTACGACCCGGAGCAGCCGATGCGACCGGCCGATGCGCTGGCCCGCTTCCTCGCGGCGCTCGGCGTCCCGGAGCGCGACATCCCCCTGGACGACGACGAGCGGGCCGCCCGGTACCGGAGTGAGCTCGCCGACCGCCGCATGCTGATCGTGCTGGACAACGCGGGCAGTGTGGCCCAGGTGCGACCGCTGCTGCCCGGGAGCGGTGCCTCGACGGTCGTGGTCACCAGCCGGGACAGCCTGGCCGGGCTGGTCGCGGTGCACGGTGCCCACCGGATCGACCTCGACCTGCTCCCTACCGCGGACGCCGCCGGCCTGCTACGGCGGCTGATCGGCGAGCGGGTCGACGCCGATCCGGTGGCCGCTGAGCTGCTCGCCGAGCAGTGTGCTCGCCTTCCCCTGGCCCTCCGGGTCGCAGCGGTGCTGGCGACCTCCCAGCCGGACCGGCCTCTGGCCGACGTCGTGGCTGAGCTGGCCGACCGGCAGGAGCGGCTCGAGCTGCTCGACCCAGGCGGCGACCCCTACGCAGCCGTCCAGGCGGTCTTCTCGTGGTCGATCCAGCATCTCCCTGAGCAGGCGGCACGCATGTTCCGACGGCTCGGCCTGCACCCGGGACCCGACGTGGACCCGTATGGGGCGGCAGCACTGACGGGCACCGATGTGGCGCCTGCTCGCCGCGCACTGGAACTACTTGTCAGCGCCCACCTGCTCCACCGGGCGGACCACGGTCGATACGGCATGCACGACCTGCTGCGCGCCTACGCCGCTCGACTGGCAGCCACGGAGGACACCGGCGATGACCGAGACACGGCGGAGGATCGGCTCTTCACCTACTACCAGGCCTCGGTCTTCGCCGCGGTGGACACCCTGTACCCGGCCTCGGTGCACTACCGGCCGGATGCCACCGAGCTGCTGACGCCGACACCCGACCTGGCCGTGCCGAGCCGTGCGCGCGACTGGCTGCAGGCCGAACGCTCCTGCCTGCTCGCGATCGTCGAGCACCCTGCCGCCCACCAACGGTCCGGGTACGTGGTCGGGCTCGCCCGGTTGCTGCACCGCTACCTCAGCAGCAGCCACACCGTCGACCTGATCGCGATCAACACTCATGCCCTGCGTGTCGCCGAGCGCGCGGGCGACCTGAACGGACAAGCCCACGTGCTGCGCCAGCTCGGCGTGGGGTACGTGCGGGTCAGCCGGTACGAGCTGGCCGTCGAGCACTACAACCGTTCGCTCGCCCTGTTCCGGCAGACCGGTGACACGATGGGAGAGGCCCTCACACGGATCTACCGCGGAAATGTGGACTATCAGCGCGGTGACCCCACGACGGCCCTGGAAGGCCACAATCGGGCGATCGCCCTGGCCCGGCAGGCCGGCGATCGGTTCATCGAGGCGGTTGCGCTCACCAACCTCGCGGCGGTCGAGGGAAGGCTTGGGCATGACGCCACGTCCTACGACGCCTGCCAGCAGGCCCTCGTGATCTTCCGGGATCTCGGTACTCTGTACGACGAGGCCGTCGCTCTTCACAATCTCGCGAACGTCGAGATGAGCCGGGGGCAGCACGTCGCCGCGATCGAGCACCTACGTCGATCCCTGACCGTCGCCGAAACGCTGGACATCGCGGTCATGAAGGCGACCGTCCTGGACACGCTCGGCATGTTGCACCTCCGCCTGGAGGAGCCCGATCAGGCGACCGAATGCTTCCGGCGGGCGCTGACCCACAGTCGCGAGATCGGTGACCGAAGCAGCCAGGTCTGGTCCATCAACGGACTCGGCGAGGCCGCCCAGCTTGCCGGCAGCTCCGCTTCCGCTCTGAGGTTCCACACGGAGGCGCTCGGGATCGCCACCGACGTCGGCCTCCGCCACCAGCAGGCCCGTGCCCATGCCGGCATCGGCCACGCGCACCGCGGCCTGGGCGACCCGGACCAGGCCCGGAGCCACTACGAGAACGCGTACGTCATCTACACCGACCTCGACATGCCCGATGCCGCGGAGATGTTCGAGCTGATGGGCGACGTGCCAGCTGCGTGACACCACGCTTTCTGGACCCGTCCACGACCCCGCACTCGCCACCATGAGCTCGCCGGGCCCTTCGGGTCTGTCAGGTGACGACGCCGCCCGCGTTGCGGGTCAGCTGTTCGAGCACCTTCAGCGTCCTGGACCGACGTCCCGCGAGCCGAGCCAGGCCCATGTATCACCCGGCGCACCGCCTACTCTCTTGCCTTCGGCGGCTCGACGCGGAGGTAGGGGCGGACATGGTCTGGTTTCAACTGCTCGGTCACGTCTCGGCCCGGAGCGAGCGCGGTCAGGTCCCGCTCGGCTCGGCTCGTCAACGGGCCGTGCTGGCGGCGCTGCTGATCGAGCCGGGCGTGCACGTCTCGGTGGAACAGCTCGTCGACCGGGTGTGGGGAACGACGCCCCCGCGCAGCGCCCGGCAGACATTGCACAGCTACGTGTCTCGGCTACGGAGCGTGCTCGGCGACGAGGGCGGGCCGCTCCTGGAGCGCCGCTCCGGCGGCTACGTGCTGGAAGCGGACGAGTCCGCAGTGGACCTGCAGCGCTTCCGTGCGCTCGTCGCGCAGGCCAGGGGGGCCGACGACGACCACGCCGGCGCTCTGTGGCAGGAAGCAATGGGCCTGTGGCAGGGCCGGCCGTTCGCCGACCTGGACAGCGACTGGCTGCGGTCCGTGGCAGTCAGGCTCGAGGCGGAGCGCCTTGCCGCCGTCCTCGACCACAACGACCTGTTGCTGCGGTCGGGAGAGCACGCGGGCCTTCTCCCCGAGGTGGGTACCGCCGCGCGGGCCCATCCGCTCGACGAACGCCTGGCCGGTCAGCTGATGCTCGCGCTGTACCGCTGCGACCGGCAGGCCGACGCCCTGGCGCACTATCGCCTGGTCCAGGAGCGGCTGGCCGATGAGCTCGGCAGCGACCCCGGACCGACGCTCCGCGAGCTGTACCAGCGGATCCTGCGGCACGACGACGAGCTTGCCGCGCCGACCGAAGTCCCCGGGCCTGCCTCGTACGATCCGGGCAGCTCGGAAGTTGACGGCGCGGCAGGCGGCGATGCGGCGGAAGGCGTCCCCGTTGCGGTTGAACGGTCCCGGCGGCCGGCGCAACTGCCCCTCGACGCGGCGGGCTTTACCGGACGAGCAGACGAGATGCGGCGCCTCGACGAGCTGCTGTCCGACGCATCAGCCGATCGTGGAAGGCGGGAGGTCGTGGTCACCGCGATCAGCGGCACAGCCGGCGTGGGCAAGACCGCGCTCGCGGTCCATTGGGCGCACCAGGTCGCCGATCAGTTTCCGGACGGCCAGCTGTACGTGAACCTGCGCGGCTACGACCCGGACCAGCCGATGCGGCCGGCCGACGCGCTCGCCCGGTTCCTGGCAGCGCTAGGCGTCGCGGAGCGGGACATCCCCCTGGACAGCGACGAGCGAGCGGCCAGGTACCGCAGTGAGCTGGCCGAGCGCAGGATGCTGATCGTGCTGGACAACGCAGGCAGCGTGGCCCAGGTGCGGCCCCTGCTCCCCGGGAGCGGCACGTCGTTGGTCCTGGTCACCAGCCGGGACAGCCTGGCTGGGCTGTTCGCCGTCCATGGTGCCCACCAGGTCGGTCTCGACCTGCTGCCGGCCGCCGAGGCGGTCGACCTGCTGCACCGGCTGATCGGCGACCGGGTGGTCACCGAGCGGGCCGCGGCCGCGACGCTCGCCGAGCAGTGCGCCCGGCTTCCGCTGGCACTGCGGGTCGCGGCAGTGCTGGCGACGCCCCGGCCGGACCGGTCGCTGGCCGATGTGGTGGCGGAGCTGGCCGACCGGCAGGAGCGGCTTGAGCTGCTCGATCCCGGCGGTGACCCGTACGCGGCCGTCCACGCCGTCTTCTCCTGGTCGATCCAGCACCTGCCCGAGCAGGCGGCACACACCTTCCGGCGGCTGAGCCTGCATCCTGGCCCCGACCTGGACCCTTACGTGGCCGCCGCACTGACCGGCCTGGAGCCGAACCGCGCCCGCCGGATCCTGGAGACGCTCGTCAGCGCCCACCTGCTGCATCGGACCGGTGCCGGCCGCTACGGAATGCACGACCTCCTGCGCGCCTACGCAGCTCGCCTCGCGACTGCACTGGACACCGAGCACGAGCGGCAGACGGCGGAGCGACGGCTCCTGGACTACTACCAGGGCGCGGCCTACGCCGCAGTGAGCTCCTTGTACCCGGCCGAAGTGCAGTATCAGCCCGACGGGACGCCGGACGCTCCGCTTCCCGATCTTTCGGAGCCGACGTCGGCGCGCGAGTGGCTCCGGGCCGAGCGGGGCTGCCTCGCGGCGGTCGCCGAGCACGCTGCGGACCGGCACGACGACCGGTACGTAGTCGGGCTCGCCCTGATCCTGCACCGCTACGTCAACAGCGCGCACCCGGTCGACCTGTTCGTCGTCAACGCGCACGCCCTTCGCGCCGCCGAGGAGGCAGGCAATCTGGCCGGCCAGGCACAGGTCCTGCGCCAGCTTGGTGTCGGACACTCCCAGGCCGGCCGGTACGAGACCGCCCTCGAACACTTCCACCGGGCGCTCGCACTGTTCCAGCAGAGCGGAGACCTGGTGGGTGAGGCGCACACGCTGACCAACCTGGCGTCGATCGATCATCGGCGGGGTGACCACAAGGTCGCCCGGGAAGGCCACTACCGGGCGCTCGCCGTGGCCCGGCGGGCCGGCGACCGGTTCGCTGAGGCATCGGTGCGCAACAACCTCGTTGGGGTCGAGGCCGGGCTGGGGAACATCGACGCGGCCTACGAGACGTGCCGGCAGGCGCTCGCGATCTTCCAGGACATCGGCGCGCGGTACTGCGAGGCTATCGCGCTCAACAACCTCGCCAACACCGAGCTGGAGCGAGGGGAGTACACGACCGCCGCAGAGCGACTGCGACGGTCCTTGGCGACCGCCGAGGCCCTGGGCATCGTGACCATGCGGGCGTACGTGCTGGACTCGCTCGGCATGCTGCACCTCTACCTGGAGGAGCCGGACGAGGCCGCGTCGTACTTCGGGCAGGCGCTCGTCGTGTGCCGTGAGACCGGTGACGTCAGCGGCCAGGCCTGGTCGTTCAACGGGCTGGGTGAGGCTGCTCTGCTCGCCGGCAGCACAGCCGAGGCCCTGCGATCGCACACCGAGGCGCTCGGCATCGCCATCCAGGTGGGTTCTCGTGATCAGCAGGCCCGCGCCCACGCCGGCATTGGCCACGCGCACCACGCCCTGGGCGATCCAGACCTGGCCCGGTCTCACTACGAGCACGCCTACGTCATCTACATCGAGCTCGAGAATCCCGAGGCCGCGGACATGCTTGCGCTGATGGGCGAGGTGCCGGCTACGTGACTACCCCGCGCGGCCGGGCCGTCATCACGCCTCAGCCGTCAGGGGCGCAGGCGCACCTATCGGTGCCGGGGCCCACGGGGCCGCCTCGTCCAGCCTGCCGAGGTCGTAACCGTGGGCGCGGATCCGGTCCCCGAGGTGCTCGTTGACCACGTTCCGGTAGCGGGGGAGCAGCGCGGCGTCGGTGACGTCGCGGAGCAGGTCCGCCCGAGGAGTGCCCCGGCGCGAGCCGAGGCGCGCGAGGTGGGTCCGGACGCGGCCCCCGAGCTGCCGGCGGCCGCCGGTCTCCCACAGCTCGGCGTAGCGATTGCCGGGCCGGACGCCGACCGCGTCGACGGAGTTGGCGTCGAGCTCGATGTCCAGGAACCGGGCCACGCGGCCTAGCTGTTCCGCGGGGTCCCGCATCAGGTGCTCGTACCGGAGCACGAGCAGGTTCTCGATGTGCAGCGCGTCCTCCGCGAACACGTCGTGCGCGTGCACCCAGTGCTCGATGAGCCGCGGGAAGCCGTACGTGAACCGCCCGTGGGTAGGGGTGGCCCACTTGCGCACCGCCAGCGCCTGCACCACGGGGTGCCGCGTCACCACGATGAAGCGGGACTTCGGGAAGATCTCCTGGAAGTAGCGCATCTTCGTCAGGTTGGGCGGCGACTTCTCGACGAGCACCTTGCGGTCGAGGTCCCAGTAGGGCGCCCAGCTCTGCCAGAGCCGCGCTCCGGCGTCGGGCGCGCACTTCGCGTCTTCTTCGGTGAGGTGCGCCCGCGGGTGGAACGACCATTCGGACGTATTACCCAGGCCGCCCATAGAAATGTCTTGAATGCGCTGGCCCTCGTCCATGACCGCGCCGGTGCCGGCCAGTCCGGAGGCGTCTGGGCTCGAACCGACAATACGGGCAACAAGGGCGGTGCCGCTTCGATGAAGACCGCCTACGAACACAATGCGACGGTCGTTCCAGGGCGTGCTGCTCGTACTCGTTCCGGACATGGGCAACCTAAGCTGGTCGACTGGAATGGATCGCTGGTGCACCGCAAAAATATGCGATGAATGTGCAGCGTGCGACCTGAATCGTCCGACCGCCCGCGCACCTCCCACCTGCGAGATCAGGCCCGAATTCCCAGGATCGCGAAACGCGCCGACCGTCCTCATGCGCCCCGGTCAACCTTTCGGCGCATTCCGCACGGTCGTGATCGCCGGGTATTGTGCGGCCTTGTGTCCCCAGCGCCTTGCACGACGTCGTCCGCGGCCCAGCCGGGGCGCGCCCCGCGCAGGGCAGTCGCCCGCGCTGTGCTGGCCGTGGTGGTGGGCGCGTGCCTCACGGCGTGCGCCGGGCTCCTCGACCCGGGCGCCGGACCGTCGCCCGCGCCGGGGGTAGCGCCCGGCGTCGTGGGCCAGTCGGTGGTGGCGGAGCGGGCACCGTCCGCGCAGCCCACGTCGGTGGGGCCGATCCACGGCGAGCACCTCCAGGAGTCCGCGGCGGTAGAGGTGCGGCCTGCGCCGAGCGAGTCGGCGTCGCGCGGCGTGGACCGGCCGACGCCGGGGGCGGGCGACTCCGGTGGGAGTTCCGGCGGTGACGCCGGTGGAACCGGTGGCGGCACGGGGGAGGGCTCCGGGGACGGCGGCGCCGATGCGGACCTGACCGACGCCGAGCAGTACGCCCAGGCGTTGGAGGAGGAGGTCAACGGCCATCGCACCGCGAACGGCCTCCCGGCCCTGGTGCACGACGACTGCGCCTACGACGTCGCGCTGGAGCGGGCCCGGGCGCTGATCGGAAAGGAGCTGGCGCACGCGCCGCTCGACCCGATCTTCGAAGCCTGTCCCACCACGGCTGTGGCGGAGAACCTCGCCAAGGGTGCGTGGTCCCCGGCGGAGGCGGCGCAGGGCTGGATGGACTCAGAGGGGCACCGTGCCAACATCCTGAACGGTGACCTGACGCGCGGCGCGATCGCCTGCGTGCCGGATGGCGGCGACCCCGCCGCGCCGGTCATGATCTGCGCACACGTGTTCCTGGCCTAGACGCGGCGCACCTCTGTGCGGTCTGGCGGTGCATGGCTCTGACTTGTGGATGGCGGGCGAGCGGTGTCGAATCGACGTCGTGCTCCGCATCCCGACTCGCCTCGCCGCGGCGTTCGTGCCGGCCGCAGCGCTGCTCACGGCCTGCTCGGCGGTGCCGGACAGCCCGGAGGTCACGGCGACTCCCGAGGCGACGTGGACGGCGCCCGCCGACGTGGACCTGGCCGATCCGGAGCAGTACGCGGCGGCCCTGGAGGACGGCGTGAACGCGGCGCGCGCGCAGGTCGGCCTGCCCGCGCTGGAGCACGAAGACTGCCTGGAGCCCGTCGCGGTGGACCGCGCCGAGGAGCTGATCGGCGCGCCGGAGCTCGTGCATGCGCCGCTGCCGCCTGTGCGGGAGAGCTGCCCGGGCGGGCTCGTGGCCGAGAACCTCAGCCGCACCGCGAACCCGCCGCAGGATGTGGTGCAGGCGTGGCTGGACTCGCCGTCGCACTGGGAGAACCTGGTGAGCTCGGAGCTGCAGCGGAGCGCGATCGGGTGCGTGATCGACGGCGGCACCACCGGCGCGCCTGTGCTGGTCTGCTCCCACGTGTTCCTAGATTGACTCTCCCCAGACCCTCCTTGATAAGCGGGCAACCTGACCCGTTGTGCCCGTTATGGTGTGTGGCGCGCACCCGTCCGGAACGACCGCAGGAGAAAAATGGCGCAGGCGACGACAACCGCCGTCGACCGATCCACCGGATCGCCCGCCGAACCCAGCGGTCCAGGGGCGGACGGGGTACCCGCCACCCCGGGCGCCGGGCACACGTTCCGCACCGACATCAACGGGCTGCGTGCGGTCGCCGTGCTCGCCGTCGTCGTCTACCACGCGGGGATCGCGGTCCCCGGCGGGTTCACCGGCGTCGACATCTTCTACGTGATCTCCGGCTACCTCATCAGCTCGCTGCTGCTGCGCGAGGTGGACCGCAGCGGGACCGTCGACCTCGTCGAGTTCTGGACCCGCCGGATGCGGCGGCTGGTGCCGGCGCTCGCGCTGGTCGTCTCGGTCACGCTCGTCGCGTGCCTCCTGATCCTCTCGCCGCTGGTCTGGGGCCGCCTCGCGTGGCACGGCGCGTCGGCCATGCTGTTCGTCTCCAACCTGCTGTTCCCGTACCAGGGGCAGGACTACTTCTCCGACTCCGTCACCCCGAGCCCCTACCTGCACACCTGGTCGCTCGGCATCGAGGAGCAGTTCTACATCTTCTGGCCGCTGCTGATCCTGCTGGCGGTCGCGATCGCGCGGCGCACCCGCATCCCAGCCCGCCGCATGCTGCAGCTGCTGTTCGCCGGCACCTTCGTGGTGTCTCTGCTGGTCTCGGTATGGCTGACGGCGGCCGTCCCCGACTGGGCGTTCTACGTGCTGCCCACCCGCGCCTGGGAGTTCGCGGGCGCTGCCCTCGTCGCGACGCTGCCGTGGGGGCGGCTCGCCGAACGCTCCCGCCTGCGACCGGGCGTGCTGCGGGCCCTGCTCGGCACCGCGGGGTTCGTGCTGCTGGCGCTCTCGTTCGTGCTCGTCCACGAGACCGACCCGTTCCCCGGCACCGTCGCCCTGCTGCCCGTGGGCGGCGCGCTGCTCGTGCTAGCCGCGGGCAGCGTCTCGGGTTCCGGTACCTGGGTGGACCGCGTGCTCGACCTGCCTGTGCTGCAGCGCCTCGGCGACGTCTCCTACTCCTGGTACCTCTGGCACTGGCCGTTCGTGGTGCTCACCACCGCAGCAGTGCAGGACGACGCCATCTGGATCAAGGTGCTCGCCTCGCTCGCCGCCCTCGGCGCAGCCGTCGCGACCTACCGCTGGGTCGAGAACCCGATCCGGTTCAGCGGCGCCCTGAAGTCGTGGCGGCGTACCGCCGCGGTGACCGTGGTGATCGGGCTCGCCGTGGGCGGCCTCACCGTCGGCACCCGCGTCGCGACCGGGGCAGTGCTGCAGCGCGAGCCGTACGCCACGGCGGTCGAGGCCGGCGCCGAGCCGAAGCCCTACGAGTGCACCGAGACCACCCGGACGACGTCGGGCGCCGAGCTCTGCCTGCTGGGCGACGTCACCGCAACGACCACCGTGCTGCTCCTCGGCGACTCGCACACCATGCAGTGGATCCCCGCCTTCGACGCCGCGGCGCGCGACGCCGGCCTGCGCCTCGCCGTCCGCTGGCGGCACGGCTGCCCCGCCGCCGAGATCAAGGTGGAACAGCCCGCGGAACGCGGGCCGTGCGGCGACTACCAGGCCGAGTCCGTCCGCGTCGTCGACGACCTGCGGCCCGACGCCGTGGTCGTCAGCCAGGCGCAGATCTACGCCGACCGGATGCAGAACGCCGACGGCACCCGGATGACCGACGACGAGGCGCGCAGCACCTGGGCGACTGCGAACGACAAGCTGTTCGCGCACCTCACCGCCGTCGCGCCCTCCGTGGTGGCGGTCATCGACAACCCGCAGCTCGACGTCGACCCGCTCGAATGCCTCACCCGGCCGGGGGTCGGGCTCGGCGACTGCAGCATGTCGCGCGCCGAGGCCGAGGGGTCCAACGGTGACCTGCCGGGCATCAGCGCCGGCATCTGGACGAAGTACGGTGTCACCACCTGGGACGGCGTCTGGTCGCAGACCTGCGACGACACGACCTGCGGCGTCGGGGACACGAGCCACCCCGTCTACCGGGACTACCACCACCTCAGCGTCGACTACGTGATGACACAGGTGCGCTCCGTGGAACAGATGCTCCGGAGCGCGGTCACGGCACGTCGTGGAAGCAACATCGGGTAACGAAGGGGAACATCGGACCATGACTCAAGCCCAGGCCCAGGCGCGGGGCGTCGTCGACCGGTACTTCAAGATCAGCGAACGCGGTTCCACCGTCTGGACGGAGGTGCGCGGCGGGCTCGTCACCTTCTTCACGATGAGCTACATCGTGGTGCTCAACCCCCTCATCCTGGGCAAGGTGCCCGACGGGACCGGGCAGTTCCTCGGGGGCGACTCCTCGGCGGACAACCTTGCCGCCATCGCCGCGGCGACAGCTCTCGTGGCCGGCATCATGTCGATCCTCATGGGGGTCGTCGCGAACTTCCCGCTGGCGCTCGCGGCGGGCCTCGGCCTGAACGCCGTCGTCGCGTACTCCGTGGCCGCGCTGCCGGGCATGACCTGGGCCGATGCCATGGGCATCGTCGTGCTCGAGGGACTCGTCATCCTGATCCTGGTGGTCACCGGATTCCGGGAGGCGGTGTTCAACGCCGTGCCGCGCGAGCTCAAGATCGCGATCAGCGTCGGCATCGGCCTGTTCATCGCCTTCATCGGCGTGTTCGACGCCGGCTTCGTGCGCATCCCGGCGTCGCTGACAACCCCCACGGAGCTTGGCGTGGGCGGCTCGGTCGGCACCTGGCCGCTGTTCGTGTTCGCGTTCGGCCTGCTGCTCGCCGCTGTGCTGATGGTGCGCAAGGTGCGGGGCGGCATCCTGATCGCGATCATCGCATCGACGGTGCTGGCCCTGATCGTCGAGGCCGTCGGCAGTATCGGCGCGCGCGGCGACGATAACCCGGGCGGCTGGGCGCTCAACGTCCCCGCCCTGCCGGACTCGGTCGTGGCGCTTCCGGACTTCTCGCTGATCGGCCAGTTCTCGCTGTTCGGGTCGATCGAGAAGATCGGCCCGGTGGCCGTGATCCTGCTGGTGTTCACGCTCCTCATCGCCGACTTCTTCGACACGATGGGCACGATGGTCGCCATCGGCGGCGAGGCAAGGCTGCTCGACTCGCGGGGAAACCCGCCGCGGACCACCCAGATCCTGATCGTCGACTCGCTCGCCGCGTCGGCCGGCGGCATGGGCTCGGTGTCGTCCAACACGGCGTACGTCGAGTCGGCGTCCGGTGTGGGCGACGGCGCACGGACCGGGCTGGCTGCTGTGACGACCGGTGTGGCGTTCCTGCTCACCACGTTCCTGTCGCCGCTCGTGGAGGTGGTGCCGCACGAGGCCGCCACGCCGGCGCTCGTGATCGTCGGATTCCTGATGGTCGTCCAGGTGACGGGTATCAGCTGGACCAACCTGGAGGTCGCCATCCCGGCGTTCCTCACCATGGTGCTCATGCCGTTCGCGTTCTCGATCACCGTCGGCATCGGGGCCGGCGTGATCTCGTACGTGGTGCTCAAGATCGCGGTCGGCAAGGTCAGCAGGGTGCACCCGCTGCTGTGGGTGGCGGCGGCGCTGTTCGTCGTCTACTTCCTGATCGGCCCGATCCGGAGCGCGTTCGGCATCTGACGGACCTTCAGATCGTGCGGCGCAGGAGCGCCGCGCGACTGTCAGGCCGCCAGGACCTGCTTCTCCGGCTCCGCCGCGATCTCCGGGTAGTCCACCTGGAGGTACGGGCGAGGGATGCGGTGCGTGCGGGAGAGCCGGGCGCGCACGCGCACGTGCCACGTCCTGGCCGCCCACGCCGTCGCGATCGCAGCCACGACCAGCGTCGCCACGGCCCCGATGAGCACGGCGTACCGCGGTCCGAACGTCTCGCCGATCCAGCCGACCACCGGGGAGCCCAGGGGCGTGGTGCCGAGCAGCACCATCACGTAGATCGACATGACGCGGCCGCGCAGCTCCGGCGCCACCGACAGCTGGATCGCGGCGTTCGCCGAGGCCAGCATGGTCAGGGACGCGAAGCCGACGGGGATGCACATCAGCAGGTACCCGAGGTAGGTCGGCATGACGGCCTGGATGCCCATGGAGATCGCGAACGCGAACGCGGCACCGAGCACCAGCCGCACGCGCGGCCGGTCGCGCCGTGCCGCCAGGAGCGCGCCGGCGAGCGAGCCGATCGCCAGGACCGACCCGAGGATGCCGTACTCGCCCGCGCCCCGGCCGAACTCGACGCGCGCCATCATGGCCGACGTCAGCTGGAAGTTGAGGCCGAACGTGGAGACCACGCCCATCACGACCATGATCACCACGATGTCGCTGCGCCCGCGGATATAGGCGAGGCCCTCGCGGATCTGGCCCTTGGCGCGCGAGGCGACGGGAAGGGCATGCAGGTCGCGCATCCGGGTGAGCGCGATGATGACGGCGCCGAACGCGATGCCGTTGAGGATGAACACCCATCCGCTGCCGACGGCGGCGATGAGCAGACCCGCCACGCCGGGCCCGATGAGCCGTGCGGCGTTGAAGTTCGTCGAGTTGAGCCCGACGGCGTTCGCGAGCCGCGTCCTGGGCACGAGCTGGGCGACGAAGGTCTGGCGGACGGGTCCGTCGACGGCGCTCACCACACCCAGCAGAGTCGCGAAGACGTACACGTGCCACAGCTCGGCCGCGCCGGACAGCACCAGCGCACCGAGCCCGAGGCCCAGCACGCCCATGCCGCCCTGCGTGATCATCAGGAGCTTGCGGCGGTCGACGCGGTCCGCGAGCAGGCCGGCCCACGCGGACAGGAAGATGTGGGGGATGAACTGCAGCGCGGTGACGATACCCACGGCGACGCCGGAGTTGTTGGTGAGGACGGTCAGGACTACCCAGTCCTGCGCCACGCGCTGCATCCAGGTGCCGATGTTGGCGACCAGAGCGCTGGCGAACCAGAGACGATAGTTGCGGTACTTCAAGCTGGCGAACGTTGCGCTCATCGAGCGGCGATCCGGATCAGGAGCTCGCTGGCTCCTGCAAGGATCTCTCTCTCCTCTACGGTCAGGGTGGACAGCTGTTTGGTGAGCCAGGCGTCACGACGGCGCCGGGTCTCGGCGACCTCGCGCTCGCCGGCGACGGTGAGCCGGACGACGACCTGGCGCTTGTCCGTCGCGTGCTCGACCTTCTCGACGAGGCCGAGCTCAACCAGGGTGTTCACGGCTCGGGTCATCGACGGCGGCCGGACCCGCTCGTGCTCGGCCAGGGAGCCGGGGGACATCTCGCCGTGCTTGTGCAGCACCGTCAGGATCCCGAACTGCCCCTCGGGGAGGTCGGCCTCGCCGCGCTCGGCGCGCAGGCGACGGGAGATTCGGGTGAGAGCGACGCGGAGGTCGCCCCCGACCGTTGCCGGGCTTCGGCTGGATCTGCGGGAGCTCGACGACACCCGCAACAGTCTAGATCATTAGCCTTGCTAACGGTACGTGGGTGTGGTCACACCAGACGACAGAGCGCCCGCCCCATCGAGGGGCGGGCGCTCCGAAGAAAACTGCTGCCGAGAGTCAGCGCACGCGATGGGTCTGCGCGAACTGCGCGGGACCCGGCTGCAGATCCTGCTGGACGTTCACGAACCGCCGGCCCTGCTCGCTGTGTGCCTTGAGCCGGTTCTCGAACTCGGCCTGCGTGCGCAGCTCGTCCTCGGTCGGCCAGAGGCCGATCCCGAGAATCAGCAGGAACGTCACGACGCTCACCGCCATCACGAGCGGCACGAGCAGCTGCATGGTGGACGCGCCCGCCGGGACGCTGTCGACCGGGTTGGTCACGGAGACGCCCGCCATACCGGTGTAGTGCATGCCGGTCACGGCCAGCCCCATGACAAGGGTGGCCACGATCGTGGCGAGCGTGCCGCGGATGTGGACGGTGCACCACAGCGCGGCGGTTGCCGCGACGATCGCGATGACGATCGACGCGATGACATAGGTCGGGTTGTAGACGACCCGCGCGGACATCTCCATCGCTTCCATGCCCATGTAGTGCATGGCCGCGACGCCGGCGCCGGCGAGGGCGCCACCTACGAGCATCGCTGCAAGCTTTCGCTTGCCCAGTTCTGTGATGAACAGGCCGGCGCCCACCACGACGATCGCGATCGCCGCGCTCAGGAGGGTCTCGGGAATGTTGTACCGGATGGTCACACCGGAGGCGGAGAAGCCGAGCATGGCGACGAAGTGCATCACCCAGATCCCGGTACCGCCGAGGGCGATGGCACCGAACACGAGCCACGCCGCGCGCGTGCCGCCCGAAGCTGCTCGAGCTCGAGACGTGCACGCGAGTCCCGTAGCTGCGCCGGTGCACGAGATCGCGTAGGCCAGCAAGGGCGTAACGATCCCGAATGTGAAGTGGTCGATCACTGGCATGGTGTTAGAACAGCCCCTCGGATGGTTCCCTCTGTTGCGGAAACGTTACAGAGTACCTATTGGTCGGACAATAGGCAGAAGTCCCCATCGAGGTATATTGCGGACGTGATCGGGCTGGTCAGAGGCTTGCGACGAGGTAGTCGACGCAAGCGGTGAGCGCCGCGACGTCGTCCGGCTCGACAGCGGGGAACATCCCGACGCGCAGCTGGTTGCGCCCGAGCTTGCGGTACGCGAACACGTCCTGGACGCCGTTGGCACGCAGCTCCGCGATCACCTGCCCGGCGTCGATCTCGTCGGCGAGGTCGATCGTGCCGACCACCGTCGACCGCTCCTCGGGGCGCCGCACGAACGGCGTCGCCCACTCCCGTGCCTCGGCCCAGGAGTAGAGGATCTCGGCCGACGTCGCGCAGCGCTTCGTCGACCACTCGAGCCCGCCCTGGGCGATCAGCCACTCCACCTGGTCGGCCAGGAGCAGCAGGGTCGCGACGGCCGGCGTGTTGAGCGTCTGGTCCTGGCGCGAGTTCTCGACCGCCGTCGTGAGGGACAGGAACTCCGGCACCCAGCGCCCCGACGCCTCGACCCGCGCGGCGCGCTCGACCGCGGCGGGGGAGAGGACGGCGAGCCACAGGCCGCCGTCGGCCGCGAACGCCTTCTGCGGGGCGAAGTAGTAGGCGTCGGTCTGGCTCAGGTCCACGGGCAGGGCACCCGCGCCGGACGTCGCGTCGGTGAGCACGATGGCGCCCTCGGGTCCGGACGGGCGCAGCACCGGGGCCATCGCACCCGTCGAGGTCTCGTTGTGCGGGGTCGCGTAGGTGTCGACGTCGTCGGCCGCTTCGAGGTAGGCCACCGAGCCCGGCTCCGCCGAGATCACCTGTGAGGGCTCGAGGAACGGGGCCCGTGAGGTCGCCTTGGCGAACTTGCCGCCGAACTCGCCGAACGCCGCGTGCTGGGCCTTTCGCTCCACGAGGCAGAGCGTGGCGACGTCCCAGAAGGCGGTGGAGCCGCCGTTGCCGAGCGCCACCTCGTATCCGTCGGGCGCGCCGAGCAGCTCCGTGACACCCTCACGAATGCGGCGCACCAGGTCCTTCACGGGTGCCTTGCGGTGGGACGTGCCGAGCACATGGGCGTTCGCCACGAGATGATCGACCTGACCTGGCCGCACCTTGGAGGGGCCGGAGCCGAAACGGCCGTCGTTGGGCAGCAGGTGTGTCGGGATTGTCAGTGGCACAGAACTAGACTAGAACCTGGGCCGACGCCCGGGGTGCAGAGCCCGGGGCGACTGGGCGGCTGCGCGCATGACGGGAGCTGACGTGACGGATCTGATCGACACCACCGAGATGTACCTCAAGACGATCTACGAGCTCGACGAGGAGGGCATCACGCCCCTGCGCGCGCGCATCGCGGAGCGTCTGGGGCATTCCGGTCCGACGGTGTCGCAGACGGTCGCGCGCATGGAGCGCGACGGCCTCGTGATCGTGACCGGCGACCGCCACCTCGAGCTGACCGAGCTGGGCCAGCACAAGGCGATGCGGGTGATGCGCAAGCACCGCCTCGCGGAGCGCCTGCTGACCGACGTCATCAAGCTCGACTGGGAGCACGTGCACGTCGAGGCTTGCCGGTGGGAGCACGTCATGAGCGACCTCGTCGAGAAGCGCCTCGTAGGGCTGCTCGACCACCCGCACCACGACCCGTACGGCAACCCGATCCCCGGCCTGTCCGAGCTCGGCGAGGCCTACACGGACGTGCCGTTCCTCACGGGCGTGATCTCGCTGCCGGCCGCGTTCGAGGCGGCGGCGAAGAAGGGCGTGAGGGGCGAGCCGCTCGCCGCGTCGCTCACCCGCATCGCGGAGCCGCTGCAGACGGATGTCGAGCTGCTCGCCCGCCTTTCCGACGCCGGTCTGGTGCCCGGTTCGCGGATCACCGCCGAGCACAGCGACGGGACCTACACGGTGACGGTCGACGGCTCCGGCACGGTGCTCGATCTCGGCGAGGACCTGGCCCGACACCTCTTTGTCGCGACCGCCTGAGCCCGTCCCCTCCGCCTGCTTGCCGGAAAGGTCCAACCGCGCATATGACGCGCTCTGGCATTCGTTGCCGGAACGTGACATCGGGGTTGAGGTCCGGTACGTTCGGACCGCTCCCACGGAGTTATTCGTGGGAGTCCTCGGACGGACGCCGAACTCTGTCACCGGCCGGGGCCCCAAGACGACCGCATGACAGAGGCGGGGGACCCACCATCGGGCGCCAGGGCGCGTCCTAGGGGTGAAGCCGAGCAGTCCTTCGGGATTGCACGGCCGGGTGATTTCTCCCACCCGAACCCGACAGCTGACCTCGAAGGCGTTCAAGGAGAGGTACTACGTGACTGCACGTACGACCCGCGCACGCCATCGTGCTGCGCGACGACCCGTGACTCCGCTTACCGAGCTTGCCCAGAACGCCGCTGTCGGTCGCCGTACCGCGGTCGCCGCTGCAGGTGGTGCGCTTCTCGTCTCGACCTTCGGTGGCGCGATGGCAGCGCAGGCCGCTCCGATGGAGACCGGCCACGCCAAGATGAACTCGGTCGACCTCAACGCGCTGACGTCGCAGGCCCGTGAGTCTCTGACCCACGCTCCGGTCGTGACCGTCGCGCCCGATGCCGAGCTCGCCGTGGAGAAGTCCGCGGTCTCCGTGGTCTCCGCCGCTGAGAACGAGGACTACCAGGCCGAGCTCGCCGCCGACGAAGCCGCGGAGGAGGCCGCAGAGGCCGCCGCCACCACCGTCTCGACCGCCACCTCCGTCGATGTCCCCGCCTCGGCGATCGGCAACTCCGTGATCTCGATCGCGAGCCGCTACGTCGGCGTGCCGTACGTCTCCGGCGGCGCCAGCCCGAGCGGCTTCGACTGCTCCGGCTTCACGCAGTACGTCTTCGGCCAGCTCGGCATCGAGCTGCCGCACTCGTCGTCGGCGCAGGCCGGCTACGGCACCCAGGTGCCGGCCTCCGAGGCCCAGCCGGGCGACCTGATGTGGACGCCGGGCCACGTCTCGATCTACGCCGGTGGCAACACCATGATCGACGCGTCCAAGCCGGGCACCGTGGTCGACTTCCGACCCATCTGGCAGTCGAACCCCACTTTCATCCGCCTGGGCTGATCCCAGCCGCGCAGCAGCAGAGCGCCCGTCACGGTCTCGACAGGCTCGACCCTCGGTGGTCGAGCCTGTCGGGCCCGTGACGGGCGCTTTTTGCCATCTTTCTGCTGACTATTTGCCACCCGATACCCGTAATCCGCGCACCGCCGGTAGCGTTGTAGTGCAAAGGTGCACTGCCATAGAAAGGGCTGGTGATGACACGATCCGAGGTCGTACTGGTCGGGGTGGACGGATCGGCCGCGAGTCTGCACGCGCTCGACTGGGCTACCGCCTACGCACGCCGCGTGGGCTGGGCGCTGCACATCGTGTGCAGCTACTCATTGCCGTCCTTCACGGCCGCGTCGCTCGACGGCGGGTACGCCGCCCTCGACGACACGAGCATCCAGGAAGGTGCCAAGGCGGTCCTCGTCGAGGCGGAGGCCCGGGTGGCCGACGCCGGCGTGCGAGCCACCACGGAGGTCGCGACCGGTGACGCGGCGGGCGTGCTCGTGGAGCTGTCCGCCGACTACGGCCTCGCCGTCGTCGGCACGCGCGGCCGGGGTGGGTTCACGGAACGACTGCTGGGCACGGTGTCGTCCGCGCTGCCCGCACACGCGCAGTGCCCGGTCGTCGTCGTGCCGCTGCGCGCCGAGCACAACCGAGGCGTCTCATGGAGCGTGCCGGGCGAGTCGGGCGGCTCGGCGGACACCGAAGCCGCCGGCGTCGCCTCCGGAGCCGGTGAGATCCGCGATGTGCGCCGCATCGTCGTCGGTGTGGACGGTTCTCCTCAGGCCGAGCGGGCGCTGTATCACGCGATAGCGCAGGCCAAGGCGTGGGGTGCGGAGCTGACTGCCGTGACCGGCGTCCCCGTCGGGAATGCAGGGATGCTGGCGTGGCTGCCGTCGACCATCGACCGCGAGCAGGTGCTGGCAGACATCGGGGCCGGCATGGACGTCCTCATCGACAAGTTCGAGGCGGAGAACCCGGGGCTGCGGATCCGGCGGATCGTGCTCGACGGCACAGGTGCGGAGCTGCTGACGGAGTTTTCCACTGCGTCGGACCTCATCGTGGTCGGCTCGCGCGGCCGCGGCGGGTTCCGCGGGCTGCTGCTGGGCTCCACGAGCCAGGCCGTGCTGCACCACTCGGCGTGCCCGGTGCTCGTGGTGAACAAGCATTGCAACGACTGACTTCCGCCGCAGAGGTGGCTCGCCGCTGGTCGAGCTTGTCGAGACCCGGGTCTCGACAAGCTCGACCGACGACGGGGTTCTACTTCGCGGCCTGGGCTTCGGCGGCCGCCAGCAGGACGCAGGTCGCCACGCCGTCCATCGCCGTGCGGATCTCGTCCAGCGGGGGCATCGACGGCGCGAGGCGCACGTTCTTGTCCTCCGGGTCCTTGCCGTACGGGTAGGTGGCGCCCGCCGGCGTCAGTGCGATGCCCGCCTCCTTGGCGAGCTGCACCACCCGAGACGCAGTACCCGGCGCGACGTCGAGCGACACGAAGTAGCCGCCCTTGGGCTCGGTCCACGACGCGATGCCGTACCCGCCAAGGCGCTCGGCCAGGATCTGCGCGACGGCCTCGAACTTGGGCGCGAGGATCTCGCGGTGCTTGCGCATGTGCTCGCGCACGCCGTCGGCCGAGTCGAAGAACATCGCGTGCCGCAGGTGGTTGACCTTGTCCGGACCGATGGACGCGGCCGAGAGGTGCTTCTTGTACCAGGCGACATTGGCCGCCGAGCTCCCGAGGAACGCGACGCCCGAGCCCGCGAAGGTGATCTTCGAGGTGGACGCGAACAGGAGCACGCGGTCCGGGTGGCCGGCCTCTGCCGCCAGGGCGATGGCGTTCGGGCTGGTCACCTCGTCGTCGGTCAGGTGGTGCACCGCGTACGCGTTGTCCCACATGATGCGGAAGTCCGGCGCGGCGGTGGGCATCGAGACCAGCGCGCGGGCGACGTCGTCGGTGATGACCGCGCCGTCCGGGTTCGAGTACGTGGGGACAACCCACATGCCCTTGATGGTGGGGTCCGCCGCGACGAGCGCGGCCACGGCCTTGGCGTCGGGCCCGTCCGGCGTCATCGGGACCGGGATCATCTCGATGCCGAAGGCCTCGCAGATCGTGAAGTGCCGGTCGTAGCCCGGCACGGCGCAGATCCAGCGCACCTTGTCCTCGCGCGCCCATGGCTTCGGGGAATCGGGGAAGCCGAACAGCTCGGCGAACGCGACGACGTCGTACATGAACGTGAGCGAGGCGTTCCCGCCCGCGAGGAGCTGCTCCACGGGCACGTCGAGCAGCTCGGCGAAGATGCGCCGGATCGCGAGCCCGCCGTCCAGCCCGCCGTAGTTGCGCGTGTCCGTACCGGTGTCGTCGGCGTGCTTGCCGACGCCGGGCAGGGCCAGCATGGGCTCGGCGAGGTCGAGCTGCTCGGCCGACGGCTTGCCGCGCGTGAGATCCAGCTTCAGGCCCTTGGCCTGAAGCTCGGCGTAGGCCTGCTGAAGCTCGGCGAGCGCTGGGAGCATAGCGGTGGTGTGGGACGACGTCGTAGTGGTCACCCCCGGGAGCCTACGCTCAGCCGGCGGTCGGTGACAGTTCGGAGCGCCCATCCTTGGCCTTGGCGGCGGACCTGCCCGTGGCAGCGACCTTGTTGTCGGTCATGTCCGACGTGTCCGCGGGGTTGGCGTGGTCCTCGGCTGCGTCGGGCCCCTCGTCCGCGGCTGCGCCCACCTCTGCTTCGGCCACGTCAGCTTCGCCCACCTCGGCGATCGACTCGGGCGCGCCCTCGTCCCGGAGCGCCACCAGGGACTCCTCGAGGATGTCCAGCGCCATCTCGAGCTCGGGCTGCACGATCGACAGGGGTGGCGACAGGCGGATCGTCGCCGCGCGCGTGTCCTTCGCGAGCACGCCGCGCTCCAGCAACGCCTCGCAGAGGTCGCGTCCCGTGCCGAACGCCGGGTTCATGTCGATGCCCGCCCACAGCCCTACGCAGCGCGCCCCTGTCAGCAGCCCCTTTTCGACGAGCGTGTCGAGCCGCTCCTTGAGCACCTTGCCCGACGCCGCGGCGCGCGCCTGGTACTGCCCGGTGGAGAGCAGGTCGAGTGCCGCTATGCCGACCGCACAGGCCAGCGGGTTGCCGCCGAACGTCGAACCGTGCGTGCCCGGCGTCAGCACGCCGAGGATCTCCGGCTTGCCGACCACCGCTGACACCGGGACGATCCCGCCGCCCAACGCCTTGCCCAGACAGACCAGGTCCGGCTGCACGTCCCAGAGCTCACAGGCGAGGGTGGTCCCGGTGCGGCCAAGGCCCGACTGGATCTCGTCGGCGACCAGGGCGATGTTCTTCTTCGCGGTCAGCTCGCGCAGGCCCGGCCAGAACCCGTCCGGCGGCACAACGACACCCGCCTCGCCCTGCACCGGCTCCATGAGAACGGCCACCGTGGTGTCGTCGATGGCGGCAGCCACCGCTTCCAGGTCGCCGAAGGGCACCCGGACGAACCCCGGGGCGAACGGGCCGAAGCCGTCGCGGGCGGTCGGGTCGTCCGAGAGGCCGACGAGCGTGGTGGTGCGGCCGTGGAAGCTGCCCCCGGCGACCACGATGGTCGCCTTGTCCGCGGGCACGCCGCGCACGTCGTAGCCCCACTTGCGGACCGCCTTGATAGCGGTCTCAACTGCTTCGGCGCCGGTGTTCATCGGCACCACGAGGCTGTCCTCGCCGCCGGTCGTCAGCGGACCCACGACCTCGACGAGCCGCTGGGCGAACTCCTCCAGCCGGTCGTGGTCGAACGCACGGGACGTCAGCGTGACCTGGCGCAGCTGCGTCACCGCCGCGGCCACCAGACCTTGGTGCAGGTGCCCGAAGTTCAGGGCCGAGTACCCCGACAGGAAGTCGAGGAACTCGTTGCCGTCCGTGTCCCAAACGTGTGTACCGTGCGCCCGTGCGATCGTGATCGGCAGCGGGTGGTACGTGGGGGCGAGTGCGCCTTGCGTCGTGTCCGCCATGATCCGCAGCCTAGGTCGGGTCCCGCCATCTTGCCGAGCAGCCCGCATATATTCGCGCGACCCTTCGACAGGCCAGGGCGGCGCGCCGGTCGACAGGCTCAGGGCGGCGCGCCGGGTCCGGGCTGCTACTGCTCGATGACGCGGGGGAATCGCTCCGGAGGAGCACCGAACGCCACGCGGGACTGGCCGATCACGGTGTGGCCGAGGGCGCGCGCGCCGACCCAGCCGACCACGGCGCCGATGCCGAACGGCAGGATGCGGCCCAGCAGGAGGCCGCTCTGCTTGGCGATCTGCTTCCGGACGAACCGGTGCGTCAGCGCTTTGTTCACCCGCTGCAGCGTGGTGCGCGGCATGCTCGTGAGCAGCACCTTGCCCCAGGCGACGCCGGACCCGCCGATGGCGTTCTCCACGTCCTGCGCGCCCTGGTCGCCGAGGACCGTGGCGAGCAGGAGCGCCCGGCGGCGCGCGACGTCCTGCACGTCGATCCCGTGCACGTCCGCCACAGCGAGGGAGAACGCTGCCGACGAAGCGAAGAACGTCGCCACGTCGCTCGTCGACAGCGCGACGCTCGCCGCCGTGCCGACCGCCGGGATGGCGGCGGCCGCGCCCACGGCGCCGCCCGTGGTCTGGATGACCCGCAGGTACTCCTTCTCCAGGAGCCTGATGACCTCGGCCGGGGTGGCGTTCGGGTTGCGGGCGCGGACCTTGTCCACATGCCTGTGGATGGTCGCCGACGGGATGGAGACCGCCTTGTCGACCAGGTAGTCCAGGGGGCCCTCGGGCTTGTAGTTGATCCAGTCCGCGGGCGTGACCTCGACCGAGTTGTCCGGCTTGACGACCGCGTCGCCCGGAGTCGCCTCGCGGTTGGGCGCAGGCCCGGTCAGCTTCTGCTTGTCGTCGCTCATGTCAGCCCTCCGCCGGCTGGTCGAACTGCGCGTCCGGGACCTGAGCGCTCGCCTTGAGCGTGCGGCCGACGGTGCACGTCTTGTCGATCGACCGCTGGGCGATGGTGAGCAGCTTCGCCCGGTCGTCGTCGTCGAGGCCGGACAGGTCGATCTCGAACTTCTCCGTGAGGACCGGGTACCGGTCCTCCGTCATGTCCTTCGGGTCCTCGACGCGGATGGTGGTCTGGTAGTCGTCACCCAGCCGCCGCGCGAACGCCCTGTCGCTGCTCATCCCGGCGCACGCCGCGAGCGCGATCTTCAGCAGCTCACCCGGGGTGAACACCGCACCGGCACTCGCGGGCCCGATCTCGACGCGTGCGCCACGGGCTGAGAAGCCGGTGTACGTGCGTATGCCGTTGCGCTCCACCCACAGCGGGTCCGTGGGCGAGGGGGTCACGGCGGGTTCGGTGCTCGTGGTTTCCGAGGTGGTGGTCTGCTCCGTCATGAGGATGATCCTTCCACTGGTCACCGACACGGTCACGAAGCTGGTCCATCGCGTCCCGGTCGGTCGGGCCTAGTGTCAACGCCGACGCGGTCCGTGGCGTTCCCGTTCGGCGCGCCGACTGGCCCCTGCGCGGCACCCAGGGAACTGATGCGAAGCAGAAGTAGGCTTTGCCGCATGACCGAGATCGACACCCCGTACGAGGACCTGCTCCGCGACGTGCTCACGGAAGGAACCCCCAAGGGCGACCGGACCGGCACCGGGACGCGCAGCGTGTTCGGGCGGCAGATCCGGTACGACCTGGCGCAGGGATTTCCCCTGATCACCACCAAGCGCGTGCACCTCAAGTCGGTCGTGTACGAGCTGCTGTGGTTCCTGCGCGGCGACTCCAACGTGCGCTGGCTCCAGGAGCGGGGCGTGAAGATCTGGGACGACTGGGCCGACGAGTCCGGCGAGCTCGGGCCGGTCTACGGCGTGCAGTGGCGCTCCTGGCCCACGCCCGACGGCGGGCACGTCGACCAGATCGCGAAGGTGGTCGACCAGATCCGGACAAACCCGGACTCGCGACGGCACGTGGTGACCGCGTGGAACCCGGCAGAGGTCGACGACATGGCTCTGCCGCCGTGCCACGCCCTGTTCCAGTTCTATGTGGCGGACGGCAAGCTCAGCTGCCAGCTGTACCAGCGGTCGGCGGACCTGTTCCTCGGGGTGCCGTTCAACATCGCCTCCTACGCGCTGCTCACGCACATGGTCGCGGCGCAGACCGGGCTCGGGGTCGGGGAGTTCGTGTGGACCGGCGGCGACTGCCACATCTACGAGAACCACGTGGAGCAGGTGCGCACCCAGCTCGCCCGCGACCCGTACCCGTACCCGTCGCTGCGGCTCGCCCCGCGCGAGTCGATCTTCGACTACGAGTTCGAGGACGTCGAGGTGCTGGGGTACGTCTCGCACCCCACCATCAAGGCCCCGATCGCCGTCTGATGATCGGGCTCATCTGGGGGCAGGCACGCGATGCCGCCGGCCGGCCGGTCATCGGCGCCGGCGGCGACATCCCGTGGCGCGTGCCCGAGGACTTCGCGCACTTCAAGCGCACCACGGCCGGCCATCCGGTGGTGATGGGGCGGCTCACGTGGGAGTCCCTGCCGAAGCGCCCCCTCTCCGGCCGCACCAACATCGTGGTCTCGTCGCGTGGCCCGTACGGCGTGCCCGACGCCGACGCCGTGCCGGCCGGGTCGATCGGCGAGGCGCTCGAGATCGCGGCGGACGCGCCGGGCGGCGACGAGATCTGGATCATCGGTGGCTCCCAGGTCTACAACGAGGCGCTCCCCGTCGCGGACGTGCTCGAGGTCAGCGAGATCAACTCCGAGATCGAGGGCGACGTGTTCGCACCCGAGATCGGCCCGGAGTGGACCGTCGCCTCGTCGACCGAGTGGACGACGTCGTCGTCGGGCCTCCGCTACCGCCACCTGACCTACCGCCGAGCGCCGGCGAAGTAGAACCAGGGCGAAGCAGAACTGCAGCGAGACAGAACGCACTCTCCGCCAGAGTTCTACTTCGCCAGAGTTCTACTTCGCCCTGGTTCTACTTCGCCGACGCTCGCATTCGTGCCACGGCGAACTCGGCCAGGTCGGCGGCGTCCGCGGCGTCGAGCCGCCGGTCGGCGACCGCGGCCACCAGCTCGACGTCGAGCGACGTCCCGGCGGCGATGCGCCGGGGACGGTCCCAGGCGAGCGCCGGGCCGGCCCCGACGTAGTCGGTGACCCGAACGAACCATGGGTCGACGTCGCCGGGCTGCACGAGCAGGAGCGTCGTCCACGCGCCGCCGGTGCGCCGCACTATCGCAATCCACGGCGAGCGCGAGCCGTGCGCCTGGGCCTCGGAGTCGGCGTCCGCCGTGAGCACGGAGC
Organism: Promicromonospora soli; assembly: GCF_014653785.1. Taxonomy (GTDB): domain Bacteria; phylum Actinomycetota; class Actinomycetes; order Actinomycetales; family Cellulomonadaceae; genus Promicromonospora; species Promicromonospora soli. The sequence continues at coordinate 271,119 of NZ_BNAS01000005.1, read as the reverse complement.
TCGCGTCCGCGAAGGGGAGGCGCCAGAAGAGCCCGCCGTAGCCCGCGCCGGGCCGGCCGCTCGTCGCCGGGCTGCCGATCACCACGTCCGCGTCGCCCGCGTCCAGGCGGCTCGACCAGCCGAGCGCCCAGGCCTCGACCTCGGGGAGCAGCAGACCCGTGAGCCGGCGCTGCTCGACGAGCTGTTCCCCGCCGCGCTCGTTCGCCCAGCGGACCTGGCTCGAGAGCGTCGCCCCGCCCTCGACCACCGCGGCGGAGACCGTGAGCTGCCGACCGTGGTTGGAGAGCAGAGTCGGACCCTGGCCGCGGACGAACGTCCGGCCTCCCCAGTAGGTGGTGCCGTTCACGTCGGCCACCGCCATCGACACCCCGTAGTGGTGCCGGTGGTCGGTCGGCGTCGTCTGGGTCATCGCGACCCCGCCGAGCGAGTGCAGGGGGTGCAGGTGCGGGCGGGGGCTGTGCACCCCGGGCATCGACTCGCCGTTGGCGTAGCGGGCCAGCGGCTGGTCCTCGGCGGTCAGGGTCCAGCCGTCGCTCGTGGCGGCCCAGGTGGCACGCCCGCCCGGCGCGGCGGTCCGCGCACGGCCGGCACGGTCGGACGACGGCGTCGGGAGTCGTCGCGACGGCGGGACCGGTCCGGTGCTGGACCGCACGACGAGCCCGGGCATGACCAGCGGGTTCTTCGACGGGATCGACCTCTCGGTGCCAGGCGTCGCGCCCGTGCCCGGCGTCGCGCCGCGGGCCGAGACGATCTGGTGCAGCAGACCCCAGGCCCGCCGGCCGAGCTCGGCCTGGGGCACGGCAGCGGTTGTCAGGGAGGGCGTCGCGTAGTGCGCGAGCTCGATGTCGTCGAAGCCCGCTATCGAGATGTCCCCGGGAACGTCGACCCCCGTCTCGTTGAGGCGGGCGAGCAGCCCGAACGCGACGAGGTCGTTGAACGCGACCACCCCGGTCGCCCCGGTCGCGAGCACCTCGTCGGCGACCCGGTACCCGTCGTCGACGGTCGACCCGCAGGCCACCGTGGTGACCCGAAGGCTGCTGTGGCGCTCGCGGGCCTCCTCGAGCGCGCGAGCGCGCTGCGCGTGGGAGGCGCTGGCGCGCGGTCCGGCGGCGTAGACGAGCTCGCGGTGACCCAGCGCGACGAGGTGATCGACGACGCTGTGGACACCCGCCCCGTAGTCGACGCGGACCGTCGGCACGTCGAGCCCCGCGACTTCGCGATTGATGAGGACCACCGGCTCGACCTGGGGCAGCAGCTCGCGCAGGACGGCCTCCGGGCTGCGCGGCGCGGCGAGGATCAGGGCGTCGCAGCGCAGCCGCGCCTCGAGGGCGATCTCGGCCTCGGCGTCGGCGTGCTCCGCGGTCTCTGCGACCAGGAACCGGAAGCCGAACGGCTCGGCCGCGGCGACCGCGCCGCGCAGGATCTGCTGGAACATCGGGTTGCCGAGATCAGGGACAACGAGTGCGACGGAGTTCGTCCGGCCGAGGGAGAGGCCGCGCGCCATCGTGCTGGGGCGGTACTGCAGCTCGGCGGCCGCCGCGCGCACCCGCTCGGCCATGTCCGCGTCAACGGTCTGCTGGCCGTTCATGACGCGCGAGACGGTGGCCCGCGAGACGCCGGCGGCCTCGGCCACCTGCCCGATCGTGGCACCGCTCTTCGCGACCCGCGCCATCATGCGTCCTTTCCTGCGACGGTGACCCGAACGGGACCGAAGAGCGCGCCGCCGCGCTCGCCGACCGGTGAACCCGGCGGGGCGGCAGCGAAGAGCCCGACCTCCGCACCGATCCAGTGTCCCTCGACGGCGGACCACGCCGACGACAGATCGTGCCACGCCTCCGTACCGGCGCGATCGGCGGCGCGCCAGGAGAAGGTAGCCGTGCCATCGGCGTCGAGCGCGAGCCGCAGGTCGACGGCGCCTCCCGGCGCGGGCGACTGCGCCAACGAGTCCTCGGCGACCCCGGCGCTGCGCCGCAGGGCGACGTCGATCCCGGTCGGCGTGCGGACGAGGCCGACCCAGGCGTACTCGCGGCCGAGGAGGGCCAGCCCGCACCGGGTCCCTGGGGCCGCTCCCTGGAGGGTCACGCGCGTCGTCCACGTGCTCGGTCGGCCGGGGAGCTGCTGGCAGAGCACCGCACCGTGGTCGCGGAGGTCGCCGCGGGCGGAGACCTGCGCCCGGAGGCGTAGCGCGCCGTCGCCGGGCGCCTCGTACCAGTCGGGCAGCGGGTTCGCCTGCCAGTGCCAGCGGGCCGCAAGCGCGGGAGCGGCGAAGTCGTCGCTGCGGACGGGCTCCTGCTGCTCGTCACCACGCGCCGGGACCGGCAGAGGATGCTTGAGGACGGGCCGGCCCCGGCCGTGCCCCAGGGGCTCGCCGAGCTGCGGCCACCCGTCCTCCCAGCGCATCGGTTGCAGGTGCACGACGCGCCCGAAGACGCCGCGGTCCTGGAAGTGCAGAAACCAGTCGGATCCGTCCGGGGCGTCGACCCACGCGCCCTGGTGCGGACCGTTGACGGGAGTCGCGTCCTGCTCGAGCACCACCCGGTGCTCGTACGGGCCCCACACGGAGCGTGACCGGAAGACGGTCTGCCAGCCGGTCGCCACGCCGCCCGCCGGGGCGAAGATCCAGTACCAGCCGTCCCGCTTGTAAAGCTTCGGGCCTTCGAGGGTGCGGAACCCGGGCAGCTCGTCGCCGTCGACGACGGTGCGCGGGCTCCCGACGACCTGCCGCAGCCCGGGGTCGACCTCGACGACGGTCAGCCGGTTCTTGATACCGGCACGGCTGCCGGCCCAGCCGTGCACGAGGTACGCCCGGCCGTCGTCGTCCCACAGCGGGCACGGGTCGATCAGCCCCCGGCCGGGGATCAGGCACCAGGGCTCCGACCACGGACCGCGGGGATCGGTAGCGGTGAGCACGTAGATCCCGTGGTCGGGATCGGGGTACACGATGACGAAGACCCCGTCGTGGTGTCGCAGGCTCGGCGCCCAGACGCCCGAGCCGTGCCGGGGGAGCGCGTAGTGGTCGACGGGCGGGACGAGCGGCAGCGCGTTGGCGACGTGCTCCCAGGTCACCAGGTCGCTCGAGCGCAGGACCGGGAGCCCGGGGGCGCGGTTGAAGCTCGACGCGATCATCCAGAAGTCGTCACCGACCCGGATCGCGTCCGGGTCCGGCCAGTCGGCGTCGAGAACCGGGTTGGAGTAGAGCGCCATCGCCTGCCTTTCTTCGGACACCGTGAAACGCCGAGAAACCGGTTCAGCAATTGTCTCTCGTCTGAGGCGGAGCCCACCCTAGCAACCGGTTTCCCACAAATGGTAGCGCGGAGAGGATCTGAGGCAGGAGAGGCAAAAATTGCTCTTGCGGTCCGCGCGGATCGTCGGGTACGGTCCCGGAAACCGGTTGCTGGAGGTGTCCACGACCGGAGACGGCTCGACGGCGAGCAGAGGGGCATACCAATGGTGGTAATGACGATGACCGCGGGGTCGCTGCGATGAGCGCGGCCACCACGGCGGCGCCGAGGCCGCCCGCGGCGAGCGCCGACCCGGAACGGCCGCAGACCCGACGCCGTCCGCGCGGCTCGTCGTTCTGGCGGCACCGGACGCTCTACCTGATGGCGCTGCCGGGCATCGCGTACTTCCTGGTGTTCAAGTACGCGCCCATGGGCGGGCTCGTGATCGCCTTCCAGGACTACATGCCGTTCCTCGGCATCGGCGGCAGCCCGTGGGTGGGCTTCGACCACTTCGTGCGGCTGTTCACCGAGGACACCTTCTCGATGCTGCTGCGCAACACGCTGGTGATCTCCCTCCTGCTGCTGGTCTTCGCCTTCCCGGTGCCGATCATCCTGGCGCTGCTGCTCAACGAGCTGCGGGGCAAGTACTTCAAGCGCAGCGTGCAGTCCGTCATCTACCTGCCGCACTTCCTGTCGTGGGTCATCGTCGCCTCGATCTTCTACGTGCTGCTCTCCACCGACGGCGGCAGCATCAACAACCTCATCGTCGACGCCGGCGGCGAGCCCGTCCCGTTCCTCACCGACCCCGACTGGCTGCGGCCGCTGTACATCGGCCAGGAGATCTGGAAGGGCGCGGGCTGGGGCACCATCGTGTATCTCGCCGCGATGACCGCCGTGGACGTCCAGCTCTACGAGGCCGCGCAGCTCGACGGCGCAGGCCGCCTGCGACAGTCGTGGCACATCACGCTGCCCGCGATCCGGCCGACGATCATCGTCATGTTCATCCTGGCCATCGGCGACTTCCTCGAGCTGGGCTTCGAGCACATGTTCCTGGTGATGAACTCACTGAACCGCGAGGTGGGCGAGATCTTCGACACCTACGTGTACACGGCGGGCATCCAGAACGGGCAGCTCAGCTATGCGGCCGCCGTCGGGCTCTTCAAGGGCCTGGTCGGCCTGTTGCTCGTGGTCATGGCGAACCGGCTGGCCAAGCGCTTCGGCGAAGAAGGCGTCTACTGAGGCGGCCGTTCCGGCTGCGAAGGGTGGTGCACACCGTGTTCTCGTTCGAAGGCTTCGTCCGGATCAACACGTTCCTGACCGGCGTGTACCGCGTCGCGTTCCTCAACCTGCTCTGGGTCGCGACGACGGCGCTCGGCCTCGGCGTGCTCGGCATCGGGCCGGCGTCGTACGCGATGGCGAAGTACATCGACCGATGGCTGCGCGCCGGCGAGACCCCGCCGCCCGCGCGCGTGTTCTGGCGGTACGCCCGCGAGCAGGCGGGACGCTCGATGCTGATCTCCTGGATCCTCCTGGCGGCCGGCGCCGTGATCGTCACCAACGTCTTCCATGCGACGAGCTGGTACGTCCAGATCCTCAACGTCGGCGCCCTCGGAGTGCTCGGGATCACCTGGTCCTACGTGTTCCCGGTGCTGGTGGCGACGGACCTGGCCACGATCCCGCGCCAGCTCGGCGGGGCGCTGCTGATCGGGTTCGGCTCCCTGCACTGGACGATCCTCGGCGCGACCGTCGTCGGGGCTACCTGGTGGCTGACGTGGCAGCTCGCGCTGCCGCTGCTCGTCCTGTTCGGGGTCGGGATCCCCGCGTTCGCCGTCGGGCTCGTCACCCGTGCCGTGTTCCGTGGGCTGACGGCTGACCCGGCGGCAGAGTCGGGGCAGGCGAACCCGGGAGCCGAGGGAGGGCCGCACAGACCGCGAGCCGCGCTCGCGGCTCGGTAGACCGAAGTACCCGCCCGCGACGTCGCAGGTGGGCAGTCATTCACATGTCAGAGGGGACAGCTCATGATCTCAAGAAGGAACTCAGCAGCGGTGGCGTCGGCAACGGTGCTGGCACTCACGCTCGCCGCATGCGGTGGCGGGTCGGGCGACGGGGACGGGGGTGACGCCGACGGCCCGGTGACGTGGATGGCGATGCTGCACACTCCGACGACGCCCGAGAAGGACGGGGTCATCGAGACGGCGCTCGAGGAGTACACGGGCACCGAGTTCGAGATGCAGTGGGTACCCGACGCCTCGAAGGAGGAGAAGATCAACGCGGCGCTCGCCTCGGGCACGCTAGCCGACATCGTCTCGCTCACCCAGGGTGACAGCACCACGGTGCGGACGGCGCTCACCTCCGGCATGTTCTGGGACGTCGAGGACTATCTCGCGGAGTTCCCGAACCTGTCGCAGATCGACCCGGTGACGCTCGACTCCGCCCGGATCGACGGCGAGCTGTACGGCGTGCCGTTCCAGAAGATCAAGGCCCGCTACGGCGTCGTCGTGCGTCAGGACTGGCTGGACAACCTCGGTCTCGAGGTGCCGCACACGATCGAGGACCTCACGAAGGTCGCCCACGCGTTCGCCCACGACGACCCGGACGGCAACGGAAAGGACGACACCACGGGTTTCTACGACCGCGAGGAGAGCTTCAAGGTCGCCTTCCGGTCCCTCACGGGGTACTTCGGTGCGGGCAGCCAGTTCGAGGTGACCGACGACGGACAGGTGGTGCCGAGCTTCACCACCGACGCCTACAAGGAAGCCATGGAGTGGTACCGCGGCGTGTACGAGGACGGCGGGGTGAACCAGGAGTTCGTCACCGTCCAGAAGCAGAACCAGCAGGATGGCATCGCGCAGGGCAAGGGCGGGATCGTCGTCACCGGCCTGTTCGAGGCGAAGAACTACCTGGCCCTCGCCGAGAGCGCCGACCCCAAGACGCCGATGAAGTGGGCGCTGGTCAACGACGTCACCTACGAGGACGTGCCGCGCCGCATCCTCACCGACACGGGTGGCGGCATGGGCGGCTGGCTCGCGATCCCGAAGTCCGAGGTGGAGACCGAGGAGGAGCTGAAGAAGGTGCTCGGCTTCATCGACAAGCTCATGGACGAGGAGGCGTTCGGCCTCATGACCAACGGCGTCGAGGGCACCCACTACGAACTCGACGGCGACGGCGTGGTGACGATCACCGACCAGACCGCGTGGGAGCAGGAGGTCCAGCCCTACAGCTCCTCGCGTCCGTCCGAGAAGATCGTCACGTACAAGAGCACGAGCCCGTACGTGGACGAGGCCAACGAGCTGATGGCGGAGAACGAGGAGTTCGTCATCACCAACCCGGCGCAGTCGCTCACGTCCAAGACGTACGACACCCGGTGGTCGACCATCGAGCAGCAGGTCACCGACGCCTACAACCAGTACATCACCGGGGCCATCGAGATGTCCGACTTCGAGGCGACGATCGAGAGCCTGCGCGGACAGGGCCTCGACCAGATCAGCGAAGAGTTCACGGCGGCGTACGCCGAGGTGAACGGCTGATGACGGTGCACGCCGGCCCTGGCGCCACGGAGACCACCCTGGAGACCGCGGCGCTCCAGGCCGAGATCGACGCGGCCGCGCTGGCCGGTGGCGGCACCGTGGTCGTCCGGGCCGGCGTGCACCGCACCGGCGCGCTGCGCCTGCGCAGCCACGTCGAGCTGCACCTCGAGGCGGGGGCCCGGCTGGAGTTCGTCCCCGAACCGAGCCTGTACCCGCCGGTCGAGGCACGCTGGGAGGGCGCACCCACTTCCGTGCACTCCCCGTGCTTGTACGCGCACGGGGAGACCGACGTCGCCATCACGGGGCTCGGCACCATCGACGGCCAGGGGCAGCGCTGGTGGGACAAGTTCCGCGACGACCCGGATTCCCTGGCGTACCCGCGGCCGACACTGATCGGCCTGCACGAGTGCGAGCGGGTGACGATACGCGACGTGTCGCTGCGCGACTCCCCGGCCTGGACGGTGCACCCGCTGCTCTGCCAGGACGTCAGCGTGGCGGGCGTGCGGATCACCAACCCGCCCGACTCGCCCAACACCGACGGCATCAACCCGGAGTCGTGCCGCAACGTCCGGATCAGCGACTGCCACATCGACGTCGGCGACGACTGCATCACCATCAAGTCGGGCACCGAGCGCTCGCCGGAACGCGTCCCGTGCGAGAACGTCACGATCACGGGCTGCACGATGGTGCACGGGCACGGTGGCGTGGTCATCGGCAGCGAGATGAGCGGCGGGGTACGCAACGTCGTCATCACGGGCTGCGTCTTCCAGGGCACCGACCGTGGCATCCGCATCAAGTCCCGCCGGGGCCGGGGCGGTGTCGTCGAGGACATCCGGGTCACGAACCTCGTAATGAGCGACGTGATGTGCCCGATCGTCATCAACCCGCACTACTTCTGCGGGCCGGACGGCGACGAGCCGCACGTCGGTGACCGGCGCCCGTACCCGGTCGACGACTCCACCCCGGTCTTCCGCCGGATCCACCTCGCCCACATCACGGCTCGCGGCGTGCACGCCGCTGCCGGGCACGTCTACGGGCTGCCCGAGCGGCCCCTGACGGAGCTCACCCTCGACGACATAGCGGTCTCCTTCGCCGCCGACGCCGTCCCGGGACGACCGGCCATGGCGGACGGGGTGGACCTCATGGTGCGGCAGGGGTTCCACCTCGGGAACGTCGCGGACTCGGACATCACCCGGGTCCGGGTCGACGGGTGTGACGGCCCGGTCTTCCACGTCGACGACAGCCCGACGCTGCGCCAGGAGGAGGGGAGTGCCGATGGCGACGGCGACTGACCGGATCCCGGAGGCGTCCGTCATGCGGCGCACCGCCGAGGTCTGGGTGGCCGGGACCGGCATGGTCCTGTCCACACTGTTCCTCGGAGCGTTCACGCTGGTGATGAACCGGCTCGACGAGGAGGGCTTCCTCGCCACCCTCTACCCCGAGATGCAGCGGGCCGGGCTGGATCTGACGGCCGGCGGTGCCACGGGTGGCGCGTACGACGCCGCCCGAACGCTCGCCGCCTGGTTCGGCCTCACCCTCATGGTGTTGCTGCTCCTCGGGATCACGGGGATCTTTCTGGCCAGGCGCCGGCCGGGGGGCCGCACGGCCGGGGCGTTCTTCGCGGCCGCCGGCCTGGTCTGCCTGGTGGGCAGCCAGCTTGTCCTCTACCCCGTCGCCTTCCTCTTCTTCGTCAGCGCGGGGATGTTCGCGCTGCGACGGCCCGACCGGCAGCCCGACCTTGGGAGCACGAGATGAACACGACCGACGCCGCACCCCGGGTGAGCCTGGACCAGCTCGCGAAGCGCGAGAGTGGCTTCCGGCGACCCACGACGGCGATGCGGGTCTTCCGCGTAGTCAACGTCGTCGTGCTCGGCGGGTTCGCGCTGATCTGCGTACTGCCGTTCCTCAACGTGCTGGGCAGCTCGTTCGCGACGCCGGGCGAGCTCGCGACGCGCAGCTTCGTCGTCATCCCCGAGACGTTCACGCTCGACGCGTATCGCTACATCCTGTCGACGTCGACAATCTTCCGGGCGCTCGGTGTCTCCGTGTTCGTCACGGCTATGGGGACATTCGTGAGCCTGCTGCTCACCTCGTTCATGGCGTACGCGCTGTCGAAGCCCTACCTGCGCGGGCGCCGGGTGATCAACTTCCTCGTCATCTTCACGATGCTGTTCAGCGGCGGAATGATCCCGACGTTCATCGTGGTCCAGAACCTGGGCCTCATCGACTCGCTGTGGGCGCTGATCCTGCCCGTCGCGATCAACGCGTTCAACTTCGTGATCATGCGCAGCTTCTTCCAGGCGATTCCCGACAGCCTCGAGGAGGCGGCACGCATCGACGGCTGCTCCGACCTCGGAGTGTTCCTGCGGATCGTGCTGCCGTTGTCGCTCGCCTCGATCGCGACCATCGGCCTGTTCTACGCCGTCGGCTACTGGAACACCTACCAGAACGCGATCCTGTACATCAACGACTCCGAGAAGTGGCCCATCCAGGTGCTGCTGCGCCAGATAGTCATCGTCGCGAGCGGCATGAACGCGGACGCCTCGGTCGTGGATGTCGTGCCCCCGGCGCAGTCGGTGAAGATGGCAGTGATCGTCGTTGCGACACTGCCGATGCTGCTCGTCTACCCGTTCATCCAGCGGTACTTCGTCAAGGGTGCGCTCATCGGCTCGGTCAAGGGCTGACGCCGGGGCGCGGAGTGCTGTTTCGGTACGTGCCGGGTGGGCTGAACTTCGTTCGGCTGGGGCCCGGAATTGCGGGCTGTGCTGAATAGTTCAGCCTGGCTGAAGCAGGCAGGGCCAGGCTGAACGAAGTTCAGCCCACCCGGTAACCTGCTACCCGAGGTCAGCTCACCGCGGCGAGCCGGGCGCGGGCGCCGGGTGGTAGGCGGCGTGGAAGGTCCATGCCTGGTCGGCGGTCTCGCCGAAGATCTGTGACTGGACGGTCAGCGTGCCGTCGTCGGCCCAGGCGAGGCGCGCACGCCACGTCGCGAGCTCGTCACCGAGCAGCGCGCAGCGCACGTCCAGGGTGTTGACGCCGGTCCAGCCTGCGGTGACGACGGCGGGCTGGCCGTCGACCACGGTGCGGACCGGCCGGTCGAACCGCAGCTCGATGTCCCAGCCGCCGGCCGTGGCCTGGCCGTCGGCGGCGTTCCAGCCGCCCGCGCTGCGCAGCCGGCCGCCGTCGTCGTCGTCGAGCGACAGGACGAGCTCCGCAGGTCCGGGCCCGTCGACGACGTTCACGTAGCGGCCGCCGGCGGGCCGCGCGTGTGCGGCGTCATGTGGCGGTGCTGGCCAGGGGAGCCGGACGGCGACGGCATTCGCGACCGACCCGTCGTCCACGCCCGCGGCGTCGGACGGACCGGCGTCGAACGAATCGGCGTCGAGCCGGTCGACGAGCGGATCCACGAGCCGCTCGAGGACGTCGTCGAGGAGGCGCTCGTGCCCGCTCTCGCACGCCTGGGCATCCGCGGTGACCACGACGGCGAGCCCCCGGGCGGGGTCGCCGTAGACGATCTGGCCGCCGAGGCCGAACATCAGCCAGCTCCCCGGCCGGGGCAGCCAGAGCTGGTAGCCGTATCCGCCGCGCAATACGACGTCCGAGGTCTGCAGGGTGGTGTCGGCCTGCGGGCTCATGGCGTCGCGCAGGTAGCCGGCCGGCAGGAGCCGGGCGCCGTCGTGCACGCCATTTTCAAGCAGGAGGTGCGCCAGGCGCAGCAGGTCGCGCGGGGTGCAGACCAGCCCCGAGCCCCCGTGGCTGATGCCCTCCGGCCCGGTGAGGAACCGCAGGCAGGGGCTGACGCCCAGCGGGTCGAGCAGCCGGGGGCGCAGGTAGTCCGCGAGCACGGTGCCCGCGAGCCGTTCCACGAGCGCTGCCAGCACGTACGAGGCACTGGTGTCATAGGTGAAGACCGTGCCCGGCGGGTGCGTCGGCGCCACCCGGAAGTAGGACTCCAGCCAGCCGCCCGCGGTGAGCTTGTACGTCGTGGACCGGTGCGGGCCGCGCATGGCGAGCATGTGCCGGATCGTCGTGGCCTCGAGCCACGGATGGACCGGGCCCATCTCGGGGAAGTGCTTCGCGATGGGGTCGTCGAGGCCCAGCCGACCCTCGTCGGCGAGCAGCCCGATCGCCAGGCCCGTGACCGTCTTGGACACCGAGTACATCCGCTGGTGCGTGTCCAGGTCGAGCGGTTCGCTGACCGCGTGCGTCACCGTCTCGCCGCGGAGGCTCACCTGGACGGTGTGCAGGGCGATGTCGAGCGCGCCCGCCCTGCGGGCGAGCGCGCTGACCAGGCCGCCGGCGAACGTGTCGGGCATATCAGCTGAGGTCGCGCACCGCGCCGTACTGCTCGCGGATCACCGGCTTCGGGTCGGCGTCGAGCGTCGTCGCGATCGTCGTGGACCATGCCGGGGCGCCGGCGTCCGGGTCGTCCGCGACGGCCAGGACCCAGGCGGCCTGGCGCGCCGCGCCGTCGGCCACGTACTCGCCGGGCTCGGGGATGCCGATCGGCAACCCGAAGACCTGCGGGGCGATCCGCTGCACGGCCGGCGACTGCGCCGCCCCGCCGATCAGCATCACGCGTTCCACCGAGACGCCCTGCGCGCGCAGCGCGTCGAGCCCGTCCGCGAGCCCGCACAGCATGCCTTCGATGTAGGCGCGCGCCAGGTGCGGGCGGGTCGAGGTCGCGAGGCGGATGCCGTGCAGGGTGCCGGTCGCGTCGGGCCGGTTGGGCGTGCGCTCGCCCTCCAGGTACGGCACGAGCACGAGGCCGTCGGACCCGGGCGGAGCCTGCAGCGCCAGCTCGGCCAGCCCGTCGAAGTCGACGTCGAGCACCTCGCGGGCAGCGTCCAGGACGCGCGCCGCGTTGAGCGTCACGGCGAGCATGAGCGCGTTGCCGGTCGCGTCGGCGAAGCCGTTGATCGCGCCGGACCCGTCGGCGGTGCGCTTCGGCGCCACGGCGGAGACCACGCCGGAAGTGCCGATCGAGATGGCGATGTCGCCCGGCGTCATGCCGAGCCCCAGGGACGCCCCGGCGTTGTCGCCGGCGCCGGGCCCGATGAGGCAACCGGACCCTGAGCCTGTCGAATGGTCCACCGCCGAGCCCGCGACGGTCGGGTGCGCCACGGCACCCGCCTCGGCCACGTCGACCACGCGCGGCAGCACGACGTCGACCCGCCCCAGGGCGCGTTCCAGCAGGTCAGGGCGGTACAGGCCGGTGGAGGCGTCGTAGTACCCCGTGCCGGACGCGTCCGAGCGGTCCGTGAACAGCTTGTCCAGCTGCGGCCCGAGGGGGGCGGTCGGGTCGCCCGCAGGCCCGTAGCCCGCGATGCGCCACGACAGCCAGTCGTGGGGGAGCGCGACGGCGGCCACCCTGGCGGCGTTCTCCGGCTCGTTGTCGCGCAGCCAGCGCAGCTTGGTGATCGTGAGGGAGGCGACGAGCACGGAGCCGACGGCGTCGGCCCAGGCCTGGGCGCCCGCCGCGCGATTCCCGTCGCCCAGCTCGGCGATCAGGGCCTCGGCCGACGGCGCGGAGCGGGTGTCGTTCCACAGCAGCGCGTCGCGGATCACCCGGCCGTCGGCGTCGAGGGTGACCATGCCGTGCTGCTGGCCGCCCACGGAGAGCGCCGCGACGTCGGCCAGGCCGCCCGCCGCGGCGGCCGCCTCCTGGAAGGCGTCCCACCAGTGCTGCGGGTCCACCTCCGTGCCGTCCGGGTGCTTGGCGGAACCGCTCCGGACCAGCGCGCCGGTCTCGGCGTCGCGCACGACGATCTTGCAGGACTGCGTGGACGTGTCCACGCCGGCGACGAGGGGCATCGGTGCTCCAGGAGAGTAAAGGCGCGTTCGTTGTGGGCGCGATCTTTGCGACTGCGCGTCCACTTTAGGCGCAATGATCACGCCCACAACCAACGGGGTGGAGGGTGGAGAGGTCAGCCGATCAGGTGCTTCAGCGCGAGCTGGTGCAGCTTGACCAGGCCGTAGTCCCTCTCGGCGAGGGCGTCGACGTCGGGGTCGGCCTCGGCGAGGAAGGAGTCGAAAGACTCGCCCTCGGCGAGGGTCGACTGGCCCAGCTCGAAGATCCCGGCGTGCTCGAACGCCGCCTGGACCTCGGCGTCGGCCCGGTAGGCCGCGGCCTTGGCCGCGAGCATCGAGTAGGTCTCCATGTTGGCCTTCGCCGACTCCCACACGCCGTCGAGGTACTCCGTGCGCGAGGGCTTGTAGTCGAAGTGGCGCGGGCCCTCGTAGCGCGGGCCGCCGTTCGGGAAGCCGTTCTCGAGCAGGTCGACCGTGAAGAACGCGGACAGCAGGTCGCCGTGACCGAACACGAGGTCCTGGTCGAACTTCGGGCCGTGCTGGCCGTTCAGGTCGATGTGGAACAGCTTGCCGACGTGCAGGGCCAGGGCGAGGCCGTGCGTGTAGTTCAGGCCGGCCATCTGCTCGTGGCCCGTCTCCGGGTTGAGGCCCACGATGTCGGCGTTGTCGAGCGAGTCGATCAGCGCGATGGCGTGGCCGATCGTCGGCAGGAAGATGTCGCCGCGGGGCTCGTTGGGCTTGGGCTCCAGCGCGATCCTGAGCCCGTAGCCCTTCTCCTTGATGTAGGCCGCAACGGTGTCGATGCCCTCCGCATAGCGGGCGTGCGCGGCGTTGAGGTCCTTCGAGTTGTCGTACTCGGTGCCCTCGCGGCCGCCCCACATGACGAACGTCGAGGCGCCCATGTCGGCGGCAAGGTCGACGTTGCGCAGCACCTTGCGCAGGCCGAAGCGGCGCACCTCGCGGCTGTTGGAGGTGAACGCGCCGTCCTTGAAGACGGGGTGCGTGAACGTGTTGGTGGTGACCATCTCGCAGACCATGCCGGTCTCGGCGACGGCCTTCTTCACGGATTCGATGTGCTTCTGGCGCTCGGCGTCGTCGGAGCCGAAGGGGTAGACGTCGTTGTCGTGGAACGTGAAGCCCCAGGCGCCGAGGTCCGCGAGCTTGCGGATCGAGTCGGCGGGGTCGAGGTCGGGGCGGGTCGCCGTGCCGAAGGGGTCGGCGGCGGGCCAGCCGACGGTCCACAGGCCGAACGAGTACTTGATGTCGCTCACGGGGTCTCCTCATCGAGGCGGCCCCGGCATGCGGCGCCGCATTTGTTGTACGAATGAACTATTACGTGAGCCTCGGCTACAGTCAAGGCGTGACCACCACCGGGACCGCGCGCGAGACCACCACACTGACTGGCCCCGGTGCGGCCCGTCAGCACACCTTGCGCGAGCGCAACCTGGAGCTGGTCGCGCGCGCGGTGTTCGAGGTGCCGGAACCACTCTCGCGCGCGGGCGTGGCCGCGGCGACCGGCCTGGCCAGGGCGACGGTGTCGACCCTGGTGGACCAGCTCGTGGCCGCCGGGCTCGTCCGCGAGCTGCCCGCCGTGACCGGCGGACGCGCCGGCCGGCCGGCCGTCCCGCTGGTCCCCGCGCCGCGATCCGTCGTCGGCCTCGGGCTCGAGGTGAACGTGGACTACCTGGGCGTGCGCGTGCTCGACCTCACGGGTGACGCCGTGGCGGAGCGCGTGGTCCCGGGCGCGTTCCACGACAGCGACCCGGCAGTGGTGCTGAGCCGGCTCGGTGACATCGCACGCGAGGTGTCCGACGGCGTCGCGGCGTCCGGCATGACCGTCGCCGGCGCGCGGCTCGCCCTTCCCGGCCTGGTCGACCCGCGCACCGCGCGCCTCGAGGTGGCGCCGAACCTGGGCTGGTCCTCGCTCGAGCCGGTCCCGCTGCTCGGGCTCGGGGCGCTCGACGTGCGCGTGGCCAACGAGGCCAAGCTCGCCGCGCTCGCGGAGCTGGCCGGCGGCTCCGACGTCGTGGCGCCCGACTCGTTCATCTTCGTGTCCGGCGACGTCGGCATCGGTGCGGCGATCGTCGTCGACCGCGAGCTCTTCCTGGGGGAGCGGGGGTGGAACGGCGAGATCGGGCACGTGGTGGTCGACCCCTCCGGGCCGCGCTGCTCGTGCGGCGCCTTCGGCTGCCTGGAGCAGTACGCGGGCAAAGAAGCGATGATGCGTGCGGCAGGCCTGCCGCCGGACGCCCCGCTGGGTTCGCTCGTCACCCTCCTGGCCGACGCCGACGCCGACCTGCCCGCCGGCCGCGCCCTCGGCTCGGCCCTCGCGGACTTCGTGAACCTGTTCGACGTCTCCACCATCGTGCTTGGGGGCGCGTACACCGAGCTGCTGCCCTGGCTCCGGGCCGACGTCGAGGCCGTGCTCGCCGACCGCGTGCTCGCGGCGCCGTTCGTGGACCTGCAGGTCAGGGCCGCGCAGGCCGGTCCGCAGGCGGCGCTGACGGGCGGGGCCCGCGAGGTGCTGCAGGTCGTGCTCGCGGACCCGGCGGCCTGGGTCTGATTTGTTGTGGGCGTGATCGTTGCGCCTACCTGCCCGGTTTAGGCGCAAAGATCGCGCCCACAACAAAGGGCCGCGGGCGGGGAGGTGCGCCTGGGCAGACTCGAACTGCCGACACCCGCTTTAGGAGAGCGGTGCTCTATCCACTGAGCTACAGGCGCTCGCCCCTCTCGTGGCCGGAGGGGCGAGTCCGGCGTCGGGCAAAGCCCGGACCGGCGCACACAGCCTAACGTCCGCGCAGCCCCGCACGCGAAGTCCTGGTCGCGACAGCGGTGTCACATTTCGGCAACATAGGTGACAAACCTTGACGCAAACCGCATTTTGAAAGAACGTTACACAGAACCCGGCGCGATGAAGCGCCGGGTCCGCACGACGGCCGTGCGGGTGCGACGAGAGGATCGATGATGTTCCTTCGACAGACCAAGTCACGGGGCGCGTCGGCCCTGGCGACAGCCGCGGTCGCGGGCTTGCTGCTCGCCGGCTGCTCCGGCGGTGGTGGGAGCGCACCCACACCTGCGGCCAACCCGTACGCGTCCGCCGAGGGCATGGAGTCGGCGACCGAGCTCGTGGGCGAGTACCCCCGCGAGGAGACGCTCTTCACGAGCGGCACCCAGTGGGGTCCGCCGTCGTCCTGGAATCCGATCCCCAGCTCGGGGCACGCGACCGGCGCGCGCGGACTGCTCTACGAGCCGCTGTTCCAGTTCGACCCGATCACCCTCGAGCTGACGCCGTGGCTCGCCGAGGGCGGCGAATGGACCGACGACGACACCTACGAGCTCACGCTCCGCGACGGCCTCATGTGGCAGGACGGCGAGACGCTCGACGCCGAGGACGTGGTCTTCACCGCCGAGCTCGGCAAGGTCCCCGCCGTGCCGTACAGCAACATCTGGACCTGGCTGGACAAGGTCGAGGCCACCGGCGACACGACCGTCGAGTTCACGTTCTCCGACCCCCGCTACCAGGAGTGGGACAACTGGCTCTACAGCACGATGGTGCTCCCCGAGCACATCATGGCGGACTGGTCGGAGGAGGATCTGCTGTCCAACCCGAACGAGAACCCGATCGGCTCTGGCGCGTTCAAGTTCTCCGCCGTCGGGCAGGACCGGATGGTCTGGGAGCGCAACGACGACTGGTGGGCCCGGAGCGAGCTCGGCCTCGAGATGCCGATGAAGTACATCGTCGACGTCGTGAACACCTCCAACGAGGTGGCGCTCGGCCTGATGCTGTCCGGCAGCCTCGACCTGAGCAACAACTTCCTGCCCGGCGTCAACACGCTCGTCGACCAGGGGTCGGTCAGTACCTATTACGACGGTGAGCCCTACATGCTGGCCGCGGCGTCGGCGAACCTGGTCCCGAACCAGACGCGCGCGCCGATGGACGACGTCGAGTTCCGGCAGGCCCTCGCGCGGTCGATCGACGTCGACAAGATCGTCGCGAACGCGTACGGCGGCCTCGTGTCGAAGGCGCACCCGTCGGGCCTGGTCCCGGCGTTCGAGGAATACTACGACGAGGAGGTCGTCGCCGAGCACGGCTTCACCTTCGACGCCGAGGAGGCCAAGTCGATCCTGGCCGACGCCGGCTACGAGGACACCGACGGCGACGGGTTCGTCGAGACGCCCGACGGCGAGCCGATCGACCTGAAGCTGATCGTGCCCGCGGGCTGGACCGACTGGATGGAGGCGGCGCGCGTGATCGCGGAGGACGCCTCCGCGGCCGGCATCAAGGTCACCGCCGACTTCCCCGACTCGGGCGCCGTGGACGACGCGCGGGCAACCGGCGACTTCGACCTGCTCATCAACGGCAACGTGGGTATCAGCAACACGCCGTGGAGCTACTACAACTTCGCGTTCTACCAGCCGATCCAGGAGCAGATGCTGGCGGGCAACTTCGGCCGGTACGAGAACGAGGAGTCCTGGGCGCTCGTCGAGGACCTGTCGCGAACCGAGAGCGGCACGCCCGAGTTCTCCGAGACCCTGTCGCAGGTCCAGGAGAAGTTCATGACCGAGCTGCCGATGATCCCGCTCTGGTACAACGGCGCGTGGGCCCAGTACAACGAGTCGCAGTGGACCAACTGGCCCAAGGAGGGCCGCGAGGACGCGTACTTCCCGGTGATGTGGAACGGGTACGTGCAGATGGGTGGCCTCAACACGCTGCTCGCCCTCGAGCCGGCGGGCTGAGATGCGCGGATATCTCGCCCGCAAGACCCTGGTCTACGGCGTGACCTTCGTCGTAGCGGTCACGCTGAACTGGCTGATCCCCCGGCTCATGCCGGGGGATCCGGTTCAGCGGATGGTGGCGCGCGCCGCCGTGCAGCACCCCGAGACGATCGCGTCCATGACCGAGTACTACGAGCGGACGTTCGGGCTCGACCTGCCGATCTGGCAGCAGTACCTGAACTACTGGGCGGCGCTGTTCCGCGGTGACCTGGGCACGAGCGTGTGGCTGTTCCCCACGCCCGTGAGCCAGGTGGTGCTCGACGCCGTCCCGTACACGCTCGGCATCATGATCCCCGCCATCCTGCTGAGCTTCGTGGTCGGCAACAGCGTGGGCGCGATGGCTGCGCGCAGCCGCTGGCTCGACAACGTGGCCCTGCCGGTCGGGTACCTCATCACCGCGATGCCGTACATGTGGCTGGCGATCCTGCTCGCGTGGGGCTTCGGCGTGGCGCTCGGGTGGTTCCCCGTGGCCGGCGGCTACGACTTCGGCCTGGTACCGCAGTGGTCGTGGTCCTTCGCGGGCGACCTGCTGCAGCACTGGGTGCTGCCGTTCCTGTCGCTGTTCCTCGTCTCGCTCGGCGGCTGGGCGATCGGCATGCGGAACCTGATCATCTACGAGCTCGAGTCGGACTACGCGAACTACCTCGCCGCACTCGGTGCGCCGCGGCGGCTCATCCGGCAGTACGCGTTCCGCAACGCGATGCTGCCGCAGATCACGGGCCTCGCGCTGCAGCTGGGCACCATCCTGGGCGGCGCCCTGGTGACCGAGATCGTGTTCGCGTATCCCGGCCTGGGCAAGCTCGTGCTGTCCGCCATCCAGAACCAGGACTTCTTCCTGCTGCAGGGCACGCTGCTGTTCGTGGTGATCGGCGTGCTCCTGGCGAACTTCGTGATCGACATCGTCTACGTGCTGGTGGACCCCCGCACGCGGACCGGACTGACGGGGGGCACCGCATGAGCCGGAGGTGCAGTGGAGGGTGGGGGCCGAGGTACGAGGCACCCGCCCGTAGCGGAGCCGCAGGCTCATGCGGGCGGAGAAGGGCATGAGCCGGAGGTGCAGTGGAGGGTGGGGGCCGAGGTACGAGGCACCCGCCCGTAGCGGAGCCGCAGGCTCATGCGGGAGGAGAAGGGCATGACAGCGACACAGCCGGTAGCTGGACCCGGGATCGAGGCGAGCGAACAGCCCGGCGTGACCGGGGCGACGTCGGGCGGCGTGATGGCGGGCGGCCGCAAACCGGGGGGAGACACACGCGAGACGTTGTACTTCGCGCTGCGCAACCCCAAGGTGGTGATCGGCGCCGTCGTGGTGCTGGGGTTCCTGCTCGTCGGCCTGATCGGCCCCGCGTTCCTGCGGTTCGCGCCGATGGACTACGCGGGGCCGCCCATGGCGCCGCCGTCGGCGGACTTCCCGTTCGGGACGACGACGTTCGGGCAGGACGTCTTCGCGCAGTTCGTCGCCGGTCTGCGGTCCACGTTCCTCGTGGGCCTGCTGGGCGGCGGGGTGTCCGCGGTGATCGGCATGGCGATCGGGTTCGTCGCGGGCTACCGCGGCGGCCTGATCGACGAGCTGCTGAACATGCTCACCAACGTGGTGCTCGTGATTCCCGGCTTCGTGGTGCTCATCATCATCAACGCCTACCTGGGCGTGCGGAGCGTCCCGATGCAGGCGCTGTACATCGGCGTGTTCAGCTGGCCCTGGGTGGCTCGCGCGGTGCGCGCGCAGACCCTGTCGCTGCGCACGCGGGACTTCATCGACCTGGCGAAGCTGTCCGGCGTGGGGGTCGGCACGATCCTGCGGCGCGAGGTCGCGCCCAACATGTACTCCTACCTCTTCATGACGTTCGTGCTGCTGTTCGGCGGGTCCATCCTCACGGCGGCGTCGCTCGACTTCATCGGGCTCGGGCCCACGAACGCGATGTCGCTCGGTCTGATGATGAACCAGGCTGTGCAGTGGAGCGCGCTCCATCTGGGGCTGTGGTGGTGGTTCATCCCGCCGGGCCTGGGGATCACTCTGATCGTGGGCTCGCTCTACATCATGAACGTCGGCCTCGACGAGGTCTTCAACCCCAAGCTGCGGGAGATGTGACATGGCCCTGGCTGTGAACGACCTCAAGGTCTGGTACCGGACCGTCCGCGGCGACGTCAAGGCTCTCGACGGCGTCACCTTCGAGGTGGCGGACGGCGAGATCATGGGCATCGCGGGCGAGTCCGGCTGCGGCAAGACAACCCTCGGCAAGGCCCTCATCCGGCTCGACACCCGCATGCGGCACGTGGGCGGGTCGGTGGTGCTGGACGACGTCGAGCTGCCTCTGGCCGACGACGGCGCCATGCGGCGCCACCGCTACCGCGAGGTGTCCCTCATCCCGCAGTACGCGATGTCCGCGATGAACCCGACCCGCAAGATCGGCCGGATGATCCGGGACCTGCTCTCCGCGCACAACGTCCGGTACGCGGACGTGCTGCCCGAGCTGGAACGTCGCCTCGAGCTCGTCGGGCTCGACGCCGAGGTGCTGGGGCGCTACCCGATCGAGCTGTCCGGCGGGATGAAGCAGCGTGTCGTGCTGGTGCTCTCGACGCTCCTGAACCCGTCGCTGCTGGTCGGCGACGAGGTGACCTCGGCGCTCGACGTGTCCTCCCAGAAGGCTGTCGCCCGGGCGCTCGTCGAGTTCCGCGACCACGGGTTCGTCCGGTCGATGATCGTCATCACGCACGACATCTCCGTGCTGTTCCAGGTCGCCGACACCATCCTCGTCATGTACGCCGGACACCTCGCCGAGAAGGCGCCGGCCAAGACGATCATCAGCCAGCCTCTGCACCCGTACACGAAGATGCTCATCGGGGCGCTGCCCAAGGTCGGCGACCGGTACGAGGAGCAGCAGCTCGAGGGCATCGAGGGGCGGCCGCCGTCGCTCCTCGAACCGCCCGCCGGCTGCCGGTTCCGCGACCGCTGCCCTCTGGTGCACGACAAGTGCGCCGAGGCCCCGCCCTTCCGGAAAGTGGCCGAGGGGCACCACGTCGCGTGCTGGGCGGTGAGCTGATGCTGACCCTCACCCAGCTCGACAAGGTCTACAAGACCGGCACCTTCGGCTCCTCCGACCTGCATGCCGTGCGCCAGGTCAGCCTCGACGTGCAGCGCGGCGAGGTGGTGTCGCTCATCGGGGAGTCCGGCAGCGGCAAGTCGACCATCGGCAAGATGGTGCTCCACCTGCTCGACTCAACGGGCGGCAGCATCACGTTCGACGGTCGCGACGTCACCAAGCTCGGCTTCCGGGCCCGCCGCGACTACTACCGCAAGGTCCAGGGCGTGTTCCAGGACCCGTTCAGCTCGTTCAACCCGATCTACAAGGTGGACCGGGCGTTCGAGACCCTGCGGCGGTCGTACTTCCCCCGGGTCTCCTCGGCGGACTGGAGGAAGCGGCTGGAGGACGCCCTGGGCGCCGTGACGCTCGAGCCCGACGACATCCTCGGCAAGTTCCCGCACCAGCTCTCCGGCGGGCAGCTGCAGCGGCTGCTCATCGCGCGCGCCCTGCTGCTCGACATCGAGCTGCTGGTCGCTGACGAGATCATCTCCATGCTCGACGCCTCGACCCGCATCGACGTGCTCAACCTGCTGGGCGAGCTCAAGGGCCGCGGCCTGGGCATCCTCTTCGTCACGCACGACCTCTCGCTCGGCAACTACGTCTCCGACCGGGTGGTCATCCTCTACAAGGGACGCGTGGTGGAGCGGGGCGACACGAGCGCCGTCTTCGACGACCCGCTGCACCCGTACACGCGGGACCTGCTCGCGTCCGTGCCGCACCTGGACCGGACGTGGGAGGAGGTCGAGGTGGAGGAGGCGGAGCGCACCGAGCGCCTCGCGGGGCGGTGCCTGTACCACGAGGCGGTCGCTGGGGATGGCGCGTCCGACGGCGGCGAGGTGCCGGACGGCGTCGGGCTGGTCGAGCACGCCCCCGGCCACTTCGTGGGCTGCTTCCGCAAGGCGGCAGAGGAGCCCTGCCCGGCCGCCTGACGACCGGGTCAGGCCTTGACCAGTACCGGGACGCCCGGGTCCAGGCCGGCGAGGTGCTCGAAGTCGGCGCTCGTGAGGCGGATACAGCCGTTGCTGACTGACAGGCCCTGGTCCACACCCACGTGGATCGCGGTGGCCGCGTAGTCCGTGCCGTAGAACCCGTCCAGCGACTCGCTCTGCAGCGACAGGAACACGGACAGCCCGGTGTTCACCGCCTCCGTGACCGTGAAGACCTGGGTGAGGCCCTTCGGCGTCGGCGTGGCGGGCGCACCCACGGCGGCGAGGAACTGCTCGCTGGTGCCATCGGCGCGCTTGATAGTCACCGTGCGGGCCGAGAGGTCGATCACCACCGACCGCCTCTCCTTCTTCAGGACGACGTCGTTCTTCTGCAGCCAGCCGGAGACGCCGTTGACCTTCTCGGGGTCGCGCGACGGGAGCGCGCCGCGCCCGTACGGGACGAGCACCTTGACCCACCCGGGGCGGCGCTCCAGCACGAGCCAGCGGGCGTCGGCGTCGTAGTAGGTGGACTCGAGGGCGAGCACCGGCGCCTTGGTCACGTCGGGGCGGGCCCAGGCCGGGATCCGGTCGGCCTTCGGCACGGCGACCGATCCGGGCAGGCCCTTGAGCGTGTCGACCTTGGCCACGGGCAGCGCGCGGGGCAGGAGCTCGTCGATATCAGGCCTGGGCAGGGCCGCCAACGAGAAGTCCGCGGGCTTCGGCTTCGGCTTCGGCGGGGTCGGGCTGGTCGACGGCGACGGCGACGGGCTCGGCGACGTGGCCACTATCGGAGCGGACGCGGGCTCGGCGTCCGGCGTCCGGCCGAACCACACGGCCGTCGCGACGAGTGCGACGAGTGCGATGGCCACGACGCCCGCGAGCCAGCCCCAGGCCCGCGCGCCCGGGCGGCGGCGCGGGGCCGGTCGTGCCGCGAACCCGCTCTGCATCTCCGACATGTATCCCCCTCCACGAGCGTGCGCCGGGTGCGGGCGCCGTGTCCATCGTGCCCTGGACGGATTCTCCGTGCAGTCGAGTTTTCGGTGCGGTGGAGCCACGGACGATACCCCGTTGTCACACATGTCCGATATCTTCATGCTCGCCCGAACCTCTGGGTACCCGAACTGTTGCCGACACCGTCGCTCGACAGCCCTCGACCAAGGAGAGATCACCGTGGCCCCCGCCGACCGGACGTTCCCCGTCACGACCGTCCCGACGCGCCGTTCGCGCAGCCTGGTCCTCAGCGGCGCGATATCCGTCGCCCTGATCTCGACCGGGTCCGCGTACCTGGCGATGGTCCAGTTCGGCGTCGACGTCCTGGCCATGAACCAGGGCACCGCCTACGCGACGGCCGGCGTCTTCGAGCTCTCCCTGGTCACGGTTGCCCTCCTGGCCCGCGAGGCCGCCCGGGACAACCGGCCCGGCGGAACCCTGCTCGCCCTGACCTGGGCGCTCTCGTCGGCCTCCGGCGTGTTCGCCGCCTGGCACGAGGCGTACATCGACCACCCGGTCGGCGCCGTCCTGTTCCGGTTCATCGTGCCCCTGCTCGCCGCGCTCATGTGGCACCTCGCCCTGATCGGCGACCGGCACCTGGCCACCGGCACGTCCTGGTCGGCGTTGCGGCAGTCCGCGCGCATGCACGCGCTCTTCCTCACGACCGAGGACCTGTTCCGGGCCCAGAGCCTGAACGACGGGTCGCGGGCCGCCCGACGTCGGCTCGCCCGCGCGGAGGCCGGGCGCCGCCGGGCGCGCTCGGTCGCGCTGCGCACCGTCCCGCCCACGGAGATGCGGGCGCAGGTGGCCGCCTGGTGCGAGGCGCTGGCCGCCGTCGGGGACGGCACCGCCGACGTCGCCCGTCTGCACGCCGCCGACCGCCAGCGGCTGACCGGCATCCTGATCGACGAGCCCGTGGACGGCCGGGCGTCGGGCCGGCAGTTCGAGGCCGAGGTCGGGGCGCCCGGGTACGAGAGCCGGGCCGCCGACGCGATCGCGGCCGAGTTCGGCGACGAGCTCCGCGCCGCGAGCGAGTCCCGCGGGGACGGCGTGTTCGACGGCGGTGTGTTCGACGGGGAAGCGTTCGGTCGGGAGGCGTACGACGAGGATCCGGAGAGCCGACCGGCGCGGCGCAGCGTCGCCCTCGACATGCCGCGGCAGGGAGTGAGCGAGCGCGCTCCGGGTCCGGAGACCGATCCGGCAGAGCAGCCCGTTGTCCAGACCCCCGTTGCCGAGGCGCCGGCCGCGGAGCCGGCCGAGGCGGCGGCCCGCGCCACGGCGAACGTCCGGGAGTCGATTCCCCGGCGGCGCACGCCGCGACGGAACACGCAGCTCGGCACGCAGGACGCCGAGCGCATGATCGACCTGCGGACCAAGGGTCGTACCTACCGGGAGATCGCCGAGGAGGTCGGCGTCAGCCAGTCAACGGTGGGCAAGCGCATGCGCGAGTTCACGGAGACGGGCTCGATCCCGATCGTCAAGGCCCGCTGACGTCTAGGCCGCCCGAAGTCGATGAGTCATTTCGGCGAGCCGGCGTGGGCGACGTTTCCCAGGGACTTCCAGACGAGCGCGAGCGTGATGCCGGCGCCCGCGCAGGCGAACCACCATGGGGCCACGAGGCCCCAGTACTCCGCGATGAGGCCGCCGATACCCTGCCCGACGACGAGGCCGCCGAACACGCAGATCATGTTGATGGACGCCACGCGGCCCTGGAACTCCTTGGGCACGGCACGCTGCCGGACCGTCGTGGACAACGTGCCCCAGACGAACGCGTAGACGCCGAACTCGAACATGATCGCTATGGCTACCCAGCCCGTCGTGGTCAGCGCGAACGCCCCGTGCGTGAGCACCTCCAGCGTCAGGCAGACGCGCATGAGCGTCGCCAGGTTCACGTGCCGCTCCAGCCAGCCGTACGAGAGCACGCCGACGACGCCGCCGACCGCGCTCGCAGTGGTCAGCAGGCCGTAGCCGACCTCGCTCATGTGCAGGTGGTCGAGCGAGTACTTCACCAGCACGCCCCACGGGGCGGCCCAGGTGATGTTGAAGACCAGGATGACGATGCTCAGGGTCCGCACGGGCGGGTGGTGCCACACCCAGCGCAGGCCCTCGGCGATGTCCTTGCGGACGTGGCTGTCGGCGTCGCGCACGTTGGTGAACGAGGTGCCGGGCGGGGCCGTGATCCGCGAGACCAGCACGACCGCCAGCGCCACGCAGACCACCTGCACCACGAACGGCCAGACCATCCCCGAGGCGAACAGGAGGGCCCCGAGCGGCGGGCCCAGCAGCTGGTTCGCTGCAAGGAACCCGCCCTGCATGCGCTGGTTGCCGGTGCCGAGGTCGGCGGGCTGGACGAGCGTCGGCAGGAGCGTCTGCTGGGTGGTGTCGGCGAAGACCTCGGCGGTGCCGTAGAGGAACATCGCGGCGAGCACCATGACGATGCTCACCGTCCCCGTCGCGATGAAGACGCACAGGATGGTGATGACCAGCGCCCGGGTCGCATTGGCGACGATGACGACGAAGCGGCGGTCCAGCCGGTCGGCCAGCGCGCCGGCCCAGAGGCCGAACAGGAGCCATGGCAGGCGCTGGAGCATCGCGGCGAGCGCGACGAGGAAGGCGCTCTCGGTCTGCGACGCGACCAGCAGGGGACCGGCGGCGAGCGCGATGCCGTCCCCGATGTTGCTGGTCCAGGACGCCGACACGAGCCAGCGGAACGACCGGCCGAGCCGGCGGGGGAAGACTGCCTCGACGAGTGCGCTCACAAACGTTCGAGTTTAGGTGTGGCGTCCAGGCTTTTTTGTCACGGCACGGTGGGTCCGCCGCAGGGGGTGATTTTGGCGACGCCGGAAGCGGGCTGAGCGCCTCCCGGGCGGTGTCGGCCGGCGCGCGGGCCCATAGCGGCGGAATGGCGGAATGTCGCCGTTGTGAGGCCGCCCAGCAGGGTGAAACTGGTGCTCAGACAACGTTTTAGCGACCCATGTCCCGGCACTTGGACGATCGTCCGAGTCGGTGTTGACGTCTGCGGAGAACGGGTGCAGACTCTCACAAGACGGTGCGCATCGCCCGCCCCCTGCGCGGTGCGCACTGTCATACCCCGTCGGACCTCGGTCCGTCTGCTGAGCCCCTTCGGACCCCCTGCCGAAGGGGCTTTGGCATGCTCCGACGAAGACCGGCCCGGACCGTCAGACCCGCAGGCCACTCTGCCTTCGCCGCCTGAGCCTGCGGTTCAGGCGGGTGACCTGCGGGTCTGACACGCCCGGGGGTTCTGACGCTCCGGCGTGTCGCGCGGCGTGGCGTCCGGCTCTTGCGGACGCCGCGCAGTTAGCGTGCTGGTTGTGAACGCTGCACGCCGCCAGACCGCAGCCGCCCCCGGGATCTCGGCCCACTCGTCCGAGGAGAACTCGGCCGCGCTGAAGGACGAGAACAAGGAACCGGCCGCCGAGCCGGCCGCGTCGAGGGAATCCACACTGGACACTGCCCGGGACCCCATGACCGAGTCGGTCGCGCGCTGGCGCGCCGGGCTGGTCCGGCTTGCAGGGGGATCGTCCCTGGCCGACGTCGGGCTGCTGGGCGAAGCCGTGATCGACCTGTCGGCGGCGCACCCCTCGGGCGTCGCCCAGCTCTTCACCGGCCGCCCCACCCGCCTGTCCAACCTCGTGCGCGAGGCCGGCGCGCTGCCCGCCGCCCGCCGTCGGGCGCGGGCCGTCGCCGCGCGCTCCGCCGAGCACGCGCAGCGCTACGGGGTGTCGCCCACGTACCTCGCGATCGGCGTCGCCACCTGGACCGAACGGCCCGCCACCGGCGGAGACTCGAACGACATGGAGGCCATCACCCGGGTGCTCGGCCCGGCGAGCGTGGCCCATGCGCCGGTGCCGGGCGGCGATTCCGCCGACAGCCCCGCCGACGCCCCGGCACTCACCGGATCCGTCCCGATCGTGACGCTGGCCGTGCCCGGGGCGAGCGGGGGGTCGGCGCCGGACGCCGAGGAGGAGCAGGCGCCGCGCGTGGTGCGGGCGCCCGTGCTGCTGCGGCCCGTCATGCTCACGCCGCGCAGCGACGGCGAGGGCGACTACGACATCACGCTCGACCCCACCGCCGAGATCAACCCGGTGGTGGCGCGGACTCTGCGCGCACACGGCGCGCTGCTGGACCCGGCCGCGCTCGCGAAGGCGACGTTCACGCTCGCCGGCTTCAACCCGACGGACGTGCTGGAGCGGGTGGCGAGCCTCGGCTCGGCAGTGCTGGGCGAGTTCCAGCTCGACCGGCGGGTGCTGGTCGGCACGTTCGTGCACCCCGGGCAGGTGCTCGTGGACGACCTCGACGAGCTCGCCCCGACCCTGGGGCAGCACGAGGTGGTCGCGGCGCTCGCCGGTGTGGACGAGTCGGTGCGGCGGCTGGGCAAGCTGGAGCTTCCGGCGCCCCGCGTGGGCGACGCCGACCCGGCGCACGAGCGCGGCGTCGGCGACCTGGACCCGCACCAGCGGCATGTCGTGGACGCCCTCGCGACGGGCAGCCACCTGTTCGTGGACGCGCCGGTGGGGTCCGACGCCGCGGGCACGCTGGCCGCCGTCGTCGCCGAGGCGAACGCGAGCGGCAGGTCCGTGCTGTACGTGCCGGGGCACCGCCGGGCAGCGGACGCGCTCGCAGCGCGCCTCACGTCGCTCGGCCTGGACGGGCTTCTGCTCGATATCGCGCCGGTCCCGACCTGGCGTGCCTCGACGTCGCGCCGGCTCCTGGAGGCGATGACGCCCGCGCAGGAGCGCATCGACGCCCACGAGGTGGCACGCGTGCGAGACGCCCTGATCGGGTCGCGGGCGCAGCTCGCGGGCTACATCGAGGCGCTGCACCGGGTGCGCGAACCGTGGCGGGTCTCCGCGTACGACGCGCTGCAGGCGCTGGCCCGGCTCACGTCCGAGCGGCCGGCCCCGGCGACGCGGGTGCGGCTCGGGCCGGAGTCGGTGCTCGCCCTCGGCACGGAGCGCCGCGCCGAGCTCGCTGCCGACCTCGAACGGGCGGCCGAGCTCGGGGCGTTCACGCTGAGGTCGGCGTCGAGCCCGTGGTTCGGCGCGCACATCCTGACCGACGACGACGCCCGCTCCGCCCTCGCCCGCGTCAACCGCCTGGCTGAGCAGACGCTGCCCGAGCTGCGCAAGCAGATCGAGTACGTGTCGCGGGTGACCGGCCTGGTCGAGGCGTCGACGGCTCGGCAGTGGGGCGAGCAGCTCGCGATGCTCGGCGGCATGCGGGGCACCCTCGACGTGTTCCAGCCGATGGTCTTCGAGCGCACCGCCGCCGACATGGTGCAGGCCACGGCGACGCGGCGGACGCGCGCCGAGCAGGGTGTCGAGATGGGCTGGCTCGCGCGGCGTCGGCTGAAGCGGCGCGCCCGCGAGATGGTGCGGCCGGGGGTTCGCGTGCCGGACATGCACGCGGCGCTCGTCGAGGTGCAGCGGCAGCGTGAGGTCTGGCAGGCGCAGTGCCCGCGCGGGGGCTGGCCCACGCTCCCCGAGGGACTGGCCGGCGTCGAGGAGACCTACGAGGCGGTACGCATCGACCTCGAGGCGCTCGAGCCCGTGCTGCGCTCCTCGCACGCCGGCGGCGGGCTGCTCGACCTCGACCTGTTCGCCCTGGTCCAGCGGCTCGCCTCCCTCTCGGAGACGGAGGAGGCCCTGGCCCAGCTCCCCGAGCGGACAGCGGTGCTGCGGCGCGTACGCAAGGCGGGGCTCGACGAGCTGGTCGACGACCTCGGTGAGCGCCGGGTCGAGGCCGGCCTCGTGGGGCCCGAGCTGGAGCTGTCGTGGTGGTCGTCGGTGTTCGAGCAGATCTTGGCCACCGAGCCGGACCTCGCCGGACAGGACGGCGCCGGGCTGGACGCCCTGGCGGGGCGGTTCCGCGAGCTCGACCGCCGGCACGTCGAGTCCCTGTCCGCACCTGTGCGGTCCGCGGTGCGCGAGCACCTCGGCGCGGCGATGCGCGACGAGCGGGAGGACGCCGAGGCGCTCTACGCCAAGCTGGTCGAGGGCGGCCTGAGCTCGATGCGCGACCTCGTGGCGGGGCACGGCTCGACCGTGCGGCGGCTGCGGCCCACGTGGGTGTCGACGCCGACGATGGTGCCTCACCTGCTGCCGGCCGAGCGCAGCGCCGACCTGGTGATCCTCGACGCGGTGCAGCATGTGCCGGTCGAGGTCGTCGTCCCCGCGCTGGCCCGCGGCCGGCAGATCGTCGTGGTCGGTGACCCGCGGTCGGCGTCGGGCACCGCGGTGCGCGACCTGGCGCGGCTGCTGCCGCGCGTAACGCTGCAGCCGGAACCCGCGCGGCGGGATCCGCAGCTGACGGGCCTGCTGGCCGAGCACGGTTACGAGGGGATCATGCGCCCCGCGCCCCTGCCGCGCACCGAGGCCCTGGTGCACCTCTCGCTCGTGGACGGGACCGGCATGCCCGACCCCGCCTCCGGCACCGTCGAGTCGACGCGGGCCGAGGTGGAGCGGGTGGTCGACCTCGCCATCGAGCACGCGATGACCCGGCCCGAGGAGACCTTCGGCATCGTCACCGTCACCGGCGCACACGCCGACCGCATCCGCGAGCGCTTGCTCGCCGAGGTGCGGGCCAACCCGGCGCTGGCGCCGTTCTTCGCGGGCTCGCGGCCGGAACCGGTGGTGGTCGCCGACGTCACGGGCGTCGCCGGGCTGGCGCGCGACACGATCGTGCTGACCCTCGGTTTCGGGCGGACGCCGCACGGCCGCGTGCTGCACCGGTTCGGCGTGCTCGGCGACGGCGGCGGCGACGCGATGCTGCTCGGCGCGCTGGGGGCGGCGCGCAAGCGGCTGCACGTGGTGTCGTGCTTCCCGGCGTCGGACCTCGATCCCGAGCGACTGCGCGGGCCGGGGCCGCGGATGCTGGCGCGGGTGCTGTCCTTCGCCGAGGAGCGTTCGGGGCTCGCGGACCAGGTGGAGATCGGCAACGGCGTGGACGTGGCGCGGTCGGTCGACCGCCTGGTCGTGGACCTGGGGGAGCGGCTGTGGCGCTCCGGCTTCGTGGTCGAGACCGACTACGGGCTCCCCGGTGGCGACCGGATCCCGCTCGCCGTGGGTCACCCCGATCTGCCGGGCGAGCTCCTGGTCGCCGTCCTGACCGACGACGCCGCGTACGTGGCCGAACCCTCCATCCGCGTGCGCGACCGGCAGCTCGCGGAGCGGCTCGAACGGCTCGGCTGGGTCGTGGCACAGGTGTGGTCCGCCGCCGCGTTCCTCGACCCCGACGCCGAGGCCGACCGGGTGCGCCGCGTGGTGCTGTCCGTGCGGGACGCCCGGGTGGGGCTTGCCGGAGGGGTGGCGCCGGCGGCGGACCTCGTGGTCCCGCAGGTGCTGGACGACTGAGCCTCAGCGTCCGCTGCCAGTTCGGTCGGTTGCCTCGAGATCGGTCAA
>NZ_BNAS01000005.1:187089-241354 GCF_014653785.1 Promicromonospora soli | reverse complement strand
CGATCTCGAGGCAACCGACCGAGGTCACGTTTCGTGCCGCGCAACCGACCGAACTCGATCTGAGGTTGCGGCCGTTAATGGTTAGTTGTAACTTACCGTTCGTGGGAACTTACCGAACGATGGCCCGGCGAGCGGACGCCGGCCCGGGCCCTGGGCGGGGCGCCGGCCGGGACGCCAGGCGCGGCGAGCAGCAGCTCGACGCGCTGGGCGACGCCCGGCGTCGCGACATAGTCGCCCTGCTGGCAGACGGCGCAGTGTCCGTGGGAGAGCTTGCGGATCGGCTGCCGATCAGCCGGCCCGCGGTGTCGCAGCACCTCAAGGTGCTGAAGGAGGCCGGGCTCGTCCGCGATCACGCGGAGGGAACGCGGCGGCTCTATGGCCTTGATCCGAGCGGGCCGGCCGACGTGCGGGCCTACCTCGACCGTTTCTGGAGCAATCATCTGGCCGCCTTCGCCGAGTACGTCGGCGAGGACGCCGTCCGACGGCGGAGCGGTGCCCCGTCCGACAAGGCGGGGCGCGGCGACGAATCCGAGAGGGACCGATCATGAGCGAGACCCAGGCTTACGCGCCCGTCGTGGCGGAGGTGACCGTGCCCGCCGGCCTGGCGCGGGCGTTCGAGCTGTACACCGTGGAGCAGGCGGCGTGGCTCTTCGAAGGGCACTGGCTCGGGGACGAGCGGCCCGCGGCGATCGTGTTCGAGCCGACCGCGGGCGGCCGCTGGTACGAGCGGCAGCCCGACGGCACCGAGTGCGACTGGGGCCGGGTGCTCGAATGGGGCGCCCCCGGCCGGCTCGTGCTCGCATGGATGCTGGACGGCGACTGGCGGTTCGACCCGGACGGAGAGCGGGCGAGCCGCATCGAGGTGACGTTCACCGAGGTCGGACCCGACCAGACCGTGCTGCGCCTGGTGCACACCGGGTTCGAGGCGCACGGCGAGGGCGGCGGCTCGATCCACCGCGGCGTCGGCTCCGCGACCGGATGGCAGGCCTCCCTGGACGCGCTGGTGGCGTTCGCCACGGCCTGACTGAACGCGGGCCGCGCAGGGCGACAATGGTCCGGTGAGCGAGTCCGTGAACAAGCCGGCCGACCCGGCACCGATCGACGCCGCCCCTCGACGGCGGGGTCCCCGGCGTGCCGTGCGGCGCGGGACCGAACGCGAGGCCGTGCTGGGCGTGAGTGCCGACGAGCGCCCGGCCGGCTGGGGCGAGGGATCCGACGGCGGAGCCGCACCCGACGCGGGTCACAGCTCCAACGACGAGCAGCTCAGGCGGGATGTCCCGCCGCACTGGGGCTGACGGCTCGGTGGTCGAGCCTGTCGAGACCGCGTGCCGCATCATCGCCGAGACGTCAGGGGTCGGTAGAAGACCAGGTGACTGGCAGCCCGAACTGCCGGTCACCTGACCTTTTGCCGATCGCCGCCCGCGAAGGGCGACGGAGGAGCTCAGCTCGACTGCGAGTCGGCCCGCACGCCGGCCTGGGCGCGCAGCAGGTCGCGGATCTCGGTGAGCAGGACGACGTCCTCGGCGAGGGACTCCTCGACGGTGGGCTCGTCCGCGCGCTTGCGCAGCGCCGAGAGCCGCCTCACGGGAACAATCACGAAGAAGTAGATCGCACCCGCGATCAGCAGGAACATGATCAGGCCTTGGATGAACAGGCCGATCGGGAACACCGTGGACCCGCCCTGCCAGTTCGGGACGCTGAACCTGATACCGGAAAAGTTGGGAGCGCCGATGAGCCACCCGATGAGCGGCATGATGAAGCCCTTGACCAGGCCGTCGATCACTCCGGAAAACGCAGCGCCGACGACGACAGCGACCGCGAGGTCGAGCACGTTGCCGCGCGTGATGAATTCCTTGAAGCCCTGAAACATCGTTGGGGTCCCCTGAAGTTGTTCCGAATGGTCGCGGGCTGCCGGGACCGGCCCGGGCAGGATTCTGCGATTGCCCAGGGCATTTCGCACGTCGAACAGGACATTCGGCCGAATTGGCAGCGCCGGTCGCCAGTATGCCCGAACCTTCCCCGCCGAATTCCTACGGCACCAGCACCGCCGTCACCGATCCCCAGCCGGAGACCGACGACAGCTCCGGGGCGTCCCGCGGGCTCACCGCGACCAGCGTGACGGGCCGGTCGCCGTCCGACACCGGACCTAGCAGCCCGCCCGATCCCTCCGGCTCGCGCTCCGCCGGGACGGGCAGGACCAGCGCACTCCGGGCGAGGTACTGGGGTGGAGCAGCCCCCGGCTCGCTGCCCGACGTCGTTCCCGCGAGCAGGTCCACCCGGTCGCCGGGGCGCAGCAGGGCGGCGACCGCGTCGTCGGACAGGCGAACCGGGACCACTACCGTGCCGCGGGGGGCCGCGGCAGAGACACCGCCGTCGGAGACGAGGGTGGTGTGCAACGGCGCTCCCGCCGGCAGCCCGACGACGGCCGCGCGGCCCAGCAGGTCCCGCACCGAGTGCACGGCGCCGGGCGGGGCGAGGTCGGCGGCGATCGCGCGCAGGACGACGTCGTCCCGGCCGAGCTCGGTGCCGGCCGCGATGGGACGCGCGGTGACCGCGACGTCGACGGTCGGGGGCGGCGGCGGGCGCAGGAGGTGCACCGTCAGGGCGATCGCGAGGCCGAACACTGCGGCGGCGAGTGCGAAGCGCCAGCGCCACGCGACGCGCCGCACCCGGCGGAGCGCGGCCGAACGAGGCCGGCCCTGCCGGGGCAGGAGTGCGGTGAGCGCCGTGCGCGACCCCGCGGGCGGCGGCGTTCTGTTCGTCCGGCCCCATGGCGTGGGCGCGCCGGAGCCCGGCGGCGAACCGTGGCGCGCGGCCGGCTCGGCGATCGTGTCGAGAAGTCCCATGCCGGCACGTTATGCAGCCAGGCGGGCCTGCGGGGCCGCCGTCGGGCAACCTGTGCACGACGGCGGGAAGACGCCGCCTGTGGTCGGGCTCGCGCCGTTGGAAGCGCGTCGACCGGGTCGGTGCAACCGGCGAAGAGATAGTTGCCGGCGGGCGGAGGGAGGGGCCTCGGGGATGAGCGCTGTGGGCGATAGGTCGGTCGGCCTCATGCAAGGCGCCGCCTTCAGAGACGAGCACCCAGCAAGGTGCCGCTCGCGGCGCGTGCGACTTCGGTCCGTTGTGTCTGCGTTTCGCGCGAGATCGGCCCGTTGCCTCGAGATCGGTCCATCGATGGACCGATCTCGAAGCAACGGACCGAACCCAGCGCGGCCGGGCTACCAAGGGACCGAACTCAGCATGCCGGGGCCAGCAAGTGACCGATTTCAGCGCGCCGGGGCCACCAAGTGACCGAGTTCGCCGGGGCCGCGGCCGGGGCCACCAAAGGACCGAAACTCACCGCCGCCCGGCCAGCGCCCGACCGAACTCGGGCGCGCCCGAGATCAGGCGGAGGCGGCCTTCGACGTGCTCGATGACGAGGAACCCGAAGAGCTCGAGGAACCCGACGTGCTCGAGGTTCCCGACGACGAGGAACCCGAGCTGTCCGAGGACGTGCTGCTCGACGAACCCGACGACGACGAGTCCGAAGACGACTCCGACTTGCCGGGCTTCACTGTGCTGCTCGTCGACGTGCTGCGCGAGTCGGTGCGGTAGAAACCGGACCCCTTGAAGGTGACGCCCACGGAGCTGAACACCTTTCGCAGCCGGCCCTCGCACTCGGGGCAGAGGGTCAGCGACTCGTCGCTGAACTCCTGGTGGATGTCGAACGCGTGGCCGCAGTCGGCACACCGGTACGCGTAGGTGGGCACGTGCTCTCCTCTTGGACGTCAGGCCGGCCGGGGCATCGCGCGCTCACCGGGACCGTGCCTGGCACTCGGGGTTTCCGAGTGCCAATAGTAACGGTCGGGCGGCGGGGGATAGTCCCAGGATCTCCCGAGGCTGTTCACCGAAGGGCGTTCACTCAAGCCCAGGGGCGGGCGGTAGTCTCCACTGCGTGTCCGCGACCACTTCCGCCGAGCCCTTAGAGCCCGCTGAAACAGCCACCCCCGAAAGTGCGGGACCCGCAAAGCCCCGTCGGACCCGCACGTCCCGTGTTCGCCAGTTCCTGGTCGGCACCGCCGTCATCCTGGTGCTGGTGCTGGTCGCACTGACGACCTTCGGCTGGCTCACCGCTCGGCGTCCGCTCCCGGAGCATTCCGGGACGGTGCAGGTCGAGGGACTCAGCTCGGACGTGCGCGTGAGCCGCGACGCCCAGGGCGTACCGCAGATCTACGCCGACTCCGCCGAGGACCTGTTCCGCGCGCAGGGCTATGTGCACGCGCAGGACCGCTTCTTCGAGATGGACTACCGCCGCCACGTGACCGCCGGCCGGCTGGCCGAGCTCGTGGGCAACAACCCGGACGCGATCCAGGCCGACATGGTCACCCGCACGTTCGGCTGGCGGCACGTCGCGGAGGAGGAGTTCAACATCCTCGACGACACGACCCGGCAGTACCTCCAGTCCTACGCCGACGGCGTGAACGCCTATCTCGCTGACCGCAGCCCCGCCGAGACGGCCGTCGAGTACACGGTGCTCGACGTCAGCGTCGAGGTGAACGAGCCGGAGCCGTGGGACCCGATCGACTCGCTCGCCTGGCTCAAGGCCATGGCCTGGGACCTGCGCGGCAACTACAACGACGAGCTCGACCGGGCCCTGGCCTACAGCACCCTCGGGGACGCGTCGCGGGTCGCGGAGCTGTTCCCGGCGTACTCGGGCACCGGCAATGCGCCGATCCTCGACCCTGCCGAGGCGGGCGTACCGGCGGGGACGCAGCAGACCCCGGCGACCCAGACGGCGTCGGCCAGCGGGGACGTGTACAAGAGCCCGGAACTCTCCGACGCCCTGGACTCGGCACAGCGGGCCCTTGATGCCGTGCCCGTGCAGATCGCGCGCGGTGCGGCCACGGGCTCGAACTCGTGGGCGGTGTCAGGTCAGTACACGGAGTCGGGGAAGCCGCTGCTGGCCAACGACCCGCACCTCGACCTCGCCGCTCCCGGCGTCTGGGCGCAGGTGGGCCTGCACTGCACCCAGGTGGGTCCGGAGTGCCCCTTCGACGTGTCGGGGTTCTCCTTCTCCGGCTTCCCCGGCGTGATCATCGGGCACAACGCCGACGTCTCCTGGGGCTTGACCAACATGGGCGCCGACGTCACCGACTTCTTCATCGAGCGCGTCCGCAACGACACCTACCTGCGCGGCGCGGACAAGTGGGTTCCCATGGAGAAGGAGACCGAGGTGATCCGGGTCGACGGCGGCAGCCCGATCGACCTGGAGGTCCGTCGGACCGTGCACGGCCCGATCGTCTCGTCGGTCATGAACGAGGCGGAGATGGAGGCGGTGCGCAACTCGCCCACCGAGACCGGCACCGAGCTGGGCCAGTACGAGATCTCGCTGCAGTGGACGGCGCTCGAGCCCGGCCACTCCGCCGACGCCGTGTTCGAGATGAACCGTGCGAAGACCCCCGAGGACATGAAGAAGGCGGCCTCGAGGTTCGAGGTCCCGTCGCAGAACATCGTGTTCGCCACGACGGACGGGCACATCGGGTACCAGGCGCCGGGAAAGATCCCGGTGCGGGCCAGCGTCCCCGGTGCTGTGGAGTCCGACGGCACGTGGCCGCGCCCAGGCTGGGACGCCCGCTACGACTGGACCGGCTACGTGGCCCCGGAGCAGATGCCGGGCGTCGTGGACCCCAAGGAAGGCTTCATCGTCGCGGCGAACCAGGCGGTGCTGCCGGCGGGCTCCGGGCCGTTCATCACGCGTGACTGGGACTACGGGTACCGGTCGGAGCGCATCCGCACCCTGCTGAGCGAGCAGATCGCGGAGGGCAGCAAGCTCACGGCCGCCGACATGTCCGAGATCCAGATGGACCAGTGGAGCGTGTTCGCCGAGAGGCTGGTGCCCGTGCTGCTCAAGGTCGAGCTTCCGGCCGGCTACGAGTCGGACGGCCAGGTCCTGCTGGCCGACTGGGACAGCCGTTCCATGGACGCCGACTCCGCCGCCGCGGCCTACTTCGCGGCAGTGTGGCGCAACCTCCTGGAGGCCACCTTCAACGACGAGCTGCCGCAGTCCATGTGGCCCGACGGCGGCAGCCGCTGGCTCGCCGTTGTCCAGGGCATGCTCGACAACCCGAACGACGAGTTCTGGGACGACCAGTCCACCGTCGCCGTCGTGGAGAGCCGCGACCAGGTGCTGAAGGAGGCACTGCTCAGCGCGCGCCAGGACCTCACCGTCGAGCTCGGCAAGGACACCGGCGACTGGGAGTGGGGCACCCTGCACCAGCTCAGGCTGGAGCACCTGGTGCTGGGCGGGTCCGGGATCCCGGCTCCGATCGCCGCGTACATGAACCCGGCGCCGGTCAAGGTCGGGGGTGGCCCGTCGATCGTGAACGCCACGGCGTGGGACGCGGCCAGCGGCAGCTTCGATGTCACGGGCGGCCCGTCGATGCGCATGGTCGTCGACCTCGCGGACCTCGATGCCTCCACCTGGGTCGTCGTGACCGGCACGTCAGCGCATCCGGCCTCCGAGCACTACGACGACCAGCTCGGTGCGTGGGCGGCGGGGGAGACCTTCCCGTGGCCGTTCAGCACCGAGGCGGTCGACGCCGCGCAGGAGGACGAACTGATCCTCACGCCGTGACGGGGGCTGCGGAGCCTGTCGAGACCGGTCTCGACAGGCTCGACCCGCTACAGAACGGGCTCGACCCGCTACAGGAAGCTCGACTACCCGTCAGCCGAGCCAGCGCCACTCCGTGGTGGTCGCCACGGCGTGCACGAGGATGTCGTGCTCCTCGAGCGGCAGCGGGTGGTCCGCGGCGTCGTACACCTCTTCCGGGAAGACGACGGCGACCACCTTCGCGCGCGGGCGCAGGTGGGTGAGCGCGCGGTCGTACCAGCCGCCGCCCTGGCCGAGCCGCACCCCGCGGGTGTCGACGGCGAGGGCGGGCGCCAGGACGACGTCGGCCAGCTTGATGGCATCGGCGCCCAGGGTGGGGCCGCCGGGCTCGGGCGGGCGGCCGGGCGCGCGCTCCAGGAGGTCGTCCGGACCGGTGTAGTCGGCCCAGTCCCGGGCCAGGCCGGCCCCGAGCACCGGGAGCAGCACACGGACGCCGCGGCCCGCGAGGCGGTCCAGGAGCGGCTGCATGCCGGGTTCGGCGCTGCGGGCGGCGTACGCGGCGACGCACCCGGCGTCGCGCACCTCGGGGATCGACTCGATGACGTCGGCGAACGCCTCGGCGGCCTGGGCCCTCTGCCGGGCGGTTCGATGGCCGCGACGCGCGCGGATCGCGCGCCGGAGCTCCTCCTTGGCGTCACCTGTCTCCATGCCGGGTTGGACGGGGTATGGCTGTGGCGTCGGGAGAGAGATGCCGCTCATGACCGCTATTGTGCCAAGACTCCGAGACAAGATTGTTACGAACAGCGCACGAAGAAGGCGAGAACATGACCGAGCGCCTGCTCGACGGGTCCAGGACCACCGAGCGTGGTAGACCCTCTCCAACGCCGGGATTCGTCATGGGACGTGGCAAGGGGCTAAGGATGATGCCGTCGAGCAAGTCGGACGCGCCAGAAGGCGCGACGGGAAAGATTGGTAAGGGGTGGACGGTGGCCAAGCCATGGCCGGTGACACTGCGTGACGACACGCCGGCCGGGACAGTAGTTCTGCGCCCGCTCCGGCGGCGGGATGCGACCGACTGGTCCCGGCTCCGCGCCGAGAACGCGGCATGGCTGGAGCGCTGGGAGGCGACGTCGCCCGGTGCGAACCGATACATCGCCTCGACGTTCGGCGAGTACGTGCGTTCCCTCTCGGCGCAGGCCCGCGCCGGGACCTCCCTGCCGTTCGGCGTGGAGCTCGACGGCGCCCTCGTGGGCCAGCTGACGGTCGCGTCCATCACCTGGGGGTCGATGTGCTCAGCGAGCATCGGTTACTGGGTCAGCCAGAGCGTGGCCGGGCGGGGAGTGATCCCCACGGGCGTGGCGATGGCCACGGACTACGCCTTCTTCCTGGGGCTGCACCGGATCGAGATCAACATCCGGCCCGAGAACAAGCCGAGCCTGCGTGTCGTGGAGAAGCTCGGCCTGCGGGACGAGGGTGTGCGCGAACGCTTCCTGCACATCCAGGGCCAGTGGCGCGACCACCGCTCCTTCGCGATCACCACCGAGGAGGTGCCCGAGGGGCTGCTGGCGCGCTGGCAGCGCCTGCGGGACGCGCCATGACAGCGGGGACACGCCGTGCGTGGTGCGGGGGGCTGTGCCGATGCTCGCCTAACGTCGTGCCGTGGAATCGACCGCGGGACTCACAGCCGTAGCGCTGTCCGTCCTGTGGCTGGGCTACTGGATGCCAAGTCTGGTGCGCCATCGGGCGGAGCTTGCCGACGCACGAGTGATGGACCGGTTTTCGGGAGGGCTGCGCATCGTCGCGATGAGCGGCTCCGGTAGGAGAGGAGGGGCGATGGTCACCGACGGCAAGCCACGCGTTACCGCGCAGGGTGTGCCGCGCGTCGCCCGCCCGATCCCGAAGCAGGGCCGCCCGCTCCAGATCATGGTCCGGGGCCGCCCGCTGACGGCGGAGCGCATCCGCCGGGTCGAGCGGCGTGCGCGGCGGGCCGCTCGGGCGCGCCGTCGGTTCATCGTGTCGATCTTCCTGCTGCTGTGCAGCGTCGCTGCCTGGACGCTTGTCGGGTTCGACAGGCTCCACTGGGGGCCGGCCGTCACGGCGTCGGCCATGCTGCTGTTCGTGCTGTTCCTGGGTCGGCGCGCGGCCCGCGCCGCGCGGCGGGCTGATGCCAGGTGGACGGCCGCGGTCAGGGACGCCCGGCAGCGTGCCACGCAGCAGCGTGCCCTCGCGAACGGCGGCCCGTACGCTCCGCGGAACCGCGCGCAGGTCGTGGGCCTGGCGGCCCGCGGCTCGGACACGGAGACGCAGGCGATCCCGCGGGTCGGGGGCAAGAACGTGCTCGACGAGATCCTCGACGGCCCGGCGAAGCCCAAGGTGATCGAGGTGCAGGTCGAGGCCGAGGCAGTTTCCGACGACGAGGGCGAGAAGCCCGCGAAGCGGGACGAGCCGCCGACCGGACGTGCCTGGGACCCGGTTCCCGTACCGCTGCCCACCTACGTGACCAAGCCCGCGGCACCGC
The DNA here is from genome assembly GCF_014653785.1 of Promicromonospora soli. GTDB lineage: Bacteria > Actinomycetota > Actinomycetes > Actinomycetales > Cellulomonadaceae > Promicromonospora > Promicromonospora soli. The sequence goes on along the minus strand of NZ_BNAS01000005.1, from coordinate 232,247 downwards.
AGCGTCAGCCTGTGGCACTTCCGCCCGCGCAGTCGCCCGCCAAGGGGCCGACGGCGTCTTCGGGCGGGTCGGGGCGTCAGGGTGGTTCGGGTGCGGGCTCGGCGGATGCAGCGGCGTCGGCCAGGGACGACGCGATCGCCGAGGACGAGCTGATGCGGGGCGAGCCGCCGCGCATGAAGTCCGAGACGCTGGGCACGCCGCTCGAGGAGATCCTGGCGCGACGCCGGGCTGCCGGGTGACGCTGCTGGTGGGGGTCGCGCGGGTCATGCGTTCGTGACCCGCGCGACACCGCATCAAGTTGCGGATCACGGGAGGTGAGATGCTAGTCTTCTGCAGTCCGAGGGGCTATGGCGCAGTTGGTAGCGCGTCTCGTTCGCAATGAGAAGGTCGGGGGTTCGAATCCCCCTAGCTCCACAGACGGAAACCCCGCTTGACCAGGGCAGATGCTCCGGTCGAGCGGGGTTTCTTCGTTGCTTAGGAGGCGTCTTCCTCCGTGCGCGGCCCCCCGGCGGCCCCCGCGTCGTCGGAGACCCCTTCGTTGAGCCGATCCAGGCCCGCCTTGTCCGCTCCGGTACCGAGGTAGTGCAGGTACCGGTTCGTGGTCGCGATGGACTCGTGGCCGCACCACGCCTGCACCGTTCCGGGGTCGATGCGCCGTGCCAGCCAGAGGCACGCGGCTGTGTGCCGTAGGTCGTGGAGGCGCCGGCCACGGCCGGTCCCGACGTTGTTCCCGTGGTCATCGAGTCTCGTCCAGTCGAGCAGTCGCAGCGACGACGAGCGCCAGAGCTGCGCTCCACCTGACGTCGTGAACAGCAGGTCATGGGGTGCCTTGCCACGCGCCAGTTCACGGACGATCGGCAGCACGCGATTCCCCAGCGGCACGCGGCGCATGCTCCGGCCCTTGGTGGCCTTCACGGGGGAGCCCTCGGGCTGGCTCCGGCGGACCATGAGCGCAGCGGTCGGAATCTCCATGAGAGACGCGACCTGCATCGCGCGGGCCTCGCCCCAGCGGAGGCCGGTCCAACCCAGCACGAGCAGGATGTCCGCCAGCCGCTCGTCCTTCATCTTCCAGACCAGGTGCGCGGCTTCGAGCTCGTTCTCCGTGAACGGGTGCATCTCGTCCACCTCGTCCGAGCCCTTGGGGACCTTGACCCCGGCGACGGGGTTCCGTGCGAGCAGTTTCTCTCGGACGCACCAGGAGAAGAAGACGGACAGGCTGGCGCGGTACCGCACTACAGACGACTCGGCCAGGCCGCCAGCGAGCAGCTTCTCGAACGAGCGCGCCACCTCCCGTTCCGAGACTGCCGACAGGTGCACGTTCTGCATGCTCGTCGGGATGAGCCGCCTGAGGTCCACGTCGGCGCCGTAGGTCTTCTTCGCGACGGTCGTCTTGCGGATCGTCAGCCAACGGTCCAGAGCCGACTTCACAGGCTCCTTGCCTGCTCTGGGGTCCAGGCCGCCCGCGAGGGCGGCCCGTTCCCGGTCGAGCCACGCCTTGGCCTCGCGGCGGGTGTCGAACGTCTTGGACGCGATGTTCTGACGGCCGGACTTGAGGCGGGCGCGGAACCGGCCGTTCTCCTTGACGATGCTCACGCGGCGCTCCTTTCGAGCCACAGCACGATGTCGTTCCGGCGGTAGCGGGGGAGCGACGGGGAGAGCCACACGACGCGCGGACCCTTGCCAGCGAGCCGCCACCGGCAGACCGTGGATGGTGCGACCTTGAGCCATGCGGCTACTTCCTCGGTCGTCAGGAACTCGTCAGCCGGGATGAGCGTCGTCAGCTTGGCGACGGCGGTGTTGGTCTCACGAGACATGGGTGTTCTCCTCGGCGTCGTCGGTGGTGTGGTTGGGGCGGCATCGGGTGGTGGAGCCAGGGCCGGACAGGGACTCTCCGCAGTCGGGACAGGTGCCGACCGGAGATGCCCCGTATTGATCCCCGCCTATCCCCGCTACCCCGTCTTCGCAGGTCAGAGCGTCGGAGGTGGCGGGGTAAGGCGGGTTAACGACTCTGAGGGCGGGGTATCGTTCCCCGCCGTTATCCCGCCTGCCGGGATCGATAACCCGCTCTACCCCGCCTTTCCCCGCCATGTGCAGGGCTGTGACCTGCGAAGACGGGGTAGCGGGGATAGGCGGGGATGATTCCGGGGCATCTCTGGGTGGCGTGAGTCTCCAGAGGTTGACGCCGCTCTTGTTCGCGGTGCCGAGGTCATCCACGCCCCAGCCGGCGGAGCGGAGCGCGGGCGCGGTGCGCTTGAGCACACCGGTCACGCCCCGGGCGCTCTTGGGCCAGGTGCGCGGCGGGATGCCCTCGGGCTGGACCAGATCGAGCAGCGCGGCGGCAGTCCCCTCCCATGCGCGCGTGACGTGCTGGGCCAGGGCGGCGAGGAACGGGTCCGACGTCACGGCGTCGCGCGCGAGCGTGTTCGCCTGGTCCCTGTACGACGAGAGACCAGCCGTCCCGTTCACCTGGTCCAGCGCTGCAAGCACCATGGCGAAGTCGGCCATGCGTGGCATGGAGTCGAGCCGGACGGAAGGAATCCGGGCCTTGCACGCCTGGACCTGCGAGAGCAGCGCACCGAACACACGCGGCCATGCTCCTTCCCATGCGGCGACGAGCTGCGACTCTGGGCGGCGCTGCGTCTCGGTGATCCGATCGAGGTTGACGACGATGGATCGGTCCGCGAGGTCGGGTGCCATGGCACCGACGTCGATGCCGTTCATGACGATGGCGCGGCGGAACGAGAACACGGCGAGCCCGTCATCGCTGTACAGCTCGCGACGCACGTCGCCGTCACCGGTCACCGCCCGGCAAAGGGAGTCGGACAGCCAGCCGGGGATGTCCGAGATGTTGTCCAGGCCGACGACCCACGAACCGGCCGCAGCCGTCACCCAACCTGTGGCGTCCCGTGGCGGCTTGCGCAGCGGCACCGGAGACGGGTCCACGAGCTGCACCAAGCTCTTCGTTGCCGACGACTTCCCGGTGCCTTGCTCACCGAGCAGCGCGAGCATCGGGTGCGGGATGTTCTCCCAGCCCAGAGCGGCGACGAGCCACGCGAGCACGAGCGGCCGGTCCGACGCGGTGACGTTGAGCAGCGCCCACAGATCCTCCAGCGTGCCGCCCGGCTCGGGAGCGGGGAGCGCGGCGGTGAGCGCGGTGCGGCGGAACAGGACTGGCACGTCGTCAGCCATGGTCCAGCCTCGTGAGTCGACGCGCACGACCCGTTCGGCAGCGTCGCCTAGGTCGATCCAGGTTGCGCCGGCGTGCTCGGCGACTCGCAGGTGCACGGCTACCGGCTCGGTCTGCCGGGCGGTTCCCTCGATCACGAGCAGCGCGTCCGAGAGAGCCTGCTGTCCGGCGATGAGGCCGGTCTGCTTCTGGTAGATCTGCGCGAGTTCGGACCGCAGTGACGAGCGTCCGCCACGGAGGATCCGGACGATCTTGCCGCCCGACGTCGGGACGGCGAACGGCTCCCCGTCCGGGGTGCAGCCGAAGCCGTACCGGTCCATGGCCAGCTCGACCAGGACCGCAGCGGCGGACTTCCGTTCCCGTGGTCCGGACGTGTCCGGGGTGGACACGGCAGGTGCCGCGCCGCCCTCTGTCCGGCCGGACGTGTCCGGCGTGACGTGGCTGTCACCCGTGGTGTTCACTGGGTTTGGGCTGTTCATCGTGACCCTTCCTGGCGGTTGGATTCGTGTGCGGTCTGTCCGGACAGTGGGCTCTGGCAGGAGCCGTCTGTCCGCGTGTCCGGCCGGGCAGTCTTCGTACTGTCCGGCCGGATGACGTCTGTGTCCGGTCCGGGGGTCTGTCCGGTTCGTGTGTCCGTCTGTCCGGCCCGGTCCGCTGGTCCGGTCCGTCTGTCCGTCTGTCCCCGCCAGCCGGACCGGTCCGCGCGAGCTGGCGGACGGACGGGGCTCGGGCGGCGCGAGCGACCGGAGTAGTAGCCCGGCCGCGTCATGCGTTCGGCCCGACGACGCGAAGTCCGGCGCCCGCGTCGTGGTTGCCGGTCAGTTCGGCGTAGAGCTCGGCGTCGCCGGGCAGTGCGTCACCCATGAGCGCGACGTACGACAGGCCGGGCACGACGTCGTGTCCCCAGGCCGTGCGCTGCAGCTCGTTCATGCTGGCGTCTTCGACCAGGTCCACGCCCGGCAGCCCGAGCTCGTTGGCCAGGTCCCAGGCGTCCACGCCGCTGTTGAGGGTGACGATCACGTCGTGCACGTGCGTGTGCACCTCGAGCACGCGGTCACGACCGATGCGGCCCACCAGGGCCGCGGCGTCGATCATGACGTCGACCAGCGTCCGGGCTCCTGCGCTCCGACCGTGGTGTTCTCCGTCGTCGTCACAGACATGATGACCTCCTGAGGTTCGTCGTTCCGGCCGCGACCCTTTGCCTCGGCCCGTGTCTCCACAGTGCACCTAGTGCACATAGTGCGTCAAGTGTTACGAGTGAACTTCCGTGAAGTCGCAGGTGGGGTGTGCTGTACTTAGTGCATAAGGAGGCGGTGCCCTGATGAACACGAACCTCACGAGCGAACCCGCCGGTCGTCGTCTGGCCGGAGAACTCCGACGCCGCATCGTCAGCGGTGAACTCTCCGAGGGTGCGCAACTGCCCTCGTCGGCCGCGCTCCAGGCGGAGCACGGCGTCTCCAGCACGGTCGTCCGGGACGCGCTCAGTGCGCTCAAGGCGGAGGGCTACGTCATCGGACAGCAGGGCAAGGGCGTCTTCGTCGCCACTGCCGAACAGCGCACGGCGTCGGCTGGAGACGAGAGCCTCGCGGAGCGCGTCGCCGCGCTCGAAGCGCGGGTGCAGGCTCTCGAAGATGCTCGGTCCGCGTAGGTCGTTTCGCATGTGACCAGCGAACCGCTGTTCGGGTGGGCGATCGATGACGCCCCGATGCAGTCCCGATGCAGTGCCGGTGCAACCGATTCAGGGGGTGATTGCATTGACTGTGATTGATGCGTGGAACGGCGAGCGAGCCGCCCGGCTCCAATCCGCGCTACGCATGTCCAACGAAGAGTTCGCCGAACACCTCGGCCTCGCACCGCGAACCGTCGCGGGCTGGCACCAGAACCCGGCGACCCGACAGCGGCCAGACGTTCAGAGGATGCTGGACGGGGCTCTACAGCGAGCCGCAGCGGCTCACCGTCGCCCTGGCTGTGGTCCAGCGTGACGACTCCGTGCTCCTGGTCCAGCGTCGCGACGACGGCGCGCTCCGCTGGCAGTTCCCCGCGGGCATCGTGAAACCCGGAGCGTCGCCGGCCGATGCCGCGGTACGTGAGACCTACGTCGAGACCGCCGTTCACTGCTCCGTCCGCGAGCAGATCGGAGCCCGCGTGCACCCGCACACGGGCGTGTACTGCGAATATTTCCACTGTGACTACCTCGCCGGTGAGGCGGAGAATCGCGACGTCGTGGAGAACGCCAGCGTCGCATGGGTAGCCGTGGCGGACCTCGGCAAGTTCGTTCCGGAGAGCAATATCTACCCGCCGATCCTCGAAGTGCTGGGAGGCACGCATGTCTGAGGCAGTGACCGAAGCGAAGCCCGCCATCGCGGCGGCGATCATCGTCCAGGACGGGAAGTTGCTCCTGGTCCAGCGTCGCGTTTCCGAGGGTTCGCTTTCGTGGCAGTTCCCGGCTGGCGCCGTCGAGCAGGGCGAGACATTTGAACAGGCGGCCGTCCGCGAGACGGCCGAAGAGGCCGGGCTCACCGTCGAGGCCGTGAAGGTGCTGGGGGAGCGCGTGCACCCGAACACCGGTCGCCTCATGGGCTACGTCGCGTGCGACGTCGTCAGCGGCGAGGCGTACGTCGCTGACACCGAAGAGCTCGCAGACATCGTCTGGGCAACGCCGGACAAGTTCTCCGACTACGTGCCCTACGGCTTCGCGCCAGCAGTGCAGGACTACCTCACGACGAAAGTCGGCTGACGAGGTAGCGGTAGCGCGGGTAACGTCTACCCGCGGAGCGCCAGAACCCGGGTTTCGGCGATATCGAGGACCTGTGGCTGGAGGCCGCTACTTCCGCTACCCCTGGTGAGGATCGTTGGAATCTAGCGGCTCCCGGGGGTAGCGGGTGCGGTAGCGCCCGCGCTACTGGTAGCGGCTCGATCCGCTACATGCGCTACCCCGTTCGCTGTGTCGAGTAGGTGGGAGAGGTGGCCTGAAAGATCGATCCCGAGGAGCCGATCCTGTCCTGGCCCTCCAAAGTTCACCCACGTTCGTAACGAATCCGGAGCCACGTGCCATGACGGTCTGGCAGACTGCCCACGCAGTTCGGACAATAGTCACAGAACCGACGGAGCGTTATGAAAATCTCAAAGAGGGCAGTGCTGGTGACGCCAGTGCTGATCGCTGGATTGCTGTGGGGTGCGGGTCCGGTGTCCGCCACACCCGCTAGCGGCGGACTTGCCGCAGGCGTTGCCGACGAAGCTGCCGAGCCGTCGATCGAGATGGTTATCAAGGACTACACTGTCGGCGGCAAACTGGTGGATACTCACCGGGTCACCATGCCGGTTTCTGTGGAAGCCCTTATGGAGCCGAGTTCGAGCGACGAGCCAGCTCCCGGCGAATTTACGATCCTTGCGGCCGGCAACTACACGATGCCAGCGCCGACAGGTTCCACCGGGTGCAGGTCTGCCTACGACGTCGCACAGTACGACGGCTACTACAGGCTCAAGCATTCGGTCTCCTGGTGCTGGAGCAAAGTTACCGGGAAGGTCACGAGTCCCAGTGCGAGCCAGAGCGTATTGGACGCCTCGCTCTATACCGACGTCTCGGTCTACAGCCACAACAAGAGCTACTACAACTGGAACTCCATCGCTAACTCTGGCTACTACAGCAAGTTGCAGTGGCATGCGACTTGGACACCCGCGGGGGTGCCTGTGCACTTCTACCCGCGCATCGACATCTACATGCACGGCAACGGGTCGGCGTACTTCTCGTGGAACGGTGATGCGGCTGGTTAAAGCGCACTAACGTTAGAATCGCCAAGACTGAGATCACTGGCGGCGCGGTTAATGCTTGTGGCCCGCCAGTGATCGCTTGCTTTGAGGGGAGTTATGGAGAGAATGAGCAACGAGGAAAAGTCTGTAAAAATCACTCCGGCGCTGGCGGCCGGACTGGCATTCGCTTTCATTGCCGCGTTTTACGCTCCATTGATCACCGCTTTGGTGGCCGTTCTGACTGCGCTGTTCGGTAGGCGGTTTCCGTGGGTCCTCGCTGGGGCCTCGGTGCTCGTAGCATGGTCGCTCCTCATGATTTTTCCCGCCATCATTCCTGGTGTATACAGCCTTCTTCCTGTGTTCATCAGATAACGCCGTCGAAGCGGCTTCATCCTTTGGGTGAAGCCGCTTTGCTAGGTCCTATTCTGTGGGGTGTCGATTCGTTTGCTCGGCTGATTCCTCAATTGCTCTTTTATCCGTAAACGCGGTGGCGGTGGCAAACCCATCCCGCGAATTCGGTAGAGCTGACGGGTCCCAGCGGCAGCCTGCACTGGCATGCCCTTTCGAACCTCAAGCGCGGCCTCCCGATGGCCCCCGCCACCGCATGCGGAAGGGTTGGACGCACCACATGCACGCGTAATGACGCGGGAGATTCGCCACGTGAGGCCCTGGGCCGTCTTCGCAATGAGAAGGTCGGGGGTTCGAATCCCCCTAGCTCCACCGGTAGAAACCTCGTCTGACCAGGGCAAACGCTCCGGTCAGGCGGGGTTTCTTCGTTGCAGGTACCAGTTCGTCGTCACTGTGAGCGAGCGGCAGCAGGTGTTTCGTGTCGGAGGTCGAACGCTGTGGATCAAGGTACCCCCAGCCGCTCCCGCATTCGGCGACCGGTGGCCCGGGTGCCGAGGAAGTGCCTAGGAAGCGTCCTCCGCGCCTCGGGTACTCCCGGGGCCGGCGCAAGGTGTGCGGAGCGAGTCAGATCTCCGCCCACAAGATGGGAACGACGCCGCGACGCGAGTGACGCCTTGCTCAGGATCCGTGCTGGCGCACTCTGCTGGGCGGGGCGGGAATCTGAGGGTCCGTGCGGACCCGGGTTCTCGCCCCGCCCAGCGTCCCTGCTGCGATAGCGGCGGATCAGGACGCGTCGGGGATGGCGGTGACGAAGAAGTTGGCGCTCGAGGGGTCCTCGGCCGTGAACCGGGCGTTGGGCAGGTAGAAGCTGTCCTTGAACCGGGCGATGGTCGTGGGGGTGTCGAAGCGCGGGTCGGTCAGCTCGTCGGTCAGGGCGGCGGTGGTGCCGGTGTCGTCCAGCTCGAGCACCGCGACGGTGTTGGGGAAGTTCCGCACGACGTAGAGCGTGTTGCCCTCGAGCAGCATCCCGTCGCCCCAGGTCAGGTCGGCCTCGCCGACGTCGACCTGGTCAGCAGCGCCGGTGCTCTCCTCGACTCGGTAGAGCAGGCCGGTGTTCGTCTGGACGAGCAGGAGAGCCTCACCGTCGGGGGTGGTGGTGATGCCGTTGACGTTGAAGCCCTCGCTGTAGGTGATGCCGTCCAGGGCGATGGTCTCGACCTGGTCCGCCGCGGGCAGCTCACCGTTCTCCCCGAGCGGGAGCTTGTGGAGGACGGGGCTGAACGTGTCGGTGGCGTAGACGACGCCGTCGAGCACGGTGAAGTCGTTGATGAAGGTCTGGCCGGTGGTGCCGACGGTGTAGCTGGCCAGCTCTTCGCCGCTGCCCGGGTCGAGCACCCGCACCGTGCCCGCGGTGCCGCCGGCGACGAACAGGCGTCCGTCATGGAGCATGATGCCGACCGCGCCGGTACCGGTGGCCGGGCTGAGCACCTTGTACCTGCCGGTGGCCAGGTTGAGCTTGTAGACGGTGCCGTCGGCGAAGGAGGTGACGTACGCGTGGATGCCGCTGATCGCGATTCCCTCCGGGACCGAGCCGTCGGGCAGGGACAGTGTCGAGGGGAAGACCCGGTCGGATGCCGAGACCGCGACCTCAGTCGTGGCGGGGGTGTTCGTCTCGGTGGCGGACGCGGTGGTGACGGCGGCGAGGCCGAGCGCCAAGGTGCCGGCGAGGACACCGCCGACGATGGACGTGGAGAGCTTCATTTCATTCTTCTTTCTCACAGAATCCGACAGCGAGTCGGAGGTAGGTCTCACCCTGATTGGGATTGACGTGTCAACCCTGTACCATGAGGAGTTGACATGTCAATCCCGGGAGGTGCCATGGCTCACGGCAAGCGCCGCGAGATGCCCACGCGCGAGGAGCTGCGCATCTGGCGCAACTACATCGAGACCGCCGAAACACTGCGGGCCATCCTGGACGGACGCCTTCAGAGCGATTCGTCTTTGTCCTCCGCCGACTATCGGGTGCTGCTCGCACTGAGCGAGGCGGACCGGAGGACGTTGCGTTCCTCCGAGCTGGCCGAACTCATCGGCTGGCAGCGCAGTCGCCTGTCCCACCACCTGGGACGGATGGAGAAGCGCAGGCTCGTACACCGGGCTCCGTGCCCGGACGACGTCCACGGCATCGACGTGCGGCTGACCGACCTCGGTGCGGAATCGTTCCGGACCGGCTCGGTGCCGCACCTGCGTGACGTGCACGAGCTCTTCGTCGAGGCGCTCTCCCCGGAACAGCTGGCACGGGTCGACGAGTTCACCACGGCGCTACGCCGACACCTCGACCTCAAGCCGTAGCGCGCGCATCACGAGAAGGGAACTCCATTCCCACCCCGACGTCGTCGACGTCCAGGTCATCGGCGTCCCCGACGCCAAGTGCGGCGAGGAACTGATGGCCTGATCATCATGCGCTCCGGGGCCGCGCCGCTGACCGCTCAGGACGTCAAGCGGTACTGCCAGGGCCATCTGGCCCACTACAAGATTCCGCGGTATGTCCAGCTGGTCGATCAGTTCCCCATGACCGTCACAGGCAAAGTCCGCAAGGTCGAGATGCGGGAACGTGCGATCACGCTGCTCGGGCGGGTGTCTCCTAGGAGCGTGTCCGGATAATGCAGGCCGACAGGGGTGACTGCGGCGCGGCTTCGTTGCCTGGGAGGCGTCCTCCGCGTCGTGGGTTCCCCCGAGGTTCCCCCGACCGTCGTTCAGGCGCTCCAGGCCCGCGACATCGGCACGGTTCCGAGGAAATGCAGGTATCGGTCCGTCGTCGCGGCGGACTTGTGGTCGCACCATGCCTGCACTGTGGCCAGGTCGACGCGATGGGCGAGCCAGAGGCACGCAGCGGTGTGCCGTAGATCGTGAGCCGGCGACGAGTTCGCCGAACACACACCTCGGCCTCGCACCGCGAACCGTTGCGGGATGGCACCAGAACCCGGGTTCACGACAACGGCCTGATGTTCAGCGGATGCTGGACGCGGCTCTACAGCGGTCCGACGACGTGCGCGCCAGCGGTTCGCGCACGCAATGCGAGGTGCGGAACCAGAGCAGGGGGCGGCAGGCCGCACCCAGGGTTTCCTGGGCGGGCCGTTCGTCTATACCTGGCAGGGCCCGGTCGAGCGTGTACGACTCCATACTGCGCAAGGTCGAGGACATAGCGACGCAGCCGCCGGGCTTTTGAAGTCTTGACGACCTGCGCAGCAACCGTGCAAGGTCTGGCCTAAAGCCGAGGGCGGCGCGTCCTTCCGGCCCCCTCTTCGCCTCACGAGAGGGAAAAAGACCCCATGGCATCATTCCTGAGCCGCCTGCGTCCCCGGTGGCTCGTGCCGGTCGTCGTCGGCCTCGCGGTCGTCCTCGGTGGCGCCGCCGCTCTCGCGCCGACCATCGCCGGCAACATCGCCGGCAGCGACGCGTCGGTCGATCCCAGGTTTGACGGCCCCCTGATCAGCTCGTCGCCGGAGGCGAGCGCCAGCGCCAGCGCGTCCGCGACGGCCAGCCCGAGCCCCAGCCCGAGCCCGAGCCCCAGCCCCTCGGACACCGCCGCGGCTGAGGCCGCCGAGGCGGAGGCAGCCGCCGAGGCCGAGGCGGGCAGCAGCAGCCGAGGCTCAAGCGACGGCGAAGACGGCCGCGGTGTCAGTGGGGCCCCGTCGCCCAGCACAGGAACGCCGGACGCGCCTCCGGCGCAGGCCGCGGTCTACTCCTCGTGCAACTCGTTCGGGGAGTACACCAAAGGCAGCTGGACGATCTACAACAACGTGTGGGGCAACCAGGGCAACGACTCGCAGTGCCTGCACGTCAACAGCGTGAACTCGTGGTACGTCGACTCGACCCAGACCGGCGGCGGCATCAAGTCGTACCCGAACACCTCGGTCAGGCCGCACACCCCCCTGGCCGAGATGAAGTCGGCGACGTTCACGTACAACACTTCGTCGGCCCCCACCAGCAGCGGAGACTGGTGGAACTGGACGACCGACATCTGGTCCACCGGCAACCAGGACGAGGTCATGGTCTTCACGAGCTGGTACCCAAAGGCAGGCGGCTGGGGGACGAAGGTCAGGTCCAACGTGACGATCGGCGGCATCCGCTATGCGGAGGTCTGGCAGGCGAACCCCGGCTGGAACGTCTTGCAGCTCATCCCTGCCTCACAACGCAATAGCGGCACCGTGGATGCCCTGGCGGTCTGGGAATGGGCCGCGTCGGAAGGCCTCCTGGTCAACACCGACTTCGACACGATGCAGTTCGGCCTCGAGATCACCTCCACCAGCGGTCAGCAGAAGAGGTACTCGCTGAACGAATACCACGCCCGGTGGACCAACACGTCCGGCGGCGGGTCGGGCATCTAGTCCGGCGGCGTTACTGGCGAGCTTGTCGGCCCCCGGCGGCCCCCGCCGCCGCACGGGGCCGGGCTGGACGCACCGCATGCACGCGGAATGACGCGGAAGATTCGCCACGGGAGACCCTGGGCCGTCTTCGCAATGAGAAGGTCGGGGGTTCGAATCCCCCTAGCTCCACCGATAGGAGCCCCGCTTGACCAGGGCAAACGCTCCGGTCAAGCGGGGTTTCTTCGTTACTCAGGAGGCGTCCTCCGCGTCTCGGGTGCTCCCGGGGTGCTCGGTTCCGTCGTTGAGGCATTCCAGACCGGCGCCACATCGGCTCCGATGCCGAGGAAGTGCAGGTACCGATTCGTCGTCGCGGCGGACTCGTGGCCACACCATGCCTGCACCGTGGCCCGGCGTGCTGTGCTGGTCGTTGACCAGTGAGCCTCAGGCGGGCGCCTTGCGCGTCAGGACGTGCGCCTGTAGGAAGCCACGCACCGAGTCCTCGCGCGGCGCGATCGTAAGGCGGGCGACCTCGTCGACACCGGTCTGCCCGAGCAGACTGATGACATGGTCAGCCGAGTACCGCCAGGCGGGGGAGACCTTGTGGTCGAAGGCCTCAGCCGTTCCCTCAGCGTCGGCCAGCGCCTGGAACGACACCAGTAGATGGCCGCCAGGAGCCAGGACGCGGCTTAGCCCGCCGAGCATCGCGGGCAGCACGTCCGGCGGCGTGTGGATGATCGAGTAGTTCGCCAGCACCCCGGCGAGGCTGCCTGTCGCGACGTCGAGCGCGCCCATGTCGCCGACGTCGAACCGGATGCCCGGGTTGGCTTCGCGGGCCGCCGCCACCAGCCGGGGCGAGAGGTCTATGCCGAAGGCGTCGACGCCCCGGTCTCGCAGGTAAGCGGTCACGTGCCCAGGCCCGCAACCGACGTCGGCCACGGTCCCGCCGCCGGCCTGCTGGACCAGGTCGGCGAAGGCCTGGACCAGTACATGATTCAGGGGGCTGCCTGTGAACGCGTCCCCGATGAACGCGGCGTAGGCCTGCGCCATGGCGTCGTGGTCGTTGCGGACCATGGGGAGGTGCTCGAAGGACGTCACGCCGGCAGCGTAGAGCAGCGCACTCGTCGTCTACGGTTCTTCAGCTATTGGGCTTGACTGCGCCTGGCTGACAACGAGGGTCTCGACGCCGGATGCCTGAAGCACCTCGAGCTGTGCCCCTTGGATTCCGTCGTCGACCAGGACGAGATCGAAGGCCTTGAGCGGTGCCAGCTGGAAGAGCCCGCGCTTGGCAAACTTGGTGTGGTCGACGAGCAGAATCTTGCGGTCACAGGCATCCATCAGGGCCCGCTTCACGGCGACCGTCTCCTGGGATTGGTGGTAGCAGTGCCCCCGGGTGACGGCTGTGGTCGACATGGTCTTCACTCGCGCCAAGCGTCGTCCGACGTCGTCCGGAGTCGTCAGGCGTTGACAGGTTCGACGTGGACCGTGTCGCGGGTGACCGGCCGGCCGCAGTGGTGGCAGTGCAGGTCGACCTGGACCGGCCGGCCACAGGTATGTGTGCGGGTGACGGCTGGAGCTTCCACCGCCCACCGGTCGCCCCACTGGGACAGAGCGAGCATGGCCGGGAACAGCTCCCGGCCGGCCTCGGTGAAGTGGTACTCGTAGCGGGGCGGGTGCTCGCTGTACTGCCGCCGTTCGATGACGCCGGCCGCCTCGAGCTTGCGGAGCCGGTCGGCGAGGATGTCGCGGGACGCCCCTGTGTAGCCGGCGATCCGGGCGAAGCGGTGCACCCCGTAGCCGATCTCGCGCAGTGCCAGGAGCGACCACCGCTCGCCGAGGACGTCCAGAGCGGCGGCCAGCGAGCAGGGGCGGACCGCCAAGGGCATCTCGGCCATGCCGATTTCGGTGCGTGGGTCTGAATCGCTCATCACCTCACCCTAGGCCGGTGTGTTGCCATTTCCAACTCACAGGGTCTACGGTTGCGGCCAGTCGGTAGGAAATCACAACACAGTGCCTTCTTCTTGAGTTCAGGAGTTCATGATGACGACAGCTCGCCCGGTGGCACTTGTGACAGGTGCGTCCTCCGGCATCGGGAAGGAAGCCGCGCTCGGGCTGGTCAAAGCAGGTTTCGACGTGGTCGGCACCAGCCGCGACACCTCGCGAGTCACCCCGCTGGACGGGGTGGCGTTCCTCGACCTCGACGTGGCCAGCGACACGTCGGCCACCGCCTCGGTCAAGGAGGTGATCGAGCGGTTCGGGCGGATCGACGTCCTCGTAAACAACGCCGGCATCGGCTCGATCGGCGCGGCCGAGGAGAGCTCCGTCGCGCAGGCCCAGGCGGTCTTCGACATCAACGTCTTCGGAGTCATGCGCATGGTGAGGGAGGTCCTGCCGCACATGCGAGCCCAGGGACGCGGCCGCATCATCAACCTCTCGTCCGTACAGGGATTCATCCCGGCGCCATTCATGGCGGTCTACGGCGCCTCCAAGCATGCGATCGAGGGCTACACCCAGTCCCTGGACCACGAGGTCCGGGAGTACGGCATCCGGGCGGTGCTCGTCGAACCCGCCTACACCAGGACCGGATTCGAGGCCAACAGCACCCAGCCCGACATGCCGCTGCAGGTGTACGCGCAGCAGCGGCAGACCTTCGGCCGCGTGATGGCGGCGGCGATCAAGGACGGCGACGACCCTGCCGTCGTCGCCAAGGTGATCGTCGCGGCGGCAACCGACCCGAAGCCGAACCTGCGCTACACCGCCGGCACCCTGGCCGGACGCGCCAGCATCCTGCGCCGCTTCGTTCCTGCCTGGGCCTTCGACAGCCAGATCCGCAAGATGAACCAGCTGGCCGGCTGATCCGCCCGCCCGCAAACCGTCCAACGCGTCGTTCATACCGGGAGATGCCCGTGCCAGACACCTCACTGTCCGCCGCCGCTACCGTCGCCCGCTGGCGCGCCGCCGCGGAGAGCGCAGACGCCGACGCCGCGGTCGCCTGCCTGAGCCCGGACGTCGTCCTCAGCTCGCCGCTGACTGACCAGTTCCGCCTCGAGGGGGCTGACCAGCTCCGCGACTTCCTGGAAGCGGCGTTCACCGCAGTCGAGGACATCCGCTTCCACACCGAGACCGGCCAGAGCGACACGTACGCGCTGGTCTACCGGGCACGAGTCGGGACCCAGCCGTTCGAGGAGGCGCAGCTGCTGCGATTCGACGACGAGGCGCGCATCGAGGAGATCACGCTCTTCGGCCGTCCGATGCCGGCTCTCACCGCCCTGATGCTCACCCTTGGTCCGGAGCTCGCCCGCAGGCAGGGCCGCCGCGGCCTTGCGGCGCTCCTGCGCGCCAGCACCGCACCGATACACGCGATGGTCACCCTCGGGGACCGCAGCATGGTCCCCCAGACCCGGCCCGGCGCCGGGCGGAACTGAGGGAACCGGATTCACGGCTGGTCAGCGTGCGCGCTGAATCGGCTTGAGGACAGCGGCGGAGACGATCGCCAGGATGATCGCGATGATGAACACGGGCTGGTAGCCGAGGCTGGAGACCAGGACGCCGGCGATGACGGGAGCGAGCACCTGGGGAAGGGTGTTCGCGATGTTGAGGATGCCGAGGTCCTTGGCGTGCTCGTCGGCGCTGGGCAGCACCTCTGCGAGCAGCGCCTGGTCGACCGCGATGTAGATGCCGTAGGCGAATCCGCCGATGGCCAGGAACGCGTAGAACGAGCTGACCTGCGCCGACAGAGTGAGCGGAAGAGCCGCGAGGGCGAAGATGACCGAGGCGGTCATGACGATGGCCTTGCGTCGGCCGAGCCGGTCGGACAGCGGGCCGGACAGCAGGGTCGCCGCGCCGGACGCGACTGCCATGATGACGCCGCCGACGGCGATGACGCCGCCGGCACGTTCCAGGCTCAGGCCGATGTAGTCGGTGAGCAGGTAGAGCTGGTACAGCAGGATCATCATGAAGGACAGCAGCAGCAAGAACCGCCCGGCCAGGGCCAGCAGGAAGTCGCGGTCCTTCGGCGGGACGAACGAGCGCAGCAGCGCCCGCACCGACAGCTTGTCGCCGGGCTCGTCACGGTTGTCGCGCTCGGGGGACAGCAGGACGAACACGACCATGACCACCGCGATCAGCCAGGGCAGCCAGCGCAAGCCCTCGCGAGGGACGGTCACGAGAGAGCCGGCGACGACGCCGCCGAGGCTCTGGGCGACGAGCTGGCCGGCGCCGATGAGTGCCGAGGCCTTGCCGAAGTTGTGCTGTGCCACCCGGTCGGGCAGTACCGCGAACAGCGGGGCGAGCACGACGGCGAGGCCGACCTGAACGACCATCCACAGGACGACGAGCAGCGGGAAGCTGCTGGTCAGCGACATGAGCGTCGAGGCGATAGCAAGCAGGAACGCCCCTGATGCGATCCAGGGGTTCCGCTTGCCGAACCGCGACCGGGTGCGGTCGGAGAGTGCGCCGAACACGATCGTGGCGATCATGCTCGTCAGGGATCCGGCCGCGGCGAGCGTCGCGTAGAGCGCGACCTTGCGCACGGGGTCCAGATCGGTCATCAGGGCCTGCACGAGCGTGCCGGCGGCTGCGAACGGAAGCATCCAGCCGGCGTGCGCCAGGAACAGCAGGGGTCCCAGCCGTCCCAGCTTGTGCGGCAGGGCTGAGTCGGCAGGAGCCGTCGTGGCGGACAGCACGGCGTCGGGTTGGGTGGTCACAGGGTGCTCCTTCGCATCGACCGGGGCTTGCCGTCGCAGCGTAGAACACAAATCCGTACACCTGCTACATTTTCGAGAACATTCGCGAGAGGAAGGCGCAACGATGCCCGCAGTGCCCGTCGCAGTCGGGGCCACGAGCCGCACCGCAACCACCCCGTTCCTGCGATACGACGACGGCACGGCCCAGCTCGTCGTGGACGGGCAGCGCTATCTGGTCCGTGGGGGAGAGGTGCACAACTCCGCTGCCTCGACGCCCGAGGCGGCCGGGTCGTCCTTCAGGGCGGCCGCCGCCGTCGGTGCGAA
Source organism: Promicromonospora soli (assembly GCF_014653785.1). Classification (GTDB taxonomy): domain Bacteria; phylum Actinomycetota; class Actinomycetes; order Actinomycetales; family Cellulomonadaceae; genus Promicromonospora; species Promicromonospora soli. Next base: position 215,589 of record NZ_BNAS01000005.1, on the reverse strand, counting down.
CACGGTCCTGGCTCCCGTGTCCTGGGATGCCTTCGAGCCCGTGGAGGGGCACTTCGAGCTGGCGGCGGTCGACCAGCTCGTTGCCGCGGCCCGTGAGGCCGGCCTGCGCCTGATCGTGCTGTGGTTCGGGGCGTACAAGAACGGCGCGTCGTCCTACGCGCCCGCGTGGGTGAAGACCGACCCCGACCGGTTTCCGCGATGCCTCGACGAGAACGGGGCACGGACCGGCACCCTTTCGCCGTTCAGCGTGGCGTCGCGTGAGGCGGACGCCCGTGCCTTCGCGGCGATGGTCCAACGCATCGAGGAGATCGACGCGCAGGACAGGACGGTCCTCATGGTCCAGGTGGAGAACGAGCCCGGGCTGCTGGGCTGCTCGCGCGACCACGACCCGCACGCCCAGGCGCTGTTCGCTGCCCCGCCGCCCGCAGGCGTGCTCGAGGCCGCCGGCGTCACCGGGCGGCACCGCGACTGGGTGTCGGCGTTCGGCGACGGGCTCGACGCCGACGAGCACTTCATGACATGGGGCTTCGCGACCTACATCGATGCCGTCGCGCGCGCCGGCCGGGCTCACACCGCCCTGCCGTTCTTCACGAACACCTGGCTCGACAGCGAGATCGACCTACCCGGGTTCGCGCTCGCCGGAGGGCAGCGCCCCGGCACCTACCCCAGCGGCGGCCCGGTCGCCGGCATGCTTCCGCTGTGGCGGTCCCTCGCCCCGCATCTGGACCTGATCGTGCCGGACATCTACTTCGGCGACTTCTCGGCCATCTGCACGACTTACGGCGCGGCGTCGACCGGGTTGTTCATCCCCGAGATGCGCCGCGACGCCCAGGGCGTGGGCGACGCGTTCGTCGCTGTCGGACAGCACCGGGCGATCGGCGTCGCGCCGTTCGGCATCGACTCCATCACCGAGCAGGAGGCCACCCACCTGCGCGACGGGTTCGAGCTGCTCGCCGCCGTCGACCCCGATCTTCGCCCGGGTCGGGAGCGTCGCGGTTTCCACATACCGTCGACAGCCGACTCCGACGCGCACGCCGTCCTCGACTTCGGCGACATCCAGCTGCGCGCGACGCGCCTCGTCCCCTTCGGCGAGGTCGCCCCTCCCGCCCAGGGCGCCTTCGGCGTCTTGATCCGCCTGAGCGCGACACGATTCCTGGCCGCCGGCCGCGGATTCAGCCTCAGCTTCCGCGACCCAGCGGGCACGGATCAGATCGGGCTGCTGTCCGTGCTCGAGCACCCGCGCACGCCTTCAGGCGACGACGGCGAGCGGCCGGTGCTGCGCCGTCTCAACGGTGACGAGACCGCGGGCGGGACGGCGTGGCTGCACCCTGCGCTCGCCCAGCAGCAGTCAGAGGTCTTCCCGATCCCGATGTCCTTGGAGCACAGCGGAGTGTCCACGTGCGAGGTCTACCGGCTCGCCTGAGACGCGACCGAGCTGCCGCGCGGACGCACGTTCAGTGCGGCAGCTCGGCCCGGCGAGCCTGATCGACCAGCGCCGCCACCGCGGCATCCAGCTCGGCGACCAGGTCGAAGTCGGGACGCAACAGCCACTGCAGCTGGAGGCCGTCCCACAGGGCGACGATCCGTCGCGCCAGTACCCGGGCGTTGTCCGGGGCCAGGTCGAGAGTCGGGTCCGCATCGATCCAGCCGGCCATACCCTCCACCACGCGCTGGTACCGCTCGACGAACCACTCGTGCGCCGGGTGCTCGACGGCGGACGCTTCGGAGCTCAGCACAGCGAGCAGCCGCAGCAGGTTGGGATGCTCCTGCCCGGTCTCCGCGAGCCGCACGATCGTCACCCGCAGCCCGTCGCGCGCCGGGTCGAGGTCGATCTCGCGGATCGCCTCCGAGTCGGCGTGCTCCAGGACCGCTTCCAGCAACAGCTCCTTGGACGAGAAGTGGTGCATCACGCTGGTGACGCTCACGCCGATGTCCTTCGCGACCTGACGAAGCGACCCGCCGGAGTAACCGCGCGCCGCGAACACCGCCGCGGCCGCCTCGACGATCTCGCGCTGCCGCTGCGGAGTCTTCGCGTACACGCCGCGCGGCCGGGCCGCTCGGGACGGGAGCGCGTCGCTGACCATGCCGACAGCCTATCGGGGCTGGTGCACGGCGATCAGACGCGCTCCCCGTTCCGGAGAAACTCCTCGGGGCCCTCCCAGGCCTGCGTTCCGTCCTTGGTCCGGATCACTTCAGAGGAGTACTGAGCCAGGTAGACGCGGCGCAGATCCTGGGTCAGGTTGGGGCCGCTGCGATGGAAGACGACGCTCGAGAAGCAGGCGATGCTCCCCGCCGGAACGACCAGGGGCGTGCCCGGGTCGTCCCCGAAGTAGCCGACCTTGTCGTTGGTGGCCTCGTCGTGGAAGTGCTTGACGTACGACCGGACGCCCGCCCGGGAGTACGGGAGCAGGTACACGCTGCCGTTCTCCTCGGTGACGTCGTCGAGCGCGATCCAGCAGGTGAGATAAGGCTCGTGATCCTCGTGGACGAAGCCGCTGTCCTGGTGCCACGAGAACGCGCTGTTCTTGTCGGCGGCCTTGATCACGAACTGCTCGACGAACTGGAACACGTCCGGCCCCAGCGTGGCTCGACAGATGTCGGCCATCAGGTCTCCGAAGAGGAACGAGCGCAACGACGGCTCCTGCTCGGCCAGCCCGGAGACGAAGTAGCGGCGTCCGCGATGGTTGAGCCCCAACATGTCGACGGCGGCGGCGTCCATCTCGGCGTCCGCCCGGTCCATGGCGGTCTGGGCGAGACCGCGGAGGAGCTCGAGCTGGTCCTCGGGGAGCACCCGCTCGAGGACGAACCAGCCTTCCTCCCGGTACTGCCGGGCCTGGGCCTCGGTGACGATCGACGATGCCTTGTCTGTGATGGTTTCCATGGGGTCGACGCTAGGCCGGGCTCCGGCGTCGGGGCAGGTCCGTGATGGGAAGCTCTTGTCTAAAATGGTCAGATGAGCAGTGTGGTGCGGATCAGCTCGCAGGACGAGGTCGGGACGCGGCTCGGGCGGGTGCGGACGACGGGGTTCGTCGAGAACGGTCCCGCATTCGTTCCTCGTCCGCGCAGGGTCCTCGAGAGCTATGCGCTCGTTCTCGTGCACGCCGGTGCCGGCTCGTATGTCGACGACGAGACCGGCTCTCGCCCGATCGCGCCCGGGGACGTCGTCACCGTGTCGCCCGGGTGGCCGCACTGGTACGGACCCCCGCCCGGCGGCACCTGGAGCGAGATCTTTCTCGTGTTCGACGGCCCATTGTTCGACGCGCTCGCCGTCGAAGGCGTGCTCGATGCCCGCGACCCGATCCGTCGGGTCGCCCCTCTGAAGCCGTGGCGTGACCGTGTGGCCGAGCTCGCCGACCGCGTGCGACCCGGCGGCACGACGGCGCGGCGCAGGGAGCTCCTGGAGCTCGCCGCGCTCCTCGTCGACGTGCGAGGCGAGCGGCCCGACGTCGAGCCGGTGACGCGCGGGATCGGACTGGCGCGGGATCGGCTGGCCGGCGATCTCGGGGCTGACCTCGACCTCCGGGATGTCGCCGCGTCCGCGGGCCTGCCCTACGAGACCTTCCGCAAGCAGTTCCGGGCGGCGGTCGGCGCCCGCCTGCCGCGTTCCGGCTCGACCGGCGCATCGAGGCGGCTCGAGCGCTGCTGCGCATGACCGACATGACCCACGCGGCCATCGCCGCGAGCCTGGGTTTCGCCGACGAGTACCACTTCGCGAAACGGTTCCGGGAGCGCACCGGCGTCGCGCCACGCGACTACCGGCGCGCCGCCCGGTCGACGATCTGAGCCTGACCGGTGCCCGCGGCGCCGGGCGGCGCGCTAGGCGCGACGCGTCGATTCCCGGATCACGAGCCGGGCGGGGATCGTCACCTCGGCAGTCGGCTTGGACGACGTTCGGGGCAGGCCGGCCGAGTGCTCGGCCATCCGAGTCTCCAAGAACTGGAGCACCGTGCCGGCGATCTGCTCGTTGCCCGGGTCGATCGTGGTGAGCCGCGGCGTGCTGAACTCGGTCTCGTCGATGTTGTCGAACCCGACGACCTGCACCTCCGCGGGCACGCGAATCCCCAGGTCGGCGAGGGCACGCAGCGCGCCGATCGCGACGACGTCGGTGACGGCGACGATGCCGTCGAACGTGACTCCGGCGTCGACGAGGCTCCGCACCGCGGCGTATCCCGTCGCCATGTCCATGGGCAGTACCGCGGCGACGAGCCGCGCGTCCAGCGGCACGCCCAGGCGGGCGTGAGCCTTGTAGTAGCCGAGCGTGCGAAGGGTCGGCATGTCCTGCTCCGTGGTGCCATCCCGCCCGCCCAGCATGACGATGCGCCGCGATCCGCGTTCGAGCAGGTGTGCCGTTGCCGTGGCCGCGCCTTCGACGTTGTCCATCATCACGTGGTCGAACGTGCGGGGCAGCGGGCGCTCGCCCACGAGCACGACCGGCGTCTGGAAGTTGAGCTGCTCCAGGTCTGAGGGGTTGAGCCCGACGACGCTGATGATCACGCCGTCGTACATGCGCAGGCGGGCGAACGACGCCGCCGCCAGCTCGTCGGCCCGGCTCACCCCGGAGCGCTGGACGACGAGCTGCCTGCCCGTGGGCTCCAGGGCGTTTGCGAGACGGGTTGCGAGCTGGCCGAAGTAGGGACGATCGAGCTCAGGCACCAGGAGGCCGATGGCGTCGGTGCGGCCTGCTCGCAGGTTGCGTGCCGTTGGATTCACCTGGTACCCGAGCTCGGCGACTACTTCCAGCACGCGCTGGCGTGTCTCTGCTCCGACCCGGGGGAGTCCGTTGATCACCTTCGAGACGGTCGTCGTAGACACCTGCGCCGCGCGTGCCACGTCGCCGATCGTCACGACGCGTGACGCGGACGAGGTCTTCCTGGTACTCATCTGTACCTTCTTGACACTTGAACGGGCGTGGGGAATCGTTACCTCTGCGCCGATCCCCAGAGAACAACTGAGTTAGGGCGAGACGCTGGGGTCGTGAGGAAACGATACATCCGCGTAGGCGAGTCATGGAGACACCGAGGTCCGTGACCTCGCTCGCGCGGTCAGTCACGCCCACCCGAATCCACGCATCAACCCCGAGCTGTTGGAAGGACTTCCCTATGCCCACCGAATCTCCTCGCGTCGTGATCGACCTCGACCTGCCGGGCCCCACGATCAGCCGGCACATCTACGGTCACTTTGCCGAGCATCTGGGCCGCTGCATCTATGGCGGTTTCTGGGTCGGGGAGGACTCACCGATCCCGAACGTGGGCGGCATCCGCTCCGACGTCGTCGAGGCACTGCGAGCCCTCCAGATTCCGAACCTGCGCTGGCCCGGCGGCTGCTTTGCCGACGACTACCACTGGCGCGACGGCATCGGCCCGCGCGAGGAGCGCCCGCGGATGGTGAACTCCCACTGGGGCGACGTCGTCGAGGACAACTCCTTCGGCACGCACGAGTTCATGGCCCTGTGCGAGCTGCTGGGCACGGATGCCTACATCAGCGGCAACGTGGGTTCCGGCTCGGTGCAGGAGATGAGCGAGTGGATCGAGTACCTCACGCGCGCCGACGACTCGCCGATGGCGGTGCTGCGCCGTCAGAACGGGCGGGACGAGCCGTGGAAGGTGCCGTTCTTCGGCATCGGCAACGAAGCGTGGGGTTGCGGTGGGAGCATGCGCGTGGAGCAGTTCGCGTCCCTGGCGCGCCAGTACTCGACGTACGTGCGCAAGCACGCGGACAACGAGGTGTACCGCATCGCGGCGGGCGCCTCGGACCACGACTACAACTGGACCGAGGTCCTGATGAAGTCGTTCGACAAGCTGGAGGCGGGCGACGGGCCGGCGGGGCCGTTCCAGGGGATCTCGCTGCACTACTACACGATGACCGGATCGTGGGGGGACAAGGGCGACGCCACCACCTTCACCGAGGACGAGTGGTACATCGCCCTGGCCCGCGCCGCGCACATGAACGAGCTGCTCACCCGCCACGGGCAGGTCATGGACCGCCACGACCCGGGCAAGCGCGTGGGCCTCGTTGTCGACGAGTGGGGCACGTGGTGGAACGCCGAGCCCGGTACCAACCCGGGCTTCCTGTACCAGCAGAACACCCTGCGCGACGCCCTCGTCGCCAGCCTGCACTTCGACGCGTTCCACCGGCACGCGGACCGCGTCGTCATGGCCAACATCGCCCAGACCGTGAACGTCCTGCAGGCGATGATCCTCACCGACCCGGACAGCGGGGCGCTCGTGCTCACCCCGACGTACCACGTCTTCGCGATGAACACCCCGCACCACGACGCCAGGTCGCTCGCCGCGCACGTGATCGCACCCGAGGCGTCGCGCACGGTCGAGGGGAAGGACATGTCGCTGCTGTCGGCGTCGGCGTCCACCAAGGGGGCGACGGCGCACGTCTCGCTGTCCAACCTCGACGCCGCGGAGGCGCGAACGGTGGTGCTCGACCTGCGGGGTCGCGATGTCACGGGCTTCTCGGCGCAGGTCCTGACGGCGGCAGAGCTGAACAGCCACAACACGCCCGAGCAGCCGGAGGCCGTGGCGCCGCGGAAGCTGGACGGTATCCGCAGGCACCCGCGCGGCCTGGAGCTCGACCTGCCGGCCCACTCCTATGTGACGGTGGCGCTGGAGCTGGGCGTCGATGACTGACATCGACGTGCACGTCGGGGCGCCGACGCCGCGGTAGGTCGGTCCCGCCCTGTGGGGACCACCCCGCAGGGCGGGAGCTCCGGCTCCTTACATCCGGGCTCTCAGCACGTCGATCTCGCAGCCCGGTGCGGCCGGGTCGAAGCCGTGCTCGACCAGCCAGCGGATGGCCAGCAGGCTCCGCAACGACCACCACGCGCGGATCACGTCTCGGTCGACATCGGTGCCGTAGCCGGCGAGGACGTCGCCGAGGCGCTCCTCGTGCCCGAGCGTCAAGATGGCGAGGTCGAACAGGGCGTCGCCCTGGCTCGCCTCGGACCAGTCGATCACACCGGTGACCTCGTCGTCGTCCACGAACACGTGGGCGACCTGCAGGTCGCCGTGTATGAACACCGGGTCCCAGGGCCGGAGCGCGGCCTGGGCGATCTGGCGGTTGCGCCCGACCAGGTCGGTCGGAAGCACGCCGTTCGTGACGAGCCACTCGCACTCGGCGTCGAGCTCCGAGGCGAGCTCGTCGACGCTCCGGCCGGGCCAGGGCGGCAGCGGAGCGTCGTGGAGCTTCCGCACGACGGCGCCAGCAGCGGCCCACGCCGACGGCGAGGCGGGCGACGGCTCGCCGAGGCGGCCGAGCGCCGTCCCGGGGAGGGCGGCGAGCGCGAGCACGGGCGGCTTGCGCCAGAGGACCTCTGGGGTCGGGATCGGCACCATGGCCATCGCCTCGACCTCGACGTCGGTGCGCGTCTGGTCGCCGTCGATCTTCAGGAACACGTCGCCGACACGCAGGGTCGCGCACGCCTGATGGGCGACGACGACCTCGACCTTTTCCATGCCGGTCAGTATCGCGAGGGGTGGCTGCCGGCGTCACCGGTTTTGTTCGCGAGCGACTCCACGCGTCACGGGACGTTCGCCAGCAGGTGCACGGTGCCGGTGCCGGCGTCCACGAGCGCGGCCCGCGTCATCGTGCCGGTCAGCGGGAGGATCTCGTAGGCCGCCTCGAGCACCAGTGGCGTCTTCTCCAGCCGCACACGCGTCGCCACGGTGACGTGCGGCGTCCAGACACCCGGGACGTAGTGCTTGTGCAGCTCGTCCTCGGTCGCGCCGAGTGCCTCGACGACCTGCTCCTGGCGCGCCACGAGCGTGCTCGTCACCGCTGGGACCAGGTTCATCCGGCCGCGCCGGAACGCCGCGATGGCGTCGAACCGGACGGTGGTCGGGCCGGCGTCGGGCAGCGCCTCAACGGCGGCGCGCACCTTGTCCAGGTCCCAGGAACGCAGCACCGCCAGGGACAGATGCGGTACGTGCTGACCGTGCGTGTGCGTGGCGAGCGTGGGCACGCCGTCGGCCTCGAGCCGCTGCCACAGCCGTCGCAGGACCCGCTCGGTCGGCCCGTCGAACAGCAGGCACACAGCCAACGCCATGGTGCCAGCGTAGGACGTTCCGCGTCGCTACCAGGGCAGCTCCCCGGCTTCGTCCTGGAAGGTTCCCGTCGGACCGTCCGCCTCGAGAGTTGCCAGGCGCACGACAGTTCGTGCGCTCTCCTCCGCCGATCTGCCGATCCCGAAGGCCGCGGTCATGTCGGTTGCGGTGGCACCGGGCTCCAGTGCATTGAACTTGATGCCCGGCTCGGCCTTGGCGTACTGGACCGTCAGCATGGTGGCTGCCGACTTGGACGCGGAGTAGAGCGCAACCGGCAGTTGGAATTCCGGCCGGTCGGGGTTGTTCACTGCCCAGAACGACCCTGCGCTGCTCGATACGGTCACCACCGTGGGGTTCGAGGACTTGCGCAGCAGGGGGAGCGCGGCTTCCGTGACGCGCACGATTCCCACCGCGTTGGTGTCGAACACTCGCAGAGCCGTGGGACCGTCGATGACTCCGTTCTCGAGGATGCCCGCGTTGTGCACCAGAACGTCGAGCCGGCCCTCGGCCGAGCTGATTGTCGCCAGCGCCCCGGTGACCGATTCGTCGTCGGTCACATCGAGCTGCACGAACCGTGCGCCAAGTGCTGCCGCAGCCTTCTCACCCCGCTCGACGTCACGCGCACCGATGTAGACGACGTGCCCCAGCTCCAGAAGCTGCTTGGCTGTCTCGAAGCCGATGCCCTTGTTGGCGCCGGTGATCAGTGTGACCGTCATGCGTTCCCCTCTCGAAATATGCGGCCCGAGCAGGCCGTTAGGAACGCTATGCGCGGCTACTTCCCTCAGCCAGAGTCCTCTCGAGCCTGGGGTGTGACAGGGCCCCCTCTGTCTGACGTGCCGGGCCTTGGGTCGGCCTCGTGAGCGCGACGACGAATGCCCTCGGCGCGTACCTGCGAGCGAGGCGCGAGCTCGTGACGCCTCAGCAGGCGGGCATTCCCGACGTGGGGGTGCGGCGTGTGCCCGGGCTGCGGCGCGAGGAGGTAGCCATGCTCGCTGGCATCAGCGCCGACTACTACCTGCGGTTGGAGCGGGGCCGTGATCGCAACCCGTCCGTGCAGGTCCTCGAGTCGATCGCTCGCGTGCTACACCTCGACGACGACCATGTCGCTCACCTGCGGACCTTGGTCGCGGAGGTGCCCCCGCAGCGTCGCCGTCGGCCGCGCGAGGAGACCCCGCCGCCCGGCGCGCTCAAGCTCTTGGAGTCCCTCGTCCAGCCCGCATTCATCGAAGGACGGTACTTCGACATCTTGGCCTCGAACGGTCTGGCCAGAGCGCTCGATCCCGGCCTCGCCGTGGGGGGCAATCAGCTGAGAGACATGTTCCTGGACCCGGCAGAGCAGGCCCTGTATCCGGACTGGGAGGACTACACGGAGTGCTTCGTCGCAAACTTGCGGCAGGCGGTGGGCAACGACATCGACGATCCCCGCTTCATCGATCTTGTCGGAGAGCTTTCACTGGCAAGCGCCCGGTTTCGTGAGCTCTGGGCCCGCCATGAGGTACGTGGGCAGAGCGGCGGGCCGATCCGGATCGATCACGGGCAGATCGGGGAGCTGACCCTGAACCGAGAACGACTGAGCATCGGCGGGGCCGAGGGCCTGATGCTCGTCGTGTACCACCCGGACCCAGGGTCCAGCGACGCCGACAAGCTAGCTCTGGTGGCTTCCGCGGGCCCGCCGGCTTCGCACAAGAACAGGAACTCAGGGACACCTCGGCGTCGCAGCGCTGATGCCCACCCGGCGGGGTCGTACTCACCCGGGATCGCCTGAAGGCCTTGCCACAGCAGAAGGATCTCGAACCATCGCGCCTCGGCGGGACCGAGCGGCCGCACCGACTCGTATCCGGCGCGCAGCGTCCGCCGTACCCCCATCGGCGTCGGCTGCCACTTGGTGAACCGCGTGCCCAGATAGACGCAGGCCTTGGCCAGGTCGTGCACGCGGTGCTCGACCACCACGTCGTCGAAATCGAGGACACCGACGACCTTCGAGTCTCGCATCAGGATGTTGGCTGCCCGGAAGTCGTTGTGCACCCATTAAGGCTCGTCATCGAGCTCAGGCGATCGGGACAGCAGGTCCTTGAGCCGGCGCGACGCCGCTGGCGCCAGTCCGCGGTCTTCGTCCGCCAGCCAGTCATCGATCCGCTCGGTCAACCCCTTCGCTCGCGCTGACATCGGCGACGCGTCGTGATGGCTAGCGCCGAGCGCCCGGTGCAGTTCCGCCAGACTGGCTCCCGCCAACCGGACCGCAGCACGGTTCGCCACGTCCAACCAGTCCCCGGTCAGCTCCGGCAGCACGGTGACGGACAGCGCGCCCGACGGACCCGCCAGGACTACCCGGTCCAGTGATCCCCCATGTCTCACCGAGCACCGTCGCGGTCCAGTCCGTGACCATCCCGAAGCTGTCGAACCCGAATCGTTCCCGGAGCGCGACGTCCGGCTCCACCGACTCCCACAGCATGGACAACCCGAGCGGCAACATCTGCCCGACTGTAGCGGCGTGGGGCATCTGGGTTCGGCGACGACGGCAGGCGAGGTGCTCAGCGGTGGTGCGGCGGGACCTCGTAGATCATGTGCTCGGTGTGCTGCAGGACGCCTGTGACCAGGGCCGCGACATGCTCGTCCGGCTGCCCGTAGTAGATGGTGGTCCCGTCCCGCCGGGAGGTGACCAGGCGGCCGGCGCGCAGCTTCGCCAGGTGCTGTGAGACTCCCGAGCTGGGGCGGCCGAGGGCTTCGGCGATCGCCGTCACCGACATCTCCGTGCCGTTGAGCATGGCGAGGATCGCCAGGCGCGTGCGGTCGGCGAGGAGCCGTAAGACATCGACGGCCTGGTCGAGGTCGGCGTCCGGCGGCGTGGTGCGCTGGGTGGTTGCCACGAAAGTCATCATCGCATCGTGGTCAGCCCACCGTGGCTTCTCGCGGCACGCTGTCCTTGGCTGTCTCGACGGTGGGCCACAGGCGGGCGGCGGCGAGCGTGGCGGCTCCGGCGAGACCTGCCAGGATCAGGGCCGTGGGGCTCAGGCCAGCCGTGCCGAGCCAGCCGGCCAGCGGGTAGGTGATCAGCCAGCAGGCGTGGGACAGGGAGAACTGGGCGGCGAACGCGTCGGGCAGGTCGGCCGGGGGCACGTTGCGACGGATGATCCGGCCCACCGGGGTCTCCACCGTCGACCAGCCCAGGCCGACCAGGAACCAGAGCAGACCCACCGTGACCAGCCCCCATACGGACTGTGCGACGCCGAGCGCGACCGGCGCGAGCCCGACGGCGGTGGTCAGGGCGATGCCGCCGGTGAGCATCACCCGCCGCTCCGGCACACGACGCAGGACGCGGGGGAGCGTGATGGCGGCAGCCATCGAGCCGAGGCCGTTTGCGGCCAGGAGTAGCGGGACGACGTCTTCGCTCTGTCCGAAGGTCGTGCGCACGATCACCACGGTCTGCACGAGCACGAACGCCCCCGCGGCAGCGACGGCGAGGTTCAGCAGCAGGACCGGTCGCAGCGCACCGGTGCGCACGAACAGCTCGGCCCCACGCCGTGCGCGGCTGCCGAAGGGCAGCTGTGGCCGCTCCTCGGCGTCCTCGCCACCCCGACGAGGGACGACGGTGGCGGCGACCAGCAGCGCCGAGCCGGCGAACCCGATCGCCGTCCCGAAGAAGAGCGCCGAGGAGGGCACCAGCAGCAGGAGAGCGGCGGCGAAGATCGGCGACAGGATCGACTCGAGGTCATAGGCCAGTCGCGACAGGGAGAGGGCGACGGTGTAGTCGTCCTCTCGCTTCAGGACGTCGGGGATCACCGACTGGAACGTCGGCGTGAAGGTCGCCGAGGCCGCCTGCATCACGAAGATGAGCACGTACACCTGCCAGACCTCGCCGACGAACGGGAGCGAGGCGGCCACCACGAGGCGCAGAGCGTCCGCGCCGATCAGCACCCACTTTCGCGGCAGCCGCGCGACCGCTGCGGCGGCCAGCGGCGCCACGACCACGTAGGCAACCATCTTGATCGCGAGTGCTGTGCCGAGCACCCCTCCTGCGGCGGCCGGGTTCAGGTCGTAGGCCACCAGGCCCAGGGCGACCGTGGCCAGGCCGGTACCAACCAGGGCCACGACCTGGGCGGTGAAGAGGCGGCGATAGACGGGGTGAGACAGGACGCGCGGCATGCCGCCATCCTGTCCTTATCTGCGTGACTACGCAAATACGCATAGATGCATTAAGCCGAGGGCACGGTTGCGAGCGACCGCGTCGGTGCCAGACTCGACACCGGGCCCTCGAACCGCCGAGATCCCGAGAGCAGCGATCATGGATCCACCACCGTCACCGGGTGCGTCATGAGCAGCCGATCCGTTCCGCAACCGGCCGTCGACCGGATGACGCCGTTCGCGGGCCATCCGGTCGTGGCCGGGGTGGTGCCCGGCCAGCACGAGCTGGTCGCGCTGACCGCGGCTGACTGGGCGCGCGCCGCAGGATCGCCTGCGGTGTACTTCGCCTTCGCCGACACGGCGCGCTACGCGGTCGAGGAGCATCCCGACGGATCGGTGCTCCACGCCCCGATCGACCCGGACGCCGTCGACCATGCCTGGCACGACACCGAGGCCGTGCTGCGTGAGCAGCTGACGCGCGTGCTGCACGCGTCGACCGTGCCATGGGAGTTCCGGTACCTGGCCGGCCGCCCGGACCGGGCGCTGACCCACCTGGCCCGCGCGGTCGACGCCGCGCTCATCGTCGTCGGCACGCGAACGCCCGGCAGCGGTGCGCGGATGCCGGAGTTCTTCGAGGGATCGGTGGCGGTCCACCTGGCCCATCACCAGCACCGGCCGGTCCTGACGGTCCCGCTGAAGGTCGTCGACTGGAAGGAGCTCCGCGCGCCGTGGGCCGGCTGAGCGTGGGCACCGGGGTGGCCATCGCCTCCGACTACTGAACGCTCTCGATCAGGTCGAGCAGCTGCGCGTGCAGGTCCAGGAGGGTCATGGCCTGCAGGTCGAACCTGTCGTCCGGGCGAGCCGGGTCGCCGTCGGCGCGAGGCACGTACGCCGTGCGCAAACCCGCCGCCGCGGCCGCCCGCAGGTCCCAGGCGTGGGCGGCCACCATGAAGGGTGCGGCCGCGCCCGTGGGCGCGCCGGCCAGCGCCAGCGCGTAGATCTGCGGAGCCGGCTTGTACGTGCCCGCGTCCTCGGCGGAGAACGCCTGGTGCCACCGCATCCCGGTATTGGCGCTGAGCCCGGCGAGGACGCGACGGCTCGCGTTCGACAGGGCGAGCACGGTGACATCGGCGGAGAGGAGGTCGAGCCCGGCGACGGTGTCCGGCCAGGGCAGCAGCCACTCGGAAGCGTCGGTGAGCTCGGCGGCGGCGTCGGGCGACAGGAAGCGCTCGCGGACCAGCACGTCCAGGGCTTCGGCGTCCAGCTCGTGACTGGGCGCGAACGCGCGACGGCGCTCGACGATCGCACGCTCCTGCTCGCCGACGTGCCCGAGCCATCGACGGGCCACGTCCGCTGCGACGACGCCCTCGATCCCGGCCACCTCGGCGACGCGCCGTTCCAGGCTCCCGGTCTGATCGACCAGGGTGCCGAGAACGTCGATGACGACGGTCGGCCGGGTGGGTCCGTTCGTCGCAGGCTGCATGATTCCACCGTAATCGAACGCTGGGTGGCCGCCGGTCGGGGCCTGTCGCCGCTGCCGAGCCGACGCCGCGGTTGCCAGTGGGGGCGCCTTCCCTACGGTGGAAAGAGGTCCAGAAACGGGCTTGTGCACTGCTTGCGCGACGGAGGTTCGACATGACAGCTCGCGAGAAGGTCATCGACTGGCTGAACGACGCCCACGCGATGGAGAGGGCCCTGGAAGAGGTCCTGCAGCGGCATGCCAAGGACGCCGAGGGCGAGGCTGAGGTGCAGGCCCGCATCGAACGGCACATCGACGAGACCCGCGGCCAGGCGGAGACGGTGCGCGGCTGCATCGAGTCGCTCGGCGGCGACGTGTCCGGCAGCAAGGACGCGTTCGCCAAGATGTTCGGTGCGATGCAGGGCATGGCCAACCGGCCGATGGCTGACACCATGCTCAAGAACGCCCTCGCCGACTTTGCGGCCGAGCAGTTCGAGATCGCCTGCTATCGAGCCCTCATCGTTGCCTGTCAGGAGATCGGCGAGGAGGACGTCGCCTTCCGCCTGACGGACATCCTGCACGAGGAGGAGTCCATGGCCCAGTTCCTCGACCAGCACCTGCCCGGCGCGGTTCGTGCTGCGCTGGTCGACTCACAGTGATCCGGCGTGGACTACCGAAATGAGCTCAAGTTCGGGTCGTTCATCACGCCGGCGAACGAGAACCCGCAACGGACCGTGGAGCTCGCCGTCGAGTCCGAGCGCGCGGGGCTAGACCTGGTGACCTTCCAGGACCACCCGTATCAGCGGAGGTTCCTCGACACCTGGACGCTCCTGTCATACGTCGCCGCGCGCACCGAACGCGTCTCCCTGGTCCCGAACGTGGCCAACCTGCCGTTGCGCCCGCCCGCCGTCCTCGCGCGTTCGGCGGCCTCGCTCGACGTCCTGACCGGCGGTCGTGTCGAGCTGGGCCTCGGCGCCGGCGCCTTCTGGGACGCCATCGAGGCGATGGGTGGCAGGCGCCTGGCTCCGCGGCAGGCCGTCCAGGCCACGCGCGAGGCGATCGGCGTCATGCACTCCGCCTGGGGACGCGGCCCCGCGCGGGTCGAGGGCGAGTTCTACTGGGCGCGCGGTGCCAAGCCAGGTACCCGCCCGGCCCACGACATCGGGATCTGGCTCGGCGCCTACCGGCCCCGCATGCTCGACCTCACCGGCACTCTCGCCGACGGCTGGCTGCCGTCCATCGGGCGGATGAGCGCGCAGGAGATGACGGACGGGAACGCGCGCATCGACGACGCCGCAGCAGCGGCGGGACGCAACCCCGCGAACGTGGTGCGGATCGCCAACGTCTCGGGTCCGCTGACGCCGCAGGCCGTGCCCCAGTGGGTGGACCAGCTCACGACGCTCACCCTCAGTGAGGGCTTCTCGACGTACATCCTCGACGGCGACGACCCGGCCGGTCTGCGCGTCGTCGGCCAGGAGATCGCGCCCGCCGTCCGCGAGGCCGTAGCCGCCGAGCGGGCCTGACCCTGGATCGGTCCGGTCAGGTCGCGAGGGTGCGGCTACGAGCCGCTGCGCAGGCCGCGCAGGGTGTGCTCGAAGCTCCGGGTGAAGCCCTCGCGGTGCTGCTGGTCGCAGGCGCGGGCGATGATGCCGCGCTCCCAGATCAGCAGGTAGACGTCCTCCGACGTGAGGTCGTCCCGGATCTTGCCGGTGGCCTGGGCCTCGCCGAGGAAGCCGCCGGCGACCCTGTTGGCGTGCTCGCACAGCGCGGCCAGCGGTGCGGAGCCGGGCAGGGCGCGCAGCAGGACGTCGTTGGCGGCGGGCTCGTCGTACTGGAGCAGCCAGATCTGGCGCAGGTAGCTCTCGAACCGTTCGACAGGGTCGTCGATGGCACTGACCTCGGTGATGATGCCCTTGATCCGTTCGGCGACAAGATCCTCGACCACGGCGTCGATCAGCCCCTGCCTACCCCCGAAGCGGTGGTAGATGGTGCCCTTGCTGACGCCCGCGGCGCGCGCTACCTCGTCGAGCGGGCTGTTCAGCCCGTGCGCGCGAAACACGTCGAGGGCAGCCAGGCGGATGCCCTCGACGTTGCGCTGCGCGTCGGCGCGCAGGCGCGGTGTGTCCGAGGTCATCGACCGGCCCCGGCCGCGGTGGTGCCCACGGTCTCAGCCGATCCGACGGTCTCGTCCCAGCTCTTGGTCAGGGCCTGCACGAAGGCCTCGACCGGCTGTGCGCCGGAGACTGCGTACTTGCCGGCGAACACGAAGAACGGCACACCCGTGATGCCGTACTGACGAGCCTGCTCCAGGTCCGCCTCGACGGCCTCGGCGAACTCGTCACTGGCCAGGGCCGAGAGCGCGGCGTCGCGGTCCAGGCCGACGTCGGCGGCCAGGTCCGCGAGGACCTGGTGGTCCGCGACGTTGAGCCCGTCGGTGAAGTACGCCTTGAACAGGCTCTGGACCATCTCGTGCTGCTTGCCCTGCGCGGCGGCGAAGTGGCTGAGCTGGTGCGCGGTGCGCGTGCTCACGGCCTGGGCGCGCTCGAAGTGGTAGTCCAGCCCGATCTGCTTGGCGCGCTCGGTGACCTGGTCGTTCAGCGCCTGCGCCTGCTCGAGCGGCATGCCGTGCTTGGCCGACAGCAGCTCGGCCGGGTTGACCGGGGCGTCGTCGTCGGTCAGCTGCGGCATCAGCAGGAAGCTGTGGTACCGCACGTCCACGCCGGAAGCGTGCGGGAACTTCTCCAGCGCCTGCTCCAGGAGGGTGTCGCCCATGTAGCAGAACGGGCACATCACGTCGCTCCACACATCGACCACGAGCCGGTCAGCGGCCTGGCCGAACGCCTCGCCCGCCATCAGGAGCACTCTCCGTCCAGGCCGCAGACGCCGAACGCCTCGCCCGTGGGGAGGAGCTCGAACGGTGACGGGGTGGTCGAGCCGCCGTCGACGGTCTCGGGGGTCTGCTTCGGCGGGGCTTCGGCCACGAGGACCGGCTCCGCGAACGCGTTACTTGACGTCATGGTCAAGAACCATAGGATAAGTTGATTAGGCCGTCAAGATGATGGGATGCGGGATGTCCACCGTGCAGTTCGAGCTGTTCACGTCCGCCTTCTGCGGCCCGTGCCATCACGCGCGCGCCGTCGTCACGGAGGCCGCGCGCCTGATCCCCGGCGCGACGGTGGTCGAGCACGATGTCGCTCACGAGACGGACCTGGCCGAATCGCTCGACATCCGCTCGACGCCGACCGTCCTCATCCGGGATGCCGACGGTCTCGAGGCGTTTCGGGCCGGGGCCATCCCGAGCGTTGCTCACGTGCTCGTCGCCGCGGACAGGGTGCTCCAAGTCTGAGCGTCTGAGACCGACGCCGGCGGTTGGTCCGCAGCCAGCACGCGATCTGGCATGGAACCAGCGGCTGGAGCATGCCAGATCGCGTTCTGGAAGCGGACATCAGACCTAGTCCAGGACCGCGAACGCCTCGACCTCGACGAGCACGTCGGGTTCGAACAGGTAGTCGACGCCGATGAGCGAGACGGGCGGGAGCGGCTGCGGGATCCCGAGCTCCTCGGTGACGGCAGCCAGGCCCGCCATGAAGTCGTCGATCTTCTCGGGGCTCCAGTGCGTGACGAAGAACCGCAGCCGCACGACGTCGGAAAAGGTCGCGCCGGCGCCGGCGAGGCCGCGCGCCGTGTTGCGCAGGGCCTGTGCCACCTGGCCGGCGAGGTCGTCGGTCGCGATGTGGTTCCCCTCGGCGTCGCGCGCGATCTGGCCGGCCACGTGCACCTGGCGGCTGCCCGTGCCGATGGAGACGTGGTGGTAGGGAACGGGCTGAAGCATGCCCTCGGGGGTAAGTAGCTGGACGGCCATGGGTGGTCCCTTCACTGGTTGGCTAGCAGGTATCTCATGTATACGTGGTGTACGAAGGGAACTTCAACTAGACTAGGTTTCATGCCGGATACCACGGAGCCCGCAGAGCGCATCCAGATCGCCCCGCAGCACCGCGAGCTGCTCGACCAGGTGCTGGACAAGTGGTCGCTGCAGGTGCTCGAGGAGCTGTGCGAGCAGCCTCTGCGGTTCAACGAGCTGCGTCGAGCGATTCCCGTCGTGACGCAGAAGTCGCTCACGGCGACGCTTCGGCGTCTCGAGCGCAACGGGATGGTCGATCGCGTGATCACGAGCTCGCGCCCGATCGCCGTCGAGTACCGCATCTCGCAGGTCGGCAGGACCATCCAGGACCTGATCGACGCGCTGTTCGACTGGAGCGCCGAGAACATGCCCGACGTCGAGCGGGCGCGCGCGAGGTTCGACGACGAGGGCTGAACCCGGACGAGAACCGCCGCCCGGCCGTTTGCGCCAGGTACCTGCGCGATCTCCTAAGATGGTCGCGACAATTGGTGCAAACTGACCTAGGGGCAGCTTCGGTGTCATCGGACTCTTCCACGAGCCTTCGGGTTGCCTGGATCGGCGCAGGGGCTGTCGTTCTGGCAGCGGTGATCGGCCTGTTCACCGGGACGGTGGAGGTGCCCGTGCTGTCCGGCAGCCCCACGTCGACCGACCTGCAGGAGCAGGTGGCGGACCTCACGGCGTCGAAGAGGTCGCTCGAGGCCCAGAACGAGGCTCTTGTCGAGAAGATCGACGAGCTTTCCGCCAAGCAGGCCGAGTCGGAGACGTCCGCGGGTTCTGATTCCACCGCGGCGCCCGACGGCGAGATCACTATCAACAACTACACGTGCATCGACCTCGACAGCGAAGAGGCCGACTGGGGGGCCATCGACTACGGCGACGGCGGCGACCTGTGTTACTCCGACTACCTCCGCGGCGACAGGCTCTCGGTCCTTGACGATGAGCCGACCTACGACATATGCAGCAGCCAGACGCAGTTCGACGAAAGCATTCGCGAGGTCGCGACGCTGCTCGACAGGTACGTCTGCGTGACGTCCGACGCCGACCGGCTCGTCAGCGTGCACGTCACCGCAGCGTCGTCGCGCGCGATGTCGTTCGAGATCACCAAGCTGGAGTCGTAAGCCGGGCCGGGCGCGCCGGCACTCCGCCGCAGCCGCCAGGTCTCGGATGTCGAGAACGTGACGCCGGCTCCGTCCCAGGGTTATCAGCGGCCAAGGAGAGCCGCCCCGACAGCTGGAGTCACCATGAACCAGAACGAGATCGCCGAGATCCTGAATCGGCCGCACAGCCAAGAGCTGCTGGCCCGCGACATCACCCGGCTGGCCTATGTCGCCAAGGACGGCACGCCCCGCAACGTTCCGATCGCGTTCGTCTGGAACGGCTCGGAGATCGTCATGTGCACGACGAAGAACGCTCCGAAGCTTCCGTCACTGCGCGAGAATCCGATGGTTGCCCTGACGATCGACACCGAGGTGCACCCGCCCAAGATTCTGCTGATTCGCGGTCGGGCGGAGCTGGACGTGGTGGACGGCATCCCGGACGAGTACCTGACGATGAATACGAGCTACGAGATGACGGCTGAACAGCGGGTCGAGTGGGAGAAGGAGATCCGTTCGCTCTACGACGGCATGGTCCGGATCGTCGTGACCCCCACCTGGGTGAAGCTGATCGACTTCGAGTCGACCTTGCCGAGCGCTGTCGAGGAACTGGTCCGGGAGCGGGAGACGCGTCAGCGTGTGTGAGCGGCGCCCATTCGGGTTGACCAGTTAATTCATCGAGATCGTCCTTTCGCGCTACAAGTAGCGAGCGAGAGAAACGTGGGTAACGTCCATCTTGTGCGGCGTGCCGCTGTGCATCGATGCCTGAACGGGCGCCGTGATCCGTTCCAGGGAGGACGTCGAGATGGACATCGCAGAAGATTATGACTGGGCCGGGATCTTAGGGACGGTACTCATCGTCATCCTGATCCTCGTCGTCACGTGGATCGTCGCCCGCTTGGTCCGATGGGCCGTCGCCAAACTGGTGGCGCGTATCGGATTCCTGCAGCGTGAGGGGGCCGACGGCCGCGCAGTCGGGAACTCGATCGGGCAGATCGTCGCGCTCCTGATCTGGTTGTTCGGCCTGATCGCCGTGCTCCAGGTGCTCCAGCTCGAACAGGTGCTAGGTCCGCTTCAGGGCATGCTCGAGACGATCATGGACTATCTGCCGAACATCATTGGTGCGGCGGTCGTGTTCTTCATCGGCTACCTCATTGCCAAGATTGTCAAGCAGATCCTGGTGGCCGCCCTCGGGGCCGTCAACTTCGCCCGCGTCTTCGGCCGGGCCAGGTCCGCAGCCGCCCGGACAACAGGGACCGAAGAGAGCACTGTCGACCCGGTGACGGGCGAATACACCACCACGGAAAGCGCCACCGAGCTCGAGGACCGCGAGACCAACGCCCGCATTGGTTCGGTCGTCGCCAACCTGGTGTTCGCTGTGATCATCGTCGTCGTGGCCATCGCGGCGCTGCAGGTCCTCGGCATCTCGGCGATCTCCGATCCTGCCACGGAAATGCTCACGCTGATCCTCGAGGCGATCCCGGCGATCATCGCGGCGCTGATCATCCTCGCTATCGGCTACCTCATCGCGAAGTTCGTCGGCGACCTGCTGGAGAGCACGCTGCAGGGCATCGGCACCGACCGCGCGGCCCGGGATATCGGGGTCTCGACCGGTCGCGTCAGCCCGTCGACGATCATCGGGAAGATCGCCCAGGTCGCGGTGATGGTCTTCTTCGCGATCATGGCCGCGCAACTGCTGGGCTTCGGGGAGATCACCGACATCCTCAACGAGGTGCTCGGACTGGCCGGCCGGGTCCTGTTCGGCGGCGCGATCATCGCCGCGGGCTTCTTCCTGGCCAACCTCGTCAGCCGCGCGATCGGCTCGAGCACAGCCGCCACGATCGTCCGATACGCCACGATCGTCTTGTTCGTGTTTATCGGCCTGCAGTACATGGGCCTCGCGGACTCGATCATCAACCTGGCGTTCGGCTCGATCGTCGTCGGTGCGGCTCTGGCCGCCGCCCTGGCCTACGGCCTGGGTGGTCGCGACGTCGCGCACCGGTCGCTGGAGAGGCTGGAGCGCAGGATTGAGGCATCGCCGGCCTCGCCGTCGATGTCAACAGGTGCGCACACGACGACGCCTCCGACGACGCCGCCGCCTACGACGCCGCCTCCTACGACGCCGCCCCCGACGACGCCTCCGACGCCGCCGCCTCCGCGTGGTCCCGCCTACTGACGTAGGCCGGAGCACCCGCTCCGCACCGCGGACACCCGTCCGCGGTGCGGAGCGTTTTTCAGCCACCGTCAGATCGAGCCACTCCGCGACAGCCGAGGGAGTCGCGCCGTCGTCCGGCATAGCCTGGAGCCGAACCTGACGGAAGGAAGCACCATGTCCCGCGTCCTGATCATCGGCGGCCACGGAAAGATCGCGCTCCGGCTCGCGCCCCTGCTCGTGGAGCGAGGTGACGTCGTCACCAGCGTGATCCGCAATCCCGACCACCAGGACGAGGTTGCCGCCACGGGAGCGATCCCGTTGATCGCCGACGTCGAGCACCTCGACGCCGCCGGGCTCGCCGACGTCGTGCAGGGGCATGACGCCATCGTCTGGTCGGCGGGCGCAGGCGGCGGCAACCCGGCGCGCACCTATGCCGTGGACCGGGATGCCGCCGTCCGCTCCATGGACGCCGCGAAGGCGGCGGGTGTCGATCGCTACGTGATGGTGTCCTACCTCGGCGCGGGGCCGGACCACGGCGTGCCCGAGGACAGCTCGTTCTTCGCCTACGCGGAGGCGAAGACCGCGGCCGACGAGCACCTGCGCGCCTCCGGGCTCGACTACACGATCGTCGCTCCGGGCCCGCTCACGCTGGACGAGCCCACGGGACTCATCGAGGTGGCGAACCCCGGCGACGGCCGCGTCTCGCGCGCCGACGTCGCCGGGGTGATCGCCGCGGTCCTGGCGGACGACAGCACGGTCGGGCGCACCATCGCCTTCGGCAACGGCGGTACGCCGATCGCGGAGGCGATCGCCGCCGTCTGAGTCCTTGGTTGTGGGCGTGATCGTTGCGATGACATGCCTGTTTTAGGCGCAACGATCACGCCCGCAACCAAGTCGTCCTCCGGGAGGGGTCCCCGTCGGTCCACGTTCCACTGGGTGCGGACCTGACGACCGAAGGAGCGCCCCATGGACCCCGAGAACGGCCCGTACCCCGCACGGAACGAACGGCCCGAACCCGACCTGGTCGCGGTGCTGCTCGGCAACGCGACCCTGCTCGGCCTCGGCTACATATATCTGCGGCGCTGGGGCCTCGCCCTGCTCGCGCTGGCCGGCACCGCGCTGCTGGTCATCGTTCTCGCGGCCGCCGCCGGTTCGGCCGCGGCGGTGACGGCGCTCGCGGTGTGGTGGGCGGCCATGGTCGCGCACGCTTGGTGGCTCGCGCGCCGCGCACGCTCGGCGGCCGGGCCGGCGGCCGCCGTCGGAGCAGCGGCAGTCATCACGGAGGGCCCGGGGCGGACGCGGTCGTGGCCCCGGCGCATCGTGGCGGGCGCCGTCGTGGTGGCGCTGGCCGCGACCGTCGTCGGGCTGCGGGTCGGCACGGCGCAGACGGTGCACGACGCCGCCGACGCCCACGCTGCGGGTGACTGCGAGCGGGCGACCAAGCTGCTGGACCGCCTCGGGCCCACCGACCGTGTGGTCTACGGCTCGAAGGCGCTTGAGGGTGCGGCGGACCTGGAGGCGTGCGGGCTCCTGCTCGACGCGCTCGCGCTCGGCGAGCAGGACCCGCCGCAGCCGGAGGAGGCCGCCGCGGCCGTCGCGACTTACATGGAACACCCCAGCGCGCTGTGGGAGGGGGCAGGGCCCCGACGGGCCGAGTACCTGCTCGACGACGCGTACGTCTCCGGCCAGGTCGACGAGCGGGCGCTGGAGGCCGGCTTCGAACAGCTCACGACGACGCTGGACACGACCCCGAGCCAGGCAGGCCCGGTGGAGTCCGTCGCGGAGGCCTTCCTGGCCGACCTCGCCGAGGACCCGGACGACTGCGCGGCCCGGGACGTCGTCGAGTGGGTCGACGGCCAGGACTGGTCGGCGCCGGAGCTGGCCGGGCCGGTCGCCGCGGCGTCGGGCGAGGTGCCGAGGCGCGTCCTCGAGTGCGCGCGGACCCTGGCGGCCACGGGCCGGCTGAAGGTGGCACGCCACACCTACGAGGCGTTCCTGCGCGACTTCCGCACCGACCGGAGGGCGGACGCCGCCTCCGGCGAGCTGTACGACGTGGTCACCGGCCTGCAGCGCCGGAATGTCCGGGACCTGCTGAGCGCCGGCCGGTACTGCTCGAACCCTCAGCCGTACCGGGACGCGTCGCCGTACCGGGGTGGCGGCACGAACCCGATGCGGGTGTTCGGCATCAGCCCGGCCACGCACGGCTTCCCGCGCTCCTGGCGGGCGCACGACCTGGACGACATGGTGCTCGTGGCGTGCGTCGACGGGCCCCGGAAGGGGAGCTACCAGGACACCTGCCTGTACGAGGACGACCTGAACCCCTTCGGGTCCGACGTGAGCTTCTACGCCAGCCGGTTCGACGTGCAGCTCTACGAGGTCCGGACCGGCCGGAAGGTCGCGGACTTCTCGGACGAGTTCGGCGAGCCGTGCCCGCCGAGCATCCTGGTCGAGTCGTACACGAGCTACTTCAGCCCACCCGGCTGGAAGCGCTCGTCGGTGACGTCCGCGGAGATCCGCGGGATGTTCGAGAACTACCAGAGCTGAGCGTTCGCCGCGCTCGCGCTCGTTGGTCGAGCTTGTCGAGACCCAGGGTCTCGACAAGCTCGACCAACGGTGGCAGCGGTCGGGTCAGAGGTCTTCGAGCAGCAGGACGTCCGGCGGCACCAGGGTGCGGGTCTGCAGCAGCTCCGTGATCAGGTTGTGGTTGAGCATGTTGCCCACCGGCTCCCCGACCTCCTCGCGGGTCAGCCCGGGCACGCCCGCGCGGGACAGCCGATGCCGGACGCCCGACACGAGGTGCTCGACGCGCTTGCCGCTCCACTGCTCGCCCGGCCGCAGCGCGCTGAGGTCGACGGCGACCTGCTGCCAGGTGCAGGGCTGCGGGTAGGCCTCGTGCAGCAGGTACTTCTGCGCGAGCGAGATCAGCGCCAGCCGCTCGTCGGCGCGGAGCTTCCACGGCTTGTCCCGCAGCGTCGCGGCGTCGGGCGCCGGGCGAGGCAGGCGCCCGTCCTCGCCGGCCACGTACAGCTCGAGGAGGTGTCGGCGTCGCGCCGTGCCGTTGACGAACACCGGCGTGTACCCCGCGTCGACGGGGTAGGGATCGTCCTCGGGGAAGAGCGTCATGGAACGCGGGAGCTGGAGCGCCCGGTGCCCGGTGTTGGCGAGCCACCACTGGCCCTCGCGGAACGTGACCGTGCCCTGGTTGCGGCTGATCCGCAGATCGTCCTCGCCGACGCACACGTGCACCTCGGGGCGGTTGCGCCCGAACACCACGGTGCGCTCTTCCCGTGCCCCGAGCCGGATGCCGCCGGACACGGAGAGGGCGTAGATCGTGCCCGGCTTCGACGTCGGAACGCCGAAGGCCAGGCTCGCGTGGCTGGCGGAGAGCGGTTCCGTGCCCTCCATCTGCGGGATGTCTGTCATGGCGACCTCCAAGTGCTCCCGTCGCGAGCCTGGCATGCCAACCCCGGGACCCCTCCCGACGCCTTCCGGTCAGGACGTCGCGGGTAGCGCGGCGGCCACCGGTTCGACGATGTCCAGGGCGAGAGCGCAGAGTTCGTCGACAGTCTCGTCACCGCCGGCCTCGAGCTGGAACCGGACCAGCTCCGCGACGGTGTCGTCGTCGCCGTCGGCGCTGGGTGCGACGCGGTTCACCACGGAGACCAGGCACGAGTCCTCGGACCACGAGTCGCCCTCGTTGAACACCTCGTGCCCGCTGAAGACGAAGCGCTCGCCGTCGTCCGCCGTGAGGGGGTCGCTGTGCTGGAACAGCACGCGCAGCCCCTTGCCGTCGTCGGTCGTCCACCGGCACTCCCACTCGGCGAACCCGACGACGGGGCGGGCTGCGTCGACGCCGGGCAGACGCTCGAGCGGCTCCCCGGCGAGCAGGTCGCACACGCTCTGCGTGTAGAGCGAGCCTGCGGCGGGGACCTGCTCACGGCGGGGGATCTCGCCCTCGCCCAGCACCGCGGTGGTGTGGTTCAGGGTCGCGTCGGCGAGGGCGCACAGGTCGTCGACGTCGCCCGACTGCCGCTCGGCGTCGAGCGAGATGTTGTAGTCGCCGCCGGGTAGGAAGAGCTCGCGGCTGCACTCCTCGGGCAGCTCGCTCTCGTCGTTCACCACGGTGATCCTGCCGACCCGCCGGTTCGGCTCGGCCGGCTCCTCGTTGTTGTGCCAGATCTTGATGCTCACCTCGGTCACGGCGCCGTCGGCGCCCGTCACGAAGATGTCGCAGCGGTTCAGCTCGCCGTTGTCGGTGTCGAGCCGGGTCAGGCCGAACGCGCCGAGCGCCCCGGCGTCCAGGAGAGCGCACGGGTCGGCGGTCGCGGGGACGCCGACGATGCCGGCGCTCTCCCCGGTCGCGCCGGCGGGGGAGCCGGTTGCACCATCGCCGCTGCCCGCGCTCGGGCCCGCGACGGGCGCCCCGTCACCCTGCGCCTGGCCGCGGTCCAGGGAGAACCACACGGCCGTGGCTATCACTGCCACCAGCACGACGGCGGCGCCGGCCGCGGGGGCCCACCCGGGACGCCGGGTCCGCCTCGTCGGCTCCGGTCCGACGCCCGCCGTCGGGTCGCCGGCCAGCACCGCCAGCTCCTGCCGCGCCTGCCGGAGCCGCGGCCGGTCGCCGGGCTTCTTGGCCAGCATGCGCAGCAAGACCGGCGCCATGGCGCCGGCCCTCGTGGGCGGCTGGACCTCCTCGGAGACGGTCTTCCACAGCAGGGCGTGCGCGTTGTCGTCGCCGAACGGCGAAGTGCACTCGAGCGTGTAGTACAGGGTGGCGCCGAGCGACCAGACGTCGGCGGCCTCGGTGAACCGCCCGCCCTTGGCCACCTCGGGCGCGAGATAACCCGGAGTTCCGGTGAGTGCGCCGGTGGCGGTGACCGTCTCGTCGTTGTGCAGCGGGCGGGAGATGCCGAAGTCGGCGAGCTTCGCGAACCCGTCGTTCGTCACCAGGACGTTCGCGGGCTTGACGTCTCGGTGCAGGACGCGGTGTGTGTGCACCGCCTCCAGGCCGCCGGCGAGCTGGGCACCGTAGCGCGCGGCCTCCTCGACCGATACCCGTCCGGACTCGGAGAGCGGCCGCCCGGCCACATACTCCATGACCACCCACACCTCGCCGTCGTCGTCGACCACGTCGTGCACGGCGACCACGTGCGGGTGGTTGATCCGCGCGAGGACCTCGGCCTCGCGGCGGACCCGGTCGGCGCCGTCGTCATCGCCGTCGTAGCGCGTGCGCTTGAGCGCCACCGGCCGCTCGTGCAGCCTCAGGTCGGCGGCGCGCCACACCTCTCCGTGGCCGCCCGCCCCGAGTCGCTCCTCAAGCCGGTACCGGCCGCCGACAATCTGCCCGGTGTGCACCTGTCGCTCTCCCCCATCGACTGACAAGCCCGTCCGTTGCGCTGTGCTGGAACGACGCTAGTGCACGGTGACGTGGGAGAACAGCGGGTGACTCCGGGTGTCGGGACCCCTCCCGGGCGCGGTCCCGACTACGCCGGGTAGACCAGCCGCACGGTCTGGAGCACGTGCACACACAGCGCGCCCGACTCGTCGGTGACCTTGACCTCGACGAGAACCTGCCTGCTGCTCGACGTGATCGGTCTGGCCGTGGCGGTGGCCTGCCCCACGACGGGACGCAGGAAGTGGGTGGTGGAGTCGACGGTCGCGGGCAGGGCGCCCGGCTCGCCGTTGACCGAGGCGCAGACGGCGGCCGTGCCGTCGGCCAGCCCCATCAGGGCCCCGCCGTGCAGGCCGCCGCCGACCGTCGACAGCGGCTGCGCGAACGGCAGGCGCCCGACGACGGCCTCCGGCGCGATCTCGTCGAGCCGAATGCCGAGCGTCCTGACGAACGGCGCCGCCGCGTAGACCTCGTCCTGGGTCAGCGTCATCGGGGCTTCCTCTCTGCGATGTGTTTGTAGAGATTTGTCTCTAGAGACGGGACTCTAACCAGGTGCTGGAGTACCGTCAACGCATGCCCCGCCCGACCCACGACACCTCTACGATCCTCGACGCGGCGGGCCGGATCCTCGGGGCGGAGGGCCTGGCGAAGGTCACGATGGCGGCGGTCATCCGCGAGGCCGGTGTGCCGAGCGGATCGCTCTACTACCGCTTCCCCGACCGTCCGGCGCTGCTCGCCGCCCTGTGGAACCGCGCGATCGAGAGCTACCACCGCGACGCGTACCCGCTGTTCGAGGGCGACCCGGTCGAGGCGGCGGCCGCGCTCGCCGCCTACACCGTGCGGTGGTGCGAGGCGGAACCCGCGCACGCGCACGTGCTGCTCGCGGGCCGGTCCCGGTTCGACGCCGACGCGTGGCCTGACGCGGCTCGCCAGGCGGAGGCGGCCGAGAGCGTGCGCTGGAACCAGTCGATCCGGGGGCTGACGCGTCGGCTACGGGCCGAGACGTCGGTGCCGATCACCGAGATCCTCCTGGTCGTCGTCGACCTGCCCTATGGCGCCGTGCGGCGGTACCTGGGCGGCGACACCCCGATCCCGGCGGACCTCGCCGAGGTGGTCGCCGGCATCGTGCGGACGTCGCTGCGCTGACAGGCCGGGTTTCTCCGTCAGACGCCGGTCGGCGCGTCCAGCTCGAACGTCGCCCGGTCCGTGGCCACGCCGTTGATCTGCAGCGTGACGGCGTGCGGGCCCGGGTAGTAGCGGCGCGTGGTGATCGGCCGGAACGAGTGCTCGCGGCTGATCTGGAGCTGCTCACCCGGCGCGAGCGTCCGGGTCGTCAGCTTGAACGTCTTGGCGGTCTGCGAGCCGTTCGCCTTCCGGTGGTGCACCACGTAGTCGATGGACAGCCGGGCCTGCTCGGCGCTGACATTGCGGACCGCTGCCGTGAACCGGACGGTGCCGCCGAACGGTACCCGGGCGGCGCCGAGCACCGGGCCGTCGATCTCGAGGGAGGCGGGGCCGAACCCGAGCAGCTCGAGGGCGCCCGGGTGCCCGCGCTTGATGAGCGTCCGGAGCGCGTGCCGGACGAGGCCCGGCGTCGTCGTGGCTGGATCCGCGAGCCAGCGCCCGGCCGTCGCGACAACGAGCTCCGGGTGGTCGCGGCTGAGGTCGTTGAGGTGGTTCGCGACCGACCGGCGCACGTAGTCGCTCTCGTCCCGGTACAGGGCGTCGAGGACGGGCACCGTCACGTCGGGACGGGCCAGGATCTCCGGCACCCGGACGGCCCAGGGCAGGTACGGGCGGGTGCCCTCGCTGGCCAGGCGGCGTACGTCGACGTCGTCGGAGCCGGCCCAGGCCGCGACCGCGCCGATGGCGCGATCCAGGTCGTGCCGCAGGAGCGTGCGAATCGCGAACTCGGCGGAGAGGCGGCCGGTGAGATCGGCCAGTAGCGCCATGGCGTCGTCGAAGGCCGCATCCGTGTTCTCCTCGACGGCCCGGGCTGCGACGGCGCTGGTGACCGGCCAGATCAGCCAGCCGCCGAACGGCGCCGCGCCGGCGCGTGCCGTCCGGACCACGAGGGCGAGGTCCTCGTACGAGCCCGGCAGGTCGGCGAGCAGCGCGTCACGCAGGAGGTCCGCCCGCTCGCGCAACGAGAGGTCGCCGAGCCGGCCGACCGTCTCCGGTAGCGCGCGCAGGACCACGTCCGGGGCAGCGGCCCGCACAGCCTCGGTCAGGGCGGTGGCCGTGCTGTCACTGATGAGCTCGTCGGCGAACGGCATGGGTACTCCTCGTTGAACGGCGGTGTGTCAGAGGCTCGGGTCACCAT
>NZ_BNAS01000005.1:118456-187061 GCF_014653785.1 Promicromonospora soli | reverse complement strand
ATGGTGACCCGAGCCTCTGACACACCCGCCGGTTCCGGTTCCGGTTCAGGCTCTATTTGCGCTGCACCCTCCGGCTCAGGCGACCGTCGCGTCGATCGTCACCGCGATGTTGCCGCGGGTGGCATTCGAGTACGGGCACACGGTGTGTGCGGTCTCGACCAGCTGATCGGCCGTGGCCTGGTCGACGCCGGACAGCTCGACGTGCAGCGCGGCGCTCAGGCCGTACCTGCCGCCGTCCAGCTTGTTGAGGCCCACCTCGGCGACCACCGCTGAGTCGGTGATCTGCACCTTCTGCGCGGCGGCGACGCCCTTCAGCGCGCTGTGGAAGCACGCTGCCCAGCCTGCGGCGAACATCTGCTCGGGGTTGGTGCCCCCGCCGGGGCCGCCCATCGAGGTCGGGATGGCCAGCTTGACGTCCAGCGCGCTGTCGTCGGTCACCACGTGGCCCCCGGCGCGGCCGTCCCCGGTGGACGTCGCTACTGCTGTGTACAGGCTGTCAGCCATGTGCTGCTCCTTCTCGATGACCGGCGCCCGAGCGTCCCGGGCAATGTAGACGAACTAGTACGTCTACCGTAGGGGGTGAAAGGCCGTCAGCACAAGCGAGCAGTTCGGGTTGTGAGACATGTCGGGCCGGAAACACGCAGGCCCACCGCCACGGTGACGTGGCGACGGGCCCGGCAGATCTGCGTGGAGCTACCTGCCCGAGCCGGCCGTCCGGCCGCCGTCGATGACGGCGAAGATCGCCCGCTCCAGGGCGCCGCCGACCCGGGACGGCTCGTCGAGGTAGCCCGAGACCATCGCGCCGTCGCGCAGCATCATCAGCTCGTCGGCCGCCCGCTCGGCGTCGGCCACGCCCAGCTGTCCGACCATCGCGGCGAAGGTCTTCCGGTACCACGCGCGGTGCTCGGCGACGACCTTCCGGACCGGGCTGTCGGGGTCGGCGTACTCGGCCGCCGCATTGATGAACGAGCACCCACGGAAGCCCGGCCTGCAGGCCTCTGCGCCGACGCTCGCGGCGAACCGTCGGAACGCCTCGGCGTCGCCCACCGCCTCGCGCACCCCGTCGATCGCGCTGCGCTCCCAGGCCGCCTGTCGCTCGAGGTAGGCGACCACCAGGGTGTCCTTGGTGCGGAAGTGGCGGTAGAACGTGACCTTCGTGATCCCTGCGCGCTCGATGATCTTGTCGGCGCTGACCGCGCGGATCCCGTGGGAGTAGAACAGCTCCGTGGCCGCATCGAGGATGCGGTCGCGGGTAGAGCGGGCAGGGCCGGCGCCGGCCGCCGTCATGCTGTGCGACGCCGTTGCACTCATCCCGTCACCCGCTCCCGTGCTCGTCTCCCATGATCTGACGGAACAGTCTACGCGGGGGTGTACTGACGCGTTCGTCTACCTCGCCGACCCGCCGCCCGCAGTTCACCGGCCCGCCCGCGGACGTTGGGCGCTCCGCCACCTCAGGGTTTCCACCTGGTCGTCCGGTGGGGGAGAATGTGACCGTGGTTATCCGGAACGCCCGATTCGTCCCGCACCACCGACCTGCGTCCGCAGCCGCGCTGCTGGCGGCCGCCGCCCTCGTCCTCGCCGGCTGCGCGGTGCCGACCGCCGAGGGCGTCGACGGCAGGACGGGGGAGAACTTCCAGGTCCGCGAACCGTCCGGGCCGGCCCTGGTGCTCGACTCGACCGACCCCGCCGAGCTGGCGCTCACCGCGAGCCAGGCCTTTTTCCACGCCTCTCCGGTCGCTGTGCTCGCCTCGGCCGACGACGCCGACTCGCGCGCGACCGCCGCTGCCACCGGCGCCGCCGTGACCGCCCCGGTGCTGCTGACCGACGGCGGTGTCTCGGACACCAACGTCGTCACCGAGCTCGAACGGCTCGGCGCGGGCACCGTCGTCGTCATCGGCGACGAGCAGGCCCTCGCGGACGTCGGGGACGCCGTGGGCGAGGCGGAGGTCGTCGGCTTCGATCCCGGCGCACTGAGCGCGGCCGCCGAGGCCGCCGCGTCCGCTGGACCCGGCGGCAGCGGCGGCGGTGAGGAGAAGCCGGACGACTCCAAGGTCGAGATGCCGACCGCTGACCGCCTCGACGCCGCCGACGTGGACGGTCTGCGCGCGGAGATCCCCGACGTCGCCGACCCGCACCTGCTGCAGGAGATCCTCGTGGCCGTGGACCCGAAGCTGGGGCAGGAGGCGGCGATCGGCACGGCCCTGGCCGCCGGCGCCGTCCCGGTCCAGGTCCCCGGCGGCAACGTCGCCGACCATGCCAAGACCGTCGAGGCGATCCGGGCCCTGAAGCCGCTCGGCGTGGTCGGGATCGGCGGCGGGTTCGGCTCGGCCGACGACCTCGGCTGGCAGGTGGCGGTGGCGACGTCGGGCGCGACGCTGCCGGACGGCTCGCTGCGGCTGTTCCCGGGCCGGTACGTGTCGACGTCGTACACGGTGCCCGCCGGCGTGGCGGACCCGGCCGCGGACGCAGTCCGCGCCGTGGACGCCGCCGCGCTGAACGGTGACGTGCTGGGCGGTGAGCCTCTGGTCACCGTAACCGCGAGCGTGCGGTCCACCGAGGCGGGGGACGACGGCGACTACGTCGAGGAGCAGCCGCTGGAGCTGATCACGCCGGCCGTCGAGGCGATCCGCGGCGCCGGGCAGCTCGTAGTGCTCGACGTCGCACCCGGCAACCAGCCGCTGGCGGCGCAGCTCGACGACCTCGAGCCGCTGCTGGCACGGCCGGGAGTGGGCGTGTCGGTGCATCCGGAGTTCCGCGAGGCCGGCAACGGAGCCGAGGCCGGGACGGTGCCCGTAGCGGAACTGCAGGAGGTCGTGGACCGGCTCGCGGCGATCGCCACCGAGGAGGGGCTGCCGCAGATCATGCTGGAGGTGCACCAGTCGACGGCGGCCTCGGTCGTCAACCGGGCGGAGCTGATGGTCCCGCCGCAGGTGGCGGTGGTCTTCACTGCCGCGGGCCCGGGCGAGGGGCAGGCCACGGCCGACGGCGTGTGGGCCGACGTCGCCGGCGACCTCCCCGCTCGCGCCGTCCTCGGCTGGTCCGCCCCGAGCGCGGTGCCCGCCGACGCCACGAGCATCCTGCCCACCGATCCTCTGCTGGGCCTGGTCTCCGCGGGCTGAACCTGCGAAACTTCGGGCATCCGTCCGAAACGAAGGGGCCCTAACAATCGTGACCACAGTGAGCAGCGGCGCGGGCATGGTCGCCGACGCCGTCATCCCCGCACCCGTCGAGCTGGAGCCCGGCGAGGGTGTGCTGGACCTCGTGACCGTCACCATCGACGCGCCCGACGACGTGACAGCGCGCCTCGCGGGCGAGCTGCTCGCCACGGCGGGAGCGTCCGTGGTACCGGGCGGTGTGCTGGTGACCCTGACGCCCGACCCTGCCGCCGGCCCTGAGGGCTCGCGGAACCCCGAGCGCTACACGCTGACCGTGACCGCCGACGGCGTGACGGTCGCGGCGCCCGAACGCGCCGGCCTGCTGCACGGCGTACGCACGCTGCGGCAGCTGATCAACGCGCGCCGGCTCGCGGTCGGCAGCGACGAGGTGGGCCGCGGGGGGACGGGCGCGCCGCTCGAGGTGGGCGCCGTCGTCGTGCGGGACGAACCGCGGTACCCGTGGCGCGGGCTGTCGCTCGACGTGGTGCGGCACTGGTTCGGGCCCGCCGATCTGCGGGCCGTCGTGGATCTCGTGGGCTCGTACAAGATGAACCGCCTGCACCTGCACCTGACCGACGACCAGGGCTGGCGCCTCGAGATCCCGTCCCGGCCCGCACTGACGGAGAAGTCGTCGCAGGGCGCCGTGTCCGGCGCGGCCGGCGGGTTCCTCAGCGCCGACGAGTACCGCGAGCTGCAGGAGTACGCGGCCGAGCGGGAGATAGTGATCGTTCCGGAGATCGACGTCCCCGGGCACGTCAACGCGGCGACCCACGCGTACGGCGAGCTCATGCCCTCGGGCGAGCCGACCGACGCCTACGACGGGATCGAGGTCGGGTTCTCGCAGCTGCACCTCGACCTGCCTGACACCGAGCCGTTCCTGCGGGACGTGTTCACCGACGTCGCGCGCATGACGCTGGGGCCGTGGATGCACTTCGGCGCCGACGAGGTGCTCACGATGCAGCCCGACGAGTTCGGCGGGTTCATCAGGCTGTGCCAGGAGATCGTGACGAGCGCGGGCAAGACGCCAGTCGCCTGGCAGGAGGCGGCCGGCGAGGCGACCGTGCTGGTCCGGCCCGGCACGGTGCTCCAGTACTGGGACCCCAAGCCGGATCCGGGGCCCTTCCTGCGCGCCGCGGAGGCGGGCGCGAGGTTCGTCATGTCCCCGGCCAACCGGGCGTACCTCGACATGAAGTACACGCCCGAGCACCCGCTGGGCCTGGCGTGGGCCGGCTTCGTCGAGCTGCGGGACTCCTACGACTGGGACCCGGCCGCCGTCATCGAGGGCCTGCCCGAGTCGGCGATCGAGGGCGTGTCGGCCGCGATGTGGACCGAGACGATCCTGAACCGCGACGACCTGTTCTCGATGCTGCTGCCGCGGCTCGCGGCGGTGGCCGAGGCCGCCTGGTCGCGACCCGGTTCCAAGGACTGGGAGTCGTTCCGGAACCGGATATCGGTCGAGGCCGGGGCCTGGCGCCGCGAGGGCGCCGCGTACCACCCGACGCCGCAGATCGACTGGTAGGCGTGAGCCAGGTCTCGACAGGCTCGACCACCGGTGGTCGAGCCGGTCGAGACCCGTGCTACTTGCCCGGGCGGGCGGCCAGGGCCGCCGCGTAGAGGTCGCGCTTGGGGACGCCCGCGGCGTCGGCCACCTCGGCCACCGCGGCCTTGAGCCGCTCGCCCGAGGCGACCCGCGCGATGACCTCGCCCACGACGTCGCCCACGCTGGCCTGCACCGCGGGCGCCCCGCCGACGACCACGCAGATCTCGCCACGGAGCTGCTCGCCCGCCGCCCGTTCGGCGAGGTCCGCGAGGGGGCCGCGCAGCACCTCCTCGTAGGTCTTGGTGAGCTCCCGGGCGACGGCGGCCTGCCGGGTGTCCCCGAACGCGACGGCCATGGCGCCCAGCGTCTCCGCGATCCTGTGCGGCGCCTCGAAGAACACCATGGTGCGCGGCTCGGCGGCCAGCGCGGCGAGCGTCCGGGAGCGGTCCCCGGCCTTGCGCGGCAGGAAGCCCTCGAACGTGAACCGGTCGGTGGGCAGCCCGGAGAGCGCCAGCGCCGTCAGCACCGCGCTCGGTCCGGGGGCGGCGGTGACGCGCAGGTCGCGTTCGATGGCGCGCTCCACAATGCGGTAGCCGGGGTCGGACACCGACGGCATCCCGGCGTCGGTCACGACGACGACGGTGCCGCCGCCGGCGACGACGTCGAGCAGCTCGTCCGCGCGGGCCGTCTCGTTGTGCTCGTGGTAGCTGGTGACCCTTCCGCGCACCTCGACGCCCAGCCGCCCGGCGAGCCCGTGCAGCCGGCGGGTGTCCTCGGCGGCCACGACGTCGGCCTCTGCCAGCAGCCGGATCAGCCGGGGCGAGGCGTCCTCGGTGTTGCCGATCGGGGTGGCGGCAAGGACGAGAGTGCCGGCCTCGGGCGCAGGCCCGGGAGCCGGGGACGAGTCGGTCATGAACCACAGGGTCCCACGCTCTATGCTGGCCCGGTGTCTCAGCAGCCTGACGCCACAGGAGCGCACTTCGCCGCAGCGCAGCAGGCTCTGCCTGGAACGTTCGGCGCGCACGTGCGCCGCGAGGCCGTGGGCGGCCAGATGACGCCCACCGGCTCGTTACCCGCCGTCGGGCAGCCCGCGCAGCCGGAGCCGCCCTTGCGCGACCGCCTCCTGCGCGACCTGCTGGGCGAGCGGCGCCTCGGTCTCGGGCGGCGCGCCGCGGACCGGTTCTGGGGCGTGTTCGGCGCGCTCCTCGTGGCGGCGATCGCCGCGGGCGCGCGGCTGTGGGAGCTGGGCCGCCCGGGCAAGCTGGTCTTCGACGAGACGTACTACGTCAAGGAGGGCTGGTCGCTGGCCAGCCTGGGCTTCGAGGCCGCGTGGCCCGAGAAGCCCAACCCGGCGTTCGAAGCCGGCGACGTCAGCTCGTACATCACCGACGAGGCCGAGTACGTGGTCCACCCGCCCATCGGCAAGTGGATGATCGCGATCGGGATGCGCCTCATGGGCGGGGCCGACAACCCGATGTCCTGGCGCATCGCCAGCGCCGTGATCGGCGTGCTGGCCGTGCTGCTGATGGTGCGGATCGCGCGGCGGCTGTTCTCCTCCACCCTGTTGGGCCTGGTCGCGGGCCTGCTGCTCGCCGTCGACGGCGAGGCGATAGTGCACTCGCGTACCGGCCTGCTGGACCAGTTCCTCATGTTCTGGGTGCTCGTCGCGTTCGGCTGCCTGGTGCTGGACCGGGAATGGGCCAGACGCCGGCTCGCGGACCGGGTGGCGCAGATCGTCGAGGCGGGCGGGACGATCGGGCAGTACGGGCCACGGCTCGGCTTCCGCGGGTGGCGGTTCGCGGCGGCGGTGTCGCTCGGCCTCGCGTGCGGGGTCAAGTGGTCCGGGCTCTACTTCGTCGCGGCCTTCGGCCTGCTGACCGTCGTGTGGGACCTCACGGCGCGGCGCACCGTCGGCATCGGGCGCTGGTGGGAGGACGCCCTGGTGGTCGACGCCGTCCCCGCCGCCCTGATCGTGCTGCCCACCGTGGTCGCGGTGTACGTCGCGTCGTGGTCGGCCTGGTTCGCGCACCCGAAGTCGTACCTGCGGGACTGGGCGGCGGTGAACGGCGTGGCTCCGCCGGGGTGGTGGCCCGACTGGGGCTGGGCGCGGGGCGGCTGGGAGGCTGGGCGGTCGCTGTGGGAGTACCACGGCATGATGTGGGACTTCCACACCGGCCTGGACTCGGAGCACAACTACGCGTCGCACCCCCTGGGCTGGATCGTGCAGTGGCGTCCGACGTCGTTCTTCTGGGAGAAGTACACCCCCGGTCAGGGGCCCTGCCCGGCGGACGCCGTCAGCGACTGCGCCACCGCGGTGACATCGCTCGGCAACCCCCTGCTGTGGTGGCTGGGCGCGCTCGCGATCCCCGTGGTGCTGGTGCTCGTGGTCCGCTACCGCGACTGGCGCGGCACCGCCGCCCTCGTGGGCATCGCCGCCGGCTGGCTGCCCTGGTTCCTGTACTCGTGGCCCCTGGCGGACCGCACCATCTTCACGTTCTACTCGATAGTGTTCACGCCGTTCGTGATCCTGACGCTCGTGCATCTCCTGGCGATCGGCCTCGAACGGACGCCACGCGGCAGCGCGGACCGGCGGATCGTGTGCTGGCTGGCCGCCGTGCTGGCGGTGCTGATCGTGGGCGTGAGCGTGCTCTACTACCCGATCTGGACGGCGATGCCGGTGCCCTACGAGTACTGGCAGCGGCTGATGCTGCTCCCGAGCTGGATCTGACGGCTCGATCGACGGAGCACAGGTCAGAGCACGGACGAGTCGCGGAGCTCGACGCCCGCCGACGTCAGCTCCTTCTCGGCTTCCTCACCCTGTGCCTCCGACACCGGGATCGTCAGGTCGGTCAGCACCCGGACGTGCAGGCCGGCCCGGCGGGCGTCGAGCGCGGTGTGCTTCACGCAGTGCGACTCCACGAGGCCCACGACGTCGACGGCGGTGACCCCGGCGTCCTCCAGGACCGTCGCGAGGCTACGACCGCGTTCGTCCGCGCCGTCGAAGCCGGAGTAGCCGTGCGAGTACTGGCCCTTCTTCAGCCGTACGTCCGGGTCGAGCTCGGACAGCGCCGGGTGCAGCTCTGCGTAGGGGGTGCCGGCGATGCCGTGCGGCGGCCAGGAGTCGACGAAGTCCGGGGTCTCGCTGAAGTGCTCGCCCGGGTCGATGTGCCAGTCCTGGGTGGTCACCACCGTCGTGTACCGGTCACGGTGGGCAGCGGCGTAGGCCGCGACGCGGTGCGCAATCTCGTTTGCGCCCTCGGTGGCGAGCTCGCCCCCCTCGCAGAAGGTGGGCTGCACGTCGACGACGATGAGGGCCCGCCGCTCGGGCACGGACTCGGTAAGGCTCATACAACAACTCTGCCACCCGACCGCCCGGGGAGGTACCCGCTGCGGTCGGTAGTTCGTCACGTGGTCGGCACCTCGGAATGCCGAACACCTGACGAGTTGCCGACCGCTCGGACTCGGGCGGTGCTTGGATGGGCGCGTGGATGCCACTGCTGACCGACGCCGTACTCGCGCCTCTGTCCGGAGCCTCGCCACGGCGGGGTTCGTCGGTGGGGCGCTGCTCCTGGTGGGCTGCACCGGCTCGCCCGGACCGGGCGTCGTGTCGCCCAGCCCGACTGCCTTGGCCAGCCCGACCGCCTCGGGGAGCCCGACCGCCTCGGCGAGCGCGCCGGCGTCGGGCAGCGATCCCTGGGACGGGGACGTGACGGCCCAGGCCGAGGTGGTCGCCGAGGAGCTTCCGGTCCCGTGGGGCATGGCCCCGCTGCCGGGCGGGCGGTTCCTCGTCACGCTGCGGGACGACGCAGCGCTGGCGGTCGTGAGCCCGGACGGCGACGTCGAGCCGCTGGACCCGTCCGGGGGCGCCCAGGAGCTGGCCGACCAGACAGTGCCCGACGGCGAGGGCGGGCTCCTCGGCGTCGCCGTGGACCCGGACGTCGCCGGGCCTACGCTCACGGTCTTCCTGTACCGCACGGGCGAGCGGGACAACGCGGTGCTGCGCGCGGAGCTGGACCTCGACAGCCTCGCGCTGGGGGATCTCACGACGATCCTCGACGGCATCCCGAAGGCTTCGAACCACGACGGGGGCCGGATCGCGTTCGGGCCGGACGGGTACCTGTACGTCGCCACGGGCGACGCCGGTAACACCGAGAACTCGCAGGACCCGGAGTCGCTGGGCGGCAAGATCCTGCGCATCACACCCGACGGCGAACCCGCCCCCGGCAACCCGGAAGCCGGCTCACCGGTGTGGTCGCTGGGCCACCGCAACGTGCAGGGCCTGGGCTGGGACGCGAGCGGGCGGATGTTCGCGAGCGAGTTCGGGCAGAACCAGCTCGACGAGCTCAACGTGATCGAGCCGGGCGGCAACTACGGCTGGCCCGACGTCGAGGGCCCGGGCAACGGGTTCGAGCCGCCGCCCGGCGTGACCTACACGGACCCGGTCGCGTGGTGGCCGACGTCGGAGGCGTCGCCGTCTGGGATCGCCGTCACCGAGGAGGCCATCTACCTGGCGTCGCTGCGCGGGGAGCGGCTGTGGCGCGTGCCGCTGCTCGGCCCTCCGACGGCCGTCGCGGAAGGGGAGAGCCGTGGTTTCGGGGAGCCGCAGGCCTTGCTGGAGGGCGAGTTCGGCCGGCTCCGGGCAGTCCACGCGGGGCCGGACGGCGAGCTGTACGTGCTGACGAACAACACCGACGGCCGGGGCGAGCCGAGGACCGAGGACGGCCGGCAGGTCGACGACAGGCTGCTGCGGGTCACGCTGACCCGGGCGGAGTAACTGCTGGCAGACATCTAGGGCTGTGGATACTCTGGGTGAAGATGACGGGCACCGTCGTAGGCTCGAAACAGATGTCATCGAGAGGGGCGAACAGGATGTCCGAAGAACCAGGCGCGCACCGGAGGGTGCCGCGTGGCTACGTCTACGCCGACCACATTCCGTACGAGACGCCGGAGTCTTTGGACGACCTGCGGGGGCGGACGACGGGGGTCATCCAGGTTGCCCCTCCGATCAGTACCGCCCCAGACCCTCGGTACGACCTGTCCGACGAGGCCATGGTGAAGCACCTATACAGCGCCGTGGTGCGGGATGGCAACGCCCAGGACCAAGAGGCGCTCCTCCACAGGGCAACTCTGATGCGGCTCTGGCCTGAGCTGAACCTGCCTGTTCGATGCCGGGCCATATGGGAGTCCAAGTTCCCCGCGCTTGTCGTAAGAGCGGCGAGAACAGCCTGATGCGTCCGTTCCACGACCGCCTCGCCCGGATAGGGCTTGAGGCGGTGGAGAAGTATGGGTTCGTGCTCGCCGGTGGCTACGCCATCTCGGCGAACGGCATGGGTGACAGGCCGTCAGCCGACGTCGACCTTTTCACTGATCGCGGTGACCCGGAGCAGTTCGCTGAGGCGGTCGATGAACTTCGGCGGGGTTCCGAACCGATGGACTCGTCGTTACCGACAACCGGATCGGCCCCACGTTCGCAGACCTGCACGTGATCGACGAGATCACGGGCGCGAAGAGTGACATCCAGCTCGGATGGGACTACAGGGAATTCCCGCCGCGGATGCTCGAGATCGGTCTTGTGCTCGACCCACGCGACGCGGTGGCGAACAAGATGGGGGCACTCTGGTCGCGCGGTGAGGTGCGTGACTACATCGACATCGACACGGTCCTCGAGTCCGGCCGCTTCTCTCGGGCCGATGTACTCGAACTGGCTGATCAGATCGAAGCCATGCCGTTGGATCGCGGGATACTCGCTGAGAGGTTCCGGCAGATCGCCTTACGGCCTGCCGACGTTTTTGTGCAGTACCACGTCGGCTCGGTACAGCGCATCGCGATCGTCGAGCAATTCCTAGACTGGGCCGACGACGTCGACCCCGCCGTCGTGCGCTGACCGGCCCGCGTCGCCGTCGGGCAGGGGCTGTGGAAGGCGCGCCGTGCCCCGCCGCCGCGCAACTACCATTGACGTCATGCCGGAAGCCGAGAAGACCTTCTACCTCACGACGCCGATCTACTACGTGAACGATGCTCCCCATATCGGGCATGCGTACACGACGGTCGCCGCTGATGTCGTGACGCGCTGGCACCGCCAGCGCCAGGAGAGCGTCTGGTTCCTCACCGGGACGGACGAGCACGGCGAGAAGGTGCTGCGTACCGCCGAGGCGAACGGCGTGAGCCCGCAGGACTGGGCGGACCGGCTCGTCGAGACGGCGTGGAAGCCGGTCCTGGAGACCCTCGACGTGCGCAACGACGACTTCATCCGCACTACGCAGGAGCGGCACGAGACCTCGGTGCAGGCGTTCCTCCAGGACCTGTACGACAAGGGCGAGATCTACGAGGGCTCCTACGAGGGGCCCTACTGCGTGGGCTGCGAGGAGTACAAGCTCCCCGGCGAGCTCGTCGACGGGACGGGCGACTACGAGGGGCAGAAGGTGTGCGCGATCCACGGCACGCCCGTCGAGATGCTCTCGGAGCAGAACTACTTCTTCAAGATGAGCGCGTACGCGGACCGGCTGATTGCGCTGTACGAGGAGCACCCGGAGTTCGTGCAGCCGGCGTCGGCCCGCAACGAGGTGGCCAGCTTCGTGAAGCAGGGACTCCAGGACCTGTCGATCTCGCGCTCGACGTTCGACTGGGGCGTCCCGATCCCGTGGGACTCCTCGCACGTCCTGTACGTGTGGTTCGACGCGCTGCTCAACTACGCCACGGCCGTGGGACTCGACAGCAGCGACCCCGAGCTCAAGGAGCAGTTCGCGCGGACGTGGCCGGCCGACGTGCACCTGGTCGGCAAGGACATCCTGCGCTTCCACGCGGTGATCTGGCCGGCGATGCTCATGGCCGCCGGCCTGCCGCTGCCCAAGACCGTCTTCGCGCACGGCTGGCTCCTGGTGGGCGGCGAGAAGATGAGCAAGTCCAAGCTCACGGGCATCGCGCCGTCGGACATCATCGACACGTTCGGCTCCGACGCGTTCCGCTACTACTTCATGCGGACCATCGCGTTCGGCGGCGACGGCTCGTTCTCCTGGGAGGACATGACCGCCCGGTACAACGGCGAGCTCGCCAACGGGTTCGGGAACCTCGCGTCCCGGACCGCGGCGATGATCGGCAAGTACTTCGGCGGCTCGCTGCCGGCACCGGGTGAGCTCACCGACGCGGAGACCGGCCTCGCGCAGGTCGCGGCCAAGGCGGTGGCCGACGCCGAGGCGGCGATCGACCGGCTGGCCATCCACGACGCGGTGTCGGCGGTGTGGACGCTCGTGGACGCCACGAACGGCTACCTCGCCGACACGCAGCCGTGGAAGCTCGCGAAGGAGCCGGGCGAGACCGACGAGTCCGGCGCGGGGGTCGACGGCGGCCGCCTGGCCACGTCGCTCGTCACGGCCACGGAGGCGCTGCGGTCGCTGGCGGTGCTGCTCAACCCGATCACGCCCAAGGCGGCGGCCGGGCTGTGGGAGCTGCTCGGCGCGGAGCCGTCGCTCGGCGCCCTGGACGCGCAGCCGCTCTCCGGCGCCGCGACGTTCGGCGCCCTGCCAGCGGGCACCACCGTGACGAAGGGCGCCGCCCTGTTCCCGCGCCTCGACGACCAGGCGGTCTGAGCACCCGGACGATGGCAAAGCGCATACGCGAGCGCGGATTTCCGACCGACCCGGAGCCGCTGCCCGTCCCCGTCGTGGACAACCACACCCATCTGGACCACATCGCGGCGGTGCTGCCGGCCAAGGCGCCGGAGGGCGAGCCGAGCGACTACGCCTGGCCGCCGTCCGTCGCGGACCACCTGGCCCGGGCCGCGGCCGCCGGCGTCGACCGAGTGGTCCAGGTGGGCTGCGACCTGCCGTCGGCCCGCTGGACCGCCGAGCTTGTGGGCGCGACCGTTGCGCCTATGTCGGGCGCGACATCGCAACGATCGCGCCCGCAACAACGAGTGGCGCGGGTGGTCGGGGCGCTCGCGATCCACCCCAACGAGGCCACCTTGCACGCCGGGATCGACGAGGTAGGGCCCGATGGGCTGGTGCCCGAGCCTGCGGGGCACCATGCCGTCGGGCTCGGGGACGCGATCGCCGAGATCGCGGACCTGGCCAAGAGCAACGACCGCATCCGCGCGATCGGCGAGACCGGCATGGACCTGTTCCGCACTGGTCCCCGCGGCGAGCAGGCCCAGCGGGACAGCTTCCGCGCGCACATCGCGCTGGCCAAGGAGCTGGGTCTCGCCCTGCAGATCCACGACCGCGATGCTCACGCCCAGGTCATCGAGGTTCTGTTGGCCGACGGCGCTCCCGAGCTCACCGTCTTCCACTGCTTCAGCGGCGACGCGGAGATGGCCCGCGTGTGCGCCGAGAACGGCTGGTACCTGTCGTTCGCCGGCCCCGTCACGTTCAAGGCCAACGACCACCTGCGTGCGGCCCTTGCCGTGGCGCCGCGCGAGCTGATCCTCCTGGAGACCGATGCCCCGTACCTCACGCCGCACCCGTACCGGGGGCAGCCGAACGCCCCGTTCGCGGCGGCCCATACGGCCCGGTTCATGGCAGCTCACCTGGGTGAGGATCTCGCGACGCTGTGCGCCCGCATTGCCGCGAACTCGGAGCGCGTCTACGGCAATTGGTAAGAATGGCGCCTTGCTGCGAAAAATGCGGCATTCGATTTCATGCCCCGATGGCTTTTCCTGCGCAGTTTGTTCCGTTACGGTCTGGTGCTCGTGGTGAGGTACGCACGGCCGTGGCTCGCGAGCAGAGCGGCCCGGTGGTTGGTCCGTGGTGCCGTCGTCGGCGCCCTCGCTGGTGTGAGCGGCCTGTACGTCGCCAACGCGACGACGCTGACGATCGACTACAACGGTGACATCCGCACGGTCGGTGTCTACGGCGACACGGTCGCGGACGCCCTCGCGTCGCAGCACATCGAGCTGAACCGCGACGACGTGGTGCAGCCCGCTGCTAATTCCGAGGTCGGCCCAGGCGGCACCGTCGTGGTTCGCACCAGCCGCGAGATCACGGTCGAGCTCGACGGGCAGATCATCACGCTCCGCACCACCGCGGGCACGGTCGGCGAGCTGCTCGCGGCTCTCGGGCCGCGCGGTGACGGCGCCCTCGCCACGGCCTCCCGGACCACGCGGCTGGATCGCGATCCGGTCAGGTTCTCCACGGTCAAGAAGGTCAACATCGCCGTGGACGGCTCGGTGCTCGAGTTCAGCACCACGCAGTCGACGGTGCGCTCCGTGTTCGAGCAGGCGGGCATCTCGCTGGCCAAGGGCGACGTCACCTCCGTGCCGCTCGACGCCGCGGCGGTGGACGGGATGATCATCATGGTCAGCCGCGACGCGTCGTCGTCCCGCACCCTGACCGAGGTGATCCCCTTCGACACGGAGACCGTCGAGGACCCGAGCCTCCCGGAGGGCTACGAGTCGATCCGCACCGCGGGCGTGGCCGGCGAGGCCAAGGTGACGTACTCGGTGAAGACGGTGGGCGGTGCCGTCGTCGAGCGCCGCGAGATCAAACGGGAGGTCGTCCGCGAGCCCGTGAACGAGGTGCTCGTGGTGGGGACCATGGACGTCGCCACCGCCCCGGTGGACCCGGGCTCCGCCCGGGCGCTGGGCCAGGCGATGGCCGCCGAGCGGGGCTGGGGCGCCGACGAGTTCGCGTGCCTGGACCAGCTCTGGCAGAAGGAGAGCGGCTGGCGCTGGAACGCGGACAACCCGTCCAGCAGCGCGTACGGCATCCCGCAGGCCTTGCCCGGCTCCAAGATGGCCACCGTCGGCGACGACTGGCTGACCAACCCGGCCACTCAGATCGAGTGGGGCCTGGGGTATATCTCCAGCCGCTACGGCACGCCGTGCAATGCGTGGGCGCACTCGGTAGACATCGGCTGGTACTGACACGAGCCGAGCGGTCCCCTTTTTCACCCTGGACATTTAGGAAAGTGAGTCTCTTTTCGGATCTTTTGCGGGGCTGATTCGCGAATAGGCTTGCATTTGATAACAACAGGGTTACGGTCTCTGAGACCGCCGGATCGGCTGGCCGGGCCCGCGCCCAGCGCGGGAGGCACGTGAGACTCGTGTCGCCCCGGCACCCGTGCCCGGAAGGCGCCAGGACTGGAACCGCGTGACATCTCCCCACCCGGCTCAGGGCATACCCAGTGAACAGCCCATCAACCCTGAGGCCGACGGCAGCGTCGGCATCACCAAGCTTTTTGGCTCACCGCCGTCGGCGGACAAGGCCATCCCCGCGGCAGTGACAGCCTCAGCCGGCTCCCAGGCCGGCCCTCCTTCCGGCGCACCGCCCGCAGCGGCAGTCGCTCCGACGGCCGTCACGACGGCCGTACCACCACCCTCTCCGCCGCCTCCGCCGTCCGTGTCGCCGCCCTCGCGCAATCGCAGGGCCGCCCTCATCGCGGGGGCCGCTGCCGTCGCCGTGGTCGGTGCGAGCGGCATCACGGCATATGCCTCGGCCCACAAGAGCGTCACGCTCGACGTGGACGGCAAGGTCACTACCGTCGAGACCTTCCAGGGCGAGGTCGCCGGCCTCCTGGCCGACGAGGGCGTCGAGGTCACGAACCGGGACGCCGTGACGCCCGGCACCGACGGTGCCCTACGGGACGGCGGCATGGTCGTGGTCCGCTACGGCCACCACGTCACCATCCAGGCCGACGGCGAGCGTCGGACCACCTGGGTCGCCGCGCTCGACGCCGACCAGGCGCTTGCCACGCTCTCCGAGCGAGCCGGCGACGTGGCCCTGGTCCCGTCCCGCTCCGGCGGCCGCGTGACGCTCCCGATGCGGCTCGACGCCGACGGCCCCGTGAACCTGGTGGTCGGCGGAAAGGCGCCGCGCGTGGTCGACGGCGCCGCGGAGCTCGACGACCTGCTCGCCGAGAACGACGTCACGGTCGACGCGGACGACAGGGTCACCGTCGA
This sequence comes from Promicromonospora soli, assembly GCF_014653785.1. Taxonomy (GTDB): domain Bacteria; phylum Actinomycetota; class Actinomycetes; order Actinomycetales; family Cellulomonadaceae; genus Promicromonospora; species Promicromonospora soli. The sequence goes on along the minus strand of NZ_BNAS01000005.1, from coordinate 171,475 downwards.
GCGGGGGCAGCCGACAGGCCCCGGCGCGCCGACGATCACCCCGGGCGCGCCGACGGTCACCGTCGTCGTCAAACAGGTCGAGACCTCGATCGAACGGACCGTGACCCGGCTGCCGTTCGACAAGGTCACGGCGGCGGACCCGGACCGCTTCGAGGATCTCGACCCGTACCTGGAGACCAAGGGCGTGGCGGGCAAGCGCGTCACGTCGTGGGACGTCACCACGGTCGACGGCAAGGTCGTGGACCGGGACAAGCTGTCCTCGACGGTCGAGCGCAAGCCGGTCGACGAGGTGGTCATGTACGGAACCAAGGCGCGTCCCGAGCCGGAACCGGAGCCTGAACCGGTGTCCGAACCGGTGTCCGAACCCGCGCCGCTGGCGGCCGAGGAGCCGGCGGCCCCGGTGGTCGCGACCGGCGGCGTCTGGGCAGCCCTCGCGGAGTGTGAGTCGGGTGGTGACCCCACTACGAACACCGGCAACGGCTACTACGGGCTCTACCAGTTCTCCCTGCCCACCTGGGAGGCGATGGGCGGCTCCGGCCTCCCGTCAGATGCCTCCGCCGCCGAGCAGACGATGCGCGCGCAGGCTCTCCAGGAGCAGTCCGGCTGGGGCCAGTGGCCCGCATGTGCCGCATCGCTCGGCCTGTACTGACCCGCCCAGAGTTGGACGCTTGTCCAGATGAGTGACTGAGAACACAGGTGGAAACCTGCTGAGATAGTTGGCCGATCGATAACAAGTCAGTTACGTTCGGTTGTCCTCGCTGGCGTGGGGGTGTGATGTGGTGTAGGCCACAGCACCCCCACGGCGGCAGGATGGCGCTGAACGCGGAGTTTCGCGGTCAGTGCGAGACCGCCGGATCGGCCGGTCGAGACCGCGACGGCTCGCAAGAGTCGCCAGGCCTAATTCGGCCGAACCGTGGTAGGGACTCCCGCCCCAGGGATGCGTCCCGTCTCGCCGCCTGTGCCCGGGACGTCCGACGACTGGACACGCGTGAACCCCCGTTTTGAGCAGCAGAGTTCTGGCTCCATCCCCAGCATCGACTCAGAGTCCGAGGCCGTAGCTACTCGGACCGCCCCCTCGAAGCGTCGCCGTCGCTGGCCTCTCGTTGCCGGCCTCGCAGCCGTCGCGATGGTCGCTTCCGGGTCCGTAGCTTTCGCAGAGGCACGCAAGACCGTCACGCTCGACGTCGACGGCACAACCAAGACCATCACGACCTACGCCGGTTCCGTCGAGGGCATGCTCGAGTCGCAGGGCGTCCGCCTGGGCGAGCGCGACGTCGTCGCCCCCGGGACCGACGCCGAGCTTTCCGACGGCGACCAGGTGGTCGTCCGCTACGCGCGCCAGGTCACCATGACCGACGGCGACGGCGAGCGTGACGTCTGGGTCACCGTCACCGACGCGGGCGAGGCCCTGACAACCCTCGCCGAGCGCGGCGCCGACGTCGCCCTCGTGGCGTCCCGCTCCGGCGACCGCGCCTCGCTCCCGCTCCGCCTGAACGACGACGGCCCCGTCGCCGTCGTCGCGGACGGTGCGACCCGCGTGGTCGAGGACCACGCGGGGAGCGTCGACAACGTGCTCGACGACCTCAAGGTCGAGCTCGACAAGGACGACCTCGTGAGCATCGCTCCTGTCGCCGCCCTGGCGGAGGACAAGGCGATCAAGCCCAAGGCCGCGGCGTCCGCCAAGCAGGCCGGCGCGGACGTCGCCATCCAGGTGCAGCGCGTCGAGACCAAGAAGATCACCAAGAAGTTCGACCTGGACTTCGACACGAGGACCACCAAGGACGACGACCGCTACGCGGACGAGGGCGACCTGGTCCGGAGCAAGGGCGAGCAGGGTGTGCGCACCCGGGTCGTCGTGCTGCGTACGGTCGACGGCAAGGTCGTGTCCCGCAAGGTCCTCTCCGACGAGGTGACGAAGAAGCCGGTCGACCGCGTGGTCGTCGAGGGCACCAAGGAGCGCCCGGTCGAGCAGGAGGCTCCCGTCGAGGAGACCAGCGCTCCGGTGCCGGCGGGCTCCCCCAAGGAGATCGGCCAGGAGATGGCCGCCGCCCGCGGCTGGACCGGCGAGGAGTGGACCTGCCTCGAGCTCCTGTGGGAGCGCGAGTCGGGCTGGGACCCCCAGGCGGCCAACCCGACGTCGAGCGCCTACGGGATCCCACAGGCGCTGCCAGGTTCCAAGATGGCCACGGCAGGCGAGGACTGGGCGACAAACCCGGCAACCCAGATCGAGTGGGGCCTCGGCTACATCGCGGACCGCTACGGCACGCCGTGCGGTGCGTGGGGCCACTCGGAGTCGGTGGGTTGGTACTGATCCGGTTAGGCTCACCTGCATGAACGACATCCCAAGCGCCCTGCTCGGTCCGGCGGAGATCCGCGACCTGGCAGGGCGCTTGGGCGTTCGGCCCACCAAGACCCTGGGCCAGAACTTCCTGCACGACGGCGGAACGGTCCGCAAGATCGTGCGCATCGCCGGGCTGAAGCCCGGTGAGCGGGTCGTCGAGGTCGGGCCCGGGCTGGGGTCCCTGACCCTCGGCCTGGTGGAGGCCGGCGCCTCGGTCGTGGCGATCGAGATCGACCCCGTGCTGGCCGGCCAGATCACCCACACGGTGCAGGCGCGGTTCCCGGACGCCGACTTCGAGGTGGTGCTCTCCGACGCGATGCACGTCACCGCACTGCCCGGCGAGCCGCCGACGGCGCTGGTGGCGAACCTCCCGTACAACGTGGCCGTCCCGGTGCTGCTCACCATGCTGCAGCGGTTCGACTCGCTCGAACGCGTGCTCGTGATGGTCCAGGCCGAGGTGGCCGACCGGATCGCCGCCGTGCCGGGCTCCAAGATCTACGGCATCCCGTCGGTGAAGGCCGCCTGGTACGCGTCGGCCCGCCGGGCCGGGACCATCGGGCGCAACGTCTTCTGGCCCGCCCCGAACGTCGACTCGGCGCTCGTCCACCTGGAGCGCCGGGACCCGCCGTCGACCACCGCACCGCGCGAGCGGGTGTTCGCGGTCGTGGACGCCGCGTTCGCGCAACGCCGCAAGACGCTGCGGGCCGCGCTGTCGGGGCTGTTCGGCTCCGGTGTCGCCGCCGAGACCGCGCTGCGCGCAGCGGGCGTGGACCCGAGCGCGCGGGGTGAGACGCTGGCCGTCGAGCAGTTCGCGCGTATCGCGGAACAGCTTCCCCCGGTCGCGCGGGTCGAGCCCTCGCCGGTGGTCGAGCCTGTCGAGACCTTGGATCTCGACAAGCTCGATCAGCGTGGGAACAAGCTTGATCAGCGAGGGAGCGAGCACGTTCAGCGGGGGGAGGGGGCCGAGTGATCCCGCGCCTCGCGGCGGCCCCGTCGCCGTCGGTCCGTGTCCGCGCCCCCGGCAAGGTCAACCTCGCGCTGCGCGTGGGGCCCGTCGGCGACGACGGATACCACCCGCTGGCGACGATCTTCCAGGCGGTGTCCCTGTTCGAGGAGGTCACGGCCACCCAGGTGGCGCCCGGCTCCGGCATCTCGCTCACCGTCTCGGGCCCCCAGGCCGACTCCGTCCCGACCGACGAGACCAACCTCGCCTGGCGCGCCGCCGGGCTGCTTGCCGAGCGCACCGGCCTGGCGGCCGACGTCAGGCTGCACATCACCAAGGGCGTGCCGGTCGCGGGAGGCATGGCCGGCGGGTCCGCCGACGCAGCCGCCGCACTCGTGGCGTGCGACGCGCTCTGGGAAGCCGGCATGCCCCGCCCGGAGCTCGTCGAGATGGCCGCCGAGCTCGGGGCGGACGTGCCGTTCTCGCTGCTGGGTCACACCGCCGTCGGCACAGGGCGGGGCGACCTGCTGACCCCCGCGATGACGCGCGGCGAGTTCCACTGGTGCTTCGCCACACAGCGTGAGGGCCTTTCGACGCCCACCGTGTTCCGGCGGTTCGACGAGCTGGCCGGCCCGTCGACGCCGAGAGTGGCGCCCACCGACGACACCGAGCTCATGCACGCGCTGCGCGCCGGGGACGCGGTGGCGCTCGGCAAGGCGCTGCACAACGACCTGGAGGCCCCGGCTCTGGACCTGCGGCCCGAGCTCGCCGAGGTGATGGAGGTCGCCAGCGAGTCGGGGGCGCTAGGCGTGATCGTGTCCGGGTCTGGCCCCACGGTCGCCGCGCTGGGCAGGTCCCGGCAGCACGCGCTGGCGCTGGGCGCCGCGTGGACGGCGGCCGACGTCGTCGACGCGGTCTGGTGCGCGATGGGCCCCGCCCCGGGAACCCAGATCGTGACCTCACTCTCCCGCTGACCACTCCGCCGAGAGGGGACGAAGGGAGAGGGTCAGTAGTGAATCTGTGGGACGAAGACGTTTGTCAGGTTCGTGTGCGCCGCGATCCAGCGGGTGCGGCGGGTCGCGAGGTTGGTCTCGGTGGTCAGCACGCACTCGACCACCCGCTCGACCGACCCCGTCATCGCGCTGAGCGCGAGGGCTGCGTTGAAGCCCCACTCCTCCAGCAGCACCTGGGCACCCGCACCCTGCGTGAGCTGCAGCGGCGTGCTCGCGCGGCGCGCGAACGCGACCAGCGAGTCCTTGTGTGCGGCCGGGATGTCGCCCTCGACCAGGGCGCACGCGAGGTCGGGCAGCAGCCCCGCCGCCGCGACGGCGGCCGCGGCCACCGGACCGGTGCCGAGCACCGCTATGCGTGAGGGATCCACGGTCGCCAGGGTGCGCAGTGCCTGCACCGCCCGGACGGCGTCGGTGAAGACGCCCCGGTTGTAGGGATCGTCGAGGTCGTCCTGAGGCAGCTCGACCACGAGGTGCGCGAACCCGCCGGACGCGAGCCACTCCAGGTCGCGCCCCGCGGCACGGCCGGCGGGCCGCAGCTCGACCAGGCCGGGCAGGGTCGCGCCCGCCCCTACCGGAGTGGTGAGCCAGCCCGTCACAGGCCGGCTCTCGAACCCGGCGAAGGTCACGGACTCGGCCATGAGATCCCGGGAGCGAGCCGAGGCGGCGGCCAGCACGGGCGCGACCTCGATGTCGCGGTGCGCGGCGAGCGTCTCGAACCAGAACAGGTCGAAGTCCACGGGCTCGTCGGTTGCGGGCGGCGCAGCCGGTGCCACCGTGACGAGCGGCAGGTCGAAGTTCGCCGGCTCGTCGGTAGTCGGGGCAGCCGGCTGCGCGGGCGACGAGGGCGAGAAGGCCGTGATGGGCGGCAGGTCGAAGTCAGGCACTGGGGAGACCTCCGGAAGGTGGGCGTGCGCTGGGAGCGTACCGCCAGTCGGTATCTGGTAAATTTCCGGTTCGCCCGCGGCGATCGTCAGATGATCTTGCCGAGCCACTCGAGCTTGCGCGGGAACCGGTAGTCGCCGCCGCCCTCGTGGCTGTTGTACGGGTAGACGTCGATCTCCTTGGTGACCGTCTCACCGTGCCCCGGCGCCCAGCTGTTGAACGCCGCGTACACCGTGGACGGCGGGCAGGTCCCATCCATGAGCGCCACCGAGAACAGTCCGGCCGAGCGGGCCCGCCGGGCGAACGACACCCCGTCCAGGTAGGAGAAGGTGCGCCAGACCTGCACCTCGACCGCCGGGTCGCGGTACACGGAGAGGTACTGCGTGATCTCGCCGTACGGGAGGCTGTCCGTGATCGACACCGCCCGGCGGTAGTGGCACAGGAACGGCACGTCGGGCATCGCGGCCACGACGTCCGGCACGAGGCCGGCCACCGCGATGGTGATGCCGCCGCCCTGGCTGCCGCCGCTCAGCGCCACGCGCGCCGGGTCGAGACCCGGGATGGCGCGCGCCGCGTCGACGGCGCGGGCGCCGTCGGTGAAGACGCGGCGGTAGTAGTGGTCGTACGGGTCGAGCACGCCGCGGGTCATGAACCCCGGGGACGCCGGCCCGGACCCCACCGGGTCCGGCGTCGAGCCGCCGGTGCCCCAGCCCGAACCCTGGCCGCGCGTGTCCATCATGAGATGCGCGTAGCCGGCCGCGGCCCAGTGGATGTGCTCGTGCGGCAGGCCCCGCCCGCCCCCGTAGCCCTGGTACTCGACCACCACGGGCAGGTCGCCGTCGGCGTGCGCCGGCCGCGTCAGCCAGGCCTTGACGGGGTGCCCGCCGAACCCGGGGAACGTGACGTCGTCGACCAGGATCTCGGTCAGCCCGATGTCGATGCGCTCCACCTTCGGCGCCTCGTCGTACGTGCGGGCCTCGGCCAGGGTCGTCGACCAGAACTCGTCGAAGTCGCCTGGCTCGTCGAGCTCCGGGAGGTACGTCTCGAGATCGGACAGCGGCATGTCGAACTGGGCCACGTGGGTGCTCCTCGCGTAGTCGTTCTGCTGGGATCGACGGCGGAGTCCTCCGGCTCGGTCGTCGTCGACCGGCAGAGCGTAGCGCGCGACTACGCTTGTGAGGTGGCACATCTTCTCGGCGCAGACGGCATCGCGCTGACCATCGGCACTCGCACCCTCCTGTCCGACGTCTCCCTCGGGCTCGACGACGGCGACCGCATCGGCGTGGTCGGCCCCAACGGCGCGGGCAAGTCCACCCTGCTGCGCATCCTCGCGGGCACCTCGCAGCCCGACGGCGGACGGGTCACCAAAGTGGGCGGCTCCACCCTGGGCATGCTGGACCAGCGCGACGAGCTCGCGGAAGACGCCACGGTGCTCGACCTCGTGCACGGCGACGCCGAGACGCACGTCTGGGCGTCGGAGGCCCGGATCCGCGAGGTCCACGACGGCCTGCTCGCCGACCTCGCCTGGGACGCCCCGGCCGCGAAGCTCTCGGGCGGACAGCGCCGGCGCGTGGCGCTCGCGGCCCTGCTCGTGCAGGACCCGGACGTGCTGCTCCTCGACGAGCCCACCAACCACCTCGATGTCGAGGGCGTGGCGTGGCTCGCAGCCCACCTCCGCGAGCGGTACGGGCGTCCCGGCACGACCGGTGCGCTCGTGGTCGTGACGCACGACCGCTGGTTCCTCGACGAGGTCTGCTCCCGCATGTGGGAGGTGCGCGGCGACGGGACCGGCGCCATCGACGGGTACGAAGGCGGATACGCGGCCTACATCCTGGCGCGCGCCGAGCGGGCCCGCCAGGCCGCGACGGCCGCGGAGAAGCGGGACAACCTGCTGCGCAAGGAGCTCGCGTGGCTGCGCCGCGGGGCGCCGGCCCGCACGTCCAAGCCGAAGTTCCGGCTCGACGCCGCGTCCGCGCTGATCGACGACGAGCCGCCGCCGCGGGACTCGATGGAGCTGACCCGCATGGCGACGCGGCGGCTGGGCAAGGACGTTCTGGACCTGGAGTCGGTCAGCGTGACGGTCCCGGGCAAGGTCCTGTTCGACGACGTGACCTGGCGGCTGGGCCCCGGCGACCGGTACGGCGTCGTCGGCGTCAACGGTGCGGGCAAGACCACGCTGCTCGCGCTGCTCGCCGGCCGGCGAGCCCCGGACTCGGGCCGGGTCAAGCGAGGCAAGACCATCCACGTGAAGGAGCTCTCCCAGGACGTCGCCGAGCTGGACGACGTCGGAGACCTGAAGGCCGTCGAGGTGATCGAGCAGGAGAAGGGCCGGGTGGTGGTCGACGGCAAGGAGCTCACCGCGGCGCAGCTCACCGAGAAGCTCGGCTTCACGCGGGAGCGGGCCTACACGCCGGTGCGCGACCTGTCCGGCGGCGAGCGGCGTCGGCTCCAGCTGCTGCGGCTGCTCGTTGCCGAGCCCAACGTGCTGCTGCTCGACGAGCCCACCAACGACCTCGACACCGACACGCTCGCCGCCGTCGAGGACCTGCTGGACGGGTGGCTCGGCACGCTCATCGTCGTCTCGCACGACCGGTACCTGCTGGAGCGGGTGGCGGACCGGCAGGTCGCGCTGCTCGGCGACGGGACCATCCGCGACCTGCCCGGGGGCGTGGAGGAGTACCTGCGGCTGCGGGCCGCGGCGAAGGCCGCGGGCGCATCGGCCTCGGGCACGCCTGCCGGTTCCGGCACGGGCTCGGCTGGCGGCGGCACGACGTCGGGCGCGGCCTCGGCGTCGGGCGGCGCCGCTCCCGGCGAGGAGTTCTCGCAGCGTGACATTCGCGCTGCGCAGAAAGAGGTCTCCCGAATTGAGCGTCGACTTGGGAAGATTGCCCAGAAGGAGGCCGAGCTGCACGAAACAATCGCACAGCAGGCAACGGACTACCAGGCTGTCGCGCGGCTGGACGCGGAGCTCCGCGAGCTCGTGAACGAACGCGACGAGCTCGAGGCTGCCTGGTTGGAAGCGGCGGAGGTGGCGGGATGACCGACAACGAGCTGGCACCGCTCGACGGCGTGGATCGAGCACTCGTGGACGCGTTGCGCAAGGACGGTCGCACCACGCTCGCGGTGCTGTCCGAGATCTCGGGACTGTCCCTGTCCGCGGTACAGGTGAGGGTGCGAAAGCTGGAGGCGCGCGGCGTCATCACGGGCTACCGGGCGGTGATCAACCCCGAGGCCGTCGGGCTGCCCCTCTCCGCGTTCATCGAGATCACGCCGCTGGACCAGGCGCAGGAGGACGACGCGCCCGAGCGGCTGCGCGGCATGGCCGGGATCGAGTCCTGCTACTCGGTGGCCGGCAACGCGAACTACCTGCTGACCGCGCGCGTGTCGTCGCCGCGGGCGCTGGAGGAGCTGCTCGGGAAGATCCGCCGCACGGCGAAGGTCTCCACGAAGACCACGGTGGTGCTGCAGACGTACTTCGAGGGCCAGACGGCCGAGCCCTAGTCCCGCGTCAGCGCGACGCGAGGGCCGGCTGGTCCAGCGTGAGCGTGCCGGCGGAGGCGTCCAGCTCGGCGGACACGCCCAGCGGAACGGTGAGCGGGTCCGGACCGTGACCGAACCCGAGCTCGCTCAGGATCGGGATGCCGAGCGACCCCAGCAGGTCCCGGACCACCGGCTCGACCGGTTCGCAGTCCTGCCACGAGCCCAGCACCACGCCGAGCGCGCCGTCGAACCAGCCCGCACGCAGCAGGTGCGTGAGGAACGAGTCGATCCGGTAGGCCCGCTCGTCGATGTCCTCCAGCAGCACGATCCCGCCCGCGGCGGACGACGGCGTGGCGCCGACGCCGATGGACGTCGTCAGGAGCGAGAGGCAGCCGCCGGTCGTGATCCCGCGGGCCGTGCCGCCGACCAGGGCTTCCGCATGCGGGCCGGCGAGAACCTGGGCGGTCTCCGGTTCGAAGAGGGTGCGCCGGAGGTGCTCGCGGGCGGGCTCGGACTTGACGAAGGAGAGCGTTCCCGGCATCGGGCCGTGCAGCGACACCAGCCCGAGGCGGGCGGCGACCGCCTGGTGCAGCACCGTGCAGTCGCTGTACCCGACGAGCACCTTGGGGTCGGCGGCGGCGAGCGCGTCCCAGTCGACGAGGTCGATCATCCGCGCCGCCCCGTATCCGCCGCGCGCCGCGACCACAGCACGGACGTCGGGATCGAGCCAGGCCTCCTGGAAGTCGGCGGCGCGGGCCTCGTCGGAGCCTGCCAGGTACCGGTGGCCCGGATGTGTGTCTCGGACGTGCGGCATCACCTGCACGTCGAGGCCCCAGTCACGGAGGTGGGCAACGCCTTCGTCGAGCCGGTCGGCCGGTACCGGACCCGACGGGGCGACGACGGCGACGGTGTCGCCCGGACGGAGTCGCGGCGGGCTGGTCAAGGGCCACAGCATGCCGCCGAGATTACCGTTCGAGCCGGGAACCGCCTGCTGGGGCACTGCCCTTGCACTCAGGTGAACGGTTCATCCAGTGCTGCTGCGAGCCGGCCGAGCAGCCCGGACAGCGCTCGGCGGTCCTCTGCCGACAGACCGGCGATCAGCTCCTCCTCGTGCGTGAGCAGCTCGCGCACTGCGCGCTCGACGAGCTCGTGCCCCGCGTCGGTCAGGGTTACGGCAACGGCGCGCCGTCTGGCGTCGGACGGCGCGCGTACCACCAGCCCGTCGCGTTCCGCCCGCGCGATCCGCTGCGAGATCGCCCCGGCGGTGACGAGCGTCTGCGCCGCAAGCTCTCGCGTCGTCAGCGACCACGGTCTGCCCGAGCGCCGCAGGGTGCTCAGCAGGTCGAGCGTCGCGGGATCCAGCCCGATGCGGTGCAGGGTCCGGCGCCGGTCGTCCGCCAGGGCTTTCGCGACCCGCCACAGCGGCGTGATCACACCGATCGACGACACCGGGACTCCTGGCAGCTCACGTTCCCACGCCGCGGCGATCGCCTCGGGCGGAACGGCCGCCGTGGAGTCGAAGGGGTACTCGGTCACGCGCGCCTCCTGTACGTTTAGGCCTAAACATATACGAGATGGGGGAGACGACATGCCCAGACTTGTTCTTGTCACCGGCGGGTCCGGCGGCATTGGCGCGGCGGTGGCGCGCCAGTTCGTCGAACAGGGGGACAGCGTCGTGATCACCGGCCGCGTCGCCGCCCGGCTCGACCAGGCGGCGGAGGCGTCGGGCGCGCGCGGGGTGCGCTGCGACGTCGGACAGCCGGACGACGTCGAGGCGCTCATGGCACAGCTTGACGCTCCCGTCGACGTGCTGGTGGCCATGGCTGGCGGCAACACGGACTTCGACCGGCCCGAGCCGGCCGACCTCGCCGGGGTGGCCGAGGGCTGGCGCGCCAACATCGAGGCGAACCTGCTCAGCACCGTTCTGGTCGCGACCGCGGCCCTGAAGGACATGCCGGCCGGCGGCGCCGTCGTCACCGTCGGCTCGATCGGCGCCGAGTACGCCGGTACGTCGTACGGCGTCGCCAAGGCGGCGGTGCAGGCATGGACCGCGGGGCTGTCGGCGGCCGTCGGCCCGCGCGGCATCACGGCCAACTGCGTGGCGCCCGGCTACATCGCGGACACGGGGTACTTCAAGGGCCGGCTCACGGACCAGCGCCGAGACCGCCTGGTCGCCGCCACGCATGACGGGCGCCCCGGCCTGCCCGCCGACGTCGCGACCCTGGTCACGTTCCTCGCCTCGCCGGCGGCCCGCCACATCACTGGGCAGACGCTGCACGTCAACGGGGGTGCGCACACGACACGGTGACGCCGCCCACGGGTGCCGAACCGCACGATGCGCGTCTAGCTGGTCGCTGGCAGCTGCCGAACCGCAACGTCAACGTTCATCCGGGTGTCGAGGCGAAAGCTGATCGTCCATCAGCGGTCGGATGGAGCGGCAGGTTGCGGCTCGGCGCGACGATCGACGGGCAGGTTGCGGCTCGGCGCGACGGCGGACCGGCGGGTTGCGGTTCGGCGCACGACGCCGGCCGGGAGCCGGTGCCCCGGCGAAACCCGCCTCCGACGCGGCGCTATTTCTCCCGGTGCGTCGCTTCCGTCTTTTAAGAGCGGATTGTTACGCTCGCGATCGCCAGCCACATCGCCCGGCTTCGGGCAGACGAAGGAGCGCCGCGGGAATGCCTACCACCCGAACCTGGCTGCAGGCGGGCGGTGGGACCGTAGCCGCTGCCCTGATCGTCGCTGCCGTGGTGCAGGCCATGAACTCGAGCGCCACCTGGGTGTCGAACGACCCCGTCGGCGAGTGCGGCAAGACGTCCGGCGGTGAGGTGGTCGCGGCTCAGAACGTCCTGTCGGCCGCCACCGGGCTGAAACCCGTGGACGGGTCGTGGGACAGCGAGTCGGAGGTCGCCACCAAGGCGTTCCAGGCGTACAACGGCCTGCCCGTCAACGGCTGCGTGGACACCAGCACCTGGGTCACCATGCGCGCGCTGGCGATCTCCGTGTGCGATCCCGAGTACAGCTGCCAGGGCCCTGACCACCGCATCCGCTACGCCGCGCCGGGCGGCTCGCGCGAGGCGTACTTCGCGGAGAACGACTGCGACTGGGGCTCGTACGTGCAGCCCGGCCTGGCGCGGAGCCCGGTCGCGTCGAACAAGGTCATCGCCCTGTCGCGGGACGCCGTCACCGAGATCGAGTGCGGTGGCTGACGTGGTCACCACTATCGACGAGCCGAGGATCCGGCCGGAGTGGCTGCTCGGCGGGGCTGTGACGCTGCTCGGCGCGATCATCATCATCGTGGTCACGCTCGTGATCGGGGCAGGGGAGGACGAGCCTGCCGTCGTCCCGGCGGATGCCACCGAGCTGACGGCCGGCACCTGTGCCGAGGACCTGCGTCAGCCGCACTGGGTGCCCGACGCCGTCCGGCGCGCCGTGGCCGAGTGCCCCGCCGACATCTCGGCCGGGATCGGCCGCACGACGGCCGAGGACCACCTCGGCACCTGGATCACCTACACGTTGCCCGGGGCCGACAACGTGGAGACGTTCCGCGGCGGACCGGGCCTCGCGTGGCCCGAGGAGGAGGTCCGCTCCGGCGCGTACCACCCGGCGTCGGCCATCACGTTCGTGGCGTATCCGGGGTCCGCCGAGCTGTCCGACGAGCTGTCCGGCGACAACGTGACGGTCGAGACGCAGGACCTCAAGGAGTCGGGCCAGGACGTCCGGGTGACCCGCGTGGACAACAACGGGTTCGGCCCGGTGCGGCTCGAATGGACCGACGACGCCGGCTCCTACGTGCTGCTCGGCACCATCGGCCGCACGCCCACGGGGAACGCGGGGCCGACGGTGGCCGAGCTGATCCGCATCGCGGACAGCGTCGCGGCCGAAGACGAGTGACCTTCGCTTGGTTGTGGGCGTGATCGTTGCGCCTAAAACGGGCGCATAGTCGCAACGATCACGCCCACAGCCAAGGGGGTCAGAGGGTCTCGGTCAGGACCTCGTCGAGTGCCCGCACGCCGGCATCCAGCGCCTCGGTGGTGACCGTCAGCGCCGGGCGGAACCGGACCGACCGCTCGCCGCAGCCGAGCAGCAGCACGTTCCGCTCGGTGAGCGCGGACAGTACCCGGTCGCGCACCTCGCGGGACGGCAGCGTCAGCGCGCACATGAGGCCCTTGCCGCGGACGTCGGTCACGCCGTCGTGCCGGGTGGCCAGCTCGGTGAGCGCGTCGTGGAGCAGCTTGCCCATGGTGCGGGCCCGGTCCACCAGTCCCTCGGCCTCGTAGGTCTCGAGGATCCGGCGCGAGCGCACCATGTCGGTGAGGTTGCCGCCCCAGGTCGAGTTGATGCGCGACGAGACGGCGAACGCGTTGTCCGGCACCTCGTCCACCCGGCCGCCGGCCATGATGCCGCAGACCTGCGTCTTCTTGCCGAACGCGACGACGTCGGGGCTGACGCCGAGCTGCTGGTACGCCCACGTGGTGCCCGTGATACCGGCGCCGGTCTGGACCTCGTCCACGACGAACAGCGCGTCGAACTCCCGGCACAGCGCCTGCATGCCCTGGAGGAACGACGGGCGGAAGTGGTGGTCGCCGCCCTCGCCCTGGATGGGCTCCATGATGAACGCCGCGATGTCGTGCGGGTTGGCCTCGAACGCCGCACGGGCGGCCCCGAGCGCCGCGGCCTCGGCCGCGTCCATGTCCTTGCCCTCGGCGATGTACGGGGAGGGGATGCGCGGCCAGTCGAACTTGGGGAACCGCGCGACCTTGCCCGGTTCGGTGTTCGTGAGCGACATCGTGTACCCGGAGCGGCCGTGGAACGCGTGCTCCAGGTGCATCACCTGCGTGCCGAGCTCGGGGGAGCGGCCGTTCGCCTCGTTGAGCCGCGACTTCCAGTCGAAAGCGACCTTGAGCGCGTTCTCGACGGCGAGTGCTCCGCCGTCGATGAAGAAGAGGTGCGGCAGGGCGGGATCGCCGAGCACGCGTGCGAACGTGTCGGCGAAGCGCGCCATCTCGACCGTGTAGATGTCGGAGTTGGACGGCTTGTTGATCGCCGCTGTGGCCAGCTCCTCGCGGAACGCGGGATCGTCCGCCAGCGCGGGGTGGTTCATGCCGAGCGGGGAGGAGGCGAAGAACGTGAACAGGTCGAGCCACTCGCGACCGTCACGCGCGTCGACGAGCGTGGAGCCGTGCGACCGGGTGAGGTCGAGGACGAGGTCGAACCCGTCGACCAGGAGGTGCTCGCGGAGGGTGGGGAGCACTGCGGTGGGCTCAAGATGTGTCGTCATGCTGGAACCGTAGGCAATGATCCTGCCAAGATACAACGGCAATGGAAAAGTTCCCGTTAGGGCGCCGTGCGCCACCGGTGTCTGGTCGCCACCAGCTCCGCTGTCCCCAGCGCCAGCGTGGACCCGAGCATCACCAGGAGCGCCGCGGTCCAGCCGCCCGACGCCGCGTGCACCGCGCCGATCACGGCGGGAGCGGACGCGGCCACGGCGTACCCGAACGCCTGCACGGTCGCTACCGTCCGGCGGGTCTGGGCCACCGTGCGGCACTGTTGCGCCACGACAGTGAAGATCACCACGAAGTTCCCGCCCTGGGCGATGCCCGCGAGGCTCACCCACAGCAGCCACCACTGCGGAGCCAGCAGCAGGCCCGCGGGCAGGGCCACCCACAGCAGCCCCATCACCACCGCGGCGCCGCGCATCGGCACGCGAGCGGCCAGCGCGAGCGGGACCAGGACGCTGCCCGCGATCGCGAGACCCTGGAACGGTGCCGCCGCGTTGCCCGCAGTGGTCACGGACACGCCCAGCAGGTCACGCAGCAGCTCCGGCAGCCAGGCCGTCACCGCGAAGTACGAGAACGACTGCCCCGCGAACGCCACCGTCAGGACCCAGGTGATCGGGCGGCGCAGCACACCGCCCCAGGTCTCGTCCGGCCGTTCGGTGCGAGCGGCACCGTCGGTCACCCGAGTGACGTGTGTGTCTGACATGCGGCGGGTGGTGATCAGCCACACGGCTAGCGCCACCACCGCCACGAGCGACCACGAGGCGACCGCACCCTGCCAGCCCAGCAGCGCCGCGAACGGCGCGGTGAGCGACGTCGCCAAGACCGACCCGAGATTCATCGTCGACGAGTACAGGCCCGTCGCCAGCGCCGTCCTGGCCGGGAAGTCCCGCGCGATGATGACCGGCACCACCACGTTGCCGACGGTGATCGCCGAGCCGAGCACGACGGTCCCCGCGAAGGCCGCCACCACACCTGCCGTCCCCGAGCCGGCGGACCGGATCAGCGTCCCCGCGATGACCCCGACCAGGGCGACGGTGACCGCCGCGTACGGGCCGGCGCGAGCGATCAGGGTCGACGCCGCCGGTGCCACCACGCTGAAGCAGAGCGCCGGGATGCCCACGAGCAGACCGGTGAGGGTCTGGTCCAGGCCGAGCCCGGTCGCGACGTCCGCCATCACCGGCGGGAGGGATGTGATGGGGGTGCGCAGGTTCAGCGCGAAGACGAGGACCGCGATGAGCAGCGCGGAGCCGCCGGCCGCTGTGCGGATGGTGCTCATGATGGCGTCATTGTGCGGGAAGGGGCAGCTGGTCGCGCCGGGCGTCCATCGCATCGCCACACTGTGGCCTGATCGCTGCCCAGGATCTCCAAGAGGAATTGCGGCTTTCCCGCTAGATTGGGCGACCGGTCAGGTCCGGAACAACTGAGGTGTCGAATGATCCAGCGGCAGGTCTTCCGAGGCGTGGGAGCACTCGTCGGCGTACTCATGCTGTCGGGATGTGGCTTCGACATCGGCAAGCTCGACTACTCGGAGCCCGAGTTCGTGGGCTCCTACGTCGCCGACGGGTCCGCTACCGTCGTGGCGCTCGGCGAGGACCGGACGTTCACGGCCGTCGGGGTCCCGGGCGAGGTGCTCGACGGCGCGGTCGCCGGTGCCCCCTCTGAGATCGAGGGCACCTGGAAGTACGTCTCGAAGAGCTCCGCGGACCACGTCGAGCTGACCGTCACCGACGCCGACGGCATGCCGGCGAAGCAGGGCGAGGTGCCGCTGTACGTCGCCGACGCCGACGACCTCTTCTTCCTGCCCGACCAGCTCGGCCGCGAGAAGATCATGGTGAGCCGGAGCCGCTGAGCTCGTCACCACGGTCGGATCACGGCGTCAAGATCCAGCCCGGATCTGGCAGACGCGCCCTAGTCGTCGAACTGGGCGGTCACCGTGCGCAGCAGCGCCGCGAGCTGCGGGCGCTCCGCGGGGGACAGGGCGGTCAGCACCTTGGCCTCGATGTCGAGCAGGTCGCTCATGGCCGCGTCGACCCGCGCCAGACCCTCGTCGGTGAGCTGCACCAGGACGCCACGCCGGTCGTCCGGGGAGCGGTGCCGCTGCACGAACCCGCGCGACTCCAGGCGGTCGATCCGGTTGGTCATGGTCCCGCTGGTGACCAGGGTCTGCGTGACGAGCGTGCCGGGCGACAGCCGGTACGGCTCACCGGCGCGGCGCAGCGCCGAGAGCACGTCGAACTCCCAGGTCTCGAGGCTGTGCCGGGCGAACGCGGTGCGGCGCGCGAGATCAAGATGGCGGGCCAGCCGGGACACCCGACTGAACACCGTCAGGGGTTCGAGCTCGAGGTCGGGACGCACGTGGCGCCACGCGGCGACGATGCGGTCGACCTCGTCGGCGGGACCTGTGTGCTCCATGGCGAGAGGCTACCGGATATCTCGATATCAAGAATCTCGACCGGGCCAGAGTGACGCACCCCGTGGTCCGAGGCACTGCGCGACCGTAGGCTCAGCCCTCGTGGGAACAGATATCAGGGTGCACCAGGTGTACGCCGGCCGGGTACTGCAGGGCGCCGGCGCGCGGGCTCTCGTACCGGACGAGATCGAACGGCTCGGGGCGCAGCGGGTGCTGCTCGTTGCGGCGCCGTCGTCGGCCGAAGGGACGCAGGACCTGGCAACGGCGCTGGGGGAGCGGTATGCCGCGACCTTCGGGCGCCCGGCGCAGCACAGCCCGGTCGAGGTGACCGCCGAGGCGCTCGCCGTGGCCAGGGAGGTGCGGGCGGACGCCATCGTCGCGATCGGCGGCGGGTCGGCGATCGGGCTCTCGAAGGCGCTCGCCATCCGGACCGGCATGCCGCAGGTCGCGGTGCCCACCACCTACGCCGGCTCGGAGGTGACGCCCGTGCTCGGGGAGACCGAGAACGGCGTCAAGACGACGCGGCGCGACCCGGCCTTTGCACCCGGCACCGTCGTGTACGACCCGGAGCTCACGCTGTCGATGCCGCGCGGGCTGACGCTGACCTCGGCGCTCAATGCGCTGGCGCACGCCGTCGAGGCGCTGTGGGACACCGAGGCGAGCGCCGCGACCCGCGCGTACGCCGTGGAGGCGGCGGACGGCATCCTCTCCGCGCTTCCCGTGGTGCTCGGCCGCCTGTCCGACGTCGCCGCGCGTGCCCGGCTCCAGGAGGCGGCGTGGCTGGCGGGCGCGTGCCTGGCGCAGGCGCGGATGGGCCTGCACCACCAGCTCGCGCACGTGCTCGGCGGTACCTTCGGCCTGCCGCACGCGGAGCTGCACGCCCTGCTCCTGCCGCACGTGATGCGGTTCAACCTGGTCGCGGCGACCGATGCGGCGGCGCGGCTGGCCCGGGTGGCGGACGGCGACCCGACCCACGCGGTTGCGGCACTCGCGGCCATGCACGAGGGCCCGACGACGCTCGGCGCACTCGGCCTGCCCCGCGCGGCGTTGCGCGAGGTAGCCGAGAGGGTGGCGGCCAGCCCCTATCCAAACCCGCGCCCGGTGACCGCTGACGCGGTGGAGGGTCTGCTGCTCGCGGCATGGCGAGGGGAACTCGTTCGATGAGCACTGTCGGCGTGGTCGGCGGCGGGATCCTGGGGCTGGCCGTGGCCCGCGAGGTCATCCGCCGCCGTCCCGGGACGCGTGTGGTCGTGCTGGAGAAGGAGGACCGGCTCGGCGTGCACCAGACCGGGCACAACTCCGGCGTCGTCCACGCGGGGATCTACTACCGGCCGGGCAGCCTCAAGGCGACACTGTGCGCCCGGGGACGTGACCTCCTCAAGGAGTACTGCGCCGAGCGCGGACTGCCGTACGAGGAGTGCGGCAAGCTCGTGGTCGCCGTCGACGAGGCCGAGCGTGGCCGGTTCGACGCGCTCGAGAAGACTGCCCTCGCGAACGCGGTGCCCGGCCTGCGGCGGCTCGACGGCGCGGAGATTGCGGAGATCGAGCCGCACACGTCCGGGCTCGCCGCTCTGCACTCGCCGCGCACCGCGATCACCGACTACGTTGCGGTGGCCCGCGCGCTGGGCGCCGACATCGTCGCGGCGGGCGGCGAGGTGCGGCTGGGCGCTCCGGTGTCCGACGTCGTGCGGGCCGGCGGGCGCATCGAGGTGCGCCACGGCTCGTCGGACGGCGGCCGCTTCGTCGCCGTCGACCGGCTGGTCGTGTGTGCCGGCCTGCACGCTGACCGGTTCGCCCACCTGGACGGTGAGCAGTCGCCCCGCATCGTCCCGTTCCGCGGCGAGTACATGACTGTGGTCCCCGCCAAGCAGGACCTGGTGCGCGGCATGGTCTACCCGGTGCCGGACCCGCGATATCCGTTCCTCGGCGTGCACTTCACGCGTCGCGTGACGGGCGAGCTGGAGGTGGGCCCCAACGCGGTGCTCGCGCTGCGCCGCGAGGGCTACCGCGGGACCCTGCCCAGCGCGCGTGACGTGCGCGACATCCTTACCTGGCCCGGCTCGTGGCGCATGGGCGCCCAGCACTGGCGCACCGGCATCCGCGAGATGACAGGCTCGGCGTCCAAGCGCGTCTACATGCGCGCCGCCCAGCGGTACGTGCCCGCCATCGGCGTGGGCGACGTCGTCCGCGGGAGGGCCGGCGTGCGCGCCCAGGCCGTCGAGCTCGACGGCAGCCTGCTGGACGACTTCCGCATCAACAGCTCGGGCGGCGTGACCGTGGTCCGCAACGCGCCTTCGCCGGCCGCCACGTCCAGCCTGGCCATCGCCGAGCACGTGGTGGAGCGGGCCTTCGACCGGCCGTGACCGCACCCCCGCCGATAGCCCGCCGACCGCAGCGCAAGCCCAAGATCCCGCCTAGCGAGCGAGACGGAATGTGTCCGGTTTATGGCGCTGCGTGTTTCGATTCCGGGCCCACTATCACAGGGTGAAACAGGGCGCGTATTAAAGCCAAACATACATTTCCCGTTGCAGAGTCCGGGTGGTGTGCTTAATGTGTGGACGCGAACCCGTTCGGCTCGCAGGTGATCATCCTGTGATTCCCGTTTTCCGGAAGGAATAGCACCATGTCTGTCGTTGACGTTCTCACCACGCTGCTCGACTCGGCCCTCATCACCCTGGCGCAACTCCGCGCCATCCTGGGTCTCTGAGCAGTGCAAACGCCGCGCGGTTAACCCCGAAGCGGCACTAGATACATCCCCAGTCAAACGAACACCTCCCGTGGAATGCCACGGGAGGTGTTCGTTCTTTTGCGCGCGCACACATTGTTTCCCCAGTGCAAGAATGGCTGTCCTTCGGTCATTTCGCCGGCAGACCGGCATTTCGCCGCAGGTATTGACGCCCCGTCAGTGCGTGCGGCTACTACAGGCTTATCAGCGCGACAGCTTCGTCAGCACGGGCTTCTTCTCCATGTTGTGCAGGCCGTTCCATGCCAGGTTCACCAGATGGGCCGCGACCTCGGTCTTCTTGGGGCTGCGTGCGTCCAGCCAGTACTGGCCGGTGAGTGCGATCATGCCGACCAGCATCTGCGCGTAGAGCGGTGCGGTCTTGGTCTCGAGCCCGTTCGACGCGAACTGGGGCTCAAGGATCGCCTCGACCTGGGTGGCGACGTCGCCGATCAGGCTGGAGAAGGTGCCGGTCGCCTGCGCGACGGGGGAGTCGCGCACGAGGATGCGGAAGCCGTCCTCGGACGACTCGATGTAGTCCAGGAGGGCGAGCGCCGTGCGCTCCAGCAGGACCTTCGGGTGGCCGCCGGAGCCGAGCGCTCCGGTCAGGGCGGCGGTGAGCGCCTGCACCTCGCGGTCCACGACCACGGCGTAGATGCCCTCCTTGCCGCCGAAGTGCTCGTACACGACGGGCTTGGAGACCTCGGCCCGGGCCGCGATCTCCTCCACGCTCGTGCCTTCGAAGCCTTTCTCGGCGAACAGCCCGCGGCTGACCGTGAGCAGCTGCTCACGGCGCTGACTGGCCGTCATGCGAGGTCGGTGAGTACGTCGGTTGTCGGCGGCCATGGGGTTCATTGTGCCTGAGGGGCAGTTCCGGACGTGCCTGGATCAGGGGGCGGAACGGGTCCCGCGGTGAACGGTGTGGCTGACGACTCGCCAAGTGCGGCAGGGGCATGCCCGAGGACCTGGCAGACTGTTCACGGACGTGCGACGGTGGCACCCGCCCGCTTCGGGTCACGACGGAGCCCCCCGCGCGCCCGGTCCGCCTTGGTGTAATCGGCAGCACAGAGGTTTTTGGTGCCTTTAGTCCAGGTTCGAATCCTGGGGGCGGAGCCATCCGGATCTGACGAACCCACGATCGGAGCACTCGTGACCGAGACACCTCAGCCGGCAGCAGTCATCGTTCTCGCCGCCGGCCAGGGCACCCGTATGAAGTCCGCGTTGCCGAAGATCCTGCATCCGCTCGGCGGCAAGCCGATGGTCGGGCACGCGCTGACCGCCGCTCGCGAGCTCGAGCCGGCGCAGGTCGCCGTGGTGATCCGGCACGAGCGCGACCTGGTCGCGGAGGCCGTCGGGCAGCTCGACCCGGGCGCGATCCTGGTGGACCAGGACGACATCCCCGGCACGGGCCGCGCGGTGCAGTGCGCACTGGCAGCGCTCGACTCCAAGGCGCAGGCGGCAGCGGCCGCCGCGGGCATCGCCGACGGCGAGGTCGTGGGCGACGGCGTCGACGGGCCCGTCGTGGTGGTCGCGGGCGACGTCCCGCTGCTCGACGGCGCCACGCTCGGCCAGCTCCTGTCGGCGCACCATGCGGACGGCAACGCCGTCACGATCCTGACCACCGAGGTCGCCGACGCGACCGGCTACGGCCGGATCGTCCGCGAGAAGGACACCGGGGACGTGCTCGAGATCGTGGAGCACAAGGACGCGACCGCGGACCAGCTCGAGATCCGGGAGATCAACTCCTCGGTCTACGTGTTCGACGCCGCCACGCTGCGCCGCGGCCTGGGCGGTCTGAACAGCAAGAACGCGCAGGGCGAGGTCTACCTGACCGATGTCGTCGCGTTCGCCCGTGCCGAGGGCCACCACGTGCGGGCGCTGCTCGCCGACGACCCGATGCTGGTCGAGGGCGTCAACGACCGGGTGGCGCTCTCCGTACTGGCGCGCGAGATGAACCGCCGCATCGTCGAGGAGTGGCAGCGCGCCGGCGTCACCGTGCAGGACCCGGCCACCACCTGGATCGACGTCGACGTCGAGCTCGCCCCCGACGTCACGATCCTGCCGAACACGCAGCTCAAGGGCGCCACCGTGGTCGCGACGGGCGCCACGATCGGCCCGGACACGACGCTGACCGACGTAGAGGTCGGCCCCGGCGCCACGGTGATCCGCACGCACGGGTCGCTCGCCATCATCGGCGAGGGCGCGTCCGTGGGGCCGTTCGCTTACCTGCGCCCCGGCACGCAGCTGGGCCGCAAGGGCAAGATCGGCACGTTCGTCGAGACCAAGAACGCCGAGATCGGCGAGGGCAGCAAGGTGCCGCACCTGTCGTACGTGGGTGACGCCACGATCGGCGAGCACACCAACATCGGCGCCGCGTCCGTGACCGTGAACTACGACGGCGTGCACAAGCACCGCACGGTGATCGGCTCGCACGCACGCACGGGCGCGGACAACATGTTCGTCGCGCCGGTGACTGTGGGCGACGGCGCGTACACCGCCGCCGGGTCGGTGATCCGCCGCGACGTGCCGGCGGGCGCGCTCGGCGTCACGGCCGGGCAGCAGCGGAACATCGAGGGCTGGGTCGCCCGTCGTCGGCCGGGGACGGCAGCGGCGGACGCCGCCACGAACGCCAACGGCAGGACGTCCGGACTCGGTGACCAGGCACAGCGGCAGCTCGCCGAGCAGAATGCAGCCGGGGCCCCCACGGCCCCGCAGGCCGCGGCCGCTCAGGCCGAGCCGGCCGACCAGGCCCCCGTACCTGGGGCCGACAAGGAAGGAAAGTCCCACTGATGTCCAGCACCATTCCCGGCCCGAACCGTCACCCGCTCGTTCTCGCAGCAGGTCGTGCACACCCCGAGCTGGCGAAGAACGTCGCGAAAGAGCTGGGCATCGACCTCCTGGGCGTGTCCGCCTACGACTTCGCCAACAGCGAGACCTACGTGCGCTTCAGCGAGTCCGTGCGCGGCATGGACCTGTTCCTGCTGCAGTCGCACACGATGCCGGTCAACCAGTGGATCATGGAGCAGCTGCTCATGGTCGACGCCGCCAAGCGCGCCTCGGCGCACTCCGTCACTGTCGTGGCGCCGTTCTTCGGCTATGCCCGCCAGGACAAGAAGAGCCGCGGCCGCGAGCCGATCTCGGCCCGGCTCATCGCCGACCTGTTCAAGACGGCGGGCGCGGACCGCCTGATGAGTGTCGACCTGCACACCGCGCAGATCCAGGGCTTCTTCGACGGCCCCGTGGACCACCTGTGGGCGATGCCGATCCTCGTCGACTACGTGCGCACCCGCGTGGACGTCGAGAACGTCACAGTCGTCTCGCCCGACGCCGGCCGCATCCGCGTCGCCGAGATCTGGGCCTCCAAGCTGGGCGGCGGCCCGCTCGCGTTCGTGCACAAGACGCGCGACGTCACGCGGCCCAACCAGTCCGTCGCCAACCGCGTGGTGGGCGACGTGCAGGGCCGGGACTGCGTGCTGGTGGACGACCTCATCGACACCGGCGGCACGATCGCCGAGGCCGTCAAGGTGATCATGGCTGCGGGCGCCAAGTCCGTGACCGTGGCGGCGACGCACGGCGTGCTGTCCGGCCCGGCCGCGCAGCGGCTCACGGACTGCGGGGCGCGCGAGGTCGTCGTGACCGACACCCTGCCGATCGAGGACGACCGCCGGTTCCCCAACCTCAAGGTGCTCTCCATCGCACCGCTGCTGGCGTCCGCGATCAACGAGGTCCACTCCGACGGGTCCGTGACCTCGCTGTTCGACGGCAACTCCTGATCTGCTCGATCGGGTGAACCTTTTTTCACGGGGCGCCGCAGGGCGGATACTTGACTCGGGCACGGTCGACGGGGACCGTGTCCTGACATCGATCTGGGAGGGTCAGTGACCGTCACCGTCGTGGTCCCTACGTTCAACGAGGGACCCAATGTCGCAGCACTCACCGAGCGGCTCTGCGCCGCGTTCGGGGTGCTGCCCGACGACGGTCGCCCCACCGGCGTCGTGCAGGGACCCGAGGGCGGTCCCGCCCCCGTGGGGGCGCCGGACCTGGCCGAGATCCTCTTTGTCGACGACTCGACCGACGACACGCCCGACCGGATCCGCGAGGTAGCGGCCACCGCCCCCGTTCCCGTGCGGCTGCTGCACCGGGAGAAGGCGACGGGCGGGCTGAGCGGCGCGGTCGTCGCCGGCCTGCGGACCGTGACCACCGAGTGGGCCGTCGTGATGGACGGCGACCTGCAGCACCCGCCGGAGCTCGTGCCCGCGCTCGTCACGCGCGGACAGGAGTCAGGGCTCGACATCGTGGTCGCTTCCCGGTACACCGGTGACGGCGACGCCGGCGGCCTCGACGGCTGGTGGCGGCACGGCGTATCGATCGGCTCGGCCCTGCTGGCGCGGTCGATGTTCCCCGTCCGGCTGCGCAACGTGACCGACCCGCTCACCGGGTTCTTCGCCACGCGGGTAGACCGGCTGGACCTCGACGCGCTGCACCCGCGCGGCTTCAAGATCCTGCTCGAGCTCCTCGCCCGCAACACGCTGGCCGTGGGGGAGGAGCCCTTCGTGTTCGGCGAGCGGTACGCCGGGCACTCCAAGGCGACCTTCAGGACGGGGCTGCGCTACCTGGAGCAGCTGGCGGCCCTCCGGTTCGGACGGATGTCGCGGTTCGCGATCATCGGCGGCTTCGGCGCCGTGCTCAACATCCTCATCCTGTGGGCCCTGACCGGGCTCAGCGTGCACTACGTGGTGGCGGCGGTGATCTCCGCCGTCGTGACGATCCTCATCAACTTCCTGCTGCAGGAGCGGTTCGTGTTCCGCGACCTGCGGAACGAGGGCCGCGGCACCTGGTCGCGGTTCGCGCACTCGTTCGCGTTCAACGGCACCGAGGCGGCCGTCCGCCTGCCCATACTGTGGTGGCTGGTCGAGTTCACCGGCATGTGGCCGGTGCTCGTACAGGCCGTCACGCTCGTCGTGGCGTTCCTGCTGCGGTTCGTGTTCCACGTCCAGGTGGTCTACAAGCCCCGCCGCACGCAGCCAGGGATCGTTGTCACACCACCAGTCGGTGCGGGCCGGGCTGACGAGCGGGTACAGTAGTCAGGTTGCCTCGGCGAGGGACGCATGACGGCCGCGGCGGGAGCTGATCCCGCAAGCACTCGGCCGGCGTCCGTGATCGACTGGGCGGCCGTCGGCGGCCTTGCGCGGAGTACCCCTCCAGCACTCCGCGCCACGTGCCCGCTCCGCGTCCGTCACGTGTCCCGCGCCGACGCAGCCGCCACCTTCGAGTTGCACACAGACCTTTCAGGAGTGAATTCCCATGGCCGAGATCAAGCTCGCCGCTGAGGCCCGTACCGAGTTCGGCAAGGGCGCTGCCCGCCGTATCCGCCGCGACAACAAGATCCCCGCCGTCCTGTACGGGCACGGCGGCGCCCCGGTGCACGTGACCCTGCCGGGCCACGAGTCCATGCTGGCGCTGCGCCAGACCAACGTGCTGCTCAACATCGACGTGGACGGCAAGGGCCAGCTGGCCGTCGCCAAGGACATCCAGCGCGACCCGGTCAAGAACACGATCGAGCACATCGACCTGCAGGTCGTGCGCGCCGGCGAGAAGATCACCGTCGACATCTCCGTGAACATCGTGGGCGAGTCGGCCCCCGGCACCATCCACCTCGTGGAGGAGCAGACGTTGTCGGTCGAGGCCGAGGCCACGCACCTGCCCGAGTCCGTCGACGTCTCCATCGAGGGCCTCGAGTCCGGCTCGCAGATCCACGCCGACGAGGTCACCCTCCCGGAGGGCTCGATCCTGCTCACCGACCCGAAGGCCGTCGTCGTGCTCGTCACCGAGCCGCGCGGCGAGGTCGGCGACGAGGGCGAAGAGTCGCCGGCGTCCGCCGCGTCTCCCGCCGAGGCGTCCTCGGAGGGCTGAGCCTCTGGCACCACCCAGAGCGTTCCGGCGTGAGCCGGAGCGCACCGGGCCGAGGTAGAACCGTCAGGCGCGCGCACGAGAAGATCGTGCGCGGCGCGGGTTCTGCCTCGGCCCGACCTGTTTCTGCTGATACTGCTGTGGCGTGAAAGGCTCCGTTGTCGTGGAAGGAACAGTGACATGAGCGACCGGCCCTGGCTCGTCGTCGGGCTCGGCAACCCCGGCCCCAAGTACGCCGGGAACCGGCACAACGTGGGGCAGATGGTCCTGGACCTGCTCGCGGAGCGCACCGGCGCGCGTTTCTCGAAGCACCCGCGCGCGCAGGCCGTCGTCGCGGAGGCGCGGCTCGGCGTGCTCCCCGGCGGGGCCCCGGGCCCGCGCGTGATCCTCGCGAAGCCGACCACGTACATGAACACGTCGGGCGGTCCGGTCAGCGCGCTCGCGAAGTACTACGACGTCGACGCCGACCAGGTGGTCATGGTGCACGACGAGGTGGACATCCCCTTCGACACCATCAAGCTCAAGATCGGCGGGGGCGAGGGCGGCCACAACGGGCTGCGCGACACCACCAAGGCGCTCGGCACCAAGGACTACTACCGGGTCCGGGTCGGCGTCGGCCGCCCGCCCGGCCGCATGGAGACGGCGGACCACGTGCTCAAGGACTTCTCGGGCACGGAGAAGAAGGATCTGCCGATCCTGGTGGACGACGCCGCCGACGCCGTCGAGCTGCTGGTCACCGAGGGGCTCCTGGCGGCCCAGGGCAAGTACCACGTGGCCAAGGCGTGATGCTCACGGTGGCCGAGCTCGTCGAGACCCAGTTCTCGACGGCTCGGCCACCGGAGCTGCTCAGCCGGCGGACGCGCCTCAGTGCCGCTCCGCCCCCGCCCACGTGGTCAGGTACGTCTCCGGGCCGCGGGACAGGCTGTCGATGATCTCCTGGCCGCCCACGAGGCGCAGGTCCTCGACGTAGTCGGGCACCAGCCCGTAGTGCGCGACACCGTCGACGTTGACGTCCCAGGTCTGCTCGCCGGTCGTCTGCCGGTCGAGCAGCGTCCCGCCGTCGAACGACCGGAACGGGTAGGTGACGGGGTTCGCCGCGGCGTCGTCCCTGGGCGGCGGCGTGCCGCCGAAACCGTTCATGTCGAAGCCGAACCCGATCCCCGCGCCATACCGGTCGCGCACGGGAGCGGTGCGGTTGTACTCCTCGACGAACTCGTGGGCGGCGTGGCCGTAGATCGTGGCGAACCCGCCGAGGGCGTAGAGCCGGTCGAGGTACCGCTCGTCCATCCAGGAGTGGGTCGACAGGACGCCGGGGTAGTCCACCTCCTCGAGGATGTCGAGGGTCTGGTCGGCGGCCTTCGCGCTCATGTGGTCGATCTCGACCATCATGTTGCGCTCGACCATCCCGCGGACGGCGTAGGCGCCCAGCCCGCTCAGGCCGCGCGTGTTGCAGAGCGTCCCTGGCGGGTAGAGGGGCAGGACGGGCGGGAGGTCGTCCTCCAGCGCGGGCGGCAGCTCACCGTTGCCGGGATTGTGGTCGTGCGGCTGGTCCGCGGGGCAGGAACGCGCGTCCCACCACGTGCCGGTGGAGAGGAACTGGCCGGCGTTGATGATCGTGCCCATGGACCCCTCGTCGAACCGCACGCCGCACAGCGCGTTGTCGAACTTGTGGCACAGGTACATCGAGCGGACGCCCAGGTCGTAGAGCTCGTCGAGGCCGGCGTCGATGTCGGCCCGGGAGCACTCCGGTATCCGGAGGGTCTGCTTGCAGCCGAACGGCTCCGACGTCTCGACGCCGAGCACGACGGCGAGCTTGCCCTCCTCGATCACCTGCCGCGCCTGCTCGCTGCTGGTCACTATCCGGAACCAGCCGCGGCCCGGCCCGCCGTACTGCGCGTCGACGTACGCCTGCAGGTCGTAGGTGTCCTGCGCCTGGCGCCGGATCGCCGTCATCTCGTCGCAGCTCTGGTGGGTGCCCGGGTTGATGGAGCACAGCAGGCCGTTGGTGACCAGGTCGTTGACGAGCACGCGCTGCCCGCCACGCCATGCCCGCTCCAGCCAGCGGTAGTACATCTGCTGGTGGGTGAGGGAGTCGTAGGCGGGCCAGTCGGCGAAGGTCGGCCAGCCGGTCGTGTCGTGGGTACCGATGGGCGAGCCGTCCCGGGTCAGGTTCTCGAGCAGCGCGCCGAGGCCGTGCGGCTCGTGCGACGGGCAGTCGCGGAGCGCGGTCTCGATCCCCTGCTCCGAGAACACCTTGCCGCAAACGGCTGCTCCGCCCATGCCGTCCTCCATGAAGAGGTGGCTGTGCGCGTCGATGAGGCCGTACACGGACCCGTCGGGCCGGGTGCCGGTGAAGGGCGTACCGGTCACGTTGACCTCGGACTCCGGGCTGGGGAGTACAGGTTCGGCCAGGGCTCGTTCGGCCAGGGCGGCCGGCTGCAGTCCCGTACCCGGCCCCGTGCTCGGCCCCGTGCTCGTGGCCGACGCCGGCATCACCACGATCGTCGCGCTGAGGCAGGCGGCGGTCACGGCGGTCAGGAGCACCGCCGTTCGTCTGGTGCGTCGCAGGCGTTGCACGAGACCTCCCGCTGGGCCGGGGCGAGGCCGGGGCTCCGCCGGTCACGACGGCGTCGTTGCCGTTGCTGAGTTCGACACAGTAGCAGTGAAGGCCACGCAAAAGGTAGATCCTGGCAAAAAGGAACACGCCGCTACTTTGCGGAGGATCCAGTCACTCGGTCGGGCGGGGCGAACAGCCAGCGTGCGCCGATCCGGGGCGCCAGGGAGCCCAGCCCCAGGCCGACGGCGATAGCCAGCACCCAGAGCGCGACCGGCAGCCACTGCGACTGAGGCGCCGGGATCCATACGGCGTTGCTGTACAGCAGGTACAGCAGGCAGTGCACCACCGGCGTATGCGTGACGAAAACCGGCAGCGTGCGCGCGCCGAGCCATTGCAACCCGAGTGACCTGGGCAGATACCGCGCACCCGGCACCCGGGAGGCCAGGGCGCTCACCGCTACCCCGGCCGGCACGCCCGCGACGTTGGCCAGCAGGTAGAACCCGGGGACATCGGCGAGGCCGAGCTCTCGCACCGCCAGCTGGATCCCGAACCACAGGGCGAGCGCGCCCACCGCCCAGTGCCAGGTGATCCGCTCGGCGAACCGTTCGAGCAGCGGCCGCAGGTGCAGCCCACCCAGGAAGAACAGCACGAACTGCGCGGTACCCCGCCACGCGATGCTCTCCGGCTCCCAGCCGGCCAGCGCCCACCCGCTCACCCCGGCGGCGGCCACCAGCTGCACCGGCACCGGGACGCGGCGCAGCGCCCGCGCGATCACGAAGAACGCGGCAAGGGTCCAGATGAACCACAGCTCGGAGCGGGGGATCAGCAGCGACCAGGCGAGGTCGTGCGCCAGGGTGCCCCAGTCGGCGTCCGCCACCTGGTAGTAGCCCGTGACCAGGCGGACCACCAGGGAGACCGGCTCCCACAGGACGAAGACCCAGGCGAATAAGAGCAGCTTGCCGCGGGCCAGCCGGGACCAGGGCACGGTCGTCCACTTCGCGGCGAACATGCCGGCGACCGCGAAGAAGAGCGGCATGCGCAGGCTGCGCAGCGTCTCGTTGACGTCGCGCAGGACGCTCACCTCGTACCCGGTGATCCACGTCCAGTTGGTCGCGTGGTAGAGCACGACGAGTCCGATGGCGAGGCCGCGGGCGGCGTCGGGCCAGGCGAGGCGGGCGGAGGTGCTCTGCACGACGGCGGCGTCGCGCCCCCGGAGGGGCGCGCCGGCGTGCCGCGGGGATCCGGACGGGGTCAACATCGCCGGACATCGTACGTGCGAGCGCGACAAAAGGGCGATAGATGGGCACTGTCAGTGCCCGGGAGTAGCCTGGGTCCAGCCCCTCACCAATGCCCCTACCCGGGTCATGTTCGTGATGGGCCCTTAGTCGTGCGCCCTCGAAGGACAGATTCCATGAACCTCACCGGCCTGCTTCCCGCCCTCCTGCGTGATCCCGGCGCGTCCGCCGCCGTCGAGCACGTGCGCGCCCGCGGCTTCGCGGACGTGGTGGGCCCGGTGGGCGTGCGTCCGCCCCTGCTGGTCGCAGCGTCCGAGCAGCGTCCGCTCGTGGTGGTCACGGCGACGGGCCGCGACGCCGACGACCTGGCCGCGAGCCTGCGCGGCTTCCTCCCGGAGGACCGGGCCGACGACGTGGCCGTGCTCCCCGCCTGGGAGACCCTGCCGCACGAGCGGCTCAGCCCCCGCGCGGACACGGTGGCCAAGCGCCTGGCGGTGTTCCGCCGGCTGGCCCATCCGGCCGAGGAGCACGGGCAGGCGGGCCCGATCCGGCTGCTGGTGATGCCGGTCCGCGCCCTGCTGCAGCCCGTCGTCGAGGGCCTCGGGGAGCTGGTGCCGGTCCAGCTCGACATCGGCGGCACGGCGGACCTGACCGACGTCGCCGAGCGGCTCACCGCAGCCGCCTACACGCGCGTCGACATGGTGGAGCGACGCGGTGAGTACGCGGTGCGTGGTGGCATCCTCGACATCTTCCCGCCCACGGAGGACCACCCCCTGCGCTGCGAGTTCTGGGGCGACGAGATCACGGAGATCCGCTGGTTCTCCGTGGCCGACCAGCGCAGCCTCGAGATCGCGGAGCGCGGCCTCTGGGCGCCGCCGTGCCGCGAGATCCTGCTGGACGACGCCGTCCGTCAGCGCGCGGCGGAACTGGTGGAGACCCTGCCGGGCGCGGTCGAGATGCTCGACAAGCTCGCCGCGGGCGTCGTCGTCGAGGGCATGGAGTCGCTCGCGCCGGTGCTGGTGGACCGCATGATCCCCGTCCTCGAGCTGGTGCCGGACGACGCGCTGCTCGTGGTCAACGAGCCCGAGCGCGTGCGTCGTCGTGCCCACGACCTCGTGGCGACCACCGAGGAGTTCCTCGCCGCGGCCTGGACGGGTGCCGTCGCCGGCGGTGCGACGCCGATCGACCTGTCCGCGGCGTCCTTCGCGACCTTCGCCGAGGTGCGCGATATCGCGGCGCGGCGCGGCCTCGGCTGGTGGACGCTCTCGGCGTTCAGCCAGGACACCGAGCTCGCCTCGCTGGGCGAGTCCTCGTCGGTCGAGCGTGTGGAGACCCCGGTCTCGACGAGCTCGACCAGCGATGGGGGAACCGTGTTCACGATCAGCGCCCGGGATGTCGAGTCGTACCGCGGCGACCTCGCGCGTGCGCTGGACGACGTGCACGGGCTGCAGGTCGCGAGCTGGCGGCTGGTGCTGACCACCGAGGGCCACGGACCCGCGAAGCGCATGACGGAGCAGCTGTCCGCGGTGGGTACCGCGGCCCGGCTGGCGATATCGCTCGAGGCGGAGCCGGAGCCCGGTGTCGTGCACGTCGTAGCGGGCGGCGTCGGCAAGGGCTTCGTGGCGCCCGACCTGCGGCTCGCCGTCTTCTCCGAGCAGGACCTGACCGGACGGGCCGGCTCGGGCACGCGTGACATGCGCAAGATGCCCAGCCGGCGGCGCAACGTCGTGGACCCGCTCCAGCTCAAGGCGGGCGACTTCGTGGTGCACGAGCAGCACGGTGTCGGCCGGTTCGTCGAGATGGCGCAGCGCACCATGGGCACCGGCGGCAACCGGGCCACGCGCGAGTACCTCGTGATCGAGTACGCGAGCAGCAAGCGCGGGCAGCCGGGCGACCGCCTGTTCGTGCCCACCGACCAGCTCGACCAGGTCACCAAGTACACCGGCGGGGAGTCGCCGTCGCTGTCCAAGATGGGCGGCGCCGACTGGAAGAACACCAAGGCCAAGGCGCGCAAGCATGTCAAGGAGATCGCGAGCGAGCTGATCCGGCTCTACAGCGCGCGGATGGCTACTCAGGGTCACGCCTACGGCCCCGACACGCCCTGGCAGCGCGAGCTCGAGGACGCCTTCGCCTACGTCGAGACCCCGGACCAGCTGGCGACCATCGACGAGGTCAAGGCCGACATGGAGAAGTCCGTGCCGATGGACCGCCTGGTGTGCGGCGACGTCGGGTACGGCAAGACGGAGATCGCCATCCGGGCAGCGTTCAAGGCGGTGCAGGACGGCAAGCAGGTCGCGATCCTGGTCCCGACGACCCTCCTGGTGCAGCAGCACTTCGAGACGTTCTCCGAGCGGTACACCGGGTTCCCCGTCAACGTGCGTGCGCTGAGCCGCTTCCAGTCCGCCAAGGAGTCCGAGGAGACGCTCGCCGGCCTCAAGGACGGTAGCGTCGACATAGTCATCGGCACCCACCGCCTGATCACCGGCTCCGTGGTGTTCAAGGACCTGGGCCTGGTCGTCATCGACGAGGAGCAGCGCTTCGGCGTCGAGCACAAGGAGACGCTCAAGCAGCTGCGCACCAACGTCGACGTGCTGGCCATGTCCGCCACCCCGATCCCGCGCACGCTCGAGATGGCCGTGACCGGCATCCGCGAGATGTCCACGCTGGCCACACCCCCGGAGGAGCGGCACCCCGTGCTCACCTACGTGGGCGCCTTCGAGGAGAAGCAGATCGCCGCCGCCCTGAGGCGCGAGCTGCTGCGCGAGGGCCAGGTCTTCTACGTGCACAACAAGGTGGAGACCATCCAGCGCACCGCCTCACGCCTGACCGAGCTCGTGCCCGAGGCCCGCATCGGCGTCGCCCACGGCAAGATGAGCGAGCACCAGCTCGACCAGGTCATCCGTGCCTTCTGGGAGAAGGAGCTCGACGTCCTGGTGTGCACCACGATCATCGAGACCGGCCTGGACATCTCCAACGCCAACACCCTGATCCTGGAACGCTCCGACATGCTCGGCCTGTCCCAGCTGCACCAGCTCCGCGGGCGCGTCGGCCGCGGGCGCGAGCGTGCGTACGCGTACTTCCTCTACCCGCCGGAGCGCCCCCTCACCGAGACGGCACACGACCGGCTCGCCACCATGGCCGCCCACACCGACCTTGGCGCCGGCATGCAGATCGCCATGAAGGACCTCGAGATCCGCGGCGCCGGCAACCTGCTCGGCGGCGAGCAGTCCGGCCACATCGCCGGTGTCGGGTTCGACCTCTACGTGCGCATGGTGGGCGAGGCGGTGTCCGCCTTCCGCGGCGACGCCGAGGAGGAGGCCCCCGAGGTCACCATCGAGCTGCCCGTCGACGCCCACCTGCCGGAGACCTACATCGCCACGGAGCGGCTGCGGCTCGAGGCGTACAAGAAGATCGCCACCGCGCACGACGAGGCGGCGCTCGCGGAGGTGCGTGCGGAGCTCATCGACCGCTACGGGGCGCTGCCCGACGTCGCGGGCGCACTGTTCGACGTCGCGGACTTCCGCAACCATGCCCGTCGCGCAGGCCTCTCGGACATCACCGCACAGGGCAAGTACGTCCGGTTCGCCCCCGTGAACCTGCCCGAGTCGGCCCAGCTCCGGCTCAAGCGGCTCTACCCGGGGACCATCCTCAAGCCCGCCATCCGGGCGGTCCTCGTGCCGTTCCCGACGACCACCCGGATCGGTGGGCGGCCGCTGCGGGGTACCGAGGTGCTGGCGTGGGCCCGGGGTCTCATCGACGCGGTGATATTCGCCGAGGTAGGGGCTGCGGCTAAGGTCGGGACGAACGTCTGACCTCGGACACGCCGCCGTGGGCTATGTGAAACTCGGATTCACAGCAACCGGGCCGGACCGTATAGGCTCCACCCGCGTAACCCGCTCCTTATGTCTTTATTGTGTGGAGGACCCCGCATGGCTCTCGGACACCGCGCGCGTGCGGTCATCGGCTCGATAGCGGCAACAGCCGCGCTCGGAGCCCTGATGACCGGCTGCTCGATCTACTCGCCGCAGCCGGCGGAGGGCGCCGGGCAAGCAGTCGAGGTTCAGGACGAGCTGCGCGCGCTGCTGCCCGGCGAGCTGCAGGCCGAGTCGACGCGCATCACGGTCGGCACGGAGTCGGGCTACCCGCCGTTCGAGTACACGAACGAGGCCGGCCGCATCGTCGGGTTCGAGATCGACCTGTTCGACGCCGCCTCGGACCGGCTGGGCCTGAAGTACACGGTCCGCGACATGGCGTGGGACACGCTGGTCGGCGAGCTGTATGCGAGCAACGTCGACGTGATCGCCGCGGCAATGTCGGAGACGCCCGACCGGCTGCTCCAGGCGGACTTCGTCGACTACTACAACGACAGCGACGCGATCATGGTCCCGGCCGGCAACCCGCAGGGCATCAAGACCCTCAAGGACCTGTGCGGCCGGACGGTGGCGGTTCTCGTCGAGACCACACAGGCGGACGCGCTCGCCGCGCTCAACGCCAAGCAGTGCAAGGCAAAGCCGGTCAAGGTGGTCGAGTTCGACACGGACGCCGATGCGCTCGCGCAGGTCGAGGCGGGCAAGGCCGACGCCGAGCTCACCCAGTGGTCCACCGGCGCCTACAACGCGAAGCAGGTCGGCTCCGGCGACGTCTTCGAGGTGGCGAACACCGAGATCATCAACCCGGGTCCGCTGGGCTTCATGTTCCTCAAGGGTGACGTCGAGCTCGTGCGGGCGTACCAGGCATCGCTGCAGAGCCTGATCGAAGACGGCACCTACGCCGAGATCCTCGAGAAGCACGAGCTGTCGATCGGTGCCCTGGACGAGGCCACCGTCAACACCCTGCAGCAGTGACGCACCGCTGAGATCGCGCACGACGGGCCGCCCCACATCGTGGGGGCGGCCCGTTCTGCTTTGCGGTGCGTCCTGCCCGGGGCGGCGTTCGTCCGCCGGCGCGAGAAATAGCGGTCAGCCTAGTGACCGTTACGCACTGCGTCGGATAGCCTGGTAACCGAAAGGAGCAGTCATGGCCAGAACATCCCTCCGTACCCGGCGCGACCTCGTCTCACTCGGCGACCACGTTCGCACCTGGCGCAAGATCCACGGCCTCACGGCCCAGCTCGTCGCTGACCGTGCGGGCATCACGCGCACCACCCTCCGGGCGATCGAGACCGGCACCGGGACCGTCAGCCTCGAGAACACGTTTGCGGTGCTGCGGGTGCTCGGCGTGGCCGATGCCGTCGTCGGGGCGACCGACCCGCTCACGACCGAGATGGGCAGGTTCCACGCGGAACGGGCCCTTCCGCAGCGGGTAAGAGTCCCAAACTGAGGAGTTGAGCGGCGTTGTCGATACATGTCGAGGTGGAGCTGCCCGGCGGGGGACAGGCCCGCGCCGGTGACCTCGACATGCACCTCAACCGGGGCGGTGCCCTGGTGGGCTGCACGTTCCGCTACGACGCCGCGTACCTCCGCGACCCGCGCGCGTACGCCCTGTGTCCC
Organism: Promicromonospora soli; assembly: GCF_014653785.1. GTDB lineage: Bacteria > Actinomycetota > Actinomycetes > Actinomycetales > Cellulomonadaceae > Promicromonospora > Promicromonospora soli. Next base: position 137,214 of record NZ_BNAS01000005.1, on the reverse strand, counting down.
GAGCTGCCGCTGACGCCGGGCAACATCCCCTCGGGCAGCGACCGGCCACTGTTCGGCGTCCTCGCCGACTGCCAGCCCGACCAGTGGGGCCGCACCCTGCTGTTCAACGCGGAGCGCCGCGCCGCCCGTGCGGAGGGCCGCGGGTTCATGACCCTCACCGAGGTGGACTTCCTGCTCGGCGTGCAGGACGAGACTCGGCTGGGCGCGCTGCGCTTCTCGCTGGACGAGGGCAAGACGTTCATGGGACCGCCGCGCGCCGAGGTCCCCGACCTGGTGGACCTCCCGTCGCTGACCGCCGCCGCGGACGCCGTCGCGCAGCACCGGGAGACCGACCACGACGTGAGCCTCCTGGTCGCGGCCGGAACCTCGATGGGCGGCGCCAGGCCCAAGGTGACCGTGAAGGACACCGAGGGCGACCTGTGGATGGCCAAGCTGCCCGAGAGCGGCGACCGGTGGGACGTGCAGGCCTGGGAGTACCTGACCCTGCGGCTCGCCTCCGACGCGGGCATCGAGGTCCCCGTGGCGCGGCTGCACCGCATCGGCCCGACCCGGTCCATCCTGCTGACGCGCCGGTTCGACCGGCGGCCGGACGGCGGCCGGATCGGCTTCCTGTCCGCCGACAGCCTCACGCAGAAGGCGTTCTTCGAGGTCATCGACTACCGGACGCTCGCAGAGACGCTGGCGGACCATTCAGGCCGGCCGGCCACGGACGGGCACGACCTGTTTCGCCGCGTCGCGTTCACGCTGCTGGTGCGCAACGTGGACGACCACATGAAGAACCACGGGTTCGTCCGCCGCGCGGACGGCTGGTCGCTGTCCCCGCTGTTCGACGTGAACCCCAACCCGTTCGCCGTCGTGGAGTCGACGCCGCTGCGCCCCGGCGGCAGCCGCATCGACCGGGACGTGCGGGTGCTGCTGGCCACGGCGGACTCCTACGGCCTCCGGCAGGACGACGCCCGGCGCGTGCTCGCCGAGGTGGCGGCCGCAACGTCGGGCTGGTCGCGCATCGCACGCGACATGTCGCTCCCGGCCGAGGAGATCGCGCTGATGGCGGAGGCGTTCGAGAACCCGAACCGGGACGAAGCGCAGGCGGCCTGAGGGTTACGCTCCATAGGTGACTGGTAACACCCGGCCCATCGAGGCCTCCATCCGCACGGACTTCCGCGACGAGATGGACTACGGCTCCTACCTGGGGCTGGACGTGCTCCTGTCGGCGCAGCACCCGATGAGCGACCCTCCGCACCACGACGAGCTGCTGTTCATCATCCAGCACCAGACCACCGAGCTGTGGCTCAAGCTGGTGGTGCACGAGCTGCTCGCCGTGCGGCGGTACCTTGACGCCGACGACCTGTCCCGCGCCCTCAAGGGACTGGCCCGGGTGAAGCACATCCAGCGCACAATCACCGAGCAGTGGTCGGTCCTGGCGACCCTCACTCCCAGCGAGTACGCGGAGTTCCGGGGCTCGCTCGGGCAGTCCTCGGGCTTCCAGTCGCACCAGTACCGCGCGGTGGAGTTCCTGCTCGGCAACAAGAACGCCGGCATGCTCCAGGTCTTCCGGGACAAGCCCGAGGTGCACGCGCAGCTGGAGCAGCTGCTCGGCGAGCCCACCGTCTACGACGCGTTCCTGCGCCTGCTGGCCCGGCGCGGGCACGAGGTCCCGGCCGGGATCCTGGACCGCGACGTGACGCAGGCCTGGACCGAGCACCCCGAGCTGATCGCCGTCTTCAAGACGATCTACCAGGACCCGCATGCCTACTGGGAGCTGTACGAGGCGTGCGAGGACCTGGTCGACATCGAGGACGCGTTCCAGCTGTGGCGGTTCCGGCACCTGCGCACGGTGCAGCGCACCATCGGCTTCAAGACGGGTACGGGCGGCTCAAGCGGCGCCAGCTTCCTGAAGCGCGCGCTGGACCTGACGTTCTTCCCCGAGCTCATCTCGGTGCGCACCGAGATCGACGGCCCGCTCGGTGCCTGAGAGCGCGCCGGAGACGACGCTCCCGGGCGTCGTCGACCGCCACGTGCACCTGGGCCTGGTGGACCGGGCGCTGCTGGCCGGCGGCCCGGTCACGGAGGTGCACGACCTGGGCTGGGACCCGCGCGAGGTGAGCGCCTGGGCGGCCACGCCGCCGTCGGGCGTCCGGGTGCGGTACGCGGGGCCGTTCCATACCGCGCCCGGCGGATATCCCACCGGGCGGTCCTGGGCGCCGGACGCCGCGGTGCGGCACGTGGCCTCGCCGCACGACGCCGTCGAGGCGGTGGCCGACGTCGTGGCGGGGCGCGGCTTCGCGGTCAAGGTCGCCCTGCACGCGGGGATGGCCCTGCTGCCCGACGACGTCCTGCGCGCGCTGGTCACGGAGGCGCACTCGGCAGGGCTGCCCGTGCTCGTGCACGCGGAGGGCGACGGGCAGTCCCAGCGCGCGATCGACGCCGGCGCGGACACGCTGGTGCACGTGCCGTGGACGGAGGCGCTGTCGTCCGAGCTGGTCGCCCGGGCGGCCCACATGACCTGGATCTCGACTTTCGCGATCCACGACGGGCCCGGTGATCGGGCGGCCCTCGACCGGGCGCTTGGCAACGCGCGGCGGTTCGTCGCCGCGGGCGGCACGCTCGCCTACGGGACGGACATGGGCAACGGCCCGACGCCGGTGGGCGTGAACGAGCGCGAGATCGAGCTGCTCGGGCAGGTCGTCGAGGGGGAGGCGCTCCTGCGCGCCGTCCTCGGGCCGCCGTCGGCTCCTGCGCTCACCGCGCCGTTGCCCATGCCGGGTACCGCAGCCGAGCTGATCGCCTGGCTGCGGGCGTCCCGCCGCTGCTACACCTCCACCGGGACGGGGTAGACCTCGGTCGCAGGGTGGCCCGTGCGCTCGTGGATGCGCTTGACGGCGTCGGCGCTGGGCGCCTCCGAGACGCACCAGACCATCCCGGAATCCGGGTCGCCCCACGCCCTCTGGAAGTCGACCCCCTCGTCATCCTGGATGTCGAGGTCTGCCTGATGTGCGGCCCTCAGGGCCTCGTCGGTGATGCCATGCATCCCGTGGTGAACGTCCATGAACTTGGGCATGTCGAGAACCTCCTCAATGTCACCGGCGTGGCGCCGGACCTGCTGCGGATCAGGAACTCTTGGCGGCGCACGTGGGGGACGCCCCGAAGTCGACCGTGATGCATGGCTCGTCGCCGAGGACCCAGGCGTCGTGACCCGGCTCGACGCGCAAGCCCTTCGACCCCAGTGAAACCATGAGCAGCCTCCTCGATCGTCGTCGACCGGCGTGGTGCACTCCACGTTACGACTGGGATGCAGGTCCAACACTTCGAAGGACAGACCCCCGCGATCGTCGGAATTCGCGCGCGGAAGACCAAGCCGGACAAGCTCCGGGCACAGGACGTACGCTCGACCGAAGCCGACCGACCTGGAGAACGCGTGACCGACCTCGCCCCCTTTGCCGACCTGCCCTCGCGCTCGACCGTCGACCTCCCGGCCGGCCTGCGCGAGCGTGCCGCCGCGCTCGACGCCGCCGATCCGCTGGCCCGGTGCCGCGAGCTCTTCGCCCCGAGCGAGGGCCTGGTCGCCTACCTCGACGGCAACTCGCTGGGCCGGCCGCTGACCGTCACGCGTGAGCGGCTCGCGTCGTTCGTGGACGGGCCATGGGCAGCACGCCTGATCCGGTCCTGGGACGAGGGCTGGATGGACGCGCCGACCGAGCTCGGCGACACGCTCGGCCGGGTGGCGCTGGGCGCGGCGGCGGGGCAGACGGTCGTCGCCGACTCCACGACCGTGCTGCTCTACAAGCTCGCCCGCGCCGCGATCGACGCGCGGCCGGGGCGCAGCGTGATCGTCGCCGACACCGAGAACTTCCCCACGGACCGGTTCGTGCTGCAGGGCATCGCGGCCGAGCGCGGCCTGGAGCTCCGCTGGATCACGCCCGACGCGGAGGCCGGCGTGACGCCAGAGGACGTCGCGGCCGCCGTCGGGCAGGACACCGCGCTCGTGCTGCTCAGCCACGTCGCCTACAAGTCCGGCTATATCGCGGACCTCCCCGCGATCACGCGGCTCGTGCACGACGCCGGGGCGCTCGTCCTGTGGGACCTGTGCCACTCGGCGGGCGCGGTCCCGCTGAACCTGGACGCCGACGGCGTGGACATCGCCGTCGGCTGCACCTACAAGTACCTCAACGGCGGGCCGGGCTCGCCCGCCTTCGCATACCTGGCCGCGGGGCTGCAGGACGAGGTGCGCCAACCGGTCCAGGGCTGGATGGGGGCCGCCGACCCGTTCGCGATGGGCGCCGACTACGAGCCCGCGACCGGGATCCGGCAGCTGATCAGCGGCACGCCGCCGGTGATCGGGATGCTGCCGATGCGCGACATGCTCGCGCTCGTCGAGGAGGTGGGCATGCCCGCGGTGCGCGAGAAGTCGCTGGCGCTGACCGGGTTCGCGATGGCGGTCGCCGACGAGCACCTGGCCGGCGTGCGCGTGGCCTCGCCGCGCGACCCGGAACGCCGGGGGAGCCACATCATGCTCGACCACCCGGACTTCAAGCGGGTGGTCGCGGAGGCGTGGGCCCGCGGCGTGGTTCCGGACTTCCGGCCGCCGCAGGGGCTGCGCGTGGGGCTGTCGCCGCTGAGCACGTCCTTCACGGAGGTCGCGGAGGGCCTCTGGGTGATCCGGGACCTGCTGGGCTGAAGGCCCCTTTGGTTGTGGGCGCGATCGTTGCCACTACCTGCCCGTTCTAGGCGCAACGATCACGCCCACAACCAGGGGGTTGTCAGGCCAGCGCGATCGCCAGCGCGCCCAGGGACTTGAGGGTCTCCTCGGCGGACTGCTCGTCGTAGCCGCGCGTGCACACGGCGATCACCAGGGCGCCCGGCCCGGGTTCGCCCACGAACGCGACGTCGTGCCGGATGCCGTCCACCCAGCCGGACTTGGAGCCGAACGGGACGCCGTGCGGGACGGCGGCGGTGAGCTGACGGTCGGTCTGGCGGCCGAGCAGCTCGCACATCCACGCGGTGCGCTCCCGGCTCGCGAGCCCGCCCGTGACCACGGCGGACATGAGACGGTACAGGTCGGCCGCCGTCGTGCGGTGCGAGGCGCCCGCCCGCTCGGCGGCCAGGTCGGAGTACTTGCGGCCGAAGACGGACCTCGTCGCGCCGGCGTCGGCCAGCGCCAGGTTCACCGCGGGCAGGCCCATGCGCTCTGCCACCATGTTGGTGGCCTCGTTGGAGGAGACCGTGATCATCCGGCCGATCACGTCGCCGAGTGGCATCGAGGCGCCGTCGGGCGGGAGGCCGCTGTCGATGTCGTCAGGCTCGATCGTGTACTCGCCCGCGCCGGGGACCTGCGAGGTGAACGTTCGGGTCACGGTGCAGGTCTCGTCCAGGCTCGCCGTCCCGGCGTCGAGCTCGCGCGCGGCCGCGACCAGCACGGCGAGCTTCACGGTGGAGGCAGCGTAGAAGTCCAGGCCGTCCTGGCGCGCGGCGAGCACCTCGCCCGACGCGCGAGCGATCCGGTAGGCCACCACCGGCACCCCGTCGCTGTGCGTCCCTGTCGACACCATGTGCGTTACACCTATCGCCGTTTCTCGCCCTGCCGAGATAGAACCGCAGCGAAGTAGAACTGTGGCTCCGCTGCAGTTCTATCTGGCCCTGGTTCTACTTCGCGGTCGCGTGGACGACGCCCGCCCAGGCGAGGGCGATGGCGCGCGCCTGCGCCTCGTTCTCGGCCGCATGGACCAGCGCCGCCTCGGCCAGTGCTGTCCGGTTGATGCCCTGCTCCGAGAGCGCCGCCTCGTTCCAGGTCGCCACGCGCTCCGGCCGCACCTCCGGGTGGAACTGCAGTCCCCAGGCCAGGTCACCCACGCGGAACGCCTGGATGGGGCAGTCCCCGCTGGTCACCAGCAGCGTCGCCGACGGCGGCAGGGTGGTCACCGAGTCCTCGTGGTTCTCGATCATCCACAGCGGCTCGTCCGGCACACCGGGCAGGCCGCCGAAGATCGGGTCGTCGGCCGCGGCCGGCAGCACTGTGAGCGGGCACATGCCGCGCTCCGTCTCGCCGGACTGTGCGGTCACGGTGCCGCCCGTGACCTGCGCGAGCAGCTGCTCGCCGAGACACAGGCCGAGCAGCGGAACGCCGTCGGCCACGGCCTCGGTAGTGAGCCTTCGCTCGCGCGCCAGGAAGGGGTGGTTGACGTCGTCGTCCGGCATGAAGCCGCCGCCCAGCAGGACCACGCCCCCGAATCCGTCGAGCGTCTCGGGCAGCTCGGCGCCGGGGACGAGGACGGGGTCGAGTTTGGCCTCGGGAAGCCACTGCTCGAGCCGACCCATGGAGCTGCCGGACGAGTTCAGGACCACCAGAACACGCGTCATGCCTCGACCCTAGGGGCCACCAGCTCTCGCGCGAAGTGGCAGGCGGCGACGTGGGCCGCCGGGGCGCCGATCGCAGGGCCGGCGCGGCCCGCGCCCGGGTGGGCGACCAGTGCGGGCGCCTCCTTGTCGCACACCGGCGGCACGAGCCGCAGGCCGGCGTCCGGGCGGTCGGTCGGCGGATAGGAGGGGATCGGGTCCGGCCGCGCCTCCGGCAGCCTCGGCGCCAGCCAGCAGCGAGTGTGAAACGGGCAGCCCGACGGCGGGTCCACGGGGGATGGCGGGTCGCCGTCCAGCACTATCGCGCCTCCGCCGACGCCGACGCCGCTGGTCGAGCCGATCGAGATCCGGGTCTCGACCGGCTCGACCGACGGACCAGCCAGCCGCACCGACGGGTCCGGCACGGGCACCGCCGACAGCAGCGCCTGCGTGTACGGGTGCTGGGCGGCGTCGTACACCTCGGCCTCCGGCCCCTGCTCGACGATGCGGCCCAGGTACATCACGGCGACGTCGTGGGCGATGTGCCGCACCACGCCGAGGTCGTGCGCCACGAACAGGTACGACAGGCCCAGCTCTGCCTGGAGGTCCTCCAGCAGGTTGATGACCTGGCCCTGTACTGACACGTCCAGCGCGGAGACCGGCTCGTCGCACACCAGGATCTTGGGCCGCAGGGCGAGCGCGCGAGCGATCCCGACACGCTGCCGCTGCCCGCCCGAGAACTGGTGCGGGTACCGGTTCGCGTGCTCGGGGTCCAGGCCGACGAGCTCCAGCAGCTCGCCCACCGCGGCCCGCCGTCCGCCCGCGGGGTCGACGCCGTGGATCGCGAACGGCTCGCCCACGATCTCGCTCACCGGCATCCGGGGGTTCAGCGACGTGTACGGGTCCTGGAACACCATCTGCACGTCACGGCGCAGCCGCTTGCGGCCGGCGCGGGACAGGCGCGTGACGTCCGCGCCGTCCACGAGCACCTCGCCCGACGTCGGCTTCTCGATGCCGACCAGCACGCGCGCGAGCGTCGACTTGCCCGAACCGGACTCGCCCACCAGCCCCAGGGTCCGCCCCCGGTCCAGGCGGAGCGATATGCCGTCGACCGCCTTCACCGCGCCCGTCGAGCGGCGCAGTACGCCGCGCGGCACCGGGTAGTGCTTGACGAGGTCGCGCACCTCGAGCACGGGCCCCGCTTCGGGCTCACTCATGGTCCCCTCCGGTGTCTCTGCCGACGACGCCGGGCTCGCCGTCCGGGCCCGGGCCAGTCATGGTGTCCGCCGCGAAGTGGCACGCTGACGTGCGGCCCTCGGCCGGTGTGGCCGGCGGCGGCACCTCGGTGCGGCACACGTCGCGGACGGCGTCGCAGCGCGGGTGGAACGGGCAGCCCGCCGGCATCGCGGCGGGGCTCGGCGGGCGGCCGGGGATCACGGGCAGGCTGCCTGTCCCCGATGCGGACGGGATCGAGCGCAGGAGGGCCCGCGTGTACGGGTGCGCGGGCGCCGCGTAGAGGGGCACCACGGGTGCCTGTTCGACGGCGCGGCCCGCATACATGACCGTGACGTCGTCGGCCACGCCGGCGACGACGCCCAGGTCGTGCGTGATCAGCACGAGCCCCATCTGCCGCTCGGCCTGGATCTCGGCGAGCAGGCGCAGCACCTGCGCCTGGACGGTCACGTCGAGGGCCGTGGTGGGCTCGTCCGCTATGAGCACGTCGGGGTCCATGGCCAGCGCCGACGCGATCATGACGCGCTGGCGCATGCCGCCGGAGAACTGGTGCGGGTACTCCTTGATACGGGCCTTCGCGTTCGGCACCTTGACCATGTCGAGCAGCTCGACCGCCCGCCTGCGGGCGTCACCGCGCGACAGCCCGCGCCGCGCACGCAGCGCCTCCGTGAGCTGGTAGCCCACGGTGTGCACGGGGTTGAGCGCGGCCAGCGCGTCCTGGAACACCATCGCCACCTGGTCGCCGCAGCGCGCGCGGTGCTCCTTGCGGCTCATGGCGAGCAGGTCGGTGCCGGCGAGGTGGACCGTCCCGCGCGTCACGCGGGCCGTGTCCGGCAGCAGGCCCATCACGGCCAGCGACGACACGGACTTGCCCGAGCCGGACTCGCCGACGATCGCGAGGGTGCGCCCCGCCTCCACGCGGTAGGACAGCCCGTCGACTGCGCGTACCGCGCCGTCGGGTGTACGGAACTCGACGGCGAGGTCGGTGACCTCCAGGAGGGCGTCGCTCGATGCGGGGCTCGTGGCCGCGTTCATGGCGGGGCTCATGCCGTGAGCCTCGGGTCGAGGGCGTCGCGCAGGGCGTCGCCGAGCACCACCAGGGACAGGACCGCTGCGACCAGGCAGATCAGCGGGGCGAGCAGGATGTGCGGCGCGCCGCCGAGCACCCACTCGGAGCCCTGCGAGATCTGGATTCCCCAGCTTGTCGCGGGCGGGCGCACCCCGATACCCAGGAACGACAGCACGGCCTCCGTACCGATGACCGCCGCGATCGAGGTCGGCACCAGCGCCGTGACCGGGCCGATGGCGTTGGGCAGGACGTGCCGGAACATGATCCGCAGGTCCGAGGCGCCCAGCGAGCGGGCGGCCGTGACGTAGTCCAGGTTCTTGGCCTCCAGCACGCTGGCGCGGACGTACCGGGCGTAGCCCATCCAGCTGAACAGCGTCAGCACGACCGCAGGCAGCAGGATCACGCTGAACGTGCCGGCGCCCAGGTCCACGTTCTTGAACAGGGAGAGCAGGAGCAGCGCCGCCAGCAGCAGCGGTACGACCAGGAACACCTCGATGGTCCGCGAGATCAGGTAGTCCGCCCAGCCCAGGTAGTAGCCGGCGAGCAGGCCGAGCGTGACGCCGATCAGCAGGGAGACGCCCACCACGACGAACGCGAGCAGCAGGGACGGCCGCACGCCGGCCACCATCGTGGCGAGCACGTCGCAGCCGAGCGCGTCGGTGCCCAGCGGGTGCGGCGTGCCCCAGCCCTGCGGGTCCAGCCGGGCCTCGCGGATGGCGCACGCCCGCGGGCTCGTCGCGGTGAACAGCCGCGGGAACGCGGCCATGATCGCGAAGAGCAGGACTATCAGGGCCGCGACGATCACGTCGGGCCGACGGCGCAACGTGCGCCAGGTGGCGGAGACGAGGCCGACGTCATTCATAGCGGATCCTCGGGTCGAGAAGGGCGTAGGCGATGTCGACGACGATCATCACCACGACGGTCACGGCGGCCAGCAGCGTCACGACCGCGATCACGAGCCCGACGTCGTCGTCGCGCACCGCCTGCCACAGCACGCCGCCGATGCCGTAGATGTTCATGATGCCCTCGGTGATGACTGCGCCACCGAGCCCTTCCACGAAAGCCAGCCCGACCGCGGTCACCACGGGTACCGAGGAGTTGCGCACCACGTGGTGGAGGACGACGCGCCGCTCGGCCAGGCCCTTCGACCGCGCGGTGCGCACATGGTCGCCCTGGTAGGACTCGAGCTGGCTGGCACGCACCAGGCGGATGAACGCCGCGGAGCCGGCCAGGCCCAGCAGGATGCCCGGGACGATGATCGTCGCCCACGGGTGGCTCGAGTCGAAGGACGGCTTGAACCAGTACGGCGGCCACGAGTTCTCGCCGAAGGTCTGCTCGGACCACCGGTTCAGCGGCACCGCGACGACGTACCGGTAGACGACGAGCAGCACGAAGACCGGGAACGCGTCGATGAGGACGGAGCTGAGCCGGATCCCGTGGTCGCCGAACGAGCCGCGCCAGCGTGCTGCTGCGGAGCCGAGCAGCATGCCGAGGGCGAGCCACGTGACCAGCACGACGCTGAACAGCCGCATCGTGTTGGGCGCCGCGGCGGCGACGATGCCGGAGATCTCGCGGCCGCGCAGGTTGGTACCGAGGTCGCCCTGCGCGTACTGGCCGAGGCGCTCCACGAACGGGCCGAGGCAGGGGTTGCCCGGCTGGTCGAAGCAGGGGTCGTCCAGGTTGAAGCGCTGCTCGACGGACGCGATCTGGGCCGGCGAGGCGACGCGGTCACCGAAGAACGCCTGCGCGGGGCTGCCGTTGAGCTGGATGGCGACTGTCGTGAGCAGGTGCAGCACGAACATCACGAGCAGCAGCGTGCCGAGCGCCTGCAGCAGGCGCCGGAGAACGTAACGACCCATGCCTACCTTCCGCTGGTCTTGTTGTGGGCGTGACCCTTGCGCCTAAGACGGACACGTAGTCGCAACGGTCGCGCCCACAACAAGAGGGGGTTACTCGGTGATCTCGATCTCGCGCAGGATCGGCGCACCCGAGAACGGGTTGAGGGTCACGTTGTCGAGCCGCTCGCTGTAGTAGGTGGCGCTGAAGCTCCATCGGAACGGGATGGTTGGGAACTCCTCGGCGAGGATCGCCTCGGCCTCCTGGTAGAGGACCACCGCCTCGTCGAGCGTCCGCGCGCCCGCGGCCTCGTCCAGCTTGTCCTCGAACTCCTTGCTGTACCAGCCCCAGTGGCCCGCGCCGGGCTCGCCCGAGGCGTAGAAGCTCAGGTAGTTCTCGTTCAGCGGGTAGTCCGGGAACCAGTTGTTCCGGAACATGCCGTCATACCCCTGTGCCGAGCGGGAGGCGAAGTAGTCCGGGTCCACGTTGAGCTCGTACGGGATGCCGAGCACCTCCTCGATCGAGTTGCCGATCGCGGTGAAGTACTCCACCTCCGCCTCGTCGTCGCCCAGGCTGATCTGCAGCTTCTCGCCCTTGGGCCAGCCGCCCGCCTCCTCCAGGGCCGCCTGCGCGGCCTCCGGGTCGTAGGTGCACCACTCGCAGGTCCCGGCCTCGCCCCCGGGGACGCCGCCGGGAACCACCCAGGAGTCGGCAGGGGTCGCCTGACCGCTGCCGAGCGAGGAGATGATGCCCTCGCGGTCGATCGCCATCGAGATCGCCTTGCGGAACTCGATGTCGTTCCACGGGCCCTCCGTATAGCCGGAGAAGCCGATGAACGTCAGGGCCGAACCGGGGCGCTCGACGTAGCGCTCGGCGAGCTCGGGGTCGTTCGCCGCCGCCTCGACCTCGGCTGTCGGCGGGAAGGACAGGTCGAGGTCGCCGGTCTGGAAGTCTGCCCAGCCGGCGGTCTCGCCCGCTGCGTACTCGGTCCAGTGGATCGCGTCGTAGTCCGGGGTCTCGTCCAGCGGGTAGTCGGCCCACTTCTCCGCGGTCAGCTCCTGGCTCTGCTGCCAGTCGGTCACCTGGAACGGGCCGTTGCCGATGGGCTGCTTCGCGCACGCCTCGACGTCGTCCAGGCACTCCTGGGCGATCGGGAAGAAGCCGGTGTAGCCGAGCATGGTCGCGAAGCCGGCGAAGGGCGAGCTCAGGGTGACCTCGAGCGTCAGGTCGTCGATGACCCGCAGCCCGGACAGCTCGTCCACCGCGCCCGGCGTGGTGATGTTGCCCTCGTCGTCGGTCTCGGGCTGCATCTCGTCGTAGCCCTCGACGATGCCGAAGAAGTAGTTGGAGTACAGCGCGTTGTCGCCGTCGGCCGTGTAGTTCCACGAGCGGGCGAACGCCTCGGCGTCGACCGGCTCGCCGTTCTGGAACGTCAGGTCCGGCTTGATCTTGATGGTCCAGACGGTGTTGTCGTCGCCTGCCTCGATGGACTCGGCCACGTAGTTGTACGGCTCAGTGGTCTCCGGGTCGTACCGGACCAGGCCGTCGTAGACGACGTCGAGAATGCTGATGTTGTCGTAGCTGCCCGCGTCGCCCGGGAACAGGGTCTCCATGTCCTGGCTGATCCAGGTCTCCAGCGTGACCGGTCCGCCACCCTGGGGCTCGGTGTCGTTCGGGCTGCACCCGGCGACGGTCAGAGCCACTGCCGTACACGCAGCGCTATACGTAGCGATTGCGCTGAGCCGCGTCGTTCGTCCTGCTCGTGCTTGCCTCACTGCTTGCCTCCCCCATGTCGGCTCCCCCCCGTCTTTGGGGACGGGGAGATTTGGACCATATCGCCACAGGGGGCCGGTGGCTTGGAAACTCGCGTAAACCAGGAGGGTCCGCTTCCAGAACGCGATCCGGCACGCATCGGGCGGCTGGCCCATGCCGGATCGCGTTCTGGAAGCGGACCTTCCTGCGCCGCTCCGGGAGCGGGCAGGCGGGCGTCAAAGGGCTAGGCCGCCGTCAGGTCCTTCACCGTTCCCTTCGCGATGCGCAGCCGGCGGGGCGTCCGGGCCGCGACCACCGAGTCGTGCGTGACCAGCACGATCGTCAGACCCTGGTCCTTCCACAGGCCCACCATGAGGTCCACGATCTCGTCGCGGGTCTCCTCGTCGAGGTTGCCCGTGGGCTCGTCGGCCAGCAGCACCTTCGGGTTCTTCACGAGCGCCCGCGCGATCGCCACGCGCTGCTGCTGCCCGCCCGACAGCTCACCGGGCAGGTGGTCGCCCCGGTCGCGGAGGCCCACCGACTCCAGCGCGGCCACCGCCCGCGCCGTCCGGGTCTGCCGCGCGATCTTGGACGGCACGAGCGCCGTCTCCACGTTCTCCAGTGCGGTGAGCGTGGGGATGAGGTTGAAGGTCTGGAACACGAAGCCGATGGTGTCGGCCCGCGCCGCGGTCAGCTGCGTGTCGTTCATCCCGGCGAGGTCTGCCCCGTCGAGCTTGACGGTGCCCGACGTCGGACGGTCGAGCCCGCCCAGCATCTGCAGCAGGGTGGACTTGCCACCGCCCGTCGGCCCCTGGACGGCGACCAGCTCGCCGTCGCCGATGGTCAGGGACACGTTCTTGAGCGCGCGCACCACGCGCTTGCCCTGTCGGTACGTCTTGGTCAGGTCGTCGATCTGATACATGGGTCTACCTTTCAGGCGAGGGAACGGAGGGCTTCGGCGGGGCGCAGCCTCGCGGCGCGCTGCCCGCCGACGACGCCGGCGAGCAGCCCGCCCAGCACCGCCAGGCCGACGGCGGCCAGGACTATCCACAGGCTCACCGGCGCCTGGAGCACGATGTCGACGGCGTTGCCCGCAGCACCGGCCAGAGCATCGGAGCGGTCGCCGAAGGCGCCCCCGCCCGGCGCGGCGTCGCCCTGGACCGTCGCGCCGTCGGGCGGCGCCTGCCCGGACGGACCGCCCATGGTGAAGCCGCCGCCCGAGGCGCCGCTCAGGGTGATGCCCGCCAGGTTCACGGCCCACACGGCCAGCGCGCCGAGGGCGAGGCCCACGGCGCCTCCGATGAGGCCCTGCACCACGGATTCGCCGGCGACCTGACCCACGACGCGGCCCTTGCTCCAGCCGATTGCCTTGAGGGTGCCGAGCTCGCGCGTCCGGCGGTTCACTCCGGAGACGGTGAACAGGATCGCGAGGCCGAAGGCCGCCGCCAGCACGATGACGCTCAGCCAGGTGCCGAGCGTGCCGATCAGGTTGGACGCCGTCGAGAGGGATCCGGTCACGCCCTCGGCGAGGTCGGACTGGGTGCTCACCGACGCGTCGGGGAGCTCGCTCTCGATCGCGGCGGCGACGGCGTCGACGTTGTCTGCCGAGTCGACCTGCACGTAGACGTCGGTGACCTGGTCGGCGAGGTCCGCGAGGGACTGGGCCGTGGCGAGCGGGAGGTAGGCGTCCGACGCTGTCGCGACTCCGTCCCCAGTCGTGGACGAGACCGTGCCCACGATCTCCAGGTCCTTGCCGCCCACCGTGATCTCGTCGCCGACGGCGAGCTCCTGCTGCGCGGCGTACGTGGCGTCCAGGACGGCGACGTTCTTGTCGCCCGCCTCCAGCGTCCGGCCGTCGGCCACCTCGGCGGTGGTCAGCGGCCCGACGGCGGCGGCGTCGGGGTCCACGCCCGTGACCGTGAACTGGTCGATCTCGAAGGACGATCCGCCCGACGATCCCTCGCCGGAGCCGTCCGGACCCATCTCCATCGTGACGGGGCCTTCACTCGGGTCCGGCATCTCGCCGGTGAAGGACATGTTCTGCAGGTCGAGCGTCGCCGCGACGCCGGACACGTGGTCCAGGCCGGCGACGGTCTCCAGGGCGGTGGCGTCGAACGACGTCGACCCCATCGCGGTGCTGAGGCGGTCCTGCGCGAGGTTGCGCGTGCCGTCCTCGCTCGCCTCGCCGTCCTCCGCGCCGAAGTCGAAGCGGCCGGGGCCGCCGCCCTCGCCGGGCCCCTCGGCGGGCTGGGTGACGGTGATGTCGGTGCCGACGCCGTAGACCGACTCGAGCACCTCGGACTGGGCGTCCTTGACGCCGGTCGAGATCGCGTTGACGACGATGACCAGCGCGATCGCAACTGCGAGACCGATCGCTACCACGACCGTCTGCTTGCGTCGGTTGCGCAGCTCTCTGCGCAGATAGGTGAAGAACATGGGCTCCTGCCTGGGGTCTGGAGGGGACGTGCGGGGGACGTTGGTGTCCGCGCAGACCACCGCACGGGCGGTGGCGCCACGCCCAGGGGAGGGGGCGAGCGGGCGGGCGGATAGCACCGCGGGGCGGTCTGCGCCGGACTATCAGGACGCTAGGTGGGCCGGCTGTGGTGGCCCTGTCGCCGACCTGTGGTGACCCTGTGAACCGCAGATGTTCGAGCACGTCGCAACCGACGACGAGGCCCACCCGAATCGCGTGCGCCAGGTCGTGGTCCGCCCGTAGGTTCGTCCCGTGGACAAGCTGCAGCACGTGATCGCCGTCATGGACCGCCTCTACTCCCCGGGCGGCTGCCCGTGGGACCGCGAGCAGACCCACGAGTCGCTCGTCCGCTACCTCCTGGAGGAGGCGCACGAGCTCGCCGAGGCCATCGAGGCCGGAGACCGGGCGAACATGCGCGAGGAGCTCGGCGACGTGCTGTTCCAGGTCCTGTTCCACACGCGCATCGCGGCCGAGGACCCCGATGAGCCCTTTGCCCTCGACGACGTCGCCGGCGACCTCGCGACGAAGCTCGTCCGCCGCCACCCGCACGTCTTCGAAGCGGCGGACACGCCCGAGGAGGCCGGGATCAGCAGCATGGACGTCCTGGCTCGCTGGGAGGACCTGAAGAAGACGGAGAAGGCGCGCGCCTCGGTCCTCGAGGGCATCCCGCTCGCGCAGGGCGCGCTTGCCCGCGCGCAGAAGGTGGTCTCGCGGGCGACCGGAGCCGGTCTCCTGCCCGCAGTGCTCGACGACGGCGACGCGGTGCCGGGAGGCGAGCGGCCGGCGTCGAGCAGCGGGGGTCCAGCCGACGGCGTCGACGCAGGCGACGCGGCCGTGCGCTACGGGCGCGAGCTGCTTGCGATCGTGGCGCGCGCGGAGGCCGACGGGGTCGACGCCGAGGGCGCCCTGCGCGCGACGTCCCGCGCGCTGGAGGCTCGCGTCCGGCATGCCGAGACGGGGGAGGCTGCCTCGGCGGAGCGGCACTAGTCTGGGCGCGTAACCTCCGAGCAACATCCTTAGAAGGAGACCCCGTGGCTAGCATCGAAGCCGTTGGAGCACGCGAGATCCTCGACTCGCGCGGCAACCCCACCGTGGAGGTGGAGATCGTCCTGGACGACGACACCTTCGCCCGTGCGGCGGTCCCGTCCGGCGCATCGACCGGCGCGTTCGAGGCCGTCGAGCTGCGTGACGGCGACAAGGGCCGTTACCTGGGCAAGGGCGTCGAGAAGGCGGTTGCGGCCGTCAACGACGAGATCGCCCCCGAGCTGGTCGGATACGACGCCGAAGAGCAGCGCATCATCGACCAGGCGCTCCTCGACCTGGACGGCACCCCGAACAAGGGCAAGCTGGGCGCGAACGCGATCCTGGGCGTGTCGCTCGCCGTCGCGAAGGCCGCCGCGAAGAGCGCGGGCCTGGACCTGTTCCGCTACGTGGGCGGCCCGAACGCGCACGTTCTCCCCGTGCCGATGATGAACATCCTCAACGGCGGGTCCCACGCGGACTCGAACGTGGACATCCAGGAGTTCATGGTCGCCCCCATCGGTGCCCCGACGTTCCGTGAGGCACTGCGTACCGGCACCGAGGTGTATCACTCCCTCAAGTCCGTGCTGAAGGAGAAGGGCCTGAGCACCGGCCTGGGCGACGAGGGCGGCTTCGCGCCGAACCTCGGCAGCAACCGCGAGGCGCTCGACCTGATCCTCGTCGCCATCGAGCGGGCCGGCCTCAAGCCGGGCACCGACGTCGGCCTCGCGCTCGACGTCGCCGCGACGGAGTTCTTCTCCGACGGCGTGTACGCGTTCGAGGGCGGCAAGAAGACGCCTGAAGAGATGATCGAGTACTACCGGGCGCTCGTCGCCGACTACCCGCTGGTGTCCATCGAGGACCCGCTGTCCGAGGACGAGTGGGACTCGTGGGGCCAGCTCATGGGCGTCGTGGGCGACAAGGTGCAGATCGTGGGCGACGACCTGTTCGTCACCAACCCGGAGCGCCTCGCCAAGGGCATCGAGCTCAAGTCGGCGAACTCGCTGCTCGTGAAGCTCAACCAGATCGGCACGCTCACCGAGACGCTGGACGCCGTGACGCTGGCACAGCGCAACGGCTTCACCACCATGACCTCGCACCGCTCCGGCGAGACCGAGGACACCACCATCGCCGACCTGTCCGTGGCGACCAACGCCGGCCAGATCAAGACCGGCGCCCCGGCCCGCGGCGAGCGCATCAACAAGTACAACCAGCTGCTGCGCATCGAAGAGGCGCTCGACGAGGCCGGCACCTACGCCGGCCGGTCGGCGTTCCCGCGCTTCCAGGGCTGAGTCCCGGCGCGCTCTCGCTGAGCTGTCAGGCACGCGCGGACGTGTCAGACGTACCGGTCACCCAGGTGGCCTCTACGTCTGACACGTCCGTTGGTGTCTGACGACCTTCTGTTCCACAGTTTCGACACACGGCGCGCCGGAGGTAATGCCGATACAAAGGACCGGCGAATCGGCACAATCGACCCATGCCTTCCTCACGTCGCCCGGCGCGGCCCTCGGGTTCGGCGCGCGGCTCGGGCGCGCGCCCGTTGTCGACCGCTCGGGCGGGTTCGGGGGCGGGCTCCTCGGGCGCGAAGGGCGCCAAGGGCACGACGCCGTCGAAGCGCAAGGCCGCGTCGAAGAAGCCGTCCGGGTCGGCGGCGAAGGGCTCGGCCGCGAAGGGCTCGGGGGCGAAGGGTGCCGCCGCGAAGGGCACGGCCAAGGGCTCCGCCGCGAAGGGTGCCGCCGCGAGGGGTGCCACGGCCAAGAAGCCAGGCACGACGTCACGCACAACGGCTGCGAAGTCGTCGGCGGTCCGGTCCCCGTCGGGTACGCCGGTCGCTCGCAAGCCCGCTTCGCCGTCGGCGAGCCGCCGCAACGCGGTGCCCCGGAGTGCCCCGGCACGGCCTACTGCCCGCTCGGCCGGCGCTGCGCCGCGCAGCGCGCGTCCGACGGCGGGCGGCGGGGCGAAGCGACCCGCGCAGCCACGTCGGCGTGCAACGGCTACGGCCACCGGCAGTGTCGCGCCGCCCGCTCGGCAGCCGCGCGGGGACCGCAAGCGTGGCAGCTTCGGTCTCGTACTTCCCGAGGTGCTGACGGTCCGCGCCATGGTGCTCTCCGTCGTGGTGCTCCTCGCGGTGGTGCTGCTGCTGCCGACGGTGCGCGCCGTCGTCACGCAGCAGGCCGAGCTGCGCGAGCTGCGGTCCGAGCTCAGCGAGCAGCAGGAGCAGAAGGCGGAGCTCGAGACCGAGCTGGCCCGCTGGGACGACCGGTCGTACGTGATCGAGCAGGCGCGGTCGCGCCTGAGCTTCGTCATGCCGGGGGACAAGGTGTGGCGCACGCTCGACGCCGACTCGGTGGAGCAGGAGGAGCCGGAGGCCGGGCCGGTGGAGCCGTCGCCCGGAGCTTCCGAGGAAGCGGCCGACCCCTGGTACACGAGCGTGTGGGACTCCATACGGATCGCGGGCGGGGACTAGCTCCTGCCCTGAGAGACAATGGGGCAGTGAACACCGCGACTGAGACCGTGTCCGACGACGACCTCCGCGTCCTGGCCGAGCAGCTCGGCCGCGAGCCGCGCGGCGTCGTGGGGATCGCGGCGCGCTGTGTCTGCGGCCGCCCGACGGTGGCGCGCACAGCGCCCCGGCTGCCCGACGGGACGCCGTTCCCGACGGTCTTCTACCTGACGCACCCCGGCGCGGTCGCCGCAGCCTCGACGCTGGAGGCGAACGGAGTGATGAAGGAGATGACGGCGCGGCTCGAGTCCGACGAAGAGCTCGCCGCCGCGTACCGGAAGGCGCACGAGCACTACCTCGCACAGCGCGAGGCCATCGCCCATGTCGAGGAGATCGACGGCATCTCCGCGGGCGGCATGCCGACGCGCGTCAAGTGCTTGCACGTCCTCTTCGCGCACGCGCTCGCTGCCGGACCGGGTGTCAACCCGCTCGGTGACGAGGCGCTCGCGCTGGCCCGGGACACGTGGCGCCCGGACCGCTGCACCTGCTGAAGCCGGCGCAGTCCTGGTTGTGGGCGCGACCGTTGCGACTACGTGTCG
>NZ_BNAS01000005.1:0-118408 GCF_014653785.1 Promicromonospora soli | reverse complement strand
CGGATTTAGTCGCAACGGTCGCGCCCACAACCAAGGCAGTGGCGTGAGGTTTCTCCGAATGCGGCACGTCCGACGTCCGGCGGCAGGAGTGCCTGGGAGAATCTTCACGTGACTTCATCTCGCGTAGCCGCGATCGACTGCGGCACCAACTCGATCCGCCTGCTCGTCGCGGACGTCGACGCCGCCGGAAACCTCACCGAGCTCGACCGCCGGATGGAGGTGGTCCGGCTGGGCCAGGGCGTGGACCGCACGGGCGAGCTCGCGCCGGAGGCGCTCGAGCGGACGCTCGCGGCGACCCGCGAGTACGCGGCGGCGATCGAGGCCGCCGGAGCGCAGCGGGTGCGGTTCGTGGCGACGTCGGCCACCCGGGACGCGCGGAACCGGGACGCCTTCTTCGACGGCGTGCGCTCCGCGCTCGGCGTCGGCGTCGAGGTGATCAGCGGTGACGAGGAGGCGCAGCTTTCGTTCCGCGGCGCCACCGGCGTGGTAGCGGCGACGCACACCGGCCCGTTCCTCGTGGTCGACCTCGGCGGGGGATCCACGGAGCTGGTCCTCGGCACGGGCTCGGTGGACGCGAGCGTCTCGATGGACGTCGGCTCCGTGCGTATGACGGAGCGGCACCTGCACAGCGATCCGCCGTCGGCCACCGAGATCGAGGCGGCCCGCGCGGACGTGCGGGCCCACCTGGACGACGCCGTCCGCGTGGTCCCGCTCGGGAAGACCACCACTCTGGTGGGGCTGGCCGGCTCGATCACCACCGTGACCGCACACGCGCTGGGGCTGACCGAGTACCGGCGCGAACGCGTGAACCAGGCGGAGCTGCCCGTCCCGACGGTGCTTGCCTCCTGCGCGGCACTGCTCGCGGCGCCGCGAGCCGAGCGGACGGCCATGGGCTTTCTGCACCCGGGACGCGTCGACGTGATCGCGGCCGGCGCACTCGTCTGGTCCGAGGTGATCATGCGTGTCGCGGCCGACGTCGCGGCCGCGGGCGGGTCCCTGACCAGCGTGGTGGCGAGCGAGCACGACATCCTCGACGGAATCGTGCTGTCCATGGCGTGAGCCGGAGGTGACCCGCAGGGGGCTCGGCGAGCAACTGCCGTCCGCCGGGAACCTCCGGCGGCGGTGGTCCGTTGTGGGGGCCAGAGGATCGACGAAGTTCCTGCAGCGGCGACGACGGCGTGGTGTGCTTCACGCACACGCCGCTCTTCGGCATGTCCATACGGATGCGGAGCGCGCGGTACCCTGGGAATCATGCCTCAGAACGACCTGACCTCGGTCAGCCATGCTTCCGACACGGCGAGCACGCCGCGGCCCCGGAAGGTGCCGCGCATCGTGGTGCTCGGCGGCGGGTCCGTCGGCCTCTACGTGGCGCGCCGCCTGCGAAAGAAGCTGAAGAAGCGGGACGCGGCCATCGTCGTCGTGGACCCGCGCCCGTACATGACGTACGCGCCATTCCTGCCCGAGGCGGGTGCGGGCTCCATCGACGCCCGCGACGTCGTTGCGCCGCACCGCCGAGCCCTCAAGGGCATCGACGTGCTGCAGGGCAAGGTCACCGCGATCGAGCACGGTCGCAAGCACGTGAAGATCCAGCCCGAGGAGGGCGACGAGTACGAGGTGTCGTACGACGAGCTGGTCGTCGGCCTCGGCTCGGTGTCGCGCACGCTGCCCATCCCGGGCCTCGCGGAATACGCCATCGGCTTCAAGAACGTGGAAGAAGCCATCGCGGTTCGCAACCACGTCATCAACCGGCTGGATGTCGCGTCCTCCACGTGGGACGCCGACCTGCGCAAGCGCATGCTCACGTTCACCTTCGTGGGTGGCGGGTTCGCCGGTATCGAGGCGCTCGCCGAGATCGAGGACATGGCGCGCTACGCGACGCGGCAGTACGCCACCATCGACGCGTCGGACCTGCGGTTCGTCATGATCGAGGGCGCGGGCCGCATCCTGCCCGAGGTCACGGAGCCGATGGGCGAGTACGCCCTCGCGGAGCTGAAGAAGCGCGGTATCGAGTTCCACCTCAACACGTTCCTCTCGTCCTGCGTGGACGGGCACGTGGTGACCTCGACGGGGGTCGAGTTCGACACCGACACCATCGTGTGGACGGCCGGCGTCAAGGCGAACCCGGTCATCAAGGAGGCGTCCGACCTCCCGGTCGACAAGCTGGGCCGCGCCATCGTTCTCCCGACGCTGCAGATCGCGACGGAGGACGGCGAGATCGTCGAGGGTGCCTGGGCGGCCGGAGACTGCGCCGCCGTCCCGGACGTGAACAACCCCGGCAAGTTCTGCCCGCCGAACGCGCAGCACGCGATCCGCGAGGCCGTGCGCCTGGCGGACAACATCGTTGCGCTGCACAAGGACAAGGCTCCGGTCGACTACGACCACAAGAACGTCGGTGTCGTCGCGTCGCTGGGGCTCTACAAGGGCGTCGCGGAGTTGTTCGGGTTCATCAAGCTGCGCGGGTTCCCCGCGTGGGTCGCCCACCGCGGCTACCACGTCATGGCGATGCCGACCGGCAACCGCAAGGCCCGCATCATGGTCGGCTGGATCGGTCAGTTCATCATGGGCCGCGAGCTGGTCTCGCTGGGCTCGCTGCACGACCCGCGTCAGGAGTTCCGCAACGCGTCCGTGCCGCCGAAGCCGATGGGCGAGAAGGTCGAGCAGAATGCTGAGTCGTCCGCCGCGCGTGCGGAGTCGGGCGCGAAGGCCTGATCCCCTGACATCGGTCCAGCTCGGACCGTGACGTTGGTAGAGCCTGTCGAGGCACTCGTGCTCTCGACAGGCTCGACCAACGTGCGCCTGCTTCGGCGTCAGTCTCGGTAGTCTCTGGGGTGCGCCCCCATAGCCCAACTGGCAGAGGCAGCCGGCTTAAACCCGGCACAGTCCCGGTTCGAATCCGGGTGGGGGCACTTTTGTGCTCGGGTCAGGCGACCAGTTCCGCGAGGTGGCGGCCCGTCAGCGACCCCTCCTGACGCGCAAGGTCGGCGGGAGTTCCCTCGAAGACGACGCGACCGCCGTCGTGCCCGCCGCCGGGACCCATGTCGATCACCCAGTCGGCCCGGGCTACGACCGACAGGTTGTGCTCCACCACGATGACCGACCGGCCGGCGTCGACCAGGCGGTCGAGCAGACCGGCCAGGTTGTCGACGTCCTGCATGTGCAGGCCGGCGGTGGGCTCGTCGAGAACGAAGGCGGGCGTGTCGCCGCCCATCTCGATCGCGAGCTTGAGGCGCTGCCGCTCGCCGCCCGACAGGGTGTTGAGGTGCTGGCCGAGGGAGATGTAGCCGAGTCCGACGTCGGACAGACGGGACAGCATCGGGAGCACAGACTTCTCCGTGAAGAAGTCCAGCGCCTGCTCGACGGACATGCCGAGCACGTCGGCGATGTTCTTGCCGCGCAGGGTGTAGCCCAGCACCTCGTCGGTGAACCGCTTGCCCTCGCACGCCTCGCACACGCTGGCGACGCCCGCCATGAAGGCCAGGTCCGTGTAGATGAGCCCGACGCCCTTGCACGCCGGGCACGCACCCTCCGAGTTTGCGCTGAACAGCGCGGGCTTGACCCCGTTCGCGCGTGCGTACTGCTTGCGGATGGGCTCGAGGATCCCGGTGTAGGTGGCCGGGTTGGACCGCCGCGACCCACGGATCACCGACTGGTCGACGAACGTGACACCGTCGCGCGGCAGGCAGCCGTGGATGAGCGAGCTCTTGCCCGACCCGGCGACGCCCGTCACCGCGACCAGCACCCCGAGGGGGACGTCGACCGAGACGTCCTGGAGGTTGTGCAGGTTCGCGTGCTCGATCCGCAGGTATCCGGTGGGGGTGCGGGGCGTTGAGTTGAGCGTGACCGCCTGGTCCAGGTGCTTGCCCGTCGCGGTGCCGGAGTTGCGTAGCCCGTTGATGTCGCCCTGGTAGACGACCGTGCCGCCGTGCGTCCCGGCGCCCGGGCCCATGTCGACGAGGTGGTCGGCCGCCGCCATGACCTCGGGCTTGTGCTCGACGACGAGCACCGTGTTGCCCTTGTCCCGCAGGCGCTGGAGCAGGGCATTCATCTGCCGCACGTCGTGCGGGTGCAGGCCGATGGTCGGCTCGTCGAACACGTACGTCATGTCCGTCAGGGCAGACCCCATGTGCCGCACCATCTTGGTGCGCTGCGCCTCCCCGCCGGACAGCGACGACGACTCGCGGTCCAGCGACAGGTACCCCAGGCCGATCTGCTCGAACGTGGCGAGCAGGTCGTTGAGCCCGTCGAGGATGGGCTGGACGTGCGGGTCGGCCAGGTCGCGCACCAGCTCGGCCAGGTCCGTGAGCTGCATGGCCGCGGCCTCGCCGATGTGCTTCCCCTTGACGAGCGACGAACGCGCCCGGTCGTTGAGGCGCGTGCCGCCGCACGCGGGGCACGGCGTGAAGGTGGCGAGCCGGTCGACAGCCGCCCTCATCGCGCCCTTCATCGACTCGACGTCCTTGACCAGGTAGAGCCGGGTGATCTTGGGGACCAGCGCCTCGTAGGTGACGTTGATGCCGCCCGAGACGATCTTGCGCTCGGCGCCGTACATCAGGTCGTGCCACTCGGTATCGCTGTAGTCCTTGAGCGGCTTGTCGACGTCGAACAGGCCGGAGTCGGCGTAGACCTTCCAGTACCAGGTGCCGACACCGAAGTTGGGGAACGTGATGGCGCCTTCGCCCAGCGACTTGCTGCGATCCACGAGGGCTTCGGTGTCGATCGCGGAGACGCGTCCCAGACCCTCGCAGTTGCCGCACATGCCCTGGGGGTCGTTGAAGGAGAAGACGTTCGACCCGCCGACGTACGGCTGACCGAGCCGGGACCAGATGACGCGCAGCATCGTGTACGCGTCGGTGGCCGTGCCGACCGTGGAGCGGGCGTTGGCGCCCATCGGCTCCTGGTCCACGACGATCGCCGCCGACAGGTTCGACAGCGTGTCGACGTCGGGCCGGGGACGTGACGGCATGAATCCCTGGAGGAACGCCGAGTACGTCTCGTCGATCAGGCGCCGCGACTCGGCCGCGACCGTGCCGAACACGAGCGAGCTCTTGCCCGACCCGGAAACCCCGGTGAACACCGTGAGCTTCCGCTTGGGGATGTCGATCGAGACCCCCTGCAGATTGTTCTCCCGGGCTCCGCGCACTTCGATGGATCCGTACACCACAG
Source organism: Promicromonospora soli (assembly GCF_014653785.1). GTDB lineage: Bacteria > Actinomycetota > Actinomycetes > Actinomycetales > Cellulomonadaceae > Promicromonospora > Promicromonospora soli. The sequence continues at coordinate 113,245 of NZ_BNAS01000005.1, read as the reverse complement.
TCCCTCCGGTCGGTGGCTCAATGGTGCCAGGAGCCACTGACACTCACTCGGCCTTTTGGTGCACGGCGTTACGCCAGCAGCAGACGCCGGAACGACCCGCGGTGTCAGTGGGGTTGGGTAGCGTGACGGGTATCGACGGCGGGAGTGGGCAGATGGCAATGATCTCAATTGATACCGCAGGTACTGCTGGGCTCGGCACCACCAACGACGGCGCACCGGGGACCAGACCCGGGACGCTCGAACACACCCGCGAACCGCTGCTCCGTGACCTGGTGGGTGGCATCCTGCGCCGCGCCCGCCGCGAGCAGCGCCGCACCCTGGCCGACGTCGCCACGGATGCGCGGGTCTCGACCGCCTACCTGTCCGAGGTGGAACGAGGGCGCAAGGAGGCTTCCTCCGAGGTGCTCGCCGCCGTGTGCGAGGCGCTCGGTATGCGCCTGGTCGACCTTGTGGAACGCGCGTGGGCCGAGCTCGCGATCGCGCTCGCGGCACAGGAGGAGGGCCGGCGGGTCCGCGTCCTGTCGTCCGCTGCTCGCCGTTCGGCTGGCTTCTCGTCCTCTCGCCACCCCCTTCAGGCGCAGCCCGCGGCGCCGACCGGCACCTCCGGCGTCGGGCAGCGAGGCGAGGCTGTGCTCCTGGCGGCGTGATCGTTGCGTATACGCAATAACGCGCACCATCGAGGATGAATATTTAGCCTCATGGGATGACAGTTCCAGAGGTCTGTTTAGTGGCGCCCCCATGGTCCAGGAGGGCGCTGAGCCGGCTGGGTGTGAGCATGCGAGACGGTGTACCGCCGCCTGTCAACGCGCCGACCTACGACGCTGTCGTGCTCTGGTACGACGAGATCGCGACAGCGGTGAACGAGGCAGTGCGCTCGTGTGCGTGGCGGCGACTGCTCGGTGACCGGGCGGTCGAGGCGAGGTTCACATCGCGGGCGAAGACCGTCGACACCTTGACCCAGAAGCTTGTCCGGCATCCGGCTATGCCACTTGCCGATGTTCAGGACATTGCAGGTGTTCGCTTCGAAGCGGAGATGACGATCGCTGAGCAGGACCTCGTTGTCGACGAGATGGTTCGGTTGTTCGAGCCCTGTGTCGCTGCGGTCAAGGACCTCCGCGAAGATGCACACTCGGGTTACCGAGCTGTCCACTTGTGGCTGCGCCCGCCCGCTGGCCGGGTTGAGGTGCAGGTGAGAACTCACGTACAAGCGCACGCGAAAGGGGTGTCCTGAATGTTGATGAGCTTCGTCATTGAGTACGACCGCAGGACCGGCGCCGTTCGCGTCGAGGAGTTCACCGGTGAGCGTGCCAACCGCGCCGGTGTTCTACGCCGACTTGAGCTTGAGCGGGCGCGCACCGACAAGAACATCGAGATCGTCTCCCTGGTTTCCGATTCCCTGGAGACGATCCGCAGCACGCACAGCCGTTACTTCATGGCCGAGCTGGCCTGATCGCTCTAAGTCCAGTGGTGAACTGCAGGATCGACCGGGACGGGCCCTCTCCGATCCGCGTCCGCCACCTCTGACCTGCTGCGGATCAGAGCCCAGCGCGCCTCTTTCCGCCTGGGCGGACGTCGTTCACCTGGTCCACGATCTTGTCGATCATGCCGTAGGCAAGCGCCTGCTCGGCGGTGAACCAGCGGTCGCGCTCAGAGTCCGCGGCCACCGTCTCGAGGGGCTGGCCGGTGTGCTCGGACTGCAGCCGCGTCACGACCTCCTTGACGTACCGGATGTTCTCGGCCTGGATGACGACGTCGCTCGTCGTTCCACCGACGCCACCCGCCGGCTGGTGCATCATGATCCGCGCGTGCGGGAGCGCGAACCGCTTGCCCCTGGTACCCGCGGCGAGCAGAAACTGCCCCATGCTGCCCGCGAACCCGACGGCGACCGTCGAGACTGCGTTCGGCAGCAGCTTCATCGTGTCGTAGACGGCGAGGCCGGCGCTGATGGAGCCGCCGGGGGAGTTGATGTAGAGACTGATGTCGGCGGCCGAGTCCTCGGCTGAGAGCAGCAGGAGCTGCGAGGTAACGCGGTTGGCGACGGCGTCGTCGATCTCGCTGCCGATCAGCACGATCCGCTGATGCAGGAGCCGCGCGGCGAGGTGGTCTTCGAAGGGCTGGATCTGGGTGGTCTCGGTCATGTCTCCACGATGGCCCGACGCCGAGCCGCGGGACAGCGATCTCTGCCCGCCGCAGATCTGCTCATGGCAGAGCCCAGGGTCAGAGCGGGTTGCCCTCTGGGTCGACCGTCGGGAACGCGTCGAAGTGGACCTCGAACGGCAGGGCTCCGGGCGCACCCGCCTGACCGCTCAGCGGATCGATGTGCTCGGCGATGAAGCGGTCCCAAGCTTCCACTACCGCCTTCATCTGCTCGGGCGTGGCCCACTTGTTGGACGTGAAGAAGGTAGTGACTCCCATCCACGCCTCCAGGGTGTCGTTGTCCGCGTTCTGCCCTGCACGGACAAAGGCCATCACCCGTTCGTGGCGGAGGCGAAGGAACTCGATGTTGACTGCCTCGGCGGTCTGCCGGCTGGCGGGGGAGTCCTTTCCTGCGCTGGAGATGCTGAATCCGCCGGGCGTGCGCTCCCACCAGCGCTCTCGCGCCGTGCCCTTGCCTTCGACCTCGCGGACCAGGCCGTGCTTGGCGAGCTGGCGGAGGTGGTAGCTCGTCGAACCGCTGGACTCGCCGACGATCTCGCCGAGCTTGCTGGCGGTGAGCGGACCGTGGCTCGGGAGCAGGTCCAGGATGCGGATGCGGAGGGGATGAGCGAGTGCGCGGAGGGCGGCGGGGCCCAGCTCCGGTGGCCTCCCCGCGGCGGCCGGCTCGGACAGGTCCGGCGTCGTGCTCGGTGCGGGTGGCACTGACGGGGAGGGGGCTTCTCGCCCCGCCTGCCGGCCCAGGGAGTCCTCGCGTGCTGTCGCCATAGGCAGGACGTTACCCAGGTTGCGGGGCGATCAGCGCAGCGCGAGCGGGTGGCGCGCCGCCGCGTTGTCGCGTGCCCGCTCGGCCTGCGCGCGCTGTCGGGCCAGGCGCTCGGCCTCCCGGTGCATCGCCTCGCGGTCGTCGTGGGCCGGCACGTCCTGACGGCGGCTCGGGGAAGACGCCGCGGCGGCACGCGACGCGAAGACGTCGACGATCCGCAGGGTGGCGGTGGGGGCGAAGGTGCTCATCGTGGCTTCTCCTGGCTCGGGGCGGGGTAGCTCGTGTGCCCACCCTACGCATGCCAAGACTTCGTTGCAAGCAAATCTTTGCAATCAGACCTTTGGAATCGGTCTCGCGCGGTTCCTGTGGCCTGCGCAGGGCACTGCCCTACTCTGATACTTCGGTCGATTTCACCCCGTTGGTCCGTCAGGCACAGCGGCGGCGTTGCGCCGTATGCCCGATCGTCGTCCGCCCCATGGAGTCTTCGTGTTCCATCTCGCCCGGATGTCCCTCGCCAACCGAGCCGTCGTGGCCCTGGTGACGATCGCGATAGCTGCGTTCGGGGTGCTGAGCATGACCTCCCTGAAGCAGGAGCTGATCCCTTCCCTGCAGCTCCCGACGGGCATCGTGAGCGCGCAGTACCAGGGCTCGTCGCCCGAGGTGGTGGAGGAGCAGGTCACCGATGTGATCGAGGAGGCCGTCTCCTCGATCGACGGGGTCGCGTCTGTCCGCTCTACGGCGTCCACCGGTGTCTCGCTGACCACCATCGAGTTCACCTACGGCACCGACATGGAGGTCGCTACGCAGCGCCTCCAGACGGCCATGGCGGGCGTCCGGCCGGCCCTGCCCGCGGAGGTCGAGCCGCAGGTCACGACCGGCGCCGTCGACGACGTGCCAGTGGTCCAGATGGCCGTGTCAGGCGACAAGAGCCCCAACGCCCTCGCGGACACGGTCGAGAACGACGTGGTGCCGGCTCTGGAGGAGGTCGACGGCGTCCGCTCGGTCTCGGTGACGGGACAGAGCGAGACCGAGGTCCGCATCCGGCCCAGCCAGGACAAGCTCGCGGCGGCCGGCCTCACGACGGAAGACCTGACCACCGTGCTGCAGGACAACGGTGTGGTCATGCCCGCGGGCGAGATCACGGAGGGCGGCCGCGCCTGGGCGGTCCAGCTCGGCAAGCCCGTCGATATGGTCAACCAGCTCAAGGAGCTCCCCGTCCTCCCTGGCGGGACCGCCGCCGAGGGCGGGACCGCCGCCGAGGGCGGGGCAGCCGGCGACGCGGAGGCAGGCACAGGGGCCGGGACCGACGCGATGGCGGACGCCATGCCGACGGACCCCACCACGCCGGTCATCCCGGAGGACACCGCGGACGGCCCGGTGCTCGTGGGCCAGGTCGCGGAGGTCGAGCTCAAGCCCGTGGAGGCGATGTCGTACTCCCGCCTCGACGGCTCGCCGTCCCTCGGGCTGGCCATCACGAAGACGCCGGAAGCCAACACCGTCGAGGTGTCGCACGCGATCGAGGAGGCGCTCGCCGAGCCCGACGTGGCGGACACACTGACCGACCGAGACGTCGAGACAGCCGTCGTGTTCGACCAGGCCCCGTTCGTCGAGGACTCGATCCACGGCCTTGCCACGGAAGGCGGCCTCGGCCTGCTGTTCGCGGTGCTCGTCATCCTCGTGTTCCTGATGTCGGTGCGGTCCACCCTGGTGTCCGCGATATCCATCCCGCTTTCGCTCGCGGTGACGTTCATCGCGATGGACGCGGGCGGCTACACGCTGAACATCCTGACGCTCGGTGCGCTCACCATCTCGATCGGCCGCGTGGTCGACGACGCGATCGTGGTGATCGAGAACATCAAGCGGCACCTGTCGTACGGGGAGGAGAAGGTCGATGCCATCCTCGCGGCGGTGCGCGAAGTCGGTGGGGCCATCGCCGCCTCCACGATCTGCACAGTCGCGGTGTTCCTGCCGATCGCGTTCGTGGGCGGCATGGTGGGCGAGCTGTTCCGGCCGTTCGCCCTGACCGTGTCGACAGCGATGCTCGCCTCGCTCGTCGTCGCCCTGACGATCGTGCCGGTGCTGGCGTACTGGTTCATCCGTCCCCCGAAGAAGATCGGCCGCGGCGTGGCCCTCGCCCGCGCGGCGGCCGAGGAGAAGGAGAGCCGCGGCATCTGGCAGCGGATCTACGTCCCGTCGCTGAACAGTGCGCTCGCGCGGCCCGTGGTCACCATCGGGGTGGCCGTCGCGATCCTCGGCGGCACCGCCGCCCTCGTCCCGAACATGGAGACCAGCTTTCTCGGAGACAGCGGCCAGAACACGGTGACCGTCACGCAGCACTACGCGCCCGGCACGTCTCTCGAGGGCCAGGACGAGGCGGCGAAGAAGGTGGAGACCGCGCTGGCCGGCGTGGACGCCGTCGACAGCGTGCAGGCCACCGTCGGCAGCGGCGGCGATATGTCGATGGCTGCGTTCGGCGGCGCGAGCGCCGGGCTCAAGGCGTCGTTCGCAGTCACGCTCGACGAGGGCGCCGACGGCGGGGACGCCGCTACGGACATCCGCGCCGCCGTCGAAGGGCTGACCAAGGCGCCCACGACCGAGATCGCCGTGTCCGCCGGCGACTCCGTGGGCACGTCCTCCATCGACCTCGTGGTCCGTGCGCGCGACGACGAGACGCTGACCGACGCCACGAATCAGCTCCAGGAGGCGATGGGTGGCCTGGGCGGCGTCGCCGAGGTCAGCAACGACCTGTCCGCCGCACAGGAGATCGTCGAGGTGACCGTCGACCGCAAGGCCGCGGCGGAGTACGGGCTCACCGAGACGCAGGTCACCGGGATGGCGTCCGCGGCGATGACCGGTTCCCAGGAGATGGGCGAGCTGAACACTGCCGAGGGGCCTGTCGGGGTCACGCTCTCCACCGGCGCTGTGCCGACCACGATGTCCGAGATCGGGGAGATCCCGGTCCCGACGGCCGTCGGCGTCGTTCCGCTGAACGACGTCGCGAGCGTGGAGGTGGCCAAGACGCCGACGTCGATCAGCCGGATCGACGGCGACCGGTCCGCCACCGTGGCGGTGACGCCGGCCGGTGACGACCTCGGCGCAGTCACCGACGCGGTGAATGCCGAGATCGGGTCGATCGACCTGCCGGCCGGCGCAACGGTGTCGGTGGGCGGCGCCGCCGCAGACCAGGCTTCGGCCTTCGAGGACCTGGGCGTGGCGCTGCTGGCCGCGATCGCCCTCGTCTTCATCGTCATGGTTGCGGCCTTCCGAAGCCTGGCGCAGCCGTTCATCCTGCTGGTGTCCATCCCGTTCGCTGCCGTGGGCGCCTTGATCGCGCTGGTCGCCACGAACACACCACTGGGCGTACCCGCGCTGATCGGCACGTTGCTGCTGGTGGGCATCGTGGTGTCGAACGCGATCGTGCTCATCGACCTGATCAACCAGTACCGCCATGACGGCATGGCCCTCGACGAGGCGGTGCGCGAGGGCGCGCGCAAGCGGCTGCGCCCCATCGTCATGACGGCGCTGGCCACGGTCTTTGCGCTGACGCCCATGGGAGTCGGGCTGACCGGTGGCGGGGCGTTCATCTCGCAGCCGCTCGCGCTGGTGGTGATCGGCGGGCTCGTGTCCTCGACCCTGCTCACGCTGTACGTGGTGCCGGTGATCTACACGATCTTCGAGCGCCGGGCCGAACGGCGTCGGGCCCAGGACGAGGCGGCCGGACGCACCGCACGCAGGCCGCTGACGGGTGCGTTCCCCAGCGTGGCGACCGGAGCGTTCCGGGCCGTCGGGCGGCCGCCGGGCGCGGCGCTACCGCTCCAGGGCGGTCCGGTACCGCGGAGCGGTCCGCTACCCCAGGGTGCGCCGGAGGGTGCGCAGGCTGGGCATGGCTGGCCGCCGGCCAGGGAGGCCGTGCCCGCCTCGTCCGGCACCTGGACGATGCCAGACCAGGCGCGCCCGGGTCGGCACAGCAGGCCGACGCCGGCTCAGGTCCCGCCTGCTCAGGTCCCGCCGGTCCAGGTGCCGCCCCAGTGGCAGCAACCGCCGCGGCAGGCGCCCCAGCGCCGGCAGGCGCCCTCGCAGCAGGAGTGGCCGGCCCCACCACAGCACCAGCCGGCCCAGTACCAGGCACCGCAGTGGCAGACGGAGGGCGAACCGGAGTCCGAGCCGGACCGCCGGCGGCAGGCGCCGCCGCCGGTCTGGCCCCACCCGCTCGACCCGCTCGACTAAAAGACGTCCGAGGTCTGCTTCGAGAACAGGATCAGGCACGGTTCTGAAGCCAGAACCGTGCCTGATCGTGTGATGGAAACGGACCTTCAGCATGATCGCCTGACGCCGGCGACCGACCGACGTCGGCTCGCTATGCGTCGTCGAGCTTGAGCCGGAAGGCGCCACCGATGACGACAACGGCGGTATACGCGGCGAGCACGCTCACGCCCACCCACGGGTCGAGCACCTCGGGCACCTGCGCGCCGGAGGGCGTGATCGCCGATCCCGCGACGCTCGGCAGGAACTTGTTCACGTCCAGCACCCAGTCCACGTTCGACGCGAGTGCCACGGCGATGCCGAACACCATCGGGATCACCAGGAACACCGCCACGGCGGTGAAGATCGCGCCAGCCGTGTGGCGCAGCAGCGTGCCGATCCCCAGCGCGAACAGCGCCACCAGCACGGTGTAGATGACGACGCCGTAGAGCTTCTGGAGCTGGTCGCCGTCGGACCAGTCGAGCGCCATGTCGTTGGCGTTCAAGATGGGGTAGCTGACGAGCCAGCTCAGCAGGAGGGACACGGTGGTCAGCACCGCCGTGACGACGGCGAGCACCGTCGCCTTGGCGGCGAACGCCCCCAGCCGGCCGGGCGCGGCGGCGAACGTGGAGCGAATCATGCCGGTCGAGTACTCGCCGGTGATCACCATGGCGCCCAGCACCGCGACCACGAGCGCGGCGAACTCGTACCCGCCCGCGATGACTGTGGGTGCCCCAAAGATCCCGCCCATCGACGCCTGGTCCTCGGGAGACATCTCGCCGGCGCCCATCTCGTCCATCACGAACTGCACCACGAAGGACATCATCAGCGCGACGCCGACCATGATGACGACCGTGGACCCGAGCGTCCACCAGGTCGACCGCAGTGTCCACAGCTTGACCCACTCCGAGCGCAGCAGCCGCCAGAAGGTGACGTTCTGCACGGGGGTGTGCTCCGCCGTCGTGCCCGACGCCGGCCCGCCTGCCCGGGCGGTGACCGTCGCGCTCATGCCTTGCTCCCCTCGAGGTCGGACGTCGCACCGGTGATGGCGGCGATGTCCTCTGACTGGTACTCCACCGCGTCGGCGGTGAGGGACATGTAGGCCTCCTCGAGCGTGGACGCGACGGGCATGAGCTCGTGCAGCACGATCCTCGCGGAGGCGGCGAGCTCGCCGACGGCGGCCGCATCGGTGCCCCGGACCTCCAGGAGGCCGGGCTCGACGGCGTCCACCTCGGTGTCGGCGCCCTTCAGAAGCTCAGCGAGCTCCGTGGCCTGCGGCGACCGGACCCGCACCACCTTGCGCGCGGCGCCGTTGACGATCTCCGTGACCGGGGCGTCGGCGAGGATGCGGCCCCTGCCGATCACGAGCACATGGTCGGCCGTGAGGGCGACCTCGCTCATGAGGTGGCTGGACAGAAAGACGGTGCGCCCCTCGGACGCCAGGAACTTCGCGATGTTGCGGACCCAGAGCACGCCCTCGGGGTCGAGCCCGTTGACGGGCTCGTCGAGGATGAGCGTGCGCGGGTCGCCGAGGAGGGCCGTCGCGATGCCGAGGCGCTGGCCCATACCGAGCGAGAAGCCGCCCACGCGCTTGCTCGCGACGGGTCGCAGGCCAGTGAGCTCGATCACCTCGTCGACACGCTTGGTCGCGATCCCGTGGGTCGCGGCCATGGCGAGCAGGTGGTTGCGCGCGGTGCGGCCGGTGTGCACGGCCTTCGCGTCGAGCAGGGCGCCCACCTCCGCCAGCGGACGGCGATGCGCGGCATACGGCTTGCCGTTCACGGTGACCGTGCCCGCCGTGGGCCGGTCCAGACCCACGATCATGCGCATGGTCGTCGACTTGCCCGCGCCGTTCGGGCCAAGGAAGCCCGTCACCTGGCCCGGCTGCACGGTGAACGTGACGCCGTCCACGGCAGTCTTTGCGCCGTACCTCTTCGTCAGGCCTCTGGCCTCGATCATCACTTGCCCTTCCATCTGGCACGCCGGGGTGGCCTCTGCGGTCACTGGTCGGTCATTACGAGACTGGTTGTTACGAGACTAGGGAGCCGACGACGGCCGCCGCACCCATAACGCCCCCTGATCATCCTTTGGGCGGACCCACTTCATCCATTGGTATGAGCCGGGAACTACAGATCAGGTCCCAGCGTTACCTAGGATGGTCAGACAGACCAGGAGGAGCAGATGAGCAACCCCGTCTTTTCGAGAAGCGACGTCTTCGGTGAACCCCGTCGCGCCGGTGGAAGCGCCGACGCACGCCGCGGCGGCACCGCCACCTACCCCAACCAGACTCCCGCATACGGCACCCCGCCGCAGCCTGGCCAGTACGGTCAGTACGGCGCAGGTCAGCCGCCGATGGACGCGTCGGATCTCGACGCGATGTACTCGTCGCCGTCTGCCACCACGGCGGACACCAAGCGACTGACCTACGACGACGTGATCATCAAGACCGGTGGGCTGCTTGCCCTCCTGGTCGTGGTGGCCGCTGCGACGTGGACGCTGGTGCCGCCGGCGATGCTGTTCATGGTGATGATCGTCGGCGCGATCGGCGGCCTCGTCCTCGGCCTCGTGAACAGCTTCAAGAGGAACCCGAGCCCGGCACTGATCGTTGCCTACACGGTGTTCGAGGGTGCCTTTGTGGGCGGCATCTCCAAGGTCATGGAGACCATGGCGCCCGGCGTCGTGGTGCAGGCAGTGCTCGGAACCATCGCCACGTTCGCTGCCGCGCTGTTCCTGTTCAGGAGCGGCAGGGTGCGCGTCACGCCCAAGTTCACGCGCTGGCTCCTGATCGCGGTCACGGGCTATGCGGTGTTCTCGCTGGTCAACTTCTTCCTTGTGATGTTCAACGTGCTGGACGGCTGGGGCATGCGGTCCGGCTGGCTCGGCGTCATCGTGGGTATCGTGGCCGTCGGCCTGGCAGCCATGATGCTGATCCTGGACTTCGACTCGATCAAGCGTGGTGTCGAGGGCGGCGCGCCCGCCAAGCTGGCGTGGTCGGCGGCCTTCGGCCTGCTGGTGACGCTGGTCTGGCTGTACATCGAGCTGCTGCGGCTTCTGACGATCTTGCAGAGCCTCTTCAGCGGCGACTAGCTCTTCCGGCTCGCCGTACGACAGAGGCGTGAGTCCCGTCCGGGGCTCACGCCTCTGTCGTATCCACAGCCCGCTGCGTGCGGCTAGCTGTCTACAGCCAACGGAGCACGCTCAAAGCCGCGCGTAGCAGTGGTGGCGATCAGCACGCACCCCGCCGCCACGAGGAATCCGTGGGCGATCCGCGGCTCCGGCCCGCCGAAGAACTGGGGAAGCACCAGTACCAGCCCGATCCCGAGCGGGATACCGGCCCACCTCGTGTGGACAGCACCCGACCGCCAGAAGGCAATCGCGACGAGCACGCCGGCCACTGCGATCAACAGCAGGCCGACGCCGAACAGAGCGACCGCCCACGGCTGCATGCGCAGCACCTCGACCTCTGCGAGCAGCCCGAGGTCGTTCTCCCGCAGCGCCGCCTCGGCGATGGTGCGGATGCCGAAGATCTCGGCGCCGAAGTAGAGCGCAGCGCACCCTGCACCGGCCCACGCAGTGATGAGTGCCCAGGTCGCAGCGCCGACGCCGACGCCCGCGGCGTCGGCGAGGACCGTGCGTAAGCCCAGGAGCGCCGGGGCGAGCAGGCCGAGGCCGAGGATTCCGCAGAGGTGCGACACGACCCAGCGGTCGGAGGCGAACGCGGTGGCGAGGTGGGTGGTGGCTACCGACTCGTCGGGCCAAGGTCGCAGCAGCGGGAAGAGGAGAAAGAGGAGGCCGGCCGCGACGAAGGCGGCACTGGTCCAGCGGGCGGTGGTGGTCATCGATGGCTCCCGGTGGCGTCGTGATCGAGCAGTGTGTCGGAGGTGGCGAGCGCGGCGACGCCCGCGACGAGCATGTCCAGCAGGACGGTGAAGCTCTGGTCGACGTCCTCCCGCATCCGGAAGCCGCCCCCGAGCTCGAGGGTCACGAAGCCGTGGATGCCGGCGCGGACGGCCCGGACGGCGTCGATCACGCGGTCGTCCGGGAGCCCGAATCCGTGCAGCACGGCGCCCACGACTTGGACGCTCTCGGCCGCCGCCTCCCGGAGCCGGGCGTCGGCCGGGTCCTCCGGGTCGGGGCCGATCTGCGTCGCCGCGTACCGCCCGGGGTGCTCGTGGGCGTAGCTGCGCCAGGCGGTCGCCAGCGAATGGAGAGCGTCCGCCCCGGCTCGGCCGACCGTTGCGGAGGTCCCGGCGGCCGTGAGCTCCCGGACGGCGATCAGGGCTACGTCGCGGCGCAGGTCCGCCAGCGAGCCCACGTGCTTGTAGAGGCTGGGGGCCGCTACACCGGCCTTGGCGGCGACCTTCGCCAGGCTGAGCTCGGCGAACCCGCGTGGGCCGCCGTCGTCGACGACCTGGGCGGCCAGGTTCACCACCACGGCGTGGTTCAGGCCGGCCCTAGGCATGCCGGCCGCCGTCCTGTGCAGGGGCGGCCGGGCCGTCGGACGCGTCGGGGAGGCCGGGGAGGCCCGCGAGGAACTCGAGCACGGCGGGTACGACGATGTCGGGCGCCTGGTGCTGCGGGTAGTGACCCACCTCGGGGACGAGTACACCGCGTGCGCCGATCGTGTCGGTCATCCAGCCCAGCTCCGCCTCGGCATCGGCGAAGTCGGGGTCGAGCGCGCCGACCACGACGAGAGCCGGGGCCTCGACCGCTGACAGCCGCGCCTCGACGACGGAGTGGTCGAGCGCCACGGCGAGGTCGCGCAAGGAGCGCAGGCGGCCCGGCTCGCGCAGGCTCCGCCGGACGGCGGCGACGTGCTCGCCGTGCCGGGGCGAGCGGCGGCCCTTCGAGATCGACGAGTAGTAGGACGCCCAGAACGCGGCGCCCCACGGCCGGGCGAGAAGCACACGGTAGACGCCCCGCATGACCCGCTGCTGGGCCGCGGATCCGGGCTGGCGCAGGAACGGGCTGAGCAGGACGAGGCCGCGCACGAGGTCCGGGCGTTCGGCAGCGGCCCAGACGGCGGAGGACGCGCCCATCGAGTTGCCGAGCAGCACGGCCGGACCGGCGTCGAGGTGCTCGACGAGTGCGAGGAGATCCGTGCCGGTGGCGTCGTCGCCGTGCGCGCGGAACGTGGTGTCGGAGTCCCCGTGGCCGCGCAGGTCCGCGACGACCACGCGGTAGCCGGCGTCGACGAGGGCCGGCGCCAGGTCGTCGTAGGTCGACCGGAGGTCTCCCATGCCGGGCACTGCCACGACGAGCGGGCCGGACCCCGTGTCGCTGTACGCGATCTTGCCCTCTGGCCGGTGCAGGAAGGCGGCGGTGACGCTGTGGCTGGTTGTCATAGCCTAAAAGCTACTCCCATTAGCCAACCCGCGCAAGAGACTCAGCCGGGGGATTGGCTGTGGGCGCGATCGTTGCGATTACACGTCCGTCATAGGCGCAACGATCACGCCCACAGCCAGTGCAGTGGTGGGTCAGACCGGGCGGGGGGCGCCGAAGTAGCCCTTCTCCGCCTCGCCGGACTCCGCCTTGATGACGTGCATCACGGCGTTGATCAGGGCCAGGTGCGTGAACGCCTGCGGGAAGTTGCCCAGGTGCCTGCCGGTGCCCGGCTCGATCTCCTCGGCGTAGAGGTTGAGGGACGACGCGTAGCCGAGCAGCCGCTCGCACAGCGACCGGGCCCGCTCCACCTCGCCGATCTCGACCAGCGCGGACACCAGCCAGAACGAGCAGATGGTGAACGTGCCCTCCTCGCCCTGCAGGCCGTCGTCGGTCTCCTCGGTGCGGTACCGCAGCACCAGGCCGTCCTCGGTGAGCTCGTCAGCGATGGCAAGCACGGTCGCCTTGACCCGATAGTCGTCCGGCGGCAGGAACCGCAGCAGCGGCACGAGCAGCAGCGACGCGTCGAGCGCCGGGTCGCCGTAGCGCTGCGTGAAGACGCCGCGGTCGTCGACGCCCTTGGTGCAGATGTCGTCGGAGATCTCGTCGGCGATCTTCTGCCATGCCGTGGCGTAGTCCGGCTCGTCGTACAGGCGGGCGAGCTTGGCGCCGCGGTCCATCGCCACCCAGCACATGAGCTTGGAGCTGGTGAAGTGCTGCGGCTCGCCGCGCACCTCCCAGATTCCCCGGTCCGGCTCGTGCCAGTGCTTGGCGGCCTCCTCGACCTGTCGCTTGAGGATCGGCCACAGCGACTCGGGCAGCTGCTCGCGCGACTTGGCGTGCAGCCACACGGAGTCGAGCACCGCGCCCCAGACGTCGTGCTGACGCTGGTCGTAGGCGGCGTTGCCGACCCGGACGGGCTGCGCGCCCTCGTAGCCGGAGAGGTGCGGCAGCTCGAACTCCTCGAGCCTCTCCTCGCCACCCACCCCGTACATGATCTGGAGCTGCCGGTTGTCGCGGCAGACGTCCTGGATGAACGCGAAGAAGTCGTTGGCCTCCCGGTCCAGTCCCAGGGTGTACAGCCCCCAGAGCGCGAACGTCGAGTCGCGGATCCACGCGTACCGGTAGTCCCAGTTGCGTTCCCCGCCAGGGGTCTCGGGCAGGGACGTGGTCGCGGCGGCGATCAGCGCACCGGTGGGGGAGTAGGTCAGGCCCTTCAGCGTGAGCGCGGACCGCTGCAGGTAGTCGCGCCACGGGTGGTCGGGGAACTGGCCCTGCGTGATCCAGTCGCGCCAGAACCGCTCCGTGCGCCACATCGCGTCGAGCGCGTCCGCGTAGCTCGTCGGCGGGTCCTGCGAGCCCCAGGACATCGCGACGAAGTGCGTGGCGCCCTCCGTCATCCGGGTGCGCGCGGTAGCCCGCTTGCCGCCCTCCAGCCCGAACCGCAGGCTGGAGCGCAGGTGCAGGTCCGGGTTGGAGTCGCCGACGTGGGCCACGACGGACGAGTAGCCGCTGTTCTCGTACTCCCAGTCGACGTCGTCCCGCGCGTAGTCCGGGCGCGGCTCGCACACGACCTCGAGGTCCACCGTGCCCGACACGCACTTGATGGTGCGCATCAGGACGTGCTCGGCGTCGTCGTCGGTGGGGGTGCGGCGGTGGGTGCTGGAGCGATCCTCGACGTCGTGCCACGGGCCCATGAGCATTGCGTCACGCACCACGAGCCAGCCGGTCGACGTCTGCCAGGTGGTCTCGAGGATGAGGGTGCCGGGCAGGTAGCGGCGTGCCACGGGCACGCGCACGCCGTGCGGTCCCACACGGAAGTGGCCGGCTCCCCGGTCCAGGATCTTGGCGAAGATGCTCGGCGAGTCGGGCCGGGGCACGCACATCCACTCCACGCTGCCCGACGGCGCGATCAGCGCGTTGGTCTCGCAGTCCGACAGGAACCCGTACTCGCCGATGTGCGGGAACTTGCTGCGCCCGTCCCACACGCGCGGGGAGGCGATGTCGCTCGACGGGTGTCCCGTCACCGGACCCGGGGTCGCGGGCTCCGGCGGCTGGTGGTGCCGCGGGGACGTGTGAGCGTGAACATCGGCCCCCAGCGGCTCAGTCTGTTCGAGCGTCATGGGGGTCAAGGCTTCCGTACGTCCAGCGCGCGTGGCAAGCCACGTCGGTGTGACGAGCGGAACCCTGCGCGGCTGCACAAAACGGGATTTCTCAGGCGGGTGTCGATGCGGTGGATTTTCCATTCACCTTTTGCATGGAAGCGTTCTCACCAGGGGCCGAAGAACCACTGGGATGAAGGAACCATGGCCAAGTGCATGTCAGACGGGGCCCGCCGACGGTGGACATCGATGTCATTGTGACCTTGATCACAGTTGGCGAGTTCACGCGTGTGATGTGCGAAACCCTCTGCTCTGGCCGTGTCGATCGAGCGGTTTCCCGTTCGACCTGTGAGTGAGAAGGTCCATGCAGGGGCCGGGAAACACAGGAGAAGAGACCATGGCAAAGTACATGCTGATCATGCGGGCGACGGACGAGACGTGGGCCGCCGCGGCGGACATCGACTTCGATGAGATGTTGACAACGATGGGCAAGTTCAACGACGAGATGATCCAGGCCGGCGTGCTGGTCGCGGCGGAAGGCCTCGACCCGGCCGAGTCCGTCGTCGTCGACTACTCGTCCGAGCCGCCCGTCGTGACCGACGGTCCGTACGGTGAGACCAAGGAGCTGTTCGGCGGCTTCTGGATCCTCGAGGTCGGCTCGAAGGAGGAGGCCGTCGAGTGGGCCAAGCGCGCACCCATGGCCGGCCCGGGTAGCAAGACGGAGATCCGCCGCGTCACCCAGATCGACGAGTTCCCGCAGGACAACGAGTGGATCCAGAAGGAACGCGCCTGGCGCGAGTCCACAGGCCAGCTCTGAGCTGCCCGTAGCAGGAGGAGACGGTGAGCGAGCACGGCGCCGCGCGGCGGGCCGTCGAGGCGGTCTGGCGGATCGAGTCGGCGCGCATCGTAGGTGCGCTCACGCGCTACACCCGCGACTTCGAGCTCGCCGAGGACGTGGCCCAGGAGGCGCTCGCCGAGGCGCTCGTCTCCTGGCCGCGCGAGGGCACACCGCGCGATCCCGCGGCGTGGCTCATCGCGACGGCCCGACGCCGGGCGATAGACGCCTACCGGCGTCGGGCCGGGCGCGACGAGCGGTACGCGGCGCTCGCGCAGGGCCTGGCCGAGGGCGAGGCGACGTCGGGCGCCCCGGGTCCGCCTGCGCCGTCCGGAACGGGCATCCTCGCAGGTGACCCGGGTTCTGACCCCGCCATGCTCGATCTCGACCGGATCGACGACGACGTGCTCGCGCTCATGTTCGTGGCCTGCCATCCCGTGCTGTCGAGGGAGGCGCAGATCGCGCTGACGCTCCGCGTGGTGGGTGGTCTGACGAGCGACGAGATCGCCCGCGCCTTCCTGGTGCCGGTAGCGACGGTGCAGGCGCGCATCACGCGCGCGAAGAAGACGATCGGGGCGGCTCGGGTCCCGTTCGAGGTGCCCGACGGCGCGGACCGGGCCGCCCGGCTCTCGTCGGTGCGTGGCGTGCTGTACGTGATCTTCACTTCAGGCTCGTCGGCGACGTCGGGGGACGACTGGATCCGGCACGATCTCGCCCGCGAGGCGGTGCGCCTGACCCGTGTACTGACCCGGCTCGCGCCCGAGCCGGAGACGTTCGGCCTGCTCGCGCTGCTCGAGCTGACGGCGGCGCGGTTCCCGGCCCGGGTGGGGCCGTCGGGGGAGCCGGTGCTCCTGGAGGACCAGGACCGGCGCCGCTGGGACCGGGCGTCGATCATCCGGGGCCGGGCGGCACTGCGGCGGGCCAGCGGCCCGGCGGGCATGGGCGCCTACGCGCTGCAGGCCGCGATCGCGGAGTGTCACGCGGTGGCGCGCTCGGTACCGGAGACCGACTGGGACCGGATAGTCGTGCTCTACGAGGCGCTCGGGCGCATCGCGCCCTCCCCCGTGGTGGACCTGAACCGGGCGGTCGCGGTGGCGATGGCGCAGGGGCCCGACGTCGGCCTGCGCGTCGTGGACGGGCTCGTCGACCGTGGAGTGCTCGCGGGATCGCACCTGCTGCCCGGCGTACGGGGCGAGCTGCTCGCGCGGCTCGGCCGCACCGCCGAGGCCCGGGGAGAGTACCTGCGGGCGGCCGAGCTGTGCGGCAACGCCGCCGAGCGCTCGGTGCTGGAGCGCAAGGCCCGCCTGGTCGAGCCCTGAGCGGTGTCGGTCAGCGCAGCCGCAGGGTCGCCACCAGCACGCCCGCCAGGCACAGGGTGCCGCCGATCAGGGCGACCGGCGTCGGGACCTCGCCGAGCAGCGCCCACGACATGAGCACCGCGAGCGGCGCGGCGGCGTAGGTCGCGGCGCCGAGCCGGCCTGCCGTCGTCCGGGTGAGGGCGAAGCCCCAGGTCACGAACGCGATGGCGGTGGGGAAGACGCCCAGGTAGACCACGCTCAGGGTGGCCGACGTCGGCGCTGCGGCGAGTTCCTCCAGGAGCACCGGTGTGAACGGGAGGCACGCGACCGTGCCGGCCAGGCAGCCCAGCCAGGTCATGGTCAGGGAGTCGACCTTCGGCAGCAGGCGCTTCTGCAGGATGGTGCTTCCGGCGTAGACCACGGCGGCGACCAGGCCCAGGGTGACGCTGATCCCGTCCGAGGCCCCGTTCGACGTGGCCAGCGCGATGCCGGCGACGCCGGCGAACGCGATGCCGATGCCCAGCAGGAGCCGCGCGGGGAAGCCCTCGCCGAGCGAGATCCCGGCGAACACCGCGATGAGGATGGGCGCGAGCCCGACAAGGAGGGAAGCGGTGCCGGCGTCGAGGGTGCGCTCGGCCGTGTTGAGGGCGAGGTTGTACAGCCCGAACCAGAGCACGCCCCAGACGACGACGCCCACCAGGGTCCGGCCGCGCGGCAGGCGCAGCTTGCCGGCCAGCCCGGCGATGACGGTGAGCGCCAGGGTGCCGACGAAGATCCGGCCCAGCGCCAGCGGACCCGGCGAGTAGTCGAAGCCGGCGGACCGGATCCCGATGAACGCCGACGCCCAGAGCACGACCGTCACCGCGGCGGCGGCCGGCACGAGGAAGCGGTTCAAGGTGGGTGGGGCGGGTGCGGCGGCCTCGGTGGACAGGGTCATACCCGGGACTCTGCCCGGCGCGGACGGCGAGGTCTGGCGGCTATCGGCCGTGGCGTTGGTCATGCTTCGATACTCGCCCCGGACACTGTGAAGCACCAGCGACTGTTTCTACATCTGGATTCAGTCTCGCTGTACAGTTGGCTCATGCTTGACGTCCACCGCCTCCGCGTCTTCCGCTCCGTCGTCGCCTCCGGATCGATCGGTGCCGCCGCGGCGAACCTCGGCTACACGCCCTCCGCCGTCAGTCAGCACGTCTCAGCGCTCCAGCGGGAGACCGGGCTCAAGCTGCTGGCCCGGCACGGCCGCGGCATCCGGCCCACCGCCGCGGGGCGCGCCCTGGCCGCCCAGGCCGACGGGGTGCTCGAACGGCTCGGCGAGGCCGAGTCCATGGTCGCCGACCTGCGCGCCGGCCGTACCGGCTCGCTCTCCGTCGCCTATTTCGCGTCCGTCGGCTCGGCCTGGCTGCCCGACGTCGTGCGTACCGTCACCACGCAGTTTCCCGGGGTGCGGCTGGACCTGGAGCTGGCCGAGCTCATCCCGGACAAGACCGAGGACCGGGCCGACCTGCAGGTGGTCGTGGCGCAGACCGGGTTCGACCCCGGGAGCGGCTTCACCGCGTACCACCTCCTCGACGACCCGTACGTCGTCGTCCTCCCGCGGAGCCACCGGCTGGCCGACCGCGAAGAGATCGAGCTCGCCGAGCTCGCGGACGAGTCCTGGGTCGACAACGACTTCGCGCGCGGCTGGTGCCGCCGCAACCTCCTGGAGGCGTGCACGGCTGCAGGGTTCAGCCCGACGTTCCACGTCGAGGCGCACGACTACCCGACTGCTGTCGCGTTCGTCGAGGCAGGGATCGGCATGACCGTGCTGCCGGAGCTCGGCACCGTCCAGCTCCCGCGCGGTACCGTCGCCGTGCCCGTGGTGCGCCCCACCCCGGTGCGCTCGATCTACGCGGTGCTGCAGGACGCCGTCGCGCACACGCCGCCCGCGATGGCGGCCCTGGAGGCGCTGCGGCAGGCAGCCGTCGCTTCGCGGGCAGCCGTGGTCGCCGCTTAGGGTGGGCAGGTACCGACGCCGGGGGAATCCGGCGTCACCCCGAGCGAGAGGTAATCCTCGTGACCACGCTTCCTACCGCCTCCGGCACCTTCGGTGACAAGCCGGAGCTGACCTTCCCCGAGGGTGGCGCACCCGCCGGCCTGCAGGTGCAGGTGCTCGCCGAGGGCAACGGTCCGGTCGTCGAGTCCGGGCGCACCATCGTGGTGAACTACCTGGGCCAGACCTGGGGCGGCCACGTCTTCGACAACTCGTACGACCGCGGCACGACCATCGACTTTCCGATCGGCGTCGGCGCCGTCATCGGTGGCTGGGACAAGGGCATGGTGGGCCAGAACGTCGGCTCGCGCCTGCTGCTGTCGATCCCGCCGGAGCACGGCTACGGCGCGCGCGGCGTGCCGCAGGCCGGCATCGGCGGCGGCGACACCCTCGTTTTCGTCGTGGACGTCGTCGACGTCAAGTGACCGTTCCCCCGAGGTAGTCGTCTGGCGAGGTAGTCACCCACGTGGGTGACTACCTCGCTGCATGACTACCTCGGCGACTGGGCTTTCCGCAGGCTCCGGGTCACGGTGAACTTAGGGCTCTGGGCCACGTGCTCCGTCGGCCCGACGGCGCGTTCCAGCGCGCGGCGGTAGTGCAGGCCCGTGTTGAAGACGGTCCACAGCTCGCCGCCGTCGCGCAGGATGCGGCCCGCCGTGGCGAACATACGGTGCGCAGCGTCCGTGCTCAGCGCCGCACGGTCGTGGAACGGCGGGTTGAGCAGCACCAGGTCGGCCGAGTCGTCGAGGAGCGAGGCGCCGGCGTCGTCGCGCACGACTGTGGCCTCGGCGCTGTTGGCGGCGAGCGTGGCCCGCGCCGAGGCGCAGGCCGCCGCGCTCTGGTCCGTCGCGATCACCTGCGCTCCGGGGAACCGCAGCGCCACGACGGTGGCGAGGATTCCGGTGCCGCAGCCGAGGTCGACGGCGACCGGGCGCGCGCCGGCGTCGGGCGCGTCGGTGCTGGGCGCCGCGTCCGCGTGCTGCGGGTCAGACCTGGCGGTCACCCGGATGACCTGTGGGTCTGACAGGTCCGGCCAGCGGTCCGCCTGCGCCAGCAGGAACCGCGTGCCGAGGTCGAGCGTGGCGCCCGCGAAGGCGGCGCCGTGCGCGACGACGGTGAGGCCCGAGGCCGATCCGCGTAGCGGGGCGAGCGCATCCAGGACCTCCCCGTCGGTGAGGTGGGCCGTGACGGGATAGGTGAGCGGCCCGACGTCGGCTCGCGGCTCGCGTGCACTCAGCAGCCGCGACTTCTGCCGGGCGAGCGACGCGCTGACGTGCGCGAAGGACGCGCCGAGCACGTCATTCATCCCGTGCGTCATGTGCTTCACCCGGCCGCCGGCGAGCAGTGTCACGGCGGGGTCGGCGTGCCGGGCCACGTGCTCGGCGATCTCGGTCAGCTCCGCCAGCGACGTCGGTAGCTGGAGCAGCACGAGCCGCGCGCCCGCCAGCAGCGCAGGCCCGAGCTCGTCGTGCCGGGTCCACTCGAGTCGGGTCGGTTCGGGCGAGGCGGGTAGGTTCGCGGCGGCTCGTTGGTGCCCGGCCAGCGTCTGGGCCACGCGCGCGGAGTTGGCGTCCAACGCCGCCTCGGCCGCGCTCGGGTCCTGGTGCACGCGGATACCGCGGGCGCCGAGCGCGAGGGCGCCCAGTGTGAGGGCCCCAAACCGGTCGCCGATCACCACCACCTGATCCGGGGTCCGCTCGATCAGTGCGGCGGCCTCGTCGAGGAGGAGCCGGTCGGTCGCGTCGACGGCGACGGGGCCGTCGGCGCGGGAGCCGTCCTCGGGGTAGGGGCGCAGCTGCGCGAGGACGGCGTCGGCCTCGGGGTTCACCGCGCGGAGCGTGCCTTCTTCTCCGCTGCCTTGCGGGCCTCCTCGATGCGCTCCTCCTCGGCGCGCACCTGTGCGGCGACCTCGCGCTCCTGGGCCAGCCACTCCGGCGGGTTGTCGCGCAGCTCGTTGATCTGGTCGGTGGTCAGCGGCTCGGTGATACCGCCGCGGGCCAGCCCGGCGATCGAGATGCCGAGGCGACCCGCGACCACCGGCCGCGGGTGCGGTCCGTTGCGACGCAGCTCGGCCAGCCACTCGGGCGGGTTCGTCTCCAGCTCCTCCAGCTCCGCGCGCGTGATCGGGGTGTCCTGGAACTCCTGCGGTGTGGCAGGCAGGTAGACGCCGAGTCGCTTGGCGGCGTTGGACGGCTTGAACCGCTGCGAGGCGAAGGAGGAACTCATGTTCCCAGGGTATCGGCGTGCGCCCACCGCGCTCTCCACGGTGGACGTGATCCTCGCCGCTCGGGCCGTCGCGGCGCCGACAGCGGCCCGAGGACGGGCCACCGTCGTGGTTCCAGGCCCGTAGCCTTGGAGCGTGAGCCAGCCCGTGCCCGACGTCGGACCGCCCGCCCCGGGCGCCGACCTCGCCGACCTCCCTATCGCCGATGCAGCGGACCCGACCGCCGAGGCGGCGGACGCAGCGGATCCGACGGACGTCGATGGCGTGGACGACGCCTCGCCCGTCACGGATGGCGCGCCGGCCGACGTCGACCCGGACCTGCCGCGCTTCCGCCTCGCCTACGTGCCCGGCGCCACGCCCGGGAAGTGGGCGACCGTGTGGCACGAGCGGCTGCCCGACGTGCGCCTCGAGCTGGTGCAGCTCGAGGCTGCCGCTGTCGGCCCGGCGCTGGAGGCCGGCGAGGCCGACGCCGCGATCGGCCGGCTCCCGGTGGACAAGGACGTGTTCTCCGCGATCCCGCTCTACGAGGAGACGTCGGTGGTGTGCTTCTCGAGAGACCACCTGCTCGCCGCCCTCGCTGAGGACGAGGCCGTGTCCAGCGCCGATATCGCCGAGGATCCCGTCTGGGTTCCCGCGGACGACGTCCTCTTCGCCGCCCACCCGGTCCCCGGGACCGTCCCCGCCGATCCCGACGGCAACGCCCTGGACCCGCTCGCGACAACGGCCGACGTCGTCGCGACCGTGGCCGCGAACGTGGGGGTCGCGGTGCTGCCGATGTCGCTCGCGCGGCTGCACCGCCGCAAGGACGTGACCTACCGTCCGCTCCTGGACGGGCCGATGGCGCCGGTGGGTCTGGTCTGGCCCATCGACCGCACCACGGACCTGGTCGAGGAACTGATCGGCATCGTTCGTGGACGCACGGTCAACAGCTCACGTGGCAGGGGCGGCCCGTCCTCTCGCCCGACCCCGGATGGCGCCTCGGACGGGGGAACTGACAACAAAAGGGCGAACTCTGGGGTGAAGAACTCGGCAAAGGGCGTGCCCGGCGGGGCCAAGGGACGCTCCGGTGGGGGTCGCAGCGGTACAAAGGCAGGTACTCGTGGGGGTGTTCAACGGGGCAAGGGTGCCCGTCCGGCGCCCAAGGCGAAGAAAAAGGGCAAAGGCCGGTAGGGCGGGATACAAGGATATGTAAGATATTTCGGTAAGATAACGCATATTGGCGATCTGCGACATTGTGGCTACGCTCCGGGATGTCGTGTCCGATGTCGGACACGGGACCTATCCCGTTTCGAAGGAGCGCTCAGTGCGCAAGATGACCGTCTTGGGAGCAACCGCGCTCCTCATCGCCGGCCTCGTGGGCTCGCCGGCTGCTGCATTCGCCGCGCCGATCGCTGGCGCTCCCGTCTCGACCACGGGCGACTACGTATCGACCGACTCGATCGCGGGCAGCTCCGAGTCGACCTGTCCGAAGGACGGCAAGGTTGACGTCGACGGCGAGCAGGCCTCCTTGGTCGTCACCGCCGAGCCCGGCTACCTCATCACCGGGTACTGCGTGAAGGCGGGGTCGGACAAGCAGGGCAACGGCCCCGAGAACTACGTCGTGGACCCGCCTGCCGCCGAGGTGACGATCACGCACTCGTCCGGCAAGGCGATCAGCCACTACACGCTGATCACAGTCGAGACCGAGCCGACGCCGTCGCCGAGCCCTTCCGTGCCGAGTGGTTCGCCGAGCCCGGAGCCGAGCAGCTCCGAGCCCGCCGTCGAGCCGTCCGGGAGCACCGAGCCGACCGACGGGTCGACCGTTCCGGGCGAGGAGCTCGACGGTGAGGAGTCCGTCGAGGAGGAGCCCGAGGTTCTCGCCAGCACCGGCGCCAGCACTGCGATCGGCTTCACGCTCATCGCGCTTGCCCTCGTGGGCGGTGGCGTCACCCTGATCGTGCTTCGTCGCAAGGGCGTGCTGGGTAGCTGATCCAGTCGCCACCGAGCGACCGCAGGTAGAGCGGGCGTCCGGCGGGCCTTCCTTCCCTTGAGCTTCGGCTCGGGACGGAAAGCCTGCCGGGCGCCCGCTCTGCTTTAGGGTGAATTCCCTTTGGGTGGATTCCCTTTGGGGTGAATTCTTTGGGGTGAATTGCTATGTCGCGGGTGAACTTCTTTCGATTGCCAGGGTGAACTTCTTGTCCGTACCGATTTCCCTCCGATCGGGTTAATAAACGTTTGCCCGCTGGGTTTGGTGGAATCGAGCCGGCGTGGCCGTGCGGAGATTATCTGACGCGGTCTCAGGGGTGATTCTTTGATTGAAACCATGCAACGCCGCGCGGGCGCAGGGCGGTGGACGGGAGGCCGATCTCATTACCGCTGGTCCGGGCCATTTTATGCACATGAGCGCTGGTCAGGGCACCGCCTGACGGGGAATGGGTGAATTCGAGACGGGTCGGCCACGCTTTCACCCGAAACGCAGCTGTGCCGGATGATTGGCCGTTCGACCCCGTTCTGGGTGAATTCTTGGGGGCGAATGGATATGTCCCTTTTGATTCCATTGCATGGACTCTCCGACGGATTTACCGTCAAGGTGACAGATGCGCCGCACCTCCCTTTGGGGCGGGCCCCTACCAGGCAAAGGAACACCACAATGAAACGCTTATTCGCGCTGGGAGCCGCTGTGCTCTTGGCGCTTGGTCTCTACGGCACGGCAGCGGCCATCGCCAGCGCGTCTTCGGTCGCAACGGCCGTCAACGAGCAGGTCTGTCCCGGGGACAAGGTCGACGTGACGGGCAACCAAACTTCCGTCACCGTCACAGCCCCCGAGGGTATGGTCATCGTCGGCTACTGCGTGAAGGCGGGATCTGAGAACCAGGGAGACGGCCCCGTCACGGTGACGCTCCCAGAGCCGGTCACGACAGTGACGATCACCTACCCAGGCGGCAAGGACATCAGCCACTACACCGTGTTCTTCGAGAAGGCACCGAAGCCGACGCCTTCGCCGACGCCGACGCCGACCGAGAAGCCGACGCCTTCGCCGACGCCGACGCCGACCGAGAAGCCGACGCCTTCGCCGACGCCGACGCCGACCGAGAAGCCGACGCCGCCGCCGACCGAGAAGCCGACTCCCGGACCCACCGGTCCTGCCGGTCCTGCCGGTCCTGCCGGCCCTGCCGGCCCTGCCGGTCCTGCCGGTCCTGCCGGTCCTGCGGCCGCGCCGTCTGAGCTCGCTTCGACGGGCCCGGCAGAGGCGATCGGCTACAGCATGCTCGCGCTTGCCCTGCTCGGAGGTGGCGCAGCACTCATCGTCCTGGCCAAGCGGCGGCTCGCCTGAGCCCCGCTGAAGTAGGGCGAGACAGAGAACAAGGGCGAGGCAGAACCGAACTCCGGTTCTGTCTCGCCCTGGTTCTACTTCGCTGCGGGTCCGGGTTCCCCCGGTTCTAGCTCGCCGAGGTGGCCGTCACCTGGATGATGAGCGCCTGCATCGGCCACAGCGTCGGCAGCTGCAGCCCGACGCCTGTCAGCACCGAGCCCGGCATGTCCACCGGGTCCTTGCTCAGCCAGGCGGGCGTAACCCAGCCGTTCCACCTCGCGGAGCCGACCTCGTCGCGGACCCGCACGCTGTATCGCAGGGTGGGGTCCAGCCCGTCGAGCCGGATCCGCTCGGGCGCCGCGTCCAGCGGTGACGCAACGGTAGCGATGGTCCACATCCCTGCCGTCCGGTCGGGCGACACGAAGCCCGTGACGCGCAGCGCCGGGTCCACCGTGTCGGCGTGCACGACGGTGCCGGTATGCACGAGGGTCCGGAGCTCCTTGTAGAGCGCGGCGTACGCCGCGACGGCGACCAGCTCGTCGTCCGTGCACGTCAGCAGGTCCCACTCGAACCCGGCGTGGCCCTGCAACGCCGTTGCCACTCGGTAGGACAGGTCGGTGGTCCGCCCCGACGAGTGCGACGGTGACGGCCCCACATGCGCCCCGACCAGCTCGGGCGGCAGCACGAGCGACGTCCACCGCTGGATGTCCTGCCGCTCCACGGGGTCGTTGGAGTCTGAGGCCCAGACCCGGTCGGTGACCTCCAGGATCCCCAGGTCGGTACGCGCGCCGCCCGAGGAGCACGACTCGATCTCCAGCCCCGGGTGGTCCGCCTTGAGCCGTGCGATCAGCGCGTACGCGGCGAGGGTCTGCACGTGGGTACCTGGCCGCGCGACGCCGTCCGGACCCACGTGAACGGGTTCGACCAGGTCGCGGTTGTGGTCCCACTTGATGAAGTTGATACCCAGCTCCGTCACCAGGGCCGAGATCTGGGAGCGCAGGTGTTCCCACGCGTCGCCGTTGGCAAGGTCCAGCACATACTGCGTGCGGAACGACAGCCCGTCGGGCGACGGCACGGCGGCCGGGTTCGACAGGATCCAGTCCGGGTGAGCGCGTGCCAGGTCGGAGTCGAGGTTGACCATCTCGGGCTCGAACCACAGCCCGAACTCCATCCCCAGCTCGTGCACCAGGCCGGCGAGCGGGCCCAGTCCCTCGGGCCAGACGTCGGTGTCCACCACCCAGTCGCCCAGCCCGGCCGTGTCGTCGCGCCGGGAGTGGAACCAGCCGTCGTCGAGCACAAAGCGCTCCACGCCCACCGCGGCGGCGCGCCGCGCGAGCCGCTGCAGCTTGCGCGGCGAGTGGTCGAAGTACACGGCCTCCCACGTGTTCAGCACGAGCGGCCGTGGGCTTGTCACGTGCTGCGGACGCGCCCGCATCCAGGTGTGGAACCGGTCCGCGACGCCGTCCAGGCCAGCCGGCGACCAGGCGAAGTACGCGACCGGCGCGCGGTAGGTCTCGCCCTGCGCCAGCCGGAGCTCGCCCGGCCGCACCAGCTCGCCCGCCCCGAGGAGCGTGGTGTGCTCGGTGAGGTGGTCGACGCGGTGCGTCACGTCGGCGCTCCACCCCAGGTGGGTGGCCCACACCTCGCCGGTCCGGTTGCTCGGTGTGCCCGACGACGCCACGGTCACCCAGGGCGCGTCGTGTCCTGACCGCCCGCGGCGGGTCTGTCGGGCCGTGCTGCCGCCCGGCATGGCCGTGGTGACCGGAGCCTTCTCGCGGGACCAGCGGCCGGTGAACTGGGTCAGGTGGTCCGCGGACCTCGGCACGGGCAGCGTGGCCTCGAGCCAGTGCACGTCCACCAGGCCGGGACCGTCGTTGGTGAGCTCGTGCCACAGCAGCACCAGGCCGCCCGCGCCGATCTCCAGGTGCGACCGCAGCGTGAGCCCCAGGTTCGTGTCCCGGGCGGTGACCGTCAGGTCAGCGGTGTCACGCTCCGCCTCGATGACGGTCCACCGGGGGAAGAGCGGAACGCCGTCCGACACCATGAGCAAGCCTGGCCGGCCCGCCCAGCCGTCCGCCTCCTGCGGCACCAGCGACGGCCGCCAGGCCGAGTCGAGGGTGCCGGGCGCCGTCTGCCGGCTGGTGGCCGAGTCGAGGCCCTGCAGGTCGGCGGGCGAGAGCTCGCCCAGGTCGGGACCCCAGTGGAGCACCAGCGGCAGGCCCTTCTCGGGATGCGCCACAACCACGGCGACGCCGTCCCGTCGCAGTACTGACCAGCTCGAACCCTCGTCGGTCCCGTTCATCGTGCCGTCCTTCCGCCCCCGTTGGACCACACCGTACGCGTGGTCACTGACATGAAATCCGCTAGACCCTAGCCCGCCGAGGGCACGAGGTCGTTCTCGGTACGCAGCACCGGCCGGGAAGCCAGCGCCTCCGGGTCGAGGCCCTGGCTCGTCACGTGAAACACCGTCGTCGTCCCGGCCGGGAGGTCGACCACCTGCTCGTCCACCTGGGCGTCCGGGTCGAGCCGGTCGGGCAGCAGCGTCACGCCGAGCGCCAGCGACGTCGCCGTCACGTCCACGCGGTAGCCGCCCTCCTCCGCGACCACCGTGGTCCGCACCGGGGCAGGATCGAGCGCGAGGTCCTTGCTCTCCGCCCACCGATGCAGCCCGCGTGCCCCGCCGAAAGTCACGACCAGTACCTCGTTCGCCGCGTCGCCGACGTCGGCGACGGTGCCCTCGAGCGGTACCAGCGTCACCGACCGCGGAGCCACCGCCACCTCGCTGCCCGACGTCGCCAGCACGTCACCGCCCAGGGTCGTCCGGGCCGCATCCACCTGCCCTGTCCACGGCTCGTCGGTGTCGTTCACGAGGGCCGCGACCAGCCCGGCGCCGCGCGGCTGCACCGTCACGATCCGGTCGGCGAACGCGTGCTTCAGCGCGTACCAGAGCGGCTTGCGCCTGCCGTCGCCGTCGACGGCGGCCCAGGACGTCACGGGCCAGCAGTCGTTCAGCTGCCACACGATCGCGCCCGCGGTGCGCGGCCACCACGACCGGTAGTGCTCCACGGCGTACTGGATCGCGCGCGCCTGGTTGAGCTGCGTGGCCCAGTGCCAGTCGACGAAGCCCTCTGGGACGTCCAGGTGCGCGGCGAGGCCGCCGTCGAGCTTGAGGTTGCCGTGCTCCGCCTTCTGGTGGAGCAGGAAGACCTCGGACTCCTTGAACCCGGGCGGGATCTCGACAGGCTCGACCACCGAGTCCCCTTGAGGAAGGATGGCGCGCCGCATCGTCGCCCACGTCGCCGGGCCCTGGAAACCGAACTCCGACGGGAACCGCGGCACGTCGTCGCGGTAGTGCGTGTAGTCGATCCGGTTCCAGACGTCCCACTGGTGGTGGGTGCCGTGGTTCGGGTCGTTCGGGTGCATCTCCTCGGGGGCGAAGCCGGGGGAGTAGGGCGAGCCGTCCGCGTAGGGACGGGTCGGGTCGATCTCGGCCAGGACCTTCGGGAAGAGCTCGTAGTAGTAGCCGGCGCCCCAGGTGAGGTCGCCCAGCGGCTCCTTCCAGCCCCAGTCCTCGTGGCCCCAGATGTTCTCGTTGCCGCCGTTCCACAGCACGAGCGACGGGTGCGGTGCCAGGCGGGCCGCGTTCTCCCGCAGCTCGGCCTCGAGCTCGCCCCAGTGCGGGTCCTCCTCCGGGTAGGCGGCGCAGGCGAGCAGGATGTCCTGCCAGACCATGACGCCCTTCTCGTCGCAGACGTCGTAGAAGTCGTCCGACTCGTAGATGCCGCCGCCCCACACCCGCAGCAGGTTGAGGTTCGCGCCGCGCGCCTGGTCGATGCGCCGTTCGAGGCGTTCGCGCGTGATGCGGGTCAGGAGATGGTCGTCCGGGATCCAGTTGGCCCCGCGCGCGAAGACGTGCTTGCCGTTGACGACGAACGTGAAGCTCGTCCCCTGCTCGTCGGGCGTGGTGTCGACGACGACGTTGCGGAAACCGACCCGTCCGTCCCAGGAGTCGAGTGGTTCTGAGCGGTCCTCACCGTTCCCCGCGTAGAGCCTCACCTCGACCGGGTACAGGGGCTGCTCGCCGTGCCCCGCCGGCCACCAGAGCTCCGGGTCGGGCAGGTGCACGCGCACGTGTGTCGTGCCCGACGCCGAGGCCGGGAGGAACGTGCTGACCCCGCGTCCGCTCTGCCCGCCGACGGAGACGTCAAGGGTCAGCGGTACCGGCTCGCCCAGCCCCGACCGCTCGATCTCCACGTGCACGTCCACGACGCCGGTGCGGCGGCCCTCGGCGTCGGAGACCGAGCTGCCGGGAGCGACTACCTCGTCGTCCGACAGGGCGACGTCCCCTGGGACGACGGTGACCAGCGGCGTTACCCGGACCAGGCGCGCCACGCGCCAGCGCTGCACCCGGACCGGCTTCCACAGGCCCGCCGTCTGCAGGTCCGGTCCCCAGTCCCAGCCGAAGGAGCAGGCCATCTTGCGGACCATGTTGAACGGCTGGTCGTAGGCCATCGGACGCGTGCCGAGGCGCAGCGCCTCGGCCGCGGCGGCCTCGAGCGCGGAGTCGAGGTCGACGACGAGGTCGGCGGGCGCACCGACCAGCGACCGCACGTCGTACCGGTAGGAACGATGCATGTTCGCGGTGCGCCCCAGCTCGACGCCGCCCAGCGAGATGCCCGCGACGGTGTCGACCCCCTCGAAGAGCAGGTCGACGCGCTCGTCGGACGCCGCCGCCGGCTCGTCGAGGACCGTCGCGTACCGCCAGGTGGCGCGTTTCATCCAGGCGAGCGAGGTCTCGTTGGTGCCGAGATACGGGTCGGGGATCAGGTCGCGGTCCAGGAGCGCGGTGTGGCTCGTACCGGGGACGGTCGCGGGAACTTCGATCCCGGCGAGATCTGCGGGGACGGGGCCACCGGTGGCCGTCAGGTTCCACTCGGTCAGTTCGCGGCTGATCATCATCGATCCTCGTCCCTCGAGAGCACGTGCCCGGTACACGTGCAAGCGGACCCGAGCATAGGGCCGGGCGCCGACTCGGATCGAACCGATATCACGGCCGTCTGCGCGGGCTTTCGCAACGCTCAGTCGGGCCGGACCACCAGGCCGAGGGTCTCGGCCAGCATGATCGCCTGAGCCTCGCCGACCACGGCACCCGTGAGGCTCGCCGAGAGCGGGTCGAGCGTCGACAGGTCGCTTCCGCGCAGGTCGGCATTCGTCAGGTCCGCCTGCTCGAGGTCTGCGCCGGACAGGTCGCAGCCGACCAGGACGATACCGGTCGCCTTGATCCCGGCCAGGTCGGCCTCACGGAAGCGGACGCCGTCGAACTGCGCGCCCGCCAGCGCGGCGCGGTGCAGGTCGGTGAAGGACCAGTTGCCGCCCTCGACCTTGAGCAGGTCGAACCGGCAGTCGGCGAACTGAGAGCCCACGAGCTTGCAGCGTTCCAGCGTCGCGTCGAAGAACACGCACGCGTCGAACACGCACGACGTGAACGCGAACTCCGTGAGGTGCGCGCTGTTGAAGCGCACGCCGCGGAACACGCACGAGTCGAACGTGGCGCCCGTCCCCGAGGCCTCCGTCATGTCCACGTCAGTGAACAACGTGGCCATGTGGTCCTCGCCGGACAGGTCGCGGCTGTACCAGTCCTCGTTGGCCACGGAGAGCTCGGTGGCGGGCATCCGAATCATGCGGCCGACCCTACGGCGTCACACTGACACTGCCTGCTGGCCGGCCGGAACCGGCGTCAGGCGGCGTCCGGGAACGGGACACCCGTGGTCGCGTGGCAGCGGTAGCCGTGCGGGTTCTTGGCGTCGGACAGGTACTGCTGGTGGTAGTCCTCGGCGTAGTAGAACGGTCCGGCCTCGGCGGCGGGCGCGAGCTCCGTGGTGATCGCGTCGTACCCCTTGGCGCTGAGCACCTCGGCGTAGCGGGTGGCCGTCTCCTGCGCGGCCTTCGCCTGCTCCGGCGTCGTCCAGTAGATCGCCGAGCGGTACTGCGTGCCGACGTCGTTCCCCTGGCGGAAGCCCTGCGTGGGGTCGTGCCGCTCCCAGAAGATCTTGAGCAGCTCGGCCTCGGTGACCTTGTTCGGGTCGTAAGCCACGAGCGCGGTCTCCGTGTGGCCGGTCCGGGCGGTGCAGACCTCCTCGTACGTCGGGTTCGGCGTGGTCCCGCCCATGTAGCCGACGGCGGTGCTCACCACGCCGGGGACCTGCCAGTAGATCTCCTCCGCGCCCCAGAAACAGCCCATCGCCAGGTACAGGACACGCGTGCCGGGCTCCCACGGCCCAGTGATCGACGAGCCGAGCACGGTGTGCGGCTTCGGGTTCTGCAGCACCGGCGCGGAACGGCCGGGCAGGGCCTGCTCGGGCGCGACCATGGTGGTCTTCGTGGAACCGGAGCCAGGGCCGAAGAGGGAGTTCAGGAACGCCATCGGACACATCCTTAAGGTCTGCTTCGTGCGACAGCACGTTTGCCCATTGCAACGCGAACGGGTGCGGAGGTGTTCCGGCGCTGTGCTACTCCGGCCGGGGTATGAGTTTTTGCACCAGTAGGCGCACACGTGCCTGCGTTGCGGGCACCGGAGAGGCTCGTCGTGCGCCCGGTGCGCCAGCGGTGCCGAAGAACTTATGCAGGTATGCCGCGGCGTCACGCCCGCTCACACGGGCCGGCCAGTCGTCGGCTTCGAGTCCGGCGCTTTCCGCGGACTCGAGAAGTCGCCAGACGTCGACGGCGTCTCTGTCCGTGAGTCGTTCCCGGTATGCGTACGACTTGAGGATGAGCGCAGCGCGTACATCGGGAAGTAGCAGGGCCAGCTCGACGGTGCTTCCCGTGCTCAAGTGGGCAACCAGGACCACCTTCGTGGCAGGTAGAGCGAGTGCGAGCGACAAGCCAGGCACAGCGTCGACGACTAATGAGCCATGCTCCTGGTTGGCCACGTGCTTGCCCCCATACGACGGGACGAGGACATCGATGACACGTCGCTCGTCTGGGTCGTCACGGACGAACCGGCTGCCGTCCTCCTGGGTGTAACCAAGTTGCGACAAGGCCTCGGGCAAGCGCGGATCGGCGCACACCGGAATGGGCACCCCCATGTCCGCGTCCGCGGTCTCTCGTGCAGGAACACGGTCTGCAACTCCATGGAGGTGGGTCAGGAGCGTCGTCGCGATCCCGCCGACCAGGCGGTACTCGATATCGAGCAATGTGCTGATCGTTGTGACGTCGGCTGCTGCGAGCCAGGCACCGTCGGTGGCAACCGACGGTGAAGCCAGCCGGAGGGTGGTCATGGTGGGCTTCCTTGTGCCGTGAGGTGTCTTCGAAGGGCGAGCGCGGCATCGTCGTGCCCCTGACGTACGAGGTCGATCCACACGCGCCATGCGGGAAGCATCGAGTCGCCATTCTCCGCACGCGTAGCCGACTTCAGGAGATATGGGTCGTCGGAGATGGCGAGAAACAGGTTCGCTGCACTCGCAGTGGTCGGGGTGGCGCCGGTCTCCTGGAGGTCGATCGGCGCTCCTGCCCAGATCCAGGCGGTGAAGGGCCGAGCCCAGGGCGCGACCGAGTCGGCTGCGACGTCGCCGCCGACAGCGTGTTCGATGCCCCGCTCCGTCAGATGCGCTGTGACACGCCGCGCGGCAGTCACCGGCGCGTCGAGAGTTAGCCACGAAGTAGCGATTCTCGGCCGCCATGGGTACCGGGCAAGGATCCAATCGGCGAGTTCGTCGGGCGACCTCGCTTCCCATCCGGCTTGGGTGCGGCGAACGGCGTTGTCGAGGTCCCGCAAGGCCTGGCTGACGCGTGGCTGAGTTACTCCGATCCGCCGGGCCAGGGTGCGCTGGGAGACGTTGGGAGTCTCGAGGAGTTCGAACGCCAGGGCGTACGTCGCCCAGGGAACACGCCCCGGGCGTCTACTCGGTTCGGGCTCGGTGACGGGATCTGCCAGGTCCTGCCGCCCCGCGGCGGAGAACAGGAAGCCTGTGACGTCGCTGCCCGGCGAAGGGGGAACGATGAGCAGCGACACGTTCTCGTCCAGTGCGGCCCGGCTGACCCCGGGGCTCGCGGAAGGCACTATGACCAAGAGCGAGACGCCCAACTCCCGTGCCGCTGCGGCGTGACGGCGCATCCCTTCCGGCCGGATCGGGGCAGGGAAGACTTTCGCTCGGTAGGCGGTCATCGGCCAGTCGGCGCCCGCAAGCACGATGTCGGCGCCGCTGTCTGGTGGCGGTGCGGAGACGACTATTCCCAGTCGATCGGCGATCGTAGACCAGGGTTCGGTGATAAGCATCAGACGCCTTTCCTGCTTAATGCTTATATCCTAGGTCACCTCGCTGGGTGGTGCACGACATGTCGCTCGTCCTGAGTTTCTGCCATCCGCAGAACCGGGTGGCACCGTCGGGCCGCGCAAGCCATTGTCGGCAGATGAGCAGCGAGGTCGGTGCGGTAGCGGTCCTGTCGGACATCCATGGGGTGCTCCCCGTGCTCGAGGCCGTGCTCGCGGAGCCCGACGTGACCGCGGCGGACCGCGTAGTCGTCACGGGCGACCACGCCGCCGGGCCGCAGCCCATCGAGGTCCTGGACCGCCTCCGGTCGTTGGGGGAGCGGGCGTTGCTGGTGCGCGGGAACGCGGACCGCGAGCTCGTGTCCCTCGCCGGCGGCGGAGATACGGCCATCCCCGATCCGGTCGCGCCCTGGGCGGGCTGCGGCCCGACGACGTCGCGCTGCTCGCCGGCCTGCCGTACCCGGCCGAGCTGACGGTGCGCGGGTTCGGGCGCGTCGTGTTCTGCCACGCCACCCCGCGCGACGACGAGGAGGTGGTGCTCGTCGACTCCTCCCTGGAACGCTGGGCAGAGGTGCTCGACGGGCTCGACCCCTCCGTCACGACGGTCGTCATGGGCCACACCCACATGCCGTTCCTACGGCTCGTCGACCGGCGCATCTGCGTCAATCCCGGCAGCGTCGGAATGCCGTACGGCCGCGCGGGCGGGTCCTGGGCGCTCCTGCGGGACGGCCAGGTCGAGCTGCGGCACACACCGGTCGACGTCGAGGCGGCCGTGGCTGCCGTCGCCGCCGGCAGCGCGTATCCCGGCGCGGAGGAGTGGGCGCGCGCGTACGTGACGTCGGCCAACAGCGACGCGGACGCGCTGCGGGCGTTCGCGCCCCGCGACGGGCGGCGTCTGTGACTGTCGGTGTCCCGGCGTAGCGTCCTGTCCATGGCCGATACAGACCCCGAGGTCCTGCTCACCGACCCCGCCGCCTGGCGCGCCTGGCTCGACGAGCACGAGTCGACGTCGAACGGCGTCTGGGTGATCCTCGCAAAGAAGGGCAAGGACTCACCGACGAGCCTGACCCGCGACGCGGCGCTCGAGGAGGCGTTGTGCAGCGGATGGATCGACGCGCAGTCCCGTGGTCGTGACGACACCACCTCTCTGCAGCGATACTGCCCCCGCCGGTCGCGTAGCCGCTGGTCGGCGCGCAACGTGCGGCTCGTGGAACGCCTGATCGCGGAAGGTCGTATGCGGCCCCGCGGCCGGGAGGAGATCGAGAAGGCGAAGGCCGACGGCCGCTGGGACGCCGCGTACGAGGGCAGCAAGGACATCGAGGTGCCGCCCGACCTCGCCGAGGCGCTCGCGGCCAGCCCGCGCGCGACAGAGATGTTCGGGATCCTCACCGCCCAGAACCGGTTCGCGATCCTGTTCCGGATCACGGGCGTCAAGAAGCCGGAGACCCGGGCGCGGAACATCGCCAGGTTCGTCGCGATGCTGGAGCAGGGCGAGACGGTTTACCCGCAGAAGCGGAAGCTGGACGTCTGAGCCCGGACGTCCCCTCGACCAGGGCCTCGCGCGCATGGTGAGCGCTCTGGAGCATGCGACGGGCGGCCCGACATCTGTCGGATCGGTGTGCGCGCGGTGCACCTTCAGTGCGACGCGCGGGCAGGTCGGCGGGGTATCGGCGGGGTGTCGGTGTGCTCGCCTAGGGTGGTGCCCGTGTCGCAGACCCAGGAGAAAAGCGTGATGTCGAGCCAGACCACCGCGCCGCCCACCGACAACTCGGGGGCGGTCCCGCCAGCCATCCGCGCGGCCGCCTCCTGGTCGTGGCGCGTGCTGCTCATCGGGGCGTTCATCGCCGCCGCGTTGTGGCTCCTCTCGCTGCTCAAGACGATCGTGATCCCCGTGGCGGTGGCACTGCTGCTCACGATCATGCTGACGCCGGTACGGCGCCTGCTGAACGAGCGGTTGCGCCTGCCGCGCGGGCTGTCCGCCGGCCTCTCTCTGATCGGCCTGATCGTGGTGGTCGCGGGCCTGGTCACCCTCGCCGGGCAGTCGATCGCGAGCGGGTTCGCCGACCTGCAGACGCAGGCGGTCAGCGGCTTCAACGAGCTGTGGGCGCAGCTCTCGGCGCAGTTCGGGCTGGAGAACGAGCTGCGGAGCTACAGCGAGGACATCCTCGACCAGCTCGAGAGCCAGCAGGGCGCCATCGTGAGCGGCGCTCTCGGCGCCGCCGCCACCGCGGGCAACGTGCTGGTCGGGACCCTGATCGCGCTGTTCTGCACGTTCTTCTTCCTGCACGACCCGCGCGGCATCTGGGGCTGGGTCGTCGGCCTGCTCCCGCAGTCCTCCCGCGAGCGGGTGAACCAGGCCGGCCGTCGCGGCGCCGTCACGCTGGCGGCCTACACCCGTACGCAGATCCTCGTCGCCGCCGTGGACGCCGTCGGCATCGGGATCGGCGCGGTGTTCTTCGTCCCGTCGCTCGCGCTGCCGATCGGCATCCTGGTGTTCGTCGGTTCGTTCGTGCCGATGGTCGGTGCGATCGTCACGGGCGCCATCGCGGTGGTCGTCGTGCTCGTGTCGAACGGCTGGGTCGCCGCCCTCATCATGCTCGGCGTGGTGCTGCTGGTGCAGCAGGTCGAGTCGCACGCGCTGCAGCCGTTCCTCATGGGCCAGGCCGTCTCGCTGCACCCGGTCGCGGTGATCCTCGCCGTGGCCGCCGGATCGTTCGCCGCCGGCATCGTCGGTGCCCTGTTCGCGGTGCCGCTCGCGGCCCTGCTGAACACGGTGATCCTGTACCTCAACGGGCACGACAAGTTTCCTGAGCTCGGTGACGAGGACGCCCTGCCGATCCGGTGGCGCGCAGCGGACGCACCGCCCATCCGGCTGCGCCGCGCCCCCGGTGTGCTGGCCGAGGGCGCCGTCGAGGACGTCGGTATCGACGGGGACGGCGTCACGCCGGATGGTGATCCGGCCCGCTGAACGTGCATCTGGGCGCGTAGTCGGGCAACATGCGCGCTGTGCCCTTGGATCCGTTCGACCTGGAGTCCTACGGCGGCCACCTCACGGTGACCGCCGACGACGCCAGGGCTGCCGCCGACCTGCTCGACGGTGTCATCACCCGTACGCCCGTCACCGAGAGCCGAGCGCTCTCCACGATCGCGGGTACGAAAGTGCTGCTCAAGTGCGAGAACTTGCAGCGCGCCGGGTCGTTCAAGGTACGCGGCGCATACGTGCGGCTCGCGCGCCTGACGCCCGCTGAACGAGAGCGGGGCGTGGTGGCGGCCTCGGCCGGGAACCACGCGCAGGGCGTCGCGCTCGCCGCCGGGATGCTCGGCATCGACACCGTCGTCTACATGCCGGTCGACGCGGCCCTGCCCAAGGTCGCCGCGACCCGTGGGTACGGCGCGGAGGTACGGATGGTGGGCTCGTCCGTGGACGAGGCGCTCTCCGCCGCACGCGTCGAGGCAGCCCGGTCCGGACGGGTGCTCATCCACCCCTTCGACCACGTCGACGTCGTGGCGGGCCAGGGCACCGTCGCCCTGGAGATCCTGCAGCAGGTGCCGGACGTCGCCACCGTCGTCGTGCCGCTGGGCGGCGGCGGGCTGGTGGCCGGGATCGCCGCCGTGCTGGCCGAGGTCGCACCGCACGTAAAGGTTGTCGGCGTGCAGGCGGCGTCCGCCGCGGCGTACCCGGGCTCGCTGCAGGCCGGCAGGCCGCTGGCGAGCAAGCTCGGCAGCACCATGGCCGACGGCATCGCGGTGGGCCTTCCGGGCGACGTGCCGTTCGGGATAGTGCAGAAGCAGGGCGTCGAGGTCAGGACCGTCACCGAGGACCAGCTCTCGCGCGGCCTGCTCACGGTGCTGGAACGCTCGAAGCTGCTCGTCGAGCCCGCCGGCGCGGCGGCTGTCGCCGGAATCATGGCCGCCGGGCCCGGCGCGTTCCAGGGGCCGGTCGTCGCGGTGCTGTCGGGCGGGAACATCGACCCGCTCGTGCTGCTCCGCGTGGTGCAGCACGGCCTCGTCGCGGCCGGGCGGTACCTGAAGCTGCAGGTGCGGCTGATGGACAAGCCGGGCGCGCTCGCCCGGCTCGTGGAGACCATCGCCGCCGTCGGCGCCAACATCGTGGCCGTCGACCACACGCGCACCGACGTCTCGCTCTCGGTGTCCGAGGTGTGGGTCAACCTGCAGCTCGAGACCAAGGGCGCCGAGCACCGCGCCGCCGTCGTGGAGCGGCTGGAGTCCGAGGGCTACGAGGTCGGCGCGGTGTGAGTCGCGGTCCGGGTGTCGTGCGGGCGCACCCCCGTTCGTCGTCAGGATGACGCGGCCACCCCGGCCGCGCGACCATGACACCTCAGGACCCCCCGGAAGGGAACACACCATGCGTTACCTCATGCTCGTCCTGTCCACCCCAGACGCCCCGGCGGAGCCGGTGAACGTGCCCGAGATCGAGGACTGGGTGCGGGACACCTACGGCACCGGCCGAGCGATTCTCGGCGACCGGCTGCGCCCGCCCGCCGATGCCGTCGGCGTGCAGGTCCGTTCCGGCGAGGTGGTCGTCACCGACGGCCCGTTCTCGGAGACGAAAGAGGTGATCGCCGGCTTCGACATCCTGGATGCGCCCGACCTCGACGAGGCCATCCGGATCGCCGCCGCACACCCGATGGCCCACACGGGCGCGGTCGAGCTGCGCCCGTTCTGGCCGCTGGAGCTCGACGGCGACGCCGCGGCCGCGGGGTCCGACGCCGAGGCGCGCTGATGCGCTACCTCATGCTCGTCATCGAGCCAGACGTCCCCGACCGAGGGCCGACGCCCGAGACCGAGACCTGGGTCGCGGAGCAGGATGCCTCCGGCGCGCGAGTCCTGGGATCGCGGCTCCGCCCGGGCGCCGACGTCCGCCGCGTGACGTTGCGGGAGGGCGAGATCGTCGTGACGGACGGGCCCTTCTCGGAGTCGAAAGAAGTCATCAGCGGGTTCGACATCATCGAGGCAGCGAGCCCCGAGGAGGCGCTCGCGATAGCGGCCGCGTCCCCGGGAGCGCGGAACGCGACCGTCGAGGTGCATCCGTTCTGGCCGACGGAACCGTGACCGACGTCGGGCAGGCCGTCACGGCCGCCTTCCGCGACGAGTGGGGCCGCGTGCTCGCGGCCGTCGCGCGCAGCACCGGCGACCTCGACCTCGCGGAGGACTGCGCGCAGGAGGCGTTCGCCGTCGCGCTGCGTACCTGGCAGCGCGACGGCGTCCCCGATCGCCCGGGCGCGTGGCTCACCACGACGGCGCGCAACCGAGCGCTGGACCGGCTGCGGCGGCGCAAGGTCGAGGCGGAGAAGGTGGCGGTATCGGCGCGGCTGACCGAGCGGCTCGACCCGGACGCCGCCGACCCGGCGTCCGAGGCGGCCGACGCCGTGGACGCCGGCACCGGCTGGGCCGGCGTCGAACCGGAGGACCCCGACGGCGACCTGCTGCGGCTGGTCTTCACCTGCTGCCACCCGGCCCTGCCGCTGGAGGGGCGGGTGGCGCTCACCCTGCGTTCCCTCACCGGCATGACGACGGCGCAGGTCGCGCGGGCCTTCCTGGTGCCGGAGACGACCATGGCCCAGCGCCTGACCCGGGCCAAGCGCAAGATCCGGACCACCGGC
The DNA here is from genome assembly GCF_014653785.1 of Promicromonospora soli. Classification (GTDB taxonomy): domain Bacteria; phylum Actinomycetota; class Actinomycetes; order Actinomycetales; family Cellulomonadaceae; genus Promicromonospora; species Promicromonospora soli. The sequence goes on along the minus strand of NZ_BNAS01000005.1, from coordinate 75,028 downwards.
ATCGCGTTCCGGGTGCCGCCGCCCGAGCTGCTGCGCGAGCGCGTCTCCGCGGTGCTCGCCGTGCTGTACGTGCTCTTCACCGAGGGCTACGACGCGTGGGCGGAGCCCGCCGACGACGTCGCAGGAGCCGAGGAGCGCCGGGCCCTGGCCGACGACGCCGTGCGTGTCGCCCGGCTGGTCGCCCGACTGCTGCCCGACGAGCCGGAGGCGCGCGGGCTGCTCTCGCTGCTGCTGCTCCAGCACGCCCGGCGTCTGGCCCGCCTGGGTGCAGCGCCCGACGTGGCGCCGCGGACCCTGGAGGAGCAGGACCGCTCGCTCTGGCGGCACGACGAGATCGCCGACGGACTGACGGTGCTCGACGACGCGCTCGCAGCCCGCCGTGCCGGGCCGTACCAGGTGCAGGCGGCGATTGCAGCGCTGCACGCGCGGGCGGCGTCGGCCGACGAGACTGACTGGGCCGAGATCGCCGCCCTCTACGACGTCCTGGTGGACATGACGCGCTCGCCCGTTGTGGCGCTCAACCGGGCGGTCGCGGTGGGGATGCTCCGGGGGCCCGAGGCGGGCCTGGCCGAGCTCGACGACGTCGCTTCCGCACCCGAGCTGGCGGCCTACCACCTGCTCCCGGCGATGCGGGCCGATCTGCTGCGGCGCGCCGGCCGGCCGGTCGAGGCGGCGGCGGAGTACCGGCGCGCCCTCGAACAGGTGGACCGGGAGGGGGACCGCAGGCTCCTGAGCCGGCGGCTCGCTGCGCTGAGGACAGCGAAGTAGAGCGCCTGTCCCGTCCGGTCCCGGATGGACCGGGTCGAACGGGGACAGGCGCTGTGCGGCGCGTTGCCCGGTCAGCCCTGGAAGGGCTTCGCGCCCGTGATCTCCACGGGGATGTCGCGCCCGTTGGGCGCGTGGTAGCTCGTCTTCGCGCCGATCGACTTCCCGTCGATCGCGGCGCCCAGCGGCGACGTCGGCGAGTAGACGTCGAGGTCCGTGGACCCGGCCATCTCGCGCGAGCCGAAAAGGAAGTTCATCTCGTCGCCGGCGACTATCGCGGTCACGACCATGCCCGGCTCGACCCTGCCGTCGTCGGCCGGCGTGCCGACCTGGACGTTGCGGAGCTTCTCGGTCAGCTCGAGGATGCGGGCCTCGTTCTTTCCCTGCTCCTCGCGCGCCGCGTGATATCCGCCGTTCTCCTTGAGGTCGCCCTCGTCGCGGGCAGCGGCGATGCGCTCGGTGATCTCCGCCCGGTAGGGGCCGGAGAGATGCTCCAGCTCAGCCTTGAGCTTGTCGTGCGCCTCCTGGGTGAGCCAGGTGACAGAAGCGTCGGCCACGGGGGCTCTCCTTTCGTCGTTGCTCGGTCGAGCCACAGTTACGGCAGCGCGCAGGGCCCGGCCGACGGAGCCGATCGGGCACGCGCGTCAGCCGGACAACACAGCGTGTGAAACGACGAGAATACCAATTGCCGGGAAAGACTTGCCAAGACATACCCGGGTTCCGCTCTGAGCGGACGTCGCGCCCACCTCCGGGGGCTGGGTCTCAGCGCAGGTCGCAGTGGTCGACGACGCCGGTGGTCGCGAGCTCCGTCGTGGCGATCGTCACGGTGTGGCGCGTGGTGCGGCTGTCGTCCGGGCCCACCTCGACGTCGACCGCGCCGACCTCGGCAAAGCTCTGGCTCAGGGCGGTCACGGTGCACACGGCCTCCGTCCCCGGCGGCATGCTGACGTCGAACGTCACGTCGACCTGTTCGGGACTCACCACGGAGAACCCGACGTCGGCGTAGGTCACGGGATCGCGCTGGGTGTCGACGATCGTGAACCACGCGGCGGTGGCGACACCTGCCGCCAGGGCCACGGCGACAGCGATCCGGGCGCCGACCGAGAGCTTGGGCCGGGGGCGGATGTCGTCGCCCTCCTCCCACGGGTCGTCCTGCCCGGGCAGACCTCCGGGCTTGTGCGATCCGGTCCTCGCGCGGCCGTAGCGCTCGGCGAGGCTCGGGGCCGGTGCGTTCGAGCTGCCGGTCGGGACGGCAGGGTCTGGGTCGGTCATCACGGCTCGCTCGGATCGGAGGTGTCAGTGGTTCGTAGCAAGATTGTCCGTGGACCATCATGGTCCATGTGAGCGATTGTCCCCTGGGGCGCCTCAAGCCCCAAGTCAGGTCGCCGCACGCCACTCAGTCTCATCCCACAGGAGGACCCAGTGCCCGTACCCGAGCGCGAGCCGCTCCGTCTGATGGCGGTGCACGCGCACCCCGACGACGAGTCGAGCAAGGGGGCCGCGACGACGGCCCGCTACGCCGCAGAGGGGGTGGAGGTCCTCGTCGTGACGTGCACCGGGGGCGAACGGGGCGACATCCTGAACCCGTCGTTCGAGGTGCCCGAGGGCTACGAGTTCGAGTCGATCGAGGGGCGCCGCGCCGTGCGCCGGCTGGAGATGGCCCGGGCCGCCGAGGCACTGGGCGTGCGCCAGCAGTGGCTCGGCTTCGTGGACTCGGGCCTGCCGGAGGGCGACCCGCTGCCCCCGCTCCCTGAGGGCTGCTTCGCGCTGGTGCCGCTGGAGGAGGCCGCGGCCCCGCTGGTGCGGGCGGTGCGTGAGTTCCGGCCGCACGTCATCACTACGTACGACCCGTCGGGCGGGTACCCGCACCCCGACCACATCAAGTGCCACGACGTGTCGTTCGAGGCGTTCGCCGCGGCGGGCGACCCGGACCGCTACCCCGGCACGGGCGAGCCGTGGCAGCCGCTCAAGCTGTACTACGACCACGGCTACTCGATGAACCGCATCCGCGCCGTGCACGAGGCCATCGAGGGCGCCGGGCTGGAGTCGCCGTTCGGCGAGTGGGTCGCCTCGCGTGACGCGCGCGAGATCCCGGAGCGTCCCGTGACCACGCTGGTACCGGTGGCCGACTACTTCCCGAACCGGGACGCCGCCCTGACGGCGCACGCCTCGCAGATCGACCCGAAGGGGTTCTTCTTCGCGGTACCCCGCGATCTCGAGGTCGACGTGTGGCCGTGGGAGGAGTTCGAGCTCGCGGAGTCCCGGGTGCCGCTGCCCGAGCGGGCCGCCGGCGAGTACGAGGACGACCTGTTCGAGGGCATCCGGTCGGAGGTCCGGGCATGAGCCCGCTGATGGCCGGTGCGATCGCTCTCGCGACCGACCCGGCGCCGAACCCCACCGAGAACCAGCTCCGCCCGGGCCTGGAGGAGTGGCAGGTCTCGCCGGGGCTGATCGGGTTCGTCATCACGTTCGCGCTCGCTGTCGCGTGCGTGCTGCTGTTCCTGAACATGAGCAAGCACCTGCGCCGCGCCGGGCACAACGCCCGCGAGCAGGGCCTCGCGGTCCCCACCCCGGACGTCATCGGCTTCCGCCGGCAGGATGGTGAGTCCGCCCGTACCGACGATTCCAAGGGGTCCGACGCCGCAGGCGCTTCCGACTCCGGCGGCTCATCGCCGGACGGAGGCGGCTCCGGCGGCTCATCGCCCGACGGCGGCAGCTCCTCCGGTGGCAGCGGCAGCGACGGCGGCTCAGGTGGCTGACGCGGCCGAGGCGGACACCGCACCCGGCGTGGTGCGGGTGACGGTCGCCCAGGTGGCCGTCACCGACGACCACGCGGCCAACCGCCAGACGGTGCTCGACGCGTTCAAGGTGGCGGAGCGGGTCCGGGCGAACCTGCTGGTGCTGCCGGAGTATGCGTCGGCCTACGACCCGCACGGCGTGGGTCCGGAGCACGCGGAGCCGCTCGACGGGCCGTTCGTCACGCTGCTGCGGTCCAGGGCCCGCAAGCATGGGATCGCCGCGATCGCCGGTGTCACGCTGCCGGGCTCGGACGGCGTCCGTTCGGTGAACGCGCTCGTCGTGGTCGACCGCGCCGGTGAGCTCGCCGGCGTCTACCGCAAGGTGCACCTGTACGACGCGTTCGGGTACCAGGAGTCCGAGCTGCTCGAGCCCGGTCCCGCAGACGCAGACCCGGTCACCCTGCACCTGGGCGGGCTCACCTTCGGGGTGCTGACCTGCTACGACCTCCGGTTCCCGGAGTCGGCCCGCCGGGTGGTCGACGCCGGTGCGGACGTCCTGGTGTATCCGGCCGCCTGGGTCGCGGGCCCGCTCAAGGCCGACCACTGGCGCACGCTGCTCCAGGCACGGGCGATCGAGAACACCGCGGTGGTGATCGGCGTCGGCATGACGGGCGCGGGCCTGACCGGCCGCACGCTGCTGGTCGGCCCGGACGGCGTCGTCGGGCTGGAGATGGGTGAGGAACCGGCCTACCGCACGGTCGACCTGGACCCGGCGCCGCTCGCGGCGGTCCGCAAGACGAACCCGTCGCTGGCGAACCGCCGCTACGCGGTGGTGCCCACCGGCGAGGGTCCGGGCGGTCAGATCGCGAGGTTGGCCAGGTAGATCGCGACCAGGTGGCACGCGAACCCGAGCACGGTGAACACGTGGAAGATCTCGTGGAAGCCGAACCAGGCGGGGCTGGGGTCGGGCTTCTTCGTGCCGTAGACGATCGCGCCGAGGGTGTAGGCGACGCCGCCCGCCAGGATGAGCCATACGACCGCCGGGCCACCGACGGCCCAGAACTGGCCCATGTAGGCGACGGCGACCCAGCCGAGCGCGAGGTAGACCGGCACGTAGACCCAGCGGGGTGCGTTGAGCCAGAAGATGCGGGCCAGCAGCCCGAGCAGAGCGCCGCCCCACACCAGCGCGAGCAGCACCGTTCCCTGGCTCCTGGGCAGGAGCAGTACCGCGAGCGGCGTGTAGGTGCCCGCGATGATCAGAAAGATGTTGGTGTGGTCGAGGCGCCGCAGCACGGCGTCGGTCCGGGGCGACCAGCTGCCGCGGTGGTACACCGCGGAGACGCCGAACAGCAGGCAGGCGCTCAGGCCGAACACGGACGCTGACACCTTGCCCTGCACGGTCGGCGCCAGCGCGATGAGCACGATGCTGGCGGCGAGGGCGAGCGGGAACGTGCCCGCGTGGATCCACCCGCGCAGCCGCGGCTTGATCTTCTTCTCGACCGTCGTGGCCACCGAGGCCGAGATGTCCTGCACGACGTCGGTAGCCTTCTCTCGCGCGTCGTCGATCCGGTCAGCGATCTTGTCCGTGACCGCGCCCTCGCCCGTGACCTCGTTCAGGCGGCCGGCCGAGTGGTCCGGCTCGTCCGGGTGAGCTCGCACGCTGGTCTCCTTCTACGTCGACAACCGGTGCCCTCTTGGTGCTGCCGGGCACTACCTACGGTTGCGTAACTTACTCTACCGTAGGTTCGGAGATCGCCGGCCGGACAAGGGCCTTGTGAAGATCCTGCGCCGGGTTGGCGGGAGTCGCCCGTCAAGCGCCGCCGAAGGCCGCGCCGAGCGAGACCGCGCGTGTCCGAGGGGTACCTTTGTCCACGTCCCGCCGGGTACTGAACCCAGCGCCAGAGCTGCCGTCCGGACCGCGCCTCGCGGCTCCCATGGCCCGACCCCCTGAGGTATTCGTGCGCCTGCCCAGCCCGCTGTACCGCCTCTACGAGCGACGTCTGGCGTCCGCGCTGCACGGCGCGACGCTGCCCCGGCACATCGGCGTGATGCTCGACGGCAATCGCCGCTGGGCGCGCTCGTTCGGCGAGACGGCGGCGACGGGCCACCGCCGCGGAGCCGACAAGATCGCGGAGTTCCTCGGCTGGGCCGATTCGCTGGGCATCGAGGTCGTCACGCTGTGGATGCTCTCGACGGACAACCTGAGCCGGTCGGCCGATGAGCTGAGCAACCTCCTCGACATCATCGAGGACGCCGTGCTGGACCTCGCCGAGTCGGGCCGCTGGCGCCTGCGCGTCATCGGGCGGCTGGACCTGCTCCCCGCACGCCTCGCCGCCGCCCTGCGGACCGCGGCCGACCGGACCGCGGGCGTGAAGGGCCTGCAGGTCAACGTGGCGATCGGGTACGGCGGCCGGACCGAGATCGCCGACGCTGTCCGCTCCTACCTCACCGAGCGCGCGAAGGACGGGGCCACGCTCGCGGACCTCGCGGAGTCGATCGACGTCGAGCACATCGCCGAGCACCTGTACACGAAGGGTCAGCCGGATCCCGAGCTGGTCATCCGGACCTCGGGGGAGCAGCGCATCGGCGGCTTCCTCATGTGGCAGAGCCAGCACACCGAGTTCTACTTCTGCGAGGCCTACTGGCCCGCGTTCCGGCGCGTGGACTTCCTGCGCGCACTGCGCGACTTCTCGTTGCGGGAGCGTCGCCTCGGGCGGTGACAATGGCATTGCCCGGAAGGGGCTGCGGCTTGGCCGAGCGGGATCTTCGCATCGTGAAAACCGCCACCACGCACCAGGCTAGGTGACTGAAAGTTCAGTCAGGTAGCGTGCCGAGGATGGAGAAGGAGGGCGCGCTGATGACCGAGGCACGTGTGCCGTCGGCGCGCGAGGCAGCCGAGGCATGGGAGTCCCTGTTCCGCGCTCAGGTGTCGGTGATGCGGCGGCTCCTGGCGGACGACATATGGGGCGATCTGAGCATGCGCGAGTACGACGTGCTGTTCACGCTCGCGCTCGCGCCCGAGGAGACGCTCCGGCTGCGCGAGCTCAACGAGAACATCCTCATGGCCCAGTCCTCGCTGTCCCGCATGGTGGAGCGGCTCGAGAAGCGCGGCTTCGTGCGCCGGCACCCCTCGCCCGACGACGGTCGCGGCGTTCTGGTCAGCCTCACCGAGGAGGGCTCCGCCATCCAGAAGGAGCTCGGGCGCCGTCACGTGCGGTCGATTGCCCACTACGTCGGTCCCGCGATGGACGCCGAAGAGCTGGTGCAACTACGTCAGCTCACGGAGCGGCTGCGGGCGGCCCAGGCGGAGATCGACGACGTCTGACCCCGCAGCGTCAGGCGGAGCGCGCCTGGTCCCGAAGGGCCTCCACCACCACGCGCACCGCCGCCCGGTCCATCGTGGTGCGGCGCGCCACGAGGTGGATGTCGCGGCGCGGCGGGTCGACGAGATCCAGCGTGCGGACGGCGTAGCGGTCGTGGACGGCGAGCAGCGGCAGCAGCGTGACCGACAGTCCCGCCTCGACGTGGCTCAGCAGCGTGCCGTGGCTCTCGAACCGGGCCACGGTCGTCGGCGTGAACCCGGCGCGCCGGCAGAGGCGTTCGGCCAGGTCGGCCAGGTGGGCGCCAGGATGTTCGAACGCCCACGGCTCGTCCGCGAGGGTCGCCAGGTCGACGCGTCCCGACCGCTCGCCGGTGGCCGTGTCGCGGGCCGTCACGAGCACCACGCGGTCGCCTGTCAGGGGTAGGCGGGCGAGGTCGGCGTCGTCCGGGACGGGGGCGTCCGGGAAGTCGGCGCAGACGGCGATGTCCACCTCGCCGCGCTGCAGCGCGGGGCGGCTGACCAGGGGCTCCGCCTCCGTGAGCCGGACCGAGATCCGGGGGTGCTCCTCGGCGAGGGCAGCCACGGCCGGCACCACTATCCCGTGGAAGGCGCTGGTGAACGCAGCCAGCCGAACGACGCCGGTGGGCTCGGTGTGCAGGCCCGCGATATCGGCCTCGGCGGCCGCTATGCGGTCGAGGATCTCGGAGGCGTGGCCCGCGAGCGTGATGCCGGCGGGCGTGAGCCGGATGCGCCGTCCCACGCGCTCGAAGAGCCGGGTCTTCGCCTCGGTCTCCAGCGTGGCGAGCTGCTGCGACACGCTCGAGGGGCTCATGTGGGCCGCCTCGGCCACGGCGCGCACCGTGCCGAGCAGGTGCAGCTGGTGCAGGAGGCGGAGGCGCCACGGGTTGAGCATCAGCCCATCATCGTTCAGAAACCCCGAACATTCTATTCAGAAACGTGGCCTGGACCCGCACACGGGACAGTGCTTACCGTCACACTATGAACATCGGCGTCCCCACGGAGATCAAGAACAACGAGAACCGGGTAGCGCTCACGCCCGCCGGTGCCCACGAGCTGGTCCGCCGCGGCCACGACGTGCTGGTGCAGGCCGGCGCAGGGCGAGGATCCGGCTTCACCGACGACGCGTACCGGCTCGCCGGCGCACGCACCGTCGACACGGCCGAGGAGGTCTGGGCCTCGGCCGACCTGCTGGTCAAGGTCAAGGAGCCGATCGAGCCCGAGTACGCGCTCATGCGGCCGGACCTGACCCTCTTCACCTACCTGCACCTCGCGGCGTCCGCACCCTGCACCGACGCGCTGCTCGCTGCGGGCACCACCGCCATCGCGTACGAGACCGTCCAGCTGCCGGACCGTTCGCTCCCGCTGCTGAGCCCCATGAGCGAGGTCGCCGGCCGGCTGTCCGCACAGGTCGGTGCCTACCACCTGATGCGGCCGCAGGGCGGCACCGGGGTGCTCATGGGCGGGGTACCCGGCACACCCAAGGCGAAGGTCGTCGTGCTCGGCGGCGGCGTGGCGGGCGAGCACGCGGCCGCGAACGCCGTCGGCATGGGGGCCGACGTCACCATCCTGGACGTGTACATCCCGCGCCTGCGCCAGCTCGAGGTGCGGTTCGGCGGGGCCGTGGCCACCCGCGCGTCGACGACGTACGAGGTCGCGGAGCAGGTCGAGTCCGCGGACCTGGTCATCGGTTCAGTGCTGGTGCCCGGCGCGGCCGCCCCCAAGCTCGTGACCGACGCGATGGTCAAGGCGATGAAGCCCGGCGCCGTGCTCGTCGACATCTCCATCGACCAGGGCGGTTGCTTCGAGCACTCGCACCCCACGACCCATGACGCCCCGACCTTCGCCGTGCACGACACCCTCTACTACTGCGTGGCCAACATGCCCGGAGCGGTGCCCGTGACGTCGACGCGCGCGCTGACCAACGCGACGCTCCCGTACGTCGCCGCGCTCGCGGACAAGGGCTGGCGGGACGCGCTGCGCGCCGATGCCGCGCTCGCCCGCGGCCTGAGCACCCACGCCGGGCGCATCACCAACGCGGGCGTAGCCGAGGCATTCGGCGCCGTGGCGGTTCCGGTGACCGAGATCCTGGCGGCCTGACCTCAGGGACGGCCTACGATCGGCGCGTGGAGCACCTGCGCATCGTTGTCTGCCCCGACTCGTTCAAGGGCAGCCTGTCCGCGTCCGAGGTCGCGTCCGCCGTCGCCGACGGGGTGCTGGACGTCGCGCCCGACGCCGTCGTGACGTGCCTACCCATGGCCGACGGCGGCGAGGGCACCCTCGACGCGCTGCTCGCCGTCTGGGGGGTGGAACCGCTGACCGTCTCGACGGTCGATGCGATCGGGCGGCCGACATCGGCCCGGTGGGCCGTGTCGCCCGACGGGCGTACCGCCGTGGTCGAGCTGGCCGAGGCCAGCGGCCTGCCCGGCGTCGCCGACGCGCCCCTCCAGCCGCTGCATGCGAGCACGCGCGGCACCGGCGACCTGGCGCGCGCCGCGCTCGACGCAGGCGTCGCCGAGATCCTCGTCTGCCTGGGCGGCTCCGCCTCGACGGACGGCGGCTCCGGCATCCTGACGGGCCTGGGCGCCCGCCTCCTCGACGCGGACGGAAACCAGGTGCCCGACGGCGGCGAAGGGCTGGCGTCGGTCGCATCCCTCGACCTGTCCGGGCTGCACCCGCGGGCGCGCGAGGTGCGCTGGCGGCTCGCCGTCGACGTCACGAACCCCCTCGTCGGCGAGCTCGGTGCCGCGCGGGTGTTCGGACCGCAGAAGGGCGCACGTGGCGGCGACGCGGAGTTCCTCGACGGCGCGTTGCGGCACTGGGCGGAGGTGCTGGAGCGGGAGACCGGGGCCGCCGTCGGCCAGGTCCCTGGTACCGGCGCGGCCGGCGGCGTCCCCGCCGGGCTGATCGCCGTGCTCGGCGCCGAGACGACGCCGGGCGCTCTGCTCGTCGCCGAGGCGGTCGGCCTGCCCGCGGCGCTCGCCTCCGCCGACCTGGTGATCACGGGGGAGGGTTCCTTCGACTCCCAGTCGGTCAACGGAAAGGTGGCCGACGGCGTCGCCCGCCTCGCCGCGGCGTCGCCCACCCGGCCGCCCGTCGTGGTCGTGGCCGGCCAGGTGCTGCTCCCCGAGGCGCAGGCCCGCGCGGCGGGCATCGCCGCCGCGTTCTCGATCGCCCCCGGACCGGTCGAGCTCGACGACCTGATCGCCCGCACCGCGCCCCGCTTGCGCGACCTCGCCGCCGCCGTGACGAGCCTGGTCACCGCCGGACGGCGATAGCAAGCTCCCGCTGGTCGAGCTTGTCGAGACCCGGCGAGGTCTCGACAAGCTCGAACCAACAAAGCGGGCTCGCGCGGTTCTGACAGGACGTCGCATCGATGTCACGTCCGGTTCTGCCCGCCGAGGGCCGACCGGCGCGCCCGACGGTGGAAAGATATGCGCATGCCCGCGAACTTCCCCCAGCCTGCGGCGCACGACGCCGCGCCGTACGACGCCCTGCTGCTCTACTCCTTCGGTGGCCCGAACAAACCGGAGGACGTGGTGCCGTTCCTGCGCAACGTCACCGCGGGCAAGGGCATCCCGGACGAGCGGCTCGAGCAGGTCGGCGAGCACTACTACGGGTTCGGCGGCAAGAGCCCGATCAACGAGCAGAACCTCGCGCTCAAGGCGGCGCTCGAGGCCGAGCTCGCCGCACGCGGCATCGACCTGCCGGTCGTGTGGGGCAACCGCAACTGGGAGCCGTACACGGGCGACGCGCTCGACGAGCTGGAGAAGCTGGGCGCCAAGCGCGCCGTCGCGCTCGTGACCAGCGCCTACGCGTCGTACTCGGGCTGCCGCCAGTACCGCGAGGACCTCGCGACCACGCTGGACAAGCGCGGACAGCTCGGCCCCGACGGGTCGACGGGCGTGCAGTTCGACAAGATCCGCGCCTACTTCAACCACCCGGGCTTCGTACAGGCCAACATCGACGCCGTCGTCGAGGCCTATGCCGAGCTCGAGACGAAGGGCGGCTCCGGTGCCGACGCGAAGCTGGTCTTCGTGACGCACTCGATCCCGGACACCATGGAGGCCGCGTCCGGTGTCGGGCACGCCACCTACTCCGAGCAGCACCTGGACGTCGCCTCGCTGGTCGCGGCCGCCGTCGGCGAGCAGCTCGGCCACGACGTCGAGTGGGAGCTCGCGTACTGCTCGCGCTCTGGCCCGCCGAGCCAGCCGTGGCTCGAGCCCGACGTGAACGATCTGCTCACCGAGCGCGCAGGCGCGGGCCTGCGCAACGTGGTGCTCTCTCCCATTGGATTTGTGAGCGACCACATGGAGGTCGTCTACGACCTCGACACCGAGGCCCTCGCCACCGCTGCTGAGCTCGGCATGACCGCCGTGCGCGCCGGCACCGTGGGCACCCGCGCGCCGTTCGTCCAGGGCCTGGTCGACCTGATCGTCGAGCGGGCGGGTCTCGCCCGGGGCGAGCAGGTCGACGAGGCTACGGTGGGCTCTCTGCCTGCCTTCCCGTCAGTCACGCCGCCCCTGTGCTGCCTGCGGCGGCACGAGGAACCCAGCGGCATCCCGGCACTCTGCAGCGAGGACATGTACCGATGAGCACTGAAGTTCCAGGCACCGCCGCTCCCGGCAGCGCGCCCCACGGCCACGTGCACGCGGACACCGGCCAGGAGATCGACACGGCCGCCATCAACGAGGGCATCCGGTACACGATGTTCTCGGTCTTCTCCGTGACCGAGACGCTCCCGGCGGACGAGGGCGAGCGCAAGGCCGTCGTGGCCGACGCCGAGGCTGCCGTCGGCGGAGGCGCCGACCCCGCCGCGACCACCGGGGACCTCGTGACCCGGGGCTGGTACGACGTGGGCGGGCTGCGCTCCGACGCCGACCTGATGCTCTGGACCCACGGCCCCTCGATCGAGGCCGTGCAGGGCGCCTACCAGCGGCTGCGTGCGTCCGAGCTGGGCCGCTCCCTGGAGCCCGTGTGGTCGGTCGCCGCGCTGCACCGCCCCGCCGAGTTCAACCGCGGGCACGTGCCCGCGTTCCTCGCGGGCGAGGCACCGCGCGACTACCTGTGCGTCTACCCGTTCGTCCGGTCCTACGACTGGTACCTGCTGCCCGACGAGGAGCGCCGCACCCTGCTGCGCGACCACGGTATGGCGGCCGCCGGCTACAAGGACGTGCGGGCCAACACCGTGTCGGCGTTCGCGCTCGGCGACTACGAGTGGATCCTGGCGTTCGAGGCCGACGAGCTGCACCGCATCGTCGACCTGATGCGCGACCTACGGGCGACCGAGGCCCGGCGGCACGTGCGCGAGGAGGTCCCGTTCTTCACGGGCCCGCGCACGACCCTTGCGGACTGGGCCTCCCGCCAGCCCCTGAGCTAACCCCTTTGTTGTGGGCGTGACCGTTGCGCCTAAAACGGGCGGGAAGCAGCAACGATCGCGCCCACAACAAAGCCGGCTACGTCGGGAGGGTGGCGGCCAGGGCCGTGGCGCCCAGGTCTTCGTCGGACAGGACAGTCGTGGTCAGCCCGGCGGTCGTCATGTGCCCTACGGCGGCGCTCACCTGACCCTCGCCCGTCTCGACGAGCAGGTGCCCGCCCGGGCGCAGGAGCTTCGGGGCCAGGTCGATCACGCGGCGCAGGATCGCGAGCCCGTCGCCCCCGCCGTCCAAGGCGACGTGCGGCTCGTGCTCGCGGGCCTCGGGCGGCATCATGCTGATCGCCGCGGTCGGGACGTACGGCGCGTTCGCGACGAGGACGTCGACGCGCCCCCAGACCTCGGCCGGGAGCGGGTCCGCGAGGTCACCGGTGTAGGTGTGTGCGGTGAGCCGGCCGGGCCTCGGGGTACCCGTGGAGCGTGGCGGCAGAGCGAGCACACCTCGTGCGCCAGCAGCGTCGGGGGAGTCGTCGGCCAGCGCCTTGAGGTTCTCGTGCGCGCAGGTCACGGCTGCCGGGTCGACGTCGGCAGCGTGCACCTCGACGTCGTGCCCCGCGGCGAGGAGGCGAGCCGCGACCGCGCCGCCGAGCGCGCCGCACCCGCAGCACAGGTCGACGAGGAGTACGGCGCCGCCGTCCCCGTCCGCCTCGACGCCCGCCCCGTCGGGCGAGCCCGGCACCGCACGCGCGGCCGCCTCCCGGACCAGCAGCTCCGACCGTTGCCGCGGTACGAAGACTCCGGGCGCCACGAGCCAGCGGCGGCCGTCGAGCTCGGCCCAGCCCACGAGGTGCTCCAGCGGCAACCCGCCGACGCGCGCAGCGGCCAGCTCTTCGAGGCGCGCCGCGTCGCCGCCGGCGGCCTCGGTCAGGATCCGCGCCTCGTCCTCGGCGAAGACGCAGCCGGCGGCGCGCAGGCGCGCGACAAGTTCGTCCACCCACAGAGCCTAAAGGTGCCCGGTCGGAAGCTCGGACTGCCGAGAACGACCTGGGGTACCGATTCGACGTCGAATCGGTACCCCAGGTCGTTCTGGAAGCGGACTCGCCAGAGTCTCAGCGGCGCGTCAGGGGTAGAGGCCCCGGATCTGGTGCGCCTCTGCGACCCGCTTGACCCCGATGACGAGGGCGGCGTCGCGCAGCGACAGGCCCTCCCGCTTCGCCAGGGCCGACACCTCCGCGTAGGCGGTGGTCATGCGGTGCTCCAGCTTGTCCGCGATCTCCTGCTCGGTCCACCAGTACGTCTGGTTCGCCTGGACCCATTCGAAGTAGGAGACGACCACGCCGCCGGCGTTCGCGAGAACGTCCGGGACCACGGTCACATCGTTCTTCGCGAGCAGGGCGTCGCCGGCCGCGGTCGTCGGGCCGTTGGCGCCCTCGACCACCCAGCGGGCCTTGACGTCGCCTGCAGTGGTCTCGTCGAGTACACCCTCGATCGCGGCCGGAACGAGCACGTCGACGTCGAGCGCGAGCAGCTCCGTGTTGGACACCGAGTCCGCGTCGGGGAAGTCCACGACCGAGCCGGTGCGCCGCACGTGCTCCAGGAGGCGGGGCACGTCGAGGCCGTCGTCGGCCCGGATGCCGCCGTACTGGTCGCTGACGGCGGCTACGCGTGCGCCACGCGCCGCGAAGATCTCCGCCGCGTGCGAGCCGACCTTGCCGAAGCCCTGGATGGCGACGGACACCTCGTCCAGGGGCACGCCCGACTCGGCGAGCGCGGCCTTCGTGACGTGCACGATGCCGGCCGACGTCGCCGTGCCGCGGCCCAGCGAACCACCGATCGCCAGCGGTTTGCCGGTCACGACCGCGGGGATCGTGTACCCGCGGTTGACCGAGTAGGTGTCCATGACCCAGGCCATCGTCTGGGCATCGGTGCCCATGTCAGGCGCCATGATGTCGGTGTCCGGGCCGATCATCGGCATGATCTCCGACGTGTACCGCCGGGTCACGCGCTCCAGCTCGGCCAGGGAGTAGCCGCGCGGATCGATGGCGACGCCGCCCTTGGCGCCGCCGTACGGCAGGTGGACCACCGCACACTTCCAGGTCATCCACATGGCCAGCGCCCGCACCTCGTCGACATCGACGGAGGGGTGGTAACGCAGGCCGCCCTTGCCCGGGCCGAGGCTCACGTTGTGCTGCACACGGAAACCGTGGAACAGGACGGTCTCGCCCGAGTCGCGGCGGAGCGGCACCGCGACGTGGATCTCACGGCGGGGGGTCGCCAGCATGCGATGGAGGCCTTCGTCATAGCCGAGGATCTCCGCCGCCGTGGCGAGCTGCGCGTGCGCAGTTGCGAGCGCAGAGCCCACGGCCGGAGATCCGGACGGTGCGAAGCTGGGCGGTGATGCGGGAGTGGACGTCGTTGTCGTCGTCACGTGGGTCCTCCGTGGAGAACGGCGCCTACCGCCTTGGGAGCGGGGCGCGGGTTGCGCGGCGCGGGGTTTGCGCCTCGGTCTCACCGTATCGCTTCGACGGGGCTGGGTGCTCATCTTGCGATCCCCGCGAAGCGGCCGCCGGCTGGGGCGGCGGGAAAGTCAGCGCTCCGTGAGCTTCCGGGCACCCGGGAGCAGGTCGGCCAGAACACGGCGCGGGCTGGAGCGGGGGACCAGGGGGAACGCGTTCACGCGCGCCTCGAGCGGCTCCGGAACGACGACGGCGTCTCGCCGGTCAGCCGCGCGAACGTGCGCGTGAACGACGGCTGGTCGTAGAAGCCCGCGGCGGTGGCGACATCCGCGAGCGGCACCGTGCTCGACGTGAGGAGGTGTGCTGCCCGGTCGACCCGCAGCCGCAGCACGAGCTGCCGCGGGGAGAGCCCGAAGACCCGGCGCACCCGTCGGTCCAGGGACGCGGGGCTGCAGCCGGCGAGGGCAGCCAGGTCGGCCACGGACGGCACCTCTCCGCGTTCCAGCCGGTCCTCGATGTCGGCGCGCAGGCGGGCCATGGCCTGGATCGTCGCGTCGTCGGCGTCGCCGGACCGCAGGTCCTGTGACACGGAGACGAGCCCCACGTAGGCGCCGGCCTCGTCATGCAGGGGGAACTTCGAGGTCAGGAACCAGCCGGGCGCCCCGCCGACGTGCCGGATCAGCTCGAGCTCGCCCCGCAGCGGCTTCTCCGTTGCGCGGACCCGGGCGTCCTGGCTCTCGTAGCGTTCGGCCAGCTCCGGGACGAACAGGTCGGAAGCCCGTCTGCCGATCACGTCGCGCCGCGACCGCTCCCGCGTGCGCCCAACGAAGACCTGGTTCACGAGCACGTACCGGCCGTCGGCGTCCTTGGCACAGAACATGACTCCGGACAGCTCGTCCATGAGGGCGACCATGGCGGGGTGCAGGGCGGCCAGCAAGGCCTTCGCCTCAGGCCGAGCGGCGCCGTTCGGCGGGTTGCTCATCAGGTCCCGATGCTACGCGGAGCACGGCGCCCAGCAGCGCCACCTCTTGGCCGAAACCGGCGCGGATACCGAGTGATCCTGCCAATACATGCAACCGGCACCGGGTGCACCCTGGTGTCATGAAGACCTCTGCCCGGCGCGGGAGCGCCGCCTCCGCCGATGTCCCGACCGGGGGCGCAGGCGCACTGGACAGCGCTGTTCCGCCCCCACCCCACGAAGTCCTTGCTTCGCTGCGGAACTCCGCGGGGACCCCGGGGCCAGCTCCGACCGAGCCGCCCGCACAGCCAGCCGCCGACACCCTGGTCGAGGACGCCGTAGCCCTCGCCCGGACCTGGATCGGCACCGCCATCGGCACGGCCGGCGACGGCGAGAGCCGCCAAGCCGCGACCACCGGCTCCAGGACCGACAAGGCTGTCGCCCGCGCATCTGCCGCCCTGGGCGCCCTCGTGTCCGACCCGGCAGGCCTGGAGCTCGCAGTCGGGTTCGTCGACGATGTCGCCCGCCCGCAGGACACCCAGGTCGCCGCCAAGGCCCTGGCCCGCCTCGGCAAGAGGGCCGGCAGCGCCACCTTCCTCAGCCCGGTTGACCGCGCCCTGTTCCGCGCCGGCGCCCTGGCTGCCCCGGTGTTCCCGGGCATCGTGGTCCCGGCCGCCCGCGCCCGCCTCCGTCAGCTCGTGGGTCACCTCGTGGCCGACGCCGGCGCCGGGCTCACGGCCCACCTCGCCCGCACCCGGGCCGAGGGTTACACCCTCAACGTGAACCTCCTCGGCGAGGCGGTCCTCGGCGAGGAGGAGGCCGCCGGCCGCCTGGCCCGCACGATCGCGCTGGTGGAGCGCGCGGATGTCGACTACGTGTCGATCAAGGTCTCCAGCGTGGCCGCGCAGCTGGTCACGTGGGACCTCGAGGGCTCCCGCGACCGCGTCGTCGAGCGCCTGCTGCCGCTGTACCGCGCCGCGCGCGACCATCGTGTCTTCGTCAACCTCGACATGGAGGAGTACCGCGACCTCGCCCTGACGACCGCGGTGTTCACCGAGATCCTGAGCCGCGAGGAGTTCCGCGACCTCGAGGCCGGCATCGTCCTGCAGGCCTACCTGCCGGACGCGCTGGGCGCCCTGGACGGCCTCACCGAGTTCGGCGCGTTGCGGGTCGCCGACGGCGGCGCACGCATCAAGGTGCGCATCGTGAAGGGCGCGAACCTCGCGATGGAGCACGTCGAGGCCACCCTGCACGACTGGCCCCAGGCGCCGTACACGTCCAAGGCCGACGTCGACGCCAACTACGTGCGCATGCTCGACCACGCGCTGCGCCCCGAGCGCGCGCAGGCGGTCCGCATCGGCGCGGCGTCGCACAACCTGTTCCACGTGGCGCTCGCGATCCTGCTCGGCCGGGCGCGCGGTGTCTCCGAGGCGCTCGACATCGAGATGCTCCAGGGCATGGCACCGACGGAGGCCGCCGCCGTCCGGGACGAGGTCGCCAAGGACCACGGCCGGGTGGTGCTCTACACGCCGGTGGTGCGCGACGAGGACTTCGACGTCGCGATCTCCTACCTCGTGCGTCGCCTGGAGGAGAACGCGGCGGAGCAGAACTTCCTGCACGCGGCGTTCGCCCCTTCGGGGGTTGAGCCTGTCGAAACCGCGGTCTCGACAAGCTCGACCAGCGGTGGCGGCTCGCCCATGGACCGGCAGGAGGCCGCGTTCCGCGCGTCCGTCACCAGTGGCGTTCACTACTCGCCCGACGACGTCACCCCGCGCCGCCTTCCGCGCCCCGCGCCCCAGCCGGTGACCGGACCGTTCCGCAACGCCGCCGACACCGACCCCGCCGTCGCCGCCCACCGCGACTGGGCGAAGCAGGTCACGAGCAAGCGGTCCGGGTACGTCCCGGCGCTCGCGGAGCCGCTGTCGACGTCGGCCCAGGTGGACGACGTCGTCGCGCTCGCCCGCCGCGCGGGCACCGCGTGGGCCAAGGTGGACCCGACCGACCGCGGCCGCGTGCTGCGCGCGGCGGCCAAGCACCTCGAGGCCGCACGCACCGACCTCGTCGCCGCGATGGTGCACGAGGCCGGAAAGACCGTCGCCGAGGCGGACCCCGAGGTCAGCGAGGCCGTGGACTTCGCCGCCTACTACGCGCAGGCCGCCGAGGCGCTCGACCCGACGTCGGAGGCCTGGACGGGCGCCCGCTTCACGCCCGACGGCGTCACCCTGGTCACCCCGCCGTGGAACTTCCCCGTCGCGATCCCCGTGGGCGGCGTGCTCGCGGGCCTGGCGTCCGGTTCCGCGGTGATCGCGAAGCCCGCACCGCCCACCCCGCGCTGCCTCGAGATCGCCGTCGAGGCCGTGCACGCGGCGCTCGACGAGGTGGCGCCGGAGATCGGTCTGGACTCGGCGCTCGCGCGCGACGTCGCCCAGTTCGTCCGCGTGCCCGACGGCGACCTCGGCCGCCGGCTCGTGACGCACGACGGCGTGTCCCGCGTGATCCTGACGGGCGCCATCGAGACCGCCGAGATGTTCGCGTCCTGGCGGCCCGAGCTGCCGGTGCTCGCGGAGACGTCCGGCAAGAACGCGATAGTCGTGACGCCGTCGGCGGACCTCGACCTGGCCGTCGCGGACGTGGTGCGCTCCGCGTTCGGGCATGCGGGGCAGAAGTGCTCGGCGGCGTCGCTCGTCATCCTCGTGGGCTCGGTGGGCGACCCGCGCACCGCGACGGGGGAGCGGTTCCGCCGGCAGCTGGTCGACGCCGTGTCGTCGCTCGCCGTCGGGCCCGCCACCGATCTGGCAACCGTGATGGGCCCGCTCACCGAGCCGGCGCAGGGCAAGCTGCTGCGGGCACTGACCACGCTGGAGCCGGGCGAGACCTGGCTCGTGCGGCCGCACCGCCTCGACGCGGCGGCGCGCGAGGCGGGCCTGGGCCGCGGCCGCCTGTGGACCCCGGGCGTGCGCGACGGCGTCCGCCCCGGCTCGTTCTTCCACCTCACCGAGTGCTTCGGCCCGGTGCTGGGCATCATGACGGCGCGCACGCTGGAGGAGGCGCTGGAGCTGCAGAACGCCGTCTCGTTCGGCCTCACCGGCGGCATCCACTCCCTGGACGACGCCGAGGTGGAGCACTGGCTCGACCGGGTCGAGGTCGGCAACGCGTACGTGAACCGGCACATCACCGGCGCGATCGTGCAGCGGCAGCCGTTCGGCGGCTGGAAGGCCTCGGTGGTGGGCTCCGGTGCGAAGGCCGGCGGGCCCAACTACGTGGCGCAGCTCGGCCGGTGGGAGGACGCGCCCGACGTGCCGTCGCGCACCGCGGACCCGGCGGGCTGGCTCGCCTGGGCCCGGGCCGACGACGACCGCGCGTGGGTCACCGAGTTCTCGCAGGAGCACGACCCGTCGGCGCTCGGCGTCGAGTCGAACGTGTTCCGCTACCGGCCCGTACCGGGCATCACAGTGCGCGTCGGCGCCGGCGCGCAGGACGTCGAGGTACAGCGGGTGCTGGCGGCCGCCGCGCGTGCGGGAGTGGCCGCGACCGTCGTCGGGCAGGAGACGACGGACGAGGCGTTCGCCGACGCCCTCGCCGACGGCAAGGTGACCGGCCGGATCCGGGTGGTGGGCGAGGCCCCGGGCCTGCGCGACGCCGCGGCGAGCCGCCTCGGCTCGGTGACCGTGCTCGACGGCCCGGTGCTGGCGAGCGGGCGCCGCGAGCTGCTCACGATGCTCCGCGAGCAGGCGGTGAGCCGCACGATGCACCGCTACGGCCACCTCCGCACCGCGTAGCCCGGCAGGGTTAGGTCAGGCGGAGTCGCCCTCGACCAGGCGGGGGGCGAAGATCCGGCGTTCTTCGCGTACCGGGCGGCCGGCGACGAGGTCCACGAGCATGCTCGTCGCCGCGCCGACCATCTGCACCACGGGGTTGTGCACGGTGGTCAGCCGGGGTGTGGTGGTCTCGGCGATGCCGAGGTCGTCGAACCCGACCACCGAGACGTCGCCCGGCACGGACCGGCCGCGTTCGGCGAGCACGCGCAGGGTGGCCTCGGCCATCAGGTCCGAGGCGGCGAAGATGCCGTCCAGGTCCGGGTGCTCGTCCAGGAGCCGGGCGGCCGCGACGACACCGCCGGCGGAGGTGAAGTCACCCTCGACTATCGCGTCGTACGGCAGACCTGCGTCGCGCAGCGCATCCCGCCAGCCCATCATCCGGTCCACGCCGACGGGCATGTCGAGGGGACCGGTGATGGTGCCGATGCGCCGGCGCCCCCGGTCGATCATCCGCTGGGTGGCGATGCGTCCGCCCGTGACGTTGTCGACGTCCACGTAGCGCAGGCCGCGGGAGGCCTCAGGGACCGGCTCGAACAGGCGCCCCACGAAGACGGCGGGCAGCAGCGCCCACCCGAGCTCCGTCTCGAGCTGGTCGCCGCGGTGGTGCGAGGCCACGATGACGCCGTCCACGTGGCCGCTGCGCAGGTAGCGCCCCACGCGTCCGCGCTGCTCGCCCGGCCGGGCGAGCAGCAGCACGAGCTGGAGGTCCGTCCCGGACAGCCCCTCGCTGACGCCCGCGAGGGTGCCGCTGAGGAACGGGTCGGTCAGGATGCGCTGGTTCGGCTCGGGCACCACGAGGGCTATCGAGTCGGTCCGCCGGGTCACCAGCGACCGGGCGGCGCGGTTCGGGGCGTACCCGAGGCGGGCGACGGCGTCGTCCACCGCCGCCTGCGCCTCGGGGGAGACGCGCAGACCACCGTTGATGGCGCGCGACGCGGTCGACCGGGATACCCCGGCCGCCTGGGCCACGTCATCCAGGGTGGGTGCGTCTGAGAGCGTCACGCCTGGGGAACCGCCTTGTCTCCGCCGTTGTTGCCACTGGGTTGCGGCTGCGGGGTCGTCGCCGATCGGTCCGGAACGGCATTGGCCCGCGCGACTTGACCGTACCAGCGGCCCGACGCCTTCACAGTACGCTCCTGGGTCTCGTAGTCGACGCGGACGAGCCCGAACCGCTTTCCGTAGCCCCACGCCCACTCGTAGTTGTCGAGAAGCGACCAGCCGAAGTAGCCGCGCACGTCGGCGCCCTCGTCGATCGCGTCCTTGATGGCGCGCAGGTGCACGTCGATGAACCCGAGGCGGTCCTGGTCGTCCACGAACCCGTCCGGCCCGACGACGTCCTCGTAGGCGCTGCCGTTCTCCGTCACGTACAGGGCGATGCCGCGCGGCCCCGTGTAGTCCTGCTGCAGGCGCAGCAGGAGCCGGGTGAGGCCCTCGGGCTGGACCTCCCAGTTCTGGTCCGTGAGGGGCAGACCGCGGGGGTGCGTGTACGCGCCGTCGCCGCCCGGGAACGGGGACGACGACGGGCGGGTCACCGGGGCGCTGCCGTCCAGCGGCTGCTCGTGGGGCGTCGCCGACACGGCGTTGCCGTGGTAGTAGTTCACGCCGAGCGAGTCGATGGGCGTCGAGATGATCTCGAGGTCGCCGTCCTGGACGTGCTGCTCGAGGCCGTACTCGCGCACGTCCTCCAGCACGTCCGCGGGATAGGCGCCGCGCAGGATCGGGTCGGCGAAGATGCGGGTGAACCCGCCGTCGAGCCGGCGTGCGGCGTCGACGTCGGCGGGGTCGTCCGGGTTCACCGGGTCCTCGACCTCGAAGTTGAGCGTGATGCCGAGGTTCGCTCCCGGCGCTCGCTCGCGCAGCGCCTGCACGGCCAGGCCGTGCCCCAGCATGAGGTGGTGCGCGGCGGCGAGGCCGTCCTCGCGCGACTGCCGGCCCGGCGCGTGCTGGCCGCCCGTGTAGCCCAGGAAGGCGGCGCACCACGGCTCGTTGAGCGTGGTCCACACGTCGACGCGGTCGCCGATGGCCTCGTGCATGGTCACGGCGTAGTCGCGGAACCGGTACGCGGTGTCGCGGTTCACCCAGCCGTTCGACTCGGCCTCGATGGCCTGCGGCAGGTCCCAGTGGTACAGCGTGAGCCAGGGCAGGATGTCGGCACCGAGCAGCTCGTCCACGAGCCGGTCGTAGTACGCGACACCGGCCGGGTTGACCTCGCGCCCGCCGGGGACCACCCGGGACCACGACGTCGAGAACCGGTACGCCTTGATGCCGAGGTCCTTCATGAGCGCGACGTCGGCCGGGTAGCGGTGGTACTGGTCGCACGCGACCTCGCCGTCGTCCTGGCCCAGCACGGCGCCCGGGACCTTCGCGAACACGTCCCAGACGGAGTCCTCGCGGCCGTCCTCGTGAGCGGCGCCCTCCACCTGGTAGGCGGCCGTGGCGGCGCCCCACAGGAAGCCGTCCGGGAAGCGGACGGTGCCCGTGGCGTTCGGTGTCGGCTCCGTCCGCGGCGCGCTCGGCGTGTACGGCAGGGCGATGCCCGGGGCGGGCACGCGGCGCACCTCGGCGTCGGTCTTGACGTTCAGCGTCATCTCGTGAGTCATCCCTTCACAGCTCCCTGCATGATGCCTGCGACCAGCTGCTTGCCGACGAAGGCGAAGATCACCAGCAGCGGCAGCGTCACGAGGAACACACCGCCCATGACCAGCGAGTAGTCCACGAAGTAGTTCGACTGCAGCGACTTTACGACGAGCGGCAGCGTCGGGTTCACGGAGCTGAGCACGATGGAGGGCCAGAAGAAGTTCGTCCACTGCTGGACGAACGTGAACAGGCCAAGCATGGCCGCGGCCGGGCGTGCGGCAGGCAGCGCGATGCTCCAGAACGTGCGGATCATCGAGGCACCGTCCACCCGGGCGGCCTCGATCAGCTCGTACGGCAGCGCCTCTGACAGGTACTGCGTCATCCAGAAGACGCCGAACGCGCTGACCAGCACCGGCACGATGACCGCCTGCAGCTTGCCGATCCAGTCCAGGTCCGACATGAGGATGTACATCGGGATCACGCCGAGCTGGGTGGGCACCGCCATCGTCGCGATGACGAACACGAGCAGTGGTCCGCGGCCGCGGAAGCGCAGCTTCGCGAATGAGAACCCGGCCAGCGTTGAGAACAGCACCACGGTCGCCGAGACGGTCACAGCGATGATCAGCGAGTTCGTCAGTGCCAGCCAGAAGTTGATCTGCGTGGCCTCGATGACCGTCCGGAACTGGGTGAACAGCGAGGCGTCGGGCAGCCATTGCGGCACGGCGCTCCGAGAGATCTCGACCGCGTCCGACGAGCCGAGGAGCAGCGTGAAGTACAGCGGGAAGATCGAGATCAGCAGCACGATCCCCAGCAGCGCGTAGACGTACCAGCCGGCGCGGCGGGTGGCACTCCCTGAGGCCTTGTTCGCCCGACGGCGGGCGGCGGCCTTGGCGGCACCCGCGCCGGCGGTCTGCGCGGTGACAGCGACGGAGCTCATGCGTTCCCCCTGCTCATGCTGGTAGTGGCGCTCTTGCGCCTGGACTTCTTGCTCGCCATCCCCGACGACGAGATCTGGCGCGTGACCAGGAAGTTCACGAAGCCGATCACGACGATGAGGAGGAACAGCATCCAGGCGACGGCGGACGCTCTGCCGAGGCTGTGCTGGTTGCCCCACGCGACGTCGTACAGGTACAGGACGGTGGTCATCCAGTTCTTGTCCGCGCCGCCGAGCCCGGTCGCGTCGTACATGCGGACCTCGTCGAAGATCTGCAGGCCGCCGATGGTCGAGGTGATGACGACGAAGATGACCGTCGAGCGGATCTGCGGCACCGTGATGGAGAAGAACTGGCGCACGCGGCCGGCGCCGTCGATCACGGCTGCCTCGTAGAGCTCGCGCGGCACCGCCTGCATCGCGGCGAGGAAGATCAGCGCGTTGTAGCCGACCCAGCGGTAGTTGACGATGCTCGCGATGGCGACATGGCTGGCAAGCCGGTCGCCGTGCCAGGCGATCGGGTCCAGCCCGATCAGAGTGAGCAGGGAGTTGATCAGGCCGTACTGGTCGGCGAACAGGCGGCCGAAGATCATCGACACCGCCACGGGCGCCACCACGTAGGGGATGAGCACGCCCATCCGCCAGAAGGTCGCCGACCGCAGGTTCTGGTCCAGCAGCGCGGCGATGGTGACCGCGACGATCACCTGCGGCACGGAGGACAGCACGAAGATCGACAGCGTGTTGACCAGGGACTTCCAGAACGTCGGCTGGTTCAGCACGTCCGTGAAGTTCTGCAGGCCGACGAACTCGCCCTGCCCGCCGAGCAGGCTCCACTCGTGCAGTGACACGAATGCCGTGTAGCCGAGCGGGAACAGGCCGGTCACCGCGAACAGGATGAAGAACGGTGAGATGTACAGGTACGGGGAGAGCTTCACGTCCCAGCGGCCGAGCCGCTGGGAGAAGCCGAGCCTCCGCGACTCGCGCTGTGGCGCACCGGACTCCGGTGCCGATCGTCGATCTGTCAGGACAGCCATATCTTCTTCCGCCGCGTCATCGTCGTTGGTCACTTGCGGTACGTCGCCCGTGGCCGGAGGCCAGGTGACAGATCGGTGGCCGGGCTTGTCGAGACCTCAGGTCTCGACAAGCCCGACCACCGGATCACATCAGCCGCTCTTCCGGCTCAGGCTTGGGCTCAGCCGAGGGCCGAAGCCTTCTCGACGGCCTCCGCCCAGGACTCCTCGGCGTCCTGCGACTTCGTGATGTCGACACGGTTGAGCGCGTTGGTGACCTCGTCACGGATGGCGAAGTAGTGCGCGCCCTTGTACGGAGCGCCCTCGATCGCCTGGGCGCGGGTGGAGAAGATCTCGCCCACCGGCGCGTCGTTGAAGAAGGGGTTGGTGAAGGTCTGGACGGCTTCCGAAGCCTGCGCCTCGACCTGCGACGGGAAGGTGCCCGCAGCCTCAAAGGCTGAGGTCTGCTGCTCCGGCGCGGTGAGCCACGCGGCGAGCTCCTTGGCCGCCTCGGTGTTCTCGCCCGAGGCCGGGACGGTCAGGAACGAGCCACCCCAGTTACCGCCGCCACCGGGGAAGACGTCAGCGACGTCCCAGCCCTCGACGCCGCCGGAGTTGCCCTCGATCGGGCCGGTCATCCAGGACGGGCAGAGCATCGTGGCGAACGCGTCGGCCTGGAAGGCAGCGGTCCAGTCCTCGCTCCACTGCTCGAGGCCGCCCGACAGGTCGTCGTCGATCGAGCCGGTGATCTCGTCGTAGATCGCCTTGACGTCGGTGTTGTCAGCGAGGTCCGTGGGCTCGCCCGACTCGGGGTCCTCGAACGCGGCGGGCAGCTGGCTGATCATGCCCTGGAAGATGCCGGCGGAGCTGTCGTACCAGGCGGCGTCCGACTCGGCGACGAAGTCCCGGCCCACAGCGAAGTAGTCCTCCCACGTGGCGTCCTCGCCGCCGAGCAGCTCGGCGACCTCCTCGCGGTCGGTCGGCAGGCCGGCCTTCTCGAACAGGTCGGCGCGGTAGCAGATGGCCTCGGGGCCGATGTCGGTGCCGTAGCCGATGAGCTTGCCGTCGGGCGTGGTGGCCTGCTGGACCTTCCAGTCCACCCAGCGGCCCTCCAGCTCGGGGTCGGCGAGGTCCGTGAACAGGTCCGGGTACTGCGCGAGCTCGGGCAGCCAGTCGACCTCGATGGCCTCGACGTCGGCCAGGCCCTCGCCGCCTGCGGCGAGCTTGGTGGTCAGGTTGGTGCGCGCGTCGTCGCTGGTGGCCGCCTTGACCTGCTCGACGGTGACGTTCGGGTGCTCCTCCGTGTACGAGGCGAGCATCTCGTCCGTGTAGCCGAAGTCGTTGAACGTCGCGACCTTCAGCGTGATGGGGCTGTCGTCCTCGCTGGATCCTTCAGCGGGTGCCTCGCCGGACCCGCCACAGGCGGTGAGGGCGAGCGCGACGGCTGCGACGCCGGCGGTCGCCTGGAGGGTGCGGGCGGCGGCGCGCCTCGTGGTTCGGGTACTGCTCAGCACTGGGGACTCCCTTGTCGTGCGGTCTGGGGCGTACAGGTCTTGCTCGATGCGGTGGCGCGAAATGCGGGGGCACGTCTGCGTACCGGCGTTGGAAGCGCTCCCACCATCATGGTGTGGTAGCGCTCCCACGGGCCCTGATCGTTGCGCTGCGGACGGTGTCGTGTCAAGACGAGCGCCGGGTGAGGCCTGCGGATCACTGCTGCAGGCGTATGCCTTCGACGGTCTGCACGGCGTTGTTCCAGGCGATCTCCGGGCCGCTCGTTCCGACGTCAACAGAGGTCAGGGCGTTGTTGACCTCGTCGCGGATGGCGAAGTAGTACGGCCCCTTGTACGGCGCGCCGGCGATGGACCGGGCCCGCTCGGTGAAGATCTTGCCCACCGGCGCGTTGTTGAAGAACGGGTTGGCGTAGCCCTGGATGGCCCCCGACCCCTGCGCCTCGATCTGCGACGGGAAGGTGCCGGCGGTGACGAAGGCCTTCGTCTGCTGCTCGGGAGCGGTGAGCCAGGCGGCGAGCTGCTTCGCCTCGGCCGGGTGCGCGCCGGCCGACGGGACGGTCAGGAACGAGCCGCCCCAGTTTCCGCCGCCACCGGGGAAGACGTTGGCGACGTCCCAGCCCTGCACGCCCTCCGACAGCGACTCGATCGGCCCCATCATCCAGCCGGGGCACAGCATGGTCGCGAAGGCGTCCTCCTGGAAACCGGCTGCCCACTCGGGGGACCACTGCACCAGGCCGGCCGAGAGCCCGTCGCCGATCGCCGTCGTGATGCTGTCGTAGACCGCGCGGACCTCGTTGTTGGCCGCGAGCTCGGTCGGCAGCGCCGTCGCCGGGTCCTCGAACGCGGCGGGCAGCTGGTTGACCATGCCCTGGAACGTTCCGGTGGCGCCGTCGAACCATGCGACGTCGGACTGTGCGGTGAACTGGCGGCCCACCTCGAAGTAGCGCTCCCAGGTGGCCTTCTTGCCGCCGAGGAGCTCCGCGACCGCTTCGCGGTCGCTCGGCAGCCCGGCCTGCTCGAAGAGGTCGGCGCGGTAGCAGATGGCCTCGGGGCCGATGTCGGTGCCGTAGCCGAGCAGCTTGCCGTCCGGAGTCGTGGCCTGGGCCACCTTCCAGTCCACCCAGCGGTCGGTGACCGCGGCGTCGGTCAAGTCCTCGAAGAGCTCGGGGTGCTTCATCGCCTCGGTCAGCCAGTCGACCTCGACCGCTACGACGTCGGCGAGCTCGGAGCCGTCACCCGTGGTGAAGGCCTTGAGCATCTGCAGGCGCGCCTCGTCGGAGGTGGGGGCCACTACGTGCTCGACGGTGACGTTCGGGTGTTCCTTCGTGTACTCGGCGAGCATCTCGTCGGTGTACCCGAAGTCGTTGAACGTCGACACGGTGAGCGTGATCGGAGCGGCGTCGCCGTCGGAGCCTGCGGAATCCTGGCCCAGCAGCGAGCCGCAGCCGGCGAGGGGCAGGACGAAGACCGTGAGCGCGGCAAGGGCCGCGCGGCGGGTGGCGACGGTCCGGCTTCGGACTGGTCCGTGTTTGCTGGGCACTGGGACTCCTTGATGTTCGTGCGCGGTATTCGGCGCGCGGGTCGGTGCGAAAGCGATATCAGAGCACAAACTCGCGCACATCGGACACGATTGTTCGCTCAGGTTGTAGCACCCCGCCGGATGATGCTGACAGGGTTTCAACGAACGTCAAGTATCGGTCCGTAAACGATGTCCGAAATGCCGCAGTTGCACCCAGGTGTTTGGAAGAATCGGTCAGACAACTCGGCCGGGGCGTCCCGTGCGACCCCTGCAGGTCGGTCCTTCAGGGCATCCGGAGGGACGTCGGGGCAGGCGGGCTCAGGCCGTGCCCGTGTGCTTGCCCGCGAGCCAGTCGCGGCCTGCCTCCGCCTCGGTCTCGAGGGTCGTGCGGACCGCGCTGACCGCCGCCTCCTCGATCACGGAGCCGAACAGCGGCACGGTCGCCCGCACGTCTCCCGCGTAGGTGAGGCGCGTGCCGCCGTCGGGCAGCGCGGCCAGGGCGGCCGTGGCGGTGACGCGCACCGGTGCCCCCAGGATCTCGACAGCCACCGTTCCGGCGCGGCGGCCGTCGTCGGCCGCCTCCCACGCCTCGGCCTGGCGGATCTCGAGGTGTGCGCCCACGAACGGCCGGGCCTGCACGGGGATGATGTCGGTCGGGAGCGTGCGGCGCACCACCACGGTGAAGCCGGTCTCCGCGGTGCCCGTGACGTCGGCCTGCTCGACCACGCCGTGCACGGATCCGGTGGAGCGCTGGGCACGCCACCGCACGAACGACTCGTCGGCGAGCATCTCGGCGACGTCGTCGATGTTCGCGGGGAACGTCAGGTCCACTGTCAGGTGCACGGGCTCTCCTCCTCGCGCCGACGGGGCATGCCGGTGATGGAACTCTAACCGACGCCTTGCGCACATCGGATGCGCACCGGCCCTGGTCCGGCCCTGGGTGCGGGTCGTGCACACATCAGGTTGTGCGCGGTTCCCGCATAGGCTGAGCGCGTGTCCGCGATGAGTGACCTGATCCTTGAGCACGCCGACCTCGAGCCGGCCGACGTCGAGTGGCTGCACCTCCTGGTGGGCGACTGGCAGGTGGTGTCGGACCTGGCCTTCGCCGACCTGGTGCTGTGGCTGCCCACAGACGACGGGCGGTTCGTCGCGATCGCCCAGTGCCGTCCATCGACGGGTGCGACGGTGCACTACGACGACATCGTCGGCTCGTTCGCGCCGGAAGGGCAGCGCCCGCAGCTTGCAAAGGCGATGGTCGAGGCCAAGGCGCAGCGCGCACGGGAGCCTCGCTGGTTCGGCGCCTACGCGGTGCGGGAGGAGGCGATCCCCGTCGTGCACAAGGACAAAGCGGTCGCGGTGATCGCGCGGCAGACCAACCTGGGTTCGGGCCGCACGCCGTCCCGCCTGGAGCTGAACTACGTCGAGGCGGCCGACGACCTCGTCGCGATGATCCCGCGGGGAGAGTTCCCCCTGCCGAACGCCGCGACGGGCTCGCGGCGCGGCGCCCCGCGCGTGGGCGACGGCCTGATCCGCCTCAACTCCGAGGGCGAGGTGCTGTACGCGAGCCCGAACGCGCTGTCGTGCTTCCACCGGCTGGGCGTGATCGGGCCGCTCGTCGGCCAGTCGCTCGTCGAGGTGACGGCCGACATGGTGGAGCAGCTGAAGCCCGTGGACGAGTCGCTCCCGCTCGTGGTGATGGGCCGCGCGCCATGGCGCACCGACATCGAGGCGCACGGGGTGTCGCTGTCGCTGCGGGCGATGCCGCTGACCGACCGGGGCCAGCGCATCGGGGCCGTGCTGCTGTGCCGCGACGTGTCCGAGCTGCGCCGGCGCGAGCGCGAGCTCATCACCAAGGACGCGACGATCCGCGAGATCCACCACCGGGTGAAGAACAACCTGCAGACCGTGGCCGCGCTGCTACGGCTCCAGGCCCGGCGCATGGACGTGCCGGCGGCGAAGGAGGCGCTCGAGGAGGCCATGCGGCGCGTGTCGACCATCGCTCTGGTGCACGAGAGCCTCTCGCAGACCCTGGACGAGCAGGTCGAGCTCGACGACATGGTGGGCAGGGCACTGCGTCTCACGGCCGACGTCGCCTCCGCCGGCACCTCGGTCCGGACGGTGCGCACCGGCTCGTTCGGCATGGTGCCCGCGCAGGACGCGACGCCGCTCGCCCTCGTCCTCACCGAGCTGGTCACCAACGCCGTGGAGCACGGGTTCTTGGGGCGTGCGGTGGGCACGGTGGAAATCGGAGTGGAGCGGGAGAACTCCGACCTGCGGGTCGTCGTGGCCGACGACGGCGTGGGGCTGCCCGAGAACGGCGGTGCCGGCGGGCGAGGCCCCGGCAGTGGCCTGGGGACGCAGATCGTGCGCACGCTCGTCACGAACGAGCTCGGCGGGACCATCGAGTGGTCGGCCCGCGAGGGTGGTGGCACCGAAGTAGTGCTGCAGCTGGTGCTTCGGGTGGCCGAGTCGGCGCGGTCCTGAATCCGGCCGGAGACGTCCGGGCGAGCGTTCAGGCGCAATATGGGCGCCGCCTGAAAGAAAGACGCGAGCCGCGCCTGGGCGAAGTGCTCAGGCGCGGCTCGCGGATAAAGCGTTGTTGCAGGTCAGCCCGCGCGACGAGCGCGCGCAGTGCGACGCTTGAGCGCGCGGCGCTCGTCCTCACTCATGCCGCCCCAGACGCCGGCGTCCTGCCCGGACTCGATGGCCCACTTGAGGCAGGTATCAACGACGTCGCAGCGTCGGCACACGGCCTTGGCTTCCTCGATCTGCAGCAGGGCGGGGCCCGTGTTGCCGATCGGGAAGAACAGCTCGGGGTCCTCTTCGAGGCATGCTGCGCGGTGGCGCCAGTCCATGGTCACGTACTCCTTGGAAGGAACTACCCACCGTCCGGCTCGCCACGAGGGAGCATCATCGTCGTGCGTCTGGGGCGCGCAGGTCTGGTTGTGGATCGGTTTTCGATCCCTGTGCGCCAGGCGGCGACCGACGGGGGTTTGTTCGGGGGTGTGTGGGATTGCTGCATCTAGGTTCACACGCTCGTGAACACTCGCACAAGGGGTTACGGCGAAGTTTCTCAACGATGAACCCTGAGGTATCCGTCACACTATTGTGAATAGCCCGCTCACCAGTATCCTAGTCCGTCGTGCCTGTACTGGAAGCCTTTTTCGCACCTCGTGTCCCGGCGTTTCTTCGTGCCATCGTGATCGGCGTCCTGGTCGAGGTGATCGGGCTCGTTGCATTCGCAGTGGTCCTACTTGGCGAACTCGTTACGGGCGGTTCCATGTCGGTCGGCGTGAGCCTCTTTCTGGTCCTCTTCGTCCTCGGCGTGGCCTGGGTTCTCGTGGTCTCCTGCCGAGCGCTCCTCGCGGGCCGGCGCAGCGGCCGCGGACCCGTCGTGACCTGGCAGCTCCTCCAGGTCGTCGGGTCCTTCGCGGCGATCGGCAGCGGCACGGGGCTCTCCGTCCCGGGCGGCTGGGTGACGCTCCTGATCGCGGTGGCCGTGGGCGTGCTGCTCATGACGCCCTCCGTCGTCGCGGCGACGTCGGCGACCGGTTCGGAGAACTGAGACCCAGTTCCATCCTGGATCGGTCCAGCCCGTCCGCGGCTCCCGCGTCGCCTGGTTCGTCGCCGGGTTCCTCGCCCGGTTCGGCGCCGGGTTCGAGGACCTGGCAGAGCACCGGATCGCCCCGGCCGCACCACGCGGCCCGGCCCGGCGGCCCGCCCGCGCCCGCGAGCAGAGGGGGAGCACCAAGTACGACGTCGGCCGCGCGGTCTGTGCCCAGTAGCACCAGGCGCGGCCCCACGCGCGACGCCAGTCCGCCCACCGACGGGCCGTCCGCCGCGAGAGCGAACGCGACGCCCGACCGCAGCGCAACCGGCGGCAGCGTGCCGCGCACGTCCTCGGCACCGTCCACGAGCACCAGCGTGCGGTCCGGGCCGGCTCGGGCCAGGTCAGGTCCGGCGTCAGGTCCGGCGTGCGGTCCGGTGTGCGGTCCGGCGTCGGACAGCAGGCGGGAGACCGCCTCGGCGTCGTCGGGGTGCCTCGTCCCGCCGTAGCGGGGGTGCTGCCCCAGCGGCGCGAACGCGTCGGCGGCGCGGGCGATCCCGTGCACTGCCCAGCCCTGCCGCAGGGCGGCCAGTGCGAGCGTGACCAGCGCGGTGGTGCGTCCCGAGCGGGCTCGTCCCAGGATCGCGAGGTGGCCGTCGCCCGGGTCCCAGGTGACGGTAGTGCGCCGCTGCCGGTCCGGGTCGTCGCCGAGGGCCAGGACAAGACCGCTCCGATCCCGGCGGGTGGCCGGCGGCAGGTCCGCAGCGGTCGCCCGCCGGGGAAGCGGTGGCAGCCACGGCGGAGGGCCTGGTACGTGGGCCCGCGTCCCCGCCGCACGGCGGGCGGCGTCGACCAGGAGCGTGGCGACGTCCGGCCGCCCGGGCTCGGGCGGGACGCCCCGCGGGCCTCCGCGCGGCCCGGCGGTGGCACTCCGCCAAGGCATCGCCGCGGGAGTACCCGCCGCCAGCATCCCCCCGGGAGCACCCGGCCAGGTCGGGGCGCGGCGTACCAGCGGCGGCTGCGCCTCGGGCGGCGCCGTGGCGTGCGCGCACTGCAGCGGCACAGGCGGTGCCGATCCCAGGCGCAGGACCGCCCGCCCCGGCGTCGTGACAGGGATATGGGAGGCAGCGGTGTCGTCGAGCACGTCGCGCGACTCCAGGGCGTCGGTGACCCGGAGCGCGAGCCGTGCGCTGACGTTGGCCCGTAGGTCCGGGCCGACGGCCCCGCCCGGCCGCTGCGTCGCGAGCACCAGGTGCACGCCGAGGGACCGCCCCTGCGCGGCGACACGCAACAGGGCGGGCAGGAACGCGGGCAGGTCGTCGGCCAGGGCCCGGAACTCGTCGATCACCACGACCAGCCGGGGGAGCGTGCCGGGCGGGAGCGCGACGACGTCGGGCACGCCGTGGTCGGCGAGGAGGCGCTCGCGGCGCCGCAGCTCCGCGCGCAGCCCGCCGAGCGCCCGCGCCGCCAGGCCGGGCTCGAGGTCGGTGACCTGACCGACCACGTGCGGCAGCCCCCGGCACGCGCCGAGGCTCGCGCCGCCCTTGAAGTCGACCAGCACCAGAGCGAGGTCGGCGGGCGACCGGGCCAGGGCGAGCCCCAGCACAACCGTCTGGAGCAGCTCCGACTTGCCCGATCCGGTGGTGCCCGCGACGAGCAGGTGCGGGCCATCGCGCACCAGGTCGAGGCGGACGGGCGCGCCGTCGGTGCCGATGCCGAGCGGCACGGCCCAGCCGCCGGGGCCGGCCCACCGGGCGGCGACCGCATCCGGGCCGGGAACCTCCGTGAGGCCGTGCGCCCGGGTCAGGGGCACGACGTCGGGAAGGCGGGGATCGTCCGGGTCGGACGCCGCCGGGCCTCGTTGCATGGCGCCGGGACCGCCGGCGCCAGGACCGCCGCTGCCCAGGCCACCGGTGCCCCGATCGCCGGTGGTGCCGTGCAGCGCGGCGGCGGTCCGGCCTAGCCGGGCGGCGCCCGCGAGCAGGCGGGCCAGGCGCTCGGCCCACTCGACCGTGACGCCGACGAGCGGCACCACGCGCGCGGCGCCGTCCGGCCCGGTGATCCGGACGCGGCGGGTGTCGAGCACCCGCGCCACGGCGCGGCACCCGGGCGGGATCGCGCCGACGGACACCACCAGGTCGGCGGAGGAGGACGACCGGGCCGTCCCGTACGCCGTACGGCCCGCAGCACCGCCCGCCGCACGGTCGCCCGAGCGGCCGCCCGAGCGATCAACCGAGCGGTCGGCCACCACGACGAGCGGCCCGCCCGTGGGGAAGGCGGGGAGCCAGCGGGCCCACGCCCAGCCCCTGGCGCCCTCGTCGACCCGCACGGCCGCGCCGCGGGCGGCGAGCCCTGCGACGAGCGTGCGGGCGACCGCGCGCGCCAGGTCGTCGGGCCCGAGCACGGCCACCGCGCCGTCGTGCAGCAGCTGCTCCCAGGGGTCGTCCGGTGCGGCCAGCGAGGCGCCAGAAGCGCCGGTCGACCGGGCGGCATGGGCCTCCTGGGCCGCCCGCCATGCGCCGGGCGAGACATGGCACGCGGCGTGCGCGAAGGCCACGAGCCGGGCCGGACCGGGCAGCTCGCGCGACCGGTGACGGACGGCGCCCCGGGCCGCCGCGCGCTGTCGGGCCGCGCGGAGCTGCGGGACGGCCACAACCAGGCCTACCAGCGCAAACACCGCCAGGACGGGCTGGCGAAGGGCCGCCGCGAGGACCAGCGACGCAACAGCGGGGAGCACCGCGAGCGCCCACGACATGCCGCCGGGCGAGGGCTCGGGGCGCGGTGCGAGCCAGTCCGCCGGGCCGCTCGACCGGCGGACCGCGAGACGCCCACCCGGTCGCAGGTGGACCCAGGCGCGGAGCGCGGCCAATGGGCCGTCAACGCCGACGACAGTCCCGGCGTCGGGCCCCGTGGCGCGGATGACGAGCCAGCGCGCGCCTCGCCATGGCGGTACCCAGGGCCCGTCGATGCCGGGGCCGGGGAGTGAGGCGGGGCCCGGCGTTCCCGGCGGGTGCGCACGCAGGACTGCGCCGGGCAGCAGAGGGCGGTCGCCGACCACCTGGTCGTCGGTCAGGCGGGCGCCGTCGGCCGTGAGCGCCGCGTGCCGCAGCTCGGGGCGGCGGGTGAGTGCCGCCAGCGGTGCGCGCAGGTCGCCGAGGTGCGCGCCTGGGCGGAGGAGCACGTCCTCGCCGGGGTGCAGGGTCACGCGCACGTCGGCGTCGGACGTCGGGGGTCGGGTCATGGCACCCAGCCTCGCCGCGGGCCTACCGGTTTCGGCGCTACTACAGGGCTTGCTGTGCACGATCCCGGTTTCCACAGGCGTGGCGTCGTGCTCGCTACGGCATGACCCCTGGGTGAGTGCCCCTAGCCGGGGGTGGCGGAATGTACGACCGGGGGATGACACGACCAGGGAAGGATCAGGCCGTCGCCCGATGCCGAGACCGGTCTCGACTCCGTAGGTTCGTTGTGCCGGCCGTACCAGGTTCGCCCCGGGAACGCCGGACCACTTCCGGGCACCATGCAGGAGACCTTCCGTGCGTGCGCCGTCCGGCGCGGGCCGCCACCGGCGACCCGCCTGCAGCACCTAGCAGCGTCAACGACTCGAGGAGAATCTCGTGGACACCACCGTGTACCTCCCGGCGGACCAGCCGGCCCCTGCGCCGGGCGGTGCAGCCCGCGCCGTACGGGCCCGGAGCCTGACCAAGACCTACGGCAAGGGCGAGGCCATCGTGCGCGCCCTCGACGGGGTGGACGTCGACTTCGAGGAGGGCCGGTTCACGGCCATCATGGGCCCGTCGGGCTCGGGCAAGTCAACCCTGATGCACCTGCTGGCGGGCCTGGACTCGGCCACGAGCGGCCAGGCGTTCCTCGGCACCACCGAGATCACCGGCCTGAACGACAAGGCGCTCACCCGCCTGCGCCGGGACCGCGTCGGTTTCGTGTTCCAGCAGTTCAACCTGCTGCCCATGTTCACGGCAGAGCAGAACATCACCCTGCCGGTGGAGCTCGCGGGCGGCGCCGTGGACCGCGCGTGGTTCGACACGCTGGTCGAGACGCTGGGCCTGGCCGGCCGGCTCACGCACCGCCCGGGCGAGCTGTCGGGCGGCCAGCAGCAGCGGGTGGCGATCGCGCGTGCCCTCATCGCGCAGCCCGACGTCGTCTTCGCCGACGAGCCCACCGGCAACCTCGACTCCCGCTCGGGGGCCGAGGTGCTGAGCTTCCTGCGCCGCTCGGTCCGCGAGCTGGGCCGCACCATCATCATGGTCACGCACGACCCGTCGGCGGCCGCCTATGCGGACCGCGCGGTCCTGATCGCCGACGGACGCATCGCCGGCGACATCAGCGACCCGACGCCGGAGTCCGCGATGGCCGGCCTCGACGCCCTGCGGACCCTCGAGCCCGACGTCGCCACCCGCCCCGCCGGCACGACCGCACCCGGGACAGGTGCCTGATGGCCACCTCGTTCCCCACGGCGCGCCTCACCCTGGGGCAGATGCGGCGCAGCGTCGGACGGCTCACCGCCGCCGGCGTGGCGATCGTGATCAGCACG
Organism: Promicromonospora soli; assembly: GCF_014653785.1. Taxonomy (GTDB): domain Bacteria; phylum Actinomycetota; class Actinomycetes; order Actinomycetales; family Cellulomonadaceae; genus Promicromonospora; species Promicromonospora soli. The sequence continues at coordinate 39,935 of NZ_BNAS01000005.1, read as the reverse complement.
GCGTTCGTCACCGTGACGCTGCTCGCCGGCGGCGTCATCCAGGGCACCACGCACGACATGGTCGCGGCTCAGTACGCGCGGGCCGACCTCGTCGTGTCCGCCACCGACCAGGAGCAGGGCTCGTTCGGGGCCGACGACGTCTCGGCAGTTGCCGCCGTCGACGGCGTCGACACCGTCCAGCCGCTCGTGAGCTGGATGGGCGACCTGCGCAACGGCGGCAAGGGCGGCTACCTGGCGTTCGCCCCGGTCCCTGAGGACTCTCGGCTCTCGCCGCTCGAGCTGACGGACGGCGCCTGGCCGGCCGCCGACGACGAGGTGGCGCTGACACCACAGGTCGCCGAGCGACTCGAGGTCGGCGTCGGCGACACGGTGACGCTCGCGCGCACGCTGTACCCCGACGGCTGGGCCGACAGCCAGGAATCGGTGGACCCGGCGGCGGACCCGGCGGCCGAGCTCGGCGAACCGGAGGAGGTCACCGAGACCCTGACCGTGACCGGCCTCGCCGACGACCCCTACGGCGCCTACGCGACGTACGGTGGGGCCGCCGCGGTGCCCGCCGCCACGCTCGACGCCTGGAACGCGGCCGAGCCCTACCCGAACCCGGTCAGCGAGCTGCTCGTCGCGCTCGACGTCCCGCCGGCAGGTGACAGCGTCCCGGCCCCCCTGAGCGAAGCGATCCAGGCCGCCGCCGACGGGGTCGCCGGTGGCACGTCCGTAGCGACCACCGAAGAGGTGGCGACGGCGAAGACCGCGGAGCAGACCGGCGGCCAGGACCTCGTCTTTTTCGTGTTCGTCATGACGTTCGCTGCCATCGCGCTGCTGATCGCGGCCATGGTCATCACGAACACGTTCCAGGTGCTCGTCGCCCAGCGGATCCGGACGCTGGCCCTCCTGCGCTGCATCGGGGCAGGGACCGGCCAGCTCTACCGCAGCGTCCTGCTCGAGGCCGCGATCCTGGGCGCGGTCGCCTCGGCGGTGGGCATCGTGACAGGTGCGGTGCTCGCCCAGGCGGCGCTGCTGGTGGCGCCCGCGTTCGACCTCGGGGTGCCGATCCCCACGACGATCACACCGACCTGGCAGTCGGTCGTGCTCCCGCTGGCCGTCGGCGCGGGTGTGACCGTCCTGGCCGCGCTCGCCCCGGCCCGGTCGGCGACCCGCGTCGCGCCGCTCGCGGCGCTGCGGCCGTCCGACGCCCCGACGCTGCACGCCCGGTCCGGCCGTGCCCGCCTCGTGATCTCGCTCCTGTGCGTCGTCGGCGGCTTCACGGCGCTCGGCGGCGGCGTCGCCCTGGGGATGTCCGGCGGCACCCAGTTCGGCCTCGTCGCGGCTGTCGGAGGCGGTGCTCTCGCGTTCTTCGGCGTCGTGCTGAGCGCGGTGCTCTGGCTGCCGCGCTTCGCCGCTGCCCTGGGCGCTCTCGTGGCCCGCACCGGTCCCGCGGCGCGCCTCGCGGTCGCCAACACGCTGCGCAACCCGCGCCGCACCGCGGCGACCTCCACGGCGCTGCTCATCGGCGTCACCCTCGTCACCATGATGTCCACCGGTGCCGCCAGCGCCCGCATGTCCGCGGACAGCCTGCTCGACGAGACCTTCCCGTACGACGTGAGCGTCTCGACGTCCTCCCCCGACTACGTCGAGGACGTGCGCGACGCCGTGGCCGACACCCCCGGCGTCGCCGCCACGGCGCTCGTGACCAACGCGATCGTCACGCTCGGAGACATGGAGGACGCGGGCATCATCGCCGCCGACCCCCAAGACCTCGCCGCAATGGTGAACGTGTCCGACGAGGCCGAACGCCTCACCGACGGATCGATCCTGCTGTCCCAGGACGAGGCCGACCAGATGTCACTCAGCGAGGGCGACCGGACCACCGTCTCGGGTACGGACGGCTCGGTCGACCTGGCCGTCGTCATCACGACCGCTGACCCGCTCAACCACACCATCACGGCCGCGGACCTCTCCCGCATCACCGACGACGACACCTGGACCGACGTCTGGGCCCACATCTCGGGTGCCGACGCCACCACCGTGCTCGCGGACGTGCAGGACGCCGCCGCACAGGTCGACGGCGAAGCCTTCGTCATGGGCCCGGCTGCCCAGGCCGCACAGTTCCGGCAGGTCGTCGACGTCATCCTCGGCATCGTGGTGGGCCTGCTCGCCGTCGCTGTCGTGATCGCCCTGATCGGCGTCACCAACACGCTGTCCCTCTCGGTCATCGAGCGGACCCGCGAGTCCGCGACCCTGCGGGCCATCGGGCTGAGCAAGGAGCAGCTGCGCGGCATGCTCGCCGTCGAGGGCGTGCTCATCGCCGGCGTCGGCGCGATCCTGGGCATCGTGCTCGGGCTCGTGTTCGGTTGGGCCGGGGCGGCAACCGCCCTGTCCGTCATGGGCGACGTGCGCTACGCCGTACCGTGGACGGACCTCACGGCGGTCCTGGCCGTCGCCCTCGTCGCAGGGCTGATCGCCTCGGTCGTCCCGGCGCGGGCGGCGGTGCGCACCCACCCGGTGGCGGCGCTCGCGGCCGAGTAACCCCTCCGCGAGGCAGGCGTGCAGCGAGGTAGTCGCGCTGGGTGACTACCTCGCTGCACGCCTACCTCGCCGGACTAGCTAGGCGTCATGAGCCGGGGCGGACCAGGCCCGTCTCGTACGCCGTCACCACCGCCTGGACGCGGTCGCGGGCGTCGAGCTTCGACAGGATGCGCCCCACATGCGTCTTGACCGTCGCCTCCGCGACGAACAGGTCGGACGCGATCTCCGTGTTGGACCGCCCGCGCGCCATGAGCACTAGGACCTCACGCTCGCGCCCCGTCAGCGCGGCGAGCGCCTCCTGCGGGCCTGCGGCTTCCTCGGGCGGCAGCGCCGTCACCAGTCGTTCCATGAGCCGTCGGGTGGACGACGGCGCGATCACCGCGTCGCCCTGGTGCACCGTGCGGATCGCCGTGAGGAGCTCCTCCGGCTGGGCGTCCTTGAGCAGGAAGCCGCTCGCCCCGGCGCGGATCGCGTCGAGCACGTACTCGTCCAGGTCGAACGTCGTGAGCATGACGACGCGGGGGTCGCCCGCCGCGGCCCGGCCGCCGCCCAACCCCGCGGAGTCCTTGCTTCGCTGCGGAGCTCCGCGGGGACCCCGGGTGCCCGCCAGGAGCGCGCGGGTGGCAGACAAGCCGTCCATCCTCGGCATGCGCACATCCATGAGCACGACGTCGGACGCCGTGTCGGCGAGCAGGCGCAGCGCGTCGTGGCCGTCGTCGGCCTCGACCACCACCTGCAGGTCGGGCTGGGAGTTGATCACCATGCGCAGGCCCGCGCGGACCAGGGGCTGGTCGTCGACGAGCGCGACTCGCACGGGTCCGTCGAGGGTGTCAGTCATCGTTCTCCTTCAGCGTGGTGCTCGGTCCTGCGGGGTGCGGAGTGGGGCTGGGCGGGTTCGGCCTCCGCGGGCCGGCGCTCGGCGTAGGACGGTTGCTCGAACCCGCCGGCGGCCGCCCGGGGGATCGCGTCGGACGCTCGAGGAATCGGCACCACGAACCGCACCGAGAACCCACCGCCCCCGCGGGGACCGGCCGTGAGCGTCCCGCCGAACATCTCGGCGCGCTCGCGCATCCCCAGCAGGCCGTAGCCGACCGGAGGTGCCGGTTCCTCGGGTCCGGCGCCGGCGGCCGCCAGGCCGCGGCCGTCGTCCTCGACACGCAGCTCCACCTCGCCCTCGCCCCAGCGCAGCATGATCGTGACCGCGGGGGAGGGACCCGCGTGCTTGCGCACGTTGGTGAGGGCCTCCTGGCAGACCCGGAACAGCGTGAGCCCGACGCCGGGCGGCAGACGCCGCTCGACGCCCACCCTGGCCCAGGAGACCCGGAGGCCGTCGTCGCGGGCCTGCTCGACGAGCTGACCGATGTCGGCGGCGTCGGGCTGGGGCCGCAACGGGGCGGGGCCGCCCGCCGGCGGCGTGATCGCCCCTGCGCCGTCCGGCGCTCCGGCGGCGCTCGGCGGCGCCGTCGTGGCCGTGCCGACGCTCACCCCGGCGGCGCCGCCCGTACCGGTGCCCCGGGCAGGCAGCGCCGGCCGGGCCGGGACGCCGTCGGGCGCGACCAGGCCCAGCGGCGTGGTGGCGCTGGGCTGGTCCTCCCGCAGCACGCCGAGCAGGCGGCGCATGTCGGCCAGTGCCACGCGTCCGGTCTCTGCGATGGTGCCGAGGGAGCGCTGGGCGGCGGCGGGGTCGGCGGCCGCGGCGTACCGTCCGCCGTCGGCCTGCGCGATGACCACCGACAGGGAGTGGGCCACTATGTCGTGCATCTCGCGCGCGATCCGGGCCCGCTCGGCGGCCGTGGCGATCTGTGCCTGCTGGTCGCGCTCGATCTCGAGGCGCTCGGCGCGGTCGCGCATGGCGACGAGCATGGTGCGCCGCGACCGGCGGACCAGGCCGAACGCGGAGGCGCAGGCGAGCAACGCCATGATCAGGAGCACGACGGGCAGTGCGTTGAGCGGGGACGCCCAGGCGTTCCCGGACCAGATCGCGACGCCGACGGCGACCGAACCGACCACGGCCATCCCGCAGGCCATCAGGTACGCCCACCGCGGGCCGTAGACCGTGACGCAGTACATCGACATCAGCACCGCGAAGTCCGCCGGGAGCACCGTCGGGACACCGAGCGCCACGACCTGCAGCATGCACACCACGAAGACCGCTGTGCACGAGGCGACGGGGTTCGTGCGGCACCAGGGGAGCGGCGCGAGCACCGCCGCGGAGACGAGCATGAGCTGGCCCGGGCTGTCGAGCGTAGTTCCGAACATGACCCCGGCGAGGGACACCGCGAACAGGCCCAGCACGACGGTCAGGGTGAGGTCGACGACGAAGCGGTACCGCTCAGCCCACTGCGCCCACCGCTCGTACCAACCCATGCAGGTCAGGGTAGGTCGAAGCGTTGCGTGGGCGCGTCATACCGTGGTAGCACTTGCGCCATGGCTTCCTCTGCCGAAAGGATTCGGTGGGGTGGCGATCATGTGGGTGCCCGGGTAGCGCCAGAGCGTCGGTTATGCCCTACGATGGCGAAATGACTCACGTACTCCTAGCCGAAGACGACCCGGCCATTGCCGAGCCGTTGGCACGAGCGCTCTCCCGTGAGGGATACGACGTCGTCGTGCAAGGAACCGGCAAAGGTGCGATCGAGAGCTCGACCGGTGCGGACATCGTAGTTCTGGACCTGGGCCTTCCCGACATGGACGGGCTCGATGTCGCGCGCGAGATCAGGGCCAATGGCCTCACCGTGCCCGTCCTGGTGCTGACCGCCCGTGCCGACGAGGTGGACCTCGTCGTGGGCCTCGACGCCGGCGCCGACGACTACGTCACCAAGCCCTTCCGCCTGGCCGAGCTGCTCGCGCGAGTGCGGGCGCTGCTGCGTCGCTCGCACGGCGAGACCGGCGAGGAGGAGGAGCTGCACGCGCAGGACGTCCGCGTCGACGTCTCCGCGCACCGCGCCTTCCAGGGTGACCGCGAGCTGCACCTGACCACGAAGGAGTTCGACCTGCTGCGCGTCCTCGTGCAGAACGCCGGCTCCGTGGTGGTCCGGGACACGCTGATGCGCGACGTCTGGGGCTCGGACCCGGTCGGTTCCACCAAGACGCTCGACATGCACGTGTCGTGGCTGCGCCGCAAGCTCGGCGACGACGCGAACGCACCTCGCTACGTCTCGACCGTGCGCGGTCTCGGCTTCCGCTTCGAGATCGGGGCGAGCTAGCCAGATGCGCGCCCGCGTGCTGCAGGCGACGATCGCCGCGGTTGCGGTCGCAGTCCTGCTCCTGGGCATCCCGCTCGCGATCTTCGGTGCCCGGTACATCTACGGCCAGGAAGTCCAGCGAGTCGAGACCCGGGCGCAGGACCTCCTGGCTTCTGCCGTCAACTCCTACGAGCGCAACCGCTCTGCCGCCGAGGTCGGGTTCGTCGACCAGTCGGTCGTCGACCGGGCGGTGCAGCCTCAGCCCAACGACATCGTCGCTTTCGTGACCGTGAACCAGCCGAACGGTGAGCAGCTGGTCTCGGGCGAACCCGTGTCCGGTGCCACCATCGATCGAGGGCTCACGTCCAAGGAGCAGCCCGTCATGGGCGTGGTGGTCTCCGTCTCGGCCTGGCCGGCGTACATCAAGGCGATCAATGTAGTTGTGCTCGTGGTGTTCGGCAGCGTGGGTGCGTTCGCCGCCGGCGCCGTCACGGCTGCCTGGCAGGCCAACCGGCTCGCGCAACCATTCGTGTACCTCGCGGCGTCGGCCGAACAGCTCGGCGCGGGACAGGTGCGTCCACGGCTGGACCCGTCCGGCGTCGAGGAGATAGACCTGGTCGCGGCCGAGCTGGCGCGAAGCTCCGACCGGCTCGCGGCGCGGCTCGCGGTGGAGAGGCAGTTCACGTCGGACGCCTCGCACCAGCTCCGCACCCCGCTCACGGCGCTGACCATGCGCCTGGAGGAGATCACGCTCACCTCCACCGAGCCAGAGGTGCAGGAGGAGGCCCGGATCTCGCTCGAGCAGGTGGAGCGCCTGGTCGGCGTGGTGGACGACCTGCTCGCCCGCTCCCGGCGCGCGCAGGGTGGCACCACCGAGTCCGTGGACGTCGCGGTCGTCTTCCTCCAGCAGGAGGAGGAGTGGCGCGAGTCGTTCGAGCGGGCGGGCCGGCACCTGAACGTCGAGGACTCCGGCGGCGCCCGCGTCCTGGCCACCCCCGGTGCCCTCGCCCAGGTGCTGTCCACGCTGCTGGAGAACTCGCTCAAGCACGGCGGCGGCACCACCACCCTCCGGATCCGTGAGGGTCAGCGGGGCGCCATGGCCATCGAGGTCACCGACGAGGGCGAGGGCGTGCCCGAGGAGATGCAGGGCAAGATCTTCGAGCGCGGCGTCACGTCCGGCGCGGGGACGGGTCTGGGCCTCGCCCTGGCGCGCGACCTCGTGGCGGCCGACGGCGGCAACCTTCAGCTCACCCAGCGCACTCCGCCGGTGTTCACAGTGTTCCTCTCGGGTGTCCCCAAGACGCTCGACCCGCACCAGGTGCTGCCGGTGGGGTCGAAGATCTCCAGCTTCGGCCAGAGGAAGGGCCGCGGCCGCCGGTAGGCTTCACCGACGTGAGTGCAACAGTCGATTCCCTCCCGGCCGACCGGCCTTCCTCCACCGGCGACGCGTCCGCAGAGCCGTCCGGCGCCTCGCCGTCCCTGGCCGGACCGCCCGTCGTAGCGGTGGTCGGGGGCGGGCAGCTGGCCCGCATGATGGCCCCCGCGGCCGGTGAGCTGGGCATCCGGCTGCGCGTCCTGGTGGAGGACCCGGCGTCGTCCGCGGCGCAGGTGGTGACCGACACGCCCGTGGGCGAGGCCTGGGACGAGGCAGCGATCCGTTCGCTCATCGCGCCCGACGCCGACAGCCCGGCCTCCGTCCTGACGTTCGAGCACGAGCACGTGCCGAACGCCCTGCTCACCGACCTGATCGAGCACGGAACGCCCGTGCGCCCCGGCCCCCATGCGCTGGTGCAGGCGCAGGACAAGATCGTGATGCGGCAGCGGCTCACGGAGCTGGGCGTGCCGTGCCCGCGGTGGGCGCCGCTGCCGTCGTCGCCGGAGGAGGGGCGGGCCGCCCTGGCAGACTTCCTCCGGACCGTCGGCGGCACCGCCGTCGTGAAGACCTCCCGCGGCGGCTACGACGGCAAGGGCGTGCGGGTGCTCTCGTCCCCGGACGACGTCGCGGACTGGTTCGCGCAGGTGGTCGAAGGTGGGCCGCAGCTCCTCGTCGAGGAGAAGGTGCCGTTCACGCGCGAGCTGGCCGCACTGGTGGCGCGGCGTCCGTCGGGCGAGGTGCGGGCGTGGCCCGTCGTCGAGTCGGTGCAGCGGGACGGCGTCTGCTCGGAGGTGATCGCCCCCGCGCCCGGCCTGCCCGCCGAGCTCGACGCGCGCGCCCGCGAGATCGCCACGACAGTGGCCGAGGGACTGGACGTGACCGGCGTGCTGGCCGTCGAGATGTTCGAGGTCGCGGGGCCGGACGGGGCGCCGACGGTGCTGGTCAACGAGCTCGCGATGCGCCCGCACAACAGCGGGCACTGGACCATCGACGGGGCCGTGACCAGCCAGTTCGAGCAGCACCTGCGCGCCGTCCTGGACCTGCCGCTGGGCGCCACCGAGGCGACGGCGACCTGGACCGTCATGGCGAACGTGCTCGGCTCCACGCTGACCGAGCTCACGGACGCGCTGCCGGACGTGCTCGCCGCGTACCCCGAGGCGCGCGTCAACCTGTACGGCAAGGGCATCCGGCCCGGCCGGAAGCTGGGTCACGTGAACGTGAGCGGCGACGACCTGGACGAGGTCCGGCGTCGGGCGATCGCGGCGGCGGCGCTGCTGCAGGGCGAGGGACCGCGGGCCGAGCCCGTCGCCCTTCGACAGGCTCAGGAACCGACCGAGGAAGAGGCGAAGGCATGAGCACCAACCCGCAGGTCGGCATCGTGATGGGGTCGGACTCCGACTGGCCGGTCATGCAGGCGGCGGCCGAGGCGCTGGGCGAGTTCGACGTGCCGGTCGAGGTCGACGTCGTCTCCGCGCACCGCATGCCCACCGAGATGATCGACTACGGCAGGCAGGCCGCGGGCCGCGGGCTGCGCGTGATCATCGCGGGGGCGGGCGGGGCCGCGCACCTGCCCGGGATGCTGGCGGCGGTGACGCCGCTGCCGGTGATCGGGGTGCCGGTGCCGCTCAAGTACCTGGACGGCATGGACTCGCTGCTGTCGATAGTCCAGATGCCGGCGGGCGTGCCCGTCGCGACGGTGTCGATCGGTGGTGCGCGCAATGCGGGCCTGCTCGCGGCGCGCATCCTTGCCTCCGGCACCGGCGACGAGGCGGCGGCGCTGCGGGAGCGCATGGAGGCGTTCCAGGCGGAGCTGAGCGCGGTGGCGCACGCCAAGGGCGAGAAGCTCCGCGCCCAGCTCTGACCATCTGCCTGCCGATGGCGAGATAGAACTGTGGCGAGACAGAACCAGGGCGAAGCAGACCCGTAGCCACCGCCACAGTTCTACTTCGCCCTGGTTCTGTCTCGCCACAGTTCTACTTCGGCGGGACGGGGTCAGCCCGGCATGCCGCCTACCTTTTCGCCGGCCTCGTAGTCCCCGTCGCGGATCTTGGCCCAGAACTCGCCGACCAGGTTCGGGTCCAGCTGGACGGCCGAAGCACCCGCCGGCGTCCTGTAGTTGATCGTCGCGATCGGCGGTGTGCCGGTCACACCGTCCTTGCCGTTGGCGGACCTGAATGCCAGCCCGAGCATGGCGAGGTCGATGATTCCCGAGTCGGTGTCGGTCACCACGGTCGCGAGACCGGCGTCGGCGAGCCCTACCTGCGTGGCCGGGTTGAGCAGGATTGCCGGGTCCCCGACCTTCTTGCCGACGGCGGCGATGAGCTGCTGCTGACGCTCGGTGCGGCCGATGTCGCCGGTCGGGTCGGCGTAGCGCATGCGGGAGAACGCGATGGCGGTCTTGCCGTCCGCAATGTGGCAGCCGGCCTTCCACTTGAGCTTCGACTTCACGTCGTGCACGTCCTCGGGGTAGCAGAGGCGCACGCCGCCGACGGCGTCAACGACACCCTCGATGCCGCCGAACCCGACCTCCGCGTAGTGGTCGACGGTCAGGCCGCTCAGCGCCTCCACCGTCTCGACCAGCAGCGGCGCACCGCCGTAGGCGTACGCGGCGTTGATCTTGTCGCCGCCCACGCCAGGGATCTCGACGTAGGTGTCGCGCGGGATCGAGATGAGCGCCACCGGGCCGGAGGACGGCTTGTGCAGCAGCATGATCGTGTCCGTGCGGGCACCCGACGTCGAGTCGTCGATGCCGCCGCTGCCGCGCGCGTCCGAGCCCGCGAGCAGGTAGGTCGTGCCCGGGGTGCTCTCCGCGTCGGACAGCGCCTCGACGTGCTGGATCTTGCCGTTCGCCCAGATCAGGAGCCCGATCGGCCAGGCGAGGATGGCGAGCACCACCAGCACCGCCACCACGCCGGCCACCCGGCCCTTGCGGATGCGAATGTTGCTGCCGCCACGCCCCGTGGGACCACGCCCGCCCGCGGCGAGCGCGCCCGCGGGGTAGTTGCCACCCCGGCCGCCGCCTGCGGCGGGACGCGGCGCGCTACGCACCGGCGTCGGGCGCACAGGGCCCGCGCTGGCCCGGACCGGGCGGCCCGGCGGGATGGCCTGCGGAGGCTGGCCGCCGGCCGGCGGCACCGTCCGCGGCGGTATCGATCGCGGCGGTCCGCCGGACTCGTTGCGTGCCGGCATCCCCGACCTCCGTGGTGGGACGGGCGGGGGATTGTTGCGCTGGCCGGACACCGGGACCTCCCGTGAAGACTGTCTGCGGATACGTGGTTCGTGGCGCGCGTCGTCGGAGCCTTCCGGCCGTCCGATGCGGTGGGCGCCACCGACGCCGGGAACTCCGACGCCGGGCGTCTCCGCATTCGCGGGTCCGCCCCTCTCCTTGCTCGACGCCGCGCCCGGCACGACCCGCGGACGCTCCCCGGTGTCACCGACCGGGATGGCGTCGTCGGCGCCCGGACGCCCGCTCACGCCCTGGGGCGTGAAGCTGGGCGGGATCCGGACGCGCGTCACGTCGTCGTCGGGCCCTGGGGCCGAACGGTTCGACGTTCTGGGATCTGACATGGGCTCAGCCGCAGACCTTGGTGGTGTCGGCGCCGGTGAAGGCTTCTTCACCGGCCTGCTTGATCTCGGTCGAGGCAGGCGTGGGCTCGGTCTCTGAGCCACCGGTCTCGGTCCCGGGCTTGGTTCCCGTCTCGGCCTCCGTGTCCTGGTCGCCCGTCGGCGCGGACGGCGAAGCGTCGGCCGACGGAGCGTCCGGGTCGAAGTCGACGGGCCTGTCGTGCTTGACGTTGTCCCACAGCTGTACGGCGTCGTCCGTCCACACGACGTTAGCCGGGTTGTTCGGGTCGTACTCGTTGGGGACGGTCACGAACGTGATCGTGTCAGGCCGCACGTTGCGCATGGAGTAGGCCAACCCGGCGAGTCCGTCGATGCTGGCCAGCTCCTTGTTCATGGTGAGCGAACCGGTCACCGCATCGAGGAACTTGAGGGTTTTGGATGGGTTGGTCAGTACCTCCTGGCTCAGCACCTTGCGGGCGAGCGAGGCCATGACCTCCTGCTGCCGGCCGATGCGGCCCAGGTCCGACCCGTCGCCCAGGCCGTCGCCCGTGCGGGCGCGGGCGTAGTCGAGGGCCTTGACCCCCTTCAGGGTGTGCGTGCCGGGCTCCAGGGTCAGGTGGTTCGCCTTGGGCGCGTAGATCGCCTCCTCCACGCAGACCTCGACGCCGCCCACGGCGTCGATCATCGAGGAGAAGCCCGCGAAGTCGACCACCACGAAGCCGTTCATGAACACGCCGGTGAGCTGTTCGATCGCCTTCACCGTGCACAGCGCGCCCGACGCGACGTCCGCGCCGTACTCCACGCCCTGGGAGAAGGCGGCGTTGAACTTGGTGCCGTACAGCTCGGGGGTCGCGACGCCGTTCGTCGTCGTGCAGGTCGGGATGTCCACCGTCGAGTCGCGGGGGATCGAGATCATCTCGACCCGCGACCGGTCGCCGGAGATGTGCATGACGATGGTCGTGTCCGACCGGGCACCGGCGTCCTCGCCGCCCGCCAGGCCGCCGTTCTCTCCGCCGCGCGAGTCGCTGCCCATGAGCACGATGTTCAGCGGGGTGCCCGCGTTCGGGTCCTCGGGGAGCACCTGCTTGGGACGGTCCGTCCCGAGCGACCCCATCTCGACCGTCTCGATGTTCCCGGTGAGCTGGGTCGCGGCCGTCGCGGCGCCCGCTACAGCGAGGGTCACCACGGCGGTGAGCACCATCCCGACCGTGCGGGACGCGCCGCCGCCCAGTAGCTCCAGCGTCCGGGCATGCGACGGCCCCTTGACGGGAATCGTCGCACCTGGGGCGCTGAAGTCAGGAAACGTCACGGCCACCGATCCTAGAGGGTGGGTATTGCACGGCGGCGCACCGGCCGGGGGCGGACCGTAGAGGGTTCGTGGAGAAGCGCTGGGCCGTGTGTTCGCCGCGGCGGGCCGAGGGGTCGGGAGATGGTGGCCGTAGGTAAGACCGGACCGCTCAGCCGATCCGTTCGCTCCCGCGGAGGCGTTCCAGGCGGCCGCTGTCCGCGTCCAGGGCAGCGGCCGTCGTGGCCGAGGTCAGGACCACCGAACCACCGCCCGCCCAGACGCCGAGGAGGTCGCGCAGGACGTCCGCGACGGCCCCGCGCCCGTCCACGAGCACGCGCGCGCCGTCGCCGGGCTCCGGCACCAGGTCCTTGTGCCCGACGGCGCCCGCCGCCGTCACCAGCGCGTCCCGGTCCGGGTCCACCTCGGGCACCCAGCCGATCGCGTCGCCGTAGGTCATCACAGCCGAGGCGGCGTCGATGGCGCCGGGCGGCAGGTCGCCGTCGTACCTGCGGGCGAGCGCGGGCAGGGAGACGACGACGAGGTCGGCCCCGGCGTCGGCCCACCGGTCCGGGCTGCTGGTGACCACCACGTCCGGCTGTCCCAGGTCCGCCTCGGGCAGCGCCACCGTCGCGCCCGTGCGCCAGGCCGCCAGCGCCCACACGGCAGTGCGCCAGTGCACGGGCAGGTCGACGACGACGCGGGTGCCGGGAGCGGCGTCGAACTCCTCGACGAGCAGGTTGACGGTCTTGCTCGCCCAGTTGGCGAGGACGGCGCCCGAGAGCTCGACGCGCTCGCCGTCGTCGCCGTACCAGGTGAGGCGAGGGCGGCCGCCGTCGGCGGCGAGACGGGCGAGGAGCGAGGCGACGTCGGGCACGGGGCCGCCACTGCGGGGCGCGATCTGCATGCGGCCAGCGTAAGAGGTTCGGGTGTCCGCCCGGGCCCGATGACTTCGGGCCGCACATTTCGTCCGCTCCGGCGTGGCGGCTCGCCGTGTCGGCCGCCGGGTAAAAGCAGGGTCATGAGTGAGACATAGGCCACGACCTGCGGAAGGACTCGTGAATTACCCGTGGAACCAGTGGGCGATAGCACATTTCCGCTTGACGGCTCCAGGCGACACGCGTGTAATTCCATGTATGCAGTTTTCGTAGCGAATACGCAACGGGGCCTGAAACTGCAGGCCTGGCCAGTCAGGCTTCATAGGCCGGTTGACCAGCACGGTCGATCGGAACGGCCTCGGAGCACGGACACGGCATGGAGGGGCACGTCATGTGGAACATGCTGGAATCGGACGTGGAGTTCCCGACTGACACGGAAAGCGAGGTGGAACGGGTGGCACCGGTCCTGCCGCTTTTCGGCGAGCTGTACCTGCTGACCGAGCCGGACGACTCGTTGCTCGGCTGGCAGGAGCGTGCCCTGTGCGCGCAGACCGACCCGGAGGCCTTCTTCCCGGAGAAGGGCGGGTCCACCCGCGAGGCCAAGAAGGTCTGCTCCGGCTGCGAGGTCAGGGCCGAGTGCCTGGACTACGCGCTGGAGAACGACGAGCGGTTCGGCATCTGGGGCGGTCTCTCGGAGCGCGAGCGGCGCAAGCTGAAGCGCCGCGCCGTCTGAAGCGTGTGCCGCCGGTCGGGGACAGCCCCGGCGCGTCTGCGGCGTGTCGGCGCAGACGCGCCGCATGATGTGAAGCGAGATGAGCGCTCCACGCCCCGACAGCCTGTCGGCACCCAGCCCGGACCGGGCCCCCTACGGGGCCACGGCGGGACCCGTGTGGGCCAAGGTCCCGGCCCAGCCCACCGTCCAGCCGCCGGTGGCGGTCACGGTGACCGCCGTCGTGGTGACCCGCGGCAGCAGCCCCTACCTCGCCGCGACGCTCGCGGCGCTGCGTAAACAGTCCCGCACCCCGGACGACGTAGTAGTGGTCGATGTCGACACAGCCCCCGCGACGTCGGGCCACCAGGACCTGCAGCTCGGTGGCGCGCGGTACGTGGCCGGTGCGGGCGCCCGCACCTTCGGCGACGCGATCCAGGCCGCGCTCGCCGCGGCCGGCGCCCCGGAGCACGGCTGGCTCTGGTTCCTGCACGACGACTCCGCCCCCGCACCCGGCGCGCTGGCCGCGCTGACCCGTTCGGTGGAGCACTCGAACGCGGTGGCGGTGGCCGGCTGCAAGCAGCGGCACTGGGAGACGGGTCCGGACGGGGCGCCGCTCGACCCGGAGGTGTCCGACCGCGGCGTGCTCGTCGAGGTGGGACACACCGTCTCGCCGCTCGGCCGGCGGATGACCGGCATCGACGACACCGAGATCGACCAGGGGCAGCACGACTCGCGCGAGGACGTGCTCGCCGTCGGGCTCGCCGGGGCGCTGGTGCGCGCGTCGGTATGGCGCGAGGTCGGCGGCACCGACCCGGCGTACGGCCAGTTCGGCGACTCGACGGACCTCTGCCGCCGGGTTCGGCTCGCGGGTCACCGCGTGGTCGTGGTGCCCGACGCCGTGGTGCGGCACGCGCAGGTCGCCCTGCACGCCCCTGGCTCGTCCGGCGCGCGACGCCGCAGCCAGCTCTACCTCCGGCTGACGTCGGTGACGCCGTGGACCCTGCCCTTCGCGATGCTCGCGATGCTCGTGTGGGCGCCGTTCGCGGCGAGCTACCGGCTCGCGATGAAGCACCTCGACCTGGCTCGCGACGAGCTGGTCGCCCCGCTGTGGGCTGTGTTCCGTCTGGGGCCCCTGCTGCGTGCCCGGCGTCGGATCGCCCGCACGTCGACCGTGCCCCGCAGCGTGCTCCGGCCGCTGCTGGGCACCTGGGGCGAGGTGGCAGCCGAACGGCGCGACAAGCGGCTCGCCCGCAGTGAGGCCCACCAGGTCGACGCCGCGCCGTCGGACCTGGAGCAGGCCGAGCTGCAGGTACTGGCCGTCCGCCGCCGCACGGCGCTCGCCTTCGTCGTGATCTCTGCGGTGGGCCTGGCCGCGGCCGTGTTCGGCCCCGCGCTGGGCGCGCTCGCGTCCGGCGGCCGCCTGGTGGGCGGGGCGCTGCTCCCGGCGGGCGGCACGACGGCGACCGCGTGGTCGGCCGCGACGTCCGGCTGGGTGCGCGACGGGCTCGGCGCGGCTGCCCCGGCGGACCCGCTGCTGTTCGTGCTGTCCGGGCTGTCGGTGCTGGTGGGCGGGTCTCTGCAGCACGCGGTGGACGCGGTGCTCCTGCTCGCGCTGCCGCTCGCCGCCGTCGGCGCCTGGGCTGCCGCCGGCGCGGTGACGCGCTCGGTGTGGCTGCGGGTGCTCGCGGCGTTCGCGTGGACCGTGGCCCCGGCATTCCTGGGGGCACTGGACGGCGGCCTGCTCGGCGGGGTGCTGGCGCACGCGCTGCTGCCCTGGACGGCCGTCGCGCTGGTCCGCGCGGTGGGCGCCCAGGCGGTCGACCGGCTCCGGCCGGCCGAGGGCGCGCCGGAGGGCCCGGCCGGAACCCCTGCGTACATGGCCCGGACCGGCGCCGGGTCGCTGGGCGCGGCCGGCGCGGGTGGCCTGCTGCTGGCCTGCGTGGTGGCCGGTGCGCCCGCGCTGCTGCCGGCCGCCGTCCTTGTGCTGCTGGGCGCCGCGCTCGTCGCCCGGCGCCGTCGCATCTACCTGGCGCTCGCGCTCGTCCCTGCCCTCGTGGTCGGCGCCCCGCTGTGGTGGACGGTGCTCCGCGACGGCGACCGCGCCCTCCTGACCGCCGAGTCGCTGGCCGGCTCGGGCGTCCCCGCGCCCGGCACGGCCTCGGGCCTCGAGCTGCTGCTCGGCCTGCAGGCGACGCCCGGTCCCTGGTTCGACGTGTCCGGCGACGGTGCCCTCATCCTCGCCGCCCGCGCGGTCATGGCGGCCGGCCCCTGGGCGGCCGGTGTGCTGGTGCTCGCGCTGGCGGTGCTCGGTCTGGCGGGCGCGCTGTCCGGGATCGGCCGCAAGGGGGTCACGGACGCTTTGCTCCACGTTCCGGCGACGTCGCTGGTGGGCTGGCTGGTCGCCGCGGCCGGCCTTGCGGTGGCGGTGCTGGCCCAGGACGACGGCCGGTGGTCAGGCCCTGGGCTGTCGCTGCTCCTTCTCGGCCTGGGCGCCGCGGCCCTCGCGGGAGTCAGGGTGCTCGTCGGGCGCCGGATGGACCCGGCCGAGGTGCCGGCGGACTACCCGGCCCAGTCCGCGACTCCGGCCGCCGAGACGGCCGACACCTCGGAGTCGGACGCCGCAGAGCCGGACGCCGAGATATCAGACACCAAGGGACCGCACACCGAACGGGACGCCGAGCGCGGTTCCGACCGGCCCAGCAGCCGGGTGTCGCCTCGCGGCGTCCTTCGTGCGGCGCGCCGTGTCGCCGTCGTCGGACTGGTGGTGATCGGGCTGGTGCTCCCCGCGACGCAGGCGGCCGTGTGGCTCCTGGGCTCCGGCAGCGTCGCGAACAGCGGCCGGGACGGGCTGCTGCACGTGACGACCGAGCCCGTGGTCCCCGCCGTCGGGCAGCAGATGCAGGCGCCGCCGAGGCAGGCGCGGGTGCTTGAGATCGGGTTCTCCTCAGATGCCGAGGGCGTCGTGCAGTACGCGCTCCTGCGGGCCGACGGATCGCAGCTCGCCGACGCCTCTGTGGCGGCGCGGGCGGCGAGCGACGGGGACCAGGCCGCCGACCCGACCGCCACGCTGGACGCGGCGGTCGCGGCCCTGGTGTCCGGTGCGGGCGACGGGGTGCCGCAGCAGCTGGCGAACCTCGGGATCGGCGCGGTGCAGGTCCGGTCCGGTACGGGCGGGGCCGGTACCGGCGCGCCGTCGGACACCGATCCCGGCGTCGGCGATCTCCTGGCCACGCTCGACATGGTGCCCGGGATCAGCCGCGTGACCGAAGGCCAGACGGTGTCCGTGTGGCGGGTGGCGCCCGTGGACGAGCCGGCGCCCGGCTGGGCCCGCATCGAGGAGGCCGGCGCCACTGGGTCGGTGCTGCCGTCGGAGGGCACGGCCGTCCACACGGACGTGCCGGCGGGCGGCGCGGACCGCACCGTCGTGCTCGCCGAGGCGGCGGGGTCGGGCTGGCGCGCGACCCTCGACGGCCGGCGGCTGGAGCCGGTCGCCGTGGACCAGGCGGCAGGGCTGCAAGCCTTCGCGCTCGGGTCCGACGCCGGACACCTCGCGGTCTGGTACGAGGCGCCCCACCGCACTGCATGGCTCGTGCTCACGACGTTCACGCTGGTGGTCTTCGCCCTGCTGGCACTGCCGGTGGGGCGCAGGAGGGTTCGATGAAGCGCAAGAAGGTGACGGTCCCGGCCGCCGCGCGGCGGGCAGGGGCAGCTGTCGGCGGTCTGCTGTGCGCGATGGTGGTCGCCGCCCTCGCGTCGACGAACACCCTGGAGCCGGGCAGTGCCGGGCAGGCCGGCGCCGCGGCGGACGACGTGCGCACCGTCCCTGTGGCGGCCGGCGAGACCGGGCTGGTCTGCCCCGCGCCGGCACAGCTGGAGCAGCCAGAAGTCGGCGACGACGAGTTCAGCGCTGCGCCAGTCGCGACCACCACATCCCTGACCGCGGCTGTGCTGGACGGCGCGGAGGGCGCAGAGCCGTCGGTCACGACGCTCGACGGGGCGCAGGCGGCCGAGCTCACGGGCCCGTTGGCCTCGGGCGACGTCGCCGCGGTGCTCGAGGGCGCGCCGCCTGGAGCGCGCATGCTGCGCGTGACGCCCGGCGGGGCGACCTACGCCACCGCGACGGTGGCATCCGTGACCACGGATGGCGACCTGCGCGGCATGGTCGCGGGGCCGTGCGCCCAGCCCGCCGTCGAGCACTGGCTGGTGGGCGGCAGCACCTCGGTGGGTTCGAGCGGCCGGCTGGTGCTGCAGAACCCCGGCCGCACGCCGGCCACCGTGACGCTCGAGGCCTGGGGTGCGTCCGGGCCGGTGGCGCTCGGGAGCCAGTCGCTCGTCGTCGTGCCGCCGGGGGAGCAGGTGGTCACCATGCTGGAGGCCATCGCGCCGGACCAGAACCGCCTCACGCTGCACGTCACGGCCGAGGGCGGGCGGGTCGGCGCGTACATCCAGCACCACCGGATCGACGGCCTGGTGCCCATGGGCGCCGACCTCGTCGTCGCGGGCAGTGCGCCGTCGCGGGCCACGGCGGTGTCGGGCGTCGTCAGCACCGGCGAGGCCGTCGACGACCCGCACGCTCCGCGCCTCGACCTGCTCGCACCGGGTGCCGAGGCCGGCACGGCCCGCCTCGCGGTGCTCGGGCCGGACGGCCCGGTCCGGCTGCGCGGCGGCGAGGAGGTCGATCTCGAGCCCGGGCAGGTCGCGACCCTGCCGCTTGGCGGTCTCCCCGAAGGCACCTACACGGTGATCGTCGACGCCGACGTGCCGGTCGTCGCGGGTGCGGCCCTCGACCGGGTGGGCACGGCCGCCGAGGACGCCGTGGTCGACGACGACCCGTACGACCGGGCCTGGCTGACCGGGCAGGCGATGTCCCCGGCGGGTTTCGTGGCCGACGGCGCCGTCGCGATCCCACCGGACGCCGCCTACGGGATCACGCTGAGCGGCGTGCCCGACGCGCGCGACCCCGACCAGATCGAGGATGCGGCGGGCAGCACCGAGGTGACGCTGCGCGGCGTCGGGCCGGACGGCGAGGAGGCCTGGACCCGCACGGTCGACGTGCCCACCGGTGAGACCGTCGAGGTGGCCTGGGCCGACCTGGCGGAGCTGGACCACACCGTGGCGGTGGTCACTGAGCAGCCCGCCGACGAGGCCGGAGTGGTGTGGTCGGTGCGTCTGGCGCAGATCAGCGATACGACGCTGTTCTCGGTGCTGGCGCCCACGGCACCGCTCGCGGCGGGCGGCGACGTGCGCGTGAGCCGGGTGGACGCGGCCGGCTGAGGGCCCGCCTCAGGAGCGTTCGCCGAAGTTCGGGTCGATCTCCTCGGGCGTGCGGGCCAGCAGGTGCGCCACCTGCTCGACGACGACGTCGCGCACCAGGTCCGCGAGGTCGTCCACGTCGATGGCCCGCACCTCGATCGGGCGGCGGTAGACCACCACCCGCCCGGGGCGCCCGGCTTCCGCGGGGAAGAACCGGCCGAGCAGGACGCCGCCGTCCTCCCACGGCGCGGGGTCTGACGGCGGTACGTCCTCGACGGCGAACTCGGTGCCGTGCAGCTGCGAGGCCCAGGTCCGGTCGAGGTCCTCGACGACGTCGAGCACGAGGTCGTCGAACCGCTGGGCGCGTGTGCGGTGCGCGGGAGTGCCCGGCGGGAACATGGGACCGCGCAGGCCGCGGCCGCGCCGGTCCCGGCGTCGCGGAGCGTTCTCCGCCGACGCTTCGCCGGGCTGGCCGGAGGGTGTGGCGGCGAGCCGGAGCAGATCGGCCTGGGAGGCCTTGGAGATACCGGTGGAGCTGCCGGTGGAGCTGCCGGGCGAGCTGCCGGCGGGGGTGCGGCCCGACCGCCGGTTCCGGCCACGAGGAGAGAACGGAGGCACCTTCTGACGATACGTCCGATCGGGGCCTCGGATAGCCACCGCCACGGCAGGATCCGAACTGGCCGGGCCCGCGGCTGCCGTCCGCCGCCGGCCACCCCCGATCCGGGATGGGGCCGCACGACACCGGCGGTACTCTCGCGCCCACTAGACTGCCGCCGGCTGCCCGCTCGAGCGGCCGAACGCGGAGCTTTGCCGATGCGCTTGAGGACGTGGAGTCGACTGTGGCAGCCGTAGCGGTTGTGCTGGAGGGGCACGTCAGACGACAGGTCATCGTTCCGCTCGCCGTGCTCGTGGGGGTCCTCGCCGCGCTGGTGCAGGCACTCGTGGTACCGCCGCTGCACACCGGCGACGAGACCGCGCACCTGGACTACGCCTATCAGGTGTGGACCGGGCACCTTCCGGTCTTCGAAGCGGGCACCGTGCTGACGCCGGACGTCGGGTCGGTTCCGCCCGTGCAGTGGGTCGCTCAGCACCCGCCGCTGTACTACGTGCTGCTCGCACCCGTCGTCGGGCCGATGGTGGACGGCGGTCATCTCATCGGTGCCGTCTACGCCGCGCGCCTGGTGAACGTGCTGGCCGTGGGGCTGCTCGTCGCCGTGGCCGCCTGGGCGACCCGCCGGGCGTTCCCGGGCAGGTCGCCCCTGAGCGGCGCCGTCACCGGCGGGATACCGCCGGCCCTGGTGACAGCGCTCGTCGTCACCGCGACGGCATGGGTGGCCCGCGTGGGCGGGTCCGCCTACAACGACGTCCTCGCGGCGTTGCTCACCACCTGGCTGTTCGGCCTGGCGGCGTCCGCGATCCGGTCGGGCCTGACCTGGCCCCGCACGGTCCTGCTGGTCGTGGTGTCGGCACTGTGTCTGGGTACGCGGCTGCACACGATGGTCATGGTCGGCACCATGGTGGGCGCCGTGCTGATCGCGGCGCTCCTGCCCGACCGGTCGGCCGTGGCGCACCCGCGGCGCGCGGCGCGTGCCTGGGCGCTGGCCCTGGGCGTTCCGCTCGCGGTGGCGGCGGCGACCGGATGGTTCTGGCTGCGGAACTTCCGGCTGACCGGCTCCGTCACCGGCGGGCACCCCGACTGGGCCGCCGACAACCTGGACCGTGTCGCCCGGCCCGTGGGCGAGGTAGTCCTGGACCCGGCGGTCTGGGCCCGGCTGCTGGCCGTGTTCGGGCACGGACCTGCTCCCGACGCCGTGGTCGTGCTGCTGCTCGCGGTCCCCGCCCTGCTGGCGGTGATCGGCACCGCGCGGGCGGTGATCGCCGCCGTGCGGGCGGTGAGCGGTGGGGCCGGTCCGGGGATCGGTCCCGACACGTCCCGCATCCTGATCGTCGCGGCCGGCGGGCTGGCGGTCGCGGCGACGCTGGCGATGCAGATGATGTACACCGCGGGTGGGGGCTCCCCGCATCCCCGGTATCTGCTGCTGGTCATCGCGCCGCTCGCTCTGGTCGTGGCACGGGGGCTGGTGGAGCTGGAGCGGTTCGGGCCGCGTGCCCTGCCGTGGGGTATCGCGGCGTGGTGCGCCGTGCCGCTCGTGGACCAGGCCCTGTGGATAGCGGTCTCGGCTCCCCGGTACGCGGGAACGTGGCCAGGTGCGCCGCTGTCGGTCACCGGCGCCTGGGTGGCGTGGGGCGCTGCGTGCGTGTGCGTTGCGGTGGCCGTGACCCGGCTCGCCGCCCCGCGCGTCGTAGCCGATCCTTCCGCGTCCCTCGCCGCATAGGCTGGCGTCGTGCGCGACGATCCCGCCGAGGTGTCGTACCGGCGAGCCTTGGCCCTGGTCTCCCTCCTTGTCGTACTCGTCGCAGCGGTCTGGGCGTTCCTCGCGCCGGTCTTCCGTGCCCCCGACGAACCGCAGCACCTCAACAGCGTGCTGCGGATCGCGCACGGCGGGGGCTGGCCGCCTGCCGGCGAGGCGCTGATCAGCCCCGCGGTCGACCGTGCGCGCGAACAGGCCGCTCTCGACACCGATGTGCCGGGACGGCCGGCGGACCGGCCCGACCACGGGGCGTTCATCGACGTCGTGCCCGTACCGGACGACGAGCGGGTGGTCGTGACCGCCGGCGACGCCTTGGCCGCTGCCCCACCGGCCGGCGTCGAGGGCGGCGCCCGGGCCGCTGTCGAGGCCGGTGTCCTCGAGCCTGCCGCCGTCGACCAGATGACGCAGCATCCGCCCCTGTACTACGCCATCGGTGCGGCGGTCCTGCACGCGACCGGCCTGGCAGAGGCCCGGTGGGACGTGCAGCTCCTCGCGCTCCGGCTGATGGACACTCTGTTCCTGCTGCCGGTGCCGATCCTCGCCGCCAGTGCGGTCCGGCGCGTCACCGGGTCCTCCGCGGCAGCCCTGGTCGCGGCGTCCTTCACTCTGTTCGTGCCGCAGGTGGGCCACATCCTGGGCAGCGTCACGAACGACGCGCTCGTGACCCTGACCGGGGCCGTGGCGACCTACCTGTGTGTCCTCGTGGTCCTTGGTGACCTGCGCTTACGCACGGCGGTCGGTCTCGGGGCCGCGATCGGTGTGGGCCTTCTGACGAAGGTGATGGCGGCGTTCGCCCTGCCGATGGTCGCGGCCGCCTACCTGCTGGCGTCCGGAGCGCGAACCCGTCGTCTGCGCGGGCTGCTGGTCGCCGGCGGGGTGGCGTTCGCCGTCGGCGGCTGGTGGTGGCTGCGGAACCTGCTCGTCCTCGGTGTGGTCCAGCCCGTCGGCATCCCCGAACGGTTCGGGCCGGGCGAGCACCAGGGGGTCTGGTTCTTCCTGCGGAGTGCGGTGACCCAGTTCACGCGGTCGTTCTTCGGCAACTTCGGATGGCTCGAGGTGCGGATACCGGACGCCGTGTTCTGGTCGGCGGCGCTAGCGATCGGCGCGCTGGTCGCGATCGGCGTCGCGCGGTCGGACGGCGCACGCCGCGCCTCGGTCGTCGTACTGCTGCTGCCCGCGGGCCTGTGGCTCGGCGTCGTGGCAAACGCGTGGCCCGGCTACGCCGAGACCGGACACGTCGTCGCCGTGCAGGGCCGGTACCTGTTCGCGGGGCTGGTGGGCCTGAGCGCGGGGACCGCGCTCGGTGCGCTCGCCCTGCTCGGGCCACGCCTGAACCAGGCCGTGCCGTGGGTCGCGGCCGCGGGCTGCGCCGCAGCGGCCGGCGGCCTGGGATACGGGTTCTGGGGCTTCTACCAGGGGCCCACGCAGTCGGTGGCCGACGCCGCGGCCCGGTGGGCCGGCTGGAGCTCGCTCGCCGGACCTCAGCTCGGGCTCGTGCTGTGCACGGTGGTCGTCGTAGGCATCGCCGCGGTGGTGGCCTGCGTCCGATTCGCCCGTGCCACCGCGAGCGCTGCCGCCATCGAGCCGACGACGGCGGCCGCCGCAAGCGCACCGACCGCCGCCGCCGGGACAGGCAGCTCCGCGTAGTAGCCGGGCTCGGCCGGCGTGGTGAGCTCCGTGGTGAGCCAGACCGCCAGGTCGAGCAGAGCCACCGCCGTCCAGGCCGGCAGCAGCAGGCGAGGGCGGGTCGCGAGGCCCGCCGCGATCGCCAGGCAGATGGGGAGGGAGACCACCAGCAGGTACCGCGGGTATGCTCCGCCGCCGTTGGAGGCGTAGACGACCTGGACGGACACCGAGACGACGACCGCCGCGACGGGGAGAGCGCGCAGCAGGAGCCGGTCGGCCCGGGTCTCGACGGGCTCGGCCGGTTCGGCCGGTTCGGTCGGCGACGGCCCGGCCACGCGGGCCCGGCGTCGTCGGAGTGTCGTGACGAGCGCGATGATCAGCGGCGTCCAGACCAGGAACGCCGCCGTGATGATGAGGCTCGTGACCGTCAGGGGCGTGTTGGGCGGCAGGCGCCCGGCCCACCAGAACAGGTCGGGCAGCCGGGTCCAGGTCTCCGGGTCGGCGAGCACCGCCCACATGGGCCGCGCCTCCCGGTTCTGGTGCTCCAGCGACCAGTCGAAGTGCGACCCGGTGACGGTTCCGGTCAGCTCCAGGTTGCGCAGGTAGAACCAGCCGCTCGTGAGCAGCACCGCGCCCGGTCCGGCCACCGCCAGTGCGGCCACGTGCGCCCACCGACCCCGGCCCTGCGCGGCCCGGAGCGCTGCAGCGGCCAGCGCTACACCCGCGACCACGGCCGCGATGAGCGCGGCGGACAGCCGCGTCAGGGCGCACGCCGCGGCGACGAGCGAGATCAGGGCGATCAGGCGTGCGTCCAGCCCGCGCCGGACCGCCCTCGCCGCCAGCCCGAACAGGACGGTCACCCCCGTGGCGGCCAGCAGGTCGTTGTACGCGGTGCCACCCGCGTGGGCGGCTGCGGGCATGGCCCCCGCGAGGAAGGCGACGGGCGTGGGCAGCAGGCTGCCCGGCCGGGTCAGGCGGCGTGCGCTCCACCAGGCGGCGAGCACGAAGACGCCGCTGAGCAGTACGTTCACGCCACGCGCCGCGTAGACGGCGGCGACGGGGTGGCCGGCGTCCGCCAACGGCCCCACGAGCGGGGCGATCAGCAGGTAGTACAGCGGCGGGTGCTGGGCGGTCCACTGCACAGGGGCGAGCCAGGCGCCGTCGGGCCGCAGCACGAGCCCGTCCTCGAAGACCGGCAGCTGGCCGTGCCACACCTGGTAGGCGTAGTCGACGTGCGGTGGCTCGTCACCGGTGGCGTACGGAGCGTCCGCGAGGGCGACGGTCAGTGCCAGGAGCACCGCGGCGAGGACAGAGGCGAGAACGGCCCGGCGCTCCGCACCGAGGGGACGCGCCAGGGAGCTGATCACGCGGGCAGGCTAGCCGCGCCGGTGGACCCGGACGGGACGGCCGGGTCACGGCTGGGTAACAGTCGCTCCATGGCACGCAGTGTTCATTCCCCGGTCATATCGCGTGCTTAGGTTTGTGACGCCACTCACTGCTATCCGAAAGCACAGGGCCATGAAGCTGTTCGTGCAGATTCCCTGCTTGAACGAGGAAGAAACCCTTCCTCTCGTGCTTGCCACGATCCCCCGCAGCATCCCGGGGATCGACGAGATCGAAATCCTGGTCGTCGACGACGGGTCCACAGACGGCACTGTTGAGGTCGCGCGTCGCCTCGGCGTGCGCCACTTCGTGCACCACACCCGCAACATGGGGCTGGCCAGGTCGTTCCGGGACGGCGTCGACTACGCGCTCCGGCACGGTGCGGACGTCGTGGTGAACACCGACGGCGACAACCAGTACCCGCAGGAACGGATCGGCGACCTGGTGATGCCCGTGGTCCTGGGCGATGCCGACATCGTGATCGCCGACCGGCAGACCGCCACCATCGAGCACTTCTCCCCGCTGAAGAAGGCGCTGCAGACGGCCGGCAGCACAGTGGTGAACTTCGCCGCGGGCACCGATCTGCCCGACGCCGCGAGCGGGTTCCGCGCCTACTCGCGCGGGGCGCTGATGCGGCTCAACGTCGTCACGCAGTTCAGCTACTGCATGGAGACGATCATCCAGGCCGGGCACAAGCGGCTGCGGATCATGAGCCTCCCGATCGCCACCAACCCGAAGACCCGCGAGTCGCGACTGTTCACGAGCATGTGGCAGCACATCGCCAAGTCGGCCCAGGCGATCAGCCGGTCCTACCTGATGTTCAAGCCGCACACGGTGTTCATCACGCTCGGGCTGCTGTTCGCGCTCGGCGCCGTCATACCGTTCAGCCGGTATGCGGTGCTGCTCGCGGCGGGCACCCCGGGGCAGCACCTCCAGTCGATAGTGCTCGGGGCCACCTCCATGGTGGGGGCTCTGCTCAGCTTCGCCCTGCTCGTGCTGGCCGACCTGCAGCGCACCAACCGCGTGCTGCTCGAGGACACGCTGGAGCGCCTCAAGGAGGTGCAGTACGGCACGGCCGCCGTTCCGGTCAGGCCCGGCGTGCCGAAGAACCCGCGGCCCTCGGGCGGTAACCGGCCCGGCCCCGTCGACCGGCCCGTGCCCATGGACCGGGCCCGGCCGGCCGGGCCTGCGGACACCGGCCTCGCGGACACCGGCCTCGCGGACGTCCCGGCGGCGGTGTAGTGATCGCCTTCGGCACGTACGACGCCGCCCGGCACCCCCGCACCGCCGTCCTGGTCGACGGGCTGCGCGCCCACGGGGTGAAGGTTACCGAGCTGAACCGGCCCCTCGGCTTCTCCACCGCCGAACGGGTCCGGATGCTGCAGCAGCCGTGGCGGCTGCCGGTCCTCGCCGCTCGGCTGCTGAGGTGCTGGGCCGGCCTGGTGGGCGACATGGTGCGGCTGCGGCGCGCGGAGGGCAGCCCCGGAGCCGTGCTCGTGGGTTACCTGGGCCACTTCGACGTGCTCCTGGCGCGGCTGCTGTACCCGCGCTCGGTGGTGGTGCTCGACCACCTCGTCTTCGCGGGGGACACCGCGGCCGACCGTGGGGCCGCGGGCCTGCGCGTACGGCTGCTGACCGGGCTGGACCGGCTGGCCGTCTCGTGCGCCGACGTCGTGGTCACCGACACCGAGGAGCACCGGCTCATGCTCCCCGACCCGGACAAGGGCCTGGTCGTGCTGGTCGGCGCTCCGGACGCGTGGCGCGTGGCGCCGGCCCGCCCGCTGGTTGAGCCTGTCGAAACCGCCGGCGAGCTGTCCGTGGTCTTCTTCGGGCTGTACACCCCGCTGCAGGGCGCGCCCGTCATCGCTGAGGCCGTGCGCGATGCCGTCGCGGCGGGAGCGGCCCTGCGCGTGACGATGGTCGGCGCGGGCCAGGACCTGCCCCGGGCCCGCGAGATCCTGGCGCGGACGCCGGGCGTGACCTGGCACGACTGGGTCGAGCCCGGCGAGCTGCCCGCCTTCGTCGCCGAGCACCAGGTCTGCCTGGGGATCTTCAGCGACACCCCCAAGGGCCTCCGCGTGGTGCCGAACAAGGTGTACCAGGGGCTGGCGGCCGGCTGTGTGGTGGTCACCTCGGACACCCCGCCGCAGCGCCGGGCCCTGGGGGAGAGCGTCGAGCTGGTCCCGGCGGCCGACCCCGGGGCGCTCGCGGCCGAGCTCATCAGGCTCTGCGACCCCGCGATGCTGGCGGCGGCGCGGGTGCGCGCCGCGCGCGGCCGCGACCAGATCCGCCCGCAGGTGGTCACCGAGCCGCTGGCCGCGGAGCTGCGCGGCCGGGGCGCGTCGTGACGCAGGACGCGGCGGCCGCGCTCGGCGTCGGGCAGTCGCTGGGGCGGAGGGCGCTCGCGACGCTCCGCTCGCCCTGGGTGCGGTGGGGCTTCCTCGCCACCGCGCTGGCGCTGGCCGCCTGGTACGTGGTCGGCAACCGCGAGCCCCTGCTCCGGGCGGCGGCGGACCTGTCGGTGACCGAGGTGGTGCTCGTCGTCGTCCTGGGCGCCCTGTACGTGTGGTGCACCCTGCTGGCCTGGCGCGCGGTCCTCGCGGACCTGGGCTCGCCGCTGTCGCTGGGCCGTGCCGTCGCCGTGTTCGGGATCAGCCAGCTCGGCAAGTACGTGCCGGGCGGCGTGTGGAACGTCGTGGCCGCCGCCGAGGTCGGCGCCGGGCACAGCGTGCCGCGCAGCCGGTCGGCCGCCTCGATGCTGGTGGCCGTCGCGGTATCGGTAGCCTCCGGGGCTGCGGTGGGCGCCGTAGCGCTGCCGTTCGTGTCGGCGGGCGCACTGGGCGGGTGGTCCTGGGTGGTGTGGGCGGCACCCGCTGTCGTGGTCGTGCTCGCGCCGCCGGTGCTCAACCGGCTGATCGCGCTGGCCGTGCGGATCGCCCGCCGAGGTGCGCTGGAGCACCCGATGACCTGGGGCGGCCTGGGCCGCGCCGCCGCCTGGTCGGTGGTGGGGTGGCTGGTCGCAGGGCTGCAGCTGTGGGTGCTCTGCACGGGCCTGGGCCTGCCCCTCACCCTCCGGACGTTCGCCCTGGCGACGGGCGGCTGGGCGCTCGCGTGGACCGCCGGGTTCCTGTTCGTGGTCGCGCCGGCCGGCGCGGGCGTGCGCGAAGTAGTGCTGGCGGCGGTGCTCGCGGGGGCGCTGCCCGGACCGGCCGCCGGGCTCGCTGTGCTCGTCAGCCGGGTGGTCCTGACGCTGGTCGACCTGGCATTCGCTGGTGCGGGACTGCTGCTCGCGCGCGGGCTACGGCCCACCGGCGTGCACAGGCCGCGCGCGTAGGCCGTGCCTGCCATGACGGCGGCGCCCACCCGCGCCACGTCCTCCCGGGCGTTACGCCCGTGATTGCCCGGCGTGTTCGGCGCGTTGTGCCCGGTCAGGGCGTACTCTCGGCGCGTGAGATCGGTGAGACAGTGTTCGCGCTCCGCCTGTACCAACGCGGCCGTAGCGACGCTCACATATGTGTACGCGGACTCGACAGCCGTACTGGGTCCGCTTGCGCACCTGGCCGAGCCCCACAGCTACGACCTGTGTGCGCAGCACGCCGAGCGGCTGACGGCGCCGCGCGGGTGGGAAGTGGTCCGACTCATGCCCGAGTTCGAGGACGCCGGGCCGAGCCCGGACGACCTGTCCGCCCTGGCCGACGCCGTGCGCGAGGCCGGCCGGGTGCGCCGCCCGGCTGAGCCGTCGTCGGTCACCGAGACGGCCCGCCGAGGCCATCTCCGGGTCCTGCGCGCCGACGACGACTCCTAGTCCGAACCACTGCACGTCCGTTGTGGGCGTGATCGTTGTGATGACACGCCCGATTTAGGCGCAACGATCGCGCCCACAACAATGGGGTTTACGGGACCCAGGCGCAGACGGCGTGGCCCGCGCCGGACAGCTCCAGGTTTCCGGCGTCGTGCGGCACGAAGACCGACTCGCCCTGGACGAGGCGCTGCGGCCCGTCCTCCGCGCGGTCGGCGGCGAGCTTCAGCTCGCCGTCCAGGCACAACACGATGCGCGGGCCCGTTGCGGGCAGCGTGACGGGCTCCGCCGGGTCGACGTCGGCCGCCGTGAGCGCGAACTCCGTGACCGGCACCCGGTAGGTGTGCACCTGCCCGCGGCTGCCCGACGTCGTCATCTCGGGGATGGAGGGCTGCTGCGGCGCGAACGACGTGCAGGCGACGAGGTTCTCCTCGTCCACCAGCTTGGTGGTGAGCCCGGCGCGCAGCACGTTGTCGGAGCTGGCCATGATCTCGATGCCCAGCCCGGACAGGTAGGCGTGCACCACGCCGGCGGGCGTGAACGCCGCCTCGCCCGGCTCGAGCGAGAACCGGTTGAGCATGAGGGACGCGATGGCGCCCGGGTCACCGGGGTGCTGCTCGGCGAGGTCGATCACCGTGCGGTCGGCACGCTCGAACGGTGAGCCGGCCGCCAGGCGGGCCCCTACCGAGTCGAGAGTGGTCTGGATGTCGGCCGCGCAGGCCTCGTCGGCGCGGGCGGACAGGAGATGGTTGAACGCCTCCCGCATGCCGTCGTGGCTGCGGTCACGCAGCAGCGCGGCGCGGACGCCGGCCACCAGGTCGCCGTCGAGCCCGTCCAGCACGTCGAGGATGGTGCGCGGCGTGCGGAAGCCTGCCAGCCCCTCGAACTGCGACAGCGCGACGATCATCTCGGGCTTGTGCTGGTCGTCCTTGAACGACCGCTTCGGCGAAGTCAGGGGCACGCCGGCCTTGTTCTCGCGCGCGAAGCCCTCCCGAGCCTGCCGCGGCGAGGGATGCACCTGCAGGGAGAGGGCCTTGCCCGCGGCCAGGATCTTCAGCAGGTACGGGAGGCGCGGGCCGAACTGCTCGGCCACCCGGTGGCCGAGCGTCTGCACGGGCGCCTCGCGCACCAGGCGGTCGAGCGCGACATCCACGTCCTCGATCTGGCTGACCGACGGCGCACTGGTGTGCGCGCCGAGCCACAGCTCGGCCTGCGGGCGCCCGTCAGGCTCGGCGCCGAGCAGGTTCGGGATCGCGTCGACGGACCCCCAGTCGTACCGCTGGATCGTGTTGGTCAGCGGAAGCGGGGCGTGGAACTGGGCGACTGCGAGCACGGCGCAAGGATAGCCCGACGATTGGGACCACTCGTGAAGACGGTTTGTTTGCAAACTGGGTGAAAACCTGGCCAAACCATGAAGTGGCCGAGCGGGCGGCACTACTGTCCAGGTGGACGGCGGTGGTCGTCCGCGATGCCCCAGACTGGTTCGGAGGCCGTGGCGCGGGTACGGGGTCCGGTCACCACCGCGCGCCGGATCCGAGGGCGTCGATCCCGCCGTCCGACCGGCCGACGACAGCCGGAGATCGGTGGGAGCTCCGAGCCGCTCAACGCGCACCTTCCGCGGGGCTGCTCGTAGGGATCGGCGCTCGCGTACGCTGTCGACGTGGCTCTCGACCTCAGCAAGATCATCAAGGCGTACGACGTGCGGGGACTGGTGCCCGAGGAGCTCTCGCTGGAGGTGGCGCGAGCAATCGGGACGGCATTCGCCCGCGTGGTGGTGCTGCCGCAGGCGACCGATGACGCCGGCCCCGCCGTCGTCGTCGGACGCGACATGCGCGACTCCGGTCCCGACCTCGTGGACGCCTTCGCCGCCGGACTGACGGCCGAGGGGGTGGACGTGATCCGGATCGGGCTGTGCTCGACCGACGGGCTGTACCACGCGTCGGGCGCGCTGGGCCTGCCGGGTGCCATGTTCACCGCGAGCCACAACCCCGCCGCCTACAACGGGATCAAGCTGTGCCGGTCGGGCGCCCGCCCGGTGGGCCAGGAGACCGGCCTGGCAGAGATCCGGGAGCTGGCGCAGGAGATCCTCGACGGCTCGGGGGCCGAGCCTGACGAGACGCCGGACTCCGGCATCTCGGCCAGGGGCGTCGTGACCGACCGGGAGATGCTGGGCGAGTACTCGGCGTTCCTGCGCTCCCTGGTGGACCTGTCCGGGGCGCGGCCGCTCAAGGTGGTCGTCGACGCCGGCAACGGCATGGCGGGTCTCACCGTCCCCGCCGTCCTCGGGGACGCCGCGGGCCTTCCGGCGCTGCCGCTGGAGCTGGTGCCGCTGTTCTTCGAGCTGGACGGCTCGTTCCCGAACCACGAGGCCAACCCGCTGGAGCCGAGCAACCTGATCGACCTGCAGGCCGCAGTCGTGGCGAACGAGGCAGACCTGGGTCTGGCGTTCGACGGCGACGCCGACCGGTGCTTCGTGGTGGACGAGCGCGGCGGCGCCGTCTCGCCGTCGGCCGTCACCGCACTGGTGGGGCTGGCCGAGGTCACCAAGGAGCTGGCCGCGGGCCGGACCCCCACGGTGATCCACAACCTGATCACCTCCCGCGCGGTCCCGGACCTGCTGTCCGCGGCCGGGGCGACGACGGTGCGCACCCGCGTGGGCCACTCCTTCATCAAGGCCCAGATGGCCGAGCACGGTGCGGTGTTCGGCGGCGAGCACAGCGCGCACTACTACTTCCGCGACTTCTGGTTCGCGGACACCGGCATGCTGGCGGCCCTGCACGTCCTGGCCGCGCTGAGCACGCAGGACCACACGATGTCCGAGCTGGCCGAGATGTTCGAGCCGTACGTGGGCTCGGGGGAGATCAACTCCACGGTCGCCGACGCCGCCGCCGCGACCGAGCGCGTGCTCGACGCCTACCGGGCGGCGTACCCGGGGATCGTCGTCGACACGCTGGACGGTGTGACCGTGTCGCACTGGGAGTCCCACCCGCAGTGGTGGTTCAACCTGCGCGCGTCCAACACCGAGCCCCTGCTGCGGCTCAACGTCGAGGCAGCCGACCAGGACATCATGGAGAAGGTGCGCGACGACGTCCTGTCGCTCGTGCGTGAGCCGGCCGACGGGCTGGACGAGGGAGAAGAGACATCGTGAGCACTGGCAAGGTCGAGGCGCTGGAGCCGTGGGTCCGCGAGATCCTGCGCTGCCCCGTCACCGGGGCCACCCTGACGGACGGCGTGGGGCCCGACGGCGAGCCGGAGCTGCACTCGACCGACGCCGAGCGGCCGCTCGCCTACCCCGTGCGTGACGGCATCCCGGTGCTGCTGGAGTCGGACGCGCGGCCGCTCTGACCTGCGGATGGTGCGCCTGCGGTCGGTGCGCCGCGCTTGGTCGCCAGGCCGGCTCAGTAGCGTTCCACGACGTCGGAGATCCACGCCGCGGGGAGGCTCCCTGCGTACGTGTGCCGGCCGACCGTGGCGCGGATGTAGTCAGCCTTACCGGTGATCGTGCGGACGACACCGAGCGCGGAGCTCGCCGTCAGCGTGCGAGCCTGCCCGCTCGAGTAGCGGTCGGTGACCCTGATCCACTTGACGTTACCCAGGCCGAAGAGATCCTGGGCCCTCGACTGCGACATCACCCTGGTCCACGAGGCGTAGGAGTTGCCGGGTGCCCTCTTGCTGAACGGGTCGGACACCGAACGCTCGTAGGGGATCACCGACGACCACACGTCCTCGGAGTTTGCCGTCCTGCCGCCGCTCGAGGAGTAGTAGTGGGCCGCGACGGGCACGCCGCCATAGGTGAGGACCCGCCCGTTCTGCGACGAGGTCCAGGTGGCGTTGACTGCCGCGCGCCAGTACGTGCCATAGGTGGGCTCGGCCTCCTTCTTCCAGCCCGAGAACTGCTGGTCGCGGACGTCGTCCACGAGATGGCAGTCGCATGCAGGCTTCCAGTCGGCGGCCTTCAGCACGGCGTAGGAGCGGGCCACGATGGCCTGTGCGCGCAGGGCCTCCTGGCCGCCCGTGGCGCCCCAGGAGGACGGCATCTCCGCGATGCCGTAGAGGTACTCCGAGTTCAGCCGCAGCTGGTTCGAGATGTTCGGGACCCCGTCGATCTCAGAGAGGAACATCCGGCCGTGCCGGTAGGTGCCGTGCGCGCCCGCGATGGAGACGACGGCGCGGGCCGCGGTGGACTTCCAGTGCCTGGTACCCGACCACTCGAGGGTCAGATCGTCGCGGCGGAACGTCCGGCCGTCGCCCTGGACCACGATATCGCCGTCCGACGCCGTCGCACGCAGGGTGCCGGGCGGCCCGGACTCGATCTGCACCCCGCCGTCGACCAGACGCCACCACCCGCCCGTGACGGTGATCGTCGTGGTGTCCGTCGTGTCGCCGTAGCCGGCGAACGCGTAGGGGTCCGGGCCGAACACCTGGACGGAGACCTGCAACGGCGTCGTGCGGTCGCTTGGCGCGGCGTCGGTGTAGTAGTGCCGCAGGATCGACGAGGCCGAGTAGCCCTCACGCGCCATCTGGAAGGCGCCGTACTGCGGCATCCCGACGCCGTGACCGAAACCGGAGCCCTTGACCACGAAGGAGTCGGGCACGGCAGCGGACGCCGGGGCCGCGGGCACCAGCAGGGCGGCGACGAGGACCAGGGCGCCGAGGACTACCCGGCCTGGCCATGAGGCGCTTCGCAGGGCCGGGGCACGTCGTACGGCTGGTCGTCCGGCACGCATGACACCACCTCCACGATCAGTGTGCGCCTCTCACTGTGCCCCAGACGTCACAGAGCGGCATCTTCGGAAAGAGTCCTGCCCCAATCTGAAAAATTCACCCGCTCCGGTGGTAGAGAGCCAAGGTGTGGGGTGAAGTGTTGGCATGCGATCCCCTGCGCAGCACGCCATTTCCTCCGCCCTGGTTGTTGTGCTCGCGATCGGCGGTGTGGTCCTGCCGGTCGTCTCGCTGCCGGCGCCGGACGCCGTCGCCGTGCCGTCAGAGCTCGACGAGATCCGGCTGAGCGGCGTCGACCCGGCCGCACGGCGGGACCCGACGGCGCTGGCCGACGTGGCGGGACACCCCGGTGACCGTGATGAGCACGTGGCGCCCGGCCGCCTCGCGGCCCTGAGCGCCAGGACCGAGACGCTCGAGTTCCTCGTGGCCGGCGCCACGTGGGACGCGGGCGCCGACGAGGAGGTCACGGAGGTCGCGCTGCGCGTCCGGGAGGACGGCGCCTGGGGCGCCTGGCAGGCGGTGGGTTTCGACGAGGCCGACGAGGTGGGCGGCCGGGCCGGTACCGAGCCGTTCGTCTCCACGGGAGCCGACGCCGTCCAGGCGCGGGTGCGCACCGTGAGCGGGGCGCCGCCGTCGGGCCTCCGCGTCGACGTCGTCGATCCCGGTACTGCCGCCGCCGACGCGATGGTGGGGACCGCTCCGGGCCCTGCGGCGACCGCCGACGCCGCGACAGGCTACGAGATTCGCCCCGACACGGTCAGCCGCTCCGCCTGGGGCGCCGACGAGTCGCTGTCCGCGCCCTGGCCCGAGGTCTCGGGTGACCTGCTGGCGATGTACGTGCACCACACGGCAGGAACCAACGCCTACAGCAGGAGCCAGTCGCCCGCCATCGTGCGGGGCATCCACGCTTACCACACACGGTCCCGGGGCTGGCCGGACATCGGCTACCAGTTCCTGGTCGACCGGTTCGGCACCATCTTCCAGGGGCGCACGGGCGCGGTGTACGACAACCCGCTCGGGGCGCAGGCCGGCGGGTTCAACACCGGCACCATCGGCGTCTCCGCGATGGGCAGCTTCGACAGCGCGAGGCCGTCGTCGGCCCTGGTCGCCGGGATGGTCCGGGTCTACGCCTGGAAGGCGTACCAGTACGGCCTCAACCCGTGGGGCACCGCGACGCTGACCGACCGCGGGATCGCCGGTGATACGTCGCGGACGTCTCCCGGGCAGCAGGTCCGGGTACCACGCATCCTCGCGCACCGTCTGACCAACAACACGGCCTGCCCGGGCTTCTACCTGAACCAGAAGCTGGACGAGATCCGCCGTGCGGTCAACTCCCGGGTCGACGCCGCGGTGGCGCGGTACGGGCCGCCGCGGCTGCGGCCCGCCCCAGTGGTGCACGACCCCACTCCGCTGCAGGCGCCGATCCAGTGGAGCGCGAGGCAGCGCTACAGCTGGGAGCCGGTACGCGGCGCCAACCGCTATCAGATCCTCGTGCGGACGGCGCGCTACTCCTCGAACCTGCCGACCCGGCCGTACTGGTACGCGCTCCGCACCGTCACCGGCACGTCGACGGTCCTGGAGACCGAACCGGGACGATCCGCCTGGTACGCCGTGCGCGCCCTGGGCGCCGACCATCACCGGGGCGAGATGCGGACGCTCGTGCGGACCTCGCGGGAGACGATCCCCGCGCAGTGGGAGATCGGGCCGGGGTGGCGCAAGGTCACCGATGCCGGCTATCACGCGGGGTACGCGTACCGCGTCGCGCGGGACGGGGCGCGGATCAAGGTGAGCGACGTCCGGCAGGCGTCTCAGCTGCGGGTGGTGGCGCCCACCGGCCGGGGTTACGGGCGGGTGCGGGTAATTTTTGGCGGATCCAGTGTGGGCGTGATCGACTTCTCCGGTGCCCCCAGCGACCACACGGTTTTCACGGTTCGCCTGGAAAGCCGCCACAGCGGTGGTGTTGCACTGGAGACCATCGGTTCCCAGGAGGTCCGCGTGAGCGGCATCGGCCTGGTCCGGGACTTCTGACCCCGACCATTTCGACCCCCACGGTCGACGCTTCCCCTATAAACTCCGTTGGCTCCGTCCGAACAGCCGTCGCACTGCCGTGGGTGAAAGGCGTTTTCCATGCACGCTCCGACAGTGGTCGGCACTGCTGAGGTGCCGGCCCCGCCGGTGAGCGACAACGCGGGAGGGGAGCGACGCCGCCGCTTCCTGCCCGAGGTCCAGGCCCTCCGAGCGCTCGCCGTCGCGCTCGTGGTGATCTACCACCTGGAACCGAACATGCTTCCCGGCGGGTACATCGGGGTCGACGTCTTCTTCGTCATCTCCGGATTCCTGATCACCGGACACATGATCCGTGAGGCGGAGCAGACGGGCAGGCTCTCCCTCGCCCGGTTCTGGGCCGGCCGCGCCCGGCGCATCCTGCCGGCCGGGCTCGTCGTGATCGGCGTCACCGCAGCCCTGGCGCCCCTTGTGATCCCCGTCACCGAGTGGGCGGACCTGCAGCGCCAGGCGCTCGCCTCGGTGTTCTACGTGCAGAACTGGGTGCTCGCGGCGGACTCGGTCGACTACCTTGCCGCGGACAACGCCCCGACGGCGTTCCAGCACTTCTGGTCCCTGGCCGTCGAGGAGCAGTTCTACCTGCTCTGGCCGCTCGTGGTCGTGGTGGCCGCGCTCGCGGTACGCCGCGTCAGAGGTAACCGGGCACGTGCTCTGCGTGGTGTGGTGCTCGTCCTGTTCGGCCTGATCGTCGCCGCATCGTTCGTCTGGAGCCTGCTCGAGGTGCGGTCCGGCGATGCGTCGGCCTACTTCGCGACCACTACCAGGCTGTGGGAGCTCGGCGCCGGCGGCATTCTCGCCGTCCTGCTGCGCCACACCGAGCGATTCGCGCCGGTGCGGTCCCTGCTGGCCCTGGCCGGTCTGGCGACGATCGTGGCTGGTGCGTTCGTCCTGACGTCCGCGACCCCGTTCCCGGGTGTCGCGGCGCTGGTGCCGGTGCTCGGGGCGGCAGCGATCATCGCCGCGGGCCGCACCGCGGGCCTGGGTTCACTGACCTGGCTCGTCGACCGGCGATGGGTGCAATGGCTCGGCGACGTCTCGTACTCGGTGTACCTCTGGCACTTCCCGCTCATCATCTGCTTCGAGGCGTGGGCGAACCGGCCGCCGCACGTCCTCGAGTCGCTAGGGCTGCTCTCGCTCTCGCTGCTCCTCGCCCAGCTCAGCTACACGTTTGTGGAACGGCCGATCCGCGTCGCGCGCTGGGCAGTCCGGGGAAACAGCCGGGTGCTGGTGGCCGCCGCGACAGCGATGGCGGTGACGGCGGGGATCTCCGTGACGCCCATGCTCCGCTCCGACGTCATGGACCGGGAGTGGAAGCAGGAGGCGGCGGGTGTAGAGGTCGGCGTCGGCTCCGGCTATGGCGCCGAGGCGGTCGACGGCGGGCGGGTCCCGGCGTTCGTCGCGGCTGCCGGGCCGGTGATCGTGCCGAACCTCAAGGACGTGCACAAGGAGCTGAGCCGGACCTACGCGGCCTGCGCCTCCAGCCGGGGGTCCGATACGACGCCCCGGTGCGAGTTCGGCAACCCGGCGGGTGAGCGCACCCTCGCACTGGTCGGCGACTCGCACGTGCGCATGTTCGCCTCCCCGATCGTCGAGGCCGCGACCGAGCGGGGCTGGCGGGTCGTGACATACCTGCACAACTCGTGCCCCTTCTCGCTCGAGGCGAGGGTGATGCAGTATGCCGACGAGTGCCTGAAGTCCAACGAGGCGACGCTGGAAGCGCTCGTCGCCGAGGCGCCGGACATCGTCGTGACGGGTGTCTTCGCCGACTCGACGTTCACGGGCACGGCTGCCGGACTCGCGCCGGGCGTGGACGGGCTCGTCAGGGCCTGGGACGCTCTGCACGAGGTGGGCACCCGGGTGGTCGTCATCAAGGACGCGCCCCGCCCGCGCGACGACGTGCTGGAGTGCGTGGCGGACCACCCGAAGAGTCCGGGCCAGTGCTCGGTGCCGCGCAAGGAGGCCTTCGACTACCCGGCGCACACGACGGTCGAGAAGGCCGCTCGTCTGGCGGCCGGAGCCGAAGTGCTCGACCTCACGGACCGCTACTGCGGTTCGAAGCGATGCATGCCGGTCATCGGAAACGTCATGGTCTACCGGGACAACAACCACGTCACCGACACCTACGCGCGCAGCCTGCGGCCGTACATCGCCGAGGCCCTCTGGCCGTCCGCCGGGTCCACGCTGAGCGACGCCCAGGCCGCCGGGGATGGATGATAGTTTTGTCGGGCCTTGCAGGCTCCCTCGTTCGCCGACCAGCGGCGTGGAGCGCGGGCGCGGCCACCGTAGTGCGCCCGTGTACCCTGGCCCAGCAACTTAACTCAGGATGGAGCCGTGACGACTCTCAGTGTGATCGTGCCGGTGTATAACGCGGCAACTTTTCTACCGAATTGTCTGGCGACTATTCGAACCAACAATCGGGACGACTTTCAGTTCATCGTCATCGACGACCACTCGACGGACGAGACGCCCCAGATCCTGGAGCAGGCCGCGCAGAAGATGCCGTGGCTCACGCTGATCCGCAACCCCGAGAACTACGGCGTTGCGCGGTCCCGGAACATCGCACTCGAGCAGGCCGACGGCCGGTACCTGACGTACCTGGACGCGGACGACTGGTACCAGGCCGGGCACCTCGAGGAGACGCTCGACGGGCTCAAGCGGCTGGACGTCGACTTCATCCGGACCGACCATGTGCGGGTCGACGCCATGAACCGCAGCGTGAAGCGCGCCCCGGAGAAGGAACGCGACGTCGTGCTCGACCCGAAGTCGCAGATCGGGCTGCGGGGCACCCGCACGATGGTCGACTATCCGTACCTGTGGGCCGGGATGTACGACCGGGAACGTATCGCGCCCGAGCTCTTCGCCTTCGACGAGTCGCTCCGTACGGCGGCAGACCGGCCGTGGTTCTGGCGCCTCCACCTGAACACCGAGTCGACGGCGGTCGTGAGCCTCAAGGGCTACTTCTACCGCAAGGACGCCAACCCGACGGCGCTGACCCAGGCCGGCAACAGCAACACTCTGCACTTCCTGGACGCGTACGCGGGCATCCGTGACCTGGCGCTGGCGACGGAGAACCGGGACTACATCGAGAAGGCCGCATATGGCGCAGCCCGGATCGTCGCGTTCCACGTGTCGATGCGGGCGCGGCTCTCGCCCGAGCTGCAGACCGAGCTCTTCCACCGGTCGTCCGCGTTCCTGAACTCGTTCCCCAGGGAAGCGGTGAAGGCAGCGCTCACGCACTTCGACCTGCCGACGCGGATCGTGTTGAAGAAGATTCTCCGGATCGAGGTTCGCTGAATGGATCAGCTGTTTATTGCGCCGACGTTCATGGCCGCGGCGACCATGGCCGCGGCCATCGATTCCGGGCTCTACCGGGATACCGAGCAGCGGGTGCTGCTGGTGATCAACAACGCGAAGATCCCTGAGATCGGCCGGAGCCTGACCGAGCAGCAGGGGTT
Source organism: Promicromonospora soli (assembly GCF_014653785.1). Classification (GTDB taxonomy): domain Bacteria; phylum Actinomycetota; class Actinomycetes; order Actinomycetales; family Cellulomonadaceae; genus Promicromonospora; species Promicromonospora soli. The sequence continues at coordinate 1,739 of NZ_BNAS01000005.1, read as the reverse complement.
CGAGTCGCTCGCCAGCCGGTTCGACCGGGTGGTGTACCTCAACGAGCTGATCTTCCCGTACCACCCGCGAGTGTGGAACCCGCCGACCAACAAGATCGCGACGTGGCGCGACACCATCCTCGAGGCGGTTGGCTTCGAGGGGGAGTTCGGCATCACGCTCCAGTCGCTCCCGGTGCGGCCCTCGACGACGCTGACGAGACTGTTCCGGGGAGCCCCGATCGACGTCGTCTCGGACGGGTTGATGAGCTACGGCCCGACCCGTAAGGCCATCCGGCCGAGCGTCGCGGAGAACCTGCGGCGGCTGCTGTACCTCGACCTCGCCGGAGGGCTGCGTCCGGTGCTGCTCAGCGAGCACGGGATCGAGAACGTGGTTGTCCCGGCCGAGTCGTTCCGCGCCGTGGTCCAGGAGTACGGGAAGGTCGCCTTCGAGAACGTCGACGTCGGCGCGATGGCCGGCCAGCCGGTCGAGGCGATCATGCTCGGCCAGTATCTCGCCGCCCTGGGCCTGCTCACCGAGGACGAGGAGGAGGAGCTGCACCACGAGTTCCTCCGCGCCGCGGTGGCGCTCGGGTACTCGTCGATAGCGTTCAAGCCACACCCGAGCGCTCCTCCGGCGTTCACGCACAGCCTCGTTGATCTCGGCAAGTCGCTCGGCGTCGACCTCATAGTCCTCGACGAGCCGGTTCCCGTCGAGATCCTCTACGACCGCCTCCACCCGGTGGCGGCGATCGGCTGCTTCTCGACGGGCCTCTCCACGGCGGTCGAGACGTACGGCATGACCGGGTACACGGTGGGCGTGGACAAGGTGCTCGAGCGCCTGCCCCGCTTCAAGGACAGCAACCGGATCCCGCTGGCGATCACCGACGTCCGGCTGCACCGCGTCGACTGGGACGAGGAGGCCGGCACGATCTCGGTGCGCCAGCCGCCCGAGATCGATGTGCAGCTGCTCGTCGAGGAGGTCGCGCGGGCCATGCAGCCGGCGCACTTCGAGGAGCAGCCGGTCGGGCGCCGCGAGGAGCTCCTGGCGCAGGCGCCATGGGCCGCGAAGTACTTCGTGGAGCCTGAGGAGGAGGCGGAGGCGACCACGACGGTCGTGGCCGAGCCGGTCGCCGTTCCGTACCGTGCGCGCGTCGAGCGCCGCGCCCGGCGGCTCGCGGCCCGGGTGCTCCGCCGGAACCGCCGTCTGCGCAAGATCGCCGCGATCGGCAAGGCGATCAGGTTCCATCCGCACTAGCCACGGTTGTCCGTGGCGGTTGTCAAGAAGGGGCTCCACCCGCATCGCGGGTGGAGCCCCTTCTTGGCTGCCTGTCGGACGCCGGACGTCAGTCGCGGCCGTCGATGTCGCGGGTCTAGACCTTGTCCTTGGCTGCCTGTTGGACGCCGGGCGTCAGTCGCGGCCGTAGATGTCGCGGGTGTAGACCTTGTCGGTGACGTCGTCCAGGGCGGGGGTGTGGCGGTTGGCGACGATGACGTCGGCGCGGTTCTTGAACTGGTCGAGGTCGGTGACGACCTCGGAGGAGTAGAACTCGGCCTGGGTCAGGGTGGGTTCGTAGACGATGACCTCGACGCCCTTGGCCTTGATGCGCTTCATGATGCCCTGGATGCTGGAGGCGCGGAAGTTGTCCGACCCGGACTTCATCACCAGCCGGTACACGCCGACGGTCTTGGGCTGGCGGCGCAGGATGTCGGCGGCGACGAAGTCCTTGCGGGTGGTGTTGGCGTCCACGACCGCGTTGATC
>NZ_BNAS01000004.1:547106-673249 GCF_014653785.1 Promicromonospora soli | reverse complement strand
TCGGAGCGGTGTGTCTCGGTGCGTCCGGCGCCGGATCTGATGGTGTATCTGACGGCGTTGGTGCCGATGGCGCAGGGGGTGCAGGCCTACGCGCTGCTCAAGGCGCACGCGGACGCGGCCAGGGCCACGGGTGATGAGCGCGGGGCCGGGCAGGTCATGGCCGATACATTGATCGAGCGGGTCACGGGACGCGAGCCCGGCCACGCCGATGATGTGCCGGTCACGATCAACCTGCTGGTCTCGGACCGGACGCTGCTGGCCGGCGGTGAACAGCACGGGGTTGTCGTGGAGGGCATGCCTTCCGGGGCAGGCAGCGTGCCGGGACCGGTGGCGCGAAGGCTTGCGGCGCACGCCATCGACGCCGACGCGGCGTGGCTGCGCTCGATCTACGTGGACCCGCGCGGGCGGCTGCTGGCCACGACGTCGACCTCGCGGTTCCACCCGGCGGGCCTGGCCGCGTTGTTGCGTGCCCGGGAGCAGGGTGTGTGTGCCACGTCGTGGTGCGACGCTCCGGTGCGGCACATCGACCACGTCACGCCGTTTGCTGAGGGTGGCGAGACGAGCCTGGGCAACGGGCAGGGCCTGTGCGTGCGCTGCAATCACGCGAAGCAGGCGCCCGGGTGGAGGCAGAAGACAGCAGAGATCGACGGACGGCACGCGGTGGAGACGGTCGCGCCCACGGGGCACACCTATACCTACCTCGCGCCCGCACCACCCGAGCCTGCCCGACCGGAGCCGGTCCAGCCGGAGCCCGTCCAACCGGAGCCGGTCCGACCAGAGCCGGTCCGACCAGAGCCGGTCCGACCGGTGCAGGCCCGGGAGGCGGTCCCGGCGTGGACGCCGGCCGTCGGCGTCGGCGGACCGCGTGAGGGGCGTGTCCCGCGCAGCCGGTACTCGATCGGCTGCCACACCCCGCATCGCAGCGGGACGGTCAGCTATCGGCCACCCGGCCGGCGTCGAGCACCACGGCGGAGGCGCCCAGCCGACCTCTCCTGGGCGCCTGTCCGCTGAACCGGCGACCGCCGCGAGCCCGTCCTCGCGGCGGCCGCCAGCATGCCGCGAGAGACTTGGGCGGTGCAGCAAAACGACGAACACGTCTTGTCCGGAGGGTTCGTCTCGACCGTGACGCGGCGTGGCGACGAGGTGTACCGCTCGATGACCGAGCGGCACGAGTACGTGCACGAGCTGCTGCGGTTTCTCGCCCGGCGCGGCTGGCGCGGCGCACCACGGCTGCTGCGGGTCGAGCCACCCGCGACGGAGGTGCTCAGCTACCTGGACGGTCTCAGCGGAACGGACGACGGCGTGCGGCGAGCTGCGGCGGAGCCATCCTGCCTGGCCGAGCTCGCCCGGCTGGTGCGCGAGCTGCACGACCTAACGGCTGGCACCACGCTCGCGGGCGACTCCGAGGTGGTGTGCCATCACGACATCGACCCGCGCAACACGGTCTTCCGGCACGGTACGAGCGGGCTCGAGCCGGTCGCGTTCATCGACTGGGACATCGCCGGGCCGGGCCGGCGGATCGAGGATGTCGCACACCTGCTCTGGCAGTTCGTCCCGCTGGGGCCGCGGACCGACGTCGGCCGCGCGGCACGGGCGCTCGTGACGGTGTGCGAGGCCTACGGGCCGATCGACCGGTCGGAGCTCGTGCCGACGATCCTCTGGTGGCAGCGCCGGTGCGCCGACGGCATCGACGCCGGCGCACGGGCCGGTGAGCCCGCAATGGTCAGGCTCGCCGAGCTCGGAGTGCCGGCCGACGTACGGCGCCAGGAAGCATGGACCGCGGAGCACGCCGAGGAGCTCGGGAAGCTTCTCTGAGAGCTGCCTGCCGCTCGACGGCGCCGCACGTCCGAGGCACACTGGCACCGACGCGGACACCGGGGTCCGCGAGCCAGACCAGGAGGGCCCCATGGCCGACTACGCGGACGTCTATCGGCGAAGCCTCGCCGATCCCGAGGGCTTCTGGGGCGAGCAGGCCGCTCTCGTCACCTGGTTCCGCAAGCCCACCCGGGTGCTCGACGCCGACAGCCCTCCGTTCTACCGCTGGTTCCCCGACGGCAGGCTCAACACCTGCTACAACGCCCTCGACCGGCACGTGATCGCAGGCCGCGGCGACCAGGCGGCGCTGATCTACGACAGCCCGGTGACCGGCACCACGGAGACCATCACCTACGCCACCCTGCTGCAGGACGTCGCGGCGTTCGCCGGCGCCCTGCGCGACCTCGGCGTCAGCCAGGGCGACCGGGTGGTGATCTACATGCCGATGGTGCCCGAGGCCGTCGTCGCGATGCTGGCCTGCGCGCGGCTCGGGGCTGTGCACTCGGTGGTGTTCGGGGGGTTCGCCGCGAACGAGCTGGCCGTGCGGATCGACGACGCGCAGCCGAAGGTCGTGGTGTCGGCGTCGTGCGGCATCGAGCCCACCCGGGTGGTCGAGTACAAGCCCCTGCTGGACCGGGCCCTGGAGCTGGCCACCCACGAGCCGTCGTCGTGCGTGGTGCTGCAGCGGCCGCAGGCCGAGGCGACGCTCGTCGAGGGGCGGGACCTGAACTGGGCAACCGCCATGCATGCCGGCCGGACCAACCCCGCGCCGTGCACGGAGGTCGCGGCGACGGATCCGCTCTACATCCTGTACACGTCGGGCACCACGGGGAAGCCCAAGGGGATCCTGCGCGACAACGGCGGCCACGCCGTCGCCCTGGCCTGGTCCATGCGCAACATCTACGACATCGGGGCCGGTCAGGTCTGGTGGACGGCGTCCGACGTCGGCTGGGTCGTTGGCCACTCCTACATCGTCTACGGGCCGCTGATCGTGGGCGCGACCTCCGTGCTCTACGAGGGCAAGCCCGTCGGCACGCCGGACGCCGGGGCGTTCTGGCGCGTTGTCGCCGAGCACGGCGTCGAAGCGCTGTTCACCGCGCCGACCGCGATCCGGGCGATCAAGAAGGAGGACCCGGAGGGGATCCTCCTGGCGAGCCACGACATCTCCTCCCTGCGGCACTTGTTCCTCGCGGGGGAGCGGCTCGACCCCGGGACGTACGAGTGGGCCGGGCGCATCCTTGGCGTGCCGGTCGTGGACCACAGGTGGCAGACCGAGACCGGGTGGGCCGTCGTCGCCAACCTGCGCGGACTGGACCTGATGCCGACCCGGCCCGGGTCGCCGTCGGTCCCGGTGCCCGGCTTCGACGTGCAGGTGCTGCTGCCCGACGGCACGGTCGCGGGCCCCGGGCAGGAGGGCAGCCTCGCGATCCGGCTGCCGCTGCCGCCCGGCACCCTGCAGACGCTGTGGCGCGACGACGCACGGTACGTCTCCTCGTACCTCGCCGCCTACGACGGCTACTACCTCTCGGGCGACGGCGGCTACGTGGACGACGACGGGTACGTCTACGTCATGGGCCGCACCGACGACGTCATCAACGTCGCAGGGCACCGGCTGTCCACCGGGGCGATCGAGGGTGTCCTCGCGGCGCACCCCGCCGTGGCCGAGTGCGCGGTGATCGGCGCGGCCGACTCGCTCAAGGGTCAGGTGCCGCGCGGGTTCGTCGTGCTCAAGGCCGGCGCGGACCCTGAGGGTGTGGCGGCGGAGCTCGTCGCCGCGGTGCGCGACCAGATCGGGCCGGTTGCCGCGTTCAAGGACGTCGCGATCGTCGACGGGCTGCCGAAGACCCGCTCGGGCAAGATCCTGCGGCGCACGATGCGCCAGGTGGCCGACGGCGAAGAACCCGCCGTGCCGTCCACCATCGAAGACCCAGCCGTGCTGGCAGCACTGGAGCCGGTGCTGCGCAAGGAGTGACCACTGGTCCGTGCCGAGCGTCAGATATGCCGTCGAATCCGTACGACCCAGGCCCGTGCCCGACGCGGCTTCCCGCGCGGAAACGGGGCGCCGCGCTAGGGTGACGGGCGTGCGCGACCCCGGAGATCCTGGCCTCGTTCCCGCGCCCGCGTCGATGAAGGTGACGGGCGGCTCGGTGCTGCTCCAAGACGGCGCCCGGGTCATGGCAGACCCGGTCCTGCGCCCCGCGGCGCGCTGGTGGCGCCGGGTCATCGAAGAGGCATTCGGCATCGACCTGGTGCCCTCGACCGGCCCGGTCCGCTCGGCTCGTCGCGGCGGCGCCGACGTCGTCTTCGCGGTCGCGTCCGACCTGCCCCGCGAGGGCTACCGGATCGAGGTTCGCGCGCCGGCGTCGGGCAGTGAAGCACCGGGCGGCACGACTCCTGGCAGGGTGCGCGTCGAGGCCGCGGACCTCGCCGGCGCCCACGCCGCGGCCCAGACCCTGCGCCAGCTCGCCGGCCCGGCCGCCTTCCGGCGTGCGCCGGCGGCCTACCAGAGCCCGGGCGGCGCCGGGGTGCTCGAGCTCCCGGCGGGGCGCATCGAGGACCACCCGCGGTTCGTCTGGCGCGGGGTGCTGCTCGACGTCGCCCGCCACTTCCTGCCGAAGCAGGACGTGCTGCGGTTCATCGACCTCGCCGCCGCCCACCGGCTCAACGTGCTGCAGCTCCACCTCACCGACGACCAGGGCTGGCGCGTGCAGATCTACCGCTACCCCGAGCTGACCCGTACCGGCGCGTGGCGTCGCGAGTCCACCGTCGGCACCTGGCGTACCGGCTCCCGCGACGGCCGCCCGCACGGCGGCTTCTACACGCAGGACGAGCTGCGCGAGATCGTCGCCTACGCCCGCGACCGGGGCATCACCGTGGTCCCGGAGATCGACGTGCCGGGCCATGTCGAGGCCGCCGTCGCCGCCTACCCCGAGCTCGGCACGCTCAAGGACCGGCGCGGCGTCCGCACGACGTGGGGCATCAGCGAGGACGTGCTCGACCCGTCCGAGGGATCGCTCGCGTTCTTCCGGCACGTGCTGGATGAGGTGCTGGACGTCTTCGACACACCCTTCATCGGCCTCGGCGGCGACGAGGTGCCGACCACGCTCTGGCGCGAGTCGCCCCACATCGTCGAGCGCGCCAGGACGCTGGGCCTCTTCGGGCCTTCGAAAGACTCCAGGCGGCGCGCCGTCCCCGACGTCGGGCAGCTGCACGGCTGGTTCGTCGCCCGCCTGGCGCAGCACGTGTCCGACGCCGGCCGCCGCGCCGTCGTCTGGGACGAGGCCATGTCGCCGTTGCTGCCGCGCGACGTGATCGTGACGTCCTGGCGCGGGTACGCGCAGGGTGCGGCCGCGCTCGCGGCCGGGCACGACGTGGTCATGGCGCCCGAGCAGGCCGTCTACCTGGACCATCGCGCCGGTGACCACCCCGCCGAGCCGATCCCGGTCGGATTTCTGCGGACGGTCGAGGACGTGTACGGCTTCGAGCCGCTCCCTGCCCCGTTGGTCAGCGACGCGGAAAGCTCGACCGGTGAGGTGACCCCGGGCCGGCTGCTCGGCACGCAGGCGCAGGTATGGACCGAGCACCTCGACAACGCGCGGCGCGTCGACTACGCGACCTTCCCGCGGCTTGCGGCGTTCGCCGAGGTCGCGTGGTCGCCGCAGGCCGACCGCGAGCCGGGCTCGCCGGCGTCCAAGGAGTTCCTCGACCGCCTGGAGCGGCACCATCTGCCACGCCTGGACGCGTACGGGGTCGAGTACCGGCCGCTCGCCGGCCCGCACCTGTGGCAGACCCGGCCCGGCGTCGAGGGCTACCCGCGCGACCTGGCGGCGGAGACCGCCGTGGGGGGCTGGGCCGGGCTCGGCGGCTGGCGCGAGGACGGCGGCGTGGAGAACCTCCCTGAGCAGGTCCGGGAGCCCGAGCAGGTCCCGGAGCCGGAGCCGAAGCAGACGCCGGACAGTGGCAGATGAACGGCACGATCCTGGTCCGCGACGCCCGCCTGCCACAGCCTGACGGCTCCCTCTCGGAACCGGTGGACCTGCACGTCGCGCGCGGCCGAATCGCGGCAGTCACCCGCGCGGACGCCCCCGGCATCGTCGAACGAGCCGCCGTCGACCAGTACGGCGTCTTCCGGAGCGACGTCGAACAGAGCGACGGGATCCTCGATGCGCAGGGCCGCGTCGCCATGCCCGGGTTTGTGGACGCGCACACGCACGCTGAGGCCGCCGTCTTCGAGCCGGACGTCCAGCTCGCGATGCTGCGCCAGGGCATCACCACCGTCGTGGCGGGGCAGGACGGAGTGTCCTTCGCGCCGACCGACCGCACTGCCTACGAGTGGGCGAGTGCCTACTTCGCCGCCGTCAACGGGTCCCACCCCACCTTCGCTGGCGGATCCGTGGGCGACCTCCTGACCACCTACCACCGCACCGTCCCAGTGAACGTCGCGTACCTCGTGCCGCACGGCACCCTGCGGTACCGCGTTCTGGGGGCGGCGCAGCGCCCGGCGTCGGACGAGGAGATCGCGGCCATGGTGGGCCTGCTGGAGCGGGCCCTGGACGACGGCGCCTGCGGCTTCTCGACCGGCCTCGAGTATGTGCCGGCCGCCTACGCCGACGAGCGTGAGCTGATCGCGCTCGCGAAGGTCGCCGCCGCACGCGGCCTGCCGCACGTGAGCCACATGCGCGGGTACGAGGACAGGGGCGTCGGGGCGTTCGAGGAGCTGATGCGGATCGCGCGCGTCTCCGACGTCGCGACGCACGTGTCGCACCTGCACGGTCCCGCGCACGACCTGCTCGAGCAGGTACGAGCCGCACGTGCCGCGGGCCACGACGTCACCTACGACTCCTACCCCTACCTGCGCGGATGCTCCATCCTCTCCATGGTCGCGCTGCCGACGTGGCTGCCTCTGGCCGATCCCGCCGCGACGGTCGACGCCCTCCGCGACCCCGCGGTGACCAAGCGCCTGGGCGACCACTTCGCCGGTCTGACCGACCTGTGGCCCCGCATCACCTTCGCGTCCGTGCCCGGCATGGAGTGGGCCGAGGGCATGACCCTGCCCGACGTCGCCTCTCGGCTCGGGCGTTCGGCCCCCGACACGGTGGTCGAGATCCTGACCACCACCGCGCTGCGCGCGAGCTGCGTGTTCGCGCAGCCGCCGACCAACTCGCCCGAGTCCGTCCGCACGCTGGCCGGCTACGAGGGACACCTCGCCGGGTCGGACGCCATCTACTGGGGTGGACAGCCTCACCCGCGCGGATGGGGAGCCTTCGCCCGGTTCCTCGACGAGCACGTGCGCAGCGGCTCGTGGAGCTGGTGGGACGCCGCCGAGCACCTGTCGGCCCGCGCCGCGCGGCGCTTCGCCCTGGCGGATCGCGGGGAGCTCGTGCCCGGTGCCATCGCGGACATCGCGCTCGTGGACCCGGGCCAGGTGCGCGACGAGGCGACCTACGAGACGCCGCGCACGCCGGCGTCGGGCATCGAGGACGTCCTGGTGGGCGGGGTGCCGGTGCTCGCCGGGGGTGTGCTGACCGGGGCGACGCCGGGGCATGCGGTGCGGCCGCCTCCTGCCTGATCGGTCGGAGGGTGCGGAGGGAGATTGCGGCACGGCAGGATGGGGTTGTGCCGCGCATCGATGACCCCACGCTCTCCTGGCCCCTGCTGACGATCGACGAGGCGGCGCTGGACCACAACATCGCTACCGTGGCCGGTATCTTCGCCGCCGCAGGTGTGGAGCACGCGCCGCACGTGAAGACGCACATGTCCCGCGCGATCTGGGAGCGCCAGGTCGCCGCCGGGGCCTGGGGCGCCACCGTGGCGACGCCCGCACAGCTCCGGACGGCGCTCGGCTGGGGCCTCCCCGGCGCCGGGCGGCGCGCCTTCCTCGCGAACGAGCTCGTCGACCCCCGCGAGATCGCGTGGCTCCGCACCGCGCTCGCGGACGGCACAGCCGACGAGGTCTGGGTGTACGTGGACTCCGTACGGGGCGTCGACCTGCTCGCCGACGGGTTCGCCGGTGCTGCGCCGGAAGCCGCCGCGCGGCTGGGCGTGCTCGTGGAGCTCGGCCTCCCCGGCGGCCGCACGGGAGTGCGCACCGTGCCCGACGCCGTGGCGCTGGCCGGCCGGGTGCCCGACGCCGGGCTGCGGCTCATCGGCGTCGCCGGCTACGAGGGGCCGGTCGCGGGCGGCACCAGCGCGGAGGAGCTGGCCGCCGTCGGGCAATGGTGCGACGGGCTGCGGGAGACGGGCGCCGCGATCGCCGGCCTCGTCGACGGGCCCGTGGTGCTGAGCGCGGGCGGCAGCGCGTTCGCCGACGTCGTGACCGAGCACCTCAGCGCGCCCGTCCAGGACGCGGCGGGCAGCGACGTCCCGACCCGAGTCGTGCTGCGCTCCGGCGCGTACGTGACGCACGACCACGGCCACTACCTCCGCGCCGACCCCTGGACGCGCCTGGGCGCGGAGCCGCTGCGGCCCGCGATCACGGTCTGGGCCTCCGTGCTGTCCACGCCCGAGCCAGGGCTGGCCATCTGCGGCATGGGGCGCCGGGACGTGTCGTTCGACATCGACCTGCCGACGCCGCTCGTCGTGCGCACGGCCGACGCCGCAGGCCGGCTCGGCGCAGCCCGCGAGCTGACCGGGGCGCGCGTGACCGCGCTCAACGACCAGCACGCCTACCTGTCCCTCGACCCGGCCGACGGCGGCGGGTGGCTCGTACCCGGCGACGTGATCGGGTTCGGCATCTCCCACCCGTGCACCACGTTCGACAAGTACCGCACCGCCCTGTTGACCCGCGGCGACGAGGTCGCCGAGCAGGCCACGCTGAGCTTCTGACCGACCCGCTGCCGGACCCACTGATCCAACCCCGCAAGGAGAACCCGATGACCGCGAAGACCGCCATCTCCACCCCGGACGCGCCCGCGCCCGCGCACACCTTCCACCAGGGCGTGCGCAAGGGGCCGTTCCTCCAGGTCTCGGGGCAGGGCCCCATGGACCCGGCAACGGGGGAGTACGTGCACCCCGGCGACGTCGCCGGACAGACCACCCGCACGCTCGAGAACGTCCGCGCGATCGTCGAGGGCGGCGGCGCGACGTTCGACGATGTCGTGATGCTGCGGGTCTACCTCACCCAGCGCGAGGACTTCGCGGCCATGAACGAGGCCTACGGCGAGTTCGTGACCAAGTATTGCCCGAGTGGCGTGCTGCCGAGCCGGACCACTGTGTTCGTGGGCCTGCCGCACGAGCAGATGCTCGTGGAGATCGACGCGCTGGCGATCACCGACTGACCCTGGTTCTAGTCGGCGGGGGCCGGGTTTGGGCCGGCGGGGGGCGGCGTCGGCCCGGCGGGGTGGCTCTTGGCCAGCTGCTTGCGGACGCCGGCCACCACCAGCAGCACCAGGCCGCCCACCGCGAGCCACGGCAGCATCGCGCCAAGGACGAGGATGACCACGTTGAACGTGTTCACCAGGGAGTTCCAGCCAGCGGTCAGGCCGCCGACAAAACCGGCCGGCCGCGCCTCGGCCGCCGGGGTTCCCTCGGCGACGATCTCGACGCGCAGGGTGGACATCGCCACCTCGTCCGAGAGCCGGTTCCGCTCGGCGACCCGGGCGTCCAGCTCGGCCTGACGGGTCGAGAGCTCGGCCTCGATCTGGATGAGGTCGGCCGTGCGGTCGGCGTCGGCCATGAGCTCGCGCAGCCGGTCGGTCGAGGTGCGGAGCGCCGCGATCCGGGCGTCGAGGTCCTGCGCGGTGCCGGTGACGTCCACCGTCTCGACGTGCCGGTCGCGAACCTCGCCGAGCTCGTCGAGAGCGTCGAGCGTGGCGGAGACCCGGTCGGCGGGGATGCGGAGCGTCATCGACGCGCTGCCCGGCCCGTCGTCGGTCGCGGCTTGTTCGTCGCGCGCCTCGACGCGGCCGCCGGCCCCCTCCACGAGATCGGCGATCTGCTCGGCCGCCTCGAACGGGTCTTCCACGGCGAGAGTCGCGCTGCCGGTGGTGACCAGCTCGCGGTGGACCGCCTCCTCGGGGGCGTCGGCGAGGCCGACCGCGCCCGCGGCGTCGGCTGCCGAGTCGTCGGTCCTGGCTTCGGGCCCGACGCCCTCGCTGCTCCCGGCCCCGCCGTCGGTCGCCGCTTCCGGGCTGCCGGAATCCCCTTCGCCACCACCCGAGCAAGCCGCGAGGGTGACCACGAGCGTGCCTCCGACGACCGCTGCCAGGAGGGCTTGGACGAGTCGGCGCGCGGGCGAGCCCGCGTCCCCCCTGGCTGACCGGCTGCGCTTCATGGGATGAGCGTAGGAGCCCGGCGGGGCAGGATCGGGGCCCACCTGAGAACTGTGATCCCTTTGTGAACTTGCGGCCCCCGTGACCGGATTTTTCTACGCTTTTGCGCCCTTTCTGATCACGTTCCGGTCACGTCGTGCTCCCGCGGCCAAGGTGCGGCAGGCTCGGATTCGTCAGGCACGTGAAGTAATCCGAATCCGTCGAACAGAGTGCGTCCATGCCGAGGAGACGTGACCCAGGTAACAGTCTTGTTACGGGTCGATCCAGGCGATGGACACCGACTCTGTTAAGGAGGTCTACTAACAAACATGGCGACGCAGACAGAACGCAACGGCACCGGGCGAGGGCTCGGCGCACGGTTGCGGGCGACGTCCAAGGTGCTTCCTGAGCACGCCAGGGCCCACAACCGGTCCCTCGTGCTGCAGCACCTCTTCCACGAGGGGCCCACCTCCCGGGCCGACCTCGCGCGAGCCACCTCGCTGACCCGCGTCACGATCTCCGACCTGGTCTCGGTGCTCATCACCGAGGGTCTGGTGGAGGAGCTCGGCACGCGGCCCGGCCAGCGCGTCGGCAAGCCCGCGATCCTGGTCGGCCTGCGCACCGACGCCTATCAGATCGTGGCCGTCGACCTCACGGAGCACGGCCACATGCGTGGCGCCGTGCTCAGCCTCACCGGCGAGATGATGGTCCGCCGCCAGCTCGACATCGACGGACGCACGGGCGACGAGCTGGTCGACCTGCTCACCCGCTTCGTGCGCCGGCTCGTGGCGGCGGCGATCCACCCGGTGATCGGCGTCGGCGTCGGCTCGCCCGGCATCATCGACCTCGACGGGCGCGTCGTCGAGGCGCCCAACCGCGGGTGGTACGACGTACCGCTCGCCGCGATCCTGGGCGAGCGCCTGGGCCTGCCCGTGCACGTCGCGAACGACGCCAACACGGCGGCGCTCGGCGAGTTCACCTACGGCGGAGCGACCGGCAGCATGCTCGTGGTCACGGTCGGGGCGGGCGTTGGCGCCGGAGTGGTGGTCGACGGCGTGCGGGTGCACGGCCAGGGCGACGCCGCGGGCGAGATCGGCCACGTCACCGTCGTGGACGACGGCGACCAGTGTGCCTGCGGCCGTGTGGGCTGCCTCGAGACCGTCCTGTCCGTGCCGGCGCTGCGACGCGCGGTGGCGGACAAGAGCACGGAAGACTCCGACGCCGCTCTGGCGTCGGCCGGCCGGGTGCTGGGCGTGACCCTCGCCCCGGTCGTCAGTGCGCTCAACCTCACTGAGGTGCTGCTGAGCGGTCCGCGCGACCTGCTCGACGGCCCTCTGCGTGAGGCAGCGCTGGACACCATCCGTCAGCGAACCATGCCGGCCATCAACTCCGGCCTGCAGCTGCGGATGGCAGCACTCGACGAGGACGTGGTGCTGGCGGGTGCCGCCGTCCTCGTGCTTTCCGCCCAGCTGGGGGTCTCGTGAGCATCAGTGCGCACGTGTCGGCGGCAGGCGTCTCATCGAGCTCTCGCTCGAGCTTTCACCATGCACCGCGACGCACAGTCGTCTCCCGGGAGGAACCCAACCGTGAACAAGAACCGTCTCGTCGGCGCTGCTGCGTCGGCGATCACCCTGACCCTCGCGCTCAGCGCGTGCGGTAACGCAGGCGGCAGTCCTGCCGCCGAGCCGACCGGCCCCGGCGAGGTCCGGGTCTGGCTCGTGGGCTCCGACACGCCCCCGGAAGCCCGCGACTACCTGAAGAAGACCTTCGAGGAGCAGAACGAGGGCAGCACCCTCGTCATCGAGGAGCAGGCCTGGGAGGGCCTCGTCGACAAGTACACGACGGCGCTGTCCGGCTCGGACGCCCCCGACGTGGTCGAGATCGGCAACACCCAGGCCGCCGCGTTCACCTCCGCAGGCTACTTCCGCGAGATCACCGCGGACGAGTTCGAGACCCTGGGCGGCGACGACCTGATCCCGGGCTTCGTCGAGGCCGGTGACTGGGAGGACAAGCACTACGCCCTGCCGTACTACTCGGGCTCGCGCGTCGTCTTCTACTCCAAGCAGGTCCTGGGTGACACCCCGGTGCCGACCACGCTCGACGAGTACGTCGAGACCGCCGTCGACATGACGACCGACGACCTGTCCGGCGTCTACTGGCCCGGCCAGGACTGGTACAACGCCCTGCCCTTCATCTGGGAGAACGGCGGCTTCGTCGCCGAGCAGGCCGAGGACGGCACCTGGGAGGCCGGCTTCTCCTCCGAGGGCGGCCTCGCGGGCCTGGAGCAGATCCAGACCATCATGACCGAGGGCAACAACGCCCCGGCCGACGCCAACGAGACGGACCTCCAGGTTCCGTTCTGCGAGGGCAAGGTCGGCTTCCTCTCCGCCCCGAGCTGGATCCAGTGGTCCATCAAGGCGCCGGAGAAGCCCGAGGACCCCGAGGGCGTGCCGGGTTGCGAGTCCACCTACGGCTCCGACCTCGAGGGCATGGCCCTGCCGGGCAAGGACGGCGGCGCCGCGCAGGTGTTCGCCGGCGGCTCGAACATCGCCATCGCACAGAAGTCGGCGCGTCCGGACCTCGCGATGAGCGCCTACGAGATCATCCTCAGCGACGAGTACCAGTCGATCCTCGCCGGCATGGGTCTGTTCCCGGCCAAGACCTCGCTCTTCGAGAAGGTCGACCAGTCCACCTCGATCGGCAAGGCCGCTGCTGAGGCCGCCGCCAACGCGAAGCTCACCCCGGCCTCGCCGAAGTGGGCCGACGTCGAGTCGAAGATGCTGCTGCAGAACGCCTTCTCGAAGATCGCCTCCGGCGAGGACGTGCAGACCGTCGCCGAGCAGCTCGACGCGGACATCGAGGAGATCCTCAACAGCTGACCCGTCAGCGCAAGCCCTCCCGTCCCGCCCGGTGCCTTACCCCAGAATCCCCGGGCGGGGCGGGACACCACTGCCCACCTGATGCCCGCCGTCGGCGCGCGCCCGGGCCTGTCGAGCCAGGTCTCGAAAGGCTCGACGAGCGAGGGCCGCCTCTCCGGAAGACAGGACATGAGCTCCGTACTTCAGAAACCCCCGGCGCCGACGCGCCAGCTGATCCGGCAGAAGCGCCGGCCGTCCTACCTGCCGTGGCTCCTGCTCTCGGCGTCGATGATCCTCGTCGGCGTGATGACGGGATATCCCGTCGTCCGCCTGCTCGTGATGTCCTTCCAGGAGTACGAGCGCGCCCAGCTCATGGGCCAGCCCGCCGAATGGGTCGGCCTCGACAACTACGCGACCGTCCTGACCGACGTCGAGGGGTTCTGGACCGTGCTGGCGCGCAGCTTCGCGCTCATGGTCGTCCTCGTGGTCACCACGCTGGTGCTCGGCATGCTCGTGGCGCTGCTCATGATCCGCATCGGCAAGGGCATGCGGCTGCTGGTCTCCGTGGGCCTCCTGCTGGCGTGGGCCATGCCGTCGCTGGCCGCGACCACGGTGTGGGGCTGGGTCTTCGACACCCAGTACGGCGTGGTGAACAACCTGCTCACCGCGATCACCGGCGACAGGTGGTTCGGGCACTCCTGGCTGCTCAACCCGTGGTCGTTCTTCCTGATCCTGACCTGCATCGTCGTGTGGGGCGCCGTGCCGTTCGTCGCCTTCACGCTGTACGCGGGCCTCACGCAGATCCCCGAGGAGGTGATGGAGGCCGCGCAGCTCGACGGCGCGAGCGCGTTCCAGCGCTTCCGGCTCATCCAGGTGCCCTACGTGCGCAGCATCATCACGGTGCTCGTGATCCTGTCGATGATCTGGGACCTGAAGCTCTTCACGCAGGTGTTCGTGCTGCAGGACATCGGCGGCGACCGGGAGCTGACCAACACCATCGGCGTCTACGTCTACCAGATGGGCATGGCCCAGGGTCACTACGGCCTGGCGAGCGCCATCGGCGTCATCTTCGTGATCGTCATGCTGGCCATCTCGTACCCCTATGTGCGGCGCACGCTGCGGGAGGAGGAGCTGTGATCAAGATCCGCAAGCGCGCCGCCGACGCCTGGTTCGGCGTCCTGGCCCTGATCGTCTTCGTGTTCTCGGTGTTCCCGGTGTACTGGATGCTCAACACGTCGTTCCTGCCGAACAACCGGATCCGAGGCGAGAACCTCGCGTTCTTCCCGACGCCGGACGTGTTTACGCTGAACAACTACCGCGCCGCGATGTTCGGTGAGGCGCGGGCGCCGTTCCCGCCCGCCGTCCTGAACTCGATAGGGGTCACGTTCCTGACCCTCGTCATCGCCCTGGTCGTGGGCTTCCTCGCGGCGCTCGCCCTCACCCGGTTCTCCTTCAAGGGCCGCCGGACTTTCATCGTATTGATCCTGGTTGTCCAGATGATCCCAGGAGAGGCGATGATCATCTCGCTGTTCCGGATCATCGACGGCTGGCAGCTGCTCAACACGATCATCGGCCTGACGCTCGTGTACTCGGCCGGTGTGCTGCCGTTCACCATCTGGACGCTGCGCGGATTCGTCAACGGTGTACCCAAGGAGCTGGAGGAGGCGGCGATGATCGACGGGTGCTCCCCGGCCGGCGCGTTCTGGCGGGTCACGTTCCCGTTGCTCGCGCCGGGCCTGGTGGCCACCGGTGTGTTCGCCTTCATCCAGGCGTGGAACGAGTTCGTCATGGCGCTGGTGGTCATGCAGCGGCCCGAGGCGATGACCCTGCCGCTCTGGCTGCGCACGTTCGTGCAGGCGACGCAGGCCACCAACTGGGGTGCGGTCATGGCTGCGGCGGTGCTCATCGCGATCCCCGTGGTGGTCTTCTTCCTGATCGTCCAGGGCCGGATGACCGGTGGTCTGGTGTCCGGCGCGGTGAAGGGCTGATGGGCGTCAGCAGTGGCAGGTCCAGCGATGAGTCCAGCAAGCGAAAGGTTGGGATGGGAACGGTCGGCAAGCGCAGGGGGAGTGCCGGGTCCGGGAACGGGCCGGCGCCCCGATACACGGTCGGCCTCGACATCGGCGGCACCAAGATCCTCGGCGCGCTCCTGGACCCGGCGGGCGACGTCGTCTCCACGGTGCGCCGGTCCACCGTGCACGGTGCGGACGGCCTGATAGCCGGTGCGGCGCGGGCGGTGCGCGACGTCGTAGCGTCCGGCGGGGTGGAGCTCTCGGACCTGGCCGGCGTCGGGCTGGGCATCCCCGGCATCGTCGACCACCGCTCCGGCACCGTAAAGCACGCGGTCAACCTCGGGGTGAACGACGACGAGCTCCCGCTCGCCGGCCTCCTCTCCGACGAGCTGGGCGGCGTGCCCGTGGTGGTCGAGAACGACCTCAACGTCGCCGCCGTCGGCGCGGCGCACGTGCTGGAGCGGTCGGGCGCCGACGGTGACCACGAGGACCTCGCGTTCCTCGCGCTCGGCACGGGCCTCGCGTCCGGGCTGGTGCTCGACGGGCGGCTGCGGCGCGGGGCGAGCGGCGCGGCGGGGGAGATCGGGCACGTCCCCGTGGACCCGCTCGGACCGGACTGCTCGTGCGGTCAGCGCGGCTGCCTGGAGCGGTTCGCCTCCGGCAAGGCGCTGGAGGCGGCGTGGCCGTCCCGGCACGGCAAGCCCTCCCCGGTCGAGCTGTTCGAGGCGGCCCGCGCCGGGGACGAGGAGGCGATAGTGGTCAAGGACAGGTTCGCCTCGGCGACGGCCGCGGCCGTGCGGCTGCTGGTGCTGACCACCGACGTGCGCCACGTGGTGCTCGGCGGCGGCGTCGCGCAGCTCGGCACCGAGCTCCTGGACGCGGTGCAGGACGCGCTGCGCGAGCAGGCCAAGGTGTCGCCGTTCCTCGGTTCGCTCAAGCTGGCGGAGCGGGTCCGGCTCGCTCCCACACACGTCCCGGTCGCGGCGGTCGGCGCCGCGGTCCTCGGAAGGAGAAGCTGATGGAGGTTGTGATCGCGCCGGCGGGCGAGCTCGCCCGGCTTGCGGCGGACGCCGTCGAGGGGTTGCTGCGGGCCGAACCGGAGGCGGTGCTGGGGCTGGCCACGGGGTCGTCGCCGCTCGCGGTGTACGACGAGCTGGTCGCCCGGCACAAGGAGGGGCTCTCGTTCGCGCGGGCCAAGGCCTTCATGCTCGACGAGTACGTGGGCCTGCCCGCGGACCACCCCGAGCGGTACCGCAACGTCATCGAGAAGGAGTTCGCCTCCCGTGTCGACTTCTCGCCCGGCGCGGTGCAGGGTCCGGACGGCCTCGCCGAGGACCTCCCCGCGGCCTGCGCCGCGTACGAGAAGAGCATCGCGGACGCCGGCGGCGTAGACCTGCAGCTCCTGGGCATCGGCACCGACGGGCACATCGCGTTCAACGAGCCCGGCTCGTCGCTCGCGTCGCGCACGCGGATCAAGACCCTGACGAAGCAGACCCGCGAGGACAACGCGCGGTTCTTCGGCGGGTCCGTCGACGACGTGCCCCGGCACTGCCTCACCCAGGGCCTCGCGACCATCATGTCGGCGGGGCACCTCGTGCTCCTGGCCTCCGGGCGCGCCAAGGCGGAGGCGGTGCACCAGCTGGTGGAGGGCCCGATCTCGGCGATGTGGCCCGCCACCATCATGCAGCTGCACCCCCACGCCACGGTGCTCGTCGACGACGCCGCGGCGTCGCGCCTGCAGCTCGCCGACTACTACCGGCAGACGTACGCCGGCAAGCCCGGCTGGCAGGGCCTCTGACCGGTCAGAGGTAGTTCCCCGCCACCGGCGCGGGCTTCCACCGGCCCGACGTCGCCACGTCGGCGACCCGGCTCGTCGTCAGACCGTCGGGGCCGTGCTCCAGGATGGAGCGGCGGGCGACCTCGCGCAGGTCCGCACCAGTGGCGCCGTCCAGGTAGGAGGCGACGAGGTCCACGTCGACCGGGGCGTCCGGCGGCAGGAAGAGGCGCAGGATCTCCATGCGACCCGCCTGGTCCGGCGGCGGCACCTCGATGATGGTGTCGAAACGCCCGGGGCGCTTCACCGCCGGGTCCAGGGCGTCGGGGTCGTTCGTGGTGGCGACGGTGAGCACGTCGTCCGAGCTGCGGGTGCCGTCCAGCGCGTCGAGGAACTCGGCGAACGACGTGTCCCCGCGCGAGCCCTTGGACGCCACGGAGTCGATCTCCTCCAGCACCACGAGGCACGGGCCGAGCCCGCGGATCTCCTCGTAGAGCTCGGTCATCCAGGTGCGCAGCACCTCGGCGGTGACGAGCACCACCGTGAGCGGCCCAGCGAGCTCCGTGGCGATCACCCGCGTGAGCTTCGTCTTGCCGACGCCCGGCTTGCCGGCCAGCAGCAGGCCGCGCGACGTCGTGTGGCCAAGGGCGCGCAGGGCGTCGCGGCGCGTGGTGACGCTGGAGCAGAACAGGTCCACCTCGCGCCACAGGTCGGCGGGCAGCACGACGTCGCCGCGTACCTGCACGGTGTGCTTGACCGGCGTCAGCTCTACGGTGCCGTTGCCCGGCCGCGCCGACAGGACGCCGCCGCGGTACGGGTGGTCCGCCTCGAGCGTGCGGGTCAGGTCCTCGAGGACCTGCTCGGCGAGCGCCAGCCCGCCCGGCGGGGCGAAGGCGGTGATGGTGGGCGTCCCGTACCGGTAGGCCACCTCGACGGCCACGGGCGTGTCGTAGGCCGACCCGGCCGGGAAGAGACATGCTGCGACGCTCGGCACGCTCACCGAGGTGCCGTTGCCAAGGGCGAGCGCGGCGCGCTGCGGGGCTCCGCCCGGGCCGAACACCGAGACGTCGTCCGCGTGCCGGTCCACCCAGAGCTGCAGCGCGTAGGCGTGCAGCCGCTGCAGGGTGCGCGACATGTCGCGCGAGACGTTGACCAGCGCGCTCTCGTCGACGCCCCACTTGCGGCTGAGCCACTCGGCCGAGGAGCGGGGATCCTTGGGGCGCTCCGGGATGGGGCGGCCGAGCATGGCCGCGACCGCGGCCACGGCACGGCGGGCGGCCTCGTCGTTGTCGCCGAAGTCCGGCCAGACGGGTTCGGGCAGGCCGCGGGGGAGTGCGCCGGCCAGGTCGTCCGGCAGCGGACCGGTCAAGTTGTCGGACAGCGCGTCGGACAGGGTTTCCGCGAGGTCGGCCGCAGACGCGGCGCCGTCGTCGGGCAGGATGAGGCTCCTCTCGGGGCGGGGGTGTGACATGCACACAGTTATATCCGTGGTCACCGACACCACCGCAAGGTATTCCGCGACTGAACTTGTCCCGACGATGCCCCGGACCTGCTCGGGAGCGCGCGCCGCTGGAGAGGGTGTCGGTGGTCCCGCGTAGACTTCTCGGCATGACCGAACCACTCTCCAACCCGCAGGACGAGCCCAGTACGCAGGGCGGTACGAGCGTCCTCGAGCGCGAGGAGACCCGGGAGGAGACGCAGCCCGGGGACCACGAACGCTTTGCGCACTATGTGCGCAAGGAGAAGATCATGGAGTCCGCCATGAGCGGCAAGCCCGTGATCGCGCTCTGCGGCAAGGTCTGGGTGCCGGGCCGC
The DNA here is from genome assembly GCF_014653785.1 of Promicromonospora soli. GTDB lineage: Bacteria > Actinomycetota > Actinomycetes > Actinomycetales > Cellulomonadaceae > Promicromonospora > Promicromonospora soli. The sequence continues at coordinate 654,726 of NZ_BNAS01000004.1, read as the reverse complement.
GATCCGGGCAAGTTCCCGGTGTGTCCGCGGTGCAAGGAGATCTACGACGGTCTCCGGGAACCGCAGGACGGCGGCAAGGGCGACTCTTCGAAGTGACGAGCCAGCCGCAGCAGCTGCCCCACACACCGTCGTCTGCGGCCGCTTCGTCGCTCAGCCCTGCCTTTCCACGCCGTGCCCCCTGGGGTACGGCGTCGAGCCTGCGCGCCTGGCAGGCGGAGGCCCTGGAGCAGTACCGCGAGCAGAACCCGCGGGACTTCCTGGCCGTCGCCACCCCGGGCGCGGGCAAGACGACGTTCGCGCTCCGCATCGCCACCGAGCTCCTGGAGCAGGGCGTGGTCCGGCGCGTCACGGTCGTGGCGCCCACCGAGCACCTGAAGACCCAGTGGGCCGACGCCGCCGCACGCGTCGGTATCCGCATCGACCCGCAGTTCAAGAACTCGCAGGGCAGGCACGGCACGCACTACGACGGTGTCGCGCTCACCTATGCGCAGGTGGCGGCCAAGCCGGCGCTGCACCGCGCTCGCACGGAGGCGGCGCGCACCCTCGTGATCCTCGACGAGGTGCACCACGGGGGCGACGCCCTGAGCTGGGGCGACGCCGTCCGTGAGGCTTTCGAGGTGGCCGAGCGCCGCCTGGCGCTCACCGGCACGCCGTTCCGCAGCGACACCTCGGCCATCCCGTTCGTCGAGTACGAGGCCGACGCCGAGGGCATCCGCCGGTCGAAGGCCGACTACACGTACGGCTATGGCGAGGCCCTGCGCGACCACGTGGTCCGCCCGGTCCTGTTCATGTCGTACGCGGGCGACATGCGCTGGCGCACCAAGATGGGCGACGAGGTCAGCGCCCGTCTCGGCGAGGCCATGACCAAGGACATGACGGGGCAGGCGTGGCGCACCGCCCTGGACCCCGAGGGGCAGTGGATCCCGTCGGTGCTCTCGGCGGCGGACAAGCGCCTCACCGAGGTGCGCCGTACGGTGCCCGACGCCGGCGGCCTGGTCATCGCGACGGACCAGGACAACGCCCGTGCCTACGCCAAGCACCTGCACGAGATCACGGGCAGGCGACCCACTGTCGTCCTGTCCGACGACGAGGGCGCGTCCGGGCGCATCGAGGAGTTCGCGCAGAGCGAGGACCGCTGGATGGTGGCCGTACGCATGGTGTCGGAGGGCGTGGACGTGCCACGCCTCGCCGTCGGCGTGTACGCCACGAGCGCCTCGACGCCCCTGTACTTCGCGCAGGCGATCGGCCGGTTCGTGCGTGCGCGCAGGCGCGGAGAGACTGCGTCGATCTTCCTGCCGAGCGTCGCGCCGCTGCTGAACCTGGCGGGCTCCATGGAGCAGGAGCGTGACCACGCGCTCGACCGGCCGCGCACGGCCGAGGAGCAGGGCATCGAGTACGACCCGGAGGCAGCGCTGATCGCGGAGGCCAACCGGGAGGAGAAGGCGTCGAGCGAGCTGCAGGGCTCGTTCCAGGCGCTGGAGGCCCAGGCCTCGTTCGACCGCGTCCTGTTCGACGGCGGCGAGTTCGGCACGAGCGCGGACGTCGGCTCGGCGGAGGAGCTCGACTTCCTCGGCCTGCCCGGCCTGCTGGAGCCGGACCAGGTGGCGACGCTGCTCCGGCAGCGTCAGGCGGACCACCTCAAGGCGCGCGGCGGGGCGCCGACCTCCCGCGAGGTGGAGAACGAGCGGTCGGAGCAGGAGCACCGTCGCGCGGCGGAGCTGCGCAAGGAGCTGGCCAAGCTCGTGTCGGCGTGGGCCAAGCGCAGCGGGCAGCCGCACGGCATGATCCACACCGAGCTGCGCCGCAAGTGCGGCGGGCCCGAGGTGCCCCTCGCGACGGCCGATCAGCTGACCGCGCGTGTGGCCCAGGTCCGGCGCTGGTTCGTCGGGCAGAAGTAGCACGGGAGCAGGACGATCCGCATGGCGAGACGATCCGCATGGTGAGACGGGGGGCCGTCGCGGCCGCATTAGTTCGGTCCAGGCCAGTTCTCTGGCCTACCGTGAGTGCATGACCGACGAGCTTCGGGGCATAGGCGCCCCGCTCACTGACTCGTGGCCTGCCTTTGACAACGGTGTCGAAGAGCCGCGGCCGCTTCCCGCAGCACCTCTGCCGGCGGTGCGCCCGTCGGTCGCGCTCCTGACCGACCGGTACGAGCTGACCATGCTCCAGGCGGCTCTCGCGGACGGGACCGCCCACCGGCACTGCGTGTTCGAGGTGTTCACGCGCCGCCTGCCGGCGGGCCGCCGCTACGGCGTCCTGGCGGGGACCGGCCGCATCCTGGAAGCGTTGCCACACTTCGTGTTCGAGGACGCCGAGCTGGCGTTCCTCGAGGACAACGGCGTGGTGGACCGCAGGACGCTCGACTACCTCGCGAGCTACCGGTTCACCGGCACCATCCAGGGATACGTCGAGGGCGAGGTGTTCTTCCCCGGTTCGCCGGTGCTGCAGGTCGAGGGCACCTTCGCGGAGGCCGTGCTGCTGGAGACCCTGATCCTGTCGATCCTGAACTACGACTCCGCGGTGGCGTCGGCGGCGTCGCGCATGACGAGCGCGGCCGGGGGGCGCCCCGTGCTGGAGATGGGCTCGCGCCGGGCGAGCGAGCAGGCCGCCGTGGCGGCGGCCCGGGCCGCCGTGATCGGTGGCTTCGCCGGCACGTCCAACCTCGAGGCCGGCATGCGGTACGGGCTGGACACCATCGGCACCGCGGCGCACGCCTTCACGCTGCTGCACGACACGGAGCGGGAGGCGTTCGCCTCACAGGTCGCCGCGCTGGGGCCCGGCACCACCCTGCTGGTCGACACGTACGACGTGAAGCAGGGCGTGGCGACCGCCATCGAGGTGGCGGGGACCGGGCTCGGCGCCGTGCGCCTCGACTCGGGCGACCTCGGTGTCCTGGCGCAGGAGGTGCGTCGGCAGCTCGACCAGCTCGGCGCCCTGGACACGAAGATCGTTGTCACCTCCGACCTCGACGAGTACGCGATAGCCGCCCTGGCCGCAGCGCCGGTGGACATGTACGGCGTCGGGACGTCGCTCGTGACCGGATCGGGCGCGCCCACCTGCGGCATGGTCTACAAGCTCGTGGCGCGCGCCGACGCGTCGGGCGTGCTGCAGCCGGTGGCGAAGGCGTCGGCCAACAAGGCTTCGGTGGGCGGGCGCAAGGCCGCCGCACGGCGTTACGGCCGCGACGGGTACGCCGTCGAGGAGATCATGGTGACCGGCCCGGACGCCGCGGTGTCGGAATGGGCGCCCCAGAGCGACGACCTGCGGCCGCTGCTCGCACCGCTGGTCGTCGACGGCGCGGTCGACTCGCGCTGGGTGGGCCCCTACGGGGTGGCGAACGCGGCGATCAACCACGGCATGGTGCGCGCCGAGCTGCCCCGCGGCGCGCGTCGCCTGTCCGCCGGGGACCCGGCGATCCCGACGGTGGACCTCCGGCTGGACAGCCTCCTCTACTGACCTTCGACCACCCCCATGACGACAGGTCACGGCCAAGCGACAACTTCGCGAAAATCTTGGACAGGGGTGTCCAGCGACGGGACGAAACCGCCTAGAGTGAGACTGTGACTTCTTCCCCACCGCCGCTGCTCATACCCATGGGGTCAGCCGGGACGGCCGTCGAGGAGGACACCGAGGCGGTAGCCGCCTCGGGGGTCGCCGACCCGTGGGTGACGATCGTCTGGAACGATCCGGTGAACCTCATGTCGTACGTGACATACGTATTCGAGAGCTACTTCGGGTACCCACGCGTGAAGGCAGAACGGCTCATGACTCAGGTGCACGAGGACGGTCGCGCAGTAGTGTCCAGCGGCGGACGCGAGCGCATGGAGGTGGACGTGCAGGCGATGCACGGGTTCGGGCTGTGGGCCACGCTGCAGGAGTCCGGCGCGCGGGGAGCCGCATGACGCCGTTCCGCGCCATGCGGCGGGGTTACGAGGCCAGGTTCGAACCCGTGGAGCGGGTTGTCCTGGCCAGGGTGGCGCGCGACGTCTCGGACATGCTCCGGGAGGAGGCCGGCCTGGACCTGTTCCCCGACGGCGACGAGCCGGGTTTCTCGACGCACCCCGGCCCGGGCAAGGGCCAGGCGTGGGCCAACGGCCTGCTCGCCCCCGATGAGCTGACCGACGCCGACCTGGCGCGGCTGACCGGCGTGACCGGCGTCGGGCGCATCCCGACGGACCCCGCGGCGCAGCGGCTCCTGCCGGACGCGAGCAAGGACGACACCGACATCGCCGCCGAGTTCCGGCGGCTCACGCAGAACGACGTCGCGCTGGCGAAGGTGGAGCGGCTCGAGGCGTTCGCCGCGCTCCTCGACCTGCCCACGGGCGAGGACGCCCCCTCGCCGCTGGGCCGGCACGGGGCTCCGCCGCCGGTGCGGGTGCCGCGCGAGGAGGCGGAGCAGTTCGCCGGGGCGCTCACCGACGTGCGGCTGGTGATCGCCGAACGGCTCGGCCTGAAGACGGACGACCAGGTCATGCAGCTCACCGACGAGATCATGTGGGACCGGCAGGCCGGCCGCGAGATCCCCGTGGCGACCGACGGCCGTGCGGCAAGGCGCTTCTGGTCCGGTGTGTTCGTCGCCGCGGGCTACGCCCAGGAGACCCTGATGGACGTGATGCTCGCTGAGCTGCGAGGGCGGCGTCCGCCGGGCTCGGCGACGGCATCCGAGTGAGCAAGTGTGGCGCGCTGACCTGCCGCAACGTGTCATGCGTCACGCGTGGCGCGGCTCACGGGTAACGGTTATGGCGGGTTGTCATCGCTAGGCTTCACCCCGTGAACGACGCGCCCATCGGGATCTTCGACTCCGGCCTCGGCGGCCTCACGGTCGCGCGCGCCATCCTGGACCAGCTGCCCAACGAGCAGGTCCGGTACCTCGGCGACACCGCGAACAGCCCCTACGGCCCCAAGCCGATCGCCGCCGTGCGCGCCATGGCGCTGGACGCCATGGACCGGCTCGTGTCGGACGGCGTGAAGATGCTGGTCATCGCGTGCAACACGGCATCGTCGGCCATGATGCGGGACGCGCGCGAGCGGTACACGCAGCGCCACGGCATCCCCGTGGTCGAGGTCATCCTGCCCGCGGCCAGGGCCGCGGTGACCGCTACCCGGTCGGGCCGGATCGGCGTCATCGGCACGCGCACGACCGTGCAGTCGCGTGCGTACGACGACGCCTTCCACGTCACGCCCGGCCTGACGATCACGAGCCAGGCCTGCCCGGAGTTCGTGCGCTTCGTCGAGGAGGGCAGGACCTCGGGCCCGGAGGTGCAGAAGGTAGCGCACGAGTACCTCGACCCGGTCAGGGCGGCCGGCGTCGACACGCTGGTGCTGGGCTGCACGCACTACCCGCTGCTCGCGGGCGCCATCTCCTACGTCATGGGCGAGGAGGTCACGCTGGTCTCCAGCGCCGACGAGACCGCCAAGGACGTGTACCGCACCCTCGTGGCGCACGACCTGGAGCGCGCGTCCGACGCCGGCGCCCCCGACCACCGTTTCCTGACCACCGGTGACCCGGCGCCCTTCGGGCAGCTGGCCGGCCGGTTCCTCGGCCCCGAGGTCTCCCTCGTGGAGGCCGTCTGATGCGCCTGGTCCCGCTCGGGGTCTCCGGCTCGTTCCCGGGCCCCGCGACGCCCGCGTCGTCGTACCTGGTGCAGGTTCCGGCCGCGGAGGCGGCCGCCGCCGGCTACGAGGCGCGCGACTGGAACGTCCTGCTCGACCTCGGCAACGGTGCGTTCGGCGCGCTGCAGCGGTACATGGACCCCATGGCGCTCGACGCCGTGTCGATCTCGCACCTGCACCCCGACCACTGCGCTGATCTCTCGGGCCTGTACGTGTACCTGCGCTATCACCCCGAGCGCGGGTCGCTCCGCAACGGCCGCCGGGACAAGCCACTGCCCGTCTACGGGCCGTCGACCGCCGAGCGGCACGTCGCGCTGTCCTACGGGCTGAGCGAGGGGGAGTCGATGGAGAACGACTTCGACTTCCGTTCCTGGGCGGAGCACAAGCTGGTCGAGATCGGTCCGCTGACCATCGAGCCGCAACGGGTGTTCCACCCGGTCGAGACGTACGGGGTCCGGGTGACCGGCCCGTCGTCGTCGGGCGGCACGACGACGCTGGCGTACACGGGGGACACCGACGCGTGCGAGTCCGTCGTCGAGCTGGCGCGCGACGTCGACCTGCTGCTCAGCGAGGCCGCGTTCCTCGAGGGGCGCGACGACGCGGTCGAGCCCGGCATCCACCTCACCGGCCGCCGCGCTGGCCAGGTCGCGACCGACGCCGGTGCCCGCCGTCTGCTGCTCACGCACCTGCCGGTGTGGAACGACCCCGCGGACACCCTGACCGAGGCACGCGGCACGTACGCGGGCCCGGTCGACGTCGCGGAACCGGGGACGGTCTACGAGCTCTGAGCTGTCAGACGTACGGGGGCCGGGTCGTTAGGGTGGTCGCATGACCTCCAGCACCAACACGACCGTCCGCGCCGACGGGCGCGCCACCGACCAGCTCCGCCCCGTGAAGATCACCCGGGGATGGCTCGACGAGGCCGAGGGATCGGTGCTCGTGGAGTTCGGGCGTACACGCGTGCTGTGCGTGGCGTCGTTCACCGAGGGCGTGCCGCGCTGGCGCAAGGGCTCGGGCGAGGGCTGGGTCACCGCCGAGTACGCGATGCTGCCGCGCGCCACCAACGAGCGCAGCCCGCGCGAGTCCGTGAAGGGCAAGATCGGCGGCCGCACCCACGAGATCTCGCGCCTGATCGGCCGGTCGCTGCGCGCCGTCGTCGACATGAGCGCGCTCGGCGAGAACTCGATAGTCCTGGACTGCGACGTGCTCCAGGCCGACGGCGGGACCCGCACCGCCGCGATCACCGGCGCCTACGTGGCTCTCGTCGACGCGATCGCGTGGGGCCGCCGGCACGGGCACATCAAGGGTGGCAAGCAGGTGCTCGCCGACTCCGTCTCCGCCGTCTCCGTCGGCATCATCGACGGCATCCCGATGCTCGACCTGCCCTACGTGGAGGACGTGCGTGCCGAGACGGACATGAACGTGGTGGTCACGGGCGCGGGCAAGTTCATCGAGGTGCAGGGCACCGCCGAGCACGCGCCGTTCGACCGCGCCGAGCTCGACGTGCTGCTCGACCTCGCGGTGGGCGGCACGGCCGAGCTCGCCAAGATCCAGCAGGACGCCCTCGCGCAGGAGCGCGCGTGACGGCGCGGATCGTCCTCGCGACCCACAACACCAAGAAGGTGGGCGAGCTGCGGGCCATCCTCGCCGCGGCCGGTCTGGTGCTGCCCGACGGTGGCCTTGTCACCTCGGGCGAGGTCGGCGCGCCCGAGCCCGTCGAGGACGGCGTGACGTTCGCCGAGAACGCGCTGATCAAGGCGCGGGCCGTGTGCGCAGCGACCGGGCTGCCCGCCGTCGCCGACGACTCCGGACTGGCCGTGGACGTGTTGGGCGGCGCTCCGGGGATCTTCTCCGCCCGCTGGGCCGGCAAGCACGGGGACGACCTCGCGAACCTCGAGCTGCTGCTCGGCCAGCTCGGCGACGTGCGCCCCGAGCACCGCCAGGCCGGGTTCGTCTGCGCCGCCGCGCTGGTCACGCCCGACGGGCGCGAGGAGGTGCGCACGGGCGAGATGCGGGGTGTGCTGGAGACCGCGCCCCGGGGCACCAACGGATTCGGCTACGACCCGATCCTGGCGCCCGACGAGGCTGCGCCGGGAGCGGGCGGGCGCCTTCGGACCGCCGCGGAGCTGGACCCGGAGGAGAAGAACGCCATCTCGCACCGGGGCAAGGCGTTCCGCGCGCTGGCGCCGGTGATCCTCGAGGTGCTGAGAGGCTAGAAAGCGGTGTAACCGCCGTCGACGGGGAGCACCGCTCCGGTGATGTACGACGACTCCGACGACGCGAGGAAGAGGACGGCGTCGGCCACTTCCTCGGGTGAGGCGAGGCGCCGGAGCGGGATCTGGGACTCGCGCTCGCGTCGGTACGCCTCGGGGTCGGCCCTGCGCTGGAAGGATGATTCGATGATCGGGGTGGCGGTCAGTCCGGGAGCGACGACGTTGACCCGGATGTTGCGCGGTGCCCACTCGATCGCCGCGCCCTTGGCGAGCATGATCAGCCCGCCCTTGGCCGCGGAGTAGAGCACCTCCCCAGGCATGCCGACCATGCCGAGCCGTGAGCCGACGCAGACGAACGATCCCCCTGCGGGGGGCATCAGCGGGGCGAAGTGCTTCATCACCAGGAACGCACTGAGCAGGTTGCTGCGGAGCACGTTCTCGGCGTCCTGGTAGTCCATCTCCATGAGCGGGCTGCTCACCTGCAGACCGTGGTTGAGGACGACCACGTCGACGGTCCCGTAGGTCGCGGCGGCCTGCGCGGCGAGACTGCGCACGAACGCCTCGTCGTTGAGGTCCCCGGCGACGTACAGGTCGTCCGGCTCCGCGGTGTCGAGTCGGTCCCTGCGGCCGGTGAGGAGCAGGCGTGCGCCCTCGCGGCGGAAGCTGGAGGTCACCGCCTGTCCGATCCCGCTGTTGGCGCCGGTCACAAGTGCTGTGACCTTCTCGAGTCTCATCTCAGCTTCTCCTGGTGGGTTGGGAATGGGTTGGGAGTGGGTTCAGGGGTGTTGCGGACAGTCAGCTGAGGAGTCCACGGGCGGCGACCGGCCACCGCTCCAGCATCGTGCCTTCGGTGTCGGTCACGAGCAGCTCGTCGAAGCTGTTCACGACTGGGCAGACGTGGTTGGGCACCACCGGTATCAGCGAGCCGACGCTCGGACGCGGTTGGCCGCCGGGTACCGCAGCAAACCCGTGGTACTCGTTGAGCTTCGCGAGGACCGCCTTCTTCCCGGCGATGCCGCCGTACCCTCGTTCGGGGTTGCCCTCGCCGCCCAGGGCCTTGGTGCCGACGTCGAGGATCACCTGGTCGGGGACCCAGTCGCTGACCACGGTGGCAGCGACGAACAGTGCGATCTGGTCGTCGTCGCACGTGCCGAGCCGGGTGTTGTTCAGGTCGTAGAAGACGTACTCGCCGGGACGGATCTCGGTGATCACGCTGCTGGTCGAGAACGCGGCCGTGGGCGTCGAGCCGGCGCTGACCACCTCCGCGGTGATGCCGACGTCGCCGAAGCTGCGCACCGCGGCGGTCAGCGCGGCTTCCTGGTCGTGCGCCGCCGGCTCACGGGAACCCGGACCAGAGCTGCCATGCCCCGGATAGGTGTAGACCCCGACCGGCACCAGCCCACGCTTGCGGGCCGCACGTGCGAGGTCGCCCGCGGCCGCGGGCGGGGCTCCGGACCGGCGGGCGCCACAGTCGATCTCCACCACCACCTCGAGCCGGTCCGGCTCCCCTCTCATCGCATCGGCGAGGGCCTCGACCGCGGCAAGGTTGTCCACCCCCACGCGCATCCGTGTGGTCTGCGCCAGACGGCGGATCCGGTCGCCCTTGGTGCCCGACGGCCAGACCGGGTAGGCGATGAAGATGTCCTCGAACCCGGCCTGGGCGAAGACCTCCGCCTCGCCGACGTTGCCTGCGCTGATCCCGACCGCCCCCGCCTCGACCTGGCGTCGACCGACCTCGACGCACTTGTGCGTCTTGACGTGAGGCCGCAGGTCCAGATCGTGCTCGACGGCGAAGCCTTGCATGCCGTCGATGTTTCGCTGCATGACGTCGGCCAGCACGATCGGCATGGGGGTGTCCACCCGGTCGACCAGGCGGTTGAGTACTCGTTGTAGCCGGTGCATGCTGCACTCCTCGAACTGGGAAGCGGGAGGTTGAACGGCGCGTCCTAGACCGCTGTGCAGACCATCTGGATCTCGACCGGGCTGTTCAGCGGCAAGCTGGCGACACCGATGGCAGTGCGAGCGTGCCGCCCGTTCTCGCCGAGCACGTCGACGAGCAGCTCACTGGCCGCGTCGGCGACTTTCGACTGGTGACCGAACTCGGCCGTGCTCGCCACGAAGACCAGCATCTGCACGATCCGGACCCGATCCAGGCCGCCAACGGCTTCCGCGGCAACAGCGAGCGCGTTGAGCGCGGCGTGACGTGCCAGCCCGCGGCCGGTCTCGAGGTCGACGTCCCGGCCCAGGACGCCCTGGCCCAGGAGCTTGCCGTTCTTGTAGGGCAGCTGACCCGCCACGTACACGCTGGAGTCAACCGTCCGGTGGTTCACATAGGTCGAGCTCTTCCCGACGGCGGGAAGGTCCAGACCGAGAGCCTCGAGCCGCTCCACACTCGAACCGCACGTGGCCTGAATGGTGGTCATCTGACTCAGGTCTCCTTCGTGGACTCGCACTGATGCCGGGAGTCTTCAACGATCGCTGTCGATTGTCGACCATACACCAGGATCGTCGATTGTCAACAATCTTAGATGAACGCTCGCCCCTCACCCAAGGCGTCCTGCGCTCAAGCGTGCTCGGCGGGTGCCTTCCCCGGGTCCTCGGTACCGGCTCGCAGCGCTGACTGGAAATGCTGTGCCAGCTCGCGCCGGAACATCTCCGTGTCGCCCTCCAGGGCGACCGCGGCCAGTTTCTCGTGCTCGACCGCGATGTCGTGCAGGTCACCGTAGGAGCGATGGTCGACTGTGAGGTACAGGCGCAGCTTGGACTCCCAACCGTTCCAGAGGCTGCGCAGAACGCTGTGCCCCGACAGGTCGTAGAAGAGCCTATGGAACTGGAGGTGCGCATCGATGCTGCCCGGGATGTCGTTCTCCGCGGTCGCCCGATGAAGGTCCTCGATCGTCCGAGTCAGCCTGGACCGCTCGGGACCGCGCAGCGCTTCGAGAGCCAGTTCCCCGGCGTACGGCTCGACAAGCAACCGGATCGAGGCGATCTCGGCGACTTCCTGGGCGCTCACCTCCACGACAAACGCCCCGCGGAAGGGGATCTTCACGATCAGCCCCTCCTCCTCGAGCCTGGTCAGTGCCTCGCGGAGGGGCGACCGACTGATCCCGAGGTCCTCGGCGATGTCCCTCTCGCGCAGCTGTCCACCGGGCGGGACTGTCCCGTCGAGGATGGCTGCACGCAGCACGCGGTACACACTCTCCGGGGTCGTCGTCCGCTGTAGCCCTCCGAGCTTGAGGTCCATCCCCGCCGCCTCTCCTGGTCGTTTGTCGACAATACCGGATGGCCGAACTGCATCGGCTCAAACCCAGGACCATCGGCCGAAAGCGCAGGCGGGCAGGGTGGCTGGTCAAGGACGCGGCAGGCCCAGGAGGACGGGCAGGTCTGCGATGTCGGTGATCCGCTCGTAGCCGAGCCACGACTCGTCGTGCTCGAAGCCCCGGTCCACGTACACCTTGTGCTCGATACCCATGGCCGCCGCAGGGCGGAGGTCGTACATCGGACTCGCGGAGACGTGCACGATCTCGTCGGGTGCCGCTCCGAGCTTGTCCAGCATGTACTCGAACGCACGGAGCCGGGGCTTGTAGACACCCATCTGCTCGGCAGTGATCACCACATCGAACGGGGCCTGGAGATTTCCCACCAAGCGCGACGCGTGCGCGTCGTCGCTGTTCGTCACTATCACCAGCGGGTACGCCTCTGCCAGGCGCCTCAGTGCCTCGGTGACACCGGGGTACGGGCCCCAGGTGGGGACGTGGTCGTAGACCGCCCGCGCGTCGCCCTCGCAGTACTCCAGGCCGAACCTGCGCATGGCGCGCTCCATGGAGCGACCGGCGATCTGCTCGAACGACTTCCACTCGCCCATGCACTCGTCGATCCGGTACTCCTTGCACGCCTGCAGGAAGCCGGGGGCGATCTCCGCCGGCAGCCGGTCGCCCAATACCTGACGGATCGCGTCGTTGATACGGAACTGGATCAGCGTTCCGTTCATGTCGAACGTCACGAACTTCGGCTTGATATCGAATCCCACGAGTCCTCCTGGTGCTCAGGTCCGGAGCGGCCTGATCCGCTCTGGTCGATTGTCGACCATACGTGTATGGTCGTCGACTGTCAACAACTTCTGGGCCCAGGCCACGACCCACCGGTGGCGCTGTCTGCCCTGTTCCTCGGTGGCCATCGCCGGCTTCCGAGCCCATGTGAGGAGTAACAATGAAGTTCACGTCCTACTGGCTCGACTCCGCGCCCGAGGGTTCCCCCGAGCGGTCGACAACCACCGTGGAAGGGCGCACCGACGTGGCCGTCATCGGCGGTGGCCTGACCGGCGTCGTGGCAGCGCTGCATCTCGCTCGACGCGGAGCGAAGGTGCACCTGTTCGAGCAGCACACCGTGGGGTTCGGCGCCTCCGGTCGCAACGGCGGCATGGCAACCACCGGCATGTCGATCGGCATCAGGGACGCGGTGGCCAAGATGGGCTTCGACAAGGCCGCGCCGTTGTACCGCGCCTACGGCCAAGCGATCGACCTGATCGAGAAGCTCGTCACCGAGGAGGGCATCGACTGCGACTTCACGCGCCCCGGCAAGCTGATCCTGGCGTCGAAGGCGGCGCACTACCAGGGATTCGAGAAGACCGCCGAGCTGTTGAACACCCGTCTGGACGCGGAGACTCAGCTGGTCCCCAAGGACGAGCTGCATCGCGAGATCGGATCGGACGCCTTCCATGGCGCGATGGTCGATTCGAGGAGCGCGGGCCTCCACGTGGGCAAGTACATCCGGGGGCTCGGCGTAGCAGCAGAGCGCGCCGGCGTGACGATCCACGAGAGGGCGCCGGTGCTGAAGCTGACCAAGCTCGGCTCAGGCCACGACCTCGAGACCCCTCGTGGCCGGATTCAGGCAGACCAGGTGCTCCTGGCAACGGGCGCATACACCCGTCGGCCGTTCCGCTGGCACCAGTTCCGCATCGCTCCCGTCGGCAGCTTCATCATCGCCACAGAGCCGCTCGACGCAAGCGTGTGTGACGATCTTCTGCCCAGGCGAAGAGTGGCCTCGGACTCCAAGAACCTCCTCAACTACTTCCGGATCACTCCCGACAACCGCCTGCTGTTCGGCGGCCGAGCACGGTTCGCGATGTCCAGTCCGCAGTCCGACGAGAAGAGCGGCAAGCTCCTCCGCGACGCCATGGTCCACACCTTCCCGCAGCTGTCCGACGCCAGGATCGACTACTGCTGGGGAGGTCTGGTCGACATGAGCATCGACCGTCTGGTGCATGCCGGCGAGCGTGACGGCGTCTACTACTCCATGGGGTACGCGGGACACGGAGTCCAGATGGCCACGTATATGGGGCGCCAGATGGCCGAGCACATGTCCGGCGTTCCCGAGGCGAACATCTGGCGCGACTTCGAGTTCCGTCGCATCCCCGGACACTTCGGTCCGCCCTGGTTCCTGCCCGTCGCCGGCGCCTACTACAAGCTCAAGGACCGCGTGAGCTAGCTCGGCTTCGCGCCGGCCTGGTTGCGGCGCAGCGCCGCGACCAGGCCGCGCCAGCCGAGCATCGTGATGGCCAGGAAGATCGTCGTCACCAGGGCGAACGACCAGGCCAGCCCCTGGCCGCTCACACCACGGAGCACCAGGCCACCGATCACGGTGGTGAACCAGATCAGCACGCCGGTGGGCCAGATGCGTGCCGGGTCCTGCCACGCGCGGGTCCACACCCAGCCGATCGCGGCCGCGAGCGCGAACGGCCACACCACGCGGCCGAGGGCGCTCAAGAACGACCCGTCGTGCGACGCGATGCCGATGAGGGTGAAGGCGAGGACGGCGACGGCGTCGGCCACGGCGGCGGGCCAGACGGGAGCGGTGCGGGAAGCGGGGGCGGTGGTAATCACGGTGTCGAGGGTAGCCCTGGGCGGAGGACGGCCCACCCCGGCGGCCCGAGCCATCGATGGCGCCTGTCGCGGAGAAAATTTACAGATAGGACATTTGCCGCTCTTCCTCCCGAATCACTCCGATTCGTAGGATCCTCCCGGCCCGCCGTTCGGCGGGCAGTGTGATCAAGGAGGCAGCATGCGAAGCAACCTCTCCCGCACCTTTCTCGCGGGGCTGGCGGCCCTGACGCTGAGCGGCACCGTGGCCGTCGTGTCCGTCGCGCCGGCAACGGCCCAGCCGAGCGAGGCAGCCAGCAACGTCGTCGTGCACAGCGCGGCGACCGCCCAGGCAGCCCAGGACAGGGTGGTCGACTACTGGACCCCCCAGCGGATGCGGGCGGCCGTGCCCGCGGAGGTCCTGGTGGCTGACAAGGACAAGTCCTCGGCGGGCGGCACGGTGGCCGCGGGCCGGCCGACTGTGGTCCCGCAGGCGAAGGCGCAGGCGGCGGCCAAGCCTGCCCCGTCCGCGGACTTCGTGGGCGGCTACTACACGGGTGGTGGAGAGATCGTCGACACCACCGGCAAGGTGTTCTTCACGCTCGGCGGCGTGAACTACGTCTGCTCGGGCAGCGCCGTGAGCTCCGGCAACAAGGACGTCGTGCTCACCGCCGGGCACTGCGTGAACGAGGGTCCTGGTGCCTACGCCACGAACTGGGCGTTCGTGCCGGCCTACGACGACGGTGCCCGGCCCTACGGCACCTTCACGGCCCGCCAGCTCACCACCACCGCCCAGTGGCAGAACAGCGGCGACTTCGACTACGACGTCGCCTTCGCGGTGATGAACACGGTGAACGGGGCGCACCTGACCGACGTCGTCGGTGGCCAGTCGATCGGCTTCAACCAGGCCCGCGGCCAGTACATGTACTCGTTCGGCTACCCGCAGGCCAACCCGTACGACGGCTCGGACATCGCGTGGTGCCACGGCACCGTCGTGCAGGACACGTTCGGCGGCAGCACCGACCAGGGCCTGGACTGCAACATGACCGGCGGCTCGTCCGGCGGCCCGTGGTTCGTGAACTACAGCGAGGCCACCGGTCTGGGCACGCTCAACTCGGTGAACTCCTTCAAGTACCGGGGTGGCAGCATGCGGAACTACATGTTCGGCCCGTACCTGGGCACCGTCGCACAGACGCTGTACGGCTCGGCGGCGTCGCTCTGATCCGCTGAACCGTTCGGGCCCGCAGCCTCTTCGTGGGCAGTCGTTGGTCGGGCTTGTCGAGACCTGGGTCTCGACAAGCTCGACCAGCGGGCAGGGACCTACCTCGGCAGGGCCGCCTGCAGGTTCACATACTCGGCGAACGCCTCGCGCACCTCGTCGCGGTTCAGCCCGAACCGCTCCAGGGTGTACTGGTGCGGGGCGCGCTTCCGCGGCGCCTCGCGGGCCGCGGCCAGGTTCGCGTCGTCGTCGGCGCCCCACTGCGCGCCGAGACGCTCGAACAGCTCAGGCAGCGCCGCGCCCGGGTCGCCGGTGAGGCGGCTGTACGGCAGGTCGAGCACCACGTCGGGCCCCAGCTCGGTGCGCTGGGCCAGCGCACCGGACACGCCCCGGGACATGATCGACAGCCAGTCGCGCCCGATCTGGGCCAGGTCCACAGCGCTCGGGTACCGGTGCAGCCGCTGCGAGGACTCGGCCAGCGAGCACAGCGAGGCCAGGGCCACCTCAGGGGCGCGGTGGGTCCAGACGAACCGAGCGTCGGGGAACACGTCGCGGATCTCCGACAGGTGGAAGAGGTTCGCCGGGTGCTTGAGCACCCAGCGCCGGGCGGGACGGCCGTAGGACAGGAGCTGGAGCGCGTCGCGCAGGAACCGGTAGTCCGGCCGGTGGTCGAAGGTCTGGAGGCGCTCGAGGTAGTCCGGCATGGGTACGGCCGAGGCGTGCAGCTCCGAGTGGGTCCGGATGAACGTGTCCTCCTCCTCGGCGGCCGCGTAGAGCGGGTGGATGGTGTCCCAGGTGGGGCTGAGTGCGGACACCATGGCGTACTTCCGCCGGGTGCGCCGGATCAGCGCGGCCTCGGTGTCGTCGTCGACGGCGAGGCCCAGATGGGTCATCTCCCAGAGCTTCGGCCCGCGATGCCCGGGCGACCTGGCGAGGATGTTGTAGGTGAGGGTGGTGCCCGTCCGGGGCATGCCGACGACGAACACCGGGGCGTCCACCGGCTGGTCGGCGATCTCGGGGTGCCGGGCGTGCAGGTCGCCCACCACGGCGCGGTTCCGGATCCGGCTTTCCGCCATCCCCTTCCCCGCCATCCAGCCGAGCGGGCTCAGCCCCGGGAACTCGGCGAAGGCGCGCAGCGCCAGCCGGAGGTGCTCCAGGTCCGCCGCGTACTCGGCGCTCAGCGGCGTCCGGCCGCGCTCCGCGCGCGCGATCATCCGGTCGAACACGGCGTCCGGGTCCCTGCGGGTGCGCGTCCCGGGAGCCAGGAGCAGGTTGGTCAGGCGAAGGGCAGGCGTGGTCTGGGACACGTCACTCCAGGGGTGTGGGCGTGAGCCGGCGAGGGGATGGGCACATCCTCGCGCGGGAAATAGTGCGCGTAAAGGAAAAAACGGACAGGCTCCGCGAGTAGCCCGGTGCGCTGGAGCCGCCGGCTTCGGACTCGCCCCGGGCCCCCGTAGGCTTGGCGGATGCATCTCGTCGCCCAGGACCTCGCCTTCGCGTACCCCGGGCGGGACGTGCTGGCCGGCATGAGCGTCACCGTGAACGACGGCGCGCGGCTCGGCGTCGTGGGGGAGAACGGGTCGGGCAAGTCCACGTTCCTGCACCTGCTGGCTGGCGACCTGCAGCCCAAGTCGGGTGAGGTGCGGCGGCAGGGCACCGTGGCGCTCGTCGAGCAGGAGCTGCACCCCACCCCGGGCCAGACCATCGGCGACCTGATCGCCGGGACGCTCGACGGCCTGCGGACGGCCGCAGCCGAGCTGGAGGCAGCGGCCTCCGCTTTCGACCACAGCTCGGGCGACCTCGCGGTGCTCGAACGCACCCTGTCGCTCGCGGAGCACCTCGCCGTCTGGGACGCCGACCGGCGGGTCGAGGTGGCCCTCACTCGGCTGGGCGCCCCGCGCGACCCCGCCCTGCGGCTCGACCGGCTCAGCGTGGGGGAGCGGTTCCGGGTTCGCCTCGCCTGCCGCCTTGCGGAACGCTCCGACCTGCTCCTGCTCGACGAGCCCACCAACCACCTCGACGACTCAGCCATCGAGTTCCTCACGGGCGAGCTCGTCGCGTGGCGCGGCGGCGTCGTCCTCGTGACGCACGACCGCGAGCTGCTCGACGACGTCGCCACCGCCATCCTCGACCTCGACCCGTCCTGGGACGGCAAGCCCGTGCTCTACGGGCAGCCGGGCTACCTGGCCTACCGGTTTGCGAAGAACCAGGCGCTGCACCGCTGGCGGCAGCGCTACCGGGCCGAGCGCAAGCGGGCGGCGCAGCTCGCCGAGCGGCTCGATGAGTCCTACGAGGGCCTCTCCGACGCGTGGCGCCCGCCAAAGGGGTCGCAGGGCCACCGTCGTGCCACGCGTGCCCGCATCCACGTCAAGGCCGCCGACCGGCTCATCCAGAAGCTCGAGGCCGAGGCGATCGAGGTGCCCACCCCGCCGGTGGAGCTGGCGTTCCCGGACCTCCCGGCGATGTCGCCGGGCTGGGATCCCGGCAACCCTGTGGTGGAGGTCCGTTCGCCGCGCGTCGGGACACGTCCGCACGGCGGGGACAAGGGCGGCGGGAACGACGACGGCGCCCGCCTGGACCTGCCCGGTACGCGGGTAGCGGTCCCGCCGTCGGGCCGGCTGCTCATCATCGGGTCGAACGGCACGGGCAAGTCGACGCTGCTCGCGGCGCTGGCCGGCGCCCTGGAGCTCGACCGGGGGAGCCGGGTCGTCGCGCCGGGGGCGCGGATCGGCGTCGTCGGCCAGGAGAGCGAGCTCATCACCGGCAAGGCACGGCTGCGGACCGGGTTCGAGACGTACGCCGACGAGGCGCTGCGGCTGCTGTCCTCGGGCGAGCTTGACCCCGACCACGTAGTGCCTGTCGCGGGGCTCGGCCTGCTCAGCGAGGAAGACCTGGACCGGCCGCTCGCCGAGCTGTCCGCGGGGCAGCGGCGCCGGTTCGAGCTCGCGCGGGCGCTGCTGCACGCACCGCACCTGCTGCTCCTTGACGAGCCGACGAACCACTTGTCGATCGACCTCGTCGACGAGCTGACCCGCGCGCTGCAGGTCACGCCGTGCGCCGTCGTCGTAGCCACCCACGACCGCCGCATGCGCTCGGACCTGGAGGACTGGCCGGTGCTGGACCTGGGGTAGGGCCCGTCTCGAGTTCGGCGCCGGCGCCCGCTATCTCACGGAAGCCGGCCAACGTGGGACATCGCCTGCTTGAGCAGCATGCCCTGGCCGTTCATCATCTCGGCCTGGACGTCGTCGGCGCACGCCTCCTCCGGCGTCAGCCAGGCGAGGTCCAGGGAATTCTGCTGCGGCCGGCAGTCGCCCGTCACGGGTACCACGTACGCGAGCGAGACGGCGTGCTGGCGCGGGTCGTGGAACGCGGTGATCCCCGGCGTCGGGAAGTACTCGGCGACGGTGAACGGCTGCGGCGACGGCGGCACCTGCGGCAGCGCCACCGGGCCGAGGTCCTTCTCGATGTGCCGCAGCAGCGCGTCCCGGACCCGCTCGTGGTACATGACGCGCCCCGAGATCACGGCCCGCGTCATCGTGCCCTGCGTGTTCACTCGCAGGAGCAGCCCGACGGCGACCACGTCACCCGAGTCGTCGACCCGGACCGGCACGGCGTCGACATACACGAGAGGGAGCTGCGCCCGTACGACAGCGAGGTCCTCGTCGGTCAGCCAGCCCGCCACCTGGGAGGGGTCGCGGTAGAAGTCGTCGTCGGAAGGGTAGTCGGCAGTGTCCGTCACGGGTCCGTTCTACCAGGTCGGGCCGCGCGGTGCCTTACCCCCGCGCCGCCGGATCGGCCCGTGGGTGTTGAACGGCTCACGGAAGGGCTGTTCCCGGAATAGCTGAGGGCATAACTGTGCTGCACGAGGAAGACAGTCAACGAGAGGAAAACGCGACATGGCCACCGTCGACATCACCGATGCCACGTTCGAGAAGACCGTCAGCGACAACGGGATAGTCCTCGTGGACTTCTGGGCCACCTGGTGCCCGCCGTGCAAGATGTTCGGCCCGGTCTTCGAGGCGTCCTCGGAGAAGAACGACGACATCGTGCACGCGAAGATCGACACCGACGCGAACCCCGGAATCTCGGCCGCGGCGCAGGTGACCTCCATCCCGACGCTCATGGCGTTCCGCGACGGCGTGCTGGTGTTCCGCCAGGCGGGCGCTCTTCCGGCCAAGGCCCTCGCCGAGGTCGTGGAGGCCGTGCGCGACCTCGACATGGACGCCGTCAGGAAGGACCTCGCCGCTCAGCAGAACTGACGCGGCGAGGACGGCGCAACACAGCTGGTGGTGCGCGAGGCGGGACTCGAACCCGCACGTCCGAAGACACCAGGACCTAAACCTGGCGCGGCTGCCAATTACGCCACTCGCGCGCGGCGCACAGTCTACGGGCAGCCGAGCGTGCAGGTCAGCGGAACGCGGCGATCCCCGTGATGTGTCGCCCGAGCACCAGAGTGTGCACCTCGTCCGTGCCCTCGTAGGTGCGCACCGACTCCAGGTTGTTGGCGTGCCGCATCGGCGAGTGGTCCAGCGTGATGCCGTTGCCGCCCAGCACGGTGCGCGCCTCCCGGCAGACGTCGATCGCTATGCGCGCGTTGTTCAGCTTGCCCGCCGAGATCATGTGACCCTCCAGGCGCCCGGTATCCTTCAGCCGGCCGAGGCGCAGCGCCATGAGCTGTGCCTTGGTGATCTCGAGGGCCATGTCGACGAGCTTGGCCTGCGTGAGCTGGAAGCCCGCGATCGGCGTGCCGAACTGCTCGCGCCCCTTGGCGTAGGCCAGGGCGGCCTCGAACGCGTCCCGCGCGGCGCCGACCGCGCCCCACACGATGCCGTAGCGAGCCTCGTCGAGGCACGCGAACGGCCCCGCAAGGCCGGGATGCTCCGGCAGGAGGGCGTCCGCGGGCAGGCGGACGCCCTCCAGCGTGATGTCGCACTGCACGGACGCGCGCATCGACAGCTTCGGCTCGATGGGCACGGCGGAGAACCCCGGGGCCGACGTCGGCACGATGAACCCGCGCACCCGGTCCCGCTCGCCGCCTCCGTCCTGAGGCTCGCGCACCTTGGCCCAGATGATCGCGATGTCCGCGAACGAGGCCATGCCGATCCACCGCTTGGCGCCGTCCAGGACCCACTCGCCGCCGGATTCGCCGCCCTCGCTGCCGGCCTCGAAGCGGGCGAGTGTGGTCATGCTCGCCGGGTCGGAGCCGGCGCCGGGCTCCGTGAGCCCGAAGCAGCCCACCACCTCGCCCGTCGCCATCCGGGGGAGCCACTGCTGCTTCTGTGCCTCGGAGCCGTGCTTGTGGATCGCTGACATGGCCAGCGAGCCCTGCACCGAGACGAAAGTGCGGATGCCGGAGTCGCCCGCCTCCAGCTCCTGTGCCGCGAGCCCGTACTCGACGGCGGAGCGCCCGGCGCAGCCGTACCCGGTCAGGTGCATGCCGAGCAGCCCCAGCTCGCCCAGCTCGGGGACGAGATCGCGCGGGAAGTAGGCTTCGGCGAACCAGCGGGCGATGTTCGGCCGGACGCGGCGGTCCACGAACTCCCGCACGCGGTCCCGCGTGGCCAGCTCGGTGTCGCTGAGCTCGGCGTCGACGTCGAGCAGGTCGGCGGGCGAGCTCATCAGCTCATCAGCCCGAGGGCCTTGCGTACCCGGGCGACGTGGCCGGTCGCCCGGACGTTGTAGAAGGACTCGGCCACCGTCAGGTCCGGGTTCACCACGAACGTGGAGCGGATCACGCCCACGTACGTCCTGCCGTAGTTCTGCTTCTCGCCCCAGGCGCCGTACGCCTCCAGCGTCGCGTGGTCCTCGTCGGACGCGAGCGGGAAGGTGAGCGTCTCGGCGTCGGCGAACTTCGCCAGCTTTGCCACCTTGTCGGGGGAGATGCCCACGACGGCGTAGCCCGCGCCCTGCAGGGATGCCAGGGAGTCGCGGAAGTCGCACGCCTCCTTGGTGCAGCCCGGCGTCGCGGCGGCCGGATAGAAGTAGACGATGACGCCCTTGTCAGTGCTCTGCGCCAGGTCGGCGAGGCGGACAGTGGAGCCGTCAGCGGTGGGCAGCGTGAAGTCGGGAGCCTTGTCCCCGGGCTCGAGGTGAGTGGTCATGCGCGTAACGGTAGACCTTCTGCCGGGATCACCTTGCCCCCTCGGTCGCGTAGCGTTGTCCCGTGAGCACTCCCGCTGTGACGAACGCTGCAAACGCCGTGACCAAGCCAGGCACCCTCCCGATCCGCATGCTGCACGACCGCCTCCTGGTCGAGCCCGAGATCGACGCGTCGGAGCGGCATTCGACGGCCGGCCTGGTGATCCCGGCGACCGCCGTGGGGCCCAAGCGGCTCGCGTGGGCGAAGGTCGTGGCCAAGGGTGAGCACGTGCGACAGGTCGACGTCGGCGACCGCGTCTTGTACGACCCCGAGGAGCGCGCCGAGGTCGACCTGGCAGGCAGGGACTACGTGCTCCTGCGTGAGCGCGACGTGCACGGCGTGGCCGAGAGCGACGAGACGGACGGCGCGACGGGGCTGTACCTGTAGGTCAGGCTGTCGTGCAGTTCACAGGCCCGGGCAGTTCGTTCGGTTACCGGTGACGCCCCTGGTCCTGGTAGTGTTTCTCCCCGTTGCGCGCCATTAGCTCAATAGGCAGAGCAGCTGACTCTTAATCAGCGGGTTCGGGGTTCGAGTCCCTGATGGCGCACCAGCACGACGGTTCGGGATCCCCCTTTCAGACGGGTGGACGCCGGCGGTCGTGGGCGGAGAAATCGGTAGCGCTGTGGGCTCCACGCCCTGGTAATCTTTCCGTCGCAGGCGCCATTAGCTCAATAGGCAGAGCAGCTGACTCTTAATCAGCGGGTTCGGGGTTCGAGTCCCTGATGGCGCACAACATCGCGAAGGCCCCCACCACGGTGGGGGCCTTCGCGCTTCCCGCTCAGCCGCAAACTTCACCCGCTCTGCACGCGCCCCTGACGTGCGCATTCGCCCGGATACCCGACAGTTTGTCCGGTTGTCGCCTTCCGCTCCAGCTCCGTTCACCCGCCGGGTCCAGGTTGACCACCGGGCGTGCTCAGGTGCCGTCCACCTTCACGGAGCACAGGGAGGACGGCCATGCGGCCACACACCAGGAATCAGCGAGCGAGGCAGCGGGTCAGGCACCAGGCCGGCCTCATCGCGGCGGTCACGGCGGCCACGCTCGCCGTGACGGGGTGGGTAGCGACGACGTCGTCCGCCGCCCCCGCGGACACGAGCCGGCCGGCGAGGAGCCCGATCGCGACTGCCCCGCACGAGCCGAAGGCCCCGCAGCAGCCGGAGGCCCCGGCATCGGGCAGCCCGGTCCTCACGCCGGCCGACGGCGAGTTCCTCGAGGGGACTGTCCCCGTCGCGGCCGAGCCCGTCGCGCCCGGCGACGACATCGAGAGCCTGACCATTGACGGCACCGACGTGCCTGGCGCCACCGAGACACTGGGCACGTCGATCCTCGGCTACAACGTCGCGACGAACTCGACCGAGGCGCGCTACCGAAACTACGTATCAGTGAACGGGTCGGAGCCGATCT
The DNA here is from genome assembly GCF_014653785.1 of Promicromonospora soli. Taxonomy (GTDB): domain Bacteria; phylum Actinomycetota; class Actinomycetes; order Actinomycetales; family Cellulomonadaceae; genus Promicromonospora; species Promicromonospora soli. The sequence goes on along the minus strand of NZ_BNAS01000004.1, from coordinate 632,282 downwards.
ACCTGCCCGACGCCGTGAGCAAGCGCGTCGAGCTGGAGATCCCGAACGAGTACCTCGTGACCGGCGAGAACACCATCGAGGTCGTCGTTGGCACCATCAACACCGACTGCGGCGTGAACCACGACGACTTCGTGCTGTCGGACTTCACGCTCGAGCCGCTCGGCGAGACCGCCGACGGCGAGGAGAACGAGTACACCTACGCGTTCGGCGACGGCAGCTGCGGCACCAACACGAGCCTGCTGCTGCGTGCGGAACTGACGTTCTTCGTGCAGGGCGACCCGCAGGGCACCACCGGCCTGAGCGCCGACCTGGACACCACGACGCTGGCCAACGGCGCGCACACGATCGAGGCCCGCACCGCGGCGGGCGACACGACGACGCACCAGGTCCGCGTGAACAACGCGCCGGCCGGCGCGCCGCGGCTCACCCCGGTCGACGGCACCCTCGCCAACGGCACGGTCACCGTCACGGGTGCCCGCCCCGCGGACGAGGACGGCGCCACGACCGGGCTCACGGTCGACGGCGAAGCGGTCGAGGCAACGGCGACCCTTGGCTTCGGCGACGCTGCGTTCTCGTTCAACGTAGGCTCGAACGCCGTCGACGGCCAGGCCGCGAACCTGCTGGTGGTGAACGGGATCGAGACGCCGATGGGCGGCTCGTACGCGAGCCAGCGGGCCGACGTCGCGATCCCCAACGAGTGGCTGCGCCCCGGCGAGAACACCGTCAAGGTCGTCACCGGCACGTTCGCGGGCGACTGCAACCGCGACGACTTCACGATCTCGAACCTCGCGCTGACGCCCGCCGTGGGCACCGCCGCCGGCGTCGGGCTGAAGCCCTCCTACGCCATGGGCGACGGCACCTGCGGCTCCAGCGGAACGGCGCTGCGCGAGATCACGGTGACGTTCACCGTCGACGCCCCCGCACGCGGCCTGCGCGCCGACGTCGACACCGCCACGCTGCCCGACGGCGAGCACGAGCTCGCGGCGACCTCCACCACCGGCGAGACCGCCACCCGCGCCCTGTTCACGGACAACACCGGCCCGGCGCTCGTCTCGGCCACGCCCGCCGACGGCGACCGGCTCACCTCGAGCGTGCCGCTCGCGGTCTCCGTTGACGACGCCTCCGGCGTGGTGCAGGGTCCGGACGTCACGCTCGACGGCGAGGAGATCGCCCAGGGCGACCCGGTCGGCCCGGGCCTCTCCGCCGGCAACCACACTCTCGCGGTCTCCGCGACGGACGGCCTCGGCAACGAGGTCACCCACGAGATCGCCATCGTGAGCGCCGGGATCCCGGACGCGCCGGCGAACCTCGCACCGGCGTCGGGCACCTCGGGCGTGAGGAGCGCCGCGACGCTGGAGGCGACGGTCGCCGAGCCCGACGGCGGCGACGTCACAGCGCGTTTCTCAGCCGCAGAGATCCTCACGCCGTCCGCGGCCTGGCAGGGCGAGGCCGGCGCCGTGCCGACGGACCTGACGGTGCCGGGCCAGGCTCAGCTGAGCACCAGGGCGCTCGCGCCGGGCGACGGCCGGTCGGCGGCATCACCGACTTCGCGCGACGTCACCTACCAGCGGTTCGACGTGCCGGTCCGCGGCCGGGTCGAGGCGCCGGTGCTGCGCTGGGAGGGCGTCGCCGACCCGGCCCGCCTGGTCAGCCTGCGGGCCTGGAACCCGGAGACCGATGCCTGGGACGTCGTCGCCTCCGCGCGCGGCGCAGTCGACGGCGGCACCGTGCTCGAGGGCACCGTGACCCGGGACTACGTGGACGACGGCATGGTCCACGCCATGGTCACCGGCGAGGACCCTTTCGCCGACGACATCGACGCGGGCGACCCGAACGGCTTCGCCGACCCCGACGCGTACGACTTCTCGATGGTCCACTACACGGACACGCAGTACCTGTCCGAGGGCGCCGTCGAGCAGGAGACCGCCGAGGAGCGCGCCGTGTGGGCCAAGGGCTACACGGGCGTCATGGACTGGATCGTGGACAACGCCGAGCAGCGGAAGATCGCGTACGTGGCGCACACCGGCGACATCACCGAGACCAACATCCGGGCGTTCCCGCCGGAGCTCGAGGACCAGGTCATCGGCGAGTTCGACTTCGCCTCCGAGGCTCAGGGCCGCATCGACGCCGCGGGCATCCCGAACGGCGTCGTCGCGGGCAACCACGACAACCAGTCCGGGACCAACCCTGAGCTGTACGACCGGTACTTCGGCCCGCAGCGGTACGAGGAGGTGTCCGAGGGCTGGGCGGACGCGTCCTACGGCGGCACCATGAAGCCGGGCTCGAACGAGAACCACTACGACCTGTTCTCGGCCGGCGGCCTGGACTTCGTGGTGGTGGGCCTGTCCTACGGCGTGACGCGTGACGAGGCCGAGTGGGCGGCGTCGATCTTCGACCGGTACTCCGACCGGAACGGCATCCTGCTCACGCACGACTACCTTGAGCCGTCTTCGTCGCCCGACGGGCGCGGGGCCAACTTCGGCGGGTCCGACGGCCCGCTGCTGTACAACCTGCTCGTCAGGGACAACCCGAACGTGTTCATGGTGCTGGCCGGGCACAGGCACGGCGTGGGCACCAACGTGCGCCCGCCGGTGATCGGGGACATCGGGGGAGGCGTGGTCGAGCTGCTCGCGGACTACCAGTTCTACACGGTGTCAGCGGACCAGCTCGGGCTCACCCGGATCGGCGGGTACAACCCCGCCGACCGGCTCCAGTTCGGCGCGTCGTTCTTCCGCATGCTGCAGTTCGACGTCGACCGCGGCGAGGTGTCCGTCGACACCTACTCGCCGCTGCTGGGCGAGTTCGGCGCCACCGAGTACGACACCGAGCACCGGTACAACGGCCTCGAGGACAACATGGTGCTGCCGGTCGACCTGACCTCGCGCACCACGTCGTTCACGACGGACTTCGTGGTGCTGTACGACCCGAGGTACGAGATCGGCGAGGACACCGTGTCCTCCGGCGAGGTCGCCTCGGTCCGGTGGACCGGCCTCAAGCCGGACCGCACCTACGCGTGGTTCGTCACGGCCCGCACCTCCGGGGGCGGGGCGACGACGGCTTCGCCGGCGTACTTCACCACGGCGCGCCGTTGAGGTTCGGACGCTCCTTGGCCCTGGCGGGGCTGCTCACTGTGGTGGGCAGTCCCGCCGGGCTGTTGCTCGCGGCCCCGGCGGTGGCCCACGACGCCACCAGCGACGTCTACGCGGAGGTGACCGGGCCGGCGGCAGGCGAGCCGACGGCGGACGTGGCCGCCGTCCTCGATCTCGAGTACGACCTGCTCATGAAGTCCGCCTGGCTGCGGGCCGAGGCGTACGAGGCCACGGGCCGGGCTGAGCAGCTGGCTCAGCTGGACAAGCACGAGGGCGCGGTCGACGGTTACGTCACCGACCGCTTCGTCGTCGCTTACGACGGCGAGCCGTGCGCACCGACGCTGGTCGCCGCGGACATCGTCGAGCGCGGGGAGCGCCCGTACGCCGCCCTGACGTACTCCTTCGCGTGCGACGGCGGGCTGGGCGGCGTGCACGAGGTCTCCAGCGCCCTGTTTCCGGACGCGGAGTCGTTCGTGCACTCCACGGAGACGGTCATCCGGTACACGCTGGACGAGGAGGAGGGCTCCGCGGTGCTCACCGCGGCGTCGCCCACCCTCACCACGGGCGAGAACCGCGTGCTCAAGCAGGTCGGGGAGTTCTTCGTGCTGGGCGGCGAGCACCTGCTGCTCGGGCTGGACCACGTGCTGTTCCTGCTGGCGCTGCTGATCGACGCGCGGCGGCTGCGCGACGTCGTGTGGACCGCCACCGCCTTCACCGTGGCGCACTCCGTGACGTTCCTGCTTGCGGCGCTGGGCGTGGTGTCGGTGCCCGTGACAGTGGTCGAGCCGGTGATCTCGGCCTCGATAGCGGTGGTGGCGGCCGTCGACCTGTACAGGATCTGGCGCGGGCGGGGCGGACTGGTCCCCGGGACCCGGGCCGAGCGCGGCGCCTGGGACCGGTGGCGGCTGCCCGTGGTGTTCGTCTTCGGCCTGGTGCACGGCGTCGGGTTCGCGGGCGCACTCGGCATCGACGCGGCCTGGTCGTGGACCTTGCTGTGGTCGCTGCTCTCGTTCAACGTGGGCATCGAGGCGGTGCAGCTCGGCATCATCGCCGTGGTGTTCCCGCTGCTGGTGCTGCTTCGAGTCCGGGCACCGCGGGCCGCCCGATGGGTGCTCGGGACGGCGACCGCGGGGATCGTCGCGGTGGCGCTCTACTGGGTGGTGGAGCGGATCGCGGGGGCGTTCTGACGGCAGGCGGGCACCTAAGTGGCATCAGCCAGACTGATGCCCTCGATCATCAGATTCGTCTTCCGTGATGACTCCACGCTGACAAGAGTGGGGAGCGGCGCCCCGGGCGCCCCGTTCCCTACCGGAGGATCAACGATGATCAAGCTGCTTTCCCATCTGTCCCACCTGGAGATCACGACGCCCGACGTCGAGGCTTCCGTCCGCTTCTACACCGAGCAGGTAGGTCTGCGGGAGTCGGGGCGCGAGAACGGCGTCGTGTACCTGCGGTCGTGGGGGGACTACTACCACTACAGCCTCGCGATCAGCGAGGGCCCCGAGCCGAGCCTGGCAAGCATGGCGTGGCGCACGACCAGCGCCGAGGCGCTCGAGGAGGCCGCGCGCCGCGTCGAGGCCAAGGGCGTCGACGTCGTCTGGTCCGAGCAGGGCTTCCACCACGGCCGCTCGTTCCGGTTCGTGGGCCCGTGGGGCCACACCATGGACCTGTTCTGGGAGGTCGACAAGTACGCGGGCGAGGGCGACCAGGCCTCGATCTTTCCGGACCGGCCCGAGCGCCGGAGCCGGCACGCCGTGGCCCCCCGCCAGCTCGACCACGTCACGGTCGCGGCGTCCGACGTCCGCGGCTTCGCCGACTGGTACTCCGAGGTGCTGGGCTTCCGCATCATGGCCCACACGGTGCTCGACGAGGCTCCCGTGACGGTGTTCACGGTGATCACGACCAACGAGAAGTCGCACGACCTGGGCATCGTCCTGGACGGCTCGTCGCGGCCTGGCCGGATCAACCACTTCGCCTTCTGGGTGGACACCCGTGAGGACCTGCTCCAGGCCGCCGACGTGCTCATGGAGAACGGCACCGACATCGAGTACGGGCCGTCCATCCACGGCGTCGGCGAGCAGAACTTCCTGTACTTCCGCGACCCGTCCACCATGCGAATCGAGGTGAACACGGGCGGCTACCGCAACTACGTGCCCGACTGGGAGCCGCGCGTGTGGACGCCGTCGACGGGGTCCAACAGCATCTACCGCAACAGCGTCATGCCGATGTCCATGACCGAGTCGTTCCCGCCGGCGCCCGAGCCGTCGGCGACCGAGGAGGGCGTGCACCCGGCGACCCGGGAGGCGCTGCTCAACCCCTACGCGCGGCTCGGCCAGGGGTGACGACCCGACCGACCGCGACGACGACCTTCCCGGACCCGTCCGGGAAGGTCGTCGTCGTCACCGGCGCGCGCGGCGGGATCGGTTCCGCCGTGGCGGACCTGCTCGTGGCGGCCGGCTGCCGGGTGGTCGCGACGGACCTCGAAGCGCCTGCGGTGTCCGGGGCCGTGAACCGACGGCTGGACGCTGCGCTCGACGCCGGCTGGCGTGACCTCGCCGAGTACCTGACGGCCACGTTCGGCCGCGTGGACGGGCTGGTCAACAACGCCGGGGTCACCTGGCGTGCCCGGCTCGCCGACATCGAGCCGGACGACCTGGCCAGGGTGCTCGCCGTGAACGCGACCGGCCCGGCGCTGGGGATGCGGCGCCTCTCGCCGCTGATGCCGGCCGGGTCCTCGGTGGTGAACATCGGCTCGGCCGCCGCCGTCACCGCCCACTACGGGGTGGCGTACGGGGCGAGCAAGTGGGCGCTGCGCGGGATCACGAGGACGGCGGCGATGGAGCTGGGGCCGCGCGGGATCAGGGTCAACCTCGTGAACCCGGGTTTCGTCGAGACCCCGATGACGGCGAGCGCCCCCGAGTCGTTCCGCGCGGCCAACGTGGCCGCCACGCTGCTCGGCCGGACCGGCCGCCCCGAGGAGGTCGCGGCTGTGGTCGCCTTCCTGCTCAGCGAGGCCGCGTCGTTCGTGAGCGGCGCCGAGATCGCGGTCGACGGCGGCCTCACCGCGCACGGCGGCGGCAAGGCCGTCTCGGACGCGATGCCCTGACGGCGCATGATGTCCGACGGCACAGGGCGCCCGACGGCGGTTGCCGTCGGGCACCTCGGGGTTCGTGGCCTCAGGCTGCGACGGGCTCGATCGCGAGACCCTCGTCGTGCTTCTCGGACAGAGGTTCACGCTGCACCACGACCAGGAGGATCACAGCGGCGGCCCCGCACGCGAGGCCGATCGCGCCCAGGGCGGGCGGCAGCGACGTCACCGGGTCGGCACCGGCCTGGACGGCCTGGACGATCAGCGGGGACACGAACTGGCCGAGGAAGAAGGCGGCCGTCCACAGCCCGGTGGCGCGCCCGCGCTCGGCGAAGGCGAGGCGTCCGACGGCCCAGACCAGCATGGTCGGCAGCAGCAGGCCGCAGCCGAGGCTGCCGAGCACGGCGCCCGCGACGACCCCGGGTACGACGCCGGCGACTGCCATGAGCCACATGAGCACGAGCCCGGCGCCCAGGACGCCGAGGGCCACCGGCAGCAGCACCTTGGCGGTGAACCGGGCCAGCCTGGCGAAGGCGATCGACCCGATGGCCGTCGCCACCGACGCGCCGGCGGTGAGCAGCCCGATCTGCTGGGTGTCCGTGATCCCGACTCCGCTGTAGACCAGCGCGGACTGGGAGAGCAGCACGAAGAAGGCGAAGCCGCCGAAGACCGTGGTGACCAGGGGCAGCCGGAGCGTGCGCCACGGGATCGGGCGACCTGCGGCCGCTCGCTCGGCCGCGCGCTCCCCCTCGTCGGGGACGGGCTCGTCGAGCACGAAGAACATCGGCACGACGATCACGATGCTCAGGGCGTACGCCCAGAACGGCGCGCGCCAGCCGGCCGCGCCCAGCACGCCGCCCACCACGATGAAGATCGTCGCGGCGACGGTGGTGAACACGGTCTGCAGGCCGAGGTAGCGGTTCCGGCGGTCGCCGCGGTAGTAGTCAGCGATGAGGGTGGTGCAGCACGCCATGATCGCTGCCTCGGCCAGGCCGACGAGCAGGCGCAGGACCAGCACGGGGGCGATGGAGCCCGAGACGAGGCTCTCCGGCAGCCAGGCCACGGCGGTCCCGACGACGGCATAGACCACCATCGCGACCAGCAGCAGGTTGCGCCGGCCGGTCCGGTCCACGATCTGCCCGGCGAACGGGGCGAAGAGCGCGATCATGAGAGCGGGCGCCGAGAGGATCAGGGCGGGCGGCAGCGGGCTGCTCGCGAACTGCTCCTGGAGCTGGGGCAGCACCGGGGCGAGCAGGACGGCGGCCAGCGCGGACAGGCAGCTACCCGCCAGCAGCAGGACGCCGGGCAGGGCTCCTCTGCTCGGGGGCGACGGGGTGGGGTTCATGGGAATCCTCCTGGGGTTCCCCGCGGCGGTGCGGGATCGGCGTCCCGGGCGGCGTCGTCGTCGGGAGAGGCTGGAGGCCGACACTAGTGCCGCGTCGGAGGAGGTCAACGGCCCTTTTGGTGATGCCGCGCATCAGCCTCATGAATGCCCCCTGCTACAGCGCCCTGCCCGCCTCCACGAAGAGCTCACGCATCCAGGCGTGCTCCGGGTCCCGGGTGCGCACCGGGTGCCACCAGAGCGCCTCGGTGATGGGCGTCGCCTCGAACGGGCACTCGAGCACGCGGATCCCGGGGTGGTGCAGCGCTAACGCGCTCAGGTGGCGCTGGACCAGCGCCAGCCGCCGCGTGCCCGCGACGAAGGCGGGCAGTGCGAGGAAGCCGTCGACCACGCACTCGACCTTCGGCTCCAGGCCGAGCTGCTGGAGCTGGAGCGAAGCGGGGGTGAACGCGGACCGGGACATGTAGGTGAAGACCCACGGTGCGGTGGCGAGGTCCTGCGTGGTGAGCACGTCGGAGACGGCGTCGTTGTCCGTGGCGGCGAGGATCACCCAGTCGTCCGTCACGACGTCACGGTGCGGCAGCCCGTCGATGAACCCGTGCGGGATGAGGATGGCGTCGACCGTGCGCAGGTGCTCCGCGACGGCGTCGACGATCTGGGGCGTGTGGTGCGTGAAGCGGAACCGGACGTGCGGTGCCCGCTGGGTGGCCAGCGCGGTCACGGCGGCGCCCAGCGTGACGAACGCGTAGTCCGAGCCGAGGACCGTGAACTCACGGGTCGACTCGTGGGGATCCCAGTCGGCCTGGTTCTCGAAGACCCGCCGTGCGGCGTCGAGCGCGAACCCCGTCTCTTCGGCGAGCCGCTCGGCCAGCGGCGTGAGCCGGTAGGTGTTGCCGTCGCGCGCCAGGATCGGGTCGCGGAAGTGCGTGCGCAGCCGCGACAGGGCGGCGCTCATCGCCGGCTGGCTGAGCATGAGTCGTTGCGCCGCGCGGGTGACGCTCCGCTCGGCGAGCAGGGCGTCGAGGTACACGAGCAGGTTGAGGTCGTGCCGGGAGATGGACGGCGCTGTCACGCCCTGACCGTACGGCGTGCGCCGGTATCGCGGCAATCGCTGTGCGACGCTAGGCGCATCGATGTGGCGAATACCCGCCATCAGCAAGATCGCCTTCACGAGGAGCTCCAGGTGTCCTGTGATGGTGACCGTCCCGCGTGACGAGGCGCGGGCGGACGGAGCCTCGCATGTTCATGTACTTCCCCGGCAACTACGTCTGGAGCATGGCCGTCGTCGCCGCGCTCAACAACGGCGGCCTGATCGACGAGGTTGACCGGGCGTGCCGGCCGGTCCTGGAGGCGGCCGAGCACGGCGACGACGCAGGCACCGAGCAGCTCTACGCGGCCTGGCAGTCGGTGGTGGACCGCCTCGTGGCCTCGGCCGACGACGACGTCGCCCGCGGCCGCGTCATCGGCGCGGCCGACAAGCTGTACCGCGCGAGCCTGTACACGTCCCAGGCCGAACGCCTGCAGTCCCCCACCTGGTCCGGGCGCACTGAGGCCTACCAGCGGTCGATGTCGCTCCTGGCCCGGCACCTGGAGCTGAGTGGATCGCCGGTGCGGCGCGTCGAGGTTCCGTACGCGGGGTCGTCGCTACCCGGGTACTTCCTGCCTGCACCGGAGGCGTCGCCGGACGCCCCCGCGCCGGTCGTGATCCAGTGGAACGGGCTCGACTCGACCAAGGAGATGATGTACTACTCCGGCTTCCCCCAGATGCTCGCCCGCCGCGGCATCTCGACCCTCATGGTCGACACGCCGGGGTCCGGCGAGGCGTTGCGGATGCGCGGGCTGACCGCGCGCCACGACACCGAGGTCTGGGCGGCGGCCTGCGTCGACTTCCTGGAGACCCTGCCCGAGGCGGACGCCTCGCGGGTAGGCCTCGTCGGCTGGTCCCTCGGGGGGTACTACGCACCGCGCGCCGCGGCGTTCGAGGACCGCGTGCGGCTGGTGGTGGCCTGGGGTGCCAACCACGACTGGGCCGCCGTCCAGGAGGCGCGGCGGCGGCGCGAGGGCGAGAACCCCGTGCCGCACTACTGGGAGCACGTGTTCTGGGTGTGGGGCGTGTCGACGATGGACGAGTTCGTGCAGGCGACCAAGGGCATGCACCTGGACGGCGTCGTCGAGAAGATCCGCGTCCCGTTCCTCATCACCCACGGCGCGGGCGACCGGCAGATCCCGGTCGAGTACGCGCACCGCTCCTACGAGCAGGCCGTGCACAGCCCTAAGCGCGAGCTGCGGATCTTCGACGACCCTGAGGGCGGCACGGAGCACATAAGCATCGACCACATGGCGTACGTCGCCGCGTACATCGCCGACTGGGTGACGGAGACGTTCGCCGAGCTGGACGGTGGGCGATGAGTGTCATGCCGGCTCTGCCGGCCGACGGGCGGCCGACCCTGGACCGGACCGACCCCGAGGGCGCCGTCGCCCGGGCGGCGGCCGAGGTGAGCAACTGGGGCCGCTGGGGCGACGACGACGTGCTCGGCACCGTGAACTTCCTCGACGATGGCAAGCGCCGCGAGGGCGCGGCCCTGGTGCGGCGCGGGGTCTCGTTCTCCCTGGCGCAGCGGTTCGACATGGACGGCCCGCAGACCGGCTGGCGCCGGCGCACCAACCCGGTGCACACGATGCTGGACACCGGCGTCGACGCCGAACGTGGCAGCCAGGGCTTCCCGCACGGCTTCGGCGGCGCCGACGACGTCGTCTCGATGCCCCTGCAGTGCTCCACCCAGTGGGACGGTCTGGGCCACATCTTCGACCATGGGCGCGCCTGGAACGGGCGCGCGGCCGGCGACGTCGTGACGAGCGAGGGCGACCGGGTCACCGGCATCGAGCACATGGCCCCGCACCTGGCCGGGCGCGGCGTGCTCCTCGATCTGGGTCGTCACCTGGCGGACGGGGAGCTGCCCGACGGGTACGCGATCACCGAGGACGACCTGCGGGCTTGCATGGCGGCCCAGGGACCGACCGCGCAGGTGGGACGCGGCGACATCGTCCTAGTCCGCACCGGCCGCCTGGCGCGCGCCCGCCGCGAGGGCTGGGCCGGGTACGCCGGCGGACCGAGCGCCGGCCTGTCCTTCACCACCGCTGGCTGGCTGCACCGCACAGAGATCGCCGCCGTCGCCACCGACACCTGGGGCTTCGAGGTGCGGCCCAACGAGTTCGACGACGCCTTCCAGCCGCTGCACCAGGTGGCGATCCCGCACATCGGGCTGACCGTCGGTGAGATGTGGGACCTCGACGCCCTGGCCGCGGACTGCGCCATCGACGGCCGGTGGGACTTCTTCCTCACCGCCGCACCGATCCCCGTGACAGGCGCCGTCGGCGCCCCGGTCAACCCCGTCGCCGTGAAGTGAACCGACCACCAGGAAAGGCCTGACCATGTCTGCAGTGCACTCCGTCGCCGTCGCCGGAGCCGGTGTCGCGGGGCTCGCCACGGCGATCCTCCTCGCCGAGGGAGGCGTCGACGTCCACGTCTTCGAGGCCAAGCCCGCCCTCGACTCCCTGGGCTCGGGCATCACCCTGCAGGGCAACGCCTTGCGCGCCTTCGACCGACTGGGGGTATGGCCGCAGGTCCGCGCCCAGTCCTATGCCTTCGACGTCCTCGGCCTGCGCGCCCCCGGCCCGGAGGCCCGGGTCCTCGTCGAGATGCCCGACGACCGCACGGGCGGGCCGGGCTACCCGGCCACGGTCGGGATGTACCGCCCGGACCTCGCTGCGATCCTGCTCGACCGGGCCGAGGCTCTGGGCGCGACGATCACCTTCGGCGTCCAGGTGGCGGCGCTCACGCAGGACGACGACGGCGTCGACGTAGTGCTCTCGGACGGCCGGACCGTGCGCCACGACCTGCTCGTTGGCGCCGACGGGCTGCACTCGACGGTGCGCGGCCTGCTCGGGATCGAGACCACGCCCGAGCCCACCGGGATGGGCATCTGGCGCGCGTTCGTGCGGCGACCGGAGCAGGTGACCCACACCGAGCTGTACTACGGGGGTCCGGTCTACATCGCCGGCTACTGCCCCACGGGCCCCGACACGATGTACGCCTACCTGGTCGAGAAGGGTCAGGACCGGTTCGGCGTGACCCCCGCCGAGGCGGTGAAGGCCATGCACGACCTCTCCCTCGCCTACCACGGGCCCTGGGAGGAGATCCGCGCCGAGCTCGACGAGGCGTCGCGCATCAACTACACCCGGTTCACCCAGCACCTGGTCCCGGCGCCGTGGAACCGCGGGCGCGTCGTCATCGTCGGCGACGCGGCACACAGCTGCCCGCCGACGATGGCCCAGGGCGCTGCGCAGGCCGTCGAGGACGCGCTGGTGCTCGTCGAGCTCCTGCTGTCGGCGGAACGCCTGGACCAGGAGGTGTGGGACGCGTTCCACGCCCGCAGGCTCCCGCGCGCCACGGCCGTCGTCGAGGCGTCCGTCCAGCTCGGCCGATGGCTCCTCGACGACGTCCACGACGCCGACGTCCCGGGCCTCATGCACCGGGTCGCGGCGATGGTGAGCGAACCTGCATGAGGCTCGCGCGCTGGCGGCATCGAGGCGAGGTCGGCGAGGGCTTCGTCGTCGACGACCACGTTCTGCCGCTGCCCGACGGCGGGACGATCGCCGGCCTGCTCGCCGCCGGGCTTCCGGCCACGCTCGAGATCGGTGCCGCGCTCGTCGCGGCCACGCATGGCGACGAAGAACCCAGGCTGGACGACGTCGAGCTCCTGCCCCCGCTCGTGCCCACCACCATCCGTGACTTCGTCGCCTTCGAGGAGCACGTCGAGGGAGTCAGCGCGGCCGTGGACGGCCGCAGCGAGGTGGTGCCGGAGTGGTACGAGTACCCGACGTTCTACTTCACGAACCCGCACTCGGTCGTCGCGACGGGCGAAACCGTCGTCCCGCCGCAGTGCGAACGCCTCGACTTCGAGCTGGAGGTGGCGGCCGTGATCGGGGCCGTCGCCGGTTCGGACGGCGCGAACCTCACGCCCGAGCAGGGCGCGGCGGCGATCTTCGGGTTCACGATCCTCAACGACTGGTCGGCCCGGGACGTCCAGGCCCGGGAGATGAGGGTGCGGCTGGGACCGGCCAAGGGCAAGGACTTCGCGAGCACGCTCGGGCCGTGGATCGTCACGGCGGACGAGCTCGCGGACGTCCTCGACCCCGACGGCTTCCACCGCCTCGCCATGGAGGCCGAGGTCAACGGCACGCCGGTAGGCAACGACCTGCTGTCGAACATGGGCTGGCCGTTCGGCGAGCTCGTCGCCTACGCGTCCAGGAACACCCGGGTGGTGCCAGGCGACGTGCTCGGGTCGGGCACGGGCGGGAACGGCTGCTGCCTGGCCGAGCTGTGGGGCCGGTCCGGCGAGCTCAGCCCGCCGCCGCTCGTGGCGGGCGACGAGGTGGTGCTGCGCGTCGAACGCCTCGGTGAGCTCCGCAACGTCGTGGGCCACGCAGGACCGGTGCCGCGCGTCCCGCGCGCGCGTCCACGGCGTCCAGGGCCGCCTCGCGCCACGACCGAGGTGGACCTGGCGTGACTGCCGGGCGCCTCAGTCGGCGTGGTCGTGATCGCGGAGCAGGCCCCGGAAGAGGCCGTCCGAGCGCTGCGCGACGGCGACGTCTCGCGCCACCCGGTCGGGCCGGTCGCTCGGCTCGTCCCAGGGCCAAGGGTCGTCGTCCGGATCGGTGGCTGGTGCGGTGGCGAGCAAGCTCAGCTCCTTCATTTCGCTGGTGGTCCGGGCGTCTGCAACCAGCCTGCCGCGCTCCTTGGCCGGCGTGCGCGGCGTGCCCCGAATCCTTGCGGATACGCAACCCCGCGCCGCATCCTCGTACGCTTCTCCCGTGAGCCAGCCCGTTCCTCCTCAGCCCGACGCCGCACACCAGGACCCCGCCGACCGGCCCGAGCTCTCGGGGTTCCGGACCAAGCCGGTGTCGTTCATGCGCAGGTCCGGCCGGCTCACCGACAAGCAGAAGCGGATCTGGGCCGAACGTCACGCCGTCTACGTGATCGACGTGCCCCGGGCGATCGCCCGCACCTCCGTGGACCCGGACTTCGTGCTGGACACGGAAGCAGTCTTCGGGCGCAAGGCCCCGCTGGTCGTGGAGATCGGCTCCGGGCTGGGGGACGCCGTCGTCGAGGCCGCCTCCACCGATCCCGAGCGCGACTACCTAGCCGTCGAGGTCTACCGGCCCGGGCTCGCGCACACGATCGCGCGTGCCGAGCGGGCCGGCGCGGCGCGGGGGCAGGAGGGGCTGCGGAACCTGCGGCTCGTGCAGGCCAACGCGGCCGAGCTGCTGGAGACCACCCTCTGGGCCGGGTCCGTGGACGAGCTCTGGATCTTCTTCCCCGACCCGTGGCACAAGGCGCGCCATCACAAGCGCCGCCTGGTCACCGCCGAGTTCGCGGCGCTCGCGGCGCGCGTGCTGCGGCCGGGCGGGACCCTCCGCCTCGCGACCGACTGGGCAGAGTACGCGGAGCAGATGGTCGAGGTCATGGACGCCGACGAGAGCTTCACGAATCCACACGGTCCCGGGGGCCGGGCCCCGCGGTTCGAGCGGCGCGTGCTCACCGGGTTCGAGCGCAAGGCGCACGGCGCCGGACGGACGATCGCGGACCTGGAGTATGTCCGGCGCTGATTGCCGCGCTGACCGGCGGGTTCCCGGGTTCTGGCGACGGAACTTGAAGACATAACGACTTGGTCAAGTCCGTAAACTCACCGTGTGAACTATTTGCCCTCAGCGTGTGAGTTGCGGCACATTGGCCCCGGTGCGAGATGCGCACCGGGCCGCGAGCAGAGCGCGCGCCCCCATGACCCAATGGAGGCGTCATGAGTGACGTACAGGCATCAGGGCCTGCAGAGACCGATTACCAACGCGTGGAGAGATCTGACGAGTTCCAGAGCCTCCGCAAGGCGTTCCGGAACTTCGTCTTCCCGATGACCGCGCTGTTCCTTGTCTGGTACCTCCTCTACGTGCTCATGAGCACGTACGCGCACGACTTCATGAGCATCCGTGTCGGCGGCACCATCACGGTCGGTCTGATCTTCGGCCTGCTGCAGTTCGTGTCCACGTTCGTCATCACCACGGTCTACGCGCGGTGGGCGAACGACAAGTTCGACGCCCGGGCAAAGGCCCTGCGCGAGGAGATCGAGGGGGGCGAGCTGTGAACTGGACCGTCATGGCGGCCGAGGCCACGAACGTCGGCAACACGGCGATCAACATCGGTATCTTCGCGGCGTTCGTCGCCGTCACGCTCGTCATCGTCTTCAGGGTGTCCAGGCAGAACAAGAGCGCCGCGGACTTCTACGCCGGCGGCCGTAACTTCACGGGCACGCAGAACGGCACGGCGATCGCCGGCGACTACCTGTCCGCGGCGAGCTTCCTGGGCATCGCCGGGGCCATCGCCGTCAACGGGTACGACGGCTTCCTGTACTCCATCGGCTTCCTCGTGGCGTGGCTCGTGGCGCTGCTGCTCGTCGCCGAGCTGCTGCGGAACACCGGCAAGTTCACGATGGCCGACGTGCTGTCGTTCCGCCTGAAGCAGCGGCCGATCCGCCTGGCCGCCGCGCTGTCCACCCTCGCGGTGGTGTTCTTCTACCTGCTGGCCCAGATGGCGGGCGCCGGAGGCCTCGTGGCACTCCTGCTCGGCATCACTGACAAGGCCGGTCAGGGCCTGGTCATCGCAGTCGTCGGCGCCCTCATGATCCTGTACGTGCTGGTGGGTGGCATGAAGGGCACCACGTGGGTGCAGATCATCAAGGCGACGCTGCTCATCCTGGGCGCCGGGGCCATGACGATCTGGGTCCTCGCGACCTTCGGCTTCAACCTCTCCGCGGTCATGCAGGAGGCCGTGAACATGGCCGGCGACAAGGGCGAGGCAATTCTCGAGCCGGGCCTGCAGTACGGGGCCACGGCCCTGTCGCAGCTCGACTTCCTGTCTCTCGCGCTGGCCCTGGTGCTCGGCACGGCCGGCCTGCCGCACGTGCTCACGCGGTTCTACACGGTGCCGTCGGCCAAGGAGGCCCGGAAGTCCGTTGTCGTCGCGATCTGGCTGATCGGCATCTTCTACCTGTTCACCCTGGTGCTCGGCTACGGGGCCGCGGCGCTCGTCGGCCCTGAGACGATCCTCGCGGCGCCGGGCGGCCAGAACTCGGCGGCGCCTCTGCTCGCGTTCCAGCTGGGCGGCGAGATCCTGCTCGGCATCATCGCCGCTGTCGCGTTCGCGACGATCCTTGCCGTCGTGGCGGGCCTGACGATCACGGCGGCGACCAGCTTCGCGCACGACATCTACGCCTCGATCATCAAGAAGGGGCAGGTCGCCCCGGACGGCGAGGTCCGGGTGGCCCGCTGGACCGTGGTCGTGATCGGCATCATCGCGATCATCGGCGGCATCTTCGCCAACGGGCAGAACATCGCGTTCCTCGTGGCCCTGGCGTTCTGCGTCGCGGCGTCGGCCAACCTGCCGACGATCATCTACTCGCTGTTCTGGAAGCGGTTCAACACGTCCGGCGCGCTGTGGAGCATCTACGGCGGCCTGATCTCGACGGTCGTGCTGATCATCTTCTCGCCGGTGGTGTCCGGAAAGCCGGCCGACCCCGTCACCGGGCTCAGCAAGTCGATGATCAGCAACCCGGCTATCGACTTCCACTGGTTCCCGCTCGACAACCCGGGCATCGTGACCATCCCGCTCGCGTTCGTGCTCGGCATCGTCGGCACGTACCTGAGCAAGGAGCGGTCGCACCCGGAGAAGTACGCCGAGATGGAGGTCCGCTCCCTCACGGGCGCGGGCGCGGAGAAGGCGACCGCGCACTGACGGCTCCGCCGAAGTAGAACTCTGGCGAAGTAGAACTCTCTCGTACGGTTCTACTTCGCCAGAGTTCTACTTCGGCGCTTCCAGGCGGATCACCACCGACTTCGACGCCGGCGTGTTGCTGCCCTCTGCCGTGTGGTCCAGCGGGACCAGCACGTTGGTCTCCGGGAAGTACGCCGCGGCGCACCCGCGCGCCGTCGGGAACGCGATGATCCGGAACCCCCGGGCACGGCGTTCCTCCGTGCCGCCGTCCCGGCCCGGCCACTCGCTGACCAGGTCTACCGTCTCGCCGTCGGCGAACCCGAGGTCCGTCAGGTCCTCGGGACGCACGAACACGACGCGGCGTCCGCCCTTGACGCCGCGGTACCGGTCGTCGAGCCCGTAGACGGTGGTGTTGAACTGGTCGTGGGAGCGGACCGTCTGCAGCAGCAGGCGGCCCTCCGGCACCCGGACCACCTCGAGCTTGTTCACCGTGAAGTTCGCCTTGCCGGTCGACGTCGGGAACAGCCGGGCGTCGCGCGGCGGGTGGGGCAGGACGAACCCGCCGGGCTCCGCGACCCGCCGCTCGAAGTCCTCGAAGCCCGGCACCACGCGCGAGATCGAGTCGCGGACACGCGCGTAGTCGTCGGCGAACTCCTCCCACGGCGTCGCGTCCTCGGGGCCGAGCACGCGGCGGGCCAGGTCGCAGAGAATGGCGGTCTCGCTGCGCAGGGAGTCCGACGCCGGGGCCAGCCGCCCCCGCGAGGTGTGCACCACGCTCATGGAGTCCTCGACGGTGACCACCTGCTCCCGACCGGCGTGGACGTCCCGCTCGGTGCGGCCGAGGCACGGGAGCACAAGCGACCGCCTGCCGGGCAGGACGTGCGAGCGGTTGAGCTTGGTCGAGACGTGCACTGTCAGCGGCACCTCCCGCAGGGCGGCCTCGGTGACGGCGCTGTCCGGCGTCGCGGCGGCGAAGTTGCCGCCCACCGCCATGAAGACCCTGAGGCGCCCGTCGCGCAGGGCGCGGACGGTGTCCACGACGTCGTACCCGTGGGCGCGCGGGGGCTCGAAGTCGAACTCCGCGGCGAGCGCGTCGAGGAACGGCCCGGTGGGCCGCTCCCAGATGCCCATGGTGCGGTCGCCCTGCACGTTGCTGTGACCGCGGACCGGACAGGCGCCGGCGCCCGGCCGGCCGACGTTCCCACGCAGCAGCAGGAAGCTCACCACCTCGCGGATGGTCGCCACCGCCTGCTTGTGCTGGGTCAGGCCCATCGCCCAGCAGACGATGATGTTGTCGGCGGCCTTGACGTCGTCGACGAACGCCTCGATCTCCGCCCAGTCCAGGCCGGTGGCCAGCTCGACGTCGGCCTGGTTCACGGTCCGCCATGCGGCCGCGGCCTCGGCGAAGCCCGAGGTGTGCTCGGCGATGAAGTCGTGGTCCAGGACGGGCTTGTGCCCGGCGGTGCGCGCGTCGTCGTCGGCCTCCAGGAGCAGGCGGTTCACCGCCTGGAACAGGGCCAGGTCGCCGGCGAGCCGGACCTGGAGGAACCGGTCCGCGAGCTTGGTGCCTTGCCCCACCACGCCGCGCACCCGCTGTGGGTTCTTGAAGGTCTGCAGCCCGGCCTCGGGCAGGGGGTTGATCGCCACGATCCGCGCCCCGCGGTCCTTGGCCTCCTCCAGCGCGGTGAGCATGCGCGGGTGGTTGGTCCCGGGATTCTGGCCGACGACGACGATCAGGTCGGCGTGGTCGGTGATGTCCGCCAGGGACACGCTGCCCTTGCCGATGCCCAGCGTCTCCGTCAGGGCCGTGCCCGACGACTCGTGGCACATGTTCGAGCAGTCGGGCAGGTTGTTCGTGCCGAGCTTGCGCGCGAGGAGCTGATAGACGAACGCCGCCTCGTTGCTGGTGCGGCCGGAGGTGTAGAACGCTGCCTGGTCCGGCGAGTCCAGCCCGCGGAGCTCGGCGGCGACCAGGTCGAGGGCCTCGTCCCAGGAAACGGGCCGGTAGTGGTCGGCGCCCTCGTCGCGCAGCATCGGCTCGGTGAGGCGCCCGGACTTGCCCAGCCGGTGGTCGGTCCAGGTCGCCAGCTCGGAGATGGGGTGCTCGGCGAAGAACGCCGCGTCCGCGCGCTTGCGGGTGGCCTCCTCGGCGACCGCCTTGGCGCCGTTCTCGCAGAACTCCGCGAGGTGCGGCTTGCCCGGCTCGGGCCAGGCGCACCCTGGGCAGTCGAAGCCGCGGTGCTGGTTGACCAGGGGAAGCGTACGCAGGCCACGCCCGACGCCCGCCTCCGCGAAGACGTGGGACAGGCCATGGACGACGCCGGGTACGCCGGCGGCGCTGTTCTTCGGGGGCCCGATGCGCAGGCCCTTCTCGGGGGCTTCGGTGCGGGCCTCGTCGCTCACGTCGGTCACGTGTGCGACCCTACGCCGGTCTCACCCGTGTGTGGAGGCTGCGACATATCGGTCGGGGGGCCCGCGCGATGGCGCCCACCGCGGAGGCAGCGTTAACTGAAGTCGTCTCCGGACGACCCGTCCCCGGATCGCCCGGTCACCCCATCCGCTCCTGAAGGAGGCACACCATGGGACAGGCACGCGAGTTGATGAACCGGGTCACCGAAGCGGTTGTTGCCGGCGACCTCGACGTGTTGCGTGAGGTCTACGACAAGGACGTCGTTGTCACCACGCCGGACGCGGGGACACTGCACGGCATCGAGGCGTTCATCGGATGGAACAGGTCATTCGTCGACTCGTTCTCCGAGCGCGACTACCACTCCGAGCGGGGGCTGGAAACTGGCGAGTGTGCCATCGATCAGGGCGAGTTCATCGGAACCCATACCGGCCCGATGGAGCTACCCGACGGAAGCAGCCTTCCGCCGACCGGCAAGCGGATCCGGATGCGGAGCGTCGACATCGCCACGGTCTCGGACGGAAAGATCGTCCGGCACGACTTCTACTTCGACCAGGCCGACCTGGCCGCCCAGCTCGGGGTCGCTCCGACGGCCTAGCGCAGAGGCTGATCGTCGGGGGCCTGGCCTGGACAAATCGATCGGCCGGGGTGGGAGACTGGCGGCATGGGAGTCGTCACCGACCGCCGGCCCGTGGTCCGCGTCCGCGAGGGCGCACGTGCGGCACGCCCGGACACGCTCGCCGTCGAGGAACCACTCATGGTCCGGCTGGTCGGCCCCGCCGCGTCGCCGGTTGGCGGCACGACGCCGGCCACCGGCACGTCGTCGGGCAGCGAGGCGCTGACCGTGACGATGCGGACGCCCGGCGACGACTTCGACCTCGTGGCCGGCTGGCTGGTCTCGGAGGGGGCGGTGGGCGCACCGGACGACATCGTGGCCATGCGGCTGTGCCCCGACGAGGACAACACCGTGGAGGTGGCGCTCGCGCGCGGAGTCGAGCCCCCGCGGTCGCGGGCCTTCGCGACAACGAGCGCGTGCGGGGTCTGCGGGTCGGACACCGTGGTGGAGGTGCGGGCCGGGCTGCGGTGGCCGGTCGCGAGCGACCCGGTCACGGTCGGCGCCGACGTGATCGCCTCCCTGCCCGACCTGCTGCGCGAGCGCCAGCGCGCCTTCGACCGGACGGGCGGCCTGCATGCGGCGGGTCTGTTCACCGCCGACGGCGAGCCGCTGTACGTGCGGGAGGACGTCGGCCGCCACAACGCCGTCGACAAGGTGGTCGGCGCGGCGCTCCGCGACGGCGCCCTGCCCGCTGCCGGGACGGTCCTCCAGGTCAGCGGGCGGGCGTCGTTCGAGCTGGTGCAGAAGGCCGTGCGGGCCGGTATCCCGGTGCTGTCCGCGATCTCGGCGCCCTCCACCCTCGCCGTGGACCTGGCGGACGAGTGCGGCCTGACCCTGCTGGGCTTCGTGCGCGGCGAGTCGATGAACGTCTACACCTGGGCGGACCGGGTGCGCTGACCCGGCGCGTCAGCCCGCGAACAGCGGGATGACGCTCCTGATCGTCTGGAACAGGCCGTACGCCAGCGGGACGGTCACGACCAGCCAGGTGACGACCAGCCGCGGGACCTGGTTCGAGGACTGCTCCGGCGTCTGCTCGCCCATGGTCACACCTTTCCTTCGACGAACGCGTCCGAGCGGCCCGGCGACTCGTGGAACTGCGCCGCCACTGGCCGGACCAGGGCGTTGGCCACGAAGCCGAGCGCGAGCACGCCCACCATGGTGAACAGCGCGGGCCGGTAGTCGGCGGCGACCAGCTCGCCCGGCGTCCCCTGGGCGTCGAGGAACCCGTTGATGATGAGCGGTCCGGCGATGCCCGCCGCCGACCACGCGGTGAGCAGGCGGCCGTGGATCGCGCCGACCTGGAAGGTGCCGAACAGGTCGCGCAGGTAGGCGGGGATCGTGGCGAAGCCACCGCCGTAGAACGACAGGATGACGGCGGCGACGAGCACGAAGATCGCCGTGGAGGCGTGGCCCACGGTGGCCAGCAGCACGTACAGGACCATCCCGACACCCAGGTACATGATGTACGTCGGCTTGCGGCCGATGTAGTCCGACGTCGACGACCACACGAAGCGGCCCGCCATGTTGAACAGGGACAGGAACGCGACGAAGCCGGCCGCCGTCGTCGGCGCGACCGAGGACGTGCCGCCGTCGCGGAAGAAGTCCTGGATCATCGGCGCGGCCTGCTCCAGGATGCCGATGCCCGCCGTCACGTTGCAGAACAGGACGGTCCACAGGAACCAGAACTGCGGGGTCCTGATGGCGTTCGCCGCTGAGACGTTCGCCGCCGACACCATCGGCTTGGCCGCCACCGCCGCGGCGTCGAAGCCCGCGGGTGCCCAGCCGGGCGGTGGAACCCTGACGGTGAACACGCCCAGCATCATCACGAGGAAGTACGCGATGCCCAGGGTGACGAAGAGTGAGGTGACGGCACCGCCGGAGGCCACGGAGGTGGAGTCCGAGGGGTCGTACCCGCTGTCGTAGAAGGCCATCAGCTGCCGGGACAGCGGGGAGGCGACGAGCGCGCCGCCGCCGAACCCCATGATCGCCATGCCGGTAGCCAGGCCCGGCCGGTCCGGGAACCACTTGATCAGCGTGGACACCGGCGAGATGTAGCCGATGCCGAGCCCGATCCCGCCGACGAATCCGTACCCGAGGTAGACCAGCCACAGCTGGGACGTCGCGATGCCGAGCGCCCCGATGAGGAATCCGGAGGCCCAGAAGCAGGCGGAGGTGAACATCGCGGCGCGTGGCCCGGCGCGCTCCACCCACGTGCCCATCACCGCCGCCGAGAGCCCGAGCATGACGATCGCGATCGAGAAGATGACGCCGATCGCCGTGAGGCTCGACTCGAAGTGGGCGACCAGCGCGTTCTTGTACACGCTGGTGGCATACGCCTGGCCGATGCACAGATGGATGGCGAGCGCCGCCGGCGGGATGAGCCACCTGCTGTAGCCGGGCTTCGCCACCGTGTGCTCGCGGTCGAGGAACGACAGCGCCACGGAGCACCTCCTCGTGCTCGGGGGATCGGCCGCACAAGATACGGTTTCACCCGTTTTGTCTCGCACGGTACTGGCGCTGGATGCCCGGGTCAATGGTTGACGGCGCCCGCGCGCGCCCCGCGCCCGCGCGCGCCCCGCGCCCGCGGGCGCGGGGCGCGGGGACATGCGTCAGTGCTGCGGGCTGCGCACGGCCGCCAGGAAGAGGGGGAGCTCGGTCTCGGTGTGGGCGATCCGCAGCAGGTAGGGGCGGTCGACGGTCATCTGGACCGCAGACTCGTCAGGCGCGGCGGCGCTCTCCGCCATGCCCAGTTCGGTGACGGCGGCCGCGACGGTGCCCTCCTCGTCCAGGCTCAGGTAGGCCTGTTGCATCGCCTGGCTCAGGAAGAGCGACTGGGTGGTGCTGATGCCGGACAGGTCCGGGGCCTCGTACAGGCCGCCTAGGCCCGCCTCCTCCAGCGTCGGGGCCAGGTCGAGGATGGGCGGCTCGAGCTCAAGGGTCGGCATCGCCAGCTCGACGGTCTGCGGCTCCTCGGCGTCGAGGGCCTGGATGAGGGCGGTCAGCTGCCCGGGCGTGACCTCCGACGGATCGGTGCCTGCCGGCGGCAGGAGCACGTCCGCGTGGAACGCGTCGGCGTAGGGGAGCCGGACGGCGGCCCACTCGCCGCGGGTCGCGTAGGCCAAGGACTGCGTGCCGTGCAGCATCTCCGTGGGCTCCGTACCGGCGGGACCGGTGAAGTCCTCGTCGCTGGTGGCGTGCTCCTCGAACGGGATCTCCCAGCGGGCGGCGAGCAGTATCGCGTTCTGCAGCACCAGGCGCAACGACGGTTCGGGCTGGATCGCCGACTCCTCGATCAGGCCGCCCGTGTGGTGGTTCACCCAGGCGTCCAGGACCTTCTTGCCCTCGCCGCTGCCCAGGTCGGTGCGCTGGACGCCGGCGTCGAACGCGGACGCGAGCGCGTCGAGGTAGTCCTGCTCGACGGAGAGCTGGTCGTCGAGCACCGCCTGGTTCGCCAGGTGCAGCAAGGGCTTCTCGGGCAGCTCGTCGTCCTGCGCGACGCCGGGATCGCCGTCGTGCGCCGCGAGCGTGCCCTGCAGCGCGTTGTAGGCGGAGGTGCGGTCCTGGCTCGAGGCGCCGAGCGCCGCATCCAGGGACGCGGCCGTCTCGCCGCGCGCGCCCTCGGCCAGCAGGGCCAGCGCGAAGCTCAGGGATGCGGGGGAGACCAGGGCGTTCTCGTCCGGCTCGGCCGCCGTGCGCAGCGCAAGCAGGCCCAGCTCCTCCGTCGCCGCGACGGCATCGGCGCTCGCGGGCGCGTCGGCAGGCACCACGACGACCCGCTCCGCGTCCGAGCGCTCCAGGCCCCCGTCCGGGCCGGGCCCGCACGCGGTCAGGGCGAGAACCGCGGTCGCGACCACCGCTGTGGGCGCCGCCGCACGGCGTTGGGCGAGGCGCGGGGCGGTGTGCTCGACTGGACCAGGGGCTCGATCGCTACGCTGCACGGCTTTCCTCCTGGGTAAGGGCCCGCCATCGGGTCGTGTCCCGAATATGTCGTGACCTGCGTCGGGCTTGCAGCGTGTCGCGTGTCGGACACAGGTGACCAGGGTGACTCGTGGGACTGACACGCGCGGTTGGATGCAACAGATGTCAGTGGTGCCAGGCACAATCTGTCCCGACCACCCGGGTGTGTTCAACGCAAGAAGTGAGGTAAGGGACGTTGGCAAGTATCAACCGGCGGATCGCCGAGGAGCTGGGCGTTCGGGAAGGGCAGGTGACCGCGGCGGTCGACCTGCTCGACGGCGGCGCCACCGTGCCGTTCATCGCCCGCTACCGCAAGGAGGCCACGGGAACGCTCGACGACGCTCAGCTGCGCACCCTCGAGGAGCGGCTGCGGTACCTGCGCGAGCTGGAGGAGCGCCGCGCGGCGATCCTGACGTCGGTGGAGGAGCAGGGCAAGCTCACGGACGAGCTGCGCGCCCAGATCCTGTCAGCGGAGACCAAGTCGCGCCTTGAGGACATCTACCTCCCGTTCAAGCCGAAGCGGCGCACCAAGGCGCAGATCGCACGCGAGGCCGGCCTGGAGCCGCTCGCCCTCGCGCTGCTCGACGACCCGTCGCTCGACCCGACGGCGGCGGCCGGCCCGTACGTCGACGCCGACAAGGGCGTGGCCGACGCCGCGGCGGCGCTCGACGGCGCCCGCGCGATCCTCGTGGAGCGCATGGGCGAGGACGCCGACCTGATCGGCACGCTGCGAGAGCGCCTGTGGAAGCGCGGTCGCATGCTGTCCACCGTCCGCGACGGGGCGCAGGACAAGGGCGCGAAGTTCTCCGACTACTTCGACTTCGCCGAGGCCCTGTCCAGCCTGCCGTCCCACCGCGTGCTCGCCCTCTTCCGGGGCGAGAAGGAGGGCGTGCTGGACCTGACGATCGAGCCGGAGGAGGGCATCGAGGCCGGCGTGCCGACGTCGTACGAGGGCACGATCGCGCACCAGTTCGGCATCGCGAACCAGGGCCGCCCGGGCGACCGCTGGCTCGCCGACACGGTCCGCTGGGCGTGGCGCACCAAGATCCTGGTGCACCTCGGCATCGACGTGCGGCTGCGGCTCCGCTCCGAGGCGGAGGACGAGGCGGTACGTGTCTTCGCGGCGAACCTGCGCGACCTGCTGCTCGCGGCGCCCGCGGGTACGCGGGCCACGATGGGGCTCGACCCGGGCCTGCGCACGGGCGTCAAGGTCGCCGTCGTGGACGCGACCGGCAAGGTCGTGGAGCACGCGACGATCTACCCGCACGCGCCCGCGAACCGCTGGGACGAGTCGCTCGCCGTGCTGGCGCGGCTCGCCAAGAAGCACGACGTCGACCTCGTCGCGATCGGCAACGGGACGGCGTCGCGGGAGACCGAGCGTCTGGCCGCCGACCTCATGAAGAAGGCGCCGGAGCTCGGTCTGACGAAGGCGATCGTGTCCGAGGCCGGCGCGTCCGTGTACTCGGCGTCGGCCTACGCGAGCGCCGAGCTGCCCGAGCTCGACGTGTCCATCCGGGGCGCCGTCTCCATCGCGCGCCGCCTGCAGGACCCGCTCGCGGAGCTCGTGAAGATCGACCCCAAGTCGATCGGCGTGGGCCAGTACCAGCACGACATCACCGAGACGAAGCTGTCGCGTTCGCTGGACGCCGTGGTGGAGGACTGCGTCAACGGCGTCGGCGTCGACCTCAACACCGCGTCGGTGCCGCTGCTGTCGCGGGTCTCGGGCATCACCTCGACGCTCGCGGAGAACATCGTGGCCCACCGGGACGCCAACGGCCCGTACCCGTCGCGTGCGGCGCTCAAGAGCGTGCCGCGCCTTGGCCCCAAGGCGTTCGAGCAGTGCGCGGGCTTCCTGAAGGTCTCGGGCGGCGACGAGCCGCTGGACGCGTCGTCGGTGCACCCCGAGGCGTATCCGCTGGCCAGGCGCATCGTGACGGCGTCGGGCGCGGACGTGCAGGCGCTCATCGGCAACGGCGGCGCGCTACGCACGCTGCGGCCGACCGAGTTCGTGGACGAGACCTTCGGGCTGCCGACGGTCACCGACATCTTCGCCGAGCTGGAGAAGCCGGGGCGGGACCCGCGCCCGGCGTTCACCACGGCGTCGTTCGCGGACGGCGTCGAGACGCTCGGGGACCTGCTGCCCGGCATGGTGCTGGAGGGCCAGGTCACGAACGTCGCCGCGTTCGGTGCCTTCGTGGACATCGGTGTGCACCAGGACGGGCTCGTGCACGTCTCGGCGATGTCGAAGAACTTCGTCAGCGACCCGCGCGAGGTCGTGAAGTCGGGCGACATCGTGAAGGTGAAGGTCATGGACGTCGACCTCCAGCGCAAGCGGGTGGCCCTCACGCTGCGCCTGGACGACGAGATCGGCTCGGGCCCCGGCGGTCGCGCCTCGGGTGGCTCCCGCTCCGGTGGGCCGGGTTCCGGCGGCCAGGGTAGCGACGGGCAGCGCGGCGGCGGGCGCCAGGGCGGCGGCGAGGGTCGCGGTCGCAACGGGCGTGGCCAGGGCGGACAGGGTGGCCGCGGCCGTCCGGCGCCGGCGGACACCGCGATGGCCGACGCCCTGCGCAAGGCCGGGCTGGCCTGACCTGTCGGTGTCGGACGTACCGGGTCCGTTTCGAGAATGACCAGGGGAACCGATGCGGCCTCGATTCTGCACCCGAGGTCGTTCTCGAAACGGGTCGGTTCCACATCTGACATGTCCGGCGGTGCCTCCTGGCGATCGGGCCGCCAGGGAGACACGATGACGCCATGAGTGTTTCCGAGGAGTTGTTCGACGTCATCGTGATCGGTGGCGGGCCGGTGGGCGAGAACGCGGCTGACCGCGCCTCGCGCACCGGCCTTTCCGTTGCCCTGGTCGAGTCCGAGCTGGTGGGCGGTGAGTGCTCGTACTGGGCGTGCATGCCGTCGAAGACGCTGCTGCGCACCGGCGCCGTCCGCGCGATCGTGCAGGACACGCCGGGCCTGAGCGACCCCGGCACGCCCGATGTAGCCGCGGTCCTCGCCCGGCGCGACGAGATCACCAAGGACTGGGACGACGCCGGGCAGGTCTCCTGGGTCGAGAGCTCCGGCCTCACGCTCGTGCGCGGGCACGGCCGCCTGACAGGCGAGCGGCTCGTCGAGGTCACGGTGCCGCACGAGAGCCCGGCCGGCGTCGACGCCGACACGGACAGTGCGGCCGACTCCGGCGCAGGCCTTGCGGAGGCCGAGACGGGGGAACTGCAGACCCGGCTCCTGCGGGCCCGGCACGCCGTGATCGTCGCGACCGGCAGTGTGCCCGTCCTGCCCGACGTCCCGGGACTCGCGGGGGCCTCGCCCTGGTCGAGCCGCGAGGCAACGTCGGCCGACGAGATCCCCGAGTCCCTCGTCGTGGTCGGCGGCGGAGTCGTGGGCGTCGAGATGGCGAACGCCTACGCCGACCTCGGCGCCCAGGTCACGCTGCTTGCCCGGGGCAGCCTGCTGTCCGGCGCCGAGCCGTTCGCGGGGGAGATGGTCGGGGACTCGCTGCGGAAGCGCGGCGTGGACGTCCGGACGGGCGTCAACGTCAGCTCGGTCGAGCGCCCCGACGCCGGGGCAGAGAGCGACTCGGCAGGCCCCGTGACCGTCACGCTGTCCGACGGCGGGCGGGTCACCGCCGCCGAGATCCTCGTGGCCACCGGACGCCTGCCACGCACCGCGGACCTGAGTCTGGAGAACATCGGCCTGGAGGGGGCGCTGGGCCGCGGCGGGGCGCTCGTCGTCGACGAGTCGTTGCAGGTCACGGGCGTGCCCGGCGGTTGGCTGTACGCGTGCGGTGACGTGACAGGCCGCGCAGCTACCACACACCAGGGCAAGTACCAGGGCCGCATCGTCGGCGACGTCGTGGCCGCCCGCTACGGCACGGAGGCCGGTGACCGGGCGCCGACCACGGGCGAGGCCGCTCCCGCCGTCGGGCAGGAGGGAAAGAGGTGGTCGAGGTATACCGCGACCGCCGACCACGCCGCGCGCGTCCAGGTGGTGTTCACTCATCCGCAGGTCAGCTGGGTGGGGCCGACGGAGCACCAGGCGCGCTCGGCCGGGATCCCGGTGGAGGCCGTGTCGTACGACCTGTCCTGGGTTTCCGGCGCGAGCGTGGCGGGGCCCAACTACTCGGGCCGCGCCCAGGTGCTCGTCGACACGCAGCGGCGTGTCCTCGTGGGCGCCACCTTCGTGGGACCGGACGCCGGGGAGATGCTGCACGCCGCGACGATCGCCGTCGTCGGCGAGGTGCCGCTCGACCGGCTGTGGCACGCCGTGCCCGCCTACCCGACGGTCAGCGAGGTCTGGCTCCGGTTCCTGGAGTCGTACGGGCTGTAGTACCGAGCGAAGGGTGGTCGAGCTTGCCGAGACCGGTCTCGGCAAGCTCGACCACCGTCTCTGCGGTCACTCCGTCGGCGTGAGCGAGCCGTCCGAGCTGAAGACCAGGCCGAGCGTGATCTCGCCCTGCTGGAGCGCCGACTTGGTCAGCGGGCCGCCGGCGTCGAGCGTGCGGAACTCCGCGAACTCCAGGCCGTACGTCTCCTCCAGGCCCGGCTGGCAGAACGGGCGCTCCGTGCACTCCGGCGGGCCGCCGAGGACCAGACCGCCGCAGGCCTCGGCGAGCTCGCTGAGCGAGGTGACGCCGTGCTCGTCGGCGAAGGCCTTGGTCACGGCGAACGCGTTCTGGTCCTGTGCGGGGGAGGGCTCGCCGAACACGAGGCCTACCTCCTCGCCCAGCCCGGTGAGCGCCTCCACGGTGGCGTCGAGGTCGCTGCTGGCGACCGCCTCGGCGTCTGCCCCGTTGACGTCCTTGTTGATGAACTCCGTGAGGGTGCCCACGTACTCGGGGATGACCTGGACCTGCTCGCCGTCCTCCAGCGCGGGGAGGTAGGCCTCGCGGTTGCCGATGGTGGTGACCGAGGCGTCGTACCCGGCGGCGTTCAGCACCGTCGCGTAGATGTTGCCGAGCGTGGCACTCTCCGCGAAGTCGGCGGCGCCGATGACGATCTCGCCGCTGCCGCTCTGTTCGGGGCTGTCGAGGCCGGCGTCGGCCACGAACTCCTCGGCGACCTCCTGGGAGGAGCGGCGGTCGACGTCCACAGCCTTGTTCAGGCCGATGAGGGTGTCGGTGTCGAGAGCGGCCGACACGGAGTCGAGGAGCGGGATCAGGGTGTCGTCGCCCTCGACGGCGGCGGCGTTGACCGCTGGGATGATGTTGTCGACCGTCTGGAGCTGCTTGTTGTCCTCGAGCACCACGAGCTCCTCGCCCGGGACCGCCTCGCAGGCGGCCAAGCTGCCACCGCCCGTCGGGCTGGTGTCACCGCCTCCGGCGGAGCCTGGCGCGCCGCAGGCGGTCAGCACCGCCAGGCCGACGGCGGCGGCCGCGGCACCGAGCGCGCGGGGCAGGGACACGTGTGTACGTGGGAACTTCATCGAATGTCTCCGAACGTGGGTGACGTGACGTACATCTGTTCTATGGCTTCGCTGTCCCATTCGAACCCGGTACGAGACGGATAGCAAGGGATAAAACGCCTCGTGAGAAGGTCGTCACATTTTCCCAGGGCTCGGGGTCGGCCGGCGTGCGCCGGCCCGGCTCAGCTGACGCCGACGCGCAGCGGGACAGGCGTCGCCAGGCGCTGGACGATCGCGAGGACGGCGTCGATCGCGAGGCACAGCGCCGCCACCACGACGCCGCCCGCGAGCACCTCGCCGTACCGCTGCGTGCCCATGCCGAACGCGATGACCTGGCCCAGGCCACCGCCGCCGGCGAGCGCCGCGAGCGGGATCGTGGCCACGACCTGCACGATGGTGGTCCGCAGCCCGGCGGAGACAAGGGTCGTGGCGAGCGGCAGCTCGACCAGCAGCAGGATGCGTCCGCCGCTCATGCCCATGCCGCGGGCGGCGTCGCGCGCGTCGGGGTCGGCGCCGCGCACACCCTCGTAGGTGTTGACCAGGAGCACGGGCACGGCGAAGAACGCGGCGGCGATCACGGTGGCGGTGTTGCCGAACAGCCCGCCCGCGGCGAGCAGCAGGATGATGCCGAGCGTGGGTAGCGCCCGGGAGGCGTTGGTGAGCCAGACGACGAGGCCCGCGCCCCGGCCGCTGTGGCCCAGCCAGGCGCCGAGCGGGATGGCGACCGCGGCGGCCACCGCGACGGCGGCGGCGGTCATGAGCAGGTGCTCGCCCGTCAGCTCCAGCAAGCCGCCGGGTTCGGTCCAGGTCAGGGGGTCGTTGAGCCACACGAAGGCTTCGCCGACGACGCCGGTGGGGGCGCTCACGAGGTCCTCCTGCGCAGCCAGGGGGTCAGGGCTCTGCCCGCCGCCCAGAGGGCGAGGTCCAGCACGAGCGCGAGCAGGATGGTCGCGAGCGTGGCCGCCATGATCTCTGCCCGGTAGAAGTTGTTGCGGAAGCCCTGGAACATGAGCTGCCCCAGCCCGCCGTAACCGACCACGACGCCCACTGTCACCAGCGCGACGGTGGACACGGTGGCCAGCCGCAGCCCCGCGATGATGCTCGGCAGGGCGCTCGGCATGGCCACCTCGACCAGCATCCGCCCGGGCCCGTAGCCCAGGCCGCGGGCGGCGTCGAGCACTGCCGGGTCCACGGTGGCGAGCCCGGCCACGGTGTTGCGCAGGATGATGAGCAGCGCGTAGACCACCAGGCCCACCAGGACGGGCGTGCGGCCGATGCCGAGCAGCGGCGCCAGGATCGCGAACAGCGCGAGGGACGGCACCGTGTACAGGACGGCGGCCGTGCCGAGCACGGGCCCGGCCAGCCACCGCGACCGGGAGATGAGCGCCCCGAGCGGCACGGCGATGGCCGCGGAGATCACGACGGCCTCGATCGTCAGGCTGGCATGCTCGGCCGTGCGCTCCCAGAGCACCGGCGCGTTGTCGACCACGTAGGACCAGGAGAACCAGGGGTTGCCGGGCATGCGTCCGACCGTACCGTGCGCGCGACCCGGTAGGTTCGAGCACATGGCTGCACGCACAGTGATCGAGCTGGACACCGTTCGCAAGGCGTACCCGGACGGGACCGTCGCCGTCGAAGGCCTGAGCTTCTCGGTCCGCGAGCACGAGGTGCTGGCGCTCGTCGGCCCGTCCGGCTGCGGCAAGTCCACCACGCTGCGCATGGTGAACCGCCTCGTGGAGCCGACGTCGGGCCGCATCCTGCTCGACGGCGAGGACGTCACCGCCACCGACCCCGTGGCGCTGCGCCGCCGGATCGGCTACGTGATCCAGAACGTCGGGCTGTTCCCGCACCGCACCGTCGAGGCGAACATCGCCACCGTCCCCGGGCTGCTGGGCTGGGACCGCAGGCGCACGCGAGCGCGCGTGAGCGAGCTGCTCGACCTGGTGGGCCTGCCCGCCGCCACCTACGCGAAGCGGTACCCGCACGAGCTGTCCGGCGGCGAGCGCCAGCGCATCGGCGTGGCCCGGGCGCTGGCGACCGACCCGCCGGTGCTGCTCATGGACGAGCCGTTCGGCGCCGTCGACCCGGAGTTCCGCCGACACCTGCAGACGGAGTTCCAGCGGATCCAGCGCGAGACCGGGACCACCGTGATCCTCGTGACGCACGACATCGACGAGGCGGCGCGCCTCAGCGACCGGATCACCGTCCTGTCCCGCGGCGGCAAGCTCGAGCAGGTGGCGAGCCCGCTCGCGGTCCTGGCCCACCCGGCGTCCGAACGGGTGCGGGACTTCATCGGCGACGGCTCCGCCTCGCGCATGCTTGCGCTCGCGCGCGTGCAGACCGTCGACCTGGAGGGCGCGGACCGGATCGTCGAGCCCGCGCCTCCGCCCGTGCGGCTCGGCGCCCGCCTGACCGACGCGTTCGAGGCGGTCGCGGCCCTGCCGGGCTCGGCCATGGGGCGGGTGCCGGTGGTGGGGGAGTCCGGCGACGTCGTCGGCTCGCTCACGGCCGACGGGATCCTCGGCGCGCTGCGCCGGGCCGCGGACGCGGCCGGCGGCGACGCCGGCGCCGCCGATATCCAGGACGCCGTCGACAACGTTCCCGGCCGCGAGCCGGCAGTGTGACCGACGCCCCGTCTTCCGCGCGGGCCAGGCCGAGACCCAGCGGAACCAGCCCCGATAGTCTCGGGCCGTGACCAACGCACGCGTAGCCCTCGCGACCTGCTCCCAGCTGCCCGACCTCGACACGGACGACGTGCCGCTGATCGCCGCCATGGCCGAGCGGGGTATCACCGCCGAACCCGCCGTGTGGGACGACCCGGCGGTGGACTGGCAGGCCTACGACCTCGTGCTGGTCCGCTCCACCTGGGACTACTCACCGCGCCACGACGAGTTCCTCGCGTGGGCCCGCTCCCTGCCCAAGGTCGCCAACTCCGTCGACGTCATCGAGTGGAACACCGACAAGCGGTACCTGCGCGAGCTCGACGAGGCCGGCATCCCGGTGATCCCGACGATCTGGCTCGACCCCGAGCGGCACCTGTCCAAGCGCGCCGTGCACACCCGCATGCCCGCGTTCGGCGACTTCGTGGTCAAGCCGGTCGTCAGTGCGGGGGCCAAGAACACCGGCCGCTACCAGCCCGTGTCCGCCGAGTCCCGCGGCCTCGCCATCGCGCACGCCACCCGCCTGCTCGACGACGGCCGCTGGGTCATGATCCAGCCCTACGTCACCTCCGTGGACACCGCGGGCGAGACCTGCCTCATCTTCATCGACGGCGAGCTCACGCACGCCGTGCGGAAGAACGCGCTGCTCACCGGCCCGGCCGAGGACTCGAGCGAGCTGTACGCGGAGGAGGAGAAGGAGGCCTTCGAGGCCACGCCCGCCCAGATCGAGGTGGCACAGCGGGCGCTGGCGGTGGCCCGGGAGGCCACCGGAGCGGACCTGACCTACGCGCGTGTGGACCTCGTCTCGGGCGACGACGGCGTCCCCATGGTCATCGAGCTGGAGCTCACCGAGCCGTCGCTCTGGATGAAGTACGGGACGGGCGTCGAGGCCAAGCTCGCGGCCGCGGTCCAGAAGCTCCTGGGCTGAGGTGCGCTGAGCCGGCTCCGTCGCGGCAGCGTCGTCCGGGAACGGCTACGGCATGCGCAAGGGCCCCTCGCCTGCGCGAGGGGCCCTTGCGTATGGGGTGAGCGACGGGACTTGAACCCGCGGCCCTCGCGACCACAACGCGATGCTCTACCAGCTGAGCTACGCCCACCATGTTCGCCGATCGTGGACCGGCGACCGTCGAAAAGCATACATGGTCGGTGGCCGCGGACCGAACTCAAATCTAGGGAGCGAGCTGCTTCGTGACGGACGTCTCGGTGACCTGCTCCGCCGCGGCGCGGGCGGTCGCCGTGTCGGGGCCGGGCTGCGCGGGGAACAGGACCTCGCGGTAGTAGCGCAGCTCGTCGATCGACTCGAGGATGTCGGCCAGCGCGCGGTGCCCGCCGCCCTTCTTCGGGGAGGCGAAGTACACGCGCGGATACCAGCGCCGTGCGAGCTCCTTGATCGACGACACGTCGATGATCCGGTAGTGCAGGTGCTCCACGAGCTGCGGCATGTGCAGGTCGAGGAACGTCTTGTCCGTGCCGACGGAGTTCCCGGCCAGCGGTGCCTTGCGCGGCTCGGGCACCCACTCGCGGACGTAGGCCAGGATCTGGTCCTGGGCCTCCTGGAGGGTCAGCCCCTCGTCCAGCGCGTCCAGCAGACCGGAGTTGGTGTGCATGGCGCGCACGAAGTCGTTCATCTGCAGCAGTGCCTCGGCGGGCGGCTTGACCAGGACATCGACACCGGTGCCCAGGACGTTGAGGTCGGAGTCGGTGACGATGGCCGCAACCTCGACGAGCGCGTCAGCGCGCAGGTCCAGGCCGGTCATTTCGCAGTCGATCCAGACGATGCGCTCGTTGGGGTTGGGAAGGCTCACGCAGCTCAGCCTATTCGGTCCGACGCCGAGGGCTTGCCCGGCGTGCGGGACGGGGCTCTGCCGGGTCGGGCCGAGGTCGACGGGGGACAACATGCCCGGCCGAGGAGGTAACGCTGAGATAGCAGTGCTACCTGAGCGTTACCTACTCGGCCGAGTACGTAGCTGCCTGAGGTGTCGTTGCACAGAAAGGCCCTCCCGCAGGGCGACTGTGGTCGTCCGGGAAGGGCCAGGGTGTCCGACGTCGACGGTCGGGCGGCTGCGTCAGCCGGTCAGATCAGGCGGAGCCGCTTGTATCGCTTGGCGGTGCGGCGCTCGGGGCGCTCACGCAGTGCGCGCTCCTGTGCACCGGCAACCTCCGCGCGGCGCGCGATCTCGGCGACCTGTGCGCGGCCGATGTAGTAAGCGGTCTGGGCATGCATGTCCGTGGTCCTTCCAGGGGTGGGGAGAGGGCGACGGTGTCGTGGAGCGCGCCGGCCGGGTCGCGGCTCGGCGTCCATCGGTGTTTCCGTCGTGTTACATCATCCTGAATCAGGAAATCCCGCGCAAGCCGGACAGCGGTGATCTGCGGCACCTTCCCGCAGGTCAGGGGCTACGCGGGAGCCTGATTCGGGGTCATACCGACCGCACGCGCAGGGCGGGTGCCTGTGCGCGGCTGTCGTTCCGGTTTGCGGCGCGGGCCTCGGCCTTGCGTCGCTTCTGCTCCTCGCGGAGCGTGCGCCAACGCCGATGTTCCTCGGCGTCGCGGAGGCGGTCCCGGTGAAGGGCCTGCGCCAGGTCGTACTCGGTGTGCACGTGAGTGCCTTTCGTGACGCTGGATTGCCGGTCTCCCGACATGGGTCTGGCCGGACCCTGTCCACCGCCCGGTATGGGACCGGACGGACGTCACCGCGGTGTGCCTTGAGCCTCCCAGGTAACACCCGCGTTACGCACGCCTTTTTCGGCTAGGCCTCGCCCGGTAGCGCCTTGCGGATCACCAGGCGCGTCCACGCGCCGATGAAGACGCGGTCGTTCTCCTCGAGCTCACGGCGCACACCCGGTGTCAGCGGGGTGTCCGGCAGGGCCTCGCCCGCTGCCCCGACGAAGGTCCCGTTCGACGACTGCAGGTCCTCCACCCACCAGCGCTGCCCGTCCGTCGTCAGCTGGCAGTGGCGCCGGGATACCCCAGGGTCGCTGCCGCAGTCGACGTCGGGCCGGATACCGCGCGACTGCGACGGCCTCCCCACGAGGAGGCTGCGCTGCCGCAGCGTGACCAGGCCGGGCAGGCCCGCCGACGGCATCGGGTCCTCGGGTCGCTCGTGTGCGTACCAGTCGGGGTCCACCCAGATCTCCGCGACCCAGGCGTCGTCGCCCGGGACGGGCGGCGCGGCAAGCCCGCTGCCCGCCGACGGTGCGGGCGCGGGTGCGCCCGGGGACGGCGGAGGCATCGCGGCGGTGCTCTGCGTGGGCCCGGCCGAAGCAGGCGGGCCGGGCTCCGGAGCGCCTGGAGCCGGCGCGGCCGGCGGCGGTGAGCTCTGCGTGGGCACGGCCGAGGGCGGCGGACCCGCCGACGCAGCTGGCGCCTGCCCGAGACCGTTCCCGGGCTGCGTAGCACCCAGGTCACCCAGGTCGAGGCCCGACACCGGGGGAGGAGCCGGCACTGCCGCCGTGCCGGTCGTGAAGTCGTACCCGCAGTTCTCGCAGAACAGGGAGTCGGCGGGGGACAGGTCGCCACAGTTGGGGCAGGTCACGGGGCCGGCGGCCTCGACGGGCTCGCCCCCCGAGCGACCCGGCTCGGAGGCCGCTGCGGCGCCGGCCGGGATCGGCGTGCCGCACACGTCGCAGTAGTCGGTGGACTGGCTGGTGTGTCCCTCGGGGCAGACGACGGTCATGCGCGCCGTACCCGGGTGGTCTTGGTGGATGCGGTGTCGAGTGCCATCTCGTCCAGCTTGGCGGTGTTCCGCTTGAGCCGCACGGTGCCCTCCTCCTCGTTCTCCACCTCCACGATCTTGCGCAGGCGCGAGGTGGCCTCCTCGTTGCCGGTCTCGGCGGCGAGCTGTACGGCCCGGCCGAGCTTCACGGTCGCCGTGGCCTCGTCGCCCGCGGCCTTCGCGGCCAGGCCCTCCTGGATGGCCGAGGCGAGCTCGGCCTGGCCCGTGTAGTGCGCCACCTCGGGGCTGATCCGGGCGGTGAGCGTGGAGTCGTCGGTCCACTTGGCCTTGACCAGGCCCGACGCCGCCACCTCGCCGCCGACCGCCACCTGGACCCGGGCCGCGAGCTGTTCCGAGCCCACGGGCTTCGACGCCACCCGGACCGCCACGTGATAGTCGCGGGTCTCGTCGGCCCACGCGCCCGTGGGGTACGCGCTGGTCAGCGGGTTCACCTCGGTGCGGCGGCCTGTGAGGTCGTCGACCTCCGGGGCTACCTGCTTGACGAACAGGACCCGCGACCCCTGCGGCGCCCACACCCGCAGGTCCACGGCGGCGACCCCGCGGGCCATGGACTTCTGCACCAGTGCCGCGAAGTCCTCGGCGATGTCCTCCGGCCGGGCGATGAGGTCGACGGTGCCGAGCAGCGCGGTCGAGATCTTGCGCAGCTCCTCGACCACCCAGCGGTCGCCGACGCCGCGGGCGTCACACTGGAAGTTGCCCATGACGTTCACGATCATCTGGTCGAGGTGGAGCGACGGCTCGGACTCGTTCTTGCCGTCGGTCAGCAGGATCAGGTGCTTCTGCGCCACGGGAACGGTGGCGAAGAGGTCGTCGGCGAGCCGCAGCCATGTCGAGATGGCGGTGCCGCCGCTGGCCGACATGGTCGAGATGGCGCGCTTGGCCTCGTTGCGGGCGCCCGGCTCCATGGCCACCATCGGCACGCGCGCGTTGGGGTAGGGGAAGACCCGGGACGCCACGTGCGAGCCGCCGATGATCGCGAACAGCGTGCCGTCCGGGATCTGTTCCACGGCCACCGCAGCCGCGTGCTTCGCGGCCTCCATGTTGCGGCCCTGCATCGACCCGGAGGTGTCGACCGCGATGATCTCGGCGACGCCGCTCGTGCCCGGGCTCGCGCCCGCGGCGGCACCCTTGTCTGCGGTCCCGGCGCCCGTGCAGGTCACGGAGACGATGGCGTGCACGTCGGTGGCGCCGTCAGACAGGAACTCGTTCTGAAAGACCTCGGCGGAGAACTCGGCCACGGTGGCTCCTCTCGGTAACGGCAGGCTAGCGCTGCTCGGGGACAGACGGGGCGACACGAGCGAGCGCGGCGGTGATGTTGTCCCGCCCGCCCTGGGCGTTGGCCCAGCGTACGAGCGCCGCGGACGCGGTTTGCGGGTCGCCGGAGGTGGCGAACCGGCGCACGAGGTCGCTCATCTCGTGCGCGTCGGAGCAGTAGTTCCACAGCCCGTCGGAGCAGACCAGCAGCCAGCCCGGCTCCGACGGGACGGTCGCGGCGCAGCGCGCGTCGGTGTCCGGGGCGTCCGGGCCGAGCCACCGGGTGATGGCGTGTGCCTGGGGCGACGTCTCCGCCTGGGCACGCGGTACGCCCGCCGCGATCATCTCCTGCGCCCACGAGTCGTCGACGCTGAGCTGCTCCGCCTGGCCGGAGTCCGGCAGCCAGTACACGCGGGAGTCGCCCACCCAGCCGGCGACTATCAGGTCGTCGTCCACGACGGCTGCCACGAAGGTGCACGACGGCGGGTCGTCCGCCGCGTCCTTCCCGTTCGTCGCGGCGAGCTGCTCCGCCACGCCCCGCACCGCCTGGCCCGCCGCGCGCGACGCGGCCACCATGGCGTCGGTCCAGCCGGCGATGCGCCGGCTGGTCGCGCCCTCCACCGGGCTCGTCCCCTCGGGTCCGTAGGCCACCAGCACATCCCGGGCGGCCCGGCTCGCGGCCAGCGAGGCGATGTCGGAGTCCGGTGCGCTCGACACGCCGTCGCACACAACGAGAGCGGCGAAGTTGCTGCTCGCGGCGAGCGCCATCGCGTCCTCGTTGCGCGCGTGCCGCACACCCCGGTCGCAGACGCCGGCGACCCAGCCGGCCGGGCGCTCCTCGAAGTGGTCACGCTCGGACTGGCCGGGGGTGCCGCAGTCGGAGCAGTACCCGTCCGGCGCGATGACGCCGCCGCAGGCGGCGCAGGACCGCTGCGCGCGGGACTCGCCAGATGCCGGGTCGGGGTCGACGACGAGGGGAGCCCCCTCCAGGGTCACCTCGGAGGGCACCGACGGGTCCCCGTTGGTGGCGCCCAGTGGCGTGCCGCAGTTCTCGCAGAATCTGGCGCGGGGCGCCGCGTTCTCTCCGCAGTTGGGGCAGCGGACGAGGGTACCGTCGTCGGCACTCATGTCTGGGTAGGTCTCCTTGCGCTCGTCTGGGCTCGTCATCGCATGGTCCACCGCCGTACGGAGTTTGCCCGGTCGACGAGCGCCACGCGCTCCGAGCGGTCGTCCGTGAGGTGGGCGAGGTGACGAAGGGCGAGCTCGAGGCGGTCGCGGAGCGCGGGCTCCTCGGCCTCGGCGCCGGCCACCTGGACGCTCGGGTCGGGGCCGAGGCGCGTGACCAGGCCGAGCGCGGCGGCGAGGGCGTCGACGGTGGCCTCCGCCTTGGGCCGGTCGGGGACGTGGGCCGCGTCGAGCCCGGCGACGGCGTCGGACAGGTCGATCAGGTTGCGGCGTGCCGAGACGAGGAGCCGGGCTCGCCGCAGGCGGGCGTCCGGGAAGGATCCGCGCGTGGGGCCCACCAGGTCGAGGGCGGCGAGGGCGCCGTCCAGGTTGCCACCCCCTGATCGCACCCGGGCGAGTCCGAACGCGGCGGCGCCGGTGTAGTTCGCGTCGGCCCGCGCGACCGTGCTGTACAGCTGCTCGGCGACGCCCGGCTCGCCCGAGAGCTCGCAGGCCGTGGCGAGCGCGAGCTTCGGCGCGGGCTCACCGGGGACCTGCCCGTAGACGGCGTTGAACGAGGCCCGGGCCGCTGCGGCGCCGCCCGTCGAGAGGTGCCCGAGACCCTCCATCCAGGCAGCGCGCCACTCCCACGGGTCGTGCTCGAGGATCTGCGCCACCGCGATGCGCAGCCGGGCGAGGTCACCGGCCTCGATCGCTGCGCGCGCCAGGGCGAGCCGCACCTCCACGGTGGCCTCGTCGGCGCCGTCGAGCGCCGCCATGCGGGCGGCAGGGTCGGCAACGTTCACGCCGGCCAGCCAGGACGCCATCGGGTCGGTGGAGTCCACCTTGAGGAGCGGGAGGTCGTGCCAGGCCAGGGCGCCGTCGGCGCCGTCGAGCGGCGGCACGCCGAACAGGACGGACTCCGCCGACGTCGTGGCGGTGTACCCGGGGCCCTTGTCGGTGGCGACCACCTCGCGCAGCACGCCCAGGAGCTGGACGCGGGCCTCGTCCACGGAGGCGAACCGGTCGGCGGGCGCGGGCGCGCACGCCTTGGCGAGCCAGCGGTAGAACGAGTCGTACTTCTGGAAGACGGGCGTGTCGGCGACCGGCGGGAACGACGCCTGGTACACGGTCGTGTTGCCGCGGAAGTCGAGCACGAGGGAGGCCAGGGTGCGGCCGAGCGTGAAGATGTCGGACGCCACGGACGGCCCGATCTCGGCCACCTCCGGCGCCTGGTAGCCGACGGTGCCGTAGATGGCCGACGTCATGTCGTCGACGCGGCGCACGCCGCCCATGTCGATCAGCTTGACGCCGTCGCCCTGGGCGATGATGTTGTCCGGCTTGAAGTCGCAGTACAGCAGGTCGTGGTCGTGCAGGTAGCTGAACGCGGGCAGCACCTCGAGGATGTACGCGATGGCCTGGTCCACGGGCAGCGGCCGGGCCCGCCCGCCGTCCAGGTCGCGGCGTTCCTTGAGCACGTCCTTGAGCGACTTGCCGCCCACGAACTCCATGACGGTGTAGCCCAGGCCCTCGTGCAGCACGAAGTTGAAGATCTCGACGATCAGCGGGTGCTCCACCTCGGCGAGGAACTGGCGTTCCGCGACCGCTGCCTCGTACGCCTCCTTGTCGCCCGAGTTGAGCAGGCCCTTGAGGACCACCCAGCGGCCGCTGACGTTGCGGTCGCGGGCCAGGTAGATCCAGCCGAGGCCACCGTGGGCGAGGCAGCCCACCACCTCGTACTGCCCTGCCACGAGGTCGCCGGCCTTGAGCGCGGGGGCGAAGTCGTACCGCGCGCCGCAGTGCCCGCAGAACCCGGCGATGCGTCCGGGCACGCCGTCCCTGGCGCGGCCCACCGGCTGCCCGCACGTGGGGCAGAACCGCTTGCTCTCGGCGAGCTCCGGCGTGGCCATGACGGCCTGCAGCGGGTCGGCCACCGGCGTGTGCGGCACCGTGGTGAGGCCCGCGCCGAGGCGGTGCCCACGCAGGCGCGTCGAGCTGGTGCCGACCCGCCGCGTCTGGTGTGTGCCGGTCGCCACGCGCGCCGAGCCCAGGGCCATGGAGGCGAGGCGGGACGAGCTGGTGCGCCCGGTCGACGGCTGCGCCATGGAGCCGGGCTGCGCCATGGAGCCGGGCTGCGACCCCGCGCCGCGCACGGACGTCGCGTCCTCGTCGGCACCCCACGACGCCGCGACGGCGGCGAGCGCGTCCCGGGCCGGGTTGCCGCCCGCGGGCGTCCCGCACACGTTGCAGTAGCCGTCCTCGATGGTGCCGGTGCAGCCGGGCTCGGCGCAGGCCTGTGTCGTCATCGGTGTCCTTCCGGGAGATCGCGCACGAGCGTCTCGAGCTGCTCGGTGAAGTGCCGTGCCAGGGCCAGGTCGCAGGGCATGCCGTCCAGCGCTTCGCGCGCCTCGTCCTCGCCCGCCTTCACGGTGGACGACGCCGCCCGGCCGTTGCCCTGGGCCTTCGTCATCAGGTTCTTGACGCGGTAGCGCAGCTCGGCGCGCTCGCGCAGGGGTGCGGTGTAGGCGTCCTCGACGCGCTCCATGGCGCGCTCGACGGCGCCCAGCCGCTGGACATAGCTGGCGAGCCGGTCGTGCTCCGCCGGCACGTCGCCCAGGCGGCTGACATCCGGGATCGCGAGCCGGGGCGGGTCGGCGATCTCCCGGCGGCAGCGCTCGGCGATCTGCGCGAGCACGGGCGCCCGGTCGGCCAGGGTGGTGCGCAGCGCGACGGCGCGCTCCCGGTCCTTGGCGAGCGCCCGGCTCCGGGCAGTGGCCACGATGAGGTCCCGCTCGATGCGGGCCACTTCGTTCTCGAGCGCGCCGAGCGGGCCGGTGACGTCGGCGCCGCGGGCGGCGTCGGACCTGAGGCGGCTCAGCCGGTCGCGCAGGCGAGCGACGGCGGCGTCGTCCTCGGTGTCGGCCGTGGCGTGTGCCGCGTCCTCGGCCCGGACGATCCCCGCGGCGGCCGCCCGGAAGCGGGCGGTGACGTCGGCGGCGTGCGGGTCGAAGGAGAGCCGGGTGGCGAGCTGGTCGGCCTGGGCGTCGCACAGGCGCGCGGCGTCGACCAGCGAGAGGAGCGACGTGGCGGGGTCGCCGCCGAGGCGGCCCCAGATGAGCTGCGACATGCGCTCCCGCGCCACGGCGTCGGCCCGGCCTGAGTCCCACACCGCGACCAGCTCGTCCGTGCGCGTGCGCACGGCCTGCCACAGGGTCAGCGCCAGCACGACGTCGGCCGTGACGGCGTCCGTGCCGGACTTGCGGGCCGCGGAGTCGAGCCGGTCCAGATCGGCGCGGCGCGCGTCGAGCCACGCCTGCAGGTCGGACAGGTACGCCAGGAGCGCGGCCGGCTCGGCCGCTACCCCCAGGGCGCCGGGCGGCGCCGGCGCGCGGTGCGTCCTGTTCACGGCGTGCGTCCGTACACGGGCTCCGGCGGCTGGGGAGCGGCGCCGAGGGCGTCGCCCAGCCAGCGGTCGTAGGACTGCGCCCACTGCCCGCTGGCGATCATGTCCTCCAGCACGCCGTTCACGAACCGCACCATGTCCGGCTGGTCGGCCGGGATGCCGACGCCGTACGGCTCGTCGCTCACGGCGTCCCCGACGACCCGCGCGTACGGGTCCTGGGCGGCAAAGCCGGCCAGGACCGTGTCGTCGCCGGTGATGGCGTCCACCGCGCCCTGCTGGAACAGGACCAGGCACGTCGTGTGCGTGGCGGCCGGGACGGCCTCGACGCCCTCCCACTCCGCGAGGCGCTCCAGGGTGGTGGTGCCCTCGGGCGCGCAGACGCGCTGTCCGGCGAGGTCCTTGATGCCGCTCACCTTCGACGTGGCGGGCACCAGCAGCTTCTGGCCCGCGTGGTAGTACTCCGCCGAGAAGGCGATGTTCTCCCAGCGCTCGCAGTTGATGGTGAAGGCGCGCGTCACGATGTCGACCTCGTGGTCGGCCAGCAGCGTCTCGCGGTCACCCGACGTGATCACGCGGAACCGGATCTTGTCGGGGTCACCCAGGATGGCGGCGGCGATCTGC
Organism: Promicromonospora soli; assembly: GCF_014653785.1. Classification (GTDB taxonomy): domain Bacteria; phylum Actinomycetota; class Actinomycetes; order Actinomycetales; family Cellulomonadaceae; genus Promicromonospora; species Promicromonospora soli. The sequence goes on along the minus strand of NZ_BNAS01000004.1, from coordinate 590,715 downwards.
CGGGCCACGTCGATGTCGAAGCCCTCGATGTCGCCCGTGAACGGGTTGCGCGACCCCATGAGCAGGGTGTCCGCCGAGACGCCCACCTCGAGTAGGCCGCGCTTCTGGATGGCCGCCATCGTGGAGCCGGCCGTCACCTGCGGGCCGCCCTCCGGATTCATCGACGCGACGGCCGGCTGCCCGTCGCTGCAGTTCTCGGCAGCGGTGACCGCGCCCGACGCCGCCCCGCCCGTCGCGGCCCGTGGCGCCGACTCCTCCACCGACTCCTGGGCGGACGAGCTCTGCCCGGCCGTGCCGGTGAGCAGCCGGGTCGTGGGCTGAGGTGCGCACGCCGCCGTCGTGCCCACGAGGGCGAGCGCGACGAGCGCGGTGACGAACGGTCTGCGTGCTGCGCGCGTGGTCATCGGTACTCCTTCAGGCGGACGTTCATCCCGGCGGCCGCGGCGACGGCGCCGGCGACACCGAGCACGAGGGCGACCCAGGCCGCGATCTGGGCGGTGGTCGCCGCGGAGCCGAGCCGGTTGACCGCGTCGGTGCTGGTGGCCTCGACGTCGGCGTGGGCGTGGTCGGAGAACGCCGTGAAGGCCGCGCCCGCCGATCCTTCGGCCGTGGACGTCGCCGCCTTGACGGCGGCCTCCCAGTCGCCGTCGTCGTCCAGCTCGCGGATCTCGGCGTGCTTCGCGTCCCAGGCGTCCAGGAGCTCCCGGGAGCCGTCGATGCCGGTCTCCGTGGCGTCCTCGGCCTCGGTCAGGAGGGTCCGAGCCTCGTCGAGCGACGTCTGGTACGACTCCTCGAAGTCGGCGCCGGAACCCCGCTTGATCAGCGTGAACGACTCCATCGACTTGGCGTCGGTGGCGAGCGCCAGGGCCTGCGACGTGGCGACCGTCGCCGCGTACGGCCCGCTCGCCACCGAGCGGGCGACGCCGTTGCCGCCCAGCACGGCGGCCGTCACCACGATGCCGCCCACCAGGAGGGCGACGCTCGCGGCCGCCAGCCCCGTGTTCAGCACGCGGTGCGTGCGCCGCGCCAGCCAGAGCTGGACGGCGCCGAGCGCCACCAGCCCGAGCAGCACGAACAGCAGCAGCACCTGCGCGAGCGAGACGGAACCCAGGTCGTCGTCGACCCGCTCGGATGTCGAGAGCGCCACCTCGTCGAGCGTGGGCAGCACCTCGCCGCGCAGCGCGGCCGACGCCTGGTCGAGGTAGGCGGCGCCGACGGGGAAGCCCTGCCGGTTGTTCGCCCGCGCCGACTCCACCAGGCCCGAGTACCGCTGCACCGAGTCGGACACCGTGGCCAGGTCAGCGGCCTCGGCGTCGTGCGCCGTCGAGGCCAGCGTAGGCAACGCCTCTGCGGCCTCGGTCAGGCTCGCCTCGTAGCGGGCGCGCGCCTCTGCGGGCTCCAGCCCGCCGACGAGGAACGCGTTGGTCGCCGTCGCGTCGGCCGACACCAGGTCGTTGCGCAGCTCCTGCGTGCCGACCAGCTGGGCGGCGTCGCGCTGCGCGTCCCGCAGCGCCGCAGACTGGGTGTTGCCGGCCAGGAAGCCGGTCACCCCCAGCACCAGGCAGGCCACGACGGCCACGGTCGTGGCCAGCGCCAGCCGCCCAGGTGTGGTCGCCAGGCCCGCCGAGAGGCGGGAGCGGGGCGTGGTCGACGCCGGGGCTCGGCCGGTGTCGGGCGGGCCGGTCACCGGCCCCGGCCCGGCCGGCGGCGGGCCCGTCGTCGTCAGCGGTGCGGTCACGGGGTGGCCTCGCTGTCTGTCCCGATGTCCACGACATCCTCCAGGTCTTCCGGGACCAGCGTGCGTAGCTGGTCCACCGTCGGTCGTTCAACGTCCCGCAGGCGCCAGGCGTGCCGGGCAATTGCGGCGTCGAGCACGTTGCGTGCCCAGCGGCCGTTGCCGAAGCCTTCGCCGCGCGCCTGGTCCGCCGAGAGGCGGTCGAAGCGCTCGAGAGTGGCCGGCTCGGGCTCGAAGTCGGCAGCCCGGGCCATGGTCTCGAAGATCCGCCGCAGCTCCTCGGCGGAGTAGTCCTCGAACGTGATGGTGCGCGCGAACCGGCTCTCCAGGCCCGGGTTCGTGCCGACGAACCGGGCCATCGGACCCGGGTAGCCCGCCACGATCACCACGAGGTCGTCGCGGTGGTCCTCCATGTCCTTGACCAGGGTGTCCACCGCCTCGCGGCCGTACTGGTCCTCGGCCAGCGCGTAGGCCTCGTCGATGAACAGGACGCCGCCCAGCGCGCGCTGCACCACCGCCGTCGTCTTCTCGGCGGTCTGCCCCAGGTAGCCCGCCACGAGCTCGGACCGGTCCACCTCCACGAGGTGCCCCTTGTCGAGCAGCCCCAGAGCGCGGTAGATCCCGGCGACGAGCCGGCCCACCGTCGTCTTGCCCGTGCCGGGGTTGCCCACGAACACGAGGTGGCGGGTCAGCGTGGGGGAGGTGAGGCCCGCTTCGCCGCGGAGGCGCTCGATGCGGAGTAGCTCGGTCTGGCGGTGGATCTCGTGCTTGACGCGGGCCAGTCCGATGAGCTGGTCGAGCTCTTCGAGGAGCTGCTCGAGCGTTCGCTCTTCTTTGGGCTCAGGCTCCGCGGCCTTCGTAGTCAGGTCACCGTTGGTGGTGGGCCGCACGTCCGGGTGGGGGGTGGTTGGCAGGGGGGTTGGTGCCTTGTCTCTGCCTGCTGCTGCGCTGCGGTGAACTGCCTTGGTGCCTTCGGCTGCCGCTATCGCGCTGATGCTGGGGTCGCCGAGGGTGGCTGCGGCGTCGACCACGGTGGCCAGGGCCTGCGCGTACTGGCTTGCGCTCGGGCTGCTTTTCGCTATGAGTTCTCCGAGAAGGTCGGTGGGGGCGGAGCGCCAGCGGCGGGCGCTCACGGCGGCGTCGAAGAACGGCTGCAGGCTGGTCGACGTCGGACGGGCCGTTGCCGCGAGCCAGTCCGTCGGGGCGCCCGGGGAGGACTCGGCGACCGCCGCGGCCAGCCGCTCACCCTCGGCGCGCGCGGCCGCGTCGTCCACACCGGCGGCGGTGCCCGCGGCCGCGAGGGCGTCGAGTGCTGCGGCGAGCGCCGTCGCGCTCACGGGGCCTCCAGGGGCGTGGGGCCCGACGGCGTCCCGGAGCCGGGCAGCGAACCCGGGAGGGTCAGGCCGGAGGTGCCGAACTTCTCCTCGAGGAACCGGCCGTGTGCGACGAGCGCGACGGCGTCGGCGCGGGACACGGCGTCGGAGATCTTGTCGATGGTGGAGCCCAGCAGGTCGAGCTGGTCGCACAGGATCATGAGCGACGTCTTGCCGCGGTCCACGACGCGCCGGTCGGCGAAGTCGCGGGGGAGGCGCAGGTAGGCGTCGACTGCCTCGGGCAGATAGCTCGTCGCGGTCGCGACCACGGTGTGCGCCTGCTGGGAGCCGGCGCCGAGCCGGTCGAGGCGCGGCGCCATCTCGTGCACGGTCTCGGCGACGCGCTGCACCCGGGCGGTGACGGCCGCGGGTGCCTTCCCGGTCACGCGGGACAGGACGGCGTCGACGGACGTCACGATCTGCTCCGTCGTGGGCGGGGCCGGGATCGCCACGGGCCGCTCCTCCTCGGTGCGCCCGCCGCCGAAGATCCGTTGCCACCAACCCATACGTGCCTCCGGGCCTGCCGTCACGGGGCGTTGAGGTCGAGAGAACCGCTCGCCACGCCGTCGGTGCTGGTGCGTCGCGCTCGCTCCACGTACTCGGTCGCCTTGGTCGTCTCGGTCTGCAGCACGCCGATGGTCTGCGACATCGAGTCCAGCGCCCGGCTCTTGAAGTCGCTGATGGAGTCCATCGTGGCGTAGATGTTCGCGAACGCCTCCTTGAGCTGGTCGATGCCGACGGTCGAGCTCGCGGCCTGCTCCTGGATGGTCGCTGACTGGTCGGCGAGCATCTTGGACGTCGAGGCGATCATGTTCGACGTCGTGGTGTTCAGGGCGCCGATCTGGTCCAGCACGAGCTTCTGGTTCGCGAGCGCCTGCGCCACGATGACGGCGGTGCGCAGCGCGGAGACCGTGGTGGTGGTCGCGCGGTCGACACCCTTGGTGAGCTCGACGTTGTTCTTGATGATGATGTCGATGGCGAGGTAGCCCTGGATCGACACCGCGAGCTGGGTGAGCAGGTCCTGGTGCTTCTGGCGCACGTAGAACAGGACGTCCTCGGACAGCGCCTTGGCCCGGTCCGGGTCGGCGATCTGGAGCTCGGCGATCTTCGCGGACAGCTGGGCGTCGAGCCGCTCGGCCACGTAGATGTACTGGTTGAGCCGGGCCATCGTGTCCCAGAGGTTCTGCTTCTCCAGGTTGAGCGCGGCGTTGTCCTTGCGCAGCTCGTCCTGCCCGTTGTAGAGGGCCTGGATGATGGCGTTGAGCTGGCCCTGGGCGGACTCGTAGCGGCGGAAGTAGTCCTGGATCTTGTCGCCGAACGGGATGACGCCGAGGATCTTGCGTCCCATGCTCGCCTCGGACGGGTCCAGGTCCTCGACGGTGCGGCGCAGCTCCAGCAGGGTCTGGCCCACCTTGGAGCCTTCGGCGAGGCCGCCCTCCTTGAGCGCCCGGACGGGCGTGGCGAGCAGGCGGTTGCTGGAGTCCGCGGCCTGGCGGATGTCCTGGTCGCCCATGGTGCGCACGTCGTCGGCGCGCTTGGCGAACTCGGGGCTCTTCGTGTCGGCCTCGAGCAGGCCGTCCAGGTAGGTGGCCACCTTCTGGTCCAGCGCGGGCGCCACGGCCGGGTCCACCTTGGGCGCCATCTTGGGCGCCTGCGTCGCGGCGACGGGCTGCACCGGGCCGGGCGCGGTGAGCACGAGAGGCTGCGCTGCGGCGGGTGGTTGAAGCGGCATCGGCTCGGTCATCGGTGCTCCTCAAGATAGGGCGTCCGAACGCGGCGAGTATATGCCGCGGGCCACCGTCGCCGGGGGCGGAGACGCTGCTCGGCGGGGTGAGAACGCGGGGGCGCCGACGAGAGTTCCCGCTGTCGCCGGACCGCATCCCGGCGGGCTCCGGTGTGGCGCGTCCCACTCGGCGTCGATATGCGGAATACGGCCGCCGGGACCTGCGGTTTGGGAGCATGAACGCCAGTCGTTCGGACTACCTTCCAGAGAAGGATGTACACGAAGCCATGCCCTCGCGCCGGTTCTCCCGTCCGCGTGCCGCTGCAGTCGTAGCGGCCGCCGCACTCTTCCTCGCAGCCTGCTCGTCAGGCGGCGGGACGTCGGGGGAGGCGACCGGCGAACCTGTCTCGGGCGGAACCCTCACCTACGCCTCCGGGGACGCGGAGCCGTCGTGCCTCGACCCGCACGTTGGCGGCAACTACCCGCAGGCGCTCATCGCCACCCAGTACCTCGAGTCGCTCGTGTCGCTCGATGACGACGGCGAGGTGATCCCGTGGCTCGCCACCGAGTGGACCGAGAGCAATGACGGGCTCACCTGGGAGTTCTCGCTCCGCGACGACGTGACGTTCACCGACGGCACGCCGTTCGACGCCGAGGCGGTCGCCGCGAACGTCGCGCACGTGCAGGACCCGGCGACTGCGTCGTCGACCGGCTACCTCGCGCTGGCGAAGATCAAGGACGTCGTGGCCGTCGACGACCACACGGTCCGCCTGGAGCTCAGCGCCCCGGACAGCGCGCTGCTGGAGTCGCTCTCGCAGGTCTGGGTGGCGATGGAGTCGCCGAAGGCCCTCGAACGCAGCCAGGAGGACAACTGCGCCGCGCCCGTCGGGACCGGCCCGTTCGTCGTCGACCAGTGGGAGCGCCAGGACTCGGTGACCCTCGTCCGGAACGACGACTACAGCTCTCCGCCGGCCGACGCCGAGGGCGCCGGCCTCCCGTACCTCGACTCGATCGTGTGGCGGTTCATCCCCGACTCCGCGAGCCGCTACGCCGCGCTCCAGTCCGGCGAGGCCCACGTCATCGACAACGCGCAGCCGGACACGATCCGGTCGGCCGAGTCCGACGACTCGATCGAGGAGCTGGACGCCCCGCGGCCCGGCGCGGCCAACCGGATCGAGCTCAACTCGGGCAAGGCGCCCTTCGACGACGAACGCGTCCGTGAGGCGTTCATCCGTGCGGTGAACGTGGACGACGGCATCCAGAGCCTGTTCTTCGGGACCGCCGAGCGTTCGTACTCGCCGCTGTCGAGCGTCGAGCCGCTGGGCCTGAGCCTGCCCGACCTCTTCACCGTCGACACCGACGCGGCCGCGGACCTCCTCGACGAGGCCGGCTGGGACGAGCGGGACGCCGAGGGCTACCGCGTCAAGGACGGCAAGCGCCTCACCCTCGACTTCCCGGTGAGCACCAACCAGTCGATCCCGGCCGAGCAGTCCCTGTTCGAGCAGATCCAGGCGGACGCCAAGACGGCCGGCTTCGAGGTCAACCTCCACCCGCTCGACCTGTCCAGCTGGTACGGCGCGCTGGCCCAGAACGACTACAACCTGGTGAGCGCCCCGTACACGAAGGTCGGCCCGGACGTGCTGCGGATCCTGTACCACTCGGCCAGCATCGAGCCCGCGCCCAGCGGCTACTTCGCGAACCTCGCGCAGGTGGACGACGCCGAGCTCGACGAGCTGCTCATCCAGGCCTCCTCGACGAGCGACGCCGGCGAGCGGGCCGACCTCTACGAGCGGGCCCAGCGGATCATCCTCGAGGGGCACTACATCCTGCCGCTGTACGACCAGCAGAACCACTTCCTCCGCTCGTCGACCGTGCACGGGCTGCGCGCGATGCCGACGGTGTCGACGCCGACCTTTGCCGGGGCATGGCTGGCGCCTTGACGCTGCCCGTCCCGACCACCGGGGCACGCAGGAGCCCGGCGCCGGGCAACCGGCGCTGGCTGCTCCTGCGTGCCGGCGGGGTCGTCTTCGTGCTCTGGGCCGCGGCGACGATCACGTTCTTCGCGCTCCGGCTGATCCCGGGTGACCCGGCCGAAGCGATCCTCGGCGGGCCCGGCTCGCAGGCCGGACCCGAGGCGCTGGAGCAGGTCCGTCGCGAATACGGCCTCGACCAGCCGCTCCTGGTGCAGTACCTCACCTATCTCGGGCGGCTTGCGACCGGTGACCTCGGGCAGTCGTACTCGCTGCACAAGCCCGTGGCGACGGCGATCGGCGAACAGTTCGGCGCCACGCTCGCCCTCGCGCTCTGCTCGCTCGTGCTCGCCTGGGCGCTCGCGTGCGCGCTGGCCGCCTGGAGCGTGCGGGGCGGCCGGGTCGCGTGGGCCATCGGATCCGGGCTGGAGCTCGTCGCGGCGGCCGTCCCGCACTTCTGGCTCGCGACCGTCCTGATCCTGTTGTTCAGCCTCACCCTCGGGATCCTCCCGCCGGTCAGCGTGCCGGGCCCGCTCGGCATAGTGCTGCCCGCGCTCACCATGGCGATCCCGCTGGCCGGCTTCCTCGGCCAGGTCATGCGCGAGTCCCTGCTGACCGCCATGGAGTCGCCCTTCGTCACCACGGCCCGGGCGCGCGGCGAGAGCGAGGTCCGGATCTTCTGGCGGCACACGCTCCGGCACGCGGCGATCCCGGCCGTCGGGCTCTCCGGCTGGGCCTTCGGGTCGCTGATCAGCGGGGCCGTGGTGGTCGAGTCCGTGTTCGCCCGGCAGGGCCTGGGGCGCAGCCTGCTGTCCGCGGTCCAGCTGCGCGACGTCACGCTGGTGACCGGCATTGTGCTCGTAGTGGCGCTCGCGTACACGGTCATGACCCTGGTCACCGACCTCGCGGACCGGGCCATCGACCCGCGCGGACGGGCGGTGACGGAGTGAGCCGCGTACGGGCCGGCGTCGTAGCGTTCCGGCCCACCGTCGCCGAGGCCGTTGCGGGCGTGGTCCTCCTGCTCATCCTCCTCGCCGCGCTCTGGCCGAGCCTGCTCGCCCCGGGCGACCCGCTCGCCGTCTCGCACACCGACGCCTTCCAGGCTCCCTCGCCCGCGCACCTGTTCGGGACCGACGAGTCGGGGCGCGACATCTACACGCGCGTGGTCCACGGCGCGTCGGAGTCGCTCCGCATCGGTGTCCTCGCGACGGCGATCGGCATCGGGCTCGCGACAGTCCTCGGCTTCGTCGCGGGCCTCGGCCCGCGCTGGCTCGACTTCGGCACCACCCGGTTCGTCGAGGTGCTGTTCGCCTTCCCGGGCCTGCTGCTCGCGCTGCTCTTCATCGTCGTCACCGGGCCCGGCGTCCTGAGCTCGACGATCGCCGTCGGGCTGGCCACCGCGCCCGGCTACGCGCGGATCATCCGCTCCCAGGTGCGGCGGACGGCCGCCGCCGAGTTCGTCGAGGCCGCCCGCGTGCTGGGGCGCGGCCGGCTCTGGATCATCGCCCGCCACATCCTGCCGAACGTGATCGCGGCGCTGTTCGTGCTCGCCACCCTCGGGCTCGGACAGGCGATCATCTGGGTGTCCTCCCTGAGCTACCTCGGCCTGGGCGCCGTGCCGCCCGCCGCGGAATGGGGCGCGATGCTCGCCGCCGGCCGCACCTACATCGCCAACTTCTGGTGGATGACGTTCTTCCCCGGCCTCGCGATAGTCGCCAGCGCCGCCGCGGCCACCGTCATCGGGCGCGGCCTCCAGAAGCGGAACAGGAGCGCCGCATGACCGGGCAAGTGCTGACCGAGCGAGCGGTGACCGCGCCGGTGCTGACTGTCCGCGACCTGGTCGTCGCCTTTCCCGACCGCCGCGGGCAGGGACGGCGCGTCGTCGACGGGGTGAGCTTCCACGTTGCGGCCGGCGAGTGCGTGGCGATCGTCGGCGAGTCCGGTTCCGGCAAGAGCGTCACCGCGCGCAGCATCCTCGGCCTCGCGGGGGAGGGCGCGCGGGTCTCCGCAACCGAGCTGACGGTCGCCGGTCAGGACGTGCTGTCGCTGTCCGGACGGAGCCTGCGCCGGCTGCGCGGCGGCACGGTCGGCCTGATCGCGCAGGACGCGCTCGTGTCCCTGGACCCCCTGCGCCCGATCGGCCGGGAGATCGGCGACACGCTCGCCCTGCACACAGGGCTCGACGCCGCCGCGCGCCGGGCGCGCACCGTCGAGCTCCTCGAACGCGTTGGCCTGCCCGAAGCCGATCTCCGGGCCGGTCAGCGGCCCGGCCAGCTCTCCGGCGGGCAGCGGCAGCGCGCCCTCATCGCCGCCGGGATCGCCGGCGAGCCGGAGCTCCTCGTCGCCGACGAGCCGACCACCGCCCTCGACCAGCCCGTCCAGGCCGGTGTGCTCCGGCTGTTGGGTCAGCTGCGCGACGACGGCACCGGCGTCCTCCTCATCAGCCACGACCTCTCCGTCGTCCTGGGCATCGCGGACCGGGTGCTCGTCATGACCGACGGCGTCGTCGTCGAGGAGGGCACGCCGTCCGAGGTGTTCGAGCGGCCGCGGCACCCCTACACCCGCAAGCTCGTCGACGCCGTCCCGGCGGGCCGCCCGCGGGGGCTGCCGCTGTCGGCCGGCGCGCCGCCGTCCGCCGTCGGCCCGCGACCCGCAGCCGCGACGCCGACCGCCGTCGTCGAACGTAGTGGCGGTAGCGGCACAGCCGCTCATGAAGCGACCAAGCCTACGTTCGGCGAGGTGCTGCTCGAGGCCTCCGGGCTCAGCCGCACCTTTCAGGTGGGCGGGCGCGAGATCGTCGCCGCCCACGACGTGTCTTTCTCGCTCCGGGCCGGGCGGACGCTCGGGCTGGTGGGGGAGTCCGGCTCGGGCAAGTCCACCACCGCCCGGCTCCTGCTCGGGCTCGAACGGCCCGACGCCGGCGAGGTCACCTTGCTCGGCGAGCCGTGGAGCCCGCTGCCGGAGACCGAGCGCCGGCCGCGCCGGTCACTCCTCGGCGCCGTGTTCCAGGACGCCCTCAGCTCGTTCGACCCGCGCTGGACCGTCGGGGCCATCCTCGCGGACGCCGTCACTCGCGGCCGGTCGACCCGGCACGGACCCGTGCGGGCGGAGGTCTCGGAGCTGCTGGACACGGTAGGCCTCGACCCGGCCCTGGCCACCCGGCGCCCGCTGCATCTGTCCGGCGGTCAGAGCCAGCGGGTCTCCGTCGCGCGGGCGCTCGCGGCCGATCCCCGGGTCCTGATCCTCGACGAGCCGGTCTCCGCGCTCGACGTCTCGGTCCAGGCGCAGGTGCTCGACCTCCTCGATCGGCTCCAGCGCGAGCGGGATCTCGCCTACCTCCTCATCACCCACGACCTCGGCGTCGCGGTGCACATGAGCGACGACATAGCGGTGATGCAGGCGGGCCGCATCGTCGAGTCCGGACCGGCGGCGAGCGTCTTCGAGTCCCCGGGGCACCCGTACGCGCGCCTGCTGCGGGACGCCGTCCGCCTCTGACGGCCGGTCCGCCACCTGGCCGGGCGGCGGCGTCGGCCCGGGCCCTCGGGGTAACAGGTACGCAGCGGAAGGGGTAACGCTGAGGTAGCAATGTTCCCTCAGCGTTACCCATCCCGAGAACGTGGTGGTCTCTCCCTGCCGCGCACTTCGCGGGTTCCTTTAAGCGCTTCCTGACGAGGCGGGTGCTGGGCAACAATCGACCGGACCACGGGGGGGCGAACCGCCCCAGTGACATCCGGCCGATCGACGGGGTGGTGAGGGACATCGCTGAGCATCGTGAGCATCTGCAGGTGCTCTGGCTGACGGGACCGCCCGGCGCCGGCAAGTCCACACTCGCCTGGGGCGTGTACCAGCGGCCGGCCGACGACGGCGGGCGGGTCGCCTACGTCGACATCGACCAGCTCGGCATGTGCTTCCCGGCGCCGGACGCCGATCCCGACCGGTACGCGCTCAAGACTCGCGCGCTGGCCGGGATGACGCGCCTGCTGCGCGAGCGGGGCGTCGAGCGGCTCGTCGTATCGGGCGTAACGGATTCCGGCCCCGCGCCGGTGCTGCCCGGGTGCCGCCTGCTGCTGGTCCGCCTGAGCGCCCAGCGGGAGGCACTGCGCGAGCGGCTCGCGGCGCGTGGGCTGCCGCCCGCGGACGTTGCGGCTCAGCTCCGAGAGACGGGAACGACAGCTCCTGAGCCCGCCGACGGCGGGCTCGTCCTCGACACGTCAGGGGTCGCCGTTGCAGACCTTGTCGAGCGCCTGATCGACGAGTGGTCGCCTTCCGCGGGCGAGGTGACTGGCGGGAGTCCGCCGAACCCCGAACCCGTGGACGGCGAGATCCTGTGGCTTACCGGCCCGCGCTGCGTCGGAAAGTCCACGGTCGGATGGGACGTCGTGTTCGGCCAGTGGCAGGCGGCCCGCCGAACCGGGTTCGCCGACCTCGGACAGCTCTCCTTCGCGGACAACGCAAAAGGTTGCGGAGCCCTCGGCGTTGAGCAGGCCGCGACCTTGTGGCGCACTTTCGCGGCTGACGGCGCGCGGCGGATGGTCCTGGTCGGAGCCCTGCCCGACGACGCCGACCTAGCGGGGCTCGCGTCGCATTTCGCCCCGGCGCGGCTCACCGTAGTGCGGCTGGAAGCGTCACCGGCGGCGCTGCGCGAGCGCGCACAACGGCGCCGTGCCGCAGGCCCGGCACTCCTGGCGGGAGATGACCTCCTGGGCCAGCCCGCAGAGGTTGCGGCGCGGATCGCCGATCAGGCGATCACCGAGCAGTCCGGACCGACGCCGGACGGCGTCGCGCGGATTGATACCGACGACGTCCGCCCGGCCGCGGTCGCGAAAGAGGTGCTGGCGCGGATCGGCTGGTGAGGCTCAGCCGATACCGACGGCGTGCGTCACAGCTCCGCTCGCGGCGCCGCGTCCAGCATGTCGAAGGTGCTCAGCAGGCGCAGGTAGGACGCGAACGCTTCCTCGACCTGATCCGGCTGGAGCCCGTAACGCCGCATGTCGTACTGGTGCGGACGCGTCCCCGCCGGCCGGGCCAGCACCTGGTCGAGCTTCGCGGCATCGCTCGCCGACCACCTCGCCCCGATCGCGGAGTACAGCCGCGGCACCTCCGCATGCGGGTCGGCACTCAGCGCGTGGTATGGCACGTCCACGATGGACGACGGCGGCAGGCTGAGCCGCGACTCCAGTGCGTTGTCCACCCACGTGACCATGGAGTCCATCACGAGCCGCCCGACCTCCAGCGGGTCCGGATCCGTGTGGTACGGCGCCCACAACGTCTCCACGAGGCTGCACGCAGAGCCGACGACGGTGGCCGGGTCGCGGTGCGTCCATACGAACGTGGCGTCCGGGAACACCTGCTTGATCACCGACATGTCGTTCAGGTGCGCCGGGTACTTGACGACCCACCGCTTGGGCGCCCGTCCGTGCTGCAGCACCTGTAGGCCCTGCTTCAGGTACTCGTAGTCACCGGCCAGATCCGCCGCGCTGCGACGCGCGTACCAGTCACGGTAGGTGGGCATGCTGCCGTGGAACAGCGGCCAGAAGGTCCCGTGCGGCATGAGCAACAACGACTCCTCCGGATCCTCGGCACGGATCGGATGGATGTGCTTCAGCCCCGGCGCGAAAAGGCTCGTGACGATGCGGATCTTCTGGTCGAACTGCTTGATCTCCCGCTTGGCGACCCTCGGGTCCTCGAGGCCCGTGTAGGACATCTCCCACGCGCGCGGCCCGCGATGGTCGGGCGACGCCGCGAGCACCTTGTGGGTGAGGGTGGTCGCCGTGCGCGGCAGCCCGAGCACGAACACCGGATTGCTGATCTGCTCGGCAGCGATCTCCGGGCGCTCGGCCACCAACGTCTTGATGCGCAGCAGGTTGGCGTAGCGGTCCCTGACCGTGCTGAGCGCGAAGAAGAAGCCCAGCGGCGTCAGCCGGGGCTCCTCGGCGATGCTCGCGAACACGCGGCCGAGACCGTCGGCGAGCTCGCGGTCCTGGGCGCCGGCATCCTTCTCGACGTCGGCTACGGCCTTTGCCCAGGCGTTCGCGGGATCATCACGCCCCCGGATGACGGGGGCGAAGACGGTGTTGAGAACCTTGGAGGCTCGGGTGGTGCTGCTCACGGTGTCCCTTCTCGTGCACTCGGCGTGGCGGGTCGTGCGGCCCTGCGCGGATCACGGGCTTACAGCTCGTGCTCCGACGGGGAACTCTGCTCGGGGCGGAAGACGACTGGGAGCGACTCCAGCAGACGGAAACGGAAGTCGGGTGCCCACCGGAGCTCTTCGGGCCGCAGCGTGAGCGTCGGCGTGAGGCGGCGGTGCAACGTCTCGGCGGCCGTCCGCACGATCAGCCGGGCCAGGTGCGGCGCAGGGCAGGCGTGGGCGCCCAACCCGAACGTGAGGTGGGCACTGCTGCCGGACCCGTCCCACGGTCCCTCGCCGCGAATGCTCGGGTCCGAGCCGAGCGCACCGACCGCGAGCAACAGCGCGTCCCCGCGCTGCACGAGCTTGCCGCCGAGCAGGAAGTCGTCGACGGCGATCCGCGGCGCCAGCGCGCTTACCGGCGGCGCGGTCCACAGCACCTCGTCGAGCGCTTCGTCGGTCCCGAGCCGCCCGCCCGCGAGCCGCCTGGCGAACCGGTCGTCGGTCAGGGAGAGGTAGATCGTCTGTGCCAGCCAGGCCTGCAGGCCGAGGGCCGCCGTGGCCGTGAGCGACAGGACGCCGAGCGCCGCCTCCGCGGTGCTCTCATAGGCCGCATGCCGCGCGAGCCGGCCTGCGGGGGTGGGCGTGCCGTCCGCCCGGCGGGCCGCCGCCTGCCCGGTGAGCAGAAAGCTCACCTCGTGCACGGCCGATACGGCGTCCCGTCCAGCCGCTGGGCGCGCGGCGGCCTCGAACACCTGCTGCGCGGTCCGGGCATCGAACCCGAGGACGGCGCCGAGCGTCAGATGCGGCATGGGCGCCACGTACTCGCGCACCAGGTCGGCGACGCCGGTCGCGGCGAACTCGTCGATGAGCTTGTCGCACCTGGCGCGCGTGGTCCTCGTGACCTCGGCATCGTCGATCCCGCCGAGCGCGTCGTCGAGCGGGGTGCGGAGCCGGCTGTGCCTGCTCCCGTCCGACTGCTCCACCGTCGGCCGGTCGACCGACGCCAGCGGCCGGAGCAGGGGCGAGTCCGCAGACGGTGCCTCGCGCTCGTGGCCGCTCCAGGTCCCGGTCGTCATCGTGAGCGGGAGCTGGCCGCGGGCCATCGCGACGATGGTCCGGTACCCCGTCACGAGCCAGGCGCGGGCACCGGGTTCCAGCTCCACGGGGGCCATGTCCCCCCACTCCTCGCGGAGCCGTGCGTGGACGGCGCCCCCGTCGTGCGACGCGATCAGTTCGGTGATGGTCGTGACGGTCGCAGGGTCTTCGAGCTTCAAGGGCCGGCGGCCGGGATCGCTGCCGACGGCGTCGCCGGTGCCGGCGATACCGTCGATCATGGTCGAGCTGCTCATCATGTCCCCGTCTGGGTCGGGTACAGGTTGCTGGGTCGGCCAAACCATGCCGGATGTATGTGCATCTGTCTAGGTACGTCCGGCATCGCACCGGGTTAACTTGGATGGGACGTGACGGCAGGCACGCGGGGCTCGTGATGCCCTCGGACTCCACGAGCGGGCACGACTCAGTCAGGGCCGGACGCCCGTGCGATCCTGCGATGACGGGCTAGAAGCCCGCGAGGGTCCGCACGGTCTCGATCGTGTCGGCTTCCGCGGCGCTCTTGTCGTCGCGGTAACGCAGCACGCGCGCGAAGCGCAGGGCCAGCCCGCCGGGGTAGCGAGTGGAGCGCTGCAGCCCGTCGAACGCGATCTCGACGACCTGCTCCGGGCGGACGGTGACGACCCAGCCGTTGTCCTCCACTTGCAGCTCCCGGAACCGTTCGGTCTGCCACTCCAGCATCTCGTCAGTCATCCCCTTGAACGTCTTGCCGAGCATCACAAAGCCGCCGTCCGGGTCGCGCGCGCCGAGGTGGATGTTGGACAGCCAGCCCTGGCGACGGCCAGAGCCCCGCTCGACGGCCAGCACCACGAGGTCGAGGGTCTGGCGGGGCTTGACCTTGACCCAGCCGGCGCCGCGCCGTCCGGCCGCGTAGGGCGTGTCGAGCGACTTGACCACCACCCCCTCCTGGCCCTCCCGCAGCGCACCCGCGAAGAACTCCGCGGCGGCGTCGGGATCGGAGGTCACCAGGCGGCGCACCGTGTGCGGCGCGGCGACCTCGTCGAGCACCGCGAGGCGCTCGCGCAGCGGGGCGTCGACCAGGTCGCGGCCGCCGGCGTGCAGCACGTCGAAGAAGAACGGGGACAGCTGGAGCTGGGAGGCCAGCTCCGCCTCCGGCGTCGCCTCCCGGGTCGCGGATCGCGCCGCAGTCTCCTGGAACGGCCGGGGCACGCCGTCCTGCCCGATCGCGAGCGCCTCGCCGTCGAGCACCAGGCGGTCCGACGGGAGAGCGCGCACGACCTCGACGATCTCCGGTACGCGCTCGGTGATGTCGTCCAGCGAGCGCGTGACGACGCGGATGTCATCGCCGAGCCGGTGCGCCTGGATGCGGATGCCGTCGAGCTTGACGTCGACGCACAGCTCGGTGGGCGCATCGGGGGAGCCGAGCTTCTCGAAGGCTGCACCGATGTCGGGGGCCGACTGGGCGAGCATCGGCCGCACCGGCCGCCCGACCTCGAGCGTGAACTCCGCCAGCGCGGCGAGCGGGTCATCGGCGAGCAGGGCGGCGCTCGCCACCGGCCCGGTGGCGCCGCGCATCATGACGGCGCGGCGGACGGCGTCGGCCGGGAC
Source organism: Promicromonospora soli (assembly GCF_014653785.1). GTDB lineage: Bacteria > Actinomycetota > Actinomycetes > Actinomycetales > Cellulomonadaceae > Promicromonospora > Promicromonospora soli. The sequence continues at coordinate 575,105 of NZ_BNAS01000004.1, read as the reverse complement.
CCCGGCGGCCTCGGCGACGGCGTCGACCACCACCGAGTCGAGAGCGCCCTGCCGCAGCTCGCCCGCGACGAGGCCGCGGAGAAACGCCTGCTCACGCTCGGTCGCGGCGCCGAAGAGCCCTGTGGCCGCGGCGGAGCGGGCCTGGGCCGAGCCGGGGCCCTCGAGGGCTGCCATCTCGGCGAATGCGGCGTCGACGTCGCGCACCGTGAGCGTGGGTTCTGTCGCCGGCGGCGGGAGATCGCGCAGCGACGCCCAGCCGAGGCCGGTGCGACGCTGGCGCAGGGCGCCCGCGATGTAGGCGACGACTATCTCGATGGTGGTGGCCTGGTCGGTTTCGGTCGGCTCGCCGGTGGCCGCGCGGCGCAGGAGGTCGGCGATGGCCGCGCGCTTGGCCAGGCGCGAGCGGGTGGCGGAGACGGCGTCGGACGTGGCGGCGACCTCGGCGAGCAGCATGCTCCATCTTGACGCGCCTTCGGCCGGAGCGCGGCCTGTCTGAGCGGGGCGGTCGGTCACTCCAGGAGGTTGCGGCTGCGTGCGCTGACCGGGGGCCTCGTAGCGGACAGCAGATGACCGCATCTCGCGTGACGGTGGGAGCCCGCACGATCCGCACGAGAGGAAACCTGATGACGACTGACTCCACCCCTGCAGTGCCTTCCGCCCCGGTCGGGTCGAACACGGTGAACCCGTTCATCGTCACCGACGACGCGGCGGGCCTGATCGCGTTCTTGATCGCGACGTTCGAGGCGACCGAGATCGCGGAGGCTCGAACAGCCGATACCGACGGACTGGTCCTGCACTCCGAGCTACGGATCGGCGACTCGGTGGTCATGATCGCCGACCGGAAGCCGGACTGGCTCTACTCTCCGGCCTTCACCCAGGTGTACGTCACTGATGTCGCGGCAACGCTGAGGCGCGCCGTCGCGCACGGCGGGCGGGTCGTGACGGATCCCACGGACTTCTGGGGCGACGTGCTCGCGCGGATCGCTGACCCGTTCGGGAACGTGTGGTGGGTGTGTCGGCACAACGCCACAAACGCGACCTGGGACGACGAGCCTGATGCCGCGGTCGAGGCGCAGGAGCCGGGCGGAGCCGACACCGAGGAGACGTGGTCCTCGTTCATCACCCCTGAGCTGGAATACATCCACTCGACGCTCCTCGACACGATGGCCGGGCTGCGCGACCCGCGCACCACGTAGCGGCGGACCCACCCCTCGCTGTGGGTGCTGCCGGTGCTGACGCTTGCCGCCCGATCCAGCGGCAGGCGTCAGCCCAGCGGCCAGGCGGCCACCGCGGCCTCGATCGCCGTGCGGGCGCGCGTCGGGACGCCCGGCACGAGCTCGTACGGCTCCTCGCCCCGCTTCGGCGCGCGGCGCCAGGTCCCGACCAGCCGCCCGTCCAGGAGGACTGCCGGGCGGAAGATCCCGTTGGTGAACGGGACGACGGTCCGCATGGCCTCGGCGTCCGCGACCAGCTCGCGGTCCTGGTAACCCAGCACTATCTCGTCGAACCCCGGCACGAGCACGACGCCGGAGGGTGTGGCGAGCTCGGGATCGAGGCCGGGTGCTGTGCGGACTGCCAGCCCGTGTCCGCCTGCCTCCTGCCCGACGAGCATGATCTTCCCGTCGACCACCACCTCGACGATGGCGTCCGGCTTCTCCTCGCGTAGCGCCGACACCGCGGCGCGCACCGGCACCTTGGGCAGGCCGAGCCACCAGGCGAGGTCGTCGGGCGTGGCCGGTCCGCGGCTGGTGAAGTACGACAGCGCGAGGCGGCGCAGGGCGGCGTCGGGCTCCTCGGCGGCTCCGGGCGCGCCGGCCGGCGTCGCGACCACGAGCTGCTGCGCGCCTGCGAACGGGCCCCAGTGCAGGAGTCCCCGCATCCCCAGGGTGGAGATCAGGTGGTACCCGCGCTGTCCCTCGACGGGCACCCCCGCCCGCTGCCACAGCTCGATCATCCCGACGCGTCTGATCCCGCCGTTGATCGCTGCCGCCGCGAGTGCCTCCAGGGCGACCTCCTCCGCCTGGGCCACGACCGCGTCGTCCAGGCCTTCGGCGGCGCGGACCCGCCGGCCTGAGTGGATCATCCGCTCACCCGTCAGCGAGACCAGCGCGGCGAGGTCGCCGGGCGTGGTCGCGAAGAGGGTGCCGCGCTGGGTCCACCCGCGTACCAGCTCGCCCGCGTCGAACCTGGCCCGTATGTCGTCGATGGTGGTGCCCGGGCGGGAGCGGACGGCGATCGCCCGCAGCACGGCCGGCAGGTCCTGGCCCTGAAGGGCGACCATCCGGCGGACCACGTCGACCGGCGACAGCTCGGAGGAGCCCGCGCCGCCGTCGGACAGCGTGAGGCCCTGCGTGCGCAGCCGCAGCCGGCGCGCGGCGTCGGAGGATAGCTGGAGCGGTCCGGAGGGCATGCGTGAAGGCTACGCGCCGCCTGTGACACTCACTGGGAAAGGTGCGTGCCGACGCTGGCGGCCGTGCCACCCGGGGCGCTGCCGTGTCCGGCGGGCGACCGGGGCGACCTCGTGGACTCGTCCGGTGGGTCCATGACCTTGTGGCCCCGTCCGGTAGGTCCATATCGTTGGCGCCCATGGGTCGGGCCGAGATCGTCGTCCGTGTCGTCTCCTACATCAGCCTGCTCGCTGGTATCCCGGCGGTCCTCGTCTTCGGCTGGATCCTCTTCGTGCCCGGCACGGCCGTATGCGACGGCGCCGTGATGAGCCCGGGGCAGACGTGCGGGCTGCCGTTCGCGACCGGCGACTCGTACGAGACGATGGTCACCGAGACGACCGTGCGGCGCTCGATCGCGTACGCCGCGTGCGGGCTGGCCCTCGTCGGCGTCGTCGGCGTCCCCGCCGTGGAGGTCTACCGGCACCGGCAAGGGCCTGCCCCGCGCTGGTTCACCCCGGAGACGATGCTGAGCGACGACCCCGGCCACGTCGCGCCGGAGGTCCTGATGCGCGCGCTCACGACGTACGCCGCCCGGCTCGCCGACCGCGAGCGCGCCGTCGGGCCTGATCATCCTGACGCTCTGACCTGGCGGTACAACCTCGCCAACGTGACGGTCCTCGCGGGCAGCGCGGCGCAGGCGATCCCGCTCTACGAGGCGGTAGCGGCGGGCCGGCGTCGCGCGCTGGGCGCCGACCACCGGGACACGATCGCCGCGGAGGCCGGGGTCGCCTACGCGCACGCGATGGGCGACGAGCCGGGCCGGGCCATGACGCTGTGCGAGGTTCTGCTTCCGCGCGCGGAGCGGGTCCTGCCCGGTCGCGACTCAGGTCTCCGGACGATCCGCCGCACCTCGGAAGTCGCCCGCGGCCGCACGGCGGACGCGGACGCCGACGCCGACGACTGGCCATGCACCTGCTGCCAGGCAGCGCACGATCCTGGCAGCAGCCGCATGGTCGACCCGGGCCGGAGGGTGATCCGGGGTGCCGATCACCTTGCCTTTTGCCGACCAGCCGAGGCCTGCCAGTACCCCGGTTTTGTATGGTCAAGACCAGTCCGACCTAGGCTAAAATCGGCCTGCTTGCCTCCGTAGCTCAGCTGGATAGAGCGGGTCACTTCTAATGACTAGGTCGCGGGTTCGAATCCTGCCGGGGGCACACGACAGAGGAAATGGTGATGCCGGCGCTCTCCGCGGAGAGCGCCGGCATCACCTTTGGGTCAGTTCGTCAGGCGGAAGGTGGCGTCGCCGCGCCCCGTCGTGGTGGTGATTCGGTCGAGCCGCAGCCCGTACGCGAAGTGGCGGATGTAGTGGTCGGGGTGGTTGTAGGACTGGAAGGACGACCAGGTCGGGTCTGCGAGGCCGGCGACCTGCCGGAACGTGGCGTCGGCGGCGAACTGGCTGCTGCCGTCGTTGTAGACGAGCTGGAAGTCGTAGTTGGCGTGCCGCAGGAAGTGCCCAGGCATGTTGACCGACTCGAAGGAGACGGTGCCTGTGCCCGCCAGGCCGGGCCTCATCCGGAACTTGGCGTCGTCGCTGGTGATGTTCTGGTCGATGCGCACGTCGAAGTTGGTGTGCCGCACGTACCGGTCCTGGAAGTTGTACGACTGGAGCCGGTTGGCCGGGGTGTTGGGCCAGCGTGCGAGCACGCGGCTCTCCTCGGCGGCAGTCAGGTTCAGGATCCAGCCGTGTCGCTTCTTCGTGCCGCCCATGTTGTAGCTTCCCGCGGCCGGGATCTGGTAGGAGGCGGGGTCGGACGGGTTGGTCGTCACCACCGGCATGTACCCGCGTCCGGAGGCGTACTGGTCGACGTAGACGGCCCACTTGTTGGTGCCGTTGAACTTCATCCACAACGGGCCTTCGACCTGGGCACCGGTCAGGCCGATGCCGGAGAGGTTGCCGAGGTGGGTCCACGTCCCGAGGATCGAGTTGCTGCCCTCGAGGGTGATCTGGCCGTCGCCGGAGGCTCGTACGTAGCGGTAGTTGCCGACTCCGGAGGGCACCTCGACGATCTGGGTGTCGATGATCTCCTGGGTGCCGGGTCGCTCGATGTACGGCTGCGGCGTGGTGATGGTGCGGAAGTCGCTGGTGCGGGCGTAGTAGATGCGGTGCTTCTTCACGCCGTTGACGGGTACGTTCGTCGCCCAGTACAGGACGTAGTCGTTGGTCTCGGGGTTCCAGATCGCCTCGGGCGCCCAGGCGTTGCGCCCGTCGGGGATCGCGCCGGCGACGTTCAGCAGCCGCGGCTGTGACCAGGTGACCAGGTCCGTCGACTCCCACACCACGAGGTTGCGGCTGCCGTTGTTGATGGACCCCGCCCAGTCCTGACCGCAGCCGATGCACAGGTCGGTCGCGATGATCCAGTACTTGCTGCCGTCGGGAGACCTCACGAACGCGGGGTCGCGCACCCCCTTCGTGCCGACCGTGGAGCGTAGGACCATGCCGCCGCCGTTGAGGTCGTTCCAGTGCAGGCCGTCCGTGCTGTGCGAGAGGTACATCTGCTGGTTGGTGGGCCCCTCTCCGGTGAAGTGCACCATCAGGTAGCCGGGGTCGGCGGCGGCCGCCCGCTGGGGTGTGGTCACGGCTTGGCCCGTGAAGAGGAGGCATACGGCGAGCAACAACGCCGACAGCCGGGCGTGACGTAGGGATAGGGACATGAACATCTCCTGTCGTTCTTGCGGGTACTACCAGGGCGAAGGGAAGAGTGGTGATGCCGGCGCTCTCCTCGAAGGCGCCGGCATCACCTTTGGGTCAGTACGTCAGGCGGAAGGTGGCGTCGCTGCGCGCCGTCGCGGTGGCGATCGGGTCGAGCCGCAGCTCATACGCGAAGTGCCGGATGTAGCGGTCGGGGTAGTTGTACGACCGGAAGGACGACCAGCTCGGGTCGGCCAACCCGGCGACCTGGCGGAAGGTGGCGTCCTGGGCGAACCTCGTGGTGCCGTCGTTGGCATCCAGCCGCAGCTTGTAGAAGGAGTGCCGCAGATAGCGGGTCGGCTGGTTGAGGGACTGGAAGGAGACGCCGGAGGGGTCGGCCAGCCCCGGCACCAGCTTCCATTGCGAGTCGGTGTAGGGGTCGAACGGGTACGGGTCGATGCGGCCGAGGGAGTCGACGTGCCGCCAGTATCGGTCCGGGAAGTTGTAGGACTTCAGCCGGTTCCAGGCAGGCTTTCCCCAGGTGGCGACCATGTTGTCGTACACCGTTTGGGGGATCGGCTTGATGTCGGCGTGCTTGGAGTTCAGCGGCTGGGTGTAGACGCGCCGGTCGGTGGCGGTCCAGGTGCCGGTGGAGAGGTCGTTGGTCTGCCAGGTGTAGAAGAGCCCGTTGGCGTCGCCCCACAGGTACCAGGTGCCGGAGGCCTCGGCGAGGATCGGGCCTTCGATGCCTCCCTGCGGCGCCAGGCCCGAGGTGAACTGGGTGAAGCTGCCGGGGGCGAGGGAGGTGGACCTCGCACCAACCAGGCTGTTGCGGCCCTTGTAGTACAGGTAGTTGACGCCGTTCACGTCCTTGGCCAGGGTTCCGTCGATGATGTCGTAGCCCGGGTCGAAGAAGACCTGCGGTGCCGTCACCGTCTGGAAGTCCGTGGTGTAGTTCACCATGATCACGTTGTGTCCGCTGCTGTTGACGGCCGAGTAGATGAGGGCGTACTGGCCGCGGGAGGGGTCCCAGAAGGCTTCGGGCGCCCAGGTGTGGGTGGCCATGTCGTGCAGTTTCAGCAGGCGATAGTTGTCGAAGGAGCGCAGGTCGGCGGAGTCCCAGACGTGGATGTACGGGGTCTTCTTGGTCCAGTCGGTGCCCTTCAGATTGGTCGCCATGACGACGAAGGCGCCGTCCTGCTTGGGCAGGATGAAGGGGTCGCGCAGACCGCCGTCGCCCGCGGTCGGGGTCACGACGGGGTTGTTCTGGTTCAGCGGCATCCATTGGAGCGCGTCGGTGCTGACCGCGAGGTGCAGGCCGTAGTCCGTGCCGAGGTTTCTCGGTGACCAGGTGAAGTAGGCCATGACGAACGGGGAGGTCGTCGCGGCGCTCGCGGACCGGCTGCCGAGGGTCAGTACGCCGGTGCTGGCCAGCGGCACGGCCGCGGCCGTGCCGAGCATGCCGAGGAAGAGCCGGCGCGACGGGAGGGGTGTTGCACTCATCTGGTGCCTCCGGGCGTAGGAAAGGTGCGGGCGAATCCAGAAACTGTGGGCGGCCCCGGCCTGGAGGCGCCCACAGGTTCGATCCCTCGTCAGCTCCAGGCAGCCGCGGTGAGCCAACTGGCGCCTGGGACGACGCTCTCGCGTCGTCCCAGGCCTTGGTGCCGCCACGAGGGCCGTGCGGACGTGGGGGGTGACGCATCCGTGCCGGCGCCGACCTGGAGGCGCTGGCACCCCTGGCGATGCGGGTCAGTTCGTCACACGGAAGGTGGCGTCACTGCGGGCAGTCGCGGTCGTGATCCGGTCGAGCCGCAGCGAGTACCCGTAGTGGCGGATGTAGTGGTCGGGGTGGTTGTAGGACTGGAAGGACGACCAGCTCGGGTCAGCGAGCCCGGCGACCTGCCGGAACGTGGCGTCCGCGGCGAACTGGCTGCTGCCGTCGTTGTAGACGAGCTGGAAGTCGTAGTTGGCGTGCCGCAGGAAATAGCCGGGGAGGTTGACCGACTCGAATGAGACGGTGCCGGTGCCCGCCAGGCCGGGCCTCGGCCGGAACTGGGCGTCCTCGGCCGGGCTGACGGCGGGATCGATGCGCACGTCGAAGTTGGTGTGGCGCACGTACCGGTCCTGGAAGTTGTACGACTGGAGCCGCTGGGCCGGAGTGTTGGGCCAGCGTGCGAGCACACGGCTCTCCTCGGCCGCCGTGAGGGTCATGATCGCGCCGTGGCGCTTCGCGGTTCCGCCCATGTCGTAGCCGGCCCGATCCTGAAGCCGGTAGGTGCTGACGTCGAACGGGTTGGTGGTCAGGATCGGCCGGTACTCGCGGACGTTGTTCTCGTTGTGGTCGATGTAGAGGGCCCACTCATTGCGGTCTCGGAACTTCATCCAGACCGGGCCTTCGACCACGTTGCCGGTGAGGCCGATGCTGGAGAGGTTGCCGAGGGTGGTCCAGGTGCCCAGGATCGAGTTGCTGCCCTCGACGTTGTTCTGGCCGTCGCCGGAGACCCGCAGGTAGCGGTAGGGGCCGGTACCTGCGGGCACCTCGGTCATCTGGGTGTCGACGACCGCGGTGCTGCCGGGCGGGTCGATCCAGATCTGCGGGGTGGTGATGGTGCGGAAGTCCGTGGTGCGGGCGGAGTAGATGCGGTACTTGAGGATGCCGTTCACCGTGGCGTTCGTCGCCCAGTACAGGACGTAGTCGCCTGTCTCGGGGTTCCAGATAGCCTCCGGCGCCCACGCGTTCTTTCCGCCGGGGATCAGTCCGGCGGCGCCGAGCAGCCACGGCTTCGACCAGGTCACCAGGTCGGTCGACTCCCACACCACGAAGTTGGGGCTACCGTTCTGGTACGTCGAGCCGCAGCGGATACACAGGTCGGTCGCGATGATCCAGTACTTGCTGCCGTCGGGAGAGCGCACCAGCGCGGGGTCACGTACCCCCTTCGTGCCGATCGGGGACTGCAGGACCGGCGCACCGCCGTTGAGGTCGTTCCAGTGCAGGCCGTCGGTGCTGTGCCCGAGGTACAACTTCTGACCGGTCGCGGAATCGCCGGTGAAGTGCACCATCAGGTAGCCGGGGTCGGCGGCGGCCGCCCGCTGGGGTGTGGCCACAGCTTGGCCTGTGAGGAGGAGGCAGACGGCGAGCAACAACGCCGACAGCCGGGCGTGACGTGCGGACATGGACATCTCCTGTCGATCTTTGCGGTCGGCGGACGCCGGTGTGGAGTTGGCCAGTGCACGGCCGGACGTGCACTGGCGCCGGGGGCCGGCGCCGGGCGGTGGGTCAGTGGACGACGTGGAACGTTGCGTCGGCTCGGTCGGTGGCGGTGCCGATCGGGTCGATGCGCAGGGCGAAGCCCGAATGGCGCAGGTAGCGGGTCGGGTAGTTGACCGACCGGAACGACGACCAGCTCGCATTGGCCAACCCCGCCTCCCTGGTGAAGGTGGCGTCGGCGGCGAACTTGGCGGTTCCGTCGTTAGGGGCCAGGACCACTTCGAATCCCTGGTGCCGCAGGTACCGACCGGGGAAGTTCACCGATTCGAACGAGACCGCGGACGGGTTGGACAATCCCGGGCGGACCACCGGCTCGCCGTCAACCGGACCTGGCCGAGGTCGAACGGGAACGCCGAGACGCCGATGTCGTCACGGACTGGCGGAAGCGCCGCGGCCCTCGCGACCAGGGCGAACGAGGTGAACGCCGCGGGCGATGCGGCCGCGAGGGCGGCGACCCCTGCGGCCTGCCGCAGACTGCGGCGGCTCAGGTCTGAGGATGACATGATTCTCCTTTGAATCGGCCGATGCCGCTGCAACAAGACAGCGGCAAGCACGCCTTTGTGCTCGTCAACAAGAAGTGAACGACGACGGTCGCTGGCGTCGATCGGGTGTGGCAGGCGGGCGCCCGGTTCCGCGATCTCGTTACGCAGGGGCGCCGCGTGGATCAGCGTCGGGTTCGGCGCAGGGCGCGGCCGGGATATCGCATCGTTGACAACCTCTCCGTTGGGGTCGTACGCGGTTCCGAAAATCACTGGGGTCGAGGATGTTAGCGCTAACAAATCGGCTGGCGAAACAACCCCGATGTCCTTGGTGTGGCGTTAGTCAACAGCCATGTCGGCGTGCTGTCAACGCGGTTGATGCCGCCAACGGCCAATGAATCGTGTCACTGGTGTTAGCGCTCACACCAGGCCCGGGAAAGGGCCGGTCGTGGCGGGGTCCCAGCCACCGCCACGGCTGGCTCGTCGCCCCGAATGGCTGCGAGACGGCCTAAACATCCAATCTTCTTCACCTTGGGCCCCGCACCTGCAGTGGCACTGCCGTACCGGTTGTGGAGGGTGTACCGATCCGCCCGGCAGCACGCACAGACCCTGTGCTTCTGCACACCAACAGTCCGGTACGGCTTGGCAGAACGATCTTGACCTATCAGGATGAAGCCGTGACTCCAGGAACACGCTCCGCAGTGCTCGGCCGTCGGGGTGGTGTGGACCCGAACGTTGCGGAGCAGCTCGGCTTCACAGTGCACGACGTCGTGCGAGATCTGCGCCGCGACGTCGCCGCTGCGACCTTGCCTCTCCCCATCGATGGTGCGGAAGACGCCGAAGCCTCCCGCCACCGTCTCTTGGCCCAGCTCGACGAGCATCTCCTGCCGCGCCTCGCCGAGCTGTCGAGCCCTGCCGTGGTGGTGCTCGCGGGTTCCACCGGCGCCGGCAAGTCCACGCTGTTCAACAGCCTCCTGGGCGAGGAGGTGTCCGAGGCCGGAGTGCTGCGGCCCACCACGCGCGAGCCGGTCGTCGGGGTGCACCCGCGGGACATGGACACGCTCACGCCCGGCCCCGTCACCGAGCTGGCCCGCCTGGTCAAGCACGAGGGCGTGCCACGCGGCACCGCGCTGATGGATGCGCCCGACCTCGACTCGTTCCTGTCGGAGAACCGCTCCACGGCGCACCAGCTCCTCGAGGCGGCCGACCTCTGGCTGTTCGTCACCACCGCCGCCCGCTACGGCGACGCCCTGCCGTGGCAGGCGCTCGACCGCGCGAAGGAGCGCGGCGCGAGCGTCGCGATGGTGCTCAACCGGGTGCCGAAGGAAAACCTGGCGACGATCCGCACCGACCTCAACTCGCGGATGCGGGAACGCGGCATGAAGGACGTCCCGCTGTTCATCGTGCCCGACGTCGGGCCGCACGAAGGACTGCTCGACGCGACGCTGGTCGCACCCATCCAGCGCTGGCTCAACCTGATGGCGGGCCCCGAGCGCTCGCGGACCGTCATCCTGCGCACGCTCAAGGGCGCGCTCGGCGCGCTCCCGGACTGGGTGATGGGGCTCGTCGGCGCGGTGGAGAAGCAGGGGACCGCCGCCTTCGACCTGCGGACCGCCGTCCAGTCCGTGGTGCCGGACGCGCAGCTGGCCGGGCGGGCCGCCGTCCTGTCGGGCGCCGCCGGCGAAGGCACCGTCGCCGCGCGGTTCATGGAGCTCGCCAGCACGAAGCACATCTCCCGGGTCACCGTGCGGGACGGCGTCGCGCGGACCACCAAGCGCGCGGGCAAGGCCCGCGAGACGGCGCTGATGCGGCTCCGCGAGGAGGTCGAGGCCACCGCGGCCCGCGCCTTCGTGGCAGCGGGCGTGCGCACCGAGGAGAGCCTGCGGGCCGCCCTGGCCGGGCCGAGAGCGCCCGCCGCCGGCGAGACGATCGTGCCTTCCGGTCCGCGCCGCGCGAAGGAGCGCCTCGCCTGGGGAGAGGCAGCAGCCGCCGACTGGTCCCGGCTGGCCGACGACGTCGTCGGCCGTATGGGGGCCTCGGATCCCGAGGCCGCCGATCCCGATCCCGAAGCCGCGGCCCGCGCCGCGGGCGCCCGGAAGGCGTTCGGCGACATCGGCCTCGCGACCCTCCTGCAGGCCACCGCGCTCGGGAACGAGGACTCGGCGGGGCTCATCGACCGTGTGCTCGGCGAGACCGCGGGCGAAGCGATCGAGGAGCTGCAGGGCGAACTCGCGGACAAGGTAGTGCTAGCAGTTGCGGAAGAAGCCCGTTCTGTCCAGAGTGCCCTTGACGTCCCCGCCCTAGCCGACGACGCGGCCGCTCCGCTCCGTGTCCGGCTGGCCGAGCTCAGGAGGCTGACATGACGGGCCACGACGCGACACTGGGCGCTCGTACCGAAGACCTCGGCCGTGCGCTGCAGATCGCCGGATCACGCCTCGACGACGCGGTCTTCGGCAAGGTCGCCAGCTCCGTGGCGGGCGTGCGTGAACGGCTGGCACTCGGCGTCGACCACACGGTGGTGGCGCTCGCGGGCGGCACCGGGTCGGGCAAGTCGAGCATGTTCAACAAGATCTCCCGCCTCACGTTCGCCGACGTCGGCGTGAAGCGCCCCACCACCGCCAAGGTCACCGCCTGCTCGTGGAGCGACGACGCGACGCAGCTGCTGGACTGGCTCGGCGTGGAGCGCGAGCGCCGCATCACGCGGGCGGGCGAGCTCGACGCCGCCGACGAGACGTTCCTGGACGGGCTCGTGCTGCTGGATCTGCCTGACCACGACTCGGTGGCGCCCGGCCACCGCGCCGTCGTCGACAAGGTACTGCCGCTGGTCGACCTTCTCGTGTGGGTGGTGGACCCGCAGAAGTACGCCGACGACGCCCTGCACACCGGCTACCTGCGCGAGTCGACCGGCATGCAGGCTTCCACGGTGGTGGTGCTCAACCAGATCGACACGGTGCCCGTGGGGCAGCGCGACAACCTCGTCAACGACGTGAAGCGGCTGCTGCGCGACGACGGCCTGGAGGACGTCCCGGTGGTCGCGGCGTCCACCAAGACGGACATCGGCATCGAAGACCTGCGCGCGCTGCTGGAGCAGACCGTGGCGCGCCGGTCGGTCTCCGCCGGCCGCGCCGCGGGCGAGCTCGACGCTGCAGCGTCCCTGCTACTGAGCCAGACCCCCTCCGAGGTGCCGTGGCACATAGACACGGTCCTCGAACGTGAGGTGGACGCCCTGGCACGGGCGGCGGGGCTGGAGTCCGTCGCCGCACAGGTCGGCGCCGCGGTGCGCAACGGGTACGGCTCGCCGGAGTTCCGCGCCCCCGACCCCGACTCGATAGCGCTGTCCCGGTCGCGCTGGCTCACCGGCTCGGGCGAGTCGCTCCGGCCGGGCTGGCAGCGCTCGCTCGCCGCGAGCGTCGCGAGCGCCCAGGACGTCGGGAACGCGGTGGCCACGGCCCTGCAGGGCATCACCCTCGACACCAAGGGCCCGACGACGCAGCGCCTCACCCGCCGGCTCGCTCTCGGGGCGGTGCTGGTCGCCGTGGTGCTCGGGATCGCGACAGTGCTGGCCTCGATGGAGATCCTGCCCGCGGGGGACACGTGGACCACGGTGCTCGGGGTGCTCGCCCTCGTGGCGGCCGTCGCGGCGCTCGTGGTGTTCCTCGCGGCGATGCAGATTCGTCGAGCGCTGGCCGCCCGGCGGGCGCAGGGCGTCATCGCGTCGGGCCGGGCTGCGCTCGAGCGAGTGCTGCAGCAGACCCTCGGCGTGCCCACCCAGCGGCTGCTCGACGAGCACCGCGCGGTGCGCGAGCTGGCACAGAGTGCGCGCGACGACGGACCCTCGGCACCGCTTCGCCTGGAAGAGAACACGACCACAGGCGCCTCGATCCGGGTTACGTCCCCAGGCGCCGTCCGGCTGACGGATCTGGGGCCCGTTCGCGCCTGATGCTGGGTGCGGGCCGGCCGCTGGGGTCGGTCCGGGACACCCAGGAGGGCTACATGAACGACGTGACGGTGACCGTGTCCGGCTTTGCCGGCAACAATCCCGCGCTGCACATGGGCAAGGAACAGGAGTGGACCTCGTTCCGCGTGGCCAGCACCCGGCGCTACATGAACGACAAGGGCGAGTGGACCGACGGCGCGACGCTGTGGTTCACGGTCAAGGTCTGGCGCGCCGCCGCGCTGAACGTGGTCAAGTCGGTGCACAAGGGCGACCCGGTGGTCGTCACCGGCCGGCTCGAGGTCGACGAGTGGACCGCACCCGATGGCAAGGAGCGGATGGGCCTGGTGATCACCGCGTCGGCGGTCGGCGTCGACGCCACCCGCGGCAGGGTGGAGTTCGCTCGGACGATCCACCACGGGGCGGCGCCGGAGACGCCGGGCAGCGGCGAGCTGGTCGCGGCGGGTCCGGGTGAGGTGGACCCGTTCGCCGTCGACGGCCTGGGCGACCTCGACGCCCCGCCGCCGGGGGAGGACGCCGGTTCCGACGCTTCAGGTGACGAGGACAACCCGGGCGACCTCACCGGCGTCGGGCAGCGCGAGCTGGTGACCGCGTAGGCTTGGGCCCAGTCGTGCTCTGCGGTCCGCGGGTGCCGGGGGAAATGGTTACGCGGACGCCCCCGGCACCCGCTCCGCGTGAGCGCACCCATCCGAAGTACCTACTGTGAACGGTGGAACACAGGCAGTGGCTGAGTTCATCTACTCCATGTACAAGGCGCGCAAGGCGCATGGCGACAAGGTCATCCTCGATGACGTGTCCCTGAACTTCTATCCTGGCGCGAAGATCGGCGTCGTCGGACCGAACGGCGCCGGTAAGTCGACGATCCTCAAGATCATGGCCGGGCTGGACCAGCCGTCGAACGGTGAGGCGCGGCTCTCGCCCGGCTACACCGTGGGCATCCTGCAGCAGGAGCCGCCGCTGAACGAGGAGAAGACCGTCCTCGGCAACGTCCAGGAGGCGGTTGGCGAGATCCTGGCCAAGAAGGCGCGGTTCGACGAGATCTCCGCCCTCATGGCGGAGCCCGACGCCGACTTCGACGCGCTGCTGGCCGAGATGGGCACGCTGCAGGAGGACATCGACGCCGCCGACGCGTGGGACCTCGACTCCCAGCTCGAGCAGGCGATGGACGCTCTGCGCTGCCCGCCGCCGGACGCCGACGTGACCGTGCTCTCCGGTGGTGAGCGCCGCCGTGTCGCGCTCTGCAAGCTGCTCCTGGAGAAGCCCGACCTCCTGCTGCTGGACGAGCCCACCAACCACCTCGACGCCGAGTCCGTGCTGTGGCTCGAGCAGCACCTCGCGTCGTACGCGGGCGCCGTGCTCGCCGTGACCCACGACCGGTACTTCCTCGACCACGTGGCGGAGTGGATCTGCGAGGTCGACCGTGGGCGTCTCTACCCGTACGAGGGCAACTACTCCACGTACCTGGAGAAGAAGGGCGAGCGCCTGCAGGTCCAGGGCAAGAAGGACCTCAAGCTCGCCAAGCGCCTCAAGGAGGAGCTGGAGTGGGTGCGGTCCAACGCCAAGGGCCGCCAGACCAAGTCGAAGGCGCGCCTGGCCCGCTACGAGGAGATGGCGGCGGAGGCGGACCGCACGCGGAAGCTCGACTTCGAGGAGATCCAGATCCCCGCCGGCCCGCGCCTGGGCTCGCTGGTGCTGGAGGCCGACAGCCTGCAGAAGGGCTTCGACGACCGCATGCTCATCGACGGCCTGTCGTTCACGCTCCCGCGCAACGGCATCGTCGGTGTCATCGGCCCGAACGGCGTCGGAAAGACCACGCTGTTCAAGACCATCGTGGGTATGGAGCCGCTCGACGGCGGTGAGCTCAAGATCGGCGAGACCGTCTCGATCTCGTACGTCGACCAGTCGCGCGGTGGCATCGACCCCAAGAAGACCCTGTGGGAGGTCGTGTCCGACGGGCTCGACTTCATCAAGGTCGGAAATGTCGAGATCCCGTCCCGCGCGTACGTCGCGTCGTTCGGGTTCAAGGGCCCGGACCAGCAGAAGCCTGCCGGTGTGCTGTCCGGTGGTGAGCGCAACCGCCTCAACCTGGCCCTGACCCTCAAGCAGGGCGGCAACCTGCTGCTCCTCGACGAGCCCACCAACGACCTCGACGTCGAGACGCTCGGCTCCCTGGAGAACGCTCTTCTGGAGTTCCCCGGCTGCGCCGTCGTGGTCTCCCACGACCGGTGGTTCCTCGACCGCGTGGTCACGCACATCCTGGCCTACGAGGGCACCGAGGAGAACCCGGCCAACTGGTACTGGTTCGAGGGCAACTTCGAGTCGTACGAGGCCAACAAGGTCGAGCGCCTCGGCGCGGACGCCGCCCGCCCGCACCGGGTGACGTACCGCAAGCTGACCCGCGACTGACGAGGGGTTGGTTCCCGTGACGGACCGAGGGACGAGGTCCGCCACGGGAACCAGGCCGAGGAAGCTGCGCAACAAGCCCTGCGACTGACGGCGCGCGTCGGGAACCGGCGCGCATCGGCCCGGGCGAAATCGACATCGATTCCTTGCCGCATCCAGGCATGTCCGACAGGATGCCGCAGTGAGCCCTGCCCTACGACCTGGGTGGCGGGACCTTCCGCCCCTGCTGCGAGACCGCATCACCGACATGCTCGGAGCGCGCGTGATCGCAAGCAGACACCCGGAAGACTCCGGAATCCTGCCCGGCGCCCAGTTTCAGGTCCAGACGACCAAGGGGCATGCCTTCATCAAGGCGATCGGCACGGAGCAGGTCGGCACGCTGAACTTCCTGCGGCAGGAGATCGCGCTCGCACCGCTCATCCCCGCCGCCGCTCCGCACCCGGAGCTGCTGTGGTCCATCGACGAGGTCCTGGGCAACCTCGGCACGTGGGTCGCTGTCGGCTACACGATGCGGGAGACCGTGCGGCCGATCGACCTCTCCTGGCCGGAGGAGGACGTCGCCGCCCTGGTCAGGGTGGTGCGGGGCATCGGAGAGATCGAGGCGCCCGACAACCCGATGTTCCTGCCGGAGGAGAAGGTATTCCCCACGGACTCGTGGGAGGTGCTCGCGGACAAGCGGCCGGCCGGCCTGGCTCACCACACGCCGTGGCTCGCCAACCGGTTGGAGGGCCTGGCCGAGATCGCCTCGCACGCCCCGGACGCCATAGCCGGCACGAGCCTGCAGCACGGCACGCTGCGGGTGCAGAACGTGCTGCTGCCTGAGACGCCGGGCGAGCAGGCGGTGGTCGGGGACTGGATCCGGGGCAGCGTCGGCGCGCCGTACCTCGACCTCGTCTCGATGCTGCTGCACGTCCGGACCAACGACGGGCCGCCGCCGGAGGCCACGCTGCGCCAGTACGGTCTGCCGCCCGGCACGGAGCACGACGCCGTGACCTGCTGGGTCGCGGTGCTTGCCGGTCACTACGTGAAGTCGTCGATGGACCCGCCGCCCACCGACATGCCGGAGCTGCGGTCCTACCAGCACCGGCTGGCCCGGGTGGCCGTGTCCTGGCTGCAGACCCGGCTCGGTTTCTGACCCGCGGCCAACGACGTTTCTGACCGCGGCCGACGACGTTTCTGACCCGCGGCCGACGAGCGGTCGAGCCCGAGGACCCCGCGCAACAGGGACTGTGGTTTGCAGGGGCAACTTTCGTTGGGCACACTCCGGGCCATGAGTGCTGTTTGGCGGCCGGCATGGTCCGATCTACCTCCCGCTGTTCGTTCCCGGGTCAGTGAGACCATGGGAGGACGGGTGATCGGCTCAGCTCCGATGGGTGGAACCGAGCTGCCCGGCACGCTGGAGGTTCTGCAGACGGCGTCGAGCCGCTCGATCATTCGTGCGGTCGGGCCGGAGGCGCCGCTGACGCAGGAGCGGCTGGCAGCGGAGGCGGCATCGGTGGCCACGCTGCCCGACGAGGTGCCAAGCCTCCCGCGCGAGTGGTTCGTTGACGAGGTGCTTCCCGGGGCCGGCCGCTGGGTTGTGCTCGGCTACCGCAACGAGCCCATCCGCCCCCCGCACGACCCCTGGGACGAGGCGGATCTCGCCGCGGCCGTCGAGCTCGCGATCCAGATCGGCACCAGCGAAGCGCCCGTCGGCCTGCCCGACGCGCTCGACCAGATCGACGTCGGCGCCTGGGCCACGATCGCCGCCACGTGGCCGCCCGGCCTCTCGGCCTTCACTCCGTGGCTGTCCGACAAGATCGACCAGCTGGCCGCGATCGCCTCCTACGCCGGCGAGGCGATGTCCGGCCCGAGCCTGGTGCACGGCGCGCTCCGCCGAGAGTCGATCCTGATCACCGACCACGGCTGGGACGCGACGAGCGCCCATGCGGTCGACTGGTTCATGCCGTCCCACGGCGCGCCGTTCCTCGACGTCGTCCTGCTGCTGCCGTACCTGCGGGTCGACGGCGCGCCGCCGCCCGAGGTGGTCCTGGACCGGCACCCGCTGCCCGACGTCGACCCTGAGGCGCTCACCTGCGCCGTGACGGTCACCGCGGGCGCGCTGGTGCTCGAGTCGATGCGGCCGCCGGAGCCCGGCGTACCGCACGGCCGTGCCGTGCAGCGGGAGGCGGCGCACGCGGCCCTCCACTGGCTGCGCACGCGGCTGGGCGGCTGACCTCTGCACGCGGCGGTCACCCCGAGGTCGCGCCTGACCTGCGTGCCTGCGGCAGACTGTGCGTCATGACCGATAAGCCCGACGACGACGCGGCGTCCGGCGTCCCGGACCTTGCGCCAGGTCCTGAGCCCGCCCCGGCGCCGTCCGCCGCGCCCGGCGACGAGTCGGGCCTGACCGGTGCGCTCGAGGTACTCCGGGCCCGGCTCGGGGCGCTGCGGCTGCCGCTCGAGACGTCGGACGTGGAGACGGCGCGTACGGACCTGCGGCGGGCCACCGACCAGCTCGACGACTACCTGCTGCCCCGGCTGCGCGCGCAGAAGGCGCCGCTGCTCGTGGTGGTCGGCGGTTCGACGGGTGCGGGCAAGTCGACCCTCGTGAACTCGGTGCTGGGGGAGCAGGTGACGCGGCCGGGCGTGCTGCGGCCCACCACGAAGGCGCCGGTGCTGGTGCACCATCCGCTGGACGGGCGCTGGTTCTCCACGGACCGGGTGCTGCCGAGCCTGGCGCGCATGACGGCGTCGGGCAGCGCGACGTCGGGCACAACAGGGCAGGCCACGCCGCCCGACCCCTCCCGTACCCTGAAGCTCGTCCCGAGCGACTCGCTGCCGAAGGGCCTGGCGCTGCTCGACGCGCCGGACATCGACTCGGTGGACACCGCCAACCGCGAGCTGGCGGCCCAGCTGCTCGGGGCGGCGGACCTGTGGCTGTTCGTCACGACGGCCGCACGCTACGCCGACGCCGTGCCGTGGGACCTGCTGCTGGAGGCCGCCGGCCGCAAGGCGCAGGTCGCGATGGTGCTGGACCGCGTGGACCCGGGCGCCGAGGCCACTGCCGACGACCTGCGGGACATGATGGTGGAGCACGGCCTGGCCGAGAGCCCGCTGTTCGTCATCCCCGAGTCCGAGCTGATCGACGGGATGCTGCCGGAGGACGCCGTCTCGGAGGTGTCGCGCTGGCTCACCGGGCTCGGCGGCGACGCCGACGCGCGCCGGAGGGTCATCGCAGCTACCCGCGACGGGGTGGTGGACGCACTGGTGGTGCGCGCGGGCGAGCTGGCCGACGCGGCCGACGAGCAGCGGGCCGCCGACGTCCGGCTGCGCCACGTCGTGGAGCGCGCCTACGCGGACGCGGTGGCCCACGTGACGGCGGCGACGTCGGACGGCGCGCTGCTGCGCGGCGAGGTGCTCGCCCGCTGGCAGGACTTCGTGGGTACCGGCGAGTTCTTCCGCGCGGTAGAGGAGGGCATCGGCCGGTTCCGGGACGCGGTGGCCGCGTTCATCCGCGGCAAGCCCAAGGCGGCGCCCCAGGTCGAGCAGGCCATCGCGCACGGCCTGGAGTCTGTGGTGCTGGACGCCGCTGAGGACGCCGCCGAGCGCTCCTACCAGGCCTGGCGGGGCGACGCCGCGGGCGCGGCGCTCTTGGAGGGCCTGGAGCTGTCGCGGACGCCGGCGGCGCTGCGGGCCGAGGTGGGCGCGCAGATCCGCGGCTGGCAGGGCGACGTCCTGGAGCTCGTGCGCGAGCAGGGCTCGGCGAAGCGTGGCACCGCCCGGGCGCTGTCCTTCGGCGTGAACGGCCTGGGCGTGGCGCTGATGGTCTTCGTGTTCGCCTCGACGGGCGGGCTCACCGGCATCGAGGTCGGCATCGCCGGCGGTTCGGCGGTGCTGGCCCAGCGGCTGCTCGAGGCCGTGTTCGGCGAGGACGCCGTGCGGCGCCTGGCCGTGCAGGCGCGCGAACGGCTGCGGGCCCGCGTCCAGGCCGTGATGGACGGGCAGGCCGCCCGGTACACGGCGCAGCTCGACGCGCTCGGCTCCGCGGAGGCCGGCGGGGCCGGCCTGCGCGCGGCTGCCGCCGCCGTCGCCGACGCCGCCTCGGCCGAACGGCGTACCCGCGTGCGCGCCGCCGACGCCGGACCTGGCGCCGGGACGCCCACCGAGGACCTTGTCGAGAGCCGCGGGCTGCGCGGCGTCCGCGCGGCGGCGACCGGCAAGAGCCTGGCCGACGGACGCACCGACCTGGCCCAGGACTCGGGCAAGAAGGGCTTCTGGAAGCGGCTGTTCGGCGAGGGGGACCGGTGAGCCGCCTCGACCTGGCCGACCGCACGACGGCCCTCGACACCGCTGTCCAGGCCGCGGAGGGCCGCCTCGATCCGGCGCTGCTGGCCGAGGCCCGCGCCGTCGTGACTCAGGCGCGCGAGCGCGGCGGGCTGTCCGCGGAGCACACGGTCGTGGCGCTCGCTGGCGCCACCGGTTCGGGCAAGTCGTCGGTGCTGAACGCGGTGGCGGGTATCGCGATAGCGCAGGCCGGCGTGCGGCGTCCGACGACGTCGTACCCTATGGCCGCCGTCTGGGGCGACGGTGCGGACCCGCTCCTGGACTGGCTCGAGGTCGGACGGCGGCACCAGGTGGGGGTCTCGGCATCGGAGGCCGTGCCGACGTCGGACGCCGTGCCGACTCCGGTGGTCGAGCCTGTCGAGACCTCGGGCCGCGGGCCGTTCCGGCGTCGGACGCCCGCAGGGGACACGACCGGACTAGTCCTGCTGGACCTGCCCGACCACGACTCGATAGTGACCGAGCACCGCATGCGCGCGGAGCGCCTGGTGCAGCGCGCCGACCTGCTGGTCTGGGTGGTCGACCCGCAGAAGTACGCGGACGCCGCGCTGCACGAGGGATTCCTGCGCCCGCTCGCTGGCCACGCCGAGGTGGTGGTGGTGGCCCTCAACCAGGCCGACCGCCTGACGCCGGACGAGACGTCGGCGATGCTCGCGGACCTCAAGCGCCTGGTCGCCGAGGACGGGCTGGAGGGGGCCCGAGTGCTTGCCGTGTCCGCCAAGACGGGGCAGGGCATGGACCAGCTGCGTGACCTGCTGCGCGTCGCGGCGGCGAAGCGGGAGGCCGCGAACGCGCGGCTCGCCGCGGACGAGCGGGCTGTGGCGCAGAAGATCGTCGACCAGTGCGGCACGCCGCCGTCGCGCGTGGGGAGCCAGTCCCGGGGGGAGCTCGTGGCGGCCCTCGAGGACGCCGCGGGCGTGCCCACCGTGGTCCGGGCCGTACGCGCCTCCGCCCGCCGAGACGCCCGTGCGGCGACCGGCTGGCCGCTGACCCGCTGGGTCGGGCGGCTGCGCAAGGACCCGCTGCGGCGGCTCGGGCTGCGCGCGGCGGACCGGGAGCAGCGGGCGCCATCGGGCCGGGAGGACCTGGTGCGGACGTCGCTGCCGACGGCGCAACCGGCAGTGCGGTCCGCCGCGGCCTCAGCCGTGCGGCACTACGTCGACGAGGTGACGCGCGGCGTCGCCGACCCGTGGGTCCTGGCCGCGCGTTCGCGGGGACAGGCGGGCATCAACGAGCTGCCCGACTCGCTCGACCAGGCCGTGGCGGCCACCCGCGTCGAGGTGTCCCGACGCCCCGTGTGGTGGTCGCTGGTCAACTTCGTGCAGTGGTTGCTCGTGGCCGTGGTGGTGGCGGGCCTGCTGTGGTTGCTCGTGCTCTTCGGCTTCGCGTACCTGCAGCTCCCGCCGCCGCCGACCCCTGTGCTCACCCTGCCGACCTGGTCGGGCGGCGACGGCGTGGTGTTCCCAGGGGCGCCCGAGTCCGGGTCCGGCGACGGCCTCGGCGTCGACCTGTTCCGCATCCCGTGGCCCACGCTCATGGTGCTGGGCGGGCTCGCGCTCGGCCTGCTGCTCGCCCTGGTCTGTCGCGTGTTCGGCGCCCTCGGCGCCCGCCGCCGGGCGATGGGCGCCCGACGCCGGCTCCGGCAGTCGGTGGGCAAGGTCGCCGACCGGCTGGTGCGGCAGCCCGTGGAGGAGGAGCTCGCACAGCTCGCGAGCTGCCGGACGGCGGCGACGGTCGCCGCGAGCTGAGCCGGCTTGTCCGTGCTCGGCCTGCCCGTGCTCAGCCCCGGTGGCGGAACGTGATCGGCTCCTCCTCGAACTCCTTCCAGGCCAGGCGCTCCGCCTCCGTGAGCCGGCGGGGCTTGCTCGTGGCGGCGTCGACGAACACGAGCGTGGTGGTCGCGCGGGCGTAGGGCTCGCCGCCCGTCGTCGGGCCGGTCTTCGCCATGCCGACGGCGCCGTCGTGCACCTCGTAGCAGACCTCGGCGCTCGCGCCGCCGATCCGGCCGAGCCACATCTCCACGCGCACCGGCGTCCGGGTGAACAGCAGCGGCCGCAGGTACTCGATGCGCTGCCCGGCCACGAGCGTGTGCGAGTCGGCCTCGAGGCCGGTGGGGACCACCGCCGTCGGCCAGGCCTCGCCCTCCGGCGCCTCCGGGTGCTGCCAGAAGGCGGTGATCCGGGCGTCCTCCAGCAGGCGGAACATCGCTACGTTGTTGACGTGCGCGTATGCGTCCAGGTCGGACCAGCGCAGCGTGACGGGGACGTGCAGGCGTGTCATTGCCCTATCTTCTCCCGGCTGCCACAAGTCCCCGAACGACCCCTGTCACGATGAGAAATCTGTGAGTGGTTCTCGGTGTGTCCGAATTGCTAGATTCATCCCCTTGGTTCCGGCCATGGAGGAACAGTGGATCTGCCAAGGCACTACTTCGATCCGGTCACTCTGCACGAGGTGTTCGACGACGTCCCGGCCGCCCGGGCGTACCTCGCCGAGCTGGCCGAGCATCCGGACCGCGACGCGCCGGGGACGCTCGCCGTGCGGGTCCCGCTCACCCGCGCGCTCGCTCCCGAGGCGGAGGACCCCGAGGCCGAGCTGAGGGAGGCCGAGCGCCTCGGCTGGCTGGCGGTCAGCCTGACCGGCGGGCCGGGCGACGAGATAGCGGCCGCCCACTCGCACGCCTCCGATGTGCCGCTCGGCGCCGTCGCGCCGCTGCTCCGGCTGGCCCACGTGCTGCAGTGGCGGCACCGGTACTCGGAGGCGGACCTGCTGTTCGGGCTGGCGCTGGAGGCAGCGCACCACTACGGGGAGCACGCGGCGAGCATCGAGCACGCGCGCCGGCTCGAGTACTTCGCCCTGCAGCACTGGGGCAGGTGCCGGTACGACCAGGCGCTCGAGGTGCACGCCGACCACGCCGGCCCCTACCTCGACGAGGCTCTCGCCCTGTTCGTGCTCGCTCTGGAGCAGCGGGTGGAGGCGGGCGCGCCCCCGGAAGAGGTCGCGTCGACCCGGCTCGCGGTGCGGGCGGCCCGCGAGCGGCTGGCCGAGCTCGGGGCCTAGTCCGTAGGCCCGCTACGCCGGCAGGCGGATCATGCCCTCCTGGCCCGCCGAGGCCACGAGGGTGCCGTCCTGGGTGTAGACCGTCGTGGTCCCCAGGGCACGGCCGCCCTGCGCGGACGGCGACGACTGCACGAACAGCATCCACTCGTCCACCTGGACGTCGCGGTGCCACCACATGCCGTGGTCGAGGCTGGCCATCGGCACGGAGGCGCCCATGTCCTGCCACGACTTCCCGGCCGCGCGCATGGCGGGCTCGAGCATCAGCTGGTCGCAGGCGAACGCCAGCAGGGCGCGGTGCATGGCCTGGTCCTTGATGCCCAGCGGCCGGCGCGCGCGCATCCAGACCAGCTGGGTGGCGGGCGGCGTGCCGCCGTCGCCCACCGCGGCGTCCGGGTGCAGGTACAGCGAGCCGCCCACGTGGCGCAGCTCGAACGCCGAGTCCGTCCAGAACTGGGCGCGGACGTCGGCGCCCTCGGGCAGGCGGGCGAGCTCGTCGAAGGAGGAACCGACCTCGTCGGGCGCGGGGACGCCGTCCGGCATGGGCGTCATGTGCTCGTAGCCGGGCTGGTCCTCCTGGAAGGACGCGATCATCGACAGGATCGGCTTGCCGTACTGGATGGCGTGGGTGCGGCGCGCGCTGAACGAGCGCCCGTCGCGCAGCCGCTCGACCGCGAAGTCGATGGGATCCTCGACCCGGCCCTCGCGCAGGAAGTAGCCGTGCAGCGAGTGGATCTGGCGGCCGTCGGGCACCGTGCGGTCCGCGGCCAGGATGGCCTGGGCGAGCACCTGGCCGCCGTAGGCGCGGTTGGCCGGGCCGGGCACGCTGTCCCCGCGCAGCACGTCCTCCTCGCCGCGCGGGCCCCAGCCCTCCAGGTGCCGCAGGTCGAGCACCCGCAGCAGGCGGTCGAGCGCGTCGGGCTCGCGATCGGGCTTGCCGTCGGGCGAGGCGGCGCCGGCGATCGGGTCATGGGTGGTGGCGTCCACGAGCGGGCGTCTCCTTGTCGTTCTTCTGGTCAGTCTTCGAACGTGTTGATCATGCTGAAGGCGGCGCGCTCGAGGTAGTCCCACAGCTGCGACTCGTGGATGGGCGCGAGGCCGAGCGAGTCCACGGCGGTCCGCATGTGCGCCAGCCAGCGGTCGCGGGCGTCGGGATTCACCTTGAACGGCACGTGCCGCATCCGCAGCCGCGGGTGCCCGCGCTGCGCCGAATAGGTGGTGGGTCCGCCCCAGTACTGCTCGAGGAACATCGTCAGACGCTCCTTCGCAGGCCCCAGGTCCTCCTCGGGGTACATGGGGCGCAGCACCGGGTCGTCGGCGACGCCGTCGTAGAACGCGTCGACGAGCCGCACGAACGTGTCGTGGCCGCCGACGGCGTCGAAGAAGGATTCCTGTGTCACGTCAGTCATCCTGCCACTCGACCATGACAGCATCGTGACGGCGGAGTGAAACGGAGTCTCCCTTGTGAGCAACTCGACAATTGCCTGGGCGAAGGGCTTGCCAGCCCCGTTAGGCTGAGACCGAAACCTGCAGCGACGCACGGTGGGAGTTGAGACATGACCAAGGCTGACCAGATCCTTGCGGCACTCGGGGGAACCTCGAACGTCGTCGAGCTGGAACCGTGCATCACCCGGCTCCGAGTCGAGGTGAGTGATCCGTCCCTCGTGGACGAGCCCGCCCTGAAGTCGTCGGGTGCGTTCGGCGTGGTGCGATCCGGCAGGGTGGTCCAGGTAATCGTGGGTCCCGAGGCGGACGACCTCGCGGCCGAGCTCGACACGCTCAGGGTGTGATCGTGGGAGCGTGACCTCGAGTACGTGAACGCGCGCGGGCCCGGGCATACCCCGGGCCCGTGACCTGTCTCACGATTGCGCGACGGCGTGCACAGCCGTCGCGAACGGCCTGTGAAGGTCGAGCGGGAGTACGTCGCACCTGGCCGGAGATGCCTGGACGCACGCCCCGACCCGAGTAGGGTTTGCAGGCGTGTTCGAGTCTCTTGCTGCCTCCGTGTTCGACAGCGCCGAGGACTTCTGGTCCTGGTTCGGTGACATGCCACTGAAGATCATCCTGATCATCGTGATCGGCATGGTCGCCATCAGCGTGCTGCGGCGCGTCGTCACCGCCCTCGCCGAGCGCATCGCCACCGGCCAGAAGCCGAGGACGACGGTGGTCGAGCACACCGCGGACCCCGTCGGAACGACCACGGGCGCCATCCCGAACACGGCACCCGGCGTGGGCAGCAAGCGCCGCCGCAAGAGAATGCTGATGTCGCCGCAGGTCCTGGCCGACGTCCTGACCTCGGCCAACCCGCGTGTCGCCGAGCGGCGCGCTCAGCGCGCGCGGACCGTCGGCTCGGTGCTGAACTCCTCGGTCAACATCGTGATGGGCACCATCATGGTGCTCTCGATCCTGCAGGTCCTCGGCTGGGATGTCGCTCCACTGCTCGCCGGGGCCGGTGTGGTCGGCGTCGCGGTCGGTTTCGGCGCGCAGAGCCTCGTCAAGGACTTCATCTCCGGCATCTTCCTGCTCATCGAGGACCAGTACGGGGTGGGCGACAACGTGGACCTCGGCGCCGGCGTGGTCGGCACCGTCGAGGCGATGGGCCTGCGGCTCACCCAGGTGCGCTCGTTCGACGGCACCCTCTGGTACGTCCGCAACGGCGAGATCCTGCGCGCGGGAAACCGCACCCAGGAGTGGAGCCGCGCGGTCGCCTCGGTGCAGGTACCGCTCGGGACCGACGTCGACGCCGTGCGCGCCGCCCTCGGCCGCGCCGTAGACCGGGTCAAGAACGATCCGGAGCTCGCCGACAGCCTCCTGGAGACGCCGTCGGTGCGGGGCGTGGACGCCGTCGACCAGGGCGGCCTCACGTTCACGCTGCACGCCCAGGTGCGCCCCGCCCAGCAGTGGGCAGTCGCCCGGTCGCTGCGCGTCGCGGCCCACTCGGCGCTGCTCAGCGAGGGGATCGTCGCGCGCTCGGCACCAGTGGAGGTCGTCGCTGGGGACACCCCCGGCGTCAGCTGACCTGACGGTCCCGCCCGCCGCGCCACGGTTGCCGCCGTCCGAGGGGCTGAAAACGGCAGCAGCGCGGCGCTCGCCCCCGGATTTCCAGGCCGGGTTGCGCCCCGAGAGCGCCGGTAGATGGCAGGATCTTTCCTTGTGACCGACGAACCGAAGACCGGGTCCACCGGAGACGGCTCCACCGTGCCGCCGGAGCTGGCCGAGCTGGCGACCGCCCACGGCGTGCAAACCGAGTACACCGACCACGACGGCCGCCTCCAGCAGGTCAGCACCTCGACGCTCGTCGCGGTGCTCGAAGCGCTCGGCGTGCAGGCGTCGACCCCCGCCGCCGTCACGGCAAGCCTGGAGCGGACCCGCGACGACGACTGGCGCGCGATGCTCCCGCCCACGGTCGTCGTGCGGGAGGGCAGCGAGGCGCAGGTCCCGGTGCACATCGCCGACGGCGCAGAGGTGACCGCGTGGGTCGAGCTCGAACAGGCAGAGGCACCGGTCGTGCCGGCGAGCGCCACGCCGTGGCGCGTGACGGCACCCCAGGGCACTCCGACCGGCTCGTTCGCCACGGTGCGTGGCACCCGCGTCCCGCTGCGCCACGCCAAGGTCAACACCTCGCCGCGCACCGTGGACAGCCGCAAGGTCGGCCGCGCGGTCTTCACCCTTCCCGACAGCCTGCCGCTCGGCTGGCACACGCTGCATGCCGAGTCGGGCGGGCACACGGCGCAGGCCCCGCTCGTGGTGACGCCCGCGCGGCTGGAGCTGACCGAGGAAGTGGCCCAGAAGCAGGCCTGGGGTTTCATGGTCCAGCTCTACTCGGTGCGGTCCAGGGACTCCTGGGGCATGGGCGACCTCGCCGACCTGGCCGACCTCGCGTGGCAGACGGCGCACAACGGCGGGGCCGACTTCGTCGGGATCAACCCGCTGCACGCCACGGAGCCGGTGACGCCGCTGACGCCGAGCCCGTACCTGCCGACGTCGCGCCGTTTCATGTCGCCGCTGTACATCCGCGTCGAGGACATCCGTGAGACGGCGTATCTCTCCGCCGCGGACCGGTCGCTCGTGGAGTGGGCCGGCGAGCCCGTTCGGGAGCTGTCCGAGGACACCGGCCCGATCGACCGGGACGCGATCTGGGAGGCCAAGAAGGCGGCGCTCGAGGTCGTGTACACGGCGCCCCGCTCGGCGGCGCGGCAGACGGCGTTCGACGAGTTCGTGCTGGAACAGGGCAAGGGTCTGGTCGACTTCGCGACCTGGTGCGCCATCACGGAGCACCTCGACGGCCGGGACTGGCCGACGGAGCTTTCCGACCCGGGCTCGCCGGGCGTGCTCACGCTGCGCGGCGCGCTGTCCGAGCGCGTCCAGTTCTACTGCTGGATGCAGTGGGTGGCGGACGAGCAGCTGCGCGCCGCGCACCGTACCGGGCTCGACGCCGGCATGCGGGTGGGCGTGCTCAAGGACCTCGCCGTCGGCTCGTCCCCGGACGGCGCCGACGCCTGGGCGGACTCCGGCGTGCTCGCCCGGGGCGTGTCCGTCGGCGCCCCGCCAGACATGTACAACCAGCAGGGCCAGAACTGGGGCCAGCCGGCGTGGCACCCGCGCGGGCTCGCGAAGGCGGGTTACGCGCCCTACCGCGAGCTGCTGCGCACCGTGCTGCGGCACTGCGGCGCGCTGCGCATCGACCACGTGCTCGGTCTCTTCCGCCTGTGGTGGATCCCGGGCGGGGCACGCGCGTCGGCCGGCGCGTACGTCACCTACGACCACGAGGCGCTGATCGGCATCCTGTGCCTGGAGGCGCAGCGCGCCGGGGTGACGATCGTCGGCGAGGACCTCGGCACGTTCGAGCCCTGGATCCGCGACTACCTCGCGGAGCGCGGCATCCTCGGCACGTCGGTGCTGCTCTTCGAGCGGGACGCCGCCGGTGCGCCCATCGAGCCGGAGGCCTACCGCAGTGCGGCGCTGGCCACCGTGACCACCCACGACCTGCCGCCGACGGCGGGGTATCTCGCGGGGGAGCACGTGGACCTGCGGGAGCGGCTGGGGCTGCTCACGGAGGACCCGACGATCCTGCGCGGACGTGCGCGCGCGGAGCGGGAGTCACTCGTGGAGGCGCTGTCCCGCCGCGGCCTGACGACGTTCGACCCGTCCGAGCGCGAGCTTGTCGAGGGTCTGCACCGCTACCTGAAGGACACGCCGGCCGCGCTGGTCGGGGTGTACCTGACCGACGCCGTTGGCGAGCGCCGCGCGCAGAACCAGCCCGGCACCGACACCGAGTACCCGAACTGGAAGGTGCCGCTGGCCGACTCCGCGGGCAGCGTGGTCCTCCTGGAGGACCTGTTCAGCAACGCGCGCCTGCGGTCGCTGGTCGGCGTGATGAACGAGGAAGAGCCGGAGACCGGCGCGGAGGTATAGGCCTCACGGTGGCCGAGCTCGTCGAG
>NZ_BNAS01000004.1:193045-547084 GCF_014653785.1 Promicromonospora soli | reverse complement strand
GCAGCGCTCCGGTCAGGGCTCGCCGATGCCCGCGCGGGCGATGGAGAAGCCGGTGCCGGCCGCGTCGGCGATGCACGTCATGCCCGTGTCCGCGCTGGCGCACGTGAAGCCATGGGCCTTCTTCTGGCCGCCGTACTGCAGGATCGCGACGTCGCCGCTCGCCTTCTTGGGCTGGTCCTTCTTGGCCACGCACGGTTGCGTCACGTTCCCGGTCGGGTCGACCTTCGCCACGTAGCCCGAGGCACCGCCGCACGAGGCGTCGGGGGCGGGCTTCCGGTCCAGCTCCGCGATGCCGCAGGCGGCGGCGTCGGCAGAGATCGTGCACGTGATGTTGAGCGACGGCGCCGCGAACGTCTCGACGTCGGCCCCGCCGTCGGTCTCAAGCCCCTCGTTGGCGTCCGGCTCGGTCGACTGCTCGGCGGACGTCGGGTCGTTGCCCGGCGAGCCGCTCGGTGAGCCGAGGAGGTTCACCGCGAAGACGACAGCGGCGACCACGAGCAGCACGTCCAGGGCGATGAAGGCGATCCAGCCGGGGCTGAGCTTCTTGCGCTCCGGTGCGGACTCCGGCGGGTAGCCCCCGGCAGGCGTCCCGTAAGTGGGCTGGCCGTACTGGTCGTAACCCTGCGGCGCGTACTGCTGCGGGGGGTACTGGCCGCCCTGCTGCGGCGGCACGGCCTGCGGCGGCGCGGCCTGCGGCGTCGCGTAGCCCTGCTGGTACTGGTCGGGGTAGTACTGCGGCATCCCCGCGTCCCCGCTGCCCTTGTGCACGGACTGGACCACGGGGGCGCCCGGCGCGGCGGGCGCCGGGGTCACGGCCTGCGCGAACTGGTTCGCAGGCGAGATTGCGGGAGGCTTGCGGGTCGCCGCGGAAACGCGCTGCACCGGCGGCTGCTGGGCAGGCCGCTGCGCCGGCGCCTGCTGCGCCGGCGCCTGCTGGGCAGGCGTGGGCGTGGTAGCCGGGTGCTGCTTTTGCGTCGGCGCACCCGGGTCCTCGTCGGGCCAACCGCCTGGCGGCGGTGGCGGTGGCACTGTGCCGGACATCAGGCGACTCCCTCAGCTCAAATCGGTCGGTCAGGCGACCGCGGTCGATCGTACACAAAGGCGTTACTCGCTGTTACTCCTGCGTGGCATGATCGACGGGTCGTCGCAGGTAGTTCACAGACCGGACGGCAAGCCAACCGAAAAGGCGCGCCATCCGGACGCGCCGGGCGCCGATCAGCGCCCACGAGAAGACAGACGTGGAGGGCCCGTGCCCGGAGAGAACCTGACCCGCGCCGAGGCGGTCGAACGAGCCGGCGTGGTATCGGTCGAGTCGTACGAGATCGCCCTGGACCTGACCACCGGTCCGGAGACTTTCGCGTCCGCCACGACTGTGCGCTTCACCGGCACGGAGGGCGCCTCGACGTTCGTCGACCTGGTCGCGCCGTCGGTGAAGTCGGTGGTGCTGAACGGCCGCGAGCTGGACCCGGCAGCCGTGTTCGCGGACTCGCGCATCGCCCTGGACGGGCTGGCCGAGGACAACGAGCTCGTCGTCGTCGCCGACTGCGGATACACGAACACGGGCGAGGGCCTGCACCGCTTCGTCGACCCGGTGGACGGCGAGGTCTACCTCTACACCCAGTTCGAGGTGCCGGACGCGCGGCGCGTGTTCGCCTGCTTCGAGCAGCCGGACCTCAAGGCCACGTTCCAGTTCACGGTGACCGCGCCCGCCGCGTGGGAGGTAGTGAGCAACGAGCCGACGCCGGAGCCGGTCCCCGCCGGCTCGACCGGCGGCGACGACATCGCCACCTGGACGTTCGAGCCCACCGGCCGCATCTCCACGTACATCACGGCGCTCGTCGCCGGCCCGTACGCGGTGGTCCGGTCGTCACTGACGTCGTCGGACGGCCGTGAGATCCCGCTCGGCGCGTTCTGCCGCAGGTCGCTGTCCGAGCACTTCGACGCCGACTACATCTTCGAGAAGACCCGGCAGGGCTTCGAGTTCTACGAGACCACGTTCGGCGTGCCGTACCCGTTCACGAAGTACGACCAGCTCTTCGTGCCCGAGTACAACATGGGCGCCATGGAGAACGCGGGCTGCGTGACGTTCACGGAGTCGTACGTGTTCCGCTCCAAGGTCACCGAGGCCGTGCGCGAGCGCCGCGTCGTGACGATCCTGCACGAGCTGGCGCACATGTGGTTCGGCGACCTGGTCACCATGAAGTGGTGGAACGACCTGTGGCTCAACGAGTCGTTCGCGGAGTACGCCTCCACGCTGGCCACGGCCGAGGCGACGGAGTGGGAGGCGGCCTGGACCACGTTCTCCGCGATGGAGAAGTCCTGGGCCTACAAGCAGGACCAGCTGCCCTCCACGCACCCGATCGTCGCGGAGATCAAGGACCTCGAGGACGTCCAGGTCAACTTCGACGGCATCACCTACGCCAAGGGCGCGTCCGTGCTCAAGCAGCTCGTGGCCTGGGTGGGGCGTGAGGCGTTCGTCGCGGGGGTGTCCGCGTACTTCGGCAAGCACGCGTGGGGCAACACCGAGCTGCCCGACCTGCTCAGCGAGCTCGAGGCCACCAGCGGCCGCGACCTGAAGGCCTGGTCCAAGCTCTGGCTGGAGACCGCGGGCGTGAACACGCTGCGCCCGGTCATCGAGACGGACAGCCACGGTCGCATCGTGTCGTTCGTCGTCCAGCAGACGGCGCCCGCGGAGTGGCCCACGATCCGCCCGCACCGCCTCGGCATCGGCTTCTACAGCCTGTCCGACGCCGGCGAGCTCGTTCGCACCCATTTCACCGAGGTCGACATCGACGGACCCCGGACGGACGTGAAGGAGCTCGTCGAGCTCGACCGTCCGGCCCTCGTGCTGCTCAACGACGAGGACCTCGCCTACGCGAAGATCCGGCTCGACCCCGCCTCGCTGGCCGTTGCGCTCGACCACCTGGCCGACATCGCCGACCCGCTGGCCCGGTCCCTGGTGTGGGGCTCGGTCTGGGACGCGGTGCGCGACGCCGAGGTGCCGCCGTCGGAGTACGTGCGCCTCGTGCTCGGCGGCATCGCCCGCGAGACGGAGTCGACCACCCTCCGCACCACGCTGAACCAGATGGTGCTGGCGGCCAAGCAGTACGTGGCGCCGTCGGACCGGGCGGCGACGATCGCCGAGGTGGGCGACACGCTCTGGGCGCTCGTCGGCGACGCCGCCGGCGGCTCGGACACGCAGTTCCAGCTGGTGAAGTTCTTCGCGCACGTGGCATCGACGCCGGAGCACGTGGCGACCCTGTCCGGGCTGCTGGACGGCTCGGTCCGGCTCGACGGGCTGGAGATCGACACCGACCTGCGGTGGGAGCTGCTGGAGGGCCTGGTCCTCAACGGCGCCGCGGGTGACGAGGAGATCGACGCCACGCTCGCCTCCGACGACACGGCGACGGGCCGCCAGTCCGCTGCCCGTGCCCGGGCGGCGAAGCCGACGGTCGAGGGCAAGCTGGCCGCGCTGTCCACCGTGGTGGACGCCGACGTGCCGAACGCGATCATCCGGAACACCGGTCTCGGGTTCGTGCACGTGAACGACCCGGCCGCCCTGGCCGGCGTCGTGCAGCCGTACCTGGACGCCGTGCTGAAGGTGTGGAACGAGCGGACGTACCACATCGCCGAGGAGATCATCGAGGGCTTCTACCCCGCGCCGCTGGCGTCTGCGGAGCTGCGCGACGCGACGGTCGCCTGGCTGGAGTCGAACGCCGACGCCGCTCCGGCGCTGCGGCGCCTGGTCGTCGAGGCGCTGGCGGGTACGGAGCGAGCCCTGAAGGCCCAGGCAGCAGACGCCTGACCCTCCTCTTTGTTGTGGGCGCGATCGTTGCGCCTAAAACGGGCACGTAGACGCAACGATCACGCCCACAACAAAGTGGTGCTCGCCCGGTCGGCACGAGACCGGGCGAGCACGGGTTACCAGATGCGGACGCGGTCCTCCCGGGGGAGGTACAGGGCGTCGCCCGGCTGGACGTTGTACGTCGCGTAGAACTCGTCCACGTTGCGCACCACGCCGTTGCAGCGGAACTCGTTGGGCGAGTGCGGGTCAGTCGCGAGGCGGCGGAGCACCTCCTCGTCACGGCCCTTGGACTGCCACACCTGCGCCCAGCCGAGGAAGATCCGCTCCATGGCGGTGAGCCCGTCCACGACTGGCGCCTCGTCCAGGGGCTTGCCGAGCGCGATCCGGTACGCCTTGATCGCGATCGACAGCCCGCCGAGGTCGCCGATGTTCTCGCCGATCGTCAGGCTGCCGTTGACGTGCGCCTCGGCAGCCTCGGCTGCCTCGCCGGCCTCACCCTTTCCGTCGCCGACGGCGGCCGCCGTGAGCTGCGCCGGGCGGAACTGGTCGTACTGCGCGATCAGCGCGCTCGTGCGCTTCTCGAACTCGGTGCGGTCGGCGTCGGTCCACCAGTCCTCGAGGCGGCCGTCGCCGTCGTACTTGGAGCCCTGGTCGTCGAACCCGTGGCCGATCTCGTGCCCGATGACGCCGCCGATCCCGCCGAAGTTCACCGCGTCGTCGGCCTCGGGGTCGAAGAACGGGGGCTGCAGGATCGCCGCGGGGAACACGATCTCGTTCATGCCCGGGTTGTAGTAGGCGTTCACGGTCTGCGGCGTCATGAACCACTCGTCGCGGTCCAGGGGCCTGCCGATCTTCGCGAGCTCGTAGTCCTGGTCGAACGCGTTGGACCGCCGGACGTTGCCCACCAGATCGGTGGCGTCGACCTCCAGGCCGGAGTAGTCGCGCCACTTGACCGGGTAGCCCACCTTGGGTGTGAACTTCTCCAGCTTGGCGAGGGCCTTCGCCTTGGTCTCGTCGGTCATCCAGTCGAGACCCTGGATCGACTCGCGGTACGCCACCACGAGGGCGTCCACGAGACGGTCCATCTTGGCCTTGTTCGCCGGCGGGAAGTGCCGCGCCACGTACTCCGCGCCCACACCCTCGCCGAGCGCGCCCTCAACGAGGGCCACGCCGCGCTTCCAGCGCTCGCGGACCTCCTGCGCGCCGGTCAGGGCGCGGCCGTAGAAGTCGAAGTTGGCCTCGACGATCGTGTCGGTGAGGTACGGCGCGCGGGCGCTGACCACGTGGTACGTCATCCAGAGCTGCCAGTCGAGCAGCGACAGCTCGCTCCACAGGGCGGCGAAGCCGGTCGCGAATTCGGGCTCGCGCACCACGAGCTGGTCGAACGCGCCGTCCGGCACGCCCAGCGCCTCTGCCCAGGCGGCCCAGTCGAAGCCGGGCGCGGACTCGACGAGGTCGGCGAGCGTCATCGGGTTGTAGGTGAGCGTGGCGTCCCGGTCGCGCACCACGTCCCAGTGGTGGCCGGCGAGCCGCTTCTCGAGCTCGTAGACGCGCCGGGCGGCGTCGTCGGACGAGATGCCCCAGGTGTCCTGGACACCCCCGAAGCCCAGCATCGTGGCCACGTGCGGCACGTACTTCTTGCGCAGCGGGGCGTACTGCTCCTCGCGGTAGTAAGCCTCGTCCGGCAGGCCGAGCCCGGACTGCCGCAGGTAGACGACGTACTTCTCCGGGTCGGTCGCGTCGTTGTCCACCCAGAACCGGACGCCGGCGGTGCCGCCCGTGCGTTGCAGCGTGCCCAGCGCGCGGGTCAGGTCCGCCATGTTCTTGGCGTCCCGGATCAGCGCGAAGTCCTCGTCCAGGGGCGTCGTGCCGAGCTCGGCGATGCGCTCCGTGTCCATGAAGCTCGCGTACAGGTCGCCGATCTTGGAACCGGTCGGCGCGTCCTGGATGATCTCCCGGACGTGCACCTCTGCCTTGTCGTAGAGGTCTCGGAACGCTCCGTCCATGGCGCGGTCGGCGGGGATCTCGTGTGTGTCGATCCACCGCCCGTTGACGTGGCGGTACAGGTCGTCCTGGGGGCGGGTTGCGGGGTCGAGCGCGTCGAGGTCGATCCCCGACGTGAGCCTCGTGGCGTCGGTGGTCATTGCGCCAGCGTACGCAAGGTCGCCCTCCGCATGGGGGAAGATATAGCCATGCGTCTCCACATCGCCGCCGACCACGCCGGGTACGACCTCAAGCAGCACCTGGTGCAGTTCCTCACTACCAAAGGGCACGAGGTGATCGACCACGGGGCCCACGAGCTCGACCCACTGGACGACTACCCCGCGTTCTGCATCTCCGCCGGCGAGGCCGTCGTGTCCGAGCCGGGCTCGCTCGGCATCGTGATCGGCGGATCCGGCAACGGGGAGCAGATCGCCGCGAACAAGGTCGCCGGGGTCCGGGCTGTGCTCGCCTGGTCGCTGGAGACGGCCAAGCTGGGCCGCCAGCACAACGACGCGAACGTGATCGCCGTGGGCGGTCGCATGCACTCCCTGGAGGACTCCACGTCGTTCGTCGAGGCCTTCATCGCCGAGTCGTTCAGCGGCGACGAGCGGCACCAGCGCCGCATCGACCAGCTCGCCGACTACGAGTCCAAGCGTGCCTGAGCGTGCCTGAGGGGCACACCGTCCACCGCCTCGCGCGGACGTTCGCCTCGCTGTTCGCCGGGCCGGCCCTGCGGGTGAGCAGCCCGCAGGGGCGGTTCGCCGACGGCGCCGCCGTGCTCGACGGCCGGCGTCTCGTGGCGAGCCAGGCGTGGGGCAAGCAGCTCTTCCTGGGGTTCGAGGGCGACCTGTGGCTCCGCACGCACCTCGGGCTCTACGGCGCGTGGACGTTCGCGGGCGCCCCGGACGCACCGGAGGTCGTGCACGCGATCGGCGCCCCCCGCAAGCGCATCGGCGAGCGGGAGACGACGGTTGTCCCCTCGGTCGTCGACCCGACCACCGAAGGCTCGACCGGTGGATGGCTGGTGCCCAGCCCACGCGGGCAGGTGCGCGTGCGGCTGCTCGGCGACCACGCCGTCGCCGACCTCACCGGCCCCACGGCCTGCGAGGTGATCACGGCCGAGGAGAAGACGGCGGTCGAGGCCCGGCTGGGCCCCGACCCCATCCGGGACGACGCCGACGCCGACGTCTTCGTGGCCCGAGTAGGCCGGTCGCGCGTGACGATCGGGCAGCAGCTCATGGACCAGGCGGTCGTCGCGGGCGTCGGGAACATCTACCGTGCCGAGGCGCTGTTCCGGGCCGGCGTCGACCCGCTGCGGCCCGGGCGCGACGTGCCCGCCGTAGCGGTCCGCGCGATCTGGGACGACCTCGTTGTCCTCATGCGCGACGGCGCCGACCGCGGCGCGATCGTCACGACGCGGCCGGAGGATCGCGTGCCCGACGGCGGAGCGGCCGGACCGGGCCGGACCCGGCAGAACACCGACGGGACGCCGGGCGCCGTGCCCTCCGACGAGGCCTTCTACGTGTACCACCGCGACGGGCTGCCGTGCCGGCGGTGCGGGGCGCCGGTGCTGGCCAAGGAGCTGGCGGGGCGCAACCTGTTCTGGTGCGGGGTCTGTCAGGTCTGACCGCTCAGAACACCCACGAGGAGCCCGGCGCGACCGGCCAGCCGAACGCCGTGCTCGCGCGGGCCAGCACGCCCGTGCGCTGTCCGGGACGGGGGTGCTCGGTGACGAGCCCCGCGGCGGCCAGCGCCGCGAGCGACTTGCCGCCGAGGTAGGCGGCGCCCAGGGCACGCACGTCGAGCGTCAGCTCGGGGGCCTCGAACTCCGGGTCGACCAGCTCCACCGACGCCGCCGCGAAGGCCTCGGCCTGCAGGCGGTAGACCCCGGCGTTGGCGGGCAGCCGGGAGTCGGTCACGGCGAGCGTGACGTCGACGTCGGCCGCGTACTGGCGCCCGGCGAGCGCCCCGGCGACGTCGACCAGCCGGACCCACACGTTGTCCGGGGTGCGCGGACTGGCGCCGCGCAGGTTCACGAGAAGCTGGGTGATGGCGTCGTCCACGGGCAGGACGAACGGGCTGACCTCGGTAGTCAGGTCGAGGTCGAGCAGCACGCCCCACAGCGCGCGGGCCGCGGCGGCGTCGAGCGCGACGACCTCGCCGGCGCTGACCTGCCCGCGTGGCCCGGTGGGCTCCCAGCTCATGGTGCGGCGGAACGTCACGTAGCCGCGGGGCTCGCTGTCGAGCTCGACGATCATGATCCGCCGGGACTCGCGACCATCACGGTGCGCCGGGTGATCGTCCCAGAAGGCTGCCTGGAGCTCCTCGGTCTCGCGCGTGACCCAGCCCGGCCGGTTGATCCCGTCTACCCCCATCGGGGCGGCGCCGGCCGCCCGGTGGAGGCGGTCGACGAGCCCACCGTGCTTCTCGCGGGTGGCGACCTCGACCCGGACCGTGTGCTGCTCGGCGCCCGGCACGTCATGCAGGGCCGCGCCGCGCGGGATGTTCAGGCGCAGGTCGTCGGCCGCGTGGCCGTAGCCGAACCGGCCGTAGATCGGGGCCTCGGCGGCGAACAGGGCGCTGAGCGCCTCGCCCCGCTCGGCGCAGCGCGCCAGGTGCAGGCTCATCATCGCCGTCAGCAGGCCGCGGCGGCGGTGCTGCGGATGCACGCCAACCCAGGTCAGGCCGGCCGTCGGCAATTCGGCTCCAGGCACGGGGAAGTGCCCGAACGGGTACGACGCGTGCAGCGCCACCAGGCCGTCGAAGCCCTCGGCCTCGATACCTATCGCGCGTTCCCAGGTCAGCGGCGACGGGGTGGCGTCGATGTCGTCTTGGGCGATGGCCGAGGGGAATGCCCACGTGTCCAGCTCGGTCACGAGGCGCTGGTCGTCAGGGGTCAGCGTGCGCCAGCGGTACCCCGCTGGCAGGGCGATCTGCGGAAGGACCATGCATCGATCGTCGCACCACAGGCAAATGAAATCAGACAGGCTCAGCAGGGGTCGCGTCTACGATCGCAACCGTGAACCGCTTGCCGAGCCGACCTCAGCTCACCGACGTCGAGGAGTACGCCGCCGCGGTGCTCGACGTCGTCCGGCGCATCCCCTCGGGTCGCGCCATGACCTACGGGCTGATCGCCGAGATCGTCGGCGAGCGGCTCGGCCGGGGCGGGCCGCGCCAGGTGGGGAGCGTCATGGCCGGGTCGGGGGACCGGTACGCCCACCTCGTCCCGGACGACGGCGGGGATCCGGACGACGGCGGGGATCCGGAGGGCGCCGGTCCCAAGGGCGCGGGTCCGGAGGACGCGGACGGCGAACGCGTCCCGTGGTGGCGGGTCGTCAACGCGGCCGGGTCCCCGCCGAAGCAGTACCTGACCGAGGCACTGGACGCGCTGCGTGCCGAGGGCTGCCCGCTGTCCCGCGACGGCCGCCGCGTCAACCTGCGGCGCGCGGTCTGGTTCCCGGAAGATGACGCGGAGCTGGCCCACGACGTCGCGCCGGAGGGCCGCACCACGGTCGTGCCCTGACCCCGGCGTCGTCAGACCTTCTTCGGTGCCACCCGGGAGAGCAGCGCGCCCGTCGTCGAGCGGACGCGGCCGCCGAGCGAGCTGTCCTGCGACGCGGCCAGCAGCGCCAGCATCGAGGCCGGGTCGCCCTGGACGAGCATGGTCGTGATCGCCGTGCTCTCCCAGGCCGGCAGCTCGCGGCGGATCTTGTCGACCGGTCCGACCAGCGCGATCTCCTCCACGAGCTGCGTCGGGACGGCCGCGGCCGCCTCCTCCTTGCGCCCGGCGAGGTACAGCTCCTGCACCTTGTCGAGCGGCTCCTGGTAGCCGAGCCGGTCGAGCGACTGCTTGTGGAAGTTCGCCTCCTTGGCGCCCATCCCGCCCGCGTACAGGGCGATGTGGGGGCGGATGACGTCGGCGGCGGCCTCGACGTCGTCCCGCACGACGACGGGGACCGTGGCGCACACCTCGAACCGGTCGGCCGGCGAACGCTCCTCGGAGCGGACGTCGAAGCCCTCGGTGAGCAGCGCGCGGAACTCGTCGTCCATCCGCGGCGCGTAGAAGCCGGCCATCCAGCCGTCCGCGATCTCGGCGGCCAGCGCCACGTTCTTGGGGCCCTGCGCGGCCAGCACGATGGGGATCTCGGGGCGGAACGGGTGCACCGTCGGCTTGAGCGCCTTGCCCAGCCCCGTCGCCCCGGGCGCGTCTGCGGGCAGGGGGAGCTGGTAGAACGACCCGTCGTGGGTCACCGGCGCCTCGCGGCGCATGACCTGCCGCACGATGTCGACGTACTCGCGCGTCCGGGCCAATGGCCGCTTGTACGGCTGGCCGTACCAACCCTCGACGACCTGCGGGCCGGAGGCGCCGAGCCCGAGCACGAACCGGCCCTTGGACAGGTGGTCCATCGTCAGGGCCTGCATGGCGGTCGCGGTCGGCGTGCGGGCCGACAGCTGGGCTATGCCCGTGCCCAGCCGCACGTTCCTGGTGCGGGAGCCCCACCAGGCGAGCGGGGAGAAGGCGTCGGATCCGTAGGCCTCGGCGGTCCAGACGGAGTCGAGGCCGAGCCTGTCGGCGGCCACGATGAACTGCTGGATCCCCTTCGGGGGCCTGCGGGACCAGTAACCGGTCTGGAATCCGATGCGCATGAGGGTCACCTCGCCGTGAGAAGCCTTACCTGGGACGGCGCGTCCCAGGTACTGCCCACACCCTATCGGTCTCCTGCATTCCGCCGACAACGTGGCCGGATACCGCTAGCGTGGCGGCTCGTGGCCATCCTTGCGCGCTCGATGCCGGCCGACCGGTACTTCCGCCTCTACTGCCGCGTCGCGGCGTTCCTGTTCGCGGGGTTCACCGTGTACCCCGTGATCACCAAGCTGGCGGAGCACCGGCTGGCGCACGACTGGGCACACAGTGCCCTGCACCTGCTCTTCTGCCTGCTCGCCGCCTACGCCGGGTGGGCGGCTCGGGATGCTCGGGCCGCACGCCTCTTCACTGGCGCGGTCGCGGTCATCTACGGGGTGCTGGGTGTGATCGGCTGGTTCGTCCCGGGCCTGCTGCTCGGCACTCCGGTGGCGATCCCGCTCGATCCCGTGGCCAACGTGTTCCATCTCGTGCTGGCCGTGCCTGCGCTCGTCCTCGTGACCCGCAGCGTGATCGGCAAGGTGTCCGGCAATCAGCAATCCGACCTACCGACCAACTGACAATCCGCCAGGCACCAGAGCTACGGTGGAGGCGTGGCCACCTACGACGACGTCGCCCGGCTCGCCCTTGCGCTCCCCGAGACCTCCGAGGGCACGAGCCACCGCGGCCGCGCCTGGTCCGTAGCGGGGAAGGGCTTCGTGTGGGAGCGCCCATTCAGCAAGGCCGACATCAAGCGGTTCGGCGACGAGCCCGTTCCGGCGGGCCCGATCCTCGGCGTCATGGTCGAGGACCTCGAGGAGAAGGAAGCGGTCCTGGCCGAGGTGCGACCGGGGATCTTCACCATCCCGCACTTCAACGGCTTCCCCGCGGTGCTCGTCCAGCTCGACGTCGTCGGCGACACCGACCTGCGAGAGGCGGTGGTCGACGCCTGGCTGGCAAAGGCGCCACCGGCCCTGGCGAAGCAGCACGCGGACGAACTGCGCTAAAGGTCCGCTCCGAGAACGACCTCAGGCACCGAATCCAGCTCGGATCGGTGCCTGAGGTCGTTCTCGAAGCGGACCTTCGCGCGCGGCTCAGATCACGTACTCGATGAGCTCCGACGGATCCTCGTGGCGCTCCCGCTCCGCGACCGGCGCCTTCGGCACCCGGATCCGCGCGGGAATGCCCACTGCGACAGCCCCGGCGGGGACGTCCTTCACGACGACGGCGTTGGCGCCGATCTGCGCGTCGTCGCCGATCCATACGGGGCCCAGCACCTTCGCGCCGGCCCCGACGGTCACCCGGTCGCCGAGCGTCGGGTGCCGCTTGCCCCGGTTGAGCGACCGGCCGCCCAGGGTGACCCCGTGATAGAGCATGACGTCGTCGCCCACCACCGCGGTCTCGCCGATCACGACGCCCATGCCGTGGTCGATGAACATCCGCTGCCCCAGCCGGGCGCCCGGATGGATCTCGATCCCGGTCGCCGCCCGCGCGAACTGCGAGAGCAGCCGCGCGGGCAGGCGCAGGAACGGGACCCGCCACATGCGGTGCGCCACGCGGTGCGCCCAGAGGGCGTGCACGCCCGGATAGGCGAGGGCGACCTCCAGGCGGGACCGCGCGGCCGGATCGTGGGCGCGCGCGGCGTCGAGGTCCTCCGCGAGGACCCCGAACAGCCCGCGCACCCCCGCCATCAGTCGACCAGACCCTCGAACAGCGGGGTGGACAGGTAGCGCTCGCCGAAGTCGGGGATGATCACGACGATCGTCTTGCCGGCGTTCTCCGGACGCTTCGCGACCTCGAGGGCCGCTGCGAGCGCGGCGCCGGAAGAGGTGCCGACCAGCAGGCCCTCCTCCTTCGCCGAACGGCGCGCGGTGTCGATGGCGGTGGCGAGGTTGATGTCGATGACCTCGTCGTACACCTTGGTGTCGAGGATCTCCGGCACGAAGTTGGCGCCGATGCCCTGGATCTTGTGCGGGCCGGGGGCGCCGCCGTTGAGGATGGGCGACTCCTCGGGCTCGACCGCGACGACCTTGATGTCGGGGTTCTTCGCCTTGAGCACCTGGC
Organism: Promicromonospora soli; assembly: GCF_014653785.1. Taxonomy (GTDB): domain Bacteria; phylum Actinomycetota; class Actinomycetes; order Actinomycetales; family Cellulomonadaceae; genus Promicromonospora; species Promicromonospora soli. The sequence goes on along the minus strand of NZ_BNAS01000004.1, from coordinate 534,611 downwards.
CCACGCCGGTGATGGTGCCGCCCGTGCCGATGCCGGACACCAGGATGTCGACGGTGCCGTCCGTGTCGGCCCAGATCTCCTCGGCGGTGGTCTCGCGGTGGATCTTCGGGTTGGCCTCGTTGGCGAACTGGCGGGCCAGGACGGCACCCGGACGCTCGGCGGCGATCTTCTCGGCCGCGGCCACGGCGCCCTTCATGCCCTCCGAGCCCGGCGTGAGCACGAGCTCGGCGCCGTACGCGCGCAGCAGTGCGCGACGCTCCTTGGACATGGTCTCCGGCATCGCCAGGACCACCTTGTAACCGCGGGCCGCGCCGACCCAGGCCAGGGCGATGCCCGTGTTGCCCGAGGTGCCCTCGACGATGGTGCCACCCTCCTTGAGCTCACCGGACGCCTCGGCGGCGTCGATGATGGACACGCCGATGCGGTCCTTCACGGAGTTGGCCGGGTTGTAGAACTCGAGCTTGCCGAGCACTGTCGCCTCGAGGCCATCGGCCAGGCGGCTGAGCTTGACGAGTGGCGTGTTGCCGATGAGCTTGGTCGCGTCTTCGTAGATGCGGGCCATTGTTCTTCCTTCGCTGTGTGGCGGGTCTGGCTGGCTGGAGTCGTGCGTGCCCGACGTCGGCGCCCGGGTCGTGCGGATGCGCGCCTCGGGTCTGGCGTGGAGCGTGTGGGGCTGGGGTCGGGGCTGGAGCGTCACGCCGGCGCCTGGGCCACGGCCGGCGAGCCGGTGTGGTCGGGCGGGGAGCGGACGCTCTACAGACAGCCTCTCGGGCAGCAGCCGGTTGCGCACATCAAGTGCGTGGCGGCCGGGCGGGGGGACATGGGGAGTGCGGAGCGCACGGTGCTCATGACGTCCTCCCTGCGTGTGGCGGACCGAGTGGCCGCGCGGCTGCGTGTTCCGTGGCGAGCAAGTGGCTCGCCTCGTGCAGATTACGCGGGCATGGACTGTGAGACAAGATCTGTCTCAGGTATCGATCATGTCGATGCTTCACGCATCGGCATGCAGAGCCAGTTCCAGCCGCGCGACGGGAAGATCGCGAGCCTGGTGCTCAGCTGATGCTTGCTCAGCTGATGCTTGCTCAGCTGATGCTTGCTCAGCTGGGGCGGGTCTCGCTGCGCATCCATTCGAGGTAGTCGGGTGCGCCGGTCAGGATCGGCAGGCTGACGATCTCAGGCACGTCGTAGGTGTGGTTGTCGCGGATGTGCTGAGCCAGGGCCTGGTACCGCTCAGTCGGCGTCTTGAGGACTACCCGCCACTCCTCCTCGACCTGGATCGCGCCCTCCCACCAGAATGTGCTCGTGATCGGGCCTTCCACCTGCGCGCACGGGGCCAGGCGGGCCTCGACGACGGCCCGGCCCAGCGCCTCGGCGTCGGCTCGTGACGAGCAGGTGGTCATGACTTGGCAGAACTCGAACGTGGCGGCGTCGTCGGTGGCCATGCCTGCCAGGCTACGGGCGCGACCGTTCAACGCCTCGGGACCAGACGGATGGAACGCATGGTTCGCTGGTACCCGTGCTTGTCGCCACAGTGCAGCTGCCGGTCGAAGCCCTCGCAGAACCCGCGGATCTGCGGAACGTCGCGGACCGCTGTGTCCGTGGGGGAGTGGACCTCCTGCTCGCGCCCGAGTTCGCGATCGGCGGTCTGCCCCACACGGAGCGGGACGCGAAGCGGCGGGCGGTCACCGTCGAGCAGCTGCAAGCGTCAGCGACGACCCTGCCGCGCGGCCTGACCGTCGTCCTCGGGTTCACCGAACGCGCCCGCGACGGTTTGTACAGCACGGCCGCCGTCATCACGGCGGGGCGGGTTGTCCACGTGGCCCGGAAGGTCTTCCCGCGGGAGCCCGGACTTAGCGCGGGAGACCTTGCACCGGTCATTCAGATCGGCGGCGTGATGGTCGGAATCCTCATCTGCGCCGACGCCACCCACCCGGAGCTGGCTGCCACCCTCGCGCGGAGTGGTGCGCAGGTCTTGCTGTGTCCGCTGAACAACGACATGAGCGAGGCCCACGCAGACCAGTGGGAGGAGCCGACGCGCACCGCGTTACGAATGCGGGCCCTCGAAGCCCGGTGCTGGGTGGTGTCCGCCGATGTTGGCGGCGTCCGGCCAGGACGTCGGGCGCTGGGTGCGACGCGGATCGTGTCGCCGACGGGTCGGACGGTCGCTGGGGCGGGAGGCCTGCTGGACTTTGTCGTTGCAGAAGTCCCGTGACGGCTCGCCAGGCCAGATTCCGCCGTTGGAGTGTGTTGCCTTTCCGGACGGAACGGCCCTACTCAGGCCGCCCCGTGAACGTCCGCACGTGCCACCAGATCACCAGCGGCACCACGAGCAGCTCGAGCACCAGCGCCCCGATGAACACCGGGTGCGGCCAGCCCGTGACCGCAATGGAGATGAGCCGCGGGATGGCGCCGAGCGACGCGACAGCGAGAATCACGCGCGTCACGGCCGCGCGTTCCTGAGGCCGGCGCAGGCTCCACCAGACGAGCAGTCCGCCGGCGAGCCAGAACACGTTGGTGAACCGGTACTCGCTGTCGACGGTGGCGTTCACCGATTGACCGGCGGGCAGCATCCCCGGCTCGCCCACGATCCCGAAGAGCCCGCTCAGCACGGGTACCGCACCGAGCACCGCTATGACCACGATCAGTGCCCGACGACCCATATGGGCAGTCTGTCACGGCCGTCCGGCCCCCCATCTGCGCAGGCGCGGCGGGCGCCGAGACCGCCACAGGATCTGGGACGACCTTGCTTCTATACGAGCGCTCTGATAGTCGTTCTCCATGACCTCGACCTCGAGCATCGGTGTGATGCTGCCGCGCGACTTGCCCGCGCACCAGGTGCTGAACTTTGCCCGGACGGCCGAGAACGTCGGGTTCGACGAGCTGTGGGTTGTGGAGGACCTCGGTTTCCGTGGCGGGTTCTCCCAGGCCGCGGCGGTGCTGGCCAGTACCGAACGCATCGGTGTGGGCATCGGGATTCTTCCCGCGGCCTCACGCAACCTCGCTTTCGCAGCGATGGAGATCGCGACGCTCGGTCAGCTCTTTCCCCGGAGAGTCGAAGTGGGGATCGGTCACGGCATGCCAGGCTGGATGCGGCAGGCCGGGTGCTGGCCGGAACGCCCGCTGACGTTCCTGAGCCAGTACACGGAAGGGGTACGCGCACTCCTTGCCGGCGGGGTACTGGACGGCATGGTCGCGGGCACTCGCCTTGAGGATGTGCGGCTGGCGCCGTCGTCGCTGCCCCAGGTGGTGCCGCCGCTCCTGCTCGGTGTCCGTGGACCGCGATCGCTCGCGGCGTCAGGGCAGGTAGCGGACGGAACGGTGCTGGCCGAGCCGGTCACGCCCGAGTACGTGGTCGCGGCGCGCGAGCAGATCGCCGCCCAAGGCGCGCATCGCGTCGTGGCGTACAACCTCGCTGCCGTCCATCAGGACCCGAACGTCGCCATCGCCACCGCGCGGCCGGGCCTCGAGTGGATCGGGGAACCGGACTGGGCGCCGCATCTGGAGCCGCTGCCGTTCGCGGCAGAGTTCGCGGCGCTGCGTGCCGACTGCGCCACTCGGCAGGAGTTCGTCGAGCGCCTGCCCTCGCACTGGGTACAGCAGCTCGCGCTTGCCGGAACGCCCGACCAGGTCCGCGCACGGATCGACGACCTGGCCGCCGCGGGAGTGACGTCGAACGTGCTCATACCAGCCGGCCCCGACGCGCTGGCCGCGCTGAAACAGCTCTCGACAGTGCTGTGAACCGCCCCCGGCGCACAGACCCCGGTCGGCGCGAGCGCATCCTGGACGCGGTACTGGACCTGATCGCCCGGGACGGTTCCGCCGGGGCGACCTACCGGTCGGTGGCCGAAGCGGCCGACGTACCGATGGGGTCGATGACGTATCACTTCCCGACCCGTGATGACATGCTGCTGGCCGCATTCGGGCGGCTGGCGGAGCAGATGCAGGAACGGTTCGACCAGATCATGGCCGAGCCGCTCGAGGGCGAGGACCCCCGCGAGCGGGTCGTCCAGCTCATCGCTACTCACGGCGCCGGATACGGACGCGACATGGTGCTGTCGGCAGAGCTTTACGCCCTGGCAGTACGCGACGAACGCTACCGGGTACTCATCCAGTCCTGGATGGAACGTTCCCGTGCATCGCTGCGCCGACACTTCTCCGCCGACGCGGCACCCGTCATCGATGCCCTGCACGAGGGACTGGTGCTGCACAGCCACATCTCGACCGAGCCGTTCGACGTCGACCGCGTTCGAAGCGCCGTGTACCGCCTGATCGAGCCTGCCCCGATCCCTCCCGCCGACGTTCCTGCCCAGGAGACCCCGTGAACATGCGCCCGTCCCCGGGTCGACGCCGGACCGCGCTGTTCATCGCGTTCTTCGTCACAGGCCTGTCCATGGCGTCCTGGGTCTCGCGCACGCCCGCGATCCGGGACGCGATCGACGCGAGCACGGCCGAGATGGGCCTGGTCATCGCCGGACTGTCCGCGGGGTCGATGATCGGCATCGCCGCGGCCGGTGCGCTGGTGGCCCAGCGCGGTGCGCGGTTCGTCGTGCTGTGGGGCATGGTCGCGATCGTCGCGGGGGTCGCGACCGTCGCGGTCGGTTCGGCGGCCGGGCTCGGATGGCTCGTCGCCGCCGGGCTCGCGTTCTTCGGGTACGGGATGGGATCGGGCGAGATCGGCCAGAACGTCGAGGGCGTGGACGTGGAGGCCGCGCTCGGCAGGGTGGTCGTGCCGGGCTTGCACGGGTGCTACAGCCTCGGTGTCGCGATCGGCGGCCTGCTGGGACTGGCCGCCGGCACGGTAGGCCTGCCGGTCGTCGCCCACCTCACCGCGGTGGCGGCGCTCACGGCTGCCGCGGCGATCTTCCTCGTCAGGAACCTCGCCCCGGCGGTCGGTCGGGAACCCGGCTCGGACCTGCGGCGACGGGTCCCGATCACGCAGAGCTTCCGTGCCGCCGTCGCGGTGTGGACCGAGCCCCGCACTGCGGCGATCGGCGTGATCGTCCTCGGCATGGCGTTGGCGGAGGGCTCCGCGAACGACTGGCTGCCGCTGATCATGGTCGACGGGTTCGCGCTGTCCGCGGCGGTCGCCGCGCTGGTCTATGCGCTCTTCGGCCTGTCCATGGCGATCGGCAGGTTCTCCGGGGGCTTCTTCCTGGACCGGTTCGGACGCACTCCCGTGATGATCTCCAGTGCAGTCCTCGCCGTCGTCGGGATCGCGACGGTGTCGTTCGCCCCGGGCGCGGCGCTGGGCGCCTTCGGTGTGGTCCTGTGGGGTCTGGGCGCCGCCCTCGGGTTTCCGGTGGCACTCTCTGCCGCCGGCGACGACCCCGTGGGAGCGGCCCGCCGGGTCAGTGCGGTCGCGACTGCCGGGTACACCGCCTTCCTGGTCGGACCACCTGTGCTGGGACTGATCGGCGAGCACGTGGGCCTGCGGTCGGCGATCATCGTGGTGCTCGTCGCAGTCGCCGTCTCCACCTGCTTCGCCCGGGCGGTCGCCAGACCGACGTCGCCCGTCGAACCAGGCGACCGGATCGATGCCCCATCGGACTGAAGGCGCCTGCGTGCGGGACGCTGAAGGCGACTGGACCGCTCGATCTCGTCCAGGTGACCACGCCCGTGCCTGGGTGAGTGCGTACGGAATGACCGCCCGGTGAGGCCATCGCCGATATCGGGGCACCGCCCGGGTAGCGGCGGGAGTCGTGGGTCGAGCCGGTGCTGTTCGACGGGTTGTCGGTCGAGCCAGTGCGGTAAGAACGGTTGCGCGACATGGTGTGCTCCGGAAGTCGTCGGTACTTGAGTTCCGGGCAGCACAAGTGCGCCGCCCGGCGGAAGCCGGCGGCGCGGGCACGCGCTGGGTGTGTGCGTTCCGCGCCGCTAGCGGGCGGAACGCTGCTTGATCATTGCGTTCATGACGGCGACGACTCTACGAACCGCGTCCCGGAGGGCGCCAAGGGTTTTTTCTGCGGTGGCTTGACACGGCGGATGCGTCGATGGTCACATTGCGCGACTGTTAACGTTCACATCTGCGAGGTCCCCGTGCAAAGAAGCACACGTCCTTCCCGGCTGCCCATTCGTGCGGTTGCCGCGAGCGCCGCCGTCGCGCTGCTCGGAAGCCTGATTCCGTTCCTACCGGGGGCGGCCCTCGCAACCGCCACCGCGGCCGACGTCAACGACGGGCTGCTGTTGAAGTACGACCTCACCCAGACCTCGGGCACCACGGTGACCGACAGCTCGGGCAACGGCCGCGACGGAACGCTGGTGGGTGGTGCCACCTGGACCGGGTCGGACCTGTCCCTCGACGGCGTCGACGACCACGTCAAGCTGCCGAACAACCTGATGACCGGGCTGTCGGCGATCACTGTGTCCGCCGACGTGTACGTCGCGACCGACCAGGCAGCACCGTTCTTCATCTGGGGTCTCGGCAACACGGCGACGTCGGGCTCGGGCACCGGCTACCTCTTCGCCAGCGGCAACGCGTTCCGGGCCGGCATCACGACGACGAACTGGGCGGGGGAGAAGGTGACCGCGAAGTCACCGAGCGGCAACCTTGCCCGCGGCGTCTGGAAGACCGTCACCTACACCCAGACCGGCACCACCGGCACCCTCTACGAGGACGGCGTCCAGGTCGGCGTGAACACCGCGGTAACGGTGCTGCCGAGCCAGGTGGGCAGCGGCGTGACGACGAACAACGTGCTCGGCGAGTCCAGCTACGCCGCTGACAACAGCCTCAAGGGCAAGCTGCGCAACTTCCGGATCTATGACCGTGCGCTCACCGCAGCCGAGGTCTCGTCGATCGCTGGCACGGCCGACAACCAGTCGAAGGCCGACGCCGCAGCCGCCGCGCTGACCATCGTGCACGCCGACGACGTGCGAGGACACCTCACCCTGCCGTCGTCCGGCCTCCACGGCGCGACGGTCACCTGGGCGTCTTCCGACCCTGCCGTGGTCGCCACCGACGGCATCGTGAAGCGCCCCGCGCACGGCGCGGGGGACACCCAGGTCACCCTGACCGGGACCGCCGACGTCGGCGGCGCGACCGCCACCCGCGAGATCGTCCTGACCGTGCGCGAGCAGCCTGCCGCAGCGCCGTACGAGGGCTACGCGTTCAGCTACTTCACCGGCAACTCGATCGCCGGCGAGAAGATCTACTTCGCTGCGAGCCGCGGCAACAACGCGCTCAAGTGGGACGAGCTGAACAACGGGCAGCCGACGCTCGAGTCGACCGCCGGCACCCTCGGCCTGCGCGACCCGTTCCTGATCCGCTCGCCCGAGGGCGACCGCTTCTTCCTGATCGCCACCGACCTCTCCATCGGCCGCAACGGCAACTGGGACGTCGCGCAGCGCCAGGGCAGCAAGTACCTGGAGATCTGGGAGTCCACCGACCTGATCAACTGGTCCGAGCAGCGGCACATCAAGATCTCGCCGGACACCGCGGGCAACACCTGGGCGCCGGAGGCGTACTGGGACGAGTCGCTCCAGCAGTACGTCGTGTTCTGGGCCTCGAAGCTGTTCGCCGAGGACGACCCGAACCACACCGGGAACGCGTACAACCGGATGCTCTACGCCACGACGCGCGACTTCGTCACGTTCAGCGAGGCGAAGATCTGGCAGGACCGTGGCGAGTCGCGGATCGACTCCACGGTGATCAAGGAGAACGACACCTACTACCGCTTCACCAAGGACGAGGGCGGCGGCGGCACCGGCTGCTCGGACATCATCCAGGAGAAGTCCCCGAAGCTGACCGCCGTCGACCTGCCGGGCAACCCGTCGTGGGCGTTCATGGACGCCTGCATCGGCCGGGACGCCGGCACCTCCGCCGTCGAGGGACCGACCGTCTTCAAGGCCAACCCCGGCGACACCTCCGGCTCCCCGTACTACCTGTTCGTCGACGAGTACGGCGGCCGCGGCTACATCCCGCTCGGCACTGCCGACCTCGAGAACCCGAACTGGCAGGTGGCGCCCGCCTACGACCTGCCCGCCAGCCCACGCCACGGCACCGTCATCCCGGTCACCGCGGCCGAGCTCGCGGCGCTGCGCGAGGGCATCGTGATCCCGGAGCCCGTCACGCCGGTCGTGGCTGACGAGAACGGCCTGGTCGCCCAGTACGACCTCGACGAGGCCGCCGGCACCGTCGCGGCGGACAGCACCGGCCACGGGTACGACGGCGTCGTCAGCGGCGATGCCACCTGGGCCGACGGCGCGCTGAACCTTGGCGGCACCAACGGCCACGTGAAGCTGCCGAACAACATGATGGCCGGGCTCGACGCGATCACCGTGTCTACGAAGGTGTGGCTGGACCCGGCCCAGGCGACGCCGTACTTCATCTGGGGCCTGGGCAACACCGACGGCGGCGGCACCGGCAACGGGTACCTGTTCACGACGGGCAACAACTACCGTTCCTCGATCGCGTCCGGGAACTGGAGCACCGAGCAGACCGTGACGTCCGGTTCGGCGCTGGCTCGCGGCGCCTGGAAGACGCTCACCTACACGCTCCAGGGCGGCACGGCCACGCTCTACCTCGACGGCGTGCAGGTCGGCCAGAAGACCGGCGTCACCATCAAGCCCGGCGACATCGGCGAGGGCCGGACCGCTGCCAACTACATCGGCCGCTCCAACTACACCGCCGACAAGTACCTCAAGGGCAAGGTGCGGGACTTCCGCATCTACAACCGCGCCCTGTCGGCCGACGAGGTCCGGGAGCTCGGGGCCGACCCGACCGCCATCACCGGCGCGCAGCTCGCCAGCCTCAAGGTCCCGGCAGTCATCGATGCCGAGACCTCGACGGTGACGCTGCCGGTGAAGCCCGGCACCGACCTGACCGCGCTCGAGCCGGCCTTCCAGGTCGTGTCCACGTCGACGGTCTCGCCGGAGGTGACGGGTCCCGTCGACCTGTCGACGGCGAAGACGTTCACGGTCACCGCCCAGGACGGCGCCACCCGGGACTGGACGGTGCGTGCCGTCGAGATGCGGTCCCCGGTCCTGCCGGGCCTGTACGCCGACCCGAACATCGTGAAGTTCGGCGACTTCTACTACATCTACGCGACGACGGACGGCGTCGCCGGCTGGGGCGGCAAGGACTTCTACGTCTGGAAGTCGGCCAACCTGGCCGACTGGGAGCGCTCGGCCGAGCCGTTCCTCACCCTCGACGGCGCCAACGGCGACGTGCCGTGGGCGAGCGGGAACGCCTGGGCGCCGACCATCATCGAGCGGGGCGGGAAGTACTACTTCTACTTCTCCGGGCACAACCCGACGTACAACCGCAAGACGCTCGGCGTCGCGGTGGCCGACAGCCCCGAGGGCCCGTTCACGGCGCAGCCGACCGCGATGATCCTGAACAACGAGGCGGTGACCTCCGGCCAGGCGATCGACCCGGCGGCGTTCCAGGACCCCGAGACCGGCAAGTACTACCTGTTCTGGGGCAACGGCGGGCCGTCGAACGGGCCGGTCTACGCCGAGCTGAGCGACGACATGCTGTCGATCAAGCAGGATACGCTCGCGAGGATCGGCGGCCTGACCGGCTTCCGTGAGGGCACGTTCCTCAACTACCGCGACGGTCTCTACCACCTGACGTACTCGATCGACGACACGGGATCGGCCAACTACCGGGTCGGCTACGCCACCGCCACCAGCGTCCACGGGCCGTGGACCAACCACGGCGTCATCCTGGAGAAGGACACGACGCAGGGCATCCTCGGGACCGGGCACAGCTCGATCGTCCAGGTGCCTGGGACCGACGAGTGGTACATCGCCTACCACCGGTTCGGGATGCCCGGCGGTGACGGGACGCACCGGGAGACGACCATCGACCGGCTGTCGTTCAACGAGGACGGCACCATGAAGAAGGTGGTGCCGACGCTCACGAGCGTCGACCCGCTCGCCTACGACGGCGTCCAGCCGGAGGCCCTGCGGCCGCCGCTGACACTGGGCAGGACGGTCGTCGGCTCGACGCTCACCGGGACGCCCGGCACCTGGGACAAGGACGGGCTGACGTTCGCCTACCAGTGGCTGCGGGACGGCGCACCGGTCGCCGGCGCGACCGGCCAGACGTTCAGGCTCACGAGCGCCGACGTCGGGCACCGCATGTCGGTCCAGGTGACCGCGGCGCGTCCCGGGGCGTACCCGGGCTCGGCGGTCTCCAAGGCCACCGCCGGCGTGACGGCCAAGAGCTAGCGGCAGGGACACAGCAGCGGAGGCCCTCACGACGAGGGCCTCCGCATGTTGTTCGCCAGAAATGGTAACGTCAACATTCGCGCAAGGAAGCGTACAGGAGCGATCGAATGAGATCTCGAAGCAGCATCCGCAGGGCGGCGGGGGCCGTGGCCCTTGCCGTCGTGGCCGTCACCGGCGTCGTCGTGCCGGCGGGCGCGGACGTGCCCACCGTCCCGGAGCCGGTGACGTACTCGTCATATCCAGCCGTCGCCGACCCCGGCAACACGTCGCCGAGCTACTTCCGGCCGTTCCTGTACGACACCGACGGGCGCCACGTCCAGGCGCACGGCGGTCAGATCGTCACGGGTACCGCCGAGGAGCTCGGGGTCGACGCCGGTGAGGCCGTCGCCGTGGAGGAGGGCGGCACGACGGTCTACTACTGGTACGGCGAGGACCGGTCGAACGGCTACTACGAGAGCCCGGGGGTCTCGCTGTACACGTCGACCGACACGTACAACTGGACGAACCGCGGCGTCGTGATGCGGTCGGTCACGTCGCGGCAGGATCTCGAGTCGGAGTACTTCGACGGGATCTACGACACGGTGGCGGACGACGGCACCCCTCGCACGGAGAAGATCGACGACCTGTTCTACTACCTCAACGTCAAGAGCACGACGGCCACGGGCGAGCCGCAGCTCAACTCGATCTTCGAGCGGCCCAAGGTGCTGCACAACGCACAGACGGGCAAGTGGGTCATGTGGTGGCACTCCGACGGGAGCACCACGCCCGGCGGCAGCAACTACGCGCGCTCGCTGGCCGCCGTCGCCGTCGCCGACTCGCCGACCGGACCGTTCGAGCTCCACGGCGCGTACCGCCTCTACAACGAGACCACGTACAAGACCGCGTGCAACCAGAACAGCGCCGTGCCCGGTGGCGCGCGCGACATGACGGTGTTCCAGGACACCGACGGCACGGCGTACGTCGCGTACTCCTCGGAGGAGAACCGGAGCCTCTACATCGCCCGGCTCAACGCCGAGTACACGAACGTCGAGAAGACGTCGGCGACCGACACGGTCGGCATCCAGTACTCCGCGGACGGGCAGTACCCGCGGATCTTCGCCGACGGGACGCAGGGCGCGCCCGTCGCCGGCCAGGACTACAGCATCGTGCGCCGGTGCGGCTTGCTCGAGGCGCCCGCGCTCTTCGTCCACGACGGCAAGTACTACGCCGTCACCTCCGGCGCGACCGGCTGGCGGCCCAACGCGCAGACGTACTACACGGCCGACTCGCTCGTCGGCTCGTGGATCCGGGGCGTGCAGCCCGACGACCAGTACGAGAACGTCGCGTACGACACGATCCCGGAGGGTGGCGACGGCCTCCTCTCCTACGGCGACACGCGCCGGACGAGCTTCGGGTCCCAGTCCACGAACGTCTTCCCGCTGGACGCGGCCGAGGGCAAGTTCGTCTACATGGGCGACCGGTGGAACAGCGGCGCCGCGGACTCGACGTACGTCTGGCTGCCCCTGACCTTCGGGGAGGGCGGCCGCCTCGAGATGCGTAACCCCGCCGCGCAGGACGCGCGGTGGGCGTCCGGCTGGACGGAGGAGTACTGGGCCGACAAGGGCGCCGGGCGTTACATCTGGCGGGTCACCGACGACCGTCTCCCGGACACGGTGCGCACCAACGAGGACCTCACGCAGGCGCTGCCCAGCACTGTGGCGGTCACCGCGAACGGCGTCACCACGGACGTCCCGGTCGCGTGGAGCCCGAAGCAGCTCGGCACGGCCGGGAAGCAGACGCTCACGGGAACGCTCGCCGGCGACGACCACTTCACGCCCGGACGGACCTTCCGCCGCACCGTCGAGGTGATCGCGCACGGGGTGCACAACTTCGCGCCCACCGCCAAGGTGACGGCGTCGAGCCGCCAGGACCTCGCCGCGACGACCATCGACGGCAGCCTCGGCAAGGGCTGGGACGACTGGGTCGGCGGGGGCAAGTACCCGCTGTCGAGCACCCTCGACTACGCGTGGCCCGAACCGCGGGCACCACGTGAGATCGCGGTCCACCTCTACAAGGACGGTTCGACGGCGACCTGGCCGTCGCGGGTCGCGGTCCAGTACCAGGACGCCTCCGGTGCCTGGCGGGACTCGGGCGTGACGGCCGACGTCGTCCAGGACGCCGCCGGACCCGCGCCGGTGGTTCGCCTCGACACGTCGTCGGTCCCGCCCACGACCGCCGTCCGCGTGCGCCTGACCACCGCGACGTCGACGTGGCAGTCCGTCGCCGAGGTCGAGATCCTCGGCCTCGCCCCGGCGCCCGGTACGGAGCTGGCGAGCCTGTCCGTGGACGGCAAGCCCGTCACCCAGTTCGACCCGGCGGTATGGGATCACACGGTCCTCGCCGAGAGCCCGACGCCGCTGTTGGAGGGCGTGGCGGCCGCCGCCGACGCGACCGTCACGGTCGACCCCGCGACGGCCGAGCGCCCTTGGGCGTTCGTCGTCGTGACGGCGACGGAGGACGGCAAGCCGGTGGCCGAGCGCATCTACCGGGTCCGGGTGCTCCATCCCGACAGCGACGCCCGCCTCGCCGGGCTCGCGATCGACGGTGTGCCGGTTGCGGGTTTCGCCGCGGAAACCCTCGGCTACCGCGTCGAGACCGGGCCGTGGGGCCCCGTCCCGGACGTGACCGCCGAACCGGTCCAGGACGGCGCCACCGTGTCGGTCGACGCGGACCAGGTCTCGGCGCGCGTCACCGTCGGCTCGCCCGACGGGAGCACCACCCGCACGTACACGGTGAGGTTCACCAGCCCCGGCTGCGCCGACCCCACCGTCACCGCGCCCTGGGCGTCGGCCGCGTGGGGCACCCGCCCCGCGTCCTTCTGCCAGGGTGAGGGTGCCTCGTTCCGGATCTCCGACGCCGGCGACGGCGCCTGGACGAACAAGGACAACCTCAGCGTCGTGTACCAGCCCGACCGGCTGCCCGTGGGCGGATCGGTACAGACCTACGCCGCGGCGATGGACCGCGGGCCCAACGGTGACCCGCGCAGCGGTCTGGTCGTGCGCAACGACCTGTCGGCCGCCGGCAAGGGTGCCTCGGACGGGTACGTCACCCTCATGGCGAGCCCGTCCGGCGCGTACCTGCAGTCGGACGCGAACGGCAACGGCTACATCGACACCCAGTCGAGCACCGTCGCGGCCGCGACGTGGCCGGTGTACCTGCGGCTCGAGCGCACGACGGACACCACCATGACGGGGTATTACCGCACCGCCGCCGACAAGCCGTGGACCGTGGTGGGCACGGCGTCGCTGCAGAGTGCGGACGCCCGCCTGGACGCCGGCGTCGTCGCGACCGGCAACAACGCCCAGGGGACGTCGACGGCCACCCTGCTCGGCGCGCGGTTCTGGGACGAGCCGGATGCGGCCGACGCCGTGCACGTCGGGACCGTGGCCGAGATGGCGCCGGTCCTGCCCGGGACGGTCGGCGTCACGCTGGTGGGCGGCGGCCGGATCACCGCTCCCGTCAGCTGGGAACCGATCGATCCTCTGGCCTACGCCGAGGCCGGGACGTTCACGGTCTCCGGACCGGTCGAGGGCACCGGGCTCGTCGCCAAGGCGACGGTGACCGTCGCCCCGCGGCCCGTGTACGCCGTCGTCGGCACCGAGACCACGTTCGCGGCGGGGGGCTTTGCCCCCGGCGAGGTCGTGCGTGTCGAGCTGGTGCCTCGCGACAAGGCGGGGAAGGCGCTGGCGCCGGTCCCGGTGGGCGACGCGACCGCGTCCGACGGCGGGGTGGTGAAGCCCAGCTTTGTTCTGAGCGGCGTCCGCGTCGGCACCCACGACCTGGTCCTCCGCGGAGCCGACTCGGGCACGAAGCTCGTGCTGAAGCTCGTCCTGGTCCGTGAGGAGGACGCGCCCCAGTAGCAGCGCACCCAACCCAAGGCGTGGGCTAGCGCCTGACGACCTGGTTCTCCCAGGCCCACGCCGCGATCTCGACCCGGTTGCGCAGCCCGAGCTTGGCCTGGATCGCCGCGACGTGACCCTTGACGGTGCTGAGCGAGATGAACATCTCCGCGCCGATCTCGAGGTTGGTGCGCCCGTGCGCGATCGCACGGACCACCTGAGTCTCCCGCTCCGAGAGCGGCCGGGCGGCATTCCCGCCGCCCGGCCGGCTCGGCGTCGGGGGCGCGGACGGCGCCGTCGTCAGGTGCCGTAGCAGCCGCACGGTGACCGACGGCGAGACCAGGGCGTCGCCGGCGTGTGCCGCCCGGACCGCCTCGACGAGGAGGGCGGGGCCGCCTTGAGGATGAAGCCGACCGCGCCGCCCCGCAGCGCCCCGTAGACGTACTCGTCGAGGTCGAAGGTCGTGACCACGACGACCCGGAGCGGGTCGGCAACACCGGGCCCGGCGAGCGTCCGGGTGACCTCGATGCCGTCCAGGCGGGGCATCCGGATGTCGACGAGGCACACGTCCGGCCGCAGGCGCCGGGCCAGGGCGACCGCCTCCGCGCCGTCGGACGCCTCGGCCACCACCTTGCTCGATGCGGTGCGGTGCGCCGTACCGCGTGAGGGCCGAGCCCAGCAGGAAGAGTCCCGGCACCAGGGCGAAGTGCCCCGCGCCCAGCAGCAGCGCGGCCGCCAGGCACACGGCGGCGAGGCCGGCCACGACCCATCGGGGCAGCCACGTGGACGGCAGCAGCACGAGCAGCCCGACCGCCGCGTAGACCGTGAGGATGTCGCCCGGCCAGAGCAGGAACATGTGCGCCAGGCCGACCGCGAGCAGCACGAGCAGACGGCGCAGCAGGATCAGGCGCGGTCGCGTCACGCGGGTCGCGGCCGAGTCGACGAGGAGCGAGAACCCGACGCCGAAGAGCAGGGAGAAGATCGGGAAGAAGCGCAGGTCGACGAAGACTTGCAGCCAGTCCAGGCCGGCGCCGGCGCTCGTGGCGGACGCGAGAGCGGTGGTCACCGGTGCGTCGGCGGCGACGGAGGCGCTGATCGGGATGACGTTGGCGACCAGGATCCCGCACAGCGCGAAACCGCGGATGACGTCGAGGGCGACGAGACGGGGGCGAGCTCGAGGAGATTCGACGGTTGTTGGAGGCATGCGTTCATGCCCGGTGCGAGGCGTGCGCCGCGATACCGGCCAAAAGTACTTTCGCGCCCAGCACCCTTTGGCTGTGGGCGCGATCGTTTCGCCCAAAACGGGCGTGTAGTCGCAACGGTCGCGCCCACAACCAAAGGTGCGCTGCTGGACCGGTAGAGTTGGAGGCTGTCGAGCGGGAGATGGGTGTGGGGTTGTTGCAGCGCGAACAGATCGGTGAGTCCCTGTGACGACCCTTACTTCCGACGCCCGTCCGGTCGAGATCGAGGCGGCGCGTCGACGCAGCATCGCCGTGATCTCCCACCCTGACGCCGGCAAGTCCACCTTGACCGAGGCCCTGGCGCTGCACGCCCGCGCGATCGACGAGGCCGGGGCGGTGCACGGCAAGGGCAACCGCGCCGGCGTCGTGTCGGACTGGCTCGAGATGGAGCAGAAGCGCGGCATCTCGATCACCTCGGCGGCGCTGCAGTTCGCGTACGGCGACGTAGTGATCAACCTGCTGGACACGCCCGGGCACGCCGACTTCTCCGAGGACACCTACCGGGTGCTGACCGCCGTCGACGCCGCGGTCATGCTCCTCGACTCGGCGAAGGGCCTGGAGCCGCAGACCCTGAAGCTGTTCGAGGTCTGCCGCCGTCGCGGGGTGCCGGTCATCACGTTCGTCAACAAGTGGGACCGCCCCGGGCGCGAGGCGCTTGAGCTGTGCGACGAGCTCGAGGAGCGCATCAACCTGCGCCCGACGCCGCTCACGTGGCCGGTCGGCGAGGCCGGGCGGTTCCTCGGGCTGCTGGACCGCTCGAACGGCGAGGTGCGCACCTATCGCCGCGCCCCCGGCGGCGCGTCGCTGGCCGAGGAGACGGTCCTGTCCCCCCAGGCCGCCGCCGACGCCCTCGGCGAGGACCACACCGAGGCCGTCGAGGGCGTACAGCTCCTCGATCCCGTCGACCGCGCCTCGTTCCTCGCCGGCACCACGACGCCGATGCTGTTCGGCGCGGCGCTCGCCAACATCGGCGTCCGCCAGCTGCTCGACGCCGTCGTCGACCTCGCCCCCGCGCCGAACGCGCGGCCCGACGTCGACGGCGGGGACCGCGACGTGGACCAGCCGTTCAGCGGGTTCGTGTTCAAGATGCAGGCCGGCATGGACCCGAACCACCGCGACCACGTCGCGTTCATCCGTGTGTGCTCGGGCCGCTTCGAGCGCGGCATGGTCGTCACGCACGAGCGCACCGGTCGGCCGTTCGCCACCAAGTACGCCCTGTCGGTGTTCGGGCGCGAACGCGCGACGGTCGAGGACGCCTACCCCGGCGACGTCGTGGGGCTGGTCAACGCCAGCACGCTCGCCGTCGGCGACACGGTCTTCGACTCCGCGGGCCCGCGCGTGCGCTTCCCTCCGATGCCTGTGTTCGCGCCGGAACACTTCGCCGCCGCCCGCGTCGCCGACCCGGGCCGCTCCAAGCAGTTCCGCAAGGGCATCGCCCAGCTCGAGCAGGAGGGCGTCGTCCAGGTCCTGATCTCCGAGGCGCGCGGCGACGGAAACCCGATCCTCGCGGCCGTCGGCCCGCTCCAGTTCGAGGTAGCCACCTTCCGCATGGAGCACGAGTTCTCCGCGCCGATCCGCATGGAGACGCTCGGCCTCTCGCTCGCCCGCGAGGCGGCGGCGTCCGACATCGAGACGATCGCCGGCTACCCGGGCGTGGAGGTCGTGCGGCGCGGCGACGGGACCCCGCTCGTCCTGCTGCGCGACGTGTGGCATGCCCGGGCCTTCGAGCGCGCCCACCCTGACGTCCCGCTGATCCCGCTGGTCGCCAGCGGCGTCTAGCGGCTTCGGGCCGGCGCGCCGAACCGACCGCGCGGAAGCACTGGCCCGCGGGGGAGCGGAGCACTACGGTCTGGACATGACGTCGCGCAGCTCGTCCGAGACCGGCGTGCCCGGCCCGGACGCGACGACCGGCCCGGACGTGCCGACCCGTCCCGGCGAGCCGGCCAATCCCCGACGGGCCTCGACAGATCAGCCCGCCGCGCCGCCCGGTGCCCCCGACTCACTGCGTCCGCCGCGCTGGCTGCCCCGGGCGCTGTTCATGGCCGTGGTGGCGGTGTTCGTCGGCATCTTCGCGTGGAACGCGATGGGGGCCCTGGAAGGGCTCTTCGTCAACGTGCTCATCGCGTTCTTCGTCGCGCTGGCCCTCGAGCCGGGCACAGTCTGGCTGGTGCGGCACGGCTGGCGCCGGGGACTGGCCGCCGCGGTCACGCTGCTCGGGTCGCTCCTCATGGTCATCGTGCTCCTGGCGCTGTTCGGCAACCTCTTCGTGCAGCAGCTCATCGAGCTGGCGCAGTCCGTTCCCCGGCTCTACGTGGGCCTGCAGGGTTTTGTCGCCGAGCGGTTCGACATCGACTTCCCCGACTCCGAGAACCTGCTGCGGCAGGCGCTCGGCGAGTTCGGCGGCGACGTGGCCTCCGGGGCGCTGGTGGTGGGCACCACCGTTGTGGGCGGGCTGCTCGCGACGCTGACGATCCTGCTCGTCTCCTACTACCTGCTGGCCGCCGGGCCCCGGTTCCGCGCGGCCGTGTGCGGCTGGCTGACGCCGGCGCGGCAGCACGAGATGCTGTACCTGTGGGAGATCACCCAGTCCAAGGTGTCCCAGTACATCGGCTCCCGGGTGGTCCTTGCCGCGGTCTCTACGGTGGTCACCTTCATATTCCTCGCGATCCTGGGGACGCCGTACGCCGTGCCGCTCGCCGTCTTCGTCGGTGTTGTGTCCCAGTTCGTGCCGACGATCGGTGCCTACCTCGGTGGTGCGCTGCCCATCATGGTGGCGCTGACCGCGCAGGGGTGGCCCCAGGCGCTGGGCGTGCTCGCCTTCGTGGTCGGCTACCAGCAGTTCGAGAACCTGTACCTGGCCCCGAAGGTGTCGGCCCAGGCGCTGGAGATGAACGCGGCGGTGAGCCTGCTGGCGGTGCTGGCGTTCGGCGCGGTCTTCGGGGTGCTCGGTGCCTTCCTGGCGCTGCCCGTCGCCGCGACGATCCAGGCGGCGGCGACCACCTATTTTCAGCGGCACGAGCTCGTCGAGTCGCACATGCTGCGGGACCCGGACTCGGCGTCGGGCGCTTGATGCACGCCGCCGGTGGCATGGTTTCGTAAGCGCGCCCAAGTTGGCGAGAATGATGCGTTCGCCGTCGAGCACGGCCCAGAGACGCGGTAACGGCGAGAGGTGACGAGGTGGCCGAGATCGTGCGGAGCGCAGCTGTGATCCAGCCGGGGATGGCGCAGCCCGGATCAGTGCGGGTGCGCGCCTACAGCTCGGGCGAGCTCGTCGCCGACGCGGATCCGCCGCTGCTGGTCTGGGAGCACCGCTACTACCCCCAGTACTTCTTCGCGCCCGATGACCTGAAGGCCGACCTGCGCCCGGCGGGTCCGGGTTCCCGGTCCAAGAGTCTCGGACCCAGCGAGCTGTTCGACGTCGTCCTGGGCGGCCGGCTGCTGGCAGGTGCGGCCCAGCGGTACCCCGAGGCCCCGATCGAGGGCCTGCGCGACGCGGTGACGCTGACCTGGTCAGCCTTCGACACCTGGCTCGCCGAGGAAGAAGTGATCCACACCCACGCGCGCGACCCGTACGTGCGGGTCGACGCGATGCCCTCCAGCAGGCACGTCCGCGTGGTGGCGGGCGGTGAGGTGGTCGCCGAGTCGCGCCGTCCGGTCGTCCTGACGCAGACCGGGCTGCCGCCGAGGTACTACCTGCCGCGGCTCGACGTACGGATGGACCTGCTGACGCCCACCGACACCGTGAGCTACTGCGCGTACAAGGGGACGGCGTCGTACTGGACGCTCAACGTCGGGGACCTGGAGCTGACCGACATCGCCTGGGGTTACGACACCCCGCTGCGCGAAGGGCTGCGGGTCGCCGGGCTGGTCTGCTTCTGGCCGGAAAAGAGCCCCGACCTGCAGTTCTACGTCGACGGTGAGCTGATCGAGGGGCCGTAGCGACGAACCTCGGTCGCAGCCTGCCGGAGACGCGACCGGGCCGGCGGCTACGGGTGGGTGGCGCTGATCTCGATCACCTGGTCGAGGCGCCGCAGGGCGGCCTGGAGGTCGTCGACCTTTGCCTGGATGCGCTCGCGCTCGGCGTGCAGCATGGCCCGCTGGTCGGCGTCGGTGTGCCCGGACTCCACGCACGGGAGCAGCTCCGCGATGTTGCGGCTGCTCAGGCCGGCGGCGTACATCTGCTGGAAGAACTGCACCCGGGCCACGGTGCCCCGCGGGTAGAGCCGCTGGCCGGACGCGCTGCGCTCCGCCACGAGCAGCCCCTGCTGCTCGTAGTAGCGCACGGCGCGCACCGAGACTCCGGCGCCGCGGGCGACCTCGCCGATGCGGATCAGCGGCTCGGTTGCCGCGTCTGTGACGGTCACGATGGCTCCCTTCCAGCAGGCCGGACGACAGGGACTTGCCCCTGACGTCAACGTCAGGTTCTAGCGTAGCCGACATGGACATCAAGAACTCAGTCGCCCTTGTCACCGGAGCCAACCGTGGACTGGGCCGCGCCTTCGCCCAGCGCCTGCTCGACCGGGGCGCACGCAAGGTCTACGCGACGGCCCGCCGGCCGGAGACCGTGGAGCTGCCCGGGGTGGAGGTGCTGCCCCTGGACATCACAGACCCCGCATCCGTACGGGCCGCGGCCGAGGCGGCCCCCGACGTCTCGCTGCTCGTCAACAACGCCGGCATCCAGACGGGGACCGACCTGGTGTCGGGCTCGCTGGACATGGTGCGGTCCGAGCTGGAGACCAACGTGTTCGGCCACTTGGGGATGATCCGGGAGTTCGCGCCGGCGCTCGCCGAGAACGGTGGGGGCGCGATCGTGAACGTCCTCTCCGCAATGTCGTGGTTCGGGGTGAACGGCGCCAACTCGTACCACCTGACCAAGGGCGCCGCTTGGGCCATGACCAACGGGGTCCGCCTGGAGCTCGCCGAGCAGGGCACGCTGGTGACCGCCGTGCATCTGGGCCTGGCCGACACCGACATGTCGGCCGGGTGGTCGGCGGACAAGATCACGCCGTTGGACCTGGCTGACGCCGCGCTCGACGGCGTCGAGAAGGGCTCCGCCGAGGTCCTCGCCGACCAGTGGAGCCGCGACGTCAAGTCGCGCCTACCTCTGAACCCGGACGACTTCAACGCCGCGATGGACCGCGCCCTGGCGGCCCTGGGCGCTGCCTGAGCTGGCCCCTCGGGCCGCGCTGACTTCGGTCGGTTGCCTTGAGATCGGTCAAATTAACCGACCGATCTCAAGGCAACCGACCGAAGTCACGGGATCTAGAGACCTTTCATCCTGGCCGTTGTGTCCGAAGTGTCCGTAACATCACGGGCAGGCTCGCCGGCCGTGAGGTGGGGACGGCGGTCGACTGCACACGCCAAGTTCCACCGAAGCGCGAGGGAGTTCTCATGGGGTTGTTCGGTCGCGGGCGCGCAAGGCGCCAGAGCGAGCACGACGTGGCGATCGCCCACTACGAGGCGATGGCCGCCCAGGCAGGAAACGCCGCAGAGGCGGAGGGTGCCTCCGGACGGTGGGACGACGCCCTCATGCTGAGCGAGGTGTCGCTGAAGGCCGTGGCGGCGTTGGCGCAGCTGGAGCCCGGCGATCCCCGGCACCTCCACGGGGAGGCCGCCTCGTTGTACTTCCACGCGTCGGCCCTCGGTCGCAACGGGCGCGTCGCCGATGCGGTGGACGCGGCCGACCGAGCAGCGGCGTTGTACCGACGGCTGCGGCCCCAGAACCCCGCGAGGTACGACGTGCTGATCGCCGACGCCGAGGAGCGGGGCGAGCGGTGGCGCGCCGAGCTGGCCGGGACGGCGGCGAGCGAGCCCGAGGACGACATCGTCGACCTTCTCCGCTCCGCCGCCGACCGCCTCCTGGGCGGGCAGCCGGTGAGCCCCGAGGTGGCGAGCGGGCTGTCGGCGCTCGGCATCACCCTGACCGGTGCAGGTTCCGGGCGCGCGGGGCTGGCACGGACCAACTTCACGCTCGCGGACCACATGAGCGCCAAGGCTCCCGACGAGGCCCTGACCATCCGGCAGCTCCGTCTGCGTGCGCACCAGCTCTTCGCCGAGGGTTCCGAGGCGCAGGAGGCCGAGATGCGGATCGGCTTCGGCGACTATGGGACGGACTGGGCGCGTACCCTGCTCGTCCTCGCCCGGCAGGACCAGGAGTCAGGCGACACTTCGTCGCTCCAGGAGCACTGCGGATGGCTCGCTGGGGTGCTGGGGCAGCTGAGGCCGTACACGCTCGTCGACGGTCCGACGGCGGCGCTCGTACAAGAGGCTGACGCGTTCCTCCAGGAGGCGGGCAGCTGGTGAACAGCCGGTAGCGCCGCCGGGGGGCCAGTCACTGCGTGATGCGGGCGGGGATCAGGTCGAGCACATCGGGCCAGGCCGCGGCGAACTCGTCGCGCGTCTGCTCATCGGGAAACCCGGACTGCGTCAGCTGAGCCTGGCTGCGATCGCCGGCCTCGGTGATCAGAAGTACTACGGCCGTCTCGTAGGTCCGACCACCCGCCTCGTGGATCGCCGCCGAGTACTCGAGCCGGTGCGGGCGGTCGATGGCCGTGAAGACCCGATGCTCCTGGAACGCGTCTGCGCCCGGCGGTCGAAAGGTGATGTCCCATACTCCGCCGACGCGAAGGTCGCGCTCCGAGTGCAGGACCCAGTCGGGTAGGGGCTCGTCGTAGACGGCGAGAAACGCGTCGAAGACGTTCCCCGCGGCCCCGTCGATGTCGCGCTCGACCTGTAGGTCGTAGTCCTTCGCGTTCATGTCGTCTCCTCTCGACATCAGCGCCGGCTCGGCGTAGTCGGCCTCACCACCACGGTCAGCCGTCGGAGTCGTCGACGCAAGAGATTGAGGACCTACCAGGACAGTGCGGGCTCAGCCGATCTCGGGCTTGCGCGCGGCGAGCCGCTCGACGATGCCCTTGTTGAACCGGTCGTGCCGCAGGATCGCGAGCCCGGCGGCCATGACATGCTCGATCGGCCGGCGCCGGAAGTGCTCGTTCTGGACTCGCACGCTGTACAGCTCGGCCAGGGCCTGGAGCGCCCGGATCGGCGCCGACGTGCTGACCACGTGATCGGCGAGCAGCAGCAGGCCGCCCGGACGCAGGACCCGCACCATCTCGTCGACGGCGCCGCGGTCGTCGGGCACCGCGCACAGCCCGAACGTGCAGACCACGGTGTCGAACGAGGCGTTCTCGAGCTCGAGCCGCTGGGCGTCGCCCACCCTGAGGTCGACCTCGCGGCCCAGCTCGGCGGCGCGCTTGCGGGCCAGGTCGAGCATGGCCGGGCTCAGGTCGATCCCGGTCACCGTGGTCTGCTCGGGGTACAGGCCGAGGTTGAGCCCGGTCCCGACCGCGACCTCCAGCACCTCGCCCGTGGCCTGTCCGCACACCCAGGACCGGGTGTCCCCGAACAACCGCTCGGCACGGTCCATCTTCTTGTCGTAACCCGCCGACTGCCGGTCCCAGTGCCGGCGCAGCCGGTCCAGGTTCGGTGATCTCGCCATGGTGCCTCACTCACAGGTTGATGAGGTCGATGGCTACACGGTAGTGCCGGCCGGACCGCTCGCGGCCGGGGCTTGACGCATGGCGGCGTCAGGTGCAAGATTTGGTCAATCGATTTAGCAGTCTCACACCGCCGTGAAGAGGAGGACGGAATGGCACGGGTTCGGATCTCCGACGTCGCCGCTGCGGCCGGTGTCTCTACGAGCACGGTCTCGCTCGTCCTCAACGATCGCACCGGGGCGCGAATCTCGGAGGAGACGCGGGCTCGGGTGCGGGAGGCGGCGGCTGTCGTCGGCTACACCCCCAACTCCATCGCGCGCGGCCTGCGGACGCAGCGGACGCGAACCATCGGCCTCGTCTCGGACGTGATCGCGACGACTCCGTTCGCCGGCCGGATGCTCGCCGGTGCGCAGGACGCGGCGCGGGAGCACGGGCACCTCCTCATCCTGGTGAACACGGATGCGGACCCGGCCGTGGAGCGGGACGCGATCCGCGCGCTGGTCGACCACCAGGTCGACGCAATGATCTTCGCCACGATGTGGCACCGGGTCGTGGAGACGCCGGAGGGCCTCCCGGACCGGACGGTCTTCCTTGACTGCCGCCCCGCGGACGGGACGCGTCCGGCTGTCGTGCCCGACGAGGTCGCCGGGGGCCGGGCTGCTGTGCGAGAGCTCCTGGCCGCCGGCCACCGGCGCATCGCCTGGCTCGACATCGACGAGCCTGACCCGCCCGTCGCGTCAGGGCTGCGCCACCAGGCTTACCGGGAGGTGCTCGCGGAGGCGGGCATCACACCCGATCCGGCCTGGCACGTCCGCGGTGACGGGACGACGGCCGCGAGCGGGCGGGCGGCGACGGATCGTCTGCTCGACCTGCCGCCGCACCGTCGGCCGACGGCGATCTTCTGCTTCAACGACCGGATGGCAGCGGGGGCGTACGTCGCCGCGCGTCATCGTGGGCTGGAGATCCCGGCCGACCTCTCCGTCGTCGGCTACGACGACCAACAGCTGGTCGCGGGCGAGCTCGACCCGCCCCTGACCACTATCGCTCTGCCCCACTACGAGATGGGGCGGTGGGCGGCCGAGGTCGCCCTCGGCGCCCGGGAACCCCCGGAGCCGGACCAGCCATACCTCATGCCGTGCCCGATCATCCGTCGGGACTCCGTGAGCTCGCCGCCGGCAGCAGCGCCAACTCCAGCCGGCGGCGAGCCTGACACAACCCCCTGACCGCCTCACGGCGGTCGAAGAGCGGTGCCCGACGCGGACGTCGGTCACCAGGAAAGGAATCCACCATGAACCGAGGATCCCTCGCAAAGATCCTATCCGTGTCCGCTGTGGGGGCCCTCGTCCTCACCGGGTGCGGCCAGGCCGGCCAGGGCGGCGGCAGCGCCTCCGGGGAGGGCCCCGTCGAGCTGACGATGTGGACCCACTCCGCGGGCAACCCGGCGGAGCTGGAGGTCTACGAGCAGATCATCGACGACTTCAACGCGTCGCAGGACGAGTACGAGGTGGTCGAGGAGTCGTTCCCGCAGGGCGCTTACAACGACGCGATCGTGGCGGCTGCCGCCGCCGACGACCTCCCGTGCCTGCTCGACATGGACGGCCCGATCGTGCCCAACTGGGCATGGGCGGGATACATCCAGCCGCTCGGCCTGCCGCAGGAGATCACCGACTCGCTGCTCCCGACCGCGGTGGGGACCTACCAGGACGAGATCTACAGCGCGGGCTACTGGGACGCCGCGCTCGCGATCTTCGCGCGCGAGTCGGTGCTCAAGGCCAACGACATCCGGATCCCGACGACGGACGAGCCGTGGACGCTCGAGGAGTTCGACGCCACGCTCGCCACTCTCAAGGCCGCCGGCTATGACACACCGCTCGACCTCGGCGCCGAGGACGCGGGCGAGTGGTGGCCGTACGCCTACTCGCCCATGCTGCAGAGCGCGGGCGGCGACCTGATCGACCGCGACACGATGCTGTCGGCCGACGGCACGCTCAACGGTCCTGAGGCCGTCGAGTACTTCACGTGGTTCCAGGAAGCGTTCGAGCAGGGGTACACGAGCAACGCGGGCACCGTCGGAAACGAGGAGTTCAACGCCGACGAGGTGGCGCTCAGCTACACGGGCGTGTGGAACGCGCTGGACTCGCTCGACACCGTGGGTGACGACCTGCTGATCCTGCCCCCGCCGGACTTCGGCACCGGTCCGAGGATCGGCGGCGGTTCGTGGCAGTGGGGCATCTCCTCGTCGTGCGACTCGCCGGAGGGCGCCCGCGCGTACCTCGAGTTCAGCTTCCAGGACAAGTACATCACCGCGTTCAGCGACAAGCAGGTGGTGATCCCGGCGACCGAGGGCGCCGTCGAGGCGTCACAGCACTTCGGGCCCGAAGGCGACCTGCGCCCGTTCGTCGAGCTGTCGCAGGAGTTCGCGCTGCTGCGCCCGCAGACGCCGGCCTACCCGGTGATCTCCTCGACGTTCGCGAAGGCGGGGCAGGACATCATGAACGGCGCCGACGTGCAGTCGACGCTCGACGGCGCGGTCGCAGAGATCGACGCGAACATCCAGTCCAACGACGGGTACGGCTTCTGAGCCGTCCCTCTTGACCGGCGTGGGCGGCTCGGCCGCCGGCTCGGCGACGCGACTCGCGCCGTCGGGCCAGGCCCTGGGCCGCCCGCGCCCGGACGGAGTCGACCATGACTACCTCTTCCAGCATCCCCACACCGCTCCTCGCGGCGCCCGAGCCCGGCGCCGCGGCGCCGCCCCGCCGTCGGCGCATCGCGGCGGCTCGCCGGAGCGAAGGCCGCTCGGGCCTCGCGATGGTGGCCCCGGCGCTGCTCCTGCTCGTGCTCTTCCTCGTGATCCCGGTGCTGCTTGCCTTCGGGCTCTCGTTCACCAACGCGCGCCTCATCTCGCCGAACCCGCCGAGGTTCGTCGGTCTGGACAACTTCGTGCGCGCGTTCACCGCGGACCCGGCGTTCCTGCGGTCGGCGATCAACACGTTCGTCTTCGCCGTGGTCATCGTGCCGGTGCAGGCGGGCCTCGGCCTCCTGCTCGCGGTCCTTGTGAACCAGAAGCTCCGAGGCGTGACCATGTTCCGGGTCATCTTCTTCGTCCCGGTCGTCACCTCGATAGTCGTGGTCTCGATCCTGTGGAAGTTCATGTACCAGAAGGACGGCCTGGTCAACTCGTTCATCGACACGATCACGTTCGGCGCGTGGCAAGGCACCGCCTGGCTGAACAACCCCAGCACGGCGCTCGGCGCGATCATCGTGCTGTCGATCTGGCAGGCGGTCGGCTTCCACATGCTCATCTGGCTGTCCGGCCTGCAGACGATCCCCGAGGAACTTTACGAGGCCGCCCGGATGGACGGGGCGACGCCGTGGCAGCAGTTCACCAACGTCACCTGGCCAGGCCTGCGCTCGACCATGGTCTTCGTGCTGGTGACCATCACCATCGCCGCGCTCGGCCTGTTCGTGCAGGTCGACGTCATGACGCAGGGCGGGCCGGTGAACTCGACGACGACCCTCGTCTACCACGCCGTGCGCAAGGGCTATCGGGAGATGGAGACGGGCTACGGGGCGACGATCTCGCTCATCTTCTTTGTGCTGGTGCTGATCGTCGCACTGGTCCAGCGGTTCCTCACGCGAGAAAAGGACTGAGCCATGGCCACAGCATCCCTCACGTCCCGGCCCGCTTCCCGGACCGCGGCCGACCCCGGCGAGCACGTCTTGCGCCGCCGTCGCAAGGTCTGGTCCTACGTCGCGATGAGCGCGCTCGCCGTCGTCTTCCTGTTCCCGCTCGTGTTCATGTTCGTGTCGTCCCTCAAACCGGACGCGCAGATCCTCGGGGACGTGGGCTCCCCGCGCGCGTTCCTGCCGGTCGGCGACATCAGCCTGGACAACTACTTCGGCGTGTTCGACCGGGTGCCGGTCGGGCAGTTCCTCGTCAACTCCGTGCTGGTGACGGTGCTGACGGTGGGGCTGGGCCTGGTCGTCAACTCGATGGCCGGGTTCGCGCTGTCGCGCATGCGCTGGAAGGGCCGCTCGGTCGTGCTGGCAATCGTCATCGCGACCCTCATCGTGCCCTTCGAGACGATCGCCGTCCCGATGGTGTACTGGGTCTCCAAGCTGCCGACCCTCGTCATGGAGGGCGGCATCCTGAAGTACGACTTCGGCTGGCTGAACAGCTACCACGTGCAGATCGTGCCGTTCATCGCGAACGCCTTCTCGATCTTCCTGTTCACGCAGTACTTCTCCACGATCCCGAAGTCGCTCGACGAGGCGGCCCGCATCGACGGCGCCGGCTGGTTCACGATCTACCGCCGGATCATCGTCCCGCTCGCCGGCCCGGCCTTCGCGACGGTGGCGATCCTGACGTTCCTGCCCGCGTGGAACCAGTACCTCTGGCCGCTGATGGTGGTCCAGCAGGAGGAGCTCCGCCCCGTGATGGTGGGCATGCAGTACTTCTTCCAGCTCAACACCGCCTGGGGCGAGGTCATGGCGTACACGTCGCTCATCACTCTGCCCGTCCTCATCGTCTTCCTGTCCTTCCAGCGGGCGTTCGTCTCGAGCGTCGCCGCGAGCGGGGTCAAGGGCTAGCAAGCCCGACCCGTCACACCTCCTGAAAGGCTCACATGTTTACTCTGCCCGACTCCTGGGTATGGGACTTCTGGTTCGCCGACGACGGCGAGCAGCACCACCTGTTCTTCCTCTACGCCTCGCGTGCGCTGCACGAGCCAGACGCGCGGCACTACCGCGCATCGATCGGGCACGCGGTCTCCGAGGACCTCGTGACGTGGACGCGTGTCGAGGACGCACTCGTCCGCTCCGATGTCGGTGGGTGGGACGACCTGGCCACATGGACTGGCTCCGTAGTGCGTCACCCCGACGGCACGTGGT
Organism: Promicromonospora soli; assembly: GCF_014653785.1. Lineage (GTDB taxonomy): Bacteria > Actinomycetota > Actinomycetes > Actinomycetales > Cellulomonadaceae > Promicromonospora > Promicromonospora soli. Next base: position 506,939 of record NZ_BNAS01000004.1, on the reverse strand, counting down.
TCCTGTTCTACACGGGCTCGACCCTGACGCCGGAGGGGAACGTGCAGCGCATCGGCTACGCGACGTCGTCGGACCTGATGACCTGGCACAAGGCCCCGGAGAACCCAGTGCTCGCCGCCGACGGCCGCTGGTACGAGACACTCGCAGACGGACAGTGGCACGACGAGGCGTTCCGCGACCCGTGGGTCTTCGCCGATCCGGGCGGGGACGGCTGGCACATGCTCATCACGGCGCGCGGCCGCACCGGTCCGGCGGACGACCGGGGCGTCGTCGGGCACGCGTGGTCGCCCGACCTGCGGACGTGGGAGCAGCGCCCGCCTGTCACGGAGCCCGGGCAGGGCTTCGGCCAGCTCGAGGTGACCCAGGTGGAAGAGGTCGACGGCATCCCGGTGCTGCTCTTCTCGTGCCTCGCGTCCGACATGTCTGCGGCCCGGAAGGTCGGCACGACCGGCGGCGTGTGGGCTGCGCCTGCCGTCTCCCTGCTCGGCCCCTACGACGTCGCCGCCGCGCAGCAGCTCACGGACTCCTCGCTCTACAGCGGCCGCCTGGTGCGCGACCACGCCGGGCAGTGGGTGCTGCTCGCGTTCCACCATGACGCGCCGGACGGGTCGTTCGTCGGCAGCGTCAGCGACCCGATGCCGGTGCGCTGGGCGGACGGTCGGCTCGTCGTCGACCGGGCTCGGGCACGCACGGGCAAGGACTGACCTACTTACACGCGGAGGAGAACCATGAGATCCGGACTGTCCACCATGTTGGCCACGGTCGCTGTGGCCGCCCTGACCGCAGTCGTCGGGGTATCGCCCGCGTCCTCCGTCGAGGACGTCACCGGCGACGGAGGAGTCCTGACGGAGGACTTCCGTCCGCAGTTCCACTACACGCCGGCCAAGAACTGGATGAACGACCCGAACGGGCTCGTCTACTACAAGGGCGAGTACCACCTCTTCTACCAGCACAACCCGGACGGCAACTCCTGGGGAAACATGTCCTGGGGGCACGCGGTGAGCACCGACCTCGTGCACTGGAAAGAGCTCCCGCTCGCTCTCTCGCACGACGACAAGGAGATGGTGTTCTCCGGCTCGGCGGTCATCGACTACGGCAACACCACGGGCTTCGGCTCCAAGGACGATCCGGCGATGGTCGCGATCTACACCAGCGCCCTGAAGGGCCGGCCAGGCCAGGACCAGTCGCTGGCCTACAGCCTGGACCGCGGCCGCACCTGGACCAAGTACGAGGGCAACCCTGTCCTCGACATCGCCAATGACGACTTCCGCGACCCGAAGGTGCAGTGGCACGAGCCCACCAAGAACTGGCTGATGACGGTCGTGAAGGCCAACGACCGGAAGGTCGCCTTCTACTCCTCCAAGGACCTCAAGACCTGGACCCACCTGAGCGACTTCGGGCCACAGGGCGCCGTCGGCGGCGTCTGGGAGTGCCCCGACCTGTTCCAGCTCCCGGTAGACGGCAACCCGCGCAAGCAGAAGTGGGTCCTGGTCGTCAGCCTCAACCCAGGGCACCTCTACGGCGGCTCGGGCACGCAGTACTTCGTCGGCGAGTTCGACGGCACGACGTTCACCCCCGACGACGACGGGTCCTATGAGCCACCTGCCGAGCTCGCCGTCGTCGAGGACTTCGAGAGCGAGACCTTCGAGAACTGGACAGCGACAGGCACAGCCTTCGGCACCGGTCCGGTCCCCGGGGCCGCGGCCGGCACCGATCAGGGTGGGGTGAGCGGCTACCGGGGTGAGCGGCTGGTCAACAGCTTCCATGGCTATGACGGGAGCACCGGCGCGCTGACGTCCCCGGCGTTCACCGTGGAGGAGGACTACCTGAACTTCCTCATCGGTGGGGGCAACCACCCGCACACGGCCGGCTCGGTGGTGGACCCACCCGTCCCGGTTCCGGCGACGATGATCGCCGACTTCGAGGGCGGCAGCTACGGCGATGGCTGGACCGCCACCGGTGAGGCGTTCGGCACCGCGCCTGCGACCGGCACCCTTCCCGGCCAGCAGGAGGTCACCGGCTTCGAGGGCGACGGCCTGGTCAACACGTTCGTCAACCAGGACGGCTCGGTGGGCACCCTGACGTCCTCCGAGTTCGAGATCACCAACGACTACATCAACTTCCTCATCGGTGGCGGCCACCACCCGATCTCGGGGGCCAACCCCACGGCGGTGAACCTCCTGGTCGACGGAGAGGTGCTGCGCACGGCGACCGGCAACGACGGCGAACGGCTCGCCTGGTCCTCGTGGGACGTCTCCGAGCTCCGCGGGCAGACCGCACAGCTCGAGGTGGTCGACCAGAACACCGGCGGCTGGGGACACCTCAACCTCGACTCGGTGATGCTCTCCGACACCCCGGCGCAGCCCGCTTCCAACGAGACCACGGTGAACCTGGTCGTGGACGGCGAGATCGTGGACAGCGAGACCGGAACCAACAGCGAGCGGCTGGACTGGGCCTCCTTCGACCTGCGCCGCTACCAGGGCCAGCAGGCCCAGGTGAAGGTGATCGACGCCAACAGCGGTGGCTGGGGCCACCTCCTGGCCGACCACTTCACCTTCTCGGACGCACCCGCGCGGTCAGTGGTGGAGCGTGCTGACTGGGTCGACTTCGGTGCGGACAACTACGCCGGGGTCTCCTGGGACAACGTCCCCACCGGTGAGCGGTACATGATCGGCTGGATGAGCAGCTGGCAGTACGCCGGCGGCACGCCGACCACCCCATGGCGCGGAGCCATGACCGTCCCTCACGAGCTGGCTCTGAAGACCATCGACGGCGAGGCGCGGCTCACCCAGCAGCCGGTCACGTCGCTGCGATCCCTTCGCGACGGCGAGGCGGTCGCGGCCCGAGACGTCACCATTCGTGAAGGGTCGATCCCCTTCGCGGACGGTCGAGCGGACGGCAAGGCGCTAGAGATCGACGCGACCTTCTCGCTGGCCGAGGCGGACCGGTTCGGCCTCAAGGTGGCCACCGGCCCAGGCCAGGAGACGGTGATCGGCTACGACGCCCTGACCCAGGAGCTGTACGTGGACCGCACCCGCTCGGGCGAGGTCGGGTTCAACCCCGGGTTCCCCGGCGTCCACCGGGCCCCGCTGCCTGCCCAGGACGGCAAGGTGCGGGTGAAGGTCCTGCTCGACTGGTCCTCGGTGGAGGTCTTCGGCGCCGACGGCGAGGTCGTTCTCACCGACCAGGTCTTCCCCGACCCGGGCAGCGACGGCGTCGAGCTGTTCGCCGAGGGAGGCACCGGCAGGCTCGAGGCGATCCGGGTCTGGCATCTGGCCTCGTACCGCCGCTGAGAGCGAGGTGGGCGGCGTCGGCCTCCGGTCGTGGTAGCCGATGCCGTCCCACAGCTCGCCCCTGGCCTCGGCTATGCGTTCGGTCGGGTGATGGTCCGCAGACGGCGCTGGAGGTACTGCTGCTCGGCGAGGTTGCGCGTCGCGCGCACGGCTCGGCGGTAGGCGTCGGCCGCCTCGATGCTCCGGCCCTGGCGCTCCAGCAGGTGCGCGCGGACCGCATCGAGCCGGGGGAGCCCGGGGTGCGCCCGCTCGAGCAGGTTCAGGGAGTCGAGCGCGGAGCCGTCGCCGTGCACCTGAGCCTCGGCGACTATCCGGTTCAGGGCGATCGTCGGGTTGCCGCGTCCAGTCACGATCTGCAGGACGTCGTAGAGCGCGAGGATCTCGGTCCAGTCCGTCGAACCGGTGTCGGGCGCCTCGGCGTGCAGGGCGGCGATGCAGGCCTGCAGCAGGTACGGGCCTGGCGCGGCGCCGGGCGCGGTGGCCTCGACCAGGGCGATCCCCTCGCGCGCGAGGAGCTGGTCCCAGCGCGTCCGGTCCTGCTCGTCCAGGGGGATCAGCGAGCCGTCGGCGGCCTGGCGCGCCGGCCCTCGCGACTCGGTGAGCAGCATGAGCGCCAGCAGGCCCGCCACCTCGGGATCGTCGGGCAGTGCCTGGTGCAGGAGCCGCGCGAGGTGGACGGCCTCGGCCGCGAGGTCCGTGTCGCGGGCCGGCGCGCCCGACGTCGTGTGATGGGCCTCGGTCTGCATCGCGTAGAGCACGTCGAGCACGGGACCGAGCCGCTCGGCCGCGTCCCTGGGCCGTGGCAGGTCTCCGCCGAGCTCGGCCAGACGCCGCTTGGCGCGCGTGATGCGCTGCGCGACCGTCGCCTCGGGGAGCTGGTGGACGTTCGCGATCTGCGCCGTCGTCAGCCCGGCCACGGCGCGCAGGGTGAGCGCGACCTGCGCCGGCCTGGGCAGTGCCGGATGGCAGCAGAGCTGCAGCAGGAGCAGGCTGTCGTCGGCGGGGGAGTGGCCGGCGTCCGCGCCGGCCAGGGGCTCGGTCAGCGGTTCGTTCAGGAGAGCATCACGGGCCTCCCGCTCCCGGCGTCGGCTGTCTGACCGGATGCGGTCCACGTACCGCCGTCGGGCAGCGGTGACGAGCCAGGCAAGGGGGTCCGACGGCGGATCGGCCGGCCACTGGCGGTACGCCGCGAGGAGCGCATCCTGGACCGCGTCCTCGCAGACGTCGAACTGGCCCGTGCCGTACGAGCGCACGAGCCGGGCGAGGACCTGCGGCGCCAGGTCGCGCAGCAGGTCCTCGCCCTCGGAGGGCACAGGTGTCACAGGTCCCCGAAGTCGCTGAACATCACCGGACGCACCTCCAGGGCCAGCCCGTCCACGGTGCTGTCCGGGATCATGCGGGCGAGCTCCAGTGCGCGGGCCTCGTCCTCGACGTCCAGCAGATAGAAGCCGCCGAGGTACTCCTTGGCCTCGGCGAACGGACCGTCGCTCGTCAGCGGGGTCCCGGCCACGGACCGCACTACTTTCGACTGGCTCGGGTCGGCCAGCGCCTGCGTGCCGATGAACTCACCGCGCTCCTTGGTGTGCGCCATGAACGCGGCGTGGCCCTCCTCGATCTGCTTGCCCTGCTCGGGCGTGAGCTGCTCGATGACGGTGGGGTCGACCTGCATCAGGATCAGGTACTTCATGGTTCCTCCTGGGTTCGGATCCGGCGGCGCTCTGCCGTCGTCGTACCTTGGTCGACACGGGCGCGCTGGATACGACAGCCGACCAGAAGAATCTTCGCCGGTCCTGTCGAGAACCGGCCACCCGTGACGACCAACGGGCATGAGACAACTCGTGAGAACCGCCCAGCCGCAAGATCCCGTCGCCCGCGCGTGGCGGGGGATGATCCTGCTCCTACTGCCGACCGCGGTCGTCGCCGTCGACATCAACGTCCTGTTCCTTGCGCTGCCCGAGCTCACGGTCGACCTGGACGTCGGCCCGGCAGAGCAGCTGTGGATCAGTGACGTCTACGGCCTCGTGGTGGGCGTGCTCGCCATCGTGGCGGGCGCGGTCGGCGACCGCGTCGGACGCCGCCGCCTGCTCCTCCTCGGGTCCGCCGGGTTCCTGCTGGCCTCCCTCCTGGCGGCGTTCGCGCCCAGCACCGAGGTCTTGATCCTGGCGCGGGTGCTGCAGGCCGTCGCGGGCGCGACCCTGATGCCGTCGACGCTCGCGCTCATCTCCGAGCTCTTCCCGGACGAGAAGCGGCGCGGCCAGGCCATCGGGGCGTGGGCAGCCACCCAGTTCGTGTTCGCCTCCTTCGGACCCGTGATCGGCGGCGTGATGCTGCACCAGTGGTGGTGGGGCTCGGTCTTCCTGATCGCCGTGCCAGTGGGCCTCGCGGTGCTGGTGCTCGGTCCGCGGTGGCTGCCCGAGCACGTCGACCCCGCCGCCGCCCAGCGCGTGGACGGGCTCGGAGCCGGGCTCCTCGTCGGGGCACTCGCCTGCGTGTTCGTGGTGATCAAGGCGGCGATCCCGGGTGCTGGCGCTCCCGGTGTGCTCGTGGTGGCGGCCGGCGTAGGCGCGCTGCTCGCGGGGGCCGGCTTCGTCCGGCGTCAGCTCACCGCCGAGGCACCGCTGATCGACCTGCGGGTTCTGGCGACCCCGGTCGTGGCCAGCACGATCGGCTCGCTCACCCTGGCCGCCGTGGTGCTGGCCGGCACCGGCTTCTGGGCCACCCAGTACCTCCAGTCCGACGCCGGGATGACGCCGCTGGCCGCCGCGATCGCGTTCGCCCCGATGGGGCTGGGCATCGCCGCCGGGACGCAGGTCGCGGGGCTCCTGAACCGCCGGATCCCGGCCGACGTCCTGATTCCCGGCGGGCTCCTGGTGTCTGCCGCCGGCGAGCTGCTGCTCACCCTGGCGAGCCGCGATCAGCCGCTCGTTCCCGTGATCGCCGCGTACACCGTCGCGGGGTTCGGGTGCGCGCCGCTCTTCATGTTCGGCACCCAGCGCCTCATGTCGGCCGCGCCGCCGGAAGCGGCCGCCCGCGCCGCGGCGCTCGCGGAGACGGGAAACCACCTGGGCTCGGCGATCGGCATCGCCTTGCTCGGGACCGTCGGGCTGCTCGCGGTACCCCACATGGAGACCGGGAGCGGCGCGCTCGTCGGGGCCCTCCACCTCGTCGGGCCGGCGGGCGCCGGTGTGCTGGTGCTGTGCGCCGTTCTGACGGTGGGTGGGACGGTTGCGGCGGGGCGCCGCGAGCGGGCGATGGCTACCCAGCGGGCATAGGCGGGCAGGTCGACCTCGGTGGCGAGGAAGCGATGAGTATCGCCGTGTCTTCCGGTCTGAACTCACAGACCGGATCGGCCCCACTCGAGGAGAGCATCATGACCGCTACCTACACGTTCGACGTCTTTACGAGCCTCGATGGCTTCGGTGCCGCCGGCGGCAACTGGACCGGCTACTGGGGCAAGCAGGGCCCCGAGCTCCTCGACCACCGCCTCGCCCTTTACGACCAGGAGCAGCGGATGGTCTTCGGGGCGAACACGTATCGGCTGTTCGCGCAGATGCTGGCCGAGAGCACCGAGGAGTCCGACGTGCGCGACCCGTGGGTCACCCGGATGAGGCACCTGCCTACAACGGTGGTGTCGAGCACGCTGGAAGGGCCGCTCGACTGGCCGGACGCGACCGTCGCGAGCGGGGACGCCGTCGACGTCGTCGCCCGGCTCAAGGAGGAGTCCGACGTGCCGTTGCGCTCGCACGGCAGCCTGTCGATGAACCGGGCGCTGATGGCCGCGGGCCTGGTCGACCGCGTCCAGGTGACGCTCTTCCCCGTGATCACCGGTCAGACCGGAGAGGACCCGATCTTCCAGGGTGCGGCCGACTTCGACCTCGAGCTGATCGAGCACCGGACGCTCGACGGTCGCACCCAGGAGCTCATCTACCGGCCCACGCTGCACGTCTGAGTCGGTCCAAGCTCGTCGACTCGCCCAGTCGCTGGGGACGCCCCGAAAACTGGTGTCCCCACTGGGCCCTTCGAGCAGCGATACTTAACTGGTGACTACGTCCAGTGAGACCCCTGCTGTTGCAGGCGCAGAGATCCCGCTCGAGCTGCTCTACAGGGTTCCTTACGGCAGGGTTCTGCACGGCAAGGACTGCCAGCACATTGCCGCGGATCGTCTGGCATCGCTCCAGCCCGCGACCGAGCTCGATCGCCAGAAGTTCAAGATCTGCAAGACCTGCGTCGACGCTCTCGCCGGTTCCGACCGCGACGACTTCGACTCCTTCGACGCCGCACTCGAGGCGCTCCCCATCGCGATGGCCCAGCGTGCGGCCATGCGGGAGATCGCCGAGGGGCTGGACAAGACCCGTATCTGGATCCCGTCGTCGCGCTCGTACGTCGCTGTCTCGCCCGGGCCAGGACATGAGGTGACGGCCTTCTTCAACAAGGGCTTCGTCGACGTCCAGCAGGCCGGCGGCGGGTACAAGCGCGTTCTGATGGCCGGGTTCTCGGGAACGCAGACGTCCTCGTTCGCGCACGCACCCGACGCGGCTCCGGCGAGCTGCCCGAGCTGCTACATGCAGCTGCCGGCGACGGGTCGCTGCGACAGCTGCGACTGAACGGGGCGAGGCGGGGCACTGCGACCGTTGGGCGAGTCGCGATGACAGAGCAGGGCGTGTCGCTCGGGTAGCTCTCGCCCGCGGGTGAGGCCCGACCCCCTTGATACGCTCCCGCGCGTGATCGTGACGGAGGTCGACGGGCTGCCGGTACGTCTCCGCGCGTCGCACGACCTGTCGTTCACGGCCCGCTGGGGCAGTGCGTTCGCCGTGCTCGACCAGCAGGACTCGGGCAACCTCTGCCTCGGTGTCGAGGGTCCGGCCGGCCGAGTGTTCGTCAAGTACGCGGGCGCGCCGACGGTGCGGTACGACGGCGCCGTCGAGACGGCGGTGGCGAACCTCCGTCGATCGGCTGAGGTCTATCGGGCGCTCGCCCACCCCTCACTCGTGGCGCTGCGCGAGGCCGTCGACGTCGGAGGCGGACACGCCCTCGTGTTCGACTGGACCGACGCGACGCCGGTCGGCAAGCAGTACGAACGGTCGCACGTCGTGCGGTCCCTCGCTCAGCCGGCTCGGGCCGACGCCGTGCAGCAGATCTACGACTTCCACGGGCACGCCGCGGCGCTCGGGTGGGTAGCGATCGACCTCTACGACGGCTCGGTGATGGTCGACGCCGCGACCGGGCGGATCGTCCTCTGCGACCTCGACTTCTATCGGCAAGGGCCGACGACCAACCGGATGGGCCGGATGTGGGGCTCGACCCGGTTCATGTCGCCCGAGGAGTACGAGCTGGGCGCGCCGATCGACGAGGTTACGAACGTCTTCGCGCTCGGGGCCCTCGCGCACACGTTCCTGGGCGACGACGCGACGAAGTCACGTGCGGCCTGGGCCGGCTCGGACGCGCAGTTCGCCGTCGCCGCGCGGGCGATGTGCGCCGAACGGGACGCACGCTGGACATCGGTCGCCGCGCTGGCAGAGGCGTGGCGGTCGGCGAGCGCACCCGCCGCCAGAACGACCTCATGAGCACGCCGATAGGCCCTGCCTGACCGCTCACCGCGATGTCCGAAATCCGCTCGCCGTCCCGGCCCCTCGGAGGTGAGGATCAGCGGGTGACATCCTCCCTGCGCTCCGGCGCCATCGGCTTCTGGTCGGACCTGCCGCGCGACGGCCGCTGGCTCCTGTCCACCGTGGTCGTGCAGTTCTTCGGCCGCGGCCTGACGCTCCCGTTCACGATCATCTACCTGCACGAGGTGCGCGGGTTCTCGCTCGGCCTGTCCGGGACGCTCATGGGGCTGATCGCGGTGATCGGCATGATCGTCACCGGCCCCGCCGGCGCCCTGGTCGACAGGTACGGTGCCCGGCGGGTCATGCTCACCGGCCTGGTCTGCGCAGTCGCCGGATACGCCGTGCTCGGCTTCGCCACGGTCCCGGCCGTGGCGGCGCTGGGGCTCGCGCTCTTCGGCGTGCAGCTCGGCGTCGGGTGGCCGTCGGTCAACGCGCTGGTCGCGACGGTCGTCGACGGCGACCTGCGGCAGCGGTACTACGGCGTGAACTTCGCGCTGCTCAACCTCGGCATCGGCGTGGGCGGCGTCGTCGGCGGGCTCGTGGTCGACGTCGAGCGGCCGGGCACGTTCGTCATGGCCTTCCTGGTCAACGCCGCGACGTTCGTCATCCCCGTCGTCGTGCTGCTGGGGCCGCTGCGGCACCTGCACGGACGCGTCGAGCGGCCGGACGACGCCGACGGCGCGCAGGACGGGTACCTGGCGATCCTCCGTCGGCCCGAGGTGCTCTGGCTCGCCGCGCTCGGTCTGCTCGCGGCTTTCGTGGGCTACGGGCAGATGGAGGGCGGCTTCCCCGCCTTCGCCCGGCAGGTGGCCGAGGTCTCGACCCGCGTGATCGGCTTCGCGTTCGTGGTCAACACGGTGGTGATCGTCGCGCTGCAGTTCTGGGTGATGAACCGCGTCCGCGGACGACGCCGCACGCGGGTGCTCGCACTCATGGCCGTCGTGTGGGCGGCGGCCTGGCTGCTGCTCGGCGTCACGGGACTGATGCCTGGCGGCATGACGGCCGTTGTCATCGTGCTGGCGTTCCACGGCGTGTTCGGGCTGGGGGAGACCCTGCTGCAGTCGGCCCTGCCGGCGCTGACCAACGACATGGCGCCCGCGCACCTGCGTGGCCGGTACAACGCGATCAGCTCTGGCGCGTTCCAGGCGGGCACCATCGCTGGCCCCGTCGCCGCGGGACTCCTGCTCGAGCAGGGGTGGGCGGGAGCCTTCATCGGCGTGGTGGTGGCCGGCTGCCTCGGCATCGCCGCGACGGCGGCTGTCGTCGCGCGGCGGGTGACCCCGGCGGTCGACGGCGTGGAGCGGGCGACGGCGGCGTCGTCGGCCTGAGGACCCCGCGCCTCAAAAGGCGGCCCGACCGCGCGCTGCCAAGGCGCGCCCACCTCCACGAATGCCGCTGCTCCACACACGGAGTGGCGGCATTCGTCCTGCCCTTGACAAGCAGGACTGAGTGGCCTCATTATTGAGTTACCTCAGATTGAGGTCCAGGACAGGAGAGCATCATGAGCAACGAGAACGAAACCGTGATCACGTCGTACGCGCAGGCTCCGGCCCGCACGGTCACCGCCGGCGGCGTGACCTACGCGTACCGGGAGCTGGGCCCGAAGGGCGGGATTCCGGTGGTGTTCTTCGTGCACCTCGCGGCGACGCTGGACAACTGGGACCCGCGGATCGTCGACCCGATCGCGAAGGACCGCCACGTCATCACCTTCGACAACCGCGGCGTCGGCGCCTCCACGGGCAGCGTCCCGGACAGCGTCGAAGAGATGGCTGACGACGCCTACACGTTCATCAAGGCCCTCGGCTTCGAGACGATCGACATCTTCTCCTTCTCCCTTGGCGGCATGGTCGCCCAGGACCTCGTGGTCAAGCACCCCGAGCTGGTCCGCAAGCTCGTCCTGACCGGCACAGGGCCCCGGGGCGGCAAGGACATCGACAAGGTCGTCGGCACCACCTACTACGACGTCCTGCGCGCGACGCTGACCCGGAAGGACCCGAAGGAGTTCCTGTTCTTCAACCGGAACGCCACCGGCAAGGTCGCCGCTCGCGCGTTCGTGAACCGGCTCAAGGAGCGCACCGTCGACCGCGACGCGGACATCTCGGTGAAGGCGTTCCGGACCCAGCTGAAGGCGATCGCGAAGTACGGCCGCTCGGTCCCCGCCGACCTGTCGAAGCTCACCCAGCCCACCCTGATCGCCAACGGCGACAACGACCGGATGGTGCCCTCGGTGCTGTCCGACGACCTGCACCGCCGGATCCAGGGTTCCGAGCTGGTCATCTACCCGGACTCCGGGCACGGCGGCATCTTCCAGTTCCACCAGAAGTTCGCCCCCATCGCAGTCGAGTTCCTCGCCCGCTGACCCCACCCACACGAACCAAGAGACGAAGGCAAGGACATGACGACTACCCAGCCCCCGACGAAGAAGCCGTTCGCCTCCTCGATCCTGCTGTGGATGCGCAACGACCAGCCCCGGCAGACGGGTATGGACCACTGGAAGGGCCCGCACTCCAAGATCATCTCCGCCACGCCCGGGTTCGACGAGTACCGGCAGATCCACCTGGCCGAGCACAACCCCGGACTGTGGCCGACCACCCCGGGCGTCGAGACCGCCATCCCTGCCGACCGCAGGATCGACGGCGTCGCGGAGGTCACGTTCCGTTCGGTGCTGTCGCCGCTGCTGGGCCGCAAGCAGACCGCGCTCGCCTACAAGGACGAGATCAACGTCTTCCGGCGCACTCTGCTCTACGCCGGGCCCCCGAGCTCGGCGCGCTGGTACGACGTGGCCGTGCCCGGCGAGAAGGTCGGCGCCCGCGCCCTGGTCTACCTCCGCAAGCGGGAAGGCGTCACAACCGGCGCGTTCCGCAAGCGCATCGGCTCCCTCGCCGGCTCGCTGGCCGGCTCGGGCCTGCTGCGGGAGCTGCGCACCCAGGTCTTCATGCCCTGGAACGAGAAGCTCTGGGACACGCCGAACGTCGCGCACGACAACCCGGCAGACCAGCGGTTCCACGCCTCCCTCGTCCTCGGCTTCCCCGACCACGCAGCACGCGCGGCCTTCTTCGAGAGCCCCGAGGTCGCGAGCCTCTCGGGCGCGCTGGCTCCGGTCGTCTCCGCCATCCACGCCTACGACGTCACCGACGCACTGACCTACGTCAAGAACGGCAAGGAGCTCCTGCACTACGAGAGATAAGGGCATTCGGACCGACTCCGGGGCCCGTGAAAGAATGAGCGTCGGCAGATTCGAGCACACTCAGCAGCGAAGGAGAGCAGCTATGCCACTCGCCTCCAGGACGCCGTCCAAGACGCCCAGCAGGCGCGAGCGGAACAAGCAGGAAAAGCTGGACCGCATCACCGCCGCTGCCACCGAGCTGTTCGCCGAACGCGGCGTCGACGACGTCACCACCCAGGAGATCGCCGACAAGGCCGACATCGGCGCGGGCACCCTGTTCCTCTACGCCAAGTCAAAGAGCGAGCTGCTCCTGCTCGTGCAGAACTCCACCTACGCCGACGCGCTCGAGCAGGGCAAGGCGGCGGCCGAGGACATCACCAACACGCTCGACGCCGTGATGGCGATCGTGCGCCCGGTCGTGGAGTGCAACCGCAAGCAGGTCGACAACGGGCGGACCTACCTGCGCGAGATCGTGTTCGGCGACCCCGCCGAACCCCACCACCGCGACGCCCTCACCCTGACCGTGCAGACCGAGGAAGCGATCGCCGCCGTCCTGCAAAGGGACCAGCGCACCACCGCGCAGGACGCCGCGGCACGGGCCCACATCGTCTCCGCGATCATGTTCATCAGCATGGCCGCGACCATCAACGCCACCAACCCGGTCGACGCCGTCGTCCGGGAGATCCGAGACCAGGTCGGCGTGCTCCTGCCGGAGTGAGCCGGCCCGGGGCCGACGTGCCGGACCGTTCAGCGCTCTCCCAGCCTGCTGGCGGGCGCGGCCCAGCACCGCGCCCTACCTTCGGGCCATGAAGCCCCGCGACACCAGGCCCAGCACAGGGCACGACCAACACGAGACCCCCGAGGCGCACGACCTCGGGCTCTCGCACGACCTGCCGACGCTCCTCAACCGGCGGCACGCCATCGGCCTGCTGAGCGTCGGCGGTCTCGCCGCGGCTCTCGCCGCCTGCTCTCCCAGCACTGGCTCATCCGGTCCGAGCGGTGCGCCGCTGTCGGGCGCCCCGGGCGGCGGCGGGAGCGGCGACGTCTCGCAGTCGGAAGTCGGCGAGGGAGAGATCCCCGAGGAGACGAACGGGCCCTACCCCGCCGACGGCACCAACGGGCCCAATGCCCTGACCACGACCGGCGTGGTGCGCAGGGACATCACCTCGAGCTTCGGGGACTCGTCCGGCACGGCCGAAGGCATCCCGCTGACGTTCTCGCTGACGGTGGTGGACGTGTCGGGCGAGGGCGACGCCGGGACCCCCGTCGCGGGCGCCGCCGTGTACGCGTGGCACTGCGACCGCGACGGCGCGTACTCCATGTACGACATCACGGACCAGAACTACCTGCGCGGCGTCCAGGAGGCCGACGCCGACGGCAAGGTCACCTTCACCTCGATCTTCCCCGCCTGCTACCCGGGCCGCTGGCCGCACATCCACTTCGAGGTCTACCCGTCGCTGGACGACGCCACCAGCGCCACGAACCGCATGCGAACCTCGCAGCTCGCCCTGCCGCAGGACGTGTCCGAGGCCGTGTACGCGACCGAGGGCTACGAGCAGAGCGTCGCCAACCTGCAGGACGTCAGCCTGGACTCGGACATGGTGTTCTCCGACGGCTACACCCTGCAGATGGCGAGGGTCTCCGGCTCCGTGAGCGAGGGCTACACGGCGACCCTGCGGGTGCCGGTGTAGCAGGCCGCATCCCCGCGGCGTCCGAGGCCGCTGACCACCGTCGGGGCGGTCGTCACGTGCGGAAGCCCAGGTCAGATACGGGCTCTGACCTGGGCTTCCGGTCCGCGAACGTCAGGCCTGCAGTCGGAAGATCGGGAAGACGCGGCCCTCGGCCGTCTTCTCGTATCCGGCGAAGCCGCTGGAGAGCTCCTTGAAGCGGGCCCACATCGCGTCGCGCGACTCGCCGGTCAGTTCCTCGACCTTGGTTCGCACGGTCTCGACCGGCTCACCGGGGACCTCGATGTCGACCTGCTCGGCCCGGCGGAGGCCGTAGACCCACGCGGGGTTCTTGGGCGAGCCGGCGGCCGAGGCGACGACGTGCCAGGCGCCGTCGTCCTGGATGGCGGCGACCGGTGCGATGCGGGTGGTGCCGTCCTTCTTCGGTACGTGCACGAGCACGAGCCCCTTGCCGAACGGGATCGGCTCGTTGACCTCGCCGGCATTGCTGCGGAAGGTGTCGATGATCTGCTGATTGAAGTCCATGCCCGAGGCAACGCCGAGTGCTGCGCGCGGCATTCCTCGCGCCGGGGACGTCGGCTTCGGGGCCGGGGGCACCAGGCGTCCGCCCTGGTTCCAGGCACTGGCTAAAAACCGACTTTCGTTGCCCTTTTCGCCCCCGGCTCACAGAGTGTCATCTGGCACACGCTCGTGAGCCAGTGGTCGCGCCCCCGATCGGGGCGCTTGCACCCGGAGGCACCGAATGCACAGTCGCATGTCAGAAAGACGCGCACCGATCGCTCTGGCGGTGGTCGGCACACTCCTCGCGACCACGGTGAGCGTGGCACCGGCACTCGCAAGCACTCCGGCGGCGGCAGGGACATCCCCTGCCATCGCCGCTGACGTTCCGGAGCGTGCGGCGGACAAGATCACGTCCTCCGTGCGGACCCGGCTCGACGCCAAGGAGTCCGCCGACTTCTGGATCCGGTTCGCCGACCGGCCGGAGCTTGAGCAGGCGAAGGCGATCCTCGACTGGGACGAGCGCGGCCAGTTCGTCTACGACGCCCTGACCAGCACTGCGAAGACCTCGCAGGCGGACGTCGTCGCCGACCTCGAGGCGGCGGGCGTGGAGTACGAGTCCTACTGGATCAGCAACGCGATCCTCGTCGAGGACGGCACGCTGGAGCTCGCGAAGCAGGTGGCCGCCAGCCGCGAGGTGAAGCAGGTCCACGAGCGCGTGGCGGCGCAGCCCATCGAACCCGTCGAGCGGAAGGCCCCGACGGCGCGGGCGCCGCTCGCCACCGAGTGGGGCCTGGACGCCATCGGCGCCCCTGACGTGTGGGACATGGGCTTCACGGGTGAGGGCATCACCGTGTCGAACATCGACTCCGGCGTGGAGCTGGAGCACCCGGCCCTGCTGGAGCACTATCGCGGCTACGTGGGCGACGGCGAGGTCGACAACGACTACAACTGGTTCGACGCGAGCGACTCCTGCGACGGCTCGCCCTGCGACGTCGATGCCCACGGCACGCACGTCATGGGCACCATGGTGGGCGACGACGGCGCGGGCAACCAGATCGGCGTCGCACCGGACGCCGACTGGATAGCGGCCAACGGCTGCGCTTCCTGCTCCGACGCAGACCTGCTCGCCTCCGGCCAGTGGATCCTCGCGCCGACGCGGGCGGACGGCTCGGACCCCGATCCGGCGCAGCGCCCGCACATCGTGAACAACTCGTGGGGCCAGCAGGCACCGGGCGCCATCGACGACTTCATGTCCGAGGAGATCGCCGCCTGGGAGGCGGCGGGCATCTTCGGCGCGTGGGCGGCCGGCAACGCGGGCGAGGCGGGCTGCCAGTCGACGTCGTCCCCCGGGGCCAACGTCGCCACCTACGCGGCCGGCGCGTTCGGACCGGACGGCGAGATCACGGAGTTCTCCTCGCGCGGGCCGGGCGCCGAAGGCGTGACCAAGCCGGACCTCGCGGCGCCTGGTGAAGACGTGCGGTCCTCGGTCCCCGGCGGCGACTACGCCGAGTTCAGCGGCACCTCCATGGCATCACCGCACCTTGCGGGCGCGGTAGCGCTCCTGTGGAGTGCGGCGCCGATCCTGATCGGGGACATCGAGGGCACGCAGGCGCTGCTCGACGAGACCGCCGGCGACGTGGTCGACGACTCCTGCGGAGGCACCCCCTCGAACAACAACGTGTGGGGCGAGGGCAGGCTCGACGTCGAGGCGCTGATCGAGAACGCGCCGATCGACGGTTTCGGCATCCTCTCCGGCACGGTCACCGGGCCTGACGGCGAACCGGTAGGCGGGGCGCGGATCGCCGCCGGCGAGCGCGGCGACACCACCGACTCGAACGGCGTGTACCGCATCGCGCTGGCGGCGGGCAGCTACGACCTTGGCGTCTCGGCGTTCGGCTACCTCGCCGGAACCGGCTCGGCTGAGGTCATCGAAGGCGAGACCGCCACGCGGGACTTCGTCCTGGAGGCCGCGCCGACGACGACGGTGAGCGGAACGGTCACGGACGGCTCCGGTCACGGCTGGCCGCTCGACGCCAAGCTCACCGTGCAGGGCGCGCCGAGCGACGTCGTCGCCTGGACGGACCCGTTCACCGGGGAGTACTCGTTCGAGCTGCCGCAGTCGGCCACGCACACGCTCGTCGTGCAGCCGTCGGTGGAGGGCTACGCGGCGTTCACCCAGGCGGTCGAGGTGGGCACGGAGCCGACGTCTGCCGACGCCGCGCTTCCCGTGCTCGACCAGTGCACCGCACCCGGGTACGCCCTGACTGCGGCGGGCGCCGGGACCGAGGAGTTCGAGTCCGGGTCCGTGCCGGAGGGATGGGTGGTCGAGGACCTGGCCGGCACCGAGGAGGTGTGGACGTTCGACGACACAGCGGACGTTGGCAACCAGACCGGCGGTGAAGGGCTGTTCGCCGAGGTGAACAGTGACGCCTACGGCCCCGACGGGCAGCAGAACACGACGCTGACATCGCCCGCATTGGACCTGAGCGACGTCGAGGCACCGCTCCTGACGTTCGACCAGAGCTACCTCGTGTGGGGCGGGGAATTCGCCGACGTCGGCCTCAGCGTCGACGGCGGCGAGACCTGGGAGACGGTGCTGCACCAGACGTCGGACGCCGAGGGACGCGCGCTCGTCGCGCTGCCCGGCGCCGGTGGTCAGTCCGACGTACGGGTCCGGTTCCACTACGGCGACGCCGCGTGGGCCATGTGGTGGCAGATCGACAACGTCTCCATCGGTGAGTGCCTGCCCGTCGACGGCGGGCTCGTGGCCGGATTCGTCGGGGACCTCAACACCGGTGACGGCGTGAACCGCGCGACGGTGACCGCCGGTGCCGAGGAGACCACCCGGTCCCTCGACCCCGAGAACCCGACGGTTGGCGCCGGGTACTACTCGCTGTTCACCGCGGCGGCCGGCGAGCAGGAGATCGGCTACGCGGCCAAGGACTACACGAGCGCCGAGGCAGCGGTGACCGTCGTGGCCGACGCCGTCACCCGGCAGGACGTGGAGCTCGCGGCCCCGCTCCTGACGGTCTCGCCCGCCGACCTGTCCCGCGAGGTGCGGATGGGCGGCACCAGGTCCGGCACGTTCACCGTGACGAACGAGGGCACGGCGCCCGCCGAGGTCGAGGTGGCCCCGGCGTCGTCCGACTTCGAGATCCTCGGGTCGGCTGCCGGCTCGGGCGTCATCAAGGGGGCGACCCGCGAGGCGACAGAGGTGAGCACATCGTCGGGCACGAACCGCACCAGCGCCGCGAAGGACGGCGACAAGCTCTTCCGGAACGGGTCGCGGCCCGGGGCGACAGTGACACCGTCCGCCCCGTCGTCGCTCCTCGCCGGCGAGGGTACGACCATCACCCACTCCTCGTCGCAGGACGTCACGATGGGCAACTCGGTGGCCTGCGGGGCCGGCCAGACACAGTGGCTGCGGACGTTCACGCTGGAGGACTTCGACATCGCCGGCGAGTTCGCCGTGACCAACGTGTCCTTCGGCGTCGAGTCCGTCTTTGCGGCCACCGACGTCACGGTCAACCTGTACGAGCTCGACGGGGAGTTCGTGTACTCGAACATGACCCTGCTGGGCTCGTCCGACGTGACCCTGGAAGCGCAGGAGCTCACGATGGTCGACGTGCCGGTCACCGGCACCGCGCCGGCGGGCAGCACGCTCGTCGTCGAGGTGGTCGGGGT
Source organism: Promicromonospora soli (assembly GCF_014653785.1). Taxonomy (GTDB): domain Bacteria; phylum Actinomycetota; class Actinomycetes; order Actinomycetales; family Cellulomonadaceae; genus Promicromonospora; species Promicromonospora soli. The sequence continues at coordinate 489,001 of NZ_BNAS01000004.1, read as the reverse complement.
GGACGGCGAGATATTCATCGGGTCCAACGCCGAGCCGGAGACGGCGCCGTCGTACATCGCCGCCGAGGCATGCGGCAACGCCGAGCCCGCCACGCTCGAGGAGGTCGGCTTCCCGGACATGCACACGGTGCTGAACGTGACGGGCGAGACCACGGTCGACGTGCCGTGGCTCGACGTCCAGCCGCCGGCCTTCACGCTGGCTCCCGGCGAGTCCGACACCGTGTACGTCGACCTCGACAGCAGCCGGGTGGACCAGCCCGGCACCTACACCTCGGGGGTCATCGCCAACGGCAGCACGCCGTACGCCGAGCCCAAGGTGCAGGTGTCGCTGTCGGTGACCCCGCCCCTGAACTGGGGCAAGATCGCCGGCACGGTGACGGGCGCGACCTGTGACGGAGAGACGGTCCCGCTGGAGGGCGCGTTCGTGGTGATCGACGGGTCCGAGTACGACGTCACGCTCGTGACCGGGCCCGACGGCGGCTACGCCCGGTGGATGGGGGTGTCCAACAACCGGCTGACACTGCTCAGCTCGGCGACGGGGTACCCGCCGGAGACGAAGTCGGCACGCATCATCAAGGGACAGACGGTGGTGCACAACTTCGAGCTGAACGAGTTCTGCGGCTAGTCCGCAACGCATAGTCCGCTTCGAGAACACCCTTGGGCATGGTTTCGGCACCGGAACCATGCCCAAGAGTGTGTTCTCGAAGCGGACCGCTGGTTGAAGCTGGTTCGGCTCGGCCAGCCGGGCCGTGTGCTCGCCGCATCGGGACACGATGTGCTGTTTTCGAGAGGTGCCGGGTGGGCTGAACCGTGTTCGGCTGTGCCGCGGGATTACGGGCTGCGCTGAACCATTCAGCCTGGGTGAATCAGGCGGGGTCAGGGCGAACGAAATTCAGCGGTCCTGGCAGGTGCTCCCCGAGGCCACCTCACCTGGCAGGTGCACCCCGAGGTGACCTCGCTTGGCCGCTCCACCCGAGGCCACCTCACCTGGTGGAGCCGGCCGCCAGTGCACGGCAGACGGCGCCGCCCGCTCTCGTGTGATGAGCGTGCGCGGACGGCGAGCTCAGAGCGACGCTTCAGCCGACCGCCGTGTGCGGACCCAGGTCGAGATGCCGAGGGCCAGGGCGAGGGCGGCGCCGATCGCAGGGACCAGGAGTGCGCGCCGGTAGTCCGACCAGTCGGCTGCGCCGACGTGCCCGTTGACGAGCACGATGGTCGCGACCGAGACGCCCAGCGCGGCGCCGAACTGGAACGCCGTGTAGACGATGCCGCCGGCGACCCCGTGCTCCGACTCGTCCAAGCCGGTCGTGGCGGCCGCTGCGAGCGGCCCGTAGACCAGCGCGAACATCACCGCAATCAGCAGCAGGGACGGCAGCAGGTCGAGGTATCCCCACGACCCGTCGATGCGCAGCGCCAGGGCGAAGGCGACGGCGCCCGCGCCCAGCCCGGCCACCATCACCGGGGCATTCCCGAACCGCCTGACCAGCCGGTGCGTGAACAGGGGCGCCAGGATCATGTCCAGGCCCATGACGGCGAACGCCAGGCCCGTGGCGACCGGGGACCAGCCGCGGAACTCCTGCAGATAGAGCGTGAAAAGGAACTGGAAGGCGAAGAACGCCCCGATGAACAACAGGCCGGCGGCGCTCGACCGCACGAGCAGCCCTTCGCGCAGCACCGCGAGGCGCAGCAGGGGGTCACGGACGCGGCGCTCGATCGTCACGAAGACGCGGATCAGCACCCCCGCGGCCACCAGCGCGGCGATCCCGGCGGCGACGTCGTGCCCCTCGCCGACGGCCACGACGCCATAGATGAGAGCGACCATCGCCGACGTGAGGGTGATCGCGCCGCCCAGGTCGAACCCTCCGCGGGGCAGCTCGGCTGCCACGTCCGGCCGGATGAACGCCCGCCCGGCGACCCAGAGCAGGGCGCCTACGATCACGGGCGCGAAGAACACCCAGCGCCAGCCGACGTCGGTCAGGAACCCGCCCGCCACCACACCCAGGGTGAACCCGCCCGCGCCGATCGCGCCGTAGATCGCCAGCGCCCGGTCGCGCAGCGAGCCCTCGGGAAAGCTGGTCGTCAGGAGGCTGAACCCCGCCGGCGTCATGAACCCCGCCGTGGCGCCCGTGACGAACCGGGCGACGATCAGCACCCAGGCCTCGTCGGCGAGACCGCCCAGGCCCGAGAACACCACGAACACGGCAAGGGCCACCAGGAACGTCCGGCGGCGGCCGACGAGGTCGGCCGTGCGCCCGCCCAGGATCATGAACCCGCCGTAGGCGAGCACGTAGGCGCTGATCACCCAGTGCGCATCGGCCGTTGCCAGGCCGATGTCGGCGGCGATGGCGGGCACCGCGACGTTGAGCATCGCGATGTCGATGCCCTCAAGGAAGAGCGCCCCGCACACGACGGCCAGCACTCCCCAGCCCGTTCGGGTCACGTTCGCCGTCGGCCGCTCCACCGCTCTTGTGTCCGTCACAGAGATCTCCTTGCTCACGTCCCGCATGGTTACCACTTGTAACCATGACGATCGTTCGGCACGATCAGCAGATGGCACAAGAAGGCACTTTGACGTCACCCGGTTCCCTCGAGGGAACCGAGGCCGAGGTGGCGGCATGCAGGTCCGAGCGGGACCCCTTCCAGTGGGACGTCCGTGAGGACTGCCAGGTGCGGCAGATCCTGGACCGCATCGCCGACAAGTGGTCCCTGCTGGTGATCGCTCTGCTGGACGAGAAGACGCTCCGGTTCGGGGAGCTGGGCCGGGAGATCGACGGGATCAGCAAGCGGATGCTGACGGTGACGCTCCGCAACCTCGAGCGCGACGGCCTGGTCCTGCGCACCGTCTACCCCGAGGTGCCGCCCCGCGTGGAGTACGAGCTCACCCCGCTGGGGCGCACCCTGCTCGGCACAACTCAGGCCCTGGTGAACTGGTCCGAGGAGCACCAGGACGAGATCGCCGAGGCGCGCCAGGCCTTCGAGGCGCGCTGAGCTTCTTGGTTGTGGGCGCGACCGTTGCGACTATGCGTCCGGTTTAGGCGCAACGGTCGCGCCCACAACCAAGGGGTTCAGTAGCGGCTTGTCAGGACTCGTTCGGCCTCGCGGGTCGTGTCGGTCGTGTTGTTCACCAGGCCGCGGGAGCCGTTGAGCTTGGCCTCGATGTGCTCGCCGACGGTGATCGGGCCGTAGAGCTCCGTCTCGCCCTCCGCGACGCAGCCGGGGAGCGTGGTGATCACGGCGTCGACGTTGCCGTCGAAGAAGAACGCGGCGGAGCGGCGCCGCTTGATGCGCCCGTCGATCACCGGCGGCTTCACGCGGTGCAGCGTCGACTTCCAGCGCTCGTTGGTCCACCGCGCCGTCAGGTCGCCGAGGTTCACGAGCAGGGCGCCGGGCATCGGCGAGACGTCGTTCCAGCCGCCGTCGGCGTCGAGCACCTGGAGGCCCTTCACGTCGTCGGCCCAGAGCAGCGTCACGATGCCGAAGTCGGTGTGCTCGCCCATGCCGATGAGGTCGCCGTCGAGCTCGACCCGCTCGCCCTCCGGGAGGGCGTAGTTGTTCATGCGCAGGACGTCGAGGGAGTGGTCGGTGTACGGGTCGAAGTACCCGGCGGGCAGACCGAGGGCGTCGGCGAAGATCGCCATCATGACCTTGGCCACCGACGTGGCGTGCGACATCCACAGCTCGACGTCGGCCTGGAAGGTCTCGGTCTCCGCGGGCCAGATGTTCTCGGAGTACATGTCCGGATCGACGTCGGCGTGCGGGTAGTCGGCGGCGGACGCGCCGAGGTTGAAGGCCTCGAAGAAGTCGTTCATGCGCTCGGCCTTCTCGACGCCCAGGCTGAGGCTGAGGCGCTCCGACCTGGGCGGGCTGTACCCGCGGTTGACGCCGGCGGGCGCCCGGTACTGCTTCTTCACGTCGAGCGGCAGTTCGAAGAACCGGTCGCTCGCGCGGCCGAGCCGAGCCCAGGCCTCCAGCGGGATCCCGTGGCCGAGGACCTGCATGAAGCCGACCGTGCGGGCCGCCTCGTCGACCCGGCGGGCGACCTCGGCCCTGTCGGCGTCGGTGCCGCCGGCGATGTAGGGGGCGATGTCGATCGCCGGTACGTGGAATGCAGCTGACATGCCGGTCTCCTTCGGTGTTCGGATACCTTCGGTCCTGTTCCTCGGGCCGGCCTCCGGCGCCGAGGTGATAAGTATTGGTTATCAATATGGACCAGGATCGAGCCCGAGGGGTTAAGCCCGTGTTAAAGAATCCGGATGCCACGGACGATGTCCGCGCCGCGGTGGGGCAGGCCATCCGGCGGGCGCGCGAGGGGGCGGGGCTGTCGATGCGCGCCCTGGCGCGCGCGAGCGAGGTGAGCCAGCCGTTCCTGAGCCAGGTCGAGAAGGGCGAGACGAGCCCCTCGCTGTCGAGCCTCTACCGGCTCGCCCACGCGCTCGGGGTGCCGCCGAGCCAGCTCATGCCGCCGGTGAGCCCACCGCGGGGCATATCGGTGCTGCGCAAGGGTGAGGGCCGCGAGCTGCCGGTCTCCGAGGCGCCCGCGGCGGCGAGCGGTCGGCTCCTGTCCGGGGGCGTCGGGCACCTGCTCGAGGTGGTCGAGTACCGCGTGGCCCCGGACGAGGACCTCGGCGGCTGGTTCGAGTCCGACGGCGAGATGACGGTCTACGTGATCGACGGCGAGGTCGAGGTCACACTGGAGCACGAGGGTTCCTGGCGGCTCGGGGCCGGCGAGGCGATCAGCCACCCCGCCGACATCCGGCACCGCTGGGCCGCCGTCGGCGCCGGGCAGGCCCGGATCCTGCTCTCGATAGCGCACGCACGCCCGGCCGATGGGCCCGCTCCGCGCGCCTGATGGCGGGGCCTGTCGCTCGACTCCTGGCGCGGGCGACCAAAACATTATGTGCGTCATACTATGGTGGGTGGTTGGTGCGGGCAACGGCTTGTCGAGCGAATGGAGAAACCAGTGGCGCGCTATGGCAAGGAGCACAAGCAGGCGACGCGGCAACGGATCATCGAGACGGCCGGTCGTCGGTTCAAGCAGGACGGCATCGACGGTTCCGGCGTCGCCACCCTGATGGCGGACGCGGGGCTCACCAACGGAGCGTTCTACGCCCACTTCTCGTCCAAGGACGACCTGGTCGCCCATGTCGTCGCCGACCAGCTGGACAACCAGGTCGAGAGCTTCCGCGCGTTGCCGCCCGGCCGAGCGGGACTCGAGGAGTTCCTGCGCGTATATCTGTCACCTCAGCACCGGGACAACCTGGCCGAAGGCTGCCCCGCTGCCGCTCTGCTCGACGAGTTTGCACGCTGCCCGGTCGGGACCCAGCACGCGTACACCGACGGTGCGCAGGCCATCCTGGACGAGATCGCCGCCCGCCTGGCCCCTGAGGATCCGCAGTCGGCGCGCGCGAAGGCGCTCGGGCTCTACACGATGGCGGTGGGGTCGCTGCAGCTGTCCCGCGCCGTGTCCGACCCGAAGCTCGCCGACGAGGTCCTGGAGATGGGTATCCAGAATGCCCGCTTACTCCTGACCGAACAGTAGGACCCTGACGGCAAGGCCTTCCGGAAATTAAATTATGGTCGTACTCTGAATTGGGTGTGGGACGCGGATCATCAGCGAGCCCGGAACGGAGCATGCGGTGCGGTACAGCAAGGAGCACAAGTGGGCGACGCGGCAGCGGATCATCGAGGCTGCCGGCCGCCGGTTCAAGGCCGACGGCATCGACGGCTCCGGGGTTGCCGTTCTGATGGCCGACGTGGGGCTGACCAACGGCGCCTTCTACACCCATTTCGACTCCAAGGACGATCTGGTCGCCACGGCGGTCGCCCACGAGCTGGACGAACAACGCAAGGGCGCCGCCGAGTTCCCGCCCGACCAAGCCGGCGTCGAGCGCCTCGTGCGTGAGTACCTCTCGGTCGAGCATCGCGACGACCCGGAACACGGCTGCCCGTCCGCCGCCCTGCTGGACGAGATCGGCCGCCGCCCGGACGCCACCAAGCAGGCGTACACCGACGGCGTGCTCGCATTCATCGGCGAGTTCGCGGCCCGCCGGGCGCCGCATGATCCGCAGTCGGCTCACGCGAAGTCCCTCAGCATCTACGCCGCGATGGTCGGGACGATGCAGATGTCCCGCGCGCTGGCCGATCGGCAGCTCGCCGACGACGTCCTCGAGCAGGGCATCCGGAACGTCCTCATGCTGGTGCGCGCCCCGGACGAGGCGTCGGACTGAGTCCGACGGTCCGAGACGCAGACCGCGAGGCCTAGACCCGCTCCCACGGGACGGCGGCCAGGCGTTCGACGACGCCGGCGAGGAGCGGCCCGGCGTCGGGCAGGCTGACGTCGTCGATCGATGCCACGGCCACGACGCCGATCGAGTTCACCAGGAACGCGCCGGCGAACGCCGCGACGTCGTCGAGCGGGACGGGCCTGTGGACCGATGACGTGGTGGCCTCGACCAGCTGCATGGCGACGCCGTGCAGGTGCGGTGCGTCAGGCCAGACGACGCCGCCGTCGGGCACGAGGAACCCGATGTTCGCTATCGACGACTCGGCGACCGAGCCGTCGGGTGCGGTGAGCAGGGCGTCGTCGTACCCGTCCAGCCGGACCCGCCGCGCCCACTCGGCCTGGGCGAAACCGCCGAGGTGCTTGAGGTGGGCGAACGGGCGCAGGTAGGGGACCGAACGCAGCCGCTGCGGCGGGCTCGGCGGGAAGTGCGGCTCGTCGACGGACACCAGGACGCGCTCGGCATCGCGCAGCATGACCCGAACCGAGGCGTCCGGTGTCCCGTCGAGGGCGTGGCGCACCAGGTCGCGGACCCGGTCGCCGTCGAGCGCCTGCCCGAACAGCTCGCGGTGCGCGGCGTCGAGCCGGACGAGGTGATGCTCCAGCCCCTGCACCCCGCCGTCGCGCACCTGCATGGCCGTGAAATGGCCGTAGGTGCTGAACAGGTCGGCTGGTGCCGCGGGCCGGCCGTCGGTCTCGATACGCACCCGGAAACGATACTGGGCGGAAGGCTGCGCCGAACGCAGGCCTGGTCGCGTTCCGAGCGCTGACAGAGCGACCAAGCCTGCGTTCGACCAAGGCCGACGCCGACCAAGGCCGACGCCGGGCAAGGCCGGCGCCGGGCCGGGGTCAGGCCTGGTCGGTGGGCATGACCCACAGCTCGGCGATCGAGGCGCGCCGCGGGCGGGTGACCATGAAGGCGATCCCGTCGGCGATGTCCTGCGCCTCGAGAATCTCGGTGCTCTCGACGAAGGCGTCGATGTGCTCGCGCATCGCGCCGCTGTTGTGGGTGCCGAGCTCGGTGGCGACGCCCCCGGGCTCGAGCACGCCCACCCGGACGCGCCGCTTGGTGACCTCCTGGCGGAGCGACTCCGTGAACCCGTTGACGCCGAACTTGGTGAGGTTGTAGACCCCGTAGTTCGCCCAGGCCACCCGGCCCGCGATCGAGCTGATGTTGACGATGTCGGCGACCTGGCGCGGATCGTCCTCGGCGGCCTTGAGCAGGTGGGGGAGGGCCGCGTTCGTCGTGTAGAGCAGGCCCTGCACGTTGATCGAGAGCATCCGCTCCCACTCCTCGACGTCGGCGCCGACGATCGGGCCGAGCAGCATCAGGCCCGCGTTGTTGACCAGCACGTCCAGGCGGCCGAACTGGTCGATCACCGCCTGGACAGATTTGAGCTCACGGTGCGTTGTCCCTCCGGATCAGGCGTCGTAGGCCAGCGAGGCGGACAGGACGCGGTTGTCCGCGATCTGCTCGCCGATGGTGACGAGGTTCTGCTCGATCGCGCCCATGGCGTCCGAGCCGGCGACGAAGCGCGGCGGCAGCTTGTCCGTGTCGGACAGCGTGACGAGGGCCTCGGCGAGCTTCCTGGGGTCCCCGCCCTGCTGGCCGTTCATGCTCTTCCAGGTCTCGATCGTCTTGGCGGTGCGCTCGGCGTAGTCCTCGATCTGCAGCTCCGGCCAGATGGTCGAGGCGCCCTCGACCAGCAGCTCCGTGCGGAAGAAGCCCGGCTCGACGGCCATCGTGCTGAGCCCGTAGGGCTCGACGTCGTGGCGCAGTGACTCCATCCACCCCTCCAGGGCGAACTTCGACGCGGCGTACGCGGCGGTGAACTCCCCGCCGACCAGGCCCGCGGTGGAGGTGACAGTGATGACCTGGCCGCCGCGCTGTGCGCGCAGGATCGGCAGGACCGCCCGGGTCACATTCAGGGGGCCGAAGAAGTTGGTCTCCATCTGCGCCCGGAACTGCTCCGGGCTGATGTTCTCGAAGTAGCCGGCGTAGAAGTTGCCGGCATTGTTGACGAGGACGTCGATGCGGCCGAAGCGATCGACGGCCGCCTGCGTGGCGGCTGTTGCGGCGTCGGGGTCGGTCACGTCGAGCGAGACGGCGAGCAGGTTCTCGTGCTCACCGACCGCGGCCCGCACCCGGTCCGCGTTGCGGCCCGTCGCGACCACGGAGTGGCCGGCGGCGAGGGCGGCCTGCGCGATGTCGATGCCGAGACCGCGGCCGGCGCCGGTGATGAACCAGACCTTCGTGTTGTTGTTCATGGGTCCAGCAAAGGCCGCTCCGCGCGGGCGAGGGAGTCCCGCTTTATAGGGTCAATGCCAGGGACCCCCTGGAACGGCGCCTGTGACGTACGTTCGAGTCATGGACATCCGGGACGACATCCGTGAGTTCCTGACCACACGACGGGCCAGGCTCACCCCAGACCAGGTCGGCCTGCCCGACTTCGGCGGCCGGCGTCGGGTGCCCGGCCTGCGCCGCGAAGAGGTGGCCCTGGTCGCGGGCATGAGCGTCGAGTACTACGTGCGCCTGGAACGCGGCAACGCCACCGGGGTCTCCGAGGCGGTCCTGGAAGGGATCGTCCGCGCCCTCCGGCTCGACGACGCCGAACAGGCACACCTCTACGAGCTCGTGCGCACGGCAAACCAGGGCGCCCGTCCGCAACGGCGCCACGGACGCGCCAAGCCGCTGCAGGTCCGGCCCAACGTGCAGCACCTGATCGACACGATGGACAACGTGCCGGTGATCGTGCAGAACGGGCGGCTCGACGCCATCGCCACCAACAAGCTCGGGCGAGCGCTGTTCGCCCCCATGTACGACGAGCAGCAGTCGCCTGCGAACCTCGCGCGTCTCGTCTTCCTCGGCCAGAGCGCCGAGCGGTTCTTCCGGGACTGGGACGAGACCGCCCACCAGACCGTCGCTCTGCTGCGCACCGAGGCGGGACGCGCCCCGTACGACCGCGCCCTCAGCGATCTCGTCGGCGAGCTCTCCACGCGCAGCGACGCCTTCCGCGTCCTGTGGGCTTCCCACGACGTCCGCGCACACCAGACCGGGACCAAGCGGGTCCACCATCCCGTCGTCGGCGACCTGGACCTTACCTACGAGGCCATGACCGTCACCTCGGAGCGAGGGCTCCTGCTGATCGCCTACGGCGCGGCCCCCGGCTCGGCGTCCAGTGACGCGCTCCGGATGCTAGCGAGCTGGGCGGCCACCAGCGGGCAGGTGAGCGAAACCACGCTGCCGAAGTAGAACTTCGGCAGCGTTGTCAGCGGCGAGCGGCCGGGCCCGTGGACCGGCGGACCACGAGGCGGGACGGCAGCGTCGTCGTCTCGGGGGCGGTGCTGTGGTTCATGAGGCTCAGGAGCTGCTGGACCGCGTTCCGTCCCTGGGTCTCGAAGTCGACCTGCAGCGTGGTCAGCGGCGGAGTGAAGTAGGCGGCGTCGGGGATGTCGTCGACCCCGGTCACGCTCACGTCCTCGGGGACCTTCAGGCCGCGTTCGTGCAGGGCGCGCAGGACGCCGAGCGCCGTCTGGTCGTTGGCCGCGACGATCGCAGTGGCCGGGATGTCACGGCCGAGCCCGGCGATCGCCTCGTACCCCGATCGGGCCGACCAGTCGCCGTGGATGGTTCCGGCCGAGTGCAGCCCGCGGGCCTCCAGCGCGGACGTGTAGGCGCGGGCGCGGTTGCGGGCCGCCATCCATGCCTCCGGCCCGGCGACGTGCAGGAACTCCCGGTGCCCGAGCTCGGCGAGGTGGTTCACAAGCGCCGGGAAGCCGACGGTGGTGAGCTCCGAGGGATGGGCGCTGAAGGGTTCGTCCTCCTCGGTGGCGATGTACGCCGGGACGCGGAACCTGGCGCGCCCGAACGCCTCGGTCATCTCGTCGTTGGAGGACAGGGCGAGGACGCCCGCCAGGTCGTGCTGGTGCAGGAGGTCGAGGGCCTGCTCTATCTCGGCGACGTCGCTCATGTCGAGCGAGACGATGTCGAGCAGGTAGCCCGACTCGCGCGCCTGCGCGGCGGCGCCCTGGGCGACGCTGCTCGGGCCGAACTGCTGCAGCTCGTGCGTCAGCGCGCCGATGCGGTGCGACCTGCCCGTGGTCAGCGAGCGGGCGGTCAGGTTCGGCCGGTAGTCGAGCCGTTCCAGCGCCTCCAGCACCCGCTCCCGGGTGTGCGGGCGGATGCTCGGGTAGTCCTTCAGCACGCGGGTCACGGTCTGGTGCGACACCCCGGCCTCCCGCGCGACGTCGTAGATCGTCGCCGGGCGCTGGTTCCCGGAGGCGATGTCGCCGGAGGCCGGGTCGGCGGCGAGCTTCGCCGGAGCCGGAGCCGGAACCTGGTCCGGCTCCTCGGCCTGCTTCGTCGCGTCCCTGCCCATGTGCTTGCTCCACGTCTGTTTTGGTGCCGCGACCTGCGGCAGCGCACCCACAGTAGTTCCGAACGGCGGCCGGGTCGGTCCCGACGCCCCAAATGTTGCCGGTAACATTAGGATAACGAGGCGATGTTACCGGCAACATCCAGGGTAGCGTCCTCCACGTTCGCAATGCAGCGCACCGCATCTTTGCTCGACGGAAACGACGGAGTACCGCCCTGATGGAGTCCCGCACACCCCCACCCCTGCCAAGTGGCCTGCTGTTCGGCGTGGCCTACTACGCCGAGTACCACCGGAGTGACCGGCTGGTCGAGGACCTCGACCTCATGCGTGCGGCCGACATCAACGTGATCCGGGTCGGCGAGTCCGTCTGGTCCACGTGGGAGCCGGCCGACGGCGAGCTCGACCTCGAATGGCTCGCGCCGGTGCTCGACGCCGCTCACGACCGGGGCATCCGGGTGATCCTGGGCACGCCCACCTACGCGATCCCGCCGTGGCTGCAGACCGCGCACCCCGAGATCGCGGCCGAGCGGCGCACCGGGGAGCCGATCCCGTGGGGAGCCCGCCAGGAGGTGGACTACACGCACCCGGCGTTCCGGTTCCACGCCGAGCGGGTGATCCGCGCGATCCTCGCGCGCTACGCCGGGCACCCCGCCGTCATCGGCTACCAGGTCGACAACGAGCCCGGCCTGGAGCTGTTCCACAACCAGGGCGTGTTCACCCGGTTCGTGCGCCACCTCCAGAAGCGGTACGGCGACGTCGAGACCCTTAACCGCGAGTGGGGCCTGACCTACTGGTCGCACCGCATCGGGGACTGGTCCCAGCTGTGGCGGCCCGACGGCAACACGTTCCCGCAGTACGACCTGGCCTGGCGGCTCTTCCAGGCCGAGCTCACCACGGAGTTCATCGGCTGGCAGGCCGCCCTGGTCGACGAGTACCGCCGCGACGACCAGTTCGTCACCACCTGCCTGCAGTACCCGCGGCGCGGGCTCGACGACGAGCAGCTCGGCCGGCGTCTGGACGTCAGCGCCGGCAACCCGTACTACGGCATGCAGGACCACCTCGCGGCGGGCACCGACCTCGCGCAGCCCAACGAGTGGACGACGACGGGCGTGGCCGGGCTGTTCCGCCAGGCCGACCGCATGTACGCCTCGCGGCAGGACCGCTACCTGGTCACCGAGACCAACGCCCAGTCGATCGGTACCGCGGACACGAACTTCCCGCCGTTCCCGGGCCAGCTCAAGCAGGCCGCCTACGCGTTCGTCTCGCGCGGCGCGGCGATGATCGAGTACTGGCACTGGCACACGCTGCCGTACGGCACCGAGACCTACTGGGGCGGCGTCCTCCCGCACAGCCTGCAGCCCGGGCGCGTCTACCGTGAGGTCGCGGAGATCGGCGCGGAGCTCGCGCAGATCGGCGGCGGTCTGGACGGGTACGAGCCGGACGCCGACGTGGCGATCCTGTGGTCCGTGCCGAGCCGGTTCGCCCTGCAGTACATGCCGCCCCTGAACTCCGGCGACGGGCCCGACGGCGAGTCCTACGAGCGCATCGTCGATGCCTTCCATCGCGGAGTCGTCGACACCGGACGGCAGTCGCGGATCGTGCACCTGGCACAGGCGCGTGACCTCGGCGCGGCAGAGCTCGCGCGCCGGTTCCCGGTTCTGGTCGCTGCGGGGGCGTACGTGACCACGGACGAGGACCTGCAGCTGCTGCGCGCCTACGCCGAGCACGGCGGGCACCTGATCCTGGGCCCACGCACCGCATACGCCGACCAGGAGGCCCGCGCCCGGGTCGAGATCGCACCAGCCCGCCTGCACGACGCCGCGGGGGCCTGGTACGAGGAGTACTCGAACCTCGACGCCGACGTCCCCGTCGTCGCGGCGTCGGACAGCCCGCTGGACCTGGGCGACGGCGCCTCCGGGCAGAGCTGGATCGACGGCCTCATCCCGACCACCGCCCGGACCCTGGCGGCGTACGAGCACCGCCGGTTCGGCCAGTTTCCCGCAGTGGTCACCGACTCCCACGGGAGCGGACGCATCACGACGGTCGGCTGCCTGCCCGACCCGCGGCTGGCCGGCGCCCTGGTGCGCTGGGCGGCGCCGCAGCCGCTGAACGCCCGGCTCGTCCACGACCTGGACCTGCCGGTGACCGCGGCGTCGGGAACCCTTCCCGACGGGCGCCGCGCGTCGTTCCTCTTCAACTGGGGCTGGACCGCGCAGAAGGTGACCCTCGCCTGCGACGCGACCGACCTCCTGACCGGCGACCGCTACGACAGCGGAACCGTCATCCCGCTGAAGGGCTGGGAGACCCGCACCCTCATCACCGCCTGAAACACCACCTGCATCACCGCCTGAATAACACCTGCTGCACCACGCTCAAGGGAGAGACCCATGTACCACCCATCACGCGCCACCGCCGGCGCACTGGCCGGAGCCTCGATGATCGCTCTGCTCGCCGCCGGATGCTCCGCCGGCGGAGGCGAGGCCCCTGCCGCCGCGCAGGACGCCGTCACCCAGGAGCAGATCGACGAGGCGCTCAGCACGCCGACCGAGCTCACGTTCTGGACCTGGGTCCCGGACATCGACAAGGAGATCGCCCTCTTCGAGGAGCAGTACCCGGAGATCGACGTCACCGTGGAGAACGTCGGCCAGGGCCTCGAGCACTACCAGAAGGTGCGCACCGCGCTGCAGTCCGGCGAGGGGGCACCCGACGTCGTGCAGATCGAGTACCAGTACCTTTCCTCCTTCACGCTGACCGACTCGCTGCTGGACCTGGCGCCCTACGGGGCGGCCGACCTTTCCGGCGAGTACGTCGACTGGGCCTGGAACCAGGTGGCCGACGGCGAGTCCGTCTGGGCGATCCCGCAGGACACCGGCGCCATGGGCAACCTGTACCGCAAGGACATTCTCGACGCCGCGGGCGTCACCGAGCCGCCGGCGACGTACGAGGAGTACGCGGAGGCCGCGAAGAAGGTCAAGGACGAGACCGGCTCGTACATCTCCAACCTCGCGTCCAACGACCCGGCCCAGGTGGTCGGCCTCCTGTGGCAGGCGGGCGTCAAGCCGTTCGGCTACGACGGCGACAAGACCGTGACGATCGACGTGAACAGCCCCGAGGCCAAGGAGGTGCTGGCCTACTGGCAGCAGCTCATCCAGGACGACCTCGTGTCGACCGACGCCGACTTCAACGACGCCTACTACCAGGGGATCGTCTCGGACAAGTACGCGGGCTGGCTGACCGCGGCGTGGGCCCCGATCTTCCTCCAGGGCACGGCCGCCGACACCTCGGGCAAGTGGGCCGCGGCGCCGCTGCCGCAGTGGGAGGAGGGTGAGCAGGTGTCGGGCAACTGGGGCGGCTCGTCCGACGCCGTGCTGTCCAGCACGGAGAACCCGATCGCGGCCTACGAGCTGGCCAAGTGGATCAACAACGACCCGTCGTCGACCACGATGTTCGCGAACGAGCAGTTCCTGTTCCCGGCCGCGAAGAACGTCCTGGAGTCGCCGGAGTTCACCGGCCAGGAGGTCGAGTTCTTCGGCGGGCAGAAGGTCAACGAGCTCTTCGCCGAGATCTCCGGCACCGTCGACACCGAGTTCCCGTGGCTGCCGTTCACCGAGTACGCCTACTCGTCGTTCAACGAGATCGTCGGGACCGCCATCGGCGAGAAGGGCGACCTGGGCGCCGCGCTCGACGCCTGGCAGGAGGACCTCGTCACCTACGCGGAGAGCCAGGGCTTCACCGTGCAGCAGTGACAGCCCGCGTGCGGGCGTCCCCGACGGGACGCCCGCACGCGAGTCCGCCGCTCCGCCAAGAACCAGGGATCACTCATGACCACCACCTCACCGCGCGTCACCGCCGCGCGAGCGCATCCCGCGCCGCGCCTGCGCCCCGCTTCCAGGAGCACCCGCAACCGGAACAGGGCCGCATACACGCTCGTGCTGCCGTTCTTCGTCGTCTTCACTGCAATGCTCGTCGTCCCGCTGGGCTACGCCGCCTACCTGAGCCTCTTCAAGAGCCAGCTCATCGGCGGCCAGGTCTTCGCGGGCCTCGACAACTACGTCCGCGCCCTGACCGACCCTGCCTTTCTCGGCGGCGTCGGCCGGATGGCGGTGTTCCTCACCGTGCAGGTGCCGGTCATGCTCGGGCTCGCGCTGTTCCTCGCGCTCGCGCTGGACAGCGGCCGCGCCCGGGGCGCCAAGGCCCTGCGGCTGCTGTACTTCATGCCGTACGCCGTGCCGGGCGTCGTCGCCACGCTGATGTGGGGCTACCTGTACGGGCCCGACTTCGGCCCGATCGCCCAGGCTTTCGGCGCCCTGGACCTGACTGCGCCGGACCTGCTCAGCGGGCGGACCATCCTCTTCTCGATGATGAACATCGTCACGTGGGAGTTCGTCGGCTACAACATGATCATCATGTACGCGGCCCTGCGCTCGATCCCGGGCGAGCTCTACGAGGCCGCGGAGATCGACGGCGCGAGCCAGTTGCGCATCGCGTGGAGCATCAAGATCCCGGCGATCCGGCCGGCGATCCTGCTGACCGTCATCTTCTCGGTGATCGGCACCTTCCAGCTGTTCAACGAACCGAGCCTGCTGGACTCGATAGCGCCCAACGCGATCTCCAACGGCTTCACACCGAACTGGTACGCGTACAACATCGCGTTCGTGAACCAGGACGTGAACTACGCCGCGGCGATCGCCTTCCTGCTGGGGCTCGTCATCGCCGTGGTGTCGTACGTCGTACAGCTCCGGGGCCAGAGCGCCCAGCGAAAGGGATCATGATGACCGGGACAACCGTGACCGCACCGACCGTCGCCGGTTCACCCGTGACGTCGGCCAAGCCGAGGGGCAGCCGCGCGAAGCGGCGCAGCACCATGCTGACGGTGGTGCTCTGGCTCCTCGCCCTGTACTTCGTCCTGCCGCTGTTCTGGCTGCTGATCGCCAGCACGAAGGACAACGCCGACCTGTTCTCGAGCTTCGGGCTCTGGTTCGGCGACCGGTTCGCTCTCGGGGAGAACCTCGCGTCCGTCTTCTCGTTCCGCGACGGCATCTTCGTGCGCTGGGTGGTCAACACGGCCCTGTACGCCGGGGTCAGCGCCGTCGGCGCGTCCCTCCTGGCCACGGCCGCGGGCTACGCGTTCGCGAAGTACCAGTTCCCGGGCGACAAGCTGCTCTTCAGCATCACGCTCGGCGCCATCATGATCCCGCTGACGGCGCTCGCGCTGCCGACGTACCTGATGTTCAACAGCTTCGGCCTGACCAACACGGCGTGGGCCATCATCCTGCCGTCCCTGATCAGCCCGTTCGGCGTCTATCTCATGCGCGTCTATGCGGCGGACGCGGTCCCGGACTCGATCATCGAGGCCGCTCGGGTCGACGGCGCCGGCGAGCTGCGGATCTTCTGGCAGGTCGGCCTGCGGCTGCTCGGGCCGGGCATCGTGACCGTGTTCCTGTTCGCCCTGGTGGCCACCTGGAACAACTACTTCCTGCCGCTGATCATGCTCAACAGCTCGTCGCTGTACCCGCTGACGGTCGGGCTGGCACAGCAGCAGGGTGCGGCCGCGGCGGGCGGGGGAGCGCAGGCGCTCTTCTCCACCGTCATCACCGGATCCATGATCAGCGTGGTGCCGCTCGTCATCGCGTTCCTCTTCCTCCAGAGGTACTGGCAGACGGGTCTCGCAACGGGCGGTGTCAAGGAGTAGCGCCCGGCGCGTTACCGTGACGCTCTAACCTTCCGGAAGGACGACACGTGAACACGCGCGGCGACGAGGCACCAGTCACGATCTACGACGTCGCGCGCCATGCACAGGTGTCGGTGGCGTCGGTCTCCAACTACCTCAACTGGCCCGAACGGTTGTCGGTGACCATGAAGGACCGCATAGGGGCTGCCATCGCCTCCCTCGGGTTCGTACCGAGCCTGCCCGCGCGGCAGCTCCGCGGCCGGCCGAGCGGGATCGTGGGCGCGTCCTTCGTCAACGCGTCCAACCCGTACTTCGCGGGCATCGCCAGGGCGGTCGAGATGCTCGCCGCGGAGAGCGGGCTCGCGGTGGTGGTGGGCAGCTCGCACGAGTCGGCGGTCCAGCAGAAGCGCTTCCTCGACCTGTTCGAGCAGCTCCGGTTCGACGGTGTGGTCGTCGCGCCGTCCGACGACGACCTCGAGCCGCTGCGCCGCCGCCGTGACCGCGGCACGCCGATCGTCCTCGTGGACCACGAGGACCCGGAGTCCCGGCTGTCGTCCGTGTCGCTCGACCACAGGGCGGGCGGCCGGCTCGCCGCGTCGCACCTGATCGACGCCGGACGGCGGCATCTGCTCTTCGCCGGCGGACCCGAGGGAGTGCACCAGGTCGAGCGCCGGATCGACGGTTGCCGCGGCGCCGTGAGCCAATCGCCCGGCGTGTCCCTCGAGGTCGTCCGCGCTCCCGACCTCGACCTGGCCGACGGCGCAGTCGTCGGCCGCTGGATCGCGGACCTGCCGCCCGCCCGCCGGCCCGACGGCGTCGTCGCCGGCAACGACCTGCACGCGATCGGCATCATCGCCGCGCTGACGTCGGCGGGTGTGCGCGTGCCCGACGACATCGCTGTGGTCGGGTACGACGACATCCCGTTCGCGGCGGTCGCCGCCGTGCCGCTGACCACCGTGCGCCAGCCCATCGCCGAGATCGGGACCGCCGCGGCCCAGCTCCTGCTGGACGAGATCGCCGAGCCGGGCCGGGCGCCGCGTGATGTGGTGCTCGCGCCCGAGCTGGTGGTGCGGGCGAGCGCCTAGCCGACGCTCATGCGTGATACGGCTCGTCCTGGCCGAGGGCCGCGACCAGCCGCCGCGCGTCGTCGGTGCTGACCAGGCATTCGGCAGCCAGCACCCGGCGGAAGAGCTGGATCCGGGCCGGGACCGGCCGGGTGAAGGAGGCGAACACCAACGGCGATTCCGGCGACCTGACCAGCGTCAGTCGGCAGGTCTCGTCGTCGAAACCGACCCCGACCTCCGCCGGCCGGGCCGCCGTCGGCGTGAACGGCCGCGCCCGGGCGATATCGCCCGGGCGGACCACTATCGAGCCGAGCATGCCGAACCGGAGACGGGCCGTGCCGTCGTCGGTCACCGTGTGGGCCGACCAGAGCGGGGAGACGAACGCGAAGAGCACCGCGAGCGTGAGCACGTCGACCACCACATCGAGCGTCAGGGCGGCGGGGCGGGGCAGGAGCGCGCCACCCAACAGGTGGAGGACCAGGGCCTCGAGCGCGCCGAAGGCGACGAACCCGGCGGACCACACCCACCACGCGCCGCGCCTGCCCAGCCCGAGTCTCATCGCGACATTCTGGCGCACCGAGAGGCGGCGGAGCACATCACGGATCGACGTGGACGGATGGCCAAAGGACGCGTCGGCTCAGCCGAGGCCGCGGACACCGTCCGCGTCCACCTCCAGCAGGTGGCCGTCGACCGCGACCAGCGCCGCGGGGAACTCCCTACCGTTGGCGTCGGACGTGGTCGCCTCGCTCGACGTCCAGAGCACCTCGCCCGAGGCGGCGTCGAGCGACACCACGCGCACGGCGCCGGAGTCGCCCTGGGTCAGGAGCAGCAGCACGGCCTGGCCGTCGGTGAAGACCTGGAGCACGCCGTCGCCGAGCTCGCCGGCTCCACGCCACCGCTCGGCGCCCGTGGCTACGTCAATCCCGCGCACGTCCGCGCCTCCGTCGATGACCACCGCCGTCTGGCCCACCTGAGCGAGGAACGGGTGGTCGGAACCCAGCGCCCTGACGTCCCACCGCGGCGTCCCGTCCGCCTCGTAGGCATGCAGTCGCTGCCCCATCTCGTCCGTCCCGAGCAGCGTGGCCGGGCCCGAACCGTCCGCGACCCAGGGGCCCAGCACGAATCCGGGATACTCGCCGACGACTTCGCCGTCGCCGGAGTAGAGAACCGTGCGGGCCGCGCCGCCGTAGTCGAGCCCGGCGTACCCGCCCGCCTCGAGAGCCGTTATGTCGCCCATGCCCGGGTCGAACTCGGTGCCGAGCACCACCCCGTCCGGGGTGACCGCGGCGTCGATGCCGCAACCGTCCAGGTGCACGAGGTCGGCCGCGATCCGTCCGCCGAAGGCGTCGGGGGCGACCTGGCCGCCGAAGTCCATGACGTCGCTAGGGTCCTCCCACGACATCCCCCAGCACTGTCCCGCCTCCGCCGGCCGGAAGGGGACGGTGACGTTCCAGCGCTCCTCGCCGGTGACGGCGTCCTCCGCACGGAGCTCGACGTCGCGGCCGCCCACGACCGTCCCGCCGCACGTGCCGCTGTCGTCGCACCGGGCGTTCCCGAGGTTCACTGCCGACTTGGGCCCGACCCGGGTGGCGCGCAGCACCGTCCCGTCCGGCCCCGGCCTGGGCCCGCCGTAGCGGCGCGTGTCCGCTGGGTCGAGCGCACGCGGGGCGGAGACGGTGCCGTCCGGTGTGACCGCGATGGCCTCGCGGTCGACGCCGCTGCCTTGCACGCACACCACTACCGACAGCGAGGTCATCGGTGCGCCGCCGTAGGCCGAGACGCCCAGCGGTCCG
Source organism: Promicromonospora soli (assembly GCF_014653785.1). Lineage (GTDB taxonomy): Bacteria > Actinomycetota > Actinomycetes > Actinomycetales > Cellulomonadaceae > Promicromonospora > Promicromonospora soli. The sequence goes on along the minus strand of NZ_BNAS01000004.1, from coordinate 469,817 downwards.
CAGTCCGGGTCATCGCCGAGCGGGACGGCCCAAGCTTCCTCGCCTGTCGCGGGCTCCAGCGCGACCAGCTCACCGTCGGACTCGAACACCAGCACATCGTCGAGAACCGCTACCTCGTCCGCCGCAAAGAACCACTCTTGACCCGCGCCGACGGCGCCTTCCCACGCCCACGTCTCCTCGAGCGGTACAGACAGGTCCGCGACGCCGCCGTGCGCGTCGCGCATCCGCTCGATGCGTGCGCTGTCCCGCGCGCCGTCGGAAGCGATCCCCGTCCCGAGCACGATCGCGAGGACCGCCGCGACGGGCGCGGCTGCTCGCCATCTGCCGCCCTGCGCGGCCGGCGCGGGCGGCTCGCCGGACCCGGAAGTGGCGCCGTCGGCGCCGTCGACGCCGTCCGCGCCGCCGATGTGCGGCTGGGTGTGCGGGGCGCCAGGATCGGCCGCGTCATCGTCGACCAGGTCAAAGACGATTGGAGAGTCCTGGTCCGGGTCGCGCGCCATGCTTAGAGCATAAGGGTGGAATAGAGCAGCATCTCGTTGCGGAGCGGGTGCCGGCAGGCAGGCGGTCAGCGCCCCAGCACGTAGGTCTGGATCGCGATGACGGCGGCCCCTCGCGCCCAGGCATCGAATCCCGCGGCCTGGACGGCCAGCGCCGGCGGCTCGGCGAGCGGGTCCAGGTCGCCCGCCAGCCCGCCGTCGAGCGCGGTGCGTGCGACGACCGCCAGGCGGGCACCCTCGCCGCCGAGCACCACCACCTCGGGCAGCGCGACGTTGGTGACGACGGCGACGAGCCTGCCGAGCGCGCGGCCGGCGTCGTCCACCACCCGCCGTGCCAGCTCGTCGCCTGACTCGGCGAGATCGAGCACCTCGTCGTACGTGGGCAGGTCGCCGCGCACTGCGGCGACCTGGCGCCGGATCGAACCCGTCGTCAGCATCGCGGTCGCGCATCCGCGGTGCCCTACCGGACACAGCGGTCCCAGCGGGTCGAGCGAGTGGTGCCCCAGGAGGCCGAGGCCCGCGTTCGGTCCGTTGAGCAACCGGTCGTGCGCGACGACGCCGAGCCCCACGCCGGCGCCGACGGTGACCAGCGCGAACTGGGCGTGCCCCCGGCCCTCGCCGAACCAGTGCGTGGCCTCGGTCAGCGCGATGACGTCGTTGGCCGCGACGACCGGGCGCTGGGTCCGCTCCTGGAGGAGGCGGGTCAGCGGGACGTCGGTCCAGCCCAGGAATGGCGCGCGCTGCACCGTGCCGTCGGGCAGGACGTGCCCGCCGAGCGAGACGCCCACGGCGGTCACGTTCGGGACCTGGTCGGCCAGCTCGTTCACGAGGTCCGCGACGACGTCCGCGACCTCGTGCGGGGTGCGGGCGTCGAGCGGCCGCCTGCCGGAGCCCACGACGTCGGCCCGCAGCGTGGTGACGACTCCGTGCACGGTGTCCCCGGTGACCTTGACGCCCACGAAGTGGTGGGCGTCGGGAACGATGTCGAGCGGCTGGGACGGGCGACCGGGACGCAGGTCGCCGGCGCCCGGGCCGGCCTCGACGAGGAGCCCCGCCTCCACCAGCGGTTTGGTCAGGCGCGTGAGGCTGCCCGCGCTGAGGTCCGTGCGACGCGCGAGCTCGGCGCGAGACAGGGGTCCGTGCAGCAGCACCTCGAGGGCGAGCCGGTGGGACTGGCCCGCGAGCGGCACCCAGGGCCGCACCGTGCCGGTGGTCACCATCGTTCCTCCGAGTCCGTATCGGTCGCCCGCCGATCGTCGGCGTCTTCGTCATTGTGCCGCGTCGCCACCCTACCGCCGCGTTCCTTGCATGGCGAAACGTAAGGGATGGAGAAATCCGGCTACTTGCCTCTCTTGACCCTCTAATATCTTTCGTAGTAAAACTTACTTCGACGCCGACGTCACTCGACCACAAGGACCCCGATGTCTGTCTCTCTCCAGAACCAGCGCGACGACGCTGCTGACGCTCCCGACGGGGCGAGGCCGTCGTTCGCCCACCTGCGTGCCGGGGGCGTGAGCCTGCTGCTCGACACGTCCGGCCCGCACCTGCCCCGCGTGCTGCACTGGGGCGCGGACCTCGGCGACATCGGGCCCGATGAGGTCGCGCATCTCGTGCTCGCCTCGGTGGTCCCGGTGGTGTCGGGCGTCCCCGACGCCCCCTACGTGCTCTCGCTGCTGCCGGAGCAGTCGGCGGGCTGGCTCGCGACCCCGGGCGTCACCGGTTCCCGGGACGGCACGGCGTGGTCGACGGCGTTCCGGGTCACCGGCGTCACGACCACCGGACCCCTCGTCCGCGACGACGGCACACCCGTCGCCGACCGCCTCGTGGTGACGGCCGACGATCCCGACGCCGCACTCCTGCTCACCCTCGTCGTCGAGCAGTACCCGTCAGGGCTGGTGCGCACCCGCTCCACCGTGACCAACGCGGCCAACGACGTGTTCACCATGGCCGGCCTCGACACCGCTCTGCCCGTGCCGCCCGAGGCCGAGGAGATCCTCGACTGGACCGGCCGCCACCTGCGCGAGCGCTCCGCGCAGCGGCACGCGTTCACCGCGGGCACCCACCTTCGTGAATCACGCCGCGCCCGCAGCCACGACGGGACCCTGCTGCTCACCGCGGGCCGGCCCGGCTTCGGGCACGGCGGCGGCGAGGTCTGGGGCGTCCACGTCGCCTGGTCGGGCAACACCCGCACGTACGCCGAGCAGGAGATGCCCAGCGGCGCCCGCGTGCTCGGCGGGGGCGAGCTGCTGCTGTCCGGCGAGGTGCGCCTCGCGCCCGGGGAGTCGTACACCTCGCCGTGGCTGTACGCGTCCTACGGCGACGGGCTCGACGAGCTCTCCCACCGGTTCCACTCGTACCTGCGCTCCCGGCCGCAGCACCCGGTCAGCCCCCGCAAGACGCTGATCAACGTCTGGGAGGCCGTCTACTTCGACCACGACCTGCCGCGGCTGTCGGCGCTCGCCGACGCGGCGGCCGCCGTCGGGATCGAGCGGTACGTGCTCGACGACGGGTGGTTCCGCGGGCGGCGCGACGACTCCACGGGGCTGGGCGACTGGTACGTCGACGAGGACGTCTGGCCCGGCGGCCTGCACCCGCTGGCCGACCATGTCACCGGTCTCGGCATGGAGTTCGGGCTGTGGTTCGAGCCGGAGATGGTCAACCCGGACTCCGACCTCGCGCGCGAGCACCCGGAGTGGATCCTGCGTACCGGCACGCGCATGCCTCCGGCGTCGCGCAACCAGCAGGTGCTGGACCTCGCGAACCGGGGCGCCTGGGACCACGTGTTCGGGCGCATGGACGCGATCCTCACCGAGTACCCGATCGCCTTCGTCAAGTGGGACCACAACCGGGACCTCATCGACGCCGGGCACCAGCCCACGGGCAGGGCAGGCGTGCACGGCCAGACGCACGCCGCCTACCGGCTCATCGACGCGCTGCGGGCCGCCCACCCGGACGTGGAGTTCGAGAGCTGCTCCGGCGGCGGCGGACGGGCCGACCTGGGAATCCTCGAGCGCACCGACCGGATCTGGGCCTCGGACTGCATAGACGCCCTGGAGCGCCAGACGATCGAGGCGGGCACCGGAATGATCGTCCCGCCCGAGATGATGGGCTCGCACATCGGCTCGCCGCAGGCCCACACCACGGGCCGCAGCCACGACCTGAGCTTCCGCGGCGCGACGGCGTTCTTCGGGCACCTGGGCGTGGAGTGGGACCTGACCCGTGCCGACGAGGACGACCTGACGGGCCTCGCCGCCTGGGTGAGCGCCTACCGGGAGCACCGCGACCTGCTGCACCGCGGTCGCGTGGTGCGCGCCGATCATCCCGACCCCGCCCTGCGCGTGCACGGCGTCGTCGCGGAGAACCGCGACGAGGCCATCTTCGCCGTCGTGCAGCTCACGACCGGAGTCTCCGCGCCGCCCGGGCGCGTCCGCCTGCCGGGCCTCGACCCGGCGCGGACCTACGAGGTGCGCCCGCTCGCGCCCGGTGACGACATCTCGCCCCGGCAGGACGACGGCGTCGAGTCGCCGGCCTGGTGGAAGGACGGCGCGCGGCTGTCCGGCCGCGCCCTCGGCGTCGTCGGCGTGCAGGTGCCCAACCAGTTCCCGGAGCGGTCGGTGCTGCTCCACGTCCGGACCACACCCCCGGCCTGACCACCAGCAAGACCGAGATCGCAACGACGCGACAGGAGAGACACATGGCAGTCATCACCACCGCGGCCCCCGCGGCCGCCCGAGCCCGACCCGGCAGACCGCGACGCCCCCGGTACGGGGACCTGCGCACCGCCCTGATCTTCCTCATCCCGGCAACCATCGGGTTCGTCACCTTCTACCTCGTGCCGGCGGTGCGCGGGGCATGGTTCTCGCTCACCGACTACTCGGTACTTGCCCCGCCCCGGTTCGTGGGTCTGGACAACTACGAGCGACTCGTGCAGGACCCGCTGTTCTGGAACGCGATGGGGGTCACGGCCTACTACGTCGTGATGAACATCGGCCTCCAGACGGTGCTCGCGATCGCGATAGCCGTCCTCATGCAGCGGCTCACCCGCTCGGCGTTCGTGCGTGGCGTGGTGCTGCTGCCGTACTTCGTCGCGAACGTCGTCGTCGCCCTCGTCTGGTTCTTCATGCTCGACTTCCAGATGGGCATCGTGAACGTGCTGCTGGAGCGGGTGGGACTCGATCCGCAGGCGTTCTTCGGCGATCCGGCCCTTGCGCTGCCCACCATCGCGCTGATCAACGTGTGGCGGCACATGGGCTACACGGCGCTGCTGATCTTCGCCGGGCTGCAGATGATCGACCAGCAGGTCTACGAGGCCGCCGAGCTCGACGGCGCCGGGCCGCTGCGGCAGTTCTGGTCGGTCACGCTGCCGCTGTTGCGGCCGGTGCTGGCGCTCGTGCTGGTGGTCACCGTCACCGGGTCGTTCCAGATCTTCGACACCGTGGCGGTGACCTCCGCCGGTGGCCCGGTCGACGCGACCCGCGTCATCTACCTGTACATCTACCAGCTCGCGTTCGGGCAGCTCGACTTCGGGTACGCCTCGGCGCTGTCGGTAGTGCTGTTCCTCGTCCTGCTCGGTGTAGCGCTCCTGCAGCTGCGCCTGACGCGGGCGAGCGAGTCCGACACCAACTGAACCCACACCAACCGAAGGAGGGGGCATGTCGACGACGATCGTGCCCGCCACACCGCCCGCCACCCCGCCCGCAGAGGTCCCCCGTCCCGCCGGCGCACCCGAGAAGGGGTCGCGGCGACCACGCTGGGGCACCGTCCTGGGCTGGGCCACGATGATCGTGATCCTGCTGATCACGCTCTTCCCGTTCTACTGGATGCTGCGCACGGCGTTCTCCACCAACTCCGAGCTCGCCGCCCAAGCGGCGAACCTCGCTCCGGCCGGCTTCACGCTCGACGCGTTCCGGCGCGTGTTCGGGCTCACCACGCTGGAGGAGTCGCTGGCCCAGGGCGGCGCCGGCGGACGGATCAACTTCTGGCTCTACCTGCGCAACTCGGTGATCATGTCCACCGCCATCACCCTGGGGCAGGTCTTCTTCTCCGCGATGGCCGCCTACGCCTTCGCCCGCCTGCGCTGGCCGGGCCGCAACGCCGTGTTCGCGGTGTTCCTGTCCGCCCTCATGGTGCCCGGCATCTTCACGGCGATCCCGAACTTCGTGCTCATCAAGGAGCTGGGCCTGCTCAACACGTTCCCCGGGCTCGTGCTGCCGACGTTCTTCATGACGCCGTTCGCGATCTTCTTCCTGCGGCAGTTCTTCCTCGGCATCCCGCACGAGATCGAGGAGGCCGCGATGATCGACGGCGCCAGCAGGGGCCGCACGTTCCTGCGGATCATCCTCCCGATGAGTGCCGCACCGATCACCACGCTCGCGGTGCTCACCTACATCCAGGCGTGGAACGAGTACTTCTGGCCGCTGCTCGTGGGGCAGTCCGACGGCGTTCGGGTGCTCACCGTCGCGCTCGGCATCTTCCGCTCCCAGACGCCGCAGGGCAGCCCGGACTGGGCGGGGCTCATGGCGGCGACCCTGGTCGCGGCGCTGCCCATCGTGCTGCTCTTCGTCGTGCTCGGGCGGCGGATCGTGAACTCCATCGGCTTCTCCGGGATCAAGTGAGGACATCGACGATGACGACGATGACAAGCAGCAGCAGGACGAGCACGACCGGGCGCGCCGTCGCCGCGCTCGCGGCGGCCGCCGTCGCGCTGGGTGCGGCCGGCTGCGCGAGCACGTCCCAGGCCGCGACGGACGGCACGGTCACGCTCACCTACTGGATGTGGGACGCCAACCAGGTCCCCGGGTACCAGAAGTGCGCGGCCGACTTCGAGGCCGCCAACCCCGGCGTCCGGGTCAACATCGAGCAGTACGGCTGGGACGACTACTGGACGCAGCTCACCGCCCGCATGGTGGCCGAGAGCGCGCCCGACGTGTTCGTCGACCACTCGCAGCAGTTCGGCAAGTTCGCCGAGCTCGACCAGATCCTCGACGTCTCGGACCGGGTCGCCGCCTCGGGGATCGACCTGTCCCAGTACCAGGACGGCCTCGTGGACCTGTGGCGCGGGCAGGACGGCGGCCTGTACGGGCTGCCGAAGGACTGGGACACCGTGGGTCTGTACTACAACGCGGACATGCTCGCCGACGCCGGATACACGCAGGACGACCTGTGGGAGCTGGAGTGGAACCCGGCCGACGGCGGCACGTTCGAGGAGTTCGTCGCCCACATGAGCGTCGACAGCAACGGCGTGCGGGGTGACGAGCCCGGCTTCGACAAGGACAACGTCGAGGTCTACGGGCTCGGGTACAACGAGTCGGGCGGCGGGTACGGCCAGGTCCAGTGGGCCTCGTTCGCGCTGAGCAACGGCTGGACCTACTCCGACCGCAACCCCTGGCCTACGGAGTTCCGCTACGACGAACCGGCCCTGGTCGAGACGATCGGCTGGTGGCGCTCGCTGGTCGACAAGGGCTACATGCCGCCGCTGGCGGTAGCGACGTCGGGCGTGGGCAGCCAGGAGGCGCTCGGCGCGGGGGCGTACGCCAGCCTGATCGAGGGCTCGTGGAACGCCCGGTCGATCAGCGAGCTGGGCGGCGCCGACTTCCAGGTGGCCCCCACGCCGGTGGGGCCGTCGGGGGAGCGGGGCACGGTGTTCAACGGCCTGTCGGACGCGATCTACGCCGGCACGCCGCACCCCGACGAGGCCTGGGCCTGGGTCGAGTACCTCGCGAGCCCCGACTGCCAGCTCCGGGTGGCGGAAGAGGCGCGGGTCTTCCCGGCCGTCAAGGAGGCCTCCGACCGGGCGGTGGCGGCCTTCCAGGAGATCGGCGTGGACGCCGACGCCTTCTCCGTCCACGTGACCGACGGCACGACGACGCCGTCGCCGGTCACCGACCGCTGGGCCGAGCTGCAGACGATCATGCAGCCCACCATGGACTCGGTGCTCTCGTTCCAGTCCGACCCGGAGAGCCTGGCACCGGCGAACCGGCGCGTGAACGAGCTCCTCGCCGAGTAGGAGGGGCGCGAGGGCGCCGCTCACACGTGTGAGTGAATCGTGTGAGCGCTGTAGGGTGCTATTACGGCACAACGCAAGCGACTACGGCGGTGATGTGCGGGTGAGCGGACAACGGGCGACGGCCGCGGATGTCGCGGCGGCAGCGGGCGTGTCCCGCTCGACGGTCAGCTACATCCTGAACGGGAGCAACCGGCAGGCGTTCGCCCCGGAGACCGTCGCCAGGGTCCGCGCCGCAGCGGCAGAGCTGGCTTACACACCGCATGCGGCGGCCCGTGCGCTGCGCAAGGGGCAGTCCGGGATCGTGCTGCTTGCGTTGCCCGACGTGCCGGCCAGCACGAACTTCGCGAAGCTCGTCGCATCCCTGACCGACGCCGTGCGCGCCACCAACCGGTCCCTGGTAGCCCTCGCCATCCGCCCCGGCAACCGCCTGCTCGACTCTCTGCGCGACATCTCGCCACAGGCGCTGCTCGAGGTGCTGCCCCTCCCTGAGGAAGACACGGCCGCGGCCCGCGCGGCGAGCATCCCAGTGATCTCGGTGGCGTCCCCGATCGAGCGGCTGGACCGAGCGGCAGCGACCCTGCAGGTCGAGCACCTCGCGGCCCTGGGCCACCGCCGGCTCGGGATCCTGACGGTCAGCGACGCCCAGGTGCGACCCTTCTCGACACCGCGGCTCGCCGCTGCGCGTGAGGCCGCCGCGGGCCTGGGCCTCGTGGCGCCCCAGGTGATCTCCGTGGCCGGCCCGCCGGACGAGGCCGCCATCGCGACTGTCGCCAGTGCGCTGGGTCGTGTGGCCACCGGCGCGGACCGGATCACCGCCTTGTGCTGCTTCAACGACCTCTTCGCCGCCGTCGCGGTCGCCGCCGCCCGTTCCATCGGACTCGACGTCCCGGGGGACGTCTCGATCATCGGAATCGACGACGAGCCCCTCGCCGGCCTGCTGGGCCCGACACTGTCGACCGTTCGGTACGACTTCGCCGGGACGGGCGTCCACATTCGTGAGCGCCTGCGCCAGGTCCTCGACGACGGCCCGCCCGCGACAGGAATCAGCAGCGACGCCCTCCGGGTCATCGAGCGCCAGTCCACCACGCGACTCGACGACGAGTAGCGCCGACCGGCTCCGGGAAAGAACCGGTTCGCTTGACGCGGTCGCCAGGGTTGCGGCACTCTTGGCGAACCGGTTCGCTGGATCAACGAGGGCACGACAGGAACACCCGGGCCTACGGCGAACCCTTTCACTGATTGCAAAGGAGCATTCGTGGTCACTTCATCCAACAGGAGGAGCGGGCGCATCCGCGCACTGCTGGCCCCGGCCCTGGTGGGCGCACTGGCGGTGTCGATGCTGTCGGCGCCGACGGCGACCGCGGGCGACGAGCAGATCAGCGTCGACTTCGCCGTCTCCGGCGGCGCGCCGCAGTACCTCGCCTCCGGCACCATCTACGGGATGACGGAGTCCGGCGGCCTGCCGCAGGACCACTTCTACACCGACATCAAGTGGAACTACATGCGGGCTGGCGGCGCGCAGCTCGACAACCCGGGCGGCTGGATCGGTGGGACGTACCCGCGCCGCTGGGCCGCCACCGAGGCTCAGGCCGAGCGCACGGCCGACCTCGGCGGCGAGTTCGTCCTGCTGGTGCACGACCTGTGGGGCGCCGACGCCGAGACGCAGGCTTCGGTCTTCCCGGGGGACAACGGCGACTGGGCCTCGTACGACGCGTTCATGAACCAGCTCATCGCTGACGTCCGGGCCAGCGGCGTGCAGGTGCAGTGGGACATCTGGAACGAGCCCGATATCTCAGTGTTCTGGAACCGCTCGCAGTCGCAGTACCTCGAGATGTGGAAGAGGGGCTACCAGCGCATCAGGACCGCCTTCCCCGACGCCGTCATCGTGGGGCCGAGCACCGGAAGGTCGCCGCAGAGCTCGCCGCTGTGGCCCGTCTTCCTGGACTACGCGAAGGCCAACAACGTCCTGCCGGACATCTATGCCTGGCACAACCTCCCGGGCGACCCCGTGACCAGCTCGCAGGGCGCGAGCTCGCTGCTCTCCGCCCGCGGGATCACCAGGACGATGCCCTACCAGATCAACGAGTACGCGTCGACCAGCGAGCAGAACCCAGCCGACGGCGCGTGGTACATCTCACGGTTCGAGCGGGCCGGCACGGTCGGGCTCCGGGCCAACTGGGCCCTCGGCCAGCAGCTCAACGACCTTCAGGCCAAGCTGCTGGTCAAGACGGGCAGCCAGTACCTCCCTACCGGTGAGTGGTGGATGTACCGGTACTACGGGTCCCAGACCGGCGCGATCGTGTCGACGACGCCCAGCCCCAGCTACGACGCGTTCGCGACCAAGACCACGGGGCGCGCGCAGATCCTCGTCGGCGGAGGACGCACGACGGGCAACATAGCGGTCCGGCTCAACAACGTGACCTCGACGACGGGGATCGTGTCGAACAACCAGGTGCGGGTCGTCGTCCAGCGCGTCCCGTACAACAACGGCGGTGCGGTCAAGGGACCCGAGACGATCTCCAGCTCCGTCGTGACGCTGAGCAGCGGAGCGACCACCGTCAACATCCCCAGCGCGAACACCGTCGACGGGTACACGGTCACCCTGCTGCCGCCGGGCAACGCCGAGATCACCACCGTCGCCGTGGCGCAGCACAGCCAGATGTGCCTCGACGACACCAACCTCTCGACGGCCAACGGCACCGTGCAGCAGCAGTACCACTGCGAGGGCGGTAACCAGCAGATCTGGCGGTTCGTTCCGGTGAGCGGCGTCGCCGACACCTACACGGCCGTCAACGAGCACAGCGGGAAGTGCCTCGACGTGTCGGGTATCTCCACGGCGAACGGGGCCGCGGTCACCCAGTGGACCTGCATCGCCGGCGCGCAGAACCAGCAGTTCACGCTCCGCAAGGTCACCTACTCGGGCAGCAGTGCGCAGGACTACCAGCTCGTCGCCCGGCACAGCGGCAAGTGCGTCGACGTGAGCACGATCTCGACGTCGGCCGGCGCGGCGATCCACCAGTGGACCTGCAACCCGGTCGGCCAGAGCAGCCCCCTCAACCAGACCTGGCGTCTGCTCGGGAAGTAGGGGCTGCAAACAAGCTGGGCCCGTGGTCCGGTGGCCACGAGGTAGAGGGGCTCCACCGGGGGCGGCCGACGGCGAATCGCCGTCGGCCGCCCTGCACGATACGGGCGGAGCGAACCGGTACGCTCGCCGAAACGGGGTGGAATCACCCCGGGAAAAGGGGCACTCATTTGGCGACGATCGGTGACGTGGCCCGCGAGGCCGGGGTGTCACGCAGCACGGTCTCCTCGGTTCTGACCGGGCGCAAGTTCGTCTCCCCGGAAACGCGCGAGAAGATCGAGGCGGCGATCACCATGCTGGGCTACTCGGTGAACGCCGGTGCCCGCGCCCTGGCGACCGCACGGACCATGACGCTCGGTGTGGTGGTGCGTTTCCACGAGGCGGAGTTCAGCCCGGCACTGGCCACCTACCTCGTGGCGCTCGCGGACGCGGCACGGGAGAGCGGGTACGCCGTCGTGCTCCTCACCGAGCCGGACGGAGAGGCGGCGGTGAACAAGGCCATCGCGGGCCGTCAGGTCGACGGGCTCGTCCTGCTCAGCGTGGTCGAAGGGGACCCCCGCCTGGGGCCCATCGCCGAGGCGGGGTATCCGGCGGTCCTCGTGGGGATGCCGGAGGATACGCGGGGGATCGACTCGGTCGACCTCGACTTCGCCGCCGCGGCCCGCCTTCTCGTCGACCATCTCGCGGACCACGGCCACCGCGAAGCGACCTTCGTCCGGTGGCCCGACAAGGTGTACGCCGGGGGCAGCACCTACGCGATCAGGTTTGCGAGCGCGGCCGAAAAACGGGCCGGCGAGCGGGGCCTGACTCTCGAACCGCTCTCGTGCTCGGTGGGTCCCGAACAGGTGCGGGCGGCCCTCCGGGACGAGCTGGGACGGGCGGACGGGCCCAGCGCCCTGATCGTCCACAACGATGCGGCGTCCGCGATGCTCCAGTTCGCACTCCACGACACGGGTCTCGACGTCCCCGGGGACCGCAGCGTGGTCTCCCTCCACTCCGCCGAGCTGGCCAGGCTCTACGCCCTGCCCTTCACCTCGGTCGAGTCCGGTCCGGACGTCGTCGCGCATGCCGCCATCGAGATGCTCGTACGCCGGATCGCTTCCCCGGACGCCCCCGCGGAAGCGCGGCTCGTCGGTCCCCGGCTCATCGAGCGCGGGAGCGTCGCGACCGTCGCATAGCGGGTCGGCTGCAAGACGGCGACGCCCAGCACCGCAGGGCGACCGCACCTCGCATCGCAGGTAGGAGGGGCCCCGCCCGGCCGATCGGCTGGGCGGGGCCCCTTCGGTGCCCGGGTCAGGCGAGGCAGCCACCGAGCGCGATCGTCCCGTCGATGACGGCGATGCGGTCGAGAACGGCGGCGTACTGGGCCTGGAGACCTGCGACGACGGTCTTCTGGGTGGCGACAGCGTCACGGTTGGGCTTCTTTGCGCTCTCCAGGGTCCGCAGGGTCGCGGACTGGGTGACGATCTTGGCGTCGAGCGCGGACAGGTCGGCCTTGGCTGTGGTCAGCGCGGCCTCCCTCTCGCTGATCTGCTGGTTGAGCGTGTTCAGCGAGGACTGCAGCGGGGTGAGCTGGTTCTGCAGGGACAGGATCGTGTTCTCCGCCGCGGTGATCGAGCTGTTCACCGCGGCCAGGGTCGTGACCAGCGTGGCGACCTCGCCGTCCAGCCTGGTCACCTCGGCGGTCTGCGTGGTGACCGCGGTGTTCGCCGCGGTCAGGGTGTCCTGGAGGCCCGGCAGAGCGTCCTCGAGGGCCGTCAGCTCACCCTGCTTGGAGGCGATCTCCGCCTTCGCGGCCGCCAGGTCATCGGTCAGGCCCGGCAGGGACGCCTCGAGCTCGGCGATCTCCGCCTCCTTCGCGGTCACCGCGGCGTTGGCGTCGTCCAGGGCGGTGTTCGCGGCGGTCTGGGTGGCCTTGGCGTCGGCCAGCGCCACGGTGGCGCTGGCTACCTGTCCGTTCGCGCCGGCCAGGCTGGTCTGGAGGCCCGCGAGCTGCTGCTGGAGGTCGCTGCTCTCCTGCTGCTTGGCCGAAAGCTGCGAGTTCAGGGTGGCCAGCTGACCCTGCAGCGCGGTCAGGTCACCGTTCAGGGCGCTGATCAGCGCGGTCTTGGCCGCGGCCTCCTGCTCTGCGGCGGCGATCTGTCCCTTCAGCGTGTTGATCTGGGCCTGCAGCTCGGCCCTCTTCTTGGGCACCGCGCCCTTCAGCGCCGCGAGCTCGGCCTCGAGCGCGGCGAGCTGGGCCTGCAGACCGGTCGTGTCGGTGGTCGGCATCGCGGTGGCGGCGGCGATCTCCTCCTGCTTCGCGGTGACCTGCGCGTTCTTGGTAGCGATGTCACCCTGCAGGCCGGCGATCTCCGTCTGCAGCGTGGGCAGCTCGGCCTCGATGGTGCCGATCTGCACGGTGAGGGTCTGCACGCTCTGCTCGGCCAGGCGGAGCTCCTCCTCGGCCGCGACTACCGCTGCGCTCGCAGCGGCGGCATCGGTGGCAGCGGCCTGGGCGGCAGTCTCCAGTGCCGGCAGCGCCGCCCGAGCGTCGGCGAGCTCCTCCTGGGCCGCGTCCACCGCGGCCTGCGCGGCGTCACCCTGGATGACCAGCCCGGCCAGCTCCTGCGTCGCCTTGTCGATCGCGGCCAGCTGGGCGTTGACGGCGTCCTGCGCCGTCGTCGCCTTCCCGGTCAGGTCCTCCAGGCTGGTCTTCGCCGCGGCCAGGTCGGCCTCCTTGGTGGCCAGGCTGCTGACCACGTCGGCCTTCTGGGTGGTCAGGTCGGCCAGCTCGCTCTGGGCGGCGGTCAGCTGGGTCTGCAGCGGGGTGATCTGGTCGACCAGCGTCGCGCGCTGATCCTGGAGCGTCGTCAGCTCGGCGTTCGCCGCCGCGATGGCGGCGGTCAGCGTCGCCTTGTCCGCGTTCAGCTTCGTCAGCGACATCGTCACCGTGTCGATCTCCCCGACCAGCGTGGCGTACTGCGCGTCCAGCGCGGCGATCTCCTGCTCCGCGGCGGTGACCTGCGCCGTCAGGCTCTCCTGCGTGGTGACCAGCGCGGCACGCTCGGCCTGCAGCTTCGCGATCTGCTCGGCGTTCTGGCGCGCCGCGGCCCTGAGCAGGTTCGGCTGCACGGCGCCCCGGTGGGCCAGCTGGTTCGTCACACCGGTGCAGATCCCGGTGGTCGGGCCTGCCGCGGCGGTGGCCGGCGCGGCCAGCACCAGCATCCCGGCGACCATGCCTGGCAGAACTAGGGCGGAACCAACACGGCGAGCGGTCTTCTGTGTACGCACGGACATAAGAGCGTCTCCTCGACAGACGTCCGAGAGACTTCCCAGGTGAGAAGCCGCTCCTTCAACGGGGTGGGTAGGGCTCCGGCTTCCGGAGCTTGCGGTTGGTTGCGTCCTGCAGCCGAGAGCGACGGTACGCGCAAAGATGCGTATGACGCAAGCATGCCTAGCGGGTGAAGTTACGGAGCGCGCATAGACCGAGGTGGTCGGCCTGCTCGACGGGCAGGGACGCCTGGCTCCAAGTGCCACCCCGATCCCGGAGCGGCCCTGCCGGGTGCCGGCGGCCCGCTCATCCCTGGACACCAAACAACGAAACCAAAGCAGCGAACCGGTTCGCCTTGACCTCTCCTGCTTGCGCTGGCATGATCAGCGAACCGGTTCGCTGAGGGTGGCAGCAAGCCGGCAGCGGTGTCGTCGGATGCCCCGTCAGGGGGCAGCAACGGCTCAGGAGTGCCGGGCGCCCCGCTGACCACGAGGACCGAAACGGTCCGTCTCAACGGAGAGGTAACGTGCGATGACAACGACAACAAGGGTGCGTCGAGGCCTCGGCCTCAGCATGGCCCTGGCGACAGGTCTCGGCCTGGCGGCGTGCGCCGGCGGCGGCTCGACCCCGGAACCGGGGGCCGACGGAAACGCGTCCGCTGGCACCACCACGGCCGAGATCACCTTCTGGGACCCGTACCCCCAGCACACCGAGGGCACCCCGTGGGACGAGCACGTCAAGTCGTGCGCCCCTGACGGGTCGACGATCGTGCGCTCGAGCGCACCCCAGACAGACCTGTTCAACCAGCTCACGACCGCGGTCAAGGAGGGGACGGCCCCGGACGTCGTCGTCCTGGACAACCCGATGATGCCTGAGGCGGTCGCTGCCCAGCTGCTCGCGACCGCCGAGCAGGCGGGCATCGCCACGACCGGCATCGACGAGAACCTGATGGGACCCGGCGTCGTCGACGGCGTGGAGTACGGCGTCCCGTTCGGCTCCAACGCACTCGGGCTCTACTACAACGCGGACCTGCTCGAGGAAGCGGGGGTCGACCCGGCGACGATCACCGACTGGGCCTCGCTCGAGGCGGCCCTCGAGAAGACCGTCGCGACCGGGAGCAAGGGCATCACCTTCTCCGGTATCGCGGGCGAGGAGGGCGTCTTCCAGTTCCTGCCCTGGTTCTGGGGATCCGGCGCTGACCTCTCCGACATCGGCACGTCCGAGGCGGTCTCCGCCGGACAGCTTCTGTCCGGTTGGGTCGGCAAGGGCTGGGCTCCGCGCTCCGCGGCGACGGACAACCAGTCGGCGGCCTGGGACCTGTTCCTCACCGGCGAGTACGCGTTCGCCGAGAACGGCTCATGGTTCGCCGCGGCCGCCGCGGACGCCGACTTCAAGACCGGCGTGATCCCGATCCCGGCGAAGGACGGCGGTGTCGCTCCCGTGCCGACCGGCGGCGAGTTCGCCGTCGCCCCGATCCAGTCGACCGACGCCTCCGACCACTACGCGAACGCCGCGGCCGTGATCGCCTGCCTGACCGAGGGTGAGGCGGCGTTCACCACCAACGAGACGCTCGGCTACCTGTCCGCGAAGCCCGACGTTCGCGCCGAGCAGGTTGCGGCAAGCCAGCTCTGGGAGCCGTGGGTCGCGCCGATCGAGGGCGCCGCCGGGCGTACGACAGAGCTCGGGTCCGAGTATGTCGGTGTCTCGGCATCGCTGTCCGAGGCTCTCCAGGGAGCGCTGAACGCCGCGGGTGACGCCTCCGGCGTCGAGACCGCCTTCCAGGACGCGTCCGGCTACTGACGGTCCGCGGGTGCGCTCGCCCCGGCGAGCGCACCCGAATCCTCCGACTCCAGACCTGGTGAGTTACCCATGAGCCTGTTGACGATTCCCAAGCTGGCCGCAGTACGGGCCGCACGCGTCCCCGCGCCCGCGGCCGGCCGACGACCCCGGCGCGAGTCGAGGTGGGTGGCTGTCGCGTTCGTCGCCCCACTCGTGATCTACCTCGTGCTGTTCTACGCCTACCCGTTGGTACAGAACGTCGTGATGAGCCTGCACCGCTTCGACCGGTTCAGCTTCGTCAACGGCGGCGCGCCGTTCGTCGGGTTCGACATCTACGCCGAGGTGGCCTCGCAACCCCGGTTCTGGGACGTGGTGCGGCAGACGGCGATCTTCACCGCGGCGTCCATCCTGTTCCAGTACGTGATCGGCCTGGTGCTGGCCGCTTTCTTCCATCGCGGCGGGTTCCGCATGTCTGCCACGCTGCGCGGCCTCTTTCTGATCCCGTGGCTCCTGCCGGTGATCGTCTCCGGAACGACGTGGCAGTGGATGATGAGCCCCGACACCGGTGTGCTCAACGCGTTCCTCGGGATGTTCGGCGCGGACCCGGTGTGGTGGCTGAACGCCGACAACGCCCTGCTTTCGGTCACGATCGCGAACATCTGGCTCGGCGTCCCGTTCAACCTCGTGATCCTGTACTCCGGCCTGCAGAACATCCCGGCCGACCTCTACGAGGCGGCGGCGCTCGACGGTGCCGACGCGTGGCAGCAGTTCTGGCGGATCACGGTCCCGATGTTGCGCCCCGTCACGCTGATCACGCTGCTGCTCGGCCTCGTCTACACGCTCAAGGTCGTGGACATCATCTGGATCATGACGTCGGGCACGGGCAGCTCTCAGACGCTGGCCACGTGGTCGTACGCGATGGCCTTCGGCAAGGGGACGTCGTCGGTGATCCGCTACTCCGAGGCGTCCGCCGTGGGCACGATCCTGCTGGTCGTCGCCCTGCTGTTCGGGTTCGTCTACATCGCCGTCCAGCGCAAGCAGGAGGACTGACATGAACCGCTCGTGGTGGACGACCCCGGTCGCGATCGCGCTGACCGCGATCATGCTCTTCCCCGTCTACTGGATGCTCAACGTCTCGCTCACGCGACGCGAGAGCATCCGCCGAGGCGACCTCCTGCCTTTCGACCTCACGTTCGAGCACTACACGGTCGTGCTCCGGGAGCAGCTGCCGTACCTGGGCACGAGCCTCCTGGTGGGCCTGGGAACGGTGCTGCTCACCCTCCTGGTCGCCGCGCCGGCGTCCTTCGCGCTGGCCAAGCTGGCGGTGCCCGGGCGCAGGATGCTCAACTTCGCGCTCATCGTGGCGCAGATGGTTCCCGCCGTCGTCATGTCGCTCGGGTTCTACTCCATCTACAACCGCATCGGGCTCCTCAACACAGTCCCGGGGCTGGTCCTGGCGGACTCGACGATCGCCGTCCCGTTCGCGGTCATGCTCCTGACAGCCTTCATGACCGGAATCCCTCGCGAGCTCATGCAGGCCGCTCAGCTCGACGGCGCTTCGGCATGGCGGACGTTCCGGTCAGTGGTGCTACCGATGTCTCGAAACTCCATGATCACCGCCGCGCTCTTCGCTTTCCTGTGGGCGTGGTCGGACTTCCTGTTCGCCTCCACTCTCGACCGGGAGGGCGGGTCGCTGCGTCCGATCACCATGGGCATCTACAACTACATCGGCGCGCAGAACCAGGAGTGGGGGCCGATGATGGCCGCGGCCGTCGTCGCCTCGATCCCCGCGGCGGCGCTGCTCGTCGTCGCCCAGAAGTACATCGCCGCAGGCGTGACCGCCGGAGCCGTCAAGGACTGACAGCACCGGCTGCCTTCTCGCCGGCACCCGAGCCCCCACACCTGGCCGCTGACTCAGCGGCGCCGTGAACCAGATACGAAAGAGAACCGACCCGATGAACACATTCGAGACCGGCCCGGACCACGTCACCTGGCGAGGCGACGGCGAGACTCTCACGGTCCAGGCATGGGGCCGTAGCTCGCTCCGGGTCCGCAGCGCTCCGGCCTCCGACGTGCTCGACACGGACTTCGCGCTGCTCGAGCCGGAGCGGGTTCCCGTGACGGTCTCGGTCGACGACGGTGTCGCGACGCTGACCAACGGCGACGTCACTGCGGTGCTCCGGGCACGGGACTTCTACGACGAGCAGGCGGGGTACCAGGTGTTCCGGTGCACGGTCGAGTTCCGCGACGCCGCAGGGAGGACCGTCCTGCGCGAGCTGGACGAGGGCGGTTCCCTCAAGCTCCAGGCTCGTGAGTTCCGGCCGGTGATCGGCGGCGACCATCGGCTGCGCGCCGCGTTCGAGCCGGTCCCCGGCGAGAAGCTCTACGGCATGGGGCAGTACCAGCAGGAGATCCTCGACATCAAGGGTTCGACGTTCGAGCTGGCGCACCGCAACTCCCAGGCCAGCGTGCCGTTCGTGATGTCCAGCGCAGGCTACGGCTTCCTGTGGCACAACCCGGCCATCGGGCAGGCCACCTTCGCCGCCAACCGGACCGAGTGGATCGCGGAGTCGACCCAGCAGCTCGACTACTGGATCACCGTGAGCAGCTCACCAGCCGCGATCAGCGCCGCGTACGCGGACGCGACCGGGCACGCGCCGATGATGCCCGAGTACGGCCTCGGTTACTGGCAGTGCAAGCTGCGCTACTGGAACCAGGAACAGCTCCTGGACGTGGCACGCGAGCACAAGCGTCGCGGCCTACCCCTCGACGTGATCGTCGCCGACTTCTTCCACTGGCCCAAGATGGGCGACTTCCGCTTCGAGGAGGAGTTCTGGCCGGACCCGGCGGCCATGGTCGCCGAGCTCCGCGGGCTGGGCATCGAGCTCATGGTCTCGGTGTGGCCGCAGGTCTCGGTCGAGTCGGAGAACTTCGCACGTCTGAAGAAGGAGAACCTCCTCGTCCGGACGGAGCGGGGTCTCGACGTGCAGATGGGCTTCCAGGGACCCAGCATGTTCCTCGACGCCACGAACCCGCGTACCCGGGAGGTGGTGTGGGAGATCTGCCGCCAGAACTACCACGACCTGGGCATCCAGCTCTTCTGGCTCGATGAGGCCGAGCCCGAGTACGGCGTCTACGACTACGACAACTA
This sequence comes from Promicromonospora soli, assembly GCF_014653785.1. Classification (GTDB taxonomy): domain Bacteria; phylum Actinomycetota; class Actinomycetes; order Actinomycetales; family Cellulomonadaceae; genus Promicromonospora; species Promicromonospora soli. Next base: position 451,049 of record NZ_BNAS01000004.1, on the reverse strand, counting down.
CCGCTACCACCAGGGTTCGAACCTGCAGGTGGGAAACATCTACCCGCAGGCGTTCGCGCGGATGTTCTACGAGGGCCAGAGGGCGGCGGGGCAGGACGAGGTGGTGAACCTCCTGCGCTGTGCCTGGGCAGGTAGCCAGCGGTACGGCGCCCTCGTCTGGTCGGGTGACATCCACTCGACCTACACGGACCTGCGCCGGCAGATCACCGCGGGCCTCCACATGGGTGTCGCGGGGATCCCGTGGTTCACCACTGACATCGGGGGGTTCCACAACGGCGACGTCAACGACCCGGACTTCCGCGACCTGCTCGTCCGCTGGTTCCAGTTCGGTACGTTCTGCCCCGTCATGCGCATGCACGGCGACCGCCAGCCCTATGAGGAGGTCACGAGCGCCGACGGTTCTCCCCGCGCCCGTTCAGGGGCAGGGAACGAGCTCTGGAGCTTCGGCGAGGAGGTCTACGAGATCCTCGTCGGCTACACGCGCATGCGGGAGATGCTGCGCCCCTACACGCGCCGGCTCATGACCGAGGCGCACACGAACGGCCAGCCCGTCATGCGCGGGATGTTCCACGAGTTCCCCCGCGACGCCACGTGCTGGGACCTCGCGGACCAGTACATGTTCGGGCCCGACCTCCTTGTCGCGCCGATCGTGGAGCCGCATGCGACCAGCCGACGCGTGTACCTGCCCGAGGGCGCGGCATGGACCGACCTGTGGTCGGGTACCACGTACGACGGCGGCAAGTGGCTCACCGTCGACACTCCGATCGATGTCATCCCGGTGTTCGCTCGCGACGGCGCGCTGCCGGATCTCGTCGGCCAGGTCAGTCGGACAGCGGCACGCTGAGCGGTCGCTCATGATGCTGGGTAGTGGCGGCCCAGCTGGCCAGCAGGGCGAACTTGTCGGCGGAGTCGGTGTTCGGGGGAGGGCTGTAGGTGACGATCATCAGTCCGGCCTCGCCGGGCATCCCGAACACGTCGAACGCGACCGCGATGGGGCCGACCTCGGGATGGCGGAACGTCTTGACCCCGGTGCGGTGCTCGTGGACGTCGTGTCCGGCCCAGTCCTCGCGGAACTGCGGGCTGCGGGTGGAGAGCTCGCCGATGAGCGTCGTGAGCTGCCGGTTGAGCGGGTCCCGTCCGGCTTCCAGGCGCATCATCGCCGCCGTCACGCGGCGGGCCTGGGCCCAGTCGACGTAGAAGTCCTGGGCGCGGGGGTCGAGGAAGATGAACCGGGCGACGTTGGGTGTGCCCTCGGTGTCGAACATCGGGGCGTACAGGGCACGGCCCATGAGGTTCGCGGCGACAAGATCCTGGTTCGCGTTGTGGACGATCGCGGGCAGGGTCATGCTGTCCAGCACGCGTTGCACCGAGGTACGCACCGACTCGGGAGCCGGCCTGGGTTTGCGCGCGGCCGCCGCGGGCGCCGTGCGGGCGAGGTCGAACAGGTACTCGTGCTCGGCGTCGTTCAGCTGCAGCGCTCGCGCGATCGCGCCCAGCACGCTCTGAGAGGCTCCGCGGATGTTCCCGCGCTCCAGCCGCGTGTAGTAGTCGAGGCTGACGCCGGCGAGCATGGCGACCTCTTCGCGGCGCAGCCCGGGCACGCGCCGCTCTCCACCGAAGTCGGGGATGCCGGCCTGCCGCGGCGTGACGTTGGCGCGGCGGGAGACCAGGAACTCCCGCACCTCGTCCTTCGTACTCATGGCTTCAACCATAGGTGGGTGCCCGCATGGGGTGGGAGGCTCCATCGGAACCCCCCACCCCGACGTCCAGCAGCTTCGCTTGCCGCGCCGGCTACTTGACCTGCTCCACCAGTGCTGGCTGGATCTCGGGGAACTTCACGCCGGTCAGGTCCTCGGAGACGGTCCACAGGCGTTGCTGAAGGGTCCCGTCATAGGACTGCGGGCTGGAGGAGACCACGTGTGGGTTCCCACGGAACTCGCTCCTTCCGTCGGGGCCGTAGTACTGCCCGCCGAGGACGGCCGGGTCGGTGGCGGCGCGCAGGCTGGGCAGCGCCCCTCCTGCCGCGCTCTGGCTGACCAGGGGGCCGATGACGGGTGCGATCAGGCGCATGGCGGCGGGAAGGTCGCGAACCAGCTCGGTGCTGGCGAGGCCGGGGTGCGCGGCGACGGAGACCGTGGTGCCCCGCGGCGCGAGGCGGCGCTGCAGCTCGTAGGCGAACAGCAGGTTCGCGAGCTTTGACTGCGCATAGGCCGCGGTCCGGTCGTAGGACCGGTCCCACTGCAGGTCGTCGAAGTGGATCGCGGCGCCCCCGGTGCGGTGGGCGATGCTGCTGACGGTCACCACCCGGGAGCCCGGAACGGGCAGCAGCAGGTCCAGCAGCAGCCCGGTCAGCGCGAAGTGGCCGAGGTGGTTGGTGCCGAACTGCAGCTCGAACCCGTCCCGCGTGGTCTGCTTGGGCGGCATCATCACGCCGGCGTTGTTGATCAGCAGGTCGATCGAGTCGTGCGTCGCGTGCAGCTCTGCCGCCGCGTCGCGGACGGACTCCAGCGATGTCAGGTCCAGTGCCAGCACGCCGACGTCGCCGGAGATGCGGGCGGCGGCCTTCTTGCCCTTCTCGACGTCGCGCACGGCCAGCACCACCGTCGCCCCGCGTTCCGCGAGGGCCCGTGCTGTCTCGAAGCCCAGGCCGGTGTTGGCGCCGGTCACGACGGCCACACGGCCCTTCTGGTCAGGGATGTCGCGCTCGGTCCACTTCTCGGTCATGGTCGCTCTCCTTTTTACGGACCGCTGGTCTCTTGTGCGTCCGACCGTAAAAGACCAACGGTCTGTTGTCAAGAGACTGGCGGTCTGTAAACTGGCGGACATGACATTCCAGCGAGCGCGCAGCGAGGAGCAGCGGGCGATCCGGCGCCAGGCGATCCTCGACACGGCGATGGCGATGCTCGACGAGATGCCGGTGGCCGAGGTGAGTCTCAACGAGCTGAGCCGCAGGGTAGGGCTGGCCAAGTCCAACGTGCTGCGTTACTTCGAGTCCCGTGAGGCGGTACTGCTCGAGCTCCTGACCGGTGCACTGCAGGCGTGGCTCGCGGAGGTGTCGGACGAACTCGCCACCGGCATCGACGCCCATCTCTCGGCGATGGGGCGGGGTGACCAGATGGCCGCAGTCCTCAGCCGGTCGCTGGCTCGCCACACGGTGCTGCTGGACCTCGTAGGCGCGCAGGCCGGGGTCCTGGAGCACAACGTGTCCGTCGACGTCGTCGTGCGCCACAAGCAGTCCGCCCTCACCACCCTCGGGGCCGCGGTCGAGATGATCCGCCGCCGCGTGCCGGAGCTCGGAGACGGTGCCAGGACGGTGTGCATGACGACCCTGATCCTGGCGGGTGCGCTGTCGACGTACTGCCGGCCGTCTGCCAGCGTGCTCGCGGCCTACGAGGTCGACCCCGCGCTGGCCCAGTTCGCACCGGACCTGCGCTCCAGCCTGGAGAGCTCTGTCGCCATGCTGATCAGGGGTGCTCTGGTGCGGTCCGGTGATCCCCTCGGAGCGAGCGAAGCCCAGGCAGGCAGCACGCCCTGACCTCGGCGAATGCCACGTCTCGCCGCCTACGACCCGGTGTACCGCCCTGGCCGGTGGTTGATGGCCAGGATCAGATTGAGCAGCACCGAGCCCGCTGCCGACACGACGACAGTCAGAGGCGCGGCGACAAGCAGGGAGGAGACGATCACCGCGGAGTCGAGCACCATCAGCACGTATCCAGCCCGCGTGCCGAACCGGTCCTGCACGACAAGCGCGACGATGTTGAACCCGCCGAGGCTCGCGGTATGCCGGAACAGGGCGATCAGGCCGACGCCGCACAGGACGTTCCCTGCCGCGGCTGCGTACACGGGCGCGATCCCGGCGAGCGGGACGAACAGCGTGTGCAGGCCCGACATCGTCGAGACCAGAGTGATCGCCACCGCGCTGTAGATGCTGAACTTCCATCCCTTTCCCCGGATCGCGAGCAGGAAGAACGGCAGGTTGATGGCCGCGAACAGCAGCCCGAACGGAACGGGCAAGGCCTGGCTGAGCAGGAGCGACAGGCCCGCGGTCCCGCCGGTCACGACCGCCCCGGCGCGAAGGATGGCAAGCCCGAGGCTCACCACGAAGGTGCCGATCAGCAACCCCAGTGCATCCTCGAGCAGGTTGTGCGGGACCGGGCCGGCGTGGTGTGCGGTGGCGGGAGAACCGCGCCACGTCCTGGTGCTTGTGCTCATCGGGCGGCCGCAAACGTGCTGCGGTCGCCGAGCGCGGTGATCACGCGGTCATTCGTCAGGGTGTCTGCCAGCGAGATGCGCACCCCGTCGCCCCGATAGCCCCGCACCAGGATGTCGTGCATCTCGAGGTGATCGACGATTCGCTCGCGGAGCGTGTCGTCGGTGCGCAGCCAGACGAAGTTCGCCTGTCCCGCGACCACGGCCCATCCCGCACGCCGGAGAGCGCGCGCCACACGGTTGCGCTCGTCGGCCACGAGCGCGACGCGCTCCTGCAGCTCCCTGGTGGCCCGCAGCGAGGCGAGCGCCGCCTCCTGCGCAAGAGCGGTGACGGCGAACGGCAGGCCGACGCGGCGCAGCCCATCGGCGAGGTCCGTGTGCGCGATGGCGAAGCCGACCCGTAGCCCCGCCAGGCCGTGCGCCTTGGAGAAGGTGCGCAGCACGCAGACGTTCGGGTGCGCACGGAAGAGCGCCAGCGCGTCGAGCGGGTCCTCCTCGGCGACGAACTCCACGTAGGCCTCGTCGATGACCACCAGCACGTGTGCGGGCACGGAGCTCAGGAACTCCGACATGCGACCGTGCTCGACCGTCAACCCGGTCGGGTTGTTCGGCGTGCACACCAGGATCACCTTGGTGCGCTCGGTGACGGCGGCCGCCATCGCCTCCAGGTCGTGCGACTCGTCTGCGGCCAGCGGCACCATCACGGATCGTGCCGCCGCGAGCGAGACGAGGATCGGGTAGGCCTCGAAGGACCGCCATGCGAAGACGATCTCGTCTCCCGGGTCGCAGACCGCGGCGATGATCTGCTGCAGAACGCCCAGGCTCCCCGGCCCGACGACGACTTCGTCGGGGACGACGTCGAGGGCGGCCGCGATCCCGGCGCGCAGCGCAGGTGCCGCGCTGTCGGGGTATCGGTTCATGCGCCTCGCGGCGGTCTGGACGACCTCCAGCACGGAGGGCAGGGGGTCGTAGTGGCTCTCGTTGGAGGCGAGGGCGGCGCTGGTCGCGTCGGTCGCGCGTCGCCCCGCCCCGTAGGCGGGCAGCTCGTGGACGAGGGGACGCAGCGCCAGCTGCGGGGAGGTCGTGTAAGCCATGGTCGGCACACTGTGGGCCAGCTAGGCTTCTGCGCAACTGTGCTCTGCCAGACCTGGCAAATTGCTCATCACATTTCGAGAGGGTCGGCAGAATGACCAACGACTACCGGCTGGATGCACTGGACGCGCGCTTGCTGCTCGCCCTCGACGACGACCCGGAAGCGTCGGTGGTCTCGCTCGCCCGCACGCTCGGCGTCGCACGGAACACCGTCCACGCCAGGCAGCGCCGCCTCGAGCAGTCGCAGGCGCTCGGTGACGTCAGCCGCCGGCTGGCTCCAGAGGCGCTCGGACGCGGACTCACGGCCTTCGTGGAGATCGCCCTGAGCCAGGCCGAGGCACCGGCGGCCTACGCGGCGCTCGCGGACATCCCCGAGGTGATCGAGGTGCACGCGACCACCGGCGACGCCGACCTCCTGGCCCGTGTGGTCGCTCGTGACGCCGCCGACCTGCGCGGCGTCACGGCTGCGATCACCGCCGCGCCAGGAGTGCAGAGGACCAGCACGTCCGTGGCCCTGGAGCAGGTCGTGCCCTATCGGCTGTCGGCGATGCTCCAGCGGCTCGCACGCGAGGACGGAGCCCGCGTCAGAGGGTGAGCAGCACCTTGGTGGCGCGGCGCTCGTCCATCGCCTTGTAGCCCTCGGCCGCCTCGTCGAGGGGCAGGGTGAGGTCGAAGACCTTGCCCGGGTCGATGGTGCGGTCCCAGATGAGCCGGATCAGCTCGGGCAGGAACCGGCGCACGGGGGCGGGGCCGCCGTGCAGGTGGACGCCGGTGAAGAACAGGTTCAGGCCGTCGAGCTGCACGCCGTGCGTGACGCCGACGTAGCCCACGTACCCGCCCGCCCGGGCGGAGTTGATGGCCTGCCACATCGACTCCTGGGTCCCCACGGCCTCGACGACGCCGTGGGCGCCGTAGCCGCCGGTGAGCTCCTTGATCTTCGCCGCGCCCGCGTCGCCACGCTCCTCGACGATGTCGGTAGCGCCGAACTCGCGGGCCAGGGCCTGGCGCTCGGGGTGGCGGCTGAACGCGATGATGCGCTCCGCGCCGAGCTGCTTGGCGGCCAGGACTGCCGAGAGGCCGACCGCGCCGTCGCCGACGACCGCGATGGTCTTGCCGGGCCCTGCCTCGGCGGCGACTGCGGCGAACCAGCCGGTGCCGAGCACGTCCGAGGCGGCCAGCAGCGACGGGATCAGGTCCTTGTCGGGCTCGCCGGGCGTCGCCACGAGCGTGCCGTCGGCCAGCGGGATGCGGGCGAGCTCGGCCTGGGTGCCCTCCGAACCCATCATGACGTTGTGGATGCAGCGGGACTGGTAGCCCGCCTGGCAGATCTCGCAGGTGTTGTCGGAGGCGACGAAGGAGCCGACGACGAAGTCGCCGACCTTGACGTTCCTCACCTGGTCACCGACCTGTTCCACGACCCCGATGTACTCGTGTCCCATCGGGGTGGGGCCGTTCAGCGCCTCGATCCCGCGGTACAGCCACAGGTCCGACCCGCAGATGCAGGCCGCGGACACGCGGATCACGGCGTCGGTCGGCTCGATGATCTTCGCGTCCTCGCGCTCCTCGACGCGAACGTCCCCGGGGGCGTACATGACAACTCCACGCATTGATGGCTCTCCTCGTTCGGTGCGCCGTGCCGAGCTGTGCGGCACGGGGGCAGTGCTCTTGCCGGACCCATCAAACGTCGGGCCGCCCGCCGGGTGGGAGGCCCGGACAGAACCCCTCAGGCGTGTAGCACTTGGTTGTGGGCGCGATCGTTGCGCCTAAAACGGACGGGTAGTCGCAACGGTCGCGCCCACAACCAAACGCGCGCCGGGAGGGTCAGTGGGCGATCTCGATCGTGACGCCAGCGCCCTCGAGGCGGTTGAGCTGGTCGAGGGTGGCGTCGTAGGTGCCGAGGTGGAGCGTCTGGTCCGAGTACTCGATGCCCGACGCGTCGTAGTAGAAGCCGAGGTTGCCCCAGGGCGTGTAGTAGATGAGGTCGCCGTCCTCCGGGTCGGAACCAGGAGTGCCCACGACGTCGAGCTCGCGCGGCAGGTAGGCGATCTTCTCCCGGCCGCTGAGCTCTTCGACGTCGAGCGTCAGGGGCAGCATCGAAAGGAAGTCGCGGACGGCGGGGGTGTCCTGGTCGATCGTGACGTCGACCCGTGCGTCGTCCGAGGTGAACCGGACGATCGTGCCCGCGACGTCGTTCTCCGCGGCGTCGGATCCCGGCCTGGGGGACGACGCCGCGGCGGAAGGGGACTCCGATCGGGAGTCCAACGGGGTCGGCACGGCCGACGACGGCGCGGACGTGCCGGAGCCGGAGGACGCGCCGGGCTGCTCCGCCGGTCCGGTCGAGGCGCAAGCCGTCAGCAGGCCGAGCGCCGCGGCCGCGGCCAGGACAGGAATCTTGGGGAACCTCATGAGTGGCCCTTCGAGCCGGGGGACAGGGCGTGGAGCGCCGGCTCGGCGCCGGCCCCGGCGACCGGCGCTGCGGCGAAGCGCCGCGGCCGCGCCGCCAGCGCGAGGTAGGCGGCAGCAGCGAGCGCGATCGAGGCCGTGCTGACGATGCCGAGGGGAAGGATCGTCGCCGCGCCCGCGACGCCGACCAGGGGTGCGGTGACGCCGCCGAACCCGAACCGGACCATGCCCAGCAGTGACGACGCGGTGCCGGCGAGCCTCGGGTACCCGACCAGTGCGAGCGTCGTCGCCGGCGGGGACGTGACGGCCACGCCGCTGGCCAGCGCGAGCAGTGACACGATCACCACCCACAGCGGCATGGCGGCCAGGCCGGCGGCGAGCAGCCCGACGGCGCCGAGGCCCGCCACGACGATGCCGACGGTCAGGGTGCGCGGCACGCTCCAGCGCTCGGCGGCGCGGCCGGCGACGTATCCGAAGAGCATGAACCCGGCGGAGTTCAGGCCGAACGCGAGCGCATAACCCTGCGGGGAGAGCCCGTAGATGCCCTGCAGCACGAACGTGGCGCCCGACAGGTAGGCAAAGAGGGCGGCGTACATGAAGCCCTGGTTCAGCACGGCACCCAGGAACACGCGGTCGGACAGCAGTACCCGGAAGTCCCGCCTGGTCTGCGCGAAGCCGCCGCTGGTGCGGCGCCCGGCGGGCAGCGTCTCGGTGAACGCGAGCGCTGCGGTCACCAGGAGCGCGGCGCCGACGACGGCGAGAAAGACGAACAGGCCGCGCCAGTCGGTGACGGTGTTCAGCTGACCGCCCAGCAGGGGACCGATGATCGCGGCGAGCCCGCCGACCACCGTCAACCGCCCGTAGAAGCGGATCAGCGCTCCGCCTGAGTAGATGTCCCGGCCGGCGGCCTGAGCGATCACTATTCCCACCCCGCCGGCGAGACCCTGCACGAGCCGCGCGAGGATCAGCAGCTCGACGGTGGGGCTGGCCGCGCACAGGGCCGACGTCGCGACGTACGCGACGACGCCGATCAGCAGGATCCCGCGCCGCCCGAACCGGTCGGACAGCGGTCCCGCGAGCAGCTGCCCGATCGCGAGGCCGACCAGGCAGGTGGTCACGGTGAGCTGCGCGACCGAGGTCGCCGCGCCCAGCTCGGCGGTCAGCGCCGGGAGCGCCGGGAGGTACAGGTCCATGGAGATCGGACCGAACACCGTGAGCAGCAGCAGCAGCGTGGGCAGGAACCGGCCGAACGGGGGTCGCGCGGAGGCAGGAATCTCGGGCATGCTCACCAGCGTCCTTGCCCGCGCGGGCTCGTGGGAGCCCCTGACGAGAGGTGTACCGACAGGGACTCGTTCGCCGTGCGGACCCGGCTTAGCCTGCTGACATGGACAACCGGGCCGAGGTGCGCGAGTTCCTCATGTCGCGCCGCGCGAAGCTCACCCCCGCGGAGGCCGGGCTGCCCGCTGGTCAGAAGCGCCGGGTGCCGGGGCTCCGGCGGAGCGAGGTCGCCGTGCTCGCCGGGGTGAGCGTGGAGTACTACACGAAGCTGGAACGCGGCGCGATCGCGGGGGCCTCGGCCTCGGTGCTGGACGCCGTCGCACACGCCCTGCAGCTCGACGACTCCGAGCGGGCTCACCTGCTGGACCTCGCGCGCGCGGCCGACGGCATCCTGTCGTCGGGGCGTCCTCGCCGTCGGGCGGCCAGGCCGTCCGTGCCCAGGGCCAGCCTGGAGTGGGCGCTCGAGTCCATCACCGGAGGCGTCGCGCTGGTCCGCGACGCGCAGCAGAACGTCCTGGCGGTCAACCCGCTGGGCCGTGCGTTCTACTCGCCCGTGATCGGCGACGGCGGGCGCACCCCCAACCTCGCGCGGTTCCAGTTCCTGGACCCCGCGGCCCGGGACTTCTATCCCGACTGGGACCTGTTCGCCGGGATGTGCGTGGCCGTCATGCGCACCGAGGCCGGCCGCAACCCGCACGACAAGGGGCTGCAGGACCTGGTCGGCGAGCTCTCCACGCGCAGCGAGGTCTTCCGCACCCTCTGGGCCGCGCACGACGTCCGCACCCATGGCGCCGGCACTAAGCGGTTCCACCATCCCGTCGTCGGCGAGGTGGTGCTCGCCTACGAAGAGCTCGCCATCACCGCCGAGCCCGGCCAGGTTCTGTTGATCTACACCGCGGAACCGGGTTCCAGCTCGGCCGACCGGCTGGGGCTCCTCGCGTCGTGGGCCGCCGAGACGAGCATTCCCGGTCCGGCCTGAGCGCCGGCAAGAACCCGCCCGTCACTCGGTGACGTCCTGCCGAACGGGTCGCGATGATCTCGAGCGGCTCCAGCGGTGTGTGCGGGCGCGCTGCAAGCGCGTTCCAAGTCTTTCCATAGTTTTCCGCGCCGGTGCCGCTGGCGAGTGCGGTATTCCCTCCAATCAAGGGCTTCCCGGACGTCGAGTCCTCTGCTACCTTCACGGCAATCGCTTTCCGTTTGGTGAATGCCAAGGAGCTCGCAATGTCGCGACCCACGCCCCTGCCGTCTGTCTCCGCACTGCCGACGCCCCGCCGGAACCCCCGCGCAGGAACCGCGCTGGTCGGCCTCGCGCTCGCTCTAGCCGTCGCAGCGGGCGGACTCGCGGTCCCCGCGGCGAGCGCGGACGAACCGCCGTCGGCCGCCGCCGTCGACGCGCCCGCCGGGGCGCTGGACCACCTGGCGCTCGGCGACGCCGCCTCCGAGGAGGCGCACGGATTCGTGCCCGCCGGTTCGGTCATCACCGGCGAGGGCGGGCGGCCCGCGCGCGTGGCCGAGCCCACCACCCCGCCGTCGCGTCACCTGTCCGACCTGACATTCGAGATGACTGTCGACCCGGCCGAGCAGAACTACCTGTCGGTGACCCTGTTCGGCGGTGACGCGTCCGCGTTCAAGACCCTGCTGCTCGTGGACGGCGAGCAGGTGCAGTACCAGAACAGCGGTGACTACCAGGCCCTGGACACGGGCACGCAGGGCGGTCTGCCCGGGCGGTTCTTCCGCGCGACGGCGATGCTTCCCCTGGTGTCCACGCAGGGACACGACCGGGTGCAGGTGACGCTGCGGACCTACCACCCGAGCGTCGGCGCCACGGCGTCCGCGCCGTCGCGCCCCTACTACGCCGTGACCACCCACCTCGAGCCGGCACTGCTCCCGCAGACCGCCGACGGCGAGCTGGACACCGGCTACGCGGTGACGCCTCAGGCCCGCGCGCCGATCGGTGCCGAGGAGCAGCAGGCCAAGATCGACGCCTACCGGGCCCAGCAGGTAGCGGACTTCGACGCGCTCTCCGCCAAGGCGGACTCGGCCCCCACAGCCGTGCTCTCGATCACGAGGTACGTCGAGGAGCTGCGCTTCTACGCCGAGTGCCTGTCGATGGACTGGTGCCCGGCGGACACGGCCCCCGAGAAGCGGGCGGCGATCGACCGCATCCTGCGCTCGATCGACAACTTCACCCGCCAGTACTACGGCGACGTCCGGAGCCTCGCGTCGGGCGGCCACCAGTCCGACTGGGGCGGCTACTACCGCGCACTCGGCGAGGCGCTCTACATCGTGGAGCCGCTGCTCGCGGACCCGGAGATCATGGGTTCCGACGCGTTCGAGGCGTTCCTCGACGAGCCCTTCGTCACGGGCACCACCGACAGACCGAACAGCATCGCCGGAGTCGACTGGTCCGGGGGTGAGCTCTCCCGCCGCGAGGCCTACGAGCGCGTGCTCAAGGCGAACTACGACTTCGCGCGTTCGCGCCTGTCGTACATCTCCAACCAGGTCTACTACACCTACGAGGGGGCCTGGGAGGCGCACGAGGGCCTGCGCGTCATCGGCTCGGAGCACTTCGAGGGCTCCGACCGCAGCCACCAGATCCTCGGTGAGGCGCTCGGCCTGCGTCCGTTCCGTGGCGAGGAGGTCCTCGTCGGACCGGACGGCCGGGACCTCGACCTCTACCACTCGCTCTTCTTCCACGACGGCACCGCCCAGCTCACCGACGACTACCTGCAGGTCGTCATGCGCGGCCTCGCGCGGAGCAAGACCGGCCCCGACGGCGCCGTCGAGCGGCGCCTGCCCTACGGCGAGCACTACCCGATCCTCACGGAGGCCGGCCTCTACCGCGAGAACGGCTACGTCGGCAGCTACGGCGAGACGCCGAACTACTACCCGTCGTGGTTCTGGCGGCTCGCGGACCACCCCGCCGACGCGGGGATCCGCGACGAGCTGCTCAAGCTCGCGCTGAAGAACCTGCACGCCCGCGGGCAGACCCGCTACCAGGGCACGGACACCCAGGGGAACCGCGTCATGACGATGGACCAGATCGTGGACTGGCGGAACAACGCCTACCCTGGCAAGGTGGCGTACTCGACGGAGCCGAACACGCCCCAGATCTTCGCGTACGCCGGCCTCGAGAAGTACCTCGCCGAGAACGCCGAGGCCTACTCCGGACCCGAGTGGAAGGTCACCTGGCAGCACGCTCGCGAGGCGACCGGCTGGCTCCAGCAGGCCCTGGTCGACAACCAGGTCTTCCCGTACTTCGACGGGATCCTCGCCAAGCGCAAGTACGACCTGCGGCTGAGCGAGGAGTACGCGTTCGCCACGGGCGGTCGTGCCGGGTACGAGGCGCTGGGCAAGGCGGCCGCCGGACAGGTGCTGCCGAACACCGACCTCGACCGCTACACCGACGAGGAGCTCGCCACGCTCGGCGTGGACCGCGCGAGCACGCCGGACTTCGCCTGGGTCGACGTCGACAACCTGTTCGTCACGTTCCGCGACGGCGACACCCAGGTCAGCGGCACGCTGAACTTCCGGAACATGGGCGTGACGTCCTCCGCGCGGCTGCACGCACGTACCGCCACCGGGGCGCAGCACGCCCAGGTCCGCACCGAGTCGCTGGTGACCTACGAGGACACGTTCCTGCGGCCCCACAGCGTCGAGGACACGATCATCCAGGACCGGTACACGACCCCCGGCGAGCAGGGGCTCGCGATGACCGGAGAGCTGTCGCCGGTCAGCCTCCAGCCCGGCGTCGGCCCGATGAACCGCGACAACTTCGCCGTGGACACGCCGTTCACGAGCTATCCCGACCTCGTCACGGCGCGCTACGGCGACTACCTCGTCGCGGTGAACACCACCCGGGACGCATACGGGAACGCCGCCAAGCTGCCCGTCGTCGTGCCCGCCGGTGTGGCCGGCACCGTCCGCGACCTCGTCTCCGGGAAGGACCTCAGGCTCACCGGTGGCCGGTACGAGCTCAAGCCGTCGACGGCGGTCGTGCTCGACCTCGGCACCACGGCAGACCGCCCGGAACCGAGCCGCGTGCTCGCGGTCGACGCGACCGTCGGCGCAGGCGTCGTCGGCCTCACCTGGGGCCGCTCGGCGGGCGCCACCTCGTTCGACGTCCGCCGCGGCACCACGGCCGCGATGGCCGACGCCGTAGTGGTCGCGTCGGGCGTGACGGGGCAGTCCGTCGTCGACCCGGTCCCGGGCCCCGGCCGCTACCACTACACGGTCGTGGCGCGGAACTCGCACGGTGCCGCGCAGCCCGCCGTCCCGGTGAAGGTCGAGGTGGCCGCCGCGGTGTCGCACGACCTCCCGGGCGGCTGGCGTGACGACCGCGTCGGCGAGACTGCCGGGTCCGCGGACGTGGACGGTGCTGCCGTGACGATCAGCGGCGCCTCCGGGGCGGGCTTCGCAGGCGGCGACGAGGCGATCACGCCGCGCTGGAACGGCATCGGCCGGCACCAGCCCGACAGCCTGGCGCTCGCGAGCAAGCTGGTGAGCGGCAGTGTGCTGGTCTCCGCCGACCTCGGTGCCCGGCCCGTCGAGGGCGCCGGCGTCACGATCCGTCAGGACGCGGCGCCGACCAGCGAGTACGCCTGGCTCGGTGCCGAGGACGGCCGGATCGTGCTGCGCACCCGGAACCTGGACACGCGCGCCGACATCGGCGTCGGCATCCCCGGACACAACTCGGGGGGCGGCACCAGGAGCCCGTACCTCGTGCCCGGCCCCGACCTGGACGCGGAGCGGTACCGCCACGTCAAGCTGGTGCGCACCGCGCACACGCACCAGGTGGTCGCCTACGCGTCGGCCGACGGAGCGACGTGGACCACCGTCGGCTCCGTCATCATCCCGATGCTCGACGCCGCACTGGCCGGCGTGAGCCTCGCCTCCGGCGACGCGACCTTCGAGGACGTGACCGTCACCAAGCTGCCCGGGACGGCGCAGGCCCTGTGGATCGCCGAGGGTGAGCAGGGCGCACACACCGTGCGCTGGACAAAGCCCGCCCGCGCGGTGGAGTTCGACGTGTACCGCACGACCGACCCCGACGCCGCCGAGTTCGAGGGGCCGGCCGACGGCTGGGAGCTGGTGACGACCACGCGCGCGCTGCGGCACGACGACGTGATCCTGGCGGGGAGCGCCACGTACGCGGTGGTCTCGCGCACGGCCGACGGGACCCGGTCGACGTCGTTCACGGCGCGGGTCGACGCGGCCGGCATCGAGGCGGTGCTCGGCGCCGCCCGGGCGCTCGACGCCGACGGCTACACACCAGGGAGCTGGGCGGCGTTCACGGCCGAGCTCGACGCGGCCGAGGCCCTGTGGACCGCGGGCGGAGCGGACGAAGCGACCCTTGTGCAGCGCGTCTACGACGCCTACGACCTGCTCCTGCCCGTGTTCCGCCACTCGTTCGAGGCGGACGAGCCCGAGGTCTGGCAGCTCGGCGGCCGCGCTCCCGGGACCTACACCGCGGGCATCGTGGACGACGGCGCGCGCACGGGCAACCGCTCGCTGCTCTTCACCAGCACCGACACCACCGGCGACGCCGCGCACAACCTCTGGGTGAACTCCCGCAAGCAGGGCGTCTCCCCGGTGTCGGCGAAGCCGGCGACCGAGTACCGCGTGACCTTCTGGTACCAGCTCACCGACTACACGCCCGGCCTGCGCGTCGGTGCGTACGCCTTCTTCCGGTCGTTCAGCGGCGGCGCGGGGGTCGGGACCGAGCAGCGCAACTGGCTGCCGGTGTCGGCCACGACGGCGCCGGGGGAGTGGAAGAAGTTCGACCGGGTCTACACCACCGCCGACGGCGCGATCGACAACATCGAGGTCTGGATCGGCCTGCGCGGCTCGGAAGGGGTGTTCCGCGTCGACGACCTCCGGGTCGAGCCGGTCGAGCCGGCGCCGCCGACGGAGTGGGGCCACGGCTTCGAGGCTGCAGAGGCGGACAGCTGGCAGCTCGGCGCCACAGCTACGACCCCCGCCACCTACACCGCGGAGATCGCCACGGGCGGCGCCTTCGCCGGCGACCGGTCGCTGCTGTTCACGAGCACCGACACCAGCGGGTCCGCGGCCTACCAGCGGTTCGCGAGCTCGCGGAAACAGGCCGGGGTCTCGCCCGTGACCGCGAAGCGGGCAACCACCTACAGGGTGTCGTTCCGGTACCAGCTCACGGGCTACACACCCGGGGCTGGCGTCGGTGCCTACGCGTTCTTCAGGTCGTTCCTCGGCGCCACCGGCGTCGGCACCGAGCAGCGCAACTGGTTGCCGGCGTCCGCCGCCACCGCGCCGGGGGAGTGGGCCACCTTCGAGCGCACCTACACGACGGTGGACGCGGACGTCGACAGCATCGAGCTCCTGTTCGGACTGCGCGGCTCGTCCGGGCGGTTCCGCGTCGATGACGTCCGGGTCGTCGAGGTCGCGGGATGACGGTCCGCGGGGGCGGTCACTCCTCGCCGAACGAGCCCGCGAACTCCTCGATCGCCGCGACCACCTCGTCGAGGATCGCCAGGTTCTCAGCCCGGTCGTTCGGCACCTCCAGGCAGTGGTCGGCGTTCTCCACCTCGACGACGTCGGCGTCCGAACCGTCGACGAGGTCGCCGTCCCACAGGGGGTCGGCGGTGCCCCCGACCAGGAGGTGGTCCTCGCTCAGGTCGGCGGCGGCCTCTCGCACGTCGAGCGCGCCCTCGTTGGTGAGCACGGGAGTGAGCCACACGCCCGGCAGGCCGAGGCGGACCGCGAGCGGAAGGGCGAGGGTGCCGAGGGACTTGGCCACCACGATGTGCAGCGCGTCCTCGTCGGGTGCGTCCGCGCCCTCGAGCACCTGGGCGAACGCCGCGCGCGCCGAGTCGAAGGTGGGCTTGTCAGTCCACTCCAGGGCGCGGACCGACCAGCCCAGGTCGCTCAGTGCGGCCCGGGTGTACCAGAGCAGCGGCGCCATCGCGGTGTAGCCGCTGCCGGGCAGGATGGTGACGACGCGGGCCGGGTCGCCGTCGGTGAGGTGCAGGGTGTAGGCGGACACATGGACATCATGGCAGTCCCGGGCCGCGTTAGCCTGGGCCGGTGACTGTCAGGGTCTCGCAGGGCGACGTCATAGCGTTTCGCCTGCGTGC
The DNA here is from genome assembly GCF_014653785.1 of Promicromonospora soli. Lineage (GTDB taxonomy): Bacteria > Actinomycetota > Actinomycetes > Actinomycetales > Cellulomonadaceae > Promicromonospora > Promicromonospora soli. Next base: position 434,958 of record NZ_BNAS01000004.1, on the reverse strand, counting down.
CCACCACCTCACCCGACGGCTGGACGAGAGCGCGCTGCTCGATGCCGCCGGCCCGTGCGGCGTCCAGGACAGCCCGCCCGGGTCGGCGCTGCTCGCCCTGCACGCCAGGATGGAGAACCTCACGCGGGAACGGGTCGACGACGCGGTGGCCGAGGAGAAGAGCCTGCTGCAGACCTGGTGCATGCGCGGCTCGCCGTTCTGCTTCCCGGCGTCGGCCGCACCGGTCTTCACCACCGGGGTGCTCCCGCCGACCGAGGAGGCGATGCGACGCTTCCTTCCCGGCGTCGGGCCGGCGCTGGACAAGCTCGACATGAGCCTGACGGAAGCCGCCGAGCAGTGCGGCGCCGAGATCCGTGACGTGCTCTCGGGGCGTCGGCTCGCCATCAACGAGCTGGGCGCGGAGATCGCCGGGCGGATCGCCGGCAAGCTGCCGAAGACGCGGCGCGAAATCTGGGAGGAGGAAGGGCCCTACGCCCCGGGTCAGCCGCTCGGCGAGGGCGTGGTGCACTTCTGCATCCGGATCCTCACGCTGCAGGGCGTGGTCTGCTTCGCACCGCGCGCCGGGAACAAGGCGCCGTTCGTCCTGGTCGAGGAGTGGCTCGGCCATCCGATCTCGGGCATCGACCCGGAGGCCGCGCGCGCCGAGCTGCTTCGCCGCTACCTGCGCTGCTACGGGCCGTCGACCCGCGCGGGCTTCGCCGCCTGGGCGGGGATCCACGCCGGCGACGTCAACCCGTGGTGGGGCGCGATCGAGGACGAGCTGACGGTGGTCGAGTACGGCGGCGCGTCGTGGATCCTGACCGAGGACCTCGACGCCCTGCGCTCGGCGCCGACGCCGAAGGGGGTGCGTCTGCTCCCGCCACGCGACCCGTACACCCAGCTGCGGGACCGCGAGACGATCATCGACAAGAGGTACCACCGGGACGTGTGGAAGACGGTCGGCGAACCGGGCACCGTCCTCGCGAACGGCGAGATCGTCGGCACCTGGCGCCCGCGCAAGAGCGGCCGGAAGCTGACCATCACGATCAGGACGTTCGCCTCGCTACGGGCTCGGGACAAGGGGTCGCTGCAGAGCGAGGCCGAGCAGGTAGGGCCGCTGCGGGGTGCGTCGTCCGTCGCGGTCGAGCTCGACGCCTACTGACTGCTTCTCGACCGGACCCCCGAGCGGTCCCTAGTGTTCGTCCGGCTCGACGACGAGCCCCATGAAGATGTCGAGCAGCTTCAGCGGCTTGCGGCTCGCGGCGAAGGCGGCCGGGGCAGCGGCCGGGATCCCGTCGCCCGACGCCGCCGCGGTCGCCCTCATGATGACCGCCCCCGTCGGTCGCAAAGGCACGCCCGACGACATCGCCCGGGTCGTCTTCTTCTTCTGCGTGAGCGACCTGTCCATGTTCATGACGGGCAGCACCCTGCTGGCCGACGGCGGCGACATCGCGTAGGGGGCGTTCATTGCTTGACCTGCACGAGTGGCTCGACCTGTGCCGGAGGGTCGACCCGCACCAGGCGGATCGCCATGTACGGCCTGCCCGGCAGCGGGACCAGCACATGGCGGGTGTGCGTGCCGGGCAGCGCCTCGACCGTCATCTCCCACGTGTCGATCACGTCGACCCGGAACGTGCCGGGTGGCAGGTCGACGTTGCGGTACCGCGGGCGCGAGAAGCCGAGGTATCCGACGACGTAGCGGCCCGGAACGCCACCCCAGGGCAGGTCCCAGTCCGATGCGAACGGGTCCAGGACGCCGGTCGGCGACTCCGCCACCACACGCTCCAGGAACGCCATGCGCTCCGGGCTGGTGCCGATCAGCTCGCCGCCCTTGGACCACCAGAGCTCTTCCCGCTCGTTGAGGTAGGTCTCGCCGTGGCCCACGTACCCGCCGCGGACGGCGCCCTCCCAGAACCGGCGCACGAGCTCCTCGCCGGTCAGGTTGCCCCAGCCGTACTCGACGTCGCCCTCGTAACCGCACTCGTCGATCACCACCGGCTTTCCCCAGCGCTCCCGCCACTGGTCGGTGTTCTCGGCGGTCCGGTAGACGTCCACGCGCTGGGTGGACGCGTGCGTGATCCAGGGGCGGGTGTGGTCGTAGAACTCGAAGCAGTTGTGGATCGACAGCAGGTGGTCGTGCGGGTCCTCCCGCACCACGACCCGGGCGAGACGCTCCCAGTCGTCGACCGACTTGGCCGCGATGAGGTCGTACTCGTTGGCCATCGACCACCAGACGTTGGAGTACGCAGCCAGGCGCCGGACCGTGTAAGTGACCAGCCGCTCGTCGACCACCGGGCCGAGGTTGGCGAAGCCCCACCGGTCGTACGGGTGGAACAGGATCAGGTCGGCCTGCACGCCGAGCGCGGCGAGCTGCCCGATGCGCGTCTCGAGGTGCCGGTAGAACTTCACGTCGAACCGCGTGTGGTCGAACCCCTCGTTCGTCGCGGGGAACGGGAACCGGTCGGGCTCGTCGGTGTTGAAGAGGTAGGACTTGGGCAGCAGGCACATGCGGATCTTGGTGAAGGGCGACTCGGCGAGCGTCGCCAGGGTCTGCTGCTGGAGGGCGGGGCTCTGGTGCGTCCAGGCGTACGCCGTCGTCCCCCAGGGCCGGTGGCGCGTGCCGTCGGCGTGGCGGAAGTGGAAGCCGTCGGGCCGGACGGGGCCGTGCTGGCGCGGCCGTGCCGCCACGACGACCACGTCGCCCTCGATGCCGTCCAGCGAGGGCGCCGTCGAGCCGGTCGTGAAGTGCCAGGTCCCCTCCTCCTCGGCGAGCATCCGCACCCGGTAGACCCCGTCGCCGTCGTAGAACCCGCCGACACGGACCACTCGGTCCCCGCGGGAGAACGTCGCCCAGAGGTCGACGTCGACGAACGGGTTCCCCTGGGCCGGGCCGTGCAGCTCCAGCTCGACCACGTCCCATTGCGACGTGGGCCCCGGCGCCCGGCACCGCGCCGATCCCTGGGTCACCATGTCTTCCGCGCCGAAGCGGGTGGTCTCGTTGGGCACGTGTGCCGCCTCCTTGGAGATGGTTCTGCACGGGGGCCGAGGGCGCGTCACTCTAGCGCCCTCGGCCCCAGGAGCGCGGATGTGCCACTCGATATGGGCGCGGATGTCGAACGGCGGCCCGTGGTGCCACTGGAACTGCAGGCCCTCCCACGCGGCCAGCAGCATCCGCGCGGCGATGTCGGCGTCGACGTCGCCCGGCACACGTCCCTCCGACCGCCTGACCGCGAGCGCACCGGGGTGCGACGCGGTCGAGGTGCTGATCGCCGTTATGGAGCCGAACGCTGACCGTGCAGTCCCCGACCTAGGCATCGCCCTCAGCCGACGACGTCCACGGCCACCGCGCGCAACGCGTCCAGCACCGTCCTCACCGCGAGGCGTTCGGCCCGGTCGGGTCGCAGGATCGCGACGATCCACCGCGCGGCGTCCATGCCGTGCACCGGACGCAGGGTGAGGCCCGCCCCGGGCGTGGTGCTGTACCGGGGGAGGACGGCCACGCGGTCGCCGGCGGCGACGAGAGCCTCGACCAGCCGGTTGTCACGGAGCCGCTGGACCACGCGCACCGGAGTGCCGGCAGCGGTCTCCACGGCGATGCGCAGGTCGTCGAACGGGTAGCCGAGCGGCACGCCGTACCACTCGTGGAGCACGACGTCCCGGGCGGTGACCCGGGCCTTGGCCGCGAGGGCGTGGTCCGCCCGCATCGCGATGTCGAGCGGCTCGCGGAGCAGGGCCGCGGTGTACAGGTGCCCCGCTCCGGCGGGTACGGGACCGGTAAAGCTGTGCCCGACGACGATGTCGTGGTCGGCGACCATCCCGGAGTACTCCGACTCTGCGATGTCCATGTCGGTGCACTCGAGGTCCACCGCCGTGTCCGCGAGCCGGTCCAGCACCCCGGGCAGCAGGATCGTCGCCGCGCTCGGCAGCGCGGCCAGGCGGACGGTGCCGGACGCCGAGCCCAGGTACTCGTCCCACCTGGCCTGCACCTGGGCGACGGCCCGCGCGAGGTCGCGGCCGCCGTCGGCCAGGAGCCGGCCCGCCTCGGTGAGCCGGACGCCCCGGCCGTGGGCCTCGACGAGCGGGATGCCACCCAGCTCGCGCTGTGCCGTGCGGAGCTGCTGCGATACGGCCGACGGCGTCCGATGGGTCACCTCGGCGACGGCGGTCACCGATCCCCGGTCGGCGAGCTCGCGGAGCAGGTCGAGATGACGAGGGTCCATGCGGGAGAGGTCGTGACCGCGACGACGAGGCTCTGCGTCCATGAAGCCAACCTACAAGGATATGTAGAAGGTTTCGCTTGTCCTTCAGAACGGCGGCCGCACAGACTCGGGGCATGCCGATCTCGCACCGTCTGCTCGCCCTCTCCGTCGCGGTCATGTGGGGACTGAACTTCATCGCCATCGACGCGTCGCTCGACCAGTTCCCGCCGTTCCTGCTCGTGGCGCTGCGGTTCGCGATCATCGCCGTGCCGACCGTGCTGTTCGTGCCGCGTCCGCAGGTGCCGGTGCGCTGGCTCCTGGGCTACGGGATCGGCTTCGGGACGCTGCAGTTCCTGTTCCTGTACTGGGGCATGGCTGTCGGCATGCCGGCCGGGCTGGCGTCGTTGGTGCTGCAGTCGTCGGCGCCGTTCACCGTGCTGCTCGGAGCTGTCGCGTTCCGGGACCGGGTGTCCGCGAGGCAGCTCGTGGGGCTGGGCGTGGCGACGCTGGGGCTGGCCGTGGTGGGCTGGTCCCAGGCGCAGGCCGCGGCGTTCGCGCCGTTCCTGCTGGTGCTGGCGGGCGGGTTCGGCTGGGCGATCGGCAACGTGTCCAACGCGCGGGCCAAGGCGCCCAACCCGCTGCACCTCACGCTGTGGATGTCGGTGGTGCCGCCCGTGCCGATGGCCCTGCTGTCGCTGGTCGTGGAGGGTCCGGACGCCGTCGTCCGGTCGTTCGTCCCAGGGCCGCACCTGGTTCCGGCGCTGCTCGGGCTGGCCTACACCGTGCTGATCGGGACGCTGGCTGGATCCGGGATCTGGACCTGGCTGATGGCCCGGCATCCCGCTGGTGTCGTCGCGCCGTTCTCGATGCTGGTCCCCGTCGTCGGGCTCAGCGCATCGGCGACGCTGCTCGGCGAGAAGGTCGGGGCGCTGACCGCCGCCGGTGCCGTGCTGGTCATCGCCGGGGTGCTCTGGGGTGCGCGACGGAAGGGCACCGCTCGTGGTAGTGACGATCACAGCAGGTCACAGCCGCATCAGGCGGAACTGGCGGGTGTACCGTCGAAATGACCGTTCGGAGGCAACCGTGAAGTCAGGCCTGATCGTGCTCGGCGTCGTCCTCGTCATCGTGGGCTCCGTGTTCACCCTGCAGGGACTCGGCTACCTTGCCGGCAGCGTGATGACGGGCGTGACGCTGTGGGCGATCATCGGGCCCGTCCTCGCCGTCATCGGTATCGCTGTGTTCGTTTGGGGCGCGCGAACAGGCACTTGAGCGTCAGTTGAGGCGCCGGCCGTTGCGGCCCTGTCCACCCTGGCCGGCCTGCGGGTTCAGGCCTGGCGGTCGGCTTCGGCCAGTACGTCGGCGATCATCCGGTGTCCGAGCCTCTCGAAGTCCTCGTCGCCGACCTGGTAGGCCCAGACGGCCGTGCCGATCGCCTCGCGTACCTTGACGCGGAACCAGGTCTCCGCCTCGCGCGGGTCGGGACCGTAGCCCGCGAGGAACGCAGCCTCGAGCCCGGGGTCGCGGTCGAACTCGTTGGCCGCCATCCGGGTGAGGTCCGTGTACGCGGGTCGCAACCCGGCACGGCCGAAGTCGATGGCGAACACGGTGCTCTCGTGAACGAGCCAGTTGCGTGGATGCCAGTCGCCGTGGGTCGGCACGAGGGTCGCCGGCGGTGTCGGGAACTCCTGGAGAAGAGCTTCCAGCCTGGCGGCGACGTCGGACGCGATCTGGTGCGGCTGGTCCAGCCAGTGCAGGGAGCGAGCGATCTCTCGCTCTTCCCATTCCGCGTCCTGGACGGTGTGCTGGGCGTGCAGCATCGCAAGGAGCCGGCCTGCCTGGCGGTACACCTCCGGATCGTCGGCCTGCGGTGTGCCGAGGACCAGCTCGCCGGGTAGGTACCGGGTCACGAGCAGGTTCGCCTCGGCGTCGTGGTGCAACAGCACCGGAGCCCTCCTGGCCCGGGTCCATGGGCCGAGCCACTCCAGGTGCGCCCGGATCTCCCGGGCGAGGTGGTGATCGTCGAGCCCGCCGGCCTTCACCACGACGCGGTCGCCGTCGGCGGACCGGGCGAGGAACACCGTGGTCTCCACCAGGCCCCAGGACAGGTCCCGCTCGATGACAGCGCCCGGGAGCCACTCGTCGACACGCTTCCGTTGGGGTGCGGTCAGAGCGTGGAAGGGGCCCTTCATGGCTGGGTGAGGCTCCCTTCTGCTCGGTAAGCCTGTGGCGGATTGCCCGGCTCGTCGGCGAGCCTAGCGATGATCGCGCCCGTGATCTCGGTCAGCGCGTCGAGCTGGTCCGGCGTGAGCGCGTCGATGACGAGGCGGCGCGCCGTCGCGATGTGACCGGGGACGGCGCGGATCAGCTCGCGCCGTCCGTCGCTCGTCAGGCCGACGTTGGTGGCGCGGCGGTCCTCGGCGCAGGGGGAGCGGACGACGAGGCCGCGCTTCTCCAGGCGTCCGCAGACGTGGGACAGGCGGGGCAGGGTGGCGTCGGTGGCCTGTGCGATCGCGGTCATGCGCAGCGTCGGCTCCGGGCTGAGCTGGAGCGTGGACAGCACCACGAACTCGAAGTGCGTCAGCCCGGAGTCGCGCTGGAGCTGCCTGTCCAGCGCGGACGGCAGAAGGCTGAACATGGCGGTCAGGCCCAGCCAGGCCTGCGACTCCTGGTCGTTCATCCGGGGTACGCGTCGTTTCACGGCCCCATCCTACGCGTTGGTTGACGCGACAAGTAATCGGTGCAAGACTTCGGAGCGTTGGTTGTAGGAACAACTATTAGGAGCACACATGAGCACGGTCACCGTCATCGGAGCAGGAAACCTCGGCAGCGTGGTAGCGGGCATCGCGGCGAAGGGCGGGACGGGCGTCCAGGTCCTTGCCCGCGACCCGGAGAAGGCGAAGGCGGTCGCCGGTCCGCTCGGCGGCACGGCCGGCACGGTCGGCGACGCGATCACGGGGGAGATCGTCGTCCTGGCGGTTCCGTACCCGGCGGTGGCGGACGTGCTGAGCACCTACCCGGGTGCGTTCGACGGCAAGGTCCTGGTGGACGTCAGCAACCCCGTCGACTTCAGCACCTTCGACGACCTCACGGTCCCCGCCGACTCCTCGGCGGCGAAGCTGCTGCAGGACGCCGTCCCCGCGGCGAACGTCGTCAAGGCGTTCAACGCGAACTTCGGCGCCACCCTCGGCACCGGCGCGGCCGGCCCCGTGCAGACGGCGGTGCTCGTCGCCGGCGACGACGCGGCCGCCAAGGAGGCCCTCGTCGACCTGGTCACCGCGGCCGGGCTGCGCGCCGTCGACGCCGGGTCGCTCAAGCGGGCGCGGGAGCTCGAGGCCATCGGCTTCCTGCAGATCACCCTCGCCGGCGCTGAGAAGATCTCCTGGACCGGCGGCTTCACGCTCGTCCACTGACTACCCTGATCCATCTGAGAGGACGCGCCATGTTGAACACGTATCAGGTCATCGCCGGAGGTCTGGCATGAGCGCGCAGAGTCCCGTCCCCGCGTGGCAGCCGCACCACGTCGCCACCGCGGGGACGGCGCCCGACGGCACGCGGATGAACACCGTGGAGCTGCTCGTCCGCGACCTCGACGCCATGACCGCGTACTACCAGCACGCGGTCACCCTCGACGTCCTCGGCCAGTCCGGCGCCACCGCAACGCTGGGCCGGGGCGGTGTGCCGATCATGGTGCTCCGCCAGGAGCGGGACCTGCCGGACTCCGACCCGCGCGGTGCCGGGCTCTACCACACCGCCATCGTCTTCGAGGACGAGCGCCGGCTGGCCGCATCGCTGGCGTCGATGGCTCAGCGCGTGCCGCAGACCTTCACCGGCAGCGCCGACCACCTGGTGAGCGAGGCGTTCTACTTCACCGATCCCGAGGGCAACGGCGTGGAGCTGTACCGCGACCGCCCCCGCGACGAGTGGACCGTTCACGCGGACGGGACGATCGCGATGGCCACCGAGTACCTCGACCCGAACCAGTTCCTGCGGCGCTGGCACGACCCCGAGGCGTCCGACTCCGGCGCCTCCGCCGCCATCGGGCACGTGCACCTGCAGGTGGGCGACATCGCGTCGGCGCGCCGGTTCTACGTCGACACGCTCGGGTTCGACGTCACGGCGCAGCTGGACTCCGCCCTGTTCATCTCGGCCGGCGGCTACCACCACCACATCGGCATGAACACCTGGCGCAGCGCGGGTGCGGCACCGCGCGCTGCGACCCTCGGCCTCGGCGACGTCCGGATCCTCGTCCCCACCCGGACCGACGTCGAAGCTCTCGCCGACCGTCTCCGGTTCCACGGCATCCCCACCGCCGACGACGGCGACACGCTGCGCTTCGCGGACCCCTGGAACACCCGGCTCGCCGTGTCCCCGGAGACGGTCTGAGGTCGGCGGGCGGCGGGCCGTCGTAGCCTGATCGCATGTCACGCGATCCCAACATCCCCGACGCGTTCGACGTCTACACGATCGTGGTCCTGCGGCGGCCGGCGGATGCGCCGGAGATGTCGGACGAGGAGCTCGACGTGCTCCAGGCGCGCCACCTCGCCTACCGCGCCGAGCTGGGCCGGCAGGGTGCCCTCGTCGCGAACGGGCCGTTCGACCGGCAGAGCGACCCGTCCTACCGCGGGATGTCGATCTTCGCCTGCGACCCAGTTGAGGCCGCGCGGCTTTCGGACGGCGACCCGTCCGTCATGGCGGGCCGGCTCGTCTACGACGTGATGGAGTGGTGGGTCGGCGCCGGCTCGCTCGCCTTCCCGCGCACCGACCGCCCGGTGGGCGATCGCCGCTCGATGCCCGACGACTGACGCGGCGACCCAATATGCAAGCGGCGATCTTCTCGGTGCGAGCACAACCGCGACGCCGGTGCCGTACCGCGATCACGGCCCGGGTGCCGTCCTCAGGCTGAGAGGAGCACCCAGGCCGTGTTCGCGGCGTGTGACCTCAGGCGGAGAGACAGTCCTCGATGGCCTCCCCGAGCAGTGATTCCAGCAGGACGAAGTCGGCGTCCGTCAGGTAGTTGAACGGGGGGACGTCCTTGCCCTGGTGCGCGGCGCCGCCACCGACGACCGCCCTGGTGTGGATCAGGGGCTCCTCGGTGAGCCCCTTGGCGGTCATGAAGTCGGCGACGACGCCGTCGACCACAAAGGTGCACTGGGGCAGCCCGAGCTCCTCGGCGACCACCATCTCGCCGAGGTTGCTGAGCGGCTGCCATGGCGTGCCGCCCTGGCTGAGGTGAGCGTACGCGGCGTCGTTCCAGTCCTCCTTGTAACAGTGGAATGCCGACGCCGTGCCGGCAACAGCGATGGTCAGTGCTGCCGTGCCGGCGAGCGTGGCGAGAAGGCGCCCGGTGGAGCGTGCGATTCTGGACATCTTGGTCCTCTCTGGGGGTGGCCGAAAACCGTCGGCCAGAGGGGCCCCGCAGGGGTGCGGCCGGATGGCCCGGCCGCAGCGCGAGGCTGAGGTGTCAGGCGACCGGGGACGACGTCGTCCCCGGCCGTCCGGACCGCCGCGGACTACGTCTGCGGTGAGCGGCTGAGCGCCGATATCGGCGCCCCTTTTGGATCGTGTGCTCACAGCGCGCGGCTGTCCACCGGGGAACGGGTGACTTCGCGGGTGGAGTCGGCGGCGCTCGCGGCCAATGCCGCGATGAAGCCGCCGACGAAGGAGTCGCCGAGCCCGATCGTGGTCGGTGTCGGCGTCGTCAGGACGAGGGCGGGCCGGCAGGCGAGCCGGGCGCCGAACCGGCGCTCGAGCTCGTGCGCAAAGGCGACGCCGCGCTCGGGGACATCCATCGCGGCGGTGCGAGCGTAGTCCTGGGCTGTCTGGCCGTCGCCCACGAGGTAGCGCGTGCTCGCCATGAGGATGCCGCCGCGGACCGCTTCGGCGAACTCCTGGGCGCGCTCGCCCAGGGCCAGGGCCCAGTGCTTCGTGTGGATGACGAGGCAGCGTGCCGGGATGAGAGCCGCGATGTCGCGCAGGGCCTGCTCGACGGCGTCCGCGTCGAGGAGATCGAACCGGCGCCCGAGGTAGGCGAACAGCTCGTCCTCGTTGAGCGAGTACACGGCGACGGCGGGGGCCATCGCTTCGCGCGCGCGGAGGCTGAACGCCGGCTCGTGGTAGCCGGCGTCCTCGAAGATCGAGACTCCGCCGGCCGGGACGGCGCCGAGGAGTCGCTCGATGTGGCGCAGGCGGTCCTCGAGCAGGGCCGGGTCCTGGATCGTGTTGAACCCCGACACCAGGAACACCCGGCTGTCCGGCACGATCGCATCGAGCTCGTCGCTCAGCACGAGCTCGCGGTTGGGCCGGTCGTTGACGTAGATCAGGCGGTTCGGGTGCTCGGTGACGATCTCGATGTCACCAACACGGATCGCCGCGCCCGCCGGGTACTGCACGATCAGGTGCGGGTCGGTCGAGTCCTCGTCGGCGCTGCACACGTACGAGACGCCGTCGGGCAGCAGCCGGCGCACGTGATCGTCGATGCTGACCAGGTGCACGAGCGAGTCGACGCCGAGCGAGCGCATCGCGATCGCGGCCCGCACGCACGTGCCGCCCAGGGTCACACGGGTGTCGAACCGGGCGGCGAACGCGTCGAGGATCTCGGGACTCCCGACGAAGCGCTCGCCGCCGACGCCGTCCTTCAGGTATCCGAGGATCGAGACGACGAGGCTCCGCTCGTCGACCACGGGGATCGCGGCATCGAGCTCGGATGCCACGATCCCGTGGTGCGACGCGAACGATGCGATCACCCCGGCGTCCCAGGCGAGCTCGTAGTCGACGGTCCCGCCGAGTCCCAGCACGATAGAGGCGCTCATGTACGGCTCTCTCAGTAGAGGGTGGCCTTGCCCGCGGCCTCGAACAGGTGGATCTTCTGGGCTGCGGTGGCCTTCAGCGCGATGATCGGCTCGGGCTGGATCGCGTTGGGCTCACGCAGCTTGCGGTCGGTACCGAGGATCTCGCGCATGCGCTCGTGGTAGGCCACCTTGATGTCGCTCGAGATGTTGATCTTGTTGATGCCGAGCTTGACGGCGCGGCCGATCTCGTCGTCGGGGTTCGACGAACCGCCGTGCAGCACCAGGGGGATGCCGACGATGTCCTTGATCTCGCGCAGCAGGTCGAGCTTGAGCTCGGGGCTCTTCTCCGCCGGGTAGAGGCCGTGCGACGTGCCGATGGCGATGGCGAGGCTGTCGACGCCGGTCTCCTGCACGAAGCGCAGGGCGTCGGCCGGGTCGGTGTAGGTGATCTCGGCAGCGCCGGCCTCGCCGTAGCTGTCGTTGGCGCCGATCGTGCCGAGCTCACCCTCGACCGAGACGCCTACCGTGTGGGCGGTGTCGACGACCTTCTTCGTGATCGCCACGTTCTCCTCGAACGGCAGCAGCGACGCGTCGATCATGACCGAGGTGAAGCCGGCCTGGATCGCGGTGAGCATCTGCTCGTACGTGCTGCCGTGGTCCCAGTGGATGACGACGGGCACCGACGAGCGGTGCGCGCGCGAACGGATGGCCTGGATCAGGTCCGTCGTCACGTGGCTCACCTCGTCGGGGTGGATCGCGATGATGACGGGAGCCTGGAGCTCCTCGCTGACGTCCATGATTCCGGTGAACATGGCCCAGTCGCTGATGTTGAACGCCGGAACCGCGAAGCTGTTCGCGTTGGCGACATCGAGCAGGGCCTTACCGTTGATGAGCACTCTCTGTTCTCCGATTTTTCTAGGGGTTGGTCGAGTCGCTGGTCAGCTCTTCACTGATCCGCTGGTGAGGCCGCTGATGAAATAGCGCTGGAAGAAGAGGAAGAGGACGAGCACGGGAATCGACCCGAGGATGCTCATCGCCATGATCTCGTTCCACTCGTACGAGTGCTGGCCCATGAGCAGCTGGATGCCGATCGGGACCGTGCGCATGTCCTGCGTACGGGTCAGCGTGAGCGCGAAGAGGTACTCGTTCCACGCGATCATGAACGTGTAGACGCCGACGGAGACGATCCCGGGCACCGAGACCGGCACGAGTACGCGCCAGAGGGCCGTCAACGACCCCGCACCGTCCATGCGGACGGCCTCGTCGAGCTCTTTGGGGATCGTGTTGAGGTAGCCGGTCATCATGATGATCGCGTACGGCAGTGTGAACACCATGTACGTGAGGATCAGGCCGGGATACGTGTTGTACAGGCCGAGCGCGACCATGAGGCCGAAGTACGGGATCAGCAGCGTGATCGGTGGGACCGCCTGCACGCTGACGATCACCATGTTGATCGGCCTCTTGCCGGGGAAGTCGAACCGGCTGAACGCGTAGGCCGCGTGGATCGCCACCAGCAGAGTGAGCACGGTGACCGAGAACGACACCACGTAGCTGTTGATGAAGAAGCGCACCTTCTCGGGATCGCTGAAGATCGCGATGTACGCGTCGAACGAGAAGCTGTCGGTGATCAGGCGCGGCGGGAACTCGAAGATCTCGGTGTTCGACTTGAACGAGCTCGCGAGCATCCACAGCACGGGTGCCGCGGCGAAGACCGCCCCGAGGACGAGGCCGATGACAACCCCGACCCGCAGGCGCGACCGCCGGCGCTCGATCTCGGACCTGGGCCGGGATGCGGTGTGCACGGTCGTGGTGATGGTTCTGGTATCGGACATGGTCAGTCCCTCGCCCTCTGGTGACGGACGTAGAAGAACGCGAGCACCATCGACATGACCAGCACCAGGACGGCGCTCGTGGAGGCGAGCGCGAACTCGTAGCGGCTGAACGCGAGCTTGTACGTGTAGGTGCTGAGCATCTCGGTCACGTTGACGGGTCCTCCGCCGGTCGTCATCCAGATCAGCGCGAACTGCTGCGAGGTCCAGATGAGATCGAGCAGCGTCAGGCTGATGATGATCGGCCTGAGCTGGGGGATCGTCACGTTCCAGAACCGCTGCCAGCCGTTGGCGCCGTCGACCGTCGCGGCCTCGTGCAGCTGGGCGGGAACACCCTGGAGGCCCGCGAGGAGGCTGACCATGAAGAACGGATAGCCGGCCCAGATGTTGATGAACGTGACCGTGCCGAGCGCAAGGGCCGGCGAGGCCAGCCATTCGACATCGGTGTTCAGCAGAAAGTTGACGACGCCGTTGGGGGCGAGCAGCATCCGCCACAGCACGGCGATCACGGCAGCCGTGAACAGCCACGGAAGGATGTACAGGGCCCGGAAGATCGCGCGGGCGACGTTGCCGATGAGCGGGCTGTTGAGCAGCATCGCGAAGCCGAGGCCGATCACGAGGTGCGCGACGACGCTGACGATCGTGAAGAAGAGGGTGTTGCCGGTCGCGGTCAGGAACACGCTGTCGGTGAGGACCGTGACGAAGTTGTCGATGCCGACGAGCTGCGGGTTCTTGTTCAGGATCACGTTGTCCATGAACGAGTAGCCGACGACGAGGACGACCGGGATGATCATCAGCACGAACATCAGGGCGAGTGTCGGTGCAAGGAACCCGAACGGCTCGGCGGACCTGCGGAACGACCTGCGCTTGCGCGGCTGCTGGGGGGTCGCTGCCGGCGGGGCGGGCGCGACGATCACTTCTTGCATTGCTCGTTGCTCCTCCTGTGGGGTGCCGTGCCGCGATCGGGGACCGCGGCACGGCAGGGAATCGCTGGAGACCTAGAACTCGGCTTCCCACGCAGCCTGGGTCTTGTCCAGCATTTCCTCCACGGTCTGGCCGCCGTCCAGGGTGACCTGGAGCTGCTCGCCGAAGAGGCGCATCAGCTGCTCGGCGACGGGAAGGCCCGTGAACTCGTTGGCGGGGTAGCCCGCCTGGTAGATCTCGAACGCCTTGGCGTAGAGCTCGTCGTCGGCCACGAAGTCCGGCGTCGAGTTCTTGTTGCCCGGGAACGCGTTGGCGATCGAGGACAGCTCCGAGTTGGTCTCCTGGCTCATCAGGAACTCGACCAGCTTGAAGGCCTCCTCCGGGTGCTCCGAGCTCTCGGCGACGCCGATACCCCAGGACGCGTAGGGGATGCCGCGCTCGCCCTCGTAGCCGTCCTCGGCAGGGACCGCCGAGATCGAGAACTCGAGGTCCGGGTTGGCCTCGCGGATGAGGTTGATGTGCGCGAGCGAGTCGATCATCATGCCGACGCGACCGTTCGTGAACTCCTCGACCTTGTCCTGCTCCTTCATCGTGAAGGAGCCCGACGCGATGACTCCGTCGTCCCACAGGCCCTGGACATACTCGACCGCTGACGTGACGTCGTCGTTCGTGACGTCGGGCTGGCCGTCCGTGAGCATCGTGCCGCCCGAGGCCCAGACCCACGACATGACGTCGTTCTGGATGCCGTTGGGCGTCTCGAGCGAGAGCGGGAGGGTCCAGCCGGTCGTGTTGTCGCCGAGGGCGGTGACCGCCGCGGCGGCGTCCGCGAACTCGGTACGGTTCGTCGGCGGGGCGTCCACGCCGGCGTCCGCCAGGAGAGTGTCGTTCGTGAACATCGGGTAGACGAAGTTGACGACCGGGATCATGTAGGTGGAGCCCTCGACCTGGACCTGGCTGGCCAGCTCGCTGTCGTCGTACCCGACCTCGCCCATGAGCGTGGTCAGGTCCGCGATGACACCCTGGGACGCGAAGTCGCTGACCCAGGCTCCATCGAGGCCGACGACGTCGGGCATCGTGCCCGAGGCGGCGCCCGCGAAGAGCTGCTCCTTGGTGGCGGCGTAGGGCCCGCTGATGAGCTCGACCTTGATGCCGGGGTTCTGCGCCTCGAACTCGTCCATGAGGGCGCGGAACTCACCGTCCGGCAGCTCCGGCTCCCACCACTGGGCGAACTCGATCGTGACGTCGCCGCCCGAGTCGCCGCCGTCGCCTCCGCCTGCGCCACATCCAGCGATTACGAGTAGTCCGAACGTGGCGGCCGTGGCGCCGGCGAGCTGGGCGATGCGCCGCCGGACTTGAGCTTCGTTGCTCATTTCACTCCTCAGTCTGATCTCGTGCAGTTTTACGCTGTCCTGTGCGCGTTACTGCAACTTTTGGCGACAGTAGCCGCATCGAGGCGCAGAGGTCAAGAGTCGTGGCGCTTCAGTATTTGTGGGGGTCTAGGGGTTGGACAGGGCTGCTGGGCCGCTCCCGGCGTGCCGTTTCATGCGGTCGAGTTCGCGCGAGGATGCCGTCATATGCTAGAAATTTCTGCATGACGACCAGCGAAGACGCAGGAGAGCGGGCACGTCACCTGCCCGCGGGGCGGCGCGCCGCCCTCGTCGACTACGTCGGCCAGCAGGGCCAGGTCACTGTCGCGCAGCTCGCCGAGCGCTTCGACGTGTCGATCGATACCGTGCGCCGCGACCTCGACCAGCTCGACGCCGAGGGCCAGCTGATCCGTACGCACGGCGGCGCGGTGAGCGCGTCGTCGATGGCGCCGAACGACAGCGGTCTCGATGTGCGCCTGCGCATGCAGGTCGAGGAGAAGGAGGCGATCGCGCGCCGCGCGGTGGAGATCGTCTCGAACGGGTCGGTCGTGATGCTCAACGGCGGCACCACCAACCTGGCGGTCGCCCGTAATCTGCGCAACCACCGCGACCTGACGATCGCCACGAACAACCTTCGACTCCCGGCGGAGATCCCGGCGAAGGTGTACCGCGACCTGTACGTGTTCGGTGGCTCGGTGCGCTCGATCACGCAGACGACGACCGGTCCCGTGAGCTTTCAGGTCGTCGAGAACGGCGAGCAGATCGCCGTGCAGGCCGATCTCGCCCTCATCGCCGTGGGCGCTGTCTCGACCACGGGTTTCTCGACCAGCAACCTAGGCGACGCCGCAATGATGGCGGCCATGATGGACCACGCGAGCAAGGTCGCCGTCCTCGCCGACTCGACCAAGCTCGGACGCCGCCTGTTCGCCAAGGTCGCAGAGCTGGCTCGCGCCGACTACTTCATCTGCGAGACCCGGCCGTCGGCCGACATCGCCACCGCGCTCGAGGCCGGCGGGGTGGAGATCCTCACGCCCTGACGCGGCAGCGAGCACGAGCCCCCGGTGGGTCCGAGGACAGCCTGGGGAGCTCTGTACCGCAGCGCGTGTACCGCGATCGCTGTACGCAAGATGCCACGCCAGGTGGACGTGGCGACTGGGGGCCACCGGTGAGAGTTGGGCCCATGACCACGTCCCAGCCCGTGCCCGCATCAGCGGGCGGTATCCCAGGTGCAGCAGCGAGCTCTGCTTCCGTGAACGCACTCCAGATCCCCGACCTGACCGGCCGCACCGCGGTGGTCACCGGGGCGAACAGCGGCATCGGCCTCCCGACGGCCCGGGCGCTGGGCCGTGCCGGCGCGCATGTCGTGCTCGCCGTGCGCGATCTCGACAAGGGAAAGGCCGCCGCAACTACGGTCCCGGGCAGTCACGAGGTCCGTCGTCTCGACCTCGCCCACCTGGCGTCAGTGCGTGAGTTCGCGGCGTCCTGGGACGGCGACCTGGACCTGCTGATCAACAACGCGGGCGTGATGATGGCACCGGAGGGACGCACCAAGGACGGGTTCGAGACGCACTTCGGCACGAACCACCTCGGCCACTTCGCGCTCACCAACCTGCTGCTGCCGCACATCACCGACCGGGTCGTGACGGTCTCCGCCGCCGCGCACCGGTGGGTCAAGGGAATCGACTTCGACAACCTCTACCTCGCCGGCGAATACAACCCCCGGCGGGCATACGGTCAGTCCAAGCTGGCAAACCTGCTCTTCACCCTTGAGCTTCAGCGGCGGCTCAGTGACGTTGGATCACGGGTGCGTTCGCTCGCGGCGCACCCCGGACTGGCGGTGTCGAACCTCGGCCCCAGGTCCGGCCTTGGAGCCCAGCTCGGCCGGATGCTCTTCAAGATCGTCGCGCAGGATACGGAGGCCGGCGCCCAGCCGACTCTCCTGGCCGCGACCCAGGACGTTCCCGGTGCCAGCTACGCCGGACCGGACGGGCACTCCGGGATGCGAGGTGCCCCCGCACTGGTCGGGCGGACGGCGGCCGCGAGCGACCCAGCGGCGGCCAAGCGCCTGTGGGCACAGTCCGCGGAGCTGACCGGCACCGACTTCTCGGGAGTACCACTGTGATCTGACCGGCCGACCAGTCGGTAGAGCGACGTAAGTCCGTCAAGGAAAGAGGAAACTGAGGGCCTGACGTGCCAACGCCGCAGGCTCCTGACCTTCGACATGCAGACGAAGGTTGCTCGGCAAGTGCGGCAGGTGGTGAGAGTAAGCCTCGTGATCGGCGCGAAGGAAGGCCGGGTCCTTGCTGACCCCGCGCCCGTGATCTGCCCTCGCTCGTGCGAGAGAGGCGTCGAAGTCGGCGGTCAACACGATGTGGAACACATCGGTGCCCTCGGGCACCTGGTCAAGCACTTGTTGCACCTCGGTCGGGTTCGACGTGCCTTCGTCGACCACGATGTCGATGCCCGTCGCCAACCAGGCGCCGACCGTTTGCGCATGGATCTCATGAGCCCACGCCCAGTCCGGAAGCGTCGGCAAAGCCATCTCTGCGACGGTGTCCAGGTCGGTAAGTGCGACCGAGAAGCCATCCAGCCGCAACAGCCGGGTCAGCTCGTCAGCCAGAGTGCTCTTCCCCGACGCGATCGGACCGCTGATCATCACCAGCCGCGGACGCGCGCGGCCCCGGTCCTTGTCGATCACATCGGGATTGTCTCAGGTGAGGGCCGCGGCGAGAAGGCGGTCCAGCGCCGCGTGGGCCTGCTTCGATGCTGCCGGTCTGTCCGCCTGCTGCGCGATCCAGAGCGCGGCCTCGTTCATGGCGCCGGAGAGCTGGGCGGTCAGCGCATCGAGCAGATCGTCGGCGACGCCGGCTTCCCGGAGTGCCTCGCGCAGGTGCCGGCCCGAGTTCGCCTCGTCGAGCCGGCGCCACTCCTGCCACCCGACGGCGGCCGGGGCGTCCACGAGCAGTACGCGCACCGCGGTGCCCGCGGTGATGGCATCGAGGAAGGCGTGGGAACCTGCGCGCAGCTGCTCGCGAGCGTCCGGTCCCGCACGGTCGGCGGCTGCGACCACGGCGTCGGCGACCTGTGACTGGAGTCTGGCCGCAACCGCGAGGAACAGTCCGGCCTTGTTCCGGTAGTGGTGGTAGACCGCGCCGCGTGTGACCTGGGCGGCCTGGGCGACGTCGTCGAGCGAGACCTCGGCGAAGCCGCGCGCGGCGAACAGCTCGGTCGCCGAGACGAGCACCTGGTGGGCGGTATGGGCGGCAGCGGCCGCGGAGGCACGAGGCACGGCACTTCCTTTTACGTACGGCGCGTATGTATTCTGACTCTCGTTACATTCACAGTGTACGTAAAGGAGCGCCCGATGTCCGTCACCAGCTGCTACCCGGTCCTCATGGCGCAGGACGTCGCCGCAGCGGCGTCGTTCTACCGCGACGCGCTCGGGTTCGAGACCACGTACGAGTCCGACTGGTACGTCAGCCTGCGCCTCGGTGCGTTCGAGCTGGCGGTGGTCGCCCACGACCACCCCACGGTCCCGGAGGGATACCGTGCGCTCCCGCGCGGCGTGATCGTGAACCTCGAGGTCGATGACGTCGACGCTGCCCACGCCCGCCTGACCGGGCACGTCGGCCTGGCACCGGTCCTGGCGCTCCGCGACGAGGACTTCGGGCAGCGGCACTTCATCGTCCCGGCGCCGGACGGCGTCCTGCTCGACGTCATCCAGCCGATCCCGCCCGCTGCAGAGTACGCGCAGGCCTACGCGGCTTCGTGACCTGGCCGGGTCAGCCACCACCCGGGCCGAACGGACAAGAGAGGCTCCGCCCCGGGCCACAACCCGAGGCGGAGCCTCACCACGCCCTTGACAGGACGGCACTACATATCAGCGCTGCAGGGTCAGCACACCCGGCCGATAGGGCAGCGTGCCGTACTCCCCGCCGTCAGTGTTGGGGTCGCGCCCCTGGTAGAGGAACTGCAGGTTGCAGGGGTCGATGGTCTTGGTCTGGTCGGGGTTGGTCCGAAGCAGATCGCCGTGGCTGATGTCCCTGGTCCAGGTGGCGCCGCTGTTGGCACTGCCGGCGAACGGGTTGTTCACCGTGTCGGCCCCGGCCTGCGGTGTCCACGTGCCGCCGAGGCTGGTGGCCGTGAACGAGCGGAAGTAGCGACCAAACCCTGTGTAGTTCTGGGCCTCGACGATCATGAGGTACTGGTTCTGACCCTGGACCTTGTAGACCTCGACCGCCTCGAACAGGTTGAGCGGCGTGTCGCGCAAGACCTCCGTGTACGACGTACCGAAGCTGCCCGGGAAGTTCCCGATGGGCATGCTGGCCCGGTAGACACTACCTTCGTCGTCGACGAAGAACATGTACATGTTCGTGTCGTCGCCGATGAGGGTCACGTCAAGCCCGCCCCGGGATCTCCCGTCGTCCGTGGGGGGAAGGTTCGCGGTGAAGAGCTCCTGCTGCGCGGACCAGCCGTTGGGGTTGGTGGGGTCGCTCGAGGTGCGGTAGGAGAATGTGCCTTGCCCGCCCCCGTTGTAGGCGAGCACCCAGATGTTCTTCGGGGCGAAGTAGAACAGCGTCGGCGCGATGCCACCGAAGGGAATCGTGTTCTGGGTGGCGGTGGCCATGTCGGACCAGTTCGTGAAGGGGCTGAAGGACATCAGGCCCCAGTTGCCGTCGGGATAGGGACGCGAGCCGTGCGTCGTGGCGTAGACGACCTTCTGGCCGTTGTGGACGACGGCGGTGAGGTCCTTGAGCGATGCCCACCCCGCCTTCGGCTGCGCCAGCGGGGCGGTCGATGTCCAGCGGTACGTCGACGGAAGGGTGCAGTTGGCGCTGCCGCCGTCGACGCGGACGAGCTGCCACTGCTGGTTGCTGCCGCCCCAGTCGCTGAACTGCACGACGCCTGCGCCGTCGTTGGTCGCCGCGTTCTGGACCTCGACCGCCTTGTTGCTGTTGCGGTTGATCAACCGGACGTAGCCGTTGTCGGAGTCGGCCAGCCGGAACTGCTGGTTGGCGCCGCCGGTGTCGGTCCACTGGTGGATGGCCGCGCCGTCGGCCGTCGACCAGCTGGACACGTCGATGACCTTGCCCGAGTGCCGGGCCTTGAGCTTGTAGTAGCCGCCGCCGGCGTCCACGAACTGGAACTGCTGGTTGTTGGCGTTGGTGCGGGTCCACTGGTGGAGCAGGGCTCCGTCGGCGGTGGACACGCCGCTGACGTCAAGGGCCTTGCCGCTGTTGCGGTTCAGCAGCACATACCAGGCGGTGGGGTCGACCGTGGCGGCTGCGGCCGTCTCGGTGACCGCGAAGATGCCGCCTCCGGCCACCAGTGCCGCCACGGTGGCGGCGACGAACCGCTTCAACCACCGAGGTCGCCGCGACGGCGGCGCGATCGATTGAGTACTGGAAAGGGCAGACATTGATCCTCCTTGATCAAGAAACGGACGGCCCACCCGGAGTGGGCGCACCGCAAAGCGAGGGAACTGTTCGACGAAGACAACCCGACTTCCGCAACGCAACTGCGTGATCCGGGCGGGCTCGGCCTTGCACCGAGCCCGCCCGCTACATCCCCACGCGATCGTGATCGCAGCAACCTGCGACAACGCTCACCCGACTCGGCGCGGGCTGTTGCCGGCGCACGTCAGGAACGGTCCTGGGTCACGCCACTAGCGCTGCAGGGTCAGCACGCCCGGCCGGTAGGGCAGGAGGCCGTACTCCATGCCGTCAGAGCTGGGGTCGCGCCCCTGGTAGAGGAACTGCAGGTTGCAGGGGTCGATGGTCTTGGTCTGGTCGGGGTTGGTGCGAACCAGGTCGCCGTGGCTGATGTCGGCGGTCCAGGTGACACCAGTGTTGGCCTTGCCGGCGAACGGGCTGCTCTCGGTGTCGGCCCCGGCCTGCGGCGTCCATGTACCGTCGAGGCTGGTGGCCGTGAACGAGCGGAAGTAGCGACCCCCGTTGCCCTGCGCCTCGACGATCATGAGGTACTGGTTCTGACCCTGGACCTTGTAGACCTCCGGCGCCTCGAACAGGTTGAGCACCGTGTCGCTCATGATCTTGGTGTAGTTCGAGCCGAAGCTGCCCGGGAAGTTCCCGATGGGCATGCTGGCCCGGTAGATGTTGCCGGCGTCGTCGGCGAAGAACAGGTACATGTTCTTGTCGTCAGCGATGAGGGTCTGGTCGATGGGAGCCCCGTCGGCGGGAGTCCCATCGGCCTTGGGGGGAAGGGTTCCTGTGAAGAGCTCCTGGTGCGGGCCCCAGCTGTTGGGGTCGCTGGGGTTGGTCGAGGTGCGGTAGGAGAAGGTGTATGGCCAGCCCCACTGGTAGGCGAGCACCCAGATGTTCTTCGGGGCGAAGTAGAACAGCGTCGGCGCAATAGCGGAGAAGCTCGTCATCTGGGTCTGGCCGGCCGAGGCCATGTCGGACCAGTTCGTGAAGGGGCTGAAGACCATCGAGCCCCACTTGCCTTCGCGGCCTGCTACCGCGTCGTGCGTCGACCCGTAGACGAGGTACTGGCCGTTGTGGCGGACTGCGGTGAAGTCCTTGAGCGCGACCGACCCGTTCCTCGGCTGCGCCAGGGGGCCGGTCGATGTCCAGCGGTACGTCGACGGAAGGGTGCAGTTGGCGCTGCCGCCGTCGACGCGGACGAGCTGCCACTGCTGGTTGCTGCCGCCCCAGTCGCTGAACTGCACGACGGCGCCGCCGTCGTTGGTCGCCGCGTTCTGGACCTCGACCGCCTTGTTGCTGTTGCGGTTGATCAGGCGCACGTAGCCATTGTCGGAGTCGGCCAGACGGAACTGCTGGTTGGCGCCGCCGGTGTCGGTCCACTGGTGGATGGCCGCGCCGTCGGCTGTCGACCAGCTGGACACGTCGATGACCTTGCCCGAGTGCCGGGCCTTGAGCTTGTAGTAGCCGCCGCCGGCGTCCACGAACTGGAACTGCTGGTTGTTGGCGTTGGTGCGGGTCCACTGGTGGAGCAGGGCTCCGTCGGCGGTGGACACGCCGCTGACGTCAAGGGCCTTGCCGCTGTTGCGGTTCAGCAGCACGTACCAGGCGGTGGGGTCGACCGTGGCGGCTGCGGCCGTCTCGGTGACCGCGAAGATGCCGCCTCCGGCCACCAGTGCCGCCACGGTGGCGGCGAGGAACCGCTTCAACCAGCGAGGTCGCCGCGATGGCGGCGCGATCGATTGAGTACTGGAAAGGGCAGACATTGATCCTCCTTGATCAAGAGCGGCTCACCCGAACAGGGCGCGCACCGCGAAGCATGCCCGGGCTCATGCGGTACAAATGTGAGCGCTAACACCCAAAAGGGGCGCAGCACACCTCATCCAAGTTCCGACGAAGCCAGCCGCCCGGTAAGTCAGACATCGTCGGCTAGCCCAGATTGTGAGCGCTAACACGCCTGTCAGTCAAGGCGGTCCGGTCGACGGTGCGTGTGGGCGCGTTTGACCTGGTCGGGCACCTGATATTCACCCGATCGTGACCGCTGCGGTGTTGACCGCGTAGGCACAATCCGGGACGGTTCTCTCTCAGCACACTCGTTCGGATAGCGCGCGCCCCGCACGTGTCACGGCGTGGGTGCGCGTACGTCATCGTCAGCATCCTGTTCGAAGGAGAACCCCCTAGTGCGACGCCTGTTCCCATTGACGGCTGCGACCATGGCCGCGGCCCTGGTCCTGGCCGCGTGCGGCACCTCTTCCAGCGGTGGTTCTGAGGGGGCCGCCGCCGGCGGTGAGCTCACCCCGGTCACGGTGGGCGTCATCCCGATCGTGGATGTAGCTCCGATCTACCTGGGTGTCCAGACGGGAATCTTCGAGGACCACGGGCTGGACGTCACGCTCGAGCTCGCCGAGGGCGGGGCAGCGATCGTGCCTGCCGTGGTCAGCGGCGAGTACCAGTTCGGGTTCAGCAACGTGACGTCCCTCCTGGTCGCGTCGTCCGAGGGTCTGCCGCTCAAGGTGGTGGCGCCCGGCGACTTCTCCACGGGGAAGCCGGGTAAGGACTTCAGTGCCGTGGTCGCTCCGGCCGACTCCGACATCACGAGCGCGGCCGACCTGGCCGGCAAGACCGTTGCCGTCAACTCGCTCAAGAACATCGGCGACACCACGATCCGTAACGTCGTCGATGCCGCCGGTGGTGACCCGCAGGCGGTGGCGTTCGTCGAGATGGGCTTCCCCGACATGCCGGCCGCTGTCGCCGCGGGCCAGGTCGACGCCGCGTGGGTCGTGGAGCCGCACCTGACCCGGGCGGTGGACAAGGGCGCAAAGATCGTCAGCTCCAACTTCGTCGCGACCGACCCTGACCTGCTCATCGCGGCCTACTTCACCTCCGACGAGGTGATCGCACAGGACCCGGAGACAGTGGACGCGTTCACGGAGGCGATCCAGGAGTCCCTGAGGTATGCCACCGAGCACCCCGACGAGACGCGGGCCGTTCTGGACACCTACACCGAGATCGACCCGGTCGTGAGGTCGGTCATGTTCATGCCCCGTTTCGCTCCCGATCTCGACACGGCGTACCTCCAGGTGGTGGCCGACCTCGGTCTGAAGTACGGCATGTTCGACAAGCCCGTGGATGTGACCCGGCTCCTGCCATGAGGCGAGGCATCCGCGAGTGATGAGATCGGCGGCGGGCGGTCGGTGCGCAAGGTGCGCACCGACCGCCCGTTCTGCGTGCCAGAGCCGCGTTGGCGTGGCCAGACAGGGTTGACCGCGGTAGCCGGTTCTGGGAGTGTTCTCTGTGAGCACACTCGTTCGGATGCCGCACAATCGGCTGTCGCGCGGGTGCACCAAACCTCACCGCAAGCACCACGTTCGAACACCCTTCGAAGGAGAACCCCAGTGCGACGTATGTTCCCTCTCGCGGTTGCCGGCACGGCTGCGGCCCTGGTCCTGGCCGCGTGCGGCGGCCCTTCCGACGCCGCGGAGAGCTCGCCGGATGACGCCGGGCTCACCGCCGTCAAGGTCGGCGTCATCCCGATCGTCGACGTCGCCCCGATCTACCTCGGTGTCCAGGAAGGGTTCTTCGAGGAAGAGGGGCTCGACGTCACGCTGGAGCTTGCCCAGGGCGGGGCCGCGATCGTGCCGGCCGTCGTCAGCGGCGAATACCAGTTCGGCTTCAGCAACAACACGTCCCTGTTGGTCGCGTCTTCGGAGGGCCTGCCGCTCAAGGCTGTCGCGGCGGGCAACTTCACCACCGGCACGCCGGGCGAGGACTTCGGCGCCGTGGTCGCCCCGGAAGACTCCGACATCGAGGACGCGGCCGACCTGGCCGGCAAGACCGTCGCGGTCAACACCCTCAACAACATCGGCGACACCACGATCCGCAAGGTCGTCGACGAGGCCGGCGGCGACCCGGCCGCAGTGGAGTTCGTCGAGATGGGCTTCCCGGACATGCCCGCGGCCGTCGCCGGGGGCCAGGTCGACGCCGCGTGGATCGTGGAGCCGTTCCTCACCATGGCGCTGCAGCAGGGCGCGAAGGTGGTGGCGTCGAACTTCGCCGAGACCGACCCCGAGCTGATGATCGCGTCGTACTTCACGTCCGAACAGGAGATCGCGGAGAACCCGGAGACCGTCGAGGCGTTCACGGCGGCCATGGACAAGTCCCTCACCTACGCCGAGGAGCACCCGGACGAGACCCGCGCGGTCCTGGACACCTACACCGAGATCGACCCGGCGGTGAAGGACGCGATGGTCATGCCCCGCTTCGCACCCGGCCTGGAAGCGTCGTCGTTCCAGGTGCTGGCTGACCTCGGCCTGGAGTACGGCACGTTCGACGAGCCCGTCGACGTGGGCCAGCTCCTGCCGTGAGCCGAGCCGTGAACCGGGTATCCGGTCGTCGCACCCCCGCCTGGGCCCTCGGCCTTGCGGGGGTCGCGACCCTGCTCCTGGTGGTCGAGATCGGGCCGCGGCTGGGGATCGTGGACGCGCGGTTCCTGCCGCCGACGTCGCAGATCCTCGCCGCGCTCGCCGACCGGCTCGGCATGCCGGAGTTCTGGACCGCGCTGGGCCAGACGCTCACGACCTGGGTCACGGGCCTGGCGATCTCGCTGGTGACCGGCGTCGTGCTCGGCGTGGTCATCGGCTCGGTGCCGGTGCTGCGCGCCGTGACGGCGTCGACCATCGAGTTCCTCCGACCGGTGCCGTCGGTCGCGCTGATCCCGGTCGCGGTGCTGCTGTACGGCACGGGCATGGCCTCGACGCTGCTCCTGGTCGTGTACGCGAGCTTCTGGCAGGTGCTGGTGCAGGTGCTCTCAGGCGTGCAGGACGTCGACCCGGTCGCCTCCGACACGGCCCGGTCGTACCGCTTCTCGCCGCTGACCCGGATCCGAACCGTCGTATGGCCCACGACCCTGCCGTACGCGATGACGGGACTTCGCCTGGCCGCGAGCGTGGCGCTGATCCTCACGGTGACCGGTGAGCTGCTCATCGGGACGCCAGGGATCGGCAAGCTCCTCGGCATCGCGCAGTCCTCCGGTGCGGTCGCCTCGATGTACGCCTACGTCGTCGTCGCGGGCCTGCTCGGCGTCGCGGTCAACGTGCTGGCTCGTGTCCTGGAGAGCCGGGCCTTGTTCTGGCACCCGTCGGTCCGAGGAGAGGTGGCGGCATGAGTGACGCGGCCAAGGTCTTGCGGTCGGTGCTCCTGACGGTGGGGCTGCCCCTCGTGATCCTCGTGGCGTGGTGGGTCCTGACCGCGAACAGCACCTCGTACTTCAACCCCCCGCTGCGCACGATCGTGGGCACGTTCGGCGAGACGTGGTTCGCGGCTCCGTCCGGCGAGGGGTTCGGCGAGAGCCGGTTCGTCCACGACGTCGTGCCGAGCGTGCTGCGGCTCCTCAGCGGCTACTCCGTCGCGGTGGTCGTGGGTGTCACGCTCGGTGTCGCGATCGGGTCCTCGCGAGCCCTGCGCGCGTACGCGGAGCCCGTGCTCGAGTTCTTCCGGGCGATCCCGCCGCCCGTGATGGTGCCGATCCTGATGCTGTTCCTCGGGATCGGGACATCGATGAAGATCGTCGTGATCGCGATCGGGTGCCTCTGGCCGATCCTGCTCAACACGGTCGAGGGTGTGCGCGGGCTGGACCCCGTGCTGCGCGACACCGCCCGTGCCTACCGGCTGGGCCGGGTGGCGACCGTGCGGCACCTCGTGCTGCGCGGCGCGAGCCCGCAGATCGTGACGGGCGCCCGGCAGGCGCTGTCCGTCGGGATCATCCTGATGGTGATCAGCGAGATGTTCGCGGCCAAGGACGGCCTGGGCTTCTCGATCGTGCAGTTCCAGCGCAGCTTCGCCATCCCGGAGATGTGGAGCGGCGTCATCCTGCTCGGCGTCGTGGGCGTGCTGCTGTCCCTCGTCTTCCGGGCCGTGACGAACGCGGTCCTCGGCTGGTACCTCGGGTACCGGCAGTCCCAGCACGGAGGTGCCTGACATGTCCAGCCCGGCCAGCCCGGCGAGCACGGCCGCCGATCACGCCGTAGGCCACACCGGCGGCGCACGGCTCTCCGTGCGCAACCTGCGCAAGGTCTATACCGGTCGAGGAGAGCCCGTCGAGGCCATCGCCGACCTCACCTTCGAGATCCGTCCGGGCGAGCTCGTCTGCGTCGTCGGCCCTTCGGGCGCGGGCAAGACGACCCTGCTGCGCTGTCTGGCGGGTCTCATGCCCGCGACGGAGGGGGAGCTGGTGCTCGGCGAGTCCGCGATCACCGGCCCCCCGGAGGGCATGGCAGTGGTGCTCCAGGAGTACGGACGCTCGCTGTTCCCGTGGATGACCGTCGCCCAGAACGTCGAGCTGCCGCTGAAGGAGAAGGGCGTCACGAAGTCCCGCCGTGCCGAGCTGGTGTTTGAGACGCTCGCGGCGGTCGGCCTGGGCGACGTCGCCGGGTCCTACCCGTGGCAGCTCTCCGGCGGTATGCAGCAACGGGTGGCCATCGCGCGCGCGGCGGCCTACGAGCCGCAGGTGCTGCTCATGGACGAGCCGTTCGCGGCGGTCGACGCACAGACCCGGTTCGAACTCGAAGACCTGGTCCGCACGCTGTGGAAGCGGCTGGGGATCACCGTGGTGTTCGTGACGCACGACATCGACGAGGCGATCTACCTTGGCGAGCGGGTGCTGGTCCTGTCGGCCAGGCCTACGGTCGTGCTGGAGGACGTGGCGGTCGGGCTGGGCCCTGAGCGCGACCAGCTCGAGACGCGTGGCGACGCGGAGTTCGCCCGCCTGCGCACGCACGTGTACGAACTGGTGCAACAGGCGAAGAAGGGCGTACGCAGCCTGGCCGACGCGCACCTCACTCACCCGGCTGCCGTGGACGCCGCTGGGTCACCTGGCACGCCGGGGGGCCCGGAGGTTCCCTGAGCCGGTCCGACATGAGCTGATCCGAGGAGGTCCAGATGGCCGACGAGACGAGCGTGGACGACGACCACGTGGCAGCACGTTCACCTGAGTTCGTGCAGTCGCTGGAGCGCGGGCTGGCGGTGATCCGCGCGTTCGACAGCGAGCGACGGTCGCTCACACTGAGTGACGTTGCCCGGGAGACGTCGCTCAGCCGCGCCTCGGCGCGCCGGTTCCTGCACACCCTGGTCGAGCTCGGGTACGTCGCGACCGACGGGCGCGAGTTCTCGCTACGGCCCGCCGTGCTCGACCTCGGTTACGCCTACCTCTCGAGCCTCACGCTGCCCGAGATCGCGATGGTGCACCTGAAGGAGCTCTCCGAACAGGTGGGGGAGTCGTCCTCGGTGGCGGTGCTCGACGGTGCGGACATCGTCTATGTGGCGCGTGTGGCGACGCGCCGGATCATGAGCGCGGCGATCCGGGTCGGCACCCGCTTCCCGGCGTATGCGACGTCGCTGGGGCGGGTGATCCTCGCCCACACCGAGCCGGAGGCGCTGGACGCCTACCTCGCCTCGACCGAGCTCGTCCCCCTGACGGCGCGGACGATCACCGATCCGCAGGAGCTGCGGGCCGAGCTGGCCCGGGTCCGCGAACAGGGATGGGCACTGGTGGACCAGGAGCTCGAGGACGGCCTGCGGTCGGTCGCGGCCCCGCTGCGGGACGGCGCGGGCGCGATTATCGCCGCGGTGAACGTCTCGGCGCTGGTCCGCCGCGGAGAGATACCGGAGATCCTGGAGCACCTGCTGCCTCCGCTGCTCGAGGCAAGCGCGGCCATCGAGTCCGACCTCGCCCGGATGCACTAGGCGCGGGCTGACGGCGGGCCCGGCCCGAGGTAACGACGACACGTAGGGGAGTGACTTGATGCGAGAGGCCTTTGTCTTCGACGCCGTCCGGACGCCGTTCGGGCGGTACGGAGGGGCGCTCGCCCACGTCCGGCCGGACGACCTGGCCGCGTTCGTGGTCGGCGAGCAGGTGCGGCGCGCGTCCGGGCTGGACCCCGCCCTGGTCGACGACGTGATCCTCGGCAACGCCAACGGCGCGGGCGAGGAGAACCGGGACGTGGCGCGCATGGCCGCGCTGCTCGCGGGTCTGCCGGTCACGGTGCCGGGCACCACGGTGAACCGGCTGTGCGGCTCGTCGCTCGAGGCCGCGGTACAGGCGGCCCGCGCGGTCGAGACGGGCGACGCCGACGTCGTCGTCGCGGGCGGCGTCGAGTCGATGAGCCGTGCGCCGTGGGTGCTGCCCAAGACCGAGCGCCCGTACCCGGCCGGAGACCTGAGCCTCTCCTCGACCACGCTCGGCTGGCGGCTGGTCAACCCGCGGATGCGCGCGGACTGGACGGTCTCGCTCGGGGAGGCGACCGAGCGGCTGCGCGAGAAGTACGGCATCACACGGGAGCGGCAGGACGAGTACGCGCTGCGCAGCCACAGGCTGGCCCACGCCGCCTGGGAGGCGGGGCACTACGACGGTCTGGTGACGCCCTACCCCGGCGATGTGTCCGGCAAGGCGGCCGGCAAGGAGCTGGCCCGGGACGAGCCGATCCGCCCCGACACATCGATGGAGCGGCTGGCGTCCCTGGCGCCGTCGTTCCGGCCGGCGAGCGACGGCCCCGGTGGTGGCACCGTCACCGCGGGCAGCGCCTCGCCGCTCACGGACGGCGCCTCGGCGGCGCTGATCGGGTCCGAGCGGGCGGCCGCGCTGACCGGTCTCGACCCACTGGCGCGCGTCGCCGGGCGCGCGGCGGTAGCGAACGAGCCGCAGTACTTCGGGTACGCGCCGGTCGAGGCCGTCGAACGCGCCCTGGAGCGCTCGGGAATCACCTGGGACGACGTCGTCGCCGTGGAGATCAACGAAGCATTCGCCGCGCAGACCCTGGCCTGCACCGACGCCTGGGGTGTCGACATGGACATCGTCAACGCCTGGGGCGGCGCGATCGCCGTCGGGCACCCGCTGGGAGCGTCGGGGACCCGCGTGCTGGGCACGCTCGCGCGGCGGCTCGTGGCCGACGGCGGGCGGTGGGGCGTGGCTGCCATCTGCATCGGCGTCGGGCAGGGCATGGCCGTAGTGCTGGAGAACGTGACGAACGGGAGGCCTGGATGAGCGCGGCACGATTCGCGAAGAGCGCGCTCGAAGCGCTCGGGGACGTCGCCGACGGCGCGACGGTGATGATCGGCGGGTTCGGGCCGGCGGGGCAGCCGACCGACCTCGTGGAGGCGCTGCTGGAGCAGGGCGCCTCCGGCCTCGTGGTCGTGAGCAACAACGCGGGCAACGGAGACGACCCGCTCGCGCGGCTGATCCAGCGTGGGCGGGTGGCCAAGATGGTGTGCTCCTTCCCGCGCCAGGTGGACTCGTGGCACTTCGACGCCGCCTACCGGTCCGGGCAGGTCGAGCTCGAGCTGGTGCCCCAGGGCAACCTGGCCGAGCGGATCCGGGCCGCCGGCGCCGGGATCGGCGCGTTCTACACGCCGACCGGATTCGGCACTCCGCTGGCCGAGGGCAAGGAGCACCGGCGGATCAGCGGGGTCGACCAGGTGCTGGAGTACCCGATCCACGCGGACGTCGCCCTGGTCCGGGCCGACCGGGCCGACGGCGTCGGCAACCTCGTGTACCGGAAGACCGCGCGCAACTTCGGTCCGATCATGGTGACCGCCGCGCGGCGGGCCGTGGTGCAGGTGCGGGAGGTCGTCCCGACCGGGGCCCTCGATCCGGAGGCCGTGGTCACGCCAGGCATCTACGTGGACGCCGTCGTCGAGATCGCGGGAAGCGCCAGGGGCGCGACGGGCGCGACGGAGGAGCCGGCATGACCGCTACCGACACCTCAGGACCGCACACTTCAGGACGCCGAGCCCCGCTGACCAAGGCCGAGATCGCGGCCCGGGTCGCGGCCGACATCCCAGCCGGGTCATACGTCAACCTCGGCATCGGGCTGCCGACGCTCGTAGCGGACCACCTGGCCACAGGCCGCGGGATCACGCTGCACACGGAGAACGGGATGCTGGGCATGGGCCCGTCCCCGGAGCCGGACGACGTGGACCCCGACCTCGTCAACGCGGGGAAGATCCCGGTGACCGAGCTGCCCGGCGCGTCCTACTTCCACCAGGCCGACTCGTTCGCCATGATGCGCGGCGGTCACATCGACGTCTGCGTGCTGGGCGCGTTCCAGGTCTCGACCTCGGGCGACCTGGCGAACTGGTCCACGGGAGCGCCCGACGCCGTTCCCGCCGTCGGCGGGGCCATGGACCTCGCGATCGGGGCCCGGCGCACCGTGGTGATGATGACCCTGCTGACAAAGGACAGCCGGCCCAAGCTCGTGGAGCGCTGCACGCTGCCGCTGACCGGCGTCGGCTGCGTGTCCCGGATCTACACGGAGCTCGCAGTCATCGACGTGGGCATCGACGGCGCGCGCGTCGTCGAGCTCTTCGGCACGACCCACGGCGAGCTCGAGGACATGCTCGGCCTGAAACTCGGGAGGACTCGTTGACCACGGAACACACGCCCGTCGCGATCGTGGGCGGCGGCCCCGCGGGGCTGCTGCTCTCGCACCTGCTGCACCGCTCCGGCGTCGAGCACGTGGTGCTGGAGGCCCGCCCGCGCCAGGAGATCGAGCACACGCACCGGGCCGGGATCCTGGAGGCGAGCTCGGTGCAGACCCTCGTCGACGCGGGCCTGGACCGGGTGCTGCGCGAGGGCGACCGGCACGACGGGATCGTGCTGCGGTTCGACGGCGAGGACCACCGCATCGACCTGACGGGCCTCACCGGGCGCAGCGTGTGGCTCTACCCGCAGACCGACGTGTTCATCGACCTGGCCACCAGGCGCGAGGCCGACGGCGGCGACATCCGTTGGGGCGCCACGGTCACCCGGGTGCTCGACGGCGACAGCGACCGGCCCGGTGTGCTCTGGACCGACCAGGAGGGGGCCGCACACGAGCTGCGCTGCGACGTGCTGGTCGGGGCCGACGGCTCGCGCTCGACCCTGCGGCACACGCTGCCCGAGGCGCAGCGCCGCACCTTCTCGCACGAGTACCCGTACGCGTGGTTCGGCGTCATCGTCCAGACGCCGCGGAGCGCGCCCGAGCTCGTCTACACGACGTCCGAGCACGGGTTCGCGCTCGTCAGCCAGCGCACCGACACCCACCAGCGGCTGTACTTCCAGTGCGATCCCGACGAGGACCCGAACACGTGGAGCGAGGACCGGATCTGGGCCGAGCTGCAGCGCAGGGTCGTGGGGCCCGACGGGTTCCGGCTCACCGAGGGACCCGTGGTGGAACGGTCGGTGCTGCGCTTCCGGTCCTCCGTCGTGGAGCCCGTACGGCACGGCCGCATGCTGCTGGCCGGCGACGCCGCCCACACCGTCCCGCCCACGGGAGCCAAGGGCCTGAACCTGGCGCTCGCCGACGTCGTCGTGCTGCACGACGTGCTGGACACCTGGATCGCCAAGCGGGACGACGCTCTGCTCGACGAGTACGGGCGCCGGGTGTCCGAGCGGGTGTGGCGCGCACAGCACTTCTCCGCGTGGATGAGCAGCATGCTGCACTCCCACCCGGGCGAGACCGGGTTCGCGGCCCGACGTCGCGTCGCCGAGCTGCGCACCCTCACGTCCTCGGAGGCCGGCCGGCGCTTCCTCGCCGAGGGGTATACCGGCTGGGGCCCCGTGCTCGGGAAGCCGGCGCTCGCCGGTCTTGCGTCGTGAGCGCGGGCGTGAACGACGATGACGTCGAGAGGGAGATGACGATGAATGACGCAGCGGCGGACATCGCAGCCGACACGGCACAGCACACCGCACTCGATACGGCCGCCGAGTCGCAGGCGCAGCTCAGCGCCGAGATCGAGGCCGGGCACCGGGCTTACGAGAAGGGTCTGCAGGAGGGCGCGCCGGAGGAGCTCGGTCCGCGGCGCAACTGGCCGCCGTACCGCAGCTCGCTCCTTCGACACCCGACCAAGGACCTGCACCACGCCGACCCGGAGACGATCGAGCTGTTCGCCCCCGTCTTCGGCGAGCGCGACATCGGGGCGCTGGAGGCGGACCTGACGGTCCAGCACAACGGCGAGCCGATCGGTGAACGGATAGTGGTCCGCGGCCGCGTGGTCGACGGGCAGGGGCGGCCGGTGCGTCGCCAGCTGGTGGAGGTGTGGCAGGCCAACGCCGCCGGCCGGTACATCCACAAGCGCGACCAGCACCCGGCGCCGATCGACCCGAACTTCACCGGGATCGGGCGGATGCTGACCGACGACGACGGCTGGTATCAGTTCCAGACCATCAAGCCCGGCCCGTATCCGTGGAAGAACCACTTCAACGCGTGGCGCCCGGCGCACATCCACTTCTCCCTGTTCGGGCGGGAGCTCACGCAGCGCATCGTCACGCAGATGTACTTCCCGGGGGACCCGCTGTTCCCGCTGGACCCGATCTTCCAGTCGATCCACGACCCGCGGGCGCGCGAACGGCTCGTGGCCACCTACGACCACGACGTCTCCCAGCACGAGTGGGCCACCGGATACCGGTGGGACATCGTGCTGACCGGATCGCACCGCACCTGGACCGAGCCGGAGGACGGCGATGAGTGAGCTGCTTCCGCCTACCCCTGGGCAGACCGTCGGGCCCTTCTTCGGCTATGCGCTGCCGTATGCGCGCGGCAACGAGCTGGTCGAGCCCGGCACGCCCGGCGCCGTGCGCCTGCACGGGACGGTGTACGACGGCGCGGGCGCCCCGGTGCCCGACGCGCTGATCGAGATCTGGCAGACCGACCCTGCGGGGAAGGTCGTGGCCCGCTCCGGTTCCCTGCTGCGGGACGGGACGTTCACCGGCTGGGGTCGCGCCGAGACGGACCGCGAGGGCGGCTACTGGTTCCGCACCCTGAACCCGGGTGCCACGGAGCCGGGCCGGGCACCGTTCTTCGTGGTGACCGTCTTCGCCCGGGGCCTGCAGGACCGGCTGTTCACCCGCGCCTACCTGCCGGACGCCACGACCGACGACGTCGTCGCGCTCATCCCGGGCCCGCTGGAGAACGACCCGCTGCTCGCCTCGCTCGAACCGGAGCGGCGCGCGACGCTGGTCACGGCGCGCGAGCCCGACGGCTCGCTGCGCTTCGACATCCGCCTGCAGGGGGAGAGGGAGACCGTGTTCCTCACGTACGACGAGGGGCCAGCAGCGGGCAAGGACGGCGTCGGTGCCTGACGTCGGCCTGCTGTGGCCGGGGGCGGCCGGCGACGACGTCACCGACGACGTCGCCGTCCTGCGGGCACTGCTGGCGGCCGAGGTGGCGTGGGTCCGTGCCCAGGCCGCCGTCGGGCGAGTTCCTGGCGCGGATGCGGACGCCGTCGGGGCGGCGTCCGCGGAGCTCGGCGGTGCTGCCGCCGAACGGCTCGCGCGCGAGGTCGCTCTCGAGTCCGCAGGTGGCGGCAACCCGGTGATCCCCCTGCTGGCCCGGCTGCGAGCCGCCGTCCCTGAGCACGCCGCGACGATTCACGCGGGCCTGACCAGCCAGGACGTGCTCGACACGGCGCTCGTCCTGGTGCTGCGCGACGCCGCGCACGCCGCCGTCCGCGATCTCGACCGGGCGTGCACGGCGGTGGCCCGTCTGGCGCGTACTCATCGCGACGCCCCGGCCCTGGGGCGAACGCTCGCCCAGGCTGCCGTCCCCACCACGCTCGGAGCCCGGTTCGCAGGCTGGCTCGGCGGCCTGCACGCGGCCCGCCGGTTCCTCGCGGAAGTCGCCGGGGCGCTCCCGCTCGCCTACGGCGGCGCGGCCGGTGAGCTCTCGGGCGTTGCCGGTCTCATCAACGACCCGTTTGTCCTCGTCGATGCCTGGGGCGCCGAGCTCGGCCTGCCCGTCCCGCCCGGCCCGTGGCACCCCACGCGCACGCCCATGACGCGGGCGGCGGCCGCGCTCGCCGAGACCTGCGCCGCGTTCGGGCACGTCGCGGGCGACGTGCTCCAGGGGGTGCGCCCCGAGGTGGGCGAGCTGCGCGAGCCGGCGGCGCCCGGCCGGGGGACGTCGTCGGCCATGCCGCACAAGCGCAACCCCGTTCTGTCCGTGCTGCTGCGACGATCGGCGATCGCGGCACCGCACCTGGCCGCGACCGTCCAGAGCGCGGCCGGCCTCGCCGCCGACGAGCGGTCCGACGGCGCCTGGCACGCCGAGTGGCCCGCGCTGCAGCAGCTCGCGCGGCACGCCGTCGTCACGGCCCGTCTTGGCGCCGAGCTGCTCGAAGGGCTCGAGGTCGACACCTCGGCGGCCGCGCGGAACCTGCACATCGCGCTACCCGACGCGCGCGGTGTCGGGGTCGCGCCCGCAATCGTCGACCGCGTGCTCGCCCAGCTCGCCGCCACGGAATCCGCCATGGAGGAATCATGACCGCCGCACCCGCACTCGGTGCCAGCGCCTACGCGCTCACCGACGGGTCCCGGCCGCTGCTCGTGCTCGGGCCGTCGCTCGGCACCAGCGTCACGGCGCTGTGGCAGGACGTCGTGCCGCTGCTGGTCGGCGACATCGATGTCGTCGGGTGGGACCTGCCGGGGCACGGCTCGGCGCCCGCACCCGACGCCGCCGACCTCGCTGGGCTGACGATCGCGGACCTCGCGCGGGGCGTGCTCGACGTCGTCGACCGGGCTCAGGCCGAGCGGGGCGACGCGGGTGGCCCGTTCTGGTACGCGGGCGTGTCCGTGGGCGGTGCTACCGGTTTGCAGCTCCTGCTCGACGCGCCCGAACGGTTACGCGGTGCTGCCCTGATCTGCACCGCAGCCCGGTTCGGCGAACCCGGACCGTGGCTGGAGCGGGCGCAGCTGGTCGAGGCCGCGGGTACGCCCACACAGGTTGTCGGCTCGACCCAGCGCTGGTTCGGTCCCGGGTTCGTCGAGCGTGAGCCCGAGGTGGTGCTGCGGTTGCTCGCCGGCCTCCAGACGGCGGACCGGTTCGGCTACGGCGCCGTGTGCCGGGCCCTCGCGACGTACGACCTGCGCTCGCGGCTCACCGTGGCCCCGGTGCCCGTCCTCACGATCGCGGGCGAGCACGACGTCCCCGCGCCGCCTGCCGCGCTCGAGGAGATCGCGCGCGGCGTCGGCGCTGTGCGCGTGGAGGTGCTCGACGGCGTCGCGCACCTCGCCCCGGCCGAGGCTCCCGTCCGCGTGGCCGAGCTCGTGCGCGAGCTTGTGACTGTCGGGGCTGCCCGATGACCGGCGGTGCCGAGTCGGTGCCCAGCGGCGCCGACGAGGGGATGCGGGTGCGGCGCGAGGTGCTCGGCGACGCGCACGTGGACCGCGCGACGGCGAGTGCGACGTCGTTCACCGCCGAGTTCCAGGACCTCATCACGCGGTACGCGTGGGGCGAGATCTGGACCCGTCCGGGCCTGGACCGGCGCAGCCGCTCCATGATCACGCTCACTGCCTTGGTCGCGGGCGGGCACTGGGGCGAGCTCGCGATGCACGTGCGTGCGGCGCTGCGCAACGGGCTCACCGTAGACGAGCTGCGTGAGGTGCTGCTCCAGACCGCGATCTACTGCTCGGTGCCGAGTGCCAACCACGCGTTCGCCGTCGCCCAGGACGTGCTGCTTGAGGAAGGGCTGCTCTGAACACAACTTGCCCGTCGGCGCCCGAGCCTGGCGGCGCTGGCCTGTCCGCCCAGGGGCGGCGCCGGTTGCGGACCGTGGTTACCCGACCTCCATCTGGGGCTGGGGGACGCCGAGTTCGTCGGCGAGCCGAGCGAACCGTTCCCATTCGGACTGGTCCTCGGTCTGAACCTGATACGAGACGGTCCCCGGCGTCCCGGTGACGACGACCTGCACGTGCCGGGCCCCGGCGTCGGCCAGGGAGAACGCGTCCACGACGTGCTCGGCCGTGACCGGTTCTGCCCACACCACGGATACCCGCTCGACGCCGTCGGCATCCTCACCGACGAGGTGTACGTGGGCATCGCGGTTCGGCCCAACGGGCCTGCCCGTCCGGAGGGCCACCTCGCCGGCCTCCGCGGGCGACAACCCCGGGTCCAGGTGGACGGTCGTCACCGACCACGTTGCACGCTCGCCATGCACGGGCGACCACTTGTCGTGCCGATCGACCTGCACCGAGGCGACGCCCTCCACCTGCTCCAGGTGCCACGCCGCCAGGCGCACGGCCGGCGGTGCTGCCCACGGCTGCCACACGAAAATCCCTCCGATGGCGACGATCAGCACGACCAGGATCAGCACACGAGGACGGGTCACGGCCACGATCGTGCCGGTCGGGGGCATCGGCGTCCACCAAAGCACCGCAGAGCTGCAGACCTGCAGAGTCAACGATGATCGGGCTGTGCACTGGGCGCGTCTAAACGCCGGTGGTGCCGTCGACGGCCTCACCGATCAGGTCGGCGTGGCCCTCGCTACCGTCCTGCTGGTACTGGGCCCACCAGGAGGGCTGCTCTATCAGGCCGGCGAACCTCAGGTTGAAGGACACCGGTCAAGCGTGCGCGAGCTGTCGATCTGCACAGCCGCGGCGGGACTACGATCGAGCGCGTGCGACTGTTCGAGAACCTGACCGCCACGCAAGAACCAGCCTGGCCAGAGCTGCAACGCCTCGTCAGCGAGGCGTCGGTTACCGTCGAGATCCTCGCCCCTGACGAGGCGACCAGCCGTCGCACACTCGAACAGCTCCAAGTCACGACCAGGTCGTTCCTCGGCGCCGTCGTCGTCCATACTGGCGGACTCCTGATTGACCACGGTTGGCTACGCGTATACGGAAGCCCGCCGCTTGGCGGCCCTGGCCGCCTGCCCGGCCTGGCCGCGATGAACGGCTTCCCGCCGGCACCCGATGCCAGTTGGTCCCTGGCACAAGGGCTCGTCGTCGCCCATGACGTCCTCGGCGGTACCTATGTCCTCAACGGGCACGACCCTGACGCCGTCGCACGACCAGGAAGACCTGGCGAGATGATCTATCTCGCACCCGACACGCTCCAATGGGAACGGCTCGAGGCCGGGCATGCCGCCTGGCTCGCGTGGGTGCTCGATGGTGGCTTGACCGACTTCACGGACGGACTGCGGTGGGACGGATGGGAAGCCGAGACCCGCAGCCTGACTGGTGATCGCGGCCTGAACTTCTTCCCGCCGCTGTGGTCCAAGGAAGCCCACGAAGACCTCAACGCCACCAGCCGCGCTGCCGTGCCCATGGCCGAACTGGTCGGGCTCGCTCGAGCGACTGCCGCCCAGATCGATGGTGCCGACCTCGGACCACTCGGAACGTTTGACGACCGTGTTTCTGATACCCGTTGACGGCAGGGCGACACCACGCAGTCCGAGGCGTCCCGAGACAGGCAAAGTCAGGCTACGACGCGGGGCGCAGTAGCCTCACGTCCATGAGCCTGGGTGTGTTGTACGTCGTGGTGACAGGTGCTGGAGCCGTCCGACAGATACCGTCGCGGCTTCTGCCGCTGGCTACCGAGCGGGGCTGGGACGTGCACGTTCTGGCCACCGATCAGGCGGTGCGCAGCTTCCCCGAGACGATGCAGCAGATCGCGGAGGTCCTGGGGCGTCCGGTACGGACGGACTTCCACACCACGGTCGGGTACTCGTTGCCCGACCCGGACGCCGTGATCGTGGCCCCGGCGACCTACAACACGATCACCAAATGGGCGCTCGGTATCGCAGACACCTACGTCCTGACGCGCCTGGCCGAACAGGTCGGCCGCAACGTCCCGATCGCTGCTGGGCCCTACGTCAACGCCAACTTCGCTGGTCACCCGACCTACCGGGGGAGCCTGACCATCCTCAAGGAGTGGGGCGTGAACGTGGTGGTCGGCCCGAGCGAACCGCACGAGTCGGGAGACGACGCAGCGGACGACTTTCCCTGGGAAGAGATCCTGGACACGGTGACGCCGCCGCCTCGCACGCGACGAGGAGGCCAAGGATGACCTTTGGCCTGACGATCCTCGCGACGGCGCCTGACACCTCCGACAACGAGATTCGTGTCCAGGCCCTGCGATGCGCCGCCGAGTGGGACCATCCGGAGGGCGACCTCGACGCGCGCATCGTCGCGTTCTACGAGGTGCTCCGCGGGGTGCACACGGATATCGGCCCGGCGTCGCGCAGCGAGGAGAATCCCTGGGCATCATCACCGCTGGAACACTGGAATCGACCACGTGACCATCAACCTGCGACACGGCTGGGCCGGCGACGTCGTCGACACCCACCGACGTGTGACCCGGCACTCGAGCCTCCTGAGGCCGAATCCTAAAGGGGTCGCGACTTCGTCCACAGCTCTTCCGCCACACTTCCCGGTCTGAACCCGAAGTGCTCCAGCATCGCGGTGGCTTCGGGAAAGTTTTCCGCGATCGCGTCAGGTGTGTGAGCGTCGCTGCCGATGCTGACCGTCCTGCCGCCTTCTTCAGCCCACCACTGTGGTATCCACGGCCAGAGTCGTCGCGTGTTCATCTCCAGGGCTCGTCCGCCATCGGCGATCGACCGCATCGCTGCTCTGAATGCTTCCTCGAACGGGCGCGGATCGAACGGTCCGACAGCCTCGGTAGGCCATTGGCGGATCGCGTAGTCGACGTGCGTGAAGACCTCGAAAACGTCCGAGCCTCGCACCATGACAGGGACCTCGTCCAGATAGCTATGCATGACTGCCGCCGGTTCGTGCTCACGGAAGAGCATGTTCGGTTCTGCGGCACCCTCACCGAGGTCGAGGGTATGCAGCGAGCCGAGAACCCGGTCGATCAGATCCAGATCGACGATCTCCTCTGCCTGAGCGCCGAACAAGTGCGGCTGTCCGAATTCCACTCCGGTGTGGATCCGGAGATCGGGGAAGTCGTGACGCATGCGGTCTATGGCATCGAAATAGCCTTCCGCGTCGAACGGGGGGAAGTCGACGCGGCCGGCACCGTTGATGAAGTCCTGCTGGTGTGGCATCAGATCCTCGGGTTCGGCCCGCCAAGTATCCGGAATATCGAGGTGCTCGGTGAAGAAGAGCGCTGGCAGCCCGATCTTCACGGCGTGGGCGCAGGTGGCGCGCATACGTCCGACTGCGTGAGATTGCGGGCCGCCGGTGTCCCACGACCACTCGCTATGAACATGACTGTCAGCCGGCAATGTCATGAGCCGATGCTGCCACCGTGTCCCGTTTGTCCCGATCGGGGGCCTGCCTCATCCGCCACGACACATCAGGATCGTCCACTCCCCACTCGCCGGCCAGCCTACGAAAGACCCATGCACGGACGAGGCGCAGCGCGCGTACTGTCCAGCGAGTGAATGAGCAACTTCCGGATGCAGTGTTGGCGAGCATCCTTGGCCAACCCGGAGGGCACCTCGTGAGCTGCCGGAGCGAACCGATCACCCGCAGCAGTGGTGCCGCCACTGAGGGCGTCAACCGGCTGGTCGGAGTGGCCAGGCTGGGCTCAGCCGATGTGCTGTTTCGTGTCATACGCAAGGCGTTCCGTCCGGTGCTGTCTGGACGTCACGCTTCCTACGCAAGCGATCCCGGCCACTGGGCGTACTGGCGCCGTGAACCGCTGGCCTACGCCAGCACGGTCCTACCCACCGGGCCCGGTCTATCGGCGCCGCGCTGCTACGGCGTCGTCGATGACGTCGTCTATCTGGCCGACGTGACCGGACGCGCCGAGTCCGCTGAGATCGCGGCGTACCGGCTCGGTGCATGGCAGGGGACCGCGTCGGTGCCGGACGTCTACTGGCTTTCCCGCCATCAGCTCGCCCAGCGCATTGAAGCCAGCAACCTCGACTGGGACCAGGTCAGCGCCGACCCTCGCCTCATGGCTCTGTGGCAAAGGCGTAGCGAACTACTCCACGATCTCGAGCACGTCCCACATGTCCTGGTCCACGGCGACTTCCACGACGGAAACCTCATCGCTGCGGACAACCTCACGACCGTTGTTCTGGACTGGGGCACACTCGGTGCCGGTCCCGTCGGCGCGGACCTGGCGGGTCTCGCTCTCAGCACGTGCAGCGATCTCCTCGACCGTTACGCGGATGGCCTGAACGGAACATTCGACAAAGCCGCCGTGGAGTTGGGGTACCGGGCCACCCTGACGCTCACCGGAGCTAGCCGGGTCCACTGGATGCTGTCAAGGGGCGTGCAGCCTTCCGACGAGTACGTGGAGTTCGTCCTGTCTCAAGCTCTCTGAGAGAGCTTGCCCTCACCTTCCCGCCAGGGAACGGAAGGCTTTCGATCGCGAGGCGCCGGAGCAAGCTCGGGCCGCGGGAGACGGCCAGACTGGACGGGCTGACACCAGGCCCTTCCCAGAGCAGGCCCAAGGCCGCCCGCACTCTTCCATCCCGCCGCCAACCCCTCGGACCTGGACTGACAGAGGGCCAACTGGCCGAGCTCCAGCACACCACCCACGGCTTCACCTTCAGCGTCGACCATGCCGCTCTACTTCGACTGGCCACGCCCGAGGGCTGGGTTGATTGGTTCGGCGACGACTCCGTCGTTCGGGACAGGCTCGCGTGGCCGGCTCCACGCCGGTGGTACCGACGTCCTGGCACAGAATGCCTAGGCAGCCCGAGTGTGCGGATAGACCGGCTCGCGATCCTGAAAACTCAGGATGCTCTGGTTCTGGATCACGCCGTCGTGGATCTCGATCGCGCGGGAGATGGTGAGATCCTTCGCCCACGCGGCCGGTCCTTCCATGACCGTGCGCAGGAACGGCAGGATCGCCTCGCTGATCTCCCATGTCGCTGAGTTCCACAGGTACGACGGGCTGTGGTCGACGGCGTAGTAGTCCACGCCTTGGCCGACTGTGAACATCGGCTCGTCGAACGTGGTGGGCCTCGCCCATTCGAAACCCATCCCCTGGTCACACGAAACGTCGATGATCAGGCTTCCCGAGGCGAAACGCTCCAGGTCCTCGGTCCTCAGGTAGGTCAACGGTGCGGCGACGTCCTGGAGCGTGCAGTTGACGACGATGTCGTGCGATGCCAGGAACTCAGGGAGCAGGACGTCGCCGGCCTGTGTAAGGACCTCGCTGAGGTGGGTCGGGCCATCGTCGGTGTTGAGCTGGGTGATGTGTGCAGTGTGGATCGGCGAGCCGACCGCCGCGACACCACGCTGCGTGAGGACCTGGATGTCGTGGATCCCGTGCGCCTTGAGCGCGGTCACGGCACCCCGCGCCGTGGCGCCAAAACCGATGACAACGGCGCTAAGTCGTGGCCCGTAGTCACCGGTCGAGCCGACCAGGCTTAATGCGTGCAGTACGGAGCAATAGCCGGCAAGCTCGTTGTTCTTGTGGAACACATGCAGGCTGAAGTCACCCCGGCGGGTCCAGTGGTTCATCGCCTCGAAGGCGATCAGCGTGAGCCGATTGTCGATCGCCGTCTGCGTCATTCCGGCATCCTGGACGCAGTGCGGCCACCCCCACAGAACGCGGCCCTCGGGAATCGCTGCCACGTCCGCCGCCTGCGGCTTGGGTAGAAGCAGCACGTCAGCGGATTCGAGCACCTCGGAGCGTTCCGCGACCCTACCCACGCGCGCCTCGAGGTAACCAGGTTCCAGCTGGAAGTCAGCGCCGTAGCCACGCTCGACGATCATCCGTGCGCGCACGTCCGCGTCGATCCGGTCCAAGTGATTGGGATGTATCGGCAGTCGCCGCTCGTTTTCCATCGAGGAGCCCGCAAGCAGCCCGAGGGTGAGCAGATCGTTGCTCGGCGAGGAGCCGTTCGACGACACGGTTGGGACAGCAAAGGAAAGGTGAGTGGCGTCGGAAATCGGGATTCCCATCATTGGGGAACCAAGGTCAGTTCCTGCCTCGACTGTACGCTGATCTCCCGCGAGGCATGACCGAGGGCCGAGCCCCAGCCGTCGCCACGGCAGTCGATCGGAGCCTTCCGGACGGGTCAACGTTCCGCTTCAAGTCTGAGCACCACGGTTCGCGGCCTGGTCGCCTGACCAGGCTGGCTACGCGGCTCTTCCGGCCTGGCGCACCCCGTGGTGTGCGCAACAGCCGGTTCACATGCCCGGCAGGGCCGGCATTGGATGCGTCGACGGGACATGTCGGCCGAGCGGATCCGGCCCGCCGACGCGGATGGCTGAGGCCGCCGTTGACGCCCTGTCACGCGCGGTTGGCGAGCCAGTTCTGGACTGTGGTCAGTGTGCTCATGTCGGGCATGCGGTCGACGAACTCGATTGCGTCCAAGTGGTCGATCTCGTGCTGGATGGTGCGAGCGACATACCCCGCGTAGTCCTCTGTGACATAGTCGCCATCAGGTGTCGTGTACTCGACCGTGATGTGGGCGGCTCGTGGGACCTTGCCCATGAGACCGGGGACGGAGAAGCAGCCCTCCCAGTCGTCGATCTCGTCCTGGGACCGGTTCACGATGACCGGGTTGATCATCGAGATGAGCGGGTGCTCGGGTCGGTCGGGAAATTCGTCGGTGCGACGTACCTCGACGACCGCGACCTTGACCGAGGCGCCAACCTGCGGGGCGGCAAGCCCGGCGCCGCTCAGTGCGCGCAGCCGGTCGACCATGGACTCGACCAGAGGCCGGGCTTCTTCGGCTGTTACCTGCGCGGTGGGCGCCTTGAGCCGGAGGTCGCCGATGGTGACGACGCCTTCTCTGGCGACACCAGCGATCCAGTCGCGGTCACTCTTGGGCAGAGTCGACATTCAGATTCCGTCCTGTCTCGGATGTGGTGGGGGCGGGAAGCTGTCCTTCGTAGGAATAGCGGCGCTTGGCGACCTGTGCCTCGAGCAGCCGGACCGTGCTGCGGT
Source organism: Promicromonospora soli (assembly GCF_014653785.1). GTDB lineage: Bacteria > Actinomycetota > Actinomycetes > Actinomycetales > Cellulomonadaceae > Promicromonospora > Promicromonospora soli. The sequence goes on along the minus strand of NZ_BNAS01000004.1, from coordinate 391,809 downwards.
AGTCGCTTTGTCGGGTGAGTGGTGCGAGCGCGAGGGCTTCCTCGTGCTTGGCGAGCTGGACGGAGAGAATGCCCCGGTCGACCGCGCGGCGATTCGCACTGATGGCTTCTCGGCTCTGCCGAGTTCCGCAAGAACATGCGCCGACCTGTAGGCGAGGTAGCTGTTGTGCGGTTCTGACTCAGCGATGCGGTCGAGGTCCCCCAGTGGACGCGAGGTCAGATCTGAGATCATCCAATCGTTGCATGACGCTCGGCTATGGCCCGCCGGGACGCAATGCTTAGAGAACGCCATCTACGACCGTTCTTCCGCCTCTCGCTGCTCGACGGTGCGCAGACGGGCGTTCAAGTGCTCCAGGAGTCGGCGGGTCCATTCGATTACAGGGCTAGCCTCACCACGACGGTTCGCCCATTTCTTAACCTGCTCAATCTGCGACTTGACTCGATCTGACTCGGGGCCTGTCCAGAACCCGCTCGTGAATTGGCCCGCGAGAGCAGCAGCAACCTCGTCGTCCTCCCCGAACTTCTCCAGGAGGTAGCGCACGACCTCGGGGAGTTCCGCTCCGCCGACGGGAGCTGTCCACGCCAGTGTGCGCGCTCGATCGGCGTCCTCCCCAACCCACAACTTGGCGACATCGAGGTCGACAGCTGCTGCCAGCCACCCTCGGGCGGTGAACCCGACACGCCATGCTCCGTCAACGATCCGGCCCATGATGCCCGCCCACGCGTCGGGTCCCGCTGCTGCTATGGCTTGCTGAAGGAGTTTCATCTCCTCAGAACCTTCGTAGATCCTGAGCGCATCGCCATCGACGAGATCGATGAGCAGTTCGACCAGTGCGGACGGGTTGGACATGAGCTGCCGTCGAGCGAGCTGTGCCCAGTCCCAACTTTGCTGTCCGAGCTGTGGAAACTGACGACGCTCGGCTGCCAGCCTGTCGACGGTGGCGCGTAGGGGACCGTCGACCACTTCACGACCGTGCAGATAGAGGGCCACCAAGTCCACCACCGCGTTGTAGTCCGCCTGAGAACTCATGCGGGCCATCCAGGCGTCGACCAGCTCCGAGATCAAGGTCTGATCGAGTTCCCTCAGCCACCGAAAGAGGCGGACTGCGCCGTCACGCACAGACAATGACGGCAGCAGGCTTACCGCTCGTTCCCAAGCCCGATCGGTCGCGGGTCCTCGCGCAGTTAGGTCAAGTGCGGTGATGGGCGGCAGGTCGAGACCATCGATGAAAGAGTCGAATGCGTCCTCGTGGCCGCCCTCAACCTTTGCCCACAGGTAGCCGATAGCCGCTTCTCCTATCGACCCCGTGGAGACCGTGGAAAGATCGATGAGATAGCGGTCGCTGTCGCTCGCCAGCTCGGCAAGCAATCGGCCAACCTGATGCGCTGCGGGCAGAGACGGCTCTTGTAGCAGTTGGAGCAATGCGGGCGGACCGTTTTCGCCGAGCCGGTTTACCAGGGTCGAAAGATCTCTGGGCAGCACATCGGCCTGCCGGTCCCATGAATGAGTGTGAGCGAGCGTCCAAAGTTTGTCGGCGTCTGTTTCTCTGGGTAGCGCCGCCCTCAGTTCCTGAACTGCAGGCGCGCGCCCATCCTGGACGTCGGTGCGGTCGAACAGCGCTTCCAGGTCAGCGATCTCGCCGCGAACCACGCGCAGGCGAGACGAGTCAAGGGTCGCGAAAACGTCGCCGAGATGGCGTCGGTTAGCTTCGATCTCAAGGCTCGCGTGGATGCAGTTGATCAATGCTTTCAGGGCCGGTGCCGAAGTTTCAGGATCCTGGTCGTCACTCAGGCGACGGAGCAAGTCGATTGCTTCGTTCCGGTATTGCCAAGCGTCGCTGTAAGTGGCCGGCATACCTCTCGGGGCCACGATTGCGCCGCCCTGCAGTTCTCCCGACACGGCGATGGTCTCGTGAGTGTCCAGTGCGTGATCGGCTGCGCGGACTACAAGTCGTCTCACGCGGGGATCGGCCGAGTCTGCAGTACGTCTCAGGTATTGCATTCGCGTCTCTGGATCGGTTGCTGTGCCGGGAAGCATCGTGCCGAAGAGACCGACCCAGGTTCCGGACGAGTTGTTTGCGTAGTCCTCGTTCTCGTTGACCGCTAGGCGCAGGAGAAGGTCGGCTGACGCGACGAAGGTCGCGCTGTGCCAGGCAAGCTTTTCCAGCGTCCAGACCAGGTCTCGCCGGATCCCTCGCATCGCCAACAAGTCGCCGTCCGATGTGCCTCCAACTAGCGATATGAGGTGGTCGGTCACCGTGCCAGGCGCGAGAACGGCAACATGGGTGAGGAGGCGGCCGTTGCCGCCGTACCCGAGCCGCTCCCATGTTCCGAGCGGACCGTGCGGGGTGAGCAGGTGTGCAACGGCCGCGCGAACGACATTGGGATCGCCGATTTCAGTAGCCCGTCGGAAGAGACGCTCGGTGAGATCACCGTCGAGCGTGGGGAGCAGATCACGAACAATTGCTCCTCCAAACTCAGCCCATCCGCGATCGGCAAGGTACAGCGCGACCGGATGTGGCCCGACGCTGCGGTACCGACCCTGCTGAGACAACAGGCCTCGCTGATCAAGTGCAATGGCCGCACTACGCAGGTCGCGTTCGTCGATATTGAGGCCCTGTGCGACGACTGCTAGCTCTGACGCAACCTCACCGTCGAACCCGAGCCGACTAAACAGTGCCAGAGCGCAACAGCCTAAAAAAAGTGCGCCGTCAGGAAGTTGACTGGCGAGGAACGATCGCACATCGTTCGCAGTGATCAGTTCTTTCGCCGAAGTCGTTTCGTGCTCAGTCAGCGCTCTGGACGCTCTGAATGCATAGTCGACGTTGCCGGCCGCCACCTCGGTCACGACGCGAACGGCCTCGGGCCAGAGCGATGGCTGATTGGCACGCAAGAGCTCGTTCATGGCTTCGTCCTCCAGACCATGGATTCCGAGCATCGGCGACCGGGTTGACCGGCCCGATGGTTCTCCGATCGTGATCAACCGTAATGAGGTGTTGGCAGGAAGTACGCTCGCGTAAATGTCGTGCGCCTTGGCGTCACATTCATCTAGCACGACTATGGCGGTTCGTCTCTGATGCTGAAGGTCGCCAAGGTTGAGGGGCTGGAACGAGTCTGCGGCCGGTGCGTAGACGACAAGCGACTCGTATGGCTGTCCTCGCAGTGCCTCTAGGACGAGCCTCGTCTTGCCAAGCCCGCTGAAGCCCTCGACGTGGATATCCGGTGGCAAGCCACTTCCTTCAATGAAGTTCCGGATGCCAGCAATTTCGAGGCTACGTCTCTCCGAGGTAGTCCACTGGGTCATATGCTGGTTCGAGCTCGACCACTCGTCGAAGGTCTGACCGAGCCTGCCTATGGAACCGAGGAGGCGGTTGACCGCGAGTGCCGGGTACTCCTCGACCCACTGAGCGAGCGTGTCCGCCGTCAGAACTTCGATCGAGTCGTCAGTCAGCGCGATGCCCAGCTCCGTCGCCGTCGCGATCAGTGCGCCCCGCCGCCGACCGATCATCTGTGGCGTGAGGCTCTTGCCCAAGACGAGCCGGTACTTGCCGCCCCCCTTCAGCGTTTCAAGGGCCTTCACCGCTCCCTTAAGCTCGTCCCTGCACTTCGAGGGCGCCAGGTCTCCCGCCTTGAACTGCCAGGCGCTCTCGCCCTGGGGGACCCATCGAGTGGCAATTGAGCTCCGTAGCCCTGCGTCTACGCCACCGTCGGCGAGGTTGTCCCGGTAGGTCGTCTCCAACGCGGCACCTGCGATCCCGTGCGCCGCGATCTCGGTGGCGAGCAGTCGGTTGACGAACGGAGTGAAGTTCGCACCGCCGAGCGCACTAATGCTGGCGGGCTCGACCGCGAAGGGACCGAATGTCATAGAAACGTGTCCTTGGCCCCGTCGTCAGCACGGGCCGCGCTCAGGGCGGTAGCGGGCCTGTGCCTGTAGAGGTCGCTGTTCATTGCTGCTCCTGATCCGCTCTGACAGGACACCAGTTTGGGACTTCGGGAGGCGTCGATGTCGGAACCATACTGGCTAAAAAGGTGGACGATCGGGCGTCGCGAGGAGACCTGTCCTCCGCGGGCACCAAAGAATAACGACGCGTCTGGCCGAACACTGGTTCGCCGCACTACTGACGACGTGAGCGCGGCGTCACCGCTGCCCACCCCGGCCTGCTGTAGTACCAGGACCCGCTCATCTATCTGATCCTGGTCAATCCCAGCCGTGTTCGGTGTACGTCTTCTTGTCCCAGTCCGGGTAGCTCGTCGTGTAGATGCCCCAGCCCTGGTGCTCGTAGTACAGCGTCATTGCCTGGAAGTTGCTGCTGGCTTCAACCGTCCATGTGAGGCGAGCGGCGGCGGAGAGACCTGCGCGGGCCTGTTCTCCGAGCTTGCCGGCGAGGCAAAACATGTAGGGATTCCCCTCGGGGTCCTCCCAGAGTTCGTGCTGCACACAGTGAGTGTAGAGCGACCGGCCTGCCGCATGAGGGGCCATGCCCGGAGGACGGGCTACTACTCGAAGTGGAACTTCGCATCCGGGCCTGATGTCGGAACGACGAACGGAGAAGCCCCCGGGGCGATCTTGGTGATCTCCAGGCCAGAGAAAATAAGCGACAAGTTGTGCCCATTGGTTTCGATCAGTGCCTCGTGGAATGGCCGACCCATGTCGATTGACCACTCCTGTGCTTCGGGTGACGCAGGTATGAGTTGCATGCCCGGGTACAACGCCTGCCACTTAACTCCCCACACGTACGCTTCGCGCTCGCCCGACTCAATCCAAGCGTCGTAGTCGATCAGGTCGTCATCCTGCGAATAGAGCCAGACATCACGCCGAACGGTCGTCGTCACTGTCGCGCGAACACAATGGGTGAACCGGTACCGGATGTGCTCGGGCTCGATTCCCGTTCGTGGATCCGCTGTCGCGTAGATGTAAAGGTCGTAGTCACGCATGTAGTCGGTGAAGCCGTGGAAGACCAGGGCCTGGTCGAGCACCTCGTCAAACGCCTGCCGGATCTGCTGTTCGTCCACGGGGACACCCTGCACCAAGTGGCTCGCAGATGCCCGCAATTACAGCGACGAGGTCAGCAACCCCGTCGCGCAGGACTTAGGGCCATCTAGGGCCAAGCCCCGCCGCCCCCAGCCCTCCAGAACGCACGAAGCCCAGGTCAGAAAACGTCTCTGACCTGGGCTTCCGCACTCTGAGCGGGCGACGGGAATCGAACCCGCGTAATTAGTTTGGAAGACTAAGGCTCTACCATTGAGCTACGCCCGCGCGACCGTGGTTCGAACCACGGTGCGGGCCACACCTTAGCAAACCTCAAGCCCTGCGCAGGGTTCCGACCGCGTGGCGGGCGCCGGCGCGTGCGACCCCGGCCCAGTAGGGCCCGCGCCTCAGGGCGCAGGGATCAACACCTCCCGCACCAGCGCGTCGAGCAGCGCGTCGGCCTCGAGGAACTGACGCAATGTGCGACGCGACGGGCCGAACCCCGCGAACTCCTCGGGCGCGAGCCCGTCGGGCTCGTGAGCGGCGCGGAAGTCGGGCAGCGTGCGCGAGAGCGCGTCGAGAATCTCAGGGTCGACAGGGGAGTCGATGCGGGACGGTAGGGCGAGGCCGTTGCGGTTGATCGACTCCTGCCACTCGAACGGCGGCGAGATCACGAGGTCGCCGCCCACCAGCTCCGACAGGTGCAGGTGCGTGCGGAACGCCGCCGACAGGACACGGGTGCGATATCCGCGCTCCGCGAAGATCCGGTAGGCGTTCTTGAGCGCCGCAACACCCGCCCAGTCGAGGGCACCCGGCGGCAGGAGCAGGCCCTCGCGAGCTGCGACGATCTTGAGCCAGTCGTCGAGCCGGCCGCCCATGATCGTGGCGACGGCGCCCATCTCCTCGACCGGTAGGCCGGCGCGCTCGCGGCGGTCGAGACCGCGCTCGACGGCCTCGGCGACGGCCACCGCCTGTGCCACGGTGAACGAGACCGTCGCGTTGACGCTGATGCCGCGGTAGGTCGCTTCCTCGATCGCCTCGATGCCGACCTTCGTCGCGGGGATCTTCACGATGATGTTCGGCGCCAGTGCGGCGAACTGCTCGGCCTGGCGCACCAGGGCGGCGGCGTCCCGGTGCAGGCGCGGGTCGGTCTGGATCGACAGTCGCCCGTTCCGGCCGGCGGACTCTTCGAAGGCGGGCAGCAGCAGGCGGGCCGCCTCGACGCTGAGCTCCTGGACCACCGCCCAGCCGAGCTCGGACTCGGTGGCGGTGGGCTGCTCGTCAGCGAGGGAGCGCAGCCGCGCCGTCCAGCGCGGCAGGTCCGCCTCGATCGCGGCGAGCGCGATCACCGGGTTGCAGGTCGCGCCGACGGCGCCCCAGGAGATGGCCTGGCCGAGCTGCTCGGGGTCCGCCGAGTCGTTCCACAGGGCTGTCCGCGGGTGCTCGCGCGTCATGCGCGCAAGCGGGGTCTCCCCGCCGGCGCCGTCGGTCGTGGCGGTGTCGAGCGTCTGGGTCACGGGATCCTCCGGGTGCGTAGGCCGACGGTGCTCGTCCGCACCCGGGCCCGCATCGTCGCGGGGTTCGGCGTGGCCCCATTCGACAGTGCGTCCAGGCAACCTGTCAACAGAATGTCAGGACAAACAGCCCCAGACGTGCAGGTTGGTCCGATGACGTGTGCGTCCGACGGCGACGAGGGCGGGCTTGCGCCCGGTCAGCTCGCGAACAGCATCGTGTCGAACATGTACCGGGAGGCGCGGTAGATGTGCTGCCCGAACTCGATGCCGTGGCCGTTGTCGTCGTACGCCGTGCGCTCCATCGTCAGCAGCGCCGCACGCGGCTTCTCTTCGAGCACGCGAGCCTCGGCCGCCGTCGCCGAGCGGGCGCCGATGCGCTGCCGTGCGACCTTGGGCTTGGCGCCCCGCGCGCGCAGCAGGTCGTACAGCCCGTTCGACGCGAGGTCCTCAGCACTAGGGGCGATGTCCGGCGGCAGGTAGTTGGTGAGCACCGCCAGCGGCTCGCCGTCGGCCATGCGGAGGCGGCGGATCATGACCACCTCGCTGCCCTCCGGCACCTCGAGCGCCTCCGCGACCTCGGCGCTCGCGGGAACGGCCCGACGTTCGAGCACCTCCGTGCTGGGCTTGCGGCCGGTCTTCGACAGGTCGTCGTGCAGGCTCGTCAGCTCGACGGGCCGGCGCACGCGCGCGGGGGCCACGTGCGTCCCGACGCCGCGCTGGCGCACCAGGCGGCCGCGCTCGACCAGGTCCTGCAGGGCCTGGCGCGCGGTGGGGCGCGAGATGCCGAGGCGCGCCGCCAGCGCCACCTCGTTCTCGAGGAACTCGCCGGGCTGCATCCGTCCGTCCTCGATCGCTGCGTCGATAGCGGTGGCAACCTGGTGGTACAGGGGCACCGGGCTCGACCGGTCGAGGTCGATACGCAGCGTCTGGGGCACGGACAGCCTCCTTGTGGTCATCTACTCGTCCACGAAAGTCTAGCCGTCAGTGGTACTGAGGACGGGATGTTCAAATGTCAGGACAAAGGATTGACAGGAAGGCGGGTCGGGGGCAGGGTCGATACCTGCCGCACGGGTGGTGCGCGCGGATCCGCGACGATGGGGATGAGGCAGCATGACAGGACGCGACGACGCCCGGGCGCCGGACGTGCTCGCTATCGGTCGCATCGGGGTCGACGTCTACCCCCTGCAGAGCGGTGTCGGCCTGGAGGACGTGCAGTCGTTCGGCAAGTACCTCGGGGGAAGCCCGACGAACGTCGCGGTGGCCGCCGCCCGGCTGGGCCACGCCACCGCCGTCGTCACGGGCGTGGGGGAGGACCCCTTCGGCCGGTACGCGCGGCGCGAGCTCGGCAGGTTCGGGGTGGACGACCAGTACGTCGTGGTGGTGCCAGAGCTGCACACCCCCGTCACGTTCTGCGAGATCTTCCCGCCCGACGACTTCCCGCTCTGGTTCTACCGGTCGCCGTCGGCCCCCGACCTGCGGATCACGCCGCAGGACATCGACGTCGACGCCGTGCGGTCGGCCCGCCTGCTGTGGCTCACCGGCACCGGCCTGAGCGAGGAGCCCAGCCGGTCCGCACACCATGCCGCCCTCGCCGCGCGCGGCCGGTCCGGCCACACGGTGCTCGACCTCGACTACCGCCCCATGTTCTGGCCCGACTTCGAGGCGGCGCGCGAGCAGATCCGCGCGGTGCTGCCGCTCGTGACGATCGCCGTGGGCAACCGGGAGGAGTGCTTCGTCGCCGTCGGCGAGAAGGACCCCGAACGGGCCGCCGACGCGCTGCTGGCCACCGGCGTGCAGCTCGCAGTGGTCAAGCAGGGCCCCCGCGGGGTCCTGGCCAAGACCCGCGACGAACGGGTGGTCGTGCCGCCGGTCGCCGTCGACGTCGTCAACGGGCTCGGGGCCGGCGACGGCTTCGGCGGGTCGCTGTGCCACGGGCTGCTGCAGGGCTGGTCGCTCGAGCGGACGCTGCGGTTCGCCAACGCCGCCGGCGCGATCGTCGCCGCGCGGCTGGAGTGCTCGACGGCGATGCCGACGCCTCCCGAGGTCGAGCACCTGCTGGCCACCGGCGAGGTCCCCGCACAGGAGACCCGGACCCCCGTCGAGGTCCGCGAGCGCGCGACCGGTCCGTCGGGCGGCACCGGTCCCGGGGTTCCCATCGCGGGGGTCGCGCGGACGGCGCTGACCGTCGACGAGGTCGTCGAGCTGCGGCTGCGCGACCCGCGGGCGCTGCGCGAGCGGCTCCTGGCCCGGCCGCGGCCTCCGGAATCGTTCCCCGCTGAACGGTTCCTCGTCATCGCGGCCGACCACCCGGCGCGCGGCGCCGTGGCGGTGGGGGACGACCCCATGGCGATGGCCGACCGGCGCGACCTCCTGCGCCGCACGGCCGTCGCGCTGGAGCGGCCGGGCGTCGGGGGCTTCCTCGGCACGGCCGACCTCGTGGAGGAGCTGGCAGCGCTCGGGGCGCTGGACGGCAAGCTGGTCTACGGATCCATGAACCGGGGCGGCCTGGCCGGTTCGGCGTTCGAGCTGGACGACCGCTTCACCGGCTACGACGCACGCGGCATCGCCGAGGCGGGCCTGGATGGCGGCAAGATGCTGCTGCGGATCGACCTGCAGGATCCCGCCTCCGTCGTCACGCTGGAGGCGAGCGCCCGCGCCGTGGACGAGCTCGCCGACCGGGGCCTGGTGGCCATGGTCGAGCCGTTCATCTCCCGCCGCGTGGACGGGCGGGTTCGCAACGACCTGACGCCCGACGCCGTCATGCGCTCGATCGCCATCGCGTCCGGCCTGGGCCGCACGTCCGCCTACACCTGGCTCAAGCTGCCCGTCGTGGCGGAGATGGAGCGGGTCCTTTCGGCGTCGACCCTGCCCGCGCTCATCCTCGGCGGGGAGGTCACCGGCGACCAGGACGCCGTCATGGCAGGCTGGGCCAAGGCCCTCGCCCTGCCGACCGTGCGCGGCCTGGTCATCGGCAGGTCCCTGCTGTACCCGCCCGGCGGCGACGTCGCGGCGGCCGTCGACGAGGCGGTGACTCTGCTGTGAACGACCTGGTGCTCAGAGCGGGCGTCCCCGACGCGCGCGCCGGCGGCCCCGTCGCCGAGGTCACTCCCGAGCGGGCCGGCTGGAGCTTCAGCGGCCTGCTCGTCCACGAGATCGCCCCGGGCGGGCGCCTCGACCTGGAGCTCACCGCCGACGAGGCGGTTGTGGTGCCGCTGCGCGGGAGCCTGCGTCTGGAGGTGACGGACCCAAGCGGGCAGCGGCACGACCTGCGGCTGGCGGGGCGTCCGGACGTCTTCGCCGGGCCGGCGGACACGGCGTACCTGCCGGTCGGCTCGACCGTGACGCTGTGGCCGGACGGCGCGGACGGCGCGGACGGCGCGGACGCCAGGGTCGCCATCGGCACCGCGCGCGCCGGCCGGGTGCTGCCGGTGCAGGTGCTGCGGGCGCAGCAGGTGCCGGTCGACCTGCGCGGAGCGGGCCGGGCCAGCCGGCAGGTGCACAACTACACGATCGGCACCGGCGTCGAGGTGAACCGCATCCTGGTGTGCGAGGTGCTCACCCCGGGCGGCAACTGGTCCAGCTACCCGCCCCACAAGCACGACGTGCACAGCGACACGCCGGGCCACGAGGAGCGCGCGCTCGAGGAGATCTACTACTTCGAGGTCGCCGACGGCCCGGTAGGCCCCGGCCTGGCGTACCACCGCGTGTACGGCGCGCCGGACCGGCCGATCGACGTGATGGCCGAGGTCCGTACCGGGGACACGGTCCTGGTGCCGCACGGGTACCACGGGCCGTCCGCCGCGGCCCCCGGCTACGACCTGTACTACCTCAACGTCATGGCGGGCCCGGCCGACGACGGCACCTGGCTGTCCGTCGACGACCCGGCCCACCACTGGGTGCGCGAGACGTGGGAGTCGGAGCCCGTCGACCCGCGCCTCCCGCTGGGCAGGGTTCCGAGCCCTGCGCCCACGACGTCCCCGACCACGGAACTCACCGAGGAGCCCACGTGAGCATCAACAGCCCGAGCACCACCGTCCGCCTCACCGTGGGGCAGGCCCTGGTCCGCTTCCTCGCGCACCAGCACACCGAGCGCGACGGCGTGACCCAGCGGCTGTTCGCCGGGGCCTTCGGCATCTTCGGGCACGGCAACGTCGCCGGGTTCGGGCAGGGGCTGCTCCAGGCGCACGTCGAGGCCGCCGAGGCCGGGGTGCCCGCAGGCGAGCCGGGGCCCGACGAGCTGCCCTACCTGCTGGCCCGCAACGAGCAGGGCATGGTGCACGCCGCCGTCGGCTATGCCCGCACCAAGGAGCGCCTGCAGACCTTCGCGTGTACGGCGTCGATCGGGCCGGGCTCGACCAACATGGTCACCGGCGCCGCCCTGGCGACGATCGACAGGATCCCCGTGCTCCTGCTGCCCTCCGACGTCTTCGCGAACCGGCTGCCGGACCCCGTGCTGCAGCAGCTCGAGCACCCCGGGGGCCCCGATGTGACGGTGAACGACGCGTTCCGCCCGGTGTCGCGGTACTTCGACAGGATCTGGCGGCCCGAGCAGCTCCTGGCCAGCGCCCCGGCGGCGATGCGCGTGCTCACCGACCCGGCCGAGACCGGGGCCGTCACGATCTGCCTCCCCCAGGACGTCCAGGCCGAGGCGTTCGACTGGCCGGTCGAGTTCTTCCGCGACCGCGTGTGGCACGTCGCCCGCCCGGTGCCGGAGCCGGCCGCGCTGGCGCGGGCCGCCGAGGTGATCCGCTCCGCGCGGCGGCCGCTCGTGGTCGCGGGCGGCGGCGTCGTCTACTCCGGGGCGAGCGAGGCGCTGCGCGCCTTCGCCACGGCCACAGGCATCCCCGTCGCCGACACGCAGGCGGGCAAGGGCGCGATCCCCTGGGACCACCCGCTGGCCGTCGGGGGAGTGGGGGCGACGGGCAACGACGCCGCCAACGCGCTGGCCGCCACCGCCGACGTCGTCATCGGAGTGGGCACCCGCTACACGGACTTCACGACGGCGAGCCATACCGCCTTCCGCGAGCCCGGCGTGCGGTTCGTCAACCTCAACGTCGCCGCCTTCGACGCCGCCAAGCACTCCGCTGAGATGCTGGTGGCCGACGCCCGCGAGGGGCTCGCCGCGCTCACCGAGGCCCTGGCCGGCCACCGCACCGACGAGGACTACCGGGCCGAGGTCACGCGCCGGGTAGCCGACTGGCAGGCGGTCACCGACCGCTGCTACCACCTGGGGCACGGCCCGCTGCCCGCCCAGACCGAGATCTTCGGGGCGCTCAACGAGATGATGAGCGACGAGGACATCCTCATCAACGCCGCCGGGTCCATGCCGGGCGACCTGCAGGCGCTGTGGCGCGCCCGGACGCCGTCGCAGTACCACCTGGAGTACGGCTACTCCTGCATGGGCTACGAGATCCCGGCGGCGATGGGCGCCAAGCTGGCGGCGCCCGACCGGGAGGTCGTGGCGATCGTCGGCGACGGCACGTACCAGATGCTCCCGCAGGAGCTGGCGACCATCGTCTCCGAGCGCATCAAGGTGATCGTGGTGCTGCTGCAGAACCACGGGTTCGCGTCGATCGGGGCGCTGTCGGAGTCGCGCGGCTCGCAGCGCTTCGGCACCAGGTACCGGATGCGCAACCCCGAGACCGGCCTGCTCGACGGCGACGACGTGCCCCTCGACCTGGTGCGCAACGCCGAGAGCTTCGGCGTCGACGTGCTGGTCGCGAAGAGCGTCGACGACTTCCGGACAGCGTTCCGCACGGCCGTCGCCTCCGACTACGCGACGCTCATCCATGTCGAGACCGACCTGTACGGCCCGAACCCGCCGTCCTCGAGCTGGTGGGACGTGCCCGTGAGCGAGGTCTCCACCCTGTCCAGCACACGGTCCGCGCGCGTCGAGTATGACGCGGCCCGCGCAGCAGAGCGGCACTACCTGTGACCGTCCCCCGCACCGACTCCACCGACCCGACCCAGCACGAGCGAGGTTTCTCATGTCCCTGATCACCCACTGGATCCACGGCAAGCGGGTCGAGCCCTCGGGCGAGCGCACTCAGCCCGTCTTCAACCCCGCCACCGGCGAGGAGACCGCGCGCCTCGGTCTCGGCACCGCCGCCGACGTCGACCGCGCCGTCGCCTCGGCCGCGGAGGCCTTCGAGGCCTGGTCGCAGTACCCGCTCGGCAAGCGCGCCGCGGTGCTGTTCCGGTTCCGCGAGCTGCTCGCGGCGCATACCGACGAGCTGGCGCGCCTGGTCAGCCGGGAGCACGGCAAGGTCGTCTCCGACGCCGCCGGCGAGGTCGGCCGCGGCCTCGAGGTCGTGGAGTTCGCCTGCGGTCTGCCGCACCTCCTCAAGGGGGAGTACTCGGAGCAGGCCGCGACCGGCGTCGACGTCTTCTCGTTCCGCGAGCCGCTCGGGGTGGTCGCGGGCATCACGCCGTTCAACTTCCCCGTGATGGTGCCGCTGTGGATGAGCCCCATGGCGATCGCCACCGGCAACACGTTCGTGCTCAAGCCGTCCGAGCGCGATCCGTCCGCCTCGCTGTTCCTGGCCGACCTGTGGCAGAAGGCCGGTCTGCCCGACGGCGTCTTCAACGTCGTCCAGGGTGACAAGGAGGTCGTGGACGCGATCCTGCACCACGACGACATCGCAGCCGTCTCGTTCGTCGGCTCGACCCCCATCGCCAAGTACATCCACGCCACGGCGTCGGCGCAGGGCAAGCGCGTCCAGGCGCTCGGCGGCGCCAAGAACCACGGCGTGGTGCTGGCCGACGCCGACCTCGACGACGCGGTGAACCACCTGACCGCCGCGGCCTTCGGCGCGGCGGGTGAACGCTGCATGGCGATCTCCGTAGCGGTGGTCGAGGACTCGGTGGCCGACGCGCTCGTCGAGAAGCTCGCCGCCAAGGCCCGCGCGGTCAAGGTGACGTCCGGCGACCAGCCGGGGGCCGACATGGGCCCCGTCATCACGGCGGCCGCGAAGGAGCGCATCGAGGGCCTCATCGGCTCGGCCGAGCGTGACGGGGCCGAGCTCGTGGTCGACGGCCGCGGCCACACCGTGCCCGGCTACGAGGGCGGCTTCTTCGTCGGCCCGACGGTCATCGACCGGGTCGCGCCCGCGCACGAGGTCTACCGCGAGGAGGTCTTCGGCCCGGTCATCGACGTCGTGCGCGTCTCCGGCCTGGCCGAGGCGATCGACGTGATCAACGCGAACCCCTACGGCAACGGCACCGCCGTCTTCACGAGCTCTGGCGAGTCAGCCCGCACCTTCCAGCGTGAGGTGAAGGTGGGCATGATCGGCGTCAACGTGCCGATCCCCGTCCCGGTGGCCTGGCACTCGTTCGGCGGGTGGAAGGACTCCCTGTTCGGCGAGAGCCACATCTACGGCCCCGAGGGCATCAAGTTCTACACGCGCGGCAAGGTCGTCACGCAGCGGTGGCCGCACCGCGAGCAGCGCGCCGACGCCTCGTTCCACTTCTCCGGCGACTCCCAGAAGTAGGAGGACAAGACCCATGCGCATCGCGCTCATCGGCGCCGGACGGATCGGCGCCGTCCACGCCCGCTCGATCGCCGCGTCACCCGACGCCGAGCTCGTGCTCGTCGCGGACCCGGTGGACGGCGCCGCGGCGCGCCTCGCCTCGGCCCACGGCGCGGCGGTCACCACCGACGTCGGCGACGTGTTCGCAGACGACACGGTGGACGCGGTGGTCGTCGCGTCCCCGACCGCCCACCACGTCGAGCAGATCCTCGCGAGCGTCGAGGCGGGCAAGGCCGTACTCGCCGAGAAGCCCGTGGACCTCGACCTGGCCCGCGCCGACCGGTGCCTGGCCCAGGTGGGCGACCGCGCGGACCGCGTGATGCTCGGCTTCAACCGCCGGTACGACGCGGGCTTCGCGGAGATCCACCGCCGCGTGGGCGCCGGCGAGATCGGCGACCTCGAACAGCTCACGATCATCAGTCGCGACCCCGCCGCGCCGCCCGTGGGCTACCTCGCGGGGTCGGGCGGGATCTTCCGCGACATGACCATCCACGACCTCGACATGGCGCGGTTCTTCCTCGGTGACATCGTCGCCGTCCAGGCGGTACCGCAGCGCCTGGACCCCGCCTTCGCGGAGATCGACGACTACGACGCCGCGATCGTCACCCTCACCGCCGCCTCCGGCGCCGTGGCGATGATCATCAACAGCCGGCACTGCGCGCCCGGGTACGACCAGCGGCTCGAGGCGTTCGGCCCGCGCGGCGCGCTGCGCGCGGAGAACCACACGGCGACGTCGGTGGTGCTCGACGCCGCGGGATCCTCGGGCGGCCGTGGCCCGTACCTCGACTTCTTCCTCGAACGCTACGCCGCCGCGTACACGAGCGAGCTGGCCGCCTTCGTGGCCGCGGTGCGCGAGGGCTCCGCGCCGACGCCGTCGCTGCTCGACGGGCGCCAGGCGCTGGCGCTCGCCGACGCCGCGACCGAGTCCGCCCGCACGGGCCGCAGCGTGGCCCCCGCCCCGGTGCCGTCGACGGCGTCGTCGGCCGCCGTCTGACCCCTGCTGGACCCCCACCCCACCCCGGACGAGAGAGAACGAGATGACCAGCGAGACGACGTCCTCCGGCGCCCCCACCAGCAAGGCGCGCAACACCGACCCGCAGTTCAGCAAGCTCACCGTCGGCGTCTGCCCTGATCAGTGGGGCGTGTGGTTCCCCGACGACGAGAAGCAGATCCCCTGGGAGAAGGCGCTGGCCGAGATGGCCGAGGCCGGCTTCGAGTACATGGAGACGGGCCCGTACGGCTACTTCCCGACCGACCCGAAGCGCCTGCAGAAGGTGATGGACGACAACGGCTTCACGGTCGTCGCCGGCACCGGCTGGGGCGTGCTGCACAAGGCCGACGCCTGGGCCGAGACCGAGAAGACCTTCCGGGCCATCGCCGAGACCCACGCGGCCGTCGGCGCGGAGTACATAGTCCACCTGCCCCCGCTGTTCCGCGACGACAAGACCTGGGAGTGGACCGACGACCGCGTGCTGACGCCGGACGCCTGGAAGCTCTACACCGAGAACGCCAACCGGCTCGGCCAGATCCTCAAGGACGAGTACGGGCTGAAGATGGTGCTCCACCCGCACGGGGACAGCCACATCGAGACGCCGGAGGACATCGCGCGCGTGTTCGACGCGACCGACCCCGACTACGTCAACCTGTGTCTCGACACCGGCCACATCGTCTACGGCGGGGGAGACCCGCTGGAGATGGTGCGCACCTACCCCGACCGCATCTCCTACGTGCACATCAAGGCCTTCGACGTCGAGCTGACCGAGCAGGCGCACAAGGAGGACTGGCCCTTCGGCGAGGCGGTCGCGCGCGGCGCGTCGGTCCGGCCCCCGGCCGGTGCTCCCGACATGAAGGCGCTCGTCGCCGCGCTGGCCGGCCTGGACAAGGACCTGTACGTCGTGACCGAGCAGGACCTGTACCCGTGCGACCCGCGGCTGCCGCTGCCGAACGCCGTCATGACCCGCCAGTACCTGGCGTCGTGCGGACTGGGCCTGCTCTGACGGGGATGCTGGGACGGGGGGTGCTGACGTGACGGGACGACGGCGGATCGGCGTCGGGCTGATCTCCGCGGGCTGGATGGGCGCCGTCCACTCGCACGCCTACCGGGCGCTGGGGGAGCGGTACCCGGAGCTCGACGTCGACGTCGTGCCCGTCATCGTCGCCGACACCTCGGCGCCGAACGCCGAGGCGGCCCGGCGCCGCTTCGGCTACCGGGAGACGACCGCCGACTACCGCAAGGTGCTGGCCCACCCCGAGGTCGACGTGGTGTCGATCTGCGGCCCCAACTACCTGCACCGCGAGCACGCGCTCGCGGCCGCGGCGGCCGGCAAGCCGTTCTGGGTCGAGAAGCCCATGGGAACCTCGGCCGGGCAGTCGCAGGACATCGCCGACGCCGCGCGGGACGCCGGGCTGGTCACCGCCGTCGGGTTCAACTACCGGCACGCTCCCGCGGTGGAGCACCTGCGGTCGCTTGTCCGCTCGGGCAGGCTCGGCCGGGTCACGAACGTCCGTGTGGTGCTCGACGCCGACTACTCGTCGTCGCCTTCCGGGCCGCGGACCTGGCGCTTCGTACGGGCGACGGCGGGGTCGGGCGTTCTCGGCGACCTGCTCAGCCATGGCTTCGACCTGGCGCAGTACGTCGTCGCCCCGGTGCGCGAGGTCACGGCGCTCACGGAGACCTTCATCCGCGAGCGGCCGGCGCCGGCCGACGGCGGCGTCGGGCACCAGTCCCGCGGCGACCTCGGCGGGGAGCCGCTGCCCGTGGAGAACGAGGACTACGCGGCGGTGCTCGCGCGCCTGGTCGGCGGTGCCGTGGCGACCTTCGAGTCGTCCCGTGTGGCCGTCGGGCCGCGGTGCGGCTACGGCATCGAGGTGTTCGGCAGCCAGGGCACCGCCCGGTGGGACTTCGAGCGCATGAACGAGCTCGAGATCTGCCTCGGGCCAGGCGACGCCGGGTACGGCTTCACGCGGGTGCTGACGGACGGGGCGCACGGGGAGTTCGGCCGGTTCAACCCCGGCGGGGGCATGGGGCTGAGCTTTGAGGACCTCAAGGTCATCGAGGGCGCGCGGTTCATCACGTCAGTGCTCACGGGCAAGCAGGTGGCGCCGTCCGTGGCCGACGGGCTGCAGGCCGCTCGCGTGGCTGCCGCCGCGGAGGCGTCGGCGGCCGACGGGCGGTGGCACGAGGTGCCCCCTCCTGACGAGGGGGTCACGTACGGGGCGTAGGCCGGGCTCCCGTGCCGCTGCGTCAGGTCGCGCACGGGGCCATCGGGGCTGGTAACGACTGGCGTCCCTGCCGTACCCACCGGATATGATGGGGCGCGTCGGCCGGGAGCCGGTCCGGAGAACCCCAAGGTCATCCTTGGTTTTCGCCGATTACGGGCTGTGGCGCAGCTTGGTAGCGCATCTGCTTTGGGAGCAGAGGGTCGCTGGTTCGAATCCAGTCAGCCCGACATATGCCCACCAGCATCGATACTCATCGGCGCTGGTGGGCATCGTCGTTCCCAGTGACGGGCGGAGCCAATTCGGGAGCCTAAGATTGTCCTGCTGGAATCGGCTCGTTGGGGTTGATAGAGATCCGATGAATATCCCAAGCGCCGGATGTCCATCCGGGTGACGATCCCGGTCGACCGTCTGGTCACGCCCGGGTCGGTGGACCGGGCCGCCGCAGCGACCCTGCCGCTGGCCGGAATGACCGCGCAGCAGGCTCCCGGCGGCCCGGCTTTGGACCCTGGATCACCGCTGCACTGTGAAGATCCTGGCGGCGGGCCCCGCCGGCAGCTCGACGACCGGCGTCTCGCCGTCGGTGCGGATCGTCCACTCCGGCAAGGCGACCGGGTAGGCCTGCTTCAGGTCCCGCCCGCGCAGCCCTGGCAGCGCGACCTCCGCAGCCTCACCGCGCGACCACAGCGCCAGCAGCGACTCGGATCCGGTGTCGAGCTGCAGGGCGATCACCTCGTCCCCCCAGCCCGGAAGTCCCAGCGGCCACACCGGATGCGACCTGGCGATGCGATGCCGCCAGTCCTTGTGCAGCGCAATGGCTTCGCGCACCAGATCGGACTGCTCCGCGCTCAACTCATTGAGGAACCCGGAGAGGTACAACCGGCCCATGACGCCCGCCGTCATCGCGAACGCCGTCTCCTCCAAACCCATCGACGCGGCCGGATACGCCCAGTTCCCCGCCTGCTCGGGAAGGACGCTCGCAGGCGCCGCCGCCGCGATCGGCGCGTACTTACGGAAGTCCTCCTGGTCTGAGGTCGACTGCAGATGCGCCACCGAAAGGAGGTTGTAGTCCATGCGCAGCGCACCCGAACCACAGTTCTCGAACAGCACTCCCGGATGCCGGGCCTGCACACCGAGCAGCCAGTCGCGGAAGGCACGGGTGTGACCGAGCAGCCCTGCCCCTGGCGCGTCGGCGTCCACTTCAGTCCCGGCGCCTATGTTCCTGTTGTAGTCGAGCTTGATGAACTCGAGCCCGAGCTCGTCCACCAGCCGGTCCACCGTCTCGTCCAAGTGGGCGCGCGCCGCCGGATGCCGCAGGTCGAGCTGGAAGTTCCCCGCCACGATCACCCGCTCGCCGAACCGCTGGAAGAACGCCTCTTCCGGCAACCGCTCCGCCATCGCCGACTCGACCCCGACCGCCTCCGGCTCCAACCACAACCCGGGCCGCATGCCGTTGGCGCGGATGGCGTCGATGACCGACAACAAGCCGCCGGTGAACCGCTCGGGAGCCTCGAGCCACTCGCCCGCGCCGACCCACCAGGCGCTGCCGGGCGTGGCGTACCACCCGGCGTCGATGCAGAAGTACTCCGCGCCCGCCTCGGCCGCCGACTCGATGAGCGGTAGTAGCTTCTCCGTCGACGGCTCGCCCATGAGAGTGTTCATGTAGTCGTTGTAGACCACCGGAAGCCGAGCATCGACCGGGCGCACCTCACGGATCGCGCGCCGGTAACCGGTGAGCGCCGCGAAGGCCGCGTCCCGGCCGCCATCGGCGACGCAGAGTCCTGCCGGCACCGAGGTGAACTCTTCGCCCGGCGCCAGCCGGGCGGCGAACTGGTGGTGCCTGTCGGTCGCGCCGTGCACGCCCACCGTCACGGTGCTCCCGGTCTGTGCCACCTCCCAGTGCCAGCTAGCGCTGGTCTCGACCTGCCACGCGATCGAAGGGACGGTCTCGGCCGCGAGGACGCCGGTCGGCAGGAACGATCCAGTCGACCAGCTCCCATGGCTGGTCAGCGAGAAGAGCCCGCGCGGGTGCTGGCCGCCGTGCATCGCGGGATCGATGTCGGGCAGCAGCTCGCTCAATGGGCGCTGCCGCCAGCGCCCCTCGGCCCGCCATTCGCTCTCGCCCCAGAGGAGGTCGTGCGCACCGTCGGCGGGCACGGCCACGAGCGCTGAGCTCACCGAGAGCAGTACGAGACTCCGGTCGGCCACGTTGCGAACGGTGTGTCGGATCTGGAGGCCCGGTCCAGCGACGCGGAAGACGCTGAGCACCTCGACGCCGAACTCCGGTGCGCGCTGGCGGATCCGCAGCTCGGTCTCGTCCGATTCGTGGCCCGCGTAGCGGAGCCGCTGCCCGGCGCTCGAGTAGAGGAGGCCCTGGTCGTTGCTGGCGCGGTGCTCGACGCCGGCGGTGATGACGTCGATGATCGCCCAGGGTGCGGCCGCTGACGGCGCCTCGGGTGCGGTCGCGAGGCGCACGAGCCGCACGGGCCGGTCGTCGCGGTGGTCGAACTTCAGGTGGAGCCCGGGGAGGGCCCACTCGAAGACCGGATCCTCGTCACGATGCAACGGGGCTTGCGATGTCATTTACCACTCCGCTCTCGATTGAAATACGCCTATGCATCTTTCGGATGACCCAACTCAGAGGCGCCGGCCGGGTCCGTCCGAAGCCGAGCCCTGGGGCCTCTTCCTCGAAACGCATCGACGAATGTCCATGACGCCAGCTGACACCCGACGATAGCGAAACGAGCCAACTTCTGCCCGATTTGCTCGGAGTTGGGGCTTGCATCCTCGCCATCCCCACCCTACGTTTGTCGAAGCGCTTCAACGGAGCGCTGCATCACCCGAGGCGCGCTCGATGGGGAGCCAACCACCCCTT
Organism: Promicromonospora soli; assembly: GCF_014653785.1. GTDB lineage: Bacteria > Actinomycetota > Actinomycetes > Actinomycetales > Cellulomonadaceae > Promicromonospora > Promicromonospora soli. Next base: position 371,704 of record NZ_BNAS01000004.1, on the reverse strand, counting down.
TTCGAGCGCCACATGTGCGCGAAGAAGGGCATACCGTGAAAAGACCCCCTTGGCAGAAGCTCGCAGCCCTGGCGGCCGGACTGGCACTGACGGCGAGCCTCGCCGGCCCCGCCGGCGCGCAGACGACACCCGAGCGCCGTTCGTCCCCGCCGGACCACGCGGTCACGGCCATGGAGCAGGTCGCGGCCATGCAGCCCGGCTGGAACGTCGGCAACTCCCTCGACGCCTTCGGCGGTGACACCGGCGGTGAGACCGCCTGGGGCAACCCGCCGATCACCGAGGAACTCCTCCAGACCATCAAGGCCGAGGGCTACAACTCGATCCGCCTCCCGGTGGCGTGGGACTACGAGCACACCGGCCCAGGACCGGACTACACGATCTCCTCCGAGCGCATGGAGCGTGTCGCGCAGGTCGTCGACTGGGCGATCGCGAACGACCTCCAGGTGCTGGTCAACATCCACGACCAGATGTTCACCAAGGAGCTGCCGGACGACCGCGAGAACGTGCTGGCGAAGTTCAACGCGATGTGGACCCAGATCGCCGAGCGGTTCAAGGACTACCCGTCCGAGCTGTCCTTCGAGAGCATCAACGAACCGCAGTTCCCCACTGACGTGGCCAACCAGGACGCCCACACCGCCACGCTCAACGTCAACTTCTACGAGACCGTCCGCGCCACCGGCGGGAAGAACTCGGACCGGCTCCTGGTGCTGCCGACGTGGGTCACCAACTCCGAGCAGCCGCACCTGGACGCGCTCAAGGCCACCATCGACGAGCTCGACGACGAGATGATCGCCGCGACCGTCCACTTCTACGGGTTCTGGCCCTTCGGCGTCAACGTCGCCGGGGTCACCACCTACGACGAGGCGACCCAGCAGGACCTCGAGAACTCCTTCCAGCGCACCAATGACACCTTCGTCGACAACGGCGTGCCGGTCATCGTCGGGGAGTGGGGTGTCCTCGGCTACGACTACACCCGCGGCACCGTGCCCAACTCGCCGCAGTACGGCGAATTGCTGAAGTTCTTCCAGGCCACCGCGCACGAGGCCGTCGAAGAGCAGCTGACCTTGATGCTGTGGGACGCCGGCTCGTACCTCAACCGCCACACCCTGGAATGGCGCGACCCGCTCCTGAAGGCGTACATGGACTCAGGTTTTACGACGCTTTCGGGAACCGCCTCGTTCGACTCGATCTACCTCGAGAAGGCCGGGACCATCGCGGACGAGTCGCTCACCCTCAACCGCAACGGCCTTGACTTCGAGGGCCTGTGGCAGGGGGACACCGCACTTACCGAAGGCGCTGACTACACCGTCTCCGGTGACACGCTCACCCTGACCGCCGCCGCGCTCACCCGTCTCGCGGGCGACCGCGCCTATGGCACCAACGCGACCATCGAAGCCCGCTTCTCGGACGGCCTGCCTTGGGCGATCCACATCATCACCTACGACAAGGCGCAGCTCTCGGACGCGTCCGGGACCATGGACGGCGCACCTTGGTCCGGGTGGGAGCCCTGCAACTCCTCGTGCTTCGCGATTCCGACCGAGTTCAACGGCGACCAGGTCGCCACGATGGAGGCCAAGTACGCCGACGGCACCAACGCCGGGCCCCACACGTGGACCGCCTTCAAGGAGTTCTGGGCGACCTACCGGCCCGACTACGGCGCCGGCACGATCAGCCTCACCCCTGACTTCTTCAACGAGGTCAGGGACGACGAGCCCGTCACCCTCACGTTCCACTTCTGGGGCGGCGACACGATCGAGTACACCGTCACCAAGTCCGGCACGACCGTGACCGGAACCTCCGCCTAGGCGGCAACCAGCAAAGCGGCGTGGACACCCAGGTGCCCACGCCGCTTTGCTGTCGTGGACTGTCGTCATTTGCCGCGTGCCATGGCGAGGCGGTCTTTGCGGGTGAGACCGGCTGTGGCGCCGCAGTCGCAGAGGATCTCGGTGCCGGTGAGGTAGCCGGGTCGTTCGCTTGCGCAGAAGGCGACGACTTCGGCGATCTCTTCGGGGCGGCCGTAGCGCTGCAGCGCGGCATAGTCGCCCCGGCAGGTCTCCCATCGCGGCACAGCACGTGCCGGACAGTCAGCACCAGTCCCGGGGCCACCAGGATGTTCGGACCGCTCGACGAATTGTCGAGAGAACGTCCTAGGTTGGGAGCAGAGGGTCGCTGGTTCGAATCCAGTCAGCCCGACATAGGCCCACCAGCATCGATACTCATCGGTGCTGATGGGCTTCGTCGTTCCCGAGGGCCGAAGGTGCCTACTGGGCGCCTACGCTGACTCGGCATCGCCGTGCGTCCGGCCCGCTCGGGCGGGGGCCCGGCGGTGGGGGGCCTGAAGGGTCACGCATGCAGGGCGCGGAGCACCTCGTAGAACCTCGCCTTGCCCTCGAAGCCGATGCCGGGCATCTCGGTCAGGCCGACGTAGCTGTCGTCCACCACGGCGTCGTCGGCGAAACCGCCGGTCGGCTGGAACTCGCCTGGGTAGGACTCGTTCCCGCCGAGCTTGAGCGCGGCCGCGATGTGCAGCGAGAACTGGTGGCCCCCGTGGGGGATGCAGCGGCGTGAGGACCAGCCATGCTGGGCGAGCATCTCCTGGGTGCGGAGATACTCGGTCAGGCCGTAGCTCAGAGCAGGGTCGAACTGCAGGTAGTCGCGGTCAGGGCGCATCCCGCCGTAGCGGATCAGGTTCCGGGCGTCCTGGAGGGAAAACAGGTTCTCTCCCGTCGCGATCGATCCGCGGTAGTGCTCCGCCAGGACTGCGTTCAGCCGGTAGTCGAGGGGGTCGCCGACCTCCTCGTACCAGAACAGGCCGTAAGGCTCGATCGCGCGGCCGTACTCGAGCGCCGTCGCCAGATCGAAGCGGCCGTTGACGTCGACCGCGAGACGCGACCCGTCGCCGTCCAGCACCTCGAGGACGGCCTCGATGCGCTTGAGGTCCTCCGACAGGTCCGCGCCCCCGATCTTCATCTTGACGACCCGGTACCCCCGGTCGAGGAAGCCCCGCATCTCGTCCTGCAGATCCCGCATGCCCTTGTCCGGGGCGTAATAGCCGCCGGCGGCGTAGACGAACACCTTGTCATCCGGCTGGCCATCGCCGTAGCGCTCGGACAAATACCGGTACAGCGGCTGGCCGGCGATCTTCGACGCGAGGTCGAACAAGGCCATGTCGACCACCCCGACAGCGACCGAGCGCTCACCGTGGCCCCCGGGCTTCTCGTTGTTCATCACGATGGGCCAGGCCTTGGTGGGGTCCAGCTCGCCCGCGTCGTTGATGAGCGCGTCCGGCTCCGCCGCCATCAGCCGCGGCAGGACACGGCGTCGAAGGATCTCGCCGGCGCTATAGCGACCGTTGGAGCTGAAGCCGTACCCGACCACCGGCTTGCCGTCACGGACGACGTCGCTGACCAGCGCCACGATCGAGCAGTCCATGGTGCTGAAGTCGATCCAGGCGTTCCGGATCTGGGAGCTGATCGGGACCACGCCTTCGTGGACAGAAACGATCCTCATTGAGTTCCGCACCTCGCATCCTGTATCTCACATCTTATGGAACCGGCCCGTTCCTGAAACTTCGGTGGTGCGGTCACCGCCCCCGGTCGTTCGCAACGGCTGACCTGCTCAGGAGCTGGACCGCCCGGCGTCCTACTCGTTTGCGGCCGGGGGGAAGAGTCACAAGAGGCTCCTCGGCCAGGTGGCCCGGGTGGCCCGCCTGTGGGAAACGGAGCGGAAACGTGCGCTTCCTACCCTGTGCGGATGGAAGCCCCGTCCCGCCGGATCGAGCTCGATCCCACCCGCAGCCGCTTCGCCGCGGACTCGATCGCCGCCGGCATGCTCGCCTCGATGAGCGCCGCGTTCGGGCGAGTGCTCGGCCCGGCGACGGTGACGGTCGACGGCGTGACCCGGTGCGAGGTCGAAGCCGTCGACGCGGACGGAGCGGTGTTCGCACAGCTCATCGCGAACACGGGCGAGTTCACGTCGGCGTACCGCAACCGGGTCACGGCAAACATGTTCAAGCTCGTCTGGGTCACCCGGGCGCTCTTCCCCGGCGCCCGGCAGGTGCTGTGCATCACCCCGTCGGTGACCCCCGCCTTCGCACCGACCGGCTGGGTGCGGGTCGCTTCCCGCGACCTCGGTGTCGAGGTTTTCGTCTACGACCCGGTCTCGGGCGCGCTCCGCCCGCTCGAGGACACCTGACGGATCGAGATTCATGAACACGTAACACGGCGGCACTCGACGGGTAACACTCCGCTCGTACGGTCGTCACCACGTGGACCTCCGCAGGGCACATCGCATCGACGATTCGCTCAGCACGCTTTCCACCTCCGAACCCGTGTATTGAGTTGTGGAGGCTCCATGCGTTCCATCGTCGTCGTCTCAGGAAACCCGAGACCCGCTTCAAAGACCACCGCCGTCGCGACCGCGCTCGCCGAGGCGATCGCCGCGGACAGCCCGGCGCAGGTCTCCGTCATCGAGCTCGCCGACCTCGGCCCCGCCGTGCTCGAGTGGGGCAACCAGGATGCGGCCGCTCAGCGTGAGCGCGCGGCAGCTGCGGACCTGCTCGTCGTCGCCACCCCGTCGTACAAGGGCAGCTACACCGGCCTGCTGAAGGCGTTCTTCGACGGGTACGGGCCCACCTCGCTGCAGGGAGTTCCCGCCGTGGCGGTGACCGTCGCCGCGTCGCCCGCCCACGCGCACATCACCGGCGAGTTCCACCTCGTGCCGCTCCTGCACGAGGTCGGCGCCGAGACACCGCTCGGTGCCCTGGGCGTGCTCGAGACCGAGGCCGCCGACGCCAACGCGCGCATGGCGCGCGTCGGGTCGTGGGTGGATCAGCGACGGCCTCTCGTGCGCGCCGTCTGGGCCGCGACACGCGGGACGGGGGTGTCGGCATGACCCTCGTCGACAAGGCGCCCGCGCAGAACGCCGCGCCCGCCAGCCCCTCCGCGCCCGACCCGCTGCGGCGCACGCTCGGCCACATGGCCACCTCGGTGACCCTCGTCACCACCGTGCACGAAGGCATCCGCTACGGCTTCACCGCCAACAGCTTCACCTCGGTGTCGGCCAATCCGCCGCTGGTGACCGTCTTCCTCGCCGACACGGCCGACTGCTACGGCGCGTTCGCGGCCACCGAAGTGGTCGCGGTCAACATCCTCGCCGAGGGGCAGGGCGACATCGCCCAGCACTTCGCCACGAAGGGGGTCGACAAGTTCGCGGCGGTCGAGCTCGACCCCGACCGCGACGACGTGCCGGTCATCGCCGGCTCCATGGCGACGATCCTCGGACGCGTCGAGACCCGCCAGACCGCCGGCGACCATCTCATGCTGCTGATCGCGGTCGACGAGGTAGTCCACAACGACCGAGAACCGCTGGTCTACCACAACCGTTCGTTCCGGAAGCTGGTCTGACATGGCTGCCAACACCGCCATCCGCATCGCCGAGGCCCGCAAGGTGTACGGGTCGGGATCGTCGGCCATGGTCGCCCTGCACGACGTCGACCTCGAGATCCCCACGGGACGCTTCGTCAGCATCATCGGCCCGTCCGGCTGCGGCAAGTCGACCCTGCTGCGGCTCATCGCCGACCTCGAGACCCCGGACGCCGGGAGCGTCGAGGTGCTCGGCGGCAGCGCCGCCGACGCGTGCGACGGCAAGCACGTCGGCTTCGTGCCGCAGTCGCCGGCGCTCCTGCCCTGGCTGAACGTGCTGCACAACGTCACCCTGCCCCACAAGGTCAACCGGGGGGCGTCGCGCAAGCGTCGTGCCGGCGCCGCCGACGCGCGGCCGATGCCCGACATGGAGCAGCTCCTGCGCGCGGTGGGCCTCGACGACGCGATGCACAAGCTCCCGTCGGAGCTGTCGGGCGGGATGCAGCAGCGCGTCGCGATCGTGCGGGCGATGGGGTTGCAGCCCGACGTGCTGCTCATGGACGAGCCCTTCTCGGCCCTCGACGAGTTCACCCGCGAGGCGCTCCAGGAGCAGCTGCTGGATCTGTGGGACGACACCACGGCGACGGTCGTGTTCGTCACCCATTCGGTGTCGGAAGCGGTGCGCCTGTCGGACCAGGTCGTCGTCATGGCCCCGCGGCCGGGGCGCATCATCGACGTCATCGACGTCGACCTGCCGCGTCCGCGCCGCTGGGATCGGTTCACGTCCGACGCGTTCCACCACTACGAGAACCTCATCCGCGAGTGCCTGCAGTCGGCATGGCACTCGCCCGACCTGCCCTCAGCGGCCTAGGAGTCGACATGACCACCCTCGAATCCTCCGCCGCCCCGTCGGCCGCCGCGATGACCGCGGCCTCCGCTTCGGCACGCGAGGGAGCCGCCCGGCGGTTCCCGAAGTTCCTCCGTCCCAGCCGCTGGGCGCCGATCGTCGTGATGGTCGTGGTGCTGGCGGTGCTGTGGCAGCTGGTCGCCGAGGCGATGCCCTACCTGCTGCCCCCGCTGGACGCGGTGGGGAAGGCGCTCGCGTCGAACCCGCTGTACTACCTCGAGAATGCGTGGATCACCCTGCAGGAGGCGCTGATCGGCCTGGCGATCGCGTTCGTCTGCTCGTCGGTGCTTGCCGTCGCCGTCAGCGAGGTGCCCGTCATCCGTCGCGCGGTGATGCCGGTCGCGGTCGTGCTCAACGTCACGCCGCTGGTCGCGATCGCCCCCGCTCTCGTGGTCGCCTTCGGGTTCGGCCCCGAGCCGAAGCTCATCGTCACCGCCCTCATCTGCTTCTTCCCGATACTCATCAACCTCACGGTCGGGCTGCGGTCGGTGCCGACGCCGGTGCTGCAGCTCTACCGCACCGTGCACGCGTCCCGTGCCGAGCTCCTGTGGCACGTGCGGGCACCCAGCGCGCTGCCGTACCTGTTCGCGGCGCTGAAGATCGTCTTCCCGCTCTCGATCGTCGGCGCGGTCGTCGCCGAGATGTTCGCGCCCGGGGCCGCCGACGGACTCGGCACCGCCATCAGTCTTGCCAGCTCCAACAACCAGCTGGCGGTGGTCTACACGTCGATCTTCATCCTCGCCCTCATGGGCGCATCACTTCTCGCGATCGTCACCGCGGTCGAACGGCGCGTCCTGCACTGGCACGAGACGCATCGATCCGAATCCGAGTAATCCTCCCCGCCGTCACCACCCGCACGACAGCTTCCACCGGCTCCATCCCCTCCCGCGCCCGGTACCCCGGTCGAGCGCGCCCTTTTGCGCCCCCCGCGCAACGAAGGAGAACCATGACCCCCCGCATCCTCACTAGTTCCGTCGTCGTCGGCGCCGCCGCCACCGCGCTCGTCGCGCTCGCCGGCTGCGCCACCGGTGACGACACCGCCGCGGCCTCCGACGCCGGTTCGGCCATCTCGGCCGAACGTTGCGCCGAGAACGAAGCCGCCGGCACCATCACCTTCCTCACCGGCTACCAGTACCAGGCGTCGGCATCGATCCTCGAGATCGTCGCCGCCGACGAGCTGGGCTACTTCGACGCCCTGTGCCTCGACGTCGAGATCCAGCCCGGCACCGGAGACACCGGCCAGAACACGCAGCTCGTGGCCTCCGATCAGGTGCAGTTCACCTCGGTCAGCCAGCAGAACCTGCTGCAGGCCCACGACACCGGCATCGACCTGCGCGGCATCTCGTCGTACTCGAACGTCGGGCTGGAGATCCTCATGACGATGCCGGAGGTCACCGACCTCGCTGAGCTCGACGGCACCATCCTCGGCCACAAGGGCGGTCTTCCGGCGGCGGTCGAGGCGATGCTCGACGAGGCCGGCGCCGACGTCGACAGCATGCAGCAGGTCGTGGTGGGCTACGACCCCTCGATCCTGCCGCGCGGCCAGGTCGACTCGCTCACCGGGTTCATCTCGAACGAGCCGAACCTGCTCACCGCCTCGGGCGAGGACGTCACGGTCTGGCGCCCCTATGACTTCGGCGTGCCGTCGTCGCTCGGTTCCCTCGCGGTGAACCCGGCATTCGCCGACGAGCATCCAGGAGTCGTGGAGGACTTCCTGCGGGCGTCGTTCCACGCGTTCGAGTACTGCGAGGCCAACGCCGAGGAGTGCGTCGGGTACACCGCGGAGCTGTCCGGCGAAGGCTACGACGTCGACCACAACGTCAACATCTGGACCACCGAGACCGAGATCGTCCGCGAGTCGCAGCGCGACGGCGCGAACTTCGGAGCCATCGACGAAGAGAACGTCGTGGCCATCGTCGACCTGCTGAACGGTTTCTCGCTGCTGGAGAACGACATCAGCGAGGACGAGGCGCTCGGCCTGTTCGAGACGTCGTACGTCGACGCGATCTTCGCCGACGGCGAGCTGATCTGGCCCGCCCCGTGACCGGCAGACCTTTCGAGAAGGAGCACCACATGAGTGAGCACAAGGAGTACGGCGTCTTCCTGCCCAATGCGGCGGGCGGCTGGATGATCTCGAAGACGGCGCCGTACCCGCCTGCGAGCTACGACTACAACCGTCAGGTCGCGCGGCTGGCCGAAGAGGTCGGGCTCGACTTCATCATGGCGATGGCCAAGTGGCGCGGATTCGGCGGCGAAACCGACCACTGGGGCGAGACGCTCGAGTCGATGACCATGATGGCGGGGCTGGCCGAGGCCACCGAGAAGGTGAAGATCTGGGCCACCGTGCACGCGAACATGCAGAACCCCGCGTTCGCGGCGAAGGTCTTCACCACCCTGCAGCAGATCAGTCACGGTCGGGCCGGCATGAACATCGTCAACGGTGCGTACGCCGACGAGTTCCAGCAGATGGGCATCTGGGACGAGACCATGTCGCACGACGAGCGGTACGCGATGACCGAGGAGTGGACGCAGGCCGTGCTGCGGCTGTGGTCGGAGCCGTCGGTGACGATGCACGGCGACTTCTTCACCCTCACCGACTGCGAGTCGCGTCCGCTTCCTGACCCGCGGCCGACGATCATCTCGGCGGGGCGCTCCGACCGCGGCAGGGCCTTCCAGGCGCAGTACGCCGACGGGGCCTTCCTCGGGTCGGAGAGTCTCGAGGGCATGCGCGACCTGTCGCGCGACGTGCACGAGCGCGCCGCCGCGGCGGGTCGCACGGTACGCACCTACTCGATGCTGACCATCGTGCAGGCCGAGACGGATGCCGAGGCCGAGGCGCTGGTCGCGCACTACGGCGACGGCCTCGACCGCGAGGCGTTGTCGAACATGCGCCGTTCGTGGGGCTGGGCACCCGAGCGTGCACTGTCGTGGGCGCAGAGCGCCCAGGGCGAAGAGGCGTTCCAGACCCCGTACGTCACCGGGTCGGCGGCGACGATCGCCGAGCGCGTGCTCGAGATCGTCGATGCCGCCGAGCTCGACGGTCTGATGCTCATCTTCCCCGACTACCTCGAGGGTCTGCCGCGCTTCGGCGAGACCGTGCTGCCGTCGCTGCGCGCGGCGTCCGCCCCCGTGGTGGAGGTCGCCTCGTGACGGCCCTGCGCGACCGCCAGCTCGCCGCTCTCGTCCCCGAGGCGGGTGCGCTGATCGTGGTGGACGTCCAGCGCTCGTTCGGCGACCCCGCCCTCCTCGCTCCGTACGGGCTGGACGCCGCGGCCGAGGCGGCAGTCGCCGCCGCCGTGACGCGGTGCGCGGCGCTGGTGGACGGCGCCCGCCGGCGCGGCGTGCCGGTGTACTGGGTGGAGCTCGGCACCCCTGCCGACGAGCCGTGGCGTGCGAGCGCCTGGTTGCGGACGGGGAACCTCGATGCACCAGTGGGACCCGAGGAGCCGTGCGTACTCGGGTCGCGGGGCGCCGAGTGGTACGGCGTGACACCCCTGACGGGCGAGCCGCGCATCGTCAAGCGCGGCTACAGCGGATTCGTCGGCACCGACCTCGCCGAACGGCTCGCAGCCGACGGCATCGAGTGGGTCGCGGTGGCCGGTCTGACGACGGAGTGCTGCGTGGCAGCCACCGCCACCGACGCCTTCCAGCTCGGCTGGCCGGTGCTCCTGGTCGACGACGCCACCGCCGCCTACGCCGGCGACATCCATCGTGCGGCGGTCGCCTCCCTCGCGCTCAACGTCGCGGTGGTCGCCGACACCGCCCAGGTCGAGGGCGTGTGGGCCGGCCGTGCCGCCCTCGTCGCGGAGGTGATCGCATGAGCGGCATGCACGTAGCTTTCGACCTGTCGTTCACCCACACCGAGGGGCGCTGGGCACGCCCGGGGTCGTGGGTGGGCCGTGCCTTCCCCGATGTGCGGATGTTCCAGGAGATCGCCGTCACAGCCGAGCGCGCCGGCATGCACCTGCTGTTCTTCGGCGACGGCAGCGGCATCCCCGACACGTGGCGCGGGTCGATCGATCCGGCGGTGGAGTGGGGCGTGCAGTGGCCGCGCCAGGACATGAGCCCGTTCATCGCAGCCATGGCCGGCGTCACGCGCGACATCGGGTTCGGTCTCACCTATTCCTCGACGTTCATGCACCCCTTCTATGTCGCGCGGCTGCTGAACTCGCTCGACCACGTCACGGCGGGGCGCATCGCGTTCAACGTGGTCGCCTCGAGCCGCAGCGCGGATGCCGCCAACTACGGGTTCGACCAGCTGCTTGAGCACGGGCTGCGCTACGAGCGGATGGAGGAGTTCGTCGAGGTCTGCCAGGCGCTGTGGGACTCAGTTCCCGCCGAGGCGATCGTGATGGACCGGGAGACGGGCCGTTTCGCCGATCCGTCGAAGGTCGCGGCGATCGGCCACGAGGGGCAGTTCTTCAAGGTCAAGGGCCCGCTCAGCACGATGCCGAGTCCGCAGGGGCGTCCGGTTCTCGTACAGGCCGGGAACTCCCCGCGCGGTGTCGCCGCGTCGGCGAAGTTCGCCGACGTCGTGTTCGGCTTCGGCGGCGCGGTCGCGTCGCAGCAGCGCCATCGGCGGATGCTCGACGAAGCCCTCGCGGCCGAAGGGCGCGATCCGCGGCAGGTCGGCATCCTGTGGGCGACGCAGGTGATCGTCGGACGCACGGAGGACGAGGCGCGCACCCGGCGTGACGCGGTGCTCGAGTTCTGGAGCGAGGACGCGGTCGGGGCCTACATCTCGCACAACGCCGGCTTCGACTTCTCGCGCGTGCCCGAGCGCATCGTGCTGGGCGAGCTCGCCGAGCAGATTCGCGCTGCCCAGGCCTCTCCCGGTGGGTTCGTCGGGTCGCTGATCGATGAGTGCGGCCCCGACCACGAGATCAGTCGGGCGGAGTTCTTCGAGCACGGCTGGCGCAGCGCCACGGGGCTGGACCACAGCGCGATCGGTACCCCCGCGCAGGTCGCCGACCAGCTCGAGGAGAACTTCGCCGCGACCGGATCGCGCGGCGGATACATGTTCACGACGCCGCTCGCGACTCCGTCAGGTCTCGCAGACATCGCCGAGCTGCTCGTGCCCGAGCTCGGCCGCCGCGGCGTGCTCGCCCCCCGCACCCCCGGTGGCCTGCTGCGCGAGAACCTGCGGGCATGACCGTCGTGCGGCCCGAGCCCGGGCTCGGCCAGGCCCTGCAGGTGTGCGCGCTGATCGGCACCGCGCAGATGACGTGGGGCGTGGTCGTGCCCGTGCTGCCGCTGTTCGTCGACGACCTGCGGATCCAGGCGGCGCAGCTCGGCACGATCATCGCCGCCTTCGCGATCGGCCGGGTCATCGCGAACGTGCCGGCCGGTCTCGCCCTGCGACGGGTGCCCGCGCGCCCCTTCGTGCTCATCGTGCTGGTCGTGCTCGCCGGCGTGACCGCGGCGACGGGGTTCGCGACCAGTGCGGAGTGGCTCATCGCCCTGCGCCTGGTCGCCGGACTTCTTGCCGGAGCCGCCATCACCCTCGGCTTCGCGGTGCTGTTCGCCGGTGCCCCGCCCGTGCGTCGTGGTCGTGTCGTGTCGATCGCGACGATCGTGCAGATGGGTGCCGCCGCCGTCGGGTCCCTGATCGGTGGCATCGCGGTCACCCTCGGCGGGGTGCCGGCGGCGTTCGTGGCGGCGGCGGTGCCGGTGCTCGTCGCCGTCGCCGCCGACCTCGTCCGTCCGGCATCCGGGTACTGGGGTGCGCTCGCGCCTCGTGGCGGCACGGAGCCGGACGCCGACCCGGCGCCCGCGCCGCGGCGTTCGGCGACGCTCGTCACGCTGGCGATCGTGTCTTTCGGCCTGTTCTTCGCCAGGTTCGCCGGAGAACAGGGACTCATCCCCGTGCTCGCGTACGACCACGGCGGCCTCGAACCGCTGACCCTCGGGATCGCGTTCGCGCTCGGGACGGTCGTCAGCGCGGCGGCGCTAGGTGTGGTCGGACGATGGGTGGATGCCGGGGGCCGCGTCGCGGTCATCGTGCTGTCGATCGTCGGGGTCGTCGCGGCGACCGCGGCGTTCGGGGTGCTGTCGTCACCCGTATGGTTCGGTCTCGCGATCGTCGTCTACGCGGTGGCCACGAGCCTGGCGAACGTCGTGCCGAGCGTCGTGACCGCCGAGGTGTTCCCCGGTCGCTCGTCGGGCGGGGCCGTCGGCGTCACCCGCACCGCCGGAGACGTCGGCGCGGCGGTCGGGCCCCTCGCGGTGTTCGGCCTCGTCGACCTCACCGACGCGGGAGCCGGCCTGGCGATGCTGGCCGCGGTGCCCGCCCTCGCGATGACGCTGCTGCTCGTGCGCGTGCGTCGCGCGTGAATCGATCGATCAAACCAGGGACCAGCGACCGCACACTCACACCTCGGGGCCCACCATTGCCTCGGGTGCGGGACGGCGTTCCCGCAGCCACACCTCGCTCTGGGCGACGTGCGCCGCCGCCGCTACGGAGGCGGCGACGGGATCGCGTGACACCAGGGCGCCCAGGATCGCTCGGTGGCCGGCGTCGGAGACCCGCTTGGTCTCCGGGGTGAGGACCGGGTAGGCGCGCGACCGCGACCGCAGCACCGACACCATCGACCCGAGCGACTCGTTGCCGCAGAGCCGCACGATGCCCATGTGGAACTCGTGGTCGAGCGCCGACTGCTCGTCCACGTCCTCGCTCGCCTCCAGCCGGTCGAGCAGGCCGCCCAGCGCGGCGAGCGTCGCGTCGTCGCAGCGTGCGGCCGAGAGAGCGACGGCGTGCGCCTCCAGCACGCGGCGCAGCTCGTAGAGCTCGAGGATCGACTCCAGGGGCAGCAGCCCGACGGTGAGGGACAGCGTCCGGATCATGTCGGCGGCGCGCAGCTCGCCGACGAACGTGCCCGCGCCACGGCGGGTCTCGACGACGCCGAGGGCCGAGAGCGTGCGGATCGCCTCGCGGATCGACCCACGTGAGACGCCGAGCCGCTCGCTCAGTTCTCCCTCGCTGGGCATCCGGTCACCCGGCTGGAGCGAGCCGTCGGCGATCAGGGTACGCAGCCCATGCAGGGCTGTCTCGACTGCGCTCACCTCGTGCATCCCCCCAGGATGTCAGTTTCTCCGGGGCGCGGCGGACATTTCGCGTCCGTAAAACCTGTCCTACAAATCTGTGTCGTTTGCGCGGAATCCCTGGTGCTGTCGTGTCTGATCTGCCATGGTTGTCCGACAACTACCAGAAAGGGTGTAGATGGACCAGACGCGCACGGCTCCGGCTCCGGCGCCCGTCCGACTCGCGTCCGGGGGACCGGCACGGGATGCGTGGCCGCTGGACCAGGCGGTCGTGCACCTCAACCACGGCTCCTATGGCGCGGTGCCCACCGAGGTGGTGCGCCACCAGGACGAGCTGCGCCGGCAGGCCGACCTGAGTCCCGTCGCCTGGTTCCCCCGCGCGCCCGAGCTCGTCGCAGCCGCCCGCCGGGAGGTCGCGCCCTTCGTCGGCGCCCGGGCCGAGGACACGGCATTCGTGCCGAACGCATCGGCGGCCGCGACGGTCGTGCTCAACGCCCTGCGGCTGGAGCCCGGCGACGAGATCCTCGTCACCGACCACGGCTACGGCGCCGTCACCATGGGTGTCCGCCGGCTCGCCCGCCGCTTCGGCGCCCGCGTACGGACGGTCGCCCTCCCGCTCGCCGCGACGGCCGACGAGGTAGTCGAACGGTTCCGGGCCGAGCTGACCGGCGCCGTGCGCCTGGTCGTCGTCGACCAGATCACCTCGCCCACGGCGCGCCGCCTCCCGACCGCCCGTATCGCAGAGCTCGCTCACGAACGGGGCGCCCGCGTGCTGGTGGACGGCGCGCACGCCCCTGGCCTCATCGCGGACGCCGCGGCCGACGCCGGCGCCGACTGGTGGTTCGGCAACCTGCACAAGTGGCCCTGCGCCCCGCGCGGCTCGGCCCTGCTCGTCACGCAGGCCGCCGACCGGGACGACCTGTGGCCCCTCATCGACTCGTGGGGCGCCGAAGAGCGCTACCCCGAGCGGTTCGACACCCAGGGCACCATGGACACGACCAGCTACATCGCCTCACCTCGCGCCATCGACTTCGTCGAGCGGGAGTACGGCTGGGCGCGCGCCCGCGAGACCATGACGGCGCTCGCCGACCACGGCACCGCCGTCATCGGCGCGGCCCTCCAGCCGTACGTCGACGCCCCGGTGGCCACCGACGTCGGCATGCCCGTCGTGTCGATGCGTCTGCTCCGCCTGCCCGACGGGCTCGGACGGGACCGTACGGACGCCGACGAGCTGCGCCTGCGCCTGCTGGACCTCGCCGGCGTCGAGTCGGCCTTCACGAGCGTCGCGGGCGTCGGCTACCTGCGCCTCTCGGCGCACCTGTACACCGAGCCGCGCGACTTCGACGCGTTCGTCGAGCGGGCGGTTCCCCAGATCCTGGCGTTCGCCGACGAACGCCGAGGCCGCTGACCAGCGGCACGCCACAGTCATCACCCGAACGAGAAGAAGGAGAGGTGCGCACATGAATCGCACCCGAGCTGCCGTCATCGCGAGCCTGGCCACGATCAGCCTGTTCGCGCTCACCGCGTGTACCGGAGCCGGAGCCGCGCAGGACGGCGCCGTCCGCCTGCAGATGGTCGAGAGCCTCACCAACCCGGCCCGGACGGCGCTCCTCCGCGAGCTCCTGGACGAGTTCGAGGCGGAGAACCCCGGCGTCACCGTCGACCTCGTCTCGCCGCCCACGGACCAGGCCGACCAGAAGCTCCAGCAGATGCTGCAGTCGGGCAGGGGCATCGACGTCCTCGAGGTGCGCGACAGCACCGTCGGGGCGTTCAGCAACAACGGCTGGCTGTACGACCTGTCGGACGACGTCACCGGCTGGGCGGGCTGGGACGACCTCACGGACAACGCGCAGGCGGTCACCGCCGAGGACGGCGCCCGCTACTTCGTGCCGTACGGCTTCTACGGGCTGTCGCTCTTCTACCGCACCGACCTCGTCGAAGAGGCGGGTTTCGACGGCCCGCCGGCGTCGTGGGAGGAGCTGCTCGAGCAGGCCTCGGCGATCCAGGACCCCTCGCAGAACACCTACGGCTACGCGTTCCGCGGCGGCCAGAACGGGTTCAGCAACGTCGTCGCCGCCGTCGAGGCATACACGATCGACGACCTCGACGTGGAGGACGCCTACCGGCTCGAGGACGGGTCGACGATCTTCTCCGCGCCCGAGGCACAGGACGCCGTCGACACCTACTTCTCCCTGTTCGAGCAGGCGTCACCGCCGTCGGCAGTGTCGTGGGGCTACCCCGAGATGGTGGAGGGCTTCACCAACGGGTCGACGGCGTTCCTGCTGCAGGACCCGGAGGTCATCGCCACGGTGTCGGAGTCGACGACGATCACCGAGGACCAGTGGTCCACCGCCCCGCTGCTGACCGGCCCCACGGGCAAGGCGGCGCAGCCGCTCGCGACCGCCGGCTGGGGAGTAGCCGAGGCAAGCGAGCACAAGGAGGAGGCGGTCAAGCTCGTCGAGTTCCTCTCGGGCGAGGAGCCGGCGACCCGGTTCGCCCAGGGGAACAGCCTCGTGCCGATCATCGACGGCGCCGGTGAGGACCCCTTCTACTCCGAGGGCCCGTGGTCGAGCTACGTGACGATGACGGAGGACCCCGACACGTACGTCAACGTGGTGCAGCCGCGCGGCGTGAGCTGGTGGACCGAGTGGGAGCAGAAGGCGGACCAGGACGTGCAGGCGGTCCTGCTCGGCGACATGACGACGAGCGAGCTGCTCGAGGCGTGGGACACCTTCTGGACCGAGAAGTACGCCGCGGAGCAGTGACGACGTGACAGCCACAGCCATCCGTGCACCGCACGCCCGGGTCCAGCACGGGCCCGGGCGCCGCAGGACCTTCAGACGCCGGCACGCGCTGACGATCCTCGGGTTCCTGGCGCCCGCCATCGTCTTCGTCTGCTGGTTCACCTACTTCCCGATGCTGCAGGGCGCCCACATGGCGTTCCGCGACTGGAACCTGTGGGACCTGACCTCGACGCCGTGGGTGGGCCTGGCGAACTTCGCCACGATCGTGAGCGACCCGGTCTTCCCCGTGGTCGCGGGCAACACGGTCGTGTGGGTCGTCGGCTCGATCGTTCCGCAGCTCGTGATCGGGTTCCTCGTCGCGCTGGCGCTGTGGCGCCGCTTCCGCTTCCGCGGGCTCTACCAGGCGCTCGTGTTCTACCCGTGGGCTGTGTCGGGCTTCCTGGTCGGCATGCTGTTCCGCTGGATGTTCAACGCGGAGTTCGGCGTGGTCAACGACCTGCTGATGAAGGCCGGTGCCATCGAAGCGCCCCTGCCGTGGCTCGCCGAACCGCGGCTCGCCATGGTCGCCGTCATCACCGCCAACGTCTGGTACGGGGTGACGTTCTTCGCGATCATGATCCTGGCGGCCCTCCAGTCGGTGCCCGACGACGTCCTGGAGGCCGCCGCCATCGACGGGGCGGGAACCGTACGCCGGCTCTTCTCGATAGTCATCCCGTACATCTGGACCACGCTGGCGCTGACCGTGCTGCTCCGCGCTATCTGGACGTTCAACTCGCCCGAGATCATCTACGCGATGACCGCCGGTGGACCCGCGGGCCGGACGCACATCGTCACCACGTGGATGATCGAGTACACGCAGCAGGGCAGCTACGGCCTGGCCAGCGCGATCGGGCTGGCCGTCATGGTGGTCCTGTTCGTGTTCTGCGCCTTCTACCTGACGGCGATCAGGCGGGTGAACCAGCGATGACAACGCTCGTACAGACCACGAGAGTCGCGCCGGCGGCGCCACGACGGCGCCCGTCACGGGTGACCGCGGGCAGCGTGGCCAGGGTCGTGGGACTTGCACTGTGGCTGGTCCTGACCCTGTTCCCGCTGTACTGGGTGGTCGTGACCTCGTTCAAGTCACCGGGTTCGATCAACCGGTGGCCGCTGGAGTACTGGCCGTCCGAACCGTCGATTGACAACTACACGGAGCTGTTCGCAACCTCGAGCTTCGGCACGTTCATCGGCAACTCGCTGGTGGTCGCGCTCGTCGCCGGCGCCACGGCGACGCTCATCGCGTTGCTCAGCGCCTACGTCCTGGCCCGGTTCGAGTTCCGGGGCAAGGGCGCGGTGCTCGGGGCGTTCCTGCTCACGCAGATGATCCCGGCGTTCATCGCGCTCGGGCCGCTGTACGCGATGCTCGCCGATCTCGGCCTGGTCGACACGAAGCCGGGGCTCGCGCTCGTCTACGTCGCGATGTGCATCCCGTTCTCCACCGTGATGCTGCGCGGGTTCTTCGAGAACATGCCCGACGCGCTGGAAGAGGCGGCGATGATCGACGGGTGCTCGCGCCTGGGTGCGCTGTTCCGGGTGCTGGTGCCGGTCATGGCGCCGGGGATCGTCGCTGCCTTCATCTTCAACTTCGTGAACTGCTGGAACGAGCTGTTCCTGTCCGTCGTGCTGATGAACTCCGATGCCAACAAGACGATCCCGGCGGCGCTCAACGGCTTCATCTCGACGTTCAACATCGCCTGGGGCCCGATGTCGGCCGCCGCGGTGCTCACGGTCCTGCCGACCATGGTGCTGTTCGCTCTGGCGAGCCGCTGGATCGTCGAAGGGCTAACTGCAGGGTCCGTCAAGGAGTAGCGCGCATCCGGATCCGAGCGGCATCTCGGAGCCAAACGCCCTTTATGTAGGGTTTGCCGGATGGACGTCCTGCTGACCCAGCTGCCCGCGATGATCGGTGTCCTGATCGGCGTGGTCGGGACGCTCGTCACCACGGCAGTCGCGGACGCGGCGCGTTGGCGACGCGAGCAGCGGGTCCGGTTCGACGAGCGGCTCCTCGATGTGAGCGCGGAGTACGCCGCGGCGATCCGCGAGATCGTCCAGACCCTCGCCAGCATGACGGCGCACGTGCGGCCGGGCGAGAAGTCGCCGCCGCTCACCCCCGAGGAGGGCAAGTCGATCTTGGACGCCGCCAACCGGCGAAGGATGCTGGCATGGGAGTCGCTGTGCCTGGTGGCGGACGACGCCACGGTCAAGGCCGGCAGTGACCTGTGGTCGGCGGTGCGTCCGCTGCAGTACGCGGTTCGAGACCTGGCAACCTTCAGCCCTGATGATTGGGAACCGCTGGACAGGGTCGTGCGGGCCCAGCAGAGGGACTTCTATCAGGCGGTGCGCCGGAGCCTCGCGATCGGGCCGCTGGGCGTGCCGGTCAGCCGGTACGAACGGGCAGCGCAGAGCACGTAATTCGCCGGACCTCGTCGGCTGGACTACCTAGGATCGCCGTATGCCGAACGAGGTCCCCGCACCGATCCACCCCGCCGTCGAGAAGGTCACCGCCGCGCTCGCGGAGGCCGGCGCCGTCGGCCAGGTCCGCTGGCTGGACGACGCCGCGACGACCGCCGCGCTCGCCGCCGAGTTCCTCGGCATCGCGGTAGGTCAGATCGCGAACTCGCTCGTGTTCCTGTTCGACGGCGAGCCGACCCTCGTCCTCACCTCCGGCGCGCACCGCGTGGACACGGCATGGCTGGGGGAGCGGCTGGGCGTGTCCATCACGCGGGCGTCGAAGGAGCAGGTCAGAGCTGCGACGGGCCAAGTGATCGGCGGCGTCGCGCCCGTGGGTCACCCGGCGCCGGTGCCGACCTACGTCGACACGGCGCTCGCCGCCTACGACGAGGTATGGGCGGCGGCCGGCCACGCCAAGACCGTCTTCCCGACGACGTTCGACGAGCTGGTCCGCATCACGGGCGGTACGCCGACGGCGGTGGCTCCGGAAGGCTAGCGAACCCCCGTCACGTTCAGCCGGATCGACAGCAGCAGGTTCGTCGCGGTCACGTACAGCACGTTCCGCTTGGGCCCGCCGAACGTGAGGTTCGAGCACACCTCGGGCAGCAGCAGCTTGCCGAGCAGGGTGCCGTCCGGGTGGAAGCAGTGCAGGCCGTCGTGGGCGGCTACCCAGAGCCGGCCCGCGTCGTCGACCCGCAGACCGTCGAAGCCGCCGGCGTCGGAGGTACCGAGCACCTCGCCGCCTGACAGAGAGAGGTCGGGCTGGACGTCGAAGCGGCGGAGGTGCTCGCGCCGGGTGTCCACGATGTAGAGGGTCTGCTCGTCCGCGGAGAAGGCGAGTCCATTCGGGCGGATGAAGTCGTCGGCGACCCGGGTGACCGACCCGTCCGGGTCGCGGCGGTAGACGTGGCAGCCGTCGATCTCGGGCGTGGCGCGATGTCCCTCGTAGTCGCTGTCGATGCCGTAGCTCGGGTCCGTGAACCACACGCTCCCGTCGCTGCGCTCGACCAGGTCGTTGGGGCTGTTGAGGCGTTTTCCCTGCCAGCGGTCGGCCAGCACGGTGACGGTTCCGTCGGGCTCGGTGCGGGTCACCGAACGGGTGCCCTGCTCGCACTGGAGCATCCGGCCCGCGCGGTCGATGGTGCGTCCGTTGGCGTAGCCGCCCGGGCTGCGCCAGACGCCGACGCCGCCGGTCGCCTCGTCCCAGGCGAGAACCCGGTCGTTCGGGATGTCGCTGACCAGCAGGGTGCGCCAAGCGGGCGAGTAGGCCGGCCCTTCGAGCCAGCTCCCCTCGTCGAAGAGCACCTTGACGTACTCGTCCCCGTTGACGGCGCCGAATCGCTCGTCACGGCGCTCCCACTGGGCGCGGATCCTGGTCACGGTCACGTCTGGCTCCTTTGATCTGGCTGGTGCCCAACCCGGGCGGGGACATCATCGCGCCCATAGCGCCGGGCCAACTGACGAATGTTCAGCAGGTACCTGCCGGCGGCTGGGGTCGGGCTAGACCTTGCCGAGCACTTCCTCGACCGTCGTCACCTCGATCAGCGGCGCGTACAGCCGCATGATCTCCAGGGCGCGCTCGTGGTTCTCCGCCGTCGAGCCCGCGCAGGCGTCCTCGACCACGAGCACCCGGCGGCCCGCGTCGGCGGCGGCGAGCGCCGTCGAGATCACGCAGCAGTCGGTGGCCACACCGGCGAGCACGAGCTCGCCTGATCCGCCGGCGGCGGCCTCCAGCTCGGGGCCCCACTTGCTGAACGTGGTGCGCGTGACGACGGGCACCCCGTCGTCCACGACGTCGGCCAGGTCGGCGATCTCGTACAGCGGGTCGTGCTCGGGCACGAGCGCGAACGGCCACTGGTCGAAGTAGGCGCGCCAGGCGCCGTCGGGCACCGCGGGGGCTACGTACCTGGTGAGGACGGTGCGGCCCGCGAAAGCGGGGAGCAGGCGGCGCGTACCGGCGAGCGCGTCCGGGTAGTCGGGCGCGGCCCAGGGGCTCGACGGGCGGGCGAAGACGTCCTGCATGTCGATGACGACCAGGGCGGCGTCCGGCCCGGGGACGGCCGCGCCGTCGGTCATCGCTCCTCCTGGCGGCGCACCGCGCGGGCGCTCAGCAGGAGTGTCCCGACGAACCCGATGGCCAGGGCGACGAGCACGCCCAGGTTGGCGAACGCCCAGCTGCCCTCGACCCCGCCCAGCGGGCCGAGCAGGTAGCCCTGCCAGGCCAGCCACGGCGCGTAGGTGTTGGTCACCAGCCCCCAGCCGACGGCGGTGCCGGCCAGGACCAGGAGCACGGCGGCCCAGTTCACGGATCCGTACCGGCCGGAGGAGTCGTACAGGTCGGCGTCGGTGTAGTCGCGGCGGCGCAGCAGGATGTCGGCGAGCAGCACGCCGCACCAGGCGGCGATCGGCACGCCCAGCGTGATCAGGAAGCCCTGGAAGGGGCCGATGAACGAGTCGGCGACGAACACGACGTAGATCGCGCCGACGATCATGAGCGCGCCGTCGATGGCGGCCGCGACCCAGCGCGGCGCGGGCAGGCCCAGGGACAGCAGGGCCAGGCCGGAGGAGTAGATGTCGAGCGCGGCGCCGCCGATCAGCCCCGCCAGCGCGACGACGGCGAACGGGATGAGGAACCAGGTGGGCAGGAGCGTCGACAGGGCGCCGATCGGGTCGGCGCCGATCGCCTCGTTCAGCTCGGGGTCGGAGCCGGCGAGCAGCAGGCCGAACGTCAGCAGGACCAGCGGGGCCAGCGAGGCGCCCAGGGTGGTCCAGCCGACGATCCGCGGGCCGGAGGCGGTGCGCGGCAGGTAGCGCGAGTAGTCGGCGGCCATGTTGACCCAGCCCAGGCCGAACCCGGTCATCATGAACACGAGCCCGCCGACCACCTGCGGGCTGGCGCCCGCGGGAATCGCGGCGACGGTGGCCCAGTCGATGTGGTCGGCCACGAGGATGATGTAGACGACGGTGAGCACGGCAGTCAGCACCGTGATGACCACCTGCAGCCGCATCACCAGGTCGAACCCGAAGATGCCCGCGACGACCACGATGCTCGCCACGACCACGAGGGCCACGACCTTGGTGGCCGTGCCGCCACCCCAGCCGAGGGCCCCGAGCACCGTCGACGTCGCGAGCGTGGCCAGGGCGACGAGGACCGTCTCCCATCCCACGGTGAGGATCCACGACAGCAGCGACGGAAGCCTGTTGCCCTGCACGCCGAACGCCGCCCGGGACAGCACCATGGTGGGCGCCGACCCACGCTTCCCGGCCAGCGAGATGAACCCGCAGAACAGGAACGACACCACGATGCCGATCGCGCCGACGACCACGGCCTGCCAGAACGACACGCCGAACCCGAGGAGGTAGGAGCCGTAGCCCAGCCCGAGCACCGACACGTTGGCCGCGAACCACGGCCAGAACAGGTCGCGCGGCGACCCGCGCCGCTCGGACTCGTCGATCGTGTTGAGGGCGTTGGTCTCGACTGCCGTGGGGGCGGGAGCGCTCATGGCGAAGATCCTGCCACCCGGATCCCGATACGCACGAGGGCCCGCACCGTGTGGTGCGGGCCCTCGTTGTGGTGCGCGGTCGAGCGTGGTCCAGCGTGGTTTGTCAGCCGACGCGGATGAACGTCGGGCTGTCCTGCCAGATCTCGGTGTAGCGGACGGTCTCGCCCGGGACCGGGGCCTCGACCTGCATGCCGTCGCCCGCGTAGATGGAGACGTGGCCGGGGCTCCAGATGAGGTCGCCCGGCAGTGCCTCGGCCGCGGAGACCACGGTGCCGGCGTAGCGCTGCTCCGCCGAGGAGTGCGGCAGCTCGATGCCGACCTGGGCGTAGACGTACGACGTGAACCCGGAGCAGTCGAACCCGGCGGGGGTCGAACCAGCCCAGACGTACGGCACGCCGAGGTACTGCATGGCGATGGAGACGATGTCGGAACCGGCGGCAGAGGCCGGGACAGCCTCTTCCACCTCCTCCTCCACGGGCTCGGCGGCGGCCTGCTCCTCGACGGGCTCGGCCTCGACGACGGGCTCCGGCTCGGGCTCGGGCTCCGGCTCGGGTGCCGGCGTCACCTTTATCGTCCCCGTCTCCAGGGCGAACTTGCTGTCGGCGGCGACCTTCACGGCCGGCGCGGTCAGGGCCGGCGCCGTGGTCACGGCCTGGGCAGCCTCCGCGGTCACGGCCTGCGCCGCCACCGCGTTCGTGGTGTCCGTCAGGATGTCGAGCTCGGCGGTGGCCGGGCTGTTGTCGGACACCGGCGCGGCGTCCGCGGGGACGCTGAGCAGCGAGACGACCAGGCCCGACCCGGCGGCGACGAAGGCGCCACGACGGGCGACGCTCGAGATGCTCCGCGCCGCGGCGCGGGAGAGAGGAGTCAGCGGTGTGATGGGTCTGCGGGCAGCACGATGGCGCCCAGGCGTGCGTGTAGTCACGTGTGGTCTCCTGACGCCTACGAAGTGAGCTGTCGGATTCGGATCGGAGATGACCCGGCCGCGGTACTTTCCGTGCGGCTTCACCCCAAGGGCACCGGTGGTGCCCGACTTCGTGGTTCCCCCGTCCCTGTCATCGGGTAGGTGCTGATCTCGGGGGCGGTGACAGGGTTCGGCGTCCGCCTCGAGTACTCGTAGCTCTCCCACGAGCGGACCGACGCTAACCCGGGACGGTTCAAAAGTCACAATCGCGTTACGGTCGTGGGGTACGTATATGTCTGGCTTGACCCGTTTATCAAACGTGGGCTATGTCACTGTGCGCGGCGCGGGCGCCGTCCCCGAATGGAACGGCGCCCGCGTGTGCGCAGGTTTACAGGGCCAATTCCGGCCGGACGTTGTGGTTGCGGGCGAACAGGTTGCTTGGGTCGTACTGCCGCTTGACCGCCGCAAGCCGGCGATACGTCTGCGTCGGATAGACCGCTGCCACGTCCTCCTCGGTCGCCGACGCGAGGAAGTTCGCGTAGGCGCCGCCGACGTGCGGCGCGAGCTTCTCCCAGATCGCGTCCAGGCCAGGGCGCGCGGCCTCGACGACCGGCTTCGGGCCACCGGTGAAGGTGGTGACCATCAGCTCCGCGTGGCGGTGCGCGTAGGCGGTGGCGTCGTCGGCGACCCGCGAGACCGCCCCGGTGACGTGGTGGATGGAGATCGACGGCGAACCCTGCGACGTCCCGACCCCGGCAAGGATCTGCAGGATGTCGGGCACCGACTCCCGGCCGACGAAGGCGTTCCGGGCCACCACCTGGATGCCGGGCGGCGGGGTCGCGCCCTCGGCGAGGATGTCCGCGTAGGGCTTCAGCGCGACGTCGTCGGCCACCACCGTCCCGAGCCCACGGATCGGGTCGATGGCCTGGGCCGCGAGCTCCGGGTCGTCACCGTCGAAGGTGACGTGGATCTCGACCGGTGCCTCGGGACCGCCGGCAAACGGGTTGGCCATGTTCGCGACGGACGTGAGCTCTTCCGGGGCGGTGCGGAGGTAGCCCGCCCAGCCCTGGAGCACGTCGGCGGCCTCCGCCGCCGGGAAGGTCACCTTGCCGAAGAAGACGCCGGTCGTCAGGTGCGCCGCGAACTCGAAGGCCGTCACGATCCCGAGATTGCCGCCGCCGCCACGGATCGCCCAGAACAGCTCCGGGTTCTGGTCGGCGCTCGCGGTCACGACCTCGCCGTCGGCCGTGACCAGCTCCGCGCCGACCACGTTGTCCAGTGCCAGGCCGTACTTCCGGACCTTCCAGCCGATGCCGCCGCTCAGCGTCAGCCCGCCGACGCCGACGCTCTTGGTGTCGCCCGAGGAGATCGCGAGGCCGTGCGGGGCCAGGGCTGCCGCTACCTGGCCCCAGGTGGCGCCGCCGCCGATCCGCACGAGGTGGCGTTCGTCGTCGACGATCTCCACGCTCGCGAGCTCGCTCAGATCGATGACGACGCCGCCGTCGTTGGTGCCGAAGCCCGGAAAGCTGTGCCCGCCGCCGCGTACGGACAGCGCGAGCCCCGAGCCGGAAGCAAATCCGACGGCCGCCCGCACGTCCCCTACGTTCTTGGGCCGGAGGACAAAGGCCGGGCTGCCCGCGGTGAGCACCGAGCGGCTGGCCGACTCGTACCCGGCTCCGCCCGGTTCGATGATGTCGCCGCCGAAGTCACGGCGAAGGGTTTCGAGCGCTGAAGTCATGACGTTCCTTCCACAGGGGAGTCGCGGTGTGTGCTGCACCGAACGAACAGATGACTCCCCGGGCCCGATGGGTGTGACCGCATGGCGATGTGACCTGGGTCACACAGTGGCCGCGTGGTTCAGAGCTCGCCCATGAGGTCGAAGTCGAACCCCTCGGCGCGCGCGATGTAGAGGCGATGCTCGGCATGGTTGCCCCGAAACCGCATGGGGCCGCGCGGCCCTTCGTACACGAGGCCGTCCACAGAGCGGTCGGTAGCGGCCACGGCAGCGCTACCCGCCCGCTCGACGATGGTCCGGAGCGCGAAGATGCCCTCGTAGCAGGCCTCGGCGGCCGCCCCGACGGCGGGGGCGTGCACGCCGTGGTGGGCCGTGTAGCGCCCGATGAGGTCGAGCGCCCCGCCCGTGGCCAGGCTCCGGAACCAGCCGCCGGTCGAGTACAGGTTGGCGGTGCCGCCCGTGCCGCTGCCCATGAGCATGTTCTCCTCCATGAGCGTGCTCAGGCGGACCATCCGGTCGTCCAGGCCCTGCCGGGCGAACGCACGGTTGAACCGGACCGCGTTCTGCCCGACCATCAGCATCAGCACGCCGTCGGCGCCCGAGGTCTCGATGTCGTTCACGACGCCGCCCAGCTGGGTGGCGCTCGCGCCCTGCTCGTTCAGGAACCTGGCGCCGGCGAACTCCACCCCGAGGGACGCGACCTGAGTGGACAGCACCTGGAACGTGCGCCGCGGCCAGGCGTAGTCGTCCCCGACGACGTACCAGCTGCGCACCCCGAGCTCGGCCCGCAGCCGGGAGATGGCGGGGAACAGCTGGGCCGACGGGACCTCTCCGGTCACGTAGAGGCCGGGCCGCGTCTCGGCGCCCTCGTAGGCCGCCGGGTAGACGTAGGGCACCCGGCGCTGCACCAGCGGCACGACGGCGTTGCGCACCGCCGACGTGTGCCAGCCGGTCAGAGCGTGGATGCTGCCCGCCATCAGCACCCCGGCCACCTGACGCCGCAGGATCGCGAGCGGCTGGCCCGCGTCGAGGAACTCGGCACGCACAGGGCGGCTGAGGATCCCGCCCGAGGCGTTCATCTCGGCGACGGCCAGCTCGGTCACTGCCTGGCACGACGGTCCGTAGATGCCTCCGGGACCCTGGAAGTGCAGGAGCGCGCCGATGACGAAGTCCGACATGACGCTCCGTCCCCGTAATGGGCCCTTTCTCCTGGGCTCGGCCAGTGTTGGCGGGTAGTGTACGAGCACACAGGGAGGGCACGCGATCATGCGCACTGCGAGCGAGACGGCGACGGCTACGCCCCACGACGACGTGGATGACGCGATGGCCGTCGCGATGCTGCGTGAGTCCGTCCTGGCCGCTCGGCGCGCAGCCAGGAACGCCGCTGAGGTGCTCGGCCCGGAGGGCTACACGCTCGACGAGTGGCTGGTCCTCGACGTCCTGGGCGACGGCGACGGCCTGACGATGTCCCAGCTGCGCGAGGCGGTGCTCGCCGACAAGGCGACCCTCGGCCGCCGGGTCGACGACCTCCTCACCAAGGCCCTCGTCTACCGCGAGGTCGACAGCTTCGACCGCCGTGTGATCCGCGTCTTCCTCTCGTCACGCGGCCGCGACGTCCTCTCACGCCTGACGGCGCGGCTGGCGCAGAGCTAGCTCTGGGGTACTACTTCTCCGGTGCCTCCCCATCAATCCTGACCTTGGCCCCGGTGCCCCGAAGCCACCGCGCGATCCACTTCGCGTCCGACTCGCTCAACCCAGCCGCGATGACCACGGGCACCTCGCTCGTGGCCGCGGCGTCCGCGGCGGGGCCGGCGACCTTGAGGTCGCCGTTCAGCATGCTGAAGGCGAAGAATGCGAACCGGGCCCGGCGCTCCTGGACCACGGAACATGTCCCGGAACCGAGCCAGATCGGGAGCGTGGCCGTCTGCGGGAGGCGCCGAACGAGGTGCCCGGTCATGGTCTCGAGTCGCGCGATCGCCGATCCGAGCGGCAGGCCGAGTCCGGCCATGGCGAGGATAACGACCAGCCAGAGCTGGGTGGTCGTGGCCGCCTGGTCCTCGCTCAGCCAGGACAGGCCGCCGCCGACGGCAAGGCCAAGGGCGACCAGTCCAAGTGCGAGGGCGCGCTTCTTGCCCAGGCGCTTGCCGACCACGACGAGCATCCCGAGCGTCGCGGTGGTCCACAGGCCGAAGAGGATCTGATCGACGAATGACCAGAGCCAGTCGCCCCATTGGATCAGCGGCCAGCCGGGACCAGTCAGGACGGCGGCGAAGGCGACGCCCGTCCACAGGTCGGGTTCGTCAGGTTCGTCCATCTCAGCCTCTCGCTCGTGTCCTGGAGCGGATGCGGCAACCCTCAGGGCACTGGTCGTGTTCCGCGCAGTCTGCGGCGCACGTCGACAACCAGGCTGTGGCGTCCATGGCTAACCCTGGCTGATCTGTTCAGTACAGCCCGCAGACCCTACCCACAGCCGAACCCAGTTCAGCGCCCCCGGCACCGACTGAAACCACCCAACGCGCCGCCGAGGCGCTCACGACCTGCCGAGTCAATACACCTAATCCGTCGGCCTACCCCTCCGCTGGGGAGTGAGGAGGAGAGCCCCCACACCCCACACCACCAGCAGCACCACCGTCAGCACTACCCCGTAGGGTTCGAGGCTGACGGAGGCTCCCGGGACCCAGCCGAGCCAGGGGGCATGCTCGATGGCGACCTGTACCAGCGTCACCGTGCCGATACACAGTGCAGCCAGCGCAGACACACCAGTGACGACGACGTCATAGCGCACCCGCGCCGGCGCCGGGACACCGGCGCTCCCACCGTCGGTCCGGGCGTGCGTGTAAGCGCGCCGGGCCACCGCGCCCTGGGCCGAGTCCAGCATCGACATGCCCGCGGCGAAGAGCACCGCGAGCGGCAGGGCCGAGTACCACGCGACCTGGCCGAGGGCGGCGGACGCCGTGATCGCCAGCAGGCCGATCTCCGCGGCCGTGTCGAACCCGAGGCCGAACACCAGCCCCACGACGTACATCCGGGCCGGCGTGTCCGTGGACCACTCGAAGCGGCGCAGCGCCCAGGTGACCGGCCCGCCGGTGTGGTGGTGCGCGTGCCCGCGCAGCGCACGGCGCAGCATGACGATGTTGACGGCCGCGATGGCCAGCAGGAACGTCCCCGATACGAGCGGCCCCCAGACCCCGGTGGCCCTGCGCAGCGGCGACGACTCGTCGCCGAGCATCGGCGCCAGGGCGTGCACGCCGAGCGTGAGGAGCAGAGCCGCGCCCAGGACCACCGTCGAGTGCCCCAGCGAGAACCAGAGGCCGACGCCGCGTGCGTCCCGGTCCGCGCGGACCAGCCTGCGCGTGGTGTTGTCGATGGTCGCGATGTGGTCGGCGTCGAACGCGTGCCGGAGGCCCAGTGCGTAGGCCGCCAGCCCCATGGCGACGGTGATCGCCCCGGCTCCGCCGTCGACGAGCAGAGCCGCGGCCAGGCCGCCGATCCCGACCAGGTGGAGCGCGACGACGACGGGGACCGTCGAGCTCCGGCGCTCGCGGTGCTCGAGGTGCTTGTGGCTGACCGGGCGGCAGGCGTTCTGGTCGGCGGGCGTGCTGTTGGTCATGTGTCCTCCGAGGGCCGGGATTCCTGACTCCGGTTCAGCAGGCTCGGCAGAGCCATAACTCCTGGCTTTCCGGCACTCATGAGCCTGCTGAACCACGGTCAGGAGTGAGCTCGAGGGGGCTGAGGTGCGTGGCCGCCCCGAGCCAGCGGGTGAGGACGCCGCCGCGTTCGAGGTGGAGCGTTGTCGCGTCGCCGAGGCCGGGCGTCTCGCCGGCGCCCGACGCCGTGCCGGGCCGGTCGTGGCCGCCGTCGGGGCTCCCGCCGAGACTGCCGTGCACACGGGTGAGGGTGTCGATCACGGGGTGGTCGCCGAGGACGCCAGGAACGGGGCGGTCGCCCGCGGCAGCCAGCTCTTCGACGAGGATCGGGCCGACGCCGTCGGCGATGTCGGTGCGCAGCAGGACGCGGCCGCCGCGTTCGCCGGACCGCCCCAGCACCACGGTCTCCCGCAGCGTGAGGCCGGCCCCCGCGCCGAGCCGCGCCGTCGTCGTGCGCCGCACGTCCGCGCCGCCGGCCACGACGAACGGCAGGCCCGCCCAGGCCAGGCCGGCCCCCGGCCCGAGGCGGATGTCGGCGTCCCATCGGCAGGCCTGCCCGTCGCCGTCGTACGCGACCGTCCCGCCGACGTCGGTGAGCGTGAGCGCGCACCCCGAGTCCACCTGGACGCTGACGACCACGTGGTCACCGCCGAGCAGCATGGCCCCGCCCGCGACGAGCGCCACCTCCGCGCGGGCACCGTCCCGGGCGACGAGCCGCGCCGCCAGCAGCCCGTCGGAGGTCCGGACGCGCACGGGCGCGCCAAACCCCGTCGGGCGTTCGACCGCCACCCGGGTCACCCGCGTGGCGGACGGCGCCGGCAGGCCTGCGTGCAGCATCGGCCGGTCAGTGCGCGTGGGCGTGGTCGTGCGCTCGGCCATCGTCGTCGTGGCTGTGCACGTAGCCACCGTCCTCGTCGGCGTGGAAGTGCGGCGCCATGGGGCCGGGGTCCTGGGCCACGTGCGCGCCCGCGCGGAAGCTGGTCAGCACGCCGAGAACCCAGGCCCGCAGCTCGGCGACCGAGGCGTCGTCGCTGCGGGAGAGCGCCACGACCGCACGGTTCTCGCGCGCCGCCGACGCGTCCGCGACCATCTGGGCGACGTCCACGCCGACGTGCGGCGCGAGGTCGGTCTTGTTCACGACGAGCAGGTCGGCCCGGCCGATCCCGGGACCGCCCTTGCGGGCGACGTCGCCGCCGCCCGCGACGTCGAGCACGAAGATCTGGGCGTCGACGAGCGCCGGGGAGAACGTGGCGGTGAGGTTGTCCCCGCCGGACTCGATGATGACCAGGTCGAGCGGGTCGAAGTCGCGCTCAAGGTCCTCGGTGGCCAGAAGATTCGCGGTGACGTCGTCGCGGATCGCGGTGTGCGGGCATGCCCCCGTCTCCACGGCGCGGATGCGTTCCGGTTCGAGCACGCCCGCCGAGCGCAGGAACCGCGCGTCCTCGTCGGTGTAGATGTCATTGGTGATCACGCCGATGCGGAGCTCGGCGCCGAGCGCGCGGCAGATGGTCGCGATCAGGGACGACTTGCCGACCCCGACCGGGCCGGCGACCCCCAGGCGGAGGGCGCGGGCGGGGGCTCGACCCTCGCCGGACAGGGGAGCGGAGACCGATGCGGACACGGGATCAAGCGCGGAATCAGGCACGGAACAACCTTTGGCTCAGGAGGGCGTGGGCCTGGGCCCAGCCCTCGGTCTGCGGGGAGCCGGAGGCCGGGATCTCCTCCGGGGTGGTGCACGCCGCGACGCGGAGCACGTGCTGCTCCGCCGCGGCGCACGCTTCGAGGACCCAGCGCGCGGGCGTGACCGGGTCGAGCGGTTCGAGCTTGAGCAGGGCCGACGCCGCCGTCTGGGCGTCGTCGTACACCGTGAGGCGCACCGTGTCCGCGGCGGGCAGGCCGGTCGCGGCGGCGACCGCCCCCAGGACGATCGCTCGGGGGAGCGGCCCGTGGACGGCATCGTGCGCGACGAGAGCCCGCACGGCGGGCGCGTCCGGCCACAGGGTGCGCGCGAGGCGCAGGTACCCGCGGCCGAGCAGCCGGGCGGCGTCGCGCAGCGCCGGGGCGGGCGTCCGGGCCGCCCACGCGCCGACGACGTCGGCGAGCCCGAAGCTGTCGAACGGATCGGCGACCTGGGCGCCGTCGGACGCTCCGGCGGATGCCCCGGTGAGCGGCCCTTCTGACGCCGCCGCGAACAGCCGCGCTGTCACCACGGCGGTGCCGGCCTCCACGAGGCTCACGGTCGTCGCGCGCCCGACCAGCCAGGCGGGCACCGCACCGGTCGGCATGCCGCCCAGCAGCGCGGGCTCGAGGCTGGCCGAGTGCGCGTGCCCGCCGCTGGGCAGGCGGGCGTCCGCGAGCAGCATCGCCACCGACAGGGCGTGGGGTGAGGTCATGTGCGCGGCCCTAGAACATCGAGTAGAGCTGGGCGAGCGGCAGGCGCACCGCGGGCGCCGGCTCGACGAGGTCGCCGTCCACCCGGATCTCGAACGTGTCCGGCCGGATGTCGATCCGGGGCAGGGCGTCGTTGTTGCGCATGTCCGCCTTCCCGACGCCGCGGGTCGGGGCGACGGCGGCCAGCTCGCGGCGCAGCCCGAGCCGGTCTGCCAGCCCGTCCTCGATCGCCGCCGGGGCCACGAACGCGAGCGAGAGGTCGCCCGCTATCGCGTCTCCGAACGCGGGACGTTGCAGCACCGGCTGCGGCGTCGGGATGGACGCGTTGGGGTCGCCGAGCGCGGCCCACGCGATCACCCCGCCCTTGAGCACGACGTCGGGCCGGACGCCGAAGAACCGCGGGTCCCACAGGACGAGGTCCGCCAGCTTGCCGGGCTCCACCGAACCCACATGGGCGTCGATGCCGTGGCCGATCGCCGGGTTGATCGTGTACTTGGCGACGTAGCGGCGCGCGCGCTCGTTGTCCGCGGGCTCGGAGCTCCCCAGCGGGCCGCGGCGGTGCTTCATGACGTGCGCCACCTGCCACGTGCGGGTGATCACCTCGCCGATGCGGCCCATCGCCTGGGCGTCGGACGACGTGACCGACAGCGCGCCCATGTCGTGCAGCACGTCCTCCGCGGCGATCGTCGTCGCGCGGATTCGGGACTCGGCGAACGCCAGGTCCTCGGGGACCGCCGGGCTCAGGTGGTGACAGACCATCAGCATGTCGAGATGCTCGGCCACCGTGTTGACCGTGTGGGGGAGGGTCGGGTTCGTCGAGCCCGGGATGACGTGCGGCAGGCCGGCGATCGTCAGGATGTCGGGCGCGTGCCCGCCGCCCGCGCCCTCGACGTGGAAGGCGTGGATCGAGCGGCCGCCGATGGCGTCGATGGTCGACTGCACGAACCCCGCCTCGTTGAGCGAGTCCGAGTGCAGTGCGACCTGCAGCCCCCACTCCTCGGCTCCGCGCAGGGCGGCGTCCAGCGCGGCCGGGGTGGCGCCCCAGTCCTCGTGGATCTTGTAGCCGCCCGCGCCGGCCAGGGCCTGCTCGGCCAGGGCGTCGGCGTTGACGGTGTTGCCCTTGCCGAGCAGCAGCACGTTCACCGGCACGGGGTCGAGGGCGCGCAGGATGTGGCGCAGGTGCCCCGCCCCGGTGACGGTCGTGGCCTTGGAGCCCTCGGACGGGCCGGTGCCGCCGCCCGCGACCGTCGTGATGCCCGTGGCCAGCGCCTCGTGCAGCTGCGACGGCGACAGCAGGTGGACATGGGAGTCGAACGCTCCGGCAGTAAGGATCCGCCCCTCGCCGGAGATGACGTCGGTCGAGGGCCCGATGACCAGGTCGGGATGGACGCCGTCGGCGATGTCCGGGTTGCCCGACCGGCCCAGGGCGACGATGCGCCCGTCGCGCAGCCCGACGTCGGCCCGCACCACGCCCCACCAGTCCAGCACGACGGCGTTCGTGATGACCGTGTCCAGGGCGCCCTGCGCGCGCGTGCGGGTCGACTGCGCCATCGACTCCCGGATCGACTTGCCCCCGCCGAACACCGCCTCCTCGCCGCCGGCCGTACGGTCCTCGGTCACCTCGATCCACAGGTCGGTGTCGCCGAGGCGGACCTGGTCGCCGACGGTCGGGCCGAACAGGGCCGCGTATCGCTCGCGGTCCACCCATGCCATCAGCGTTCCCCCTGCTCGTCGTCGGACGCAGGGCTCTGGAGGCCCGGCCTGCCGGGGGCCGGTGGGCCCGTGACCGGCCCCAGCGCGCCGCCGTCGCCCTTTCCGCGCTGGATACCCGGGACGCGCCTGGCCCCGCGGATCGCCACGGCGTCGACCAGGCGGCTCGCACCCGGCTCGAACCGCTGCGACGTGCCGGAGGGCACGTCGAGCCGGAACCCGTACGCGGCCTCCCGGTCGAACTCGAGGTCCGTGTTGGCGTCGGGCAAGTGCAGGTGGGAGCCGATCTGGACGGGCCGGTCGCCGGTGTTCAGGACGACGAGGCGCAGGCGTTCGTGCGGAGCGCGGTCGGCGTTGATCTCGATGCGGCCGGGCGCGACCCGGACGGCGCCCGGCCCGGTGGAAGTGTGGGCTGACATGTGGCCTCCTACTGGACCGGGTGGTGCAGGGTGACGAGCTTGCGACCGTCGGGGAACGTGGCCTCGACCTGCACGTCGACGAGCATCTCGGGGACGCCGTCCATGACCTGCTCGCGGACGAGGACCTCGCGGCCGGTGTCCATGAGCGTGGCGACGTCGGCGCCCTCGCGTGCCCGCTCGATCACCCAGCAGGACAGCAGCGCCACGGACTCCGGGTAGTTGAGCAGCACGCCGCGCGCCAGGCGGTCGCGCGCGACCATCCCGGCGGTGGCGAGGAGCAGCTTCTCGGTATCGGCAGGTGTCAGACGCACACCCCCACCCCCCTTTCCAAGACTTGGTTGTGGGCGCGATCGTTGCGCCTAAACCGGTCGGATAGTCGCAACGGTCGCGCCCACAACCAACGGCCGGTCATAGGGTTAGCGCCTTGCGGGCGGCTGCGGCCGCGGTCGGGACGCCGCCTTGTCCGCGGTGGGCGACGCGGCCCGAGGTGAGCACGGCGAACTCGGCGGCGTGCTCCACCGCGTAGCCGATGTGCTGCTCGACCAGCAGCACGGAGAGGCTGCCGGCGCCGGTGAGCGTCGAGATCGCGGCGTAGATCTCGGTCACGACGTTGGGCTGGATGCCCTCGACCGGCTCGTCGAGGACAAGCAGCGTCGGCCCGGTGACCAGCGCCCGCGCGATCGCGAGCTGCTGGCGCTGCCCGCCGGACAGCAGCCCGGCCTGGCGGCCGAGCAGGTCCCGCAGCGCGGGGAAGAGGTCGAGCGCCTCGTCCGTCCGACGTCGGCCCGCCCGCCCGTGCGCGTCCGCGACCACCTGCAGGTTCTCCCGCGCGCTGAGCTGGCCGAACGACTGCTGGCCCTGCGGTACGTACGCGATCCCGCGCCGCACCCGCTTGTGGGGCGCGAGCGCCGTGACGTCCTCGTCGGCGAGCCGCACCGACCCGGCGCGCAGCGGCAGCAGGCCCAGCACGGCCCGCAGCAGGGTCGTCTTGCCCGCGCCGTTGTGGCCCAGTACTGCGGTGAGCGCGCCGTCGGGGACGGTCAGGTCGACGCCGTGCACCACCGTCGTGCGCCCGTAGCCGGTGGTCACGCCGCTCAGCTCCAGCATCACGCGAGGTCTCCTTGTGTGGGGGCGCCGAGGTACACCTCGACGACGGCGGGGTCGTTCTGCACCTCGTTCACCGTGCCCTCCGCCAGGACCCGCCCCTGGTGCATGACGGTCACGGAGTCGGCGAACGAGCGGAGGAACTCCATGTCGTGCTCGACGACGACGACTACCCGCTGCGACCCGATGCGGCGCAGCAGCTGCCCGGTCTCCTCGCGTTCGGCCTGGGTCATCCCGGCCACCGGCTCGTCGAGCAGGAGCAGGTGAGCGTCCTGGACGAGCAGCATCCCGATCTCCAGCCACTGCTTCTGGCCGTGCGCGAGCACGCCGGCCGGCACGTCGCGCAGCGCCGTCAGCCCGACCGTCTCGAGTGCGTGCTCCACCGCCTCCGGCGTGGCCGGACGGCGCCGGAGCAGCGTGAGCGGCGCACGCCGGGCGCCGGCCGCGATGTCGAGGTTCTGCAGCACGGTCAGCTCCTCGAAGACGCTCGCGGTCTGGAACGTACGTCCCACCCCCGCGCGGGCGATGCGGTGGGTGCTGCGCCCGAGCAGCGCCGTCCGGCCGAAGCTCACGGAGCCCGTCGCCCGGACGAGCCCGGTCACCGCGTCGATGAGCGTCGTCTTGCCCGCGCCGTTCGGGCCGATGAGGAACCGCAGGTCACCCTGCGTGACCGTGAGGTCGACGTCGCGCACCGCGACGAACCCGTCGAACTCGACGCGCAGCCCGCGCACCTCCAGGTAGTCGTGCTTGAAGCGGTCGGCATCGGTCCCGAGCAGCGCCTCGGCCGCGGCCAGGTCGATCTCTGTCTCGGGCTGCTGCTCGGTCGATGACATCTCGCTCATGCTGGGCTCCCCTCGGGTGCACGACGGCGCAGCTTCCCGGCGACCGACGCGAGGCCGCCCGGCAGGAACGCGATGACCAGGATGAACAGCGCTCCCTGGAAGTAGATCCAGCCCGAGGGGAACTGCTCGGAGATCGAGGTCTGGGCCCAGCTCACGGCAATCGAGCCCAGCACCGGGCCGAGCAGGGTCGCCCGCCCGCCGATCGCCACCCCGATGAGGAAGCCGATCGACGGCACGACGCCGACGTCGGCCGGCGAGACGATCCCGGCGATCGGCACGAACAACGCTCCGCCGACCGCCGCCATCACCGCCGCGACGACGTAGGCGACGACCTTGACGGCGGCGGGGTCGTAACCGAGGAACCGGACGCGGTCCTCCTGGTCGCGTACGGCTACCAGCAGCTCCCCGAACCGGGAGACGGTCAGCTGGCGCACGATGGCAACCATCAGCAGCAGCACCGCGGCGGCGATCAGGTAGAGCATCTGCTTGTTGACCGGGTCGGCCAGGTCGTAGCCGAAGAACGCCCGGAAGCCGTTGAGCCCGTTCGTCCCGCCGGTGGTCTGCTGCTGGCCGATGAGCAGGATCGCGAAGGCCGCCGCCAGCGCCTGGGACAGGATCGCGAAGTACGCGCCCCGGACCCGGCGGGTGAACACGGCCCAGCCGAGCAGCGCTGCCAGCGCCGCCGGGACGACCAGGATCAGCAGGATCGCCGAGACCGGCGACCGCAGCGGCTCCCACCAGCCCGGCACCTGTCCCGTGCCGTACAGGAGCATGAAGTCCGGGACGCCGCCCGGTCCGGCGTCGGCCAGCTTGAGGTGCATGGCCATCAGGTAGGCGCCGAGGCCGAAGTAGACCCCCTGGCCCAGGGTGAGCAGCCCGCCGCGGCCCCACGCCAGGCCGATCCCGACGGCGACCATCGCCAGGCAGAGGAACTTGGCGAGCAGGTCGAGGCGGAACGGGCTGAGCACCAGGGGCGCGAGGAGCAGCAGGACCGCGGCGAGGCCGAACGCCGCGAGCGTCCGGGTGCGGCCCGGCCGCAGCAGAGTGGTGAGGACGGTCATGCGAGACTCCTCGTCCGGACCGAGACCAGCCCTTGGGGTCTGAGCTGCAGGAAGGCCACGATCGCGACGAACACGAGCACCTTGGCGACCGAGGCCGTCGTCGAGTACTCGAAGAACGCCTGCATCAGGCCGAGGGCCATCGCCGCGATCACGGTGCCCTTGATCTGGCCGATGCCGCCGGCCACGACGACCAGGAACGCGTCGACTATGTAGTTGGTCCCGAGCGTCGGGCCGACCGAGCCGAGCAGCGTGAGCGTGACGCCCGCGATGCCGGCCAGGCCGGACCCGATGAAGAACGTGACGCGGTCCGTCGCCCGCGACGAGATGCCGGATGCCTCGGCCAGGTCCCGGTTCTGCACGACGGCGCGGATCCGCCGCCCGAGCGGCGTGGCCCGCAGGGCCAGCGCCAGGGCGACGACGCACACGATGGCGAGCGCCAGGATGAACAGGCGGGTCCTGGGCAGCGCGAGCCCGCCGATCTCGACGGCGCCCGACAGCCATGCGGGTGCGCGGACGTCCACGTTGGGCGCGCCGAACACGTCCCGCGCGACCTGCTGGAGCACGAGCGCGACACCCCAGGTGACGAGCAGCGTGTCCAGCGGCCGGCGGTACATGCGGTGGATGAGCGTGGCCTCCAGGAGCAGGCCGAGCAGACCTCCGACGACGAACCCGAGCGGGAGCGCGAGGAGGAGGCTCACGCCGGCGTCGCCCACGACACCCTGGATGACGAACGCCGTGTAGGCGCCGGCCATCATGAACTCGCCGTGGGCCATGTTGATGACGCCCATCTGGCCGAAGGTCAGAGAGAGCCCGAGGGCGGCGAGGAGGAGGACGGAGCCGAGGCTCAGTCCAGCGAAGAGCTGGGCGATGATGTCCATCGAGGTCCGTTTCGGTCTGTCTCGTGTCGGCCCGGGGTCAGGACAGGCCGTCTGCCCAGTCGTAGCCCTCGAGGTACGGGTCCGGCTCGATGGGCTCCTCGGAGCTCCACTCGGTGTGGATCAGGCCGTCCGCGCCGATCTTGCCGATGAGGGCGGTCTTGGCGATGTGGTGGTTGTCGCCGTTCACCACTACCTCGCCCTCCGGAGCGTCGAAGGTGACGCCGTCCGCCGCGGCGGTCACGTCCTCGACGGCGAACGACTCCGCCTTCTCGACCATCGCCTTCCAGAGGTAGAGCGAGGTGTAGGCGGCCTCCATCGGGTCGGACGTGGGCCGGTCCTCGCCGTACTCCGCCTTGAAGGCCTCGACGAACGCGGTGTTCGCGGGGCTGTCCACGGTCTGGTAGTAGTTCCACGCGGTGAGCTGGCCCTCGACGTTCTCGATGCCGATGCCGCCGACCTCTTCCTCCGCGATGGACACCGAGACGACCGGCATGTCGTCGGCGGACATCCCGACGTTCTTGTACTCCTTGAAGAACGCGACGTTGGAGTCGCCGTTGAGCGTGTTGAACACGGCGTCGGCGTCGGCGGACTTCACCTTGTTGACGATCGTGGAGAAGTCGGTGTGGCCGAGCGGTGCGTACTCCTCGCCGACGATCTCGATGTCGTGGGCCTCGGCGTAGGCGTTGATGATCTTGTTCGCCGTGCGCGGGAAGACGTAGTCCGAGCCGACCAGGAACAGCGACTTGGTGCCCTGCTCCACGAGGTAGTCCAGGGCGGGCACGATCTGCTGGTTGGTCGTGGCGCCGGTGTAGAAGATGTTCGGCGAGGACTCCAGGCCCTCGTACTGCACCGGGTAGAACAGCAGGGAGTCCTGCGCCTCGAAGACCGGCAGCATCGCCTTGCGCGAGGCCGACGTCCAGCCGCCGAACACGGCGGCGACGCAGTCGCTGGTGATGAGCTTGCCGGCCTTCTCGGCGAAGACGGTGGGCTCGGACTGGCCGTCCTCCGAGACGATCTCGAGCTCCTTGCCGAGCACTCCGCCGTCGGCGTTGATCTCCTGGGCGGCGAGCTCGAGGGAGTCGTGGACCGTCTGCTCCGAGATGGCCATCGTGCCGGACAGCGAGTTGAGGAAGCCGATCTTGACGGTGTCACCTGACGTGTCGACGCAGCTCTCGGCCGAGGCTGACGTGTCGCTCCCGGCGTCGACGCGCGCCCCGCAGGCGCTCAGGGCGACAACACAGAGGGCAGCGAGTGAGACGGTGCTCAGACGCGTCGCGCCGTAGCGTGACGTGGACCGAAGACGCATGGGGGATGCTCCGTTTCGTGGCCGTCGGCCCGGTGTGGGCCGACCGGTTAGGTTCAAATGAACCTAAGTGGACGGAGATGTCGCTCCCGTTCTTCCGCTGTAACTTTCGTGTTTCCCTGCGGCCCGTCGTGTTTCCTCGGTGGTGCCGTGGGTCTCATCGGAGCACGAACCCGGGCACGAGCGGGTCGGCGGGGTCGACCACGAAGAGGTGCTCGCCCGTGCGGTAGGCCATGCCGGTGACCTGCGAAATCACTGCGAGGGAGTCGCCGACCCGGGTCGTGCCGACGACGGTGCCCGTGAACGTCGACCCCACTATCGACTCGTGCAGCAGCGTCGCGCCGCCGACGCCGACCCGGCCGTCGTCGGCCAGGACGGCCAGCCGCGCGGCCGTGCCCGAGCCGCAGGGCGAGCGGTCGACCTGGCCGTCGGCGAACACGGTGACGTTGCGCTGGCGGACGGTGCCGCGGTGGTCGTCGCTGGGGTCGCTCGCGTCGCCGAGCTCCTCGTGCAGGATCGTCCCGTACACGCCGCTGAGGCGCGGGTCGGTGGGATGGACGGCCAGCCCGTCCGCGTCCAGCGCGCGCTTGACCTCGCGGCCCACCGCGATGAGGTCCCGGTAGCTCGCCGGGTCCACCGGCAGGCCGAGGCTCGTCGCGTCCACGCTCGCGTAGAACGCGCCGCCGTAGACCAGGGTCACCGCCGTGATGCCCCGTGAGGTGCGTACCGGCAGGTCGCGGGCCACCACGTAGCTGGGGACGTTGACGAAGTCGACGGCGACCGTGCGCCCGCCTTCCCGGTGCACCCGCGCGGTGACCCGGCCCGAGGGCACGTCCACGACCACTTCGACGACGCCGTCGACGGGTGCCGGGACCAGGCCGGTGTCCACCGCCCAGGCGCCCAGGGCGATCGTGCCGTGCCCGCAGGCCGTCGAGAACCCGTCCTTGTGCCAGAAGAGGACGCCGAGGTGGGCGCCGTCGTCGTCGGGCGGAACGATGAATCCGCCGTACATGTCCGCGTGACCGCGCGGCTCGGAGCACAGCGTGCGCCGCAGCTCCTGGGCGTCCGTGCTCGTCAGCGCGCGGGCCCGGCGATCGGCCACCGAGTCGCCCGGCAGCGGCACGGGCACGTCCGCCACGATCCGGAAGGGTTCGCCGGCGGTGTGGTAGTCGGTGGCGGCGACGGTCTGCGTGATCACGCCGTCAGCCCGCGGCTTCTGGCCGGGCGTCATCCATGGCCCGCGCCGGTTCGTCCTCGTCCTTGAACACGCTCATCCCGGTCACGACCAGCGTCGTGAAGAGCGTGACGAGAATGCCGATGACCCACAGCGTCCACTGCAGGAAGGGCCAGGGCGCCAACGTCCCGAGGAGCCAGAAGCCCCACGCCAGCCCGCCACCCACAAGGATGACGATGATGATCCCGATCAGCTTGCCCGCGTCCACCTTTCGGCGCTGCTGCTGCCGCTCGACGCGTGTCGAGACCACCCGGCGCGCGGTCCGTACGGCCAGGTGATTCACCGCCTCCTCCAATGCGGACTTGCCTTCTCCCGCCGGCATGTCGTTGTGGATGCTGACCAGCCTGTGCAGCCGGCGCTCGGTACCCGGCAGCACGCCGACGAACGAGGCGATGGCCGACAGGACGGCACCCATGGTTGGTAGAGCAACCGACACGATCGACACGATCTCCGAGGTCGTCACGCGCAGGAGCCTA
Source organism: Promicromonospora soli (assembly GCF_014653785.1). Lineage (GTDB taxonomy): Bacteria > Actinomycetota > Actinomycetes > Actinomycetales > Cellulomonadaceae > Promicromonospora > Promicromonospora soli. The sequence goes on along the minus strand of NZ_BNAS01000004.1, from coordinate 331,952 downwards.
TAGATGCGTGCGGGTCGCAGGCCACCACCGCCGCCTCCACCAAAGGTCGTAAGGCAAGTGCCTGCTCGCGGGCGATGTGGTCTGGCGACCGTCCCGACAGGCTTGGGTCGTCCGGAAGAAAGCCCCCGGACCAGCCCGAACACCTGCCAGCGCAAGGAGCGCGACGATGCTCTCGTCCCACGACCACACACCCGTCGAGCGGCCGGACCGCGCCCTGTCGGGCAGGCCTGGCGGCATCCGCCCGCCCGCCCGCCGTGCCGCCGCACTCACCGCCTTGGGCATCCTGGCCGTCAGTCTGGCCGCCGGTGCCCCGGCCTCCGCGGCAACTGCCACGACCGCCGTCGAGCCGACGCCGCCCCCGCCGATCTCGGCACCGGCCGGCGAGCGCCCGCTCGTGCGGTCCGACGTCGACGCGTGGCTGGACGGCCTGCTCCCGGCCGCGCTGGAGAGCGCCGGCATCGCCGGCGGCGTCGTCTCGGTGGTGCACGACGGCGAGATCCTCACAACCCGCGGCTACGGCTACTCCGACACGGGTTCGACGGGCGGCGAGGCGGTGCCGGTCGACGCCGAGAACACGCTGTTCCGCCCCGGCTCCGTGTCCAAGCTGTTCACCGCCACCGCCGTCATGCAGCTCGTGGAGAGCGGCGACCTCGACCTGGACACCGACGTCGCGGAGTACCTCGACTTCGACGTCCCGCGGTCGTTCGACGAGCCCATGACGCTGCGCTCCCTGCTCACTCACACCGCCGGGTTCGAGGAGCGGATCGGCGGCCTGATCGGCGCCGGCGACACGGCGGTGAACCTGCGCGAGGCCCTCGCCACCGAGCCCCCGGAGCAGATCTACGAGCCGGGCACCGTCCCGGCCTACTCGAACTACGGCAACGCGCTCGCCGGCTACGTGGTCGAACGGGTCAGCGGCATGCCGTTCGAGGAGTACGTCCAGCGCAACGTCCTGACGCCGGCCGGCATGACGTCGTCGACCTTCGAGCAGCCACTGCCCACCGGCCTGGGCGACCGGATGTCGAACGGCTACGCCACGTCGTCCGCGGCCCCCGGCCCGTTCGAGATCGTCGGTACGCCGCCGGCCGGCTCGCTCACCTCGACGGCGCCCGACATGGCGCGGTTCATGCTGGCCCAGCTCGGCGAACCCGGCGCGGGCGAGCTGCTCGAACCCGAGACGCTCGACCTGATGCACGCCCCCGCCCTCGACGAGAGCACGCTGGGCAACCTGGCGGCGGGGCCGCGGATGACGCTCGGGTTCTTCGACGAGAGCCGCAACGGCCACCGGATCGTGGGCCACGGCGGCGATACCCAGTACTTCCACTCCCACCTGCAGATCTACCCTCAGGAGCGCACGGGCATCTTCGTCTCCCTGAACAGCACGGGCAACAGCGCCTACGCCAGCCTGGCGCTGCGCGAGTCCGTGCTGCACGGCTTCAGCAACCGGTACTTCCCCGCGAGCACAGCGCCCGACGCCGCGGCGTCCGGCACGAGCGTGGAGTCCGGCGCCACCGAGGCGACGGCCAAGGAGCACGCGGCGATCGCCGAGGGCAGCTACGTGGCCTCGCGCGGTATGCAGAGCACGTTCCTGGCGGCGCTCGACGTCTTCAGCAGCACCCAGGTCACCGCGCGTGCGGACGGCCGGCTGCTCATCACCCCTGGTCCGGGCACCGACTCGCCGGCCCTGTACGAGGAGGTCGCGCCCTGGGTCTGGCGAGAGGTCGGCGGGCAGCGCACGCTCGGCATGCGCGCGGTCGACAACAAGGTCCAGGCCATCGGGTACGAAGGCGCGTTTGCCCTCCTGCCGGCCCAGCCGGAGCGGACCCGGGCCGTCGCGATCCCGGTGCTCGCGGGATCCGCCCTGATACTGCTGGTGACCGCCGTCGCGTGGCCGGTCGGCGCGATCCGGCGCCGGATCCGCAAGCGTTCCCTGCCAGCGGCCGCCGGGCGGCAGCGCCCGGCGGGCAACGGGCGTCTGCGCCCGGAGGGCTCTGGGGGCGCGGTGCGTATCCTCACGAAGATCGCGGCGGTCTGCGTCACGCTCGCCCTCGCGGGCTGGACCATCACCGTCCTGACCGTCATGAGTCTCCAGGACGTCCCGGTCGCCTCGCTGCGGCAGCTCCAGGTGCTGCAGGGGCTCGGCGTACTCGGGCTGGTCCCGGCTGTGCTGCAGGTCGTCGACGAAGTCCGGCACCGGCGCAGCTCGGCCCGGATCGTGGGCGCCGTGCTGGTGGTGCTCGCGCTGGCCGGCGCCGCCTGGTTCGCGATCGAGTTCCGCCTGCTCGCGCCGTCGGTATCGTACTGACGATGCCTACGACCGATGGCACCACGGTGCTCGACGACGCCGCGGTCCCGGCGCGCGCCAGCCGGCTGGACGCGCTCCTCACCCGCCTCGGCGTGACCGGTGCGCCGGCGCGGGACGGCCTGCTGGCCGCCTTCGTCACGCTGCTGACGGCGGGCATGCTGGTGCTGCTCTTCGAGTACGTGCTGGAGGCGGAGGACCTGACCGTCGGTCCGGTGCAGAGCGCGGTGCTCGCGGCCGCCACGTGCGCCCAGGCGGTGCCGCTGGTGCTGCGCCGGACCCGCCCGATCCTCTGCCTGGGGCTCGTGGCGGCCTGCCAAGTGGTTGTCGTCGCGGTCTCGCCGCCGGACCTGTCGGTCGGTGGCATACCGCAGGTCATCGCCGGATACACGATCGGCACGCTGCTGCCCGCCCGCAGAGCCCTGGCGGTCACGGGCGCAGCCGTGCCGGTCGGGGCCTTGACGGCGGCGGTGACCGCCCTCGTATCGGGCAACGGCCTGCTGCTGCCTGTCGCAAACCATGTCCTGGCGGGGATCGCCACCTATATGGTCAGTGCCCTGGTCGGCGGGGCGGTGGCGACCCGCCGCCGGTACGTCGTGCTGCTCCGCCTCCGGGCGGCCGAGCTGCTCCGCACCCAGCGCGCCACCACCCAGGCGGCGATCTTCGCCGAGCGGTCGCGTATGGCCCGCGAGCTGCACGACGTCGCCGCGCACCACCTGTCCGGCCTCGTCGTGCAGGCGGCCGCCGTCGAACGGCAGATCGACAGCGACCCGGAGGCCGCGAAGGCCGGGACCAGATGTATCCGCGGGCAGGGCAAGGAGACGCTCGACAGCCTCCGTCTCATCGTCGGGGTGCTCCGGGAACGCCCTGGTGCCGACGGAGCCGGCGCCGACGCGCACGACGCCCCGCCCCCTGGGCTCGGCGCGCTCGACGGGCTCGTGCGGACGGCGCGCACCCTGGGGGACGCCGTGGACCTGGTCCGCGAGGGTCCGCCGCGCGCGCTGGCCCCCATCGCGGACGCGGCGTTCTACCGCGTGGCGCAGGAGTCGCTGTCGAACGCCCGCCAGCACGCCCCCGGTGCGCCGGTGCGCACGACCGTGCGGTTCGGGGAGCGGGAGGTCTCGCTCGAGGTGGTCAACGAGCCGTCCGCGGGGGCCGCCACGGCGGACTCGGCCCGGCAGGGCATGGGCCTGATCGGGATGGGGGAGCGGGCGCACCTGGTGGGGGCGACGCTCACGACCGGTGCGACGCCGTCCGGCGGATGGCGGGTCCGCCTGACGCTCCCGCTGCACCACGAGCCGGCGCGTACCGTTTCGGACGCCGAGACATCCGCGGCTCCCGCGGCGCTCCTCGAAGGGGGACAGGAATGATCAGGGTCATGCTCGTCGACGACCAGGCGGTGGTCCGGGCGGGGTTCCGCTTCCTGCTGGAGCAGGCCGACGACATCGAGGTGGTCGCCGAGGCCGCAAACGGTCCGACGGCGGTCGAGCTCGCCCGCCGGCACCGCCCCGACGTCGTCTGCATGGACGTGCGGATGCCGGGCGGTGACGGCCTTGCCGCGACGCGCGAGATCGTGGCCGGCGAGGCGGCGCCGGCGGTGCTGGTCGTGACCACCTTCGACCTCGACGAGTACGTGTTCGGCGCCCTGGAAGCGGGCGCGTCCGGGTTCATCCTCAAGGACTGCGAGCCGGAGGAGCTGATCGACGCCGTCCGCCGTCTCGCCGACGGGCACGGCCTCATCGACCAGGCGGTGACCCACCGGGTGATCACGGAGTTCGCGCGCCGCAAAGCCCCGCCCGCACCGGCGTCGGACGCCGGGGGGCGGCTCACGGCCCGCGAGGCGGAGATCGTGCGGCACCTCGCCCGCGGGCTGTCGAACGCGGAGATCGCGAAGGAGCTGGTCGTGGAGACCAGCACCGTGAAGTCCCACCTCGGCCGCGCGATGGCGAAGGTCGGCACGCGCGACCGGCTGCAGACGGTGGTCTGGGCCTACCAGAACGGCCTCGCCCAGCGCTGATCGTCAGGCCAACGGCCCCGGCCAGGCGTACGGCGGGCATGGCGTGCGGCGTGCGGCAGGCGCGGGGCGCGAAGCACGGCGGCAAGGTAGACCCGGGTGACGGGTTTCCGGGCCTGCTGAAATGCGTTCACATCTGCCTTGCTGAATTCGCCTGTGCTGAACTATTCAGCGCAGACCGCAAACCCAACGCCCAGCCGAACGTAGTTCAGCCCACCTGGCACCCACCGTCAGGACCTACCTCGCCTCTCGCTGCGGGCTGCTTCGACCCGTGGCTTCGCGCAGCCCCGGCCCGCCGTCGCTGACCGGCTGGGGCTAGCGCGGAGGGGCGCCCGCGGGCACGCCGTCGGTGACGAACGGGGCTGGGTCGAAGACGCCGAACCGCTCGCGGTACTCCGCCGCGCGGCCGGGCCACAGGAGGGTGAGCCGCCCCGAGCGCTCGTCCACGTACCAGCTCCGGCACCCGCCGCGCAGCCACACCGTCCCCGCTGCGCGCCGGTCCACCTCGCGCGTGTACGCGGCCTCGGCCGCCGCGGACACCTCCAGCGGCCCGCCGCTCGCGTCCAGGTGGTCGAGCGCCCCGAGCACGTAGCCGACCTGTGCCTCGATCACCTCCAGGGCTGAATGATGGCCGAGCCCCGCATTGGGGCCGTCCAGCACGAAGAGGTTCGGGAAGCCGTGCACCACCGTTGAGGCGTGGCTGGTCATGCCCTGCGCCCAGTGCTCGGCGAGGGTCTGCCCGCCGCGGCCCGTCACCAGGTGCGCGAACGGCGGGCGGGTGGTCTCGAACCCTGTGGCCAGCACCAGCACGTCCACCTCGTACCGGGCGCCCGACGCCGCGACCAGCGTCGACCCCTCGATCGCGACGGGCGCGCTCGGCTCGAGCGTGACGTGCGGCTGCTGCAGGGCCGGGTACCAGTCGTCGCTGAACAGCGCGCGCTTGCAGCCCACCGCGTAGTCCGGGGTGAGCAGCGCGCGCAGCGCCGGGTCCGGCACCTGGGCGTGCAGGTGCGCCTCCGCGCGCTCCCGCAGCGCGGCCTCCGCCGTCGTGCCGGCGATGCGCGCCTCGAAGAGCCGGTCGGCCTCCTCCGCCAGCGACGCACGGTCCGGCCGGGCCTCGCCGGGTGCGTACGCCCGGTCACCGCGCGGCAGCACCCACGGCGGGGTGCGCTGCAGCACGACGACGGACGCCGCCCGCCGGGCCACCTCGGGCACGAGCTGCACCGCGCTCGCGCCTGTCCCCACGACGCCGACCCGAAGCCCGGCGGGCAGCTCCCGGTCCCACCGGGCGGAGTGGAACACGCGACCCGGGAACGTGCCGAGGCCCCGGATCTCGGGCACGCGCGGATCGCTGAGCCGGCCGACCGCCGTGACCAGCACTCGCGAGGTGAGCGGTCCGCGCGAGGTCGTCAGGTGCCACGTAGCGGCGTCCTCGTCCCACCGGGCGCCGCTGAGCTCCGTGCCGAGGCGCAGGTGCGGGGCCAGTCCCTCGGAGCGTGCGACGTCCCGTACGTACTCATGGATCTCGGCGCCCGGGGCGAACACTCGCGACCAGGAGGGCTGCGGCAGGAACGAGTACGAGTACAGGGCGCTCGGGATGTCGCACGCGACGCCCGGGTAGACGTTGTCGCGCCAGGTGCCGCCGACGTCGTCGGCCCGCTCCAGGATCGCGAAGCCGGTGCGGCCGGCGCGCCGCAGGCGGGCGGCGAGCCCTACCCCGGCGAGCCCTGCTCCGACCACCGCCACGTCCACCTCGGTGTCCGTCCTCATGTCTGTGGCCGGGTACGCCGCCGTCACCCCACCTGCTCGTACGTCGTGGTGCGCTGCCGCACCGGCCGGCCCAGCTCGGCGGCGAGCCGCGTCACGTCCGCCACCGACAGCTCCCGTCCCTGCTCGGGACCGGCATTCGGGTCCAGGACGCCGTCGAGCAGCACGCCACCCAGGTCGTCGGCGCCGCCCGCGAGCACGCGCTGCGCGCCGCGCATCCCGAGCTTGGTCCACGCCGCCTGCACGTGGTCGATCCGGCCCGCGAGCATCAGCCGCGCCACCGCGTGCAGTGCGCGGCTCTCCCGCAGGGTCGCCGTGCGCGCGGCGGGCACCGGCACCGGCGACTCCGTCGGTAGCCACGGCATCGGGATCAGCTCCGTGAACCCGCCGGTCGCATCCTGCACGCGGGCCAGCGTGCGCAGGTGCCGTACCTGGTCGCGCGCCGACTCGGCGTGCCCGTACACGATCGTCGCCGTGGACCGCAGGCCCGCGGTGTGCGCGGCGGTGACGAGCTCGACCCAGCGCTCGGCCGGGATGTCCGTCCCGCCGGTGAGCAGGGCCCGGATCCGGTCGTCCAGGATGCGCGCGCCCGTGCCCGGCACCGTGTCGACGCCGGCCTCGCGCAGCTCCCGCAGCCAGTCCGCCAGGGGCAGTCCGGCGCGGGCGGCGCCGTCGGCCAGCTCAGCCGGGCGGAACGCGTGCAGGTGCAGGCCCGGCCCGCCCAGCTTCACCGCGCGGGCCAGGGCGAGATAGCCCTCCGCGCCCGACGCCGCCGGCGGCGCCCCCTGGGCGCACACCTCGGTGGCGCCGAGCGCCACGGCCTCCGCCGCCAGCTCGGCGACCTGCTCGGGCGCCAGGCCCAGCGACGCGTCGATGTTCCGGTTCACCGCGTAGGTCACCGCGTCGCCGGTCCGGTCGCGGCGCACCTGGTCCGCCAGCGCGGCGAGCTCCTCCAGGTCGGCGCCGTCCGCGCCCAGGAGCTCGACCCAGGCGGCGTCGTCCAGGCCCGCGGGGTCGGCCTCGGCGTCGGCGAGCAGCCCGCCCAGCCTGCCCGACGTCGTCCCGCGGCCCGGGTGCACCAGGCCGTTGTACACCGGGGCGGCCCCATCCGACGTCGAGACGTTCTCCCCGGCCGGACCCGAGGCCGGGAACTCGCCGAGGAGGGCGTCGTGGCGGGCCAGGCCGTAGTCGTCGGCGAGGGCAAGGACCCTCGTCCGCAGCCGGTCGTCGAGCCAGTCCGCTCCGTCCCGCGCCTCGCGCAGGTAGTGCGGGTGCGCGGTGAGGCGCTCGCGCAGCGTGTACCCGCCCTCGCCGGTGAGCCGCGCCAGGTCCTCGATCTGCGGCCACGGCCGCTCGGGGTTGACGTGGTCCGGGGTCAACGGGCTGACGCCGCCCCAGTCGTCGATGCCGGCGCGGACCAGGAGCTGGAGCTCGGCGGCGTCGGTCAGGTTGGGCGGGGCCTGCAGGCGCATCCCCGGGCCGAGCAGCACCCGCGCCACCGCGACGGCCGCCGCGTACTCCTGGGTCTCCAGGTCCTCGGCGCCCATCATGGCCGTAGCGGACTTCGCGCGGAAGTTCTGCACGATCACCTCCTGCACGTGGCCGTGCCGGGCGTGCGCGTCGCGCAGCGCCAGGATCGAGTCCACGCGCTCGGCGTAGTTCTCGCCGATGCCGAGCAGCACGCCGGTGGTGAAGGGGATGCGGGACCGGCCGGCGTCCTCGATCACGCGCAGCCGCAGGGCCGGGTCCTTGTCGGGGGAGCCGAAGTGCGCCTGGCCCTTCTCGGTCCACAGCCGCGAAGAGGTGGTCTCAAGCATCATGCCCATGGACGGGCCGACCGGCTTGAGCCGCTGCAGCTCCGCCCACGACATCACGCCCGGGTTGAGGTGCGGGAGCAGCCCCGTCTCGTCGAGGATCAGGCGGGCCATGTGGCCCACGTAGTCCAGCGTCGAGGCGTAGCCGTGGTCGTCGAGCCACTGCCGGGCCACCGGCCAGCGGTTCTCCGGCCGGTCGCCGAGCGTGAGCAGGGCCTCCTTGCAGCCCAGCGCCGCGCCCTGCGACGCGACCTCCAGGACGGCGTCGGCCTCCATGTACGGCGAGATGCCGGCCTTGGCGAGCTTGCCCGGCGACTGGACGAAGATGCAGTAGTGGCACCGGTCCTGGCACAGGTGCGTCAGCGGCACGAACACCTTGCGGGAGTAGGTGATGACGCCGGGACGGCCGGCTTCCTGAAGACCGGCGTCGCGCATCGTGCCCGCGACGGCGAGGAGCCGGTCCAGGTCGGCGCCGCGGGCGTGCAGCAGCACCTCGGCATCCGCCCGGCCGGGGGCTGTGCCGCCCCCTTCCTCCAGACGGTCGAGGGCCGCGTCCAGGACCGGACGGTCCGGGGTCGGCTGGTCAGCGCTCTGTGAAGGCATGCGCAGGGTCAGAGGAACACTCATGGGCCCACCTCGGGTGCAGGAACCGGATCGGGATGGTCCGGAGGGGACTGGCCGACACTATGTCATCGGGCGATGGGTCTTTGCGTCGTCCGACGACGGGACATTTCGGGTCACCCGGCGTCGGCGAGGGTGCCCTCCTCGGAGCTGACGAGGGAGTCGATGGTCGCGAAGAACGCCTTGATCCCGGGCAGGTTCGCGCCCTTGACGCGCGAGGCGGCGAAGTCCTCGGACGAGCGCCACTCGACGATGTCCAGCCACTCGTCGTTCGGCAGGCGCACCAGCCGCGCCGCGAGGAACCCGGCCCGGTCCGAGCGGAAGTCGTCGAGCATGGCGGGTCGCGCAGCAAGCATCGCGTCGGTCTTCTCGGGCAGCACCCGGAACCGGGTCAGCTCCACGGACGTGCTCATCGTTCCTCCTGCTTTCGCCTGGGATGCGGGGCGTGCGGTCGGGGACACCGTAGGTGAGTCAGGCGTCAACGGGTTCGGCCACACACAGCACCAACTGTGAACATTGCCCGGATCATCCAGGCGGCGCGCTGGGGACTGAGTTGTGCGACACCGACTCTCGCTCGGGGGCGAACCTTGCGCCGATAATTCTGGGGAACACTGCGATAATCGACCCGCCCGAGCGCACCCGCGCCTGTGGCGGGCGAGGACGCTGGAGTCGTGATGATCAGAGAGCCGCGAAGCGCGTTCGTCGGCCGTCATCGCGAGTTGGAGACCATCCGGTCGCTCCTCGACGCATCTTCGCTCGTGACGCTCACGGGCGTCGGCGGTGCAGGCAAGACCCGGCTCGCGATGCGCGTGGCGAACCAGTACGCCGAACACGAGGGCATCGACTGCTGGTTCGTCCCGCTCGAGTCCGTGCAGGACCCGCAACGAGTGCCGAGCGCGGTGGTGCGCGCCCTTCCGCTCGCGGACCAGTCGGCGCGCGATCCGCTCGAAGCGGTCGTCGCTGCGCTTCGCGACACGCCCGCGATCCTGGTCCTGGACAACTGCGAGCAGATCATCGATGCCGCCGCCTCGTTCACGGACGACATTCTGCTCGCGCTCCCGCAGCTCACCGTGCTCGCGACGAGCCGTCGCCCGCTCGAGCTCGACGGCGAACTCGTCTACACGGTGCCCCCGCTGTCGATCGAGGCCGCTTCGGACCGGCCGTCTGAGGCGGTGGCGCTCCTCGTGGCCAGAGCGCGTGCCGCCGACGCCGCCTTCGAGCTCGGTCCGACGGAGGTGGAAGCCGCCGTCGAGCTGTGCCGGTCCCTCGATGGGCTGCCGCTCGCGATCGAGCTCGCGGCGACGCGTCTGCGGACCCTCTCGATCGCGGAGCTCGCGAGCGGTCTCTCTTCCCGATTCACCCTCCTTCGCGGCGGCTCCCGCAGCGCCGTCGGGCGGCAACGCACCCTGCGGGCGGTGGTCGACTGGAGCTACGAGCTGTGCGCACCCGACCATCGGGAGCTCTGGTGCGCGCTCGCTGTGTTCTCCGGCCCGTTCGACCTCGAGGCCGCTGCGGCGGTCGGGGGTTACACGATCGACGACGTCGTCGATCCCCTCGACGAGCTCGTCGCGCAATCGGTCGTCGAGCCGGATCATGAGACCGGTCGATTCCGGATGCTCGAGACGATCCGCGGCTACGGGCGCGAGCGCGCCGAGGAGGAGGGGCGGTCGCCGTTGCTGGCCCGACGCCACCTCGATCACTTCGCGGCCGTCGCGGCGAGTTCGCGAGTGGACTGGTACGGCCCCGGCCAGACCACGGTCCTCGCGCGACTGCGCGCCGACCGGGCCGAGCTGCAGTCCGCTCTCACCGTGGCTACCGCGATCGACACCGACGCGGCCCTCGCCGTGTTCTCCGATCTGCGCTACCACTGGGCGGTCGGCGGGTTCATCCCCGAGGGACGTGGCTGGGCGACCCGCGTGCTCGCCCTGCCGGGTGGCTCCGCCACCCATCGGGTTCCGGCTCTCATCAACGCCGCATGGCTGTGCCTGCTGCAGGGTGATCTCGACGAAGCGGCGGCGCGACTCGACGAGGCGGACAGCCAGACGCCGTGCGCCTCGCTCTCAGCGGACGGCGCGGCCATGATCGGTGTCGAGATCCACCGCTGGCGCGGCACGCATGCGATGTTCTCCGGCCGGCCCCGGGATGCCGTCGGCGAGTTCGAAGCGTCGATCCGCGGCGCTCAGGGGTGCGGCCATCCCGAAGAGGCCCTCCTCGCGCAATTCCAGCTCACCACGGCGCTGAGCCATCTCCGCGAGCCCGAGGCGGCCCGTGCCGCGAGGGACGCACTCTCCTACGCCGAGTCCGTGCACGAGAACTGGATGCGCTCGCACGCCCTGTGGTCGCTCAGTCTCGCCGCGTTCGTCGAAAGAGACCTGAATACCGCGGAACGGTTCGCGCGGGAGGCCATCGTTGCCGATCGCGGTTTCGACGATCCCGTCGGCGAGTGCCTCATGCTCGAGGTGCTCAGCTGGGTCGACGCCGAGCGCGGCCTGGCGGATCGGGCCGCGATCCTGCTGGGGGCGACCGACGCCCGCTGGCGGCTCATCGGTTCGGCTATCACGGTCCACGGGCCGCAGCTCGCGGCTCATCACGATCGGTGCGTCGATGAGCTCCGGCGGCGGCTCGGCCCCCAGCGGTACGACAAGCTCGTCGGTGCGGGTGGACACCTCGTCCCCGACGAGGCGGTCGCATTCGCCCTCGAGCCGAAGACCACGGTCGGGGGCGGGCTCAGCGCGCGGGAGCGCGAGGTGGCGATGCGCATCCGTCGCGGGATGACCAACCGTGACATCGCCGAGGAACTCGTGCTCTCGGTGCGCACCGTCGACACTCACGTGCAGCGCATCCTCGGCAAGCTCGGTTTCTCGTCGCGCGCTCAGATCGCGGCCTGGTACGAGGCGACGTTCGCCTCCGAGTCGATTACGTAGTCTCACGGATACCGCCACCTAGCCTGCGGCGACACGCTGGGCGAACGACACCGACGTCGACCCAGCAGGTGCGCGACGTCCGGCATCGCGACAGCGAACCCGTGTGCATCTCGTCCGAAAGGCACTGATTCTCCGATGACTGCGCTAATCCGCCCCCGAATCATCCTCGTCCACGGCGCCTGGGTTGGCCCATGGGAGTTCGAACCGCTGGTGCAGATCCTGCGGGAGCGCGGCTGGGAGGTCGACGCGCTCGATCTTCCCTCGACCGGGAGCACCGAGGGCATGCTCCAGGATGCCGCGGCGATCACCGCCGCGATCGATCGCGCCGGCGGACCGGTCGTACTCGTCGGGCACTCCTACGGGGGCGTGCCCGTGACCGAGGCGGGCGATCACCCCGCGGTCGAGCGCATCGTGTACGTCGCGGCGTTCGCGCTCGACGCCGGTGAGAGCGTCATCGCCTCGATGGGCGGCTCCCTCCCCGAGGTGTGGGGCACCGCCGACGGTCAGCTCACGATGGGCCGGAGCCGAGACGAGCGCGTGGACCTGATCGCCGCGGACATGCCCCCCGGAGTTCCGCGCGAGGCATCCGAGCAGCTCGCCGATCTGTTCCGACCGCAGTCGCTCGCCTCCTTCGGCGACGAGGTCTCCCGCGTCGCATGGCGGGTGAAGCCCGCGACCTTCATCCTCACCGAGAACGACGCCGTCCTCCCGCCCGCGTTCCAGGAGTCGCTCGCCGTGCGCAGCGGCGCCGAGATCGTCCGTATCCCTCACGGTCACGCGCCGTTCCAGGAGGACCCCGCCGGCTTCGCGGACTTGCTCGAGCGCGTCACGGCCGTCTCGTCCGTCGCAAGCTGAACGCTCCACCCGGACAGCCGAGCACCTGAAGCGGGTGCCAGGTCTGCTGAAATTTATTCGGCCTGGCCCCGCCTGGTTCACCTCCGCTGAATCGTCCAGCAGAGCTGACGAACACCAGGCTGGGGCGAACGTAATTCAGCCCACCTGGTAACCCGCCGAGAGGGCACCACACGCCCTGCCGCGACCTGCGGGAGGATCGTCCGATCGGCGCCACGTAGGCGACGTCGAGAGGGCACCGGACCAGTACGCTCCAGCCATGCCTCACACGGTGTACGTCATCGGCGCCGGTCCCGCCGGCTTGGCCGCAGCAGCCGCCCTGAAGTCCAAGGGCGTCGACGCCACGGTCCTCGAGAAGTCCGAGCACGTCGGCAATGCCTGGCGGCACCACTACGACCGCCTGCACCTGCACACCACGCGCGGCCTCTCGCAGCTTCCGGGCCTCCCGATCCCGCGCGAGTTCGGTCGCTGGGTCGCCCGGGACGACGTCGTCCGCTATCTCGAGGCGTATGCCGCACACCATGACCTGCGGATCGAGCACGGTGTGGAGGTCAGTCGCCTCGACCGCGCCGACGGCGCCTGGACGGTCACCACCGCCGAGGGCAAGCGCGCGGCCGACGCCGTCGTCGTCGCCACCGGCTACAACCACACCCCGCACGTGCCGGACTGGCCCGGCCAGGACTCGTTCCCCGGGCAGGTCGTGCACGCGAGCCGATACCGGAACCCGGCCCCGTACGTGGGCCAGAACGTGCTGGTGGTCGGCGCCGGGAATACGGGAGCCGAGATCGCGCAGGACCTCGCCGAGAACGGCGCTGCGAGCGTCCACATCGCGATCAGGACGGCGCCGCACATCGTCCCGCGCAACCAGGGGCCGTGGGCCGCGCAGTACACGGGCCTGCTCGTGCGCCACCTGCCGACCGCCCTCGTCGACGCCCTGAGCGTGCCCGTGCGCAAGGCCAGCTTCCCGGACCTGTCGCACCTCGGCCTGCCGATCCCCGAGGTGGGCCTGGCCACCCGCGTCGCCCAGGGCGCTATCCCCGTGCAGGACATCGGCCTGGTCGCCGCCGTCCAGGCCGGGACCGTCCGTGTGGTGGTCCCGATCGAGCGGTTCGACGGCGGCGAGGTGGTCCTGTCCGACGGTGCCCGCCTGACCCCTGACGTCGTGCTCGCCGCGACCGGTTACCGTCGCGCGCTCGAACCGGTGGTGGGCCACCTTGGCGTGCTCGGCGACCAGGGAAAGCCGATCGTCACGAACGGCCGCCCCGCTGCGCCGGGCCTCTATTTCACGGGCTTCACCAACCCGATCAGCGGCATGTTCCGGGAGATGGCGGCGGACGCCCGCCGGATCGCACGGAACGTCGTCGGCGGCCGCTAGAACACAAGGACCACCAGCGGGACGGTGCCTGACGGCTGGGATGCGACGATGAAGGTTGTGCGACGCTGAAGGTTGTGCGGCATGCCACCCGTTTGCATTCGGCGCCCGAGGTCAAGGGGCGTACGATTGACGGGTTGCCCGTGCGCCCGTCGTACGTCGCTGTTCAGCGAGCAGCTGCAACTGAAGCAGAGCATCCCCGCGCCACCCGGGACGCAGTACGCCGGCGTGCGCGCACCCCCGACATTCTGGAGACCATCGAAGTGAAGAGCGCCGTCGAGACCTTGGAGCCCACCAAGGTCAAGCTGACCGTCGAGGTGGACTACGACGAGCTCAAGCCGAGCATCGATCACGCCTACGAGCACATCGCGGAGCAGGTGAACATCCCCGGCTTCCGCAAGGGCAAGGTCCCCCCGCGCATCATCGACCAGCGGGTCGGCTGGGGCGCCGTGATCGAGCACGCCGTGAACGACGGCCTCTCCGGCTTCTACCGCGACGCGCTCGGCGAGACCGACCTGCGTCCGCTCGCCCAGCCCGAGATCGACGTCACGGACGTCCCGGCCAAGGCCGGCGAGGGCCAGCTGAAGTTCACGGCCGAGGTCGAGGTGCGCCCCGAGATCGAGCTCCCGGAGCTCTCCGACGTCGACCTGACCGTCGAGTCGACCACGGTCACGGACGAGGACGTCGCGGAGCGGATGGACGCCCTGCGCGAGCGCTTCGGCACCCTGGTGGGCGTGGACCGTCCGGCCGTCGAGGGCGACTACATCGTCATCGACCTGAAGGCCGTCATCGGTGACGAGGAGGTCGACTCCGTGTCGGGCGTCTCGTACCAGATCGGCTCCGGCAACATGCTCGAGGGGCTCGACGAGGCCCTGACCGGCCTGTCCGCCGGCGAGACCACCACGTTCAAGGCACCGCTGGCCGGCGGCGACCACGAGGGCAAGGAGGCGGACGTCACCGTCACCGCCACCTCGGTCAAGCAGCGCGACCTGCCCGAGGTGGACGACGACTTCGCCCAGCTCGCCTCGGAGTTCGACACGCTGGAGGAGCTGACCGACGACCTGAAGACCCAGGTCGCCGGCATCAAGACCTCCAACCAGGCGGTCACCGCCCGGGACGCGCTCATGGAGAAGCTGCTCGAGACCGTCGAGGTCCCCGTGCCGACCGGCGTCGTCGAGGCCGAGGTGCACCGTCACCTCGAGTCCGAGAGCCGCCTGCAGGACGACGAGCACCGCGCCGAGGTCACCGCGGACGCGACCAAGGCGATCAAGAACCAGATCCTGCTCGACACCCTCGCCGAGAAGCTCAAGGTGCAGGTGAGCCAGGGCGAGCTCGTCGAGTACCTGGTCAGCGCCTCGCAGCAGTACGGCATGGAGCCGAGCGAGTTCATCCAGACGCTCGAGCAGGGCGGGCAGATCCCCGCCATGGTCGGCGAGGTCGCGCGCTCGAAGGCCCTCGCGGTCGCCCTGCGCCAGATCGAGGTCAAGGACTCCGACGGCAACGTCGTGGACCTGAGCGAGTTCATCGGCTCGGACGAGACCGACGAGGCCCAGCAGGCACTCAACGACGCCATGGCGCAGGCCCAGGCGGCCGGCGAGGCCGAGGAGCCCGAGACGTCGGAGCCGGCGAAGGCCTGAGACACGCCGGGCCCGTGAGGGCTCAGGCATGACGTCCGACGGCGGTCCGCACCCTCCGCGCGAGGGTGCGGATCGCCGTCTGCGTACCCCCTGACTTCGCCGTGGGCAGCACCGGTGCGCTGTCGGCGAAAAGCCCGCTGAATCAGGAGTTCTGGCGGGCAGAGGCACGTTAGGGTCGAGCGACACGACGTCGTAGGACGTGGTCCAAAGACGAGAGTCAGAACCGAGGAGATGGACGTGAACGATCTGCTGCGGATGGATGCTGGGCCGGTAGCGCGGACGGAGGGTGCTGGCTTCGGGCTCAACGACTCCATCTACAACCGGCTGCTCAAGGAGCGCATCATCTGGCTGGGGTCGGAGGTGCGCGACGAGAACGCCAACGCGATCAGCGCACAGATGATGCTTCTCGCGGCCGAGGACCCCGACAAGGACATCTGGCTGTACATCAACTCGCCCGGCGGCTCCATCACGGCCGGCATGGCGATCTACGACACCATGCAGTGGGTGAAGCCGGACGTCGCCACCGTCGCGATGGGCATGGCGGCCTCCATGGGGCAGTTCCTGCTGTCGTCGGGCGCCAAGGGCAAGCGCTACGCCACGCCCCACGCTCGCGTGATGATGCACCAGCCCTCGGGCGGCATCGGCGGCACCGCGACCGACGTGCGCATCAACGCGCAGCTCATCATGCACATGAAGAAGGTGCTCGCCGAGCTGACTGCCGAGCAGACCGGGCAGCCGCTCGAGACGATCATCAAGGACAACGACCGCGACAACTGGTTCACGGCCCCTGAGGCGCTGGAGTACGGCTTCATCGACCACGTCGTGGAGAGCGCCACGTCGGTCTCCGGCGGCGGCGGTATGACCAGCTGACCGCCCGAAAACGCATCCAGACCTTTTTGCGAGGAGACCACCGTGAGTCCTGAAGCCCAGTTCGTCGCAGCCGCAGAGCGCCTTGCCGGCGCACGTGCCCACTCGGGCATGGGGCTGCCGTATTCCACCGCCTACGGTTCTTCCGGCGCCATGCCGTCCGCCCGCTACGTGCTTCCTCAGTTCGAGGAGCGCACCGCGTACGGCTTCAAGCGCCAGGACCCGTACACCAAGCTGTTCGAGGACCGCATCATCTTCCTGGGCGTCCAGGTCGACGACGCGTCCGCCGACGACGTCATGGCCCAGCTCCTGGTCCTGGAGACCCAGGACCCGGACCGCGACGTGATGATGTACATCAACTCGCCGGGTGGCTCCTTCACGGCCATGACGGCGCTGTACGACACCATGCAGTTCATCAAGCCGCAGATCCAGACCGTGTGCCTTGGCCAGGCGGCGTCGGCCGCTGCGGTCCTGCTGGCCGCGGGCCAGCCGGGCAAGCGCCTCGCGCTGCCGAACTCGCGCGTGCTGATCCACCAGCCCGCGATGGAGGGCGGCGGCTACGCGCAGGCCTCGGACATCGAGATCCACGCGAACGAGCTCATCCGCATGCGCGAGTGGCTCGAGAGGACGCTCGCGTTCCACAGCGGCAAGGATGAGGAAGAGGTGCGGAACGACATCGAGCGCGACAAGATCCTCACCGCCGCCGAGGCCAAGGACTACGGCCTGGTCGACGAGGTGCTCGAATCGCGCAAGGCGGTAGCGGTCGTGCGGCCCTGACCGCTCGGTCCAGGTTTTCGAGACCGCTCGATGCCCGACGCCGGGGCGCCCGCCAATACTGGTGGACGACGAGCCCCGGCGTCGGGCATTGTGGGACACGCCACGCAGAATCTGACAAAATTGTCATGATCTGGTGAAAATCGGTCGGGCGACCCGCCGGGCCGCCCGGCTGACAACAGCCCACCGGTGGTGTGGAATGGAACTGAGACCGCTCGACGTCGCGGATCTGCTGGGCCAGCCGGCCCGGACGGGACTCCGCGAGGGTGCACAAGGCGAGGAGACAGGTAGTGGCGCGAATCGGTGACGGCGCGGAACTGCTGAAGTGCAACTTCTGCGGTAAGTCGCAGAAGCAGGTGAAGAAGCTGATCGCCGGGCCGGGCGTGTACATCTGCGACGAGTGCATCGAGCTGTGCAACGAGATCATCGAGGAAGAGCTCGGTGAGGCGGCAGAGCTAGGCCTGACGGATCTGCCCAAGCCACGCGAGATCTTCGAATTCCTCGAGCAGTACATCATCGGCCAGGACCCCGCCAAGCGCGCCCTGGCCGTCGCCGTCTACAACCACTACAAGCGGATCCAGGCGGGCGAGGCCGGACGGTCGATCGGACCCGACGACCAGGACCCCGTAGAGATCGCCAAGTCGAACATCCTGCTCATCGGCCCCACGGGCACGGGTAAGACGTATCTGGCGCAGACGCTCGCGAAGATGCTCAACGTGCCGTTCGCCATCGCTGACGCCACCGCCCTCACAGAGGCCGGCTACGTGGGCGAGGACGTCGAGAACATCCTGCTCAAGCTCATCCAGGCCGCTGACTACGACGTCAAGAAGGCCGAGACGGGCATCATCTATATCGACGAGGTCGACAAGGTGGCCCGCAAGGCCGAGAACCCGTCGATCACGCGCGACGTGTCCGGCGAGGGCGTGCAGCAGGCGCTCCTGAAGATCATCGAGGGCACCACGGCATCGGTGCCGCCGCAGGGCGGGCGCAAGCACCCGCACCAGGAGTTCATCCAGATCGACACGACGAACGTGCTGTTCATCGTGGCGGGCGCGTTCGCCGGGCTGGACGACATCGTGGCCGCCCGGTCCCGCAAGCGCGGCATCGGGTTCAGCGCCCCCATGGAGTCGATAGCGCTCGACGAGGACCTGTTCGCCGAGGTGCGGCCAGAGGACCTGCAGAAGTACGGGCTGATCCCCGAGTTCATCGGCCGCCTGCCCGTCATCGCGTCCGTCTCCTCGCTCGACCGCGATGCGCTGGTCCGGATCCTCACGGAGCCGAAGAACGCGCTGGTGAAGCAGTACAAGCGCATGTTCGAGATCGACGGCGTGGAGCTCGAGTTCGACGAGGAGGCTGTCGGCGCGATCGCCGAGCAGGCCCTGCTGCGCGGCACCGGCGCGCGTGGCCTGCGGGCGATCCTCGAAGAGGTGCTCCAACAGGTCATGTTCGACGTGCCGAGCCGCGACGACGTCGAGCGCGTGGTCATCACCCGCTCCGTGGTGCTCGACAACGTGAACCCGACGGTGGTGCCGCGCAAGAGCCCGGTACGGGGCCGTCAGCCGCGCGAGAAGAGCGCCTGACCGGGTACTGGTCCCACCCCCGGCGAGGTCGGTGTCAGTAGGTCGAGGCCGGCTGGGTGTGCGCCACCGGGGCGCCGTACAGCGCGTCGATCATGTCGGCGAAGTCGGCGAGCACCTTGGCGCGCTTCACCTTGATGGACGGCGTGAGGTAGCCGTTCGCCTCGGTGAAGTCGATGTCGAGCACCGTGATCTTGCGGATCGACTCGGCCTTGGAGACCGCCTCGTTGGCGTGGGCGACCACCTTGTCGAGCTCGGCCAGGACGCGCGGGTGCACGCGGGCCTTGTCCACCGACAGGTTGGGCAGGCCGTTCGCGGCGCACCAGCCGGGCAGCATCTCGGCGTCGAGCGTGACCAGGGCGCCGATGAACGGCCGCTGGTCGCCGACCACCACGACCTGGCTGACGATCGCGTGGGCGCGCATGCGGTCCTCGAGCACGGCCGGTGCGACGTTCTTGCCGCCGGCCGTCACGATGATCTCCTTCTTGCGGCCCGTGATGTGCAGGTGGCCGTGCTCGTCGAGGCGACCCAGGTCACCGGTGCGGAACCAGCCGTCGACGAAGGCCGCGGCGGTCAGCTGGGGCTCGTTGCGGTAGCCCCGGAAGATGTGCGGGCCGCGCAGCAGCACCTCGCCGTCGTCGGCGATGTCGATGTCCGTGCCGAAGAACGCGGGGCCCACGGAGCCGATCACTTGTCGGTCCGGGCGGTTGACCGTCGTCGGGGCGGTGGTCTCCGTGAGGCCGTAGCCCTCCAGGATCGTGACGCAGGAGCCGCGGAAGAAGTGGCCGAGGCGTTCGCCGAGCGGCGCACCGCCCGAGACAGCCCACTGGAGCTGGCCGCCCATGGTCGCCTTGAGCTTGCTGAAGACCAGCTTGTCGGCGATCGAGTGCTTCGCCGTGAGCGTGCGGCCCGGGCCCGACGGCGTGTCCAGGGCGCGGGAGTAGTCCTCCGCGACCTGGGCGGCCCAGGCGAAGATCTTGGCCTTGAGGCCTGACGACGCCCGCTGCTCCGCGCTGTTGTAGACCTTCTCGAACACCCGCGGCACGGCCAGCAGATAGGTCGGGCGGAACGAGCCGAGGTCGGCGACGAGGTTCTTGACGTCCGGGGCGTGGCCCAGGACCGCCTGGCCGGCGATCGTCGCCACCTCGACGTAGCGCGCGAACACGTGCGCGAGCGGGAGGAACAGGAGCGTGCGGGCGTTCTCGGCCTGGAGCAGCTCGGGGATCCCGACGGCGGCGTTCATCGTCAGGTGCGCGAAGTTGCCGTGCGTGAGCTCGACACCCTTGGGACGGCCGGTGGAGCCGGAGGTGTAGATGATGGTCGCCAGGTCGTCGCGCCGGACGGCGTCGCGCCGCTCGGCCACGATGCCGGCGGACAGGTTGGTGCCCGCCTTCCGCAGGCCGAGCACGGCGTCGTCGTCGAGGAGGAGGATGTCCTCGAGCCCGGGCAGGTTGGGGCGCACCTGGGTGACGATGTCGGCGTGGGCGCTGGACTCGACGACGATGAGGCGGACGTCGGCGTCGGACAGGATCCACTGCACCTGCTCGGCCGACGACGTCTCGTAGACGGGCACGGGCACCGCGCCGGCGGCCCAGATGGCGAAGTCGAGCAGCGTCCACTCGTACCGGGTGCGCGACATGATCGCGACGCGGTCGCCGACACCGATGCCACGAGCCACGAGGCCGCGGGCGACAGCGAGGACCTCGTCCTCGAACTGGCGCGCCGACACCTTGATCCACGGGCCGCTGGGGGAGTCACGCCGCTCGATGAGTGCCTCGTTCCCGGAGCGGGCCACCCGGTCCGCGAGGATCGTGTTGATGCTGGTGCCCTCGGGCACCTCCACCAAGGCCGGCGACGAGGCGAGTGTCATGTGCTGCTCTCCGTTGAAGTCTTGAACAGGTGAAGCCACAGTTCCGGGCCTTCACCAAGTTGCGTGCCTGCTCGGCAGACTGTAGCCGATCTGCGTCGCAGGTCGGAACAGCCTTTGCCTGGTCGCGCTTCGCCGGTCAGGGCCCCGGGCGGTTAGCCTCTACTTGTGTCTGACAACCAACCGACCAGCGCTCCGGTGCCGTCCGAGATCATCCGCCTCCGCGGGAGCATCGACAACATCGACGCGGCACTGGTGCACCTGCTGGCCGAGCGGTTCAAGATGACGCGCAGGGTGGGGGAGCTCAAGGCCGTTGGCGGCCTGCCCCCCGCGGACCCGTCGCGCGACCAGGAGCAGATCGCACGGCTCACGAACATCGCTGAGGCGTCCGGTCTGGACCCCGAGTTCGCCGTGCAGTTCCGCCAGTTCATCGTGAGCGAGGTCATCCGCCACCACGAGCTGATCGCCGCGCAGCACAAGGGCGACAACCTGCCTGAGGTCGACACCTACGCTTGAAGGGGCTAGCGCTTGGCGTGAGTTTGCCAATTTCTGGTGACTCGTCGACGTTGAGTGGTAGAAATTTGGTGCCCTGGTCACAAGTAATTCCCGCAGGGGGGTGGCGCTGGCCCGCGATCCGTCGTTTCCTGGAGGGAACGCCGGGGGGCGGGGTCATGCGGTAGGGCATCACCTCGACCTCGGCGGGAGATGCGGAGGTGCGTATGAAGATCGATTGGCTCAAACCCCTCCTCGGCCACCGGGGCCCCTTTGCGACGGTGTACCTGGACGTGACGCCGTCCCAGCAGGCCGCTGACCGCGACGTCGGCAGTCGCTGGAACGCCGTGCGCAAGGAGCTGGCGGAGCAGAAGGCCCCGAGGGCCGTGCTGGAAACGATCGAAGAGGTGGTGGTTCGGCCCACGTGGGTTCCGGGACCGCACGGCAGGGTCGTCATCGCCGACGACACGGGCGTGCTGGTGGATCGCGTGGTGAACAACCCGCCGGCCTCGAGCTCCGGCTCGTGGGCGCCGGTACCGGCGCTGCTGCAGGCCGCACTGGCGGCCGACGAGTCCGTGGAGCTGCTCAAGGTGGCTATCGACCGGACGGGCGCGGACTTCTTCCGTGTGGGGCAAGGTGGCAAGGTGCACACCACGTTCCAGGCGCCGCACGACGAGATCGAGAAGTCCGGCTCCACGGGGGTCAAGCGGGCGCGCATCGAGTCCCGCGCCGAGGACTCGTGGGACCGCAACGCGGAGGCCGTGGCGGCCGAGATCGAGCGTCGCGTGGCTGAGACCAGGCCAGAGCTGGTGCTGCTGACCGGGGACAAGCGGGCGGTACCGCTCGCGCGTGCCGCGTTGACGGCGCCGACGGCGGAGAAGGTGGTCGAGGTCCCTGGCGGTGGACGTGGCGCCGGGGTGCACGAGGGTGCGTTCGCCGAGCGGGTCTCCGAGGTTCTCGACTCCTACCGGGAGCGGCGTCGCGAGCGCGTCATCGCGGAGCTGCGGCGTGAGCTCGGCCGCGAGTCGAACGCCGTGACGTCGGTGGACGACGTCGTGACGGTGCTCGCCCGCGGGCAGGTCAAGGAGCTCGTGCTGTCGGAGGAGTATGTCTCGGCCACGGGGCCCATCAACGGGCGGAGGCTCTGGATCGGTCCGGATCCGGTGCACATCGCGGCGTCCCGGTACGACCTCGAGGCGATGGGGGTCACCGACGGGCTGGAGGAGCTGCCTGCCACGGTCGCGCTTGTGCGTGCCGCGGTGGGGCAGGACGCCGGCCTGACGTTCGCCCCTGAGGGCTCGATCGAGCTCATGGACGGAGTCGCCGCGACACTGCGATGGCACGACGACGGCACGCCGACCGAGGCGCTCGCGAGCATGTCGGGCGACGATCGACGCATGCACTGACTCGCTCACGTGAATTCGTTGTGAATTCTCGGCCGGTTGACCGGGGTAAAGGCGGCCAGAACGGGCGCCCACGGGTCTGGAATTTCCGGTTTACCGTCTATGGGAAATTGTTGCTCAGAATGTGTCCGGTTTGCCCATACACACGGAAACGCATTATCGGTACGGTCTCGGGCCATGGGGATTCATTGTGAGTACGCGCGGCTGGCCGCCGACGACTTCGACAAGGCACGGACAGATCTGACCTGGGCGCTGGAGCACATCGACGAGCTCGCCGGCGAATGGGTACAGATGGACCTTCCGGCAAAGGAGGCGAGGTACTTCAGCATCGGCACAGTATGGGGACCGCTCCACACGGTGCTGCTGGTGCACGGCGGGATGCCCGTCGACCCGGTCCAGGGCGGTGTCGAGCTTGCTCCGACCGGCGGGATCAAACCGGCGCGCTATCTGGGCCCGGAGGAGGTGGAGAAGGCCGCCGCGTTCCTGGTGGGCACGTCGTTCGAGGCCCTGGCGCCGCTCGCCGACGCCGCCCACGTGTGCGACGAGGATGTCTGCCCGGACCCGACCGAGCACGCCGCGGAGACCGATCCGAAGCGCCTGGCGGAGGCATACGGTGAGCTCACCGCGTTCTACGGCGCCGCCGCCGAGGCGGGCGACGCCGTGGTGCTGATGCTCAACTGACGATGCCGAGGTAGAACTGTGGCGAGATAGAACTGGGGCTGAGGCGCTGATCAGCACCTCAGCCCCAGTTCTATCTCGCCACAGTTCTACCTCGGCAGAGAGCGGTCAGCCCTTGTTGCGCGGCGGGGCCTCGCCCAGCTCGCTCGACGTGACGACCATGCCGCCCTGGACGGCCTGGTCGCCCTGGCCTTCCGCGGCCGCCACCAGATCGAGCGGGCCGGTGACGCGGCCGGCAGCCTTGATGTCCTCGACCGCGGTCTCGACAGCGGCGAGCGACCCGGCCGGCACGGCCAGCGCCGCGGCCACGATGGGCGTGCGCATCGACGCCTTCGCCTCGGACTTCACCTTGCGCAGCGCCGCCAGGGCGTGGCCGGCGGCCGCGAGGTCCGCCGGGTCGGCGTCGCCGCCGGCCACCCGCAGCGGCTCCGCGACTGGCCAGGCCGCGCGGTGCACGGAACCCTCGCGCCACCAGGACCAGACCTCTTCCGTGGCGAACGGGAGGTAGGGCGCCAGGAGGCGCAGCATGGTGTCGAGTGCGATGGCCAGGCTGGTGCGGGCCGACGTCGTCTCCGGGGTGAGGTCCGCGGAGTCGGCGCCCGCGCCGTAGGCGCGATCCTTGACGAGCTCGAGGTAGTCGTCGCAGAACGTCCAGAAGAACGTCTCGGTGACTTCCAGCGCGCGCGTGTGGTCGTAGGCCTCGAGCGCCGCAGTGGCCTGCTCGACGACACCTCCCAGGCCCGCGAGCATCGACCGGTCCAGAGACACCGTGACCGCTGCCGGGTCGAGTGCGATCTCGCTGCCCGCGCCGCCGCCGAACGACAGCGCGAACTTCGAGGCGTTGAGGACCTTGATCGCCAGGCGGCGGCCAATCTTCATCTGGCCCACCTCGAACGCCGCATCGGTGCCCAGGCGAGCCGACGCCGCCCAGTACCGCACCGCGTCCGAGCCGTGCTCAACGAGCAGGTCCATCGGCGTGACGACGTTGCCCTTGGACTTCGACATCTTCTTGCGGTCGGGGTCGAGGATCCAGCCGCTGATCGTCGCGTTCTTCCAGGGCAGCACCTTGTTCTCCAGGTGCGAGCGCACCACGGTGGAGAAGAGCCACGTACGGATGATGTCCTGGCCCTGCGGACGCAGGTCCATCGGGTAGACCCGCTCGAACAGGTCGTTGTCGCGTTCCCAGCCGCCCACGATCTGCGGGGTCAGGGACGACGTGGCCCACGTGTCCATGACGTCGGCGTCGCCCACGAAGCCGCCGGCCTGGCCGCGCTGGTCCTCCGTGTAGCCGGCGGGCGCCTGCGAGGTCGGGTCGACGGGCAGGACTTCCTCGGCCGGGGCGATCGGGTGGGCGTAGTCCACCTCGCCCGACGCGTCGATCGGGTACCAGAGCGGGATCGCGACGCCGAAGAAGCGCTGGCGGCTGATCAGCCAGTCGCCGTTGAGGCCGCCCACCCAGTTCTCGTAGCGCACGCGCATGAAGTCCGGGTGGAAGTCGAGCTCCTTGCCGCGGGCCAACAGCTCCTCGCGCAGCCCTTGGTCCCGGCCGCCGTTGCGGATGTACCACTGGCGCGAGGTCACGATCTCGAGGGGCTTGTCGCCCTTCTCGTAGAAGTTGGCCTTGCGCTGCGTGGCGACGGGCGCGGACGGCATGTCGCCCGACGCGGTGAGCGCGTCGACGATGGCCTTGCGCGCGCTGAACGTCGTCTTGCCCGCGACCTCCGTCTCGAACAGCTCGGCGCCCGGACCGCCTGCGATCCACTCCGGCAGGTCGCCCGTGACGCGGCCGTCGCGGCCGATGATCGAGCGGGTCGGCAGCTGCAGCTCACGCCACCACTGGACGTCCGTGAGGTCACCGAAGGTGCAGCACATCGCGATGCCCGCGCCCTTGTCCGGCTCCGCCATGTGGTGGGCGACGACGGGCACCTCGACGCCGAACAGCGGCGACGTCACGGTCGTGCCGAAGAGGTGCTGGTAGCGCTCGTCGTCCGGGTGCGCGATGAGCGCGACCACGGCCGGGATGAGCT
Organism: Promicromonospora soli; assembly: GCF_014653785.1. Classification (GTDB taxonomy): domain Bacteria; phylum Actinomycetota; class Actinomycetes; order Actinomycetales; family Cellulomonadaceae; genus Promicromonospora; species Promicromonospora soli. The sequence continues at coordinate 306,964 of NZ_BNAS01000004.1, read as the reverse complement.
CGGGGCGCGTGGTCTCGATGTACACGGGCTCGCCGTCGGACTGGTGGAACGCGACCCGGTGGTAGTGGCCCGGGTAGTCGCGCGCCTCGAGCTCGGCCTGCGCCACCGCCGTCTGGAACGTGATGTCCCACAGACCTGGCGCCTCCGCCTGGTACGCCTCGCCACGGGCGAGGTTGCGCAGGAAGGCGCGCTGCGCCGTCGCACGGGAGCTGTCGCCGATGGTCTGGTAGGTCTGTGCCCAGTCGACCGACAGGCCGAGGCGGCGCCACAGCTCCTCGAACGTGCGCTCGTCGTCCGCCGTGAGGCGCTCGCACAGCTCGATGAAGTTGCGGCGGCTGACCGGGATCTGGTCCGCGGGCTTCACGTTCTTGCCGTCGGTGCCCTGGTGCGGCGGCTCGAAGCCTTCCGTGTACGGCAGCGACGGGTCGCAGCGCACCCCGAAGTAGTTCTGGACGCGACGCTCGGTGGGCAGGCCGTTGTCGTCCCAGCCCATCGGGTAGAAGACCTCGCGTCCCTGCATGCGCTTGTAGCGGGCGACGACGTCGGTGTGCGTGTAGCTGAAGACGTGGCCCACGTGCAGGGAGCCGGAGACGGTGGGCGGCGGGGTGTCGATCGAGTAGATCTCGGCGCGCGTCTTGGTGCGGTCGAAGGCGAAGGTGCCCTCGGCCGTCCAGCGCTCGTCGAACTTGGTCTCGAGACCGTCCGTGCTGACCTTGTCCGGTACCTCCTTGACCACAGCGCGTACGACGTCGCCGCCGCCTACCGAGGCGGCGGGAGAGTCTTGGGCGGGTGTGGTCGCGGCCGGGTCCGTCGGCCCGGGGGAGGTGGGAATGCTCATGCGGACAAGTGTCCCAGATTCGAGCAACCCGAAGCGCACGTTTTCCACAGGTTGGGCCGGCCGGTCAGCCGGCCAGGTGCGACCAGTTCGGCTCAAGGTCGCGCCAGTGCCCGACGGCGGCCACGCGCCCGCCGTCGAGCACCACCACCCGGTCGGCCACGGCCAGGGTCGCGGCGCGCGACGTCGTGCCCAGCACCGTGGTGCCCGCGGCCCGCAGGCCCGACCACACCTCCGCCTCCGTGACGGCGTCGAGGGCCGAGGAGACGTCGTCCACGAGGAGCAGATCGGACCCCGTAGCCAGCGCCCGGGCCAGACCGAGCCGCTGCACCTGCCCGCCCGAGAGCCGCAGGCCTCGGTGCCCCACGAGCGTGCTGGTCCCGCCCGCCTCGGCGACGTCGCGCTCGAGCCCGGCCGACCGGACCGGGCCGGCCACGGGGCGGTCGTGGTCGAGGCGCACGTTGTCCGCGACGGTCCCCGACACGACGTGCGGCACCTGGGCGACGTGCGCGACGCGGGGCGGGCGCAGGAACGTCTCCGGGTCGGTGATCTCGGCGCCGTTCCAGGTCAGTCGGCCGCCGACGTCGACGAGGCCCGACAGGGCGGCGAGCAGGGACGACTTTCCGGACCCGACGCGGCCCACCACGAGCACCAGCTCACCGCGCCGGACCGTGAGCTCCACGCCGGCGACGCCCACCGTGCCGTCGTCGTGCGTTGCGCTGACGCCGTCCAGGCGCAGCTCGCGCAGGGCGCCCGCTGCGGCCGTCCCGGCGTTCCTGCCCACCTGTCCGTCCGCGTGCTCACCGGCCTGCTTGTCGGCCTGCTCGTCGGACACGGCCGTCCCGGATGGGACCGCTGTGCCCGCGAACAGGTCGATGTCGCGAGGCACGTCGGCGAGGCGGTCCGTGCCCGCGTACCGGGAGCTGACGTCGACCCAGCGCCGGGCGGTCGCGGCGCTCGTGACGAGGTCGCCCAGCCCGTACCCGATCCAGCTGAACGTGCCGATCGACGTGCTGACCAGGAGCGTTGTGGCCAGTGACCACGTGCCGTTCAGGTGCAGCGTCCACGCGAGCACCGCCGCGGCACGGCTCAGCACGGACGGGCCGAGGCCCACCAGGAAGCCGGTCCGCTCCTCCCGCAACGAGGCCTGCACGCGGCGGCCGTCGACCCGGGCGACCTGGGCGAGGACGCCGCCGGTCGCTGCCGTCAGCTTGACGGTGCGCACGGCGTCGAGGGCCGATCCGAGCAGGCGGCCCAGCTCCGCCGCGGCGTCGCCTGCCCGCCGCGCGGCGGCCGCGACGGAGCGGCTGCCGAGGACCTGGACGGCGAACATCACGGCCGCCATGGCGAGCCCGATCGCGCCGGCCAGCAGGCTCCCGCTCAGGAGCACGAGCACCGCCAGGGTGACGGGCGCCGTGACGAGCTCGCGCCAGGCCTGGGTGTGGCCGGTGAGCCGATACTCCTCCTGGGCGCGTGCGGCGATCTCGCCGGGGGCGTCGCGGACGGTGCGCCGCTGCGCCGTCTGCCCCCGCAGGACCGCGAGGTGCAGCCGCAGCCGCGAGTCGGCCCACCACCGTGCGCTCGTCAGCCGGACCGTATACGGCAGCAGCGTGTTGGCCACCACCGCCACCAGGATCGCGCCGGCCAGCAACCAGGGCGTGGAGCCGTGCTCCAGGCTCACGACGAGCGTCGCCCACAGCCAGCCGACCACCAGGCCGGTCGAGGTGAGGTAGTCCGTCAGCTCCCACACGATGGCCGGGACAAGCAGGCCCGCCGGGCGGGCGCGCAGCGTGCTCCACACGGCGCGCATCATCGACCCACGCCGCGGCTGGGCGGCCTCGCCTCGCCGCGCCGAGACTCCGACGCCGGTGCGGGCTGCCTGTGCGGACAGGTCTGGTGCACCGGGGTTCGGCGCGGGACCGGGTGCACTGGTGCCCGCCCCAGCGCTGGGCATGCGGACGGCGACCGCCCCGGCGTCGCTCGCCCGAGCGCCGCCTGCCCCAGCGGCGACCGCCCCGGCGTTGGCCGGCCCCTCGGAACCAGGCGGGGCCGCCGCCTCCGCGCCGAGGTCCGCGAGCCCAGCCGCGGTGACCAGCCGGGCGAAGTGGCCGTCCGATGTCGCCAGCCGGTCCCACGGACCGTGCTCCACGAGGCGGCCGCCCTCCAGCACCGCCACGGTGTCGGCGTGCCGGGCCGTGGACAGACGGTGCGCGACGACTATCGCCGTCCGTCCCGCCAGGAGGGTCTGCGCGGCCAGGGTGACCCGTTCTGCCGTCGCCGGGTCCATGCGCGCGGTGGCCTCGTCGAGCACCACCACCTCGACGTCACGCACCAGGAGCCGGGCGAAGGCGACGAGCTGCTCTTCCCCGGCCGACAGGGTCACGCCGTCCGGCCCCAGCCGGGTGTCCAGGCCGTCCGGCAGGGACGCGACCCACGCGCGCAGGCCGAGCGCGTCCACAGCCTGTTCGACCCGCTCCGCGGGAACGGGCGTCCAGAGCTTGATGTTGTCGGCGAGCGTCGCGGCAAGGATCTCGGTGCGCTGCCCGACGACACCGACGCGTGTGCGCAGCTCGTGCACGTCCAGATCGGTGATGTCCCGGCGGCCCAGGAACACGCCCCCGGCGGGCGGCTCGACCGCCCGGGACAGCATCTTGGTGAGCGTCGTCTTGCCCGATCCCGTCCGCCCCACCAGCGCGCAGGTGCCGCCCGCCGGAATCGTCAGCGAAAGCGGGCCGAGGGTGAAGCTGCCGCCGTAGGTGAATGTCAGGTCGCGCAGCTCGATGTCGACCCCGTTGGACCGGCCGGAGCCGGTCCGGCCCGGGAACGGCGCGCCGCCGTCGGGCTCCTGGGGTGCGGCCAGGAGCTCGCGCACCCGCTGGAACGTGCCGATCGCCTCCTCGACCCGGGGCAGGAGGCGGCCCAGCACGTCCACCCGGCCCACGAACCCCGTGACGAGCAGCCACAGCGTGACGAGGCGCGCGACGTCCAGCGTGCCGCCCGTGACGGCCCACACGCCGCCGACAAGGACTGCGCCCACCAGGGCGTCCAGCGGCAGCTCCGTGCGCAGGCGGACGCGGGAGAACGCCATGGACCACTCCTCCCGGAGCCGGATCTGGCGCGCGGCCAGCTCGGCGTACCGGCGCAACGCGTAGCGCTGGCCGTGCGCGGTGCGCAGGTCGTCCCGGGCCGTGACCGCCTCCTCGAACTGCGCCATGTGGTCCGAGACCGCCTCGGCGCTGCGCCGGCTCAGGGCGCGCAAGGGCCGCGCCGACCGGCGCGCGAACATGAGTACCGCGGCTGCCACCAGCGGGAACGCGACCCACGCCGGCCACCACACCAGACCGGCCGCCACCCACCCGACCACCAGGCTGATCGCCGCCTGACCCAGGGTGATGCCGATCCCGCTGATCGCGCGGGTGAGCCGCGCCGGATCCCCGTTGACCCGGTCAAGGAGCTCGCCCACCGCCTGCTCCTCGAGTGCGGGCAGGGGTTGGCCCAGGGCAGCGGCGGCGAGGTCCGAGCGGAGCGTGGCCTCCGCTCGGGCTACGGCGCGCTGCACCACCAGCCACGTCACGGCGTCCAGCACGACGACAGCGCCGCTCACCACCGCGAGCATGACGAGCGTGTCCCGGGCCGGGTCCGCGGCCATCCTGCCCGTCACCACCGCGGCGTACGACGAGGCCGCAGCGGCCAGCAGCGCTGCCGGGACCGCGATGGCGGCGACACGCAGCGCGCGGCGGCGCCACGGGGTGTGGCGCTGACCGCTGGGCGGGCGAGCTCGGCGGCTCGGCCGAGCCGGGATGTGGGGCACAGCACGACTCTGCCACTGGCCTCTGACACTCGGCGGGCGCCCCCAGGATGCGGGCCCAGGTGGGTCCCGACGGGTCCGAGCAGAGCCAGGGGCGGGTGTCAGAGGTGCCTTGTAGCGTGGTTTTCGTGACCCCTTACCGTGAGCTCGCGCCGCCCACCGGCCTGCTGCCGGTCGTGGCGTGCCTGTGGGAGCACGAGGCGCCGCCCGGCCACCAGCAGCGGATCATCCCGGACGGCTGCGTGGACCTGGTCCGGCTCGACGGCGAGCTGGTGGTCGTCGGCGCCGACACGGGCCCGGTCGTCGCCGGGCCCAGCAGCGCTCCGGCGTCGCGTACCAGTGGCATCCGGCTCCGGCCCGGCGCGGCGGGCGCCGTCCTGGGCATCCCGGCGTCGGAGGTGCGGGACCTGCGCGTGCCTCTCGCCGACGTCTGGCCAGACGTGGGTCCGGCGCTCGCCGACGCCCTCAGCGCGGCCGACCCACCAGGGCGGCTGTACCTCCTGGCGCGCACGGTGCTGCAGCGCAAGGCGGAGCGCGACGGGCTGGTCGCGGCGGCCGCGCGAAGGCTCGGCGCGCCCGGGACGCGGATCTCCGGCGTCGCCGAGGCCCTGGGCGTGAGCGAGCGGCACCTGCACCGCCGCACCGTGGAAGCCGTCGGCTACGGGCCCAAGATGCTGGGCCGAGTGGCCCGCTTGCGGCGGCTGATCGGCCTGTCCTCGGGTTCATCGACACCGCTCGCGGAGCGCGCGGCGGCGGCCGGGTACGCGAGCCAGGCGCACATGTCCGACGAGGTGCGCCGCCTGACCGGTCTCACGCCCGTCCGATTTCTGGAAGACGCCGCCCTGACCGCCGCCTAGCGTCGCAGGCATGAGCACAACAACGGGAATCGACATCGGAGCCGCCAAACGGTTCATCTACGACGACGCCCGCCTGCTGGAGCGGCACCGCCTCGCGGTGCTGTTCGACGGCGCACCGAGCGGACGTGTCCTGGACGCCCTGCGTCCTTACCGGAACGACGACGGCGGATGGGGCCACGCCCTGGAGCCCGACCTGCGCGGGCCCGACAGCCAGGTCTCGGCCGCGATGTCCGCGCTCGAGGTGCTCGCCGAGCTGGGCATCGCCGCCGACCCGGCGGTGGAGCTGCTGGTCACCGAGACAGCCGACTGGCTCGCCTCCGTAGCACTGCCGGACGGCCGGGTGCCGCACGTGCTGCCGACCGGCGTCGGCTACCCGGCCGCGCCGTGGATGCAGGAGCCGAGCGACAACGGGCTGCTCACGTTCGCGATCGCCGGCCACCTGTGGCATCTGGGCGTGAACCACCCGTGGCTCGACGCGGCGACCGCATGGTGCTGGGGGCAGGTGGAGGGGGACGCCCTCCTCCAGGGCGGGTACACGGTCGAGTTCGCCGTCCACTTCCTCGACGCCGTGCCCGAGCCGGACCGCGCGGCGGCAGCCGTCGAGCGGCTGCGGCCCGCGCTGCGCGAGGACGGGTCCATTCCCGTCGAGGGCGGGCAGGACGACGAGAAGCTCCGGCCCCTGGAGCTGTCCACCAGGCCGGGTGCACCCAGCCGGGCGCTGTTCTCTTCAGGCCAGATCTCGGCGGAGCTGGACCGGCTCGAGCAGGAGCAGCTGGACGACGGCGGCTGGGACTTCGACTTCCTCCACTGGTCGCCGGGACAGGCCGTGGAGTGGCGCGGCATCGTCACGCTCGGTGCGCTGCAGACCCTCCGGACGCACGGGCGCCTCTGAACCGACCGCGAGCCCCCAGGCGCACAGGACCTCGTTTGTTGTGGGCGCGATCGTTGCGACGTGGTGTCCGTTTTAGGCGCAACGATCGCGCCCACAACAAAGGGTGGTCTGCGGGGGTCCATCGGTTGAGCCGTCAGCGGGTGGCGTCCCAGTACCAGCCGTAGCCGTATTTGCCTTGCCGCACCTCCACAGCGGCCAGCGGCCCGACGTCGGGCAGCGTGACGGTGACGGTCACCGGATTGGTGTCCATGAGGTTGCCCAGCGTCCAGAACGTGTCCTGCGCGGCCGCGTCGGCGGGCTCGCTCGGCAGCGTCGTCCCGTCCTGCCCGACGGCGTAGACGTCGAGGTGCGCGCTCGGCGTCGGATTGCCGTAGAGGCTCGTCCCCACCTGGTCGCACGCGAGCTTCAGCCTGGCCTGCCGCTCCTCCACCCCGATGACACCGGCGATCCAGCACGAGCCCTCGTCGAGATGTTTGACGGTCCCTTGTGCCCAGGGGCGGTCCCGGCTGCCGTCGGCGGCCGGCTGGACCGGGCTCGGGCTGTTCTGCGGTGGTGTGGTGATCAGCGTCTGGCCGCTGCCGGTGGGCTCTCGGTCGTCACTGGTGAGCGAGCTCCAGACACCGAACGTGGCCCCGGCCAGCACCGCCGTCCCGGCAGCCACCGAGCCCAGGACGACCATGGTCCGCCTCCGGCGGCCCCTGTGCGCGCCGCCCCGTGGTGTGCGGCGACGACCGGCGCCGGAAACTCGCCGCGGCTCGACCAGGGGGAGCGTGACACCGGCCGGGGCGGGAGCGCCGAGCGAGTGCAGGATCGCGTCAAGAGACGGCCGCCCCTCCGGGTCCCTGACCAGGCAGGCATCGAGGAACGGGCGCAGGTACTCGGGACAGTCGTCGTAGGACGGTTCCTCGGCCGAGACCCGGTACAGCACGACGGCGGGATGGTCCCCCTCGAAGAGGTAGTTGCCGGTAGCGGCGTAGTAGGCAAGCGCGCCGAGCGCCCAGACGTCGGTTGCCGAGGTCGTACGGCTCCCCATGGCCTGTTCCGGGGCCATGTACATCGGCGTACCGACCGGTTGCCCGGTCATGGTCAGCCGGGTCGCGCCGATCGAGGAAACCACGCCCAGGTCGATCAGGCGCGGACCGTCGGGCCCGAGGATCACGTTGGCCGGCTTGACGTCGCGGTGCACCAGACCGGCGCGGTGGATCGTGTGCAACGCCTCGGCGACGCCCACGACCAGGTTCGCCACGGCCGCCTGGGGCAGTGGGCCGTGCGCGGCCAGCTCCTGCGAGAGGGTCGGCCCCGGCACGTACTCGGTGGCGAGCCAGGGAAGCTCCGCATCGGGATCGGCGTCGACCAGGTTCGCGATGAACCGGCTGCGCACCTTGGCCGCGGCGCGTACCTCGCGCCGGAAGCGCGCGCGGAACTCGTCGTCGTCGAGCTGGGCGCCCCGGATCAGCTTGATGGCTACCTGCTGCCCGCGGCGCGCCGTCCCCAGGTAGACGTCGCCCATGCCGCCGCTGCCCAGCCGGCTCCGGACCCGGAACGGCCCGATGGTGCGCGGCTCGCCGGACCTCAGGGCCGCCGGCTCCGGTATGAGGACCTTCGACCGAGCGGGCGGATCGTGCAACACGGAAGGCTCCCCCTAGCGGTCCAGGGCGAACCGGACATATATGGCGTGAACGCGTGGCAGGTTATCGCACCGAAGTGGTCGGTCGCCGCAAAACTAGCCCCGGCACACCCGATCACCCAGGGCCGACGGCGCCGGCTCCGCGCCGAGCCCTCGAGCCCGCGCCGGAATGTGAGGATGGTCCCGTGGAACGACTCAGCATCTGGGCCCCCGACGGACTGCCCGAGATCACGCCCGGCGACGACCTCGGCGAGCTGATCGCCGACCTCCTGGCGGGTCAGGAGGAGCAGGACCGGCCGCGCGACGGCGACGTCGTCGTCGTGACCTCCAAGATCGTCTCCAAGGCGGAGGGCCGGGTCGTGGCCGCCGACGACCGCGAGCAGGCGATCACCGACGAGACCGTCCGCGTCGTCGCCCAGCGGGAACGCCCGGGGCTGCCACCGCTGCGGATCGTCGAGAACAAGCTTGGCCTGGTGATGGCCGCCGCCGGCGTCGACGCCAGCAACACGCCCGAGGGCACGGTCCTGCTCCTCCCCCTGGACCCGGACGTCTCGGCCCGCACCATTCGCGCCGCGCTGACCCAGCGTCTGGGGCTGCGGCGGATCGGCGTCGTCGTCACCGACACGGTCGGCCGCCCGTGGCGGGAAGCCCTGGTCGACATCGCGATCGGCTGCGCCGGGATCACCCCGACGGACGACCTGCGCGGCAGCACCGACACCCACGGGCGCCCGCTCAACGTGACGGTCACCGCCGTCGTCGACGAGATCGCCGCGGCGTCCGAGCTGGTGCGCGGCAAGTCGACCGGCCGGGCCGTCGCCGTCGTGCGCGGCATGGGCCACCACGTCACCGACGAGGACGGCCCGGGCTCCCGCGTCCTGGTGCGCGGCAGTGCCGACGACCTGTTCCGGGAGGGCTCGGCCGAGGCCTACGCCCGCGGCTTCGCGGACGGCCGTCGCTGACGCCTCGCCTACCCGGTGACTCTGCCTAGGTTCATGCGATCTCTGGGCCGAATCCGTGGGTGGCCGGTCAGGGCTGTTGGTCTCGCGGCGGTGGGCTCGGTGTCGGTCGGATGGTTCGCGGGGCTCGCCGAGTTCGGTCGGACGGTGGACCAGGCTCGACGAGATCGGTCCGTTGACTTGAGATCGGTCCGCCGATGGACCGATCTCGAGGCACCCGACCGATCTCGTCGGCGCCCGCCCCGAGGACCGAACTCATCACCCCTTAGCCCCGCGCGCGGAATCCCCCCGCCCAGCAGCTCGGCAACTGACCTCGCAAAGGAGATATGCCAAGCGCCGGGAGGCTGCTACAGGGGAAGGCCGGGTGGGTGAGCCTTTACAGCGAGGGGCGGCGCGAGGTCATGCGGACGACGGGCGACGAGCCGTGCGGTTCGCCCGGGGTAACGGTGACGGACCAGTCCGGCTCGGGTTGGCCGTCTCCGATCTCGTCCGACGCCGGGTCGGCCGCCCCGCCCGCTGCGTTGCCGGTCGCCGGTCGATCGCCGTCGGGCCGGACCTCGGTCGCGGCATCCGGAGCGACAACATCCCAGCTGACGGGGTCGGATTCGACGGGAGCCGGTCCGGCAGGAGCCGGTCCGGCAGGGATCCAATCCACGGGTGCCTGGCCGGGCGGCGGCGGGGGTGGAGGCGGTACCGGTGGGATCCCGCGCGGCGGGGTGGTGGTACCGGCATCGTCCGCCGGAGCCGGTGATGCAGGCTCCGCGGCGCGGCTCGGCGCCGGCGGGGCGGGCGGATTCGGGGCGCGGCTCGGTGTCGGCGCCGCGGACGCCGCCTGAGCCGGAGCAGCCTGAGCCTGAGCCGGAGCAACTTGAACCGGAGCCGCCTGAGCGGGAGCAGCTTGAACCGGAGCAGCCTGAGCCGGAGCCGCCCCCACAGCAGCGCCAGGCAGCGGACCGACCGCCGGCGTCGCCCGCGAAGCCGGCCCACTCGCCGCACCACCGCCAGCACCGCCGCTCGAACCGCCGCCCCGGGTGGCCGAGGGGACCGGGACGACGTCGGGCAGCGGGGACTCGAGCAGGACCACGTCCACGCGCGACTCCCGCATCTCGCGGCAGGTCGCCAGGCCTATGCCGCCCACGTAGTCCTCAAGGGTCTGCAGCAGCTTGAGCGGCGTCGCCAGGATCATGTGGAACCCGAACGCCGCGAACGTGTCCATGGCGGTGCGGGTGAACGCCGTGTCGGCCTTGTCGAAGGCCTCGTCCAGGAGGATCGAGCCATAGGCGGGCGTGGCCGAGTCCGAGGCCCCGGCCAGCTGATACCGCAGGGCCGCGGCCAGGCAGAACACGACCAGCTTCTGGCGCTGGCCGCCGGAGAGGCCGGCGGAGGAGTCGTGCACGGCCAGGGCGATGCCGCCCGCGGTGACCTCGACGCCGGTGAAGTGCACGTGCCGCCGCGTGTCCAGGCACAGGGCCCGCCAGGCGCGGTCGGCGGGGTCGCTGGAACCGAGCCGGCGCACCAGCTGCTCCAGCACCTCGTACGCCGGCTCGGTGTCGCCGGTGAGCGCGTCGAGCGTCGCGAGGAACTCCTCGACGGCCGCTGGCCGGCGCTCCTTGACGCGGATCTCCAGGTACCGGTCGGTGTCGAACGGGGAGCGGCGCAGGGACGTGTTCACCCCGACGATCCGCTCGCGGATGGCCGCGGGTGCCTGCCGGATCTCGGCGGCGAGCTTGCGCAGGGCGCGCCGTGCCTGGTCGGTGAGGAGGTCGGAGAAGCGGGCCTCCTGCTCGGGCAGGCGGGACGTGCGGATGCGCTCCAGCACCTCGAGGTACCGGGACCGGTCGCCGACCTGCGCCGTCAGGTCGCGCGTGATGGCGGGCCAGCGGCGGCGGAACTCGGACAGCAGCCCGACGATCTCCCGCTCGGCCGCCGCCGAGGTGCGCAGCCCGGCCTCGCGTTCCGCGTCCAGCGTGCGGGACACGGTGAGCGAGACGTCGTCGATCACCTCGTGGGTGACCGTCTTGCGCACGGCGGCGTACCGCTTCTCCAGCTCCTGGCGGTGCGCGAGCGGGATCGCGTTGGTCGGAGCGTCGCCGAGCTCGGCGACCACGCGCTCCAGGGAGCGGCGGTGAGCGCGCGCCTCGGCGAGGGCGTCGGCGGCCTCGGCGGCGGCGGCGCGGGCATGGTCCAGGCGGGTCTCGGCCGCCGCGACGTCCTGGGACGCCTGCAGCAGGTCCATCGTGCCGTCCAGCAGCCGGTCGAACGACGCCTGCGCGTCGGTCAGGTCCGCCTCGGCGGTCTCGATGTCCACCTCGCGCCACTCGCGGCGGGCCACGTGCCGCAGCGTGAGCTGGCGGCGCACGGCTTCGCGCTGCTCGGCGACGGCGTCGGCCACGGCGCTGTCGGCGTCCGCGAGGCGGGCCTGGGTCTCGCGCGCGAGCTCCAGGAGCTGGTCGAGGCGGTCGTCGGCGTCCCAGCCGAGTGCCCAGTCCTCGACGCCGGGGAGCAGTGGCTGCTCGATCTCCTCCGGCCCGTGCTTGATCAGGCCCTCGCGGGTGACCGCGCGCTCGTGCAGGTCGAGCCCGGCGGGCTCGTCGACGCACAGGTAGTCGTAGTTCTCGGACAGGCGGCGGTGCAGCCAGCCGGACATGGGGCTGTCCTTGACCTCGACCTTGTGCACCAGCGAGGCGTCGTCCGTGGACCGGGGCGCGTCGTTGCGTACGCCGACCACGCGGTAGCGCAGGCCGAGACCGGCCTCGACGGCCCCCGCGACGGCGGCACGGTGCGCGGGGGAGACCAGCACGAGCGTGGCCAGCGGGCGCAGGATCGCCTCGATGACGGGGCGCCACTCGGCGTCGTCCTCCCGGACGCGCAGGAGCTCCGCCGCGAACGGCAGCATGGCGATGTCGAGCCCGGCGGCGTCGGCCACGGCCTGGCGGGCAGCGGCCAGCTCGGCGGGGACGTTCGTCTGGGTCTGCCGCACGGCCTGGATCCGCGTCGCCACGGCCTCGTGCCTGTGCCCGACGGCGGAGCGTGCCGCCAGCACCTCCCGGATGTGCGCGTCGAGCGTCTCGGGTGCGCGGGACCGCCCGACGGTGGCGACAGCACCCGTGGCGACCGACGGCAGCGCCCCCGTCGAGACCCCCGCCACCGAGGGGACCGCGCCCGTCGACACGGCGGACACCTGCCCGGTCGAGACGGCGGGCAGGGCGCCGGTGAGCGCCGGGACCCCTCCGGTGGCCGGCCGCTTCGGGCCGCCGAGCTCCCACCGGGCCTTCTCCTTGAGCGCCGCGAACTCCGCGAACGTCTCGGGCATGTTCATGCCGACCGACTGGAGGTCGGTGGCGAGCTCGCCGCGCCGCGTGCGGACCAGGGCGGCGATCTCGCCGGCCCGCTGCAGGCGGTCGGCCTGCGTGGCGAGCGCCTGCCCGCCGCGCGCGCCGAGCACGTTCACTGCCTGCTGGTGCGTGTTCGCCGCGACGTCGACCTCGGTGTCCGCGGCCTTGCGGTGGTGCTGCGCCCGATCCTCGGCCGCGCGCGCCTCGGCCAGCGCCCCGTGGGCGAGGTCGAGCTTCCACGCGTCCTTGAACGTCTCGAGCGACCCGCGCAGGGTAGCCGCGCGCACACCGGCCGACGAGCCCTCGTCGTACGCCTTGGTCAGAGCCGCGAGGCGGCCCAGGTGCTCGATCTGCCGGCGGGAGGTCTCGATGTCGGCGTAGGCGCGCGCCACGTCCGCGAACTGGTCCACGGCCTGGGCGGCCAGCTCGAACGTGCCGGGCTCGTCCAGCATGTGCCCGCGGAACAGGTCGTCCAGGCTGCCCAGGTTCTTCGCCGACTGCGTGCGGTGCAGCAGCACCAGAGCCTGCTCCGACCCGATCCCCAGCGCCTGGGTGAACGCCGCGGCGAACGGCCCGTGCCGCTCGCTCACCGTCGCGCCGGGCCACGCCGCGGTCACGCCCGCGACGTCGGGCCCGGAGCGGACGTACCGCTCGAAGTCCAGCAGCCCCACCTCGTCCGGTACCACCACATGCAGCATCGCCGGCGTCGACGAGCCCCGCGTGAGGTGGAACAGGCGCACCAGGGTCACCGTGCCGTCGGGGGAGTCCGTGCCGTTCGAGTACCGCAGCAGGATGCCCGACCAGGTGGCGCCCGCGCGCAGGTGGTCGGCCACGACCTCGCCCGTGCTCTCGTCGGTGCGATGGCGCCATGCGCCGCGCACGTACGAGACGACGTCCCGGTCACCCGCCTCGCGCTCGGTGGCGGCCGTGCCGGCCGCAGCGACGTTGAACCGCAGGTGCTCCGGCGGGGTCAGGACGGCGGCGACGGCGTCGACCAGCGACGACTTGCCCGAGCCCGAGTGGCCAGTCAGGAGGAACCCCTCGCGGGGCACCGGCACCACGTGGTGCCCGGAGAACGTGCCCCAGTTGACGAGCTCGACGCGCGCGAGCCGCCACTGTCCGGGGTGGGACGTGATCACTTCGGGGCCCCCGCGCGATCGGGAGCGCAGCGAGCGATCGGGTGGGGTGACATCATGTGCTCTCCTTCGCCAGTCGGGCGTACTCGGCGCTCAGCGCCGCTACCTGATCCGCGCCGAACACGGTCCGCAGCACGGGGGAGACCGTGCACCGGTCCCCGCTGAGCGGCTCCAGCATGCCTGACTCGATCAGCCGGGCCCACGTAGCGTCCAGCTGCCGTGTGAAGTCCATGGGCGAACCACCGCCCCGCCGGCGGTACATCGCGAGGTGGTCGGCCGCCTCGTCGCGGCTGACCGCCACGCGCCCGTCCGCCGAGTCCAGCAGCAGGGCGCGCAGGTACAGCAGCAGTGCCGTGTCCAGGAAGGTCAGCGTCACCTCGCGCACCACCTGCGGCGCGTCCGGCGACGGCGCGTCCCGCACGAACGCGACCTGCGCGTCGGCGTCGACCACCAGGTCGAGGTACTGGTCGGCGAGGCGCTCGCGGACCACGTCCTCGTGCGCCAGGAGCGCGCGCCAGGTGTCCGTGTCGGACTCGGCGGCGAGGTAGGGGCCGCGTACGAGCCGGGCCAGCGCGAGGCGCGCGGGCGCAGGCAGCGTGCCGTGGTCGCCCGGCCAGAGGCGGGCACCGGCGCCGGCGTCACCGGCCTCGTGGCCGGTGGTGCTGCCCGACGGCGCGCCGCCGCCGGCCGGCCGGCCGGGACGCGCGCTGCGGAGGTCGGTGCGGGCGGATCCTGTCACGTCGGGTTCGGTCACGGGACATGCTCCTCGAACTGGTGCTGGGGAAGTGCGGTCCGCCGCGCGACGCCGCGCGAGGACCGCCAGCTCACGTCCTCGCGGTCGCCTGTGGGGGTGCCGTGCTGCTCGCCGAGCGTCAGCAGTCCGACGACGCTCGCGGCGCCCTGGGTGGCGGGGTGCGCCGCAAGAACGGAGGCGATGGTGGCGCGGCCGGCGTGGTCGACGACGGAGTTCACGTGCCCGCGCAGCTCGTCCACGTCGATCTCGGAGTCCCGCGCCATGGCGCGCAGCGCCGAGAGCGAGACTGCCCGCGGCGGCGGTGCGGGGGCGGCGAACGGCGCCTCGGCATCCTCCCCGCCGGGGTTGTGCGGGGTGAGGCCGCCTACGGACCGGGGTGCCACAGCGCCGACGGGCAGCGTGAGGCGCATCTCGGTGCCGGGCGTGACGTCGGGCGCCGTGGCGAGGGCGGCGTCCTGCGCCTCGCCGATCAGGCGCCGCAGCGCGCGCTCGGCCGGGAGCTCGCCGGACCGCACCATGCGCTGCAGCGCGCGGCGCAGGCCGGCCATGGTGTCGGTGAGCTCGTCGGCGGCGTCCTGCAGCGTGGGCAGCAGCCGGCGCAACGCCGACGCCTCGCCGGGCCCCAGGTGGACGCTGCCGAGCACGCGACCGACGTCGTCCTGCGCCGTGTGCTCCGCCTGCCGCAGCAGGTCGCGGAACGCGACGAGGCCGCGCCCCGCCTCGGACTCGGCGAGGTGGTCGACGCCCCGGTAGACGTCGTCGAGGAAGGTGTCGCGCGAGCCGTCGGACTCCAGGAGTCTGCGCCGCAGCTCGCGGTCCGTGCGCTCCAGCTCGGTACGCACCCGGGCCAGGTCGGCGGGGATGTCGCCGGCGAGCGCGAGGACCTCGCGGGCACGCTCGGCAGCGGCGTCGGGCGGCAGGGGCTCGTCGTCGCCGCGGCGGGCGCGCTCGATCTTCGCGTCGAGGGCGGCGCGCTGCTCCAGGAGGGAGGCGAGGCGGGCCTCGGGGTCGGGATCGGCCTCGTCGGCCAGCCGGTGCAGGCCGTCGAGCACCGCGCCGAGCCGCGACGGCGTCACCGCGGGGTGCGGCTTGCTCAGCCGGGAGACGAAGCGGATGGCGACCAGCGCGCCGTCGGACAGCTCGACGGTCTCGACGCCGGGCTCGCCGGCAGCATGCGGGGCGGCCCGGCGCCGCACGAGCACGCCCTCGTCGATCCACTCGGACACGTAGAAGTAGCCGGAGTAGGGCAGCTCGAAGCCCGCGCGGCGCAGCTCGGGCACGTCGTCGTCGATCCGGTCGGCGAGCTGCTCCACGGGGAGCCGACGGCGGGACGCGCCGAGGTTGCGGTCCAGCAGCACGACGGCGGCCGCGGCGTTCCTCGACCGCAGCAGCACCCACGCGGGGTGCTCCTGAAGCAGGGCGCGCACGGCGCGCGCCGCCTGGCCGCGGCGACCTGCCCCGTGCCCGGCGGCCTGCCGGGGCGCGGCGGCGTCACCCGGTGAGCTCGCTGTACCCATGGGGGCAGAGAGTAGTGGGCCAACGTGTCGGTGCGGCACCCCCGAAGGAAACATGGCGAACACACGCCTGTCGCTGAGCCGCGACGGCCATAGACGTATAGAGTCAGGTCTCACAGGGCTTGCCGGAAAACAGATCTTCACTTTCCGGCGGGCCCTGTCGTGCGTCATGGCACGTTTCGATGGCCGAGCATCGACGGGAGGGCACCTTGCTCACGACCGCAGCCCAGATCATTGTCCGGATCCGTGCCGAGCGGGAGCTCAGCATGAGTTCCCTGGCAGTGCTCGCGGGCGTCCCCACGTCGACGATCAGCCGCATCGAGTCCGGGCAGATCGAGCCCACGCTCGGAATGATCCGGCGCATCGCGCTGGGCGCCGGCTACCACCTGCACCTGCAGTACTACGACCTGTTCTCGGGCAGGCTCGAGGACGATGCCGCGCAGGTGAGGGCCGCCGACGGCACAGGTGAGGGAGACGGCGACGAGGCCAGGGGGCGCTAGGGCTGTCTGGTCGATGTCCGCTACCTTGTCTGCGCATGGGATGTCTGCGCGGGGGGCGCGAGAGCGCCGCAGGACGGCGCCGGTGGCCGGTTTCTGATGTACGTGACGTTGCGCGCAATACCCGCGGAATCCGGGCGCGTACTCACGGTCTTGGTGTGCCCCGCATTCCTCTGAGCAATATGGTCGCCCTATGCCGAACGTCATGATCCCCGCCGAAGTGCGGGAGGACGTAGAGACGCTGTGGGCGTTCCACGACCTGAAGCACGAGCCGCGACAGGTCGACGTCTGCATCGGCCTGGGCGGGCACGATCTGGGGGTGGCCGACTACACGGCGGACCTCTACCTCGAAGGGCTGTTCCGGCAGATCGTCTTCACGGGGGCGAACGCGCCCACCACCCTCGATGCCTTTCCCGAGGGTGAGGCGTTCGGCTACCGCGACCACGCGATCGCGCGCGGCGTGCCCGCCGATGCGGTGCTCGTCGAGCCCGCGGCGACCAACACGAGCGAGAACCTGGAGTACAGCCGCAAGGTGCTCGCCGAGCACCAGATCGAGCCGTCCTCCCTGCTGCTCGTCTCGCACCCCTACCAGCAGCGACGCGCGTTCGCGACCTGCCGGGTGGTGTGGCCGGACGTCGACGTGCTGTGTGTCTCCCGGCCCATGGCGCTCGACGCGTACCTCCGGGCGATCGGCGACGCCGACCGGGTGGTCGACATGCTCGTCGGCGAGACCCAGCGCCTCACCCTGTACGCGGAGCTCGGGTTCATCTCGCACGAGGAGGACATGCCGGACGGCGTCATGTTCGCCTTCGACCGGCTCGTGACGGCGGGATACACGTCGAGGCTCGTGGAGGACCGGCGTCCGATCGACGTGTGACCGTTCAGCCACGCGCCGACGATGGGATGAACTTCACGAACCGGGCCACTCGTCAATGCCTGGCGAGTCGCCCCGTTCTCCGTTACGTTCCGGGCATGCGCGAGGAAAACAAGCGGGGCAAGGATCCCAGGAAGTTCACCTGGCAGGAGATCCTCACGTTCATCGCGGGCGCCGGGTACGTGGCCAGCCCGATCGACCTCCTGTCGGAGGGTGTGCTGGGGCCGCTCGGCCTCGGCGACGACGCGATAGCGATCATCATCGCCGGCGTCGCCCTGTTCAAGGCGGTGCAGCGGTTCCGGAAGCACCGGCCCGTGCCCGGCACGACCGGGGGCACGACGCCGGGCAGCGCCACGCCGGGCGGCACCGGGGCGGGCACCTCGCCGTCGGACACCGCGACACCGGGCCGAACGCCGGGGGACAAGACGATCCCGGGCACCTCTGAGGACGTGACGCCGAACCGCAAGCCCAGGCGCTGACGCCGTCGTCCGCCTGGCCCGTCCGGCAGAGCCGGTCTACTGTCGACGGCGTGGCCGGCACCAACGCACCCAGAGTTCTTGTCGTCGGGGGCGGCCCGACCGGTGCGGCCACGGCGATCGCGCTGCGGCGCGAGGTGCCTGACGCCCACGTGACGCTGGTCGACAAGGCGACGTTCCCGCGGGACAAGACCTGCGGCGACGGTCTGGGTCCGGGCGCCCGGAGGGTGCTGGACGGGCTCGGCCTGTCGGAGCTGTTGGAGCGGTTTCACATGCCGATGTCGGTGGCGATCAGCGGCCCGGGCGGGGTGGAGGCCGTCACGCACGGCTCGATGGTCGAGGGCCGCGACATGGCCGGGTATGTCGCCCCGCGGCTCGCCCTGGACGACCTGTTGCTGGGTGCGGCGCGCGACGTGGGTGCCGAGGTCCGCGAGGGCGTGTCGTTCAAGGAGATGGCGCCGGCCGACGGCGGCGAACGGGTCACCCTCTCCGACGGCGCGGCCACGTTCGACGTCGTCATCGGGGCGGACGGCGCCTACTCCGGGGTGCGGCGCGCCATGGGGATCGAGCGCCCGTCGATGCGGCACACCCACATCGCGATGCGTGCGTACGGGAGGGTCACGCACCCGGACAAGCCGGTGGGCGACACCCTCCGGTTCGACTTCCTGGAGTCGCTCCTGCCGGTCTACGGCTGGGTCTTCCCGCTGGCCGACGACGGCGCGAACCTCGGCGTCGCCATCCCGGTGAACCATCTCAAGCGGCAGACCGAGCGGCACGGCCGCAAGCTGCGCGACCTCCTCGACATGTACGTCGAGGACCTGGAGCGGCGCGGCTTCTCAGTATCGGGGCTGGAGCGGGTGGCCGCGCACCAGCTGCCACATGCCGCGGCCCGCACGCCGATGACGGCCCGGGGCCGCGCCGCGGTCCTCCTGGGCGACGCGGCGGCGATGATCAACCCGCTGAGCGGCGAGGGGATCTTCTACGGCATGGCCGCCGGGGTGCAGCTCGCAGAGCACCTCGGCGCGCTGGAGCGGTCGGGCGAGACCTGGCGGGGCGAGGGCCTGCCCGGCGCGCTGGCCGGCTTCGTACGGGCGTACCGGAGCCGGTTCGCGCGGCACTACCGGGAGTGCTACCTGGCGCAGCAGCTCATCCGCTCCCCGTTCTGGGCGGCAGCGGCGACCCGCGCCGTCGCCGCCTCCGACGTCGCGATGGCGCACGTGGCGCTCATGCTCTTCGACGAGCAGTCGGCGGGATCTCGCGGCGTGCTGCGCCTCGCCGCGCACAGCCTGCGCTCGCTGCTGCGGCGCTGAACGGGCGCTCGGCTGGAACGGGCAAGCGGGGGCAATCGTTAGGATCAGTGCACCTGATCCACCCCGATTCGAGGACGACGATGTCACGCACCATCCGCCGGGCTGTCGCACGACTGATCTGGGCCGTCACCGGCTACCGGATGCGCTCGGAGCCTGCGCCGACCCGGCCAACGGTGTTCATCGGTGCGCCGCACACGTCCAACACGGACTTCTTCCTCATGCTGGCCATCGCGTTCGACATGGATCTCGACGTCCGCTTCCTCATCAAGGACTCCTGGTTCAAGGGGCCGATGGCCCGCATCATGCGGTCGCTCGGCGGAATCCCCGTGGACCGGAAGGACCCGGCCAGCATCGTCGACGAGATCCTCGCGGCGGTCGGGCGGGGCGAGGAGTTCCACCTCGTCGTGACGCCGGAGGGCACGCGGGGCGCCGGGTCCGGCTATTGGAAGTCGGGGTTCTACCGCATCGCGCTGAAGGCAGGCTTTCCGGTGACGCTCGGCTACGTCGACGGGGTGGCCCGCGTGGCCGGCATCGGGCCGAGCATCGAGCTCACCGGCGACGTCCGCGCCGACATGGACGTGATCCGCGAGTTCTACAAGGACAAGTCGGGGGTCAAGCCGGCCAACCGAGTGGAGCCGCGCCTCCATTCGGAAGAAGAGGGCGCGTAGCGGAGCGGTCTCGACAGGCTCGACCAGCGGTGGTCGAGCCTGTCGAGACCGGCACGTGGGGTCACATCGTGAGCGACGTGACCTCGTCGTGCAGCTTCATCGGGTCCATCGGGCCGTGGTGGGTCACCTCACCGTGATCGTCGATCAGCACGACGTCGCCGTCGGCCATCACGCCGAAGTGGGACGCCAGGTCGCCCATGCTGTCCTCGAGCTGGGTGACGCCCTCCACGTCAGCCATCGGGTCGTCCATGGGGTCGCTCTCCTTGCCGGCCAGCGAGAGGAGCTCGACGTCTTCGACGTCGGCCAGGGCGGACGCCGTGTCCGAGCACGTGTCGCACATCTCCGACCAGAAGAAGACGACGGCGGGGCTGCCCGCGAGGTCGGCGCCCTCGAAGGTGTCGCCGCTCGCGGTGGTGGCGGTGAAGTCGAGGGCCTCGGACATCATCTCGTCGTCCATCGGGGACTCCTCCATGGGCGACTCCTCGTCCATCGGAGACTCCTCGTCCATGGGGCTCTCCGACATCGTGTCCTCGGACGTCGCGCTGCTGCCCGGCTCCTCCGCGGAGCCGCACGCAGCAAGGGTGAACGCACAGGTCAGGGCTATGGCGGCGGTGGCGCCGCGGCGCATTGTTCTCATGCCGTCGACGCTAGGCGCGGGCCCGGACGAACAACCCTTACGGCCTGCTTACCGGCTTCTTACGCGCGCGGTCCGTCGGCCGCTACCGCCAGGGAGTCGAGCACGCGCGCCATGCCGAACTCCCAGGCGTGGGCGGGGCTGGAGGGCGCGTTCATCGCCGCGCCGGCGGCGCTCCCGACCCGGCGCGCGAGCTGGTAGTCGTCGCCGAGGTACTCCGCGAGCCGCCCTGCCCACCGCGCCCAGATCTGCGGCATCTCGTCGGCCCGCGGATCGGGGCGCTGCGCCCGGGCGGCCGCGCGGACGAAGTCGAGCACGAAGGTGAGCGCGGCATCGCGGGCGACGTCGTCCAGGGGCAGCGGGTCCAGGGCGTGGAGCTCGTGGTCGTACTTGGCGATGGTGCCGGGGCCGAACGCGGTGCGGTCGTCCTCGATCTCCAGGAGCCACGGGTGTTCGCGGTGGAGGGCGAGGTTCGTGTCGGCGACGCGGCGCACCCGGGCCCGCCAGCCGGCTCTCCCGT
Organism: Promicromonospora soli; assembly: GCF_014653785.1. Lineage (GTDB taxonomy): Bacteria > Actinomycetota > Actinomycetes > Actinomycetales > Cellulomonadaceae > Promicromonospora > Promicromonospora soli. The sequence goes on along the minus strand of NZ_BNAS01000004.1, from coordinate 286,271 downwards.
GGTCGGGCAGCGGCATGCGCGCGAATGCGGCGTCGGCCATCAGGACGAGCAGGTCGTCGCGGCCGTTCACGTGCGTGTAGACGGACATGGTCGAGACACCCAGGGCGTCGCCGAGACGCCGGACCGTGACGGCGGCGAGGCCCTCGGCGTCGGCCAGGGTGCTCGCGGCGTCGACGACGGCGCCTGTCGTGACACGGGAGCGGGGCCCGCGCGCACCGCCCTGCGGGGCGGCCGGGTGGTCGCGCCAGAGCAGGTCGATCAGCTCGCGGGGCATCGGGTCTCCAGAATCGGGGTGACGGGCCGGGAACATTCTGCAACCATCTTACGTTGTACGCCGTACAAGGTTCTGATGCGAGGAGTCCGTTGAACATCACCGGTACCGCCCTGTCCCTCAACGTGCCCGACGTCGCCGCGTCGGCAGAGTTCGCCAAGCAGCACTTCGGGTTCACCGAGGCAATGTCCGACGACGGGTTCGTGTCGCTCCAGCACCCCACGGCCGGTCTCAACGTCGTCTTCCTGCGGGTCGGCCTGGGCTCCTTCAAGCCCGAGCGCATCGCGGGCCCCGCCGGCCAGGGGATGCTCATCGCGTTCGTCGTCGACGACCTCGATGCCGAGTACGCCCGTATCTCCGCCGCCGGCGCGGAGGTAGTGACGCCGCCCGAGACCGAGCCCTGGGGCGAGCGCTACTGCCAGTTCGCCGACCCCAACGGGATCGTGTGGCAGCTCGTCCAGTGGGTGTGACCCCGGTTCGGCTGGGCTCATCCGTGCGCCCAGCCGGACCGCCGGGTCACACGCACCGTGATCAGCGGGCCGTCGGGCGGGGCGACGCTCGCCGAGACCGCGACGGGGAAACCGATACTCCTGGGAGGGGTAACGGACAGCTAGCAATGCTCGCTGAGCGTTACCCCTCCCCAGGCGTATCGGTTTCCCAGAGCCTCAGCCCTCGACGATGGGACCCGTCTCGTAGTCTGCGGACAGCGTGACCTCGACGTCGATGTCCCGCGGCTGCAGCTCGACGTGCGCGCCGCCGCCGGCCCCGGCCATGTCGGCGGAGGCCCGCATGGCGTACATCGGCGCATTGCCGCCGCCGTTGTCGCCGCCGCGCAGGCCCGCTTCGTAGATCGCGACGGGCGCCACCGGGCCGAGGCCCAGCGCGTCCGCGTACGACTGCGCACGCACCACCGTCTCCTCGGCGGCCTCGACCCGGGCCTCGGCCTGGAGCGCCTTGCGCGTCTCGTCGGTCAGGGTCCAGGACATCCAGTCGATCTCGACCCCGTCGACGTCCATGATGTCGGCGAGCCATGTCGAAAGGGCCTCGAAGTCCATGAACGTGACCGAGAGCCGCGCCGAGGCACGGAACCGCCGGATCCGCTGCTTGCCGCCTGACTCGGAGCTCTTGACCCGGTCGTCGGAGACGTACGAGTGCACGGACGCCGAGTCCCACCGCTCAGCGGCGCCCGCCGAGACGTGTGCCTTTGCCTGCTCCACGAGGATCGCGTGGGTCCTGCCCACCTGCTCGACGACGTCGTTGCGGAGCGTGCCCGAGAACGCGACGTGCAGGTTGACGGTGCCACGCTCGGCGGGATGGGTGCGCTTGGCCTGGCCTTCGACGGCGATGCGAGTCATATGCGGAGTCTGCCGACTAGGCCTCGACCTGCGCCACCCCGGCGCGCCCGCTCTCGACATACCTCAGCCGATCGTGCCCTTGCCCACCGAGCCCCGGGTCAGGGTGGGTTCGAGCCCGCAGAACGCGCCGTAGCGCGCGGCCTCGGCCTCGATCGCGGCCCACAGCTCGCGGCTCGGCTCCTCCGTGAGCTCGACGGTGATCTCAACGCTGTTGGTCTTGAGCACCCGGGACCAACCTCCGGCGATCATCCCGTCCAGTGCCACGAGTCCCATGTACAGCCAGCGGCTCGGCATCGTGTCTCGCGTCAGGCCGGGCCAGCCCTTGAAGTCGTGGCAGAAGAACTCGTCGTACACCGACAGCAGTCGGACCGTGCCCTGCGGCGCAGGCTCGGGCAGGTCGCCGTCTGTCCAGAGGGTCAGGCCGGCGAGCTCGTGGCGGGTGAGCCCGGCGTCGGCCATCGCGGCACGGGCCGCCGTCTTGGTGAGGCAGCCCCACCACGCGACGTCGTCCGCGCGGCACGGGCCGTGCCCGCGCACGTACGCGCGGGCCAGGTGGATCCGGGCCTCGTCCTCGTCCCAGGTCTTCTGCCCCGGCAGCAGCCGGTAGGTGGCCTGCTTGCCGCGCATCGGGCCGCTGGCCACGAGCAGGTCGAGCTCGGCGTGCATCATGACCTGGCCCAGGTGCCAGTTGTCCAGCGGCGCGCCCTCGGCCTCCGCCAGCACGACGCCGATCTCCTTGCGGGTGAGCGGGCCGTGCGCCAGCGCGTCGGCGAGCACCGCGTGCCGGCGGGGGAGCAGCGAGTGGTCGAATCCCCGCGGCCGCTCCGCCGAGAGCATGGCCCGGCGGATCTTGGGCGCGGAGGCCGTCATGAGCGGCGCCAGGTCCTCGGGCACGACGTAGTGCCAGGTGGGGCGCAGGATATGCGTGCGCAGCACCGACCCGTCGGCGAGGGCAGCCTGCACCTCGGCGAGCGTGGGCGGGGTGGCCAGCCGCTGCGCCACGCCCCATGCGGAAGAGTGCAGCTCCTGCGACTGGACGGCACCCAGCCGGGCGACGACGCCGGCCACACCGCCGTCGTCGGCTCCGGAGGGGCGCAGCGTGCCCAGGCCCACCGAGGTGAGCCGGGCGCGCTGGATCGTGCGCACGTCAGACGTAGTAGGCATCCGCACCGCCGTGGCCCGCCGCCCTGGCGCGGCGATGCTTCACCAGGCTTCTGATCAGCAAGATCACACCGACCACGAACAGGATCAGCACCGGGATGATCGCGAGCGGAGCAAGCACCGCCAGGAAGCCGAGGCCGATGCTCGTGACGTCCTCCGCGGCGCTCACCACGGGCGCGGCCGTGCCGCCCGAGACGGTGTTGGCGACGACGCGCCCGCCCGCCTTCGCAGCGTGCGTGGCGAGGGCGAGGACGATGCCCGAGACGATCGGGATCCACTGGCCGGACTCCACGAACGCGCCCGGGTCGGTGACCGTCGTCGTCTCCGACATGGAGCCGGCGCCAAAGGCGATGCCGCCCGCGGTGGGCCGGATGACGGTCTGCACCACGTCGTTGACGGAGTCCAGCACCGGGATCTTGTCCGCGACGAACTCGAGCACCAGGAGAACGGTCAGGATCGCCAGGACCCAGGGGTTCTCCAGCCACGACCAGGTGTCCGGTAGCGACACGAGGTCCGTGAAGCGCGAGAGCACGCCGAGAAAGATGAGCGGGATCCATGCGTTGAGGCCCGCCGACAGGGCGAGTCCGCTTCCGGTGGCAATTTCGAGCATGCCTCGAAGTGTTCCACGGCACACCGACACTCCGGGGCCGAAATGTACCCGGTGTGCCCGATCCGTTATCGGACCGTCGCGAGGGTTACGGTCAGCGCATGACTTCCTACCAGCGCCCCGGCTGGTTCACCCGGAACATCGCCAACCCGGTCGTCGGTGGGCTGGGGAAGATCGGCATCAGCGTGCTGGGCAGCCGCGTGCTGGAGGTGCGTGGCAGGAAGACCGGGGAGCTGCGCCGCACACCGGTGAACCTGCTCCGTCTCCGCGGCCAGTCCTACCTCGTGGCGGCGCGCGGCATCACCAACTGGGTCCGTAACGCGCGGGCCGACGGCGGTCGCGTGATCACCGTGCTCGGCAGGAAGCGCGAGGAGTGGATCCTCGAGGAGCTCACGGCCGACGAGGCGGTGCCCGTGCTCCGCTCGTACCTACGGCGCTGGAAGTGGGAGGTCGGTGCGTTCTTCCCGCCCGGCACCTCCGCGGACATGCCCGAGGCGGATCTGGCCGCCCTCGCGGCGGAGCACCCCGTGTTCGAGCTCCTCCCGCGCTGAACCTGCCGGGTGGTTGAGCACCCGGACCGCGGGCCGCGACTGATAGTGTGTAGCACAAGAGTTACACCATTCATTGGAGGCCGCGATGCGCAGCGCATTCTGGGACGACCACGAGCGCGACCTCCGCGACCCCGAGTATGCCCGCGAGTTCGCGGCGGAGTCTGCTCGGATCTCCGCGCTCGACGCCCTGGTCAACGCGCTCGAGCAGGCGCGCGCGGCAGAGGGCTTGACGAAGGCTGACCTCGCTCGCGCGACCGGGATCACTGGTTCGGCAGTTCGTCGGCTCCTGACTGCGGCGAACCCCAACCCGACGCTGGGCACCGTTGTCGAGATCGCCGCCGCGCTGGGCTTGAAGCTGACGGTCGAGCCCATGACCGAGGAGGAACGCCGGGCGGTGACCGAGCCGATGCTGTGCGGTGTCCGCAAGGCCGCGTCGGGCACCGAGAAGGACGTGGCGTGAGAGTCAGCCGACCGGCCCAGGGTTTATCGACCAGTAGTCATCGACGTACTTTCGGATGGCGGCGTAGTCGTTCGCGGTGAGAACGGTCCGGAAGGCCTTTCGTCGCCCGTCGATGATGGCGAGCAGGGGCTTGTCGAGGCCTACGGCCTTGTAGTCGAGAACACAGTAGAGCCGGTAATGCGTGCGACGAGTGTGTGCCGTCGACGCGCACCTCGAAGACTCCTCGCATGTCACCGTGCATCGCCTCCCACATGCCGCCACCTGCAAAACGGATCGGCGGTGCGGCGGCTACCTCGGTCACGACGGCGCGCAGCCGAGCGCGGATCGTCGTCGGGCAGGAGTCGATGAAGTCGCGAGCCGGGAGCGAGTTGTCCGGGGCCCGATAGAACACGACTACGTGGGCGTCGGTGGGCAGGGGGCCAGTTCTGGCCGCCGAGGTCTTGTGACGCTTAGATGGCGACATGTGTCGATAATCTAGATGTGTAGTTCGCCTCCTGCCACCGGTGCGCGAGATGTGTGGTGAGCGCCCGGTTCGTCATCGGTCTCCCTGGAACATCCGGACCTGTTCTGCAAGAGTTGCCGGAGCTCACCGCACCGGTGCGCTGACCAGGAGGCTCGGATGGTGTGGACGATCTTCGCCGTGGCATCGGTGGTGCTGCTCGGGGTCTCGGCGGGTGTGTTCTTCGGCTTCTCGTCGTTCATCATGAGCGGCCTCGCCCGTGCCGACGACGCCGCCGCCGGGGCCGCGATGAACGGCATCAACGAGACTGCACCGCTGCCCGCGTTCATGAGCGTCTTCTTCGGTGCCCTCCTCGTCCCGGCGGGCACCGGCATCTGGGGCCTCGTCGACGGGCGCGACGGCGGCGCCTGGATTCTCGCGGCCGCCGCGGTCTACCTGGTCGGCACCTTCGGCGTCACCGCTGCCGTGAACGTGCCCCTCAACAACCGCCTCCTCGCAGCGCAGGACAAGGCAGCGGGCTGGCGCGCCTACCGGCGGCCATGGACCGCGTGGAACCATGTGCGCACGCTCGCCGGTGTCGTGGCGACGGCGCTCGCGGCGGTCGGGCTGCTCTGACCGGGGTCGGAGTCCCGGCCGAGCGTCGGGGACAATCGACCATATGCCCGCCATCGACTTTCACCGCACCCTGCCCGGATACGCGCCGACGCCGTTGCGGGACGTGCCACGGCTCGCGGCGGAGCTCGGCGTCGGACGGGTGCTGGTCAAGGAGGAGTCGAGCCGGCTCGGGCTGCCGGCGTTCAAGATTCTCGGCGCGTCCTACGCGACGGCGCGGGCGCTGGGGGAGCGGTTCGGGCTGTCCGCGGTCACCCTGGGCGCGGTGCGCGACGCCGTCCGGGGCCGCGCCGTCCGGCTGTATGCCGCCACGGACGGGAACCACGGCCGCGCCGTCGCCCACGTTGCCGCCATGATCGGTGCGGCCGCGACCATCTACTACCCGCCGGGCATCACGGTGGCCGCGAAGAAGGCCATCGGCGCGGAGGGTGCGCAGGCCGTCGAGGTCGACGGCACCTACGACGACGCCGTGGCTCGCGCGGCCGCTGAGGCGGCCGTCGACCCGGAGGCGGTGCTGGTGCAGGACACGTCCTGGCCCGGGTACACGGACGTCCCCCGGTGGATAGTCGACGGCTACTCGACGCTGTGCCTCGAGACCGATGACCAGCTGGCCGCCCTGGGGCTTGCCGCGCCGGACCTGGTGGTGGTGCCGGTCGGTGTCGGCTCGTTCGCGCAGGCCGTGGTGAGCCACTACAGGGGCAAGGGGGCCGACGGCGGCGCGCTGCTCGCCGTTGAGCCCGACCGCGCCGCGGGGCTGGTCGCGTCGCTGCGTGCGGGCAGGCCGGTGACCGTGCCGACCGGCGACACGATCATGACCGGCCTCAACTGCGGCACCGTCTCCGCGCTCGCGTGGCCCGTGCTGCGGGACGGGCTCGACGGCGCGGTCACCGTCTCGGACGACCAGGCGGCGGCCGCCGTCGACGACCTGGCGCGGTTCGGCGTCGACTCCGGGCCGTGCGGGGCGGCGACCCTCGCCGCGGCCCGCCTGGTGCTGGGGCAGCCCGGGTGGCGGGCGGCGATCGGCCTGCGGCCCGACGCCGTCGTCCTGCTCCTGTCGACCGAGGGGCGGGCGGCGAACCCGGTCCCGGAGGGCCGCGTCTAGCCGTTCGCCCCACTGTCGCTGAAAGGAGTGTGCTCGTGCCCGTATCCCTTCCCGCTGCTCTCGACCCGGTCCTCCCGCTGCTGCGCTGCCCGTCGTGCGGCGAGGAGCTGTCGCCCGGCGACGGTGCGCTGCGGTGCCCGCAGCGCCACTCCTTCGACGTCGCCCGGCACGGATACGTCGGCCTGCTGACCGGTGCGCGCGCGACCAGCGGGGACGATGGGCCGATGGCCCGGGCCCGGAGGGAGTTCCTGGCCGCCGGCCGGTACGCGCCCATCCGCCGGGCCGTGGCGAACCTCGCCACCGAGGCCGACCTCGCCGCGGGGCGCACGGGCCGGCCCGGGCGGCCGGCCACCGTCATCGACGTCGGCTGCGGCACCGGCTACTACCTCGCCGGGGTGCTCGACGCGCTGCCCGACGCCGTCGGCCTGGGCCTGGACACGTCCGCACATGCCTTGCGCGCGGCGGCCAAGGCGCACGAGCGGGCCGCCGCCGCGACCTGGGACGTGTTCCGGCCGTTCCCGATAGCGTCGGAGCAGGTGGACGTGGTGCTGGACGTGTTCGCCCCGCGCAACCCGGCCGAGTTCCATCGGGTGCTGCGCCCCAGCGGCGTCCTGGTCGTGGTGCGGCCCTTCGGCGGGCACCTCGCCGAGCTGCGCCGCCAGGTCACGCAGATGGTGACCGTCGACCCGGACAAGGAGCGGCGCCTCCACCAGGCGCTGGATCCCTACTTCGAGACGGCGCGCACGGTGCAGGTCGAGTACACGACGCCCCTGACGCCGAGGGAGGCCGTCGACCTGGTGCTGATGACGCCGAGCGCGCGCCACGTGACCGAGGCGGAGCTGTCCGACGACGGCGAGCTGCCCGAGCAGGTGACGGTGTCGGTGCTGGCCACGGCCTACCGGCGGCGGTGACGGTCCCACCATCGGGACAAGAGCGCACACCGCCCGCCACCTGCAGCTCGACTCTGCGAGCGGGTACGATTCGACCGGATTGCCCGAGTCGTTGATCGTCTGGTTCGAGGAAGCAAGGGGTTGGCGTTGAGGATCGCTATCGTCGGAGCAGGATTCGCTGGAATCGCCCACGCAAGGGTGCTGAGGGAGCTGGGGCACGAGGTCGTCGTGTTCGAGAAGGCGCCCGACGTCGGCGGTGTATGGAGCGCGACCCGGCGGTACACGGGACTGCGCACCCAGAACAACCGGAATTCCTACGCGTTCTCGGACCTGCCGATGCCGAAGGAGTACCCGGAGTGGCCCACGGGCGAGCAGGTCCAGGCTTACCTCGAGCGATACGTGCGGACCTTCGGCCTCGAGCCATCATTTCGGCTGTCCACCGAGGTGGTGAACGTCGTACCCACTCCGGATGATGACGGCTGGCTGGTCACCGCCCGCCCTGCCGGGGCCTCGCTGCGCCCCCCCGAGCACTTCGACCACCTCGTGATCGCCAACGGCATATTCTCCGACCCGACGATCCCCCGCTTCGAGGGCTATCCCGATTTCGTCCGGTCCGGTGGGCGTCTCGTGGCCTCCAGCCAGCTCACCGACGTCGAGTCGGTGCGGGACAAGCACGTCGTGGTCGTCGGCTACGGCAAGTCCGCCTGCGACATCGCAGCCGAGATCGGGCAGGTCGCGGCCAGCACCACGGTCGTCGCGCGGCACCTGCTGTGGAAGATGCCCAAGAGGATCGCCGGCGGCCTCAACTTCAAGTACCTCCTGCTGACGCGGCTGGGCGAGAACCTGTTCCGGTACCAGACCCAGGACAGCGGCATGGAGCGCTTCCTGCACGGGCCGGGCAGCGCAGTGCGGCAGGGCCTGGTCGACTGGATCGGTTCCGTGGTGACCTCCCAGCTCGGGCTGAAGAAGCTCGGCCTGGTGCCCCGCGGCGAGTTCTCCGACATCGCCCGCAGCACCGTCTCGCTGTCCACGGACGGGTTCTACGAGCAGGTCGCCGCCGGGACCATCGCGGTGCACCGCGACACCCAGATCGGCCGGTTCGTCATCACCGACGCACAGCCCGTCGCCGAGCTGACCAACGGCGAGTCGGTGAAGGCCGACGTCGTGATCTGCGGGACCGGGTTCAACCAGCGCGTCCCCTTCCTGGGCGACGTCGTCACCAAGCGGCTGCTCGACGAGCGGGAGAACTTCCAGCTGTGGAAGCAGATCCTGCCCCATGACGTGCCCAACCTGACCTTCGCCGGCTACAACTCCTCGTTCTTCAGCCCGCTGTCGGCCGAGGTCGGCGCACTGTGGGTCGGGGCCTACCTGGCCGGCGTGCTCAACCTTCCGCCCGTCAAGGAACGCCGCGCGATCGTCGCCGAGCGAGTGCAGTGGATGGAGCAACGCACGAACGGCCGGCACGCCCGCGGCACCAACGTCCTGCCGTTCTCCCTGCACAACATCGACGAGACGCTCGAAGACATCGGGATCGACGTCTCCCCTGGTGCCCGGGCGATGCAGTGGCTGCTCCCCGTGGACCCGAGCGCCTACTCCGGCCTGCTGGCCAAGCTCAAGAAGAAGATCGCGCGGGCCGAGGCCACCGCGGGAGCCTGACCGTCGCCGGCGGCGCCGCCACATCCACCGGGGCGAAGGCCAACGGGAGTGGGGGCGTCGATCGGTCGCGAATGCGTCGAGCGCCGGACCAACCCCGTTCCGGTGCTCTCGAGTCGAGCCAGACCATACCCAGACCGATCCGGAGGGCCCCATGAACGACGACCTCGTCAACCAGCCCCTGTGCACCGCCCCCGCTCCCACCGTGCGACCGGGCTCCTGGCGATGAGCGCCCGGGGACGTGACCACCAGGTCGTGGACACCGACGTGCCCGTCGACGTCATCGACGACATCGAAGAGCTGCAGCCCGGGGACGCCGCGTTCATCTACCTGGCCGGCCCCGGCTACACGCCCGGCGTCTACGCTCCTGTCGACGTCATCGACGTCATCGACGTCCTGGACGACGTCCAGCCAGGTGATACCGCCTTGATCTACCTGGCCGGCCCCGGGCCCTGTCTCGTGGCCGGCACTGTCGAGTCAGTCGTGCCCCCCGGACGCAAGCGTCCCGGCCACCAGATCACCTTCACCGCACCGGTCACCGACGACCCCGGCTCATCCCAGCTTCAGGTCTTGCCCGGGAGCACCCAGGTCTTTGTCCGCGCGTACCGTGTCAACCAGCACCGCGTGGAGCGTCGCGCACGACGGGCGCTGAGCCTTGCGGCCGACGTCGGCTCGTCTGCGGCCTATCCCTCCGCGCCTCTGGTCGCCCCCGAGCCGCAGATCGTCTCCGGCGTGATCGGATCCGTCGACCCGTGGGGGCTGCTCTCGTCAGGGCACCTCATCACCTACACCGCGCCCGCGCTCGACGACGGTTCGTACCAGTTCCCTGTCACCCGCCCCAGCGCCTACGCGTTCATCAGCGCCTACCGAGCACACACCACCTGAACCCCGGCACCCCGCCTGGCGCAGGGCCAGCACGGGGTGCCGGATCGACTCTCAGTCGCTGATCGTGGCGGAGCGGGCCATCTCGTAGATGTCCTTGAACGACCTGAACCGGCCGGGATTCTCGTCCAGGAGCTTGTGAACCGTCGCCACCTCCTCGTCGGAGATCGTCCCTGCACGGATCGCATCGTCCACGTCGTTGCGGATCTCCTCGTCGTCGCCGGGCATCGACATCGTGCTAGGCATCTTGGATCCTCTCGCGGTGCTGTCGGCCGACATCTCCAGCATGGGGGCGGGGTGGTCCGGCACAACCTGCGGGCGGCGTGCTCGGCGCACCCCGGAGGCCAGCTCGCGGGTGATGGTCGCCAGGCTCTTGAGCTGGTCGGCCCACGGGTCGTCCCCGAGCAGCGGACGCACCAGGACCGAGCCGACGATGACGCCGTCGGCCCATCGCCCGACCTCGGCCGCCTGGCCGCCGTTGGAGACGCCCAGGCCGACGCACACGTGCGTCGCCCCGGCGGCCCTGGTGTCCGTGACGAGCTTCTCGGCCCGTTCACCCACCGTGGCGCGGGTCCCCGTGACACCCATCGTGGAGGCGGCATATACAAAACCCCGCGACGTCGAGGTCGCGGCCGCCAGCTGCTCCGGTCGCGCGCTCGGTGCCACCAGGAACACACGGTCCAGGCCGTGCTGATCGCTTGCCGCGACCCATTGGCCGGCCTGGCCGGGGTCCAGGTCCGGGGTGATCAGCCCCGCCCCGCCCGCAGCGCTCAGCTCGCGGGCGAACGCGTCCACGCCGTAGCTCACCACCGGGTCCCAGTAGGTCATCACCAGCACCTCGACCTGGGGTGCGTGCCCGCGCAGCAGGCGCACCGCATCGAAGAGATGCCCCACCCGTGTCCCGGCCTCCAGCGCGATCTGGGACGCCTGCTGGATCACGATCCCGTCCATGACCGGCGCCGTGTACGGGATCCCCAGCTCGATGATGTCCACGCCGCTGTCAGCCAGCGTGTACAGCGCCTCCATGCTGCGCTCCAGGTCTGGGAACCCCAGCGGGAGGTACCCCACCAGCGCCGGACGCCCCTCCTGCTCGCGCAGACGGCTCAGCAGTGCGGCGGTCCTGCCCTCGGCCAACACCGCGTTCTCGTACCCGTTCTCCATGGCGGTCATCACAGCTACCAGCGCGGCCGCAGGGCAGGAGAGTTCTCGTCGTCAGCGGAGGCGGCGACCAGGGCCAGCTGATGTGCGGCGCGTCGTGCCTCGTCTGCGCTCATCGGGTCGCGCAGACCTGGCAGGAAGACCGTGCTGGCCCCTGCCTCCCCGGTCCTGCCGACGATGCGGAACGAGGACAGCCACCCCGAAGCAGCGTGCGCCGCATGGTGGGCGACACGGATGAGCTGCTGCTGCCAGCCGGTCAGGCCCACCTCGGTCTTGCCGTCGACGTCCACCGCGCACAAGGCCAGATTGCCGCGCAGCTCCTCGTCCGGGACAACCTGCCCCGCCCCGGCCGCCAGAGCCGCCCTGACCCGCCGGGCTACCGGGTTGACCGGGTACTCCTCCGGCAGGTCGCGGCCGACCTCCGGCCGGTACCCACGGATCCCGGGGACCTCACCACGAGGGTCCACGACGGTGACCCTGGCGGCCGTGCCGTGCAGCGGGTCGGCCGCCTCCCGCACCTCCTGCGGCGTCCCGTCCTTGATGGTCAGCAACCCGTCCGGATTGATCAGCGCGAACACGTTCCTGCTGGACGCCAGGCGGTGCTCCTCCTGAGCCAGAGCAACCTGCAGAGGCGGGGGGACGTAGTCGTCCCATGGGGCCGGATCTGACATGGCCACAGAGTACGCGAGCACAGGGAAAAATGCGTACATATCGACCCTCGTGAGGAACTACTTCCGACATTCGGCGCGCTTCCGATACTGGTCATCGGACATGCGATACATTCCGCCCAACGACGCGCCGGCGCCCCGTCGCGCCCGAGAGCCGGGGGACAATGACAGTCACGACGACCACTCAGTCGGAGCGCCTGGCCGACCTGGCGGACCTGACGCCGCTCATCGAGACCACCACGAGCCCCGATCCCGCCCAGGTATACGAGCGGCTGCGGGACCGGTGGGGCAACGTGGCTCCCGTGCTCCTCGTACCCGGTGTGCGGGCGTGGCTCGTGCTGGGGCACCAGGAGCTGGCCACGGTGCTGCGCACCGAGCGTCTGTACTCGCGCGACTCGCGCAACTGGGGCCTGGTCGCGGACGGCACCGTGGACGCTGGCAGCGGCGTCGGCGCGATCCTCGCCCCGCGCGACAGCGTCTACTACGTCGACGGGGAACGGCACCGGTACCTGCGGTGCCTCGTCGACGACGCGTTCGACGGGTTCGACGAGCACCGCCTCGCGGTGAACGTCCGGCAGTGGTGCGAGCTCACGCTGGACCGGGTGGCGGCCAAGGGCGAGGCAGACCTCGTCGGTGAGTACGCGTGGGCCATCCCGCTGCTCGCAATGTCCACGATGTTCGGGCTCGACCATGCGGAGGCGCAGGCCATGCTCGGCTACGCGCGCCAGATCTTCCGGGCCGAGGGCGTGGAGGCTCTCGAGGCGCTCGCGGCGCAGAAGACACTCATCGTGGACCTCGTCGCCAGGCGTCGGAAGCAGCCGTCGAACGACATGACCTCGGCGATCCTGCGCCACCGGAGCCGGCCCAACGACGAGGACGTGCAGAGCGCGGTCTCGACCATGCTCGTCCTGGGCAGCGAGTTCGAGGTCGCGTGGATCACGCAGTCGCTGCGGATGCAGCTGACGGACCCGCGGTTCGACGCACGGTCCGGCGGCCGGCTGTCGGCGTCGGACACGCTGGAGGCCGTCCTCGGCTCGATCCCGCCGGCGAGCAACACGGCGCCGCGCTACGCGCTGGCCGACACGGTGCTCGGACAACGCAAGATCCGGGCCGGCGACGCGGTCGTGCCGGGCATCCTGGGCGCGAGCGCGGAGTCGCGCGCGTCCGGCGACGACATCTGGCTCGAGCCCGGCAACCTGTCCTACCTCACCTGGGGCGCCGGCCCGCACGCCTGCCCGGTACGCCGCCCGGCCAGGGTGATCGCGAAGGTAGCGGTCGAGGTGGCGCTGCGCCGCCTCGGCGGCATGACGATCACGGTCCCGCTGGAGTCGCTGCGCGCCACGGGGACCCTGTGGTCCTCGATGCCGTGGCAGCTTCCGGTGCGGTTCGAGGTGCGCTGACCGCGAGGATCTCCGGCGCCACCACGCCCGCCCCAGACCCTCAGGCGTTCTTGGCCGCCGCCTTCTGGGCCTTCTTGAACGCACGGACCTCCTGCAACGTCTCCGCGCTGGTCACGTCCGCGATCGAGCGGCGCGAGCCGTCCTCGCCGAACTCGCCCGCCGCCTCGCGCCAGCCCTCCGGCTGGACGCCGCGCTGCTTGCCGAGCAGGGCGAGGAAGATCTTGGCCTTGCGCTCCCCGTAGCCGGGCAGGGCGTTGAGCCGCTTGAGCACCTCGGCGCCCGTCGGGGCGCCGCCGTCGGCTCCGGGCGTGGTCCAGATCCTCGCGGCGTCGCCGTCGTACTCGTCGACTATCGCGCGCGCGAGCTCCAGCACACGGCCTGCCATGGACCGGCCATATCGGTGGATCGCCGGGGGAGTGGTCGCCATGGTCACGAACTCGTCGGGGTCGGCGTCGGCGATGGCCCGCACGTCGAAGGAGCCCATGCGGTCGCGGATCTTGCCCGGACCGGCGAACGCGTGCTCCATCGGGAACTGCTGGTCGAGAAGCATTCCGACCAGGAGGGCGAACGGGTCGTCGCTCAGCAGCCGGTCCGTGTCGGGGTCGCCGGTGATCCAGAGCTCGGTGGTCATGAGCCCATTGTCGCCCACGGGATCCGGCGCGCACCGCTGTACGCAGGCGCCGTTGAGTGCCCAAATCCGGAGGAGCCCAGAACCGACGACTACTTGGTGGCATAGACCGCGAACCGCAGATCAGTACGGCGGTGGAGGGCCCGGCCCGTCACGAGGGACAGATCTGTTGACGGGTAACTTCGCATAGGCGATACTAATTGTCATGTCATTGCTTGCCGTCGGTGAGGCCGCAGAGCGCCTGGGCATCTCCACCCGCCAGGTGCAGCACTTGGTCGCGCGCGGCGAGCTCCGCCAGCTTGCCCGGGGCGTCCTGGACGAGGCATCGGTCGACCGCTTCCTCGCAGTGCGGGGTACTACCGCTCGCACCCAGGCATGGTCCGAGCCGACGGCGTGGGGTGCCATCGCAATCTTGTCCGGTCAGGTGCCGCAATGGATGGGTGGGTCGCAGCGCTCCCGGCTCAAGGCACGCCTTCGGAACCTGTCGTCCGCCGGCCTCATCGAGCGGGCACGAAATCGCGCCGAGGCTGCCCGGTACGCCGGACATCCAGCGGCCGTCGAACGGGTGCAGGCAGAGATAGTCGACACTTCCCGCGCAGCAGTGACGCTTGGGCTCGCGACGACGACGGCTGTCGATGGTTACGTCGCCCACGCCGCCCTCGACGGCATCCTGGTCCGTCACGGTCTGATGCATGACGACGCTGGGCGGTTCACGCTGCGTGCAACGTCGATGGATCTGGCCGTCGTCCGTGGTCTCGCCGAAGAGGGCGTCGTGCTTGCCGCTCTCGACCTTGCTGGGTCGCTCGACCCGCGCGAACGCGCGGTGGGTACCTCTGCCCTCGACAGAGCGCTGAGGCAAGTGTGACTTATCGACCTGTCATCGAAGTCGCGACACCACCTGGCGGATGGGGCGTTCCTTGGCCGAACGTCGCTGCTGCTGCCTTTGCGCTGGAGGGACTTGGCTACTCCCTCGCGACCTCGCTCGACCCTCTGGAGAAGACTGCCCACCGATTCACACGCGGCGATGCCAAGGTCGATCTAGTCACCAGCGCACCTGATGTCGTCGATGTCCTCGTGGCGGACCATGCCGCGCCTCGTGTCACCCAGAAGCTCCGCGGACATGTGATGGTCGCCATCGAAGGCGGCACCCAAGCCCTGCGCCGTACGGTCAATGCTCGCTTGGTCATTGGTCCGGAGCGCGCGACGACGGTCAGCGTGCCTGGGGTCTTCGGTGCGATCGTGCTCAAGGCGGCGGCTTACCAGGCGGACTCTCGCGACCCTGACCGCCATTTGCAGGACGCCGCAGTCCTGCTGTGTTGCCTCGCCGACCCCTACGCGGGACGCGAGCACTTCGCAGGCTCTGACAAGCAGCGGTTGCAGACACTCGTCCGCAACCTGCCGGATCAAGCCCGGGCCTGGCAGGCAATACCCGCCGAGCAACGCCGCAACGGTCAGTCCGCACTCCGCATCTTGGCAGCGTGAGCGGATCCGGCCGGGTGATCTGGCTGTCGTGCAGGAACGTGACGCGCCTACCTGGGTCACGGGATCAGCCGGTTCACCAGCTCCAGGGTGTCCGAGGTGAAGTGCCCGTCGTCGCGCACCACGAGAGTGCCGCCGAGCCGGTCGAACATGGCCCGGCCCTGGTCGGCGTCGCACCCGAACTCGTCGGTCACGGAGTTCAGGAACACGAAGCTGCTTGCGTGCGACCGGATAGCTGCCCAGTCATAGGTGTCCTGCAGCACCGGCTCGGGCTGGTCGTTCGGCAGCGTCGAGTAGCCGGCCACGAGCACCGCCTGTGCCACAGCGACGTCGAGGTGCTCCAGGAGCGCCAGCAGCAGCGCGGCCCCGCCCGAGTGCCCCACCAGAACGGTGTCCTCGTCGAAGGTGTGCGCCGCGAGCACCGTGGGCAGGAACGTCGCTATCGGCTCGACGTTGGTTCCCGGGTGGTGGGGCGTCTCGACGTCGTACCCGCGCGTCCGCAGCTGGTCCGCCAGCCACGGGTACCAGATCCACTCGGGCCGGGCGCCAGTCCCGTGGAAGATGATCGCCCGGCGTCCCATCA
This sequence comes from Promicromonospora soli, assembly GCF_014653785.1. Taxonomy (GTDB): domain Bacteria; phylum Actinomycetota; class Actinomycetes; order Actinomycetales; family Cellulomonadaceae; genus Promicromonospora; species Promicromonospora soli. The sequence goes on along the minus strand of NZ_BNAS01000004.1, from coordinate 270,351 downwards.
GCCCTCCCTCGTGGTGGGGGACGTCGCGGGGGTCGGCTCCAGGTCCAGTGCGAGGTGGAGCTGATCCAGCACCGGCTCGAAGCCGATCGTGGCGTACACGTGGTTCGACACCGGGTTGTCCCGGTCGGTGTAGAGGCAGACCCGGTGACCGGCGTCGAGCACCCGCTGGGCCACCTCGGCGACCAGCGCCCGGGCGTATCCGCGGCCGCGGTGCTCGGCCGGCGTGTAGACGGGCCCGATCCGGACCACGCCGTACGACGGCGGCCGCACGCCGGTCAGGTGCACCACCTCGCCGTCGACGTCCCACAGCCACACGACGCCCTCCTCGATCCAGCGCCGGGCGCCCTCGATCCGGAGCGGCTCGGCGTCGGGCGCACGACCTGCCTGGGCGTCCGCCTCCGCGTGGAACACGTCGAACCAGGCGCTGACCAGGGCCAGGTCGTCGAGCGTGGCCGGGCGCGGGCGGCCCGGCGGCGCGGGGTCGGGCGGGACGATCCGGGTCGCCTCCCAGAGTCGGTCCGGTCGGTCCGCGTGCACGGTCCCGCCCGTGGTCCGCTGCACCTCTTCCGTGAAGGCGCGGACGGCGGGCAGGGGACCGTTCGCCGAGGTCAGAGGCGCTTCGCCGGCACGCGTGGTGCGCTCGACGGCGGCCAGGGCCAGCGTCCGCGCGGCGTCCTCGGGGAGCGCGGGCACCCAGACCGTGTGCGGCGAGTGGGGCATGGTGCGCATCGACACCCCGACGACGGCGCCGCCCGTGTCGCGCACGACCGCCCACCACATCGGATGCGCGGGACGCGCCCTGCCGGGTGCGAACGACCGCGCGGCATGGTGAGTCACCGACGCGACAACGCTCCAGACCACCGGCTCGGCGGCCAGGAGGTCGCCGGCGACCGCGAGGACTGCCGCCGGATCATCGAAGAACTCGACGCTGTGTGCGGTGGTCATTCCGGAATCGTGGCACGACCGGCCCGTCCGTTCGAGTGGATTCGGGTGCCGTCAGCGCACCAGGCGTACCTCGAGCACGTTCGTGTACGGGTCGGTGGCGGTGACGCCGTCGGGCAGGAACCCGGCGCGCTGGAAGAACTTGCGCGCCCGCGGGTTGGACGCGAACGTCCAGAGCTGGGCCGGCGTGCCGGGCGGGAGGGCGTTCTCCAGCAGGGCGTGGCCCACGTTGGTGCCGTGGAAGGCCGGGTCGACGTACAGCTCGTGCAGCTCGACGGCCCGGACCGGGGGGTGGCCCAGGTGCGGGCCGGACGGGTTCTTCATCGCGAAGCCGACGATCTTGTCGCCGACCTCGGCGACGAGTGCCTTGTTGCCGGCGGCGAGGATACGCATCCAGCCCTCCGTGCGGGTGCCGAGCGTCTCGGTCTCCCAGTGCTCGGCTGAGAGGAGCTCGCCGAAGACCGCGCGCCGGGTGGTCCAGTGCACCGCGGCGATACCGACGGCGTCGTCCGGGGTCGAGGCGCGGATGTGGAAATCTGACATGAGTCGAACGGTAACCCGACTACCTGACCATCCGAACCTCGGCGAGGTCAGCGGTGCTCGCGTCGACGACCCGGGCGCCCTCCATGACGAACCCGTTGCGCTCGTAGAAGCGTCGGGCCCGCGGGTTGGCCTCCGCGACCCACAGCTGGGCGCCGGTCCCGGGCGGCACGACGGCGTCCAGCAGCGCCTGCCCGACGCCGGTCCCGTGGTGCGCCCCCAGGACGTAGAGCAGGTACAGCTGCCGGCCGCGCACCGGAAGGACATCCTCCTGCTCGACGGCGTCACCGGACATCGCGATGCCGATCACCTCGCCGTTCACCTCGGCGATGACGGGCGTGGCGCCGTTCCTCAGCCACCGCTCCCACGTCGTAATGCGGCGCTCGAGCGTGGCGGTGGCCCAGAACGCCGGCGGGAGGATCGCCCCGTAGGTCGCGACCCAGGTGATGTGGTGCACCCGGGCGACCGCGGCGGCATCAGACAGTGTGGCTGTGCGCAAGATCACGACGCGAAACATACTCCCGCGCCGAGGCACCCGATGACACCGGACCGACCGGTCAGCCCTGGTGCAGCGTCCCGACCAGGCACTCCTCGATGCCGAGCGCCGACAGGAGCACCGACGGCACCCGTGCGAGCCAGTCGACGACCTCGTACGCGGGCACGACCCGCACGTCCTTCACCAGGTAGTCCAAACCGCCCCGCGTCAGCCGCACCGTCCCCGAGCTCATCGTGTTGCGGACCCAGTCGGTGTTCGAACCCCAGGGCAGCGGCACGACCGCCAGGATCTCCTGCTCGGGCCGGGCCGCGAACGCGACCACGGGAGTGCGGTACTCCTTGCCGGACCTGCGGCCCACGTGGTGCAGCACCACCGCCGGCGGGACACGTCCTGCGACGCGGAGTACCCACGGGTTGATTACCTTGCCTGCCTGGACGACGAACTCTGGAGCGGCCATGGCTCCCATCATGGTTCAGGTGCGGGTATCCGTCAGCCCGGAGCGCGGATCGATGTCGGACGACGGTCAGCCGCGGTCGTGGGAGAGCACCGGGTTGCGCCCACGGGTGAAATTCGACGCGCCATCTCGCGTCCAGGCGGGAAGCAGTTCACAGTGAGAACTGCATCGACGAGCCAAAGCAGGGCCCGCGACCCGGCGCCACGGAACACCGGCCGGACTCGGCCCCACGGCGGTTTCGCTGCGAGCGTCGCCGCCGGTTCCGACCGGCCTTTGATCGGTCCAGCCCGAACGGCTGTGCCGACCGGGCCGGGTCCCGGAACAGCTGTCACGTCCTGGAAACGGTTTGGGGCTCGCAGCCGAAACAGGTCCCGGCTTTGCTGGTCACCTGCTTCAGGCGAGGGAGTTTGAATGAGCACCGTCCGAGTTGCGTTCACGCAGGCCCGCTGGACCGGCGACAAGGAGTCCATGATCGCCCTTCACGAGGGCTGGGCCCGGGAGGCGGCGAGCCAGGGCGCGCAGGTGATCGCCTTCCAGGAGCTGTTCTACGGCCCCTACTTCGGCATCACGCAGGACCCGGCCTACTACCGGTACGCCGAGCCGGTCACCGGACCCACCGTCGAACGGTTCGCGGCGCTCGCGGCCGAGCTCGGCATCGTGATGGTCCTGCCGATCTACGAGGAGGCCCAGCCGGGCGTCCTGTACAACACGGCGGTGGTGGTCGACGCCGACGGCACGGTGCTCGGCAGCTACCGCAAGCACCACATCCCGAACCTCGACAAGTTCTGGGAGAAGTTCTACTTCCGGCCCGGCAACCTGGGCTTCCCGGTCTTCGACACCGCCGTCGGCAAGATCGGTGTCTACATCTGCTACGACCGGCACTTCCCGGAGGGCTGGCGTGAGCTGGCGCTGAACGGCGCGCAGATCGTCTTCAACCCCAACGCGACCAAGCCCGGGCTGTCCAACCGGCTCTGGGAGATCGAGCAGCCCGCCGCCGCGGTCGCCAACGGCTACTTCGTCGTGGCGAACAACCGGGTGGGACTGGAGGACAACGAGTACGGCGACGAGGCGGTGAACTTCTACGGGTCCTCGTACGCCGTCGGGCCGGACGGGAACTACGTGGGCGAGCTCGCGTCCTCGACCCACGACGAGCTGGTGGTGCGCGACCTCGACCTCGACCAGGTGCGCGAGGTTCGCGAGCGGTGGCAGTTCTTCCGCGACCGTCGTCCGGACGCCTACGCCGCCATCACCGCGCCGTAGCCCGGGGCGCGCAGGCTCCCGTAGACGAAACCCGCAGACCGATATGGAGGCACGATGACGATTCTCATCACCGGCGGGACAGTCGTGAACGCGACGGGCACGGTCGAGGCCGACGTGCTGATCGACGGCGAGACGGTCGTCGCCGTCGTCGCCCCCGGCAGCACCGCCCTGGGGGCGGACCTGGCGGCCACCGCGGACCGCGTGATCGACGCGACCGGCAAGTACGTGGTGCCCGGCGGCGTCGACGCCCACACGCACATGGAGCTGCCGTTCGGCGGCACGGCCGCCAGCGACACGTTCGAGACCGGCACCACCGCGGCGGCCTGGGGCGGCACCACCTCGATCGTCGACTTCGCCGTGCAGCGGCAGGGCGAGCGCGTCCAGGACGGGCTGGAGGCGTGGCACAAGCGCGCGGCCGGCAACTGCGCCATCGACTACGCGTTCCACCAGATCATCGGCGGGGTGGACGACGACTCGCTCGCCGCGATGCGCACCCTCGTCGACGAGGGCATCACGAGCTACAAGATGTTCATGGCCTACCCGGGCGTCTTCTACGCCGACGACGCCCAGATCCTGCGCGCCATGCAGGTGGCCCGCGACGAGGGCCTGCTCACGATGATGCACGCCGAGAACGGCCCGGCGATCGACGTCCTGGCCGCCCAGCTCGTGGACCAGGGCAAGACCGACCCCTATTACCACGGGCTCGCGCGGCCCTGGCAGCTCGAGGAGGAGGCGACGCACCGGGCGATCATGCTGAGCGACCTCACCGGTGCGCCCCTGTACGTGGTGCACGTCAGCGCCAAGCAGGCGGTCGCCCAGCTCGCGGCCGCCCGGGACGCGGGCAAGAACGTGTTCGGCGAGACCTGCCCCCAGTACCTGTACCTGTCGCTGGAGGAGCAGCTCGGGGCGTCGAGCGAGGAGTTCGGCACGTTCGAGGGTGCCAAGTGGGTGTGCTCCACCCCGCTGCGTGCACGGGCGGAGGGGCACCAGGACGCGATGTGGCAGGCCCTGCGCACCAACGACCTGCAGGTGGTCTCCACCGACCACTGCCCGTTCTGCATGAAGGACCAGAAGGAGCTGGGCCGGGGCGACTTCCGGGCGATCCCGAACGGCATCGGGTCGGTGGAGCACCGCATGGACCTGCTCTACCAGGGCGTGGTGACGGGCAAGATCTCGCTCGAACGCTGGGTCGAGCTGTGCTCCGTGACCCCGGCGCGCATGTTCGGCATGTACGGCACCAAGGGCGTGATCCAGCCGGGCGCCGACGCCGACATCGTCGTGTACGACCCCACCGGTCTCACCACCCTCGGCGTCAGGACGCACCACATGAACATGGACCACTCGGCGTGGGAGGGCTTCGAGGTCGACGGGCACGTCGACGTCGTCCTCTCGCGCGGCGAGGTGGTCGTGGACGACGCCGGTTTCCACGGCCGGGCCGGTCACGGCCGGTTCGTCAAGCGCGGTCTGAGCCAGTACCTGGTCTAGGGGGAGCGACATGGATTTCGGGATAGTGCTGCAGAACAACCCACCCGCCAGCCGGGTGGTCGACCTGGCTCGCCAGGCAGAGGACCAGGGCTTCGGTTACGTGTGGACGTTCGACTCGCACCTGCTGTGGCAGGAGCCGTTCGTGATCTACCCCGCGATCCTGGCGGCCACCGAGCGGGTGATCGTGGGGCCGATGGTGACCAACCCGGCGACGCGCGACTCGACGGTGCTGGCCTCCATGTTCGCCACGCTCAACGACACCTACGGCAACCGGACGATCTGCGGCATCGGCCGCGGCGACTCCGCCGTGCGCACGCTGCACGGGCGGCCGGCGAGCCTGGCGACCCTGCGGGAGTCGGTCGCCGTGATCAAGGACCTCGGGAACTCGCGCGAGGCCGACGTCAACGGCAGTCCGGTGCGGTTCGCCTGGTCGCAGGGCTCCGAGCTGGACGTGTGGGTGGCGGCGTACGGGCCCAGGGCGCTCACGCTGGCGGGGGAGGTGGGCGACGGCTACATCCTGCAGCTCGCCGACCCGGACATCGCGGCGTGGATGATCGGCGCCGTCCGCGAGGCGGCGGAGGCCGCGGGCCGGGACCCGGAGGCGCTGAAGTTCTGCGTCGCCGCGCCGGCGTACGTGGGCGACGACCGGCCCCACATGCGCGACCAGGTGCGGTGGTTCGGCGGCATGGTCGGCAACCACGTGGCCGAGATCGTGGCGCGGTACGGGGCCTCGGCGACCTCGAGCGGCGGAGCGCGGATCCCGGCCGCGCTCACCGACTACATCAAGGGCCGCGAGGGCTACGACTACGCCGAGCACGGCCGGGCAGGCAACACCCACACCGAGTTCGTGCCCGACGACGTGGTGGACCGGTTCTGCCTGGTGGGCACCCCGGACGAGCACATCGCCCGGCTCAAAGAGCTCGAGGCCCTCGGCTGCGACCAGTTCGCGATCTACCTGCAGCACGACGCCCAGGAGGAGACCCTGAAGGCCTACGGCGAGACGATCATCCCCGCCATCCAGGGCGCCCACAACCAGGGCGTATCTGCGTGACAGCCCGCGAGGACGGAGGGGGTCCCCGCGTATCGTGGAATGGTGTCCGACCGATCGCCGCAGGACAACGACGAGGTACGCACGGCTGAGGTTGTCGCGTCGCTGTCACTCGCGACGGATCTGGGAATCGGTGTGCCGCTCGAGCACGGTCTGCACAGCGCGCTCATCGCCACGCGCCTCGGAAGCATTCTGGGGGTAGACCCGGAGACGCAGGCCCAGGCGTACTACACCTCGTTGCTGTTCTACGTCGGTTGCACCGCCACGGCGAAGACCGCGTCGGAGGTCTTCGCCGTGGACAATGCCTTGACGACGTACGGCGTCCCGGTCAGGTTCGGGTCCCCGGCGCAGATGCTGGCGGGAATGAGCCGCGCCGTCGCGCCACCGGGACGACCGCTGGCGGTGCGTGCTCTGCAGCTCGCGCGGGGAATGCCGGCGTTGGCCCGCGAGTTCGGCGACGTGGTGGCCGCCGACTGTGACGTCGCGCAGATGCTCACCACCCGACTGGGGCTCCCCTTGGTGGTCCCCGCCCTGTTCGCCCATGCGAGCGACCGATGGGACGGAAGGGGTTGGCCCGCGCGCCCCAAGGGCGAGGCGATCCCCCTGCCGATGCGCATCGCACACGTCGCCCGGGACGCCGCCTTCCAACGCATGCTGGGAGGTGACGAATTCGCCGCCCGCGTGGTGCGCGGCCGTGCCGGTGGTGCGTTCGACCCGGACGTCGCAGAGCCGTTCGCCCAGCATGCGGCGGAGATCCTGGCGTTTGATCCGCACGGCTCCGCGTGGTCGGAGACCCTGGCAGCCGAGCCCGCGCCGCACCTCATGCTCAGGGACGAGGCCATCGACCGTGCCCTCGGAGCGATGGGCGACTTCGCCGACCTGGTCTCGCCGTACTTCGTCGGCCACTCGGCCGACGTGGCCGGGCTGGCTGCTGACGCCGGCCGGCGTTGCGGGCTCGACGCCGCTCAGACCATCGCTCTGCGCCGGGGAGCGCTCGTCCACGATGTGGGGCGGGTCGCGGTACCGGTCCGCATCTGGGAGGACCGCGGACCGCTCTCGCCGGATGACTGGGAGCGGGTCAGGCTGCACGCGTACTACACCGAGCGCGTTCTCAGCCGATCGCCCTTCCTGGCGGAGCTCGCCCCGGTCGCGGCGTTCCACCACGAACGGCTCGACGGCTCCGGCTACCACCGGGGAACCACAGCCGGGGCGCTCACCACGCCTGCGCGCGTGCTCGCGGCCGCCGACGCGTACCACACCATGACCGAGCCGCGTCCCCACCGCGACACGCTCTCGCCGGCCCGAGCCGCGCGGCAGCTTGGCGAGGAGGTCCGCACCGGCCGCCTTGATGCGGACGCGGTGGTCGCAGTCCTCGCAGCGGCGGGCCAGCGCGTCCCGCGCGTCCCGCGCCCGGCCGGTCTGACCGACCGGGAGAGCGAGGTGGTGGTCCTGCTCGCCCGAGGCCTGCAGACCAAGCAGGTCGCCCGCGCTCTGGGGATCTCGGTCAAGACCGCTGACAGCCACATCCAGAACGCGTACCGGAAGATGGGCGTCTCCACGCGTGCTGGAGCCGCGCTGTTCGCCATGCAGCACGGCCTGGCGATATGGGGAGAACTCCCGATAGAACGCGCCGTCGATCGGTCCTAGCGTCGAAGGCAACCTGACCGCGCACCGCGCGGCTCGCTCCCCGGCCGACGCACCGACAAGGAGGCATGCGATGTCTACGACCAGAAGCTCGCTTCGCACAGGTGTGGTGGTGATCGCACCGGTGATCTTGCTCGCCGTCCTCAGCTACCACCCGTACCTGGAGGGCCGTCTGCCCAACGCCGGGGCAGTGGCCGAGGCGGTCGAGTCCGACCCGGCACGCTGGGGTGCTGTGCACCTGGCGACGGGTGTCGCGTCCGGCGTGCTTGCCCTTGCCTTTCTCGCGGTCCGGGCTCACCTCCGTGAGGCGGGCGAGGACCGCTGGAGCGCGGCAGCGCTGCCCTTCGTCGTCATGGGCTGCACGCTCTACGCGATGCTGCCAGGGCTGGAGTTCGCGCCGCTCGCAGCGGTCGAGGCGGGTGGCGACGTCGAGGCGGCCCAGGAGGTGCTGCATCCCTGGTTCGTCCCGCTGATGGTGGCGGCGGGGATAACCTTCGCCGCCGGGATGTTCGGCTTTGCTCTCGGCGTGCGTCGCAGCGGCTTGCTGAGCCCTGGGGTCACCAGCCTCGTCGTGGTGGCGTTGGGCGTCATGGCCCTGTCTCGCGTCGTCCCGCTGGCCGCAGTCCAGTTCTACGTGCAGGGTCTCGCCGGACTCGTGGCGCTGCTGCCGTTGGCAGGCAGCATGTGGAAGCGACGGACAGCTGCCGTCCCTGCGCGGCAGCCTGCACCGCAGGCGACCTGACCGGCGCCGAGTCACGGGCGCGATCAGGAGCGGACATGCTCAACCCGAAGATCGGAAGGCTCTGGCCAGGTCGGCCGAGATCGGCGGCCGGGAAGCATCGCCGGTGCGATGTGCGAGCCGGGTTGCCACCCGAGCGCCTGATCCTCCGGAACAGCCGGCAGTGGATCTGCTCCCGAGCGACGGGCAGGGTGCTGGAGGTCGCCGTGGGCACGGGCCTCAATCTGCGCCACTATCCCGAAGACGTTGCCCTGACCGCGGTCGACCTCGACCAGGAGCTGCTCTCGATCGCTCGCAGACGTGCGGAGGTCCGTCACCACGTGTCGCTGCTGCGGGCGGACGCCGCACGGCTGCCGTTCCCGGCGGGGAGCTTCGACACGGTGGTCTGCACCCTTGCCATGTGCGAGTTTCGCGATCGCGGAGCGGTCCTTGCCGAGATGGACCGGGTCCTTCGTCCGCGGGGTCGGCTGCTGCTGCTCGACCACGCTCAGTGGCGCTGGATCCTCCACGGGCGACCGGCCACCCTCGCGGTCGACGCCGGCTTCGTGCCATACCGGCAAGAACGACTGTGGTTCGGTCTCATACAGCGGTTGGAGGCCCGCAGACCAGCGTAGGGACCGGCCGGCCGGAGAGACGGGACGGCTGTCGCCGTTTCCCGGAACAAGTGTCACCTCCTGGAAACGGGCGGGGTCTGCAGACGAAACAGGTGACGACTTTGCTGGCCTCTTGCTGAGGCAAGGGAGTTTAGTTGAGCACCATCCGAGCAGCGTTCGAGCAGGCCCGCTGGACCGGCACCATCTCGGCCTCGCCGGGAGCCGCCCGGTGAGCCGGCAGTGGCAGGGGTCCGGCAAGCGCCTCGGACCAGCACTGGCCGGTGCCGCGGGGGTCCTTGCGCTGGTGGCTGCCTGGGAGGCGTACAAGGCCCTGGTGCCCGACGACGGCTGGGTGCTCGGCGAGGTCCGGGTGCTGCCCCGCACCACCGACGTGGCGATGCCGCACCTGTGGGACATGGCCGCCCGCGCGGCCGAGCCGCTGACCTCCGCGCCCGACTCCCCGCCACTGTGGCTCGTGACGCTGCAGGGCGCGGGGTTCACGCTCGGGGTCTCGGCCGTGGGCTGGGTGGCCGGGGTGGTGTTCGGCCTGCTCGTGGCCGTCCTCATGGCGCGGTTCGTGCCGGCGCGCGCCGGGCTGCTGCCCTGGGTGGTGCTGAGCCAGACGGTGCCCCTCATCGCCATCGCGCCGCTGGTCAAGCGGTGGGGCGCACAGCTGGAGGTGGGCACCTTCGACTGGCAGGACTGGATGTCGGTGGCCGTGATCGCCTCGTACCTGGCGTTCTTCCCGGTGTCGGTCGGGGCGCTGCGCGGGTTCACGTCCCCGGACGCCGACGCCGACGGTGTGCGGCTCGACCTGTTCCGCGCCTACGGCGTCGGCTGGTGGACGACGTTCTGGCGGCTGCGGGCGCCGTCGTCGGTCCCGTACCTGCTGCCCGCGCTGCGCCTGGCCGCCGCGAATGCGGTGGTCGGGACCGTCGTGGCGGAGGTGTCCACGGGCCTGCGCGGCGGGCTCGGCCGGATGATCGTCGAGTTCGGCGCCTCCGCGAGCGCTGACCCGGCCAAGCAGTGGTCGCCCATCGCGGGCGCCGTGCTGGTGGGGCTCGCGGCGACGGGGCTGGTGGCGCTGGTCGCCCTGGGCCTGCGCCGGTACCGGGTGGGGGAGGCGGCATGACCGCGGTGGTCGTGTCCGGCGCTGGCCGGGTGTTCGACGGTGGGTCCGACGCCGGGACGGTGGCCCTGACCGACGTCGACCTCACGGTCGGCGAGGGCGAGCTGGTGTCGCTGATCGGCCCGTCGGGCTGCGGCAAGTCGACGCTGCTGCGGCTGATCGCGGACCTGGACGCCCCGACGTCGGGCAGCGTGGCCGTGTTCGGCAAGACGGCGGAGCGGGCGCGCAAGGACCAGGACTACGGGATCGCGTTCCAGCAGGCCGGCCTGCTGCCGTGGCGTTCGGTGCGGGCCAACGTGGAGCTGCCGATGCAGCTGCGCGGCGGGGCCGGGCAGCGCGGCAAGTCCGGGCAGCCGAACAAGGCCGAGCGCGCGGCGCGGTCCGCCGAGCTGCTCGCCCTCGTCGGGCTCACGGACTTCGCCGACCACCGGCCGCACCAGCTGTCGGGCGGGATGCAGCAGCGGGTGGCGATCGCGCGGGCACTGGCCCGCAGCCCCCGGCTGCTGCTGATGGACGAGCCGTTCGGCGCGCTCGACGAGATGACGCGCGAACGGCTGCAGGACGAGCTCCTGCGGATCAGGGCCACCACCGGCGCGGCCGTCGTCTTCGTGACGCACTCGATTGCGGAGGCCGTGTACCTGTCGGACTGCGTGGTGGTCATGTCGCCCCGGCCCGGCCGCGTGGTGGCGACCCTGGACGTCCCGCTCGGCACCCCGGCCGACCGGGCGGCGCGCGGCATCGGGCTGCGCGAGGACCCGGCGTACTTCGAGCGGGTCTCGGCCGTGCGCGAGGCGCTGCACTCGGGCGACGCCGCGTCCGACCGGGTGCCCACGTGATCCGGGGCCGCGGGCTCGCGCTGGGCGCACCCGTCGCCGTCGGCGTGCTGGCCGTTGCGCTCTGGCAGGCGGTGGTGACCGGGCTGGGCGTCGAGGCGTTCGTGGTGCCCGCGCCGTCGGACATCGCTGCCGAGCTCGGCGCCAACCTCGGCGTCGTCACGGACGCGGCCCTGGCCACGGCGACCAACGCCCTGCTGGGCCTCGTGCTCGGGACGGTCCTCGCCCTGGTCGGCGCCGGGATCTCGGCGGCGTGGCGCCCCGTCGCCGACGCCGCGAACCCGCTGGTCACGGCGACCGCCGTCGTGCCGATCGTGTGCCTGGCGCCCGTCTTCTACACGATGTTCGGCTCCGACGCGCAGACCACGCGCGTCGTCGTCGCGGCGATCGCCGTGTTCGTCCCCGTGTACATCAACACGCTGCGCGGGCTGCGCACCGTCGAGCCCGTGCACCGGGACCTGATGCGCTCGTACGCCGCGACGCCCTGGGAGGCCACGCGGCACGTCACCCTGCCCGGCGCCCTGCCGTTCTTCTTCACGGGGCTGCGGGTCGCGTCCTCGCTCGCCGTCATCTCCGCCCTGGTCGCCGAGTACTTCGGCGGGCCCGTCGACGGGCTCGGCAAGGCCATCACCTCGGCCGTCTCCTCCAGCCGCTACGCCCTGGCCTGGGCGTACGTGCTGGGCGCCGTCGCCACGGGGCTCGTCTTCTATGCCTTCACCGCTTTGATCGAGAGGAATACCATGCACCGCAAGAACGTGCTGCGCACGTCACTGGGCCTGGCCACGGCCGTCGCGCTCGCCGGCTGCGCCGGGGCGTCCACCGAACCCGAGGCCGGCGGGCTCACGCCCGTCACCCTGCAGCTGCAGTGGGTGGCGCAGGCGCAGTTCGCCGGGTACTACGCCGCCGTCGACCAGGGCTACTACGAGGACGAGGGCCTGGACGTCACCATCCAGGAGGCCGGCACCGACACCGTGCCGATCGACGTGCTCGCCGCCGGCGACGCCGACTACGCGATCTCGTGGGTGCCGAAGGTGCTCGGGTCCATCGAGCAGGGCACCGAGGTGACGAACGTGGCGCAGGTGTTCGAGCGCTCGGGCACGCTCCAGGTCGCCTTCAAGGACGCCGGGATCGCCGAGCCCGCGGACCTCGCGGGCAAGAAGGTGGGCTCCTGGGGGTACGGCAACGAGTGGGAGCTGTTCGCCGGCATGCAGGACGCCGGGATCCAGACCCCGGACGACATCGAGCTGGTGCAGCAGGCGTTCGACATGAACGGGTTCCTCGCCGGCGACATCGACGCCGCCCAGGCCATGACGTACAACGAGTACGCCCAGATCCTGGAGACCGTGAACCCCGCCACGGGCGAGCTGTACCAGCCCGAGGACCTCGAGGTCATCGACTGGAACGACCACGGCACGGCCATGCTCCAGGACGCGATCTGGGCCGACGCCGCCCGCCTGGCCGACGACTCGGAGTACGCGGACACCACCGTCGGGTTCGTGAAGGCCTCCCTGAAGGGCTGGGCGTACGTCCGCGACAACCCCGAGGAGGCGGCCGGGATCGTCACCGCGGCGGGCTCGACCCTCGGCACCTCGCACCAGCTCTGGCAGACCAACGAGGTGAACAAGCTGATCTGGCCCTCCACCAGCGGCATCGGCACCGTCAACGCCGACCAGTGGGACCAGACCGTCGAGATCGCCATGGGCACGCAGAACGAGACCGGCGCGACGGTGATCTCCGCCGAGCCGCCCGAGACCGCCTACACCAACGAGTACGTGGAGCAGGCCCTCGCGGAACTTGCGGAGGAGGGCGTGGACATCCAGGGTGAGGAGTTCGAGGCACTCGACGTGCAGCTCACCGAAGGGGGCAGCTGATGGCAGAAGACGACGTCCGCGCGATCGCCGCTGCCCGCGACCTGCTGATCCAGTCGTGGTCGCCCAGCTCCGCCGCGCCGTCGTTCGTGATCGCCGGCGGCTCCGGCTCCCGGGTGTGGAACCACGCGGGGGAGCAGTGGCTCGACATGTCGTCGATGCTGGTGAACACCAACATCGGGCACCAGCACCCGCGCGTGGTCGAGGCGATAGCGCGCCAGGCGGGCGAACTGGTGACCGCGTCGCCGGCGCTCGCGGTGCGGGTGCGGGGCGAGGCGGCCGAGCGGGTGCTCGCCCGCGCGCCGTTCGGGCCGGGCGGCAAGGTGTTCTTCACCAACGGCGGGGCGGACGCGATCGAGAACGCGATCCGCATGGCCCGCGTGCACACCGGCCGGAACAAGGTGGTGTCGATGTATCGGTCCTACCACGGCAACACCGGCGTGGCGATCGTCGCGACGGGCGACCGGCGGCGGGTGCCGAACGAGTACGCGACCGGGCACGTGCACGCCTTCGGGCCCTACCTGTACCGGTCGGAGTTCTGGGCGTCGTCCGTCGAGGAGGAGTGCGAGCGGGCGCTGCACCACCTGGAGCGGGTGGTGCAGGCCGAGATACCCGAGACCGTCGCGGCGATCCTGCTGGAGACCGTCCCCGGGACCGCCGGCATCCTCGTGCCGCCGCCCGGCTACCTGGCGGGCGTGCGCCGGATCGCCGACCGGTACGGGATCGTGCTGATCCTGGACGAGGTGATGGCCGGGTTCGGCCGCACCGGCTCGTGGCTCGCGCTGGACCAGCACTCCGTTCGCCCCGACCTGATCGTCTTCGCCAAGGGCGTGAACTCGGGGTACGTGCCGGCGGGCGGGGTCCTGGTGTCGCCAGAGATCGCGGCGACCTTCCAGGAGCGGGTGTTTCCCGGCGGGCTCACCTACTCGGGGCACCCGCTCGCCATGGCGGCGATCGTCGCCACGCTCGACACCATGGCCGACGAGGGGATCGTCGAGAACGCGGCGCGCATCGGGGCCGAGGTGCTCGGCCCGGGCCTCGCCGCGATCGCGGAGACGAACCCGCTGGTCGGGGAAGTGCGGGGCCTCGGCGTCTTCTGGGCGGTCGAGCTGGTCGCCGACCCCGTGACAAAGGAACCGCTCGGCGCGGGCGCGATGGCGGCGATCAAGAAGAACCTGCTCGACGGCGGCGTGCTGCCCTTCATCGCCGACAACCGGGTGCACGTGGTCCCGCCGTGCGTCATCACCCCCGACGAGGCGCGGGAAGGGCTGGCAGTGCTCGGGAGCGTGCTCGCGGCCGCGGCGTAGGGCTCGCCGGGCTCTGCCGCGCGGGAGCCCGGCGCGCGACCGGGATCGGGCGTGCCTACCGTGGAAGGACCCCCGATGGCACGGAGATCCACCATGACCAACGACCCGGAAGACCAACCCCGACCCGGAGCCGGACGGCCGCACGATGCCTGCCAGCGGCAACCTCCAGCCCGGCGAGACCCCGCCCGAGTCCGACCAGGTGAGCGCACCGCAAGGCCACGAGGAGCACGGCCCGCCACGCGGGACCCACTGGATGTGGGTCGTCGGGATCCTGGTCGTGGCCGGGCTGTTCGTCGTCATGTTCGTGGGCTACGCCGCCGGCCTGCTCGACTGACAGATCGCCGCTGACCCCCCGGATCGCGCCGACGGCGGGCGGCGGCAGAGGCATTACAGTGCGGCCATGAGCGACAGCACCGCCCCTGAGACAGCCACCACGACCGGCCCCGCGAGCGCCGTCGGGACCGCTCCGGAGACCAAGCCGACCCGTCGCGCCCTGGTGACCGGGGCGTCGTCGGGCATCGGTGCCGCGACCGCGCGGCGGCTGCGCGCGGACGGCTGGGACGTCGTCGCGGCTGCCCGCCGCGCCGACCGCCTGGAGGCGCTCGCGGCGGAGACCGGCTGCGAGACCTACGTGGTCGACCTGACCGACGACGACGCCGTGGCCGCCCTCGCGTCCCACCTCGCCGCCACCGGCGGGCTCGACGCCCTGGTGAACAACGCGGGCGGCGCGTTCGGCCTGGACCGCGTGGAGGACGCCGACATCGACGACTGGCGCCGCATGTACGAGATCAACGTGCTCGGCACGCTGCGCGTCACCAAGGCCGTGCTGCCCCTGCTGCGCAAGGCCGGCGCCGACAAGGGCGTCGCCGACGTCGTGAACGTGACCTCGACCGCCGCCCAGGGCGCCTACGAGGGCGGCGCCGGCTACACGGGCGCCAAGCACGCCGAGCACATGCTGTCCCAGACGCTGCGCTGGGAGACCGCGGGCGAGCCGGTGCGCGTCATCGAGGTCGCCCCGGGTGCCGTGGCGACCGAGGAGTTCTCGCTGGTCCGGTTCGGCGGCGACGCCGAGAAGGCCGCCACCGTCTACGAGGGCTACACGCCCCTGGTCGCCGACGACGTCGCCGACACCATCGCCTGGACCCTGTCCCGCCCGGACCACGTCAACATCGATCTGGTGACGATCCGGCCGCGCGCGCAGGCCCACAACTCGAAGATCGTGCGGGGTACGGGGGTCTGAGTCCGCGGGTTCTGCGACTTCGGTCCGTTGCCCGGCTTCTGCGACTGCCGGGTGGTCCGTCCGGCGGGCTCGGCGTCTTACAAGGTGGTGACAGCCTTCCGCCAGAGCTCTTGCCGCACCGAAACGCGTGCCAGGCTGGGCTTATGACTCAGGCAACCGAGAGTCCCGCGAGCCCGCGGGCCGACAGCTCCCCGCACGACGCCGGCTGGGCCGCCCTGGCCGGCGTCCTCGCCGGTGCCGCGGGGCTGGCCGTCGCGGAGCTCGTCGCCGCTCTCGTCGCGCCCGGCGCCAGCACCCTGTTCGCGGGCGGCGCCGCCGTCGTCGACGCCGTGCCCCCGTGGCTCAAGGATTTCGCGGTGGAGTGGTTCGGCACCAACGACAAGGCGGTGCTGCTCGGATCCATCGCCGTGGTGCTGGCCCTCGGGGCGGCGCTCGCGGGCTGGCTGGAGCTGCGCCGTCCGCCGTCGGGCGCGCTGCTGATCGCGGTGGTCGGCGTCGTCGGCGCGATCGTCGCGGTGCTGCGCCCGGACGCGACGCCGCTGTGGGCGCTGCCGAGCGTCATCGGCATCGGCGGCGCCGTGATCCTGCTGCGGACGGCCGTGACGAAGCTGCGGCCCGTGCCGGACCAGTGGGCGGAATCGGGCAGCGTGGTGGACCGGCGCGGGTTCCTGGCCGTCACAGGGATAGCCGCGGGCGTGGCGGTGCTGGCTCTGGCGGGCTCCCGCGCGCTGTCGGCGGGTTCGGCGGCGGTGAACGCGGTGCGCGAGAAGATCCGCCTGCCCGCCGCCCGCACCGCGGCGCCCGAGGTGCCGGCGGGCGCCGACCTGGAGCTCGACGGCCTGGCCCCGTACATCACGCCGAACCCGGAGTTCTACCGCATCGACACCGCGCTGCGGGTGCCGCAGCTGGACCCGCAGGACTGGTCGCTGGAAGTGCACGGCATGGTGGACGAGCCGTTCACCATCA
This sequence comes from Promicromonospora soli, assembly GCF_014653785.1. Classification (GTDB taxonomy): domain Bacteria; phylum Actinomycetota; class Actinomycetes; order Actinomycetales; family Cellulomonadaceae; genus Promicromonospora; species Promicromonospora soli. The sequence continues at coordinate 253,807 of NZ_BNAS01000004.1, read as the reverse complement.
CCTGGGACGAGCTTCTCGCGCTGCCGCTCGAGGAGCACCACGTGACGCTCGCCTGCGTGAGCAACGCCGTGGGCGGCGACCTCATCGGCAACGCCCTGTGGCTCGGCTACCCGATCCGTGCCCTGCTGGAGCGTGCCAAGCCGCAGGCGGGCGCCGACATGGTCCTCTCCCGGAGCGACGACGGATTCACCGCGGGAACGCCGCTGGAGGTGCTCCAGGACCCGGACCGCGCCAGCCTGCTCGCGATCGGCATGAACGGCGAGCCGCTCCCCGTGGACCACGGCTTCCCCGCGCGGCTCGTCGTGCCGGGCCTGTACGGATACGTGTCCGCCACCAAGTGGGTGACGTCGCTCAAGGTCACCACCTTCGACGCCGACCAGGGCTACTGGACCCCGCGCGGCTGGTCGGAGCTGGGGCCGATCAAGGTTCAGTCGCGTATCGACGTGCCGCGCGGCTCGGCGGCGGCCGGGGCGGTGACCGTGGCCGGCGTGGCCTGGGCGCAGCACACGGGCATCGGCAAGGTGGAGGTCCGGGCCGACGACGGCGAATGGGTCACCGCCGAGCTCGCCGAGACAGTGGGCTCGGACACGTGGCGCCAGTGGCGGGCGTCGATCGACCTGGCGGCCGGCGACCACACGCTCGCGGTCCGGGCCACAGACGCCGAGGGGCTGGTCCAGACCGAGGCCGAGGCGCCGCCCGCGCCCGACGGCGCGACGGGCTGGCACACGGTGAACGTGTCGGTGGGCTGACCGGACCACGAAGCTGACCGGGTTCCGGCCCCGGGGGCGTAGCAAGCGCATGGTCAACGCGGTCAGACGGTGCCCGGGCGGGCCGGCTCGGCGGCGACGTCGGGCGTTTCGTCCGGCGTCGTGCCCTCGGGGACGTCCCCCGGCGCCTCCTTGTACCGCCGGCTCAGGAGGCGGTAGTACTTGCTCGACAGCGCGTACACGGTCAGCGCGAGGCCGAGCACCGCGATGAGCACGAACACGAGCGCGATCCCCCGGGCGTCGCCCGTGCCGAACCAGTCGCCGATCCACCGGGCTCCCGTGCCGCCGTCGCGCATGAACGGGATGAAGAAGAACTGGGTGAGCGGGCTGATGAGGAACGCCGTGAGCGGCGAGGCGGCCTGCTCGAGCGACTGCGCGAACCCGAACACGCGGCCCTGGCGCTCGTAGGGCACGACCTTCTGGAGCACGGTCTGCTCGGAGGCCTCGACGTACGGCATGGCCACCATGTACGCCGCCAGGCCCGCCACGAGCCAGACCACCGAGGCCTGCATGGGGAAGACGATGGTGACGGCCCACAGGGCCAGGTTGACCAGCAGGATGGTGCGCACCGGGTTGGACCCGAGGCCCGTGCGGGCGATGAGCAGGCCGGACACGATCATCAGGGCACTCAGCGCGCCCCAGACGAAGCCCCATGCCTGCACCGACATCATCGACAGCCCGTAGGCGTCCATGAGCGCCATGAACCCGCCGCCGAGCAGGTTGTTCAGGGCCGTGAAGGCGATGAGCGCCCACATCCCGGGGATCTTGCCGACCACCTTCATGGTGCCCCTGAGGTCGACCTTCCGGGGCTCGCCCTCGGCCGCCGCGTGCGACAACGACTCGGGGACCTTGACGAAGTGCAGGTGCACCAGCGCCGCCGCCAGGATGACGAGGGCCAGGATCAGGCACGTCCGCATCCCGTCGAAGGCGACGAGCAGGCCGCTGATCACCGACGTCACGAGGAACGAGATGCCAAGGACCGTCCCGACCAGGCCGTTCGCGCGGTCCCGGAGCGTCTCGTCGAAGAGCGCCGTGACCACCGTCGGGAGCGCGATCGAGCGGAGGTTGCCGGCGATCACGCCGCACATGAGCAGCACGACGAGGACCCAGAGCCGCACGCTGCCCGGGTTCGTCCACTCCTCGGCCGGGGTGACGAGGTACATGACCAGGCAGACCGCGTAGAACGTGAGCGACACCAGGGCCGAGGCCTGCATCACCGTCTTCTTGCGGTGATGGTCCACGAGGCTGCCGAACCACACGCCGGTGGCGACCATGGCGACGAGGAACAGGCCCGCGATCACGCCCGTCGCGAAGACCGACCGGGTCTGCAGGAACACGAAGAACGTCACGGCGAACCACACCGTGTAGTTGATGACGCCTACGAACAGCACGTTCGTCAGCAGCTGGACGAAGGTCCGCACGGTCGGGTCGGAGAGACGGAGACGCGGCGCGGCGTCGGCGGTGTGCTGGTCATTGCTCATAGGACAACTCCAGTACCTCAACGATGGTTGAGGTCAAGACCGTGGCTTGTACCTCAGCGTTCTCCAGGTTGACGACGAGCGCCACCGAAACTCATCTGTCGCCTGGCGGCTCGATGTCGCCGACGAGGAATTGACCATGCGCTTGCTCCGGGACGGCACGTGAGGTCCCGGAGCAAGCGCATGGTCATTCCTGCCAGGCGAGCCGACGGCGGCCGCGCAGGTCAGGCCGATCAGTCCAGGCTCAGCGAGGCCCGGAACCCCTGAACGAACTCCGCGCTTCCCTCGCGGGGCAGGTTCAGCGTGATGACGTAGGTACCCGGTCCGTCGGCGCGCTCGATGACGAACATGCGCGGCCCCTTCGAGTTGCCGGGCACGTCCGTGCCACTGGGCAGGCCCGCGACCTCGGCCGAGATATCCGCCACGACGGCGCGTGAGGCGCCCGGCAGCTCGAACTCCGAGGCGTCGGTTTTCGACGCTACGTCCGGCCAGGCCGGCGACTCGGAGCCCGCCGCGTAGTGGGCGACCCTGACAAACGGCGGGGCGTCCGGGTCCTCGCTGCTGTGCCACATGTCCGACGTCACGCCGGGCTCGTCCTGGACCGGGCCGCTGGTCACGATCTCGGGCGGCAGGGCATAGGTGAGGCCCTCCAGCTCGTGCACCTCCCATCCGTCGGGCGCCAGGGCCACCGCCGCCAGCCTCTCCTTCTCCCTGGCCAGCGCCTCCGCCTCCGCGGCCGACGCGGCTGCCTCGGACGACGGATCCGCCGACGCCGACACCGACGCGGCCGCGCCCGGGAGGAGCACGCCCTGCGACGTCGGGCCGCCGAGGGCGAACGCGCTCACCGCGACGGCCGCCACCGCCGTCACTCCGCCGGTGGTCACGAGGACCGCGCGGCGGGTCCGCGTGCGGCGGATCGCGACGCGTGACATGTCGTGCGGGTTTGCCGGGGTGGGCGGCACGATGCCGGTGCTGAGGTCGCGCATGTGCGCCACCCAGCGCTCGTCCACAGGTTCGGTCATGATGTCGCTCCTGGTCATGCGTCCTGTCCTTCCGAAAGCAGCTCGCGCAGGCGGGCGAGGCCGCGTGCGCCTTGGGACTTCACGGTTCCGACGCTGACGCTGAGCTCCTCGGCGACATCGGCCTCCGACCGGTCGAGCAGGTGGCGCAGCACCACCACGCGACGCTGGCTCGGCCCGAGCCGCCGCAGCGCTCGCACGAGGCGCTCGCGTTCCGCGACCTGTGCGCCGCTGTCGGCGGCGGGGGCCCGGCTCGCCTCCTGCGCGACGGCGACGGTCTCGGGCGACTGCAGCACCTCGCGGCGCGTGCGCCGCCACCCGTCGATGCGGGCCGTGGCGAGCACCCGGCGGGCGTACGCGAACGGGTTGCCGTCCTTGAGCCGGGACCAGTGCCGGTAGGTGCGCTCCAGCGCGATCTGGGTCAGGTCGTGGGCGCGGTGGTCGTCGCCGCACAGCAGGTAGGCGATGCGGTGCAGCGCCGCTGTGCTCTCGATCGCGAAGAGCCGGAACTGCTCCTCGGCGGACATGCCTGTGCGGACCACGGAGAACTCGAGGTCCCCCGTGGTGCGACCTTCGGGGTCTGGCACGGGCTCAGCCCGCCAGGAGGTTCCGACCGCGGTGCCGGCAGGTGGGCCGATCGCTTGGCTGGTTGCGTTCATGCCCCCAGGACGCACGCGGGGTGCGAGCAGGTTGCATGCCGGATCTTTCCGGTTGCCACTGCCCGGTACGATTGACCCACAGGCATCGACCCGGCTATCACCGGTGAGCCTCCGGAAGAACAGGTGACCCCACCGCCCTGAGCTTGTCGAAGGGTCGGGCAGCGGGGAGCCCCAGTAGAACCGGACGGGTAGGCCCGTCACAGCCGTCAACGAGCGGATGCCCGCCACTGCCGTGGCGAGCGTCAAGCGGGGTGGTACCGCGGCGCACCCAGGTGCGGCGTCCTCGCAGCAGAGCAACACAGACGTCCACCTGCTGCCGAACCGCTGAACCGCCAGGAGCCAGAAGAACCATGGCCTATCCGCTGCACCGCCCCAGCGACGCCGAGAACGCCGCGTCTGAGAACCCAGTGCCCGCGTCGCCCAGCCTGCCCTCTCTCGAGCGCGACATCCTTGCGTACTGGGAGAAGGACGACACCTTCCGCGCGTCGGTCGACGCCCGCCCGGCCGGCGAGAACGGCAGCAACGAGTTCGTGTTCTACGACGGCCCGCCGTTCGCGAACGGCCTGCCGCACTACGGACACCTGCTGACCGGGTACGCGAAGGACGTCGTGCCGCGCTACCGGACCATGAAGGGGCAGCGCGTCGAGCGCCGCTTCGGCTGGGACACGCACGGCCTGCCGGCGGAGCTGGAGGCGATGAACCAGCTCGGCATCAAGACCAAGGAAGAGATCCTCGAGCTCGGCATCGACAAGTTCAACGAGGCGTGCCGCTCCAGCGTGCTGAAGTACACCGACGAGTGGCGCACCTACGTGACGCGCCAGGCTCGCTGGGTGGACTTCGACAACGACTACAAGACCCTGAACCCGACGTTCATGGAGAGCGTGCTCTGGGCCTTCAAGTCGCTGTACGACAAGGGCCTCATCTACGAGGGCTTCCGCGTGCTGCCCTACTGCTGGAACGACCAGACGCCCCTGAGCGCGCACGAGCTGCGCATGGACGACGACGTGTACCAGCAGCGGCAGGACCCCTCCGTGACCGTCGGGTTCGCGGTGACGGAGGTCTCGACAGGCTCGACCACCGGTGACGACTCGCTGCGCGTCGGCGACCACCTGCTGGTCTGGACCACCACGCCGTGGACCCTGCCCTCCAACCTGCTGGTCATGGTGGGGCCCGACGTCGACTACGCCGTCGTCGAGTCGTCCTTCACCGGGACCCCGCAGCGGTACGTGCTGGCGGAGGCCAGGGTGGACGCGTACGCGCGCGAGCTGACGGATGAGGGCGCCGAGGCGCCGAACGTCGTCGGGCGGCTCAAGGGGAGCGACCTGCTCGGCGCGGCCTACGCCCCGCCGTTCTCGTACTTCGAGGGTCACGTGGGCGCGCATCGCGTGGTCGAGGCCGACTTCGTCACCACCACCGACGGCACGGGCCTGGTGCACAACGCCGGCGCCTTCGGCGAGGAGGACAAGCAGGTCAGCGACCGCGAGGGCGTGGAGCCGGTCATCCCCGTGGGCCCCGACGGGCGGTTCACCTTCCCCGTGGAGGAGTACGCGGGCCTGCAGGTCTTCGACGCGAACGCGCCGATCATCGACCACCTCAAGGCCCGCACACGCGGTATGGCGGACGACGAGGCGGGGCGGACGACGCCGGGCACCGTGCTGCTGCGCCGTGAGCAGTACGCGCACTCCTACCCGCACTGCTGGCGGTGCCGCAACCCGCTGATCTACATGGGCGTGTCCTCATGGTTCGTGGAGGTGACGAAGTTCAAGGACCGCATGGTCGAGCTGAACGAGCAGATCACCTGGGTGCCGGACCACATCAAGCAGGGCCAGTTCGGCAAGTGGCTGGAGAACGCGCGCGACTGGTCCATCACGCGCAACCGGTTCTGGGGGTCGCCCGTGCCGGTGTGGAAGTCGGACAACCCCGCCTACCCGCGGATCGACGTGTACGGGTCGTTCGAGGAGATCGAGCGTGACTTCGGGCGGCTGCCCCGTGACAAGGACGGCAACCCGGACCTGCACCGCCCGTTCGTCGACGAGCTGACGCGGCCCAACCCGGACGACCCTTCGGGCGCGTCCACGATGCGCCGCATCGAGGACGTCCTGGACGTCTGGTTCGACTCCGGCTCCATGCCGTACGCGCAGGTGCACTACCCGTTCGAGAACGCCGACTGGTTCGAGGACCACTACCCGGGCGACTTCATCGTCGAGTACATCGGGCAGACGCGCGGGTGGTTCTACACGCTGCACGTGCTGGCCACGTCCCTGTTCGACCGGCCGTCATTCCAGACGGCGCTCTCGCACGGCATCGTGCTGGGTTCCGACGGGCGCAAGATGTCGAAGTCGCTGAAGAACTACCCGGACGTCAACGAGGTCTTCGACCGCGACGGGTCCGACGCGATGCGCTGGTTCCTCATGGCGTCGCCGATCCTGCGCGGCGGCAACCTCGTGGTCACCGAGGAGGGCATCCGCGACGCAGTGCGCCAGGTGCTGCTGCCGCTGTGGAGCACGTACTACTTCTTCACCCTGTACGCCAACGCCGCCGGCGACGGTGCGGGCTACGCCACGCAGCCCCTGACGCCCGAGCGGGTCGCCGGGCTGCCTGTCATGGACCGCTACCTCCTGGCGCGCACGCGCGGGCTGGTCGCTGACGTGACCGAGCAGCTCGACACGTACGACATCGCGGGCGCGTGCGACTCGGTACGCCAGTACCTGGACGCCCTGACCAACTGGTACGTCCGCACGCAGCGCGACCGCTTCTGGGCGGAGGACACCGATGCTTTCGACACCCTGTCGACGGCGCTCGAGGTGCTGTGCCGGGTGATGGCGCCGCTGGCGCCGCTGGTCACGGAGGAGGTCTGGCGCGGCCTGACCGGCGGGCGCTCGGTGCACCTCGCGGACTTCCCGGTGGTCGAGGCCGCCTCGGTGGCCGAGGCCGCCGGCTACGTCGGCGACGTGCTCGTGGCCGACGACGCGCTCGTCGCCGCCGTCGAGTCCGCGCGGGCCGTGGTGTCGCAGACGCTGGCGCTGCGCAAGGCGAACAAGCTGCGGGTCCGGCAGCCGCTGCGGTCGCTCGTGGTCGCGGTGGCGGACCCCGCCGGCGTCGCCCCGTTCACCGGGCTGCTGGAGACGGAGCTGAACGTCAAGGAGGTTCGCCTCGTGACGTTCTCGCCCGAGGCGGCCGCCGACCACGGCATCACCGAGCGCCTCGCGGTCAACGCCAGGGCCGCGGGCCCGCGGCTCGGGCGCGGGGTGCAGGCAGTGATCAAGGCGGCGAAGTCCGGCGCCTGGTCCAAGACCGGCACGGGTGCCGTTGTGGTCGCGACGGCCGACGGCGACGTCGAGCTGCTCGACACCGAGTACGACCTGACGACGGTGGTCGGCGGTGATTCCGCGGAGTCGGCCGACGTCGCGGCCGCCGTGCTCACCGGTGGCGGCTTCGTGGTGCTCGACCTCGGGCTCGACGACGCCCTGCGTGCCGAGGGCTACGCTCGCGACGTCGTCCGCGACGTGCAGGACGCACGCAAGGCCGCCGGCCTGCAGGTCGCCGACCGGATCGACCTCGACCTCACCGTCCCGGCCGAGTGGGTCGCCGCCGTCGAGGAGCACCGCGAGCTGGTGTCGCGCGAGACGCTGGCGACGTCGGTCACCGTGACCGCCGGGGACGAGCGCGCGGTGTCGGTCACCAAGGCCTGACCGGAGAGCCGACCGCTGGTCGAGCCCTACCGCTGGTCGAGCCCTACCGCTGGTCGAGCTTGTCGAGACCCCTCGGCAAGCTCGACCAGCAGCGGGCGCACGTGCCTCGTCAGTTGTTGATGCGCGCGCCCCAGTGGCGCAGGATGTCCACCATCGGGATGCCGTAGACGTACGAGAAGCACTGGGTGGTCACCGAGGTGCTGCCGCAGCTGCGGCGGTTCGAGCCGCCGTCGATCATCCCGCTCGCGTGCGCCCGGCCGTCGACGAGCATGTACATCGGGCCGCCGCTGTCGCCGCCGCCCACCACGACACCGCCGTCGTCGCGGCCCGCCCGGAAGCCGTGGCACGTTCTCTTGCCGCAGCTCCACGCGACGTCGGTGGCGAGGATCTTCGCCCCGCAGTGCTCGCCGGTGACGGCCCCGGACGAGCAGACCCTCTGCCCGACGGCGGGCGCCCGCACCGCGGCGACGGGGATCCGGTAGCGCGCGCTGGCTTGGGACGCGTTCCAGCGGCCGGCGAACACGCTGCTCGCCGTGGCGCCCGCCGGCTTGATGAGCTCGGCGTCGAGCTGCAGCGCGCGGCTCGAGACCGTGCCCATCCGCTCGCCCGCGCCGTCGCGCACCACAGAGCCGAATCCCCTGTTGCAGTGCGCGGCGGAGACGATCCGCTCGCTTCCCGCCGCGGTGATCACCGAGAAGCCCGTCGAGCAGTAGTCGGTGCCGTCCCGTGAGGCGATCGCCCCGCCGGCGTGCCACGGCGCCCGGTCGTTGCGGCGGCTAGCGGCGGTGGACCGGAAGCCGTCGTCATCGACCATCCTGAGCTGCACCGGGACGCCGGCGACGCGTTCGAGGTTCCGGGCCAGACCGGTTGTACGGGCGGCGGCCGAGTCGCGGCTGACCTCGACGACCAGCCCCGCGTAGTCCGCCGCCGGGAGCGCGGCCAGCACGGCGTCCGGGCCGTGCACCGCGCGCTGAGCGTCCATCAGCCGGGTGCTTGCTGCGTGCAGATCCGCCCCGCTGAGTGCCGTCGGCACGACGTCGACGGCCACGCCCTCGGGGGCCGTCGTCTCCAGCGCACTGACCAACGCCGGCGCCTCGCCCTTCCAGGAGACGGTCACCTTCGCGGTGTCGTAGTCGACAGCGACCCCGGCGTAGCCGGGCTCGCCGGCCAGCGCGGTCGCAGCGTGCACGGCACGGTCCACGGCGGCAGCCGTGACCGTCTGGTTCGGGCGGTTCAGCTCGGCATGGTGCGTCTCCGGCCGGCCGACGCCGGTGGAGCCGGCCGCCTCTGGAACGGAAAGTGCCATGGCCGCTGCCATGGCCCCGACGACGATCGCGCGCCGCACCGTGCTGTCTCGCCTCATGCTGCCATTCCCCCCGGCCGCCCCCTTGCATCGCCGACCGACGACGCGCTGCCATCGTTCTTCACCGGGTGAAAAGCTGCAACAGGGTGTGTGATGCGTCGGTGTGATCCAACCGTTTCGCTCCAGCAGGTCGAGGAAACCTATCCTCAGTACGTGGCCGACTCCCTGAACAAGACCCCCCGCGGCGGATCCAGCAACCGCCGTGGTACCAGCCGTGGCGCCGAGAACGCGGACCCCGCCGTCCAAGAGGCGCTGAACCGGGTCTACAAGGAGATCCTGTCCCGCGCCCCCGAGCACGACATCGACCCCACCATGGCCCGCGTCGAGCGCGTCCTGGAGCTTCTGGGCGACCCGCACCGCGCCTACCGGACCGTCCACATCACGGGGACCAACGGCAAGTCCTCGACGGCCCGCATGGTCGAGCGCCTGGTCCGCGAGCACGGACTGCGCACCGGACGGTTCACGTCTCCGCACCTGACGAGCGTCACCGAGCGCATCGCGATCGACGGCGAGCCGCTCACCCAGGAGCAGTTCGTCGAGGTGTTCGAGGACGTCGCGCCCTACATCGGCGTCGCGGACCGCGAGTCCCAGGAGCAGGGCGGCCCGCGCCTGAGCTTCTTCGAGGTGCTCACCGTCATGGCCTATGCCGCGTTCGCCGACGCGCCGGTCGACGTCGCGATCGTCGAGGTCGGCATGGGCGGCAGGTGGGACTCCACCAACGCCGTCGACGGCGAGGTCGCCATCATCACGCCCGTCGCCATGGACCACGAGCGCTGGCTCGGCTCCACGCTCGACGAGATCGCCACCGAGAAGGCGGGCATCATCAAGGACGGCGCCGTCGCCGTGATCGCGGAGCAGCCCGACGCCGCGCTCGAACCGATCCTCGCCCGCGCCCAGGAGGTCAACGCCCACCTGATCCGGGAGGGCGTGGACCTCGAGGTCGCGGACCGGCGCATCGCCGTCGGCGGGCAGCTCATCGACCTGCGCACCCCCGCGGGCGTCTACACCGAGATCTTCCTGCCCCTGCACGGGGCGCACCAGGCACGCAACGCGCTGCTGGCGCTCGCGGCTACGGAGGCCCTGATGAGCGGCGGGCGCGCGCTCGGCGCGGAGATCGTCGAGGCGGCGTTCGGCGACGTCGACGCGCCGGGCCGCCTCGAGGTGGTGCGCACCAGCCCCACGGTGGTGGTCGACGTCGCGCACAACCCTGCCGGCGCGGAGGCCCTCGTGGACGCGCTGGAGGAGTCGTTCAACCTGCAGCACATCGTCGCCGTCGTCGCCGTCATGGCGGACAAGGACTCCGAGGGGCTCCTGTCCGTCCTGGAGCCCACGGTCGAGGAGATCGTGGTCACCCGGAACTCCTCGGAGCGGTCCGCGGACCCGGAGGAGCTGGCGGAGGTGGCGCGCGAGGTCTTCGGGGAGGAGCGGGTGCACGTGGCCAGCCGGCTGGACGAGGCGCTGCAGATCGCGGCCGACCTGGCCGAGGCCAACGACAGGCACGGCAGCGGCGTCGGCACCGGTGTGCTCGTGACCGGCTCGGTGGTCACGGTCGCGGACGCGCGCATCCTGGTCGGCCGCGGCTGACCCGCAACTCGGTTGTGGGCGCGATGGTTGCGACTACGTGTCTGTTTTAGGCTGAACGATCGCGCCCACAACCAAAAAGGGTGGGTGCTGTACTGCCGCCGACCCGGTGGTGTTACATGAACCCCAGGGGAATCGTGTGCAGGCCCGGTGCCGTCGCCGGGCCGCACAGCCCCGCGAGGAGGCCGTCGTGAAGAAGCTGCTGAACGATCCAGCCGATGCTGTCGCCGACTCCCTGGCCGGTTTTGCGCTCGCGCACGCCGACCTGGTCCGCGTCAATCAGATGCCCGTGTTCGTCAGCCGAGCCGGGGGTGCGGTGACCGGCAAGGTGGGGCTGGTCAGCGGGGGCGGGTCGGGGCACGAGCCGCTGCACGCCGGCTTTGTGGGTGACGGCATGCTCGACGCCGCAGTCCCGGGCTCTGTGTTCACCTCACCGACCCCCGACCAGATCCTGCCGGCGATCCAGGCCGCGGACGGCGGTGCCGGCGTGCTCACGATCGTCAAGAACTACACGGGCGACGTGCTCAACTTCGAGACCGCGGTGGAGCTCGCCGTGGAGGACAACATCGAGGTCGCCTCGGTGCTCGTGAACGACGACGTCGCCGTCGAGGACTCGCTGTACACCGCCGGCCGGCGCGGCGTGGCCGGAACGCTAGCCGTCGAGAAGATCGCGGGTGCCGCCGCCGACCGGGGCGGCGACCTCGCGGGCGTGACCGCCGTCGCCGAACGGGTCATCGCGAACGTGCGGTCGATGGGCGTGGCACTGGCGGCACCCAGCGTGCCGCACGTGGGCCGGCCCAGCTTCGACCTGGGTGACGACGAGATCGAGGTGGGCATCGGGATCCACGGCGAGCCCGGCCGCCACCGGGTGGCGGCCGCCAGCGCCGACGAGGTCACGGAGATGCTCCTGAACCCTGTCGCCGACGACCTCGCCCTGGTCCGCGGCGAGCGAGTGTTGCTGTTCGTCAACGGTATGGGCGGCACCCCGCTGTCCGAGCTCTACGTGGTCTATGGTCGAGCGCGGCGCCTTCTCGAGGAGCGCGGGGTGACGGTCGCCCGGTCGCTGGTGGGCAACTACGTGACGTCCCTCGAGATGCAGGGGGCATCGGTCACCGTCCTGCGACTGGACGACGAGCTGGAAGCTCTCTGGGATGCGCCGGTGAACACTGCAGCACTCCGGTGGTGAGACAGGAAGGGTTCCAAGACATGGCGTTGGACGCGGACTGGGCGGAGCGATGGGTTCGCCGCACGGCGGACGCGGTCGCGGACGCGAAGGACGAGCTCACCGAGCTCGACCGGCAGATCGGCGACGGCGACCACGGCGAGAACCTGCACCGCGGCTTCCAGGCGGTGGTGGCGCGGCTCGACGACGCCGCGGCCGAGCGCGGTACCGGTGACGAGCGGACCGTCGGCGACGTGCTCAAGCTCGTGGCGACCACGCTGATGTCTACGGTGGGCGGCGCGTCCGGTCCGCTGTACGGCACGGCGTACCTGCGGGCCGCCAAGGTGTCGGGGCGCGTCCAGATCGACTCGCCCGCCGTCGTCGCGGTGCTGGAGGCCGCGCTCGAGGGCGTGGCCTCGCGCGGCAAGGCGACCGTGGGGGAGAAGACGATGGTCGACGCCTGGCAGGCGGCGGTCGACGCGGCCGAGGCCGCGTCCGGCGACGGCGGCTCCGAGGTGGACGTCCTGCAGGCGGCAGCCGAGGCCGCGGACAAGGCCGCGACGGGCACGATCCCGATGATCGCGACCAAGGGTCGCGCCTCCTACCTCGGAGAACGCAGCGCGGGGCACGAAGACCCGGGCGCGCGGTCCACCGCACTGGTCCTCGGCGCGGCGATGGCGGCGGCCCTGTCCGGACCCACGCCGGCCGACCCCCGCAGCGCGGCATGACGGCGCGGGTCGCGCTGGTCCTTGTCTCGCACTCGGCCGATCTGGCCCGCGGCGCAGCCGAGCTCGCGGGGCAGATGGCGCCCGACGTCCTGGTCCGCGGCGTGGGGGGCGGCCCCGACGGCGGGCTGGGTACCTCGCTCGACGCGATCCAGAAGAACCTCTCGGAGGTCCTGGCGGCGCTGGCTGACGCTGCTCTGGCTGACGCTGCGCCCGCCAGGGGTGCGCTCGGCAGCAGCGCCAGCGGCACGCCCGGCGGCGGCGTCGTCGTGCTCGGGGACCTCGGTTCGTCCGTGCTCACGGTCGAGGCGGCGCTGGAGCTGGACGAGTCGCTCGCCGAGCGCGTGGTGCTCGCCCGCGCACCGTTCGTCGAGGGTGCGGTCGCCGCGGCCGTGACGGCGCACGGCGGGGCAGACCTGGACACGGTGCTGGAGTCGGCGAACGCGTCGGTCCGGATGTTCGCGGCGATCGAGGCGGCTCAGTCGGCCGAGGCGAGCGAGGCGGCGTCGGCAGGCGGGGCCGGGAGCTCGGGCACGGTGACCGTGCGCAACCCCCTCGGCCTGCACGCGCGGCCGGCGGCGCTGGTATCGCGCAAGGTCGCCGAGCTCGGTGCCACCGTGACCATCGACGGCGTGGACGCCTCCAGCGTGCTGCAGCTCATGGCGCTCGGCGCCACCCAGGGCCGGGAGCTGCTCGTCGAGGCCACCGGGGACGGTGCGGCGGAGGCGGTGGCGAGTGTCGTGGCGATGATCGACGCCGGCTTCGGCGAGGTGTGACAGCCGCTTCACTTTTTGCAGTTGATGGAATTTTGCATCGGGTGCAATAATTAGCCGCATGGTCCCCACCTCGTCGCGCGAGACCGCGCCCGCTGATGCCGAACCGCGTCCCACCCTGCGCGAGCTCGCGTCCGCGCTGGAGGGCACGCCCGCTGAGCAGGGGCTGCGCGAGCGCAAGAAGCGTGCGCGCCGCGGCGTCCTGATCGACGCGGCGCAGAGGCTCGTCGCCGAGCACGGCCTCGACGCCGTGACCGTCGAGATGATCAGTGCCGAGGCCGGGGTCTCCCCGCGCACCTTCTTCAACTACTTCGAGTCCAAGGACGACGCCGTGCTCGGCGCGGACGACACGGACCTGTCCGAGGACGTCGTCCGGACGTTCGTCGACGGCGGCCCCACCGGCCGGCTGCTGACCGACCTCCAGGTCCTCGTCGCCTCCCTGCTCGCGCCGCACGGCGAGGCCCACGTCCGGGTGATGCGCGCCATGGACCTCATGCAGCAGGAACCGCGCCTGCTGCAGCGCCACGTGTTCTGGATGGAACGGCACAAGAGCCGGCTCGTCGAGCTCTTCGAGGCCCGCCGCGAGACCACCCCGTTCAACGCCGACGCCGAGATGCTCACGATCCTCGTCGTCCTGCTCATCCGCACGTCGCTCGTCGCCTGGGAGAACGCCGGCTTCACCGGCGACCCGGCCGACCACCTGCCCGGCGCCGTCGCGCAGCTGATCGACGTCGTCGCCCGCGATCTCGAGTCCTGACGCTCTTCCTCGTCTCCAGCTCCCCAGCTCTTCACCGACCTGATCCCCAGAAAGGCACCTTCATGAGCCATGCCGTCGCAACGGCGCCGGACAGGCCGCTGGTAGTCCTCAACCAGCGCACGATCTGGCTGATCTTCGGGGCCCTGATGGCCTCGATGTTCCTGTCCTCTCTGGACCAGACCATCGTCGGCACCGCCATGCCCACCATCGTGGGCGAGCTGAACGGCGTGGAGCACCAGGGCTGGGTCATCACGGCCTACATCCTGGCGATCGCGATAGCGATGCCGCTCTACGGCAAGTTCGGCGACCTCTACGGGCGGCGCTGGCCGTTCCTCGTGGCGGTCGGCCTGTTCGTCGTCGCCTCCCTCGGTGGCGGCATGGCTCAGACGTTCGAGTCCCTCGTGGCCTGGCGTGCGGTGCAGGGCCTCGGCGGGGGTGGCCTGATGATCCTGTCGCAGGCGATCATCGCCGACATCATCCCGGCGTCCGACCGTGGCAAGTACATGGGCCCCATGGGCGCACTGTTCGGCATCTCCGCCGTCGCCGGCCCGCTGCTCGGCGGCTGGCTCACCGACGGCCCCGGCTGGCGCTGGACGTTCTGGATCAACGTGCCGATCGGCATCGCCGCCTGGTTCATCGCCTACTTCGCCCTGAAGCTGCCCTCGCACCGCTCCACCAAGCCCACGGACTGGGGCGGCATCCTGACGATGGCGCTCGGCACCACTGGCATCGTGCTCCTGACCAGCTGGGAGTCGCTCGGCAACGACGGCTACGACTGGGCCGACCCGATGCTGCTCGGCCTGCTGCTCGGCACCGTTGTCATGGTCGGCCTCTTCGTGTTCATCGAGAACCGGGTGGCGGAGCCGCTCATCCCGCTGCGGCTGTTCAAGAACCGGACGTTCACCATCACCACGCTCATCGGCCTGGTGCTCGGCATGGGCATGTTCTCCGCCATGTCGATGCTGCCGACGTTCCTGCAGATGTCGAGCGGCGCGGGCGTCACCGAGTCCGGCCTGCTGATGCTGCCGATGATGGCCGGCGTGATGCTGACCTCCATCGTCTCCGGCATCGCGATCTCGAAGACCGGCCGCTACAAGATGTTCCCGGTCGTGGGTCTGGCCGTGACGATCCTCGGGATGGTCTGGCTGACGACCATCGAGGGCGGGATGTCCCTGTGGCTGTTCGGCGCGATGATCTTCGTGCTCGGCGCCGGCATGGGCCTGATCATGCAGACCATCGTGCTCGCGGTGCAGAACTCGGTGGACCCCCACGAGCTGGGCACGGCGACGTCGTCGAACAACTTCTTCCGCGAGATCGGCGCCGCGGTGGGTACCGCAGCGTTCACCACTGTGTTCACGTCACGCCTCACGGACAACCTGCAGGGCGTCTTCGCGGGCGTTCCGGAGGGCGCCGCCCCCGCCGGCGGCGGCTCCGGCCTGACGCCGCAGATCGTGGACCAGCTCCCCGAGCCGCTGCACAGCGGCGTGGTCGACGCGTTCGCCAGCTCGCTGGCGCCGGCGTTCTGGTACCTCGTGCCGCTGGTCGCGATCGGTCTCGTGCTCGCGCTGTTCCTCAAGGAGATCAAGCTGTCCGGCGAGGCCGGGATGGTGGCGCGCGGCGAGGCGGTCATGGAGGGCAAGGAGACGGATATCCTGAGCCGGTGAGCAAGGACCAACCCGCCCCCGGCGACCGCATCAAGCCCAAGAAGTCCGCGCTGGTGCAGTTCACGTCCACCACGCTGCTGCTCGAGGCGTTCCTCGTGATCTTCGCGACGCTGGTGGTGTGGGGGCTGCGCGACTCCGACTTCGGGCGCGGCCCGCTGCGCATCGACTCGGGCGCGGCGATCTGGCTGCTCGGCGGTGTCCTGGCCCTGGTGCTCGTGATCCTGTCGCGGGTCCAGGGCTCGTCCGCCGGCCGGGCTGCCGGTTCGGTCGCCCAGATCCCGGTGCTCGGCATGGGCCTGCTGGTGCCGATGATGTTCTTCGTCGGGGGAGTCTTCGTGGTGCTGTGGATCTTCGCGCTGCGCCTCGGCTCGCGCGTGGACCGGGAGCGCGCGGAGTACGACGCCGAGCACCCCGAGACGGCTCCCAACGCCGGCTGAGCCTGTGGGGGCGCCCGGTCATCCTGGTGCTTCCGGCCCGGATAAGGTTGCCCCATGACCGACGTCGCAGAGAAGACCCTGCCCACGGAGGCCTCGACGCAGCCCGTGGCCGAGCGCACCCTCGTCCTCGTCAAGCCGGACGGCGTCCGCCGCGGCCTGTCCGGCGAGATCCTGCGCCGCATCGAGACCAAGGGCTACACGCTACGCGCCGTGCAGCTGATGGACGCCACCCCCGCGCTGCTCGCCGCGCACTACGCCGAGCACCAGGGCAAGCCGTTCTACGCACCGCTGGTCGAGTTCATGATGTCGGGCCCGGTCCTGGCCGTCGTCGCCGAGGGCGAGGGCGTCATCCCCGGGTTCCGCTCTCTGGCAGGCGCCACGAACCCGACCGACGCCGCCCCCGGCACGATCCGCGGCGACCTGGGCCGCGACTGGGGCACGAAGGTGCAGCAGAACCTGGTGCACGGCTCCGACTCGGTGGAGTCCGCGGTGCGCGAGATCGCGCTCTGGTTCCCCGAGCTGGTCTGACCCCCACCTCTCTTGGTTGTGGGCTTGATCGTTGCGCCTAAAGCGGGCACATAGTCGCAACGGTCACGCCCACAACCAAGAGGCGTATGTCCGACGTTTGGCCCTCATCCACCGTTAGGCTCACCGAGTGCACCTCAAGACGCTCACGCTCCGGGGCTTCAAGTCCTTCGCGTCGGCGACCACCCTCGAGCTCGAGCCGGGCATCACCTGCGTGGTAGGCCCCAACGGTTCCGGCAAGTCCAACGTGGTCGACGCGCTCTCCTGGGTCATGGGTGAGCAGGGTGCCAAGTCGCTGCGTGGCGGCAAGATGGACGACGTCATCTTCGCCGGCACCTCCGGCCGGGCGCCGCTCGGCCGCGCCGAGGTGGCCCTGACCATCGACAACACCGACGGCGCGCTGCCGATCGACTACACCGAGGTCACGATCTCCCGCACGCTGTTCCGCAGCGGCGGCTCCGAGTACGCGATCAACGGCAACAACTGCCGCCTGCTGGACATCCAGGAGCTCCTCAGCGACTCCGGCATCGGGCGCGAGATGCACGTCGTGGTGGGGCAGGGGCAGCTCGACGCCGTGCTGCGCGCGACGCCGGAGGAGAGACGGGGCTTCATCGAGGAGGCGGCGGGCGTCCTCAAGCACCGCAAGCGCAAGGAGAAGGCGCTCCGCAAGCTCGACGCGATGCAGGGCAACCTGGCCCGTCTGAGCGACCTGACCGCCGAGCTGCGGCGTCAGCTCGGCCCGCTGGGCCGGCAGGCCGAGGCGGCCCGCAAGGCGCAGACCGTCCAGCGCGACCTGCGCGACGCGAAGTCCCGCCTGCTCGCCGACGACCTGGCCCAGCTCACCGCCCAGCTCGAACAGGAGCGCGCGGACGAGCGGTCCCTCAAGGAGCGCCAGGCCGAGACCGAGGCTGCGCTGGCGGAAGCGCGCGGCATGCTGGCCCGCCTCGAGGCGGCGACGTCGGCGGAGTCGCAGCAGGTCAGCCAGGCGGGCGACACCGTGTTCGCGCTGTCCCAGACTCGGGAGCGCCTGCGCAGCCTGCAGTCCCTTGCGGGGGAGCGTGCCCGCCTGCTCGGCACGGCCGAGCCCGCCCACCAGGGCCAGGACCCCGACGACCTCGAGGCGCAGGCAGCCCGAGCCCGCGCGAGCGAGGAGGAGCTGGTCACCGAGGTCGAGATGGCGCGCGAGGTGGTGGAGACCGCCGTCGACGTCCGGGCGGAGGCCGAGGCGGCCGCCCAGGCCGCCGAGCGTTCGCACGCCGCGCTGCTGCGCGCCGCTGCGGACCGCCGCGAGGGCCTCGCCCGCCTGGCCGGCCAGGTAGCCGCGCGCCGCAGCCGAGTCGAGGCCGCGCAGTCCGAGCTGGACCGGCTGCGCGATGCTCTGCTCGAGGCCGAGCAGCGCGTGGAGGAGTCCTCGCGTGAGCTGGCCGCGCTCGAGACGGAGGTCGGCGGGGTCGAGGGCGGCGAGGAGGGGCTCGACGTCGCGCACGAGGCGGCGTCCGAGGTTCTCGAGCTGGCGAAGGCCGAGGTCAGGCACCTCCAGGAGCAGGTGACGACGGCGCAGCGGGACCGCAGCGCCGCAGCCGCGAAGGTCGAGGCGCTGGAGCTGAGCCTGGACCGCAAGGACGGTGCGGGCACGCTCCTGGCCGCCGACCAGGCGGGCGTCCTGGGCTCGGTGGCGGCGCTGCTGGGTATCGAGGCGGGTTTTGAGAACGCGGTAGCGGCCGCGCTCGGCCCGGTGGCGGACGCCGTCGCCGTCGCCGGAGTCGACGAGGCCGTGGACGCGCTGCGGCTGCTCCGGGACGAGGACGCAGGCCGGGCCAGCCTGGTCGTGGGCTCGGACCGGAGGGGGTTCGGCGACGGGTTGGACCGGCCGTCGGTCGACCTCCCAGCGGGCGCCCGCTGGGCCACTGACGTGGTCCAGGTGGCGGGCCCCGCGTCGGCCGCGCTGCTGACGATCCTGCGCGACGTGGTGGTGGTGGACGACCTGGCGCGTGCCCGCGCCCTGGTGCGGGACCAGCCGGTGGTCGCGGTGACCCGCGCCGGCGACCTGCTGGGCCGTGCGCGGGCGTGGGGCGGCTCGGCGGCCGCGCCGAGCGTGCTGCACCTGCAGTCGGCGCTGGACGAGGCGAAGGCCGCCCGCGACGACGCGGCGGCCCGGGAGACCGACGGGTCGGCGCATCTCGAGCGGGCGCGGGCCGAGCGCACTGCGGCGCAGGAGCGGTACGACGAGACACTCGCCAGGCTCGGGGAGGCGGACGCCGCACGCGCGGCCGCCGCGGAGCAGCTCGGGTCGCTCGGTGCGGCCGCCCGCGCCGCCAGGGCCGAGGCCGACCGGCACCGCGCCGCGCTGGAGCAGGCGCAGTCGCGGCGGGCCGAGGACGAGATCGAGCTCGAGGCGCTCGTCGAGCGCATGACGATCGCCGAGGAGGAGGAGCCCGCCGACGGCGAGGGCTCGATCGACGACGTGCAGGCCGAGCGGGACGCTGCCGCCGCTGCCGCGACGGCGGCCCGCGCGCGCGAGACCGAGGCCCGGCTGGCGCTGCGCACCGCCGAGGAGCGCGCCCGCGCCGTGTCGGGCCGCGCGCAGGCGCTGGCGGCGGCGGCCGAGCAGGAGCGCGAGGCCCGCGCCCGCGCGGCCGAGCGTGAGGAGTCGCGGCGTCGTGACGCGTCGCGCGCGACGCTGGTGCAGCAGGCCGTCGCGGTGGCGCTCGAGGCGATAGCGCGGTCCCTGGACCGGGCGGCGGCAGACAAGGCCGCGGCCGAGGAGGCCCGCGCGGCCGGCTCGGAGCAGCTGGTGGCCGTGCGCGGCAGCGTGGAGCAGCTGACGGGCGAGCTGCGCGAGCTGACCGACGTCGCGCACCGCGACGAGGTCGCCCGTGCCCAGCAGCTGCTGCGCCTGGAGCAGCTGCAGACGCGCGCGACCGACGAGCTGGGCATGGACCCGGACGTGCTCGTGGAGGAGTTCGGCCCGCACCAGCTGGTCCCGGTCTACGAGGGCGACGCGACCGTGCGCGGACGGCGGCGGCGCGCCGTCGTCGAGCGCGACGACGAGGGCAACCCCATCCGGTACGAGGGCGACCCGGCGCTGCCCCGAGGGGCAGCGGCGCGTGAGGACGCGCTCATCGCGCGCACGCGCGCCCTGCACGAGGCGGGTCTCCGCCCGGACGACCCCGCGGCCACCGCGGTGATCGTCGCGGCCGCCGGCGCAGAGCCGGAGGAGGCCCCCGCCGAGGGCGAGGCCGTCGCGAGCGAGGAACCCGCTCCCAGCGAGCCGAAGCCCGACCGGATGGTCCCGTACGTCCGCCAGGAGCAGGAGGAACGGCTGGCGAAGGCCGAGCGGGCGCTGTCGCGGATCGGCGCGGTGAACCCGCTGGCGCTGGAGGAGTTCGCGGCCCTGGAGGAGCGTCACCAGTTCCTCGTGGACCAGCTCGCGGACCTGAAGAAGTCACGCGAGGACCTGCTGCAGATCGTCGACGACATCGACGAGCGCGTGCAGCAGGTGTTCGCGGAGGCGTTCCAGGACACGGCGGCGAAGTTCCTCGAGATCTTCCCCCGGCTGTTCCCCGGCGGCGAGGGCAAGCTCACGCTCACTGAGCCGGACAACCTGCTCACCACCGGCATCGAGGTCGAGGCGCGTCCGGCCGGCAAGAAGGTCAAGCGGCTGTCGCTGCTCTCCGGCGGTGAGCGCTCGCTGGCCGCCGTGGCGTTCCTCGTGTCGATCTTCAAGGCGCGGCCCAGCCCGTTCTACATCATGGACGAGGTCGAGGCCGCGCTCGACGACGTGAACCTCGGCCGCCTCATCGAGATCTTCAAGGAGCTGCAGAAGGACAGCCAGCTCATCGTGATCACGCACCAGAAGCGCACGATGGAGGTGGCGGACGCCCTCTACGGCGTGACGATGCGGGGCGACGGCGTCACGACGCTCATCAGCCAGCGCATGGGCGACCGCGAGACAGTCACCGCTTGAGGTGGACCCGCGGCGGGTGATTTTTCAGGTCTGAGATATTTCTCCTGCTGAAACGGCGCGTGTCGCGCGGCGTGTCGCAGGCCTCTGCGCGGCGGGACCGGACATCACGCGACACAATAGGCCCATGTGGTGGTCGGTCATTCTGCTCGTGGTGTGCCTCGTGCTGGCGGTCAGCGTCTTCGTCGTCGCCAGCCAGATGGACGCGCCCTCGAGCGGCAGCACGGAGGAGTTCTCGTTCCTCCGGTGGTTCCGGGCCGTCGTCGCCCGTCTTCGCGGTGACGCCAAGAGGCGCCGGCAGGGCCGGCGGTACGGCGCGTCCGCTGTCGCCACCCATGCCGTGGGTGCCCCGTCCGTCTGGGTCGGCAAGCCGCGCGTGATCAAGCCGGACACCTCTCCGGTGGACATGGGGATGTCCGAGTTCTTCGCCGCGACCATCGAGTCCAAGCCCGGCTACGTCGACGCCGAGGAGCTGACCGACGTGCTGAGCCGGGCCCGGGACCAGGCGCAGAAGACCCTGCACGTCCCGCTCGGTACCGTGCCGCTCAAGCCGGCCAACCTCGTTCCCGGCCAGCTGCGGGCCGTCCGGCCGTTGCGATCCGTGCGATCCCTGCGGAAGGCCACGCAACAGCCGCCCTCGGCGGAGGCAGGACCGGCCCAGGCCGCGAGCTAGGCCGAGCAGGACGAGCCGGCGCGCTGCTCCTGGACGGTGCGGTGCGAGACGATCACAGGTGTGCCGCTCAGCGGGTCGGTGAGGATCGACGCCTCGACCGAGAACACCTCGCGGAGCAGGTCCGCGGTCACCACCTCGGCGGGCGGGCCTTCCGCGACGATCTCGCCGTCGCGCATGGCGACGATGTGGTGCGCGTACCGGCACGCGAGGTTGAGGTCGTGCAGCACCATGACGACCGTCCGGCCGCGGTCCCGGTTGAGCGTGGCGACGAGCTCCAGGACGTCCAGCTGATGGGCCATGTCGAGGTAGGTGGTCGGTTCGTCGAGCAGCAGCAGGTCGGTCCGCTGGGCGACCGCCATCGCGATCCAGGCCCGTTGCCGCTGTCCGCCGGACAGCTCGTCCACGGCCCGGCCGGCGAGATCCTCCGTGCCGGTGGCGCGCAGCGCGTCCGTCACGGCCTCGGTGTCGGCCTCGCCCCACTGGTGCCACCAGCTCTGGTGCGGGTGCCGCCCACGGGAGACGAGCTCGCGGACGGTGATCCCCTCGGGCGAGACGGGCGACTGGGGGAGCATGCCCATGACCCGCGCCACCTCGCGGGTGGGCCGCTCGGAGATCGCCCTTCCGTCCAGCAGCACCGTGCCGCTCGCCGGCGGCATCAGGCGGGCGAGGCCGCGGAGCAGGGTGGACTTGCCGCAGGCGTTGGGCCCGACGATGACCGTGACCTGCTCGTCCGGGACGTCGAGGGACAGCTGCCGTACGACCGTCCGGTCGCCGTAGCCCAGGGTGACGGCGTCCGCCCGCAGGCGGGCGTCCGTCGCGGTGGCCGTGTTCATCAGGGGGTCCCTCTCGTCGAGCGGCGACGCTGCAGCAGGTACAGCAGGTAGGGCGCGCCGACCAGGCCGGTCAGCACGCCGACGGGGAGCTGGGACGGCAGTGCGGTGCGCGCGATGGTGTCCGCGACCAGCACGAGCGACGCGCCGGCCGCGGCCGCCAGGATCGGCGGGATGTCGGGGACGGCGGCGAGCCGGCGCGCCACCTGGCCGGAGACCAGGGCCACGAACGCGACGGGACCCGCGGCCGAGGTGGCGAGCGCGGCGAGACATACGGCGATCAGGAGCAGTACGGCCCTGGCGCGTCCCGGCCGGACACCCCACCCGGCCGCGACGCCGTCGTCGAAGAGCAGCGCGCGGTTGGTGTGGGCGAGCACGAGGGCCGCCGGCAGTAGCACTGCCACGCCGACCAGGACCGGCGTCGCCTCGCCCCAGCCGCGAGCGTTCAGGCTTCCGGTGAGCCAGGCCGCCGAGCGCTGCGCGTCGTAGACGTCGATGCGCGTGAGCAGGAACTGCGTCAGGGCGGTCAGCGCGGCGGACAGAGCGATGCCGACGAGGAGGATACGGCGGCCCCGCAGGCCGCCGCCGCGGGCGAGCAGCGCGATCAGCCCGGCGGCGGCGAGGCCGCCCGCGAGGGCGGCGACCGGGATCGGCACGACGCCGATCGGGCCGCCCAGAGAGCCGATGGCGATGACGGACACCACCGCGACCGACGCGCCCGCACTGATGCCCAGCACGTCGGGGCTGGCCAGCGGGTTGCGCAGCACGCTCTGGCTCAGCCCGCCGGCCACGCCGAAGGCGGCGCCCACGGCCATGGCCAGGACCACCCGCGGCTGCCTGACCTCGAGCACGGCATAGACGGTGTTCTCCGGCCCGCGCCCGTGGAGCGCCTCCCAGAGGGCGGCGGGCGTCGTCGGCTCGTCGCCCAGGCTCAGGGCGACAGCGGACACGACGGCCAGGAGCAGCAGGGTCCCGAGCACGGCGACGACCACTCGCCGTCGTGGCCGTGGCCGGGGCAGCAGGGAGCGCACGGGGTTGCGGGAGCGCGCGGTGCGCGTCGGGGCGGCGATCACTGGGAACGCTCCTTCGCGCGTCGGGTCAGCCAGATGAAGAAGGGCGTGCCGAGCAGCGCGGTGACGACGCCCACCTGCACCTCGGCCGGGCGCGCTACGAGGCGGCCGACGACGTCGGCAGTCACCAGCAGCAGCGGACCCAGCACTGCCGAGAGGGCCAGCACGCGGCGCACGTCGGTCCCCACCAGCGCGCGGGCGATGTGCGGGATCACGAGGCCCACGAAGGCGATCGGCCCGGCCAGCGCCACCGCGGTCCCCGACAGCAGGACCACCGCCGCCCCCGCCAGCAAGCGGGTCCGCAGGACGGCGACGCCGAGGGCCGCAGCGGTGTCGTCGCCGAGGGCCAGGGCGTTGAGCGAGCCCGAGACGACCACGGCCAGGATCGCGCCCGCCACGGCCGGCGGGATCGCCGGCAGGAGGACGGCGGGGTCGGGCAGGCTCAGCGCGCCCACCACCCAGAACCGGTACTGGTCCATGGTCGATGCGCTGAGCAGCACGGTCGCCGAGACGGCTGCGCCGAGGAAGGCGGTCATGGCCATCCCGGCGAGTGTCATGTTCACGGGTGTGAGCCCCTCGGGCGAGCGGCTCGCGAACAGGTACACGGCCGCCGTCGCCAGCGCCGCCCCGGCCAGAGCAAGCAGCACGCGGGGCGTGCCCGCGCCGAGGCCGAGGAACGCGCTGCCCGCGACCACTGCCACCGCGCCGCCGGCGGAGATGCCCAGCAGCCCGGGGTCGGCCAGCGGGTTGCGCGTGACCGCCTGCGCCAGCACCCCGGCGACGCCGAGGGCGGAACCGACCAGCAGGCCGAGCAGGGTTCGAGGCAGCCGCAGCTCCCAGATGACTGTCGCGGCGACCCCGTCCTGGCCCAGGAGCCCGGCGAGGGTCTCGCCCGGCGACAGGACCCGGGTCCCCACGATCACGCCGGCCAGGGCGGCGACGACGAGCAGGGCGAGCGCGCCCAGCAGGACCGCGGCGACCGCGGTCCCGCTGCGTGCCACGGTCCGGGGCGCGCTCAACGCTGGTCGGCGGCGATGGCTTCCAGGTCGTCGAGGACCAGCTCGGCCCCCGCCACACCCAGACCCAGGTACCAGGTCTCGTCAGCCACCTCGTGCACGACGCCGCCGTCGGCCACCGCGGGGACCTGGTCCCACAGGGGACCGTCGACGACCGCGGCCTGCTCGGTGGAGTCAGCCTCCCCGTAGGTGCCCCACAGCAGCCAGTCGCCCTCGGCGAGCGTGATCTCCTCCGCCGAGATCTCCACGGCGAGGTCGGCGATGTCCTCGGTCTCCGGCCGGGGCAGGCCGGCGTCGTCCAGGATGATGCCGATGAACGAGTCGTTCGCATACAGCCGGATCTGCCCTGCCATGAGGCGCAGCATGGAGACCGTCGGGGCCTCGCCGCCGTTCGCCTCCGCGACCGTCGCGCCGACCTCGGCCGCGCGCTCCTCGTAGGCGTCCAGCAGCTCCTGGGCGCGCTCCTCCTCGCCCACGGCCGCCGCGTTGAGGAGGAAGTTCTCCTTCCACAGGACGCCGGGGCGCGGTGCCAGGACGGTCGGCGCGATCTCCTGCAGCTGACGCTTGAGGTCGTCGTCGTCGATCCGCAGCGACGTGCCGAGGATCAGGTCCGGCTCGAGGTTCTTGATCTGCTCGAGGTCCAGGGCGTCGTAGGGGCCGAGGTCGACGGCGTCGCCCACGTCCAGGTAGCCGGGCGCCATGCCGACGTCGGCGGGGTGGGCGATGCCGACCGGCTCGATGCCGAGGGAGGCCATGTTGTCGAGCTCGCCGGTGTCGAGCACGATGACGCGCTCCGGCTTGGCGGGGATCACCGTCTCGCCGACCTCCTCGTTGGCCACGAGGTTGCGCACCGTGCGCGGGAACTCGCCCGGGCCGGCGTCCGTGCCGAGCTGGGCAGCGAGCTTCCGGACGTCCTCGAAGCCCTCCTGGCCGGTGGCGACGTTGGACTGGTTGTCACCGGTGCCGGACTCGTCCGTCCCGCTGCAGCCGGCGAGCAGGAGGGCGCCCAGGGCGAGGGCGGCGACGGACGCGGAAACTGCGCGGGGCATGTTTGTTCCTCATGTGTTCTTGGTAACGGTGATGCGCGGCCGTGTGCGGAGCCGGCGCGTCGCCTCGGGCACTTCACCCTACATGTGCAAATTAGGTAAGCCTAAGCCGTTCCCGGCGCACCAGCCGAGAGCCTGGTCACTTCCGCGCCGCGGTCCCCGAGATGAAAGAATCTGGGCGTGAACGAGCTTCCCTGGATCGAGATCATCTCCGCCCTCGCCGTCCTCGCGGGCGGCGGCGGCATCGCCGGCCTCCTCGTCGCCCGACGCCGGAGACGGGCCGAGGACCAGGAGCAGGCCGAGCGGACGGCTGAACGGGAGGCGGTAGCCGAGCCTGCGGTGACGGCCGAGCCGGAGGCGACGGCCGCGCCCGTCGAGGCTCCCGACCTGATGGTCGAGCCGGGCCCCCTGCTCGAACCGATCGAGAAGCCCGCGCCCACCGCCGGCCGTCTGGTGCGCCTGCGCGAACGCCTCGCGCGCTCGGGCTCGCCGCTGGGCGCCCGGCTGCTGTCCGTGCTGTCCCGGGACACGCTCACCGAGGACGACTGGGACGAGATCGAGGAGGAGCTCCTCCTCGCCGACGTCGGCGCCGGCCCGACCACCGAGCTGCTGGACGCGCTGCGCACCAAGGTCCGCGTGCTGGGGGTCCGCGAGCCCGCCGCGGTGCGCAACCTGCTGCGCTCCGAGCTCGTGGCGCTCCTGCAGCCCGAGCTGGACCGGACCCTGCACACCGAGCCGACCGCGGGGGAAGCCGACGCGCACCTGCCCGCCGTGATCCTCGTGGTGGGCGTGAACGGCACGGGCAAGACGACGACGGTCGGCAAGCTGGCCCGTGTCCTGGTGGCCGACGGCCGCAGCGTCGTGCTCGGGGCCGCCGACACGTTCCGGGCCGCGGCCGCGGACCAGCTGACCACCTGGGGCAACCGGGTGGGCGTGCCGACGGTGCGCTCGGACCGCGAGGGCGCGGACCCGGCGTCTGTGGCGTTCGAGGCGGTGGCGCGCGGGCGGGACGAGAAGATCGACGTCGTGCTCGTGGACACCGCGGGGCGCCTGCAGAACAAGGCGGGCCTCATGGACGAGCTCGGCAAGATCGTGCGCGTGGCGAGCAAGGTCGCGGCGCCTAGCGAGGTGCTGCTCGTGCTGGACGCGACCACCGGTCAGAACGGGCTCTCGCAGGCGCGCGTCTTCGCGGAGGTCGCCGGCGTCACGGGCATCGTGCTGACCAAGCTGGACGGGACCGCCAAGGGCGGGATCGTGGTGCAGGTGCAGCGGGAGCTCGGTGTGCCGGTCAAGCTCGTCGGCCTCGGTGAGGGCCCGGACGACCTGGCGCCGTTCGACGTCGGCGACTTCGTGGACGGAATCCTCGGCTGAGGTACCGGCTTGAGTGCCGAATGAAGTACTGCCGAATTTCGGTCATGAATTGGTCCCCGCTGGCCATGTGTCCAGTATGTGAGAAGATGCCAGCGCGGTGTGACGTCACAGATCGATACCGGTGAAATCACGATCGGATCACGGTTCGGCAAGATATTTCGCCCAAGTCGCTCGTGAAATCAGACGTTTACATTCGCCCCGCCTGCGTCACGCATCCGTAACCTCGATGCAGGTCACGCGTAACGGCTTCCCGCGACCGTAGTCGCGGTGGGCCGAGTCAACAGGACCGGTCCGGGGAGAGAGGCATTGTCCGCGATGGAATTCGAGCTCGATAGTGGCAATACAGCCTGGATGATCACCGCAGCCTCGCTCGTGCTGCTGATGACGCCGGGCCTGGCGTTCTTCTACGGCGGCATGGTGCGCGGCAAGAGCGTCCTCAACATGATGATGATGAGCTTCAGCTCGATCGGCGTCGTCGGTCTGCTCTGGGTGCTCTTCGGCTACTCGCTGACGTTCGGCACCGACATCGGCGGCTTCATCGGCAACCCGGTCGACTACTTCGGCCTCGCGATGACCGATGCCGAGTCGCTCATGGGCGCCTACGGCGTTCCGGCCACCGTCGCGGCGGGCTACCAGGCCACGTTCGCGATCATCACCGTCGCCCTCATCTCCGGCGCCATCGCCGACCGCGTGAAGTTCGGCACCTGGATCGCCTTCGCCGCCCTCTGGGTGACGCTGGTCTACAGCCCCGTCGCGCACATGGTCTGGGGCGGCGGCCTCCTCGGCGCCGACGGGCCGATCGCCTCGGCCCTGTCGGTCCCGATCGACTTCGCCGGCGGCACCGTGGTGCACATCAACGCCGGTGCCGCGGGCCTGGCGCTCGCGCTGATCATCGGCAAGCGCAAGGGCTTCGGTACCGTTGCCATGCGTCCGCACAACCTGCCGTTCGTCATGCTCGGCGCCGCCCTCCTGTGGTTCGGCTGGTTCGGCTTCAACGCCGGCTCGGAGTTCGCCGCCGACGGCACCGCCGGCCGCGCCTGGCTCAACACCCTCGTCGCGACCGGTGTCGCGATGCTTGCCTGGATGGCCACCGAGAAGCTTCGTGACGGCGCGCCCACCACGCTCGGTGCCGCGTCCGGTGTTGTCGCCGGTCTGGTCGCCATCACCCCGGCCGCTGCCGCGGTCGACACCTACGGCTCGATCGCCATCGGCCTCGTCGCCGGTGTCCTCTGCGCCCTGGCCGTCGGCCTGAAGTACAAGTTCGGCTACGACGACTCGCTCGACGTCGTCGGCGTGCACCTGGTCGGTGGCCTCGTCGGCACCGTGCTCATCGGTCTCTTCGCCACCGACAACGCAGAGCAGTTCGGTGTCTGGTACCCGGAGGGTGCGCTCAACGGCCTGTTCTACGGCGGCGACGTCACGCAGCTGCTCACCCAGATCGTCGCCGCGCTCATCGCCGTCGTGTTCAGCTTCGTGGTCACCGCGATCATCGCGTACGCGCTGAAGGCCGTCATGGGCTGGCGCATCTCCGAGGAGGCCGAGGTCAGCGGTATCGACCTGGCCGCACACGACGAGACGGCGTACGAGGTTGCGACCGGCTCTACCATCACCGAGGTGCGCTGACCGTGACCACGGTGCAGCAACCGACTCTGAAGGAGGTACGCGCATGAAGCTCGTCACGGGTGTCATCCAGCCCCACCGTCTCGACGACGTGAAGACGGCGTTGGAGGGTGCAGGGGTTCGCGGTATGACCGTCAGCGAGGCCAGCGGCTACGGCCGGCAGAAGGGCCACACCGAGGTCTACCGCGGTGCCGAGTACACCGTCGACCTGGTGCCCAAGGTCCGCATCGAGGTCCTCGTCACGGACGAGGACGTCACCGCGGTGACCGACGCGATCGTCGGCGCGGCCCAGACCGGCAAGATCGGTGACGGCAAGGTGTGGGTCGTGTCGGTCGACGACGTGGCCCGCGTACGCACCGGCGAGCACGGCGACGCGGCCCTCTGACCGGGAGTGTTCGACTACGCATGACCAATGACCCGGTGCCCGAGGGCGCCCGGGAGCAGGCGGAGGCCCCGTACCCCACTGGTGGGGTGCGGGGCCTCCGCGACGAACTCCTCAACATCGCCGCGGACCTCACAGGCCCGGGCCGTTCGGGCCTGGCCCGGCGGTCCGCCGTCGGGCAGCGGGTCACCGACCGCCTCGGCGCCCTGTTCGCGGAGGCGACCGACGACGTCGACCCGTCCGGCATCGCCCTGGCGGCCGTCGGCAGCCTCGGTCGGGGCGAGCTCGGCCCGCTGAGCGACCTCGACCTCGTGCTCGTGCACGACGGCCGGACGCACGGTGCCGACGAGCTGCAGCGGGTGGCCGAGCGCCTCTGGTACCCGCTGTGGGACTCGGGCGTGGACATCGACCACGCCGTGCGGTCCCTGAGCCAGTCGCGGCAGGTGGCGGCGAGCGACCTCCCGGCGGTGATCGGCTGGCTGAGCGTGCGGGCGGTGGCCGGCGACGCCGTCGTGGTGCACCGGGCGGCGTCGGCCGTGCTGACGGACTGGCGCGCCGCCGCGCGGCGGCGACTGCCCGAGCTCATCTCCTCCACCCGCGACCGCGCGCAGCGTGCGGGGGAGCTCGCCTACCTCATCGAGCCCGACCTCAAGGAGGCGCGCGGCGGCATGCGGGACGCCATCCTGCTCTCCGCGCTGGCCGCCACCTGGCTCACCGACCGCCCCCACGGCGCGGTGGACGCCGCCTACACGCACCTGCTCGACGTGCGCGACACCCTGCAGGTGGTCACCCGGCGGCGCACCAGCCGCCTCCTGCTGGCGGACCTCGAGGACGTCGCCGAACGCACCGGGCACGACGACGGGGACGAGCTGCTGGCGAGCCTCGCCGAGTCCGGCCGGGTGATCTCCTACGCGCTCGACATGACCATCCGCCGAGCGCGCCAGGCGCTGTCCCGCCCGGTGGGCGTGGGCAAGCCGATCATGGTGCGCGGACGGCGCACGCCGCCCCGCCTCCGCTCGGTCGGCGACGGCCTGGTGGAGCACGACGGCGAGCTCGTGCTCGGCGTCGGGACCCGCCCGGCGGAGGACCCGCTGCTGCCGCTGCGGGCCGCCGCGACCGCTGCCAGGACCGGGCTCGTGCTGTCGCCCGTGACCATCCGGAGCCTGGAGCAGTGCCCGCCCCTGCCCGAGCCGTGGCCGCCGGCCGCGCGCGAGAGCCTGCTCGCGCTGCTCGCCGCGGGGCAGGCGCAGGTCCCGGTGTGGGAGGCGCTAGACCTCGCCGGCGTGGTCACCTCCTGGATCCCGGAGTGGGCGGACGTGCGCAACCGGCCGCAGCGCGCGGCGATCCACCGGCACACGGTGGACCGGCACCTCGTCGAGACGGCCTCGGTGGCCGCCCGGCTGCGGCGTCGGCTGCCCGACCCTTCGACAGGCTCCGGCCAGCGGGCCGCAGGCGATGCCGGCGACCTCCTGCTGCTCTCGGCGCTGCTGCACGACATCGGCAAGGTGCGTGGCGCGGCCGACCATTCGGTGGAGGGTGCCCGGCTGGTGCCCGGCATCCTGACCCGCTCGGGCTTCGCCCCCCAGGTGGTCGACGACGTCACGCGGCTCGTACGGCACCACCTCACCCTCGCCGACCTGGCCACCAAGGCCGACCCCGACGACCCGGCCACGCTGACGACGCTGCTGGAGGCGGTGGACCACCGGCGCGACCTGCTCGACGTGCTGCGCGCCCTGACCGAGGCGGACACCACGTCCCTGGGGCCCAAGGCGTGGACGGGCTGGCGCTCGCAGCTCGTGGACGGGCTCACCGAGCAAGCCCGGGCTCTGTTGCCCTGAGGAAACGGTGGTGACCGACCTCGATTAGGCTGTGCCCGTGTTCAATTCCCTGTCCGACCGGCTTACCTCGACGTTCAAGAACCTGCGCACGCGGGGCCGTCTCTCCGAGGCGGACATCGACGCGACCGTGCGGGAGATCCGCCGCGCCCTCCTCGACGCGGACGTCGCCGTGCCCGTGGTCCGCGAGTTCACCGGCGCCGTGCGCGAGCGTGCGCTGTCGTCGGAGGTCTCCGGTGCGCTGAACCCGGCCCAGCAGGTCGTCAAGATCGTCAACGAGGAGCTCGTCGACATCCTCGGCGGGGCCACACGCCCGCTCACGCTGGCCAAGACGCCGCCCACCGTCATCATGCTGGCGGGTCTGCAGGGTGCCGGTAAGACGACCCTGGCGGGCAAGCTCGCGCACGCCCTGAAGGGGCAGGGCCACACGCCGGTGCTGGTCGCCGCCGACCTCCAGCGCCCGAACGCCGTGACCCAGCTGTCCGTGGTGGCCGAGCGCGCCGGTGTGCCGGTCTTCGCGCCGCACCCGGGCAACACGTCGGAGGCCGACGACCCCGCTGCGGACGCGCCGCTGATCGGTGACCCGGTCGGCGTCGCCAGGGACGGCGTCGCGTACGCGAGGGATCGCCAGCACGACGTCGTGATCGTGGACACCGCCGGCCGCCTGGGCATCGACGAGGTGCTCATGCAGCAGGCGTCCGACATCCGCGCGGCGGTGAACCCGGACGAGGTCCTGTTCGTCATCGACGCGATGATCGGCCAGGACGCGGTGAACACCGCCAAGGCGTTCGCCGACGGCGTCGACTTCACCGGTGTGGTGCTCTCGAAGCTGGACGGTGACGCCCGTGGTGGTGCCGCCCTGTCGGTCGCCAAGGTGACCGGCAGGCCGATCATGTTCGCGTCCACGGGCGAGAAGCTGACCGACTTCGAGGTCTTCCACCCCGACCGCATGGCGAGCCGCATCCTCGACATGGGTGACGTGCTCACCCTGATCGAGCAGGCCGAGAAGGCGTTCGACGCGGACGAGGCCGAGAAGATGGCGGCCAAGGTCGCCAGCGGCCAGGACTTCACGCTCGCGGACTTCCTGGTGCAGATGCAGCAGCTGAAGAACATGGGCTCCATGAAGAAGATGCTCGGCATGCTGCCGGGCATGGCCCAGATGCGGGACCAGCTCGACCAGTTCGACGAGCGCGAGGTGGGACGCATCGAGGCGATCATCCACTCGATGACACCGACCGAGCGCGACAACCCGAAGATCATCAACGGCTCGCGCCGCGCCCGCATCGCCAAGGGTTCCGGCACCACCACCACGGCCATCAACCAGCTGCTGGAGCGCTTCGAGAGCGCCCAGAAGATGATGCGGCAGATGGCCAAGGGCGGCGGCATCGGGCCGAACGGGATGCCCGCGATGCCCGGCGGCCCCGGCATGGGCATGGGCAAGAAGTCCCGCGGCAAGACGGCGCCGCCGAAGAAGGGCAAGAAGGGCAAGTCCGGGAACCCGGCCAAGCGCGCCCAGCAGGAGCGGGAGGCGATGGAGCGTGCCCTGGGCGGTGGCCCCGCCGCCAAGCCGGCCGCGCCCGCGGGTTCGGCCTTCGGCGTCGCCCCGAAGAAGAACGACGAGGCGCCGGACCTGAACAACATCGAGCTGCCGCCGGGCCTGGAGAAGTTCCTGGGTCGGTGAGGCCTTCCGGCCGGCCGGCGTCACCGGCGCGTGGCTCCGGCCGGGTGGTTCCTGCGGGGGCGCAGCCGGTGACGGTGCCGGTGCAGGGCGAGTCCACAGTCTGAGTCGGGAAGAGCTAAGGAGCCGGATGTCTGCGCTGGAAGGCCCGACCGCGGCGATCCGCGGGCGCATCCTGCTGGGCGACGACCGAGAGGTCGAGGAGGTCTGGGTCCGCCGGGGCCGCGTCAGCCTCACCCGCCCGTCGGCGCAGGGCACCAACATGCAGGTGCTGGAGGGCTGGGCACTGCCCGGCCTGGTCGACGTGCACTGCCACATCGGTCTCGCCGCCGACGGCGCAGTCTCCGTGGACGAGGCAGAGAAGCAGGCGGTGGCGGACCGCGACGCCGGGGTGCTGCTGATCCGCGACGCCGGATCCCCGCTCGACACCTCATGGGTGCACGGGCGCGGCGACCTCCCGCACCTGCTGCGGTCGGGCATGCACCTGGCGCTCCCCAAGCGATACCTGCGCAACTACGGGCTCGAGCTCGAGTCCCCGGAGCTGCTCCCCGAGGCTGTGCGCACGCAGGCTCGGCGCGGCGACGGCTGGGTCAAGCTCGTCGGCGACTGGATCGACCGCACGCTGGGGGCCGACGGCGACCTGCGCCCCCTGTGGCCCGACGACCTGCTCCGGGAGGCGGTCGCCGTGGCGCACGCCGAGGCGGCACGCGTGACTGTGCACGCCTTCGCCACCGAGACCATCGACGGGCTGCTGGCGGCCGGTGTCGACTGCATCGAGCACGGGACCGGCATGACGGCCGAGCACATGGCCGAGGCCGCCGTGCGCGGGATCGCCGTCACGCCCACGCTGCTGCAGGTAGGTCAGTTCGAGAGCATCGCGGCGCAGGCCGACGGCAGGTACCCCGTGTACGCGAAGCGGATGCGCGCCATGTACGCGCGCCGCTACCAGCAGGTCCGGGACCTGCACGAGGCGGGTGTGCGGCTCCTGGTCGGCACCGACGCGGGCGGGACGATCTCGCACGGCCGCATAGCGGACGAGTGCGCCGAGCTGGTCGCGGCGGGCATCCCGGCGGCGGAGGTCGTGGCGATGGCGTCCTGGCGCGCCCGCGACTACCTGGGCTTCGGGGCCGTCGTCGAGGGGTCCAGCGCGGACCTCGTGGTGTACCCGGCGGACCCGCGCGAGGACATCGAGGTGCTGCGGCATCCCACGGCCGTCGTTCTGCGCGGCACCGTCTATCCGACCGCCCGCTGAGGGTGTGACGCACGCGCGGTTGGTGGGGCCCGTCGCCGTCTGGCACAATGTGCAGGTACTCGGCGTGCCCGGGCCCCTCTCACCCGGCCAGGCTGCGTCTCGGTCCCACCCACTGCTTCACCCCACGTCGCGGTGCTCGGACCATCCCATCAGAAACCAGGAGAGACCACTTCGTGGCTGTCAAGATTCGTCTCAAGCGTCTCGGCAAGATCCGGGCCCCGTACTACCGTGTCGTCGTCGCCGACTCGCGCACCAAGCGCGACGGTCGCGTGATCGAGGAGATCGGCAAGTACCACCCGACCGAGGAGCCGTCGCTCATCGAGATCAAGTCGGAGCGCGCACAGTACTGGCTCGGCGTCGGCGCACAGCCGACCGAGCAGGTCGCCGCTCTGCTCAAGGTGACCGGTGACTGGCAGAAGTTCAAGGGCCTGCCGGGTGCCGAGGGCACCCTGCGGGTCAAGGGCGACAAGGTCGACGCGGCCGCCGCTATCGAGGCCGTCGCCGCCGATGCCGAGAAGGCCAAGGCCAAGGCTGCCGAGAAGGCTGCTGCTGCCGCCGCCGAGGCTCCGGCTGCGCCGGCCGAGGGCGACGAGGCCTGATGCTCTCGGAGGCCCTCGAGCACCTGGTGCGCGGCATCGTGGACAACCCGGAAGACGTGCGCGTCTCCGCGAAGACGCTGCGCCGTGGTGACCTGCTCGAGGTCCGCGTGCACCCCGACGACCTGGGCCGTGTCATCGGCCGAGGCGGTCGCACGGCTCGCGCTCTGCGCACCGTGATCGGTGCGCTCGCCACCGAGGGCCCGGTGCGGGTCGACGTCGTGGACGTCGACCGGCGCTGAGGTTCCTTCAGTACCCAGCACTACGACGAGGCCCGGTCCGAACGAGGACCGGGCCTTGCTCGTTCCCGTTGGTCGCTCGACAAGCTCAGGAACCGCTGGTCGAGACCACCTTCATCTTCGAGGAGTGACATGCAGCTGACCGTGGCCCGCGTCAGTAAGGCGCACGGGCTCAAGGGCGAGGTGGCCCTCGACCTGCGCACGGACGATCCGGAGACCCGGCTCGCCGTCGGGGAGCGGCTCGAGACCGTGCCGGCCGCCGTCGGACCGCTGACGGTGACGCACTCGCGCGAGTACCAGGGCCGGTGGCTGGTCACGTTCGCCGAGATCGCCGACCGGAACGCCGCCGAGGACCTGCGCGGGACCGAGCTCGTCGTCGAGGCGGACGCCTCCGACGAGGAGGACGCCTGGTACCCGCACGAGCTCGAGGGCCTGCGCGTCGAGCTTGCCGACGGCACGGTGGTGGGCAAGGTCATCACCCTGGAGTACCAGCCGGCCCACGAGGCGCTGCTGATCGAGGAGAGCCTGCCCGACGGCGGCACAGCCCGCACGCTGGTCCCGTTCGTCCTGGCGATCGTGCCCGTGGTCGACGTCGCGGGCGGCCGCGTGGTGCTGACCCCGCCCGGCGGCCTGCTGGCACGGGACGCGGACGCCGCCGTCGTCGACCGGGAAGACGACTGACGTGCGCGTCGACGTCGTCTCGATCTTTCCGGACTATCTGTCGGTGCTCGACCTGTCGCTCGTGGGCAAGGCGCGGCAGCGCGGCCTGCTGGACCTACGCGTCCACGACCTGCGCGGCTGGACCACCGACCGGCACCGCACCGTCGACGACACCCCGTTCGGCGGGGGAGCCGGCATGGTGATGCGCCCGGACGTGTGGGGCACCGCCCTGGACGAGGTCCTGGAGCCGGGCGCGCGCCTGATCCTCCCGACGCCGTCAGGCGAGGTGTTCACGCAGCGGCACGCCGAGAGCCTCGCGTCGGCCGACCAGCTGGTGTTCGCGTGCGGGCGGTACGAGGGCATCGACGCGCGCGTCGCCGAGCACTACCGGGACGCCGGCGTCACGGTGCACGAGCTCTCGATCGGCGACTACGTGCTCAACGGCGGCGAGGTCGCGTCGCTGGTCATGATCGAGGCCGTGGCGCGGCTGATCCCCGGCATGGTCGGCAACCCGGACTCGCTGGTGGAGGAGTCGCACGGTGCAGCGGGGCTGCTGGAGTACCCGGTGTACACGAAGCCGCCGTCGTGGGCGGACCTCGAGATCCCGGAGGTGCTGCTGTCAGGGCACCACGCGAAGATCGAGCGCTGGCGACGGGACCGCGCGCTGGAGCGGACGGCGCAGCTGCGGCCGGACATGATCGCTGCGCTGGACGTGGCGAGCCTGGACAAGCACGACCTGGCGCTGCTCGCGGAGCTCGGCTGGGTGCCCGGCCCGGACGACGACGGGAAGCTCGCGCGGGCCTGAACGCCCGCGGGTGACGTCACACCTGCTCGGC
Organism: Promicromonospora soli; assembly: GCF_014653785.1. Lineage (GTDB taxonomy): Bacteria > Actinomycetota > Actinomycetes > Actinomycetales > Cellulomonadaceae > Promicromonospora > Promicromonospora soli. Next base: position 218,137 of record NZ_BNAS01000004.1, on the reverse strand, counting down.
GCGTCGGCCTGGACGCTCGTGTGGCAGAATGGGCCGTCGGTGCGTCGCCGGTCAGGTCTCTGCCACAGGGGACGACCGGGGCGGGCAACCGCCCCTGACCGGGTCAAGCCGCACCGCCATCCACACCCTTCCGGGACCCTGACGGCCAACAGCCGGGGCAGGGCCCACGAGATTCGCGCCTGACCTGTGGCAGGCCCGGAGAGAACGATGCAGAAGCTCGACATCATCGACGCAGCCTCGCTGCGGTCCGACATCCCGGCATTCCGCGCCGGTGACACCGTCAAGGTCAACGTCAAGGTCGTCGAGGGCAACCGCTCTCGTATCCAGGCGTTCCAGGGCGTTGTGATCTCCCGCCACGGCGGCGGGATCGGCGAGACGTTCGCGGTCCGCAAGGTCAGCTTCGGTGTGGGAGTGGAGCGCAAGTTCCCGCTGCACGCGCCGACCATCGAGTCCATCGAGGTCGTCACCCGCGGTGACGTGCGCCGCGCGAAGCTGTACTACCTGCGCGAGCTGCGCGGCAAGAAGGCGAAGATCCGCGAGAAGCGCGACAACTGACGCTCCCGAGCGTCTCTGCGCGACGGCACCGGCCGCCATCCTCCGTACCGAGGGTGGCGGCCGGCGCCGTACCCGCCCAGGTCTGTGGGGATATTCGACGGGGTTCATGTTCGCCCGCCGACTATTTCGCAGGCGACGCTCCGAGGTGACAGAGTTACCCTCGTGACGAGTTTCGACCGGGTGGCACCGCACACCCCTACCGATGGGACGCCCTTGAGCGCAGTTGATCCGTGGGGGAACGGTGGGGCGCATCGTCGGGGTGGGGCCGCGCACGGTCGTGAGCCGAGAAAGCAGCAGTCGGGCCTTCTCGCGATGCTCAAGGAGATCGCGATCATCGTGGTCAGCGCGCTGATCCTGTCGTGGCTGATCAAGACGCTGCTGGTGCAGCCGTTCTACATCCCGAGCGCGTCCATGGAGGACACGCTGACGCAGGGCGACCGCGTGATGGCGTCGCGCCTGACACCTGGCCCGTTCGACCTGGAGCACGGGGACATCGTCGTCTTCGTGGACCCGGGCGACTGGCTGCCGCCGTACCCGGCACCGGACCGTGGGCCGGTGGGCAACGCGGCTGTCTCGCTCCTGACGACTGTGGGGCTGCTCCCGCAGGACACCGGCGACCACCTCATCAAGCGCCTGATCGGCCTCCCCGGTGACAAGGTCGTGTGCTGCGACGCGGAGGGGCGCGTGTCGGTGAACGGCACGCCGGTCGACGAGACGTACATCAAGCCAGGATCGGTCCCGAGCCAGGACCCGTTCGACGTCACCGTGCCCGCGGACATGCTGTGGGTCATGGGTGACAACCGCCAGAACTCGCAGGACTCGCGGTACAACCGCGGTAAGCCGGGCGGCGGGTTCGTGCCCGTCGACAACGTCGTAGGCACTGCGTTCGCGACCGTGTGGCCGCTGGACCGGCTGGACTGGCACAGCCGCCCGGACGCCGTCTTCGGCGCGGTTCCGGACTCGCCCACCGCGAGCAAGTAGGTGGTGCGCAAGGTGCCCACGCTGCGACAGGAACGGGCGCTCCTCGCCTCAGGCGCCCGCCTCGTGGCGGGTATGGACGAGGTGGGGCGCGGGGCCCTCGCGGGCCCGGTCAGCGTGGGCGTCGTGGTGGTCGACGCCGGTACCCGCACCGGGCCCAAGGGCGTCGCCGACTCGAAGCTGCTGACGCCGATCGCGCGCGAGGCCATCGCGCCGGCCGTCCGGCGCTGGGCGGTGGCCTGGGCAGTGGGCCACGCGAGCCCGGCCGAGATCGACGAGCTCGGCATCATCGCGGCGCTCCGGACGGCGGGGCGGCGCGCGCTCGCGCAGGTGCGGCTCCAGTGCGGCGCCATCGACGTCGTCGTGCTGGACGGACAGCACGACTGGCTCTCGACCCCGGCGCTGGACCTGGACCTGTTCGCTGCCGCGGAAGCCCTCGCGGTGGCCGACGACCCGCTGCCCACGGTGCGGACCCTCATCAAGGCCGACATGACGTGCACGTCCGTGGCCGCCGCCAGCGTGCTGGCCAAGGTCGAGCGCGACGCGATCCTGGTCGAGCTGGCGAAGCAGCACCCCGAGTACGCGTGGGACCAGAACAAGGGCTACAGCGCGCAGGCGCACATGGACGCCCTCGGGCTGTACGGGCCGACGCCGCAGCACCGCAGGTCCTGGAACCTGCCCGGAACGCCTGCGTCGGTGGGATGATGTCGTCGTGAGCGCCGAAGACCTCGAGAACTACGAGACCGAGATGGAGCTCGCGCTCTATCGCGAATACCGCGACGTGGTGGGCCTGTTCTCCTATGTGGTGGAGACCGAACGCCGGTTCTACCTGGCCAACCAGGTGGACCTTCAGGTGCGGTCCGCCGCGGGCGAGGTGTACTTCGAGCTGCGGCTCGGCGATGCCTGGGTGTGGGACGTCTACCGCTCGGCGCGCTTCGTGAAGTCGGTGCGCGTCGTGACGTTCAAGGACGTGAACGTCGAGGAGCTGGCGAAGGCCGAGCTGGCGCTCTGAGGCCGACCGGCTGAAGCTCGTCGGAGGCTCGCACAGACCCTCGTGACGAGATTCCAGCGGTCCGAGCGCTACGCCGGCCCTGTGGATCGTCGATCTGTGCACAGGTGAGCCCGCGAGCGCCGTCGGACGGCCCTGCCGTGACCAAGGCTGGTCATGGAGGTGGACGCGATGGCGAAGAAAGACGGCGTGGGCCGGTACGGCGAGCGGGTTGCGCTGCGGCACGTGGAGGCGCGTGGCTGGCAGGTGCTCGACACCAACTGGCGCGGCAAGGACGGGGAGCTCGACATCGTCGCCCTCGACGGCGACGTGCTCGTGGTGGTCGAGGTCAAGACCCGGTCGAGCCTGGGGTTCGGACATCCGGCGGAGGCGGTCACGCCACGCAAGCTGGCGCGCATCAAACGGCTGACGGGGCAGTGGCTCACCGTCTTCCGGGAACGCCCCGCCGCGGCGCGGCTGCAGGAGGGCGCGGCGCCGGGCAGCCAGGCGCCGGTACTGCCCGAGACCCGCCCGCGCTTCGGCGCGATCCGTATCGACGTGGTCGCGGTGACGCTGCAGGAGCAGGGGCGCGCAGTCGTCGAGCACCTCGAGTCGGTGGCCTGATGGGTATCGCGACCACGCGGGCGGTGTCGCTCGTCGGGATGCAGGGGCACGTGGTGGAGGTGCAGGCGCACCTCGCAGCGTCGGTCCCGGGGTTCACGCTGGTGGGGCTGCCGGACGCCGCCCTGAGCGAGTCACGTGACCGGGTGCGGGCAGCGGTGACGTCCACGGGGCTGCACTGGCCCGTCAAGAAGATCACCGTGAACTTGTCGCCCGCGTCGCTGCGCAAGCAGGGCAGCGCGTACGACCTGGCCATCGCCGTGGCGATCCTCGCGGGAGCGGAGGGGCCGTCGTCCGCCGGGCTGAGCAGGGTGGGGCTCGACCGGGTGGTGCACCTGGGCGAGCTCGGGCTCGACGGGCGCATCCAGCCGGTGCGCGGGGTGCTGCCGACCGTTGCAGCGGCCGTCGACGCGGGTTATCCGGACGTCGTCGTGGCGGCCGGGGACCTCGACGAGGCGCGGCTGGTGCCGGGTGCCCGGGTCGTGGGCGCGGCGAGCCTGGCCGAGGTGGTGGCCCTGCACGGCGGGCCGCCGGAGCTGGTGCGTGAGGTGGTGGCCGTGCGGCCCACCCGCTCCGCGCTGTCCGCTCGCCTGCCGGGCGACCTGGCCGACGTCGTGGGGCAGGAGCGGCCTCGCGCAGCCCTTGAGGTGGCGGCCGCCGGCGGCCACCACCTGCTGCTCGTCGGCCCGCCGGGCGCGGGCAAGACCATGCTGGCCTCCCGCCTGCCGGGGATCCTCCCCGACCTCACCGACCGGGAGGCTGTCGAGGTCACGGCCGTGCACTCGGTGGCGGGCACGTTCGACCCGGGCGGGGGACTGATCCGTCGGCCGCCGTTCGAGGACCCGCACCACACCGCGACGCAGGCGGCGGTGGTGGGCGGCGGATCCGGCATCCCGCGCCCGGGTGCGGTGTCGCGGGCGCACCGCGGAGTGCTCTTCCTGGACGAGGCGCCAGAGTTCGGGAGCAAGGTGCTGGAGACCCTTCGGCAGCCGCTGGAGCAGGGCGAGCTGGTGATCCACCGGTCGGGCGGCGCGGCGCGCTACCCGGCTCGGTTCCAGCTCGTCCTGGCGGCCAACCCGTGCCCGTGCGGGCTCGCCATCGGCAAGGGGCTGGAGTGCACATGCTCACCCACGGTGCGGCGCCGGTACTTCGCGCGGCTGTCGGGGCCGCTGCTGGACAGGGTGGACGTGCAGGTCGAGGTGCATCCCGTCGACCGGGTCGAGCGGGTGGAGGGCACGTCCGAGCCGACGTCGTCCGTTGCCGCCCGGGTGCTCGCCGCGCGGGAGGCCGCACGGGCTCGGCTGGCCGACACGCCCTGGTCCACCAACGCGGAGATGCCGGGGCGGTTCCTGCGTGACCTGCTCAGGCCGCACCCCGGCCTGCTCGCTCCGATCGAGACCGCCCTGACCGCGGGGACGCTGAGCCTGCGCGGCGTGGACCGGGTGCTGCGGATGGCCTGGACCATCGCCGACCTCGCGGGGCGCGCGGCCCCCACGGTGTCCGACGTCGGGAATGCGCGGCTGCTGCGCACGGGAGGCGACCATGGCTGAGCCGCTCTTCGAGCTGCCACGTACGGGGCTGCGGTTCGACACCCGCGACCCGGTGCTGGCGCGGGCTGCGTGGAGCCGGATCGCCGAGCCCGGTGATCCCGTGGCCGGCGCCCTGGTGGGGCATCTCGGGCCCGTCGACGCGCTCGACTGGCTGGTCGACGCCGCCCGGGATCCCGAGCGGTCCGGCGCCGCGCTCCGGCGGATCGGTGGTGGCGGCCTGCTGGGGGCGGGTGCCGATCCGGGTGCGGGCTCGGCGCATGGCACGGGTGCGGGCCCGGCGTCGGGTGAGGGTGCGGCTTCGGGCGCGAACTGGGCCCCGGCCCGCCCGACCGACGCGCCGGGGCGGCTGCTCGGGCCGGTCGGCGAGGGCCCGCCGGTGTCCGGGACACGCGCCGCCGGGCTGGTCGCCGCGGCCGTGCGGCGCTGGGCGCCCCGGCTCGAGCGCCTCGATCCCGAGGGCGAGCTCGCCGTGCTCGGCCGGTACGGCGGCACCTTTCTGGCACCGGACGACCCCCGCTGGCCGACGGCTCTCAGCGGCCTCGGCGCCACCGCGCCCCTGGCGCTGTGGGTGCGCGGTGACCCCGACCTGGCCCGGCTGGCGGCGCGCTCGGCGTCGCTGGTCGGATCGCGTGCCTGCACCGAGTACGGCATCCGCGTGACGCGCAACCTGGCGTGCGGCCTGGCCGACCGCGGGTTCACGGTGGTCTCGGGCGGCGCCAACGGGATCGATGCGGAGGCGCACCGCGGCGCGCTGGTGTCCGGGTCGCCGACCGTGGCGTTCCTGGCGGGGGGCGTCGACCGGCTGTACCCCGCGAGCAATACCTACCTGCTGCTGCGCGCCATCGAGCAGGGCGCCGTGGTGAGCGAGGCGCCTCCCGGTTCGGCGCCGGGCAAGCAGCGGTTCCTCAAGCGGAACCGGCTCATCGCCGCGCTCACGGCAGGCACGGTGGTGGTCGAGGCGTCGCTGCGCTCCGGCGCGCTCTCCACGGCCAACCATGCGGCGGCCCTGCTGCGCCCGCTGGGTGCGGTGCCGGGGCCGGTCACGTCGATGGCGTCCGCGGGCTGTCACGAGCTGCTGCGTCGCGGCGCCGCCGTGTGCGTCACCGACGCCGCCGAGGCCGCCGAGCTGGTCGGGCACGTGGGGGAGTCGGCACCGGAGCGGCGAGGCGAGACGCGGCCGGGCGATGACCTCGACGCCGCGGGCAAGGCGGTGCTCGACGCCCTGCCCGTGCGGAGGCCGGCGCACGAACGCTCGATCGCTCGTGTCGCGGGGCTCGCGCTCGGCGAGGCGACCGGGGCGCTCGGGCTGCTGGAGCTGATGGGCCTGGCCGAGCGGAAGGACGGTGGCTGGCGCAGGCGCTGAACGGGCGGCGCGCCTTCTTCACCCTGCGGCGGGCGAGCTGCACACTGGCAAACGTGGACCTTACCGACCTGTCCGGCTTGCCTCGACTGCCCGAGCAGCTTTCCGACGCCGTGTCCCGGTTCGCCAGCTACCTGCACGCCCAGCGCGGGCACTCCGCTCACACTCGGCGCGCCTACGTAGCGGACGTGACCGATCTCCTCCGGTACGCGACGCGGCATGGCAGCACGCGTCTCGACGCCATCGACCTCACGCTGCTGCGTGGGTGGCTCGCGTCCCAGTCGGACCGGGGGCTCGCGCGCTCCACGCTCGCCCGCCGTGGCGCCTCCGCGCGCGCGTTCCTGCGCTGGGCGCACCGCACGGGGCTGGTGCCCGTGGACCCCTCGGCCCGCCTCGCGAGCCCGAAGGTGCCGCGCACCCTGCCCACCGTGCTCGACGTGGACGCGGCCAGCCGTCTGCTCGACGGCGCGCGGGCCGCCGCGGACGACGCCGACGAGGCGGCACGGCCGGCGGCCCTGCGTTCGTGGGTCGCCGCGGAGCTGCTGTACGGCGCGGGGATCCGCGTGGGTGAGCTGGTATCCGTCGACGTCGGGCACGTGGACTCCCGGGACCGGCTCGTGCGGGTGCTCGGCAAGGGCGGCAAGGAGCGGGTGGTGCCGTTCGGCATCCCGGCCGCGCGTTCCGTGGACGCCTGGCTGGCCGACGGACGGCCCGTGCTGGCCACGGCCACGACCGGCGACGCGTTTCTCGTGGGGGAGCGCGGCGGACGCTGGGGCCAGCGCCAGGTGCGCGAGGCCGTGCACCGCCTCGCGGCCCAGGCGGGCGTCGACGACGTCGCGCCGCACGCCCTGCGCCACTCCGCCGCTACCCACCTGCTGCAGGGCGGCTCCGACCTGCGCGCGGTGCAGGAGGTGCTGGGCCACGCGAACCTCGCGACCACCCAGCGCTACACCCACGTGGACGCCGAGCGGCTGCGCAGCGTCTACGCCCAGGCCTTCCCGCGCGCCTGAGCTCAGCGGTCGGGGAGCAGCACGATCGTCGGGCGGTCCAGCAGGGACAGCGGGTCGATGTAGCGCTCGCCCCGTCGCACACCCCAGTGCACGCACGAGCTGGGCGCGCAGTGGTTCGGCGTCGTGCCATCTCCACCGCTGCCGCCCGCAGGCCCGCTCTCGACGACGCCGATCGCCGTACCCGCGGTGACTGCCATCCCGACCGGCACGGACGCCGCGACCGGCTCCAGGCTCGACCGCAGGCCGTCCGGGTGGGTGACCACCACGACCCCGCGCCGCGCGACCTGTCCGGCGAACGTCACGACACCGGCGCCAGGAGCCAGCACGCGCGAGCCCGCAGGCGCGGTCAGGTCCACACCGCGATGTCCGGCTCCCCACTCGTGCTCCGGCGGATCGAACCGGCGCTCGACGCCGGACGGCGGGTCCGCACCGGGCACCGGCGGCACGTAACCGGTCGGCTCTGTGCCGGGTTGCGGAGCATCGGCCCGCGAGACGCCCGCCCGGGGAGCGTCGACCGGGCCCACCCGGGAGTCGTCGGCCGGCGCGCGCGTGCGGTCGATGCTCGCGGGGATGGCGACGTCCGGCCCCGAGCGCAGTGCGGCGGCAGGCCCGGTCGCCGTGAGGGCGATCAGGGCGACGGTGCACAGCACCGTCAGGGCAACGGTGCGGGTTCGACCACACGCTCGACGGCGGGTTCGACCAGTGATGCGCGCTCGACCGCCGGTTCGATCGCGGGCACCGGGGCGGGCACGGCCGGCGGAGCAGCTCGGAAGTGTCGTCATCCCGTGAGCATCACCCGGGTGGCCGCGCCGGAGCGGGCGGCGGAGGCCCGCCTGTGCACAAGCAGGCTCGAGCCCTCCCTGTGGTCGTGCTCGCCGCCTGCTGGCGCCGTCGCGAGGGTCGTTCCGGCGGCGCGAGGAATTACAGAGCTGCGCCCCGGATCAAGGTCTCCGCGGGAGCGCGGGACGTCACAGTTGCCGCACTGCACTCGGGTCATCGTTGCGGGGGCCGGTCGGGTAGACTTCCACCCGCGACCGGCATGCTCTCCTCGTCTGGCAGACGAGCAGTCCACCGGCAGGGAGAACCCGGTCGACAACGCGCGTCACATCAAGTCGCGTCCGGCAGCGGTCCGGCCCACAGGGTCGGCGTCGGGCAAGGCGTGGCGCCAGGGGCACCAACATCGGTGCCGACCTCAACCGAACCCGCGGTCCAGGGCGTCAGCCTGGGGCCGCCCTGAAATGCGTGCGGAGCACCCGAGTCGATCTCGGCCGCACCGAAAGGACGTGTCATGGCCGTCGTGTCCATGCGCCAGCTCCTCGAGAGCGGTGTCCACTTCGGACACCAGACCCGCCGTTGGAACCCGAAGATGAAGCGCTTCATCTTCACGGAGCGCAACGGCATCTACATCGTCGACCTGCAGCAGTCGCTGCACTTCATCGACAGCGCCTACGACTTCGTCAAGGAGACGGTCGCCCACGGCGGCTCGATCCTCTTCGTCGGCACCAAGAAGCAGGCACAGGAGCCCGTGGCCGAGCAGGCCGCCCGCGTCGGGATGCCCTACGTGAACCACCGCTGGCTCGGTGGCATGCTCACGAACTTCACCACGGTGCACAAGCGCCTGCAGCGGATGAAGGAGCTCGAGGAGATCGACTTCGACGACGTGGCCGCCTCGGGCCTCACGAAGAAGGAGCTCCTGGTCCTGCGCCGCGAGAAGGACAAGCTCGCGCGCACGCTCGGCGGTATCCGTGACATGGCCAAGGTTCCCTCGGCCGTCTGGATCGTCGACACGAACAAGGAGCACCTCGCGGTGGACGAGGCCCGCAAGCTGGGCATCCCCGTCGTGGCGATCCTCGACACCAACTGCGACCCCGACATGGTCGACTACGCGATCCCGGGCAACGACGACGCGATCCGCTCTGTCACGCTGCTCACCCGCGTGATCGCGGACGCCGCCGCCGAGGGCCTCATGCAGCGCCACTCGGGTGGCAAGACCGGTGCCGAGGCCGAGGCCGCCGCCGAGCCGCTCGCCGAGTGGGAGCGCGAGCTCCTGGCCGGCGAGACCACCGAGGGCACGGTCGACGCTCCGGCTGAGGCCACCGGGGACACCGTCTCCGAGGCCGCTGTCGAGGCTGCTCAGGCCGCCACCCCGGCTGCTCCCGCCGAGGTCGTGGAGGCCGTCGAGGCCGCCGAGGCCGCTCCGGCCGCCGCCCCCGAGGTCACCGAGGCTGCCGCTGAGGTCGCCCCGGAGGCCGCCGAGGCCGAGACCGAGAAGTGACGCGCTGCGTCGGCCGGGTCCGCTTCATCCGGACCCGGTCGGCGCTCCGCTCCTGAAGGTCGCACGACCTCCCACGAACAACACGACTGCACGGAGGACCAGAACAATGGCGAACTACACCGCCGCTGACATCAAGGCGCTGCGTGAGCGGACCGGCGCCGGCATGCTCGACGTCAAGAAGGCCCTCGACGAGGCCGACGGCAACGCCGAGAAGGCCATCGAGATCATCCGCACCAAGGGCCTGGCCCGCGCCGCCAAGCGCGAGGGCAACGCCACGTCCGAGGGCCTCGTGGCCGTCAAGGTCGAGGACACCGCGGCCGGCCAGGTCGCCACGATGATCGAGCTGAACGCCGAGACCGACTTCGTCGTCAAGAACGAGAAGTTCATCGCGCTGGCCGACGCCGTCCTCGAGGCCGTGGCTGCCGCCGGTGCCACCGACGAGGTTGCGGCCGCGGCCGCCGCCGCCGCTGAGGGCACCGTCGCCGAGCTCATCGCCGTTCAGGGCGCAACGCTGGGCGAGAAGCTCGTCCTGCGCCGCGTCGCGCGCGTCGAGGGCCCCAAGGTCACGACCTACCTCCACAAGACGGCCAAGGACCTGCCGCCGTCGATCGGTGTCCTCGTCGTCACCGACGAGGCCGGTGCGGCCGTCGCCAAGGACGTCGCGCAGCACATCGCGGCGATGGCCCCGAAGTACCTCACGCGTGAGGACGTACCGGCGGACGTCGTCGAGAAGGAGCGTGCGATCGCTCTGGAGACCTCGAAGAACGAGGGCAAGCCGGAGGCCGCGCTGCCCAAGATCGTCGAGGGTCGCCTGAACGGCTTCTTCAAGGAGGTCGTTCTCATCGACCAGCCGCTGGCCAAGGACCCGAAGACCACGGTCGGCAAGCACGTCGCCGCCGTGAACGGATCCCTGACCGCGTTCGTGCGTTTCCGCGTCGGTTCCTGACGCAGCTCGGTCGGCCCGGTCCGCGCTTCGGCGCGGGCCGGGCCGACGCATACGCGGGCCGGTCCCGTCGACGGGGACGGCTCGCAGGCCACGCTCCTGAATGGAGCGCGGCGACTTCGATATCTTCGGTGCGGTGTAGAGCCGGGTGGGCTCCACCTCGCACCAGGGGTCTCGAGGTCGTCCCGGACGCCTCTGCCCGGCGCGGAGGTGCGTTGCCCGCGAGTCGGGCAGTATTCCGGGAGGGCCAGTGTCCGACAGTGACGACCGAAGGGTGACGAACCAGTGAGCGACGAGGCGACCCAGAACTTCGCGGTGGACATGGATGGCAAGCCGGCCCGGCGGGTGCTCCTGAAGCTGTCGGGCGAGGCGTTCGGCGGCGGCAGCGTAGGGCTCGACGCCGACGTCGTCCGGCGTATAGCGAAGGAGATCGGCGTGGCCGTCCGCGACGGCGTGCAGGTCGCGATCGTCGTCGGCGGCGGGAACTTCTTCCGCGGCGCCGAGCTGAGCGTGGCCGGGATGGACCGCGCCCGCGCGGACTACATGGGCATGCTGGGCACGGTCATGAACTGCCTGGCCCTCCAGGACTTCCTGGAGCAGGCCGGCGTCAAGACGCGCGTGCAGACCGCCATCACGATGGGCCAGGTCGCCGAGCCGTACATCCCGCTGCGCGCGATCCGGCACATGGAGAAGGGCCGCGTGGTCATCTTCGGCGCGGGCGCAGGCATGCCGTACTTCTCCACCGACACCGTCTCGGTGCAGCGCGCCCTGGAGACGCACTGCGAGCAGGTGGTCATGGGCAAGAACGGCGTCGACGGCGTGTACGACTCCGACCCCCGCCGCAACCCTGACGCGAAGAAGCTCGACCACCTGACCTACACCGACGCCCTCGTGAACCGGCTCGGCGTCATGGACGACACGGCGCTGGCCATGTGCCGCGACAACGACGTCCAGATGCGAGTCTTCGGCATGGAGGGCGAGGGCAATGTCACCCGTGCGCTGGCCGGCGAGCCGATCGGCACGCTGATCACCACACGCTAACCACGTGCGGACGGGCGAGTCCCGGCAAACGCGCGATCCTTTCGGTAGCCGGGCAAACTGTCCGTAGAGTGGCCCCGGCACCACCCGTAGACGAACGACAGGAGCAGTGGTGATCGACGAGACCCTCCTCGAAGCCGAGGAAAAGATGGAGAAGGCGATCGAGGTCGCCAAGGAGGACTTCGCGGGTATCCGCACCGGTCGCGCGAACGCTGGGATGTTCAGCAAGATCACGGTCGACTACTACGGCGCGCCCACGCCGCTGCAGCAGCTGGCGTCGTTCAACATCCCGGATGCCCGCACGGTGATGGTGGCCCCGTTCGACAAGACCTCGCTGCCTGCCGTCGAGAAGGCGCTGCGCGACTCGGACCTGGGCGTGAACCCGGCGACCGACGGCAACGTCGTCCGCGTGGTGCTGCCCTCCCTCACGGAGGAGCGCCGTCGCGACTATGTGAAGCTCGCCAAGACTAAGGCCGAGGAGGCGCGCGTCTCCGTGCGCAACATCCGGCGCAAGGCCAAGGAAGAGCTGGACCGCATCGTCAAGGACGGTGAGGCCGGCGAGGACGAGGTCACGCGCGCCGAGAAGGAGCTGGACAAGCTCACCAAGAGCCACGTCGACGTCATCGACCAGTTGCTCTCCAGCAAGGAGAGCGAGCTGCTCGAGGTCTGATGTCCGCACCGCCTCGAGACAGAACTGAGCGAGATAATGCGCACGTCGTCGTGAGCCCTGAGTCCGCACCTACCCCGCAAGCGTCGCGCGCGGGCCGCAACCTGCCCGCCGCGATTCTCGTCGGTCTCGGGCTGCTCGGCATCGTCGGGGCGTCGTTGTACTGGCGGCCCGAGCCGTTCGTCCTGTTCGTGGTCGCCCTCATGTGGGCGGGCCTCTGGGAGCTGCGCCAGGCGTTCGCGCGCCGCGACCTGCACCTGCCCATGGTCCCGCTGTTCGTGGGGGCCGCCGGCATGGTCGTCTCGGCATACCGGGGCGGCCCGGAGGCGCTGTTCGTCGCCTTCGTGCTGACGGTCGCCGCCGCCGTGGTGTGGAGGGCGCTCGACGGCTCCGGCCTGGGCGCCGTGCGGGACTCCGCCGCGGCCGTCTTCGCCGGCGCGTACCTCCCGTTCATGGCCGGCTTCGTGGTGCTGATGCTGGCGCAGCCCGACGGCGAGATCCGCGTGGTGCTGTTCATCCTCCTGGCGGTCGCCAACGACACCGGCGGCTACGTCGCCGGCGTGATGCTGGGCCGGCACCCGCTGGCGCCGACAGTGAGCCCCAAGAAGTCGTGGGAGGGCCTGGCCGGCTCGATAGTGCTGGCCACGGCGGTGGGCGTGCTCGGAGCGGTGTACGGGCTGGGAGAGAGCCCGGTGCTCGGCATCGCGCTCGGGGTCATGACCGCCGTCACTGCAACTGTGGGCGATCTCGCTGAATCGCTGCTCAAGCGTGACCTAGAATTGAAGGACATGGGCTCATTGCTCCCGGGGCACGGGGGCGTGCTGGACCGTCTCGACTCGATGCTGATCACAGCGCCCTTCGTCTATCTCGTGCTCTCGGTGGTTGCCTGATGAAAACGTCCCTCGCCCAGCCGACCGTCCGGCCCTCGGACGAGACCCCTGCGATTCCGCTGCAGATGGCGCCCAAGCGCCGCGGCAAGCCGCCGAGGCACTTCGCCGACCTCACGCCCGAGGAGCGGGTGGCCTCCGTGATCGAGGCGGGGGAGCCGGCGTTCCGCGCCAAGCAGCTCGCCACGCACTACTTCACGCACTACACGAGCGACGCGGCGAAGATGACGGACCTCCCGGCGAAGTCCCGGGAGAACCTCGCGGCCACGATGTTCCCGGAGCTGATCCGCCCCACGCGCAAGCTGGAGGCCGACGGCGGCACCACCGTCAAGACCCTGTGGCACCTGTTCGACGACGCCAAGGTCGAGTCGGTGCTGATGCGCTACCCGAACCGCACCACGCTCTGCGTCTCGAGCCAGGCCGGCTGCGGTATGGCGTGCCCGTTCTGTGCCACGGGCCAGCTGGGGCTGACGCGCAACCTGTCGACGGCGGAGATCCTGGAGCAGGTCCGCGCGGCGTTCCGCTCGCTGGCCGACGGCGAGATCCCCGGCGGCGTCACCCGGCTGAACAACCTGGTGTTCATGGGTATGGGTGAGCCGCTGGCCAACTACAAGGCAGTGATGGAGACGGTGCGGGCCCTGGTGGCGCCGCAGCCGGAGGGCCTCGGCATGTCGGCCCGCAACATCACGGTCTCCACGGTGGGCCTGGTCCCGGCCATGCAGAAGCTCACCAAGGAGGGCATCCCGGTGACGCTCGCGGTGTCGCTGCACGCGCCCGACGACGACCTGCGCTCCGAGCTGGTGCCGATCAACACCCGCTGGAGCGTGGACGAGACGCTGGACACCGCGCGGAACTACTTCGAGGTGACGGGGCGTCGTGTGTCCATCGAGTACGCCTTGATCAAGGACATGAACGACCACGCGTGGCGCGCTGACCTGCTGGGCGAGAAGCTCAACGCGCGCGGCCGCGGATGGGTGCACGTGAACCCGATCCCGCTCAACCCGACCCCCGGATCGATCTGGACTGCGAGCGATCGTGAGGTGGAGGACGAGTTTGTGGCACGATTGCGCGGTCACGGGATCCCGACCACCATCCGTGACACCCGCGGCAGCGACATCGACGGGGCATGCGGGCAGCTGGCGGCTGAGGAGGACGACGAGTGAGTGGGATGTTCAACAGCGTTCCCGCGATGCGCACCGGGTACGACAAGGACGAGGTCGACGAGTTCTTCGAGCACGCCCGGCAGGCATACGAGGGACGCACTGCGGACCGGCTGACGAGTGCCGACATCCAGGCCTCGACATTCGACCTGACCCGTGGCGGGTACAACACCCACGAGGTCGACGCGGCGCTCGACCGGCTGGAGGCGGCGTTCATCGCCCGGCAGCGTGCGGAGTACGCGGCCGCGCACGGCCAGCAGGCCTGGATGAACGCGCTCGCCGAGCGTGCGCGTTCGCTTTACGGGCGGCTGGGCCGGCCCGACGGCGAGAAGTTCGCACCCGCCGACCGCGGCGCCCAGGGTTACGACAAGGACGACGTCGACGACCTGTGCGACCGGCTGATCGGGTACTTCGACCGTCAGGAGCCGCTGACCGCGGGCGACATCCGGTCGGCCACGTTCGGCCGGGCCCGCGGTGCCGACGCCTACGACGAGGCCTCGGTGGACGCGTTCCTGAGCCGTGCGGTGGAGGTCCTGCTCGGGGTGGAGTGACCCCGTGCCGAAGTAGATGGCGAGATAGAACTGTGGCCGAGGTGATGATCATCGCCTCGGCCACAGTTCTATCTCGCCACAGTTCTACTTCGGCCCAGCAGGTCGGAGGCCCAGCCGGTCAGACGGCGACCGCGGGCTCTCGTTCCTCGCGCAGCAGCACCTCGTGCTGGGTAGCCGTCAGGAAGCTGCGGATAGCGTCCCGGCTCCGGGTGAGGCAGTCGATGCGCGCCTGCACGCCCACCAGCTCCGTGGCGAGCTGCTCGGCGACCTCGCGCGGGCAGGTCGGCTGCTTGCGCGCCGCGGCGTCCTCGGTGTCGAGGAGGACCTTGACCAGCCGGGTCGGGATGCCCGCCTGGACCAGGCCGGCCACGCGCGAGACCCGCTCCACGTGCGCCTCGGTGTATGTGCGGTAGCCGTTGGGCGCACGGTCCGCCTCGAGCAGCTCCTGCTGCTCGTAGTACCGGATGAGACGGGTGGTCACACCCGTTCGCGTGGCGAGCTCACCGATCTTCATGGACTACCTCCGAGCAGGGCTTGACATTGACACTGGTGTCAAACTTTAGCGTTGCCGACATGGAGACAACAGGCAATTCCCCAGCAGCAGGGTTGGTCGTCGAACCGCCTTCAGGCACCCGCTTGGGAGCACCGCCCGCGGACGTCCTGCCGTGGCCCTCGCTGCTCGTGCTCGGCGCCGGGACGCTGCTCATGGTCACCGCCGAGATGCTTCCCACTGCTGTGCTCGAACAGATGAGCACCGGCCTCGGCGTCGCCGAGTCGAGCACCGGCCTGCTCGTCTCGATGTGGGCGGCGGTCGTCGTGGTCCTGAGCTTCCCGCTCGTCCGGCTGACGCACCGGTGGGACCGCCGCGCGGTGATCGCCGGCGGGCTGGCCGTCCTGGCGCTGTCGTCCGCGCTCACGGCCCTCGCCCCGACGTTCCCGGTGGCGGCCGGCGCGCGGGTCCTTGGCGCGTCCGCCGTCGGGCTGCTGTGGGCGACCACGAATGCGCACGTCGCCGACCTGGTCTCCGACCGCCTGCTCGGGCGCGCGATCGCCGTCGTCCTGGGCGGGGCGACCCTCGGGATGGTGGTGGGCACGCCGCTGGCGCGGCTCGTGGCGGACGCCGCCGGCTGGCGGGCCGCCTTCTGGGCCCTCGCGGCCCTGAGCCTCCTGGGTGCGGTAGTGGTCAGGCTGGTCGTCGCCCGCGCTGTCGGGACCGGCGGCACGACGGCGGACGGCGCTTCGCCCGACGCGGGAGGCGCCGCCCTCGCGCCGCAGCGGGGGATGGGACGGCTCCTGGCGGTGACCGGGCTCGTCGCGCTCGTCCTGGTGGGCCACTACGGCGCCTACACGTACGTCACCCGCCTGACGGAGGCGCCCGCGCAGGCCCTGCCGGGCGGCATGGGTTCCCTGCTGCTGGTGTTCGGGCTCGCGTCGGCCGTGGGGGTCGCGCTGGCGGGCCGGCTCGGCGACCGGAGCGGCCCCGCCCTCGTGGTGAGCGTGGCCGCGACCGCGCTGACCGTGCTGGGCCTCGGCGTCGTGGATGCCGGCCCGGTGGTCGGGATCGCCGTGGTCGTGGCGTGGGGCGTCGTTTCGGGCGGGATGCCGCCCTTCGCGCAGACTCTGATCCTGCGCCTGGCCGGACCCGAGCGCCGCTCGTTCGCGGGCGCGCTGATCCCCGTGCTGTTCAACGGCGGCATCGCGGTCGGGGCAGCGCTGGCGTCGCTCGTCGTGGCGCGGTCGGGCGTGTCGGCCCTGCCGGCGCTGGGGGCCGTGGTGGTCGGCGTGGCCGCGGTGGGCCTGGTCCTGGCTGTCCGGCGCGGACAGCCCGCCGCGTGGTGCATGATCGGGGGAGCATCCGGCAGCGATGACAAGCGATGACGAGCAGATGACGAGCAAGGAGAACCACGTGTCCGAGTTCCTGGCCGACCAGCCCGGCAAGCACGACCTCGACGGCGACGGCATCACTGACGTCGAGGTCGCAGACACCGACGGCGACGGCGTGGTGGACGCCCAGTTCGAGGACTACGACGCCGACGGCGTCCCCGACGTCGAGCTGTACGACACCGATGGTGACGGGCGGCCCGACGTCGTCCTGGAGAACGCCGGCGGAACGCGGACGATCTCCGTGGATACCGACGGCGACGGCGAGGACGACGCGGTCGACTCGTTCCCGGCCTAGACCTGGACCGGAGCCTGCACGGGCCGGCCGTAGACCAGCCGGCGCAGCGCCACCTCGGCCGGGCCGCGGCGGCCCGTGCGCTCCTGCCAGACCGCGAACGCCACGGTGGCTCCCCAGACGACCACCGCGTACAGCAGCATCGTCCACGAGCTGAGGTGCTCGCCGAGGCCGAGCCCCCACGCGGTGAGGATGGGTGCGCACAGCACCGACTGCAGCAGGTAGGAGGTCAGCGACCGCTTGCCGACCGCCTGGACGGCGCCGACGAAGGGCCCGTCCGTGGTGAGCAGGTTGCGCGACGGCGCGCCGCTGCGGCGTAGCGCCACCCGGTGGCCCAGCAGCCCGAACAGCGCGACGTAGCCCAGGCCGCCGAAGAAGCCGGTCAGGACCTGCACGGGGATGAAGACCCAGGCGGCGTGGTCGGGCACGATGGCGACGCCCACGTGGTCGAGCGCGGAAGGCAGCGGGCCGAGCCAGCCGATCGTGATGCCGACCACCGCGACGCGGCGCAGCAGCGGCAGGTGCTCGCCCGGGTTCTCCAGGATGCGGCGGCGGCCGGCCCAGAACGCGAGCAGCAGCATCATCGGGACCACGAGCATGAGCACGCCCTGCGCGACCGTGCCGAGCGCCCACCAGCTCAGGCGCTCGCCGATCGAGTCGAGGTACGACGTCGCCGACATCGAGTCGGTCGTCTGGGCGAAGTCGGCCGCGATCGACTGGGCCAGGGCGTCGTCCGCGGGGAGCTGCGCCACGAACCACGCGCCGATCACCGCGAACACCACGCCGATCGTCAGCAGCCCGCCGAACACCCATGTCCACACGATCAGGGTGACGTCCTTGGCCTTGAAGAAGAGCCACACCATGAGCAGGCCGGCCAGGCCGTACGCGCCGAGCACGTCGCCCATCCAGAGCAGGGCCGCATGGACGAACCCGAACACCAGGAGCAGGGCGTTCCGCCTCTGCAGAAGCTTGCGGGCGGCGTCCTCCGGGGTCCCGGAGGAGACCTGGCGGTTGTAGAGCTGCATCATCCCGTAGCCGAACAGGAACGCGAACATGGGGTAGGTCCGCATGTCCACGAGAGTGATGATGAGGAAGTCCGCCACCTTGTCGACCGCCGAGCCGTCGACGGGGTGCGACGACCCGTAGTTCATCTCGCGGCCCCACAGGTAGTAGGGCGTGTTCGCGACGGCGATCAGGAGGAGCATGAGGCCGCGCGCGAGGTCGGGTGCGGGCGAACGCTCCGAGGCCTGGACGGGTCCCCGGGTCAGGGCTGTGGTGGACATGGTTACATCTCAGCAGGCCGGCGGCCTGGCCGCGAGGAAAGCCGCGCCGCCGGAGGCCTGGGCCCAGGAGTACGGCGCATACCGGACCGATCGCCCGTTCTGGTAGTTTCGTCGCACCGTGGACAGGAGGAACGAGTGAGCACGGACGCACTGCCGGAGCAGGCACAGGTGGCTCAGGTCACCGCAGCAGGGGAGGCGACACCGGAGCTGGCGCCGCAGGCGGCGGTCGACGTCGCAGAGCGGGCCGAGACCCCGGAGCAGGACGAGACCCCGGAGCGCGAGGAGAACCTCGAGACGCGCACCGTGGCCAGGCTGCACGAGCTGGTGGTCTCGGGCGCGGAGAAGCTGCCCGGCGAGACCGGCAGCACTGTGTCGCGGCTGGCCGTGGCGCTGCTGTCGTTCGGCAGCCAGGCCGCCGCGAAGGACCAGGACAAGCCGACCACCAAGCTCATGGGCGAGGCCGTCGAGCTGTACCGCAGCCTCGACGACGACGACCCGGGCAAGCAGCGCGCAGCCCTGGAGCACGCGCTGGAGACGGTCACGACGTCGGTGATCGGCGGCAAGGAGCGCTCGCAGGTGCTCGAGGTCGCCGAGGAGGCGATGAGCCTGTGGGCCAAGCTGCGCGGGACGTCGTCGGACCTCGCCAAGACCGACGCCGCCGCCTCGATGCGCTCGCTCTCCAGCGTGCTGCGCAAGGAGGGCCGCGACGACGAGGCGGACGAGACGGAGAACGAGGCCAAGCGCCTGGAGGCGTAAGCCCTCCGTACCCCCTTGTTGTGGGCGCGATCGTTGCGATAACACGCCCGTTTTAGGCGCAACGATCACGCCCACAACAAAGCATTCAGGGAGAGCAGGCCGGGTTCTCGCCGAGCGTCACTCCGTCGGGCATGTCGTCGGCGGTCGGCTGCCGCCCCGCCATGGCGCAGGCCCGGGCGATCATCTGGTCGTCCGAGAAGGTCCACCCCGTGGTGACGCCATGGTTCTGGACCACGAGAAGCTGGCCGTCGCCCGCATGCACGTCGCTCGCCGCGGCCTCGCCGCCTGGCGAGTACAGCCGCGTCGCCAGCTCGCCGACCTTCTGACCGGTGTCGATGTCGAAGAACGCCAGCGCCCGGCCCTGGTTCCGCGCCACGAGGTTCGGCCCCGGCAGCACCGCCATCACGTCCCCGTACGTGCCGGCGAGGTCGAGCGCCTCGGGGCCCGACGCCGCGGAGACCGTGCGCAGGCGCACCTTCGAGTCCAGGCCGAGCGTGACGAGCTGGTCCGGTACCGGCCGGTGCTCTGCGTCGTTGTGCGCGCCGATCATGTGCACCTGCGCCACGCTGCTGCCGCGCACCGTCCAGACTTCCGTCTCGCCCCGGGCCGCGGCGTCGAGGTCGGCGACCCGGAGCGAGAAGTCGCGGGGCGCGACAGCGACCCGGCTCCCGTCGTCGGACACCGCCACCCGGCCGGGCTCCGCCCACGCGGAGCCGAGCCGGGGCGTGCTGCCCAGCGGGCCGGGCACGTACAAGGCCCGTTCCTGGAGGCCGGCGTCGAGCAGGTGGAGGCCGGAGCACGCGTCGACCAGCAGGATGCCGTCCTGCGTGCGCTGGGCGCTCATGATCGTGGCGCAGGCCGGGTCGCCCCGATCGAGGCCGGGTACGAGGTCGCGGAACCCGGCCTCGTAGCCGGCCACCGTCCCGCCCTGGGTCCGGTACGCATTGCCGTCGGGGGTGATGAGCAGAAGCCGGTTCGGGTCGAGCCACACCGGCAGCAGCGGCCGGCCGGCGTCCGCGCTGTCGGGCGGGAGGGATACCGTGCCGAGGCCGTGGATCATGACCGTGCCGTCCGACCAGGATGCCGCGGTGCTCGCCGGCCGCGTCGGCTCGCCCCGGAACGTGGCCAGGACCGCAGTCGGGCCGGGTCTCGACAGGCTCGGCCCCCGAGCGGCCTCCGCCGCGCCCGCCGCGCTCGGCAGCGGCATGTCGCCGTGCGTGCCGGCCGTGGTCCACAGCGCAATGCGGCCCTCCGACGCCGCCGCTACCCGGTCGACACCGACCAGCACCGGCGGGCCGGGCCGCCGGATGCCCGACAGGTGCCAGGTGCGGTGCTGGTCGGTGCCGCCGGAGATCTCGCACGCGATCAGCCCGTTGTCCGTGGCGACCAGGGCGCGGGTGGTGGCGTCGTCGATCGCCACGACCTCCGGGTTCGACCAGGCGCGCGGGACCGGGCAGTCCGCCGAGCGCGCCGAGCCGTCGGCCCAGTGGTGCACGGTCACCGTGGTGCCGCCGGCACCGGAGGTCAGGGTCGCCCAGTCGCGTAGCGACGGCGACGGGACGCCGCCCTCGGGCAGGTCGACCGGTCCGGGTCTGCTCAGCCGCAGGGTGTCGAGACTGCGGATCTCGAGGGTGCCAGCCGCGGCGTCCGCCACGGCGAGCGTGCGGCTGGATCCGACCGCGAGCGACGTGACGGCGAGCTCCGTGTCCGCCGTGCTGCCGAACTCCAGACGCCGCTCGTCGGACTCCAGGTCGGCGAGGTCCCGGCCCACGAGGCCGATGCTGCCGATCCGGTTCTTCCCGGTCCCGGCGTCGTACCACGCGATGAACAGCGTCTCGCCGTCGGGCGTGAGCGCGACCGCCGACGTGCCCGGTAGGTCGAGATGCGTCTGCCGGCTGGTGCTGCCCTCGGGCAGCGGCCCGAACCGGCCGACCGTCACGCCGAGGTCGTCCACCGCGGCGACCACCGTGCCGTCCGAGCTCCCGGCCACGACGGGTCCGGTGTGCTCGGACCCGGTGACGGTGCCGAACGGGGTGCGGTCCCCGCGCAGGACGGTGGGCGCCCCGTCGTCGGGGTTCCACCGCACGAAGTCGCCGGTGTCGGTACGGCCGACGATGCCGGTGGTGGTCGGGGCGACGTCGGCGAGCTCGGTCTCCTCGGGCACGTCCACGGTGCGCAGCAGGTACGGGTCCGCGGGCTCGTTCGCCGTGACCGCGTTGAACAGCGCCGTGCGGGTCTGCCCGTCCCGGAGCCGGCCGACCGCCTCGACCGCCAGCAGCTGCGCGGTCGCGGGATCGTCCTGGTGCACGACGTGCGACGTCGCCCCGAGCAGGTGCGCGGCATTCGCGTTCACGGCGTCGTTCGCGCGGTCCGCCTCCCGCAAGGCGTAAGCGAACGCGCCGACGGCCAGGAGCAGTATCGCCCCGAGGACCACGCTCACCAGACGGCTGCGCAGGCCCGCCGAGCTCTGGCGGGCGATGTGGGCGCTGAGGATCTCCTCGGTGCTGGCATCGGGGCCGCGCAGCGGGGTGACGAGCTCGGCGAGCGCCGTCGCCCGGTCCGGGTGGTGCCGCCAGGACCGACGGCGCTGGCGCAGCCGCGTCAGGTCGGTCCACTTGGGCTCGTGGTCGATCCGCTGGGCGAGCGGCGCGGGCAGCGCGGTGGTGCTGATGGTGTCGATCCTGTTCGCCGTCTGGTCCCAGACGATCTTGCCGCTGGTCAGCGCCACCAGGAGGGTCTCGGGCTCGCGGTGGTCGAGCCACCACGCCACCTCCTTGGCCACGTAGTGGGAGCTGGCGGCGCCCTCCGAGGCGAACAGGATGAGGTAGCTCGAACGCTCGAGCTTGCGCTCGATCGCGTCCCACAGGCTGGGGTTGTTCGCCAGGCCGGTCCGGTCCAGAAAGATGTTCAGGTCGGGGACGCCGTCGCGCTTGTCGAAGTCGAGGAGCTGCGCGTGGAAGGCGGGCGCGAACTCGCCGTCGGAGTCGCGGCTGTACGAGAGGAAGCCGTCGTACCGGGCGCCGCGCGGCACCGCGTGCGCGCTGTTTGGGGGTAACAGACTGGCGGGTAGCAGGCCGGCGGGCAGTTTGGTGGGTAGCAGGGAGCGGACTCTCCGGTCGGTCATCCTCGCTTCCGCAGCCTTTCCTCGGCGAATGTTGCGGACCCGGAGAAATATATCCCCCGGTGTGTAGTGTCGCCGCAGGTCATGACGGTCGGTCGGGGCCGGGTCGGTCGGGTCGACGAGGAGGGCAATGAGATGACGGCACCGGAGCTGGTCCTCCCCAGCGGCGGACCCCGGCGGCTGCGGGTGCGCCGGTCGTGGGTACGCGCCGGCTTCACCGCGCTGTTCGGCGTGGCGTTCGGGCTCGGGCTGTGGGGCTTCTGGCTCTACCGGACCTCCCCGGACTTCGTCTGGGGCACCACCGGGTGGGACCTGGTCTACTACTCGGTCCAGCTCTTCGTGCTCGGCGCCGAGGCCACGAACGAGGGCGGCGACCTGCCCTGGCAGCTCCAGGCCGCGCGCTTCCTCGCCCCGGTCGCCACCGGCTACGCCGTGTTCGAGGCGGTGCGGTCGCTGTTCGCCGACCAGTTCGTGCTCATGCGCACGCGCCGGATGCGCGGGCACGCGATAGTCGTCGGCCGCACGCCCGAGGCCGACCTCATCGCCGGGGCGCTCGCGGCACGGGGCGCGCTCGTCGCGCGCACCGCCACGGGCGACGCCGAGTCGCTGCGCAGCGCCGGCGTGTCCGGCGCCGCCGTGCTCTACGCCTGCGAGGCCGAGGACGACGAGCCCGGCGTCAACGCGCTCACCGTGGCCGTGGCCAAGCGCGCGGACCGGGACCCAGCCCTGTCCGGCCTGCGGCTCAACGCGCACGTCAGCGACCCGGAGCTCGCTCTCGCGCTGCAGGCGCGGCACCTCAGCCACCCGCAGCCCGGCGTCGACTTCTTCACTCTCGGCGAGCTCGTCGCCCGGTCCCTCGCGCGCCGCGACCACACGATCGCCCGCGGCGACGCCCCGCACGTCTCGATAGTCGGGCACGGCACGTTCGGCCGGGCGCTGGTCGTGGCGTTCGCGCGCCTGCGAAGCGTCGAGATCGCGTCCGGCGGCGAACCGCTCACGGTGACCCTGGTCGGGCCGGGCTCGCGCGACGCCGCCGAGGCGCTGCGCGCCCGCTGGCCCAGCGTGCGCGCCGCGTGCCGGCTCGTCCCGGTGGAGACGTTCGCCGAGGTCCGCGACGTCGGCATCCCGCAGCGGGTCTACGTGTGCCACGACGACGACGGCGAGGCGCTCCGGCACGCCCTGCGCGACAGCGACCTCTGGCGCGCGAGCGGGGGCGCCGTCGTGCTGCGCCTCAACCGCCTGGCGGGCCTGGGCGGGCTGTTCGGCGTCCACGACGACGCGATCCTCGACGACCTCGGCGGGCGCCTCGACGTCGTCGAACCGGGGACGCTGCTGCGCAGGGCGACCGCGCCCGGCGTGCTGGTGCACGACGACGTCTACGACCTGATGGCCGTCTCGGCGCACCTGACCTACCTGCGCAACCAGCGCTCTCGCGGCGTCGCCTGGCAGAGCACGCCGGCCATGGTCTCGTGGGCCGACCTGTCCGAGGACCTGCGGGCCGCGAACCGCGCACAGGTGCGCGCCATCCCCGACCGGCTCCGCCAGATGGGCTGCACCGTCGTGCCCGCCGGCGACGCCGAGCACGGCCGGATCCCGGAGCCCGTGGTGGACGCGCGAGCCGTGGACGAGCACGAGCGGTGGATGGCGGAGAAGATCGCCGCCGGCTGGACCTACGGGCCCGAGCGGGACGACGTCCGCCGCCTGCACCCGGACCTGCGGCCCTGGGCGGACCTGTCCGAGCCGGACCGGGAGAAGGACCGCGCGGTGATCCGCGCGATCCCGGTGATCCTCGCGGACTTCGGCCTGCACGTGGTCCCGCTCGACGACAACGCCGGATGGGAGGCCGCGGGCGAACCCGTCCGAGACCCGCGCGGCGTGGTCCGGGGCTGGCGGGTGTTCGGCCGGGGCAGGGCCGAGCAGCCCGGCGAGGGCTGACAGGATGGGCCCATGCGAAGCGTCACCCTCCTCGGCTCCACCGGTTCCATCGGCACGCAGGCCATCGACGTCATCGGCCGCAACCCCGACCGCTTCCGCGTGGACGCCCTGTCCGCCGGGGGCTCGGACCTGCCCGCCCTAGCCCGGCAGGCGGCGTCGCTCGGCGTGCGCGCCGTCGCGGTGGCCGACGCCGCGGCGCGTCCCGCGCTGACCACCCTGCTGCACGAGGCAGGGGCCGTCGGCGTCGAGGTGCTCTCCGGGCCCGACGCCGCGACCGAGCTGGCCGGCCGGGGGAGCGACGTCGTGCTCAACGGCATCACCGGTTCGGTAGGCCTGCGCCCCACCCTGGCCGCGCTGGCGGCCGGCTCGACGCTGGCGCTCGCGAACAAGGAGTCGCTCGTGGTGGGCGGCGCCCTGGTCAAGGCCGCGGTGCGGCACGAGGGCCAGATCGTGCCCGTGGACTCTGAGCACTCGGCCATCGCGCAGTCGCTGCGCTCGGGGTCCGCGGCCGAGGTCCGTAGGCTCGTGGTGACCGCGAGCGGCGGGCCGTTCCGCGGCCGCTCACGCGCGGAGCTGCGGGACGTCACGCCCGCGCAGGCCCTGCGGCACCCCAACTTCTCGATGGGGCGCGTGGTCACCACCAACTCCGCGACCCTGGTGAACAAGGGCCTCGAGGTGATCGAGGCGCACCTGCTGTTCGACCTGCCGTTCAGCGCCATCGACGTCGTCGTGCACCCCCAGCAGATGATCCACTCCATGGTCGAGTTCGTCGACGGCTCCACCATCGCTCAGGCCGGGCCGCCGCGGATGCTCGTGCCGATCGCGCTCGGCCTGTCCTGGCCGGACCGCCTGCCCGACGTCGACGTGCCGATCGACTGGACCCAGGCCGCCACCTGGGAGTTCGCGCCCCTGGACGACGACGCCTTCCCCGCCGTCCGCCTGGCCCGGCAGGTGGGCGAGGCCGGCGGCACCCATCCGGCGGTCTACAACGCGGCGAACGAGGTCTGCGTGGACGCGTTCCACGACGGCCTCATCGGGTTCCTCGACATCGTGGACACCGTGGCCGCCGTGGTCGAGGAGCACGCGACGACGGGCGCGGGCGACGCGGGCTCGGTCGAGGGCGTCCTGGAGGCCGACGCCTGGGCTCGGACCCGCACCACGGACCTCCTCAAGTCCTGACCTCTTGGTTGTGGGCGCGATCGTTGCGCCTAAAGCGGGCACATAGTCGCAACGATCAC
>NZ_BNAS01000004.1:76117-192985 GCF_014653785.1 Promicromonospora soli | reverse complement strand
GCAACGATCGCGCCCACAACCTAGACCGGGCTCAAGCCGTGGTGCACCGGGCCGTGGCCCCGCCACGGGCCGGGTGCCGTGCCGGTGCCGCCGATGACCAGGTCGTCCGCCGCGCGGAGCGTCGCGGTCAGGTAGTCCTTCGCGGCGCGTACCGCGGGCTCCCAGTCGTCGTGCCGGGGCCGCAGGACGGCGCACGCGGAGCTGAGCGTGCAGCCCGTGCCGTGCGTGTTCCGGGTGGGGACCCGGGGGGCGGTCAGGGCGACGACGCCGTCTGATCCGGGGCCTGGTCCTAGCACCGGCCCGGCGGCGGATCCGTGGCCGAGTGCCGGACCCGCGAGGTGGTCCACCGACTCGGCCGACGCCAGATGCCCGCCCTTGACCAGGGCGAACCGCGCCCCGAGGCCCAGCAGCGCACGCGCCTGGTCGGCCGCCTCGGCGGCGTCCCGGGCCTGTTCGACGCCGAGCAGCGCGGCGGCCTCGGGCAGGTTCGGCGTGACGAGGTCGGCCAGCGGCACGAGCTCGTCGCGCAGCACGGCCTCGGCGTCGGGCGCCAGCAGGCGGTCGCCCGACGTGGCGATCATCACCGGGTCGAGCACCACGAACGGCGCGCGCCCCGCGGACCGCAGCGCGCGCAGGGCCCCCGCGACCGCACGGGCGACGGCGGCGTTCGTGGTCATGCCGATCTTGACCGCGTCCACCGCGACGTCGGCGAACAGCGTCTCGAGCTGCGCGGTCACCATGTCGGCGGGCACGGGCAGCACCCGCGTCACCCCGGTCGTGGACTGCGCGGTCAGCCCCGTGAGCACCGCGCAGCCGTAGCCGCCGAGCGCCGCGAAGGTCTTCAGGTCGGCCTGGATCCCGGCACCGCCGGACGGATCCGAGCCGGCGATCGTCAACGCCACGACGGGGTGGCCCGAGGAACGGGTGCGCGGGCCGGCGTCGGGCAGAGCAGAGCCCATGTCGGACAGGGCGGAGCCCATGAGGCGTTCCCTTCGCTAGAACTACCTAGATCAGGTTCCACGGGTGCATCTCAGCCAGGCACTGGTCCTGGCGCCCCGCGCCATGTGGGCCCACCCTAAACGGGTTGCGGTGTCTTTCCGAACTTCACCTCACAGCTTCGACCAGGCCTCGCTCAGCACGCCCCGCATGATCTGCTCGATCTCGTCGAACTCCGCCGGCCCCGTCGTCAGGGGCGGCGCGAGCTGCACCACGGGGTCGCCGCGGTCGTCGGCGCGGCAGTACAGGCCGGCCTCGAACAGTGCAGGGGTGAGGAACCCGCGCAGCAGGCGCTCGGCCTCGTCGTCGGAGAACGTCTCCCGGGTGTCCTGGTCCTTCACGAGCTCGATCCCGTAGAAGTACCCGGCGCCGCGCACGTCGCCGACGATCGGCAGGTCGCGCAGCCGGTCGAGGGTGGCCTTGAACGTCCCGGCGTTCTCCTTGACGCGCCCGGTCAGGTCCTCCTCCTCGAAGAGGTCGAGGTTCGCCATCGCGACCGCGGCCGACACCGGGTGCCCGCCGAACGTGTACCCGTGCGCGAAGCTCGTGGTGCCGGTCGCGAACGGCTCGAACACACGGTCCGAGACGATGCACGCGCCGATCGGCGAGTAGCCCGAGGTCATGCCCTTGGCACACGTGATCATGTCGGGCACGTAGCCGAAGTCGTCGCAGGCGAAGATCGACCCGATGCGCCCGAACGCGCAGATGACCTCGTCCGAGACCAGCAGGACGTCGTACTTGTCGCAGATCTCCCGCACCCGCTCGAAGTACCCGGGCGGCGGCGGGAAGCAGCCGCCGGCGTTCTGCACGGGCTCCAGGAACACGGCGGCCACGGAATCGGGCCCCTCCATCTCGATGAGCGCCTCGATCTGGTCGGCGGCCCAGCGGCCGAACGCCTTCGGGTCGTCGCGCAGCTCCTCGGA
Organism: Promicromonospora soli; assembly: GCF_014653785.1. GTDB lineage: Bacteria > Actinomycetota > Actinomycetes > Actinomycetales > Cellulomonadaceae > Promicromonospora > Promicromonospora soli. The sequence goes on along the minus strand of NZ_BNAS01000004.1, from coordinate 191,066 downwards.
CGCCCGGTAGATGTTGGTGTTCGGCACCTTGTGCGCGCCCGGCACCAGGGGTTCGAACGGCTCCTTGAGCCCCGGCAGGCCCGTCACGGACAGCGCGCCGTGCGTGGTGCCGTGGTAGGCGATGGACCGGGAGATCACCTTGTACTTGCCGGGCTTGCCCTGCAGCTTCCAGTACTGCTTGGCCAGCTTGAACGCCGTCTCCACGGCCTCGGACCCGCCGGTCGTGAAGAACACGCGGTTCAGGTCTCCGGGGGCAAGGTGGGCGAGCCGCTCGGCCAGGTCGATGGCCGGCGGGTGCGCGAAGGACCACAGGGGGAAGAAGGCGAGCTCGCCCGCCTGCTTGGCCGCCGCCTCGGCGAGCGCCCGGCGGCCGTGCCCGGCCTGGACCACGAACAGCCCCGAGAGCCCGTCGATGTACTTGCGGCCCTGTGCGTCCCATACGTGGTGGCCCTCGCCGCGCACCAGCGTGGGCACGCCGGCGTCCCAGGCGGACTGGCGCGTGAAGTGGCCCCAGAGGTTGCGGCGGGCGGCGTCGTCCCGCGGGGTTCCGCGTGGCGTGACGTTGGGCCCGACGACGGCGGTGGCGGGCGTGGACGTGTGGGTCATCGGGTCCCCCAGTTGTAGAGCTGCTTGCGGAGCTTGAGATAGACGAAGGTCTCTGTAGTCAGGACACCAGGAAGCGAGCGGATCTGCCGGTTGACGATCTCGAGCAGCTGGTCGTCGTCCTCGCAGACCACCTCGACGAGCAGGTCGAACCCGCCGGCGGTGATCACCACGTAGTCGACGCCCTCGACGTCGGCCAGGCCGTCGGCGAGGAGCTCGATGTCGCCGCTGGCCTTGATGCCGATCATCGCCTGCCGTGCGAAGCCGACCTGGAGCGGGTCAGTGACGGCCACGATCTGCACCACGCCGTGGTCCACGAGCCGCTGCACGCGCTGGCGCACCGCGGCCTCGGACAGGCCCACGGCCTGCGCGATCGCGGCGTACGAGCGCCGGCCATCGGCCTGGAGCTGCTCGATGATCGCCTTCGCGGCGCCGTCGAGCACCGGCGCGGAGCTGGTGGCAGGGGAGCGGGGCATGGCTGAATGTTGACCATGCGAGGGTGCCGAACGCAAGCAGATCCGTTGTGAGATGCGCTCGGATCCACTGAATCCGTAACAATTTACCGCCGAGTAACACGGATTCCTTGGTGGAGCGCACCTCGGTCCCCTACCGTCCTGACCACGTCGAGACCGAGGAGGACCGGTGGGTACCGAGACCGGCACGGAAACCGAGACCGAGCTGCTCAACCTGGTGGGCGGCAGACGGACCGCCGCGGCCGACGGCCGCACGCTCACCGTCGTGGACCCGAGCACGGGAGAGGGCTACGCGACCGCGCCGAACAGCGGCGAGCAGGACGTGTCCGCCGCCTACGCGGCGGCGGACCAGGCGTTCGCGCAGTGGCGGAACACCACGCCCGCAGAACGGCAGCTGGCCCTCCTCAAGATCGCCGACACGATCGAGGCGCGCGCGGCCGAGCTCGTGAGCGCGGAGAGCCGCAACACCGGCAAGCCGCTGCACCTCACCGCCGTCGACGAGGTGCCGCCGTGCGCCGACCAGTTCCGCTTCTTCGCGGGCGCGGCCCGGATCCTGGAGGGCGCGGCGGCCGGGGAGTACCTGGAGGGGCACACCTCGTGGATCCGCCGCGAGCCGGTGGGCGTCGTGGGGCAGGTGACGCCGTGGAACTACCCGCTGATGATGGCGGTGTGGAAGATCGCCCCGGCCCTGGCCGCGGGCAACACGATCGTCCTCAAGCCGTCGGACACCACCCCGGTGTCCACGCTGCTGCTGGCCGAGATCGTGAACGAGCACGTGCCGGCCGGCGTCTTCAACGTGATCTGCGGCGACCGCGAGACCGGCCGGGCGCTGGTCTCGCACGCGCGCCCCGACATGGTCGCCATCACGGGGTCGGTCCGCGCGGGCATGGAGGTCGCGCGGGCGGCGTCGTCCGATGTCAAGCGCGTGCACCTCGAGCTGGGCGGCAAGGCACCTGTGGTCGTGTTCGGCGACGCCGACATCGCGGCCGCCGCCGAGGGCATCGCCGGCGCGGGCTTCTACAACGCCGGGCAGGACTGCACCGCGGCGTCGCGCGTGCTGGTGCACGAGTCGGTCGCCGCGGACTTCACCGCGGCCCTCGCCGAGCAGGCCCAGGCGATGAGGACGGGCCTGCCCGACGACGAGGCCGTCGACTTCGGGCCGGTCAACAACGCGAACCAGCTCGACCGCGTGCTCGGTTTCCTGGAGCGCCTGCCGGCGCACGCGCGGGTGGTGGCGGGCGGAAACCGGGTGGGGACCGCCGGCTACTTCCACGAGCCCACCGTCGTGGCGGGCCTGGAGCAGGACGACGAGGCGGTGCAGACCGAGATCTTCGGCCCGGTCATCACGGTCCAGACGTTCTCCGACGAGGCCGACGCGATCGCCAAGGCGAACGACGTCGCCTACGGCCTGGCGAGCTCGGTCTGGACGTCCGACCACGGCACGGCGATGCGGGTGTCCCGCGCCCTGGACTTCGGCTGCGTGTGGATCAACACGCACATCCCGTTCGTCGCGGAGATGCCGCACGGCGGCTTCAAGCACTCCGGGTACGGCAAGGACCTGTCGATGTACGGGTTCGAGGACTACACCCGCATCAAGCACGTGATGAGCGCGTTCTGAGCAGCCACGAACCGGCCATGAGCCGGCCCTGAGCAACCCAGCGACCTCCGAGGAGCACCAGTGAACAACTCCCGACGCCGTCCCCCGGCAGACCCGATGGTCCGCGCCCTGATCCAGCAGGCCAGGGCTACGGCTCTGTCCCGCCGCCAGTTCCTGTCGGTGGGCGCGGGGGTGGCGGGCACCGCCGCGGTGCTCGCCGCCTGCGGCACCGGGGGCGCGCCCGGCGCGTCCTCCAGCGCCGCGCCGAGCCCCGCCACCGACGTGTCCGACGCCGAGAAGCTGGTCCGCTGGGCCAACTGGACCCTGTACCTGGACCAGAACGACGCGGGCACCGAGTACCCGACCCTGAACGCCTTCACCGAGCAGACGGGCATCGAGGTCGAGTACCTGGAGGACATCGAGGACAACGACACGTTCTACGGCAAGGTGTCGGGGCAGCTCGCCAACGGTGACGACATCGGGTACGACCTCGTGACGCCGAGCGACTGGATGGCCGGCCGGCTGATCCGCCTCGGCTACGCCCAGGAGCTGGACCTCGCCAACATCCCCAACGCGGCCAACCTGGTGTCCACGCTCCGGGACGTCGACTACGACCCGGGCCGCAAGCACGCCCTGACCTGGCAGTCGGGCTTCGGCGGCCTCGCCTGGGACAAGGCGCGGGTGCCCGGCGGGATGCAGAGCCTCGACGACCTCTGGAAGCCGGAGCTGGCCGGCAAGGTCGAGGTGCTGTCCGAGATGCACGACACGATCGGGCTGATCATGCTCTCGCAGGGCGTGGACCCCGCGGGCGACTGGGGCGACGCGGAGTACGACGCCGCGATCGAGCTCCTGCGCGAGAAGATCACCTCCGGCCACATCCGCCAGGTCAAGGGCAACTCGTACACGCAGGACCTGGTGTCGGGCGACTGCTGGGCCTGCATCGGCTGGTCGGGCGACATCACGGCGCTCAACTACGAGGCCGACAACCGCTTCGACTTCGTGGTCCCCGAGGCCGGCGGCACGCTCTGGAGCGACGAGCTGCTGATCCCGGTCGGCGCCACGCACAAGAAGAACGCCGAGACGCTCATGAACTACTACTACGAGCCCGAGGTCGCCGCCGAGGTGGCGGCGTGGGTCAACTACGTGACGCCCGTGGAGGGCGCCCGGGAGGCGATGTCGAAGTCCGACCCGGAGCTCGCCGCCGACACCAACATCTTCCCCGACGAGGAGACGCTGTCGAAGGTGCACGTGTTCCGCACGCTCACCCCGGCCGAGGAGACCAAGTACAACGGCCAGTACCTCGAGGTCATCGGCGCATGAATCCACCCCACGACGTCCCTCGCTGCGCTCGCGACCTCGCGGGGGCCCCGAGATGAGCGCACCCCAGACGACGGAGAGCCTCGAGCTGTGGGGCGTGCGCAAGGAGTTCGGGGCCTTCACCGCCGTCGAGTCCCTCGACCTGACCGTCCCCGAGGGCTCCTTCTTCGCGCTGCTCGGCCCGTCCGGCTGCGGAAAGACCACCACCCTGCGCATGGTCGCCGGGCTGGAGCAGCCGACGTCGGGCACCATCTCCATCGGCGGCCGGGACGTCACCGGCACCGCGGCGTTCCGCCGCCCGGTCAACACCGTCTTCCAGTCCTACGCTCTGTTCCCGCACATGACGGTCCTGGACAACGTCACGTTCGGGCTGCGGCGCAAGCGTGTGCCCGACGCGCGGGCCAAGGCCCGGGCCGGGCTCGAGACCGTGCAGCTCGGGCACCTCGCCGACCGGCGGCCGAACCAGCTCTCCGGCGGCCAGCAGCAGCGCGTCGCCCTGGCCCGCGCGCTGGTGAACAGCCCGTCCGTGCTGCTCCTGGACGAACCGCTCGGCGCGCTCGACCTCGCCCTGCGGCGCGAGATGCAGCTCGAGCTCAAGCGCATCCAGGCGGAGGCAGGCATCACGTTCGTGCACGTGACCCACGACCAGGAGGAGGCCATGACGATGGCCGACACCGTCGCCGTCATGAACGAGGGCCGCGTGGAGCAGATGGGCCCGCCCGCCGAGCTGTACGAGCTGCCCAGCACGGCCTTCGTGGCGAACTTCCTGGGGCGCTCCAACCTGGTGACCGGCACGGTGCTGGACACGGGTGAGGTGCTCGGCGTCGACGTCGCGGGGACCCGGCTCCAGGTGCCGGCGGGGCGGGTCTCGACGGGCGTTTCGGGGGTCGCCCTTCGACAGGCTCAGGACCCGCCGGTCGAGACCGGCGCCGTCGTGCAGCTCGGCGTCCGCCCCGAGAAGGTGCGGATACTCCTGAACGGCGGCGAGCCGACGCCGGGCAGCAACGTGCTGGGGCCGGGCAAGGTGACCGACGTGTCGTTCACCGGCGTCTCCACGCAGTACCAGGTGGACCTCGGTGACCTGGGTCTGCACGACGTCTTCGCGCAGAACTCGTCGGGCGCGCCCACGGTGCGCGTGGGCGACGCCGTGCGCCTCGCCTGGGACGTGGACCGCACGTTCGGCCTGGCCGGGGAGCCCGCCGGGAGCGGCCAGTGACCACGGCGGCTGAGGACGTCGCGGCCCGGCGCGCGGGCGCCGCCGGCGTCGGCCTCATGCTCCCGGGCACGCTCTACCTGGTCGCGTTCTTCGTGATCCCGGTGTTCGCGCTCCTGGCGACGTCCCTCTACGTGCCGGTACCCGGGGGCGACGTCGGCCAGTTCATGCCGGCCCTCCAGTGGCAGAACTACGCCACGGCGCTCGCGGAGTTCTGGCCGCAGCTGCTGCGCTCCTTCTGGTTCGCACTGCTGGCCACGGCCGGGGCGCTCGCCGTGGGCTACCCGATCGCCTACCTGGTCGCCGTGCGCTGCCGGGGCAGGCCGCTCCTGCAGGGCATGCTGCTCGTGCTGGTCGTGGCGCCGTTCTTCACGTCGTTCGTGCTGCGCACTATCGCGTGGAAGCAGATCCTGGCCGACGACGGGTACGTCGTCCAGGCCCTGCACTGGCTGCACGTGCTGCCGCCGGACGGCCGGCTGACGGCGACGTCGTTCGCCGTGGTCGTCTCCCTCACGCACAACTTCGTGCCGTTCATGGCGCTGCCGATCTACGCGTCGCTGGAGCGTCTCGACCCGCGCCTGGTGGAGGCGGGCGGCGACCTGTACGCCGGGCCGTGGACGACGTTCCGCACGGTCACGCTGCCGCTGTCCATGCCGGGTGTGGTCTCGGGGACGCTGCTCACGTTCATCCCGGCGGCCGGCGACTACGTGTCCGCCTCGCTATTGGGGAACTCGACCAACACGGCCATGATCGGCCAGGTCATCGACACGAGGTTCTTCCGGCTGCTCGACTACCCGACCGCCGCGTCGCTGTCGGTGGTGCTCATGGTCGCCATCGCGGTGCTCGTGGGCCTCTACGTGCGCCGGACCGGGACGGAGGACCTGCTGTGACCCGACCCGTGACCCGACCTGTGGCCCGACCCGCGATCCGACCGGTGACGGCACCGCTCAGCCGCCGGCTGACCGGCGCACTGATCCCGGTCTACTGCGCGCTCGCCTTCGTGTTCCTGCTCGCGCCCAGCGTCTACACCGTCCTGTACTCGTTCAACGACGGCGGCAGGCGGAACCTCGTGTGGCAGGGCTTCACGCTCGACAACTGGCGCAACCCCTGCGGGGCGCCCCAGGTGTGCGAGTCGTTCGCGAACTCGCTGCAGGTGGGCCTGCTGTCCACGCTGTTCGCCACCACGCTCGGGACGCTCATCGCGATAGCCCTGGTGCGCTACCGGTTCCGCGGGCGGGCACTGGCCAACGTGCTGATCTTCCTGCCCATGTCCACCCCCGAGGTCGTGCTGGGCGCTGCCCTCCTGTCGCAGTTCCTCACGCTCCAGCTGCAGCTCGGGTTCTGGACCGTCGTGCTCGCGCACGTCATGTTCAACATCTCGTTCGTGGTCGTCGCGGTCAAGGCGCGCGTCCAGTCCATGGACCCGCGCCTGGAGGAGGCCGCCGCCGACCTGTACGCCTCGCCCTGGCAGGCGTTCTGGAAGGTGACGTTCCCGCTGCTCGTGCCGGGGATCGTGGCCGCTGCGGCGCTGGCGTTCAGCCTGAGCTTCGACGACTTCATCATCACCAACTTCAACTCCGGCTCCTTCACCACGTTCCCGAAGTTCGTGTACGTGTCGGCGGCCCGCGGCATCCCGGCGCAGGCCAACGTGATCGGTACGGCGATGTTCGTGGCCGCGCTGGTCGTGGTGATCGGGGCGCAGGTGGTGGCGGCGCTCCGCCGTCGTGCCCTGCGGATGGTTGTGGGCGGGATCGTTGCGCCTAAGACGGGCGCATAGTCGCAACGATCACGCCCACAACCATCCGTCAGCGGCGGCTGGTCCAGGTGAAGACCGTCCAGCCGGTCACCAGGGCGCCCACGGTGACCAGGGCAGTGGCCGCTACCGCCTGGACGCCGTTGATCAGGCCGGCGTCCATGGCCACCTGGACAGTGCCGATCAGGGCGTAGACGCCGGCGAACACGGTGATCGCGGAGAGCGTGCCGTCCATCAGCCGACGGCGGGAGCGTTCGCGCTTGGCCTCCGCCGCCCGCTCGCGGTCGCCGTGCAGGCGTTCGAGGGCGGCGAGCCGGGCGGCGATGGGCTCCTGGAGGAGCTCTCGCAGCCGCTCGAGGACCACCGCAGCCTGCTGCTCGAAGTGCGACGCCTGCAGCAGCTGGTTCAGCATCCGGGACTCCAGGGCGGAGGCGAGAAACGTGGGGGAGGTGATGGTGGTCAGCGTGGTGCGGACCTCGGAGGCGAACTCGTGCAGGCGCAGCTGCTCGCGGGTGAGCCGCTCCTTACGGTCTGCGAGGTCGGCGCCGTTGTTCACGTCGTGGTCGGCCAGCATGGTGGCGACGAGCCGCAGGTGGTCGGCGAGGGTTGCGTTCCAGGCGCTGAACAGCCCGTTGAGGCTGGCGACGAACTCGGCGAGCGAGCCGTACTGGGAGATCTTGAAGTGCGCCGTGCCGACCAGCGCGACGGTGGTGGAGTTGGTGGCCACCGCCACGACGTCGCCCAGGTGCCGCACGCCCTCCAGCAGCACAGGGTTGCGCTGGCGCAGCGTCCAGTCGCACAGCGTGGCCGTGCCGTAGGAGACCGGGTGCAGCAGGACCTGCGAGCCGAACGCGGCCAGCAGCTCGTCCCCCGTGGTGACCGGCGTGCGCTTGGCGGGGGGCGCGGCCGGGCCGCGCCCCCGGCTCGCCTCGTAGACGGTCGTGACCACGTGCGCGCGCCCCTGGGCGATCTCGGTCGCCTCGCGGACCAGATCGGCGGTGGCGCGCTGGAGCAGGTCGGCGAGGTCGAAGAGCCGCTCCGGCGGCAGCGCGCCCCCAGGGTCGACGTCGACGGACGAGCCGTCGGGGGCTATCCACTTCACCCGGATGTCGGCGTGCAGGTTGGACAGGCGGAACCGGGCGTCGCGGACCTGTTGCGGCGACTGGTCGCGCGCCGAGTACCGGAACCGGACGTAGTGGTTGCCGAACTCGGTGAACCGCACGTCGCAGGACAGCTCCTGGATGAGCGATCCGTCGGGCTGCTCCAGGCGAACGTTCGGCATCGACAGCGACACCCCGCCGTACGGGCGCGCGGCCCGGTCGACGCTGGCCCAGACGTCGTCCATCTTGAGGCTGCCGCGGACCGCGAACGCCTGGACGCCGAGCAGCTCGGGCCGCTCGTCCCGGTCGGCGATGCTCCGGATGGCCGCCACCGCGGCGGCCGGGCTGACGTCCCGCAGCCCGAACGGGTAGATGTAGATGGTCCTGAGCCGGTCGAGCGTGAGCCAGGTCGCGTCGAGGTTGCGGTGCAGCTCCGCCAGGTGCATCCGGTAGGAGCGCAGCTCGCTGGCCAGGATGTAGTTGAGGTGCCGGTCGGTCTCGGCGGCGCGCAGGCCGTCGAGCGCGGGGCCGAGCCGCGCCGGGTCGCCGGCCATCGCAGCGGACGCGGCACGGGCGGCCTCGGTCAGCGCGCGGAAGTACCGGATGCGGGTCACCGCCTGTGGCACCAGGACGCGGCGGAACGGCGAGGTCGGGTCCGGGATCGCCCGGGCAGCGTGCAGCAGCTCGGCGCATCGCTCGCCGGCCCGCCCGGCGGTGTCGGCCAGCCGCTCGAGGCTGCCCGCGCTACGGGCGGCCGACGTGTGCATCTGGGTGATGAGGGTGCGCAGCAGCACGGCCACTGCGTCGCCCTCGGCCCGGCAGACGTCGTCCGGGGCATTGTCGCGGCACGTCGCCCAGGTCTCGACGAAGGCGCGCAGCGGGACGATGATGCGTCCGTGCCGGAATGTGTACTGCAGGGCGTCGCTCGCCTGGGACCACAGGTAGACGCCGAGCAGGGCCGCGGCGCGCGGCTGTGCGGCGACGGCGGTCAGCGCGGCGGCGGTCTGGGGGCCACGGGGGTCGCCGGGCACGGGGTGGCGGCGGTTCGGCGCCTCGCCGTCGTCGCCCATGTTCCAGCGTGAGGCGGCCCAGATGCCGCTGACGTCCACGCCGATCTCGCGCAGCTGCCGCGCCACGCCGGACTCGCCGTCCGCGCCGGGCCAGGCCTCCGTATGGAACAGCGAGGTGAGACTCTCCGTGAGGGACGCGGGGCCGTGGGCGTGCAGCTCCCGGAACTCAGTTGCGGACGAAACCGACATGTCATTAGGTTAATGACGAGTAACCGATGTTTCAACGAATTACCATGAATCCGGAACAATGCGAATGCCGGATGGCCGTCGCGGGGGAGAGGTTCGCCGCCTTCCGAGCTGTCGGAGAGGTGCCGTAGTCTCGGACCGTGAGCATCGTTCCGCACATCGTTGGTTGGCTCGTCCTCCTCGTGGGCGTCATGGTCTCGATCGGTCTGCACGAGCTCGGGCACATGATCCCGGCCAAGAAGTTCGGTGTGCGCGTGAGCCAGTACATGGTGGGCTTCGGCCCCACCGTCTGGTCGCGGACCAAGGGGGAGACGGAGTACGGCATCAAGGCGATCCCGCTCGGCGGGTTCGTGCGCCTCGTGGGCATGATGCCGCCCGCCCCGGCGGGCACCCGGCGCGGCACGGGCTTCTGGAGCGAGCTCGTCGCGGATGCGCGCGACGCGTCCGTCGCGGAGGTGCGTCCCGGCGAGGAGCACCGCGCCTTCTACAACCTGTCGACGCCGAAGAAGCTGGTCGTCATGTTCGGCGGGCCGTTCGTGAACCTCCTGATCGCCACGTTCCTGATGGGCGTGATCCTGGTGGGCTACGGCCTGCCCGCGGTCTCCACGACGGTCGCCCAGCTGTCGGAGTGCGTGCCTGCATCGGTCACCTCCACCGCCACGGGCAACGACTGCGAGGAGCAGCCGGCCGCGCCCGCCGCCGCGGCCGGGCTGGAGCCGGGTGACGAGATCGTCGCCTTCGGCGGCACCGACGTGACCAGCTGGCAGCAGCTGGTCGGCCTGATCAACGAGTCCGCCGGGCGCGAGTCCGAGGTGGTGGTGCTTCGCGACGGCGAGCGCACGACCCTCGAGGTGACCCCGGCCAGGACCGACCGTCCCGTCGTGGACGAGGAGGGCGCGGCGGTCCTCGGGGCCGACGGCGAGCCGCTCGTCGAGCCCGGCGGGTTCGTGGGCTTCTCCCCGCTCCAGGTGCGCGAGCAGCAGCCGCTGTGGCGGGTCGTGCCCGAGGTGGGCAACATGACCTGGCAGACGGCGACCATGGTGGCGACGTTCCCGGTCCGCCTGGCCGACGCCGCGACCGAGGCGTTCACCGCCGAGGAGCGATCGCCGGACTCCATCCAGTCGGTGGTGGGCGTCGCGCGGATCAGCGGCGAGATCATGGCGCTGGACGAGGCGATCCTCGACCGTGTGATGTTCTTCCTGAGCCTGCTGGCGAGCCTCAACATCGCGCTGTTCGTCTTCAACATGATCCCGCTCCTGCCGCTCGACGGCGGGCACCTGGTCAACGCCCTCTACGAGGGCGGCAAGCGCACGGTCGCCCGGGTGCGCAGGGCGGCGGTGCTGCCCGGCCCGGCCGACGTCGCGCGCATGACACCAGTGGCGTACGTCGTCTTCATGATCCTGCTGGGTGTGGGCGGCATCCTCATCGTGGCGGACCTGGTGGATCCGGTGCGGATCACGTGACGCCGAACACGATGTGCGGTTTGCACCTTCCGAAGCAGGGATACTGATCCCGTGAGCGCAATCAGCCTCGGCATGCCCGCAGCACCCCCGCCGGTTCTCGCCCCCCGCCGCAAGACCCGAAAGATCAAGGTCGGCAAGGTGGAGGTGGGCGGTGACGCACCCGTGAGCGTGCAGTCCATGACCACCACGCCCACGACCGACATCAACGCGACCCTCCAGCAGATCGCGGAGCTCACGACGGCAGGCTGCGACATCGTGCGCGTCGCCGTCCCGACCTCCGACGACGCCGAGGCGTTGCCGATCATCGCGCGGAAGTCCCAGATCCCCGTGATCGCGGACATCCACTTCCAGCCGAAGTACGTCTTCCAGGCGATCGACGCGGGCTGTGCCGCCGTCCGCGTCAACCCGGGCAACATCCGCAAGTTCGACGACCAGGTCAAGGAGATCGCCCGCGCCGCGAAGGACGGCGGCGTCTCGCTCCGCATCGGCGTCAACGCGGGCTCGCTCGACAAGCGTCTGCTGGCCAAGTACGGCAAGGCGACGCCCGAGGCCCTGGTGGAGTCCGCCGTGTGGGAGGCGAGCCTCTTCGAGGAGCACGACTTCCACGACTTCAAGATCTCGGTCAAGCACAACGACCCGGTGATCATGGTCCGCGCCTACGAGCTGCTCTCCGAGCGCGGCGACTGGCCCCTGCACCTCGGCGTCACCGAGGCGGGCCCGGCGTTCCAGGGCACCATCAAGTCGGCCACCGCGTTCGGCGCGCTGCTCAGCAAGGGCATCGGCGACACGATCCGCGTCTCCCTCTCGGCCCCGCCGGTCGAGGAGGTCAAGGTCGGCAACCAGATCCTGCAGTCCCTCAACCTGCGTCCCCGCAAGCTGGAGATCGTGTCCTGCCCCTCCTGCGGCCGTGCCCAGGTGGACGTCTACACGCTCGCCGAGAAGGTCACCGCCGGGCTCGAGGGCATGACCGTCCCGCTGCGCGTGGCCGTCATGGGCTGCGTGGTGAACGGCCCGGGTGAGGCCCGTGAGGCCGACCTCGGTGTCGCCTCCGGCAACGGCAAGGGCCAGATCTTCGTCAGGGGCGAGGTCATCAAGACAGTCCCCGAGTCGATGATCGTCGAGACGCTCATCGAAGAGGCGATGCGGATCGCGGATGCGATGCCCACGCCGGAGAATGAGGCACAGGCCGGTTCGCCGGTCGTTTCGGTCGGCTGAGCTGGAGTTGAACCGCAGGCTCGGGCGACACTGAGAGAGTCTGACTCGAACGGAGCAAGGTATGTCCCGCTGGCGCACCCCGGTTCCCGCCGGAGCGCGCCCGGACGGGCCGCCGGAGCCGGGCGAACGAGACACCCTGGCGCAGCGTGGTCGCCGTGAGAGCGCACGGGTGCTTTCTCGCGCGGACCTGGTGCAGGCGCTCGCGGTCTGCGCCGTCGACCCCGTCTCGTCCGTGCTCGCCACCGCCCGCCTTGAGATCGCCGTGCGCTCCGGGTTCGGCGCTGCCGCGGGTCAGGCGTGGGGCTTTCCCGCCGTCGGGCCGCTGGAGGCCGTGTGCTGGGCCGGCGCCAACCTGGTGCCGGTGATCCCTGTCGCCGATCGGGCCCGGCGCGCCGAGGCGGTCGCCGCCTTCGCGGCGGTGGCGCGAGTGCACGGGCGGCGGTCGTCGTCGGTCGTGGGGGAGCAGTGGGCCGCACTCGCCCTCTGGGAAGAGCTGGCGCCGTACTGGCCCCCGGCCCGCGACGTGCGCGCCGACCAGCCGTCGATGGCCATCCGGAAGCCGCCCTTGCTGCCGCCCGAGCCCACCGTCCGCCGCTCGGTGCCCGCCGAGCTGGACCTCGTGCTGCCCGCCTGCGTGCGCATGTTCACCGAGGAGGTCGGCTACTCGCCGGTCGCCTCGGGCGGGTCCGCCTACGCCGAGCGCGTGCGGTCGCTCATCACGGAGGGGCGCTCGTTCGTGCGCCTCGTGCCCGACGTCGGCGGGCGGCCCGCCGTCGCGTTCAAGGCCGAGCTCGGCGCGGTGGCCGGCGGGGTGGCACAGGTGCAGGGCGTCTGGGTGGAGCCGGCGTTCCGCGGCCGGGGCTGGTCGGAGTCGGGCATGGCGGCGGTCGTCGATGCGACGCGCGCCTCGATAGCGCCCGTGGTGTCGCTGTACGTGAACGCCTACAACGAGCGGGCCGTGGCCGCATACCGGCGGGTGGGCTTCGAGCAGGTGGGTACGTTCGCGACAGTGCTGTTCTGACGCGGCTTCGAACCGGTCGAACCGAGAGACGGCGAACGTCACCGCAGCAGCTTGGACATCCTGCGGTCCGCCAGGGGTTTTCCGCCCGTCTGGCACGTGGGGCAGTACTGCATGGACCGGTCGGCGAAGGACACCTCGTGCACGATGTCGCCGCAGGGGATCCCGTTCCAGCCGGGGCACGGCAGCCCGGTGCGACCGTGCACGCGCATACCGGCGCGCTTGGCGTCCTTGAGCTCCTTGGCCGGTTTGCCCGACGCCGCCGCTATCGCCTCCGCGAGCACCTCGCCGATCGCGGTGTGCAGCCGGGCCGTCTCCTCGGGGGTGAACGACCCGGTCTGCTTGTACGGGCTGAACCGGCCTGCGTGCAGGATCTCGTCGCTGTAGGCGTTGCCGATGCCCGCGATGGCCCGCTGGTCCCGCAGCAGCCCCTTGATCTGCTGGTTCCTCGCGGACAGCAGGCCGGCCAGCACCTCGGTGGTGAACTCCGGGGCGAGCGGTTCCACGCCGAGGGAGGCGATCATCTCCACCTCGGCAGGATCACGGACGACATGCACCGCGAGCCGCTTGCGCGTGCCCGCCTCGGTGAGGTCGAACCCGGAGCCGTCGTCGAGCCGCACGCGCAGCGCGAGGATCGCGCCCCGGCTGGAGCCGCCGAGGGACGGCCGGACGGGCTTGGTGGACAGCGCGTCCGACCAGCGCACCCAGCCGCCCCGCGAGAGATGGAAGACCAGGTGGAGCGGGGCGCCGCCGTGCCCGGGGGAGGTAGGAGCGGCGGAGGCCACGAGGTCCAACCACTTGCCGTGCCGCGCGACGTCAGTCACCTCGCGCCCGGCGAGCGCATCGACGGGCGGGTCGAACGTCTTGAGCGCGGCGATCGAGCCGACCTCCACCGCGGCGACCGTGCGCCCGGAGGTCCGTTCGCGCAGGAAGTCGGCGAGTGCGGCGACCTCGGGCAGCTCCGGCATGGGCTCATCCTCCGAGACTTCACGACCCCCGGCAAGACCAGCCGGTCCCGGCAGGCGCGGCGAACCGCAAGCAACGGGCGGACGGGCAGGTTGCGGTTCGGCAGATTCCGGTGAGCCGCGGCGGCCCTCGCGGATAGGCTGTGCCCCATGTCTTCCGCACGCCTCATCCAGGGCGACGTGCTTCGCATGTCGTCCCTCTTCGTCCGTACCCTGCGCGAGGACCCGGCCGAGGCCGAGGTCGCAAGCCACAAGCTCCTCGTGCGGGCCGGGTACATCCGACGTGCCGCCCCCGGCATCTACTCGTGGCTGCCGCTCGGCCTGCGGGTGCTGGCCAAGATCGAGGCGATCGTCCGCGAGGAGATGGTCGCGATCGGTGGCCAGGAGGTGCACTTCCCGGCGCTGCTGCCGCGAGAGCCCTACGAGGCGACGGGCCGGTGGACGGAGTACGGCCCGAACCTGTTCCGGCTCAAGGACCGCAAGCAGGCCGACTACCTCCTGGCGCCGACGCACGAGGAGATGTTCGCGCTCCTGGTGAAGGACCTGTACTCGTCCTACAAGGACCTGCCCGTCATCCTCTTCCAGATCCAGACCAAGTACCGCGACGAGTCGCGCCCCCGCGCGGGCCTGATCCGCGGGCGCGAGTTCATCATGAAGGACTCCTACTCCTTCGACGTCAAGGACGAGGGCCTGGACGTCAGCTACCAGAAGCACCGCGACGCGTACGAGAAGATCTTCCAGCGCCTCGGCCTGGACTATGTGATCGTGTCCGCGATGTCGGGCGCCATGGGCGGCTCACGCTCCGAGGAGTTCCTCTCGCCCTCGCTGATCGGCGAGGACACGTTCGTGCGCTCGCCCGGCGGCTACGCCGCCAACGTCGAGGCAGTGGTCACGCCGGTCCCCGAGGCGGTCCCGTACGACGACGCCCCCGCGGCACACGTCGAGGACACCCCCGACACCCCCACCATCGGCACCCTCGTGGCCGTCGCGAACGAGAAGTTCCCGCGCCCCGACCGGCCCTGGACCGCCGCCGACACCCTGAAGAACGTGGTGCTCGCCCTGGTCCAGCCCGACGGGACCCGCGAGCTGCTCGTCGTCGGCCTCCCCGGCGACCGCGAGGTCGACCTCAAGCGCCTCGAGGCCGCGCTGTCGCCCGCCGAGCCCGAGGCCGCAACCGAGGAGGACTTCAAGAAGGCCCCGCAGCTGGTCAAGGGCTACATCGGCCCGCAGGCCCTCGGGCCCCAGGGCGCTCAGATCGAGGGGCCTGACGGCGAGAAGATCCCCGCGATCCGCTACCTGCTCGACCCCCGCGTGGTGCCCGGTACCCGGTGGATCACCGGCGCCAACGAGCCCGGCAAGCACGTGTTCGACCTCGTGGCCGGCCGCGACTTCACCGCCGACGGCACCGTCGAGGCCGCCGAGGTGCGGGCCGGCGACCCGGCGCCCGACGGCTCCGGCCCGCTGGAGCTCGCCCGCGGCATCGAGATGGGCCACATCTTCCAGCTCGGCCGCATGTACGCCGACGCGCTCGGCCTGTCCGTGCTCGACGAGAACGGCAAGCAGGCGGTCGTCACGATGGGCTCCTACGGCGTCGGCGTCACGCGGGCGCTCGCGGCGCTCGCGGAGGCCAACCACGACGAGCGCGGCCTGGCCTGGCCCGCCCATGTCGCCCCGGTGCACGTGCACCTGATCGCGACGGGCAAGGGCACCGAGGTGTACGAGGCCGCCGAGTCCATCGCCGCCGACCTCGCCGCCCGTGGCATCGAGGTCCTCTACGACGACCGGCCCACCAAGGTGTCGCCGGGCGTGAAGTTCAAGGACGCGGAGCTGCTCGGCGCCCCGCTGGTGGTCGTGGTGGGCAAGGGCCTGGCCGACGGCGTGGTCGAGGTCCGGCCGCGTGTCGGCGAGGCGGAGCAGTTCCCTGTGGCCGACGTCGTGACCGCGGTGGCGGAGAAGGTGGCCGCGCTCCTCGGCTGAGTCAGACCAAGGCGGTCAGGCGCGCTCCGGCAGACCCGGGAAGGGTATTGCCGGGGCGCCCCACTGGGCGCCGGCGAGGGTGGCCTCGGTCAGGAGCGCTACGAGGATGGCGCGGGTGCCCTGCTCGGCGATGCCGACCAGCGTGGCGTAGTTCTGCGCCAGGTCGGACTCGAGGTCGCGGGCGAGGTCCGTCGTGGGCGTGTCCGGAACCGCGTACGCGACGCGGCGCGGGTCCTGGTCGGTGCCGTCGATCCCGGCGACGAGCGCCCAGGCCTGGGCCCGGCCGCGGTGCAGCTTCGCGCGCTCGTAGGCCTGGGTGCGTACCGAGCCGTCGGCCTGCGCCGCCCGCACCTCGAGCGCGTAGCCGGCGGAGTCCTCGGCCAGGACCAGGGCGCTCAGCTCCTCGGCCGACAGGCCGGTGGGGATGGCCACGGGGCCCGCGCCCGCCGATGCCAGGGCCGCCGCGGTCTCCCCGGCGTCGCCCGGCTCGGCGGGCTCCGGTATCCGGGTCGGGGGGAGCGCGGGGCCCTTGGTGCCGGTGAGCTGCGCGAGACTCCTGGCGTACTGCGTCTGGGACGTGGAGATCGAGGCGAGGAGCCGGCCCAGCGGTCCGAGCTGTGCCTGGTCTGCGGCGGCCCGGGTGCGCGCGGCTGCGTCGCGCAGCGACGTGACGACGGCCCGGGGCGTCTGCTCCGGGGTGCTGGCGGAGGGGGACGCGCCCGACCGTTCGGACAGGATGTCGCCCAGGCCTGAGTCGTACTCGCCACCGAGCTGCTCGGCCTGCGCGATCGCGACCTCGGAGATGACGGTGAGCTCGGCCGAGATATCGGCCTTGACCCCGTCGGCCGCGGCGGCGGCCTCGGCCTGCTCGGCGACGAGCAGCGCGTCGGCGACGGCGGTGCGCCGCACCACCTCGGCCGCGTCCGGGACGGGCTCGGTGGGCGGTGGCGACTCGAGGCGCACGCCACAACCTGAGAGAATGATCGCGCAGGTCAGGGCCAGCGCGGTCAGGCCTGACCGGCGTCGGGTGCGGGCCTCGCGGCCGAAGGGGTTCATCGTGGCCGATGATGCCATGTTCCGGAACCCGATTCGTGCCCGACCGAGATTGCGGTCGGGTCACGGACATCACGTTCTTCGCGAAGTGCCGAGGTCCGGCGCTTCGTTACGCTTGACGCAGACAACAACAGCACATCGGTCGAACCGTTCCGGCTCGAACCGTGCCCCCGCACGAGGGGGAGCCGACGGGAGGCAGTCGATGACACAGCAGGCGGATGCGGTCCGCGAGGTGGTGGGACCGGTGGTCGAGGCCGCTGGGCTCCACCTCGAGGAGGTGATCGCCACCCGGGCGGGCAGCAAGTCCGTCGTGCGCGTCACCATCGACCTGCCGGAGGACGCCGTGGGCAGCCTCGACTCCGACGCGCTGGGCGAGGCGTCGCGCGCCATCTCCGCGGCGCTCGACGCGGACGACGTGGTCCCCGGCGCTTACACGCTCGAGATCTCGACGCCGGGCACGTCCCGGCCGTTGTCCGAGCTGCGGCACTTCAAGCGCGCCCGGACCCGGCTGGTGACGCTGAAGCTGACCGACGGCAGCCGCGCCGAGGGCCGGCTGACCGACGTGCTCGCGGACGCCGACGGAGACGTCCTGGTGCTCGACGACGACCGGCGGATCCCGGTCGGCGACGTCGTCCGGGGCAAGGTCGAGGTCGAGCTCAAGCGGCTCGACGACGCACAGGATGCCGAGGCTGCGGAACTGGGCGAGAGTGCAGGTGAAGACACCGACGACGACTCGGACGGTGCTGGTACGGACGACACGACCGAGGGTCACCCCGGCCGCAACGAGGAAGGCTGACATGGACATCGACATGAGCACGCTGCGCATGCTGGAGCGCGAGAAGGACCTCAGCCTGGACATCCTCGTCTCAGCCATCGAGCAGGCCCTCCTCTCGGCCTACCATCGCACCCCGGACGCCTACCACCGGGCGCGCGTCGAGGTGGACCGCTCGTCGGGCCACGTCACGGTGTGGGCGCGCGAGGAGCTGCCCGTCGTCGAGGACCTGGAGGACCCCGACGCGCGCCCAGTCGTCGAGTACGGACCCGAGTTCGACCACACGCCGCAGGACTTCGGCCGCATCGCCACCGCGACGGCCCGCCAGGTGATCGTGCAGCGG
Organism: Promicromonospora soli; assembly: GCF_014653785.1. Lineage (GTDB taxonomy): Bacteria > Actinomycetota > Actinomycetes > Actinomycetales > Cellulomonadaceae > Promicromonospora > Promicromonospora soli. The sequence goes on along the minus strand of NZ_BNAS01000004.1, from coordinate 172,948 downwards.
CTGCGTGACGCCGAGGACGACCAGGTGCTTGGCACCTTCCGCGGCAAGGAGGGCGAGGTCCTGGCCGGCATCATCCAGCAGGGCCGCGACCCGCGCATGGTGCTGGTGGACGTGGGCGGCACCGAGGCCGTCCTGCCGCCCCACGAGCAGGTGCCCACCGAGGAGTACGTGCACGGCGAGCGGCTGCGCGCCTACGTGGTCGAGGTCAGCCGCGGAATGAAGGGCCCCCAGATCACGTTGAGCCGTACGCACCCGAACCTGGTGCGCAAGCTCTTCGAGCTCGAGGTCCCGGAGATCGCTGACGGCTCGGTGGAGATCACCGCCATCGCCCGCGAGGCGGGGCACCGCACCAAGATGGCCGTCCGTACCCGGGTGTCCGGGCTCAACGCCAAGGGCGCGTGCATCGGCCCGATGGGCGCCCGTGTCCGCGCGGTGATGGCCGAGCTGCACGGTGAGAAGATCGACATCGTCGACCACAGCGACGACCCCGCCGCATTCGTGGCGAGCGCCCTGTCGCCGGCACGTGTGTCGTCAGTCACAGTGGTCGACGCCGACGCGCGTGCCGCACGGGCCGTCGTACCCGACTATCAGCTGTCCCTCGCGATCGGAAAAGAGGGCCAGAACGCCCGTCTCGCCGCGAAGCTGACCGGCTGGCGCATCGACATCCGCTCGGACGAGGCCGCGGACGCCGACGCAGGTGGAACCGCCACCGACACGCGGGACGGCCGGTAACGCCCGGTGGGTCGGCGCGGTAGACTGTCCGAGTCTGGGCCACGTGCCCGTCTTTCGACATACCCCGCTCCGCCCGTCATGGGTCCGGTGCGCACGTGTGTCGGATGCCGGGGGCGCGACCAGCGGTCTGCACTCCTGCGTCTGGTGCTGGACCCGGTGCATGATGACGATGTGGCAGAGCCACAGCGCATCATCGTCGATGTCCGTGCCTGCCTGCCGGGTCGCGGTGCCTGGGTCCACCCGGAGCCGCGGTGCCTGGAGCTCGCTGAGCGTCGCAGGGCCGTTCCACGCGCACTGCGTGCCGACGGGCCTCTCGACCTCAGCGAGGTACGAGCACACCTCGGCCAGTAAGTGTGCCGGCCGCAAGACAGTCCCGACCGGGCGCAACCATGCGCCCGGCCGAAGTATGCGATTCGTCGACAAGGAAGCGGGTCAGAAGCCGATGGGCACCCGATGAGTCCCCAGCGATGAGTACTCAGTACTAACGGTGGTCCTCCCTGTCTTGGGATGGACCGAGACAGGAGAGTTGTGGCTAAGGTCCGCGTCTACGAGCTTGCGAAAGAGCTCGGAGTGGAAAGCAAGACCCTGCTTGGCGAGCTGAAGTCGGCAGGCGAGTACGTCCGCTCGGCGTCGTCGACGCTCGAGCCGCCCGTCGTGCGGCGCATGCGCGACAAGTTCCCCGCCGGTGGCGCCGCCGGCCCGTCCGACACGGGCGCAGCGGCGAAGTCCCCCGCACCGAGCGCACCCAGGCCTGCCGCGAAGCCCGCGGCCCGGAAGCCGGCCGAGCCGGCTCCCACGCCGGCCCCGGCTCCGGCACCCAGCAAGCCCGAGGCCGAGGCCGCGCCCACACCGGCGCCTGCTCCGGCTTCGCGCCCCGCGCCGGCGGCACCCGCCCCGGCCCCCGACCAGACCCCGGTGGCGCCTGCGGCGTCCGCCACGCCTGCCGCGGCTCCCAAGCCCGGCGCTCCGAGGCCGGCCGCCGCGGCTCCCAAGCCCGGCGCGCCGAAGCCCGCCGCTGCGCCCTCGGGTGCGCGTCCGGGTCGCGACGGCGGCCGTGGTGGCCGTCCCGGTGGCGACCGTCCCGGTGGCGGTACGCCGCGTCCGGGCAACAACCCGTTCGCCACCAGCCAGGGCATGCCCCGTCCCGGTGGCGGCCGTGGTCGCCCGGCGGCCGCCGGCAGCGACCGTCCCGCCGGTGGTAACCCGCGTCCGGGCAACAACCCGTTCGCGACCAGCCAGGGCATGCCGCGTCCGGGGCAGCGCCCCGAGCGCAGCGAGCCGGCCGGCGAGCGCTCGGGCGGTCCTCGTCCGGGTGGCCCGCGTCCCTCGGCGCCCCGTCCCGGTGGCACCGGTGGCGGCGGCCCGCGCCCGAACCCCGGCATGATGCCGGGCAAGACGTCCATGCCCCGTCCGGGCGACCGCCCGGCCCCCGGTGGCGGTCGTGGCCGCCCCGGCGGCGGCGGTGGCCGTCCTGGTCCTGGTGGGGCAGGCGCCGGTGCTGGCGCCCCGGGTCGTCCCGGTGCCGGCGGTGCTGGTGGCGGTGGCGGCTTCGGCGGCCCGCGTCGCGGCGCCGGCGGTCGTGGTGCGACGCAGGGTGCCTTCGGGCGCGCCGGCGGCAAGCCGGTCCGCGGGCGTAAGTCGAGGCGAGCGAAGCGCCAGGAGTTCGAGGCCATGCAGGCCCCGTCACTCGGTGGCGTGCAGGTCCCTCGCGGCAACGGCAGCACGGTCGTCCGGCTGCGCCACGGCGCATCGCTGAACGACTTCGCGGACAAGATCGACGCGAACCCCGCGGCGCTCGTGACCGTCCTGTTCCACCTGGGCGAGATGGCCACGGCCACGCAGTCGCTCGACGAGGACACGTTCGGCACGCTGGCCACCGAGCTCGGCTACCAGATCGAGATGGTCTCGGCCGAGGAGGAGGACCGCGAGCTGCTCGGGTCGTTCGACATCGACCTGCAGGCCGAAGAGGCCGACGAGTCCGACGACGACCTGGTCGTGCGTCCGCCGGTCGTGACCGTCATGGGTCACGTCGACCACGGTAAGACCAAGCTGCTGGACGCGATCCGCAAGTCGGACGTGGTGGCAGGCGAGCACGGTGGTATCACGCAGCACATCGGTGCCTACCAGATCGTGCGCGAGCACGAGGGCGCCGACCGTGCCATCACGTTCATCGACACCCCGGGCCACGAGGCGTTCACCGCCATGCGTGCCCGTGGTGCGCAGGTCACGGACATCGCGATCATCGTGGTCGCGGCCGACGACGGCGTGATGCCGCAGACGGTCGAGGCCGTGAACCACGTGCAGGCAGCAGGCGTGCCGATCGTGGTCGCGGTGAACAAGATCGACGTCGAGGGTGCGAACCCGGCGAAGGTGCGTCAGCAGCTCACCGAGTACAACCTGGTGGCCGAGGAGTACGGCGGCGACACGATGTTCGTCGACGTCGCGGCGAAGCCGGGCATCGGTATCGATGACCTGATCGACGCCGTCCTGCTGACCGCGGACGCGTCGCTCGACCTGCGGGCGAACCCGACCAAGGACGCACGCGGCGTGGCCATCGAGGCGAACCTCGACAAGGGCCGCGGTCCGGTGGCGACGGTGCTGGTCCAGGCCGGCACGCTGCACGTCGGCGACGCGATCGTCGCGGGTACGGCCTACGGCCGCGTCCGTGCGATGTTCGACGAGCACGGCACCGCGGTCGAGGCGGCCACCCCGGCCCGTCCGGTCCAGGTGCTGGGTCTGACGAGCGTCCCGGGCGCCGGTGACACGTTCCTCGTGGCTCCGGACGACCGCACCGCCCGCCAGATCGCCGAGAAGCGTCAGGCGGCGGAGCGTGCAGCGACGCTGGCCAAGCGCCGCAAGCGGATCAGCCTCGAGGACTTCGACGTCGAGCTCAAGAAGGGCAAGGTCGAGAGCCTCAACCTCATCCTCAAGGGTGACGTGTCCGGTGCCGTCGAGGCACTGGAGGACGCGCTGCTCAAGATCGATGTGGGCGAGGAGGTCGAGCTGCGCGTCATCCACCGTGGTGTGGGTGCGATCACGCAGAACGACGTCAACCTGGCCACGGTCGACAGCGCCGTGATCATCGGCTTCAACGTGAAGTACGGCGAGCGCGTCGAGGAGCTGGCGGAGCGCGAAGGCGTCGACGTCAAGTTCTACTCGGTCATCTACCAGGCGATCGAGGACGTCGAGGCGGCCCTCAAGGGCATGCTCAAGCCGGAGTACGAGGAGGTCCAGCTCGGGACCGCGGAGATCCGCCAGGTCTTCCGTTCCTCGAAGTTCGGGAACATCGCCGGTTCGGTGGTCCGTTCGGGCAGCATTCGCCGCAACTCGAAGGCGCGTGTGCTCCGCAACGGCACCGTGGTGGGCGACAACCTCACCATCGAGTCGCTGCGTCGCGAGAAGGACGACGTCACCGAGGTCCGCGAGGGCTTCGAGTGCGGTATCGGTCTCGGGTCGTTCAACGACGTCAACGAGGGCGACACCATCGAGACCTTCGAGATGCGCGAGAAGCCGCGCGCCTGACGCTGATGGCTCATTGAGTGCGGGGTTGTTCGCCCGGCCGGTTCGGCCGGACCGGGCGAACGGCCCCGCACTCACGCTGAAAGGACAAGTTCATGGTCGACAACCCGCGGGCCCGCAAGCTCGCCGACCGCATCAAGGTGATCGTCGCGCAGATGATCGACACGCGGATCAAGGATCCGCGCCTCGGTTTCGTGACGGTCACGGACGTCCGGGTGACCGGTGACCTGCAGAACGCCTCGGTGTTCTACACGGTCTACGGCTCGGACGAGGACCGGACGGGCACCGCAGCGGCGCTGAAGAGCGCCACGGGTCTGATCCGCTCGGAGGTGGGCAAGCAGACCGGTGTCCGCCTGACGCCTACCCTCGAGTTCCACCTCGACTCCGTCCCCGACACGGCGGCCAACCTCGACGCCGCGCTGATCGAGGCCCGCAAGCGCGACGCCGAGCTCGAGGCGCTGCGTGCCGGAGCCCGCTACGCGGGCGACGAGGACCCGTACAAGAAGCCGCGCGAGGACGACGAGGCCGAGTGACCTCGGTCACCGGCCCGTGACGTCGACGCCGCCTGCCGCCTGACCGGGGCTCTCGAACTTCGGTCGGGGCAGGTGGCGTCGGTGTACAACGCCGCGCGCCACCCCTGAGCCCCGGGATACTGATACCTATGATTTCACCCAGCCCGCAGCCGCCGGCACGCCGTCCGACGGCCGCCGACGGCTTCGTCGTGGTCGACAAGCCGCAGGGCTGGACCAGCCACGACGTCGTCGGGCGGATGCGGCGTCTCGCCGGGACCCGCAAGGTCGGCCACGCCGGGACGCTGGACCCGATGGCGACGGGTGTCCTCGTGCTCGGGATCGGCAAGGCCACCCGCCTGCTCACCTATGTGGTGGGTGCCGACAAGGACTACGACGCGACGATCCGGCTGGGCGTGGCCACCACCACTGACGACGCCGAGGGCGACGCCGTGTCCGTTGCCGAGCCGGACGCCGTCGGGCGGGTGGACCGGGTGGCCCTTGACGCCGCCATCGCGGAGCTCACCGGCGACATCCAACAGGTCCCCACGTCCGTCTCCGCGATCAAGGTGGACGGCAAGCGCGCCTACGCGCGCGTCCGGGCGGGGGAGGAGGTCGCGCTGCAGGCGCGGCCCGTCACCGTGTCCCGGTTCGACGTCCTGGACGTCCGCGCGGTCACGGCAGCGGTGCCCGACGTCGACCTGGTCGGCACCTACGTCGACGATCCCGATCCCGACGCCCAGGACCCCGATGCCCACCCATCGGTGGTCGAGCTTGCCGAGACCCCGACCCGGGACGTCCCGGCCGTCGACGTCGACGTGCGCGTCACCGTCTCGTCCGGCACCTACGTCCGCGCCCTCGCGCGCGACCTCGGCGCCGCGCTCAGCACCGGCGGGCACCTGACGATGCTGCGACGCACCCGCGTGGGCGGCTACGACCTCGCCGGCGCCCGCACTCTGGAGCAGCTGGAGGCGCAGGCCGACGCCGACGGCACGCTGGCCACGATCCCGCTGGCCGACGCCGCCCGCGGCACGTTCCCGGTCCGTGAGCTCACCGAGGTCGAGGTCCGCGCGCTCGGCTACGGCCAGTGGGTGGAGCCGTCGGGGCTGGCAGAGGTGGTGGCGGCGCTGTCGCCGTCGGGCGCGCTCGTGGCGCTGCTGGAGGACACGCGGCGCCGGGGCGACAACCTTGCCCGGCCCGTGCTGGTGCTCGCGCCGCACTGACCCGGGCATCCCCGGGCTCGGGCTACGCTTTTGACGTTCGGTGCGGGAAGTCGCGTAAGCGGCCCCTTGCGCCTGCGCCACCCGATTCATGAGGAGCAACCCGCGTGCAGCTGTGGACGGACCTGGAACAGGTTCCCCCCGGATTCGGGCCATCAGTGGTGACGATCGGCAACTTCGACGGCGTCCACCGCGGCCACCAGGCGGTGCTGAGGCGCATCCTCAGTCTCGCCCGGAGCGACGCAGCCCGCGCCGTCGCAGTGACGTTCCATCCGCACCCGGCGGTGGTGCACCGGCCCGAGTCGGCCCCCGAGCTGATCACCGGCCTGGAGGACCGCCTCGCCCTCATGGAGCGCACCGGTCTGGACGCGACGCTCCTGGTCAGCTACACCCTCGACTTCGCTGCCCAGACGCCCGAGGAGTTCGTCGCCCGGTACCTCGTCGACGGTCTGGGCGCGCGCACGGTGGTGGTGGGCCACGACGTGCGCTTCGGCAAGCAGAACGCGGGCACGCTGGCCACGATGGTCGAGCTCGGCGGGCAGCACGGGTTCGAGGTCGTCGCGATCGAGGACGTCGGCGCAGCCCTGCCGATCGAGGGCGACGGGCACCAGCGCTGGTCGTCGACGGCGGTGCGCGCACTGCTCGCGGAGGGCGACGTCGACCAGGCCGCCGACGTGCTCGGCCGCCCGCACCTCGTGCGCGGCACCGTGGTGCACGGCGACGCCCGGGGCCGGGAGATGGGCTTCCCGACCGCCAACCTGGGCGGCATCACCGGGCTCGTCCCGGCCGACGGCGTCTACGCCGGCTGGCTGCGCCGCGGCACCGCCGCCGCCTGCGCGAGCCTCGCCCAGCCCGAACGTGACCGGGCGGCGGCGTCCGGCACCGGGATGGGGCAGGAGGAGATCCTGCCCGCCGCGATCTCCGTCGGCACCAACCCGACGTTCGACGGCGTGGAGCGCCGCGTCGAGGCGTACGTGCTCGACCGCACGGACCTTGACCTGTACGACCAGACGGTCGCGCTCGAGTTCGTGTCCCACCTGCGGCCCACGCTGCGGTTCGACGGCATGGAGCCGCTCATCGCCCAGATGAACGACGACGTGGCGCGCTCCCGGGAGATCCTGCGGGCGTGAAGCGAGCGCCACCGAGCGTCCGACACGTGGTGGAGGTCTCGCGCACGCCGTCGGGCAGCGGGGCTGAGCACTGGTAATGTGGAGTCGCCGTCAGAACGGCCGCGGATCCAGAGCGCCCCGGTGAATGAGTCCCGGAGCACCGCGCAACAACACCGAAGGAGAGCCATGCCGCTCGACACTGCCACCAAGCAGCAGATCATTTCCGAGTACGGAACCAAGCCGGGCGACTCGGGTTCGCCGGAGGTGCAGATCGCGCTCCTCACGCAGCGCATCAAGGACCTCACCGAGCACCTCAAGGAGCACAAGCACGACCACCACAGCCGTCGTGGTCTGCTGCTCCTCGTGGGCCAGCGCCGTCGCCTCCAGGGCTACCTCAAGGGGATCGACATCGAGCGCTACCGCGCCCTCGTCGACAAGCTCGGCCTGCGCCGCTGACCATGACGCCTACCAGCCCGGCCCCCGTCGCGGGGGCCGGGCTGGTCTGGTGAGATGCTGTAGTACAACAACTCAACCGCGCCGCCCGTGACCTCGTCCGGTCCTCGGTAGTGGCTTCCCGAACTCCCTCCCTCCGGTGAGCGGCGCTCGGTAGGCCTCGATCGATGACCGTCGGGCACGGGGGCGTTCCAAGAGAACACACCGAGAGAACAAGGAGGGCACCCGTGGAGGGTCCCGAGATCCAGTTCGCCGAGGCCGTTATCGACAACGGTCGCTTCGGCACCCGTACCGTCCGGTTCGAGACCGGACGCCTCGCCAAGCAGGCCGCCGGCGCAGTCGCCGCGTACCTCGACGGCGAGACCATGCTGCTGTCGACCACCACGGCCGGCAAGCACCCCAAGGACCAGTTCGACTTCTTCCCGCTGACGGTGGACGTCGAGGAGCGGATGTACGCCGCGGGCCGCATCCCCGGCTCGTTCTTCCGCCGTGAGGGTCGCCCGTCGACCGACGCGATCCTGACCTGCCGCCTGACCGACCGCCCGCTGCGCCCCCTGTTCGTCAAGGGCCTGCGCAACGAGGTCCAGGTCGTCCTCACGGTCATGGCGCTTCACCCGGACGACGCGTACGACACGCTGGCGATCAACGCCGCGTCGGCGTCGACCCAGATCTCCGGCCTGCCGTTCGACGGCCCGGTCGGCGCGGTGCGTATCGCCCTGGTCGACGGCCAGTGGGTCGCGTTCCCCAAGTACTCCGACAAGGAGCGCGCGGTCTTCGACATGGTCGTGGCCGGCCGTGTCGTCGGTGACGACGTCGCGATCGCCATGATCGAGGCCGAGGCCACCGACAACGCGTGGACCCTCATCAAGAACGAGGGCGTCGCGGCGCCGACCGAGGAGGTCGTCGCCGAGGGCATCGAGGCGGCCAAGCCGTTCATCAAGGCCCTGTGCGACGCGCAGGCACAGCTCGCCGCGCAGTCCGCCAAGGAGACGCAGCAGTTCCAGCTCTTCCCGGACTACCAGGACGACGCTTACGCGGCCGTCGAGGCGGCAGTCGCCGCCGCGACGCGCGAGGCGCTGACCATCGCGGACAAGCAGGAGCGCGAGAACACGCTCGACGGCATCAAGGCAGGCGTGCAGGAGCAGCTCGCGGGGCAGTTCGAGGGCCGCGAGAAGGAGATCTCTGCCGCGTTCCGCTCGCTGCAGAAGCAGCTCGTGCGCCAGCGTGTCCTGACGGACGGCGTCCGCATCGACGGCCGTGGGCTCGCGGACATCCGCACCCTCTCGGCCGAGGTCGAGGTGCTGCCGCGCGTGCACGGCTCGGCGATCTTCGAGCGCGGCGAGACCCAGATCCTGGGTGTCACCACGCTGAACATGCTCCGCATGGAGCAGCAGATCGACTCGCTCGGTCCGGAGACGCGCAAGCGCTACATGCACAACTACAACTTCCCGCCGTACTCGACCGGTGAGACGGGCCGCGTGGGCAGCCCGAAGCGCCGCGAGATCGGCCACGGTGCGCTTGCCGAGCGCGCCCTGGTGCCGGTCCTGCCGACCCGCGAGGAGTTCCCGTACGCGATCCGCCAGGTGTCCGAGGCTCTCGGCTCCAACGGTTCGACGTCGATGGGCTCGGTCTGCGCCTCGACCCTGTCGCTGCTGAACGCCGGTGTGCCGCTGCGCGCGCCTGTCGCGGGCATCGCGATGGGCCTCGTGTCCGACACCGTGGACGGCGAGACCCGCTACGCCGCGATGACGGACATCCTGGGCGCCGAGGACGCGTTCGGCGACATGGACTTCAAGGTCGCCGGTACCAAGGAGTTCGTCACCGCCATCCAGCTCGACACCAAGCTCGACGGCATCCCCGCCTCGGTGCTGGGTGCGGCGCTGGGCCAGGCCCGCGACGCTCGCCTGACGATCCTCGAGGTCATCGACGAGGCGATCGACACGCCGGACGAGATGTCCCCGAACGCCCCGCGCGTCATCTCGGTGAAGGTCCCCGTCGACAAGATCGGTGAGGTCATCGGGCCGAAGGGCAAGATGATCAACCAGATCCAGGAGGAGACGGGCGCGGACATCTCCATCGAGGACGACGGCACCGTGTACATCGGTGCCACCGACGGCCCTTCGGCCGAGGCCGCCCGCGCGGCGATCAACGCGATCGCCAACCCGCACGTCCCCGAGGTGGGCGAGCGGTTCGTCGGAACCGTCGTCAAGACGACGTCGTTCGGCGCGTTCATCTCGCTGTCCCCGGGCAAGGACGGTCTGCTGCACATCAGCCAGATCCGCAAGCTCGTGGGTGGCAAGCGCGTCGAGAACGTCGACGACGTGCTGTCCATCGGCCAGAAGGTCCAGGTCGAGATCGGTGAGATCGACCCGCGCGGCAAGCTCTCGCTGGTCGCCGTGACCGAGGAGGAGGAGTCGGCCCCGGCCGACGCCGCCGAGCCGGCCGCCGAAGCCACCGCATCCGCGGACGCCTGACATGGCTTGGCACCTGCCGCTCGTCCCTGCGGGCGAGCCCGGTGCCGAGCTGACCGCCGGGCAGGACGGGGCGACGATTCGTCGCTCCGTCCTGCCCGGCGGTGTCCGTGTGCTCACCGAGAACATGCCGGGCCTGCGCTCGGCGACGGTGGGCGCGTGGATCGGCGTCGGCTCGCGGGACGAGACCGACGGCCACTTCGGCTCGACGCACTTCCTGGAGCACCTGCTCTTCAAGGGGACCGCACGGCGGTCCGCCATGGACATCGCCGAGGCGTTCGACGCCGTCGGCGGTGAGGCGAACGCGGCCACCGGCAAGGAGCACACCTGCTACTACGCGCGGGTGCTGGACTCCGACCTGCCGATGGCCGTCGACGTCATCTCCGACATGGTCACCTCCGCGCGCCTCGACACCGACGAGCTCGAGACCGAGCGCGGCGTCATCCTCGAAGAGCTCGCGATGAACGACGACGACCCGACCGACGTCGTGCACGAGCAGTTCTCGGCCGTCGTGCTCGGCGACCACGCGCTGGGGCGGCCCATCGGCGGCACGCCCGAGACGATCAACGCCGTCCCGCGCGACGCCGTCTGGGACCACTACCGCTGGAACTACCGGCCGGAGACCCTCGTGGTCACGGCAGCGGGCGGGATCGACCACGACAGGCTCGTGCAGCAGGTGACCCAGGCCCTGACCGACGGCGGATGGGACCTCGACGCCGCCACGGCCCCGCGCGACCGCAGGGCCTCCACGGAGGACCGGGCCGGCGTGCCGGAGGCGGGCGCGGAGCTGACCGTCAAGCGCCAGGTCGAGCAGGCCAACATCATCGTGGGCTCCACGGGCATCTCGGCCACGGACGACCGCCGGTTCGCGCTGTCCGTGCTGAACGCGGTGCTGGGCGGCGGCATGTCGTCCCGGCTGTTCCAGGAGATCCGCGAGAAGCGGGGGCTGGCGTACTCGACGTACTCGTTCGCCTCCGCCCACGGCGGGCTCGGCACGTTCGGCCTGTACGCGGGCTGCGCGGCCGCGAAGGCGGACCAGGTCACCGACCTGCTCGTCGAGGAGCTCGAGAAGCTCGCGCACGACGGCATCACCGAGGCCGAGCTGAAGCGTTCCGTGGGGCAGCTGTCCGGCGGCACGGTGCTCGGTCTGGAGGACTCCGGCTCGCGGATGAGCCGCCTCGGCAAGGCCGAGCTCGTGTACGGCGACCTGCTGTCGCTGGCCGAGTCGCTCGAGCGCATCCAGGCGGTCACGTCGGCGGACGTCCAGGCCCTGGCCCAGGACCTGGCCACCCGCCCGAGGTCGATCGTCCGCGTAGGCCCCTTCACTCCCTGACCCTTGGTTGCGGGCGCGATCGTTGCGCCCAAGACGGACGGGAAGACGCAAAGATCACGCCCACAACGAAAAGGCTGAATCGTGAGTGACATCAAGGTGGCCGTGCTCGGCGCCACCGGGCGCATGGGCACGCAGGCGTGCGCGGCGGTCGAGGCCGCGGACGGTCTGCACCTGGTCGCCCGGCTGGGCCGGGGCGACCAGGTCTCGAGCGAGACGCTCGCGGGGGCCGACGTCGCCGTGGACTTCACCGTCCCAGCCGTCACCGAGGCCAACGTGCACGCCGTGCTCGACGCCGGCGTGCACGCCGTGGTCGGCACCACCGGCTGGGACGACGCCGCCCGAGCCCGTGTCTCCGCGCACCTCGCCGAGCTGTCCCCCCGGGGAACGGGCGGCAAGGAGTCGCTCGGCGTGCTCATCGCCCCGAACTTCGGGCTGTCGGCCGTGCTGGCGATGACGTTCGCCGCGAAGGCCGCACGCTACTTCGAGTCCGCGGAGGTCATCGAGCTGCACCACCCGAACAAGGTGGACGCGCCGTCGGGCACCGCGCGGCACACCGCCGCGGCGATCGCCACGGCTCGCGCCGAGGCCGGGCTCGGGCCGTCGCCCGACGCGACCGAGGCGGGCTGGGAAGCCCGCGGGGCCGACGTCGACGGGGTGCGCGTGCACGCCGTGCGGCTGCGCGGGCTCGTGGCGCACGAGGAGATCCTCTTCGGCAACGAGGGTGAGCAGCTGGTCATCCGGCAGGACTCGTTCGACCGGGCCTCGTTCATGCCCGGCGTGCTGCTCGCGATCCGCTCCGTGGTGTCCCGGCCCGGGCTGACGGTGGGCCTCGAGAACGTGCTGGACCTGTCATGAGCGAGCCGGCGCCGGACGGCCCGGCCGAGCGGCGGCCGCAGGGCAGGAAGCTGCCCAAGGGGCTGCCCGGCGCCCTCGCCGTGACCGCGCTGCTCGGGCTGTACGTGTGGCAGATCGCGGGCAAGGGCGTGGCGATGGTCGGGACGGGCGAGCCCGTGCTGGTCGGCATCGGCGTGGCCGTGCTCATCATCCCGCTGCTCGTGATCGGGCTGATCGTGCGCGAGTACTGGCTCGCGGCGACCGTCCAGGCCATGGCGGACACGCTGTTCGCCGAAGGGCGGCTCCCCGTGGACGACCTGCCGCGCTCGCCCGGCGGGCGCATCGACCGGTCGGCCGCCGACGAGGCGTTCGAGACGCACCGGGCGGCGGTCGAGGCCGCACCCGACGACTGGCGCGCCTGGTACCACCTGGCCTTCGCGTACGACGCGGCGGGCGACCGCCGCCGGGCCCGCGAGGCGCTGCGGCGCGCGTCGCGGCTGTTCCGTCCCGCCTGAGGGCACGCCCCTGCGTCAGGCCGGGTCGGACGTCGGTACGGTATCGGCCCCGTCCGGGTGCGTCGGTACCCAGGACACCGCTGCCAGCACCAACCCGACGACGAGCAGCACCGACGTGAGCATGAACGGGTAGGTGCGGTCGATCCCGGAGAGCCAGCCGGAGATCCAGCCGAACGGCGCCGCGGCGAGCATGATGCACGTGCGCTGGATCGCCATCACGCGTGAGCGCTCGGCTTCGTCCACGTGCAGCGCCACGAGCGACTCCGAGAGCATGAACAGCATGCCCGCACCGAAGCTGTCCAGCAGCAGGCACAGGCCGAGGAAGGCGTACGTGGACCCCGTCGCTGCGCCGTCGGGCGCGGGGATCGCGACCAGCGTCACCTGCCCGGCGAGGTGGACCCCGAAGCCCCACAACGTGGCGCGCCGGAGGTCGACGGCGGTGGTCAGGAGCGGGATGAGCGTGAAGAAGAAGACCGCCGACAGCAGCGACCGGACCATCGGGAAGAAAGGCAGCAGCGCGTCCGGCACGTGCAGGTGCTGGCTGGTCACCACCTGCCAGAACGTGCCGTTGACGAGCGTGACCGCTGCCGTCAGCGCGGCCACGGCCAGCGCCAGGACCGACCCGCGCGAGCGCAGCAGGAGCCCGAGCGCTCCGCGGTATCCGGCCAGCAGGCGCCACACGCTCTGCCCGCGGGTAGCGGCCATGCGGAAGCGGCCCTGGCGGGTCTCCCTCGACCACAGGTAGAGCCAGATGATCTTGGCCGTCATCACGACCGCGGCGTTGACGTACAGGATGCGGACTGCGGGCTCGAGCCCGAGCTGGGCGACCAGGACGGCGGCTAGCGGCGCGAACAGCGCCGAGCAGTCGGCCGCGACCTTGACCAGGGAGTAGATCCGGGTGATCTGACCCCGTTCGGCGTCCTCGACCATGAGGCAGTCCCACGAGTTCTGCGTGACCTGCAGGGCGCCGTTCACCAGTGACGCCGCGAGGAAGAACCAGAAGTTCTCCGCGAACGCCCACAGCAGGCACGGGATCACCCAGGCGACCACGTCGAACCATGCCGTCGTGACGCGCCGGCCGAGCCGGTCGGTGATGATGCCGCCGGCCAGCCCGAAGCCGACCTGGGAGATCATGGCGATTGTCGCGAGGAACCCGATCTGCTGGTCGTGCAGGCCCAGGGCCAGCATGAACACTGACGCGTACGGCAGCACCAGGGCCATGGACAGCCCCCAGAGCGGCTCGGTCCACACGCAGGCGCGAGGGTTGCCGCGGAGCTCGACAAAGGTCCGCCAGAGCGGGTCGCGGATGCGTGCCACCGGGCTAGTGAAGCACCTCCGTGACCCCGGTCGCGCCACATTATTCTGTGCTTGTCGGCCAGACGGCCCGTTCCATGCACACCAGGTCAGCCCGCTCGTCCCACGAGTCGACCACGGCGAAGCCGAGCTTCTCGTAGAGGCCGATAGCACCCACTCGCCAGCTCCAGACGGAGAGCGCGATCGTGCGGACACCGCCCTCGGGCGCGTGGGCCAACGCCGCGCCGATCAGCCTCGAGGCGATGCCGTGGCCGCGGAGCTCCGGGTCGGTCCAGACACGCTTGATCTCCGCACGGCCAGCCACGGGCGCCGTCAGGACGAGGCAGCCCGCCGACCGGGCGCCGCAGCGGGCCACCAGGACGACGTCGCCGGAGAACGCGGCCCGCGGCTCCACGATCTCCGTCCGGTAGCGGGCGGGCAGCGCGTCCGCGTCGTCGACCGGCGCGCCCTTCTCGGCCTCGGTCTGCAGGTGATAGGCGGTCAGCAGCGCGGGCAGCCCGAGCATGTCGGGCGAGTCCAGGTCGAGCCGGTGGACGACGACGGGTTCGGTGAGGGTCACGGTAGAAGTATCGGTCGGCGGCCCGACTCAGTCCGTGAGGCTCGTCCAGCAGTAGAGCCGGTACCCCTCGTCGGCAGCGCGGACGGCGAGGGCCGCGAGCGGCAGCAGGGCCGCCGCCAGGTTGCGCGGGGGAGCGGTGGGCGTCGCGCCGTCGGACCAGGCGCGGGCCGCCTCGGCCAGGCGGGTGGGGCCGGCGGAGGCGAGGTCGTCGGCGAGAGTCTGCGAGACCGTCACGATCCACGGCCCCTCGTCACCCCCGCTGCCTACGAGCGCCCCATGCCGCGGGTGTGCGGTCACCTCTCCGTACGGCCGGCCGGACAGCACCCCGGCGAGCCCGCCGAGCATGACGAACGGGTCCACGGACGGCACCGCCACGGCGTCGAAGCGTGGCAGGTCGGTGTGCTGGTCGGGCTCGGACGGCCCGCCAGGCGTGTGGAGCGCCGTCGCGGCCACCTCATCGGTGGGTGCGGCGAAGTACTCCGTGCGAATCCCCATGACACCGATGGTCGCAAGACCGTGTCACGGGACTGTCACGCGGGCGTGAAACCTGGAGTTCGCCTGCCGCACGCGGCGGTCGGCCGCGTGACGCCCCGGTTTCAGATCTGCGCGGACCAGCGGTGCTCGACGACCTCGCGGACGCCCGTCGCGAGCGTGCGGCTGCGGCCGTCCTCGCCGAGCCCGCTGGCCTTCAGGAAGGCGGCGCGCGCCGTGTCGTCGACCAGGGCCCAGGTGGTGACGGTGTCGGACCCGTCCGCGCGGAGGCGGTCGACGGCGGCCGACAGCAGCCGCGACCCGTGGCCGCCGCGCTGCCACTCGGGCAGGACCTCGAGCGACAGCACCTGGCCGGGGGCGACGGCGGCGAACCCGACGACCTTGGGCCCGTCGAGCGCGACGAGCACGGCGAATCCGGGCCCGGGCGGCGAGCTGATCGCCGACGACCAGCGTTCGCGCATCGCGGAGACGTCCAGCGCCTTGATGACGCCCTCGCCCAGGACCCCGGTGGCGCGCCACGAGGCGACCTGTACGTCGGTCACGGCGAACTCGTCACCGGCGACGGCGGGGCGGACGGAAACGTCGGCAGTCTCGCGAAACAGGGCCACGGATCAACCCTAACCGGCCGCCCTGTCGGGGCGGGGCGGCTACAGCGCGACGTAGACCGTCTCCTGGAACTCCTCCATGCCCACCTCGCCGCCCTCGCGGCCCAGGCCGGAGGCCTTGACGCCGCCGAACGGCGCGCTCGCGTCGGACACCAGGCCGCGGTTGATGCCGATCATCCCGGCCTCGATCTCTTCCATGGCGCGCTGCGCCCGCCTCAGCGACGTCGTGTACGCGTAGGCGGCCAGGCCGAACGGCGTGCCGTTGGCCAGCTCGTACGCCTCGTCGTCGGACCCGAAGGCCACGATCGGGGCGACCGGGCCGAAGATCTCCTCGGTCACGACCCGCGCGTCGCTGCTGACGCCGGTGAGCACCGTCGGCTCGAAGAAGTGACCCCGGCCGTTCAGGCGCGAGCCGCCGGTGAGCACCTGGGCGCCGTGCGCGACGGCGTCGTCCACCAGGTCGGTGACCTTCTCCACCGCGCCCTCGTTGATGAGCGGGCCCACCTGCGCGCCCGGCTGGGCGCCCGGCGCGGTCACCATCTCACCCACCGCCGCGGCGAACTTCTCCGCGAAGGGGCGCGCGACGGCGTCGTGCACCAGGAACCGGTTGGCCGCCACGCAGGACTGGCCGGAGTTGCGCAGCTTGGCCACCAGGGCGCCCTGGACGGCGGCGTCGAGGTCGGCGTCCTCGAACACGACGAACGGCGCGTTGCCGCCCAGCTCCATCGAGCTGCGCAGCACGTTCTTCGCGGCCTGGGCCAGCAGGATCTGGCCCACGCGGGTGGAGCCGGTGAACGAGACCTTGCGCAGGCGGGGATCGTCGAACAGCGGCCCGGTGACAGGGCCTGCCTGCGTGGTCGGTACCACGTTGACGATGCCGGTCGGCAGGCCGCGTGCCTCGGCCTCGGAGCGGATGATCTCCGCGATCAGGAGCGTGGTCATCGGAGTGAGCTCGGCCGGCTTGATCACCACGGTGCACCCGGCAGCGAGCGCGGGCGCGATCTTGCGGGTCGCCATGGCGATGGGGAAGTTCCAGGGCGTGATCAGCAACGACGGCCCCACGGGCCGGCGGCTCACGTACTGCTTGTTGCCGCCCGACGGCGCCGTGCGCACCAGACCGTCGACGCGCACCGCCTGCTCGGCGAACCAGCGCAGGAACTCGGCACCGTAGGCCACCTCTGCCCGCGCCTGGGCAAGGGGCTTGCCGGCCTCGGCCGTGATGAGGGCCGCGATGTCGTTGGTGCGCGACATGGTGCGCTCGAAGACGGCGCGCAGGAGCTCGGAGCGCTCGCGCGGCGGCACGGCGCGCCAGGCGGGGGCGGCGGCGTGCGCAGCGTCGAGAGCGCGGACGGCGTCGGCGGGTGTGGCGTCGGAGACGTCGAAGATGGGCTCGGCTGTCGCCGGGTCGGTGACCTCGAACGTGGCGCGGTCCCCAGCGGGGCCCCAGTGCCCGTCGATGAGGAGACCGGTGGGCAGGTGCGCCACGAATGCGGGGGAGAGCGTCGTCGCCGTCATATTTCGAGTATCCACGCGGGCGCAACCGCGCGTGGAGCCCCACCGAGTATCGTCTGGCGCACGCCAACAAGACGGGGGACCACCATGATCTCGACGGCCGACCTTTACGACGAGCACGGCGACGCGCTGGCGTCGCTCCCGGTGCAGCTGCGCGACTTCGGCGGGGTCCGCGCCTTCTCCGGTCCGGTGCGCACGGTGCGGTGCCACGAGGACAACGCCCTGGTCAAGGCGGTGACGCTGACGCCAGGCCTGGGTTCGGTCCTGGTGGTCGACGGCGGTGGCTCGCTCCGCAGCGCCTTGATGGGCGACCTCATCGCCGAGGCGGCGGTCGAGCACGGCTGGGCCGGCGCGATCGTCTACGGCGCGATCCGCGACTCGGTGGCGATCGGCGGGCTGCAGCTCGGCGTGAAGGCGCTGGGCACCAACCCGCGTAAGTCCCCGAAGGCGGGCGCCGGCGCCGTGGACGAGGCCGTCGAGATCGGCGGCGTCGTGTTCCGCCCGGGCGCCATGGTGTACGCGGACGAGGACGGCGTGCTGGTCGAGCGGTGACCCGGAGCGAGGAACGAACGCAGGGGCGTCGCGACCATGAGCGTCGAAGAGTGACCCGGCTGATCTTGCTCAACGGCCTGCCGGGCGTGGGCAAGTCCACGGTCGCGGCGGCCTGGGCTGCGCGGCACCCGGGCACCCTGAACCTCGACATCGACCTGGTTCGTTCGCTGATCAGCGGCGAGGCGCGGGACACGGCAGGGCCGGCGCGGGCACTCGGGCTCGCCATGGCGGTCGAGCACCTGCGGGGCGGGCACGACGTCGTCGTCCCGCAGCTGGTCGCGCGGGCAGATCAGGTGCCACGGTTCGCGGACGCCGCCGCTGCGGCGTCCGCGCGGCTGGAGCTGCTCGTGAACCCCGCGGGGGAACCGGATGGGGACTCCGGCGGATCGGCGGGCTCGAGAGCCCGGTGATCGGGCGGTAAACGGTACGGTATGCCTATGGTTCTCCCCGCTGACTCTGCGCGCCCGTTCGGCGCGGTCCTGACCGCGATGGTCACCCCGATGACGCCCGACGGCGCCGTGGACCTGAAGGCAGCGGTCAAGCTGGCGAAGAAGCTGGTCGACGAAGGCAACGACGGCCTCGTCCTGTCCGGCACCACCGGCGAGTCGCCGGTGACCCACGCGCCCGAGAAGGAAGAGCTCGTCGCGGCCGTCGTCGAGGCCGTGGGCGACCGCGCCGGCGTCGTGGCCGGCGCCGGCTCGAACGACACCGTGCACGCGATCCGCATGGCCGAACAGGCCGCGGGAGCCGGCGCGGACGGCCTGCTCGTGGTCTCCCCGTACTACTCCCGGCCCACCCAGGAGGGCCTGTACCAGCACTTCACGGCCGTCGCGGACGCGACCGACCTGCCTGTGATGCTGTACGACATCCCCGGCCGGGCCGGGGTGCGCATCGCCCCGGAGACGTTCGCGCGCCTGGCGCAGCACCCCCGGATCATCGCGAACAAGGACGCCACCGGTGACGTCTACAGCGGCGGCAAGCTCGCCGCGAGCACGGGCCTGGCCTGGTACTCGGGCGACGACGGCCTGCTGCTGCCGTTCCTCAGCGTCGGCGGTGCGGGTATCGTGTCCGTGTCGGCCCACCTGGTCGGCGCACAGTTCGCGGAGACGGTCCGCCGGTTCGACGCCGGCGACATCGCCGGAGCGATCGAGATCTTCCGCACTACAACTGGCGTCATCGACGCGATGAACGGCGCGGGCGCCCAGGCCGTCATGGTCAAGGCGGCGCTCGAGACTCTCGGCGTCCTGGACAACCGGTTCCTGCGTCTGCCGAACGTCGCGGCGTCGGACGACGAGGTGGTCGCCCTGCGCGCGGTCCTGGCCGATGCCGGCCTGCTGCGCGACGACACCGCACACCAGCCCGAGGTGAGCGAGCTCGCGGAGGCGAGCTCCGCCGTCGGGCACTGAAACTTTTCTGTTGGAACGAGGCCTTGGAGGCCACGTGAGTCATCCTCACCCTGAACTGTCCCTGCCCCCAGTGCTGCCTGAAGGCGGCCTGCGTGTGGTCGCCCTCGGCGGCCTGGGCGAGGTGGGACGCAACATGGCGGTCCTGGAGCATGCCGGAAAGCTGCTCATCATCGACTGCGGCGTGTTGTTCCCCGAGGACAACCAGCCCGGCGTGGACCTGATCCTGCCGGACTTCGACTACATCAAGGACCGCCTCGGCGACATCGAGGCGATCGTGCTGACGCACGGCCACGAGGACCACATCGGCGCCGTGCCGTACCTGCTGCGGCTCCGCAACGACATCCCGCTGGTCGGCTCGCGCCTGACGCTCGCGTTCATCGAGGCGAAGCTCAAGGAGCACCGCATCAAGCCCTACACCCTCGAGGTGAGGGAAGGGCAGCGCGAGAAGCTGGGCATCTTCGACTGCGAGTTCGTCGCGGTCAACCACTCCATCCCGGACGCGCTCGCCGTGGCGGTCACCACCGCCGCCGGCACCGTGCTGCACACCGGCGACTTCAAGATGGACCAGCTGCCGCTCGACGGCCGCATCACCGACCTGCGCGCCTTCGCCCGCCTCGGCGAGAAGGGCGTGGACCTCTTCATGGTGGACTCCACCAACGCAGAGGTGCCGGGCTTCGTGACGCCGGAGGCCGAGATCGGGCCCGTGCTCGACAGCGTGTTCGCGCAGGCGGACAAGCGGATCATCGTCGCGTCGTTCTCGTCGCACGTGCACCGCGTGCAGCAGGTGCTCAACGCCGCGCACGCCCACGGTCGCCGTGTCGCCCTCGTGGGTCGCTCCATGGTGCGCAACATGGGCATCGCCGCCGACCTCGGCTACCTCGACGTGCCGCCTGGCGTGCTGATCGACATGAAGAAGGCCGACTCGCTGCCCGACGACCGGATCGTCTACATGTCCACGGGCTCTCAGGGTGAGCCGATGGCGGCGCTGTCGCGCATGGCCAACGGCGACCACAAGGTGCAGGTCGAGTACGGCGACACCGTGATCCTCGCGTCGTCGCTCATCCCGGGCAACGAGAACGCCGTCTTCCGCATCATCAACGGGCTCACCCGCCTCGGCGCGCGTGTGGTGCACGGCGGCAACGCGAAGGTCCACGTCTCCGGGCACGCCTCTGCCGGCGAGCTCATGTACTGCTACAACATCCTCAAGCCCAAGAACGTCATGCCGGTGCACGGCGAGGTGCGCCACCTCGTTGCCAACGGGGCGCTCGCGGTCAGGACCGGCGTGCCGGCCGACCGCGTGGTGCTCGCCGAGGACGGCGTGGTGGTCGACCTGGTGGACGGCAAGGCCTCAGTGGTCGGCGCCGTGCCGTGCGGGTACGTGTACGTGGACGGCTCGTCGGTCGGCGAGATCACCGAGGCCGAGCTCAAGGACCGCGTGATCCTGGGCGAGGAGGGCTTCGTGTCCGTCTTCGCCGTCATCGACACCGCCACCGGCAAGGTGCTCGCGCCCCCGCAGGTGCTGGCGCGCGGCATGGCCGAGGACGCCTCGGTGTTCGACAAGGTCATGCCGGAGGTCACCGCGGCGCTCGAGAACGCGATAGCGGGCGGGGCGACCGACACCCACCAGCTGCAGCAGATCATGCGCCGCACCATCGGGCGGTACGTGGCGACGCGCCTGCGCCGCAAGCCGATGATCGTCCCGGTGGTCGTGGAGGCGTAAGGCTCCGGGCCGACGGCTCCTGAGTACTCCGCTGCGCCCCGCCTCCGGTCGGAGGGGGCGCAGCGGCGTTTCCGGGCGCAAGATCCCCGCTGACCCAGGCAGGTCTTCAGAAACAGGTACTCGGTTTCACCCACAAGTGGTATTCGGGACCTACCGATGTGAGTACGGTGTCCGCAACACACCGGAGGCCGAATGTCCGACCCGCGCATTCCCAATCAGAACGGCGCCGCCCCCTGGGGCAGGCCCGGCCCGCAACAGGGCCAGCAGCCGTACCCGGAGCCGCTGGGCAGCCTGGCGCATCCGCAGTCCGCGTACCCGCAGTCGCCGTACCCCGAGCAGCCGTACCCCGAGTCGCCGTATCCCGAGCAGTACGCGGGCCAGGACTTCGGGCAGGGCAGCCCGCAGCCGGCGGAGATCTACCCGCCGCAGCCCCGCTACCAGGCCCGCAAGCCCCTGCCGGAGCCGCCGGCCGGGCTGGCCGCCGCGGCGATGGTGGTTGCCTGCTGTCTGCTGTTCGTCGAGCTGGCCGAGCTGGCGATCCTGCTCGTCACCGCGGACAGGGCCGAGGACCAGGGCGGGCTGGGCGCGGGCTCCTGGCTCGACCCCAGCGGCGTCACCCTGACGGGCGTGTTCCTTGTCGCCGCCTTCCTCGTCGTCTGCCCGTGGCTACAGGCCAGCCGCAAGTTCGCAGAGACGGCGAACCCCGCGGCGCGGTTCGCCCGCAGGCCGGCCTGGACCTGGCTCGGGTGGTGGGTTCCCGTCGTCTTCCTCTGGTTCCCCTACCAGGTTGTGCGGGACATCCGGAACGCCGTGGTGCCCGCCGGCGAACGCCGGTCTCGCCTCGGCCTGTGGTGGACCTGCTGGCTGCTGTTCGGCCTGTCCGCCTACAGCCCGTCGTCGGCCGACCTGGAAGTGCTCGTGCGGTCCGCGGCCGCGCTCACTCTGCTGTTCGCGTTCGTGCAGTGGATCCGGATCGTCCGCGAGATCACGAGAGGGCAGGAAAAGCTCGCCGGTCTCGGCTGATCGAACCGGACTCGGCCGATCGAACCGACCTCGGCTGACCGAGGCAGGGCCGGCGGGGACGTACTCTGCCGCCATGACCACTGTCGCGCCGTCGTCCCGCCCGCCCCGAGCAGAGCTGCACGTGCACATCGAGGGCACGCTGGAACCGGACCTGGCGTTCGAGCTGGCGGCCCGCAACGGCGTCGGGCTGCCGTACCCCGACCCGGCGAGCCTGCGTGCCGCGTACGAGTTCGAGAACCTGCAGTCCTTCATCGACCTGTACACCGCGGGCATGGCGGTGCTCCGCACGGAGGCCGACTTCGCGGACCTGACGAGCGCCTACCTGACCAGGGCGGCGGCGGCCGGGGTCCGGCACGCTGAGATCAGCTTCGACCCGCAGGCGCACCTCGTTCGTGGCGTGCCGCTGGACGCCGTGGTCAGCGGCATCGCCGGCGTCCTGGAGCGTAGCGAGGCCGACTTCGGCATCTCGACCCTGCTCATCGCCGCGTTCCACCGCAACCGGGCCAGCGCGGACGCGCTCGACGTCCTGGAGCGGCTCCTCGCGATGGGCGCGCCCATCGTCGGCGTGGGGCTGGACAACGCGGAGATCGGCTACCCCGCAGGGCTGTTCGAGGACGTCTTCGCGCGCGCCGAGGCGGCCGGGCTGCGCCGCACCGCACACGCGGGCGAGGAGGGCCCGGCGTCTAACGTCCGGGACGCGCTCGACCTGCTGCACGCCGAACGGATCGACCACGGCATCGCCGTGGTCCAGGACCCTGAGCTCGTCGCGCGCGTCGTGGCACAGCAGGTGCCGTTCACCGTGTGCCCCGTGTCCAATGTGCGGCTGCGCGCGGTCCCCACCCTCGCGCAGCACCCGCTGCCCGCGATGATCGAGGCGGGCATGCTCGTGAGCATCAACTCCGACGACCCGCCGTACTTCGGTGCCTACGTGGACGACGTCGACGACGCCGTCACCGCGGCCTTCGGCCTCACCCGTGACCAGCGGGCCGCGCTCGCGGCGGCGTCGTTCCGCGGTTCGTTCCTGCCCCCGGAGCGGGTGACGGCCTACCTGGCCGACGTCGAGGCGTGGCGCGCGGCATCCTGACGCCGGGACCCCTCCCCGCGCCGGGGTGGTCCACTCGCCGGGCAGGTGCGGCACCTGCCCGACCCGAGGAGGCTCAGATGTCCCAGCACGAGTACCGGCCGGTGCCCGCCCCGCCGCTCAGGGCTCCCCGCGGCGCCACGGCCGTGATCGTCCTGGCGTGCGTCGTCATGGCGCTGCAGGTGATCGCGTTCGTCGTCGCGCTCCGGTCCGCGACGCAGGGGTCTGGAGTGCCGGCGCCCGCGGCCGTGTCGCTCACCGAGATGCCTCTGACGCTGGTCCAGGTCGCCGCGGGAGTCGTCGGCTGTGTCTGGCTCTGGCGGAGCCGGCAGTTCGCGGTCGCGGTGGACCCTCGTGGCGAGCAGCGTGTCCGTCTACACCGTCGCGTTCGTCGTGGCGGACATCGCCGACCCGATGCTCGTGCCCGTCGTGGAGGGCGCCGTCCTCGTCGCGATGGCCCTGGCCCTGTGGGGCTGGATCGAGATCGTCCGTGAGATCCACTTCGCCCAGCGTCAATGGCTCAGCAGCGCGGGCCCCACCGCCCGGGCTGCGTGAACGAAGGCGGCCTCGCGTGCGCTCTCGTCGCCCGGCAGCAGTCCGGCGAGCTCGAGGGACACGAGTCCGTGCACCAGCCCCCACAGCCCGACGGCAGCGCCCAGCACCTGCTCGGGCGGCGCGCCGTCGAGCGCCCGGGCGACGGCGTCGTGCAGCACGCGGAAGGTAGGGCGGTCGATGGCGGACCGTGAGTCGCCGTCCGCCGGGCCGCCGTCCGAGGGCGGCACCGCGCGGTAGAACATGACGCGGTAGAAGTGCGGGTCTGCCAGGGCGAACTTCCGGTAGGCGAGGCCGAGCTCGCGCAGGTCCGCCGCCGGGTCGTCGCTCTGCCCGACGGCGGCGAGGTGCTCAGCGAACCGCCGGAACCCCTCGTCGCTGACCGCCTCGACCAGCGCCTCCCGGGAGCCGAACAGGGCGTAGACCGCGGAGGCGCTGGTCCCGGCATCGGCGGCGACCTTGCGCACCGTGACGGCGCCCTCGCCGTCGGCCGAGATCACCTGGGAGGTGACCTCGAGCAGCTGGGTGCGCAGGGCGTCGTCGTGCAGTCGAGGTCGAGCCATGCCGCGAGTCTAGAAGCCTTGACGCCAGTTTGCGAACGTTGTTTGATAACACTGTTATGAAACAGCGAACGACCAAGCCGCACTGGAGGACGTCGTGCTCGAACTCTCGGACCCGGCCCGCATCACCGCGGGCATCGTGCTGCTGACCATCGTCGGGATCGAGTCCGGTGGGCTCTTCATGCTCAAGGTCCTCAGGGGCAGGGTGGCCACCACCGACCTGCAGAAGAGCTTCTACCGGGCCGGCCACGCCCACGCGGGCGTGCTGGTGATCCTTGGCCTGCTCTGCGTCCTGCTGGCGGAGGCTACGAACCTGACCGGTTTCGCACACTGGCTCGCTGCCACCGGTGTGCTGTGCGCGGCGATCCTGATGCCGGCAGGGTTCTTCTTCTCCGCCATGGGGGCGGGGCGCACGTCGCCCAACCGCGCTGTGGTGCTGCTTCCCGTCGGCGCGGTGGTCCTGGGTGCGGGCGTGGTGACGCTGGCCGTGGGCCTGCTCCTGACGTGAACGGAGCCGCACAAACCGGACAACGGCCCGGTCCGGGACACACCGCGAGGGGTCCTGGGCCGGGCCGTCGTCCCCGGTTACGGTGGCGACATCATGGCGACCCGCACGTCGGCCCGGCGAGGCTCCGGGAAGGGCTCCGGGCAGGGCGCGAAGAGCGCCAAGCCCAAGGCCGCAGCGTCGAAGCGATCGACTCAGCGCCGGGGGACTACCCGCCCGGCTCCCAAGGCTGCGTCCGCACCGTCCCGCCCACCGTGGCCGGTCCGGGCGCTGCGCGGGCTGTGGATGGGTATGGCACACGCCGTCGGCGGCGCGACCCGCGCCGCCGGGCCGCGCGCCACGCCGGACGCGTCCGAGGGCGGCGCGCAGAACGTGGAACAGCAGGGAGGGCAGGAACTGGAACCGGACCACCGGCGCGACGGCGTCGGCTTCGCACTTCTCGCCGTGGCGGTGATCGTCGCCGCGCGTGAGTGGTGGGGCATCGAGGGCGCGTTCGGCGTCGGCGTGCACGCCGTGGTCGCGGGCACGTTCGGCGTCGCAGGTGTGGCCCTGCCCGTGCTGCTCATGTGGCTCGCCTTCCGGGTCATGCGCCACCCCGAGCGCGCCCAGCAGAACGGCCGCGTCGCGATCGGCCTCAGCTTCCTGGTGGTCGCCACCTGCTCCCTGGTGCACATCAGCGCCGGCCTGCCCTCACCCGCCGACGGCTTCACCCCGGTGCAGGACGCCGGCGGCGTGATCGGGTTCCTCTTCGCTACCCCGGTGGTCACCGGCCTGACGCAGTGGTTCGCGATCCCGCTGTACGTGCTGGCCGGGTTCTTCGGCATCCTCATCGTCACCGCGACGCCGGTGCACCGGATCCCGGCGCGCCTGCGCGGCCTGTACGACCGGCTCACCGGCAACCACCGCGAGCCTGTCGCCGCCACGACCGAGGGTGGGCTCGCCCTGGCCGAGGGCGTCTCGCCGCACGACGGCGCGGCAGGGACCACGAAGCGACGCAAGCGCCGCACCAGGGAGGAGATCGCCGCCGAGAAGGAGCGCCTGGCCGGGTTCGTGGGTGACGAGGCCTTCGAGAAGGCCGCCGAGGTGGAGGCCGCCGAGCGCGCCGCGAAGGCGGGCAAGCTCACCACGCAGCGCATCCCGACCAGCGAGTCCGCAGGCAAGGTCACGGGGGCTCCCGCCATCGGCCCCGGGGTGCTCGGGCCCGACGGCGAGCGTGCGAAGCCGGCCGGCGCCGACGGGCTCAAGCCGCCGCAGGCCGGCGCGCCGATCCCGCGGGGCGTGCAGCCCATGCTGGAGGGCGACACGGTCTACCTGCTGCCCGACGAGGACGTGCTGGTGCAGGGGCCGCCGCACAAGGCGCGGTCGGCCGCGAACGACCGGGTGGTCGAGTCGCTGACCGGCGTGTTCGAGCAGTTCGGCGTCGATGCGAAGGTCACCGGCTTCAGCCGCGGGCCGACGGTCACCCGGTACGAGGTCGAGGTCGGCGCCAAGACCAAGGTCGAGCGCATCACGTCGCTGTCCAACAACATCGCGTACGCGGTGGCGAGCGCGGACGTGCGCATCCTGTCACCGATCCCCGGCAAGTCCGCGATCGGCATCGAGATCCCGAACTCCGACCGCGAGACCGTCGTGCTGGGCGACGTGCTGCGCTCCGGCGCCGCGCGGCGCACCGAGCACCCCATGGTGATGGGCGTGGGCAAGGACGTCGAGGGCGGCTACGTGGTCGCGAACCTCGCAAAGATGCCGCACATCCTCGTGGCGGGAGCCACCGGCGCGGGCAAGTCGAGCTTCATCAACTCGATGATCACGTCCATCCTCATGCGGTCGACGCCCGAGCAGGTGCGCCTCATCCTGGTGGACCCCAAGCGCGTCGAGCTCACGATCTACGAGGGCATCCCGCACCTCATCACGCCGATCATCACCAGCCCCAAGAAGGCCGCCGAGGCCCTCGACTGGGTGGTGCGCGAGATGGACGCGCGGTACGACGACCTGGCGATGTTCGGCTACAAGCACGTCGACGACTTCAACACCGCGGTGCGGGCAGGCAAGGTCAAGCCGCAGCCGGGCTCCGAGCGCAAGATCGCGCCGTACCCGTACCTGCTCGTGGTGGTCGACGAGCTGGCGGACCTCATGATGGTCGCCCCGCGCGACGTCGAGGCCTCGATCCAGCGCATCACCCAGCTCGCACGCGCCGCCGGCATCCACCTCGTGCTGGCGACGCAGCGCCCGTCCGTCGACGTGGTGACCGGCCTCATCAAGGCGAACGTGCCCTCGCGGCTCGCGTTCGCGACCTCCTCGCTCGCGGACTCGCGCGTGGTCCTGGACCAGCCGGGTGCCGAGAAGCTCATCGGCCAGGGTGACGCGCTGTTCCTGCCGATGGGCGCGGCCAAGCCGATGCGCGTCCAGGGCGCCTGGGTCACCGAGTCCGAGGTGCACGAGGTCGTCGAGCACGTGAAGAGCCAGCTCAAGCCGATCTACCGCGAGGACGTCGCAGCGCCCGCCGCGGCCAAGAAGCAGGTCGACGAGGACATCGGCGACGACCTCGACCTGCTGCTGCAGGCCACCGAGCTCGTGGTGACCACCCAGTTCGGGTCCACGTCCATGCTGCAGCGCAAGCTTCGCGTGGGTTTCGCGAAGGCGGGGCGGCTCATGGACCTCCTGGAGTCCCGGGAGATCGTCGGGCCCTCGGAGGGCTCCAAGGCGCGCGACGTGCTGGTGTCCGCCGACGAGCTGCCGTCCGCGCTCGCGCTCATCCGCGGCGAGCCCGCCCAGGTCTTCGACCAGGCGGCGTCCGACGACGACGGTGCGGCCGAGGCGGCATACGCGGCCGAGGACCAGTACGCCGAGGGGACGGACGGCCACATGCCGCCCGTCGCCAGGGACTATCACGACGACGCCGAAGCGATGCGCTGACCTGCCACATGTCCGCAGGTGTCGGGCGCTCAGGTCACTGAAGGTGACCTGAGCGCCCGACCGGTCGGCCGAGGCCCGACAGGTCAGCGGTCCCGTTGGACGACGACTGGCGGGCCGCCCGTGGGACGGGGCGGCGTGCGCTGCTCCTTCGCGGCGTCCCCGGCCGCCTCCCGCGCGATCTGGAGCCGCTCCCGCAGGTCGGCGACCGTGAGCCGCCCGCTGCCCGGGTGCGCGAGCGCGTCGCGCGTGCCGCGCAGCCGGTGCCCGGCGGCGAGGTCGACCGTCGTCGCCGCCCAGCGCACGCCCGTGACCCGAGCGGGCCCGCGGGGCGGCTGGACGATGTCTGCGACCAGCAGCAGCCCGACGGCGGTGGCCCACGTACCGCAGCAGTCCGCTCCCTGGTTGGAGAGGAGGTTGCCCAGGCCGTGGGCCACCCACATCCCGTCACCCCCTGGGCCGCCGCGCAGCCGCGTGACCCGCTGCGGGACGTGCGCGTGGTGACCGATCACGAGGTCCACCTGCCGGGAGCGGGCCAGGGCCCGTGTCGTGTCCTGCTGGTGCGGGGTGGTATCGGCGACGTACTCGTAGCCGTCGTGCAGGCTGACCACCACGAGGTCCGCCCCCGCGGCCCGGGCAGCCTTGGCCTGCCGGACGATCCGCCGGGTGTCGATCAGGTCCACCGACCAGGTCCCGCGGGGCGCGGTGAACCCGTTCAGCCCGTACGTCGCCGCGAGGTGGGCGACAGTGACGGTCCGGCCGTCCCGGCGCAGCTCGTAGTACTGGGCGCTGAGCGACTCGCGTCGGTCGCGCGCGGTACCGACGTGGCCCATCCCGGCACGGTCCAGCGCCCGGAGCGTCGCCGCGATGCCGTCGTACCCGGCGTCGGCCGCGTGGTTCGACGCCGTCGAGCAGCCGTCCCAGCCCTGCTCGCCCAGGTCGCGGACCAGCTCCCGGGGCGCGGCGAACACGGGGTAGCCCGCCGCCGGCGTGCCCGGCGGCGCGACCGGCGCCTCCAGGTGGCACAGGGCCAGGTCCGCGCCGGCCACCCAGGGATCGACGCCCGCCAGCAGCGGCGAGTAGTCGATACCGGCCGGTCCGGTCGCGGACTCGTTGACGGGGCCATGGGGCAGGACGTCGCCCCCGGCGAGCAGGGTGAGCTCGATGTCCTGCTCCGGCGGGTCCGGAGCGACGGGGGGTGCCGACGGCTCCGTCGACGGGGTCGCGCTCGCGCTGCCGGTGACGGCTGGAGGCGTTGCCGTGACCGGGCCGCGGACCGGCGTGCAGCCCGCGGCCGTGGTGACGAGAGCGCCGGCCAGTGCAGCGGACGCGAGGAGCCGCAGGACGCGGACGGTGGTCACGTCCGGATGCTATTGCAGGCCGACCGCAGGAGCGAGCCTCCTGACGCGCCGAGCCGTACGGGAGGCGGGTGAACCGCCGTTAGGCTTGAGCAATGGTCAACGATGCACCGTCACCGTGGAACATTGCGAACGTCGTGACGATGATCCGCATCGTAATGGTCCCGTTCTTCGCCTGGGCGCTCCTCGCCGAGGGCGGGGACTCCGTCACATGGCGCCTGATCGCCACGGCGCTGTTCGTGGTCGCCGCGCTCTCCGACAAGGTGGACGGCTACCTCGCCCGGTCGCGTGGTCTGGTCACCGACCTGGGCAAGCTGCTCGACCCGATCGCGGACAAGCTCCTCATCGGTGCCGCCCTGATCCTGCTCTGGATCCCGCTCGGCGAGCTGCCGTGGTGGATCCCGGTGGTGATCCTGGTGCGTGAGCTCGGCATCACGTTCATGCGCATGGGGATGCTCAAGTACGAGGTGATGCCGGCCTCGCGGGGCGGCAAGCTCAAGACTGTTCTGCAGTCCGTGGCGATCTCGCTGTTCCTGCTGCCGCGCGAAGGCCTCGACTGGCTCACGGTGATCGCCTGGATCGTGCTGATCGCCGCGTTCGTCGTGACGGTCGTGACGGGCGTCGAGTACGTGTACCAGGGCTGGAAGATCCGCCAGAACGCCCGGGCCAAGGCATCGACCACATGACCGCGGCCCGGCTCCTGGCCGCGGCGGCGGCGCGGGGGTGGACCCTCGGGGTGGCCGAGTCGCTCACGGGCGGGCTCGTCACGGCGGCTCTGGTGTCGGTGCCGGGTGCGTCCAGT
Source organism: Promicromonospora soli (assembly GCF_014653785.1). Taxonomy (GTDB): domain Bacteria; phylum Actinomycetota; class Actinomycetes; order Actinomycetales; family Cellulomonadaceae; genus Promicromonospora; species Promicromonospora soli. Next base: position 143,302 of record NZ_BNAS01000004.1, on the reverse strand, counting down.
GTGCTGCGCGGCGGCGTCGTCGCCTATGCCACGGATCTGAAGGCAGAGATGCTCGGTGTGGACGCGGAGCTGCTTGCCGAGCGGGGCGCGGTGGACGAGGCGGTCGCTGCGCAGATGGCGGCGGGCGTGCGCAAGGCGACGGGCGCCGATGTGGGCCTCGCCACGACCGGCGTCGCGGGACCGGAACCTCAGGACGGTCAAGAGCCGGGTGTGGTGTTCGTTGCGGTGAGTACCCCGGTGGCGACCGAGGTGCACCGTCTGGACCTCGACGGCGATCGGTCCCGGGTGATCGGTGACGCCGCACGCGGGGTGCTCGAGCTGGCGTTGATGCTCGTCAGCGAGTCACCGGGTGAAAACCTCGAGGCAGACCAGTCTGCATTTCCCGAAGTTACAGACATGTGAAACTTCTTGGCCTAATCTTGCACAGGGCTTGACGTGAGTGCACTTCGGGAACAAGGCTCATATCCACAGCGTTGGTCCCGGTGTGATCACGAACAGGCCGACCACCCGGAGCCGGCGCAAGAACTCTTCGAGCGCGGGGTACGGTAGAACGACCTCCGTTCACGGAGGCCGCACCACACGCAAGGCACGTCCGGCCCAGGCTGGGCAGGGCGTGAGTTCAGGGACAGGCACCGAAAGGGGGCGCGAGATGGTCGTACTACGGCGAGAAATCGGAGACGTGCTGCGTGACACGCGGCAGCGTCAGGGGCGCACCCTGCGAGAGGTGTCGTCGGCGGCGCGAGTGTCGCTGGGTTACCTCAGTGAGGTGGAGCGTGGCCAGAAGGAGGCGTCGTCCGAGCTCCTCGGCTCCATCTGCGAGGCGCTCGACGTGCCGCTGTCCTTGGTGCTGCGTGAGGTGAGCGACCGCGTGGCGGTGGCCGAAGGATTCCAGATCCCCGACACGATCCCGGCGGACTTCGTCGCTGGGCTGCTGGCCAGGGGAGGCGACCGGTCCGCAGCGCGGCGGGGGGTCGACCAGACGGACCTGGCACCGGTCGGCTGAGCCGACAGGCTCGAAGTAGAACTGCAGCGAGAAAGAACCAGGGTGGGACCCCGCATATCGGGGGTCCCACCCTGGTTCTTTCTCGCTGCAGCTCTACTTCGAGCTAGGGGCTTGGCAGGACGGGCACCAGTACACGGGGCGCTCGTACGGCTTCTCGTTCGCCGAGCCGACGCCGATCGGTGTGCCGCACCGGCGGCAGGGCCGGCCGGCCCTGCCGTGCACATGCATCTCGACGGCGCCCATGCCGCGGGCGCGGCCCACGGCGACGCTGCGCTCCATGAGCCTGCGAGCGGTCCGGAGCAGGTCGTCGCGCTCTTCCTCGGACAGCGAGCCGGCCGCCGCCCAGGGCCACAGGCGCCGTGAGAACAGTGACTCGGCCATCCAGATGGTGCCGATACCGGCGACGGTGCGCTGGTCCATCAGGGCGGCGCAGAGCGGCCGCTCGTACTCGCGGACGAGGCGCGCGGCGGCCTCGGGCAGGCCGGTGGTGGGGAAGTCGTCGCCGAGGACGTCCGGCCCCAGCCCGCTGAGGATGCGGGACTCGTCGTGGGTACGCAGCAGGTCGAGCATCCCGAGATGCCATCCCGTGGCGGTCCAGGCGTCCGTCGCGAGCACTGCGCGGATGGCGGGATTGCGGGCCGATGCGTCGCGGGAACCGGTGCGGTGGACCTTCCAGAGCCCCTCCATGCGCAGGTGCGTGTGCAGGGTGCGGCCGTCGTCGAGCCGGGTGAGCAGGTGCTTGCCGTAGGCGGTGGTCTCCAGCGCCGTGGCGCCCGTCAGGTTCGCGGCGCCGGCGCTGGGCCAGCGCAGCTCCGCACGGACGAGCGGCATGCCGCGCAGCGCTGCGGTGAGACGCTCGGCTGTGAGGCGCAGTACATCGCCCTCGGGCACGAATGCTCCCCTCGTCGTGGGGCTACAGCGTAGTGCGCGCCCCGGCCGGGGAAGGGTGCGCAACCGGCATATCACCCACCTGAAGTGGACGGACCCACAACCGGCGCGTGCCGCGCGCGGAGCCCGTCCACTTCGGCACCGCCCTGGCGGCCGAGCCGGGGGTGGTGCTCAGCGGATCGAGATCCGCAGACCCCGTGGTGTGACCGCGAAGCCCGCCTCCACGAGCGCGCGCGCCACCGGATGGTGTCGCGCCGCTTCCAGCGCGGGCACGCCGTCGACCCGCTGGACCACCAGCCGCCCGAGCCGGCCTTCGCGGACGGTACGGGCCAGGACCGCGGCAGCGGCCGCGAGCCGCGCGGGGCTCTGCGTGAACGACAGCACCGTGCGCCCGCCCCGCTCGACGAACAAGGCGAGGTCACCATGGGTGAGCACGACTACCGCCCCGGCCTTGCGGCCCGGCCGGTGGGCCGAGACGGGCTTGCCGTCGCCGGCCACCTCCGACGCCGGCCCGTCGTCCGACGCCGCGTCTGCCGCGACGCGTTCGGTCGGGCCGCCGGATGCGCTGCGGGACGCGCCGTCCGACGCCGGGCCCGCAGGCCAGGCGAGGGCCGCACCGTACGGGTTCGCGGGGTCCATCGCGGCGAGCACGACGGCACCGCTCGTGCTGCTCGCGCCGGTCGCCGTCGCGACGGCGGTAGTCCGCTCCGCGACCTCCAGCTCCGCCTCGACGACCCGCGCACGGTCCTGAGCGTCGACCCGCAGGCGGTCGACGGCGCCGGGCAGGGCGAACTGCGAGCCGCCCAGATGCTCCACGAAGTACCCCCGGCGCACCGTTCCGCGTTCCTCCAGGCCGGAGAGCACGCGGTACACGTCGCGGTAGCCGGCCCCGACGCCCTCGGCCGCCGCGGCGGACCGGGTCAGGACGCCGTGCCGTTCGAGGAGCACCTGGGTCAGGGCGTGCGCGCGCAGGGTGGGGTCGGCCTCGCGCAGGGGGAGGGCGGCCCACCGGCCACCGCCTCCCGGGGTCGAGGTGCCTGCCCGGAGGGCCGAGGCCGGGCGTCCCGGCGACACGGCGAACCGTGACCGCCGCACCGGCCGCGCCCGCGCCGCGGTGCGGGGCGCACGATGGGCACCGGCGCCGCTGACCCGCTCCCGGAGCGCCCCCAGCCCGTCGTTGGTGACCTGTCCGGCCCACACGAGGTCCCACAGCACCTCGAGCACGGCGTCCGGCTCGGCTCCGGTGAGCTCGGCGACGCGGGGCAGGAAGAAGCCGCCCGACCCCGTCAGCAGGTCCAGCACTGCACGGTGGAGCGCGGAGTCGAGCGGGCTCTCCTCCTCGACGGGTTCGAGCGGGGGGAGGGTGAGCGGGACGCCGTCGGCCAGGTGGAGCGACACCAGCCCGTCGCCGCCGCCCGAACCGGGCAGGCGGGAGTGCCCGGACCACAGCACCTCGCCCGCGACCGTCAGCTCGTCGAGCAGGGCGGGGGAGTAGTCGGTCACCCGGGCGGGCAGCACGAGGGTCTCCAGGGCCGACGCCGGGACCGCCGCGCCCGCGAGCTGCTCGATCGCCTGCACCAGCCCGTCCGGGCCGCGCAGCAGTCCCGTGGAGACGTTCTGCCAGCGGGGCAGGAAGGCGCCGAGGGCCTCCTGCTCCACGGGCTCCACCTCGGCCCGCAGGGCCGCCAGCGAACGTCGCCGGAGCAGGCGCAGCACCCCGGGGTCACACCATTCGTCTCCGGTGCCGCCGAGCGCGCCGGGCCGGAGCCGCCCGCGCGCGAGGGCGCCGTCTGCCTCGAGCCGGGCCAGCCCGTGGGCGACGATCGCGACGCCGAGCCCGAACCGCTGGGCTGCCGCCGACGCGCCGAACGGCCCGTGCGTGCGGGCGTGGCGACGCAGGAGGTCGCCGAGCGGGTCCGGTACGAGCTCGGTGAACGTCTCGGGGATGCCCACGGGTAGCGCCACGCCGAGCGCGTCACGCAGGCGCCCGGCGTCCTCCGCGACTGCCCACTGCTCCGCGCCGGCGAACCGGACGCGGATGACCCGACGGGCCGCCTCCAGACCGTCGAGCCAGTGGGCCACGGCGTGCCGGGCCTCCTCGCGGGTGCGCGCCTCCAGGGCGTCGAGCGGATGCGGGCCCGTGCGCCGGAGCAGGTCCCACAGGCCCTCGGCGTCCCGCGCCTGCCGGTCGGGCGCGAGCCCGGCCAGCTCGGCCTCCGTGCGCTCCACGGCGCCCGGGTCCAGGAGGTCCGCCAGGTCGGCCGAGCCCTGCTCCCCGAGCAGCTCGGCGAGCAGCTCCGGGTCGAGCGACAGCGCGGCCGCACGGCGTTCGGCCAGGGGCGCGTCGCCGTCGTACAGGAACTGGGCCGTGTAGCCGAACAGGAGCGACTGCGCGAACGGCGACGGCGTGGGCGTCGTGACCTCCACGACCCGGACGCCGCCCGCGGCGATCTCGCGCATGAGGTCGGCCAGGGCGGTGACGTCGAAGTCGTCCTGCAGGCACTCGCGGGCCGCCTCCAGCACTATCGGGAAGTCCGGGAACTGGCTCGCCACCTCCAGCAGCTGGGCGGACCGCTGGCGCTGCTGCCACAGCGGCTGCCGCTTGTCCGGCCGACGCCGGGGCAGCAGGAGGGCGCGAGCCGCTGCCTCGCGGAACCGCGCGGCGAACATCACCGACGAGCCCAGCTCGTCCCGCACGGCACCGAGCACCTCGTCCGGGTCCAGGAGCAGGTCCTCGAGGGTGACCCGCCCGGATGTGTGCTGCGCGTGCGCCGGCTCGCCGTCGCTGCCGAAGCCGTCCGCGGACGGGGCGGCGCTCACGTCCCACGGGTCGCCCTCCCAGCCGCCGCTGGAGTCCGGCAGCCGCAGCACTATCCCGTCGTCCGAGTGCATGGCGGCCACGTCCAGGCCGAACCGCGCCCGCAGCCGGGCGGCGATCACGAGCGCCCACGGCGCGTGCACGCGCGCGCCGAGCGGCGAGTGGATCACCACGCGCCAGTCGCCGAGCTCGTCCCGGAACCGTTCCACCACCACCGTGCGGTCGTCGGGCACACGGCCCGTGCCCAGCCGCTGCTCGGTGAGGTACGCGGCGAGGTTGTCCGCGGCCCAGTCGTCGAGACCGGCCTCGCGCAGGTGCTTGCGCCCGGCGCTGGGGTCGGCGGCCAGGGCGGCGTCGGCCTCGCGGACGAACGCGCCGACCGCGCGCCCGAGCTCGGCCGGGCGGCCCGGGGCGTCACCCTTCCAGAAGGGCAGGCGTCCGGGCAGGCCGGGCGCCGGGGTGACCAGCACGCGGTCGGTGGTGATCTCCTCGATGCGCCACGTGCTCGACCCCAGCGTGAACGTGTCGCCGACACGGGACTCGTAGACCATCTCCTCGTCGAGCTCGCCGACCCGCTTGCCGCCGCGGTTGCGGTTGGTGCCGCCGCTCCCCGTCACGCTGTCGGTGAGCGTTGTACCGCCGTCAGGCGTCTCCGTGGCGAGGAATACGCCGTAGGCCCCCTTGTCCGGGATGGTGCCGCCGCTCGTGGCGGCCAGCCGCAGCGCGCCGGGCCGGCCGTGCAGCATGCCTGTGGCGCGGTCCCAGATGATGCGGGCGCGGAGCTCGGCGAAGTCCTCGCTGGGGTAGCGGCCCGCGAGCATGTCGAGCACCGCACGCCACGTGGCGTCGCCGAGGTGTGCGAACGGCGCGGCACGGCGGACCAGGGCGAGCAGGTCGGCCTCGTTCCAGTCGTCCATGGCGAGCGCGGCCACCACCTGCTGCGCCAGGACGTCGAGCGGGTTGGTGGGGACGTGCATGTGCTCGATCGCGCCCGTACGCATGCGCTGCGCGATGACGGTCGCCGGCACGAGGTCGCCCCGGAACAGCGGGAAGACGACGCCCTTGGACACCGCGCCCACCTGGTGCCCCGCGCGGCCGATGCGCTGCAGCCCGCTCGCGACCGACGGCGGAGCCCCGACCTGGACAACGAGGTCTACCGCACCCATGTCGATGCCCAGCTCCAGGGAGGACGTGGCGACCACGGCGGGCAGCCGGCCCTCCTTCAGCTCCGTCTCGGTGCGGGTGCGCTCCGCGCGGCTCATCGACCCATGGTGGGCGCGCGCCAGGACTGTCTCACCCTGGCCCGGGACGGCCTCGGGCATGCCGCGTTCCCCGGGCACGGGCCGGGGGATGCCGGCGGCGGTGCCCGACTGGCCCGGCACCAGTGCGGCCCAGGTGCCTGCCGGGTCGGCGATGTCCAGCCCCTGACGCTGCGCCCAGACCTCGTTCATGCGGGCGGTCAGCCGCTCCGCCCCCCGCCGGTTGTTCGTGAAGACGATGGTGGAGGTGTGGTCGGCCACGAGGTCGACCACGCGCTCCTCGACGTGCGGCCAGACCGATGCCCGGCGCAGCGGGCGTGTGGCCTCGCCCGACAGGTCGATCTCCTGGCCGTCCGGCGCGGACGAGTCGGCGTCGGACAGGTCGGGGGTGGGCGCGCTGTCGAGGTCAGCGAGGTCCGGGACGGGCACGACGACGTCGATGGCCCACTCCTTGTGCGACGGCGGCTGCACGACGGCGACCTCGCGCGCCGAGGCGCCGTTGCGCCCGCCGCCGAGGAACCGGGCCACGGCCTCGACCGGGCGCACCGTTGCGGACAGGCCGATGCGCTGCGCCGGCCGGTCGAGCAGGGCGTCGAGCCGCTCCAGGCTGAGGGCGAGGTGTGCGCCGCGCTTGGTGCCCGCGACGGCATGGATCTCGTCGAGCACCACGGTCTCCACGCCTGCGAGCCCGGCGCGGGCCGACGAGGTGAGGATGAGGTAGAGCGACTCCGGCGTGGTGACGAGGATGTCCGGCGGGCGGGTGGCGAACGAGCGCCGCTCGTTGGCGGGCGTGTCACCCGTGCGCATGCCGACGGTGACGTCCGGGACCTCGATGCCGTCCCTGGCCGCGGCCTGCCGGATGCCCGTCAGCGGGGAGCGCAGGTTGCGCTGGACGTCCGCGGCCAGGGCTTTGAGCGGCGACACGTACAGGACACGGCAGCGGCTTGCCCGCTCCTTGGGCGGGGGAGCCGACATGATCCGGTCGATCGACCAGAGGAACGCCGCGAGCGTCTTGCCCGACCCGGTCGGCGCCACCACGAGTGCGTGCTGGTCGCGCGCGACGGCGTCCCACGCACCGGCCTGGGCGGCGGTGGGCTGGGCGAACGCTCCGGTGAACCACGTGCGGGTGGCGGGTCCGAACCGGGAGAGCGAGCCGTCGGGCGTTGGCATGGACCCATTCTGTCCCCGACCACTGACACGAACCGGGACGCGCTCAGGACCAGCGTCGGGGGACGTAGGGTTGACCAGTGCGCGAACGGGATTTCTGGCAGCTGATCGACGAGGTCTTCGGTCCCGCATACGGGCGTGCTCTCGCGCGGGAGCAGATGCTGCCCGCGCTCGACGGCCGCACCCCGGCGGTCGCCCTGGACGACGGCGACGAGCCGCGCGACGTGTGGCACGCGCTGTGCGATGCGCTCGACGTGCCCGACACCGAGCGGTGGGGCAAGGACAAGCACCGGCAGGCTCCGCCGCCCCGCCGGTAAGCGGAACCCGAGCCGGCGAGCGGATCCGCCGAGCCCGGTGAGATGTCCCACGACACACCGGTGTGTCCCGCCTTGCCTCGAACAGGCGTTCGGCTAGACTTTGACCACAGGCACGGATTTCGGAACGTCGTCCACAGGCGGCGGCCGGAGAAGGCGTTCGTGTCAGTGGCTCCGCGTACGGTCGTCACGACGTACAGAGCCATCCACGCCGGCGCACACAGAGCGCCCCGAAACCGAAGGTGTTGCACATGCCCGCACCAGCAGATCGCGACAAGGCCCTCGAAGCGGCCCTCGCTCAGATCGACCGCAGCTTTGGCAAGGGCTCGGTCATGCGCCTCGGCGACGAGATCCGGGCGCCCATCGAGGTGATCCCGACCGGCTCCATCGCCCTCGACGTGGCGCTCGGTATCGGCGGCCTGCCCCGCGGCCGCGTCGTCGAGATCTACGGTCCGGAGTCCTCGGGCAAGACGACCATCGCGCTGCACGCGGTGGCCAGCGCGCAGCGCCAGGGTGGCATCGCGGCGTTCATCGACGCCGAGCACGCGCTGGACCCGGACTACGCCAAGAAGCTCGGCGTCGACACCGACGCGCTCCTGGTCTCGCAGCCGGACACCGGCGAGCAGGCCCTGGAGATCACGGACATGCTGATCCGCTCCGGCGCGCTCGACATCATCGTGATCGACTCCGTCGCCGCACTGACACCCAAGGCCGAGATCGAGGGCGAGATGGGTGACAGCCACGTTGGTCTGCAGGCCCGCCTCATGTCGCAGGCCCTGCGCAAGATCACGGGTGCGCTCAGCTCGTCCGGGACGACGGCCATCTTCATCAACCAGCTGCGCGAGAAGATCGGCGTGTTCTTCGGCTCGCCCGAGACCACCACCGGTGGCAAGGCGCTGAAGTTCTACGCATCGGTCCGGCTCGACATCCGCCGCATCGAGACCCTCAAGGAGGGTACTGACGCGGTCGGCAACCGCACCCGGGTGAAGGTCGTCAAGAACAAGATGGCCCCGCCGTTCAAGCAGGCGGAGTTCGACATCCTGTACGGCCACGGCATCTCCCGCGAGGGCGGCCTCATCGACATGGGCGTGGAGCACGGCTTCGTGCGCAAGTCCGGTTCGTGGTTCACCTACGAGGGTGACCAGCTCGGCCAGGGCAAGGAGAACGCGCGGGCCTTCCTGCGCGACAACCCCGACCTCGCCAACGACATCGAGAAGCGCGTCAAGGAGAAGCTGGGCGTGGGACCGAAGGTCGACGCCCCGGCGGACCAGGGCACGGGTGCTGCTGCCGCCACGACCACCACCGAGACCGGACCGGCCACGGGCACCGTCGCGGCTGCGAGCTCATCCTCCCGGACGACCACCACGGCGAAGGCCACCAAGTCGACCGCCGCACGTTCAAGAGCCACCAAGCCGGCGGTGTCGAAGACCGCTGAGAAGGCGGAGGCGGCCGCCGAGAAGGCACCGTTCTGACGTGCAGTACGGTGATCCAGCGGATGGTCCCGGCGTGGGGAAGCGTCGGGGCCGTCCGGCCACCCAGGAGGGCGGCCGGACGGGCGGTCGCGGCCGTCGCGGCAGCGCCGACCGAGAGCCACGGCGAACCGTCGCGGAGCGCCTGGAGGCCGGCGAGATCAGCCGGGACGACGCCGTCGAGAAGGCCCGTGAGGCAGTCCTCCGGATCCTGACGGCCGCTCAGCGGTCCCGCCGCGAGCTCGAGCAGTCGCTGGCCCGTAAGGGGTACCCGGAGGACGTCGTCGTGCAGGTGCTCGACCGGTTCGACGAGGTGGGCCTGGTGGACGACGCGACGTACGCAGAGACCATCGTCCGCACCCGGCACGCCGAGCGGGGGCTTGCCCGCCGCGGCATCGCCGCGGAACTGCGCAGGCGGGGCATCAACGAGGACACGGCCACCGAGGCGCTGGACCAGCTCGACCCGGACGACGAGCGGGTAGCGGGCGCGAAGCTGGCCGCCAAGCTCATCACCCGCACGCGCGGTCTCGAACGGCAGGTGCGGGTGCGCCGCGCCGTCGGCTCGCTGGCCCGGAAGGGTTACGCGCCCGGCCTGGCGTTCGAGCTGGTCCGTGACGCGCTCGCCGCGGAGGGCGAGGAGACGGACGACCTGATGGGCGTCGAGATCGACTGAGCCGGCACGCAACCGCATCGGACGCGCCGCAACCGCATCGGGCGCGACACGCCAGAGACACGCCAGAGGCGCTCCAGCACACTTGCTGGAGCGCCTCTGGCACATCCGCCGAGGGCAGGGCATCGAGCGACGCCCACGCCTCGCGTCAGCCGCCGCCGATGCCCGAGCCTGGGCCAGGGCCCCCGCCAATCGGTCCACCGGCCACGGCCGCCGGGTTCCCGATGCCTGTGCCCTCGATCGTGGCCCCCGCCGTCCGGCTGGACAGCAGCCTCGCGAGCCGGTGCGCCAGAACGGTGAGCAGCCAGTTGATCACGATGAACACGATCGCCACGACGACCAGCGCCTGCAGCGGGTTCTGCTCCTTGGACGAGAGGATCTGGGCGGACCGGAGCAGCTCGGGGTAAAGGATGATCTGGCCGAGCGCCGAGTCCTTGAGCACCACCACGAGCTGTGACACCATCGCGGGGAGCATGGCGACGAGAGCCTGCGGAAGCTGGACCGAGCGGAGCGTCTGTCCGGGCGTCAGGCCGATCGAGAGCCCCGCCTCGCCCTGCCCCTTCGGTAGGTTTCCGACGCCGGCCCGGACCAGCTCCGCGATGACGGAGCCGTTGTACAGGACCAGAGCCACCACCACCGCTGCGAACGGCCGGTCGGCGATCCACTGGGCCTGCGCCGAGAAGAACATGTAGAAGAAGATCATCATCAGCAGCACGGGCACCGCGCGGAAGAACTCCACGATGACGCCCGAGAACCACCGGACCGCACGGATCTGCGACAGCCGTCCAACGCCGAAGACGATGCCGAAGACGACCGCCCCCACCGTGGCGAACAGCGCCGACCGCAGCGTGTTCTGCAGGCCCGGCAGGTAGTAGAACTGCCACGCCTCGGCGGATACGGCGTTCTGCCAGAGCGACGGTGCGAACTGACCCTTGGTGTACAGCACGTAGGCCACCCAGCAGAGCCCGGCGAGCACCGCCAGTGCTGAGACAATGTTGCCGACCCGTGCCCGTGCGCGGGCGCGCGGACCGGAAGTGTCGAAGAGGACGGACGCGGTCATCGCTTCACCGCCAGCTTGGTGGACAGCCAGGTAGTGGTCAGGCCGATCGGGATCACCAGGATGACGTAGCCGATCGCGAACAGCAGGAAGATCGCGACCATGAGGTCCGGCCGGAACTCGATCATGGTCCTCATCAGCGACGACGTCTCGTTCGCGACCGAGGCGGCGACTGCGACGGTCGAGTTCTTCAGCAGCGCGATGAGCGTGTTGCCGAGCGGCGCGATGGCGCCGCGGAACGCCTGCGGGAGGATGACCATGCTCGCCGCGGGCAGGAACGAGAGGCCGATCGCACGCGCGGCCTCGGCCTGGCCCACCGGCACGGTGTTCACGCCGGAGCGGATGGCCTCGCAGACGAACGCCGCGTGGTAGACGGCCAGGCCGATCACCGCGTACCAGAAGAACGTGGCGTTGAGGTCGTCCGAGAGAGCGATCCCGAGCTGCGCGAACACCACCAGGTACGTGAACGTGAGGATGATCGTCAGCGGCGTGTTGCGGAAGATGGTCACGTAGGCGGTACCGGCCCACTGGAGCGACGCGATGGGTGAGATGCGCATCAGCGCGAGAACGGTGCCGAGGACCAGGGACAGAATTGCGGCCCAGAACGTGAGCTGGATGTTGACCCAGAACGCGGCCAGCACGTCGTACTGCGCGAAGAGCTCGGCGAACCCGGCGAGGAGGTCGTCCACGGTCACCTTTCAGGAGGGATGGTCAGGGGCGTTGCGGCAGGGCCGACGACGCCCGGCGTGCCCGACGCGGGACCGGCGGCCGCCCGGGGGCGGATGGTCCGGCGTCGGGCACGGTGGTCAGACGTCGGTCAGGAAGGTCACTCGCACTCGTCCGGCGTCGGCGGGTTCAGCTCGTCGTTCGGGACGTAGCCGGTGCCCTCGGTGTTAGCGGTCACCAGCTCCTCCCAGGTCCCGTCCTCGATCATCTCGGTGATCGCGGCGTTGACCTCCTCGCAGGTGTCCGTGCTGCCGTCGGGCAGCCCCACGCCGTAGCGCTCCTCGGAGAACGGGTTGCCGACGACCTTGAACTTGCCGGCGTTCTCCTCGGCCGCGGCCAGGCCGGCGAGGATGATGTCGTCAGTGGTGACGGCGTCGACCGCGCCGGAGGCGAGGGCAGTCGCGCAGTCGGCGTAGCCAGGGCGCTCCACGAGCTGCACGCCCTCGGCGTACTCGGCCTTGATGTTCTCCGCCGAGGTCGATCCGGTGACCGAGCAGAGGTTCTTGCCCTCCAGGTCCTCCGGGCCCGTGATGTCGGTGTTGTCGACCGAGACCAGCAGGTCCTGGCCGGCGACGAAGTACGGGCCGGCGAAATCGATGAGCTCCTTGCGCTCGTCGTTGATCGAGTAGGTGGCGAAGATCATGTCCACTTCGTCGTTCTGCAGCGCCGTCTCGCGGTTGGCGGAGATGGTCTCGACCCATTCGATCTGGTCCTCGGCGTAGCCGAGCTTGTCAGCCACGTAGCGGGCGACATCGGTGTCGAAGCCAGTGAACGTGTCACCTTCCTGCAGGCCCAGGCCAGGCTGGTCGTACTTGATACCGATGCGGATGGTCTCGCCGCCGCCTGCGGCGGCAGTGTCGTCGCCAGTCGGCTCGCCGGGCTCGGCGCCGCCACAAGCTGACAGGACGAGAGAAGACGCCGCCGCAATCGCCAGCAGCCCCATGGTGTGCTTACGCATGATTCCCCTTCGGTAGTTCGGGTCCCGGTACGGAAACCCCTTGGCTGGGATCAGTCAGTGAAAGATCAGTCAGTGAATGATCAGTGAGTCAGGATCTTGGAGAGGAAGTCGCGCGCCCGCTCGCTCTTGGGCGCCGTGAAGAACTCCTCGGGCGGAGCTTCTTCGACGATCTGGCCGTCCGCCATGAAGACCACGCGGTTCGCGGCCTTGCGGGCGAAGCCCATCTCGTGCGTGACGACGATCATGGTCATGCCCTCCTGGGCGAGCGCCACCATGGCGTCGAGGACCTCGTTGATCATCTCGGGGTCGAGCGCCGACGTCGGCTCGTCGAAGAGCATGACCTTGGGCTGCATCGCGAGGGCACGTGCGATCGCCACGCGCTGCTGCTGGCCGCCCGACAGCTGTGCGGGCATCTTGCCCGCCTGGTTGCCGACACCCACGCGGTCGAGCAGCTTGCGGGCATGCTCCTCGGCGGCCTTCTTGCTCATCCCGCGGACCTTGCGCGGTCCGAGCGTCACGTTGTCGAGCACGGTCTTGTGCGCGAACAGGTTGAACGACTGGAAGACCATGCCGACCTCGGCCCGCAGCTTCGCGAGGGCCTTGCCCTCTTCGGGCAGCTCCTTGCCGTCGATGGCGATGGTGCCGTCGTCGATGGTCTCGAGGCGGTTGATCGCCCGGCACAGCGTGGACTTGCCGGAGCCGGACGGGCCGATCACGACCAGCACCTCGCCCTTGCGGACGGTGAGGTCGATGTTCTGCAAGACGTGCAGCGCGCCGAAGTGCTTGTTTACACGCTTCAGCTCCACGAGGGGCGCCCCGAGGGCGCGATCCGACGTCGGAGCGTCCGTGATCTCGTCGGCCGTCGGTTGGCCGGCGGCCGAGGTGCTCTGGTCCATCCCTTGAACCTAACGATCCGATGTTTCAACGGCCAAGTCGACCGGTCATCACAGCACAACGTTTCGGTAACAGATGCCCGCTATGCGAGAGAACGACCCTGTTCAGCGCGACTCGACAGGGGTCGTAAAATCGACGGGATGTCCACGACCACCCTCCCCACAGCCATGCTCGACGCCGCTGCGACCGACCCCGGGACCGACAGCGCCGTCCGCGATGACGCGTCCGAGCAGCCGCCGCGCACCTACCTGGTGCGCACCCTCGGGTGTCAGATGAACGTGCACGACTCGGAGCACATGGCCGGCATGCTCGAACAAGCCGGCTACACGCGTGCGTCCAGCCAGGACGAGGCGGCGAACGCGGCCGACGTCGTCGTGATCAACACGTGCGCCGTGCGCGAGAACGCCGCCACCAAGCTGTACGGGAACCTGGGCCAGCTCGCGAGCATCAAGGCGGCGCGTCCGGGCATGCAGATCGCCGTGGGCGGATGCCTGGCCCAGAAGGACCGCGGCGACATCGTGGCGAAGGCGCCGTGGGTCGACGTCGTGTTCGGCACGCACAACCTCGACGCACTGCCGGTGCTGCTGGAGCGCGCCCGGCACAACGAGGCGGCGCAGGTGGAGATCGCCGAGTCCCTGCAGGTCTTCCCGTCCACGCTGCCGACCAGGCGCGAGTCCGTCTACGCCGGCTGGGTCAGCATCTCGGTGGGCTGCAACAACACCTGCACGTTCTGCATAGTGCCGCACCTGCGGGGCAAGGAGCGTGACCGCCGTCCGGGCGAGATCCTCGCCGAGGTGGAGGCGCTCGTGGCCGCGGGCGCGATCGAGGTGACTCTGCTGGGGCAGAACGTGAACAGCTACGGCGTCGAGTTCGGCGACCGGGGCGCGTTCGCCAAGCTGCTGCGCGCGTGCGGCCGGATCGAGGGCCTGGAGCGGGTGCGGTTCACGTCCCCGCACCCGGCCGCGTTCACGGACGACGTCATCGCCGCCATGGCCGAGACCTCGAACGTGATGCCGCAGCTGCACATGCCGCTGCAGTCCGGCTCCGACCGGATCCTGCGCGCGATGCGCCGCTCCTACCGTTCGGAGAAGTTCCTCGGCATCCTCGACCGGGTCCGCGCAGCGATGCCGGACGCCTCGATCACCACCGACATCATCGTCGGCTTCCCGGGCGAGACCGAGGAGGACTTCGCCGAGACCCTGCGCGTCGTCGAGGCGTCCCGTTTCAGCTCGGCGTTCAGCTTCCAGTATTCGCCGCGCCCCGGCACGCCGGCCGCGACGATGGCGGACCAGCTGCCCAAGGAGGTGGTGCAGGAGCGGTTCGAGCGCCTGCTCGCCCTCCAGGAGCGCATCGGGGCGGAAGAGGCCGACAAGCAGGTGGGGCGCACGCTCGAGGTCCTCGTCGCCGAGGGGTCCGGCAGGAAGGACGGCGCGATGCACCGCCTGTCGGGCCGTGCCGCGGACAACCGTCTGGTGCACTTCGGCCTGCCCACGCTGCCCGACCCGGGCGCGCACCTCGCCGACGTCGACCTCACGCAGGCACCGACGAACCTGGACGACCCGCGGCTGGCCGGCGTCGTGCCCGAAGGGCTGCCGCGTCCCGGCGACATGGTGACCGTGACCGTGACAAAGGCCGCCCCGCACCACCTGCTGGCGGACTCGCCGTTGACCGACGGCCTGCCGGTGCGCCGGACCCGCTCGGGCGACGCCTGGGCGGCGCGGGAGAAGGCGCGGCTCGGCGGCGGAGAGGACGAGCACTCGCACGGCGCGCCTGCGCGGTCGGGCCCGGTCTCGCTGGGGCTGCCGACCCTGCGTCGCTGACGCGGGGCAGTCCCCATCAGGACTGGTGCGGCGCGGCTACTTCTCGTCAGGCGACGGATCGTCCGGCAACGGCTCGTCCGGCGGCGGTGCCAGCGAGGCGACCGTGGAGAAGAACTGGCTGGCCGTGACCAGCCCGCACGACACGGTCTGGGCGAGCTGCTCCTCGGTGGCGCCGTGCTCGAAGTCGACCGACACCTCGGCGTACAGGGCGAGGCCCGCGCCCTCCTCGCGCGTGTAGACCTTGGGCCAGATGCGCTCGCGGTTCCAGTCGTTGGCCGCCTGCAGCACGGCCAGCCGTGCGGCGGCGGGCAGCGCGCCGGCCCAGCGGCCGCGCACCTGCAGGATCTCGTCGTGCTCGCCGAGCAGCAGGAACCAGAACCGGTTGCCGTCCCAGGTGCCGGTGACGTCGCCGTCGTCGTCGATGCGGAAGCGGTAGCCGCGGCGGGAGAGGTCGTCGCCGACCCGCTGCGTCGTCAGCGGGCGCGGCTTCTCGATCGGGATGCTCCCGAGCGTGCGGGTTTGTGTCCCCGAAGTGCGCCGCGCCGCCGGCGGCCGCGGGTTGAGCAGTCGTGCGAGCCAGCGGCCGGCGCCGCCCCCGCCCAGGGCGGGGCTCATGGGGCGGACCTCAGCGGGTCGGGGAACGTCTCGTCGAGGTGCTCGAAGAACATGGAGCCGGTGGTCAGCCCGCACTGCAGCAGCTGGTCCAGCTGGTCCTCCGTGACGCCGTGCTCCAGGTCGACCGTGACCTCGGTGTAGACGAGCACAGCGCCGTTGTCGCGCACGCGGACGTAGGTCTTGGGCCAGATGCGCTCGGCGTTCCACTCGTTGCAGAGCTCGAGGATCTCCTCGAGCCGCTCGATCGTAAGGTCCCGGTGCCACTGCCCGCGCACCTGGAGCACCTCGGAGCTCTCGCCGACCATCAGGAAGTAGAAGAGCCAGCCGTGCCACAGCCCGCCGACATCGCCTTCGGAGTCCACGAAATAGCTGAACCCGTTCTCGCCCAGCCACTCGACGACGCGATCGCGAGTCAGCGGTTCTGGGATGGAGGAGGGATCGTCGAGGCCGCCCGTCAGCTCTCTGAGCAGCACGCCTTCGACCTGTGCCCGTAGCTCGTCATCGTCGAGTTCCCTGGGCTCGGGCTGTTGCGGGCCGGTGGCCGCACGGTCGCCGTCGCCCGTCGTGTTCCGGCGTCGTGACCCGAAGAACCTCACCTGCCCACAGTACCCGCCAGACCCGTTCCTCCGCTGCGCCGAACGCGGCGAAAGGGGGTGGAATCGGCCAGGAACGGCTCGGGGCCGCGGCCGGTGCTACTTTCGTCAATTGTGCGCGCCGTGATCCTGCCTGCGACCCCGCTGCTCGTTCCGGGGCTCGTCCTTGGCCTGCGGCCCGACCCGCTCGCGGGCGTCCGCGAGGCCGTGGCCGCCGCCCTGGCAGGGGTCACCGCGGGCGGCCGCGTGCCGTTGGTCCTGGCGCACGGCCCGGCGCTCCGGCACGGGCGCATGCGCCCTTCGCTGGCCGGTTCCGGCATCGGCGACCGCTGGCTGCCCGACCCTTCGCCAGGCTCGGGGCACCGCCCTTCGACAGGCTCGGGGTACCGCGCCGGAGCGGGCCTGCCCTGGGCCGACAGCGACCGTCCCGCCGCCGGCACGGGCGCCTCCGTGGCGCTGCTTGCGCTCGCGGACGTGCTTGGCGCGCGGGCCTCGGACGTCGAGGCGCTGGAGGTGCCGCCGGACTGGGCGCGGCTGGACGCCGGGCCCGCCGACCTGCTGCGCCTCGCCGACTGCCTGGTTGTCGCCGGCGGCGGAGTCCCCGGCGGGCTGGACAGCGGCCCGGACGCACTGACGGACGGCGTCCGGTCGGCACTGCGGATTGCGGGCGCCGACGGGTGGGCCCCGGACGTGCAGGTCTTCGAGCAGGCGCACGACCACCTGCCGCCGGAGTACCGGGTGACGATCCTGTCCTGACTGTCGTGACGGCCCCTGGCGGCACACGGCGTCCGGCCGGCGGCCGGTGGCGGGCCACGGGCAACGCCCCGGCGTCGGCCCGTAAAGTGGCCGCGTGATCGTCGTCGCCGTCGTGGGGCCTACCGCCACCGGAAAGTCGGACCTCGCCCTCGACCTGGCCCAGGCGCTGGGCGCCGTTCCCGCCCCGGGGAACTTCGCCACCCCCGGGCGCCCAGACGTCCCGGTGGGTCCCACCGGGACGGTGAACGCCGAGATCGTCAACGCCGACGCGTATCAGCTCTACCACGGCATGGACGTCGGCACGGCCAAGGTGCCGCCGGCTGAGCGACGCGGGATCGTGCACCACCAGCTCGACGTGCTGGACCCTCTGCAGGACGCGTCGGTGGCGCGCTACCAGGAAGCGGCGCGCGCCGACCTCGACGCGATCGCCGGGCGGGGTGCGCGCGCCGTCGTCGTCGGCGGGTCGGGGCTGTACGTGCGGGCGCTGCTCGACGCCATGGACTTCCCGGGCACCGATCCGGAGATCCGCGCCCGGCTCGAGGCGCGGGCCGAGGCCGAGGGCCGGCGCGCCCTGCACGCCGAGCTGGCCGGACTGGACCCGCAGGCCGCGACAAGCATCGGCCCGCACAACACGCGCCGCATCGTGCGCGCGCTGGAGGTCATCGAGATCACCGGCCGCCCGTACACGGCCAACCTGCCGCGCCAGGAGTACGTGCGCCCGGCGGTGCAGATCGGGCTGGACTGCTCGCGCGAGGTGCTCGACGCGCGGGTCGCGGGGCGCGTGGACCGCATGTGGGAGGCGGGCCTCGTGGACGAGGTGCGCGTTCTCGCAAGCCCGGAGCAGGGCGGCACCGGCACCGGCCTGGGCGTCACCGCCGCGCGTGCCGTCGGCTACGCCGAGGTGCTCGCCTGGTGGCGCGGCGAGTCCACCGAGGCAGAGGCCCGGGAGGCCGTCACCGCCAACACACGGCGCCTGGCGCGCAAGCAGATGGGCTGGTTCGGGCGCGACCCACGCGTGCACTGGCTCGATGCCGCATCGCCCCACCTGCTCGACGACGCCCTCGCGATCGTGGCGGCAGCCGACGCCGGGACCCTGCCGATTGCCGGAGCCGAGCCGGTGCGCCGTAGCCTGGGATCATGACGCAGCCCGCGACCAGCCCCGTGCCCTCCGTCCCGACGCCCGGCACGCTCGCCTTCACGAAGGGGCACGGCACGAAGAACGACTTCGTGCTGATCGCGGACCCCGAGGGCGTGCTCGACCTCGGCCCGGACGACGTGCGCCGGCTGGCCGACCGTCGGGCCGGGATCGGTGGCGACGGCGTGATCCGGCTTGCGCCGACAGCCGTTCTCGCCCGCGCGGGCGAGCAGGCCGCCCAGGACGCCCTGGCACAGGACCCGACAGCCGAGTGGTTCATGGACTACCGCAACGCCGACGGCTCGGTCGCCGAGATGTGCGGCAACGGCGTGCGCGTCTTCGCCGCGTTCGCGGAGCGCGAGGGGCTCGCCGACCTGTCCGCCGGGCCGCTGAGCCTCGGCACGCGGGCCGGTGTCAAGCGTGTGACCAAGGAGCCGGGCGGCTGGTACGCCGTCGACATGGGCCCCTGGTTCCTGCCCGGTGGCGAGGCCGCTGCGGCCGACGGGTACGACTCCGCAGTGGCGGTCCGCGGCTGGACCGCGCCCCGCCCGGCCCTGAGCGTGGACCTCGGCAACCCGCACACCGTCGTCGCCCTCGCGAGCCCCGAAGAGCTGGAGTCGCTCGAGCTCTTCCACGCCCCGGAGGTGGCGCCCCTGCCGCCGCACGGCACCAACGTCGAGCTCGTGGTGCCGCTCGGCGAGGAGGAGGGGCCTGACGGCGTCGTCGGCCGCCTGCGCATGCGGGTGCACGAGCGCGGGGTGGGGGAGACGCCGTCGTGCGGCACCGGTGCCTGCGCCGCGGCGCTCGCGGTGCGGACCTGGCAGGGCGGGTCGTCCGGCAACGGCGCTCCCGACACGTGGATCGTCGAGGTGCCGGGCGGCGAGGTGCGGGTCCGCCTCCTGCCGAGCGGCAACGTCGAGCTGGCGGGTCCGGCGGAGCTCGTCTACTCCGGGCGGGTCGCCCGCTAGGTCCAGCTCAGGTCAGCCCGCGACCCGCAGGATGCGGAACCCCTTGGACGACGCCTCCCGGTCGACCTGGAGGCCGAGGGAGTCGGTGATCCAGCGCGCGAGCGAGTCGGAGCCCAGGTTCTTCTGCACCACGAGCCACGCGTCCGCGCCGTCGGCCAGCCGGGGCAGCCACCGCGTCAGCAGGTCGTGCAGCGCCTGCTTGCCGACGCGGATCGGCGGGTTGGACCAGCACGTGTCGAACATGAGGCCCTCCGGCACGTCGTCGGGGAGGGCGGCACGGACGTTGCCCAGGCCGAGCCGCTCGGCATTGCGGCGCACCAGGTCGAGGGCCCGCTCGTTGACGTCGACGGCCCACACCGTGGCGTGCGGCGCCTCCAGCGCCAGGCTGATCGTGATGGGCCCCCACCCGCACCCCAGGTCGAGCAGGTTGCCCGATGGCGGGGGCGCCGGTACCCGGTCCAGCAGCACCGCCGTGCCCTTGTCGACACCTCCGGGCGAGAAGACCCCGGCCGCCACCTCGACCTCCAGCTCCCGACCGGCGAGGTGGACGGTGCGGGTGCGGCGCTCGTCGTCGGAGGCGGGCTGGGCGGTGAAGTAGTGGTCGGTGGACACCGGACGATCCTAGGCGCTTGCCGGTGGCCCTGACCGGTGCCAGCCTGCGGGCATGGAGATCGTTCCGGCCACCGAGGACCGGTGGGACGACGTGCAGACCGTGTTCGGCACGCGCGGCGGCCCGCACCACTGCCAGTGCCAGCGCATCCGGCTGGGGGACCGCGCCTGGTGGTACATGCCAGTGGAGGAGCGCGCCCACCACCTGCGCGAGCAGCTCGACGCCGGTTCGAGCGACGGCGAGACCGGTGGCGTCGCGCCGACGTCGGGCGCCCTGATCGCCTACGTCGACTCCGAGCCGGCCGGGTGGGTGGCGGTGGCGCCCCGCACCGAGTTCGTCCGGTACCGCGGCAGCCAGGTCCCGTGGGCGGGCCGGCACGAGGACAAGGACGACGACGGCGTGTGGGCGGTCACGTGCTTCGCGGTGCGCGTCGGCTACCGCAAGCAGGGGCTGATGTACGAGCTGGCGGCGGCCGCCGTCGGGCACGCGCGCGAGCGAGGCGCGATCGCGGTCGAGGGTTACCCGATAGTGCCGGACCCGGGCCAGCAGATCACGTGGGGCGAGGTCAACGTGGGCACGCCTGGCCCGTTCGCGGCGGCGGGTCTGACGGAGGTCAGCCGGCCGACGAAGCGGCGCAGGGTGATGCGCCTCGACTTCTGACCAGGGCTGCGTGACTCGCTCCGGAAAGACATAGCCGTGGGACTTTCGGCCGTGGGATCCTTGTTGTGCTTACAAGACGAACCATCGAGAGTTAGGTAGTACATGACCCACACCCCGACAGAGCCCGAGCTCCCCGCAGAGGAGACGCCCGAACTCCGAGCCGCCCAGGCAGACGCCCAGGCGATCGCGAACGATGTCGTGGCACGGGTTCTCGCTCGGGCGGGGACCGCACGTGCCGACGGCGGCACGGTGCACACCGTGGCGGACGGCGACCAGCTGGAGCTCGAGGAGCGCACCGCGCTGCGCCGCGTGGCCGGCCTGTCGACCGAGCTCGAGGACGTCACCGAGGTCGAGTACCGTCAGCTGCGCCTGGAGAAGGTGGTGCTCGTCGGCCTGTTCACGGGTGGCGAGCACGCGGCCCGCGACGCGGAGATCTCGCTGCGCGAGCTCGCCGCGCTGGCCGAGACTGCCGGCTCCCAGGTGCTGGACGGCCTGCTGCAGCGCCGGCAGAAGCCCGACCCCGGCACGTACCTGGGCTCCGGCAAGGCCCTCGAGCTCGCGCAGGTGGTCCTGGCGTCGGGTGCCGACACCGTGATCGTCGACGGCGAGCTCGCCCCGTCCCAGCGCCGTTCGCTGGAGGACGTGGTGAAGGTCAAGGTCGTGGACCGTACGGCCCTGATCCTCGACATCTTCGCGCAGCACGCGAAGTCCCGTGAGGGCAAGGCCCAGGTCGAGCTCGCTCAGCTCGAATACCTCCTGCCGCGCCTGCGCGGCTGGGGTGACTCCATGTCCCGCCAGGCCGGTGGCCAGGTGGGCGGCGCGGGCGCCGGCATGGGCTCGCGTGGTCCCGGTGAGACCAAGATCGAGCTGGACCGACGCCGGATCCGTAACCGCATGGCCAAGCTGCGGCGCGAGATCGTCGCGATGAAGCCGGCGCGCGAGACCAAGCGGCTGAGCCGCAAGCGCAACGCGATCCCGGCGGTCGCGATCGCCGGCTACACCAACGCCGGCAAGTCGTCGCTGCTGAACGCGCTGACCGGCGCGGGCGTGCTCGTCGAGAACGCGCTGTTCGCGACGCTGGACCCGACGGTGCGGCGCACCAAGACCGAGGACGGCCGCATCTACACGCTGACGGACACTGTCGGGTTCGTGCGGCACCTGCCGCACCAGCTCGTCGAGGCGTTCCGGTCCACGCTGGAGGAGGTCGGCGACGCCGACATCCTGCTCCACGTGGTCGACGCGTCCCACCCGGACCCGGAGGGGCAGATCGCTGCGGTGCGCGAGGTGCTGTCCGATCTCCCTGGCTACGGGGACGTCCACGAGATCGTGGTGCTGAACAAGGCAGACATCGCCGACCCGACGGTCGTGGGCCGCATCCAGCGGCGAGAGCGGCACACCGCCGTCGTCTCGGCGCACTCCGGTGAGGGAATCGCCGAGCTGCGAGCCCGGATCGCTGCCGACCTGCCGCGCCCGGGTATCCAGATCGACCTCGTGGTCCCGTACGAGCGGGGCGACCTGGTGCACCGCGTGCACGAGCACGGCGACATCGAGCTGACCGAGCACGTCGCCGCGGGCACCCACCTGCGGGGTCGAGTGGACGAGCAGCTCGCGACCGAGCTGCGACAGGTGGCCGTCGGGTCCTGACCCGCGGTCGGCGCCCGCTGACGAGCGAAGAAGGGCCGGGGAGCTGTCGCTCCCCGGCCCTTCGTGCCTGTGGACGACGTGGGGTGGATGTCGGAGGTCGAGCCTAGGATCGAGCGTGTGACCAGCCTTCCCGACGCACCCACCACCAGTACCACCGCCGCGGCGATCCCCGACGTCGAGGAGCTCCTCGACCTTGCCGTCGAGGCGCTGGGCGGCGGGCGGCGGGACGGCCAGCACCGCATGGCCGTGGCGGTCGCCGACGCGATCGAGAAGGGCGAGCACCTGCTCGTCCAGGCCGGCACGGGCACGGGCAAGTCGCTCGGCTACCTGGTACCCGCCGTCCGGCACGCGGTAGCGGCCGGGAACAAGGTCATCATCTCGACGGCCACCCTCGCCCTGCAGCGCCAGGTCATCACACGCGACCTGCCGCTCGTCGCGAAGGCCGTCACGCCGCAGCTGCCGCGTGAGCCGCGCATCGCGCTGCTCAAGGGCTGGCACAACTACCTGTGCGTGCACAAGATCGGCGGCGGGTACCCAGCGGACGAGCCCGCGCTCTTCGACCTGCCCGGCGGCGAGGACCACCCGCGCGCGGAAGACGCCGGCGGTTCCGGCGGCGCTCGCGGCCGCCGCAAGGAAGAGGGAGCTTCGCTCGCCGACCACGTCCGTCGGCTGCACGAGTGGGCGGGCGAGACGGACACGGGGGACCGCGACGACCTGGTGCCGGGCGTGCCGGAGCGAGCGTGGCGCCAGGTGTCCGTGACGGCGATGGAGTGCCTGGGCGGCAAGTGCCCCATGCTCGCCGACTGCTTCCCGGACAAGGCCCGGACAGCTGCCCGTGACGCGGACGTGGTGGTCACCAACCACGCGATGCTCGGCATCGCGGCCACGGGCAGCCCGGGCGTGCTTCCGGAGCATGACGTCGTCGTGGTGGACGAGGCGCACGAGCTCACGGACCGCGTCACGTCGTCGGCCACCGTGGACCTGTCCATGGCGTCGGTGGAGAACGCCGCGCGGTTGGCCCGTCGGCACGCGGGCACCAACACCGACGCCCTCGACAAAGCGGCCCAGGACCTGGGGACGCTGCTGGTCACGGCGCCGGCCGAGCGGTTCCCGGACGGCCTGCCGGACAACCTGCGGACGGCGGTCGGCGCGGTGCGCGACGCAGCGCGCGAGGTGCTGAGCACGCTCAAGCCGGACGCCGGCGGCGCCAAGGGGCAGGCGGCCGGCCAGCCTGACTCGGGGCTGAAGATGGCGCAGGGCGCGATGCTGCAGCTGTTCGAGACGGCCGAGCGCATGGCGTCCCAGGACACGACCGCCGACGTCCTGTGGTGCTCCCGGCCGGACAACGGCTGGGGCGGCTTCGGCGACAACGTGACTCGGCTGCATGCGGCGCCGCTGCACGTGGCGGGCCTGATCCGCACCCATCTGCTGGGCGAGGCGACCGGCGTCTTCACGTCGGCCACGCTGGCGCTGGGCGGTACGTTCGACGCGGTTGCCGGCACGCTGGGCCTGAAGGGCGAGGACGCCCCGCCGTGGGAGGGCCTCGACGCCGGCAGCCCGTTCGACTACCCGCGCCAGGGCATCCTGTACATCGCGCGGCACCTGCCGGCCCCGGGCCGAGAACCCACCACGGAGGCGCAGCTCGACGAGATCGCGGAGCTGATCACCGCCGCCGGGGGCCGCACGCTCGGCCTGTTCTCGTCCCGGCGTGCGGCGAACGCGGCGGCGGAGGCCATGCGCGAGCGGCTGGACTTCCCGATCCTGGCGCAGGGTGACGACCAGCTGCCCACCCTCGTGCGCCAGTTCGCCGCGGACCCGGCCACGTGCCTGTTCGGCACCCTGTCCCTGTGGCAGGGCGTCGACGTGCCGGGGCCGTCTTGCCAGCTCGTGCTGATCGACCGCATCCCGTTCCCGCGCCCGGACGACCCGGTCAAGGCAGCGCGCGCCCGCGCCGTCGAGCAGGCGGGCGGCAACGGGTTCATGGCGGTGTCCGCGCAGCATGCGGCGCTGCTGCTCGCGCAGGGTGCCGGGCGCCTCGTGCGGAGCACGGACGACCGGGGCGTCGTGGCAGTCCTGGATCCCCGGCTCGCCACCGCGCGGTACGCGTCGTTCCTCACCCGATCGATGCCCGGGTTCTGGCCCACCAACGACCCGGCCCTGGTCCGCGCCGCGCTCGCCAGGCTCGACACCTAGTCCTGGCGCCATAGCCTGGGAGCATGGCAGCCCCCTCGGACGTCCAGACCGCGCAGTCCTCCGCCTCCCGCACCACCAAGCTGGCCGTGGTGGGCGCAGGAGCTGTGGGATCAACGCTCGCGTTCGCGGCGCTCACGCGTGGCTCCGCACGCACCATCGCCCTGCTGGACGTGAACAGGGCAAAGGTTGATGCCGAGGTGCTCGACCTGCAGCACGGGCTGATGTTCACGTCGCAGGCGCACGTGATCGGCTCGGACGACGTAGCGGTCTGCGAGGGGGCCGACGTCGTGGTGGTGACCGCGGGGGCGAAGCAGAAACCTGGCCAGAGCCGGACCGACCTCGCCGAGGCCACGATCGGGCTGATGCGCAAGATCCTGCCCGGCCTGGTCGACGCAGCGCCGGACGCGACTTACGTGATGGTGACCAACCCGGTCGACGTGGTGACCTACGCGGCACTCAAGATCTCGGGCCTGCCGCGCGAGCGGCTCTTCGGCAGCGGCACCGTGCTGGACTCCTCCAGGCTGCGCGTCGTGCTGGCCGAGCGCTGCGGGGTGGCGGTCGGGAACGTGCACGCGTATATCGCCGGGGAGCACGGCGACTCCGAGATAGCGCTGTGGAGCTCGGCCTCGATCGGCGGCGTCCCGCTGCTCGACTGGGAGCCGGTGGGCGGCGCCAAGCCGATCGACGCCGCGGTGCGCGCGGAGGTGCACCACGAGGTGGTCGACTCCGCCTACCGGATCATCGCGGGGAAGGGCGCCACCAACTACGCCGTCGGTCTGGCCGCGACCCGCATCATCGAGGCGGTCCTCCAGGACGAGCGCCGGATCATGCCAGTGTCCTCGCTGCTGGACGACTACTACGGCATCGGTGACGTGTGCCTGTCCGTGCCGTCTCTCGTTGACCGGCGCGGTGTGACGGACAACGTGCGCGTCCCGATGTCCGACGACGAGCTGGCCGGACTGCGCGCCTCCGCGGCGAGTGTGCAGGCGGTCCAGAGGCGCTTCGGCTTCTGAGCTAGCGTCCGGGGTCTCGACTGGCTCGACCATCGCTGGTCGAGCCCGTCGAGACCTAAACGCGCACCGGCGGTCGAGCCTGTCGAGACCTGTCAGAGGCTGCGCAGCACTGCGACCACGCGGCCCAGGATCTGCGCCTGGTCGCCCGGGATCGGCTCGTAGGCCGGGTTCTGCGGCAGCAGCAGCACGTGCCCGTCGGCCTGCTTGAACGTCTTGACGGTGGCCTCGCCGTCGATCATGGCGGCGACGATCTCGCCCTGCTCGGCCACGTTCTGGCGCCGCACCACCACCCAGTCGCCGTCGCAGATCGCTGCGTCGACCATCGAGTCACCGGCGACCCTGAGGAGGAACAGCTCGCCGTCGCCGACGAGCTGGCGTGGGAGCGGGAAGACGTCCTCGATGACCTGCTCGGCCAGGATCGGGCCGCCGGCCGCGATCCGGCCGACGAGCGGCACGTACGACGGCGCCGGGGTGCCGGCGTCGTCGGGCACCGAGCCACCCCAGTGGACCTGGCCGCTGCGCCGCGGCTCCGGCCAGTGGATCTCGCCGCGCGTCGGCTTGTCGACCTGGTCGGCCATGGGCTCCACGAGCTCCATCGCGCGCGGCCGGTTCGGGTCGCGGCGCAGGAAGCCCTTCTTCTCGAGCATCTGGAGCTGGTGCTTGACGCTCGACGGGCTGGCCAGCCCGACGGCCTCGCCGATCTCACGCATCGACGGCGGGTAGCCCCGCGTCTCGAACGACTGCCGGATCGTGTCCAGCACGAGGCGCTGCCGCTCGGTGAGGCGGTCTGCCGGCGAGATCGCGTGCACGTCGGCGACCGCCCCGTCGCCCGGCGCGTCCAGCGTGGCGACGCCCGAGAGTGCCGCGTCGACGGCTCTCGTTTCGCTGGTCCCGTCCCGTCCCGTCATGCCCGTGCCCCTCCCGTTCCGACAAATGTTCTCCTCTGCGATACCCACTCTAGATCACAAACGCGCGCGGCTCAAACGAATGTTCGAGCGTGTCTCGACATGGGCGAGTGTCCCGTGCTACACAATGGTACGGGCGTTCGACGAACGCATGTATGACGGACAACCGTTCGAGACTCTCCGAGGAGGGGCCATGGGGGACGTGATCCCGCTGCGGCAGTACACCCCGACGTACGGGCGGATCCACGCGCCGGCGTCCGGACCGGTCGCCGTCCGGGCGTACGTACCGCCGGAGGCGCGCACGTTCGCCGACCGGCTCGGTCTGGCCGGCCTGCGGCTCACGCGCCGCGGCCGTGTCGTGCTGGTGCTGCTGGCGATGCTCTTCATCGCGCCGATGGTGACATGGGGAGCGACGGCCGTCGCCAGCTCGCCGGGCGAGCCGACCGAGGTGCGGGTGCACGCGGTGCAGCCGGGGGAGACGCTCTGGGGCTTCGCCCAGCAGGTGGCAGGGCCGGGCGAGGACGTGCGGGACGCCGTCGGGCGGCTGCAGGAGCTGAACGAGATGTCGTCGGGCACTCTGCGTGTCGGTGAGCTGCTTCTGCTCCCCAAGGAGTGATAAGAGGCCACAATTCGCCGTCGAATGTTGCGGCGATGTTGCATGGGGGTGGTTTGCCCGCTTACGGTCGGGACGCGACCGGAGGCCTCCGGTCGGTGGTCGACCACGCAGGAGTAAGCATGCACTGCCCGTTCTGTCGCCACGCCGACTCGCGCGTGGTGGACTCGCGGACTGCCGACGACGGCCTGTCGATCCGGCGCCGACGGCAGTGCCCGAACTGCAACCGGCGGTTCACGACCGTCGAGACGGCGAGCCTCTCCGTGGTCAAGCGGTCGGGCGCCACCGAACCCTTCAGCCGCGACAAGGTCGCGGCGGGCGTACGCAAGGCCTGCCAGGGCCGGCCCGTGAGCGAGGACGACCTCGCGATCCTGGCCCAGCGCGTCGAGGAGACCCTGCGGAGCAACGGCAGCGCGGAGATCGACGCCTACGAGGTGGGCCTCGCGATCCTCGGCCCGCTGCGCGAGCTGGACGAGGTGGCCTACCTCCGGTTCGCGAGCGTCTACCAGTCTTTCGACTCCCTCGAGGACTTCGAGAGCGCCATCACCTCGCTGCGCGCCGAGCGCGCCGAGCGAGCGGCGGAGCGAGCCGCCGCACAGGCATAGACTCGGCGCCGGAGGAGTCCAAAAGCGTTGGCACCCCAGCGCGCCGTGGTGCAGGCTGGGGCGGACGACGGACCCGATCGAGGGACCCCCGAAACAGGAGGAGGTGATCGGTGTGACGGACAAGAAGCCCAATGCCGAGGAGTCGCAGGCTCAGAGCGCGGAGGAGCCCAAGGCCCCGACCGCGCCGACCAAGGACGCGAAGGCGCGCTTCAAGGAAGCGCTGGACCGCAAGAATGCGGCTCGGAGCCGGACCGCCGCGGGCGATGTGAACACGGGCGCGGTGCATGGTTCGGAGACGACCGGCCCCGTGCAGAAGATGTTCCGCCGCAAGTCCGGCTGATCCTCGGTAATTGAGGCCGTCGACCTGGTTAAAGACCAGGTCGGCGGCCTTTGTCGTGCCTCATGCGGCACCGAGAGAAGCAGGTCGGACCCGAGAGAAGCCGGTCGGGCCCGAGAGTGTGGCTGCACCCGGGGCTGGCCTCCCCAATTAGATGCCGTCTAATGTGATTACACATCATCTAATTGAGTAGCTGGCCTTGTCCATGACGACAGACCCGATCGCGCGTGTCGCGGTGATCAGTACCGGTTCGGTGGTCATCCGGCCGGAGCACGTCGGCCCGACCCGGAAGAACACCTACGTGTGGCTGTTCACCTCGACACGATGGACCGCGCCGCGGCCGATCAACGTCTACGTGATCGAGCACCGCGACGGCTTGGTGCTGTTCGACACCGGTCAGGACCGCGCATCGGTGACCGACCCCGGCTACTTTCCCGGCGGTCTCAACGGACTGATCTACTCCCGCTTGGCAAAGTTCGAGATCGGCCCCACCGAGACACTTGAGGCAGGGCTGTCCGGCTTGGGCTACGACGTCGACGACGTCGACATGGCCGTGATCTCGCACCTGCACCAGGACCACATCGGTGGGCTTCCGGTGCTGGGCGATGCCGAGATTCTCATCAGCGACCAGGAGTGGGACAGCCTGGGCGGACCGCTGCCCGAGGCTCGGGGGCTGCTGCGCTCCCACATCGACCTGCACGGACTGCGCTGGAACCGCGTCACTCCGGAGCCGCTGGGAGACCCGGGACTGGCACCGTTCACCCACGGGCACGACCTGTTCGGGGACGGCAGCCTGGTGCTGCTGCCCACGCCGGGGCACACGCCCGGGTCGCTGTCCATGCTGATCCGGCGGCCGGGCAAGGCGCCGCTCCTGCTCGTAGGCGACCTGACCTACGACGCTCGATTGCTGGCCGAGGGGAAGCTGCCTGGCGCCGGCGACAAGCGTCAGATGCGCGCCACGGTGAGCGAGGTCAACGCGCTGCGCGAAGCTCTGCCCGGTCTGGTGGTGCTGGCTGCGCACGATCCCAGGGCGGCCGGTCTCCTCGCGGAGGCGCTGGCGGAGACGACGGAGCTGCGATGAGGCCCGCCGAGGAGCTCCGGTACCTGATCCTGGCCATCCAGCGAGAGGGCAACCGGCTGCTCGCCGCGGAGCTGCGCCCGCTGGGCGTGACGCCGTCGCAGGCCGAGGTGGTGCGCGTCCTGGCCGACCATCAGCCTCTGACTCTGGCCGGGCTGGGCGAGCTGCTGGTCTGCGAGACGGGCGGCAGCCCGAGCCGGCTCGTCGACCGGCTCGTCACCATGGGGCTGGTCGACCGCGGTGAGGGCGCGCAGGATCGCCGGCGCGTCACCCTGGCTCTGACCGACGAGGGCGAGCGGCTGGCGACCAGGATCGGGGAGGCCGAGGAGCGGCTGTACACGACGATCGACGACCTCACGACCGGTACGCCGGTGGCGGAGGCCCTGACGCTCCTGCGGGCATTCGCCGGCGCCTTTCCGGCAGGACAGGCCGTCGTCCGCAGGGGCGGCGCACAGGCGGAGGTCACAGCATGACCCCGACCGGCACCGCCACGCTTCTGATCGATGCTCCGCGGGAGAGGGTGCGCGAGGTCCTGCTCGACCCGTTGTCCCTGCCCGTGTGGAACTCGGCCTTCCTCAGCCTGACCGGACCGGCCGCGGCGACCCTCGCAGCGGAATATCGGGTCACCGTCCGGCCGGGCCTGAAGGGCACGTTCGCCTACGAGGCCATGGACCCCGGCTTGGTCCGGATGGTCTGGCAGGTGCCCGGCTTCGCCGAGACCGGCGACTGGCAGCTCAGCGCGGAGGGCGAACGCACGCTCGTGCGGCACGACTTCACGCACTCCGGTCCGCTCGCCGCCATGCTGCGCCAGGCCTATCAGGGCGTCGCGGGGATCCGGCTCGGCCGGCTCCAAGAGGTGTTGCGCGGGCGCCGCGGACGTCCGCCGTTCCTGCCCGACCCGCCGCCCTGAGGAGTTCATCGGGGAAACTGATCGCGGCCCTCCTTCCCGCGTCGAACCATGCGCAGGGCGATGCCTGCGCAGCAGGAGCGCCAGGTGGGGGACACTGAGCCGTGCCGCTCACCGCATCGCCTGGCGTGATACGCCTGACAGAACGCTGGTTCGTCCGCCGAGGTGCACCCTCGATGATCAACGGGTACGGCTTCGTCACGCATGTTCTACCTCGGATGCTGCCCTCGCTGGCGTTCGTGACCGTGGCCAGCCTCGCCTGGCTCGTACCCCTGAAGTCAGCGGGTTCGGGACGCTGGGTCCTGCTCGGCGTGGTGATCGTCGTGACGCTCGCCGTGCGGGCCGCGATCGCCGCGGTCGTTCGGCGGATGCCGCGTTTCTCGCAAGCGACCGGCGTCGCCGTGGTCGCCGCCTATTCTGCGATGCCGGTCGCCGTGCCGCTGCTGCAGCTTGCCGTCGACGGGGCGGTCACGCCGCCCGGAGGCCGCGTGGTGGGATTCTTGGGTTTCGTCATCTTCTTCGCCGGTGCCTTCGCCGCTACCCAGCTGGCGACGACGTATGGTCTCGGCGCTCTGCTGGGCCAGGCGATCCGGCACACGGTCTACGACCTGCGCAACAGCGTGCGCCTGCTGGGCCGGGCGCTGCCCGCGCTCCTGTTCGTCACGCTCTTCCTGTTCTTCACCGGCGAGCTGTGGCAGGCGATGAACCGGCTCAGCTGGTGGCGGCTCGCGCTGGTCGTCGGGCTGTTCGCCGCGGTCACGATGTTCGCCACGGCCACGCGGCTGCGCGACGAGATCGGCCGGGTGGAGCAAGATCTCCGTCCGCCACGGCTGGCAGAGGCGTGCGTGGGCACACCTCTGGCCAGGGTGCCGATCGACGACGTGGCGCCCGACGGCCCGCTGCGCGCGGTGCCGCTGGACGGGCGTCAGAACCGGAATCTGTTGCTGATCCTCGCCACCCGGCAGCTCGTGCAGGCGACGGTGGTCGGCGCAGGGCTGTTCACGTTCTTCATCATCCTGGGCACGCTCGTGGTCACGCCCGAGACGGCCGAACAATGGATCGGCTCCGAGCCCGCCTACCTGGCCGCCGTACCGGGCATGCCTGTAGCGCTCCTTGGCAACGCCACGCTCTTCGCCGGCTTCGGCAGCATGTACTTCGCGGTCACCTCGATGAGCGACACCGACCACCGCCGGCAGTTCTTCGCCCCGATCCTCGACGAGGTCGAACGGCTGCTCGCGGTGCGCGCGGTCTACCTGGCGCTGCGTGACCACGCTCGGCCGGCGGCGCAGTCCGAGTCATCCAATGATGTCGAGGTCGGCGCGTAGGCCTCCTTGCAAACTTTAACGTACGTACGGTATAGATTGGATCATGAGATCAAGTTCCCGCACTCAGATCCTGGACGCGGCCATGCGCGTGGTCGACACCGTGGGCGGCGCCGACATCACCTACGAGTCCGTCGCCCGGGAAGCCGGCCTGACCAAGGCCGGACTGATGTACCACTTCCCCTCGAAGGACGCGCTGATGATCGGCGTCATCGAGCACGTCATCGCCCGCTGGCAGACCGAGCTGGGTGACGCCCTCGGTGTCCCGCTGGAGGAGTCGACCCTGGCCCAGCGGGTGCAGGCCTTCGTGGCGTTCGCCGGGGAGGGCGGGGTGACTCAGGGTGAGTTCGTGGTCTTCGCCGAGGCGGTCCGGCGGCCCCAGCTATCTGCCCCGTGGCTGGACTACCTGCGCACCTGGTTCGGCTTCGGCGCGGACGCCGACACCGCACCGCTGCTGCTGGCATGGCTGGCCGCGAACGGCCTGTGGATCGCGGAGTCGACCGGCATCCTGACCGTCACGCCGGCGCAGCGTCAGGCAGTGCTGGGCCGCCTGGCCGGCCTGATCGAAGAGGCGGCCGCATGACGAAGTGGCTCATCCTCGCCGGTGCGATCGTGCTGGAGGTCACCGCGACGCTCGCTCTGCGCGCCGCGATCGAGAACCCGTGGTGGTCGGCCCTGACGGTCATCGGGTACGCCGGTGCGTTCGTGGCCCTGTCGCTCCTGCTCCGGCTCGGCGCCCCGATCGGCGTCGTCTACGGAATCTGGGCCGCCGCGGGCGTGGCCCTGACCGCGGTCATTGCCTCCGTCGTCTTCGGCGAGCCGTTCACCCTCACCATCGGCATCGGGATCGCGCTGGTGATCGCTGGCGTCATCCTCGTCGAGACCGGGCACGGCACCCCCGCCGTCAAACCCTCCGAGTCGCTCGCCAATCCCGCCGAATCCACTGAACGGGCCGAAGCGGCCAACGTAGTCGAGGAGATCCGATGACCTGGCTCATCCTGACCGGCGCCATCCTCACCGAGGTCGCCGCGACCCTGTCCCTGCGGGCGTCGGAAGGCTTGCGCAAGAAGCGGTGGATCGCCCCGGTCGCCGTCTTCTACGTCACCGCGTTCTCGCTCCTCACTCTGGCCCTCGCGCACGGGATGCCGGTCGGCATCGCCTACGGGATCTGGGCCGCCAGCGGAGTGGCACTGACCGCGGTCGGTGCGCGTGTCTTCTTCCAGGAGCGCCTGACCTGGCGCATGACTGCCGGGATCGTCCTGATAGCGATCGGAGTCTTCGTGATCGAGCTCGGCTCCCAGGCCCACTGACAGCTGACCCCGGCAGGCCCGGGCTGGACGGTGCTCCAGCCCGGGCGCAACGTGAGCAGTTTGTAACGGGCCGCTACGACCGGTCTTGCCTGTCCACTAATCGTGTCCTGCGCCGTGGCGGACTTGCGCAGGGCTCGGAACTGGTACGCAATGTATTGCATGCCCATCCCGGAGAGCGTGCCGCTCGATCGTCGCCTTCTGCGTGACGATGTCTCTACGGCCGCCTCCGTTCTCTTCGCTGGGCGGCCGCGCGTCGTTCGCCCGGCACGACAAGCTGATCCGGTTGTGTGCCGCCGGAGACGCGGACGAGGCGGCGGCGGTCGCCTTCGATACCTGGCACACCCTGCCTTCCGACGAGGAGCAGTAACCATGGCCCTGTCCGACTTTCCACGCCATCAGCTGACCTTCGGGCCGAGCCCGGTCCATCCGTTGCCGCGACTGACCGCCCACCTCGGGGGTGCGTCGGTCTGGGCCAAGCGGGAGGACTGCAACGCGGGCCTCGCCTACGGCGGCAACAAGACCCGCAAGCTGGAGTACCTCGTGCCCGACGCGCTCGCGCAAGGCGCGGACACCCTGGTATCGATCGGCGGGTACCAGTCGAACCACACGCGCCAGGTCGCCGCGGTGGCCGCATCGCTGGGCCTCAAGGCGGTGCTGGTGCAGGAGAACTGGGTCGACTGGCCCGACTCCGTCGCCGACCGTGTCGGCAACATCATGCTGAGCCGGATCATGGGCGCCGAGGTCCGGCTCGACCCGGCCGGCTTCGGCATCGGGTTCAAGGACTCCTGGAACCGCGCGATCGACGAGGTGAAGGCACGGGGCGGCACGCCCTACGCGATCCCTGCGGGCGCTTCCGACCACCGGCTCGGCGGCCTCGGGTTCGCGCGCTGGGCGTACGAGGTAGAGCAGCAGGAGCGCGAGCTCGGCGTCTTCTTCGACACCGTCGTCGTGTGCGCGGTCACCGGCTCGACCCACGCGGGCATGATCGCCGGATTCGCAGCGCTAGAAGAGGCGGGCGGCCGTCCACGCCGGGTGATCGGGATCGACGCCAGCGCGAAGCTCGACGAGACGCGCGACCAGGTGGCCCGGATCGCGCGCGCCACGGCCGAGCTGATCGGCGTCGGGCGGCCGCTGCGCGACGACGAGATCACCGTCCTGCCCGGGTGGGCCGGGGACAAGTACGGGATCCCGGTGGAGTCGACGCTCGACGCGATCCGGCTCACTGGCCAGCTTGAGGGCGTCATCATCGACCCCGTCTACGAGGGCAAGTCGATGGCCGGCCTGATCGACCTCGTCACCAGCGGAGAGATCCCCGCGAGCTCCACGGTTCTGTACGCCCACCTGGGCGGCCAGCCCGCGCTGAACGCCTACAGCAGCCTCTTCACGCACACCCGTCCGCTCACCCTCTGACGACGGTCACCCTTGTTGTGGGCGTGATTTCTGCGATCAAACGCCCGTTTTAGGCGCAACGATCGCGCCCACAACAAGAAGGGCGGGGATCAGCGGGCGGCGGGGCCCGGGGGGAACTCGGGGCGCTCGAAGGCGTCGCGGATGCGCAGGCGGATCGTCGTGTCCAGGGCCTGGAGCTTCTTGGACGCGCCGCGCTCGGTCACATCCGAGATGTCGGTGACCACGTAGCCGATGTCGCCACGCGTGGCGAGCATCTGGCCCTCGATGTTGGCGCCGTGGTCGGCGAAGATCTGGTTCACGGTGGCCAGGACGCCAGGCACGTTGCGGTGCAGCAGCTTGATGCGGCCCACACCCGTGTGCTCGAGCTGGAGGTTCGGCAGGTTCACGCTGAGCATCGTCGAGCCGGTGGACACGTAGTCGCTGAGCTTCTTGGCCACGAACTGGCCGATCGACTCCTGCGCCTCCTCGGTGGACCCGCCCACGTGCGGCGTGAGGATCACGTTGGGCAGGCCGCGCAGCACCGACTCGAAGGCGTCGCCGCGCTTCTTGGGCTCTTCAGGGAAGACGTCCACCGCGGCGCCCGAAAGGTGCCCCGACTGGATGTGCTCGGCCAGCGAGTCGACGTCGACCACGAAGCCGCGGCACAGGTTGAGGAAGATCGCGTCCTGCTTCATGCGGGCGAACTGCTTGGCGCCGAACAGGCCGGCGTTGCCCGAGCGTCCATCCACGTGCAGCGTCACGATGTCGGCGGTCTCGAGGAGCTCGTCGAGGGTCTCGGCGCGGCGCGCGTTGCCGAGCGACAGCTTCTCCGCGGTGTCGAAGAAGATCACGGACATGCCGAGGTTCTCGGCGAGCACGGACAGCTGCGAGCCGATGTTGCCGTAGCCGACGATGCCGAGGGTGCGGCCGCGCACCTCGTGCGAGCCCTCCGCGGACTTGTCCCACACGCCGGAGTGCAGGGCGCGGTCGCGCTCCGTCATGCGGCGCGTGAGCGAGATGATCTCCGCGATCGCCAGCTCCACCACGGACCGGGTGTTGGAGAACGGCGCGTTGAACACGGCCACGCCGCGGTGGGCGGCGGCGGTCAGGTTGATCTGGTTGGTGCCGATGCTGAAGGCGCCCACGCCGACGAGGTCGGTCGCCTGGGACAGCACCCGCGCCGTCACCTCGGTCTTGGACCGGATGCCCAGGAGCTGGACGCCGTCGAGCGCGGCGATCAGCTCGTCCTCGTCGAGGGCACCCTTGCGGTAGTCGACCTCGTACCCGGCCGATTCCAGGATCGGGACGGAAGTGGGGTGGACGTTCTCGAGGAGAAGGGCTCTCTGCACGGACCCATGGTGCGCCACGTAACCCGGAAGCAACAAACGGATGGGGCCCACGTCCCGCCTGCTGGGACACCCCCTTTGTTGTGGGCGCGACCGTTGCGCCTGGAACGGGCGCGTAGACGCAACGGTCGCGCCCACAACAAGGCGGGTGGTCAGAAGCCTTCGGGCAGGTCACGCGTGTGCAGCACGACGAGGCGCTGCGTGGGGCGGGTCATCGCGACGTACAGGTCGCTCGTCCCGCCGGGACCCTCGGCGATCGTCGCCGGCTCCACCAGCACCACCGCGTCGAACTCCAGGCCCTTGGTCTGGCGCGGTGCGAGCACGGTCACCTGCGCGTCCTCCGGGCGCTGCGCCGAGAGGCGGGCGGCCTCCTCAGCTCCGACGGCGGAGGCCAGCGCCCCGCCGATCGCCTCGGCCAGCCGCGGCACGCTGCCCGACGGCGCGACGACGGCCACGCGGCCGGCGTCGGGCCCCACGAGCTCCTTGACGAGGCCGAGGGCCTCGGCGACCACCGCGCCGTCCTCGGGCAGGGTGTCCTGCCCCGGCGCGGTGCGGACGACGGTGAGGGAGCCCTCGACGTCGCGCGCGGCACGCAGGTCCGAGACGGGCAGCCCGGCTGCCCGCGCCACCTGCTGGGCCGTGTCGGCGACGGTGGACGGCGTGCGGTAGGAGACGGTGAGCTCGGCCAGCCGCCAACCGTCGCGCAGCAGCGGGGTGAGCATGCGGTCCCAGTTGCGCGCGCCCGCGGCGGACGACGTCTGGGCGACGTCGCCGACGATGGTCATCGACCGGGTCGGTACCCGGCGCACCAGTGCCCGCCAGGCCATCGGGGAGAGCTCCTGCGCCTCGTCGACCACCACGTGCCCGTAGGTCCACGCACGGTCGCCGGCGGCGCGCTCCGCCGTCGTCAGGGACGGGCCGCCCGCGGCGAAGCGGGAGGCGAGCGTCTCGGCGTCGACCAAGCCGCCGCCCGCGCCCGTCGAGGAGAGGACGCTGCGCGCGTACTCGACCTCGCGGGCCTGCTCGGCCTCCCGGTTGCGGGCCTCGGCCAGCGCCACGGAGTCGTCCTCGCCGAGCAGCTCGTACGCCTCGTCGAGGATGGGCACGTCGGACTCCGTCCACGGCGCACCCTTCTCCCGGAACAGGAGGCGCCGCTCGCGCGCGGTCAGCTCCGGCGCGGCCTCGGCCAGCCGGTGCGGCTTGGTGTACAGGTCCGCGACGAGCCGCTCGGGCGTGATCGGCAGCCACGCGAGGTTGAGCGCCACGCGGACGTCGCGGTCCGAGCGCAGGTCCTCGAAGACTGCCGAGCGGTCCTCGCCCGACAGCGGTGCGCCCGTGAAGTCGCGGTACTGGTCGGTCAGGCGGTCGAGCATGTCGCGCACGAACGCCCCGCGCGCCAGGTTGTGCGGCTTGTGGGTGCGGCGGGCGCGGGCGATCGCGTCGCTCACGTCGCGGGGGCGGATGACGAAGTCGTGCCCGTCGACCCGCACCGGGATCTCCTGCTCGGGCACGCGCTCCCGCGCGCGCACGGCCCGGCGCACCACCTTGCGCCACAGGAGCAGACCCTTGAGCCGGGCCACCTGTCCCTCGTCGACCGCCGTCGCCCGGATGCCGGGGATGAGGTCGCCGACCGTCGTCGACACGACGCCGGTCTCGCCGAGCGACGGGAGCACCTGGTCGATGTACCGCAGGAACGCGCTGGACGGGCCCACGACCAGCACGCCGGAGCGCTCCAGCAGGCGCCGGTGGGCATACAGGAGGTAGGCGGCGCGGTGCAGCGCCACCGCCGTCTTGCCGGTGCCCGGACCGCCCTGGACCACGAGGGCTCCCGACAGGTCGGAGCGGATGATGCGGTCCTGCTCCGCCTGGATGGTCGCGACGATGTCGGACATCCGGCCGGTGCGGCCCTGGGCCATCGCCGCCAGCAGCGCGCCCTCACCGGACAGTGCGTCGGCGTCGATCTCCGTGTCGAGGTCCAGGACCTCGTCCTCCAGGCCGGTGACGGAGCGGCCCTTGGTCACCAGGTGGCGCCGCCGCTGGACATCGCCCGGGTGCAGCGCCGTGGCCCGGTAGAACGCCTCGGCGGCCGGGGCGCGCCAGTCGGTCAGCATCGAGCGGTGCTCGGCGTCCGTCAGGCCGATGCGCCCGACGTACCGGGTCACGGTGCCGTCGGCAGACCCGTCCGAGAGGTCGAGGCGGCCGAAGACCAGCCGGTCCTCGACGGCGTCGAGCTGCGCGGCCCGGTCCTCGTACAGGGTGGCGAACGCGTCGCGCTCGCTGCGGTTCTGGTGCGTGCCCGAGGCGCCCGCCAGGCGGACGTCCCGCAGGCGGCCCGCAGTCGTGCCGCGCAGGGTGTCCAAGCGGGTGTACATGGTGTCGACGACTGCTTGCTCGTGGGCGAGCTCGCCCGCGATTCCCGTCACGCCCTACCTCCGTGTTCACCAGCGAAAAAACTCCGGTCGCAAAACAACCGGCCGACCATTATCGCGCACCAGAGGGCCTGTCCGCTGACACGGCGTCATCTCGCTGGATAGGATCGCCGCCATGGCACTGGGCGGGGCAGGAACTGCGGGGCCCGGAAGCGGGCCCGGATCCGGGGCGCGCCCGCCCTGGATCAGCGGCCCGATCTCGGTGCTTCTGGTCGAGGACGACGACGCCGACGCGTTCCTCGTGGGCGAGCTGCTCGCCGACGCAGACGTGGAGGCCGACCTCCGGGCCGACCTGCACCGGGCCCGGTCTGTCGACGAGGCCCTCGGAGTGCTGTCGATGGTGGCGGTGGACTGCCTCCTGCTCGACCTGGGCCTGCCCGACGCCGAGGGCCTGTGCGCCCTGCGCCGCGTCATCGACGGTATCGAGGTCCTGCCGGTGCAGCCCGCCGTCGTCGTGCTGACCGGGAACACCTCGCACGACCTGGGCACCGCCGCCGTCGCCAACGGGGCCGACGACTACCTGGTCAAGGGCGAGGTGGACGGCGACACGCTGGCCCGCTGCCTGCGGTACGCGACGCTGCGGCGGCGGTCGGCCGCCCAGCAGATCGCGCTGTACCGCAGCGAGGTGCGCGCGGCCGAGACCACGCGGCTGGAGCGCGCGCTGCTGCCCAAGGAGCTGGTCACCGACGAGCGGGTCTCCGTGATGGTGGGTTACCTGCCCGGCGGGAACGGCCTGCTCGGCGGCGACTTCTTCGACACGGTGGAGCGTCCGGACGGCACCCTCGTCACCGTCATCGGGGACGTCGCAGGGCACGGCCCGGACGAGGCCGCCCTGGGCGCCGCCATGCGGACGGCGTGGCGCACGCTCGTGCTCGCGGACACCCCCGCCGACGACGTCCTGCCGCTCCTGGAGCGCGTGCTCCTGGCCGAGCGGGGCCGGCCCGAGGTGTTCGTCACGATCTGCCAGGCGGTGATCTCGCCGGACCGCGCGCACATGGACGTCTACCTCGCCGGGCACCTGCCCCCGCTGCTCGTGGTATCCGAGGTCTCGAAGGAGTCGGCGGCGCTGGTCACCCACCACTGCGAGGAACTGTCCTCCGCGCTCCGCGGGCGTGCCCTGGGCATCCCGGTGGACGGGAGCTGGACCGCACACCGCGTCCGGCTGCCGGAGGTGTGGACCGCCGTGCTCTACACGGACGGGCTCGTGGAGGCGGCGGTCGGCGCCGACCCGAACGGCACGCCCATCCTCCCGCCCAGCGCGCACGGTCGCATGCCCCGCCTCGGCGCGCACGGCCTGCGCAGCGTCGTCGAGCACGAGATGGACAAGGGCACCGACGAGGTGGTGACCCGGGTGCTGCGCCGGGTGCGAGAGCTGCACGGCGGCCCCCTGGTCGACGACGCCGCATTGCTCTTCGTCGGCTGGGCCGGCGCGGGCGCCACCGGCCCGGCGGAACGGACCTCGACCCTGGCCGACTCGGTGGAGTGGTCGCGGGCATGACCCTGGTGCCCGACGAGCACCGGTTCACCGGTGTGTCCATGCGTCGCCGCCTCGCGCGGCTCCTCGGCGCGGTTGGGGCCATGCTGGTGATCGCGCTCGCGGTGGCGGTGCTCGCCCTGGTCCAGTCCCGCAGCCTGCACACTCAGGCCGACGGCCCGTACTACCGGGCGCTGGTCGACGGCGAGCGGGCTGTCCTGGCGCTCGGTGACGCCGAGGCGTCGCTGCGCGCGTACCGGGCGACCTGCGACGACGCAGCGCTCGAGCCCTGGACCCGGGCCATCGGGTCGAGCGGGAGCATCACGCTGCTGTCCGACGTCGAACGGCGCGAGCTCGCGTCGGACGCCGAGGTGACACTGGCCTCCGAGGAAGCGATGGAGCGCACCGAGGCCTGGTTGGCCGAGTACGCCGAACCCGTGGTGGCGGCGGTGGGGGCGGCGCCGTCCGGCCAGGTCGCCTGCCGGACGGAGCTGCTCCGCACCGCCCCCTCCTCAGCCGAGGGCGCAGCCCTGTTCGAGAGCGCGCACACCGCCGTCGTGCACTACCTGGCGGAGCTGAGCGCGCAGCGTGACGAGATAGTGGGCACCCTGGAGGTCTGGGAGCAGGTGCTGCTGGGCGCGGTGGCGACGCTCGTGCTGGTCGTCGTGCTGATGGGCACGATGATGTGGCTAGCCCTGGAGGGCTGGGTGATCCGGCCGCTCACGGAGCTGACCGCCGAAGTCCGGGTGGTGAGCAGCGGTGTGCTCGGGCGGGAGATCCGGCCCGCTGGCTCGGGCGAGGTGGCCCTGCTCGCCATGCACGTGGAGACGATGCGCCGCGAGCTGGTGCACCAGGTGGAGGAGATCCGGCTGTCGCACCAGGAGGTCGAGAACGCGCACGACCTGCTCAGCGACAAGACGCGCGAGCTCGAGCGGTCCAACCGCGACCTGGAGCAGTTCGCCTACGTGGCGTCGCACGACCTGCAGGAGCCGCTGCGCAAGGTCGCGAGCTTCACCCAGCTCCTGCAGAAGCGGTACGGCGGGTCGCTCGACGAGCGCGCCGACCAGTACATCGAGTTCGCCGTGGACGGCGCCAAGCGCATGCAGCGGCTCATCCAGGACCTGCTGAGCTTCTCCCGGGTGGGCCGCACCGGCGTGCCGCGCGAGGACGTCGAGCTGGAGGGCGTGCTGGCGTCGGCGCTCTCCGAGCTGTCCGAGCGGATCGAGGAGACCGGCGCCCAGATCGTGCACGACCCGATGCCCGGGGTGCACGGCGAGCGCGCGCTGCTGCAGCAGCTGTTCGTGAACCTGGTCGGCAACTCGCTGAAGTTCCGCGACCCCGACCGGGTGCCGGCCATCCGGATCGAGGTGCGGAGCATGCGCGCGCACTGGGAGATCTCAGTGGTGGACAACGGAATCGGTATCGACGCGCAGTACGCCGAGCGGGTGTTCGTCATCTTCCAGCGGCTGCACCCGCGCGAGCAGTACGCGGGCACCGGCATCGGCCTCTCGCTGGTGAAACGCATCGTGGAGTACCACAAGGGCCGCATC
This sequence comes from Promicromonospora soli, assembly GCF_014653785.1. Taxonomy (GTDB): domain Bacteria; phylum Actinomycetota; class Actinomycetes; order Actinomycetales; family Cellulomonadaceae; genus Promicromonospora; species Promicromonospora soli. Next base: position 102,807 of record NZ_BNAS01000004.1, on the reverse strand, counting down.
TGGATCGAGCCGGCGGCCGGCGGCGGCACCATCGTGAGGTTCACCCTGGCCCGGCGCCAGGGGCAGCCCAGCGGGGGACGCCTTTCGACCGAACGCGCGCAGTCGACTACGCTCGGATGAGACGGCCTGACCAGGGCCGACGGCGGGTCGCGACGACGGAGCCCGTTGCTGCTGACTCCATGGGACAGGTGCGGGCCGGGTGGTCAACTTGAGCGGTCAGAAGGTGATGGAGATCCTCCTGGTGGAGGACGATCCGGGCGACGTCCTGATGACACGGGAAGCGTTCGAGGACCACCGTGTCCCGAACAACGTGTCGGTGGTCGGTGACGGCGTGAGCGCGCTCGAGTTCCTGCGCAAGCAGGGGCAGTACGCGAAGGCGCCGACGCCGGACCTGGTGCTGCTCGACCTCAACCTGCCGAAGATGGACGGCATGGAGGTGCTCGCCGTGGCGAAGGGCGACCCCATGCTGCGGCACATCCCGGTGGTGGTGCTCACCACGTCGGATGCCCAGGAGGACGTGGTCGGCTCGTACTCGCTGCACGCGAACGCGTACGTGACCAAGCCGGTGGACTTCGACCGGTTCATCGAGGTGGTGCGGCAGATCGACGACTTCTTCGTGTCCGTGGTGCGCCTGCCCGGGCGGTGATCCGGACCGTCCGTGGCCTGCCCGTTCTGCTTGCGAAAGTGCCGGTCTGCGCGGCAGCGGTAAAGTGCGCGCGACGCTGAGGGCGTAACGGGAAGACACCCGGCCGTCGCGGCGTTGCACCTGAGCAGATAACTCAGCAGTGCTGGGTGATCGGGAACCACTCCGACGAGCGAGGGAGCGCACGTGCTTGACCCCCAGGGCATCTACGACGTCGACGAAGCAGCGGTCGAACGCACGCTGGGTCGCAGCGTGCCCGGAAGTGCCGATGGCCCCGTGCTGATGCACGCCGTCCGCGGGTTCGTGGACGCGGGCAGTGCGGGCGACATCGCCGTCGAGCACCTGGTCGACGAGTTTCGCGTGGAGCGGCTGGTGACGTTCGACGTCGACCAGCTGCTCGACTACCGCTCCAAACGAGCGACCATGACGTTCGACTCCGATCGCTGGGCGGACTACCAGGCGCCCTACCTTGCGATCGACCACCTGACCGACGCCGAGGGCACCGGCTTCCTGCTGCTGCACGGCTCCGAGCCGGACCTGCAATGGGAACGCGTGGTGGCCGGTGTGATCCAGCTTGTCGAACGGTTCGGCGTGAGCCTCGTCGTCGGCATCCAGGGCATCCCGATGGGGCTGCCCCACACTCGCCCGCTGTCGCTGACGGCGCACGCGACGCGGCCCGGACTCGTCGACGACTACACGTCGTGGTTCGGCAGCGTGAAGGTGCCGGGCTCCCTGGCCGCTCTCCTCGAGTACCGGCTGGGCGAGGCAGGCCATGACGCGCTCGGCTTCACCGTCCACGTGCCGCACTACCTGGCGCAGTCGCAGTACCCGCCGGCCACGGTGGTGGCGCTGAAGCACACGGAGCGGGCCACGGGTCTCGACCTGGCGATCCCCGCCCTGGAGGAGGCCGCCACCGACGCGAAGATCGAGGTGGAGAAGCAGGTGGCGGAGTCGGCAGAGATCGCCGCCGTCGTGAAGGCGCTGGAGGAGCAGTACGACGCGTTCGCGCGCTCCGTGGGGCGGCCGAGCCTGCTCGCGGACACCACGCCGATCCCCAGCGCGGACGAGCTCGGGGCGGAGTTCGAGCGGTTCCTCGCTCAGCAGAACGGCGACTGATAGCGACTGAGGTCCACATCTCCAGCCCGGTGTGTCATATCTGCGGCAGAAATGTGCGTGTTCCGTGGCGCATCTGAGTGGTCCATGCCACACTGGCGCTCGTTGCAGTGACGTACCAAGGCCACGTCCGCCGTGTCGTGAGCAAGCGGGGAAAGCATTGCGGCACGGGGGCGGGCAACGGGCCCGCCGCCGGATCCCGGACGGAAGGTCGAAGGACAGCATGGCGCAGGGTTCTGTGAAGTGGTTCAACGCGGAAAAGGGCTACGGGTTCATCGCCCAGGACGGCGGCGGTGCCGACGTCTTCGTGCACTACTCCGCGATCCAGTCCAACGGGTACCGGTCTCTCGAGGAGGCCCAGCGGGTCGAGTTCGAGATCACGCAGGGCCCGAAGGGTCCGCAGGCGGAAGCAGTAGTCCCGCTCTGACGTACACGTGAGAAGGGCCGCCTTCCCTCGGGAAGGCGGCCTTTCTCGTGCCCCCGCACACCTGGCGCCACAGTTCTACTTCGGCGTGGCGGCCGGGGTCTCCAGCGGCGCCGCCGTGCCGGCGAACGCGGCGACGTCGCCGCCCGCCATGAGCGTGGCGGGTACGGCGAGAGTCCGCAGGGCGCGTCCCAGGCGGGCTTCGCGCAGGTCCGGCTGCCCGAGGGCCGGGTCGGGCCGTACGGCGCCCTGTGCGGCGTCCTGAGGGCCTTTCCGCGGGAGCTGCGGCGGGTCCTCGGGCAGCTCGCGCACGGCCGCGAGCACCAGGTTGCCGTATCGGCGCCCCTTGAGGATCGCCGGCTCGGCGACGGCGGCGAGCCGGCCCTCCGCCGCGGCGTCGGGCCCGAAGGCCTCGGCGAGGCTGGCGACCTCGCGCCGTGCCGTGGTCAGCGGCGGCTTGTCGGCGCAGTTCACCAGAAGGATGCCGCCGGGGCGGAGCGCGCGGCGGGCTTCGGCGGCGAACCCCGTGCCCACGAGGTGCGCGGGGGTGCGGTCGCCCGCGAAGACGTCCCGGACGACCACGTCGTAGGACTCGTCCCGCGCCGAGGCGAGGGCGCGGCCCGCGTCGTCGGCGCGCAGGCGCAGCAGGGGCGATCGCGGGAGCGCGAACCACTCGCGGACGAGCTCCAGGAGGCGGGCGTCGAGATCGACGCCGAGCTGGCGGGAGCCGGGCCGCTCGTGCTCCACGTGCCGGGCGAAGGCGCTGCCGGCCGCGCCGAGGTGCAGCACACGCAGTGGTCCGGGCGGCAGGAGGGCCACGAAGGCGGCCATCTGCTGCATGTACTCGAAGTCGAGGAAACCGGGGTCGGCGAGGTCCAGGCTGGAGCTCGGCACGCCGTTGACGTGCAGCGTCACTCGCTGAGGGAAGTCCGGGTCGCGAATAACCTCGGCAAAGCCGGTGCTGATCGGCACGGGCCCGACGGGTAGCTCGGCGGGGAGTGTCAGTGGTGCGGAGGAGGATGGGCGGCGTCGGGCGGAGCGGCGGGCCATGAGGACAGTGTCCCTCGGACCGTGGAGCCGCTTGACAGGATAGAACGTATGTTCGATAGTGTCGCACAAGGGGTTCGATCGGAGGTTCGAGATGGGCACCATGCAGTCTCAGAGCGGCCGGGACGTGGTCTCGGCACGCATGCTCGTGCCGCACGCTGTTCCGCCGGGCGTCAGCGCGCTGCTGCGCAAGGCGGACGCGGAGCTGGCGGAGGCGGCGCGTTCGGCCGATCCGGGCGACCGGTTCGTGCACGCGCACCTTGCGGCGATCCGTTCGGCTGCCGCGGTGGTGGCGCTGCGCGGGCGTCCGTCGGCGCGCTCTGGCGCGCGGACCGTGTGGGACATGCTCGCGCACGCCGAGCCCGAGCTCGCGGCCTGGTCGGGCTACTTCGCGTCGGGCGCACCCCTGCGGGCGGCGGTGGACGCCGGTCGCCCGGAGCAGGTGGAGCCCGCGCGGGCGGACGAGCTGCTGGCGTGCGCCGAGGACTTCCGGGACGAGGTGGCGATGCTCGTGGACCCGAACGCAGGGTTCTCCGCGCAGCGCCTGACCCTGGTGCCCGAGGCCTCGTGACCTGGCGCCCGCGCGGCCAGAGGGTGATCTGTCCCAGCCGTGCGACTCCCACAGCACTGAGCAACAGCAAGAACGGAGCACGTTCGTGAGCAAGGGGCCGGGGTCAGCGGCGGCGAGACGTCACTGGGGGTCGGACGAGTCCGGCTGTTCGGTGCTGCACCTGGACATGGACGCATTCTTCGCCTCCTGTGAGCTGGCCCGGCGGCCGGAGCTGCGGGGCCTGCCGGTGATCGTCGGCGGGCAGGAGCGTGGGGTGGTGCTGGCGGCCACGTACGAGGCGCGGGCGTTCGGGGTCCGGTCCGCGATGCCGATGACACGGGCGCGCCTGCTGTGCCCGCAGGCCACGGTGATCAAGCCCGACCACAACCTGTACCGCGACGTCTCCCGCTCGGTCATGGGCATGCTCCAGGAGGTCACGCCGCTCGTGGAGCAGATCAGCGTGGACGAGGCCTTCCTGGACGTGAGCGGTGCCCGACGACGGCTCGGCCCGCCCACCGAGATCGGCGCCGAGCTGCGCCGCCGGATCGAGGCCGAGCACGGCGTGACGGCGTCGGTAGGCATCGCGCGGAACAAGTTCGTGGCGAAGCTGGCGTCGACGCACTCCAAGCCGGACGGGCTGATGCTGGTGCCGGTGGCGGCCACCGTGGACTTCCTGCACACGCTGCCCGTCGGCGCCCTGTGGGGAGTCGGGGAGAAGACGGAGAAGTCCCTCGCCGCGTGGGGAATCACCACGGTCGAGGAGCTGGCCCACACTGACCTGGCGAGCCTGCAGACCGCCGTCGGCCGGGTCAGCGGCGCGCACCTGCACGACCTCTCGTGGGGGCGCGACCCGCGTCCCGTGGTGCCCGAGCACCGCGAGCACAGCATCGGCGCCGAGACCACCTTCAGCACGGACCAGGACGACACGGTGGCGGTCAGCCGGCGCGTGCTGGAGCTGTCCGACCGGGTGGCGGCCCGGCTGCGGCACCAGGGCGTGATGGCGCGCACGGTGTCCGTGAAGGTGCGCTCCAGCGACTTCGCCACCTTCACCCGGTCACGCACGCTGGACGGGCCCACGGACGTCGCACGGGACATCTACCTCGTGGCGCGTGAGCTCGTCGCAGCCGTCGATCTGGGTGGTCTGCCGGTGCGGCTCGTTGGTGTGCGGGGTGAAAATCTTCTGCAAAGAGACGGTTCGGCGCAGCAGCCAACTCTTGAGGAAGCCGTTGATCCTCGCTCCGGAGCACAGCGGGAGGCGGAGGTCGCGCTCGACGCGGTGCGAGAGAAGTTCGGGAAAACTGCGATCGACCTGGGTGTACATCACAAGAACGGAACGCATCATTACTGATCTGCCCCTATAGTCGCTGTATGCCCGGGATGTCGACTACCACCGACGGCCGGGTCGTCCTATCCTGGAAGGGACACTGTTCCTTTGCGAGATCCGGGGGTCTCGATGCCTCTGTCCGAGTACGAGCAGCGGGTGCTGGAGCAGATGGAGCGTGCTCTGACGTCAGACGACCCGCGGCTCGCAAATACGCTTCAGTCCACTGGCCGCGGTAACGCGCTGCGCTACGTGCTGTCCGGGGCCGGCGTCGTCGTCGGTCTGCTTCTTCTTGTCGTTGGCGCGGCGACGTCGCGCACCTGGCTCGGGGCCATCGGCTTCGTGCTGATGTTCGCGGGCGTGGTCTTCGCGTTCCTCGGGCCACGCAAGAAGCAGCAGGAAGGCCCGGTCGGCGTCGTCGGCGAAGACGGCACGGTCCAAACGCCGCACGGGGCACGCAAGCCCCCCAAGCGGCAGGGTGGTGGTCGTTCCGGCGGCTTCCTCGCCCGTCTTGAGGAGCGCTGGGAGAACCGGCGCAACGAAGGCGGTCGCTAGCCGACGAAGGGGATCGGTGGTCCTGGCCGGACCTCCGGCACATGCGCGTGACAGGCGTGTGACTGACGCCGCTCATGACAGGAGCCGGGCCCATGGGCCCGGCTCCTGTCTGTCTCCTCACCGACGCGTCCGCCCGACCGTCCGCCCGACACACCGGGCCGACACGCCGGGCCCGACGATCAGACGCTCAGTTCACCCGGGTGATCTGAGCGCCTGGTACGCGCCCTCAGAACTAGCGCCTCACGCCTTGCGCGTCAGCACCTCGGTCAGCTCGGTGGACACCGCAGCGGTGAGCTCCTCGAGCTCGGCGGCCGTCGGCGGCGTCGAGTCGCGGGCGTAGCGCTCCTCCTCGGCGGCGTCGGCCAGGGCGGTGAGGCGCTCCGCGACGTCGTCGGGCAGGGGAGTGCCTGTGCGGGTGCGCACCTCCTCCGCGATGACGGCCGGCGCGCGGCGCAGGGTGACCGACGGACCGAGACGCACGTCCTGCTCGGCGAGCAGCGCCAGGATGCGGGACCACGCGCGCTCCGGGTCCAGCACCTCGGTCTCCGTACGGCGGCGCAGCAGCAGCCATGCGGCCCCGGCGAGCACGCCGAGGGCGATGATCACCGCGACCACCCAAGCCCAGCCGGGCAGGGTCTGGTCCGACACCTCGGTACCGGACGACGGGTTCTCCGTGGCGGCCGGCTCGGTCTGATCGGGCTGCCGGGTCGGCTGCTGCGTGGGCACCTCTCTGGCCTGTGTCGGTGTGGGCGAACTGCTGGGCGCGCTGCCCACGCTCGGGTTCGCGTACGCGGGGAGCGGACCGGTCTGCACCTGCGGCGTGGGCTCGAACCGGACCCACCCGACGGACGGGAAGTAGATCTCGGGCCAGGCGTGCGAGTCCTGGCCGGTGACCCGGAAGGCGCCGTTGCCGTCGGGCCGGCCGGGCAGCCAGCCGACGCCGATGCGGGCGGGGATGTCGAGGCTTCGGGCCATGACCATCATCGAGAGGGCGTACTGGGTGCAGTAGCCCTCCTTGTCCTGCAGGAAGTCCCAGACGGTGTCGGACGAGCCCCGGTAGTCGGCGTCCGGGTCGTACACGAAACCCTGGCCGGACCGCAGGTGGTTCTGCAGCGCGACCGCCGCGTCGAACCGGGTGGGCGCATCCCCGGCGATGTCCCGGGCGTAGGCCGCGATGTCGTCGCGGTGCTCCGTCTCGGGCACCTCCGTGTAGCCGGCGGAGCGGGGGTCCCCGGAGGCCGGCGTGGCCCGCAGCAGCTCGGGGGTGAGCCCGCGCTCGATGATCTCGACGCTGTACGAGGACCCAGGCTCGGTGCTGTCCCGGCCGCGCACCTCGTCCCGGAGCGCGTCGTAGGCCCAGTCGCCGCTGACGTCGACCGAGCGCGGCTCGAGCGGCAGCGGCAGCTCGCCGCCCTCCAGCTGCCCGATCCGGAGGTCCATCCGGCGTCCGTTGCCGGCGGCTCCCTCGCCGGGTGGCGCGAGGATCGTGGACGGGTCGAAGTCCATCAGGCCGCCGTCGGGCACCGCCCGGTGGGTCTGGACACCGTCGAACGCCGTGAGAGTCATCACGCGCAGGGGGCCGGTCGGCTCGCCGTCGGCCATCGTGTACGTCAGGACGGTGTTGGCGGAGCGGGCGCTCAGGGGCTGGCGCATGTCGAGCTCGGAGGACAGCTCGACCGTGTCGGACGGCGTGGAGATGAGCTGGCTCCAGGTCCCGGCCAGCGCCGGCAGGGCGGCCATGCCGGTCGCGACGCCGAGCGACGCCGTGGCGACCGCCACGGAGGTCAGCGCCGTGATCCCGGAACGGAACCGCTGCGCCCGGCGCACGGCCATGGAGTCGGACTCGCTGTGCCGGCCGGGTGTCACACCCACCGGATCGACAGTGAGCAGCAGGAGCATCGCCGTGACGCTGATGACGAAGACCTGCCACTGGACCTCGCCGATGAGGGTGAGCGGCGGCGTCCACAGGAGCAGCAGCGGCACACCGGCGAAGCCGGGCATCCGGGCGCCGGCGAGCGAATCCACGATGAGCAGCACCAGCAGCGTGCCACCGACGGCGACCATGCTGATGGCCGGGTCGGGACCCACCGGAGCCACCTGCGTGCTCATGGTCTCCGTGGCCTGGCGGAACCGCTCGAGGACCTGCTCCAGGGAGTCGGGCCCCACGAACGGCTCGAAGCGCTGTCCGGGCCCGCCGTAGCGGGCCAGGACGAACCAGAACGCGACCAGCAGGCCTGCCGCCGTCGCGGCGAACGAGGCGCCGCCTGCCGCGCGGTCGGCGGCGCGGTCCGCGCTCAGGCCCTGGCCCGCCGCCCGGCGGGTGGCCGCACGGTCGACGGCGGCGCGCAGCAGCAGGTACCGCACGACGCAGCTGGTGGCCGAGACGAGGACGACGCCCGTCGTGCCGACGGTGAGCCACGGCCCGGGGTCGATGACGAGCGTGAGCGCGTTCATGGACGCGATGACGGCGATCGCGACGAGAACGCCGGACGCGACGGTGCGGACCAGCGGACCGCGGTGGGCGGGGATCACGGGGCACGCTCCGCGAGCAGGGCCCAGGCGCGTTCCGGGTCGGTGCGGGCCTCGCAGGTGCTGACGTGCCAGCCGGACGCCCGCAGCTCGGAGGCCGTCTGGTCCAGCTCGTGCTGGAACCCGGCGCCCCGGGGAGTCACCAGGAGCGCCCAGCAGGTGCCCTCGGCGCCGAGGGCCGCGAGGTCGTGGCGGGCGTCGGGCGCGTGGGGACCGAGCACCGCGACGACGATCTCACCGGGCGTCCGGGCGAGCCGGAGGGCACGTGCGGTGGTGCTCGTCGCGTGCTGGCCCTCGGCGGCGCCGCGGTGTCCGCGGATGTCCACGCAGGCGTCGAGCAGGGCGGGCCGGCTGGCGCGCGTGGTCGCGAACCGCACGCCCTCGACGGTGGGGGCCACGCTCGTGGTCAGCAGGCGCGCCGGGTGCCCGGCGTCGAGGAACGAGGTGGCTATCGACGCGGCGAGCTCGACCGCCCACTCGCCGTCGTCCACGGCCGCGGGACGGCGCGGGCTGCCCGACTCCTGCCAGTGCGGCAGGAGGGAGCGGTCGAGCAGGACGGTCACGGGGCGCACGCCGGCGCTCTCGTCGGCCCGGACCATGAGCTGGCCCCGCCGTGCGGCGCTTGCCCAGTGCACGCGGCGCGGGTCGTCGCCCGCTACGTACTCGCGCAGCACGGAGTCGTCGGTCGACTGGAGCCGCGCGCCCGTTGCGGAGTGGTCGACGTCGCCCACGGCCCGCGTGCGTACGGCAAGCTCGACGGTGCGCGGCCACACGGGTACCTGCGTGGAGCCGCCGAGCGGCTGGGTGGCGCGGACCAGACCGAACACGTCGGTCCGGGTGGTCAGCAGCGGCCCCAGCGACCAGCGCCCGCGGCGGGTCGGGGTCAGCGAGTAGTGCACGGTGATCCGGTCGGCCCGCGCAGAGACCCGGGCGCGGATGCCCTGGTGCCCGGCGAGCTCGTGTGCCGCCTGCTCGGACAGGCGCAGCCGGGACAGCCGCTCGTACGCCGCGCCGGAGGCCTGGTGCGCGGCGACCAGGAGGCTCACCTCCGCCGTCCGGTCGCGCACCACCGGGTTCGGAGTCACGGCACGCGTCACGTGCAGAGCCCCGCGTCCGGACTCCAGCCGCTGGGTCCCGATGACCACCCAGGCCACCGCGACGGCGAGCAGCGCGGCCGCGCCCAGCCCGACGAGGTCGGGGAGGGTGAGCACCAGCCCCAGGGGGACCAGCACACCGCCTGTGCAGGCGGCTCCGATGCCACGGGGAGTCAGCCGTACCCGGCTGATCCGTGCGAGCGTGTCACGCCACCTCATGAGCTTCTCGCCTCGGCCGCTCAGAACCGCCGCCGGTCGGCGGGCTCGAGAGCCGGCACCGCCGTGCGCTGCACTATCTCGTCGACGACCGTCTCGGGTGTGACGCCGCTGAGCCGCGCCTCGGTCGTGACGATGAGGCGGTGGGCCAGGACGGGCCGGGCCAGCCGCTGGATGTCGTCGGGCAGCACGTGGTCGCGGCCCGCCATTGCGGCGATCGCCTTGGCAGCCCGCAGGAGCTGGAGCGACGCACGGGGCGAGGCGCCGAGCCGCAGACCGGGGTGCTCGCGCGTCGCCCCGACCAGCCCGACCACGTACCGCTTGACCGACGGTGATGCGTACAGCGACCGGGCAATCTGCGAGAACCGCAGCATCGAGTGGCCGTCGGTGACGGGACTCAGATGTTCCAGGGGTGTGCTGGCCTCCTGACGGTCGAGCATGAGCATCTCGGCGTCGGCGTCGGGATAGCCCACCGTGATGCGGGCCATGAAGCGGTCGCGCTGCGCCTCGGGCAGTGGGTACGTCCCCTCCATCTCGACCGGGTTCTGCGTGGCGACCACGAGGAACGGCCGGGGGAGCTGGTGGGTGGTGCCGTCCACGGTGGTCTGGCCCTCCTCCATGCACTCCAGCAGCGCGGACTGGGTCTTGGGGGAGGCGCGGTTGATCTCGTCGCCGATGACGATGTTGCTGAACACCGGCCCGGGCCGGAACTCGAACTCGTGGCTGCCGGTGCGGAAGATGTTGACGCCGGTGAGGTCGCTCGGCAGAAGGTCGGGCGTGAACTGGATGCGGCCCACGTGGCAGTCGATGCTGCGGGCGACCGCCTTGGCGAGCGTCGTCTTGCCGACGCCGGGCACGTCCTCGACGAGGAGGTGGCCCTCGGCGAGAAGGACGGCGAGCGTGATGTCGGCCAGCCCAGGGCGGCCCGTCACTACGGACTCGACGGCTGCGCGGACGGCGGCCATGGTCTCCACCAGCTCGTCGAGCGCGCCAGGCCCGGGCGCAGCCTGCGGGGCGGACAGGCCACCGCCGAACTGAGGTTCCACGAAGCCGGGAGTGGCGGGTTCCGTGTGCACAGGGGGAGACCTCCATCAGGCCGAGTTATCAGGCCGGGGTTCTGGCGCGCTGACGCGCTGTTCGGACGCCGCGCGACTCACGCTCGCCCGGCTGGTCCAGCCTAGTAGAGATGTAAAGCACTCTGTTGTGTGCATCACGCGGTCTCCACACATCCGAGCACTTGTTTTTTCCTGCCATTTTCGCCCGCAGCCAGGTCAGGACGCTTGCCGGAGCGCCGCCTGGGGCCGGGTAGTGCGACATTCCACGCCACGCGGGACACGAATTCCCTCCACCCGCTCTTTACCTCTTTGACCTGCGCATTGAGGGCCGGTGGGTAGTTCTCCCCATGCTTTTTCCGAGTGCGGTGGTGGAAAGTGGAGTAGCGTGGAGGATGCGGGAGCGAGAGGAGGTGTCGGCCCATGACTGAAGCTGCGGAAGGTTTCGCGGGTCTGGGTCTGCTCCTCGGCACGTACACCCCGAAGCTCGACGAGAAGGGCCGCCTGATCCTTCCCGCCAAGTTCCGGGGGCATCTGTCCAGCGGTCTGGTCATGACCAAGGGGCAGGAGCGGTGCCTCTTCCTTCTCCCGATGGACGAGTTCCACCAGATCTACACCCAGATCCGGCAGGCGCCGGTGACGAGCAAAGCCGCACGGGACTACACGCGAAACTTCCTGGCGGGAGCGAGCGACGAAGTACCGGACAAGCAGGGCCGGGTCTCCATCCCGACACACCTGCGCGAGTACGCCGGCCTGGACCGCGAAGTGGTCGTGATCGGGGTCGGTACCCGCGTGGAGGTGTGGGGCGTGCAGGCCTGGGCCGCCTACCAGGAACAGACCGAGCCCGACTACATCGACCAGGCCGAGGAGATCTTTCCGGGTCTGAGCTTCTAGGACAGGCGAGCAGGCGGCCGTACGGCCAGGCCTCCTCCCGCGGGATCCGGCGCACTTCCCCGCCGCCGGAACCATGCGGAGGGAGACCTGACCGGACGGCCCGGCCACGCAAGGGCCGGTTCCGGCAGGCAGCAGCAGGCAGTAGCAGCAGGGCACGACGCAGGAAGGGAGACACCGATGAACGCGACCGACAACCGTCCCGGCACCAGCAGCGACGCCGCCGATCGTCACCTTCCGGTGCTGCTCCAGCGCTGCGTCGACCTGCTCGCCCCGGCACTCACCGAGCCCGGCTCGGTCCTGGTGGACTGCACGCTCGGCATGGGCGGTCACACCGAGGCCGTCCTGGAGCAGATCCCGACTGCCCGCGTGATCGGCATCGACCGCGACCCGCAGGCCCTCGCTCTGGCGGGCGCCCGGCTGGCCCGGTTCGGCGACCGGTTCATGCCGGTGCACGCGGTGTACGACGAGATCGGCGACGTGGTCGGCGAGCACGCCGGCGGCGCGGTGCAGGGCGTGCTCATGGACCTCGGGGTGTCCTCGCTGCAGCTCGACGAGGCGGAGCGTGGCTTCGCGTACGCGCAGGACGCGCCCCTCGACATGCGCATGGACTCCACCCAGGACCTGACGGCGGCCGACGTGCTCAACACGTACGACGAGCGCGACCTCGCACGGATCCTGCGCGAGTACGGCGAGGAGCGGTTCGCGGGCAAGATCGCGCGGGCCGTCGTCCGGCGTCGGGCAGAGCGGGCGTGGGACCGCAGCGGCGAGCTCGTCGACCTGCTGCGGGCCGTCATTCCCGCTGCCACGCGCAAGACGGGCGGCCACCCCGCCAAGCGCACCTTCCAGGCGCTCCGGATCGAGGTGAACGGCGAGCTCGAGGTGCTCGAGCGTGCCGTGCCCGCCGCGATCGAGGCGCTCGCGGTGGGCGGCCGGATCGTCGTGGAGTCGTACCAGTCGCTGGAGGACCGGATCGTCAAGCGCGCGATAGCGCAGGGCACGACGTCGTCCGCGCCGTCCGGCCTGCCGGTCGAGCCGGAGACCCACCGGCCCTATCTCGAGGCGCTCACCCGGGGTGCGGAGGAGGCGGACGCCGAAGAGCTGGGGCGCAACCCACGCTCGGCGTCGGTCCGGCTCCGCGCCGCTCGGCGTCTGCGCCCCACACCCGAACACCTGCTGAACCGCACCACCAAGCAACACACAGCGAAGGAGGACCGCCGATGAGTGCCACCACTGCTGCGACGGCCCGCGCCGCCCGTCCAGCCGAGCTGCCCCGCACCCGCCGGGCGCCGCTGACTGCTATCTCCGGGGGTGCCGCCCAGCGCGGCCGCCGCCTGGACGTCGTGCGCGCGCCGCTGCACTCGAAGAGCCGGGTGCCGTTCCTCGTGCTGTGCGCCACCCTGATGATCGTGTCGCTCGTGACGGTGCTCGTGCTGAACACCACGCTCGCACGCGGCTCCTACGAGATGTCCAAGCTGCAGGGGCAGGTCGCGCAGACCGCCCAGGACGTGCAGGGTCTCCAGGAGGACCTGAGCGCCGCCGAGACGGACCTGGACGACAAGGCCCGCAGCCTCGGCATGGTGCCCGCGGAGAACCCGACCATGATCAGCGTCCGTACCGGCAAGGTGGTGAAGGGGACCGGTCAGTGACTCGGCCGACGTCGGGCTCGGGCCGGCAGCGCACTCCGTCGGGGCGCGCTGCCGGCTCGCGTTCCGCGCAGCCGCGTCAGGCCCAGCCAGCGCGGCGCCAGGGCACGTCCAAGCAGGCGGCGACTCCGCAGCGCAAGCAGGGCGGAGCCCAGCCGCGGAAGTCTCAGCCGGTCAAGGCAGAGCCCAAGGGCCGGGCCGCGTCAAAGGGCAGGGCCCAGCCCAAGGGCGGTGCGCAGCCGAAGGGCGGGGCCCAGCCGAAGGCCAGGGTTCCGAAGGGCAAGGCCCAGCCGAAGGCCAGGGTTCAGCCCAAGAAGACCCAGTCGCGTGCGACCAGCACGCGGCTGGGCTTTCAGGCGCCCGAGGGCGCCAGCAACCGCGCGGCCCAGTCCCGACCGGCTCCGTCCCGGGTGGCCCAGCCCCTGCCGCCCCGGCCGGGGCGGCCGGAGGTGCGGCAGCGCTGGCTCGTCGGCATGGCGGCCGTGGTGGTGCTGATCTTCTTGGTCCGGCTCGTGCACGTGCAGCTCATCGAGGGACCGAGCCTCGCCGAGGAGGCCGAGAAGGCCCGCACGGCCACCGCCGTGACGCCGGCCCACCGGGGCGACATCACGGACGCCAACGGGGTGGTGCTCGCCACTTCCGTGGACCGGTACACCGTGGTCGCGGACCCGTTCGCGATCAAGGACTTCCGGGGCGCGGGCCGCCCGGACGTCGACGGCAAGAAGGTGGAGGACGGCGCGCTGGGCATCGCCCAGCTGCTCGCGCCGATCCTCGACGTGCCCAAGAACGAGCTCGCGGCGCAGCTCGTGGGCGAGACGCGCTACCGGGTGCTCGCGAAGAACGTGGTGCCACAGGTGCAGCGCGCCATCGCCGACCTGGGGATCCGGGCGTACATCCGGACCGACCTCACCTCCCGGCGTACGTACCCGTCGGGCACGGTGGCCGGCTCGCTGGTTGGCTTCGTGAACGACGAGCAGACCGGGCAGGGCGGCATCGAGGCGGCGTACGACGACCTGCTGTCGGGCACCGCCGGCTCCGACACGTACGAGCGCAGCCTGGACGGCCTGCGCATCCCGGCCGCGGGCCAGGAGTCGGTCCCCGCCGTGCCCGGCGACGACGTCCAGCTCACGCTGGTGCACGACATCCAGTGGAAGTCGCAGGACGCGATCGACGACGCGGTCCGCAAGTCCGGCTCCGAGTACGGCATCGCCATCGTGCAGGACGTGCGCACAGGCGAGATCGTGGCGCTCGCGGACTCGGGCGCGACGGACCCGAACGACCGGTCGACGGCGGCCGTGGCGAGCGGGTCGCGCGCCGTCAAGGACGTCTTCGACCCGGGCTCGACGGGCAAGGTGATCACCATGGCCGCGGCGCTGGAGGGCGGCTACTGGACGCCGAACAGCCGGTTCACCGTGCCTGACACCTACACGACCCCGAACGGGCAGACGTTCCACGACTCGCACGACCACCCGGTGCAGCGGCTGACGCTGACGGGCGTGCTGGCGCAGTCCTCGAATACGGGGACGGTGCAGGTCGGGGAGAAGATCCCCATCCAGACGCGGCAGGACTACCTGGAGAAGTTCGGGTTCGGGCAGTCGACGGGCCTGGGCCTGCCGGGCGAGTCCGTGGGGCTCATGCCGCCCGACGACGTCTCGACCTGGGACGGACGCACGCAGTACACGGTGCTGTTCGGTCAGGGCCTGTCCGTCAACGCCATGCAGGCCACCAGCGTGTTCTCGACGGTCGCGAACGGCGGGGTGCGCATGACCCCGACCCTCTTCGAGGGCTCCACGACCCCGGACGGCGAGACGACGCGGGCCGCCCGCGAGCCAGGGGAGCGCGTGATCTCGGAGGAGACCGCCGACACCGTACTGAAGATGATGGAGACGGTGACCGAGGACGGCGGTACTGGCACCAACGCCGTCGTGCCGGGCTACCGAGTGGCCGGCAAGACCGGTACCGCGCAGATGCCGGCCGGGAACGGCTGGACCTACATGGCGTCGTTCATCGGCGTCGCGCCGGCCGACGACCCCCGGTACACCGTCGCCGTCTTCCTGAAGAGCCCGGGCAGCTCGATCTTCGGCGGCGAGGTCGCGGCCCCGGTGTTCAGCGACGTCATGGGGTTCACGCTGCAGAAGATGGACGTGCCGCCGAGCGAGAGCGCGAGCCGGCGGCTCAAGACCGAGTGGTAGCCGGCGGGAGCGGCGACAGGAAGCCGCAGGTCAACCCCACGATCGATGGTCCTAGCACTACTCTGGCGCCATGTCTGCACACGTCGCGGTCTGGCTGCTGATCCCGCTTTGCGCGCTGGTTGCGCTGATCGTCGGCGCCGTGCTCATCACGCGCCAGCAGAGGAAGTCCGGCCCGAGTGTCCCGGGGCCGGCGGGCCAGCAGGTCGTGAAGGGGTTCTATCAGGTGGCCGGGGAGACTCGCGAGGACTTTGTCCGTCGGCACCGCGACCGGCCCGGTGTGATCGCCAACGGCGCGACGCTCGTGGACCTGTACGACCGGATCCGGCAGCTCGAGGAACGTCTCGCCGAGGTCGAGAGCGAGCGTGAGCGAAGGGACCAGGCGACCCCCTGAGTCTCGGCCGCACGGAGGTAGCGCTGATGGAAGTAACGCGTACGAGGCATGTCTACCGAGTGCTCAAGTCGTCCTGGGGTATCAGGATTGCGATCACCGGGACTGTATCGATTGTTACGCCTGGTGTTGTGAGGACCAGTGCGAGCGGGTCGGCCATTGCCTTGAGTTTCAGCGGCGCAGCGTCATGTTTGCCCAGTTCGTATCTACATGAACTCGGTGAAGGTATTGCTGCAGTTACTTCTAGGGCCGCCGAGCACGCCGGAGATCGCCCTGTTGCTGTTGACATTGAAGACGTCCAGTTCAACGAGACGGATTTTCAGGTCGAGGGCTTGCCGGTGGCAATGTGCCGGTGGGCTGAGCAGGCGTTCGGGCTCCCGCCGCGAAAAATCATCGAGACGTTCGACCGTGATGCCAATCGCTACCGCTTTGAGTGGGCGTGAAATACCGGCGGTTCAAGGTTGAGTGAGTCGAAGCCAGACGCTGGAGTGGTCTGATCCGGCGGTTCGAGTGGCACTCTTACATCTGGTCGTGACGAGACTCTGGGGTGCTCGGGACGCCGGTCGTCCGCGCCTTTCTCGTGGTTTTCCAGGTTGCGGGAGCCAGTCCAGCTCCCCAATGCTTTGGACCGGAACGGTTCTCCAGCGCCACGTATCGCGCGGGGAGGGAACGCGATGGAACGAGTGTTCTTGGCGAATCAGGTTCGCCAATATGGACAGTTCACGGAGCGCTCCGGTGCTCGGGATGCATATGACATCCACGGCGCACCAGCGGAACTGTAGATCGGCATGGTGTAAGAGCGGATGGCGAACAACTCGATGATGCCCTATGGCCAAGTTTCTCTGCGTGTGCGGTGACACGATCCAGGTCAGTGGCGACATCCCGCATCCGTATCAGTGGAACCTCTTGTCGGACGTCGACTTCGATCGTCACTCGGGGACCGTCGATGCGGACGAGCTCTACCTGCAGACCACGTTGATGTTCCGGTGTCCCCAGAGCGACCACCTGTGGATCTACTGGCGCGGCCCGGAGCATCCGCCGTCGTTGTACTCGCCCGGTGATGATGGCCAGACCCAGAGTTGATGGGGACCTGGTCCGCGAGATGACCGGGACCGCCCCACAACCACCACCCAAGGCCCACAGACCGGACGGAACCCTCCTCCCGGAGACGGTAGGTTCTTCTCCGTGACATCCCCGTTCGACCGGATCCGCCCGGCCGCCACCACAGCGCGCCAGGTCTCGGACCTCGCCGTCGCGTTCGGCCTCACCATCGCCCCAGGTCATGCCGCCGACGCCGCGGTCACCTGCGTGGCCTCGGACAACCGGGTGGCGAGGCCGGGGGACCTGTTCGTGGCCCTGCCCGGCGCCCGCGCGCACGGCGCGCAGTTCGCCGCGGACGCCGTCGGGCGCGGGGCGACCGCAGTCCTCACCGACGCGCGCGGCGCCGAGCTGATCGGCAGCGACAGCACAACACCGGTCCTCATAGCCGACGACCCCCGCGCCATCCTCGGCCAGGTAGCAGCGTGGGTCCTGGGCAACCCCGCCGACGAGCTGATGACCTTCGGCGTCACCGGCACCAACGGCAAGACCACCACCACGTACCAGCTCGACCACCTGCTCCGGGCGCTCGGCTGGAGAGGCGGCCTGATCGGCACGGTCGAGACCCGCTCCGGGGACCGCGTCGTCCCCAGCATCCTGACCACGCCCGAGGCCGCGGACCTCCAGGCCCTGCTCGCCGCGATGCGCGAGGACCACGTGCGCACGCTCGCCATGGAGGTCTCCTCCCACGCGCTCGCGCAGCACCGCGTGGACGGCGTCGTGTTCGGCGTCGCCGGGTTCACCAACCTCACCCAGGACCACCTGGACTTCCACGGCGACTTCGAGTCCTACTTCGCCACCAAGGCAGACCTGTTCACGCCCGCCCGCGCCCGCCGCGGCGTCGTCACCGTCGACGACGCCTGGGGCGAGCGCATGGCGAGGGCCGCGCAGATCCCCGTCGCGACGCTCACCACGCTCCCGGACAAGCACGCCGACTGGACCGTGACCGACGTCGCGCCGTCGGGCACCGGGTCCGCCTTCACGCTGACGCACCGCGACGGCCGCACCCTGCGTACCTCCACCTCGCTGCCCGGTGGCTACAACGTGGCCAACGCGGCACTCGCGGTGGCGATGGTGCTGGAGGGCGGCTCGGACATCCGGGACGTGACCGAGGCGCTCACGGCCGCCGACGGCCTGAGCGCCACCGTCCCCGGCCGCATGGAGGTGCTCGCCACCGCGCCGCGCGTCGTCGTGGACTTCGCGCACAACACGGAGGCCCTCCAGCTCGCCCTGGCGGCCCTGCGGCCGACGACGACCGGCCGGCTCGCCGTCGTGTTCGGCGCCACGGGCGACCGCGACGCAGGCAAGCGGCCCTTCATGGGCGCCGCCGCCGTGCGTGGCGCGGACGTCGTCTACGTGACCGACGACGACCCCCACGACGAGGACCCCGCGAAGGTGCGCGCGGAGGTGCTCGCGGGCACCGGCACCGGCGGCACGCCGGGACGAACGGTTGAGGCCGCGGACGACAGCGGCTCGCGTACGGTTGAGGTCCACGAGGTCGCCCCGCGCGCGGACGCCATCCGCGCCGCGATCCTCGCGGCCGGCCAGGACGACACGGTGCTCGTGGCGGGCCGCGGCCACGAGACGATCCAGGAGATCGCCGGCGTGGACCACTTGCTCGACGACCGCGTCGAGGCGCGCGCCGCGCTGGCAGCACGGAACGCGATACCTCAGCAGGACGGGCAACGTCAGCAGGACCCCATGCAGGAGAGGACAACACAGGCATGATCGAGCTGACTGCGGCGCAGGTCGCCGCAGCCACCGGCGGGCGGCTGCATGCCGACCCGGACGTGACGGTCACTGGGGCGGTGACCATCGACTCGCGTGACGCGGGACCAGGCACGCTCTTCGTGGCGCTGCCGGGGGAGCGGGTGGACGGGCACGACTTCGCGGCCCGAGCCGTCGAGGCGGGTGCCGCGCTGGTGCTGGCGGCCCGCGAGCTCGATGGCCTGCCGACCGTCGTCGTGGACGACCCGCGGGCGGCCCTGGGCGAGCTCGCCCGGCACGTCCTGGCCACGGTGCGCAACACGTCGACCGGCGCGGAGGCGCCCAAGGTGGTTGCCGTGACCGGCTCGGTCGGCAAGACCACCACCAAGGACCTGCTCGGCCAGCTCCTCACCCCGGAGGCGGGCCACGAGAGCGCGATCATCGTCCCCAAGGGCTCCTTCAACAACGAGATCGGCCTGCCGCTGACGGTCCTGCGGGTCACCGCCGCCACGCGCTACCTCGTGCTGGAGATGGGCGCCGACCGCATCGGCAACATCGCCTACCTCACGCGCATCGCGCCGCCCGACGTCGGCGTCGTGCTCGCCGTCGGTGTCGCGCACGTGGGCCACTTCGGCAGCGTCGAGGCCATCGCGAAGACCAAGGCCGAGATGGTCTCCGGCGTCGTCGACGGCGGCTCGGTGGTGCTCAACGCCGACGACCTGCGGGTGGCGGCCATGGCGAGCCAGGTCGCCCCCGGCACCACCGTGCAGACGTTCGGCACCATCCCGTCCGCCGACGTCCGCGCCGAGGACATCTCCGTCGACGGCGCCGGCCGGGCGAGCTTCGCGCTCCGCGTCGCCCGCGCCGGCCAGGACGGCGAGCAGCGCGCGGACGTCGCGCTGCAGCTCGTCGGACCCCACCACGTGAGCAACGCGCTGGCCGCGGCGACGGTGGCGCTGCGCCTCGGGGTGCCCGTGGCCGACGTCGCAAAGCGGCTCTCGTCGGCAAAGGCCCTCAGCCCGCACCGGATGGCCGTCACGGAGCGGCCCGACGGCGTCACCGTGATCGACGACGCGTACAACGCGAACCCGGACTCGATGAAGGCCGCCCTGCGCGCGCTTGCGGTCATGTCCGGCCGGACCCGCCGCTCGGTCGCCGTGCTCGGCGCGATGCTCGAGCTCGGCGACGGCTCGCGCGCCGCACACGACGAGATCGGCCGCCTCGTCGTCCGGCTGAACATCAAGCAGCTGATCGTGGTGGGCGACGAGGCCTATCACATCCACGAGGGCGCGATGCAGGAGGGTTCCTGGGGGTCGGAGTCGATCTTCGTGCCCGACCTGGACGCCGCCCGCGCAATGCTGGACGAGTCGCTGGAGCCCGGCGACGTCGTGCTCGTGAAGTCGTCCCTCGGTGCCGGGCTGGCCGAGCTCGGGGACCACCTGTCGATGGTCAAGACCACAGAGGACAACAACAAGTGATCGCGATCCTGGTCAGCGCCGCAGTGGCGCTGCTCGTCGCCCTGCTGGGCACGCCGGTCTTCATCCGGTTCCTCGTCCACAAGAACTACGGCCAGTTCGTCCGCCAGGACGGCCCGACGGGGCACTTCACCAAGCGCGGTACGCCCCAGATGGGCGGCGTCGTCATCATCGCCGCGACCATCATCGGGGTCGCGGCCTCGATGCTGGTGTCCAACCGGCTGCCGAGCGTGTCGGCGCTGCTCGCGCTCTACCTCATGGCGGGCCTGGGCCTGGTCGGCTTCCTCGACGACTTCACCAAGATCCGCAAGCAGCGGTCCCTCGGCCTGACCCCGCGCGCCAAGCTGATCGGGCAGGGCGCCATCGGCATCTCCTTCGCCGTCCTCGCGCTGCAGTTCCCCAACGAGAATGCCCGTACCCCGGCGTCGACCAAGATCTCGTTCCTGCGCGACACGGAGCTCGACCTGGCGTTCTTCGGCGCCACCGTGGGGCTCATCCTCTTCATCATCTGGGCCAACCTGCTGGTGGCCGCCTGGTCCAACGCGGTCAACCTGACCGACGGCCTCGACGGCCTGGCCACCGGCGTCTCGATCATCACGTTCGGCGCGTACGTGCTGGTCGGGATCTGGCAGCTCAACCAGTCGTGCCAGTTCCTCGCCACGGCGGGACCGCGCTGCTACGAGGTGCGCGACCCGCAGGACCTGGCCATCGTCGCCGCCGCCGTCACGGGCGCCTGCGTCGGCTTCCTGTGGTGGAACGCCAACCCCGCCAAGATCTTCATGGGTGACACCGGCTCGCTCGCCCTCGGCGGCGCGCTGGCCGGCCTGTCCATCCTGTCCCGCACCGAGATCCTCGGTGCGCTCCTCGGCGGCCTCTTCGTCATCATCGTGATGTCCGGCGTGATCCAGATCGGCTTCTTCAAGATGACCGGCAAGCGCGTGTTCAAGATGGCGCCGCTGCACCACCACTTCGAGCTCTCCGGGTGGGGCGAGGTCACGATCGTGATCCGGTTCTGGCTGATCGCAGGCCTGTTCGCGGGGATCGGCATGGGCATCTTCTACGCGGAGTGGGTGGTGTCGTGACCGACGCGCCCGGCGCCGGCACTTACGGCGCCGTCGAGCCGCGGGTCCCGCTGGACGAGGCCCGGGTTGTCCTGGCGGGCCTCGGCGTCACGGGGCGGTCGCTGCAGCGCGTGCTGGCGCCGCGCGTGGCCTCACTGGTCACGGTGGACGACCGGGCGGACGACGCCGACCACAGCGGGCTCGACGCCGAAGCGGCGGCCGCCGTGGTGGCCCAGGCCGACCTGCTGGTCGCCTCGCCGGGCTTCGCGCCGCACCACCCCGTCGTCGCTGCGGCGCTCGCCGCCGGCGTGCCCGTGTGGAGCGAGGTCGAGCTCGCCTGGCGCCTGCGCGTCGACCGCCTGGGCAGCGACAAGCCCGCACCGTGGCTCGGCATCACCGGGTCCAACGGCAAGACGACCACAGTAGAGATGCTCGTGGCGATCCTGCGGGCGGCGGGCCTGCGCACGGCCGCCGTCGGGAACGTCGGCCGGTCGCTCGTGGAGGCGGCCCTCGACCCCATGCTCGACGTCGTGGCCGTGGAGCTGTCGAGCTTCCAGCTCCACTTCACGCACACGATGTCGCTCCAGGCGGGCGTCGTCCTGAACGTCTCGCCCGACCACCTCGACTGGCACGGCTCGATCGACGCGTACACCCGCGACAAGGGCCGCATCTACGAAAACGTCCAGGTGGCGTGCGTCTACAACGTCGCGGACCCGAAGACCGAGGAGCTGGTACGCGAGGCCGACGTCGTCGAGGGCGCGCGCGCCGTCGGCTTCGTGGTCGGCACGCCCGGCCCGGGCGACCTCGGCCTGGTCGACGACGTCCTGGTGGACCGCGCCTTCCACGCCGCCGCCGACGACCCGGACCGCCGCAAGAGCGCCGCGGAGCTCGGCACCCTCGCCGATCTGAAGCAGCTGGGCGACCTGGGCGGTGTCGTGCCAACGCATATCGTGGCGGACGCCCTGGCGGCCGCCGCCCTGGCACGCGCGCACGGCGTGCCCGCCGCGGCGGTCCGCGACGGCCTGCGGTCCTTCGGCCCCAGCGAGCACCGCATCCAGCGCATCGCTGAGGCGGACGGCGTCACGTACGTGAACGACTCGAAGGCCACCAACGCGCACTCGGCGGCCGCCTCGCTGGCGGGCTTCGCCCACGGCACCGTGGTCTGGATCGCGGGCGGACTGCCCAAGGGCGCCACGTTCGACGAGCTCGTGTCGTCCCGAGCGGACCGGATGCGGGCCGCCGTCGTCATCGGAGCCGACCCCAAGCCCCTGGCCGAGACGCTGGCCCGACACGCGCCGCAGGTCCCGGTCGTCCTGATCGATCCCGGTGACACTGAGACCGTGATGCGCCGGGCGGTAGCGGCGGCGCGGGACCTGGCGCAGCCAGGGGACACCGTGCTGCTGGCTCCGGCGGGTGCGTCGCAGGACCAGTTCGTCTCCTACGCCCAGCGCGGCGAGGAGTTCGCCAGGGTGGTCCGTGAGCTCGCAGCAACCACCCGCTGAGCCGCAGGAGGGGTAGGGGATGGCCACGACGGGAACGAGCCGCAGCGCCCCTGAGCGTTCGGGGCTCGGCCAGTGGAACTCCAACGTCTCCAGCTACTACCTCCTGGTCGGCACCACGGGCCTGCTGACAGTGATCGGCCTGATCATGGTGCTGTCCAGCTCGACGGTGACGTCGATCGCCGAGGGCGGGTCGCCTTACGCGGCGTTCCTGGTCCAGGCGCAGTACGCGCTGATGGGCCTGCCCGTGCTCCTGGTCGCGGCCCGGCTCCCGGTGCGCTGGTACAAACGGCTGGCGCTGCCGGGGCTGGCCGTAGCCATCGTGCTGCTGGTCGCGGTGATCTTCGTGGGCGACGTCAGAAACGGCCAGCAGAACTGGCTCCCGCTCGGACCGTTCTCCTTCCAGCCGTCCGAGCTCGCCAAGCTTGCCCTCGCCATCTGGCTCGGCACGGTGCTGGGCCGCAAGCAGGCGCTGCTGGGGAGCTGGTCGCACGCGATCATGCCGGCGGTCCCGGGCGCGGTCATGGTCGTCGGCCTGGTGCTCGCCGGGGGAGACCTGGGTACCGCGGTGGTGATCGGCCTGCTCGTGGCGGGCGCGTTCTTCGTGGCCGGCACCCCGCTGTCCCTGATGGGGCTCGGGGGCACGATCGCGGCGCTCGTCGTGGGGTACGTGTTCATCCTGCAGCAGGGTTCCGGGGACCGGCTGCAGCGCATCATCGCGACGTACGGCGCCGAGTGCGACGCGAGCTCGGAGTGCTACCAGTCTCTGCACGGCCTGTTCGGGCTGGGTACCGGCGGGCTGTGGGGCGTCGGCCTGGGCGGCAGCCGCGAGAAGTGGAACTACCTGCCCGAGGCGCACAACGACTTCATCTTCGCCGTGATCGGCGAGGAGCTGGGCCTGCTCGGCACGGTGCTGGTGCTGTCCCTGTTCGCCGTGCTGGGGCTCGCGATGAGCCGCGTGATCCGGCGGCACACCGACCCGTTCGTCAAGGTGGCCACGGCGGCCGTCGGCTGCTGGATCGTGGGCCAGGCGTTCGTGAACATCGGCGTGGTGATCGGGGTGCTCCCGGTGATCGGCGTGCCGCTGCCGCTGGTCTCTGCAGGCGGTTCGGCGCTGATCACCACGATGGCCGCGCTCGGGATGGTCATATCCTTCGCCCGGACGGAACCAGGGGCTGCCAAGGCACTGGCCGCACGCGGTAGCGTCGTCCGCAGGTCACTGGCCGTGCTGGGCGGCGCGGTCCGGAGACGGTAGAGATGTGCACGGCGGCCCCATCCTTGAGCGGATCCTGCACCGCAGGCCGCTTCGTGATTGATTCGCCCGGGCGCTATGTCCGGGCGGCGACGAGAAGGTGATGATGAGCTCAGCAGTTGTGTCGGTGGTGCTCGCCGGAGGCGGCACCGCGGGACACGTGAACCCCTTGCTCGCGGTGGCCGACGAGGTGCGGCGCCGGGAGCCCGGCGCGCGCGTGCTCGCGCTCGGCACCACTACCGGCCTGGAGGCCGAGCTGGTGCCGGCCCGCGGCTACGAGCTGCGGCCGATCCCCCGCGTCCCGATGCCGCGCCGCCCCAGCCCCGACCTGCTGCGGCTGCCCGGCAGGCTGGCCGCCGCGGTGAAGGCCGCCGAGGACGCGATCGACGAGATCGACGCGCAGGCCGTGATCGGGTTCGGCGGCTACGTCGCCACCCCGGCCTACCTCGCGGCCAGGCGCAGGGGCGTGCCGATCGTGATCCACGAGCAGAACGCCCGCCCAGGCCTGGCCAACCGGCTCGGCGCCCGGTGGGCGGCCCGCGTGGGCCTCACCTTCGCCGGTACGCCGCTGCGTGGCGGTGTCCTCACCGGCCTGCCGCTGCGGCAGGCCATCGCGGCCCTCGTCCAGGCGCGGGAGGCCGACGCCGCGGGCGTGCGTGCCCGGGCCGCCGCCGAGCTGGGCCTCGACCCGACGCTGCCGACTCTCGTGGTCACGGGCGGATCCCTCGGCGCGCTGAACCTGAACCGCGCCGTGTCGGGCGCCGCTGCTCAGGTCCTCGCCGCGGGCGCGCAGGTGCTGCACCTGACCGGAAAGGGAAAGGCCGACGAGGTGCGCGAGACGGTCGCCGCGGTTGACGGCCGGCGCTACCAGGTCCGCGAGTACCTCGAGCAGATGGAGCTCGCCTACGCGGTGGCCGACCTCGTCGTCTGCCGCTCGGGCGCGGGCTCGGTGGCCGAGCTCGCCGCGCTGGGCATCCCCGCCGTCTACGTCCCGCTGCCGATCGGCAACGGCGAGCAGCGGCTGAACGCGACCCCGCTGGTGCAGGCGGGCGGCGGTCTGCTGGTGGACGACGCCGACCTCACACCCGGCTGGGTGTCCCGAGAAGTTCCCACGCTGCTCGCGGACCGCGAGCGGCTCGGTGTCATGGCGAAGGCCGCACGCTCGGCCGGCACCAGCGACGGCGCCGCACGCGTCGTCGATCTCGTCGAGCAAGCCGTACGGTCAGCAGGTACCGACACCACGGAGGTCAGGTCATGAGCACCCCGGTCACGGATCAGATGGCGGACCAGGTCGTGAGGCTCGGACGCGTCCACATGATCGGCATAGGCGGGGCCGGCATGTCCGTGGTGGCCCGCCTGCTGGCCGGGCGCGGGGTGCCCGTACAGGGCTCCGACGCCGCGGAGTCGGAGACGCTCGAGGGCCTGCGGGCCGAGGGCGTGCAGGTGTGGGTTGGCCACGATCCGGCCCACCTCACCGGCGTGGACACCGTGGTGATCTCCAGCGCCGTGCACGAGGAGAACCCGGAGCTCGCCGCGGCCCGCGCCCGCCGCCTGAACGTGCTGCACCGCTCGCAGGCGCTGGCGGCGCTCATGGAGGGCTCGCGCGGCGTCGCCGTCGCGGGCGCGCACGGCAAGACGACGACGTCGGCGATGATCGCGACGATCCTGCGCGAGGCGGGCATGGACCCGTCGTACGCGATCGGCAGCACCGTGCGCACCGCCAGCGGGTCGACGCCGGGCGGCCACCTCGGCACGTCCGACGTGCTCGTGGCCGAGGCCGACGAGTCGGACGGCTCGTTCCTGAACTACGCGCCCACCATCGCGGTGGTGACGAACGTCGAGGCGGACCACCTGGACCACTACGGCACCCCGGAGGCGTTCAACGGGGCGTTCATCCGGTTCGCCCGTCGCGTGACGCCCGACGGCTGGCTCATCGCGTGCGCCGACGACGAGGGCTCGCTGTCGGTGGGCGCCACGATCTGCGCCACGGGCGGCCACGTCATCACCTACGGCACGAACGACACCGCGCGCGTGCGAGTCACGGACATCTCCACCACGGCGGAGGGCACCACGGCGGTGCTGCGCGGCGACATCCTGGGCACCAACGAGCAGGTGGCCGACGGCGCGGGCGTGTCCGGCAACGTCCCTGGCATCCCGATGCGGCTCTCGGTCCCGGGCAAGCACAACGTGCTCAACGCGACGGCGGCCGTCATCGCCGCGGTGAAGCTGGGCGTGCCGCCCGAGCAGGCCGTCGCCGGTGTCGAGGCGTTCGTCGGCACGGGCCGCCGGTTCGAGGAGAAGGGCGTGGCCGACGGCGTCCGCGTCATCGACGACTACGGGCACCACCCCACGGAGATCAAGGTCATCCTGACCGCGGCCCGCGAGATCGCCGACGGCGGAAGGGTGCTCGTCCTGTTCCAGCCGCATCTCTACTCGCGCACACGGATCTTCGCCGACCGGTTCGCCGAGGAGCTGTCCGCGGCGGACGAGGTGGTGGTCACGGGCATCTACGGGGCGCGCGAGGAGCTGGACCCGTCGGTCACGCCGAACACGATCGTCGACCTGATGACCGACCACGGGGCCGCTTACGCGGTGCCGGACCGCCTGGACGCCGCGCACGCGATCGCCGACCTCGCCCGGCCGGGCGACGTGGTGCTCACCGTGGGCGCGGGCGACGTGACCCAGCTCGGGCCCGCCGTGCTGGCGCGCCTGGCGGGCCGCGGTACGGGTCTCGTCGCGGGAAGTCCCGCCACCGATGCTCCTGCTTCGGGGCTGGGCGAGGACTGATGCGTCCGCCCGCGCGCCCTCGCGCCGCGGGCCCGGCACGGCCGCGCCCGGCAGGTCAGGGCTCGGCGCAGCAGGGAACGACACC
The DNA here is from genome assembly GCF_014653785.1 of Promicromonospora soli. Taxonomy (GTDB): domain Bacteria; phylum Actinomycetota; class Actinomycetes; order Actinomycetales; family Cellulomonadaceae; genus Promicromonospora; species Promicromonospora soli. Next base: position 76,182 of record NZ_BNAS01000004.1, on the reverse strand, counting down.
TCGGGCGCCGGAGACCAAGGCTACGAAAGCCCGGGGTGCTGCCCGAGGTGCTGAGGCCCAGGGTC
>NZ_BNAS01000004.1:0-76099 GCF_014653785.1 Promicromonospora soli | reverse complement strand
CGGCCGGGAGACGTCCGCGGAGCAGCAGCCGGCCGAGCAGCGGTTCGCCCAGCGGCGGCAGGCCCGGACACCGGCACCGGCGAGCCGCCCCGAGGCCGGCCGCGAGCCGTCGTCGGGCATCCGGGACGGCGTCGTCTCGGACCAGCTGGCCGACCGCCTCGCCGAACGCACGGCGATGGCCCGCTACCGCGTATGGCGCCGGATCGGCTGGACGCTCCTGGCCGCGGCAGTCGTCGCCGGACTGGTGTGGGTGACGTTCTTCTCGTCGCTGCTGGCGCTCGACCCGCAGCAGGTCCGGGTCAGCGGTCAGGGCACCACCGTCGACGTCGGACAGGTGCGCGCGGCCGCGAAGGACGAGGCCGGCGTGCCGCTGCCGCGGATCGACACCGTAGGCCTGCGCGAGGAGATCCTCGCGATGAACGCCGTCAAGGACGTGCGGATCACGCGGGCCTGGCCGGACGGGCTGGACGTGGTCCTCACGTCGCGCGAACCGGTGGCGGCGGTACCGCAGCCCGGCGACGTGTACGCCCTGATGGACGCCGAAGGCGTACGCGTCGGCACCGCGGAGGACGTCCCGGAGAACCTGCCGTCGATAGTGGTCCCGCTCTCCGACGCCGAGCCCGGCCGTCGCGCCCTGGACGCGGCCCTCGAGGTGCTGGGCGCGCTGCCGCCGACGCTGTCGGCGGACATCCGGACGGTGAGCGCCGCGACCCAGGACGACGTGCGCACCACCCTGTCCGACGGACGGGTGATCCGGTGGGGGAGCGGCGCGCAGGTGCCGCTCAAGATCAGGGTCGCGCAGACGCTGCTGCGGGCCGAGCCCTCGGCGACGACCATCGACGTGTCGTCGCCCGGCCTGCCGGTCACCAGCTGACCCGGGAACCACATCAGTGTGATTCTCGCGTGCATCGGTGCGCGACACGCGCAACGATGTCTTCGACACACCTCGACGGCGCACCTACCGTCGGACTCAGCACCAACCTGACATAACTCTAACCCTCTACCTCAACCTGAGACTTGGGAGGGACGAGAGTCGGGACTCGGGACCCGAATCGAAAGGCGACGACGTGGCAACTCCGCAGAACTACCTGGCAGTGATCAAGGTGGTCGGCATCGGCGGCGGTGGTGTGAACGCCGTCAACCGCATGATCGAGGTCGGCCTCAAGGGCGTCGAGTTCATCGCGATCAACACAGACGCGCAGGCGCTCCTGATGTCGGACGCCGACGTCAAGCTGGACGTGGGGCGCGAGCTCACGCGCGGCCTCGGTGCCGGCGCGGACCCTGAGGTCGGCAAGAAGGCCGCCGAGGACCACGCCGAGGAGATCGAGGACGTCCTGCGCGGCGCCGACATGGTCTTCGTCACCGCGGGCGAGGGCGGCGGTACCGGCACGGGCGGCGCTCCGGTGGTGGCGCGCATCGCGCGCTCGCTCGGCGCGCTGACCGTCGGCGTGGTGACGCGTCCGTTCACGTTCGAGGGCCGCCGCCGCGCGGTGCAGGCCGAGAGCGGCATCGAGAACCTCCGCGACGAGGTCGACACGCTGATCGTGATCCCGAACGACCGGCTCCTGTCGATGTCGGACCGGAACGTGTCCGCGATCGCCGCGTTCCACTCGGCGGACCAGGTCCTGCACTCCGGCGTGCAGGGCATCACGGACCTCATCACGACCCCCGGCCTGATCAATCTCGACTTCGCGGACGTGAAGTCGGTCATGCAGGGGGCGGGTTCGGCGCTCATGGGCATCGGCTCGGCACGGGGCGAGGACCGCGCGGTGCAGGCGGCCGAGCTGGCCATCTCGTCGCCGCTGCTCGAGGCGTCGATCGACGGTGCGCACGGCGTGCTGCTGTCGATCCAGGGTGGTAGCGACCTGGGCCTCTTCGAGGTGCACGAGGCCGCCCGCCTGGTGCAGGAGGCCGCGCACCCCGAGGCGAACATCATCTTCGGTACGGTCATCGACGACGCCCTGGGCGACGAGGTGCGGGTCACCGTCATCGCCGCGGGCTTCGACGGCGGGCTGCCCAAGGAGCGCAAGGACCACCGGGCGCTCGGCCAGGTAGCTGGTGCGGTCGGGGCCGGTGCGGTGGCTGCCATGCGCAGCCCCGCCACTGCGCCGGTTCCGCTGCCCGACGTGTCGGACGCCGCCCGCCGGGCGCCCGAGCACTACAACGCGAACGGCATGCCGCCGTCGGTCCCGCCGGCGCCGCAGCCCGCCCCCGTGTCGACGCTGCCTCGCGTGATCGACGACGAGGGCTCGGACGACGTGCCGCGCACGCTGGACGAGCCGGCCGTCGTGGTGCAGGGCTCGTTCAACCGGCAGGACGTCCCGCGCGAGCGCGGCGAGCGGGTGGAGGTCCCGCCGCTGTACGACGAGAACCCGCGCCGGACGTCGTCGGAGGACCTGGACGTCCCTGACTTCCTGAAGTGACCGGCCGGGTACTCTCACAGTCGTGAGCGATACCCGGACTCTTGCAGGCGTGCACCCCGTGGATCTTGGCGACGGGGTGCACGCCTTCTTCACGACCGGCGCGGGCGGCGTCTCCCCGGCCCCCTGGGCGACGGCGGCCGGCAGCGGCCTGAACCTGGGGCTGAACGTGTCCGACGACGCCGCCCGGGTAGCGGTCAACCGGTCCCTGGCCGCCGAGCGGCTCGGCGCGCCCGTGGCGTTCGCCACCCAGGTCCACGGTGACACCGTCATCGAGCTGGGTGCGGCCGAGCGTGTGCGCTGGGCCGCGCACCCGCCGCCGGGGTCCGCGGGGGAGGGCGACGCGCTCGTCACCGCCGAGCGCGGGCTGGGCCTCGGCGTCCTGGTCGCGGACTGCGTACCCGTCCTGCTGGCCGACCCGGAGGCGCGGGTGGTCGCGGTGGCGCATGCGGGGCGCAAGGGTGTGCTGGCCGGTGTGGTGCACCGCGCGCTGGACGCGCTGGTCGCCCGGGGTGCCGACCCGGCGCGCGTACGCGCCGCCGTCGGGCCCGCGGTGTGCGGGCGGTGCTACGAGGTGCCCGCCGCGATGCGCGACGAGGTGGCCGCGGCCGTGCCCGAGACCTTTGCCACGACCCGCGCCGGCACACCCGGGCTCGACCTGCCCTCCGGGGTGGTCGCCCAGCTCGCTGCGCGTGGCGTCGCGGCGACGCGAGTGGAGCGCTGCACGTTCGAGGATCCTGACCTGTTCTCGCACCGCCGCGCCGTCGCGGCGGGTACCACAACTGGGCGCCAGGCGGGCATCATCGCGTTGGTATGACCGTTCTCGCCACGCCCGGAAGAGCGCGACACGCCGACGGTCGCGCTCCTGACCTGCGAAATCACATTGATGTCGTTTTTAGCGAGCATTCGCTGAACAACTTTGGCAAAGTTGTTCGTGGCACGGCGTGTCGCGCTTCCGGGTCGGATTGCGCCGGGCTACTTTTGTCAAGGCGACCTCGCAGAGGGGTCAAGGTCGGACCTGTTGTACGGGCCCGGTGGACACCGACAGAAGGACGCACAGCAGGCGACGAACGGAGAATGAGCGATGGCCGGAGCGCTTCGCAAGACCATGCTGTATCTGGGCCTCGCCGACGATCAGGGCGAGCAGGACTACCTCGACGAGTACGACGAGGGCCTGGAGGAAAACGTGGAGGATCACCGGCACGCACAGGTCACGCCGCTGCACCGCGACGGTGTACCGCGTGAGGCCCTGTCCTCCTCGGATCTGCGCCGCATCACGACGGTGCACCCGCGGTCGTACAACGACGCACGGAGTATCGGCGAGGCCTTCCGCGCCGGAACCCCCGTCATCATGAACCTCTCCGACATGGACGACGCCGACGCCAAGCGCCTGGTCGACTTCTCCGCCGGCCTGATCTTCGGTCTGCACGGCTCGATCGAGCGAGTGACCAACAAGGTCTTCCTGCTCTCACCCGAGCACGTGGAGATCGCGGCCGAGGAGCAGGTGGCCACCGAGAAGCCGAACGGACGCGGCGGCTTCTACAACCAGAGCTGATCGTGAACACAACCGAACATGGCTGAGGGGCGGTCGCTGCGGCGGGCGTCCCTCACCCATGTTTGGGCATTTCACGTTCTTCCCGGCCCGGACAGGTTAGGTTGTCCCTTGTGATCTGGGACTTCATCGGCTTCGTGCTGTGGCTCTTCCTGCTGTTCCTCATCGGACGGCTTATCTTCGACTGGGTGCAGTTCTTCGCCCGGGACTGGCGGCCACGTGGCGTGCTGCTCGTGGTCGCGGAGGCGATCTACACCGTCACCGACCCGCCGCTGAGGTTTCTGCGGCGCCTGATCCCGCCGTTGCGGCTGGGTCAGGTCCAGCTGGACCTCGCTTTCATCGTCCTGTTCTTCGGCGTCTCGCTGCTCTCGACAATCATCGGTCAGCTCTAGTACCGACCGGGTACGTAATGAATCTGTGCCGGTTCAAGGCGGGCCTGATTGGCATCGTCCGGTGAGGCGCGCGGAAACGTTGACCTGCGCATGGATATGACCTGGGGTGACGCGGCACACTCTGTGAGGAAATCGTGCCCGGCGGTGCTCCCGCTGTCTCACGTCGATGTCGTCCGCTACCGTGGGCTTCGACGGAGGGGGCGCGGCTGGGCAGCGCCGACGTCAAAGTACTGCGTTCCTACGTTCCAACTTTCGAGGTGACACGATGGCACTGCTCACTGCAGAGGACATCCTCAACAAGAAGTTCTCCGCGACGAAGTTCCGCGAGGGATACGACGTCGAGGAGGTCGACGACTTCCTCGACGAGGTCGTGCGGACACTGACCAACGTCCAGGAGGAGAACGAGGGGCTCCGGCAGAAGGTCGCCGCCGCCGAGCGGCGCATCGCCGAGCTGTCGCGCAACGACGCCGCGGCCCCCGCTCGCGCACAGGCCGCGCCGGTCGCGGCGCCCGTCATGCCGACAGGCCCCGCAGGCCCCAAGGGCAACGGCCCGGAGCCCGAGTCGGCGACCGGGATGCTCCAGCTGGCCCAGAAGCTGCACGACGACTACGTGCGCTCCGGCCAGGAGGAGGGCGACCGCCTCATCACGGAGGCCAAGACCGAGGGTGCGCGCATCGTGCGCGACGCCGAGGAGACATCGCACCGCACGCTCTCCCAGCTCGAGCAGGAGCGTTCGCTGCTGGAGCGCAAGATCGACGAGCTGCGCCTGTTCGAGCGTGACTACCGCACGCGTCTGAAGAGCTTCCTGCAGAATCTGCTCGGCGATCTCGACGCACGCGGGTCGGCCCTGCCGCCGCGGAACAACCAGCAGTCCGGCCGCCCGGCCGAGATGGCTCAGGGGATCTGACAGCAGCACTCCGTCGAGCACGGCGGCCGGGCGTCCCCACCTCACGCCCGGCCGCCGCGCGCGACACGCCAGGTGCGTACATCATTGGGGCACGCCACATCGGCGTGCCCCGTTGTGCGTCTGGCCGCTTGTGCTTACGCTTCGTGAACTTGACCACCGGGGGCGACCGCGAAGGGGAACCCATGACCAAGATCTCGACTGCGACGCGAGCCGCGATCAAGCAGGAGTTCCCGAACCTGACACGAGACGTGAAGAAGTTTCCCGTCCGCGACGGTGAAGAACCCTGGACCGTGCGCGAGGCCGAAGAGCTGGCTGCGCTGCTGCTGGAAGACAAGGAGCGGCTGGAGCGCGAGCTGCTCGCTGCCGACAAGGAGCTGTCGGACCTGCTCCGGAACTCTGGTGACGGCGCCGGCGACGATCAGGCGGACTACGGTTCGAGCGCGCTGGAGCGCGAGCAGGAGCTGACGCTCGTCAACAACATGCGCGACCTCCTGGACCAGACCAACCACGCTCTGGACCGCATCCGCAAGGGCACCTACGCGACGTGCGAGCTCACGGACCGGCCGATCGGCAAGGCACGCCTGCAGGCCTTCCCGCGGGCCACGCTCTCGGTCGAGGCCAAGGCGCGCGAGGAGCGTCGCGGAGCATGAGGCAGGTGCGTCGACGGCGCCGCACGGGACCCCGGAGCGGATATCAACGCTGTGATGTCTGAATTACGGGCATTCCTGGCACCTTGCATTTGTATCGATCCGGAATGCCGCATTTCCCCAGGCCCGCTCTGCACTTCGATGCGTTCCGACTGACTGGGCAAATTTCACCCCGCCCGATGCCCGTCGAGAGTGAAGGCCTGCAGCGACGGCGACCAAGAGCTCGGTGCCGACGGCGCGGTCACCGACGCCCTCAACAACGTGTGTGTCGCTCCGTGGCGAGAACCTCGCACCGCGTGAGGCCCTTTCCCGGATTTCCGGGAAAGGGTCTCGCTGCTTTATGTGCACCCGTGCTGTCTGCATTCAGTGCGTCGGTCGACGGGAGCTTCTGGCGTGAGCTCGATGTGCCGTCTGGGCGGGGGTCCGGCTCGGCGTCCGGCGACGGGCTGCGAGAGCCGGGTACCGCCTGGGGCATGGGAGACTTTGTCTGATGTCTACTCCCGCTGAACCCTCCGCCGTGGCCGACGGCGAGACGAATCCCGCAGCCACGCCCGCGCCGTCGGACGTGCCAGCGCCTTCGGCCACGCCCGCGCGGTCGGGCAGCCGTGCGCTCGTTGCCTGGACCGGCGTGCTCGCGGGCTTCGTGCTGGCCGCCGACCAGCTGACCAAGTGGTGGGCCGAGTCCGCCCTGACCGAGGGCGGCGACCCGGTCCCGCTCCTGGGCGAGCTGCTGCAGCTGCGCCTGATCTACAACCCGGGTGCGGCCCTGTCGATCGCCTCGGGCTATACGTGGATCCTCACCATCGTCGTGACGGTCGTCGTCGTGTTCATCGTCCGCGCGATCGGGCGGCTCGGGTCGCGCGGCTGGGCCGTCGCGCTCGGCCTGCTGCTCGGGGGCGCCGTCGGGAACCTCGTGGACCGCCTGGCTCGGGAGCCCGGGTTCGCGCGCGGCCATGTCGTGGACTTCATCGACTACGCGGGCTTCTTCGTCGGCAACGTCGCCGACATCGCCGTCGTCACGGCGGCCGGGCTCATCGCGGTGCTGTCGCTGCGGGGCATCGGCCTGGACGGCAAGCGCCACACCGACGAGCGCGGCACGGGCGACGAGCCGGCCGGCGACCAGAGCGACCCCGCCTGATGGCGCTGCGGACGCTGCCCGTCCCCGACGGGCTCGCAGGCGACCGTGTCGACGCCGCGCTGGCCCGCATGCTGGGCTTCTCGCGGACGCGGGCGGCGGAGCTCGCCGAGGCGGGCGCCGTGCGCCTGGACGGCCGCCTGGTGGGCAAGTCGGACCGGGTTGGCCCCGGCGGCTGGCTCGAGGTGGACATGCCCGAGGAACGGCCCGCCGTCGAGGTCGTGGCGGAGCCGGTGCCGGGCATGGGCATCGTGTACGACGACGACGACGTGGTCGTGATCGACAAGCCGGTCGGCGTGGCGGCGCACCCGTCGCCGGGCTGGACCGGACCCACCGTGGTGGGGGCGCTGGTCGCGGCGGGGTACCGCGTGTCGACGTCGGGCGCCGCCGAGCGCCAGGGGATCGTGCACCGGCTCGACGTCGGGACGTCCGGCCTGATGGTCGTCGCGAAGTCTGAGCTCGCGTACACGGGGCTGAAGCGCGCCTTCAAGGAGCGCACCGTCGACAAGGTCTACCACGCGCTCGCCCAGGGCCACCCGGACCCGACGTCGGGCACCATCGACGCGCCCATCGGCCGGCACCCGACCGCGGACTGGAAGTTCGCGGTGACGGCTGAGGGCAAGCCGTCGGTGACGCACTACGAGACGCTCGAGATGCTGTCGGCGGCCTCGCTGCTGGAGGTGCACCTGGAGACCGGGCGCACCCACCAGATCCGGGTGCACTTCGCGGCGCTGCGTCACCCGCTCGTGGGGGATCTCACCTACGGCGCGGACCCCGTGCTGGCGTCCAAGGTGGGGCTGACGCGGCAGTGGCTGCACGCGCGCCGCCTGGGCTTCGAGCACCCGACGACGGGGCGCTGGGTCGAGGTCGAGTCGGAGTATCCGGCCGATCTCGCGGCGGCCCTGGACGTCGTGCGTGGCGCGTACAGGTGATGTGAGGTTCCGCTCGGCGTTGCTGGGCGAGAGTGTCGGTGGCTCGATTTAGACTCGCCGCATGCCCACCGCCTCCGCTGAGAAGACCGACGACTTCGTCCACCTGCACGTCCACACCGAGTTCTCGATGCTGGACGGCGCGGCGCGGATCGGCGACCTCATGGAGGAGGTCGCGCGGCAGGGGCAGCGCGCCATCGCGACCACTGACCACGGGTATCTGTTCGGGGCGCACGAGTTCTGGGCACAGGCGCAGAGGGCGGGCATCAAGCCGATCATCGGCGTCGAGGCGTACGTCACGCCGGGTACCAGCAGGTTCGACCAGACGCGTGTCCGCTACGGCGAGGCGGGCCAGGAGTCCGACGACGTGTCGGCGCGCGGTGCGTACACCCACATGACGCTGCTGAGCAAGAACAACACCGGCATGCACAACCTGTTCCGGGCGTCGTCCCTGGCCTCCCTGGAGGGCCAGATGGGCAAGTGGCCCCGCATGGACCGGGACCTGCTGGAGAAGTACTCCGACGGGCTCATCGCGACGACCGGCTGCCCGTCGGGCGAGGTCCAGACGCGGCTGCGGCTCGGCCAGTGGGACGAGGCGGTCCGGCACGCCGGCGAGCTGCAGGAGATCTTCGGCAAGGAGAACTACTACGTCGAGCTGATGGACCACGGGCTCGACATCGAGACCCGCGTGACCAAGGAGCTCCTCGAGCTGGCCAAGACGATCGGCGCGAAGCTGGTGGCCACGAACGACCTGCACTACGTGCGCGAGGAGGACGCGACCAGCCAGGAGGCGCTCCTGGCAATCAACTCCGGGTCCACGCTGGACGACCCGAACCGGTTCAAGTTCGACGGCTCGGGCTACTACGTGAAGTCCGCAGCCGAGATGCGGAAGGTCTTCAGGGAGCTCCCCGAGGCGTGCGACAACACGCTGCTCATCGCCGAGCAGTGCGAGGTCTCCTTCGACACCTCGGCCAACTACATGCCTCGGTTCCCCGTCCCCGAGGGCGAGGACGAGATCTCGTGGTTCATCAAGGAGGTCGAGGCCGGCCTGCTCCGCCGGTACCCGAACGGCTACTCCGACGCGGTGCGCAAGCAGGCCGACTACGAGGTCGAGGTCATCATCCAGATGGGCTTCCCGGGGTACTTCCTCGTGGTCGCCGACTTCATCAACTGGTCCAAGAAGCAGGGCATCCGCGTGGGACCGGGGCGCGGCTCGGCCGCCGGGTCGATGGTCTCCTACCTGATGGGTATCACCGAGCTCGACCCGCTGGAGCACGGCCTGATCTTCGAGCGGTTCCTCAACCCGGAGCGCGTCTCCATGCCCGACGTCGACGTCGACTTCGACGAGCGCCGGCGCGGTGAGGCAATCAGGTACGTCACGGAGAAGTACGGCGACGACCGGGTGGCCATGATCGTCACCTACGGCACCATCAAGGCCAAGCAGGCCCTCAAGGACTCCGCGCGTCTGCTCGGCATGCCCTACGCCATGGGAGAGAAGCTCACCAAGGCGATGCCGCCGGCCGTCATGGGCAAGGACATCTCCCTGGGCGGCATCTTCGACCCCAAGGACAAGCGGTACTCGGAGGCCGCCGAGTTCCGGCAGGTGCACGACACCGACCCCGAGGCGCAGCGCGTCGTCGAGCTCGCGCGCGGTATCGAGGGCCTGAAGCGGCAGTGGGGCGTGCACGCAGCCGGCGTCATCATGTCGAGCGACCCGCTGATCGACATCATCCCGATCATGAAGCGCCCGCAGGACGGCGCGGTGATCACGCAGTTCGACTACCCGACGTCCGAGGGCCTCGGCCTGATCAAGATGGACTTCCTGGGCCTGCGCAACCTCACGATCCTCGACGACGCGCTCGAGAACATCGTGATGAACGGCAAGGACCCGGTAGACATCGAGAACGTCGCACTCGACGACAAGGCCACCTACGAGCTGCTCGCCAGCGGCAACACGCTCGGCGTGTTCCAGCTCGACGGCGGGGCGATGCGCTCCCTGCTGCGGCAGATGCGGCCCGACAACTTCGAGGACGTCTCCGCCGTCATCGCCCTGTACCGGCCCGGGCCGATGGGCATGAACTCGCACATCAACTACGCGCTGCGCAAGAACGGGCAGCAGCAGATCGAGGCGATCCACCCGGAGGTCGTCGAGCCGTTCGCGGAGATCCTCGACGAGACCTACGGCCTGATCGTCTACCAGGAGCAGGTGCAGCGCGCCGCCCAGATCATGGCCGGCTACACGCTCGGCCAGGCCGACCTGCTTCGTCGCGCCATGGGCAAGAAGAAGCCCGAGGTGCTGGCCAAGGAGTACGTCAACTTCGAGAAGGGCGCCAAGGAGAAGGGCTACAGCGCCGGCGCGATCAAGGCGGTCTGGGACACGCTGGTCCCGTTCGCCGGGTACGCGTTCAACAAGGCGCACTCCGCGGGCTACGGACTCGTCGCGTACTGGACCGCCTACCTCAAGGCGAACTACCCGGCCGAGTACATGGCCGCCCTGCTGCAGTCCGTTGGCGACAACAAGGACAAGATGGCGCTCTACCTCAACGAGTGCCGTCGTATGGGCATCACGGTGCTCCCGCCGGACGTCAACGACTCCGCCGCCAAGTTCACGGCGGTCAAGGGCGACATCCGCTTCGGGCTCACCGGCGTGCGGAACGTGGGCCGCAACGTGGTGGACGCGATCGTGGAGAGCCGTGAGGCCAAGGACGTCTTCACGTCGTTCCAGGACTTTCTCGACAAGGTCCCGGCGCCGGTCTGCAACAAGCGCACGATCGAGTCGCTCATCAAGGCCGGGGCGTTCGACTCGCTCGGGCACACACGGCGCTCGCTGCTCGTGGTCCACGAGCAGGCCGTGGACTCCGTGATCAGCGTGAAGCGCAAGGAGGCCGAAGGCCAGTTCGACCTGTTCGCGGACTTCGGCGGCTCGTCCGACGACGGAGGCATGGGCTTCTCGGTGGAGGTCCCTGACCTGCCGGACTGGGAGAAGAAGCAGAAGCTGCAGTTCGAGCGCGAGATGCTCGGCCTGTACGTGAGCGACCACCCGCTGTCCGGGCTGGAGCACGTGCTGCAGCGGGCTGCTGATACCTCGATCGCTTCGCTGATCGCCGACGAGAGCCGCCCGGACAACTCGGTGGTGACCGTGGCCGGCCTGCTCACCTCGGTGCAGCGCAAGATGAGCAAGAACGGCAACCCGTGGGCCGCCGTGATCGTGGAGGACCTGGAGGGCGCCGTCGAGGTCATGTTCTTCGGCGAGACCTACCTCGCGTACTCCACGATGCTCGCGGAGGACCAGGTCGTAGTGCTGCGCGGCAAGGTGCGCCGCCGCGACGAGTCGATGCAGCTGCAGGCCATGGAGGTGGCCCTGCCGGACATCACGGTCGGGTCCGACTCGCCGCTGGCCGTGACGGTGCCGCACAGCCGGGCCGTGGAGCCGGTAATGATCCGGCTGCGCGAGGTGCTCGCCACGCACCCGGGGTCGGCGGAGGTGCACGTCTCCGTGGCCGAGCCGGGCAAGAAGACCGTCGTGCGGGCCGCCGACAGCCTGCGCGTGGAGAAGTCGCCCGCGCTGTTCGGCGACCTCAAGGCGCTGCTCGGGCAGGGCTGCCTGTCATGACCGGGGCCCCGGGCGCGGAGCCGGTGCCCCGGACCGACCGCTACAGCGAGAGGGACCACGACCGGTTCGCGCTCGTGCCCGCGGCTTACGTCTACTTCCGGCGCGAAGGGCAGGTACTGCTCCAGCTACGGCAGGGCACCGGTTATCGCGACGGGTTCTGGGCGTGCGCGGCCGCGGGGCATGTCGAGGAGGGCGAGTCGGTGATCGACACCGCCGTGCGGGAGGCCCGCGAGGAGCTCGGTGTGGTCGTGGCGGCGGAGGACGTCCGGCCGCTGACGGTCCTGCACCGCGGTGAACCGCGGGGGCCCGCGATCGAGCAGCGCGTCGACTTCATGTTCGAGGTCACCCGCTGGACGGGGACGCCGTCGATCCAGGAGCCGCACAAGGCGGCGGACCTTGCCTGGTTCCCGTTCGTCGCGCTGCCCGAGCCGGTGGTGCCGCACGAGCTCGCCGTGCTCCGCGCCGTCCACGACGCCGGGCGCCACGGCGCCGAGGTGCCGCGCGTCCTGACGTTCGGTTTCTGACCTGTTCGCGAGCCAATCCCGCCGATCAAACCCCCCGTCAGATCCGCAGCCATTGTTGTGGGCGCGATCGTTTCGCCTAAAACGGGCGCCGGGCCGCAAAGATCGCGCCCACAGCAAGGAGCTAGTGGAAGCGGCCCCGCACGGCCTCGCCGTGCGCGGGCAGGTCCTCGTCGTTGGCCACGGCGACGATGCGGTCGGCGAGCTCGCCGAGGGCGTCGCGGGTGTACTCGATCTGCTGCACCGACTTGAGGAAGCTGTGCACGCCCAGGCCGCTCGCGAAGTGCGCGGTGCCACCGGTGGGCAGCACGTGGTTCGACCCGGCCATGTAGTCGCCCAGCGACACCGGCGACCACGGGCCCACGAAGATCGCACCCGCGCTGTGCACGCGCGCCGCGACCGCCTCGGCGTCGGCCGTCTGGATCTCGAGGTGCTCCGCGCCGTAGGCGTTGACGACGGCGAGCCCGGCGTCGACGTCGTCCACCAGGACGATCGCGGACTGCGGACCGTCCAGGGAGCGCGCCACGCGGGTCGAGTGCTTGGTGGCCGAAGCGAGGTCCATGACCCGGGCCTCGACGGCTGACGCCAGCTCGGCCGAGTCCGTGACCAGCACGGACGCCGCCATCGGGTCGTGCTCGGCCTGGCTGATGAGGTCGAGGGCCACGTGCCCGGCGTCGGCGGTGCTGTCGGCGAGGACGGCGATCTCGGTGGGCCCGGCCTCGGCGTCGATCCCGACGACGCCGCGCACCAGCCGCTTCGCCGCGGCGACGTACACGTTGCCGGGTCCGGTGATGACGTCGACGGGCTCGCACAGCGTCTCGCCGTCCTGCGGCGCGCTGCCCGTGGCCCCGAAGGCGAACATGGCGACGGCCTGTGCGCCGCCGACGGCGTAGACCTCGTCCACGCCCAGCAGGGCGCACGCCGCGAGGATCGTCGGGTGCGGCAGGCCGCCGTTGTCCTTCTGCGGCGGGGACGCCACGGCCAGTCCGGGCACGCCCGCCTCCTGCGCCGCGACGACGTTCATCACCACCGACGACGGGTACACCGCCAGACCGCCCGGCGCGTACAGGCCGACGCGCTGGACCGGGATCCAGCGCTGCCGCACGACGGCGCCCGGCGCGAGCTCGGTCAGGTGGTCGGCGGGGAGCTGCGCGGCGTGCACCTGGCGGACGCGGCGGATGGACTCCGCCAGACCGGCGCGCACCAGCGGCGTCAGGCTCTCGAGGGCGCTGGTCAGCGCCTCGGCCGGGACCCGCAGGTGCTCGGGCGCGACTCCGTCCAACCGCAGCGCGATCTCGCGCAGAGCTGCCGCGCCGCCCTCGCGGACCTGGCGCAGCAGCGGCTCGACCACATGGACTGCCTCGTCCACTCCGACCTCGGCACGGGGCAGGACGTCGAGGAGGGCGCGGCGGCCCAGGGGCCGGCCGCGCAGGTCGATGCGTTGGATCACGCGGCCAGTCTATGGCGGCGCCCGGGAGACAATGCTGTGGTGTCCAACTTCGCGTTCGATTCCGAGTCCGTTCCCGAGGTCCCGATCCGTGACGACGCCATCCGCCTGGGTCAGTTCCTGAAGCTCGCCGACCTCGCCGAGGACGGCGCACAGGCCCGCGACCTCATCGCCGACGGCGAGGTGCGGGTCAACGGCGAGGTCGAGACACGCCGCGGCCGGCAGCTCGTGCGCGGCGACCTGGTCAGCGTGCTGATGCCGGCTGGCGAGGAGTCGGCCAAGGTCGGCTGACTTGGTTGTGGGCGCGATCATTGCGCCTAAGTCGGGCGTGTAGGCGCAACGATCGCGCCCACAACCCTGCGCTCAGGACGCCATGTAGGTCGAGGCCATCACCTTGTCGACCGTCACGCGCAGCACCACGCGCTCAGGGTTCGGCTCCAGCCGGCGGTAGCGGCGCGCGTACCGCTCGACGGCGTCGGCGATCTCCGCCTCGTCCTCGCTGACGGCGATGGTGCCCTCCAGGGTGATCCACCGGCCGCCCGCGACCTGGCAGAGGGCGGCACGCGGGGCGCTGCCGTCGGGCAGGGCGACGGCGTGGCGGGCCTTGAACGAGTTGCGGTTCGTCGTGATCCGCGCGACCCCGGCGTCGGCGTCCCAGGTGAAGGCGACCGGGACCACGTGCGGCGTCCCGTCGGGGCGGAGGGTGGTGAGGGTCGCGAGGTGGCGCTCGGTGACGAAGACGAGCTGCTCGGGGTTGAGTCGTAACACCAGGCGAGTTTAGGACGGGGCGGGTTGACGCCATGTCCTGTGCCGCGCGTCACATCACCCCGATGTCACGAACCAAGTGCCTGCTCCCATCTCGTGGGTGTCAACTTCGAGAGAAAGAAGGCGGAGCAATGAGCGCACGGCACGAAGCGGGGACACCGACCATCCACCACGTCGTGGTCCTGGGAGCGGGGTACGCGGGCCTGTCGGCAGCCGTCCAGCTCGCGGCCCGGGTCGGGCGGCGCCAGGACGTACGGGTCACCCTGGTCAACGGACAGGAGCGGTTCACGGAGCGGCTGCGGCTGCACATGGCCGCGACCAGGCAGGAGCTCGCGGAGCTGAGCATCCCGGAGCTGCTGGACGGCACGGGCGCGCAGCTCGTGTGCGGCTGGGTGACGGCCGTGGACGCGGACGCACGCACGGTGCGGGTCGACGACGACCGGGTGCTGCACTACGACACGCTGGTGTACGGCTTGGGCGGCGTGCCGGACACGGCAGCGGTGCCGGGCGTCGAGGACCACGCGTACGTCCTGAGCAGCGCGCAGGACGTCGAGGCACTGGCCGTCCGGCTGGCGCGGCTCGGCAGGGGCACGGTGGTGGTCGCCGGCAGCGGGCTGACCGGTGTGGAGTCCGCTGCGGAGATCGCCGAGCGGTACCCCGAGCTGGACATCCTGCTGCTCGGCCGGCAGGAACCTGGTGCCGCCATGAACACCAAGGCCCGGTCGTACCTCCAGGGCGCGCTCGACCGGCTGGGCGTCCAGGTGCGCAGCGGGGTCGAGATCGCGCAGGTGCTGCCGGGCGCCGTCGAGCTGGCGGGCGGGGAGAGGGTGTCCGCCGACGTGGTCCTGTGGACCAGCGGCACGCGGACGTCGCCGCTGGCAGCCGCGGCGGGTCTGACCGTCGACGAACGCGGCCGCGTCGTCACCGACACCGCTCTGCGATCTGTGTCGCACCCCGACGTGTACGCGGTGGGCGACGCGGCCTCGGTCCGCCAGGGCTACGGCGTCATGCACGGCACCTGCCAGGGCGGCATGCCCACCGGTGTGCATGCCGCGGTGTCGATCGTCCGCGTGCTGAACGGCAAGCAGCCGAAGCCGTTCCGCTTCGGCTACTACCACACCCCGGTGAGCCTGGGCCGGAACGACGCCGTCGTGCAGTTCACCCGCCCCGACGACAGCCCGCGGCGTGCTCATCTGACCGGCTCTCTGGCGGCACGGTACAAGGAGACCGTGACTGCCTCGCCCTGGCCGACCTTCCGCCGCATGAAGAAGATGCCCGCCTCTGCTGCGTTCTGGCCGCGTGGCGGTCGCTTCACCCGGGTCAGGGCGCAGCGGTGAACCGTCTTCCTGCGGACCCCGACCAGCAGGTGTTCCAGCATCATCGGAACCTGCTGTTCGCGGTGGCGTACCGATTTCTCGGCTCCGCGGCGGATGCCGAGGACGTGGTCCAGGACGCCTGGATCAAGTGGTCGGCCGCCGACCGCTCGCAGGTGGCCGATCCCAAGGCGTACCTGGCGAGGATCGTGTCCAACCTTGCGCTCGAACGCCTGCGATCTGCTCGGCACAAGCGGGAGACCTACGTGGGGCGGTGGCTTCCAGAACCGATAGTCACGGGCACGGATGCCGCCGAGGCAGTGACGGACGCCGAGTCGGTGTCGATGGCGATGCTGGTGGTGCTGGAGACGCTCAGCCCGCTGGAGCGCGCGGTGTTCGTGCTGCGAGAGGTATTCGACTTCAGCTACGCCGAGATCGCCGAGGCGGTGGAACGGTCCGAGACCGCCGTCCGGCAGGCCGGGCACCGGGCCCGCGAGCACGTGCGGGCCCGGCGGCCGCGCTTTGCCGCCGACCGGTCGCGGCAGCGTCAGGCCACCGAGCGGTTCTTCGCGGCCGCGACAGGCGGGGACGTCAATGCCCTGATGGAGCTGCTCTCCCCGGACGTCACCCTGTGGACCGACGGCGGTGGCAAGGTTCGTCAGGCACTGCGCCCGGTGGTCGGTGCGGACACGGTGGGGGCCTGGTTCGCGAGGATCGGAACGGTGACCTATCAGGGCGTCGAGCCCGCCGACATGAACGCCGAGCTCGTCGAGATCAACGGCGGGCCGGGCATGCTCTTTCGCGGAGCAGGCCGCGTGATCGCGACGGTGACGTTCGACTTCGACAGCGACGGCCTCATCACCACGATCCACAACGTGGCCAACCCGGACAAGCTCCGGGCAGTCTCCGAGGGCACCACTCACGCAGTCCGGGGGTCGTGAGCACATCTGGAGGTACGCACCACCGCGTACTGGTAGTGGTGGCTGCTGCCTGGGCTGCTCGGACGCGTCCACCAGCTCTCGATGGTGCCGTGCGCGCCGAGGCGCTCGCGGACGTCCGCGTCCGTGCGGCGGTGGAAGTAGCGGGGCGGACCGTAGTCCTGGCCCAGCTCGGCCGCGTGCCCGACCGTCAGCTCACGCGCGCCCCACATCCCGATCGCGACGAGCCCGCCCGGAACCAGCACGCGGGCGATCTCGTTCAGCGCCCGGTCCAGCTCGGCGTCGTCCAGATGCATCAGGGTGCTCATGGACCATGCGGCGTCGAAACTGTGGTCGTCGAACGGCAGGTCGGTCGCTGACGCGACCCGCACGTCCAGGCCCGTTGCGCGTGCCACCGCCACCATTCCGGGGGAGAGGTCCGCGCCGGCGTACGTGAAGCCGGCGGCGGTGATCGCCCTGCCGTCATGGCCCGGGCCGCAACCGACCTCCAGCACCGTGCGGCGCTGCTCGTTCGCGAGCCGGGCGAGGAACTCTTGGCGTGCGGCCGTGCGCCACTCCGGAATGGGCCGCTCGGCCCGGTCCGCGGACTCGGCGTCGTAGTAGGTCACGAAGTTCGCGCGGCGCGTCTCCTGGTCCACCTGCGGGTCCGGCTCGTCCGTCGTGGGGTTCACCAGCCGGATTCTAGGCATCCGACGTGCGGGCTGTGGATAACCCGCTCGCGTTGTCGGTGGCTGCTCCTAGGATCGTTGACGTGACCAAGGACCCCTTCGCAGATCTGCCCTTCAACGTGGAGGAGCCACCCGACGACGCAGCGTTCCTGACCGACGTCGGCGAGCCGGCGCCGCCGCCGTCCGCACGGAACACGCCCGAGGCGCAGGCCGCCAAGCTGCAGATGTTGCGCGGCCTGCTGGACGACGGCGCTGCGGCGGCGGCCGCAGCGGCAGCCGCCGCGCCGCCGGCCCCGGCCCCTGCCCCGGCGCCCGCATCAAAGCCGGCGCTGGAAGTCGAGGAGGACGAGGCGGTCGGGGCACCGGAACGGGCCGCCCGGCCGGTTCCGGCCGCGACTCCCGGCAATTCCCTGCGCGAAGAGGCCGAGACCGCGCTGCGCGAGCTGGTGGGCCGCGACGACGCGCGGCTGCGCGACGACCAGTGGACCGCCATCGAGGCGCTCGCCGCCTTCCACCGTCGGGCGCTCGTGGTGCAGCGCACCGGGTGGGGCAAGTCGGCGGTGTACTTCGTGGCGACCAAGCTGCTGCGGGCTCGGGGCGCGGGCCCCACGGTGATCGTGTCGCCTCTGCTGGCGCTCATGCGCGACCAGATCGCGGCGGCCTCCCGCGCGGGCATCCGCGCGGTGACCATCAACTCGGCCAACATGACCGAGTGGGACGAGGTGCACGCGTCGATCGCCCGCGGTGAGGTGGACGTGCTGCTGTGCTCGCCCGAACGCCTGAACAACCCGGGCTTCCGGGACGAGGTGCTGCCGCGCCTGGCGGCAGACGCCGGCCTCGTCGTCATCGACGAGGCGCACTGCATCTCCGACTGGGGCCACGACTTCCGCCCCGACTACCGGCGCATCCGTACGCTCCTGGCCGACCTGCCGCCCGGCATCCCGGTGCTCGCCACGACGGCGACCGCCAACGAACGCGTCACCGAGGACGTGGCCGAGCAGCTCGCCGTGCACGGCGAAGGCGCAGGCAGCGAGGACGTTCTGGTGCTCCGCGGCGGCCTCGACCGCGAGTCGCTGCACCTGGCGGTGCTCGAGCTCGGCGACCAGCCCACCCGGGTCGCGTGGCTGGCCGAGGCGCTGCAGGACATCGACGGCTCCGGCATCGTCTACTGCCTCACCGTGTCGGCAGCGGAGCAGGTCGCCGAGCAGCTCCGCGGCTACGGGCTCGCGGTCGCCGCGTACACCGGCCGGACCGAGCCGGCGCAGCGCGAGCAGCTCGAGGCCGACCTCAAGAACAACGACGTCAAGGCGCTGGTCGCGACGTCCGCGCTGGGGATGGGCTTCGACAAGCCCGACCTGGCGTTCGTGGTGCACCTGGGCGCGCCGTCCTCACCCATCGCGTACTACCAGCAGGTGGGTCGTGCGGGTCGTGGTGTCGACCAGGCGCTGGTGGTGCTGCTCCCCGGCGCGGAGGACAAGGCGATCTGGGACTGGTTCGGCGAGCAGGCGTTCCCGGCCGAGGGGCAGGTGCGGGCCACGCTCGAAGCGCTGGGCAGCGGCGGCACCATGTCGACGGCGGTGCTGGAGACGCAGGTGGACCTGCGCCGCTCCCGCCTGGAGACCATGCTCAAGGTGCTCGACGTCGACGGCGCGGTGCGGCGGGTGCGCGGCGGCTGGGAGGCCACCGGGCAGGAGTGGTCGTACGACGCCGAGCGGTACGCGCGGGTCGCCGCGACCCGGGCCGCCGAGCAGCAGGCGATGGTCGACTACGTGGGCACCCAGGGCTGCCGCATGGCGTACCTGCGGGCGCAGCTCGACGACCCGGACCTCGATCCGGGTTGGGAGTGTGGCCGCTGCGACCGATGCGGTGCCATGGACCTGCCCGAGCCGCCGGACGCCGAGGCCGTCGCCGCCGCCCGCGCCGAGATGGACCGGCCGGGTGTCGAGGTCGAGTCGCGCAAGATGTGGCCCACCGGCCTGGCATCCATCGGCCTGGACCTCAAGGGCAAGATCCCGCCCGCCGAGCTGGCCGAGCCGGGGCGGGCCGTCGCCCGCCTCGACGGCCTCGGCTGGTCCGGTCCGCTGCGCGACCTGCTCGCCCCTGGCGCGCCCGACGGCGAGCTGCCCGTGCCGCTGCGCCGGGCCGCCGCGCGCGTGCTGGACGAGTGGTCCGCGCTGCGCCCGGCCGCCGGCTCCGGCGAGGCGATCGACGGCGAGACCGTCGACGGCGAGACCGGTGACGGTGCTGCAGGCGAAGCCGAGCCCGGCCCGCTGGTCGTCGAGGCGGTCGTGGCGGTCCGCTCGATCACCCGGCCCAAGCTGTCGTTCCACCTGGCCACCGGGCTGGCGAAGTACCTGGGCGTCCCGATGATCGGGGCGATCGGCCCGGTCGCCGGGCAGGAGGAGCCCGGCCGGCACGACCTCAACTCGGCCATGCGGCTCGCGGGAGTTGCCCGCCGCCTGCAGCTGCAGCTCGGCGACGGCGCGCTCCGCGGGCTCCCGGGCCGGTCCGTCCTGCTGGTGGACGACTACACCGACTCCGGCTGGACCCTCACGGTCGCCGCCCGGCTGCTCCGCCAGGCCGGTGCGGCCGCGGTGTACCCGTTCGTGCTGGGCGTACGGTGACCGGGCCCACTCGCCCGGTGGGCGGACGCGCACCAGGTCGGTGTCGCACGGTTCGTAGACTGGCCTCGTGATGACCCACGCCGTCGACCAGCAGAGCGCGAAGGACAGCGCCTCGGCGCGCCTGCCGCTGCGGCCCGAGCTGGCCGGCGAGAAGCCGTACGGCGCGCCGCAGCTCGACGTCCCGGTGCTGCTGAACGTCAACGAGAACCCGTACCCGCCCAGCGAGGACGTCGTAGCGACCATCGCAGAGGAGGTGGCGCGCGCCGCCCGCGGGATGAACCGGTACCCGGACCGCGAAGCCACGGCCCTGCGCCAGGACCTGGCGGACTATCTCGAGATGGAGACCGGCGTCCACCTGGAGCACCTGGACGTCTGGGCGGCGAACGGGTCGAACGAGGTCATGCTGCACGTGCTGCAGGCTTTCGGCGGCCCCGGGCGGGCGGCCCTGTCGTTCGCACCGACCTATTCGATGTACCCGGAGTACGCGCGCGACACGCACACGAGCTGGGTCGTCGGCCGCCGGGAGGACGACTTCACGCTGGACCCGGCCTACGCCGCCGAGACGATCCGCAGGGTCGGCCCGTCGGTGATCCTGCTGGCCAGCCCCAACAACCCGACCGGTACCGCGCTGCCGACGGCCACGATCGAGGCGGTCTGCGAGGCCGCGCTCGCCGTAGACATCGACGGCGCGCACCCCGTCGTCGTGGTCGACGAGGCGTACGCGGAGTTCCGGCGCCCCGGTACGCCGTCGGCGGTGGCGCTGCTGGCCCAGTACCCGAACCTGGCCGTCACACGCACCATGTCCAAGGCGTTCGCCGCGGCCGGCGCCCGGCTGGGCTACCTGGTGGCGTCGAGCGCCTTCGTGGACGCGCTGCGGATCGTGCGCCTGCCGTACCATCTGAGCGCCATCACGCAGGCCGCGGCCGGCGCCGCGCTGCGCCACCGCGAGTCGCTGATGGCCAAGGTGGCCACGCTGCGCGCCGAGCGCGACTCGACGGTCGCCTGGCTGCGCGAGCAGCGGCTCCCGGACGGCCTCCCGTTCGACGTCGCGGAGACCGACGCCAACTTCGTGCTGTTCGGTACCTTCGGCGATCGGCACGCCGTATGGCAGGGTCTCCTGGACCGTGGGGTCCTGATCCGCGAGACCGGCCCCGACGGCTGGCTGCGCGTGTCGATCGGCACGTCCGCCGAGATGGCCGCGTTCCGCGCGGCGCTCACCGAGGTCCTGGAGGAACAGGCATGAGCAGGACAGCACGCGTGGAGCGCGCCACGTCCGAGTCGAAGGTGCTGGTCGAGCTCGACCTCGACGGCACCGGCCGCACCGAGATCAGCACGAGCGTGCCGTTCTACGACCACATGCTCACGGCGCTCGGCAAGCACTCGCTGATCGACCTCACCGTGCAGGCGACCGGCGACACCCACATCGACGTGCACCACACGGTGGAGGACGTCGCCATCAGCATCGGTGAGGCGCTGCGCCAGGCGCTCGGCGACAAGTCCGGCATCTCGCGGTTCGGCGATGCGCTCGTGCCGCTCGACGAGGCGCTCGCCCAGGCGGTCGTGGACGTGTCGGGCCGGCCGTACCTGGTGCACGAGGGCGAGCCCGCGGGGCAGGAGTACCACCTCATCGGCGGTCACTTCACGGGGTCGCTGACGCGGCACGTCCTGGAGTCGATAGCGCACCACGCGGGCATCTGCCTCCACGTGCGGGTGCTCGCGGGCCGCGACCCGCACCACATCGTCGAAGCTCAGTTCAAGGCGCTGGCGCGTGCCTTGCGCGCCGCCGTCGCCGTGGACCCCCGGGTCAACGGCATCCCGTCCACGAAGGGTGCGCTCTAGCAGCCATGTCCGACAGCCCCAGGCCCGAGAACGACGGGTTCAACAGCAACACGCCGGCCGGCGACGACCTGCCCGACTTCGACCTCGAGAACCTCGAGATCCCGGACGACCTGTCGTCCCTGACCGGCAGCGGCGAGCCCGAGTTCGCCGCGCTCATCACACAGATCGCCGGCGCGGTGCCGCTCGCGGCGGCCAGCTCCCTGGCGCAGCTCGACCTGGACGCGGTGCCCACCCCGATCGGCGCGGTCGCCGTCCTGCGGGACCTCTCGGGCGCCGCGCCCGAGGAGGCCGCCGCAGCGATCTCGCAGCTCGTGCGGGGCGTCCCGCTCGTCCTGGTGACCCGCACGGGCGAGCAGATGACGGCAGTCCGGTTCGCGGACGGCGTCCGCGGCGACGAGCTCGCCCCGGGCCTCGTCCTGGGCGGCGCCCCCGAGGCCGTGGTCGACCTGCTGACCGGCGCCGCGACGGTCGCAGACTTCAAGGGCGTGGTCCGCTCGACCTCGATCAGCAAGTTCAAGGCGGTGCGGATGCTGACCTCCGCCGCGCGCAAGGCCCGGAAGAGCCTGGGCAAGGGTGAGCCGGACAGCAAGGACGGGGTCTGAGCGTGGGCGCACGCGTCGTCGTCCTCGACTACGGCTTCGGTAACGTCCGTTCCGCCGTCCGGTCCCTCGAGCGGGTGGGCGCGGACGTGACGCTGACCGCCGACCGGGCAACCGCGCAGGATGCCGACGGCCTCGTGGTCCCCGGCGTCGGCGCGTTCGCCGCGTGCATGGCGGGGCTGACGGCAGTACGCGGGCACGAGGTGGTGGGCCGGCGGCTCGCCGGCAACCGTCCGGTCCTCGGCATCTGTGTGGGCATGCAGGTCATGTTCGAGGCGGGGGTCGAGCACGGCGAGCGCACCGACGGCATCGGCGAGTGGCCCGGCGTCGTCGAGCGGCTGGAGGCGGACGTCGTGCCGCACATGGGCTGGTCGCCCGTCGAGGTGCCCGAGGGCTCGGTCCTCTTCGACGGGATCGCCGACGAGCGCTTCTACTTCGTGCACTCGTACGCCGCCAAGACGTTCACCAAGGGCCACGACGAGAACGCGGTCGGGGTCTTCACGCCCCCGAAGGTGACCTGGGCCGACCACGGCGGCCGCTTTGTCGCGGCGGTGGAGGACGGTCCGCTCGCGGCCACGCAGTTCCACCCCGAGAAGTCGGGTGACGCCGGTGCGCAGCTCCTGGACAACTGGGTGCGTTCGCTCGGCTAGCCGCTCGCTCGGCCGGCCCGTCGCTCGCTCGGCAGGCCACCCGCTGGATGCCGGGATCTCGCCAGGTCGGTGGGACTTGACCGGGCGAGAACCCGGCACCCGGCTTGTATACACAGACAGACTTGGAGAGACATGAACGACCGACTCGTGCTCCTGCCCGCCGTCGACGTCGCCGATGGCCAGGCCGTCCGCCTCGTCCAGGGCGAGGCCGGCTCGGAGACCTCGTACGGCGACCCGCTCACGGCGGCACTGGACTGGCAGTCCGGCGGCGCGGAGTGGGTCCACCTCGTGGACCTGGACGCCGCCTTCGGGCGAGGCTCGAACGCGGAGCTGCTCGCGCGTGTGGTGGGTGAGCTGGACGTGCAGGTCGAGCTGTCCGGCGGCATCCGTGATGACGAGTCGCTTGAGCGCGCGCTCGCCACCGGTGCCCGGCGGGTCAACCTGGGCACCGCCGCGCTCGAGGACCCGGCCTGGACGGCCAAGGTCATCGGCGAGCACGGCGACCGCGTGGCCGTCGGGCTCGACGTGCGCGGCACCACGCTCGCCGCTCGCGGCTGGACCAAGGAGGGCGGGGACCTCTGGGAGGTGCTCGGGCGCCTCGACGAGGCGGGCTGCGTCCGCTACGTGGTCACGGACGTCACCAAGGACGGCACGCTGCGCGGCCCCAACCTGGACCTGCTGTCCGACGTCGCCGCGCGCACCACCGCGCACGTCGTCGCCTCGGGCGGCATCTCCTCGCTCGACGACCTGCGTGCCCTGCGCGCACTCGGCACCATCGAGGGCGCCGTGGTCGGCAAGGCGCTGTACGCGGGCGCGTTCACGCTCCCGGAGGCGCTCGACGTCTCCGGACGGCCGGGCGACGAGGTCGCTGGGCTTGTCGGCGACGAGGTCGCTGGGCCGGTCGGCGACGAGGTCGCAGAGTGAAGTCGATCCAGCCGTCCAGCCAGTTCGCGGGCGACGACGGTTCGGCTGACCCCGAGCTGACGCGCCTGCTGACCGGCTACACCACTGGCACCACCCAGCTGCGCGACGTCGTCGCACGGCTGGCCGAGACCCGAGTGCTCGTGCCGGTCCTGGCCGAGGCCGGCGTCGTCGAGCAGAACCCGGACGGGCTGGCCGTCGACAAGGAGGCGTCCTCCGGGGTCGTGGCGCTGGAGGCGCCGGACGGCCGCCGCGCGCTGCCGGTCTTCACGTCCGTGGCGGCCATGCAGGCCTGGCGGGCCGACGCGCGGCCAGTGCCGGTCGAGGCGACGCGCGCGGCCCTGTCGGCGGTGAACGAGAACTGGGCGCTGATCGTCGTGGACCCCGCCGGGCCCTCGACGGCACTCGTCCCGCGGCCCGCCGTCTGGGCCCTGGCGCAGGGACAGCCCTGGCGGCCGGCCCTCGTGCCGCACGAGGACGGCCTGGCCGTCGACCCGGAGGTCGCATCCGAGGTGACGGTTGCCGCCGCGCCGGTGCAGCACGTCGTGCGGGCGCACGCCGAGCCGGGCCGCAAGGCGGAGGTCGCGGTGGTGCTCGCTCTGGACCCGGGCCTGGACCGGGCCGGGCTGGATGCGGTCCTGGCCCAGGTCAACGCTCGCCTGGCGGCGTCCGAGGTGATCTCGGCGCGGGTCGACTCGCTGGAGCTACGGATCGGCGCAGCGCGCTGACCCGCAGCGCTCAGCAGCCCTTTGCCGGCGTGAACGCCGTGTTGTCGGCCAGCATGTCCTGGAGCGTCGACAGCGGCACGAGCAGGCTGTCGTCGTCGGCCGTCTTGGCGTAGACGACGCCGATCACGCGGCCCTTGGCGTCCAGCGCCGCCGACCCCGAGGAGCCGGGCTCGACGGGAGCGTCGGTGAGCAGCACCTCGCCGAGGTTCGCGTTCAGGGGGTCGCGCGTCGTGCTCATCACCTCGCCCTGCGTCACGGTGAGCTCGCCGCCCGCGGGGTAGCCGACCACGGTGACGGGGTCGCCGGGCTTCGGGTCGGCCTTCGCCAGCTCGGGGAACGACGGCAGGGGATCGGTGGTCCGGACCACCGCGAGGTCCGCGAGATCCGCGGTCGACGTGGTGCCGACCGTGATGTCGTGCCCGTCGTAGGTGCTGACCTCGAGCTCCTCCGACTCCGCGACGACGTGCTTGTTCGTGATCAGGGTGTGCTCGTCGACGGCGAAGCCGGACCCCGTCGACAGCTCCTCGCAGCCCACGTTGCGGATCCGGACCGCCATGCGCTCCACGGCGTCGAACCCGTCGGGGCTCAGGGCGCCGCCTCCGGCCCCGGGGGACAGGCCCGCCGGCGCGGAAGGCACGATGTCGCTGGGCACCGGCTCCGGGAGGGGCGGCAGCACACCGCAGCCGCCGAGCGACCCGGTCAGGACGAGTGCCCCGGCAACGAGGGAGCGGCCCGCGAACGAACGTGCAGTCAGCCTCACGGGCGCAGCTCCCGCTGCAGCGCGTCGTTGGCCTGCTCGGCGTCGGCACACAGCGAGCCGACCTGCTGCTCGTACCGGCGCAGGTCAGCAGCCTCGTACTGGTCGGCCTCCTTGAGGTAGCCGACGAGCTGCTCCTGGCCCGACACGCACTGCCCGAGCGCTGAGGCCACGGTGGCCGCGGCCGCGCTGACCTGCGTCTGGTAGTCGAGGTACTGCTGGGAGGCGACGTTCTCGTCACCCAGCTGGGCCTTCTCGTTCGCCAGGTCCCTGATTCGCGCCGTCGCCGTGGACAGCTGGTCCCGGGCGGCCTCCAGCTCCGAGCTGGCGCCGTCGAGCTGCATGCGCAGCGAGGCCACCTCCTCGGCGTAACCGTGCGCCTTCTCCTCCCACTCGGCGGAGCTGCGCTGCCAGCGCACGGTGGTGAGCCAGAGGTACGCGCCGACGGCGATCGTCGCGACCAGCACGACGGCGAGCACGCGTGAACCACGACGCACCGGTGCCCGCACGGGCCCTGGCGCCGCCACGACGGGAGCCTCGGTCATCAGACGACGGACCCCGTGTACTTCTCGCCCGGCCCCTCGCCCGGCTCGTCGGGGATCACCGACGCCTCCCGGAACGCGAGCTGGAGGCTGCGCAGGCCGTCCCGCAGCGAGCGGGCGTGCTGGTTGCCGATGTCGGGAGCGCTCGCGACGACCAGCGCCGCCAGCGCCGTGATCAGCTTGCGGGCCTCGTCGAGGTCCTTGTGCTCCTCGGCGTCGGGACCCTCGGCCAGGCCGCACTTCACGGCGGCCGCGCTCATGAGGTGCACGGCGGCGGTCGTGATGACCTCGACGGCCGCTACCTCGGCGATGTCGCGCGTGGCCTGATCGGCGCCTACCGGAGCATCGATGCCGGTGGGAGTCTCATCGGTGGTGCTCATGGGCACCATCCTTCCATCCCGGCAGGGGTGCGGGTGAACATCTGGCCCGGGCAGGTAGCCTGCCTTGCGTTCAACGGTGAAACAGGGGAGGCCATTCGATGCATGACGACATCACACTGACCACCGGGCGCGCGAAGCGGGTGCTGACCGAGCGGATCTGGCCCGCGGTGCACGGGACGTCCGTACCGTTCGACGTCGAGTGGCACGTCCTGCCGGGGGAGCCGGTTCCCCCGCAGGAGGGCCTGACCCTCCCGATGGAACCCTACGAGGTCGGCACGCCGTGGGGCCGCGCGTGGGGCACCACCTGGTTCCGGCTGGCGGGCACTGTCCCCGCCGATTGGGCGGGCCGGACCGTCGAGGCCGTCGTGGACCTGGGCTTCGACGTGAACATGCCTGGCTTCCAGTGCGAGGCGCTGGTGTACCGGCCGGACGGCAGCCCGGTGAAGTCGATCAACCCCCGCAACCAGCACGTCCCGTTGTCCGACGCCGCGACCGGCGGCGAGCAGGTCGAGCTGCTCCTGGAAGCGGCGTCGAACCCCGTTCTTCTCGACTACCACCCCTTCCTGCCGACCCAGGAGGGTGACACCGCCACCTCGTCCCAGCGCCCCCTGTACACGACCCGGCGCATGGACCTCGCGATCTTCGAGGCCGAGGTGCACGACCTCGCTCTCGACATCGAGGTGCTGCTCGAGCTGCAGGCCGAGCTGCCCACCGGCCCCCGCCGGATGCGCATCCTGCAAGCCCTCGACGACGCCCTCGACGTGCTCGACCTGCAGCGCATCCCCGAGACCGCCCCCGCAGCCCGGGCCGCGCTCGCGGACGTGCTCGCCAGCCCGGCGGAGCCGAGCGCCCACGAGATCTCCGCCGTCGGGCACGCGCACATCGACTCCGCCTGGCTGTGGCCGGTGCGCGAGACGATCCGCAAGGTCGCCCGCACCACATCGTCGATGGCGGACCTCATCGACCGCACCGACGACTTCGTGTACGGGATGTCGTCCGCGCAGCAGTACGCGTGGGTCAAGGAGCACCGGCCCGAGGTGTGGGCCCGGATCAAGGACGCCGTCGCGGCCGGCCGGTTCCTGCCGCTGGGCGGGATGTGGGTCGAGTCCGACACCGTGATGCCCTCGGGCGAGGCGCTCACGCGCCAGCTCTCGCAGGGGCAGCGGTTCTTCGAGAGGGAGTTCGGCCTGCGCTCGCACGGCGTGTGGCTGCCGGACTCGTTCGGCTACTCGCCGGCCTTGCCGCAGCTGGTGCGCCGCGCCGGGTTCGACTGGTTCTTCACGCAGAAGATCTCCTGGAACCAGGTCAACAAGTTCCCGCACCACACGTTCTGGTGGGAGGGCATCGACGGCTCGCGCGTCCTGACCCACTTCCCGCCCATGGACACCTACAACTCGCAGCTCTCGGGCGAGGAGGTCGCCAGGGCGACGCGCCAGTTCCGCGAGGCGCGCCGCGCCACGGGCTCGATTGCGCCCGTCGGGTGGGGCGACGGCGGCGGCGGCACCACCCGGGAGATGACCGGCAAGGCCCGCCGGATGGCCGACCTCGAGGGCAGCGCGAAGGTCCGCTGGGAGCATCCGGACGCCTTTTTCGAGCGCGCTCGCGGGGAGCTGACCGCTTCCGGCTCGGCTGACAGCGCTGTCTGGGTGGGCGAGCTCTACCTGGAGCTGCACCGGGCCACCCTGACCTCGCAGCACAGGACGAAGCAGGGCAACCGCCGCAACGAGCAGCTCCTGGTCGAGGCGGAGGCGTGGGCCGCCACGGCGTCTGCCCGTACCGGGGCGGCCTACCCGTACGACGAGCTCGACGCCCTGTGGCAGCAGGTCCTGCTGCTTCAGTTCCACGACATCCTGCCCGGCACGTCCATCGCCTGGGTGCATCGCGAGGCCGTCGCGCAGCACGCGGCGATCACCGCGGGCGCGCAGGAGATCATCGAGCGCTCCCTGCGGACGCTGGTGGGGGAGGGCGACACGGCCCTGCGGGCCAACCCGGCCGTGTTCGCCCAGGCGGGGGTCCCCGCACTCGGCGTGGGGCCGGCCTCGCCCCCGGCCGCGGCCCCGAGCACCCTGACGGAGCTGCCCGACGGCGGATTCGTCCTGGCGAACGACCTCGTCCGGGTCACGCTGGACGCCGCGGGCCACGTGACGTCTGCTATCGACCTGGCCACCGGCCGCGACGCGGTGGCGCCCGGTCGTGAGGCCAACGTGCTGCAGCTGCATCAGGACTTCCCCAACCAGTGGGACGCCTGGGACGTGGACCGGTTCTACCGGAACTCGGTGACCGACCTGCGCGACGCCGAGAAGGTCACCGGAGGTGTGGACGACGGCGTGGCCGTGGTGACGGTGCACCGGCAGTTCTCGGCCTCCGGCGTCGACCAGGCGATCACGCTCGCGCCGGGCAGCCGGACCCTCGAGGTCACCCTGGAGACCGACTGGCACGAGGCCGAGAAGTTTCTCAAGGTCGCCTTCCCGCTCGACGTGCGCGCCGAGCACATCGCCGCCGAGACGCAGTTCGGCTTCCACAAGCGGGTCACGCACACCAACACCAGCTGGGAGGCCGCCAAGTTCGAGGCGTCCATGCACAGGTGGCTGCTCGCCGAGGAGCCGGGCTTCGGCGTCGCCCTGGTCAACGACTCGTCCTACGGGTACGACGTGACCCGCGAGGTGTCCGACGGCGGCGTGGCGCCGTCGGAGGGAGCGCCCGAGGTGACCACCACGGTGCGGCTGTCGCTGCTGCGGGCCCCGCGGTTCCCCGACCCGGAGACCGACCAGGGCATCCAGACTCACCGGTACGGCCTGGTGGTCGGCGCCGACGCCGCGGTGGCGACCGAGGCTGGCGCGACGTTCGGCGCGCGCCCGCGCGAGCTGCGCGGCCGTGCCGGCGTCGAGCCCCTGGTCAGTGTGGCGGGAGGCGTGACGCTGTCCGCGGTCAAGCTCGCCGACGACCGCTCCGGCGACCTCGTGGTGCGGGTCTACGAGGCGCTGGGACGCCGCGCGTCGGGCACCGTCACCGTGGCGGCGCCGGTGGCCGGCGTTCGCACCGTGAGCCTGATCGAGGACGACGTCAAGGCCGGTGCGGTGGACGAGACGGCGGACGGCGGCGTCGCGGTGGAGCTGAGCCCGTTCGAGGTCCGCACCCTGCGCTTCGTGCTGGGCAGCACTGGCCGGGTCCCGGGAGGCGCCACGTGAGGGGGCCCGCGCACGTTCCGGCGGGCCGGCCCGGCGTCGGGCTGACGCGCGAGCGCGCGCGGCGGGTGCGACACCGTGGCTCGCGCCGCACGGTGGTCCTCGACGGGCTGGACGTGCCGGTCAGGGCGGGCACGGAGCTGCGCTACATCCTCCTGCCGGTGCTCGACCGCGAGCTCACCTACCGCTCGACCTACGTGGCGATCGACCTGCTGCTCGACGACGGGACGTGGCTCTCGCACACCACGTCCGGGCGGGCGCTGAGGGACCAGCACGGGATGCCCGCGACCGCCGACGGGCAGGGGGACGCGCGGATCCTGGTGCCCGACCACTGGAACCTGGTCCGGGTGGATCTTGGCCCGCTGGCCGAGGAGGCCCCGGGCCGCCGCGTACGTGCGGCCGCCGTCGTGACCGCCCCGCCGGACGGCGGACGCAGCGAGGTGTGGCTCGATTCCGTGTCAGTCGGGCCGCGGCGCGAGCGCACGATCACGGGCCGCACGGACCTCGTCGACACCCGGCGGGGTACCCACTCGTCGGGGGCGTACTCCCGCGGGAACACGGTCCCCTCGGCGGCGGTGCCGAACGGCTTCACGATGTGGGTTCCGCTGACCGACGCGTCGTCGGAGCGCTGGCTGTACTCGTGGGCAGCGCACAACGGTCCGGACAACCGGCCGCGCCTGCAGGGCGTCGGCATCTCGCACGAGCCGAGCCCATGGATGGGAGACCGCGACCAGCTCGCGTTCCACCTGGTCCCCGCGCGGCCGGGCGGCTCCGGCGAGGACGAGGTCCCCTCCGCTGCCCTGGCGTCCCGCGCCATCGGGTTCTCGCACGACGCCGAGACGGCCCGCCCGCACCTCTACGCCGTCGACCTGGACGGCGGCGCCCGTGTGGCGGTCGCGGCGTCCGACCACGGCGGCGTGCTGCGGTTCACCTTCCCGCCCGGGTCCACGACGGGCCACCTGCTGTTCGACGCCGTGAGCGACGCCGGCGCGGAGGGCCCGCCCGTGGCGGTCACGGTGCACGCGGACGGCACGCTCACCGGCTGGAGCGACCACGGCAGCCCGCTGTCGGTGGGCCGCAGCCGCATGTACGTGGTGGGCCGGATCTCGCGGCCCGTCCTGCGCACGGGCCGGGCCCGCGGCCGGGACCACGCCACCTACGCGACCGTTGCGCTGGACCCCGGGCCCGCGGACGGTTCCGAGGCCGGGTCCGGCGCCGAGGCAGGCCGTACGGCCGAGGTGCGCGTGGCGACGTCGTACATCAGCGAGGACCTCGCCTGGTGCGCCCTGGAGCGGGAGGTGGCCGGCTCCTTCGACGAGGTCGCCGACCGCGCCCGCGCGCAGTGGGAGGAGCGCCTCGGCGTGCTCGACGTCCAGGGTGCGACTGAGGAGCAGGAGGTCACGCTGTACTCCAACCTCTACCGCCTGAACCTGTACCCGTCCTCCTACACGGAGCTCGGGGCCGACGGCGAGCCCGTCCACGCGTCGCCGGTGCTCGACGGAGCGCCCGCCGTACCCGGCGAGATGTTCGTGAACCACGGGTTCTGGGACACCTACCGCACCTGCTGGCCGGCCTACGCGCTGCTGTACCCGCAGGTCGCGGCACGGCTGGCGGACGGGTTCGTGCAGCAGTACCGCGAGGGCGGCTGGGTGGCCCGGTGGTCGTCGCCGGGCTACGCCGACCTGATGACGGGCACGTCGTCCGACGTCGCCTTCGCCGACCTGTACCTGCGCGGTGTCGCCCTGCCCGACCCGCTCGCCACCTACGACGCGGGGCTGCGCAACGCGACGGCCCTGCCTACCCGGTCCGGCGTGGGCCGCAAGGGCCAGGACTTCGCGCTCATCCACGGCTGGGTGCCGCGCTCCGTCGACGAGTCTGTGTCCTGGAGCCTCGAGGGCTACATCAACGACGCGGGGCTGGCGCGCATGGCGGAGGCGCTCGCCGACGCGCCCGGCACTCCCGAGCACCGTCGGCGCGCGCTGCGCGACGATGCCGCCTACCTGCGGCAGAGCGCGCTCGGGTACGTGCACCTCTTCGACGCTGGGACGGGCTTCTTCCGGGGGCGCGGCCGGGACGGGTCGTTCGGCTCCGGCCGGTTCGATCCGGGGGAGTGGGGCGGCGACTACACCGAGTCCGACGCCTGGAACTTCCTCTTCCACCCGGTGCACGACGGCGCGGGCCTTGCCGCGCTGCACGGCGGTCCCGCCGGGCTCGCGCGGCTGCTGGACCGGTTCTTCGCCACCCCGGAGCGAGCGGACCGGCCCGGGTCCTACGGGTCCGTGATCCACGAGATGGTCGAGGCCCGCGACGTGCGCCTGGGCCAGCTCGGGCAGTCGAACCAGGTGTCGCACCACATCCCGTACGCGTGGCTGTTCGCCGGGCGGCCGGACCGCACGCAGGAGACGGTGCGCGAGATCCTGGCGCGGCTGTGGACGGGCAGCGAGATCGGGCAGGGCTACCACGGCGACGAGGACAACGGGGAGATGTCGGCCTGGTACGTCCTCTCGGCCCTCGGCCTGTACCCGCTGGAGATCGGGTCACCGCGCTGGGCGGTGACCACGCCGCTCTTCGAGCGCGCGGTGGTGCACCGCCCCGACGGCGACCTCGTGGTCGACGCACCGGGCGCGGCGGACCACTGGTACGTGGCGGGCCTCGACGTGTCCGACGCGGTCGGCGTCACCCGGGAGGTCACCGCACCGTCGGTGGACCACGGCGACCTCGTCGGTGGAGCGACGCTGCGGTTCGCCCTGTCGGGGACGCCGACGAGCTGGGGCGTGCCGACGTCGGGCGACGGGCCTGGGATGGAGTCCGGGCATGGTTCGGGTTCTGGTTCTCGTTCCGGGGCGGCGCCCGCCCGGCCGTGGCAGCGGGCCGACGGCGGCTGGCGCGACGCCGAAGGGCCCCTGCCGCGGCTGACGGACGGCGACCTGACGACGCCGGCCGAGGTGGCCGGGACACTCGAGTGGCGTCCCGCCGGCGAGACTCCGCGGGGTGCCGTGCTGCGCGCGTACACGCTGACGTCGGCGGTGGCCGGCGTCGCGCCGCCGTCGGCGTGGCGCCTGGTCACCGACGACGGACATGTGCTGGACGAGCGCTCCGGCGAGAAGTGGCCCTGGCCGGGCCAGCTCCGGCCGTTCGTGCTGGACGAGCCCGCGCCGCTGACCGGGCTCCGGCTGGAGCTCGGCGAGCCGGGCGGGCTCGCCCAGGTGGAGCTGCTGGTGGGTCCCGCGTGAGAACGGTGGAGGCCGGGCTCCCAGGGTGGGAGCCCGGCCTCGGCCGTTGCGGAGTGGATCAGGCCGCGACCGCGGCGCGGAGCTTGGCGCCCAGCTCCTCGTCGACGTTCGTCCAGTACTGGAAGAAGCGCTCACGGATCTCGTCGACCGTGATGGCCTGGCCCTGGCCGGTCAGGGTCTCCAGCAGACGGGCCTTGGCGCCGTCGTCGTAGACCTCGCGGTAGAGGGTGCCGGGCTGGCCGAAGTCGCTGTCCTCGCTGTGCAGCGTGGCGGCGGAGCGGACCAGCGTGCCGTCCGACTCCCAGGAGCCGTCGGCCCCACGGGCCGGGTCGGCGACGGGGCCGCCGAACGAGTTCGGCGCGTAGTTCGGGGTGCCGACCTCGTTGAAGGTGTGCCGCTGCGAGCCGTCTTGCGAGTAGTTGTGCACCTCGGCGGCGTGCGGCTGGTTCACCGGGACCGACTGGTAGTTGGTGCCCACGCGGTAGCGCTGGGCGTCCGGGTAGGAGAACACGCGGGCCATCAGCATCTTGTCGGGCGAGATGTCGGTGCCCGGGACCTGGTTGGCCGGGGACAGCGCGATCTGCTCGATCTCCGCGAAGTGGTTCTTCGGGTTGCGGTTCAGCGTGAAGTGGCCGAAGTGGATCAGCGGGTAGTCCGCGTGCGGCCAGACCTTGGTCAGGTCGAACGGGTTGAAGCGGTAGGTCTTCGCGTCGTCGTACGGCATGACCTGAACCTTGATGTCCCACGTCGGGCTGTCGCCGCGCTCGATCGCCTCGTACAGGTCGCGGCGGTAGTAGTCCGCGTCCTGCCCGGCGATCTTCGCGGCCTCGTCGTTGTCGAGGAACTTGACACCCTGGCGGGAGATGAAGTGGTACTTCACCCAGAACTTCTCGCCGGCGGCGTTGGTCCACATGTAGGTGTGCGAGCCGTAACCGTTCAGCTCACGCCACGAGGCCGGGAGGCCGCGGTCGCCCATGAGGTAGGTGACCTGGTGGGCCGACTCCGGCGAAAGGGTCCAGAAGTCCCACTGCATGTCGGCGTCGCGCAGACCCGACCACGGCAGGCGCTTCTGCGAGTGGATGAAGTCCGGGAACTTGATCGCGTCGCGGATGAAGAACACCGGGGTGTTGTTGCCGACGATGTCGAGGTTGCCCTCGCTCGTGTAGAAGCGCAGGGCGAAACCGCGCACGTCACGCCAGGTGTCGGGCGAGCCCATCTCGCCGGCGACCGACGAGAAGCGCAGCGCCACCTCGCCCTTGGCGCCGGGCTGGAACGCCGCGGCACGCGTGTACTGCGACACGTCACCGGTGATCTCCCACTCGCCGAAGGCGCCGCCGCCCTTGGCATGCACGATCCGCTCCGGGATGCGCTCGCGGTTGAACTGCGCAAGCTTCTCGACCAGGTAGCGGTCGTGGAGCACCGTGGCGCCGTCGGCGCCGACGGTCAGTGAGTGCGCATCGCTGACGACCGGCGTTCCGGTCTGCGTGGTGGTGTAGGGAGTAGTCATCTCAGACGTGCCTTCCTTTTCGGCTGCTTGCGGGGGTTCTTGCGGGGTTCAGCTGGTCAGAAAGTCTGCGCGGCGGCGCCTGCGGGCGAGGCCTCGGCGGGGCTGCGGGGCCTCAGGTGCGGCAGTCGAGACACAGGCCCCAGTAGGTGACCTCGGCGGTCTCGACCACGAACCCGTGGTCGTCGCTCGGGGTGAGGCAGGGCGCGTGGCCGACCGTGCAGTCCACGTCGCCGATGGTGCCGCAGGCGCGGCAGACGACGTGGTGGTGGTTGTCGCCGGTGCGGCGCTCGTAGCGCGCGGGGTGGCCGGCGGGCTCGATGCGGCGCAGGAGGCCGGCGTCGGTCAGCGCGTGCAGGACGTCGTACACCGCCTGCACGGACACGGTGCCGAGCTCCGCGCGGACCGAGCTCAGTACGTCGTCGGCCGTGGCGTGCTGGCTCTCGCCCACCGCGTGCAGGGCTGCCACACGGGGGGCGGTCACGCGCAGGCCGGCGCCACGGAGGATGTCCTCGGGGGTCGCGGTGGCGGGTGCGGTCGACGTCATGACCAGGAGCGTAGCCGCTAAACTGGAATCATTCCAGTTGTCGGGCGACATCACATTCCCTGGACTGGGGCTGCGGACCGCGCCGTGCTAATCTGTTCTGCGACCAACCCGGCACCGTAGTAGACGCTACGAAGCCGGGTGCACCAAGTGGATCCCATCCCACCCGAGTCACGACAGAGCGCCCGACAAGGCGCCGACAGTGTCCGGGTCCCGGTCGGACGGCACGGTTGTTCCGTGTTGTCCTTTCCGTGCGATGGCCTCCACCTGTGTTCAGGGCGGGGGCCATTTCCCGTTCCTGGTGGTCCACCAACGACTTCTTAGGAGCATCACCATCACCGAGCCTCGCATCAACGACCGGATCCGTGTCCCCGAGGTCCGACTCATCGGTCCTGGCGGGGAGCAGGTCGGCGTGGTTGCCACGGCGGTCGCCCTGAAGCTCGCCCAGGACGCAGACCTCGACCTCGTCGAGGTCGCACCGGACGCCCGCCCGCCCGTCGCCAAGCTCATGGACTTCGGCAAGTTCAAGTACGAGTCCGACATGAAGGCGCGAGAGGCCCGGCGCAACCAGGCGAACACGGTCCTCAAGGAGATCCGTTTCCGGCTCAAGATCGATCCGCACGACTACGGCACCAAGAAGGGCCACGTCGTTCGCTTCCTCTCGGCCGGTGACAAGGTCAAGGTCATGATCATGTTCCGTGGCCGCGAGCAGTCGCGCCCGGAGATGGGCCGTCGCCTGCTGGAGCGCCTCGCGGAGGACGTCTCGGACCTCGGCTTCGTCGAGTCGATGCCGAAGCAGGACGGCCGCAACATGACGATGGTCCTCGGGCCGGTCAAGAAGAAGGCGGACGCCAAGGTCGAGCAGCGCAAGCGCGCGGCCGAGGTGAACGCAGGCCGGATGACCAAGTCGGAGGCCAAGGCCCAGGCCCGCGCCGCCGACGAGCCCGAGGGCTCGGAGCTGGTCGAGGACCAGGTCGACGAGACGATCGAGACCTCGGTCGAGGAGCCCGTCGCGGCGCCCGCTGCCGAGCCGGTCGAGGAGCCTGTTGCGGAGACCGAGCCCGAGCCGGTCGTCGAGCCCGAGCCCGCCGCGGAGCCTGAGCCCGTCGTCGAGCCCGAGTCCGTCGTCGAGCCTGAGCCCGAGCCCGCCGTCGAGACGCCTGCCCCGGCAGCGCCGAAGCCGGCCACCAAGCCCGCGGCCAAGACTGTCTCCAAGCCGGCAGCGAAGCCCGCCGCCAAGGCGGCTCCGAAGCCCGTACCGGCCCCCAAGCCGGCGCCGAAGCCCGTGGCCCCCAAGCCGCGTGCACCGCGCAAGGCCGGCTGAGGCCACGGTCCCCAAGACCACTAGGACACCGGGCCGGCCCACCGGCCCAGGTAAACGTCGCCGTTCCAGCAACGGTCGACCGACATGAGGAGAGACGGCAGTCATGCCGAAGAACAAGACGCACTCCGGCTCGAAGAAGCGGTTCAAGGTCACCGGTAGCGGCAAGGTCATGCGCGAGCAGACCAACGCCCGCCACTACCTCGAGCACAAGTCCAGCCGTCGCACGCGTCGTCTGGCCATGGACCAGGTCGTCGCACCGGCCGACGTCAAGAAGGTCAAGAAGCTGCTCGGTAAGTGACCTTTGTGGTGACGCCCGACGGGCGTCGCCAGGAACCCTTTTAAGCCCCGAAGTACAAGGAGTCTCACGTGGCACGCGTGAAGCGGGCAGTAAATGCCCAGAAGAAGCGCCGTACAACCCTCGAGCGCGCCGCCGGTTACCGCGGCCAGCGCTCGCGCCTCTACCGGAAGGCGAAGGAGCAGGTCACCCACTCGCTCGTCTACGCCTACCGTGACCGGAAGGCGCGCAAGGGCGACTTCCGCAAGCTGTGGATCCAGCGCATCAACGCTGCGTCCCGCGCGCAGGGTCTGACCTACAACCGCCTCATCCAGGGCCTCAAGGCCGCTGGTGTCGAGGTCGACCGCCGCATGCTCGCCGAGCTCGCGGTCAACGACGTGGCGGCGTTCAACGCCCTCGTCCAGGTCGCCAAGGACGCGCTGCCGGCGGATGTCAACGCCCCGGCCGCTGCCTGAGGTTGAGCAGTTCACCGGACGCCCGGACAGTGCACTCCTCGGAGGCACCACTTGATGTGACGCTCGCGAATCCGCGAGCCGACCGCGTCA
Organism: Promicromonospora soli; assembly: GCF_014653785.1. Taxonomy (GTDB): domain Bacteria; phylum Actinomycetota; class Actinomycetes; order Actinomycetales; family Cellulomonadaceae; genus Promicromonospora; species Promicromonospora soli. Next base: position 39,182 of record NZ_BNAS01000004.1, on the reverse strand, counting down.
AGCAGGTGCGGGCACTGGCCGGGCGTTCGGCGCGCTCCCGGCACGGGCTGTATCTGGTGGAAGGACCCCAGGGCGTCCGGGAGGCCGTGCGGCACGCGGCATCGTCGGTCCGTGACGTGTACCTGACACCGACGGCCGCGTCGCGGTATTCCGAGATAGCCGACGCCGCGCGGGCGGCCGGGCTGTTCCTGCACATCGGTGCCCCCGAGGTGCTCGACGCGATGAGCCCCGACGCGCAGGGCGTGCTCGCCGTCGTGCGGTCCGGCGCGCCGTCGCTGCGCGAGGCGCTGGACGCGCGGGACCCGGAGCGCGCCGGACGGCCGCTGCTCGTCGCCGTGCTCGCAACGGTTCGCGACCCCGGGAACGCCGGCACGGTGATTCGCGCCGCCGACGCCGCGGGTGCCGACCTGGTGGTCCTCGCCGGGGAGAGTGTCGACGTGCACAACCCGAAGGTCGTGCGCTCGACCGCCGGATCGCTGTTCCACCTGCCGGTCGTCGCGGGCCTCTCGCTCGAGGCCGCGCTGGCGGAGCTCCGCGCTGCGGGTTGCCACGTCCTGGCCGCGGACGGCGCGGGACCGCTCGACCTGGACGACCTCCTGGACGACGCGGGGACCGGTAGCTCCCCGGACCTCGCCGGGCCGACCGCCTGGGTGTTCGGCAACGAGGCCTGGGGTCTGCCCGAGGAGGACCGCGCTCTGGCCGACGCCGTCGTGCGGGTGCCGATCCGCGGCAGGGCGGAGTCGCTCAACCTGGCGACGGCGGCGACGGTCTGCCTGTACGCGAGCAGCCGCGCCCAGCGCTGAACGCGCTGGCCGCGGCTGAGTGCCGGCGCACTCGCCGTCACTCCTCGCCCTGGTCGTCTCGCCGGCCGCGGCGGCCGCGCCGGCCGTGCGGACCGGGGTGTCCGCCGGGGCCGCCGAACCAAGGGCCGCCGCCGAAACCGCCAGGTCCGCCGAAACCGCCAGGTCCGCCGAAACCGCCAGGTCCGCCGAACTCGCCGGGGAACCCGCCACGGCCGAACCCGGGGCGCACACGCGGGTCGAACCCGCCGCGGGACCGCCAGAACTCCTCGAACGCCTCGCGACGCTCACCGAACTCGTCGGCCCACTCCTGCTCGGCGCGTTCGAGGACCCTGCCCAGGTACCCGGACAGCTGCGCCACCTCTTCGTCGTCGAGGACGTCCAGCAGCTCCGGCGTCCCGTGGGGTGGGCGCTCGGTGGCCTGCTCAGCTGCCTTGCCCGCTTCGGTGAGACGGACGACGACCACACGCTTGTCGCCGGCCGACGGCTCGCGCTCGATCAGCCCTTGCTTCTCCAGCTTGGACAGCAGCTCGGCTGTCGCCTGGCGGGACATGCCCAGCAGGAACGTGAGGTCCTTCTGGGTGGTCTCGGGCTTCAGCTGCAGCAGGGCCAGCACCCGGCCCTGTCCCTGGCTCGGGTCCAGCCATGGGGCTCCGCGTCCCGTCCGCTTCGCGCGCCTGAGCTGGTGCAGCTGCAGCATGCCGACGGTGGACAGCCGGTGCATCGCCTCCTGGCGTGGGTCGTCGGCCTCGGTCTCGTTCTTGTCGGTCTCGTTCATGTGGGGCTCGCTCTCGTTCGGTCCGTTCTGGTCTGTGTCGTTCTGGTCGGTGTAGCTCACGGTTCTCCTTGATTGTCAGGCACCTGTCTGTCAGGTGCTTGACAACAACGATGCGCGCTCAGGAGGACGTCTGTCAAGTGCCTGACTGTCATGCGCCTGACATTTGATCCCCGCGCGAGGGCGGCTCCCATCTCGCCTGCCGGCGCTCCGCGGCTGTCCTCGCCCGCGTCGCCGTGATCGCGGAGCATTCGTCACCTACGGTGGACGGATGAGGCACATACCAGACCTGGGCCGTATCAGTGAGGCTGTCGCCGAGTCGTTCGGCGTGCGGCACGTGTACGGCGAAACGATCGAACGCGACGGCGTGCTCGTTGTCCCGGCTGCGCGGGTGTGGTCCAGCGGGGGTGCGGGAGCGGGTGGCCCGGAGCTCGGCGCCGGCCCGGCCGCACCAGAGGGCCCCGCTGACCGGGCCGAGCTAGGCGCCGGAGCCGAGCCGGACGTACCGGCCGACGGCGGCGGTGGCGGCGTCGGTTTCGGACGCATGGCTGAGCCGGCCGGAGCGTTCGTCGTGGATGAGCGGGGCGTGCGCTGGGTTCCGGCCGTCAACGTGAACCGAATAGTGCTCGGTGGCCAGGTGGCGTTCGTGCTCGCGGCGGCGGTGGTCGGCTGGGCTGTGGCGCACCGGCGCCGCGGATGACGTTCGGGGTCGTGTGGCTTCCGTCGACGACGCGCTGGTCAACACCGTTGGTGCGGTACTCGCGGCGCTGTGGTCGCGCAGGTGGTGGACCTAGCGGTTTGCCCGCCGGGAAATGCTGTGTTCGAGCGGGCTCGTGCACGCATAGGATCGAACGGTGCGGTTGTTCACAGCGGTCATCCCGCCCAAGAATGTCCTGAACCATCTCGGGCTCGCGATCGACGGCGTACCGGCCTCTCCACGGTGGGTCCCCAGGGAGAGTCTGCACATCACGCTCGCGTTCTACGCGGACCTCCCCGAGGGCACGATCCCCGAGCTGCGGGACGAGCTGTCCGATGTCGCGCGCAAGCACGGGCCCATCGACATGCGGCTGCGCGGCGCCGGGTCGTTCGGTGCTCGTGTGCTGTGGATCGGCGTCGACGGCGGGACGGACGCGCTGAAGGGTCTGGCGACCGACTGCCTGGCGGCCTCGCCTCGCGAGGTGCCCGAGGACGTCAAGCCGCACCGCGCCCACCTGACCGTCGCCTACGCGCGCGCGGGTCAGGTGAGGCCGCCGCGCGGACGGGACCGGTGGGGCAAGCGCGCCGGTGGCGAGCCACGGTCGGCGCTGGAGCCTGCCGCTCGGGCGCTGTCCGTGTATGCCGGACCTGACTGGACCGCGGACTCGTTCGCGCTGGTCGAGTCATACCCGGGGGAGGGCCCCCAGGGCGGTTCGCGGTACGAGATCGTGCAGACCTGGGACCTCGAGGGCTGAACGGCGAGAGCCGTCTCCACGGCCGGGACCAGGGCTGCCCCAGCCGTGGAGACATGGCTGTCCGAACTTCTTCGAACATGTGTAGCACCCTACGCCGAACCACTGACATGCCGAAAAAGTGTGCCAAGCGCGGCCGCGTTTGGCGACGGAATCGACGTTGTCGCCCTCGCCCCGACATGGAATGATGGCGTCATGCAGCCATTGACCCGCCGATTTATGCGGCCCGCTACGGGCCGTGCGGCGAGCGCTGCGCGCGGGCACTGAGCTGCCCTGTGGACAACGCGTCCTGAGCCCTGGCGGGCACCTAGACTTCAGATGCCGGAACGGGTCCCTCGGTGGGGACCGGCCCGGCTCCCGAATCCGCCAGGAAGGCAAGCATGTCCACGCCCGATGAGAAGGCACCCATCGATCCGCTCGACGAGGCGGCACTCGACGCCGCGGTCAAGGCCGCCCTCGACGACATCGCGAAGGCCGGCGACCTCGACGCGCTGAAGGCTGTCCGCACCCAGCACACGGGGGACCGCAGCTCCCTGGCCCTCGCCAACCGGGGGATCGGTGCGCTGCCCGGCCCCGACAAGGCGAAGGCCGGCAAGCTCGTGGGCCCGCGGCGCGGTCGGATCAACCAGGCGATCGCCGCCCGCCAGACGGAGCTCGAGGCCGAGCGTGACGCGCACGTGCTGCTGGAGGAGACGGTCGACGTCACCCTCCCTGTCCAGCGCACGACGACGGGCGCCCGCCACCCGATCGAGCTGGTCCAGGAGCGCATCGCCGACTTCTTCGTAGGCCTCGGCTGGGAGATCGCCGATGGCCCGGAGGTCGAGGCCGAGTGGTTCAACTTCGACGCGCTGAACTTCGGCCCGGACCACCCCGCGCGCCAGATGCAGGACACGTTCTACGTCGCCGGGAACGGCGACCGCGACTCGAACCTCGTGCTGCGTACGCACACCTCGCCGGTCCAGGCACGCTCCCTGCTGGAGCGCGGCGTGCCCCTGTACATCGCGTGCCCCGGCCGGACTTTCCGCACGGACGCACTGGACCAGACGCACACGCCGGTGTTCCACCAGGTCGAGGGTCTCGCTGTCGACAAGGGCCTGACCATGGCGAACCTCGTGGGCACGCTGGACGCGTTCGCGAGGGCGATGTTCGGGCCTGAGGCGAAGACCCGCCTGCGCCCGGCGTTCTTCCCGTTCACGGAGCCGTCCGCCGAGATGGACCTGTGGTTCCCGCAGAAGAAGGGTGGCGCGGGCTGGATCGAATGGGGTGGCTGCGGCATGGTCAACCCGAACGTGCTGCGTGCCGCGGGAGTGGACCCGGACGAGTACACGGGCTTCGCGTTCGGCATGGGCATCGAGCGCACGCTCATGCTGCGCCACTCGATCGCGGACATGCACGACATCGTGGAGGGCGACGTCCGCTTCTCCACCCAGTTCGGGACGGAGATCTGAAGTGCCCCTCATCGTGAAGGACTGGCTCGCGGACCACGTCGAGCTGCCCGCGGACCTCACCGCTGAGCGGCTCGCGGCCGACCTCGTGAAGGTCGGCCTGGAAGAAGAGGCCATCCACGGCGCGGCCGTGACCGGCCCCCTCGTGGTGGGCCGAGTGCTCGAGATGAGCCCCGAGCCGCAGAAGAACGGCAAGACGATCAACTGGTGCCGGGTCGACGTCGGCCCGGAGCACAACATCGAGGGATCCCGCGGAATCGTCTGCGGCGCGCACAACTTCGCGCCCGGCGACTTCGTGGTCGTGTCCCTGCCCGGCACAGTGCTGCCGGGGCCGTTCGCCATCGCGGCCCGCAAGACCTACGGGCACGTGTCCGACGGCATGATCTGCTCCACCGCCGAGCTCGGCCTGGGTGACGACGGCGCGCACGGCATCATCGTGCTGCCCCGGGACATGGGCTTCGCGGCAGAGGACCTCACGCCCGGCCAGGACGCGATAGCGCTCCTGGGCCTCGGCGACGAGGTCCTGGAGATCAACGTGACCCCGGACCGCGGGTACGCGTTCAGCTACCGCGGCGTGGCGCGCGAGTACGCCCACTCCACGGGTGCCAAGTTCACCGACCGCGGCCTGGCCACGGGCGCCGAGCCGTCCGCGACCCCCGACGGGTTCGAGGTACGGGTCCAGGACGGGGCGCCGATCAACGGCGTCGTGGGCTGCGACCGGTTCGTGACGCGCATCGTGCGCGGCATCGACCCCTCCGCGCCCACCCCCGCATGGATGAAGCACCGCCTCGAGGGATCCGGCATGCGGTCCATCTCCCTGGCCGTGGACATCACGAACTACGTGATGCTCGACCTCGGGCAGCCGCTGCACGCCTACGACCTCGCGCAGGTCTCCGCGCCGATCGTGGTGCGCCGGGCTGCCTCTGGCGAGCGCCTCACCACGCTGGACGACGCCGACCGCGCCCTGGACACCGAGGACCTCCTGATCACCGACTCGCCCGAAGGCGCGGGCAGCCGCGTTCTCGGCCTCGCCGGTGTGATGGGTGGAGCGTCGTCGGAGGTCGGCGACACCACGACGGACGTGCTCGTCGAGGCGGCGCACTTCGACCAGATCACGGTCGCCCGCACGGCGCGCCGGCACAAGCTCTCGAGCGAGGCCGCGAAGCGGTTCGAGCGCGGTGTCGACCCGCTCCTGCCGGCGGTCGCGGCGCAGCGCGTCGTCGACCTGCTGGTCGAGCTGGGCGGCGGCACCGCCGACCCGGCCGTGAGCGACCTCGACAACACTGCCGAGACGACTCCGCAGAAGCCGATCGCGCTCAAGGTCACCGAGCCCACCCGGCTCGTGGGTGTCGAGTACACCCCGGAGCAGGTGCGCAGCACGCTCGAGGAGATCGGCTGCACGGTGACCGACGGCTCCTCGGTGGTCGAGCCGGTCGAGACCCTCACGGTCACCCCGCCGTCCTGGCGGCCCGACCTCACCGAGCCTGCCGACCTGGTCGAGGAGGTCGTGCGCATCCAGGGCTACGACCAGGTGCCGTCGGTGCTCCCTGCTGCCTCGGGCGGCCGGGGGCTCACGGCAGAGCAGCGCACGCGCCGCTCCGTCGCGCGCGCGCTGGCCGAGGCCGGCTTCGTCGAGACGCTCAGCTACCCGTTCGTCGGCACCCCGGAGTACGACGCGCTCGGGCTGCCCGCGGACGACCCGCGCCGCGTCTCCCTCCGTCTCGTCAACCCGATGGCCGACGACAAGCCGCTGATGCGGTCGAACCTGCTGGTCACGCTGCTCGACACCGTGCGGCGCAACGTGTCCCGCGGGCTGACCGACCTCGCGGTGTACGAGGTCGGCCTGGTCACCCTCCCGTGGGCGGACGCCCCCGCGGCGCCCGCCCTGCCCGGCGGGGTGCGCCCCACGGACGAGCAGCTCGCGGCGCTCGCGGCCGCGGTTCCGGACCAGCCGCGCCGGGTCGCCGGTGTGCTGACCGGCAAGCGCGAGCTTTCCGGCTGGTGGGGTGCGGGTCGTGCCGCCGGCTGGGCGGACGCCTTGGCGGCGGCCCGCCTGGTGGCCCAGCGTGCGGGAGCCGACATCATCGTCTCCGCGGACCCCGACCGGATGCCGTGGCACCCGGGCCGCTGCGCGCGCCTGGAGCTGACGGACGGAACGGTCGTCGGCCATGCCGGCGAGCTGCACCCCAAGGTCGTCGAAGCGCTGGGGCTGCCCGCCCGCGCGGCCGCGTTCGAGGTGGACCTGAGTGTTCTGGTCGCCGCTGCGTCCAGCGAGCCCGTCGTGGCCAAGCCCGTGTCGGCTTTCCCCGCGGCCAAGGAGGACTTCGCCTTCGTGGTCGACGACGGCGTGCCCGCCGAGGCGGTGCGGATGGCCATCGTGGCCGGCGCCGGCGAGCTGCTCGAGGACGTCGCCCTGTTCGACGTCTTCACGGGGGAGCAGGTGGGCGACGGCAAGAAGTCGCTCGCGTACTCGCTCCGCCTGCGTGCCGTCGACCGGACCCTGTCCGCGAACGAGGTCCGTGCGGTGCGCGACGCCGTCGTGGAGTCGGCAGCAGAGAAGGTCGGCGCGGTGCTGCGTGGCTGACACGCCCTCGGCAGCCGAGCCGTATCCGGCGGGCGCCCCTCGACAGGCCCAGGACCTGCCTGTCGAGGTCCCGCCGGCCCGCACGGCGCTCGTGACGGGCGCCTCGCGCGGCATCGGCCGGGAGATCGCGCTTGGTCTCGCGCGGGCAGGGCTGGACGTCGCCCTGCTCGCGCGAGACGTCGCGCGGCTCGAGGCCGTGGCCGCGGAGGCCCGCGCGGCCGGGGCGACAGCGGTAGTGCTCCCCGCGGACGTGTCCGACCCGGCGGCGGTGCGGGCCGCCGTCGGGCAGGCGGAGGATGCGCTCGGGTCGATCGATCTGCTGGTCAACAACGCGGGCGCCATCGAGTCGGAGCACCCCCTGTGGGAGGCCGACCCCGACGAGTGGTGGTCGGTCTTCGAGACCAACGTGCGCGCGCCGTTCCTGTTCAGCCGCTACGCGGCGCCGGGCATGATCGCGCGCGGCGGGGGCCGGATCATCGATCTGGCCTCGGGGGCGAGCTCGCACGAGATGAGCGGCGGAAGCTCGGCGTACAACGCGAGCAAGACCGCCCTGGTGCGGATGGGCGCCAACCTGCACGACGACGGCTTCCGGCACGGCATCCGCGTCTTCGAGCTTGCGCCGGGCGTCGTGCGGACCGACATGACGGCAGGCATGGCGCTGCACGAGGGCCGCACCAGGTGGACTCCGGTCGAGCGGGTGACCGACGTCGTCAACGCGATAGCGACGGGCGAGCTGGACGCGTGCTCGGGCTGGTTCCTGCGCGTCACCCACGACACCCCGGAGTCGCTGAAGGCGCTGGCGGCCGACGTCGCGGAGCAGGGCACGGGCGCAACGGCCCGTCGCCTGCGGGTGCTCCCGGCGGGCAGCGGCGACCCGCTGACGGACGCCCTCACCAGGCGCTGACCAGCAGCTTCGCGACCACGCCCGGCGCGGTGCGGTGTGGGCGGGCGACGCCCGGCGTTCGTTCGGGTGTACTCATAGGAGGTATTTCACCCTCCCTACGGTGCGCACACAATCGTCCCCTCACGCAAGGAGACCACCATGCGTCACCGACGCTCCGCGCTCGCTGTGGCGAGCACACGCACGGACGCCGTCATCGCGAGACCTCGCCCGATACGAGGGCGGCTCATGCGTGCACCAGCCCGTCGCCTCGCCGCAGTGCTTGCCGCCGGGCTGCTGGCCTGCACGACCGCCGTCGTCGGCTCCGTGCCGGCGACCGCGGAGCCGGACGCGACCGCGCAGCAGGCAGCCCCGTCAGCCGCTGCCACGCGCCTGACGGCGAGCAACTTCCGCTACGACCTCAGCGAGACCCCGTCGACAATGATTGCGGCGCTCGACGCCGACCTGCCGAACGTCTCGCTTGCGACGGTTGCGAACGACGGCAACCGTACCGGCCGGTCCTGCACGGCTCCGGTGGTCCGCCGAATCGCGTCGTTCTGCTGGAACTCCAGCGACGCGGGCACCACCGCTTGGTACCCGCAAGGTGTCACCACCAGCTCCGATGCCCTCGGGGTCGGGATGTACGACGGCAAGCGAATTCTCATGGCGAGCTGGTACGACCACGATGGCGGCATCGACAAGGGCGTGCGGATCAGCGTCGTGGACCTGACGAGCGGGACGAGCACACCGACGTATCGGCATGTCCTGCTCGTCGAGCCGACGGGGAGCGAGACCTCGCCGTCGTTCCAGTCGGTGAAAGTCCATGCAGGCGGAATCATGTGGTACGGCAACCTGCTGTACGTGGCGGACACGACCGGCGGGTTCCGGGTGTTCGACCTGGACCACCTGTGGCGGGTCTCCACGGGTGACAGTTCGCGCATCGGGCGCAAGGCCGACGGCACGTTCCACGCGTTCGACTACAAGTACGTACTGCCTCAGACGGCGAGCTTCCTGGACTCCGAGGTTAGTGACGATGAGGACCTCAGCCACTCGTCGGTGTCGCTGGACCGCTCCAGCACGCCGGACTCGGTGATCGTCACGGAGTACCAGTCGCAGTCGTCTATCGACGACGGTGCGCAGGTGCGCACCATCCGAGTGCCGATCGACTACAGGGACCGGTACCTCAAGCCCGCCTCGGACGGCATCATCAAGGCGACAGAGGCCTACCGCATCGACCTGGAGGGCGTGCAGGGCTCCACGGCGATCAACGGCAAGTTCTACTTCACGGACAGCGACGGCATGAAATTCGACCGACCCGCCAGGGGCGACCTGTACACGTGGGATGCGCCTTCGGGCTCGTTCACGCAGTACAGCAACGCGCTGACGGTGGGGCCGGAGGACCTGTCCTACGACCCCATCCGCGACCAGATGTGGACCCTGGGTGAACACCCGTACCGCCGCTGGGTGTACTCGTTCGACGCTGGCGGGTTCTGACACCATCCGGCATGCGCCGGACGTGCGGGTCACCCGAGTTGGGCCGTACGTCCGGCGTTCGTTCGGCGGTGCTGGTATGAGAGGGTATGTCCGCTTACGGTGTGCATACATCTGTCCCCCCGCATCCACGGAGACCCATATGCGCCATCGTCGCCCCGCGACCATACTCAGCAGCCTCATTGCGGGCGCCCTGTTCGTGTCGGCGACAGCGCAGCCAGCGGCAGCCGCAACCACGCTCACGGCGAGCAACTTCCGCTACACGCTGTCCGAGACGTCGTCGTCCCTGATCGGCGCACTCGACTCGGCGCTGCCGAACGTAACCATGGGAGCGGTGGCCGACGACGCCAACCGCACCCCGATCTGTGACAGCGCCCCGTCGGTCACGAACCGCACCGCGTACTACTGCTGGAACGCGGGCGACCAGGACACGACCGACTGGATGCCGCAGGGCATCACGACCAGCTCCGACGCGCTCGGAGAGGGTACCTACGACGGCAAGCGCATCAACCTTGTGAGCTGGTACGACGACGCCGCGGACGGCATCGCCAAGGGCGTCCGGATCAGCGTGTCGAACCTGTCGGCGAGCGCGTCGGCGCCGCCGTACCGGCACATCCTGCTGGTCGAGCCGAGCGGTACCACGAGCTCGCCGTCGTTCACGCCGGTCAGCGTCCATGCCGGCGGCATCATGTGGTACGGCAACCTCCTCTACGTAGCGGACACCGGCGGTGGCTTCCGCGTGTTCGACCTGAACCACCTGTGGGAGGTCTCGACAGGGAACGCCTCCGCCATCGGGCGCCAGCCCGACGGCTCCTACCAGGCGTTCGACTACAAGTACGTGCTGCCGCAGACCGCGAAGTTCACCGACTCGACGGTCAACGGGTACACGCAGCTTCAGCACTCCTCGGTGTCGCTCGACCGCACCAGCAGCCCCGACTCTGTGATCGTCAGCGAGTACCGCACGTCGACTGAGATCGCGAACGGCGCCCAGGTACGGACGATCCGCGTCCCGATCGACTACACCAACCGGTACCTGAAGCCCGCCTCGGACGGCATCATCAAGGCGACCGAGGCCTACCGGGTCGACCTGGAGAGCGTCCAGGGCTCGACGGCGATCAACGGTGAGTTCTTCTACTCGCAGAGCGACGGCACCGACTTCGCAAACCCCAACTCCGACGGCGACTTGCATACGTTCGTGGCGCCGTCGGGTGCGATGGTGCGGCACGGCGACGCGCTGACGGTCGGGCCGGAAGACCTGTCGTACGACCCCACCCGTGACTACCTGTGGACGCTCGGCGAGCACCCGGGCTACCGGTGGGTCTACGCGGCGGACGCCTCGTCGTTCTGACCCTTGCCCTCTGTCAGGCGTACAGGTCAGTGGCCTGTACGCCTGACAGACGGACCTGCGTCGTCTGGTGAGTGGGCCACGGCGAACCTACGCTGGTGGCGATGGCAAGCCGAATCGAAGATTACGGAATTGTCGGAGACCTACAGGCGGCAGCCCTGATCGGTCGCGACGGGGCGATCGACTGGATGTGCCTGCCGCGGTTCGACTCCCCGGCGTGCTTCGCTGCCCTGCTCGGGGACGAGCGCCACGGTTCGTGGCGCCTCGGGCCCGCCGCGGGCGGTGAGTGCACCCGGCGCCAGTACCGGGAAGGCACCCTGATCCTGGAGACGGAGTGGGACCTGCCCGAGGGCCAGGTCCGCGTGATCGACTTCATGCCGCCGCGTGGTGACCAGGCCGATCTCGTCCGGATCGTGGAGGGGATCAGCGGCAACGTCCCCATGACCACTGAGCTAAAGCTCCGGTTCGACTACGGGCACGTCGTGCCCTGGGTCATGCCGGAAGGTGGCGCCCTGCGCGCAGTGGCGGGACCGGACTCCGTCCGGCTGGACACGGGCGTTGACATCACGCACGAGGGGGTTGCCGCCAGCTCGGCCCTCCACGGTCGCTTCTCCGTGGGCGCGGGCGACCGGGTGCCGTTCGTGCTGACGCACCACGCGTCCCACCTCGCCACGATGCTGCCCGTCCACGCGGAGGGCGCGCTGCGTGACACCGAGGACTTCTGGCGGTCATGGATCGCCGGATCCACCTACGAGGGCCTGTGGGCCGACGCCGTGCACCGGTCCCTGATCACGCTGAAGGCGCTGACCTACGCCCCGACCGGGGCGATAGTCGCCGCCGCCACGACGTCGCTCCCCGAGGAGCTGGGCGGCACGCGCAACTGGGACTACCGGTACTGCTGGCTGCGCGACGCCGCGTTCACGCTGCAGGCCCTGATCGGCACGGGGTTCATCGACGAGGCGCACGCGTGGCGGGCATGGCTGCTGCGCGCAATCGCGGGTGACCCGGCCGACCTGCAGATCATGTACGGCCTCGACGGACGGCGGCGCCTGCCCGAGTACACGATCGACTGGCTGCCCGGCTACGAGGGTTCCGGTCCGGTGCGGATCGGCAACGGCGCGGTCGGCCAGCTCCAGATCGACGTCTGGGGCGAGACGCTCGACGCCCTGCACCTGGCGCGCACGGCCGGCCTGGCGACCGACCCGGAGGCGTGGCGCGTGCAGAAGGCGCTCCTGGACTACCTGGAGGAGCACTGGGACGACCTCGACAACGGACTCTGGGAGGTGCGTGGCCCGCAGCGTGCGTTCGTGCACTCGAGAGTCATGGCGTGGGCCGGGTTCGACCGAGCCGTGCGCGCCTGCGAGGAGTTCGGGCTCGTGGACGAGCCGGTCGAGCGGTGGCGTGCCGTGCGCGACCAGATCCACGACGACGTGTGCACGCACGGGTTCGACCCGGACCGGAATACCTTCACGCAGTTCTACGGGTCCCAGGGGCTGGACGCTTCCCTGCTGCTGATCGGGCAGGTCGGCTTCCTGCCCTGGGACGACCCCCGCGTGGTCGGCACCGTGGAGGCTGTGCAGCGCGAGCTCTGCCAGGACGGGCTGTTGCGGCGTTACGACACCCACCTCGACGGCAGGGTGGATGGCCTGCCCGGCGAGGAGGCGACGTTCCTGGTGTGCAGCTTCTGGCTGGTCGATGCGCTGCACGGCATCGGGCGGGTGGACGAGGCCGTCGCTCTGTTCGAGCGGCTGCTCACGCTGCGCAACGACCTGGGTCTGCTGAGCGAGCAGTACGACGTGCCCACCGGACGGCACCTCGGCAACACGCCGCAGGCGTTCAGCCACCTGGGTCTGGTCAACAGTGCGCTGCGGCTCGGCCACGGCGTCACCGCCCGAGACGTGGAGGCGGGCGTGGTCGAGGGCGTCGTCGTCCCGGCCGGGGAGGGGGCCGCCCCGTCCGCCGCGGAGGAGGTCGCCTGAGACGGCCCGGGCCGACGCCGGCCGGCCCGGGCCGAGACCTCAGCGGGCGTCGCGCCAGGAGACCCAGTCCTTGACGGTGGACAGGTCGTAGTCCGGGCCGTTCAGGCCCAGGGTGAACAGCGTGGCACCGGCCGCGACGAGCGCCTCGCCCGTCTCGGCGGGCGAACCGCTGGCCTCCACCGAACGCTCGACGAGCGACGCGGTGTCCCGGCCGACGGCGGCGCCGTGCTCGTCGAGGATCGCGGACTTGCTGGTCAGGGTCGGCACGTCGCCGAACGAGTGCCAGACGTCCGCGTGCTCGGCAACGATGCGCAGCGTCTTCTTGACGCCGCCACCGCCGATCAGGATCGGGATCTGACGCGTGGGTGCCGGGTTACCCGCAGCCAGACGGGCCTTGATCCGCGGCATGGCGTCGGCCAGGCTCGCGATGCGCGACCCGGCCGTGCCGAACTCGTAGCCGAACTGGTCGTAGTCCTTCTCGAACCAGCCGGCGCCCAGACCGAGGATGAACCGCCCGCCGGAGATGTGGTCAACGGTGCGGGCCATGTCGGCCAGCAGGTCGGGGTTGCGGTAGCCGATGCCGTTCACCAGTGCACCGATCTCGACGCGCTCGGTCTGCTCCGCCCAGGCGGCCAGCAGGGTCCAGGACTCGAAGTGCTTGCCGTCAGGGTCGCCGTAGAGCGGGTAGAAGTGGTCCCAGTTGAAGATGACGTCGACACCGGCATCCTCGGCGCGGAGCACCGCGTCACGGATGTCGGAGTAGTCGGCGTGCTGCGGCTGGATCTGTACAGCGATCCGAATGGGGCGATCTGTCATATTTGCAGCCTACGACCAGCGTGGCTGCGCTTCTTGATTCATCGGCCACGCTTCTTGTCATGGAGGCCGAGCGGCCGGTCATGCACGCGTCGCAACTGCGAAGACCCGCCGGAACTCGAGCGGTGTGCCGTAGGCGCGCTCCGGGTAGGCCTCGCGCAGCGCGGCGCCGAGCTCCTCCTCGAACTGGGCGCGCAGAGCGGGCTCCTTGGCCTCCAGCGCGTGGAGCGTGGGCTGGGCGCCCGTCGCCGAGATCCAGCGCAGCACAGGGTCCGGCCCGTGCAGCAGGTGTGTGTAGGTGGTCTCCCAGGTGTCCACCGTCCAGCCCGGCCGGGCCAGGAGGTCCAGGTACTCGGCGGGGTCGGCGGTCGCCCGCCGCTCGACCTGCCCGACGACGTCGGCGTACGGCCCCCGGCCGGCGACCTCACGCAGGAGGAGGTGGCTGGGCGCGTCGTGGTTGCCGGGAACCTGGAAGGCGAACGTCTGCGCGGCCCGGTCGGCGAGGGTCGTGAGGAGCTCGCGGTGCCGGGGCACCCACTGGAGCGCGGCGTTGCTGATCACGAGGTCGGCGGCGTGGTCGTCCGTGCTGAGGTCGGCAAGGACGTACTCGGTGTCCGGGTCGGCTGCGCGCGCCTTCTCGATCATGGCGGGCGAGGCGTCCACTCCCGTCACGTGGGCCGCGGGCCAGCGCGCGCGGAGCACGGCGGTGAGATGGCCGGGCCCGCACCCCAGGTCGACGATGGTGGCGGGCGACCCGGGCACGCGGGCGACCAGCTCCGTGAACGGGCGGGACCGCTCGTCCGTGTACTGCAGGTACGCGCCCGGGTTCCAGTCAGCCATCGCAGCTCCTCGACGTCAAGTATCTTGACATCGAGATATATCACGCCCGCGAGCGCCGCACCAGGTCTGGCGCGGGCGGGCGTCAGGGAACGAGCAGCACCTTGCCGGTCGTGGCCCGGCCTTCGAGCGCCTCGTGCGCCGCCGCGGCGTCGGACAGGGGGAAGGTGGCCCCGATGCGGACCTCCAGGTCGCCCGACGCCGCGGACCCGAGCACCTCCGAGGTGCGCCACTCGAGCTCGCCGCGGGTGAGCGTGTAGTGCGCGATCGTCGGCCGGGTGAGGAACAGGGAGCCGCCCTTGTTGAGCCGCTGCGGGTCGAACGGTGGTACCTGGCCGGATGCGGCACCGAACAGCACCAGCATCCCGCGCGGGCGCAGGGAGGCGAGGGACGCCTCGAAGGTGGATCTGCCCACGCCGTCGTACACGACGTGCACGCCCTGGTCGTCGGTGAGCTCGCGCACGATCTGGGGCAGCTCGGCCGTGATGTCGGCCAGCTCTGCGTAGTCGATGGTGTGCGCTGCGCCGGCCTCGGCGGACAGCGCGGCCTTCTCGGGAGTCGAGACGGTGGTCAGGACCCGACCGCCGCGGGCGACGGCGAGCTGGGTGGCCAGCAGTCCGACGCCGCCCGCCCCCGCGTGCAGCAGCACGTCGTGCCCGGGCCCGACCTCGAACGTGGACGTCACGAGGTAGTGCGCGGTGATGCCCTGCAGCGGCAGAGCGGCGGCTGTGGTCAAGTCCAGCCCCCCGGGTACGTGCACGACCCCCGCCGCGTTCAGGGCCACGAGCTCCGCGTACGAGCCGGGCCCGTCGTGCCAGGCCACGCGGTCGCCGATCGCGAAGCCGGTGACGTCGTCGCCGAGCGCCTCCACGGTGCCGGCGCCCTCGGCGCCCACAACGTGGGGGTACTGCATGGGATACACACCGGCGCGGCGATAGGTGTCGACGAAGTTCACGCCC
This sequence comes from Promicromonospora soli, assembly GCF_014653785.1. Classification (GTDB taxonomy): domain Bacteria; phylum Actinomycetota; class Actinomycetes; order Actinomycetales; family Cellulomonadaceae; genus Promicromonospora; species Promicromonospora soli. The sequence continues at coordinate 23,826 of NZ_BNAS01000004.1, read as the reverse complement.
GCCGCTGCGACTCGGACCAGGAGCTGACCGGGGCCCGGTGTCGGGTCGGGGAGCTCGGTGTAGGACAGAACCTCTGGGCCGCCCGCCTCGCGGGCCACGACTGCATGCATGGGCCCGACCCTATGTGAGGGGGTGGCGGGCGGGGTGAAAGAGTGGCGGGGTTTCACTGCTCCTGCATAAGTATGTACACTACCGAATATGTCCAGCAGCCAGCTCATCCGTGTCGCCGTCGCCGGCGCGTCCGGCTATGCGGGAGGGGAGGTCCTCCGCCTCCTTGCGGCCCACCCCTTCGTCGAGATCGGTGCGCTCACCGCGCACACGAACGCCGGGTCGAGCCTCGGTGAGGTCCAGCCGCACCTGCGCGGGCTCGCGCACCGCATCCTGGAGCCCACCACACCGGACGCGCTGCGGGGCCACGACGTCGTGGTGCTCGGCCTGCCGCACGGCGCCTCGGGGCAGGTGGCCGCCCAGCTGCCGGACGACGTCCTCGTCGTGGACCTCGGGGCCGACCACCGGCTGGAGTCCGCGAGCGACTGGGAGCAGTTCTACGGCTCCACGCACGCCGGGACCTGGCCGTACGGGCTGCCGGAGCTGATCCACGCCGAGGCGCCCGGCGTCGACGTCGCGACCGCCGCCCGTCAGCGCGACAAGCTGCCCGGAACCCGCCGCATCGCCGTGCCCGGCTGCAACGTCACGGCGGTGACCCTGGGCCTGCAGCCCGGCGTCGCGGCAGGCGTGATCGAGACAGGCGACATCGTCGCCGTCCTGGCCAACGGGTACTCCGGCGCGGGCAAGGCGCTCAAGCCGCACCTCCTGGCGAGCGAGGCGCTCGGCGCCGCGCAGCCGTACGCGGTGGGCGGCACGCACCGGCACATCCCGGAGATCCAGCAGAACCTGCGGGTCGCGGGGGCGCCGCAGGTGACCATCAGCTTCACGCCCACCCTCGTGCCGATGGCGCGCGGCATCCTCGCGACGGCGACAGCCCCGCTGGTCAAGGGGGTCGACCCTGAGCAGGTCCGCGCCGCGTGGGAGGCTGCCTATGCCGAGGAGCCGTTCGTGCACCTGCTCCCGGAGGGCCAGTGGCCCAGCACCGCGATGACGTTGGGCGCCAACACGGCGTGCGTGCAGGTGGCCGTCGACGCCGCCGCCCGCCGGGTCGTCACCGTCACGGCCATCGACAACCTCGTCAAGGGGACCGCGGGCGCGGCCGTCCAGTCCATGAACCTCGCCCTCGGCCTGCGGGAGACCGCCGGCCTGATCACCGAAGGAGTCGCACCATGACGGTGACCTCGCCGCAAGGGTTCCGGGCGGCCGGGATCACGGCCGGCCTCAAGGCGTCCGGCACGCCGGACCTGGCCCTGGTCGTCAACGACGGCCCCGAGCACACCGCCGCCGCCGTCTTCACCAGCAACCGCGTGGTCGGCGCGCCAGTCATGTGGTCGCGCCAGGCGGTCAAGGACGGCGTCGCCCGCGCCGTGGTGCTCAACTCCGGGGGCGCCAACGTGTGCACGGGTCCGGGCGGGTTCCAGGACGCGCACGCGACCGCCGAGAAGGTCGCCGACGAGCTCGGGATCGGCGCGATCGACGTGCTGGTCGGGTCGACGGGCCTGATCGGCGTCCGCCTGGCCGCGGACAAGCTGCTGGCGGGGGTTCCCGTGGCCGTCGGCGCGCTCGCTGCCGACGACGCCGGGGGGCTGGCCGCCGCGACCGCCATCATGACCACCGACACCGTGCCGAAGACGGCCGTGCGCACCGTCGAGACACCGTCGGGCGGTACCTTCACCGTGGGCGGCATGGCCAAGGGCGCCGGCATGCTCGCACCCGCCCTGGCGACGATGCTGTGCGTGATCACCACCGACGCCTCCGTCGCTGCGGCGGACGCCGACGCCGCACTGCGCGCGGCGACCCGGGTCACCTTCGACCGCGTCGACTCCGACGGCGCCATGTCCACCTCGGACACCGTGGTGCTGATGGCCTCGGGCGCCTCGAACGTGACGCCGGACCTGGACGTGCTCACCGACGCCGTCACGGCCATCTGCGCGGACCTCGCCCGCCAGCTCGTGGCCGACGCCGAGGGCGCGTCCCACGACATCGCCATCACCGTCACGAACGCCACCACCGAGGACGCGGCGCTCGCCGTCGCGCGCGCCGTGAGCCGGTCCAACCTGGTCAAGGCAGCCGTGTTCGGCAACGACCCCAACTGGGGACGCATCCTGTCGCAGGTCGGCACGGTGCCTGAGGAGGTCGCGCCGTTCGATCCCGCCGAGCTCGACGTGAGCGTCAACGGGGTGCTCGTCTGCAAGGCGGGCGGCGCCTACGAGCCGCCCGAGAAGGTCGACATGGCCGCGGCGCGGGACGTCACGTTCACCATCGACCTGCACGCCGGGGACGCCGAGGTCACGCTCTGGACCAACGACCTGACGCACGACTACGTCCACGAGAACAGCGCATACAGCTCATGAGGGAGACCGAGGAGGACTTCGAGTTCGATACCCGCACCGACCTGCGCGCCGACCAGAAGGCCGAGGTGCTCATCGAGGCCCTGCCGTGGCTGAAGGAGTTCTCCGGCGCGCTCATCGTCGTCAAGTACGGCGGCAACGCGATGATCGACGCCGAGCTCAAGGCGGCGTTCGCGCAGGACATGGTGTTCCTGCGGCAGGTGGGGCTGCGGCCCGTCGTCGTGCACGGCGGGGGACCGCAGATCAACGCCATGCTGGACCGCCTCGGCATCGCGTCGGAGTTCAAGGGCGGCCTGCGCGTCACCACGCCGGAGGCGATGGAGGTGGTGCGCATGGTCCTGACCGGCCAGGTCAGCCGGGAGCTGGTCGGCCTGATCAACGCGCACGGCCCGGTCGCCGTCGGCCTCTCGGGGGAGGACGGCGGCCTGCTGGCCGCCGAGCGTCGCCACGCCATCGTGGAGGGCGAGCCCGTCGACATCGGCCTCGTGGGCGACGTCGTACAGGTGGACCCGCGCGCCGTCGAGGACCTGCTGGAAGCCGGCCGCATCCCCGTCGTGTCCACGATCGCTCCCGACAAGGACGACCCGACCCAGGTGCTGAACGTCAACGCGGACACCGCGGCGTCGGCGCTCGCGGTCGCCCTGGGCGCCAAGAAGCTCATCGTCCTGACGGACGTCGAAGGGCTGTACACGGCGTGGCCCGACCGAAGCTCGCTGGTGGAGCGGATCACCGCGCCGGAGCTGTCGGAGCTCCTGCCGAGCCTGGAGTCCGGCATGGTGCCGAAGATGGAGGCGTGCCTGCGCGCGGTCGAGGGCGGCGTGGCCGCCGCGACGGTCATCGACGGCCGCCAGCCGCACAGCGCACTGCTGGAGGTCTTCACCACGAGGGGTAACGGGACGATGGTGGTTCCGGCGAAGGAAGGTGTGACCGCATGAGCACGGTGATCCCGGCCGAAGGTACGGCTCTGTTGAGCAGCGGGTCGGTCGCTGGGTGGACCCAGCGGTACACAGGCGCCGTGATGGACACGTTCGGCCCGCCGCAGCGCGTGCTCGTGCGCGGCGAGGGCGCCTACGTCTGGGACGCGGACGGCAAGCGGTACCTCGACCTGCTCGGGGGCATCGCGGTGAACGCGCTGGGCCACGCCCACCCCACGCTCACGGCGGCGATCAGCGCCCAGCTCGGCACGCTGGGGCACGTCTCGAACTTCTTCGGCACGCCCGCCCAGATCGCGCTCGCCGAGACGCTGCTGCGCGCGGCGGAGGCGCCGGACGGGTCGCGGGTGTTCCTGACCAACTCCGGCACCGAGGCGGTCGAGGCGGCGTTCAAGATGACGCGCCGCGTCGCGGCGTCGTCCGGGGTGGGGACCCGCACCCGGGTGCTCGCCCTGGAGGGCGCCTTCCACGGCCGGTCGATGGGGGCCCTCGCGCTGACCGCGAAGGCCGCGTACCGGGAGCCGTTCGAGCCGCTCCCCGGCGGCGTCGAGCACCTGCCCTTCGGCGACCTCGGGGCCCTCGAGGCCGCGTTCGCGCCACAGTCCGTCGCCGAGCACGGCGAGGTCGCCGCGCTGGTGGTCGAGCCAGTGCAGGGCGAGGCCGGGGTGCGGCCCTTGCCGCCGGGCTACCTCGCGGCCGCCCGCCGCCTGACCAGGGCGCACGGCGCGCTGCTCGTCCTGGACGAGGTCCAGACCGGCATCGGCCGATGCGGGTCGTGGTTCGCCTACCAGCAGCCGGAGATCGGCGGCGGCATCGTGCCCGACGTCGTCACGGTCGCCAAGGGCCTCGGCGGCGGCTTCCCCGTGGGCGCGGTGATCGCGTACGGCGAGGCCGCGCACCTGCTGGGCCGCGGCCAGCACGGCAGCACGTTCGGCGGGAACCCCGTCGCCGCCGCCGCGGCGCTCACGACGATCGGCGTGATCGAGCGCGACGGCCTGCTGACGAACGTGCGGGAGGTCGGAGCGCTGCTGCGCCAGGAGGTCGAGATGTGCGGTAGCCCGCTCGTGCGGGAGGTCCGCGGGCGCGGGCTGCTGCTCGCCGTCGTGCTGAACGAGCCCGTGGCGCCACAGGTGGCCACGGCGGCGCTGGAGGCCGGGTTCATCGTGAACGCTGTGGCGCCCGACGCGATCCGCCTCGCCCCGCCCCTGATCCTGACCGCGGAGCAGGCGATGGACGCCGCCCGCTTCTTCGCCACCCTGGAGGACCTGTGACCCGCCACTTCCTGCGCGACGACGACCTGACGCCGGCCGAGCAGAAGGCCGTCCTGGAGCTCGGTCTTGCCTATCGCGAGGACCGGTTCGTCCGGCGCCCGCTGGAGGGCCCGCGCGCCGTCGCGTTCATCACGGACAAGCCGACGCTGCGCACCCAGGTGTCGTTCGCTGCGGGCATCGCAGAGCTCGGCGGGTTCCCGCTCGTCGTGGACGGCAACCTCGCCAAGATCGGCGTGCGCGAGTCCATCGCCGACACCACGCGGGTGCTTGACCGGCAGGTCTCCGCCATCGCGTGGCGCACGTTCGCGCAGGAGCGCATCGAGGAGATGGCCTCCGTCTCGCGCGTGCCGGTGATCAACGCTCTGACGGACGACTTCCACCCCTGCCAGATCCTCGCGGACCTGCTCACGGTGGCGCAGCACCGGGGGCTCGAGGCCCTGCCGGGCACCACGTTCGCCTACGTGGGCGACGCCGCCAACAACATGGCCAACTCGTACCTGGTGGGCTGCGCCACGGCGGGCATGCACGTCCGGGTCGCGGGGCCGGAGGGCTTCCTGCCCGACGCCGCGGTGGTCGCCCGGGCGAACGAGATCGCCGCGCGGACGGGCGGCTCGGTGACGGTGACGACGTCGGCGAAGGACGCCGTGACCGGAGCCGACGTCGTGGCCACCGACACCTGGGTGTCGATGGGCGACGAGGCCGAGGCCGAGGAGCGGGCCAAGCCGTTCTGGGACTACCAGCTGAACGCGGAGCTGCTCGCGAGCGCCGCCGAGGGCGCGCTGGTGCTGCACTGCCTGCCGGCCTACCGCGGCAAGGAGATCACCGCCGACGTGATCGACGGCCCGCAGTCCGTGGTCTGGGACGAGGCCGAGAACCGCCTGCACGCGCAGAAGGCGCTGCTGGCCTGGCTGCTGGAGCAGGGCTGATGGTCATCAAGCAGGTCGCGACCACCGCGACGACGAAGGCGGCCCGGCACGCACGGATCACGGAGATCGTGAGCCGCAACGCCATACACTCACAGGCCGAGCTCGCCGAGGCCCTGGCAGCCGACGGTGTGAGCGTCACGCAGGGCACGCTCTCGCGCGACCTGATCGAGCTGCAGGCCGAGAAGGTGCGCGGCTCGGACGGCACGCTGGTCTACGCGGTGCCGGGCGAGGGCGGGGACCGCAGCACTCAGTCGGACGCGGGCGAGGAGTACCTGTCCGCGCGGCTGGCCCGGCTCGCCAAGGAGCTGCTGGTCTCGGCCGAGTCGTCGGGCAACCTCGTGGTGCTCCGCACCCCGCCGGGGGCGGCGAACCTGCTGGCCTCGGCGATCGACCATTCAGTGTTTCCCGGGATGCTCGGCACCATCGCCGGGGACGACACGATCCTCGTCATCGCCCGCGACCCCGACGGGGCCGCGCTGGCGGGACGCTTCCTCGCGCTCAGCGCCTGAAGACACACCACAATCGCACCTGAAACCACCATCGGAAAGAGATCGTCAATCATGACTGAACGCGTCGTGCTCGCCTACTCGGGCGGCCTGGACACCTCCGTCGCCATCGGCTGGATCGCCGAGGCCACTGGGGCCGAGGTGGTTGCCGTGGCCGTCGACGTCGGCCAGGGCGGCGAGGACATGAACGTCATCCGCAAGCGCGCGCTGGACTGCGGCGCCGTCGAGGCGTACGTCGCCGATGCGCGCGACGAGTTCGCCGCGGAGTACTGCATGCCCGCGCTGCGGGCCAACGGCATGTACCTCGACCGCTACCCGCTGGTCTCCGCCATCTCGCGCCCCGTCATCGTGAAGCACATGGTGCGCGCTGCCCGCCAGTTCGGTGCCTCCACCGTGGCGCACGGCTGCACCGGCAAGGGCAACGACCAGGTCCGGTTCGAGGTGGCCACCACCTCGCTCGCCCCCGACCTGAAGTCGATCGCGCCCGTGCGTGACCTCGCCCTGACCCGCGAGAAGGCCATCGAGTACGCGGAGCGCAACGATCTCCCGATCGCGACCACGAAGAACAACCCGTTCTCGATCGACCAGAACGTGTGGGGCCGCGCCGTGGAGACGGGCTTCCTCGAGGACATCTGGAACGAGCCCACCAAGGACGTCTACTCCTACACGGACGACCCGACGTTCCCGCCGGTGGCGGACGAGGTGATCATCACCTTCGAGCAGGGCGTCCCGGTGGCGCTCGACGGCGTCTCGGTGACCCCGCTGCAGGCCATCCAGGAGATGAACCGCCGCGCCGGTGCGCAGGGTGTCGGCCGCATCGACATCGTCGAGGACCGCCTCGTGGGCATCAAGTCCCGCGAGATCTACGAGGCCCCCGGTGCGATCGCGCTCATCACCGCGCACCAGGAGCTGGAGAACGTCACCCTGGAGCGCGAGCAGGCCCGGTTCAAGCGCCAGGTGGAGCAGCGCTGGAGCGAGCTCGTGTACGACGGTATGTGGTTCTCGCCGCTGAAGAAGTCGCTCGATGTCTTCATCGACGACACCCAGAAGTACGTGTCGGGCGACATCCGCATGGTGCTGCACGGCGGCCGGGCCACCGTGACCGGACGCCGCTCGGAGCAGTCGCTGTACGACTTCAACCTCGCCACCTACGACGAGGGCGACGCGTTCGACCAGTCCCAGGCCCGCGGGTTCATCGAGATCTACGGCCTCACCGCCAAGCTCGCCGCCGCGCGCGACGAGAAGTTCGGCAACGGCGTGGACCTCGGGGTCGGGTCGCTGTGAGCGAGCACGACGGGCTCGGCGGCGCGGGTCCCGACGGCGCGGGGAAGGACGTCGAGCAGCCGGCGCCCAGGACCGTCGGGGCGCAAGCCGGCGAGAAGGTAGCCCTCTGGGGTGGCCGGTTCGCCGGCGGCCCGTCGCCGGAGCTCGCCGCGCTGTCGCAGTCGACGCACTTCGACTGGAAGCTGGCGCCGTACGACATCGCCGGTTCGAAGGCGCACGCCCGCGTCCTGGCGGGCGCGGGCCTGCTCACCGAGCCGGAGCTCGCCCGGATGATCGACGCGCTGGACATGCTGGAGCAGGACGTCGCCTCCGGCGCCTTCCTCCCGGTGCTCGACGACGAGGACGTGCACACCGCACTGGAGCGCGGCCTGATCGAGCGCGCCGGCCCTGACCTGGGCGGCAAGCTCCGTGCAGGCCGGTCCCGCAACGACCAGATCGCCACGCTGGTGCGGCTCTACCTGCGCGACCAGGCCCGCACCATCGGTACGCAGGTCCTTGACCTCGTGGACGAGCTGATCACCCAGGCGGTCGCCGCAGGTGACGCCCCCATGCCGGGGCGCACCCACCTGCAGCACGCCCAGCCGGTCCTGCTCGCGCACCACCTGCTGGCGCACGCCTGGCCGCTGCTGCGCGACGTCGACCGTTTCCTCGACTGGGACGTGCGGGCCTCGAAGTCGCCCTACGGGTCCGGCGCGCTCGCGGGCTCGTCGCTCGGCCTGGACCCGGCGGCCGTGGCCGCGGACCTGGGCCTGGAGGGCGGCCCCGTCGAGAACTCGATCGACGGCACCGCGTCGCGCGACGTGGCGGCGGAGTTCGCGTTCGTCGCGGCGATGATCGCCGTCGACCTCTCGCGGTTCGCGGAGGAGATCATCCTCTGGAACACCAAGGAGTTCGGGTTCGTCCGCCTGGACGACGCGTACTCGACGGGCTCGTCGATCATGCCGCAGAAGAAGAACCCGGACATCGCCGAGCTCGCCCGCGGCAAGGCCGGGCGCATGATCGGCGACCTGACCGGCCTGCTCACCACGCTCAAGGGCCTCCCGCTCGCGTACAACCGCGACCTGCAGGAGGACAAGGAGCCGGTGTTCGACCAGGTAGCGACGCTCACGGTGGTGCTGCCCGCGTTCGCGGGCATGGTGCGGACCATGGTCTTCGACACGGACCGGATGGCCGAGCTCGCCCCGCAGGGTTTCTCGCTCGCCACCGACATCGCCGAGTGGCTCGTCAAGCAGGGCGTGCCGTTCCGGGTGGCGCACGAGGTAGCGGGCTCCTGCGTGCAGGAGTGCGAGGCGCGCGGCATCGAGCTCTGGGACCTGTCCGACGACGACCTCGCGAAGGTCTCCGAGCACCTCACGCCCGAGGTGCGTGGCGTGCTGTCGGTCGAGGGCTCCCTGGCCTCGCGCGACGCCGTGGGCGGCACCGCCCCGGTACGCGTCCGGGAGCAGATCGAGTCGGCGAAGGAGCGCTCCACGGAGTACCGCTTCTGGTCCCAGCCGTGACCCCCCTCTCTTGCTGTGGGCGCGAACTTTGCGCCTATAACGGGCGGGAAGTCGCAACGGTCACGCCCACAACAAAGGGTGGGTCGGGGGCGTGACCGTCTCACCAACCGTCCTTGGGGAGCTCTTGGACCGGATCCGGTCCGTCGACGCGCGATTGGTGTGCGTCGACGGGCCGGCCGGTTCCGGCAAGACGACGCTGGCCGCCCAGCTGGGCGACGCGCTCGAGGCCCCGGTGGTCCACATGGACGACCTCTACGAGGGCTGGGCCTCAGGCCCGGACGGCGGCGCCGCGAACCTCCGGACGTGGGTCCTGGACCCGATGAGCGCGGGGGAGCGCCCCCGCTATCGGCGCTACGACTGGACCGCGGACGCCTGGGCGGAGTGGCACGACGTCCCGCCGTCGGCCCATCTGGTGGTGGAGGGTTGCGGCGCGGCCGCGCGCCAGGTGGACGCGCTGGGCGCGTTCCGTATCTGGGTCGAGGCGGACGACGTCGAGCGGCTACGCCGTGGCCTTGCGCGCGACGGCGACGACGCGCGGGACCACTGGCTGCGCTGGATGGAGGACGAGGCGGCCCACTTCGAGCGCGAGCGCACCCGGGATCGTGCCGACGTGCGGCTGGACGGCCTGGGTGCCGTCGTCGCGTGACTGTGACTGGTTCCTTGGGTGTGCCGGCGGCCTAGTCGACTGCGGGACCCCAGGTCGAGTGGTGACCATCCGTCGGACCGGTGGTGAGCTGCTTGACGTCGCTGCCGTCGAGGTTGGCCGTGTAGATGCCCGGCACTGGATCGGCGAGGGAGAAGACGATTCGCTGGCCGTCCGGAGAGAAGGCGACGTCGAAGGCGGTCGCTCCGGAGGACCCGTCCGGCAGCTGCAGGTTGATACTGGTCAAGCCCTGTCCGTCGGGGTTCACGCGGTACAGGGCCCCGCCAGTGCCGAAGACGATGGTTCGACCGTCGGAGGACCAGCTCGCGACGTCGTCGGTGAGCCCCCAGGGGGTGATTCGCTCGGGCTGGCCACCACTGAGCGGCGTGACGAACAAGGCGCGCGCCGATCCGCCCGACGGGTCCGCGCGATCAATCAGTAACTGACTGCCGTCGGGGGAGTACGCCAGAGGAAAGTCGTTTCCGCCCCCCGTGTTCTCGGTAATTCGCTTCAGCCCTTTGCCGTCCGAAGCGCGGACGGTGTAGACGCCGTTCCGCGTCGGATCGTCGTCGCTCAGCCCCTCACAGGCGAGCTCCTTGCCGGACGGTGCCCATACCGCGCAAGCGGTGAAGAGGTCCGGGTCCGGCATGACGAAGCCACGGACGTCGCCGGTCGAGCGGTCGTACAGCGCGGCGCCGGTGGCGCACTCGGGCGGGTCCAGGCAGGCGAGGAACGCGAGCTGGCTGCCGTCGGGCGACCAGTGCGGGTAGTTACCCGGGCTGTTCACCAACGTCGGCTTGCCGTCCTGCCCGATCGCGTACAGGTCGGTCTCCTCGGCTCCGGGCTGGGCCTTCTCGAACACGATCAGCTCCCCTGGCGCGAGGTGCGTGGCATCCCCTCCGCTTGCGCCCCCGGACCCGGTGTCGGACTGAGAGGGCGACGCCGACGGTGTGCCGGAGCCCTCATCGGTGTCCGCGGACCCGCCGCAGGCGGTCAGGAGGGCGAGGAGCGCAAGGGCGATGACGGATCGTCGTGCCCCGGCGGGCCACCGGGAACGGCCCCCCGCTCCCAGACCCCGGACGGCGACCATGGCGCTCACGGGTGCCTCCAGAAGTTCGGCGGGCTCACCCGAACAGCATCTCTCAGACGGCGACGATCGGCCTGGCCAGCTCGGGGCGTCAGCGCCTGACGCCTGCTACGGTCCCAAACCGTCACACGTGCTTGGCCGGTTTCGGTAGGTTTGCCCGGTGACATTCCTGGAACCTCTGGACCTGGCCGCCGACCCTCGTGAAATCGGCCCGTATCGACTGCTCGGCCGCCTGGGCCGTGGCGGTATGGGAGCTGTTTACCTGGGCCGTTCCCGCGGTGGTCGCGAGGTCGCGCTCAAGGTAATCCGGGGCGAGCTGGCTGCCGACCCGCACTTCCGGCAGCGCTTCGAGCGGGAGATCGCCGCCGCGCGGCGGGTGGGCGGTTTCTACGCCGCCGAGGTGGTCGACGCCGACACCGATTCCGACCGGCCGTGGATGGCCACCAACTACATCAACGGCCCCTCGCTCCAGGCCGCCGTCGACACGCACGGCCCGCTGCCCATCGAAGCCGTCCTGGCGATCGGTGCCGGGCTGGCCGAAGGGCTCCAGGCCATTCACGCCGCCGGACTGGTGCATCGTGACCTGAAGCCCGCCAACATCATCATTGCGGCCGACGGCCCGCGTGTCATCGACTTCGGTATCACCCGTGCTCTCGACGTGACGTCGTTCACCAGTGCTGACGCCCTGATGGGGACGCCCGCGTACATGCCGCCGGAGCAGGCGCTCGGGCAACCCGTCGAGGCGGCCGGTGACGTGTTCTCGTTCGGTGGTGTCCTGACCTTCGCAGTCTCGGGTCATAACCCGTTCGGGACCGGCCGGCTGGAGACCATGGTCTACCGGGTGGTGCACGGTGAACCGGATATGACCGGGGTCCCCGAGGAGCTGAAGCCCATGGTGATGGCCTGCCTCGCCAAGGATCCGGCGGCCAGGCCCCGGGTGCCGGAGGTGCTGGACTGGCTCGCCGACTCGGGCGATGCGGCGACGGTGATGACCGGAGCGGCGTCGACCCGGCCGTGGCTCACCGATGGGATCGCGACGATGATCGCGGAGCGCACCGGGAGTGCGACCGGGCCGCTGTCGCTCGCGCAATCCGGGCAGTCCACATCAGGGCAAGTCCGTGTGTCAGGTCCGGAGCCGATTCCGGCGCGGCCGGCGGGCCCCCTGCGGAGCGAACAGGCCGTGCCGCCACCGGCGTCGGACATCCAGGTCGCCGCTCCGGAGACCCATCTCCGGGGCGAGCTGGACGCGACGGAGCTGAGGCCGTCCGCCGCGCAATCGGCCGCGCCGGTGACACGGCCTGGCGCGGCCTCGGCCAGCCGCAGATGGATCTGGCCCGCCGTGGCTGTCGCGGGCGTTCTCGTGCTCGCGGTCGGCGGGTTCTTCCTGGTTCGGACGCTGCTTCCGGCGGGTGACGACGACCCTGTGGTGGCGGGCGGTGGGACCAGTCCCGGCGTCACTGACGTCGATGCGGACGCGGAACCCGACCCGTCCCAGGCCGCCACCAACGCTCCCCCCGCGGCCCCCTGTCTGGACCCGGTGCGGGTGCCTCGGGAGACCTATGACCTTCCCGACGACGCGTCGGCCTCCGAGAACCGGAAGTGGCACGCCACGCTGAAGACCTGCTTGGGCGACATCGAGGTCGAGCTCGATGGGGTCTCGGCGCCGACCGCCGTCGCGGTCTTCGTGGAGCTCGCCCGAGGTGGCTACTACGACGGCACCGGATGTCACGAGCTCCAGACCGCTGGCCCGTACCGTCTCAACTGCGGGGACCCCACATTCAGCGGTGACGGGAATCCGGGCTACCTCTTCGGGCCGCCGGAGAACGTCCCGGACGACGGCGTGTATCCAGTCGGCAGTCTCGTCATGAGGTTCAACGGCAGTGGATACTCGGCCGCTCAGTTCTCCCTCGTGTACGGCGACTCGGAGATCCCCACGGACTCCTACGGGCACACCGTGTTCGGCAAGGTCACCTCAGGTATGGACATCCTTCAACGGGTCGCGGCGCAAGGGAGCAACGAGGGCAACGGGCAACCGAAGCAACCGGTGACGATCACGAGCATCGAGCTGGAGTAGCCCGACCGGCAGAGCCGGATGCGCGGCCGTCCACACCTAGATCAACCATGCCTTGCTCTGCTAGGGTTCAATCCCTAGCAGTCCTAGGCATCGGAGATTCTGAGTGCACATCGACAAGGACCTGGTCGCGGCCTCGGCCACGCCGCTCGTCCTCGGCATCCTGGCCGACGGCGAGTCGTACGGCTACGCGATCCTCAAGCGCGTCAACGAGCTCTCCGGCGGCCGCATGCAGTGGACCGACGGCATGCTCTACCCCCTGCTCCACCGGCTCGAACGGCTCGGGTACGTGCAGGCGACCTGGGGCACGTCCGAGGCCGGACGCCGGCGCAAGCACTACGCGATCACGCGTGCGGGCCGGGAGGCACTTGCCGAACGGCAGGCGCAGTGGTCGGTCGTCGCCGACGCCCTGAAGCAGGTGTGGCAGGACGTCCAGATGCCGCCTACCGTGGCGGAGGGGTGGGCGTGATGAGCGATCACGAGCAGCTCGAGTCCCAGATCGACCAGTGGCGCGGGTACGTCCAGCGGCGTCGGGCCATCTCGGCCGGCGACGTCGAGGAGATGGAGGACCACCTGCGCGAGCAGGTGACCGACCTGACCAGCACCGGGCTCGACGACGACGAGGCGTTCCTGGTCTCCGTGAAGCGCATGGGCAACCTCGACGAGGTCTCCCGCGAGTTCGCACGCGAGCACTCCGACCGGCTCTGGAAGCAGCTCGTCCTCGTCCCCGAGCGGGCCGACGGCGGCACCAACCCCTGGCGTGAGCTCGGCGTCGTCCTGGCGCTCGCCATCGGCGCCGGCATCGCGGTGAAGGCCGGGATCGAGCTGATCGACGACGAGACGGCGATCATGCGCAACGTCGGCCTGCTCGTGCTGCCGTTCCTCGCCGGTTACTTCGCCTGGAAGCGGAAGCTCACCTGGCAGGTCGCCGCGGCGCTCCTGATCCCGTTCGCGCTGCTCGCCGTCGTGCTGAACGTGTACCCGTTCGAGCCCATGGGCTCGACCGAGTTCCTCGCGGCCAGCCACGCGATAGTCGCCCTGTGGGCGCTCGTCTCGGTCGCGTACGCGGGCGGCCGATGGCGGTCCGACGCGCGCCGCATGGACTACGTCCGTTTCACCGGCGAGCTCGCGATCTACTACGTCCTGCTTGCCCTGGGCGGCGGCGTGCTGATCGGGCTCACGGTCGGCACGCTCGCGCTGGTCGGGGTCGACTTCGAGCCCGTCCTCGAGGCCTGGATCCTCCCGTTCGCCGTGCCCGGCGCGCTCATCGTCGCCGCCTGGCTGGTCGAGGCCAAGCAGAACGTCGTCGAGAACATCGCGCCGGTCCTGACCCGCGTCTTCACGCCGCTCACCATCGTGATGCTCCTGGTCTTCCTCGGAGCCTTCTCGACGGCCGGCGGCCTGCTCGACGTCGACCGCGAGCTGCTCATCCTCATGGACGCGGTGCTCGTGCTGGTCCTGAGCCTGCTGCTCTACTCGATCTCCGCGCGCGACGCGCTCGCGCCGCCCGGTCTGTTCGACGTACTCCAGGTAGTCCTCGTCATCGCGGCGCTCGCGGTCGACGCGGTGGCCCTGACAGCGATGCTTACCCGCATCGCCGAGTTCGGGTTCAGCGCGAACAAGGTGGCAGCTCTGGGCCTGAACCTCGTGCTGCTGGTGCACCTGGCCTGGTCGGCCTGGCTCTCGGTCGGGTTCCTCCGGGGCGCGCGGACGTTCGGCCCGGTCGAGCGGTGGCAGACCCGCTACCTGCCGGCCTACGCCGTGTGGGCGGTGATCGTGGTGGTCGTCTTCCCGCCGGTGTTCGCCTTCGCCTAACCACGTCGCGGTGGTCGAGCCTGTCGAGACCCGATGGAGGTCTCGACAGGCTTGACCACACCGACTTTCGCAACCCACGGCCAGGGCGGGCATGATCGGGTGGTGCGTGATCCAGCGACAGGCGCCCTTGGCGTGGTCCCCGACAGGGACTGGTACCTCCGGCCCGTCCTCGACGTCGCCCGGGACCTCCTGGGAGCCACACTCACCCGGCGCACCGCCGACGGCGTCGTCTCCCTGCGCCTCACCGAGGTCGAGGCGTACGACGGCGAGACCGACCCGGGTTCGCACGCCTATCGCGGTCAGAACCGGCGGAACGCGACGATGTTCGGCGAGCCCGGGCACCTGTACGTGTACCGGCACCTGGGGTTGCACCACTGCGTGAACGTGGTGTGCGGGCCGCCGGGGACGGCGTCGGCGGTGCTGCTCCGGGCGGGCGAGGTGGTCGACGGCGCGGACCTCGCCCGCTCCCGTCGCCTCGCCTCAGGAGTTGTCCGGGCCGACCGCGACATCGCGCGTGGACCGGCCCGGCTCACGGTGGCGCTCGGTCTGCACCTGTCCGACGACGGCGCCGACGTCACCGACCCGCACGGTGCCGTCGTGCTGGAGACTCCGGCGGTCGAGCCTTCGCTGGTGGAGCGCTCACTGGTCGAGCCTGTCGAGACCTCCGCCGCCGTCGTCCGGACCGGCCCACGCGTGGGCGTGAGCGGCGAGGGCGGCAGCGCCGACCGGTTCCCCTGGCGCCTCTGGCTGGCGGGCGAGCCGACGGTGTCGGCCTACCGACCGGCGCCGGTTCGTCCCTGAGCTCGGCCGTCGTCAGGCCGGGTAGGTCTCCTGCAGCACGCGGGCCAGGTGCCGCACGATCTCGCGCGGGCCCGACTTGGCGGTGCCCCGCTCGACGTCGCTGTTGTAGTTCGTGTTGGTGTTCACGTCGTAGGTCAGGACGCGGCCGTCGGCGGTCCGGATGTTCTCGATGCCGGCAACCTCGATGCCGTGCCGCTTCGTGAACTCGAGGTACTTGGCGACCACCGGGTCGTCGTAGCCCTCGCGCTCGGAGAACAGGCCCCAGTCCTCGTCGGGCGCCATGGAGATGGTCGCGCCGGCCGGCGGGATCGGGCGGCCGGTCTCCGGGTCGATGACGCAGGCGTCCGCGGGGCAGAGCTGGAACCCGCCGCGCTCGGTGTCGCCGCGCACGGCGTAGACCATCTCGCCGCCCACGATCTCCACGCGGGTGATGCCGCCGTCGGCCGCTACGACGTACTCCTGGATCAGCGTGATGCCGTCGACGGGCTCGTCGTACTCGTCGGAGGCGACGTAGTCGGCGAGGTCCTCGAACGAGTCGAACTTGCGCACGCCCAGGCCCTTGCCGCCCTGGTTGTGCTTGGTGACGAACGGGGTGGGGAACCCCTGCGCGGCCTTCAGCACCTGGTCCCGCCCGACGGCGGCCACCGTGCGCGGCGTGTCGATCCCCGCGGCGCGCAGCGCGGTGAGCTGGTCCACCTTGCTCACCTCGAGCTCGAGCACACGGCGGCCGTTGACCGTGCGGCGGCCGTACGCCTCCAGCCAGGACAGCACTGCGCGCGAGTAGTCCTTGGTGAGGCCGTGGTCGCGCGTGTGGCTGCTCGCCGAGATGCGGGACCAGAAGATGCCCTCGGGTGGGGCGTCGTCCAGGTCGAGCACCCCGTCGGTCAGCACCCACTCCTCGTACTCGACGCCCTCGGCCGCGAAGGCCTCGGCAAACGGCGGGAACCACTCGGGGTTCTCGTGCAGGGCATAGATCTTCGGGGTGCTCACAGGGACCTTCCCAACGCGCGGCTGCCGGCTACGGAACCCGTCAATACTCGCACCCGGGCAGCGGCGGGTGAACGTGTCGTGAGGCACAGGACGGCCGTCCGGGGCACTACGCCCGGCGGTGTCTACAGCCGGTCGTTCACCTGCGCCGCGGCGGGCTCGGCGACCGGCTCGGCGACCGGCTCCGGCGCTACGTCGACCTGCGCGAGGGACCGCCGCGCGGCCGGGACCGCGAGGATCGCCGCCAGCACCACGACCAGCAGGACTCCCGCCACGATCAGGAGCGTCTCCACGGAGAACTGGTCCGCCAACGGGCCGAAGACGACCATGGACAACGGCATCGCGACGGTCATGACGATCCCGAAGAAGCCGAACACCCGGCCCTGCATCTCGGGCTCCACGCGCTCCTGGATGATCGTGAACGCCGGTGTGTTGAGGGTGGCGAACGTGATGCCGATCAGCAGCCCGAGCACGAAGAACACCCACATGTTCGTGGAGATGCCGAGTCCGGCGACCAGCACGCCCGTGGTGAGCACGGAGCCCACCATGAGCCGCACGCGGCGGGTGATCCGCGGTCCCACGCTGGCCATGATGATGCCGCCCAGCAGCATGCCGCCGCCCCAGAACAGCTCGTTCGCGGTCAGCTTCCACACCTCGTCGCCGAACGTGCGGGTGACCATCAGCGGCGTGAGATAGCTCGGCGCCCCGACCAGGAACATCACCAGCGCGAACAGGGCGACCAGCCACTTCACGGGGGCGTTCGTACGGATGTACCGCACGCCCGCCACGAGGTCGCCGAAGTAGCTGACCGGCCCGTCCTCGGCGTCGGCCCGCACCAGCCGCGGCACGGTGACCAGGGCGAGCATCCCCACGCCGATGAGCGCGGTCGCCGCGTCGACGAAGAACACCGCGACGATGTCGAAGGACGCGTAGATCGCGGCGGCCAGGGCGGGAGCGAGCAGCATCATCCCCGACTGGATCGACTGGAACATGCCGTTGACGCGCATCAGCTGACTGGTCGGCGCTATCTGGGGGATCATCGCGCTCACGGCGGGCGTCTGGATGCCCGCGAACACCGAACGGACCGCCAGCGCCAGGTAGATGACCCACAGGTCGTCGACGCCGCTGACCATGAGCAGGGCCAGGCCCAGGGTGACCACGGCGATGGTCGTGTCGGAGCCCATGATCAGGAGCTTGCGGGAGTGCCGGTCGGCCCAGACTCCGCCGAAGATCGACATGAACGCCTGCGGCAGCATCCCGAACACGATGCTCAGCATGAGTACGGAGCCGGACCGGGTCTCGATGGTCAGGTGCCACATGACCGCGTACATCACCAGCATCGACCCGAGCAGGGAGATGGTCTGTCCGGTCAGGAACAGCCCGACGTTCCGCTTCCAGCGGGGCATGTCGACGTCGTTCATGAGTCCACCCTGCCGGACGCGTCGGCCAGGCGCAGAGGCATTTTGGTATCCATGGAACGTTCGACGACGATGCGCGCCAGAACTCATTGCAGCGGGCTGACGTCCGCGGGGCTTCCGACGCAGTACGCGCCGGTTCTCACCCACTCCGAAGTCTGGGTCCGGGTGGCGTTCTCGTTAGCATTTGTTTGTGAGAGCCGGATGGTTCGAGGACGCGACCGCGCGCAGCGCGGTCGGCCGCGAGGCCCGGACCGTCGCGTGGGACGCCACGCCGCTGGGTCCGCCGAGCTCGTGGCCGGAGTCGCTGCGCCACGCCGTGCGCCTGTGCTTCTCGACGCGGTTCGCGGTGATGATGGTCTGGGGCCCGGACCTGACGATGATCTACAACGACGGCTACCGCGAGATGCTCGGCTCGGACAAGCACCCCGGTGCGCTGGGCGCGCCCGCGCGCGTGGTCTGGGGCGAGATCTGGGACGACATCAGCCCGCTGTTCGACGCCGTCCTGACCACGGGGCAGGCGACGCTGAGCCGTGACCTGTACCTGCTGATGAACCGGTCGGGGTACGACGAGGAGACCTACTTCACCTTCTCCTACAGCCCCTTGTGGGACGACGACGGCCGGATCGTCGGCGTGCTGGACATCGCGACCGAGACGACGCTCGGGGTCGTGGACCAGCGGCGCCTGGCGACGCTGGGCGGGGTGCACGCAGCCTTGCCGACGACCTTCACGGACCTGCGGAGGTTCGCCCTGCCCGTGGTCAAGGCGCTGTCCGCGAGCCCGGACATCTCCCGTGCGGCGGTCTACGACGTGAGCGGGCCCCAGGTCGTGGTGGAGTCCGGGGAGGCCCAGGAGGCGGACGAGCTGGCCCTCGTCGTCCGAGCGGTCAGTTCCGGCCGCCGCCAGGTCGCCCACGGCATGGTGGTCGAGCCCGTGCGGTCGGACCGTGACACCGGCACGCTCGCCGTCCTCGTCCTGCGCGGGACCGCGGTGAGACCGTGGGACGAGGACTACATCCGCTTCATGGTGGTCCTGTCGACGACGGTCGACGCGGCGCTGCGCGACGCCGTCCGACGTCGCGAGCACGACGACGCGCTGCGGCTCCGGGCCCTGCGCCTGGAGGAGGAGCGGGCCAGGGCCACCGAGGTGTCCCTCGCGCTCCAGCGGGCCGTACTGACCGATCCGCCGCAGTTCGACGACCTGGAGGTGGTCGTGCACTACCAGCCGGCGGCGGCCGAGCGGGACATCGGCGGCGACTGGTACGACGCGTTCGCGACGCGTGACGGTTCCACGACCCTGGTGATTGGCGACGTGATCGGGCACGACCTCGGTGCCGCGGTCATGATGGGTCAGCTCCGCGCCCTTGTGCGTGCCATCGGGTACGACAGCCAGGACACGCCCGCGAGGGTGCTGGAACGCGTCGACGCGGCCATCGACGGGCTCGCGCTCGGGAGCACGGCGACTGCCACCGCGCTCGTGGCGCGCGTCGAACAGGCGCCCGGACAACGGCCGGGCCGGCTCCGCACGGTGCGGTGGTCCAGTGCGGGCCACCCGCCTCCGATCCTGGTCCGCGCCGACGGCACGTGCGAGATCCTCGCGGTCCGCAACGACCTGCTGCTCGGCATGGACCCGGGGACGCCACGACGGGACCACGCGGTCGACATCGGCCCCGGTGACACGCTGGTCCTGTACACGGACGGGCTGATCGAGACGCGGGACAGCCGCTTGAGTGCCCGCCTGGACCAGCTCGCCGGTGTCCTCGAGGGAACCCACACCGCGGAACTGGGGTCCGTCGTCCAGACAGCCCTGTCCATGCTGTCCGCCACGGCCGACGACGACGTCGCGATCGTGATGGTGCGCGCCTCCCCGCACGGCGGCACTTCCTCGGGCCGTGACGCAATAGAGGCGGGCTCAGCCACCGCCGTCGGGCAGACTAGGACCCCCGGGTCCACGAGGGCCCCCCGAGCGGCCCGTCCGGGCCGCGTCCCACGAAGCAAGGAGCAACCACGGTGACCGACATCCTCGACGAGCTGCAATGGCGAGGCCTGGTGGCACAGTCCACCGACGAGGCCGCGCTGCGTTCTGCACTGTCGGAGGGCACCGTGGACTACTACGTGGGATTCGACCCCACGGCGCCGTCGCTGCACATCGGCAACCTGGTCCAGATCCTCACCGCGCGCCGGCTGCAGGATGCCGGGCACCGGCCGTACCTGCTCGTCGGCGGCGCGACGGGCCTCATCGGCGACCCCCGCGACTCCGGCGAGCGCACGCTCAACTCGCCCGAGATCGTCGCGTCCTGGGTGGAGCGCATCCGCGCGCAGATCGAGCCGCACCTGTCGTTCGAGGGCGAGAACGCCGCGCTGATGGTGAACAACCTGGACTGGACCGCCCCGATGACGGCCATCGAGTTCCTGCGCGACATCGGCAAGCACTTCCGCATGAGCACCATGCTGTCGAAGGACATCGTGGCCCGGCGGCTCCGCTCGGACGAGGGCATCAGCTTCACCGAGTTCAGCTACCAGGTGCTGCAGGGCATGGACTACCGCGAGCTGTACCGGCGGCACGGCATCACCCTGCAGCTGGGCGGCAACGATCAGTGGGGCAACCTGCTGGCGGGCGTCGAGCTGATCCGCAAGGCCGAGGGAGTGACCGCGCACGCGCTCACGACCCCGCTGATCACCAAGGCGGACGGCACCAAGTTCGGCAAGTCCGAGGGCGGGTCGATCTGGCTCGACCCGGAGATGACCAGTCCGTACGCCTTCTACCAGTTCTGGCTCAACCAGGCCGACGCCGACGTCGTGAACTACCTCAGGGTCTTTACCTTCCGCACCCGGGAGGAGATCGAGGCGCTGGAGGCGGAGGTGGCCGAGCGGCCGTTCGCGCGCGAGGCCCAGAAGGCGCTCGCGGGCGACGTCACCACCCTGGTGCACGGCGCGGCGGCGACCGAGGCCGTCATCGCCGCGAGCCAGGCGCTGTTCGGCCGCGGTTCTCTCGACGACCTCGACGAGCGGACGCTCGCCGGCGCGGTGGCCGAGCTGCCGCGGGTGACGGCCAAGGCCGGCGACCTGGTCGTGGACCTGCTGGTCGGGTCCGAGCTCGTCGCGTCGAAGGGCGCCGCGCGCCGCGCGATCGCCGAGGGCGGCGCCTACGTGAACAACGTGAAGGTCACGTCCGACGACGCCGCGCTCGTCCCCGCGGACCTGCTCCACGGAAGGTACGCGGTGCTGCGCCGGGGCAAGAAGACGCTGGCGGTCGCGGCGTCGGAATGACCTTGTGACCGGCCGCGCCGGTTCCGACGGCGGTCGCCTGCTCATCAGCAGGCGGCCGCCGTTCGCATATCCGGACAACCCGGTGCGCAGATCTGCCCGATAGCGGGCAAGAAGTTGCCCTTCGGATCCGGATGGGCCAGTCTCACCGGCATGAAGACGTCTTCCGACCTCGTCGGCCACGTGGCAGCGACCACAGGACTCACGCCCGCCGAGGCGGCGCGGGTGATCGGCGACGTCGTGGCGTACTTCGCCCTCCCGGTGGAGGACGTCGTCCGACGGCGACATGCCGAGCTGAAGACCCACGGGGCGAAGAACCCCGAGATCTTCGCGCGCATCGCCGCCGAGCTGGAGCACCGGGTTGTCGCGGCGCCCCGGCTCAGCGAGCGGCAGCTGCGCCGGATGATCTACGGCTGAGCCGGAACAGCGTCGCCGGCCGATCTGCCCAGCGCCCCATACATCCCTCGAAGGAGCAAGAACATGTGCGGAATCGTCGGTTACGTCGGCGGCCAGAACGCGGCCCCGTTGCTCGTGGAGGCGCTCGGCCGGCTGGAGCACCGGGGGTACGACTCGGCGGGCATCGCCGTCGTCGGCTCCCGGGTGCGGGTGACCAAGTGCGCCGGGCGGGTCCGCGACCTGGCCGAGATCCTGCCCAAGCGGATGGCCGGTCAGGTGGGCATCGGCCACACCCGATGGGCGACGCACGGTCCCGCGACCGACGTCAACGCCCACCCGCACACGGACGCGAGCGGCACGGTAGCGGTGGTGCACAACGGCATCATCGACAACGCCGCCGCGCTCCGCGCACGGCTCACCGACCAGGGCGTGCCGCTCGTGAGCGACACCGACACGGAGGTGTTCGCCCACCTCGTCGCCCTGTCCGACGCCGACACGCTGGAGGGCAAGGTCGTCGACGCCCTGGACGCCGTGGAAGGGACCTACGGGCTCGCCGTAGTGCACGCCGACTTCCCCGACCGGGTGGTGGTGGCCCGCAACGGCAGCCCGCTGCTGGTGGGCGTGGGGGAGAAGGAGATGTTCGTCGCCTCCGACCTGGCGGCGCTCGTGCGCCACACCACCACGGTGGCGCACCTGGCCGACGGCGAGCTGGCGACCGTCACGGCGTCGGGCTTCACGACGTTCCGCCGAGACCTGACCCGGACGCAGACGACGGCACGCGAGGTCGACGTCGACCCCAGCGCCTACGAGCACGGGCAGATCGACGGCCGTCCGCGCATGTATACCGAGATGCTCGAACAGCCGGCCAGCGTGGAGCGCGCGCTGCGCGGGCGCCTGGACGAGCGGTTCGCCACGGCACACCTGGGCGGGCTCGAGATGGACGCCCGCGAGCTGCGCGCCGTCCGGCGGGTCAAGATCCTCGGCTGCGGGTCGGCGTACTACGTGGGGCAGATGGGCGCGTCGCTCATCGAGGAGCTCGCCCGCATCCCCGCCGACGCCGAAGCCGCGAGCGAGTTCCGCTACCGCAGCCCGGTCATCGAGCCGGACACGCTGTACGTGGCGGTGAGCCAGTCCGGCGAGACCATCGACACGCTGCTGGCGGTGGAGGAGGTCCGGCGCAAGGGCGGGCGGGTCATCGGGCTCGTCAACGTCGTCGGCTCGGCGATAGCGCGGGCCTGCGACGGCGGGATCTACCTGCACGCGGGGCCGGAGATCGCAGTCGCCTCTACCAAGGCGCTCACCACGATGTTCGTGGGCTTCGCGCTGCTGGCGCTCCAGCTCGGGCGCGTACGCGACCTGTCCGTCGCCGACGGACGCCGGCTCGTGGCCGGGCTGCAGAAGCTGCCGGCGCAGATCGAGCAGGTGCTCGAGGGGGAGGAGCGGATCGCGCAGGCCGGTACGGCGCTCGCGCCGGCGGAGAGCCTGTTCTTCGTGGGCCGGGTCAGGGGCTATCCGGTAGCGCGCGAGGGCGCGCAGAAGTTCAAGGAGATCAGCTACCGGCACGCTGAGGCCTACCAGATGTCCGAGCTCAAGCACGGGCCGCTGGCTCTCATCTCGCCGGAGGTGCCGACCGTCGCAGTCGTGCCCGACGACGAGCTGACCGACCGCAACGTGGCAGCCCTCCACGAGATCGCCGCCCGCGGCGGCCCGCTCGTCGTCGTGACGCACGCCGGCGTGGACCTGGGCGAGCTGGCGGCGGAACGGATCGACGTGCCCCGCAACGAGCGGGAGCTCGACCCGCTGCTCCTCACCGTGCCCTTGCAGCTGCTGGCGTACCACGCTGCGCTGGCTCTCGGGCATGACGTGGACAAGCCGCGAAACCTGGCGAAGTCGGTCACCGTGGAGTGACGACCACGCTGGTGGGCGCGACATCGCGGCGCGGTGGATCGGCCGTTTCGCGGCGCTCGCGGCCGGCCGGGAGGCCGATTTGGCGTGTGCGCCGGTGGCTGTGTACTGTTCCCGTTGTTCGCCCGGCAGGGAGGCACGGACAGGAAGCGCGAGAAGCGCGACTGGCCGGTCCCGGGGTGGAAACCAACCCAGATCTAGTAGTAGCCTTGTGCGCTCTGGAACTGGCGAGGGCTTGCCAGATCGGCACCCCGTGAAGTGACCCTGACCAGGGTCCTTGCACCGGGGAGCGTGGTAGGGTAAGTTGCAGAGGTTGCCTCCGAGGTGGATGGAGCGGCTAGCGCCGCGATCCACGGGAGGCGTCCCTCCTCTCCAGATCGTCGAAGTTCATTCTTCTGACGATGGCGAAAATGGGATACCAGAACTCCTTCGAATACTCGAAGAATTCTCCTGGCCAGCTGGCCGGCGAGGATTTGGAAAAGTCCGAAAGAGCCTGGTAAGTTTGAGGAACTGCCCCGGGCAGGGAAGTGATCGGGAAGATTGCGGCTCTGACGGTGTGCGT
>NZ_BNAS01000003.1:138116-677992 GCF_014653785.1 Promicromonospora soli | reverse complement strand
GTTCTGGGCCAGCAGGACCGCGTTCGACAGACCGACATAACCCGTACCCACAACAGCGATCTTCACGACCGGACTCCTGACAGCTAGAAAAGCTACGACCCACCCATGCTAGGCGTGGAAGGTTGCCCCGGCCGCGTTGCCTCGGGTGACATCCACCCGCCTTCAGCCAGTGACGCACAGCACACCGTCACTCGCACGCCGCGGAGGTTAGGCTTGCCTCACCATGTCCCAGACCATGAATGCACCCACTGGAAAGCCCCGCAAGGGGGTCCGCACCACGGCGACCGTGACCGCAGTCAGGCACCTGACGCCGCACATGATCCGGGTGACGATCGGCGGTAGCTCACTCGCCGGCGTCGACCCCACGCCGCTCACGGACCGCTACGTCAAGCTCGTCATGGCTGAACCCACCGAGCCCGAGGGCCGCCCGGTGCTACGCACCTACACGATCCGCAACGTCGCCGAGTCGAGCTGGGACATCGACATCGTCACGCACGGCGACGAGGGCTACGGCGGCCCCTGGGCACAGCGCGTCCAGCCCGGCGAAGAGGTCTCGTTCGTGGGCCCGGGCGGCGACTACGCGCCGTCCCCCGACGCCCCCTGGCACCTCATGGCCGGCGACGAGTCCGCCCTGCCCGCCATCGCCGCCGCCTGCGAGGCGCTGCCCGACGGCGCCGTGGCGCACGTCTTCGTGGAGGTCGCCGACGCGTCGGAGCAGCAGGAGATCGCGAGCGCCGCGAACCTCCACCTCAGCTGGGTGCACCGGTCCACGGGTGCGCGCCTGGCCGACGTCGTGCAGGCCGCGGAGCTGCCCGACGGCGTGCCGCACACGTTCCTGCACGGCGAGGCCGGCTGCGTGCGCGACCTGCGCCGCTGGGCGCGCGGCACGCTGGGGGTGCCGCGTGAGCTGCTCTCGGCGTCGGGCTACTGGCGTCGCGGCCGCGACGACGAGCGCTGGCGCGCGGAGAAGGCGGAGTGGCGGGCAGCGGTGGAGCAGGACGACCTGGCCCTCAGCACGCACTGAGCGACCTCATCGCCGGGCCAGCCGGTCCAGCACCTCGAACCAGCGCTCTGCCGTCGCGCCGTCGTACGGCGGCTCCCCCGCGCGCACCGCGGCGAGGAGCGTGTCGGCGTCCGCCCGGACCTGCTCGACCAGTGAGGGCGGGTAGCTCATCGTCACCGCGTGCTCGGCGAGCTCGTCCTCGTCGTCGATGAAGAACTGGCCGCGCGGCTCGGCGGCCTCGTCCTCGAAGCCGATGACGTCGAGGTCCAGGTCCACGGCGGTCACCTCGAAGGCGGCGCGGTTGTCGCCGTCGGGCAGCCGCCGCCACTCGGGGACCGTGCTGAGGTCGATGTAGAGCCGCATGCGGTACGGGTGGTCGCGGTACAGCAGCGGGGTCCACCCTCCGGGGCCGAAGAATCCGACCCCCGGCCCGCGCGCCGTGTACTTCGCGCCGGGCCGGGCGAAGCGCGTCCCGGGCTGGTACCCGACCCACTGCCCGTGCTCGTCGGAGCCCAGGTGGACGGCGTGGAACACCCAGTGCGGGGTGCCGTCCCACTTGCGGAACCGCACCCGGACCGGCGTTCCCGGCTCGGTGGGCAGCGACTCGGAAACACCCTGGTCAGCAGGTTGTTGCGCAGACATGTCCGGGAGCCTACCGAGACGTCGTCAGGGCGTAACCCGGGGGCACTACGCTCTGGCCACCGTCGGTACTTCGCGCGGCTGGGACGCGCTCGCTGGGACGACGGTATTCGCCTTGCCCGTCGACCCCACAAGGAGCCTTCATGTCCCCTGCAAGCCGCCGTCTCGCCGCGTCCGGTGAGACTGCGCACCCGGTCCAGACTGCTGACGAGATGATCGCCGAGGCGCTGCTCACTGCCTCGACCGATCTCCTGCACAACCCGCATCCTGATCGGCCGGGCCTGCTACCCGGTGCGCGCCCCCTGCCCACCCCCGACCAGGAGACCTGGGCATCCGCCAAGGAAGCCAACCGTCAGCCGCGGGAGGTGTGGTCCGCCCCGGACCGCGCCGCGGACCGCCCCTTCCAGGAACGACCCGAACCCCTCTCCGGCGATGCGGTCCTCACCGCCGCCCTGCGCCGCGGCCTACCCGTCGACGAGGCCGTCACCACGTCCATCCGCAACGCCCGCAGCCTGGACACGTCCCAGTGGCGGTCGCTGTGCCACTCGCTCATGGCCCATCCCGAGACGCGCCGTGCCGGGGTCGCCGGAGCCGCGCTGATCGCGCAGCGCGTCGGACTGCGTGAGCTCGCGTGGGACCTCCTGCGCCAGCTCGGGCCCGACGACGCCGCCCGCCTCGCGCCCGCGGAGTATCTCCGGGCGGGCATCGCCATGGCCAACCCCGACGTCGCCCGGACGGCGTCGGCCTGGGTGCGGCACGGTTTCGTGTCCGACGCCGCGGTGCTGCTCGACCTCGCGAAGCTCCTGTTCATCGCCGACGAGCTTCCGGCGGCGGCCGAGGCGCTCGACGCGGCCCGCCACGCCGCCGACCTGACCGAGCAGGTGCAGGCGTCGATCGACCACCTGGCGCCCTGGGTCGACAAAGCACTGCGGCCGGCCGCGCCCGCGCGGGTTCCGACGGGTCACGTCTCCTTCGCCGTCATCGACTACAAGGCCCCGGACGAGAACGTCGCCTCCAGCAACATCGGCGACACGGTGCAGACCATCGCGAGCCTCGGCCACCTGCTGCGGCACGAGGGCCTGCGCCTGCACGGCGACGACGCCGTCACCGAGCCCGTACGGTTCCTCGCCGACCGGGTCCGCTCCGAGCACGTGGTGCCCGGGCCGGGCGCCGACGTGCAGCTCACGCTCGTGCAGCGCGACATGTCGCGCCTGGACGCGGTGCCGGAGAACACGTGGATGCTCGCGTTCGGCTGGTACATGCACAGCCAGTTCGACCTGCGGTTCGACTTCCCGTTCCACGAGAACCTGCAGCCGCTGTTCGTGTCGTTCCACGTCAACAAGCACGCGATCCTGACACCCACAGCCGTCGACTACCTGAAGGCACACGGCCCCATCGGGTGCCGCGACTGGACCACCGTGCACCTGCTGCTCAACGCGGGTGTCCCCGCGTTCTTCAGCGGGTGCCTCACCACCACCATCGACACGGTGTTCCCCACGAGTTTCGAGACCGCGCCGGCCGGGGCGCCGGCCGTGTACGTGGACACGCCCGTCCCGGAGCACGACGCCGGCAGCGAGCTGGTCACCCACCTCCACCCCTCGGTGCGCCGCAACGACTTCGGCCGCAACCTGCACACGGCGGTCGAGCTGCTCGACGCCTACCGCTCCCGGTACTCCCGTGTGGTCACGTCGCGCCTGCACGCGTTCCTGCCGTCGTGGGCCATCGGGGCCGACGTCGACTTCCAGCCGAGGAACGACGCGGACATCCGGTTCGCCGGCCTGCTCGATGCTGACGAGGCGGGCCGCCGCGCCATGCAGAGCCGGATCCGGGACGTCGTGGCGCCCGCGATGGCCAAGATCCTCGCCGGGGCCTCCCGCGACGAGGTCTACGCGACCTGGGGCGCCACCGTGGCCGACGAGGTGGAACGGGCGCGGGCGGTACACACGGCGCCGGTGCCCGCGCCGTCCGGCACCTGCTCGGTCGACGACGTCGTGGCCGGGGTGCGCGCCACGCGGGTCCTGGTGGAGGCGGCCGAGCCGCGCGCCGTCCACGCGACCGGCGGGGCCGCCGGGCCCCTCAACGTCGCGGTGGCCCTCGACGGGAACCTGCGGTCCCAGATGGAGGTGGTGGTCGCAGGCGTGGTGCGGCACACCGACCGGCCGGTGCGGGTCGTCGCGCTCACCCGCGACCACACGTCCGCGGACCACGATCGGCTCGCCGGGCTGTTCCCCGAGGTCACGTTCGAGTGGTACGCCTGCGACGGGATCGACTACGGGACCGTGCTCGGCATGCTCAAGCACATCACCGTCGCCACGATGGACCGCCTGCTCCTGCCGGAGCTGCTGCCGCACCTCGACCGCGTGCTCTACCACGACCTGGACGCGCTGTCCGTGGTCGACCTGGCCGAGCTGTACGACACCGACCTCGGCGGCGCGCCCCTGGCGGCCCGCCCGTCGATCTCGTACAACTACCGGCACGGCGTCGGGAACGTCATCCGGTCCACGCGGCTGCTGGGGCACGACCCCGACGCCGCGCGGGACCTGGTGCTCGCCATGACGCAGCGCCACCGGTACGGGTACCAGGGCTTCAACGCGGGCATCCTGCTGCTCGACCTGGCGGTCATGCGGGCCGACGGGTTCACCCGCGAGTTCGTGCCGTACGCCGAGCGGTACGGGCTCAACGACCAGGACGTGCTCAACGCCTACGCAGGGTCGCGCTACCGCGTGCTGGACGCGCGGTGGAACGCGTGGCCCACGCAGGAGATCGTTGCCGAACCCGGGCTGATCCACTGGGCGGGGCCGGTCAAGCCGTGGCACGACGACCGGTACATCCTGCTCAAGGAGCACTGGGCGGCGGCGGAGGCCTGGCTCGCCCCCCGCCGAGGTAGAACGGTGGCGAAGTAGAACCAGGGCGAGATAGAACCGTGGCAGTCGCTGCGGTTCTATCTCGCTGCGGTTCTATCTGGCTGCGGTTCTACTTCGCCCTGGTTCTAATTCGGGAGGAGGTGTCAGTAGGCATCCGACGTCGGGGCGGGCGCTGCCGAACCCGCGTCGAACCCGGCGAGCACCGACGCCGTGCCCGACAGGCCCAGGCGGGTCGCGCCCGCCTCGATCATCGCGAGCGCCGTGTCGAGGTCCCGGATCCCGCCGGAGGCCTTCACGCCCAGCTTGCCGCCGCCCGCGACGCCGACCGTCTGCGCCATCAGCGACACGGCGTGGACCGAGGCGCCGCCGGCCGGGTGGAAGCCTGTGGAGGTCTTCACGAAGTCGGCGCCGGCATGTTCGGCCGCCTTGCACGCGCCCACGATCTGCGCGTCCGAGAGCGCTGCCGACTCGATGATCACCTTGAGGATCCGGTCGGCCGGCACGGCGGCGCGGACGGCCGCGATCTCGGCCTGCACGGCGTCGAACCGGCCGGCCCGCGCCGTGCCGATGTCGATCACCATGTCGACCTCGTCTGCGTCGTCGGCCACGGAACGGGCGGCCTCGAACGCCTTGACGTCACTCATGTGCTTGCCCGACGGGAACCCGCACACCGTCGCGACGGCGAGCCGCCCGGCCGCCACCTCGACCGCCAGCGACACGAAGGACGGCGACACGCACACCGAGAACACCCCGAGCTCGGCGCCCTCCTCGACGAGCACGGCGACGTCGGCCGCAGTGGCCTCCGGCTTGAGCAGCGTGTGGTCCACGAACGTGGCGAGCGCCACCCTGTCGCGCGGCAGCTGAGGCGGGTGAGCCGCGGGGGTCTGAGCGGTCATACGAGGGCACCTTCGACTTTCTGGAATCCGGGCAGGACTACCTGCTCCACGAGGTCGCGCCGTTCGTCGTGGTGCATGAACGCACTCCAGGCGGCGGTGACTGTCACGTCGGCGAGGTCGTCGAGGGTCCAGCCGGCCTCGTCGACGAGCAGCTTCATCTCGTGCGTCATCGACGTACGAGACATCAGGCGGTTGTCCGTGTTGAGCGTGACGGCGAAGTCCAGCTCCTTGAGGCGGGTGATCGGGTGCGTCGCTATCGACTCGGCGGTGCCCGTCTGCAGGTTCGACACGGGGCACAGCTCGAGCGGGATCTGGTGGTCGCGGATCCAGTGCGCGAGGCGGCCCAGCTCGGCCGCGCCGCCGTCGGTCTGGTCCGCGAAAGCGATGTCGTCGATGATCCGGGCGCCGTGGCCCAGGCGGTCCGCCTGCCCCAGGTGCACGGCCTGCGCGATGGAGTCGAGGCCGGCGGCCTCGCCGGCGTGGACGGTCGCGGGCATGTCGTATTCGGCGAGGTAGCGCCACACCGTCAGGTGGCGCGACGGCGGGAACCCTGCCTCGGGCCCCGCGATGTCGAACCCGACCACACCTCGGTTCCGGTAGGCCACGGCGAGCTCCGCGAGCTCCTGCCAGCGGTCCCCCTGCCGCATGGCGCCGACGAGCTGTCCCACCCTGATGATGTGCCGGTCGGCCGCTGCGGCGGCGATCCCGTCGTCGATCCCGGCCTGCACCGCCTCGACGGCGGCGGGGAGCGAGAGCGCGCCGGCCTGGTGCTGCTCCGGCGCCCAGCGCAGCTCGGCGTACACCACACCGTCGGCCGCGAGGTCCAGCACGGCCTCGCGTGCGACGCGGGCGAGGTTGTCGGCCGTCTGCATGACGGCGATGGTGTGCTGGAAGGTCTCGATATACCGGACCAGCGAGCCGGAGTCGGCGGCGTCGCGGAACCAGACGGCGAGGGACTCGGCGTCGTCCGTGGGCAGCGTGTGGCCCGCGGCGTCCGCGAGCTCGAGAACGGTCTGCGGGCGCAGCCCACCGTCGAGGTGGTCGTGCAGCAAAACCTTGGGTAGTGCGCGGATCAGTGCCTCGCCGGGGCGCGCCCCGGGGTCTTGCGTGGTCATGCTGACAACCTACCGCCCGACGCCGACACTCGACCGTCGGACGGTGCCGCCGGCAGGTCCTTCCTTCGCCGGCCGAGCCTGCTCGCCGGGCCGAGCCTGCGGCTCAGTCGGCCTCGGGGCTCTCCTCCTCGTCCTCAGGCACCTCGAGCGCCTGCTCCGCGACGTCCGCCTCGTTGGCGGCGCCGTCGCTGTCGGGACGGGGGACGTCCGGGACGTACTCGTCGGGCTCGTGCGTGGTGTCGATCTCGGCCTCCTCCGGCGGTTCCAGGCCTGTGTCGCGCCAGGAGTTCGGACCAGGCAGCGTGCTCATCAGGGCCTCCTCGTCAGCGGGATTCCATCGTCACTCGTGCGTCGTCCGGATGCCAGTGCCCGGCGCGCTCCGGCAGCAGCACCCACGCCACGTGCGGCCAGCCGCCCAGCGCCGCGGTCAGCGCCTTGCGCACGCGCGCGGCAGTGCGGTCACCCGGTGCGTCAGCCGCCCGCGGCGGGTCCAGCAGGGCCGCGACCGGGACGGTGTGCAGTCCCGCGCCGGACGGCTCGTACAGGACGGCGCTGCCCTCGGTCCCCTCGCCGTCGGCCAGGGTGAGGAGCACCACGTGGCGCGGAATCGCGGAGTCCCAGCCGGTCGTGACGTCGCCGCCGGTGTAGAGGGGTACCGGGATCCCGGCGCGTGCCGAGGCCACCGCCGCCTCCAGCATGGCCGGCGACGCCGCGACCCGATGGGTGTAGCGCACGCCCCCGTAGCTCGCGAACCGCGCGGCACCCCACGGTGGCGTCCCGTACCTGCGCGGCCACCTGGCCACGACCAGCCCGCGCCGGTTGGTCGCCGACTGGATGGCGCGTTGCAGGCGCGCGAACTTCGCCGCCTGGTCGCCGCTCGCGATCCGCAGGGCCGTGCGGGGATCACCGGCCAGTCCCAGCATCGCCAGGACCGCCGACCCGCACGTTCTCTCGTTCACCTGAACGGCGGCCGCGACGCTCCCGTCGAGCGACGGCAGGTTCAGCCGCCGCGGAAACCCGACGGTCCCGGTGCCGCGCTCGCGCGCCAGCGGGTCCAGCACGGACCGGCGGGCGCGGGACGTCACCGACTGGAGGTGGCGTTCGACGTCGTCGGGGACCGCGGGCCGCTCGAAGCGGCCCGGCGGTGGCGGGGTAGGTACGGGCCCGGCGAATGCACGCATGGCGCCGAGCAGGGACGAAATGCGCAATGTCGGCTGCACCTCAGCAGGCTAAGCCGGGCCGGAGCGACTTGCCGGTTTGCCACGCTGGAGAAACGCCGGCTGCACCGGGCGAAATATACCCCGGCGCTGCTCAGACGATCCGGTCCAGCACCACCGACTCGTCCGACACCAGCCCCGTACCCGCCAGCGCACCCGCACCCCCGTCGAGGCTCGCCAGGACGCCGGCGGCGCCGGCCAGGATCTCCTCCAGGACGGCCTCTGCGCCCTCCCGCTCCACGGCCCATCCGCCCTCGAGCGCCTCGCGAGCCCGCGCGAACCGCTCCGGGGTGTCGGTGTGCAGGGTCAGCACCGGCTGCCCCGCGGCGATCCGGTCCCCCGGCTTCACGTGGATCTCGATGCCGGCCGCGGCCTGGACGGCGTCCTCCTTACGGGCCCGGCCGGCGCCCAGGCGCCGGACCGCCACGCCGACCGCGTACGCGTCGAGCGAGGTCAGCACCCCGGAGTGCGGCGCGACGATCGTCTCCGTCTCCTTCGCGACCGGCAGCGGCGCGTCGACGTCGCCGCCCTGCGCCGCGATCATCGCCCGCCACTTGTCCATGGCCCGGCCGTCCGCCAGGGCAGCACGCACGTCCGCTTCCGAGGCCGGGCGGTCGGCCGCGGCGAGCATCTCCACCGCGAGCGCCACGGTCAGGTCGACGACGTCGGCCGGCCCGCCCCCCGCGAGCACCTCCAGCGACTCGCGCACCTCGAGGGCATTGCCCGCGGTGAGCCCGAGCGGCACCGACATGTCCGTGACCAGCGCGACGGTGCGCACACCGGCGTCGGTCCCGAGGTCGACCATGGTGCGGGCGAGCTCGCGCGCGCTGTCCAGGGTCTTCATGAACGCGCCGGAGCCGACCTTCACGTCGAGCACCAGGGCTCCCGTGCCCTCGGCGATCTTCTTGGACATGATCGAGCTCGCGATGAGCGGGATCGCCTCGACCGTGGCGGTGACGTCCCGCAGCGCGTACAGCTTGCGGTCCGCGGGGGCCAGGCCCGTGCCTGCCGCGCAGATCACCGCGCCCACGGACTCGAGCTGGGCCATCATCTCGTCGTTGCTCAGCGAGGCCCGCCAGCCCGGGATGGCCTCCAGCTTGTCGAGCGTGCCGCCCGTGTGCCCCAGGCCGCGGCCGGAGAGCTGCGGCACGGCGACGTCGAACGCCGCCACGAGGGGCGCCAGCGGCAGCGTGATCTTGTCGCCCACGCCGCCGGTGGAGTGCTTGTCCGCCGTCGGCCGGGAGAGGCCGGCGAAGGACATGCGCTCGCCGGACGAGATCATCGCGTTGGTCCACCGGGAGATCTCCGCGCGCGACATGCCGTTGAGCAGGATCGCCATGGTCATCGCGGACATCTGCTCGTCGGCCACCACGCCACGGGTATAGGCGTCGACGAGCCAGTCGATCTGCGCGTCGGTCAGGGCCTCCTTGTCACGCTTGACCCGGATGATGTCGACGGCGTCGAACGGCTCGTTCATCGGGTCGCCTCCCGCACGTGGTCTAGGTCGCCCGGCCCGAAGGCCTGCGGCAGTATTTCGGTCATCGGTACCACGCCCTTCGGGGTGTCCACGAGCAGCTCCGGACCGCCGTGCTCCCACAGGATCTGGCGGCAGCGGCCGCACGGCATGATCGCCTCGCCGAGCGCGTTCACGCAGGCGAACGCCGTGAACCGCCCGCCTCCTGACATCACCAGGGCGCTGACGAGGGAGCACTCGGCACACAGGGCGACCCCGTACGCGGCGTTCTCGATGTTCGCGCCGGTGAGCAGGCGGCCGTCGTCGGCCAGCGCGGCGGCGCCCACGGGGTACTGCGAGTACGGCGCGTACGCCTTGTCGAGGGCGCCCCGG
This sequence comes from Promicromonospora soli, assembly GCF_014653785.1. Taxonomy (GTDB): domain Bacteria; phylum Actinomycetota; class Actinomycetes; order Actinomycetales; family Cellulomonadaceae; genus Promicromonospora; species Promicromonospora soli. Next base: position 668,412 of record NZ_BNAS01000003.1, on the reverse strand, counting down.
GCTGCCGCCCGCAGGCCGTCCCAGTCCACCGGGTCTGTCGAGTCCACAGGGTCCACAGGGTCCACGTCCACAATCCTCATCCCTTGATGTACGGCTCGCCCGACGCGGCCGGCGGACGCGAACGCCCGACGAGGCCGGCCACGGCGAGCAGGGTGACGACGTACGGCACCATGAGCATGAACTGGCTCGGCACGGGCGAGCCGACGACGGACAGCACGTTCTGCAGGTTGGAGGCGAACCCGAACAGCAGGCCCGCGAACGCGGACCGGATCGGGTCCCACTTGCCGAAGATCACCGCGGCGAGCGCGATATAGCCCGCGCCGCCGGTCATGTTCTCGCCGAACTGGCTCAGGTAGACGGTGGTGTAGAACGCACCGCCCAGCCCGGCCACGGCGCCCGCGACGAGCACGGCGTTGTACCGGGTACGCACCACGTCGATGCCGACTGTGTCGGCGGCCTTCGGGTGCTCGCCCACGGCACGCAGGCGCAGACCCCAGCGGGTGCGGTTCAGCGTGTACCAGACCGTGGGCACGGCGATGAACATCAGGTAGATGGGCAGCGGCTGGTCGAACAGGACCGGGCCGAGCACGGGGATGTCCGACAGCACCGGGATCGGGATGGACGCGAACCGTGTGGTCGAGTTCAGCGTCTCCGCGCTCGGCACGAGCACCTGCGAGTACAGGAAGCTCGTCAGGCCGACGACCAGCACGTTCAGCACCACACCCACGATCACCTGGTTCACGTGGTACGTGATCGCGAACAGGCCGAGCACGAGCGCCACGAGCGCGCCCGCGAAGACAGCCGCGAAGAGCCCGGCAAAGGCACTGTTCGTGATCGAGGAGACGATCGCCGCCGTGAACGCCGCGCCGAGGAGCTGCGCCTCGATGGCGATGTTGACCACGCCCGACCGCTCACCGATCACGCCGCCCAGGGCGCCGTACACGAACGGCACGGACCAGAGCACGGCGCCGCCGAGCAGGCCCACTATCGACAGGTCACGCGGGCTGCCGGCCCCGGCCCAGGCCAGGAATCCCGCGAGACCGGCCAGGGAGTAGATCACGACGAGCCAGAGCGGCGTCCTGCGGCCGCGTGCCGTGAGCACGACGGCGACGGCCGTCACCGCGAGCATGACCGCCCCGCACGCCCAGGCGAACGGCGCCGCCGGCACCACGATCACCGGGATCTGGAAGAAGTCGCTGCGCTGCGACAGCAGGAACCGCGTGTCGCCAGAGTGCGGGACCGCGATCAGCAGCAGCGCGTACAGCACGGTCACGACGAGCAGCACGCCCACCGTCTTCCAGGTCACGAGCGTCACCGTGCGCGTCGTCTCCGACAGCGGCGCGTCCAGCTGGGTGGTCTTGTGGTCGGCGCTCACGCTGCCGCCTCCTTCCGGTTCCGGGTCGCCTTCGGCTTCTTCGGTGCCCGACGCCGGGTCGGGTCGGGCAGCCGGAAGATCGCCCGGACGAGCGGCGGTGCCGCGATGAACAGCACGATGAGTGACTGGACGACGAGCACGATGTCGCTCGGGACACCCTCGGCGGCCTGCATGGTGGTACCGCCGGCCTTGAACGCGCCGAACAGGATGCCGGCAGCGAGCACGCCCCACGGGTTGGACCCGCCGAGCAGGGCGACGGTGATGGCGTCGAACCCGATGCCGGCGTCGATGTCGGAGCTGAAGCCCGTGGTGACGCCGCCCAGCACCTGCGACACGCCGGCCAGGCCGACGAGCCCGCCGGACACGAGCATGGAGCTCACGGTCGCGCGGCCGGTGTCGATGCCGGCCACCCGGGCGGCGCGCGGGTTCTCCCCGACCGCACGGTACGAGAAGCCGACGGACGACCGGTTGAGCAGCCACCACACGCCGACCACGGCGAGCACCGCCAGGACGAAGCCCCAGGTCAGGTTGAACCGCTCGCCCAGCAGTGGCGGGAGCTGCGCCGACTCCGGCGTCGGCGGCGTCTTCGGGTTGGACGACCCGGGCGCCTGCAGCAGCCCGGGCGTCGCCAGGAGGTAGGCGATCAGGTAGAACGCCACGTAGTTGAGCATGATCGTGACGATCACCTCGTGCGCGCCGGTACGGGCCTTGAGCAGACCCGCCAGCCCGGCCCACAGGGCGCCCGCCGCGACGCCGGCCACGACGGCCATCAGGAGGTGCAGCGGGAACGGCACGCCGCTGATGCCGAAGCCCACCCAGCCAGCCGCCGCGGCCGCCATGAGCATCTGCCCCTGGCCACCGATGTTGAACAGGCCGGCCCGGAACGCGAGCGCCACGCCGAGGCCCGCCGCGATGAGCGGGGTCGCATAGCTGAGCGTCTCCGTGAGGGGCCGGATGGCGGTGACGAAGTCCGGCGCCTGCACGTTCACGACCGAGCCGCGGAACAGCGCCGAGTACGCGCCGCCGATCGCCTGGCCGAGCGCGACGAGGGTGTCCTGGGGTCGCGCGAAGAAGTAGGCCGAGGCCTCCTTCACCTCCTCGTCGGTGAACGCGATCATGATCGAGCCCGCCAGGACGGCGAGCAGCACGGCGCCCGCGGACACGGTCCAGTTGCTGCTCATGGCCTGCTGCAGGCCCTTGGCCAGGCGGCTCTCCGTGTCGGCTGCGGGGGCGACCGCCGCTCCGCCGGCCTCGCGCGCCCGCTCCTGCTCCAGCTCCTCGGCGGTGCCGGGATCGAGCCGGCCCTCCTGTCCGGAGGTGGGCTCCGGGCCCGGCCCGGTGTTCGACTCAGGCGCGCTCACGCGACCTCTCCCTTCGCGTCCTCCGGGGAGATCCCCGCCATCATCAGGCCCAGCACGTCGCGCGGGGTGTCCGCGGGCACGATGCCGACGACCGTGCCGCGATACATCACCATGATCCGGTCGGCCAGGGCCACCGCCTCGTCGAGCTCGGTGGAGACCACCAGGACCGGCACGCCGGCGTCGCGCGTGGCGACGATCCGCTTGTGGATGAACTCGATGGAGCCCACGTCCACGCCACGCGTCGGCTGCGCCGCGACGAACAGGCGCAGGTCGCGCGACAGCTCGCGCGCAAGCACCACCTTCTGCTGGTTACCGCCCGACAGACGCCCCACCTGCGTGGTGATGCCCTGCGTGCGGACGTCGAACTCGGCGACCTTCTCCTTGGCGAACCGGTCGCGGAAGGGCAGCTGCAGAGCCCCCGCCTTCACGAACGGCGGCCCGTCGGAGCGGTCGAGCATGAGGTTCTCGGCGATCGTGAACTCGCCGATCAGGCCGTCGAGCGTGCGGTCCTCGGGGACGAATCCAACCCCCTCGTCGAGGATGCGCCGCACCGAGCGGCCGACCAGCTCCTCGCCGTCGAGCGTGATGCTGCCGGACACGTTGTGCTCCAGGCCGAGGAGGGCCTCGGTGAGCTCGGTCTGCCCGTTACCCTGCACGCCCGCGACGACGAGCACCTCGCCGCCGCGCACCTCGAAGCTGATGTCGTCCACCACGACGGTGCCTACCTCGTTCGTGACGACCAGGTTGGCGACCTTCAGGCCGTTGTCGCGCAGCTGCGGCGAGCCCTTGTGCACCCGCAGCTCCACCGAGCGCCCCACCATCAGCGAGGCGAGCTCGGCGTCCGACGCCGTAGGCAGCGCCTCGCCCACCACCTTGCCGTGGCGGATCACCGTGATGCGGTCCGCCACCTCGCGGACCTCACGCAGCTTGTGGGTGATGAACACGATCGCGGAGCCCTCGTCGCGCAGCTGGCGCATGATCGCCATCAGCTCGTCGGTCTCCTGCGGCGTGAGCACCGCCGTCGGCTCGTCGAAGACCAGCACGTCCGCGTTGCGGGAGAGCGCCTTGATGATCTCGACGCGCTGCTGCACGCCCACGGGCAGGTCCTCGACCACGGCGTCGGGGTCCACGTGGAACCCGAACCGCGCGGAGATCTCCTTCACCTGCGCGCGGGCCGCCTCCAGGTCGAGCCGGCCGCCGCCGCGGGTCTGCTCGTGGCCGAGCATGACGTTCTCGGCGACGGTGAAGACGGGCACGAGCATGAAGTGCTGGTGCACCATGCCGATGCCCGCGGCCATCGCGTCACCGGGGCCGGAGAAGTTCTGGACGACGCCGTCCAGCAGGATCTCGCCCTCGTCGGCGTCGTACAGGCCGTAGAGCACGTTCATCAGGGTGGACTTGCCCGCCCCGTTCTCGCCCAGGAGCGAGTGGATCTCGCCTGGCTGCACGACCAGGTCGATGTGATCGTTCGCGACGAGCGCGCCGAAGCGCTTGGTGATGCCGCGCAGCTCGAGCAGCATGGATGTCCTTCCCGACGGAGGTCCCGCTCATAACAGGTCCCGGGGCACACGGCGTGAACCGTGCCCCCCGGGACCATCTTGCGTCAAGTCTCGGTCATCGACCGATCAGCCCGTACAGGCTGTCACTGGGCGAGGTAGGACTCCACCTCGACCTCACCGTCGATGATCTGCTGCCTGAGGGCCTGGACCTCTTCCCACAGGGCCGGGTCGACCTTGTCCTCGAAGTTGTGCAGCGGGGCGATGTCCACGCCACCGTTCTCGAGGGTGCCGACGTACGGCGTCGGGTCGAACTCGTCGTTGCCCGCGGCGAGCACGGCCTCCTTGGTGGAGACGTCCATCCCCTTCAGGATGGAGGTAAGAACGATGTCCTGCGTGGTCGGGTCGGTCTCGTAGAAGTCGGCGTCCACGCCGATCAGGGCGACGTCCTCGCCCGAGTCCTCGATCGCGTCGATCGCAGACTGGTAGATCGGGCCGCCGACCGGCAGGATCACGTCGACACCCTGGTCCAGGATGTTCTGGGCGGTGGTCTTCGCCGCCGGGTCGGCCGCGAAGCCACCCGTGAACGAGCCCTTCTTGCCGTCCCAGCCGACCAGCTCGACGTTCTCGCCCTTGGTCTCGTTGAAGTAGTCGATGCCCTGCTTGAAACCGTCCATGAAGATCGTGACAGTCGGGAAGTCCATGCCGCCGAACGTGCCGATCTTGCCGGCCTCCGTGTAGCCCGCGGCGAGGTAGCCGGCCAGGAACGCCGCCTGCGCCGTGTCGTACAGCAGCGGCTTGATGTTCGGGGCGTCGGTCTTGCTGTCGAAGTCCGCGTCGGCCGGGTCGTCGATGATGATGTAGTCGATGTCGGGGTTCGCCGTGGCCGACTCGATGGTGGCCGCCGACAGCGCGAAGCCGACCGTCACGATCGTGTCGCAGCTCTCGCCCACGAGCGACTCGATGTTGCCCTTGTAGTCGCTCTCCGAGGTCGACTGGACGTCGACGACCTCGGTGCCGAGCTCCTCGGCCGCCGCCGACGCGCCCTCGAAGCTGAGCTGGTTGAAGCTCTTGTCGTCGAACCCGCCGGCGTCCGAGACGATGCAGGGCTTGAAGTCGCTGGCAGCTCCGTCGCCGGTGGTCTCGGTGGGGGCTTCGCCGCATGCTGCGAGCGCGAGCGCCGCTGCTCCCGCAAGGGCGGTGAGCCGAACAGCCTTCTTCACTGGTGCTCCTTCGATGGTCCAGACGGGCCTGTCCAAACAGATCTGGGGCCCTATACCGCACCGAGGGTAGCCAGCGCATCCCGCATTTCGGGTTTCGAGACGGTAACCGGAGTAAGTCGTTACCGAAGCGTCATCGACAGGAACAACGAGCGGTCAGCGGGCCGCGAACTGGGCCAGGGCCCGGACGCCGACGCCGATCGCGCGCTCGTCCACGACGAGGTCGCCCTGGTGCAGGTCGTAGGTGCGGCCGCCCGGCGTGCGCACGCCGAGGCGGGCCATGGTGCCAGGCACCTTGCGGAGGAACCAGGCGAAGTCCTCGCCGCCCATCGACTGCTCGGTGAGCTGCACGGCGTCCAAGCCGATGGCGTCGCGGATCGCTGCCTCGAGGTCGCCGGTCGCCTCGGCCTGGTTCTCGACCGGCGGAACGCCGTGCGTCACCGTCACCGAGACGCTCACCTCGTACGGCGCGACGATCTGCTCAACCGCCTCGCGCACCAGCTCGCCCGACCGCTCCCACGCACGCACGTCGAGGCAGCGCAGCGTGCCCTTGACGACGCCGCTGGACGGGATCGCGTTGGGGGTCGAGCCGGCCTGGACCGCGCCCCACGTCAGGTTCACGCCGGAGCGCGGGTCGAGCCGCCGGCCGAGCACGGCCGGCGTCTGCGTGATGACCTGGCCGAGCGCGAACACGACGTCGCCGGTGAGGTGGGGGCGGGACGTGTGGCCCCCGGGCGACGAGATGGTCACCATCACGGAGTCGCTCGCCGAGGTGATGGGGCCGATGCGGGTACCGACGTGCCCGACGTCGAACTTCGGGTCGCAGTGCAGCGCCGCCATCCGGTCGACGCCGTCGAGCTCGGAGGTCCGGTTGATGATGTCTTCGGCGCCACCCGGGAAGACCTCCTCGGCGGGCTGGAAGAAGAGCCGCACGCCGCGGCGCAGCCGCCCCTCCTGGTGCAGCCGCGCGAGCACGAGGCCCGCGCCGAGCACCACCGTGGTGTGCACGTCGTGCCCGCACGCGTGGGCCACCCCCGGATGGGTCGAGGCGAACTCCACGCCGCTGGTCTCCTGCAGCGGGAGGGCGTCCAGGTCGGCGCGCAGGCCGACCCGGCCCTCGCCGTCAGGCCCGTGGTCGGGGCCGATGTCGCAGACCAGGCCGGAGCTCATAGGCAGCGGCAGCAGGCGCGGCTCCAGGCCGGCTGCCCGCAGGCGCTCGGCCACGCGCGCGGTGGTGCGCGTCTCCTTGCGGGACAGCTCCGGGTGGCTGTGCACGTCGCGGCGGAACGCGATCAGCTCGGCGTCCAGGCTGTCCGTCAGCTCGCCCACGCGGGCGGCCAGACCCGCGATGACAGCCGCTACGTCTCCCCCGGGCACGTCCCCGACCGGCATCTGATCGTTCGAAACGATGTGATCCAGTTCGGCGAGATCGGTCTGTGGGGTCGGGTTCACGTGACCACGGTATCGCCGTCCGGCCCGCGAGACACGATTGGGGACGAACCGTCCCACCATATGGACGATGGTGAGACGTACCGGCACGACCGGTGGTCAGAGCAGGTCTTCGCGGCCACGCTCGCGCACGGCCGCCACCACCTCCTTGACCTGCTGCGCGCGGGCGCGCGTGGTCACGAGCAGCGCATCGGGCGTGTCGACGACGACGACGTCGTCGAGCCCCAGCACCGTCACCAGCCGGCCCGACGCCGGGACCACCACCGAGCCGGCGCTGTCGATGCGGAGCACGTCGGCGGGGTCGCCCAGCACCTTGGCGCCCCGGTCGTCGTCGGACGGCAGGAGCACGGCGAGCGAGTTGTAGTCCCCGACGTCGTCCCAGCCGAACGTTCCCGGCACGACCGCGACGCCGCCCGCCGCCGCCACCGGCTCGGCCACCGCGTGGTCGATGGCGATCTTCTCCAGGCCCGGCCACACCTCCGCGAGCACCGCGGCGCGGTGCGGGGTGTCCCACGCGTCGGCGACGGTCCGCAGCCCGTCGTGCAGGGCAGACCGCTGCTCGGCGAGGTGCCCCAGGAGCACCGACGTGCGCGACACGAACATGCCGGCATTCCACCGGTACTCGCCCGAGGCGAGGTAGACCCGTGCGGTAGCCGCGTCGGGCTTCTCCGTGAACCCGCGCACGTGCAGCGCGTGTGCCGCGCCCTCGACGCCGAGCGGCTCGCCCGAGCGCACGTACCCGAACGCGGTCGACGGCCGGGACGCGGCGATGCCGACGGTCGTCACGTAGCCGGCGCGCGCCGCCGCCACGGCCTCCCGGACCGCCATCTCGAACGCGCGAGCCCCGTGGATCACGTGGTCCGCGGCGAACGAGCCGATCACCACGTCGCCGTGCCGCTTCTCCAGCACGGCGGCCGCGAGGCCGATCGCCGCCATGGACTCGCGAGGGGACGGCTCGGCGAGCACCGCACCGTCGGACAGGCCCGGGAGCTGCGCGCGGCAGGCCGCGACGTGCTGCTCACCCGTGACCAGCACGACGCCGTCGGGCCCCGCCAGGGGACGCAGGCGGCGCTCGGTGGCCTGCAGCAGCGACATGCCGGAACCCACGAGGTCGTGCAGGAACTTGGGTTCCCCGCCCCGCGAGAGCGGCCAGAGCCGGGTCCCGGACCCACCGGCGGGTACAACGGCGAAGAAGTCGTCGATCGGGGACGATGAGGCGGCGGCCGAAGTCATGCCCGCAGGATGCCAGGCGGACAGCGTTCCCGCCGCCATGACCGCCGGGGAGCCCCCGGTTCGGCGACGGAATCAGGCAGGAACGCACGAGCAACCTGACGGGTGCCCGAAGGCACGACATCTCCCCTGTGGGATCAGTCACAAATGGCCTGTCCTGATGCCCGAGAGGGCTGCCCGGCGGCGATCGAGGCGACCAGGAGTCATTACAGTGGGGACCAGCCACCCCCAGCCGGACAGCCATAGGAGGCTCCCGAAGTGCCCACCGCACCAGCAGGCACGCTATACCGCGGCCGTGAAGGCATGTGGTCGTGGGTCGCGCATCGCGTGACCGGCGTGCTGATCTTCTTCTTCTTGCTCGTGCACGTGCTGGACACCGCGCTGGTGCGCGTGTCTCCCGAGGCGTACAACGCCGCGATCGGCACGTACCAGACCCCGATCATGGGGCTCGGCGAGGCCGGGCTCGTGGCAGCCATCGTCTTCCACGCCTTCAACGGCATCCGCATCCTGCTGGTGGACTTCTGGGCCAAGGGCCCCAAGTACCAGAAGGTCATGCTCTGGGTGGTCGCCGGCCTCTTCGTCGTGACGATGGCGGGCTTCCTGCCGCGTCACCTCATGAACGTCTTCGGAGGTGGCCACTGATGGCACACGGAACCGCAGCGGTGGCAAGGCTGGACTCCCCGCGCTCCCCCTACGCTCGGCGCAAGACGACGCGCGGCAACTACGAGCTGTACTCCTGGATCTTCATGCGGGCGTCCGGCGTCGTGCTGCTCGTCCTCATCTTCGGCCACCTCTTCGTGAACCTGATGGTCGGCGAGGGCGTCCACGCCATCGACTTCGCCTTCGTGGGCGGCAAGTGGTCGAACCCGCTGTGGCAGGTCTGGGACCTCCTCATGCTGTGGCTCGCCATGATCCACGGCACCAACGGCGTGCGCACCATCATCAACGACTACGCCACCCGGGACCTGACGCGCGGCATCCTCAAGGGCCTGCTCTACCTGGCGTTCACCGTCGTGGTCGTGCTCGGCACCCTGGTGATCTTCACGTTCGACGCGTGCCCGCCGGACGCTCCAGCGGAGCTCCTCGCGTCGTTCTGCACGGCGTAGCACGGCAACAGCACGGCCTCAGCAAGCGGCACGTCCCCCAGCCCCACACTCGAAACTCATCAGCAGGAGGCATCGAGCCCGATGCAGACCCATCAGTACGACGTCGTCATCGTCGGCGCCGGCGGCGCAGGCATGCGTGCCGCCCTCGAGTCGTCGAAGGAGGCCCGCACCGCGGTGATCTCCAAGCTGTACCCCACCCGCTCCCACACCGGCGCCGCCCAGGGCGGCATGGCCGCGGCCCTCGCCAACGTCGAGGACGACAACTGGGAATGGCACACGTTCGACACCGTCAAGGGCGGCGACTACCTCGTCGACCAGGACGCGGCCGAGATCCTCGCCAAGGAGGCCATCGAGTCGGTCCTCGACCTGGAGCGGATGGGCCTCCCGTTCAACCGCACCCCCGAGGGCAAGATCGACCAGCGCCGCTTCGGCGGGCACACCCGCGACCACGGCCAGTCCGCCGTGCGCCGCGCGTGCTACGCCGCTGACCGCACCGGCCACATGATCCTCCAGACGCTCTACCAGAACTGCGTCAAGCAGGATGTGGAGTTCTTCAACGAGTTCTACGTGCTGGACCTCATCACCGACCACGACCTCACCACCGAGGAGATCGCGGACGGCGAGGAGGTCAACGCGACCGGCGTCGTGGCCTACGACCTCGCGACCGGCGAGATCCACGTGTTCCAGGCCAAGGCGATCATCTTCGCCACCGGCGGCGCCGGGAAGATCTTCAAGACCACCTCCAACGCGCACACCCTCACCGGTGACGGCATGGCGCTGGCGTACCGCCGCGGCCTGCCGCTGGAGGACATGGAGTTCTTCCAGTTCCACCCGACAGGCCTCGCGGGACTCGGCATCCTCCTGTCGGAGGCCGCCCGCGGCGAGGGCGGGATCCTGCGCAACTCCGAGGGCGAGCGCTTCATGGAGCGCTACGCCCCCACGATCAAGGACCTCGCGCCGCGCGACATCGTGGCCAGGTCCATGGCGAACGAGGTCCGCGAGGGAAGGGGCGCCGGCCCGAACAAGGACTACGTCCTGCTCGACCTGACGCACCTGGAGCCCGCGCACATCGACGCGAAGCTCCCGGACATCACCGAGTTCGCGCGCACCTACCTCGGCATCGAGCCCTACACCGAGCCCGTCCCCGTCTACCCCACGGCGCACTACGCCATGGGCGGCGTGCCGACCAACATCAAGGGCGAGGTGCTCCGCGACGGCGTCAACGTGGTCAAGGGCCTCTACGCCGCCGGTGAGGTCGCCTGCGTGTCCGTGCACGGCTCCAACCGGCTCGGCACCAACTCGCTGCTGGACATCAACGTGTTCGGCAAGCGCTCGGGCCGGGCGGCCGCCGAGTACTCCAAGACGGCGTCGTTCCACGAGCTCCCGGAGGACCCGACGGTCCGCGTGGTGGCGCAGCTCGACGAGATGCGCAACCGGCCCGAGGGCGAGCGTGTGGCGGACATCCGCAAGGCGCTCCAGGACACCATGGACCTCAACGCCCAGGTGTTCCGCACGGGCGACTCGCTGAACGAGGCCCTGGCCGACATCCGCGGGCTGCAGAAGCGTTACCGCAACGCGTCCGTGCAGGACAAGGGCAAGCTCTTCAACACCGACCTCCTCGAGGCCATCGAGCTGGGCTTCCTGCTCGACATCGCCGAGGTCACCGTGGTCGCGGCCATCAACCGCAAGGAGTCACGCGGCGGCCACTACCGCGAGGACTACCCGAACCGCGACGACGCGCACTACATGCTGCACACGATGGCCTACCGTCGTCCGCCCGAGGCGTCGGACCAGGCCGAGGGCCACGTCGAGGGCTACTTCGACCACGTCGAGGAGTTCGACGGCTACAAGGTCGTCCTGGGCTCCAAGCCTGTTATCCAGACCCGGTACGAGCCGATGGAGCGTAAGTACTGATGACTGCCACTCTCGACGCCCCCGCACCCAGTGGCGCCATCGCCTCGTTCGAGGTCACGCTGCGGATCCGGCGGTTCAACCCCGAGGTGTCCGACGAGGCCACCTGGCAGGACTTCACCGTCGAGGCCCACGGCACGGACCGCGTGCTCGACGCCCTGCACAAGATCAAGTGGGACGAGGACGGCTCGCTCACGTTCCGCCGGTCCTGTGCGCACGGCGTCTGCGGCTCCGACGCGATGCGGATCAACGGCCGCAACCGCCTGGCCTGCAAGACGCTCCTCAAGGACGTCAACCCCGACAAGCCCATCATCGTCGAGCCCATCAAGGGCCTGCCGGTCGTGAAGGACCTCGTCGTCGACATGGAGCCGTTCTTCGCCTCCTACCGCGAGATCATGCCGTTCCTCATCACCTCCGGGAACGAGCCCTCCAAGGAGCGCTACCAGTCCCCCGAGGACCGCGCCAGGTTCGACGACACCACCAAGTGCATCCTGTGCGCCGCGTGCACGTCGTCCTGCCCGGTGTTCTGGACGGACGGCCAGTACTTCGGCCCGGCAGCGATCGTGAACGCGCACCGCTTCATCTTCGACAGCCGTGACGAGGGCGGCTCGCAGCGCCTGGAGATCCTCAACGACAAGGAGGGCGTGTGGCGCTGCCGCACGACCTTCAACTGCACCGAGGCCTGCCCGCGCGGTATCGAGGTCACGAAGGCGATCCAAGAGGTCAAGCGGGCCATGATTACTCGCGCGTTCTGATTCTTCGCTCGCTCCCGCCGAGGGCGGGGACAGTCGCGCCCCAGGGGGCGCTCCGCTACGGCTTTACGGCCGGCCGCGACTGTCCCCGCCCTCGGCTCTGCTGTTGGCGCATCTCAGACGTCGCTCGTTGGGGCAGGGGTGGTGGTGGGGTGTCTGGGGCTTGGGGTTCTGGGGTGGACTGGGACATCCAGGCGGTGGCCAGGAGGAGGACCCTGGCCAGGAGGTTGACCAGGAGCAGCGCGGTCATCACTACCGCGAAGGAGGCCAGGAGGGCGTTGCGGCCGGCCGCCCCCGTGATGACCTCCGTCCCGAGGTAGCGCAGGGCGCCCGCCACGACGCCCACGGCCAACGATCCGATCAGCAGGTCGCGCCACGCGGGGCGCACGCCGCCCACGTAGCGCACGACGGCGGCCACGAGCGCCGCGTCCAGCGCCAGGGTCACCAAGGCCCCGCCGGTCCGCACGGTGAACGACACCGCGGTTCCCTCCAGGCCCAGGTTCTCCAGCATCCAGGGCACCGCGGCCGAGACCGCTACTGTCGCCGCCGCCGTGACGAGCACACCGACGGCGATCAGCACGAAGCCCAGGAGCTGCCGCAGCCGGTCCGTCACCGGGTGGCCGCCGTTCTCCGCCTCGCCGAACATCGCCCGCACCGAGGTGCGCAGCGCGCCCATGAAGTTCGTGGCGGACCAGAGCAGCACCACCGTCGCCACGACCGACGTCCAGCTCAGGCCCGTGGAGATCACGAGGTCCGACGGCGACAGCACGCCCCCGCTGCCGGTGTCCACGAGGCCCGGCACCCAGGTGTCGATCTGTGCCAGGACGGCGGCGCGCAGGTCGGCGTCGCCGCCCAGCACCCGTACGAACAGCGAGTAGCCGATGGCGAGGGCGGCGAACAAGGAGAACAGCGCCGCGTAGGCCATGCCGCCGCTCAGCACCGAGCCGTACGCGGCGACGTATCGCTCCACCGCACGCCCGGCACGGGTCGCCTGCCAGCGCGCCCAGGCCGCCTTCCCGAGCTCGATCAGCCGCTTCATCGCGTCGAGCCTATGCGCTGCGAGCGCCGCCCTCTTGGCTGTGGGCGCGATCTTTGCGACTACGTGCCCGTTTTAGGCGCAATATTCGCGCCCACAACCACGGTCAGCCGAGCGGGAAGGCCGCCTGGGGGCGCCAGATGCCGTCGTCGCCGTGCTCGTACTGGTAGAACCGGTCGACGTCGAAGTCGGCGGAGTAGTCCGACATCGCCTCGAACGCCTTGTCGAGGTCGGCGTCGGGCACCTCGTGCGCGATGGTCACGTGCGGGTGGTAGTTGAACCGCAGCTCCCCGTCGAGGATCCCCGACCGCACGCTCGACTCGAGCTGCTCGCACTCGGAGATGCCCTGCGCCAGCGCCACGAACACCACCGGCGAGATCGGCCGGAAGGTGGCGGTGCCCCGCAGCTTCACCGCGAAGGGCGCCGCCCCGGCGGCTACGTCCGCCAGGTGCGCCCGCGCCTCGGCGAGCTGGTCGACGTCGAGCAGGGTGGGCCCCAGCAGCGTGATGTGCGGCGGGATGAAGTCGGCGAGCGGGTCGTCGGCGGCCACCCGCGCCGCGCTCAGCTCTGCGGCGTAGGGCTCCGGGATCTCGATGGCGATCCCGATGCGGACCTGGCCGGGTCCGCGGTCGGGGAGGTTCACCGCATGCCTCGTACGGGAAGCAGCCCGAACCGCTCGTACATCCGGTCCAGCACCGGGCGGGCGATCGTGCGAGCCCGGTCGGCGCCGTCGGCCAGCACCCGGTCGAGCTCGGCGGGGTCCGCGAGGTAGGTGTTGGCCCGGGCCTGGAACGGCTCGAGGAAGGCGACGACGGCGTCGGCCAGGTCCACCTTGAGGTAGCCGTAGCCGCGGCCGTCGTACTCCTTCGCGATCTCGTCGATGTCCCGGTCCGTCACGGCCGAGAAGATCGTCAGGAGGTTCGAGATGCCCGGCTTCTCGGCCGGGTCGAAGCGCACGCCGTACGACTCGTCGGCGTCGGTCACTGCCGACTTGATGGCCTTGACGGCCTTCTTCGGGTCCTCCAGCAGCCAGACGACGCCCTTGCCGCCCGCGCTGGACTTGCTCATCTTGGAGCTCGGGTCCTGCAGGTCCTGGATCTTCGCCACCGCCTTGACGATGTGCGCGTCCGGCACGACGGCGGTGCCCTCGCCGAAGCGTGTGTTCAGCCGCTCTGCGAGGTCCCGCGTGAGCTCAAGGTGCTGGCGCTGGTCCTCGCCCACGGGGACCAGGCCGGCGTCGTACAGCAGGATGTCGGCCGCCATCAGCACGGGGTACGTGAAGAGACCGACGGTGGTGCCCTCACTGCCCTGCTTAGCGGACTTGTCCTTGAACTGCGTCATGCGCCCGGCCTCGCCGAACCCGGTCTGGCAGCTCAGCAGCCACGCCAGCTCGGTGTGCGCGGCAACGTGGGACTGCACGAACAGGATGGACCGCTCGGGGTCGATGCCACCGGCCAGGTACTGCGCGGCGGTGCGACGGGTGCGCTCGCGCAGCTGGGCCGGGTCAGGGTTCACCGTGAGCGCGTGCAGGTCGACGACGCAGTAGAGCGCGTCGTACGAGTCCTGCAGGGCGATCCACTGAGACAGGGCACCGATGTAGTTACCCAGGTGGAGCGAGCCGTCGGTCGGCTGCATCCCGGAGAAGATGCGCTTCCGGGTGGGGCGGTCGGCAACAGTCTTGGTGCCCACCACGGTCGAGGTTTCGGACGACATGGCCAACATTCTGGCAGGTCCCCTCGCACTCACCGAATCGTCAGGTTGCCTCGTCGTCGTACGGCGCCTTCCCGGGTTCCGCCACCGCGGCGGCGGGCGCCGCGGGCGTGCCATTGGGCGCCGCCGCGCGCGCCGCCTGGGCCGCGGCGGTCCGGGTGTACGTCGACGGCGGGCCGTCGTCGAGCAGGGCATCCCGGACGATCTTGCGCGGGTCGTACTGCCGTGGGTCGAGCTTGGACCAGTCCACGTCGCTGAACTCTGGCCCGAGCTCGTCGTCCACGCGGGCCTTCGCGTTCTGGAGCAGGTCGCGGCCACGCCGCACGAGGGAGCCGAGCTGCTCCGCGTAGACGGGCAACCGCTCTGGGCCGATCACGAGCATCGCGACCACCAGAATGATCACGAGCTCCCAGCCATTGATGCCGAACACGGTCAGAGCCTACTCGCGTCGCGGGACCCGCCGGAGAACGCCAGGTGAACCCGGTTCACTGGCCGCTGGACCGCTCTTCGAGGACCACACGGACCTCGCGCTCCTCGTCGCCGGAACGCACCTGCAGCGTTACCGCGTCACCGGGCGCCTTGGCGCGGATCGCGACGATGAGCTCGTCGGCCACCGACACGGGGCGGCCGTCGATCGAGAGGATCACGTCGCCGGGCTCGATGCCCGCCTGGTCCGCGGGACCGTTCGGCGTCACGGGGGGCGAGCCCTGCTGCGCCTCCTCGGACACGCGCACGCCCTCGCCCTGGTAGCTCGGGTCAAGCAGTACGCCGATGATCGGGAACGTGGCCGTACCCGTCTCGATGAGCTGCTCGGCGGTGTGCCGCGCCTGGTTGGACGGGATGGCGAAGCCGAGGCCGATGTTGCCCGTGGCCGTCGTCGTGCCCGGCCCCTGCGCGATGGCCGAGTTGATGCCGATCACCTCGCCCGCCGAGTTCACGAGCGGGCCGCCGGAGTTGCCGGGGTTGATGGCGGCGTCCGTCTGGATGGCATCGATGAACGCGGCCTCCGCGGCCTCTCCCGCCTTGACGGGGCGGTGCAGCGCGCTGACGATCCCCGTGGTGACCGTGGCCTCCAGCCCCAGGGGCGAGCCGACGGCGAGCACGGAGTCGCCGACCACCACGTCGTCGGAGTCGCCGAGCACGAGCGGTTCCAGACCCGTCTCATCGACCCTGATCACTGCGAGGTCGTAGTCTGGCGTCGCGCCCACCAGCTCGGCGGACTGCTCGTGCCCGTCGGAGAAGGTGACCGTCACGTCGGCCCCCGACGCCGCCTCGGCGACCACGTGGTTGTTCGTGAGGATGTAGCCCTCGGCCTTCAGGATCATGCCCGACCCCGTGGCAACACCCTGCTCGGCCCGCACCTCGATCGAGACGACGCTCGGCAGCGCAGCCGCGGCGATCGCGGCGACCGACCCCTCGGGGCGCGCCACCTCGGTGCCGCCCCCCACGGGCTCGGGCAGCTCGGCGTCCGCCGGGCGCGCCGTCTCCTGCGCGTCCAGCAGCGCGTACGCGCCCACGCCGCCGCCCGCACCCGCGAGCAGCCCCAGGAGCACGACGGCGGACACGGTGCCCGCGCCGAGCCGACCGCGCCGGGACCGGGTGGCCGGACCGTGCGGGGACGCTGCGTGTTCGGACGTCTCGTGAGTCGGCGTCGGGTCCGGGCTCGCCGAGCTCACGGTCGTCAGGTAGCCCGACGTCGGGAGCTGCGCCGTCGGCTTCTCGGCGGGATGCGCGGGAAGCTGCTCGGTAGCCTGCTCGTCCGGCCTGGCGGTGGACCCGGACGTCCGCTCCTCCGGCCCCCCGGCGGACGCCGGCCCGGGCGTGGGTGCGGCGGGCGCAGTCGTCGGCTCGCTCGGAGCCGTCGGCTCGGGCGGGGGCACTGCTGCACGCGGCGTCGGAGGCGCGAACGGGTTCTCGTCGGTCATGGGCTTTCGATGACTCCTGTCACGGTATGCCACCCGCGGGCAATGCGGGGCAGGACCCCGGCATCGTAGCCATGCTCACCGAACGATGCCACGAGCTCGGTCAGCACGTCCTCGGGCGCGTCCGCGACGACGTCGACCACCATGTCGTCCGACTGCCACGCCACATGGACGGGCTCGGTGGCGAGCACCTGGACGCCGTCGACGGTCTTGCCACCGTGGGCGAGCCGGCCCGGGCGTTCCCGGACCACCGCCTGGCCCGAGGGTCCCGTCAGGTCGATCTCCAGCGTCTGGCCCTGGTCGCCGACCAGGCGCATGGCCGAGATCGTGTACCCGTCGGGCAGCTCGGCGGGCGCCACCCAGCCGTTCTCCACGGCCCAGTCGAGGGCGGCGGACGTGCGGCCGGCGGGAGCAACGTCGAGCCCGGCGAGCACGTCCTGGCCGGCCGCGGCGGTGTCCGGACCCGTGCGGCCGAGCATCGTCATGCTGGTCTGCGCGGTGAGCTGCGGGGAGACCACCGGGACGTCGCCGAGCGTGAAGAGAGCCAGCCCGAGCACGCCCGCACCGCCCACGCCGAGCGCGGTGATCCGCGCGGCCCGACGGCGGCGCGCCGGGCGGTCGAGCCGGCCGTCGAACCCGTCGAAGCCGTCAGGCCGCCACACCGGCGCGGCCAGCGGGTCGGTGCCGAGGAAAGGGCGGCGCAGCGGGTCGCCGTCGGTGGGCGGGATGCTCGCCTGGAGCGCCATCAGGCGCGCGGTGAGGGCGGGGTCGGGCACGACGTCGGCGGCGGACGAGAGCGCGCGCCGCGCGGCGCGAGCGGTGTCCAGCTCGCGGGCGCACAGGCGGCACATCGTGACGTGGGAGAGCGCCCGCTCCGTCTCCGCGGGCGAGAGCTGCCCGTCGGCCAGCGCGCTGACCAGGTCCCCGAGATGGCCGCTCATCGCACGCCCCCGCGCGTCGGCGCCAGGTGCTCCAAGGCGTCGCGGAGCTGGGCGCGGGCCCGGTGGATGCGGGACCGCACGGTCCCGAGCTTGACCCCCAGGGTCACGGCGATCTCCTCGTAGCTCAGACCCTCGATGTCGCACAGCACGACGGCGGCGCGGTACTCGGGGCGCAGTGCGTCGAGCGCCTGCTGCACGTCCTGGTCCAGGTTGGCGTGCTCGAACCCGCGTTCCGGGCGGCCGAAGTCGCCGGTGTCGGCGACGTGGCCGTCGTCGTCGCCCATCGCCTCCATGCGAATGCGCTTCTTGCGGCGCGCCTGGTCCAGGAACAGGTTGGTGGTGATGCGGTGCAGCCAGCCCTCGAACGTGCCCGGCGTGTAGCTGGACAGCGAGCGAAACACCCGGATGAACGTCTCCTGGGTGAGGTCCTCGGCGTCCTGCTTGTTACCGGTCAGCCGGTAGGCAAGGCGATAGACGCGCGCGGAGTGCTCGCGCACGATCTCTTCCCACGTCGGCGCCTGCCAGGGCGTGTCGACGGCGTCGGCACCGGTGGGTACCGACGCGCCTGCGTCTACTGCTGCACGAGTGCTCACAGTTGTCATCGTCCTCTCAACGCACTTGGAAGCCCAGGCGTTCCCACGGGCTGTACCCTGGCGCCGCACGTGATGCACACATATGCACCGTTACAGCGGAGGAAGCCATCAGCACAGCGGAGCCGTCCGGCCACGGCAAGGTCGCGGCCTGGGTCTACAGCGAAGCGTTCGTCCCCGAGGACGAGGTACTGCTGCGCGCCCGTGAACGCGCTTCGGAGCTGGGCTGCCCGGCCGTCCTGCCCGGCGTCGGCGCGGTGCTGCGGGTCCTGGCCGCCGCCACGAACGCGCATGCCGTCGTGGAGGTCGGCACGGGTGCCGGCGTGGCCGCGCTCTGGCTGCTGCGGGGTATGTCGTACGACGGTCAGCTCACCACCATCGACCGGGAGGTGGAGCACCAGCGGGCCGCGCGGACGGCGTTCGCGGAGGACGGCGTCGCCCCCCAGCGCACCAGGATCATCCCCGGCCGGCCCGGTGACGTGCTGCCCCGGCTGGCCGACGGCGCCTACGACCTGGTGCTCGTGGCGAGCGACCCGCTCGGCTATCCCGAGTACGTGAACGAGGCCCTGCGGCTGCTGCGCCCGGGCGGTGTGCTCGCCGTCGACGGCGCGCTGCTGCGGGACCGGGTAGCGGACCCTGCCCGCCGCGACGAGCTCACCACCGTGGTGCGCGAGGTGGGCCGCACGCTGCGGAACGACGAGCGGGTACTGCCTGCAATGCTGCCTAGCGGGGACGGTCTGCTGCTGGCCGTCCGCCGCTGACCCGCCGAGAGGCCGGTTCCCGCGACGGACGGCCGCGGAACTCTGCTTTTGGTCGCCTGAGTCTGCGACGAATCAGCCGACGACGGTCTGGAGAGCGTCGCCCAGCTCGCTTGCCTCGGTCGCGTTGAGCTCGACGACGAGCCGACCGCCGCCCTCGAGCGGCACACGCATGACGATGCCGCGCCCCTCCTTGGTGACCTCGAGCGGTCCGTCACCCGTTCGCGGCTTCATCGCAGCCATGTGTGGCTCTCCCATTCCGTTGTCCGGTGTGTAGCAGCATTCATGATCCCGGCGAACGCCGAGGGCACTGACCCATTCTAGTTCAAATGGCGCCCCTTACTTTCCACGCGCCAATTCGTCTGCCTTCGCCGGATCAGTCGTCGGACCAGTACAGAACCCGAGCGAGATCGCAAACTGACCGAGGCAGGATCAGGCGAGACCGCGTAGCGCGACGGCCGGTGGAGCCTCGTCGCGAAGGGCCGCGACGAGGTCGAGAACACGGCGTGTCGCGGTCACGTCGTGGGCGCGGAAGACCCGCGCGCCGAGCCACGCGGCCACCGCCGTGGCGGCCAGCGTTCCCTCCAGACGCTCCTCGGGCGGGAGGTCGAGCGTCTCCCCCACGAAGTCCTTGCGGGACAGGGCCATGAGCAGCGGAAAGCCGAGCCCGGCCAGCGCGTCCGTGCGGCGCAGCAGGTGCAGGGAGTGCCAGGTGTTCTTGCCGAAGTCATGGGTCGGGTCCACGAGCACGGACGCACGCGGCACGCCGCACGCCACGGCCCGCTCGGCGGCGGCCCGCAGGGTCGCGACGACGTCGGCCAGCAGTCCGTCGCGCCCGTCGAAGCGTCCGCTGGTCGAGCGTTCGCTGGTCGAGCTTGTCGAGACCCGGGGTTCGGCGGGCTCGGCCGGCGGCAATCGGTACTCCACGCGGTACGGGTCCGTGCGCGGCACGGCTCCCCCGGTGTGCGAGCAGACGACGCCGACGCCGGCCGCGCCGGCCGCCTCCACCAGGCCGGGGTCGTGCCCGGCCCAGGTGTCGTTGATCAGGTCCGCACCGGCGTCGATCGCGGCCCGGGCCACGCCCGCACGCCAGGTATCCACCGAGACCAGCAAGTCGGGCACGGCGCGGCGGACCGCCGCCACGAACGGGACGACACGCCGGATCTCCTCGGCCTCGTCAACCGGCGCACCGTTGCCTGCCCGCACGCCGCCGACGTCGAGGATCTCGGCCCCGGCCGCGAACGCGCGCTCCGCGGCGGCCAGCGCCGCGGCGTCGTCGGGCAGCCGGGCGGGGGCGTAGAACGAGTCCGTGGTGCGGTTCAGCACCGCCATCACGACAGGGCGTACCGCGCGCCCGTCCAGCCCCACCTCGCGCCCGCGCAGCATCAGCGGCGCGGACGCCGGCGGAACGGTCGCCCTGGGGATGTCCGAACCGTCCACCTAGGCGCTGCCCACGGCGCTCTGCGCCCCTGCTCCCGCGGCCGCCGCTTCCTCGGTGGCGCGCTCCACTGCAGCCGCCGCCAGCAGTGCTGCCTGCTCCGCCGCGATCTGGCTCGCCCGGTCGATGACGTGCCGCACGGCGTCCGCGGGGTCGTCGGTGAGGTGGATGATGTCGAGGTCGACGTCGCTGATGGTGCCGTGTTCCAGCGCCGTCTTCCGGATCCACTCCAGGAGGCCGCCCCAGTACTCCGTGCCGACCAGGACGATCGGGAACTGGGTCACCTTGTGTGTCTGAACCAGAGTCACCGCTTCGAAGAGCTCGTCGAAGGTGCCGAATCCTCCCGGCATCACGATGAATCCCTGTGCGTACTTCAGGAACATCGTCTTTCGCGCGAAGAAGTATCGGAAGTTGATGCCGAGATTCACGTACTCGTTGACGCCCTGTTCGAAGGGCAGCTCGATACCAAGACCCACCGAGGTGCCGCCCGCCAATGCGGCGCCCTTGTTCGCGGCCTCCATCACCCCTGGCCCGCCGCCCGTGATGACGGCATACCCGGCCTCGACCAGGAGCCTGCCCACGGTCTCACCCGCGGCGTAGTCAGCGTGGTCCGGTTTGGTCCGCGCCGAGCCGAACACCGACACCGCCTGCCCGAGCTCCGCCAGCGCGCCGAAACCCTCGACGAACTCGCTCTGGATGCGCATCACGCGCCACGGGTCGGAGTGCAGCCAGTCCGTTTCCTGGTCGGAGGCCAGGAGTCGCTGGTCGGTGGTGGTCCGCGGGATCTGGTTCCCGCGCAGCAGCACGGGACCGCGGGTGTACCCGCTGCCGGACTGTGGAATGCCGTCGTCGCTCATGCCACCCAATTATCCGCCCAGCAGCCAGGCCCGCAGTGCGTCCCGGCACTGCGCGAGCTGCGCCACCGGCAGATGCTCGTCGTCCTTGTGGGCGAGCAGCGGGTTGCCCGGACCGAAGTTGACCGCGGGCACGCCCAGCTCGGAGAACCGGGCGACATCGGTCCACCCGTACTTCGGGGCCGGGACGCCGCCCGTCGTGGCCAGCACCGACTTCACGAACTGGGCGGCCAGCGGGTCGTCGAGGCCGGGGCGAGCGCCGCCCGCGGCGTCGGTCACCACCACGTCGAACCCTTCGAAGACCTCCCGCAGGTGCGCCTCGGCCTCCTCGACGGAGCGCGAGGGCGCGAACCGGTAGTTCACCTCGACGGTGCACGCGTCCGGGATGACGTTGCCCGCGATCCCGCCCTCGATCCGCACGGCGTTGAGGCCCTCGCGGTAGACCAGGCCGTCGACCTCGACCTCGCGCGGCTCGTAGGCCGCGAGCCGGGCCAGCGCCGGCGCCACGGCGTGGATCGCGTTCTCGCCGGTCCACGCCCGCGCCGAGTGCGCAGCGACACCGCGGGTGCGCAGCTCGATGCGCATCGTGCCGTTGCAGCCGCCCTCGATACCGGCGTTCGAGGGCTCGCCAAGGATCGCGAAGTCGCCGTCCAGCAGCTCCGGATGGTTGCGCGCGAGGCGCCCCAGGCCGTTCAGGGCCGAGTCCACCTCCTCGTGGTCGTAGAAGATCCACGTCAGGTCGTGCGCGGGCTCGCTGCCCGGCGCCCCGAGCTCGACCGCCAGCGCCAGCGCGACGGCGACGCCGCCCAGCATGTCGACGGTGCCGCGGCCCCAGAGCTCGGCGCCGTCGTCGGTCCGGACCAGGCGGGTGGGGAGGTTGTCCGCGATCGGCACGGTGTCGATGTGCCCGGCCACGACCACGCGCCGGTCCCGGCCCAGGTTCGTCCGGGCGACCAGGGCATCGCCGTCGCGCAGCACCTCCAGGTGGGCGCAGCCGAGCAGCAAGGCCTCGATCGCGTCGGCGAGGGCCTTCTCGTCGCCGCTGACGGAAGGGATGTCACAGATGGTCCGGGTGAGGGCGACGAGATCGGCATCCTTGCCGGACGGGTCGAGCAGGGCCGGATCGAGCACAGTGTCCACAGGGCAACCCTAAGGGCGGGTCATGGCCATTAGGCTGAAGGTATGACGACCGCATGGGGTTTCGGCCTTGCCACGATCGCCGACGACGGCACCGCCCTCGACACCTGGTTCCCGGAACCCGCCCTCGGCGATGCTCCCGCCGACGCGACCCCGCCGGAGGCCCTCGCGGCGCTCGCCGGCGCGGACGACGTGCGCGGCGTCCGGCTCGAGGTGGTGACGACCGAGATCGATCTCGCCGACCCGCCCAAGGACGTCTCGGACGCCTACCTGCGGCTGCACCTGCTCTCGGCCCGCCTGGTCCGCCCGCACGGGCTGAACATGGACGGGATCTTCGGCGCTCTGACGAACGTCGTCTGGACCAGCGCCGGCCCGTGCGCCGTCGAGGGCTTCGAGGAGACCCGCCTGCGCCTGCGCGCCCGCGGCCACGTCACGGTGTTCGGCGTCGACAAGTTCCCGCGTCTGGTCGACTACCTGGTCCCGTCCGGCGTCCGCATCGCCGACGCCGACCGTGTCCGCCTCGGCGCGTACCTCGCCCCTGGCACCACCGTGATGCACGAGGGCTTCGTCAACTTCAACGCGGGCACGCTCGGCTCGTCCATGGTCGAGGGCCGCATCTCGGCGGGCGTCACCGTCGGCGACGGGTCTGACGTCGGTGGCGGCGCCTCGATCATGGGCACCCTGTCCGGCGGGGGCAAGGAAGTCGTGTCGATCGGCGAGCGGTGCCTGCTGGGCGCCAATGCAGGCCTCGGCATCCCCCTCGGCGACGACTGCGTGGTCGAGGCCGGCCTTTACCTCACCGCCGGCACGAAGGTCACTGTGCTGGGCGCCGCGGCCGATCCGTACGGTGACGGCACCGCCCCCGTCAAGGCGCGTGACCTCGCGGGCCGCAGCAACCTGCTGTTCCGCCGGAACTCCACCAACGGTGCCGTCGAGGTGCTCGACCGGACCGGCGTCGGCATCGAGCTCAACGAGGCGCTCCACTCGAACTGACTCCACGCGATCCTCCGCCAACCGCCCCGGACGACAGGGAGCACGCATGGCACTCCTGGCCGAGGCCGGCCCGCCGGTCCCACCTTCCGTCACCGGCTCCGCGCCGCGGCGTCCGATGATGCGCGTCCTCAAGTACGTCGTTGCCATCGCGTCGGTGTGCGCGGTCGCGACGGTCGGCGTCGTCGTCGGGCTGAACCGCCTGACGGGCGCCGGACCCGTCACCGAGCGCTGCACCGCCGTGCTCGACGGATCGGACTGGTACCTGTCGCCCGCCCAGGCGGACAACGCGGCGCTCGTGGCGGGCACCTCGCTCGCCCGCGGGCTGCCGGCGCGGGCGGCAACGATCGGGCTGGCCACGGCGCTGCAGGAGTCGAAGCTCATCAACATCGAGCACGGCGACCGTGACTCGGTGGGGCTGTTCCAGCAGCGCCCGTCGCAGGGCTGGGGCACGGTCGACGAGATCCTCGACCCCGTGTACTCGACCAACGCCTTCTACGACGTGCTGGTGAAGGTCGAGGGGTACGAGGACATGGCGGTGACCGACGCCGCGCAGACCGTGCAGCGATCGGCGTACCCGGACGCGTACGCGCGGCACGAGATGCGGTCACGCGCGTGGGCCTCGGCCCTGACGGGCAACTCCCCCGAGTCCCTGTCCTGCGAGCTCGCCCCCGTGGCCGACGCCGACCAGCTCGCCCCCGACGCCGCCCGCGACGTGGTGGTGGGCCGCCTCGGCCGGGATCTGGGGCTCGCGCCAGCGACCGGCGCGGCAGACCCGAACCGGCAGGACCCGGCGTCGGCCACGGTGACCGTGGACGCGGCGCCGCTCACCCCGGACGACCCCGAGCGCGGCGCCTGGGCCGCCGGCCAGTGGGCCGTCGCGACGGCCAAGGCCACGCAGGCGATCGAGGTGCACGTGGGCGGGCGGGTCTGGCTCCGCGACGAGGCCGCCTGGACCGCGGCGGAGACGCAGCTCGACCCAGGCGAGGTCCGCATCACGGTGGACGTCGCCGAGTGACCGGCCTGCCGAGATAGAACCGCAGCGAGATAGAACCAGGGCCGGTTCTATCTCGCTGCGGTTCTATCTCGGCAGGGTGTGCGGGTCAGTTGCCGCCGTCGCCCCCGTACCCAGCCAGGCCGGAGGGGTTGCCGACCTCGTCCCGCTTCGGCTGTGGACGCTCGTAGTCGTCCTCGATGTGCAGCTCCGCGATGTCGTCACCGAGCTTGTTCAGCAGCGCGTGCCGCGCCTCGCGGCGGCGGCGCTGTTCCAGGGGCTCCGGCACGGGGGCCGCCGCGATGAGGCGCTGCGTGTACTCCTCGCGGGGGTGGTGCAGCACGTCCTCGCGCGGGCCCTGCTCCACGATCCTGCCGTTCTGCAGCACCACCACACGGTGGGCGAGCAGGTCGATCACCGCGAGATCGTGGCTCACGAAGAGGCAGGCGAACTTGTAGCGCTCCTGCAGCGCAGTGAACATCTTGAGCACGTTGGCCTGCACGGAGACGTCGAGGGCCGACGTCGGCTCGTCCGCGACCAGCAGCTCCGGGTCGAGCGTCAGGGCGCGGGCGATGCTCACGCGCTGGCGCTGGCCACCGGAGAGCTCGTGCGGGTAGCGGTTGTAGACGCTGCGGGGCAGCTCGACGGCGTCGAGCAGCTCCAGAACGCGGCGTCGCCGCGAACGCTCGTCACCCTCCTTGTGCACCACGAGCGGCTCCGCGATCACGTCACCGATCGGCAGGCGCGGGTTCAGGGACGAGGCCGGGTCCTGGAAGACGACGCCGATGCGCCGGCGCATCGCCTTCAGCTCCTTGCCACGCATCTTGTTGAAGTCGGTGCCGAGGATCGACACCGAGCCAGAGGCGGCCGGGATGAGCCCCAGCGCGCACTTCGCGATGGTGGACTTGCCGGAGCCCGACTCGCCCACGAGACCCACGATCTCGCCCTGTGCCACGGACAGCGACACGTCGTCGACGGCCCGGAAGGTAGGCTTGCCCACCCGGTGGTACTCGATGACGAGGTTGCCCAGGTCGAGCGCCGGCAGGTCCTCGGGGGCCGCGACCACCGGGGCGACGTCGCCGAACTGGCCCGGCCCGGCCCCCAGGTGGGGCACGGCCGCCAGCAGGCGCTTCGTGTACTCGTGGCGCGGGTGGTTCAGCACCTGGTCGGCGGTCCCCGTCTCCACGAGGTCACCCTTGAGCATGACGGCGACGCGGTCTGCCATGTCCGCCACGACACCCATGTTGTGCGTGATCAGCAGGATGCCGGTGTTCAGCTTGTCCTTGAGCGAGCGCAGCAGGTCGAGGATGTCGGCCTGCACGGTCACGTCGAGGGCGGTGGTGGGCTCGTCGGCGATGATCACCTTGGGATCGCACGCGATCGCCATGGCGATGACCACGCGCTGCCGCTGGCCGCCGGACAGCTCGTGCGGGTACTGCTTGAGGCGGCGTTCCGGCTCGGGGATGCCGACCATGGTGAGGAGCTCCGCGGCCCGGGCGATGGCCTGCTTGCCGTAGGCGATGCCGTGCAGCTGCAGGCCCTCGGTGAGCTGGTCGCCGATCGTGAGCACGGGGTTCAGGGCGGTCATGGGCTCCTGGAAGACCATGGCCACGTCGTTGCCACGCATGTTGCGCAGCCCCCTGCCGTCGAGGCCGCCCACCACCTTGTCGCCCACGCGGATGGTGCCGCCGATCCGCGCGTTGCGCGGCAGCAGGCCGAGCGCCGTCATCGAGGTGACGGACTTGCCCGAACCGGACTCGCCCACGAGCGCCACGACCTCGCCGGGGCGTACCTCCAGGTCGATGCCCTTGACGGCGTGCACGTCGCCGAACTCGGTCTTGAACGTGACGCTGAGGTCCTCGAAGGAGAGCACGGCGTCGCCGGCCGCCGAGACCGGACCGGGAACGCTGATGTCGAGAGTGGTCATGCTCAGTCCTTGTTCCGGTTCTGGCGGGGGTCGAACGCGTCACGCAGGCCGTCGCCGATGAAGTTCACGCACAGGGCGATCGTCAGGATCAGCATGCCGGGCCACCAGAACAGCCACGGCCGGGTCGCGAAGGCGGCCTGGTACTCGTCGATGAGGGTGCCGAGCGACGTGTCGGGTGCCTGCACGCCGAAGCCCAGGTAGCTGAGCGACGTCTCGAGCAGGATGGCCGAGGCGATGGCGAGAGTCGCGGACACGATGATCACGCCTACCGAGTTGGGCAGGACGTGCCTGGTGATGATGCGCCAGGGGCTGGTGCCGACGGCCTGCGCCGCGAGCACGAAGTCGCGCTCGCGCAGGGAGAGCACCTCGCCGCGCACGAGGCGGGCCAGGCTGGTCCAGGTGACCAGCCCCAGCACGAGGGCCAGGCCCCAGATGCCCCAGCCCGACGCCGTCTTGCCGAGCACGGCTGCGACAACCAGCAGCGGGATGACGATGAAGACGTCGGTCAGCCGCATGAGGATCGCCTCGAGCCAGCCGCGGTAGAAGCCGGCCACGGCCCCGATCAGCGTGCCGACGATCGTGGAGATGATGCCGACGGAGAACGCGATGATCAGCGAGAACTGCGTGCCGCGCATGACCAGGGCGAAGTAGTCCTTGCCGCCCGTGTCCTGGCCGAACGGGTACGCCCACGTGGGCGCGCCGTCGCCGATCTTGTCGTACTGCAGCGTGTAGCCCTTGGGCCACCAGCCGGGGATGGGGCCGATCCCGATGGACGTGAACGCCACGACGATGATGAGGCCGAGCACGATCATCGAGCCGAGCGCGGCCTTGTGCCGGAAGAACCGGCGCGCCACGAGCTGGCCCTGGCTGTAGGACTTGTCCTCGCCGGGCAGCGGGCCTGCCGAACCGCCGGCCGCGAGGCCGATCGCGTCGGTGCTGGTGGCCGACACATGGGGCTCGTACTTCTCGCCGTCGGGGGCGGTGTTCCTGATGTCACTCATGTCTGTGTCTCCTGCCGTAGCCCGCGCTCAGCGCCGGATGCGGGGGTCGAGGGCCGCGTACGCAATGTCTGCCACCAGGTTCATCAGCACGGCAGCAACGCCCGTGACGAGGAAGAACGCCATGACCGGCGCTGGGTCGACGGCGTTCAGGCCGTCCTGGAACAGCGCGCCCATGCCCTTCCAGCCGAACACCTGCTCGGTGATGACCGCGCCGCCGATGAGGGCCGCGAAGTCGAATGCGACGATCGTCGTGATCGGGATCAGGGCGTTACGGAACGCGTGCTTGACGATGACCTCGCGCTCGGACAGACCCTTCGACCGGGCCGTGCGCACGTAGTCCTGGTTCAGCGTCTCGAGCATGGACGACCGCGTGTAGCGGGAGTGTGTGGCCACGGAGACCAGGGTCAGCAGGATCGTCGGCAGCAGGATCTGCGTGCCCATGTCGAGCACCTGCTCCCAGAACCCGCCGGTGAAGTTCGGCGTCTGCGAGCCGATGGTCGAGATCGGACGCGACTTGATGCTCAGGAAGCTGGCCCAGTGCGCGATGAGGATGTCCGCCACGACCATGATGCTGGTGATGAGTCCCGTGATGCCGGTGACGAGCATGACCTGCTTGCGCGCGTAGCCGCCCCAGGCGGCGCCGATCGCCACCGAGACCACGATCGCAACCACGAAGAGCACGGCGAGCAGCAGCCACGACGGGTCGTTGACCAGCATCGGGGCGAACGCAACGTACGCGACCGTGCCGACGACGGCGGTGGTGAGCGCCGCGTAGAGCGCCCGCCGGTTACGGAGGCCGACGACCAGCGCGGCGACGAGCACGCCCGCGGCAGCCGAGACCACGAGCACGCCGGCGATGCCGAACATCGGGTTACGCCACCAGTCGAGGGCGTTGAAGACGAAGAGCATGACGGTGACGAACGCGAAAGTAGCCGCGGCAGTGATCAGCCGGCGCCTCGTGGTCCCGCCGAGCACTGCCTGGAGGAGGAACCCCGCCAGTATCGCGACTATCACGATGGTCCACGGTGCGTACTGGCCCACGGCTATCCAGTTGTTGTACTGGATCGCCGCGAACTCCTTGAGCAGGGTCGCCGCCCAGAACACCGGCAGCGAGAAGAAGAGGAACGCGCTGAACGTGATCGAGTAGTCGAAGCCCGAGTACTGGCGGATCGCGGTGAGGATACCGAGCGCGATGCCGACGACGATGGCGAGCAGCGTGGCCACGGTGATGAGCCGCAGTGTCGAGGTGGCCGCCTGCTGGGTCAGGCCCAGCACGTCGACGCCGTTGATGGTGACGCCGAGGTCGCAGTTGCCCGTGAAACACCCTCCGACGCCGCTGAGCCAGTCCCAGTACCGCTCCCACGGCGAGTCGTCGAGCCGCAGCAGCGCGGACCGCTGGTCCATGAGCTGCTGCTTGTTCTGCACGTTGGACTCGCGCAGGTCCTTGAGCGGGTCGCCCGAGTTGATGGTCAAGAAGAACATGAGCAGTGAGGCGCCGAGCAGGACGAGCGCCGAAGCGCCGATGCGCCGGAGGATGAACTTGAGCACGGGTTGGCCCTTCGAGGCGGACGCAGCACGGCGTCTGCTGGGGAAAGCGATCAGCGTGTCACTATAGGACACCGGACGAAAATAGCCGCCATCGGCGCAGGTCAGACCGGGAAATTATCCTGAACGGCGGGGGACAGCCCTGCGGGGAAGGGAACAGACGCTCCCTTCCCCGCAGGTCCTTCGTGGCAGTCAGGCTCGCGTCAGGAGGCGCGAGACCACTGCTCGGCGTTCCAGAACACGCCGCTCTGGGTGGCCGTGTTCTGCACGTTGCTCAGGCTCGAGCTGTAGGCGATGACACCCGGGTGGGCGAACAGCGGGATACCGAAGAGCGTGTCCCACAGCTGCTTCTCGATGATCACGGTCTGCTCGGCGTGCACCGCCTCGTCCGTGGTCGAGGCCAGCGTGTCCCATGCCTCGTCGACGGTCTCGTCGGAGTACTTGCCGTAGTTCTGCGGGAAGCCCGTCGCGTAGATGTTCTGACCCGAGGCGATCTGGCCCGAGCCGGCCCACGCGAACAGAGCGACCTCGTAGTCACCGTTCGGCAGCGCCTTGTCGAAGAACTCCGGGTCGGCGCTGTCGACGATGTCGAAGCCCACCTGGTCGCACGAGGACTTGATGGCCTCGACCTCGGCGGCGCGACGCGGGTTCGGCGCGGCGTAGCCGATGCGAACCTTCTCGCCCTCCTTGAGGCCCGCGGCAGCGAACTTCTCCTTGGCGGCCTCGAGGTCGACCTCGTCGTACCGGCCGTCGTAGGACTCGGACACGACGTCGTCGTAGCTCTCCTGGAACGGGAAGACCTCGCGGGCGTTCATCATGACGGCGTCGGGGGCGATCGGCTTGATCAGGTCGTCCACGATCTTCTGGCGCGGCACGCAGAGCGCGAACGCCTCACGAGCCTCCAGGCTGTCGGCGAAGACGCCCGAGCCGAAGTTGAAGTCGAGGTGCTCCCAGGTCAGGTTCTGGTTGGTGTCCACCGTGACGGCGTCACCGAGCTGCTCGAGCTGCGTCACCGTGTCGACGGTGGGGCCGTTCGGCTGGATGACGTCGAGGTCACCGTTGGCGAGCGCCTGGATCTGCGCGTCGGCGGCGACGAAGCGGAGCGTGAGCTCGTTCGTGGCGGCCGGCGTGCCCCAGTACTCGGGGTTCGCCTCGAGGGTGATGTACTGACCGGCCTCCCAGCCGTCGGCCTTGAAGTTGTACTGGCCGGTGACGGGGGTGATCGCCGGGTCCGGAACCTCGCCCGGCTGCGACAGCCAGCCCTCGTTCCAGAACTTGGCGGCCTTCTCCAGGACCGTCATGTCGAGCTCCTGGATGGCGGTGACGAGCTCCTCGGTGGAGACGCCCGCCTGCTCGGCGACGACGTGCGCCGGGAAGGCGGAGCCGATCAGGATCTTCCAGTCGGCGTACACCCGCTCGTAGTCGTAGGTGAACGTCTTGGCGTCCGCGGCGTCAGCCTGCGGGCCCTCCGGGACGTAGTCACCCAGCGTCAGGCCGGAGATGTGGTTGAACAGCGGCGTCTCCGACGCGTCATCGGTGACCTTGCCGTCCTCCGTGATCGCCTGGGCGGCCCAGTCGAGCAGGTAGTCCGCGTAGCTGACCGGCGTGCCGTCCGACCAGACAGCCTCGTCGTTGAGGGTGTACTCGACCTGCAGCGGGTCCTCGGAGACGGCCTCGTAGGTGCCGTATGCCTCGTCCGTGCAGATGGTGCCGTCGGTACCGAAGTAGTAGAAGCCGCTGAACAGCCGGTCGGTGACCGCGCTGTTGTACGTCGAGTAGGTCTCCGGGGTGTTCGAGTTGTACCCGAGGAACTCGTCCTCGACGGAGGCCTTGATCTCACCCTCAGCGGTGGTGATGTCGCCGAGATCGGCCTTGCACGGGCCTTCGGCCGCAGCCGAGGTTGCCGTGGTCTCGCCGGCATCCGGGTCGTCGTTGCCCGCCGGGCTGGTGCACGCCGAGAACAGCAGCGCACCACTGGCAGCCACTGCGACGGCGGCGCTCAGTCGCCTGATCTTCAATGTTCCTCCTCAAAGGGATGCCGGTGTCGAACCACCGCCACCAGCATGGAGCCCGGTAGGGCCGCAACGCGTGGGGGTGAGATGTCCATCACCGTCATGGTTTCCACTCACGCTACTCACGCGATGGGAGGGTTTGCCCTGCTTCCTTGTTTGCCGTATCTGATCGTTACCGACCTGATATCGCTCCGTAGCGGCACCGTTGCCGCTTACCTGAGACCCGAAACAGGGCGGTAACACCCGGGTGAAGTCACACCCAACCGTGCGAGCGCGCCACCGCGACGAACGCACCTCGCGTCGCCAGGACCTGCTCGGCCGTGAGGGTCGGCACCGCCGCGAGCAGCACCTCTGTGACCTCGACGGCGAGCTCCCGTTCGGAGGGTGCGTCGTCGGAGCGCGGCCCTGCGTCGGGCAGCGGCGGGAGGAAGGTGGGAGCGGCCGGCGAGGCAGGCGCCACGGAGCCGACCGCGGCCGACGCCATCGCCGGTACCGGGGCCGGCGAGACCAGGGTGACCGACGAGGCCTTCAGGCCCCGGTCGCCGTCCTCCACCACGAAGTCCACGACGGCGCCCACCGCTAGGTTGCGCTTGTCGAACTCGAGGTCGTTGACGTGGATGAACACGTCGTCGCCGCCGGTGTCCGGAGCGACAAAGCCGTAGCCGCGAACCTCATCGAACCTGATGACCTTGCCTTGAACCACGACACACACTCCGCCTCGTAAGAACCCCTGCACCATCGAGTCTAGGACGCTTGTCCAACTCCACTTCGTCAACGCGCGTGCGTCTATCGGCGTTCCGTCAGGGCGGCTCTCGGACAGCCGGTACCAAGAATGGTTCCGGCTCGGTTCGGCTGCAGGAATCTGGGACGGGGGGGTGGTAGCGCGCCCATGTGCGCGCTAACATGGGCGTCGTTTGACTGACACCGCTCTCTTCGGGGGAGATCTTCTGCCGAGCATTTCGCCGAGTACCGAGGTCTGGTACGTGAGCTACGGGTCCAACATGGCCCGGGCTCGCCTGGCGTGCTATCTCGCCGGCGGACGCCCGCCGGGAGCTCGGCGACACTACCCCGGCGCGCGGGACCGCGCTCTCCCCCGCGAGGACCGGGCCGTACACCTGCCCGGACGCGTCTGGTTCGCGGGCAGGTCAGCCGTGTGGGGCGGCGGCACGGCGTTCTACGACCACCATGCCGTCGGCCCGACGCCGGCCCGCGCGTACCGCATCACCGCAGGCCAGCTCACCGACGTCGCCGCACAGGAGATGCACCGCTCCCCCGCGCACGACGATCCGCTGGAGGCCGCGCTCGTCGCGGGTATCGACGGTCGGCACGCGGCGGGGCCGGGCCGGTACGAGACGCTGGTCGCCGTCGGGCACCTGGACGGGCTGCCGATGGTCACCCTCACCGCGCCGCACGGGCACGCGGACGTGCCCCACGCGGCGCCTTCCGCCGCGTACGCGGCGACGATCAGCGCGGGTCTGCGCGAGGCGCACGGCTGGTCCGACGCCGAGGTCGCGGCCTACCTCGGGAAGGTCACCCCCCGCGACGACGCCGGCGGACGGCGCTAGCGTGCGGTAATGATGATCCGCGCGCTGGAGATCCCCGAGGTGCTGCGCCGCGCCGACGAGATTGCCGGGATCTTCCAACGTGCCTTCGGCCACTCCGACGAGCGCCGCGACCACTTCCGGGACACCCGGCTCGCCTACCTCCCGCTCTACGACGGCGCGCTGACGCTCGGCGCCTTCGACGGCGACGCCCTCGTGGGGTTCGTGTACGGGTTCGACTACCAGCCCGAGCACTGGTGGCCGAAGCAGGTCGGGCCGGCGCTCGAGGCCGCAGGGCACGCCGACTGGACGGTGGACACGTTCGAGCTCAACGAGCTCGAGATCCTCCCGGAGCGTCAGGGTCGGGGTATCGGGACCGCGCTCATGACCGAGCTGCTCGGCCGGACGACGCACCGCCACACGCTGCTGTCCACCACCGCCGACCCCGCCGACCGGGCCAAGGTGCTCTACCGCCGCCTCGGGTTCGTGGACCTGGTGCCGGGCTTCCGGTACGCCGGCGTCAACGAGCCGGCGAACATCATGGGCCGGCGGCGGGCGTCGCCCGTCAGCGCCGCCAGACGTACGGCGTCGTGGTCGACACCCTGACCAGGCCATAGCGCTCCAGGATGGGCCGTGAGTACTCCGTCGAGTCGCTGTGGATCAGCGTCTTGCCGCGCGCCAGGGCGGAGCGCGCGCGGGCCGCGGTCAGGGCCCGGTAGATACCGCGACCACGCCATTCGGGCCGGGAGCAGCCGCCCCAGATCCCCGCGAAGTCCGTGTCCACCACCGGCTCCAGGCGACCCGCCGTGACGATCTGCCCGTCGGCCTCAGCGACCCAGAGCTCCATGCCGTCGTCCAGACCGAGGCGACGCAGGATCGCGTTCGCGCTCTTGTCCGACGGCGGTTCGCCGAACACCTCGTCCGCCATCGCGGCCATGGAGCGCACGTCCGGCTCCTCGGTGATCCGGCGCAGCGTGACGCCGTCGGGCAGCGGGACGTCGACCGCGAGGGCTGCCGCTTCGCCGATCATGATCGACTCCGGCTCTTCCGGGACGAACCCGTGCTTCAGCAGGGCCTCGTGCAGGCCCGGGGCGTGGTCGTGGCCACGGGTCTTCCACTCGACCTTCGTGATGCCGCCGTCGGCCCGGAAGTGGGCAATGCCCTGGTCGACCAGCTCCTGCACGCCTGCCTCGTCGGCGCCGTCGAGGTCGCGGTACGAGACGAAACCACGCCCGCCCAGGAAGGTGACCAGCCGCAGCGGCCCGAGGTGGGTCACCGAGATCGCGCTCGGGGTCTCGGCGTCGGTGCGTAGCTGCTCGTCGTAGGCCCGAAGGAGGCGGGTGGTGTCGGTCATGGGCACACCGTCCTTGTGGGCGGTGGCGTCACGCAACCGAATATCGGTCGAGGCGTTGCGGGCGTCAGCGCGCGAACCGAGGAGGCACGGAACCAGTGCGGTTCCGTGCCTCCCAGGATGCGCCTGCCGGCGCGCTCGACGAGCGCGCCTGTGGCGCCGTCAGTCCTTGCCGTCGCGTCCGCTTCCGGCCCCCGCCAACGCTCCGTTGCCCGACGCCGCCGGCACGCCGTTCCCGGAGCCCGCCAGGAGGTTGTCCTCGGGGGCCGGCGCCGTGGCGAGCTCGAACGGCTCGCCGTCGTGCTTCTCGACGCCGGTGTCCACGGTCTCGGCCAGCACCTGGTCCGCCAGCTCGCGCTTCAGGACCAGCGGGTCGCGCGCGAGGTCCTTCCACAGCGCGACGCACAGCACGAGCATCACCACGACGAACGGCAACGCCGAGACGATGGTGATGTTCTTGAGGCCGTTCAGGGCGCTGGCCGGGTCGTTGCCGCCGGCCAGCAGCATGGCGGCGGCCACGGCACCCGTGCTCACGCCCCAGAACACCACCGACCTTCTGCTGGGGTGCTCGGCCCCGTTCTCGGAGAGCCCGCCCATGATGATGGAGGCCGAGTCGGCGCCGGTGACGAAGAAGATCGCCACGAGCACTACCGCGAGCCCCATCAGGACGAGCCCGACCCAGCCGGGAACCGGAAGGGCCCCGAGGGTCTGGAACAGGATGAGGTCGAAGTTGATGTCCGCCCCGCCCTCGCCGATGGCGGCAAGGGCCGCGCCGCTGTCCTGCGCCCGCTCGGCGCGCTCCTGGATGCCGATGGCACCGCCACCGAAGATCGCGAACCACAGCGTGGACACGACGGACGGCACCAGCAGCACGCCGACGACGAACTGGCGCACGGTGCGCCCGCGCGAGATGCGGGCGATGAACGGGCCGACGAACGGCGTCCAGGAGACCCACCAGGCCCAGTAGAAGATGGTCCAGGAGCCCATCCAGTCGGCCAGGGCCTGGTCCCCGGAGGCCGCCGTGCGCGAGGCCATCTCGGGGAGGTTGCCGACAAACGCGCCGAGCGATGCGGGCAGCACGTTCAGGATGAACAGGGTGGGACCGCCGACGAACACGATGATGGCGAGCACCAGGGCGAGCCACATGTTGGCGTTGGACAGCCACTGGATGCCGCGCTCGATGCCGGAGACCGCCGAGACGACGAACAGGGCGGTCAGGATCGCGATGATGACGACCAGCCCGCCGGTGCCCACGGCTCCGAGGAAGCCGGAGTGCTGGAGGCCTCCGCCGATCTGCAGGGCGCCGAGGCCGAGCGAACAGGCGGAGCCGAACAGTGTCGCGAGGATCGCCAGGATGTTGATGACCCGCCCGCCGACGCCGTTGACCGCCTTGTGCCCGAACAGCGAGGTGAACATCGAGCTGAACAGCTGGGTACGGCCAAGGCGGTAGGTGCCGTAGGCCATGCCCAGGCCCACGATCGCATACATGGCCCATGGGTACAGGGTCCAGTGGAACAGGGTGGTACCCATCGCGGTGGCCGCGGCCTCAGGCGTGGATCCGTCGACCGTCCCGGGCGGCGGGGACATGTAGAAGTACAGGGGCTCGCCGACGCCGTAGAACATCAGGCCGATGCCCATCCCGGTCGCGAACATCATCGCGATCCAGGAGGAGGTCTTGTACTGCGGCTTCTCGCCGTCCTGGCCGAGAGTGATCCTCCCGAACCGGCCGAGGGCCACGACGAGCACGAAGACGGTGAACACCGTCGCAGCGATCACGAACAGCCAGCCGAAGTTCTGGAGGACGCCGGCGAGGGCCGAGTCGGCCACCGTGCCGAGGCTGCCGGGGCTCGCGAAGCCCCAGACGATGAACGCGACGGCGATCAGGCCGGCGACGCCGAAGACGATCTTGTCGGTGCCGACGCGCTGCTCGGGGGTGTCCAGGGCGGCGCGCTCGACACGGTGTGCGGCGCGCTGGACGCGCCCCAACAGGGTCTTTGTGGATTCTGAAGTACTCATCACAACGGCACCCCTTCCCACTCGGGTCTACCGAGCTGTCTCACCGGGGCGCCAGGACTCCTTCGCTCATGATTACGGAAACAAAACGCCCACACGGTAGCAGCACATCCAAACTTCACCCCGGCCCGGTGCGGCGACCGGGGGACCTTGACCCTTGCCAATAACGCTGGCTAAATTGTCCGAAGTGTCCGTGTTTGCGCTAACGCACAGGGTTGTGCGTCGCGCCGTCGCGCACCGATCGGAAACACGGCTCCGCTGAGGCAGCCTGCCGAGCGGGACCGTTGCTCGTTCACCCGACGAAGGGATCGATCGACAATGAAGCGCGTCCTCAGAGATGCCCGGAGGGGGATCGCCGCCCTCGCGATCGCCGCCACCGCACTGCTCACCTCCACGGCCGCAGCCGTGGGCACCGCATCGGTCGCGGCCGCCGGCGTGCCGACGGCCGGAGGCACCTACCAGCTCATCGCCGGGCACAGCGGCATGTGTCTCGACGTTCCCGGCGCGTCGTCCGACAACGGCGTCGGGCTGCAGCAGTGGGGCTGCACGGACGGAGCCGCCTGGCAGCAGTTCCGGCTCACCGCCGTCGGCCAGGACCGGTACCAGCTCGTCAGCACCGGCAACGGCAAGTGCCTCGACCTGGCCGCCGGGTCCACCGCGGTCGGAGCCCGGGTGCTGCAGTGGGACTGCGCCGCCGACAAGGCCTGGCAGCAGTGGACGCTCACCGCCGGGACCGACGGCGCCTACCGCGTCGCGAGCGTGCAGAGCGGCCTGTGCCTCACGGTCCAGAACGCGTCCACCACGTCCGGCGCTGCGATCGTCCAGGGCGCGTGCACCACGGCGACCGACAAGCAGTGGACGTTCGACGACGGAGCCGCCGCGCCGGGCTCGTACACGGTGGCCGCCGACGGCACCGGGCAGTACCGCACCGTCCAGGCGGCGGTCGACGCCGTCGGCACGGGCAACGCGAGCCGGGTGACCATCACGATCAAGCCCGGCACGTACCGCGAGCGCGTCGTCGTCCCTGGCGACAAGCCGTACGTCAGCCTGGTGGGTGGCGGTGACAGCCCCGACGACGTCGTGATCGTCAACAACATCAGCGCCGGCATGGCCGGCAGCCACCGCGGCAGCGCGACGCTCGTCGCCGAGGGCCACGACTTCTTCGCGGACAATCTCACCGTCTCCAACGACTTCGACGAGACGAGCCAGACGTCCGGGCACCAGGCGCTCGCCGTCTACCTGAACGCGGACCGGGCCGTGCTCGACGACCTGCGCCTCCTGGGCGACCAGGACACGTTTCTGGTCAACAACAACGCGCGCGCCTACGTCACCGACTCGTACATCGAGGGCACCGTCGACTTCATCTACGGCGGCGGGATCGCTGTCTTCGAGCGCTGCAAGATCTACGAGAAGCGTTCCACCGGCGGCCCGATCACGGCTGCGAGCACGCCGGCGGAACGGGCCTACGGCTTCCTGTTCTACCGGTCGACCGTCACGGGGGCCACCAACGGCACCACCCAGCTCGGCCGCCCCTGGCGCCAGGGTGCGCAGGTCGTGTACCGGGAGTCGTCGCTGTCCGCGACCATCGCGACCAGCCAACCCTGGACCGACATGTCCGACGCCCAGTGGGAGAGCGCGCGCTACTTCGAGTACCGCAACACCGGCGCGGGCGCGACGGTCAACGCCAACCGTCCGCAGCTGACCGACGCCCAGGCCCTTGACTACACGCCGCGTCGCTACCTGGCCGGATCGGACGGCTGGAACCCGGTCGGCTCGCCGTGGTCCGCCACACCCGACGGGTTCGCCGCAACCGGGGGCGGCACCAACGGCGGCTCGGGCGGCCAGACCGTCACCGTCACGACCTACGCAGACCTCGAGCGCTACGCCACGGCGTCCGGACCGTATGTCATCCGGGTCGCGGCACCGATCACGGTCACCCCGTACGGCCGCGAGCTCCCGGTCACGTCCGACAAGACGATCATCGGCGTCGGGACCCAGGGCCACATCGTCAACGGAGGCTTCTTCCTCGGCGAGGGCGTGCACGACGTGATCATCCGCAACCTCACGATCCGGGACACGCGCATGGCCGACGACGACCCGGACGACAAGGTCTACGACTACGACGGCATCCAGATGGACACCGCCGACCACATCTGGATCGACCACAACCGGATCTCCCGGATGAACGACGGCCTCATCGACAGCCGCAAGGACACCAGCTACCTGACGGTCTCGTGGAACGTCCTGGAGGAGGGGAACAAGTCGTTCGGCATCGGCTGGACCACGAACGTCACCTCACGCATGACGATCCACCACAACTGGATCCGCGCTACCGCCCAGCGCAACCCCAGCATCGACAACGTCGCGCTGGCGCACCTCTACAACAACTACCTGCAGGACATCACCAGCTACGGCAACCTGTCGCGCGGCGCGGCGAGGACCGTGATCGAGAACGGCTACTTCGAGCGCGTGAACAACCCCTTCTACCGGGACACGACGGCGGCGTCGCTCACCCAGACCGGCAGCATCCTCGTCGACACGACGGGCCGGGCCGAGACGGGCGGCACGACGTTCCGCCCCGCGGACCACTACTCCTACCAGCTCGACCCGGCGGCCGACGTGCCGGCGATCGTCCGGGCGGGTGCGGGTCCGCAGCCGACGATCGGCTGACCGGGCCGACGGCGGGGTGGTTGCCTCGAGTGAGGCGACCACCCCGCAACCGCCCGCCGGGCTGGACGTCTTCCCGCGGTGGTCAGGATCGTTCGAGGACCTGCTTGAGGTTCTCGACGAACTGGTCATTGCGCTTGGCGACCATGCCGAGCATCCGCTTCGTCATCCAACCCATGAAGCCTCCTGCGTCGAGGTCCACGTGCCGGGTGAACCGCACGCCGCCCTCGACCGGCTGGATCGTGCGGATGTCGGTCGGAACCATCTTTCCCATGTTGCCGCCCTTGAGGACGACTCTGCGCGGGGCCTCGTAGGCGATGATCTCCTCGGTGCCGGAAACCATGGCCTTGACGTCGAAGACTGTGCCCGCACCGCGTTGGCCGTCTCCCTTGATCAAGGTCGCCGAGTGGACGTCCTTGTGCCAGGTCGGGTCGTTGCGCACGTCCGCGACGTACGCGAAGACCTCGTCCGCCGGCCTGGCGATGAAGGTGCTGCTTTCCCAGCTGATCATGGCTCTGTCCTCCATATCGATTGTGCCTCAGGCAGCCGTCGAACGGGTGAAGCCGGCGAGGTGCTCGGGCACCACGGTGACTCCCGGGTCGTACTGCCGGATGGAGTCGACGATCGGGGCGCCGGAGCCGCCGTAGACATGGCTGCTCACGACTTCTCCCAGATAGTCGCCGAGTGCCGAGCTGATGTGCTCGGAGACCACCTTCATGTGGAACTCCATCGACTCGGGATCGCGGTGGAGCTGCACGACCGACACCGTCTCGGCGTCCGCGTCGATGAAGACATGGAAGGCCACCAGCCGTGGCTCGTTGGCCTCGACGAACTCGGCGTGCTCGGCGAGCTTCTTCCGGGCGTCCTCGAGTCGACCGGGGCGAACCCGGTAGGTGCCCGTGTAGACGAAAGTCGTGGACATCGTTCTTCCCTCCTGTGCGGTCAGTGGCCCTCGACCACTTCGTAGATGCGGTTGGCGAGGAGCCCGTGCCCCTCGCGGTGGACGGCCGCCGCGGCCTCGGCGCTGGGGGCCTCGACGAGGCAGAAGACCTTCCCCACCGTGAGGTCGGCCCAGTACTGCTTGAAGGTCACGCCGTGCCTGTCCTGGTTCTGGAGATCGATGCGGTGGGCCTGTTCCAGCGCCTCGAGCGTCAGGCCTTCGGGGGCCTGTTCGTGGATGTCGAGATAGAGCGGCATACCTTCCTCCTCCTTGCGTCCGGTCTGTTCGCTCAGGCTCTCCGAGCCCGCTAGAACCTCGCTAAGGGCTGCCGGGTGGCCCGTAGAGTCAGACTGTGAGCGTGCCGGTCGGCAGGCCAGCCGACGTCGATGTTCGTCTCCTCGGACCGCTGGAGGTACGGCGAGGAGGCAGGGTGATCGCTGTGCCGGGCGGGCGAGCGCGGAGCCTGCTGACGATTCTCGCCCTCCAGGTCGGCGAGGCGATCACCGTCGACAGGCTGATCGACGCCCTGTGGGGCGACGCCGCTCCGGCCACCGCGAAGACTGTGCTGCAGGGATTCGTCTCGAAGCTCCGGAAGTCCCTGGGCACCACCGCCGTGGAGACCACCGGCACCAGCTATTGCCTCGCGGTCCCTGCGAGCGCCATCGACCTCAACCGGTTCCACGAGCTGGTCCGGGCAGCTCGTGAGCTCGAGGGTGACGAGCGTTCAGCGACGCTGGAGCTGGCACTGGCCCTGTGGCGCGGCCCCGCCCTGGCGGATGTGGCCTACGAGCCGTTCGCCCAGGCCGCCATCGCTGCCATGGAGGAACACCGGCTGACGGCGCGCGAGGCGCTGATCGATGCCCGGCTCGCCACCGGGAGGCACGCGGAGCTGATCCCGGAGCTCGAGGCGCTGATCGCCTCCCATCCCTACCGCGAGGGCCTGCGCGGTCAGCTGCTGCTCGCGCTCTACCGGGCCGGCCGTCAGGCCGATGCGCTGGAGGCTTACGGGCAGGTGCGCCGGACCTTGGTCGCTGAGCTCGGCGTCGAGCCCTGCCTTGAGCTACGGACCCTGCACGGAAGGATCCTGAACCAGGATCCTGCTCTCGCTGCGGTGCCCTCGCCCGTCCGCCTGCCCGAGACGTCGACCTGGCTACCCGGCGAGCGCAGGACGGTGACGGTTCTCTTCGTCGATCTGACCCTCACCGACGCCGACAGCGATCCCGAAGCGGGGCAGACCAAGGCCGCGGAGTCGCTGGCGTTGGTCACCGAGGCGCTGCGCAGCAACGGGGCGCGCGTCGAGGTTCCCGTCGGTGGTGGGGTCATGGGGTGGTTCGGACTGCCCTTCGCACACGACGACGACCCGCTCCGGGCCGTCGTGGCCGCTCACCAGGCACGTGAGCGTGTGCTCGCCCTCCCCGGTCAACCACGTGAGTTCCGCGCCGGGGTCGAGGCGGGTGAGGTCGTGTCAGGTGTCACGGGCGCCCGCGCGGCGAGCGGGCCGGCGGTATCGCTGGCCTCCCGGCTGCAGCAGGCCGCCCGCCCCGGCGAGGTGCTCATCGGGCCGCAGGCCATGATGCTGGTCCGGGGCGCCGCGGTCGTCGAGCGGGTCCGGGAACCGGCCGACCCCGTCGCGTGGCGCCTGCTCCACGTCGACGCCGACGCCCGGCTGATCCCACGTCACCTTCGCGCACAGATGGTCGGCCGGGAAAGCGAGGTTACCCGCCTGAGGACCGCGTTCGGCCGCATGGCGCGGCGACGGACACCACAGCGGATGACCGTGCTCGGCGAAGCCGGCATCGGCAAGACCCGGCTCGCCCGGGCGTTCGCGGAGTCGGTCGACGGACAGGTCCGGACGATCACCACGGCCTGCCCCGACG
Organism: Promicromonospora soli; assembly: GCF_014653785.1. Taxonomy (GTDB): domain Bacteria; phylum Actinomycetota; class Actinomycetes; order Actinomycetales; family Cellulomonadaceae; genus Promicromonospora; species Promicromonospora soli. The sequence continues at coordinate 627,268 of NZ_BNAS01000003.1, read as the reverse complement.
GAGGTACCGGTCGGGTGCCCGGACTCCTGCACGACCTGCTCGTCCAGGCGGGTGGTGGCGCCGGCTGGGCGGGGGTGGCCGGCCTCCTGGACGACGTCGAGCCCGGGCTGGGCGGCCGCCTGACCGGTGCGCTCGGAGCGGGGCAACCGCAGGGCCTGCCGCATGGGCTCTTCGCGGACCTCCGCCGGGCCCTCGAGATCCTCAGCGCCGTCCAGCCGCTCGTGATGATCGTGGATGACCTGCACTGGGCCGAGGCGACCTTGTTCGAGTTGTGCGAGTACCTCACGGACACGCTCAGCGGGCCCGTGTTCCTCCTCTTCCTGGCTCGCCCGGAACTCGTCGAGCTGCACCCCGACTGGAGTGTCGGAGGCGAACGAGCAGACCTGATGTACCTCGACCCGCTCGATCCCGACGCCATCGGGCAGGTGGTCAGGGCCCAGGCCTCGCTCGAGCTGCCCGCAGCAGCGGAAGAGCGGATCATCGAGACGGCGCAGGGCAACCCGTTGTTCGCCGAGCAACTTCTGGCCGCGTTCGAGCACGCCGAGACCGATACCATCCCCGCTTCGCTGCGGGGCTTGCTCGCCACCCGGATCGACCGGCTCGGCCCCGGCGAGCGGGACCTGCTTCGAGCCGCGGCCGTCACGGGTGACCAGCTGAGCCTCGAGGCCCTGCAGGTGCTGGCGCCTGAGGCGGCACGTCCGTTCCTGGCGGGAAACATGCAGTCGCTGATCCGGAAGCGACTCCTGCGGCGCACTGGGCACAGCCGGGTGGAGTTTCCGCACGGACTCATCCGGGACGCCGTGTACCGGACCCTCACCCGCCGCGACCGGGAACGCCTCCATCTCACGTTCGCGGACTGGCTGGAGGACAGCGCCGGACCCCTCGGCGACGAGCTGGACGCGGTCGTCGGCCACCACCTCGAGCAGGCCGTGGTCAACCGGCGGCTGGTCGGACTAGGACCCGATGGCGTACTCGAGGCGCGAGCGGGCACCAAGCTGGCCTCCGCGGGGACTCGGGCGTACCTGCGTACCGACATGGCGGCGGCCTCGGACCTGCTGGCGCGGGCGCTCGACCTCCTCCCGGAGGGGCATCCCCTGGTCCCTGGCACCACCCAGCGGCTGGCCGAGGTCTCGCTGCCACTCGGGGACCATGCCCGGGCGCAGAAGCTGCTGCTGGCATTGACCACCATGCCGGACGTCGGCCCGGTCGACCGCTGGCTCGCCCGGCTCGAAAATGCACGAAGCCTGTGCATCACCGGTCCCCAGGGTGTGACGGCCGATGACCTGGCCGCCACCGCACGGCAAGCGGGCGACTTCTTCGCCGAGGCGGGCGACGACAACGGGCTCGCGCAGGCATTCTTCCTGCTCGGCTGGCTGGAGCAACGACGGGGCGACCTGGTCGCCGCCGCGAGCCTCGGGCGTCGCAGCCTGGAAGTGGCACGGCGTGGCGGGGCCGTGCGCGAACAGCTCGCCGCGGCAGTCCTGGTCGCGCGAAGCCTCGTCGACGGGCCGACTCCGGTGCCGGACTGCATCGCGGAGATCGAGTCGCTCCTGCCTCCGCACGCCCCGCCCAACCCCGTCACCATGGGAATGCTCGCTCACGCCCGTGCCATGGCGGGCGAGCTGGAGCCGGCGAGGGAGCTCCTCGACCGCGCTCGCTCGCTCGTGATCGAACGGATGCGCGCACCCCGGCTTCTCGCCTTCCTCGCCTGGGCCGGCGCCGACGTCGAGGCGGTCGCAGGCGACATCCTCGCGGCGGTCGGCGGGTACCGGGTCGCACTGCAGCCCTTCCGTCGGGGCGGGGAGGCTGAGCATGTGGGCGAGACCTCCTCCCGGCTCGCCCTGGTCCTCGCGGAGCAGGGTCGACGGGAAGAGGCGAGGTCACTCGCCGACGAGGCCCGGGCGGTGGCTCCTGCCGACTGTGTCGCTGTGCGTGCCAGGGCATTGATGGCGGTGGCCCGGTGCCTCGCCCCGGACCAGGTCGAGGCCGCGCTGGCCATGACCACCACCGCCGTCGACCTGGCTCCCGCCGTGCTGCCGAACCTCAAGGCAGACCTGCTGGTCCAGCGGTCGCGGGTGGAGACGGCCGCCCGACTGGCCACGGACGCTCGATCCTCGATGGACCGGGCGACCAGGCTGTACGAGAGCAAGGGAAACGTCGCCGCCCTCAGGCGCCTCAGAGCCTGAGCCTCTCGGGCCGAACCCCCATCAGCCCTGCTGCAGGAGGACCTCGACGGCCAGCAGGTCGCCGCTGTCCGCGCCGTCCACCGCCTCTACGCGGAACACCACCTCGCCCAGGGCGCCCGCCTCGCGCACCGCCTCCGTGAGGCCGTACTCGTGCTCGGCGAGGCCCTCGCCGTCGGCCGGCTCTGTCAGCGTCCGTGACGTGACTGCTTCACGGCCGTTGAGGAGGACCCTGCGCCGGCTGGCGACGCGGTCGACGAAGCGCGTCCGCACCAGGGCCGCGCCGTCCGGGCAGCGGAGCCGGTACTCGAACCACGCCGTCGTGCTGCGCCAGTGGATCCCGTCGGCCCCGCCCGCCTTGGTCCGCTCCCCCGTGAACCCGTGGTCCACCTCGGGCTGCTGCTCGCCGGCCGTCACCTTGTCGAAGACGGCGGTGGTTTCGGCGTCGTCGAGGGTCCGGAGAGTGGCCAGGGCACGGGACGGGTCGGCGTCGGCCGCGAAGTAGATGCTGTAGCGCTCGTCATGGATGCCTGCGAAGGGTTCGAGCAGCACAGTGGCGGGAACGAGCTCGCCGGACCGTTCGCGAAGCACCTGGAGCTCGAAGGTCAGCGTGCGCTCGTCGACGGCCGACACGGCCGACTCCGGCGGCTGGGCGGCCACGATGCCGCTGCGCCGCACCGGCATCTTGCGGCCGTGGGCCACGTGCGCCATGCGGTCCGGGCCCGCGACGAGCCCCTCGAGGTCTTCGCCGCCGCCGCGCGATGCGAGCACGACGGGGCCGTAGCGGAAGGCCACCCAGCCGGACCCGTCGGGCAGCGCCTCCGCGACGAGCCGGGGCGCGAGGCGGACGGTGACCGCGGTCGTGCCGCTCCAGGTGCGGGCGACCTCGGCGTAGCCGTCGACGACGGCGGCGTCGACCGGCTCGTCGTCGACGCTCAGGCCCACGAGCTCCGCCCAGGACGGCACGCGGAGGCGCAGCGTGCGCGCCCTGGGCGAGGCGGAGGTGACGACGACCCGAGCCTCGTCGCGGAACGGCAGCTCGGTCGACAGCTCGACCCGCAGGCCCTCCTCCGTCCAGTCGAGGACCGACGGCGTGTAGAGCTCGACGCGGAGGTCGGGCCCGTCGTGGGTGTAGACGAGCTCGTTGTACCTGGTGTGGCCCTCGAGGCCGGAGCCGACACAGCACCACATGGACAGGTGCGGCCGGGAGTACACCCGGTAGTGCGCCGGCCGCATCGGCGTGAAGTACACGAATCCCCCGCGCCGGGGGTGGACCGACGAGACCACGTGGTTGAAGAGCGCCCGCTCGGCGAGCTCGACGGCGGTCCCGTCGTGCCCCCGGTCGAGCCGCAGCCGCGCGAGCTCGACCATGTTGTGGGTGTTGCAGGTCTCCGGCCCCTCGGGGTCCGTCATCACCTCGGTGAAGTCCGACGACGGATGGAAGTGCTCACGCACGCTGTTCCCGCCGATCGCCAGCGTGCGGCGCTCGACAACCGAGGACCAGAAGGCGTCGGCCGCTGCGGCGAACCGCTCAGCGCCCGGGTCGCCGTCCGGCGCCAGGTCGGCCAGGCGCTGATAGCCCAGCACCTTGGGGATCTGCGTGTTGGCGTGGAGCCCGTCCAGCGGGTCGCCCCCGTCGGCCAGCGGGTCCAGCAGCCTGTGATGGGCCAGCCGCCGCCCCTCGGCGACGAGGTCCTCGCGGCCGGTGAGTGCGCCCAGCTCCACGAACGCCTCGTTGAGCCCGCCGAATTCGGCGGTGAGGATCTGCTCGACCTGCTCGCCGGTGAGGGTCTTCGTGACCGACAGCCACCAGTCGGCCCAGCGCGTCGCCATGGTCAGCGCGCGCACGGAGCGCCCGTGGGTCGCCGCGTCGACGAGGCCGGCGAGCGTCTTGTGCAGGTTGTAGACCGGGACCCACCGGCCGTTGAGGGCGAACAGGTCGGCGTCGATGAGCCCGGCGGCGAGCTCCTCGCCCAGGGCCGGCCCGTCCGGGACCCCGCCGACATAGCCGGTGCCGACCGCGTCCTGGCAGCGCTCGAGCACGTCGAGCAGGTGCTCCATGCGGTCGTGCAGCACGTCCTGGCCGGTCACCGCCCACAGCTTCGCGTGCGCGGACAGGACGTGACCGCCGATGTGGCCGTCGAGCCCCCCGCTCTCCCAGTCGCCGTACGGCTCGGCCCGCCCGTCGAGCCCCGCCGCGGCGAGGAACGGGGCGAGAAGCCGGTCCAGGTCGATGTCGAGCACCGCCTCCAGCGCCCGCTGCTGGGCGACGGCGAACGGTCCTGGGCCGAGCCGGACATCCCCCAGCGGGAACGTCCGACCGGTGGTCGAGGGCACTGCGGTACTCATGGACGGTTTGGCTCCTTGCAAGGGCTCACGGCTCCGTCGCCGGGCTGTGCTGTGGACGGCGCGACTCTACGGGAAACGGTCGCGCCTCGGTCGTCCGTGCCGAGGTCATGCCACCTCCACCGCCTCGGCCGGCGTGGCCGCGGCCGGAGCAGGTTCAATGCGCCGGAGTCGTGTCGGCAGGTGCCAGTGCACCGTTGGTCACGGGTGCTGCAACCTGTCCCTGTGCCGTGGTGGAGTCGTCGACGCCGGCAGGTGCGTTCGCTGTCGCGGCCGCTTCTTCACGGGCCAGGAAGGTGCCGAGCTCGCCGATGGTGCTCATCAGCGGCGCCGGAAACACGACCGTGGTGTTCTTGTCGACGCCGAGTTCGACCAACGTCTGCAAGTTGCGCAGCTGTAGCGCCAGCGGATGCGCCATCATGATGTCGGAGGCGTCGCCCAGCCTCGTAGCGGCGAGGTGCTCGCTTCGGCGTTGATGATCTTCGCGCGCTTCTCCCGCTCGGCTTCGGCCTGACGTGCCATGGCGCGTTTCATGCTCTCGGGCAGCTGGATGTCCTTGAGCTCGACCAATGTGACCTCGAGGCCCCAATCGGTGGTCGTGCGATCGAGGATCATGCGGATGTCCTCGTTGATTCGGTCCGTTTCCGCCAGGATCTCGTCGAGGGCGTGCTGCCCGACAACGTTCCGCAGCGTGGTCTGGGCGATCTGGTTGATGGCTGAGGTTACGTTTTCGATCACGATCACGGACTTCACGGGATCGACCACTCGGAAGTAGGCGACGGCGGCCACGTCGACGCTGACGTTGTCCTTGGTGATGATGCCCTGGGACTGGATGGGCATGGTGACGATCCGCAGGGAGATGCGATGTAGTACGTCGACTACCGGGATGATGATCCGAAAGCCCGGCTCGCGGGTGCCCTTGAGTCGGCCAAACCGGAAGAGCACACCCTTCTCGTACTGCTTGACGATCTTGACAGCCATTCCGAGGCCGATCAGGACCAGGATCAGCGTCAAGATCAGGATCCAGGTCGCGGCGCTCATCGGGGTGCTCCGCGAGGTCCGCGCAGGAAGCCGTCAACCGGCGGGCCGACGATCGACGTCATCATGACGCCCCACCTCTCAAACAGGTTCAGGACAAGTCCTGGTGGAGGCGTCCTGACTTGGTTGCTCCTCACGGTACTCCGGTGCGGCAAGGTGATCGGCATCCCTCGTGCCATGGGCGCCAGCCCCGGCGTGATCCGCCCGCTCAGGACCGGCCCAGGCCTCCCGCCTGGCCGAGGGCGATCGCCTCGTCACGTGATGCCACCCCGAGCTTGGCGAGCATCTCCGAGACCCGGTTGCGGACCGTCTTCGGCGCGAGGAAGAGGCGCGCCGCGACCTGTGACGTTGGCAGACCCTGCACGAGAAGCTCGAGGATCTCCAGGTCCCGTGCATCGAGAGCGCCGAGCGCGTCGGTCCGCGGTGCGGAGGCCGCAGCGGCGACAACCGCACCCGACGCCCCCCTGCCCAGCACGAGGGTCCCACGCGCAGCGCTGTGGATGGCTGCCAGCACGTCCTCGGGATCGGAGTCCTTGAGGAGATAGCCGTCCAAGCCGGCACCGAGGCTGCGTATCACCGCCTGGTCGTCGGCGTGCATGGTGAGCACGACGACGCGCAGGCCTGGCCAGGTGAGCTTGAGCATCGCACCGAGCTCGATGCCATCACCGTCCGGCAGTCCGAGATCGAGCACCGCCACGTCCGGCTCGATGGTGACGGCACGGGCCTCCGCGGCGGTCCGGGCTGTCGCGACGAGCTCGAGCCCGTCCTCCGACTCGATCAGAGCCGATAGCCCCGACAGCACTATCGGGTGATCGTGGACGAGCATCACTCTCGTCATGCTGCTCCCGTCGTCGGCAGCTCCAGGTGGAGCAGAACTCCGCCGCCGTCGTGAGGTCCCACGGCCAGCGATCCGCCCAGCTGTTCCGCCCGCTGCCGCAGTGATGTGAGCCCAACGCCTGGGGCGATCGGGCCACCGATCCCATCGTCCCGAACGTCGACGGCGACGTGGCCGGCAACGGTTGTCGCCACCCGGACCGCCACATGGCTCGCCCGGCCGTGGCGCAATGCGTTTGTGATGCCTTCGGCCACGGAGCGATAGACGGCGACGTTCACCGCGCCGGGCAGCGGACGCTCGACGGTGATCTCCAGCCCGACCTGACGGTCGTCCCCGTCGAAGGTCGCGATCAGCCGCTTGAGCGCTCCGGCCAGGTCGGCGTCGAGCAGCGCCGACGGGTTGAGCCCGGACACGATCCGGCGGAGGTCTCCCCTTGCCTCGGCCAGCCCCGAGGCCAGTGATTGCAGCAGCAGGCTGGGGCTCCGGCGCAACTCGGCCTCTGGACCCGCATGCTCATTCCGGACAGCACCGGGCCGAGGCCGTCGTGCAGGTCGCCAAGGATGCGAGCCCGCTCGGCGTCCCGCTCGCGAGCGACATCCTGGCGAGCGTGCTCGGCCTCGACGGCGAGCCCGACAGCCCGGCAGACGAGCGCGACGGTCGGCACCAGCTGTCCGACCAGGCGCGCCTGACGCGGCTCGGGTCCCTCCGGGTCGTCGTGGTTCAGCAGCAGCGTACCGACGCGGTCGCCGCCGACCAGCAGCGGATGGTCGACCCAGCCGGGTGGGACGTCGGGGCTGTCCTCACCCACCACCAGCGTCACCTCGAGGTGGCCACTGGAGACGGCCACCATCTCGGCGGCCTTGGCGAGCAGCTCGCGCGGGTCAGTGAGGCGGTGCAGGCCAGCGGTGATGGAAGCGACATCGGCGGGGGTCAGCGTTCCGGTGCCGTAGCGGCGAGTGAGCCGCGACCGCCGCCACCAGGCCGCAGCCGGCCAGGCCAGCGCAGTGGACGTCACGGCGGCGAAGGCGGCAGTGAGGTCCGGAGCAGGAACGCCGGCGCGGGTGCCGGCCAGTCTCACGACCACGCCCATGGCTGCACCGATCGCCAAGGTCAGTGCCGCCGCGACGACATCGAGGAGCGGCTCATCGACGGGTCTGAGCTCGGTCGCGGTCGTCAGCCGCGTCACGAGACCGGCGAGCGACCACATGCCCAAGGTCAGTACGACGGCCTCGCCGCGCGGGTCGAGCGTCAAATCGGCCACCGCGACAGCGCCGACCACGACCGAGGACCACACCAGCACCCAGAACAGCCGGCGGCGCGGGATACGCCCCGGGGCGTAGCCCATCGCCCAGGCGAGCAGCACCAGCGTGAGGAGCACGACAACGAAGTCCGCCGCACGCCACAGCTCCTCGACCCGGGTCCAGACCGGACCACCCGCCGTCGACAGCGCGATCACCGCCATCGCTGCCGGGACGACGGCAAGCGCCGCGACGGCCCGGCCCACGCGCGGATCTGTACGCCGATCGAGCAGGATCGCAGCCGCCACCCCGAACGCCGGCCACCCCGCGCCGTACAACGCGCCCGTCGGGAGACTCGACTCGGAGAAGCCCGCCAGCAGAGGCAAGGCGCCGAATCCGGTCGCGACAGCCGCGATGCGCGCCAAGGTCGGCGCGATCGTGCTCGGCGCTCTCGCGATCATCACGCTGCCGCTGAACTGGTCCGGAGCACCGGCGGCGCTCGGCGCCTCAGCCGCGTGGCTGGGCGGCCTGGCACGCGGAAGCCACCCCCAGGCCGGCGCCGCCCGCGGCTTCGGCATCGTCGGGATCGTGATCGTCGTCCTCGAGATCGTCGCGACCGTGTTCGGCGGGGTCGCCGGACAGTTGTTCGGCTGAGGAGGAGGGGCATCACTCTGCGCAGGACAATCCTCGGCCACCTGAGCCCGGATCGCGACCTCTGGACATGCCGCGATCCGGGTGATGCTCAGACATTGAAGCGGAACTCCACCACGTCGCCTGGCTGTCAGGCTCGAGCGATGCCTACGGAGTACGTGCCGGTCCGGATCGGAACCAGACACACGCCAGGGTTCAGTCTGTTGAAAGCACCGGCAGGATTCGTGTAGTACAGGTAGTAGTTGTCGTTCGGGGGACACGACTCGCGCACGTTGCCCCTCGTCGTGGCGAACGACTGGAGATACTCGGTACCCCCGGTTCCGGTGTTGTGCAGCTTGATCCAGTCGGACGGGATACCGTCGCTCACCTCGTAGAAGTGAACGCTGCTCCCGACGATGGCCTGGGCGGGCGCCGACGCGACGAGTCCGCCAACGACGAGGCCAAAGGCCACCAGGATGACCGTGATGAACTTTTTCACAGGGCTACTCTCCTGTTCTTGCGGCAAGAGCCGGCCAATGTGGACCAAACCTCCCGTGGAACTTTCCCTTTTCACGAGGTAACTAAACGTTGAACCTGAATTCAACGACGTCGCCGTCCTGCATAACGTAGTCCTTACCCTCGATACGGGCCTTTCCAGCCGCCTTTGCCCCGGCCACGGAGCCGGTCTCTACGAGGTCGTCGAACGAGATGACCTCGGCCTTGATGAAGCCGCGCTCGAAGTCGGTGTGGATCACGCCGGCGGCCTGCGGGGCGGTCCAGCCCTTGTGGATGGTCCAGGCACGCGTCTCCTTGGGGCCCGCCGTGAGGTAGGTCTGCAGGCCGAGCGTGTCGAAGCCGACGTGCGCGAGCTGGTCCAGGCCGGACTCCGCCTGGCCGGACTCGGCAAGCATCTCGGCGGCCTCGTCGGGCTCGAGCTCGACGAGCTCCGACTCGAACTTCGCGTCCAGGAAGATCGCCTGGGCGGGCGCGACGACCTTGCGCAGCGCCTCCTGGGACTGGGTGTCCGCCAGGCCGTCGTCGTCCGTGTTGAAGACGTAGATGAACGGCTTGGCCGTCATCAGCTGCAGGCTGGCGATCTCGGCCAGGTCCAGGCCGGCGTCGGCGGCGCCCTGGTAGAGCGTGATGCCCTGGTCCAGGATCTCCTGGGCCTTCTTCGCGGCAGCGTAGAGGACGGGGTCGCCGCGCTTGATCTTGACCTCCTTCTCCATCCTCGGGAGGGCCTTCTCGAGGGTCTGGAGGTCGGCCAGGATGAGCTCGGTGGAGACGGTCTCGATGTCGCCGGGGGCGTCCTGGGAGCCGTCGACCCGGACGACGTCAGGATCGTCGAACGCGCGGGTGACCTGGCAGATCGCGTCCGCCTCGCGGATGTTCGCGAGGAACTTGTTGCCCAGGCCCTCCCCCTCGGACGCACCCTTGACGATGCCCGCGATGTCCACGAACGACACCGTGGCCGGCAGGATCCGCTGGCTCCCGAAGATCTCGGCGAGCTTGGTCAGCCGCTCGTCGGGCAGCGAGACCACCCCCACGTTGGGCTCGATCGTCGCGAACGGGTAGTTCGCCGCGAGCACCTGGTTGCGGGTCAGAGCGTTGAAGAGGGTGGACTTGCCGACGTTGGGCAGGCCGACGATGCCGATAGTGAGAGCCACGTCGCGCAAGTTTACGTGGACGAGCCGCTGCCCGTGTCGATCAGGTCCAGGTCCCTGGTGGCGTACGAGTGGTGATGCCACTCCTCGGTGAGCACCACCCACACGCACTGCGCTACGTCGAAGGGCTCGGACTGATCCATCCACGGCGGCGGTTCGGCCGCACTGCCCGCCTGCTCGGGCGTGATCGTCGAGAGGAACTCACGGACTTCCCGCATCCGGCCCCTCCGGACCTCGAGCACCTCGTCGTACGACGGCGCAGCGGCCGGGTCGATCCCGATCCCCGGCGCATCGGCGGCGAATGCGGAGTGCGGCACCCCAGCGGGCCAGAACACGTCCTCACGCCGGCCCTGCGCACCCCAGCGCAGCCAGCCGTCGGTGCAGAACACGAGGTGCCGCAAGGTCTGGGCGAACGACCACTCCTCGTCGACCGAGACGTCCACCGTGCCCGGAGGCATCGACGCGACCCGTTCGTAGGTGGCCTCCCACAGCTGGTCGTAGGCGTCGAGCGCCGCGAGGAGCCCGGTCAGTGTGCGGTCCTGGAGCAGCGCACGCTCCGGATGCCGCCTGTTCAGCTCGGCCTCGACCAGGGGTTCCACCTCGACACCGTTGATGCGCAGGCCGTAGATGAAGCCGTCTATGTCGGCCTCGGCCAGCTCGACCCCACGCATCCGCACGCCGTTGAGGCCGACCTCGCGGAACGAGGCACCGCTCATGTCAGCGTTGCGGATGTCGGCCCCGCGCAGGTCTGCGCCAACGATCCCGTCCACGCGTCCGTCGATGTGGCGTCCGTCGATGTTGCGCCCGTCAATGCGACTCATGTGTGCCGACGCTACGCCGAGCCTCCGACATCCAGGCTCTGGCGCACGGGCTCAAGGGCTCAAGGGCTCAAGGCACTCACGGGAACGACTGGACCTGCTGGAGCAGCTCCGGCAGCCGCCGGTTGTACACACGAGCGCCGAACCGCACCGCCAGGACCAGGATCAGGGCCCCGTACAGGACGCAGACGACGAGCGTCGCCGCGCCCCACAGCACTCCGCCCAGCATGAGGGCGGCGACTCCCATAGCAAGGACCGGGAGCGACAGCCCGGCCGTCACCAGGAAGCCGAGCCCCTGCGACACGATCGTGGCCGTCGCGGCGCCCTGCGGGGACTTGAGCGGGCTCTCCCCCGGCTTGGCGACCGGGTAGACGAGCCGCGCCGAGACCGCGCAGGACACGGCAGTGCCGACCAGCAGCAGCCCGAGGGACAGGCCCAGCAGGGGCAGCGTGAGGTGCCACGAGTCGGCGATCCAGACCGACACCACCACCGTGGCGACGCAGACCACGGGTCCCACGAGGAGCATCGGGATAGCCCGGCCCCACCGGTCTGCCCTGCCGTCGACGCCCGCCGCGACGTGCAGGGCGAACGCTGTGTTGTCGTAGCCCACGTCGTTGGAGATGCTGAAGCCGAGGATCCAGGCCACGAACGGCCCGGTCGCCAGCAGCATGAAGAAGTTGCCCGTGCTCTGCGCCGAGACGTACATGACGACCGGCAGCAGCGGCACGATCGCGATCGATCCGGAGTAGCGGGGGTCCCGGACCCAGTAGGTGGCGGTCCGGGCGGCGACGGCCCAGGTGGGGGAGAACGGCACGCGGCCGAACGCCCCCAGCCCCTTGGCCTTGCCGCCGCTGCCGTCGCCGACGGGCGGGCGCTCCAGGGCACGGGCCAGCGCCCGGTCCCAGACCAGCCAGGCCAGCCCTATGGTGCCGAGCGCGACGGCGAGGTGTCCGGCAAGGCCGGCCCAGTCGCCGTCGTGCGCGGTGCCGGCGAGCGACCAGGCCGCGCCGAACGGTGTCCAGCCGACGAGGGCGGCCGCCTGCTCGAACAACGGTAGGAGCAGCATGCCCATGCTGCTGCCGCTTCCGGGGTCGGCCTCGACCGACACCTCGACGTCGTTCGCGAGCCAGCCGATCAGCGGGCCGGTCATCACGACCAGCATCACCGCGACGATCGTGACGACCTCACGGTACCTACGGGACTCCAGCACGGGGGCCAGCAGCGTGGTGATCGCGCGGGACCCGATCACGCACGTCGCGACCCCGAGCACGGCGCCCAGGAGAGCGACCACCAGCACGCCCGGCTCCAGCACCCACGCGAACGACGTTCCGATGGCGACGAGCACCGTGGCGATACCGGGCACGGACACCAGGCCCGCGACCGCCAGACCCGCGAGCAGGGTGCGCCGGGGGATCGCGTACGTCGCGAACCGGTGCGGGTCCAGGGTGGCGTCCACGCCGAAGGCAAAGATCGGGATGATCCACCAGCCCACGACCGTGAGGGCTCCGCCAAGGGTGATCGCCAGGCCGGCCCAGGCCGGGTCCCCCACATATGCCAGGGCACCCACCAGGGTCACGAGAGCTCCGACGACGCCCAGCGCGTACAGCGCCGCGACGACCATGCCGATCGTCTGCCAGACGCTCTTGCGGAACGTGTTGCCCATCAGCGTCAGCTTGAGGGTCACGAACCGCGCAACCATGAGAGCCCCTCCGAGTGCTGACGGCCGCCGACGAGGTCCACGAACCGGTCTTCCAGGCTCTGCTCGCCGCGCACCTCGTCCACCGTGCCGGCCGCGAGGACCTGCCCGGCCGCCATCACGGCGACGTGGTCGCACATGCGCTGAACCAGGTCCATGACGTGGCTGGAGACGATCACGGTGCCGCCACCCGCCACGTAGTCCTTGAGGATGTCGCGGATGTTCGCCGCGCTCACCGGGTCCACCGCCTCGAACGGCTCGTCGAGGACCAGGGTGCGCGGAGCATGGATCATGGCGCTGCCCAGCGCGATCTTCTTGGTCATGCCGGCGGAGTAGTCGACGACGAACGTGTCCGCGTCGGCGCCCAGGTCGAAGGCCAGCAACAGGTCGTCGGTGCGCTCGATGACCGTGTCCTTCTCCATCCCCCGCAGCATCCCGGCGTACGTCAGCAGCTGGCGGCCGGTCAGGCGGTCGAACAGACGCACGCCGTCAGGCAGCACGCCCAGCGTGGCCTTGGCCACGTCGGGACGCGCCCACAGGTCCACTCCGTGCACCCAGGCCCCGCCGAGGTCCGGCCGCAGCAGTCCGGTGGCCATCGAGAGCATGGTGGTCTTCCCGGCCCCGTTGGGGCCGACCAGGCCGTAGAACGAGCCGGCGGGCACGTCCAGGCTGACGCCGGCGACCGCGGTCTTCTGCCCGAACCGCTTCCAGAGGCCGCGCACGCTGAGCGCAGCCGACGGGTCGTGCCGGGGCGGCTCCGGGACACCTTGCGGGTCGGGGCTGCCCGGCGGGCTCGGGTCGACTGGGGTCGTCATGGCACCCAACGTAGCCGCGAGGTACGACACGGTGGATCCGGCGCGAGGATGAGGGCGGGTGATACGGCATCCCTCTGGGGGCGGATCACGCGGGCCCGGGTTCATGTCGAGCGATTCCGACCCCTCGGGGTGTCACCGTGCCGGAGTGTCAGTAGCTCGTGGCAGCCTGTCGCACATGGACATCGCCGCAACGATTCTGCTGGTCTTCGGCGCTCTCGTCGTCGGGGTGCTGCTGGGGTGGCTCGGTCACGCACAGCGTTCCGCGCCCGCCCTGCGCGACGCGGACCTGGAGGCTGTACGCCTGCGCGCTCAGGTCGAGTCGGCCGAGCACCAGGTGGTCGCAGCCCGTAACCGCGCGGACGAGCAGATCGCCGCGGCGCGGGAACGTGCCACCGAGCAGATCGCCGCCGCGCGCATCGAGCAGGAGAACGCCCGGCGTCAGTTCCAGGCGCTGGCCGGCGACGCGCTGGACGCCAACAGCAAGCGTTTCCTCGAGCTCGCGGAGGAGCGGCTCAAGCGGTCGGCGTCCGACGGCGAGCAGGCCCTGGCAAAGCGCGAGCAGGCCGTGAAGTCGCTGGTGGACCCGCTGACCAAGGCGGTTGAGCTGGTGCGCAGCGAGGTGCTCCAGGCGGAGAAGGCCCGCATCGAGGGCCAGGGCGCGCTGGTGGAACAGATGCGCAACGTCGCCGAGGTGTCGACGGACCTGCGCAACGGCACGGCCGACCTGGTCACCGCCCTGCGCTCGTCGCAGACCCGCGGTGCGTGGGGCGAGCTGCAGCTGCGCAAGGTCGTGGAGTCCGCGGGCATGATCAACCGCGTCGACTTCACCGAGCAGGCGCAGGTCACGACGGAGGACGGCACGCTCCGGCCCGACATGGTGATCAACCTCGCGGGCGGCAAGCGCGTGGTCGTGGACTCCAAGGTCGCGTTCCTGGGCTTCCTGGAGGCGCAGCAGTCCGACGACGTCGCATACCGCGAGCAGCGCCTCGACGCGCACGTGCGGCACATGCGCAAACACGTGGACGACCTGGCCGGCAAGAAGTACTGGAACCAGTTCGAGCCCGCGCCGGAGTTCGTCGTGATGTTCGTACCCGCCGAAGCATTCCTGTCGGCGTCCCTGGAGCGCGCGCCGGAGCTGCTGGAGTACGCGGCGCAGAAGAACGTCATCATCGCGACGCCCACCACGATGCTCGCCCTGCTCCGCACCGTCGCCTATGCGTGGCGGCAGGAGGCCCTGGCGGAGAACGCGCAGAAGGTGCTCACCGTCGGCAAGGAGCTCTACGCGCGCCTGGTCACCATGACCGGCCACGTCACCCGGACGGGCCGCGCCCTGGAGTCGGCGACGAAGAGCTACAACCAGATGATCGGCTCGCTGGAGCGCAACGTGCTCACGTCGGCCCGCCGGATGGTGGAGCTCGACGTCGTCGACGCGAAGGAGACCATCGACGAGATCAGGGGCATCGAAGAGGTGCCGCGCCCCATCACCAAGCCGGAGCTGCTGGCGGCCGACGAGGGCGGCGTCATCGCGATCGACCGCGCGCAGGACACCGAGAGGATCCTGGTGCAGGAGCTGGAGATCACCGAGCTCGCGGCTACGGACATGCGCGCCCTGGAGGCCGTCGAGGACGCAGAAGACGGCAACAAGGGCAGCGCGGCCGCCGGCTGAGTCGGACCCGATCAGGCGAGCGGAAGCTCCGTGCGGGCCTCGCGACGCGGACGCTTGGGCTCCTCGCCGGCGGCCTTGAGCCCGGCCCGCAGCTCGCGCGGCAGCGAGAACATGAGGTCCTCGGTAGCGGTCCGTACCTCGTCGACGGTGCCGAAGCCGTGGTCGGCGAGGTACGTGATGACGTCCTGCACCAGGATCTCCGGCACCGACGCGCCCGAGGTCACGCCCACCGTGGTGACGCCTTCGAGCCACTCTTCCTTGATCTCCGTCATGCGGTCCACGCGGTAGGAGGCGGCGGCGCCTGACTGGAGCGCAACCTCGACCAGCCGCACCGAGTTGGACGAGTTCGCCGAACCCACCACGATGACGAGCTCGCACTCGGGCGCCAGCTTCTTCACCGCGACCTGGCGGTTCTGCGTGGCGTAGCAGATGTCGTCGCTCGGCGGGTCCTGCAAGGACGGGAACTTGTCCCGCAGCCGGCGCACCGTCTCCATGGTCTCGTCGACCGACAGCGTGGTCTGCGAGATCCACACGACCTTGTCGGGGTCGCGCACCACCACCTGGTCCACCTCGTCCGGCGAGTTCACCACCTGCACGTGGTCAGGCGCCTCGCCCGCTGTGCCCTCGACCTCCTCGTGACCGGTGTGCCCGATCAGCAGGATGTCGTAGTCGTCCTTCGCGAACCGCACGGCCTCCTTGTGCACCTTGGTGACCAGGGGGCAGGTGGCGTCGATGGTCTCGAGGCTGCGCGCCTCGGCCGAGGCGCGCACGGCGGGCGACACCCCGTGCGCGGAGAACACGAGCCGGCCGCCCTCGGGCACCTCGTCGGTCTCGTTGACGAAGATCGCGCCACGCTCGCGGAGCGTCTCGACAACGTGCTTGTTGTGCACGATCTCCTTGCGCACGTACACCGGCGTGCCGTACGTCTCCAGGGCCTTCTCGACGGCGACCACCGCGCGGTCCACGCCGGCGCAATAGCCGCGCGGGGCGGCCAGCAGTACGCGCTTGGTCTTGGTCTCAGCAGGGCGCTCAGGGCTCGTGACACTCACAGGTGCAGTCTAGGGGTGGCGTGCGGAGGGCTTGTGTCGGTGGTGGGTGGCAGGGTTGGACACGTGACGGAACCAACCCGACGGCCGCTCCCGACCGAGCTCCCCCTGAGAGCACTCGACACCACGGCCACCAGCCCCTGGCCCGTTCGTGTGCTCTCGGAGAAGATCAGGGGCTACATCGACAAGATGCCGCCGGTCTGGGTCGAGGGGCAGGTCGTGCAGTTCAACCATCGGGCCGGCTCCGGAATGCAGTGGTTGACGCTCCGCGACACGGACGCCGACTATTCCCTGCCGGTGACGATCTTCTCGCGTGTCCTGGCCATGCTGCCGCAGCTGCCCGCGGAGGGCGACCACGTGGTGGTGCACGCCAAGCCCGTGTTCTGGACCAAGCGCGGCACCCTGCAGATGCAGGCAGGCGAGATCAGGGCCGTCGGCGTCGGCGAGCTGCTGGCCCGGATCGAGGCCCTGAAGAAGGTCCTGGCGGCGGAGGGGCTGTTCGACATCTCGCGCAAGAAGAGCCTCCCCTTCCTGCCCGCCGTCGTGGGGCTGGTGTGCGGGCGCGAGTCCAAGGCGGAGCACGACGTCGTCGTGAACGCCCGCGCCCGCTGGCCACAGGTGCGGTTCGAGATCCGTGAGGTCGCGGTGCAGGGCGTCAACGCCGTGCACGAGGTGTCGAACGCGATCGCCGAGCTCGACCGGGACCCCAGGGTCGACGTCATAGTCGTCGCCCGCGGCGGCGGCTCGGTCGAGGATCTGCTGCCGTTCAGCAACGAGTCGCTGGTACGCGCCGTCGCGCAGGCCCGCACTCCCCTGGTCAGCGCGATCGGCCACGAGACCGACGCGCCCCTGCTCGACCTGGTCGCCGACTACCGCGCCTCAACCCCGACCGACGCCGCCAAGCGGATCGTGCCGGACGTCTCCGAGGAGCGGCTCCGCCTCACCCAGGCCCGCGGCCGGATGCGGGGTGCCATCGCGGCCCTGATCAGCCGTGAGCAGCACGGGCTCGACGGCGTCCGCTCGCGCCCGGTCCTCGCCGTGCCGCAGACGATGCTGCAGTCGCGCGAGCGCGACATCGTCCAGGCGATCCGGCACGGCCGGCACGCCCTGGACGCCCTGCTGCTGCGGGCGAGCGGCGAGATCGGGCGGCTCGCCGCCCAGGTCAGGGCGTTGTCACCGGCTTCAACCCTGGAGCGCGGCTACGCCGTCGTGCAGCGTGCGGACGGCCACGTCGTACGGCGGCCCGACGACGTCACGGTCGGCGCCGGCGTGCACGTCCGCCTCGCGGAGGGCGCGCTGGACGCGAAGGTCACGGCGACTATTCCCTAGGGCGATGGTCCGGGACCTGCGAGGGTGGCCGGCATGGACGCGCAGGCGCTGGTCAGGCTTCTCCACCTCCACTGGGGGCTCTCCTCGGCAACCATCTCGCCGCTGGGCGGGGGCATGAACTCCGAGACCTGGCTGGTCCAAGCCGGCGACCGCTCCTACGTCGCCAAACGGGTCGCGGCCTCGGACGTCGCGCAGCTCGCAGCGGGCAGTGCGGTGGCAGAGCGGCTCGCGCTCGCAGGCCTGACAACCGGCCGACCGGTGCGTACGACGCGCGGCTCGCTCGTCGTACCGGGTGAGCGGCTCGCGCTGCTCGGGTACGTCCCCGGGCGAGAGCTGGAGGGGACGACGCGCGAGGAGCAGCGCCAGATCGGCCGCACCCTCGCCGAGGTACACGCCGCAAGCACACTCGTCAGCGACACCACCGGCCGGTTCTTCGACTGGCTCTCACCAGCCGCGCCGGGCGTCAGCGCCCATCCCTGGCTCCCGCCGGCCATCGAGGCGGCTCGCGCCGCGGCCGATCACCTGGCGGTCACGTGGTCCGTCCTGCATACCGACCCGGCACCCGAGGCATTCCGGCACGACGACGCCACCGGAACCACCGGGCTGATCGACTGGACCGGGGCATGTCGCGGACCCGTGCTCTACGACGTCGCGTCGGCGGTGATGTACCTCGGCGGACCGCGGCACGCCACAGCCTTTCTCGACGCGTACTCGGCCGCGAGCCCCCTCGATCCCGCCGAGCTGCTCCACCTCGACACCTTCCGCCGGTTCCGCTGGGCGGTCCAGGCGGCGTACTTCGCGCGAAGGCTCAGCACAAACGACCTGACCGGCATCAGCCACCAGGGCGACAACGAGCGCGGGCTCGACGACGCTCGGCGCGGTCTGGGGGAGCTGTCGCGGGCGGAGCGGTAGCTTGCCAGAATTCTTACCCGAGCCTTATGCAGTAGCGGACAGAACCTGTCCGCTACGCCTGGAAGGGTGAGCCTCATGCCCGACAACAACGCACTCACACCGTTCCGCATCAACATCCCGCAGGCCGACGTCGACGACCTGCGCGACCGGCTCGCGCGCACGCGCCGGCCAATCGCCGTCGCGGGCCGGGACGACCGCACGGACTTCAGCCGCGGCATCCCGCAGGCGTACCTCACGGAGCTCGCCGAGTACTGGCGCGACGGGTTCGACTGGCGCGCGCAGGAGGCTGCGCTCAACGAGTACGAGCAGCTCACGACCGTCGTCGACGGCCAGACGTTCCACGTCGTGCACGTGCGCTCGGCGAACCCCGAGGCCACCCCGCTCATCCTGAGCCACGGCTGGCCGGGCTCGTTCGTCGAGTATCAGCGGCTCATCCCGCTCCTGACGGACGAGTTCCACGTCGTCATCCCGTCGCTGCCCGGATTCGGGTTCTCGACGCCACTGTCCGGAACCGGCTGGGAGGTGGCGCGGACCACCGAGGCGTACGCCGAGATCATGACGCGACTCGGGTACGAGCGGTTCGCGGCGCACGGCACCGACATCGGCGCCGGCACCACCGGCCGCCTCGCGGCGCTCTACCCGGAACGTGTCATCGGCACCCACGCCGGGAGCGACGGCAGGATGCTCGGCATGGTGGGCGACAAGTTCCCCTACCCCGAGGGGCTGTCCGAGGACGAGGTGGCCCAGATCGAGCAGATCCGCGCCAAGGACGTTGCCGAGCGCGGGTACTTCGAGATGCAGAACCACCGCCCCGACACGATCGGCGCGGCGCTCGCCGACTCACCCGTCGGTCAGCTCGCGTGGATCGCCGAGAAGTTCCAGACCTGGACCAACCCCGCGCACGCCACCCCGGACGAGGCCGTCGACCGCGACCAGCTGCTCACCAACGTCAGCCTGTACTGGTTCACCCGCAGCGGTGCGTCGAGCGCGCAGTTCTACTACGAGTCCGAGCACTCGGGGCTCGGCTGGGTAGCGCCTTCCGGCGTGCCGGCCGGCTGGGCCGTCTTCGACACGCACCCGCTCATGCGCCGGGCGATGGACCCGTGGAATGCCGTCAGCCACTGGAGCGAGTTCACCGAGGGCGGGCACTTCCCCGCCATGGAGGAGCCCGAGCTGCTCGCGAACGACATCCGCGCCTTCTTCTCCGGCCTCCGCTGATCCGCCTCACGCCCGGCGGGCCACGAACACCCACTCCAGTCCCGGCCGGTCCGGCGCGTCCAGGACCTCGTGCACCTCGAGTCCCGCATCGGCCAGCGACTCCTCGATCTCGTCCAGCTCCCGGAACCGGAGGGTCGAGACCGAGGTGACCACGTCGCCGTCGGGCAGGACGCCGCTCGGGAAGCGGTAGGACTGCTGGAAGGTGACCAGCGGGAGTGCGACATCCAGGAGGTCGCTCCACATCTCGACCTGCCCGACGCCGGGGATGTCGCGGCGAGCAGACCTCCGCTCGCGGGTCCAACCGAGCCAGGCCTGCCGGTCCGGTACACGGGTCTCGAACACGAGGCTGCCGCCGGGCCGGAGGACGTCCCGCACCGCGTCGAGCGCCTGCGCCCACTCTGCGTCGCTCTGGAACACCTGCGCGACGTTGCCGGTCATCGTCGCCAGGTCGACGGTCAGGTCGAGGCCCGCGATCGTATCGGCCCCGCCCTCGACCCAGGTGACGGCCTCCGCGCCCGGCTTGGCCCGGGCTACCTCGAGCGACGCCGCGGCGGGGTCGACGCCGGTCACGCGCACGCCCCGCTCGGCCAGCAGCAGGGCGAACACGCCAGTCCCACAGCCGACGTCGAGCACGCTGCGGGCGCCGAGATGCTCGGCCAGCCTGACGTAGATGTCGAGGTCGCCGCGGTCGTCGTCGAAGGCGTCGTAGAGCCGCGCGAGGCGAGGATCCACGAAGATCGGATCGGGTGTGGTCATGGCAACATGTTCACCCGCCGCTGGGCGGGGCCCAAATGCGCTTCGTCGCGTACGGTCGGGACGATGACCAGTGATGCGGACACGCTCGACGACGCGGCGGCGGTATTCACTTCCGCACGACGACGGCTGTTCGGCATCGCGTACCGGATGCTCGGCTCCACCGCCGAGGCCGAGGACGTGGTGCAGGAGACGTGGGTGCGGTGGCAGACGACTGACCGTTCAGCGGTCGTCAACCCGCAGGCTTTCCTCACGACGGCGGCGACCCGGCTGGCGATCAACGTGCTGCAGAGCGCGCGGTCCCGGCGCGAGACGTATGTCGGGCCCTGGTTGCCCGAGCCGGTGGACACCAGCGAGGACCCGACGCTCGGCGCGGAGCGGGCTGAGGCCCTGGACGTCGCCGTGCTGGTCCTGCTCGAGCGCCTCACTCCCACCGAGCGTGCCGCGTACGTGCTGCGCGAGGCGTTCGACTACGGGTATCCGGAGATCGCCCGGATCGTGGGCGTGTCCCCGACCGCCACCCGCCAGCTGGTGAGCCGGGCGCGCAAGCATCTCGCCTCGGAGCGCCGCAGCTCGGTGAGCGACGCGGCGCGCCGCGACCTGCTCGCTGCCCTCCTCGCCGCCGCCCGGGCGGGCGACGTCGAACGGCTGGAGCGCCTGTTCGCCGAGGACGTCGTCAGCCGGACCGACAGCAACGGGCGGGTGAAGCAGGTCGCGCGGGTAGCGGTCGTCGGCCGCTCCAAGGTCGCACGGCTCCTGACCGCGTTCAGCACATTCTGGGAAGGCGTCACCGTTGAGCCGCTCGAGCTCAACGGTGACGCCGCCATGGGCCTGGTGCGAGACGGTGAGCTGTTCGCGACCCTCACGGTCACGGCCTCCGACGCCGGCCTGCACCAGGCCATGTGGCAGATGAACCCCGACAAGCTCGGGGCGCTCCGGCGGGCCCGCGCTGGTCGGGCCGCGCCGGGCGCCACGGACGGATCCGCTACGCCTGGGCCTTCCGCCACTGCTCGTAGCTGACCTCGCCCAGCAGGGCCTCCCCGTGGGGCACGAGCTCGCCGTCCTGCAGCGCTGCACCGAAGTACGTGGCGCTCGGGTCGGTGCGGACCTCGCGGGGGTCGTCCTTCGACGCGAGGTGCTGACGCACTATCTCGTCGAAGCCGAAGGTCTCCGGCCCGGCGATCTCGATGGTCGCGTTCAGGGGTGTTCCTACGGCCGTCCTCGCCACGAACCGGGCGACGTCCGCCGAGGCGATCGGCTGGAAACGGACGGGCGCGATGTGGACCACGCCGTCGACCGTCGCCGTGTCGGCGATCGAGCCGAGGAACTCGAGGAACTGCGTGGACCGCACGATCGACCAGCCCGAGCCGGACGCCTTGACGAGGTCCTCCTGCACGATCTTGGCGCGCATGTAGCCGGAGTCGATCCCGTCGGCGCCCACGATCGAGAGGATCACATGGTGCTGTACGCCGGCCTTCGCCTCGGCCTCGAGCAGGTTCGTCGTCGAGGTCCGGAAGAAGCTGGTGACGTCCTTCTCCGCGAACGAGGGCGAGTTGCTGAGGTCGACCACTACCTGTGCGCCCTCGAGCACCTCCGGCAGACCCTCACCGGTCAGTGTGTTCACGCCGGTCTGCGGCGCGGCGGCTACCGCTTCGTGACCGTGCTCCCGCAGGTTGTCCACCACCTGGCTGCCTACGAGGCCGGTACCGCCGATGACCACGATCTTCATGGTGTGCTCCATTCGTTTCGCGACGTTCTCGCGAGCTCTCGCGACGAGCCGGAAGGCTCGCCATGAGTTCGACCGGGAGCCCCACCGATCTGTGACAGCCCCCGACGGGCGTGGCGGCTCCGACGGCCCTTCGTCCTCAACCGTTACGGTTCCCTGGTGACGACCATCCGACACGTACTCTTCGACGCCGACGGCGTCCTCCAGGAGATCCGCGGCGGTTTCTACACCTCGGCGACGCCGCTCCTCGGCGAGCGCGCCCGCGAGATCCTGAACCTCGCGTCCGAGCACGAACGGCCGCTCCTCGCGGGCGACGACGACTTTCTGCCGGTCCTCGCCGAGGTCCTCCGGCAGTACGACGTCGACGTAGCGGCCGCTGACGTGTTCACGGCCGTCTGGGAGAACATCGCCACCTCGGCGGCCTCGCTGGACCTGGTCCGCGGGCTGCGAGACGCCGGCTACGGCGTGCACCTCGGGACCAACCAGGTCCGGCGTCGTGCCGACTACATGCGAGCCGCGCTGCCCTACGACGAGCTGTTCGACGTCAAGCTCTACTCCTGTGACCTGGGTGTGGCCAAGCCGGAAGCCGCGTTCTTCCAGAAGGCCGCGACGCGGATCGGAGCCGAACCGGCCGCGATCCTCTTCATCGACGACCACTTCCCCAACGTCGAGGGCGCCCGGTCGACCGGGATGGCCGCCGTGCACTGGCGCATCAAAGAGGGGCACGACGTGCTGCTGGAGCGGCTCGCCGCGTACGGCGTCGCACCCGCGTGAGCTGCGCCGCGCCCACGCGCGGTACCCAGCTCCAGCGGGCGGGCGCGGGCACCGCGGCCTACCGCTCCCGCTCGACCCGTCGCTCGTCCCACACCGGCTCCGAGGTCTCGCGCACGACGCCGTCGGACCCGAAGACGAGGTACCGGTCGAACGACCGCGCGAACCAGCGGTCGTGCGTCACGGCCAGCACGGTCCCGTCGAACGACTCCAGGCCCTCCTGCAGCGCCTCGGCCGACTCGAGGTCGAGGTTGTCGGTGGGCTCGTCGAGCAGCAGCGCGGTCGAGCCGGCGAGCTCGAGCAGCAGGATCTGGAACCGCGCCTGCTGGCCGCCGGACAACCGGTCGAAGGGCCGGTCCGCCGCCTCGGTGAGCTCGTAGCGCCGCAGCCGGGCCATCGCCTTGCCCTTGTCCTGCGCGTGGTCCTCCCACAGGATGTCGAGCAGCGCGCGGCCGAACAGCTCGGGATGCGCGTGCGTCTGCGCGAAGTGCCCGGCAACGACCCGCGCTCCGAGCTTCCACGAGCCCGTGTGCGCGACGTCCCCGCCCCCGAGCAGGCGCAGGAAGTGGGACTTGCCCGAGCCGTTGGAGCCCAGCACCGCCACGCGCTCGCCGTAGAAGACCTCGATGTCGAACGGCTTCATCAGCCCCGTGAGCTCCAGCCCTTGGCAGGTCACGGCCCGCAGGCCCGTCCGCCCGCCGCGCAGGCGCATCGAGATGTCCTGCTCGCGGGGCGGCTCGGGCGGGGGCCCCGCCTCCTCGAACTTCCGCAGCCGGGTCTGCGCGGCCCGGTATCGCGAGGCCATGTCGGGGCTGCTCGCCGCCTGGTTCCGCAGCGTCAGGACCAGCTTCTTGAGCTGGGCGTGCTTCTCGTCCCAGCGCCGGCGCAGCTCCTCGAACCGCGCGAACCGCTCGCGCCGCGCGTCGTGGAACGTCGCGAACCCGCCGCCGTGCACCCAGGCGTCGGCGCCCGCGGGGCTCGGCTCCAGCGACACGATCCGGTCCGCCGCCCGCGACAGCAGCTCCCGGTCGTGCGACACGAACAGGACTGTCTTCTTGGTCGCCCTGAGCTGCTCCTCCAGCCAGCGCTTGCCCGGCACGTCGAGGTAGTTGTCCGGCTCGTCGAGCAGCAGCACCTCGTCGGTGCCGCGCAGCAGCGCCTCGAGCACGAGCCGCTTCTGCTCGCCGCCCGACATCGTCCGCACCTCGCGGAACTGCACCCGGTCGTAGGGCATGCCGAGCGCCGCCATGGTGCACACGTCCCAGAGGGTCTCGGCCTCGTACCCGCGCACCTCGGCCCAGTCCGAGAGCGCCTGGGCGTACGCCATCTGCGCGGCCTCGTCGTCCACGGTCAGCATCGCGTGCTCGGCCTCGTCGACGGCGCGCGCGACCTCGCGCAGGCGGGGCGCCGACACGGACACGAGCAGATCGCGCACCGTGGTCGCGTCGCGCACCGAGCCGACGAACTGGCGCATGACACCGAGCCCGCCGCTCGCCACGACCGAGCCGCCGTGCGGCGTGAGCTCACCGGTGATGAGGCGCAGGAGCGTGGTCTTGCCCGCCCCGTTCGGGCCGACGAGCGCCGTCGCGTTGCCCTCGCCCACCCGGAACGAGACGTCCCCGAGGAGGGTCCGGCCATCCGGCAGGTGGTATTCGACGTGCGCGACTTCGAGATGGCCCATGGGTCACCATGGTCCGACGTCGGACGGCCCAGGACCAAACTGTTTCCGCTGTGGACGGAGACAACGGATGTCGGTGGTGTGCTGTTGACTGTTCCTCGTGAGTACAGATGCTGTGACTGGAACCGATCCGGTGGAGGACGCCCCAGCCGTCGCGACGCTCAGCTATGAGCAGGCCCGCGACGAGCTCGTGCGGGTTGTCGGCCGGCTGGAGACCGGCGGGGAGCCGCTGGAGACGTCGCTCGCGCTCTGGGAGCGCGGCGAGGCGCTTGCGGCCCGCTGCCAGGAGTGGCTCGACGGCGCGCGCGAGCGCCTCGCCGCCGCGCAGAACGGCTCGGCGGCATCGCCGGAGTCCCCGGACTCGCCGGAGGACGACGAGTGAGCCCGCACGTCCTCGCCGTGGGCGAGGCTCTCGTGGACGAGGTGCGCCGGCCCGACGGATCCACCGCAGAGCATCCCGGCGGCAGCATCGCCAACGTCGCACTCACGCTGGGCCGTCTCGGCCGGGAGGTCCGGCTCGCGACGTGGCTCGGGGCGGACCCCCGAGGCGACCTGGTGCGGGGCTGGCTCGCCGAGTCCGGGGTCGGGCTGGTCGAGGGCAGCGACGGCGCGGAGCACACCAGCGTGGCGGTGGCCACGCTGGACGAGGGCGGCTCGGCGACCTACGACTTCGACCTGACCTGGCAGGTCCCGGCCCAGGCCCTGCCGGGCGTTGACACCAGCGCCGAGGCGAGCGCCCAGGTCGGCGGCAGCAGCGCGCTGGCCGTCCACACGGGTTCGATCGCGGCGATGCTCGAACCGGGCGCCACGCAGGTGCGGCAGCTCCTGGAGGCCGCACGGACGACGTCGACCACCACCTACGACCCGAATGCGCGGCCCGCGATCATGGGCTCCGCCGTGGACGTGCGCCCGCGCGTCGAGGCGCTCGTACAGCTCTCGGATGTCGTCAAGGTGAGCGACGAGGACCTGGGCTGGCTCTATCCCGACACCGACCCGGTGTCCGTCGCGCGCGAGTGGCAGCGCGGTACGCCCGCACTTGTGGTCGTCACGTTCGGCGGCAAGGGCGCGGTGGCCGTGTCCGACGCCGGCGAGGTCGAGGCGGTCGCCCCTCGGGTCGAGGTGGTCGACACCGTGGGGGCCGGCGA
Source organism: Promicromonospora soli (assembly GCF_014653785.1). Taxonomy (GTDB): domain Bacteria; phylum Actinomycetota; class Actinomycetes; order Actinomycetales; family Cellulomonadaceae; genus Promicromonospora; species Promicromonospora soli. The sequence continues at coordinate 601,761 of NZ_BNAS01000003.1, read as the reverse complement.
CTCGTTCATGGGCGCCCTGATCGACGGCCTGTGGGAGCACGACCTGCTGGGGGCCGACCGGCGGGACGCCTTGAACGCCGTCGGACCGGCCACGGTGCAGCAGGTCCTGGACCGTTGCTGCACGGTTGCCGCCATCACCGTTTCCCGGGCGGGCGCCAACCCGCCGCGTCGTCAGGAGGTCGGGCTGTGAACCCTGGACTGAAGCGAGAGCTGGACCCGGAGCCGCTCACGCCGCGCGATGCCTGGGCGCTGCTGCGCTCCGGCAACGACCGGTTCGTCGCGGACGCGCCGGCGCACCCGTCGCAGAACGCGGACCGGCGACGCGAGCTGCAGGCCGCACAGCACCCGCACACGGTGATCTTCGGCTGCTCGGACTCCCGCGTCGCCGCGGAGATCATCTTCGATCAGGGCCTCGGCGACGTGTTCGTGGTCCGCACCGCGGGGCACGTCCTGGACACCACCGTGATCGGCTCGATCGAGTACGGGGTGGACGTGCTCGGCGCGTCCCTCGTGGTGGTGCTGGGGCACGACTCGTGCGGAGCGGTCGCGGCCGCCGCGCACACGCTCGCCACGGGCGAGCAGGCCACCGGGTTCGTGCGCGCGGTGGTGGACCGGGTGATCCCGTCGATAGTGAACATCACGTCGGGCGACCCGGCCGCGGCAATGGCCGCGCTGTCCGACCAGGACGTGCTGCGCCGCGAGCACGTGAAGCACACCGTCGGGATGCTGCACAGCTACTCGGCCGGGCTGGCACGCGCCGTCGAGGAGGGCCGGTGCGCCGTCGTCGGCCTCGAGTACGACCTCGCCGTGGGCAGCGCCCGCATGGTCGACGTGATCGGCGACGTCGGCGAGCTGCCCGGACCCATCGGGATGCCGCGCGCGGGGTGACACGAGTCACGCGTTCGGTTGCGTTGCCGCGCCGAGGCTACGGCACCATAGAACTATGACTGCTGACACCGTCGTCTCTCCGAGCTCTCCCGAGTCCGGCGACACAACTGCCTACCGCATCGAGCACGACACCATGGGCGAGGTCCGAGTTCCCGCGAACGCTCTGTATCGAGCGCAGACGCAGCGTGCCGTCGAGAACTTCCCGATCTCCGGCACCCCGCTCGAGCGCGCCCACATCGAGGCCCTGGCTCGCGTGAAGAAGGCCGCTGCCACCGCGAACGCGGAGCTCGGCGTGCTCGACAAGGACATCGCCGACGCGATAGTCGCGGCCGCGGACGAGGTCGCCTCCGGCAAGTACGACGGCCACTTCCCGATCGACGTCTACCAGACCGGCTCGGGCACGTCGTCGAACATGAACACCAACGAGGTCATCGCGACGCTCGCCACCGCCGCGCTCGGCAAGGACGTGCACCCGAACGACCACGTCAACGCGTCGCAGTCGTCGAACGACGTGTTCCCCACCTCCGTGCACGTCGCCGCGACGTCGGGCGTCGTGAACGACCTGATCCCCGCACTGACCCACCTGTCCGACGCGCTGCAGGCGAAGTCGGACGAGTACGCGACGGTTGTGAAGTCCGGCCGCACCCACCTCATGGACGCCACCCCGGTCACGCTCGGCCAGGAGTTCGGCGGGTACGCCGCGGCGATCCGCTACGGCGTCGAGCGGCTCCAGGCCGCGCTGCCGCGCGCCGCCGAGGTCCCGCTGGGCGGAACCGCCGTCGGCACCGGCATCAACACCCCGGCCGGCTTCCCGCAGCGCGTCATAGCCCTGCTCGCGCAGGACACCGGCCTGCCGCTGACCGAGGCCCGCGACCACTTCGAGGCGCAGTCGGCACGGGACGGCCTGGTCGAGCTGTCGGGTGCGCTGCGCACCATCGCGGTCTCCGTGACGAAGATCTGCAACGACCTGCGCTGGATGGGCTCTGGCCCCAACACGGGCTTGGGCGAGATCTCGCTGCCCGACCTGCAGCCGGGCTCCTCGATCATGCCGGGCAAGGTCAACCCGGTCATCCCGGAGGCCGTGCTCATGGTGTGCGCGCGCGTCATCGGCAACGACGCCACCGTGACGTGGGCCGGCGCCTCCGGCTCGTTCGAGCTCAACGTGCAGATCCCGGTGATCGCCAATGCGGTCCTCGAGTCGATCCGCCTCTTGTCGAACTCGTCGCGCGTGCTGGCGGACAAGACCGTCGTCGGCATCACCGCGAACGTCGACCGAGCCCGCGCGCTGGCCGAGTCGTCGCCGTCCATCGTCACGCCGCTGAACCGCGTGATCGGCTACGAGGCCGCGGCCAAGGTCGCCAAGCACTCCGTCAAGGAGGGCATCACGGTGCGCCAGGCCGTGATCGACCTCGGCTTCGTCGAGCGCGGTGAGGTCACCGAGGAGCAGCTCGACACGGCACTCGACGTGCTGTCCATGACGCGCCCGCCGCAGGCGTGAGCAGGAGCCGCCCGTCTCACTGAGCCGGGCAGTCCGCAGGCATGGAAACGGCTGGTGTCCCGGCTCGGACACCAGCCTTTTCCATGCCCACAGCGGGCTGACAATGGCCACGCAGCGGCGCGCCTGGCGCCGCCCGGGCCCGGCAGGGTCAGCTCCAGACGAGGGTCGCGCCCTCCTTGTCCTGGAACTTCGAGCGCGCGATCGCGATGATGTCGACGATCGCCCAGACGGCGCCGCCGATACCCAGGGTCACGATGGCCACGCCGAGCACTGCGAAGCCGGTGCCGACCTTGCCCACGTAGAAGCGGTGCACGCCGAGCGTCCCCAGGAAGATGCAGAGCAGCAGCGTGACGAGCGTGTTCTTCTCGCTCTTCGTCGCGGAAGCCGGGGGCTGGCTGATGTGGGTCTCGCTCATTTCAGGTCTCCAAAGAATTGCGGTGAGCCCCTTGCTCACCGTGACAGGAGCGAAAAGTATCTAGAACCGCGCTTAATGCGCCAATCGCCCGCAGAACTTCACCTGCACCATGAACTCCCTTGAGGGAGCCGGTTGGGCGGGCCATCAAACACGGCGAGGGCCGCTTCCCCCTGGGAAGCGGCCCTCGTCGTTCTCCGGCAGACAGCTGCCGGTGCGAGTGCTCAGGCCACGGGGGCGGTGGCCGCCTCGTCCGACGCCGGCGCCGGGCTCGCGGCGTCGTCCTTCGCCGCCGCGTCGTCCTTCGCCGCGGCGAGGATGAGTGCCGTGGCTACCGCCGCGCCGACCGTGGCGACGGTGGCGACCGTGGCCGCGATCGCGACCTGGGTCGCGACGGTGGCCACGCCCCACTCGCTGCCGGCGATCTCCTCGGCGCGCTCCTCGGCGGCCTTGCGCTGCTCCTTGCCGACCAGGCCGGACACCAGGCCCGACCCGTGCAGCAGGGAGATCAGGGTCGCGGTGCGCTCGTCGGGCTCGGCACCCTCGACGAGGACCTTCGTGAGGTTGGCGCGCAGCGTGGCCTCGTGGCTCGAGTCGGCGGCGGGCCAGCGGGTGACCGGGAGCATGCGGAAGAGCCTGGACTCCTCCTTCTCGAGGATCCCACGCTCGACCAGGGCGGCCAGGAGGTTCTCCTCCGCGTTCTCGGAGATGGCCTCGACGACCTTCCGAGCGGGTGCCTCGGGGGTGTCGAGCACAGCCTGCAGGGCGGCGTCGAGCGCCACGTGGCCGGTGGGGGCGTTGTCGGTGACGAGGATCGTGGTGTCGCCGGCCTTCTCGCGCTCTTCCTTGGTCGCGCCGGCCTCCGGCGCGCCCCGCATGAGGGTCTTGTTCGCGGCGGCGAGGTCGGCCAGGAGCGCACCGGCGAGGCGAACACCCAGGTTGTCGACGTTGGCGGTCTTGCCCGTCTCGTCGTCGACGGCGAGCAGGAGGAAGTCTTCGGCAATCAGCATGCCCCGATGCTATATCCGACAAGCGAGACACACCCCAATTGAGACGAGTCACCGCGAGGTTGTGGGCAGTGTCGGATGGCGAGCACCATATGGTTAGCCTTACCTAAGTCTGCTACTGTCGGCCGTGCACGCATCGAGAGGCGCGCCGCCGGACTGCGGGGCTGGGGGGTTCCGTCCGGCGGCACGCCTCTCCCGTGCCAGAAGGTCAGGAACATGTCAGAGGCTCAGGCCACCGAAGATGACCTGAGCCTCTGCCACGTCGGCCGGGTGCCGTCAGACCTCCAGGCGCTCCAGCATGTCGGTCACCAGCGCTGCCACCGGCGAGCGCTCCGACCGGGTCAGGGTCACGTGCGCGAAGAGCGGGTGCCCCTTGAGCGCCTCGATGACCGCGGCGACGCCGTCGTGCCGCCCCACCCGCAGGTTGTCACGCTGCGCGACGTCGTGGGTGAGCACCACGCGCGAGCTCTGGCCGATGCGCGACAGCACCGTCAGGAGCACGTTCCGCTCCAGGGACTGCGCCTCGTCCACGATCACGAACGAGTCGTGCAGCGAGCGCCCGCGGATGTGCGTGAGCGGCAGCACCTCGAGCATGTCGCGTGCGATGACCTCGTCGACGACGTCGGGCGAGACCAGCGCACCGAGCGTGTCGTAGACGGCCTGCGACCACGGGTTCATCTTCTCGGACTCGGATCCGGGCAGGTAGCCCAGCTCCTGACCACCCACCGCGTAGAGCGGCCGGAACACGACCACCTTGCGGTGCTGCTGCCGCTCCAGCACGGACTCCAGGCCGGCGCACAGGGCGAGCGCCGACTTGCCCGTACCGGCCCGGCCGCCGAGGGAGATGATCCCGATCTCCTCGTCGAGCAGCAGGTCGATAGCCACCCGCTGCTCGGCCGAGCGGCCGTGCACCCCGAACACCTCCTGGTCGCCACGGACCAGCCGCACCCGCTTGTCCGCCGTCACCCGCCCGAGCGCGGAACCGCTCGGCGAGTGCACCACCATCCCCGTGTGCACCAGCAGCGGCGACGCCGCCTCGACCGTCGCCGGGTCCAGCGCGGCGATCTCCACCGACTCGTTCTCCCAGAGGGAACCCATCTGCTCGTCCGACAGGTCGATCTCGCGCATCCCGGTCCAGCCGGAGTCCACCGCGAGCTCGGCCCGGTACTCCTCTGCCTGCAGACCGACGGCGGACGCCTTCACCCGCATCGGCAGGTCCTTGGAGACCAGGGTGACGCGGTTGCCCTCGGCCGCGAGGTTGGCGGCCACGGCGAGGATCCGGGTGTCGTTGTCGCCCAGCCGGAAGCCGTCGGGAAGGACCGTCGGGTCCACGTGGTTGAGCTCCACCCGAAGGGTGCCGCCGGCGTCCCCCACGGGGACCGGTGAGTCGAGACGGGCGTGCTGGACGCGCAGCTCGTCCAGCATCCGCAGGGCGCTCCGGGCGAAGTACCCGAGCTCGGCGTGGTGACGCTTCGCCTCCAGCTCCGTGATGACGACGATCGGGAGTACGACATCGTGCTCCGCGAACCGCAACATCGCCTTGGGGTCACTCAACAGCACGGACGTGTCGATGACGAAGGTCCTGCGTTCGTCACCTGCCGCGCCGGGAGCGGCGTCGGCACTCTGGTCGGACGGACGGGTGGTGTGTGCGGAATGGCTCACTGCGGTTCTCCCTCCGGCGCCGAAACGCCGTGACAGCCTCTTCGCTACCTGGCGAGCACCGCCTGTCGGCGGAACCGACCCGGACGAACCGGGGCTGGTGGATGGGCCGGATGACCGACTCGGTGCGCCGCGTCGTGGCGTCGAGCCGGGACCGGCCCTTCTCCACGGAGCGAGCACTCCATAGGTTGGCCTCCCGAAGGGGCGACTGGGTGCCGTCCCTGAGGTGGAAACTACGCGCCCGGCCAAGCCATGACCAGACCCTCGCCCCGGTGGGTCGCAAGTTGTCACGAATTGTTCACACGCTGGCAATAGCTTGACGATTCATTCAAAAAACGGCAAAACTCGCTGGAAGACGCGCCGAGACGGCAGGATGGGCCGCATGATCTGCTTCGCCGTCCTCCTGCGCGCCGTGAACATCGGGCCTGGCCTGCGCGTCACGTCCGCGGACCTGCGCGGCGCCGCCGACGACGCCGGCCTCGGCGCGGCCCGCACGCTGCTCAACAGCGGCAATCTCGTGGTCACGCCCGGCACATCGGGCGTGACGCGGGCCGACGACGTCGCGCGCCTCGTACAGGAGCAGCTCGCCGCGCGCCTGGGCCAGGACGTGCCCGCCGTGGGGCTGAGCGGCCAGCAGCTGGAGGCGATCGCCGGCGCCAACCCTTTCACGGCCGCCGCCCGGGACCACCCGGCCCAGCTGCAGGTGCACGTCCCGTTCGGCGATCTCGACGAGGCGGGCGTAGCCCGGCTCGACCTGGCCAACGCCGGCCGTGAGGTGCTCGCGACCGCCGTCGGCGTGCTGTACGTGCACTACGCGGACGGGATAGGCCGGTCGAAGCTCACCCCGAAGGTCATCGACCGGGCGGTCGGCGCGCCGACAACGGCGCGGAACTGGAACACGATCACCAAGCTGCGCAATGCGTGCGCGGAGCTGGCGTCGGAGTAGGACCATGTGTGGGCAGGTAGGGTAAGACGCAGGGAGTGCCGGGAAGTCTGGTCGGCGTGGACCGGGTCGACCGGTCCGTCTCAGACGACCCGCAAACCCGAGAGGCCAGCCGTTGATCATCAACGCTCCTGCCCCCACCCGAGTCCAGCGCCTGCGCACGTGGATCTCCCGCGAGACGACGGGCGGCGCCCTCCTGATCGGGGCCGCGTTCCTGGCCCTCCTCTGGGCCAACTCTCCCTGGCGAGACGCCTACGAGACCCTGTCCGACACCGTGGTGGGACCCGCCGCGATCGGGCCGCTGCCGGTCCACCTCGACCTGCCTCTCTCCGCGTGGGCCGCCGACGGGCTGCTCGCGATCTTCTTCTTCGTGGTCGGCGTGGAGCTCAAGCAGGAGTTCGTCGCGGGCAGCCTGCGCAACCCGAAGGAAGCCGGCGTCCCCATGATCGCCGCGGTGGGCGGCATGGCCGTGCCCGCCCTCATCTACGTCGGCACCCTTCTGGCGCTCGGCGACTCCAGGGCCCTGCATGGCTGGGCTATCCCGACTGCAACCGACATCGCGTTCGCCGTGGGTGTCCTGGCGATCTTCGGCCGGGGGCTGCCTGCCGCCATCCGGACCTTCCTGCTCACGCTCGCCGTGGTGGACGACCTGCTGGCGATCGTCGTGATCGCCATCTTCTACACCAGCGAGATCCACTGGCTGTCGCTGCTCGGCACGCTCGTCTGCGTCGCGCTGTTCTGGTGGCACGTCCGCTCGCGCGGGCCCCGGTGGTTCGTCCTGCTGCCGCTCGCGATCGTGGCCTGGGCCCTGATGCATGCGTCGGGCATCCACGCGACCATCGCGGGTGTGCTGCTCGGCTTCACCGTCCCGGCGATCGCCATGCACGGCGAGGCCCGGTCGCGCACCGCCCAGTACGAGCACAGGATCAAGCCCGTCTCGTCAGGCTTCGCCCTGCCCGTGTTCGCGTTCTTCGCGGCGGGCGTCTCGCTGCTCGACGGTGACGGTCCCGGCGCCGTGATCGGGCAGCCGGTCGTCGCGGCGATCGCCGCCGGCCTCGTCCTGGGCAAGCTCGTGGGCGTGCTGGGCACCACGGCGCTGATCACGCGGATCACGCCGCTGCGTCTGCCCGACGGCATCGGCGTGCGCGACCTGCTGCCCGTCGGGTTCCTGGCCGGCATCGGGTTCACCGTGTCGCTGCTGATCAGCGAGCTGTCCTTCGGGGACTCCGAGCACGCGGACGGCGCCAAGATCGCGATCCTCGGCGGCTCCGTGGTGGCAGCGATCCTCGGCGCTGTCTCGTTGCGCTGGGACGCGCGGCGCGCGCGTACGGCGGACATGAACCTCGACGGGCGCGCCGACGAGGTCCGCGAGTACATCGGCGACGCCAAGGACCGCGAGACCCACTGACCGCGGCTGGTGAGCCCCCGCTGGTCGAGCCCCCCGCTGGTCGAGCCCCCCGCTGGTCGAGCTTGTCGAGACCTGGGTCTCGACAAGCTCGACCAGCGACGTCAAGCTCGACCAGCGACGTCAAGCTCGACCGCAGGGCCTCAGAACTCCAGGAGCAGGGCCTCTCCCTGGCCTCCACCGCCGCACAGGCCCACGGCGGCCCGGCCTCCCCCGCGCCGCGCCAGCTCGTGCGCCGCGTGGACAGCGATGCGAGCGCCGGACGCCCCCACGGGGTGGCCCAGAGCGATCCCGCCGCCGTGCACGTTGACGATGTCCAGCGGCAGGCCGAGAGCCTTGGCGGACACCCCGACCACCACGGCGAACGCCTCGTTGATCTCGACGAGGTCGAGGTCCTCCGCCGTCCACCCCTCCCGGTCAAGGGCCTGGGCGATCGCCTGCGCCGGCTGGGAGTGCAGCGAGTTGTCCGGGCCGGCCACCTGGCCGTGCGAGCGAACGGTCGCGAGCACGGGAACACCGGCCGCCTCCGCACGTCCTCGGGTCGTGAGCACGAGCGCCGCCGCGCCGTCGGAGATCTGCGACGAGTTGCCCGCAGTCAGGCTCCCCTGGCCCGCGAACGCGGGGCGCAGCTTCGCCAGCGACTCAGGTGTCGTGTCGGGCCGAACGCCCTCGTCGGTGCGTACCTCCACCGGTTCGCCTCGGCGCTGCGGCACCAACACGGGCGCCAGCTCCGCCTCGAACACGCCGTCCTTCGCGGCCGCGGCGGCGCGCTGGTGCGACGCGGCAGCAATCTCGTCCTGCTCCTGCCGCGACACGAACACCGAGCCCGAGTTGTGGTCCTCCGTCGAGACACCCATGGAGACGCCATCGAACGCGTCCGTCAGGGCGTCGTGGGCCGTGGCGTCCAGCAGCTCGGCCGTGCCATAGCCGAACCCGAACCGGGACCCGGCCAGCAGGTGCGGGGCGTTCGTCATCGACTCCTGCCCGCCCACCAGCACCACCGACGCCTCGCCCGTGCGCAGCAGCCGCGCGCCGTCGATGATCGCCGTCAGCCCGGAGAGGCACACCTTGTTGATCGTCACGGACTGCACGTCCCACGCCACGCCCGCGGCCACCGCGGTCTGCCGGGCCGGGTTCTGCCCCGCGCCCGCCTGGATCACCTGGCCGAAGACCACCTTGTCGACGTCGGCCGCGAGTGCCCCCGCGCCCTCCAGGGCACGTCGCGCCGCCACGGCGCCGAGCTCGACAGCGCTCAGCGCCGACAGGGAGCCCTTCAGCCGCCCCTGCGGCGTCCGCGCCGCCGAGACGATCACCACGTCGTCAGCGCTGTTTTTCGCGTTCAGATCAGTGGCACTCGGATCGGTGCTTGTGGCACCTCTCGGAGTGGAAATCGGGTCAGTCATGAGACCTCCTTTGGCCGTTCCTCTCAGCGTATCCCCCGGGATTCGGTGCCGGTTCAACCCGGCTTCAACATGGGCTCAACCCGGCTTCAGCCCGGCGACCCGACGAGCTCCACCGTGACCTCCGGCTCCGTCTTGTCGAGAACCTCCTCGGCCGTCACCCCCGGCGCGAGCTCCCGCAGGACCAGCCCGGACGGGGTCACGTCGAGCACCGCCAGGTCGGTGATGATCCGGTTCACCACACCCTTGCCGGTCAGGGGGAGAGTGCAGGAGCGCAGGATCTTCGGCGACCCGTCGCGCGCCACGTGCTCCATCAGGACGATCACGCGGCCGGCGCCGTGCACCAGGTCCATCGCGCCGCCCATGCCCTTGACCATCTTGCCGGGGATCATCCAATTGGCCAGGTCACCCTCCGCCGAAACCTGCATGCCGCCCAGGATCGCGGCGTCGATCTTGCCGCCGCGGATCATGCCGAACGACATCGCGGAGTCGAAGATCGACGAGCCGGGCAGCAGGGTCACCGTCTCCTTGCCCGCGTTGATCAGGTCGGGGTCCACGGCGTCCTGGGTGGGGTACGGCCCCACACCGAGAATCCCGTTCTCGGACTGCAGCACCAGGTGCCTGCCCTCCGGCACGTAGTTCGGTACGAGCGTCGGCAGCCCGATGCCCAGGTTCACGTACATGCCGTCGGTCAGCTCGCGCGCGGCGCGCGCGGCCATCTCGTGTCGTGTCAAGGCCATGGTTCAGGCTCCCTTCGTGTCCGGGGTGGTGTCCGACGGCGACGGAGCGACCGTGCGCCGCTCGATCCGCTTCTCGATGTCGGTGCCGACGTGCACCACGCGGTGCACGTACACGCCCGGCAGGTGTACGGCGTCCGGGTCGATCTCCCCCGGCTCGACGAGCTCCTCGACCTGCGCGATGCACACGCGCCCCGCCATAGCCGCGAGCGGCGAGAAGTTGCGGGCCGACTTGTTGAACACGAGGTTCCCGTGCCGGTCGCCGCGCAGGGCGTGCACCAGCGCGAAGTCGGTGCTGATCGCCTCCTCCAGGACGTACTCGGCGGATTTCGCGCCGGCGCCGCTCCCGGTCGTGAACGTGCGGACCTCCTTGGGGGTGGACGCGATGGACACGCCACCGGCTCCGTCGTACTTGCGCGGGAGGCCGCCGTCGGCCACCTGGGTGCCGACGCCCGTGCGGGTGAAGAAAGCGGCGATGCCCGCGCCACCGGCGCGGAGCTTCTCGGCGAGCGTGCCCTGCGGGGTGAGCTCCACCTCGAGCTCGCCCGAGAGGAACTGGCGCTCGAACTCCTTGTTCTCACCGACGTACGAGCTGGTCATCTTGCGGACGCGCTGGGCGCTCAGCAGCACGCCGAGCCCCCAGTCGTCGACGCCGCAGTTGTTGCTCACCACGGACAGGTCCGTCGTGCCCTGCGCCAGGAGCGCCTCGATCAACGCGATCGGGTTGCCGCACAGGCCGAAGCCACCCACGGCCAGCGAGGCCCCGTCGGGGATGTCGGCGACGGCCTCGGCCGCGCTGGCGACCACCTTGTCGAACCCGCTGCTTATCGCAGCGCTACCCGTCCCAGCACTACCGAGCTCAGTCATCTTCGACTCCATTCCGCTTCTGTGATCAGGTTCCGGTCGGGTTCCCGGTCAGGCTCCGGGCCCGACGATCAGCAGGGCCACGCGAACACGATCCCGCACTCCTCATCATCGCGCGCTCCATCCGCCGTCCATCGTCCACGAGGCGCCGGACACCATCGCGGCGTCCGGCCCCGTGAGCCACCCGACCAGCGAGGCCACCTCACCGGGCTCGACCAGCCGCTTCACCGCGGACTCCGCGAGCATGACCTTCGCCAGCACCTCGGACTCCGGGATCCCGTGCACCTTCGCCTGCTGGGCGATCTGCTTCTCGATCAGCGGCGTGCGGACGTAGCCGGGGCTGACGCAGACGCTGGTCACCCCGTGCTCGCCACCCTCCAGGGCGGTCACCTTGGACAGGCCCTCCAGTGCGTGCTTGGCCGAGACGTACGCCGACTTGAACGGTGAGGCCACCAGGCCGTGCACCGACGAGATGTTGACGACCCGGCCCCAGCCCCGCGCGTACATGCCGGGCAGCGCCGCCCGGACGAGCAGGAACGGCGCCTCGACCATGATCCGATGGACCAGCCGGAAGTCGTCCGGCGCGAAGTCCTGGATCGGGCTCACCCGCTGGATGCCGGCGTTGTTCACCAGCACGTCCGCCTCCAGCTCGAGGGTGTCGAGCGCGCGGGTGTCGGACAGGTCCACCACCCACGCCTCGCCGCCCACCTCCTCGGCGACCGCCTTGGCGCCGTCGCCGTCCAGGTCGGCCACCGTGACGTACGCTCCGCGCGCGGCGAGCTCACGTGCGCACGCGGCGCCGATGCCGCTCGCACCGCCGGTCACCAGGGCCCGGCGGCCCTCCAGGGTCGGGTTCATCGTCCGTCCTTCTCCTCGGTCGTGCTGTGGTCGATCGGGTGCGCTGGGAGATCGCGGGCCGGGCCGTCGCGGGCCAGGACATCGCGGGGCAGGACGTCGTGCGCCGGCTCGGCCCGCACTCAGTCGTCCTGCAACGCGAGCGCGCGCTCGCGGGCCTGGTCCTCGGCGTCGAGGGCATGCAGCGAGGCACCCCGAGTCTCGCGGAGTGCGAGCGCCGCGACCAGCGTGATCGCCGCCGCGATGGCCATGTAGACGGCGGTGGGCCACCAGGAGCCCGTGTTCTTGAGCCAGGTGGTGGCCAGGATCGGGGCGAGGGAGCCGGCCACGATGGACGTGACCTGGTAGCTGATCGAGACACCCGAGTACCGCATCCGGGTCGGGAACATCTCCGACATGATCGCCGGCTGCACCGCGTACATCATGGCGTGGAACAGCAGGCCGGCCATGAGGACAGCGAGGATCACCCACATGTTCCGGGTGTCCATCGCCGGGAAGGCGAACCAGCACCAGGTCGCGCCGAGGATGGCGCCGGCCACGTACAGCGGCTTGCGTCCGATGCTGTCGGCCAGGCGCCCCACGACGAGGATCACCACGAAGTGGAACGCGTGCGCCGCCGCGACGACGCCGAGGATGCCCGTGGTGTCCATGCCGAGCGCCGTCCCGAGATAGACGATCGAGAAGCTCACCACGAGGTAGTACAGGATGTTCTCCGCGAACCGCAGGCCCATGCCGGTCAGCACGCCACGCGGGTAGCGCCTGATCACCTCGAGGACGCCGTAGCTCTTGGTGCCATCGGAGATCTCGGCCTTCGTCTCCTCGTAGATCGGGGCGTCCGAGACCCTGGTCCGCACGTAGTAGCCGATGACGATGACCACGGCGGAGAGCCAGAACGCGACGCGCCAGCCCCAGGCGAGGAACGCGGCGTCACTGAGCGTGCCGGACATCGTGTAGAGCACCACCGTCGCGAGGAGGTTGCCGCCGGGGACGCCCGCCTGCGGCCACGCCGTCCAGCGGGCCCGCTCGTCGTCCTTGCTGTGCTCCGCGACGAGCAGCACTGCGCCGCCCCACTCCCCGCCGAGCGCCACACCCTGCACGAAGCGCAGGATCACCAGGAGCGCCGGGGCGAGGAACCCCACCTGCTGGAACGTCGGCAGGCAGCCCATGAGCACGGTCGCGGCGCCGATGAGCAGGATCGTGAACTGCAGGGTGTGCTTGCGCCCGAGCTTGTCGCCCAGGTGGCCGAAGATGACGCCGCCGAGGGGACGGGCGAGGAAGCCCACGGCGTAGGTCACGAACGCCGCGATGATCGCGTCGTACTCGTTGCCCGTCTCGGGCATGAGGACCTTGTTGAACACGAGCGCCGAGGCGGTCGCGTAGAGGAAGAAGTCGTACCACTCGACGACAGTGCCGGCCATCGAGGCGGCGACGATACGCCTGATCAGCGACCGGTCCTCCGGTGCCGTGGTGCTCTGCTGTGCAGACATGCTGCTCCTAGGTGTCGACTCTGACACGGGTGTGACCTGCCTGAGTGTTCCCGGGAAGCACTGTGCGCAGCAATGACGAAGTCGGCAGACCACGTGTGCACGAATGCACACCTGGTGCTTGGTACTGTCCCCGCATGCCCGCCCGCAACGATCCGCCGGCCGGCCAGGTGGCCGACCAGCTCCTGGTGCTGCTGGAGGTGGCCCGCACGGGCCGGTACACGACGGCGGCACGGGCGCTCGGCGTCAACCACACCACCGTCGCCCGCAACATCACCGCGCTGGAACGCGCCCTCGGCGGCCGTCTCCTGGTGCGCGGCGCGGACGGCTGGGAGCTCACGACGTTCGGCAGGCGCGCGGCACGGGCGGGCGAGGCGGTGTCGGACGCCGTCGACCGGCTCATCGCGGGCGATACCGAGGCCGATCCGATCACCGGCGTCGTCCGCATGACGGCGACCGACGGGTTCAGCGCGTACGTCGCCTCCCCCGCGATCGCCCGGCTGCGGGGCGCGCACCCGGAGCTGTCCGTCGAGCTCGTCACGGTCACCCGCGTGGCGACCCACCACCGCTCGGGGGTCGACATCGACGTCGTCGTGGGTGACCTGAGCGTCCAGCGGGCGAAGGCCGTGCGTCTGGGCGAGTACGTGCTCGGGATGTACGGCTCGCGCGACTACCTGGCGCGACACGGCACGCCCTCCACGGTCGCCGAGATGTCCCAGCACGGGCTCGTCTACTTCGTCGACTCCATGCTCCAGGTGAACGACCTCGACGCGCCGCGCCGCCTCGTACCCGGCATGCAGGACGCGCTGGCCTCCACCAACGTGTTCGTGCACGTCGAGGCCACCCGGGCCGGGGCGGGGCTCGGATTCCTGCCGTGCTTCATGGCCGACCGGCACGACGACCTGGTGCGGCTCATGCCCGAAGAGGTCACCGAGCGCCTGCCCTACTGGGCGGTGATCCGCAGCGAGTCCTGGCGTCGGCCCGCGGTGGCCGCCGTCGTCCAGGGGCTGGCCGAGGAGATGACCCGCCAGCGGGACCGCATGCTCGGTGTCCGGCCGGACAGCTGACCGGCCGCCTCAGCCGTCCGGAGCGTGTCGTCCGGAGCGTGTCGTCCGGAGCCCTGCCCGTCGTCAGTCCTCCGGAGCGTGCCGCTCCAGGAACCGGTAGACCTCCGTGGTCTCCACCCCCGGGTACGCGCCGGACGGCATCGCAGCCAGCATCGACGCGTGGGGGCGCGCGGAGGGCCAGGCGAAGTCGCCCCACTTGGCGGAGAGCTCCTCGGGCGGACGCCGGCAGCAGGACTCGTCAGGGCAGCGCGAGGCGTTTCGCTCCGTCGTCTCGCGCCCCTCGAACCACTTGACGTGCGCGAACGGCACGCCCACCGACACGGAGAAGGCGCCGTCAGGTGTGTTCTCCACGCGCGACGTGCACCAGTAGGTGCCCGTGGGCGTGTCCGTGTACTGCGCGTACGGGTTGAACCGGTCCTCGATGTCGAACACCCGGCGCGCCGTCCACTTCTTGCACACGTGCTGCCCCTCGACCGCGCCCAGGGCGTCCGAGGGAAACCGCACGCCGTCGTTCTCGTACGCCTTGTGCAGGATCCCCGACTCGTGGACCTTCATGAAGTGCACCGGGATGCCGAGGTGTCGCGTCGCGAGGTTCGTGAACCGGTGCGCCGCCGTCTCGAACGACACCCCGAAGGCGTCACGCAGGTCCTCGATCGCCATGGAGCGCTCGTCCTTGGCGTCGCGCAAGAACTTCACGCCCGGCTTCTCCGGCACCATCAGTGCCGCTGCCAGGTAGTTGGCCTCGACCCGCTGGCGCAGGAACTCGCCGTAGTCGCCAGGCTCCGTGTGGTCGAGCACGTGAGAGGCGAGCGCCTGCAGCAGCGCCGAGCGGGTGTTCGAACGCCCCCGGAACCCCTTGGACGGCAGGTAGAGACGCCGGTTCCGCGTGTCGATGACGGAGCGCGTCGAGTGCGGCAGGTCGCTCACGTAGTGGAGCGTGAAGCCGAGGTGCGCCGCGATCTCGGCGGCCATGCGCTGCGGCAGCGGCCCGGACGTGTGCCCGACGTCGGCGAGCAGCTCCTTCGCGACCTGTTCCAGCTCGGGCAGGTAGTTGTCCTTGGCGCGCATCTCGTCGCGGAGCTCCCCGTTGGCCCGACGCGCCTCCTCCGGCGTGGCCGCGCGCTCCGTGTGCAGGCGCTCCAGCTCGCGGTGCAGCGCCAGGATCGTGGCGAGCGCGTCGTGGGGCAGCGACTTGCCGATGCGCACGCCCTCGATCCCGAGCGACGCGAACAGCGGGCCGCGCTGCGCCCGCTCGAGCTCGATCTCCAGCGCATCCCGCTCCGACGGCGGCTCCGCCGACAGCAGGTCGTCGACGTCGGCGCCGAGCGCCCGCGCGATGGCCTGCAGCTGGGAGAACTTGGGCTCCCGCTTGCCGTTCTCCAGCGTGCTGACCTGCGACGGAGCCCGGTCGATCGCGGAGGCGAGGTCTTCGAGCGTCATGCCCTTGCCCGTCCGCAGGTGCCGGATGCGGCGTCCGATCGTGAGTGCGTCCGGCTCGGCCTGCGGGTGCCCGAGGGCCAGCCCGGACGCCTGACCGGGAGCCTGTCCGGATCGCTGGCCGGATCTCTGTCCGGCCGGCTGCCCGGATCTCTGTCCGCCCGGCTGCCCGGTTCCTTGCCCGGCTGCCAGCCCGGATCGCTGGCCAGAAGCCTGCCCAGGACCGTTCTGCGCGAGACGCGAGGATGTCGCGTTTCGCGGGGTTCTGTGATTCTCGGTCGTTCCTGCCATGCCCGAGGGTGACATACGGACAGCCTTCCGATCAACAGAAGAACTCCAAATCTTCTACTCAGTTCTGCTTGAGATGTGGGTTGCGCAGGACGGATGGTCGTTACACGTCACCCGGCAGCGCGGTGACACGTTCCGTCCGAGAAGGAGACCCGCCATGAGCGCACCCACGATCGATTCCACGTCAGAGGCCACCGCGTCCACGACAACTGGGTCCGAGACGACTGCGGCGACGCCCGTGCGCACCGGCGACCAGGTGCAGACCGCTGCGGACCTGCAGCAGTCCTGGGAGTCCGATCCCCGCTGGGCGGGCATCGAGCGCACCTACACCCCCGAGGACGTCGTGGCGCTGCGCGGCTCGGTCGGCGAGGAGAGCACCCTCGCCCGCCGCGGCGCAGAGCGCCTGTGGCGGCAGCTCCACGAGGAGGACTACATCAACGCCCTCGGGGCGCTGACCGGCAACCAGGCGGTGCAGCAGGTCAAGGCGGGCCTGCAGGCCATCTACCTGTCCGGCTGGCAGGTCGCCGGCGACGCAAACCTCTCGGGGCAGACCTACCCCGACCAGTCGCTCTACCCGGCCAACTCGGTGCCGGCCGTCGTCCGCCGCATCAACAACGCGCTCCTGCGGGCCGACCAGATCGACGTCTCGGAGAACGGCACCCCCACCCGCGACTGGCTGGCCCCGATCGTGGCCGACGCCGAGGCGGGCTTCGGCGGCCCGCTCAACGCGTACGAGCTGATGAAGTCGATGATCCAGTCGGGCGCCGCGGGCGTGCACTGGGAGGACCAGCTCGCCTCGGAGAAGAAGTGCGGCCACCTCGGCGGCAAGGTGCTCGTCCCGACGCAGCAGCACGTCCGCACCCTGAACGCGGCCCGCCTGGCGGCCGACGTCGCCGATGTGCCGTCGATCGTGATCGCCCGGACCGACGCCGAGGCGGCGACCCTGATCACCTCCGACGTCGACGAGCGCGACCGCCCGTTCATCACCGGGGAGCGCACCAACGAGGGCTTCTACAAGGTGACGAACGGCATCGAGCCGTGCATCGCCCGCGCCAAGGCCTACGCGCCGTACTCCGACCTGATCTGGATGGAGACCGGAACGCCCGACCTGGAGCTCGCCCGCAAGTTCGCCGAGGCCGTGAAGGCCGACTTCCCGGACCAGATGCTGAGCTACAACTGCTCGCCGTCGTTCAACTGGAAGAAGCACCTGGACGACGACACGATCGCGAAGTTCCAGCGTGAGCTCGGCGCGATGGGCTTCAAGTTCCAGTTCATCACCCTGGCCGGCTTCCACGCGCTGAACTACTCGATGTTCGACCTGGCCCACGGCTACGCCCGCGAGCAGATGTCGGCGTACGTGCGGCTGCAGGAGGCCGAGTTCGCCGCCGAGGAGCGCGGTTACACCGCCACCAAGCACCAGCGCGAGGTGGGCACCGGCTACTTCGACCGCGTGGCGACGGCGCTCAACCCCGACTCCGCCACCACCGCCCTGGCCGGTTCTACCGAGGAGGCGCAGTTCTGATGACCGCCACCATCGACACCCGAAGCCAGGGCACCAGCCCCTACGACGCCGACGCCGGCCTCGCCGGGATCGGCACCCCGCCGGCGTCGCACCTCGACTCCGCCCCGGTCTCCAGGAGCTCGGCACCGAGCTCGCTGCTGGGCGGCGGGGTGGGTGCCTCGAGAACCGGCACCCGCCGCGGCGTGATCACTGTGACCGGTCCCGTCGGGCCGCGGTACAGCGAGATCCTGACCCCGGACGCGCTGGCGTTCCTCGCTCTGCTCCACGACCGGTTCGACGCCGCCCGCGACGAGCTGATCGCGCAGCGCCAGCTGCGCCGCCAGGACATCGCTGACGGAAGCGACCCGGACTTCCGGGCCTCCACGCGGCCGGTGCGCGACGACCCGCACTGGCGCGTCGCCGGCTCGCGTCATGCGCCCGGCCTGGAGGACCGCCGCGTCGAGATCACGGGACCCACCGACCCGAAGATGACCATCAACGCCCTCAACTCGGGCGCCAGGTGCTGGCTGGCCGACGCGGAGGACGCGTCCAGCCCCACGTGGCCCAACGTGGTGGAGGGGCAGCTCGCGCTGCACGACGCCATCCGCGGCACGCTCAGCTTCACGAACGAGGCGGGCAAGGAGTACACGCTGCGGTCGGCCGACATCGTGGACCTCCCGACCATCGTGTTCCGCCCCCGCGGCTGGCACCTCGACGAGGCCCACCTGCGCTACACGGACGCGAACGGCATCACGAGCAGCGCACTGGGCAGCCTCGTCGACTTCGGTCTCTACATCTTCCACAACGCAGCCGAGCTCATCGCGCGCGGACGCGGTCCGTACTTCTACCTGCCCAAGCTAGAGGGATACAAGGAGGCGCGGCTCTGGAACGAGGTGTTCGAGGTCGCGCAGGACGCGCTCGGCATCCCGCGCGGGACCATCCGCGCGACGGTGCTCATCGAGACGCTGCCCGCGGCGTTCGAGATGGAGGAGATCCTCTATGAGCTGCGCGACCACTGCGCCGGCCTCAACGCCGGCCGCTGGGACTACCTGTTCTCGGTGATCAAGTGCTTCCGCACGCGCGGCGACTCGTACGTGCTGCCGGACCGTGCGCAGGTCACCATGACCGCACCGTTCATGCGTGCCTACACCGAGCTGCTCGTGGCCACGTGCCACAAGCGCGGGGCGCACGCCATCGGCGGGATGAGCGCGTTCATCCCGGACCGCCGCAACCCGGAGGTCACCAGGCAGGCGTTCCAGCAGGTCGCCGGGGACAAGAAGCGCGAGGCCGGCGACGGCTTCGACGGCACGTGGGTGGCCCATCCCGACCTCATCCCGGTGGCCGAGGCCGAGTTCGACGCCGTCCTCGGTGACGCGCCGAACCAGGTCTCGCGGCAGCTGCCCGACGTCGCGGTGGGGCAGCACGAGCTGCTCGACGTCGCGTCGGCCCGCCGCGCGGGGGCGACGGTGACGTCGGCCGGACTGCGGTCGAACGTCTCGGTGGCCGTCCGCTACATCGACGCGTGGCTCCGGGGAACGGGAGCCGCAGCGCTCGACAACCTCATGGAGGACGCCGCCACGGCCGAGATCTCGCGGTCGCAGGTGTGGCAGTGGATCGCCTCGGGCACCGTGACCGACGACGACCAGCTGCTGGTGACGCGCGAGCGGGTCGAGGCGATCCTGCTCGACGTCGTCGCCACGCTGCCGCACGATCGCGGGAACCGGATCGACGACGCGGCTGCGATCTTCCGCGCGGTCGCCCTCGAGGACGACTTCCCGGCGTTTCTCACCAGCCCCGCGTACCAGGGGTACCTGGTGGGCTCGCCCGTCGACCGGCCCTGAGGTCAGGGGCGCCCCGTCACCGGGGCGTGCGCCCCGCCGCTCATCCCCTCCCCCCTCTCGCGTCTCGCTGTTCCGGAACTTCTTCCAGATTTCTGTTCGTGGCGCCTAGGCGCCAACCTCAAGCCGCCCGACGCCGTGCCGGTCGCCGATCTCTCTCCGCTCCCCACCACCCCAGGGGTTAAGCCGGCCCGGCGTCGGGCTTTCGCGCGTCCGCAGGAGCGCACGACCGCTCTGCCACCCCCTGTTGAGCCCTCGAAGGGTTATCCACAGATTCTTTATTGGCCCATCGGTGCGCACGTTTGTTCGATAGGATCGGGGGTAGGTCAGGGAGCCCGACTGGGGCTCCCGGTGTGCGTGGCGGGAATGGGGTGGGGAGCATGCCGGCAGGCCGGTACGACGGCGGTGTCCCGCGCCCGGTGGAGGAGGTCCTGGACGACGTGGACGGGCTGCTGGACGAGCTGGCCGCGGCGTTGGGTCCGGAAGCACGGGACGGCCACCGTGCCGGCGCTGGTGCTGGCGGTCTTGTCCCGGCCGGGCCGGTGGCGGTCTCGCGTCTGGTGGGGGTCTCGGCGCGGCTGCGGGTGGCGGGTGCCCGGATGGACGCGGTGCGGTGGTCGGTGCTGCCCCGGATCGAGGCCGAGGGGTCGTGGGCGGTGACCGGGGCGAGGTCGTTCGCGGTCTGGCTGGCGCGGGTCGAGGACGTACAGACCCTGACCGCACGGAGAGACGTGCGTACGGCCCGGGCTCTGCGGGACCATCTGCCGGCGACGCTGACCAAGGTCCTGGCCGGGAACATCGGGGTGGACAAGGTCCGCGCCCTGGTCGAGGTGGCGACCACCAGCACGCCACGCACCGACGCCCTCGGTGCGCCCGCGATCGACCTGCCTACCACCGGACCCACAACCCCGACACGACCGGCACGGGACGGCACGGCTGGCACGGCCGGCACGGACAGCGACACCAGCGGTGACGCGGACAGTGACCCGGCCGGTGACACGGCTGGTGACGCGGCTGGTGACACGAGCGGTGGTATAGCTGGTGAGACGAGAAGCGGCCCGGGTGACGGGCCCGCGCCCAACGGTCCTGCTGGTCCTGCTGGGGTTGGGTCGCCGACGTGGGAGGAGCAGCTGCTGGACTGGTCGGCCGACAACGGCCCGGACCGGTTCCGGGGACTGGTGCGCTACTTCGCCCGGCACGCCGACCCCGACGCCGACGAACGCGGCTACACCAAGACCAAGGACCGCGAATACCTGGACGTGTCCCCCACCCTGGGCGGGTACCACCTGTCCGGATTCCTGACCGAGGAGCACGGGCAGGGCCTGACCACCGCGATCGGGTCCGTCATGGGCGCCCCGGCCGCCGGGGACGACCGCACCCCCGGACAACGCCGCGCCCAGGCCCTGGCCGACCTCGCCCGCACCGTGCTGGACAACGGGCACACCGGCACCGGCGCCTCCGTGCGCCCCCACCTGACCGTGACCGTCTCCTGGACCGAGCTCCACATCCTCGCCCGCACCACGAACACCACCACAGGCACCACCAGCACGGGCAGGACGGGCACGGGCGCCAACGGCACGACGGGCACGGCGGGCCTGGGTGCCACCGGCAACGGCCTCACCAGCACGACCGGCACGAACCAGACCGGCACGCTGTTCACCGGGACCGGCGACGTCACCGAACCGACCCGGCCGCCGGGAGCCAGCGCGCCCGAGCCGGGCGCGACCGGTGTGTTCGGCGGCGTGATCAACACGACCACGACAGGCCCTGCCAGGCCCGGCCCCGACCGGGTGCAGCGTCCGGCGGTGTTCACCGAGACCGGCACCCCCGTACCGAGCACGCTGCTACGCCGGATCGCGTGCGACAGCGAGATCACCCGCATCGTGTTCGGACCCGACTCCCAGGTGCTGGACGTCGGACGCGCCCAACGCACCATCACCGGACAGCTACGCCGAGCCGTCATCGCCCGCGACCAACACTGCGTCCTGGGACAGTGCGACCAACCACCCTCGCGCTGCGAAGTCCACCACGCCCTGCGCCACTGGGCCGATGGCGGCGAGACCAGCGTGAGCAACGCCGCCCTGCTGTGCTGGCACCACCACGACCTCGTCGACAGCCAAGGCATCACCATGCACTACGACAACGGCTGGCACTTCACCGACCGACACGGCAACCCCATCCACACCACCAAACCCACACCCAAGACATGACACACCGGCCGCCCGACTGGGCCCGGGCGGCTAGCCCGCCACCGCCTCAGCACCCGACCACTCGTCATGAGCGGCTACGCATGCGCCTGACCGAAGCTCCGTATTCGCCAGCGCACAGCACCAGCGGTACGCGAGCCGTGGCGGTGTCGCCTTTCGAGCCGTCCACCGAGCGGCGAAGGGAATCAGCGCATATCGGGAGAATGCGTTGTTGCGTGGAGCGTCAGTATCGCTACCCTGGGCGTCCTGAACCGACGGCATCGGGGCCGCACCCTGCATCGATACTCATTTTGGTGGGTTGGCTCGACCGCTGCTGTCGCGGACATGTCCGGGGCGTAAGGGGGCGTTGACCAGTGATTGAAGGACCAAGCGAGCGCAAGAAAGTCCGTGCAGCGACAGGCGACACCGAAGCGAGCAGGCCCGAAGCGAGCAGACGCAAAGCGAGCGGGGCCAGAACGGGAAGCCCTGAGCCAAGCGGCACCAAAGCAGGCAGTGCCGAGTCGAGCAAGCAGAAGCTGAACCACCAGCTGCCGAGCGAGCACCTGCCGAGCGGGCAAGAGGCGAGCGAACAACAGGCCAGCGAACAACAGGCCAGCGAAGACCTGGCCGGCGAACACAGTTCGAACAAGCACCAGCCGGGCGCCGCGTTTCTGCGGAAAGGTGGAGCGAATCCGCGCCGCGCAGCGGCCGGCCGACGCGCCCGCACCGCCTGGACAGGAGCTGTCGCTCTGGCGGTGACCGGCGGAGTTCTGGTCAGTGCGTCGGCGAGCGCGCCGACGTCGGGCACCGTGGCATCAAGTTCAGCGGCAGCCAACTCGGTCGCTTGCGCGGCATCAAACATGGCGACGTCACACGCAGAGACGGGCACCGATCAACCGCGGGCGGGGCTGAGCGGCGTGAGCCAGGACGCACTTGCCGCCCCAGCCGCGTCCATGGGCGTCACGGTCAGCCAGGTGCTCGCGGTCCTGGACCGGGCCGAGCGGACGCTGCGGCAGCGGGACTCGTCGCTCAGCCCGAGCATCGCGCAGGCGGCGGCAGAGCTCGGGATGCTCTACACCACGTATCAGGCTCAGCAGCTCGCGCTCGCCCAGGCCGACGAGCCGCTCCGGGTCGATACCGCCCCCGCTGCAGGCAAGGCGAGCACGCGGGAGGTGGCTGACGCCCCGGTGTCAGCCGAGCAGGTGTCGTTGCTCGTGACCGAGAAGGCTGAGCGGGTGTCGTCGGTCGTACCCGAGCAGGCCCAGCGCGGTCGGGCCCAGCCGACCCAGCCCCAGACCCAGACCCAGACCCAGACAATTCCAGCCTCGGCACGGACGGTGTTCGAGGCACGGCCGTCGTCACGTCCCCACACCGAGGCGCAAGGCCCTGGCTACGTGACCTTCGACGAGGTGGCCGTCGCGGCGATGCGGCTCGCCAACATGCTTGATCCGTCGTCGCCTACCGCGCTGATCGAGACGCTGCCAGACGCCGGAACCTCGCTCCGCCGGAATCTGCTGCAGACTGTGGCCGCTTATGGCAGCTCCACCGTCGGGTACGCGAACGGCCGCATCCCCGCCGACGTGCTCTGCCCGCTCGAGTTCGCGCCCGGGCACCTGCTGCGCTGCGACGCCGCGGAGCGGCTGACGGCGCTCAGCGCACGGTTCGAGAGGGAGTTCGGCTACCCGATCCCGCTGACGGACTCGTACCGCTCCTATGAGATGCAGATCGCGGTCAGGGACACAAAGCCCCACCTCGCGGCGATCCCGGGCACGTCTAACCACGGCTGGGGCCTCGCGATCGACCTGGACGACCCCATTGCCGGCGGCAGCTCACCCGAATACATGTGGCTACGCCTCCACGCGCCCGACTACGGCTGGGACAACCCCTCGTGGGCCCAGCTCGGCGGCGCCAAGCCTGAGCCGTGGCACTTCGAGTTCTTCGCAGCAGGCTCCATCCCGAACCGCGCCATCAACCCGTCCGACGTCGGTACCTGGGCACCCGCAGGCGTCGCGAACCCGGCCTTCCTGTCGACCGCCGCCCAGCGAGGGGCCGGAAGCGACCCCGCGTCCGGCGGAAGCACGGGTAGCGACGACGGAGCACCCGCCGCCACCGGCAGCTCGTCGGAGAGGCGGACCGAACCGGAGCCGGAGGCGCCGGCCCCGCCGCCGTCGGAACCTGCGCCGTCCGAGCCGCCCACACACGGGGACCCGGACGACGCCCCTGGGGACACCTCTCCGGCGGACCCGGGACTCGTCGAGGACGTGCTGGCCGGAACTGTCGAGCTGGTCGACGGGACCGTCGACGGAGTCGTAGGTAGCGTGGTCGGCGGCCTCCTCGACAGCGGTGGCACACAGACCGACAGCACGAACAGAACCGCTACGAAGACTACCGATACCGACTGAAGCGCCACCAAACGCCCGGCTCAAACCAACTACCAATGGTGCAAATCGCCCAGAGCACCCGCGCCAAACCTTCCTTGCACGGGCACTCTGTCCTACGGTGTCCCGCGTCACGTTTTCTTCACATAAGGGAACACACATATGCCTCAGGGGCCTTCCGAACGGGGAGCACGCGTATGAATCGCAGCAGGTACCTCGGAGCGCTCGCCGCGCTCGCACTGGCTGCCGGCGGGGTCACCACCCAGGGCCTCGTAGCCCAGGGCGCGACGGCCGGGCTGGAGACCAGCGCCATCGACCCGATTGCGCCGGTGCACGACATACCGAGCTCCGTCGACAGCACGCTGGTCAACGAGACCAAGGGCTCGTGGTTCGTCGAGCTGGAGAGCGAGCCGGCGTCGTCAGGCACGGACGCAGAGACCCTGACGGCCGAGCGCCGGGACTTCCGCGCGGCCGCCAACGACGCGGGCGTCGACTACTCGGTCCGGCGCACGTTTCACACCCTGTTCAACGGCTACTCCATCAACATGGACTCGGCCCAGCTCGGGCGGTTGCAGCGCACCGAAGGCGTCAAGGCGATCTACCCCATGACGCAGATCGAGATCCCGGAGACTCCCGCCGGCGGCCCCGGCAACAAGCCGGATCTCGCGACGGCGCTCGGCATGACAGGCGCCGACATCGCGCAGAACGAGCTCGGTTTGACGGGCGAGGGCGTGAAGGTCGCCGTCATGGACACGGGCGTCGACATCGACCACCCCGACCTGGGCGGCCCCGGCTTCCCGAACAGCCGCGTGGTCGCGGGCTACGACCTGGTCGGCGACGACTACAACGCCGCTTCGAGCGACCCCGACAGGCGAGTCCCGCACCCCGACGCCGTACCGGACGACTGCCAGGGCCACGGCACCCACGTGGCGGGCATCGTCGGCGCGAACGGCGAGGGCCGGGACGGCGGGATCACGGGCGTGGCGCCCGGCGTCTCCTTCGGGGCGTACCGCGTGTTCGGCTGTGAGGGCTCCACCGACGCGGACATCATGATCGCGGCCATGGAGCGCGCACTGGCGGACGACATGGACGTGCTGAACATGTCCATCGGCTCCGCCTACTCCTGGCCGACGTACCCGACGGCTACCGCGAGCAACCGGCTCGTCGACCGCGGCATGGTCGTGGTCGCCTCGATCGGCAACTCTGGGGCCTCCGGCCTGTACTCGGCGGGAGCGCCCGGCCTGGGCGAGAAGGTCATCGGCGTCGCGTCGTTCGACAACACGCACGTCACCGCACGATCCGCTGTCGCGAACCCGTCAGGCACGTCCGTGCCCTACCTCGGGCTGAGCAGCGTCGCTGCCCCGCCCACCGAGGGCACCACTGACCCGCTGGTCGACGCCGGAAAGGTCTGCCCCAGCGTCGGCATTCCGCTGGAGGCCGACGTCGCGGGCAAGACCGCGCTCATCGCACGCGGTTCGTGCACCTTCGAGGAGAAGTACGCGACGGCGGCCCAGGCCGGTGCCACTGCTGTCGTGATCTACAACTCGAGCCCGGGCCTGTTCTCCGGCGGTGGCGTCGTGGACCGCGGCATCCCGGGAATCGGGATCTCGCAGGCGGAGGGCCAGGCACTCGCGGCCGAGCTCGCCGCCGGCACCGAGGTGACACTCACCTGGACCGACGACGAGGTGTCCGCGCCAAGCCCGACGGGCGGCCTGATCAGTTCGTTCAGCTCGTACGGCCTGTCGCCCGACCTGGCCCTGAAGCCGGACATCGGCGCCCCCGGCGGCAACATCAACTCGACCCTGCCGCTGGAGCAGGGCGGCCACGGCGTCAACTCGGGCACATCGATGGCGTCGCCGCACGTCGCGGGCGCCGCAGCCCTGCTGCTCGAGGCGAACCCGCGCCTGCGGGCGTGGCAGGTCCGGGACATCATGCAGAACAGCGCGGACCCGGCGAAGTGGTTCGGCGCGCCGGGAGCCGGGTACACCGAGAACGTGCACCGGCAGGGTGCCGGCATGCTCGACATCCCGGGTGCCGTGCAGGCGGGTGCGAGCGTGCTGCCCGCGAAGCTCGCGCTCGGTGAGAGCGCCACCAGGACCGGAACGACGACCAAGTGGGTAACGGTCCGCAACACCACTCGCGCGACGGCCACGTACACCGTGTCGCACACACCCGCGCTCGCGACGTACGGCAACACCTTCGCGCCGTCGTTCGCGGATGCTTACGCGGACGTGTCGTTCAGCCGCGAGTCGGTGACGCTGCAGCCGGGCCGCTCCGGCGTCGTCGGCGTGACGGTCACCCCGCCCGAGGCGACGGATGCCGACCAGCTGATCTATGGCGGATACGTCGTGGTCACGTCCGACGACGGCACCGCTTACTCCGTGCCGTACGCCGGATACGCGGGCGACTACCAGGCCATCGACCCGATCACGCCGATCCTGTCGAACGGCGAGGTGGTGGCCGATCTGCCGTCGGTCGCGAGCATCACAGCGTGCGCCGAGCTCATCGAGCTCGACTGCATCGACCCGCAGGGCGACTACGAGCTGATGCCGGACGGCGGCACTTACACGCTCGGTACCGTCGGCGGGCTGCCCGACGTGCCGTACACGCTGGTCCACTTCCAGCATCAGGTGGAGAAGCTGCAGGTCACGGTGCTCGACGCCGCGACCGGCCGCCCTGTGGACCGCCGCGGTGCGTACGCCGTCGACGTGACCGGCGAGAGCCGGAACGAGACCGCCGGAGGGTTCACCGCCTACGCGTGGGACGGCACGTACACCACGGTCCGCGGGGACACGAAGAGCGTGCCCGACGGCGACTACGTGCTCTCCCTCAAGGCGCTGAAGGCCGACGGCGAGTTCTGGAACTCCGACCACTGGGAGACCTGGACCTCACCGACGATCTCTATCGACCGGCCGTAGTCGGAACCCGGCCCCCGCTGCTCGCCTCGCGCGACCGGCGGGGGCCGGCAATCCGTCGGGTGAACTTCCTGCGATCGGCTGGCTTTGGCGCTTTCCGGCCATTTTCGGCCGGTACGTTGCCCGCATGTCCGACGACGAGAGCGCGCGTCCCGCCGCTGAACCGGCCGCCCCGGCCGAACTGACTGCATCAAGCCCCACTGAACCAACGCCGGCCTCTGGACCCACACAGCCCGCCGAATCGGCATCGCCTGCTCAGCCGGCACTGCCCACTGAGCCGGCATCGCCTGCTCAGCCAGCATCACCTCCGGCGCCCGCACAAGCTTCCGAGCTCGCGCCCGAGCCCGAGTCCCCTGTGCCGGCGCCGGCCGTCGCCGGGCCAGGCCGTGCGCCCGGCAGAGCCGTGGCGTTCCTCAAGGCCAACGTCGCGGCGCTCGTGCTGGCGGTGCTGCTGGTCGGCGCGATCGTGTGGGGCGTGCTCGGTGCGGTCTCGGCCAACGAGTGGGAGTCGCGCGCCGCCGCGCTCTCGGCGGGCCTCGCCACTGCCGAGGAGAGCCTCGCCGAGGCAGAAGCCTCGATCGAGGACCTCGAGACGGCCAAGGAGCGAGCCGAGAGCACGGCCACGGCCTGCATCGGTGCGATCGACGACGCGGACGCGATGCTCGAGGTCTCCGAGAAGCTGGACGAAAAGACCCTCACGTACGTGGAGGGGCTGAACGACTTCATCGCCGCCGTCACCGTGGGCAACGTCGAGGCGGCCGAGGCCGTCGGGGCGGAGATGGACAAGCTCACCGTGCAGATCGAGGACCTGACCAAGGAGATCGACGGGCACATCGACGACTACGGCGATTCCGCCGAGGGCTGCCACGTGGACGACGCGCAGAACGCCTGACCGGAGCACCCGGCCAGAAGCACATAGCCGGAGCACCTGACCGGAGCACCCGGCCCGAAGCACCTCGCCGGAGCACCTCGCCGGAGCACCTCGCAGACGCTCTCGACCCCGGGCCGACGCCGGGGGTCGAGAGCGTCAGCCCTGGTCGAGACCCAGCAGGTCGTCCTCCGTCTCGCGGCGCACCAGCACGCGCGAGACGCCGTCGGACACCGCGACCACCGGTGGGCGGGGCAGCATGTTGTAGTTAGACGCCATCGAGCGGCCGTAGGCGCCGGTCGCGGCGACGGCGAGCAGGTCGCCCGCACGAACGTCGGCGGGGAGCTGCACCTCGTGAACCACGATGTCGCCGGACTCGCAGTGCTTGCCCACCACGCGCGCCAGTACGGTCTCCGCGGCGGACGACCGGCCCACGACCTCCGCGTGGTACGCGGCCCCGTACAGGGCGGGGCGGATGTTGTCGCTCATCCCGCCGTCGACGGATACGTAGGTGCGTGTGAAGTCGGCGCCGCCGTCGGCCGAGACCGTCACTGCCTTGACCGTGCCGACCGTGTAGAGCGTGAGGCCCGCAGGGCCGACGATCGCCCGGCCCGGCTCGATCGAGAACCGCGGAAGGCTCGTGCCCAGCTCGCGGCACACCCCGGCCACTGACTGCGCGATGTCCTTGGCCACCCGCTCCGGGTCGAGCGCGACGTCGCCCGGCAGGTAAGCGATGCCGTAGCCGCCGCCGAGATCGACCTCGCCGACCAGCACGCCCGACCTCTCGGCCAGGTCCGCCCGGAGGCGCAGCACCACACGGGCGGCGGCCTCGAACCCGTCCGGGTCGAGGATCTGCGAGCCGATGTGCGAGTGGATGCCGAGCAGCTTCAGCTCGGGATGCTTGAGCACCTCCAGCAGCGCGACCATCGCGGGGCTCTCGCCGCGCTGGTCGGGGCCGCCCACCGGGTTCACGGACAGCCCGAACTTCTGGTCCTCGTGGGCCGTCGCGATGTACTCGTGCCCGCCCGCGTGCACCCCCGTGGTCACCCGGACCATCACCGGCGCCACCAGTCCGCGCTCTGCCGCGAGCCGCGCGACCCGCTCGATCTCTACCAGCGAGTCCACGATGATGCGGCCCACCCCGGCGTCCAGGGCGCGCAGGATCTCGCCGTCGGACTTGTTGTTGCCGTGCAGCCCGATCTCCGCGCCGGGAACCTCCGCGCGCAGCGCGATCGCGAGCTCGCCGCCCGACGCCGTGTCGACCCGGAGGCCCTCCTCGCGCGCCCAGCGTGCGACCGCCACGGTGAGCAGCGCCTTCCCGGCGTAGTACACGTCCACGCCTGCGCCCACGGCGCCGAAGGCCGCCTCGAACGCCGTGCGGTAGGCGCGGGCCCGCATGCGGAAGTCGGCCTCGTCCAGCACGTAGGCGGGTGTGCCGTGCTCGGCGGCGAGGTCGCGAACGTCGACTCCTCCGACTGCGAGCGCACCGTCGGACAGCCGCCCGACGCCGCTCGACCAGGGCGCGCCCGTCACATCCGCTCCGGCGCGCTCACGCCCAGCAGGTCCAGGCCGTTGGCGAGGACCGAGCGGACGGCGTCGTTCAGCCAGAGGCGGGCGCGGTGCGCGTCCGTGACCTCTTCGTCCGGGTACGGGGTGACGCGCAGCTTGTCGTCGTCGTTGTACCAGGCGTGGAAGTCACCGGCGAGCGCCTCGAGGTACCGGGCCACGCGGTGCGGCTCTCGCAGCTCGCCGGCCTGGGCCACGATCCGCGGGAACTCGGTGAGGCGCCCGATCAGTGCCGTCTCGGAGGCGTGCGACAGGTACGACGGGTCGAACCCGTCGGCGCGGCGCACGCCACGCTCGACGGCCTTGATCCCGATCTGGACCGTGCGGCTGTGCGCGTACTGCACGTAGAACACGGGGTTGTCGTTGGACTGCTTGATCATGTCCTCGCCCTGCAGCTCCAGCGGCGAGTCCGCGGGGTAGCGGGCCAGGGAGTAGCGGACGGCGTCCTTGCCGATCCAGTCGACCAGGTCGCGCAGCTCGATGATGTTGCCCGCGCGCTTGGACAGCTTGGCGCCGCCGACATTGACGAGCTGGCCGATCAGGACCTCGATGTTGGTCTCCGGGTCGTCCCCCGCGCAGGCCGCGATGGCCTTGAGGCGGTTGACGTATCCGTGGTGGTCGGCGCCCAGCAGATAGATCTTGCCGGGGAACCCGCGGTCCTTCTTGGACAGGTAGTAGGCGGCGTCGGAGGCGAAGTACGTGGGCTCGCCGTTCGCCCGGATCATCACGCGATCCTTGTCGTCCGTGAAGTCGGTGGTACGCAGCCAGACCGCGCCCTCCTTGTCGAACACGTGACCCTGCTCCCGCAGGCGGGCCACCGCCTTCTCGACGGCGCCCGAGCTGTGCAGCTCGCGCTCCGAGAACCAGACGTCGAAGTGCACGCCGAAGTTCGCCAGCACGTCGCGGATCTCGGCGAGCTGGTGCGCGTAGCCCGCCTCGCGAGCGACCGCGACGGCCTCGTCGCGCGGCAGCTCCGGCAGGTCCGGGCGGTCCGCGAGCACCTTGGCCGCGAGCTCCTTGACGTACTCGCCGCGGTAGCCGCCCTCGGGCACCTCGCCGCCCGTTGCCCGCGCCAGCACGGACTCGCCGAAGCGGTCCATCTGCGCACCGGCGTCGTTGATGTAGTACTCAGCGGCGACCTCGGCGCCGGCGGCCCGGAGGATGCGCGCCAGCGAGTCGCCCAGCGCTGCCCACCGCGTGTGCCCGATGTGCAGCGGACCGGTCGGGTTGGCGCTGATGAACTCCAGGTTGATCACCTGGCCGGCCAGGGCCTCGCCCCGGCCGTACGCAGCGCCCGCCTCCACGATGGTGCGCGCGAGCTCGCCGGCCGCTGCGGCGTCGAGCGTGATGTTGAGGAAGCCCGGGCCGGCGACGCCCACCGACTTGATGCCGGGGGTCGCACCGAGGCGGGCGGCCAGGTCCTCGGCCAGCGCACGCGGCGTCGTGCCGGCCTTCTTCGCGAGCTGAAGGGCGACGTTCGTGGCCCAGTCCCCGTGCTCTCGCTGCCTGGGTCGCTCCACGTGGACCGACGCCGGGACGGCGTCGGCGGGCAGGGCGAGTGTGCCGTCGGCGACGGCCGCGGCAAGGGCAGCGCTCAGCGCTTCAGAGAGCTCGGAAGGTGTCACTCGACGATTCTACGGGCGAGCGCCGACACACAGCCCACACTTTCCACAGGCCGGGAACGTGATGTCCGACGGCGGTGGCGCGCCCCGTGCTGGTGCGCGCCACCGACGTCGGACACGGGTGTCAACCGGTGGCTATCTCGAGGCTGCCGAGGATCTGCCAGAAGCGCTCCTCGAACTCGGGGCCGGACCCGCCGTCGTAGCCCACCATCAGGTGGCTGCCGTCAGCCAGACGGATCTCGGCATGAGCGCGGAACACGCCGAGCTCCCCGTACTCCGTGTAGTCGCCCATCCTGATGGTCGCCTGGTCAGCGCCCGGGATGTCGAGGCGATACCCGCCGACAGGGATCTCGTCGAAGCCGGTGACACCGGGTTCCACCAGCATCGCGTCGACGCTCTCGTCCGGCCCGGCATCCGACGGGGCGTTGAGCAGGATCTCGCCGTCCTGGGTAGCGCCCGGGTCGGCCCAGCCCGGCGGTACCCGCAGGCTGAAGCCAGCGCCCTCCACGACCACCCAGTCCTCCGGGATCTCCGGTGCGTCGTCGATCAGGGGCTGGGCGTCCGCCAGGTCCGCATAGGAGGGCACATCGTCCGCCTCGGCCGTGAACTCCAGGCTTCCGGCGACCGTGCTCACCAGGCGTTCGCCGTCCTCGCCCTCCGGGACCTGCATGTCGATCGAGTAGGTGCGGCCCCCGGCCTTGCGCACCTCGAGCCAGGCGGTGAGCGTCCCGCCGTCCGGAGTCAGCTCGGCGCCTGCCCGGTCGGCCCCCGGCGGTGGCTCGAAGACGTACATGTAGCTGTGCTCCTCGTCCGAGTCGAACGTGGACGAGAGAACGGTCGCCTTCAGCCGGAACTCCCCCGCCGCGTCGTTCATCGACACGGCCGGCCAGCGGGCGTCCCGGGCAGCGGAGGTGTCGTCCTCCACCCAGTCCTCCGGCACGGCGAACGTCAGGCCCTGGTGCTCCTGAGTCTCCCACCCGGACGGAAGCTCTTCCACGACGTCGAGAACGGGCTGCTCGTCCTCGGGCATCGCCAGCGTGCTCTCGTCGAAGGACGGGTCGACCTGCACGGTGCCCACGAGCTGCTCGAGCATCCCCTCGGGGTCCGGCACATCGGCCAGGATGATCATGAGCCGGATCGTCCTGCCGGACTCCAGCTCGACGTCCAGCGCGCCCTCGAGGTCGCCGAGGGCGTCTTCCTCAGTAGTCCATGCGTACTCGGCCGACGCCGCGCCGGGCACTTCCGTCTCGACCGGCTGGCTGTACGTCTCGGGAAACGGACTCTCGTCCGAGAGCGGCCAGGGCTGGACGATCACCGCGGAGTAGTCACCGAACTCGTCGTCCTGCTCCGGTTCGACGACCCAGCCGACGCCCATCTCCTCGTAGGGCTCGAAACCCTGCGGGACCGCCAGCGTCAGTCCGGCTTCGGACACCTCGGTCCAGCCGGCCGGCGCGTCTCCGGACGTCCCCCACCCGGCCGGCAGGAGCTGCCGTCCGCCGGCGACGAAGGCGCCGACGGCCGCGAGGGCCAGGACGGCGAGAACCACCACGCCCCCCAGCACACCGCGCCGTGGCCGCTGACGGCGGGTCACCCGCGCTTCCAGCGCAGCGCCGTCGGTCTCCTCCAAGGGGCCGACCTGGCCTGCGGCGTCTTCACTCGCCATCCCTACCACCTCGTTCGTCGATGACCGCACACGTCCGTACGCGGACAGGGTTCGGCTCTTCGTAGATTCACGGCACACAGACGCACGCAGCCTCAGGAAAGTTGCCTGGTGAGCGTGGGAATTTCGCGGATCGTGAATGTCCGACGCCGGCCGGTGCAGCTGGGTGCACCGGCCGGCGTCGGACAGGGGTATCGGACAGCGGTCAGGACACGTCCAGATCGCCTGCGTCCAGCGACGCGAGGATCTGCCACCACCGTTCCTCGGTCGCGCCCGAGCCCTCGTACCGGACCTCGAACGACTTGCGCCCGTCGGCCGTCAGCCAGAAGGTGGCGTGCCCCAGGAAGCTCTCGCCGGTCTCGGGGTCAGTCCCGACGGTCACGACCCCGCGTGCTGTACCGGGCGGCTCGTACCGGTACCCGCTCTCATCGAGGTCGAAGGGCTGCTCGTACGCCTCCAGATCCCAGAGCGAGATCGACAGGTCCTCCCAGGAGTCCGGGGAGTCGCTGTTCCAGATTCCCCACGACCCCTCGTCGCTCTTGAGCTCCTGCGGCAGGCTCATCTCAAGGCCCTCGAACGTGACCGGTTCCCAGTCCGACGGCGGGTCCTGCAGCAGCGGGTCCGCGGGATCCAGGTCGTCGTAGGCAATGGCTCCGTCCTTCGACGC
Source organism: Promicromonospora soli (assembly GCF_014653785.1). Taxonomy (GTDB): domain Bacteria; phylum Actinomycetota; class Actinomycetes; order Actinomycetales; family Cellulomonadaceae; genus Promicromonospora; species Promicromonospora soli. The sequence goes on along the minus strand of NZ_BNAS01000003.1, from coordinate 568,616 downwards.
CGCGGTCAAGCCGAGGCTGCCGAGGAGCGCCGCGAGGTCGTCGTCGAGGTCCCCGGCACCGGGGCGACCGAAGAAGTTCACGATGTAGCCCCTGCCGCCGGCGCGACGCACCTCGATATAGGCCTGGTACTCGCCGTCGAAACGCTCGATCCGGACCTGCGCCACGTCCGAGCCCGCCAGGTCGAAGCGGTAGTAGTCCCCGAGTTCATCGCCGAGCTCGGCGTACTCGGCGGCCATCTGGGCGTTGTCGAGGTACATCAAGTGGTCGGTCAGCTCCATCCGGAGCTCCACCTTGCCGTCGGGCCGCTTGAGGATCTGCGTCTCGCCAACGTTCTCCGCGCTCAGGCCGGTCCCCCAGTCCCCGGGCACCGCGTACTCCAGACCGTGGAACTCTGCCTCTCGCCATGACGCGGGCACTTCGCCCGTCTTGAGGAGCGGCAGGTCCTCCTGGGGAATCATCGGCAATGTCTCCGGGCCTTCGTACTCCTCGTCGATCCGAACCGTGCCGACGAGCCGCTCGAAGGTGGCCTGCGGCGTGGCGTCGTCGTGGAGCTTCATGGTGACCCTCACCACCGTCCCGTCGACGAGCTCGACGTCCAGCTCGCCCACGAAGTCGCCCGCGTCCGCCGTGAGCTCGTCGGCCATCGGCTCGCCGGCGCCGTCCGCGGTGTACCAGGAGTACTTTGCCGCCACCGCCCCGGGCACCTCGGTGTCGACCACCGGGTTGCCGACCTGCCTGCCCACGAGCGGCACACCGTCCACCGGGTCGACGGCGACCCACGACTCAGCCGACGGAAGGGAGTCCATGTCCAGCTCGCCCGGGATCACCGGGTCGAGTCCCCACATCGGGTCCCCCGTGGGGCTGAACTCCTCGTAGTCGTCCGGCACCTCGAAGACGAGGCCGTCCGAGCGAACCTCGTCGTGCATCCACGGCAGAACCGCCGGCAGCAGCGGTCTTTCGGTAATCCAGGCCGTTCCTACGGTGCCCAGGGTCACCAGCACGATGGCTACGGCGCCCCCGATCACACCTCGACGCGTGCGCTCGTGGCGGATCGCCCGCCGTGCCATCGCCTCACCATCGATTCCGTCCAGGGGCCCGACCTGACCCGCGGCGTCGTGGATCAGCTTCACCAGGGTGTCGCTCTGCTCCTTCATCACTTCGCCTCCTTCCGCGTGGTCGTGTCGTTCGTCGCCGTCGCCGTCGCTGATCGTGGGATCCCCTTGCCGAGGATCTGCCGCAGCCGGTCGAGGCCGCGCGACGCGCCAGACTTCACGGCACCCACGGAGATACCGAGGTCCTCGGCGGTCTGCTTCTCCGTGCGGTCTAGCAGGTAGCGCAGGACGACGATGCGCCGCTGTCCTGCCGGGAGCTGACGTAGTGCCCGCACCAGTTCGTCGCGGTCGACGACGTGCTGCGTGCCGTCCGATGCGGAACCCGGGCGAAGGTCTGCCGGGGCCACGAGCACGTCGTGCTTGGTCCGCCGCCAGGAATCGATCCGGGCTGTGGCGATCACCCTCCGGGCGTAGGCGAACGGATCGCCGTCGCCCACCCGGTTCCAGGCCCGGTACGTCCGCTCCAGTGCGAGCTGCACCAGGTCGGCTGCCCGATGCACGTCACCGCACAGCAGATAGGCGATGCGGGACAGCTCGGGTGATCGCTCCCTGGCGAACGTCGTGAACCGGTCGGCCCGCGTGCCCGTGGTCACCACGATGGCACGGGGGTCATCCAGGACCACCGCGTCGTCACTCACGTGTCCACCTCTGGTCGTCGTCACCTGCGTACACGTCCGTACGCAGAACGGGTCGGGCTCTTCGTCGATTCACGGCACACAGACGCACGCGGCCGTAAGAAGGTTGCCTGGTGAGCGTGAGTATGTGCCCGACGGCGACTGGTGTGCGCGGGTGCGCCGGTCGCCGTCAGGCACGATGCTCGTCACAGGTATCAATGCACGCCCCAGGTCCGTCACCTGGTAGTCTCGTTTCGGCCGATACGGTGAGCACCAGCTCCTGGACGTCGGCCACGCGCCTGTAGCTCAGTGGATAGAGCATCTGCCTCCGGAGCAGAAGGTCGGGGGTTCGAATCCCTTCAGGCGCACCACCAGGTAGGGCCTCTGATCTGCGACAACGCGGACCGGGGGCCCTTCGCCATTTTGGCCCCCGGGCGGTTCGAGGCACCGGGCTACCGATCACATCCAAAGTGCCGCTAGTGTCCCGGTATGCCCGACGAGTCCGTGGACTTCTATCCGTCCCGCGCGCACGTGCTCACCCTCGCGCTCGCCACTCTCGCGCTGGTGGTGCTGTGCGCGATCGCCGCCCGCCTCGGCTTCGACGCCGCGCAGACCACCGGCTCACGGTTCGCGCTGGTCGCCGTGTCCGCGAGTGCGATCGGCGTCCTGGTCTTCACCGGCATGGGCCTCATCGTCGTGCGCCGCCTCTTGCTCCCCGACTGGCCCGTGCTCACGCTCGACGACGACGGCCTCACCGACTGGCTGCCCAACCTCGGCGTCGAGCAGGTGCTCTGGTCGGAGGTGACCGGCATCCGCGAGACCCGGCTGGCCTTCCGGCGGGTGCTCGCCGTGGACGTCTCGGACCCGAGGGCCGTCGTCGTCCGCCAGCGGACGTTCGTCCGGCGCATCGCGGCCTCGGTCAACGCCCTCGTGGTCGGGACGCCGGTGGTCCTCAAGCCCGGGAGCATCGACAGCCGCCCGGAGGAGCTCACGGCGGCGCTGAGCGAGTTCGTTGCCGGCTACACGCCCGGCCACACGCCCGGTCACGCGCCCGGTCACACGCCCAGCGCGAAGCCGGTTGCGTAGACTCCTTAAATCATCTGCAGACAGTCGTCTGCCGAGCATGGCAAGCGAGCAGGACAGGGACCTCTCATGAGCGACGATCGCTTCGACGAGCCTGCCGCGGCCGACCCCGACCGCGGCTACGCCGACTTCGAGTTCGAACGCCGGTTCTTCGTGCGCGACCTCCCGGCCGAGCTCCGGGACGCGCCCGCCCTCATCGTCCAGTCGTACTTCCTGGCCGACGACGGCTACGCCCTCCGCGTCCGCGTCCAGGCCGGTGACATCGACGCCGACCTGACCGCCGACACCGACCCTGCCGAGATCCTCAGGGCGCATACCGCGGACATCGACTTCGCCGCCGTGACCGTGAAGGGACCGGCGGTCGGGGGCACCCGCTACGAGGCGGAGCGCGAGCTTGACCCGCGCGTCGGCCTCGAGCTCGTCCGCCGCGGTGGAGCCCCGATCGTGAAGATCCGGTACGCCGTCTGGCTCGGGGCCGACGGCTGGTCGATCGACGTGTTCGGCGGAGCCAACCACCCGCTCGTGGTGGCCGAGTGCGAGCGCTCCGGGCCGGTCACCAGCCTGCAGATCCCGGACTTCTGCGTCACCGAGATCACCGACAACCGCCGGTTCTCCAACGAGTCGCTCGCCATGGAGCCCTACAGCGCGTGGGCGCCGGCGTTCGCCGCCGAGCTCGCGAGCGACGGACCGGTCTTCCGCCAGGACTTCGGGCCGAACACCCACCTGCGTCTCTGAAGTACTCCCGGCAGCGCTACCGGCGCAGCGGCACTACCCGCACAGCAGCACTACCCGTGCCACTCGCCCTTCTCGACGACGCCCGACACGAACTCCCAATGCCACGGCTCGTACTTGCTGCCGCCGAGCTGCGCCCACGAGGGGTTCTGCCAGCCGTAGGACGGCGCGTTGGCCCAGAGCCACGCGTAGACGTCGCTGTCCCTGGTCTCCTTGGAACAGAGGTCGATCGCGAGGCCCCAGCCGTGCATGGAGGTACCCGGCGAGGCGGCCCAGTAGCCAAGGGATGCGCTGAGCTGGTACTGCGTCCCGAGGTCGCGGTAGCTCGCCACGAGACACAGCTCACGGCCGAACGCGGCGCGGAATGCCTCGTTGAGCGCGCTGAGCGACATCGCGGCATCCGGACGCAGGTACTCCCCCGCCTGCCACAGCTCGCACAGCGAGTGGTCCGCGAGCGCGCCGTTCGTCCCCTCGACGGGGGCGTTGACGTCGCAGCTCGGCAGCGGGCTGCGGTCGAGGGAGCGGCTCGCCGCCGACTCGGGCCGCGTGATTGCCTCGGCACGCACCACTGACGCGGAGGTCGCGGGCCGCTCCACGGGCTGCGTCACGAGGTCCAGCATCGTGGGCCCGGAGTGCGGCGCTTCGACGTCGAACGGGGAGTCTCCCGGCCTGTCGGCGGCCTGCGTGAGCGGCGCCGCGATGGTCGCGGCGGCCAGCGTGCCGATCACCGTGGCCCGGGAGATGAAGCGTTGCCCGGAGGGCACCGAGGACGTCGGCTTGGAGGCCTTGGGGACGGAACCCGTCACCAAGCGGTCGAACGACGTCGTCCTCCGGGTCGCCTGCGCGCGCGTCGCCTGAGTCTGCTGCTCCGCCTCACGCCGCGCACGGCGCGTCGTGAGGGCGGGCTGCATGCTCGTCACAGCCGTGGACTCCACTGGTCCTCCGTTGTCATGTATCCGCGGCCCCTCGCGGTAGGTATGTCGCACGAGACCCTAACCGGGGTCGGCGGGCCTGCCAACCCCGGCCTGTGGATCTCCAGGTCCGAGGATTACCCGATCAGTGCCTGTCCAATGCCTGCTCGGCGACGTGCCTGCTCGGCATGCCTGCTCAGCGACGCTGCATGGCGTCCCGCACCTCGCCCACGAGCTCCTCCAGGATGTCCTCGAGGAAGACGACGCCGAGCACGTCACCCTCCGGCCCCTCGACCCGCGCCAGGTGCGAGCCCGACCGCTGCATGACCCGCAGGGCGTCCTCGACCTCGTCGTCCGGCGCGACAGCGGCCAGAGCGCGCACGCGCCAGACGGCGACCGGCTCGAACCGGGCCGGTCCCGTGGCGTACAGGACGTCCTTGAGGTGCAGGTACCCGACCAGCTCGTCACCCTCCGGCCGGCGCCTCACGACGGGGAACCGGCTGAAGCCGTGCCTCGAGACGAGCCGCTCGACGTCGTCGGGCGTGCTGGTCTCGTCGACGGCGACCAGGCCGTCGACCGGCACCATGACGTGGCCCGCCGTGCGGTTGGAGAACTCGATGGCGCCCGTCAGGAGGCCCTGCTCGTCGCGCAGCACACCCTCGGCCTGGGAGTGCTCCACGATGGACTGCACCTCCTCGGCGGTGAACGCCGAGGCGACCTCGTCCTTGGGCTCCACGCCCGCGAGCCGCACCGCGTGGTTCGCTATCCAGTTCAAGGCGCCGATGACCGGGCTCAGGGCGCGGCCGAGGTAGACCAGCGGCGGGCCGAACCACATGACCGCCTTGTCCGGACCGGAGACCGCCAGGTTCTTCGGCACCATCTCGCCGAGCACGACGTGCAGGTACACGACGAGGGACAGCGCGATGACCAGCGCGATCGGGTGCGTGAGGTCCTCGCTCACCCCGATGCTGTGCAGCGGACCCTCAAGGAGGTGGGCGATGGCGGGCTCTGCCACGATGCCCAGGCCCGTCGAGCAGACGGTCACGCCCAGCTGCGCGCAGGCCAGCATGAGCGAGACGTGCTCCATGGCCCACAGGACCGTGATGGCACGCCGGTCGCCGGCCGCGGCGAGCGGCTCGATGGCGCTGCGGCGCGCCGAGATGACGGCGAACTCCGCGCCGACGAAGAACGCGTTCCCCGCGAGCAGCACGAGGCCGATGACGAGTGCGGTGGTCGTGCTCATCGGCTCGCCCTCCTCTCGCTACGCGCCCTGTCCGGGCGGGCTCTGTCCGGGCGGGCTCTGTCAGGACGGGCTCTGTCCGGGCGGGCTCTGTCAGGGCCGGCACCTTCCGCACCGGCCCCGCCGTCGTCGGGCATGGGGCGGACCCGTAGGCGCTCGACGCGGCGTCCGTCCATGGCCTCCACGCGCAGCGTCACGCGCGCGTGCCGGCCCTGGACGGCCGCGTGCCCCACGGTGACCTCGTCGCCGACGGCGGGCATGCGGCCCAGCTCGGCCATCACGAGGCCGCCGAGCGTCTCGTACGCGGCACCCTCCGGGACCTCGATCCCGGTGTACTCGTCCAGCTCGTCGGGGCGCAGCACGCCCGGCACGATCCATGAGCCGTCCGCGGTGCGGGAGGCGCCCGCGCGCCGGGGGTCGTGCTCGTCCGCGACGTCGCCCACCAGCTCCTCGACGACGTCCTCCAGCGTCACGACGCCTGAGGTGCCGCCGTACTCGTCGACGACCACTGCCATCTGCAGCCCGAACCCGCGCAGCTCCACGAGGAGCGGCCCCAGGCGCACCGTCTCGGGGACACGAGGCGCGTCCACCATGAGGGCGGCCGCCGGCACCTCGCTGCGGCGGTCGTGCGGCACGCCCACGGCGCGCCGCAGGTGCACCAGGCCGACGACGTCGTCCCGGTCGTCCCCGATCACGGGGAACCGGGAGTGGCCGGTGCGCCGGGCGAGCGCAACGACGTCATCCGCGGTCGCATCGCGGTCCACCACGGACATGCGCAGGCGGTCGGTCATGACGTCGCGCGCGCTGAGCGTGTCCAGCTCGATCGAGTTGGTCAGCAGGGTCGCCACGGACTCCTCGAGCGTGCCCTCCTCGGCCGAGCGGCGCACCAGGAAGGCGAGCTCCGACGCGGACCGCGCACCGGACAGCTCCTCCCGCGGCTCCACGCCCAGGCGGCGCAGCAGCGCGTTGGCCGAGCCGTTGAGCACGATGATCAGCGGCTTGAACGTGATGGTGAACACCCGCTGGATCGGCACGACGAGGCGCGCGGTGGCCAGGGGCGCCGAGAGCGCGAAGTTCTTGGGGATCAGCTCGCCGCACACCATCGAGAAGACGTTCACCAGGACGACGGCCAGGACGCCGGCGAGCCCGGCGGAGACGGCAGTCGGTACGGATGCCGCGCCGAAACCGGCCGAGAGCAGGGAGTTCAACGCCGGCTGGGCGGTGTAACCGAGCAGGATCGTGGTCAGGGTGATGCCGACCTGGGCGGAGCTCAGCTCCGTGGAGAGGTGCCGCAGCGCGGTGCGCACGCTGCGGTCTCGCAGGCCCTGGCCGAAGGCCGGCGGGGAAGAGGACTGGGATGAAGAGGACTGGGAAGCAGAAGACTGGGAAGCAGAAGACTGGGAAGCAGAAGACTGGGAAGCAGAAGACTGGGAAGCAGAAGACTGGGAAGCAGACCTGGTCCGGCCGGGTCTGTCTCCCTCCGAGTCGTCGGAGTCGCCCATCACGGCGGGGTCGAGGGTGACGAGGGAGAACTCCCCGGCCACGAAGACAGCAGTACCTGCCGTGAGGAGAACGCCGACGGCGACCATGATCCAGTCGCCGGTCATCTTGCGCTCCGGAGGGCACTCTGGGGGTCCGGCGTCTTCCAGGGTTTTCGGTCGGGATATCGCTCGATCATCGTGCGATAGATCGTAGCCGGAAGACCGCGCCGACGGCTGCTGATCGAGCACAGGAGGGCGGTGCGCCGAGCACCTCTTGGTCCGACTCTCAGGGTGGCTTCAGTGTCTTATCAGGCAGGTGCGGGCATGATTGACCTATGTCATCTGGTATTCCCCAGCCGTCTGGTGCCCCGCAGCAGCCCGGCCCGGCGTCGGCCACGGCCTCGACCGGTCAGCAGAGCGCGACCGTCCTCGTGGTGGAGGACGAGCCCACGATCGCCACCGCGATCGCCCAGCGGCTGTCCGCCGAGGGCTGGCGCGTCGAAGTCGCACGCGACGGCCTGTCCGGCGTCGACGCCGCCTCGCGGCTGCGCCCGGACCTCGTGGTGCTCGACGTGATGCTGCCCGGCATCGACGGGCTCGAGGTCACACGACGCATCCAGGCCGAACATCCGGTCCCCATCCTCATGCTCACGGCACGCGACGACGAGACCGACATGCTCGTCGGTCTGGGCGTCGGCGCGGACGACTACATGACCAAGCCGTTCTCCATGCGCGAGCTCGTGGCCCGCATCAAGGCCCTGCTGCGCCGGGTGGACCGCGCGGCACAGGCCGCCGCCACGACCCCCGCGGACCCGCCCATGACGATGGGCGACGTCACGGTGGACCGCGCCCAGCGCCGCGTCTACCGAGGGGGCGAGGAGGTTCACCTCACGCCGACGGAGTTCGAGCTGCTCGTCATGCTGGCCGGCTCCCCCAAGACCGTGCTCACCCGCGAGCGCCTGCTCGCCGAGGTATGGGACTGGGCGGACGCCAGCGGCACGCGCACGGTCGACTCCCACATCAAGGCTCTGCGCCGCAAGCTCGGCCCGGACCTGATCCGTACGGTGCACGGCGTCGGGTACGCCTTCGAGCCGCCCGCGAACCAGTAACGCAGGTGTTCCGATGAGACCGCACGTGCCCCGCGTCCCCGACGTGCGGCCGCTCGACCCCCTGCGCTCCCTCAAGATCAAGCTCGGTGTGCTGGTCGCGGCCACCGTGACGGCCGCGGTACTGATCACCTGGCTCGGCCTCCAGGCCTCCCTGGGGCCGAGCCGTACGTTCCCCCTGGCGATCATCCTGTCGCTGCTGGTCACCCAGATCCTGGCCCGCGGCATGACCTCGCCGCTGCGGGAGATCACCGAGGCGGTCCAGGCCATGGCCGACGGCGACTACACGCGCCGGGTGCGCGCGACGAGCAGCGACGAGGTGGGCCAGCTCGCGCACGCGTTCAACCGGATGGCCGAGGACCTGGCCTCTGTCGAGCAGACCCGCCGCGACCTCATCGCGAACGTGTCGCACGAGCTGCGCACGCCCATCGCGGCGCTCCAGGCGCAGCTGGAGAACATGGTCGACGGCGTGGTGCAGCCCACCCCTGCCGCGCTGGAGCAGGCGCACGCGCAGACCGAGCGGCTGACCCGGCTCGTCACCTACCTGCTCGACCTCTCGCGGATCGAGGCGGGAGCCTCGGCGCTCAACGTCGGCAAGATCGCCGTGGGCGACTTCCTCGAGAAGTGCGCGGAGGACCTCTCGATGGTCGACGCAGCGAAGGACCTGCACTACGTCGTCGACGTCACGCCGGAGGACCTCACCATCGAGGGCGACGCCGAACGCCTGCACCAGGTGGTCATCAACCTGCTGCAGAACGCGATCCGGCACTCCCCGCCGGGCGGCGTCGTCCGCCTTGACGCATACCCCGTGGACGGCACCGAGGGGGCCGACGTCGTGCTCGAGGTCAGCGACGAGGGTCCTGGGATCGCCGCTGCGGACCGCGAGCGGATCTTCCAGCGGTTCGTCCGCGGCACAGGGTCGACGGGTGACCGGACAGCGGACAGGACGGGGGACAGGACTGGGGACAGGAAACGGGACAGGACGGTAGACGGCACGGGGCGGAACGGCCCCTTGAGCGAGACGTTCACCGACACCGCCGGCAGCACCGTCGGGTCGAGCGGCGGGACCGGGATCGGCCTCGCGATCGTGCGCTGGGCGGTCGAGCTGCACGGCGGGCATGTCCAGGTCGTGGATTCCGACCGCGGCGCGACGATGCGGGTCACTCTCCCAGCGCGGGCACATCCGGCACCGGGTGTCACGACGACGCACACGGTCTGAAGATGCACATGCATGCGGGAAACCGAGAAGCCTAGGGGCGCGGACGGTCAAAGCGTGAGACGGAGTTCCGTGATTTCTGTCACACGCGCAAAGGTTGTCCGGCCCGCAACAAACCCTCGTAACGCCGTGTTGGCGACTTCCAGGCCCAACGTTGCCCGCGTTTTGCTCTGGGTGCGAGAAACATGACGAACCGTCTTCTTTGGCGCTGCGACGCCCCGCACCGGTCGTGCGGCCAAGCCCACCGACGAGCGGGAAGGGCCTAGGCTTGGAGGGTCCGAAATCATTCGGGCTTTGTGCGCTGCGACAAGGGTGGCGCGCAACGAAACGCAACTGTGGTGAAGGTGGGCGATCCGCGCGTGTCCCCTAAGGCTGGTTCAGAGTCGATCAGCGTGGCGAGCTCGTCATTCGGAGCCAACGAATGGCTTGTGGACGAGCTCTACCAGCAGTACCTGAAGGACAAGAACGCGGTGGACCCCGCGTGGTGGGACTTCTTCGCCGACTACACGCCGAGCGAGAACGGCCCCACCAAGGACGGCGCTGCTGTCGCCGCCCCGACTCCGACCTCTCCGACGGCCGCGGCTCCGGCCGCGCCCCCGGCGTCGGCCCCCACCGCTCCGCCGGCCGAGGCTCCGGCGACGGCGGCCGCTCCGGCGGCTCCCGCCCAGCAGGCCGCCACTCCGGTGACGGGCGGCACCGCCGCCGCGGAGGCCGAGCAGCCGGTGCGTGAGAAGGCCCTGCCGGCCGACCCGAAGGTCAACCCGGCAAGCCCGATCGCGACCCCGCCCACCACGCACTACGCGGACACGTTCGAGCGCCCCGTGGCGCACCCGGACGCCGTCGACGACATCCAGAAGCTGCGCGGCCCCGCCGCGCGCGTGGTCACGAACATGGAGGCCTCGCTCGAGGTCCCCACCGCCACCTCGGTGCGCGCCGTGCCCGCCAAGCTGATGGTCGACAACCGCATCGTCATCAACAACCACCTCAAGCGCGGACGTGGCGGCAAGATCTCGTTCACGCACCTCATCGGCTTCGCGCTGGTGGAGGCGCTGGCCGACATGCCCGTCATGAACGCCCACTACGAGGAGGTGGACGGCAAGCCGGGCGTGAACCAGCCGGCACATGTCGGGTTCGGCCTCGCGATCGACCTCGCCAAGCCCGACGGGTCGCGCCAGCTGCTGGTGCCGAGCATCAAGAAGGCCGAGGAGCTCGACTTCGCCGAGTTCTGGGCGGCCTACGAGGAGCTCGTCCGCAAGGCCCGCGGCAACAAGCTCACCGTGCCGGACTTCCAGGGCACCACGATCTCGCTGACCAACCCGGGTGGCATCGGCACCGTGCACTCCGTGCCGCGCCTCATGCAGGGACAGGGCACCATCATCGGCGTCGGCGCCATGGACTACCCGGCGGAGTTCGCCGGCGCGTCCGAGGAGCAGCTCGCCCGGATGGCCATCTCGAAGGTCATGACGATCACGTCGACCTACGACCACCGCATCATCCAGGGCGCCCAGTCCGGCGAGTTCCTCAAGATCATCTCGCAGAAGCTGCTCGGCCAGGACGGCTTCTACGACCGCGTCTTCGCGGCGCTGCGCGTCCCGTACGAGCCCGTTCGCTGGGTCCGGGACAACACGGTCGACGCCGACGTCGAGGCCGCCAAGCCGGCCAAGATCGCCGAGGTCATCCAGTCGTACCGCTCGCGCGGCCACCTCATGGCGGACACCGACCCGCTCGCCTACCGCCAGCGCAAGCACCCCGACCTGGACATCCAGAACCACGGTCTGACTCTGTGGGACCTGGACCGAACGTTCCCGACGGGTGGTTTCGGCCCCAAGCCCAAGGCGACGCTGCGCGAGGTCCTCGGCCTGCTGCGCGACTCGTACTGCCGCACCATCGGCATCGAGTACATGCACATCGCCGACCCGGCGCAGCGCAAGTGGCTCCAGGAGCGCCTGGAGGCCGGCTACGCCAAGACGCCGCGCGAGGACCAGCTGCGCATCCTGCGCCGGCTCAACTCCGCCGAGGCGTTCGAGACGTTCCTGCAGACGAAGTTCGTCGGCCAGAAGCGCTTCTCGCTGGAGGGCGGCGAGTCCCTGATCCCGCTGCTCGACGCGATCCTGTCGCGGGCGGCGGAGGGCGGCCTCGATGAGGTCGGCATCGGCATGGCCCACCGCGGCCGGCTCAACGTGCTGGCGAACATCGCGGGCAAGAGCTACGGCCAGATCTTCAAGGAGTTCGAGGGCCAGCTCGACCCGAAGAGCGTCCAGGGCTCGGGTGACGTGAAGTACCACCTCGGCACCGAGGGCATGTTCACGTCCGAGTCCGGCGCCACCACGCGCGTCTACCTCGCGGCCAACCCGTCGCACCTGGAAGCCGTCGACCCGGTGCTCGAGGGCATCGTCCGCGCCAAGCAGGACCGCATCGACCTCGGTGGCGACGGTTTCTCCGTGCTGCCGATCCTGGTGCACGGCGACGCGGCGTTCGCCGGCCAGGGCGTGGTCCCCGAGGTGCTGAACCTGTCGCAGCTGCGCGGGTACCGCACGGGCGGCACGATCCACGTGGTCGTGAACAACCAGGTGGGCTTCACCACCGGCCCGACGGCGTCGCGCTCGACCACGTACGCGACGGACGTCGCCAAGGGCTACCAGGTCCCGGTCATGCACGTGAACGGGGACGACCCCGAGGCCGTGGTGCGGACCGCCGAGCTTGCCTTCGCGTTCCGCGAGCAGTTCGGCCAGGACGTCATCATCGACCTCATCTGCTACCGCCGCCGCGGGCACAACGAGGGCGACGACCCGTCGATGACGCAGCCGCTCATGTACAACCTCATCGAGACCAAGCGCTCGGTGCGCAAGCTCTACACCGAGAACCTGGTCGCGCGCGGTGACATCACCGTGGACGAGGCCGAGGGCGTGCTGCGGGACTACCAGTCGCAGCTCGAGCGGGTCTTCACCGAGACCAAGTCCGGCTTCACGCCTGCCCCGCAGACGGAGCACCTCGCCGGCCTGGAGCGCCCGGAGTCCCAGCGCGAGGACGCCGGCACGATGGTCGGCTGGCAGACGGCGATCTCGCACGACGCCCTGCAGAGGGTCGGCGACGCGCACACCACGCCGCCGGAGGGCTTCACCGTCCACCCGAAGCTCGCCCAGCTGCTCGAGAAGCGCCAGCTCATGGCGAAGGAGGGCGGCATCGACTGGGGCTTCGGTGAGCTCGCGGCATTCGGCTCGCTGCTCATGGAGGGCACCCCGGTGCGCCTCGCCGGGCAGGACTCCCGCCGCGGCACGTTCGTGCAGCGGCACGCCGTGCTGCACGACCGGGACACCGGCGCCGAGTGGACCCCGCTGCTCTACCTGGCGGGCGACCAGGCCAAGTTCTGGATCTACGACTCCTCGCTGTCGGAGTACGCGGCGCTCGGCTTCGAGTACGGCTACTCCGTGGAGCGCCCCGACGCCCTGGTGCTGTGGGAGGCGCAGTTCGGCGACTTCGTCAACGGCGCCCAGACGGTGATCGACGAGTTCATCTCGTCCGCCGAGCAGAAGTGGGGCCAGTCGTCGTCGGTGGTCATGCTGCTGCCGCACGGCTACGAAGGCCAGGGTCCGGACCACTCGTCCGCCCGCATCGAGCGGTTCCTGCAGCTGTGCGCCGAGAACAACATCACGGTCGCTCAGCCGTCCACGCCGGCGTCGTACTTCCACCTGCTGCGCCGCCAGGCGTACGCACGCCCGCGGCGCCCGCTGGTGGTGTTCACGCCGAAGCAGCTGCTGCGTCTCAAGGCGGCGGCGTCCGCGGTGGAGGACTTCACCTCGGGCACGTTCCAGGAGATCATCACCGACCCGACGGCGGACCCCGCAAAGGTGGACCGCGTGCTCCTGTGCACCGGCCGCGTGTACTACGACCTGCTCGCCGAGCGCACCAAGCGCGGCGACGACGGAGTGGCGATCGTCCGCCTGGAGCAGCTCTACCCGTTCCCGGAGGCGCAGCTCCGCGCGGAGATCGCCAAGTACGGCGACGCCGACGTGGTCTGGGTGCAGGACGAGCCGCAGAACCAGGGCGCGTGGGGCTTCATCCACCTGGCGCTGCCGCTGGACGTGCCGTACGTCAAGGTGGTCTCCCGCCCGGCGTCGGCATCGACGGCCGCGGGTACCGCGAAGCTGCACCAGGCTCAGCAGAAGACGCTCCTGGAGCAGGCCTTCGCGCACTGAGCTTACCGAGGTAGAACTGTGGCGAGATAGAACTGGGGCCGGAGCGCTGATCAGCGCTCCGGCCCCAGTTCTATCTCGCCACAGTTCTACCTCGGCAGGATGAGCTCACCACTTGTCGTGGACGTGCTTCTTGATCATCTCGTCGTAGATCTCCCGCACACCCGACATGAACAGGGGGCCCAGCGTGTCCGCGTCGCCTGCTGCAGCGTTGGCCCTGGCCTGCTCGACGTTGCGAGCACCCGGGATCACCGAGGAGACGCCCGGCCGCTGCCACGCCCAGGCGATCGCTGCCTGAGCCGGGGTCAGGGTGTCGCCGGCGACGTCCCTGGCCAGCTCGGTGAACCGGGCCGCGGCCTCGAGCCCCACCTCGTAGGGCACGCCGGAGAACGTCTCGCCGACGTCGAACGCGGCACCGTCGCGGTTGAAGTTGCGGTGGTCGTTCTCCGCGAACACCGTCTCCTTCGTGTACCGGCCGGAGAGCAGGCCGGACGCGAGCGGCACGCGCGCGATGATGCCGACGCCGGCCGCCGAGGCCGCGGGCAGCACCTCGTCGAGCGGCTTGAGCCGGAAGGCGTTGAGGATGATCTGCACAGTCGCGACGTTCGGACGCGCGATGGCCTCCAGGGCCTCCGAGGTCTTCTCGACGCTCATGCCGTACGCGGCGATGGCGCCCTCGGACACGAGCTGGTCGAGCGCGTCGTAGACGGCGTCGGTGGAGTAGACAGCAGTGGGCGGGCAGTGCAGCTGGACCAGGTCCAGCCGGTCGACGCCGAGGTTCTGCCGGGACCGGTCGGTCCACTCGCGGAAGTGCTCCATGACGTAGTTCTGCGGCACCTGGTCCATGCGCCGCCCCATCTTGGTGGCGACGGTGATACCGGCGTCGGGGTGGTCCTTGAGGAAGGCACCGATCGCCTGCTCGCTGCGGCCGTCCCCGTAGACGTCCGCCGTGTCGAAGAAGGTCACCCCGGCCTCGAGCGAGGCCTCGAGGACCGCGCGGGCGTCGCCCTCGCTCACTTCTCCCCAGTCAGCGCCGAGCTGCCAGGTGCCCAGGCCCACAGCCGATACCAGCCGACCGGTCCGTCCGAGTACCTGCTGTTCCATCGTTCCTCCTACCGCTGGGGCGGGCAGACTTGCCCGCGCGGACCCGCCTTCGGGTCCCGTTTCTAGCGGGGCCTTGGACATGTGTCCAACTCGACCCCCAGTCTGCCGTCTCACGCTACGTGGCGCAGGCGCATATTGCCCTACGGTTACGGTGTGAGCGTGACGACAGAAATTATTCCCGTAGATGCCGCGAGGCCGCATCCTTCCGGGGACCAGTTCCACATCAGCCACGATGGGCCTGGCCAGCAAAGACACCGAGCGACAGTCACCCAGGTGGGTGCGGCGCTGCGGGAGTACTCGGTCGACGGGCGCGACGTCGTGGTGCCCTTCGGCGCCGACGAGATCAGCCCCGTGTTCAACTGCGCGGTCCTGCTCCCCTGGCCCAACCGGCTCCGCGACGGTTCCTACGAGTACGACGGCGTGACCCACCAGCTGCCCCTCACGGAGCCCGCGCGCAACACCGCACTGCACGGTCTCGCGGCGTGGGAGCGCTGGTCGGTGGTGGAGCACACGGGCTCCACCGTCACGCTCGAGCTCGAGCTGGTGGCCCGGCCGGGCTACCCGTTCCAGCTGGTGGCGCAGATGCACTACGCCCTGTCCGACGCCGGCCTGGAGGTCAGGCTCGACGTCACCAACGTGGGGCCGAGCAAAGCGCCCTACGGTTGCGGGTTCCACCCGTGGCTGTCCACGGGCGGCGCCGACCTCGACGAGTGCACGGTGCGGCTCGACGCCCGGACCCGCGTCACCACGGACGAGCGGCTGCTCCCGACCGGCACCGAGCCGGCGTCGGGCAGCTACGACCTGCGCGAGCCGCGCAGCGCGGCCGGCCTCGACCTCGACGACGCCTACGTTGACGTCGTCCGGGACGACGACGGCCGGTCCTGGGCCCACCTGACCGGCCCCGACGGCCGCACGGCCGCCGTCTGGATGGACGAGTCGCAGGATGTCTGGCAGGTCTGCACGGGCGACCACATCGCTCCGGCGTACCGTCGCATGGGTCTGGCCGCCGAGCCCATGACCTGCGTCGCCGACGCGTTCCGCACGGGCGAGCGCCTCGTGCACCTCGCCCCGGGCGAGCGTCACGGGGTCCGCTGGGGGATGACTCTGCTCTGACGGCTCTGCTGTGACCGCTCAGCCGACGACCAAGACGACCAAGACGACGACTCAGACGCGCCAGACGACCCAGTCCCGTAACTCCGCTCTGATAACACTGCTCCTATGCGGGCGCATGGACGTCGGCGCGTTGTCGGGACTGGCTACGGTCCGTGCAGCACAATGAGGAACCGGCTGTCCGCCAGGCTGCCAGGAACAGGCCGGTAACAGGCAAGGAGAGTCCGTTGCAGGATCGCGAGGTGCGCATCTGCGTCGTCGGTGACGAGCTGGCCACGGGTGTCGGAGACGCCCGGGCCCTCGGCTGGACCGGCCGCGTCGTCGCGCGCACCCACTTCGCCCGGCCCGCCATGCTCTTCACCCTCGCCGTCCCTGGCGAGACCAGCACCCAGCTCGGCGCCCGCTGGGAGGCGGAGACCGCCACGCGGTTCGGCCCGGACTCGGAGGTCGAGAACCGTCTGGTCGTGGCCCTGGGGCGGCATGACGTCGCCTCCGGGCTCACCGTCGCGCGCTCGCGCCTGAACCTGGCGAACATCCTCGACGTCGCGGACGCCAACCGCACGGCGGCGTTCGTCGTCGGGCCGCCTCCCGGATCGCCCGCCGAGGGCAGCCGGATAGCGGAGCTCTCCGACGCGTTCGCCGACGTCGCCAGCCGACGCCGGGTGCCGTACGTCGACACGTACACGCCCCTGGCGCAGCACGAGCAGTGGCTCGCCGACCTGGCACAGGGTGGGGGCACCTACCCCGGCCAGGCCGGGTACGGGCTCATGGCGTGGCTCGTGCTGCACACGGGCTGGCACGCCTGGCTGGGCCTCCCGCAGGACGAGGTCGCCTGACCGCCGTGCCGAAGTAGAACGGTGGCGAAGTAGAACCAGGGCGAAGTAGAACCAGGGCCGGAGCGCTGATCAGCGCTCCGGCCCCGGTTCTACTTCGCCACGGTTCTAATTCGGCGTCAGCCGCGGGTGATCGTGGCCGTTCCCGAGACCGTGTTGGTCGAGACGTACGCCGCCGCTCCCGGCTCCGCGTGGTCGACGACGACGGTGCGGTGCGCGCTGGACGTCGCCTGCGCCCCGTCGATCATCACCTTGCCCGTGACGCTGCGTGCACGGAGGTTGACGGGCGACCCGGCGTCGAGCTGCACCGCCGCCGAGCCGGAGACCGTCTTGGCGTTGACGAGCGGCGTCGCCCCGATGGCGGTGACGTCGACCGCGCCGGACACCGTCTGGACGGAGACCCGGCCCAGTGCGCCGACCAGCGAGACGGCGCCCGAGACGGTCGAGGCGGACACGTCGCCGGCGTGCTCGGTGATCGTGACGGCCCCCGTGCCGGACTTCGCGGCCACGGACCCGGTCGTGCCGGAGATCTTGATGGCGCCTCCCGCGGTCTTGACGTTGACGCCGGCCTGCGCCCCGGTCACCACCACCTCGGCGCCGACGGTCGCGACATCGACGACGGACGTGGCCGGCACGGTGACCCGTACGACGGCGCTGTCCTGGTCCTTGAGGCCGCGGAAGCGGTCGACGAACCCCTCGAGGCCCGGGAAGTCGTAGGCCACGCGGAGGTTGCCGTGCTCGGCGAGGACCTGCAGCGGCCGCGTCGAGACCTCGAGGACCTCCACGAGAGCGCCGGACGTGCGGTTCGGGTCGGCCACGATCTCGGCGCGGCCGTTCGTCAGTCGGACGGTCAGGGTCGTGGCGCCGTCGACCTCGATGGTCTGCGGGGCGGCCACGCTCCAGGACTCGGTGGTCATCGCTGTGCTCCGTTCATGGGGATGGGGATCACTGAGGGTGGGATCGCTGATTGCGGGTGGTGCGGGATCACTGGTGTAGGTCACTGAGGATCGGTGTGGTCTGTGCGGTGCGGCGGAGAGCTCGTGCTGCTCGGCAGCGTCCCACGGATCGCGGCACGTGCCGAGTCGAG
This sequence comes from Promicromonospora soli, assembly GCF_014653785.1. Lineage (GTDB taxonomy): Bacteria > Actinomycetota > Actinomycetes > Actinomycetales > Cellulomonadaceae > Promicromonospora > Promicromonospora soli. Next base: position 550,793 of record NZ_BNAS01000003.1, on the reverse strand, counting down.
GACGGTGCGCAGCGTCTCGACGGTCAGCGCCGACACCGTACCGGCGACGTCGGCCTCGCGCAGATCAGCCAGGACTTCGTTGCGGAACCGCTGCAGGGTCGCCTCGGCCTCGTGCCGCAGCGAGTTCGACTGGGTGCGGCGCGGGTCCGGCGTCGTGCCCGGACCCGGTCGCGGCCGGGTACGGACCTCCTGCGCGGCCGCGGCAAGCTCGGCCCGCAGGCCGCGCATCGTGTCACGGATGTCCGCTCGCACCTCGTCCGCGAGGCTCCGCACCGTCTCGGCGACGCTGCGCTCCAGGCGCCTGACGTCGTCGAGGCGGGCGTCGATCTCGGCCCGGCCGGCGGGCGTGAGCTCGTATGTCGCCTTGCGGCCGGCACCCGGAGAGCCGGGTGCGCCCGGCTCCGGTGCGCCCGGCACGGAGCGGCGGACCAGCCCCTCCTCCTCGAGCCGGGCCAGGCGCGGGTAGATGGTCCCGGCGCTGGGGCGGTAGGTCCCCCCGAAGCGCTGGGTGAGCTCGGTGATGAGCTCGTACCCGTGCCGAGGCCCGTCCAGGAGCAGCACCAGCAGGTACAGGCGCAGCTCTCCGTGGGCGAACACAGGTGGCATTACAGCTCCACAGGCGCGTGGTCCGCAGGAGTGGCACCGGACGGAGCGTCGGAGACGGCGTCCCGCGGCCCGCCGATGACCGTGACGTCCCCGGAGACGCCGGTCACCCGGAGGTGCATGACGCCCGGCCGCGCGGACCCGTCGCCGCCGCCGGTGACCTTCGCTCCGCCGCCACCGGTGAACTGCAGGCCGCCCATCGTCACCCGCCCGCTGACGCTCTGCACCGACACCTCGACGGCACTCTCGTCGGGGACCCGCAGGAGCATGTTCCCGGACACCGAGTTGACCCGGACCGACCGCGGCTGGTTCACCAGGTCGAACGTCACGTCCCCGGAGACCGACGACGACACGACGGAGTCGGCCGAGCCGCTCACCACGACGTCGGCGGACACGGTGTTGCTCGTGATGTCGCCCACGTGGTCGCGGACCGTCACCTCGCCGGAGACGGTGCTCAGCTTGAGGTCACCGGCCGTGCGGGAGACCAGCAGGGACCCGGACACGGTGGACGCGGAGGCACCCGCCGTCGTGCCGGCGAGAAGGCCCTCGCCGCGGACCGTGCCGAGCCGCACCGTGGTGCCCGCAGGCACGGCGACGTGGATGTCGGCGCGCGCCCTGCCGCCGAAGTCGACGAACCGCTTCATGAACGAGCCCCAGCCCGACAGGCCGGTCTCGTGCCCGATCACCAGGCGACCACCCTCGAGGCGCACCTCGATGGGCCGGCCCTCGACGGAGTGCACCTCCACGCGGGCGACGAGTTCGTCGTGGGCCACGATGTCGAGCCGGCCGTCGACGACGCGGGCATCGACGGTGGTCACACCGTCGAGCTCGATGGTCTGCGGACCGGTGACGGTCCAGCTGTCCGTGCTCATGGTTCCTCCGGTGCTCGTGGCGACGGTTCGGGCTGCCTGGACTTCGGACTGTCGGGCTGGACGCGATATATCGCGTCGACGCGAGACACGATATATCGCGTCCTTGGGCTTGGCAACCCCTTGGGGCCGGAGATCCCCCTGATCTGTGGGACCATTGAGCCATTCAGTCCGTCACCTGTCAGGAGACACCTATGAGCAAGCGCGGTCGCAAGCGCCGTAGCCGCAAGGGCTCGGCCGCCAACCACGGCAAGCGCCCCAACGCCTGAGCAGGTTCTGGTGTCCGTCAGGACTCCGAGCCGCCCAGCAGGGCACACGAAAGGGCCGGAACCCCTGAATTGTTTCCAGGGGTCCCGGCCCTTCGTCATGCCCGGATGCTGCGTCCCGCCGCCTCGCCGCTCTGCGTGGCGCCAGTGCCGCGGTCAGCCCGACACCGTCACTCGATGACGGCCATCCCGGTCAGCTGCTCACGGATGCGCACCCGTAGGGTGTCCGGCGCGCGCTCGCTGCACGACCGCCGCACGAGCTGCTTCACCAGGTCCTCGACGCTCAGCTCGGCCAGGCAAGGCGAGCAGTGGGCGACGTGCGCGCGCATGCGCTGCTCGTCGTCCGGCGTCATCTCGGAGTCCAGGTACTCGTAAAGGTGCTTCAGTGCGTGTTCGCACTCGGACTCCCCCGCGGTGTCGTGCGGGATGGGTTTGATGTTGTTCACTGCGCACCTCCGGGCGCCTGGCTGACGAGTCCTCGCTGGGCGGCGTAGTCGGCGAGGAGCTCACGCAGCTGCCGGCGTCCGCGGTGAAGACGGGACATCACAGTCCCGATCGGAGTCCCCATGATCTCCGCGATCTCCTTGTAGGGGAAGCCTTCGACGTCGGCGTAGTACACGACCATCCGACGGTCCTCCGGGAGCTCCGCGAGCGCCCGCTTCACATCGCTGTCCGGGAGCCGGTCCAGCGCCTCGGCCTCGGCCGAGCGCAGGCCCCGCGAGGTGTGCGACGCGGCCCGCGCGATCTGCCAGTCCTCGACGTCCTCGGTCTGGGACTGCTGCGGCTCGCGCTGCTTCTTGCGGTAGCTGTTGATGAAGGTGTTCGTGAGGATGCGGTACAGCCAGGCCTTCAGGTTGGTACCCGGCCGGTACTGGTGGAACGCCGCGAACGCCTTGGCGAACGTCTCCTGCACCAGGTCCTCGGCGTCCGCCGGGTTGCGCGTCATGCGCAGCGCCGCGGAGTAGAGCTGGTCGAGGTACTGCAGAGCGTCCCGCTCGAACCGCGCGGCACGGGCTGTCGCGTCCTCCTCCTGCGGGGATCGCTCGGTACCCTCGTCCGCGCTGTCCTCGTCGAGCCTGTCCTCGCCGTCGGTCTCGCTGGTGCCCGCGCTGGTGCTCTCGGCCGCGGTCGGATCCGCGGTCCCGACAACGCCCTCGCTCGCCTTCGTGTCGGGGCGCGCCCCGACATCGGCGCCGACGGAGTCGCTGCCGATGCCCTGATTCTGTCCGCGGGAAGTGTCAGTCATCGCAGTTGAGCCTAGCCTCGTCGGCCAGCCAGTGTTCGCCAGGTCGCCCCCCAGGCCGCTCGACAGTGTGCGCGAGAGCGCCTCTGCCCCCGACCTCGCCGAGTCCGTGGTGTCCAGCAGATGCGCCGGGACCGCTCCGAACATCAGGGCGGCGCCCTGTACGCCCGGCGTCGACCCGGCGGCCGGGCTCGTCGCCGCGCCCGCCACCTCGCCTGTCAGCGCGCTGGTGGCCTTGCTTGTAGCCGTGCTTGTCACCGTGCCGATCACCGTGTTCTTCACCGCATCCTTCTTGAGGCATCGCTCCACCTCCCGTTCAACCCCCGCCCGCAGCATCGAATTCCCCGGCGTGTCGGGGACCGTCCGCGATCGGGTCATGCCGGCCCCGCGCCGCCGGGTCTGCCGCTGGGTCTGCCGCCGGTTTTCGTTGCTTTCCGCCGCCCGGAACCAGTCCGCGCCGTCATCCTGCTGCGTCGAACGCCCTCATCTGCCATGGTGGAGACATGCTGCTTCGACACATTGCGCGACCCCTGCTGGCCTCATCGTTCATCTACGACGGCGTGCGGGCCGCCCGGAAGCCGAGCGAGCACGTGGCCGCCGCCAAGACCGGATCAGACCTGGCCACCCGAGCGCTCGGGGCGAAGCCGCTCAGCGAGGCGCAGGTCACCGCGCTCGTGCGCGCGCACGGGATCGCGACCGCCACCGTCGGAACGCTGCTCGCGCTGGGCAAGGCGCCGCGCGCGTCCGCCATCACGTTGGCGCTGCTCACGCTGCCGCTCGCCGTGGTGAACCAGCCCTTCACCGCCCCAAAGGTGGACCGCGGCCCGCGCGCCGACCGGTTCCTGCGCAACCTCGCCGCCGTCGGCGCAGCCCTCATCGCAGGCGCCGACCTCGAGGGCAGGCCGGGGCTGTCGTGGCGCGTCCAGCAGGCACGTGCGGCACGCGCCGAGGCGAAGGCAGCCGCCTCCGAGGCGTGACCCGCCTGGGCTAGGCCTACACGTCTCTCGGGGGACCGTACGTCTGGCACGTACCTCCGACACAAGCAGCCGTCAGACACGGAGCTGCCCGAGACAAAGCCGCTGTTCCGGCGCGGTCCGCGATAATCTCGGCACATGACTTCCTCCACCACCGCGCCCGCACCCACCTGGGAGGCGCCGCTGGCCGGCGCCCCACTGGACGCGACGGTCGAGGTACCGGGCAGCAAGTCGCTCACCAACCGCCTCCTGGTGCTCGCGGCCCTCGCGGACGCCCCCGGCACCCTGCGCGGAGCCCTGCGCAGCCGCGATGCCGACCTCATGATCCGCGCCCTGCGCCAGCTGGGCGCGCACATCGAAGAGGGCGACCACCCGAGCACCCTGCACGTGACGCCCGGGCCTGTCACCGGCGGCGTCGACATCGACACCGGCCTGGCGGGCACGGTCATGCGGTTCCTGCCGCCCTTCGCGGCCCTCGCCGACGGCCCGGTCCGGTTCGACGGCGACCCCGAGGCCCGCGTCCGTCCGATGCTCCCGGTCCTCGCGGCGCTGCACGCGCTCGGCGTCAGCGTGCACGACCCGTCGACGGCCGACCTCCCGACCCACCTGCCCTTCACCGTCGAGGGCCGGGGCGGCGTGCGGGGCGGAGCCGTCGACGTCGACGCCTCCGAGTCGTCCCAGTTCGTGTCCGGGCTGCTGCTCGCGGCGCCGCGCTTCGAACGCGGCCTCACACTGCGGCACATCGGCGCCACGCTGCCGAGCCTGCCGCACATCGAGATGACGGTCGCCACGCTGCGCGACGTCGGCGTTGTCGTCGATGACTCCCGCGACGGCATGTGGGACGTCTCCCCCGGCCCGATCGCCGGCCGCGACGTCCGCGTCGAGCCGGACCTGTCCAACGCGGCACCGTTCCTCGCCGCCGCCCTGGTGGCGGGTGGCACGGTCCGGGTCCCCGGCTGGCCGACGCTGACCACTCAGCCCGGCGCCATGGTGCCCGAGCTGCTGGAGCGCATGGGCGGCACCTTCACGCTGGCTGACGGCGTCCTGACGGTGACGGGGACGGGCGAGGTGCACGGGATCGACGTCGACCTGCACGCCGGCGGCGAGCTCGCGCCCACGTTCGCCGCGCTGGCCGCACTGGCGGACTCTCCGTCGAGGCTGCGCGGGATCGCACACCTGCGTGGCCACGAGACGGATCGCCTGGCGGCGCTGGCACGGGAGATCACGCGGCTCGGCGGGCAGGCTGAGGAGACCCGCGATGGTCTGGTCATCACCCCGCGGCCGCTGCGCGGCGACGTCGTGCGCACGTACGCCGATCACCGCATGGCGACCTCGGCCGCGCTGCTCGGCCTGCGCGTGCCGGGAGTGCTGGTGGAGAACGTCGGTACCACGGCGAAGACCCTGCCCGACTTCACGGGCATGTGGCTGGCCATGCTGGGCTCGGCCGCCTGATGGGCGTCTGATGGGCCGGCGCGATCTCGACGAGTCCGACTTCCGCTCCCGCCCGTCGAAGCGCGGCTCCCGGCCCCGGACCAAGCAGCGTCCGGAGCACTCCGATGCCGTGACCGGCCTCGTCACGGGCGTGGACCGCGGGCGCTACACGCTCCTGGTCGGGGGTGCGACGGGCGGGGCGACGGACGGAGAGCCGGCCGACGAGAAGATCGTGACCGCGATGAAGGCGCGCGAGCTCACCCGGACGCGCGTGGTCGTGGGCGACCGGGTCGACGTCGTCGGCGACGTCTCGGGCGGGGACGGGTCGCTCGCGCGCATCGTCCGGATCCAGGAGCGCACCTCGACGCTGCGCCGCACCGCTGACGACACCGACCCGTACGAGCGGATAGTCGTCGCCAACGCGGACCAGCTCGTCATCGTGACGGCACTTGCCCAGCCGGAGCCCCGCACCGGCATGATCGACCGCTGCGTCGTGGCCGCCTACGACGCCGGCATGTCGGTGCTCCTCTGCCTGACGAAGGCCGACCTCGCCTCCCCCGACGCGCTGCGCGAGCTCTACGAGCCCCTCGGGGTCGAGGTGGTGGTGACGCAGCAGGCGCCGTCCGGCGGCGATGCGGCCGGTGGGGCGGATGGCCGAGCGGCTGGCGGGCCGGTCGATCGTGCCGCCGGCGGGCTGGTCCTTGCGCCCGGGTCCGTCGAGGAGGTGCGTGGCCGGCTGCGCGGCCTCGTATCGGTGCTGGTGGGCCACTCGGGGGTCGGCAAGTCCACGCTGATCAACGCCCTGGTGCCCGATGCCAAGCGCGCGACCGGGGTCGTCAACGACGTGACGGGCCGCGGCCGGCACACCTCGACGTCGGCGGTGGCGCTGCGGCTGCCCGTCGGGGGCTCGGAGCCCGACGAGGCCTTCGACGGCTGGGTGATCGACACCCCGGGCGTGCGCTCGTTCGGCCTCGCGCACGTCGAGGTGGCGCACCTGCTGCACGCGTTCGAGGACCTCGATGAGGTGGCGCAGGAGTGCCCGCGTGGCTGTACGCACCTCGCGGATGCCCCGGACTGCGCCCTCGACGACTGGATCGAGGCCTCCCCGGAGGACGAGCGGCCGGCCCGCGCCGCCCGGCTCAGCTCGTTCCGCCGGCTGCTCTCCTCGAGGACGGGCTCGGACGCCTGACCGCGCCGGTCATGCTGGACCTCGCCCACGTCAGAATGTGCGGGTGACCGACGAAATCAGCACAGACCATGTCAGCCGTCATGCGGCGCCCACGCAAGGCCGCGTCGTGCGCTATGGCGCTGTGGACGTGCAGTACCTGGACGACGGCGGGGCGCGGGCAGCGCTGGTCGTCGCCGAGGACGCCACCTTCAGCGCGGTGATCGAGGAGCGCACCGTGCTCGTCGAGCGGGTGGCGGAGTACCGGCCCGGAAAGTTCTACGAGCGTGAGCTGCCGCCGCTGCGGCAGGTGCTGTCCGGCGTCGCGCCGCTGGACCTGCTGATCGTGGACGGATACGTCGACCTCGACCCGGTACGGAGCCCCGGGCTGGGCGCCCACGTGGCCGACGCCGGACTGGCGCCCGTAGTGCTCGGCGTCGCCAAGACCCGGTTCCGGGCCGCGACGCACGCCGTCGAGGTGCTGCGCGGCGAGTCGGCCCGCCCGCTGTACGTCACGGCGTCGGGGATGGCGCTCGACGCCGCAGCGGACCTGGTACGCGAGATGACCGGCGACGCCCGCTTCCCCGACGCGCTGCGCCGCGTGGACCGGCTGGCTCGCGGAGCCACCCCAAGGCAAGCACAGGAGCTGGCGCCCAGCTAGCGAGTCACCTCAGACACCGAGTCACCTCAGACACCGAGCCACCTCAGACACCGAGTCACGGCTGGAGGAACATCCAGCGGTGGCCCTCCACGTCCTCCGCCCGGTACAGCCGGCCGTACGGGGCCTCCTCGATCTCGGAGAGCAGCCCGGCGCCGGCTGCCCGCGCGCGAGCGTAGTGGGCGTCGACGTCGGCCACGTGGACCAGCACGCCGTCGATCACCCAGGGTGTCGAAAGCCAGGCGTCCGCCGCGGTGCAGTGCTTACGGTGCGCCGTGGGCCCCTCGTACGACGCGAGCTCCGAGAGCATCACCCGCCCACCGCCGGCGTCGAGCTCGCCGTGCGAGAGGTGACCGTCGTCGTCGAGCCAGCGTTCCGCCTCGGTGAAGCCGAACGCCTCGATGAGCCAGTCCATGGCTGTGACACCGTCCTGGTAGGACAGCATGGGGATGACCGCCGGTTCGACGGCACGTTCGGGTTCGGCAGCAGTTGTGGGTTCGGGCATGACAGACCTCCTCGCTCTCGAACAAATGTACGAGTGTTCTGGTGATCTGTCGAGCGCTCCGTCGCTACTCCACCTGGAAACCGAACAGCTCCACGGCCCATGGGTCCAGCCGGCCGGCGGACGGCCCGCCGTCGTCAGCCCCTTCGCTGCTGAAGCCGAAGAACTCACGCAGGGCATGCTCGCCCAGGAGCAGCGGGTGGAACGGGAACGGGTAGGCGTCGCCGGACGACGCCGGGTGCTCGCCCGCCCAGAACGGCTCCTCGAAGGCGAGGCGCGCTCCCGTGTCCTCCAGGATGCCGTCGTCCGGGGACAGGCTCAGGGAACGCACGAGCGCCCCGTCCCGCCACACCGCGAAGGCGAACCAGTCCACGGCGCTGTGCATCGCGTGCAGGTACAGGGTGCGGCCCAGGCTCGCGTCGACCAGGTGCGGGGGCAGCTGGGACGGCCGGTCGAGCATGAGCGCCTGGTCGCACAGGACGTCCACCTCCGGCGTCGACAGCGCGCAGGCCCGGCCCGCCGGCGGAAACACCGCGTCGCCGAGCTCCCACGGCTCCTCCCCGTCCGGGCGGATCCGCGCCGGCGGCCAGAGCAGGCCGAGCAGCGCGGCCGCGCTCGCCTCGTCCGCGAACTCCGCCGCTCCCGTCAGCCCTGCCGCCACGTCCCCGTCCGCGTACACGAGCATCGCGGTCTTGGCACCCATCTCGTCTCCCGCCCTCGGCTGCTACACCTACCGTCCGCGTCCCGCCCCGACGTCGCACACGAGAGTACGGGCACCCTGTGACACCGCCACTCAGGGTTGCCCGATCACCGCTCGGCGACCAGCCGGTCCACGGCGTCCGCAGTGAGGATGCGCTCCAGGATGAGCCGGACCCCGCCCAGCGCCTCGGCCGAGGGGCCGCCGCGGCCCTCGCGCACGTCCAGCACTGCCGAGACGATCGGCAGGCAGCGCAGGAAGAGGACGCCGCGCACGGCGGCGACGAACGGCGCCGACGTGGACAGCACCCCGCCGAACGCGACGGCATGCGGGTTCAGGAAGTTCACGACCCCGGCGAGCACCTCGCCGACCCGGCGACCGGCTTCCCGGAGCTCGGCGACCACCTGGGGGTCTCCGGCCCGCGCGAGCTCGAGAAGCGCCGCAGTGCCCGGCACGTCTCGTCCCGCAGCGCGGAGCCGTGCGGCCACCGCGCTCCCGCTGGCGACCGACTCCAGGCAGTCGTCGGTGCCGCACGAACACGGGATCGCTGACGTTCCGCCCGTCGGCGTGTGGCTGAACTCGCCGGCGGCACCGCTCGCGCCCTGGTGCAGGACGCCCGCGGAGATGATGCCGGAGCCGATCCGGCTCCCGACCTTGACGGCAAGGAGGTGCTCGACCGCAGGACCGGCCAGCGCCGCCTCAGCGACGGCGAGGAGGTTCGCGTCGTTCTCGACGAGCAGGGGAGCATCCGTGTGCGCGCCGAGGAGCTCGTAGACCCGGACCTGGTCCCATCCCGGAAGGTGCGACGGCGCGAGCGCCCCGGCACGTGAGTCCACCGGGGCGGGGACACCGAGCGCGAGCCCGCGCAGCGCGTCGGGCTCGAGCTCTATCGCCGCGAGGCCGACCTCGACCCGCCGCCAGATCTCGTCGATCAAGGCATTCGGCCCGACGGCGACATCCACTGGCTGCTCGACGTCGTACAGCACGGCCGCCGACAGGTCCGCGAGCATGACGCGCAGGTGGTTCGAACCGAGGGTGGCCGCGACCACGACTCCCGCGCGCGCACGGACCTGGAGCTCGCGTGCCCGCCGGCCGACCGTGCCCGCCTCGCCAGCCAGCTCTTCCAGCAGGCCTGCCTGGATCAGCGTCTCGACCCGGAGGGAGACGGTCGACGGCGCGAGGCCGGTGGCTCTGGCTATCTCGCCTCGGGTGCGCATGCCCTGCCGGACCAAGGTGAAGATCTCGCCGAGCGACGCCGGAGGCTCGGTGCGCTGACGCGGTCGCGGTTTTTTCACGACCACACGGTAGTGCTCCGCCATCAACAGCCTCCCTCTCGCGCTAGTTTTTTCGGTTTTCGAACTGTAACGTGCGAGAAACCACGCGTGGTATTCGGACCTCATAGTGTCAGCGTCAGTGAGGACGCTCGGATCGGCCACGGCCACCGGAATGCAAGGGAGCACACCTTGATCGACACGCCCGCGGCCCCGGCCGCCCGGCGCATCGCCCACCCCGGAGGGACGGTCAACCGGCACCGGCGCGCGGAGGGGAGAGCGGGCTACCTGCTCGTGGCGCCGACGGCGGTGCTGCTCTCGGTGTTCTACCTGTGGCCGCTCGCGCAGACCGTCGTCTTCTCGTTCACCGACTGGAACCCCGGCACAGGGCTCGTGACCACGTCGGTCGGGCTCTCGAACTTCGCCCACGTGCTCACCGATCCCGAGTTCGGACGGGCCGTGGCGAACACCCTTGTCTACGTCGTGACGGTGGTTCCGTGCTCGATGGCACTCGGGCTGATCTTCGCGGCCCTGCTCGCCACGCCGTTTCGCGGACGTGCGCTGTACCGGACGATGATCTTCACCCCGTACATCGCCCCGATCGTCGGCAGCGCACTGATCTTCAGCTTCCTGCTGACGCCGCTGGGCGGGCTCGTCAACCAGGCCCTCGGGATCTTCGGCGTCCGCCCGATCGCGTTCCTGTCGTCCGAGCCCTGGGCGATGGTCTCGGTCGTGATCTTCTCGACCTGGCAGCTCGTGGGCTACACGATGATCATCTACTCCGCCGCGCTCTCCAACGTGCCGCAGAGCTACCACGAGGCTGCGACGCTCGACGGCGCCGGCCCCATCCGCCGCTTCTTCTCGATCTCGCTGCCCCTCGTCACCCCGACCAGCGGCTTCCTCGCGATCACCGGTGTCATCAGCTCGCTGCAGGTCTTCACCCAGGTGTACGTGCTCACCGGTGGCGGCCCGCTCGGCTCCACCGAGACCGTCCTGTACTGGATCTACCAGCAGGGCTTCGTCTTCTTCGACGGCGGTTCCGCGAGCGCCGGGGCAGTGCTGCTGCTCATCTTCGGGGTCGTGGCGTCGGTCGTGCAGCTCACTGTCATCTCCCGCCGCGACTCCGTCGAGATGAGCTGAGGCGCAGATGGCACGCATGACGCGAACGGCACCTCCAGCACCTCGGGCACTTCCAGCACGCAGACCGCTCCATCGCACGCTTCCGCACCTGCTGCGGCACGTAGTCCTCATCGTCGCGTCGCTGGTGTCCTTCGGTCCGTTCGTCTGGATGGTTCTGGCCAGCCTGAAGTCCTCCCAGGAGGCGCTCTCCTTCCCCCCGACGTTCCTGCCGCAGGAGTGGCGCTTCGACAACTACCTGAGCCTCTTCGACGCTGTGCCGTTCGGCCTGTACTACGGCAACAGCATCTTCGTGACGGTCGCCGCCACCGTCGGGCAGGTCGTCACGAGCCTCGCCGCCGGGTACGCCTTCTCGCGCCTGCACTTCCGGGGCCGCAACGTCCTGTTCGTCGTGCTCCTCGCGGCGCTCCTCGTGCCGTTCGAGGTGGTGTTCACGCCGCTGATGAGCCTCCTGGCGTCGCTGGGATGGCTCAACACCTATCAGGGCCTGATCATCCCGAACATCCCCTCGATCCTCGGCGTCTTCCTCTTCCGTCAGTTCTTCGAGGGCTTCCCGAGCGAGATCGAGGATGCGAGCCGCATCGACGGCGCCGGGGTCTGGCGGCGGTTCCGGTCGATCATGGCGCCGATGGCAGCGCCGATGGTTGGAAGCTTCGCGATCCTGGCGTTCGTCTACAACTGGAACAACTTCTTCTTCCAGTTCCTCGCGGTGAACCGGACTGAGTTCTTCACCATCCCGATCGGGCTCTCCCAGCTCCAGTCGACCCACGGTACGAGCTTCAACCTCCTCATGGCGGGTTCGACGCTCGCCATCCTGCCCGTCTTCGTCGTCTTCCTCTTCTTCCAGCGACAGATCGTCACCGCCATGTCCGGCGGTCTGCGCTAGGAGTGCGCCCCTTTGGGGCGCGCAGGTATCTCTCACCAGCTCAACCCCCCGGAATACCCCTCGGAACACCCCCAGGAGGAATCCATGTACCAGCGAAACAGCAGCTCCACGATCCGGCACCGCGGCACCGTCGCCGCGCTGGCCTCCCTCACTCTCGCGCTGACCGCTTGCTCGACCGGCGGTATCGCGGAGGGCAACACCGAAGACGAAGGGGGTCCCACACCGATCCTGGTCTGGACCGGGGTCAAGGGTGAGGCGGAGGCCAAGCTCGCCGAGCTCGTCGAGCAGTACAACTCCTCGCAGGACGACTACGTCGTCGAGACGCAGTTCTCCGGTCCCGGCGACCAGCTGACGGCCAAGCTGCTCAACGCCGTCCAGAACGAGCAGGGCCCGAACATGCAGCTGGGCGACTCGACCCCGCAGATGCTCGCGCAGGTCATCGAGACGGGGAAGGTGCTCCCGCTCGACGACCTGATCGACGACCCGGAGGCGGAGATCTCCCGGGACAGCTTCACCGAGGGGATGCTGGAGACCGGCACCTTCGACGGGACCGTCTACTCGCTCCCGACCGAGGCGGGCGACTACGCGCTCGTCTACAACAAGGAGATGTTCGAGGAGGCCGGCCTGGAGGTGCCGACCACCTGGGACGACGTGGCCGAGGCCGCCGAGGCACTCACCACGGACGACCGCTACGGCATCTACCTGCCCATCGGCACGGGCGAATGGCCCGTCTTCACGTGGGAGACGATGCTGTGGAGCGCCGGCGGTGAGCTGCTGAACGAGGAGGGCACGGAGGTCGCCTTCAACTCGCCCGAGGGCGTCACCGCCCTGAAGACCTGGACCGACCTCGTCGACTCGGGCGTCGCCTATCCCTCGAGCCTGCAGACGGACGCCGACGGGCAGGGCATCGCGAGCCTGCAGACCGGCCAGGTCAGCATGGTCATCACGGGCGCGTACAACCTCGGCATCCTGGACGAGGCGCTCGGGGCGGAGAACGTCGGCGTCGCCACTTTCCCGGAGATCGAGGTGCCGGCCATGAACACGGGCACCAACAACTCCTACATCCTCGACGGGACCGACGCGGAGGAGGCCGGGGCGTGGGACTTCCTGCAGTATTTTCTCTCGCCTGACGTCCAGGCCGAGTGGTGCATCGCGTCCGGCTACCTGCCGACCAACATCGAGACCGCGCAGACCGAGACCTTCACCAGCTTCGTCGACGAGGACCCGCGCGTTCAGGTGTTCGTGGACGAGCTCGAGTACGCCAGGGCGCGCCCCTCGATCCTGGCGTACAGCGGGATCAGTGCCGCGCTGTCGACCGAGATCGAGAAGGCGATGCTCGGCAAGTCGACGCCCGAGGAAGCCATCGAGACCGCAGCGAAGAACGCCCAGGCCGCACTCGACGAGCAGCAGTGATCCACCCGGTGTCCACCGAGGTGTACGAAGAGACGAGGCGGAACCACTCATGACCACTGTCGGACTTCTCGGCGCCGGCGGAATCGCAGGCGCCCACATCGCCGGCTGGCTTCAGCTCGGGGTCGACGTCGTCGTCCACAGCCTCAGGGGCGCTCCTGAGCTCGTCGCCCGGCACGGCGGCCGGCTCGCCACGTCGCTCGACGACCTGCTGGCCAGCTGCGACGTCGTCGACGTCTGCACCCCGACGTACACGCACCGGGCCATGGTGGAGGCCGCGGCGGCGGCCGGATGCGACGTGGTGTGCGAAAAGCCGCTCGCCCTGACCGTCGAGGACACCGAGGCGATGATCCGGGCCTGCGAGGAGGCCGGCGTCACCCTCTACCCGGCCCATGTGGTGCGCTTCTTCCCCGAGTACACGGCGCTGCACGACGCCGTCGCGGGCGGCACGCTCGGGACCGTCGCCGTGCAGCGCTACGACCGGCAGGGCGGCTTGCCGGTCTCCCCCTGGTTCCACGACGAGAAGCTCTCGGGCGGCATCGTCATGGACCTCATGCTCCACGACATCGACTTCGCGCGCTGGAACGGGGGACCCGTCGCCTCCCTGCGCGCGGTGCGCTCCGCGCCGGACCCGTCCGGCACGGTCGCCGCTCAGGTGGTCCTCACCCACGCCTCGGGCAGCGTGAGCAGCATCGGCGGGATCTGGTCGGCCCGGCCGGTGGACTTCCGCACCCGCTTCGAGGTGGCCGGTACTGGCGGTGTGCTGCGGCACGACTCCGCCACGAACCCGGCAACCTGGACCAACGGCGGCGCGGCGGCCGGCGCCGACGGCTACGCGCCGAAGGTGGCGGCGCTCGGCGAGAGCCCGTACCTGACCGAGCTGCGGGAGTTCCTTGCGGCACTCCGGGGCGGCCCGCAGCCCCGGGTCTCCGCGGCCGACGGACTCGAGGCCGTCCGCCTCGCCGAGGCCGCACAACGCTCGCTCGCCCTCGACACGGTCGTCACCCTGGAGGAAGCCCGATGAAGGTCGCCCTGATGTCGTTCGCGCACACGCACGCGCTCGGCTACGCACGTCTGCTCGCGGCCATGCCTGACGTCGAGCTGCTCACCTCCGACCCCGACAGCGCCACTCGCCCTGCCGGTGAGTCCGGCGGTGCGGCGCTCGCCGCGGAGCTCGGTGTCGACTACGTGGCAACCTACGACGAGCTGCTGGCCTGGGGACCGGACGCCGTAGTCGTCTGCTCCGAGAACACCCGCCACCGCACGCACGTCGAGGCAGCGGCGGCGGCCGGCGCCGCAGTGCTCTGTGAGAAGCCGCTCGCGACGTCGGTCGCAGACGCGACCGCGATGGTCGCAGCCTGCGAGGCCGCGGGGGTGCCGCTCATGGTCGCGTTCCCGGTCCGCTTCTCTCCCGCGTTCGCCGACCTGCGCGACCAGTACCAGGCGGGCACGCTCGGCCGGGTGCACGCGATCACCGGCACGAACAACGGCCAGGTACCGGCCGCACGAGCCTGGTTCACCGATCCCACGCTGGCAGGCGGGGGTGCGATGACCGACCACACCGTGCACCTCGTCGACATGGTCGACACTCTCCTGGGCGGTGTGCCCGCCGTCCGGGTGCACGCCACGGCAAACAAGCTGCTGCATCCGGACAGCGCGGTCGAGACTGCCGGCATCGTGACGGTCACCTACGCGGACGGGACCAACCTCACGATCGACTGCAGCTGGTCGCGGCCGGCCTCGCACTCGATCTGGGGCGGCTTGACGCTCTCGGTGGTGTCCGACGCCGGCCTGATCGACGTCGACCCGTTCGCGGCCCGCGTCTCCGGCTGGTCTCAGATCGAGGCCAACGAGCTGTCGCTCGGCTATGGGCCGAACCTCGACGAGACCCTTCTGGCGACCTTCCTGGACGCGGTCCGCACCGGGTCGACGCCCCAGCCCGACGGTCATGTGGGCATCCGCACCACTGCGATCGTCGAGGCGGCCTACCGGTCCTGGCACGAGGGCCGCACGGTCGAGGTGGCCCTCGCCGGCCGCCCCGCGTCCGCAGTCGTGTGAGAGTGGCGGTGCCGTGGCTGCCACGCCAGCGCCTGATCAGCGGCACACTGAGCACATGCGCATCTACGTGCCCGCCACGCTCGACGAGCTCGACGCCGTCACCCACGCCAACGACGCCGCCCGCTGGACCGTCGCCCCACGCAGCGCGCACGCCGTCACGAAGGACCTGGAGGCCGTCCTGCCCGACGAGGACGCCGAGGGCCTCGAGTACGTCGCCGCGCTCAACGCTGCCGACGACTCACTGGCGCTCATCGCCGGCCGTCCCGACGCCCCGCATCAGCGCGTGATCATCACGGTGGAGATCCCGGACTCGGCGATCGGCGCGCCGGGCAGCACCGCGCTGAGCGGCGAGGGCTCCGACGACGACGAGCCGGTCGCCTCCGAGATCCAGGTGACCAGCACCGTCGAGAACGTCGCGATCGTGTGCGTGCACGTGGACGAGCCGGAGGCGGCCCCCGACATCGCGGACGTGCTCGCAGCCGCCGACGAGGAGAGCGACGCCGAGGCGACCGCCGAGGTCGGCGAGGAGTCGGATGCCGCGCTCGACGAGGCGCTGCAGCGCGTCACCGACCGCGACCTGCTCTGGTACGACTGGAGCGAGATCAAGAACATCCCGCGCGTCTGACGGTTCTCGACAGGCCCGAACGGCAGTCAAACGCTCAGGCCAGAAACTCGAGCGCTTCCTTGTGCAGCTTGCCGTTGGTCGCGACCGCGTTGCCGCCCCATGGGCCCGGCGTGCCGTCGAGCGCCGTGAAGGTGCCGCCGGCCTCGACGACGATCGGCACGAGCGCGGCCATGTCGTACACCTCGAGCTCGGGCTCGGCGGCGATGTCGACGGCGCCGTCAGCCACCAGCATGTACGACCAGAAGTCGCCGTACCCGCGGGTACGCGCGCAGGCCCGCGTCAGGTTGAGGAACCCCTCCAGCGAGCCGCGCTCCTCCCAGCCGCCGATGGACGCGTAGCTGAAGGACGCGTCGGCGACGCGGGAGACCCCGGACACGGACATGCGCGACGCGGCCGCCAATGACTTGCCCGTCCACGCGCCCGAGCCCTGCGCGGCCCACCAGCGCCGGCCCAGGGCGGGGGCGCTGACCAGGCCCACGACGACCTCGTCGCCGTCGGCCAGAGCGATCAGCGTGGCCCAGACGGGGACGCCGCGAACGAAGTTCTTGGTGCCGTCGATCGGGTCGACGATCCAGCGGCGCGCACCACTGCCGGCCGACCCGTACTCCTCCCCGACTATCGCGTCGCGCGTGCGGGCGCGGGCGAGCTGCCCTCGGATGAAGTCCTCGGCTGCGCGGTCGGCGTCGGACACCGGTGTCAGGTCCGGCTTGGTCTCCACCTTGAGGTCCAGCGCGCGGAAGCGGGACATGGTGATGGAGTCGACCTGGTCGGCGATCACGTGCGCGAGACGCAGGTCGTCGGCGTAGTTGTGCTTCGTCACGGCGGCCACGGGCTCAACTTAGCGCCGGATGTCATATTTCGGTCGTCGAGCCGCGCCGGACGGACGGATTGTTACGCAGGAGACCCGGATGAGGGTCCGCGCCGCCTCACCGCGGCCTCACGCACCGCGATTCACGCCGGCGCGGGCACCAGCTCCCGGACCCGGTCGGCAAGCCCCAGGAACGCGGCCCGCGCCGGCGATGCCGGCGCGCACTCCGCGAGCACCCGCCCCGCCAGGAGTGCGGCGTCGAGCCCGGCCGGGTCGTCCGGCACGAGGTGCACGTCGTCGACTCCCCCGTACCGTGCGAGGGCGTCGCGCACCTGGGACTCGGCCCGCCGTCCGACGGCGGAGGCACGCACCCGGTTCACCACGACGAGGCGCGCCGCGGGCACCGGGACGGCGGCGTCCCGCAGGTCCTCCAGGCCCCGCACCAGGCGCTGCAGCCCCACGGGGTCGGCCCCGCCGACCACCACGACGATGTCCGCCGCCTGCAGCGCGCTGAGGGTCGCGCCGTTGCGCTGCGGCGCCCGGGTGTCGTACATGAGGAGCTCGTCGGCCTCGAGAACCGGGCCGCAGTCCACCACCGTCCACGAAGCGAGCTCGCGGCACCGCTCGAACACGACCTCGAGCGAGCTCGCAGGCAGCTCGGGCCAGCGCGACGCGCGGGTGATGCCGGTCAGCACACGCACGCCCGGCAGCACGACCGGGCTGTGGCCGGCCAGCGTCACGACGTCGAGCACGCCCTGCCCGGCGGTGCGGGCCGCGGCGGCCAGGCCGGGGGCGTCGTCGAGCAGCCCGAGGCGGGCGGTCACGGAGGACGCGTAGGTGTCGGCGTCGGCCAGGAGCACCGTGCCCGATCCGTGGGGCGGCGGCGCTGAGCGAGACCGGCGCAGCAGGCCGGAGCGGCGCGGGGCCGCGGCGCCGACCCCGGCGAGGGCGGCCGCGAGCTCGATCGCGGTGGTGGTCCGGCCCGGCGACCCGGCCGGACCCCACACGGCGACGAGCGTGCCAGGCCGGCCCCCGAAGTCATGCGGCGCTGGAGGCGGCGCGGGTTCGGCGATCTCCGGCGCGTCTCCCCGCACCGCAGCGACCAGGTTTTCCGCGTCCCCGCCGGCGACGACGACGTCGCACCCCAGCCCGGCGAGCCGTTCCACCGGCGTGGCGGGGTCCTCGATGGCGACCACCCGCAGGCCGGCGCCACGCAGCCGCGCCACGGCTTCACGGTCCAGGCCGGGCAGGTCCCCCGAGACGACGGCGGCCGTGCCGGCGCCCGCCTCGGCTGCCGCCAGGAGCTCGGTGAGCTCGGCACACCGCCGAGCCACGGTCACCCGCGGCTGCGCGCCGAGCACGGTGACCGCCGCAGCCTCCTCCTCGGGTGCGTGCACCGCGACCAGGACCGTGACCGCCCGCTCCGCGCTCACCGGACGCCGCCCGCCACGGGCACGACGGCGACTGTGCCGGCGTCCGAGAGCGCGGCCAGCACGGTCGGCAGGGAGTCGGCTGGGACGAGGACGTGCAGCGTGACGGTGCCGTCCACGACTATCGCGCCGTCCTCGGCGTCGACCTGCTCGACCACGACGTTCTGCGCCAGCGTGCTCGGGTCCGGCTTGTCGGGGACCTGCTCCGGCGTGACCGGCACGTCCGGCACGAACCACAGGTCCACGACCGCCCCCGCACGTATTCGGTCCGAGAGCCCGGAGGCGACCGGTACGGCGACCGATCGGACGTCGGCGTCCGCACCGAGGGCGGTCAGTGGGACGAGCTCGCCGTCGTCCACCACCCGGAGCGCCACGAGGTCCGTAGGCAGCGGTTCGTCCGCGCGGAGGTAGCGGCCCGTCCCCGCGCCGAGCCGGACGTCGACGGCGCGGAGTACGTCCGCGGTGAGGATCTCCCCGGGAGTCAGCGCGCCGTCCGCCACGAAGACCGGGACCGTGCGGCTCGCCGCCGAGACCACCCATGAGCCGAACGCGACCGACAGCGCGACGATGACGACGCCGGTCAGGAGCCGCGGGTCGCGCCAGCTGGGCCGGCGCAGCCGGGCTGCCGCAGGCTCGGGAATGCCCTGACTGCCAACGGTGGGCGCTGAGGCGGCCGGGGCATACGTCATCTCGGTCCTTCCGCGTACTTTGGTGGACTTTGGGTAGACCTTCGACTACAAGTTGAGGGCGAACCCACACAGAATGGTGCAAGGCATGGTGCACAGCCTGGGCAGAGCGCCGGAACCATAGTGATCGAACGCCGCCGATCCGGCATCAGATAAGCACTTCTTGTGGATAACCCCCTCATGTCGGTGTCTCGTGCCACACTGGACCCATGGAAAAGCGCTTTCTCTCTCTGGCCGATGTGGTCGAGACCCTGAACATCTCGATGGCGCAGGGCTATGCACTGGTTCGCACCGGCGACCTTCCCGCCATCCAGGTGGGGCCCAAGAAGGTCTGGCGCGTCGAAGCGGCGGAGCTCGAGGCATACATCGAGCGCATGTATGCAAAGAGCCGTGAGCGACTCAAGGGTTCTGCGGCCGCGGACGGCTGAAAGGCCTCAGTCGCACACCGACGGGACCGGCGCACTCCACGCGGAGTGGCTCCGGTCCCGCTCTCCATTTACCGGCTTTCTCGACGGCCTCACGGCGCCTCGCTCACGACCAGCAGGGCCGTGAACGGAACCAGTCGAGTTCCGCGATCATCGAGCACATCGATGTCCAGATGGTCACGGCCGACTCGCCCGATCCGGCCGCCCACTACCCCGCTCAGCGTCCGCACCGTGACACGCGCCCGGTCGCGCTGGAGGGTCCGCAGCACGGGCCCCAGCCCGAGCCCGTCCCGCCGGGACGTCGCCGACGCCGCCTGACGAGCCAGGCCGTGCACGCCCGCCGTCGCGGCCAGCGGCACGAGGTGCTGGCTCGCCGGCTCGGGCCTGACCCCCTGCAGCAGCACCCACTCGTCCGCCACCTCCCGCACGACGCCGCGCAACGGCGCACCGTCGAGCAGCTCCAGCGTGACCACCGCCCCGACGCCGGCGCGGAACCGGTCAGCGAGCGTCATCGTCGCGTGCTCGGCGCGCGTCAGCTCGGACACGAGCGCGTCGGCCTCGGCGGCTGACTGCGCGCGAGCCTGCGCCTCGAGATCACCGAAGAGCGCCTCCCAGCGCGTGGGACCAGCCGGATCCACGGTTGTCATGGGGTCACCCTGCGCTATCCACAGGCATCTCGCCCTCCGGTAGACACCCTGTCGGTACGGATGTTGAATATCGACCACCGGACGACACCAACAAGCATCAAACTAGCCATACAGCTCTATCGTGCCCAAAATTTGATCGCCACAGGGGGAACCATGTCGAGTACTGCCCTCAACCACGCAGCGCCATCGAAGCACGTTCGGAATCGCCGGACAGGACCTGAGGAGGTCCGCACGCCGCAGTCCGCCGAGAGCGCCGCCGTGAATACCACGGAGGACGCGAGTGCCGCCGAGCAGCGGGAGGGCACCTGGTGTGGGCTCCTCGGGCTGCTGACCCTCAGCCTCGCGCTGGCCGCGGCGGCCGGCACGCTCGGAGCACGCACCTGGCAGGTCGGCACGGGGCTTGGCTCGGCGCTCTTCCCGGTCGAGGACATCGTCGAGCTCGCAGCGGTCGCCGTCGGCACGGTGGTGGCGGGCCGGGTCGGGCTGCATGCGCTCGTGGCGCTGGTGTGCGTCCTCGCAGATCGGCGAGGGCGGCGCTGGGTTGCGGGCGAACGAGCCGTGGCACGGCACGCGCCGGCCCTCGTCCGTCGCCTCGCCCGCGCGGCCGCCGGTGCGGGGCTCGGCCTCGCCCTCGCGACACCCACGGCAATGGCTCTGCCCAACACGCTCGGGGTTCCCGTGGCCGCGAACGCCGGCCCTCCCGTCGTGCTTGACCTCCGCTGGCAGCCAACGGACCCCGAGACGACAGATCGGCGCCCGGCACCGGAGCGGGCATCGCTGGTCAACCGGAGCCAGCGCACGGGGATGCAACGCGAGCCACTGGTGGTGGTCGAGCCGGGCGACACCCTCTGGGCGATCGCCGCCGATCAGCTCGCCACCGATCAGACCGCCACCGATCAGACCGCCGACGCCGAGATCGCTGCCGCCGTCACGCAGTGGCACAACACCAACCGCGCGGTGCTCGGCTCGAATCCCGACCTGATCCGCCCGGGCACGGTGCTCCGCCTGCCCTGAGGGCCCGCCCTTTTCCCCGTCCCGCACGACCCCGCACGCGTCCCCAGGAGATCCCGCATGACCACCATCGACACCCGCCCCGACGCTCCGCGCGACGCCCCGCCCGACCCTGCAACCACGCGGCGCCGCCCCGCCACAGCGGCAACCGCACCGACACCAGCGCCTGCCCCGACGCCGACGCCGAACCTGGCTAACGCTCCGGCCGCGCCGCCGCCTGCCATCAGCACGCCGCCGCGCGCCAGCACGGTGCTTCGCGCCGTCAGCACGGCGCCGCGCATCGTCAGCACGACGGCGCCCACGCGACGGCCTGTCACCCCGGCCGTCACGTCGCCGGCCGGGCCGGTCACGGGTCCCGGGATCGGTCAGCGGCTGCGGCGCATGCGGATCGGCGGCACACCGTACCCGGAGCTGCAGAATGCGGCGGCCGCGCTCGAGGCGCTCTCCGGGCGCCCGGCTCCCGAGCCGGACCCCACCCTGCCCGATCCCACCGCGCAGGTGTGCCGGGTGGTCCGCGCCGCGGTAGAGGTGCTGCGCGGCGAGCGCCCCGCGACCCAGCTCACCCGGTGGGTCACGCCGCAGGTCTACGACCAGCTGCTGGAGCGGGGTCGGCTCATGCGGGAGGCCCGGCAGGCGCGGCCGCCGCGGCCCAAGGCACACCCGGCGGCGGTCCGGCGCGTGCGGATGGTCCGGCTGGGCGCCACGTCCGCGGAGGCGACAGTGATCCTGCACGACGAGGGCCGGGTGCGCGCCGCGGCCGTGCGGCTGGAGGCGCGGCGGGGAGTCTGGCGGGTCGCGGTCCTCGAGATCGGGTGAGTGAGACCACGTCCACGGTCAGACCGGCGGCCCACGACCGGACCCCGGTCCACGATCAGACCCAGTCCACGACCAGGTCCGCGGCGTCCCGGGTGGTCGCGATCAGGTCCGCGTTGCGCTGGTCGGTGCCGCAGGCCCAGGCCTCGGCGTCGGGCAGGGGCTTGCCGAAGGCATGGTGGCGAGCGACGAGGCGCCGCAGGCGCTCGGCGTCGGGCAGGTCGATGTACCAGACCTCGGCCATCCGAGCGCGGGCGGCGGGCCAGGCGCCGCTGGGGGCGAGCAGATAGTTGCCCTCCGTGATCACCAGGGGTTCGCCGGTGACGGCAGTGCCGGCCGCTATCGGCTCCTCGATCTCGCGCCGGAACTCTGGCGCGTAGACCGGCGGGCCGCCCAGGGGGCGGCCAGCGATCCGGTCGATCAGGGCGGCGTACCCGGCGTCGTCGAACGTGTCGATGGCGCCCTTGCGGCCCCGGCTGCCGTGGGCCTCCAGCACCTTGTTGGACAGGTGGAAGCCGTCCATGCCGACCACGACTGCCGTGCCGGGTGCCATGCCGTCGGCAAGGGCGGCGGCGAGCGTCGACTTTCCCGCACCGGGCGGGCCGGTGATCCCGAGGACGCGCGCCTCACCCGAGCGGGCAGCGTCGATCGCGAGCCCGGCCGCGCGTTCGACGAGCTCGGCGGTGTTCAGACGCACGAAAGGTACTCCAGCCAGGAGCGCGGTCCGATGTGCTGTACCCGGATGGACGCCACGCGCACCGCCTCCTCGACCGCGGCTTCCAGGTCGGCGCCCCGGGCGAGCGCGACGGAGAGCGCACCGTGGAACGCGTCGCCCGCGCCGAGGGTGTCACGCACGTCGACGGTCGGCACCTCGGTGGATCCGCGCCGCCCGTCCTTGTCGCACCAGGTCACGGGCTCGGGGCCGTGCGTGGCGACGACGGCACGGGATCGCGCGACGTCGGCCGGCGCGCGGAAGTCCGCGGACCTGGCCGTCACGTCCGCCGAGCCGAGGAGATCGGCGAAGACCGGACGCCACCGGCCGGCGTCGAGCACGATCAGCGGGCGAGGGTCGAGAGACTCCGCGTACGCGAGCACGCTCCGGGCCAGGTCAGGGTGGTGCCCGTCGAGCAGGACCACGTCGGGCCGGGGCAGGGTGTCGAGAGCCTGGGGCGTGACGTCGAGGCCGTCGGCGAGCGTGGCGTCGGGCGAGACGACCGACCGGTCGCCGGTCTCGTCGTCGACCATCACGGCCGAGACGGCGAACGGGATCACGCGGCCCTCCGCCGTGTCGTGGATCTCGACCCCGTGGTGCTCCAGGTCGCCCCGCGCGGCCGAACCCACCGGACCTGAACCCATAGCGCTGATCAGCAGCGCCCGCGCACCGAGCGTCGCGGCGGTGACTGCCGCGTTGGCCGCGGGCCCGCCCGCGGACACGTCCTGGCGAACGGCGGTGATCTTCTGGTTGGGCCCCGGCCGAACGGCGCTCCGGTGGATCACGTCCAACGTGGTGAGACCAGCGAACCAGCAGGTCACGGACGGTTTTTGATGGGCGTCGGCCGGGGCGTCGGGCATGTACTGAGGCTACCTTCGAAAATCTGCGAAAACCTTTGAATCGAAGTGTCAGACACGGAAGGTACCTTCACAGCATGACGACGACCGGGCCGGCCACCCCCTCGGCAGCGCCGCCCCCCACGACGGTGTGGCGTGACCTCCTGCTGGACCAGCTGAGCTTCTACTTCGACCACCACCTGTGGCCGCGCCTCGAGGGCCTGACCGACACCGAGTACCTCTGGGAGCCGGCGTCGCCGGCGTGGAGCGTCCGCCCGGGACCCGACGGCGAGCCCCTGCTCGAGCAAGAGGTGCCCGAACCGGAGATTCCGCCGGTCACCACCATCGCATGGCGCATGGTGCACGTGGGCCGCGACGTGTTCGGGCGACGCGCCCGGGCGCTGTTCGGCCCCACGGACGCGCCGCCCGACGCCGGCATGTTCGACCCCCGACACTGGCCGCAGACCCCGATCACCGCCGAGGGCGGCCTCGCCATGCTCGACGAGGGCTACCGGTCGTGGCGGGACGCCATCGCGACGCTCGACGACGAGTCCCTGATGCACCCGATCGGTCCAAAGGGTGACTGGTTCGCCGAGTTCCCGATGGCGGCGCTCGTGACCCATCTCAGCCGCGAGGCCATGGCGCACGGCGGCGAGATCTGCCTCCTTCGCGACCTGTACCGGGCTCAGTACTCGCCGTCGGCGTAGGCCCGGTCGGCGTAGACGCGCAGCACGTCGCGCACGAAGGCCGCGCCCTCGGTGCCGCCGTAGTTCGCGCCGAACCGCTCGTCCGCCACGTACATGTCGGCCAGGCCCAGCAGGTACTCGCGCTCGGGCCGCCCCTGCTCGTGGCCGGGCGTACCCGGGATGGACCCGAGCCACTCGGCGTGCCGGGCGGCGACCGCCTGCGCCTCGTCGGAGGCCGGGTCGTGCCCCGCCTGGGCGGCGTCGGTCCAGGCCTTGCTCAGCGCCTCGGCCTTCTCCTTCCACTGCCGCTGGCCGTCCTCGCCGAGGCCACGCCACCACGCGTCGCTCTTCGTGTACGCGTCGCGGCCCCAGCGCTCGGTCACCTCCTGCTCGTACTGCGTGTGGTCGAATCCGTCGAGCATGTCCTTCGCCATGATGTCCTCCTTCGCTTCCGGGTCCTCCTCGAGAGCCGCGACGGTCCGTTCGACCGACGCGATCTGCCGCTCCAGCCGGTCCTGCTCCGCCCGCAACGAGACGAGGTGGTGGCGCAGCGCCTCCGCCTCGTCCTGGCCGGTGTCGAGCACCTCGGCGATGTCGCCGAGGCCGAGACCGAGGTCGCGCAGCAGCAGGATCCGCTGCAGCCGCACCAGGGCGGTGCGGTCGTAACGGCGTGGGCCGCTCGCCGTCGTCCGGACGGCGGGCAGCAGCCCGACGGCGTCGTAGTGCCGCAGCGTGCGGCTCGTGACGCCCGTCAGGCGGGCGATCTCCTGGATGGACCATTGCATGTGCACCACGGTAGAGGTTGACGCCGCGTCAACTTCAAGCCTCGATTTCGAGGGATCCTGGCGCATCGCCAGAGAGTGCCTGTGGATAACCCCCATCAACTGTCAGCATCCGGGCTAATACTGGTCTCCATGACATCATTGAGCGGGATCGTCCCGAACCAACCGCTGGCCGACGACGCGGCCCTGCTCGCCTTCGCGAGTTTCCTGCACGACGGCGTCCCGCCACGCTGGCGGACGCTGTGGTTCGTCATGCTGGACGGCGAGCGCCGTGCGCTCCCGGTGATCGTCCCCCTCGACCACGTGCCGGACGAGCCCGACGTGCGCACGGTGAACGAGCTCGGCCACGCCTGGCACGCGATGCTGCACGGCGAGCCCGGCGCGTCGATCCTGCTCATGCTCGAGCGGCCGGGCTCGGCGGACGCTTCGTTCGAGGACCACGCCTGGGGCGTGGCGCTCCGGGCGGCGGCCGCCGAGCAGGACCTCGCGGTCGCCGGGTTCTTCCTCGCGACGGCGGACGGCGTTGTCGCCCTCACGCCCGACTGAGTCGCCCGCGACGCCACCCGGCGCGCGCTCAGGCCTCGAGCCGCTCCCACTCCTCGTCGGTGAACAGGCGCGACCGGATGAGGAACCGCACGCCCTCGGGCGCCTCGACGCTGAACCCGGCACCGCGGCCGGGGACCACGTCGATGGTGAGGTGGGTGTGCTTCCAGTACTCGAACTGGTTCCGGCTCATCCAGACCGGGACCGTGAACGACCCGCGGCCCGCTGCAGCAGAGTCCTCGCCAGCAGAGCCCTCCCCAGCAGGGCCCGCCCCGACGGCTAGGTCGCCGAGGTGCACGTCTGCGTCGCCGGTGATGAAGTCGCCGTCCGGATAGCACATGGGCGACGAGCCGTCGCAGCAGCCGCCGGACTGGTGGAACATCAGCTCGCCGTGCTTGTCCCGCAGCCGCACCAGCAGTGCCGCCGCGTCATCGGTCAGCGCAACACGCGCAACTCCAGCCCCCGGAACGTCGTGACCCATCACTCCTCCAAACCGTCGACCATGAACTGAGAGTCCGGCGAGCACGAGGTTGGTGCCGATGCTCGACGCCGGCACCAACCTCATGCTCGACCCTCGGGGACCCCTCTCTAGAAGAAGCCCTGCTTGGTCGGCGCGTAGCTCACCAGCAGGTTCTTCGTCTGCTGGTAGTGGTCGAGCATCATCTTGTGGTTCTCGCGTCCCACGCCCGAGCCCTTGTAGCCGCCGAACGCCGCCGCTGCCGGGTAGGCGTGGTAGCAGTTGGTCCACACGCGGCCGGCCTCGATAGCGCGCCCCGCCCGGTAGGCGTCCGCGCCGGACCGCGTCCACACGCCCGCGCCCAGCCCGTACAGGGTGTCGTTGGCGACCTTGATGGCGTCGTCGAAGTCCCCGAACTCCGTGACCGCCACCACGGGGCCGAAGATCTCCTCCTGGAAGATCCGCATGGAGTTCTTTCCCTCGAAGATCGTGGGCGTCACGTAGTACCCGCCCGCGAGGTCACCCTCCATCTCGGCCCGGAACCCGCCGGTGAGCACCTTGGCGCCCTCCGCCTTGCCGATGTCGAAGTAGCTGAGGATCTTCTCCAGCTGGTCGTTGCTGGCCTGCGCCCCGATCATCGTGTCGGTGTCCAGCGGGTTGCCCTGCTTGACCGCCTCGGTGCGCGCGACGGCGTCGGCCAGGAACGACGCGTAGATGTCCGACTGGATGAGCGCACGCGACGGGCACGTGCACACCTCGCCCTGGTTGAGGGCGAACATCGTGAAGCCCTCCAGTGCCTTGTCGTAGAACTCGTCGTTCGCCGCCGCGACGTCGCTGAAGAAGATGTTCGGCGACTTGCCGCCGAGCTCCAGCGTCACGGGGATGATGTTCTGCGACGCGTACTGCATGATCAGGCGGCCCGTCGTGGTCTCGCCCGTGAACGCGATCTTGCGGATCCGGGACGAGCTCGCGAGCGGCTTGCCCGCCTCCGCGCCGAACCCGTTGACCACGTTCACCACGCCCGGCGGCAGCAGGTCCGCGATGAGCTCCATCAGGTACAGGATCGATGTCGGCGTCTGCTCGGCCGGCTTGAGCACCACCGCATTGCCGGCCGCGAGCGCCGGTGCCAGCTTCCACACCGCCATGAGGATCGGGAAGTTCCACGGGATGATCTGCCCGACGACGCCCAGCGGCTCGTGGAAGTGGTAGGCGATGGTCTCGCCGTCGATCTCGCTGATCGAACCCTCCTGGGCCCGGATCGCGCCCGCGAAGTAGCGGAAGTGGTCGATGGCCAGCGGCAGGTCCGCGTTGAGGGTCTCGCGGACGGGCTTGCCGTTCTCCCAGGTCTCCGCGACAGCCAGCTCCTCGAGGTGCTCCTCCATGCGGTCGGCGATCTTGTTCAGGATGATCGCTCGCTCCGTGACGGACGTGCGCCCCCAGGCCGGCGCGGCGCCGTGCGCGGCGTCGAGGGCCCGGTTGATGTCGTCGGCGTCGCCGCGTGCGACCTCAGTGAAGGTCCGCCCGTTCACAGGGCTGGGGTTCTCGAAGTACTGCCCGTTCGCTGGGGCCACGTACTCGCCCCCGATCCAGTGGTCGTACCGGGGCCGGTAGCTAGCGATGGCACCTTCGGTACCTGGGGCTGCGTACACGGTCATGGTCTGCCTCCTCGCAGGTTCTCGTGCCCGCCGTCGGCTGACCGACGGCGGAGCCACACGCGGGTGCAGCGGCGCACCCGGGTGGGGCGAGGTTAGGCAGCGGGGCGTTGCATCGGGGTTGCAACCCGACCGTGACCTCGGGGCGGCAAGCCGCACCGGCCACGGAACAGATGGACTTCAGAGGGCAGATCGCCGGACCACACGAATCCGAACACGAAGCCGGACACGACGCCGAACACGATGAGAGGCCTCCCGATGACTTCCGCACCCCACCAGTCCCGCCCCGGCGCAGACGCGCCAGCGCACCCGGCACGACGGCTGACCGCACCGCCGGCGGCGCTGGCAGCGCTGCTGACCGCGACCCTGGCACTCGCAGGCTGCACCGCCGACGGCGGCGGGTCGGAGACGGCTTCCGACTCGGCGGGGCTGTCAGTACCGGCCCCCGCCCCCGAGGCGCTGAGCGACGCCGAGATCGCGCCGCTCCCCGGCCCCGATCCGACCGGCCCCGCTGCCGACCCGCAAAAGCCGGCCGACCAGGGAGAGGAGTACGACGACTCTCCCGAGACACCGTTCCAGGACGTCGCCACGAGCCCGCTGTCCACGTTCTCCGCCGACGTCGACACGGCGTCGTACTCGAACCTGCGCCGCCAGGTGAACCAGGGAGTGGCGCCCGAGGGCGTGCGGATCGAGGAGCTGATCAACTACTTCGACTACGACTATCCGGCGCCCGACGCCGGCGCGGAGCACCCGTTCTCGGTGACGACCGAGGTCGCGACGGCGCCGTGGAATCCCGAGCACCAGCTGGCCATGGTGGGCGTGCAGGCCACGGAGGCGGTACCGACGTCGGAGGGCAACAACATCGTCTTCCTGCTGGACGTGTCGGGGTCGATGGACGAGCCGAACAAGCTGCCGCTGCTGGCGGAGTCGTTCGCGCTGCTCGTGGAGCAGCTCGGCGAGGACGACCGGGTCTCGATAGTGACCTACGCGGGCGACAACCAGGTGGTCGCGGACTCGGTGCCCGGCTCCGAGCACGGCGTGCTCGTGGACCACCTCCGGTCGCTGCGGGCCGGCGGGTCCACCGGCGGCGCGGACGGCCTGCGGACTGCGTACGAGCTGGCCGAGAAGAACTTCGTCGAGGGCGGCAACAACCGCGTGATCCTGGCGACCGACGGCGACTTCAACGTGGGCCCGTCCACGCCCGAGGAGCTCACCGAGCTGATCGAGACCGAGCACGAGTCCGGGGTCTACGTGTCCGTGCTGGGCTTCGGCATGTACAACCTGAAGGACAACACGATGGAGGCGATCGCCGACCACGGGAACGGCAACTACGCCTACATCGACACTCTGGCCGAAGCACGCAAGGTCCTGGTCGACGAGTTCGGCTCGACCATGTTCGTGGTGGCCAAGGACCTCAAGCTGCAGGTCGAGCTCAACCCGGCCACTGTCGGCTCCTACCGGCTGATCGGGTACGACAACCGGCGACTGGAGGACGAGGACTTCGACGACGACGCCAAGGACGCGGGCGACGTCGGGGCCGGCCACTCCGTGACCGCGTTCTACGAGCTCGTCCCGGCCGCCTCGGCCGCCGATGACGGCGGTTCGGACGACTTGAAGTACTCCGACCAGGAGGTCGGCACGAGCAGCGACTTCATGACCGTGCACGTGCGGTACAAGGCCGCGGGCGGCGGCGAGCCAACGGCGTCCAGCACCGAGGTCGAGTTCCCGGTCGGATCCGACGCGTTCACGTCGGCGCCGACGGCGGACTTCGCCTTCGCCTCGGCAGTGGCCGAGCTCGGGCTGATCGCCACGGGCTCGGAGTACCGGGGCGCGGCGAACCTCGACGCCCTCCGGGAGCGGGCGTCCGGCGCCCTGGGCGAGGACCTGTACGGGCTCCGGGCGGAATTCGTCGACCTGGTGGACGCCTACCGCGACGTGGCCCCCGACGACGGGGCGTGACGCGTTGGGCTTGAAGCTCTCGAGAGCTTCGCACGCGACCGCTTGGCAGAAACGGACCTCCGGAATCCGACCGCAGAATGCGCTGGAAAGAGGTTTCGACGAGCAGAAAGGCCCGGAAATTTAGAACGCCATCAAATGACAGCGCAGACTTGTCAGGATCCCTCGCGCGACGTAAGGATCGTCCGGTTTCCTACCGGCTCGCGGGAGTCCAGGGCGCGCTGGGCGCCCTGCGACTGCTGGACCATGTCGACGGCGACACGTAGGTCCTCCGTGGCCCAGTCGAGCGAGTCCTCGATGTGGGTGGCCTGGGCGAGCAGGGTGCTGGCCTGCGTGACCGAGGACGGCGGGGCGTCGGTGACGCGCTGGGCCACGGCGGCGCGGGCATCGTCGATCGCCTGGGCGAGGACATCGCGCGTGGCCGGGTCGGCGACCTGACCCTCGGAGTATTCGTAGACCCGCTCGGCCGTGTCCATGACGGCGGCGAGGTCGTGCGACCGGGCCGCAGTAGTGCTGACCTGGCTGTCGATCTGCGACGTCAGCGTCAGCAGGCGACTGGTCTCGTCGGCGTGGGCCGACACGGCCCAGAGGCTTATCGCGACGGCGACGCCGGTAACGATCGCGGCGCCGAAGGTCCAGCGCCTGCGGCCGCGGGCGCCCACGAGGTCGATCTCCGGCTCGTGCCCGGGCTTGAGGGGTGGTGGTTCCGGCACGTCGAGCGCGGGTAGCCGGGCCGGTTCCGGTGCGGGCGATGAGGCCCGACTGTCCCCGGGGTCTTCGTCTGTTCCAGATGTAGCGGGTTCCAGCCTCACTAAAGCGACGTGGTTCAACTCTTCCCCCAAAGAGAGTTCCCATGAAAACAAACTGCCGGGCTCGTGGGCCCTTTAACTACCGGCGTGAATGACGCTAGGACTACTTCTTCAGTCCCGCACGGCGAGATCGTAATACAGCCGTGATCTGTGGATAAGCACCTGGCGGCGCGGGCGGCTTGGGGATTTCGATGCTCAACTGTTGAGGTTCTTGGCCTGGTGCCTACACTGGCGTGGTTCGACGACGGCGTCGGAACAAGGTCGGGGGCAGCATGACGCAGGTGCCACACCGGGACGCGCAGTGGGTTCGCGCCGCGTACGAGAGCTTCGTCAGTTCGGCCGGCTCGCAGGAGCCCAACGGGATCGACCCCGTCGTCGCGGCGTCGTGGCGGCGGTGCCTGCGCAACGGCGTGGACCCGGACCGGCCGCGCACGGTCGCCGTCGCGGCGTCGGGCGACCTCGACGACTACCGCCGCGCCCATCCCCTGGCCGCTGCGATGCCGCTCGTGCGCGACCTGGTGGGCGGCGCCACGAGCGACGGCCTGGTGGTCGCGGTGTCCGACGACGTCGGCCGCCTCCTCTGGATCGAGGGCCGTGGGCCGGTGCGCTCCGCGGTGGACCACGTCGGGTTCGTCGAGGGCGCAGTGTGGCGGGAGGAGTCGGTCGGCACCAACGCGCCCGGCACTGCCCTGACCACGCGGCGCCCGGTCCAGGTGCTCGGGGCGGAGCACTTCGCGCGCCCCGTCCAGCGGCTGAGCTGTACCGCGGCCCCTGTGCGCGACCCGGCCGGCGGGATCGTGGGTGTCCTCGACCTCACCGGCGGCAGCGCCGCCGGGTCCCACGTCGCCCTCGCGCTGGTGCGGGCTACGGTCGCGATGGTGGAGCGCGAGCTCGCCGCCCGGGCGGACGGCGTGGCCGAACGCGCCCCCGACCTGCGGCTGCTCGGCCCGCCCGCGCTGCGGGGGCACCGGCTCTCCCTGCGGCACGCCGAGATCCTGCTCCTGCTCGCGGAGCACCCCCGCGGCCTCGGCGCGGAGGAGCTCGCGGTACTCCTGCACCCCGGCGACCTGTCGCTCGTGGCCGTGCGCGCCGAGATCTCGCGCCTCCGCCGGGTGGCCGACGGCGTCCTGGACGGCCCGCTGCTCGCGGGGTCCCGCCCCTACCGGCTCGCGCGGGCGCTTCGGTCCGACGTCGACACCGTGCGGTCCCGGCTCCGGCGCGGCGACGTGCGCGGCGCACTCTCTGCGTACCCCGAGGCGCTGCTGCGCCGGTCGGTCGCGCCGGGCGTGGAGCGGCTGCGTGAGGAGCTCGAGGCGGAGGTCCGCGGGGCGGTGCACGCCTGCGACGACGCGGCCGCCGTCGAGCACTGGACCGCCCGCGACGAAGGCGCGGACGACCACGCCGCCTGGACCCGGCTGGCCCGGCTGGCGCAGCCGGGCGGGCCGCAGGCGGCTCGGGCGTGGGCGCACCTGGGCGTGCTGGAGCGTCGACTGTCCTGACCCGTCAGGCAGCCGGGATCTTTTCGCCACGACCGCGTGTTCATATGCTCTACCAAGCACGTCCATCGAGGAGGAACCATGCCTGCCCCCATCGACCCGTCGGACAAGATCGCGCAGTACGCCCACCCCGAACGGCTCGTGAGCACCACCTGGCTGGCCGATCACCTGAAGGATCCGGGGGTCGTCGTGGTCGAGTCGGACGAGGACGTCCTCCTCTACGAGACCGGGCACATCCCGGGCGCCGTGAAGGTCGACTGGCACACCGAGCTGCAGCACCCCGAGATGCGTGACTACCTGGACGGCGCGGCGTTCGCCGCCCTCATGGGCAGCAAGGGCATCACACGCGACACCACCGTCATCCTGTACGGCGACAAGAACAACTGGTGGGCCGCGTACACGGCCTGGGTTTTCACGCTGTTCGGACACTCCGACGTGCGCCTGCTCGACGGCGGCCGCGGGCTGTGGAGCGCCCAGGGCCGCGAGCTCACCACCGACGTGCCTGCGCCCGCGCCGGTCGAGTACCCGGTGGTCGAGCGCGACGACGTCACGATCCGCGCCTTCCGCGACCAGGTCCTGGCGCACCTGGGCAGCGGCCCGCTCGTCGACATCCGCTCCCCGCAGGAGTACACGGGCGAGCGCATCGCCATCCCGGACTACCCGGAGGAGGGCGTGCTGCGCGGCGGCCACATCCCGACGGCGCGCAACGTCCCGTGGGCGACGGCGGTCGCCGAGGACGGCACCTACAAGACGCGCGCCGAGCTCGAGGCGATCTACACGTCCGGCCTGGGCCTGGCCCTGGACGACGCCGTGATCACCTACTGCCGCATCGGCGAGCGCTCCAGCCACACCTGGTTCGCGCTCACCTACCTGCTCGGGTATACGAACGTGCGCAACTACGACGGCTCTTGGACCGAATGGGGCAACGCGGTGCGGGTCCCGATCGCCACGGGCAGCGAGCCGGGCACCGTCTGACAGGTCACGCGCGCCCGAACTGCTTGCGCAGCTCGTCCTTGGCGCGCTCGAGGACATTGCGCTGGTCCGCGTCGAGCTCCTTGCCCGCCCGGTTGACGTAGAACGTGAGCATCGACATCGCCGAGCGGTACGGGGAGCTCTTGCGCCGGTCGCTCGCCTCTGCGGACCGCTTCAGGGACCGGGCGATCCGCGCCGGGTCCTTCCACGTGAAGACGCCGTCCTCGAGATCCAGAGCGTCGCTGCCCTCGGTGACGCTCTGGGACCAGCGGTTGCGGCCCTCGTCAGACCGCTTGTTATCGGCCATGTACCAACCGTACGACGCCGCCCGGTGGCTCGCCCGAGCCCTGCGGGCGGTGGGAGGATGACCAGATGAGCACCCACGACGTCGACCTGCCCGAGGCCCTCGCCGAGCTGCGTGACGCCTTCCTAGAGACGCCCGAGCGCGACCGCCTCCAGCTTCTGCTGGAGGTGTCGCGCGAGCTCCCGCCCCTGCCCGCCAAGTACGCGGACGCGCCGGAGAAGCTGGAGCGCGTCCAGGAGTGCCAGTCCCCCGTCTACGCCATCGCCGAGGTGGACGACGCCGGAGTGGTCGCCTTCCACGCGACGGCACCTGAGGAGGCGCCCACCACCCGCGGCTTCGCGTCGATCCTGGCGCAGGGCCTGACCGGGCTCACCGCGCAGCAGGTGCTGGACGTGCCGGAGGACTTCCCGCTGCAGCTCGGCCTGACGAAGGTGGTCAGCCTGCTGCGGCTCAACGGAATGGCGGGCATGCTCACCCGCGCCAAGCGCCAGGTCCGCGAGCAGCTAGCCGCCGCACAGGTCTGACCTGCGCGATCAGGCGTCGGCGCCGCCGAAGCGGTCGCGGTAGCCCTCCAGTTCCTCGTCGGTGATCTTGGCGAACAGCACCGGCGGCACGGAGAAGGCCGTCCCGGCGGGAACGGCGTCGAGCGACATCGCTGCCTCGGGCGTGACCCAGGTCGTTGCGTCGCCGTCGAAGGCGAACACGTTGCGGAGCGTCGCGGCCGTCTCCGGGATGAACGGCTCGGAGACCACTGCGTACAGGTGGATCAGGTTCATCGCCGTCCGCAGCGAGACCGCGGCGGCCTCGGGATCGACCTTGACCTGCTTCCACGGCTCCTTCTCGACCAGGTACGCGTTGCCCGCCGACCACAGCGCGCGCAGGGCGTTCGTCGCCTTGCGGTACTGGAGGGCCTCCATGTGCTCCTCGAGCTCCGCCAGGAGCCGGGCCACCTCCGCGCCGAGCCGCTCCTCCGCCTCACCCGGCTCGCCGCCGGCCGGGACTGCGTCCCCGAACCGCTTGGCGGAGAACGTCAGCACCCGGTTGACGAAGTTGCCGAGCGTGTCGGCCAGGTCCTTGTTCACCGTTCCGGCGAAGTGTTCCCAGGTGAACGACGAGTCGTCCGACTCGGGCGCGTTCGCGACGAGGAAGTAGCGCCAGTAGTCGGCCGGCAGGATCTCCAGCGCGGCGTCGGTGAAGACTCCCCGCTTCTGGGACGTCGAGAACTTGCCGCCGTAGTACGTGAGCCAGCTGAAGCCCTTGACGTAGTCGACCATGGTCCACGGCTCGCGGACGCCGAGCTGGGTGGCGGGGAACATCACCGTGTGGAACGGGACGTTGTCCTTGGCCATGAACTGCGTGTAGCGGACGTCGTCGGCCTGGTACCACCATGACTTCCAGTCCCGGGTCTCGCCGCCCGCTCCGCCGTCCGGCCCGGCCACCGCGGCGTCGGCCCACTCCTTGGTGGCGCCGATGTACTCGATCGGGGCGTCGAACCAGACGTAGAAGACCTTGCCCTCCGCGGCGAGCTCCGGCCACGTGTCGGCCGGGACCGGCACGCCCCACTCCAGGTCGCGCGTGATCGCGCGGTCGTGCAGCCCTTCGGTGAGCCACTTGCGGGCGATCGACGTCGACAGCAGCGGCCAGTCCTTGCTGTTCCCGTCGAGCCACGCCTCGACCTCGCCCTGGAGCTTCGACTGCAGCAGGAACAGGTGCTTGGTCTCGCGGACCTCGAGGTCGGTCGAGCCGCTGATCGCCGAGCGCGGGTCTATCAGGTCCGTGGGATCCAGGACGCGGGTGCAGTTCTCGCACTGGTCGCCACGCGCCCGGTCGTACCCGCAGTGCGGGCAGGTGCCCTCGACGTAGCGGTCGGGCAGGAAGCGGCCGTCGACCGGCGAGTACACCTGCCGGATCGCCCGCTCCTCGATGAAACCGTGCTCGTGCAGGCGGCGCGCGAAGTGCTGCGTCAGCTCGGCGTTCTGCTGCGACGAGCTGCGCCCGAAGTGGTCGAACGAGAGCCCGAAGCCCGCGTAGATCTTCTTCTGCGTCTCGTGCGCCTGCGCGCAGAACTCCGCGACCGGCAGGCCCGCCTCGGTGGCCGCGAGCTCGGCCGGCGTGCCGTGCTCGTCGGTGGCGCAGATGTACAGCACGTCGTGGCCGCGCCGGCGCAGGTACCGCGCGTAGACGTCGGCCGGGAGCATCGACCCGACCATGTTCCCCAGGTGCTTGATGCCGTTGATGTACGGAAGCGCACTGGTGACAAGGTGGCGAGCCATCGCTTGATGCTCCAATTCGTGGGTTCTGACCGTCGGCTGGACCGGCTCGGGGAGCGAGCCGTCGCCCAAGCGTAGGTCTACTCCGCGCTGCGGACGCGGTCGCGGTCGCGGTCCGCGTTGATCAGCGCTGCGGCGGGGCCAGCTGCGGCACAAGGACGACGGTCCGGTTGGGGATGGTGGCGTCGGCAATCGCCTGGAGCATGAGCATGCCAGGGACGTGCGAGCACACCTGGTCCACCGTTTCGATGACGCCGCGCGCAACGAGGGTCTCCCCCGCCGCGGTGTACGCCCTGTGCATCATTTCCCGCTCCTCGGCGGCAAGGTCTCGGTGGAGCTCCTCAAGGCTGGTGCGGTACCGGGTGAGCACAGACTCGGCGACTGCTTCGCGCTGCGTGGAGACGTCGTCGACCAGGCGCTCAACGGCACTGTGCTCCTCCGTTCCGAGACGGATCCAAGTCACCGTGACCAGCGCGGACGCCGCGCAGCAGACCCCGGCGAGCACGAGGTTCAGGCCGAGCGAGGTGCGTGCCGCCCCCGGGAGCTCCGAGAAGGTGATGAAACGGAGAAGGAGGAGCGGAGCTGCCGCCGCGGCGGTGGCAAAGCCTGCGAGCAACCACGAACGCTGGACGAGACCACTCGTGGCCGGGGCCGAGCGTCGGACCGGGAGCAGCGCCATCAGTACACCGACAGTCCCGACCGTGAGGAAGGCCGACGACCACGGGAGGATGGCGAGCATGTCGAAGTCGGCTCGGCTGAAGAAGAACGCGAACGCACCACCGATGCCGAGCGCGCCGAGCACGGTGCCGACGGTACGCCGAGGGGAACGGAGATCGGCCACCGCGGGATCCACGCGGCGAGTCCGAGCGTCGATCTCCTTCCACGCGTCCCGGACCTCGACGTGGTAGTCGCCCACGACCGTGTCGACTGCGGCCGCGTGGTGGGGCAACCCTCGCAACACCTGTCGATCCAGCTCGGCGGTCCGCCGCCAGAACGCCGCTGGCGAGATCTCCTGGGCCCAGTGTTGGGCGAACCGGCTCGACCACATGTTCTCCACGGCGGCAGTCTGCCAGCGCTGGGGCACTTGGCGAACAAGTCCGCCAGGCTCAGTGACCTCACTGGCGGAGCCGATCGAACCGGAAGGGCTGGAGGGCGTCGGGACGGCGGCCCGTCAGGATGTATTCGGCGAGCTTGTGCCCGGTGACGGGGCCTAGCGTGACGCCCAGCATGCCGTGGCCGGTGGCCGCGAAGGCGTTGCTGAGGCCCGGCACGCGGTCGATCACCGGCAGCCCGTCGGGGAGGAACGGCCGGCCGCCGACCCAGGGATCGCGGATCTGGCTGACCAGGTCGTCCGGGTCGTCGAACCACCGGCCCACGTACTGCCGGCTCGCCAGGGCGACGGCGACGATCCGGCGCCAGTCCAGCCGGTTGTTGTTGCCGCTCAGCTCCATCGTGCCGCCGATCCGCGTGGTCCCGCCGATCGGCGAGGCGACAGCCCTGCGCTCCCCGAAGTACAGCGTGTGCCGGGGCGCCGGGTCGAGGTCCACCGAGAAGCTGTAGCCCTTGCCCGCCTGCAGGGGCAGCGAATGCCCCAGGGAGCGCAGCAGCCCGGGAGAACGCATGCCGGCCGCGACGACGACGCCCGCGCAGGAGATCTCGTCCTGAGCGGTGCGCAGCGCCGTGACGCGGCCGCCCTCGGACCGGAATCCGGTGACCTCCATGTTCTCGTGGATCTTCACCCCGGCGGCGATGAGCGCCTCCCCGAGTGCGCGGGCGAACGCCTCCGGGTCCACCACCCCCTCACCCTGGACCAGGTAGGCCGCCCGCACGTCGGGCGACAGGGCGTCGTCCAGCAGGTGGGCATCCTCCCCCGTCGTGACGTCGTCGGGCAGCGGGTATCGGCCGTCCGCCATCTGCCGCTGGATCGCGAGGTGGTGCCGGGCCTCGCCGGGCGACAGGAACGCGTGCACCATGCCGGGGCGGCTCAGCGTCGTCTCGACGCCGGCGTCGTGCAGGCCGTCGAACAGGCCGAACGTGTGGCGGTTCAGCTCCGCGACCGCCGCGTAGCCGCGCCGGAAGGCTGCTGGTGTGCTGCTGCGCCAGAACCGCCACAGCCATCGGACGAACGCCGGGTCCGGCAGCGGCCGCAGGTAGAGCGGCGAGTCCGGGCGTCCCAGCGACCGCAGCGCGTACCGGACGATCCCCGGGGCCGGGACGGGGGTCGAGTGGCTGAGGCAGACCCAGCCCGCGTTGCCCCGCGACGCCCCGGAGCCCAGGCCGCGCCGCTCGACCACCTCCACCTGCAGGCCGGCCGAGGCCAGGTAGTACGCCACGCACAGCCCGACCACGCCGCCCCCTACGACGACGACGGGGCCGTCACCGGCCGACGCCGTGGTGCCGGCACCCGTCATGAGGTGGACCCGTACGAGGCCAGGAACTCCCGGGTCCGGGCCTGGGCAGGGTTGCCGAGCACGTCGTCCGGGTGCCCCTCCTCGACGATCCGGCCGCGGTCGAGGAAGACGACGTGGTCGGACACCTCGCGCGCGAAGGGCAGCTCATGGGTGACCAGCATCATGGTCATCCCGTCCGCGGCGAGCTCCCGCATGACGCTCAGCACCTCCCGGGTGGCCTCCGGGTCCAGCGACGACGTCGGCTCGTCGAAGAGGAGCACGTCCGGCCTGAGGGCGAGGGCGCGCGCGATGGCGACGCGCTGCTGCTCGCCCCCGGAGAGCTGTTCGGGATAGGCGAGGCCGCGGTGGGCCACGCCGACCCGGCGCAGCAGGGCGACCGCTCGCTCCAGCGCCTCCTGCTCCGGCACGCCCGCCCTGCGCTGGGCCAGGACGACGTTCTCCACGGCCGTGAGGTGCGGGAACAGGTGGAACCGCTGGAACACCATGCCGACGGTGCGACGCAGGCCGGGAAGGTCGCGGCAGACCATGCGGCCGTCGTCGTGCACTACCTCACCGGAGACCTCGACCCGGCCCTGGTCGGGGCGTTCCAGCAGGTTGACGCAGCGCATCAGGGTCGACTTGCCGCCGCCGCTCTGCCCGATGACGCTCACGATGCGGCCCCGGCCGACCTCCAGGTGAACGTCGTCGAGCACGAGCCGGCCGTCGAAGGACTTGCGCAGCCCCTCCATCCGTACGACGACCTCGGGGGCCGCCTTGGCGTCGCTCGTCTCCGTGGCCGCTGTGACTGGCTCGCTCATGCCGCCGCCTCCTTCAGGCCGAGGTCCGTGGAACCGGGGCCTGAGGAGCCAGAGCCCGCGGAACCGGAGCCCGCCGAGCCGATGTCGGCGGCGAGCAGCGCGCGGGCCGCCCGCATCCGGCGCCGCCTCCAGGGGGTCAGGGGCACGCCCGCCCGTACCTTCCGCTCCAGCCACAGCAGGACCTGGGACAGGGGGTAGCAGAGGGCGAAGTAGATGGCCGAGATGACGATGTAGACCTCCAGTGCGCGGAACGTGGCCGACGTGATGAGCCGCCCCTCGGACATCAGCTCCGCGGCGGAGATGGTGACCAGCAGCGAGGTGGACTTCAGCAGGTCCACCAGAAAGGTGTTCGTGCCGGGCAGCGCCAGCCGCAGCGCCTGCGGCATGACGACCTGCCCGAAGATGCCCGTCCGGCCCAGCCCCAGCGCCTCGCCCGCCTCGGTCTGCCCCGCGTGCACCCCGCTGATCGCCGAACGGAAGGTCTCGGACAGGTACGCGGCGTAGAACACGGTCAGGCTGAGGGCTCCGGCCATGAACACGTCCAGCCGGATACCGACGGAGGCAAGGCCGAAGTAGGTGAGGAAGATGATGGCGAGGAGCGGGACGTTCTTGAACACCTCGGTGTAGACGGCCGCGACCACGCGGGCCGGCCGGGCCCGGCTCAGCCGCAGCAGCGCCACGACCAGGCCGAGCACGACGGCGCCCGCGAAGCTGACCACCGTGTAGAGGACGGTGCGCAACAGGGCGTCGGTCAGCTCCGACTGGTAGTCGGCCCAGGGCACCTCGAACAGGCCGGACATGTCATCCCCTCGCCGCGATGGTCGGCGGGGTCCAGTCGTCGGGCCGGTCCACGCCCGCACGAGCGGTGGCGAACGCGTCGGTGGGTGTGAGGAACTGCTCGGGGTCACCGCCCCACTTCTCGACGAGCTTCTCCATCTCGCCGTTCTCGTACATGGCGTCGATCTGCTCGGAGACGGCCTTCTCCAGCTCGGTGGCCTCGGGGGGCAGGTAGAAGCCGGTCTGGTAGGGCTGGAAGTACTCGTAGGCGGGCTCGGCCGCGACCTGCTCGGCGGTCGGGGGCGTCATGTACAGGGTGCTGATCTCCAGCTCCGGCCGCTCCGCCTGCGCCGCGGTGACCAGCAGCGGGTCGAGGAAGCCGACGTCGAGCCGGCCCGCCGCGAGGTCGTCGAACACCCCGTTGGCGTCGGGGTAGGCGTGCAGCTCGGCGCCGGGCACGGCCTGGATCGACTCGACCCAGACATAGCCCTCGACGGTGCCCAGCTGCAGGCCCTCCAGGTCGTCGACCGTCTGGTAGGTCTTGTCACCCTTCACGGCCATCACCGGCGGCGAGTAGTAGGGCGGGTCGGTGAACAGACCCTCCTTCTGCCGGTCCTCGCTCCAGGCGACGCCACCGATGGTGATGTCCACCCGGCCGGACTGGACCCCGGCGAGCATGCCCGCGAAGTCGGTCACCTCGGGCTGGATCTCGAGGCCCAGCTGGTCGGCCACGTAGCTGAGGATGTCCCCGTCGAGGCCGACGATCTTCCCGTCCTCGACGCTGGTGTACGGCGCGTACGGCTGGACGGCCACCTTGAGCACGCCGGGCTCGATGGTGCCCAGCGCGGCCGTGTCGGCGGACACGTCCTTCGGTGCGGATTCGCCCGATCCGCCGCAGGCAGCGAGCGCCGGCAGCAGGAGGACGACGGACAGGGTGGTAAGCAGAGAGCGCACACGAGTCATCGGCTTGGTCCTTTCGTTCGTTGAGGAACCCGCCGTTCACCGCGCTGTGCGCGGCGGGGATGCCCGTGAAGGTGTGCATACGCTATTGAGGGCTTGTGCCGTGCGTCACTGGACATCTCGTACGAACTTGTGGTCGAAGGAACAACCGCTGCTGTACGGTTCGTCCAATCTCCCGGCAGCTCCTTCCACGGGAGGAAGGCCAATGCTCAGCCCGTCACTCGCCCAGGAGATCGCCGGGGACACCTCCGCGGTCATCGGCTTCAACGTGCTGATCACCGACGCCGAGGGCATGGTCATCGGCAGCGGCGACGACAGCCGTGTCGGGAGCTTTCACGAGGCGTCCGTCGAGGTCATCCGCACCCGGGAGCTCGCAGCGCACAGCGCGTCGCAGGCGCAGCAGCTACGCGGGGTGCGCCCCGGGATCACCCTGCCGGTGATCATGGACGGGCAGGCCGTGGGGACGGTCGGCATCACGGGACCGCCTGTCCAGGTGCGCCGCTTCGGGCTGCTCGTCAAGCGCCAGACGGAGATCCTGCTCCGCGAGTCGGTGATGCTCCGTTCCCGCCTGCTCGCCGAGCGGGCCGCGGAGAGACTGTTCGCCGACGTCGCCTCGTACGACCCCCACGTCGTGGAGGACGAGTTCCTGGTGTTCCGCGCCGCCGAGCTGGGCTTCGACCTCCGGCTCCGCCGGCTTGCGGTGGCGTTCGAGATCGCGGTGCCCGGCACGGACAGCCGCCGCCAGGGCGCTCCCGGCCGCGACATGGTGCTGGTCCGCTCGGAACTGCTCCGCACCGTCCGCGATGTCTTCGCCGGGCCTCAGGACATCGTCGCGAGCACGGCGCCGGGGCGGATCGGCGTGCTCCACCGGCTCCCGGCCGGCCAACCGGTGACGTCGCTGGTGGACGACTGCCGGCGGGTCGCCGACGTCATCGCCGCTCAGGACGGCCTGACCACCCGGGTGGGCATCGGCGAGCCGGCCGACACGGTCGCCGGGCTGCACGAGTCATATCAGGACGCTCGCGACGCGCTCCGCCTGGGCGCGCGCGTGGCCGGGGGTCCCACCATCCACCTCATCGCCGACCTGCGCGTCCACCAGGTCCTCACGGCAGCGGGCCAGCCCGCCCGCCACCGCCTGCTCGACCTCACCGCGGCGGCGCTGCGTGCCGAGCCGGACTGGCCGCTGCTTCGCGACACGATCACGGCCTGGTGCGAGAGCGGGTTCAACCTCGTGCGGGCCTCCGCGGCCCTGCACATCCACCGCAACACCATCGTGTACCGGATGGGCAAGATCGAGCAGATCACCGGCCGTCCGCTCCGGGACCACCGGACCACCATGGCCCTGTACCTCGCCTGCCTCGCCGATCAGCTCGACGGCGAGGACGGCGCCGATCTCTGAGCGACGTCCTGGGGCGCCGGGAGTCTGCCGACGTCCGGCTACCCCGCGTCGTGCAGGCGGTCGCGCAGCCACGGGATGCAGGCCTCTGCCTGGATCCGCTGGAACGCCCGCACGTGCGGGATGCCGGGCGGCGGGTCCTCCAGCGAGGTGCGCACGAAGTAAGCGGTCTGCACAGCTACCCACACGGTGACGGCCTCGGGCTCGACGCCCGCCCCCAGCGGCGTCCGCTCCAGGACCTGCTCCGGGGCGGGGCCGCCCGTGGCGTGCACGACCGGGAGCATGCCGGTCTGGTCCAGGAACTGAGCCCCGCGCACGGCGTGCGGCCAGTCCACGGCCACCGCCTCCTCCACTCGGTCGGGCCCCTGGACGATGAGCGCGTTGTCGGCGCGCAGGTCGGCGTGCACCAGGTGCGGGCCGCCGAATGCCTCGGCCTGGCGTTCGGGCGCGGCGATCTCGGCCATGCGGTCGAGGTTCGCCGCGAGCCACGGGTCGTACGTGGCCAGGCCCGCAGGCCGTTCGTCGGCCAGCAGGGCGGCCTCGGGGAAGGCGTGGTCGCTGAAGGCGGGGAACACGCCGACGTCGGGCACCTCGTGCTGCGCGATGCGGCCGGCCAGGTCGAGCAGGCGGTCGAGGTCGTCCAGGTCCCACGGGTCGGTCCGGGGCGCACGCCCGTGCACGACGTCGGAGGCGATCACCACCCACGCACGGTCCGCCGCCTCGGCGTCGGGCAGCTCCATGATCCAGCGGAACCCGGGCGCGGGGACGCCGTCAGGCAGAGCCGCGGCGCGCGCCGCCTCCTGGCGGTGCAGGCGTGCCGCGATCTCGTACTCGGTCGACGCGACCTTCACGAAGACGCTGCCGGTCGCCGACTCCAGCGTGAGCGCCCAGCCGGGCGAGTACCCGCCGTCGTGCGACGTCCACGCCGTGACGGGGCCACCGACCTTGGCGACTATGGCGTCGCGTACGTGCGCCGGGAGGTCGGGCCAGGTGGGTCGGACGCGGGTCATTCGGCGATCATGCCAACCGGCGGTCGGACCTGACGAGGAGAAATCGACACAGGCATGGCTTCAACGCACGAGCCGCCGCATGTCGCCGGCGATGCCCTCCAGCGGCGACCTATTGCCGATGGAAGCGAACCAGTCCCATAGCTCCAACGCGTGGTAGAGCTGGTAAACAGCAAGGCGCTCGCGCCAGTCTTCCGGCAGAGCACCGTAGCCGTCGAAGAGCGCATTGCGTTTGGTCTCGTCGCCGCGCATCGAGTAGGACTCGGTTTTCGCCAGATCGAGGAGCGGGTCGGCGGCGATGGCATTCTCGACGTCGATGAACCCGGTGACGGTCCAGTCACCCTGGACTCGGGTGACGAGGATGTTGCCCTCATGGAAGTCGTTGTGACAAAGCACCGGGGCCGGGCAGCGATGGAAGAGCCCGGCCTGTTCCGCTACTCGTGCCTCCACGGCCCGATGGAGTTCTGGGTCGCCGCCGAGATCGGCAAACTCGTTGAGCTTCTTCGCGAACTGGCGTGCCATGTACACGGCGTTGGTGGGCGCCGGGTCCACGATGCCGGTCACCATGTAGCCATACGCGTCCTGTCGGATGCGGTGCACCGAGGCCAGCAACTCGCCCATCTGGCGATAGATCTGCCGTATCGCTGCGGCGTCGAGCCCTGCGCTGACCTCGGACAATGGCTGACCGTCCAGGAGCGTCATCAGCGTGAAGGCCTGATTGTCCGGACCGCCGGCGCTCTCGCTGTAAAGAATGGCCGGGACACGGCTGACGCTGTTCCCGGCCAGCACCTGATAGACGTGTACTTCCTTCTCCTGCTTCCAGACC
The DNA here is from genome assembly GCF_014653785.1 of Promicromonospora soli. GTDB lineage: Bacteria > Actinomycetota > Actinomycetes > Actinomycetales > Cellulomonadaceae > Promicromonospora > Promicromonospora soli. The sequence continues at coordinate 507,529 of NZ_BNAS01000003.1, read as the reverse complement.
CACTGGTCGGAGTAGATCTTGATGATCAGCCGGAGCGTCGGTTCGGTGCAGCGCACCTCGTAGACGGTGCTCAGGTGCCCGCCGGTGCGTTCGACCACCTGGGCAACGGACGCGGAGGGATAGGCCTTGTGCAGGAGGCTCTCCGCCATCTGCACCGTCAACGTGCTCGGGTGATGGGACACGGGGAAACCGTATTCACCAGCCGCTCCCGACGACACCCATTATCCGCCGCACCGCCTCGTGCAGGCGGTCCGGGGTGTTCGCGGCGTAGCCGATCACCAGGCCCGGCGGCCCGGCGCCCACCCGGTGCGCCGACAGCGGGTGCACCCGCACCCCGGCCTCGGCGGCACGCCGGGCCACGACGGCGTCGTCCACACCGGGCGGCAGCGTCACCAGCAGGTGCAGGCCGGCGGCCACGCCGTGGGCGGTGCCGTCGGGGAGGTGAGCCGCGAGCGCCGCCAGCAGGGCGTCGCGGCGGGCGCGGTGTCGGCGTCGGACCTGGCGGAGGTGCCGCTCGAACCCGCCCGAGGTGATGAAGTGCGCCAGCGCGAGCTGGGGCAGGGCGGGGCTCGCGAGGTCGGTCCAGTACCGGGCCTCGACCAGCTCGGACCGCAGCGCTGCGGGCGCGAGCAGCCAGCCGATCCGGATGGCGGGGGCGAGCGTCTTGGAGACGCTGCCCAGGTGCACCACGTGGTCGGGCGCCAGGGCGCGCAGCGCCGGGACGGGCGGTCGGTCGTAGCGGTGCTCGGCGTCGTAGTCGTCCTCGATGACCAGGCGGCTCGGCATTCCGCCCTGGCCCGACGTCGGTTCGGAGCGCACCCAGGCGATCAGCGCCCGACGCCGTTCCGGCCCGAGCACGACGCCCGTGGGGAACTGGTGCGCGGGCGTGACCACGACGGCGTCGAGCCCCGCGTGCTCGAGGGCCTCCACGTCGAGCCCGTCCTGGTCCACCCGGACGGGGACGGGCTCCAGGTCCCACCGCCGGAGGTGCTCGCGCGCGCCGAACGAACCCGGGTCCTCGAACCCGATCCGGTCCACCCCGCGGGTGATGAGCGCCCGGGCGAGCAGCATCAGGCCTTGCGAGACGCCGTTGACCACGAGGATCTCGTCCGGGTGGGCGCGCAGCCCGCGGGTGCGGGCGAGCCAGCCCGCGAGCGCCTCGCGGAGCGCGGGCAGGCCACGCGGGTCGCCGTAGCCGAGCTCGCTCGACGCCAGGCCGGTCAGCGCCGCCCGCTCGGCGCGGGCCCAGGCGGCGCGCGGGAAGGCGGACAGGTCGGGCAGGCCGGGCGAGAGATCGATCAGGTCGGTTGCCGGGCCGGCCAGCCCGGACATCGGCCCCGCCGGGTCGGCCAGGCCGGGCATCGGGCCGGCCGTGCCGGACGGCGCGGCGCGCACCGCCCCGGCGCGGGGCCGGATCTCCGGCGCGGGCGACGGCGTCCATGCGGCACGGACGGTGGTGCCGCCGCCGTGCCGCCCGGACAGCAGGCCCTCGTCGGTGAGACGCCGGTAGGCGTCGACCACCACGCCGCGCGAGCAGCCGAGCTGGTCGGCGAGCACCCGGGTAGCGGGCAGCCGGTCCCCCGGGACGAGTCGGCCGTCGGAGACCGCGCTCCGCACCTCCTCGGCGAGCCACGCGGTGAGGCTTCCGGGCGGAGCCTGCGCGGGATCGAGCTGGAGGAAGTCGGCCCCGCCCATCTTGGTCTCCTTCTTCGTCATGAACTTGGCTCTGTCAGGTATACCAAGAAGCAGGCAGGCTCACGGCCATGACAACTTCTACCCGGCCGGCGGCACGCAGCGAGACACGACCTGGCCGGCCGGCGGCGTCCTGGTCGGGCCCGCTGTTCGCCGGGCTCGGCATGGCCCTCGTGGGCAGCCAGGTTGCCGTGTCGGGCGTGCTCGCCGACGCACCGCTCTTCGCCGTGCAGGCACTCCGGTACACGCTGGCCGCGCTGGTGCTGCTCCTGGTCCTGCGGGTCACCGGCCGCACGGTCCCCGCGCCGCGCGGCCGGGAGTGGGTGTGGCTGGCGGGTGTGGCGCTGAGCGGGCTGGTGCTGTTCAACGTGGGTGTGGTGCGCGGCGTCGCGCATGCCGAACCGGCGGTGATCGGCGTGGCCGTCGCCGCAGTACCGGTGCTGCTCGCGCTCGCCGGTCCGCTGCTCGGCCGGACCCGGCCCACCCCGTCGGTGGTGGTCGGAGCGGTGGTGGTGACGCTGGGCGCCGTCCTGGTCACCGGTGGTGGGCGCACGGACGGCGCGGGCCTGGGGTACGCGCTGCTGACGCTGCTCTGCGAGGCCGGTTTCACGCTCCTGGCGGTGCCGGTGCTGCGCCGGCTCGGGCCGCACGGCGTGTCGCTCCACGCGGTCTGGATCGCAGCGGTGGCGCTGTGGGCACTCAGCCTGACGACGGAGGGTCCGGGCGCCGTACTTTCCCTGCGACCCGAGCACGTACCGGCCACGCTGCACCTCGCGCTGAGCGTCACAGTGGTGGCGTTCCTGCTCTGGTACACGGCGGTGGGGCTGATCGGCCCGGGACGTGCCGGCCTCTTCACCGGTGTGGTCCCGGTGGCCTCGGCCGTGGGCGGCGTGCTGCTCGGCGCCCCGGTGCCGGGTCCGGTCGTGTGGCTGGGTGTCGCGGTCGTGGTGGTCGGGGTCCTGCTCGGGCTGAACACCCGCCCTACTCGGCAGGCTCCGCCTCGAACCGGTACCCAGCTCCCGGGTGGGTGAGGATATGGCGCGGGTGCGACGGATCATTCTCCAGCTTGCGGCGCAGCTGCGCCGTGTAGACGCGCAGGTAGTTGGTCTCCGTCGAGTACGCCGGGCCCCAGACCTCGTGCAGCAGCAGCTTGCGGTCCACGAGCCGTCCCCGGTTGCGGACCAGCACCTCCAGCAGCGCCCACTCGGTGGGGCTCAGCCGCACGTCGGCCCCTCCGCGGGACACCTGCCGCCGGGCCAGGTCGATCCGTAGCTCCCCCGCGACGACCACAGGCTCCTCCGGGTGAGCAGGCTCCGCCCGGCGGACCGCGGCGCGCAGCCGCGCGAGCAGCTCGTTCATCCCGAACGGCTTCGTCACGTAGTCGTCGGCTCCGGCGTCGAGGGCGTCGACCTTGTCGTCGCCGAGCTGCCGTGCCGACAGCACCACTATCGGCACCCGGGTCCAGCCCCGGATCCCTTCGATGACGTCGAGCCCGGGCATGTCGGGCAGGCCCAGGTCGAGCAGCACCACGTCCGGCCGGGCCGACGCGACGGCGTCCAGCGCCGCCGCACCCGTCGGCGCGGCGGTCACTTCCCAGCCGTGCGCCCGCAGGTTGATGACCAGGGCGCGGGCCAGCGCCGCGTCGTCGTCCACCACGAGCACCCGGTTGCCCGACCGCTCGCCCCCGCCGTCCGGCTCATCGATCACTGCGCCATCCCATCACGCGGCACCGTGAGCACCATCGTCAGGCCGCCGCCAGGAGTGTCCTCGGCCGCGATCCGGGCGCCGACGGCGGCAGCGAGCCCCGACGCGACGGCCAGCCCGAGGCCCAGGCCTCCTGAGCTCGTGTCGTCGAGCCGCTGGAACGGCTCGAACATGGTGGCCTTGCGGTCGTCGGGCACGCCCGGCCCGGTGTCGGCGACGCGCAGCTCCACCGAGTCGCGCGCCGCCGAGGCAGTGAACAGCACCTTCGCGCCGGGCGGGGAGTGCCGCACCGCGTTGGAGACCACGTTCGCAACCACCCGCTCGAAAAGGCCGGGGTCGGTGTGCACGAGCGGCAGGTCCTCGGGCACGTCCAGCGTGAGCTCGGACAGCCACGGCTCGACTGCGATCGGCACCACCTCCTCCAGCGACGCGGCGCGCAGAGCGGGCCGGACGGCGCCGGCCTGCAGGCGCGACAGGTCCAGGAGGTTGCCGATGAGCCGTTCGAGCCGATAGGTCGAGTCCGCGATCGTGGCCGTGAGGATGTCGCGGTTCTCCCGGTCGAGCTCGACGTCGGGCGAGGCGAGGCCGTCCACGGCCGTGCGGATCACCGCGAGCGGGGTGCGCAGGTCGTGCGAGACGGCGGCCAGCAGCGCGGTGCGGGTGCTCTCGGTCCGCTCCAGCACCTCGGCCTGGGCGGCCTGCTCGCGCAGTCGCCGGTGCTCCAGCACTATGCGGGCCTGCGCGCCGAACGCCTCGACCACCTGCCGGTCGCTCGCGGGGAGCACCCGCCCGGCGAGCAGGAGCCGGTGCCGGTCGTCGATCGCCACCTCGGTAACGGTCTCGGCCTCCCCAGAGCCGGCGTGCGCCACCGTCGTCCACGGCGAGCGGTCGTCCTTGCGCTCCTCGAGGCGCACGTCCGCCATCGCGAAGGTCTGGGCGAGGCGCTGCACAATCGCCTGCGCGGTGTCCTCGCCCGACAGCACGGAGCGCGACAGCGCGGCGAGCGTGGACGCCTCGGCGCGCGCCCGGTATGCCTGGGTGCTGCGCCGCGCGGCCAGGTCGACCACCGAGGCCACGGAGCCCGCGACCAGCACGAAGACGACGAGCGCGATGACGTCCCCCGGCTGGTCGATGATCAGGAGCCCGGTCGGCTCGGTGAAGAACCAGTTCAGCACCGCGAACGAGACCACCGACGTGACCAGGGCCGGCCACAGCCCGCCCACGAGCGCCACGGCCACGACGCCCGCGAGGTAGAACATCAGGTGGCTCGGCAGGTTCTGCTCGTCGCGGCCGAACAGCAGCAGCACGAGGGTGAGGGCCACGGGAATGAGCACCGCCGTCAGCCATCCCGCGACCCGGCGGGCCGGAGAGAGCGAGGAGTACCGCGACCGCACGCCCGCACCGGTGCCCGCCTGCTCGTGCGTCACGAGGTGCACGTCTATGGCGCCGGACAGCCGCGCGATCTCCGCGCTGGAGGAGCCGAGCAGCGCCTGCCGCAACACGCTGTGCCGGGACACGCCCACCACGATCATGGTCGCGTTCACACCGCGCGCGAAGTCCACGACGGCGGACGGCACGTCCTCCCCCACGACCGTGTGGAACGTCCCGCCGAGCGACTCCGCGAGCGTCCGGTACGCACTGATAGTGGCCGACGGCGTGGACGGCAGCCCGTCCGTGGGCAGCACGTGCACGGCGAGCAGCTCGGTGCCGGCGGCCCGCTGGGCGATGCGCGCGCCGCGGCGCAGCAGCGTCTCCGTCTCGGGGCCGCCCGTGACGGCCACGACTATGCGCTCGCGTGCGGGCCAGGTGCCGTCGATCGCGTGGTCGGCGCGGTACCTGGTCAGGGCGTCGTCGACGCGGTCGGCAAGCCAGAGCAGGGCGAGCTCGCGCAGCGCCGTCAGGTTCCCCACGCGGAAGTAGGACGACATCGAGGCGTCGATCTGCTCGGCCCGGTACACGTTGCCGTGCGCGAGCCGACGCCGCAGCTGCTCCGGCGAGAGGTCCGTGAGCTGGATCTGGTCCGCGTCGCGCACCACCTGGTCGGGCACCGTCTCGCGCTGCCGGACGCCGGTGATGGCCTCGACGTCGTCGGTCAGCGACGCCAGGTGCTGCACGTTGACCGTGGTGACCACGTCGATGCCGGCGTCCAGCAGGTCGTGCACGTCCTGCCAGCGCTTGGGGTGCTCGGACCCGGGCGCGTTGGTGTGCGCGAGCTCGTCCACGAGCGCCACCTCGGGCGCCCGCTCCAGCACGGCCGGCACGTCGAGCTCCGTGAGCGTGGACCCGCGGTGCTCGACGTGTCGCCGCGGGATCATCTCCAGGTCGCCGATCTTGGCGATCGTCGCCGCCCGCCCGTGTGTCTCGACCAGGCCGATCACGACGTCGGTGCCTCGCGCACGTCGCCTGTGCGCCTCGTCGAGCATGGCGTAGGTCTTTCCCACGCCTGGGGCCGCCCCGAGATACACGGTGAGGCGGCCCCGGCGTCCGGTGGTCATGTCCTCAGTTTGCGGCATCGAGGGCAAGGTTGAGCTCCAGCACGTTCACGCGGGGCTCGCCCAGCACGCCCAGGTCGCGCCCGACTGTGTGCCGCGCGACCAGGTCCGCGACGTCGGCGTCGGACAGACCGCGCGCCTGCGCGACGCGCGCGACCTGGATGGCGGCGTACTCCGGGCTGATGTCCGGGTCCAGGCCCGAGCCCGACGCCGTGACGGCGTCCGCCGGGACGTCAGCCGGGGCCACGCCGTTCTCCTCGGCCACCGCTGCCTTGCGCTCCTCGATGGAGGCGACCAGGTCGGGGTTGAGCGGCCCTAGGTTGGACCCGCCGGAGGCGAGGGTGTCGTAGCCGTCGCCCGCTGCGGACGGCCGGGGGTGGAAGTACTCCGCGCCCTTGAAGCCCTGGGCGATGAGCGCGGAGCCCACGGCCTCGTCGCGCGAGGTGGTGCGGGCGCCGTCGGACTGGACGAGCGAGCCGCCCGCCTGCCAGGGGAAGGCCACCTGCCCGACGGCGGTCATCGCGAGCGGGTAGGCCAGCCCCGTCACGAGGGTGAACGCGAGCAGCATGCGCAGCCCCGCCATCGAGTGGCGGGTCAGCGTCGCGAGGTCGCTCGCCACAGTGGTCGTTGCCATGTGAGTTCCTTTCCTTCTGAGGGCTACAGGCCCGGGAGCAGCGAGACGACGAGGTCGATGAGCTTGATGCCGAAGAACGGGGCAATCAGGCCGCCGAGGCCGTAGATCAGCAGGTTGCGCTGCAGCAGGGACGACGCCGATGCCGGCCTGTACCGCACGCCGCGCAGCGACAGGGGGATCAGCGCGAGGATGATCAGCGCGTTGAAGATGACGGCCGACAGGATCGCCGAGCCCGGGCTCGCCAGGCGCAAGATGTTCAGCACGTCGAGCTGCGGGAAAACCGTCATGAACATGGCGGGCAGGATCGCGAAGTACTTCGCGACGTCGTTCGCAACGGAAAACGTGGTCAGCGCCCCGCGCGTGATGAGGAGCTGCTTGCCGATCTCCACGATCTCGATGAGCTTGGTGGGGTCGGAGTCGAGGTCCACCATGTTGCCCGCCTCTTTCGCGGCGGACGTCCCGGTGTTCATCGCGACGCCGACGTCGGCCTGGGCGAGCGCCGGGGCGTCGTTCGTGCCGTCCCCGGCCATGGCGACGAGCTTGCCGCCCTCCTGCTCGCGGCGGATCAGGTCGAGCTTGTCCTCGGGCGTGGCCTCCGCCAGGACGTCGTCCACGCCCGCCTCCGCGGCGATCGCGCGCGCGGTCACCTGGTTGTCGCCCGTGACCATGACGGACCGGATGCCCATGGCGCGCAGCTCGTCGAACCGCTCGCGCATGCCCTCCTTGACCACGTCCTTGAGCCGGACGACGCCGAGCACCCGCGCCGGCGCCTCACCGACCTGCTCCGCGACGACGAGCGGCGTGCCGCCCATCCGGGAGACGGCGTCGACGTGCCGCTCCAGCTCGGCTGCCTCCTCCGCCGTGACGTGGGCGCCCGTGCTGTGCACCCAGCGCTGGATCGCGCTGCCGGCACCCTTGCGGATGCGGAGCGTTTCGACAGGCTCAACCCGCGAATCGGTGACCGCTGGAGCCGGCAGGTCGACGCCCGACATGCGGGTCTGGGCGGTGAACGGCACCAGCTCGGCGTCCAGCGGCAGCTCGTCGCCCGCCCCAAACTCACCGTCGACCAGGTCGACGATGCTGCGCCCCTCCGGGGTCTCGTCGGCCAGCGAGGCGAGGCGGGCGGCCTTGGCGAGCTCGCTCGGCGTCACGCTGCCCACCGGCAGTACCTCGGTCGCGCGCCGGTTGCCGTAGGTGATGGTGCCGGTCTTGTCGAGCAGCAGCACGTCGACGTCGCCCGCCGCCTCCACCGCCCTGCCCGACATAGCCAGCACGTTGCGCTGCACCAGCCGGTCCATGCCAGCGATACCAATCGCGCTGAGCAGCGCGCCGATCGTCGTGGGGATCAGGCAGACCAGCAGCGCCACCAGGACCAGCAGCGACTGCCGCGAGCCCGAGTACACGGCGAACGGCTGCAGCGTGGCGACCGCCAGGAGGAAGACGATGGTCAGCGACGTGAGCAGGATGTTCAGCGCCACCTCGTTCGGCGTCCTCTGCCGCTCGCTGCCCTCGACCAGGGCGATCATGCGGTCCACGAACGTGGACCCGGCGGGCGCAGTGATGCGCACGACTATCTGGTCGGACAGCACCACGGTGCCACCCGTGACCGCGCTGCGGTCACCGCCGGACTCCCGGATTACGGGGGCGGACTCGCCGGTGATCGCCGATTCGTCCACCGACGCGACACCCTCGATGACATCGCCGTCGCCCGGGATGGTCTCGCCCGCCGCGACCACGACGACGTCGCCCACCCGCAGCGTCGAGGACGGCACCTCGACGGTCGGCAGCAGGTCCAGCCGTGAACCCGTCTCCAGGGTGTCCTGCGGGGCGCGGACCTTGCGCGCCGTCGTCTGCTTCTGTGTCGCGCGCAGCGTGGAGGCCTGCGCCTTGCCGCGCGACTCCGCGACCGACTCCGCGAGGGTCGCGAAGAACACCGTCGCCCACAGCCACACCGCTATCCACCAGGCGAACACGCCCGGCTCGATGATCGCCAGGACTGTCGTCACGAAGGCGCCCACCTCGACTACGAACATGACCGGCGACGTGTAAAGCACCCGCGGGTCGAGCTTGCGCAGCGCGCCCGGGAGCGCCGCCCGGAGCTGCGCCCCGGTCAGGGCGCGCGGGCTGGTGCGCTTCGAGTGGTGCCGCGTGCCGGCGTCGGGCGCGGGCTCCTGGGTGGGGACGTCCGGAGTGTTCCGGGTGTCGATGGTCATGACAGGGACTCCACGACGGGACCGAGGGAAAGAACGGGGATGAAGGTGAGCCCCACGACGACGACCGTCACCGCGGCAAGCAGGCCCGCGAACAGAGGGCGGTGCGTCGGCAGGGTGCCCGACGTCGCCGGGACCGTGGTCTGGCTCGCGAGCAGGCCGGCCAGGGCCAGCACCAGCGCGATCGGGATGAACCGCCCGGCGAGCATCGCCAGGCCCTGCGTCACCTCGTAGAAGGGGGTTCCGGTGGCGAGGCCGGCGAACGCCGACCCGTTGTTGTTCGCGGCCGACGCGAACGCGTACAGCACCTCCGACAGGCCGTGCGCTCCCGGGTCCTGGATGCCTGCCAGCCCCGGCTCGACGACGACGGCGACCGCCGTGCCGACCAGCACCAGTGCGGGCACCGTCAGCACGTACAGCGCGACGACCGTCATCTCCGGGCGGCCGATCTTCTTGCCCAGGTACTCCGGGGTGCGGCCCACCATCAGGCCCGCCACGAACACCGCGACCACTGCCAGCATGAGCATCCCGTACAGGCCCGCTCCCACACCGCCCGGCGCGACCTCGCCCAGCAGGATGTTGAACAGCAGCATGCCGCCGCCGGGCGCCGTGAACGATTCATGCATCGAGTTCACCGAACCCGTCGAGGTCGCCGTCGTCGACACCGCGAACAGGGCGCTCGCAGCAAGCCCGAACCGGGTCTCTTTGCCCTCCATGGCGGCGCCCGCCGCCTGGGGCGCTGCGCCGGGGCCCGCCATCTCGGCCCAGGTGGTCAGCGCCAGCGACGCCGCCCACAGCCCGGCCATGACGCCCAGGATCGCCCAGCCCTGGCGCTTGTCGCCGACCATGATGCCGAACGTGCGGGGCAGCGTGAACGGGATGAGCAGCAGCAGGAAGATCTCGACGATGTTGGTGAACGGCGTCGGGTTCTCGAAGGGGTGCGCGGAATTCGCGTTGAAGGGGCCGCCGCCGTTGGTGCCGACATCCTTGATCGCCTCCTGGGATGCGATCGGGCCGCCCAGCACGTGCTGCGTGGCGCCCTCGACCGTGCTGATCGCGGTGTGCGGGTCCAGGTTCTGGATCACGCCGCCGGCCATGAGGATGATCGCCGCCACCACGGACAGGGGAAGCAGGATCCGCGTCACGCCGCGGGTCAGGTCGGTCCAGAAGTTACCCACGCGGGCGTCGGTCCCCGAGCGGGCGAAGCCGCGCACCAGGGCGACCGCGACGGCCATGCCGACTGCCGCCGAGACGAAGTTCTGCACGGCCAGCCCGGCCATCTGCACCAGGTGGCCCGCCGCCGCCTCGCCCGAGTACCACTGCCAGTTGGTGTTCGTGGTGAAGCTGACCGCGGTGTTCCAGGCGCCCGCCGGGTCGAACCCCGAGAAGCCGAGGCCCCACGGCAGGTACGACTGCAGGCGCAGCATCCCGTACAGGAACAGGACCGAGACGAGCGAGAAGCCCAGCAGCGACATCAGGTAGGTGGTCCAGCGCTGCTCGGCGTCCGGATCCACGCGCACGGCGCGGTACCAGAGGCGCTCGACCCGCAGGTGGTCGGGGCGGGTGTAGGTGCGCGCCATGTACGCACCCAGCGGCGCGTGCACGGCGGCGAGGGCGGCGACCAGGACGAGGATCTGGGCCACAGCTGCGAATACTGGGGTCAAGGTGGTCACCGCGTACGGTCCGCGCGGATCAGCGCGATGAAGAGGTACACGAGGCCGGCCAGCGTGAGCGCCAGGCTCACGACGTCAAAGGGGTTCACTTCCGCCTCCCCAGAGGGGTGACGGCGGACTCGTGCGTGGCGGCGCGACGCGCCACCACTGCCACCACGGCAAAGAACGCCACGGTCAGGAGGATGAAGGCCAGATCGGTCATGCCACCGGTCTATTGCCGACGGCGGCCCGTGGCGGGACTCCTTGACGGAACGTTGACGCCGGACGCGAAGACCCTGACGACACCTTGACGGCGCCTTTCGCGTGCGCGCATCGATCTCGGACTACGGTAAACGTCGGGCGCCAGGCGGACACCCATGAGACCGCCCGTTGGGTGACTAACGAAGGACGACGGTAGCCAGATGCGGTTCAGCAGCCCTGAACATCGCGAGCGGAGCCGGGGCGTGTCTCTCCAGCGGCGGCCTGGCCAGCTCGTGATCGTGGGCTTCCTCGGCGCCATATCGGTCGGCACGTTGCTCCTGCTTCTCCCGATCTCCGCCTCCGGCGAGCCGGCGTCGTTCATGGAGGCCCTGTTCACCGCGACGTCAGCCGTGTGCGTGACGGGGCTGATAGTGACGGACACGCCGGTGTTCTGGTCCGGGTTCGGCGAGGCGGTGATCCTGGTGCTGATCCAGATCGGCGGCCTGGGTGTCATGACCGTGGCGTCGCTGCTGGGTGTCCTGGTCTCCCGTCGCCTCGGCCTGAGCTCCCGGCTGGTCGCGGCGGCCTCGACCCGCACGGTGGGCCTTGGTGACGTGCGTCGCACGCTGGTCCGGGTGGTCATCCTCGCGGCCGTCATCGAGACGGTCGTCGCGACTGTGCTGACCGTGCGCTTCGCCGTCACCTACGACGAGCCGCTGGGCCGCGCGATGTGGGACGGGGTGTTCCACGCGGTCTCTGGGTACAACAACGCGGGCTTCGCCCTGTTCTCGAACTCGCTGATGGACTTCGTGGCCGACCCGTGGATCTGCGTGCCGATCGCCGTCGCCACGATCGTGGGCGGGCTGGGACTGCCCGTAATCCTGGAGGTGCTGCGCGAGCGGCGAGGGCCGAGGCACTGGAGCCTGCACTCCAAGATCACGCTGCTCATGACGGTCCTGCTGCTGGTGGGCGGAACCGGGTTCTTCCTGGTCACCGAGTGGGACAACACCGCGACCATGGGCGCCTTGAGCACTGCGGACCGGGTCCTGGCTTCCTTCATCCATGCAGCCAACGCACGCACTGCGGGGTTCAACTCCGTGGACACCGGTGCGATGCACACCGAGTCTTGGCTCGGCACGGTCATCCTGATGTTCATCGGCGGTGGGTCTGCCGGAACCGCAGGCGGCATCAAGGTGACCACGTTCGCCGTGCTCGGCGTGGTGATCTGGTCCGAGCTGCGGGGCGACCCGGACGCCACCCTCTTCGACCGCCGCATCTCCCCGGCCACGCAGCGGGAGGCACTCACCGTGGCGCTGCTCGCGGTGGCAATCGTGGTCCTGCCTACCCTGTGGATCACGGCACTGTCACCGTTCACAGTGGACGAGATCCTGTTCGAGGTGGCCTCCGCATTCACCACGACCGGCCTGTCCACCGGCATCACGGCGTCGCTGGCCTGGTACCACCAGTTGGCGCTCGTGGTGCTCATGTTCATAGGGCGACTCGGGCCGGTCACCCTCGGCACCGCGCTCGCGTTGCGCGCCCGCCGGCGCTTGTATCGGCTCCCGGAGAGCGCACCGATCATCGGCTGAGCCAACGGAGCTTGCCGACCGGCGGTCGGCCCCTTGTCCAGCACGATTGTTAGTGACTAACATTTCAAGCGTGCCGACACCCCGCACCCTCCGCACCCGAGCCCGCATCCTCGATGCGGCGCTCGACCTCTTCGAGCGCCAGGGCTACTCCGCCACCACGGTGAACCAGATCGCCGACGCCGCCGGCGTCACCCCCATGACGTTCTTCCGGCACTTCCCCACCAAGGACGCCGTGCTCGTCACCGACCCCTACGACCCGCTCATCGCCGACGCCGTCGGCGCCCAGCCGGCCGACCTGCCGCCGTTGGAACGCGTCCGCCTCGGCCTGCTCTCTGCGCTCGGCGACATCACGCCCACGGAGGACGCGACGGCGAGGCGGCGGGTTGCCCTCGTCGCGCAGTCCCCGTCGCTCCGCGCCGCGGTGTCGGTCGGCACCGAAGCCACCCAGGAGGCGATCGTCGAGCGGCTCGTCGCCGACGGCGTCGACCGGCTCGACGCCGCCATCGCCGCCTCCGCCTGCCTCGCCGCAACCACCGCCGCCCTCCTTGCCTGGGGCTCCGCACCCGGCGACATCACGCTCGCCCATCTCGTCCGCCGCGCCCTCGCGCAGCTCGCCCCGGCAGGAGCCACTTCATGACCGCCCTCGTGCTCGACGACGTCTCGCACAACTTCGGCAGCCGGGTCGCCCTCGACCACCTCACGCTGACGGTCCGGCCCGGCCGGGTCACGGCCCTGATCGGCCTCAACGGCGCGGGCAAGACGACGGCGTTGCGCGCGCTCACCGGCCGCCTCCGTCCCACGCGCGGGACGGCAAGGATCCTCGGCCACAACCCGGCTGACCTGCCCGGCGACGTCGCAGCGAGGTTTGGCCACGTGGTCGAGTCGCCACTCGTCTACCCGGAGCTGACCGTCACGGAGAACCTCTGTTGCGCCGCCCGGCTGCACGGGCAGCCCGGGCGAGCGACCGCACGGGGGGCGAGCGCCGCCGTCGGCCGCATGGGACTCGGCCCTTGGCGGCACGCACTGGCCCGAACCCTCTCGATGGGCAACCGTCAGCGCCTGGGGATCGCGTGCGCGACCCTCCACCGGCCGACCGCGCTGATCCTCGACGAACCGACCAGTGCCCTCGACCCGCAGGGCGTCGTCCTGGTACGCGAGCTCGTCCGCGAGCTGGCCGACGACGGCGCGGCGGTGCTCGTCTCGAGCCACCACCTCGACGAGGTGGCACGCATCGCCGACGAGATCGTCGTGCTGCATGCCGGGCGCGACGTCGGGCGGCTGGAACCCGGCGGCACCGACCTGGAACAGCGGTTCTTCGCCATGGTGCTCGCCGCAGACAGTAACTCCGCCAAAACCCGCACTGCCGATATGGAGTACCGGGCATGACACCCGCCGCCGCACTCCGCGCCGCCCTGGCCATCGAGGCGCTCAAGCTGCGCCGCTCCGCCGTCGCGCGTATCGCATCCGTGCTGCTGGTGGTGCTGGTGCCGCTCGCGAGCGTGGGGATGGTCGCGCTGGCCCGCTCGCCCCAGGCCGGGGGCCCGACCGCGGCCAAGCTCGCGGACTACGCGACCGGCGACCTCGCCACCACACACCTGATGGTGTGCGCCCAGGTCCTGTCCGTCGCCGCACTGGCCGCCGGCGGGTTCTTCGTCGCGTGGTCGTTCGGGCGCGAGCTCGAGAGCGGGACCGCGGGCGCTCTGTTCGGCCTCGCCGTGCCACGCAGCACGATCGCCCTGGCCAAATGCCTGGTCACGCTGGCCTGGATCGCGGGGTGCGTCGTGCTGACCGTGGCCGTGACCGTCGCCGCCTCGGCCGTTGTCGCCGCGGTCTCGGGCGCGCCCTTTGCGGCCTGGGCCGACGTGCGGACCGCCGTTGTCGCCGGGCTCCTGGGCGGGGGCCTTGCCCTGCCGTTCGCCTGGGTCGCGACCGTGACGCGCAGCCAGCTCGGCACCGTCGGCGGCCTCGTCGGCGTGGTTGCGCTCACTCAGATGGTGGTGCTGCTCGGCGGTGGGTCGTGGTTCCCCTACGCCGCGCCGTCCCTGTGGGCGGGCATGGGCGGGGCCGACGCCGCAGCCGCGATCGGCCTGCCCAACCTGCTGCTCGCCGCGGCCGGCGCCCCGTTGGCGATCGCTGCCGTCGTCGATGCCTGGCGGCGCCTGACGAACGTGTGAGCGGGCGGGGGTCTACTGTCGTCACTGGTGTGCCGGGAAGCCTGGTCGGCGTTCAATTCGTCGACCCTGAAGGAGCTTTCCGATGAAGGCGCTGATCATGTCCCTGGGTACCCGCGGTGACGTGCAACCGTTCGTCGCGCTGGGGCGGGCACTGGGCGCTGCTGGCCACGAGGCGGTGCTGTGTGCGCCGCACCGCTTCGCCGAGCTCGCCGCCGGGAACGGCGTGACGTTCGCGGGGGTCGACGACGGCCCGCTGCGACAGCTCGACTCGCCCGCAGAAGCGGGCGAGGCATTTGCGGGCGGTGTCCGGACGCGGCTACGACAGATCCGCGAGATGCCGTCGATGTTCGACGAGGTCCTGGCCGACTCCTGGCAGGTCGCCGGCCACGGCGCCGGGGCGGGGGCGGACGTCGTCGTACACAACGGGCAGATCCTGGCCGGCCAGCACGTCGCCGAAGCACTCGGGATCCCGGCCGTACTGGGCCTGCCGCTGCCTATGTACGTCCCCACGCGCGAGTACCCGTGGCCAGGCCAGTCACTGCCGTTCGGCCTACCGGGATGGCTGAACCGGGCCACGTTCGGCGGGATGCGGCTGCCCACCGCGATGTTCGGCCGGGTGATCGACCGGTGGCGGCGGGACACCCTCGGTCTGTCGCCCAGGCCAGGCCGGCACGACCCGGCGGTGCGGCCCGACGGCGGCCCGGCCACGGTCCTGCACGCCCACAGCCCGTCGGTGCTGCCGCAGCCGGCGGACTGGCCCGCGGGAGCCGAGGTCACCGGGTACTGGTTCCTCCCACCCGAGCCCCGGCTCCCGGCCGACGTCGAACGGTTCCTGGCAGACGGTCCCGCTCCGTTGTTCGCCGGCTTCGGCTCGATGTCGGGACTGGCCCCGCAGTCGAGCACCCGGGCGGTGGTCGAGGCTGCTGCCCTGACCGGTAACAGGCTCGTGATGGCCACCGCCTGGGGCGGACTCGACGCCGAGACGGCGGACGCCGCAGCGGCCGAGCGCGGTGTGGAGCTGCTCGTGGTTGGCGACGTCGACTATCAGGCGCTGTTCCCGCGCATGGCCGCGATAGTGCACCACGGCGGAGCAGGGACGACCGGCACCGCGTTCGCGGCCGGTCGGCCCCAGGTCGTGTGCCCGTTCGTGGCCGACCAACCCTTCTGGGGGCGCGTGACCCATGCACGCGGCGTCGCCCCGGAGCCCTTGCCGCAGCGCAAGCTCGCCGGGCCCGCGCTAGCCACACGGATCGCCGAGGCGTGCGCACCGGCCGCGGTGGCCGCGGCTGCGGAGCTCGGCGAACGCGTCGCCCGAGAGCGAGGCCTGGACCGGGCGGTCACTCTCATCGAGCGCACGGCCGAGGCTCATCGATGACCCCGGCGAGCTCCGTGTCAGGGCCGTGTCAGGGCCGTGTCCGCGGACCGGGGAAACATCTGCGGCATGGAGAACACACAGAACCTCACAGACATAGCACCAGACACTCGAACGAGCCGAGTAGTCGAACGGCTGCTCGCGGACCGCCACTCCGTGCCGCTGTCCATCGCGCTCCACCTCGTCCCCGGCGCACTGATCGTCGCTGTCTACGCGTTCATCGCCGCACCGCTCACCCGGGCGACCGGCTTCCCGATCTTCCTCGCCTGGGCTATCGCCTTGGCCGTGGTGCTCTTCCCGATCCAGTTCGGCCTTCTGTGGCTGGGCCGCAAGCGCACCGGCCGCTACTCCCTTCGCGGGGTGCTGCACTACCTGGACAAGCCGTTCTCGCGCGGCAAGATCGCCGCGATCGGCATCGGCCTCATGGTGTACATGACCGTGGTGTCGCTCGCGCTCATCCCGCTGGACAGCCTCGTCTACGACACGGCCTTCACCTGGATCCAGTACGAGGGCGCCGGCCCCTCCGCCACCACCTACCTCGACGGGTACTCCCAGCAGTCGCTGGTGACCACGCTGCTGATCTGCCTGCCGTTCACCGGCTTCACCCTGCCGCTGATCGAGGAGTACTACTTCCGCGGGTTCCTGCTGCCCCGCCTTCCCCAGCTGGGCAAGTGGGCTCCGCTGTTCAACACGGTCCTGTTCTCGGTGTATCACTTCTGGGCGCCCTGGACGGTCCTGTCGAAGATCGTCTTCCTGTTCCCGGGCGTCTGGTTCGTCTGGCGCAAGCACGACATCCGGGCGTCGATCTGGATGCACCCCGGATCGGCACTGCTGGCGACCACTGGCGGCCTCGTCGCCCTCTCGATGGGCCTCCTGTGATGGCGACCTCAGCGATCGCGGTCTCCGGACTGCGCAAGGCATTCAAGGACAAGGTCGTGCTCGACGGCATCGATCTCGACGTCCGCGCGGGCACCATCTTCTCCCTCCTCGGCCCCAACGGGGCGGGAAAGACGACGACGGTGAACGTGCTGACCACGTTGATGAAGGCCGACGGTGGGGCGGCACATGTCGCTGGGCACGACGTCGCGACCGACGCCAAGGCGGTGCGCGCCGCGATCGGCGTCACCGGTCAGTTCGCGGCGGTCGACGAGCTGCTGACGGGGCAGGAGAACCTGCAGCTGATGGTGGACCTGAGCCCGGTCTCCGCCAAGGACGGCAAGCGGGTCGTCGCCGACCTGCTGGAACGGTTCGACCTGGTCGAGTCGGCGCAGAAGCCCGCGTCCACCTACTCGGGCGGCATGCGCCGCAAGCTGGACCTGGCCATGACGCTGGTCGGCGACCCGCAGATCATCTTCCTGGACGAGCCGACGACGGGACTGGACCCCCGCAGCCGCCGCACGATGTGGTCGATCATCCGCGACCTGGTCGCCGACGGCGTGACCGTGTTCCTCACGACCCAGTACCTCGAGGAGGCCGACCAGCTCGCCGACCAGGTCGCCGTGCTCGACCAGGGCCGCCTGGTCGCCCAGGGCACCCCCGACGAGCTCAAGCGGCTGATCCCCGGGACGCACATCCGGCTCCGGTTCGCCAACCTGTCCCTGCTCGATGCGGCCGCGCTGCTCTTCCCGGGCTCCGCGCGGGACGACGACGCGCTCGCCCTGCGGGTTCCCGGCGACGGCGGCTCGACCTCTCTGCGGGCAGTGCTGGACCGGCTCGACGAGTACTCGCTCAGCGCGGAAGAGCTCTCCGTGCGCACCCCCGACCTCGACGACGTATTCCTCGCCCTGACGGGCCGCACCACGGAGGCAACTAAGTGAGCCACAAGCCTCACGCGATAGTGATGCTGCGCCGCAACTTCATGCACATCGCCCGCAACCCGACCTCCGTGTTCAACGCGGTCCTGATGCCGATCATCATCATGCTGATGTTCGTGTACATGTTCGGCGACGCGTTCGACGTCGGCGTCGACTACATCGACTACGCGACGCCCGGACTGATGCTGCTGGCCGTCTGCTACGGGCTGGGGTCCACCGCGACGGCGGTGAACTCCGACATGACCAAGGGCATCATCAACCGGTTCAAGGTCATGGACATCTCCCGCGGCGCGGTGCTGACCAGTCACGTCGTCGCCAGCGTGCTGACCAACGTGATCGCCATCGCCGCCCTGATCGGCGTGGCCTTCCTGCTGGGCTTCAGCCCAGCGGCGAGCCTCCTCGACTGGCTCGGCGTCGTCGGCCTGGTCGTGGTGCTCGGCTTCGCGACCGGCTGGCTGACGGTCGCCCTGGGACTGTTCGCGAAGTCTCCGGAGACAGCGGGCCTCGCCTCGGTGCCGCTGGTCATGCTGCCGTTCTTCAGCAGCGCTATCGTCCCCGCGGAGACGATGGGGCCGGGCCTGCGGGAGTTCGCGGAGTATCAGCCCTTCACGCCGATCATCGAGACCATGCGCGGGCTGCTCGCCGGCGCACCGGACACGGGCGACGCCGTCACCGCCGTCGCCTGGTGCGCCGGGATCGCTCTTGTCGGGTACCTGTGGGCGTCGTCGACGTTCACGAAGCGAGCGTGACCGCGACCAGCTGATCCCAGCTCGTCTCCGTACCCTCCCGAGCCGCCTCGGCGAACCCCGCGTCGCCGAGGCGGCTCCGCGCTGCCTCCTCGATCCGGGCCAGGTCCGGGTCGGAACGGTCCCGCAGCCCGCGCACGACGGCGCTCGCCGCGAGCAGCCGCGCGGCCTGCTCGTGCTGGTCGCGCCGCAGTGCCAGGTCCGCGACCCCGACAAGCGTCTGCGCGAGCATGGGTGCGTACCCCGCCTCGGCCGCGGCCCTGCAGGCCGCGGCGCGATGCTCGCGAGCCTCGCCGAGGTCGTCCGTGAGGTAGCCCAGCTGGTGGTGCGTCAGCGAGCGGAGGTTCGACGCCTGCTCGCCGAACATCGTCGTCGCGATATCGAGCTGCCGGCGAGCCTCCTCGGCGTCCCCGCCCCAGCGGGCGAGCTCCGCCTTGGCCAGGGCCACCTCCGCCAGCGCCTCCGGCCACGTGACCCGCTCCGCGAGCCGTGCCGCATCGGCTGTCGCGGCCGCGCTCGCGTCCTTGTCGCCCAGCAGCCAGTACAGCCGCGCCTGTCCCGACCGCATCCGGATGACGTCCTCGACGGCCCCGACCTCGGTCACTACCGCGATCGCCTGCTCGTAGTACTCGGCCGCGGCGGCGAACTCGCCGCGCGTGGCGATGCGGTCCGCCAGCTCGGTCAGGGCGAAGGAGATCCCGAACCGCTCGCCCAGCGCCCGGAACTCGGCGAGCGCCGTCTCGAGGTGGGTGTCAGCCTCCTGCCCGGCGTGACCGAGCATCACCCGCATCTTGCCGAGCTGCAGCCGGGCCAGCGCGCGTGCCCAGGGGTCGTCGTTGTCGAGGGCCGACTCCCACGCGTTCAGGGGGTCGGACCCCTGCAGCATGCGTTCCAGCGGGATGATCAGCCCCAGCAGCGGGCTGTGCGGCCCGTCGCGCAGGCTGAGCTCGTAGGCCTTGTGGATCCAGTCCGCCGCCTGGCGCTCGTCGGCGGCCCGCCCGGAGCTGGCGAACATCACGACCAGCGAGTACACGGCGGACCGGGTCTTGTCGTCGACATCGCCGGGGAGCTCGGCGGCCGCGGTGACCAGCTCCTGGCCCTCGGACTTGTGCCCGCTGAGCCACCAGTACCAGCCGGCGCCGGCCGCTAGCCGCATCGCCGCGTGCGTCTCGCCGGCCGCGAGCGCACCGCGCATCGCGGCGCTGATGTTGTCGTGCTCGACGGCGAGCGTGCCGATCCCCTGCCGCTGCTCCGCCCGGCGAAGGCGCGGCTCCACGGTTTCGGCGAGGTCGGCGAAGTGTGCGAGGTGCGCCCGGCGGGCCAGGTCCGACTCTCCCGCCTCCGCAAGGCGTTGCGCGGCGTACTCCTTGATAGTGCCGAGCATCCGGTAGCGCGGAGTGCCGGCGGGCTCGGCGACCAGCAGCGACTTCTCGGTCAGTGCCGTGAGCAGCTCGAGCACCTGCTCCGGCTCGGCCGTGTCGCCGGCGCAGACCCGCTCGGCCGCCTCCAGGCTCGCCCCGCCCGCGAACACCGACAGCCTGCGCAGGGCCGTCCGTTCGGCGTCGGTCAGGAGCTCCCAGCTCCAGTCGACCATCGCGCGCAGCGTCCGGTGTCGCGGCAGGGCGGTGCGGCTGCCGCCGGTCAGCAGGCGGAACCGGTCGTCGAGCCGGTCGGCGAGCTGGTCGATGGACAGGGTGCGCAGCCTGGTCGCGGCCAGCTCGATCGCCAGCGGCATACCGTCCAGCGTCCGGCAGATGCGGGCCATCGTCGGCAGGGTGGACGCGTCGACCGCGAGGTCCTGGCGCGCCGCACTCGCTCGCTCCCGCAGCAGCCGGACGGCCGGCGCCGATGCGATCTCGTCGAGGCCGGCGTCCGCCTCCGGCAGGCCCAGCGGCAGCACCGGCCAGAGCGCCTCACCGGTGATGCCGAGCGGCTCCCTGCTCGTCGCGAGGATCCGCAGCCGGCGGCACTCCCCGAGCAGGCGGTGAGCGAGCGCCGCCGCCGGCTCGATCACGTGCTCGCAGTTGTCCAGGACCAGGACCATCTCCCGTTCGCGGATCGCGGCGACCAGCCGCTCGGTCGGGTCGAGGTCCGGCGCCTCGCCGAGCAGCGCGTCCCGGAGACCGAGCCCGGCGAGCGTTGCCTGCGCCACGTCGCCGTCGGCGCCGATCGCCGCGAGCTCCACCAGCCACGCGCCGTCCGGGAGGTCGTCAGTCAGCGTGCGCGCGGTCTCCGTGGCCAGCCTGGTCTTGCCCGCGCCGCCCGGCCCGATCAGGGTGGTCAGCCGATGCTCCCCGACGAGGTCGCGGACCGCGGCGACGTCGGCGTCCTTCCCGACGTACGTGGTCAGCTCGGCACGTAGGTTGGTCTTCCGGTTCTCGTCGGGCCGCCCCACCTCGCCGCGCAGCAGCGCGACGTGCAACGCGGACAGCTCCGGTGAGGGGTCGACGCCGAGCGCGTCGGCCAGGGCCTCTCTGGTGCGCTGGTACAGGAGCAGCGCGTCGGTGTCGCGACCGGTCGCGGCGAGGGAACGCATCAGCGCGGCTACGAGCCGCTCCCGCACCGGGTGCGCGGCCACCAGGTCGGTCAGCTCCGGGACCAGGTCCGCGCCGTGGCCGAGGGCGATCTCCGCGTCGAACCGGTCCTCCATGACGCTCAGCCGCAGCCTGTCGAGGCGCGTGACCGCCGCGTCGAACGCCGCGCTGCCCTCCAGGTCGATGTCCTGCATGGCCGCGCCGCGCCACAACGCGAGGGCGTCGCGCAGCAGCTGGACCCGCCGCGGACCGTCGTCGGCGCGGGCCTTGCCGACGAGCCGCTCGAACCGCACGGCGTCGACGGCGTCGGGTTCCACCCGCAGCCGGTAGCCGCTCGGCTGCCCCTCGATCGATCCGTCCGGCAGCACCTTCCGTAGTCGGGAGACCAGGCGCTGCAGGGCGTTCGCCGCGTCCGACGGCGGGTGCTCACCCCAGATCCAGTCGACGAGCGTGGCCTTCTGGACCGCGCGACCCGGGTTGAGCGCAAGCGCGACCAGCAGCGCGCGCAGCCGGGCGCCCGGCACATCGGCGACGACGCCATCGTCCAGGCGCACCTCGAACGGTCCAATCATCCCGATTTGCACCCGGTTGATTCTGCCACGGGCGAGCTGGACGCCCTCGGCGTCGGCCGAGGTGCTCGACCGGCCCCGTAAGGGTTGCGTCAACACCAGCCGGTGCGGCGTCACCCACGGATACGGTGTCGGCGTGATGCAGCACCTCCGTGTGGTCAGCCCGTCCGCGGCCACGGCCGACGTCGTGGACCTGTTGCGGTCCAGTCCCGCCGCGACCAACGTCGTGGTGCTCCCCGACTGCGCGGTCGACCCGCCGGGCGACGTCGTCATGGCCGACGTCGCACGCGAGGCGCTCAGCCCGATCCTGGACCGCCTGACCGATATGGGTCTGGGCCGCGACGGCTCCATCGCCGTGGAGTCGGTGGACACCTCTCTCTCGCACCATGCCACTCGAGCGCAGGACGCCGCCCCCGGCCTGCCGGAGGACGCGCTCGTGTGGCAAGAGGTCGTGGACCGCACCGAGGCCGAGTCGCGCACCTCGTTGGGCTACCTCGCCCTCATGGCCTTGGCCACCACCATCGGCATGATCGGCGTCCTGTTCGACCAGCCGATCCTCGTCGTCGGCGCCATGGTGACCGGCCCCGACTTCGGCCCGCTCGCCGCGATCTCGGTCGGCCTGGTCGGGCGGCGCTGGCGCACGGCCGGGCGAGCCGCGGCCACCCTGGCGGCCGGGTTCGCCGCCGGGTTCGCGGCGTCCGTCCTGATGGCACTGCTGCTCCAGGCGTGGGGCCTGGCGGACCAGGCGACACTGCTCGCCGACCGGCCGCAGACGTCGTTCATCTGGGCACCGGACGCACTGAGCTGGGTGGTCGGCGCGCTCGCCGGAGCGGCCGGCATGATCTCGCTGACGTCTGGCCGGTCAGGGGTGCTCGTGGGCGTGCTGATCTCCGTGACCACCGTCCCGGCCGTGGGTAACGCCGCCGTCGCGCTCGCCTACGGTGTGGGCGAAGAAGCCACGGGCTCGCTGGCCCAGTTCGCCATCAACGTCGCCATGATCGTGGCCGGCGCGGTGGTATGCCTCCTGATCCAGCGGACCTGGTGGCGCTTCCAGGGAAGGACCGCTTCCGGCCAGGTCAGGGCCACGAGCGACTCGTAACGCTCAACGACAGTGCCACCACCCCGGTAGCCCAAGCGCGCGTGACACGGGTCACAGCGCTGCCGGCGTTAAGGATCCGTCAAAGACCGCACCGACAGCGGTGGGTTGGCTTTGTAATGGCGGACGTGACTGTCACCGCGCCCCCGGCCGCACCCCCTCCTGCGCCCTCCCGACTGAGGTCGTGGCTCCTGGCGGGACAGGAGCTCCGGGCGGACAAGCTCGGGGCCTACGCCCAGGAGCCTCCGCCGGAGAAGGCGCACTCCTGGTGGAAGGTGATGTGCCTGACGGGCGTCGACTACTTCTCGACGCTGGGCTACCAGCCCGGGATCGCAGCGCTGGCGGCAGGGCTCCTGTCCCCGATCGCGACCCTCGTCCTGGTCGCGCTCACCCTCCTGGGCGCACTGCCCGTGTACCGCAGGGTCGCCGCCGAGAGCCCGCACGGGCAGGGCTCGATCGCGATGCTCGAGCGGCTGCTGACCTTCTGGCGGGGCAAGCTGTTCGTCCTGGTGCTGCTCGGCTTCGCCGCGACGGACTTCGTCATCACCATCACGCTGTCGGCAGCGGACGCCGCGGAGCACGCGGTGGAGAACCCCGCCGTCGCCGACCTGCTGCACGGCGGCAACCTGTGGATCACGCTCGGCCTGATCGCGCTGCTCGGCGTCGTGTTCCTGGTCGGGTTCACCGAGGCCATCGGCATCGCCGTCGTCCTGGTCGCGGTGTATCTCCTGCTCAACGTGGTGACGATCCTGGTGTCGTTCGTCCATGTCTTCACCGAGCCCCAGGTCATCAGTGACTGGTCCACCGCGCTGGTGACCCAGCACGGCAACCCGGTCATGATCGTCGCACTGGCACTGCTCGTCTTCCCCAAGCTCGCGCTCGGCATGTCCGGCTTCGAGACGGGCGTCGCCGTGATGTCCCACGTCAAGGGCGACCCCACCGATACCCCCGAGCGTCCGGCCGGCCGGATCCGCAACACCAAGAAGCTGCTCACCGCCGCCGCGGTCACCATGAGCTGCTTCCTGGTGACGAGCAGCCTGGTCACCACCTGGCTCATCCCGCAGGAGGAGTTCGCCGACGGCGGCGCCGCGTCCGGGCGGGCCCTCGCCTACCTCGCACACTCCTATCTCGGGCCGGTGTTCGGCACGGCGTACGACCTCGCCACGATCGCGATCCTGTGGTTCGCCGGTGCCTCGGCCATGGCCGGCCTGCTCAACCTGATCCCTCGCTACCTGCCCCGCTACGGCATGGCGCCCGAGTGGGCCTCGGCGGCCCGGCCGCTCGTGCTGGTGATCACCGCCATCGCGTTCCTGGTGACGTGGATCTTCAACGCCGACGTCAACGCTCAGGGCGGCGCGTACGCCACCGGCGTCCTGGTCCTGTTCTCCTCGGCCTGCGTCGCCGTCACGCTCGCGGCCCGCAAGGCGGGGCAGCGCCGGCTCACCGTCGCGTTCGCCGTGATCACGCTGATCTTCTTCTACACCACCGCGCTCAACGTCATCGAGCGGCCCGACGGCGTGAAGATCGGCGCCGTCTTCATCGTCGCGATCGTCCTCGTCTCGCTGGTCTCGCGCCTGACGAGGTCGTTCGAGCTGCGGACCACCGGCGTCGTCCTCGATGCTCGCGCCGAGCAGTACGTTCGAGAGTGCGCCAGACGCAACGTCCGCCTGGTCGCCAACGAGCCCGACGCCGGAGACGCCCAGGAGTACCAGGAGAAGGTCGCCCAGATCGCCTCCGACAACGATCTTCCGCGCTCCGACGACATCATCTTCGTCGAGGTCACGCTCACCGACCCGTCCGACTTCGAGTCGGTGATCGAAGCCACGGGGGTCGTGCGGCCGGGCGGGTACCGCGCCATCACCCTGGAGGCGCCCAGCGTCCCCAACGCGCTCGCCGCCCTGCTGCTGCACGTGCGCGACGTGACCGGCGTACCGCCGCACATCTACTACGAGTGGACCGAGGGCAACCCGATCAACCACCTGCTGCGGTTCCTGCTCTTCGGCGCGGGCGAGGTCGCACCCGTCACCCGCGAGATCCTGCGCCGTGCCGAGCCCGACCGCACCAAGCGCCCCCACGTGCACGCCGGCTGAGAGTCCGGGTCCGCCAACCCGTCAGGCCCGCAGCTCGCGCGAGCTGCGGGCCTGACAGGTCGATGGACGTGGTCAGAAGTCGAAGAGGTCCTCGAGGAAGGACTCCTTGCGCTTCTTCTTGTACCGCGGGTCGTTCCGGCGGTCACCGTACGAGTCGTACCGGCGGTCGTCGTCGTACCGGCGGTCCCGGTCGTAGCGGCGGTCGTCGTCGCGCCGCCGGTCGTCGTACCGCGGGTCGTAGGCCGGCTGCGGGGAGCCGTAGGCCGGGCCGGCCTGCACGGGGTTCGGCACGGGCGGCATCGGCGGAGCGGGAGCCGAGGGTGGGACCGGCGTCGTCGGCCGGTTCTCCGCGGCGATCTCGGCCTCTACCGAGCGGTCGATGACCTTGTCGAGCTCACCACGGTCGAGCCACACGCCACGGCACGTGGGGCAGTAGTCGATCTCGATCCCCTTGCGCTCGGACATGACGAGCGTGGTCTGGTCGATCGGGCACAACATCGTAATGGTCTCCTTGCGGTCGTCGTCTGCCGGTGGACCAACGGACGGGCCAGACGTGCGGTTCCTCAGAACCCTGGATACAACTCTGGATCCACGTAGAACCCCACGCTCTCACGGGCGCCCGGATCGCCCAAGTGCCCAGCGGCCGCGGCGAGCGCCGTGCCGCCGTCCTGGGATGCCAACACCGCCCACACGATCGCGCCGACCAGGACCAGCCCCGCGAGAATCGCGAGGACGATCTTCCAGGCCGACCACGGCCGCTGCCCCACCACCTCGGCCGTGCGTGCGTTGACCAGCACCTGGAACGGCTTGCCGCCGTACAGGTACGTGGCGATCCACGCCGGCAGCAGCAGGAGCTTGTACGTCACGTCGGCATAGCTCGTGCTCACCTGGTGCACGCGCTGCACGTCGCCGCCGATGTCCCGCTCGCAGTCGTTCTCGATGACGGGCGCCATCTCCTGCTTGGCCACGTCCAGCCCGGCCTCGGGCTCGACGTCGTACCGCAGGGTCTCGTAGCCCGCGAGGTAGTCGGGCTGGTACGACCGGGCCTGGTCGAGCGGCCACGGGCTGAGCTTCGCCAGGTGCTCTGGCATGACCCGCCCGGTCCCGGCGACGAGCACGTCGTCGAAGTCCCGCGCCACCGTGCCCGACGCGTGGTACCAGCGGGTCTTCTGCACCTGCCGGGTATGGGTCTGGCTCCGGCCCTCGGAATCGGTGGTGGTGTAGGTCTCGGTGACCCAGTAGTGCTCGCCCCGCTGCCCGGTGTAGTCGGACCGGGTCCGCGCGTCGAACGTCCAGTGCGGCAGGTAGACGCCGTGCGCCTGCTCCGCGGACACCACCTTCTTCAGGGCCGACGGCGCGAACCACCGCGAGCGCACCCATTTCTGCAGGGCGGCCTGCATCGACGCCCGGTCGACCTCGAAGGGCAGCACGGCCTCCGGTTCGACGAGTCCGAGGGACTCCACCTCGGCGACCATCGGCGACCCGCAGAACCCGCACTTCTGGGACAGGTGGTCGCTCGTCGTGAGCGCGCCGCACGTGCCGCACCGGTAGTCGTGCGTGGCCGGCGCGGCGGGACGCGGCTTGGCGGCCAGCGCCGCGAAGTCGTGCTCGCGCACCTCCCGGACGCCGGCGGTGACCAGCTGTGTGTGGCCGCAGTACGGGCAGGTCAGCGTTCCGGTCCCGGCCGCGAACTCGACGCTGGCGCCGCACTGCTCGCACGGGTAGGCGTGGTGGGCGGTCGTGCCGCCGTCGGTCAGCTCCGCCATCTCAGGCCTGCGGCGGGAGCGGCGGCGGTGTCGCGCCGAGGTGCTTCGCGATGTCGGGCACGGACGACGCCGGTTCCCAGCCCGCCATGCCGGCGCGCCAGATGAGCGTGCCGGCCGTCAGGGTGCCGGCGGCGGCCTGACCGGCCAGCGCGGCATCGTCGAACGGGCCGGTCTGCGCGCCGCCGTTGCCCAGGTACCAGCCGGGCAGCGGCGGCGGGCCTGACGGCGCCCCCGGCGCGGCGGGCGCGGACGACGCCGCCGGCACCGGCTGAGCGGGCGGCACGATCGCGTTACCCACCGACTGCCCGAGGCCCATGCCGACCACCGCGCTCGCCCCGCCGCCCGCACCGGCGGCGGCCTCCATCGCCTCGCCCGCCTGGAACTGCTGGAATGCGGCCATGCTCCCCACCGTCCCGGAGGAGACGATGCCCATGGACGTGCGCTTGTCGAGCGCCTCCTCGACCTCCGGCGGAAGCGAGATGTTCTCGATGACGAACTTCGGCACGGAGATGCCCAGGTCCGCCAGCTCGTCGGTGAGCTTGGTCGCCAGCTGGTCGCCGAAGTCGCTGTGGTGGGCGGCGAGGTCGATCACGGGGATCCCCGCCGACGCGAGCACGCTCGCGAGGTGGCTCACGATGTTCTGCCGCAGGTACTCGTGCACCTCGTCGGTGCGGAACTGCGGGTCGGTGCCGACGAGCTCGCGCAGCAGCTTCTGCGGGTCCGCGACCCGGGCCGAGAACGCGCCGAAGGCACGCACGCGCACCATGCCCAGCTCCGGGTCCCGCATCATGACGGGGTTCTTGGTGCCCCACTTCATGTCGGTGAACTGCCGGGTGCTGACGAAGTACACCTCGGCCTTGAACGGCGAGCGGAAGCCGTGCTTCCAGCCCTTCAGCGTCGACAGCACAGGCAGGTTCTGGGTCTCGAGCGTGTACGTGCCGGGCCCGAACACGTCGGCGATGACGCCCTCGTTGACGAAGACGGCGGTCTGCGACTCCCGCACGACGAGCCGCGCGCCCATCTTGATCTCGTTCTCGTAGCGGGGGAACCGCCACACGATGGTGTCCCGCGTGTCGTCGAGCCATTCGACGATGTCGACGAGCTCGCCCTTGATCTTGTCCAGCAGGCCCATGACGTGCTCCCTCTGTTCTCCCCGGCCGCGACGCTGCGCGCATTCGGACCTTACAAGCCGAGTACGACAGTGGAAACGAAAACAGCCTTGCCGCAGCCCACGTGGGCAGGCGATGACTGCCGGAGTCCCGGACTTGTGAGAGAGTTTCACCAGCAGGGGTGACAACCCGGCGAACCTGTCCGGAGGTGCAAAGGCCGATGACCGTCCTCGTGGCGTACAACGAGTCACCCCAGGGTGAGGCCGCGATGCGCGCGGCAGTCAACGAGGCGGTGCGACGCCGGCAGGAGCTGGCTGTCCTCGTGCTCACGCCGCAGGCGGACCGCAAGGTCCCCGCGGCGCTCGCGCACCTGCTCGACGCCATACCCCCCACCGTCACCATGGCGCCGATCACCTTCCGCGCCGAGCAAGCCGACGTCGCCGACGCGATAGTCGACCGGGCCGAGGCCGTCTCTGCGCAGCTCGTGGTCATCGGCTCGCGCAAGCACTCCACCGTCGGCACGTTCCTCGTCGGGTCGACGACGCAGCAGGTGCTGCTCGACTCGCCGGCCCCCGTACTGGTGGTCAAGGCCAGCTACGCCTGAGCGCCGGGCCGGCCCCGAGCCTTCTCACGTGAGGCGAGCGGTCAGGCGGCGGCACGGGATGCCAGGACGGCACCGATCTGCTCGCGGATGTCGGCAAGGACGGCGTCATCGCTGCGGTGCAGGTACACGGTGGCGGTCGTGCTGACGTGGATGACCGCGGTGATCACCCGCGCCAGCAGCGCCGCAACGGTGGCATCGATGGACCCGTCGCGGGTGAGCACGCCGATGACGCCGTGCTCGAGTCGAGCGGCAAGGACCAGGCCCTCCCGCCGGTAGGGCTCGGCAGGATCCCCGAAGACCAGCTCGTGCAGGTACGTGCGGCCGTTCTCGACGTGCTCCCGCACACACACCACAACCGGACGGATGAGGGCCACGGCGCTCTCGAGCGCGCCCTGCTCGGCGGCGTCGCTCGCGGCGACCAGGCCCTCGTCGATGGCGGCGGCGAACTTCTGGTTCTGGACCATGATCAGCAGCTCCGCCTTGGTGGACGCGTACAGGTACAGGGTGCCGATCGCGACATCGGCCCGATCGGCGATCTCCTGCGTAGTGACGCCGCTGACGCCGTGCTGCGCGAGCAGCTCCCGGGCCGCGGCCATGATCCGTTCGCGCTTGTCCTGCTTGGCCCGCTCGCGGCGCCCGATCGGCATTCGTCGGTGTTCCATGTGGTCCCCTCTTGACAATGTTTCTGAGTCTGCTCATGATTGAGCATACTCGGCTTCATCGAGCCGGACGAGACCCTCGGGAGAGAGACATGTCGCAGCAAGGAACGGTGCGGAGCTACACGGACGCACCGACACGCACGATCCCGGCCGCGGGTGCCCTGTTCGCCTACCGCGAGCTCGGCCCGCAGACGGGGATCCCGCTGGTCCTGCTGACGCATCTCGGGGCGAACCTCGACGGCTGGGACCCGCGCATCGTGGACGGTCTGGCGCAGGATCACCGGGTCATCGCGGTCGACTACCGCGGCGTCGGCGACTCCACAGGACGCGCCCGCGAGTCGTTCGAGGAGATGGCCGACGACGTCGTGGCGCTGATCCGGGCGCTCGGTCACGACCGCGTGGACATGTTCGGCCTGGCGGTGGGCGGGATGGTCGCCCAAGCCGTCGCCGCGCGGGCACCGCGGCTGATCGACCGGCTCATCCTCGCGAGCACGGGACCTGCAGGTGGGCCCGGCCTGGCCACCATCACCCGTACCGCCGTCATCACGGGGGTCCGCGCCGCGCTCAGGCTCAACGATCCGAAGACGCTGCTGTTCTTCACCTCCACCGCCACGGGGGCGCGCGCCGCCCGTGCCTACCTCGCGCGGCTGAAGCAACGCACGACGGGGCGCGACAAGCCCGTGACCCTGGGGGCGGTTCGCGCGCAGCTGACCGCGGTGCGCCGATGGGGCCTGCAGGCTCCCGTCGAGCTGTCGTCAGCCGTCGACGAGGTCTTCATCGTCCACGGCGACAGCGACCGGTTGGTGCCGCCAGCGAACGCCGCCGAGCTGGCCCGGCGATTTCCGGGCGCGGCGGTGACGGTCTACCCGGACTCCGGTCACGGCGCGGTCTTCCAGTACCACCGCGAGTTCGTCGACGCCGCGCGCGACTTCCTCCGCCGCTAGCCCCCAGCCCGCGGCAGTCACAAGCCATCAGCACAAGCCATCAGCACAACACCAGACCAAGAAGGAAAGTCACCATGCGTGCGTTTGTCATCAACAAGTACAAGGAGCCGCTGCAGGAAGCGGACGTTCCCGAGCCCGTCGTCGGAGAGCATGACGTGCTGGTTCAGGTCCAGGCCGCCGGGCTCAACGTCGTCGACGAGAAGATCCGGTCGGGAGCGTTCAAGTCGTTCCTCCGCTACGAGCTGCCGCAGGTCATGGGCAGCGACGTCGCAGGGACGGTGATCCGCGTCGGGGCCCAGGTGCGGGGGTTCGCGCTCGGTGACCAGGTGTATGCCCAGCCCCGCACGGACCGCATCGGGACCTTCGCGGAGCGCATCGCGGTCCCCGAGGCCGATCTGGCGCTCAAGCCAGCGACGGCAACTCTCGAGGAGGCGGGCTCGCTGCCGCTGGTCGCCCTGACCGCATGGCAGGCGCTGGTCGAGAGGGGCAACGTTCAGCCGGGTCAGCGGGTCCTCATCCACGGCGGCTCCGGCGGCGTCGGGACAGTCGCGATCCAGCTCGCCAAGCACCTCGGCGCCACCGTCGCGACCACGGTCAGCGCGGGCAACGTCGACTTCGTCCGGGAGCTCGGCGCCGACAGCGTCGTCGACTACCGGAACCAGGACTTCGAGCAGCTCCTGGACGGGTACGACCTGGTGCTGGACAGCGTCGGCGGCGAGAACCTCGAGAAGTCCCTCCGGGTGCTGCGCCCCGGCGGCAAGGCGATCAGCATCGTCGGGCCGCCCGACCCCGCGTTCGCCCGCGAGGCCGGCCTGAACCCGGTGCTGCGCCTCGCGATGGCGGCGCTCAGCAGCAAGATCCGCCGGCAGGCGAAGAAGCTCGGTGTGACGTACGAGTTCCTCTTCATGCGCGCCAGCGGCGACCAGCTGCGCAAGATCAGCGCCCTCGTCGACAGCGGCGTCCTGCGTCCCGTCGTGGGACGGGTCTTCGACTTCGACCAGACCGCGGAGGCCGTGCAGTCGCAGGGCAAGGGCGGCGTCCGCGGCAAGGCCGTCATCACCCGGGCCTGAGGAACCCGTCGCACATCAGACCGACCGGCCCTGGCGCCCTCGTCGGACCAGCCACCGCACCGCCTGGTGGACGAGGACGCCGACAGCCGCGTTCGCGGCGCCGAGGAGCGACGCTCCGATCACCTGACCGACGGACAACGGTCCCGCCGTCCAGGCGACGAGCGCCGGCCAGAGGACCGCGGCGGCGATCAGCGTGGTTCGCCACCAGCGGCCGAACACCAGCCCGACCAGCATCATCGTCGGGACCATCGCCGCCTCCTCCGCACGACCCCAGGTCAACGACGCTACTCCCGCTGCTCCAGGGGCTCTCGCCCCTGGAGCGCGGGCCGCTCGCTACTTGACCGCCCCGGAGGTGATGCCGGAGATGATCTTGCGCTGCGCGACGATGAACACGACCAGCAGCGGCAGGCTCATGAGCACCACGTAGGCGAAGATCAGGTGCCAGTTCTCGAGGTACAGCCCGGCGCTGGCGACCTGGAACAGGTTCAGCGGCAGGGTGTCCAGGCGCCCGCCGACGACGAAGAACGCGTAGAAGACGTCGTTCCACACGTACAGGCAGATCAGGATGGTCGCCGTCGACAGCACGGGGGCCAGCAGCGGCAGGATGATCTTGCCGAACACGCGCAGCGGGCCGGCCCCGTCCACGCGCGCCGCCTCCTCGAGCTCCATCGGGATCGTGCGGATGAATCCGGTGACGAAGAAGATGACCGTCGACATGTACATGCCCATGTAGACGCCGATCATCCCGATCGCCGTGCCTGCGAGGCCGAGCTGGCGCAGCAGCAGCACGACGGTCACGACGGCGGGCGGCAGCACTATGCCGCTGATGGCCAGGGCGTAGAGCACGGCCATGCGCCGGGAGCTGCGGCGCGCGAGGACCCACGAGGCGAGCGACCCGAGCGCGAGCACCCCGATGACCGCCGGGACCATGACCAGCAGGCTGCCGAAGAACGCGGCGGGTACCCGGCCCTGCTCCCAGACCGCCGCGAAGTTCTCGGCGTACTGCCACGTCGTGGGCAGGGACAGGTCGGGGTTGAGGGCCTCGCCCTGGGTCTTGCCAGCGGTGACGACGACAATCCACAGCGGCATGCCGATGAGCAGGACGACGGCCAGGATCGCGGCGACCGGCTGGATGCGCCGCCAGACTCCGTGCCTGGTGGTGTTCACAGGACTTCCTCTCGCTTGCGCAGGGTCCGGATGACGGGGAACGCGAGGGCCACGACGACGACGAAGAGCACGAGGCTCATGGTCGTGGCCTGGGCGAACAGGCCCTGTCCGAACGTGCGGAAGATGAAGATGTTGAGCAGCTCGGTGGTGCGGGCCGGCCCGCCGCCGGTGGTCGCCTGGACGATGTCGAACCCGTTCATCGAGCCGAGCAGAGCGGTGGCGACGTTGAACGTCAGCGCGGGCGCGAGGAGGGGAAACCGGATGTCGCGGAACATGGTCCACGCCGAGGCGCCGTCGAGCCGGGCGGCCTCGAGCACGTCCTCGCTGATCGTCTTCAGGCCCGCGAGGTAGATGAGCATGGACAGGCCCATCCACTTCCAGGAGTGGATCAGCGCGACCACCACCAGCGTCCACGTGGTGTCCCCCAGCCAGGGGATCGTGACCGGCTGTCCGCTCAAGGCGCTGAGGATCGCGTTGGCGGCGCCGTCCGGCTTGAGGATCGCCTGGAACACGTAGCCGGCGGCGAGCGCGGACATGACGACCGGGATGAAGAACATGACCCGGGCGAAGCGGTTGATCTTGGTGTCGCGCTCGAGCAGGAGCGCGAGCAGCAGCCCGAAGAGGTTCTGGAAGATCGCCACCAGGACCGCGTAGACCAGCGTGATCCGCAGGGACGACAGGAGGGTGCCGCTCGAGATGAGGTCCTGGATGTTCTGCAGCCCGACGAAGCCGATCTCGCTCTTGAAGCTCGACCAGTCGGTGAGCGCGTAGACGAAGTTGAAGATCGTCGGCAGGAAGAAGAACACCCCGAGGATCAGGAACGCCGGGATGAGGAACGTGGCCGGGTGGCTGGCGCGGTGGCGATGGTCGGTGCGCGCCGTCGGCCGGCGCGACGCCGAGGGTCCGGCGGGCGGCATCGGCGGGATGGCTGTGGTCTGTGCGGTCACGATCAGTCCTCGGACGGTGGGTGCCGGGCCGCCTCACGGCGGCCCGGCACCCAGCGGGTCTGGGTCAGAAGCCTTCGATGCCCTGGGCTCGGGCGAGCTGGGCGAACTGGTCCTGGGTCTGCTGCGCGACCTCTTCGGGCGTGGTCGTGCCCTGGATCATGTCGGCCAGGTAGATGTACAGGTCGGGGTTCGCCACGGCGAGCGCCTGCATGGACCCGACGGACTCACCGAGGGACGCGTGGACGTCCAGGAGCGCCTGCGGCACGGACTCCGGCGTCGGGACGCCGTCCTGCAGCGAGATCGTGTCGCGGTCCGCCACGAAGTCGGCGTACCCGTCGCCGAGCCAGTACGACAGCAGCTGGCGCGCGGCCGCCTCCTGGTCGGCGGCGCCGGTCTTGAAGGCGACGAGCGCGTTCGACTGGTCCGGGATGAACGTGCCGACGTTGCCGGTGGGCGAGATCGGGAAGAAGCCGATCTTCTCGTCGAGCTCGGCCGAGTCCGCCTTGGCCTGGAGCTGGCCGAAGAACGAGTTGACCTGGACCGCCATCGCGGCGTCCCCCGCCAGCAGGGCGTCCGCCTGGTCCTCGAACGTCGCGGTCTTGATGTCCTCGTTGAAGAGGCCCTCGTCGACCAGGCCCTTGTACGTCTCGATGGCGCCGAGGATCGTGGGGTCGGTGAACTTCTCCTCGCCGGTGTTCACGCGGTCCCACAGGCCGTCCTGGGCGGCGTCGGCGAGCTGGACCTGCACCCACCACTGCGTGGCCCACTGGTCGCCGGCCATCTCGAAGAACGGCGTCTCGCCGTCGGACTTCAGGGTGCGGGCGGTCTCGAGGAAGCTGTCCCAGTCGGTGGGCGTCTCCGTGATCCCGTGCTCGGCGAAGACCTCCTTGTTGTAGTACACGCCCTCGACCGCGGGGCTGGTGATCAGGGCCGCGTAGCGGGTGTCGTCCAGGATGCCGGTGATGTCGGCGAGGCCCTCGCTGTACGAGTCGACCCACGGCGCGCCGTCGAGCGGCTGCAGGTTGGTCGGCGCGTTGAGCGCGGTGAGCATCGAGCCGGTCGGCTGCCAGAACGCCAGGTCGGGCAGGTCACCCGTGGCGACCTTGGTCTGGACGCCCTGCTCGTACGGGTCGGGGATCGTGACGACCTCGACCTCGGCACCGGTCAGCTCCTCGAACCCGGCGACGACGGCGTCGGGCGCGGTGTTGGAGTTCTGCGCGGCCCAGATGGTGAGCGTGGTCCCGGTCAGGTCCGTGTCCTGCGCGGGCCACTCCGCCGAACCGGCGCTCGGGTCGGCGCCGCCGCTGCCCGCCGTCGGGTCGCTGCACCCGGCGGCGAGGAGGCCGACGGCGACAGCCGCCGTCGTGATGGTCAGATACCGCTTCATTTCGACTCCTTGGATGGACGC
The DNA here is from genome assembly GCF_014653785.1 of Promicromonospora soli. GTDB lineage: Bacteria > Actinomycetota > Actinomycetes > Actinomycetales > Cellulomonadaceae > Promicromonospora > Promicromonospora soli. Next base: position 473,286 of record NZ_BNAS01000003.1, on the reverse strand, counting down.
AGTCTTCGCCGACTGCGGGTCGAGCCGGGGCCGGCCAGCGGCCCCGATGGTCAGGTGAGGCCGGCGTGCCGGACTCGGAGGACGCGGGCCTGTGGGCCTGCGGGGATGCGGAGTTGGACGGGTCCGTCCGCGTCGCGCGTGACGTGCCACCCGTCGTCGGGCGGCCCATAGGCGATGTCGACCGCTCCCGCGGGAAGGTCGAGGTCGAGCTCGGTGGCCTCGGCCCCGCGCCACCAGACGACGACGAGCGACTCGTCGGCGCTGCGCAGACCGGCGGCCACCAGCGGCGCGCTCCAGGTCGGCAGACCCAGCGGCCAGAACGGCACGGAGTCGACCAGCCGCGACGTCCACTGCTTCGCCAGGTCGACCCCGGCGGCGACGAGCGCCGCCTGCTCGGGCGACATCTCGTGCAGCTTGCCGGAGAGGTAGAGCCGGCCGGCGAGCCCCGTGCACAGGGTGAAGACGATCTGCTCGTCGGTCATGTCGGGCTGGGGGTAGGCCCAGTTCGCCGCCTGCTCGGGGACGATCCCGACCAGCGCGCCGGCCGCGATCGGCGGGTAGAGCAGCGGGTTCTGCTGGTCCGACGTCGACTGCAGGTCGAGCCGGGACAGCAGCGCGTAGTCGGAGCGCATGGCTCCCGACGCGCAGTTCTCGATCACGAGGTTGGGGTGGCGCGCCAGGACGCCGTCGATCCAGTCGAGGTGGGCCCGGTTCTGCTGGAGGAGGCCGTCGCCCGGGCTGTCGGCGTCCTGGTCGGTGCCCACGCCGGGGGTGACGTTGTAGTCGAGCTTGAAGTAGCCGACGCCGAAGCACTCGACCAGGCGGTCGACCACCTCGTCCAGGTGCTTGACGACGTCGCGGTGCCGCAGGTCGAGCAGGTGCCTGCCGTGCTCGGTGATCCGCACGCCGTGGCGCTGCAGGAACGCCTCGTCCGGCAGCCGTTCGACCAGTGGGCTGCGCACGCCGATGACTTCGGGTTCGAGCCAGAGCCCCGGCACCATGCCGCCCGCGCGGACAGCGGCGGTGACCCGCCGCAGGCCGCCGTCGGGGAACCGCGACACCGACGGTTCCCAGAGGCCCACGGAGTCCCACCAGTCGCCGCCGTCGTCGTACCACCCGGCGTCGATGCAGAAGTACTCCGCCCCGGCCCTGGCCGCCCCGTCGATCAACGGCAGGAGCTTGGCCGTGGTCGGGTCGCCCATGAGCGTGTTCATGTAGTCGTTGAACACGACGGCGGGGCGGCGCGGGTTGCGGCGCAGCGCCCGGCGGTGCCGGGTCATCTCCGCCAGGGCATCCTGCCACCCCGACGACGCCGCGAGGGAGACCTGGACAGACTCGAACGACTCGCCGGCCCCGAGGACCCGGGTCCAGGCGTGGTCGTCGTCGGTGGGGCCGAACAGGCCCAGTACGAGCACCTCGTCGTCGCTCTCGTCGAGGCGGACCCCCAGCTCGGCGCGCCACGCGCCGTTGTGCTCGACCTGCCACGCGAGGCCGGGACCGCCTTCGGCCAGGAGGACGCCGGCCGGGTTGTACCGCCCCGACGACCACGAGCCTGTGCTGACCAGGCTGCGCGCGCCGCGCGCGTCCTGGTGCTGGTGCGCGGGCAGGTCGAGCCCGACGAGCCCGTCCTGGCCCGAGAGCGACGTCCAGGCCCAGCGGTTCTCGCCGACCCATTCGCTCCTGCCCTCCAGCGACAGCGTGTCCGCGACCGGGACCGCGCCGACCGGGCGGCCGATCATCAGCGACGACACCGTCTGGAGCACGACGGGCGCCGACCCGTCGTTGCGGACGGACGTCCACGACTGCAACGAGCTGCCATTCGCGCGGACCCGGAGGTGGGAGGTCACGTGCAGCCCGGTGACCGCGTCGCCCTGGAACACCCGGACGGTCGTCCAGCCGTCCTCCGACGTCACGTCATGGCCCAGGACCCGCAGCCGCGCACCGATCGCCGTCGCGGTGTTGCGGGTGTTGGCGTTGGCTCGGCCCTGCCCGACCGCGAGGATCTCCACGAGAGGCTGCGTCGGCGTTCCCGCGCCGGCGCTCGTGGCCAGGCCGGCCGGGGCGTCGTCGGGCAGGACGAGCACGAGCTCGCCCGAGTCCTCGGACCAGAGGATCAGTCGCGTCGCTGCGGAGCTGTGGTTCGCCGTCGTCGGCTGGCTTCCTTGCACGGCCCTATGAAAGCGCATATCAGAATCGAGCGCAAGACCCTCCGGGCAGGTCCCTTTCAGGCGGGCCCAGGGGGCGCAACCGCTTTCAGACGGAGTGGACGGCGCGCGGGGCCGCCGACGACCTCAGGATCAGGTCGGGCACAAAACGCACGGACGCGGGGACGGTGCCGCTGTCGATCTGCGCGTTGAGCAGGTGGAACGCCTTCTGACCCAGCCGGACGAAGTCCTGCCGCACGGTCGTCAGGGGCGGGGTCCACAGGTGGCTGAGCGGATGGTCGTCGAAGCCGATGACGCTGACGGCCTCGGGGACGCTCTTGCCGGCGTCGGTCAGCCCCTTGGTGAGCCCCATCGCGAGCTCGTCGTTGCCACACAGCACCGCCGTCACTTCGGGATCGAGCGCGAGCCTCGTGCCGGCGTCGTAGCCGGAGTCCGGCGCCCAGTCGGCGTAGAGCACGGGCGGGACGGGCGCGCCGGCCTCCGTGAGCGCGTCGCGCCAGCCCAGCATGCGGGCGCTCGGGCGGCCCGGCGACGGGATCGCCACGTGATGCACCGTGTGATGGCCGATCTCAAGGAGGTGCTTCGTCGCGCGGGCAGCCGCGAAGCGGTCGTCCATGAAGGCGTGCGCCACCTGCTCGTCCGCCGGCCGGCCCGAGGCCGCCGCCACGACGGGCAGCCACGGGGGGATCGCCGCGAGCGCGGCCACGCCCGGCGGGTCGTACTCGAGCACTATCGCGCCGGCCATCGGCTGGCCGAGCGCGTGGTCGATCGCCGCGTCGACGGTGCGCTTGTCGTCGGTCTCGACGACCGAGATGACCACCATGTAGCCGGCCTGGCGCGCAGCCTCCTCAATACCCTGGAGGGTCGAGGCGTAGCCGTACCGCGTGGTGTCCCCGGCGAACACGGCGATCATCGGCTGGCCGCCGGTCGCGAGCGCCCGGGCGGCGCCGTTCGGCCGAAACCCCAGCTCCTTGATCGCCGCCATGACGCGGGCGCGGCGCTCGGGGCCGACCGGCACGGAGCCGCTGAGCACGCGCGAGACGGTCGGGACGGAGACGCCGGCGACGCGTGCGACGTCGGCGATGACAGGCGGCTTCATCGGGCGGTCAGGTTCCACGAGGCCAGGTTACGTGCAAGTGCGGCAATCATCGAGGGCCCTCTTGCCAAACACGGATGATTAGCGCTTTCATGTTCCCGGCATCGCGTCTTCGACACGATTGCCGCCCCCTCCCGCCCTCTCGGCACGAATGACACCGCGCGGCACGGAGGGTCGACCACTGGTCCCGATCCACGAAGGACGATCCACGAAGGAGTGGAACACAGGTGAGCATTCCTGATAGCGCAGATCAGACTCAGCCCGGAGGCCGATCCAGGCGGCGGCGAGGATGGAGCGGCATCGCGGTGACAGCACTCGTCGCGACCACCCTCACGGTCGCGCAGCCGGCGATGGCAGAGACCGACGTCCTAACGGTGGACTTCGCTGCCACGACCGGCGCCTTCCGCGGCGGCGCGACCGGCACGCTGTACGGCTTCGGAGACATCGGCGTCCCGACGTCGGCGCTCGTCAACGGCGCCCACATCACCAACTCGTCCCAGCGTGCCCCGTTCGGCACCCAGCACCCCAGCGGTGACTCGCTGCGGATCGAGGACGGGTTCTTCGCCAAGCACGGTACGGAGCTGGCGATCTACATCCAGGACTACTACCCCGACTGGCCCTACAACGGCGGACAGCGCCCGGGGGACACGCGCACCTACAACCAGTCGACCGGCACGTTCACCAACCAGGCGAACGGCGTGTGGGACTACCTCGAGGTCGTCGAGTTCGTCACCGAAGCGGTGGCCTCGCAGTCCGACCGCCCCGAGTCCTACCTCTTCATCCCGTTCAACGAGCCCGACGGCGGCAACTGGTACCCGAACTGGTCGACCCAGCGCGACCAGTTCCTTGCCGACTGGACCGCGGTCCACGCGAAGATCCAGCAGGTCTGGCAGCGCCACGGCCTCGGGCACGCGCGCATCGGCGGCCCCGGCGACACCGGCTGGCGGGCCACACGCTCGGCCGACATCCTCCGGTACACGCGTGACAAGGGGAACCTGCCGGACGTGTTCATCTGGCACGAGCTGGGCATCAACAACCTCGCCACCTACCGGACGCACTTCGCCGACTACCGTGCGCTCGAGCAGTCGCTGGGCGTCCCGCCGATCCCCGTCAACATCACCGAGTACGGCATGTTGCGCGACATGGGCGTACCCGGACAGCTCGTCCAGTGGTTCTCCATGTTCGAGGACACGAAGGTCGACGCCCAGACCGCCTACTGGAACTACGCCGGCAACCTCTCCGACAACACCGCCCGTCCGGGCGGCGCCAACGGCGGCTGGTGGATGTTCAAGTGGTACGGCGACCTGGCCGGGTCGCAGACCGTCAAGGTGACACCGCCTCAGCCGAACGCGGTCGACAGCCTCCAGGGCATCGGGGCGATCGACACGGCCAACCGCCGCGCGACCGTGCTCTACGGCGGCACCGGCGACGACGTCCAGGTCGACCTACGCGGCCTCTCCTCCGCCGTCTTCGGCACCGCCGTCGACGTGGAGGTCCGCGAGGTCACGCTCACCGGCGCAGAGGGCCTCGCCGGCACTCCGCGCGTCGTCCGCGCTCTGGACGGGGCTGCGGTCAACGGCGGCAACCTGAGCCTCACCGTCCCGACGTACGACCGGTACGCCGCCTACCAGGTGGTGGTCACGCCGGCGCAGGATCGAGCGATCACCGTCGATCCGGTCTGGACGACGAGCGTGGAGGCCGAGGCTACCCAGCTCACCGCCGCCACGGCCTACAACCAGGACCCCCAGGCTGGCGGGGGCTGGAAGTTCCTCGCCTCAGGGAGCACCGACGTCGGGTCGTTCAACCAGCCGACGTCCAAGGCGGACTGGACGGTGACCGTTCCCCGAACCGGCACCTACCGATTCCAGGTCATCGGCTCCGCGCCGGGCAAGCCCGGCCGACACGCCCTCTTCGTCGACGGCTCCAACCGGACCACCATCCAGTACACGGGCGACCTCGCGCTCAACGCGACATCCAAGTGGCAGTACCGCGGCAGCGCCGAGGTCTCGGTGTCGCTCACCGCGGGGACGCACGTCCTGTCCGTCCGGGCGAGCCAGAACGGCACCCAGGTCCTCCCGGGCTCGGACATCACCCTCGACAAGTTCGTCCTGACCGACACCACCGACGGCGAGCCGACGGCGTACCCCGCGAGCACCCTGCGGTACTACGGCGGGGCTGCCCTCGGCTGGCAGTCCGGGACGCGAGGCTTCGGCAGCATCACCGGCCAGGCACAGCGGGCCGACGCCTACCTCAACGCGATGGAGACCGGCTACTACGACCTCGCGGTTGAGTACAACACCACGGGGGCGTCCGACCTGCGCCTCAGCCTCGGGGGCCGCGCCCTCCCGGTGGTCCAGGTCCCGAACGGCGGTAACCGCCGGACCACTGTCCGCGCCCACCTCACGGAGGGAATCAACGAGCTCGAGCTGAGGTCCAACCTTGGGGTTCGGGTCAAGTCGGTGACCGTCACGCGCGCGCCGGGGGGCGACGCCTCGGCGTCGACCATCGAGGGCGAGGCACTGACGCGTAACGGGAGCGCCGCGGTGGCGAACGTCGATCCCAATGCCGGCTCGAACGCCTCGGGCGGCCAGTACGTGGGGTGGGTCGGCAAGGGGAGCAACAACTACGTCTCGATCCCCCGTAGCGGCGGGTTCGCCGCTCCCGGCAGCTACGACCTCGTCGTCCACTACGCGAACGCCGAGCTGGCGGGTTCGCACGACTACAACCCACAGGTGGTCGACCGGCAGGTCGTCGTGACCGAGGGCACGGGGACGACGCCCGTCGGTTCCGCGTTCTTCCGGTACACCTACGCGTGGAACAGCTTCTGGCAGCGGACCGTACCGATCACCCTGACCACGAGCACCGGCGCTATCCGGCTCGGGAACCCCACGGCCTATGCTCCCGACATCGACAAGGTGACGGTCGCCCCGCTCGTCATCGGCTCACCCACCACGGTCCAGATCGGCTGACGCCCACCCGTAACTCGCCGAGGTAGTCATCTGGCGACGTAGTCATGCAGCGAGGTAGTCACCCAGCGCGAACCGGGTGGCTACCTCGCCGCATGACTACACCGCCACCCTTGCCAACACGGATGATTGACGCTTTCATGGTCCCGGCGCCACGTTTTCGACGCGGCCGCCGCCCTCCTCCCGACCCGGCACCGTTGCGACGTCGCAGGATGGAGGACCGACCGATGGCCCCGATCCACGAAGGAGTGGAACACAGGTGAGCAATCCTGATAGCGCAGATCAGACTAAGCTCGAAGGCCGATCCAGGCGACGGCGAGGATGGAGCGGCACTGCAGTGACAGTCCTGGTAGCAGCCACACTCACGGTCGCTCCGTCGGCCGCGGCCGAGCCCGAAGGCCTCGCGGTGGACTTTGGCGCCACGACCGGTGCCTTCCGGGGCGGCGCGACCGGCACGCTCTACGGGTTCGGCGACGAGGGCGCGCCCACGCAGGCACTGATCAACGGCGCGCACATCACCAACTCCTCGCAGAAGCCGCCGTTCGGGACGCAGCACCCGAGCGGGGACATCCTCAAGATCGAGGACGGTTTCTTCGCCAAGCACGGCGAGGAGCTCGCGATCTACATCCAGGACCACTACCCCGACTGGCCGTACCACCGCGGGGTGCGCGTCGGTGACGTGCGCACCTACGACCAGACCACCGGGGAGTACGTCGAGGAGCCGAACGGCGTCTGGGACTACCTCGAGGTCGTCGAGCTCATGGTGGAGGTAGTCGCCACGCAGTCCGACCACCCCGAGGAGTACCTGTTCATCCCCTTCAACGAGCCGGACGGCATCTGGTACCAGAACTGGCCAACGATGCGTGACACCTTCCTGACCGACTGGAAGGCGGTGCACGACAAGATCCAGGAGGTCTACGCCCGCCACGGGCTGGCGCCCGCGCGGATCGGCGGCCCCGGCGACGCGCGCTGGCAGCCCGAGCGGTCACGGGACTTCCTCACGTTCGCGAAGCAGCACGACGTGCTTCCCGACGTCTTCATCTGGCACGAGCTCGGCATCAACAACCTTTCCACGTACCGGACGCACTTCGCCGACTACCGCGCGCTAGAGCAAGAGGTGGGCGTCTCGCCGATCCACGTCAATATCACCGAGTACGGCATGCTCCGCGACATGGGCGTGCCCGGCCAGCTCATCCAGTGGTTCTCCATGTTCGAGGACACCAAAGTCGACTCGCAGACCGCCTACTGGAACTACGCCGGCAACTTCTCCGACAACAGCGCCCGGCCGAACGGGGCCAACGGCGGCTGGTGGATGTTCAAGTGGTACGGCGACCTGGCCGGGTCGCAGACCGTCAAGGTGACGCCGCCCGAGCTGAACGCCGTCGACAGCCTCCAGGGCATCGGGGCGATCGACGCCGCCAACCGCCGCGCGACGGTGCTCTACGGCGGCACCGACTCCGACGTGCAGCTCGACCTGCGCGGCCTCTCCCACGCCGTCTTCGGCAACACCGTGGACGTCGAGGTCCGCGAGGTAACAGTCACCGGCGCCGAGGGGCTCGCCGGCACCCCGCGCGTCGTCCACGCCGTCGACGGGGCGCGCGTGACGGAAGGCAAGCTGAACCTGACGGTGCCGACGTACGACCGGTACGCCGCCTACCAGGTGGTGGTCACGCCCGCGCAGGACCGGGCGATCACGGCGGACCCGGTCTGGTCGACCAGCGTGGAGGCCGAGGACACGGCGCTCACTGCTGCCCGGACCTACTTCCAGGACCCGCAGGCGGGCGGCGGCTGGAAGTTCCTCGCCTCGGGGAGCCACGACGTCGGCTCGTTCAACCAGCCGACCTCCAAGGCCGACTGGACCGTCACCGTGCCCCGCACCGGCACCTACCGGTTCCAGGTCATCGGCGCGACGCCGGGCTCGGCCGGCCGGCACGCCCTCTTCGTCGACGGCGCGCACCGGACCACCATCCAGTACACGGCGGACCTCGCACTCAACGCCACCTCCCGGTGGCAGTACCGGGGCAGCACGGAGGTCTCCGTGCAGCTCACCGCGGGCACCCATGTCCTGTCCGTCCGGGCGAGCCAGAACGGGAGCCAGGTGCTGCCGAACTCGGACATCACGCTGGACAAGTTCGTGCTGACGGACATCACCGACGGTGAGCCGACCACCTACCCGGCGAGCACCCTGCGCTTCTACGGCGGGGCGGGCCTCTCCTGGGATTCGGGTACGCGCGGCTTCGGCGGCATCGCGGGCTCAGGCCAGCGGGCCGACGCCTACCTCACCGCGATGGAGACCGGCTACTACGACGTCGCGGTGGAGTACCAGACCACCGGCGCGTCCGACCTGCGCCTCAGTCTCGGGGGCCGCGCGCTCCCGGCGGTGCAGGTGCCGAACGGCGGGCACCGCCGCACCACGGTCCGTGCCCACCTGACCGAAGGGATCAACGAGCTCGAGCTGCGGTCGAACCGCGGCGTCCGCGTGAAGTCGGTGACCGTGACGCGGGCGCCGGCCGGCGACGCGGCGGCGTCGACCTTCGAGGCCGAGGACCTGCCGCTGGGCGGGGACGCCGCAGTGGTGAGCGTGGACGCCGCGTCGGGCTCGAACGCCTCCGGCGGCAAGTACGTGGGCTGGGTAGGCATGGGGAGCGACAACCACATAGCGATCCCCCGCGGCGACGGGTTCGACGCTCCTGGTGACTACGACCTCGTGGTCCACTACGCGAACGCCGAGACGGCCGGGCGGCACGACTACAACCCGCAGGTGGTCGACCGTCAGGCCGTCGTGACGGAGGGAGCGCAGGCGACACCCGTGGGTTCCGCCTTCTTCCGCTACACCTACTCGTGGACCAGCTTCTGGCAGCGGACGGTGCCGATCACGCTGACCACGAGCACCGGCGACCTCCGGATCGGGAACCCTTCGGCCTGGGCTCCCGACATCGACAAGGTGACGATCGCCCCGCTCGTCGTCGGAACGCCCACGACGGTCCGGGTCGGCTGAGGCCCACCCCGGCTCGCCGAGGTGGCACATCCCGCTGGTCGAGCTTGTCGAGGCCCGGTCTCGACAGGCTCGACCAGCGGAGAGTTCTGCTTCGCCGGACGGCTACTTCAGCAGGCCGGCGTCGGTCAGCCAGTCCTTCGCGATGTCCGCGAGGGCCTCGCCAGAACCGGCACGGCCGTTCATCTCGATCAGGTCCTCAGTGGTCAGCGCCGCGGACACGTCGTTCAGCGTCGTGGTGATGGTGTCGTCCACCTTGTCGGTGCGGACGATGGGCAGGATGTTCTCGGCGGCGAACAGCGACTTGTCGTCCTCCAGCGACACGAGGTCGTTCTCGGCGATACCCGGGTCGGTGCTGAAGATGTCGCCCGCCTGCACCTGGCCGGAGGTCAGCGCCGTCATGGTGAGCGGCCCGCCAGCGTCCAGGCTGACGAACTCCTTGAACTTCAGGCCGTAGACCTCCTCCAGGCCGACGACGCCGCTGACCGTTTCTTCCACTCCGGCGGGCCGCCGAGAGAGATCTCGCCGGCCACCGGCTCGAGGTCGGAGATGGTCTCCAGGTCGTACTTGTCGGCCGTCTCCTGCGTCACCGCGAGCACGCCCTTGTCCTGCGCGTCCGAGGCGTCGAGCATCGTGAGGTCGTCGGGCAGGACCTCCCCGCCCGCGGCGAGCACGTCCTCGGTGGTGCTCGCGGTGGCCTTGGTGTCGAGGTACTTGAGCAGGGAGCCGGCGTAGTCCGGGACGAGGTCGATCGAGCCGTCCTGGACGGCCTCGATGTAGACCTCGCGGCTACCGATGTTGAACTTCTCGTCGACGTCGACGTCGGCGTCCTGCAGGGCCAGGGAGGCGGTGAGCGAGCAAGGGAACCTTTAGGAGTACCGGAGATCGGTGAGTTCTATTACCGCAACCAGTCCATGCCGGATGATGATCTCGTCACCCGCTGTGAAGAGGGCAGCGTCGAGGTATGCGAGTGCAACCGTGTCTGTGACGACATCGTCTGAGAGCGCCACGACCAGAAGGCTCTGCCCGGGGCTCGGCGCAAGTCGTGATCCTGGCGCGGCGCCGATCTTCAGGTCAGCTGTGCCGCGGTCGCGGGAGACGATGATGTTGAGGTCGGTGGTCCGATGCGTCACGTCGACGGCCCGGACGTCTTCCTCGCCCCGGAATCGGAGTGCGCCGAGTCTCGGCACATCGCGCGGGGTCCCGGCTATGGCGAGGCGTACTGCACCGTCGAGCGGGACGAGGACGCGGTCGCAGCCGGGGAACGGCGAGAACGTCCCGTCCTGCGTGATCGTGGCGATGCTCGCACGCCACCACCAGTCCGTCTCCGCACCCGGGGGGTGGTGGGCGATCTCGGAGGTCTCGCCTCCTCCGTTGCGCCACCGGCTCACCGGGCGCGAGGCGGCTCGGAGGATCTGCACCCGAGTCATGAGCGGCGACCGTCCTTCCAGACGGCGTAGGTCAACGGCGTCCCCGGCCGATAGGCCAGGTGCGTCGCCGACGGCGCATCGAGCGCGTGGAGGTCGGCGCGGTGACCGACGGCGATCGAACCGACACCGTCGCCCAGATCGGTCGCACCATTCATGCGATCACCGCCCTTCGAAATCGGGCACGTCGCGGGCGCGGAAGGCCCGCAGGCCCTCGTTCCGGTCGGCGCTGGCGGCGATGAGTGCGGACAGGGCCCGCTCGTGGGCGACACCTACCGTGAGGGGAGCGTCGAACGCCGTGAGCACCGCGTGCTTGGCCATCCGGGTTGCCAGAGGCCCGGCGGCCGCGATGCGGTCCGCGATCATGCGGCTCTCCTCGGTCAGGTCCACCAGGGGCACGACCCGACTCACGAGACCGGAGCTGAGGGCTTCGGCCGCGGTCAGGCGCCGTCCTGTGAGCAGCAGGTCCATCGCCATCGGCTTGCCGATCGCGCGCACGATGCGCTGGGTGCCGCCAGCGCCCGGCACGATGCCGATCGAGGTCTCCGGGAAGCCGAACTGAGCGTTGTCAGCCGCGATGACCACGTCGCAGATGAGCGCGAGCTCGAGTCCGCCGCCGAGTGCGTACCCTGCGACCGAGGCCACGAGCGGCAGCCGGATGGCGGCCACGTCGTCCCATAGCTCGCTGAACCCGCTGGTGTACAGCTCGATCGCCCCGGAGTCGCCGAGCGAGCCGAGGTCCGCGCCGGCGGCGAAAGCGCGCTCGTCTCCCTGGAGCACCACCGCCCGGGTCGTCTCGTCGCGGTCCAGCATGCGCAGGGTGTCGACGAGCTGCAGGAGCAGGTCGCGACTGAGGGCGTTGCGCTTCTCCGGCCGATTCAGAGTGATGACCGCGACGGCGCCGTCCTGCTCGAAGGTGATCGCTCCGGTCATCGTGCGCTCCTCCGCTCGGTCAGTGCCCGCACCGTGTCGTCGCGCTCGGCGACGGCGGAGGCGAGGGTCTCGGGTGTCCACTCGTAGAACCCGCGGCCGGCTTTCGCGCCGAGGGCGCCGTCGGCGACGAGCGAGCTGACGATCGCCGGTACTCCGGATGTCGTGTCGAGCTCGGGCATGATCACGGCCGAGACCTTCTCGACGGTGTCGAGTCCGGCGAGATCCATCAGACGCAGAGGGCCGGACGCCGACCACCGCGGCGCCAGCGTCGTCTCGACGGCGCGGTCGACGTCGGCGACGGTGGCGACACCCGATTCGACCAGGGCGATCGCCTCGCGCAGCAGCGCGTACTGCAGTCGGTTGATCACGAAGCCCGGCACCTCCCGCCGCACCTCGATCACCTCCTTGCCGATGGCGGCGCACAGCGCCATCACCCGCTCGACAGTGACGTCATCGCTTGCTGAGCCGCGAACGACCTCGACCAGGGGCATCACGGCCGGCGGATTGAACCAGTGCAGTCCGACGACGCGTCGGGGGTTCTCGAGCCCGGCCGCGATGGCGGTGATCGGAACACTCGAGGTGTTGGTGGTCAGGATGCAGTCCTCGCGCACGAGCTGTTCGAGCTCGGCGAACACCGCGCGCTTGAGCTCAAGCTGCTCGACGACGTTCTCGCTGACGAACCCGGCCTCCTCGGCGCAGGCAGCGAGGTCCGTCGTGACGGTCACGTGATCGACGGCGTCGCCGATGCGCGCCTCGATCGCGGTCAGGGCGGAGGTGAGCGTCGCACCGCTACGGGAGTAGAGCGACACCGGGTGGCCGTGGGCGGCGAAGACGCCGGCGACGCCGGCACCCATGGTTCCGGCGCCGATCACGGCGATCCTCGTCGGTTCGGGTGCTCTCATCGTCACACCACCCCGCTCGCGCGCAGATCCGCGATCTCCTGAGCAGAGAGTCCCAGGTCGTCCGCGAGGATCTCGTCGGTGTGCTGGCCGAGGGTCGGCGCTGCGAGATCCGTCGACCGGGCGGCCGCGCTGAAGTGCACGGGCTGCGGGACGACACCCACGGCGCCCGCGACGGGATGTTCGACCGACTGCACGAGACCGCGGTGCGCGGCGTGCTCGCTTGCCGCGACTTGGGCGATGTCCCAGATCGGGGCAGCGGGAACGCCGGCGTCCTCGAGCTCGGCGACGATGGTGTCGACGGACCGCGCGGAGGTCCAGGACTCGATCAGCGCGCGGAGGTCGTCCTGATGAGCCATGCGGGCCGGGTCGCTCGCGAAGCGCACGTCCGTCACCAGCTCCGGCTGCCCGAGGGCTCCGGCGAGCCGGGCGAAGAGCGGATCGTTCGCCACGGCGATCACGACGTGCCCGTCGGCGGCCGCGTAGCCGTCCATCGGCGCGCTGATCGGATGGCTGTTGCCGATGCGCCCGGGCAGTGGGGCGCCGCCGAGCAGCTGGGACAGCGACACCATCTGCAGCGAGAAGATGGAGTCGAGCATCGCCACATCGACGTGCTGACCGGTTCCGGTGGCCGCTCGCTGCAAGAGGGCGGCGAGCGCACCCCAGGACCCATAGATCCCGGCGACGACATCGCCGACGGCGTCGCCGATGCGGGTGGGCGGGCCGTCGGCCCAACCGGTGACGCTCATGATCCCGCCCATGGCCTGCACGATGTGGTCGTACGCGGCGCGCTTGGACAGCGGTCCGCTCTGCCCGAAGCCGGAGATGCTGACGTAGACGAGCTTGGGGTTGATGGCCTTGACGGTCTCCCAGTCGATGCCGAGGCGGGCGGTGACACCGGGCCGGAAGTTCTCGATCAGCACGTCGGTCTGCTCGATCAGCTTCAGGAGCAGGGCATGCCCCCGTTCCGATTTCAGGTCGATGGTGATGCTGCGCTTGCCCCGGTTGAGGAGCATGAAGTACGTGCTCTCGCCGTTCTGGTGCGGCGTGAAGTGCCGGGAGTCGTCTCCATGCTCGGGTAGCTCGACCTTCGTGACCGTCGCGCCGAGATCACCGAGCATGGCTGCGCACAGCGGGCCGGCGAGCACGCGCGCCAGGTCGAGCACTCTCACCCCGTCCAGCGGAGCGGTGGAGGGAGTCGTGTCAGGCATGCGCGTTGTCCTTCACGGTGGTGGCGATGATGCGGTGCAGCGTTCCGTCGACGACGAGAGTGCGCACCGACTCGATGTCGGGGGCGATCTCTGTGTCGATCGTGCGGTGGGAGACATGGGACCGGATGGCGTCGTAGACCGCGCCGGTGCCGGCGCCGGGGCGCAGCGGCACGTGGAACTCGACGGCCTGCGCGGCGCACAGGAGTTCGATGGCCACGATGATCTGCGCGTTCGCCGTCGCCTGGCCGGCCTTCCTCGCCGCCGTCGTCCCCATGCTGACGTGGTCCTCCTGCCCGGCAGACGTCGAGACGGTGTGCACTGTGGAAGGTGCGGCGAGCCCTCGGTTCTCGCCCGCGAGGGCGGCGGCCGCGTACGGAGGGATCATGAAGCCGGACGCGCCCGACGTGCCGTCCATGAGGAAGGCCGGCAGCTCGCTGTAGTGATGATTCGTGAGGCGATCGGAACGGGCCTGCGACATCGTGCTGAGCTCGGCCACGGCGATGGCCAGGTAGTCGAGAGCGAGGGCTGTCGGAGCCCCGTGCCCGTTTCCTCCGGGCAGGGCGGTGAGCTCCCCGTCCTCCACGACGAAGACCGGGTTGTCGGTGACCGAGTTGATCTCGACCCCGATGACCCGCTCCACCTCGGTGAGTGCGTCTCGTACTGCGCCGTGCACCTGGGGGATGCACCGCAGGCTGAGCGCGTCCTGCAGCCGGTGCGTGCGGTGGGCCGCGAGGATCTCGCTCGAGGTGAGGAGCGCCCGGAGCCGCTGGGCTGTTTCGACCTGGCCGGGGTGCGGCCGCACAGCCTGCAGCCGAGCGTCGTAGCCGCGGCTGTTGCCGCGCAGCACCTCGAGAGAGAGGGCGCCGGCAGCGTCGGCGACGTCGACGAGTCTCCGGGCCGCGTGCACGGCGAGTGCGCCGACGCCGGTGATCTCGTACGTACCGCTGATGAGCGCGTGTCCCTCGCGGGGTCCCGGCTCGATCCGTTCGACTCCGGCTCGCCGGAGCGCTTCGGCGCCGGGGAGCAACGCGCCCTCGAACCAGGAACGCCCCTCTCCGAAGACCGCCAACCCGATATGGGCGGTCGCCGTGAGGTATCCGACCGAGCCCTGCGCCGGCGCCCACGGCGTCACGCCCTTGTTGAGCATGTCGACCATCGTCTGCAGCAGGCGCACCCCCACGCCGCTGAACCCCTGCGCGAGCGCCTTGATCATGGTGGTCATGATCGCGCGCACGGCGCACTCGTCGTGGGGCTCGCCCACGCCGCTGGCGTGGCTGCGCAGCATGCCAAGCTGGACATCGGCGACCCGTTCGGTCCCCACCCCGACGGTGTAGAGGTCGCCCACTCCTGTGGTGAGCCCGTAGACGGGTCGTCCCGAGTCGAGAACGTCCGCGATCAAGGCGTGGGTGCGCGCCACTCCTGCCAGCGCGGCGGGGTCGAGTTCGACGTGCGCGCCCCGGGCGACGGCCACCACCTCGTCGAGGGAGGTGGTGGCTGCGCCGAGAATCACCGTGGTGCCGGAGTGCACGATCAGACGCTCTGCGCCGCGACGGCCGGCGTCTTCGACGCGGTGTCCGGCTCGGCGGCGGCGCGCGCCGCCTCGAGCATCGGAATGCGGACTCCGTGCTGCTCGGCTACCTCGATGGCCCGCTCGTAGCCGGCGTCGACGTGCCGGATGACGCCCGTGCCGGAGTCGTTCGTCAGCAGACGCTCGAGCTTCTCCGCGGCGAGCGGGGTGCCGTCGGCGACGGAGACCTGCCCGGTGCGGCTTCCGATCATGGTGGTTCCTTTTTCAGTGGTGCAGCAGCAGCGGGTGCCGGGCCGCGGGTCAGCCGAGGTCGTGCTCGCTCAGCCAGTCGGCCGCGACGTCGTCGATGCTCTCCTCATCGGCGAGACGGCCGTTCATCTCGATCAGGTCCTCCGTGGTGAGCGCCGCCGAGATGGCGTCGAGGACCGTCGTCACCTCATCGGAGGCCTGGTCCTCGGCGATGATCGGCACGATGTTCTGCGCGCGGAAGAGGTTCTTGTTGTCGACCAGCGAGACGAAGTCGTTCTCCTCGATCGCCGGGCTGGTGGAGTAGAGGTCGGCCGCGGCGATCTGGCCGTTGGCGAGAGCGCTGATGGTGAGCGGTCCACCGACGTCGAGGGTCCGGAACTCCTTGAAAGTGAGGCCGTAGACCTCCTCGAGACCGACGACGCCCTCGTGCCGGGTCTTCCACTCCGGCGGCCCGCCGAGCACCAGGTCGGACGCGTGGGGGACGAGGTCCTCGATGGTCTCGAGGTCGTACTCCTCCGCGGTGGCGCGAGTGACGGCGAGGACGTCGGAGTCCTGCGCGTCGGAGGGCGTGAGCATAGCGATTCCCTCCGGCAGAGCCTCGGCCAGCTCGGTGGCCACGTCCTCCGGTGCGGTGCCGGTGGCGTCGCTGTTGAGGTAGCTGAGCGTGGCTCCCGTGTACTCGGGCAGCAGGTTGATCGATCCGTCGAGCAGAGCCGGCATGTAGACCTCACGGCTGCCGATGTTCAACTTCGTGGTGGCGTCGACGCCGGCCGCGGTGAGCGCCTGGGCGTAGATCGTGGCGAGCAGCTGGCTCTCGGGGAAGTCGGCGGACCCGACGGTGATGCCGCCCGTCGACGCAGCGGGCGTGTCGGCGGCGAGCGGATCTCCGCCGGAGCTCGACGAGCACGCCGAGAGGGTGAGGGCAGTGGTGGCGGCGAGGGCGGCCAGGGCGAGGGCGGGGCGGGTTCTCATTGCTGTCCTTTGGTCGGATGTGAAGGGTCGGATGTGAAGGGTCGGATGTGAAGGGATGGAGCGAGGGAACTGAGGGGAGAAGGGGAGTCAGGCGGTCGCAGTCGTCGCGAGAACCGGTTGAGCGGCAGTGGCGCGGATGCGGCGGCGGGTGAGCCCGGGAGACACCGCGAACCGCCCGATCAGGCCGATGCCGAGATCGACCAGCAGCGCGAGGGCAGCGACGAGTACGGCTCCGGCGAGCATCTGGTCGTAGTCGTTCTGCGCTCGGCCGTCGATGATCAGCCGGCCGAGACCGCCCAGTGAGACGTAAGCGGCGATCGTGGCCGTCGAGATGACCTGCAGGGTGGCTCCGCGGAAGCCGGACAGGATGAGGGGTAGTGCGCACGGCACCTGCACCGCGAAGAGCACCTTCAGCGGCCGATAGCCCATCCCGACCGCCGCGTCGACCGCGGCGGCGTCGACGGCGCGGACGCCCGCGTACGTGTTCGTCATGATCGGGGGGATGGCCAGCAGCACCAGAACGATGAGACTGGGGATCACGAAGGCCAGCTCCGAGG
The DNA here is from genome assembly GCF_014653785.1 of Promicromonospora soli. GTDB lineage: Bacteria > Actinomycetota > Actinomycetes > Actinomycetales > Cellulomonadaceae > Promicromonospora > Promicromonospora soli. Next base: position 456,288 of record NZ_BNAS01000003.1, on the reverse strand, counting down.
CAAACGCCGGGGCGATGACGATGACCAGCAGGATGACCAGGCCGAGTGTCGGCAAGGCCCGCAAAGCGTTGGCGACACCTGCGATGAAGAACGTGCCCTTGCCGGTATGGCCCACGTAGAGACCGATCGGCACCCCGATGACAGCTGCGACGAGCAGCGAGAGGCCGGTGTAGATCAGATGCTGCACCAGGAGTGTGCCGATGCTGTCGCTGCCGGTCCAGTGCGCCGGGTCGAGGAGATAGTCGATCATGCGTGCACCGCCCTCGGCGTCCAGGGCGTGAGCCTGCGAGCAAGCAGCACGACGAGACCATCGAGCACGACCGCGAGCACCAGGCAGAGCACGATGCCCACGATGATCGGTGTGAGGAATCGAAGCTGCGCGCCCTGCGTGAACAGCAGCCCGAGCTGCTGGGTGCCGATCAGCGCCGCGATGGAGACCACGCTCACGTTCGAGACGACGGCGACGCGCAGGCCCGCCGCAATCACCGGCACGGCCACGGGGAGCTCCACGGACACAAGGCGCTGCAGAGTCCGGTATCCCATCGCCTGAGCGGCCTGCACGGTCTCCACCGGCACCGAGTCGAGGCCGTCCGACACGGTGCGCACGAGCAGAGCGACCGTGTAGACGGTGAGAGCGACGACCACATTGAGGGGGTCGAGGATGCGGGTGCCAAGGATCGACGGCAGCATGACGAACAGTGCGAGCGAGGGGACGGTGTAGAGCAGACCTGTCGTCCCGAGGACTACCGATTTGAACGCGCCGCTGCGGTGCGCGACCCATCCGAGTGGTAGTGCCATGGCAAGGCCGATGACAACGGGGACGACCGACAGCCCGAGGTGCCACACCAGCAGGACGAGGATGGAGTCGGATTCCCGCACGATCCAGTCGAGGTTCATGAGGCGGTGCCCCCGGTCGTGACGCCGGCGGCGTGGATCTCGGCAAGGGACCCGACGACCTCGGCGGCCGTCACTGAGCCCACCAGGGCGCCGTCCTCGTCCACCAGGACTCCGCGCCGGCTCGGCGCGCTGAGGCTGGCGTCGAGAACATGGCGCATCGTTCCCGTGCGGTGTGCCACGGTTCCACTGAGGTTGAGGTCGCTGAAGGAGATCGGAGCGCGCAGTGTGCGCGGTTCGACCCACCCCAGCGGATGTGCGCGTTCGTCGACGACGAGCAGCCAGTCGTCGTCGGTGGCGGCCCGCGCGTCCTCGACGCTGCTGCCGATCGGCACCGAGGGTTCGGAGCGCACCACGAGACCGGGAGCGGCGGCGACGAAGCCGAGCGATCGATACCCGCGGTCGCGTCCCACGAAGTCGGCCACGAAGGCGTCCGCGGGAGCGGTCAGCAGCTCCTCGGGGGTGGCGAGCTGAGCGAGCTTGCCGCCAGTGCGCAGAACGGCGACCTGGTCGCCGAGCTTGAGCGCCTCGTCGATGTCGTGCGTGACCATGATTATGGTCTTGCCGATCTCGCGCTGTAGTCGCAGGAACTCGTCCTGCAGCTGGCTCCGGACGACGGGATCGACGGCGCTGAACGGTTCGTCCATCAGCATGAAGTCGGGGTCGGAGGCGAGCGCGCGAGCGACGCCGACGCGTTGCTGCTGACCGCCCGACAACTGCCACGGATATCGGGAGGCGAAGGTGGCGGGCAGCCCTACGCGTTCGAGGAGCTCACCGGCGATCAGCCGCGCTTGGCGCTTGGATGCTCCGGAGAGCCGTGGGGTCGCAGCGACGTTGTCGAGAACGGTGCGGTGCGGGAAGAGGCCCGCATGCTGGATCACGTAGCCGATGCGACGCCGGAGCAGCGCCTCGTCCATGCCATTGGTCGATTCGCCGTCGAGCAGGATGTCGCCGGACGTGGGACGGATGAGTCGGTTCACCATGCGCAGCGAGGTGGTCTTCCCGCAGCCCGAAGGACCCACCAGCACCGTCAGCTTGCCGGTCGGGGCGTCGAAGGTGAGGTCGTGCACCGCGTGCGTTCCGTCGGGGTACACCTTGGAGACGTGCTCGAACGTGATCATGCCGTGGCTCCTTCGAGGTTCTGGCCCGCCGGACCACCGAGCTCCGACGAGATGGTGGCGACCTCGGCGGCGAGCAGCCGCCCGTAGCGGGCCGCGTCGTCCTCGCTCAGCCGGTAGCTCGGGACGACGAGGCTCATGGCGGCGACCACGCGCCGGCCCACCTGGATCGGTGCGGCGATCCCGGTGACGTCGCTCTCGACGCCGCTCCTGACGAGCGCCCAGGACCCGGGCGGGACCGCGCCGGTGAGGGCCTGCCCCGCGGCCGTACCGTCCAGCGGGATGGTGCCGCCCACCCAGCTTCGATGCCGGATCGAGTGCGAGCCCTCGACGATGGCGATGTAGAGCGCGGTCTCGTGGTGGCCGATGCTGCTCAGGTACACGGACTCGCCGGTCGCTTCCGCTAGCGTCTTCATCGCGGGTCGCGCGAGGTCGACAAGAGACTCGTTGCTCAGCGCCTGCGCGCCGAGCTGGATGATCCGCCCGCCCGGCGTGAACGAGGCGTCGTCGTCCCGGCGGACGAACCCCGCGCCCTCCAGCGTGCGCAGCAGCCGCAGGGCGGTGCTGGGTGCGAGCCCGGTGGCGCGGGCCGCCTCGGAGAGGTTGGCCCGCCCCCGCTCGCAGACCACGGCGAGGAGCGCGAGCACCCGCTCGGCTGTCCTGGTCCCGGCCTCTGCCATGTCTGGGTCCCTCCACGCGTCGTGTGCTGCCGTGTCCTGCGTCGAACTTTCTCCAGCGAAAGTAGGGGCCGGGAGTTTTCGGCAGATCGCCAGCACATTGCCACTGTGTAAAACTCTCTTGCCACTGGGCGGCACTACTCTGACCGGCACAATGGCAGGTGGTGGATACACGGGACACAAGAGAAAGGGCCGCGCCGATGATCGAGCTTGGCGGGAGCGCAGTACTGGCGGACGTGGTCGCCGTCGCCGACGGCGGGCGCGCGCGTGTGCCCGACGCCGCGATCGAGGAAGTGGGCCGGGCGCACGAGCTGACGCGCCGGCTGAGCGCGGAGGTGCCGATCTACGGCCGGACGACGGGCGTGGGCGCGAACAAGTCCGCCGCCGTCGTCGACGACGATGCCCACGGGCTCCGGCTCTTGCGCAGCCACGCGGTGGACGCAGGCCCGGAGCTGCCCGAACGGGCGGTGCGGGCGATGCTCGCGGTGCGGCTCAACCAGCTCTGCACGGCCGGGTCGGGCGTGGACCCGGCGGTGCTGCGCGCGCTGGAGGGGATGCTGAACGGGAATGCCCTGCCCACCGTCCGCGCGCACGCCTCGATCGGTACCGGCGACCTCGGGGCACTGGCCGGCACCGCCCTGACCCTCATGGGCGAGCGCCCGGCGACGGGGCCGCTCGAGCCCATGGGGCCCTGGAGCAGCGACAGCGCGCTGCCGTTCATCAGCTCGAACGCCCTCACGATCGGGCGCACCTGCCTCGTGGTCGACGCCCTCGGCCGGCTCGACCGTGCCGCCGCTGCCGTCTACGCGCTCAGCTTCCGCGGGCTCGACGGCAACCCGTCGGTTCTCTCGCCCGCCGCCGTGCGAGCCGCTGCCGCCCCCGGGGTGGACGTCGTGGCCGAACGTGCGCGGCGCCTGCTGGAGGTCCCGGCCGGGCCCACGGGGCAGTCCGCGGTGCCGCCGGCCCGGATCCAAGACGCCTTCGGGCTGCGGGCGTTCCCGATCAGCCAGGGAGCCTTCACGCACGCGCTCGGGGTGCTGGCCGAGCAGGCGGGCCGGGTCCTCGGCGTCGCGCAGGAGAACCCGCTGTTCGACCTGGCCGGCGAAGCCGTGGTCCACCACGGCGCCTTCCACCAGGCCGCGCTCGGGCTGGCGCTGGACGGGTGCAACCTCGCCCTCGCCCAGACCGGGCCGCTCGTGATGTCCCGGATCGGGATGCTCAACGAGCCCGCCCTCACCGGGCTCCGGCCGTTCCTCGCGACGGGTCAGGTGGGCGCCTCGGGCCTGATGATGGTCGAGTACGTCGCCGCGAGCGCACTCGGCGAGCTGCGCGCGGCGGCGCAGCCCGCCTCGCTCGGCACCGTCGTGCTCTCCCGCGGCGCCGAGGAGGACGCGAGCTTCGCATCGCAGGCCGTCGTCCAGGCGGAACGGGCGGTCGCCGCCTACCGGACGCTGCTCGCCTGCGAGCTGGTCGGAGCCGTGCGGCTGCTCCGCCAGCGCGGTGTCGTGCTGCCCGCTGGACCGCTGAACGACGCGCTCGAGCTGGCCGCCGCGCTGCCGGCCGACGACGCCGACCGGGACCAGCGGGACGACCTAGAGATCGCCCAGAAGCTGCTCGACGCGCTCGCGTGGGTGTAGTGCCGACAGGTGGTCGGGCCAGCGGGCAGCGGTACGGGCTGGACTACTCTCGGGGAATGGCCGCTGTCACTCTCGGGATCCCGTCGGTGCGCGGCGTGCCCCGGCGGGCCGCCGCCCCGGGGGGCAAACCGCGCCCCGAGACCCCGCTGCTCGTCGACCGGTACGGGCGCGTCGCGCGTGACCTGCGCGTCTCGATCACGACTGCGTGCTCGCTGCGCTGCACCTACTGCATGCCCGCCGAGGGCCTGCCCCTCGTGCCGCGCGACGAGCTGATGACGCCGGACGAGATCGGCCGGCTCGTCGGCATCGGCGTCCGCGACCTCGGCATCCGCGACATCCGGTTCACCGGCGGCGAGCCCCTCATGCGGCGCGACCTGGAGCAGATCATCGGCGCGGCGCGGACCGCGGCCGACGACGGCATGGCCGCCGTCCGCGGCTCCGGGGCGACCCCGTCGCCGTCGGGCCCTCGCGCGGCCCCCGAGCGCGTCCGCATCGCCATGACCTCCAACGCGCTCGGGCTCGACAAGCGTGTGGACGCCCTGGTCGCGGCCGGGCTGGACCGCGTCAACGTCTCGCTGGACACGGTGGACCGGGAGGCGTTCGCGACCCTGACGCGGCGCGACCGCCTCGACGACGTGCTCAAGGGGATCCGCGCGGCCCTCGCCGCCGGGCTGGCGCCGGTCAAGATCAACGCGGTGCTCCTGCCCGAGACCCTGGTGGGCGCGGCCGACCTGCTCGCCTGGGCCGTAGAACACCGCTGCAACCTGCGCTTCATCGAGGAGATGCCGCTCGACGCCGACGGGCAGTGGACGCGCGACGACGTCGTGAGCGCCGCCGACCTGCTGGGCGTGCTGCAGTCCCGCTTCACGCTCACCCCGGCGGGCCGCGAGGACCCGTCGGCCCCGGCGGAGGAGTGGCTGGTCGACGACGGCCCGGCCACCGTCGGGATCATCGCGTCGGTGACCCGCTCGTTCTGCGGGGCCTGCGACCGCACCCGGCTGACGGCCGAGGGCACCGTCCGGTCGTGCCTGTTCGGCAACGAGGAGACCGACCTGAAGGCGCTGCTGCGCAAGGGCGCCACGGACGACGAGGTCGGCGACGCGTGGCGCGCCGCAATGTGGGCCAAGCCCCGCGCGCACGGCAGCGACGCCGTCGAGCTGGCGGCCGACGCGTTCGCCGAGACCCAGCGCAGCATGGGCGCCATCGGCGGCTGACCCCTCTGGCTGTGGGCGTCTTACGGGCTTTCCGGGCGGACGTGGTTGAATCACGCCCGTGATTACAGCGACCGATCGGCCGCATCGCATCATGATCGTGACCGACGCCTGGGAGCCGCAGGTGAACGGCGTCGCCACGGCCCTCTCGCGCACGGTGGTCGAGCTGCGCCTGATGGGCTGCGCGGTCGAGGTGGTCACGCCCTGGGACGGCTACCGGACCATCCCCCTGATCACCTACTCCGAGATCCGCGTGCCGATCCTGGCCCGCGACGACGTGGAACGGCGGTTCCTGGAGTTCGCGCCCGACGCCGTACACATCGCCACCGAAGGCCCGCTCGGCTGGTACGCGCGCGCTGTCTGCGACCACTTCGGCTTCCCGTTCACGTCCAGCTATCACACCCAGTTTCCCGAGTACCTGAGCGCGCGCTGGTCGTGGATCCCGCTCTGGGCCGGGTACCAGTACATGCGCAGGTTCCACGACAAGTCCGGCCGCGTGCTGGTCGCGACGCCGACCATGCGCGAGCAGCTCACCCACTGGCGCATCCGCAACGTGACGCCGTGGAGCCTCGGCGTGGACACCGAACAGTTCCACCCCCGCCGTCGCGCCGCCGACGCCTCCGCAAGCTCCGGGCAGCGCGGCGTGTTCGCCGGCCTGCCCGGACCGATCTTCCTGTACGTGGGGAGGCTGGCCGTGGAGAAGAACGTCGAGGCGTTCCTCGCCCTCGACCTGCCTGGCTCGAAGGTGGTGGTCGGCGACGGCCCCGCCCGCGCCGACCTGCAGGCCCGCTACCCCGACGCGCACTTCCGGGGGCGCCGCTCGGGCGACGACCTGGCCCAGCACTTCGCCGACGCCGACGTGCTCGTCTTCCCGAGCCGCACCGACACGTTCGGCCTGGTCATCCTGGAGGCGATGGCTTCGGGCACACCGGTGGCCGGGTTCGACGCGCCCGGCCCCCGCGACCTCATCCCGGGCTCCGGCGCGGGCGCCGTCGACGACGACCTGCGCGCCGCGTGCCTCGCCGCGCTCGACTGCTCCCGCGAGGACACCCGCCGGTACGCCGAGCTCTTCTCCTGGCGGGCCTGCGCCGAGGCGTTCTACGCCCAGCTCGACGTGCCGCCGCCGCCGGTGCGGGAGCGCATCTGGCGGCGCGGGATCCAGCGGCTGCCGAGCCTCAGCCTGTCCGGCCTGAGCATGCCGAGCCTGACCATGCCCGGCCTCACCCTGCCCGGTCACACCCTCTCCGGACTTTCGAGGCCCAGCCTGACCCTGCCGGGCCGCACGATCGGCCGGGCGGTCACGCGGGTACGCCGGATCGCTACAGGCCTACCCATTCGGACTCGCCGTCGGTGAACTGCTGCTTCTTCCAGATCGGCACCTCGGCCTTGATGCGCTCCACCAGCAGGGAGCACGCCTCGAACGCCTCCTTGCGGTGCCCGGCCGACGCCGACGCCACGAGCGCGACGTCCCCCACCTCGAGGTGCCCGTACCGGTGCGTGGCGGCTACCCGCAGGCCGGTCTCGGCGGCCACCGCCTGACACACTTTTTGCAGGACGGCGGTCGCGTCGGGGTGCGCCTCGTAGTCGAGGCTGGTGACGTCGCGGCCGCTGTCCTCGTCGCGCACCACGCCGCGGAACGTGACCACGGCACCGCACTCGGGTGCGGCCACCGCCGCCTCGACGGCCCGCCCGACGGCCTCGTCAAGAACGTCCTGCGTCACGCGCACTACCTCGTCCATCACGTATCCCTCGTCGTCCGTCGGTGCGACGTCACAGCGGCCACGCGGCCACCTCGGCACCCGGTTCGAGCGTAGTCGCGGCCGCGGGGACGTCGATCAGCACGTCCGCCGCCGCCATCGACGCCACGAGGTGCGACCCCGGCCCGCCGACGACCGCGACGCGCGGTTGGGCGCCGGCGTCGTGCACCCACCGCCCCCGCAGCAGCTGCCGCTTCCCGGCCGGCGAGACGACGGCGTCGTCGAGCACCGCGCGAACCCGCTCGACCGGCGGCAGGCCGCCCGCCCGCCGCAGGACGTCCCGGAGGAACACGACGAACGAGACCTGCGCGCTGACCGGGTTGCCCGGGAAGGCGAGCACGGGCGTGCCCGCGATCCGGCCGAACCCCTGGGGCCCGCCGGGCTGCATCGCCACGGAGCGGAACGTGACCTCGGGCAGGGCGTCCTTGACCACCTCGTACGCGCCCTGGCTGACGCCCCCGGTCGTGAGCACCAGGTCGCACAACGCGGCCGCGCGCTCCAGCCCGACGCGCACGGTCTCCGGGTCGTCGGGCACGGTCAGGCGCAGGCCCACCCGCCCGCCCGCGGCACGAACGGCGGCGCTGAGCGCGGGACCGTTGGCGTCCCAGATCTGCCCGGGGCCGGGCTCGCCGTCCGGCGGGACGAGCTCGCTCCCCGTGGACACGACCGCCACCGAGACCGGCACCAGGACAGTCAGGCGGGCGATGCCGCACGCGGCGGCAGCCGCCACGTGGTGCGGCGCGAGGACGGTGCCGGCGCGCAGCACGACGTCGCCCGCGGCGACGTCGGACCCGGGCTCCCGCACGAACTCCCCGGCGGCCCGCCGGCGCGCGACCTCGACCTTCGTAGCCGGAGTGTCCCCCGCACCGTTGAAGGTCACATGGTCGGTGTCCTCGACGGGGATCACGGCGTCCGCGCCGTCGGGCACCGGGGCGCCGGTCATGATCCGGACCGCCGTGCCGGGCTCCAGCGGGGCCGGCTCGCCGGGCGCGGCAGCGACGTCGCCCGCGACGGGCAGGGTGACGGGCGCGCCCGGGGCGGCCGAGGCGACGTCGGCGGCCCGTACCGCGAAGCCGTCCATCTGCGAGTTGCGGAAGCGGGGCAACGGCCCGGGGGCTACGACGTCGTGCGCAAGCACCCGGCCGAGCGCGTCCCGGTGGATCGATACCTCTTCGGTCGGCCGGTCGGCGAGCTCCGCGAGAAGCTCCGCGACGTCGGCCCGGTGCAGTTCCACGTCCACGCGCTCGCTCATGTCCGCAACCTACCCGGCGCTCAGCGCGGGAGGCACGCCCGCAGGGGCCGCACCCGGGTCGAGCACGCTCGGCCCGGGTGCGCATGCCCGGCCACGCTCCGGCCGCCGCTTCACCCGTCGGTCATGCGCCCGCCTCCGGACTATTCGTGAACGTGCGCCTTGTGCCCGACCGCCGCGGAGACGTCCGCCTCGGCCATGGCGATCAGTCGGTCGGCCAGCCGCCGCAGCGCCCGGGCGGCTGCGATCTCGTCGCCGATCTGCGGAACCTCCGGGTCCTCCGGTGCCTTCCTGGCGTGCCCGACGCCGCGCAGCGCACCCGGTGGGCCCTTCACCACGGTGGCCTCCGCCGTCGTGCTGCCGCCTGACTCGACCACGGTGACCCGGACGTCCCAGGTGAGCGAGCGCCCCGGCCGATGCTCCTCCCACTCGCTCGATTCCAGGCGAGCCTGCGGTTCCACGAACGTGTCCGGACCGGGGTAGACGAGCGTCTCCTCGCCGGTGTCGGACCACTTCACGCGGAAGGGCGGCGAGCCGTCGCCGTGGGGACACTCGGTCACCACGCCGTCGCGCACCGCGCCGCCGACCACTCCAGAGGCCGTGACTATCCGGTCGCCCACTGCTGCCTTCATAGGTTCCTCCTCGCGTCGCTGCGGTTCCTTCCATCATGGCCCCGCGCCCCGGTCTGCGACACCCAGGTGCCGCGGATCCGGCGAACGGCCGATGACCCGCGCCGGCGGGGCGAGAATGGAGGCTCTCGCTCACAAGGAGGCCCGCATGCGGGATGTGCTCCCACAGCTGCTCGACTGGTGGCGTGCCGACGAGCGCGCGGCCGTGGCAACGGTCGTGCGCACGTTCCGGTCCGCGCCGCGCGAACCCGGCGCCGCGATGGCCGTGGGCCCGGGCGGCGAGGTCGTCGGATCGGTGTCCGGCGGGTGTGTCGAGGGCGCCGTCTACGACCTCTGCCTCGAGGTCGCCGAGACCGGTCGCCCGGTCCTGGCGCGCTACGGCGTCTCCGACGATGCCGCCTTCGAGGTGGGCCTGACCTGCGGTGGGACCATCGAGGTCCTTGTCACGCCCCTCTCCCGGCAGACCTGGCCGGGCTTCGAGAGGTTCGCCCAGGCCGTGATGGGCACGGGGATCCCGCTGCCCGACGGCGGCCTGCCCGCATCGGGCGTCTGCCTCGCCACGGTCATCGCTGGGCCTGACGACGGCGTGCTCGGCCGCCATCTCCTCCTTCCCCGCGCAGAGGCAGGCGCGGACGAGGGACTCCCGGACGGCGGGCTCGGGCACAGCGGGCTCGATGCCGCGGTGACCGTGGACGCCGTCGGACAGGTCGCGGCCGGTGTCTCCGCCGTACGCGAGTACGGGCCGCGCGGGGAGCGCACCGGCACCGGGACGCAGGTGTTTCTGCAGGTCTTCGCCCCGCGCCCGCGGCTGCTGGTGTTCGGCGCCATCGACTTCGCGGCGGCCATGGCGCGCGTTGGCCGGCTGCTCGGGTACCGCGTCACGGTGTGCGACGCCCGCCCCATCTTCGCGACACCCGCCCGTTTCCCGGAGGCCGACGAGGTCGTGACCGAGTGGCCGCACCGCTACCTCGCCGCCGAGATCGAAGCCGGGCGGGTGACCGCGCACGACGCGGTGTGCGTGCTGACCCACGACGCCAAGTTCGACGTGCCGCTCCTGCGCACGGCGCTCACCAACCTGCCGGCCGGTACCTACGTGGGCGCCATGGGCTCGCGGCGGGCGCATGCCGAACGGGAGGCGCGGCTGATCGAGGACGGTGTTCCGCCCGAGGCGCTGGCGCGGCTGCGCAGCCCGATCGGACTGGACCTGGGCGCGCGCACTCCGGACGAGACGGCTGTATCCATAGCGGCGGAGATGATCGCCGCCCGGTCGGGCGCCTCCGCCCGCCCGCTGCGCGAGACGGACGGCCCGATCCACGGCTGAGCGTGATGCACGTCCGAACGGCGCCCCGTGCACACTCGTACGCCGCCGAGGTGCGAGAGCCGAGGAGAAGACGTCGCCCTAGGCTGCGGGCATGTTCGAGTCAGCACAGACCGTCGTCCCGCCCAAGCTCCGTCCCGGTGACACCGTCCGGGTGGTCGCGCCCGCAAGGTCGCGGTCGATGATCATGGAGCACGACAACACCCGGTGGATCGACGAACGGTTCGCCGCCATGGGGCTCACCCTCACGTTCGGCGAGCATGTCGACGAGGACGACCAGTTCCGCAGCACCTCGATCGAGCACCGGGTGGCAGACCTGCACGCCGCGTTCGCCGACCCTGGCGTGGCGGGGATCATCACCGTGATCGGCGGGTTCAACAGCAACGAACTGCTCCCCCACCTGGACTTCGACCTCATCGCGGCCAACCCGAAGGTCTTCTGCGGATACTCGGACATCACCGCGCTGCAGAACGCGATCCTGGCCCGCACCGGCCTGGTCACGTACTCCGGCCCGCACTGGTCGAGCTGGGGCATGCGCGACCACTTCGAGCCCACCGGCGACTGGTTCCGCGCCGCGGTGACCAACGACGCCCCGATCGCGGTCGAACCCGCGCCCGCCTGGACCGACGACATGTGGTTCGCCGACCAGGACGCCCGCACCCCGGTCCCGAACGAGGGCTGGTGGCCGCTGCGCCCGGGGCAGGCCTCCGGCCGGATCGTCGGCGGCAACCTCGGCACGCTCAGCCTGCTGCAGGGCACCGCCTACATGCCGTCGCTGGACGGCGCACTGCTGTTCCTCGAGGACGCCTTCGAGTCGGACGCTGCCCACGTCGCGCGGCAGCTCACCTCGCTGCTCCAGCTGCCCGACGCCGACGGCGTGAAAGGGCTGGTCATCGGCCGGTTCCAGGCCGCCTCCGCCGTGACGCGTGAGGCGCTCGACGAGATCGTGGCGCGCCAGCCGGCGCTGCGCGGCAAGCCTGTCCTGGCCGGCGTGGACTTCGGGCACACGAGCCCGCTGCTCACGTTCCCGGTCGGCGGCGAGGCGGAGCTCGTCGTAGGCGAGGACGGGACAAGGCTGACGATCACGCGGCACTGATGCGGTCGGCACCTCGGGCGGCCAAGAGCCGGTCGGCAAGAGCCGCCGTCGCGACCAGCCCTGCAAACGCGACGACCGCACCTCGGCCGAGTGCCTCCTCGACATACGCGACCGTCCCGACGGCGGCCGCGACCGCCCCGAGCGCGCACCCCACTACCAGCGACGCCGCCACAGCGACAATGACAAGACCCGCCAGCCGGGGCGTGAGCCCACGCAGCGTCTCGCGTGCGGCCAGCACCACTGCGGCAAGGGCGATGGCCAGCACCAACGCCACCCCGGCCCACAGCCCGCCGAAGTACGACATGACGTACCGGATCGCGAGGGCCCTTGCCGCAGCGCTCCTCGACACACTGCCTGCTCACCCGGTCTTCTCGTCCGAGGATGCAGAGGCCATGACTGGTGGCGCGATCTCCACCGTGCATGCGGCCATCGGCCGGCTGCGCGACGGCGGAATCATCCGGCCGCTCACAGACCGCACGCGAAACCAGGTCTGGGGCACGGTCGCTCTGCTGGACGAGCTCGGCGACCTCGGCCTACGCATCGGAGTCCGCGCCCGCGCGGCCTGAACCCAGCCGTCGTCGTCCGCCGTCAGCGAATCCGGAAATTGAGTCGGGTCGACTCAGGTTGTACCGATCATCAATCCGATCCGGAGGAGAACAACATGACCACCGTTCTGACCCGTTCACCGTTCGCCCACACCTGGCTGCGCGACTCGTGGAGCCCGCAGCTCGCCGTCAACGAGGGCCCCGTGCCCGCGGCCGACGTCTACCGTGAGGGCGAGGACCTCGTCGCCCGCCTCGACCTGCCCGGCGTCGACCCGGCCGACGACATCACCGTCGAGGTCGAGGGCCGCAAGCTCGTCGTACGCGGCGAGCGCAAGGACCAGCGTTCGGAGGAGTCCGAGGGCCGCCGCATCTCGGAGGTCCGCTTCGGTTCCTTCCGCCGTGTCGTCACGCTGCCGAAGACCGTGGACGGCGACGCCGTCCGCGCGTCCTACGACGCGGGCGTCCTGACGGTCACCGTGCCCGGCGTCTTCGCCGGCACGACGCCGCAGCGCATCGAGGTCACCACCGCCGCCTGACCAGCCGGCGCGGCGCAGGCTGCCGCGCCGGGGGAATCATGATCCCGCCGGGTGGGTAACGCACAGGGAGCATTGCTACCTGTCCGTTACCCACCCGGCGGGTATCTGTTTCCCCCGGCGTCAAGAGCCGACACGTCCAGTCAGTCGTCACAGCCCGCTCCTCGCCAGGGCCGCCGCGCCCACCACCGTCGCGTCCCCGCCGAGCACCGCCGGGCGCACCTCGACCGTGTGCCCCGACACCGGCGGTTCGTCGCGGATCCGCGCCAGGAGCGCCGGTTCCAGCAGGTCCCAGGCGCGGGCGAGGCCGCCACCCACCACCACGCGTCCGACGTCGAGGAGCGCCGCCAGCACGAGGACCGCCGACCCCACGGCCCGCCCGGCGTCGGCGAGCACCCGGACCGCCGTCCGGTCGCCGGCGCGCGCTCGGGCCTCGATCTGAGTGGCGCCAACATCCCCAGCACCACCACCGGCGAGCTCCGCGTACCGCCGCTCGACGGAACGCCCCGACGCCAGCGTCTCCAGGTGACCGCGCTGGCCGCACGTGCACCTCGCGTCGCCGAACCCGGGCATGTGCCCGATCTCCCCGGCCGCGCCGGCACCGCGATACAGCGCGCCGTTCAGCCAGAGCGCTCCCCCGACACCGGTCCCGAGCGCGATCCCCGCCGCCGACCTGACGCCCCGGACGGCGCCCCAGGTCGCCTCGCCCACGAGGAACGAGTCGACGTCGTTCGCGGCAGTGACCGGCAGGCCGGTCCGGGACGCGAGACCGGCGCGCAGGTTCGTGCCGACCCAGGCGACAAAGGAGTCGCTCGCCGCTAGCACCTCGCCCGTCCCGGGGTCGACGACGCCCGCCGCACCGACACCGACGGCCGCCACCGGCGTCCCGGCCGAGGCCGTTGCGCGCGCGACGAGGTCCGCCGAGACGTCGAGCATCGCCTCGCCGCCTGACGGAGTGGGCGCGGTCGCCGAGGCGAGCACCTCACCGTCGGGCGTGACGACGGCGGCGCGGATCTTCGTACCGCCGATGTCGACACCCGCTGTGGCCCCTCCCGTCATCGGGCGGCGCCGGACGCGGCACCCGATACCAGCCGCAGCCGAGCCTCGCGGCGCTCGCGCTGCGCCCCCGGGTCCGGCGTCGGGACGGACGCCAGCAGCTCAGCCGTGTACTGCTCGCGCGGCGCGCTGAACACCTCGGCTGTCGGGCCGCTCTCCACGAGGCGCCCCGACCGGAGCACGGCGACGCGATCGGTCAGCTCGTGCACCACGCCCAGGTCGTGGCTGATGAACAGGCAGCCGAACCCCAGCTCCGCGTGCAGGTCGCGCAGCACCTGCAGCACCTCGGCCTGCACGGAGACGTCGAGGGCGCTCGTCGGCTCGTCGGCCACCAGCAGGCGCGGGCGCAGCGCCAGGGCGCGCGCCAGACCGATGCGCTGGCGCTGCCCGCCGGAGAACTCGTGCGGGTAGCGGCGCGCCGCGCCCGCGGGCAGCCGCACCGCGTCCAGCAGCTCGCCGACCCGCGCCCGGCGCTCCGTCGCCGACAGGCGCCGCCCGTCGCGACCGTGGATCGCCAGCGGCTCGGCGATCGACTCGCCCACGACCTTGCGCGGGTCCAGTGACCCGCCCGGGTCCTGGAACACGACGCCGACGTCGGCCAGCAGGCGCCGGCGCGCCCGGCCCCGGGCGCGCGCGACGGAGGCCCCGAGCAGCAGCACCTCGCCCTCCGACGGCGCGAGCAGGCCGAGGCAGGCCCGCCCCGCCGTCGACTTGCCCGAGCCGGACTCGCCGACCAGCCCCAGCATCTCGCCCGCGCGCACGGTCAGGTCGAGGCTCTCCACCGCGCGGACGTGGCGGCCCTGCACGCGGTAGTCGAGGCTGACGCCGCGCAGGTCGAGCACTACTTCCCGACCGCTGGCCGAGCCTGTCGAGATCTCCGGATCGTTGATCGAGCCCGTCGACCCCGTCGAGCCCGTCGGGACCGGTCTCGACAAGCTCGGCGCGCGAGTGGCCGCGCTCGCCGGCGGGGCGGCCGGGACGGCGTCGAGCAGGGTACGCGTGTACTCGTGCGCAGGATCGAGCAGCACCTGCTCCACCAGCCCGTGCTCCACGATCCGGCCGCCGCTCATCACCGCCACCTCGTCGGCGATGTCCGCGACCACGCCCATGTTGTGCGTGACGAGCAGCAGCGCGGTGTCCCGCTCGGCGACCAGCTCGCGCAGCAGGTCCAGGATCTCGGCCTGCACGGTGGCGTCGAGGGCCGTCGTCGGCTCGTCCGCGACGATCAGGCGCGGCTCGCAGGCCAGCGCGATGGCGATGACCACGCGCTGCCGCTGCCCGCCGGACAGCTCGTGCGGGTACTGGCGCGCGCGACTCTCGGGGTCGGGGATGCCGACCGACCGGAGGAGGCCGACCGCCCGTTCGCGGGCGACGGCGCGCGGGACGCGCTCGTGATTCATCACCGCCTCCGCGACCTGGTCGCCCAGGGTCATGGTCGGGTTCAGCGCGGTCATCGGCTCCTGGAAGACCATGGACGCCACGCGGCCCCGCAGGTCCACGAGCTGGTCCTCGGCAGCGGTCACGACGTCGCGCAGCGTGCCGCCGTCGGCCAGCGCGACCGAACCCGTGATCCGCGCCGTCGAGGGCAGCAGGCCCAGGACGGACAGCGAGGTGACGCTCTTGCCGGAGCCCGACTCGCCCACCAGGGCGACCACCCGGCCGCGCCGCACCTCGAGATCGATGCCCCGCACGGCGGGCACCTCGCCCGCGTCGGTGGCGAAGGTGACGTTCAGGTCCCGGATGCGCAGGACAACCTCGCTCATGCCGTCCTCCCCTTCACGTCGACGACGTCCCGCAGCCCGTCCCCCACGAAGTTCAGGGCGCACACGACCACGACGATCGCGAGGCCAGGCGGCAGGATGAGCCACCACGCGCCCTGGTAGATGTAGTTGATGCCGTCGTTGAGCATCGCGCCCCAGTCGGTCGTGGGCGGCTGGATGCCCATCCCGAGGAAGCTGATGTACGCGACGAGCAGGATGGCGTCCGCGACCTGGAAGGTCGCGTTGACGACCACGGTGCCGACGGTGTTCGGGATGACGTGCGACAGGACCGTGCGGCGGTGGGTGGCGCCCATGGCGCGGGCGGCCACCACGTAGTCGCGGGTCCGGACCGACAGGGCCTCCGCCCGGATCAGCCGGGCGGGCACTAGCCACGACACCATGCCGAGCACGACGATCATCATGCCGACCGTCGGGCGCACGATCGTGGAGAGCACCAGCAGCAGGAAGATCGCGGGGATCGCGATGCCGGCGTCGACCACTCGCATCATGACGGCGTCCACGACCCCGCCCACGTACCCGGCGACAGCACCCCAGAGCGTGCCGACCACCGTCGCCAGCGCCCCCGCCAGGACGCCGACCAGCAAGGACACCCGGCCGGCGACCATGAGCCGGCCAAGGTTGTCATAGCCGAGCGCGTCAGTGCCCAGGGGATGCCCGTCGACGCCGGGCGGCAGGTTGGCGGCGCCGAGGTCGGTCGCCACCTGCTCCGTCGGGTAAACCAGCGGGCCCAGCAGGGCGAACAGCACAAGAATCGCGAGGGCCACCGCGCCGACCACGGCCAGCTTGTTGGTAGCGAACCGGCGAAGCGCGGTCATCGCAGACCTCCCCGGGTGCGCGGGTCCAGGAGCGCCTGGACGACGTCGGCCAGCAGGGAGCCCATGACGGTGGCGACCGAGATGACCAGCACGCAGCCCAGCAGCACCGGGAAGTCGCTGCTCTGCGCGGCGCTCCAGAACAGCAGGCCCATGCCCGGGTAGTTGAACAGCTGCTCCACGACCAGCGCGCCGCCGAACATGACGGGCAGGTAGTAGCCGAGCATCGCCACGACCGGCGTCAGCGAGTTGCGCAGCACGTGCCTGACCACCACGTCCCGGTAGGCGGTGCCCTTGGCGCGGGCGGTGCGGACGTAGTCCTCGCCGAGGTTGTCCAGGGTCGAGGACCGCATGTAGCGGCTGAACGTCGCCACGATGGGCACGGCGCCCGTGAGCACGGGCAGCACCAGCCCGGCCGGCTGGGACAGCACCTCCAGGACCCCGTTGCCCTGCGGCGCAGCCGCGGGGAACAGCCCCGCGCCCTGGCTGAGCAGGAGGATGAGCAACATCCCGAGAAAGAACGTGGGGGTCGAGTAGGCCACGATCGCGAGGGTCGAGAGCCAGTAGTCGACGGCGCGGTTGCGGCGTACTGCCTGGTAGACGCCGACCGGCACCGCGATGATCACCGCGGCGACCAGCGAGAGGCCGGTCAGCAGCAGCGTCTTGGGCAGCCGCAGGCCTATCGCGTCGGCGACCGACTGGTTCAGCAGATACGACTCCCCCAGGTCGCCCGTGAGGGAACGCCCCAAGAACGAGAGGTATTGCAGCACGACTGGCTGGTCGAGGCCGTTCGCGGCCTCGAACGCCGCTACCTGCTCCGGTGTGGCCTGCTGGCCGAGGACGCCGCGGGCGGGGCCGCCCGGCAGTGCGTGCAGCAGCGCGAACACAATGACGCTGACCACGAGGATCACGGCGAGCGCCTGGAGCACGCGCCGGACCAGAAAGCGGCCGAAGCCGCCGCGCTGGGATGTGGCAAGCCCTGGCGCGGCGACTCCGGATCCTGCGGGAGATGCGGGGATGGCTGTCGTCATATCAGCCGGCCCAGCTCCAGCGCTGCGGGTGGAAGCTGGCGAGCGGGTCCTGCGTGGTGCCCTCAAGCCCGTCCTTGATCACCGACACCTGGTAGACGGGGTTCGGCAGCCACATCACCGGGAGGTTCTCCGCGCCGTACTTCGAGTACGCCCGCATCACCGACGGGTCGGTGCTCTCGGTCGAGTCGCGCATGAGGGTGTCGAGCTCCTCGTCGGAGTAGGAGCCGAAGTTCGACGCCGCTTCGGTGCCGAACACCCGCTCGCCGCTCGGGTAGCCGCCGAAGTACCAGCTGCCCGCCGTGCCGAAGAACGGCAGCTCCCAGTCGCACTCCGGCTGGTCCGCCGTGCACCGGGGGATGGACGAGAGCACGGTGTTGAGCGGTGCGCTCTCGACGGCGACGGCGACGCCCGCCTGGTCGAAGGTGGACTTGATCTCGGCGAACATGTTGTCGGTCTCGGCCGACCCGCTCTGCGACAGGATCGTGATCGCGAGCTTCTGCCCCTGCTCGATGCCCTCGCCGCACTCCTCGTCCCCGTCACCGGGAGACGTGCACTCGAGCACGCCGTCGGAGCCGGCGGTCCAGCCGTGGTCGGCCAGCAGCTTCGCCGCTGCCTCCGGGTCGAACGGGTACGGGTTCTCCTTCTGCTCGTCGGAGAGGAAGTCGCTCTCGGGGTTCTGCGGCACGGGGCCGTAGCCCGGCAGGGCGGCACCCTTCCAGATGACGTCGGAGATCTGCTCCTGGTCGACGAGGTGCTGCAGCGCCTGCCGCACGTAGAGCTGGCGGTAGACCGGGCCCATCTCGGGGTGGTTGAAGTTGTACGGCATGTAGGTGATCGACCAGCCCGCCCACGGCTCGACCGTGTAGTCCAGCTGCTCGTACTGCTCCGGCGCGTCGAGCCCCGTCGTCGGGATGTACCCGTAGTCGACGGCGCCGGACCGCACGGCGTTCACCTCGGCGTCCGTGGACGTGTACGGCAGCAGGTTGACCGTGTCGATCGAGGCGACGTCGTCGCCGTCGTACTTGTCGTTCTTGGTCAGCTCGACCTTTCCGGCGTCCGTGAACCCGGTGAGCGAGTACGGGCCGTTGATCGTCTGCCACAGCGGGTTGGAGGCGTAGGTGCCCAGGTCCTCGCTCTCGGTCACGAGGTAGTCGAAGATCGCCTTCGCGCCCTGCTCGGTCTCCGCGAGCGCCGGGTCCGGCTCTTCCTCGTCGGCCGTCTTGGCCCAGGCGTGGGCCGGCAGCGGAACGATGAGGTTGAGCTGGGAGGCCTGCAGCCACTCCGGGTTGTAGACCTTGTCGAAGGTGAGCTCGACGGTCGTGTCGTCGGGGGTGGCGACCTCGGTGACGTTGTCGGGCATTCGGCCCTCGGAGTAGCTGGCCCAGATGTCCGTGTTGGCAGAGACGAGGTCGAACCAGAACTTCACGTCGGCGGAGGTGACGGGCTCGCCGTCGCTCCAGGTGCGGTCGTCGAGGGTGATGGTCACGGACCGGCCGTCGTCGGAGAAGGTGATCTCGTCGGCGAGATCGGCCTGCGCGACGCGTCCCACCTCGCCCTCGGAGCCGTCGTAGGCGACGAGCGGCTCCCAGAGGGTGCGCATGATCGCGGAGTTGTGGGTCGCGAGCTTGCCCGCGATGCCCAGCGGCACGATCCAGTTGGGGGTCGCGTTGGCGGGCAGGGCGTAGTTCACGTCGGTGCGGCGGGCCGCCCCGTCCTCACCGGAGGACGTCGAGCATCCGGCGAGGAGGGCGACGGCGGCGGCCGCGCCGACGGCCAGCCTTGCGGCCCGTCCGGCATGCGTGGTGCGCATCTGAGGTCTCCTTGGGTTCGCGTGGCCGTCACCACCGGAGCCTCTGGGGCCTGGGCGCTTTGTTCGGCGGCCGAATGCTCCAGAACCGTAGACGCACTAAGTTCCGGACATCTATGCGGAATCCGTAACAAGACTGTTAATTCGGGAGCGCAAAAAGCGGTACTTGTTCGGATCTGGGTCGGCCGTGGTGCAGACTCGTGCCAGCACTTGTTCCATGTCGATGAAAAGTTCGAAGGAGGCCCGTGGCCCAGCTCGCGCGTCCCCGCGTCGCCGCCCCGCGGCTCGAGCGGGAGATCCTCGTGCTCGTGTCGAGCGGACGCGCACGCTCCCGCAAGGAGATCGCCGAGTCGCTCGGCATCGCGCCGTCCACCGTCTCGCAGCGGGTGCAGGCGATGCTCGCCTCCGGCGCCCTGGAGGAGACGGGCGAGGGCGCGTCCAGCGGCGGACGCCGCCCCCGAGCGCTGCGGGTGCCCGGCAGCACCGGGTACCTCGGCGTCGTCGACATCGGCGGCACCCACGCCCGGCTCGGGATCCTGCGGCACGGCGGCGAGCTCGCCACGACGACGGAGGTCGCGCTCTCGGTGGCCGACGGCCCCGAGCCGGTGCTGATGCAGGTCACGGCCGCGCTGCGGGAGCTTGCCGGTACGCCCGAGGGCGGCCGGCTGCTCGGGGTCGGCATCTCCCTGCCCGGCCCCGTCGACGTCGCCCGCCGCGCCCTCGACACGCCGTCGCGCATGCCCGGCTGGTCGGGGTTCGACGTCGGCTCCTGGCTGGAGGACGCCCTGGACGTACCCGCCGTCGTCGAGAACGACGCCAACGCGATGGCCGTGGGCGAGCACTTCGGGCACGCCCGCCGGACGCGGCACTCCGTGTCGGTCAAGGCGGGCAGCGCGATCGGGGCCGGGATCCTGGTCGACGACCGGCTGCACCGCGGCGCGGGTGGCGCCGCCGGCGACATCACGCACACGCGCATCGCCGCCGCCGGCGACACCCCCTGCTCCTGCGGGAACCGCGGCTGCCTGGAGACCGTGGCCTCGGGCGCGGCCCTGGTGCGGCTGCTCCGGGAGCAGGGGTACGACGTCGCCGCGACCGCCGACGTCCTCGCCCTCGTGCGCGACGCCGAACCGGTGGCGACCACCCTGACCCGGACCGCGGGCCGGCACCTGGGCGAGGTGCTGTGCGCCGTCGTCAACTTCTTCAACCCCGGCGCCGTGTACCTGGGCGGAGCCCTGTCCACGCTCGAGCCGTTCGTCTCGGCGATCCGCAGCCAGATCTACGAGGGCGCCCACCCGCTCATGACCCGCGACCTGGTGATCGCGCCGTCCGCCCTTGGCGCCGACGCGAACCTGGTGGGCGTGGGCCGCCTGCTCGAGGACGCGCTGGTCCCGCACGCCCTGGAGCTGGAAGGACCACGATGACAACCTCCCGCCCGCGGGTGGCGATCGCCGGCATGTCGATCGAGTCCAGCACGTTCTCGCCGCACCGCTCCGGCTGGGAGGCCTTCACGCTCCGCCGCGGCGACGAGCTGGTCCGGCACTACCCGTTCCTGGCCGACGGCGCTCCCCTGCGCGACGCCGCCGCCTGGACCGGCGTGCTGCACGCCCGGTCGCTGCCCGGCGGGGCGGTCCCCGCCGAGGTCTACGAGTCGGTGCGCGACGAGATAGTCGCGACGCTCCGCGCCCAGCAGGCCGAGCACGGGGCGTACGACGGTGTGCTCCTCGACATCCACGGCGCCATGACCGTCGTCGGCCGGGACGACGCCGAGGCGGACCTCGCGGCTGCCGTGCGCGCCGCGATCGGGCCGGGAACCCTCATCAGCACCACCATGGACCTGCACGGCAACGTGCCCCGGGAGCTGGCCGAGGCCAGCGACCTGATCACCTGCTACCGCATGGCCCCGCACGAGGACGTGTGGGAGACGCGGGAGCGCGCCGCCGCGAACCTGCTCTCGCGACTACGAGAGGGCGGCGCGCCCAAGAAGGCGTGGCTCCAGGTGCCCGTGCTGCTCCCGGGCGAGAAGACCAGCACGCGGATTGAGCCCGCGAAGAGCATCTACGCCGACGTCGCCCGCGTGGCCGAGCTGCCCGGCGTGGTCGACGCCGCGCTCTGGGTCGGGTACGCGTGGGCAGACGAGCCGAGCTGCCGGGCCGCCGTCGTCGTCACGGGCGACTCCGCCGAGGTCATCGTGCGCGAGGCCGAGCAGCTTGCCCGGCAGTACTGGGAGGCGCGCGACGACTTCGAGTTCGTCGCGCCCGCCGCTCCCTACGAGGAGTGCGTGGCAAAGGCCCTGGCGAGCGCCGAGCGACCGTACTTCCTGTCCGACTCGGGCGACAACCCGACCGCCGGCGGCGCGGGCGACGTCACCTGGACGCTGGCGCAGCTCCTGGCTGAGCCCGCGTTCCGGACCCTGCCGGAGGAGGGCGGCCGCACGGCCATCTACGCCTCCCTGCCCGACGCCTCCGCCGCGCGCGCCGTGGCCGACGCCTTCGCGGCGCACGGCGCGGGGGCCGCTGTGGACGTCGAGGCCGGCGCCCGGGTCGACGACGGCCCGCACGGGCCCGTCCGGCTGCGCGGCGTCGTGGAGCACGTGAGCGAGGGCGACCCCGACGCCGGGATCGTCGCCGTGGTCCGCGTGGACGGGCTGCGCGTGATCCTCACGGAGCGGCGCAAGCCGTACCACCTGGAGTCCGACTTCACCTCTATCGGGCTGGACCCGCGCGGCACCGACGTCGTGGTCGTCAAGATCGGCTACCTCGAACCCGACCTCTACGACATGGCGGCCGACTGGATGCTCATGCTCACCCCGGGTGGCGTGGACCAGGACCTGCTCCGGCTGGGCCACCACCGCCTGGCGGCCCCGGTCCACCCCTTCCACGACTTCGAGGCAGAACCACCCCTCCGCGCCCAGCTCCTCTGACAAACACCTTGTTGTGGGCGCGATCGTTGCGCCTAAACCGGGCAGGTAGTCGCAACGATCACGCCCACAACAAAGGCGTCAGGCGTTTGCTACCAGGGAGAACAGGTCCTTCGGGTCCTCCGGCTCCGCAATCAGGTCGAGGTGCTGGAGCAGCTCCGGCGCGTTCGCGGTGACGTCGTCGAGCACGAACTTCAGCGCGGTCCAGTCCTCCACGGCGAAGCCGACGGAGTCCCACACGACCAGCTCGTCCTCGCTCTGCCGGCCCGGCAGCTGCCCCGTGACGACCTGCCAGAGCTCGGTGACCGGGAAGTCGGCAGCCTGGCGCTGGATCTCGCCCTCGATGCGGGTCTGTTCCGGGAGCTCCACGAACACGCTCGCGCGGGCGACGGTGGCCGGGTCCAGCTCGGTCTTGCCCGGGCAGTCGCCCCCGATCGCGTTGATGAACACCCCGGCGGGCACGTCGGCGTCGTGCAGCACCGTCGCGTTCTGCTTGTCGGCGGTGCACGTGGTGATGACGTCGGCGCCCCGGGCCGCGTCAGCGGCGTCGTCGGCCAGCACGACGTCGAAGCCGAGCGCCTTGGCGTGCCGCGCGAGCTTGTCCATCGCGTCCCGGTCGACGTCGAAGATGCGCAGCGTCTCGATGCCCAGCTCCGCCCGCATGCCGAGCGCCTGGAACTCGGCCTGCGAGCCGCAGCCGATCAGGGCCAGCGTCCGGGACTCGGCCGGCGCGAGGTAGCGGGCGGCCAGCGCCGACGTCGCGGCCGTGCGCAGCGCGGTGAGCAGCGTCATCTCCGCGAGGAACGTCGGGTACCCGTTACGGACGGAGGCCAGCATGCCGATCGCCGTCACCGTCTGGAACCCGAGCGACGGGTTGAGCGGGTGCCCGTTGACGAGCTTGAACCCGTAGGTCTCGGCGTCGGAGGTGGGCATGAGCTCGATGACGCCCTCCTTCGAGTGCGAGGCGATGCGCGGCCGCTTGTCGAGCTCGGGCCAGCGGGCGAAGTCGCGCTCCAGCGCGTCCGTGAGGGCGGCGATCGCGGCCTCGGGGCCGCGGCGGGCGACCCAACGGGCGGTGGCGGCGACGTCGAGGTACGGGACGGTGGTCATCGCTGGTCCTCCTCGGGGGTGACGGTGATGGCGGCGATCGCGTCCGGCGCCGGGCGCAGCTCGAGCGTGCAGCACTTGACGGAGCCGCCGCCCTTGAAGATCTCCGACAGGTCGATGCCGACGGGCACGAACCCGCGCTCCTTGAGCGCGTCGGCGTAGTCCTTGGCGTGCTCGCTGAGGAACACGTGCAGCCCGTCGGAGACGACGTTCAGGCCGAGCACGGCGGCGTCGTCCGCGCCCACGAGGATCGCGTCGGGGAACAGCGCGCGCAGGGTCTCCTGGGCGGCGGGGCTGAACGCCTCGGGGTGGTAGGCGACGACGGTCTCGCCGGAGACGGCGCCGTCGTCGAGCACCGAGAGCGCCGTGTCGAGGTGGTAGTAGCGCGGGTCGACCAGCTCGAGCGGGACCAGCTCGATCCCCTGCGCGGCCAGCTCCAGGCGCTCGGCGACCTCCGCGTGCCCGGCGGGCGTGGTGCGGAAGCCGGTGCCGGCGAGCAGCACCTTGCCGACGAGCAGCAGGTCGCCCTCGCCCTCCATGGTCTCGACGGCCTCGCCCAGCCGGCGGTAGGCCGGCTCGCCGGACGTCTCGAACCAGCGGTCGTAGGCGGGGCCTTCGGCCGCGCGCTCGGCGTGAGTGAACCGGGCGGCGAGCGCCCGCCCGCCGACGACGATGCCGCCGTTGGCCGCGTAGACCATGTCGGGCAGGCCCGGCTCGGGCTCGATGACGTCGACCCGGTGGCCGCGCGCCTCGTAGGCGGCGCGGAGCGCCTCCCACTGTGCGAGCGCCTTCGCGCTGTCGACCGGCGAGGACGGGTCCATCCACGGGTTGATGGCATAGACGACGTCGAAGTACGTGGGCGGGCACATGAGGTAGTGCCGCGGCGTGGCGGTCCGCTGCGCGGTGGTCTGCGTCATGCCGTGAGGCTACGGCCCCGCCGATTCACAACAGGCGAACATCCGTTGCGCATTCAGCAGCGAATTCTTGCGCAATCGCACGCAGTATTGAACGATTCGTTCATGGATGCTGTGAACCGGGCGATCGTCGGAGAACTACTGCGCGACGGGCGCGCCACCTACCAGGAGGTCGGCAGCGTCGTGGGGCTCTCGGCCCCCGCCGTGAAGCGGCGCGTGGACCTGATGCTCGCGCGCGGGGAGATCGCCGGCTTCACCGTCCGCGTGGACCCGCAGGCGATGGGCTGGACCCTGGAGGGCTACGTCGAGATCTTCTGCTCCGGCATCGTGTCACCCGCCGTGCTCGAACGCGACTTCGCCCCCATCCCCGAGGTGGTGCGGGTCTCGACGGTGACCGGCGACGCCGACGCGATAGTGCACGTCATGGCGGCGAACATGGAGCAGATCGAGCACGTGGTGGAACGTATCCGGACCGTCACGCACGTGGTCAAGACGCGTACGGCGCTCGTGATGTCCCGCGTCGTCGACCGGCCGGGGGCGTGACCGGACCGGGCGCCGAACGCCTTAGGGTGTCCTAACAGGACTTTCCTGTCAGGACCGGAGGACACCCACGATGATCAGAACCACGGTGTCCGACGACGTCGCCGGCTGGCTCGACGTGCTCGGCCCCCTGACCTTCTACCTGGTCGTCTGGGGCCTGGTGTTCGTCGGAACCGCGTTCTTCGTCGGCGTCTTCATCCCGTTCCTCACCGGGGACGGGCTGCTGTTCGGGGCAGGGATCGTGGCCGGGACCACCGACCGCATCGACATCTGGGTGCTCGCGATCGGCGTCGGCATCGCGGCCGTGGCGGGCGACCAGGTCGCGTTCCTGCTGGGACGCCGGTACGGGCGGCCGTACCTGAGCTCCCGCAAGGGTCGCTGGGTACAGGCCACGGTGGTGCGCACCGAGCGGTTCTACGACCTGTTCGGCTGGTGGTCGGTGGTGATCGGCCGCTACATGCCCTGGGCGCGCGTGTTCGTGCCGGTCATCGCGGGCGTCGCGGGGATGCCCTACCTGCGGTTCCTCACGGCGAACATCTTCGGGGCGGTGAGCTGGGGCATGCTCATCACGGTGCTCGGGTACTTCGCGGCGTCGGACCCGTCGGTGCGGCCGATCGCGTACGTCGTGGCCGCCGTGGTCATCGCGGCGTCGGTGGTCGCGGGGATCCGTGCCTGGCGGCAGGACCGGGCGGGGCGCGCGCCGACCGGCGCCTGAGGTCGGGCGATCAACAGCGCCCGCCGCACGATCAACCACCGAGCGCACGCCGCGCACAGGCTGGGGACCATGCCGACCCAGAGCGCCGCACCGAGCGTACCGACCAGCGCCCGGATCACCGCCCCGCCGGGCAACCCGACCTGGACACCCGTCGTCGCGCTCTCGTTCGGGATCGCGATGCTGGTCGCCAGCGAGTTCCTGCCCGCGAGCGTGCTGCCGGCCCTCGCGGCCGACGTCGGCGTCACCGAGGGCACGGCCGGCCTGGCCGTGGCCGCGACGGCGATCGCCGGTGCGCTCACCGCGCCCAGCATCGCGGTGCTGCTCCCCCGGACCGACCGGCGCACAGTGTTGCTCGCCCTGCTCGCGGCCGCCGCCCTGTCGAACCTCGCGGTCGCCGTCGCGCCCAGCTTCGCCGTGCTGCTGGTCGGCCGGCTCCTGCTCGGGGTGGCGATCGCCGGGTACTGGTCGTTCGCCTTCGGCGCGGGTACGCACGCGGTCCCGGGCAGGAACCACGTGGTCTCGTCAGCGCTCTCGTTCGGCGTCAGCATCGCGACGGTGCTCGGCGTCCCTCTCGGCTCGCTCGTGGGCGACGCCGTCGGCTGGCGGACGGCGTTCGGCGGCGCCGCCGCCCTGTGCGCGCTCAGCGCCGTCGCGCTCGCGGTGGCTCTCCCGTCCGTTCCCGCCCACCCGACGGCGGGCCTGCGGATGCTGCGTGAGGCGCTGCGCAACAAGCGGCTGATGGCGGGCATCGGCTGCGTGGTGCTGGTCGCCTTCGGCAACTTCGCGGCCTACCCGTACATCCGCATCGCCATCGACCAGGTGGACCCGGGCGCCACCATGTGGATGCTGCTGGCGTGGGGCGTCGGCGGCGTCGCCGGGCCGATCCTGGCCGGGATGCTCTCGGGCCGGCTGCGGCAGCTGGCCGCGGCGGCGCCCATCGCGCTCGGCGCCGCCCTGCTGCTGACGGCGACCGCCTCGTCCGTGCCGGTGCTGACGGTCGCTGTGGTGCTGTGGGGCTTCGCGTTCAACATGGTCCCCGTCGCCACCCAGCTGTGGGTCACGCGGGTGGAGTCCGAACGGGCCGAGTCCGCCATAGCCCTGCAGGTCACGGCCTTCCAGATCGCGATCACCGCGGGCTCTGCCCTGGGCGGGGTACTACTGGACGGGCACGGCGTCGGCCTTCTGCTCGTGGTTGGCGCGGGCGCGACGGTGGCCGCCGGTATCGGCTGGGCGTTCATGCGCGTACCTCGCACCTGACGCCCCGCGAGCGGGCGGGGTCTCCATGCGCGACGTCGCAAGGTCCAGGGGGCCCGGCGCCACGGGTGACGGCGCGGCGCGCCACGCCAGCGGCGACGCGCCGTGTTCCGCGGCGAACGCTCGGCTGAACGCCGCGACCGAGCCGTACCCCACGTCGAACGCGACCCGCGTGACCGGCAGGTACTCGTCGGCGAGGAGCAGGCGAGCCCGGTGCATCCGCACCTCGCGCAGCATCCGCATCGGGCTGTGCCCGGTCGCCCGGCGGAAGCGCTCCGTCAGGGCGGAGCGCGAGAGGTGCACCATTCCCGCCATCCGGTCGAGGGTCCACGACTCGCCCGGCCGGGCCGCCAGGGCCGCCACAACGTCGGCGACCTCGGCGTCGGGCGGGCCGTTCGGATCGTCGCCCGCGTCGCCCGCGTGCCCCGGGTGGTCACCGAGCCGCTCGGCCGCCTGCCACAGCGACGTCACCGCCGCCCCGATAAGGCCCGCGTAGCTCCGGGCGAACAGGTCGGGGCTGGACTTCGCCTTGAGCGGGCAGGTGGTCACCAGCGCGACGACGCCGCGGTGCTCAGCGGCGAACCCAGGCAGGATCAGCGGGCTCGGCAGCGGCGCGGTGGGGACGACCTGCCGCAGGTCCCCGTGCGCGATGTCGGTCTCGACGTCGGCCGTGAGCCGGTGCGCCGTCCGGGGATCGACGAGCACAGCGTCGCCGGGCAGCACCTGCCGGCGGGCACCCGCCGTCTCGAGGGTCGCGGCGCCGTCGAGCACGAGCGCCCAGAGCGCACCTGCCCCAGACCGCGTAGCACCGGCAGGCAGCCACTCGCGCCGCAGCGCCGTCATCTCCCACTCCATAAGAAACGGAGCCATCTGGGCGCGCAGGCTATTCCCGACGCGCCCCGCTCGGCGGCTCGGCCACCCGGTCGAGCACGGGCCGCAGCCGCCCCGTGGCCATCGTGATCGGGATCGCCACCACGCCGATCAGCGCGCCCACCGCGACGGCGGCCGGGGCGCCGAACCCACTGATGGCCAGCCCGCCGACGGCGGCGCCCGTCGCGACACCCACGTTGGCGGCCGACGCCGGCAGCGACTGGGCGAGCGCCGCGCCCGGTCCGGCCAGGCTGACCACCCGGTGCTGCAGCGACGACGCCATGCCCATGGTGCACAGGCCGAGCAGCGCCAGGATCACGGCCACCGCTACCGGGGAGGAGCCCAGGAGCCAGAGCGCGACCAGGGACAGCGTCAGGCCGAGCATCCCGAGGACCAGGGCGCCCCTGAAGGCGCACCTCGAAGGCCGGCCGCCACCGGCGCGCTGAGCCGGCACGCTCCCTGACATACTGCCGATCACACGCCCGCCTCGAGAAGGAAACCATCGTGCTCATCGCAGGACTCGTACTCGCGGGCATCGCGGCACTCATCCACGTCTACATCTTCTATCTGGAGTCCTTCGCCTGGACCGACCGGAAGACGCTGGCGACGTTCGGCATGACAGCGCAGCAGGCCGAGGCCATGCGGCCCATGGCCCTGAACCAGGGCTACTACAACCTGTTCCTCGCGATCATCACGGTCGTCGGCATCGTCCTCGCCTCCGTCGGCTCGACGGCGGTGGGCGCGGCGCTCGTGTTCGCCGGCGCGGGCTCCATGGCGGCCGCGGCGGTGGTCCTGGTGGTCTCTGACCCGTCGAAGCGCAGCGCGGCGCTCAAGCAGGGCGCCGCCCCGCTGCTGGGTGTGATCGCCCTGGCCGTCGGCCTGCTGGTCTGACCCGGGGCTTGACCTCAGCCGGCCGGCCTGCGGAGGCGGCGGAGCATTCGCGGGTCCTGGAACCCGACGGTGTGCGCGGCCGACTCGACGGTGGCGCCGTGGCCGATGAGGTGCTCCGCGCGTTCGAGCCGCAGGATCTGCTGGTAGCGCAAGGGCGTCACCCCGGTGGCCCGGGTGAACAGCCGGGTCAGGGTCCGCTGGGCGACGCCGGCGTGCGCGGCCAGGTCGGCGAGCGGGAGGGCGCGCGTGAACTGCGCGTCGATCCGGTCCTGGACCCGGTGGACCGTGTCGTCGACGTGCGACCGGTGCCGCAGCATCGCGCTGACCTGTGGCTCCGTCCCGTTCCGGCGGGCGTAGACCACCATGTCCCGGGCCACCCGGGCGGCGAGGGCCGGCCCGTGGCGCATGGCGAGCAGGTGCAGCGAGAGGTCGATGCCGCTGGCGATGCCGGCGGAGGTCACCACGCCGTCGTCGCTGGTGAACAGGACGTCCCGGACCACGTGCGCCCGCGGGTACCGGGCGGCGAGCTCGTCCTGGACGCCATGGTGCGTTGTGCAGCGCCGGCCGTCGAGCAGGCCCGCCTGGCCGAGGGCATCCGAACCCGCGCACACGCTCGCGACCGTGCCGCCCGCCGCGTGATGTTCGCGGAGCCGCTCCCGCACCGTCTCGCTCAGGCGGGGCCAGGCGGTCCGGTCGTTCCCCACGCGCCATCCGGGCACGACGACGAGATCCCCCGGGCCCAGCGCCGGCCAGTCCGTACCCGCGACCAGCGGGAGGCCCTGCGCCGAGGCGACCACACCGGCGTCGGACACAGCGCCCGACACGTAGTGCAGCTCGTAGGGGTGGCCGAAGTCCCCCGCTGTGAAGAACGCCTGCGCGGGGCCCGCCAGGTCGAGCAGGTGGACCCCGGGCAGGAGCACGAAGACGACGGTGGTCACACGGCTGATGCTGCCACGTCGGCACCGGCCTCGGCCTCGAGCTCGGCGACAGTGGCGATGCGCGCGAAGCGGTCGCGGAGCACGGCCTCGGTGCGCTCCAGGATGTCGGCGGCGCTGAACCGGCCGAGCCGGTCGGTGCTGGTGGCGTCGCTGACGAACGTCACCGCGTAGCCGAGGTCGGAGCCGACCCGGGTGGTGGTCTCCACGCACTGCTCGGCCCGGATGCCGCAGACCCGCAGCTCGCCCACGCCGCGCGCGGTGAGGATCTGCTGCAGGTTGGTCGTGGTGAAGGCGTTGTGCGAGGTCTTGCGCAGCACGGGCTCGCTGGGCCGGGGCTCGCTCAGCTCGCCGAACAGCCGGACGTGCCCGGACTCGGGGTCGAACGGGGTGCCCGAACCCGGCTCGGTGTGCAGCACCCAGACGACGAGATCCCCTGCCGCACGGGCGAGGTCGACCAGCCGGTTCACGGGCTCCGCGATCCCCGGGTTGAGGGTGTCGGCCCATTCCGGGCGGACGCGGAAGGACTCCTGGACATCGATGACGACGAGGGCTCGGTTCATGACCCCAGTCAACGCCGAGCCGGTGTGACCCGGGAAGCCCGGATCAGGTCCGAGACCGGACGCATCTGGTCACCCTGGTTTGTGGGCAGGTGATCGGCAAAAGGTCAGGTGATCGGTAACCCGGGTTACCGACCACCTGACCTCTTACCGATCACCCGCGGGGGCGTCGCTCACTTCAGTTCTTGACGAACCGCAGCAGCGCCTCGTTGACCTCGTCCGCGTGCGTCCAGAGCAGGCCGTGCGGCGCGCCCTCGATCTCCACGTACTCGGCCTCGGGGAACGCCTTGTGGAACGGGCGGGCGGTGGCGTCGATCGGGAGGATGTTGTCCTCGGTCCCGTGCAGGATCAGGGACGGCTTGCCGGCGGCGCGGACTGCCTCGACGTCGGCTCGGAAGTCCTCGATCCAGGCGGAGACAACCGCGTAGGCCGCGACCGGGGCGCTGCGCGTCGCCGTGTTCCAGCTGGCCGTGACGGCCTCCTGGCTGATCCGCTTGCCGAGGGTCTCGTCCAGGTTGTAGAAGCCCTGGTAGAACTCGGTGAACCAGGCGAAGCGGTCGGAGCGGGCCGCCTCCTCGATGCCGTCGAAGACGGACTGCGGCACGCCGTTCGGGTTGTCGTCGGTCGCGACGAGGAACGGCTCGAGGGAAGCCAGGAACGCGAGCTTCGCGACGCGCTCGTGGCCGTGGTTCTTCACGTAGCGGGCCAGCTCGCCGGTGCCCATCGAGAAGCCGACCAGGATCACGTCGCGCAGGTCGAGGGTGTTCAGGACCGTGTTCAGGTCGGCGGCGAAGGTGTCGTAGTCGTAACCGGCCCCGACCTTGCTCGACTGCCCGAACCCGCGGCGGTCATAGGTGATGACGCGGTAGCCGGCGGCGATCAGCTCGCGGGACTGGCGCTCCCAGCTGTTGCCGTCCAGCGGGTAGCCGTGGATGAGAACGATCGGCTGCCCGGTGCCGTGGTCCTCGTAGTAGAGCTCGGTGGTGGTGCTGTTCTCGGTGCCGACCGTGATGAAACCCATGATTCGTTCCCTTTCCCAGTCCTTCGCCCGGCGGAGAACGGTCGTTCTCTGCCGCTGTCCGCTACAGTAGAGAACGATCGTTCTCCGCGCAAGTCGTGCGGGGACGGAAGATGGGTGAGATCGCATGATCGACGAGAAGACCGCTCGGGAGAACGTGATCCGGGCCGCGGACGAGCTGTTCTACGCGCACGGTGTCCAGGCCGTTGGCATGGACGCGGTGCGCACGGCGGCGGGTGTGTCGCTCAAACGCATCTACTCGCTCTTCGCCTCGAAGGACGAGCTGATCGTCGCCGTGCTGCACCACCGCACCGAGACGTGGGACAACGGGCTCGCGGGCGCTGCCGAGCGGGCCACGACGGCGCGGGAGCGCATCCTCACGATCTTCGACTTCCTCGACGGCTGGTTCCGTGAGCCGGACTTCCGGGGGTGCGCGTTCATCAACGCCCACGGCGAGCTCGGCGCGTCCTCGTCCGCGGTGACGGGCGCCGTCCGCGCGCAGAAGCAGGCCTTCCAGGAGTACGTCGCCCGGCTCGTGGCCGACGCCGGCGCGCCGCCCGCCCTCGCCCCGCAGCTTGCGATCCTCGCCGAGGGCGCGCAGACCACGGCCGCCATCTCGGGCACGCCGGACGCCGCACGCCACGCGCGGGCGGCTGCGGAGACGCTGCTCGACGCCGCGGCACGTGTCCGTGGCTGACGGCGCGGGTGCAACGATTGGTCCCATGACGACGGACGAATCCACTCCGGAAGCGACATCGATCGCCGCCCAGAGCGCAGCGCCGGTCAGCGGCCACGACCCCGAGTTCGCGTTCCGCTGGGCGTACGGCAACCCCGAGGCGCCGTTCACGATCGTGGAGTTCGGCGACTTCGAATGCCCGTACTGCGGTGCGGCGAAGCCCGTGCTGGCCGAGCTGATCAACGGGTCCGAGGGCCAGGTCCGCCTGGTGTGGCGCCACTTCCCCCTGTTCGAGCCGCACCCGTACGCACTGACGGCGGCTCTCGCGGCCGAGGCCGCGGGCCATCAGGGCGCGTTCTGGCCGATGGCCGGCCTGCTCTTCAAGAACCAGGACAAGCTCGACGACGCGTCGATAGTCCGCTACGGGGAGCAGCTCGGGCTCGACACCGCCAGGCTGGTGGGCGACCAGGCCCAGCGCTTCGCCGACGCCGTCCGCACCGACTACCAGGACGGCATCGACGCCGGCGTGCACGGCACGCCCACGCTGTTCATCAACGGCGAGCCGTACACGGACGGCGTCACGGTCACCGACCTGCGGGACACGATGGGACTGTCCCGCAAGCGCGCATCCCGCTTCCGCCGGTAGGGCGGCCCGTCGGTCACGCCGGCGGGCGCCATGTCCCTTCGGGCAGCGGCGGCGGGCCCTGGGCCTCGTTCGGCGAGCACAGCGGCAGGCGGTCGCCGAAGTACCGGAGGATCACCGCGCCGATCACGCCCGACAGGATCGACCCCACGAGGATGCCGACCTTGGCCTCGTTGATCAGGGCCTCGTCGTCGAACGCGAGCTCGCTGACGAACAGCGCGATGGTGAAGCCGATCCCGCACAGGAACGCGCCCCCGGCGAGGTGCCCGTAGCGCACCTGGCCCGGGAGGGTGCCCAGCCCCGTCACCAGGGCGACCATCGCGCCGGCGAAGACACCGATCCCCTTGCCGAGCACCAGGCCGACGAGCACGCCGAGCGTGACGGGGCTGGACATGGCGGCGCTGATCGACTCGCCGGACAGCGCGACGCCCGCGTTGGCGAACCCGAACACCGGCACGACGACGTACGAGCTCAGCGGGTGGAGCGCGTCGAGGAGGCGGTCGCTCGTCGGGACGGCGGATCGCGCGGCGCTCACCGCGAGGCGCGAGCGCGCGGGGTTGAGCTCCTCCATGAGGGCACGCCCGTAGAACCCGAGGTGCCTACGCGCCTCGTCGTCGCGCCCGCGGAGGGCGGTCGGGAACGCGAGGCCCACCATGACGCCCGCCAGTGTCGGGTGCAGGCCCGACTCGAGGACCGCCACCCACAGGACCACGCCCACGAGCAGGTACGGGGCGATCTGCCAGATGCCGAGCCAGCGCATCGCGAACAGGATGACCACGAGCAGCGCCGAGACCGCCAGCGCGCCCATCGAGATCGCGTCGGAGTAGAAGATGCCGAGCAGGGCGATGGCCCCGATGTCGTCGAAGATCGCCAGCGTCAGCAGGAAGACGCGCAGCTGGTCGGGGCAGCGTGGCCCGACCAGCGCGAGCACACCGATGACAAACGCCGTGTCGGTGGACATCGGCAGGCCCCAGCCGGACGCGTCGGGCCCGGACGGGTTGAGCAGCAGGTACATCCCGATCGGGACGGCCAGCCCGCCGATGGCCCCGAAGAGCGGCACGGACGCGGCGCGGAACGTGCGCAGCTCGCCGACCGTGAGCTCGCGGTTGACCTCGACTCCGACCACGAGGAAGAACACGGCCATGAGGAAGTCATTGACCCAGTGGTGCAGCGTGAGGGACAGGTCCCAGGTGCCGACCGTGAGGTTGATCGGCGTCTCCCACAGCGCGTGGTACGAGTCGCCCGCGACGTTCGCCCAGACCAGCGCGATGGCCGACGCCGCGAGCAGGAGCGTCGCTCCCCCGCCCTCGGTCGCGAAGTAGCTGCGCAACCCGGGCGACAAGCGCGGGTACGGGATGTCGACCCTGGGCCTGGGACCGGGCCGGGTAGGAACTCCGGTGGGGATCCGGTCTGTCACGGCTCAAGAATGCCAGACGCCGGGGGTTGTCATCCGATCGTCCGGGTGGCGGCCAGCGTGCCGAGCAGGGACAGCGCCTGCGCGGCGGGCGAGCCCGGCGGCGCGTGGTAGACCACGAGCTCCTGCCCGGGCGCGCCGCGGACGTCGAACACGTGCACGCGCAGCTCCAGGTGACCGACCTCGGGGTGCAGGAAACGCTTCGTGGTGAGGCGTTTCCCCCGGGCGTCGTTCTGCTCCCACATCGTCACGAAGTCGGGGCTCTTCACGCGCAGCTCGTCGACGACCTCCCGGATGGCCGGGCTGCCCGGCGTGAGCCCGTCGGCCAGGCGCAGCCCGGCGACGGTGTTCTCCGCGACGAGGTGCCAGTCCGGGTAGAACGTGCGCGCCCGCGGGTCGAGGAAGGTCGAGCGGGTCAGGTTCCGGGAGAACTGGAACCCGCCGAAGAGCGCCTCGCCGAGGGGGTTGCTCGCCAGCACGTCGAACGCCCGCCCGAGCACTATCGCGGGGCTGTCCCGCCAGGAGAGCATGAGCTCCAGCAGCGAGGCATCCGCCTCTTCGACCGGCGCCGGCGGCTCGGGCCGGGGGCTGAGCCCGGCCAGCCGGTACAGGTGCTGCCGCCCGTCGTGGTCCAGGCGCAGCACCTCGCCGAGCGAGTCGAGCACCTGTGGTGACGGGCTCACCTCCCGGCCCTGCTCCAGCCGGACGTAGTAGTCCACGCTGACGCCGGTCAGCATGGCCACCTCCTCGCGGCGCAGGCCGACGACGCGGCGCCTCCCGTAGACCGGCAGCCCGAGCGCTTCCGGCGTCAGCTGAGCCCGCCTTCCGCGCAGGTAGTCGCCGAGGGGTGAGGAGGTCATGCCTTCGAAGGTACGCCTCACGCCGGGCGTATCCAGGGTGTGTCGCACCCAGGAAGACGGCGTCCTTCCTGG
Source organism: Promicromonospora soli (assembly GCF_014653785.1). GTDB lineage: Bacteria > Actinomycetota > Actinomycetes > Actinomycetales > Cellulomonadaceae > Promicromonospora > Promicromonospora soli. The sequence continues at coordinate 421,751 of NZ_BNAS01000003.1, read as the reverse complement.
CCGCCCGGCGGCGCCGCAGCCTGGACGCATGACAACAACAGCACTCCCATCCAGCACCCCCCGCGTCGTCCTCGTCACCGGTGCGAGCAGCGGTATCGGCGAGGCCACGGCTGTCCGGCTAGCGTCGGAGGGCCACCAGGTAGTCCTCGGCGCACGGCGCACGGACCGCCTGGAGGCGGTAGCCGCCCGCATCCGGGCCGACGGCGGACGGGCCGGCGTCCGGCGCCTCGACGTGACCGACCCCGACGACGTCCGCGCCGTCGTGGACCGCATCGTCGAGGAGCACGGGCGCATCGACGTCATCGTTAACAACGCCGGCGTGATGCCGCTGTCCCGGCTCGACGCCCTTCTGGTCGACGAGTGGGACCGGATGATCGAGGTCAACGTCAAGGGGCTGCTCCACGGCATCGCCGCGGTGCTGCCGCACTTCCAACGGCAGGGCGGCGGGCACGTCGTGACCATCGCCTCGGTCGGGGCGCACGAAGTGGTCCCGACGTCGGCCGTCTACTCCGCGACGAAGTTCGCGGCGTGGGCGATCACCGAGGGGCTGCGGCTCGAGTCGGACCCGAGCATCCGGGTCACCACCATCACGCCGGGCGTGGTCGAGAGCGAGCTCGCCGAGCACATCTCGGACCCCGGGGCGCAGAGCGCCATGCGGACCTATCGCCGCAACGCCATCCCCGCGGACGCGATCGCGCGGGCGATCTCGTTCGCCCTCGCCCAACCCGCCGACGTCGACGTGAACGAGATCATCGTGCGCCCGGCGGCCCAGCGATGAGCACACCGCACGATCTCGACGGCATCGCACCACCTCGCCGGGTGCGCCAGGTGGCCTGCTAGCATCTCGGGAAACCGGTTACCGAGAGGCAAAGACGCCATGAATCGAAAGTCCGACCCGAGCCGCCGCACCTTCCTCCTGACCGGCCTCGCTGCCGCGTCGCTAGGAGCCACCGCCGGACCCGCGGCAGCGGCACAGGCGCCTCGGACCGCCGCCGGCAAGACGTCCCCCGTCGGCACCATCTACATCGCGGGCGACTCCACCGCCGCGCCCAAGGACCTGGCGAACGCCCCCGAGACCGGCTGGGGCATGGCCCTGCCGTTCTACCTGTCACGACGCATCGCAGTGGCCAACCACGCGCGCAACGGCCGGAGCTCCAAGAGCTTCGTCGACGAGGGCCGCCTGGACGCGATCGCCAGGACGATCACGGCGGGCGACGTCCTGGTGACCCAGTTCTCGCACAACGACGAAAAGATCGCGGATCCCGCGCGCGGCACCGACCCCTGGACCACGTACCAGGAGTACCTGACCATGTACGTCGACGTGGCCCGGTCCGCCGGCGCCCTGCCTGTGTTCGCAACCAGCGCCGAACGCCGCCGGTTCGACGCGAGCGGGAACGCCGTAGAGACCCACGGCGAGTACCCGCACGCCATGCGTGCCCTCGCGGAGCGGCTCGAGGTGCCGGTGATCGACGTCCAGGTCCAGACCCTCGCGCTGTGGCAGGAGCTCGGGCCGGAGGAGACCAAGAACTACTTCCTGTGGACCGACACGAAGCAGGACAACACGCACTTCAAGCCGCATGGTGCATCCGCGGTAGCAGTCATGGTGGCGCGTGGGCTGGCCCGCACGAGCCTGCTGGGCCCGCGTGACCTGCGCCGGCTGGACGAGGTGCCCGCCGACGACTGGTTCACCTGGCTTCCCGCGCCGCCTGAGTGACCGGTGAGCTCGTCGGTTACGCTCGCCGAAGTCAGAGGACCGCGGCCCGGTCGACGCGACCGGAAGATGCCGCACGGCGCAGAGGGGCAGCGGACATGGCGCGGCAGACAGTGATCGTCGGAGCAGGAGTTGTCGGGACCGCCATCGCCGCGGAGCTGGCCGCGCTCGACGGTTTCGAGGTGACGGTGCTCGAACGGGAGACCGGCAGCCCGCGCGGTTCGACAGCCTTCGCCCCGGGGCTCGTCGGCCTGTACAACGAGGCGGCGATCCTCACCACGCTCGCGCGCGAGTCCGCGGAGGTCTACTCGTCGCTCGGCTCCGGGTTCGCGCGGTCCGGCGGGATCGAGATCGCCACCTCGACCGACGGCGCCCACGAGCTGGCGCAGCGGGCGGAGCAGGCCCGCGCCGTCGGTCTGCTCGTCACGGAGACGGCGCCCGGGGACCTCCCCGCGTCCGTCGCCGCGGTGGTGAACGCGGATCGCGCCGTAGCGGCATGGCAGTACGCGCTGGACGGCACTGCCGCTCCCGTCGTCCTCACCGCGGCGCTCCGACGTCGGGCGGCCGACGCCGGCGCCCGGTTCGTCACGGGCGCCGAGGTCGTCGGCATCACCCCGGGGCAGCCGACCCGCGTCCGCACCCGCGACGGCAAGACCTGGGCGGCCGACGACGTGATCCTCGCGGCCGGTGTGTGGGGCCCGACCCTCGCGGATCTGGTCGGCCTCGACCTCCCTCTGGTCCCGGTCGCCCACCCGTACGTCTACGGACCCCGGCGCGCGGACCTCCACGAGGGGCCGTTCCTCCGCTGGCCCGAGGACCACGTCTACGGCCGCGTGCACGGCGATCGGCTCGGCCTGGGGACCTACGACCATGCGCCCGTCGTGATCGGCCAGGACGGCCTCGACCAGGGCACCGGGCTCGCCTGGTCAGCGAACCTCACCCCGGCGATCGACGAGGCGCAGCTCCTGCTCGATCCGGCGGTGCGCTTCGAGCCCGAGGAGCGGGTCAACGGCGTCTTCGCGATCACGCCCGACAACCTGCCGTTCCTGGGCCCCCACCCCGAGGCACCCGGCGTGTGGGTCGCCCAGGCGATCTGGGCCACGCACGCGGCGGGCGCGGCCCGGGCCCTCCGCCACGCGCTGACCGGCGCCGCACCTGTGCCGGCGGCCCTGGCGGTCGGCCGGTTCGCCGGCCACGACCGCCAGGAGCTCACCACTGGCGCGCTGCGCCTCTACCGGGACATCTACGCCAACGACACAGCGTCCACCACCGCACCGTACTGAAGGGTGTTCAGCAGGCCCGAGCGACCATTATCCCCGGGATAATGGTCGTCCAGAGCCTGCTGAACACCGGTCAGAAACCCCCGGCGGCCGTACGGAGAGCGGCGCCCGTCAGCGCCGCCGGGGCAGGGGCCTCGGCTCGTCCGGGCCGGCTCCGCCGTCGGACCCCGCGCCCGGGGCCATGGCCGTGGCCAGCTCGCTCTCGTCCGCGGTCGCCCGGCAGTAGACGCGCCTGCCGCTGCCCTTGCACAGCTCGTGCAGGCCGGCGGCGAAGGCGTGCAGGTCCTCCGGGGCGGAGCGGCGGAACCGCCGCGACAGGGACCAGTGCCTGACGACGTCGTCCAGCGTCGTCGGCCGCACCATCCCGAACAGCGACACCAGGTGGTTGGACAGCCGGATCACGAGCCGGGCGCCGTCAGGGCTCTCGGCGACGAGCTGTGCGCTGCGCAGGCCGTCGTCCCCGACCGGACCGCCGAGCAGGCGCTCCAGCTGCCCGAGCACCGAAGCGGGGTCGACGACGTGGGATCCCACACTTCCGACGATCGCCTCGCCGTCGATGGTCTGGGCCGCGGTCTCGTCGTCTGGGACGGAGAAATACTCGAACCTCATGCGCGCATCTTTCCGCATGTCAGGGGGTGCTCAGTGCCACGGCCGCCGTCGGTCCCTGGCCGAAAGTCCGCCCCGACCACGCGGTTGCGCATGCTTCTGGCGCCAGAAGCATGCGCAACCGCGTGGTCGAAGCGGACTTTCGCATGATCGGCGCCGGGTCAGCCGCCGTTCGACTGGCGGATGCCGTCGGCGAGCGCCTCGAACTCGCCGCGAGCGCCGACAGCGCGACCGGCAGCGCGCCGAGCCTCATTCGGCGCCCACCAGGACGTCGCTCAGGTCGCTCGCGCGCCAGTCCCGCAGCAGGCGGTGGAAGGCGACCGGCCCCGGGCCGTAGGCGGAGCTGCCCTGGGTGCCAGCGCCCTCCCGGTTGTAGTAGCCGGGGGTGCACTCCGCCTGGAAGGCGCTGTTGTCGTGGCTGGAGTCGCGGATGGTCTGCGACCAGCCGGCCTGCGCCTGTTCCGAGGGCTCTACGTAGCGGGCGCCCGCCGCGCGGCTCTCGGCGATGACGGCGGCGATGTGCTCGGCCTGCTCCTGCAGGATGTGCACGAAGTTCACGGAGTTGGCGTTCTGCAGGGATCCGAGGTGGAAGAGGTTCGGGAACCCGTGGCTGTAGAACCCGTGCAGCGTCATGGGGCCGCGGCGCCCCCAGGTCTCGAGGAGCGTCTGGCCACCGCGGCCGGTCACGGGCATGGTCCCGGACAGGACGCCGGAGACGCCGACCTCGAAACCCGTGGCGAAGATGACGCAGTCGACCTCGTACTCGACGTCGCCCACGACGACGCCGGTCTGAGTCATGCGCGTGATTCCGCCGAAGTCCGCCGTGTCGACGAGCGTGACGTTGGGCCGGTTGAAGGTCGGCAGGTAGAGGTCGCTGAAGGTCGGTCGCTTGCACATGTAGCGGTACCAGGGCTTGAGCAGCTCGGCGGTCGCGGGGTCGGTGACCACCTCGTCGACGCGGGCGCGGATCTGATTCATCTTCGCGAGGTCGACGAGATCGTCGATCCGCTCGCGCTCCTCGGCGGACACGCTGGTGTCCACGGCGCCGGAGACGACCTTGCGCTGCAGCTGGGCGGTCGACGTCCAGCCGTCCTGCGTCAGGTCCCCGTCGACGGGCTCACCGGAGACGACGGCGAGGAAGTTGTCCATGCGTTCCCGCTGCCAGCCGGGGCGGAGCGATGCGGCCCACTCCGGGTCGGTGGGGCGGTTGTCCCGGACGTCGACCGACGAGGGGGTGCGCTGGAAGACGACGAGCTGCTCGGCGTCGCGCGCCACGAACGGGATGACCTGCACGCCGGTGGCGCCCGTGCCCACCACTGCCACCTTCTTGTCGGCGAGCCCGGTCAGGCCGCCGAACTGGTCGCCGCCGGTGTAGCCGTAGTCCCACCGGCTCGTGTGGAAGGTGTGGCCGCGGAAGGTCTCGATGCCGGGGATGCCCGGGAGCTTGGGCTCGGTGAGCGTGCCGGAGGAGGTGATCACGTAGCGGGCGCGCATGCGGTCTCCGCGATCGGTCCGCACCACCCACTCGTCCGCCGCCTCGTCCCAGTCCAGCGCGGTCACCCTGGTATGGAACACCGCGTCGCGGTACAGGTCGTACTTCCGCGCGATGGCGACGGCGTGCCGCCGGATCTCCTCGCCGGGCGCGTAGCGCCACTCCGGCACGGAGCCGACCTCCTCGAGGAGCGGCATGTAGACGTAGGACTGGATGTCGCAGTGGATGCCGGGGTAACGGTTCCAGTACCAGGTCCCGCCGAAGTCGCCGGCCTCGTCCATCATGCGCAGGTTCTCGACGCCGGCCTGGCGCAGGCGTGCACCCGTGACAAGGCCGCCGAACCCGCCGCCGACGACGAGCACCTCGACGGTGTCCGTCAGCGGCTCGCGCTCGACCCGAGGGGTGTACGGATCAGTGGCGTAGTAGCCGAAGGAACCGGCCGTGCGCCGGTACTGGGTTGCCCCGTCCGGGCGGATGCGCCGGTCCCGCTCCGCGGCGTACTTCGCCCGGAGCGCGTCGACGTCCAGCTCCTCGATGGTCGGCGTCGCCTGGGAAGAGGTTGTCATGTGTGGCCCCTCGCTGGGATCGGTTGGTCCGGCCACCGTAAACTTAACCTGGTCCTAAGTAAATAGGTTAGGCTGATCCTAAGTAAACACGGCCGGACATCCCTGCACGAACTACGGTGGGCACGTGAAAGAGACCGGCGACGACGAGCGCATGCGGCTGGCCGAGCAGATCCGCGTCCTCAGCATCGCGTTCGAGACCGGGGCGCTGCCTACTCTCCTCACGCCGTTGCTGACGGTGGAGCTCACGATCCAGCAGCTCAAGGTCCTCACGATGCTGGTCACCACGGACGAGGGCATGACGGGGAGCGGGCTCGCGGAGGCGTTCGGCGTCTCCATGGCCTCGATGTCCGGGCTGCTCGATCGGCTCGTGGCGCAGGGCATGGCCGAGCGCTCGAGCGACCCCCACGACGCGCGCGTCCGCCGGATCCACGCGACGGAGCACGGCCGGTCCGCCATGCGTCGCCTGGTCGCCGCGCGCCCCGAGTTCGCCGACGACGTCCTCATGCGCATCCCGCTCGACGACCTTCGAGGGCTCGCCCGGGGCATGGCCGCCGTCGGCGCCGAGCTGGAACGCCTCCACTCCCGGAACCAGTGAACCGACCGGGTCAGGCCCCGAACTCGCGGGCGCGCAGCCGCTCCAGGTGGGCGTGGATCAGCGGCAGCACCGACGCGCCCTCGCCGCTCGCTGACGCGACACGCTTCATGGACCCGGCGCGCACGTCGCCGACCGCGAAGATGCCCGGCACCGTCGTCTCCAGGCTCGCGGGCGGGTCGCCGTCGATCCAGGCTTCGCGGGGCACGTCCCGGCCGGTCAGAACAAAGCCTCGCTCGTCGAGCGCCACGCCGTCGGGCAGCCAAGAACAGTCCGGCTCGGCGCCGAGCAGGCAGAACAGGCCGTCGGCGAGCGTCTTGCCGGCCTCGCCGGTATCGAGGTCCTCGAGGCGCAGCCACTGCAGCCGCCCGTCCCCGCCGCCGTCGGCGACCACGGTCCGGGTCCGCACCTGGATGTTCGACGTCGCCGCGATCTCGCGCACCAGGTAGTCCGACATCGTCTCCGCGAGGGCCGCGCGTCGGACCAGGATCGTCACCGCGCCGGCGAACTTGGCGAGGTGGACGGCGGCCTGGCCGGCCGAGTTCCCGCCCCCGACCACGTAGACGTCGCGGTCCTGCATCTCACGCGCCATCGACGTCGCGGCCCCGTAGTACACGCCGGCGCCCACGAGGTCGTCGACGCCGGGCACGCCCAGGCGCCGATAGGTCACCCCGGTCGCGAGGACGACGGTGCGGGCGCACATCTGGGCACCGGCGACGTGCACGTGCTGGTGCTCGGGCTCGTCGGCGGGACCAGGCGCGACACTGATCGCCGGGCGCCCGGTGTAGAAGCGCGCGCCGAACCGGCCGGCCTGGATGCGGGACCGCTGCGCGAGCCGCATGCCCGAGATGCCGCGCGGGAAGCCGAGGTAGTTGCGGATCATGGAGCTCGACCCGGCCTGGCCACCGATCGCGTCGCGTTCGAGCACTACCGTGGCCAGCCCCTCGGACGCCGCGTAGACGGCCGCCGCGAGGCCCGCTGGACCGGCGCCGACGATAGCGACATCCGCGATCACACCCTGCGGGATCGTGTCGAACCCGCCGTACATCGCCTCGGCGACCGCAGCCGGCGTCGCCGCGGACAGGACCCTGCCGGTGAAGGCCCGGACCAGGGGCAGCTCCGCCCCGGCCCCGGCCGCCTCGACGATCTCCTCCGCCTCGTCGTCGCCCGGAGCGAGCACGCGGTGCGGGATGCCAAGTCGCTCCAGGAGGTCCCGGATCGCCGCCGCACCACGGTCGCCCGACTCCGCGACCAGGTCCGTCACGGTCACCAGCGGCCGCCCCACCGACCATCCCCACTCCGACAGCAGCTCGATCAGCGCCGTGTGGAACTCCTCGTCCCGCGGGCCGCGCGGGATGAGGATGAAGGTGTCCATGTCGCGCCGCAGAGCGGCCGCACGCAGGTCGCCGATGGCGTCGGCGAAGTCCTCGAACCCGACGAGAGCCACGCGCCGCGCCGTCGCGACGATGGCCGGCACATGGTGCAGGAACTCGATCGACGTGCCCTCGTCCAGGTGGTGCTCGGCCGCGATCATCGCGATCTGCGCGCCGTCGGCCACGAGCTCGCGCGCACGGTCCAGCCCCGCGTCGAAGCCCACGGCCGTCTCGATGCGGTAGTCGCGGTCGTACCGGGCGCGGAACTCCTGCTCGACGACGTCGGCGTGCTCGCCGACGACCAGGAGGATGACTGGCCTGTCGTCCATGGCGCTCAGCGTAGAGGCTGCCGATTGCGAGTGCGCCCGGCCGGGCATCTCATCGAAGTGTCGGAGGACCGGCCGCACGCGGGGGGCACAGGGTTGGGGACGAGCACACGACACATCGAGGACGGCGTCCTGCTCGAGCAGGACGTGGAGATACCGGCACGTGACGGCACGCGGCTGCGCGCGAACGTCTTCCGCCCCGACGACGCCGAACGCCGGCCCGTCGTCGCGTCCGTCACGCCGTACGGCAAGGACCTCATGCCGAACCAGATCGGCATGGCCTTCATGCGGATCTCGGGCGTGCGCTTCGGCCGCCTCGCGCACTCCCGGTGGACGAGCTTCGAGGCGCCGGACCCGCTCTTCTGGACCCGCGCCGGCTACGTGGTGATCCAGGCCGACGTCCGCGGGATGCACAGCTCCCCGGGGAGCGCCGGCCTGCTGACCAGGCGGGACGCGGACGACTACGAGGACGTCATCACCTGGGCCGCCGAGCAACCCTGGTCGACGGGTGACGTCGCGCTGTGCGGTGTGTCGTACCTGGCGATGTCGCAGTGGCGGGTCGCGGGGCGCCGCCCGCCCGCGCTCCGCGCGATCATCCCGTGGGAGGGCGCCACCGACCTGCTTCGCGAGTTCGGCTATCAGGACGGCATACCCGAGACGCGGTTCATCAAGGTGTGGTGGCGGTTCCGGATGCGGCGTGGGCGCCATATCGGCGGCCACATGGTCGAGAACTTTCCGCGGGACCGCGACAAGCACCCGCTCGACGACGCGTACTGGGCGGCCAAGCGCCCCGCGCTCGAACGGATCGAGGTGCCTGCACTCGTCGGCGCAGGATGGGGCGACCACGGCCTGCACACCCGCGGGTCGATAGTGGGCTTCGAACGCATGGCCTCGGAGCGGAAGTGGCTGTACACCCACGGTGGACGCAAGTGGGAGACCTTCTACAGCGAGGAGGCGAAGCAGCACCAGCGGCGCTTCCTCGACCATGTCGTCAAGGGCGAGGACAACGGCTGGGCGGACCAGCCGCGGGTGCGCCTCGAGACGCGCCGGACCCGCGACGACCGGCCCGTGCGGTACGTGGACGCGTGGCCGGTGCCCGCGGACCACCGGCCGCTCTACCTGACGGCCGACGGCCGGCTCGCCCCGGCGCCGCCTGCGGAAGCCGGCTCGGTGACCTACCGTGGGGAGGGCCACCGACCCGGTGACCGCGCCTCCTTCTCCTACCGGTTCGAGCAGGAGACAGAGCTCACGGGCGGGATGAACCTCGTGCTCTGGGTGAGCACCGACGGTGACGACCTCGACCTGTTCGCCGTGATCAGGAAGTTCGACGCCGCAGGCCGCCACGTGCCGTTCTTCGGCTACAACGGCTTCGCGGACGACGCCGTCGCCAAGGGGTGGCTCCGAGCGTCGCACCGAGAGCTCGACCCCGAACGCAGCCGGCCGGACCGCCCGTGGCACACCCACGCCCGCGAGGAGCGCCTCCTGCCAGGACAGATCGTGCCGGTCGAGATCGAGATCCTGCCCTCGAGCACGGTCTTCGAGGCAGGATCGCAGCTGCGCGTGGACGTGCTCGGCCACGACGCCGACCGGTACCCAGGTTTCCGGCACCGCCGCAACCGCAACCGCGGCCGGCACCACATCCACGTCGGCGGACGCTACGACTCGCGCCTCGTGGTCCCGGTGGTCAGCCGGCCGGGATGAGCGGCGCGCCCTGCCTCACCACGCGACGCCGTCGTGCCGGGTAGGTCAGCGGGTGGGCGACCACGAACGCGGCGCCCGCGCAGACCAGCTCCTTGTACCGGGCGGCGAGGCGCCCGCCGGGCGCGGCGGGCTTGGCACGGTCGTCTGCGGTGACCAGCTGGATGAGGGCGTCGTTCCGGCCCAGGCTGATGCACTGGTGCACGTAGCCCAGCGGCATGTTCGGGAGCTTGCCGCCGGTCAGGCGCGCGACGATGGAGTCGGCGGCCTGCCACGCCATCGGGATGCCCGACGCGCACGACATCCGCAGCGGGGTGCTCAGCGGCCCGTGGGCGAGGGCGGCGTCGCCCACGGCGTAGACGTCCGGGTGGGAGACGGACCGCATGCTTCCGTCGACGACTATCCGACCGCGCTCCGAGACCTGCAGGGCCGTGGCGGCGGCGGTCGGGTGCACGGTGAAGCCGGCGGTCCACACGGTGACGTCCGACGGGATCCTGGTGCCGGTGTCGGTCACCACCTCGCCTGCGCCGACCCGCTCGACGTCGGCGTGCTCGTGGACCGTGACGCCGAGGCGACCGAAGGCCGCGCGCAGGTGCCGACGCCCCGCGGGCGAGAGCCAGTCGCCGAGGCCGCCCCGGACTGCCAGCGCGACGTCCAGGTCGCCGCGCGCCTCCGCGATCTCGCTTGCCGTCTCGATGCCGGTCAGGCCGCCCCCTACCACCACCACGCGCCGTCCGGGGGCGAGATCCCCCAGCCGCTCGCGGAGCCGGAGCGCACCCGGCCGGCTCGCGACGTCGTAGGCGTGCTCGGCGACGCCTGGCACGCCGCAGTCGTCGAGCGAGCTGCCCAGCGCGTAGACGAGGGTGTCGTAGCCCAGCTCGTCCGCGCCGTCGGCGCCGGTGAGGGCGACGGTCCGGCGGTCGACGTCGACGGCCGTGACGCGCGCGACGCGGAGAGTGGCGCCCGTGCCGGCGAGCAGATCGCGCAGCGGCCGGTGGCGCAGATCCTGTCCGGTCGCTACCTGGTGCATCCGAACCCGTTCGACGAAGTCCGGCTCTGCGTTGACGAGGGTGACGTCCACGTCGTCGGCGTGCAGGCGGCGGGCCAGGCGTCCCGCGGCGGAGGCCCCGGCGTACCCGGCTCCGAGGATGACTATGCGGTGCTTCATGGGATCTCAGCTCCCTGTCGTGGGGTGGGTCATGCCCCCTGAACTGGGCGGCGGCCCGATCCCTGACACCTGCACGGTGTGACGCCGGTCACCAGCCGCTGAGCACCGGCTCGCCGTGGTCCGCCGCCGCCCACTGCCGGCCGGCGCGGCCGAGCTTGTCCGGGTTGACCTGGCTGAGGACTGCGGCGATGCCGTCGGGGGTCACCTCGAGGGTCATCACGCCGACCAGCCGGCCGTCGACCACGGCGACCAGCGCCGGGCTGCCGTTGGCGGTCCAGGCGTAGATGTCGGGGCTCCCGCCGAGGAGCGCCCGCTTGGCGGCGGCAGGCCGGAACAGGCCGCGCAGGAACTTGGCGACGGCCGGGGCGCCGAAGAACGGCTTCGCCCGCGCCGGGATCTTGCCGCCGCCGTCGCCCACGCCCATCGCGTCGTCGGTCAGCAGCCGCACGAGCGGCTCGGTCCGCCCGCTCGCGGCGGCCGTGAGGAACTCCTCCACGACCTGCCGGGCGGCGGCCAGGTCGACATCGGCGCGGGTCCGCTCCGCGGCCACATGCTGCTTGGCACGGTGGAACGTCTGCTGGCTGCCCACCTCGGTGATCCCGAGCATCTCGGCGATCTCCGCGTGCGAGAAGGCGAACGCCTCCCGCAGCACGTAGACCGCCCGCTCGTTCGGGGTGAGGCGCTCCATCAGCACGAGCACCGCGGTCGAGACCGTGTCGCGCTGCTCTGCCGTCTCCGCCGGGCCGAGCATCGGGTCGCCGCCCAGCACGGGCTCCGGCAGCCACTGGCCCACGTAGACCTCCCGCCGGGCCCGGGCGGACCTGAGCTGGGTGAGGCACAGGTTGGTCAGCACCCGGGTCAGCCACGCCTCGGGCACCCGGACCTGCTCGCGGTCGGCGGCCTCCCACCGCAGGAAGGTCTCCTGGACGGCGTCCTCGGCCTCCGCGGCGGAGCCCAGCAGGCGGTACGCGATCGCCTCGAGACGGGCCCGGAGGCCCTCGAAGAGCACCAGCTCGTCCTGCCGAAGCGGCTCCTTGGTCATGTGCCCGACCCTACGACGTCGGCGCGCCGGGCTGGAGCGACGCGGCAAGTTCGCCCACAGGCGCGGGCCTGTTCCACGCGCACCAGGGGGACCGGCGGCAATACGCTGTCCCAACAGCCAGTCGGGGCCGGGGAGCTCGGCCCGGTCGACCAGATGGGAGCCGGCATGTCGTTCGCCACCCGTGGTTTCTCCGGCCGCAGACGCGCACCGGACGACCGCCTCCCTCCCGGCCAGACCCTGGTCCAGGACTGGCCGGTCCTCTCCGCGGGGCCCACCCCGCACGTCGATACCGCGGACTGGGAGTTCACCATCCGCGACGAGACGGGCGACGACCACCGGTGGACCTGGGACGAGCTCCTCGCGCTCGGGGCCGAGGACGTCACGCTGGACATCCACTGCGTCACCCACTGGTCGAAGCTCGACATGCCGTGGCGCGGCGTCAGCCTCGACAAGCTGTTCGAGAACGTCGAGTCCGAGCACGAGTTCGTCATGGCGCACTCCTACGGCGGCTACACGACGAACCTGCCGCTGGAGGACCTGCTGGACGGCAAGGCCTGGATCGCCACCGAGGCCGAGGGCGAGCCCCTCGACCCGGAGCACGGCGGGCCCGCCCGGCTGCTCGTGCCGCACCTCTACTTCTGGAAGAGCGCGAAGTGGATCCGCGGCCTGACCATGATGCCCAGCAACGATCCCGGGTTCTGGGAGCAGTACGGCTACCACATCTACGGCGACCCGTGGAAGGAAGAGCGGTACTGGTGAGCGCCCAGCCGGTAGCGCCACTCCGTCGGTCCCGGCCGCGCCCCGCGTGGCACGTCGCTTCCGTCGTCGAGACCCGTCCCGAGACCCCGACTGCCGCGCGGCTCATCCTCGACGTACCGACGTGGCCCGGGAGCGACGCGGGCTCCCACGTCGACCTGCGCCTCACCGCTCCGGACGGCTACCAGGCAAGCCGGTCCTACTCGATCGCCTCGTCGACGCCGGCGGGGCGCGTGGTCCTCGCGATCGACGAGCTGCCGGACGGCGAGGTCTCGCCGTTCCTGGTCCGCGAGCTGCGGCCCGGGGACAAGCTCGAGCTGCACGGCCCACTGGGTGCGTTCTTCGTCTGGCGGCCGGGCGAGAGCAGGCGGCCGGTACAGCTCATCGGGGGCGGCTCCGGCGTCGTCCCGCTCTACGCGATGGCCGCCGCGCACGGTGCCGGCGACGACCCGTCGCCCTTCCGGCTGCTGTACTCCGTCCGCACGCCCGCGGACGTCTTCTTCGCCGACGAGCTCGCCGCTCTCGCCGGGCAGGCCTTCGGGCTGGACCTCGTCTACACGCGCGAGGCACCGGACGGCTGGCCGGATGCGGCAGGGCGTCTCACCAGGGAGACCCTCGCCGCCCGCACCATCCCGGCGGAGCAGCGACCAAGCGTCTACGTCTGCGGCTCGACGGGGTTCGTCGAGGCCGTCGCGAGCTGGCTGCAGGATCTCGGCCACTCCGCGACGGATATCCACACCGAGCGCTACGGAGGCCTTTAGATGACACATCACCTCGACGGCAACGTTCTTGCGGGCGCACTCTCCGAGGTGTTCACCACCGACGTGACCGCCGCGCGCGCACGATGCGGCGGCTGCGGCCGCATGTCCCCGATCGCCGAAGCGATGGTGTACACCGACGCGCCCGGGCTCGTGGCCCGGTGCGCCGGGTGCGACCAGGTGCTCGCGACGGTCGTCGACGCGGGCGACCGCCTCATCCTCAGCCTGGCAGGGCTGAGCGCTATCGAGCTCCGGCGCTGACCACGTCGGTCGCGGCGGCCCGGTCAGCCTCGCGCCCGGCCGCACGGCGGGTGAGGAACTCGTCCAGGCCCGCCAGGTCGTCGGTGTTGATGTGGTCCACGCCGGCGTCGGCCAGCTCGGCCCACACGGCGTCGCGGGCGGCGCCGGCCTGATCGGGCGTGGCCCAGAACCGGACCCGGTAGCCGGCGGCGTGCGCCTGGTCCACGAGCTGGTGCAGGCGCTCCCGCTCGGCGTCGGGCATGGCGCCCACGCCCTGCCAGGTGAAGAGCTTGGTCCAGTTGTCGCTGACCAGCGGCATCAGGCCGGCCGGAAGGCCGGAGCCCAGGTCGCCGGACCGCCCGTCGTAGAACGCGTACCGCACGGCCTGCGAGCGCATGGTCTCCAGCGGCCGGTTGCCGCTGATGACCGCGGTCACCGGGCCCGGCCGCACACGGCCGTGCACTGACCGCTCCAGGATCGCCCGGTGATCGGCGAGCGCCTCGTGGACAGCGGCATAGGTGGGCTCGCCGGCGGACTTGATGTCGATCAGGAGCTGGAGGCTGCCGTCCCAGCCGGGATAGACGCTCCGGCCACCGCTGCCGACGAGGTCATGTAGCGGGTCCAGGTACAGGCTCTCCAAGGTGCGCGACGGGTCCACGTCCGCAAGGTCGTGCGCAACGAGCAGCTCGCCGTTGACCAGCCACACGTCCGCCTCCACGCTGGTGAAGCCGTGGGCCAGGGCATCGTAGAGCGGCCGCTCGTGCTCGTAGTCGTTGTGGGCGTGCGCAGCGTCGTGCGGGTCGCCGAGGGCGACGCCTCCCGCTGGCGGCGCGGCCGACGACGGCGCCGCCAGCCCCGCGAACAGGGTCACGGCCGCCAGGGCCGCGCCGACGATGGTTCTTCCGCGCATGGTCGTCTCCTCGAGACTCTGTGGTGTCGGCTGAACCAGCTCATGCAAGCGCCGCACGCTGACCCGCAGGTGAACGCGGCGCGACCTGGACCCGTCGGAGAGCGAAAACCCGAGGGCTGTATCGAGTCACTCGACACTCCGGCAAGGCCTACGCCGTCAGGCTTACGCGGGTGGCAGAAAGGCGCGCGGATGTCAGTGGTGAACCATATGATCGAACAAACGTCCGTAGCAATGAGATGCTTTCACAGTCTCATGGGCCTGACAGGGGAAAGGTGTCGGCATGGGTGAAGGACGGTCCAACGACGGTGTCGGCGGCGCGCTCCGGAACGACATGTTCGTGGGCGGCGCCGTCATGGCTGACGTCGTCGTGGACGAGGACGTTCCTGGCGAGGTGGTCGTCGACGGTGTGCTGGTGCGCCGGGTGCCTGATGGGGTGCTGCCGCCGGGGGAGCCGTTCGAGGACGCGACGTTCGACGATGCGTGGTTCGAGGGCGCGTGGTTCGAGGGTGTGGTGCGGGCTGGGGAGCCTGACGTGTCAGCGCGGCTGGATTCCGTGCCGAGTGCTGGGCTGGACTGGCCGCCGGATACTGTGCCGGTCGTGTTGTGGCCCGTCGAGGTCCTGCGGGCGGCGTTGAGTAATGCGCCGGGTGCTGGCCTGGCGAGGGTGGTGGCCGAGGTCACGGACCCGGACATCGGTGTCCTGGCCGACCTGCCCGACGACGCCCTGGGCGACCTGGTCGCCGCGTGCGGCCGGTTGCAGTCGTGGTCGGCGGGGGTGCAGGCCGGGGTGGTTGCCGAACGCGCCGCCCGGGAGAACAGCCCGTTGGCGCACAGCTCGCTGGTGGGCCAGGTGACCAGTGAGCTGATGGTGACCGAGACGGAAGGCACGGAAGTCGTGGTCCGTGCCGAGTCCGGGGTCCAGCACCCCACCGTGATCGGTGCCCTGTTGGCGGGGCGGATCGATATGCGCAAGGCGCAGACCCTGCTGCGCTCCGCGTCCCAGCTGACGATCGCCGAGCGGACCGAGGCGATCGCAAAGTTCCTGCCGCACGCACCTCGGCGGACCTGGAAGTGGCTGCAGGCCCGGATGCTCGCGTTCGCCAAAGCCCGCCACGGAGCAGCCGAGGCAGCACGGGCTGAGGCGCAGCGGCGGGCGGTGCATCTGGACCGGGCGGAGAACGACATGGGGTGGCTCTCGGCCTACCTGCCCGCCACTGACGCGGCGGCGGTGTGGGGCGTGGTGGACGACATGGCGCACCAGCTCCGGCACGTCACCGGTGAGGACCGCACCCTGGCCCAGCTGCGCGCCGACTCCCTGACCGGGATCATCACCGGGCGCCTGCTGCCCGCCGACCGGTTCACCGACACGGACACCGACCCGGACAGCCCGACCGCAGGCGGCGACACCGCACGCAGCGACGGGGCGTGCGACGACACCAGCACGGGCGCTCCCGCGTGTACCTGTGGTGGCAAGGCACCCGTCCAGCAGGTCGTCCAGGAGGTCTCGCAGGTCGTGCGGGTGACGCCGACCCGGCCGGTCGTTCGGGTCACAATCCCGGCCAGCGCACTCCTCGGTGTGGACGACGCGCCCGGCGACCTGGCCGGGTTTGGCCCCATCCCCGCCGAGACCGCACGCATGATCGCCCAGGACGCGACCTGGCAACGGCTGGTCACCGACCCCGTCACCGGAGTCCTGACCGACTACTCCACCACCACCTACAAGCCTGGCAAGGTCCTCCGCGCAGCCGTCGAAGCCAGGGACGACACCTGCACGTTCCTGACCTGCGACACCCCAGCCACACACTGCGATCTGGACCACATCGTGTCCTTCGACCACGACCTCAACCCCGCGACAGTCCTGCCGGGCACACCGGGCCAGACCCGCGCGGCAAATCTTCAACCCCTCTGTCGCCGGCACCACCTTCTCAAGACCCACGGCGGCTGGGGCGTCGTCCGCGACCCCTACACCGGGATCACCACCTGGACCACTCCCACCGGACGCGTCCACACCGGACCACCGACCGTGCTGGACACCCATGTTCAGCTCGACCAGGTCGACCAAGACACCAGCTACGACCTCACCCTCCACGCCCTCACCGGCCAGCACCTACCCCGGCAGTACGCCACCGCAGAACCCGGCGCAGCACCGATCGACCCCGCCAGTCCCACCGACTCCGACGAGCCACCTTTCTGACCTCGTCACCCTGGACCTGATCGACTGCTACGGGCGCCGACCGCTTCATGCAGAGCGAGCGCCAGCGGCGAGCCCACCGACGGCACCACCAGTGCGGGGACCCACGACGCGGCCGGTTCCGCGCCGGGCAACCGGTGCACCGACCCGAACCACGCGCGGGTCTGCCTGGTCCTCCCGGAACCACGAGAGGTCAGCCTCGTGGTCGTGCGGACGCCGTTCGCCCCGCAAGGGCTGGTCGTACAGCTGCTCGACGCCGAGCATCGGACCCTGCGCAGCCGTGCCGTGGAAGGGGAGGCGTTCGACGAGGTGTACCCGGTCCGTTTCAAGAAGCCCGTAGAGGCCGGCTTCGTATGCATCCACGACGAGGCCGGGACCAGCGGCACCCTGAGCGAGGTCTCCGTCTGGTAGCAGGCAGCGGGGCTGGACCGCACTCGTGTCAGTGGCTCGTGCAAGCATCGAGGCATGGAATCCATCCAGCGCCTCCGCCCGCCGGGGCTCGTCTCGAGCCCGGCCTTCAGCCACGTCGCCGTCGTGCCGCCGGGCGCGACCACCATCTACGTCGGCGGTCAGAACGCCGTCGACCAGGACGGCTCGATCGTCGGCGCGGGCGACGTGGCCCTGCAGTCCACCCGCGCCCTGGAGAACGCGAAGATCGCGCTGGCCGCGGCCGGTGCCACCTTCGCCGATGTCGTGCAGTGGACCGTGCTCTTCGTCGACGGGGTCGACCTCGCGGCGGCGTACGGGGCGATCGCGCCGATGCTCGCGTCCGATGAGCCGCCACTGGTGCTCGGGGCGCGTGTCGCCGGGCTGGGGGTACCCGGCGCTCTCATCGAGATCAGCGCGGTCGCCGCTGTGCTGCGCTAAGACAGGTCAGGTCTCGTCGGCGGTCCGATCCTCCTTTGCGACCAGCGTGAGCACGTCGTACGTCGCGACGACCTCATCGCGCTGATTGGTGAGCACGGCGTCCCACCGCACCTCGCCGTACTCCTCGTTCTCGCGAGGCGTGATCTCGGCGGCCGTCAGCCGCACCCGAATCGCGTCTCCCGGCACCACGGGCGTGAGGAAGCGCAGGTTCTCGAGGCCGTAGTTCGCGAGCACCGGCCCCGGTGCGGGATCGACGAACAGCCCCGCCGCGAACGACACGAGGAGGTACCCGTGCGCAACGCGCCCCGGAAAGAACGGGTTGGCCGCGGCTGCGTCCTCGTCCGTGTGCGCGTAGAACGTGTCGCCGGTGAAGTCGGCGAAATGAGCGATGTCGTCGAGGGTGACCACACGAGCCTCGGACTCGACCGCGTCGCCGATCCGGAGGGCGGACAGCGACTTGCGGAACGGATGGACCGAGCCGGTCTGCGACGGGGCACCTGCCCGCCACCGGCCGGTCAGACCGGTGAGTGTTTTGGGTGTCCCCTGGATCGCCGTGCGCTGCATGTAGTGCTCCACCGCACGGACGCCGCCGAGCTCCTCGCCCCCTCCGGCACGGCCCGGGCCGCCGTGGACCAGGTGCGGCACCGGCGAACCGTGGCCTGTCGACGACCGCGCGTCGTCACGGTCGAGCACCAGCACCCGTCCGTGCATCGGCGCGATACCCACGACGAGATGGCGGACCACGTCGGGATCGGCGGACGCGACAGTGGCGACGAGCGAGCCGCCGCCGAGGTTCGCGAGGCGAACGGCGTCGTCGAGGTCGCGATAGCCGACGACCGATGCGACGGGCCCGAATGCCTCGATGTCGTGCACAGCGCGCGCGTCGGGGTCGGCGAACCGCAGCAGGACGGGCGCCACAAAGGCGCCGCCCGGTGCGATCGCCACCGTTCCGTCGGCGTGCACCACCTCGGGCTCGGCAAGGTCGCCGACCACGATCTCTCCGCCGCCGGCGACGAGCTCACGGATGCTGCGCAGCACCTCTTCCTTCTGCGAGACGCTCGCCAGGGCACCCATCGTGACGTTGTCCGCGCGCGGATCGCCGATGACGACGCGCTTGGCCACGCGCTCGCGAACGGCGTCGATGAGGGCGTCCTGGCGGTCGGCCGGAACGATCACTCGCCGGATGGCCGTGCACTTCTGCCCGGCCTTGACGGTCATCTCCGTGACCACCGAGGCGACGAAGGCATCGAACTCCGGGCTCCCCGGCTCCGCGTCCGGGCCGAGGATCGCAGCGTTCAGCGAGTCCGTCTCCGTCGTGAGAAGAACGCCCCGGCGGAGGACGCCGTCGTGGGCGGCCAGCAGTCTCGCCGTGGACGCCGACCCGGTGAAGCTCACGGCGTCGCGCACGTCGAGGAAGTCCATGAACCCCCGGGCGGGGCCGCTGACCAGCTGCAGCGAACCCTCCGGGAGGATCCCGGAGTCGACGATCGCCCGCACCGCCGCCTCCGCGAGATACGCGGTCGACGACGCCGGCTTGACGATCGTCGGCACTCCGGCGAGGAACGCAGGCGCGAACTTCTCGAGCATGCCCCAGACGGGAAAGTTGAACGCGTTGACCTGGAAGGCGACGCCCTGCCGACGGACGCGCACGTGCTGCCCGCCGAACGACCCGTCGCGCGACAAGCTCTCCGGCGGACCGTCGACGAGGAGTCGCGCATTGGGGAGCTCGCGGCGCCCCTTCGACCCGTAGGTGAAGAGCACGCCGATGCCGCCGTCGATGTCGACCATGGCATCTCGCCGGGTACCGCCGGTGCGCAGGCTGACTTCGTAGAGCTCCTCCTTCACGCCGGTCAGGTACTGCGCCAGCTGCTTGAGGAGGAGCGCCCTCTGGTGGAAGGTGAGCTCGCCGAGGGTGTCCTGGCCGACTCGCCGGCCGTAATCGACGGCCGCCCGCAGATCGATCTCCTCCCAGGCGACCGCCGCGATCGGCTCGCCGGTCGACGCATCGCGGACCACCTGTGCCTCACCGTCCGACGCCGGTCGCCGCCACGATCCCAGGATGTAGCTGTCGAGCGGGCGAACCGGGGTTTCAGTCGCGGTCATGACTCATCCTTTCAACTGTCGATGCGTTCATCGGTCTGTCTCCTCGTCCCATCGGAAGAACCCCTCGCCGCTCTTGCGACCCAGCCGGCCCTCGGCAACCATCGCCCGAAGTAGCGGCGGCACCGCGAACCGCTCCCCCAGCTCGCGCTCGAGGTGCTCCGCGATGCCGAGCCGCACGTCGAGGCCGACGATGTCGGTGAGGCGGAGCGGCCCGACCGGGAACTTGTAGCCGCGCACCATCGCGGTGTCGATGTCGTCGGCGGAAGCGACGCCCTCCTCGAGCATGCGGATCGCCTCGAGCGCGATCACGACGCCGAGACGCGAGCTCGCGAAGCCGGGCGAGTCGCGCACGACGATCGAGGACTTGCCGAGGGCGGCGACCCACTCCCCCGCCTCCTCGACGAGCATCGGGTCGGTGGCCCGGCCCCTCACGATCTCCACGAGCGTCGAAGCGGGGACCGGGTTGAAGAAGTGGAGCCCGACAAAGCGCTCGGGCCGCTGCAGGTGACCAGCGAGGGCATCGATGGACAGCGACGAGGTGTTGCTCGCCAGCCATGCGGTCGGCGACAGGCCCTTCTCGATGCGGGTGAGGACGTCGACCTTGGTCGTGATGTCCTCGGGCACGGCCTCGACCACAAGATCCGCTGCGTGGACGTCCGCCATGTCGGTGGTGACGCGCGCATGGCTCAGCAGCTCCCCGGCGGGGCGCGGGGTGGTCTCGCGCTCGACGCTGGATGCCACCGCACGTTCCAGCCGCGCAAGCGCCGTCGCCGCCGACTCCGCGTCGCGCTCGAGGACTACGACGTCGGCTCCCGCGAGCAGGAAGGCGTGGGCTATCCCGACGCCCATCCGGCCCCCACCCGCCAGGCCGACGGTCTGCGGCAGAGTCATCGCTTCTTCCGTTCCAGAAAGTCGGTCATGCGCTCGCGCTTCGCAGGCGACTCGAACAGCACCGACTGCGCGAGCTCGTCGACGTCCGGATGCGCCTCACGCGGGGCGCGGAACACCCGCTTCGTGTAGCGGACGGCGAGCGGGTCCTGCTCCGCGATCCGGTCGGCAAGCCCGTCGGCCGCGGCGATCAGGGCGGACGGCGGATGTACCTCGGTCACCAGACCCGCCGCCAGGGCCTCCTGCGCATCAAGGACACGTCCGGCGAGGAGGACCTCGAGCGCGAGCGACTCGCCGACGAGCTCCTTGAGCCGCCAGGTCGCACCTGCCGCGGCGATGATGCCGAGGCCGACCTCGGGATTGCCGAACCGGGCGTTGTCGCCGGCGAGGCGAAAGTCGGCCGCGTAGGCGAGCTCGGCGCCACCGCCGAGCGCCCATCCGTCGACGGCGGCGATCACCGGCATCGGGAGCGTCGCGATCCGCAGGAACAGCCGCGAGTTGATCCCGGCCAGCGCATCGTCCCGGCCGCGCTCACGCAGCTGGGCGATATCGGCCCCCGAGGCGAAGACCCGCTCCGTCCCCGACAGGATGAGGATGCGCGGCCGGGCCTCGAGCTCGCTGCAGACCTCGTGGAGCTCGTCGACCATCGTCTGATCGATCGCGTTGCGCACCTCGGGTCGGTCGAGACGGATGTGCAGGCGGTCGGCCCGGTCGTCGACGCGCCGCAGAGAGGTAGCCATCACACGGCCTCGATCGCGAGTGCGGCGCCCTGCCCGACACCCACGCACATGGAGGCGAGACCTCGCGTCGCGCCTTCGCGCTCCATGCGGCCGAGCAGGGTGACGAGGATGCGCGTGCCCGAGGCCCCGAGCGGGTGCCCGAGCGCGATCGCGCCACCGTCAGCGTTGACGATCTCCTCGTCGAGCCCCAGGCGACGCACGCACGCGAGCGCCTGCGTCGCGAACGCCTCGTTGAGCTCGACGGCGCCCATCGCGCCGATGCCGAGCCCGAGCCGGTCGAGCAGCTTCGTCGTCGCCGGAACGGGCCCGAGTCCCATGACCGACGGTTCGACGCCCGCGTTCGCGCCGCCCAGGATGCGGGCGCGCGGCGTGAGCGCCAGCCGCTCGACGGCTCGCTCGCTGACGACGAGCACGGCGGCGGCTCCGTCGTTGAGGGATGACGCGTTCCCGGCCGTCACGAGCTTCCCGCCGCGAACGACGGGACGCAGTCCGGCGAGGATCTCGGCGGAGGTGTCGGAACGCGGACCTTCGTCCGTGTCGACGACTCCGCTCGTCGTCGGCACTCCGACGATCTCCGGCGCGAAGCGGCCGGCCTCGATCGCGGCGACCGCGCGCTGATGGGAGCGCAGGGAGAAGCCGTCCGCGTCCTCGCGGCTGATCCCGTCGATCTCGCCGACCTTCTCCGCCGTCTCGGGCATCGAGAACGTGGTGTCCGGGTCGAACGCCTCGGTGTCGCGAAAGCGCTTGTTCACGAAGCGCCAGCCGATCGAGGTGTCGACGATCTCGCCGGGCCGTGCGAAGGCCTTGTCCGGCTTCGCGAGCACCCAGGGGGCACGCGACATGGACTCGACGCCGCCCGCGATGACGACGTCCGCCTCGCCGGAGCGCACGAGAGCCGACGCCAGGTGCACTGCGCTGAGACCGCTCGCGCAGAGCCGGTTGACGGTGATCCCGGGAACGGAGTCGGGAAGCCCCGCCAGCAGGGCTGACATTCGACCGACGTTGCGGTTGTCCTCGCCGGCCTGGTTCGCAGCGCCGAGCATCACGTCGTCGATCGCCGTCGGCTCGATCCCGGTGCGAGCGACCAGCTCGCGGACCACGAGAGCCGCGAGGTCGTCGGGCCGAACCGATGAGAGCGTGCCGCCGTACCGCCCGATCGGGGTGCGCACCCCACCGACGAGGAACGCTTCTGCCATGGCTTCATCACCTTGGGAACGCATCGGCGTAGCGCCGTCGGGCTACTTACTGACCGTTCGTTCTGCTGCAGCATCGCATGCGTGACGGCCTGGTTCAAGGGCAGGGGAAGGAGCGCCGACGGGCTACGCGCGCAGCCCCTCGAACGCCATGGCGACAACATTGTCCGCGAGCCGGTCCGCAGTGAGCCCTCCGCCAGGCCGGTACCACTCGACCACCGAGTTGACCATGCCGAAGAGCAGTCGCGTCGCGGTGCGCGCATCGACGTCGGAACGGAGAGCGCCGTCCTCGATCGCTTCTTCGACCAGCTTTGCGACGGCGTGGTCGAACTCGCGCCGGCGGGCAAGAGCTTCGCGCTCGACGTCGGTGTTCCCGCGGAGCCGCAGCAGGAGCGTCACGAAGGGCAGCTCCTGCACGAGCACGTGCACGGCGCCCCGAATCACGCGCTCGAGCCGCTCCGTGGCGGCCGCCTCGACCACGTCCGGCTGCACGAGGAGGCGCTCGAGGTTGCCGAGCGCGTGCTCCAGCGCGAGCCGCAGCAGCTCCTCCTTGCCGCTCACGTGGTAGTAGATCGCTGACTTGCTGGTGCCAAGGCGCTCCGCGAGCTCGCCCATCGACGTCGCGTCGTACCCGCGCTCGTTGAAGGCCTGAACGGCCACGGACAGCACCGCGTCGAGGTCGTACGCAGCGCGCCCCGCGCGCCCGTTCCCGCCCCGTCGCGCAGGGGCAGGAGGGCTGGTCGACTCGTCCATACGTCGCAATTTAGTGGACTCCCGGTTCGTTGCCGTCGCTCCTGCACCGATGATAGCCTGACTGAACGATCGGTAAGTAGGGTCTCAGGTCAGGAGACGGCATGTCCGCAGCAACCTCGCCCACGGCCTCCCCCAGCGAGGCTTCGAAGCTCGCGGCGTTCGACGCGCTCATCGCCGAGAACCAGCGGATCGAACCCTCAGACTGGATGCCGGAGGCGTACCGGAAGACGCTCGTCCGGCAGATGTCGCAGCACGCGCACTCCGAGATCATCGGCATGCAGCCCGAGGGCAACTGGATCACGCGCGCACCGAGCCTCAAGCGCAAGGCGATCCTGATGGCAAAGGTGCAGGACGAGGCCGGACACGGGCTCTACCTCTATTCGGCCACCGAGACCCTCGGCATCACCCGCGACGAGATGCTCGACCAGCTGCACACCGGCAAGGCGAAGTACTCGTCGATCTTCAACTACCTCGCACCGTCCTGGGCGGACATGGGTTCGATCGGCTGGCTCGTGGACGGCGCCGCCATCGCGAACCAGGTGCCGCTGTGCCGCGCGTCCTACGGACCGTACGGGCGCGCGATGGTGCGCATCTGCAAGGAGGAGTCCTTCCACCAGCGACAGGGCTTCGAGATCCTGCTGGCGCTGATGAACGGCACCGAGGCCCAGCAGCGCATGGCGCAGGAGTCGGTCGACCGCTGGTACGCGCCGGCGCTCATGATGTTCGGCCCGCCCGACGCGGAGTCGCCGAACTCGCAGCAGAGCATGGCCTGGAAGATCAAGCGCTTCTCGAACGACGACCTGCGCCAGCGGTTCGTCGACATGATCGTTCCGCAGGCCGAGTTCCTCGGGGTCACGCTGCCCGATCCCGACCTGAGATGGAACGAGGACCGCGGGCACTACGACTTCGGCGAGCTCGACTGGGACGAGTTCTACGCCGTCCTGCGCGGTAGCGGGCAGGCGAACGCCCTACGTCTCGCGAAGCGCCGCGCCGCACACGACGAAGGCGCATGGGTACGAGAGGCCGCCCGGGCGTACGCCGAGCGCGCCGCATCGAGCGAACGGCTCGCGTCATGACCGGGGCGGAGCGCCGCGAGACGTGGCCCCTCTGGGAGGTGTTCGTGCGCTCCTCGCGCGGCCTCTCCCACGTCCACGCCGGCTCGCTGCACGCGCCGGACGCCGAGCTGGCGGTGCGCAACGCCCGCGACCTCTACACCCGCCGGAGCGAGGGCGTCTCGATCTGGGTGGTACCCGCCTCCGCGATCACGGCGTCGGACCCCGACGAGAAGGACGCGTACTTCGAGTCACCCCGCGGAAAGGACTTTCGGCGCGCCACGTACTACACCGCGTCCGAGTCCGTTCCGCACCTCTGATCCGGGAGAAGCATGGAGCATCAGCGCCAGCCCCCCACCGAGGTTCTCACGCCCGAGGCCCTCGCGGCGTCGGTGGGCCAGCAGGGCGGTTCTCCGAGCCCGCCCGACGCGGTCGCGCGGTATGCGCTCGGCCTGGGTGACGATGCCCTGATCCTCGCGCAGCGGCTGGGCGAGTGGATCGCCAACGCGCCCGAGCTCGAGGAGGACGTCGCCCTCGGGAACATCGGGCTCGACACCCTGGGTCACGCCCGGAGCCTGCTGACCTACGCCGGTTCAGCGTGGGGCAAGACCGAGGACGACCTCGCCTACTTCCGGGACGAGGCGGACTTCCGCTGCCGGCAGATCTTCGAGCAGCCGAACGGCGACTTCGCCCAGACGATCGCCCGTCAGCTCATCGTGTCCGCTTATTTCACCGTGCTCTACCGCGGGCTGGTCGACAGTGCCGACGGCACGCTGGCGGCGATCGCGGCCAAGGCCGCCAAGGAGGTCGACTACCACCTCGACCACAGCGAGATCTGGTCCGTGCGCCTCGCGCTCGGCACCGAGGAGTCACGACGGCGGACGGTCGCCGGGCTCGAGGCGATCTGGCCGTTCGTCGACGAGCTGTTCGCCGACGATCCCGCCGCCGACGCCGTCCCGGCAGTCGCGGTTCGGCCGGGCACCCTGCGCGAACCGTTCGACGCGATAGTGCTCCCGGTGCTCGCCCGCGCCGAGCTTGCCGTCCCGACCACGCCGGCCGTGGCCGGCGGGGGGCGGCTCGGCGTGCACTCCGAGGCGCTCGGCCACCTGCTCGCGGAGATGCAGGTCCTGGCCCGTCAACACCCGGGGGCGGTGTGGTGATGAGCACCCTCGATCAGGAGCGGGTCGCACGCCCCCGCCCGGACACGGAAGCGGAGCGCGCCGTGTGGGACGCCGCGGCGACGGTCAACGACCCCGAGGTGCCGGTCCTGTCCATCGAGGATCTCGGTGTCCTCCGCGCTGCGCGGCTCGTGGAGGGACTGCCGGTCGTCGACATCACGCCGACGTACTCGGGCTGTCCCGCCGTCGACACGATCCGCGACGACATCGTCACCGCGCTCGACGAGCACGGATTCCCGGGGGGCCGAGTGAACGTCGTGCTCTCCCCCGCGTGGACAACCGACTGGATGAGCGAACAGGGTCGCCGCAAGCTCGAGGAGCACGGGATCGCACCACCCGCGCGGCGGGCCGGCTCAGTCGTGTCGCTGGACTTCGGCATCCGGTGCCCCCGCTGCGGATCGCTGCATACCCGCCAGCTGGCGCGATTCGGCTCGACGTCGTGCAAGGCGCTGTACGTCTGCCAGCGCTGCCGGGAGCCCTTCGACCACTTCAAGGAGCACTGATGCCGCTCACTGACGCCACGGTCCCGGCCGCATCCGTCGGGCGGCGGCGCGCACGCTTCCATGCGCTCACCGTCGCCGAGGTGCGCCCGCTGACCGAGGACGCCATCGAGGTGACCTTCGACGTTCCCGACCACCTCGCTGACGCGTACTCGTACGCACCGGGGCAGTACATCGCGATCCGCGCGGAGGTCGACGGCGAGCAGGTGCGCCGCAGCTACTCCATCTGTCACGCACCGGCACACGGGACGCTCAAGGTGGGCATCAAGCGCGACATGGGCGGACTGTTCTCGCCCTGGGCGATCGACAACCTCGCGCCGGGAATGACCCTCGACGTCATGAGCCCCGAGGGCCGGTTCGTCTCGCACCGCCGGCCGGACGGGAGCGGGCGCGTCGTCGGGGTCGCAGCCGGCTCCGGCATCACTCCGATGATGTCGCTCGTGGAGCACACGCTCGCCTCGGACTCCGAGAGCACGTTCGACCTGGTCTACTCCAACAGGACGACGATGGACACGATGTTCGTCGACGAGCTGGCCGACCTCAAGGACCGGTACCCCAGCCGCCTCGCCCTCCACCACGTGCTCACCCGCGAGCGCAGGGGGTCGGAGCTGCTCTCGGGCCGGCTGGACGTCGATCGGTTCCACCGGATCGTGACCGTCCTGATCGGGCCTGACGACGTCGACGAGTGGTTCTTGTGCGGTCCGTTCGAGGTGGTGCAGACCTGCCGCGACGTGCTGAACGGTCTCGGCGTGCCGCCGGAGCGAGTGCGATACGAGCTGTTCACCACCGGCCGGGTCGATCGTCCGACCCCCCAGCGCGGAAGCCCCCCGCCGCAGGGCGGGCCCGACCACGAGTCGCACACGATCGCATTCCGGCTCGACAGCACGACGGCGACCGTGACCACTCCCGTGCACGCACGCGAGAGTGTCCTCAACGCGGCCCTCCGTGTCCGCGGTGACGTGCCGTTCGCCTGCGCCGGCGGTGTGTGCGGCACGTGCCGGGCGAAGCTGGTCTCCGGCACCGTCGAGATGGTCGAGAACTACGCGCTCGAGCCCGAGGAGCTGGAGCGTGGTTACATCCTGACCTGCCAAGCGATCCCGACCAGCAAGGAGATCTCCGTGGACTACGACTCATGATCACGCTGACCATCGACGACGGGATCGCGGAGGTCGTGCTCGACGCTCCCGGCAAGCTCAACGCGCTGGACGAGGTGGCGCTGGCGAAGCTGGACGACTCCTACCAGCGGGCGGAAGCGGCCGGTGCGCGGGCCCTGCTCCTGCGGGGAGAGGGGCGCGCCTTCTGCGCCGGCCGGGACATCTCGGCGGTCGACCCGGCAACGGACGACGCGCTCGGTTATCTCCGGGACCGCGTGACTCCCCTCCTGCGGCGGATGGCCGCCTTCCCGGCGCCGACGTTCGCGGCGGCCCAGGGCGCGTGCCTGGGAGTCGGGCTCGGCCTGCTCATCGCCACCGACGTCGTGTACGTGGCCGACGATGCCAAGATCGGGTCGCCGTTCGCCGGCCTCGGAGCGACGCTCGACTCCGGCGGGCATGCGCTCTTCTTCGAGCGCCTCGGCGCGCATCGCACGCTCGACCTCATCTACACGGCCGAGCTCATGAGCGGTTCCGAGGCAGTCGCCTCGGGTCTGTTCTCGCGTGCCGTGCCGAAGGACAAGCTGCTTCCCTTCACCCGGGCACGCGTCGAGAAGGTCGCGCGCGGGGCGACGGGCGCCTTTCTGGCCTCCAAGCGCCTCGTGACGGAGCTGCGCGACGAACGTGTCGCGTTCTGGACCTCCGTGGCCCACGAGAACGAGGCGCAGGGGGACCTGTGCCTGACGGAGGACTACCGCGAGGGCTTCGCCGCCTTCCAGGAGAAGCGCGCGCCGCGGTTCACGGGCTCAGAGCCGCACGATCGCTGAGGCGGGGTTCTCGATGGCGTCGGCGACGGAACGCATGAAGCCCGCCGCCGTGCCGCCGTCGCAGACCCGGTGGTCGAAGACGAAGGACATCTGCGTGATCTTCCGCGCCACGATCTGGCCGTCGACCACCCACGGCCGGTCGATGATGCGGCCGAAGCCGATCATGGCGACCTGCGGGTGGTTGATGATCGCCGCGCTGCCGTCGACCCCGAGACTGCCGTAGTTGTTCAGCGTGAAGGTCCCCGCGGCGAGCTCCTCGGCCGTCGCCTTGCCGACGCGAGCGCGCGCGGTGAGGTCGCGGATGGCCGCATCGAGCCCGGCAGTGGTCATCGAGTCGGCACCGAGCACCGCCGGGACGACCAGCCCGTGCTCGCCCTGGACGGCAATGCCCAGGTTGACGACATCGGGCACGACGATCTCGTCACGCTCGACGTCGAGCTGCGAGTTCAGCACCGGGTACGCCTTGAGGCCGGCGACGACGAACCGGGCGAGGTAGGCGAGCAGGCCCGGCCCTGGGTCGGTGGCGGTACGGGCGGCCTCGCGCAGGTCCCAGAGGGCCGTGGCGTCGACGTCGACCCAGACGGTCGCCTCAGGGATCTCCGCGCGGCTCCGCGACAGCACCGCGGACGCCGCCTTCCGGAAGCCGTTGAGCGGGATGCGTCGCTCGCCGGGAGCGGCGGCGGGAGCGGCGGCGGGGGCGGGGACCGGGGCGGGGCGCGCGCTCTCGAGAGCGGTCTGCACGTCGGACCTGGTGACGACCCCGCCGGTCCCGGTGGGCCGGATCGCGCGCAGGTCCAGACCCGCCTCCTGGGCGAGCCGCCGCACGATCGGCGAGATCACCTTCACCGGCCGGTTGTCCGGCGCGGCGGCAGCGGGCGCCGGCTGAGCCCCGCGTGGCCGCCGTCGGCCCGGCTCGCCGGGTGCCGACGTGCCGTAACCGATGAGCACGTTGCCCGAGCCGGCCTGCTCGGGCTCCGGCTCGGCCGCACCAGCGCTCTCGGCGACGATCGTGATCAGCGGCTTGCCGACCTCGACGGTCTCCCCCTCGGCGGCATGCAGGGTCAGGACCCGGCCGGAGTACGGGCTCGGCACCTCGACCACCGACTTCGCCGTCTCGACCTCCGCCACCGGCTGGTCGGCGGCGACGAGATCGCCCTCGGCGACGAGCCACTGCACCACCTCAGCCTCGGTCAGCCCCTCGCCGAGGTCGGGCAGGAGAAAGGTCTGCTGGGTCGCGGCGCTGGTCATGCGTCCTCCCACTGGAGGTCGTCGACGGCGTCGAGGATCCGGTCGACCGACGGCAGCTGGAAGTGCTCCAGCTTCGGTGGCGGGTACGGGATGTCGAACCCGGTGACACGCCGCACCGGCGCCGACAGCGAGTGGAAGCAGCGCTCGCTCACCCGGGCCGCGATCTCTGCGGCGACGCTGGCGAAGCCGACCGCCTCCGCGATGACGACGGCGCGACCCGTCGACTCGACGGCCGCGCAGACGACTCCATCGTCGAACGGCACGATCGAGCGCAGGTCGACGACCTGCAGGCTACGCCCGCCGCGCGCGGCCTCCTCGGCGGCCTCGAGCGCGACCGGCACCGCCGGGCCGTAGGCGATCAGGGTGGCGTCGGTGCCCGGGCGGCGCACGACGGCCTTGCCGATGCCCGGCTCTCGACCGCGGCCCAGGGCGACCTCGCCCTTCGCCCAGTAGAGCTTCTTCGGCTCGAGGAAGACCACCGGGTCCGGCGACGCGATCGCCTCGCGCAGGAGCGAATAGGCGTCCGAGGGGTTCGACGGCGCGACGACGTGCAGGCCGGGCGTGTGCGCGAAGTAGGACTCCGACGAGTCGCAGTGGTGCTCGACCCCGCCGATACCGCCGGCGTATGGGATCCGGATGACGAGGGGCAGCTCGACGCGTCCGCGGGTCCGGTTCCGCATCTTGGCGATGTGGCTGACGACCTGCTCGAAGGCGGGGTAGGCGAAGGCGTCGAACTGCATCTCGATCACGGGACGCATGCCGTTCATGGCGAGACCGGTGGCGAACCCGGCGATCCCGGCCTCGGCGAGCGGGGTGTCGAAGCAGCGGTCCTCGCCGAACTCCGCGGTCAGCCCGTCGGTCACCCGGAAGACGCCGCCGAGCGGGCCGACGTCCTCGCCGAGCACGAGCACCGTGGGGTCCTCGGCCATCGCGTCGCGCAGGGCGCGGTTGATCGCCTGCGCCGTGCTGAGCGTCTCGTGCTCAACGGCTGTGCTGGTCATCGCCTGTCCTCCTCTCGGCTCAGCGCGTCTCTGCTCATCTCGTCGTGGACCACGGCGAGCTGGTCCACGAGCTGGGAGGTCGGCCGGGAGTAGACGAAGCGGAACAGGTCGTCCGGGTTCGGCTCGACGTCCCGGTTGAGCCCGTCACGCGTGCGGCGGGCGATCTCCTCGGCGGCCTCCGCGAAGGCGGCTGCGCGAGCATCGTCCAGGATCCCCTCGGCGCGGAGGTAGGTCTCCAGCCGTACCAGCGGGTCCTTGGCCACCCATTCGGTGACCTCGTCGTCGGTGCGGTAGCGGGTCGCGTCGTCGGCATTGGTGTGGGCCTGTATGCGGTAGGTGCGGGCCTCGACGAGCTGGGGTCCCTGGCCGGCTCGCGCGCGCTCGACCGCCCCGGAAAGGACGGTCAGGAGCGCCGCCAGGTCGTTGCCGTCGACCTGCTCCCCGGGAATGCCGTAGCCCACGCCTTTGTGTGCCAGCGACGGAGCTATCGACTGCCGCGCCAGTGGCACCGAGATCGCGTACTGATTGTTCTGGATGAAGAAGACGACCGGCGCCCGGAAGACTGCCGCGAAATTGAGGGCTTCGTGGAAGTCGCCCTCGCTCGTGGCGCCGTCGCCGCATATCGCCATCACCACGGTGCTCTCCCCGCGTAACCGCGCCGCGTGTGCCACGCCCACGGCGTGCGGCAGCTGCGTGGCGAGCGGTGTCGTCAGGGGCGCGACACGGCGCTCGTACGGGTCGTACCCCGAGTGCCAGTCGCCCTTCAGCAGCCCGAGCGCCTCGACCGGGTCGACACCTCGGGCGACCACGGCAGCGGTGTCGCGATACGTCGGGAAGAGCCAGTCGTCGTCCGCGAGCACCTGCGCAGCGGCCACCTGGCAGGCCTCCTGCCCGTGGGACGAGGGGTAGACGGCCAGGCGCCCCTGCCGGACCAGCACGTAGGCCTGCTCGTTGAAGCGGCGGGCAGCGACCATCCCCGCCAGACCACGGAGAAGCTCCTCGCCCGCAGGAAGAGAAGCCTTGCCGGCGGCCGTCGGACGGCCGTCCGGATCAAGAAGCATGACCGGCTCCAGCGACGGCAGCATGCGATCTACGTCACTCTTCATACAGATATACTCGCCACTGCTCCATTCGGATTCTACTTATCGTAAAGATCTGAGAAACCGTCCAGCACTTTTCGCCAAATGCGAACCAAATGTCCAACTCAGAGAGGAGTTGGGGCGTGGCCGCGAGACAAGTGGCCGGGGGTCTCGACGACGTCGACCAGCGCATCATCGACGAGCTGCGCCGGGACGGCCGCATGTCCATGAGATCGCTGGCCGAGAAGCTGCACATCTCGAGAGCGAACGCGTATGCGCGAGTGCAGCGACTCGAGTCCAGCGGCGTCATCCGCGGCTACGGCGCGGACATCGATCCGGTGCTCGCCGGCCTGGGCACGTCGGCCTATGTCACGGTCAACATGAGACAAGCGGAGTGGCGCTCTGTTCGCGAGGAGCTCCGGAACCTGCGGGGCGTCGAGCACATCGGGCTGGTCGGCGGGGAGTTCGACCTCGTCCTGCTCGTTCGGGCAAGGGACAACGCCGATCTGCGGCATCTGATCCTGGACCAGATACAGGGCATGAAGGGCATCGTGAACACCCACACGCTGCTGGTGTTCGAGGAACCGATCCCGGCTGGGCCCACGCCGACCGCCCCCGTCGACGACTGAGCCGGCGCGAGACTTTTGGCCGGAGATGTCTTGTATGCGGCACGACAGATCGCTACTGTAACGGTAAACCTACCGCTGCCGAGAACCGTTCGCGACAATGATGTTAGCGCTCACATAGTCCGGTTCCAGGCAGGCGGCTCCCATGGGCCGCGGCACTGATCATGCCGCCGGTAGGGCATCTCACCATGCCCAGGCACAGCCGTTGCAGGCTGCGCCCTGACAGGAACAGGAGCGAAGGATGAGGAAGTCCATCGCACGTATCGCACTGGGATTGGCCACAACCCTGGCGCTGGTCTCGGCGGCAGGGTTGCCGTCCGAGGTCACCACTCCTGCCGCAGCGGCGAGCAGCAACCTGCTCACCAACGGCGACATGGAGAATGGCACGACCGGCTGGTCGGCCTTCGGCGCCGGGTCGCTGGCGTCCGTCACGAGCCCGGTCCACGGTGGGTCCCGCGCGCTGTCGCGGACCGGTCGCACAGCGGCGTGGAACGGCCCGGCCCAGACCGTGACCTCGGCGCTGACGAACAACAACAGCTACACGGCGAGCGTGTGGGTGCGGTCGCAGAGCGGGACCCCGACCGGCCGGGTCACGTTGCAGGTGACCGCCGGCGGCACGACGAACTACGTCAACCTGGCGCAGGGGACCGTGAACTCCTCCGGCTGGACGCAGCTGACCGGCACCACGAACGTGTCCTGGACCGGGACCCTGTCGTCCGCCACGTTCTACGTGGAGACGGCCGCAGGTACCGACAGTCTTTTCGTCGACGACGCCTCGCTCATCAACAACTCGACGCCGTCCGGGACGTGCGACCTGCCGTCCACCTACCGCTGGACGTCCACCGGCGTCCTCGCGAACCCGAAGGCTGGCTGGGTCTCGCTCAAGGACTTCACCACCGCGCCGTACAACGGCCAGCACCTCGTCTACGCGACGACCAACAACGGGGCCGCGACAAACTCGTGGGGCTCGATGAACTTCAGCCTCTTCAGCAACTGGTCCGACATGGGCTCCGCCACGCAGAACACGATGTCGTCCGCGACCGTGGCCCCGTCGCTCTTCTACTTCGCCCCGAAGAACATCTGGGTGCTCACCTACCAGTGGGGCCCGGGGGCCGCCTTCTTCTACCGGACGTCGAACGACCCCACGAATGCCAACGGCTGGTCGTCACCCAGCGCACTCTTCACCGGGTCCATCTCCGGCTCCAGCACCGGTCCCATCGACCAGACGATCATCGGTGACGGCACAAACATGTACCTGTTCTTCGCCGGGGACAACGGGTTCATCTACCGGGCCAGCATGCCGATCGGCAACTTCCCGGGCAGCTTCGGCAGCTCGTCGACCGTCGTCATGAGCGACACCACGAACAACGGGTGGAACCTGTTCGAGGCCCCCCAGGTCTACAAGCTCAAGGACCAGAACAAGTACCTCATGATCGTCGAGGCCATCGGTGCCAACGGCAGGTACTTCCGCTCGTTCACCGCGACCAGCCTGTCCGGTTCATGGACGCCGCAGGCCGCGACGGAGAGCAACCCGTTCGCGGGCAAGGCCAACAGCGGGGCCACCTGGACCAACGACATCAGCCACGGTGAGCTCATCCGCACCAACGCCGACCAGACCATGACCATCGACCCCTGCAACCTGCAGCTCCTGTACCAGGGTCGCTCCCCCAGCTCCGGCGGGGAGTACGGCCAGTGGCCGTACCGGCCGGGTCTGCTCACGCTTCAGCGATAGGTCCGAGACGTCACGGCGCCGCGCACCCGTGGGTGCTCGGCGCCGGCGACGACATCAAGGAAGAGAAGCCGTGCCCGATCGACGACTAACCGCGTACGCGAGAGAGCGTCGACTCCCGCACCACGATCCGAGCCGACATCACCGCCTCCACCACCTCGCCGACGGCGGGCGCACCGGTCTCGAGGCGCTGCAGGAGCAGCTCCATGATGCGTTCGGCCATCAAGTCGTTTTCGGGGTCCATGGTGGTCAGGCGTGGGATGAGGTACTCACTCTCCGCGTCGTTGTCGAAGCCGACCACCTGGACGTCGTCGGGGACGCGCAGGCCGACGTCGGCCAGCGCGCGCAGGGCACCCATCGCGGCCGCGTCGGTCAGGGCGAAAGCTCCGTCGAACGAGACGCCGTCGCGATGGAGCCGCATGACGGCCTCATAGCCGTCCTTCGTGTTGTACGAGGCCGCGTCGACGATGAGCCGCTCGTCGACCGGCACGCCCGCCCCGGCGTGCGCCTTGCGGTAGCCGCGACTGCGCAGCGTCGCCATGCTGTCGACGCCGTCCTCTCGGCGGCCACCGATCAGGGCGATGCGCCGAGCGCCGCGTTCGAGCATGTAGGACGTCGCGAGCTCGGCACCGCCGACGTTGTCCATCATCACGTGGTCGAACTCGCCGGACAGGCGCCGCTCGCCGAGCAGGACGACCGGGACCTCGATACCAGCACGGCGCACGTCCGCCGTGTCGACCTGTACCGGGCTGAACACGACGCCGTCGTAGGGCTGCACCCGCTCGGCGGAGATGGCAGCAAGCTCTCCCTCCCTGCTCGCGCCGGTGCGCTCGAGGATCACGTGGTACCCCCGCGACTGCGCCAACGTGTCCAGGCGAGCCGCGAGGTGCGAGTAGTAGGGCCCGTCCAGGTGAGGAACCAGCAGACCGATCGCGCCGCTGCGGCCGGCCCGCAGCTGCCGCGCGGTCGCGTTCACCTGATAGCCCAGCCGGGCCACGGCGTCGAGCACGCGGGCACGCGTGTCATCGCTCGCCCCCGGCCGCCCGTTGATGACATTCGAGACCGTCATCTTCGAGACCCCGGCTTCGAGTGCCACATCGCTCATCTTCACCACGCCGACATCATGACACCCCGCGATCGACGGCCTCGTCGGTTGTCCGTGCGCATCCCGATTCGCTACCGTGAAGGTTCACGGACCGCCCGTGCCTTTTCCCCAATGGAGTGAGACAGTGACGTCTACCGAGCCGCAGCACCGCGACCGCGAACCTGCCATCGAGTGGGCCCAGCCCGGACTGCACCTGCGGTTCGACCACGGCGACGACCACCCCGTCCGGCTCGTCCACTGGGCGACCGGCCCGGACTCCGCCTCCGTGGCCGCGCCCTCGGCGATCGTCGACGTGAGCACCGCCGGGGAGCACCGCGCCCGCCACAACCAGAGCCTCCTGCTCTGGGGGGCCGGGCTGCGGCTCCGCTACACCGGCCACGAAGCGCTCGGCGACGAGCTGCGGATTCGCCAGCACGATCCGGCGAGCGGCCTCGAGGTGACCAGCGTCTTCCGGGCGGCAGGGCCGGGAGTCCAGATCCGGCACACCGTTCGCAACGGCACCCCGAGCGATCTCATGCTCCTCTCCGTGAGCTCCGGGCTGGTGTCCGTCCCGGAGGGGGCGCACGACCTGCTCTGGGGCGAGAGCGAATGGCTCGCCGAAGGGCGCTGGCAGCAGCGCCCTGTCGCGGAGCTGCTGCCGAATGTGAACCCGGAGTTCCACGGCCGGCGCAATCGCGGGAACTTCGCGGTGACCAGCCACGGCTCCTTCTCGAGCGGCGAGTTCCTGCCCACCGGCGTCCTCGCGATCGATGACGGGCCTTCGATCGCTTGGCAGGTCGAGACCAGCGCGGGCTGGCACTGGGAGGCGACTCAGAACGAGGGCGCGGTCACCGTCGGTGTGTACGGCCCGACCGACCTGTACCACCAGTTCGCCGAGCGCCTGGCGCCCGGCGACGAGTTCACGACGGTGCCCGCCGGGTTCTGCGTCGCGGACGGCGGACGGGACGCGGCCTTCGCGGCGCTGACCGACTACCGGCGCGCGATCCGCCAGCTGCGGCCGGTCGATGCGGGGCTTCCCGTGGTCTACAACGACTTCATGAACACGCTCATGGCCGGTCCGTCGACGGAGAAGGAGCTGCCGCTCATCGAGGGGGCGGCCGAAGCGGGCGCGGAATACTTCTGCATCGACGCCGGATGGTTCGGCAGCGGCAACTGGTGGACGGACGCGGGCGACTGGCACGAGGCCCCCGGGCAGTTCGACGGCGGCCTCATCTCGGTCATCGACGCGATCCGCGCCAAGGGGATGCGCCCGGGGATCTGGCTCGAACCCGAGGCGGTCGGCGCCAATGCGGCGCTGGGACAGCAGCTGCCCGAGGAGGCGTTCTTCCGGCGGTTGGGCCGGCGTGTCAGCGAGACCGGGCACTTCCAGCTCGACTTCCGGCACCCTGCGGCGCGTGCCCACCTGGACGAGGCCGTGGACCGGCTCGTTGCGGAGTTCGGGATCGAGTTCTTCAAGCTCGACTACAACGTGAACTCGGGCGTCGGCACCGACGTGGACGCCGTCGGGCCCGGGGCCGGGCTCCTGGGGCACACCCGGGCCTTCCGCGACTGGCTGAGCGACGCCCAGGTGCGGCACCCCGAGGTCCTGTTCGAGAGCTGCTCCTCGGGCGGGATGCGCATGGACTACAACCTGCTGTCCGTGGCGCACCTGCAGTCCACCAGCGACCAGCAGGACTTCCGGCGGTACGCGCCGATCGCAGCCGCCGCGCCCGCGAGCGTCCTCCCCGAGCAGGCCGGTAACTGGGCCTACCCGGCCGAGTCGATGAGCATCGATGAGACAGCGTTCGCGATGACGGCGGGAGTCATGGGCCGGCTCTACCTCTCCGGGTTCCTCGGCGGGCTCAGCGAGGAGCGGTTCGCGCTGGTGCGCGAAGCCGTCGCGCTCCACAAGGACTGGCGGCACCGCATCGCCGAGGCGCACCCGGTGTGGCCGCTCGGCCTCCCGGGTTGGGACGACGACGTGATCGCGCTGCAGCTGGACGCCGGTTCCGAGTCGCTGCTGGCGCTGTGGTCGCGCGGCGCGGCCGCGGAGATCACGCTGCCGGGGCTGCGTGGGCGGACCGTCAAGCAGGTCTATCCGGTCGCGTTGCCGGAGTGGCCGGTCCGCACGGCCGGTGGTGTGCCGGTCGTCGAGGTGCCCGCCGGTCCCGCCGCGCGGATCTTCGAGATTGAGTGACGCCGCCGTCGCCCTCACCCGAACCGGACTCAGATTGAGACGATCGCACCCGGACCTCGAAAGAGGCGAATGAAAGACCAAGGGCCCCAAGCTTGAAGCTTGGGGCCCTCGGCGTCGAGCAGCTAGGCCCTTCTCAGGCCGGCGATCGCGTCGGCGAGATCTCCGGCGGCAGCGTCCACCTCCTCCTGGGTGGCGCCCTTGTCATCGGCGACGGCTAGGGCGGCGTCACGCGCGGCCGTCAAGGCGGCCCAGGACTCCGGGGTCCAGTCGGCCTCGGTCAGCCCTGCGGCGTCGTCCAGATATACGGCGAGGCCGGACTTGTCGATGACCTCCACGATGAACTGGAGCTCGGCCACGTTGCAGAAGCCGTTGCCGCCGCTGAGGCGCAGGCCCCCGTAGTGGACGGGTTCGGTCAGGTTGACCGTGTTCCAGCCACGGACCGGGGTCCCCGTGCTCGCGAACTGCGTCCAGGTGGCGCCGTCGTCGTTGGAGCCCTGGATGCCGATGCCGGTCGCCCGCGCATACGCTCTGTCCCGCGGGAAGTACTTGATGCCGACCACCTTGAACGCGGTCCCGTCGGTCGGGAGCACCGTGTTCGTGCACGACGTCGTGGTCGTGTCGGTGTACGTGCCGGTGTTCCCGTCGAACATGCGCCAGCCGTTCGCCGCCGCGCTCGTCGCGCCGTCGGCGGTCGCGGTGCTCGCGGTGACCCAGGACTGCTCGAACGTCGCGGGCGCCTCGGTCTCCAGGGTGTCCAGGAGGTCCCAGGCGTCGACGAGACGCTGTGCGAGCGCCTGCTCGTCGGCGTCCGGTTCGGCGAGCGCCTCGCGGACCGCGGCGACCTCGCGCGGGAACAGGAGCCTGGACCCCTGGGTGTAGGTGCTCAGGTCCACGGCGTCGGCGCGCTCGAGGAGCGGGTCGATGTCGTACACGGGCTCACCGAAGAGGCGGAGCTCGGCGATATGGATCAGCATGCCGTTCCTGACCCGGAGGTAGCGGTAGGCCTCGTCTCCGGAGGACTCGAGGTTCTGCCACGCGAGGGTCTTGCGCGTCGGGTCGGTCAGGGTCGTCCAGTTCTCGAGGTCGTTCGAGCCTTCGAAGACCAGGTTGTCCATCTGCCGCATGCCCTCGTCGTGCTGGCGCGCCAGGTAGTCGAGGCGGTCGACGGCGATCTGCGTGCCCTCGCCGAAGTCCCAGACCAGGTCGGCCTGGCCGGCGACGGTGGCGATGTTGCTGAAGGTCGAGGCCTTCCCGTCGAACATGGTCGCCGACTGGGTGGCCTTGTCCGGGTCGGGTGAACCGTCAGCCTTGATCACCTGGGCCTCGGAGAGGTCGACGAGGTTGCTCTCGTCCGAGGCGTACAGCTGTTTGCCGTCGGTCGTGCCGAGCACAGTGGCCGCCGTCGTGCCGTCCGCGGTGGTGTGGTCGACGGTGATCGGGACCATCCCGCCGCCGGTCACGTCGGCGAGCTCGGTCGTGGCCGCCCAGGTGGTGCCCTGGTCCGGGCTGGTGACCTCGGCTTCCTGGCCGCCGATGGTCACCGCGACGTCCGAGACCGGGGTCGGGCTGAGCAGGTTGACGGTGACGGTGTCACCGTTGGTGACCCTGCCGTCCACGGCGTCCGCGGAGGCCATCGTGACATCGGTGATCGTCCCGGGGACCTCGCTGCGCTCGCCGAAGATGTGGAATTCGGCGAACGACCAGATGCCCGGGTAGGCAGGGTCGATCGGCGGCGCAGGCTCGTCCAACTGGACCTTCAGGTAACGGAACTCCTTGCCGCGGTGCTCTTCGACGACCGGGATGGTCTCCATCTCATTGGTGTCCGACGTCATCCGCTCGGTGAGCAGGACCCAGGTGACGCCGTCGTTCGAGCCGTACACATTGGTCCCCGCCGAACGCATCCCGAAGGTGAAGCGCGCCTGGACACCGAACTCCTCGGGCGAAACCCGGTACCGGGTCCCGAAGTCGAGGGTGAAGTACCCCGCTCGCAGATCGCCGACGCTGGAGTCTGCGTCATCGGTGAGCGCGTCGACCGCACCGTCGTTGATCACCGTGGGGGTGACGACGCCGTTGCCGTAGTCGAGCGATCCGTCCCCCAAGGTGGGGTTGAGCAGCTCGAGCTCGTCGATCCCGACGAGCAGCGCCTCGAACGCGGTCCGGAACTCCTCGTCCGTGCCGCTCTCGGAGGCATCCCGGGCCGCCCTGAGCATGGTCTCGTACGGTGCGTGCGTCTCGGTCGTGTAGACCGCGTCCGCATCGACACCGTCGGCGACGGCCCTGTCGATCATCTTGGG
This sequence comes from Promicromonospora soli, assembly GCF_014653785.1. GTDB lineage: Bacteria > Actinomycetota > Actinomycetes > Actinomycetales > Cellulomonadaceae > Promicromonospora > Promicromonospora soli. Next base: position 382,592 of record NZ_BNAS01000003.1, on the reverse strand, counting down.
ACGGTTCTTCTCCACGATCAGCTCGAACGTCCGCGCGGCGATCGACTCGCCGTCGTCGGCGACGATCTGCACCTCGTGGCTGCCCCGGTCGCCGTCCGCGGGATTCCAGCTGACCTTGCCGGTGCCCGCGTCGAGCGTGGCGCCCTCGGGGAGGCCGGCGGCTTCGTAGGCGACCGATCCGCCCGCGTCGGCGGCGGACAGATCGAACTGGGACTCTGCTCCCGCCCATAGGTAGTAGGCGTCCGTGGTCTGCTCGAACTTCGGCGAGGTGAGGGACTTGTCCGCCTGGAGCCTGACGGAGTCGAGGTCGACGGTGGTGCCCTCAGCGCCGATGAGGCGGTAGAAGCCGGTGTAGGACCCGCCTTCCGGGTAGGTCACGTATCGCCACTCGCCGCCGGTGTCCGGAACCTCCACCGTTGCCATGGCCGTGGCCTCGTCCTCGTAGGGGTTGAGCCCCGAGGCCTCCTCCTTGTCGAGCACTTCCAGGGTGGCCCGGCCGTCGCTGCGCAGCAGCAGCCCGTTGACGCCGTTGTGGTCGTGCATGAGGCGGCTGATGACGCTGGTCGTGCCCTCCTCGGTGACGTGGGCGCGCGCGAACGTGGCGTCGCCCTCGGTCACGATCTCGGTCCGGTCGTCGAGCTGGAGGCTCCAGCGGTCGAAGCCCAGGTCCGGATCGGCCGGCTGCGCGACCGGCGCCGTCCCGGCGAGCTCCTCGGGGAAGGCGACCCAGTACTCGGGGTTCTTGTCCCCCTGGCCCCAGAAGTTCGACGCGCCGGTGCCGTTGTAGTACAGCGGCCCGTCGCGGCGCGAGTGGAGCTTAGCCAGCCAGGGCGCTTCGGCCTCGACGTCGACGCCCCGCTCGTACTTGTACTGGTAGTACAGCTCCGAGAGCGGGTCGAACAGGCGACCGCGGTAGGCCTGGGAGATGGTGCCGTTCCAGCCCTCGCCGCGCTCCTCGACCCAGGGCGTGAAGGCGCCTTGCATGAAGCCGTACATGGTGTTCGCGCCGTCGAGCAGACGCTTGTCCAGGAAGTCGTAGGAGCTCACCGCGTCCTCGGCGGTCGAGACCGTCCCGGCGGCCGGATCGACCTTGGTGTCCTGCACGTGGAGCATGCGGGCCAGGGCGGTGAAGTTGTCGATGTTGGCCTCGCCGTGGGCCTGGTCGCGGCCCATCTCGCGGACCTGCACGAAGTCGTGGCCGTACGGGTTGATCGGGTCGTCGGCCTCGATGAGCGGCATCAGCGGGGCCATGGCGCCGTTGTCGTACGCGGTGTCACCGGAGTTCACGGTGAACCACTCGACGCCCTTGGCGTAGCCCTCGGTGTCGTCGGCGTAGATCGCGGTCGCGACGCGCCCGATCACGCCGAAGTTGTGCTGGTTCATCCAGCGCTCGTTGGAGAACAGGAACTTCTCCACCACGGGGTTCGCGAAGTTGGTCAGCAGGCGTGCGTCGTCCTCGGCGCTCCAGACGACGTCGTAGCCGTCCTGGGTGCCGGGGGTGTCGTCGGCCAGCGGTTCGGTGGCCCGGACGATCTCGGCTGCCATGAGGAACTGGTAGAGCGGATGCCCGGTGTGGATGTGGGCGTCCGCGAAGTACTTGTAGCCGTCCGGGTTCATGCTCGCCCAGGTGCGCAGGACCTGGATCGTGTTCTTGCGGTAGACCTCGTTGCCGGTCATGACCCACATGAGGGACTGCGTGAGCGCACCGAAGGAGTCCCTGGTCTCGCGGCCGCGCAGGCCCCCGTGGTTGAAGTTGGGGTCGAGGGCCACGTCGGGCTGGGCGGCGGACTTGGAGTTGGACGCGCGGTAGGTCGTGGACGCGGCGCCGGTCGTCGTCATCGCGTCGAAGTAGGAGGTCCATGGTTCATGGCCGGTGCGGACCATCTCCTGGGCGTTGCGGAGGTGGTTGGCCGACAGGCCGACACCTGGGTGGACGAAACCGGCGTCGCTCACGGTCTCGTTGATCGACACCACATTGTCGGTGAGCAGGTCCTCGTACCCGGCGGCCGCCGCTGAGGGTGCCACTACGAGAGTGGTCGCCACGATCGCCAGTGCGGCGATCGTGGCCGGTACCCGTGATCGTTCACGTCTGCGAGCTTGCTTCATTGCAGGCTTCCTTTCGGGGACTGGGGCGCGGCTCGAGTATTGCGGGAAATCCGGGTCTCGTGCCAATTTCTTCGGGATATCGTTATCCCGCGCTCGAAGGCTAGCGGCTGCGCCGTCGTGTGACCAGTACTGCTAGCGTGAAGGTTCACGGACGGACTCGAAGGAGAGCTTGTGTCACCTGAACTTCAGCCCGATGACCAGGCGATCAGTCTGGAGCGGCCGGCCGCCGGGTTCCCCGAGGCCTTCCTGCTCGGCAACGGCTCGCTCGGCGCGACCGTCTACGGACGACCGGGGGTCGAGGAGTTCGACCTGAACCTCGACACCGTCTGGTCCGGCGGCCCGGGTCGAGGGCCGCTGAACGAGGTGCGCCCTGTGGCCCTCGCCGAGCTGCGCGCGGCGGTCGCCGCCGGAGAGCACGCGAGAGCCGACAAGCTCGCCCGAGAGCTCCAGGCCCAGGGCTGGACCGAGTCGTACCAGCCGCTCGGACGGCTGTCCTGGCGGTGGGGTTCGCACGACGAGTCCGGCCCCGACGAGTCAGGCACCTATGGGCGCCAGCTCGACCTGGCCTCGGCCACCGCCCGGGTCGCCACCGGATCGGGTTCGATGGAGACGTACGTCAGCGCCCCGGACGGCGTGATCGTCGCCGAGGCCGACGGCGCCGAGGCCCCGCCCGGTGCCGCGCTCGGCTTCGACTCCCCCCATCCCGGCGTCGACGTCACCGTGTCGACGCAGGACGGCGTCGAGTGGCTGGTAGCCGTCGGACGCGCGCCGAGCACTGCCCTGCCGAACTACGTCGCGAGCGATGACGCGCTCGCGTACGACACGACCGCGCCCGACAAACACGGCCTGGTCGACGCCGGCATGGGCTGGGCGGTCGTGGCCGCCGTCACTGGTGACCGCCGGCTCGTCGCCTCGGCGGCGAGCGGCTTCCGGGGCGTGGGCGAGCGGCCGAGCGCCAATCTGGCGGCCCTCGCCTCCGAGGCGCGGGCCCGGGTTCGCGCCGCGCTCGCGCGGGAGGCCGCCGACCTGCGACGTCGCCACCTCGAGGACTACACCGAGCTGTTCGACCGGGTCCGGCTCGACCTGTCCGCGTCGGACGACTCCCGGGCGACCGCGGCGCAGCGGTACTTCGACCTCGGCCGGTACCTGCTCATCTCCAGCAGCCGCCGCGGTACGCAGGCGGCGAACCTCCAGGGCATCTGGAACGTCGACGTCCGGCCGGGCTGGAGCTCCAACTACACGACCAACATCAACGTCGAGATGAACTACTGGGCCGCCGAGTCGACAGCCCTGCCCGAGCTGCACGAGCCGCTCTTCGACCTCGCCCGCGACCTCGCCGAGGCCGGCCGCGCCACCGCTCAGGCGGTCTACGGCGCCGGGGGCTCGACGACACACCACAACACGGACATCTGGCGGTTCACGCCGCCCGTGGACGGCGAGCCGCAGTGGTCGAACTGGCAGTTCGGCCTGGCCTGGATCGCCGCGCACGTCGGCGACCGGCTCGAGTACAGCTGGTCCGACGAGTTCGCTCGGTCCGTCGCGCTGCCGGTCACCCGCGCGGTCGTGGAGTTCGCGCTCGACCAGCTGGTCGAGGACGCCGAGGGCAAGCTCGTCGTGAGCCCGTCGACGTCCCCGGAGCATCCCTTCCTCGCAGGCGGCGAGCGCGGCACCGTGACCGCCGGGTCCACGCTCGACCAGGAGCTCGCGGCGCAAGCGCTCGACCGGTACGTCCGGCTCGCCGAGCGCCTCGACGACGTCGGCGACCTGACAGAGCGCTGCCGCGACGCCCTCGCCCGCCTCCGGCTCCCCACGGTGGACGACGCCGGCCGCCTCAGCGAGTGGGCGCAGCCGCTGCAGCCCAGCGAGCCCGATCATCGGCACCTCTCGCACCTGTACGGCGCGTACCCGGGCACTCGCATCACGGAGACGGCCACGCCCGCCGAGTACGAGGCCGTGCGACGGGCGCTGGCCTACCGCCTCGAGCACGGCAGCGGGCACACGGGCTGGAGCCAAGCGTGGGTGCTCTGCCTGGCCGCGCGGCTGCGCGACGCAGAGCGGGCCGAGCGGTCGATCGGCATCCTCGTCGACGAGCTGAGCTCGGCATCGCTGCTCGACCTGCACCCGATGGGCAGCGGTGCCATCTTCCAGATCGACGGGAACCTGGGCGGAGCTGCCGGGCTGGCCGAGCTGCTGGTGCAGAGCCACGACGGCGCCGTCTCGCTGCTACCGACGCTGCCGCCGTCGTGGCGAAGCGGTAGCGTCCGGGGTCTCCGTGCGCGCGGGGACCGGACCGTCGACGTCACCTGGGAGTCGGGCGTCCTGCGACGCGCCCGTATCCGTACCGCTGTCGACGACGAGCTCGTGATCGAATTGGCCGCCGGACCTCGGCCGTCGGTCCTCGACGACACGGGCGCAGCGATCGAACCACAGCCCGCCGGACCCGCACCGCGCGGCCGCGCGCGCTGGGCCTGGAGGTCCGTGGCGGGCCGGACCTATGAGATCGAGAAGGGTTGATCGGTGGGCAAACGTGTGACGATCCTCGACGTCGCCGCAGAGGCCGGGGTGTCCCGGCAGACGGTGACGCGAGCGATGAACGACATGGCCGACATCAGCGTGTCGACCCGGCAGCGTGTGCTCGACGCGGCCGACCGCCTCGGGTATCGCCCGAGCCGGTTCGCCCGCAACCTGGTGACCCGGAAGAAGACGAACGCGCTGGGACTCGTGGTCGCGTCGTTCCGCAACCCGTACTACACCGACATCGCCGCGGACATGCTGTCGGGGGCCGCCGAACGCGGCTGGCAGGTGCTGTTGGCGCCCGCCGTCGGCGAGCTCTCGGACATCCTGGAAAGGCTGTCCGGACAGGTCGACGTGCTGGTTGGGCACTTCGGCGGGCCCGAGGCCGACCTACGCGAGGCGTGCCGCGGCCTCCCGGTGGTGAACCTCGAGACCGTGAGCACCCTGCCTGGCCTCCACTCGGTCCATGTCGGCCTCGAGGCGGGGATCGTGGAGGCGATCGGAGCGCTGCGGGAGCGCGGGGCACGTCGGTTCGGCATGGTGGACGCGGGGTACTCGCGGGGAACACTCGGTGCCTACGAACCCACGCCTCGGCGGGGATGGTTCGAGCGCGCGGTCGGGGACCAGCTGACCGGTGTCGTCGTCGCTGACGAGGACACGATCTCCGGGGGCGGCCACGCGTTCGGGGAGCTCCTGCGCAGGCACCCGGACACCGACGCCGTCCTGATGTTCAACGACCTCATGGCCCTCGGCGCGGTGCAGAACGCGCACGCCCTCGGCATCGACGTCCCCGGCCGCGTCCGCATCGTCGGCGTCGACGGCCTCTCCCTCGGCGAGGCCGTCAACCCGCCCCTTACGACGATCTCCATCGACCGGCAAGGGCTCGCATCCAAGACGCTGGACATCGCCGAGATCCTGGCGGAGGCCGATTTCGCTTCGATCGCTCCGATTCATCGCACCGTCCGCACCGAAATGCTCTGGCGCGCCTCGGCCTGACTTAAAAATCTCGGCGTCGCCGCCTTGACACAGATGATGCCGTTTCCCTACCGTGAACCTTCACGGTGCCGTGAATGTTCACGGCACGTCGCAAAGGAGCGATGATGACGATGAAGGCGACGGCCCCATGACGGCCGTGCTCGACCGCCGGTTGGCGGCACCCCCGGGCTCACGGGAGGTCCGAACGATGAGCCGCCGGCGATCCCTGGAACGCAGCCTGCGCCGGCACTGGCAGCTCTACGTGCTGCTCATCCTCCCCGTGGCGTACCTGGTCATCTTCGAGTACATCCCCATGGCGAACAACGTGATCGCGTTCAAGGAGTACAACGTGGTCGCCGGAATCTGGGGCAGCCCCTGGGTCGGGTTGGAGAACTTCGAGCGGTTCTTCGCCAACCCGGTCGCGTGGGACCTGATCAACAACACGCTGATGCTGAGCCTGTACGGCTTCCTGGCCGGGTTCCCCATCCCGATCATCCTGGCCCTGGCCCTCAACGAGGTGCGGCTGCGTTTCTTCAAGCGGACAGTCCAGCTCGTCACCTACGCGCCCCACTTCCTCTCGACCGTCATCGTCGTGTCGATGATCATCCTGATCTTCTCGCCGCGGATCGGGTTCATGGCGGACGTCCTCGGCTTCTTCGGCATGCCGACGAACCTCCTGGCCGACCCCGACTCCTTCCGGCACGTCTACGTCTGGAGCGACGTCTGGCAGACCGCCGGGTACTCGGCGATCATCTTCATGGCCGCGCTCGCCGGCATCGACCCGAGCCTGTACGAGGCCGCCCGCCTCGACGGGGCCAACCGCCTGCAGAAGATCTGGCACATCGACCTGCCCGGGATCGCGCCGACGGTAGTGGTCGTGATGATCCTCAGCGTCGGCAGCATCATGGCGATCGGCTTCGAGAAGGCGTTTCTGCTGCAGAACCCGCTCAATCTCTCGCAGGCGGAGATCATCGCGACCTACACGTACAAGATCGGCCTGCTCAGCGCCGACTTCAGCCTCGCGACGGCGATCGGGCTGTTCAACTCCGTCATCAATCTCATCCTGCTCCTGGCCGTCAACACCGTGTCCAAGCGCGTGACCGGCAACGGGCTGTGGTGAAGGGAGCGCATGCAATGACCCTCGAGACCGCAACCCGACCGGACTTCGGAGCCGAGCCGGAGACCGAGCGCCGAAAGCCGCGCCGCCGCACCCGGATGCACGACACCGGCTTCGACCGGGTCTTCATGGCGGCCGTCTACATCCTCCTGACAACCTTCCTGCTCATCGTGCTCGTCCCGCTGATCAACATCCTGGCCAGCTCGTTCTCCAGCCCGGCGGCAGTCTCGGGCGGACGGGTGTTCCTGTGGCCGGTCGACTTCACGCTCCGCGGTTACCAGGCGGTGCTGGACAACTCCGCCATCCTCACCGGTTTCGGCAACTCGCTGTTCTACGTCGCCGCCGGGACCCTGGTCAGCCTCGCGCTGACCGTCATGATCGCCTATCCGCTCTCGCGCTCCGACCTCGTGGGGCGGCGCGTGCTGACCGGCGGCGTCCTGTTCACGATGCTGTTCAGCGGAGGACTGATCCCGACCTACATGGTCGTGCAGTCGCTCGGGATGCTCGACACCCGGTGGGCGATGATCATCCCCGGCGCGCTCGGGGCCTGGCAGGTGCTGATCGCGGCGACCTACTTCCGGTCGTCGATCCCCGGGGAGCTCTACGAGGCCGCCCAGCTCGACGGCGCCAGCGATCTGCGGTTCCTGTGGTCGGTGGTGCTGCCGCTGTCGAAGCCGCTGCTGGCGGTCATCGCGCTCATGTACGGCGTCGGGCAGTGGAACCAGTACTTCAGCGCGCTGATCTACCTCCGCGACGAGGATCTGTATCCGCTGCAGCTGGTGCTGCGAAACATCCTGGTCCTCAACAACAACGCCGGGGGCTCGGACCTCACGAACCTGCTGGAGCGCAAGCAGCTCGCCGACCTCATGAAGTACTCGCTCATCGTGGTCTCCACAGTGCCCGTGATGCTCGTCTACCCGTTCGTGGCCCGCCACTTCACCAAGGGCGTGATGATCGGCTCGGTCAAGGGCTGAATCTGTGCGGGCTCAACAATCACCCCTAAATCCCATCAGCTCGTCAACGAAAGGCAGTCAAAGATGACCAGCAGATTCGCCCGAGCGGCGGCGGCCGGAGCGGCGTTGGCCGTTTCTGCGGGCGCGCTCTCCGCCTGCTCGTCGGGGCCGGAGACCTCGCCCGACGACGTGATCACCATCTTCGCCCCCCAGGGTGCCGATGCAGACTTGGACGAGAACGCGTTCACGAAGGTGCTCGAGGAGAAGTTCGACGTCGACCTCCAGTTCGAGACGACTACCTACGATGCGGCCGCGGCCGCCGAGAAGCGGCAGGTCTCGCTCGCCAGCGGCGAGTACCCGGACGCCTACATGCTCGTCCCGTGGGTCAACCAGTTCACCAACGAGGAGCTGGTGAAGCTCGGCGGTCAGGGTGTCATCCTGCCGCTCGACGACCTGATCGGGGAGGACACCCCGAACATCACCGCCGCGTTCGAGAAGGAACCAGACTTCAAGGAGATGGCGACGTCCACGGACGGGACCATCTGGGGCCTTCCCACATGGAACGACTGCTATCACTGCTCGTACGGTGCGAAGCTGTGGATGAACTCCGCCTGGCTGGAGACCCTCGACCTCGAGCAGCCCACCACGCCCGAGGAGCTGAAGACGGTGCTGGAGGCGTTCAAGACCGAGGACCCTAACGGCAACGGAAAGGCCGACGAGATCCCCCTCACCGCGGATGTCGGCAGCTCGCCCCTCCCGTACCTGATGAACCCGTTCGTCTACACCCCGCTCGTGAACCCGCAGGGCACCACCCCGGCCTCCCTCGGGGCCGTCGACGGCGAGGTCGTCCTGCAGCCGACCCGCGAGGCATGGCGCGCGGGGATCACGTATGTCGCCTCCCTGTACAAGGACGGACTGATCGACGAGGCCACCTTCACGCAGAACGGCGAGGCGCTCAGCGCCAAGGGCAACAGTGCGGACGGGGTGGTCGTCGGATCTGCCACCGTTCTGCACCCGGGCTTCGTCAGCGCCGACAACGAGGACGGGCGCTACGAGCAGTACGACGCGGTCCCGCCGCTGACCGGACCGAACGGCTCCGACACGACCTGGGCCGGCCCCGTCAGCGCGGGCGGCGCGACCTTCGTCATCACCAACCGCGCCAGTGAGGCCAAGCAGCGCAAGCTCATGCAGATCGCGGACTTCATCGTCTCCTACGAGGGTCACCTCCAGGCCGAGTACGGTGTCGAGGGCGTCAACTGGGCCAAGCCCGAGGCGGGCGACGTGGCCCTCGACGAGAGCATCGAGCCGCTGTTCAAGACCCTCGCGCCGCCCGAGGGCGAGGGCCAGAACAACTCTTGGGGCGCGATCGCGCAGATCTACAGCAGCGCGGAGTTCCGCGGCGGACAGGTCACCGCGACCGACATCTACGACCCCGCGGGCTACGAGCGCCGCCTCTTCGAGGCGACGAAGCTCTACGAGGGCCACGAGTCCGACGAGGCGTTCCCGTACTGGGACGTCCCGGTGACCGGCGACACCGCGAAGGAGCTCGCGACGGTCCAGACCAACGTGGAGGGCTTTGTCGTCCGGGCCGGCGCGGAGTTCGTCACCGGCGCTCGTGACATCGAGAGCGACGAGGACTGGGCCGAGTTCCAGCAGAACCTCGCCGAGCTCGGCGCCGAGCGTTACGTCGAGATCTACCAGGAAGCCTGGGACGCCGCCAAGTAGTCGTACCCGATCAACGCCAGGCGGGCCGTCCACGAGTGGGCGGCCCGCCTGTCGCACCAGACACCCTGAAAGGCCGGAAACCGAGTGATCCGCGAGCAGCGCTTCATCAACGACGACTGGACGTTCGGCTACGGCGAGCATTCCGGCGCCGAGCTCGAATCTCCTGACCCTGAGTGGTACGACGTCGGACTGCCCCACTCGTTCGACCTGCCGGACTTCCGCGAGCCCCGGTTCTACGTCGGCCACGGCTGCTACCGCCGGAGCATCGACGTGCCCGAGGCGTGGACGGGCAAGTGGATAGCCCTGGAGTTCCTCGGGGTGTTCCAGGTCGCCGAGGTATTCGTCAACGGGCGGCTCGTCGGGCGCCACGAGGGCGGCTACACGCCGTTCGTCGTCGACATCTCTGACGCGGTGGTCGCAGGGGTGAACGGCGTCTTCGTCCGAGTGGACAACCACTGGAACCCGCGCCTGGCACCCCGGGCCGGCGACTACAGCTTCGCCGGGGGCATCTACCGCGACGTCAGCCTGATCGTCGCCGACCGGGTCCGCCTCGACTGGTACGGCATCGGCGTGACCACCCCGGTGGTCGGCGCCGAGCGGGCCGAGGTGAACGCCTCGGTCGAGGTCGTCAACGACGAGCCCGGTCCGGTCGCGGTCACCGTCGCGGCCGTCGTCTCCGACGCCGCTGGGTCGGTCGCGTCGCTCGCGCCCGTCCGCCGCACGATCGCAGCCGGCTCGACCGAGGTGGTCGAGCTCGCGGGCGCAGTCGACCAGCCAGTGCTGTGGCATCCGGACCATCCCGACCTGTACACGCTGACCGCCTCGGTCGTCGTCGACAGCACGCTGCGCGACCAGCAGACGACCGCGTTCGGCGTGCGCTGGTTCGAGTTCACCGCAGACCGCGGGTTCTTCCTCAACGGCGAGCACCTCGACCTGCACGGCGCCAACGTGCACCAGAACCGGGGCGGCTGGGGCGACGCGGGGACCCGCGCAGGGATCCGCCGGGACATCGCCATGGTCAAGGACCTGGGCATGAACATCATCCGCGGCTCCCACTACCCCCACCACCCCTACTTCGCCGAGGAGTGCGACCGTCAGGGGCTCCTGTTCTGGTCCGAGCTGCACTTCTGGGGCATCGGCGGCGAGAACGTCGAGGGCTACTGGTTCGCCAGCGCCTACCCGGTGAACCCCGAGGACGAGCCGGAGTTCGAGGAGAGCCTGCGCCGCGCGCTGCGCGAGATGATCCGCTCCCACCGCAACCACCCGAGCATCGTCACCTGGAGCATCGGCAACGAGGCCTTCTTCAGCGACGACCACGTGATCGGCAAGGCGAAGGCGTTGACGAGCGAGCTGGTGGACCTCGCGCACGAGCTCGACCCGACCCGTCCGGCCGCGGTCGGCGGTGCGCAGCGCAAGGGGTTCGACGTCCTGGGTGACATCGCCGGCTACAACGGCGACGGGGCCGAGATCTTCCACGACCCGGGCATCCCCAACCTCGTCTCGGAGTACCACGGCGTGCTCGGTCGGGGTCCGGGAGAGTACGAGGTGACGTGGGAGCACGGTGTCGAGGTCGACCACCCGTGGCGCTCGGGCAAGATCCTGTGGTGCGCCTACCACTACAAGTCGATCGCGCCAGGCGCCGGGCTCCAGGGCCTTGTCGACTACTTCCGGATGCCGCGCAGACCCTACTACTGGTACCGCGAGAAGCTGCGCGGCATCGCCCCGCCGACGTTTCCCGGACCCGGTACGGCGGTCGCGCTGCGCCTGAGCTCCGACGCGGAAGAGATGCCGACGGACGGCACAGGCGACGTGCGGCTCGTGGTGGAGCTCCTCGACTCCGGCGGCACTCGCGTCGCCGACGACCGGGAAGTGACCCTCACCCTCGTCGAAGGCGAAGGCTTTTTCCCCTCGGGTCGCAGCATCACGCTGTCTCCTGAGACCGACAGCCTGTGGGGCGGCGCGGGCGCGATCGAGTTCCGCTCGTACGCGCCCGGCATGCAACGCATCCGCGCGACCGCGCACGGCGTGACGCCCGCCGAGCTCGTCGTCTTCGCTACGGGGCCGGCCAAGCCGCAGCGCACCTGGCGGCTCGCGCCGCACGCTCCGTGGGTCACGGGACGGCCCGCCGGCACTGGTGAGGTGTCCCTGACCGCTTCCCGCCCGGTCGCCGCGAGCAGTGCGTTGCCAGGTTACGAGGGTGCCAACGTGACCGCGCTCGGCAGCCGCACGTTCTGGAGGGCGGCCTCGAGCGAACCGGGTGCGTGGATCGCGGCGCGTCTGGAGTTCACGTACGAGATCAGCCGGATCGTGATCGTGTTCCCCGAGGTCCCGAAGCAGCCGTGGCTGGTCGAGACCAGTACGGACGGCCGCGTGTTCGAGCCGATCCATGAGGCCGGACCGGGCGGTGAAGAACTGTCGGTGCGGCTCGAGTTCGAGCCGCGCCGGGCCTCTACCGTGCGCCTGACCTTCCCGGAGGCGCCGGTCGACGTGGAGGAGATCCGTGCCTATTGAACAATCTGAAAGGCCTGGTTGGACCCCATGACATCCGATGAAGCACGCCGACAGCCCCAATACGCCGGCTACCTCTACGTGCACTTCAAGCGCGAGTCGGTCGACGGCGAGCAGATCCACTTCGCCCTGAGCGCGGGCAACGACCCGCTGCACTTCGACGACCTCAACGGCGGCAAGCCCGTCCTGTACTCCAGCCTGGGCGAACGTGGCGTCCGCGACCCGCACGTCGTTCGCTCCCCGGACGGCGACCGGTACTACCTCGTCGCGACCGACCTGCGGGTCCACGGCCGTGACGACTGGGATGAGATGCAGCGCTCGGGCAGCCGCTCGATCATGGTCTGGGAGTCGACGGACCTGGTGGACTGGGGCGAGGGCCGGCTCGTCGAGGTCGCGCCGCCCGAAGCCGGCAACACCTGGGCACCGGAGTCGGTCTGGGACCCCGAGCAGGACGCCTACGTCGTCCACTGGTCCTCGATGCTCTTCGACAACCCTGAGCACAAGGGCCAGAGCTACAACCGGATCATGTGCGCCACCACCCGCGACTTCCGCGAGTTCTCGGAGCCGCGCGTATGGATCGATCGAGGATGGAGCACGATCGACGCCACCGTCATCGAGCATCGGGGCGTGCACTACCGGTTCCTGAAGGACGAACGCAGCCGCATCGCGGGCGCGCCGCTGGGAAAGTCGATCTTCTCCGAGACTGCCGCCTCGCTGACGGCCGCCGACTGGAAACCCCTGGCCGAAGGCATCGGCCTGGGCGCGGTCAGCCGGGGCGAGGGCCCCCTGGTGTACAGGTCGAACACCGAGGAGAAGTGGTACCTCTGGATCGACGAATTCACCCCCGAACGCCGCTACGTCCCCTTCGAGACGACCGACCTCGCCGGCGGTGAGTGGGCTCCCGCAAAGGAGTACCGCCTGCCGCCAGACCCGTGCCATGGTGTCGTGCTGCCGGTGACCGCCGCAGAGTACGACCGGCTCAGCGCCGCCTGGGCCTGACGAATCCGCGAACCCGAAAGGAACGCTCTTGACCGAGTCTCTGCCACCACTCGACATTGCCGCACTGCCCGATCCGGTCGATGTCGCAGACAACACCGAAGCACTCGCCGACGTCCAAGCCGTCATCGACGCCGGCCCCTACACGGACACCTGGGAGTCCCTCAGCGGTTACACGCCACCGCAGTGGTACCAGGACGCGAAGCTCGGCATCTTCATCCACTGGGGCGTGTACTCCGTCCCCGCCTTCAACAACGAGTGGTACTCGCGCAACATGTACCGCGAGGGCACCGCGGAGTTCGAGCATCACGTCGCGACCTATGGTGACCACCGCAAGTTCGGGTACAAGGACTTCATCCCTTCCTTCACGATGGATCAGTTCGATCCCGACGAGTGGGCGGAGATCTTCCGACGGGCAGGTGCGCAGTTCGTCGTGCCCGTCGCCGAGCATCACGACGGTTTCGCGATGTACGACACGCAGCGTTCCCGGTGGAGCGCAGCGCGGATGGGGCCCGAGCGTGACGTGTTCGGAGACCTGAGCGCCGCCACCGACCGGGCGTGGATGGTGCGCGGCGCCTCCTCGCACCGCGCCGAGCACTGGTTCTTCATGAACGGTGGAACGAAGTTCGACTCCGACGTGCTCGCTGGCCAGACGCAGGACTTCTACGGTCCGGCGCAGCGCGAGGAGACCGCGCCGAACGAGCGCTTCCTCGAGGACTGGCTGCTGCGCACCGTCGAGATCATCGACCGCTACCGCCCGCAGGTCTTGTGGTTCGACTGGTGGATCGAGCAGCCCGCGTTCAAGCCATACGTGGCGAGGCTCGCCGCTTACTACTACAACCGCGCGGCCGCCTGGGGCCGCGAGGTTGTCATCAACTACAAGTGGGACGCCTTCGCCGAAGGCTCCGCCGTCTACGACATCGAGCGCGGCACGATGGGCGCCATCCGCCCCACGGTGTGGCAGAACGACACCTCCGTGTCGAAGACCGCGTGGTCGTGGGTGACGAACCACGAGTACAAGAGTGCCCACGACCTGATCGTCGAGCTCGCCGACGTCGTCTCCAAGAACGGCATCCTGCTCCTGAACATCGGCCCGAAACCGGACGGCACCATCCCCGCGGCGGAGCAAGAGCTCCTGCTGACGATCGGTGGCTGGCTCTCCACCAACGGCGAAGCGATCTACGGCACCAGGCCCTGGGTCATCTCCGGAGAGGGACCGACACAGGTGGCTGTCGGATCGTTCGTCGATTCAGAGTCCCGGAAGTTCACCGGAGCCGACTTCCGGTTCACCAGCCGCGCGCACGTGACCGGCGACTACGTCTATGCGATCCCGCTGGCCGAACCCGACGACAACGAGCTGCGCATCCGCGCCTTCGGCAGCGGCGCGGGACTTCTCACCCGCCCGGTCAAGGAGGTCACCATCCTCGGCGAATCAGGTCCGGTCGCGTGGGAGCAGACAGCCGGCGAGCTCGTCGTCCACACCTCTCGCGCCGCCGTCGTCAAGCTGTTCCTCGAGGCCGAGGCCATCCCGCCGCGCAAGGACTTCCTGCACCAATGACGCATTCACCACCGAACGAAGGAACCATGGCATGACGACGACGACGCCGTCCGCGACCACCGGACCCGGGTCACAGACCGCCGCACCCTGGCACGTGGACGGGACACGGCTGACATGGCGCGGAGGGGGTGAGGTCCTCGTCGTCGAGCCGTGGGGACCGAACAGCGCGCGCGTCCGGTCGGCGATGGGCGAGGTCGTCGACGCCGACTGGGCGCTGCTCCCGGCACCGGAGGTGGAGCACGCACGCGTCGAGGTCGACGGTGCCGTAGCCACCCTGGTCAACGGTGGGCTGCGCGTCGTCGTGAGCGCGTACGACTTCTACCACTGGCAGGGTGGACAGCGCCGCTTCGGGTGCCGCGTCAGCTTCCAGGACGCCGAGGGTCGCGAGCTGCTGTCCGAGCGCGACTCCGGTGGCGCACTCGCCCTGAACGCCCGCCAGTACGACGCGGTCGCCACAGGCGGCGGGAAGGCCGCGCTCTTCCTGGAGAGCCCGGCCGACGAGAAGCTCGTGGGGATGGGCCTGTACCAGCAGGACCACATCGACCTCAAGGGGTGCTCCCTCGAGCTGGCGCACCGCAACTCGCAGGCCAGCGTCCCGTTCGTCATCTCCAGCGCGGGGTACGGGATGCTGTGGCACTCCCCCGCCATCGGGCGAGCGACGTTCGCCCGCAACGGCACCGAGTGGTCGGCCGAGTCCGCCCGCCAGATCGACTACTGGGTCACGGCGGGCGAGACGCCGGCGCAGATCACCCGGGCGTACGCCGACGCGACCGGACACGCGCCGGTGATGCCCGATCGCGGGCTCGGCTTCTGGCAGTGCAAGCTGCGCTACTCCTCTCAGGCCGAGCTCCTCGAGGTCGCGCGGGAGCACCACCGACGCGGCCTGCCGCTGGACGTCATCGTCGCGGACTTCTTCCACTGGCCGGCCATGGGCGACTTCCGGTTCGACGAGGAGTTCTGGCCCGACCCGAGCGGGATGGTGGAGGAGCTGCGGCAGATGGGCGTCGAGCTCATGGTCAGCGTGTGGCCCCAGGTCGCGCTCACGTCGGAGAACTTCGACGAGATGTCCCGCCTGGGCCTCCTGGTGCAGAGCAACCGGGGCATCGACGTCCAGATGTGGTTCGAGGGCCCGAGCCGGTTCGTCGACGCGACCAACCCCAGGGCTCGGGAGTACCTGTGGGACAAGCTCCGCGCCGGGTACGGGCGGCACGGCATCCGCACATTCTGGCTCGACGAGGCCGAGCCCGAGTTCGGGCTGTACGACTTCGCCGCCTACCGGTACCACGCAGGCCAGGCGCTGGAGGTCGGCAACCTCTACCCGCAGGCGTTCTCCCGCGCTGTCTTCGAGGGCCAGCAGGGCGACGGCGAGACCGACATCGTCAACCTGGTGCGCTGCGCATGGGCGGGCAGCCAGCGCTACGGGGCGCTGGTCTGGTCGGGCGACATCCACTCGTCGTGGACGGCGATGCGCCGGCAGATCACCGCGGGTATCCACATGGGCGCCGCCGGCGTGCCGTGGTTCACCACGGACATCGGCGGCTTCGGCGGCGGGCGCACCGACGACCCCGCGTTCCAGGAGCTCCTGGTCCGCTGGTTCCAGATGGGCGCGTTCATGCCGGTGATGCGCCTGCACGGAGACCGTGGCCCGCAGGTGCCGGTCGTCGCGGCTGACGGGACCCGTCGGTTGCCGTCGGGCGCCGGGAACGAGCTGTGGAGCTTCGGCGACGAGAACTACGAGATCCTCGCGCGCTACGTCCATCTTCGGGAGCGCCTGCGCGACTACACCCGTGCGGTGATGCGCTCGGCGCACGAAGACGGGCAGCCCGTGATGCGGGGCCTCTTCCACGACTTCCCCGGCGACCCGCAGGCGTGGGAGGTGGGTGACCAGTTCATGCACGGGCCGGACGTGCTGGTCGCGCCCGTCATCGAGCCCGGCGCGACGTCGCGGTCCGTGTACCTGCCGGCGGGCGCGACCTGGACCGACCTGCACACGGGTGCCGTGCACACCGGTGGCCAGTGGATCGAGGCCGACGCCCCGCGGCACCTGGTTCCCGTGTTCACCCGTGACGGCGCCTTGCCCGAGCTCCGCGGGTTCCTCCTGCCCTGACTCACCCGCAGTCCGGTGCGGCTCGGGCAGGCATACCGCCTTGCTCGAGCCGCCTCGGGCCGACGGTCAGTGCATCGCGTCGAGGACCTCGGCGCTGTCCGTGATCTGCTCGAACTTGACGGCCCTGCCGCCCTGTACTCGCCAGATGTGAGCGACACGAGCGCTGCAGGACTTACCCGTCGCCTTGTTCGTCCCCGTATAGGTGCCGATCCCGACCACGGTCTCGCCGTCGACCACGAGCTCGTCGATCGCGACGGCCCAGCCGTCCCATTCCTTGGCGAGAGCGACGAACACGTTGTCGCGCACGGAGTCCACGCCGACGTACGTGCCGGCCATGGGAAACCCGTCGGCTTCGGTCCAGACGATGTCCGTCGCGAAGTCCGCGAACATGCCGGGCAGATCGCCTCGCTCTCCGGCGGCGTAGTGCGACTCGATGACCTCACGGGGGCTCTTCATGGTTGCGACTCCTTGTGCTTGGCGGATGCGGTGATTGGTGGGTGCGCCAGTCAGTCGGCGAGGACCAACACGGCTTTGATGACGTCGTCACGTTTCTCACGCACGACGTCGTACGCGTCACGCACCTGCTCCAGCGGATACCGGTGCGTGACGAGATCTGCATACGGGTATGCCGCGTCGGTGAGCGCGGCGATCGACGGCTCATAGCCGCCCGCTGAGAGAAACGAGGGCAGCACGTCGATCTCTCGTGTGAGCAGGTCGCGGTCGGCACCGAACGTGACGTCAGCACCCCACCCGCACGCGCCGGCCAGCACAACGCGGCCACCACGGCGCACGAGGGTCACCGCCAGCGACTGCGCAGCCGTGACTCCGGCGCTCTCGATCACGACATCGGCCAGCCCGTCGAGCTCCTGCGCGACAGCGTCTCGCACGTCATCCACGACCCGGGAGTTCACCGCCGCGTCCGTACCGAAGCGGCGGGCAAGATCCAGCCGGTTCTGCCGGGTGCCCACCATGACGACGCGCGCCGCACCGGCGATCTTCGCCGCGGCTGAGATCAGCAGGCCGACCGGCCCTGGCCCGATGACGACGACCCGGTCACCCTGGGCGACCCGGCCGCGCTGCACCGCCCGGAACGACACCGCGAGCGGCTCGACGAGCGCGGCAGTGTCCCACGGGACGGTATCGGGAAGGCGGTGGACGATCGCTTCGGCCGGTACGTGCAGATAGTCCGCGTAGCCGCCCCACAGGCCCGGCGCTGCTGTGCGCGGAATGTTGACGCCGTACTCCCGGCCGACGGGAACCCCGGCCGCCGGGTCGTCACGGTCGCACAGGTTGTACCGGCCCTCCGCGCACCGCGAGCAGGCACCGCACGGCAGCAGCATCTCCACAGCGATGCGATCGCCGACCGCAAGGCCACGACGGTGCGCCGCGTCGCCGCCGATCGCAGCGACCTCTCCCACGAACTCGTGCCCAGGCACCAGGGGGAAGGGATCCCCGATGTGCCCTTCGAGGAGATGCAGGTCTGTTGCGCAGATACCCACTCGCCGTACCCGCATGATCAGCTGATCCGATGCAGGCGGCGGCACCTCGATAGTTGCTAGCTCAACGACGCCCCGCTCGGGGAACACGGCTTGCCGAGAGAATGTCGGAGTAGGGGCAGCGACCACGAGAAGCTCCTCACGGCGTCGGGGCTCGTTCGACGCCGCCCCCACCATCCCTCGCGGCGACCTCGACCTGGTTGTCCCAGGCGGAACGTCCCTTGTCTCACAGCGAACAGAGACCCGTCCTGCCTGGTCTGGCCTCGTGCGCCCTGCCACGGTCGTGCCCTGGAGAGACCTTGATCGGTCAAGTGGTCACCGAAGTCCACCTGCCGCCGAGAGTCCCCTTGCACTGACCGTTTCGAGAGAAGGGAAGGCAACGATGTCCGAACAGATCCCCGGAAACACCCTCGGCGAGGAGTCCGCCGACTGGCTGAGCATGGAGGACTTCTCGGCCGGAATCGACGCCAACCGCATCGCGCCGAGCGACGACCTTGCGGGCCGCTCGCTGGTCGTGCGCGGCGCCGATGGCGCACTGAGCCTCACGTTCGGCGAGAGCGGAACGGTGACGTGGAGTGCTGAGAACTTCGCCTGGGCCGGCTCGGGAACGGACCCCTACGAGGCGGTCCCGGTCGGCGACGGCGCCTTTTGGATCGACTTCTCGCTCGGGGAGCGACAAGTCGAGACCCTTACCGTGGCAGTCCATCCGGATCGGGGGTGGGCACTCATCGTGCACTCACGCATCCACGACGACGGCGCGGACGTCGAGACGCGTGTCATGCAGTCGTTCCACGGCGGACGGGTTGATGGTGCCCCTGGTTCCCCCGAGACGCCCGCCCCGACACGTGACCTCATCGGACGACGCACGCTGTTCCGCTACAGCCCGAACCACCTGTACGAGCACATCTATCTGAGCTCACGGCGCTTCGTCTGGCACAACCTCGTCGGCGAGCAGCGCGGCCACGCCGCCGCAGAGCTCGCTACGACCTACAGGCTCGACGACGGTCTGTACCTGTTCACCTGGCGCGAGGAGAAGATCCCGGTCGGCACGGTGTTCGTCTTCGACTACGCGGGCGGCCGCTCGACCGGCAAGTTCATCGGGCTCGAGAGCGACGGGACGGTGTCGAACACGCCCGGCGGCGCACTCATCATCCCCTTCGGCGCATCCGACTACTCGGAGCACCAGGATCCGGTCTGATCCGGTTCGAGCTCATGCCGCAAGCGCAAGTGCGAAGGCCCTGACCTGTGCATCTGCACTGGTCAGGGCCTTCATTTTGTAGCGGGGGCAGGATAGAGACGGGCGAGCCCGCGGAGCGGAGTCCACCCCGCGGCCCGTCAGATCCCACAAAAGGGGCATCGAGTCAGCACAACTCGATGCCCCTTCGTGATGGAAGAATCGGCGTGGCCTCGTATCACGACACTCCCTAGATGCCTCGCCGGAAGGACGGCGACCCCGCGCGCTGGGCGTTCTTCTCCGTGAGGTTGTGGACGCCGGAGGGGGCGCCTCGGCACGCGTCTGCGCCGTCGCAGTTCCACGCACTCTCCTCGATGACGTCCCGTGGGACGTCGGAAGCCCGGTCCCGAGGCTGGCCTCGGGACCGGGTTCTGAGTGACACGGACCTGGTCGCAGGGTCCGTGCCGCTCAGATCAGTTGCATGTGCGAGCCGAGTACGGCGTCTCGAAGGCGACCGTGATCGGCACCTCCTCCGCGTTGGCCGCGAGCACCGTGACGACCACCTTTCTGGCCACGCAGCGGGTGCCGGAAAGGTGGTCGTCATCGAGTCACGGCGCCGGTGCCTTCAGTGTTCCGAGGCGGGCGAGCTCATAGCTGAGCGCTCGCTCGGGGGCGTCGATCTGGTTCTGCGTGCCGACCACCCCTGCCGCCACCGTGCGCGCCTTTGCAAGTACGTCGCGCATCGCCGCCCACGCCTCGGCGGGATAGTCACCCGAGTCGAGCGATTCGGCGTAGGCGATCGCAGCATTCAGGTCGCTCTTGTCGAGCGGCTGGTTCTGCGAGGTCAGCGTGTCGCTCAGCAGGAAGCGGTCGAAGTCGACGTGGCCGCCTGTCTGCTGGGTCGCGTAGTTGAACAGTGCGACCCGGTGCCCCATGAAGTGTGTCGATCCGGCGAACTCGAGCGGCCCGACGGCGTTGCCGAGCTTGGTCCAATCGGTCCCGTTCAAGCTGTAGTAGAAGGTCGTGAAGAGCTGCCCCGGACTGCGGGCGAAGTCCAGATCTGCCTTCAGGTGCACCTGCGTGGCACCCCCGAGCGCCGTAGCGGTGCCGGGGACGAAGCTCTCGATCGCCGACTGGTCGA
This sequence comes from Promicromonospora soli, assembly GCF_014653785.1. GTDB lineage: Bacteria > Actinomycetota > Actinomycetes > Actinomycetales > Cellulomonadaceae > Promicromonospora > Promicromonospora soli. The sequence continues at coordinate 362,222 of NZ_BNAS01000003.1, read as the reverse complement.
CCGGTGCGGTGAAGGGACGTCCGCGATGGACGACCCCCACCGTGTTCACCCCGCTCACGCGCTTGACCGCGATGTAGGAGAAGTCGTGGCCGAACGCTGCAAGACCGGCGACGTCGCCGTTGTTCATGCCCGAGATGTCCAGCTTCGTCTCGGCCGACGTCCGAGGCCCGAAGGAGCGCTGCGAGAGCGTGTTGCGCGCTTCTTCGAGCCAGGTGAGCTCGCCACCGGGGTCGCGGTGGGTGTACGCACCGGTCACGACCTTGCCGGCCGTCAACCGCAGCCACCCCTGGCGGTCGGTGAGCGACCAGTACCGGTTGTCGGGCGCGTGGTTCCACTCCCAGGCCAGGTCGAGGTTCGACCCGTTCGGCGCGATCTCATCGGGATGCGGCGGCTCGGCGGCTGGCCGCCCGACGAGTGACACGTCATCGACCTTGTAGTCCATGAGGTGCGTGTTGGGGTCTGCCGACGGATTGCTCACCCAGGGGGTCTCGATGAAGATGCGCACGTCGGAGAGGGCCTGGGATGCAGGAATCGTGAACGACCCGGACACCTTGCCCCAGCTCCCGCGGGTCACGGCCGTGGCGGGCGTGAGGTTGGTGAAGGTGGTGTTGTTGCCGCCGTACCGAGCAGTGATGAGGAACTGCTTGGTCGCCGGGCTCGCCGGGTTGTCGTACTTGATCCACGCCGAGATGTCGTACGTGACGTTGTGCTGCACCTTGCCGGTGACGTTCTGCGCCGGCCCCGACCCCGTGGCGTTCCGCCCGGTGACCGCGAGAGCCCTCGAACCCGTGTGCGCGTCCGTCGTCGTCGAGAGCGTCGCACCGTCGTTGGCGATCCAGCTCGCCGTGCTTCCGGACTCGACGCCGGGATTGCCGAAGAGTTCGACTCCGACCAGCGTCTCGTCGATGTCGGGCGCTGTCGGAAGCGTCCACCGCTCGTCCTGGAAGGCACGGTGCGGTGCATCGTTGTCGAAGTCGTCGGACACGACGACGCTCTTGAGTCGTTCGAAACGCTCCTGCTCGGGGGTGAGCCTGATCGGCTTCTCGAAGACGCCGTCGACCGGCACTACGCCGTTGTTGCCGAAGGTCGGCCACCCGTTGCTCCAGGTCGCCGGGATCAGCGCCGGGATACGACCGACCGGATACGAGTCGCGGAAGAAGAAGCCGTGCCAGTCGTCGCCGCCCGCGTCATTCTTGATGGGCACAAGGCTGCCCTGCGCGAATCCGTTCGAGGCCAGCGCCCCATAGGACTCGTAGGGCGCCGGGGTGGCCGCGAGGCGGCCGAGCAGCTCGGGCGAACGGAACATGACGACCTGGCGGCCGTTGCTGCGCCAGGTGATCATCACCACGTAGTAGTAGCCGTCGATGTAGGACACCTGGGCGCCCTCGAAGATCCCGTCGCTGCCGACGTACGGCTTATCCGCGTAGTCACTGCGCCGGATGAAGTCCGGGAAATCCTCCTCGACCGCCGTCAGCGTCGGGTTGAGTCGAACGGCGCTGACGCCGCCGTAGATGATGTACGGCGTTCCGCCGTTGGCGTCGTCGAAGAAGAGCGATGGGTCGTGGAAGCCTCGACCGAACGCCGTCTTCGTCCACGCTCCGTTCTCGATGTCGTCGGTGCGGTAGAGGAAGGCGCCGCCGAGGTTCAGCGAGTTGATGAGCACGTAGTAGGTGCCGTCGTGGAAGCGGATCGACGACGCCCATTGCCCCTCCCCGTAGGAGTTCTTGCCGTTGCGCAAGGACGCGGCATCACTGATGTCGAGGCGATCGAACGCGTAGCTCACGGTCTCCCAGTTGACCAGGTCGTACGACTTCATGATCGGTGCGCCAGGACTGAGATGCATCGTCGTGCTGACCATGTAGTAGATGTCGCGACCTTCGTCGTTCTGCGACGCGGGGACGCGCTCGACACTGACATCCGGCACGTCGGACTTCAGCATGGGAACCGTGTAGGTGCCGTCGCCGGCATCCGTCGTCGTATACGACGAATCGGGATTCCATTCTTCGGCGACGCGGACGAGCTGCCACTGCTGGTTGCTGCCGCCCCAGTCGCTGTACTGCACGACGCCTGCGCCGTCGTTGGTCGCCGCGTTCTGGACCTCGACCGCCTTGTTGCTGTTGCGGTTGATCAACCGGACGTAGCCGTTGTCGGAGTCGGCCAGCCGGAACTGCTGGTTGGCGCCGCCGGTGTCGGTCCACTGGTGGATGGCGGCGCCGTCGGCCGTCGACCAGCTGGACACGTCGATGACCTTGCCCGAGTGCCGGGCCTTGAGCTTGTAGTAGCCGCCGCCGGCGTCCACGAACTGGAACTGCTGGTTGTTGGCGTTGGTGCGGGTCCACTGGTGGAGCAGGGCTCCGTCGGCGGTGGACACGCCGCTGACGTCAAGGGCCTTGCCGCTGTTGCGGTTCAGCAGCACATACCAGGCGGTGGGGTCGACCGTGGCGGCTGCGGCCGTCTCGGTGACCGCGAAGATGCCGCCTCCGGCCACCAGTGCCGCCACGGTGGCGGCGACGAACCGCTTCAACCACCGAGGTCGCCGCGACGGCGGCGCGATCGATTGAGAACTGGAAATCGATTGGGAACTAGAATGGGCAGACATGATCCTCCTTGATCAAGAGAGCCGGACGGTTCACCCGGAGAGGGGTGCACCGCGACCCATACCCGTGCGCATGCGGGAGAACTGTTAGGACATCTGTGCTGCTCATGGCGCGGCCACGCCTGATCGAAACTCCAACGAAGCAGGACGCCCTGTCACCCAGACTTCGTCGGCTTCGACCAGATTGTGAGCGCTAACACGCCAGCTCGTCAAGGCGTTCGCGCCTTCCCGCAACCCACTACAAGGCTGGATTCCGCTACTCGACGACTCGTACGTCGGATAGGGGACAGGAGGCCGGGCTCCGTGTCCGGCAACGTCATGCCTCCGCGAGCGGCGCCTTCCGGTTGGTCCGGATGAACGCCTTCGACGCGGCAGGCGCCAGATCGGCGCCGGCAAGTGCCTCGCCGTTGCGCAGGTCGACATGCTCGACCTCGTACGTCCCGCGGGTCGGTTCCTGGAACTCCGGGCCCGACCGCAACGCCAGGTCCATCGAGACAACCCGCGCGAGAAAGTAGTGGTGCACCGCGACCCCGGCGTCCTTGGGCTGGGCCGTCGCACCGAGCTCCTCGGACAGCTCCCGCCCCTAGGGGTCTCCACACCAGGCAAGTGGAGGGTTTGTGGTGACTGGTTCAGGTTCCAGATACCTCACAGGCCCGGGAATCCAAGGATTCCCGGGCCTGATTTCGTAGCGGGGGCAGTGTTGAGTCTCAGGACATCGGAATGGGGTGTCTCGGGTCATCGGAATGGGCGTGTCTCGGGACATCGACATAGCCGGGCCAGTACACCCCGGCCATGTCGAAACGACGTCTGGTCATCACCGCGGTCGCCCGCCGCTACGGCGTCTCCCAGGGTTGGGTTTCCCGGCTCCTGAAGCGCTACCGAACCGAGGGTGAGGCCGCGTTCGAGCCCCGCTCCCGCCGCCCGCACACCACCCCGGCAGCGACTGCGCCCGAGGTCGTCCAACAGGTTCTGACGCTACGCAAGCAGCTGCGCGACAAGGGCCTGGACGCCGGCGCCGACACCATCGCCTGGCACCTGACCCACCACCACCAGACCACGCTCTCACGGGCCACGATCCATCGGATCCTGTCCCGCGAGGGCGCCGTCACCCGCGAGCCGAAGAAACGCCCCAAGAGCTCGTACATTCGGTTCGCCGCAGCCCAGCCCAACGAGACCTGGCAGTCCGACTTCACCCACTACCGACTGGTCACGCCCGCCGGCCGCCCGGGGCCCGACGTGGAGATCATCACCTGGCTGGACGACCACTCGCGCTACGCCCTGCACATCAGCGCCCACCAGGCGATCACCGCCCCGATCGTCCTGAGCACCTTCCGGCAAGCGTGTGACCAGCACGGACACCCCGCATCAGTGCTGACCGACAACGGCATGGTCTACACCGTGCGCCTAGCCGGTCACGGACGCCAGGGCGGTCGTAACCATCTCGAGCACGAGCTACGCCAGCTCGGCATCGTCCAGAAGAACGGCCGGCCCAACCACCCCACCACCCAGGGCAAGGTCGAACGCTTCCAGCAGACGATGAAGAAATGGCTCCGCGCCCAACCGGCCCAGCCGGCCACACTCACCCAGCTGCAGACCCTGATCGACGCCTTCGTCCAGGAGTACAACCATCACCGCCCGCACCGATCCCTGCCACACAGGCAGCCCCCAGCAGTCGCCTACCGCACCACACCCAAAGCCACGCCCAGCACCAGCGCCCGGACCGACAGCCACGACCGGCTCCGCACCGACAAGATCGACAAGACCGGCTGCGTCACCCTCCGCATCGCCGGCAAGCTACGCCACATCGGCGTCGGACGAACCCACGCAGGAACCCACGTCCTGCTCCTGGTCCACGACCTCGACGTCCAGATCATCAACGCCGCCACCGGCGAGATCCTGCGCGAGCTCACCATCAACCTCGCCCGCGACTACCAGCCACGCGGCACCAACCCCGGACATGACAATGGCCCGAACCCATATTTCGTGGGTTCGGGCCATTCCGATGTCCTGCGACATCACATTCGTAGCGGGGGCAGGATTTGAACCTGCGACCTCTGGGTTATGAGCCCAGCGAGCTACCGAACTGCTCCACCCCGCGGCGGTAACCCCTACTTTACGCACCCCCAGCAGCTGAGTGCAAACCGGGCCGGGCGGTAGAGACGCAGGTCACAGGCGATCGAACCGATCCGGCCTGGAACGATCGTCCCCATGACGACGGAGCTGAGCGATACCACCCTGACCGCGGACCGGATCGTCCACCTCACCGACCAGCTTGCCGCACTGCCCCACCTGCGGCCGGATCCCCGCACTGACGCACTCTTCGGCGACCTGGTGCAAACGGTCCTCGCGACGCCGGACCGCCAGGCACAGGACATCCTGACGCACCCCGGGGTGCACCGTCGCAGGGCGGCCGTCCGCGACCTCGCCGCGCGCGGCGAGACCGCGCTCGAACACGCCTGGGCGGAACAGATAGTCACCGCGTCCGACCCGCGGGCCGCGCTCGCCGCGTTTCCCTACCTCGACAACTACCGCCGGCTCACTGCCCTCGAGGCTCGCCTGCTTACCCACTCGGGTGGCACGCCGACGTCGGTGGCCGTCCTCGGCAGCGGACCGCTTCCCCTCAGTGCCCTCGGGTACGCCGACGCGCTCGGCGCCTCCGTCGTCGGCCTGGACCGGGATGCCACGGCGGTCGCCCTCGCGCGGCAGGTGGCGGACCGGCTCGGGTCGACGGCGGTCCGGTTCGAGCAGGCCGACGCCGCCGACGTCGGACTTACGGGGTACGACGCCGTGGTGCTCGCGGCGCTGGTGGGCGAGACGCCGTCGGCCAAGGCCGGGATCCTCCGGAAGGTGGCCGCCTCGATGCGGCCCGGGGCACTGCTGCTCGCGCGCAGCGCGCGCGGCCTGCGCACCCTCCTGTACCCGCCCGTGGACCTGGGTGCCATGCCGGACTTCCAGGTGCTCGAGGTGGTGCACCCCACCGACGAGGTCATCAACTCGGTGGTGGTCGCCCGCCGGCTCGGCTGAGAGCGACTTCGGGAAAGGCAGAGGCTCCCCGGTGCGGACACCAGGGAGCCTTCGCCGTCAGCGCTCAGGGCGCGAGGGACGTCACGGAGCGGAGTTCTGCGCCTCCTCGGCCGCTATCGCGTCCTCCAGGGCCTGCTGGAGGCGGTCCTGAGCCTCGCCGTAGGCGGCCCAGTCACCTTCTCGCTGTGCCGCGTTGGCGTCCTCCATGGCGTCGGCCGCCTCCCGCAGCGCGGCCTCCAGCTCGGTGGAAGGCTCGCCGGTCGGCGCTTCGGTGGGCTCCTCCGTGGGCTCGGTGGTCGGCTCCTCGGTCGGCTCCGCGCCCGGTTCTGCGGTGGGCGGGGCGGTCGGCGCCTCGTCCTCTGCGGTGCCCGCGTCGCCCGCCTGAGCACCCGAGTCACCGCCGAACACCTGGTCCAGCGCCTCGTCCAGCGTGTCGGCGAAGCCGATGTCGTCACCGAACGCGACCAGGACCTTGCGCAGCAGCGGGAACTGCGTGCCACCGGTCGACTGGATGTACACCGGCTGCACGTACAGCAGACCGCCACCCACGGGCAGGGTGAGCTGGTTGCCGCGCCGCACCGTGGACGCGCCGATCTGCAGGATGTTCAGCTGCTCCGAGATCGTCGGGTTCGAGTCGAAGTTGTTCTGCACCTGGCCGGGGCCGGGCACCGTCGTATCTCGTGGCAGCTCGAGCAGGCGTAGCTTGCCGTAGTCCTCGGCCTTGACGCCGGCCTCGTTCCCGGCGTCGGCGTCCACGGCGAGGAACCCGGTGAGCACCTCACGGTCCGTGTTACCGCCCGGGATGAAGGTCGACGTCAGGGAGAACGACGGCTCCTCCTGCCCCGGCATCTGCAGCGTCAGGTAGTACGGCGGCTGCAGCGGCGCGGTGGTCGACTCCGACGTCGGGTCGGTCGGGTTGTTCCAGAAGTCCTGGCCCGAGAAGAACTCGGCGGAGTTCGTCACGTGGTACTGGCTGAGAAGGGTGCGCTGCACCTTGAACAGGTCCTCGGGGTACCGCAGGTGGCTCATCAGGTCGCCGGAGATCTCCTCCATCGGCTTGACCGACGTCGGGAAGACGTTGGTCCAGGCCTTGAGGATCGGGTCCTCGGCGTCCCACGCGTACAGGTCGACCGACCCGTCGTACGCGTCGACCGTGGCCTTCACCGAGTTGCGGATGTAGTTGACCTCTTCGGGCAGCTCGACGGGAGCGCCGGTCTGCGTGGTGAGCGTGTCCGCCACCGCCTCGTCGAGCGGGGTCGACGACGAGTACGGGAACTCGTCGGTTGTGGTGTACGCGTCGATGATCCACTTCACGCGGCCGTCCACGACCGCCGGGTACACCCGGTTGTCGAGGGTGAGCCACGGCGCGACCTTGTGGACGCGCTGCTGCGGGTCACGGTCGTACAGGATCTGCGACTCGCTCGTCACGCGGTCGGAGAACAGGAGCTGCTCCTCGCCGAACTTCAGCGCGAACAGCAGCTTGCTCCCGAACGAACCGACGCTGGGGCCGGCGTCGCCGGTGAACGTCGTGTTGACCTGGCCGCCGTCGTCCGCCTGGTCGGCCTGGTAGTCCAGCTCCCATGCCTTGGTGCCCTCAGGCGCGCCGACAACCGAGTAGGTCTCGGTCTTCGGGCTGAAGTAGATGCGCGGCTCGTAGCCGCCCTCTTCGTCGGTGATCGCACCCTGCGACGGGATACCACCCTCGAAGAACGCGGGGCGTCCGTCCGGGCCGGGCTGGTTGCCGTAGGCGGCGACGACGCCGTAGCCGTGCGTGTACACGGTGTGGTCGTTGACCCAGTTGCGCTGGTCCTGGCCCAGGCCGTCGAGGTTGAGCTCGCGCACCGCGATCACGGTGTCGCGGGACTCGCCGTCGATCTCGTACTTGTCGACCGACAGGGAGTCGTCGAAGTTGTAGTACTGCTTGTTCTGCTGCAGCTGGCGGAACGAGGGCGACACGACCTGCGGGTCCAGCAGGCGGATCGACGCCGCGGTGTCGGCGTCCGACCGCAGGGCACCTTCCTCCGCCTGGGTCGTGGCGTCGTACTGCTCCTTCTCGACGTCGTCGATATCGAACGCCGAGAGGGTCGCGTCGATGTTGCGCTGGATGTACTCGGCCTCAAGCTCCTGCGCGTTCGGGTTGACCTGGAAACGCTGGACGACGGCCGGGTAGATGCCGCCGATCGCGATAGCGGACACCACCATGAGCCCTACGCCGATCGCCGGCAGGCGCCAGTCGCCACGGAACGCGGTGACGATGAACAGGGCGGCGACGAAGATCGCGACCACCGTGAGGATGCCCTTGGCGGGGATCACGGCGTGCACGTCGGAGTACGAGGCGCCGTCGAACCGGTCGCCCGCGTTCGTCAGGATCGAGTACCTGTCGAGCCAGTAGTTCGCGGCGATGAGCAGCAGCAGCACCGCGCCGACGATGGCCAGGTGGATGCGCGCGGCAGGCGTGGTGCGGGGCCCGCCCGCGGCCGCCGGGCCGACCCGGAGCCCGCCGTACAGGTAGTGCGTGATCAGCCCGGCGATGCCCGCGATCACCACCACCGAGATGAGGAACCCGACGCTGAACCGCAGCGCGGGCAGCAGGAAGACGAAGAACCCGAGGTCCATGCCGAACTGCGGGTCGGTCTCGCCGAACGGCTCGCTGTTGAATGCGAGCAGCACCGTGCGCCACTGCGCCGACGCCGCGACACCCGCGAAGAAGCCGACCAGGACCGGCGCGGCGATCATCACGACCCGGCGCAGCGGCTCCACCGCCTCGCGGTACTGGTCGAGCGTCGCCTGCTCAGGGGTGCTCGGCGCGTAGATGGGGCGCGCGCGGTAGGCCGCGGTGAACGACCAGAACACGGCGCCGGCCATGACCACGAAGCCGACGGCGAACAGGGCTGCCCGCATGCCCCACTCGGTCCAGATCACCCGGGAGAAGCCGGCCTGCCCGAACCACATCACCTCGGTCCAGAACTGGGCAAGGAGGAGCAGGGCTGCGATCACGATGGCGACCGCAACGATCGCCACCCCCAGCGGACTGCGTCGTCGGGCTCGGGGGGCGCCGCCGGAAGGGCGGCGAGGTGCTGCGGCGAAGGACACGACTGCGTTACCTCACGTCATCAAATGGTTGGGCCGTACCCAGATGGAACGGCCAGGCGCTGCTCAAGGTTCCCAGCACAAGGTTCCCACATCCTCCAGATGTGCAACACGTGGTCAACGGTTCGACACCCAGGTCACGAACACATCACGCGCACATCAGGAGCACGTCGGGAGGTCCGCGCCCTCGCCGCGCCCGATCTGCTCGACGGCGTCCCGCGCCTCCGCGAGCGTCGCCACCTTCACCACGTTGAGCCCGTCGGGCACGTTGCCCACCACCTGCTCGCAGTTGTCAGCGGGGGCGAGGAACCACTCCGCGTCGTCCCGGACGGCGCCGTACAGCTTCTGCTCGATGCCACCGATGGCGCCCACCGTGCCCTCCGGACTCATCGTCCCGGTGCCGGCGATGATCTCGCCGTCGGCCTCGTCCTCGGGTGTGAGCTTGTCGATGATGCCGAGAGCGAACATGGTGCCCGCGCTGGGTCCGCCGATGTTCTCGATCTCGATGGAGACGTCCACGGGGAAGTCGTAATGCGGGTCGATGAAGACGCCGAGCACTGCGCGCTGGCCGTTGCCGGCGGTCGTGATCGTGACGTCCAGCGTGCGGTTGCCGCGCTGGACGCCGAGCGTCACGTCGTCGCCCGGCGTCGTCTCGGCGAGCCCGTCGATGAGGTCCGCGTAGGTGCCGACGGGCTCGCCCTGGAACTCCTCGATGACGTCGCCCTCGTTGAGCTTGCCCTCGGCCCCGGAGCCGGGCTCCGTGCCCGCGACGTCCAGGACGGCGGGCACGTCGTAGCCGAGCTCGGTGAGCGCCGCGGCCGTGGCCGACTCCTGCGACGACACCATCTCGGCCTGGCTGACCTCCTGCTGCTCCTCCTTGGTGGTCGCCTCGGGGAAGACCGCCTCCACCGGAAGCACCGAGCGCCTCGGGTCCAGCCAGCCCTGGATCACCTGTCCCGACATCATCGGGTAGCCCGGTCCGCCCAGCACCGAGACCGTCGTCAGACGCAGCTGCCCGGTGGACTCGTACGTCCGGGCGCCGTCGATCTGGATGAGGTCTCGCCCCAGCGTGTCCTCGGTGGGCCCCGGCGAACGCATCGCGTACGGGGTGGGCACCACCAGCGCGACCGCGGCCAGGACGGCCGTGGCCAACAGGGACACACCCAGCGTCACGGTGCGGCGCGTGATCGGTGCCACCTCCACCTGCGAGTCGTCGAACGGCGACGGCTCGGGATGCGAGGCGTGCTGGAGGTCGCGCATGTCGGTCACCGGCCCATCATTCCTCAGTTGACTGAGGGTTCCGTGAAAGCTGCCCCGACGGCGGTTCCGACGGGCGTTCGGCCAACGCTACCCATTACGACGTTGTGCAAAGATTTGCCACCAGAACGGTGTGTTATGCCCCACGTCGCGCCGATAACCGCTACGGTCATTCCGTGGCCCACGACGCCCTGACGTCCGTGGAGGTGCGCCGGAGCCGCCGTCGCACCGCCACGGTGAGCGCATATCGCGACGGTGGACGAACCATCGTCGCCATTCCCGCGCGCTTCTCTCGGGCTCAGGAGCGGGAGTGGGTGGCCAAGATGGTAGCCCGGCTCGAGGACAAGGAACGGCGCCGCCGTCCGTCCGACCAGGAGTTGATGGACCGCGCGAGCGAGCTCTCCACCAAGTACCTCGACGGCAGGGCCAGGGCGTCCAGCGTGCGGTGGTCGTCGAACCAGGGCCGGCGCTGGGGGTCGTGCACGCTGCTGGACGGCTCCATCCGCGTCTCCACCCGGCTGCAGGGCATGCCCTCCTGGGTGCTCGATTATGTGCTGCTGCACGAGCTCGCGCACCTGCTGCACGCCGGCCACGGCCCGGAGTTCTGGAAGATCCTCGAGGTCTACCCCCGGACGGACCGGGCGCGCGGCTTCCTGGAGGGTGCGTCGTTCGCGCAGGACGAACCCGGCCAGACCACCTCCGACGACGAAGAAGACGACGGGGAAGACTGAGCTACTTCGCCTCGTCGGTCGGGCCGTCGGCGGGGCCGTCCTCGTCGGCCGGCAAGTCGTTCGCGGCCGGGTCCTCACCGAAGATCTCCTTGAGCGCCGCGTCCACGTCGGCGTGCTCGTGCTCCGTGGCCTCCCGGCGCACCAGGTAGCCCGACGGGTCGTCCAGGTCCTCGGTGCCGGGCAGCAGGTCCGGGTGGTCCCACACGGCGTCGCGCCCCGCGGGACCCTGCGCGCGGGCCACTATCGAGAACAGGGTCGCGGCGTCGCGCGACCGGCGCGGCCGCAGCTCCAGGCCGACCAGCGTCGAGAACGTCTGCTCGGCAGGCCCGCCGGCCGCGCGCCGGCGCCGGATCATCTCGCGCAGCGGGATGGCGTGCGGGAGGTGCGGCAGGGCGGCGATGGTGCTGACCTCGTCCACCCAGCCCTCCACCAGCGCGAGCGTGGTCTCGAGGTTGAGCAGCACCGCCTTCTGCTCGGCCGTGTTCTGCAGCCCGAACACCCCGCCGGACAGGGCGCTGCGCAGCGCCTCGGAGTCGGCGAGGTCGATGTCGCGCACCTGTGCCTCGAGCGCGTCGAGGTCGATGGTGATACCGCGCGCGTAGCGCTCCACGATCGACAGAAGGTGCGACCGGAGCCACGGGACATGGGTGAACAACCGGGCGTGGGCGGCCTCGCGCACGGCCAGGAAATGCCGGACCTCCTCGATCGGGGCGTCCAGGCCCTCCGCGAAGGCGGCCACGTTGGTGGGCAGGAGCACGGTGTCGGGGCTGTCGAGCAGCGGCAGGCCGACGTCGGTGGCGCCGAACACCTCGCGCGAGAGCGTGCCGGCGGCCTGGCCGACCTGCATCCCGAACACGGCCGAGCCGAGCCGCCGCATCATCTGGGCCGGGTCGATCGCGCCGCCGAGATCATGCAGCACGCCGGCGGGCATCCCGGGGATGGCCTCGCCGTCGTCGACACCCTCGGGGAGCTGGTCGCGCAGCACGGTGGCCAGCGCGTCCGAGACGGACGAGGCGACGGGCGCCGCGAGCTCGTTCCACACGGGGAGCGTGGCCTCGACCCACTCGGACCGGTTCCACGCGTGCCTCGTCCCGCCCGCGGGCGGGAGGTCCGTGACAGCGTCGAGCCAGAGCTCAGCCACCGCCAGCGCTTCCGTGGCGTCCTTGGCCTGCTTGCCCGTCAGGGACGGGTCGCCCTCGCTGACGGCTACCTGCCGCGCGACGTCGTGCGCGACGTCGGCGTTGACCGGTCCGGTGCCCTCGGCCGAGAGCATCTTCTGCACCTGGGCCAGGGCGTACTGCATCATCACCGGGTCGGGCGGTCCGCCGAGCGCCGTCGGGTCGATGCCCCGCTCGCGCATCTCGGCCATCACTTCGTCTGCGCCGTCGCCGAGCATGGAGCGCAGCATCTCCTCCCAGGACTGGGGAGTATCGCCGGGCTGGTGCTGGTCGCTCATAGTGTTCACCGTAACGGGGTCGGCAAGCCCTGTGTCGTCCATTTGGCTCTGGGCGCACAGGGGAACTTCCGGTCCGCGCGATGCTTTGGATATACCTCTGGAACTGTGGACGAGCGCCGGGGGTGAGCAGCGGCGTCGGGCATCGTGGTGGCATGAAGCGCACACCCCTCCTCCGGCTGCGGCCCGGTACGCCCGTGCTCAGCCGGGGCGGCGGCCAGAAGCAGTGCGGATCGGACCCCCGCTGGTCGTTCGTGCTGTCGGGCCTGACCCCCGCCGAGGAGACGTGGCTCGAGGAGATCGCCGAGCGGCGGCACGTCACGGTCGAGCAGTCGGCGGCGCGGTGCGGGGTGCCCACCGAACGGCGCGACGAGATCATGACCGCCCTGTTCCGGGCGGGCGTCCTGGTCCCCGTGCCGGCCACCGTGGGCGCGGTGACGGCACCGGCCGACGGTGCGGCCGACGCGACGGTGCTCGGCATGCTCCGGCCCGACGGCGCCGGGCTGGCCACCCTGGCCGAGCGCGCCGAGCGAGTGGTGGGCCTCGTCGGCCTCGGGCGGCTGGGCACGGCCGTCGCGCTGCACCTCGCGACAGCCGGGGTCGGCGGGCTGGTGCTGCACGACCCGCTGCCGGTGCAGACCACCGACGTCGGGCTGGGCGGCCTGCGGGTGGTCGACGTGGGACAGGCACGCGACGACGCCGTGCGGTCCCTGCTCGCGGAGCGTTCCCCGCGCGTCGCGGTCCGGGTGGACGACGCCGGCGGCGCCGGCACAGGGTTCGACCCGACGGCCCTCGACCTCGTCGTGGTGACCGAGCCGCATGCCGCGCACCCGGCGCGGTACCAGCGGCTGCTCGGCCTCGGGGTGCCACACCTGCCGGTGGTGGTGCGGGAGGCCGACGTGGTGGTTGGCCCGCTCGTGAGGCCGGGCCGGTCCGCGTGCGTGACCTGCGTGGACCTCGCCCACGCCGACGCCGACCGCGAGTGGCCGGCGCTGGCCGCCCAGCTGCGCAAGACGACCGAGCCCACGCACGAGGCGACGCTCGCCGCCTTGGCGGCGGCGACGGCCGCGGGCCAGGTGCTCGCCCAGCTGGACGGGCACCGGCCCGCGGCCGTCGGCATGTGCCTGGAGATCTCTCTCCCGGCCGGGCTCCCCCACGCTCGGCCGGCGGAGCCGCACCCGCGCTGCGGGTGCGTGGTCCTACCTACGTGAGCGGAACCGCAGGCTCAGGCTGCGGTTCCGCTCACGCCGCGGCGACGTTCTCCGACTTGCGCGGCCGGCCACGGCCACGCTTGCGGGCGACAACGGCGCCGTCGACGAAGACCTCGCCGCCCCAGACGCCCCAGGGCTCGTTGCGCTCGAGAGCGCCGGCGAGGCAGCCCTCGATCAGGGGGCACGTACGGCAGAGCGCCTTGGCCTGCTCCACCTGCGTGCTGTGCTCGGCGAACCACAGCTCCGGGTCGTTGGTACGGCACGGCAGCAGTGTGTCCATGAGCCGGTTGAACTCCGCCGAGTCCGAACCGGTCCCGCTCGTGGCGGGGAGTTGAGGCGGGTCCCAGGGGCCCGAGCCGCCCTGGGGAAGAGTGTCGAGGAGCGCAGTGAGGCGCACGGTTGTCTCCTGTGTCCTGTAAGGATGAACGTCGTCGGTGAACGTCTTGGGGAACAGGACCCCGGGCTAGATCCTCTGCCGGCCGGCCCTCATGGGGCTGGAGCTCCGGACAAGAATTAAGGCCGCGGGTCCTAGATGGACTCCGCGGCCTGGATCTCTTCGGTCGTTAGACCGGCGAGTCTCCTGGAGATGCGGAGTCGGGTGCGAGAGCGGACGGCTTGACGCCTCCGCGGTGAGTGCGCGCGCGGAAAGACAGAGCTGCGCCGGTAGCCGGAACGGGCTCGTTGCCGAGCACATACGCGCACACCTGCAGATCCGTCTGCGGAATCATGTTCATCTCCAAGACACCCACCTCCTCACTCGAATCCGGGCCAGACCTTCTCGGTCTCGCCCACTGCTGTCAGGGACATGTGAACACTATGCCGGGCCGCCGTAGCGGGCCAACTCTTTTTCCAAACTTTCTTGAGAAGTTTTTCGGATAGCCCGGGGCGGCCCACTGGCTGGCCGTTCCAGGCGGACCCGAAGCACTCGAAAGGTCCTCCGACGAACCGCTCGAGGGACCACTCAGGAAGCCGGTGCACTCGCCACGATAGAGAGGATCGCGGCACCGTACCTGTCAATCTTGGCCGGGCCGATGCCATTCACGCGAGCCAGTTCGGCTGTGCCCGAAGGTCGGATCTCCGCGATGGCCGCCAGCGTGGCGTCCGTGAGCACCGTGTAGGCGGGCTTGTCCGTCTCTCGTGCCACCTCGAGCCGCCAGTCGCGCAGGGCGTCGAAGAGCGCGGCGTCGTGCTCACCGGTCAGCAGCGCGCGAGCCTGGCCCTTCTGGGTCGTGCGGGCGCGCGGCGCGCGCGGCTCGTCCGGCCACAGCCCGTCGAGGAACCTCGTGCGCTTGCGCGTGGCACGACCGCCCGGGTTCCGTGAGCGCCCGAACGACAGCTCCAGGTGCACGCGCGCGCGGGTGATCCCCACGTAGAGCAGGCGACGCTCCTCGTGCACGGCGTCGTCGCGCTCCGCCAGCGAGATGGGCATGAGGCCCTCGCTCATCCCCGCGAGGAACACGGCGTCCCACTCCAGGCCCTTTGCCGCGTGCAGCGAGGCGAGCGTGACGCCCTCGACGGTCGGCGCGTGCTGTGCGGCGGCGCGCTCGTCGAGCTCGGCCACGAGGCCTGCGACCGTCGCCGGGCTCTCGGGGGTCGCAGCGCCGGCCAGGTCGTCGGCGAGGGAGACCAGCGCCTGCATCGCGTCCCAGCGCTCCCTGGCGGCACCGCGGGCGGTGGGCGGCTGGTCGGCCCAGCCGGCGGCGGAGAGGATGTCGCGGACCTGGTCCTGCATGGGCAGCTCCGGGTCGGCCGAGCGGGCGGCGCCGCGCAGCAGCAGCATCGCGTCGCGCACCTCCTTGCGCTGGAAGAACCGCTGGCCACCGCGCACGAGGTAGCCCACACCGGCGTCGGCGAACGCGGCCTCGAACGCCTCCGACTGTGCGTTGGTGCGGTACAGCACCGCGATCTCGCTCGGCTTCACGCCCGACCCGATCAGGCGTGCGGCCCGGGTGGCGATGCCCTTCGCCTCGGCCTCGTCGTCGTCGTACGCCATGAAGGTGACGGGCGGGCCCGGCTCGCGCTGCGCGACGAGCTCGAGCGCCTGGTGCGCGCCGCCGGCGCGCCCCGCGCGCTTGAGCACCTGGTTGGCGAGGTTCACCACCTGGGGCGTGGAGCGGTAGTCGCGCACGAGCCGGATCTCCTGCGCCTCGGGATAGGTGCGCCGGAACTGCAGGAGGTGACGCGGCGAGGCGCCGGTGAAGGAGTAGATGGTCTGCGACGGGTCGCCGACCACGCACAGCTCCTTGCGGCCGCCCAGCCACTGGTCCAGCAAGAACTGCTGCAGCGGCGAGACGTCCTGGTACTCGTCCACGACGAAGCGCCGGTACTGCGAGCGGACCTCGTCGGCCACGATCTTGTGGCTGTTCAGCATGTCCGCGAGCATGAGGAGCACATCCTCGAAGTCGATGACCTCGCGCTCCGTCTTCACGTCCTCGTATGCCGTGATGAGGCGGGCCACCGCCTGCGCGTCGTAGCCCGACGGCGCCTCGCGGCCGGCCGCGTACGACGCCTTCTCGTAGTCGTCCGCCGTGATCAGCGAGACCTTGGCCCACTCCACCTCGCTGCTCAGGTCGCGGACCGCCACCCGGTCGACGCTGAGGCCTACGCGCCGCGCCGCCTCCGCGATGATCGGTGCCTTGTACTCCTGCAGGCGCGGCGGGGCGCCGCCCACCACGCGCGGCCAGAAGTAGCCCAGCTGGCGCAGCGCCGCGGAGTGGAACGTGCGGGCCTGCACCCCCTGTACGCCGAGATCACGCAGGCGCGTGCGCATCTCGCCCGCCGCGCGAGCCGTGAACGTCACGGCCAGCACGCTGGTCGGCTGGTACGCCCCGATGCGGACGCCGTACGCGATGCGGTGCGTGATGGCGCGCGTCTTGCCCGTACCCGCTCCCGCGAGCACGACCACCGGCCCGTTGAGCGCGAGGGCTACCTCGCGCTGCTCGGGATCGAGGGCGGTCAGGATCGCGTCGGGGCTCATCGGCCCAGGATGATTTGAACCATCGGCCGAGTTGGTCTGGGTGAGCATCGCCTGCGATTCTCGCAGCAACCACTGACAAGGAGAACAGATGTCTGAGACGACCACGCCGATGTCCACGCCGGTCCCCGAGACCGGCACGGTCCTCATGTACTCGACCACCTGGTGCGGGTACTGCCGTCGGCTGCGCACGCAGCTCGACTCGGAGGGCATCGGCTACACGGTCATCGACATCGAGGAGTGGCCGGAGGCCGCCGCCTTCGTGGAGCAGGTCAACGGTGGCAACCAGACCGTGCCTACCGTGGTGTACCCGGACGGCTCGGCTGCAACGAACCCGTCACTGGCGGCGGTGAAGGTCGCGCTGGCGAACTGACTCCGGGCCTGTGGCGGAACAGACCAGACGGTGCCAGGCCTGACGCGGACGGCTCCTCGGTCAGTCCTCGATCCGGCCGCCGAACCACTCCTCGATCAGGGAGCGTGCGATCGAGGCCCGCCCGGGCATGCCCAGGTCGCCATCGGCCACCGCCGTGGCGACCTCGTCCCGGGTGAACCAGTCCGCCTCAGCGATCTCGTCCTCCTGCCGCACCAGCCGCGTGGTGGTCGCGCGAGCGCGGAAGCCCAGCATGAGGGACGCCGGGAACGGCCACGACTGGCTGCCGCGGTACTCGATCGACTCGGGGTCCACAACGACGCCGACCTCCTCCAGGGTCTCGCGCGCCACCGCCTGCTCGAGGCCCTCGCCCGGCTCCACGAAGCCGGCCAGGACCGAGCGGCGACCCGGGCCCCACTGCGGGCCGCGCGCCAGGAGCAGGCGGTCCTCGGCGTCGGTGATCGCCATGATCACCGCGGGATCGGTGCGGGGAAAGTGGTTCGAGTCGTCTACGGGACAGTGCCGGACCCAGCCGCCCTGCGTCACCTCGGTCTCCGCGCCGCATCGTGGGCAGTGAGTGTGCACCGCGTGCCACTGGGCCAGGGCGATGGCCTCGACGGCGAGGCCCTGCTCCAGATCGGGCATGTCGAGCGTGCGCATCCCGGTCCAGCCGACGTCGAGGTCGGGCTCACGCTCGGGCTGATCGTCCGGCGCAGGCTCCGGCAGGACCGCCGAGAGGTACGCGACGCCGTCGGCCTCGCCGAGGAAGAAGTGCGTGCGCACGGCGAGGTGTGCGACGTCGTCGGGCGCGAACAGCGCTACCCGCTCCCCCACCACGGCCACGCTGCTCCCGCGCAGCACCAGCACCCGGGTGTCCTTCTCCTTCAGAAGGTCGTCGACGAGCCGGGGCTCAGCGCGCCGGTGCGCGGCACGGTCGTGGGCGGCACGGGCGAAGGGGAGGTCGAGGAAGCGCACAGGACGACGGTAACCGTCCGCCGGGGCTCGAGATGCCCGATGTGTCACAGGGACACGCCATCGTCCTGCCCCGTGGCGCGGCGGGCGCTGCTCTACGGTGAGCACGTGTCCCGCACGCCCCTCGCTCTCGCCGCCCTCTCGACCGCCGCCGTACCCGGTCTCGACGCCCAGTCGGTCCGTGTCGGCGAGCTGGCCGGCGACTACGACGTCGCCGTCGTCACGGGCCAGGACGACCAGGAATGGGTGGTGCGCGCGCCGCGCAGCACGGTGGCCGGCGCAGCTCTGGAGGCCGAGATCGAGCTGCTCGACGCGCTCAGGCTGTACATCGACACGGGTGTGCTCCCGTTCGTGGTGCCGCAGGTCGCGGGCTACGCGCTGCTGCCGGAGGGCGGCCGCGCCGTCGTGCACCGCCGGATCATCGGCAGCAACCTCGATGTCGAGGCCTTGGAGCCGGGCCCGGGGCTGGCCGCCGACCTGGGCCGGGCCATCGCCGCGATCCACGAGCTGCCGACGTCGGTGGTGGAGACGTGCGGGCTGCCTTGCTACACCGCGTCCGAGTACCGCGAGCGTCGGCTGACCGAGGTGGACGAGGCGGCGAAGACCGGTCGGGTCCCACCGACGCTGCTGCGCCGCTGGGAGATGGCGCTCGAGGACGTGTCCCTGTGGAAGTTCAAGCCCGTCGTGGCGCACGGCGACCTGGCGCCGGACCAGCTGCTCGTGGACCGGCAGCGAGTAGTTGCGGTCTCGGGCTGGGCGGAGGCCCGCGTGGCCGACCCCGCCGACGATCTCGCCTGGCTCATCGCGGCGGCGCCGCTGGAGGCCGTCGACTCGATCATGGAGGCCTACCAGCTGCGCCGCACCGAGCTGAGCGACCCGCGCCTGGCCGAGCGCGCGATGCTCGTGGGGGAGCTCGCGCTCGCGCGCTGGCTGCTGCACGGCGTGCGGCACAGGCTGCCCGAGGTGGTCGAGGACGCGACGTCGATGCTGGAGGACCTCGACGAGGCGACGCGCGACGAGGGCTGACGCCGGCTAGCCGATGATCAGGGCCTCCAGCTCCGCCTCGTCGAGCAGCCGGTCCGGACGGACGGTCGTGTCCGAGCCCACGTAGTAGAAGGCCGCGCTCACCTGGTCCAGCGGCAGCCCGGTCCAGCGGGACCATGCCAGCCGGTACACGGCGAGCTGCACCTCGCGGGCGGCCCGCGCCGCGGTGTCGAGCGGCTCGCGGCCGGTCTTCCAGTCGACCACCACTACGGCGTCGGGCCCCGTGGCCGGGTCCTTGAAGACGGCGTCCATGCGGCAGCGCAGCATGACGCCGGCGACCGGCGTCTCGACGTCGGCCTCGACGGCTATGGGCATGCGGGCCGACCACTCCGATCCCAGGAACGTGTCGCGGAGCTTGTCGAGGTCCGTGTCGTCGGGCAGATCGTCGTCCTCGGCGCTGGGCAGGTCGTCGACGTCGAGCAGCGTTGCCGACGTGAAGAACTGCTCGACCCACTCGTGGAACCGGGTGCCGCGCCGCGCATGCACGGTGGGCTGCACCGGCACGGGGCGCCGCAGCTGCAGGGCGAACGCGTCGCGGTCAGCGGCGAGCCGCACCAGGCCCGACGCTGACACGTGCGCCGGGAACGCGACCTCCCGGTCGGCGTGCCGGTTGCGCTCGGCCAGGAGCATCCGGGCGAGGTCGACCAGGTCGTGGCCGGCAGCGTCGGTCAGCACGCCCTGCGGCGCTGTGAGCGCGTCGGCCGGCAGCCGCACGGCGGCTAGCGCGACCAGGCGCTCCTCCGCGGCCTCGTCCACGAGCGCAGCCGTGGCGCGCAGGACGTCGCGGGCGGTGCGCTGCTGCTGCGCGCCGGCGCCCGACTGGTCGGTTCCGTCGGGCCGCTGGTCCGGAGCGGGCCAGACGGCCGTGAGCTCCTCCGCGTTGCGCGGGTTCTCGGCGTCAGCGTCCGGCATGGGCGCCCAGAGGTCGGTGGCGACGATTCCGGCGTCGGCCAGCTCGGCGAGGAACGGGGAGATGCCGCGCGGGCGGTTTGCGGTGCCCCACCACGACGCGGTGAGGAAGAGCTCGCGCCGGGCGCGCGTGAACGCGACATAGGCCAGCCGTCGCTCCTCGGCGAGGCGGTGCTCGCCGCACTCGAGCTTGAACTCGTCCCGCAGCGCGACCAGGTCCTTGGTGTCGGAGGCGTGCTGCCAGGCGAAGCTCGGCAGATCGTCCGCGTCGCCGCGCAGGTGGTAGGGCAGCTCGCCCAGGTCGGACAGCCAGCCCGACGACGACTCCCCCGACCGCGAACCCCTGTCCCACGTGGGGAACGCGCCGTCGGCCAGGCCCGCAACGGCCACTGCGTCCCACTCCAGGCCCTTCGCGGCGTGCGCGGTGATGACCTGGACGGCGTCGGGGTCGGGCTCGTGCACCGGCATGTCGAGCCCGCGCTCGCGCTCGCCCGCGACGCCCAGCCAGGCGAGGAACGCGCCGAGCGTCGCCGTGTCGGACGACTGCGCGAACGACGCCGCCACGTCCCGGAACGCGTCGAGGTGCTCGCGGCCGCGGTCGCTCACCGCTCCGCCGACCCCGGCGCCGGCCAGCGCGAGCGCGGTGGCCGCCTCGACGTCCAGGCCGAGCGCACGCTCCGCCTGGACCACCAGCTCGGGCAGCGAGAGGTAGGTGAGGCCGCGCAGGTCGCGCAGCAGCCGGGCCAGCGCCGCGAGACGCCGGTGCGCGTCGGCGGAGAGGACGCGGCCGTCGCGGGCCGGCTCGCCCACCGGCGGCAGGTCGTCGAGCGCGTCGACGATGGATCGGTGGTCGGAGACGTCGCCCTCGACCACCCGAGGGTCGTCGTCCCCGGTCTCGTCTCCCGCTGTGGCGGCCGCGGCGGCCCGGCGCGGGTCGTCCAGCCGCGCCAGGTCGGCAGCCCAGGAGCCGAGCGCGTGGAGGTCCGCGGCGCCGAGGTTGAGGCGGGGACCAGTGAGCAGGCGCAGCAGGGAGTCGCCGCGGGACGGGTCGTGGGCAGCCTGGAGCAGCGCGACGACGTCGACCACCTCAGGCGTGGACAGCAGGCCGCCCAGGCCCACCACCTCGACCGGGAGGCCGCGGCGGCGCAGTGCCACCTCGATGGTGGGGAACTGCGCTCGCGCCCGGCAGAGGACGGCGGCCGTCGACCGTCCGTCCGGGTGGGCGCCCGAGCGCCAGCGCTCCGCCACCCACTCGGCGATGGCCTCGGCCTCCTCCTCGAGGGTCGCGGCGACGTGCGCCGACACCACGCCGTCGCCCGCCTCGGGCCGCAGGTCGAGCGGCGGGACCTCGACGTTCGTGCCGGCTCCCGTCCGCGAGCGCAGCGGGCCCGACACCACGTTTGCGGCGGTGAGCACGGCGGCGTCGTTGCGCCACGACGTGGAGAGGTAGTGCACGGCGGCGGGGACGCCGTCGTCGCGCTGGAAGCGGCCGGGGAAGCGGGCCAGGCCGGCCGCGGAGGCGCCGCGCCACCCGTAGATGGACTGGTGCGGGTCGCCGACGGCGGTCACGGGGTGCCCGCCGCCGAACAGGCCGGACAACAGCTCGACCTGGGCGTAGGACGTGTCCTGGTACTCGTCGAGCAGCACCACCTCGAATCGCGCCCGTTCCACGGCGCCCACCATCGGGACCTCGCGGGCGAGCTGCGCGGCGAACGAGACCTGGTCGCCGAAGTCGAGTGCCTCGGCGATGCGCTTGCGGCGTCGGTACTCGACCACGAGGTCCACGAACCGGGCCCGCTCGGCGACGGAGCTGATGAGCTTTTCCACGTCCTTGGTGCGCTTCTTCTGCCGCGGGCCGAGCGGGACGGACTCGAGGTGCTCGGCCATGTCGGTGAGGCGGTCCCGCGCGTCGGCCGGGTCGACGAGGTGTTCGCCCAGCGCGTCGGACAGCGCCACGACGGCGCCGGTCACGGTGCTGACGGCCTTGTCCGTGCCGAGGTCCTCGTCCCAGGACTCCACCACCTGTGACGCGAGCTGCCACTGCTCGGCCTGACCGAGGAGGCGGGCGCTGGGCTCGACGCCGAGGCGGAGCCCGTGGTCCGCCACCAGGGAGGCGGCGTACGCGTTGTACGTGGCGACAGTGGGTCGGTCGAGGTCCAGGCCGGCCAGCGCCTCGCCGGACTCCTCGCCCAGCGCGCGGTTGAGCTGCGCCAGCCGGGTCTGCACGCGCTGGGTGAGCTCGCCCGCGGCCTTGCGCGTGAACGTCAGGCCGAGCACCTGCTCCGGCTGGACCAGCTTGTTGGCGATGAGCCACACCACGCGTGCCGCCATGGTCTCGGTCTTGCCCGAGCCGGCACCCGCCACGACGAGTGCGGGCTCCAGGGGCGACTCGATGACACGGACCTGCTCGTCGGTGGGCTCGTGGCGGCCGAGCAGCCGCGCGATCGCACGCGCGGACAGTCGGATCTCCGGCTCGTGCCCGGTCACTCGACCACCTTCCGTCCCTCGGGCTGCAGCGGACAGGATCGCCGCACCGCGCACACCTCGCACAGGTCGTTGTTCCTGGCCGCGAACTGCGCCGCGGCCATCGTGTGGGCGGCGCCCTCGACGGTGTCGCGCGCCCAGCTGTTGCCGTCGTCGTCGGGGACGAGCGCCGGCTGGTTCCGCACGCTCGCCGACACCGTGTCGGTGCCGACGTAGACGAGGCTCGCGCCCTTGCTTACCGTGCCCTCGGGCAGGTCGAGCGCGCCCTCCTCGACGGCGAGCTGGTACGCGCCGAGCTGGGGGTTCTCCGCCGCCTTGTCCTTGCTGGCCGCGGTCTTGCCGGTCTTGAGGTCGGCCACGGTCACGCTGCCGTCGCCCGCGTCCTCGACCCGGTCCACCTGGCCGCGCAGGCGCGCGCGACCGACCTGGAGGTCGAAGTCCGCCTCGACGAGCAACGGCTCACCCGAGTCGCCGAGGTAGTCCGCGAGCCGTTCCACCATGCGCTCGGCGCGCTTGCGCAGCTGCAGCGACGGCCAGCCGTCGGGCAGCGCGAGCTCCGGCCAGCGCCGGTCCAGCTCCTTCTTCAGGTCAGTGAGCGAGCCCTTCGGGTGGCTCTGCGCTATCGAGTGCAGCAGCGTGCCGAGGGTCTGGTGCGTCGCGTCGGGCTTGGTACCACCCGCGGCCTCGAACGCCCAGCGCAGGGCACACGTGGTGACTGTCTCGACCTTCGACGGCGACACGGTCACCGTGTCCAGGGCGCCCCACAACGGGATCTCGCTGGAGACGCCGGCGACGCCGTACCAGGTGCTCGTGTCCGCCTCCGCGATGCCTGCGGCCGAGAGATCCGCGAGGAGCGCGGCGGCGGGCTGGGCGGAAGCGCGCTGTCTACCGGAAGCGGGCTGCGCGCCGAGCCCGGACCGGGCCACCGTACGCACCAGCTCCGAACGCGCTGCGGCCACGACGCCGCGCAGGTCCAGCGGCGGGCCGACCGGGACCCGTCGCGGGTCCGGCCCGTCGCCGCCGTCGTCCCGGGGGGACACGAGGTCGCAGAACACGCTCGGTGCGTCCTCCGTGTCCTCCACGGCGGTGACCAGGAGTCGCCGCCTGGCGCGCGAGACCGCCACCGCGAAGGCACGCAGCTCGTCCGTGAGGACCTGGCGCCGGGCCTCCGACCCGACCACCCGGCCGTCCTCGGACCGTCCGGCGATGAGCTCGACGAGCGCCTGCGAGCCGAGCAGCGAGTCGCGCAGGCGCAGGTCGGGCCACACGCCGTCCTGCACGCCGGCCACCACGACGACGTCCCACTCCCGCCCCGCCGCGCCCGGGGGCGTGAGCGCCTCCACCGCGCCCGCGCCCTGGGCCGACGCCGCCAGGGAGTCGGCGGGGAGGTCCTGCGAAGCCAGGTAGTCGACGAACGCGGCGACGGGCGCGCCCGGCATCCGGTCCACGAACGTCTCCGCCGCGCGGAACAGCGCGAGCACGGCGTCGAGGTCACGATCGGCCCGCAGGCCCGCCGGGCCGCCGGTGAGGGCGGCGGCGCTCCACCGCTCGGCCAGACCGGTCGCGGCCCATGCGGCCCAGAGCACCGTCTGCGCGGTGGCGCCGGGCTCCCCCGCGGCCTCCCTGCCCGCGGCCAGCACCCGTGCCACGGCGAGCGGTCCGCGCCGTACCTGCGTGGGCAGCAGGGCCGCACGCGCCGGGTCCGCGAGCACCTCCACGAGCAGCGCGTCCGACGTGCGCCCGCCGCCGGCCGACAGCTCCTCCGACCGCAGCGCGCGGCGCAGCCGGCGGAGCGCCACCGCGTCGAGCCCGCCGATCGGCGAGATGAGCAGCAGCGCGGCCGTCTCGGGATCCAGCACCGGCTCGTGGCCGTCCAGCTCCTCGGCGATCAGCGCCTCCAGGCTCCCGCGGGGCGCGCCCGCGCACGTCTTCACGGCGGCCAGCAACGGCGCCACGGCGGGCTCGTCGCGCAGCGGCAGGTCCGACCCGAGCAGCGCCACCGGGACCGACGCCGAAACCAGCTCCCTCCGCAGCGCCGCCAGCCGCGTGCCGCTGCGCGCGATCACCGCCATCCGCTCCCAGGGCGTGCCGCGCAGCAGATGCTCCGCACGCAGCTCGCGCGCGATCCAGGCGGCCTCCTGGGCCGCGCCGGCGAGCACCGCTACCTGCACGGACGGCGCGGAGTCGGCATCCGTCCCGGCGTCCGGACCGCCGGCGGGCAGGTCACCGGCATCCGGCTCGGCCACGTACGCGGTCGCACGCCGGTGCAGCGCGCTCGCCGACACCGGGATCCGGTTGGTCACCGCGCTGGTCACGGAGCGCAGCTCCGGCCGCTGCCGCCAGACCGTTCCGAGCACCACCGTCTCGGCGTCGAACGCACCGAAGGCGCGGCCCCGACCGGCCGGCGCGGCGGCGCGGCCGGTGAGCCCAGGCGCGGCGCCGCGGAACGTCTGGACGGCGGAGTCCGGGTCGGACAGCAGCACCAGGCGCGCGCCGTCATCGTGCAGGACGCGGAGGAGGCGGACCGTCGCCGCCGTTGCCTCCTGGTAGTCGTCGACCACAACCAGGTCCCAGGTCGGCCGGGGCGCGCCCGGCACCTCTGCTTCCCAGGAGCGCAGGGACTCCGCTGCCTCGTCGATCACGACGGCCGGGTCGTAGCGCGGCCCGGCGTCGGGCGTGGCGAGCCGCAGCGCCATGGTGTCGAGGTACTCCTCGTAGATCTGCGCAGCCATGACCCACTCCGGGCGGTCGTTCGAGCGCCCCATCTCGTCGAGCTCGACCGGCCCGAGGCCACGCTCGGCGGCGCGCATCAGCAGGTCACGCAGCTCCTGGCGCAGCCCGCGCAGACCGAGCGACTCCTCCGGCAGACCGGCGGGCAGCGTGAGCGGGCGACCCTCGCCGGCGACGTGCCCGGCGAGCAGCTCGGCCAGGACCAGGTCCTGCTCCGGGCCCGAGACCAGGGTGGGCGTGGGCTGCCCCAGCGCCGCGGCGCGCGTGTGGAGCACGGCGAACGCCGCCGACGACGCCGTGCGCACCATCGGCGCGCCGACCGTGCGCCCGGCCTGGGCCGCTACCTCGTCCCGCAGACGCGCGGCCGCGCGGCGCGACGCCGCCAGGACCAGCACGCGCTCCGGACGGAGCCCGGAGGTGAGCGCCCGGACGGCGACCTCGCAGGCGACCGTCGTCTTACCGGACCCGGGCGCCCCCAGGACCAGCGTCGCGCGATGGCTCAGCGCGGCCT
Organism: Promicromonospora soli; assembly: GCF_014653785.1. Taxonomy (GTDB): domain Bacteria; phylum Actinomycetota; class Actinomycetes; order Actinomycetales; family Cellulomonadaceae; genus Promicromonospora; species Promicromonospora soli. The sequence goes on along the minus strand of NZ_BNAS01000003.1, from coordinate 336,866 downwards.
CGACGGCAGCCGCCTGGCTGTCGTCGAGCGGCACGGAGGTGGCGCCGCCGGGACGGTTCCCGGGCGGCGCCAGCCGAGGTGCGAGGGCGAGGGTCGGTGTCACGCGGACGATCGAACCACGAGCCACTGACACTCCCCGACGCCCCGCGCGGAGGCGCCGGGAATGCCTGATTCGTCCTGAGGTGAACTTGGCCGGACGACCTGCCCAGTCAGGGGTTTCAGGTCCGTGCGAGAAAGTCGCTGATGAGCTTCGACCACTGCTGTGGGTCCTCGACGAAGGGCAGGTGCCCGGTGGAGAGCTCGGCGATCTCAGCGGAGGGGATGGTGGCGGCGAGATCGCGCTGCAGGGCCGGGGAGATGAGCGGGTCGGCGGTGGTCACGATGACGAGTGTCGGCACAGCGATGCCGGCGAGGTCGTCACGGACGTCGATCCTTCGGACCAGGTCGAGCTGGTCGCCGGTCCCGGAGGGCAGGGCGGTGGCCAGCTGCTCGGCGGCTGCGTGGACCTGAGCCGGGGTGAAGGAGTTGAGGGCCGGTTCGCTGAACGTCATCAGGTTCAGGTAGCGGGCGAGCTCGGTGTGCTGACCGGTCTCGAACAGGTGGTGCGAGTGCGAGGTGGCGAGGGTAGTGCGGGTGTCGGCGTGCGAGAACGTGGCACTCAGCACCAGTGCGGTGACGCGTTCGGGGTGGCGCGCGGCCAAGCGGATCGCGACGGGACCGCCGAGCGAGTAGCCGCTGACGGAGAAGGTGTCGAGCCCCTCGGCGTCGGCCGCTGCGACCAGCTGGTCCGCCAGCACGTCGAGGTCGAGGGACTCCTGAGCCTTCGGGGTGGAACCGGCGCCGGGGTAGTCGACGCCGACGACGGTGTGCCGGGCGGCGAGCCCGTCCAGGATCGGTCCGTAGTTGGCCTCTATGCCGCCGCCCGCGCCGTGGGCGAGGAGGAGGCCGGGGCCGGTACCGCGGCGTGTGCGGGCGAAGGCGGTGAGTGATGGCGTGGTCATCAGGGTGTCCCTTGCGAGGTGAGGGCCGGTCGGTACGGCCAGTTAGATTTAGCGATCACTAAAGCTAGCGATGTCCAGACCGTATCAGAGATTCTTTAGCGATCGATACAGATGGCGGTAGGATGCAGTCATGAGCAGCGGACACACCTCGGTCAAGGCCGCCTCTCGACGTAGTCGCCGCGCCTTCGACCGCGACGAGGCGCTGGCTGTCGCCCTGCGGGAGTTCTGGACGTACGGGTACGACACGACGTCGGTCGCCTCGCTCACCGAGGCGATGGGGATCAATCCGCCGAGCCTGTATGCCGCCTTCGGCGACAAGCGGCAGCTGTTCGACGAGGCCGTCCAGCTCTACACGCGCACCTACGGAGCTCCTCCGCCGCAAGGCCCGGACGCACGCTCGGGCATCGCCGCGATGCTGCGGCACCTGGCCGCTGACTACACCGACCCGAGCCACCCACCGGGCTGCATCATCATCACCGGGGCTACCAACTACACCCCCGGCTCGCAGGACGTTCAGGCCAAGCTGCGTGCCATGCGCGAGGAGACCAAGGCTGCGATAGCGACTTGTATCCGCGCTGACGTCGATGCGGGACTGCTCCCGGCCGACACGGACGCCGACGGGCTGGCGACCTTCTACGCGGCAGTCATCCAGGGGATGAGTCAGCAGGCATGCGACGGGGCAGGGCGGGAGACGCTGGAGCGTCTGGCCGACACGGCGATGGCGGCGTGGCCGCACGACTGACGCGCGTAGTGCCGCTGTGCTGCGACTTGCTCAGTCCGCGTTCGGCGCGGGCCAGGCCTCCGGGACGCAGCCGCTCGTCGTCAGGGTCTGCTGCACCATGATCGTCGCGTGCTTGCCCTTGCCCGCGCACAGGTCGTGGTGGTAGCCGATCACGTGCCCCACCTCGTGGTTCACGAGGTACTGCCGGTAATAGGCGATGTTCGCCCACGCCTTCGACCCCGTGGCCCACCGCTTGAAGTTGAGCACCGCGGTCTCCTCGATGCCGCACGACAGCGAGCCCGCCGTGTCGAGCGGGAGGCAGAGCTTGTCCGTGGTGGCGGGGCTCGCGAGCACTACACGCGCGTCGTACCGGTCGGAGTCGGTCCGGGCGAAGGTCGAGCCATCCGCGCCGTTCCAGCCGCGCGGGTCGTTCAGGGTGGTCAGCACGGCGTCGGCGAAGGCCTCCGGGTCCACCGGCAGGCCCTTCTCGACCGCGACCTGCACCCGCCAGACCTTGCCCTCGGCCGGCGCCCGACGAGACCCGTTCGCCACCACGAGCTTTCCGGAGAGCTTCGGCTCGACGGTGATCCTGGCGCCGATCAGGCCGGAGCCGCGCTCCGGCGTCAGCTCGCTGCTCGTGCTCGTACCCAGGCCGGGGCGCGGCGGTGCCGACTTCTCGCCGAACGGCACGGCGGCCACCGACGGCTCCGGAGGTTCTTTCGTGCCGACTGAGCCCGAGCCCGCCCCGCTACCCGATGCGGTGGCAGCGGCATCGGCTCCCGGCGGGACAGCCGGCGCAGGCGGCGACGTGCGGCTGCCGGACCGGGCAGCTTCGTACGCGTTCCGCACCGCGTCGCCCGCCTCGGCGCCAAGGCTGTCCTCGACCGCCCCGGCCACGACGGCGGCGGACGCGTCCGGCTCGGTGGTCATGGTCACAGCCACGCCTCCGCAGAGCCCCAGCACGAGGCACAGGCTGAGCGCGATCATCGCGCGCCGTGGAGACGTCGGACTACTCACGCGACCATGGTGCCACGCCCGGTCCGTCCGCCCACGGCCCTTCCGCAGGATGCTCCGCGCCCGCTCCGGGCGGATGCTCGAACGGGTCCGGCACCGGGACCCATATCGGCTCACGTATCGGCTCACGTATCGGCTCACGTATCGGCTCACGGCGAAACGGCGGGCCGACGGCCCCGGAGCGTGACTAGGATCGTCAAGCCGGGCCCTCGGACAGTCGGGTACCCGGCGCAATCCCCGACCGAACTGGAGTAAACGTGGACGTCACCATCGGTGTGCAGAACCTGCCGCGCGAGGTCATGGTCGAGACGGACGAGAGCGCGGACGCCGTAGCGACGGCCGTCAAGAAGGCCCTGACGGGTGGCCCCCTCGAGCTCACCGACTCCCGCGGCCGCCGCGTGATCGTCCCCGGCGCCGCGATCGGCTACGTCGAGATCGGCTCCGAGGAGCAGCGCAAGGTCGGCTTCGGCGCGGTCTGAGCCTGTTGTACCCCTACGCCACGTGGCGGACGGCGCCGGACAGCGCCGTCCGCCGCGTGGCGTTCGTTACTAACGGGGCTTCGAACGCGTTTCGCTAACCACACGGAAACATCGTGCGCGTACCATGAATGCCGTACATCGGTTGCCCGGTCGTCACGTTTCCGACCCCCGATCCTGCGCTCCGGTCTCTCACGAGTCCGCCCCGACAGGACGCGCAGCCTGGGCCACATGCCCCGGCGCGCGATCATCTTCACGATCGGCTGCCGCACGAAGGCGCGATCGCCGGGCCATGAGGGCCCACCGCGCCGCGAGAGATGAAGGCGCCAGTGACTACCACCGACACCCCGGCCGCGAGCGCGGCCACTGTGACAAGCCCCGAGCCGACCATCGGTACGGGGCCCGACTACTCCAGCCCGTCCGCCATCCAGGCGCAGAACGTGACGTTCGCGGACTTCGGTGTCCGCCCCGAGATCGTCGAAGCGCTGAAGGACTCGGGCATCACGCACCCGTTCCCCATCCAGGCCATGACGCTGCCCGTCGCGATGAGCGGGCACGACATCATCGGCCAGGCCAAGACCGGTACCGGTAAGACGCTCGGCTTCGGCGTTCCGCTGCTGCACCGCGTGGTCGCCCCGGGCGAGCCCGGATACGAGGACCTCGTCGCCCCCGGCAAGCCGCAGGCCGTCGTCGTGGTCCCCACCCGCGAGCTCGCGGTGCAGGTCGCGAACGACCTGGGCACGGCGTCCGCCCACCGCAGCGTCCGCATCGTGCAGGTCTACGGCGGCCGTGCCTACGAGCCGCAGATCGAGGCCATGAAGTCCGGCGTCGACGTCGTGGTGGGCACGCCGGGCCGCATGATCGACCTCCTCAACCAGGGCCACCTCACGCTGCTGCGTGCCGCGACGGTGGTGCTCGACGAGGCCGACGAGATGCTCGACCTCGGGTTCCTGCCCGACGTCGAGAAGATCCTCGCCCGCACGCCCGCGCAGCGGCACACCATGCTGTTCAGCGCGACCATGCCCGGTGCTGTGGTCTCGATGGCCCGCCGCTACATGAAGCAGCCCACGCACATCCGCGCCGCCGAGCCGGACGACGAGGGCGCGACCGTCAAGAACATCAAGCAGGTCGTGTACCGGGCCCACGCCCTGGACAAGGTCGAGGTGCTGGCGCGGCTGCTCCAGTCCGAGGGCCGCGGTCGCAGCATCGTGTTCGCGCGCACCAAGCGCACGGCAGCCAAGGTCGCGGAGGAGCTGCAGACGCGCGGCTTCGCCGCCGGCGCTATCCACGGCGACCTGGGCCAGGGCGCCCGCGAGCAGGCCCTGCGCGCGTTCCGCAACGGCAAGATCGACGTACTCGTCGCGACCGACGTCGCCGCACGCGGCATCGACGTCGAGGACGTCACGCACGTGGTCAACTACCAGTGCCCCGAGGACGAGCGCATCTACCTGCACCGGGTGGGCCGCACCGGCCGCGCGGGCAACACCGGTACCGCCGTCACCTTCGTGGACTGGGACGACGTGCCGCGCTGGTCGCTCATCGACAAGGCGCTCGACGTCGGGTTCCCCGAGCCGGTCGAGACGTACTCCACGTCGCCGCACCTGTTCGCCGACCTGAACATCCCCGAGGGCACCAAGGGCCGGCTGCCCCGGTCCGCACAGCACCTCGCCGGGCTGGACGCCGAGGACGTCGAGGACCTGGGCGAGACGGGCAAGCGCAACAGCGGCTCCCGCTCCGGCGCCGGACGTTCCGGCGGCGCTCGCTCGGGCGGCCGCCAAGGCGGCTCGCACGGTAGCTCGCACGGCGAGCCCCGCTCGGCGCCCCGGGCGGCGCCCCGGGCGGACGTCGCCGCCGTGACCGGCCCCGACCACGCCGGCGTCCCGGGCGAGCCGGCGTCGGGCGGCGAGGACGACGGTGGCCAGCGCCGCCGCCGGAACCGCAGCCGCCGCCGCACGCGCGGCGGCCAGTCGGAGAGCTGACCGACACCGCATCGGTAGTCGAGCCTGTCGAGACCTCGGTCTCGGCAGGCTCGACCCGTTAGAGGGGGCGTAGGTTGCTCCTCGTGCAGATCGAGTTCACCGCTCCCCTGTGGCAGTGGCAGGTGCGTACCGACTCCTGGTGGTTCGTGACCGTCCCGCCGGAGCACTCCGACGAGCTGGCCGACCTCCCACTGCCACCGCGCGGGTTCGGCTCGATCCGGGTGCGCGTGACGGTCGGCGGGACAACGTGGACGACGTCCGTCTTTCCGAGCGACCGCGACGGCGGCTACGTGCTGCCCATGAAGAAGAAGGTGCGGCAGGCCGAAGGGCTCGTGCCGGAGAAGGCGGTGTCGGTCACCCTGGAGACGATCGACATCTGAGCCATCGTTGTTTCAGACGGTGCGCACGAACTCGATCACGCCGTTCGCGATCATCTGCGTGGCGATCGCCGCGAGCAGCACACCCGCGATCCGGGTCACCAGCGTCACGCCGGAGTCCTTGAGGACTCGGTGCACCAGCCCCGCGAACCGCATGGCCGCCCAGGTGCACACGCAGACCGCCACGATGCCGATGCCGATCGACGCGTAGTGGCCCACCGGCGAGTCGCCTGCGCTCACCCCCTGCTGGACGAACACCATGGTCGCGACGATCGTGCCCGGCCCGGCGAGCAGCGGCGTCGCCAGGGGCACGAGGGCGATGTTCTTGGCGGTGCCCGAGGAGTCGGCCCCGGTCGCGTCCAGCTTACCCATGAGCAGCTCCAGGGCCACCAGCAGCAGGAGCAGCCCGCCGGAGGCCTGCAGCGCCGCGAGCGAGACCCCGAGGTGCTCCAGCAGGAGCTGGCCGAACAGCGCGAACACCACGATCACGCCGAACGCCACGAAGATCGCGGTGCGTGCGGCCCGCTTGCGGTCCTGCGCCGTCATCCGCGAGGTCAGTGCCAGGAACACCGGCACCGTGCCGGGCGGGTCCATGATCACGAACAGAGTGACGAAAACTTCGGTGAAGAGCGCGACGTCGAACCAGCTCACCGGAGCACCTCGAGGGCGCCCTGTTCGGCGATCGCCTCGAGCACCTCGGGCTCGGTCGTGTTCTCGCCGATGAGATTGTGCTTGCCGGCCCCATGGAAGTCGCTCGACCCCGTGACCAGCAGGCCCAGCGACTCGGCGATGTCGCGCAGCCGGCGGCGCGTGTCGGGGGTGTGGTCGCGATGCTCCACCTCGAGCCCAGCGAGCCCCGCCGCGGCGAGCTCCTCGATGGTCGAGTCCGGGACGATCCGGCCGCGGCCGTCGGCCCCCGGGTGCGCCAGGACGGGCACCCCGCCCGCGGCGCGGACCGCGCGGACGGCGGCGACGGCGTCCGGCGCGTAGTGGCCCACGTAGTACCGGGTGCCGACGCGGAGCATCGTCGCGAACGCCTCCTCCCGGTCGCGCACCACGCCGGCCGCCGCGAGCGCGTCAGCGATGTGCGGGCGGCCGATGGTGGTGCCGGGCTTCGTCTGGGCGAGCAGGTCTTCCCAGGTGATCGGGTAGTCCTCGCCCAGCAGGTCCACCATGCGCCGGGCCCGGGACTCGCGGTCCGCGCGGGTGCGCTCGGTCTCGGCCAGCAGGGCGGGGTGCGTCGGGTCGTGCAGGTAGGCGAGCAGGTGGACGCCGGTGCCCCAGCCCGTCGTGCGGGCGAGCGCGGAGATCTCGGCGCCGCGCACCAGGCCCACCTGGTGGCGGCCGGCCGCCTCGGCGGCCCCGGTCCAGCCCGACGTCGTGTCGTGGTCCGTGATGGCCAGCGTGGTGATGCCGGCGCGGGCGGCGACCTCGACCAGCCGCGCTGGCGAGTCGGTGCCGTCGGACGCGGTGGAGTGCGTGTGGAGGTCGATCACTCCCCCAGGGTAGAGATCCCGCAGCCCCGTGGATGCACAGCGCAGGGTGAGGTGCAGCACCCCCCGACGTCGTCGGCCCGCCTGCTCGCGGGCGTCAAGCCCACACAGCACGTTCACTGGCTGTTCCGCCGTCGTACGCCGCCTGCCCCAGGCGATCCCGCATCATCGAGGGGATGACTAGCACCAGCCACCAGAACCCGACCGACGCCCGCCCGAACGTCGTCTTTGTGCACGGCATGCGGACCTCCGGCGCGATCTGGGAGAGCCAGGTCGAGCACGTACGCGCCGCCGGCCACGAGGCCGTCGCGATCGACCTGCCCGCGCACGGGTCCCGCCGCCACGACCGGTTCAGCATGGACGGCGCCTTCGAGGCGCTGGACGACGCCGTCGCCACCCTCCCGTCCGGGCCGGTGGCCCTGGTGGGGCTGTCGCTCGGCGGCTACACGTCGCTCGCCTGGGCCGCCCGGCCCGGCGCCACCGACCGGCTGGTGGGCGTGCTCGCGGCGGGCTGCACGTCGGACCCGAAGGGCAAGCCCGTGCGGCTCTACCGGGACGTCGCGAAGACCGTTGCGAACGCCGCGTACCTCGGCCGCCGCCTGACCGGTCGAGTGGTGCACCCGAGCACACACCGCGCGCGCCTCTCGGTGCCGTCGCTGAAGCCGTCGTTCCGCTCGCTTCGCAGCACGCCCGGCGGCGCGGACCTGCGGCAGGTCGAGATCGCGCCGCGGCAGACCGCCGAGATGCACCGCCCCACCTGGGACGTCGTCACCGACGCGCTGACGCACCTGGCGGGGCGTTCCTCGATCGCGAACGTACGCGCCGCGCAGGTGCCGCTCTGGTTCGTCAACGGCGCCCGCGACGCCATGCGGATCGGGGAGCAGCAGCACCTCGCCGCGGCCCGGGACGGAGCTCTCGTCGTCATCCCGAACGCGGGGCACGACGTCAGCGTGGAGGCTCCCTCAGCCTTCAACCGAGTGCTCACCAGGGCGCTCTCCGACTTCACCCGGCGTGCGTGAAACACTGGGCGCATGAGCGAGCCCACCACCACTTCGCAGCCTGACGAGCAGGACACCGCGGACCGCGGCGCCAACCGCTCGCACCGTCCCGCCTCTACTGCCTTCAAGACCTTCGTGATGTCGCAGTGGGCCCCGCGCGCCGAGCTCGGCCTGAAGGCGTCGGCCGCCGCACCGTTCACCGTCGCCCGCCGCGCCGCACTCTCCGAGCGGCTGCCCGGCATGCGCCTCGTGATCCCGGCCGGCTCGCTCAAGACACGCTCCAACGACACCGACTACCGGTTCCGGCCGCACTCGGCGTTCGCGCACCTCACGGGTCTGGGCACCGACCATGAGCCCGACGCCGTACTGGTGCTGCACCCGGTGGCGGACGGCGCCGGCGACCACGGCTCGAATCACCACGCTGTGCTCTACGTGCGGCCTCTCGCGCCGCGCGACAACGAGGAGTTCTACGCCGACGCCCGCTACGGCGAGTTCTGGGTCGGCGCCCGGCCGTCGCTCGCCGACATCGAGGCCCTCACCGGCATCGAGGCCCGCCACATCGACGAGCTGGGCGACGCCCTGGCGAAGGACGTCGGCGAGGGCGGCGTGCGCCTCCTCGTGGTGACCGACGCGGACGAAGCGATCGAGGCGCTGGTCGAGGAGCTGCGCCAGGAGGCAGGCGAGACCGAGGACGAGGAGATTCTCACCGACGAGATCCTCGTCGAGGCCACCTCCGAGCTACGCCTCATCAAGGACGAGTACGAGATCGAGCGGATGCGCGAGGCCGTGGCCCGCACGATCGAGGGCTTCGAGGCTGTGGTCCGCGCGCTGCCCGCCGCGAAGAAGCACCGCCGCGGCGAGCGCGTCGTGGAGACCACCTTCGACGGGCACGCCCGGCTCGAGGGCAACGCGGTGGGCTACGAGACGATCGCGGCCTCGGGCGAGCACGCCACCACCCTGCACTGGATCCGGAACGACGGCGAGGTCCGGTCCGGCGACGTGCTGCTGCTCGACGGCGGCGTCGAGGTCGACTCCCTGTACACCGCCGACATCACGCGCTCCCTACCCGTCGACGGCGAGTACAGCGATGTCCAGCGCAAGATCTACCAGGCCGTGCTCGACGCCGCCGACGCCGCGTTCGCCGTCGCGAAGCCCGGCGCCAAGTTCCGCGACGTCCACGCGGCGGCCATGGAGGTCATCGCGGCCCGCCTCGAGGAGTGGGGCTTCCTGCCCGACGGCGTCACCGCCGCCGACGCGCTCGACGAGGACGGCCAGCAGCACCGGCGCTGGATGGTGCACGGCACGTCGCACCACCTGGGCCTCGACGTCCACGACTGCGCCCAGGCGCGCCGCGAGCTCTACCTCGACGGTGTCCTGGAGCCGGGCATGGTGTTCACCATCGAGCCGGGTCTCTACTTCAAGTCCGACGACCTCGCCGTGCCCGAGGAGTTCCGCGGCATCGGCGTGCGCATCGAGGACGACGTGCTGGTGACCGAGGACGGCAACGAGAACCTCTCGGCGGCGCTCCCGCGCCGCCCGGAGGACGTCGAGGCGTGGATGGCGTCGTTGCGCTGAGCTCGGTCTGCTCAGCTCCGGAGCTGACTTCGGTCAGTCCCAGCCGATGCGCAACCGACGCAACCGACCGAAGTCGGTGTCGGTGCTGTTCAGGTGACCGAGCTCAGAGCAGGCATCCAGCCACTGGTGTGACAGCGAGCACCAAGGCCCAGGTGGCTGCTGCTACTTCGGGTCGTCGCTCGGCGGCGCGTACGGGTTGGCGTGCCGGGGGGTCGTGCGCGTCGTCGGCACGTCGTCCGGGTCGGCCGTCTCGTCCGGGCGCTGGTCCGGGGTGTCCGACGACGGCTCCGGCTGGGCCGGCGACTCGGCCGGCGCATCAGCATGCGTAGTGCGACCGGCTGACGGCTCGGTCGGCGCACCGGTCGGCGTCGTCCCGCCATTGGTCGGCGGCACAGGCTGCGCAACCGGCGCGTCCACCGGCGCCGCTGCCCCAGCACCAGCACTGCCCGGGCGCATCGCGCCGTAGCGGGGCTCGCCCGTGGGGGTGACCCAGCGCGGGTCGGTCGGCCGGGACGTCGGCGGCGCGACGGGCGCGGCCGGCTCGGCGCCGGGAGCCTGAGGAGCCGGGGCCATGGGCGCCGGCGGCGCCGCGGGAGCCGGGACTCCCACGGTGGCGGTGCCGCGCGTCTTGCCCAGCCCGCTCGGCGAGCGCATAAGGAGCGCCCGCGCATCGCCGGCGTGGTCATGGCCGCAGAGGATCGCGTAGGTCGCGGCCACGATCTGCGACGACGACGTGAAGTCACGCCGCCCGCCCGTGAACGTGTACGACAGGATCGAGAAGAGCAGGCCGAAGCCCGCACCGAGCGCGATGCCGGCGAACATCACCTGGAGGCCCGCCTCGCCCGCGAACAGCGTGATCAGCAACCCGACGAAGAAGCCGAACCACGCGCCGGACAGTGCGCCCGCGAGCGCCACCCGGCCGTACGTGAGACGCCCCGTGACGCGCTCGACCATTCGCAGGTCGGTGCCCACGATGGTGACGTTCTCAACGGGGAACTTGTTGTCGGAGAGGTAGTCGACTGCTTTCTGCGCCTCCAGGTAGGTGGAGTACGCGGCGACCTCGTCGCCGGCCGGCAGGGTCGGGACCTTCGGGACGGCACCCGGGCGAGACATGCTCATACGCCATAGTCTCCCCTACCGGGGCAGAAGTGGCGAGGAGCGTGCCGCAACCCCGGGCCGTAGGCTGACCTGCGTGAGCGCCAGCACCAGGGTTTTTGTCGCACGTCTGGCCGGCACCGCGGTCTTCGACCCCATCGGGGACCAGGTGGGCCGGGTTCGGGACGTCGTCGTGCTGGTCCGGGCCAAGGGTGCGCCGCGCGCGGTGGGCCTGGTGGTCGAGGTCCCGGGCCGACGCCGCGTCTTCCTTCCCCTCACGCGCGTGACGAGTATCGACGCGGGCCAGGTGATCAGCACCGGCCTGGTCAACATGCGCCGGTTCGAGCAGCGGGCGATGGAGTCCTTGGTGCTGGGCGAGCTGCTGGACCGCCGCGTCCAGCTCAAGGACGGTTCGGGCGAGGTCACGATCGAGGACGTCTCGATAGCGCGGCAGCGCACCGGCGACTGGCTGGTGGACCAGCTGTTCGTGCGGCGTCGTTCGGGACGGGGGGCGGGCCCGTTCCGCCGCGGCTCCACCCTGACCGTGCCGGTGGATGCCGTGCAGGACCTCACCACCCGGTCGGCGTCCCAGGGCGCGGCTCGTCTGCTGGAAGCGTACGAGGACATGCGTGCGGCCGACCTCGCGGACGTGATCCGCGACCTGGGGGCTGCCCGTCGGCTGGAGGTCGCCGGCGCGCTCACCGACGAGCGCCTCGCCGACGTGCTGGAGGAGCTCCCGGAGGACGCCCAGGTGGCGATCCTGTCGGGCCTGGACCGTGACCGCGCGGCCGACGTGCTGGAGGCCATGGAGCCGGACGACGCCGCCGACCTCCTGAACGAGCTGCCCGTCGAGCAGGCCGCCCAGCTGCTCAACCTCATGGAGCCGGAGGAGGCCGCCGACGTCCGGCGCCTGCTGGAGTATGCCGAGGACACGGCGGGTGGTCTGATGACGACGGAGCCGGTCATCCTCGGCGCCGACGACACCATCGCGACCGCCCTGGCGTCGATCAGGCGCGCCGAGCTGCCGCCCGCCCTGGCCTCGATGGTGTTCGTGGTGCGGCCCCCGCTGGAGACGCCGACGGGGCGGTTCCTCGGCGTCGCGCACTTCCAGCGGCTGCTGCGCGAGCCGCCGCATGCCGCGGTCGCGTCCGTGCTGGACACCGAGACCGAGTGGCTGACCCCCGACGCGTCGGTGGGTCAGGTGACGCGCCTGCTCGCGGCCTACGACCTGCTCGCTCTTCCGGTGCTCGACGCGCAACGCCGGCTGCTCGGGGTGGTCACCGTCGACGACGTGCTGGACCACATCCTCCCGGACAACTGGCGGGGCAGCGACGACGAACGCATGGAGGCGATCGCCGCCCAGTCCGCCCCGTCCTCACGGCCGGAGTCCGGACGGCAGCAGTCGGGCCGACGGGGGGTGACCCGTGGCTGACCGCCTCGACACCCCGCTCGCGCAGCGCCGCACCCTGGTCCCCCGGATCCGGATGGACCAGGACGCCGTCGGGAAGGCCACCGAGGCCATCGCCCGGTTCCTCGGCACGCCCCGGTTCCTCATCTATCTCACGGTGTTCTGCATCATCTGGCTCACGTGGAACGCCTGGGGGCCCGAGCACCTGCGGTTCGACAGTGCCGCCAACGGCTTCACGGCGCTCACGCTGATGCTCTCGCTGCAGGCGAGCTACGCGGCCCCGCTGATCCTGCTGGCGCAGAACCGGCAGGACGACCGCGACCGCGTCACGGCCGAGCAGGACCGGCAGCGTGGCGAACGCAACCTTGCCGACACGGAGTACCTCGCGCGCGAGATGGCTGCGCTGCGGATCGCCCTGTCGGAGGTCGCCACGCGCGACTTCGTGCGGTCGGAGATCCGCAACCTCCTGGAGGAGCTGGAGGAGAAGGACCGCGGTCAGGGCTCGACATCGTCGTGGAGCACCACGCGCGACAGCTCGTAGGCCCCGCCGGGCAGCTTCCAGTAGTGCAGCCTGCGGGCCGACGGCGTGTTGACCTGCAGCGACACCCGCCAGCACATGGCGCCGTCCTCGCGCGGCCGGACCGGGTCGTCCCCGCCCGCGCCGCTGCGCAGGCGGTGCACCTGCAGGCCGTTCATCTCGGGCGCCAGCCCGGTCAGCACCATGACGATCGTCCAGACCACGCGGTCGTGGCTCACGCCCTCGACGTCGGTCAGGGAGGCAAGGAAGCGGGGGCCGAGCGTGTAGTCGGCCAGCGGGCGCCCGGCCTTCTCCGCGGCGGGGATCGCCCGGGCCCACTCGGCCAGCACCTCGAACCGGAGCTGCTCCTCGTCGTCGAGGAAGTACCGATCCTCGGGCACCTCGACCCCGGCGTCGCCCAGGCGACGGCGCAGCCGCGCGGCCTCCTGCCGCGCTTTGCGCAGGGCCGTCGCCTGCTGCTCCGCGCGCCGCTCGCTGCGCTCGAGTCGTTCCGTGAGCTCGCCGACCCGCCCCAGCAGGCGGTCGACCTCCAGCTCGACCTGGCGCCGCTTCACCTTGTCGTCCAGCAGCTCCTTCGCCAGCGAGGCCACCTGCGACTTCGCGGCGTCGAGGGACAGGCTGAGGTCGCGCGCCGCCTTCCCCGTCGGCTCGGGCAGCGCCTCGGACGCCGCGGGCGACGGCAGGGCATCGTGCCCGCCGGCGTGCCACGCGGCCACGTCCCCGGGCGTCGGCTTCCGCTGGCCGCCCGGGAGTGTCGGGACCGGCCCGGTGTCGACGCTCGCCGCGCGCACCCGGGTCGCCGCGCTCCCGTCGTTCGGCTCCGCGGCATCGCCATTGGTGCGGACGCCGAACAGGTCGGCCGGCGTGGGCGGTGCGGTACCGGTCGACGACGGCGCGGGGCCGGTCCCGCCGTCCCCGGCCCGCGCGGACCCGGTCTCGACAAGCTCGACCAGCGCGGGCTCGACCAGCGGACCCTCGACCAGCGAGGCCTCGAGCAGCGGCGCCTCGACCCGCGTGACCGCTATGCGCATCGGCTCGATCTGCGGGGGCTCGACCTGAGGGGGCTCGAGCCACGGCGGCCCGCCGTCCAGCAGCGCGACAGCGGGGACGGGCTGTTCCTCGGACTCGTCGACGTCGTCCAGCCGCAGCGCCAGGCCGTCGAGCGGCGCGGGCACCCGGCGGGCCACGACCACCTCGCCCCTGGTGAAGAGGTCGCTGAGCAGGTCCAGGTCGTTGCCCGTGATCTCCGCGCGCCGCACGCGCACCAGCACGCCGGGCGCCAGGGCGATGCGGACGGCGTCGTCCTCGACGTCCTCGACCCGGCCGAGCACCACCTGGCCCACGCGGTAGGTGGTGCTCACCGCCCGGCGCAACGCGTCGGCGTCGGGCAGCATGCCGCGGACGTCGAGAAGCCGGCGCACCTGGTCCAGGACGCCAGTGACCCGCATTCCCGGCGCGAGCACGCGCGCCAGCGCCACGTCGGAGAAGACCAGCTCCTCCGCGATCGTCGCCTGTCCGCCGTCGTCGGTGCTGACCAGGGCGCGCGTGCCGAGCACGCCCAGCACCTTGCCGTTCGTGATCGCCGCGTCCGGGGCGGACCGCGCCGCGCCAACGATCCCGGCCCGCACCGCGAACCGCATGACATCGCTGACCAGCCGCTCGCGTACGCGCGCGTCCTCGTCCGAGGAGTAGGCGAAGTGCAGGGGCGACCGGCGCGGCTGGTGCACCCACTCCAGGTCGGTCCCGTAGACCCGCGAGGCGCCGCCGTAGACCTGGGTGTCCGGCGGCATGCCTGACGAGAACGCCCAGGACACGTCGCCCGTGGGGATGACCACGACCTCGGCGAGCCCGGCGACGTCGTCGAGCACCCGCTGCGGGTCCACGTAGGGGCCGTCGTGCCCGGCCGGGGTCGAGATGACCACGACAGGCCAGCGGCGGCCCTGACGCTGCAGGGCGGCGGCGAGCTCGCGCGCCTGGTCCTCGGAGGCGACACGCCGAACTCGCGCGGGTACGCGTGGCTCGGTCATGGGGCCTCCTCACCCTTGGTGGTGACGCAGCGTACCGTTTTCAACTGACCGTCAACGCAACGTCACGGAAGATAACCCCCTGGTACCAGAGCCTATGGACCCGGCCAATAAGATCGAACCATGACCCCTGTCGACTCCCCCACGATCGAGGCGCGCGTACGTGACGCGCTGTCCGGTGTGCTCGACCCCGAGATCCGGCGCCCCATCACCGACCTGGGCATGGTCCGGTCGGTGGACGTGGCCGACGGCGGGCACGTCGCCGTCGGCGTCGACCTCACCGTCGCGGGCTGTCCGATGAAGTCGACCCTGATCAGGGACGTGACGGCGGCCGCGACGGCCGTCGACGGCGTGTCCGGCGTCGACGTCGAGCTTGGCGTGATGACGCCCGAGCAGCGGTCCTCCCTGCGGTCGATGCTGCGCGGCGGTGCCGGAGACCCGGTCATCCCGTTCTCGCAGCCGGGCTCGATGACCAAGGTGTACGCGGTCGCGTCGGGCAAGGGCGGCGTGGGCAAGTCTTCGGTGACGGCGAACCTCGCGGTGGCCCTGGCGGCGGACGGCCTGTCGGTCGGCGTCATCGACGCCGACATCTACGGCTTCTCGATCCCCCGCATGCTGGGTGTGGACCGGCAGCCGACGCGCGTCGACAACATGCTGCTGCCGCCCATCGCCCACGGGGTCAAGGTGGTCTCGATCGGCATGTTCGTGCCGGCGGGGCAGCCCGTCGTCTGGCGCGGGCCGATGCTGCACCGGGCGCTGGAGCAGTTCCTCGCCGACGTGTTCTGGGGCGACCTGGACGTGCTGCTCCTCGACCTGCCGCCCGGTACGGGCGACATCGCCATCTCCGTGGCGCAGCTGCTGCCGTCCTCCGAGATCCTCGTGGTCACGACGCCGCAGGCGGCGGCCGCAGAGGTCGCCGAGCGCGCCGGCGCCGTGGCCACCCAGACGTCGCAGGGCGTGGTGGGCGTGATCGAGAACATGTCGTGGCTGGAGCAGCCCGACGGCACCCGCCTCGAGGTCTTCGGGTCGGGCGGGGGTGCGAAGGTCTCGGCCCGGCTCACCGAGCTAGTGGGCAAGGACGTGCCGCTGCTCGGCCAGGTGCCGCTCGACGTCGCCGTCCGCGAGGGCGGGGACAACGGCACACCGGTGGTCCTGACGGCGCCCGACTCGCCCGGGGCGAAGGTGCTGGCCGACGTCGCCCGCGGGCTCGCGCGGCGCAAGCGCGGGCTGGCGGGCCGCAGCCTGGGGCTGGCGCCGGTCTGACCGGCAACGTGGTGGTCGAGCCTGTCGAGGGCTGAGTCTCGACAGGGACGTGTCTTAACGAGCACGTCGGCAACGGGTGAAATTTCGGGTACCTGTACGGTGGGTTCCGCCCAAAGCCCCCGAAGAAGGACACCATGAGTACCCCGGCTACGACCGAGAGCCCGACCACGCCCACCGTCAGCCCACCGGAAGAACGCCCGCACAGCAGGGTCAATCCCCCCGTGTTCTTCGGGTCGGCGACCCTGATTCTCGTGGTGGGCCTGGCTGCGATGATCTGGCCGGCCCGGACCGAGCAGTACATCGGCGTCGTCGTGGCCTGGATCGCCGACTGGTTCGGCGCCTACTACTTCGTCGCGGCGGCCGCGTTCCTGGTATTCGTCATCGGCGTCGCCATGTCCCGGGCCGGCCGCATCAAGCTTGGCCCGGAGCAGTCCAAGCCGCAGTTCGGCCTCTTCACCTGGTCCGCGATGCTGTTCGCCGCGGGCATCGGCACGGACCTGATGTTCTACTCGGTGGCCGAGCCCGCCACCCAGTACCTGGCCCCGCCCGTCGGCGACGGCGGCACCGTCGAGGCCGCCCGGATGGCCATCGTCTGGACGCTGTTCCACTACGGCGTCATCGGCTGGGGCATGTACGCCCTCATGGGTATGGCCATCGCCTACTTCGCCTACCGGCGCAACATGCCGCTGAGCATCCGCTCAGTGCTGCACCCGCTGTTCGGCGACCGCGTCTGGGGCAAGCTCGGCGACGCCGTCGACGTCGCCGCCGTGATCGGCACTATCTTCGGCCTCGCCACCACCCTCGGCATCGGCGTCGAGATGCTCAACCGGGGGCTCTCCGACCTGGTCGGCGTGCCGATCGGCGTCGGCGCCCAGGTGGCGCTGCTCGCGCTCGCCGTCGTGATGGCGACGCTGTCCGTGGTCTCGGGCGTGCAGCGTGGCGTGCGGCGCCTGTCCGAGCTGAACGTCGTGCTCGCTCTGCTGCTGGTCCTCTTCCTCGTCGTCACCGGCAAGACGACGTTCCTGTTCAACGGGCTGGTGATGAACGTCGGCGACTACGTGTCCCGGCTGCCGGGCATGACGCTGAACACGTACGCGTTCGACGCGCCCACCGAGTGGATGAACGCGTGGACGCTCTTCTTCTGGGCATGGTGGGTGGCCTGGGCGCCGTTCGTCGGCCTGTTCCTCGCGCGTATCTCGCGCGGCCGGACCATCCGCCAGTTCGTGGTCGGCACGCTCACCATCCCGTTCGTCTTCGTGCTGCTGTGGGTGTCGGTCTTCGGTAACAGCGCGCTCGACTACATCCGGAACGGCGGCGCCGAGGGCGTCGCGTTCGGCGACGCCGCGATGAACGACCCGGCGTCCGGCATCTTCACCCTGCTCCAGCAGTTCCCCGCCGCGCCGGCGACGATCGGCCTGGCCATCTTCATCGGGCTGCTCTTCTACGTGACGTCGGCCGACTCGGGTGCGCTCGTCCTGTCGCACCTGACCACCAAGCTGCACGAGGCGGGCGACGACGGGCCGATCTGGCTCCGCATCTTCTGGGCGGCCGCCACCGGCCTCCTCACGATGGGCATGCTGCTGGCGGGCGGCATCTCGACGCTGCAGTCCGGAACGATCATCATGGGCCTGCCCTTCTCCTTGGTGATGTTCGGCGTCATGCTCGCGCTCTACAAGGTGCTGCGTACCGAGGGCCAGAAGCTCGACACGCTGCGCACCTCCCTGCCCTCAAGCCTGTCCGGACGAATCACGCACGCCGGGGCGGCGGGCGCGCCCGGATGGCGGCAGCGGCTCACGCGGCTCGTCAGCTTCCCCGACCGACGGCACACGCTGCGATTCATCGACAAGACCGTGCGCCCCGCCCTCACCGAGGTCTCGGCGGCACTGAAGGAGCAGGACATCGCGACGTCCTGCACCGAGGCCCCGGTGGGCGACAGCGGGCTGCCGGCCCTCACCCTGACCGTCGAGCACGGCGACGAGGCACCGTTCACGTACACGCTGTGGCCGCAGGCGCACCCCACGCCGACGTTCCGTATGAACACCTCCGGCCAGGACGACACGTACTTCCGCGTCGAGGTCCATCTCGCGGAGGGCACTCAGGGCTACGACGTCACCGACTACGCCAAGGAGCAGCTCATCGCCGACGTCCTGGACCAGTACGAGCGGCACCTGCTCTTCCTGCACGCGAGCAGCGCGCCGACCCACGACACCGAGCCGATCGAAGCCTGACGGAGCACCACCATGAGCACACCCACAACCCTGTACGTCGACGGCACCTGGCAGGGGGCCGCCGCGGGCGGCACCCGTGAGATCCGTTGCCCGGCGGACGGCTCGCTCGTCGCAGAGGTGTCCGAGGCCACCGCCGCGGACACCGAGCGTGCGATCCGCGCCGCGCGCCGCGCCTTCGACGCCGGCCCGTGGCGCGAGACCACCGCGCCGGAGCGCGGCGAGCTGCTGCAGCGCGTGGCCGACCTCCTGACGGAGCGGGCCGAGGACTTCGCGCTCGCCGAGTCCCGCGACACGGGCAAGCGCCTGGTCGAGAGCCGCATCGACATGGACGACTGCATCGCTTGCTTCCGCTGGTACGCCAAGCTCGCGGGCGCCGACGCCGGGCGGATCGTCGACGCCGGCAGCCCCGACGTGCTCAGCCGTGTGGTGCACGAGCCGGTGGGGGTCTGCGGCCTCATCTCGCCGTGGAACTACCCGCTGCTGCAGGCCGTCTGGAAGGTGGCGCCCTGCCTCGCGGCGGGCAACACCTTCGTGCTCAAGCCGAGCGAGCTCACCCCGCACACCGCCGTCCTGCTCATGGAGGTCCTTTCCGACGCCGGGGTCCCGGCCGGCGTGGCCAACCTGGTGCTGGGTGCGGGCCCCGAGGCGGGTGCCCCGCTGTCGAGCCACCCGGACGTCGACCTGGTGTCGTTCACCGGCGGCCTCGCCACCGGACGGATCATCGCGGCGAGCGCATCGGCGACGGTCAAGAAGGTGGCCCTGGAGCTGGGCGGCAAGAACCCGAACGTGATCTTCGCCGACGCCGACTTCGACGCCGCCGTGGACAACGCGCTCAACGGCGCATTCGTCCACTCGGGGCAGGTTTGCTCGGCGGGTGCGCGGCTGATCGTCGAGGAGTCGATCCACGACCGCTTCGTCGACGAGCTGGTGCGCCGTGCCCGGGAGATCCGTCTCGGCGGCCCGTTCGACGACGCCGCCGAGACCGGGCCGCTGATCTCCGCCGCGCACCGGGACAAGGTCACCGCGTACGTGGCGAAGGCGGTCGAGGAGGGCGCAGTCGTCCGCTGCGGGGGCGAGTGGGGCACCGGCGAGCTGGAGCAGGGCTTCTACTACCTGCCCACGGTGCTCGACGGCGTCCGGCGCGGCAGCTCCGCCGTCGTCGACGAGGCGTTCGGGCCCGTCGTCACTGTCGAGACCTTCCGCTCCGAGGAAGAGGCTGTCGAGATCGCCAACGACACGATCTACGGCCTCGCCGGGGCCGTCTGGACGCAGGACGCCGGGAAGGCACAGCGGGTGGCGAACGGGCTGCGGCACGGCACCATCTGGATCAACGACTACCACCCCTACCTGCCGCAGGCAGAGTGGGGCGGCTACGGGCAGTCCGGGTTCGGCCGGGAGCTCGGCCTCGCGGGCCTTGCCGAGTACCAGGAGTCCAAGCACATCTACCAGAACCTGCGCCCAGCAGTGACGGGCTGGTTCGGAGGAACCGATGACTGAGCTGCCGGCGAAGCACCCCGAGAAGCAGGCCACGGCGCGGACGAATGAGCGCACGTTCGACTACGTCGTGATCGGCGGCGGCTCCGCAGGAGCGGCAGTCGCGGCGCGGCTCAGCGAGGACCCGGCGGTCTCGGTCGCCCTGCTGGAGGCGGGCCCGTCCGACGAAGGCGACGACGCGATCCTGCAGCTCGACCGCTGGATGGGGCTGCTTGAGTCGGGCTACGACTGGGACTACCCCATCGAGCCGCAGTCCAGTGGCAATTCGTTCATGCGGCAGGCGCGCGCCAAGGTGCTCGGCGGGTGCTCCTCGCACAACTCGTGCATCGCGTTCTGGGCGCCGGCCGAGGACCTGGACCAGTGGGAGGCGCTGGGCGCCACGGGCTGGCGGGCAATGGAGTCGCTGCCGTACTACGCGAAGCTGGAGAACAACGACCAGCCCGGCGAGCACCACGGGCACGACGGCCCCGTGCGGATCCGGCAGGTCCCGCCCGCGGACCCGTGCGGGGTGGCGGTGCTGGACGCCTGCGAGCAGGCGGGCATCACCCGCGTGCAGTTCAACGACGGCACCACGGTCGTGACCGGCGCGAGCTTCTTCCAGATCAACTCCCGGGAGGACGGCGTCCGCTCGTCGTCGTCGGTGAGCTACCTGCACCCGGTCCTCGACCGGCCCAACCTGACCATCCTCACCGAGCACCGCGCCAAGCGGCTCGCGTTCGACGGCACCCGGTGCACGGGGGTCGAGGCGCTCGGGCCGGATCTGATCCACCACCGGATGTTCACCGCGAGGCACGAGGTGGTCCTGTCGGCGGGCGCCATCGACTCGCCCAAGCTGCTCATGCTGTCCGGCATCGGCCCGGCCGAGCATCTCGCGGAGGTGGGTATCGACGTCCTGGTGGACGCCCCCGGCGTCGGGTCGCACATGCAGGACCACCCCGAAGGGGTGATCCAGTGGGAGGCGAAGCAGCCGATGGTCACCACCTCGACGCAGTGGTGGGAGATCGGCATCTTCGCGGCCACCGAGGCGGGCCTGGACCGGCCGGACCTGATGATGCACTACGGCTCCGTGCCGTTCGACATGCACACGGCGCGGCAGGGTTACCCGACCACGGAGAACGGGTTCTGCCTCACCCCGAACGTGACGCATGCCCGCTCCCGCGGCACGGTGCGGCTGCGCTCCCGTGACTTCCGCGACAAGCCGAAGGTGGACCCGCGCTACTTCACTGACCCGTACGACATGGCGGTCATGGTGGAGGGCATCAAGCTCGCCCGGAAGATCGTGGCACAGCCCGCGATGCGGGAGTGGGCGGGCGCGGAGCTGTACCCGGGCCCGGACGTGCAGACCGACGAGGAGATCGCGGACTACATCTCGCGCACCCACAACACGGTCTACCACCCGACGGGATCGGTGCGGATGGGCGCGGCGGACGACGACTCCTCGCCGCTCGACCCGCGGCTGCGGGTCAAGGGGGTCACGGGGCTGCGCGTCGCGGACGCGTCGGTCATGCCGGAGATCACTACGGTCAACCCGAACATCACGGTGATGATGATCGGTGAGCGGTGTGCGGACTTCCTGAAGGAGGAGCGGGCGGCGCTGGTCGGGTGACGCTGCTGGGTCCTCCATGACGCATCTCGCGCGAAACGGGCCTGGCAGCTATTGCTTGTACGGGTCCGTGAGGGTGAAGGGTGTACCGGCTTCCTCGAGGGCGGCCTGTGGGAAGGCGTCCCCGGCGATGTAGTAGCGGGCACGAGTTCTGCCCACCGGCTCCAGCACTCGTGCCGCGACGAGGTCCCGCAGATCACGCTGCGCCTGCTGGACGCGGAGGTTCTCGGACCGTTCGTAGCGGCTGCGGCGCACACGACCTGAGAGCGCGACGTCGTGCAGCGCGCTGACGACGCGAGCGCTCAGCCCCAGGGAGTTCACGAAGGTGTCCAGCTGCTCCAGCACCCGCGTGGACCGCTCGAGCCGCAACCGGACGGACTGGGTCTGCTGGTGGGAAGCCACGAGATTGAACCTGACCCACTCCGACACGTCCTGGTCAGGCAGGTAGGTACTGCCACGGGCGCCGAGCTGCCGGTAGTACTCCCAGGTGTTGCCCGGCCGCCCCAGCCAGGCTTCGATCGACGAGAACTCCGGGGCCAGGACGCCCGCCCGGGCCGTGACAAGTGTCTGCAGGGAGCGCGACATCCGACCGTTCCCGTCCGACCACGGGTGGATCGAGACCAGGTGCAGGTGCGCCATGGCGGCGCGGACGGTGGGATGCGTCTGGTCATCGTCGTTGAGCCAGTCCACCAGCTCGGACATGAGGCCTGGAACCTCGTCCACCGGCGGGGCCGTGTAGACCGCAATGCTCGGGTCACGGGTATCCGTGACGTACACCGACCCTTTGCGCCACTGCCCGGCGGGGCGCGGTGGCGTGTGGTGGTGCCCCTGGAGCATCCAGTGGAGCCCGTTGAGCAGGCCCTTGCTGTAACCGAAGTCCGGTGCGTCGTGCAGGGACTGGATGTACGTCATCGTTCGCTGGTAGGCGAGGGTCTCGTCGCGGTTCACCTCCGAGACGTCGACGTCGCGCTCCCCGTCCATGAGGTCCTCGGCATCGACTGTCGAAACCCGGAAGCCCTCGATCGAGTTCGACGCGGCGACAGCGTCTGCCGTCAGGAAGCGGCGTAGATCGTCAGTCCATTTCGTAGGTGTCGACCGGACCTGCAGGCGCAGGTCATCACGCGCGCGATCGATGTCATCGAGCACGCGCGCGTCGTCCGGCGAGAGCTCTGGAGTCGGGAAGAGCATGCAGCCAGGATAGTAATGACGCAATCATTGCGTCAATGCGTCGAACCCGAGGCCGATACGCCGTCGGGAGATTCGCCACGAGCAGATCAGCGTGCCCCGGCGCGCGGGATGCGGTTCGGTGGGCACCATGCGAATCCTGGTTCTCGGTGGAACGGTCTTCCTGTCCCGCGCGGTCGCGGAGGCCGCGGTGGCCCGCGGGCACGACGTCACGTGCGCGGCGCGCGGCGTGAGCGGCACAGTGCCCGACGGCGCCACGCTCGTCCGCTGGGATCGCTCCGAGGCGGTGCCGGCGGAGCTGGTCGAGGCGCAGTTCGACGCCGTCGTCGACGTCTCGCGCATCCCCTCGCACGTGCGCAGCGCGGTGGCCGCCTTCCCGGATGCCCACTGGACGTTCGTGTCGACCGTCAATGTCTATGCCGACACCGCCACCGTGGGTGGAACGCCCGCCACGCTCCCCCTGCTCGACCCGATCGAGACCGACGAGGACCCGTCGTCCAGGCCCGACGTGTACGGGGCGATGAAGGTGGCGTGCGAGAACCTGGTTCGGTCCGGCACTGCATCCGCGTTCGTGATCCGGCCGGGCCTGATCGTCGGGCCGGGCGACCCGAGCGGGCGGTTCACCTACTGGCCTGCCCGGTTCGCGCAGGCCGCCGAGGACGGACTCCCGGTCCTGGTTCCCGAGCCCGTGGACGGCCCGGTCCAGCTCGTCGATGTCCGCGATCTCGCCGCGTGGATCGTGACTGCGGCGGAGCGGGGCACCACCGGCGACTTCGACGCCGTATGCCAGCCGGTGCCCCGGTCGGAGCTGCTCGCGCAGGTGGCCGACGCCGCCGGGGCCGATCCCGAGCTGGTCGCCGTCGCCCCGGAGGTCCTCGCGGCGCACGAGGTCGCGCAGTGGTCCGGGCCGCGGTCGATCCCGTTCTGGGCGGGTGAACTGGTCGACGCCGGGTTCATGACGCACGACGTCACGTCCTCGCTGCAGGCCGGTCTGAAGATCCGGCCGTTCGCCGAGACCACCCGCGACACCCTCGTGTGGCTCGGCGCCACGCCCGACGCCACGGTCACGGGCCTGACCCGCGGCGAGGAGCAGGAGGTACTGGCCGCCGTCCAGGGCTGAGCAGTCGGGAAGCGTATTCCCACCCGCGCCTCCAGGACCTACCGTTGTCCCGGGTACTCCAGACGCACGTTCCCGACCGGACAAGGAAGTCCTCCTTATGACGCACAGCACAAATGGTCGGCGCGCGCTCGCGGGCAGCGCCGCCCTGGCCGTCGCACTGACGACGGCCGGCCTCGCGATCGGGCCCTCTGCGGCGGGCTACGGCGAGGCCGTGATCGAGCCCGTCGAGACCGACCTGGCCGGCAAGGGCTGGGTCACAGCCCGCGCCACCAGCAACAACGCCGACGCGGGCCTCGCACTCGACGGCGACGAGGGCACCGCCTGGCAGCCGGACGTCGCGTCGGGCCGGACGGCGACCAGCCACGAGGGGAAGCAGGGCCCGGCTCTCACGATCGA
Organism: Promicromonospora soli; assembly: GCF_014653785.1. Lineage (GTDB taxonomy): Bacteria > Actinomycetota > Actinomycetes > Actinomycetales > Cellulomonadaceae > Promicromonospora > Promicromonospora soli. The sequence goes on along the minus strand of NZ_BNAS01000003.1, from coordinate 312,878 downwards.
CCTCGGCGGCGCGTACGACGGTCTGCACAAGGTCGAGGTGGTCCTCGCGGACGCGACACCCGCGCGCTACGTCGTCGAGACGTCCGCGGACCGGAAGCGCTGGGTGACCGTCGCCGACCACAGCGACGGCCGCAGCGGCGCGGCCGGCACCACGGCCCTGGTCGACCGGGAGGGCACCCGCTACCTGCGGGTCCGGTTCGTCGCCGCGACGTCGAGCGCCGGCGTCGCCGAGGTGCACGCGTACAACTACCTGCGCGACGACCTGAAGCTCGGCGCCGACCTGTCCTACGCCGACCAGGAGCGCGACCAGCCGTACTACCTCGACGCGGAGGCTGCGCTGGCCGGTGCGCCAGACCCCGGCCCGCAGCTGCTCGACGTCGTCAAGGACCGCGGCATGGAGCACCTGCGGCTGCGCATCTGGAACGACCCGCGCGACGAGACCACCGGCGTCGAGACCGACCCGGCGTACCAGGGTCCGGAGCGCTCACTCACCGTGGCCAGCGAGATCGTCGACCGCGACATGGGCCTCGGCATCGACTTCCACTACGCCGACAGCTGGGCCGACCCGAGCAAGCAGCCCAAGCCGCGCGCCTGGGCCGAGCTGCCCTTCGACGAGCTGACCCGGGAGGTCCACGACTTCACCGCCGACTACCTGACCCAGCTGATCGGGCAGGGCACCACCCCGGCGAAGGTCGCGGTGGGCAACGAGGTGATCAACGGCTTCCTGTACGGCAGCGAGGCGCAGATCATCGGCACCACCGCGCCGCAGTACTTCACCGACGAGGCCGACGTCTACCAGTCACAGCCGGGCGGCGGCCTGCTCTGGAAGTACTGGCGCAGCGAGGACCCCGCCGAGCAGCAGGCCTACAACGAGCAGTGGGACAGGTTCGGCACCCTCATGGCGTCCGGCATCAGGGCCGTGCGGGAGTCGTCCCCGGAGTCCGAGGTCGAGGTCCACGCGATCGTCGACACAGGCCGCCTCGACAAGACCATGGAGTTCTGGACGCAGCTGCTCACCCGCCTCGAGGCCGCCGACGCCGCCCCGGACGTGCTCGCCCTTTCCTACTACCCCGAGTGGCACGGCAGCCCTGAGGAGCTCGAGCACAACCTGCACACCATCGCGGAGACCTTCCCCGAGTACGCGCTCGACGTCGCCGAGACCGCCTACCCTGCCGAGAGCTGGCCGCCCGGCGACCCGACGCCGCTGCCCAACTCCCCGTTCCCCGTGACCGTCCAGGGTCAGGCCGATGCCATCCAGCGCGTCTTCCAGGTCGCCAACGACGTGCCCGGCAACCGGGTGCAGGGCGTGCTGGTGTGGGAGCCCGCGAACTGGCAGCCGATGTTCACGTGGGTCGAGACCAGCGCGGGCTGGTTCCCCGAGGCCAACGCGTCGCTCGACATCTACCGCGAGAGCGACGTCACGCACGTGCTGGAGGACTCCGTGCACGTGGTCACCGAGGTGGGCGACGGCGTCCGGCTCCCCCGGACGGTCGACGTCCTGACTCCCGCGGACGGGAACGTCTCCGGCGTGCGCGTCCACTGGCAGAAGGTGCCCGACGACGCGACCGCCGCGCCGGGCACGTTCACGGTCGACGGAACGTCGGAGTACGGTCCCGTCACGGCGACGGTCCACGTCGTACCGGACCGTCGCTGAGACCAACCTTGGTGCAGTCGTGCTGTTGCAAGCGAGATACCTGCGAAAGGACCTTCCATGCCTGAGACCCCGAGCTTCGTCCCCGGGCCCCAGTACGACGGCTGGCTGACCGGCGTCGAGCAGATCGGTTACGGCGGCGACTACAACCCGGAGCAGTGGCCCGAGGAGGTCTGGGCTCAGGACGTCCGGCTGATGAACGAGGCGGGCGTGAACCTCGTCAGCCTCGGCATCTTCAGCTGGGCACTGCTGGAGCCGCGCGAGGGCGAGTTCGACTTCGGCTGGCTGGACCGCGTGGTCGAGCTGCTGCACGCGGGCGGCGTCCGGATCCTGCTCGCAACGCCCACGGCGGCCCCGCCCGCCTGGCTGTACGCGGCCCACCCGGACGCCCGGGTGATCGACCGGAACGGCACACCGATGGGCCCGGGCGGGCGGGGCCTCATGGCGCCGACCGCCCCCGCATACCGCGAGGCGGCTCTGCGCATCACCACCCAGCTCGCCGCGCGGTACGGCACGCACCCGGCCGTGGTCGGGTGGCACGTGCACAACGAGTACGGCGCGCCGGTCTCGCTCGACTACTCGGTGCACGCCCAGCGCGCGTTCCGCACGTGGCTGCGCGAGCGGTACGGCTCGCTCGACGGGCTGAACGCCGCCTGGGGCACCGCCTTCTGGGGGCAGGTCTACGGCGACTGGGAGCACGTGCAGGTACCGGCGGCCACGGCGACGTCGGCCAACCCGGCGCAGCAGCTCGACTTCGCGAGATTCTCGGACGCGGCCCTCCTCGCCTGCTTCGTCGCGGAGCGCGACGCGATCCGCGAGCACTCCGCGGCGCCGGTCACCACGAACTTCATGGCCACGATCTGCCCGTCCACCGACCTGTTCGCGTGGGCTCGTGAGGTCGACATCGTGGCGAACGACCACTACCTGTGGGCCGCGGACCCGCGCGGCCACGTGGGCCTGGCCATGGCCGCCGACCTCACCCGGTCCGTCGCGGGCGGCAAGCCGTGGCTCCTGCTGGAGCACTCGACGTCGGCCGTGAACTGGCAGCCGCGCAACGTGGCCAAGCGCCCCGGGGAGCTGGCCCGCAACTCGTTCTCCCACCTGGGGCGGGGTGCGGACGCGATCATGTTCTTCCAGTGGCGGGCCTCCCGCTCGGGCGCGGAGAAGTTCCACTCGGCGATGGTCCCCCACGCGGGCACGGAGTCCCGGGTGTGGCGCGAGGTGACCGAGCTCGGCGCGAACCTCGGCCGGCTGACCGAGCTGCACGGCTCCCAGGTCCACGCCGACGTCGCGCTGCTCTGGGACTACGAGTCGTTCTGGGCCCAGGACCTCGAGTGGCGGCCAAGCCAGGGCGCGTCGCACCGGGAACGGATCGACACCTACTACGACCGCCTCTGGCGGGACGGCCACACCGTCGACCTGGTGCGGCCGGGCCAGGACCTGTCGGGCTACAAGCTGGTCGTCGCGCCGGCGTCGTACCTGCTCACGGCCGACGACGCGGCGAACCTCACCGCCTACGTCGAGGCCGGCGGCACGCTGCTGGTGAGCTACTTCAGCGGCATCGTCGACGAGAACGACGCCGTGCACCCCGGCGGCCTGATGGCTCCGCTGCGGGACGCGCTCGGCGTGTGGGTCGAGGAGTTCCTGCCGCTGCGCGAGGGCGACTCGCTCACCGTGGCGTACGGGGCCGGAACGGCGGCGGCCGACGCCGGCACCACGGCGCTCACCGGCACGGTCTGGGCCGACGACCTGGTCCTCGCCGGGGCCGAGCCCGTCGGAACCTACGCCGACGGCCCGAAGCCGGGCGGCGCCGCGATCACGCGGCACACTCACGGTGCGGGCACTGGCTGGTACGTGTCGACCAACCTCGACGTCGAGGCCCTGGCCACGGTCTTGGCCGACGTGTACGCGACGGCCGGGCTGGCGCCGTCGGGCACCGTGGACGGGCTGGAGGTGGTGCGCCGCACGGGCGACGGCGCCACCTACACGGTCGCGATCAACCACACCGACGACGACGCGAAGCTGCCCCTGGACACGCCGGCCACCGACCTGCTCACCGGCGACGCCGTCGCGGGCGACGCGACCGTCCCCGCGGGCGCAGTCCGGGTGCTGCGCCAGGACGGCTGACGCCCCGCTGCGCACCCGCTGCGGACCCCCCGCGCGCCGGCCTACGGTCTCGCTGCCTGACCGGCTGTAGGACCGGCGCGCTCGACGGGCAATAATCAGTTCCGTGACCACCATCAACTGGCTCGAAGCCTGGACCGCCGAGGACGGCGCGCGCCGGGTCGACGAGCTCTTCACCCGTTCGTTCGACGGCTCCCCTGAGGGCGTCTGGTCCGCCCCCGGCAGGGTCAACCTCATCGGCGAGCACACTGACTACAACGCCGGGCTCTGCCTCCCGACCGCACTGCCGCACCGCACCTACATCGCGCTGCGGCCGCGCGACGACGACCACGTCCGGCTGGTATCGGCGCAGGCAGAGGGCATGTGGGAGGCACGCCTGTCCGACATCGCACCCGGCGCGGCGCGCGGCTGGGGCGCGTATGTGGCGGGCGTCGCCTGGGCCCTGGACCAGGCGGGCCACAAGGTCGGCGGCTTCGACGCCGCCGTCGACTCGTGCGTGCCGTTCGGCGCCGGCCTGAGCTCGTCGGCCGCGCTTGAGGCCGCCGTCGCGGTGGCGCTCGACGCAGTGGCCGGCCTCGGCCTCGCAGCGTCCGACGCCGGGCGCGCCGAGCTGGTCGACGCCACCCGCCGCGCGGAGAACGAGATCGCAGGCGCGCCCACGGGCGGTCTGGACCAGTCGGCGTCGCTGCGCTGCCGCGAGGGCCACGCGCTGCTGCTCGACTTCAAGCCCGGGCTGGACCCGCTGGAGTCCGGCGTACCCGTGCCGTTCGACCTCGCCACCGCCGGTCTGACCCTCCTGGTCGTCGACACCAAGGCCGAGCACGACCACGTGAGCGGGGAGTACGGTGCGCGGCGCGCCTCGTGCGAACAGGCCGCGGAGCTGCTCGGGCTGGACTCGCTCCGCGACATCGCGCCGACGCTCGGCGGCATGGGCATCGAGCGGGCGCTGGCGGAGCTCGAGGCGCACGACCCCGACGGCGTCCTGCGCCGTCGCGTGCGGCACGTCGTGTCGGAGATCGACCGCACCGCGCGGTTCGCCGACCTGGTGCGAGAGGGGCGCGCGGCCGACGTCGGCCCGTTCATGCTGGCCTCGCACGCTTCCCTGCGTGACGACTACGAGGTCTCCTGCCGCGAGCTCGATCTCGTCGTCGACACCGCCATGGCCTCGGGCGCGCTCGGCGCGCGCATGACCGGCGGCGGCTTCGGCGGCAGCGCCATCGCGCTGGTCCACCTGTCCGACGTCGACGCGGTCTCCCAGGCGGTCGCGGACGCCTTCGCCGACGCCGGCCTGACCGCCCCGGCGTTCCTCCTGGCCCCGCCCTCGGCCCCGGCCGCCTAGCCGGCTCTGCTGAGGGCGTGATCGTTGCGGCTAGAACGGACGCATAGTCGCAACGATCACGCCCACGACAAGACCGCCCGCTGGCCGCAAAGCCTTGGCTTCACCCGGTGCTTCCATCCCGTCCCACGCCGGATCCGCCGCCGCGACCGCCTCGGCGGCATCCTCCACGAATACCAACACGCGGCTTGACCTGCGCCGACGGACTTCTCGGCGCTGACAACGTCCCCGCCGTCGCGCCATCGGTCCACATAGGACGGTAGGTACCTCGGCGCGGATACCGTCGCGGCGGTTGCATCCACGACGCCGCCGCCGAGGAGACCGCACCGTCCGGGCACAGGACTACCCGGCCCAGCGGATCTGGCCGACGCTCATGGAGCGGCCTCTTCTCGCGACATGGTTTACAAAGACGTAACGGAATGGTGTTACGAGAGATGACATTTGTCATCAGCCATCGGTCAGGATGTGCGTCGTGATCATTCGACGCTCCGGCATGCCAGTGAAAGCAACGCACGGCCGCCACAAAGGCGTGCTGCCCAGGCGTTGGCTCGTCGTGTCGGCAACTGGGGCGGCCCTCGTCGCCACCGCGCTCATCGCCACCCTGGTCGTGGTTTTGCTACCCGACCACGTGGCCGATGCCGACCCTGGCGCCGCCGGCACGGAGGCGATTGACCCAACCGGGGTTGAGTCCCCGACCGGGTCGGCTTCACCCACACCGTCGGCTTCACCCACCCCGTCGGCTAGCGCGAGCGCCAAGCTGACCTCGGGTAAAACTTTCATGGGCAAGAGCACGGTGTTGATCGGAAGAATATCGAATGATGAACCTTCGGTTGCCGCACCATTCGACGCTCAGTACCAATACGTCGTCAGTCCGCCTGCACCGTCGAGCGACGTGTACACGGCGAAGACCTGCCCGGATGGGACGAACTGGTGGGGATGCGTGTGGGGTGGGCGCGGGGGGCTCGTCCCCCATATGCAAGACCGCGCTGCACAGGCCACCTATAAGGGTCAACCTTATCCGCAGACGATGGTGTGGTCGTGGTTTGTACTCCCTCACCTCACCCCCAATGCGACGTGGCAGGACGAGGTGAAGGCGGTCAACCAGGTCGACCTCCTCACCAGGTACCTGAACGACTACCGTTTCTTCCTCCAGAAGATCGGCACCTCGCCCGACATGATCGATCTCGAAGCTGATTTTTGGGGATTCGCACGCGGGACGGGCGATGTGAACACGGTCCCGGCGCAGGTGACTGCTGCGGCGCCGAACGACTGCGGAAACCAGGCGAACACTATTGCGGGCCTGTCCCGCTGCCTGATCGAAATGACCCGCAAGTACGCTCCTAACGCGACCGTCGGTCTGCACCTCACCTGCTGGGACTGGCCGGGCAACGAGCAGAAATGCGCCAGGGATTACGGGGCCCTCGGGGCAAAAAACGCGGACTTCCTGGTCGGGGAGGTTGAAGATATGGACGCCGGCCTCAAGGCCTTGCCGGAGAATGGCGGACACAACTCATTCTGGAGCGAAGAGAAGTGGTCCGCGCAGCTCGCGTATTGGAAGATTATGGCAGAGGCGGCCGGCAAACCGATCGTGGTCTGGCAGATCCCGGTCGGCAACATGCGACAGAACAACACCCCGTACCACTATCAGGACGACAAGGTGGACTGGCTGTTCTCGAACATGGACCGGGTCGCGAGCGCCCATGTCGCGGGTCTGCTGTTCGGCCAAGGATCGGACAAGTCGACCACGATTGAAACCGACGGCGGCAACCTGTTCGCGAAGACGATCGCCTACCGAAACTCGGGTGGCACGCCGCTGAACTTACCGTGACAAGGCTGCTGCCTTCGCGGTCGGCGCGTCGTTCAGCACGGTCGGCCTGGTCCGCCCTGGTGGGAATGGCGTGCGCCGTCGGCATCGGTGCCCTTGCGGGCCTGATCCCGGCGATCTACGCGGTGCGCGTCAAAGTGATCGACGCGATCCGCCACTGACGGCCCGGGATGCCGCGGCATCCCGGGCGGCTACAGCTCGTAGGTGGCCACGACCGGGGCGTGGTCGCTCCAGCGCTCGGCGTAGGTGGGCGCGCGGTCGACCTCGACCTTGCGGCACGCACCCGCGAGGACCTGGTTCGCGAGCTGGTAGTCGATGCGCCAGCCCGAGTCGTTGTCGAACGCCTGGCCGCGCCACGTCCACCACGTGTACGGGCCGGGCCCGTCGCCGGCGTGCACCCGCCCGAGGTCGGTCCACCCGTGCTCGTCGAGCCAGCGCGTCATGTAGGCGCGCTCCTCGGGGAGGAAGCCGGCGCTCTTCAGGTTGCTCTTCCAGTTCTTCAGGTCCACGTTGTGGTGCGCGATGTTCAGGTCGCCGGCCACGACCACCGGACCGTGCGCCACCGAGAGCTCGGCCAGGCGCGCCGTCACCTTCTCCAGGTAGGCGTACTTGGCCACCATCGTGTGCTCCTCGCCCGGCCTGGTGGACCCGGAGTGCAGGTAGGTGGAGACGGCGGTCAACGTGCCGCCGTCGGGCAGCTGGACGTCGGCCTCGATCCAGCGGCCCGTGTCCGGGCCTGCCTCCTCGGCGCCGTCCGGCCCGTGGGCCGCGAGGCCCGTGCGGATGTCGCCGATCGGCATGCGGGACGCGACGAGCACGCCGGCGCGCCCCTTGACCTCGCTCTCCGAGTGGGCCACGTGCCAGCCGTCGAGCAGCTCACGGGCGACCTTGTCGGGGGCGCGCACCTCCTGCAACATGAGGACGTCGGGCGTGCGGGTGGCGATCCAGGAGTCCATCCCGCGGCGGACGGCGGCACGGATCCCGTTGACATTGGCGGTAGCGACGATCAGAGGCACCGGGGAAGCGTACTTGCCACCCCCGACAGTCCGCCCCCGTCAGGCCCCGTCGTGGGCCGCCTGCAGCGCCGCGACGTCGATCTTGCCCATCTTCAGCATCGCGTTCATCGCGGCGATCTCGGGGGGCGTCGAGTACGTGCCGCAGAGCTCCTCGAGCTCCTTCGGGATGACCTGCCACGACACCCCGTACTTGTCCTTGCACCAGCCGCAGGGACCGGGGGCGCCGCCGTCGGCAATGAGGATGTCCCAGTAGTGGTCGACCTCCTCCTGGCCCTCGACGGACAGGTAGAACGAGAACGCCTCGTCGAGGGTGAGGTCGGGTCCGGCGTTCAGCCCGATGACGGGCAGGCCGGCCACGGTGAACTCCACGATGAAGTCTCCACCCGGCTCAGTGCCGTCCGGAAGGCCCTCGGGCGTCTTCACCACGCTGTCGACGGACGATCCCGGGATGTGCTCCGCGTAGAACGCGGCGGCCTCGCCGGCCTTGTTGTTCCCGAACCAGAGATGCGGTCGAACGGTAACCATCGTGTCCTCCTGAGTTGGTGGGGGCGTCTTCGGCCCCGTCTCAGTAGGTCCGACGCCACCCGATCCCGCAACTCATCGGCCATCTGTGAACCGAGCCTCCCGGTCTCGCCAGACCGGGAGGCTCGGGCCGAGTCAGACCAGCGACCGCTCCGCCGACTCCACGACGTTCGCGAGGAGCATCGCCCGCGTCATCGGGCCGACGCCGCCCGGGTTGGGCGACACCCAGCCCGCGATCGCCGCCGCCTCGGGCGAGATGTCGCCCACCACGCGCGACTTGCCTGTCTCGGGGTCGGTCTCGCGGGAGACGCCGACGTCGATCAGCACGGCGCCCGGCTTCACCATCTCGCCGGACACGATGCCCTTGACGCCGGCGGCGGCCACGACGACGTCGGCCCGCTTGACGAGCCCGGCGAGGTCCGTGGTGCCGGTGTGCGTCAGGGTGACCGTCGCGTTCACGGCGCGCCGCGTGAGCAGCAGGCCGATCGGGCGGCCCACGGTGACGCCGCGGCCCAGGACCACTATCTCCTTGCCCGCGAGCTTGATCCCGTGCCGCTCCACGAGCTCGATGATGCCGCGCGGTGTGCAGGGCAGCGAGGACGTGATCTCCTCGTTGACCCGCAGGACCAGGCGCCCCAGGTTCGTGGGGTGCAGGCCGTCGGCGTCCTTGTCGGGGTCGACGAGCTCGAGCACGCGGTTGGTGTCGATTCCCTTCGGCAGCGGCAGCTGGACGATGTACCCGGTGCACGCCGGGTCCTCGTTCAGCCGCCGTACCGCCGCCTCGATGTCCTCCTGCGAGGCGTCGGCCGGGAGGTCCTCCCGGATCGACGCGATGCCGACCTCGGCGCAGTCGCGGTGCTTGCCCGCCACGTACCACTGCGACCCGGGGTCGTCGCCCACCAGGAGCGTGCCGAGTCCCGGTACGACGCCGCGCTCACGCAGCGCGGTAACCCGCTCCTTCAGCTCCGCCTTGATCGAGGCGGCAGCTGCCTTCCCGTCCAGGATCTGTGCGGCCATGGTCAGAGACCCGGGTAGAGGGGGAAGGCAGCCGTCAGCTTCGCGACCCGGGCCGAGAGGGCGTCCACGTCCGTCGCGGCGCCGTTCTTCAGGGCGGTCGCGATGATGTCGGCGACCTCGGTGAACTCGGCGTCGTCGAACCCGCGCGTGGCGAGTGCCGGCGTGCCGATGCGCAGGCCCGAGGTGACGCGCGGCGGGCGCGGGTCGAACGGGACGGCGTTGCGGTTCACGGTGATCCCGGCGTCGTGCAGGAGGTCCTCGGCCTGCTGGCCGTCGAGGTCCGAGTTGCGCAGGTCAACGAGGACCAGGTGCACGTCGGTGCCGCCGGTCAGGACGGACACCCCGGCCGCGGCGACGTCGGGCTGCGAAAGACGCTCGGCGATGATCGACGCGCCGCGGAGCGTGCGCTCCTGGCGGGCCTTGAACGACTCGGTCGCCGCGACCTTGAACGAGACCGCCTTGGCAGCGATCACGTGCATGAGCGGGCCGCCCTGCTGGCCCGGGAAGACCGCGGAGTCGATCTTCTTGGCGTACTCACCCTTGGAGAGGATGAAGCCGGAGCGCGGCCCGCCGATCGTCTTGTGCACGGTCGAGGAGACGACGTCGGCGTGCGGCACGGGCGACGGGTGCAGACCCGCCGCGACGAGCCCGGCGAAGTGCGCCATGTCGACCCAGAGCTTGGCGCCGACCTCGTCCGCGACCTCACGGAACGCGGCGAAGTCGAGCTGGCGCGGGTAGGCGGACCAGCCGGCGATGATGACGTCGGGCCGGTGCTCGAGCGCCTTCTTGCGGACCTCGTCCATCTCGATGCGGTAGGACTGCGGGTCCACGCCGTAGGAGCCGACGTCGTACAGCTTGCCGCTGAAGTTGATCTTCATGCCGTGCGTGAGGTGGCCGCCGTGGGCCAGCTCGAGGCCGAGGATCTTGTCGCCCGCGTTGATCAGGGCGTGCAGCACTGCCGCGTTGGCCTGCGCACCGGAGTGCGGCTGGACGTTGGCGTGCTCGGCGCCGAACAGGTCCTTGGCGCGGGCGATCGCGAGGTTCTCCGCGATGTCGACCTGCTCGCAGCCGCCGTAGTAGCGGCGGCCCGGGTAACCCTCGGCGTACTTGTTCGTCAGGACCGAGCCCTGGGCCTCCAGGACTGCGCGCGGAACGAAGTTCTCGGACGCGATCATCTCGAGAGTGTCGCGCTGGCGGGCCAGCTCTCCGTCCAGGACGGCGGCGATCTCGGGGTCGAGCTCGGCGAGCGGGGTGGAGAGCGGGTCGGGAGTCGATGCGCTCATAGCTCCTCGATTCATGCGGGACGGGGATAGTCGGACGGCGGTGGAAGAGCCCACGCACCGTGACACATTGCCCGGGCGCACACCCTCCACGAGGTGACCCAGGGCCCAGGCGAACGACCCGTCGTCGGCATGACTCGTCGCTCCCCGGTGGTGATCCACCTGACGCCAGTCGCGACTCCAAGATCGTAGCAGCGGCGGGTCGGGGCTCGTGCCCGGGGCCCCCAGCTGCCCGCCTGCTCTAGCCGCTGAGGCCCGCGATTGCAACGAAAGTACCTGAGACCCTTTGGCTATTCAGCCGTACATCGCTAATGTGCCGCTCATGCCCTCCCCCGTGTCGCCGGACGCAGGTGTTCCGGAACACCAGCCAGACCCGCACCGCCAGAGCCACCGACCGCAGTCCGGCCAGTTCCAGTCGGGCCAGTTCCAGTCAGGCCAGTTCCAGGCGAGCCGGCCCCGGTCCGGCCAGCTGCCCACCCGGTCCGGCGCCAACCCGTTGCCGCCCGTCCCGCCACGAGAGCCCGCCCGCGACGACGGCAGAGGTCGGGGCCGCGACGGCGGGCGCACCACGAAGAGGGACTGGATCTGGTCCGTCGTCGCGTTCCTCGTCGCCGCCGGAGTGATCACCGCGGTAGCTCTGCACTTCTTCGGCCCTGACGGAGCTGAGGACGCCGGTGCGACGTGGGCGGTCAACGCCTGCGCAGGCCCCGAGCCCACGGGCGGGGACGCCACGAACGAGACCGAGGCCTACCGCCCCCTGCCCTGCGACGACCCGGACGCCACAGTCACGATCCTGGACATCCAGGACGCCGTGCGGGTGGAGCAGGTGCACTGCCCGGCCGGCGCCGACATCGTCTTCCAGAAGGACGGCCAGGCCGGCGGCAACACGCAGGCGGTCTGCGCCCGCAACCTGTCGGACGACCATCCCGGAGACCCCGGGAACGGCGGCGGGCAGCTCGTGACGGGCGACTGCGTGGACGAGGACGGCACCGAGGTCGCGTGCTCGTCGAACGGCGCTCGCAAGGTCACCGGCCTCATCGTCGGTTCCAGCGAGTGCCCGGACGGGACCAAGGACAAGCTCGAGCTCGGCTTCGACGCGGCGCGCAGCTACGAGACGATCTGCCTGGGCGGTTGATGCCGACCGTGACCGGCACTGTCACCAGACGCTTATCCACACGAAACCGCTGACCATCGGACATTGGCTAGATTTGCGGCATGGCGCGCCTGCAGAGGACCGTTTTTGAACGCAACATCCCGGCTGGGTCTGTCGTAGACCATGCTTTGGGCGGGTCGCGTCAAGCAGTGTTCTGGCAGGACGACCTGGGCGAGCACCCGACCTACCCTGCCCTGTCGGCCGCGACCCGGGCCGACGTAGTGGTGGTCGGCGGCGGGTACACCGGCCTGTGGTCGGCGCTGCGCGCCAAGCAGCGTTACCCCGGCGCACGCGTGGTGCTGGTGGAGGCGAGGTCGGTCGGCTGGGCGGCGTCGGGCCGGAACGGCGGGTTCTGCGAGGCGAGCCTCACCCACGGTGACGAGAACGGACGCGGCCGCTGGCCCGACGAGTTCGACACCCTGACCCGCCTCGGCTACGAGAACCTGGCGGCCATGGAGTCCGCGATGGGCGACCTCGGGCTGGACTGCCAGTGGGAGCGCACCGGCATCATCGACCTCGCCGTGGAGCCCCACCAGATCGACTGGCTGCAGGACGCCGCGCAGGACGCCGCCCGGGCCGGCGTGCCGCACACGTTCCTCGACCGGGCGAAGATGCGTGCCGAGATCGCGAGCCCGACCTACGAGGCGGGCCTGGTCCGCCCCGACGACGCCGCGCTGGTGCACCCCGCGCGGCTCGCCACCGAGCTGGCGCGGGTCGCGAGCGAGCTCGGCGTCGAGATCTTCGAGCAGACACGGGTGACGCGGCTGGTCCCGCCGGGCCGCGGGGCGAGCAGCGACGCCGTCCTGCGGACGACGTCGCCCGCTGGCGAGGCGACCCTGCGCGCGGACCGCGTGATCCTCGGGACCAACGTGTTCCCGTCCTTGTTGCGGCGCTATCGCCTGCACACGGTGCCCGTCTACGACTACGTGGTCGCGACGGAGCCGCTGCCCGCCGACCTGCTCGGCGCCATCGGCTGGCGCGGCCGGCAGGGCCTCGCGGACCTGGCGAACCAGTTCCACTACTACCGGCTGACGGCCGACAACCGGATCGTGTTCGGCGGGTACGACGCGGTCTACCACTACGGCGGGCGCGTGAGCAGGACGTACGAGAACCGGCCCCGGACGTTCCGGCGCCTGACCGAGCACCTCCTGACGACGTTCCCCCAGCTCGAGGGCATCCGCCTCACGCACAGGTGGTCCGGTGCGATCGACACGTCCACCCGGTTCTGCGCCTTCTTCGGTCAGGCCGGCGGCGGACGCGTGCAGCACGCGGCGGGATTCACCGGGCTCGGTGTCGCCGCTACGCACTTCGCGGCGCAGGTCATGCTGGACCGGTTCGACGTTCTCGACGGCTCCCCCGACACCGAACGCACAGCGCTCCAGATGGTGCGGCAGGTCCCGGTCCCGTTCCCGCCGGAGCCGATAGCGGCTGCCGGGATCCAGGCCACCCGCTGGGCCCTCGACCAGGCCGACCACCAGGGCGGGCGCCGCAACGTGCTGCTCCGGTCGCTGGACGCGCTTGGCCTGGGGTTCGATTCCTGATTGGCTGCTCCCGACCGACCGTCAGCCGTCGAAGGAGCACACGTGGCCACGCCCCCGATCCCCGAGCACATCGCGAAGATCCTCGAGAAGCCGAACCCCGCCGTCATGGCGACGGTCCGGCCCGACGGCGCGCCCGTGTCGGTGGCTACCTGGTACCTGTACGACAACGGCCGGGTGCTGCTGAACCTCGACGGCACGCGCAAGCGTCTGGAGCACCTGCGCGCGGACCCGCGCGTCTCCCTCACGGTGCTCGACGGCAAGAGCTGGTACCGGCACATCAGCCTTCAGGGCCGCGTGACGATCACGCCCGACGAGGGTCTGGCCGGCATCGACCGGCTGTCCATCCACTACATGGGCAGCCCGTACTCGAACCGGGAGAACCCGCGGTTCGACGCGTGGATGGAGATCGAGTCCTTCCACGTGTGGGGCTACTGAGCTACTTCTGCTGCGGCACGCTCTGCGCGCCTGCCGCACCCAGCACGCGGCGCAGGTAGGTGTACGTCAGGTCGCCTGCGGCCTTGTCGTACTGCTCCTCGTAGCCGTGCTTGGTGTACATCGCGAGGTTCTGCTTGGAGTCCTTGCCGGTGAAGACCCAGATCTCCTTGGTCTGCTCCGGCAGGAACGGCAGCACCGCGAACAGCATCTCGGTGCCGATTCCGCGGCCCTGCTTGTCCGGGGCCACGGCGAGCCGGCCGAGCGTCGCCTTCTCGTCCTCGATCTCGACGCGCACCGAGCCGATCATCCGGTGGCCCTCCCACGCGCCGATCGTCACGACGTCGTCGCGCGCCAGGTCTTCCCGGAGCTCCGTGAGCGTCTGGGTCAGCGGCGGGATGTGCGGGTCGTCGTACAGCTGGGCCTCGGTCACGAACGCGGCGCGCCGCAGCGTGAGGAGCTCGCCCGCGTGCTTGTCCTCGACCAGCGCGATCGTCGTGGTGGTGTTGCTCATGAGTCCATCGTGTCAGAGGTGGCGTGCCCAGGTCGACGGCGCCCACGTTTGGGACTGCCGTGTCAGTGACCGCGCGTAGGTTCGGAACATGGGAGACCAGGGAGGCGCCCGGCCGGCCGGACCCGGAGGGCAGATCGACGCGGGGCGGATCGACGTGCGCCCCGCCGTCGGGCGATATGACGACTTCTCCGAGGTGGTGGGGGTCAAGAAGCCCGGTGGCGGGGGCTGCTGGTGCATGAGCTACCGGGACAGCCGTGTCCGCAACGAGGAGCGCCCCGGCTACATGCGGAACCTCTGCGAGACCGAGCCCGGCCCCGGTGTGCTGGTCTACGTCGACGGCGTCGTGGCGGGCTGGTGCTCGATCGCGCCCCGTTCCACGTACCGCCGGCTCATGAACAGCCGCACCATCCCGTTCGTCGACGACCGTGACGCCTGGGTGGCGGTGTGCTTCGTGGTCCGCGCGGGGTACCGCAAGCGCGGGCTCATGCATCACCTCCTCGCCGGAGCGGTGGAGCACGCGCGGGCGCACGGCGCCGAGGTGGTCGAGGGTTATCCGGCCGAGGTCGGCGCGGGCCGCGTCGACGTGATCAGCGGTTACGTCGGGACAGTGCGCATGTTCGAGGCGGCGGGCTTCGAGCGCGCCGCCGAGACCGGCGGCGTGAGCGGTGGCCGACGGCGGTGGGTGATGCGGCGGGAGCTCACGCAGGATGCGGGGCCGCCCGTCACGGCGGGTTAGCCTGACCGCGTGAACGACACGACCGCGGCCACCCACTGGATCCTGACCCTGTCCTGCCCGGACCAGCCGGGAATCGTGCATGCGGTGGCGGGGATGCTCGCGGAGCACGGAGGCAACATCACGGAGTCGCAGCAGTTCGGCGATCCGACGTCGGGCCTCTTCTTCATGCGCGTGCAGGTCGAGTCGACGGCGTCCCGCGACGAGCTGACCATGGCGATGTCGCAGGTAGCGGACCGGTTCAAGATGACGTGGACGCTCGACGTCGTGGGCCGGCGCATCCGGACGCTCGTCATGGTGTCCAAGGCCGCGCACTGCCTCGTCGACCTGCTGTACCGGGAGCGGTCGCAGCGCATGCCGATCGATGTGGTCGGCGTGGTGGGCAACCACCGCGACCTGGAGGACATCGCCACGTTCTACGGCAAGCCGTTCCACCACGTGCCGGTCACCAAGGACACGAAGCCGGAGGCGGAGGCGACGCTCCGGGCCCTGGTCAAGGAGCTGGACGTCGAGGTGGTGGTGCTGGCCCGGTACATGCAGATCCTGTCGGACGAGCTGTGCCGCGACCTGAGCGGGCAGATCATCAACATCCACCACTCGTTCCTGCCGTCGTTCAAGGGCGCCGGACCGTACCGGCAGGCCCACGACCGCGGCGTGAAGATCATCGGCGCCACGTCCCACTACGTGACGGGCGACCTCGACGAGGGCCCGATCATCGAGCAGGACGTCGAGCGCGTGGACCACTCCCGCACGGTCGAGGACCTGGTCGGCATCGGCGAGGACGTCGAGCGGCGCACGCTGGCGCGCGCCGTCCGCTGGCACGCCGAGCGGCGGGTTCTGCTCGACGGCCGCCGCACGGTGGTGTTCCGCTGAGCTGACGGCCGCCCCGCCAGCCCTTGACCGCGCCCGCCAGCGCGAAGGCCGAGCCCGAGATCCTTGTGACCAGCACGTACAGACCGAGCACCGGCGCCGCGTAGAGCAGCGAGTACGCGGCGAGCTGTCCGTAGGCCACGCTTCCGTACTGCCCGAAGAACGCGAAGATGCTCACGGCCGCCGGCTGCTTCTCCGGGGAGAGCAGCAGCACGAACGGGACGAAGAAGTTTCCCCACGCCTGCACGAACACGAAGATGAACACGACGGCGATCCCCGGCCGCATGAGCGGCAGCACCACGCGGCGCAGCGCCTGCATGGCCGACGCACCCTCGGTCCATGCCGCCTCCTCGAGCGAGATCGGCACGGAGTCCATGAAGTTCTTCGTCATCCAGATCGCCATGGGCAACGACGTCGCCGCCATGAAGAAGATGGTTCCCGGCAGCGAGTCCAGCAGGTTGAGCTGCACGAACAGCGCGTAGACCGGGACCATGATCGCGGTGATCGGCAGGCACGTCCCGAACAGCACCGTGTACAGGAAGTACTTGCCGAACCGCATGCGGTACCGCGACAACGGGTATGCGGCGAGCACCGAGACGACCACCGTGATCGCCCCCGAGCCGGCCGACAGCACGAACGCGTTCCACAGCGGCAGCCACGTGAGCTCGGGCGTCATGATCGCGGCGAAGTTCGCCGTGGTCGCGGCGTCGGGCAGCCCGAACGAGAGCGTGGCGTTCGCGTCGAAGGACGCGAAGACCACCCACGCCATCGGCAGCACGAAGCACACCGCGATCAGGAGCAGCACCAGGTTCGCCGCCACGCGGGTCACACTCGCGCCGGGCGCTGCCATCGGGCCGACCGCCGGGCGACGTCCGGCAGTCGGCTGACTTCCGGTCTTCTCTGGTGCGGGCGCAGTCGTCGGTCCGGCCATCAGTCCACCTCCGGTCGGAGCGCGCGGATGTAGATCACGGAGAAGATCCCGCCCACGACGATCATCACCGTCGCGATGGCCGTGCCGTAGCCGACCTGCGCGAACTTGAACGCCTCCTGGTAGGCGAGGATCGGCAGGGTCGAGCTGTCGGTGCCGGGGCCTCCGCCGGTCATCACGTAGATCAGCGTGAACACCGACAGGGTCTGCAGCGTGGTGAGCATGAGGTTGGTCGAGATGCTGCGCCGGATGACAGGCAGGGTGACCCAGGCGAGCCGCTGCAGCCCGTTCGCGCCGTCGAGCTGGGCGGCCTCGGTGAGCTCGGGCGGCACCTCCGCGAGCGCCGCCGAGTAGACCATCATCGAGAAGGCGGTGCCGCGCCAGACGTTGGCCAGCACCACGGCGAGCATCGGGGTGGAGTAGAGCCAGTCGGGTCCGGTGATCCCGACGCCGCCGAGCATTGCGTTCAGCGTGCCCTCGGAGTGGAAGAACGCGTAGGCGGCGAACGCCGCGACGATCTCAGGCAGCACCCACGCGGCGACGACGACGGTCGACGCTATGGAGCGCACGGGCCGGACGGCCGAGCGGAGCAGCCCGGCGAGCGCGATGCCGAGCACGTTCTGCCCCACGACGGCTGAGGCGAAGACGAACACGACGGTAAGCCAGAGCGACTTGGGGAAGTCGGGGTCACCGATCAGTCCGATGTAGTTGTCGAACCCGATCCACTCCGGGTTCGCGGCGGTGGGCCCGGTGAGCGCGGTGTTCGTGAACGAGCCGTAGAACGACCACACCACGGGTCCGAGCATGAAGAGCGCGAGCAGGACGACGGCGGGCGCGAGCGGTACCGCTCGCGCCACGCCGCGGGACATGACGGCCACGGGCTCAGCCCTGGGTCGTGTTCTCGTCGCCGACTATGCCTGTTACCGCCTCGTCGTAGACGGCGGCCGCCTCCTCCGGCGTCTGCTGTCCGGTCATGACGGACTCCATGGCGACCATGATCTCGTTGGAGATCTTCGGGTAGTCCGACGTCGCGGGCCGGAAGTGGGTCACCTCGACCAGGTCGGTGAAGAACTCCGCGGTCGGGTTGGTCGCGGTGTACTCCGGGTCCTCGGCGACGTCGGACCGGACTGCGATCTGGCTGGCCTCGACGTCGTACCGCAGGGAGTTCTCCCGGTTCAGGGCCATGGAGATGAACTCGAACGCCTCGTCCGGGACCTCGCTGCCCGAGCCGATCGCGAGCGTCCAGCCGCCCGACATGCTCACGGCGCCCGGGTCGGCACCGTCCTGGGTGGGCATGGCGGCCGTGCCCATGGTCTCGGACCACTCGGGCCAGGGCGCGGCCCCGGACTCGAGCCAGTTGCCCGCCACCCAGGAGCCGTCCAGGGCGATGCCCACCTTGCCGTCGGGCAGCCACTCGGCCGACACGGTGTTGCCGATGTTCGTGTCGAGCGCCTGCTGCGGGGTCGGCGCGAGGCCCTCCGTGTACACCGTGCCGATGAAGTCGAGGGCGTCCACGAAGCCCTGCGAGCCGAGCACCCACTTGCCGTCCTCGTAGAGGGTGTCGCCCGTCCCGTACAGCAGCATCTCGAAGCCCTGCATCACCGAGGCCTCGCCCATGGGCTTGCCGGAGTAGATGTTGAGCGGGACCACGTCCGGGTCGGACTCCTTGATCGCGCGCGCCGCCTCGAGCAGCTCGTCCCACGACGTCGGCGCCCAGTCCTCGGGCAGGCCTGCCTTGGCGAGCACGTCCTTGTTGAACCAGAGGCCTCGGGTGTCGGTTCCCATGGAGACGCCGTAGGTCTTGCCGTCGTCGCCGGCCCCGGCTTCCTTGGCGCCGTCGACGAACTGGTCCCAGTCCTCCCACTCCGCGAGGTAGTCATCGAGCGGCAGGAGGTAGCCGGCCTCGACGTCGGACTTGATCATGAACGTGTCCTCGTACATGACGTCGGGCGCGGTGCTGGGCGACCGGTTCATCAGGGCGAGCTTCGTGAAGTAGTCGTTCTGCGCCGCCTCGATGGGCACCAGCTCGACGGTGACGCCAGGATTGGCTTCCTCGTAGGCAGCCTTGACGTCCTTGAAGAGTGCGTCACCCTGCGTGAAGTTGCCGAACTTCTGATAGGCGACGGTGATCGTGGAATCGTCGGATCCTCCCCCGCCGGCGCCGCAGGCACCGAGGGACAGGGCGAGTGCTGTGGCCGTGACAGGTGCGATGAAGACTCGTGCCGTGCGCATGAAGCTCCCTTGCATCGTGCGAGGCCCGGCGACGCCGCCGAGCAGGCTCAAACACACAATTCACCGCAAAGGACACCGGAGTCAAGACCCTTTTGTCAGCGCTGTCACCCCTGGGGGTCCGTCAGGACCGCCACGGTCCGCGCCGGGACGGTCACCGTCCCGTCCGCAGCGTCCCAGGTGGTCTGGCGCACGACGGCGTCCGCCCCGCCCGCCTGCACCGGCGACAGCGCGTAGTCGCGGCCCACGAGCTCGGGCACCTCGACCGTGGCCGACGTCGGCGACGCGTTGAACACCACGAGCACGCCGTCCAGCGCGGGGTCGACGTCGGAAGGACCCGCGAGGTCGTCGACCGACATCGTGATCACGCCGGGCGCCGCCGCCGGGCCGGAGCCGGGGAAGCTGACCTTCTGCCCGATGAGCTCTGCGGATCCGAGCCGGAACAGCTCGGTCGAGTGCCGCAGCTCCAGGAGCTCGCGCGCCTGCGCCGCGGAGAACGCGATGTCGTCCGGGCCCGGCTTGAGCGCGGCGTCGGCCAGGAGGGGCCTCTGGTAGGGCCACTTGTCCTCGTTGTCGGCGGCCATCGGCAGGCCGCGCCCGAACCCGTTGTCCTGCCCCGACCAGTCGATGGTGTTGAACCAGTCGCCGGAGTCGTACGAGTTGCGGTCCAGGGACTTGGAGCGCAGCAGGTCGGTGCCCGCGTGCCAGAACGAGGGCGACTGCGACAGCGCGGCGGTCGCCAGCGAGACCGTGTTCATCCGGACCCGGTCCAACATCGGGGTGTCGGCCGGCAGCTTGAGCGCGAGCAGGTCGAACAGCGTCTCGTTGTCGTGCGCGTCCACGTAGGTCACGACCTCCTCGGGCGAGTCCGCGTACCCCGCGGGCGAGCCCCGGTAGTCCAGCTCGTCGCCGCGCACGCGTCCGCCGTCCGAGGTGGTGATCTCGTAGGCGCGCAGGTTTCCGGCCAGGCCGAGCTTCACGAGGTCGCTCTGGTGGGCCAGGTCCGCCGCCTCGTCCGCCCCGCCGTCGTTGACCGACGCCGCGTCGCCGAGCCGCGCGTCGTTGCCGTTCGGGTCGGTGAACAGCCCCGTCCCGAAGCCCTGCGTGAACAGGGACGCGCCGTCGACGGGCGAGCCGCCGTGGACGGCGTCGCGCAGGCGGTCGCTGAACGTGCCGATACCCGTCCCGCCGAGCTGGCCCTGCGTGGCCTGCTCGAACCGCGCGTTGCCCGCCACCTCGCCGAAGTCCCAGCCCTCGCCGTACAGGTACACGCCCGACCCGTCGACGCCGTCCTCCTCCAGCGTCAGGGAGTCCAGCCCGGCCCGGACCGCCTCCATGTTCGCGCGGGAGTGGTGCCCCATGAGGTCGAACCGGAACCCGTCCACGTGGTAGTCGCGGGCCCAGGTGACCACCGAGTCCACCATCAGCTTCTGAGCCATGGCGTGCTCCGTGGCGACGTTCTGGCAGCAGGTGCTGGTCTCGACCGCGCCGGACGTCGGGTTCTGCCGGTGGTAGTAGCCCGGGACCACACGGTCCAGCACGGACTTCGGGTCCTGGCCCGACGCCGCCGTGTGGTTGAAGACCTGGTCGAGCACCACCTGCAGGCCTGCCCGGTGCAGGTTGCCGACCATCGAGCGGAACTCGGCGACGCGCTCGCCGCCGGTCGCACGCACCGCGTACGAACCTTCGGGCGCCATGAAGTGGTACGGGTCGTAGCCCCAGTTGAAGCCGTCCTGCCCCTGGACCTCCGCGACCGCTGCCTGCTGCTCCGTACCGTCGGGCGCGAACCCGGACAGGTCGCCGGTCGTGGCCTGGGCCGCGCGGTCCTCCGGGATCGTGGCGATGTCGAACGTCGGCAGCAGGTGCACGGTGGTGAGCCCGGCGTCGGCCAGCGAGCGCAGGTGCGACATCCCGTCCGAGCCGCGCACGCCGAAGGCGCCGTAGGTGCCGCGCAGGCGCTCGGGCACTGTCTCGTCGGAGCTCGAGAAGTCGCGCACATGCAGCTCGTAGATGGTCTGGTCCACGGCCCGCTCCACGACCGGCGCCGGCGTGGCGCGCCAGACCTTCGGCCGCCACGCGGCCGCGTCCAGGTTCACCGCCACCGAATGCGTCGAGTCGAGGGTGAGGCCCACCGAGTACGGGTCGGTCACGACGTTGGTCTCGACCTGGCCGGTGCTGGGCACGTACACCTCGACGGCGTAGCGGTAGCGCGTGCCCTGCCAGTCGCCCTTCGACGGGCTCAGGGACCGCGGGACGCGACCGCCGTCGAGCGTCCAGGCGCCGTCGTCCTGCCGGGCCATCTCGAAGGTGCGCGGCTCGGCGTCCAGCGACGCGCCCGCCGGCCAGGCCTGCAGCGTCACCGCACGGGCCGTCGGCGCCCACAGGGCGAACGACGCCCGCTTGCCGCCCTGCCACGTCACGCCCAGCGCGCGGTCGGTGGCGAACAGGTGGTCGAGCACGCCCGGGATCTGCACGCCCGTGGCGGCAGTCAGCGTCTCGCCGTCGTGCCGCGTGAGCCGCAACGGCCCCTGCAGGGCCGACGTCGCCGCGGCACGGTCCAGACCCTCGACCTCCAGAGCGAGGTGGTTCGCCAGGTGGGGGAAGTCCTCGGCCACGTCCGCGGGCACGTCACCCGAGCCGCCCGAGGCCGGGACCAGCGTGTACGACGTCGGCGCCTCCTGCGCACCCGTCTCCAGCGCCCAGGTGTCGCCTGTGCCGAAGTTATCGGCCGGCACCAGCACCAGCCCCTGGCGCACCCAGTGCGCGGCCTGCTGGCCCTCCCCCGGCGTGCCGGGCGTGCCGACCCGCACGGTCGGCACCTTGGTCTCCGGGTCCCAGGTGAACGTGACCGGGCCACCGCCGGTGGAGTAGGGGATGTTGGCACCGTCGCGCACGCCGTCGGCCCCGTAGTTCTCCGCCCAGGAGCCGTTGACGGCCACCTTGAACTCGTACGACCCGGCGGGCACCTCGAAGGTGCCGGTGTACGTGCCGTCGTCGGCGAGGGTGAGGCGCGCGGCCTCGCAGTCCGGAGTCCAGTCGCCGGCGCAGCCCATCTCGCTGTTGTGCGATCCGGGGACGGTGACCATGTCGATCTCGGGGTCGCCCGGATCGTCGACCACACCGCTCACGTCGACGCCCACCGACGCGTACGAGCTGGCGGCCGCGCGGTCGCCGTCGGCGTCCCGCGTCACCGCGCGGTACTCGACCAGGGCGCCCTCAGGCAGGGCGGCTCCGTCGGGTCCGACGTCGTGGAACACCCTGGGCGTCGTGTCCTCGGCGGTACCGAGGTGGTGCCACTCGTCGGTGCCGACCGGACGCCACGCGAAGGATGTCTCCGCCCAGGCGTCGTCGATCCCGGCGGCGACCGGGGCGACGCCGGTCACCGCGGCGCCCGGCCGGGCGCTCGTGCCCGGGACCACGGTCCCGGCTCCCGCGGAGTCGGGGCCAACCGTGCGGTCGGCGACCAGCACGACCGCGGAGTGCGCCGGGACGGTCAGGGTGACCGCGCCGTCGGCGTCGGCGGTCAGCGAGGTGCTCGTGCCGTACAGCGGGGCGAAGGCCGCGCCCGGGGTGAGCGTGTCGATGGTGACCGTGCGCTCCTGCGCCGCATTGTTCGCGGCGACCAGGTGCTCGACCTGCTCGTCGCGGTCCACGCGGGAGAACGCGTAGACGCCGGCGCCGTCCTCGGCGTAGCGCTCGATCTGGGCGCCGCTCGCCAGAGCCGGGTGCTCCTCCCGGAGCGCTGCGAGGGCCGCGATGTGCTCGTAGAGCGGCGCGTCGGTGCCGTACCGGTCCGCGCTCCCGGCCTGCTCGCCCGTCACCAGGGGCTGGTTCGCGTACTCGTCGACCTGGGTGGCAAACAGGGTCTGCCGGGCGTCCTTGTCGCCGCCGGTGCCCGCGAAGCCCTGCTCGTCCCCGTAGTAGACCACCGGCTGGCCGCGCGTCAGGTACATGAGCTCGTGCGCCAGCTCGTCGCGCTCGAGCGGGTTGTCGGTGCCGGCGAGCATGAAGCCGACGCGGCCCATGTCGTGGTTGCCGAGGAACGTCGGCAGGGCCGACGCGCTGCTTCGCGGGGTGGTGTACAGGTCGTCGGAGGCGTACAGCTCCGCCAGACGCCGCGCGCTGTTGCCGCTCGCGTAGCTCGTGGCGGCCGCCTGGAACGAGAAGTCGAGCACGGAGCTCATGTCGGTGCGCCGCACGTACGGGGAGGTCTTGGCGGCGTCGGCGTCGTACACCTCGCCGAACGTGAAGAACTCGTCCTTGCCCTGGGCGTGCGCGTACTCCTCGATCTCCGCGGACCACTCCTCCCAGAACTGGAAGTTCACGTGCTTGACCGTGTCGATGCGGAACCCGTCGATGCCGAGGTCGATCCACGCCTTGTAGATCTCCTCGAAGCCGTCCACGACCGTAGGGTGCTCGGTCATGAGGTCGTCCAGGCCGCTGAAGTCGCCGTAGGTGACGGACTCGCCCGCCCACGTCGAGTTGCCCCGGTTGTGGTAGAGCGTGGGGTCGTTGAGCCAGGCCGGGACCTTCACGTCCTGGTCGGCCGGGTCGACGACGGGCGTGTACGGGAAGCTCGTGGCCGGGTCGAGCTCGGGGAAGCTGCCGGTGCCGGCGAAGTCGGCCGGGTCGAAGGGGTTGCCGCCGGCGTCCGTGTACGGAGCCGTGGCCTGGTCCACGTAGTCGTAGGTGCCCTCGGCGTAGTCGACGACGTCGGCCGTGTGGTTCGTGATGATGTCGAAGTAGACCTTGAGGCCGCGCGCGTGGGCGTCGTCGATCAGCGCCTCGAGCTCGGCGTTGGTGCCCAGGTGCGGGTCGATCCGCGTGAAGTCGGTGATCCAGTAGCCGTGGTAACCGGCGCTCACGTCGTCGCCGGAACCCTGCACCGGCCGGTTGAGAAAGCTCGGGGTGAGCCAGATCGCCGTGGTGCCCAGGCCCTCGATGTAGTCGAGGTTCTCGCGCAGGCCCGCCAGGTCACCGCCCTGGTAGAAGCCCTTGTCGCTGGGGTCGAAGCCGGTGGCGAGCCGGTCGCCCGTCAGGCCGCCGGTGTCGTTGGCGGCGTCCCCGTTGGCGAACCGGTCGGTCATCACGAAGTAGAAGCGCTCGTCGCTGCCGGGCTGGCGGACGGGCTCGTGCACCAGGGCGGCGTCCGCCTCGGAGTACTCGCCCGCGAGGGTCAGCGGGGTCAGGGCGGTGCGGTGGGTCGTGTCGTCGTAGGTGACGCGCACCCGGGCCGGTCCTTCGAGATGGAGCGGGGCGTTCTCCTGGCCCCCGTCGCGGCCGTAGGACTCGTCCCAGGAGTCGTTCAGCGCGACCTTGTACTCGTACGTGCCCGCCGGGAGCTCGAACTCGGCGCCGAACGTGCCGTCTGCCTGGGGCGCGAGCTCGGTGGCCGCGCAGGCCGGGTCCCAGTCGGCAGCACAGCCGAGCTCGTCCTGGAGGCTGCCGACGAGGGCGGCGGTTCGGTCCTCTGCTGCCGCGGCGACCTGGCCGGTCGCCCCTGTCGCGACGGCCGACGTCGACGCTCCGGTCGCGGCCGCCGACGCCGCTGCGCTGAGCCCGAGCGATGCCGTCAGGGTGAGGGCGGCGACGGCCGCGCCGAGCTGCGCTGGGCGCAGGCGTGCAGAGCGAGACATGGATGACCCCTTCGTCGTCCTTCGTCGTCCGGAACCCCGGTGTGTGGACCGGTTGTGACTGTAACGCTTGCAGAACTTTGCAGCAAGCGATTATGGGCGCGCGCTCGGACCTTGGTCGTCTCCGGAGTCAGAGCGGGAGCTTGAAGCCCTCGTGGGACTGCTCGTAGCCGAGGCTCCGGTAGAACCGGTGCGCCTCGGGCCGCTGCTTGTCCGACGTCAGCTGGGCCAGGGCGCAGCCCCGCGCCCGGCCGCGCTCGTGGGCGTGCTCCATCAGGCGGCGGCCGATGCCCTTGCCGCGGAGGTCGCGGTCCACCCGGACGGCCTCCACCAGGAGCCGGGAGGCTCCGTTGCGCGAGATCCCGGGGATGAACGTGAGCTGCATGACGCCGATCACCTCGCCGCCGGACTCCGCCACCACCAGCTCGTTGTCCGGGCTCGCGGTGACGGCCTCGAAGGCCTTGATGTGCGGCTCGCCGTAGCTGCCGGTGCGGCGGGCGGCGACGGCGTCGTCGGCGATGAGCTCCACGATGCGCTCGAGGTCGTCGCGCTTCGCCTCACGAAAGATCAGTTCCACAACCACCCACCCTAAGAACCCTTGGTTGTGGGCGTGATCGTTGCGCCTGAACCGGGCAGGTAGTCGCAAGGATCGCGCCCACAGCCAGGGGGTGACGCGTCGCTCGGCCTGTCGGAGGCGCGCCGTACGATCGTCTCGTTACGCCGTCCCTCGAGAGGCGCCTTGCCCGTGACCACCTCCCCCGCGCCCACCGCCTCGAACGCCACACCGGACGCGGCCCCGCGCAGCTCCTGGATCGCGCTCGCGGTGCTCATCCTGGGCGTATCGATGGCCCTGCTCGACACGACAATCGTCAACGTCGCGCTGCCGACCATCCGGACGTCGCTCGACGCGTCGGAGGGCACGCTGTCCTGGATCATCTCCGGGTACGCACTCGCCTACGGCCTGGCGCTCATCCCGGCCGGCCGCGTGGGTGACCGGGTGGGCCACAAGTGGGTGTTCGTCGTGGGCCTGGCCGGGTTCACGCTCGCCAGCCTCTGGTGCGGCCTCGCGGCGGGCGCCACCGAGCTGATCGTGGCCCGCGTGGTCCAGGGCCTGTGCGGCGGCATCTTCTTCCCGGCGGTGACGGCGCTGATCCAGCTCATGTTCGCCGGCCGCACGCGCGGCAAGGCGTTCGCGGTGATGGGCGCGGCCATCGGGTTCTCCACCGCCCTCGGGCCGATCGTCGGCGGCCTGCTCATCGAGGCGTTCGGTGAGGACGAGGGCTGGCGCTCGATCTTCTTCGTCAACCTGCCCTTCGGGGTGATCGCCGTGGCCGCGGCGATCGTGCTGCTGCCCAGGATCGTCGTGGGCGCGACCGCGCGCGGGGTCGACGTCGTGGGGCTGCTGCTGGTCTCCGTGGCGCTCGTCGCGGTGCTGGTGCCGCTCATCGAGGGCGAGGACGCCGGCTGGCCGTGGTGGACCTGGACGTCCCTGGTCGGCGGCCTGTTGCTGCTCGTCGGATTCGCGTTCTGGGAGCGCCGGGTCGCGGGGCGCGGCGGCAACCCGCTCGTGCCGCCCCGCCTGTTCGCGCACGCCGCGTTCACCGGCGGCGTGATCCTCGCGCTGGTCTACTTCGCGGCGTTCACCAGCATCTTCTTCACGATCTCGATCTTCTGGCAGTCCGGGCTGGGCCATTCGGCGCTGGCGTCCGGGCTGGTGTCGGTGCCGTTCGCCCTCGGATCGATAGTGGGGGCGTCGCAGAGCGAGCGCCTGGCGCACCGGCTGGGTCGGGTGGTGCTCGTGATCGGCACGGGCATGGTCGCGCTCGGGCTCGTGTCGCTGTGGCTCGTGCTCTGGCTGGTGCCGACCGGCGACCTGACCCACTGGACCCTGGCGGCGCCTCTGCTGGTCGGCGGTATCGGCAGCGGCCTCTTCATCGCGCCGAACGCCCAGTTCATCGTCGCGACCGTGGACCGCGACGAGGCCGGGGCCGCGTCCGGCGTCATCGGCACCATGCAGCGCGTCGGATCGGCGGCCGGCATCGCCGTCGTCGGCTCGGTGCTCTTCGGGTCGCTCGCGTTCCCGCCCGGTCGCCCGACGCCCGAGGTGGTCGCCGATGCCTTCGCGCACGCCGCGACGATGGCGATGGCCACCAGCGCCGCGCTCTCCGTGATGGCGTTCCTGCTGGTCTTCACGCTGCCGCGCCGGGCGGACAGACGAGCGCCCACCAGGTGAGGCGACCGCCCGGGTCGGCCGCCCGCAGGCGACAGGAGCCTGCGGGCGGCGTCAGTGCGCGGACGGATCAGCCCGCGAGGTGGCTCCACTTCGGCGCGAGGCCGGCCCACGGCCCGACGTCGGCCACCTTGCCCTCGACCAGCACCACCACGCGGTCCGCGCGAGAGAGCGCCGCGCGCTTCGACGTCGCGCCGACCACCGTGGTGCCCCGCTCCCGCAGGGCGGCCCACAGCTCGATCTCGGTCGAGGCGTCCAGCGCGCTGGAGACGTCGTCGGCGAGCAGGAGCTCGGTGTCCGCGGCGAGCGCCCGTGCGAGCGCGAGCCGCTGCACCTGACCGCCGGACAGGCGCACGCCGCGGTGGCCCACGAGGGCATGCGGGCCGCCCGCCTCCTCCATGTCCTGCGCGAGCCGCGCGCCCTGGACGGGGCCGACGATGTCACGCGCGTGGTCGAGCCGGACATTGTCGGAGAACGTGCCGGACAGCACGCGCGGCACCTGAGCCACGTGCGCCACCTGACCGGGGCGCAGGAACGTCTGGGCGTCCGTCACCTCGGTCCCGTTCCACCGGACCTCGCCGGTGTGCTCCATGAGCCCGGCCAGCGCGGACAGCAGGGACGACTTGCCCGACCCGACCTGCCCGAGCAGCAGCACCAGCTCACCGCGCCGGATCTCGAGGTCGACGTCGGACACGCCGATCGTGCCGTCGTCGTGCACCGCGGTGAGGTCGCGCAGCTCGAGGCGGTCCAGGGGCTCGCGCCGGGTCGGCTCGGGGGCGGGCGCCGTGCCCGTCACCAGGTCCACGCCGCGCTGACGAGACACGAGGTCGGCGCCACCCGCGAAACGGGCCGTCGCCACCTGCCACGCCCGGGTGCCGGGCGCCTCGGTAACCACCGCACCCGCCACGACGCCGAACCAGGCGAAGCCCGTCACAGCGCTCGCCACGAGCAGCGTCGTGGCCAGGTCCCACCTGTCGGTGAGGTAGAACGCCCATGCGGCGACCACGCCCACGTACAGGGTCACCAGTGGCACCGAGTCCAGCACTGCCTGCACCCGGTGCTCGAAGATCGCGGCCTTCACGCGGCCCGAGTCGACCTCACCGAGGTGCCGGCGTACGTCGGGCGTGCGTGCGGCCAGCTTCACCGTGCGCGCCGAGTCGAGCGCCGAGACCAGCGCGCGGCCGAACCGCGCACGAGCCGCCGACGAGCCCGCGGCCGAGCGGCCGGCGATCGGCCGGCCGATGGCCGAGGCCGCGGCCGACACCACCATGACCGCAAGCAGGACGGCGCCCGCGGTCCAGGTCCCGCTGATCAGTGCGGTGACCGCCACGATCGCGAGGCCGTTGACGAAGTCGACCCAGCGGTCCGCGTACCGCACGAACCGGTCCGCGTCCATGGACCGGGCCACGACCTCACCGGGCGGCGTGGCGGGCAGCCGGTACTGCCGGGTCTGCCCGTGCATGACCGACATCCGGATCCGCAGCAGGATCTCGATCCACCAGCGCGGGTACACACCCATCGCGCGAGAGACGAACAGCGGCTGCATGAGCAGCAGCACCGCGAGCGAGATCAGCAGGACGACGGGCAGCTCGCCCGCCTCCACCTCCTCGACCGTGCGGCCCCACAGGAACCCGGTGACCGCGCCCTGGGCGGCGACCAGGCTCGCCAGGAGGAACAGGGCCGCACCGAACAGGCCCCACTTCGGGCGCACGAACAGCGCGTGCAGCACGCCGCGCGCGAGGTTCGGGCCGGCGCCGGGCTCCGGCAGATCGGGCGGGGTTCCGGTCCGACGGCGCCCCCCGACCGCGTCGGGCTCGGCGTCGTCGGCGCCTTCGGTGTGGTCGGTGACAGTGCCGGCCGGGCCGGTGTGCCCGGCAGCGGCCGCAGCCGACTGGGCGCGGGTCCCGGCCGCGGCGTCGGTCTCGTGGCCGGCCTCCCCGGCGTCCAGCGAACCGTCGCTCGCCCCGGCTTCCAGCAGCGTGCGGAACGGACCCGGCGTGCGGGCGAGCGTTGCGCGCGGCCCCTGCTGCACCACGCGGCCGTGGTCGAGCACGGCGACGAGGCCGGCCCGCTCGATGGTGCCGAGCCGGTGCGCGATCAGCACGCCGGTGCGTCCGGTGAGCAGCCGGTCGGATGCGGCCACGACGCGCGCCTCCGTGAGCGGGTCCATCCGCGCGGTCGCCTCGTCGAGCACGACGAGCTGCACGTGCCGCACGAGGAGGCGGGCGAACGCGACAAGCTGCTCCTCGCCCGCGGACAGCGTCGTGCCGCCGGGGCCGAGCAGGGTCTCGAGGCCGTCCGGCATGCCCTCCACCCAGTCGGTCAGCCCAAGCTCACGCACGGCGCCCTCGATGTCGGCCCGCGGCACGTCCGCGAAGAGCGCGATGTTCTCGGCGAGCGTCCCGGCGATGATCTCGGTGCGCTGGGTGACCACACCCACGGAGCCACGCAGCTTCTGCAGGTCCAGGTCGCGAACGTCGGCACCGCCCAGGAACACCGAGCCACGCTCCGGCTCAACTGCCCGCGACAGCAGCGCGGCCAGCGTCGACTTGCCCGAGCCGGTACGGCCCACGAGCGCGATCGTCTCCCCGGCGGGTACCAACAGGTCGACACCGGTCAGGGCGAACGTGCCCTCGTCGTAGGCAAAGGTCAGGTCGCGTACCTCGAGCCCGAGCCGCCCGTCCGGCAGGTCGTCGCCGCCGTCGGGCTCGGGCTCGACCGCCAGCATCTGCCGGATGCGGAGCACCGCGCCGAGGCCCTCCTGGATGTCCGGCAGGTGGTGCACCAGGTTGTCCATCTGGCCCACGAACATCGCCGTGACCAGGAACAGCGTGACGAGCTGCTCCACCGACAGGCCGCCGCCGGAGGCCACCACCGCGCAGACGACGACGGTCCCGGCCAGCAGGGCGTACATCACCAGGCCGGCCAGCCGCAGCAGGCGCTCCTCGACGCGCACGACCGCGCGGAACTTGTCGTGCACGACCGCCGAGAGCTGTGCCACGCGCCGCACGGCGAACGCCTGCCCCAGGCTGGTGCGCAGGTCGTTCCGAGCGGCGACGGCCTCCTCGAAGGCAGCGGCGTGGTCCGTCCACGCGGCCTCCTCGATCACCTTGCGGCGCGCGATCTCGCCGAGCATGGGGCGGGTGAGCAGCGCTACGAGCACGCCGAGCACGGGGAACAGGAACCAGGCGGGCCACCAGGTGACACCGGCGACGATCCACATGGGGACGGTGCCCACGACCGTCCGGCCCGCGCCCCACAGCTGACGGCGCACCAGGGTGCCGACGGCATGCGTGTCGTCGTCGACCCGGTCGAGCACCTCGCCCATTGCCTGCTCGGAGAGCGTCGCGAGCGGCTGGCGCAGCGCCGCGCTGAGCAGGTCGCTCCGCAGCTTGCCCTCGGCACGGTCCACGACACTGGCCCAGACCACCTGCCCGACGCCGTCGAACAGCGCGCCACCCACCACGCAAGCGGCGAGCAGCACCAGCCCGAGGACGGTCGCGTCAGCCGCGAGCTGACCGGCCGCCGCCGTACCGAGGGCCTGGCCCACGGCACCCGCCGTGAGGGCGAGCAGGGCGATGACGGCCGCCGCACCGCGCAGCCGACGCCAGTCGAGCCGGCGGTCCGGGTCGTCCGTCAGGACGGGTGCAGGGCGAGGCGACGCCTCGTCAAAAGGCGTGGTCTCCGGGGTCTGGGGCGCGTCGATCATCGTTTTCCGAGGCTACGTCGAGACACCGACACTCTCCGCCTCTTTTTCCACAGGCCGACCAAGGTCACGCCCGGCACCGCGAAGTAGAACTGTGGCTCCTCGCCAGGGTTCTACTTCGCGGGACCTCCGGGTCAGAGCGACGCGAGCGCCTCGTTGAACGTCTTGCTCGGGCGCATCACCGCGGTGACCTTGGCCTCGTCCGGGCGGTAGTACCCGCCGATGTCGGCCGGCTTGCCCTGGACGGCCAGCAGCTCGTCCACGATCGCCTGCTCGCCCGCGGCCAGCGCCTCGGCGAGCGGCTTGAACGCCGCGGCCAGCTCGGCGTCGTCGGACTGCGTGGCCAGCTCCTGCGCCCAGTAGAGCGCGAGGTAGAAGTGCGAGCCACGGTTGTCGATGGTGCCGAGCTTGCGGCCGGGCGAACGGTCCTCGTTGAGGAACGTCCCCGTGGCGCGGTCGAGGGTGTCGGCCAGGACCTGGGCCCGTGCGTTGCCCTCGTTCCCCGCGAGGTGCTCGAATGACGCGGCCAGCGCGAAGAACTCACCGAGCGAGTCCCACCGCAGGTAGTCCTCCTCGACGAGCTGCTGCACGTGCTTAGGCGCGGAGCCGCCGGCGCCCGTCTCGAACAGGCCACCGCCGTTCATCAGCGGCACGATCGACAGCATCTTCGCCGACGTGCCGACCTCGAGGATCGGGAACAGGTCGGTGTTGTAGTCACGCAGCACGTTGCCGGTCACCGAGATGGTGTCCAGGCCCTGGCGGATGCGCTCCAGCGAGTACGCCGTCGCCTCCGCCGGGTCCATGACGTGGAGCTCGAGGCCCTCGGTGTCGTGCTCCGGCAGGTACTGCTCGAGCTTCCCGATCAGGTTCGCGTCGTGCGCACGGCGCGAGTTGAGCCAGAACACGGCCGGGGTCGCGGAGGCGCGGGCGCGGGTGACGGCCAGCTTGATCCAGTCGCGGATCGGGGCGTCCTTGGTCTGGCAGGCGCGCCAGACGTCGCCGGCGTGGACCGCATGCTCCATGACGACGTCGCCCGCGGAGCTCACGATCCGGACCGTGCCGTCCGCGGCGATCTCGAAGGTCTTGTCGTGGGAGCCGTACTCCTCGGCCGCCTGCGCCATGAGGCCCACGTTCGGGACGGAGCCCATAGTGGCCGGGTCGAGGGCGCCGTTGACGCGGCAGTCGTCGATGACGGTCTGGTAGATCCCGGCGTAGGACGAGTCGGGGATGACCGCGAGGGTGTCCGCCTCCTCGCCGTCGGGCCCCCACATGTGGCCGCCGATGCGGATCATGGCGGGCATCGACGCGTCGACGATGACGTCGGACGGGACGTGCAGGTTGGTGATGCCCTTGTCGGAGTTCACCATGGCCATCTTCGGGCCGTCGGCCAGCGCGGCGTCGAAGGCGGCGCGGATCTCCGCGCCGTTCGGCAGCGCGGCGAGCCCGGCGAAGATCCCGCCCAGGCCGTCGTTCGCCGACAGGCCGGCGGCGGCCAGGTCCTGCCCGTACTTCTCGAAGACCGGCCTGAAGAAGGCCTTCACCACGTGGCCGAAGATGATCGGGTCCGAGACCTTCATCATCGTCGCCTTGAGGTGCACGGAGAACAGGACGCCCTCGGCCTTGGCCCGCTCGATCGACTCGAGGAGGAACGCGTCCAGCGCCGCGGCGTCGAGGAACGTGCCGTCCACGACCTCGCCCGCCAGGACCGGCAGCGACTCCTTGAGGACGGTCACAGTGCCGTCGGCGGCGACGTGCTCGATGCGCAGGGTGTCGTCGGCCTCGATGACCACGGACTTCTCGTTGGAGAAGAAGTCGTCGTGGCCCATGGTCGCGACGTTCGTCTTCGACTCCGGCGACCACGCGCCCATGCGGTGCGGGTGTGCCTTCGCGTAGTTCTTGACCGACGCCGGGGCGCGCCGGTCGGAGTTGCCCTGGCGCAGCACCGGGTTGACGGCGGAGCCCATGACGCGGCCGTAGCGCTCGCGCGCGTCCTTCTCCGCGTCGGTCTCGACGCTCTCCGGGTAGTCCGGCAGGTCGTAGCCCAGGCCCTGGAGCTCCGCGATGGCGGCCTTCAGCTGCGGCAGCGACGCCGAGATGTTGGGCAGCTTGATGATGTTCGCCGACGGGTCGTGCGCCATCTCACCGAGCTCGGCGAGGGCGTCCGACAGGCGCTGCTCGTCCGTGAGCCGCTCCGGGAACTGCGCGATGATCCGGCCGGCGAGCGAGATGTCGCGGGTCTCGACGTCCACACCGGCCTTGGCCGCGTACGCCGAGACGATCGGCAGGAACGAGTACGTCGCCAGAAGCGGGGCTTCGTCCGTATGGGTATAGATGATCTTGGACATGGGTGTGGCTGACTCCCCGGGTGATTGGAATGTGCCGATCTCTCGATATCAAGATACCTGAGGGTCCTGCGCACTCCTGAATTGCGAGACGCACCTCACGCCCGACGTGTCAGACGCCCGGGACACCGGAGTGACCTGGCGTCCGACACGTCGAGCGGTGGTGGGTCAGATCAGGCCCAGGGCCCGGACAGCGTCACGTTCCTCGACCAGCTCGGCCACGCTCGCGTCGATCCGGGCGCGGGAGAACTCGTCGATCTCGAGGCCCTCGACGATCTGCCACTCGCCGCTGCCGTCCGAGGTCACGGGGAACGAGGAGACGAGCCCCTCCGGTACTCCGTACTCGCCGGACGACCACAGACCCGCCGACGTCCAGTCGCCGTCGGGCGTGCCGAGCGTCCAGTCGCGCACGTGCGCGATCGCCGCGTTCGCTGCCGACGCCGCTGACGACGCCCCGCGCGCCTGGATGATCGCGGCGCCCCGCTTGGCGACGGTCGGGATGAAGTCGTCGGTGAGCCAGGCCGTGTCTGCGGCGACGTCGGCGCCGGTCCGGCCGCCCACCTCCGCGTGGAACAGGTCGGGGTACTGCGAGGCGGAGTGGTTGCCCCAGATCGTGAGCTTCTTGATGTCCGCGACGGCGGTCCCCGTCTTGGCCGCGACCTGCGAGAGCGCGCGGTTGTGGTCCAGGCGGGTCATCGCGGTGAACCGCGTGGCCGGCACGTCGGGGGCGTTCGACGCCGCGATCAGCGCGTTGGTGTTGGCGGGATTGCCGACCACGAGCACGCGGACGTCGTCGGCGGCGCCGTCGTTGATGGCACGACCCTGCGGGCCGAAGATGCCGCCGTTGGCCTCGAGCAGGTCGGCACGTTCCATCCCCGGGCCGCGCGGACGGGCGCCGACCAGGAGTGCGACGTTCACCCCGTCGAAGGCCTTGGCCGGGTCGTCGAAGATCTCGACGCCGGCCAGGTTGGGGAAGGCGCAGTCGTCGAGCTCCATCGCGGTGCCCTCGGCGGCCGCGACGGCCTGTGGGATCTCGAGAAGGCGGAGCCGTACTGGCGTGTCCGCGCCGAGCATCTCGCCCGCGGCTATGCGGAAGAGGAGCGCGTACCCGATCTGGCCAGCGGCTCCGGTGACGGTGACATTCACGGGTTCAGTCATGGCACCCACTCTTGCATCGACCGGCCCGCCGCGCCCAGCCCCCACGCACTATCCGTTGCCCACTCGGTTCGACGGATCGGTACGACGCCGAAGACCCGCCGCTGGGGATGCCGTCGACATCAGCGCGAGTACGGTGAAGAAGATACCCGTGCGTATTCAGGATTTGCCCAGGCGGGTAATGGCAGGATGTGCGCGACATCGCACGCACGTCGCCATGACGCGCACCGGATGGTGCGCCACTGAAAGGATCTGACTTCATGTCCCAGGACCTCGCCGCTACCCGCGGCGTCACCGAGGTCGAGGAGCGGTCGCCCAGCCTGCTCTCCCGCCTGCTCGCCGAGACGTTCGGCACGTTCCTGCTGACGCTCGTGATCGTGGGCGTGCTCGTCTACAGCCCGCTGAACACCGTGGGCGGGCTCGGCATCGCACTCGGGGGCGGCTTTGCCTACATCGCGGGCGCCGCGGCCGTCGGTCGTGTCTCCGGCGCGCACTTCAACCCGGCGATCTCGCTGGGCGCCTGGCTCAGCGGCCGCATCACGATCAGCAGCATGTTCAGCTACTGGGGTGCCCAGCTCGTCGGCGCGATCCTCGCCGCCGCCGTGCTCTTCGCGACCGTGCCCGAGACGCTCCAGACGCTGCTCGGCCGGGAGAGCCGGTCCGACCTCTTCGACTCGGCAGTGAACGGCTTCTCCGAGAACTCCCCGCTCTACCTGCAGACGCAGGGCCAGGCGCAGTTCGACTGGTTCCCGGCGCTGCTCATCGAGGTCATCATCACCGCGGTGCTCGTGGGCGTTTACCTGGGCGTCAACGACTCGCGCAGCAAGATCGGCTACGCCCCCGTCGCCGTGGGCAGCGCCATCGCCGCGCTCACGCTGGTCTCGTGGTTCGTCACGAACACCGGCATGAACCCGGCCCGCTCGACGGCGGCCGCGCTCTTCGCGAACAACTGGGGCGCTGACGGCTCCGGCCGCCAGCTCTGGCTGTTCTGGGTAGCCCCGCTCGTCGGTGCCGCCCTCGCCGCGCTGTTCTACCGCGCGTTCGCCGCTGCCGAGCCCGAGTACGAGGAGCTCGAGTTCGACGAGGACGACGAGGAGGACGTGGACGCCGTGGAGAAGGAGCTCGTCACCGCGCAGGCGGCCCCCAAGGCCGAGGTCACGACGGCCGAGCCCGAGAAGAAGGCCGACGACAAGGCCTGATCTCCCGCACCACCTGCACGACGCCGGGGCCGCACCTTCCGTACGGGAGGTGCGGCCCCGGCGGCGTCACGCGACCCCGGGCCGGGTGAATGCTGCCTTTCGTCCCGGAACCCTGCACCGCTACGATCGCGCATCATGGCCGACACGTTGCACAGCCCTGGAGACGCGACGGAACCGGGCTCGGACGGCCCAGAGACGGAGCTCGACGCGGCACCGGAGCCGGTTGCCACAGAGGACCCCGCGGACGACGCCGACGACGAGTCGGCCCTGCCCTACCCGACCCGCGTGGGCTGGGTGGTCGCCGCGTTCCTGTTCTTCTGGCCGCTGGCCATTCCCGCCCTCGTGCAGTCGATGCGCACCGCCGAGGCCAACGGCACGGGCAACGCGCGCCGCGCGAAGAAGTCGTCGGTGCACACCCTCGACTTCGCCCTTGGCGCGGTCACCCTCGGCGTGCTCGGGATCGTCGGGCTGGCCATCGGCATCGCGGCGGCGCCCACCTACGCGTCGGCGCTCCCGCCCGGGTTCGTATCGGCCGCCAGATCGTTCGTCCCGCCGGCCCTGGCGGGCCCGCTCGGCATCACGCTGCCCGACGACGGTCCCGCGCTCACCGCCCCGACGTCGGCCCCCACCCCCACGGAGGACCCGAACGCCGCGGCAGACCCGTACGTGGACCCGACCGCGGACCCGTACGCGGAGGATCCGGCAGCCCCGCTCCCGACGCCCGACACCGAAGGCCGGCTGGAGCCGACCGGGGAGCCCGCCCCGCCGTCGGACACCACCGCGACCGCTGGAGCCGAGATCCCGGACCTGGCCGTGGGCGACTGCATCGACACGGCGGCGACGTCGGGCCGGACCACGCTGTACCGGATCCCGGTGGTGCCCTGCACCACCGCGCACGGCGGCGAGATCTACGCCGAGACGACGGCGTCCGACAGCCTCGCCGGAGACCGCTCGACGCCCACCCAGCAGGCGCTCTGGGACGCCGCCGACGCGTACTGCTACCCGCAGTTCGCCAAGTTCGTCGGCCTGCGGTGGGCCAAGTCGGAGCTGCTGTACTGGCCGATCGCGCCGTCGGAGGAGAGCTGGGCCGAGGGCGACCGCCGGATCCTGTGCGTGATCGAGTCCGAGAGCCCGGTGACCGGCTCGCTCGAGGGCGCGGATCGCTGAGGGGCCCCGCTCACCGCATACGCGCGGGCGGGCGCCGCTCGCGGCATGCGAGGGGGCGGGCGCCGCCAGGTGCGTCAGATGCTCGGCGTGGCCACGGCGAGGACGCCGATCAGCACCGCGGTGGCCCCGTAGAGCATGATGTCGACGGTCCGCGTGCGGATGACGAGCCCCACCGGGCTGTCGAGCACCGCGCGGAAGATCGCGCAGACCACGAGAACCACACCGATACCGATCGCTCCGGCGCGCGCGCCGACCGCCATCCCGAGCACGACCGAGAGCGCGACGCCGGCGAGAACCAGCCAGATCGCGAGGTTGCTGCGCTGCAGCTCCGGCGGAGTCATGTCAGAGGCCTCGCCGCTGGCTGGCTCACTGCGGTCGAGCTCCTGGCTGGTCGTCTGGTTGGTCACAGCTGCGGCCGTGGCCAGTCGGGCCTCTCCGGTGCGCTCGAGCGTAGCCGTTCCGGCTGAGCCCGGCTCGAGGAGCGTGGTGGCGCCACCCGGTGCGCCGGGGGCAGTCCGCGTCTCACTGAGATCCACGGCACGAGGGTACAACCGAAACGTCGCGATTCTGCATGACCGTGACCGGCTTGCAACCAGAATGACAGCGCATTCCCAGGTTGGCGGCCTGCGAGCTACCGTGAGGTCCATGTCCTCGCCTTCAGCTCAGCTCCCCCGCAGCGTCGTCGTCGTGGGTGCGGGACTGGCGGGAGCACAAACCGCCTCGGCCCTGCGAAAGCACGGCTTCGAGGGACGCCTGACCGTGCTCGGCTCCGAGGGCCTGCCGCCCTACGACCGACCGCCGCTGTCCAAGGAGCTGCTCAAGCGAACCGAGCCGCTATGGCTCGCGGACGACCTCGGCATCGACCTGACCGCGCTCGCGGACGACCTGCGGCTCGCCGACCCGGCCACCCGCCTCCACGTGGACCAGGAGCGGGCGGTGGTGCGGACGGCGTCGGGCGACGACGTCGTGGCCGACGCCGTGGTGCTCGCCTGCGGCAGCGCGCCCGTCCGCCCGGTGGGCTGGGACGCCGCGACGACCCTGCACACGGCCGCCGACGCGGAGCGGCTGCGCGCCGCGATCGTGCCGGGGACGCGGCTCGTCGTGGTGGGCGCCGGATGGATCGGCGCGGAGGTGGCGGGCGTCGCCGCGGGCGCGGGCGTCCGCGTCACGGTCGTGGAGGCCGGCCCGGTGCCGCTGGAGCGGCAGCTCGGCCGGAGCGTGGGCGGTCTGCTCGCCCCCTGGTACGACGACGCCGGGGTCACCCTGCTCACGGGTGTCCCCGTCGATCAGGTGCTGCCCGGGCCACGCGGCGACGCGCAGGACGGGAGCGTGACGCTCGCCGACGGCCGGGTGCTGGAGGCCGACGTGGTGCTGGCCGCCGTGGGGGCGCGGCCGGCGTCGGGCTGGCTCTCCGGTTCGCTGCCGCTCGAGACGAGCGGCGGTCTGCGGGTCAACCGCGCGGGCCGGTTGATGGGGCTGCACTCCCCGACCGACCCGGCGGGCAAGCTGCACCTCGACGCGCTACGCCGCATCTGGGCGGTGGGCGACATCGCGACGCGCGAGCACCCGGTGTTCGGGCCGGTCCCGGGCGGACACTGGTCGGCAGCCCTGCACGACCCCGAGGTCACCGTGCGGGCGCTGCTCGGACTCGACGAGCGCGCCGCGGAGCCCGAGCACGTGCGCGAGCGGCTCGGGCTGGCCCCGATCCCGGCGCACGCGCCGTACGTCTTCTCGCAGCAGCTGGGGCACGACCTGGCGCTGTTCGGGGTGCCGTCCCCGTTCGACGAGGTGGTGCTCCGCGGCGCCCCCGCGGCGTCGGATGTGCCCGCCCCGGCGGACGGGCCTGCCCGTCCGGGCGGCTGGGCGGCGCTCTACCTGGAGAACGCGCTCGACCGGCACCCCCGCCGCACCGCGGACGGCCACCGGGTGGCGACCGTCCGGGCGCTGCTGCTGGTCGACTCCCCGCGCGAGGTGGGGCAGGCGCGCAAGCTGATGAACCGCGGCGTCCCGCTCGAGGTCGACCTGGATCGCGCCATGGACCCGGCGATCAAGCTCAAGGACGCCGTCGTCTGACCCGCCGGGTGCGCCCGGCCCTCGCTCGCGGAGCAAGTACTACTCCGCCGAGCAGGTAACGCTGAGCTAGCAATGCTCCCTCTCCGTTACCTGCTCGGCGGAGTAGTACTTGCCCTGAGGCCGGGATCCCCGCTCAGTGCGCGAAGTGGCGGGTGCCCGTGAGGTACATCGTGACCCCTGCCGCCTCGGCGGCCCTGACGACCTCCTCGTCGCGGATCGAGCCGCCCGGCTGCACGACGGCGGTCACGCCCGCGTCGAGGAGCACCTGCAGGCCGTCCGCGAACGGGAAGAACGCGTCCGACGCCGCGACGGCACCCCGGGCGCGCTCGGCGCCGTCGGCCAGGGTGTTGGCGCGCTCGACCGAGAGGCGGCACGAGTCCACGCGGTTGACCTGGCCCATGCCGATGCCCACCGCGGCGCCGTCCTTGGCCAGGAGGATCGCGTTCGACTTGGCGGCGCGCACGGCCTTCCACGCGAAGGCGAGGTCGGCGAGCACCTCGGGTGAGG
Source organism: Promicromonospora soli (assembly GCF_014653785.1). Taxonomy (GTDB): domain Bacteria; phylum Actinomycetota; class Actinomycetes; order Actinomycetales; family Cellulomonadaceae; genus Promicromonospora; species Promicromonospora soli. The sequence continues at coordinate 273,695 of NZ_BNAS01000003.1, read as the reverse complement.
CGGCCTCGCCGGTCGCCAGGGTCCAGTTCTCCGGGGCGTCCCCGTCCGCCTGGAACCGGTCGGTGGCCTGCATGAGCAGCCCGCCCGAGATCGTCCGGGTCTCGACGGCGCCGGACGGCGCGTTGGGCACGACCAGCAGCCGGATGTTCTTCTTGGCCCGCAGGATCTCCAGCGCCTCCGGCTCGAAGCCGGTTGCCACGACGACCTCGGTGAACACGGGGGCGATCTGCTGTGCCGCGGCCGCCGTGACCACGCCGTTGGCGGCGATCACGCCGCCGAACGCGCTCACCGGGTCCGTCGCGTGTGCCTTGGCGTGCGCCTCGGCGATGTCGGCACCGACGGCGATCCCGCACGGGTTGGCGTGCTTGACGATCGCCACCGCGGGTCCCTCGTGGTCCCAGGCCGCCCGCCACGCGGCGTCGGCGTCGACGTAGTTGTTGTAGCTCATCGCCTTGCCGTGCAGCTGCTCTGCCTGGGCCAGGCCCGTGACCCCGTCACCGCGCGTGTACAGGGCGGCGCGCTGGTGCGGGTTCTCGCCGTAGCGGAGCACATCCGATCGGTCCCAAGTGCCGCCGATCCAGGCGGGGAAGCCGGAATGGCGCGGCTCGCCGTCGACCATCACCTCGTCCGTGGGCGACACGACGCTGCTCATCCACGAGGCCACGGCGACGTCGTACGTCGCGGTGTGCACGAACGCCTGGACGGCGAGTGCCTTGCGCTGCGCGTACGTGAACCCGCCGGCGCGGACGGCGTCGGTCACCGCGGAGTAGGCGTCCGGGTCGACGACCACCGCGACGCTCGGGTGGTTCTTCGCCGCCGCGCGCACCATGGACGGCCCGCCGATGTCGATCTGCTCGACGACGGCGTCCGGCTCGGCGCCGGACGCCACGGTGGCCGCGAACGGGTAGAGGTTCACGACGACAAGCTCGAACGGCTCGATCTCCAGGCCCTCGAGCTGGTCGAGGTGGTCCTGCTTGCGGGTGTCGGCCAGGATGCCCGCGTGGACGCGCGGGTGCAGGGTCTTGACCCGGCCCTCGAGGCACTCGGGAAACCCGGTGAGCTCGTCGACGGGCGTGACGGGGATCCCGGCGTCGGCGATCTTGGACGCGGTGGACCCGGTGGAGACCAGCTCGACGCCCGAGGCGTGCAGCGCCGTGGCGAGCTCGATCAGGCCGGTCTTGTCGTAGACGCTCAGCAGGGCGCGCCGGACGGGGCGCTGCGAGTCGTCGGTGAGCTGGACATCAGGTGCGGACGGGGCGCCGGACATGGCGGTTCTCCTCGGAGGTAGCTTCGCGGAAAACCCTGGCACCCAGGCGGGCGGCGCGCATCACGGGTCGCTCGGCCGCTCCCCGGTGGTGACCCACCCTCGCCAGTCACGGCCACCGGCAGTCTAGCGGTGCCCGGAACCGTCATGCGGTCACGCCAGCGTGGGTCCGGGGCCGCGACTAGGCGGCACCGGCCTCCGTGGGCGGGATCCGCACCTCGATTCCCAGCAGCTCCCAGGCCCGCGCCGCCCGGTGCATCCGGTCGGCCTCCCCGGTCTGCGACAGCCCCCCGGCCACCATCGCCACCGCGAGCAGCAGGTCGTCCGACGTCGTCCCGGCGGGGACCTCGCCGTCGGCGACCGCCCGCTCCAGCCGGGTCCCCAGCGCGACGGCGACCCGCTCGCCCAGGGCGAGGAACCGTGGGTCCGGCTCGCCGGACCGGACCAGGTCCACGAACGCTACCGAGTCGACGGCGTGCCGCGTGACCAGCCCCAGCAGGTCGGGCAGCCCGACGTCGGGGGCCGCCGCGAGCTCCTCGACCGCAGCGACCTGCTCCTCGAAGACCGCGCTCACGAGGTCCAGCCGCTCCGGGAAGTGCCGGTACAGGCTGCCCTGCCCGACGCCCGCGCGCTTGGCGACAGCGCTCAGCGGCGCGTTGGTCCCGGCGGACCCGAAGACCTCGCGGGCCGCCTTGAGCAGGGCCGCACGGTTGCCCGCCGCGGCGCGGGGGCCGAGGTTGGGCGCTCCGCCGCGGCGCGCGGGAACGCGGGGAACCTCACTGCGTCGGGGGTCGCGAAGTACACCGGTCATGGGGCTATCCTAGGTACCGGACACCATTGTCCGGTACCGTCCGCGTCCCAGGAGCACACCATGGCACTGACCGTTCACTCCACCGTCGGCGAATGGCTCGACCACCCCATCGGCGGCAGGATCCTCGCCGGCTTCCTCGCGCAGGGCGGTGCGACGCCCGACTCGCTCGCCCCGGCCAGCGGGCTGCCGCTGGAGCAGCTCGTGGCGCTGTCCGGCGGCAAGTTCCCCGCCGAAGCGCTTGACGGCCTGATCGCCGCGTACCGGGAGGCCGCGCCCGACGAGGCAGCCCAGGCGGACGTCGAGGGCGAGCGGCCGGCCGGCTGGGTCGAACAGGTCACTCCCGGCCGCTTCGCCGGCCAGACCGTGATCGTCACCGGCGCGGCCTCCGGCATAGGCCGGGCCGTCGCGTCCCGCGTGGCGCGGGAGGGCGGTCGGGTTGTCGCCGCGGACATCTCCAAGGAGAAGCTTGACGAGCTCGCCGCCGCACTGACCGACCTCCCGTCCGGGGCGGAGGTCATCCCGGTCGCCGGAGACATCTCCGACCAGGGCGACGTCGAGCGGATCGTCCTCGCCGCAGGCGACCGCGTGGACGCGCTGGCAAACGTCGCGGGGATCATGGACGACATGTCCGCGGTCCACGAGGTCAGCGACACCCTGTGGGAGCGAGTGCTGCGTGTGAACCTCGAGGGCACCATGCGGCTCACCCGCGCCGTCGTGCCAAGCATGCTCGAGGCGAAGGAGGGGCGCATCGTCAACGTCGCGTCCGAGGCCGGCCTGCGCGGCTCGGCCGCCGGCGTCGCCTACACCGCGTCGAAGCACGCGGTGGTCGGCCTGACCAAGTCGACCGCCGTGATGTACGCGAAGAGCGGCATCCGCACCAACGCCGTTGCGCCCGGCGGCGTCGCCACCGGCATCCCGGTGCCCGGCCAGGCACAGTTCGGCGCGCCGGTCCTGCGGCCCTACCAGGGCAACATCCCGAGCCTGGCCATGGCCGAGGAGCTCGCCGCCTCGATCACGTTCCTCCTGTCGAAGGACTCGGTGAACCTCAACGGGGCGATCATCGCCTCGGACGGCGGCTGGTCAGCGGTCTGACAGGTGCGGATCGTGGCCCTCTACTCGAGCGCGTCGGCCGCCCATGTGTCGGGCTTGCCGATCCGCATCAGGGGGCGGGCGAAACAGAGGGCCACGAGGACGCACGTCATCGCGCCGACCATCACCCACAGGGTGGCGCCGATGCCCCATCCCTCGAGGAGCGCGCTGCCCACCACGGGGGCAGCCGGCGCGGCGATCAGTCCCGTCAGGCCGAGCAGCGACGTGGCCCGGCCCATCATGCGGTCCGGGATGATCACGGTGAGGTAGCCCGTGAAGCCCGCGTTGAGCGCCGGATAGAGGAACACGCCGACCGCCAGCATCGAGACGAACACCCAGTACGTCGGCGCGAGCGCCATGACGGCCAGCGCGACGACGAGCAGGCCGATGGTCAGGATCCCGAACCGGCCCACGCGGGTGCGCTGCACGATCGGGCCAGCGACGACCGCGCCCGCCAGCAAGCTGATGCCGGCGCACGCGTCGACCAGCCCGATGAGCCGTGGGTCGGTGCCGGTGCGCACCAGCTCCAGGTTGATCGCCACGATCAGCGCGATCGAGGTGAGGTTGAGCAGCGTGATCAGCACGAGCATCGCCCGGAACAGCGGCACGGCGCCCACGAAGCGCAAACCCTCGCGCAGGTCGGCCAGGGGGTGGGTCCGCTCGGTCCGCTCACCGTTGAGCGGCTTCCGGACGAACGAGACGGCCACCGCCTCGATCAGGTGCCCCACCACGGACGCCACGAACGGCAGGACGTGAGCCATCCCGTACAGGAGCCCGCCGACCGGCCCGGCGAACAGGCCCACCGCAGCCATCCGCCCCTGGTTCACCGCCATGGCGTTCGCCATCTGCTCGGCCGGCACGACGGCGCGCAGCGCGCCGCCCGACGCCGGGTTCACGAACGCGCTCACCATCGAGGAGCCGAACAGGACGGCGGCCAGGTGCCAGGCGCTGAGCGCGCCCGCGAGGCCCGCCGCGACGACCGTTGCCCACAGGGCGGTGCCCGTCGCGGCCGCGACCAGCAGGAGCAGACGCCGGTTCACCCGGTCCGCGACGACGCCCGCCGGCAGCGTGGCCACCAGCGCGCCAACCTGGCCGATGCCGCTGATCAGGCCCGCCTGCCCCACCGAGCCCGTGACCTCGAACGCCACCAGCGGCACCGCGAACGTGCCGACGCCCGCGCCGATCGCCTGCGCGAACCGCCCGGTCGTGAGCAGCAGGTAGGCGCGGTTGCGCCGCAGCGGTGGCGCGTCACGGGTCGGCGCAGCCGTCTCGGGCACGGCCTCGGTCGGGATCTCTGCGGTCACGCCGCACAACGTAGCGGTCAGGCGTGTCGCGCGGGTGAAATATCCACCCAGGTGTCGGGCAGACCGACCCGCCAGAGCGGCCGGACGAGCAACATCGCCACGACGAGAACGGCCCAGGCGGCCGAGAAGAGCCACAGCGCGCCACCGATGCCGAGGCCGTCCAGCAGAAAGCTGCCGGCGAGCGGGGCAGTGGGCCCGGCTACCAGGCTGGTGAGCCCCAAGGTTGCCGAGGTACGGCCTTGCAGGTGCGCGGGCGTGATGGCGGTGACGTACGAGACCAACCCGGCGTTCAGCGCGGGCGCGAAGAGCATCATGCCGGTCAGCGCCCCGACGAACCCCCAGAACGTCGGGAACAGAGCCATCACCAAGGTGGCGGCCGCGCCGACCCCGAGCGCCATGACGGTGAGGACGCCGAGCCGCACCCGCGGGATGAGCCTGCCGGCCAGCACGGATCCCGCCAGCACCCCGACGCCGACGGCGGTGTTCACGAGCCCGATCAGGGCAGGCACGGTGCCGATGCTGACGAGATGGAGGTTGATCGCGATCATCATCCCGTTCAGGACCACGTTGACCACGATGAACAGCCCGAGCACGCTGCGGAACAGCGGGACGCCCACCACGTAGCGCAGGCCCTCCTTCAGCGCGGTCAGCGGGTGCTCCGACGCGGCGGCGCCGAGGTCGCCGTTCAGCGGCTGGCGCACCAGCGCGGCGGTCCCGGCCGACACCAGGCGCCCGACGGCGGACACCAGGAACGGCAGCACGCTGCTCATCCCGTACAGCAGGCCGCCGACCGGCCCCATGAGCAGCGTGGCGGCGGCGTCGCGCCCCTGCGCCACGGACATCGCCTGGCCCATCTGCTTCGCAGGGACCACGGAGTGCAGGGCAGCAGTTCCGGCAGGATCCATGAGGGCGCCCACGACGGACGACACGAACAAGGCGGCGGCCAGGTGCGGTGCGGTGACGGACAGCCCGTCGACCACGCCCGCGACCACCACGCTGAGCCAGACCACGGCCGCCACCAGGCCGCCACCGACGATGAGCCTGCGGCGGTCCACCCGGTCGACGACCACACCAGCCGGCAACGTCACGAGCACCGCCCCGAGCTGGCCGACGAAGGCGATCGCTCCCGCCTGCACCACCGAGCCCGTGATCCCGTAGGCCACCAGCGGCACGGCGAAGGCACCGATCGCCGCCCCGACGTCCTCCGCAGTCGAGCCGGTCAGCAGCAGACGGTAGGACCGGTTCTTCCAGAGGGCCGGGATCTCTTCCTGGGTCATGGCGCAACCGTAGATCCCGCAACTAGCGTTGCGCAATCACTCTTGCGCAATAAATGGTGCAGGTAGTTGGTAACCTCGCGGAGTGACCGGCGACGACGTGTTCCGCATCAACGACCCCGAGACGCTCAAGGCGGTCGCCCATCCGCTGCGGCAGCGCATCGTGCTCGAGATCGCGGTCAGGGAGCACGCCCGCGCCGCCGACCTGGCCAAAGCCCTGGGCGAGCCGGCCAACTCGGTGAGCTTCCACCTCCGGGTGCTCGCCAGGGCCGGGCTCATCGAGGAGGCGCCGGAGCTGGCGCGCGACAAGCGGGACAGGGTCTGGAAGCGGGTCATCCAGCAGTTCACGGTGGATCCGGGACTGGCGGACGCCGGCGCCCTGTTCGAGCCGTACCTGCGATGGATGCGCGCCATGTTCCTCCGGGACCGCGCGGCGCCCGGAAAACGGCACGACTACAACACGGGAGTGGCCCACGACGGCTTCTTCACGCGCGAGGAGGCGCGCGAGATGGCCGACGAGGTGAAGTCGGTCCTCGACCGCTGGTCGGACCTGACCATCGAGCGCAAGCGAGCGGCCCCCGACGACCCGGACCGCAAGTACTACCAGATCCTCTTCGCGGTAGGTCCGCGTGACCTGGCAGCGGAGGCGGCACCGGAGGACTGAGGCCGCCGGGTCTCGACAGGCTCGACCAGCGGGAGGCTCAGCGGCCGATCACGGCCTGTCGCCCCGCCAGGAACAGGCCATCGCGGGCGATGCGCCCCACGGTCTCGACCAGCAGCGCACGCTCGGCGACCTTGACGCGCTCGTGCAGCGTCGGCTCGTCGTCGTCCTCCAGGACCGGCACCGCGGCCTGGGCGATGATCGGGCCGGTGTCCACGCCGTCGTCCACGACGTGCACGGTGCAGCCGGTGACCTTCACGCCATGGGCGAGGGCGTCGCGCACGCCGTGCGCGCCCGGGAAGGAGGGCAGGAGGGCTGGGTGCGTGTTGATGATGCGGCCCTCGAACCTCCGCACGAACGTCGGCGCGAGGATCCGCATGAAGCCGGCCAGCACCACGAGGTCAGGCTGGAACACGGCCACGGCCTCGGCCAGGCCCACGTTCCACGCGGCACGGTCCTCGAAGTCCTTCGTGGAGACGACGACGGACGCGACCCCTGCGTCCCGCGCGAGGTCGAGGGCGCCGGCGGCGGGGTTGTCGGTCACCACGCCAACGACCCGCGCCCCGTAGGACCCGTCCTCGTGCGCGGCGAGCAGGGCGGCGAGGTTGGAACCGAGGCCGGAGACCAGCACGACAACTCGCTGGGCCGACGTGGACTCGACGGGGTGACCGGAGGGCGTCTGCACGGGCTCCAGCCTACTTTCCCGGACCGACCTCCGATGCCTCGGCCGGCGTGTCCGACCGGTCGGGCCCGTCAGCCAGGTCCGGATCCGGCTCCAGCTCCGCCTCGGGCCGCGACTGGTCGCCGGGCACATCCGAAGCGCCGTCGAACCCGAGCTCGGCCGCGAGGTCCGGAGCGAGGTCCGGCCCGCCCGCCGGCCGGTCGCCCGGATCGGCGTCGGCCGGCGCGGGGCCCGGGCGCCGCAGCCACGCCACCAGGTCGTCCCTGAACTCGCCGCGCCGCGCGACCACGTCCAGCTTGGCGCCGAGCAGCACCGCCACCGCTCCCCCGGCGACCTCGGCGGACACCAGTCCGGCGGTCACGAGCGGGCTGGCGCCGATGTCGGCCAGCCGGCCCGGGCCGCCCGCACCCGCCGCCACCCACTGTCCCAGCAGCATGACGACGCAAGGAACGGCCACGATCCCGCCGAGCACCCAGCCGACGTCGGACCACCGGACCAGGTCCGGCTCCAGCCGCCGCCACACGAACAGGCCGGCCACTACGCCGCACGCGACCACGAGCACAGGCGCCCAGGCGGTGAGGGGGTTCGCCCAGTCAGCCCCGGGCAACGCCCCGAGGAGCGGGATCGCGGGCAGCGGACCCGAACTGGTGCCGAACGGCGTGAAGCTCGTCCCCTCGCCGACGGCGAATCCCGGCCCCGCGAGCCAGGAGACCGCCCACAGCACCAGGTTGGGCAACAGCGCCAGCTGGGCCACGGCGAACACGATCCCGCCGGTCCAGCCCGGCTCGAGGGCGGTGATGATGTCCGACGACGTCGCACGCCCCGCCAGCGCCCACGCTCCCACGAGGAGCGCCGCACCGCCGACCAGCAGCGCGACCACGACCGCGCCGCCCCGCAGCCCGAGCCGCAGCGTCGCGGGGAACAGGTCGACACCCATGAGCCGGCGGGCCAGCGCCTCGGCTCGCTCGCCGATGTCCGCGATGGTCGGCGTGTCCGGGCGCGCCAGGATGCCCAGCGCCATGCCGAGCCCGCCCATGACCAGGCCCCCCAGGGGTGCCAGGGCGAGCGACCAGCCGGGTGCGCTGCCCGCGAGGGCCGCTACCGCCGTCGTGCACAGGGCGTACGTGGCGGTGCCCGCGGCCCAGGCCCGCAGGGACGTGGTGGCGAACCGCTTGGCGGAGACGTACATGGCGAACAGCGCAAGGGCCGCTAAGCCGAGGGGCGCGAGGGAGACGGTCACGGCGCCGGCGGTGAGCGGGACGCCGTGGCCCAGGAGCCAGATGCCCATCGCGACGTCGACCGCGGAGCGCAGCTGGACGGCGTCGTCCGGGCCGTCGGCGGGGGTGCCCATGGTGGCCGTGCCCACGAGGTAGGCGACCACCGCCGGGAGGACCACGACGGTGAGGGACAGGACCACGGCCTGGATGGCCGAGAGAGAGCCGGCGACGATGTGGACGAGCGTGAGCGGGGCCCGCTCCGGCGCGGACTGCTCCTCGACCAGGCGGCCGCGGCGGGCGGTCGGCCGGCTGCCTGCCGGGCGGCTCGACCGGACGCCTGACTTGCGGGCGCCTGACGTACGGGCGCCTGACGTTCGGATGGCCGCGTTCGGGCGGGGTGGTGCACTCACGAGCCCATCTTCACCCTGTTCCCGCCGTCACACGGGGGACCTGCCCCGGCGTGGCCCGGGTGAAATCCGGGAAAAATCACAGCGAAGCATGGTGCTGGGCACGAGCTCTGGTGTAAAAGCGCCCGCTCCCCAAATCGTCGAAGTCGAACTGGGGCGAAGTAGAACCCTGGCGAAGTAGAACCCCAGCTCGTGCTGAAGTTCTATCTCGCCAGGGTTCTATCTCGCCCTGGTTCTATCTTTCGGGGACGAGGTCAGAGCGACTGGAGGATCTCGCGCATGAGGTCGGCGGTCTCGGACGGCGTCTTGCCGACCTTCACGCCGACGGCCTCGAGGGCCTCCTTCTTCGCCGCGGCGGTGCCGGACGAGCCGGACACGATCGCGCCGGCGTGGCCCATCGTCTTGCCCTCGGGGGCGGTGAAGCCCGCGACGTAGCCGACTACCGGCTTCGTGACGTGCTCCTTGATGTAGGCCGCCGCACGCTCCTCGGCGTCGCCGCCGATCTCGCCGATCATCACGATCGCCTTGGTCTCAGGGTCGTTCTCGAAGGCCTCGAGCGCGTCGATGTGCGTGGTGCCGACGATCGGGTCGCCACCGATGCCGATGGCGGTGGAGAAGCCGAGGTCGCCCAGCTCGTACATCATCTGGTAGGTCAGGGTGCCCGACTTCGACACGAGACCGATCGGGCCCTTGCCCGTGATGGTGTGCGGGGTGATGCCGGCCAGCGACTCGCCCGGGGTGATGATTCCGGGGCAGTTCGGCCCGATCATCCGGGTCTCCTTGCCCTGCAGGTACGACCACACCTCGGCGGTGTCCTGCACCGGCACGCCCTCGGTGATGATCACGAGCAGGCCGATGCCCGCGTCGATGGCCTCGATGGCCGCGTCCTTGGTGAAGGCCGGCGGCACGAAGACGACGGAGACGTCCGCGCCGGTCTCGGCCATGGCCTCCTTGACGGTGCCGAAGACGGGCAGCGTCACTTCGTTGCCCTCGTGGTCCTTGTGCTCCACCGTGGTGCCCGCCTTGCGAGCGTTCACGCCGCCGACGATCTGCGCGCCGGAGTCGAGCATCAGGGCGGTGTGCTTGGCACCCATGCCACCGGTGATGCCCTGGACGATGATCTTCGAGTCCTGGTTCAGGTAGATCGACATTGTCTTGTGGTCTCTGCTTTCGAAGTCTTCAGCGGGCGAATCAGGCGTTGGCCAGCTCGGCAGCCTTGTCGGCGCCGCCGTCCATGGTCTCGGCAAGGGTGACGAGCGGGTGGTTGCGCTCGGCCAGGATCTGACGGCCCAGCTCGACGTTGTTGCCGTCGAGGCGGACGACCAGCGGCTTGGTGGCGTGGTCGCCCAGCAGGTCGAGCGCACCCACGATGCCGTTCGCTACCTCGTCGCAGGCGGTGATTCCACCGAAGACGTTCACGAACACTGCCTTGACCTGCTCGTCGCCCAGGATGACGTCGAGTCCGTTCGCCATGACCTTGGCATTCGCGCCGCCGCCGATGTCGAGGAAGTTCGCGGGCTTCACGCCGCCGTGCCGCTCACCGGCGTACGCGACGACGTCCAGGGTGGACATGACCAGGCCCGCGCCGTTGCCGATGATGCCGACCTCGCCGTCGAGCTTGACGTAGTTGAGGTCGTTCTCCTTGGCCTTGGCCTCGAGCGGGTCGGCGGCGGCCGAGTCCTCGAGCTCCGCGTGCTCCGGGTGGCGGAAGCCGGCGTTCTCGTCGAGCGTGACCTTGCCGTCGAGGGCGACGATCTCGCCGTCCTCGGTCTTGACCAGCGGGTTCACCTCGACGAGCGTGGCGTCCTCGGCCTTGAACACGGTCCACAGGCCACGGATCACCTCGGCGACCTTGCCCTTGATGTCCTCGGCGAAGCCGGCGGCGTCCACGATCTCCGCGGCCTTGGCCTCGTCGATGCCGACGGCCGGGTCGACGGCGATGCGGGCGAGCGCCTCAGGACGCTCGACGGCGAGCTGCTCGATCTCCATGCCGCCCTCGACGGAGCACATGGCGAGGTAGTTGCGGTTCGACCGGTCGAGGAGCACCGAGAAGTAGAACTCCTCGGCGATCTTGGCGCCCTGCGCGATCATCACGCGGTGCACGGTGTGGCCCTTGATGTCCATGCCGAGGATCTCGCCGGCCTTCTCAGCGGTCTCCTCCGGCGAGTGAGCCAGCTTGACGCCGCCCGCCTTGCCGCGACCACCGGTCTTGACCTGGGCCTTCACGACGACAGTTCCGCCGCCCAGCTTCTCGGCGCCTTCGCGAGCCTCCTCGGGGGTCGTCGCGACAACCCCGCCCAGCACGGGCACGCCGTGCTTCTCGAAGATGTCGCGCGCCTGGTATTCGAACAGGTCCACCCTGCTGCGTCCTTCCATCGGGATGCGGCCCTCGGACGTCGCCCGGAGCCCGGCTGAAGCGATGTCTCGACGTCAAGACATCCCGGTACAGAGTAGCCCTCGATCGCCCGTGCTTCCGAACGAAGCGGCGGTATTCCGCGGCTCGGCGGCACGGGCGTCGAGGGAGGCGCGGTTACCGGCGGCACCGCGAGAAAAAGTCCCAGACCAGCTCGGTGGCGGAGACCTCCTGCGTGGCGCTGCCGTCGTCGGCCCCGGGCCAGGTGGGCGCGCCCCCGGAGACCTTGTAAAGGACGACGTCGGCTTCGCCGCGGCGTGTGGTGTACGTCTCGCTGGTCACGTGCTCGATGACCGGCTCGACGCGGGCCGGTCGGGCAGCCTTTGTCAACTGGGGTTGACAGGTTGAGTTCTGTCAACCATGGTTGACACATGACCCAGCAAGCACTCGCCGCATCCGCGGCCGGGGACGATCCCACCGAAGGCCTCCGCGCCGTGCGATCCCTCCGCGAGCTGGCCGACCGCCTCGAGACGCTCCAGGTGGAGCGCGCACGAGCCCTCGGCTGGTCGTGGCAAGAGGTCGCCGACGCGCTCGGCGTCAGCCGGCAGGCCGTCCACAAGAAGCACAGCAGGAGGATCTGATGTTCGAGAGGTTCAGCAAGGAGGCGCGCGCAGCCGTCGTCAAGGCCCAGGAGGTCGCCCGGGACGAGCACTCCGGCGTGATCGACTCGCGCCACGTCCTCGTCGCCCTCATCGAGACGCCCGGCCCGGCGGTCGCCGCGGTCGCGGGATCGGGCCTCGACACCACCGAGGCCGTCCGAACGCTCCGCCGCGACATCCGCGCCGGGGACGCCCTGGACGCCGATGCGCTCGCCGCGCTCGGCATCGATCTCGACGCCGTCCGTGACCGGACCGACGCCGTCTTCGGCGAGGGCGCGCTCGACCGTGCCGGCGCCGCGCGGCGCCGTCGGTCACCCGGCCACATCCCGTTCACCCCGGACGCGAAGAAGGGGCTCGAGCTCGCGCTGCGCGAGGCGATCCGGCTCAGGTCGTCCACGATCGACGGCGGACACCTCCTTCTCGGCATCCTCCGGGACACGCGCAACCCCGCGGCGCGCGCCCTGTCCGACGCCGGAGCGGACCTCGGCCGCATCCGTCACCTCGTGGAGAACCCGGCCGAGGCGGCCTGACAGGCCCGTGGCCGGTGCTTCGCCATGGGTTGTGTCGGCGGCGGACTTTCAACCAGATCGTCCGTAATGCACCGCTACGATCGTCCGCCATGAAGCACGCCCGAAATGACGGTCCCGACATCGCGTTCCGGCTCGCCCGCCGCGTGGTCGCGACCGTCGCCGACGACATGTCGACGATGCAGCGCGTCGGAGCCGGGATCGTCGCGGCCCTCGTTGCCATCACCCCGTTCGGGGCCTGGAGCGAGGTGGAGGCGCACGCCGACCCGCTCGCGGCCGGCACTCCGGTCGAGGTCGGGCCGTTCGAGGTGAAGGTCGTCAGGGTCGCCACCGTCGATGAGTTCGCTTACCTCGTCCCGAAGCCGGGCAACCACCTGCTCGGCGTCGTCGCCGAAGTCACGAACACCGGCGAGGTGCCGGAATACCGTGCCACTCTCGGCCAGGCGATCCCCGCGCCCCAGAACGTGGCGATCGTACCGAAGGCGGCACTCGACGAGCTGGGAGCCGACACCGCGCCCGACGGCGGCGCCGACCCGTCGGCGGACCCTGCAGCGAGCGCCGATCTGGGAGCGTCCGAAGAGGCCGAGCTTCCGCCCGCGACGATCCTCAGCGCCAAGGACGGGACCACCATCAGCGTCTTCAACCCGGGCGTCACCCACCGGGTGGCGCTGCTCTGGGAGCAGGGCGGCAAGTGGTCGGGCAGGACGATCCCCCTCGAGGTCATCGAGCTGGAGTGGATCGAGGAGAGCGTAGTAAGCCTGGACAACGGCTACTGGCTCCCGAACGAGGTCGCCTACCACGGACGGATCCCGGTCGACGCAGAAAGGCCCGGGGCCGGCTCGAACCAGTCGGGACCGAGCGCTGAGGCGGGACAGCCATGAGGCACGGACGCCGTCGGATCACGTGGAAGGGCACGGCGCTCGTCGTCGGTGGGGTGGTGGCCGGCTGCACGCTGGTGACCTATGTGCCGCAGGACACGGGAGTCGACGAGCCCTTCATCGTCGAGGGTGCGGTCGGCGAGGTCCTCGACCTCACGTATGCGGAGCTCACCGTGACCGAGGTGCGGGTCGCCGACACACTGGCCGGGGTGGCCGAGGCCGCCGCGGCGGGCGGCACGTTCATCGTGGTGGACGCGAGCTGGCGGGCCACGCAGGGCGAGACGACGTTTGTCGGGGCGGAGGTCACCGACGCGCGGGGTCGTCGGTTCTGGCCCACCGATCAGGCGGGCTGCTCGATCCTGGCCAAGGCTCAGCCGGGCTACGCGTGGCGCGCCACGTACTGCTTCGACGTGCCGCGCGACGCGCTGGACGGTGCGACCGTGCGGCTGGCCCGCGGCGACCAAGGCGAGGAGCACGCGGGCCAGCGGCGCGACGCCGTCGCTGTGGTGGACCTCGGGATCTCCGGGCGGGAGGCCGACGAGCTGTGGCAGGCGACCGAGACCGTGTCGCCCCAGGAGCCGGGGTACGCCCTGGCGAGCGCAGGAGGTAGCGAGGGATGACGACTCTGGTGACCCCGGCGGCGTCGGGCATGGGCCCGGGCGCGGGTCCGGGCACGGATCAGGGATGGCCACCGAGCCTGCGGCCGGGCATGCTGCCCGGGACGGTTCCGCCCGATGTTCCGGTGCCGGAGGGGCGCAAGGGCTGGTGGCGGCGCAACGCCGTGTGGCTGGTGCTGCTGCCGGTCGCGATGGCGGTGGCCGCCGGGGCGTCGTCGTTCCGGGTATGGGCGTTCTGGTGGCCGGTCGGTCTGCACCACGAGGTGGAGCGGGTCGCCGTGGGTGAGCAGGCGCACCTGGCGGGCGAATACTACGACCTCGGGCTCGACGTGCCGGAGCGGGCGAACACCACGGTGCTGCGCGAGATCGACGCGACAGTGACGAGCATCCAGCAGGTGGACCGGCTGCCCCCGCCGAGCTGGGGCGACCCCGTGACGATCCCCGACGGGTCGGTCGCGTACGAGGTGGGCATGCACTTCGCCGCCGAGCCCAAGACCGATCTTTCCGGGTGCCAGATCGTACTGGTCGCCGACGACGGCACTCGGTACGGGGAGTCGACCACGGACGTGCTGGGCAGCTCCAACCGCTGCTCGACGCCGGACGCGGCCGGGTTCGTCAGCGCGCGGCCGGAGTGGGACGTGACGTCATTCGTGCTCGCCGACCCGGCCGCGAAGATCACGCAGGTACGGCTGGGATTCGGTGGTCCCGAGTACGTGACGTTCGACGTGCCGTAGCTGGGCCGGCCGCGGCGTCGTCCTCCTCTTCCTGGACCACCAGCCCGCGCTCGACCAGCGCATCGACCGTCGCCGCGATGAGCGCCGCCGCCAGGGCCAGCGAGATCGCGAGCCCGGCCCCAGCCTCCATGGCGCTGAAGGCGAGCCATGTGTTGGTCTCGACGGGGCCCGTCACCGTACGCACAAGCCAGCCGACGCCGTACGGCACCCGCATCACGACGAGGTAACCCAGGCAGAACACGAGCATGGGGCCGAGGCCGCCGTGCACGATCATCTTCAGGCCGTTCCACAGGGCGGAGAAGCGGGCCCGCAGGTCCTCGGTGAGCGACTCGAGGAGCGAGCGCAGCCCGCCGGGCAGCCAGGTCATGCGATCGAGCCACTGGTGCTCGGTCGACGGCGGCTCCATGAGCTTGTGCCCCAGCACGACGGCGCCGATCGCGAGCCATGCCAGGGGCGCGATGAGCACGATGTCGAGCGACTCGAAGACCGCCGCGATGCCGTCCGCCAGGAATGCCACGGCGGTGTTGCCCGCGTCGCCGACGCTCTCCTGCGCGACGCCGACAGTGCCGACTGCGGCCGCCACGAGCTGCCGGTCCGCAGCCACGTTCCACAGGCCGAGCTCGATGGTCTCGATCTGGCCCGCGACCTGGTTGGTCCAGTAGATCTCGAGGCATCCGCCGAGCACGGCGATGCCGAGGAAGCCCAGCTTGCCCTCGAGCCTGCCGAGCAGCCAGCGCAGCACGAACGCACAAGCCACGATGGCGACGAGCGTCCAACCGGACCAGACGCCGAGCCGGGAGGTGAAGTCGATCCCCTCCGCGGTGAAGATGTCGTTGAACATCTCGTCGGCCGCCGCCTCGTTGACGAACTGGGCCCGATCGGCGTCCATCAGGCCCTCGACCTCGTAGACCACCAGGAACGGCACCAGCACGGACAGCGCTACGTCGATGAGGCGCCGCTCCCGCCCTTCCGACGGCATCATCGGGGCGCGCGCGCCGGGGAGCATGCCGGGCAGGTGGCCGGGCCTGCCGGGGTACGGCATGGTCGGGCCCGGCGAGGTCGGGCCCGGCACGCGAAGGTTCGGCAGCGAGTCCCGGCAGACCCACAGCATGCCCACCACCGGCACGAGGTACCCGAGCGGGCTCATGATCAGCAGGAGCTGCGCAACGAAGGAGTTCCACTGGCTCAGCTCGACCGCGCCCCACATGGCACCGTTGCGTACGGCGACGCCGAGCAGGCCGAGCGTCAGAAGCGCGGGCCAATGCGCCACGAACAGTCTGCCTGCGGAGACCAGGATCCTCATGGCGACACATAGTGGCCTAAAGCGGGCGGCGTGCGCCAAGCCGTGTCATCCCAGCGGAATCACGCCAGCCGTCACTCCGGCTTGCCACTCCAGCTGTCACTCCAAGGCCGCGAACGACCTCTCCACGAGGTCCGTGTAGGCCTCCACGCCGTCCTGGTCCGGGTGCGTCGCGTCCGCGTGCAGCAGCCCGGGCCGCCTGCCGACGAGCGCGTGCCAGTCAGCCACCTCGACGTTCTCGCGGCCGGCGGCGATCCGGTCGAGGGTCTGGTTCGCGTCGGGCACCCAGTAGCTGATCCCCACGCTGTTGACGAGCACCACGCGGCGGTCGGGTCCGATCATGTCGAGCACGCGCCGGGCGGCGTCGACCGAACCGTTGAGCTGGAAACCCGAGTTGGTGCCGAAGTTGAGGAGCACGGTGTCGCGCAGGCGGCCCTCGCGCTTCGCGGTCCGCACCATGCGCTCGGCGTCGAGCCAGTCGGTGCTCACGACGCCCTGGATCTGGGCGCGCGGGTAGCGCGCCAGGATCGCGGGGGTGGCCGCGGCCAGGACCGAGTCGCCGAAGGCCGAGACCTGCGCGCCCTGCTTCGCCCCGAAGGGCAGCCTCTGCTCGGGCTGCACTGGCTGCACGGCCGCCGGCCCGCCGGTGCGCGACGCCGGGGTGGGTTCGCCCGGACGTCCCGGAGCGCCCGGCTGCCCGTCCCGAGCTTGCGGCGCGGCCACTGCCTGCGCGTCCAGGCCGGCCTGGACGCCTGCCTGGATGGCGAGCTCGGTCGCCGTCCGCTCGGGCGCCGATGTCACGGCGGCCCCGGTGCCGACGATCGCGAGCACCGCCACGACCACCACGCCCTTCGGCACGACGGCGGTCGAGCGCACCGCGCCGAGCAGCGCCCGGAGGGCACCGCGGAACCCGAGCCGACGCACGGGCGCCTCCACCCACCGGTACGACGCCGCCCCGGCGAGGAACGTGAGCATCACCGAGAGCCCCGTGCCGACTCCCCACCACGCGGTGCCTGGCTGCGCCCCCACGGCCGCGGTGACGATGCAGGCGACCGGCCAGTGCCACAGGTAGATCCCGTAGGACCGCTCCCCCACCCAGCGCAGGACCGGCGCCTCCAGGGCGGCCGTGAACCAGGTGGGCTCGGTGCGGGCCGCGCCGCACGCGAGCACCAGCACGAGGGACAGCAGGGACGCGGCCAGCAGCCCGAGCGGGTAGGTGAGCGGCGAGTCGCTGCGCAGCAGCAGGAACATCGCGATCAGCCCGGCCAGCGCGAGCGGGGGGAGCACACGGGCTCGCGCGCCCTGCAGCACGGGCGAGGCCTTGGCCCAGCGCAGCGTCACCGCCGCGCCCAGCAGGAGCCCGAACGCGTGGGTGTCGGTGCCGTAGTAGACGCGGGTCGGGTCCACGCCAGCACCGTGCACCGGGGTGAACAGCAGCGTCATTGCCAGCACGGAAACGAGTGCAGCCGCCGTGACCACGCGCACCCGCCGGTCCGCGGAGCGCACGGTGATCAGCAGGAGCACCAGCAGCACCGGCCAGGCCAGGTAGAACTGCTCCTCGATCGCGAGCGACCACAGGATGCGCAGCAGCTCCGGCTGGGACTCGTCGAAGTAGTCGGTGCCAGCCGCGATCTCGACCCAGTTGGTGCTGAACGTCAGCGCGCCCAGCAGCTGGCGCCCGATTCCGACCGTGAGGTCCGGCTCGACCAGCCGCGCGACCGGGATGCTCGCCACCAGCACGAGCCCGAGTGCGGGCAGCAGGCGGCGCGCCCGGCGCAACCAGAACCGGGGCAGCCGGATCCAGCTCGTGCTCTCGACCTCCCGCAGCAGCAGCGTCGTGATGAGGAACCCGCTGACCACGAAGAACACGTCCACGCCGAGGAATCCGCCCGGCACCCACGCGGGTGCCAGGTGGAACGCCCCGACGGCGAGCACGGCGACCGCGCGCAGCCCGTCGAGGCCCGGTATCCGGGGGCCGTGCACGATCGCCGACCCGGGCTGAGAGGCGGGGACCGCAGCGGCAGTCGGTGCGGCAGCCGGTGCGGCAGCCGGTGCGGCAGCCGGACCGGCGACCGAGACCGGTGCGGCGACGGTTCCGGCGACCGGGGCGGGCCGGACGTCGTCGGTCAGGACCATAGGCGGACCGTACCGAACCTCGCCGGGGTGAAGAAGCCCGGATGCGAAGTTGGCCGGACGCCGGATTCGGTCAGGTGCGGGCGTGCCCGGCGTGAGCTCGGTCAGTTGCTAGCGGATCTCCGCACCAGTGCGCACCCTCATAACTACGGGACCGCCCCCGGCACCAGCGGCGCGGGTCAGAGCTTGGTGACGGCCGTGTACTTCAGCGCTATGCGCTTGGTCCCGTTGCTGCCGAAGTCGATCTTGACCACGGCGTTGGCCTCGACGTCCACGACGGTGCCGAGCCCGTACGAGTCGTGCGTGACGCGGTCGCCGATCTCCAGGCTGGGGATGTTCTTCTGGACGTTGATCCCGCCGAACCCGCCCTTCGCTGGCGCCTTCTTCTGCGGCGCGAACGCGTTGGTCTGCCCGTTGCCCGACGCTGCCGTCGTGCCGGTGCGCGTGGTCGCCGACCGGCCCGCGGACCACGTCGAGCCCGTGCCCGAGCCGCGCCCGCCGGAGCCGTACCCCCCGGACCCGTATCCGCCGCTCCAGCCGCCGCGGCCGGCACGGATCGCCGCCGTCGACGACTCCCGGCGCCGCCAGTCCCACAGCTCCTCGGGGATCTCCTGCAGGAACCGGCTCTCGGGGAACTCGTTGGACATGCCGAAGGCGGCCCGCATCGACGACCGCGTGATGTACAGCCGCTCGCGCGCCCGGGTGATGCCCACGTAGGCGAGGCGGCGCTCCTCGGCGAGCTCGTCGTCGTCGTGCAGCGAGCGCATGTGCGGGAACGTGCCGTCCTCCATGCCCGTGAGGAAGACGACGGGGAACTCCAGGCCCTTGGCGGTGTGCAGGGTCATGAGCGTGACGACGCCCTGGTTCTCCTTGGGCGCCTCTTCCGCGGCACCGTCCGCCACGTCCTCGTCGGGGATCTGGTCGCTGTCCGCGACCAGCGAGACGCGCTCGAGGAAGTCCGCCAGCGAACCCTCGGGATCGGTGTCGCCGAAGTCGACGGCGACGGCGTGCAGCTCGGCCAGGTTCTCGACGCGGCCCTCGTCCTGCGGGTCGTCGCTCGCGCGGAGCTCGGCGAGGTAGCCGGTGCGGTCGAGCACAGCACCAAGCACCTCGGCGGGCGGGGCGCCCTGGTCGACCAGGGCACGCAGCTCCCGCATCATGTCGCGGAAGGCGAGCAGCGGCTTGAGCGAGCGGTTGGTCATGCCGGGGATCTCGTCGGCGCGCTCGAGGGCGGCGCCGAACGAGATGCGCTCCCGCTCGGCGAACGACGCCACGAGCGACTCGGCACGGTCCCCCAGCCCGCGCTTGGGCACGTTGAGGATGCGGCGCAAGTTCACGTCGTCGTCCTCGTTGGCCAGCGCGCGCAGGTAGGCGACGGCGTCCTTGACCTCGCGGCGCTCGTAGAACCGCGTGCCGCCCACCACCTTGTACGGCAGGCCGACCCGGACCAGTACCTCCTCGAGCGCCCGCGACTGCGCGTTGGTCCGGTAGAAGATCGCCACGTCGCCCGGGCGGACGTCCTCGGCGTCGCCCAGCTTGTCGATCTCGTCGGCGACGAACCGCGCCTCCTGGTGCTCGTCGTCCGCCACGTAGCCAACGACCTTGGCACCTGCCCCCGAGTCGGTCCACAGGCGCTTGGGCGTGCGGCCGGCGTTGCGGGAGATCACCGCGTTGGCTGCGCTCAGGATGTTTTGCGTGGAGCGGTAGTTCTGCTCCAGCAGGATCGTGGTGGCGTTCGGGTAGTCCTTCTCGAACTCGAGGATGTTGCGGATCGTGGCGCCACGGAAGGCGTAGATGGACTGGTCGGAGTCGCCCACGACGGTGAGCTCGGCCGGGTCCAGCCCGGAGTCGTCGGTGGTGCCGACCCCTGCCAGCTCCCGGACCAGCGTGTACTGCGCGTGGTTGGTGTCCTGGTACTCGTCCACCATGACGTGCCGGAACCGGCGGCGGTAGTGCTCCGCGACGTTCGGGAAGGCCTGGAGCAGGTTCACCGTCGTCATGATGATGTCGTCGAAGTCGAGGGCGTTCGCCTGCGCGAGACGCGCCTGGTACCGCGCGTAGACGTCGGCCAGGACCTGGTCGAACTTCGGCGTCGCCGTGTTCCGCTCGTCCGCCGACTGCCCGCCCCAGGGCCGGCGGATGCCGCCCGCCGCCGCCGAGGCGGCCTCGGCGCGCGCCTCCTCCGTGGCGTTCGCGCCGGCCTGCCGCGCGTACGTCTCGGGGTCGACCAGCTCGTTCTTCAGGTCGCTGATCTTGTTCGACAGCCCGCGGGCCGGGTACTTCTTGGGGTCGAGGTTGAGCTCGCGCGTCACCAGCGTGATGAGGCGCTGGCTGTCCGCGGCGTCGTAGATGCTGAAGCTGGACCTCAGCCCCAGGGTCGTCGCCTCACGCCGCAGGATCCGCACGCACGCCGAGTGGAACGTCGACACCCACATGCGCGCCGCCGACGGGCCCACCAGGCCGACGACCCGCTCGCGCATCTCGGCCGCGGCCTTGTTGGTGAACGTGATCGCGAGGATCTCGCCCGACCGCGCCCGCCCGGTGGCCAGCAGGTACGCGATGCGATGCGTCAGCACGCGCGTCTTGCCCGACCCGGCACCGGCCACGATGAGCAGCTGCCCGCCCTCGTGCACGACGGCGGCCCGCTGCTGCGGGTTCAGTCCGTCCAGCAGCGCGTCCGGGTCGAGGTGCGCGTACGCACCGCGAGCGCGCGGCGCCTCGGACTCGTGCGGCAGGCCCTCCAGCCAGTCCGGCTCCGCGGGCAGAGCCGCCTCGCCCGGATCGCCGGCGGTCGCACCGTCGTCGTCCCACTGCGGTGCCGTGCTCGGCAGGCGCGACAGAGTGCCGGGCGACGCGGGGTCGACGCCGGGCAGAGAGAGGCTGTCAAAGAGGGAAGTCATCGTCCCCAAGCCTATGTGCGCTGACTGACACTGCCGAAGCCCCGCGCGGACTCGGTCGGCGTCAGACCTTCTCCCACACCGACACCTGCTTGGTGCTCTCGTGCTCGAATCGCGACCGGTCCCAGTCCGCCCAGCGGTGCTTGAGCCGCATCCCGGCGATCCGCGCCATGAGGTCCATCTCGGCGGGCCACGCGTACCGGAACGGGACCACGCGGAACTCGCCGCCGTCAGGCGTCACGGTCACGTGGTTCGACGTGAAGAGCTGCGTCGCGACGTCGTAGCGGTCGAAGCCGATGTACCCGCCGCCGGCGTCGGGCGCCACGGTGAAGGGCACCGTGTCCTGACCGGGCGGCATACGCCGCAGGTCCGGGATGCCCACCTCGACGAGGAACAGACCCCCGGGCCGCAGGTGTGCCGCCGCGTTGCGGAAGACGTCGACCTGCCCGTCCTGGGAGGTCACGTTGGCGATGGTGTTGAAGACCAGGTAGACCAGCGAGAACTCGCCCGGCACGCGGGTGGAGGTCATGTCGCCGATCGTGACGTCGATGTCCGCGCCGCCGGGCTTCTCACCGATCCGGGCGGCCATGGCCCGGCTCAGCTCGATGCCGCTCACGGGTACGCCGCGCGCCGACAGCGGCGCCGCGATCCGGCCGGTCCCGATCGCGAGCTCCAGCGCCGGGCCGCCGTCGGCCAGGTCGGCCAGCAGGTCGACCGCCGGGTGCACGGCCTCTGGCGCGTTCGCCCCGCCCGGGCCGTCGTAGCCGGCGGCCACGCTCTCGGGGAACAGGCCGTCGCGCGGGTCGTCGCTCGTCGTGGTGCTCACCTCGTCGCTCACGGCCCCGACGCTATGCCCGACGACGGCGCGGGTTCACCCTGTTTTCGGCCCGGCCGCGCGTGCGACCGGCGCTCCTCCAGCAGGTTCCCATCTTCGACGAATACCGACGACCACCGGCGAGCCGGTCGCTACGCTGAGTTCATGCCCACCGCCACTCAGCTCGCCGCCTTCCTCGCAGCGTCCGTCGTCTTCATCGCGCTGCCCGGACCCAGCGTGCTGTTCGCGATCGGCCGGGCCCTGACGGTCGGACGCCGGGACGCGCTCCTGTCGGTGACCGGCAACGCGCTCGGCCTGCTCGTCCAGGTGGCGTGCGTGGCGATCGGGCTGGGCGCCCTGGTCGAGGCGTCCGCCACCGCCTACACCGTGCTGAAGCTCGTCGGCGCGGCGTACGTGATCTATCTCGGCGTCCAGGCGATCCGGCATCGCGCCGATGCCCGGCTCGCCCTGACCACACCCGACAAGGCTCGTCCAGGCAGCCCGTGGCGTGCGGTCTGGGCAGGCTTCGTCGTGGGCGCGACCAACCCGAAGACCATCGTGTTCTTCGCGGCGTTCCTCCCGCAGTTCATGAACGACGCCGCTCCCGCGACGCCGCAGCTGCTGTTCCTCGGCCTGCTCTTCAGCGCGCTGGCCCTCTGCCAGGACTCGATCCTGGCGTTGATCGCGGGCCAGGCCCGCGCTTGGTTCTCACGCAACCCGAAGCGGCTCGACCACCTGAGCGTCACCGGCGGAGTCGCCATGGTCGGCCTGGGCACCGGCCTCGCGCTCGAGGGCACAGTCAAGGCCTGAGGGCGTGCCTCGGCACCCGCCGCTCCCGCGTCCCCTGTGACGGGGTGAGAAACCCAGTTCACCCGGGCCTGACACGCCACGACGGGCCGGGTCGCTCGTAACCTGGCAGGGCATCGCACCATCTGCCCACACGGGCCGCGTGAGCCGAGATCCGCTGGAGCACCATGTCAGGGCTAGTTCGTGCCGCACCTGGAGAGGCCAGCGGACCGACGAGCGCCCCGGCTCGCGGCCGGCCGGACGCCGGCCGCCGGCGCGCCGGCCGGGTCTCGTCCACCGTTGTGACGCTCGGCGTGGTCAGCTTCCTGACGGACGTCTCTTCGGAGGCGGTCGCCGCGATCCTCCCGCTGTACGTCACGGCAGCGCTCGGCATGTCGGTGGTCGCCTACGGCATCGTCGACGGGCTCGTACAGGGCGCGGGCGCCCTGGTCCGGGTGGCGGGCGGCTGGGCCGCCGACCGCACCGACCGGCCCAAGTGGGTGGCCGCCGTGGGCTACGGCCTGTCGGCGCTCACCCGCGTAGGCCTGCTGTTCGCCTCGGGCCTCCCGGGGGTCGCGTCGCTCGTCGTGGCGGACCGGGTCGGCAAGGGGATACGCACGGCCCCGCGGGACGCGCTGATCGCCGCGTCGTCGAACCCCCGCAACCTCGGGCGTTCCTTCGGGGTGCACCGGGCGCTGGACACCGCGGGCGCTGCCCTCGGACCGCTGCTCGCGTTCGTGGTCCTGTGGGCTGTGCCGGACGGCTATACGACGGTCTTCGTGGTCTCGCTCGGCGCGGCGGTGCTCGGAGTCGGCGCCCTCGTGCTCCTCGTCCCGGACCTCCGACCGCGGCGCGCGGCCTGGCTGCGGACCCATCGGACTCGCGAGGACCGCGGCCTGCCCAAGTGCAAGGGGTGCACGTGCGACGCGCCGGGCGGCCTGGAGCTGACCGGACGCCCCTTCTCCTGGGCCTTCCTGCGCCGCGGGGCCACCGTGCGGCTGCTGGTCGTCGCCGGGCTCCTCGGCCTCCTGACAGTCGGCGACGGGTTCGTCTACCTCGCGCTGCAGGACCGCGACGGGTTCGCTACGCAGTGGTTCCCGCTGCTCTACGTCGGGACGAACGCCGTGTACATGCTGCTCGCCGCACCGGTCGGCCGGCTCGCAGACCGCGTCGGCCGCGCCCGGGTCCTGGTCTGGGGGCACCTGCTGCTGGTCGGCGCCTACGCCTGTGCGGCCGCCCCGTTCCCCGGCGCGACCACGACCGTGGCAGCGCTCGTGCTCCTCGGCACCTTCTACGCCACGACCGACGGCGTCCTCGCGGCCCTGACCAGCGCGCTGGTACCGACGTCGGTCCGGGCCACCGCGATCGGCACCGCGCAGACGGTCACCGCGGTCACACGGATGGTCGCATCGGCAGGGTTCGGCGTGCTGTGGTACGCGTCCGGCCGCGTCGACGCGCTGTGGATCGCGGCTGCAGCCCTGCTGGTCGCGGTTCCGGTGTGTGCTTACCTGATGCGAGGCGGCCGTCTGGAACGGGACCCTGATCTGGTCGAGGAGGCCCCGGCGTGAACCGGAGCCCCGCCATCCGCCGTCGGACGTCGTTCGCCGTGCTGGTCCTCGTGGTGCTGGCCGGCACCGGCTGGTATGTCGCGGCCCAGGTCCGCCAGGCGCGGGCCGAGCATGCGGCCCCGACCCAGGTCGAGATGGCCGAGGGCGTGCTGGACGGCCCGCACGTCCTGTTCCGTGGCACCGCCCCGGGCGACCTGTACGGCAGGGTGGCGGCCGTCGCCCTGGACGACCTGTCCGGCCCCCGTGAGGTCACGCCTGCCGTGTGCGACCGCGTGGACTCCGACGGCGAGACGACCGTCTGCTTGCGCACGCGCCGCGGCGTCGTCACCACGTACGAGGCCGAGGTGCTCGACGCCGCATGGCGCACCACGGCGAGCTGGCCCCTGCCCGGCATGCCGAGCCGGACCCGGCTGTCGCCGGACGGCCTGGTCGCCACCACCTCGTTCGTGACGGGCCACTCCTACGCAGCGACCGGCTTCTCCACGGAGACGACGGTGCACGGCGCGGACGGGGCGGACGTGTCCGGCAACCTCGAGGACTTCACGCTCCTCGCCGATGGCAAGCGGCTGGCCCCTGTCGACCGGAACGTATGGGGTGTGACCTTCGTGGACGCACGGTACTTCTATGCCACGGTCCAGTCGCGGTCCGAGGGGCGCACCTGGCTCGTCCGCGGCGACCTCGCCGAGCGCACGCTCGTGACCCTGCTCGACGGCGTGGAGTGCCCCTCGCTGTCCCCCGACGGGACCCGGCTGGCCTTCAAGCACGACGCCCGCAAGCCCGGTGACGTGACACCCCACTGGACCCCGGCGGTGCTCGACCTGGCCACGATGACGGTCACCGTGCTCGACGCCGAGCAGCGGTCGGTGGACGACCAGATCGCCTGGCTCGACGATGTGACCCTTCTCTACGGTCTGCCCCGCGCCGACGAACCGGGCACCACGGATGTCTGGTCCCTGACCGCCGACGGAACGGCCGACCCGGCCGTCGCGATCCCGCAGGCCTGGTCCCCCAGCGTCGTGGAGTGACGGGAGCCCCAGGCTCCGCTGGCGCCGCGGCGCCGGACAGGTGCGCCGGCGCGCGGTGGATCACCGCGCCTTGGCCACCTTGCTCACCGCGCCGACAGCGTGGCGAACACCGTGACCTCACACCCGGCGGAACTCCGGGCGGTGCCCAGCATGACGCTGCCGTCGTTCCGCTCGAGCTCCACCGTCGTGCGGCCCGGGCGGGTGGTCGTGCCGGTCTCGGCGAAGCCCCCGGTCGTGAACCAGACGCGGTAGTCGAGCAGGACGTCGGTGCAGGCGGCGTCCACGGCCGCGTCGAGCGTCACCTGGTACCGGCCGTCCGACCCGGTAACGGAGCTGGAAGCCACCTTGGCGCCGGCGGGAACCAGCACCACGTCGTCGGGGAAGCCCCGGACGAGGCCCGCGGCGCTTCCCGTCCGCAGAGCCGTGCTCAGCCGGCCGGCGGACGGGACCGGGGTGTCACCCAGGCTGTCGCCCGGAGACCGGTCCTGCGACCCGGCCGGAGCCACCTCGCTACCTTCGCCCCCGCTCTGGCCACCGCTGCGCCCGCTCGGAGTCGGCGTGGGCTCTCCTGCGGCGTCCGGGTCGGCCGTGTCCGGGTCGGCCGTGCCTGGCTCGGCGGTGTCCGGTCCAGCCTTGTCCGGTCCAGCCTTGTCCGGATCCGCGTCGCCCGGGTCCGCGTCGTCCGGTCCAGCCGTGCCCGAGCCGGCCTCGCCCCGTTCTGCCGGCGGGGTCGTCCGGACCGCGCTGGGGCCCGGCTCCGAGGCGGGGCCGTCATCCGGTCCCTGGCCCGGCCCGGCCGTGCAGGCGGTCAGCAGCGCGGCGGCAAGCAGCGGCGCGGCCAGGCGGCCCCTCTTCGGGGCCGTGCGAGTTCTCCTGGGGTTCATGTCGTCACTGGTCCGTGAACACCGGATCGACCCAGTACCCGGCGCTCTGCCACGAGAACTGCGGGAACCCGCCACCGTACAGGTAGCGGCCGGCGTTCGCCGGCGCCGTCAGCGGACCGACGGTGCGCGGCTGCGCGAAGTAGTTGTGCCCCGCGGCGTAGTGGCCGTTCGGCGCAAGGTAGGAGACGACGTACGTGGTCCCCGCCGTGATCGTCACCGGCGTCGGCAGCTGGACCGTCTGCCAGCCGTCGCCCCCGCCCGACGGCGCCTGGGCGGTTGCCAGGCGAGTGCCGCCGGCCGACCACACCGACACCGTGTGCGGGCCGGTGTTCCCAGCACCCCGGTAGAACCGCACCGCGCGGACCACGCCGTTGCGGTTCGCGGAGAACTGGGTGCCGAGCTCCACGGCCGCGCCGTCGTCGGCCGCCGCGATGGGCGGCACGTCGCCGCCGAAGATCAGGCATGGGCACTGGCCGTCGAGCGCCTTCGTGGTGAACGACCACGTGTCCGGCCCGACCGAGGACCCGTCGGTGGTCTTCCCGGTGAACTTCGCCGTATAGCTCGCCCCCGGCAAGAGGTCCGGGAGCGCCAGGGTCGCCGTCGCGTCGTTGACGGAAAGGGTGCCTGGCACGGGCTGACCGTCGGGGCCGGTCAGCGTCAGTGTTGTTCCCGCGGAGGCCAGCGGCTGCGACACCGTGACCGACAGGTCGGTGCCCACCGGCACGTCGACCGCGTCGGCGGACGGCGTCCGCGACACGACCACCGGTACGGCCGGGTTTGGCTGGAACTGCACGTCGACGAGGTAGGACGTCGAGGTCGCCGTCGTCGGACGCCCCGAGCCGTAGACGTACACACCGGCGTTCTGCGGCGTGCTCAGGCTGCCGACGGTGCGCGGGGCGCCGAGCGCCCCGAGCGTGGCCGGATACTTGCCGGTCGGCGCACGGTAGCCCACCGTGTACACCTGCCCGGCAGTCACGTCGACAGGAGTGGCGAACGCGACGTCCTGCCAGCCCTGCGGGACCGAGTTCGTGACCGTCGCCTGAGCGAGCACCTGCCCGCTCGGCCCCCACAGGGTGGTCGCGAACGGGCCGACCATCTGCGTCGACTTCCAGAACTGCATCCCGACGATCTTGCCGTTCACCCTCGGCGAGAAGCGCATGCCCAGCACGACGGCGTCGTTGTCGGCATCCGCGGTGATGTCCGGCACTACGGTGTCCTCGAACAGGCCGCACGGGCACGCCGCGGACGGCGGTCGGACGGTACGGAAGCTCCAGGTCCCGCCGGCGGACAGCGCGGTGCCCTCGGCGGACCGGGCGGTGACCGTCACCGTGTACGTGACGAACCCGGCCCAGGGCGCCGACGGGGTGAAGGTCGCGGTGCGCGTGGGCGCGTCGTACGACACGACCCCGGGGGCCCTCGTACCCGCCTCGTCGGTCACCGCGAAGTCGATCGAGGACGCGACGGCGCTCTTGGAGAACGTGGCGCGCACCGGGGCGTTCAGGGGCACGCTGACCTCCCCGGAGACGGGGGCGCGCGCCGTGACGACCAGCGGCGAGGTGTCCGTGAATGTGAACACGGGGTCGACGTAGTAGGCGGAGTTCTCCCAGGACTGCGTCGGGACGGTTCCGGGCGAGCCGTAGAGGCCTGCCGGAGCGACGCCGAAGCCGCCCTCGACGGTGAGCGGACCGGCGTCGCGCCCCCGGGCGAGGAACGCCCCGCTGGTCACGTTGTACCGGCCGAGGGGTGCGGTGTAGGACACGATGTACTTCTGACCCGCGACGACTGGGACCGGCGTGGTGAACGACGCCTTCTGCCACCCGGACGCCGTCTCACCGGTGAACTGGACGCGGCTCAGCTGCTGGCCGGCCGCGTTCCACAGCGTGCCGTAGTGCACGCCCTTGTTGGCCGCGTCCTTGTGGAACCGGACGCCGCTCACGTAGCCGTCGGCCGCCGCGACGAACCGCAGGCCCAGCTCGACCGCCGACGTGTCGCTCGCCGCCCCGTTCGCGGGCGTCGTGTCGCCGAACACCGTGCAGGGGCAGGTCACCTGGACGCCTACGGACGCGGCGGCCCCGATGTTCGCACTGTCGTCGATCGCGCGGGCACGGACCTGGACCGGGCCCGACCCGAAGACCTGGCCGGTGTACTGCCAGCTCGCGCGGCCCTGGGCGGGGTGCCACGTCTTGCCGTCCAGCGACACCTCCACGCCGGCCACCCTGCCACCGACGTCCGTGGCCGTGCCCGTGACGGTGACCTTGGCCCCGCCGCTGAAGGACGCCTGCGCTGCCGGGCTCTGGATCTGCGTCGTCGGCCCGGTCGCGTCCGTCGTCTGCGTCGCAGGGGTGATGCCGGACGCGATGGTGTCCGGCTGCACGCCCATGTCCGCGAACAGGTTGACCGTCGCCTGGCGCATCCGGGCGTCCGCAGGGGCGCCGCTCCCGTCGTGCTCCTGGTCCAGGCCCCACGACCACTGCACCGTGCCGGCCGAGAACACCAGCGCGCCGCTCGGGGCCCGGTACATCGTGATCGTGTGCGTGGTCACGCCGGGCGCCACCGTGTTGCCGAAGTCCTGCAGGTACTCGGGTACGTTGCCCACGGTCTTCGACATCCGGATCAGACCCTCGGGCCGGAAGCCGTTGTCGAGGTCCTCGTTCGACTCGTACCCGACCGTGTGCTGCGCCAGCGCCTGAGAGGTCCCGGCGGCAAGGGAGGCCAGCGACGTGCCCCGCCAGATCCTCAGCTTGCCCTCCTCGGCCGGGACAGTGACGGGCAGGTCCGAATAGTTGGTCGTGTACAGGGTGCCGATGAGGCCGTTCTCGGGGAGGCCTGCCCCCGCAGCCTTGCTCGCGTACCGCGGGTCCCGCCACGTCCCGGTCCACTCGGTGGAGGGGTCGATCTTGGCGCGGCCCCAGGTCTCCTTGTACGACACGAGGGTGCGGTAGTCGGCCGCCGGGCCGGCCACGGACGGCTCCCAGCGCGTACGCCAGTAGACCTCGTTGCCGGCAAAGAAGGCGAGGTGCACCCCGGCGTCGCGGGCCTTCTCGACGGCCGCTCGCTGCGGGCCGGACCAGTACTCGTCGTGGCCCACCGACAGGAACGCGTCGTGGTTCAGCAGCCGAGCCCCGTCGCGGTGGGTGTCCGCCCCCGCGATGTAGGTGACGTCGTAGCCGTTCTGCTCCAGGAACCGGACCATCGCGTACTCGGCGCTGAAGTAGAAGTCACGGCCGGCCTGCAGCCCGCGTGTGTTGAACGGGCGGTTGTAGCTCAGCTTGTAGGCCCGGTCGTTGGCGCCGCCCTGGTAGAAGCTGGAGCCGCCGTAGGTGTTGTAGGCCTGCCACGTGGTGTCCGCCGTCTGGAAGACCATGTCGGAGGTGGACCCGTCGTCACGCACGACGAACGTGATGTGGCTCTGTCCGCCGGTGTCGGTCCGGGTCAGGAGCGCGATGTACACCCCGGACACTGCGGTGGCCGGGACGTCCCAAGCCGCCGACACGGCCCAGCTCCCGCAGTCGACCAGCTCGGTGGTCACGTCCCAGGCACACTCCGGCTGGTTCTGCGGCAGTGCGGCGCTCGGCGTGACCTGGGCTACCTTGCGCGCCCCGAGCCCCTGGTACCAGCCCGTGCGGAAGACGTCGATCGTGTACGCCCGCGCGTTGGTCTTGACCTTGAACTCGACCCGGTTTCCCGTGTCGACGCTCATCTTGGTGGCGAACCCCTGGATGCTTGGGTCTCCCGCGCCATCGATGTCCCACACCTGGGGGGACGTGCCCGGCTTCGAGTTCTCGCAGACAACAGCGTTGCCCCCGGGAGCGCACGGGTCGGCAGCGGTAGCGGCCGGAACGACCGCCAGCTGCGCCGACGACAGGACGAATGCGCCCACGACGAAGACCGCCAGGGGCCGAAGGCCGCGGCGGGACCGAGATTGCGGAATTTCCTGAGAGGTGCCCACATCGCCACTTTAGGAGCGCAATAGCCGTCGGCGCTGTGCGGAGAGCGTGTATCACCCGCGGTTCACCCGCTCCCAGGAACAGCCCATTCCTTCACAAATGCACCGGGCAGAGAAATGCCCTCTGAAGAAAGCACCGAATCTGGTCCATATCGCCCCAGAAGCCAAGAAATCCGTCAGAGGTGAAAACCCCATATTCACCCTCTCCCCAGGTTTCTGCCTGGCAATTCCTGTGTCAACACTTCGATCATGTATTCCGTCGCTCCACACGTTCTGGTCATCATCCAGAACCTGCCGTTTCGGCTCGACCGCAGAGTGCGGTCCGAGTGCCGCGCCCTGACGGACGCCGGCTACCGGGTGAGCGTGATCTGCCCACAGGAGAACCGGGACGAGCCCAGCCGGTCTCGGATCGACCAGACCACCGTCTACTCCTACCCGGCCCCGCCGGAGTCACAGGGCCCGCTGGGCTACGTGCGTGAGTTCGCCGCCTGCTGGTGGCGGACGGCGCGCGCGGCGGCGCGCGTGCACCGGGACGCCCCGTTCCAGGTGATCCAGGCGTGCAACCCGCCGGACACCTACTGGCTGCTCGCGTGGGTGTGGCGGCTGCGACGCGGGGTGCGTTTCGTCTACGACCAGCACGACCTGTGCCCTGAGGTGTACGTCGCGAAGTTCGGCCGGGGGGGCCTGCTGTACCGGGCGCTGCTGCTGCTGGAGCGGGCCACTTACCGCAGCGCGGACCACGTGATCTCCACCAACGGCTCCTACCAGGCGATCGCGCAGCGGCGCGGCCGCGTCGACCCGCGCCGCAGCTCGGTGGTGCTGAGCACGCCCGACGCCGGTCTCATGCGGCGCGGCGACCCGGAACCCGGTGCCCGTGACCAGGCGAAGCACCTCGTGGCCTACGTCGGGATCATGGGCGCACAGGACGGCGTCGACCGGCTGCTCGCCGCGGCGGACCACGTGATCCACCGCCGCGGCCGCACCGAGGTGCGCTTCGCGCTGCTCGGCTTCGGCGACGCGCTGGAAGACCTGCGCGCGGACTGTACGCGTCGGGGCCTGGACCCCTGGGTGCAGTTCACCGGACGGGTGGACCACGCGGCGATCGGCCGGTGGCTGTCGAGCGCCGACCTGGGAGTCACGCCCGACCCGCCCAACGAGTTCAACGACCGCTCCACCATGAACAAGACCCTCGAGTACATGGCGCACGAGCTGCCGGTCGTGGCCACGGACCTGACCGAGACCCGCCGCAGCGCGGGCGCCGCCGCGCGATACGTCGCGGGGAACGATCCCGCGGACCTGGGCGACGCGATCCTCGAGATCCTCGACGACCCGGAGCGCGCCGGTGTGATGGGCCGCATCGGGCGGGAGCGGATCGTGGGCGAGCTCTCCTGGCGCCGTCAGGCCGAGACCTACGTGCGGGTGTTCGACGGCCTGACGGGTCGCGCCGAGGCAATTCCCGAGAACCACGGGTGAATACCGCTTGCCAGGATTAATGTTGCGCTCTCGCATTCATATTCACCCGTGGGTGAAGACGGCCGGGCGGATGAATACGGACCAGCCAAGGGTGATTTCAAACGCACCGGCCGGTGCGCCGCGGAGCCGGGACCTACATTGATCTTCAGCCAGCGAAGGAATTCTCCGAGTCGATCCGAGCTGATACCGGAAGAAGGCAGCATGGACCAGAAAAGTCTGCGGGCAGCCGTAGTGGGTGCCGGCTACTGGGGCCCCAACCTGGCACGCAACTTCGCGTCGTCGGACCGCTGGGAGCTGGCGGCGGTGTGCGACCTCGACGCGGACCGTGCTGCCCGGGTCGCGGGCGTGAACGGCCGGGTGGACGTCGAGACGTCGCTCGCCGCCCTGCTCGACCGGGACGACATCGACGCCGTGGCCATCGCCACCCCCGCCCGTACGCACCACGCGATAGCCATGGCTGCTCTGCGTGCCGGCAAGCACGTTGTCGTCGAGAAGCCGATCGCGGACAGCGCGGCCGCAGCGGACGAGATGGTCGCCGAGGCCCGCGAACGGGGCCTGGTCCTCATGACGGACCACACGTTCTGCTACACGCCGGCGGTGCGCAAGATCCGCGAGCTGATCTCGCTCGGCGAGCTGGGCGACATCCTGTACATCGACTCGGTGCGGATCAACCTGGGCCTGGTCCAGCCCGACGTCGACGTGTTCTGGGACCTGGCACCGCACGACCTGTCGATCGTGGACTTCGTGCTGCCCGGCGGGCTGCGGCCCGAGTCGGTGGCCGCACACGGCGGGGACCCGCTCGGCACCGGCAAGGCCTGCGTGGGGTATCTCTTCCTGCCGCTGGCCAGCGGCGCCGTCGTCAACGTGCACGTCAACTGGCTCAGCCCCACCAAGATCCGGCGGATCACGATCGGCGGGTCCAGGCGGACGCTCGTCTGGGACGACCTCAACCCGCAGCAGCGGCTCAGCGTCTACGACCGGGGCGTCAACTACGAGCAGATCGCCGCCGACGGCGAGGAGCGCCGGGCAGCCACTGTCTCGTACCGCCTGGGCGACACCTGGTCGCCTGCGCTGCCCGAGCAGGAGGCGCTCGGCCTGATGGTCGCCGAGCTGGCCGACGCGATCACGCAGGAGCGGGCGCCGCTCACCGACGGCCGCGCCGGACGCCGGGTCCTCGGCGTCCTCGAGGCAGCGTCGGCGAGCCTCGCCGCCGGCGGCACCGCCGTCACCCCCGATCCCAACCGAGAACTGGAGCTTTCCGCATGACCACACTGAAGGGCGCCAACGTCCTCGTCACGGGCGGCGCCGGGACCATCGGGTCGACCCTCGTCGACCAGCTCCTCGACGCGGGCGCCGCGCACGTCGACGTGCTGGACAACCTGGTTCGCGGCCGACGCGCCAATCTCGACGACGCGCTCGCCGACGGGCGGGTCACCCTCGTCGAGGGCGACATCCGCGACCGGGACCTCGTGCACGACCTCACCCGCGGCAAGGAGCTGGTGTTCCACCAGGCCGCGATCCGCATCACCCAGTGCGCCGAGGAGCCCCGCCTGGCCCTCGAGGTGCTCGTCGACGGCACGTTCAACGTGGTCGAGGCCGCGGCGGAGCATCGCGTGAGCAAGCTCGTGGTGGCGTCGAGTGCGTCGGTGTACGGCCTCGCCGAGGAGTTCCCCACCACCGAGCGGCACCACCATCACGACAACGACACGATCTACGGCGCCGCCAAGACGTTCAACGAGGGACTGGCCAGGTCGTTCCGTGCGATGCGCGGCCTCGACTACGTGACGCTGCGCTACTTCAACGTGTACGGCCCCCGGATGGACGTGCACGGCCTGTACACCGAGGTGCTGGTGCGCTGGATGGAGCGGATCGCCGACGGGCGTCCGCCCCTGATCTTCGGGGACGGCCTGCAGACCATGGACTTCGTCTGCACGCCGGACATCGCCCGGGCGAATGTGCTCGCCGCGGCCAGCGACGTCGCCGAAGGCGTGTACAACATCGCCAGCGGGACGGAGACGAGCCTGCTGGAGCTGGCCCAGGCCCTGCTGCGGGTCATGGGGTCCGACCTACCCGTGGAGCACGGCCCGGAGCGGGCCGTCAACGGCGTGGTGCGGCGCCTGGCGGACACGACGGCGGCACGCGACGACCTGGGCTTCGAGGCGGAGATCGGGCTGGAAGAGGGCCTGCGGCTGCTCGTCGACTGGTGGCGTCCGCTGCGCGAGGAGATTGCCGCGGGGCGGTCCCTGTCCGAAGCGCCGGCCCTCGCCGCCACCACGGCCGGGGGTGCCTCATGACCGCCGTCACGCCGTCGCGCATCAACGTCATGAAGCCATGGCTCGGGGCCGAGGAGGTCGCGGCGGTCACCGAGGTGATCGAGTCGGGCTGGGTGGCACAGGGACCGCGCGTCGCCGAGTTCGAGACCGCGTTCGCGAGCGCGATGCGGGCCCGCGCCGCGGTCGCGACGTCGAGCTGCACGACCGCACTGCACCTCGCCCTCGTCGTCGCGGGCATCCGCCCGGGGGACGACGTCGTCGTGCCGTCCTTCTCGTTCGTCGCCACAGCCAACGCCCCGACGTACGTGGGCGCACGGCCGGTGTTCGCCGACGTGGACGCTGTCACCGGCAACGTCACCGCCGAGACGGTCGCCGCGGCGCTCACGCCCGCCACCCGCGCAGTCGTCGCGGTGGACCAGGGCGGCATGCCGGTGGACCTCGCACCGATCCGGGAGCTGTGCGACCCGCTCGGCATCGTGGTGATCGAGGACGCCGCGTGCGGAGCGGGTTCGACCTACCTCGACCGCCCGGTCGGGGCGGGCGCCGAGATCGCCGCCTGGTCCTTCCATCCCCGCAAGATCCTCACCACCGGCGAGGGCGGGATGCTCACCACCAGCCGCCCGGAGTGGGCAGCCCGCGCACGCCGCCTGCGGGAGCACGCGATGAGCATCTCGGCGGCGGACCGGCACGGCTCCCTCGTGTCGCCGCCGGAGGAGTACGGAGAGATCGGCTTCAACTTCCGCATGACGGACCTGCAGGCCGCCGTCGGCCTGGTGCAGCTCGGCCGCCTCCCCGAGATCGTGGCCCGACGGCGGCAGCTCGCCGACCACTACCGCGACGAGCTGTCCGGTGTGCCTGGCCTGCGGCTCGTCGAGGATCCCTCCTGGGGCACGAGCAACGTGCAGTCGCTGTGGCTGGAGATCCTGCCCACCTACGGGACGAACCGGGAAGGCCTGCTCCTGGCGCTCGCCTCGGCGGGGGTCTCCGCGCGGCGCGGCATCATGGCGGCGCACCTGCACCCGGCGCACGCCGACAGGGTCCAGGCACCGCTTCCGGTGACCGAGCGGCTCACGGACAGCACGCTGATCCTGCCCCTGTTCCACCAGATGACGGACGACGACCTGGACCGCGTGGTGCAGGTGCTCCGCGACCACGGAGGGCAGTGACGTGCCGGCGAGGGGTGGAGTCCCGCTGCTGCTGATCGGCGCGAGCGGGCTGGCCCGCGAGGTGCTCCCCCTGGCGGCGGAGGCGGGGTACGAGGTGCTCGGCGTTCTCGACGACCGGCACGCCGACCTTCCCCCCACGATCGGCGGCGTGCCGGTGCTGGGCCCGGTGACCGAGGCGTCGGCCCACCTCGAGGCCGACATCCTGCTGTGTGTCGGCCCGAGCCGTACCCGTGCCGCAGTGCAAGGACGCCTGGGACCGTGGGCCCGGTTCGCAACCGTCGTGGACCCGTCGGTACGCAACCCTGCCGGCTGCCCGGTCGGGGTCGGATCGATTCTGCTGGCCGGCGTGTCGATCACCGCGGACGCCGAGCTCGGCGCGCACGTCGTCGCCATGCCCAACGTGACAGTGACTCACGACTGCGTCGTGGCCGACTTCGCCACGCTCGCCGCCGGCGTCTCGCTCGGCGGGGGCGTGCGGGTCGGCCGGGCGGCCTACCTCGGGATGAACGCGGCGGTGCGCCCAGGCGTGCGCATCGGCGACGGCGCCGTCGTCGGCATGGGAGCCGTAGTGGTCGCCGACGTGCCCGCCGGCGAGACGTGGGCCGGGGTGCCGGCGCGCGCGCTGGCACCCCGCCCGGCTGTGGGGGAACCGCGATGAGGGTCGTCGTGTACGTGCACCACATGGAGATCGGCGGCAGCCAGCTCAATGCGCTGGAGCTCGCCCGCGAGACGGCGGCCCGCGGGCACGACGTCGTCGTCCTCGCGCCTCCCGGCGGCGCCCTGTGGGACGTCGCCCGCCGGTTCGGGCTGGACATGGTGACGCTCCCGACCCACCTGACCTGGCCGTCGCCCCGGAACATGGCGCGCGCCGTCTCCGCGGTGCGCCGGCTGCGCGCCGACGTCGTGCACGCCTACGAGTGGGGCCCGGCGATCGACGTCGCCCTCGGGCCGCACCTGCTGCTGGGGACGCCCGCCGTCGTCACCACCCTGTCGATGTACGTCTCCGGCTACATCCCGCGGCACGTGCCCCTGATCGTCGGCACCCGCAGGCTCGCGCAGGAGGCCACGGCCAGGTATCGGCAAGTGCGGCTCATGGAGCCGCCGGTCGACACCATCGCGAACACTCCCAGCAGCGTGGGCGGCGCGGCGGCGCGGGACCGGTGGGGCTTCGGACCCGACGACGTGGTCCTCTCCGTGGTCTGCCGCCTCTCCGACGACCTGGACAAGACGGCCGGCGTTCTCGAGGCGATGACTCTGATCGAGCGGGCGGGCCGCACCAGCCCGCTGCGGCTGCTCGTGGCGGGGGAAGGCCCGCGGTCGGCCGACGTCGCGGCGCGCGCCGCAGCGGTCAACGCTGCGCTCGGCCGGCGCGCCGTGGTGGTGGCGGGACCGCTCGACGACCCGCGACCGGCGTACGACGCGGCAGACGTCGTGCTGGGCATGGGCAGCTCCGTGCTCCGCGGGATGGCGTTCGGCAAGCCCGTGGTGGTCCAGGGCGAGCTCGGGTTCTGGCGCCGCCTGGAGGAGGAGACGCTCCCGACGTTCCTCGACCAGGGCTGGTACGGGTCGGGCGGGGCCGGCGTGCCGGACCTGTCGGCCGCGCTGGAGCCGCTGGTCCACGATGTGGGCCTGCGGCTGCACCTCGGTGCGTTCGGGCGGCGTGTCGTCGCCGAGCGGTTCTCCCTGACTGCCGCCGCGCAGCAGCTGGAGCAGGTCTACCGCTCCGCCGCCCTGTCCGGGCGCCGCTCGGCCGGTTCCCTCGGCCGGACGGCCGCCCTCGTCGCCCGTGACACCGCACGCGGCCGCCTGCGGGAGAGGCACTCCGGTGGCTGAGCACCGGCCTCTGAGCGGCCAGGTCGCACGGGCCCTGCGCTGGAGTACCACCGGCACGCTGGTGGTCCGGCTGGGGAACCTGGGCCTCGGGATCGTCGTCGCCCGCATCGTCTCGCCGGAGGAGTTCGGCCTCTACGCGATCGCCCTGACCGTGCAGAGCGTCGTCATGGCGCTGGCGGACCTCGGCCTGAGCGCCGACCTGATCCGCAGCCCCGACTTTGCGCGCCGAACCGGTCCGGTCGCGGTGCTCGGCCTTGTCACCGGAGGCAGCCTGACTGTCGCCGCTGCACTGTCCGCGCCCGCGCTCGCGACGGCGATGGGTGGCCCCGGCGCCGCCGGGCCGATAGCGATCCTGGCCGGGACTTTCCTGCTCGCCGGCATCGGCGTGGTCCCGTTCGCCACACTCCAGCGGCGGCTCGACCAGCGCGGTCTGTTCCGCTCCAACGCCATCGACTTCGGCGTCGGCGCCGTGGTGACCCTCGTCCTGGCGGCGCTCGGTCACGGCCTGATCGGCCTTGCGGTGGGCCGGGTCGCCGGCCAGGCGTGCGGCGTCGCCACACAGTTCTGGCTGACGCGCTCGGTGCCGCGGCTGTCGTGGGACAAGACGGTCGCGCGGTCCGTGCTGGCGTTCGGGCTGCCCGTCGCGGCGGCGAACCTGCTGTCCTGGGTGCTGCTCTCGGTGGACCGGGTGGTGCTCGGCAACACCGCCGGCGCCGTCGCGCTGGGGTACTACGTGCTCGCGGCGAACATCTCGACATGGCCCATGACCTTGGTCGGCCAGGCGCTGCGGTCGGTGACGCTGCCCGCCTTCTCCCGTGTGGGCGAGCACGCCAGGGCCGCGCTGGTCCCGCTGGTCGGGCCTGTGTGGTGGACCGTAGCCGGCGCTGCCGCCATGCTCGCCGCGCTGGCTCACCCGGTGGTCGTGCTGGTCTACGGCGAGCGGTGGGAGCCGGCCGTGCAGGTCCTGGTACCGCTCGCGGCAGTCGGTGCCGTGCGTGTCATCGCCGACGTCCTGGCCGGCTACCTGTACGCGCTGGGCCGCTCCCGCGGCGTCCTCGTGGTGCAAGCGGTCTGGCTCGTGGCCCTCGTCCCCGCCGTCGTGGTGGGCGCACGGGCCGGCGGAGGCGTCGGCGTCGGTGTGGCGCAGGCTGTCGTGGCCGTCGTCGTGCTGGTGCCCGCGTACCTCCTGCTGCTGCGCCGATCGCGGGACGAGGTGGGGGCGCTCGCCCGCGCGCTCGCCGTGCCGGGACTCGCTGCGGTGTGCGCGGTCCTCACGGGCATGTTCGTCGCGGACCGGGTGACCGGAGAGCTCCTGGGCGACCTGCTCGGCGGCGCGACGACCCTCGTCGTCTACCTGGCCACCACCGTCGTCTGGGTGCTGCCGCGCTGGCGCGCCGCCCGCGCGGCCCTCGACCAGCCGGGCGACGAGCCGAGCGAGACTCCGGCGGAGGTCGCCGCGGCACCTGCCGTCCCTGCCGCCCGAACGAGAGGAACTACGTCATGACCGAGACCGTGCTCACGACACCCCCGGCACCCCAGCAGAACCCGGTGCCTTTCCTGGACCTGCAGGCCCAGACCGACGAGATCCTGCACGAGCTCCGCGACCCCTGGGACCAGGTCCTGCGCACATCCGGGTTCGTGCTGGGACCGGAGGTCGACCGGTTCGAGCGCGAGTTCGCCGTCTACTCCGGCGCGCGGCACGCCGTCGGCGTCGGCAACGGGACGGACGCGCTGGAGATCGCCTTCGCGGCGGTGGGGCTCGGCCAGGGAGACGAGGTGATCGTCCCGGCCAACACGTTCTTCGCGACAGCGGAAGCCGTGCTGCGGTGCGGTGCGACGCTGGTGCCCGCCGACGTCGACGACGACTTCCTGCTCGACCCGCAGGACGTCGCCGAGCGGGTGACGGCGCGGACGCGGGCGGTCGTCGCCGTCCACCTGTACGGGCAGATGGCGCCCGTGGCGCGGCTGCGTGAGGTGGTGGGGCCCGACGTCCTCCTGGTCGAGGACGCCGCGCAGTCCCAGGGCGCGAGCCGGGACGGGTTCCGCTCCGGCGGGGCGGGTGACGTCGCCGCCACGAGCTTCTACCCCGGCAAGAACCTGGGCGCGTTCGGCGACGGCGGCGCGGTCCTGACCTCCGCCGACGACGTCGCGCAGCGCGCCCGCCGCCTCCGCAACCACGGGGGGATCGGGCGGTACGAGCATCTTGACGTCGGGACCAACTCGCGCCTCGACACCCTGCAGGCCGCCGTCCTGTCCGTGAAGCTGACCAGGCTTGACGCGTGGAACGCCCAGCGGTCGGCCGCCGCGGCCCGATACGGCGCCCTGCTGGCGGAAGCGTTCGGCGATGTCCCGGAGGTCGTCGCCCCCCGCGAGCTTCCGGGGGCCGCGCACGTGTGGCACCTGTACGTGGTGCGGACCCCGGACCGGCCGGCGGTGTCGGAGGCGCTTGCTGCCGCTGGCATCGGGCACGGCATCCACTACCCTGCCCCGGTCCATCTGCTCCCCGCGACGGCGCACCTGGGCTTCGGCCCCGGCACCGCCCCCCGCGCCGAGGCGCACGCCGACCGGATCCTCTCGCTGCCGATGTTCCCCGGCATCACCCCGGCACAGCAGGAACGCGTCGTCAGCACGCTGCGCTCCGCTGTGACGGGGCGGCGCGAACGCCCGGCGGTGGTCGTATGAGCACCGGAGCGCTCGACCGGGCTGCCGCCGCGTGGCGCGCCTGGGTGGACCGGAACGCGACGGGCGGGCGCGGTACGGACCGGCTCGTCCAGGCCCTGGGGTGGTGGGTCCGCTCACCGCTGCGAGCACGTGTGGTCCGCCGGCGGCCGCCGTCGTTCCCGGAGTCCCGGCCCCGCGTCTCGGTGGTGGTGCCCTGCTACAACTACGGCCGGTTCCTGCCGCAGACCGTCGGCAGCCTCGTCTCCCAGACGGGCGTCGACGTCGAGGTGATCATCGTCGACGACGCCTCGACGGACGACAGCCTCGCCGTAGCGCGCGGGCTGGCCGCCCGGCACCCCTGCGTTCGGATAGTCGCGAACGCGCACAACGCCGGGCAGGTCGAGTCCTTCAACCGAGGCTGGGAGAGCAGCACGGGCGAGCTCGTGGTGCGGCTGGACGCCGACGACATGCTGCCGCCCGGTGCGCTCGCCCGCGCTGCGGCCCTGATGGAGCAGCACCCGGAGGTCGGGCTGGTCTACGGCCACCCGCAGCACTTCGACGACGGGACGGTGGCGCGTCCCGCGCTCGGCGATCTGACCTGGACGGTCTGGGACGGGCGCGCGTGGCTCGACGAGCGCTGTCGCACCGGCGTCAGCTGCATCACCTCCCCCGAAGTGGTCATGCGCTCCGACCTGCTCAAGGAGTTCGGGCCGCTGGACCCGGAGCTCCGGTTCACGATGGACGTGGAGATGTGGCTGCGACTCGCCGCCGTCAGCGACGTGGCCTACGTCGGCGGCGCCGACCAGGCGCTGCACCGCGAGCACGCGGGCAGCCTGAGCGTGAACGAGGGGGCCGGGGCACTGCTGGACCTGCGGGCCCGCGTGGACGCGTACGACCGGCTGTTCGCCAATGTCGGCGACCGGCTGACCGGCGCGGACGCACGGCACGACCGGGCACGCGCCGCGCTCGCCCGCGACGCGCTGCGCTATGCGGCGGCCGCCGCCGACCGGGGCGACTCGCCCGCCGGCTACCTGGAGCTCGCGGCCGACGTGTGGCCGCCGTCGGGCGCGTGGCGCTCGACGGCGCGTGTGCGGCGGCAGGCCGAACCGGCCGGGAGGCCGTGGGTCACGGGGCGGGCCGGGGTCGCGGTCCGCCGCGTGGCCCGCCGCGCGCGGACCGAGCTGATGTACCTGCGCTGGGCGACGTCCGGCCTGTGACCAAGGAGACCTGTACATGAACCGGCTGACCAGAACCGCCGCGACTATCCGCCGCCTGCGCCGTGCGGGGATCAGCGGGCTGGCCCAGCGGGTCGCCGCCCGCGCCTTTCGGGCCACCGACGCCCGGTCGCTCAGCTTCCAGCTCGAACCGGCGGACGTCGCGAGCGCGGTCCCGGAGGCGCTCCCGGTGCCGGATCCCGCGCCGTCGGACCAGCCGTTGGTCGTGGGCTGGGTGACCTCCCCTCCCGCGGCCGGCTCGGGCGGTCACACCACGCTGTTCCGCATGGTCGAGGGGCTGGAGGCGCGCGGGCACCGCTGCGTCGTGTTC
The DNA here is from genome assembly GCF_014653785.1 of Promicromonospora soli. Lineage (GTDB taxonomy): Bacteria > Actinomycetota > Actinomycetes > Actinomycetales > Cellulomonadaceae > Promicromonospora > Promicromonospora soli. The sequence goes on along the minus strand of NZ_BNAS01000003.1, from coordinate 232,914 downwards.
CTGTACGACCGGCACGGGCTGGACGTCGCCCTGCGAACCGCGGAGCTGCGGCACGGCTGGCCCGGGGTGAGGGCCGAGGTCCGGGACGCGCGCGCCGGCATCAGCGGTGTGGACGCGGTGGTGGCGTCGTCGTGGGAGTCCGCGCACGTCGTGCTCTCCCGGAGCGTCGAGCCGGCGCACCGGCTCTACTTCGTGCAGGACTACGAGCCGTACTTCTACCCGCGCGGCTCGGAGTACGAGCTGGCGGCCATGACCTACCGGTTCCCGTTCCGCCGCATCGCCCTCGGCGAGATGGTCGCCGGCTGCCTCCGGTCCGAGCTGGGCCAGGACAGCGACGTCGTCCCGTTCGGGTGCGACACCGACACCTACCACCTGCCGGAGACGGAGGCGCCCCGCTCCGGGGTGGTCCTCTACGCCAAGCCGGACGTCGGGCGCCGGGGCTACCTGCTCGCCCGCCTGGCGCTGGAACGCTTTCACCGTGCGCACCCGGACGAGGAGATTCACGTCTACGGCTCGCGGCCGGCGGACCTGCCCTTCCCGGTGACCTTCCACGGGCGCCTGACGCCGGAAGAGCTCAACACCCTGTACGGGCGCGTCGTAGCGGGCCTCGCGATGTCGTTCACCAACATCTCGCTCGTGGCGGAGGAGATGCTCGCCGCCGGTGTCGTGCCGGTCGTCAACGACTCGCCGTTGGCCCGGGCGGACCTGGCCGACCCGCACGTCGGATGGGCCGAGCCGACCGCGGCCGGCATCGCCGCCGGGCTCGCCGCCGCCGTCGAGCGGCCCGACCGCGACGCCTACGCCGCCAAGGTCGCGGCCGGCGTCGTCGGCCGGTCGTGGGGCCCGACGCAGGAGATGGTCGCCCGCATCGTGGAGGACGAGGTCCGTGGCCCTGCGCGGGGATGACTCGGCGCCGCCGGGCTCGGAACGGCCGTCAGCGCGGGGCCGACGGCGCGGTGCGGGGCCGCCGTGCGCGCGTTTCGAGCATGATCACGACAGCCAACGTGGCACCGACGCCGAGCACGCCGGCCATCCCCAGGCTCCGGGCCCGCGAGCCCTTCACCTGGTGGACGACCGTCGACTCCGGGGCGACCGTCACGCTGATGTCGTTGACGGGCGCCACCTTGGCGTCGCGTTGAAGACGATCCAGCTCCTGCGCGATCTGCTCGATGATCGCCCTCTGCCGCGCTCCGACCTCGGCGGCCGTCGCGCCCACGACCTCGACGTACAGGATCTGCTGAGCGAAGTTGGTGGCCCACTGACCACCGGTGTCCGGCAGTCGGATCGACCAGCCGTCGCGGATGCCCTCGCCGACGAGCGTCGCGTCCGGGGAGGCGTACTTGGTGACCTTGCCGGGTCCGGCGACCCCCTTGGCAACCACGCCGGCCGTGATGATCAGGTCCTCGGAGGTGGTTTTCAGCGCGTTCGGGTAGGCGTTGCTCGTCGGTGCGAGGAACACCACCTGCGTGCGACTCCAGTAGACGCCGTCGTCGAGGGTGGTGGCGTACGCGACCAGAAGCGTCGCCACGGCACCCACCACCAGGACGGGCCAGCGCCGCAGCGCCGCGCGGACCAGGTCCCACAGCGTCATCGGATCTCCGGCATTTCTCAGAGCGGGTGAATTCGCGTGTAAATTCCACGACTCATTCCTTTTCCGTCCCTCGGCACGATACCTTTGTCGAGCGCAGTGTGATACGCCCAGAAAGGGTGAACAAATGCCATTCCTCGACGTGATGCCAGCCCTGCGCCACCAGTGGTTGGTGACAGTGATGGGGCTGCTCGCGACCGCGGCACTGGCCTGGGGTGCAACCGTCGTGTCCCCGCCCGTGTACACCGCACGCGCGCTGGTCCTTCTGGTGCCCTCCGAGCAGGCCGTCGGCGAGGGCGGCAACCCGTTCCTGGCGCTCAGCGGGCTCGACCTGCCGGCCCGCGTGGTGGTCGCGTACTACGAGAGCGACGTCGCCCAAGCCAGGTTCACCTCCGGGTCGTCCGACGCCGAGTACGTCGTGGCCATCGAGGAGTCCACGCGCGGGCCGGTGATCTCCGTCGACGTGACCGACGCGAGCCCGCAAAGCACCCTCGAGACGCTGGACCTGCTCACCGCGTCCATCCCCGTCGAGCTCCAGCGCCTCCAGGACGAGGTGGACGTGCCGCAGGACTCCATCGTGTCGACGCTCGTGCTCGCGAAGGACGAGGAGGCCGAGGCGGACAACAGCGGCACGGTCCGTATGCTCATCGCTGCCGTGGGCGCCGGCCTCGTTGTCACCGGCGTCGTCGCCGTGGCGCTCGACGGGATTCTCCGCAGCCGCAGGACTAGGAAACGGGAACCGGTCACCGGGCCGCCCGTCATCGGCCCCCTGCCGGCCGAGCTCCGGCTCTCCGAGCCGGCCGGGCGGTTCCCGCCAAGCGTCCCCCCGCAGTGGAGCAACCCGCCCCGAGACACCCGCGAGCGGCACCCGGACGACGTCCCGGCCAAGGCATCCCGCGCCGAGACCCGGTGACGTGGTGACGCAGACCCGGACGACCGCGTCCGTGCGTCATGCCGCGCCGGGGCAGGGCCGGCGCGGCGTGCCCTTCGACGCGGTCACGTGGCTGTCGATCTACCTGGTCCTGCTGTTCGCCGTACCGTCGAAGCTCGTCATCGGGCCCCTCGGTAGCGCGGGCGCGCCGTCGATGGTGTTCGGGCTCGGCAGCCTGCTGGTGTGGGTCCTCCTGCGGGTGGCCGCTGCCAAGCCCGCCCCGCCGCGCGCCCGGCCGGTCCGGATCGCCCTCGGCGCGTTCCTGTTCGCCGTCGGGGTCTCGTACGTGATCGCGATGTCGCAGCCGATGGTCGCCGGCGAGGCGAGCCCGGCGGACGTGGCAGTCCTGGCGCTGCTGGCGTGGTCGGGCACGCTGCTCCTGGCGCACGACGGGATCGCCTCACCGGAGCGGGTCGACACGCTCGTGTGGCGGCTGGCCCTCGCGGGCGGCGCGCTGGCCGTGCTGGGGCTCGCGCAGTTCGCGGTCGGCGAGCTGTTCGTGGACCGGATCTCCCTCCCTGGACTGACCCTCACCACGCCCTACGAGCTCGGGCAGCGCAACGGGCTCATCCGGCCGCAGGGTACGGCGGCCCACCCCATCGAGTTCGGCGTGCTCGTCACCATGCTGCTGCCACTGACGCTGCACGTCGGCTTCGAGCACACCGAGCGCCGTGCCGTGGTGCGCTGGGCTCCCGCGGCCGCGACGCTCGCGCTGGTGCCAGCCATGGGCTCCCGGTCCGCCTACATCGGAGCGGGCGTCGGCCTGGTGATCCTGATGATCGGCTGGAAGGGAGCGCGCCGCCGCGCCATGCTCGCTCTCACGGCGGTGAGCGCCGTCGTCGGGGCGGTCGTCGCCCCCGGGATGCTGTCGTCGATCCTCGGACTGTTCACCGGCGCCGCCGAGGACCCGAGCGTCGTCTCCCGGACCGGGTCGTTCGCACTGGCGGGCGATTTCATCGCACGCGATCCGCTCTTCGGACGAGGACTCGGCACGTTCCTGCCCACCTACCGGATCTTCGACAACCAGTACCTGCTGCTCCTGGTGACCATCGGGGTGGTGGGCACCCTCCTGTTCTGCGGCCTCGCAGTGGCAACGATCCGGGAGCTCATGCGCTTGCGCGCACGCAGCGCGGGAGCCGATACCAGGTTGCACGACCTCGCACTGGCGCTCATCGCGGCGGTGGCCGTCGGGTTCGTCAGCCTGTTCTTCTTCGACGCCTTCGCGTTTCCCATGACCATGGGCGCGCTCTTCCTGCTGGTCGGCCTGACCGGAGCGCTGCGCACACCGGGATAGGCGTGTCGGTGCGCTCCATTGATCACCCGTACATTCACCCGGCTCCGCATTCCGTAACGGCACCGAGTCGTTCACGATGAACAAATGATCAATATCTGCATTCACGGTATCGGGACGCCCTCCAAAAGCGTCCCTGCCGCGGAGGCTGCCTACTGGATCGGGATCGACACCTTCCGTCGCGTCCTCGACCAGGTGGCGGAGCGTACGGAGGTGCGGCTCAGCTTCGACGACGGCAACACATCCGACGTCGACGTGGCGCTGCCGGAGCTGGTGGACCGGGGGCGGGTGGCCGACTTCTTCGTCATCGCGGGCCGGCTCGGCCACACCGGCTCGCTGTCGGCCGACGATCTGCACCGGCTGCGCCGGGCCCGGATGGGTGTCGGGTCGCACGGGATGCACCACCGGGTGTGGCGCCGGCTGAGCCCGGCGGAGCAGCACGAGGAGCTCGTGGTGGCCCGCCGTCGGCTCGAGGAGGTACTGGGCGAGCCCGTGCGCTCGGCGGCGTGCCCGCTCGGCCGGTACGACCGCGCGACCCTGGCCGCGCTGCGCCGACTGCACTACACCCGGGTCTACACGAGCGACCGGGCGCTGGCCCGGCCCGGCACCTGGCGCCAAGCGAGGTTCAGCATCCGTGCCGCCGACACGGCGGACGACGTCGCCGCCTGGCTCCGGCACGGCGACCGCTACGCCGTGCGGCTCGCAGACTCGGCGCGGACGTTCGTCAAGGGGCTCCGCTGATGGGGGCACAGGTCGCCGCGGTCGTCGTGACGTACAACAGCGCCCAGCACGTGGACGCCCTGCTGGACAGCCTGCCCCGTGCCTTCGGCGACGTGCCGTACACGACGGTGGTCGTCGACAACGGGTCGACCGACGGTACCCCTGCGCTGCTGCGTCAGCGGGGCGACTGCACGGTCGTCGAGAGCGTGAACGACGGTTACGGAGCCGGCATGAACCGGGCCGTGCGGCACGCACCGGAGACGGACGCGATCCTCGTGCTCAACCCGGACGTGGAGCTCGACGCCGAAGCCGTGCCCCGGATGCTCCGCGTGCTGCGCCGGCCGGGCGTCGGCATCGTGGCGCCGCGCACCCGAGAGGCCGACGGGAACCTGTCCCCGACGCTGCGCCGGACGCCGACCCTCGCCCGCGCCGGAGGGCTGAGCTTCACCGGTGTGCCGCTGCTCTCAGAGCGGATCGAGGACCCGCAGGCCTACGCCACCGAGCACCCGGTGGACTGGGCGGTCGGCGCGATCTGGCTCGTGGACCGGGAGTGCTTCGACACCGTGGGCGGATTCGACGAGTCGTACTTCCTCTACTCCGAGGAGACCGACTTCGCTCTCCGTGCCCGCGACCGCGGCTGGGTCACCGTCTACGCACCGGAGGCCGGCGGCATGCATATCGGCGAAGGTTCCGGCACGAGCCACGAGACGCACACCATGAAGATGCTGAACCGGGTGCGCCTGATCCGCCGCCGCCGCGGCACGGGGGCCGCCTGGCTGTACTACGCGCTGACCCTGCTCGTCGAGCTCCGGCGCGGCCTGCTCGGCCACCGCGCGTCGTGGCCGACACTGCGGGCACTGGTGCGCCCGGCCGTGCGTCCGGCCGTGCTCGGGGCGAGCGACACGGTGCTGCCCCGATGAGTGGCCCTGAGGCCCAGTGGCCCGTCGCGTCCGTGATCATTCCCGCCCACGACGAGGAGCGGACGATCGGCCGCCTCCTGGACGCGCTGTGCGCCGAACCCGGCCGGTTCGAGACGGTGGTCGCGTGCAACGGGTGCACGGACGAGACCGCGCGCGTGGCCGCACGGTACCCGGTGACCGTGCTCGACCTGGCCGAGGCCTCCAAGGCGCGTGCGCTGCGCGCCGCCGACCAGGTGGCCCGGACCTTCCCGCGGGTGTACCTGGACGCCGACGTCGAGATCACCGCTGACGGCGTGGCCCGGCTCGCGACCGCGGTGGGCCCGGGGAGCGCTGCCGTCGCGGCGCCACGACGGACCATGCCCCGTACGGGAGTCACGCTGCTCGCCCGCTGGTACTACGACGTCTGGGAGGCGCTGCCCACAGTGCGTTCGGGCCTGTTCGGGCGCGGGGCCCTGGCGGTGTCCGAGGACGGGGCGCGCCGGGTCGGTGCGCTGCCGGAGATGATGGCCGACGACCTGGTGCTCTCCGAGGCGTTCGCACCGGCGGAGCGCGCCGTCGTGCAGGACGTCGCCGTCGTCGTGCACCCGGCACGCACCGTGCGCGACCTCGTGCGCCGGCGTGCGCGCGTGACCACCGGCAACGTCCAGGCGGACCGCGCCGGCCTCCGCGGGGCCGAGGCGCGCACGAGCCTCGGCGACCTCTGGCGGGTCGTGCGAGAGCGGCCGGGCCTGGCACCGCGGGTCCCCGTCTTTCTCGGCGTCGTGCTCGCCGGGCGCGCCCGCGCCCGCGCGGCGGTGCGCGCGGGCGACTTCACCACGTGGGAGCGGGACACGAGCTCCCGGGTGTGAGACAGCTCAGGTCCCGCTGCCGCCACACTCGATGGCGTCCCCAGGGGCAGTCCGGCCGTCGCTGACCGTCACGACGTGCGCCTGCCAGTCGCCGAGGGCCGAGCACAGGACGTCGACCGGCCCGTAGCCCCAGCTGTCGCGCACCACCTGCAGGTTGCGCACGGTTCCCGGCGTACCCGCGCGGAACGCGTAGCCGCCGCCCTCGACCAGGAGCCCGTCGACGTTCAGCGACGTGTTGCCCTGGCCGCTCGGGTAGAAGAACGGCGCGGTCCCGGAGCAGTCCGTGGTCTCGCTCATGACGATCCGGGTCTGCTTGACGGTCACGCTCCCGCCGCCGTAACCCTGGATGCCGTCACCGTGCCAGTCCTGACAGATCTCCGGCGGGATCACCCGGATGAAAGACCGCTCCACGACGACGTCGCCGCACTTCTTGGCGCCGACCCGGATCCCCTCCGGGAGACCGTCGATCACCACGTTGCGCACGGTGAACCCGCCGTTCCCGATGACCGACAGGTCGGAGTCCCGCGTCGGCTCGGACCCCGCTTCGAACCGGGACGCCTCGATCACCAGGCCCGACCCGCAGGTGTCGCCCACGTCGTTCACCACGTTCGACCCGACGGCGTGCACGCGCCGCAGCGTCACGTTCTTCGCCTCGACGTAGATGGTGCCGTCCGTGATCCGCAGGTCCTGCACCACGGTCCCGGCCTCACTGATCCGCAGGTCCCCGGTGTGGGTGCGCCGCGGCGACCATCCTTCGGGCAGCCCCGCGGTCGTGGCCGTGGGAAAGGTGATCGGCACGCCGTCCCCGACGGCCGACGGTGTGTCCCCGCCGTCGGACGCCCCCGGCGCTTCCGGCACGTCAGGAGGCGAGGCCGGAGGCACCGGTCCCAGCGTCGTGAGCAGAACGGCGACCAGCGCGCCGACGGTCCACCGGAGCGCCACCCGCCAGGATGGAGTGTCGATGCGGCCCATCGTGGCACGCCGGTCGTCCTCGCTCATCCGGTGGCCCGTGCCGCGGTCGACGGCCGCGACGCGGCGACCTGTTCGTAGAGCGCGACCATCTGGTCCACCCGCGTGTCCCACAGGTGCGCGGCCGCCGCGTGCTCGCGGGCCGCAGCACCCATGCGCAGCCGCAGGTCGGGGTCGGTGACCAGGCGGCGCACCGCGGCGGCCACGTCGCGGGCGAGCTGGTCCGGCGACTCGGCGGGCAGCCGGACCGCGCAGGCGTCGGTCACGTTCGCTCCCGGCCCGCCGCGGTCGCACACGACGAGCGGTAGCCCGTGCGCCATCGCCTCGAGCGCGACGGCGCCGCCCGGCTCCCGGTAGCTCGGGAAGACGAAGACGTCGGCCCGCTCGTAGAAACGGTCCACCTCGGCGCGCGGCACCGCTCCGTGCAGCGTCACCCGGTCCGCCAGCCCCAGCTCACGCACCAGGTCGGCGCACGCCTGCCGGTCGTTGCCGTCGCCGACCACGTCGAGCACCACCGGCAGGTCGCGCAGCGCGGCCATCGCACGGATCACGTCGCGGGCGCCCTTGGTGCGCACCAGCCGTCCCACGTGCAGCAGGCGCACGGGGCCGGAGCGGCCGCTGCGGTCGATCGGGGGCCGGACCGCGTGGAGGGCCACCTCGCGGAGGATCTCGAACCGTCGCAGCCGCAGGTCGCCGAGGACCTCCCGCACGTACGGGGCGATCCCCACCACGCAGTCGGCGGACTCGAAGGTAGCGCGCAGGAGGGGGTCGTACTTCAGCCGCAGCCGGTCCAGCTTGCGGAGCCGCTGGTACCACCGGACGACCTCCTCCCGGGCGAACGCGGGCGGGGACTCCAGGCTGCCGCCGACCGGCCCGACCACCTGGGGGATGCCGAGGCCGACGACGGGTGACGGATAGCGCATCGCAACGGGCGTCACCTGGTGTGCCACGTCGAACCGGTCACCCGCCGCGAGCCGTTTCCTTACATAGCGCCGGGCCCGCGAGTAGAACGGCGCGTACGCCGGCTGGAGCAGGCTGTTCAGCCGCTCGGCTCGATGCACCAGCGGGGGCTCCGCCCACTCCACGACCCGGACCGCTGGTAGCTGCTGCGACGGCGGTACGTGGCCCTTCTTGTAGGTCGACAGCAGGGTCACGTGAAACCGCTGCGACAGCAGGTGCGCCCACTGGTAGGCGAGCCAGGACTCGCCCACGTCGTTGCCGTCGCACGCGGGTGCGACCAGCAGCACGTGGGCCACATGAGCTGACCCGGCCCGTTCGTTGATCTCCACCAACCGATAGTGACCGCTTTTACATGCCGAACACACCCCGCAACGGGTGAACGCACGGGTGAGAAATGCGCAGGCAGCCACGGCAAGGGAAATCACCGGATGAAATTCCCCTGCCTCGTGCCTTTCACCCCGCGCACGGCCTCCCGCAGCGAATTACTGGGGTCATACTCGCGGACGTGGCACATTCCAAAGAGGTCGCGCTCACCCCGATCACGACGGGCGATCTTTCGCGCGTAGGCGTATTTCTCAGTACACATCTGGACAATACCCTCACACCCGGACAATGGGCACGATCGCTGCGTCCCACGTGGACCACGAACCACTCCGACCACGGGTTCCTGCTCGAGTCCGACGGCCTGGTCGTGGGTGTGTACGCGGCGCTGTACTCCGAGACCGGCGGCACGGACCGGCGGCGCGCGGTGTGCAACCTCGCGGCGTGGTGCGTCCTTGACGAGTTCCGCCAGCACTCGCTGCGGCTGGTGCGCGCGATGGTCGCGCAGCGCGACCGCGAGCTCACCGACCTGTCCCCGAGCGGCACCGTGGTCCCCTTGGACGAGCGGCTCGGCTTTCGCCACCTGGACACCTCTGGCGCGCTGGTCGTCAACCTGCCCCTGCCCGCGCGGGGCGTGCGCCTGGTCACCGGGCGTGCAGCCATCGAGGCCACTCTCACCGGCGCTGACCTGGCCGCTTACCGCGACCACGCGGACTCGGCCGCCGCCCGGCACGTCGTGGCCATGGTGGACGGGAGACCGTGCTGGGTGGTGTTCCGCGCGGTCCGCCGCAAGAGGCTCCGCCTCTTCGCGTCCGTGATCCATGTGAGCGACCGCGACCTCTTCGGCACCGTGGCACCCGCGGTGTACCGGCACATCCTGCTCGCGCACGGGCTGCCGTTCACACTGGTGCAGAACCGCGTCAGCGGCCCCCGCCCGTGGCACTCCGTGCCGCTGTCCGCACAGCGGCCTGCGATGTACCTGAGCCGGTCCGGCGAACCGCCCGAGTCGGTCACCTACCTGTACAGCGAGCTGACCCAGGTCCCGTGGTGAGGTGCGGCGAGAAGCATCTCACCACCGCGAGACCGGCCGGGACAATGCCTCCCGGATTTAGCCCTCGCACTTTAACCCTTCCGAATTTAACCCATGCGATCCGACCCGCAAACAATTAGCCCACGCCGATTCACCTCGCGAATTCACCCAAGCCCCGCTTGTTCACCCGCTTTCCGGCCGCATTCACCCTTTCTCGGCCTCCCGGAATGACACCCGAGTCGTAACGTGAACTGCGTGACAACCGCAATCCATCACCACTTGGAGCAGCAGGCGCGGGTTAGCCCCGGCGCCCCCGCCCTGTCCGCCCGCGACGCGACCCTGACGTACGCGCAGCTGTGGCAGGCCGCGCGGCAGGCCGGCGCGCAGCTCGCCGAGCTCGGCGTGGCCCGCCACGACCGGGTGGCGGTATATCTGGAGAAGCGGTTCGAGACGGTCGCCGCGCTGTGGGGCACCTCGGTGGCCGGTGGAGTGTTCGTCCCGGTCAACCCGCTGCTCAAGGGCAAGCAGGTGGCACACGTCGTTCGCGACTCGGGCGCGCGCGTGCTGGTCACCTCGCCCGGCCGGCTGGCCGCCGTGGGCGACCAGCTCCGTGACACCGGGCTGACCGCCGTGCTGCTCGTGGACCAGCCCGACAGCGGGGCCGACACGGAGGGCCTGCCCGGCGTGACGTCGCACCGCTGGGCCTCCGCACCAGTGGCCGACCCGGACCTCGCCGCCGCCTCGCTCCCGGACCGCCCGCGGCCCGGCCCCGACACCGACATCGCGGCGATCCTGTACACGTCCGGCAGCACGGGCTCACCCAAGGGTGTGGTCCTGTCGCACCGCAACCTGCTCGTGGGTGCGACCAGCGTCTCTGGCTACCTGGGCAACACCGCCGACGACGTGCTCCTGGCGGTGCTGCCCCTGAGCTTCGACGCGGGCCTCAGCCAGCTCACGACCACCTTCGCCGTCGGAGCCCACGCGGTGCTGCTCGACTACCTGCATCCCCGCGCCGTGGCCACCACGTGCGAGCGGTACGGGGTCACCGGCATCACGGGCGTACCGCCCCTGTGGACGCAGCTCGCGACGGTGGACTGGCCACCACCCGCACGGAAGGCGCTGCGGTACTTCGCCAACACGGGCGGGCGTATGCCCAGCACGCTCCTGCGCGAGCTGCGCGACCTGTTCCCCGAGGCTGCGCCGTACCTGATGTACGGGCTGACAGAGGCGTTCCGCTCCACGTACCTGGACCCCGCCCAGGTCGATCTGCGCCCCGACTCGATCGGCCGGGCCATCCCGAACGCGGAGGTCCTGGTGCTACGCCCGGATGGCACCCGCTGCGCCCCCGACGAGCCCGGAGAGCTCGTACACCGCGGCAGCCTTGTCGCACTCGGCTACTGGAACGACCCGGAGCGCACGGCCGCGCGGTTCCGCCCCGTGCCCGGGTACGACGAAGCCTGGCGTGCGGTACCGGAGCCGGCCGTGTGGTCCGGTGACACGGTCGTGCAGGACGCGGACGGGTACCTCTACTTCGTTGGTCGTACCGACGAGATGATCAAGACCTCCGGGTACCGCGTGAGCCCTACCGAGGTGGAGGAAGCGGCGCTCGGCACGGGCCTCGTGCGCGAGGCGGTCGCCCTCGGTGTGCCCGACGCCCGCCTGGGCCAGCGGATCGTTCTCGTCGCCGCGGCACCGGAGCCCTTCGACACGGACCGGCTGCTCAAGGAGATGCGCCAGTCGCTCCCGACGTTCATGCTGCCCGCAGAGGTTCGCCCGGCGGTTGCGCTGCCCCGGAACCCCAACGGCAAGCTGGACCGTACCGCGATCCGCGCCCAGGTCACTGAGCAGGTGCCCCAGTGACGGCGCAGGTGTTCGCTCCCGCCGCGACACCGCACCCGGCGGTCGCGGCGCTGCCGGTGTCGGGCGACGAGGTCGTCGTGGGCGGGGTGACCCTGGGGCGCCTGGCCGCCCGGGTGGGGTCCACGCCGTTCTTCGCGTACGACCGGCAGCGCATCACGGACCGCGTCCACGAGGTCAGGACCGCCCTCGGCGACGCGGTGCGTCTCGGGTACGCCGTCAAGGCCAACCCGATGCCCGCCGTCGTGCAGCACCTAGCCGGGCTGGTCGACGCGCTCGACGTCGCCTCGGCGCAGGAGATGCGCACCGCCCTCGACACGGGGACCGACCCGGCGCACATCAGCTTTGCCGGCCCCGGCAAGACGCCGGAGGAGATCCGTTCCGCGGTCGCGGCGGGCGTGCTGATCGAGCTCGAGTCGGAGACCGAGGCCCGCCGCGTCGTCACAGCCGGCAACGAGCTCGGCATCGTCCCGCGCGTAGCGGTCCGCGTGAACCCCGACTTCGCGGTGCGCGGCTCCGGGATGCGCATGTCCGGTGGCCCGCAGCAGTTCGGCGTCGATGCGGAACAGGTCCCTGACCTGCTCCGCTACCTGTCGACGACGGGCGTGGACATGGTCGGGTTCCACGTCTTCGCCGGGTCGCAGAACCTCGATGCGGAGCTGATCGCCCACGCCCAGGGCGCCACGGCGGACCTCGTGATCGCTCTCGCCGAGCACTCACCCAGCACCGTGCGATACGTCAACCTCGGCGGCGGCCTTGGCATCCCCTACTTCCCGAAGGACCGGCCGGTCGACCTGGGCCGGGTGGGCGAGAGTCTCGCGGCGGTGGTCGGCGATCGGATCGGCCCGGCGCTGCCGGACGCCGACGTCCACATCGAGCTCGGCCGATACCTCGTCGGCGAGGCCGGCTGCTATGTGACCCGCGTGATCGACCGCAAGGTGTCGCGAGGACGCACCTACCTGGTGGTCGACGGCGGTATGCACCATCAGCTCGCCGCGTCCGGGAACCTCGGGCAGGTGATCCGGCGCAACTATCCGGTACTCGTCGGCAACCGCATGGCAGCGCACGACGTGGAGCAGGTGACCGTCGTCGGCTGCCTGTGCACGCCGCTCGACCTCCTGGCGGACGACGTCCCGCTGCCCCGGGCAGAGCCCGGCGACCTCGTCGTGGTGCTCCAGGCGGGGGCCTACGGCCTGACCGCCAGCCCGACCGCGTTCCTCAGCCACTCGGCGCCCGCCGAGGTACTGGTCTGATCACCCAGACAGGAGAACACGATGAGCAGCGACGTGACACACACCCCGGTCGGCGCCGTGACAGGCGGCATCGCTGGTGAAGTGACCCTCGCCGACGTACTGGACGTGGTCGGCACCATCCTCGGGATCGAGGATCGCGTCGGCACGTTCGACGCCGCCACGCCCCTCTTCGGCACGCTGCCGGAGCTGGACTCGCTGGCGGTGCTGGAGCTCTTGACGGCGCTCGAGGACCGGTTCGGCATCACGGTCGAAGACGACGAGGTCACCGGCGGGCTGCTGGAGACCGCTGGCACCCTGCACGAGTTCGTCCGCGCCAGGACACGCTGACCCATCGAGGCCGCCATGATCACGGACACGACCCCAGCGCACGTGGCCCAGTCGGCCGACGTCGACGAGCGGGCGACAATTGGTGACGGCACAACCATCTGGCACCTCGCCCAGGTCCGGGAGGACGCCGTCGTCGGTTCCGGATGCACAGTGGGGCGCGGCGCGTACGTCGGGCCGGGGGTGCGGATCGGCAACGGCTGCAAGCTGCAGAACTACGCCCTCGTCTACGAGCCCGCAGTGCTGGAGGACGGCGTCTTCGTCGGTCCTGCCGCCGTTCTGACCAACGACCTGTATCCGCGGGCTGTCACACCGGACGGCACGGTCAAGACCAACGACGACTGGCAGGCGGTCGGCGTCACGATCCGGACCGGTGCCGCTATCGGGGCCCGGGCAGTGTGCGTGGCGCCCGTGACGATCGGCCGGTGGGCCACCGTGGCGGCCGGCGCGGTCGTGACTGCGGACGTGCCGGACTTCGCGCTCGTCGCCGGGGTACCTGCGAAGCGCATCCGGTGGGTGGGCCGCGCCGGCGTGCCCCTGGAACGCACGGGACCGGACAGCTGGCGCTGCCCCACGACCGGCGACGAGTTCACCGAGTCCGGCGGCGTGCTGCGTGAGGCGCCGTCACGTTCCACACCTCGCAATTGAAGCTCATCGGTCATTTCATTTCTTCCATGACGAAACTCCGGCGGATGAAAAATCGTCGACATTCCTGACCTCCGTTCTTCGCCCTTTCAGGAAATGGGTGAACACTCGGGTGAAAGGGTTCGCACGCGGCGACAGAATGTATCAAGGCTCCTAATATTGAGCTCAGAGAAAGAGAAGAACATCCAGGCGCGAACAGCGCCGACAAGCGTCTTGACCAGGCCAGGGCCGCCCGTCCGGCGTGGCCGTCGTGCAGTCGTGCCGTGATTCAACGCGTTCAAGAACCGCCCCTTCATAGAGGGAAGAAAGGATTCGACGTGGCAAGCCAGACACTAGGCGGCGAATTCGGGATTCACCCTATGACCGGCGTGCGGATGAAAGAACGCCCCGCGCGCGGATTTCACGATATCCGTGCGGCGCTCGGCCGGCCGGCGTGGCAGGCGCGTTATCAAGCGCGGCTCCGATTCACGGACGCCTTGGTTGTGGTTGGCGCGGCGGTCGTCGCCTATGTTCTCGATGCCACCCCTCTGTTCGGCGCCCCGAGCTCCCCGAACGCCCTGCGGTCGGTCATCGTGCCGGCCCTGGTCGCAGCTGTGTGGATCGGGGCGCTGGCCGCGAGCAACTCGTACGACCTGCGTGTGGTCGGCCGCGACCTCACCGAGTACCGGCGGATCCTCAGCGCGACGTGGACGTCCGTGAGCGTGCTCGTCCTGACCGCGTGGCTCACCAGCTTCGCCGAGGCGCGAGATGTGCTCCCGCAGACCATCGCGGTCCCGCTGGGACTCGCCGGGCTGATCGCGTCGCGATACGCCTGGCGGCAATCGGTGCTGCGAGCCCGGCGCGAGGGCAGCAGCTGCATGACCGCCGTCCTGGTGGTCGGGCACCGCGAGCAGGCCGAGCGGGTGGTGCGCCTGATCAACGACGCTCCCGAGCGGGGACTCGTGGCGGTGGGCGCCTGCATCCCGTCCGACGGGTGGGCGGACGGGATGCAGGCGCCCGACACCTCGCTGCCCCGGGACACGCTCCCCGGCGACGAGGTGGCCGGCGTCCCGATCCTGGGCGACCTGTCCCGCGTCGGCGAGGCGGCGGCGCTGGTCCGCGCGAGTGCCGTCGCGGTGAGCGCGTCCGGCCGGATCACCACCGAGGTCGTCCGCCGCCTCGCCTGGCAGCTCGAGCGGGCAGGGGTGGACCTCATGCTCACGGCAGAGCTCTCCGACCTCGCCGTCTCGCGCGTCACGGTGTCCCCGGCGTCGGGCATCTCGCTGCTGCATGTGGCGGCGCCCCGGTTCGAAGGGCACAAGTTCCACGTGAAGCAGGTCATGGACTGGTCGCTGGCTGCCCTCCTCACGCTGCTCGTGTCCCCGGTGCTGGTCGGTGTGGGTCTGGCCGTGGTGCTGACCAGCAAGGGCGGCCTGTTCTACCTGTCGGAACGGGTGGGGCGCGGCGGCAAGATCTTCAGGATGGTCAAGTTCCGCACCATGCACGTCGGTGCCGACCGTGAGGTGCTGGCGCTGGCCACGGGGAACGAAGCAGCGGGTCCCCTGTTCAAGATGCGCTCCGACCCGCGCATCACCCGTGTGGGCAGGGTCCTGCGCCGGTACTCGCTCGACGAGCTGCCCCAGCTCTTCAACGTGCTGAGCGGTCAGATGAGCCTCGTGGGCCCCCGGCCGGCGCTGCCGCACGAGGTCGCCGCCTACGAGGAGCGCATGCAGCGCAGGCTTCTCGTCAAGCCCGGCATGACGGGCATGTGGCAGGTCTCCGGCCGGTCAGACCTGCCCTGGGACGAGGCGGTGCGGCTCGACGTCTACTACGCCGAGAACTGGACGCCCTTCATGGACCTGCTCATCCTCGCCCAGACCGCTCGCGCCGTGGTCACGGGGCGCGGGGCCTACTGACGCAAGACAGCCGACGGTCTCCGGGGCGCAAAAGGGTGATCTTCAGGTGAAACTACGCTGATCGGCTACTACCAGGACATAAGGCCACGGCATGCTTGACACACCATGGCCACCACCATCCTTGCGGTATGTACGGGGAACATCTGTCGTTCCCCCGTCCTGGCACGCCTGCTCCTGGCTCGGACGGACGGCACCGTCCAGATCAGCAGCGCCGGCGTGCGCGCAAGGGCGCACGAGCCGATCGCACCCCACATGGGCGATCTGCTGAAGTCCCGTGGGCTCGACAGCAGCCAGTTCACCGCGCGCCAGCTCACTCCGGAGATGATCCGCACGGCCGCCGTGATCATCACGATGACGCGCGCGCAGCGTTCGGCGGTGGTGCGGGCCGTGCCGGAGGCCGTCCGGCGGACGTTCACCCTGCTCGAGCTCGCCCACGTCCTGAGCACGTCGCCCGGCCCGCGCTCGGCGACCGACGACGCGACCCGGTGGGTTCGGGTCCCCGAGCTAGTGAGCCTGGAACGCCTGAACCACTCGGCGTGGAACCGCGACCTCGACATCGAGGACCCCTACGGGCGCGGCGAGATGGCCTTCCGGCGCGTGTTCGAGCGGATCTGGTCGGCCACCGACACCGTCTGCGGCGTGCTCGGCACAGGCAGGCAGCCCTGGCTCCTGAGCGCGCCGAGCCCACGCACCGGCGCACAGCTGGCCCAGCCGCGGCACTCCTCGCAGCTCGGCCGGCCCTGAGCCGGACCGACGAGGGGACGCACCGACCGCCGGGGCATCCGGACCACAGGCCATACGGAAACAGGGAGGCAGGACGTGGAACTCGTCGAATACGCGAACGTGCTGCGACGGCGCTGGGTGGTGATCGTCTGCTCCGCGCTGGTCGGGGCACTCGCCGCCTTCGCCTGGGCCTCGTCGACGCCGCCGACCTACACCGCGACCGCCAAGGTCTACGTGTCGCTCAACACGGGTGAGTCCACCAGCGACCTGCTGCAGGGTTCCACCTACGTGAAGAACCTGATCGAGTCGTACGCCGCGCTCACGGACATGCCGGTCGTGCTCGACCCCGTGGCCCGGGACCTCGGCCCGGACGTCACCGGCCGCTACCTCGCCACCATCGTCTCCGCCGACTCCCCGCTGAACACCTCGATCATCGAGATCAAGGTCGACCACGGCATTCCGGAGACCGCCGCGCAGATCGCCGACGCCGTCGCGCAGCAGCTCTCGACCACCGTCGTGGACCTTTCTCCGGCCGCCCCGACGGGCGAGCAGAGCATCGAGGTCACGGTCGTCTCCCCGGCGGAGACCCCCCAGTTCCCGTCCGCCCCCAGGACACGCCTGCTGACGGCCGCCGGCGGGGCCGGCGGCCTCGCGATCAGCGTCGCGTTCGTGCTGCTGTGGGCGGTCCTCGACACCAGGGTCCGCTCGGCGCGGGACCTGGAGACGGTGTCGGAGGGCACCGCGCTGCTCGGCTCGATCCCGCTGGTCAAGCGCAAGGTCGCCCGGGTACCGGCGACCCACGACCCGCTCAGCACTCGGGCCGAGGCCTACCGACGCGTCCAGACCAACCTGTCGTACGTCGACGCGACCACGCCCGCCAGGGTTCTCGTCGTGACCTCGAGCGTGCCCGGCGAGGGCAAGTCGACGACGGCGATCAACCTCGCGTCGACCTTCGCCGAGAGCGGCAGCCGCGTCCTGCTGATCGACGGCGACATGCGGCGCCCGTCGATCGCGCCCACGCTGGGGCTGGAGGACGCCGCCGGGCTCACCACGGTCCTGGTCGGACGCGCCGCCATGACCGACCTGGTCCAGCGGTACGGCCCTGGTCCGCTCGACGTCCTCCCGCTCGGCCCGATCCCGCCGAACCCGCACCAGCTCATCGCCTCGGACGCCACGCGGGACCTGATCGCCGCCGCGCGCTCCACCTACGACGTCGTCGTCATCGACGCACCGCCACTGCTCCCCGTCTCCGACGCGGCGGTCTTCTCCACGATGGCCGACGGCGTGGTCGTCGTGGTCGGCGCCCGCCGAGTACGACGGCCGCAGCTCAGCCAGGCGCTGCGGGCGCTCGCCGGGGTCGAGGCCCGGGTGCTCGGCTTCATCCTGGCGTTCGCGCCCCGGTCCGGCCCGGGCGGTACCTACTACGGCTACAGCTCGACACGACGCCGATGGCCCCGCGTGCTGCCGGGCGTGCGCCGCAACGAGACGCTGGACCTGCCGTCGCTCACCGGCTCGATCAGCATCGTCCCGGCTCCGGGCGGCGCGACCGGTCCCGGCACCGGCGGCATCCCCGGTCCGGGCATCGCGCCGGCAACCGCGCCCCGTCCGGGTCCCGCCGTCGTCCTGGACCCGGACAAGTCCCCCGGAGCCAGCATCGTGCCCGGCCCCGGGAGCACCGGACCCGGCGTCGTTCCCGGTCCCGGCGGCATCCCGGGACCCGGGTCGCGGCCGAGTCCCGTCCAACATCCCGGGACCGCCGTCGTCCCCGACCTCGGGACGGCCGATGAGCGCGCCGGCTGACGGCAGGACGCGCGACGGGCGTGTCTACAAGACGCTCCGCACCGCTCATCTCGAACGTGCCCTCGCGCTGGCCCCGGCCGACATCCTGTACCAGGAGAACCGGTACGACTTCGACGAGGACCTGGCGGAGCAGGTCCGCCCCGAGCAGGCGGGAGACCTGCGCTGCGCGTGGCTCGTCGCCCGCCGCGGGTACGAGATCGTCGAGATCAACGAGCCCGCAGCCATCGACTGCGTCCGGCGGTCCGCCGTCGTCCTGGCCGCGCTGCTCGTGAGCGACCTGGTGCGGCGGCGTCGGACCAGGATCGTCACCTACGCGATCGGCAACCTCGACCCCCGCACGCTGCCCAGGCCGACCGCCTTGTGGCCTCGGCTGGGCAGGTACCTGGACCTGGTCCTCGCCCGCTGGGTCTGGCGGCGCGTCGACCGGGTCGCGTTCGGCACGGAGACCGCACGGCAGCTCTACGGCACGGTCTTCGGCATCGCCGAGCGGCGCGGGCCGCGCTGGACCACGGTCGAGGCGCTGCCGGCCGTGTGCGAGTGCCTGCTCGACGGCACGAAGGTGCCGGGTCGCCTGCTGTTCCTGGGCGACCTGTCGGTGCGCAAGGGGTTCGACTCGGTCCTCGCCGCGTGGGCCCAGGTCCGGAACCGGATGCCCTACGCCGTCCTCACCGTGGTCGGCCGTGGCGCGCTGCTCGACGAGGCCCGCGCGGCGGCTCGAGCCGACGGCCGGATCCGCGTCATCGCGGACCCGCCGCGCGACGTCGTGCACGCGGAGCTGCGCCGCGCATCCGTCGTGGTGCTCCCGTCCCGCCGGCAGGGGGCCTGGCGTGAGCAGGTCGGGCTCCCGATCGTCGAGGGCCTCGCGCACGGCTGCACGGTCGTGACGACCGACGAGACCGGCATCGCGGACTGGCTCCGGCGTTACGGGCACGGCGTCATCCCGGCGGGTTCCGTGGGCGAGCTGCTCGCCCCGGTCGTCGCCGAGGCGATGCGCAGGCCGCTCGACCCCGGCGCCGTCCGCGCGTCGCTGCCGCTGCAGGACTCCCGCCTGGAGGCGGACGCGTGGCTGTTCTCGCGTGAGGTCATCGCGCTGGGGGCGCCCTGAGCGTCACCGGCGGGGCCGCCATGGTCGGCCTCGGTACGAGCCTCGCGCTCCAGGGCAGCGCAAAGGCCTAAGCGTCTGGTACGCCCGGTTTGTCGTGCAGTGTCATCGCCTCGGCACCCGGCCGCTCCTGCTTCCAGCCGAGCCGGTCCGGGATGGCGTAGAGGTAGCGCAGCGGGCCCGACGCGGTCCACCTGTGCGTGAGCCACGACAGCCCGATCGCGGCCGCCGCGGCCGCCGGCACCAGAAGGAGTCCGGGCATGCCCGGCGGGGCCGCCGATCCGGTGAGGGCGACCACCAGGGACGACCCCAAGATGATCACCGGGGTGTGACCGAGGTAGACGGGCAGCGTCGTCGACCCGATCCGCGCCAGGACGGCGCTCCGGGCAAGGAAGGTACCGAGTGCGACGCCGGCGAGGATCCCGACGACGCACAGGACGAAGTACACGCCGACGACGGACCGGAGCCCGGACACCTCGACGGCCGCGGCCAGGAGCGCCCATACGAGCGACAGCGACGCCCTCGCCTGCCAGGGCGTCCGTGCGAACCGGAGCAGCGGCTCGCGCAGGTGCATGCCGCACACGAAGAACGCGTAGTACTTGAGCGCACCGTTCCACCCGACGTTGCCGAGGTCGAAGCCGTCCGTGAGCGCGATCACCGACGGGACCACTGCGACCATGAGGTGCCATCGCCAGTCAAGGGACCGCAGCAGCCGTGCGGTGACGCAGAAGAGCGCGAGCGCCCAGATGAACCACAGCTCGAACTGAGGGCGGACCGGAGCCAGCAGCAGGTCGCGGAGCATCGGGCCGAACCCGAGCGGACTCCCGCGCAGGGCGAACCCGATCAGGTAGCACGCGGTGCCGATGACCTCCCAGATCACGAACACCCACAGGTAGAGGCGCAGCCGCCGGTCCCACAGCGTCCGCCAGGTCGTCCCGGCCAGGCCGGCCACGCCGATGCGGTACGCGAGCATGCCCGAGATCATGAAGAAGAACGGCATGCGCACGGAGGACACGTAGTCGTTGACCTGCTCCCACTCGGCCACGCCGAACCAGCGCGCCGCGTGGTACAGCACCACTAGGAGGACCGCGATCCCACGGCCCGCATCGATCCAGACCTCACGCACCGCCGGGCCGGTCACGGCGCTGCCTGCCGCACTTGCCGAACCAGGGGCGCCATCAGCGCCACGGCAAGGATGAAGACGGTCAACGCGCTCTCCAGCGGAGCGAACAACAGGTTCCAGACCGACTTCACCCCGAGGAACAGGAGCAGCGCGGAAGCGGCTCGTCCCGTGGTGAGGACCGCGGTGCGGGCGACGAAGAACGCCAGCAGCACGACGGCCAGAGCGAGTCCCGGGATGCCGCACCAGGCCCACAGGTCGCCGATCACGGAGTGCAGCTCGAACCCGCTGCCGAACAGGTAGTTCTCCACGTATCCGTTGTTCGGCTCGTACCCGAGGGCGGCCATGCCGGACTTGGCCACGAGGACATCTGCCATGGACGGGACGGTCCCGCCACCGAACCCTCCCGGGGAGGAGCCCATCAGTGCGACGGTCGCCCCGATCTCCGGCCGCCCGCCGGTGATCAGGGTGCCCGACGTCGCCAGCTGGAGCTCTGTACGGTCCTGTGCACTCTCGCCGAGCGCACCATCCAGGATCGCGGCCTGGAGCGCGAAGTACGTGCCGAACGCGAGCGTCCCGAACAGGATCACCGTCCGCAGGGCCGCGAGCCCGGACGACGCCGGCTTCCCCCACGCCTGCCACAGCACGAGCAGCGCGACCATGAGAAGGATCGCGGTCGTGGAGCGCCCGCCGCTGACGACGGAGCCACCGGCGAGCGCGAGCACGGCGATGACGTCGACCCACCTGCTGCGCCACCGCGCCGCGACGGCGAGGACGATGACGGTGACCGGTAGCGAGAACCCGAACCGCCAGGGGTTCTCGGCGAACATCTCACCGGACGGGTTGACGCCGAGCAGCAGCCCGACGCCGAACGCGGCCC
Source organism: Promicromonospora soli (assembly GCF_014653785.1). Taxonomy (GTDB): domain Bacteria; phylum Actinomycetota; class Actinomycetes; order Actinomycetales; family Cellulomonadaceae; genus Promicromonospora; species Promicromonospora soli. The sequence goes on along the minus strand of NZ_BNAS01000003.1, from coordinate 211,737 downwards.
CCACCGCCCACACCGAGGTGCGGCTGCGCGCCCAGATCGCGGCGCCGATCCCGCACGCCAGCCCCAGCACGAGGAAGACCGACTCCAGGAGGCCGACGGTGAAGACGGTCCGCGAGCTGCTGTGCCAGACCGTGAGCCAGACGCTCCATGCGGCCCCGACCCCCGCCAGGACGGCTATCCAGGTGACCCATCGCGAGCTGTGCACCCAGGGCGCCCACAGCGGCAGGAGCACCAGGGCGAGGGCGAGTCCCGCCGTCAGGCCGAAGGAGAGGTCCCAGCGCATGCCCGTGAGGACGACGCAGAGCACCGCCAGCCCGGTCGTGACGACGGCCCAGCCCCCCTGTCCCTCACGGGACGGGAGGACTGGGACCGGCACGACCCGGGTGGACGTCACGGTGCGAGCGGCCCCGCCCAGAAGTCGTCCAGCCTGACCACGTTCGCGCCGGTCGTGACGCTGCCCGCGTTGCTCACCGCGTAGCCGACGGCTCCGGCGTCCTGCAGCTCGGGGGTCGAGCTGGTCGTCGTGAGCTGCCAGGCGGCCGGCTCGGCGGTCCCGGCGGCCCATACCTTCGCCCGGATCGTCGTCGGCGACGAGCCCGTTACCTGCATCCGGACCGCGAGCCGCTCACCGGCCCCGACGCTCAGGCCGGTGATGTTCGCGGCGGCCAGCGTCGTCTCCCCGGACTGCAGGGCGTTGAGCTGAAGCTGGACCGCACCGGTCGACTTGACCCAGACCTTGGCCCGGTACTCGCTGGAGAAGCCGCTCGTGCGCCCCGCGAGGGAGACGAACGTGCCGCCGCCGTCGGAGATCTCCTCGAGAGAGAGCACACTCCTGATCTCGACGTCCTCGGCGGAGACGCCCTGCAGCTGGGCCTTCCGGTTCGTCCCGGCCGTGGGAAGCGCCATGAGGCCCTCACCGCCGGCGACCGAGAAGCTCGACGCCGTGCCGGAGAGTGTCCAGGCGCCGCCCACCGGGGCAGTGCCCCAGCTGCCGGCCACGTTGCGACCGAAGCCGTCGGTGGCGAACTCCGCGGGAGCCGTGGCCTCGACCTGCAGCGTGTCCTGGTCGGTCGCGCCGTCGGGGTCGGTCACCGTGAGGGTCACGGTGTACGTGCCGGGCTCGGCGTAGGTGTGCGTCGCCTCCGGGCCGGAGCCCGTCGCGCCGTCGCCGAAGTTCCAGTGCCAGGACGAGATCGGGCCGTCCGGGTCGGAGGACCCGGTGCCGTCCACCGTCAGGTCGAAGCCGTTGATGCTCGCCGACGCCGCCGCGACGGGCGGACGGTTCGGGCGGCCGTTGGCGGCCACCGTGTAGTGGTCGAGGACGGTGGCCGTGGACAGCGCCGTCGGATAGATCGCGACATCGTCGATCGAGCCCGCGAACCGGTCACTCAGGAGCGGGCGGTTGGGCCAGCTGCTCAGGGTGTCGGCGCCGATCCGCCAGTAGCCGCTGTAGGACTGCCCGCTGGTGGTGTCGGTCCGGGTGCCGACCTGGACGCCGTCGACGAACAGCTGCATGCCGCCGGCTCCGAGCGTGCCGACCACGTGGTGCCAGGCGCCGTCGTTGACGGGTGCCGGAGACCGGAGCGTGCGGACCTGCCCGGGGTACACACCGAAGGTGATCCGACCACCGGAGTCGATGTAAAGGTGCCTGTCGTAGGAGCTGGACGTGCCCGTGGCGCTGTTGCTGTTGGCGAAGCCGACGATCCTGCCGGTTCCGGTGCCCTTGACCCACGTCTCGATCGAGAAGGTGTCCGGGCCGGCGACCCGGGCCGGCGAGACGAGCCTGCTCGACGAGGTGTTCTGGAACGTCACCGCGGTGTTCGGGTCATCCGCGATCGCACCGGTGGTACCGAGCTGAACGCTCGTCGGCACCGTCATGTCGCCTGCGCCCGCCCAGTCGTAAGTCGTGGTCGAGCCGGCGGGCTCGCCGAGGCGCCACAGGTGGGTGGCCCCGTCCTGGACGACGGTGTCGGCGTAGTCGCTGCGGGGGGCGTCGGACACCGTGACGTCGATCCACTCCGATCGCTTCACGTTGCCCCACGGGTCCGTGACGGTCAGGCGGTATCGGTGGCTCGAGCCGGGGACGAGGCCGGTGTCCCGGACGGTCCGTGTCTCCGGCTGCCAGAACTTGGTGGAGATCGTCTCCTCGAAGATCGGCGCAGCCGAGTCGGAGTCGCGGTAGACCCGGTAGGTGAGGGCCTCGTCGTCACGGTCCCAGGTGGTGTTCAGGCCGACCCGGACGGTGCCCGCCGACACCGAGACCACCGGTGGGTTGAGGTCCGCGCCGGAGGGCACCGGGCCGGAGGCGTTCGGCGCTGCAGTGCGCTTCGTGTACCGGACCAGGCCCTGCTGCGCGACGCCGTTCACCTTCGGGAACTCGCCGCCGTACAGCACGTAGTCCGCGTTGCCGGTGACCGTCCAGACGGCCTGGCTCTTCCCGGAGTACGTCCCGACATCGGTCTGGGGGTACCAGGTCAGCGGTTCCGGACGCGGTGTGCCCGGGTGGTCGGGGTAGCCGTAGATGTCCTTGGTGTTGGTGCCCCGGACCTCGTCGGTCCAGGCGGTCGAGTGGTAGAAGGTCCAGGGGTCCGTCTGCGGGAACCCGCCGCTGTTGCCGCAGTAGTGCTTGTGGCTCGCGGTGTAGACGACGTCGCCCAGCGGGGCCACGTCGTACGTGTCGCCGTGGCAGTCCTCGATCCAGATCAGCGTGCCGTCGGTCCAGCTGACCTTGAACGTGCCTTCGGTGGTGCCGCCCCTGCCGTAGTGCCAGCCGACGCCGTACCAGGCGTCGCCGGTGGTCGCCACGCGCAAGACGCTGGAGTTGTCGCCGGCGTTGCGCACCCGCGAGTTGACGGGCAGCGTGCGGTTGGCGCCCGTGGCGGCGTCGAGCCACGCGATGCCGTAGGAGTTGGCGGTGTCGGAGTTGACCGAGGTGAACGTCCCCGAGATCACCACCGACTGCTCGTCCGGGGCCACGACTATCGACTGCACCTGGCGGTCGTCGACAACCGGGACGAACCCGGGGCGCAGGACGCCGTTCGCGGCGTTGATGGCCGCCACCCGGTAGCGCGTGTGGCCGTTGACGGCGGAGAAGTACCCGCCCGCGTAGACCGTCGTGTTCGTGGCCGCGACGGACTTCGTGTTGCCGTTCATGTTCGGGGCGAACGACGTGTTCAGCGTGCCGCTCGGCAGGTTGAACGCGGCGATGCGGCTGCGGGTGACGCCGTCGACCGTGGTGAAGCTGCCGACCGCGTAGAGCCGCGTCCCGTCCGGGGAAGCGGCCAGGTCGGTGACGTTGCCGTTGAGCGTGTGGTTGAACGAGGTGTCCAGCACGCCCGTCGCCAGGTCGTAGGCGAGCAGGTTCGTGCGCGGCACCAGGTTCGTGCCGGGCGCGGCACCGGCGGGCCGGGCGTTCGCGAACTCGCCGCCCACGTACACGGTGTCGCCGACGATGACCTGCTTCCACACGATGCCGTCGACCTGCACGGTCGGCAGAGCGTCGGCGGACACGGAGACCGGGTCGGACGCCGGCTCCACGACCTCCGCGGCCACCTGGGCGACCTCGGTGGCGGACGCCGACGGCGTGGTCACGAGCGACGTGACGACGAGCGTGATGCTCGCGAGGACGGCAGAGACTCTCCGGCCGGGCAGGCTGCGATGGGACACGAGAACCTCACTGGGGAGACATGGACCCGCCGGACCGCACAGCTGCCGGACGATATGGACCTGTAGGACTGATCACCCAATACGCTAATAGCGGACACGGCAGCCGGCACAGTCAAACCGGGGTGAACTCAGGGGTGATCTCCGGGCTCAGGCTCCGGTGAACACGACTATCGCCGCGCCGACCCCCGGGTCGATCTCGAGCTCGACCCGGTCCTGGGACTCGGGCGGGACGCTGAAGACGAACACCCCGCGGGCCGCGTCGTCGGCGCCGACCTCCGACTCGAACGCCCGGCCGCCCGGCTTGAGCAGCGGCGTGGCCGGTGTGCGGTCGGGTCCGTAGTAGGCGTTCACGACCACCGTCCGCAGGTCCAGCACCTCGCCGGTGCCGTTCGTGAGCTCGACGGTGAACCGCAGCGCCGGGCCGCCCACCTCGCCCGGGACGTTCGCCTCCCCGGTCACCTCCTCGACGGACGGCACGGTCACGGTCACGCCGGGCTCGGGTGTCGCGACGGCACCGAACGGCGCGGGGTCCAGCGTCTCCCGCGGCTCGGGGGCCGCGCCCTCGTCCGCCCCGGGCTCCGGCTCGGCGTCGGTCCCGCCGCCGTTGGACGGCTCGGTGCCCGGCCCGTCCTCGCCGTCGGCCCCGCCATCCGCACCCGACGACGCAGCCGGGCTCGCCGAGCCCGTCGCACCGGCCGCAGGCCCGCCGTCCGGCCGCAGCGACAACACCGCCGCGGCGACGACGGCCACCAGGACGAGCGCGCCGAGGGCAACAAGAAGCAGACGACGGCTGATGCGCGGGGATGCAGGCATGAACCCGGAGCGTAACCGTGCGCCATGCCGACGGGCCGGTGTTCCGCCCGAGTTCACCCGGACCGGGCGTACGGCAGCAGCACCCTCCCGGAGGCGGCGCGCAGCTCCCCTCGCGACCTGGCGAGGGATCGCCGACCACGCGCATTCCCTGCGACGTCGCCCTGCAGCGCCGCCCTCGCGACCTGCAACGCCCCGAGCGCACCCCGGGCCAGCCCGGCGCACAGGACTCGCGCCCGCAGGGCGGTCCGCCGTCCGCGGCCGGGCGCAAGCAGCAGCGCCGCGCCCACCGTGGAGCTTGCGAGCCCGGCAGTACGCGCCAGGAGGTAGGAACGGGTGAGCCGGTCGGCGGGCACTACGTCGGACACGACGGCCTCGGCGCACCAGACGATGCGCCCGCCCGCGGCGGTCAGCGAGCTGGTGAAGTGCGTGTCCTCGCCGCCGGAGAGGCCGAGGGCCGGGTCGAACGCCAGGCCGGCCCGCCGCACCACGCGCAGGTCGAGCAGAAGGTTGTTCGTCGCGGCGCTCGGCACCGTGTCCCCGCTGTGCAGTCCTAGGCGATGGCCGCGGTCGTAGAACCCGCCCGCGATGACCCACGGGTCGGGCTCGACGTCGTACCGGGACACCACCGGCCCTGCGACGGCAGCCGCCCCCGTCGAGCGGTACGTCGTGTACAGGGCATGGAGCCAGTCGGTGTGCGGCAGCTCGTCGTCGTCCACGAACACGAGCAGGTCCTGGTCACCCGAGGCGCGCAACGCACGGTTGCGCGCGGCCGAGATGCCCGGCTCGGGCTCGATCACTGCGGTCACGGGCACGACGGTGGCCTGCGCCGCCTCCGCCACCGCGGCGACGCCCGTGCCGGCCGCGTCGTTGTCGACCACCAGCACGCTCGCCGCGACCCCCTCGAACCGGCGGGTCAGGGCGGCAGCCTGCTCTACGAGCACCGGGACCAGTGCAGCGATCCGCCCCGGGCGACGGTAGGTGAGCACGGCGACGACCAACCGCTCCGTCCCTGCAGTGCGCACCACAATCACCCCTTTCCCGGCACCACGACGACTGATCCGGCAGTTACCGTAGCGTGGCCCGCCCCCTGACCCTCCGGAGAGTCGAGACTCGTGCAGCAGGTTCACCCGCGTGTCCTGGTCAGCGCCTATGCCTGCGGGCCCGGCGACGAGCCGGAGGCTGCCGCCGGCTGGGCGTTCGCCCGCGCGGCGGCCAGGTCCCACCGGGTGCATGTGATCACCCGGCACCGGTTCGCCCCGGCCGTCGCCGCCGAGCTCGAGCGCGACCCGGACCTCGCCCGGAACCTGACCGTCGAATACCTCGATCTGTCCGAGCGGGTGCTCGCCCGCAAGCGCCGCGGCAGCGACGTGTACTGGTACTACGTGCTCTGGCAGCGCGCACTGGCACGCCGGGCCGCCGAGCTGCACCGCGCCACGCCGTTCGACGTCGGCCACCACGTGACGTTCGCGAACGACTGGCTGCCCTGCGGGCTGGCCCGGGTCCGTGACCTCCCCGTCGTCTGGGGGCCGGTCGGCGGGGCGAGCACCGTGCCCTTCCGGCTCTCCCGGTGGCTGGGGGTCCGCGGCACGATCACCGAGCTCCTCCGCGGGGTGCTCACCGCGCCGCTGCGGGCGCTGTGGGGCGACGCCGCCGCCCGGCGCGCTGCCGTCGTCGTCGTGCAGAACGAGTCGGTGGCGCGGCGGTTCCGCCGGGCTCGCCACGTCGTCGTGGAATCGAACGCCGCGCTCGACGACGACCTGCCCGGTCGGGCCCGGCCGACTCGGCCCGAGTCGGCGGAACGGCCCCGCCGGGCCGTCTTCGTGGGCAGGCTCCTGGCCTGGAAGGGCTGCCGCCTCGCGATCGAGGCGCTCGCCCGTACCCCCGGCTGGGAGCTGCACGTCTACGGCGAGGGGTACGAGCGCCCGGCGCTCGGGCGGCTCGCCGAGCGACGCGCTGTCGCCGGCCGCGTCGTCTTCCACGGGCACCGGCCGCGGGCCGAGGTCCTCGACGCGATCGCCGGGTGCGATGCGATGCTGTTCCCCTCGATGCACGACCAGGCCGGCTGGGTGGCGGCCGAAGCGAGCGCGCTCGGGCGCCCGGTGGTCTGCCTGCCGCTCGGCGGAGTACCGCTCCTCGCCGGAGCCAACGCGCGCCCCGCAGAGCTGGCGGGCGATGTCGTCGGCCAGCTCGCGGCCCGCCTCGCGGAGGCCGCCACCGCACCGGGCACGCCGTCCGGCCGATGGTCTGCGTCCCGGCTGCCCGACGTCGTGGAAGGCCTCTACCGCACCGCCGCCGGCGCCGTCGCGCCCTCCGGGAGCTCCGTATGAGCACCGTCCGGGTCCTGACGTCGAACCGCGAACCAAGCAGCACCACCAACCCGTACATCACCATGCTCACCGCGGCGTTGCGCCGGACTCCGGGCGTCGAGGTCGTCACGTTCTCCTACCGAGCCGCCCTGTTCGGCCGGTACTCCCTGGTACACCTGCACTGGCCGGAGACAGTCATCGGCCTGGGCGGCGGGCGACGGGCCGGTGTGCTCGGCCGCTGGGTGCTCGCGGCGCTCCTGCTCGTTCGCCTCACCGTCACCCGCACGCCGATGGTCCGCACGGTGCACAACGTCGAGCTCCCGGCCGACGCCGGCCGGCTCCAGCGCGCGCTGCTGCGCTGGTTCGACCGGCTGACCACGCATCGGATCCTGCTGAACGACCGCACGGAGTCCCCCGGACCGGCGACCACCATCCCGCACGGGCACTACCGCGACTGGTACACCGGTCCCCGCTCGACGATGCTCCCCGGCCGGCTCCAGTACGTCGGCCTCGTCCGCCGGTACAAGGGGGTCGAGGGGCTTGTCGAGGCGTTCCGGTCAGTCGCCGACGGCTCGGTCACACTGGGGATCGCGGGGGCGGCGTCGACCCACGAGCTTGCGGCCACCATCACCACGCTGGCGGACGGCGACCCGCGGGTCACCCTGCGGTTCGGCTTCCTGTCCGACGACGAGCTCGTCGCAACCGTGACGGCCGCGGAGCTGGTCGTGCTCCCGTACCGGTTCATGCACAACTCGGGGACCGTGCTGGCCGCGCTGTCGCTCGACCGGCCCGTCCTGGTCCCGGACACGCCGGTCAACGCCGACCTTGCCGCGGAGGTCGGCCCGGGCTGGATCCACACCTTCGCCGGTGACCTGACGCGCGACGCGCTCCTCGCGGCGCTGTCCGCCGCGCGTGAGCCACGTACAGCCGCACCGGACCTCGGCGCACGCGAGTGGACCGGCGCCGGAGCGGCGCACCTGGCCGTCTATCGTGCGGCGCTGTCCCGGGCCGGGTCCGGGGTGCGCGCGTGACCAGGGCCCGGACGGGCGCGCCCTGGCGCTCCGTCGGGAGCAGCGCGGTGGTCCAGGTGATGGTGACCGGCCTCTCCGGCTTGCTCGGGATGGTGACCGCGCGCCTGATCATCGAGCAGTTCGGCGTCGCGCAGTACGCCCAGTACGGACTCCTGGCGTCCTTGCCCGCCCTGATCCCGTTCGCGGACCTGGGGATGGCCGCCGTGGTGGTGAACGTGCTGGCGTCGTCGGACCGGGCGAGCACGGATCCCGACGTCCGCAGGACGCTGACCAGCGCCTTCCGGGTCCTGGTCTGCTCCGGCCTCACGATCGCGGCGATCGGCGTCCTCCTGGGCGTGCTCGGCTGGTGGCCCGTGGTCCTGGGTCCGGGCCTGCTGGAGGGCGGCGCGGTCACCGCCACGGTGTGCGTCATGATTCTCGGCCTGGCGCTGCCGTGGGGTGTCGGCTCCCGGATCCTGGTGGGGCTCGGCCGCAACCCGCTGCAGACCGCGCTCACCGGGCTTACCGCACCGCTCGTCATGGCCGGCGTGCTCATCGTCCTCGAGGTGGGTAACGGTTCAGGGTCCCTGCTGGCCGTCGCGTCCTATGCGGCAGCGGCGATCGTGGCCGTGGTGCTCCTGGTCACCGGCGCTCGCCTGGTCCGCCCGCAGGTCGGCGCGGCGCTCCGGGACGTCCCGCGGGTGCGGTCGGTGGCCGGGGTGCGGGTCTTCGACGTCGCCTGGCCGATGCTGGTGCAGATGATCTCCCTGCCGATCGCCATGCAGACCGGCCGGATCTTGCTGAGCCACCAGGGCACGCCCGTCGAGCTGGCGCGGTACAACCTCGCCGCCCAGCTCTTCGGCGTCGTGCTCGCCGCCGTGGCGACGGCAGGCCTCGCCCTCTGGCCGCACTTCGCGCAGGCCCGCAGCCGGTCGGTCAAAGCCTCGCCGTTCCGGGCCTCGCTGGTCTTCGTCGCGGCGGGAATCGTGCTGGCCCTGCTGCTGGCGGTGCTGCTCCCGTTCCTGGTCCCGCTGGTGACCGACGGCGAGTTCGGTCTCGGCCTCCCGCTCGTCGCGGCGTTCGTGGTGTTCGTGGTCGTCCAGGCCGCCAAGTACCCGGTCGGCATGTACATGACCGACGCCGCGGGCCTGCGCGCCCAGGTGCTGCCGATCGTGCTGATGGTGCCCCTGAACCTGGGCCTGGCATGGTGGTCGATCCCGTACCTCGGCGCGGCCGGCCCGGTATGGGCGACGTCGGTCTCGGTGCTGCTGTGCCAGGTGGTCCCCAACGCGCTGTGGGTGCGCCGAAGGCTCGGAGAGAGCGCATGAGATGACGCCCACGGCGCCCGAGCTCATCGGACGCCGAGCGCCTCCACCATGCCCCGGGCGACGCCGCGCCACGGCCCGATGCCCTGCACGAACTGTCTGCGCCCGCCCCGCAGCGCCACCGCCCGGGCGGCCCGGGGCAGGGCGCGCCGCCACCGGCGCACGTCGGCCGGGCCCAGGTTCTTGCGGGCGAACACCATCCGGTTGCGGATGTCGTACCGGTAGTACGTCTCGCTCTTGGCGCGACCCCGGGACTCCTGGGTGCCGCCCTCGTCGTGCACCACGTGGGCGCCGTCGACCACCTCGAGCCGCGCCCCGAGCGCCACCGCCCGCCACGACAGGTCGACGTCCTCCCAGTAGAGGAAGTAGTCCTCGTCGAACCCGCCGAGCTCTTCCCAGAGCCGGGCCCCGACCGCCAGACACGCCCCGCTGAGCCACGGCACGTCGTCGGGCGACGTGCGGCGGCCCCTCATGGTGCCGTCCGCGCGGTGCAGGTAGGTCAGGCCGCGTGAGTACACGCTGCCGTCTGGCCGGTGGATCCGCGGCGCAACGAGCACCCGGTCCTGCGACCGCGCCGCCGCGGCGAGCGCCGCGAGCCCGGCCGGGTCCGTCCACGCGTCGGGATTGAGGAAGACCAGCACCCGGGCTCCGACCGCCACCGCGCGCGCGGCGCCGAGGTTGGAGCCGCCGCCGAACCCGACGTTCGTATCGGGTGCCAGGAGCTCCCACCCGTGGGCGGCGGCCAGGCGGGTCACGGCCGCACGCTCCCCCGCGCCGCTGAAGCTGTCGACGACGACCACGCGCACACCGCTCCTACCGGTGGTCCGAGGCAGGTTCGTCGCGAGCAGGCGGGACGAGCCGTAGTTGACGACGACGAGAACGACGTCGTGGTACCCCGCGGGCAGCACCACGCTCACAGCACCTCGCTCCTGCCGGTCACATCGCCCTCGAGCAGCTCGAGCGCGCGCCGTAGGACCGTGCTGGACGTATGCACCGTGTACGGAAAGTAGACGACCTCCACCCCGACGTCGGCAAACCTGCGCTCAAGGTCACGCCCCTTGGCCGTGCCCTTCCAGTCGTCGCCCTTGAAGAACACGTCGAAGGGCCGCCGGCGCCATGTCTCGACCTTGTCGGGCTGCGTCTCGACGAACACCTCGTCCACGTACACGACGTGGCGCACGATCTCCGCGCGCTCGACCACAGGTATCACCGGACGGCGCCCCTTGGCGAGCTCAAGCATCTCATCGTCGACCACCCCGGCCACCAGGTAGTCGCAGCTGCCCCGGGCATGCCGCAGGACGTTCAGGTGGCCCACGTGGAACAAGTCCCAGGCGCCCGGTGCGTAGCCCACGACGTTCATAGGTCGCGGACCTCGCGGAACCACTTGACCAGGGCCAGACCCAGGAACGCTGTCGTGCAGGCGGTGATCGCCGCGTACACCCAGAGGAAGGCCGTCGGCGCACCGAGCAGCAGGAACGTCCAGCAGAGGACGCCGTAGTCGGTCGGCAGCACCAGGACGGACCGGAGCCACGGGAACCGGCCGCCGGTCGGTGCCTGCGACTGTACGCCGTGCGCCCGGCGGAGCTGTTCGGTCAAGATCATCGCGAAGAACAGGACGCTGCTGGTGATCGCGGAGACAAGAGGGACGAGCAGCCAGGCGGGCGCCGCTGTGTCATGCACCGCGAGGCCCACCGCGAGCGCGAGCGGGAGGGTCACCACCTTGACCGCGTCGACGGCGTGGTCGAGCCATTCGCCCGCCGGGCTACCAAGACCGGTCAGCCGCGCGACCTGCCCGTCGGCCGAGTCCCAGGCATAGCCGAGGACGAGCAGCACGGTGACGGCCGCACCCTGACCCCACGAGGGCGGCAGCGCGATCAGCAACGCGATACCGCTGAACGTGAACAGCGCGCTCACGCCCGTGACCGCATTCGGGGAGAGTCCCGCCCGGTACGCGGCCGCCGCGAGGTATCTGCCGATGCGGCGGTTCACGAACCGGGAATATGCCGGGGCTCCGCGGGCGGCACCCTTCTGCGCTGTGCCGAGTCGGGCGAGTACCTCGCCGTACGGCTCACGGATGGCTGTGTTCATCAGGGCTGGCCCCTCAGGATCGTTCGGCGGGAACGCCGGCGCGGGCGCTGGCTGGTCCGCCGGGTTGGTCGACGTCCGTCGCCCACTGCGGGGCGTGCTTGCGCCGCGCGAACGGCTTCGGACCTGGTGTGCTGCGTGCTACGAGGTCGAACGCGAGCTGTTCGTATCCGTCGGCGACGTCGTCCCAGTCGTACGTGGCCGCGCGCTCGGCCAGGGCCTGGCCCAGGTCGGCAAAGCCCGCAGGGTCGCTCTCGGCCTCTGCGAAACGCAGGCCGACGTCGTCCGCGGTCCGGAAGTACCGGCCCACGCTCCCGATGACCTCCCGGTTGAACGTGACGTCGTACGCGATCGTCGCCGTACCGCCCCCGATCGCGCGGAGCAGCGACGGGTTCGTCCCGCCGACCGAGTGCCCGTGCACGTAGGTGAGGGCACCGACGTAGAGCTGGTCGAGCAGTCCCTGGTCCCACACGCCGCCCAGGAGACGCACCCTCGGGTCATCCGCCGCGAGCGCCGCGATCCGCTCGGTGTACTCGTGCGCGTAGGGCGCGGAGCCGACGACGACGAGCGGGCGGACCGCGCCGCTCGCCACGTACCCCTCGACGATCATGTCGACGTGGTTCTCCGGCTCGAACCGGGCGACGACCAGGTGGTAGCCGCCTGGGGACAGGTGCAGCTCGGCGAGGCGTTCGCTCCCGACCCCGGTCAGGTCCGGCGCGCCGTACTTGAGGAGGCGGGTGTCGACGTCGTACTCGTCGCGGTAGTAGTCGGCGATGCCCGGCGCGTCGGCAATGAGGGCGTCAGAGAGCCCCACGGCCACCGTCTCGGCGGCCCGGTAGTACTTGCGGCCGGTCGGGCCCCACTTGGCGCGCCGCCATTCCAGCCCGTCCACGTGCGTGGCGACCGGGATGCGCACAGCGCGCAGCGCCGGTAGCAGCGGCGCGTTCGCCGCGTTGAACATGAATGCCACGTCGGTGCGGCGCGCCGCCAGGTGCCCGACGGAGAGCGCGGTGTGGCTCAGCGTCTCCAGGCTGCGGCGACGCAGGGCGGGGAGCGTGACGAGCTCCATGCCGAGATGGTGCGTGAGCGGTGGGGCGCCGTCGCGCGCGACAGGACCGCGGCGGCAGTAGACCCGGACCCGGTGCCCGCGCGCCGCGAGCCTGGACCCGATCTCCTCGACCGCCGTCTCGAACCCTCCGTAGTGTGCGGGAACACCGCGTGTCCCGACCATCGCGATCTGCAGGATTCTCTGAGGCATGGCGGGAGCGTAGATCGACCAAGATGTGCAGAACAGCCCAACAGTCCCAGTTCACCCATATTGTTCAGTTGGGTACGCAGAGGGCATATTGCCCGGTTATTTCCAGGTTGTTTCCATTTTTAACCCAATCACCCTTCCCTGAGCACCGTCCGGACCACAGCTCGCCGCACCACCAGGAGCCGGCCCATCTGCTCCCGGTACCGCTGCACCCCGAACCTCTCCTCCGCGTCCAACCGCCCCGCCTCCGCGAGCGCAGCCGCTCGCGCCCGGTCGTCAAGGAGCGCCGCGACAGCCTCGGCGAGGGCTGCTGCGTCGCCGGGCGGCGCGAGCAGTCCCGTCTCCCCGTCCCGCACGATCTCCGCGAGCCCTTGCGTACGGCTCGCGATCACAGGCCGCCCGGCGAGCAGAGCCTGGACCGCCACGTTCCCGAACGGTTCCACCAGCGACGGCACCACGACGACGTCGCTCCGGGCAAACCACTCCCACGGGTCGGCGTATCCCACGAACCGCACCGCACCGATCAGGTCCGTTTCGCCCGCCCGCTCCCGGAGCTGGTGCTCGAACCACTCGTACCCGGCGAATGCCGACCCGCACAGCGCCAGCCGCACGTCCCGGCCGGCTCGGCGCAACAACGCCACCGCTTCAAGTGCCACGTCAGTACCCTTGCGCGGCGACAGGCGGCCAACGAGCACCACGTGCGCCGGAGCACCCGCAGCCGTGTCGCCGTCGGCCGCCGGGAGCGGCACGGCGCCGCCACCGGGAACGGCGCCAGTGCGGGTGGGGCCGAGAACGCGGTTGCCGACGTCGTCGACCGTGTCCGCAGGACCTGGCACACCGTTGTAGATCACACGCGTCCGGCGCCCCAGCACCGGGACGGCCGACACGACGACGTCGCGCGCCGTTGCCGAGTTCGCGATGACGTCCCGCGCGAGCAGCAGCGGAGCCGCGAGGCCGACCCGGACGGCCCACGGCACGGCCGCCTCGGCCTCGTGCACGTGACACACAGGCGCGACGCCGGCGAGCCGGGCGGCCGCCAGCCACGTCGGGATGGTGAGCGTGTTCACCAGCATGGAGTCCGGACGCACGCGACGGATCAGCCGCACCGTCGGGCCCAGCTCTCGCAGCATCCGGACGCCCAGGGCGACCGTGCCCCGCGGCGTCAGGTGCGACTTGCGCAGCACGGGCACCTCGAGGGTCTCGACCCGCGCCCCGACACGTCGCATCCGCGCTGCGAGCGGGCCGTCGTCCGGCAGCACGACGACGACGTCCGCACCGGCATCCACGCATCCCGCCGCGGTCTCGACGAGCTGGAGGTCTGAGCCGTAGAGCTCTGCTGAGGCGTGCGTGAGCAGAACCGTCGTCATGAGCGCCAACTGTGCCAGGCGGGAACCAACCAGGAGATCTCGGACCGGGTGATTTCCGGGTGGACTTTACCTCCGGGCGAAATATCCGCCTATCTCAACATATCGAACGCCCGAGAGGTGAAGTTTGAGCATTATCGGGTGACTTATAGCAATTCACGCCATGTTGTCCGCTCGTTCACCGTATTTTGTCCTCAGCCGCGACCAGCCGCACCGCCCGTTCGACAAGGCGCCGCCGACAGCACTCGTCGAGAAACCCATCAGCAGGAACCGGAGGGATCGAGCGTGACCACGCACTCGGTTGACAGTGAGCCAGCCCTCCTACTTCCCGCGCAGCATGGTTTCCCGGCGGACAACAGCCTCGGCGCGCGCCACGTCGCCCCTGCAGAGAGTCCTGCCGGAGACGACGGCCGATCACCACGTGTGGTGACACCGCGCACCCGGACGGGATGGCAGGCCAAGCACCGGGCGAGGGTGCGGCTCACCGACGCCGTGGTGGTCGGGACCGCGCTGATCGCCGCGTACGGGATGCAGGCCGCGTTCGACGCCATCTCCCCGCGCTCCGTGCTCGGGCTGCCGATGCACGCCGCCGCCACCCTGCTCCTTGCCGCGGTCTGGCTCGCGGCGCTGGCCACGAGCCGGGCCTACGACGTGCGCTTCTTCGGCCGCGGCATGACCGAGTACCAGAAGGTCCTCGACGCCACCTGGAAGTCGTTCAGCGTGGTCATCCTGGTGGCGTGGGCCACCCAGTTTGCGGAGGCCAGGGGCCTGCTGCTGGTCGCCTTCCCGCTCGGCATGGTCGGCCTCGTCCTGTCGCGGTACGCCTGGCGCCAGGACCTGCTGCGCCGGCGCCGCCGCGGCGAGGGCGGCATGACCACCGTCCTGGCGATCGGCGACCGCCCGCAGGCGGCCCGCCTGGTCCGGCTGCTGAACGGCGCGCCGGAACGGGAGTTCGTCGTGGTCGGGGTGTGCCTGCCGTCGGGCGGCATCCGGCCGGACGAGGAGGTGAGCGGCGTCCCCGTCCTGGGCGACCTCGACGAGGTCGGCCGGACCGCGCACGAGATCGGGGCGGGCGCGGTAGCGGTGAGCAGCTCGCACGAGATCACCGCCGACGACGTTCGGCGGCTGGGCTGGGAGCTCGAGCGGTACGGCGTCGACCTGATGCTCACGGCCGAGCTGGCCGACGTCGCCGTCCCGCGGATCACCGTGTCCCCCGCCCCCGGCATGTCCCTGCTGCACGTGGACACCCCGCGGTTCGAGGGCCCCAAGTTCTCCGTGAAACAGGTCATGGACTGGGGTCTGACAGCCCTGCTGACGGTGCTGGTCTCGCCGCTCCTGCTGGCCATCACGCTGGCCGTGGCGGTCACCAGCCGGGGGCCGGTGTTCTACCTGTCGAACCGGGTCGGCCGGGGCGGGCACGCATTCCCGATGGTCAAGTTCCGCACCATGCACGTCGGCGCGGACCGGGACGTCACGACCCTCGCCGCCGCCAACGAGGCGGCCGGCCCGCTGTTCAAGATGCGGGCCGACCCGCGGGTCACCCGCGTCGGGCGCGTCCTGCGCCGGTACTCGCTCGACGAGCTGCCCCAGCTCTTCAACGTCCTCTGCGGGCACATGAGCCTCGTCGGCCCGCGCCCGCCGCTCCCGCACGAGGTCGCGGTCTACGAGGAGCGCATGCGCCGCAGGCTGCTCGTCAAGCCCGGCATGACGGGCCTGTGGCAGGTCACCGGCCGGTCGGACCTGTCCTGGGAGGAGTCGGTCCGGCTCGACGTCTACTACGCCGAGAACTGGACGCCCTTCCTGGACCTGCTCATCCTCGCCCAGACCGCCCGGGCCGTGGTATCAGGCCGAGGCGCGTACTGACCGGCGCATCGGGGTGTGCGGGATCCCGTCCTCGAGGAACTCGTCCCCGTCCGTCACGAACCCGTGCTTGCCGTACCACCGCGTCAGTGGCGACTGGGCGTCCAGCACGATGTCGCGGTCGTCGCCCGCGTCGCCGATGTACTTCAGCGCCGCGCGCATGACCTCGTCGGACAGGCCCTTGCCCCGCGCCCCCTTGACCAGGGCCACACGACCGATGCGCCAGGCGTCGCCGTCGTCGAGCACACGCGCGGTGCCCAGCACGCGGGTCCCCCCGTCGGACACGGAGTCGGGCGCCGCCTCCCCGAGCATCACCACGTGCACGGTGGTGGGCTCGAGATCGCGCCCGTCCAGGTCCTCGTAGGGGCAGTCCTGCTCGACGACGAACACGTCCTGGCGCAGCTTCCAGACCCCATAGGCGATGGCGACGTCGAGCTGGGCGAGCGGGGAGGTGATGATCTGCACGGGGTCGATGCTCTCATCCGACCGGCAGGTGCCGCTGCCACCAGTCGAGGATCACCTCGAAGCGCTGCTGCCGGTGCCGGGGCCGCCCGGACCGGGACAGCTCGTGGTTCTCTCCTGGGAAGACCACCAGCTCTGTCTCCACACCGTGCCGCTTGAGCGTCGAGTAGTAGCGCTCCGCCTGGGACAAGGGGCAGCGCAGGTCCTGCTCGGAGTGCAGCACGAGCGTGGGCGTCGTCACCCGACCGGCCACGGCCTGCGGCGACTGCGCGGCCACCTGCTCCAGGGTCCCGCCCACGTACTCCTGGCTGAAGAACGAGCCGATGTCGCTGGTCCCGGAGAACACCTCCGGGTCGAGGTACCCGCGCTCCACGATCGCGCCGGCGAACCGGTGGTCGTGCGCGATGGTCCACGCCGTGAGGTACCCGCCGTACGATCCGCCCAGCACGCCCACGCGAGACCCGTCCAGGCGCCCGTCCGCGGCCACGGCCCCGTCCAGGAAGTCCAGCACGTCGTGCAGGTCGACGGTGCCCATGGCCTGCCGGATCGTGCGGCCGTGCGCCTGCCCGTAGCTCGCGGAGCCGCGCGGGTTGCAGTACACGACGGCGTACCCCGCGTCGACCAGCACCTGCGTCTCGTCGAACAGCCCCACGTCGTAGTAGGAGTACGGGCCGCCGTGGATCATCAGCAGCGTCGGGTGAGGGCCCCGGCCCTCGGGCACCGCAACCCACCCGTGCACGGGATACCCGTCGCGACCGGTGACGGTCAGCTCGGCCGGGGTCACGACGCCGGCCGCGCGCAGCGGCGCGGAGAAGTCCGTCCGACGGCCTAGCCCGGCGTCGGCCACCACGTCCACGACCCCCAGGTCGCCGTAGCTGCCCGCGTCGCGGTACGCGACGGCGATCGTCCCGCCGCCGACGCCGTACTCCGATACGACGACGTCGCCGCTGGTCAGCTGGGTTGTGGTGCCGTCGTCGGTGATCCGGACGAGCTGCTGGGTGCCGCGGCTCGCGAGGACGAGCAGCACGCCGCCGTCCGGCAGCGGGAGGGGCTCCCCGGCGAGCTCCTGCGTCTCGGGGTCGGTGAGGCGGCGGGGCTCGGGGTCGGCCCACGCGGACAGCACGTACAGCGCGGCGTTCCGGGCCACGAAGTCCTTGCCCTCGGGGCCGTAGTCCTGCGCGAGCACGTACAGCTCACCGCCCGCGCCGAACGCGATCGCCTGCGGGCCGAGCGTGCCGAGCTCGACCTCCGAGCCGCCACCCTCCGCGCCGGCGCCCAGCGGCAGCACGCGCAGGATGCTGCGAGGCACCTGGCCCGCACCCTGCTCGCGCTCGGCGAGGACGGCTATCGAGCGGCCGTCGGGCGTGAAGGCGATGCCGCTGTGGTCGACGTCGTCCGTGGTCAGCCGCCGCGGCTCCGGCACCGTACGGCGGGGCTCCGCCTCGCTCTGAGCCGTCGGGGCGGGCTGGACCACGGGCTCGCCCTCGACGTCGGGCACGTCGACGAGGTACACGTGCTGCGGGCGGTCGCGGTGGTAGCCCAGGCCGTTGCGTGTCCAGCTCCACTCGGTGATGCGGCGCGGCCCCTCGGCGTCGGCCCCCAGGCCCTCGACAGAGCCGTACCGGCCCGGCTGGGGCTCGCGGCTCAGGAAGGCGAGACGCTTGCCGTCGGGCGAGAAGCGGAAGTCGGTCACGCCGAGCTTGCGGTCCGTCACCTGCACCGCCTCGCCGCCGCCGACCGGCAGCGCCCAGAGCTGCGGGGCAGCCTGGGGCTCCGCGCGCAGGAAGGCGACCAAGGCGCCGTCGGGCGAGAAGCGCGGCTCCGTGTCCCGGAACCCGCGGGTGAGGCGGTGGGATCCGTCGCCGATATCGGCGGTCGAGCCTGTTTCGCTGGTCGAGCCTGTTTCGCTGGTCGAGCCTGTTTCGCTGGTC
The DNA here is from genome assembly GCF_014653785.1 of Promicromonospora soli. Lineage (GTDB taxonomy): Bacteria > Actinomycetota > Actinomycetes > Actinomycetales > Cellulomonadaceae > Promicromonospora > Promicromonospora soli. Next base: position 193,660 of record NZ_BNAS01000003.1, on the reverse strand, counting down.
GAGCCTGTCGAGACCAGCGGGACCCGCCAGAGCTGACCCACTGCGGCGTCGGCGTCGAGGTCGGGGCGAGTCACGGCCACGATGGCCCAGGTGCCGTCCGGGTGCACGGCGGGCCGGGAGACGGTGCGGATCAGGGGGAGGTCGGCTGCCTGCATGGGCCGGACATTACCCTTGCCCACATGTCCGAAACACAACGGTCCGACGCCCCGGCGAGCGCGCCCACGGCCTGGGGCGAGCCGCGCACACGGGAGCTGACCTGGTACGACCCGATGCAGATCGCGGCCCAGGTGCCGCGGATGTCGGGCGTCGAGTTCCTCGGCCGGATGCGGGACGGCCTCATCCCGCCGCCGCCGATCGCCGGGCACTTCGGCCTCGACATCGACGTGGTGGAAGAGGGCCGTGTCACGTTCGTCTGCACGCCGGACGAGTCGGGCTACAACCCGATCGGCACCGTGCACGGCGGCGTCATGTGCACGCTCCTGGACACGGTCTGCGGCTGCGCCATGCAGTCGGTGCTGCCCCAGGGCAAGGGCTACACGTCGGTCGAGATCAAGGTGACCTACGTCAAGGCCGTGCGCGGCGGCAGCGGCCCGCTCACCGCTGAGGGCACGGTGGTCAAGGCCGGCTCCCGCGTCGGGTTCACCGAGGGCGTGGTGCGGGACGCGTCGGGCGCCGTCGTCGCGACGGCGTCGAGCACCCTCCTGGTCTTCGACCTCTGACACGAGGGCTGACTCTCGTCCGCGGTGCCGCACGCGGGGGGACGCTCCGAAGGTCCGCTTCCAGAACGCGATCAGGCATGGGTCTGGTGCTCAAACCATGCCTGATCCCGTTCTTGAAGCGGACTTCCCAGGGGTCAGGTGAAGAAGAGGCCGATCACCCAGGCGCCCGTTGCGATCAGCGCGCCAGCGAGCTGCACGCCGATGGTGATCAAGGTGGCCTGGACGGCCGCCTTGGTGGCGCCCCACGCCAAAGACACGTCCCTGCGGCGGGCCCACTCCAGCAGGAAGATCGCGCCGACGAAGAACAGGAACAGGCCGATCACCGGCACCACGAAGAACCCGATGATGCCCGCGATGCCGCCCACGGCGAGCGTCAGCACCGGCACCTTGGCCTTGCGCATGTGCTTGCCGGCCAGGATCCACTGGGCCACCTCGGCGACGGCGATCGCGACGGCGGCGATGCTGAACACCACCCACGCCTCGACGCCGCCGGTGAAGATCGCCCACACGAGGATGCCGCCCAGCACGAGGACGGCGCCGGGCAAGACCTGGACCACGATGCCTATCAACCCCGCCAGGATGGCCACACCGACGAGCACTTCTCCCAGAACGTCCACGGCCGAACACTAGCGGTCGCACGGCGTCTGATCGATCAAACCAGGCTGGTCGCTCAAACCTCGCGGAACACCACACGCCTACCCTGCTCACCATGAAGCGTGAAGTGGCCGGCTACCTGACCCGGCTCGGCCTCGACGAGCGGCCTCCGGCGACCCTCGGGACCCTGTTCGAGATCCACCGGCGGCATGCCGAGCGGATCCCGTACGAGAACCTGCACACCATGCTCGGCAGCCCGCCGGCCATCGACGCGGAGGCGACGCTGGCCCGGGTCGCGGCGGGCGGCAACGCCGGCTACTGCTTCCACCACAACGGGGTCATGACCGTGGTGCTGCGGGCGCTCGGCTACGACGTGGTGCCCGCGTGGGGCCACAACTGGGACACGGACGCCGAGCGGCGGGACGTGCACGTCGGACACCTGGCGATGTACGTCCGGGGGCTCCCTACGCACGACAACCCCGGCGGCCTCTGGTGGCCGGACGTCGGCTTCGGTGACGGCCTCCGCGACCCGCTCCCCCTGCTGGCGGGCGAGCACCGGCAGAGCCCGTTCACCTACCGGCTCGAGCTGCGCGACGGCGGCTGGACGTTCCATCACGACGCCAAGGGCAGCTTCGGTGCCGTCGACCTCTTCGACGAGGAGCTGACGGCGGAGCAGGAGACGGCCGCCCACCGTCGCCTCACCGCCCCGGTCGGCGGGGCGTACGCGCGCAAGCTCGTCGTCCAGCGACGCCTGCCCGACGCCGCGGAGACCCTGCGCGGCTGCCAGTTCACCCGGACCGGGTCGCGCGCCGCGAAGGTCGAGCTGACGGCGTACGACGACTGGCGGGACGGGCTCCTGTCGCTGGGCGTCGCCCTGCGGGGCGTCGACGACGACGCGCTGCGCGGCCTGTTCGACCGCAGCCTGGCCGCACACCGGGAGTGGATGGCGGCGACCCGCTAGGCGGTCAGGCGATCAGTTCCAGAACACCGCGACCAGGATGTTCACCAGGGTGAGGCCCAGCACGGAGCCCTTGAGGCCCGGGGAGACGTCCTCGCCCTTGCGGACGGCGAGCACGGCCAGCACGGCGACGGCGAGCGCGACGACGAGCTTGACGCCGATCTTCGCCATCGCAGGACCGGCGTCGCCCTCCCAGAGGCCGCCCATCTCCGCGATGCCCACCATGATCACGCCCGCGACGACGGCTCCCATGGCGCCGTGCGAGACGCCCTTGTAGAGAGCCTTGGTGCGCATCGACGCGATCGAGCCGCCGAACACGAGCGCCCAGCTCGCGAAGTGCAGGAACACGAAGACGTTGTAGAGGAACTCCATGCCTCGCAGCCTATCCGGGCTCGCCCATTCCCTACTGAATTGGTAGGGAAATACATAGGCAACATCGATGTTGTCGATAGACATCCACTATGTGGACGGGGCCTTCCGTGCGCCAGGTGCTGCGGTTAACGTCATCGCCATGACCAAGGCAGCGCGCATCCTCCTCGTGACCACTCGTCACGAGATGCGAATGTGTGCCATGCCGACCTGTGCCTGCGACGGCTGTCGCAGCTGTCAGATCTGACACGCGCCCCTCGCCCAGCAAGGTCAGCGCGCGCCGCCGGCCCGCAGCGCTGAGTCCCTGGTCACACCCGGGAACCGGCCTCCTGTGCCCGTACGACGCGCACCACCCCCAGCTTCAGCTCCACGCCCGCGCGCCCCGCACGAACAGGACCCCTGCCCCATGGTGAACACGGCCCCCACCCCGCCCGAGACCCAAGTCGCCACACAGCCCGGCGGCAAGACCGGCACAGCTCCCGCCCGCCGTACACCCACGGCGTCGAAGCGGCCAGCACGCCCGAACGGCCAGTGGAAGGTCGACGGCAAGGCGCCGCTGAACCACAACGAGGAGTTCAAGCAGGAGTCGGACCCGCTGCTGGTGCGCGAGCGCATCGAGCAGGTCTACGCCAAGAAGGGCTTCGACTCCATCCCCGGTGACGACCTGCACGGCCGGTTCCGCTGGTGGGGCCTGTACACGCAGCGCAAGCCGGGGATCGACGGCGGCAAGACCGCAACGCTCGAGCCGCACGAGCTCGAGGACGAGTACTTCATGCTGCGCGTCCGGATCGACGGCGGGGCGCTGAGCACCGAGCAGCTGCGCACCATCGCGGGCATCAGCACCGACTTCGGCCGCGGCTCCGCGGACATCACCGACCGGCAGAACCTCCAGCTGCACTGGATCGAGGTCGAGGCGATGCCGGAGATCTGGCGCCGCCTCGAAGCGGTGGGGCTGAGCACCACGGAGGCCTGCGGCGACGTGCCGCGCGTCATCCTCGGCAGCCCGGTGGCCGGCGTCGCGAAGGACGAGCTCATCGACCCGACGCCGGTGATCGAGCAGATCCAGGAGCGCTTCATCGGCGACCCGGCGCTGGCGAACCTGCCGCGCAAGTTCAAGTCGGCGATCACGGGCCACCCGAGCCTGGACGTGGTGCACCAGATCAACGACATCTCGTTCGTCGCCGTCGACCACCCGGAGCTGGGGATCGGCTACGACGTGTGGGTGGGCGGCGCGCTGTCCACCGCGCCGCGCCTCGCGGAACGGCTGGACGTGTTCGTCACGGAGGAGGAGGCGCCCGAGGTCTGGCACGGCGTCGTCCGCATCTTCCGCGACTACGGCTACCGCCGCCTGCGCAACAAGGCCCGCCTGAAGTTCCTGCTCGCCGACTGGGGCGTCGAGAAGTTCCGCCAGGTCCTGGAGGACGAGTACCTGGGCTACAAGCTGCCCGACGGCATCGAGCCGCCGTCGCCCGCCTCGCTGGGGCTCGACGAGCGCGGCGACCACGTGGGCATCCACGAGCAGCACGACGGCCGGTTCTACATCGGCGCCGCACCCACCGTCGGCCGCGTCTCGGGCGAGACCCTGGCCAAGCTCGCGGACCTCGCCGAGGCGCACGGCAGCCGCCGCGTCCGCCTGACGCCGCAGCAGAAGCTGCTGGTGCTGGACGTCGTCAAGGACGAGGTCGAGCCGCTGGTCGCCGGCCTCGCCGAGCTCGGCCTGCAGGCCCGGCCGAGCATCTTCCGCCGGAACACGATCGCCTGCACCGGCATCGAGTACTGCAAGCTCGCGATCGTCGAGACCAAGGCGACGTCGGCCGCGGCGATCACGCAGCTCGAGGAGCGGCTCGGGGACCTGAAGAACCTCAAGCCCCTCAGCCTCCACGTCAACGGGTGCCCCAACTCGTGCGCGCGCATCCAGACCGCCGACATCGGGCTCAAGGGCCAGCTCGTGATGGACGACGACGGCAACCAGGTCCCCGGCTTCCAGGTCCACCTCGGCGGCGGCCTCACGTCGCTGGACCGGGACGACGCCGGGCTCGGGCGCACGGTGCGCGGGCTCAAGGTGACCGCCGACGGGATCGGCGACTACGTGGAGCGGGTGGTGCGCAGGTTCGACGCGGACCACGACGGTGAAGAGACATTCGCGCAGTGGGCGCACCGCGCCGATGAGGAGGCCTTGCGATGACCGCTGTGGAGATTGCACCGACGTCCTCTCTCTCGCTCTCGGGGCACGGCTCCAGCCTGAACGGCGGCGCCGTGAACCCGCGGCTCGCCCGCGTGCGCGCCCGGGCCGCCGCCCGCGAGAGCATCCGTGCCATGCGCCCGGCCGCCCGGGCCAAGCGCCGTCGTCGGACGCCCGAGGAGCTCCGGGCTGTGGTGGAGCGCGGGCAGGCGCAGCTGAACGCTTCGTCCGAGAGCCCCGAGGCGGACGCCCAGGCCGTCATCGCGTGGGCGGTGCGCGAGTTCGGGCCGTACATGGCCGTGGCCTCCTCGATGCAGGACACCGTGCTGTCGCACCTCGTGGCCGAGCAGTTCCCGTTCGTGGACGTGCTGTTCGGCGACACCGGCTACCACTTCGCCGAGACCCTCGGCACGCGCGGCGCCGTCGAGATCGAGCTGGACGTGAACGTCGTGGACGTGCGCCCCGAGCTCACCGTGGCCGAGCAGGACGCCAAGTACGGGCCCCGCCTGCACGACCGCGACCCCGAGGCCTGCTGCGCCATGCGCAAGGTGGCCCCGATGAAGAAGGCCCTGCAGAGCTACGAGGCGTGGGCCACCGGCGTACGTCGCGAGGAGACCGCGGCCCGCGCCAACGCTCCGCTGGTGTCCTGGGACGAGCGCAACGGCGTGGTGAAGATCAACCCGATCGCCGCCTGGACCGAGGAGCAGGTCGCGGACTACGCCGGCCGCCATGGCCTCGTGGTGAACCCGCTGCTCGCCGACGGTTACCCGTCGGTCGGTTGCGAGCCGTGCACCGCTCGGCCGCTGCCGGGCGAGGACGCGCGCTCCGGCCGGTGGGCCGGCCTCGACAAGGACGAGTGCGGTCTCCATGTCTGACACCGAACGGGGCTACGGTCGAGGGGTCGGCGGTCCAGGCGCCGACGTCCGCTTCGAGCACGCGATCGCGCATGCTCTGGCACGCGAGAGCGTGCGCGATCGCGTGCTGGAAGCGGACCTTTCCCGGACCGCTGGGGGAAGGCGGGGGTTGTGACTCACGACATCTATCCGCTCGGGCTGAAGGTCGCCGGCCGGCTCGTCGTCGTGGTCGGCGGCGGACCCGTTGCCGTGCGCCGCGTCCGCTCGCTCGTCGAAGCGGGGGCGCGCGTCCGCCTCGTCGCGCCGCACACGGTGCTCGCCGAGTCCGGGATTCCCGTCGCCTCCGCGACCCTCGAGCCCACGGACGGCCCTGGTCCGGCCGAGGTGGAATGGGTCCGGCGGGACTACCGGTCGGGTGACCTCGACGGGGCATGGCTTGTGCACACGGCAACGGGTTCAACCGAGATCGACCGCCAGGTGTCCGACGACGCCGAGCGCGCCCGGGTCTTCTGTGTCACCGCGGGTGACGCGTCAGTAGGCAGCGCATGGGTGCCGGCGGTGGCCCGCACCACCCTGACCGACGACGCCGAGGTGACCGTCTCGGTGACCGCCGGCCGGGACCCGCGCCGGTCACGGGCGATCCGGGACGCCGTCGCGGCCGCGCTCCAGTCCGGCGCGCTGCCGCTGCGCCGCCGCCGGCCCAGGTCGGTGACCGAACCCGTCGAGACACCCAATGGCCGCGTCTGGCTCGTCGGCGGCGGGCCCGGCGACACCGGCCTCATTACTGCGCGCGGCCGGACGGTGCTCGCCCAGGCCGACGTCGTGGTCATCGACCGGCTCGGCCCGCGCGCACTGCTGCACGAGCTCTCGTCCGACGTCGAGGTCATCGACGTCGGCAAGACCAGCGGCAACCATCCGGTGCCGCAGCACGAGATCAACGCGCTGCTGATCCAGCACGCCCTGGCCGGGCGCGACGTCGTGCGCCTCAAGGGCGGTGACCCGTACGTGCTCGGACGCGGCGGCGAGGAGCTCGCCGCGTGCCGCGCAGCCGGCATCGAGGTCGAGGTGGTGCCGGGCGTGACCAGCGCCGTATCCGTCCCCGCGGCGGCCGGCATCCCCGTCACGCACCGCGGCGTCGCGCGCGGCTTCAGCGTCCTGACCGGGCACGACGGAGCCGCCGAGGTGCCGGGCGGCGCCGACCACACGCTCGTCCTGCTCATGGGCGTCACCCACCTGGCCGACACGGCCGAAGCGCTCGTGACCGCGGACCGGCCCGCCGACACGCCGGCCGCCGTGGTCGAGGACGGCTACGGCGCCCGGCAGCGCGTCACGGTCGGCACGCTCGGGAACATCGCCGAGCGCGCCGCCGCCGTCGGCGTCCGACCGCCCGCGGTGATCGTGGTCGGGAACGTCGTACGCCTCTCGCCCGCCTGGGCGGAACAAGCTCGTTGAGTGCCGGGCATCCGCCGGCGCGAAGGCCATCAACCTGACGGATGCCCAGCACTCAACGTAACCCCGGCGCGGGCGCGCTACCGCGGCCCGGGCTGCGGCCGGTTCAGAGCAGCCTGCGCGCCACCGCCCAGCGCGTCAGCTCGTACCGCGACGACAGCTGCAGCTTGCGCAGCACCGCCGAGACGTGCGTCTCCACGGTCTTGATCGAGATGAACAGCTCGCTCGCGACCTCCCGGTAGGAATAGCCGCGCGCGATGAGCCGCATGACCTCCTGCTCCCGCTTCGAGAGCCGGTCGAGCTCGTCGTCGGCCACCGCTATGTCGTTCGCGGACGCGCCGAACGCGTCCAGCACGAACCCGGCCAGCCGCGGCGAGAAGACGGCGTCGCCGCCTGCCACCTGCACCACCGCCGACGACAGCTCGGACGGCGCGATGTTCTTCGTGACGTAGCCGCGTGCGCCGGCCCGGATCACGGAGACTACGTCCTCCGCGGCGTCGGACACCGAGAGCGCGAGGAACCGCACGCCCTCCCCCAGGAGGTCCGCGCAGCGCTGCACCACCTCCGCGCCGCCTCCGCCGTTGCCGCCGGGCAGGTGCACGTCGAGCAGCACCACGGGCGGTCGGTGCTCGTGCACCTGCGCCACAGCGGTGTCGACGTCGGACGCCTCGCCCACCACGGTCACCCGGTCGTCCAGCGAGGCGCGCACACCCGTGCGGAACAGGTGGTGGTCGTCCACGAGCACCACGGGCACGGGTAGCGCCACCAGCCCGCCGCCCGACGCCGTCGCCTGGGTTGTCATCTCGTCGCACCTTCCGCAGTGGTGGGCACAGGGCTGGGGGCCGTCGCGGCCCGCGCCCTGCCGTTCCTGTCGTTCTTCTTCTCGCCGTTCGCCGGCTTCTCGAGGGGCATCCGCAGCCGCACCTCGGTACCCCAGCCCGCGCGGCTCACGACCTCGGCGGTCCCGCCACGACGGCGGACCCGGCCGAGGATCGACTCCCGGACGCCGAACCGGTCCAGCGCGATCTCGTCGAGGTCGAACCCGTCGCCCCGGTCGCGGACGAACACCTCGGCCACCTCGTCGGTGACCTCGAGGTACACCGAGACCGGCGGCCTGCCGTGCTTGAACGCGTTGAGCAGGGCCTCGCGCGCCGCCTGGAGGAGCGCTGCCGTGCACTCGGTGGGCGGGCAGTCGCCCACCACCACCGTCTCGACGGTGAGCGGCGCGACGGCATCCTCGATCTCGGCCACGAGCTCCTTCAGCTCGGCGGCGACGGACGTGCCCGGCTCGCGCCGGTCGTCGTACAGCCATCCGCGCAGCTCGCGCTCCTGCGCGCGGGCCATGCGGGACACGGCCTCGGGGTCGGACGCCTGGGCGCGGATCAGGGCGAGGGTCTGCAGCACCGAGTCGTGCAGGTGGGCGGCGATGTCGGCGCGCTCGGACTCCCGGGCGCGGGCGGCGCGCTCGTCGCCGAGCTGGCGCACCAGCCGGATCCACCACGGGACCGAGACGAGCACCACGCCGGCGACCATGGCCACGGACGCGATGGTGGCCTGCATCATCACGCTGACGGGCGTGTCCTGGCCCACGAGCATCAGGACGCCGAGCATGGTGAGCACCACGCCGCCGGCCAGCCGCAGGAGCGCCGTCCGCGACCGCAGGCCGGAGCCCGTGCCGCCCACCCAGCGGTCCCGCTCGGTAGCGTCGATCTGGCTCCACGCCAGGGCGACGCCGCCGAGCCCGATGAGCGCGGGGAGCACCCACGACGCCACCGGGTCCCAGTCGGCGCGGATGGCGACCAGGAGCGCCGCGCTCGACAGCAGGGCCACGCCGATCCAGATGTCCCGCACCGCGAGCCGCGACACCGGACCGGACAGCCGCACGCGGTCGGCGAGCGACGCGGCGGGCCGGTCCCCGGCGGCGTCACTCTCGATGCCGGTTGCGCCGGGTACGCCGGGTGTCAGCCGCGGGGCGAGCCGGCGGCGGTCGGTGGGCACGACGTCCTCGGGCACGGTAGGTACGCCCACGGGGATCGTCATCCACCAGAAGACGTAGGCCACCACGCCGGCTCCCGCGAACCCGGTGAGCACCATGAACCCGATCCGGACCAGCCACACGGGCAGGCCCGTGTGCGCGGCGATGCCGGCGGCAACACCGGCCACCCAGCGGCCGCTGTATCCCGGCCCGGCCTTGCCGGGCCTGCGGAGGGTGAGTCGTTGGTTCACCCCCTGATCGTCACATGCCCCGGCCCCCCTGAACACGCCCGAGGGCGGATCTCAGGGTCTCGCGCCGGGGGAACCAGGGTCGGTTCAGGGCAGGTCCCGATGCCGCTCGCGTCGCCCGGCGACCAGCATGGACATCATGAGCACCGACGAGACGCGTCCCGAGGACGCCACGAGTGAACCGGGTGGCCCGGCCGACGCCAGGTCGGCCGGTCCGGACGTCAAGTACGCCGGCCCGAGGGTCGACCCGGTCGACCCGGTCGTGGACCCACCAGCTGACCCAGCAGCCGGCCCGATGGCCGACCCTGCACCTGTCGCGCCCGGACAGCAGCCCTATCCGGAGTCCGGCTTCTTCGCCTCTGTCCGCCGCGGTCTGTTCCCGCGCTCCGACCAGCGCTGGGTGGGCGGCGTCGCCGGCGGCCTCGCCGAGCGGATCGGCTGGGACCCGCTGCTGGTGCGCGGCCTGCTGATCGTCAGCTTCTTCCTCGGCGGGCTCGGCCTGATCCTGTACGGCATCGGCTGGGCGCTGCTCCCCGAGCGCGACGGTCGCATCCATCTGCAGGAGGCCATCCGCGGCAACTTCGACGTCGCCATGCTGGGCTCGGTGGCCGTGCTCCTCATGGGCTTCGCCTGGGGCGGGCCGATGGGCTGGTGGGACGACGGCGGCTGGGAGTGGCTCAGCTTCTTCTTCTGGCTGGCCGTCCTCGGTGGTGTGCTCTACCTGGTTGTCCAGGGTGTGCAGCGGCACCGCGACAACACCGCGGCCCAGCGCCAGGGCTTCGCCCCGGGCGTCCCGGGCACCCCGGCCGCCGGCGCGCCGGTCGCGACCCCCTTGCCCGGCACCGTCCCCGGCACCATGGCCGGGCCCGGCACGCCCGCACCGTTCACGCCCGCTCCGCCGGTCGACTACCGCAGGTCGGACGGCCTGGTCTACGCGACCGGCGCCGGCCCGGCACCGCAGCGCCAGACGCAGACCCAGGCGCCCTACCAGGCAGCCCCCGGCCCGGCCCACCAGCCGCGGCCGAACTACACCCCGCCCCCGCGCCCCGCCCGCGCCTCGCGTGGGCCGGGCGGCGCGGCCGTCGGCATCACCCTGGGCGTGATCCTGCTGGCCGGGGCCCTGCTCCTGGCCGCGCTCCGCCTGAACGGCGAGGGCAGCCTGCCTGGCGGCGCCGAGTTCGTCACGGCATGGCTGGGCATCGGGACGGTGGCGCTCGGCGTCGCGATCTTCGTCTCCGGCCTGCGCGGCCGCTCCAGCGGCCTGCTCGGGTTCTTCGCGATCCTCGCCCTGCTGATCGGCTTCACGTACGTGGCCGTGGCGGATTCCGCAGGACCGCGCTGGGTGGGCGACGCCGTGGAGAGCGGCCAGGAGATCGAGGACCTCGTGACAGAGCCCGACAACCCGCGTTCCGCCACCATCACCGAGGGCACGATCACCGTGCAGACCGCGCGGGAGGCGGAGAACGGCTTCTACGTCCAGTTCGGCGACCCGACCATCGACCTGTCGGAGCTCGACCTGTCCCGGATCGTGCCCGGTGATCCCCTCGTGGTGCCCATCCAGCTCGGGGCGGGCCAGACCGTGGTGATCGTCCCCGAGGACGTGCCCGTCGAGGCGAACGCCTACGTCACCGCCGGGGCCGTCCACTGGAACGTCGACGACCAGGACCGCTCCGCGAGCGGCGTCCGCTCCAACAGCTACTTCGCGAGCGACGAAGTCCGCGACGACGGCGCTGTGCTGAGCCTCGAGATCAAGGCCGGCGCGGGCGAGGTCATCGTGTCCGAGAGCAAGTGAGGGAGCGCGCCATGACCGAGCACACGAACCACAGCAAGAACCAGAGCGAGATCCCCGGCGGGCCCGAGGGCCAGGACACGAGCGAAAACATGGACGACAAGACCACCGCGCAGGACTCCGACATCACCGAGGTGCTGCCGGCACAGGCAACCCCGCCGACGCAGGAGCTCGCGCAGCATGGCACCCAGCGGGTGCCCGAGCGCGCCGCGCCCGACGGCACGGCTCCCGAGGGCCCTGCTCCCGAGGGCGAGGTGCACCCGGCCTACGGCGTCGCCGCGGCGCAGGCGGAGGCCGAGGCGTCGGCGGCCGCTGTCCACGACGCCCCCGCGCCGGACGACACCGACCTGCTCGCTCCGCTGCGCGACCCGGCACCCCACGTGCCGCCGACGCCCGTGGCGACCACTCCGGCGTCGGGCAGCGGGCTAGCCCCGGCTCAGCCTTCTCAGCCCTCTCAGCCGGTCCAGCCTGCGCAGCCCGCTCAGGCGGTCCAGGTGGCCGTGGCCGCCCGGCGAGGGCCGCGCGTGGGGACGGCGGTATGGGGCCTGATCGTGATCGCTGTCGGGCTCGGCATCCTCGCCGTCTCGGCCGGGGTCGTGTTCGACCTGGGTGTGGCCCTGATCGTGCTGCTGGGTGCGGCAGGCGCGATCCTCGTCGTCGGCTCTGTGGTTTCCAGCCTCCGGCGGCGCTAGGCCACACCGCACCGTCGGCCCACCATCGGCGGCCGCCGGTGCGAGGATGACCAGCGTGCGCATCACCCACGTGTCCGACACCTACCTTCCGCTGCTCGGCGGCATCGAGGCCCAGGTCAGTCGCCTCGCCAAGCAACAGGCTGCGGTCGGGCACGACGTCGAGGTCATCACCACCACGCCCGCCGCCCCCGGTGCGCACGGGGTGAGCACCGCCGTCGAGGACGGCGTCACGGTGCACCGGATCGCCGCACGCATCCCGGGCGGCTGGCCCATCCACCCGCGTTCCACCGCCCATGTGACCCGTCGCCTCCGGGAGGCGATCGCACGGGGCGAGCAGCCCGACGTCGTGCACCTGCACATGGGCGTGCTCGCCCCCACGGTGCAGGGCGCACTGCGGCCAGTGACCCGGCTGGGGCTGCCCGCGGTGCTGACCGTGCACAGCGTCTGGGGCGGGGCGTGGCGGCTGTTCGCGGCGGCCGACACCGTGGCGAGGTGGTCACGCTGGCCCGTACGCTGGACGGCCGTGAGCGACATGACGGCGGAGCCCCTGCGGCGGCTCCTGCGCACCGCCGGGGCCGCGGGCGACGTGGCGATCCTGCCCAACGGCCTCGACCTGGGCGCCTGGCGGGTGCCGCGTACCGAACGCAGGGCACGGCCCGAGGGCTCCGCCGTGCACGTGGCGGCGGCTGCGCGGTTCGCGCCGCGCAAGCGGCTGCTGCCGCTGCTCGCCGCGATCGCCGACGCCAGCTCCCGGCTCCCGGACGGCGCGCTGTTCGCGACCCTCGCGGGGGACGGCCCACAGCGCTCGGCGGCGCGGCGGTTCGTCGCGGAGCACGGGCTGAGCGACATCGTCTCCCTGCCCGGGCGCCTCAACGCCACCGAGCTCAAGCGGCTCTATGCGCGCGCCGACGTCTTCGCCGCGCCCTCCCCCGAGGAGGCCTTCGGCATCGCGGCGCTCGAGGCGCAGGCTGCGGGGCTCACGGTGATCGCCCACACCGAGTCGGGCGTGGCCGAGCGCGTCGTCGACGGCGTCACGGGCCTCCTGGTGCCCGACGACGGCGCACTGGCGTCGGCGCTCCTGCGGCTCGTAGCCGAACCCGGGCTGCTGGACGGGCTGCTGGAGCGGGCTACGACGCCGCCGTCGGGCGTGGACTGGCCCGAGGTGCTGGCCGTGACCGAGGCGGCGTACCGGGAGGCGGCGGTGCTGGCGCGGGCGTGACATGGCATCGGACCGACCTGGTGCGGCGGCAACCCCGCGCCGATAGCCTCCCGAGGTGAGCCCCAACGAACCGGCTGCGACGAGCCCGGCTGAGCCCTTCGTCGTCCGCCGGTACCGGCGCGCCCTGGTCGAGGTGCGGCCGTACCCGCTGGCGATCGGCGTCGTCGCGGTGTTGGCGGTCGGGTGGGCCGTCTGGGCGAGTGGCCCGGGCTGGCTCACGCCGGCGTATCTGGTGCTCGCGATCGTGGGTGCGGCGCTCGGCGTGATCGACGCGCGCACGCACCGGCTGCCGAACGCGCTGATGTTTCCCCTGATCTGGGCGACCGCGGTGCTGCTGGCCGTGGCCGCTCTCGGCACCGGAGCGTGGTGGACGCTCGGCCGGGCAGCGCTGGGCGCGCTGGCGTTCTTCGCCCTCTACCAGGCGCTCTACCTGGTGGCGCCGCGCGGCGGGATCGGGTACGGCGACGTCAAGCTCGCCCTGGCCCTGGGCGCCGTCCTGACCTGGCACTCGTGGACCACGCTCCTGGTCGGCCTCCTCGCCGCACACGTACTGGCCGGTTTGGTCGCGATAGTGCTGCTCCTCGGGCGGCGCGCCGGCTGGAAGTCGAGCATCGCGTTCGGCCCGTACCTGCTGCTCGGCACCGCGGTAGCGCTGACCTGGGCGCGCATCACCGGCTGGTGATTCGCCGGCAGAACATTTGCTGCACACAAAAGGGCGAAACACGACAAAGAACGTCGAAGGAAAATTCGACAAATACCGGCCACAATCCGGGGTGAAATTGACTTCTGAGTATTAACGGTCGTGCGCGTTCCTCGTCATTCAGTGACCGGCAGCACCACGTTGTCGGCTGACATGAGGAGCACTCATGAGGAACGACAGACACTTTGACCGCGCGCTCCGGACCCGGCTGATGGCCGTGGCCTCCGGGGCGCTGCTGCTGGTGGCGCTTGGCGCCACAGCCCCCGCGACAGCGCGGACCGCAACCGACCAGAGCCACACGGACGTGCAGGTCGAAGAGGTCACCTCGAGCTCGCCGGTGATGGTCGAGGACCTGGAGGCCGCCCCCGCCGCCGTAACCGCGACGTACTACTGCGCTGTTCGCGACGGCACCTTCGGGTGCCAGAGCGGCACTCCCGGAGACGGGCTCGTGGTCACCGAGCTATTCCAGCACGCCGACTTCGGCGGGTGGCGCATCGTCGTCTTCAACCCGGCCTACTCCTACGGTTGCACCAGCGGCACCGGAGACAACGAGGGCGGAGCGAACCTCGGCACGTACGCGAACCAGGTCAGCTCGGTGAAGACGTACAACCACTGCGACGTCAAGCTCTTCGACAGCAACAACAAGACCGGCGCCAGCACCGCATTCATCCACTGGGACAACAACCTCGGCAGTTTCAACGACCGGGCAAACTCCTTCCGGATCTCGTAATCTCGTGATCTCCCAGCCAGGAGAGAACTGCGGCCCCGCCCCGAAGAAGGGACGGGGCCGCAGGATGTCACTCCCACTCGATGGTGCCCGGCGGCTTGCTCGTCACGTCGAGCACCACGCGGTTGACCTCACGCACCTCGTTGGTGATGCGCGTCGAGATGGTCGACAGCACGTCGTACGGCAGGCGCGTCCAGTCCGCAGTCATTGCGTCCTCGGACGAGACCGGGCGCAGCACGATCGGGTGTCCGTACGTGCGGCCGTCGCCCTGGACGCCGACGCTGCGTACGTCGGCGAGCAGCACCACGGGGCACTGCCAGATCTCGTTGTCCAGGCCTGCCTTCGTCAGCTCCTCGCGCGCGATCGCGTCGGCGCGGCGGAGGATCTCCAGGCGCTCGGCGGTGATCTCGCCGACGATCCGGATGCCCAGGCCCGGGCCCGGGAACGGCTGGCGCGAGACGATCTCCTCGGGCACGCCGAGCTCGCGGCCCACCGCGCGGACCTCGTCCTTGAACAGGGTGCGCAGCGGCTCCACCAGGGAGAAGTCCAGGTCGTCGGGCAGGCCGCCCACGTTGTGGTGGCTCTTGATGTTGGCCGCGCCCTCGCCGCCGCCGGACTCGACGACGTCGGGGTACAGCGTGCCCTGCACGAGGAACTTGACCTCCTCGCCGTGCTCACCGGCTTCCGCGACGATGTCGCGCTGCGCGTCCTCGAAGACGCGGATGAACTCGCGGCCGATGATCTTGCGCTTGGTCTCCGGGTCGCTGACACCCGCGAGCGCCGTCAGGAAGCGCTCCTTCTCGTCGCGGACGATGAGGCGCACGCCGGTCGAGGCGACGAAGTCGGTCTCGATCTGCTCCACCTCGCCAGCCCGCATGAGGCCGTGGTCCACGTGCACGCAGGTCAGCTGGTCGCCCACGGCCCGCTGCACGAGTGCGGCGGCCACGGCAGAGTCGACGCCGCCGGACAGCGCGCAGATGACACGGGCGCCACCGATCTGAGCCTTGATCGCGGCGACCTGGTCGGCGATGACGTTGTCAGGCGTCCAGTCGGGCTTCAGGCCGGCGCCCTCGTAGAGGAAGTGCTCCAGCACGGTCTGGCCGTGCGCCGAGTGGCGCACCTCGGGGTGCCACTGCACGCCGTAGAGGCGGCGGCGGGTGTCCTCGAAGGCCGCGACGGGCGAGCCGACAGACGTCGCGAGCACCTCGAACCCGACCGGCGCCCGGTGCACGGCGTCGCCGTGGCTCATCCAGGCGGTCTGGTGCTCGGGGGTGTCGGCGAGGAGCACGCCGGAGGAGCACACCTCGACCTCGGTCCCGCCGAACTCGCTGAGGCCGGTCTGCGCCACCTCGCCACCGAGTGCCTGCGCCATGGCCTGGAACCCGTAGCAGATGCCCATGACCGGAACTCCGGCCTCGAACAGCTTGGGGTCCACGAACGGGGCGCCTGCCGCGTACACGGAGGAGGGACCACCGGACAGGATGATGGCCGCCGGGTCCTTGGCGAGCATCTGCTCGACCGTGAACGTGTGCGGCACGATCTCCGAGTAGACCTTGGCCTCGCGCACCCGGCGCGCGATCAGCTGGGCGTACTGGGCGCCGAAGTCGACGACGATGACCGGGCGGGGGGTCTGGGGCTGGCTCTCTGGCTGGCCTGAGCCAGCGGTGGCGGGTGACGTCACGGGCCAAGTCTATGTGCCGGGGCGGCGGCCGGGCGCCCCGCACCGGTGTAATCTCCCGCACCCGTCGGCACCCGGCCGCCATCGGTCACCATTCGGCGAACGAGCCGTCGTCGTGCCGCCAGACCGGGTTACGCCAGCGGTGGCCCTCCACGGCGCGTTCGCGGACGTAGTCCTCGTTGACCTCGATCCCGAGGCCCGGTCCCAGCGGGATCGCGACGGAGCCGTCGTCGTACGCGAAGACCGTCGGGTCGACGATGTAGTCGAGCAGGTCGTTCGAGGTGTTGTAGTGGATGCCGAGGCTCTGCTCCTGGATCACCGCGTTGTAGGCGACGGCGTCGAGCTGCAGGCACGCGGCGAGCGCGACCGGGCCGAGCGGGCAGTGGGGGGCGACGGCGATGTCGTAGGCCTCCGCCATCGCCGCGATCTTGCGGACCTCGGTGATGCCGCCGGCGTGGGAGAGGTCGGGCTGGATGATGTCGACCACGCCCGACGTGATGACGTCCTTGAAGTCCCACCGTGAGTACAGCCGCTCGCCGAGCGCGATCGGCGTGGCCGAGTTGCGCAGCACGTCGGCGATCCCGTCCACGTGCTCGGACAGCACCGGCTCCTCGACGAACATCAGGTGGTAGGGCGCCAGGGCGTCGAGCAGCACGCGGGCCATGGGGCGGTGGACCCGTCCGTGGAAGTCGACGCCGATGCCGATGTCCGGGCCGACGGCCTCCCGTACCGCGGCGACGTTGGCGACGACCTTTTCCACCTTGTCGCGCGAGTCGAGGTACTGCAGCTCCTCGGGGCCGTTCATCTTGATCGCGGAGAAGCCTCGCTCGACGGCGTCCTTCGCCTGGGCCGCGAGCTCGGCGGGACGGTCGCCGCCGATCCACGAGTAGACCTTGATGCGGTCGCGCACGCGGCCGCCCAGCAAGTCGTGCACGGGCACGCCGAGCGCCTTGCCCTTGATGTCCCAGAGCGCCTGGTCTATGCCGGCCAGCGCGCTCATGTGGATGCCGCCGCCGCGGTAGAACCCGGAGCGGTACAGGACGGTCCAGTGCTCCTCGATCCGCCGGGGGTCCTGACCGATCAGGTAGTCGGACAGCTCCTCGACGGCGGCCGCGACGCTTGCGGCCCGCCCCTCGAGAACGGGTTCGCCCCAGCCGACGATGCCCTCGTCGGTCTCGATCTTGAGGAAGAGCCACCGGGGTGGGAGGGCGAATGTCGTCATCGACGTGATCTTCACGGCGTGCCTTTCAGCTTCTTTGCTTGTGTTGTCGGTTCTGCTGCGAAGGTCCGGCTGCGGGTGCTGTTCGAGTCCGGACGGCGGGGCTAGGCGGTGGCTGCGGACCAGATCCGGACGATCTCGGCCGCCCGCGTGCCGACCACGTCCGGCGTATCGCCCGGGCCGTAGAGGGAGGTGCCGAGGCCGGCGCCGGCCGCGCCCGCGTGCGCCCAGTCGGCAAGGTTCCCCGCGGCGACGCCGCCGACGGGTACGAGCGCGGTGCCTGCCGGCAGGACGCTCGCCCAGGCGCGCATGCCGTCGATGCCGACCGCCGAGCTGGGGAAGAGCTTGATGGCGCGCGCCCCCGCGTCCAGCGCGGTGAACGCCTCGGTCGGCGTCGCCGCGCCGGGGTAGCTCTCGAGGCCGAGCCGGACGGTCTCCGCGACGACGTCGGGCCGGGTGTTCGGCGAGACGATGAGGGAGGCCCCGGCGTCGGCGGCCCGGCGGACGTCGTCCGGGCTGAGCACCGTGCCGGCCCCGACGCGGCGGTCGGCCGGGCCGGCCGCCCGGATCCGGCGGATCGACTCCAGCGGGTCCGGGGAGTTGTACGGCACCTCGACGGCGTCGAATCCCGCGTCGAAGATCGCCTCCGCCACGGCGACCGCCTCGTCGGGCGTCACGCCGCGCAGGATGGCCACGAGGCCGGTGGGCTGGGAGGTCATGTGAGCTGGTCCTTCCTTGTCGGGGTGGCTGGTGGGGTGCTCGCGGGTGCGCTTGCGGGGTTGCCTGCCGACGTCGTCGGAGTGCGTACGGCCAGGCCGGCGTCGAGCGCGATGCCCCACAGCCCGCGGGCCGCGGCGTCCTCTCCGACGGTGCGGACGGACGCCCCGCCCCGCTCCAGCGCCAAGCGGTAGCGGTGCTCGGTCGCCGGGGGCCCGCACAGCGCGACGATGCCGGCCGGGGTGCCGCGCAGCATGTGCCGCACCTCGGATCCGATCAGGAGGCCGGAGACATAGTCGGCGACCTCGGTGGGGTCGAGCCGGCCGGCGAGTACGAGCGGCCGCGCCGTGAAGAGCAGGGCGGCCAGCCCGCGCCCGTCGCCGCGCGCGTCCTCGGCGTCGAGCCCACGGGTGAACGCTTCGGTGATCTCGGTTCCCGGCTCCCCCGTCGCGAGCCGCGCGAGGATGCTCTCCCGTATCAGCAGGCCGTAGAGCTCGCCGGTCATGGCGGTGGCGAAGCCCGTGACGCGGGCGCCGTCGAGGCGCACCCATTTGGAGTGCGTACCGGGGAGGACCACCGTCGCCGGGCGGTCCGCGGCTTCGGCCAGGGCCCCGACGAGCTGTACCTCCTCGCCCCGCATCACGTCCGGGTCGGGCCGGTCGACCCGCAGGCCCGGGACCAGGTGAACCACGGACTTCCCGGCGGGCACGACCGTCAGGTGATCCGCCAGGTCACCGAGCTCCGCCGGGACGTCGAGGTAGCCAGCTTCGGCCCAGCCGTGGTTCGACCCCGCCATCCCCGCGCACAGCACGGGCACCCCGGAGTGCTCCTCGAGCCAGGGCCGGCACAGCCGCGCGAACGTGTCCTCGAACGCGACGGCTCGCGCGCGGGCCGAGTCGGATCGCTCGGAGATCGTGAGGGCGCCGTCGGCCGTCCGAAGACTGCCGAGCACCGAACCCGTGCCGTCAAGGAGCCAGGCGCGGAACGTCGTGGTCCCCCAGTCGAGTGCGACCAGCGCGGCGTCGCGCCTCGGTCCGTCGTCAGCCATGTTCCGGACGGTAGGTCGATCGTCCCGACTATGTGAACCCCGTCCCTATTATCGGGATACGGTGATCCGATGACCGGCTCTTCCGGCGCGCCCGCGCCATCCGTCCGCGACGTTCCCGGCCCGCGTACCCGCGACGAGATCGCTACCGCTCCGCCGGGCACCCAGACGCTCGCCCGCGGCATCGCCGTCGTCAACGCAGTGGCCCGCGGCAGGACCCGGCTGCGGGAGATCGCGGAGGAGACCGGGGTCGGCCGCAGCACCACGCACCGCCTGCTGCAGCTGCTCCTCGCCACGGGCTACCTCCGCCAGCTCGACGACGGCGCCTACGCGCTCGGTCCCGCTCTGATCGAGCTCGGCTACCAGGCGCTGCAGGAGAACCCCGTGACGGGGGTGGCCGCACCCGTGTTGCGCGCGCTCGCGGAGCGGGTGCACGACACGGTCCACCTCGCCATCGAGGACCGCGGGCAGGTGCTCTACCTCGACAAGATCCCGGGCACGCGGGGGGCGGTCATGCGCTCGCAGATCGGGCACCGCATGCCCCTGACGCGTACCGGGATCGGCAAGGCGCTGCTCCTGGACAGTCCGGGGCGCTGGAGCGAGCAGTTCCTCGCCGAGCGGCCCGCGGGCGCCGGACACGGCCTGGACCACGACGTGCTCACCGTCGAGGCGTTCGCGCAGGTCATGCGGCTATCGGCTGGCCGCGGGGTGGCCTTCGACCTGGAGGAGAACGAGCCGGGCATCCTCTGTGTCGCGGCACCGGTACGCGACACGTCGGGCTCGATCGTCGCGGCCATCAGCGTCACGGCGACCCGCCCCTACATGCCGCCCGAACGGCTCGAGACGCTGGCGCCGATAGTGCACGACGCCGCCGCCCGGATCTCGGCGGGCCTGGGCTGGCGACCGGCCCCGGGCTGACTTGGGTTCAGCAGGCTGGGCAGAGCCACAACTCGACTCATTCCGGCACCCTGGAGCCTGCTGAACCAAGATCAGGAGCGTCCGCGCCCGACTACTCGTGCTGCCAGCTGTGCCAGAGCTTCGCGTAGTCGCCGCCCGCCGCGACCAGCTCGTCGTGCGGACCGATCTCGGTGATGCGGCCGCCGTCGAGCACGGCCACCCGGTCGGCATCGTGCGCGGTGTGCAGGCGGTGGGCGATGGCCACCACCGTCCGCCCGTCGAGCACCGCGTTGAGCGAACGCTCCAGATGCCGGGCCGCCCGCGGGTCCAGCAGCGACGTCGCCTCGTCGAGCACGAGCGTGTGCGGGTCGAGCAGCACCAGCCGGGCGAGCGCGATCTGCTGCGCCTGCGCCGGCGTGAGCTTGTAGCCGCCCGAGCCGACCTCCGTGGCGAGACCGTCGTCGAGCGCCTCGACCCACCCGTGCGCGTCGACGGCGCGCAGCGCGTCCATCAGCTCGTCGTCGTCCGCGTCGATCTTGGCGAGCCGCAGGTTCTCCCCCAGCGACCCCACGAACACGTGGTGCTCCTGCGTCACGAGCGCCACATGCTTGCGCAGGTCCTCCAGCGGCAGGTCCACCAGCGGTACGCCGCCGACCTTCACCGTGCCGCCCGTGGGCGGGTGGATGCCGGCCAGCATGCGGCCGAGCGTCGACTTGCCGGAACCCGACGGCCCGACGATGGCCAGCCGCTCCCCGACCCTGAGGTCCAGGTCGATGCCGTGCAGCACGTCCGTGCCCTCGCGGTACGCGTAGCGCACGCTTGCGCCGCGCACCTGCTCGTCACCCGGCACGGCGTCGCCCGCCGCGCGGTCCATCGGCACGAGCCGGACGCCGATGATGCGGGACAGGGACGTCGCGGCGACCTGGATCTCGTCCAGCCAGAAGATGAGCTCCCAGACCGGGCCCTGCAGCTGGTAGGTGTACGCGACGATCGTGGCGACCATGCCGATGGTCACGGTGCCCTCCGAGGCCAGGAACCCGCCCCACAGGAGCACCGCGATGGGCGCGATCGTGAACGCGAAGTCCACGCCAGGGAACAGCACGGTCCGCAGGTTGAGGGTCGCGCGCTCGGCCTCGAACGCCTCGTGCAGGTCGTCGTCGCCCCGGGTCGTGCGACGTCGGCCGATCTTCAGCGCGTCGATCGTGCGCGC
The DNA here is from genome assembly GCF_014653785.1 of Promicromonospora soli. Lineage (GTDB taxonomy): Bacteria > Actinomycetota > Actinomycetes > Actinomycetales > Cellulomonadaceae > Promicromonospora > Promicromonospora soli. The sequence continues at coordinate 172,419 of NZ_BNAS01000003.1, read as the reverse complement.
GCCCTCGACGGACTCGGTCACGGTGCCGTCGAGCCGCGCGTATGCCGCGGACTCCCGCTGATAGGCGGGCGCGGCCCGCTTCAGGTACCAACGGGATACCGCGACGAGCACCGGCACGCCCACGAACATGGCGATCGCCACGAGCGGCGACACCACCAGGCTGACCACGGACGTCAGCACGAGCGTCACCACCGCGATCACCAGCCGCGGCACGCCGAAGCGCACTGCGTTCTGGATGCGGCCGACGTCGCGGGTGGTTCGGGCGATGAGGTCACCGGTCCCGGCGGTCTCCACCGTGGACAACGGGAGGGACGTGACGGTCTCGACGAACTCCTCGCGCATGTCGGCGAACACCGTCTCGCCGAACACCATGGCACGGCGCTGCGCGAACCTGGTGATCAGTGCCTGCAGCACCACCGCGGCGACGGCCGCGAGCACCAGGTTCCGCGCCACCTCGAGGGTGGTCCCCTTCGTCACGGCGTCGACGAGCTTGCCCAGCACGAACGGTCCGACCAGACCGGCCATGGCCGCCACCGTGTTCGCCACCGTGATCACGATCAGGGGCGCCCGGTGCCGCCCGAACATCTTCCGCGTGTACCGCCACGTCTCGGCGGCATCGGCGATCGGCAGGATCTTCTCCGTGCTCATGCCGTGCCTCCTTCCTGTGCGTTGGCGCTGCCCAGCAGCTCGTCGAGCTCCGCATCAAGGTCTTCGTCCAGCGAGCGGCCCACCACCCGCCGGTAGCGGGCGGCCTCGCGCCCGCCCTCGGCGTTCGTGGAGAGGTCCAGCAGCTCGCGGTGCGTCCCGTGCGTGACCACGTTCCCGTCGTCCAGGAAGATCACGTCGTCCACGTGGTCGAGCACCAGCGGGCTGGCGGTGACGATCAGCGTGGTCCGCCCGCGGCGCCATTCGGTGAGCCGCTGCGCGATGCGCGCCTCGGTGTGGGCGTCCACCGCCGAGGTGGGTTCGACCAGCACCAGGATCTCCGGGTCGGTGAGGAGCGCCCGGGCCAGCGCCACCCGCTGCCGCTGCCCTCCCGACAGCGAGCGCCCCTTCTCCGGGATCTCGCCCTCGATGCCGTCCGGCAGGGACTCCAGCACGTCGTGCGCGTCGGCAATGTGCATGGCGCGGAGCAGCCCCTCGGCGTTCGCGGTGTCTCGTACGTCGAGCTCGCCCGCGAGCCGGCCGGAGAACAGCGCCGGCGTCGCGTCCGCGACGACGATCCGGTCCCGCAGCTCCTGCTTGTCGAGGTCGGTCAGCCGGACGCCGCCGAGGGTGACCGGTGTGCCGGTCTCCGCCTCGTCGTCGAACCGGCCCATCCGGACCGCTACCTGCGCCGACTCGTCCGGGTCGGCGCTGACCAGCGCGACGACCCGGCCGGGCGGGAGCGTGACGCCCGTCGTCTCGTCGACCAGCGGTACCCCGGCGGGCGGCATCGTGGCGGTCGACCGCTCCGCGCCGCTGGCCGGCACCACCTGCAGCACCTTGACCACCTTGCCGGCCGCTACGTGCGCCCGGGTCACGACGTTGACGGACTGCACGAGCATCTGCACCGGCCAGGACAGGAACGACGCGTACCCGTAGAACGCGACGAGCTGGCCCGTGGTGATCCGCCCGGCGATGGCCTCCACCGCGCCGAGGTACACGACCAGAGCGATGAACAGCCCGGGCAGCAGGATCTGCAGGGCGTCCAGCACCGACTGCGTGCCCGCCACCTCGACGCCGGCCTCCCGGACCTTCTGCGACTGCGTCCGGTACCGCCCCGTGAAGACCTTCTCGCCGCCGATGCCGCGCAGGATCCGCAGCCCGGAGACCGTGTCCGCCCCGAGCGTCGTGAGCCGCCCCTGCGCGTCGCGCTGGCGCTTCTGGCGCTTCTGCAGCGGCTTGACCAGCAGCGCGAGGATCGCGGCGACGACGGGCAGGCCGAGCGCTATGACGACCCCCAGCGTCAGCGACTGGTCGAACATCAGCACCACGACTATGCCGTAAGCGGTGATGCTGCCGATGGTCTGCGCGGCGATGCCGAACACCTCGCCGATGCGCATGGTGTCGTTCGCGACGGACGACACCACCTCGCCGGTGGGCAGCTCCTTGGTGATGTTGTGCCCCGACCGGGCCACGGTGCGCGTCACCAGCTGAGACGTGCGGAACGCGGCATGCATCCAGGCCGCGATGTCCCACCGGTGCCCTGTCGCGTTCGAGGCGATCAGGATGACACCGAGGCCCAGCATGATCCCCGCCCACATCCAGGTGGTGCGGTCGAGCCCCGACGCGCTCGCACTGTCGATGACCCGGCCGAGCAGGAACGGCTGGAAGGCGGCGCACCCGAACGAGACGACGCCGAAGAACATGGCGACGAGCAGCACCCGGACCTGCTTGCGGGCGAGCCACAGGAGCAGGGTGAGTGGACCGCGCAGCGGCGGGGTGCCGGGATCGGCGAAGGGGAGGGAGCGCACGACCAACACCGTACGGAAAACCACTGACATTCATCCACGCTTTATCCGGGCGGCAGAAGCCACCCAGGAAAAGGCATATCCTCAATGGTTGTGAGTACCCCGCAGACCGCTCCCCAGATCTCCGCCGAGGCAGCCGCCACCGCCATCCGCAAGGCCCGCGGCGCCATGGCCCGCTACCGCTTCATGGCGATCCTGACCGGTGTCATGCTGCTGATCCTCTGCGTCGAGCTGGGCATCAAGTACGGCCTGGGCGCGCTGACCGACGTCGACGGCGTGATGCCGTTCATCGCGTGGGTGCCGTTCGCGCACGGCTGGATCTACGTCGCGTACCTGGTCACGGTTGCCGACCTCTGGTCGAAGATGCGCTGGGGCTTCGGTCGCCTGGTGACGATGGTGCTCGCCGGTGTGGTCCCGGTGATGTCGTTCGTGCTGGAGAAGAAGATCCACGGCGAGGCCGAGGCGAAGCTCGCCGCGCTCGAGGCGCGCTACCTGTCCTGAAGCTCGCCGCGGTTCCTGCACAGCGCGGTCCTGCACCCCCGCGCGGGCCGGGTCTCAGGCCTCGCGCTGCCGGTCCAGCACGGCCCGGAGCCCAGCGCCGAGCATCTCGACGATCTCGGCGCCTGGTTCGTCCTCGTAGGGCAGCATCTCGAGGAACGCCACGGCGATGAGGTTGTCCACGTCGGCGTCGGTCCCGAGCTCGGCCTCGAGGAAGCCGAGCACGGCCCGTACCTCCGCCGACGGATCCGGGGCCGCCGAGGTGTACAGCCGGCGCACCTCGGCCTGGTCCTCCTCGGGCCACTCGTCGTCCATCTCCAGGGACGCCCCTCCGGTGAGCAGCGCGACCTCCCGCTGCACGACGTCGCCCAGGAACGGGTGGGCCAGCACCTCGTTGTGGTACCCGTAGCGCTCCTCGTCGGCGAGCGGCCGCAGCGCGGGCACCGCCAGGAGCAGCCGGTCCAGGAACGCGGCGACGGCGGGCTCGTTGCGGTGGTCGCGGTCCTGGTCGAGCGCGGCGCGAACCCGCGGGCCCAGCGTGTCGGTGATCTCGTCGTGCGGCTCGCCGGGCGACGGGACGTGGATCAGGTAGCCGCTGACGACCTCCTCGCCGACGACGGGCGGCCCGACCTCCAGCTCCGCGCCCAGCGCGATCATCGCGTCCCGCGCCGCCGTGTCCCCCTCCCGCACCCGGGCGATGAGCTCCGCCGTGACCAGCTCCGTGACGAATCCGTCGGTCATCAGCTCGGAGTCGAGACCGGCGTCGGTAGCGGCCTGCACCTCGCTCCGGGCTACCTCCCCCGCGAGCGGCACGACGCGCGCCAGGTGCTCCCACCAGGCCGATCCGGTCCAGGGTCCGGTGCGAGTCATCGTCGTCCTCTCACGTCAGTGCCTTCCGCATGTCGCTGCTAGGAACACCCACGGGGCGAAGACCCTCGCGAGCGGTGATCACTCGTCCATCCTCGCGCATCCTTGGGCACCCGAACGAGAAGCGTGGCGCACCTGGTTCAATGCGACGGTGAACGCCCACGCCTTTGATGCCCTCACGGCCGACCGCCTCCGCGAGAACGGCAGCCTCAAGTGGACGGCCTTCCCCGACAAGATCGGGGCCTGGGTCGCGGAGATGGACTTCCCGATCGCGCCCCCGATCGCCGCGGCGCTGCACGACGCCGTGGACCGCAGCATGTTCGGCTATCTCCCGCAGGGCCTCGTGACGGGCATGGTCGAGGCGTACGCGGCGTTCGCCGCGGACCGGTTCTCCTGGAATGTGGACCCGGCACGGGTGCGTCCCGTGTCCGACGTGCTGACGGCGCTGGAGCACGCGATCACGCACCTCTCGCGCCCCGGTTCGCCGATCATCCTGCCCACCCCGGCGTACATGCCCTTCCTGACGCGGCCGGGCGGGCTGGGCCGGAAGGTCATCCAGGTCCCGATGCTGCGCGATTCCCGGGGCCGGTACACGTACGACCTCGACGCGCTCGACGCCGCGTTCCGCGCGGGCGGAGACCTGCTGGTGCTGTGCAACCCGCACAACCCGATCGGCCGGGTCCTCGAGCCCGACGAGATGCTGGCCGTCGCGGAGGTCGTCGACCGCCACGGCGGGCGCGTCTTCTCGGACGAGATCCACGCCCCGCTCGTCTACCCGGGCCACCGGCACGTCCCGTACGCATCCCTCAACGAGACGACGGCGGGCCACACCCTTACCGCGACGTCGGCCTCGAAGGCGTGGAACCTGCCCGGCCTCAAGTGCGCACAGGTCGTCCTGACCAACGACGCGGACGTGAAGGTCTGGAACGAGGTGGGCAAGCGCCTCGAGGAGGGCGCGTCGACGCCGGGCGTCCTGGCGAACCGGGTCGCGTACACCGAGGGCCGCGACTGGCTGGACGACGTCGTCGCCTACCTGCACGGCAACGTCACCCGGCTCGGCGAGCTGCTCGACGGGACGGGCATCGGCTACCGCGCACCCGAGGGGACCTACCTGACCTGGCTGGACTGCCGGGGTCTGGACCTCCCGGACGGGTCCACCAGCGCGGCCGCGTTCTTCCGGCAGCACGCGGGCGTCGCCCTGATCGACGGCGGCCTCTGCGGCGAGACCGCTCAGGGATTCGTGCGGCTCAACGCCGCGATGCCCCGCCCCCTGCTGGAGCAGGCGGTCGGCCGGATCCTGGAGAGCCTGGACCACTGACCCGAACGGGTCACGCCGACGGCAGGCCCGCGATCCCCGTGTCGGCGGAGGTCGGCTCCCCACCCCGGCGTCCGCCCGCCATCTCGTCGCGCACCAGGCGGATCCACAGGAGCACGGCGAACCCGCCGAACACCCACCACTGCAGCGCGTAGAAGACGTTCTGCAGGTTGGCCCCCGAGCCGCCGTCGATGGTGGGGCGCGGCAGGGCCGCGACTCCGCCGTCCTCGGGTGAGCCGGGGCCCTCCGTCGCCACGAGGTACCCCGTGTAGATCGGCCCGCCCCACTCGTTGACGAGCGCGCTCAGGGCGATCTGCTCGGTCTGCCCGTCCACGACGGCGGCGCTGCCCGACGTCGACTCGCCCGCCTGCAGCCAGCCCGTCAGCGTGACCTCGCCCTTGGGCAGGGTCAGCGCCTCGGCGTCGGCGGGTGCGGGCACCCAGCCCTGGACCACCGCGAGCACGGGCGGGCCGGACAGGTCAGCCCACGACTCGCCGGCGGTGCCGTCGTCGGACACCCGGAAGGGGGTCAGGACGAGGTAGCCGGCGTGCCCCTCCAGGACACGGCCGGGGACCAGCAGCGAGCCGGAGGGCTCGAACTCGCCGGCCACCCGGACCTCGCGGCCCACGAGCTCGCCGGGGAAGCTCTCCTGCGGCGCCAGCACGCCGCCCAGCCAGGAAGGCCCGGCCGCCGCGGCCTCGACGGCCTCCTGCTGCGCGGCCAGCTCGGCACGTTCGTACGCCCGGTCGAGCTGCCAGGCGCCCAGGCGGCCGCACACGAGCGCTGCCAGGACGAACACGAGCAGCAGGCCGATCATGCGGGGCTGCCGGGCGACCTGTACGAAGGTGCGGCGCTCGTTGTTCGGCTCGGCGTCGATCACCCTCGGATCGGGTGTGCTGGGGGCACTGACAGGCATAACGTCAACGGTAACCGCCCTAGGAGGTGTCAGACGCACGGATCAGGGGGATGACCTGTACATCTGACAGATCACACGGCGCCCCCCTCGCATGCATGGCAGTTCTGCGTTCGAATGAACGAGCAGTCAACCTGGCACTGACCCCCGCAGGTAACTCGCAGGCAGGAGCGTGAGCGATGACCACGACAGCAGTCCCCGACTCCACCACCGGATGGCGCGCCACGGGCGTCGCCGAGCTGGCGCCCGCCGAACTGGAACGGATCCACGCGTGGTGGCGGGCAGCCAACTTCCTCTCGGTCGGCCAGATCTACCTCCTCGACAACCCGCTCCTGCGCGAGCCCCTCACCCGGGACCACGTGAAGCCGCGGCTGCTGGGCCACTGGGGCACCACGCCGGGCTTGAACTTCCTGTACGCGCACCTGAACCGCGCCATCAAGGAGCGGCAGCAGAAGACGATCTACATCACCGGCCCCGGCCACGGCGGTCCGGGACTGGTCGCCTCGGCCTACCTGGACGGCACCTACTCCGAGGTCTACAGCGACATCACCGAGGACACCGAGGGCGTGAAGCGCCTGTTCCGGCAGTTCTCGTTCCCGGGCGGTATCCCGAGCCACGTCGCGCCGGAGACGCCGGGGTCGATCCATGAGGGCGGTGAGCTCGGCTACTCCCTGAGCCACGCCTACGGCGCGGCCTTCGACAACCCCGACCTCATGGTCGCGGCAGTGGTGGGCGACGGCGAGGCCGAGACCGGGCCGCTGGCGACCTCGTGGCACTCGAACAAGTTCGTCAACCCGGCCCAGGACGGGGTGGTGCTGCCGATCCTGCACCTCAACGGCTACAAGATCGCCAACCCGACGGTCCTGGCACGCATCTCGCGGCCGGAGCTGAACGACCTCATGGTCGGCTACGGGCACAAGCCGTACTTCTTCGACGGCGGGTACGACGAGAGCGAGCCGCCGCTCGAGACCCACCGTCGGTTCGCCGCCCTCCTCGACGAGGTGCTCGACGAGATCGCCGCCATCAAGGCGCGGGCGGCGGGCGGCGACCTCAGCCGTCCGATGTGGCCCATGATCGTGTTCCGCACGCCCAAGGGGTGGAGCGGCCCGGCGGAGATCGACGGCAAGAAGACGACGGGGTCGTGGCGCGCGCACCAGGTGCCGCTCGCGAGCGCCCGCGACACCGACGAGCACCTGAGCGTGCTCGAGAAGTGGCTCAGGTCGTACCGCCCGGAGGAGCTGTTCGACGCCGACGGCCGCGTGCTGCCGGAGATCACCGGGCTGGCGCCGGAGGGCGCGCTGCGGATGAGCGCGAACCCGCACGCGAACGGCGGCCTCCTGCTCAAGGACCTGCGGCTGCCGGACTTCCGTCGGTACGCGGTGGACGTCCCCGCGCCCGGCGGGTCGACGTCGGAGGCGCCGCGTGTGCTGGGCCAGTGGCTCACCGACGTGATCCGGCTGAACCCCGACAACTTCCGGATCTTCGGCCCGGACGAGACGGCGTCGAACCGCCTGCAGGCGGTGTACGACGTGACGGACAAGCAGTGGAACGCCGAGTACATCGGGCCCGAGGTGGACGAGCACATGGCGCGGGCGGGCCGCGTCATGGAGATGCTGAGCGAGCACCAGGTGCAGGGCTGGCTGGAGGGCTACCTCCTGACCGGCCGGCACGGCCTGCTGACCAGCTACGAGGCGTTCATCCACATCGTCGACTCGATGTTCAACCAGCACGCCAAGTGGCTCAAGGTCACGAACGACATCCCGTGGCGGCGGCCGATCGCTTCGCTGAACTACCTGCTGTCCAGCCACGTGTGGCGGCAGGACCACAACGGCTTCAGCCACCAGGACCCCGGCTTCATCGACCACGTGGTGAACAAGAAGGCCGAGATCGTGCGGGTCTATCTCCCGCCGGACGCCAACACCCTGCTCAGCACCTACGACCACTGCCTGCGCAGCCGCCAGTACGTCAACGTGGTGGTGGCGGGCAAGCAGCCGGCGCCGAACTTCCTCGACATGGAGACGGCGGTCGAGCACTGCACGCGCGGCCTCGGCATCTGGGAGTGGGCGGGCACCGAGACGGCGGGCGAGAAGCCTGACGTCGTCCTGGGCTGCGCGGGCGACGTGCCGACCCTCGAGGTGCTCGCCGCGGCGGACATCCTGCGCCGCGAGCTGCCCGACCTGAAGGTGCGCGTGGTGAACGTCGTGGACCTCATGCGGCTGCAGGACGCCACCGAGCACCCGCACGGCCTCACGGACTCCGAGTTCAACGGCCTGTTCACGAGCGACCGGCCAGTGGTGTTCGCCTACCACGGCTACCCGTGGCTCATCCACCGCCTCACCTACCGCCGTGCGGGCCACGGCCACTGGCACGTGCGCGGGTACAAGGAGGAGGGCACGACGACGACGCCGTTCGACATGGTCATGCTCAACGACCTCGACCGGTACCACCTTGTGATCGATGTCATCGACCGGGTTCCCTCGCTCGGCAGCGCCCAGGCCGGACTGCGCCAGCGCATGCAGGATGCCCGGCTTCGCGCCCGTGCCTGGACCCGCGAGCACGGAGACGACATCCCCGAGGTGCGCGACTGGGTCTGGCCGGACGCCCAGGACCTGGCGGACGGGGACCAGGTTGGCGCTACGCTCGGCACTGGTGGAGACAACGAGTAGCAGCAAATATCACGGAGTGAACACGGAGCGGCATGTGACCGGCGCAACCCGCAGCATCGTCATCGCGTCCCCTGAGGGCGAGAGCGGAAAGTCGACGGTCGCTCTGGGCGTCCTCGACCTGCTGGTCCGCAAGGGTCAGCGGGTCGGGGTCTTCCGGCCGGTTTCCCGCGCGACCGAGGCGGAGGACACGAGCGGCGAGCGCGACCACGTGCTGGAGCTCCTCCTGGAGCACGACGGCGTCGACATCGCGTACGACGACGCCGTCGGCGTGACCTACGCCGCCCTGCACACCGACCCGGAGGATGCGCTGAGCCGCATCGTGTCCCGGTTCCACGACCTGGCCGCACGCTGCGACTCGGTGGTGGTGCTCGGCACGGACTACACGGACGTCGCCGGCCCCACCGAGCTCTCGTTCAACGCACGCATCGCGGCGAACCTGGGCGCCCCGGTCCTGCTGGTCGTGTCCGGCCGCGAGCGCACGCCGGAGGGTGTGCGCACGGTCGCCGACGTGAGCCTCGCCGAGCTGGCGGCCCACCACGCGCAGGCGATCGGGCTGGTCGTCAACCGCGCGGACACGCACAGCGCGCTGGACGTGCGGAACCTGCTGGGCGAGGCCCACCCCGACCTGCCGGTGTGGACCATCCCCGAGGAACCGTTCCTGCAGGCCCCGACTGTGGGCCAGCTCCTGGAGGCCGTGGACGGCAAGCTCGTCCTCGGCGACCCGGAGCTGCTCGGCCGCGAGGCGCTCGAGCTGCTGGTGGGCGCCATGAGCTTCGAGCACCTGCTGGAGCGGCTGACCGACGGCGCCGTCGTCATCACGCCGGGCGACCGCACCGACCTGCTCGTCGGCCTGCTCGCCACGCACATGACGCCGTCGTTCCCGTCGCTGGCGGGGATCATCCTCAACGGCGGGTTCTACCCGCAGGGCCGCCCGGCCGAGCTGCTGGAGGCGATGCGACCCAAGCTGCCGATCATCACCACCGGGCTCGGCACCTACCGCGCGGCCCGCGAGGCGGCGAAGACGCGCGGCCGCGTCGACAAGAACGCGGTGCGCAAGGTCGAGACCGCCCGCGCCCTGTTCGAGCGCAACGTCGACTCAGGCGCGCTCGCGGCCCGCCTCGACCTGCCGCGGCCGCAGGTGGTCACGCCGCTCATGTTCGAGTACCAGCTGATCGAGCGGGCCCGCACGGACCGCCGCCACATCGTGCTCCCGGAGGGCGGCGACGACCGGATCCTGCGCGCCGCCTCGACCGTGCTGGCCCGGCAGATCGCGGACCTCACGATCCTGGGCGACGACGAGCCGATCCGCGCCCGCGCCGCCGAGCTGGGCCTCGACATCGAGGCCGCCCGCGTGCTGTCGCCGCACGACCCCGAGCACGTGGAGAGGTTCGCCGCCGAGTACACGCGGCTGCGCGCGCACAAGGGCATGACCGTCGAGCGGGCCCGCGAGATCGTCACCGACGTCTCCTACTTCGGCACGATGATGGTGCACCTCGGCCTCGCCGACGGCATGGTGTCGGGCGCTGCCCACTCGACCGCCCACACCATCCGGCCGTCGTTCGAGATCATCAAGACGAAGCCCGGGACGTCGTCCGTGTCGTCGGTCTTCCTGATGTGCCTCGAGGACCGCGTGCTCGTGTACGGCGACTGCGCGGTCATCCCCGACCCGACGTCGACCGAGCTCGCCGACATCGCGGTCTCGTCCGCCGCGACCGCCAGGCAGTTCGGCGTGGAACCGCGCATTGCGATGCTGTCCTACTCCACGGGCACCTCCGGCACCGGCGTCGACGTGGACAAGGTCCGCACCGCCACGGAGCTCGTCCGCGAGCGCGCGCCCGAGCTCGACGTCGAGGGCCCCATCCAGTACGACGCCGCCGTGGACGCCTCGGTCGCCGCCTCCAAGCTGCCTGGGTCCGACGTCGCCGGGCGGGCCACCGTGTTCGTCTTCCCCGACCTGAACACGGGTAACAACACGTACAAGGCTGTGCAGCGGTCGGCGGGCGCGGTCGCCGTCGGGCCGGTGCTGCAGGGCCTGAACAAGCCGGTGAACGACCTGTCCCGCGGGGCGCTGGTGCAGGACATCGTGAACACGGTGGCGATCACGGCGATCCAGGCCCAGACCAAGGAGCCCTCATGAGCACCGTCCTCGTCCTCAACTCTGGCTCGTCCTCGCTGAAGTACCAGCTGGTCGCCCCCGCCTCGGGCGAGGCCCTCGCCGTGGGCATCGTCGAGCGCATCGGCGAGGCCTCCGGGCGGGTCAAGCACGAGGCGAAGGGCGAGCAGCTGGTGCGCGACCTGCCGGTGCCCGACCACGGCGCGGCGCTGCGGACCGTCATCGGCCTGTTCGACGAGGTGGGGCCGTCCCTCGCGGAGGCCGGCATCGCCGCCGTCGGACACCGGGTGGTGCACGGCGGCGAGGTGTTCTCCGCCCCCACCCTGATCGACGACGACGTCGAGGCCGCCGTGCGCGACCTCATCCCCCTGGCCCCGCTGCACAACCCGGCCAACGTGACCGGCATCGAGGTGGCGCGCGAGCTGCTGCACGTGCCGCACGTCGCCGTGTTCGACACCGCGTTCTTCGCGTCCCTCCCGCCGGCCGCCTCGACGTACGCGCTGAACCGCGAGGTCGCCGCCGAGCACGGCGTCCGCCGCTACGGCTTCCACGGCACGTCGCACCAGTTCGTGTCGTCTGCGGTAGCCGCCCATCCGGCCGTCGTAGAGAAGCTGGCGGCCGAGGGCCGGGGGCCCGAGACCCTGCGGCAGGTGGTGCTGCACCTGGGCAACGGCGCCTCGGCGTCGGCGGTGCTGGGCGGCAGGCCGGTCGACACGTCGATGGGCCTGACCCCGCTCGAAGGGCTGGTCATGGGCACGCGCTCCGGTGACCTGGACGCGGGCATCGTGTTCCACCTGATGCGCCGCGGGATGTCCGGCGACGAGGTCGACACCCTGCTCAACAAGCGCTCGGGGATCCTCGGCCTGTCCGGGGTGCGCGACATGCGCGAGCTGCAGAAGCTCGTGGCCGACGGCGACGGGGACGCCCGCCTCGCGCTCGACGTCTACCTGCACCGGCTGCGCAAGTACGTGGGCGCGTACGCGGCGGTGCTGGGCGGGATCGACGTGCTGACGTTCACCGCGGGCGTCGGCGAGAACGATCACCGGATCCGCTCGGGGGTGGTGCGGGGCCTGAAGTTCCTCGGCCTCACCATGGATCCGGCGGCGAACGAGGCCCGGTCGGACGAGGCCCGCGTGATCTCGGCCCGGCCGGGCGGCACGAATCTCCTGGTCATGGTGGTGCCGACCAACGAGGAGCTGGCAATCGCCCGCCAGACCATGGAGCTGATTGCGGGCTAGCGACGCCCCTCTTGGCTGTGGGCGCGATGCTTGCGACCACATGCCCGTTCTAGGCGCAACGGTCGCGCCCACAGCCAAGAGGGTTGTGCGGGTCAGCCCACGAGCCACCGCTGGTTGGCTCCGCCGTTGCAGGTGAACTGGGTCAGCGCGGTGCCGGACGCCGTCGAGAAGTTGGGGACGTCGAGGCACTGACCGCTGTTGACGTTTCGGAACGTCAGCGTGCGGCCAGGTTCGCCGGTCCGGGTCCACAGCTGGTTGGTTCCGCCGTTACAGGTGTACTGCACGGCGGCGGTCCCGGGGGTCTTGCTGAACGCGGGGATCTCGAGGCACTTCCCGCTGTTGACGTTCACGAGCCGATAGCTGCTCCCGACGGGCTCCACCGTCCACTGCTGGTTGGTTCCCGTGTGGCACGTGCCCTGCCTGACGGCCGCCTGGTTCGCGGTGCTGGAGTTCCAGACGTCGGCGCAGAGGTTGCTGTTGACGTTGCGGATCCGAACCACGGGCGTGGGCTCCTGGTCGAGCCGCCACTCCTGCGACCCGTCCGTCAGCGAGCTCTCGAGCGTGAGCGGCCCTGCTGCCGTCGCGCCGGTCAGGTAGAGGTTCGTGTTCGCGGTGGACCGGAACCGCACGTAGCCGTCCGAGGCCGGGACGACGGTCCAGAGCCCGCTCGCCGAGTTGTCGACCCACTGGCCGATCCGCTGCCCGGCGGTCGCATTCCCGGTCCAGATCCCCGCCGCACGGCCACCCGACTTGTTGAGCAGCGTCACCGTGTTGTTCGGCTTCGCCGTCACGTGCCAGAGCTGCGTGGCCGGGTTGCCCGCCGAACCCGCCGCCTCGAGCCGCACGTCCGGGACGTCGCCGTTGCCGAGGTTGGCGTCGTTGGTGTTGTTACCGGTACCGATCACCTGCCCGGTCTTGCGGTTGACGATCTGCTGGTAGGCCCCGTTCGAGTGCCCGAGGTCGACCTCGCCGAACCGGATGACGGGGGTGGTCGTCGCCCCACCCCACGTCCCGGAGAGGATCGCCACGCGCCCCGTTCCTTCGACGTACTGCAGGGGGCGGCTGTACCCGGCGCCCACCGTCGTCTGGTACTCGGTCCAGGTGCCGGTGCTGCTTCCGTCGTTCATCCAGATGCTTCCGCTGCCGGCCGCGTTGTAGATGATCCGCCCGTCGGGGAGGGTCATGATGACCGGGCTCCCGCCGGTCGAGAGGCGCCGCGACCCGGTGTCCACGGGCAGCTGGCCGATGTCGAGGCCGTTGGGGTCGCCGTCGGCGAAGAACCGCATGGGGTCGTTCGCGACCTTGTACCGGACGTTCGAGCCCCCGCCCCAGTACTCGAAGGTGAGGAGCCACCTGCCGTCGGTCGTGGGTGCGATCGTCGTCATGCCCGGCCGGCCGCCGCCGATCTGCTGCCCGCCGTTCCAGCTGAACGTGTCGCCGGCGACGTCGACGACCGGCGCGCTCCAGGCGGCGCTCGTTCCGTCCCAGGTCTTGTGCGCCAGGATCTGGGCGTGCGAGTCCGGCGCGGTGTCGTTGGCCGGATCGATGATCGGGACGCCCGTCGTCGTGTTGTAGCCGAGGTAGTCGTTCTCGTCGGAGTAGAAGGCGACCAGCCGGTTGTTGCGCACCATCAGGTGCGGCTCCCAGACCGGGTCCACCTGCCGGGTCGTGTTCGCCTGCGCGACGTTGGTTCCGGTGGCCCCGGCGCTGCCGCCCTGCCACCCGCCCTTCGCGATGATGTTGAGGAAGTCCCAGCTCACGCCCTCGTCCGTGCTCGAGTAGAGCGCGATGGCAAGGTCACGGCGGTCGCCGTCGTTCGACGGCACCCAGCTCGGGTCAGCGGCCTTGCGCTCCCGGTAGTACTCGTCCTCGCCGGTGACCAGGCTCGCCAGGAGCAGCGTCCCTGCCTTGAGGTTGCCGATGTCCTGCGGCAGCACGTACAGGTACGGGCTGCCCCAGTTGCTCGTGTACTTGTCGACTGCCGGGTCGCTGGACAGCTCGGCCGGCGGCGGCACCTCAGTCAGGTGCTGCCACGAGGTGCCGAAGTCGTCGCTCTTCCAGATCGGCATGGTCTGACCCACGGCACCGCCGATCGTGTCCGGTGCGGGGTAGTCCACCATCGTCGCCTTCTCGAACGCAGCGACCAGCCGCCCGCCCGGCACCTGCGCCATCTTCGGGTAGACCACGCAGTTGCCGAGGCCCTTGAGGCACGGCGTCCCCGCGGGGAGCTGGTAGAGGACTCCCCCGGTCGGGTTGTATGCCTGCGCGGTCACGATCGGCGCTGCCACCGCCGAGACGGCAAGGAGCAACCCGAGCGCCATCGCTTTGATCTTTGTTCTTCTCATGCCATTTCCTCCAGTCGGACGGACCCCGGTGTCTGTCGCCGGTTGCACCCTAGGGCAGAATGTTACCGGTAACAAGAGCCGGTTCGAGGGCTGATCACTCGTAGTGGCGCCCATGAAGAGACCGCGAGGCTTGACGTCAACGGCGTCGCCGAGGAAGATCGGCCCAGCCATGGTGACGTCAACATCCGTTCGATGACGAGCCGTTGTTCGCGTGAGAATCCGCACCGCACGTCCTGATCCATCGCACTGGCGCGAGAGGAAGGCTCACTGATGAGCTCGAGAAATAGGAACGCAGGACGACGGCGCGCGGGCGCCGTCATGGCCGGGAGCGCGCTGCTCGCGGCCGGGCTGGTCCCGGCGTCGGCTACTGCCCAGCCCGACGCCGCCGCGACCACGGCCGCCTTCGGCGCCCCGGGCGTGACCGTGCGCCTCGACCCCTCGTACGCGGGAGAGCCGTTCGAGGGCTGGGGGACGAGCCTGGTGTGGTTCGCCAACGCCACCGGCGGCTACCCGGACGAGATCAAGAACAAGCTCGCCGACATGCTGTTCGGCGACGACGGGATGAACCTCAACATCGCCCGGTACAACATCGGCGGCGGCAACGCCCCCGACGTGCCCGACTACCTGCGCGCCGGCGCTGACGTCGAAGGGTGGTGGAAGGCGCCCGAGGGCACCACCCGCGAGGACGTCGACTGGTGGGACCCGGCGAACCCGGACCACTGGAACCCGGATGCGGACGCCACGCAGCGCTGGTGGGTCGACCGCGTCAAGGACGACATCACGCACTGGGAGACGTTCAGCAACTCCCCGCCGTGGTTCCAGACCGTCAGCGGGTACGTCTCCGGCGGGTTCGACTCCAACGCCGACCAGCTCAAGACCGAGAGCATCGACGAGTTCGCCGCCTACGTCGTCGGCGCGACCGAGCGTCTCGAGAACGCGCACGGCATCGACGTCGACACCATCGACATCTTCAACGAGCCGAACACGAACTACTGGGGCACCCAGCTCGGTGCCGACGGCAACCCGACGGGCGGTCGCCAGGAGGGCGCCCACATGGGGCCCGGTCTGCAGCAGCAGGTGATCCCGGCCCTTGCGAACGCCATCGGCGGCTCGACGACGGACGCCGTGATCTCCGCGATGGACGAGACCAACCCGGGCCGGTTCGCCACCAACTGGAACTCGTACCCGACCGCGGTGCGCGACCAGGTGTCCCAGCTCAACGTGCACACCTACGGCACCGGCCAGCGCACCACCGTGCGCGACATCGCCAAGGGCGAGGACAAGCCCCTGTGGATGAGCGAGGTAGGCGGCTCCTGGTCCAGCACCGGCCAGGACTTCGAGTCGATGGAGTCCGGCCTGGGCAGCGCGCACCAGATCGTGAACGACCTGCGCGAGCTCGAGCCGTCCGCGTGGGTGTTCTGGCAGCCCGTCGAGGACTACGACAACATGGCGCCCGGCGGCGAGAGCCCCGAGGGCGGCAACTGGGGCGAGATCCAGATCCCGTTCTCCTGCACCGCGCAGGACACGCTGGAGACCTGCCCCATCTACACGAACACCAAGTACTGGGTCACCCAGAACTTCACGCACTACATCACGCCGGGTGACCGCCTGATCGGCGTGGACAACACGGACAGCACCGCTGCCGTGTCCGCCTCGGGCACCGCTGCGACAGTCGTGCACGTCAACGACACGACGGCGGACCGCGACGTCACGCTCGATCTCTCCGGGTTCGCGGACATCGCCGCCGGCGCGACGGTCACCCCCGTCGTGACCAGCGTCGACGGATACCTCGTCGAGGGGCAGCCGGTGGCCGTGCAGGACGCCGCCGCGACGCTCACCGTGCCGGCGGAGTCCGTGACGACGTTCGTCGTCGACGGCGTGTCCGGCGTGGCGGACGACGCTACCTTGGCGCAGGACGGCCACGTGTACCGGATCGACGGCGTCCAGTCCGATCGCTCGCTCGCGCCGTCGGGCGACCGCGTGGTGATCCGGACGGATGCCGCGACCGCCAACCAGCTCTGGGAGCTGGCCCCGCTCGGTGCGCCGGAGGGCTCCGGCACGCACCGCACGCAGTACCTGGTCACGTCGGCCGCCGACGGGCGCGCCGTCACGGTCGCCAGCGACGGCTCGGTGGTCCTGGCGCCCGCCCCGGCGTCGCCGCAGGACGCGCCTGCCAACGCCCGCTGGATCCTGTCGACCACAGGCGACGGCACTTACACGCTCGTGAGCGCGGCGACCGGCCGACTGCTCGAGGTCGGCGGCGAGTCCAGGGCCGACGGCGCCTCGGTGGGCACCTGGCTCGCCAACTCGAACTCCAACCAGCGCTGGCGCGTGGTGGACGAGACGGTGCTCGGCACCGAGCCGGTCGACGTGTTCACCACACCAGGTGTCGCGCCCGCGCTGCCCGACGCCGTCACCCCGGTCTACCGGGACGGGGCTCGCGGCTCGCTCCCGGTCGTCTGGGACGTGCCGGGCGCCGAGGCGTGGGCCGAAGCAGGCACGGTCGAGGTGGCCGGGACCGTCACGACGCCGACCGGCACAACGGTCCCAGCGACCGCGACCGTCATCGTCGACACGCTCGTCGAGACCCTGACCGCGCAGGCCGAGGCGTACGTCGGCGGGACGGCCGAGCTGCCTGCGACCGTGACGGCGCGCGCGGACGGCGGTGCCCTGGTCCAGCGGCCGGTCACGTGGCACGACGTGCCCGCGGGCGCGTTCGACGAGATCGGGTTCGTCGAGCTCACCGGCACGGCCGACGCCGGTGCCGGCGGGACACTGCCCGCCACGGTGCGCGTCCAGGTGACCGAGCCGGGCGAGGCCAACACGGCGCTCAGGCCGGGCACGACGACGAGCTCGAGCTTCACCGAGCCGGGCTACTCGTCCGACGGCGTCGTCAACGGCAACCTCACCGACAAGGCGTGGTCGAACTGGCGGTCGGGCACGAAGAACACGGTCGACACGCTGACGGTCACGCTCGCCGAACCCCGCGACCTGACCGGGGTCGTGACGCGGTTCTGGAAGGACGGGTCGCACGCGAGCTGGGCTCGGGAGGTCTCGCTCGAGGCACGCGTCGACGGCGTGTGGACCATGCTGCATCAGGCCGTGCCGACCGACTCCGACCCGGCCGGGCCCGCGCCCGTCGTCGACCTCGAGGCCGAAGTCCGCGCCGACGCGGTGCGCGTGACGATGGTCGCGCGGCCGGACACGCACATGATCGTCAGCGAGATCGAGGTCATGGCGAAGGTGCCCGGCGACCCCTCGCCGGTATGGGACGCGGCGGTGACCTACGGCCCCGGCGACGAGGTCTTCCACGACCGGGCCTACTACCGTGCAGTCCGGACCACCCAGACGGAACCGGGCACTTCGGACCACGGCCCGTGGGAGGAGATCGTCCGGTCCGGGGACGGCACCCCGGTCTGGACGGCGTCGCGGATCTTCGTGAAGGGCGAGGTCGTCGTGCACGAGGGCGACCGGTACCGGGCGATCCGGACGATCCGCGGCGAGGAGCCCGGTAGCTCGTCGGGCGCGTGGCGGGTCGTCAACGCCTGACCGACCGGAACGAGCGCGCTTGTGCGCTGTGCGGAGCGGCCCTGCCGGGTATCCGGCAGGGCCGCTCTGTCGTGGGGCGTTCCGACGTGAACTGGCTACGAGAGCGTTGTCGACTGCTCGGCGACCGGCAGCTGCTCGACGATCGAGTGCTCACGCGGCTGCGGAATGACGATGCCCAGCTCCTGGCCGTCGGCCGTGACGGCCTCCCAGACGGGAGTGCCCGGGTCGAGGAACCACAGGTCGCTCTTGTTCCGTGGGCGCGACTCCCGGCTCCGCAGGGTCACCGCCAGCGGATCGCCCGCCGGTTTGACCCACACCAGGCGCCCGGACTCGTCCACGCTGACCTTGGCCTTGACCCACTTCTTCTGGCGCGCGAGCCCGGGGACCCGGCCCGTGCGGGCCCAGACCATCATCTGCACGACGCCGGAGCCGGAGCGCTTCGATGCACTCCGGCGGAAGATCCACTGCGCTACGACACCAGCGAAACCGATACCGAGAACAATAATTAGGATGCCGATGAGGTCGTCCGACACATTTCTTCCTTACGTTCGAAGATCGATCTCGGTTGCCCGCGTTTGCGGCAACACCGGTAGCCAGTCGGCCATCAGTCGATTCAACGATCGACGCCAGTCATTCCACCAGCGGGTTCCCATCCGCCATCTACCCCGGTCCCGCCGCACTCTGCATCCGGTGAACATCACCCGGACCGAGGAGGAATCTAAGGGTCCAAGCGACCCGATCATGACCAAGACAGCCCCTCGCGCGGGTGATATCTGAAGATCACCCCGCGTCCCCCCGCGCTAACCTCACACCGTGACCCTCTTCATCGACCCGCCGGCCTGGCCCGCGCACGGGACCCTGTTCTCCCACCTGGTCTCGGACGGGTCGCTGCAGGAGCTCCGCATCTTCGCCCGGGAAGCGGGCGTGCCCGACCGCGCGTTCGACCTGGACCACTACGACGTCCCGGCCGCGCGGTACGACGCGCTGGTCGCGGCGGGCGCGGTGCCCGTCGAGGGCGGCGACCTGGCCCGGCGGCTGGCGGGCTCTGGCCTGCGGGTCTCGGGCGCCGAGCGTAACCGCGCCAAGCGGGCCACGCTCCTGACCCGCTGGGACGCCCTGTGGGCCGACCCTGGCCTGGCCCGCAAGGCCGGCGAAGACCTGGTGGACCGCTGGCGCGAACCGCACCGGGTCTACCACACGACCCTGCACCTGGCCGCGGCCCTGGACGCGCTGGACTCGATCGCGGCCGACAGCGAGGCCTCGGAACGGGCGCTGTGGCGCGCCCGCCTCGCCCTGTGGTTCCACGACGCGGTGCACGACGGCGTCGCCCAGCAGGACGAGGAACACTCCGCCGAGCTCGTCGCCGAGCTGCTCGGCTCGCTCACCGGCAACGGCGTCTCCTCCGAGGACATCGACGAGATCGCGCGCCTCGTCCTGGTCACGGCGGACCACGACCCGGCGTCCGACGACGTCGTCGGTGCCCTGGTCAGCGACGCCGACCTGGCCGTGCTGGGCGGGAGCCGCGCGGTGTACACGCGGTACACGCGCCAGGTCCGCGCCGAGTACTGCGACGTGCCCGACTCGCTGTTCCGCGCCGGCCGGTCCCAGGTCCTGCGCGCGCTCCTGGAGGGCGGCCCTCTGTTCCGCACCGCTCCGGGAGCGGCCCGCTGGCAGTCCGCGGCGACGACGAACCTCCGCGCCGAGCTGACGGTCCTGGCCGCATGATCGCGATACGGTTCCGGTCGTGACTCCCCTCAAGGTCTCCGCGATCGTCGCGGGCGTGCTCGCCGTCGCCTTCACCGTCCCCGTCGTCGCCGTGCAGGCCACCGGTCACGCCCGGGTGCGGCACGACCCGGGCGAGATCGAGAAGGCCGACGCGATCATCGTCCTCGGGGCCGGGCTCCGTCCCGACGGGACGCCGTCGACGTACCTGCGCCGCCGCGTCGAGGCCGGCGCCGAGCTCTATCGCGCCGGCATCGCACCAACGGTGATCCTGAGCGGCGACGCGCACGACAACGCCGACGGCACGAGGTACGACGAGCCGGGCTCGATGCGCAGCTGGATCCTGGACAACGACCTCGGCGTCCCCGACGACGCGATAGCGCTGGACCGCGAGGGTTTCAACACCACGGCCACGTGCCGCCGCGCCTACGACCTGTACGACGCGCGCACCGCCGTCGTCGTCACGCAGGGCTATCACCTGCGCCGCGCCCTCTACTCCTGCGTGGAGGCCGGGCTGGACGCCGTCGGGGTGGGCGTGAGCGCCGCGAGCGTGACGCCCGTGCGGGCGGCCTGGTGGCACGTGCGCGAGCTGCCCGCGAGCTGGAAGGCAGCGGTCCGCTCCCTGGCCCGCCGGGTGCCGGTCTGACAGGTCACTTCTTCTTCGGCGTGACCCACAGGTGGATGGTGCCCTCGACCACCACTGTCCCGTCGTCCAGGGTGGCGCGCACACGCACCGGCAGGTCCCGGTCGTCGCCGTCCCACTGGTCCTGGTCCGTCTCGGCCACGCAGGTGACGTCACCGGTCGACTTCGCGAGGTAGGCGACCTCCATGCCCTTCGGCAGCCAGCGCTTGTCGTCGGGCACGGTGGCCTCGGCGAGCGAGCCCATGGCCATCTCCAGCCCGTTGCAGACAGCGATCGCGTGCACGGTGCCGATGTGGTTGCGGTTGCGACGCCGGTTGGGCACCACTACCTCGCCGTAGTTCGGCCGCATGTCGACCACGCGCGGCGCGAAGCTGCCGAAGTACGGGGCCTTGAGGGTGTAGGCCAGGGTGAAGATCCGCTTTCCCAGCAGCCCGCCGATGAGCGGCAGCGCGTTGGCGGACTTCCAGAAGGCATGGAGCTGCGTCGTCATGCGGGCGAGCGTACCCGCGCCCCGTGACGGCCGTTCACCTCACGACATCCGCAGCCTGCGCATGGCCTCCAGAGCCGTCGTGATCACGCGGCTCGGGGTTTCGCCACCCAGGCCGTAGAGGTTGTCGAGCGTCGCGCCGAACCGCGCGCCGCGGGACGTCACGACGGTCTGCTGCCGCGTGACCCCGGAGATCGACGCCGAACCGTGCCGCCCGCCGAGCCCGGACGCCTTCCAGCCGCCTTGCGGCGCGGAGACGGAGCCCCAGGACATCGTGTATCCGTCGTTGATCCCCACCGAACCTGTCTCGACGCGGACGGCGACGCGCCGCGCCCGGGCGGTGTCCCGGGACCAGACGGCTGCGTGCAGGCCGTACTCGGAGTCGTTCATGACGGCGACGGCCTCCTCGTCGCAGTCGACGCGGGTGATCGTGACGACGGGGCCGAAGGTCTCCTCGCGCATCACCACGGCCTGCGCGGGGACGTCGTCGAGCACGGTCGGGGCGTAGAAGTACGGGCCGACGTCGGCGCGGTGCACCCCGCCGGCGAGCACTCGTGCGCCGCGGGCCAGTGCGTCGTCCACGTGCGCCGTCACCTTGTCGAGCTGCGCCGCGGACGTGAGCGAACCGACCTCGGCCGAGTAGTCCAGGGCCGGGCTGAGGTGCAGGTTCCGCACGGCGCGCACGAACTTCGCGACGAACTCCTCGGCGACCGCCTCGTGCACCACCAGACGTTCGGTGGATACGCACAGCTGGCCCGCGTTCGAGAAGCAAGCTCGCACGATGCCGGGCACTGCCGTGTCGACGTCGACGTCGTCCGTGACGTAGAGCGCGTTCTTGCCGCCCAGCTCGAGCGTGGCACCGATGAGGCGCTCACCCGCTCGCGCCGCGACCTTGCGCCCCGTGGCGGTGGAGCCCGTGAACGCTATGTGGTCCACCTGGTCGATCAGTGCCTCGCCCACGTCGGGACCACCCGCGACCACTTGGAAGAGGCCGGCGGGCAGGCCGGCGTCGTCCAGTGCCTCGGCCGCCCACAGGGCGGTCAGCGTGGTCTGCGGGTCAGGCTTGAGGAGCACGGCGTTGCCGGCCAGGAGCGCGGGCAGCGCCTCCGAGAGCGCGAGCACCAGCGGGTAGTTCCACGGCGAGATCGCGCCGACGACGCCGACGGGCCGGCGGTGCACCTGCACGCCGGCGAGCAGCGGGACGATGCCCCGGACCCGCCGGGACGCGAGGTAGCGCTCACCGCGCACGGCATAGTGCCGAGCGACCTGGGCGATGTCGCCGACCTCCTCGAAGGCGGCGCGGCGGGTCTTGCCCGTCTCGAGCTGGATGAGGTCGAGCGCCTCGGACTGCCGCTCCAGGACTATCCGCCCGAGCCGCTGGAGGACTCCGGCGCGTTCACGTATGGGGACGCGTGCCCACGTTCGCTGAGCGACCCGGGCCCGCACGGCGGACGCGGCGACGTCCTCGGCGGAAGAGACCGGGAACGTCACGAGCGGAGCGCCCGTGAACGGGCACATGGACCGGTGCATGCCCGATCCCTCGGAGGTAGCGATCCGAGCCACGAGCGGGGCCATCACCCCGGGCTCAAGGACAAAAGTCCCCTGCGGGTGCTCGGGGTCGAGCACACCGCCGACCGCACCACTAGCCGCTGCGTCGGCTGCTGCGTCGTCGATCATGGCGGCCACCCTAGCCGCAAAACCCTGCGCCACGTATTGATAGGTGTGTGAAAGTGACTTTCAGGGCGGTTCCACCGCGGCGGGAGCAACGTAGTCGCACCGCCTCTCCCGGCTCAGTCCGAGTCGACCCAGCGACCCAGCACCGTGCACTCCTGGTCGGTGTAGCCGAGCCGCTCGTAGAAGCCGAGCACGTCCGTGTTGGTGGTCCGCACCATGAGCTGGATCTTGCGCGCACCGCGCGCGACCAGCCATGCCTCGGCGGCGACCACGGCCGCCCGGCCCAGGCCCGAGCTCTGCAGGCCGGGCGCGACGGCCACGTAGTAGAGCCAGCCGCGGTGACCGTCGTGGCCGGCCATCGCGGACGCGGCCACGCGGCCGTCGGCCCGCGCCACCAGGACGGTCGAGGTGTCCCCCGCCCGGGCTTCGGCGATGTCGACGTGCGGGTCGTTCCACGGCCTGGTCAGCCCACAGGCCCGCCACAGCTCGACGACCTGATCGACGTCGGCGTCCGTGACCTCGACGAACTCGCCGTCGGCCGCTGGGGCCGCCGCGAGCACCGGGGAGAGCGGCCCGCCGCTGGAGAGCGTGCTCACCGCGGCTGGTACGGCGACACGACGACCTCGACCCGCTGGAACTCCTTGAGGTCGGAGTAGCCGGTGGTGGCCATGGCGCGCCGGAGCGCACCCACGAGGTTCAGCGTGCCGTCGGCCTGCTTGCCCGGCCCGAAGAGGATCTCCTGGAGCGTGCCGACCGTGCCCACCTCGACGCGCTCGCCGCGCGGCAGCTGCGGGTGGTGCGCCTCGGGGCCCCAGTGGAAGCCCCGGCCGGGCGCCTCGGCCGCCCGGGCGAGCGCGGCGCCGAGCATGACGGCGTCCGCGCCGCAGGCCACGGCCTTGACGATGTCGCCGGAGTGGCCCACACCGCCGTCGGCGATGACGTGCACGTAGCGGCCACCGGACTCGTCGAGGTAGTCACGACGTGCCGCCGCGACGTCGGCCACCGAGGTGGCCATGGGTGCGTGGATGCCGAGGCTGACGCGGGTGGTGTGGGCGGCGCCGCCGCCGAAACCGACGAGCACGCCCGCTGCGCCCGTGCGCATGAGGTGCAGCGCCGCGGTGTAGGTCGAGGCCCCGCCGACGACGACCGGGACGTCGAGCTCGTAGATGAACCGCTTGAGGTTGAGCGGCTCGGCGTTGCCCGACACGTGCTCGGCCGAGACCGTGGTGCCACGGATGACGAACAGGTCGACACCGGCGTCGACCACCGTCTTGTAGAACTCCTGGGTGCGCTGCGGGGTGAGCGCACCCGCGACCGTGACGCCCGCGGCCCGGATCTCCTTGAGCCGCTGCGTGATGAGCTCGGGCTTGATCGGCTCCGAGTAGATCGCCTGCATCCGGCGCGTCGCCTCGTCACCGGGCAGGGCCGCGATCTCGGCGAGGAGCCGCTCGGGCGACTCGTAGCGGGTCCACAGGCCCTCGAGGTCGAGCACGCCGAGGCCGCCGAACCGGCCCAGCGCGACGGCGCCGTCCGGGGTCATCACGGAGTCCATCGGGGCCGCGACGATCGGCAGGTCGAAGTGGTAGGCGTCGATCTGCCAGCCGACCGAGACGTCCTTCGGGTCGCGCGTACGACGGGACGGCACCACCGCGATGTCGTCGAAGGAATAGGCGCGCCGCCCGCGCTTGCCGCGTCCGATCTCGATCTCGTTGCTCACCCGCCAAGCCTACCCATCGGACCTGATGCAGCGCGCCGCGTCCGGTGATGTGCTCCGGTGGGACGAGCCACACAGTGTCAGTGGCGGGTGGCAAGGTTCTCCGTGGACGCACCGGGAGCCGGGCACTGCTGGACGGCAGAGCCCGGAAAACCCCGGACGAGCAGGGAGGACACCATGAACGAGAGCTGGATCCGCAGACCACTGCTGGGCTTCGACACCGAGACCACAGGGGTGGACGTCGCGGGCGACCGCATCGTCACGGCAGCCCTCGTGCTGCGTACGCCCGGAGCGGGCACCGAGGTCCGCACCTGGCTGATGGACCCGGGGGTGGAGATCCCGGCGGAGGCCGCCGCCATCCACGGCATCACCACGGAGCACGCGCGCGCCCACGGCGTCGCGCCACTCGAGGCACTCGAGGAGATAGCCGCCGAGCTCACCAAGCACCTGGCCGACGGCGTGCCGGTGGTCGCCTACAACGCGGCCTTCGACCTCTCGCTGCTCGACTCCGAGCTGCTGCGCCACGGGCTCAAGACTCTCCCCCAGCGGCTGGGCCATCCGGTCGAGCCGGTGGTGGACCCGCTGGTCATCGACCGGTGGCTGGACCGCTACCGCTCGGGCAAGCGCCGCCTCGGCGACCTCTCGGAGTGGTACGGCGTCACGTCCGACGGCGACCTGCACACCGCCGAGGTGGACGTGCTCGCCACGCTCGACGTGCTGGAGGCCCTGGCCCGCCGGTTCCCGCTGCTGGAGCGCATGCCCCTGGCGGACCTGCACCAGCAGCAGATCGGTGCGCACCGCCAGTGGGCCGTGAGCTTCAACGAGTGGCGCCGCGAGCAGGGCCTCGAGGGGCCCGGCGCGTCCGGGACGTGGCCGGTGCAGCACGCGGCCGGCGCCTGACGGGACGGCTCGCACGCCCAAGACGCCCCGGACGCTCTGGTGTGGCCGGGCTCAGCGGGGGTACACGGCGTCGACCTCGACCTCGACGAGCCACCCGTCCACCGGGAGGTTCTCGACCTCCAGCGCGAAGCGCGACGGGCGGGCGCCGTTGACGACCATCGGCTCGGTCGTCGCCGACCCGAGCTGCACGTCGAGCACCTCGCCGGTGGACAGGTTCGTGTTGGCGAAGAACTGGCGGTAGGCCCTGTTCCACCCGGCGAAGTCCATCTTCTCCTCGCCCTCGGGGTTCTGCAGGAACACCCGCATGGAGACGACGTCGTCGTAGGAGAGGCCGGCCCTTTCCAGGTTGGCGCCGATGCGAGTGAGGGCGTTGATGCCCTGAGCCTCGGTAATGGTCACGCCGTCGGGCAGCTCGCCGCCCGGGAAGATGTCGGTCGGGATGTAGCGCTCCTCGGCGGACGCTCCGGGAGCGGTGTTGCGCTGGGCGGGGCCGAGGCCTGAGGACTTGTACCAGGAGACGTTCCTGCCGATGGCCACGCCGTCGGCTATGAGCGGGGTGTCTCCGGTGACGAACGAATGGGCTCGGTTGGGATCGGGCGTGAAGAGCTGTGCGGCGGCGAATGCGGTGCCGGGCACGGCGACCGCGGCGGTGACGACGACGGCGGCGATGAGCTTCGTGCGGATCTTCATGGTGCTCCTCCATCTGGCCCGGCGGGCCCCACGACGGCGCCCGGATGCAGTGGCCCGGCGATTGGCACCGGCTGGCGCGTGACGCTATCCAGGGGGCGTTTCCGGAGGATGAACTTCGCGGGTCACGCCGGGAAAACGCCCTCCGCCGGCGATCCGGCTCTTCCCTGGCTTTGCCTGGAAGGGCTGCAACTTACGGCGAAAGCCCAGAAACAACATGGTTACTGCGGGCAATTGCACAGAAACGGCGCAGACCCGTCGTGGTGACCTGCGTTACGTAGCGTCGGCGGGGTGCTGACGGCGGCTTCCGGCGTCCAGGCCGGGTCCACCGCCCGTCAGGCCCGTCGTTACGAGAGGTAGGGACCGTGGTCACCGAGAAGAGCACCCCCGGCGTCTCCCGCCGCAACTTCCTCCAGGCCGTCGGCGCGGGTTCCAGCGCCGGTGTCATGTTCGCGACCATGGGCGCGATGGGTATGGCCCCCACAGCCGCCGCCCAGCCGAGAGCCGAGTCCTGGGTACCCCCGCGAGGCAGCGATTTCACACTGACCGGCCGTTCCGCGAAGAAGGTAGTGGTCGTCGGAGCCGGCCCGGCCGGCCTCGCTACCGCCTATGAGCTGCAGAAGGCCGGCTACCAGGTGACCGTGCTCGAGGCGCGTCACCGCCCCGGTGGGCGAACCTTGACGATCCGCGGCGGGGACGCCGAGACCGACGTCGACGGCGTCACGCAGACCGCGAGGTTTTCCGACGGCATCCATATGAATGCCGGCGCGGCCCGCATCGCGCAGTGGATGGTCACCATGGACTACATCCGCGAGCTGGGGGTGCCGTACGAGGTCTTCACGAACGCG
This sequence comes from Promicromonospora soli, assembly GCF_014653785.1. Lineage (GTDB taxonomy): Bacteria > Actinomycetota > Actinomycetes > Actinomycetales > Cellulomonadaceae > Promicromonospora > Promicromonospora soli. Next base: position 145,787 of record NZ_BNAS01000003.1, on the reverse strand, counting down.
AACGCCGACGCCTACCTGTACAACGAAAAGTCGGGCGCGACGCCGGGCAACCCGGTCCGTTACCGCACCGCCAAGGCGGACGTCTTCGGCTACACCTCCGAGCTGCTGCACTACGCCACCGACCAGGGCGCCCTCGACCAGAAGCTGACCGCCGCGGACAAGGACAACCTGCGCTCCTTCCTGCGCAGCTGGGGCTCGCTCGGGCCTGGCGGCACATACGCCGGCGGCAGCAACCGCGGCTTCGAGGTCTACCCGTCCGCGTGGAACGAGCACGGCACGCCCTTGCCCGGACCCGGCACGGTCTCCGAGGTGCTGGCCTCGAAGGTGGGCCAGTACTTCCCGTTCGAGATCAACTGGGAGCAGTCGATGCTCATGTTCCAGCCGAAGGGCGGCATGGACACGACCTACCAGTACCTGGTGCGCGCCATCGGCACCCAGAACGTGCACTTCAGCTCGCCGGTCTCGGGTGTCGAGAACACGAGCCGCGGGGTCAAGGTCACCTACTCCACACGAACCGGCACGGAGCGTCAGATCGAGGCGGACTTCGCGGTCGTCGCGGCGCCGGCCGGCCTCATGCGGCGGTGGGACACCAACTGGGGTCCGGAGATCGACGCGGCGCTCGGCGAGTTCGCCCTGGGCTCCCCCGCCGGCAAGATCGGCCTCCAGTACCGGTCGCGGTTCTGGGAGGACGACCACCGGATCTTCGGCGGGATCACCGAGACCGACATGGACCTCGCCCACCTGTGGTACCCCTCCTACGGGTACGGCGAGAAGAAGGGTCTGGTCGTCGGCTACTACAACACCGGCGCCAACGCCCGCGCGTACGCCGACATGGCCCCGAAGCAACGAGAGCTGCGCGCCGTCGAGCAGGGTGTGAAGATCCACGGGGAGAAGTACCGCACCGAGCTCGACAGCTCCTTCTCCGTCGCCTGGCACAAGGTGCCCTACATCGAGGGCGCCTGGGCCTTTCCCAACACCGCTTCTGCCCGCTTCAAGCTGCTGCAGCAGGGTGCGGGCAACGTGTACTTCGCGGGCGACTGGATGTCGGAGATCTCCGCGTGGCAGCACGGCGCCTTCTGGTCCGCCCGCTACGCGGTACAGACCCTGCACGAGCGCGTCATGTCGAGCTGACGAGCCAGCCCGGGCGGCTCGAGCGGCCGAAGTTGTTCAGCCGTTGGTCGAGCTTGTCGCGACCCAGGTCGCGACAAGCTCGACAGGGCTCAGAACCCGCTGTAGTTGGGCGACTCGACGGTCATCTGCACGTCGTGCGGGTGGCTCTCCTTGAGCGACGCCGACGTGATGCGGATGAACCGGCCGCCCGCCTGCAGCTCCGGGACGGTCCGCGCACCGGTGTAGAACATGGTCTGGTGCAGGCCGCCGATGAGCTGGTGCGCCACCGTGGACAGCGGCCCCTTGTAGGCGACCTGGCCCTCGATGCCCTCGGGCACGATCTTGTCGTCGCTCGTGACCTCGGCCTGGAAGTACCGGTCCTTCGAGTAGGACTTCTTGCCGCGCGACGACATGGCGCCCATCGAGCCCATGCCACGGTAGGACTTGAACTGCTTGCCGTTGACCAGCACCAGGTCACCCGGCGTCTCCTCGCAGCCCGCGAACAGCGAGCCCAGCATCACGGTGTCGGCCCCGGCCACGATGGCCTTGCCGATCTCGCCGGAGTGCTTGAGGCCGCCGTCGGCGATGACGGGCACGCCCGCCGGCTTGCAGGCGAGCGACGCCTCGTAGACGGCGGTGATCTGCGGTACGCCGACGCCGGTCACGATGCGGGTGGTGCAGATGGAGCCCGGTCCCACGCCGACCTTGACGGCGTCGGCCCCGGCGTCGACGAACGCCTGGGCGCCCTGGCGGGTGGCGACGTTGCCGCCGATCACCTGGACGTCCTTGGTGGCCGGGTCGGTCTTGAGGCGCTTGACCATGTCGATCAGCATCCGGACGTTGCCGTGCGCGGTGTCGGCGACGAGCACGTCTACGCCGGCCTCGATCAGCGCGGTGGCGCGCTGCCAGGCGTCGCCGAAGTAGCCGATCGCGGCGCCCACCATGAGGCGGCCCTGGCCGTCCTTGGACGAGTCGGGGAACTGCTCGGACTTCACGAAGTCCTTGACGGTGATGAGACCGGTGATGCGGCCGTCGGCGTCGATCAGTGGGAGCCGCTCCAGCTTGTGCTTGCGCAGCAGCAGCGTGGCGTCGTCCCGGGAGATGGTCGACGGGCCGGTGATCAGCGGCTGCGGCGTCATGACCTCGTCCACCTTGGTGGTGGCCCACTCCGCGACGGGCGTGAAACGCAGGTCGCGGTTGGTGACCATGCCGATGAGCCTGTTGTCGAGGTTGACCACGGGGAACCCGGAGATCCGGAACTGGCCCGCGAGGGTGTCGAGCTCCTCGAGCGTGGCGTCCGGGCCGATCGTGACGGGATTCGTGATGATGCCGGTCTGTGTCCGCTTCACGAGGTCGACCTGATAGGCCTGGTCCTCGATGGAGAGGTTGCGGTGCAGCACACCGAGGCCACCCTGGCGGGCCATCGCGATGGCCATGGCCGACTCGGTGACGGTGTCCATCGCCGCTGACAGCAGCGGGATCTTGAGCGAGATCTCGCGCGTCAGGCGAGACGTCGTGTCGATGTCCGACGGCGCGAGGTCGGAGTAACCCGGCAGCAGCAGGACGTCGTCATAGGTGAGCCCGAGGAAACCGAACGGGTCGCCCGGCGAGGTCTGGTCCGTCATAACGGCAGTCTACGGCCCGTACCGCCACGGATCCGTGCCGGGCCGTGATACCCCACCGAGGCGTGTGTCACCTTGCCTTGATGACGGCGAGCACCTCGTGCAGGAGCCCGGTGAACGAGCGCACCCGCTGCACCGTGGGCCCGAACGGCAGGTCCGTCGCCGCCGCGTCGGCGCGCAGGCCCACGAAGATCGGCAGGTCGGGATAGCTCTCGTTGACCGCGTGCACGACGTCGAGGTCCGGCTTGTTCTGCGTGGTGGCCAGCACCACCGCCGTCGGGCGGACCATGGTCACCAGCTCGACCGAGCGGTGGGTGCTCGCGGGACCCGTGACGATCCGCGCCATCGAACCCTGCGCCGCCAGCGCCGCGGCAAGCGCGTGCGCCGACAACGGCACCACCTCGTCCGGGGCAGCGAACACCAGGACGATCTTGCGCATCCGGCTCGGGTGGTTGGCCGGCGGGCCGCCCGCCTCGACCATGGCGCGCTCGAACTCCTCGGTGTAGTTGCGCAGCGCGCGGAGCGCGGAGGTCGCGAGCACCACCTCGGGCATCTCTCCGGGGCCGGCCAGGACCGTCCGCTCGGACAGCCGCAGCCAGGCCGGCTCCACGAGATCGGTCCACCAGGCGGCCGGGTCGCCGTCGGGGCCCAGCACGAGGAGGTTGTCGCAGGCGGTCCGGCTGTAGGCCAGGGCGGCGTCGACCAGGGCGGACACCCTGCCCGACGTCGGCGCCGGGCTGGCGGCCGACCGCGGCCCGGCCGCGGCCGGGGCGTCGCCGCCCGTTGCGCCACCGGGCAGGGCCCGCAGGCGCACTCGGCCGCGCGGTTCGTCCGCCCGCTCGCCGCCCGACGCCGGGGGCGCCACGACGGCATCGTTCTCCGCCTCGGTCGGCGCCTCGAGAGTACCGAGGAACTCCTCCTCGAACTCGGCCTCGGCCTCGTCGGCCTCCGGCGCGTCCTCCATCCCCACCTGCACGGCGGGGAGCGCCGGCGCGGTCCGCGTCGCGTCCTCCAGCTCCGCTTCCCCCGCGTCGACCGCGGCACGGGCGGCATCCACCGGCGCCACGCCCTCGAGGGTCAGCCGGCGCATCACGAGGAGCCGGGCGACGTCGTCCGGCGTGTAGCGGCGGTGCGATCCAGCAGTGCGGCCCGACGGGCCCAGCCCGTACCGGCGGTCCCAGGTGCGGAGGGTCGCGGGAGCGACCCCGAGGCGCTTGGCTACGGCGGCGACTGCCAGTCCGGGGCTGGATGTACGTGACCCGCCCGAGTTCTGGGCGGGCCGCGAGGATGTCATGGACTCGATTCTGCCGACCTGGCCCTCTCCGCGCCACTGCGAAACCCGGCGTGCCGCCGATCTCGGTGGAATTCAGTTCAGATCAGAACAAAACCGGTCAGCCGTGGCGCGCTTGCCGCTGAACGGATCGGGTCACATGGACAAAAACTGCCCCTTGAACAACTTCTGCACAACTTGTAGGTTGTTCGCCATGACGGAGATCTCGAGGCTTCCCGGTCCGGTGATGGAATTGTGGGAATGGCAGTACCAGGGCGCGTGCCGCGACGCGGACGACACCCTGTTCTTCCACCCCGAGGGTGAGCGTGGGTCAACTCGCCGCCGGCGAGCCGAGGCCGCCAAGGCGATCTGCCGCTCCTGCCCCGTGATGATGCAGTGCCGCGAGCAGTCGCTCCGCGTGCGCGAGCCGTACGGCGTGTGGGGCGGGCTCAGCGAGGACGAGCGGTCGGCGATCCTCGCCGGCAAGTCAGTCTCGGCCTGACGGCGGAGACGCAAGGGCCCCGCACCATTCGGTGCGGGGCCCTCGTCATCTCCTGGCGTGGGCTGAGATCAGCCCACGACCACGGCGAGGACGTCGCGGGCCGAGAGCACCAGGTACTCCTCGCCCGCGTACTTGACCTCGGTGCCGCCGTACTTGGAGTAGATCACCTTGTCACCGACTGCGACGTCCAGCGGCACACGGTTGCCGTTGTCGTCGATGCGGCCCTGACCAACGGCCAGAACCTCGCCCTCCTGGGGCTTCTCCTTGGCAGTGTCCGGGATGACCAGGCCGGAAGCGGTCGTGGTCTCGGCTTCGAGAGCCTTGACGACGATCCGGTCCTCGAGCGGCTTGATGGGGACCGACACGTCGGACCTCCTCTTTCGTGAGCGGATCGAGAGATCAGCTGCGTGGTTGACTGAGTGGCTCGAACGTTCGACGGTCCGCCGTCGTCGCGGGTGCCGGCGGGCACGAACGTCTGGGTCCTCCGCCGTGAGTCCCTGCAATCGGGAACCCGCGGCGGTGGACAAGCCCAAATCTAGGTCGGCGCTAGCACTCGGTCAAGGCGAGTGCCAATCGGGTGGAGTGACTCACACATCGAGCGGCTCGTACGCTGCCCCCACACCGAAATCTCGCCAGCTCCACGACAAGATGGCGTTGCGCCACTCGTCACCACCAGGGCAAACGTGGAAAGATCTTCCCATGGATGCGGCGATTCTGAGCAAACTCCTCAGCTCCGACGGCTGGGCCCTGCTCAGCGCCCTCCCGCCCTACGACGAGCGGGACGCGATGAAGACCGTGACGACCCTGCGCGCCAAGGGCGTCGCGGCGGACCTTGCCGCCGCAGTCGTGACCCAGTCCCGGCTGCGCGCCCGGGCGCGAGTCAAGTTCGGCGACTTCGCGGACGGGATGCTCTTCACCGCGGACGGCCTGGAGCAGGCCACCCGGCTTGTCGTCGCGGCGCTGCACGCCCGACGCTACCTCGAGGCCGGTATCACGGCCGTCGCCGACCTGACCTGCGGCATCGGCGCCGATTCCCTCGCGTTCGCCGGTACCGGGCTCCGGGTCGTCGCGACGGACCTGGACGAGTGCACCGCCGCCATCGCCTTGTGGAACCTGCGCCACTTCCCCGAGGCGGAGGTGCGGCATGCGGACGGCCTCGCGCTCGACCTGCGCGCCGAGAGCATCGAAGGTGTCTACGCCGACCCGGCCCGCCGGGTGCGCGACGGCTCGGGCGGCCGCAGCCGCCGTATCTTCGACCCCCACGCCTACGAACCGCCGCTCGACGCCGTCTGGGCGCTGCGCGAGACGGTGCCCGCCGTCGGCATCAAGGTCGGCCCGGGCATCGCTCACGACGGTCTGCCGGACGACGCCGAGACGCAGTGGGTCTCGGTCAACGGCGACGTGGTCGAGGCCGGGCTCTGGTTCGGCCCGCTCGCCCCCGACGGCCCCGGCCGCTCGGCGCTCGTGCTGCGCACGTTCACCGACGACGACGGCAAGGAGCACACGCTCAGCCGCACGGTGCGGGGCGCCGACGTCGAGCCGGACGTCGGCGGCATCGGACAGTACCTCTACGAACCCGACGGTGCCGTCATCCGCGCCGGGCTCGTGGGGGCGGCGGCCGCCGAGCTGGGCGGGCGGCTCGTCGACCCGACCATCGCGTACATCACTACGGACGACGCCGCCGACCTGCCGCCGGCCCGGCCCGCGGACCCCGCAGGCGCACAGGCCCCGATCGCCACCGGCTACCGGGTGCTGGACACCATGCCGTTCGGCCTGAAGCGGCTCAAGGCGTACCTGCGGACAAGAAACGTAGGGCGCATCACGATCAAGAAGCGGGGTACCGCCGTGGTGCCTGAACAACTTCGAAAGCAGCTCGTGCTCACCGGAACCGAGGAGGCGACGATCGTGCTCACACGCGTGGCAGGCAACCAACAGGTACTCGTCGTCGAACCCCTGGGAGCCGCATGAGCTCGCCGGCGCGGCTCGGCTTCGGCGAGTCCCCACGCTCGACCGTGGGCCTCGAGTGGGAGATGGGGCTCGTCGAGCCGGGCACCGCCGAACTGTCCCAGGCCGGGCCCGAGGTGCTCGAGGCACTCGCGCGCGGCGGCGGCAACCAACAGGACTACTCCGGAACCTACGCCCCGCACGTCACGGGCGAGTTCATGAACAACACGATCGAGATCGTCACCGGCGTCTGCCGGACCGTGGGCGAGGCCGGGAAGGACCTCACCCGCAGCATGGACCGCGTGCGAAAGGTGACGGACGCACTAGGCCTCGACCTCATGGGCGGGGGATCGCACCCCTTCGCGCGGGCGGCCGACCAGGTGGTGGGCGACAAGGAGCGCTACGCCCGCATCCGCAATCGCACCGGGGTCTGGGGCGCGCACCTGATCATCTGGGGGCTGCACGTCCACGTCGGCGTCGAGCACCGGGACAAGGCGCTGCCGCTGATGCGGGCGATGCTCAAGTACTTCCCGCACCTGCAGGCGCTGTCGGCGGGTTCGCCGTACTGGGCCGGCGAGCACACGGGCTACGCGTCCAACCGGTCGATGCTGTTCCAGCAGATCCCGAGCTCGGGGCTGCCGGTCGCGTTCAAGACCTGGCAGGAGCTCGAGGCGTACGCGGGCGACATGCTGCACGTCGGTGCGGTCAAGGCATTCAACGAGGTCCACTGGGACGTCCGCCCCTCGCCGAAGTTCGGCACGCTCGAGGTCCGCGTGTGCGACGGCCCGACCAACCTGACGGAGGCCCTCACGCTGGCAGCGCTCGTGCACTGCCTCGTGGAGCACCTGTCCACGCAGCTGGACCATGGCCGGACCCTGCCGGAGCTGCCGCCGTGGTTCGTGGAGGAGAACAAGTTCCGGTCGGCGCGCTACGGTCTCGACGCCACCGTGATCCTCGATGCCCACGGCAACCAGGGGCCGGTTGTCGACGCGATAGCCAAGCTGCTGGTCGAGCTGGAGCCGGTCGCGCAGCGGCTCGGTTGCGGCGCTGAGCTGGCCGGGGTGCGGGACATCATCCGTGGCGGGGCCTCCTACCAACGCCAGCAGGCTGTGGCGGAGGCGCACGACGGCGACCTGGTGCCGGTCGTGCGCGCGATGGTGGAGGAGATGCGGACGGGCCGGCCGCTCCCCAGCTGATCCGACCCTGGTGGTCGAGCGTGTCCC
>NZ_BNAS01000003.1:136217-138060 GCF_014653785.1 Promicromonospora soli | reverse complement strand
GTCGGCGTCGCGTCAGACGACCTGCGCGGCCTCGTCGAAGCTGAGGCGCGGAGCGCGGGGGCGGGTGGTCTCAGCACCCTCGGCCGCGCTGACGTTGACGACGAGGAGGCCCTTCCAGCCGTTCTCGGCGAAGAACTCCGCGTCGATCTCTTCGTAGATCCCGTGCATCGGACCCGCCGACAGGCCCGCGGCACGCAGGCCCACGATCAGGTACCCGGCCTGGATCAGGGCGTTGGTGCGCGCCGTGCCGGCACGCGCCTCGTCGTCGCCCGCGAAGATCTCGCGCGCGCCCGGCATGTGCGGGATCAGGACGTCGAGGCGCTCGTGGAAGTCGGGGTCGTACGCGAGCACGAGGGTGACCGGCGCCTTGGCGACGCGCTCCTGGTTGCCCTCGGGCACGCGGGCGACGAGGCGCTCCCGGGCCTCCGGCGTACGGACGACCAGCACTCGCAGCGGGCTGACGTTCATCGAGGTCGGGCCCCACTTGATGAGGTCGTAGACGGCGGCGAGCTGCTCGTCGGTCACGTCCGACTCGGCGAAGGACGTCACGGTGCGTGCGGTGCGGAACAGACGGTCGGCGGTCGCGTCGTCGATGGCGAGGCCCGAAGCCTCCAGAACGGTGTTGGTCATACCGTCGTGAACAAGTTGCTCCCACGTACATTTCCAGATTCAACAGTGACGTCCCGCACGTCGGCACGTCACAGGCGCCCATCACGACCCACGATCGCCGGGGAACTAGGCTGGAGCCCATGGCAGAACCCCTGGTGCTCGGCATCGAGACCTCCTGCGACGAGACCGGCGTCGCGCTGGTCCGCGGAAACGAGCTGCTGGTCGACGCGGTCGCGAGCTCGATGGAGGAGCACGCCCGTTACGGCGGCATCATCCCCGAGGTAGCCAGCCGTGCCCACCTCGAAGCGATGATCCCCACGATCCAGAAGGCGCTCGGCGAGGCCGACGTCGACCTGTCCGAGGTCGACGCGATCGCCGTAACAGCCGGCCCCGGCCTCGTGGGGCCGCTCACGATCGGCGCGTCTGCCGCGAAGGCCCTGTCGATCGGCCTGAACAAGCCGCTGTACGGCGTGAACCACGTGATCGGGCACGCGTGCGTGGACCAGCTCGTGGACGGCCCCCTCCCGGAACGGGCGATGGCCCTCGTGGTGAGCGGCGGGCACAGCTCGTTGCTGATGGTGGACGACATCGCCACCGACGTCACGGAGCTCGGCTCCACCCTGGACGACGCCGCGGGCGAGGCCTTCGACAAGGTCGGCCGCCTGCTCGGCCTCCCCTACCCCGGCGGCCCGCACATCGACCGGCTCGCGCGCGAGGGCGACCCCACGGCCATCCGGTTCCCGCGCGGCCTCACCGCCGCGAAGGACCAGGCCAAGCACGCCTACGACTTCTCGTTCTCCGGCCTCAAGACCGCGGTGGCCCGCTGGGTCGAGGCACGTACCGACGCCGGGCAGGCCATCCCTGTGCACGATGTCGCCGCGTCGTTCGCCGAGGCCGTCGCCGACGTGCTCACCGCGAAGACCATCGCCGCCTGCCACTCGCACGGCGTCGACACGCTGGTGATCGGCGGCGGGTTCTCCGCCAACAGCCAGCTGCGCGAGATGGCGGCCAAGCGCTGCGCCGAGGCCGGCATCGAGCTGCGCATCCCGCCGATCCGCTACTGCACGGACAACGGCGCCATGATTGCGGCGCTCGGCTCCGCCGTCGTCCGCGCCGGGGTGGCCCCGAGCAGCCTGGACATCCCGGTGGACTCGTCGATGCCGCTGACCACCATCACCGTCTGAGCCGCAGTCGCGCCTTCGGTGGTCGAGCTTGTCGAGACCGGTCTCGACAA
>NZ_BNAS01000003.1:23192-136201 GCF_014653785.1 Promicromonospora soli | reverse complement strand
GGATGATCACGCCCCGACCGCTACCTCGCGCGCCGGGTCGTTCGACCACTGGGACCACGAGCCCGGGTACAGCGCCGCGTCCACGCCGACGATCGCGAGAGCGGCCACCTCGTGCGACGCCGTGACCCCCGACCCGCAGTACACACCGGTCGAGCCCGTCGAGACCCCCAGGTCCCTGAAGCGCCGCTTCAGGTCCGCGGTCGACAGGAACCGCCCGTCCGCACGCAGGTTCTCGGTGGTCGGCGCGCTGACCGCACCCGGGATGTGCCCGGCCTGGGGGTCCACCGGCTCGACCTCGCCGCGATAGCGCTCGGCGGCGCGCGCGTCGAGCAGCACGCCTTCGCGTTCGGCCAGGTCAGCCGCCTCGTCCGCGTCCACGACCGGCATCCCGCCCGGCCGCACGACGACGTCACCCCGCTCGGGCGTCACGTCACCCGGTTCGAGGGCGAACCCCTCCGCGGTCCAGGCTGCGAGGCCGCCGTCGAGGATGTGAACGTCCCGTACGCCGAAGTAGCGCAGGAGCCACCAGGCGCGGGCGGCGGACGTGCCGCCGACGGTGTCGTAGACGACGACGCGCGAGCCCGCCGAGACACCCCAGCGGCGCGCGGCCTCCTGGAACGCCGACGCCGAGGGCAGCGGGTGACGCCCCGCCGCGGCCGACGCCCGCGCGGCCAGCTCGGTCTCCAGGTCCACGTACACGGCGCCCGGGACGTGACCTGCGCTGTACTGCTCGTGGCCGTCGGTCATGCCGAGCGCCCAGCGGACGTCGAGGACGAGCGGACTTCCCTCGGCCGGGTCCACGCCGCCGCCGATCCCCAGGTCCGCCGCCAGCGTGGCGGCGTCGACCAGAACTCGTTCCCTCATGCCGCGTCCCCAGTCTGGGAGTCAGCAGCGTCGGCAGTGGCGTCCGCGGGGCTCCCGACGGGTGCGTCCGCGGGAGCGCCGGCGGCGACAGCCAGCTCGAGGCGCATGGTGTACGCGTCCTTGTCCTCGGGCTGGTAGTAGCGCTTGCGCACGCCGAGGATCGCGAAGCCGAAGTCCCGGTACATCTCGATGGCAGGCACGTTGTCGACCCGCACCTCCAACAGCACCGCCTCGGCCTTGAGCTTGCGGGACCGCTCGATGAGCGCGGTCAAGAGCTGCCGCCCCACGCCGTGCCGCTGGCACGCGGGGTCGACGCCGATCGTCATGACCTGCGTGACGTCGCCGTCGAACCACAGGCCGGCGTAGCCGACGACGGGCTGATCCCCGGCGCGGTCGAGGCGTTCCGGCTCCGCCACGATGTACCAGCGGCCGAGACCGGCCAGCTCGTCGGCCAGCATCCCGTAGGTCCAGGCGCCCCTGCCGAAGAGCTGGCGCTCCAGCTCCAGCACGCGGTCGAAGTCGGCGTTGCGCAGCGGGCGGAGCCGCACCTCGGTGATCATGCGGCACCCCCGGCGGCGGCCGGACCCGTCGAGACCCGCGTCGGCTCGTGCACGTCCGGACGCCGCAGGTACAGGGGCTCGACCGGCTGGTCCTCGCCCGCGGCGCGGCGCACGAGCGCCAGGCGGGCCAGGACCGTCGCGTCGGGGACCAGGGGTGCGTCGTCGGCCACGGGAAGGAACTCCGGGTAGAGCATCGCGCCCTCGCCGATCACGACGGGCAGGTGCCCGCCCGCCTCCGGCGGGGAGAGCTGGGCCTGCGCGACGAAGCCGGCTCGGTCGACGTCCGGCCCCGCGAGCCGCTCCACGACCGGGACGCCGTGCGGGCCCTCGTGCGCGACCACGCGATAGCGCGCCCAGTAGACCTCCTTGCGGCGGGCGTCGGAGGTGGCGAGGATCTCGGCGCCGGCCCCGAGCCCGAGGTCGCTGACGGCCTGCGCGGCCAGGGCGTCGAGGCTGGGTACACCCAGCACGGGGACGCCGAGCGTGAGCGCGAGCGTACGGGCCGTGACCAGCCCGACGCGCAGTCCCGTAAAGGGGGCGGGCCCCGTCCCCGCGACGACGGCGGTCAGCTCGGTCCGTTCGATCCCCGCGTCCGAGAGCACCGCGGTGATCAGGGGCGCGAGCGACTCGGCGTGCCGGCGGCGCTCGTCAGAGGCTCGGGACGCGAGGCGCGCACCGTCCTCGTCGACGAGCGAGACGGCGACGGCTGCTGAGGTATCAAGAGCGAGAACGGCCACGCGACCAGCCTAGTTCGCCACGCGGCTCAGCCGGGACCCCAGGTCCACCCCGGCCCACCGCTGCCCGACGGCGCGGATCGTCACCTTCCGCGTCCCCGCCTCCGGGTCCTCCTCGGCGGCGACACCCGGGTCGAACGACGGCGCACCCCGCGGACGCTCCAGGTCGATCTCCAGCCGGTCGTCGGCGAGCGCCTCGGCCAGGCCGCGCCCCCACTCGACGACGGTGACGGAGTCCTCCAGGGACGAGTCCAGGTCGAGCGCGTCGAGCTCGCTCAGGCCGCCGAGCCGGTAGGCGTCGACGTGCACCAGCCCGGGCCCGCGCGTCCCGTCCGCCCGCGGCAGCGGCGGGTGCTCGCGCGCCACGATGAACGTGGGTGACGCCACCTGGCCGCGTACGTTCAGCGCCGCGCCGATCCCCTGGGTCAGGGTGGTCTTGCCTGCGCCGAGGTCGCCCGTGAGCAGCACCAGGTCCCCGGCGCGCAACATCTCGGCGAGGGCCGCACCGAGCGCGCGCGTCGTGTCGGCGTCGACCAGCTCCAGCGTCACCGCCTCCGACGTCGTGATGTCGCCCGGTCCACTCGCTGCCCTGCTCACGCGGTCTCCCTTCCTGCTGTGCCCACGTACACGCGGGGCACGCGCGCCCCGAGGCGGGTCACGATCTCGTAGCTGATGGTGCCGGCGGCCCGCGCCCAGTCCTCGGCGTTGGGCGCCCCGGCGCGGGTGAGCCCGTCGGACGCCCCGAACAGCGTCACGACGTCGCCGGCCTGCTCGGACGCGTAGGGCCCGAGGTCGATGATCACCTGGTCCATGCACACCCGGCCCGCGATGCGCAGCACGCGGGCGGTGCCGAGGCCGGTGCCGGGTGCGGCGACGTCGTCCACGGCGCCGCCCACCAGCACGGGACCTCCCGGGCCCAGCGATCCGCCGGACGCGTGCCGCGGGATCCCGTCCCCGTACCCGAGGGGGATAACCCCGAGCACCGTGTCCTGCTCGGTGACGTAGAAGTGGCCGTACGAGACGCCGTGGCCCGCCGGCACCCGTTTCACCGTGGCGAGGCGCGCCTCCAGCGTCATAGCCGGACGCAGCCCGAAGTCGCCCGGGGCCCCCAGCTGCGGGACCGGTGACAGCCCGTACACGGCGATCCCAGGGCGCACCAGGTCGTAGTGCGATGACGGGTTGGTCACGGTCGCCGCGGAGTTCGCGATGTGCCGCACCTCGAGGCTCATCCCTGCGGCCTCCACGGTGCGGATCGTGTCCTCGAAGACGTGCGTCTGCATCTTCACCGAGGGGTCGTCGGGCTCGTCCGCGAGCGCGAAGTGCGACATGACGCCGACGACCGTGAGCGCGCCCTCGGCCTGCAGCGCCGCCGCCCGGTCGAGGACTGCCGGCAGGTCCTGGGGTGTGATGCCGTTGCGGCCAAGCCCGGTGTCCACCTTGAGGTGCACGCGCGCGGCCCGGCCGACCACGCGGGCGCCGTCCGCCACCTCGTCGAGTGCCCAGGGTGCGGCGACGGCGACGTCGACGTCCTCCCGGACCAGGTCGGCGAAGGGCGCGCCGGGCGCGTAGAGCCAGGTCAGGATCCGCGGCCCGGGCCCGACGGCGGCCCGCACCGCGAGCGCCTCCCCGCTCTGCGCCGCGCCGAGCCACGTCGCGCCGCCCGCGAGGGCCGCCCGGGCCGACGGCGCGAGCCCGTGCCCGTACGCGTCGGCCTTGACGACGGCCATGACCTGAGCGGTCGGTGCGGTGGCCCGCAGGGCGCGCACGTTGTCGCGGATCGCGTCCAGATCCACGACGGCGCGGGCGGGGTAGTCGGGGGTGGTGCTCATCGCACCGATTCTTGCACCTGTCACAAGCTCGTGGACGTGTCAGACGTACGGGTCACTCGGGTGACGTGTGCGTCTGACCCGTCCATTCGCTGAGTGTGCGGCGTGACTCGAAGCGGCGGGGCCGACCGGACAGCGGGTCGGTGAGCTCCAGGGAGCGGGAAAGGAGCTGCAGGGGGCGGTCGAAGTCGTCGGGCTCGCTGTCGCGGAGCTGCGGCCAGAACGGGTCGTGCAGGATCGGCAGTCCGAGCGACGCCATGTGCAGCCGCAGCTGGTGGGTCTTGCCGGTGTGCGGTTCCAGGCGGTAGAGGCCGAGGCCACGCGCGTCGTCGGCGGCGGAGAGGGTGATGAGCGACTCGGCGTTCGGCTCCCCCGGCACCTCCTCGGCGCGGGTGACGCCGCGTCGCTTCACGATGCGGCTGCGGAGCGTGACGGGCTCGCCCTGGGCGAGCTGGGCGGCGGCTTCGTGGGGCGAGGACGACGGGAGCGGCGCCACCGCTTCGTAGACCTTCCGCACCTGGCGGCGGGCGAACGCCTCCTGGTACGCGCCGCGCACCTCCGGCCGCACAGTGAGGACCAGCACGCCCGCGGTGCCGCGGTCGAGCCGGTGGGCCGGCGAGAGCCCGGGCAGGTCGAGGGCTACCCGGAGGCGGACCAGCGCGGTCTGCCGCACCCATCGCCCGCGGGGCATCGTCGCGAGGAAGTGCGGCTTGTCCACGACCAGCAGGTCCTCGTCGCGGTGGAGCACCTCCGGCTCGAACGGGATGTCCTCCTCGTGCGTGGGCGGGTCGCGGTAGAGGTAGAGGAAGCCGCGCGGTTCGTACTGCGTCGTCAGGGTGAGGGGTTCGCCGCGTCCGGTGACGATCTCGCCCAGGGCGAGCTTCTCGCGCAGGCGGCCCTCGTCGTCGCTGAAGCGGTCGAGGAGGTAGTCGAGCGCGAACGGGAACCGCGCGACGGCGTCGGCGTCGTGCGGCAGCACGAGCCGCGTGGGGTTGAGCCCGTCCCGCACGGGCAGCGGCGGTCGGTGCTTTGCGGGACCGGTCCGGCGCGGGTGAGTCACGTCGTCAACCTAACCCCGGGGCGGTCGAGGACCACGATCCGAAACATTCGTGTCAAAGCCCGTCGAAGATGAAACAGGAATGCAACGCGCAGTCTTCATCGGCCTAACCGCGCTCGCCTAGTTTCGGGGCGCGGCCGTGCGGTCGTTCGGAACACAACCCCGGAGGACCCATGAAGGCCCTGAAGAACCCCGCTCTACAGATCGGCATCGCTGCCGTCGCCGGAATCGCCTTCGGGCTGATCGTCGGCGAGTGGGCGAGCAACCTGAAGTTCGTCGGCGACCTCTTCATCCGCCTCATCCAGATGTCGATCGTGCCGCTCGTCATGGCCTCGGTGATCGTCGCGACGGGTTCCATGAACGGCAAGGGTGCCGGCGGGCTCGCGGCGCGGACCTTCGGCTGGATGATCTCGTTCTCCGTCGTCGCGGCACTGCTCGCCTGGGGCCTGAGCACCATCGTCCAGCCCGGAGCCGGGATGGTGTTCGACGGGGAGCTCGACCCAGCGCTGACCCCGCCGGAGCCGACAAGCTGGCAGGACACCGTGCTCGCCTTCGTGTCGACGAACATCTTCGAGGCGATGTCGACGGCGACCATGGTGCCCATCATCATCTTCTCGCTGCTGTTCGGCGCCGCGCTCAACGTCTACATCGCCCGGACCGGCAACCAGCTCGTGCTCGGGTTCTTCGACCAGGTGCAGCAGATAGTCCTCACGATGATCCGGCTCGTGATGTACATCGCGCCCGTGGGCGTGTTCTGCCTGCTGGCGGCGCTCACGGGAGACGTCGGGTTCGCCGTCGTGACGACGGCGCTGAGCTACCTCGGCACGACGCTGCTGGGCGTAGTCATTCTCTTCGTCCTGTTCGTCACGATCGTCGCTCTGCGCACGCGGCTGAGCCCGTGGAAGCTCCCGCGCAAGCTCGCGGAGCAGACGGCGATCGCCGTCACGACGACGAGCTCGGCCGTCACCTTCCCGACGGTGCTGCGTAACGCGGTGGAGAAGGTCGGCATCAGCCGCCGCGTAGCGAGCTTCACCCTGTCGGTCGGCCTGACGATGGGCTCGTACGGCGCCGTCCTCAACTACACGATCGTCGTGATGTTCCTTGCCCAGGCAGGCGACATCAGCCTGTCGACGGGGCAGCTGGTCCTGGGGATGGCGCTCGCCGTGCTCCTCAACATGGGGACCATCACGGTGCCGGGAGGGTTCCCCGTCGTCGCGATGTTCCTCGCGACGTCGCTCGGGCTGCCCTTCGAGGCAGTGGGGCTGCTCATCGCGGTGGACTGGTTCACGGGCATCTTCCGGACGTTCCTCAACGTCAACGGCGACACGCTCGTCGCCATGCTCGTCGCCAACGCGAGCGGCGAGATCGACCGGGACGTCTACGACGAGCGGAAGACGGTGGCGGCCGAGAGCGTCGACACCTCCGCGGCCGAGGAAGAGGCGACCGTCGAAGCCGCTGCGGTCACCGAGCCCGCCTGAACCTTGCACTGACTGCAAAAAAGGTGGACGATGCGCGGATGGCCCTTTACGACATCCCCTTCCACACGATGGACGGCACCGAGATCTCGCTGGCGGAGCACAAGGAGGACGTAGTACTCGTGGTGAACGTGGCCTCGCGGTGCGGCCTGACGCCGCAGTACGAGACCCTGGAGAAGCTGCAGAAGACCTACCAGGACCGCGGGTTCACCGTGCTGGGCTTCCCCAGCAACCAGTTCCTGCAGGAGCTGAGCTCGAACGAGAAGATCGCCGAGTTCTGCTCCATGACGTACGGCGTCACGTTCCCCGTGCTCGACAAGGTCAAGGTGAACGGGCGGCAGGCGCACCCGCTCTACGCCGAGCTCACGAAGACGGCGGACGCAGAAGGCTACTCGGGCAAGATCCGGTGGAACTTCGAGAAGTTCCTGGTGCTGCCCGGTGGTGACGTCCGTCGGTACGCGCCGAAGACGCTGCCGGACGATCCGGCGATCGTCAACGAGATCGAGGCGCACCTGCCACGCTGAGGGTCAGGCCGCCGCGGAAGCGGCGGCCTGACCGGGTCCGGGTAACCACATCGCGAAACTGTGCACCCCATTTTTCGTCCGCCGGGCCGTACGCTGAGGCCATGGATCCCAACCGGTTCCGGCAGGCCACGCCCGAGGATGCGCAGGCGCTCCTCGACGTCGAGCGCGCCGCCGGGATCGCAGCGCTGGGTCACATCTTCCCGCCGGGCATGTACCCGTTCCCGTCCGACGAGGTCCTGGCCAAGTGGCAGGCCGCGATCACCGAGCCGGGCGTCCGCGTTCTCGTGCTGGACGACGAGGACGCCGACACTTCGCGGGGTAGGGGCTCCCGCCTGGCCTGCTTCGTCGCTCACGACGAACGGCTGCTGCGGCACCTGGCCGTGCACCCCGCCCACTGGGGCGCCGGCCTCGCGCGGGCGGCGATGGACATGGCGGTCGCCGAGATGAGCGACCCCCGCCTGTGGTGCCTTGCCGACAACGACCAGGCCATCGGCTTCTACGAGCACCTCGGCTGGCGCCGTACGGGGCGCAGCCAGGCGGCGGAGTACGCGCCGTTCCCGGACGAGGTAGAGATGGTCCTCCCGCGGGACTGACTCTCCCTCGGTCCGGGGATATCGGCTGGTGGGCGGGGGATTCCCGGGGCTAGTTTCGATCGCATGACGTTCGACGAGGAGATCGCGGAGGGGCTGGCCGTACCCACCGACGGCTGGGACTTCTCCTGGTTCGCGGGGCGGGCCACCGAGGAGCGCCCCGGCTGGGGCTACGTGCGGCTCTGCGGCGAGCGCCTGGGTCAGGTCGACGCGGTGCTCGACGTCGACACGGGCGGCGGCGAGGTCTTCGCGGAGGCGCTGGGGGTGGCCTCGCGCGTGCCCGGCGTCGTGCGGGCCACCGAGGGCTGGGCACCGAACCACGAGCTCGCCTCCGCGGCGCTGGAGCCGTTCGGCGGGGTCGTGACCCTGGTCGGCGACGACGACGCCCCGCTCCCCTTCGACGACTACACGTTCGGCCTCGTCATGAGCCGCCACCCGGTCTCGTTCCCGTATCGCGAGGCCGCGCGGGTGCTGGCGCCCGGCGGCACGCTGCTCGTCCAGGAGGTCGGCGCGGGCTCCAACCGCGCGCTGTACGAGTTCCTCATGGGGCCGCAGGCGGACGACGACGCCGGCTACCTGGACCAGGTCCGCGCCCAGGTGTCCGAGGCCGGCCTCGACCTCGTGCGGCTCCAGGACGCGCTGACGAAGGTCGAGTTCTTCGACCTGGCCGCGGTCGTGCACTTCCTGCGCAAGGTCCTGTGGACGGTGCCCGACTTCTCGGTGGACAAGTACCAGGACCGCCTCCGCGCCCTGCACGAGCACATCGTGGAGCACGGCTCGTTCGTCTGCCACAGCCGTCGCACGCTCGTCGAGGCGCGGAAGGGCTGAGCTCAGGGCGCCTAGGTCGGCTGCCCGTTCACGTCCTCGAGCACCAGTCCTCGGCTCGGGTCGACCCGCCAGCACATGGTCCACGTGGACCCACTTGCGAGCTCCTGCGCGATCGGGTCGTTCTCCGCGCACTTCAGCCCCACGCTGCCCGACACCGTGGGTTCCACGCCGCGCGGCGCCGGTGCGGCAGGCAGGGCCTGCTCCACGACCAGGATCGCGGCCACGACGAGCGCGACGATGGCGGTTGCCGCGACGATCGCCGGAAGCATCCGCCGTTTCGACGACACCTCGGGCACGTCGTCCCCCTTCGATCTGATTCTCCGGGCCCTCTGCGGGCCCTTCCCAACGGGACCGGCCCGGTGCGACGTCGTCGCACCGGGCCGGTCCTGCTGCGTCAGACACCTGCTTGCTGCGTCAGAGACGCACGCATCGTCAGACGGGACGTGAGTCGTCCGTCATCCGGCCCATCGCGGTGGCGAAGGCCTGGCTGATCTCACGCCGGCGCTTGATCATGACCGCACCGGCACCGAGGAGCAGCACCGTGGCGGCGACCAGTGCCGTCACGTTCGCACCGGTGCTGGCGAGCGGGCCGTCGTCCGGGTCGCCGCTGGCACCCGAGCCGTCGCCATCCGAACCGGTGTCGAACGAGGCAGCCAGGACATCGAACTCGGCCATGGCGGAGTCGCCTTCGGCCGTGCTCACGGCGATGCCCTGGTGCGGACCGACGTCCATGTTCCTCGGGACCGTGAAGGTCCACTCGACGTTGCCGTCGCTGTCCGCGGCCTGGGCCGGGAGAGCGATCGGCTCCGAGTTGATGATGCCGACGACAACCTCACCGGCGTCGAAGCCCGAGGCGTAGAAGGTCTGCTCATCGCCCTGCCGGACCGCCGGCTTCTCGAACCGCGCGCTCAGGTCACGGTCGTTGCCGCCGCCGAGCGACTCGGAGACCGCGATCGGCGTCTGCGCGCCCTCGCTGCCGTCGTCCGGCTGAGCGTCCACGATGATGACGCCCGGGGGCGTGCCCTCGGGAACCGTGATCGGAGTGGTGAACCCGCAGTCCGCGTCAACGGTCACGCTGACCGGGCCACCGATGTCGTTGCCCTCGGTGTCCTGGAGCTGGACGGTGACGTCCACGCCGGCCGGGAAGCCCGTACCGGTGATCATGACCTCGTCGCCCGCCTCGACCACTGTCGGGTCGGCCGTGATGGTCGGGTCGGTGCACTCGGCGGGCGGGTTGGTGCCCGGGTCGAGGATCTCGAGCGGTGCCTCGGCACCTTCGCTGCCGTCCTCCGGCTGTGCCTCGACCACGTGGTCGCCAGGCTCGGCACCCCTGGGGATGATCAGCTCCGTGATGAAACCGCAGGCCTCGTCCGGGGTCACCGTGATCGGCTCGCCGACCGCGTTGCCCTCGAGGTCACGCAGCTGCACGACGACGGGGACACCGGCCGTGAAGCCCTGCCCCACGACCGAGACGGTGTCGCCCGGGTAGGCGGCGGTCGGCTCGACGGTCAGCGTCGGGTCCGTGGCACAGACGTCGGAGCCGACGACGACCTCCAGCGGGGCCTCAGCGGCCTCGCCCGTCGTGTCGTCGGTGCCGATGACCGTATAGTCGCCGAGGTCGGCGTCGTCCGGAACCGGGACCTCGGCGGTGAAGGCACCCTCCGCGTTCGTGTCCACCGGGATCGGGTCGCCCACGGGGTTGCCCTCGGGGTCCATCAGCTGGACGGTGGCCGTCGAGTCCGGGGTGTAGCCCACGCCCGACGCCAGGGTCGCCTGACCCGGAGCGACCGAAGCGGGGTCGACCGTCAGCGACGGGTCGATCTCGC
This sequence comes from Promicromonospora soli, assembly GCF_014653785.1. Classification (GTDB taxonomy): domain Bacteria; phylum Actinomycetota; class Actinomycetes; order Actinomycetales; family Cellulomonadaceae; genus Promicromonospora; species Promicromonospora soli. The sequence goes on along the minus strand of NZ_BNAS01000003.1, from coordinate 125,917 downwards.
CCGGTCCGCCGTCGCCGTCCGGCGTGATGCGCACAGCGGCGTTGCCCAGGTTGATCCGCGCGGCCTCGCTCGCCGGCAGGAGCGCGATGCTCAGCGCCGACAGGTCGAGCGAGCTGACAACGTCCTCGCCCGAAGCGTTGGTCGAGGTCTCGGTCACCTGGCGGTTGATCGTGATCGAGAGGACCTCTGCCAGCACGTCGAAGACCGGCGAGAGCATCTCGCGGATCGGCGTGGTGATGGCGTCCGTCGTGATGTCGTTGATCAGCAGCTCGAAGATGTTGTCACCCTCGTCGCTGATCAGCAGCTCGTACACCGGGGCAAGGATCGGCGCGAGCGCACCGCCCGTGGTGTTGATGGTGCCCACCAGAACCGTGGCGATCGGAGCCATCGTGCCGGTGCTGTTGTTCTCAGCCTCGGGGAAGTCGCCGTTCACGGCGTCCGCCAGCGGGATCGACCACGACACGTCGAGGGTGCCGAGCGGCCCCTCCTCGTAGAAGGCGAGGTTGACCGTCACCGAGTTCAGCGAGTCCTCGATGGCGCCGACGAGGATGCGGGTGACTTCCTGCATCAGCTCGTGCACGGTCTCCGCGATCAGCGGGTAGGTCGTGTCGTCGATGAGCTCGTAGTTCGGGGGCAGCTCGTTGAGGCCGCCCTCGGTCTCGTCGGGGTTGTCCACCAGCTTGTCGAGGTGGATCTCCAGCTCACCGGTCGACAGGTCGATGGTGATCAGCTGGTTCGCCGAGGTGATCGGCTCCCCCACGACGGACTGGAACAGGTTCTCCTGCATGTCGCTGTCCACGGTGACCGTGGGCGTCGGAACACCCGGAACCGCGTCGAACAGGCCGGTCAGCGCACTGATGTCGAGGTTCTCGTTGACGAGGTCCTCGACGGTCGTGTCGATGGTGCCGCCGATGTCGTAGATCGACGAGGCAGCGTCCTCGATGACCGGGGAGTGCAGGACGAGGTCGGCATCGCCGACGCGGTACTGGCCGAGGCCACCCACGCCGTCCTGGTCCAGGATCACGCCGTCCTCGGCGGTGACCTCAGCCGCACCTGCGCCCAGCTCCAGGAGCAGCTGGTCGACGATCTGGTCGGTGAGGCCGTCGACGCCCAGCAGGCGTGCGGCCGACAGGACGTCCACGGACGCCTTGCCGAAGTCCTCGGTCTCGCCGTCCAGCGTCACGCCACCGTCCGCGCCGATCAGGCCGGACACCGCGTGCGCGTCGATTGCGGACGACGCCTCGCTCTTGCTGGCCAGCGCACCGAGCTGACCGAAGTCGAGAATCTCGTCGAGGGGGACCTCGACGTCACCGATGCTGATGAGCTCCGACCCGAGAAGGTCGACGTTCAGGTTGCCCTCGTTGGGGCCGGGGTTCGAGACAGAGCCCGCATCCGACGACGCGGCGGCGAGCAGCGCCTCCTGGAAGAGCGTCGAGTCGAGGACGCTCGCAGCGGCCTCGGACGGCTCGTCCGGGTAGTTGTCCACGGCGACTGCCGGCAGACCCGTGGCGGTGACCACGACTGCCGTCGCCGCGACCGTCACCAGGGATCGGCGCAACATGGCGCCACCCCTCCGACGTCGGCGTGACGGTACTGGCGTTCGGTTCAAAAGAACTCACTCCTCCACATTCGCGCTTAAAAAAGCGTCCGGATCGGTACGTGATCACGTCCGGATCGTCGGGGCAGTGGCGCAAGAGACACCGGCTCCCGGCCATCAGGGAACAGTGGTTCTCAGGGACCTGCCAGGCAGGGCGGTAATCGTGCGCTGACGCAACGGAACGCAACTCGAGATGCGTTCGGACCGATTCGAGGCGCGCGTAAGGAACCCATACGCACATGGGCGGAAAGAAGTGAAGGTCGTCCGAAATGCCGGGTTAAAAGTAGCGGCAATGGCGGGTGAAAAATCTGCGTGGGGGCGCTATCCGCCGACGAGCCAGGCCGGGGGCCGGGTCTCGGCGAGCCGGACCAGATCCCGGCGATCCCGGATGCCCAGCGTCGCGTACGCGCGGCGCAGGCGGTTCACGACGGTCCGCTCGGACACGAACGTCGCCTGAGCGATCTGCGAGTTGGTCGCACCGTGCACTGCGAGCCGGACCATCTCCCGCTCGGGGCGGGCGAGCACCTCCCACTCGGGGCCGGCACCACCGCTCGTCTCCGCCTCGGCGAGGAACACGTCGATACCGCGCAGCCACCCGGCCATCCCGGCCAGGCGCACCAGCGTCCGCGCCTCGTCGAGCATCTCGGTACCCGTTGAGCGGGCCCCGCGCGTCACGGCGTACCGGCCGTAGGCCACCAGCATGCGCACGCGCTGCCAGGGCGACATCGGCGTCGGCGGAGCGTGCAGAGCGGCCTCGAAGGTGGCCGACGGCGTGCCGTCGGCGGCCAGGAGGGCGCAGAGCCTGGAGTAGGCCGCCGCGACGTCCACGGCCGACCGCTCGTCGGGCGCCACTGGCGGATCGAGCAGCCGCTGGACGCGTGGGCCTACCTGACCTGGCGGCGTCGACGCCATGACGGCCTCCACGAGGTCGCACCGCACCTGGACGCGGCCCCGGTACGGCCAGGCGCAGTGCTCGAGCGCGATGGTCAGCAGCGCGACCGCCAGCTCCGCCTGTCCGACGACGAGGTGAGCGGCTCCGAGGTCTGCGGCGTACTCACCCAGCGCGCGCGCCGACCAGCTGCCCGCCTGCGCAGGCATGGTGCTGGCCGGGACCGTCCCGTCGACGACGGCGTCGGCCGACGCGCGCAGCCCGCGGACCGGCAGCCACTCGTCGACCGAGGGACGCAGCTCCGCCGCGTGCGCGAGATGCGTGCGGACGTCGATGGCCCGCCCGTCGAACGCGGCGACCCGGGCAGCCGCGAGGTCTCGCGCCACGATCTCCGCAACGGTCCTCCCCGGCGTCGCGCCGGAGTGGTCGGCGATAAGGCTGCGCGCGCCGACCACGTCGCCCAGCATCAGCAGGGCGCGCACCTGGAGGTCGACGCCCACCCAGTCCTGTCCGGGTGTCGGACCGATCAGCCCGAGGTCCGCCCGCAGCCCGGCGGGGTCCGGCAGATCGCCGGAGTCCTCCAGGCGCAGCAGCGTGGCCGCGACGCGAGCGCCCGCCGCGCGCGCCTCCTCGCCGACGCCCGCGGGGTGCCGCCACCACAGGTGGTCCGTCCACTCCGGACCCACCCGGCCCGGCACCAGCGGACCGTCGGGGTGGTCCGCCCACGCGCGGCCCGTCATCAGCGACACCCCGACTGCGCGCGCCGCCAGGCGCGGGTCGGGAGTCGCGGCCACCACGGCCCAGGCGCGCGCCGGCAGCTCGTCCAGGTGCAGCCCGTCGAGGATGCTCGCCGCCGCGCCCGGCCCGGTCACGTCCGGGCCCACTCCGCCGGCCTCGTGGCCGTCCGCCTTTCCGTCCGATCCGCGCACCTCCCGGCACAGCAGGGACAGCAGCGGGTGCCGCACGGTCGAGCGGCCGTCGCGGCGGGCCACGGAGACGTCGCCCAGCGGAGCGCCCGCCAGCGCGGTCATCGTCGCCGGGTCGAGGCCGGCCAGCATCGCGCGGTAGGCGCGCCGGGCAGCGGCGCCCACGACCTCGGGCCCGGTCCAGGAGGCGTCCCCGCGCAGCTCGGCACCGCTCAGCGCCCCGGCGAGCTCGAGGGCGAGCCGGGGATTGCCGGCGCTCCACCAGCGCAGGTGCTCGACGACGTCGGCCGCGACCGGAACGCTCAGCTCCATGTCGAGCACGCGCCGCAGGGATCCCCGGTCGAGCGGGCCCAGCTCCAGCACCTCGACGTCGTCGGAGAGCGGCTCGACGGCGATGCCGCGGACGGCGGCGATCACCCGCCAGTCCTGCCCGTACGCCTCGTCGGCCAGGTTCTGGAGCCAGCGCGCGCGTTCGGGGGTCAGCACGCCGACGTCGTCGACGAAGAGCACACGCGGTCCGGTCCCGCCGCCACCACCGGCCCAGGCCGATACCGCCCGGAGGAACCCGGACGCGTCGAAGGCGGGCTCGTGCTCGAGGCGGTCGGTGACCGACCAGGCCGACAGGTCGATGCGCCGGCTGCTGTCCAGGTCGTGCGCCGAGGGTCGTGGCGAGCACGAGCGAACCACCCGGACCGCCGACGCCCCCGCGCCGACCTGCTTCAGCGCGTGGAGCACCGTAGCGGTCTTGCCGATCCCGCTCAGCCCGCGCACGACGAGGACCGTCGGGTCCAAGTCGGTTGCGAAGTGCCCGATGACCCGCAGCTCTCGATCACGCCCGTGGACCATGCGGTCCCTCCCCCTGCTGCCTGCCTGGCTCCCTCGTGCCCACGACGTCGCCGTAGGCACGGCCACGGAAGGCCCGAAACTTGATGTCACGCACACCCCAATTCGCGGCTTACATGAACATTGATGGCGAGCGCTCAGGAGTCTATGGCAGGAGGTGAATCGTGCAGGATGAACCTGTGGTACCGGGAAATTACGGTTCTACATGGCGCATCTCGGGCATGCATGAGAAGGGTCGCGTTGAAGGAAATACTTCCGGAATGCCCATTTCATAAAGCTCTGACGTCACGCCAGCGGGCCGAGCATTACCTGCCTGTCGGCTTCGGGACGGTCCGCGCCGTCGAGAGCGGCGACAAGCTTCTTCTCCTCGAACCGGAAGTGCGTCTCCATGACGGCCTCGATGCCGTCGAGGTGCCGCAGCAGCTCATCCCGGTCCGCGCCAGACGTCGCGGCGCGCTCCAGCTCGCCCAGCAGGTGGTCCAGCATGGAGTGGTCCCGCTTCAGGTCGGCGACCACGGGCGCGAGCCCCGGCTCGGCCGCCAGCACGACGTCGAACAGCGTCGCGTCCTCGCTGCGGTGGTGGCCGGTGAGCGCCACGCAGAAGCCGACGCAGTAGAGCTGTAGGTCCCGTGCCGCCGTCGGACCGGACCCGCCGTCCTCGACGGCGGACCGCGCCACCCGGAGGGCGTCGCGCAGCCTGTTGTGGATCTCGCGGAGCTCCTGCCCCCAGGCGACGACGCGTTGACTCATCGCCGTCAGCCTAGCCGGGCGGCGGTGCCGACGCCGGGCGCCGACGCCGGGCGCCGACGCCGGCGTCAGTCGCTCAGCAGCTCGGCGAGCACCGCGGGCACCGCGTGGGCGATCTCGAGCGCGGCGACCGGCCCGCCCGCCGACGCCCGCGCCGCCGCCCGCCCGTGCACCAGCACCGCCGCGGCCGCGAGGCGCGCCGCCAGGGTCTCGTCCTGGACGACCTCGGCCGAGCGTCCCGCGAGCAGCGTCCCGAGGATGCCCGCCAGCACGTCGCCCGCCCCGGCGGTAGCGGTCCAGGCCGGCGCGTCCGCCTGTGCGTACGCGGCCCCCGGGCCGGCCACCACCGTGATCGCGCCCTTGAGCAGCACGGTGGCGCCGGTCGCCTGGTGCGCCGTGCGCACCCAGTGCAGCGGCCGCGCCTCGACATCCGCACGGTCGACCTCGTGCCCGAGCCCCTGCAGCAGCTCCGCCAGCTCGCCGGCGTGCGGGGTCAGCACCGCCCACGCCGGGAGCCGGTGCTCCAGCATCGTGAGCGCGCCCGCGTCGATCACGGCGGGCATCTTGCCGCCGGTCACGTCCTCCGAAAGCACCCCGGTCACGGCCGCGAGCGCCCCGAAGATCCGGCGGGCCTGGCCGTCCGCGTCCGGGCCTTCCTCCGGGTCGAAGGGGGTGACGCCGGGCCCGAGGACCCAGGCCTGGACGCGGCCGCCCGCGACGACCACCTCTGGGCGGGCCAGGAGCACGCGCGTGCCGACGGCCTCGGGGCCCAGGTAGCGCACCATCCCGGCGCCGGCGCGCACCGCACCCGACGTCGCGAGTACCGCCGCGCCCGGGTAGGTGCTCGTGCCCGCGATCACGCCGACGACGCCCCGCGTGTACTTGTGGTCCCGGGCGCCGGGGGTCGGCCACAGAGCAGCCACGTCGCCCGGCTCCATCCGCTGCACCCTGCCCGACCCGATGTCCGTACTGCCCATCGAGTGGCGGCCCAGCGCGACGCGCTGCGCCGCGCTGGCCCACTGGTCGCTCCCGGAGGGAGTGGGGAAGCCGACGTCGACCAGCTCGATCTCACCGGCGATCAGCGCCGCCGGCGGCAGGAGCAGGCCGGGCTTGAGCGCGCCGAACGTCACCGTGCGGTCAGCGGGCAGGACAGGGCCGCCCACTACGCCGTCGTCCACGCCGATACCGCTCGGGATGTCGACTGCGACGGTGTACGGCCACCGCTCCCCCGCTGCCTCGCGGGCGTCCGCGAGGGCGCGCACCAGGCCGCCGGCGGGCGGTCGCAGCGCGCCGCGCGCGCCGACGCCGACCAGGCCGTCCAGCAGGACGTCGGACATACGGGCGGACTGGACGACGGACGGGACCCGGGCGTCGGCCAGCTTGACGACGTGCCCGCCGGCGGCCTCGAACGCGGCGAGGCCCTCGTCGTGGACGCGCGAGGAGGCGAGGACGGCCGTGACCGTCATGCCACGCCGCGCCAGGTGAACGCCGGCGAACAGGGTGTCGCCCCCGTTGTTGCCGGGGCCGACGAGCAGCAGGGCGCGCGCACCGCGCACGTCGCCCCGGGTGCCGGCCGAGCGGCCGGGCCGGACCCGGGCGGTACCGGGCAGCCCGTCGGAGCCGAGGCTGCCGCGCAGCCGGACGCCGCTGGGGCGTACGGCCCTGCGACGGGTCGGGTGCCCGCCGACGGGCCGGGCGGCCACCTCGCGGAGCACTGCCTGAGCCAGTGCGTACGCCGCCCTGGCCATGAGCGGCTCACCCGCGGCGATCAGCGGCTCTTCGGCCTTGCGCACCTCGTCGGCACTCCACGCATCTTTCACAGGGCCTATAGTGCCGCTTCCGCCACGGTCCGAGGTACCAGTTCCGGGCGATTTGGACCGCCCCTCCCTTCCCGAACCCTGTCGGCATAGGGTCGGACCATGCGATTCGGACTCTTCATCCCGCAGGGCTGGCGCCTCGACCTGGTCGACATCGCGCCCGCCGACCAGTGGGCTTCCATGCTGTCCCTAGTACACCGCGCGGAGAACCAGGCAGCCGGCGAGGCGGTCCCCGGCGGCGAGTTCGCGTGGACCTCGGCCTGGGTGTACGACCACTTCCACACCGTCCCGCAGCCGACCACGGAGGCGACGCACGAGGCCTGGTCCCTCATGGCCGCGTTTGCGGCGGCCACCCAGCGCGTCCGCCTGGGCCAGATGTGCACCTGCATGGCGTACCGCAACCCGGCCCACCTCGCCAAGGTGGCCTCGACCATCGACACGGTGTCCGGCGGCCGCGTCGAGATGGGCATCGGCGCCGGCTGGTACGAGCACGAGTGGCGCGCCTACGGCTACGGCTTCCCGTCCGCGGGCGAGCGCCTGCGCGCGCTCGACGAGGGCGTGCAGATCATGGCGAACATGTGGCGCACCGGATCCTCGGGCACGTTCGAGGGCAAGCAGTACCAGGTCGACGGCGCGCTCTGCTACCCGCAGCCGCTGCAGCAGCTTCCGGTGGGCGACGGGGGCGCCGAGGTCCCGTCCCTCCCGCTGTGGATCGCGGGCGGAGGCGAGAAGAAGACGCTGCGCATCGCCGCGCAGCACGCCCAGTACACCAACTTCGACGGCACGCCCGAGGGATTCACGCACAAGTCGAGCGTTCTCGAGGCGCACTGCAAGGACGTGGGCAGGGACTTCGGCGAGATCACCCGGTCGGCGGACTACAACGTGGTGATCGGCCAGACCGAGGCAGACGTCGCCGAGCGGCTGGCCTGGATCGAGGCGCACCTGCGCAAGTGGGCCCCGGAGAAGGCCGAGCACGAGATCAACACCTGGCGGAACGGGCTCCTGGTCGGCACGCCCGAGCAGATCGTCGAGCGGCTTCAGGGCATGCGGTCACGCGGCCTGGAGTACGCGATCACGTACTTCCAGGAGGCGGCCTACGACCAGACGGGCATCGAGCTCTTCGAGAAGCAGGTCATCCCCGAGCTCCAGTAGCCCCGTTCGCCGAGATAGAACCAGGCCGAGATAGAACTGGGGCGGGACGAACTCGCGTGGTTCGTCCCGCCCTGGTTCTATCTCGGCGGGTCAGCCCTCAGCGATCACCATCGCGGACGCGATCCCCGCATCGTGCGAGATGGTGATGTGCCAGGTGCGCACACCCAGCTCGGCGGCACGGGCGGCGACGGTGCCGCTCGCGTCGATCCTCGGCGGGCCGCCCACGGTGCGGTGCACGGTCACGTCGTGCCACCTGAGGTTGCCGGGCGCGCCGAGCGACTTCGCGATGGCCTCCTTCGCTGCGAACCTCGCGGCCAGGGATGACGGCGGCAGCTCGCGCTCGGCCTCGGTGAACAACTTTTCGCGCAGCCGGGGCGTGCGATCGAGGGCCTCCATGAACCGGTCAACGTCGACCACGTCGATGCCCGTCCCGATGATCATGGGCTCAGCGTAGTTCCCGGCGTCGGTCACCTGCTCCATCAGGTCTTCACCCTCGGACCTTGCGCAGGATGCCCGTTTTGCGGCACCCTATTACCGTAATGCAGAGGTAAAGGTGGCGCCTGCATCGTACCGGCAGGCAGCCACCTCTCGTGCATAGGAGGTTGCCATGACGGAGGACGACGACAAGCTCCCCTTCCCCGTGGTCATGGTCGTCGTGTTCGGCGTCGTGATCGCCGCGATCGTCACGCTGCTCGTTGTCGTCGCGGTGTCGAGCTGACGCCCTCTCCCCGCCGGCTCAGACCGGGAGCGCCTCCTCGACGCGGTCCAGCCACTCGCCCACCAGCGCCTCGAACAGCCCGCGCTGCTCCAGGTCCAGCCCGTGCCCCGCGCGGTCCAGCACGGCGAACGTCGCGCGTGGGTAGTGCTCGACGAGGTCCCACGCTTCGCGGTAGCCGGTCACCGAGTCCTGGCGCCCGACGAGGACGAGCGTCGGTTTCTCGAACGGCACGGCCTGGACAGGGAAGGCACCCGCGTAGGCGGCCTCGATCCGCGCGGTCACGACCGGATCGGCCGCGGCAAGTCCGGGGTCCGCCTCCTGGCGCGCTCGCTCCCAGGTCTCGTCGGTCTGAACGACGAGGATCTCCTCCGCAGCGATCGCCTCGGCCCCGACCCGTTCGGCGAGCGCCGGGTCTCGCACCAGCACCTGGCGGCCAGGGAGCTGCCGCAGCTCGTGGCGCGGTTCGACCACGGTCACCACCGCGGCCAGGCCCGCCACCCGTTCCGGGTCGGCGGCGACGAGCCCGCGTGCCAGGTACCCGCCGTACGACTGCCCGACGACGACGTACGCACCCTCGGGCACCAGCGCCTCGACCGTCCCGCGCAGGATCCGGAAGACGTCGTCGGTGCTCCCGACGTCGGGCGCCGCCGTGCGGCCCATGCCCGGCAGGTCGACGTAGACGCGACGCCAGCCCTGGCGTTCCGCGAAGACCGCCTCGAACGAGCCAGTCATGATCCGGTGATCCACCGGGAACCCATGGACCAGCACCGCCGTCGCCACCCCAGGCCCGGCCGGCCCGTGCTCCACGTAGTGCACCTGAACCCCGTCGACCTCCACGTACGCCATGCACGCCCCTCTCGTCGGGCCACAGGCTAGACGGGACCACCGACATCCCGGATGCCCGCGGTGTCCTCCGGCCGGACCAGGTGCCGCCAGCGGAACCACTTGCGCTCCAGCTCCTCGGACAGGTCGACGTCGAACCGCCGGGCGACGAGCAGCAGCTGCGCGAGCGCGTCCGCTACCTCGCCGCGGAACGCGTCGCGTGTCTCGTCGTCGGACAGACCCCGGTCCCTGGAACGTCCGGACAGGTTGAGGAACGCCTGGGTGAGCTCGCCGACCTCCTCGTGGAGCTTCAGCACGAGCCAGTCGTCGGTGCGCTCCACGCCGTGCACCCGCGCATAGACACGGCTGATGATCTCGACTTCGTCCGAGAGATTCTTGAGGTCCACCCGGCCGAGCGTGCCACAGCCCCTGCGCTCACCACGCCGGCCATCGAGCGCCGAACCGCAGGTTGCGCGTCCACGCCACCGCGCCGAACCGCAAGCCACCCGTCCAACGGGTCCACCACCGGCGTCGAACCGCAACTTGTGGGTGGATCTGAGCGCCGAACCGCATCCGACACGTCAGTCCGAGCCCGGATGGACGGGTCCCTTGCGGCTCGACACGCGCAAACACGACCAACCTGCGGTTCGACGGCCCCGATCACGTCCAACCTGCGGTTCGACGCTCACACAGCGACCAGCTTGCGGTTCGACCCGCCGGACGACGGACCGGCTACTCCACCGTCACGGACTTGGCGAGGTTGCGCGGCTGGTCCACGTCCAGACCCTTCGCGGTGGCGAGCGCCATGGCGAAGATCTGCAGCGGCACCACCGCCAGCAGGGGCTGGAGCAGCGTGGGCGCCTGCGGGATCCAGAAGATCTCGTCGGCGTACTTGGCCACCTCGTCGTCGCCGTCCTCGGCGATCACGAGGGTGCGCGCGCCGCGGGCCCGGATCTCCTGGATGTTGGAGACGACCTTGGAGTGCAGGGTGTCGCGGCCCCGCGGCGAGGGCACGACCACGAACACGGGCTGCCCCTCGTCGATCAGGGCGATCGGCCCGTGCTTGAGCTCGCCGGCGGCGAAGCCCTCGGCGTGGATGTATGCGAGCTCCTTGAGCTTGAGCGCGCCCTCCAGGGCCACCGGGAACCCGACGTGCCGCCCCAGGAACAGCACCTTGTCGGACTTCTCCATGGACCGCGCGGTCGCGCGCACGTACTCGCCGCGCTCGATGACCGTCTGGATCTTGCGCGGCATGGCCCGCAGCTCGTCGAGCAGCGCGACGATCTCGTCGGGGAACTTGTTGCCGCGCAGCTGCGCCAGGTACAGGCCCAGCACGTACGCGGCGGTGATCTGCGCGAGGAAGGCCTTGGTGGAGGCGACGGCGATCTCGGGGCCGGCGTGCGTGTACAGCACGGCGTCGGACTCACGCGGGATCGTCGAACCGTGGGTGTTGACGATCGAGATCACCTTGGCACCCTGCTCGCGCGCGTGCCGCACGGCCATCAGCGTGTCCATGGTCTCGCCGGACTGGGTCACGGCCACCACCAGGGTGCGCTCGTCGACGATCGGGTCGCGGTAGCGGAACTCGTGCGCGAGCTCGACCTCCACGGGGATGCGGCACCAGTGCTCGATCGCGTACTTCGCCACGTGCCCGGCGTAGGCGGCGGTGCCGCAGGCGACGACGATGATCTTGTTCACCGCGCGCAGCACCGACTCGTCGATCCGCAGGTCGTCCAGCACGAGCGCGCCGGCGGCGTCCGTCCGGCCGAGCAGCGTGTCGGCGACCGCCTGCGGCTGGTCGTGGATCTCCTTGTCCATGAAGGACGCGAAGCCACCCTTCTCCGCGGCGGCCGCGTCCCAGTCCACGGTGTAGCGCTTGGCCTCGGCGGGCTTGCCGTCGAAGTCGGTCACGGCCACTGACGTCGGCGTGATGGTCACCACCTGGTCCTGGCCCAGCTCGAGCGCCTCCTTGGTGTGCGCGATGAACGCCGCGACGTCGGAACCCAGGAAGTTCTCGCCCTCGCCGAGCCCCACCACGAGCGGGGAGTCGTGCCGGGCGCCCACCACCGTCTCGGGTGCGTCCGCGTGCACGGCGAGCAGCGTGAACGTGCCGTGCAGGCGGCCGGCAACGGCCGTCATGGCCTGCGTCAGGTTCCCCGTCTCGCGGTACGCCTTGGCCATGAGGTGAGCAGCCACCTCGGTATCGGTCTCGGAGCGGAACGTCACGCCGTCGGCCAGCAGCTCGGCCTTGAGCTGGGCGAAGTTTTCGACGATGCCGTTGTGGATCACGGCGAGCCGGTCGCCGTCGGCCAGGTGGGGGTGCGCGTTCGCGTCGGTGGGGCCGCCGTGCGTGGCCCAGCGCGTGTGCCCGATCGCCGCGGTCGCAAGGGGCAGGGGGTCGTTGTCGAGCGCCTCGATCAGGTTGGCGAGCTTGCCGGACTTCTTCGCCCAGGCGATGCCGTCCAGCCCTGGCGCGACGAGCGCCACGCCGGCCGAGTCGTACCCGCGGTACTCCAGCCGGCGCAGCCCTTCGATGGCTACGTCGAGAGGCGTGCCCGACGGCGTGGCAGCACCCGAGGCGTTGCCGTCCGCCGTAGTCGCTACAGTTCCCGTGTAACCCACAATCCCACACATGCGGGCGAGTCTAACGAGGGTTCTGGTCCGGCCCGCATGACGGGGCTCACAGGGCGGCTGTGCCGCCCGCCACGGACGGCCGCCACGGCCGGTAGCGATTCACGACGCCAGGTGGGGCACAATGCTGCAGGTGGTTTCCCAGTATCCGACGACGGACCTCGGCGAGCATCTGCTCGCCCTCGCCCCGTCCTCGCCCTACGTGGATCTCGACCGAGCGGCCTGGAGCCGCCTCTCGGCGTCCACTCCGCTGCCGCTGACCGACGAGGACGTCGAGCGCCTGCGCGGTCTCGGTGACCCGATCGACCTGGCCGAGGTCGACGCGATCTATCGCCCCCTGTCACGCCTGCTCAACCTCTACGTGATGGCCACTGGTGGCCTGCACGACGCGACGTCGACCTTCCTGCACGAGGACCCGCCCCGCACCCCTTACGTCATCGGGGTCGCGGGCTCGGTGGCCGTCGGCAAGTCGACGACGGCGCGTGTCCTGCGCGAGATGCTCGCCCGCTGGCCCGAGACGCCGCGCGTCGAGCTCATCACCACCGACGGGTTCCTCTACCCGAACGCGGAGCTCGAACGGCGGGGCCTGATGGAGCGCAAGGGCTTCCCCGAGTCGTACGACCGGCGCGCCCTGATCCGGTTCCTGTCCCGCATCAAGGCCGGGCAGGCGGAGGTGCGCGCGCCCGTGTACTCGCACGTCACGTACGACATCGTGCCGGGCCAGGAGATGGTGGTCCGCAAGCCCGACGTGCTCATCGTCGAGGGGCTCAACGTGCTGCAGCCGGCCCGGCCGTCCGCCGTCGACGAGTCGACCGTCGCGGTGAGCGACTTCTTCGACTTCTCGATCTATGTGGACGCCCGGACCCGGAACATCCGGCAGTGGTACGTGGAACGGTTCCTCGAGCTGCGCCGCACCGCGTTCACGAAGCCCGACTCCTACTTCCGGCGGTACGCGTCGCTCTCCGACCAGGAGGCGACGGAGCGCGCACTGCTGATCTGGGAGTCCATCAACGCGCCCAACCTCGAGCGGAACATCCTGCCCACGCGGGGCCGCGCGACCCTGGTGCTCACCAAGGGCTCGGACCACGCGGTGCAGCGGGTCCGGCTGCGCAAGCTCTGACCGCACTCGGCCGATGACCTTGGCCGATCCTCGCGTCGACCCGTCGACGCCACACTGACCTGGCAAGGCCCGAGCCGGCGACGATGCCGCGCTCGGGCTTTCGGCTGCCCCGGGGAGTCGATCCTCCGGCTAGGCGCCGGCGCCGGTCGCGCCGTCCGAGTCCGACGGCGGGACGGTCACCTTCTGGTCGGCACCCTTGCCGCCGTCGTGCCCTCCGGCCGGGTGGACGTCGTCGTCGAGCTCCCGGTGCGAGAACCAGCCCACCACCTTGTCCACGACGAAGCCCATCGCCACGCCCAGCACGACGCCGATGGAGATTGCGAGCAGCGGCTCGTGCCCCAGCCACTGCGCGGCGACGAGGCCGATCCCGGCCGAGTAGAACGCCCACATGACCGCCGCGATCGCGGCGATGAACATGAACCGACGACGTGGGTAGCCGACGGCGCCCGCCGTCATGTTCACGGCCACGCGGCCGATCGGGATGTAGCGCGCCGCCAGGATGAACGATGCTCCGCGCCGGGCCAGTGCGCGCTCCGCCCAGGCCACGGCCCGGCGTCCGCGCGGTGTCTGCAGGAACGGCACACGGTCGGTGCCGATCATGCGTCCGATCTGGTACGCGATCTGGTCGCCCACCCACGCACCGGCCGCCGCGGCCACCAGCACGAGCCAGATCCAGGGCGTGCCCGTGCTGTGCGCGGAGACCGCCAGCGTGATCACCACGGACTCGCTCGGCAGCGGCGGGAAGAAGCCGTCGATGGTCGCGAACGCGAACATGGCCGGGTAGATCCACGGCGAGGCAGCCATCGCGAGGATCCACACCTCGGTGGCGCTCAGGACTGTGGAAATGAGTTCGAGCACGGGACCTCGAAAGTTACGGCCGGGCACTACCCGGGTGGCGAAGAGCGGCACCTCATAGTGCCTAACGCCAGCCTACGCAAGGGGTGCCCCTGAATCGCATCGGGGGTGCCCCTGGTAGAACCCCGCTTCCAAGGATTCACGGGCCGTTCACTCCTGCCCCGCCGCCCCCCGCTCGAGCCGCTACAGCGCGAGCCGCTCCCGAACGACGGCGGCCAGATCCTCCGCCACCTTGTCCGCCTCGTCCTGAACCGGGGCCTCGACCATGACCCGCACCAGCGGCTCCGTGCCCGACTGGCGCAGCAGCACCCGGCCGGTGTCGCCGAGACGTGCTGTCGCGTCCGCCACGGCGGTCTGCACGCCCTCGTCCGTGCCCGCCCGGGACTTGTCCACACCGCGCACGTTGACGAGGGTCTGCGGCAGGCGCTCGATCTCACCCGCGAGATCACCCAGTCGCTTGCCCGACGCCTTGACCCGCGCTGCGAGATGCAGCGCCGCGAGGACGCCGTCGCCCGTCGTTGCGTGGTCCGCCAGGATGATGTGGCCGGACTGCTCCCCGCCCAGGCTGAACCCCTTGGCGCGCATCTCCTCCAGCACGTACCGGTCGCCGACTGCGGTCTGCACCGTCGTGATCCCCCGCCGTCGCATCGCGAGGATGAGGCCAAGGTTGCTCATGACGGTCACCACGAGGGTGTCACCCGGCAGGCGGCCCTCCTCCTTGAGCGCGGTGGCGAGGATCCCGAGGATCTGGTCGCCGTCCACGATGGCGCCGGTGTGGTCGACGGCGACGCAGCGGTCGGCGTCGCCGTCGAACGCGACACCGAAGTCCGCCTCGGACGCCACGACGACCGCCTGCAGCTGCTCGGGGTGCGTGGAGCCGCACTTCTCGTTGATGTTCCGGCCGTCCGGGCTGGCGTTCATCACCACGACGTCGGCGCCCGCAGCGCGCAGCGCCTCCGGGCCCACCTCGCTCGCGGCGCCGTTGGCGCAGTCGAGCGCGATGCGCAGGCCCTCGAGGGGCCGGTGGTCCGGGGTGGTGCCCACGCTGTCGGTCAGGTGCCGCACGTAGCGCACAGCGGCTGCCTGGCCGTCCGTGCGGATGCGTCCGACGTCGGCGCCCGTGGGGCGCTCCCAGTCGTCGCCCAGCGTTGCCTGGATGGCGTCCTCGACGGCGTCGTCGAGCTTGAGCCCGCCGCGGGCGAAGAACTTGATGCCGTTGTCCGGCATGGGGTTGTGCGAGGCGGAGACCATGACACCGAGGTCGGCCTCCAGCTCCGTCACCAGATAGGCCAGCGCGGGTGTGGGCAGCACGTTGAGCATCACCACGTCCACGCCCGCGGACGCGAGGCCCGCTGCCACCGCGCCCGCGAGGAACTCGCCCGACGCGCGGGTGTCCCGCCCGACGACGGCCCGCGGACGCGGGCCCAGCAGCTCACCCTTCGCGGTCAGAACCCGCGCGGCGGCGGCGCCCAGCTCCAGTGCCAGCTCCGCCGTGATGTCCTTGTTGGCGAGGCCCCGAACTCCGTCGGTGCCGAACAGCCTGCCCATGCCGGTTCTCCTCAGATCGTTCGGTTCCCACCGTAGTGGGCGGTAACACAGATGACCCCGCCGAACAGTGTCGACACTGTTCGGCGGGGCCACCCAGCCAGGCGCTGGATCAGCGCTTGCTGTACTGCGGAGCCTTGCGGGCCTTCTTGAGACCGGCCTTCTTGCGCTCGACCTTGCGGTCGTCACGCCGGAGGAAGCCGGCCTTCTTGAGCTCGGCGCGGTTGGCGTCCTCGTCGATGGCGTTCAGCGCGCGGGCGATGCCCAGGCGCAGTGCGCCGGCCTGGCCCGACGTGCCGCCACCCGTGATCCGGGCGATGACGTCGAAGCGGCCCTCGACCTCGACCAGCTGCAGCGGGGAGTTCACCAGCTGCTGGTGCACCTTGTTCGGGAAGTACTCCTCGAGGGTGCGACCGTTGACCTTCCAGGTGCCGGTGCCGGGGACGAGGCGAACACGCGCCACGGCCTCCTTACGGCGCCCGAGGGCCTGAGCCGGGGCGGTGATGGACGAACCGCGCGTTGCGGGCGCAGCAGTCTCGGTGGTGTAGTTGCTGGGCGTCTCGGCGCCCTGCTCGATGTCGACGGTGGTCTCGGCCACTGTGGTGTCCTCGCGTCCTTCAGCGTTGCGATCCGGCAGCGGCGTCAGGCCTGCTGCGAAACCTGGGTGATCTCGAACGGCTTGGCCTGCTGCGCCGTGTGCGGGTGCTCAGAGCCTGCGTAGACCTTCAGGTGGGTCATCTGCGTCCGACCGAGCGAGGTCTTGGGGATCATGCCGCGCACGGCCTTCTCGATGGCGCGCTCCGGCTTGGTGTCCAGGAACTCGCCGTACGGGGTGGCCGTGAGGCCGCCCGGGTAACCCGAGTGGCGGTAGGCGATCTTGGTCTCACGCTTGTTGCCGCTCAGCGCGACCTTGTCAGCGTTGATGATGATGACGAAGTCACCGCCGTCGACGTGCGGGGCGAAAGTCGGCTTGTGCTTCCCGCGCAGCAAGATGGCGACCTGGCTTGCCAGGCGGCCCAGGACGACGTCGGTCGCATCGACGACATACCAGTCGCGCTGGACGTCGCCGGGCTTGGGGGTGTACGTACGCACGGTTCGTAACCTTTTCGTTTTCGGTGTCGTCGGGCGAGAAGCGGCGCCCGAAGAGTCAGGTCGTTGTGCGCGGGGGTCAGAATGACGTCCGGGCCGTTCGTCGGCACGCGAGTGGGCTCGCTGCTGACGCAGGACGTCGGTGACAAAGCACAACGACTCATTAGAGTACCCGGCAGGTTCCCCAGGGGTCAAAGCGTAGGCGGCCTCGGGGCAGTTTCGTCAGCATGAGGTTCGACACGTCCGCACTCTGGCGTCGAGGCCGAACTGGTGTCACGGTAGAAGCATGACCGAGGAAACCCCAGCCACGATGCCAGGACCGGACGGGATCGCCGAGGGCGACACCGACCAGCTCCCGTCCGAGGACACCCTGTACGACCGGGGCTCAAAGGACATGCTCGACGAGGGGTACTCGCCGCCCGACCGCCCCCGCAAGAACCACTGGGGCGAGACCTCGTGGGAGGAACGCCACGGCGAGTCGATGGACCTGCGCCTCAGCGAGGAAGAGCCGGACGTCTGGCAGGCGAACCCGCTCGACCGCGCCGACACCTCCCGCGCGGGCCGGCTCGTCTCTGACCCCGACGCGGACCCGGGCAGCTACGCAGCCGAGGACGGCTACCGCGAGAACGACCTGTACGGCACGGACGCGGGCATCGACGGCGCCGGGGCGAGCGCCGAGGAGGCCGCGGTCCACTGGGTAGAGGAGCCCTGACCGACTACGTCGCCGCGCTGGTCTCTTCCCAGACGTCCTCGTCCATCCGCTTCGCCCGGACGGCGTCGGCGCGCGCCGCGAGCTCCGCGTCGGGCGGGAACGTGATCTCCTCCAGGCAGAGGCCCTCCGGCGGCACGACGAAGACACCCGCGTCCCGGCGTCGGCTCGCCAGGAGGTCCGCGGGCCAGGTCACCGGGCGGCGCCCCTCCCCCACCCCCATCGACGCTCCGACGAGCGCGCGCACCATGTTGTGGCAGAACGCGTCGGCGACGACGTGCCCGACGGCGAGCCCCGCATCGGGCCCGTCGACGGGCCGCTCCCAGGCGATGCGCTGCAGCTCACGGATGGTCGTCGCACCGGGCCGGGGCTTGCAGTAGGAGGCAAAGTCGCGCACGCCGGTGAGCGGGCGGACGGCGGCGTCCATCGCGGCGACGTCGAGCGGCTTGCGGGTCCACAGGACGTGCCGGCGGCGCAGGGGGTCGCGCAGCTCGGGGGCGTCGGCGATCCGGTAGGTGTAGCGGCGGCGCAGGGCGGAGAAGCGAGCGTCGAAGCCCACGGGTGCCGGCGCGGCCCTGCGCACGACGACGTCGCCGGGGAGCACGCCCGTCAGGCGGGACACCAGGGCCTCCCCAGGGGCGCGGCCGGAGCGGCCCGGCAGCCTGGCCCAGTCGTCGGCCTCGATATCGACGTGCGCCACCTGCCCGCGTGCGTGGACGCCCGAGTCGGTGCGGCCGGCAACCGTGAACCGGGGTGTCGCCCGGCCCAGCTGTTCGCTGCGCAAGATCCGGGCGAGGCCGTCGTCGAGGGCGCCCTCCACGGTGCGCAGGCCCGGCTGACGGGCCCAGCCGGCGAAGTCCGTTCCGTCGTAGGCAAGGTCGAGACGGACCCTGATGAACTCGTTCACGCAGCCATCTTCCCCGATACCCCCGCCGGGGTTCGTACAGTGACTTCATGGCAGACACCCTCACGCTGGCGGTCGACTGTGGCGGCGGCGGGATCAAGGCAGCTGTACTCGACGCGTCCGGGACCGCACACGCGGCACCCGTCCGAGTGCCGACGCCCTACCCGCTGCCGCCCGAGCTGCTCGTCGACACGATCGCGAAGATCGCCACCGACCTGCCGGCGGCGGCGCGCGCCACCGTCGGAATGCCCGGCATGATCCGCAGCGGCGTCGTGGTGCACACGCCGCACTACATCACCAGGTCGGGGCCACGCTCACGCGTGGTCCCCGCACTCGCCGACGCATGGCGCAGCTTCGACATGCAGGCGGCGGTCTCCGCTCGCCTCGGGCTGCCCGCCCTCGTCCTGAACGACGCCGAGGTGCACGGCGCGGGCGTCGTCGCGGCGTCGGGCCTCGAGCTCGTCATCACGCTCGGCACCGGCCTCGGGACGGCGATGTTCCACGGCGGGCGCATCGCGCCGCACCTGGAGTGGTCACATGCCCCGGTGCGCCGCAGCCTCACGTACGACCAGTACATCGGCGAGCCGGAACGGCGTCGGCTCGGGGACGGGCTGTGGTCACGGCGGGTGGTCTCCGTCGTCGACGGGCTGCGGCCCGTCTTCCACTGGGACCGGCTCTACATCGGGGGCGGCAACTCGCGGTGCATCACGCCGTCGGCCCTCGCCCGCCTCGGCGACGACGTCGTGATAGTCCCGAACTCGGCAGCACTGGTAGGCGGCGCCCGAGCCTGGGACCTCCCCCTCGCGTAGCCGGGATCCGTCGAACATGACAGCGGGCCGCACCCTCCGTGGAGAGGGTGCGGCCCGGCGTCAGTGCAGGGAAGGAAGGGAGGCTCAGGCCTCCTTCTTCTCCTCGGTGGTCTCCGCGGTAGCGTCGTCGACCGGGGCGTCCTTGACGTCCTCGGCCGGGGTCTCCTCGACGGCGGCGTCCTCGACCGGTGCGTCGGTCACGTCGGCGGCCTTCTCGGCTGCCTTGGTGGCCTCCTTCACGACGGCCTGCTTGGGGCTCACGGGCTCGGTGACGAGCTCGATGACCGCCATCGGCGCGTTGTCGCCCTTGCGGGTGCCGATCTTGGTGATGCGCGTGTAGCCACCGTTGCGCTCGGCCATGGCCGGGGCGATCTCGGTGAAGAGCGTGTGCACCACGCCCTTGTCACGCACGACGGTGAGCACGCGGCGACGGGCGGAAAGGTCGCCCTTCTTCGCGAACGTGATCAGGCGCTCAGCCAGCGGACGCAGGCGCTTGGCCTTGGTCTCGGTGGTCGTGATGCGGCCGTGCTCGAAGAGGGAGGTCGACAGGTTCGCGAGAATCAGGCGCTCGTGAGCCGGGCTACCGCCGAGCCGCGGACCCTTGGTGGGGGTAGGCATTACTTGTCTCCTTGGAAGTGGTTCCGCGCGCCCGGCCTAGGGCCGGGCGCGGGACGTCAGTACGACTGCTCGTCGCCGCTGTAGGCCGCGGAGTCGCCAGCATCGAAGTACGAAGCGCTCGCCGGATCGAAGTCCAGCGGCGAGTCCTTGAGGCTGAGGCCGAGCTCGGCCAGCTTCTCCTTGACCTCGGTGATCGACTTTGCACCGAAGTTGCGGATGTCGAGCAGGTCCGCCTCGCTGCGAGCCACAAGCTCGCCCACCTGGTGGATGCCCTCGCGCTTGAGGCAGTTGTACGAACGGATGGTGAGGTTGAGCTCCTCGATCGGCAGCGCCAGGTCCGCGGCCAGCGCGGTGTCCGTCGGCGACGGGCCGATCTCGATGCCCTCGGCCTCGACGTTCAGCTCACGTGCCAGGCCGAACAGCTCGACCAGGGTCTTGCCAGCCGATGCGAGCGCGTCGCGAGGCGTGATCGCCTGCTTGGTCTCGACGTCGACAATGAGCTTGTCGAAGTCGGTGCGCTGCTCGACTCGGGTGGCCTCGACCTTGTACGTGACCTTGAGGACGGGCGAGTAGATCGAGTCGACCGGGATGCGCC
This sequence comes from Promicromonospora soli, assembly GCF_014653785.1. GTDB lineage: Bacteria > Actinomycetota > Actinomycetes > Actinomycetales > Cellulomonadaceae > Promicromonospora > Promicromonospora soli. The sequence goes on along the minus strand of NZ_BNAS01000003.1, from coordinate 105,531 downwards.
CGATCTCCGCGTCGAACTGCTTGTTCTGCGCGGCGGACACATACCCACGACCCCGCTCGACGGTCAGCTCGATCTCGAGCTTGCCCTTGTCGTTGAGGGTGGCGATGTGCAGGTCGGGGTTGTGGACCTCGACTCCCGCCGGCGGAACGATGTCCGCGGCGGTCACGGTGCCGGCGCCCTGCTTGCGCAGGTACATCACGACGGGCTCGTCGTTCTCCGAGGAGACGACGAGGTTCTTGATGTTGAGGATGATCTCGGTGACGTCTTCCTTCACGCCCGACACGGTGCTGAACTCGTGCAGCACGTTGTCGATACGGATGGACGTGACGGCCGCGCCCGGGATGGACGACAGCAGGGTGCGACGCATCGAGTTGCCGAGCGTGTAGCCGAAGCCAGGCTCGAGCGGCTCGATGGAGAAGCGGGAACGGCTCTCCGAGATGACCTCTTCGGTCAGCGTGGGGCGCTGTGCGATGAGCACTGTGGGTGTCCTTTCGAGTGTGCGTCCGCTATATGACGCATCACGGCTTGCGATCTCTCGCGGCCCAGACGGATCTCTGTCACCGTCCAGGCGAAGGTGCTCACCGCGAGCGGTGAGCGAACGTCGCGATCGCGGTGCGGTCCCGCGGCCCTCGGGCCGCGCGGCCGCACCGCGGCGCAACAAACATCAGACGCGGCGACGCTTCGGGGGGCGGCAGCCGTTGTGAGCCTGGGGCGTCACGTCCTGGATCGAGCCGACCTCGAGGCCGGTCGCCTGGAGCGAACGGATCGCGGTCTCGCGACCGGAACCCGGGCCCTTCACGAAGACGTCGACCTTCTTGACGCCGTGCTCCTGCGCGCGGCGAGCGGCCGACTCGGCTGCCATCTGCGCGGCGTACGGGGTGGACTTACGCGAGCCCTTGAAGCCGACGTGGCCGGCAGAGGCCCACGACACCACGGCACCGGACGGGTCGGTGATCGAGATGATCGTGTTGTTGAAGGTGGACTTGATGTGCGCCTGGCCGAGCGGGACGTTCTTCTTGTCCTTACGGCGCGGCTTGCGGCCGGCGGCGGCGCGAGTCTTGGGAGGCATGTGTTTTCGAAATCTCCTGGTCTGATCGGACCGGGGCGGTCTCAGCTCGGTGAGCCGACCGCTCCACGGACTGCTATCAGCGGGCCTTCTTCTTGCCCGCGACGGTGCGCTTGGGACCCTTGCGGGTGCGCGCGTTGGTCTTGGTGCGCTGACCACGCACCGGCAGGCCGCGACGGTGGCGCAGGCCCTGGTAGGTGCCGATCTCGACCTTGCGGCGGATGTCGGCGGCAACCTCACGGCGGAGGTCACCCTCGAGCTTGAAGCTGCCCTCGAGGTAGTCACGGAGCGCAACGAGCTCGGCGTCGCCGAGGTCCTTCACGCGGACGTCCGGGCTGATGCCCGTGGCGGCCAGGGTCTCCTTCGCGCGGGTACGACCCACACCGAAGATGTAAGTGAGCGCAACCTCAAGCCGCTTGTCGCGGGGGAGGTCGACGCCGATAAGACGTGCCATGTGCCTTCCGGCTCCTGTACTGCTCGTCGGAGGTCTACCGCACCGCCATCCCGCGATTCACGCGGGCCCCGGCCTCCGGACCGAGGGTTCCCCCCTCCTGTGCGGCGGGCCGCGGGGAGAGGTTCGAGGTGGTGCGCTGGTGGTGGCCTCAGCCACCGACCCGGGCGAATGCCCGGAGTGTGATCAGCCCTGGCGCTGCTTGTGGCGCAGGTTGTCGCAGATCACCATGACGCGACCGTGCCGGCGAATCACCTTGCACTTGTCGCAGATCTTCTTGACGCTCGGCTTGACCTTCATCGGGTTTCCTCCACCACGGACGTCCGGTTTCCCGGGTACGCACGCAGCAGTGTCGTAGGTGGTCGATCGTGCGGCGACGTCACCTCCGGCCAGGCCGCGAGTGACATAGCCCCGGATCGGGGACTGACTACTTGTAGCGGTAGACGATCCGGCCGCGGGACAGGTCGTACGGGCTGAGCTCCACCACTACGCGGTCCTCAGGGAGGATCCGAATGTAGTGCTGCCGCATCTTGCCCGAGATGTGCGCGAGAACCCTGTGACCGTTCGACAGCTCGACGCGGAACATCGCGTTCGGCAGAGCCTCGATCACACTGCCCTCGATCTCGATGACACCGTCCTTCTTTGCCATATCCTCCGCTAACTCTCGTCGTGACTGCTTCCACGCCCACGGCACCGCAGGAACCCTGCGAAGCCAACAGTCGGGTGTGGATGTCGTGTGCGTCCGTGTGCCGCCTACCTCGTGTGCCTCGGCCTGCGCCCCGCACGTGCGGGGACCGGCAGGCGCCTATGGCACCCTTTCAGGAACTGGAGGCGTTGAACGGACTACACCCAGCGATCTAGCCTACGTCACTTCGGAAAGCATTCAAAGCGCTGGACGACGGCGACGCACGCCCAGGGCCGTGAGCCTCACCACGAAAGGGCCGCTCAGAGGTCGTACTCGACCCCGGGGAGACCGATCATCGTGTGCGGCAGGCTGTTGACGAAGAAGAACAGCATCGGCAACCAGCCGAGCACGATGCCGAGGCCGAGCGCGACCAGCACCGAGTTCCCGCGTGCCACCCAGAGCCATACACCGAGCAGCCAGGCCACGATGCCGAGCAGCAGGACCGACTCCCACACCAGGAGCGAGGTGCCGAACCCGAGCACGATGCCGACCCACAGGAAAGGGCTTGGCGCGAGCCGACGGCCCCAGGCGGCGAGCCAGAGCCCGAATCGCCTCACGCCCCGGCCCGCGGTCGGGAGGATCCGCGTGTACCAGGGCCCTTGTGCCTGTCCCGGCACCGCATGGGCCGGCGTGGCGTAGGTGGTGTCCCCACGGAGCTTGGTGTCCTCGCCGGACGGCTGAGAGCCGGCGGCGGCTGGCAGAGAGTGGGCTTCGTCGGTCACGGGGCGATCGTAGCCAACTGACCCGGAGTTAAATAGACCCCCGGGTGAAAGAGTTGCCAGACCGAGATTCACCCGGTTCCGGCTCGGCCGCGGCCTCAGGCCCGGTCGAGCGCGACCGGCTCCACGCCGAAGACGCCGAGGCGCTCCGCTCCGCTGTCGACCGCCGTGAGCACGACGATGCCGTCCTCCATGACCGCCGTGGAGTGCTCCCAGTGCGCCGCACGGGATCCGTCGACCGTGACCACGGTCCAGTCGTCCTCGAGGACCCTGGTCTCGGACTCGCCGCGGGTGATCATGGGCTCGATGGCGAGGCACATGCCGGACCGCAGCTTTGGGCCCGAACCTGAGGTCCGGTAGTTGTGCACGTCCGGCGGCTGGTGCATGGCGCTGCCGATGCCGTGCCCGACGTAGTCCTCGACGATGCCGTACTCGGCACCGCTGAACTTGCCGGCCATCTCGACGGCGGCCTCCACGGCCTCGCCCACGGCGTTCAGCCGCTTGGCTGAGGCCAGGGCCGCGATACCGGCCCACATGGCGGCCTCCGTCGCCCGGACGAGCCCGATGTCGGCGAGGTCCGCGCCAGCGGCGACCAGCTCGTCGTCGGGCAGCTTGTGGTCCAGGGCTCCGTCGGTGCCCAGGACGAACGAGATCGCCGAGTCGCCGTGCCAGCCCTCGATGATCGCGCCGCAGTCGATCGAGACGAGGTCACCCGTGGCGAGGACCCGGCTGCCCGGGATGCCGTGGATGACCTCGTCGTTGACCGACGTGCAGATGACCGCCGGGAAGCCCTGGTAACCGAGGAACGACGGCGTCGCGCCGGCGTCCTTGATGGTCTTCGCGGCGACCGCGTCCAGGTCGGCGGTGGTCAGGCCGGGCAGGGCAGCCGCCCGGACCGCGGCGAGGGTGTCCGCGACCACCAGTCCGGCGCGCCGCATGAGGCGTACCTGGTCCGGCGTCTTGTACTCGATCCGCTCCCGGCCGAAGACCACTACTCAGCCCAGCTGGGTCGCGAGCGAAGCGACTATGCGGTCGGTGACCTCGGCGATCTCGCCGAGCCCGTCGACCTGCACCAGCAGGTTGCGCTCCCCGTACGCGGCCGTCAGCGGGGCGGTCTGCTCCGCGTAGATGTCCAGGCGGCGGGCGATGGCTTCCTCGGTGTCGTCGTCCCGCCCCTGCTCCTTGGCGCGCTTCGCGATGCGGGTCAGGAGCTCGGCGCGGTCCGCGGTCAGCTCGATGACGCCGTCCAGCTCCCAGCCGAGGTCGGCGAGGATCCTGTCGAGCTCGGCCACCTGGGCCGAGTTGCGCGGGTACCCGTCGAGGATGAAGCCCTCCTTGACGTCGGGCTCCGCGAGACGGTCACGGACCATGGCGTTGGTGACCTCGTCCGGGACGAGGTCACCCTTGTTCGTGTACTCCTGCGCAAGCTTGCCCAGCTCGGTCTCCCCCGCGATGTTCGCGCGGAAGATGTCGCCCGTCGAGATCGGGACGATCCCGAAGACTTCCGCGAGGCGGGCCGCCTGCGTTCCCTTGCCCGCACCCTGCGGGCCCATGATGACCAGACGCGTGACCTGGCCCTCCTGGTCCGGACGAGCGTGCAGCTCGCGGCGGGAGGTGGTGGTGGGGGTCTGGCTCAACGGAGAAATCCTTCGTAGTGGCGCTGTTGCAGCTGTGAGTCGATCTGCTTGACCGTGTCCAGCCCGACGCCGACCACGATGAGGATCGAGGCGCCGCCGAAGGGCAGGGACGTGCTGACGCCCAGGAAGACGAGCACCAGCGTCGGGATCAGCGCGATCAGCGCGAGGTACACGGAACCGGCGGAGGTGATCCGGGTGATCACGAAGTCGAGGTACTCCGCCGTCGGGCGGCCGGCCCGGATGCCGGGGATGAAGCCGCCGTACTTCTTCATGTTGTCCGCGACCTCGTCCGGGTTGAACGTGATCGAGGTGTAGAAGAAGCAGAAGAAGATGATCATCAGCGTGTAGACCGCGATGTACAGCGGCGACGACTGCTGGACCAGGTTGTTCGAGATCCAGATGACCCACTCGGAGCTCTGGTCGCCGAACTGCGCGAGCAGGCCCGGGATGGCAAGGATCGACGCCGCGAAGATCACGGGGATCACGCCGGACATGTTGATCTTGATCGGGATGTAGGTGCTGGTGCCGCCGTACATGCGGCGGCCGACCATGCGCTTCGCGTACTGCACCGGGATGCGGCGCTGCGACTGCTCGACGAACACCACGAGACCGATCACCAGCACGATGACCAGGATCATGACCGTGAAGTTCACGACGCCGTTGGCGCCACCCGCGATCGACCAGAGCGACGTCGGGAAGCTCGCCGCGATCGACGTGAAGATCAGGAGCGACATGCCGTTGCCGACGCCGCGCTCGGTGATCAGCTCGCCGAGCCACATGACCAGGCCAGTACCGGCGGTCATGGTGATGACCATGTAGATCGAGGTCAGGATGCTGTCGTCCACGATGACGTCGAGACCACAGTTCTGGAAGAGCAGGCCCTGGCGCGCAGTCGTGATGACGGTCGTGGACTGCAGGATCGCGAGGGCGATCGTGAGGTAGCGCGTGTACTGGGTCAGCTTGCTCTGACCCGACTGGCCTTCCTTCTGCAGCGCCTCGAAGCGTGGGATGACCACGCGAAGCAGCTGCACGATGATGCTCGCCGTGATGTACGGCATGATCCCGAGGGCAAAGATCGAAAGTTGCAGCAGCGCGCCACCGCTGAAGACGTTGATCAGCCCTAGCAGGCTGTCGTTGTTCGTCTGCGCGATGCATTGCTGCACGTTCGTGTAGTCCACGCCGGGAGTCGGGATGAACGACCCGAGCCGGAAGATCGCCATGATCGCGATCGTGAACAGCAGCTTGCGCCGCAGGTCTGGCGTCCGGAAAGCCCGGCCGAAAGCGCTGAGCACCCTATCCTCCTGGCCCGCCGTTGCGGGATCTCGTGTCGTCGGCGGGACGCCGGCGACGTGTGTCGAACGTCGGCCGGACCACAACGGTGCGGCCAGACCGTGTCGGATTCTACGTTGCTCACGGGGTCTCCAGGACCACGCGCGCTCCAGAAAATACTCAAGAGAGCACACAGGGCCGGCCGCGCATCACGCGCCGCCGGCCCTGCCAGCTGTCTCAGGCCTCCGAGACCGTACCGCCGGCCGCCAGGATCTTCTCCTTGGCGGACGTCGAGACGCGGTCGACCGCGATCTCGAGCTTGACGGTGATCTCGCCGTTGCCGAGCACCTTCACGGGCTGGCCCTTGCGGACCGCACCCTTCGCGACGAGGTCCTCGACGGTGACGGAGCCACCCTCGGGGAACAGCGCGGAAAGCTTGTCCAGGTTCACGACCTGGAACTCGACGCGGAACGGGTTCTTGAACCCACGCAGCTTCGGGAGGCGCATGTGCAGAGGCATCTGCCCACCCTCGAAGCCCGCGGGGACCTGGTAACGAGCCTTCGAACCCTTGGTACCACGGCCTGCCGTCTTACCCTTCGAGCCTTCACCGCGACCCACACGGGTCTTCGCGGTCTTGGCGCCGGGGGCCGGACGGAGGTGGTGGACCTTCAGCGGCTTGTTGTCCGCCATGATCACTCGACCTCCTCAACGGCGACGAGGTGCGCCACCGTCTTGACCATGCCACGAATCTCCGCACGGTCCTCTTTCACGGCGGTGTCGCCGATCCGCTTGAGGCCGAGGGTTCGCAGCGTGTCACGCTGGTTCTGCTTGCCGCCGATGGCGGACTTGGTCTGAGTCACCTTGAGCCGAGCCATCAGGCACCCGCCTTCGCAGCCGACTCGGCACGACCCGCGGCCTGCGCCCGAAGCAGCGCGGCCGGAGCCACGTCCTCGAGCGGGAGCCCACGACGAGCGGCAACAGCAGCCGGCTCCTCGAGGCCCTTCAGGGCCGCGACCGTGGCGTGCACGATGTTGATCGCGTTCGACGAACCGAGCGACTTGCTCAGCACGTCGTGGATGCCGGCGCACTCCAGCACGGCGCGCACCGGACCACCGGCGATAACACCGGTACCCGGCGACGCCGGACGCAGGAACACGACACCGGCTGCGGCCTCACCCTGGATGGGGTGCGGGATGGTGCCCTGGATGCGAGGGACGCGGAAGAAGTTCTTCTTCGCCTCCTCGACGCCCTTGGCGATTGCCGCGGGCACTTCCTTGGCCTTGCCGTAGCCGACGCCGACGGTGCCATCACCATCGCCCACCACGACGAGCGCGGTGAAGCTGAAGCGACGGCCGCCCTTGACGACCTTGGCGACGCGGTTGATGGAGACGACCTTCTCGACGAAGGCGCTCTTTTCCTCGCGCCCCCCGCGACGGTCGTCCCGACGCCCGCCACCACGGCGGTCGTTACGGTCCTTGTTCTCGGTGGCGGCACCCTGGGGGGCGCCGCTGCGCTGCCCTGCAGCCATCAGAGAGTCCTCTTCTTCCGTGCGTTGGTCATCACAGGGCCAGACCGCCCTCGCGAGCGCCGTCAGCCACAGCGGCGACGCGACCGTGGTACTTGTTGCCGCCGCGGTCGAACACGACGGTGTCGATGCCGGCAGCCTTGGCACGCTCGGCGACGAGCTCGCCGACCTTGCGGGCCTTGGCCGTCTTGTCGCCGTCGAACGCACGCAGGTCGGCCTCGAGGGTCGACGCCGAGGCGACGGTCCTGCCCACGCTGTCGTCCACGACCTGCGCCACCATGTGACGCGAGGAACGGGTGACGACCAGACGCGGACGAACGGTGGTGCCGGTGATCTTCTTGCGCAGGCGCAGGTGACGGCGCTGGCGAGCGACTGACTTGCCCTTGCCCAGGATCTTGATAGCCATCGTCACTTACCAGCCTTTCCGACCTTGCGGCGGACGTTCTCGCCGGCGTAGCGCACGCCCTTGCCCTTGTAGGGCTCGGGCTTGCGGATCTTGCGAATGTTCGCTGCGACCTCGCCGACCTGCTGCTTGTCGATGCCCGAGACCGAGAACTTGGTAGCGCTCTCGACTGCGAACGTGACGCCCGCGGGGGGTTCGATGACAACGGGGTGGCTGAAGCCGAGCGCGAACTCGAGGCTCGAGCCCTTCGCCACGACACGGTAACCAGTACCGACGATCTCGAGCTTCTTCTCGTAGCCCTCGGTGACACCGATGATCATGTTGGCGATCAGGGTGCGGGTGAGGCCGTGCAGCGCACGGGAGTTCCGCTCGTCGTCCGGACGGGACACCACGAGCTGGGTGTCCTCCTGGACGACATTGATGGGGGCGGGCACGTTGTGCTCGAGAGAACCCTTGGGGCCCTTCACGGTCACGAGCGCGCCGCTGACAGTGATGTCCACGCCGGCTGGGACCGGAACGGGAAGCTTGCCGATTCGAGACATTGGCGTTTTCTCCTTTCCGGATTACCAGACGTAGGCGAGGACTTCGCCGCCGACGCCCTTGGCCTGTGCCTGTCGGTCGGTCAGAAGGCCGGAGGACGTGGACAGGATCGCCACGCCCAGGCCGCCGAGGACCTTGGGCAGTTCGGTGGACTTGCGGTAGACACGCAGGCCGGGCTTCGACACGCGGCGCACGCCCGCCAGGGCGCGCTCGCGGTTCTGGCCGTACTTCAGCTCGAGCGTGAGGGACTTGCCCACCTGGGCGTCCTCCACGGTCCAGCCGGAGATGTAGCCCTCCGCCTGCAGGATCTCAGCAATGTGCGTCTTCAGCTTCGACGACGGCATGGTGACCGTGTCGTGGTGCGCCGAGTTCGCGTTACGCAGACGGGTCAGCATGTCTGCGATCGGGTCGGTCATAGTCATCGGGCTCTTGCCCTTCCTCGCCGGGGTATCCGAACTGCCTCGAGGGGCCGAACAGACCTACGGCGTAGTTGTGTTACCAGCTGCTCTTGGTGACGCCCGGGAGCTCGCCGCGGTGGGCCATCTCCCGAACGCAGATGCGGCACAGGCCGAACTTGCGGTAAACGGAGTGCGGGCGACCGCACTTCTGGCACCGGGTGTAGGCGCGAACCGCGAACTTCGGCTTGGCGGCCGCCTTGTTGATCAGGGCCTTCTTCGCCATGTCAGTTCTCCTTGAAGGGGAAGCCGAGACGGCGCAGCAGAGAGCGGCCCTCGTCGTCGGTCGTCGCCGTCGTCACGACCGTGATGTCCATACCGCGGACCCGGTCGATCTTGTCCTGGTCGATCTCGTGGAACATCGACTGCTCCGTGAGACCGAAGGTGTAGTTGCCGTGGCCGTCGAACTGCTTGGGCGACAGGCCGCGGAAGTCGCGAATACGCGGCAGGGCGGTGGCCAGCAGACGGTCCAGGAACTCCCACATGCGGTCACCGCGAAGCGTCACGTGCGCACCGATCGGCATGCCCTCACGCAGCTTGAACTGCGCGATGGACTTACGAGCCTTGGTGACCTGCGGCTTCTGACCGGTGATCGCCGAGAGGTCGCGGATGGCGCCCTCGATGAGCTTCGAGTCCTTGGCCGCGTCGCCCACACCCATGTTGACGACGATCTTCGTGAGACCGCCGGCCTGGTGCAGGTTCTTGTGGCCGAACTCCTCGATCAGCGCCGGGAGGATCTCCTCGCGGTACTTCTGCTTGAGGCGCGGCACAGCCGGGGCCTCGATGGTCGTCTCGGTCATCAGATGTCCTTCCCGGAGCGCTTCGCAACGCGGATCCGGACGGTCTTCTCACGACCGTCGCGCTCCACCTTCTCGAGGCGGTACCCGACACGGGTGCCCTTCTTGGACTCCGGGTCGACGATCATCACGTTGCTCACGTGGATCGGCGCCTCAACCGTCTCGATGCCACCGGTGCGGGCGCCGCGCTGCGACTGACCCACCTTGGTGTGCTTCGTGACGCGCTGAACACCCTCGACCACGAGGCGGTCGGAGTCCTTGAGGACCTCGAGCACACGGCCGGTCTTGCCCTTGTCACGACCCGAGATCACGATGACCTGGTCGCCCTTCTTGATCTTCGCCATGGTCAGAGCACCTCCGGAGCCAGCGAGATGATCTTCATGAACTTCTTGTCGCGCAGCTCGCGACCCACGGGGCCGAAGATGCGGGTTCCACGAGGCTCGCCGTCGGCCTTCAGGATGACGGCGGCGTTCTCGTCGAACTTGATGTAGGAACCGTCGGGACGGCGGCGCTCCTTGGCGGTCCGGACGACGACAGCCTTGATGACGTCGCCCTTCTTCACGTTGCCGCCGGGGATCGCGTCCTTGACGGTGGCGACGATGGTGTCGCCGATTCCGGCGTAGCGACGGCCGGAGCCACCGAGAACGCGGATGCAGAGAATCTCCTTGGCACCCGTGTTGTCGGCGACCCGGAGTCGCGACTCCTGCTGGATCATTTGAGTGAACTCCTGTCGTCGAACTGGTTCTCGCGCGGACTGTTTCCGGCGAGCCTGGTCGAACGGATAGTTGCTGTGCTGGCCGGGACGGCACGCGTACGTGTGTCACGCACCGTCCCAGCCGGGAAAGAAGTCCTTACTTGGCCTTCTCGACGATCTCCACGAGCCGGAACCGCTTGGTAGCGGACAGCGGGCGGGTCTCCATGATGACGACCAGGTCGCCGATGCCGGCGCTGTTCTGCTCGTCGTGCGCCTTGACCTTCGTGGTGCGACGGATGACCTTGGCGTAGAGCGGGTGCTTCACCCGGTCCTCGACCTCGATCACGATGGTCTTGTCCATCTTGTCGCTCACCACGTAGCCACGGCGCACCTTACGCGTCGCGCGCTGGGCCTCAGGGGCCTCAGCAGCAGTCGTGTTGTCGCTCATTGCCTCACTCACTCACGCTCGGAGCCGTACGGATGCCGAGCTCGCGCTCACGCAGGATCGTGTAGATCCGGGCGATGTCGCGACGCACGGCCTTAAGACGGCCGTGGCTCTCCAGCTGGCCGGTCGCCGACTGGAAGCGGAGGTTGAAGAGCTCCTCCTTAGCCTCCTTCAGCTTGGCGACGAGAGTCTCGTCGTCCATGCCGTCCAGATCAATGGGGGCAAGCCCCTGAGTACCGATAGCCATCAGACACCACCCTCGCGCACCACGAAACGGCACTTCATCGGGAGCTTGTGCATCGCGCGGCGCATGGCCTCACGTGCAAGGGACTCGTCAACACCGGCCAGCTCGAAAAGGATCCGGCCGGGCTTGACGTTGGCGACCCACCACTCCGGCGAACCCTTACCGGAACCCATGCGGGTCTCGGCAGGCTTCTTCGTCAGCGGACGGTCCGGGTAGATGTTGATCCACACCTTGCCGCCACGCTTGATGTGGCGAGTCATTGCGATACGCGCCGCCTCGATCTGGCGGTTGGTGACGTACGCCGGCTCCAGAGCCTGGATGCCGAAGTCGCCGAACGCGATCTGGGTTCCACCCTTGGCCGAGCCGGAGCGCGACGGGTGGTGCTGCTTGCGGTGCTTGACCCTGCGCGGGATCAGCATGGTCAGGCCTCCGTTCCGGTCTCTGCGGCCGGAGCAGCAGCATCCGCCGCGGGGGCGGAATCGGCGCTGCGCTCGGCCGGACGCTCGTTGCGACGACCGCCACCGCGACGCTCACCGCCGCGCTCGCCACGCTCAGGACGCTCGCCACGGCCACGGCCCTGACGGGGCGCGGCTGCAGCCTGCTGAGCGGCGAACTCCTTCTCGGTGGTCTCGCCCTTGTAGATCCACACCTTCACGCCGATACGGCCGAAGGTGGTGCGGGCCTCGTAGAAGCCGTAGTCGATGTACGCACGGAGCGTGTGCAGGGGCACGCGGCCCTCGCGGTAGAACTCCGAACGGCTCATCTCGGCGCCGCCGAGACGGCCGGCGACCTGAACGCGGATGCCCTTCGCACCGGCACGCTGGGCGGACTGCATGCCCTTGCGCATCGCACGACGGAACGAGACACGGCTGGCGAGCTGCTCGGCAATGCCCTGAGCAACGAGCTGCGCGTCGATCTCCGCGTTCTTGACCTCGAGGATGTTGAGCTGAACCTGCTTGCCCGTGAGCTTCTCGAGCTCACCGCGGATGCGGTCGGCCTCAGCACCCCGACGGCCGATCACGATGCCCGGACGCGCCGTGTGGATGTCCACGCGGACGCGGTCGCGGGTGCGCTCGATCTCGACCTTGGAGATACCGGCACGCTCGAGGCCAGTGCCCATGAGCTTCCGGATCTGGACGTCCTCACGGACGTAGTCGCGGTACCGCTGACCGGGCTTGGTGCTGTCGGCGAACCAGCGCGACCGGTGGTCGGTGGTGATACCGAGGCGGTACCCGTGCGGGTGAACCTTCTGTCCCACTATCGGGCCCCTTCCTTGTCGGCTAGCACCACGGTGATGTGGCTGGTGCGCTTGAGAATGCGCGTTGCACGTCCCTGAGCCCGCGGGCGGAAACGCTTGAGCGTCGGCCCCTCGTCCACGAACGCGGCGGAGACGACCAGGTCGCCCTCGTCGAAGCGCTCGCTCGCGCGGTCGGCCTTCACCCGAGCGTTGGCGATCGCGCTCTCCACAACCTTGCGGATCGGCTCACTGGCGGCCTGCGGTGCGAACTTCAGCACCGCGACGGCCTCAGAGGCCTGCTTGCCACGGATGAGGTCCACGACGCGCCGGGCCTTCTGGGGCGTGACACGGACGAACCGCGCCTGCGCCTTGGCTTCCATTGCTGTCCTGCTTCCTTTTCTCAGACAGTCCAGGTCATCACTGCTGTGGTGGGAGATCCCCACACGTCAGCGGCGACGACCCTTCCTGTCGTCCTTCACGTGGCCGCGGAAGGTCCGCGTGGGAGCGAACTCGCCGAGCTTGTGGCCGACCATCGCCTCGGTCACGAAGACCGGGACGTGCTTGCGACCGTCGTGCACGGCAAAGGTGTGACCGAGAAAGTCGGGCGTGACTACCGACCGACGGGACCAGGTCTTGATAACTGTCTTGGTCCCCTTCTCGTTCTGGACGTCCACCTTCTTCTGGAGGTGGTCGTCTACGAAGGGGCCCTTCTTCAGGCTACGAGGCATGTTTCAGGCTCCTATCAGCGCTTCTTGCCGGTACGACGGCGACGGACGATCATCCGGTCGCTCGACTTGTTCGGACGGCGGGTACGACCCTCGGCCTGGCCCCAAGGGCTCACCGGGTGACGTCCGCCGGACGTCTTACCTTCACCACCACCGTGGGGGTGGTCCACCGGGTTCATGGCGACACCACGGACGGTCGGGCGCTTGCCCTTCCACCGCATACGGCCGGCCTTGCCCCAGCTAATGTTCGACTGCTCGGCGTTGCCGACCTCGCCGACCGTCGCGCGGCAGCGCAGGTCGACGTTCCGGATCTCGCCGGACGGCATGCGCAGCTGCGCATACGGGCCGTCCTTGGCAACGAGCTGCACGGACGCACCAGCCGAACGGGCGATCTTCGCACCGCCGCCGGGCCGAAGCTCGATGGCGTGGATGACCGTACCGGTCGGGATGTTGCGCAGCGGCAGGTTGTTGCCGGGCTTGATGTCGGCACCTGCACCGGCCTCGATGCGGTCGCCCTGCGACAGCTTGTTCGGCGCGATGATGTAGCGCTTCTCGCCGTCCGCGTAGTGCAGGAGCGCGATGCGAGCCGTGCGGTTGGGGTCGTACTCGATGTGAGCGACCTTCGCAGGCACGCCGTCCTTGTCGTGACGACGGAAGTCGATGACGCGGTAGGCGCGCTTGTGGCCGCCGCCCTTGTGACGCGTCGTGATACGACCGGTGTTGTTACGACCACCGGTCTTGCTCAGCGGGCGGATCAGAGACTTCTCCGGCTGCGACCGCGTGACCTCGACGAAGTCGGCAACGCTGGAGCCGCGGCGGCCGGGCGTCGTCGGCTTGTACTTACGGATTCCCATGGAAACCTGTCCTCAATCGTCTCTCGTCAGCTCAGCCGACCGGACCACCGAAGATGTCGATCGTGCCCTCGCGGAGGGTGACGATCGCACGCTTCGTGTCCTTGCGCTTGCCGAGGCCAAAACGCGTGCGACGCGTCTTGCCCTTGCGGTTCATCGTGTTCACCGACGCGACCTTGACGCTGAAGACCTTCTCGATAGCGATCTTGATCTCGGTCTTGTTGGCGCTCGGGTCCACGATGAAGGTGTACTTGCCCTCGTCGAGAAGGTTGTAGCTCTTCTCGGAGACGACCGGCGCGAGCAGGATGTCGCGCGGGTCCTTCACGGTGACGGTCACTTGGCGGTCTCCTCAGCGGTCTCGGCGTCGGACTCCGTGGCGACAGCCTTCGCGCCCTTGGCCGGGCCCTCGAGGAACGCGGCGAGCGCGCCCTCGGTGAAGATGACGTCGTCGGAGACGAGCACGTCGTAGGTGTTCAGCTGGTCAGCGACCAGGAGGTGCACCTCGGGCACGTTGCGAAGTGACTTGACCGTGGCCTCGTCGTCACGCTGCGTCACGACGAGCACGTGGGCACGCGTCGTGAGCTTCGTGATGGTGGCCAGCGCCGTCTTGGTCGACGGGACACCCTCGATGCCGAAGCCGGCAACGACGTGCACGCGACCGGCACGGGCGCGGTCCGAGAGCGCACCGCGCAGGGCGGCGGCCTTCATCTTCTTCGGGGTGCGCTGGTCGTACTTGCGCGGCTGCGGGCCGTGGACAACGCCACCACCAGCGAACTGCGGGGCGCGCGTCGAACCCTGGCGGGCGCGACCTGTGCCCTTCTGCTTGTACGGCTTGCGGCCACCACCGCGGACCTCGCCACGAGTCTTCGTGGAAGCGGTGCCCTGGCGGGCCGCTGCGCGCTGCGCAACGACAACCTGGTGGATCAGCGGGATGTTCACGGCGACGTCGAACACCTCAGCGGGAAGCTCGGCGGTGCCGGACTTCTTGCCCTGGGCGTCCAGGACGTCGACAGTCAGAGCGGTCATCGGGTTCACGCTCCCTTCGCGGCGTTACGCACGAGGACGACGCCACCCTTGGGGCCGGGAACCGCGCCCTTGACGAGCAGCAGACCCTTCTCGACGTCGACCGCGTGAACGGTCAGGTTCTGGGTGGTCTGACGGTCGTTACCCATCCGACCTGCCATCCGCACACCCTTGAACACGCGCGACGGCGTCGAAGCGCCACCGATCGAGCCGGGCTTGCGGTGGTTACGGTGCGCACCGTGCGAGGCGCCGACGCCGGAGAAGCCGTGACGCTTCATCACACCGGCGGTGCCCTTGCCCTTGGTGGTGCCGATCACGTCGACCACTGAGCCGGCCTCGAAGGCGTCGGCAGTGATCTCCTGGCCGAGCGTGAACTCGGCGGCGTTCTCGGTGCGAACCTCGGCCACGTGACGACGCGGCGTGACGCCGGCCTTCTCGAAGTGGCCCCTGAGGGGCTTGGTGACCTTGCGCGGGTCGACCTGGCCGGCCGCGAGCTGCACAGCCGCGTAGCCGTCGGCCTCTACCGTGCGGATCTGGGTCACCACATTGGTGCCCACAGAGACCACGGTCACCGGCACGAGGCGGCCTGCCTCGTCCCAGAGCTGGGTCATGCCGAGCTTGGTCCCGAGCAACGCGGTCACGTTCTTCTGCTGGTTGGTCATGATGTCCTCCAGCCTCAGAGCTTGATCTCGATGTTCACGTCCGCCGGCAGGTCGAGTCGCATGAGCGAGTCGACGGCCTTGGGCGTGGGATCGATGATGTCGATGAGCCGCTTGTGCGTACGCATCTCGAAGTGCTCGCGGCTGTCCTTGTACTTGTGAGGCGACCGGATCACAACGAAGACGTTCTTCTCCGTCGGCAGCGGCACCGGACCCACGACCGTCGCACCAGCGCGAGTGACCGTGTCGACGATCTTGCGCGCCGAACTGTCGATCACCTCGTGGTCGTAGGACTTGAGCCGGATGCGGATCTTCTGTCCCGCCATGGCGTCGTCTGACTCTCTCTCTCGAACCGCTACTGTCCGACCCACGCACTCGGGCGTGTCGCTTAAAGCGGCACAGCCGGGCGCATAACACCACTTCTGGTGCCGGGGCCGTTGGGAAGTGATCCGTCCTAGCTGTTCAGCCGGGACCGACCACGACGTTTGCCGAGCCTGCTCGGAACAGTGCCTCCGGAAATCCAGAGGACGTGTGCTCCGCGGGGCGCCCTGTGCGCATCGAACTAGCAGGCGAAAAACCCCGCGACCCCTCGTCCGGATTCTCCCCGGGAGGGTGACCGCTCCAGCCTCTGCTGACCCCGGACGAGCCGGGACCAAGGACTGCGGTTCTGCACACTGTTCGACACTTGAAAGAGCGCGCCTGTGACAGGCAACTATGCAATCTTGCCATACGACTCCGCATGTACCAAACGGAGGATGGTGTGATGCCCACTACTACGCGATGAGGCCCGGGCGCCGAAGCGCCCGGGCCTCACCGTTCAGCTGACTTCCGTCAGCTGAGTCTGTGCCCCAGGATCACTTGAGGATCTTGGTGACACGGCCTGAACCGACCGTGCGGCCACCCTCGCGGATGGCGAAGCCCAGACCCTCCTCCATGGCGATCGGCTGGATGAGCTCGACCGACATCTCGGTGTTGTCGCCGGGCATGACCATCTCGGTGCCCTCGGGCAGCGTGATGACGCCGGTGACGTCCGTGGTGCGGAAGTAGAACTGCGGGCGGTAGTTCGAGTAGAACGGGTTGTGACGGCCACCCTCGTCCTTGCCCAGGATGTAGACCTGAGCCTCGAAGTTCGTGTGCGGGGTGATCGAACCCGGCTTCACGATGACCTGGCCACGCTCGACGTCCTCGCGCTTGATGCCACGCAGGAGGAGACCGGTGTTGTCGCCGGCCTGCGCCTGGTCCATCTGCTTGTGGAACGTCTCGATGCCCGTGACGGTGGTCTTCTGCGGCACGCGGATACCGACGATCTCGACGTCGGAGTTGATGTCGAGCGTGCCACGCTCGACCTTGCCGGTGACGACGGTGCCACGACCGGTGATCGTGAAGACGTCCTCGATCGGCATGAGGAACGGCTTGTCGAGGTCGCGCACCGGCTCCGGGATGTTCTCGTCGACAGCCTCCATCAGCTCGACGATCTTCTCGACCCACTCCGGGTCGCCCTCGAGAGCCTTGAGGCCCGAGACGCGAACGACCGGCGCGTTGTCACCGTCGAACTCCTGCGAGGAGAGCAGCTCACGGACCTCCATCTCGACGAGCTCGAGGATCTCCTCGTCGTCGACCATGTCGGACTTGTTGAGCGCCACCATCAGGTAGGGCACGCCGACCTGACGGGCGAGCAGCACGTGCTCACGCGTCTGGGCCATCGGGCCGTCGGTCGCGGCAACCACCAGGATCGCGCCGTCCATCTGGGCGGCACCGGTGATCATGTTCTTGATGTAGTCGGCGTGACCCGGGGCGTCGACGTGCGCGTAGTGGCGCTTCGGCGTCTCGTACTCGATGTGCGCGATGTTGATCGTGATACCGCGCTGCTTCTCCTCCGGCGCGGCATCGATCTCGTCGAAGTTCCGCTGCTTGTTCGCCGGAAGCTCCGGGTACTTGTCCGCAAGCGTCTTCGAGATCGCGGCGGTCAGCGTCGTCTTACCGTGGTCGACGTGACCGATCGTGCCGATGTTGACGTGCGGCTTGGTCCGCTCGAACTTGGCCTTAGCCACTGGGGTCCTCCTGGGACTTGGGTAGATGTTCCGAACGTTGCAGATGCTCGGCCAAGAAGCCTACAACTGCGGGGCGTGCGGTTTTTCCTACAGGTTGGTTGTGCGGGTCGACCTGTGGGGACTCACTCGCCCCGGGTCTTCTTGATGATCTCTTCGGCAACTGCCTTGGGAACCTCGGCGTAGCTGTCGAACTGCATCGAGTACACCGCGCGACCCTGGGTCTTCGACCGGAGGTCACCGATGTAGCCGAACATCTCGCTCAGCGGCACCTGGGCGCGAACGACCTTGACACCGGTCGCGTCCTCCATGGACTGGATCATGCCACGTCGAGAGTTGATGTCGCCGATCACGTCGCCCATGTACTCCTCGGGCGTACGCACCTCGACGGCCATGACCGGCTCGAGCAGGACAGGGTCGGCGCGCTTGACGCCTTCCTTGAAGACCATCGAACCGGCAATCTTGAACGCCATCTCCGAGGAGTCGACGTCGTGGTACGCACCATCGATCAGCGACGCCTTGACGCCGACGACCGGGAAGCCGGCGAGCACACCCTGCTGCATGGCCGACTGGATACCAGCGTCCACGGACGGGATGTACTCACGCGGGATACGGCCACCGGTGACGGCGTTCTCGAACTCGTAGAGCTCGCCCTCCGTCGTCTCCAGCGGCGCGAAGGTCACCTGGACCTTGGCGAACTGGCCGGAACCACCGGTCTGCTTCTTGTGCGTGTAGTCGACCTTCTCCGCAACGCGGCGAATGGTCTCGCGGTACGCGACCTGCGGCTTACCGACGTTGGCCTCGACCTTGAACTCGCGACGCATGCGGTCGACGAGGATGTCGAGGTGAAGCTCGCCCATACCGCCGATGACGGTCTGGCCGGTCTCGTCGTCCAGCCGCACGCGGAAGGTCGGGTCCTCCTGCGCGAGCTTCTGGATGGCGGTCGACAGCTTCTCCTGGTCGGCCTTCGTCTTCGGCTCGATGGCCACGTCGATGACGGGCTCCGGGAAGCTCATCGACTCGAGGACGACCTGGTTCGCCGGGTCGGACAGGGTGTCACCGGTGGTGACGTCCTTGAGCCCGATGAACGCGTAGATGTGGCCCGCGTGAGCCTCTTCGACCGGGTTCTCCTTGTTGGAGTGCATCTGGAAGAGCTTCCCGATGCGCTCCTTCTTGCCCTTGGTCGAGTTCTGCACCTGCGCGCCCTGCGCGACCTTGCCCGAGTAGACGCGGACATAGGTCAGCTTGCCGAAGAACGGGTGCGTGGCGACCTTGAACGCGAGAGCCGAGAACGGCTCGTCCTCGTCCGGGCGACGCTCGACGACCTTCTCCGCGTCCTTGACGTCGTGGCCCTGGACGGCCGGCACGTCGAGCGGCGAGGGCAGGTAGTCGATCACGGCGTCGAGCATGGGCTGCACGCCCTTGTTCTTGAACGCCGAGCCGCACAGGACCGGGAAGGCCGCGGACGTGACCACGAGCTTGCGGATGCCGCTCTTGATCTCGGGGATCGTGAGCTCTTCGCCGCCGAGGAACTTCTCGAGCAGCTCGTCGTCAGCCTCGGCGACGGCCTCGACGAGCTGAGCGCGGTACTGCTCAGCCTTCTCGACCATGTCGGCCGGGATGTCCTCGACCTCGTACTCCTCGCCCATCTTGGTGTCGCCGCGCCACGTGAGCGCCTTCATCTCGATGAGGTCGACGACGCCCTCGAAGTCGTTCTCAGCACCGATCGGGAGCTGGATGACGAGCGGCTTCGCCTTGAGGCGGTTGATGATCGTGTCGACGGTGAAGTAGAAGTCGGCACCGAGCTTGTCCATCTTGTTGACGAAGCAGATGCGCGGGACGTCGTACTTGTCCGCCTGGCGCCACACCGTCTCGGACTGGGGCTCGACACCCTCCTTGCCGTCGAACACGGCAACGGCGCCGTCGAGCACGCGGAGCGAACGCTCCACCTCGACCGTGAAGTCCACGTGGCCCGGTGTGTCGATGATGTTGATCTGGTTGTTCTTCCAGTAGCAGGTCGTCGCGGCGGACGTGATCGTGATGCCGCGCTCCTGCTCCTGCTCCATCCAGTCCATCGTCGACGCACCGTCGTGCGTCTCACCGATCTTGTAGTTCACACCCGTGTAGAACAGGATGCGCTCGGTCGTCGTCGTCTTTCCGGCATCGATGTGGGCCATGATGCCGATGTTGCGGACCTTGTTCAGGTCGGTCAGCACGTCGAGTGCCACGGTGTCTTACCCCTTGGTCTAAAGGTGGGCTGGGGGCCGGCGGTTATGCATCCACCGACGGCCCCGGGGTGACCCGGGGCCGCTCGGAAGCTACTACCAGCGGTAGTGCGCGAAGGCCTTGTTGGAGTCGGCCATCTTGTGCATGTCCTCGCGGCGCTTGACCGCAGCACCGAGACCGTTCGACGCGTCGAGGATCTCGTTCATGAGACGCTCGGTCATCGTCTTCTCGCGACGAGCGCGGGAGAAGTCGGTGAGCCAGCGGAGCGCGAGCGTGGTGGCACGCGTCGGACGCACGTCGACCGGCACCTGGTAGGTGGCGCCACCGACACGGCGGGAACGCACCTCGAGAGCCGGGCGGACGTTGTCGAGCGCGCGCTTGAGCACCACGACCGGGTCGCCATCAGTCTTGGCACGGACGCCCTCGAGGGCGCCGTAGACGATCGCCTCGGCGGTCGACTTCTTGCCGTCGAGCAGGACCTTGTTGATCAGCTGCGTGACAACAGGGGACCCGTACACCGGGTCAACGATGAGCGGCCGCTTCGGGGCCGGACCCTTGCGGGGCATCAGCTCTTCTCCTTCTTGGCGCCGTAACGGGACCGGGCCTGCTTGCGACCCTTCACGCCCTGCGTGTCGAGCGCGCCACGGACGATCTTGTAACGAACACCGGGAAGGTCCTTCACACGGCCGCCACGCACGAGCACGATCGAGTGCTCCTGCAGGTTGTGGCCGACACCGGGGATGTACGCGGTGACCTCGACCTGCGAGGAAAGCTTCACACGGGCGACCTTGCGGAGGGCCGAGTTCGGCTTCTTAGGGGTGGTGGTGTACACACGGGTGCACACGCCGCGCCGCTGGGGGGAACCCTTGAGGGCCGGAGTCTTCGACTTCCCGGCCTTCGAGGTCCGCCCCTTGCGGACGAGCTGCTGGATCGTAGGCACTACGTCTCCGTCGTCTTCTTGAGCTTCGGCGACGCCCTGCCGGCGTCCCCGTCGATGGTTCTGGCTTGTGCGTGCCGATCGCATGCGGCACCCACAGCCCCCACGGGGACTGCTACGCCACGTACCACCGGCTCGATGGCCCGGCTCCACCATCGGGGCACGACGTGCCCCGGGAGGTTCTCGCCGGGATGCCCACGCACTCACATCGGCCGCTTCCGAAGCCTGCCTTGCGGCGGCCTTCAAGAGGTGCGGCCCGACGGCGCAGGCACGGATTCCTAGGTTACCCGCGTGTTTACGGGGGGTCAAAACGAATCGGGTGTGAGATGCACCCGGGCGTTCCGCCGAAGTAGAACCGTGGCGAGATAGAACTGGGGCTGAGGCGCTGATCAGCACCTCAGCCCCAGTTCTATCTCGCCACGGTTCTACTTCGGCGAGGGGGAGCTAGCTCAGCGGAAGTCGCCGAGGTCCAGGTCCTCCAGCGGGATCGCCTCGCCCGAGCCCATACCGAGCGTCGGGAAGTCGATCTCGTCGTAGCCAAAGCTCGGGTAGAGCTCGGCCTTGGCCTGCTCGGTCGGCTCCACCTCGACGTTGCGGTAACGGGGCAGACCCGTACCGGCCGGGATGAGCTTACCGATGATGACGTTCTCCTTGAGGCCCAGCAGCGGGTCACGGCGACCGCTCATCGACGCCTCGGTGAGCACTCGGGTGGTCTCCTGGAAGGAGGCCGCCGAGAGCCACGAGTCGGTGGCGAGCGAAGCCTTCGTGATACCCATCAGCTCCGGACGGCCGGCGGCCGGCTGGCCACCCTCCGACACGGCCTTGCGGTTGGCGTCCTCGAAGCGCATGCGCTCCGCGAGCTCGCCCGGCAGCAGCTGCGAGTCACCCGAGTCGAGCACGGTCACGCGACGCAGCATCTGCCGCACGATGACCTCGATGTGCTTGTCGTGGATGTCCACGCCCTGGCTGCGGTAGGTCTCCTGGACCTGGTCCACCAGGTGCGTCTGCGTGGCGCGCGGGCCGAGGATCCGCAGCACCTTCTTCGGGTCGACAGCACCCTGCACGAGCTGGGTGCCGACCGTGACGTGGTCGCCGTCCGCGATCTTCAGGCGCGCACGCTTGGTGACGGGGTACTTGATCTCCTCGCCACCGTCGTCCGGCGTGAGCACCAGGTGACGCGTCCGCTCGGTGTCCTCGATCGTCACGCGACCCGTGTACTCCGCGATCGGCGCCTCACCCTTCGGGGTACGGGCCTCGAAGAGCTCGGTGACACGCGGCAGACCCTGCGTGATGTCCTCAGCGGCGGCAACACCACCGGTGTGGAAGGTACGCATCGTCAGCTGCGTGCCCGGCTCACCGATCGACTGTGCCGCGATGATGCCGACGGCCTCGCCGATGTCCACGAGCAGACCCGTGGCCAGGGAGCGGCCGTAGCACTTGGCGCAGGTACCGACACGGGACTCGCACGTCAGGACCGAACGGACCTTGACGCTCGAGATGCCCGCGGCGATGACCTGGTCGATGACGACGTCGCCCGCGTCCGACCCGGCGGTCGCGATGACGTTGCCGTCGGCGTCCACCACGTCGGTCGCGAAGGTACGCGAGTAGATGCTGGTCTCGACGCGGTCGTCCGGGACGAGCGAACCGTCCGCGAGCTTCTCCGCGACCGGCAACGTGAGGCCACGCTCGGTGCCGCAGTCGTCCTCGCGAATGATGACGTCCTGCGAGACGTCCACCAGACGACGGGTCAGGTAACCCGAGTCCGCCGTACGGAGGGCCGTGTCGGCCAGACCCTTACGGGCACCGTGCGTCGCGATGAAGTACTCGAGGACGGACAGGCCCTCGCGGTAGTTGGACTTGATCGGACGAGGGATGATCTCGCCCTTCGGGTTCGCCACCAGACCGCGCATACCGGCGATCTGACGAACCTGCATCCAGTTACCACGGGCGCCCGAGCCCACCATGCGCATGACGGTGTTGCGCGCGTTGCTCTCGAGGTTGACCCGCATGGCCTGTGCGACCTTGTCGGTAGCCTGCGTCCAGATCTCGATGAGCTCCTGACGGCGCTCGTCGTCGGTGATCAGACCCTTGTCGAACTGCTGCTGGACCTTGAGGGCCCGAGCCTCGTGCTCGTCGAGGATCTCTCCCTTGACCGTCGGCGCGGCCACGTCGGAGATGGCGATCGTGACGCCCGAGCGGGTGGCCCACCGGTAGCCGGCGTCCTTCAGCGCGTCCAGCGCCGCGGCCACCTCCACCTTCGGGTACCGCTCCGCGAGGTCGTTGACGATCGTCGACAGACGCTTCTTGTCGGCCACACCGTTCTCGTACGGGTAGTCGACGGGCAGCGCCTCGTTGAACAGGTACCGGCCGAGCGTGGTGTCGAACAGGAGCTGCTGCCCCTGCTCCCAGCCCTCGGGTGCCTCGAAGTCCTTCAGCGGCGGCACGAGGTCCGACATCAGCAGCCTGATCTTGGCGTTGATGTCGAGCTCGTTGCGGTCGAAGGCCATGATGGCCTCGGCCACGGAACCGAACGCGCGGCCCTCGCCCATGGCGCCCGGGCGGTCGCTCGTGAGGTGGTGCAGACCGATGATCATGTCCTGCGAAGGCATGGTCACCGGACGGCCGTCCGACGGCTTCAGGATGTTGTTGCTCGAGAGCATGAGGATGCGGGCCTCGGCCTGCGCCTCGGCGCTCAGCGGCAGGTGCACGGCCATCTGGTCACCGTCGAAGTCGGCGTTGAACGCGCCGCACACGAGCGGGTGCAGGTGGATGGCCTTGCCCTCGACGAGCTGCGGCTCGAACGCCTGGATGCCCAGGCGGTGCAGCGTCGGCGCACGGTTCAGGAGCACGGGGTGCTCCGTGATGACCTCTTCGAGCACGTCCCAGACCACAGGACGGGTGCGCTCGACCATGCGCTTGGCGCTCTTGATGTTCTGCGCGTGGTTGAGCTCCACGAGCCGCTTCATGACGAACGGCTTGAACAGCTCGAGCGCCATCTGCTTGGGCAGGCCGCACTGGTGCAGCTTGAGCTGCGGGCCGACGACGATGACCGAACGGCCCGAGTAGTCGACTCGCTTACCGAGCAGGTTCTGGCGGAACCGGCCCTGCTTGCCCTTGAGCATGTCGGAGATCGACTTCAGCGGACGGTTGCCGGGGCCCGTCACCGGGCGGCCACGGCGGCCGTTGTCGAACAGCGAGTCCACGGCCTCCTGGAGCATCCGCTTCTCGTTGTTGACGATGATCTCCGGCGCGCCCAGGTCCAGAAGCCGCTTGAGGCGGTTGTTCCGGTTGATGACGCGGCGGTACAGGTCGTTCAGGTCCGACGTCGCGAACCGGCCACCGTCGAGCTGCACCATCGGGCGCAGGTCCGGCGGGATGACCGGGACGGCGTCCAGCACCATCGCGGTCGGCGAGTTCGTGGTCGTCAGGAACGCGTTCACGACCTTGAGGCGCTTGAGGGCACGGGTCTTGCGCTGGCCCTTGCCGGAGCGGATGGTCTCCCGCAGCGACTCGGCCTCGGCGTCCAGGTCGAAGTTCTGGAGACGCTGCTGGATCGCGTTCGCGCCCATGGCGCCCTCGAAGTAGGTGCCGTAGCGGTCCTGGAGCTGGCGGTACAGCATCTCGTCGCCCTCGAGGTCAGCGACCTTGAGGTTCTTGAACCGGTCCCAGACCTGCTCGAGGCGGTCCAGCTCCTGGTCCGCACGCTTGCGGATCTGAGCCATCTCGCGCTCGGCGGAGTCACGCACCTTGCGGCGCGCGTCGGCCTTGGCACCCTCGGCCTCGAGCTCGGCCAGGTCGGCCTCGAGCTTCTGGGCGCGGGTGTTGATGTCGTTGTCCCGGCGGTCGGAGATCTCCTTCTTCTCGAGATCGATCTCGTTCTGCAGGTTGGGCAGGTCCTCCTGGCGGGCCTCGTCGTCGACCGACGTGATCATGTAGGCCGCGAAGTAGATGACCTTCTCCAGGTCCTTCGGAGCCAGGTCCAGCAGGTAGCCCAGGCGGGACGGCACACCCTTGAAGAACCAGATGTGCGTGACGGGCGCGGCGAGCTCGATGTGGCCCATGCGCTCACGGCGCACCTTGGAGCGCGTGACCTCTACGCCACAGCGCTCGCAGATGATGCCCTTGAAGCGCACGCGCTTGTACTTACCGCAGTAGCACTCCCAGTCGCGGGTGGGGCCGAAGATCTTCTCGCAGAAGAGCCCGTCCTTCTCCGGCTTGAGGGTGCGGTAGTTGATGGTCTCTGGCTTCTTGACCTCACCGTGCGACCAGGCACGGATGTCCTCGGCCGTGGCGAGGCCGATACGCAGCTCGTCGAAGACGTTGACGTCGAGCAAGATGTCCTACTTCCTGAAGTTCTCGAAAATCCTTGGTGTCCAGGACCGCGCCTGGTGTCCGGGTCCGCGCCCGGTGCCCCGGGCGCGGACCGGTGTCAGATCTCGTCGACGCTGGAGGCGGCGTTGGGCCGCCGCGAGAGGTCGATCCCGAGCTCCTCAGCGGCGCGGTACACCTCGTCGTCGGACTCCTTCATCTCGATGGAGACACCGTCGCTCGAGAGCACCTCGACGTTCAGGCACAGCGACTGCATCTCCTTGAGTAGAACCTTGAAGGACTCCGGGATGCCCGAGTCGGGGATGTTCTCGCCCTTGACGATCGCCTCGTAGACCTTGACACGGCCCGGGACGTCGTCGGACTTGATGGTGAGGAGCTCCTGGAGCG
This sequence comes from Promicromonospora soli, assembly GCF_014653785.1. Lineage (GTDB taxonomy): Bacteria > Actinomycetota > Actinomycetes > Actinomycetales > Cellulomonadaceae > Promicromonospora > Promicromonospora soli. The sequence goes on along the minus strand of NZ_BNAS01000003.1, from coordinate 80,179 downwards.
TGTACGCGGCGCCGTACGCCTCGAGTGCCCAGACCTCCATCTCACCGAATCGCTGACCACCGAACTGCGCCTTACCACCCAGCGGCTGCTGCGTGATCATCGAGTACGGGCCGGTCGAACGCGCGTGGATCTTGTCGTCGACCAGGTGGTGCAGCTTCAGGATGTACATGTAGCCGGTCGAGACGGGCTCGGGGAACGGCTCGCCGGAGCGGCCGTCGAACAGCATCGCCTTGCCGTCGTGGTCGACCATGCGCTGGCCGTCCCGGTTGGGCAGGGTCGCCCCGAAGAGACCGCGGAGCGCGACCTCCTCCAGACCGTCGAACACCGGAGTGGCGACAGGGCGGCCCGGCTCGCTCGTGTGAGCGACCTCGGGGAGGCTCTTCAGCCACTCCCCGCCCTTGTCCTCGGCGAGGGAGACGTCCCAGCCCTGCTTGGCGATCCACCCGAGGTGGGTCTCCAGCACCTGGCCCACGTTCATGCGGCCCGGCACACCAAGCGGGTTCAGGATGACGTCGACGGGCGTGCCGTCCTCGAGGAACGGCATGTCCTCCTGCGGGAGGATCTTCGAGATGACGCCCTTGTTGCCGTGACGGCCGGCCAGCTTGTCACCGACCGTGATCTTGCGGCGCTGCGCGATGTACACGCGCACCAGCTGGTTCACGCCGGCGGGCAGCTCGTCGCCGTCCTCCCGGTTGAACTCGCGCACCGCGATGACCGTGCCCTGCTCGCCGTGAGGCACCTTGAGCGAGGTGTCGCGCACCTCGCGCGCCTTCTCGCCGAAGATCGCACGCAGCAGTCGCTCCTCCGGGGTCAGCTCGGTCTCACCCTTGGGGGTGACCTTGCCGACCAGGATGTCGCCGGCGCCGACCTCGGCACCGATGCGGATCACGCCGCGCTCGTCGAGGTCCGCCAGGACCTCCTCGGAGACGTTCGGGATGTCCCGCGTGATCTCCTCGGGGCCCAGCTTGGTGTCGCGAGCGTCGACCTCGTGCTCCTCGATGTGGATCGAGGAGAGGACGTCGTCCTCCACGAGGCGCTGCGACAGGATGATCGCGTCCTCGTAGTTGTGGCCCTCCCACGACATGAACGCGACGAGCAGGTTGCGTCCGAGCGCGAGCTCGCCCTCGTCCGTGGCCGGGCCGTCCGCGAGGACGGAGCCGACCTCGATGCGTGCACCCTCGTCGACCAGCACGCGCTGGTTGTAGCTCGTGCCCTGGTTCGAGCGCACGAACTTGTGGATGCGGTACGAGCCCGTGGTGCCGTCGTCGTTCGCCACGAGCACCAGGTCGGCCGAGACCTCGGTGACGACACCGGGCTTGGTCGCCACGACGACGTCGCCGGCGTCGACAGCCGCACGGCGCTCCATGCCGGTACCGACCACAGGAGCCTCGGACCGGACCAGCGGCACCGCCTGACGCTGCATGTTCGCACCCATGAGGGCACGGTTGGCGTCGTCGTGCTCGAGGAACGGGATCAGGGCAGTCGCGACCGACACCATCTGGCGCGGCGAGATGTCCATGTAGTCGACCTCGGCACCCGGGATGTCGTTGGTCTCGCCACCCTTGGTGCGGACCAGGACACGGTCGAGCACGAAGGTGCCGTCCTCGAGCAGCGGCGTGTTCGCCTGCGCGATGATGTAACGGTCCTCGTCATCGGCCGTCAGGTACTCGATGTTGTCGGTGACCTTGCCGTTCTCGACCTTGCGGTACGGCGTCTCGATGAAGCCGAACGGGTTGATGCGACCGAACGACGCGAGCGAACCGATCAGACCGATGTTCGGACCCTCAGGGGTCTCGATCGGGCACATGCGGCCGTAGTGCGACGGGTGGACGTCACGGACCTCCATGCCGGCGCGGTCGCGGGACAGACCACCCGGGCCCAGCGCGTTCAGGCGCCGCTTGTGCGTCAGGCCGGCCAGCGGGTTGTTCTGGTCCATGAACTGCGACAGCTGCGAGGTGCCGAAGAACTCACGGATCGACGCGACAACCGGACGGATGTTGATCAGCGTCTGCGGCGTGATGGCTTCGACGTCCTGCGTGGTCATGCGCTCACGAACCACGCGCTCCATACGGGAGAGACCCGTGCGCACCTGGTTCTGGATGAGCTCACCGACGGCGCGGATGCGGCGGTTGCCGAAGTGGTCGATGTCGTCGGTCTCGACGCGCACCTCGACGGCCTTGCCGTTGCGGACGCCGGACAGGATCGCCTTGTCCGCGTGCAGGGCAGCGAGGTACTTGATCGTCGCGACGACGTCGGTCAGCGACAGCGTGGACTCGGCCAGCTCCGCGTCGACACCGAGCTTCTTGTTCGCCTTGTAGCGCCCGACCTTCGCGAGGTCGTAACGCTTGGGGTTGAAGTAGAAGTTCTCGAGCAGCGCGCGACCGGCCTCGACCGTGGGCGGCTCGCCCGGGCGGATCTTGCGGTACAGGTCCACAAGAGCCTCGTCCTCGGTGTGGACGTGGTCCTTCTCGAGCGTGTCGAGCACGGACGGGAACTCGGCGAACTCCTCGCGGATCTCCGCCTCGCTCATGCCGAGGGCCTTGAGCAGCACGGTGACGGACTGCTTGCGCTTGCGGTCGACGCGGACGCCGACGGCGTCGCGCTTGTCGATCTCGAACTCCAGCCAGGCACCACGCGACGGGATGATCTTCGCGGAGAAGACGTCCTTGTCGCTGGTCTTGTCCGGCGTGCGCTCGAAGTAGACGCCCGGCGAACGCACCAGCTGGGAGACGACGACACGCTCGGTGCCGTTGATGATGAAGGTGCCGCGTGCCGTCATGAGCGGGAAGTCGCCCATGAAGACCGTCTGGCTCTTGATCTCACCGGTGGTGTAGTTGACGAACTCCGCGGTGACGAACAGCGGAGCCGCGTAGGTGAAGTCCTTCTCCTTGCACTCGTCCGCCGTGTACTTCGGCGGCTCGAAGCGGTGGTTCGAGAAGGAGAGGGACATCGAGGACCCGAAGTCCTCGATCGGGGAGATCTCCTCGAAGATCTCCTCCAGCCCCGAAGTTTCCGGGACATCATTACGGCCAGCCGCCTTGGCAGTTTCTACCCTGGCCTGCCAGGCTGGGTTACCAAGAAGCCAGTCGAAGCTCTCGGTCTGAAGGCCAAGCAGGTCGGGGACCTCGAGTGGCTCATAGATCTTTGCGAAAGAAACGCGACGGGAAGCGGTACGGTTCGCAATGGCTTCGGCGGACGGAGCTGAAGGGGTGCGCGAGGCAGCCAAGAGGGGTCCTTCCCTGCAGTTCGGGTGAACGCTGTACGCTCTGCGGTGCTGCAGGAAGCTCTGCCGGACTTCACCGGTCGCCGGAGGGCATCCCGCAAATGGGGATGCAACCAGGACATTCGGGGAAGCAGGGGGAGGCGTCGAGGGCACACGCGGGCGCAAAGCGCTAGCATACCTATCTCCCTTAAGTATGTCCAGTCGCCCCAGGACCTGCATGTCGAGACGGTACGAATCCTCGAATCGTTGCGTATCCGCACCGCCGCGGCGCACGCACGAGCCTGGAGAGCACGAGAGGCCCGCACCCCGAAGGGTGCGGGCCTCTGCAGTCGGCGGACGCCGCCCGGGACGAACCCGGGCAGCCGTCACACCAGCCCGAAGGCGGTCAGACCAGAGGTCACTTGAGGGTGACGGTGGCGCCGGCGCCCTCGAGGGCAGCCTTGGCCTTCTCGGCGGCGTCCTTGTCGGCGCCTTCGAGAACCGGCTTCGGCGCGCCGTCGACCAGGTCCTTGGCCTCCTTGAGACCGAGGGACGTGAGCGCGCGCACCTCCTTGATGACCTGGATCTTCTTCTCACCGGCGGCCTCGAGGATGACGTCGAACTCCGTCTTCTCCTCGACAGCCTCAGCGGCGGCAGCAGCCGGACCGGCCGCGGCGGCGGCAACGGGGGCGGCAGCGGTGACGTCGAACTTCTCCTCGAAAGCCTTCACGAAGTCGGAGAGCTCGATGAGGGTGAGCTCCTCGAAGGCGGACAGGAGCTCGTCGGTGGAGAGCTTCGCCATGATGGCGTTCCTTTCAGTAGGCGCTTCGCGGGCCGGTTCCGGCCCGCCAGAAGCAGGGGGTTTTGTTCTAGCGCGACCGCCCGATCAGGCGGCAGCGCCCTCCGACTCCTGCTTCTGACGCAGGGCATCGATAACGCGAGCGACCTGGGCGGGCTTGGCGGTGAAGGCGTACGCGGCACGCGTCAGCGTGGCCTTCAGACCGCCGGCCACCTTGGCCAGCAGAACCTCGCGGGACTCGAGGTCCGCGAGCTTCGTGATCTCTGCAGCGGACATCGGGCGGCCGTCGAGCACGCCGCCCTTGATGACCAGAGCAGGGTTCGCCTTGGCGAAGTCACGCAGACCCTTGGCGGCCTCGACCGGGTCACCGGTCACGAACGCGATCGCGGAGGGACCCTTGAGGTCGGCGTCGAGCGAGTCGATGCCGGCTTCCTTGGCCGCGATGTTGGTCAGCGTGTTCTTCACCACGGCGTAGGTTGCGTTGCCGCTGAGCGACCGACGCAGCTCCTTGAGCTGCGCGACGGTGAGCCCGCGGTACTCGGTCAGCACGGCTGCGCTCGAGCCGCGGAACTTGCCCGCCAGCTCTGCGACAGCGGCTGCCTTCTCCGGCCTCGCCATGGCAATCCTTCCGGTGGTGGTACCACCGGCCCCCTGGGGCGTGAGCCCCGGGCGTTGCCCCGGAACGAGAAAAAGAGCCCCGGCGCAGGCGCACGGGGCTCGGTTCGTGCGGCAGGGCCACACTCGAGTTCGTCACCTGCGCAGGCCCCCGCTCTCAGCGGGACTTCGGTCTTCTTCCGCCCTGTGCTCGTGAAGAGCGGGCAGCGTCGGACGACCGGCGGTCTTGGGTTACCTGAGAAGGTTACACGATCCCTGGGGTGGTGCCGCACCGGCGGGCGGTGGCCCTCGCCACACGCTGCCCGACGCCGCCCGCCACGCCCGGACGCCGGCCGTCAGCGCGGGAGTCCCTCCAGGGAGCCGAAGCACACCAGCGGCGCGGGCTCGGGCTCGTCCGCGAGCGCCGCCGCCAGCGCGGCCTCCGGGTCGTCCGTCGCGCGCAGGTGGGCGTGGAACCGTGGCATCACGCGGGCGGCGACGGCGTCGGAGAGCGGTGCGACGGCCGCGACGACGGCGCGGGCGCCGAGCCGCAGAAGGACCGACGTCAGGCCGAGCACCTCGCCGCCGACCACCTGGGACGAGCCACCGACCTCGCACGCGGACAGGATCACCACGGAGCCCGGCAGCCGCGTGCCGTCGAGCTCGTGCGCGAACAGCGGGCCGTCGGCCAGGTCGATCGAGGCGAAGAGAGGGTTGTCGGCGTCGTGCCTGCCATGTGTCGCGAGGTGCACGACGTCGTGGGTCGCGAGCGCCTCGCGCACCGCGGCCGTGGTCGCGGCCCCTCCCGTGAGGACGGTCGCGCCCGCCCAGACCTCGCCCACGGCCCGCACCTCGCTCGCTCCGAGCGTCACGCCGGGGCCGTGCGCCGCGAGGAGCCGGCGCCCCTCCCCCGGCCGGGGGTGGGCGCGTCCCCGTGCGACGTACGAGCGCATGGTCGTGCGCTGGCCCCGCCGGGACGGGAGAGCCGTCCACGGCACGCCGACCAGCGGATCCCGGCCTGCGACGTAAAGCGGGCCGTCCGCCTCCAGCGGGATCGCCAGGAGCGTGTCGAGTGCGTCGAGGTTGCGGGTCAGCGAGCGGCGGGCGACGTCGCGCAACGCCGTGGGCACGAGGTCGTTGGCACACACCCCGAGGTCGGCGCGAGCGCGCAGCACCCGTTCAGCGACCGCGGCGTGGGGCGCGAGGTCCAGGGTGCGAGCACCGTGCGCGTCCAGACGGACGCACCGCAGGACGCCGTCGATCACCATGAAGTTGGCGAGCACCGCGCCGTCGTCGCGGGCGGCCAGGAGGGTGCGCACCTCCGCCGCGGTGGCGGGGCGCTCCCCGGTCGCGGCGTCGTCGCCGGTGCGGTGCCAGGCGCGTTCGCGGGCGGCCGCCAGGAGCCTGCGGGAGCGTCCGAACAGCTGCTCACGCTCGGCCGCACTCTCCCGGTTCGTGAGTGTTCGAGCCCGGACGACGAGTCCGCGGGCCTCCGTGAGGAGTGCTCCCACCGCGGGGTCGTCCGGCGCGGCGGCCCACCCCGCCCCGGCGAACGTGGCACGACCCCGCTCGACCGCCTCGAAGAGCGCATCGGGCCGGCCGGTGCGCACGGCGGCCGCGATGTCGGTCCGCTGCAGGTCGACGCCGTGCGCCGCCGCGGCGGTCACGGACTCCACCGAGCCGAGGCCCAGGCTGTGATCCGCCATCATCCCGAACCCAGCGCGCACGGCCGCCACGCCGCCGGCGCGATCCCCGGACGCGAACGCGAGCTGGGCGAGCACCGTCTGCTGCTGGATCCGGGTGGTCAGCGGGGCGTCGGCCATGCCGTCCGGGAGGTTGTCGAGGACGGCGCGGGCGGCGCCGACGTCGTCGGCCAGGAGATACCACTGAGCGGCGACGAACCGCGCGGCGAGGCCGGGGTGCTGCCCGAGCAGCGGGTCCACCTCGTCTCCCGCCTCGGCCGCTTCGAGCGCCTGCTCTGCGCGGCGGAGGGCGTCGCTCGGCACGGGCGTCTCACCGCGCCGGATCGGCAGGAGGATCGCCTCCAGCTCCGCGACGCGAGCTACCGCGGCCCGCTGCGGGTGACCGACGCCGGCGTAGTACTGCCGGACGAAGGCCGCACAAACGCGGGCCTCGTCCCAGCGATGCAGCGCCATCAGGCAGCGGGCGCGAAAGTACTCGGCTTCCGCCCGGTGCTGCGCGCGGCCGGGCACGGACATTCGGGAGATCGCCTGGGTGAGGACCTGCTCAGCTTCCTCGATCAGGCCGGCCTCGTAGAGGACGGCGCCACGGCCGATGTCGAGCACCCCGTCGGCGCGCTCCGGGTCGACCGCGCGGGCGGCGGCCATGGCCTGCAGCGCACCGGGCAGGTCCCCGAGCGCGTACCGCACGAACCCCGTGTTGTGCAGGGCCAGGGAAGCGATGTTGGACAGGCCGGCGCGCATCGCCTGCTCGCGGCAGGCGTCGAAGTCACGGAGCGCCGCGTCCAGCCGGCCGAGCTCGATGGCGGTGGCACCGCGGTTGAGCAGGGCCGCCGCCCGGTCCCGCGCCGGGAGCACCTCCGGATCTGCGAGCACCTGGTCGTAGGCGGCCATGGCGTCGGTGAGCCGACCCGCGCGCTGCAGGAGCAGGCCCCGCGTCGCGGCGATGACGGCGGCCAGGCGTCCCTGGCTCTGGGACGGCGCCGCGGCTGCACGGCCCTCGGCGTCGTCGAGCAGGGCGAGCGGCTTGTCCAGCGCGTCCTCGACCGCCTGCACCGCCACGGCCTCCCCCGTCAGGGAGCGCATCATGCCCTCGGCCCAGCGCTCGTGGTCAGTGGGAGCGAGGCCGCTCGGGTCCATGACTCGGAGCCGGTCGAGCACGTGCCGGAACCGGGGCAGGGCTTCGCCGGGCAGCGACCGGGAGTTCAGATCCCGGGCGGCCAGCAGCTCCGCCTCGAGTTCGGGCCACATGTTGCCCCCTACCATCTCCACGCGCCCGTGGGCTCAGGCGGGACACGGTAGCGGGACATGGCAGGTCATGTCACCGGCCCGTGCGACGTTGCAGGTCGGAGGCTCGAGTGTGGTTGCCTCGGGAACCGATCAGGTGACTGCCAGGCCTTCGACCGAGCTGAAGCAGACCAGCGGTACCGGCTCGGCAACGTCCTTGAGGGCCGCTGCGAGCGCTGCTTCCGGGTCGTCGGTCTCGCGGAGATGGGCGTGCAGGCGTGGCATGACGCGGGCCGCGAGCTCGTCCGAGAGCTTGGCGACCGACGCGATGACCGCGCGGGCACCCAGGCGCAGGAGCACCGAGGTCAGGCCCAGGACCTCACCGCCGAGCACCTGGGTGGAACCGCCGACCTCGCACGAGGACAGGATCACCACCGAACCTGGCAACGGCGTGCCGTCGAGCTCGTGGGCGAACAGCGGACCGTCGGCGAGGTCGATGCTCGCGAAGAGAGGGTTGTCGGCGTCGTGCTGGCCGTGGGTTGCCAGGTGTACGACGTCGTGCGTGGCGAGGGCCGTGCGAATGTGCTCGGTGACGGCATCGTCCCCGGTCAACACGGTTGCACCCGCCCACTGCAGTCCGACGGCGGCGGCTTCGTCTGCCCCTTGGGCGACGCCCGGACCCGCCGCTGCGAGCAGACGCCGCTTCCCACTGGGTCGCGCATGCGTGCGGCCACGCGCGACATACGAATTCACGGCGGTGCGCAGCGCACCACGAGACGGGAGCGCCGACCACGGCACCCTGAGGAGTGGTTCCCGTGCCACGACATAGAGGTCGCCCTGGGCGCGCACCGGGGCGAGAAGGATGGTGTCGAGTGCCTTGAGGTTGCGCTCCAACGACGAACTGGCGGCGGCACGAAGCGGCGCCGGGATCAACTCGTTGGCCGCCATGGCAAAGTCCGCTCCGACGCGGCGGACCCGCTCGGTCACGTCCTCCGCCGGGCCGAACTCGATGGTCGTCAGGCCGTTGGCGTCCACCCGGACGCAGCGCAGCATGCTGTCGAGCACAAAGAAGTTCGCCACCACGGATGCGTCATCGCCTCGCTCAGCAAGGATTCGGCGCAGTTCGCGGGCCGTGACCGGGCGTTGAACGGCGCCCGCGTTGCCCGCGTGCCGCCACGAGCGCTCCCGCACCTCGTCCTGGATGCGGCGAGCACGGCCGGAGAGTCGCTCCCGCTCCCTCGCGTGCCCTCCGGGCAGCTCGCGCGCCCTGGCCAGGAGGCCCCGTGCCTCGGTGAGGAGTGCAGCGGCCTCGGCGTCGTCGGGCGGGGTGACGCGGCCCGTGCCGGCGAAGGTGGCGCGTCCGCGCTCAAGCGCGTCGAACAGGGCGGCGGGACGGCCAGTTCGTGCGGCGGCCGTGACGTCGATGCGGTTCAGGTCCTCGCCGTGCGCCGCTGCGGCCGTGACTGACTCGACCGAACCGAGTCGGCTGCGATGGTTGGCGAGGAGGCCCAGACCTGCACGCACCGCGCGCAGACCCTTCGCGCGGTCGCCCGTCGCAAACGAGAGTTCCGCCTGGACCGTGTAGTGCTGGATCCGCATGGTCAGCGGGGCACTTGTCAGACCGCGGGGAAGTTCCGCGAGCGCGGCTCGGGCTGCATCGAGGTCGCGTCCGAGCAGGAACCACTGTGCTGCTACCAGCCGCGCCGCGTGGCCTGGATGCTGGCCGAGGACGAGCCCCGCCGCGTCCCCGTCTCGTGCGGCAGCGAGCGCCTGCGCTCCCCGGATGTAGGTAGTACGCGTCGTCGGAGCTTGTACACCTCGGCGAACCGGAGCAAGTGCTGCCTCAAGCTCAAGGACCCGCGCCAGTACGGCCCACTGCTCGTAGCCCGCGGACGTGAAGTGCCTACGTGCGCGGGCAGCAAAGGCGGACGCCTCCTCGAATCGAAGCAGCGCGAGCAGGCACCGGGCCCGGAAGTACTCGGCAATAGCACGATCGGTGCGCAGTCCGGCCTTGAGCAATTGCGGGATCGCCTCACCTAACAGTGTCTCCGCCTCGTCCAGCAAGCCCACGCTGTACAGCACTTCAGCCCGGCCCAGAAGCGGAATACCGTCATCCTGATCCGGAGCAAACATGCGTGCGGCCGCCATCTCCGCGAGGGCCGCGGGTGCATCGCCCAACATGCTCAGGTAGAAGCCTGAGTTGTGCCGCGCGAAGGCCACGAGCACCGGAGTTCCGGCCGCCTCAGCATGCCGCACCGCCGCTAGGTTGTCCGCCAGGGCTCCCTCAACGTCGCCGAGATCCGACAGGGCGGAGGCCCGGTTGAGGTACGCAACGGCCAGATCTCGGGGTTCCCCGTCGTCGCTGACTGCGAGCACCCGATCGAAGAGCCGCACCGCCTCCTCAAGCTCCCCGGCGTTGAGCAGAAACATCCCCCGTTGCCCCGAGGTCACGGCCTCGATGCGACGACGCTCCACGCCGTCGACCAATTGTGCGGCGCCCAGAGCCCGGTCGAGCGATCCGAGCGCAGCCTGAAGATCTCCGGTACATGCGAGGTCCGCCTGGGCAAGTCCCATCCAGGACCGCGCGAGAAGCCACGCCCACGTGACGCGCTCGTCAGTGGCGAGATCCGCTTCGTCGTAGCTGTCGAGGTCGCGAAGGAGAGCCTGAAACTCGCGGCGAGCACGACGCGGGCGGGCGCGGATGTTCCATTCCCGCGCCCGCTCGAATCGCTCGGCGAGCACCCTGAAGCCCGCCGCACTCCTACCCACCTCTACTCACCGCACCCCTCAGGACATCACACTGGCACCCCGGGCACCTCCGAGTAGAGATCCCCGACCTGAGTCACAGCATGCCAGGCGTCGCTGACACGGCCCAGAGCATTCGCCGCTGGCAGCTGACCGGCGGCTCGGCCCGCGAAAATCACCGCCGCGAGCTCACCCGCGAGGTGGGGTGCCGAGAACGAGGTTCCGCTCCACGTCCCGTAGCCGTGCGTGAAGTCGTCCGGGTCGATAGCGTGCCGCAGTCCGTCCGCCGACCGCTCGCCCTCCGCCGCCCCGTCGAACGTGGTGGGCATCGTGCTCAGGACCTGGACGCCCGGGCGGACTGCCGAGATCCAGGCGCCATCGTTGCTGAAGTCGGCCAGGGTGCCGTCCGGGTTGGACGCGGCCACGCCCAGCAACGGCGTGTACTCGGGGCTGAGGTCATGTGCGTCGGCGGGCACCACCCCGTTGCTCGTGCGCCGAACCGGCGGTGCCCAGCCAGCGGGAAAGGTCCTCCGGGTGGATCCGTCATTGCCCGCTGACGCCACCACGAGCACGCCCGCCCGGCGCAGATCCCGGAGTCGGCCGCGGTAGACACCCTCGTAGTCGTCATCGTCCTCGGGGTGCTCCAGGTAGTAGCCGCTGGCGATCACCATGACGTCGACGGGAAAGTACCCCGGGACTCCTGCGAGTCCGCGCAGGTGGAACTCCAGGAGCCGCTCCACCGATCGTGCGAAGTCCCACTCGGAAGCCGTGCCGTCCCCGCCGTAGACGCGGACCGGGAGCAGTGCCGCGTCAGGGCACGTCTGGTGGACAACCCCGGCAATGAAGGTGCCGTGGCCCGCATAAGGGTCGAGCGGTGACGTCGCACCGTCGCGGCGTCCCTCGCGCTCTGCATCCACGTCCTCCTCGGGGTAGGTCCCGATGGGCTGGCCGTCAAGTTCTGCGCCGCGAAGGACGACCGTCCCGGGCTCGTCGAACCACGGGTGCTGCCCGATGCCGGTATCGAGGATCGCCACAACCGGCCGGTCGACCCCGTCCGACGTCACCAGGGGCGACGTCCCGTTGGCGGTGCGGACAGGCGGCGTCCCCGGAAATACCGCAGGAACCCGCTTGTGCGGGTCGCCAAATCCGGCATGATTCTTGTGGCCCGTCACTACATGGTCCAGTGAAACCCGCTTGCGGCTCTCCCCGGCGTCCTGCACGACCGATACCATGAGCCCGAGTGCGTCCCAGTCGTCCCGCACCGCGTCGAGCCGCACCTCGACATCGGGCCGCGCTCCGAGGACGTCGGCAGCCTCGCGCGACGGCGCCTGGTCAAACTCCCCCACGGTCACAGATACGCCGTTCTCGCGGGCGCGAGCCGTGATCATGTCGAGGAGCGCGTTGTGGCCCCCCTCGACATCGCCGCGGATGATCACGCGGTCACGAACGTAACGAGTCGGCGCGGCGCGACCCCCACCGGGAAGCCGGTCCGACGCCGGATCCAGTTCCCGGACCGGCCGCCATCCACCCGCGTGGTCCCGGACGCGCATGCCCTCGGGCATTGGCTCACTCACAGCAGTACCTCTCGATCGATAGGCGTACTTGAGAGACCCTGCCAAGCCCCTTGGCCGGGTCTGAAGGTCAGAGATTCAGAGGTCAGGCAGTCAAAGTTCGATGACCGGCGTGCTCACGGCCCCGCCACCGCCGTCGGTCCGGCGGACTACCAGGCTGGCTCGGCCGCGCTCGACGGAGTCGAAGGCGAACCGGCCGTCCTCGTCGGAGGCAACAGTGACGACGTCGACTCCCGGTCGGTGCAGCTCCACGTCCAGGCCGGCCGCCGGCGCGGCCCAGCCGTCGATCCGTACCCGGCCACCCGCGGCCGGAGACAGGCTGATCATGACGGTCAGCGAGTCGTGCGTGAAGGTGATCGTCTTCGCCTCGGCGGGCGCGGTGTCGTCGGCGCGGGCAGCTGCGGCGGCCCCCCGGACGCCGGCCAGCGGGGTGTCGAGGTAGACGGCCTCCATCAGGTCGGCCTCGAGGCCGGCCAGCGTGATCGCGAACAGCGACCGCTCGACCAGGTCGTCCGGCACGGGATCCACCGCCTCGACGGCGCGGGCGAGACGGGTCAGCACGGCGCCGTCCCCGGCGTCCAGCGCGCCCTTCGGGTCGAACGAGAGGTCCCCCACGGCCTCGTCGTCCTGGTTGGATTCCGGCGTCAGATCCACGAGAAGTCCCCTTGCTCGTCGAGGATGGTGCGCAGCTTCGCCAAGCAGCGGCCACGGGTCGAGCCGATGGAGCCCATCGGCATTCCGATCGCCGCCGAGATGTGCCGGTAGTCCGGCCGATCGGCGAGCGAAACCAGACGCAGCAGTTCCTGGCAGCGTCCGGGAAGTTTCTGGAGCGACATCCACAGGATGCGATCGCGTTCGTCGCGCAGCACCTCGGCGTCGGGCAGCGGATCCTTCGCGGGGAGCGCCATCGGATGCTCTGGGCTGTCGTCCGGTAGCTCGGTGCGGCGCTTCTCGTCGTCACGGTGCTTGCGCACGGACTCCCAGGCGGCGCGCTTCGCCGTCACCAGGAGCCACTTCAGCACGGCCTTGGGCTCCGCGATCGTCTCCGCGTGCCGCACGAGCGCGACCCAGGTGCTCTGCACCACGTCCTCGGCGGCGTCCTGGTCGACGCCCTGCGCGCGGACCGTGTGCCAGAGCAGCGGCGTCGCCTCGCGGACGAGCTCGCCGAGCGCCTGCCGGTTGCCCTCGCGGTACTCGGTCAGGGCGATCGCAGCGCGATCGCCCAACGTGAGCCCGGACCCGTCGACGTCGGGCAGGGCCTCCCTTGATCCTGTCATTGCACCACGGGATTCTCTGCTGGCGGATGTTTCCAGGCCCGGTTCCGGACGTGGACCACTTGGACCAGCCGAGTCTACGGCCGAGATCACGGAACCGGGGAGGACGAAGATAGTGCCCAACGGGCGCTCCCCTCTCTCCTCGGCTCACGTCGGCGCCATGCCGCTCATCAGACAAGAGGGGCTAATGGCCGGTTCGATACATAGTGTGGAAAAGAAACACGAAGGCCCGCATCCCGTCGAGGGGATGCGGGCCTTCTTGCGCTCAGGAGCGCTCGGATCAGGCCGAGGCGTCTTCCAGCAGCTTGGTGGTCTTGCTCTGGTCCAGCGGGATGCCGGGGCCCATCGTCGTGGTCATGGTCGCCTTGCTGATGTAGCGACCCTTCGAGGACGACGGCTTGAGGCGCAGGACCTCGTCGAGCGCGGCCGCGTAGTTCTCCAGCAGCTGGGTCTCCGAGAAGGAGGCCTTGCCGATGATGAAGTGCAGGTTCGCGTGCTTGTCGACACGGAACTCGATCTTGCCGCCCTTGATGTCGGTGACGGCCTTGGTCACGTCCATCGTCACGGTGCCGGTCTTCGGGTTCGGCATGAGGCCACGGGGACCCAGCACCTTACCGAGGCGACCGACCTTGCCCATGAGGTCCGGCGTGGCGACGGCCGCGTCGAAGTCGGTGTAGCCGGCGGCCACCTTCTCGATCAGGTCGTCGCCGCCGACCTCGTCGGCACCGGCCGCGCGGGCCTCCTCCGCCTTGGCGGCGTTGGCGAACACGATGACCTTGGCGGTCTTACCCGTGCCGTTCGGCAGGTTGACCGTGCCACGGACCATCTGGTCAGCCTTGCGCGGGTCGACGCTGAGGCGGAACGCGACCTCGACGGTCGCGTCGTACTTGACGGTGGCGGTCTCCTTGGCGAGACGGATCGCGTCCAGCGGCGCGTACAGCGTGTCGCTGTCGATCTTCTCCGCGGCGGCGAGGTACGCCTTGCTGCGCTTTGCCATGTTTTCTCTCCTTGTGGTCGTAGCGGGCCCGGTATGCCCTGCCACTGCTGGTGCCCGACGACGTCCGCCGGTCACTCTGGTCTGTCAGGTCTCGTTGTGCGCGTGATCGTTGAGACTACGCGCCCGTTATAGGCGCAACGATCGCGCCCACAACGAGGGGGATCACTCCGAGACGGTGATGCCCATGGAGCGGGCCGTGCCCGCGATGATCAGCGATGCGGCGTCGAGGTCGTTCGCGTTGAGGTCCGGCAGCTTGGTCGTGGCGATCTCGCGGACCTGAGCCTTCGTGATCGAGGCGACCTTGACCGTGTGCGGCGTCGGCGAGCCCTTGGGCACGCCCGCGGCCTTCTTGATCAGCTCAGCGGCCGGCGGCGTCTTGGTGATGAACGTGAACGAGCGGTCCTCGTACACCGTGATCTCGACCGGAACGACGTTGCCGCGCTGCGACTCGGTCGCCGCGTTGTACGCCTTGCAGAACTCCATGATGTTCACGCCGTGCTGGCCCAGCGCGGGGCCGATCGGCGGAGCCGGCGTCGCGGCGCCGGCCTGGATCTGCAGCTTGATGAGGCCGGAGACCTTCTTCTTCGGGGGCATGCTTGTCTACCTTCTGTTCGGTGGGCCGACGCCGTGGGCGATGACCCGGTTGCAATGCTGAGGGGACGAACGGATCAGATCTTGGCGACCTGGTTGAACCCCAGCTCGACCGGGGTCTCCCGGCCGAAGATTGAAACGAGGACCTTGAGCTTCTGGGCCTCGACGTTGATCTCGGAGATCGAGGCGGGCAGCGTGTCGAACGGCCCGTCGGTCACGGTCACCGACTCGCCGACCTCGAAGTCGACGTGGACTGGAGCCTTGCCACCGGTCGTCGCACCGCCACCGGCGGCCTGCTGGCCGGCGTGGGCCGGCTGGGGCAGCATCGACGGCGCGAGCATCGAGTAGATCTCGTCGAAGCTCAGCGGCACCGGCTGGTGCGTGTGCCCGACGAAGCCCGTGACGCCCGGCGTGTGCCGCACGGCGCCCCACGACTCGTCGGTCAGGTCCATGCGCACGAGGACGTAGCCCGGGATGCGGACCCGGCTCACAATCTTCTTCTGAGCGTTCTTGATCTCGGCGACTTCCTCCATCGGAACCTCGACCTGGAAGATGTAGTCCTCCATGTTCAGGCTCTGGATGCGGTTCTCGAGATTGGTCTTCACGCGCTTCTCGTAACCCGCGTACGAGTGGATGACGTACCAGTCGCCCGGCAGGCCGCGGAGGGTTCGCTTGAACTCCTCGACCTCGTCCACGATGACGTCGCCGTCGGCGTCGACGGGGCGCTCGTCGGTGGCGTCGCCCTCGTCCGTGGTCTCGGCGTCGTTCTCGGCCGGAGTCTCGGCGTCCGCAGGCACGTCAGCGTTCTCGGCGTCCAGGGGCGCGTCGACAGCCGCATCGGAGGCGTCGGACGGCGAGACGTTCTCCGTCTGGTCCAGAGAGTCCTGGGACACGAAACGAACCTGCTTTCTCTTCGTGCGCCGGGGCTGCGCCCGGCACGGGTGTGCGTACCTCTACGAGCTGTGTCCGCCCATTGTCGCGCGAAAGTACCGCGAAGGGACAATCAGCAACGAGCGAGAACGGTCACAGCGAAGTACTGCGCAGCGTGCCCCATGTGCTCGTCCGGCGCACCCGGACCGTCGCGGGCCCGCGATCAGGCCCCGTCCACGACTGCGTCAGCTGCCGTCTCCGACGAGCTTGATCAGGCGAAGACCCAGCCGGCGAGAAGGCCGAAGCCGTAGTCCAGCGCCACCACGAAGATCATGACGACGACCAGGAAGACAAGCACGACTGTCGTGTACGTGATGAGCTCGGAACGCGTCGGCGAGACGACCTTCTTGAGCTCGGCCACCACCTGGCGCACGAAGAGCGCGATTCGGGCGAAGATGTTGCCGCCGCCCTTGCTCGGACGCTCCGCGGCGCTCTGGATCACCTCGGTGTCGCTCACTGCTACCCCACTCCTGTGGCCCGGCGCGCCGGGCGGCGCGGACTGGCGTTCCAGGTCCACTCACGTGGGCCCGCTGCGCGCGGCCCCGCTGGGGTTCACGCTGGCAGGGTAGACAGGACTCGAACCTGCAACCTGCGGTTTTGGAGACCGCTGCGCTACCAATTGCGCCACTACCCTTTGTGTCCGATGCCTTTGACATGCACTGCTGCGAGCCCGTGAGAGGCGCGCCACATCAGGTGAGCATCGATCACCGAGGCACAACTGTACGGTACCCACGGCCGTAGGTCGAACTCGTTCCGGGTGGCCCTGCGAGGGTCTCGACAAGCTCGACCACCGGAGGGGCGGCTTGACCAAAGGGGCACCGTCCATCGAACGGTGGACAGCAGATGTAGCCGAACGGGCGTCCCGCCACGGGGACCGCGCGGGCCATGCTCGAGGCATGCAGACATCCGGCTCCCCGGCCGTGCAAGTACGCGGCCTCCGCAAGCGATACGGCAACGCACGTACCGGGTTCAAGGACGCCGTGGCGGGCCTGGACCTCGACGTCTCCACCGGCGAGATCGTTGCCGTCCTGGGCCCCAACGGCGCGGGCAAGACCACCACCGTCGAGATCCTCGAGGGCTTCCGCGACCGGGACGACGGCGACGTCGTCGTGCTCGGCGAGGACCCCCGGGACGCCGGTCGCGCGTGGCGGGCGCGGATCGGCGTCGTCATGCAGGACTCCCGGGACCTGAGCGAGCTCACGGTCGCGGAGAAGGTGCGGGCCGCCGCGGCTTCCTATCCCGACCCGCGCGACCCGGCGGAGGTGATCGCCGCGGTCGGGCTCACAGAGAAGGCACGGGCGCGGACGCGCGGGCTGTCCGGTGGGCAGCGGCGTCGGCTGGACGTGGCGCTCGGGATCGTCGGCCGGCCCGAGCTGCTGTTCCTGGACGAGCCCACCACCGGGTTCGACCCGCAGGCTCGCCGATCCTTCTGGGACCTCGTGACCGGGCTGCGGGACGACGGCACCACGATCCTGCTGACCACCCACTACCTGGACGAGGCCGCCCAGCTCGCCGACCGCGTGGTCGTCGTCCGGGACGGCGTCGTGGTCGCCGAGGGCACGCCCGACGCCCTGGGCGGGCCCGGGGCCCGCACCCCCGTGGTGGCGTGGGACGACGACGGGGTGCGCCGCGTCGAACGGACCGACCGGCCCACCGCCGTCGTCGCGCGCCTGATCGCGGCAGCCGGACCCGACGGCGAGGTGCCCGGCCTGTCCGTGTCCCGCCCGACCCTCGAGGACGTGTACCTGTCCCTGATCGGCGAGGCCCCGATCAACGACGAAGAAAGGGGAGCGGCGTGATGAGCACGACAGCCAGCACGACAGGTCTCAACAGGCTCGACCAGACAGGGGCCACCGCGAGGCGGCTGCCCGGCACGCTCCGGCTCGGGCTGGTGCGCGGGGGCGTCGAGCTTCTGCAGTTCGTGCGCGAGCGCGACTCGATGATCTTCGGCTTCGCCTACCCGATCGTCATGCTCGCGATCTTCGCGACGGTCTTCGGCGACGACGACCCGATCGTCGCGAACGGCGTCACCGTCAGCTTCGCGCAGTACTTCTTGCCCGGCATGGTCGCGACCGGCATCATGCTCTCCACCTACCAGACGCTCGCCATGTCGATCGCCGTCGAGCGGGACGACGGGACGCTCAAGCGCCTCCGTGCCACGCCCCTGCCCGCTACGTCGTACTTCCTGGGCAAGGTGTTCCTGTCGCTGGTCACCGTGCTGGTGCAGACCGCCCTGCTGCTCGCGGTCGCCGCGCTGCTCTTCGATGTCCCGCTGCCCGACGACGCCGGCCACTGGGCCACGTTCGCCTGGGTATTCGTGCTCGGGACGGCGACGGGAGCTGTGTGCGGCGTCGCGTACTCGTCGGTGCCCCGCTCCGGCCGGTCCGCGAGCGCGGTGGTGGTCACGCCGATCCTGGTGCTGCAGTTCACGTCGGGAGTGTTCTTCCCGGTCGGCCAGCTGCCGGGCTGGATGCTCGACCTGTCGTCCCTGTTCCCGCTCAAGTGGATAGCCCAGGGCATGCGGTCGGTGTTCCTCCCGGACAGCTTCGCGGCCGCCGAACCATCCGGGGCCTGGCAGCACGGTGCGACGGCTGCTGTACTGGCGACATGGCTGCTGGTGGCGCTCGTGGTCGGCACTCGGACGTTCCGGTGGCGACGGCACGATGACGGCTGATGTGACCACTGACGACGGCGCGGCGCACGGCGAGCGCGCCGTCGAGAGCCTGCACGCCGGGTGGGACCAGCAGGTGCGGTGGTGGGACGCGGCGTTCTACGTGATCGTCGCCCTCACCGCCGTCGCCCTGCTGCTGGAGGGCACGCGCGGCGTGCAGCTCGCCGTGGCCTTCGGGGCGATGGCCGCGATCGTCGTGGCCTACCTGCTGTGGGGCGCGAAGGCCGCGCGGACCCGGGACCAGCGGCTGGCCGGGATGTATCTGGTGGTGCTGGTCCTCGGCACAGGGGTGACGGTGTCGCAGGCCGGGGTGGCGTCGCTCCTGCTGTTCATCGCGTTCGCACAACTGTGGATGCTGCTCGAGTCGATCCGGTACGGCGTGATCGGCTGCGCCGTGCTGGCGGTGGTGGTGGCGTTCGGCATCGCGGCGCGATTCGGATTCGACCCCGCCGTCGTTGGCGAGGTGGTGCCGCAGATGCTGGTGACGCTCGTGTTCTCGATCGGGCTGGGGCTCTGGTTCCACGTCGCGATGCAGCGCGCGGAGGAGCACGCGCGCCTCCTCGGCGAGCTGCAGGCCGCGCAGTCCGAGCTGGCGCGGACGAACCACGAGGCCGGCGTCACGGCCGAGCGCGAGCGCCTCGCCCGTGAGATCCACGACACCCTCGCCCAGGGGTTCACGAGCGTGATCATGCAGGCGCAAGCCGCGGCGGCCGCCCTCGACGTCAAGAACGACGACGCAGTGCGCGAGCGCCTGCACGTCGTCGAGGAGACCGCACGCGACAACCTCGCCGAGGCCCGCGCCCTGGTGGCCGCGTTCGCGCCCGTTGCGCTGCAGGATGCCTCGCTCCCCCAGGCGCTGGGCCGCCTCGGGACCCGGTTCGCCGAGGAGACCGGACTGATCGTGAGAGTCGAGGCCGAGGGCGTCGGGGCCCTCCCGCCGGCGGTCGAGGTGGTGCTTCTCAGGGCCGCGCAGGAGGCGTTCGCGAACGTGCGCCGGCACGCCCAGGCCGGCTCCGTCGTCGTGCGGCTGGGGCAGGCCGGCGGGGAGGTGACGCTCACGGTGTCCGACGACGGGCGGGGACTGGGCCCGGACGCCGCCGACGGGTTCGGGCTGGCCGGGATGCGGGACCGGGTGCGGTCGGCGGGCGGCACGCTGGCGGTCGGGCCGGGGGAGGACGGCGGCACCACGCTGTGCGCCCGCGTCCCGGTCGACGCGCAGGTCGATGCGCGGGTCGACGCGCGGGTCGACGCGCAGGTCGACGATGCGAAGATCCATGCGCAGGTCGACGCAGGAGGCGACGACGCGGAGGCCGACGACGCGGGCGCCGGCTCACCAGCCCGAGCACACGACGGGACCCAGGGGGTGGCGCGATGATCCGAGTGCTGGTGGTGGACGACCACCCGGTGGTGCGGTCCGGGCTGGCGGGAATGCTCGCCGTCGAGGACGACCTCGAGGTGGTGGGCGAGGCCGCCGACGGGCGAGAGGCCGTCGAGCTGGCGGCGTCGCTGCTGCCCGACGTCGTGCTCATGGACCTGCGGATGCCGGTGCTCGACGGGGTCGCGGCGACCGCCGGGATCGTCGGGACCGGGCCGCGCGTCGTGGTGCTGACGACGTACGACACCGACGCCGACATCCTCCGCGCCGTCGAGGCCGGGGCGACCGGGTACCTGCTGAAGGACACGCCCCGCGCGGTGCTCGTCGCTGGTGTCCGGGCGGCGGCCCGGGGCGAGACGGTGCTGGCGCCGAGCGTGGCGACGCGCCTGGTCAGCTCGGTCCGCTCGGCCGCAGAGCGGCCCTCGGCGCGGGAGGCCGAGGTGCTCACGCTCGTGGCACGCGGCCGGTCGAACGCCGAGGTCGGGCGGGAGCTGTCCATCACCGAGGCCACGGTCAAGACGCACCTCATCCGGGCGTTCGCCAAGCTCGGCGTCGCCGACCGGACGGCGGCCGTGACGGTGGCCCGGGAGCGCGGCTGGATCGCCTGACCTTTCCGGGACGCGGCCTGGCTCCTGCCGGTAGGTTGCCCGCATGAACAACTCGGGCAAGATCGACATTCCGGCACGCGTCGAGGCGGCGGTCGCATCGGCGATCTACGACGTGGCGCTGCCGATCGACACCATGGGCGTGACCTTCCACGACGGCGCTCTGAACGACGTCACCGAGGCGTACCGCGCCGAGCCGGACGCCACCCTCGCCGCGGCCGACGCCCGGTTCGCGGCGCACATGGCGACCGTCGCGGCCGCGGCGTCGGACGACGAGGCCGAGGGGCCGATGCTCCGGGCGCGGGCCGCGATGGCCCTGAAGGAGCGCCTCAAGGAGCTGTGACCAGGGGCGACGCGATTACGCCGCCCCGGGCCGCGGCCTAGCGGCTCCCGGCGGCGGGCGCGGACGGGTCCCCGCCGGCCTCGCCGCCGTCGGTCGGCTCGCCCGTCGGCTCCTCCGTGACCGTCACCGTCGGGGTCGGCGTCGGCTCCTCCGTGACCGTCACCGTCGGGGTCGGCTCGGGGTCGGGGGTAGGAGTCGCCGTCGGGGTCGGCGTGGGCGTCGGGCTCGGCGTCGGAGTGGCCGACGGCGTCGGCGTCGGCGACGGAGTGGACGACGGGAGGGGGGTGAAGTCGTCCTCCTCGTCGTCGGTCTGGCTGGGGGTGGGCGACGACGACGGGGTCCGCGACGGCGCCTGCGACGACGGGCTGACGCTCGGGTTGACCTCCGGCGGCGGTCCGTCGTCGAGGATGTTCGCGATCACCAGGCCCGCCCCGCCGAACACGAGCAGCGCGAACACGATGACGGTGGCCACGCGGCCGCGCCCCGTCGTCATGGCGTGCCACCACTTGCGCTCCTCGGCGGGTGGCCCGACCGGAGGCGGCCCCACCGGGGGTGGCCCGACCGGCGGCCCGGACGCCGCTGCGGCCTCGGCGCCGGCTACGCCAGCGGCGGCTACGCCCGCGGCGCCGATCGCGCCGACGACCGTGGTGCGGTCGCCGCCCTCGGCGACCTGGCCCAGCTTCATCGTGCCCGACCCGGCTGCCCCGGCGACCGGGTCGATCACCTCGGTGCCGCCTGCGCCCACGCCGAGCTGCATGGTCTCGCCGCTGGTGCCCATCCGGCCCGCGGGGCCGCCGAGCAGGATCGTGACGGTCCCCCGCATCGCCTCGGCCGTGGGGAACCGCCGGCCCGGGTCCTTGGCCATCGCCCGGGACACGAGGCGGTCCACCGACGCCGGGACCGCGGCGCGACGGGCCGACGCGGCCGGCACCGGGGCGTTCACGTGCGCCCGCAGGACGTCCTCCGCCTGCGCGCGCTCGTACGGCGCGTGCCCGGTCAGCGTGTAATAGGCGAGCGCACCGACGGCGTAGATGTCGCTGCGCGCGTCGAGGGGCTTGCCGCGGGCCTGCTCGGGCGACATCCCGATGACCGAGCCGGCCACGGTGGCGCCGTCGCCCTCGCCGCCGGCGGGCCGGGTCAGGCCGAGGTCCAGCAGCCCGACGACGAAAGTGCCGTCGGGGCGCTTGTCGACCATCACGTTGCGCGGGGCGACGTCCCGGTGCACCAGGCCCGCCGCGTGCACGGCGGCGAGCGCCTCCAGCAGGCCGTCGATGATCGCGAGGGCGTCGCGCCACGGCACGCCGCTGTCCCCGGCGAAGTCGGACAGGGACACGCCGGCCATCCGGTTCATGACGGTCCAGGGGACGCTCGCGCCCGCGACCTCTTCCTCGCCGGAGTCCAGCACCTTCACGACGCCCGGGTGCGTCACCAGCGCCGACGCCTCTACCTCGCGCCGCAGGGAGGCACGCGCGCTCTGGTCGTCGACCAGGTGGGGGTGCAGCACCTTGACCACGAGGGGCAGGTCCGGGTCGATCTCGGGCTCGGCGGGTTCCCCGGGCTCGGCGATCTCGGCCGTCGCGTCGGCGCCGGCACTGTCGTCCGCTTCCGCGTCTGCATCGGGGTCGGAGCCTGCCGCCTCGGCGACGGCGTCATCGGCGTCGGCCGCCTCGGCATCGGCCGCCTCGGCGTCGTCGTCCGGCGTGGGCTCCGGAACCGCCGGAGCTGCTACCCGCTGCGCCTCATAGACGGTGAACGTCGCTCCGGTGCCGAGAACGTCGACCAGCTCGTACTTTCCGCCGAGGACCGCGTGAACCGGGAGGTCTGCGGCGTTGTCCTCGCCCGTGGTCTCTTCGTTCACTGGTTCACCGGTGTCCATGGTTGCGCATCGAGCAAATCAGTCTTTTCGGCTATCTGGGGCATGTTCTTCTTAGGATATGTAGCGGAGCGCATGGACACCAAAGTTGGATGTCGGGATGTGTGAGTAGTGCGGAGTATCACGCTCGTGGCTGCCACAGAGCTGCCACTTTGCCAGACTACGCAGATGCGAGACCTCGCACTTCTCCCCAAAGCGCACCTCCACCTGCACTTCACCGGATCCATGCGGGTGCCGACCCTCGTCGACATGGCTACCGCTTACGGCGTCCGGCTGCCTGAGGCGCTCGTCGACAACGACCCCTTGCGCCTTCCCGCCACCGAGCGTGGCTGGTTCCGCTTCCAGCGCTTGTACGACGCCGCCCGCGCGTGCGTGCGCTCCGAGGCCGACATGCGCCGCCTGGTCCACGAGGCGGCGGCCGACGACGCCGCCGAGGGCTCCGGCCGGCTCGAGATCCAGGTCGACCCCACCTCCTACGCGCCGTTCGTGGGCGGCATCACCCCCGCCGTGGAGGTAGTCATCGACGCCGCCAAGGCGGCGAGCGCCGCGCACGGTATCGAGGTGGGCGTCATCATCGCGGCGTCGCGCATGAGGCATCCGCTCGACGCGCGCACGCTCGCCCGGCTCGCTGCCCGGTATGCGGGCGACGGCGTCGGCGAGGTGGTGGGCTTCGGCCTGTCGAACGACGAGCGCCGCGGGGACACGTCCCAGTTCGGGCCCGCGTTCGACATCGCGCGGCGGGCGGGTCTCGCGGCCGTGCCACACGGCGGTGAGCTGCTGGGGCCGGACCACATCAGCGAGGTCATGCGTGAGCTCGTCCCCGACCGGATCGGGCATGGTGTGCGCGCCGCCGAGGACGAGCGTGTCCTCGCGGACATCGTGGAGCGTGGCGTTGCCCTGGAGGTGAACCCCGGCTCGAACATCGGTCTCGGTGTGTACAGCGAGGCGGGCGAGGTGCCGCTGCGTACCCTGGTGAACGCGGGTGCCCTCGTGGCGCTCGGCGCCGACGACCCGCTCCTGTTCGGGTCGCGGCTCGTGGACCAGTACGAGATCGCGCGCACGGCGCACGGGTTCACGGATGCCGAGCTCGCGGCGCTGGCGGGGTCGTCGATCCGGGCGAGCCGGGCGTCGTCGGCCA
Source organism: Promicromonospora soli (assembly GCF_014653785.1). GTDB lineage: Bacteria > Actinomycetota > Actinomycetes > Actinomycetales > Cellulomonadaceae > Promicromonospora > Promicromonospora soli. The sequence continues at coordinate 56,544 of NZ_BNAS01000003.1, read as the reverse complement.
CCAAGGCGCGGCTTCTGGCCGACGTCGACGCGTGGCTGGCTGCTCCGGATGCCGATGATGTCCTGAATGCCCTCCCCACGGGTGGCACTGTCACGATTGGGTGACGATCGACCGACCCAACCATCCCGGGCGCCCGTGCGTCAGTGGGAGGTACGGGACACTCGCGAGGGGACGAAGTCGTCTCGCGTGTGCGTGCCGCGCCACCCCAGAAGGTGCGGCCGAGGAGGAGTCACGATGCGGGTAGTGCACGGTAGGTCGGCCAACGGTGTGAGCAAGCGGGTCGGCGGCAGGAGAGTCATGGGCACGCTGGGCGCGGTAGCGCTGGCAGCGACCCTGCTGTCCGGCTGCGGCGAGGAGCAGGACCCCCCGGCGGAGGCGGACAGGACGACGAGCTCCCCGTCACCGGAAGAGAGCGCCCCGAGCCCGGAGCCCAGCGCGAGCGACCCGTCGGAGGAGCCGGAGGCGAGCGAATCGCCGCTGGACGACGCCGACGAGGGCGCCGACGACAGCACGGACGCGCCCGGCGACGCGAACGAGGGCGACGACGACGGGAAGACCGACGAGGGCAACGGCAAGTCTCAGGGCGGCGACCAGTCCGAGGACAAGGGCAAGGGCAACGGCGGCGAAAAGGACAAGGACGACCAGCCGGAGGAGCCCGACTACGTCGAGTACGGCGAGGTCAGCGACCGCGTAGGCGATCTGCAGCAGCGTCTGCAGGACCTCGGCTACTTCGTGACGTCCGTCGACAGGTCGTACGGCGGCGAGACGCAGCAGGCGGTGTTCGCGCTGCAGAAGGCCGGCGGCCTGTACCGCGACGGAGTGGTCGGCGACGCGACTCAGGCCGCGCTGGACGACGGCCTGGTGCCGCAGGCGCAGACGTCGTCGGGCAAGGTGCTCGAGATCGACATCGACCGGCAGCTCGTGCTGGCTGTCGAGGACGGCCAGGTCGTGAAGATCATCAACGCGTCGTCCGGCAACGGGGAGACGTACGAGGCCAAGGGCGCCACCTACACGGCGTACACGCCGCGCGGCTCGTTCGCGGTGTACCGCGAGGAGGATCGGAATTACCCGTCGTCGCTCGAGCTGGGCGACATGTGGCGGCCCAAGTTCTTCACCGGCGGAATCGCGGTGCACGGCTCGGCGTCGGTACCCGCGTTCCCGGCGTCGCACGGGTGCGTGCGGGTGTCGAACAGCGCGATGAACTGGATCTGGGACAGCTGGGGCGCTCCGTCGGGCACCCCGGTCGTCGTCTACTGACCTCTCTGCCGAAGTAGAGCTGGGGCGAGATAGAACCCTGGCGAAGTAGAGCCGCAGCGGGAACTGTGGTTCTACTTCGCCAGGGTTCTATCTCGCCACGAAGAGGTCAGAGGGAAAGGCCGACCAGGACCGTCTCCGGCACCAGGGTCACGCCGAACCGGTCGCGGACCCCGTCGCGCACCGCGCGAGCGAGGGCGATGACGTCCTCGGCCCGGGCACCGCCGCGGTTGGTCATCGCCAGCGTGTGCTTGGTCGACAGCCGCGCCGGGCTGAGCTCCCCCGCAAGGCCGAAGCCCTTGCCGAAGCCGGCCCGCTCGATGAGCCAGGCCGCACTGGTCTTCACGAGCGTGGGGTCGATGGCGCCGAGGCTCGGGCCCGTGGTCGTCTCCGGCGTCGCGGAGCGGACCGGGTAACGAGGGGCGTCCGCGGGCAGGTGCTCCAGGTGCTCCACGGGGATCACGGGGTTGGTGAAGAACGACCCCGAGTTCCAGCGGTCGTGGTCCGGCTCCGCACCGAACATCGGGCTGTCGAGCAGCATGCCCTTGCCGCCACGCAGGCCCAGCACGGTCTCGCGGACATCCTTCATCGGGGCGCGCTGCCCCACCTCGACGCCGAGGCGGCGGGCCAGCTCCCCGTAGCCCACGGGCGCGGACAGCGTGCCGAGCCGGAACTGGAACTGGACGTTCAGCACCACGTAGCGCGGCGACGGGTACCAGGGGGCACGCGGATCACCGTCACGGCCTTCGGTGTGCATGGAGCGCTTGAGCAACGACGTGCGGTACCCGAAGCCCAGCTCCCCGACGGCGAAGGTGCGCACCCGCCGCTCCCCCCGGTCCCACGTGCGGACCAGCGAGACCACACCGGAGAGCTCCTGGCCGTACGCACCGATGTTCTGGACCGGGGCGGCGCCGACGGTCCCCGGGATGCCTGACAGCGACTCGACCCCTACCCAGCCCTCGTCGACCGCGCGCTCCACGAGCTCGTCCCAGTTCTGGCCGGCCGGCGCGCTCACCACGGCGCCACCGCAGGAGTCGTCCGACTCGACGGTGAGCCCGGTGCGGGTGTCGCGTACGACGACGCCGTCAAAGCCCTCGTCAGCCACCAGCAGGTTCGACCCGCCACCCACGACCAGCAGCGGCACCCCGTCGTCGTCGGCGGTGCTCACCGCCTCGATCAGTGCGGCCTCTTCCTCGGCCTCCACGTACGAGGCAGCCGGTCCACCTACTCGCAGAGTGGTGAGGTCGGCGAGGCTGGGGACCACCGCTTGCGCCTGGACGGTGTCTGCCGGGTATGGGCTCACCGTGCAAGCCTATCTACCCGTCGCGATGGATTTGTGCACATCTTCGCCATAGCGTGGGTGATGTCTGCCAATTCTGGAACCTTTTGGTGTCCGCATACGTGTTCACTGCTCGACTTCGGCGCCCTGGCCTCGGCAGACGCTTGTCGCAGGCCTGCGCTACCTCTTCACACCCGCCGCCGTCGGCAACGGCCGGACAGACCGCGCCATGGCCAGCCCGAGCGCCATCGGGACCAGGAGCACCAGCACCGCCAGGCGGTAGCCCGTCGCGTCCGCGACGAAGCCGATGAGCGGCGGCCCGACGAAGAACGCGGTGTACGCGATGGTCGAGACGGCCGCCACCCGCATCGCGGCCCGCTTGGGCTCGTCGGACGCCGCGCTCATACCCATCGGGAAGCCCATCGCCGCGCCGAGGCCCCACAGGCCGACGCCGACCAGGGCCAGCCAAAGCACCGGCACCAGCGAGAACGTGAGCACACCCACGAACGCAAGCGCCGCGGAGAGTACGAGCACCGGCACCCGCCCGAACCGGTCGATGGCGCGCGTCCCGGCGAGCCGGGCGGTCGTCATGGCGGTGAGGAAGACCGCGAGGCCGACCGCGCCCATGCCGTCGGACGTGCCGAATCCGTCCACGACCGCGAGGCCCACCCAGTCGTTGGCCACGCCCTCGGTGAGGGCCGCACCGAGCACCACGAGCCCGATCGCGAGCGTGCGTGGCTCTCGCCACGCGGCGAGCAGCCCGGCCAAGCCCGACGCCGGCGGCGTCACCTCTCCCGGGTCGGCACCGTCCGCGCTGCCCGCCCCGGCGGTGGCGACGCCGTGGGGCACGGCTGCCGAGACGACGCTCGGCGAGAAGTAGCGGACCGCGATCACCACTGACAGGAGGGCCACTGCCCCCGCCGCCACGATGTGCCAGACGACCGGGATGTGCGCGTTGGCCACCGGGATGCCGATGCCGGCGCCGACTACTGTGCCGAACGAGAACCCGGCGTGAAAGATCGGCATGACCGCACGGCCGAGACGCTGCTCCACCGCGGCGCCCTCGAGGTTCATCGCGGCGTCCCAGACCCCTGCCCCCACGCCGAACAGGATCAGGCCGAGCCGCACCGCGAGGTGCTCCCCCGCGGCGACGCCGTACCCGGCCACGGCGAGCCCGGCCACGAGGACACCCGCGAAGGCCAGGACCGTCCGCGCGGTGCCGAACCGCTCCGCGACCAGGCCCGACAGGGGGATGGCAGCTACCGAGCCGATGGACCCCGTGAGCAGCAGGAGGCCCATCTCCTGCTCGGAGAAGGACAGGCCGTCCCGGACCGCCGGGAGACGCGATGCCCAGCTCGCGAATGCGAACCCGCTGGCAGCAAAGACGACGAAGACCGCGCGGGCGGCGGCGTGTGCAGTAGGCACTGAACTCCTTGGTGCGATTGAATCTCCCGACCGTAAGCCACAGTCTGGGATCAGCCCAGCAGATTCCCGGGTCCTGCACCACCGGTGCCCGATGCGAGAGAAGGAACAGCGATGAGCCGCCAGACCGTAGGCCGGCCGACCCTCGCAAAGGTCGCCGAGCTGGCAGGTGTCTCCGTCTCCACTGCGTCGCTCGCGTTCTCGGGGGCAGGGCCGATCACGCCCGAGACCCGGGAGAAGGTGCTGGCCGCCGCCCGCGAGCTCGAGTACTCCGGGCCCAACCCACTAGGGCGGCAGCTCCGGTCGGGGCGCTCCGGAATCGTGGGCGTGGTGATCGGCGACCAGCTGGGCCGGTCGTTCCGGGACCCCGTGTCCACGCAGGTGCTCCACGGCCTGGTCTCCGCGATCGGCGAGCAGGGGCTGGGCGTCCTGCTCGTACCCGGGATGCCGCAGGGTGCCACGGCGCAGTCCGTCGGGCTCGCCGCCGAGGCTGGGCTGCCCGCCGCCGTCGACCCGCTGGTCGAGGCCGCCGCGATGGACGTGGCCGTGCTCGTGTGGGGCACCCTCAAGGACGACCCGAACCTCGCGGCGCTGCAGCGCAGGGGCGTACCCGTCGTGATCGGCGAGGGGCAGAACGTGCCCGGCGTGCCCGTGGTGGGTGTCGACGACCGGCGCGGCGCGGCCGAGGCGGTGCGGCACCTCGTCGAGCTGGGGCACACGCGCATCGCGGAGATCACGCTGCCCTTCGGCCGGGACGAGCGCTCGGGCCTGGTCGACGCCGCCCGGCTCGCCACCGTGGAACGCACGCCCACCCGCAACCGGCTGGCCGGTGTACGGGACGTCATCGAGCCGGTCATGTCGTGGGAGACACCGGCCTCGCTCGTCGAGCACGGGCGCGACGCCGCTACCGAGATCCTGTCCGAGTGGGCACCGGCCCGGGACCGTCCGACGGCGATCGTCGCGCACTCCGACCTGCTCGCCGCCGGAGCGGTGATCGCCGCGCGCGAGCTCGGGCTGCGCGTGCCCGAGGACGTGTCGGTGGCCGGGTTCGACGGGCTCGACCTGCCGTGGCTCTCCCCCGACGTGCTCACCAGCGTGCACCAGCCGCTCGTCGAGAAGGGACGGGCGCTCGGCCTGGCCGTCGTCGCGCTCCTCGCCGGTGAAGAGCCCTCGTCGGTGGTGCTGCCCGTGAATCTTGTGGAGGGCACGACGACGGGGCCCGTTCCCGACTTGAGCTAGCACCCTCCCCTGACCCGCACCCGCATGGTTGTGGGCGTGATCGTTGCGACTACCTGCCCGTTTTAGCCGCAACGATCGCGCCCACAACCATGACGGATCAGGCGCGGAGCTTGGGTTCGGGGAGGTAGACCTCGCCGCCCGCCTCCCTGAACTCCGCGGACTTCTGGGCCATGCCCTCCGCCACCGCGCCCGCGAGCGCCGCCTGGTCCCGCGCCCCGCCGAACTCGTCCCGGATGTCCTGCGAGATGCGCATCGAGCAGAACTTGGGCCCGCACATCGAGCAGAAGTGCGCGGTCTTCGCTGCCTCGGCCGGGAGCGTCTCGTCGTGGTACTCCTCGGCGAGCTCCGGGTCGAGGGAGAGGTTGAACTGGTCGCGCCAGCGGAACTCGAAACGGGCCTTGGACAGGGCGTCGTCCCTCGTCCGAGCGCCGGCGTGCCCCTTGGCGACGTCGGCGGCGTGGGCCGCGATCTTGTACGTCACCACTCCGGTGCGCACGTCGTCCCGGTTCGGCAGTCCGAGGTGCTCCTTGGGCGTCACGTAGCAGAGCATCGCGGTGCCGTAGCGCGCGATCTCGGTGGCGCCGATGGCGGACGTGATGTGGTCGTACCCGGGCGCGATGTCGGTGACCAGGGGGCCGAGCGTGTAGAACGGGGCGCCGTCGCACAGCTCCTGCTGCCGCTCCACGTTCTCGCGCACGAGGTGGAACGGGACGTGGCCCGGGCCTTCCACCATGACCTGGACGTCGTACGCCCAGGCGCGCTTCGTCAGCTCCGCGAGCGTGTCGAGCTCGGCGAACTGCGCGGCGTCGTTCGCGTCGGCGAGCGACCCCGGACGCAGGCCGTCGCCCAGGGAGAACGCGACGTCGTAGGCCGCGAAGATCTCGCAGAGCTCGTCGAAGTGCGTGTAGAGGAAGTTCTCCTGGTGGTGCGCCAGGCACCAGCCGGCGAGGATCGACCCGCCGCGCGAGACGATCCCCGTGACCCGGTCGGCGGTGAGCGGCACGTAGCGCAGCAGCACGCCGGCGTGCACGGTCATGTAGTCGACGCCCTGCTCGCACTGCTCGATCACGGTGTCCCGGTAGATCTCCCAGGTCAGTGCGCTCGCGTCGCCGTCCACCTTCTCCAGGGCCTGGTAGATCGGCACGGTGCCGATGGGCACCGGCGAGTTCCGCAGGAGCCATTCGCGGGTCGTGTGGATGTCGTCGCCCGTGGACAGGTCCATGACGGTGTCGGCGCCCCACTTGGTGGCCCACTCGAGCTTCTCCACCTCCTCCGCGATCGAGCTGTGCACCGCCGAGTTGCCGATGTTCGCGTTGACCTTCACCAGGAACGCCTTGCCGATGATCATCGGCTCCGACTCGGGGTGGTTCACGTTGTTCGGGATGATCGCCCGGCCGGCGGCGACCTCGCTGCGCACCAGCTCGACGTCGCACCCCTCGCGCAGCGCCACGAACCGCATCTCCGGCGTGATCACGCCCTGGCGCGCGTAGTGCATCTGGGTGACGGTCCGGCCGTGGACGGCCCGGCGCGGCCGACGTCGTGCGCCCTGCCATTCCCGGGTCGCCGCGCCACGGCGTAGCGCGCCGCGCCCGTCGTCAGCGAGGGCCCGACGCCGGCCGTCGTACTCCTCGGTGTCCCCCCGCGCCACGACCCAGGGCTCGCGGGCCGGCGGGAGGCCACGCACCGGGTCGGACCCGGGACCCTGCGTGCGGTAGACCCGCACCGGCTCGTTCGGGGTTCCGTCCGGCGACGGCGCCAGCGTGATCTCGGTGACCGGCACTCGCAGGCCGGCTTCGTCGTGCGGTGTGCTTTGCCCGCCGTCGTGCTCGTGGTCGCGCTCGTACTGGTACGCGAGCGTGCGGGACTGGGTGTTCTCCATCATGAGACTCCTGCTTCCTACGCCGGTGTTAACCGGACAGGTTCAACGGTCCCGGGCCGAACAGCCCGATCTCAGCCCCTGCGTGAGGCACCCGTGGGATCGCGAGCGACGTTAGCACCCCGGGCAGCCGGCGGTCGCCTGCGTCCTCTTTCGGAGCCATACCTTTTCCGCTCTGGTAGAGAGGCACCACGGCCCGTTTCACCCGGTGGGCCCGAGGACGTGGAGGCAGGCATGTCGATACGAGGAGAGCTGCGGACCAGGACGTTCGCGCTGGCGGCGACGGGAGCGCTCGTGGTGCAGGCGGGGATAGCGGCGAGTGCCGTGCCGGCGTCGGGAGCGCCAGAGGCGGGCGCGGCGGCGTCGGACAACCAGATCACGCTGACCGCCTGGGACGGGTACGCCGAGCTGCGCGCGGGCAAGACCGCGAACCTGCGGCCGGGCGCCCGCGGCGGGCTCGTGCTACGCGGCGCGGGAGACACCGTCGAGTACACGGACCCGTTCGGCGACGGAACACCCGTCTCCTACGAGACGGGCACGTGGACGTCGCCCGTCGTCGAGGCCGGATACTCGATCGACGAGTCCGTGAGCTCGTGGAACGCGCGCACGCCCACCGGAACCTGGGTCGAGATCGAGTTCCGCGGCCGCAAGGCCGACGGGACGTGGACCAAGTGGTTCGTGATGGGCCGCTGGGCGTCGGGCGACGACTACTCGCCTGCGGACGGCACGGTCGGCGACATCCACCGCACTTCCGTGAACGGCCAGACCGACGCCGACGCGTACCTCTTCACCGACACCTACGTCGCGAAGTCGGGCCACGAGCCGGACGCGTTCCAGACCCGGGCCACGCTGTACCGGCCCCAGGGCACCAGCGTGTCCCCGCGGCTGGACTCCGTGAGCACCCTGACCAACGAGTACCTGCCGGACTCCCGCTACACGGGCACCAGCGACTTCACGCTCGGGCGCGAGGTCGAGCTCGACGTGCCGCGGTTCAGCCAGAACATCCACCGCGGCGAGTACCCCGAGTTCGGGGGCGGCGGTCAGGTGTGGTGCTCGCCGACGTCGTCGGCGATGGTGCTCTACTCCTACGGGCGCGAGGTGCCGGACTCCGAGCTCGAGGGCATCGTGGCGCCGAACGGCGACCCGCAGGTCGACTACGCGGCCATGCACACCTGGGACTACACCTACGAGGGCGCGGGCAACTGGCCGTTCAACGCGGCTTACGCATACACGTTCGGCGTGGAGTCGTTCGTGACCCGGCTCCGATCCCTCGCGGAGGCGGAGAAGTTCATCGAGGCCGGTATCCCGCTCGTCTTCTCGATCAACTTCGCGGAGGAGGAGATGCCGGAGGCCGGGTACGGCACCAACGGGCACATCGTCGTGCTGACCGGGTTCACCGCCGACGGCGACCCGATCCTCAACGACCCGAACAAGGCGAGCAACGAGGCGGTGCGCTCCGTGTACACGCGGGAGAACTTCGAGCGCGTGTGGCAGACCTCGACCGACGGCATCATGTACGTCTACCACCCGCGCGACGTCGCGCTCCCGGCCAACCTCCCGGGAGTCACCCCGAACTGGTAACCGCCGGTCCCTCGTTGTTGTGGGCGTGATCGTTGCGCCTACGCGCCCGTTTTAGGCGCAACGATCGCGCCCACAACAAAGGAAGGCTACTTGGGGGTCAGCTTGGGGTCTGATGCTCAGAGGCGGACGAGCACCTGCGTGCGGCCCAGGACCTTGGCCCCGTCGACGGTGACGGCGAGGTCCACACGGACCGTGCCGGCCTCGGCGTCGATCACGCCGATGGTGCCCGTGACCTCGATCGACGCGGTGCCCGGGTTGGGCACCTCGACGGGCTTGGTGAACCGTGTCTGGTAGTCGACGACGGCGCCCGGGTCGCCCGCCCAGTCCGCCACCACGCCGACGACGGTGCCCATGGTGAGCATGCCGTGCGCGATGACGCCGGGCAGGCCGACACTCTCTGCGAACTTGTCGTTCCAGTGGATCGGGTTGAAGTCGCCGCTGGCGCCCGCGTAGCGGACGAGGGCCGCGCGGTCGAAGGCGACGGTGCGCTTGCCGATCGTGTCGCCGACGGCGAGGGTCGCGATGTCGGGGCGGGTCATGCGTCCTCACCGCGGATCGCGAGCGTGGAGGTGACGGTGGCGACGGGCTCGCCGGGAGCATCAGCCTCCGGGTCCGGGGCCTCGGCACCCGCCGGGAGCGCGAAGATCTCGCAGCGCGTGGTCACCATGCTGATGGGGCCGCGGGAGACGATCCGGTCCACGTGCAGCACCGTCGTCAGCTCGTCACCGGCGACGATCGGGCGGTGGTGCGTGAAGCGTTCGTCCGCGTGGACCACGCGCGAGAAGTCGATCTGCGCCTCGGGGTCGCTGATGTACTGCGACTCGGCGCGCTGCGCCACGATCACGGCGAACGTGGGCGGGGCGACCAGGTCCGGATAGCCAGAACCCCGCGCCGCCACGAGATCGTGGTGCGCGGGGTGCATGGCACCGACGGCACTGGCGAACTCGCGGATCTTCTCGCGGCCTACGGAGTAGGGAGCGTTGGCCGGGTAAGCCCGGCCCTCGAAGTCAGCGTTCGCCACGTCGGTGTGAGCTTGCTACCGAGACTCAGCGAGTCTCGCGGTGCGACGTGTGCTTGCCGCAGCGCGGGCAGAACTTCGCCAGCTCCAGGCGGTCTGGGTCGTTACGACGGTTCTTCTTCGTGATGTAGTTCCGCTCCTTGCAGTCCACGCACGCCAGCGTGATCTTCGGGCGGACATCCGCGCTCTTGCTTGCCATGGCTCTCACCTCCGCGCCTCGAGGGAGAGGCGCCATGTGTCTTCTCGTCGTCCGGCAGTGGACGCCGAACGGATGTACTTGCTTGGTAGCGAGGGCGGGGCTCGAACCCGCGACCTCACGATTATGAGTCGTGCGCTCTGACCAGCTGAGCTACCCCGCCGCGCGTGACTGAACGCGAGGTTGTCCGCCGTTGTTCCCCCAGCGGCAAGCCGCTGAGCGGGACGGACGACCCCGCGTCGATCACAGAGCCCCGAAAGGGAATCGAACCCTTGACCTTCTCCTTACCATGGAGACGCTCTGCCGACTGAGCTATCGGGGCGGCGAGGAAGACTCTACATGGCCTCCGGCCTGGCGTGAAATCGAATCGGGTGTGAGTTGTGCCGCCTTGCTCGCGAGTTCCGGAGGGGACGGCCCGAGGGTCCCCGGGAACGAGACTGGTCAGCCCAGGAAGCCCTGAATCTCCTCGATCGCGCGACGAAGGACGGCGCTCTGCGGCCCTTCCTCATGTGCGAGCGCAGTGGTCCACTCGACAAACGAGGCAAGGAGCTTCGTCACCGCTTCGACGCCGCCTGGGTTCTCGAACGACGCCTGCACCCCGACGTCGTCGAGCACGAGTGACATCAGGACCTGGGACTCCTTGTGGTCCCCCACGAAGGCCCATAGATCGCGAGGGCCCGGGTACAGCAGGTCCTCCGGTTCCCCCGGACGAAGCTCGAGCTGGAGCCACACGTCGACCGATTCGCTCTGGCCGAGTACGAGCCAACGCAGGAAGTGCTGCCCGTCCGTACGAAGGAGTATCTCCGTCGGGCGGCCGTTCCAGAGGTCGAGCACAAGACCCCCGTCCACGTGACCACTCCAGCTGTCGTGGACGCGACCACCGTTGATGACGCTCACGCCGCACCATCCCCGTACAGGTCGAACGCCTTCTCGAGCTCGGCCCTCTCGTCGTCGTTCCACGGGCCCTCGACGCGGGGAACGCGCACCGAGACGTGATCCGGGTTGCTCGGGTTCGGGGTGTGCACCACATCGAACTTCAGGTCGCGCAGGTGTCCGACGGTCGTGTAGCGGACACGGTCGCGCGGGTCCGGAGTCCACTTCTTGCGAACCAGGATGGCCGCCTCCGCCGCGGTGATCCGCCCACGGAGCATCGACGCCTCGGTCTCGTCGCTCTTCGGCCCACGGAAGACCGTCGGGCCGGTCGCCGCGCAGCCGTAGTGGGTCAGCTCCTCGTCGTCGAGCAGCTGAACTGGCTCCTGGGCGATGGACCGCTGGTCAATCGCCACGATTCCCCCGACATGCCCCACCCATGAAATCGAGGCTAGACCGGAGTCGATCCACCCGCCCGACAGGGCTCTGTGCGGGGTCGGCCCGGTTGGGCCAAGGCGTCGGCCCACTCCCCGCGATAAGGGCCAACCGGCTGGCAACGAAGTAGGGCGTGACCAGCGTTCCGCTGGTCACGCCCTACTTTTACTCACGTGGCTGGTGAGGGATTCGAACCCCCGAAGGCTGAGCCGTCTGATTTACAGTCAGATCCCTTTGGCCGCTCGGGCAACCAGCCGTGAACGGAGCCAACCATAGCGCCCCACGTGCCTCGGCGAGAAATCGAATTGATGCCCTGCCCAGGTGACGAGGCCCACAGCGGACGCCGCGGTGGGGCCGCCGCGCGAGACCTATCGTGACGCCGTGACACAACACCGTGATCGCTGGGGACTGCCGCTCGGTATCGGCGCTTTCGCGATCTGGGGCGGGATGCCCCTGTTCTTCCCGCTGCTCCAGCCGGCGGGCGCCGTCGAGGTCGTGGCCAACCGCATCGTGTGGAGCCTCGTGTTCTGCCTCATCGCCCTTGCTGTGCTCCGGCAGCTCGGCGACTTCCGCACTGCCCTGCGCTCGCCCCGCACCCTTGGCACCCTCGCTGCGGCGTCGGCCCTGGTCGTCGTCAACTGGGTGGTCTACGTGCACGCCGTCCTCACCGACCGTGTGATCGACGCCGCCCTCGGCTACTTCATCAACCCGGTGATCACGGTGCTGCTCGGCGTGCTGATCCTGCGCGAACGGCTGCGCCCCGTGCAGTGGGTGGCGGTGGCCTGCGGCGTCGCGTCGGTGGTCGTGCTGTCCACCGGGCTCGGCGGGCTGCCGTGGATCTCGCTGTGCCTCGCGCTCTCCTTCGGCTTGTACGGTCTCGTGAAGAACCGCGTGGGCCGCACCGTGCAAGCGTTGCCCGGCCTGGCGGTCGAGACGGTCGTCGCCACCCCGTTCGCGATCGCCTACCTGGTGTGGCTCGGTGATTCGGGGACGTTCACCGGGCACGGCGTCGGCCACTCGCTGCTCCTCATGTCGGCGGGCGTGATCACCGCCCTGCCCCTGCTCATGTTCAGCGCCGCGGCGCGCCGTCTGCCGCTGTCCGTGGTCGGCATGCTGCAGTACCTCGCCCCGGCCCTGCAGTTCCTGGTGGGGCTGCTCGTCTTCGGGGAACACATGCCGCCGGCGCGCTGGGTCGGGTTCTTCCTCGTGTGGGTGGCGCTCGTGCTGCTCACTGCCGACGGGATCCGCCAGGCCCGGACGGTTCCCCGGGTGCACTGACCTCGGGCTTCGCCGGCCGAGCTTGTGTCGCTGGTCGAGCTTGTCGAGACCACCGGGTCTCGACGAGCTCGACCAACGGGGGCTCACCAGGTGCCGGGCACCTGGCGGGTCGTCACGTTGAGCCGGTTGTAGAGGTTGGTGACCCCGATGTGCAGCACCAGCGCGGCGAGCGCCTGCTCGTCGAAGTGCTCCGCGGCGCCGGCCCAGACGTCGTCGGGCACCGGGTCGGAGCTGTCCGCGAGGCGAGTCATCGCCTCCGCGAGCGCGAGCGCCGCGCACTCTGCCTCGGTGAGGTAGGGCGACTCGCGCCAGGCGGCCACCGACGCGAGACGGTCCTCCGACTCGCCGGCCTTGCGCGCCTGCCGCATCCCGTACTCGATGCACCAGCCGCAGCCGTTGATCTGGCTGGCGCGGAGGTGCACGAGCTCGAGCGTGGCCGCGGGCACACCCTGCCCGTGGACCATCTGTCCCAGCCCGGCCAGCGCCTTCACACCGCCGGGGACGAGCATGGCCGGGTTCTTCATGCGGGGTGTCACGGTCCGCAGGTGCGGCGTGCCGGATGCTTCGGGAGCGAAGCCGTGGGTGGCAGTCTCGGTGGTCATCGCGATCCAATCGTCGTGGCCGAGGGTCCGGCCGGTCACATCGGCGCTCTGCGCGCCGTCAGACCCTTGACGCCCCCGACACGCAGGATGTGACAGATGAGCCCCGACGAACTCGCCACCGCCTTCGAGCAGCACCGCCCCCGCCTGCGTGCGGTGGCCTACCGGCTGCTCGGCAATCCCGACGACGCCGACGACGCGCTCCAGGAGACCTGGCTGCGCCTGAACCGCACCGGCGACGCGGACATCGACAACCTCGCCGCCTGGCTGACCACGGTCACCGGCCGGATCTGCCTCGACATGCTCCGCTCGCGGTCGACGCGCCGCGAGGGCCCCCTGCCGTCCGGCCTGCCCGACGACACCGCGCCGGAGATCCTGGACGAGGGCTCCCCGGATCCGGCGCGGGAGGCGGAGCTGGCCGACGTCGTCGGGGTGGCGATGCAGATCGTGCTGGAGAGCCTCGACCCTGCCGAGCGCCTGGCGTTCGTGCTGCACGACCTGTTCGCCGTCCCGTACGAGCAGATAGCGCCCGTGCTGGGCCGGTCCGTGGCGGCGGCGCGCCAGCTCGCGAGCCGCGGGCGGCGTCGGGTGCAGTCCGGGCCTGCCGCTCAGGCCGCCGCGGGTGGTGCCGACGCCGAGGCGCGGACCGCCGGCGACGCGCGAACCGACCGGCAGGTGGTCGAGGCGTTCCTCCTGGCCTCGCGCACGGGCGACCTCGCGGGCCTGCTCGCACTGCTCGCGCCGGAGGTGGTGCTGCGCGCCGACCAGTCCGCCGTCGAGGCGGCGGCCGCGTTCGCCGACCGGGGCGCTCCCCTGCTGGCGCGCGAGGTCCGCGGGGCGGCGGCGGTGGCGGAGGCGTTCCGGGGTCGGGCGACGGCTGCCGTGCCCGCGCTGATCGGTGGCTCGGTCGGGTTCGCCTGGGCGCCGGGCGGAGAGCCGCGCAGCGTGTTCGCCCTCGTGGTGCACGACGGGCGGATCGCCGCCGTCGACCTGGTGAGCGACCCGTCCGCCCTCGCGGAGCTGCACGTGGTGCTGCTCGAGACGCCGAAGTAGTCGTGTGGACCGCGGCGCGGGACGAGGGTGAGGTGACCGATGGCAGGGTTGGGCGCATGAACACTCCTCGCATCGTGGTGGCCGGGCCTGCGGCGTGGAACACGATGGTCCTGCTCGACCGCCTCCCCGAGCCCCGGCCGCATGCGGTGTTCGCGCGCGGGTCCGTGCGCACGCTGGGCGGTACGAGCGCCGGCAAGGTCCTGCACCTCGCCGACCTCGGTGTGGTGGCCACGCTCGTCGCCGACGTCGGGACCGATCCGGAGGGGGACCTGATCCTCGCGGCGCTAAGGCACGCGCTGGGTGCCGAGGTGCTGGCCCGCCGGGTCGCCGGGCCGTCCGAGCAGCACCTGAACCTCATGACCGACGCCGGCGAGCGCCTCTCGATCTACCTCGCACTCCCGGGCACGTCGCCCGAGCCCGACCCCGCTGCCGTCTCACGTGTCGCTACGGCTGAGCATGTGGTGCTGGACCTGGGCGCCGTCGGGCGGAACCTGCTGCCGGCCGCCGTCGCGAGCGGCGCCACGCTCTGGACCGACCTGCATGACTACGACGGCGTCGCCGAGTTCCACCAGCCGTTCGCCGACGCGTGCTCGTACGTCTTCCTCAACGACGACGGCACGGACGACCACCGCGAGCTCATGACGTCCCTGCTGGAGCGGGGGGCGAGCACCGTGGTGTGCACGCTGGGCGCCCGCGGGGCCGTCGCGCGTACCGCCGAGGGCTGGTTCGAGTGCCCTGCGGAGCGCGCGGAGGTGCTCGACACCAACGGCGCCGGCGACGCGTTCTTCGCCGGTTTCTTCGGGGCGCATCTCAGCGGCGCGGGCACGGCGGAATGCCTCCGAGCGGGTGCGCGCCAGGCGACCCGTGCCCTGGGCAGCCGGCACCTGAGCCCGCTCCTCGACGAGGACGGCTAGGCCCGCCGGTCCCCCACGCTCGCCCCGGCCGACCGGGCCAGCACGGCCGCCAGCTCCTCTGCCACGCCGTCGGCATCGTGGTGCCCGACGACGGCGTCCGCGCCGGCCAGCACATCGCGGTGGGCGTTCGCCACGGCGATACCGCGGCCCGCCCAGGTGAGCATCGGCAGGTCGTTGGGCATGTCGCCGAAGGCCCAGACGTCGGCGGCGTCGACGCCGAGCCGCGCGCACCAGCGGGCCAGGGCGGCAGCCTTGTCGACCCCGGGCGGCATGAGCTCGGCCAGGCCGACGGCGCCCGAGTACGCCAGGTGCGCATGCTCACCCACGGCGGCGCGCACCGCTGCGAAGAACTCCTCCTGCGCCAGACGGATCTCCTCCGGCGGGTCCGCGAGGATACCCGGCGGAGGGATGCGCGCTGGGTCGAGCGCGAGGATCTTGGACACCGGTCCGCGAGCGCCGACCAGGCCGAGTGTGTCCTCGACCGGCACCGACCACAGGACGGGGTCGAGCGCCGGCTCCCGGTTCGGGTAGGTCGGGTCGAACGTGACGCCGTCGGGCCGCTCGAAGGCGAGCGCGGCGTGGGGCAGCGCCGCCCGGATGGCGGCCACGACGGCGCGCACGGCGTCGTCGTCGAACCCGAAGGTGTCGAGCGTCTCGCCGGAGGCGACGTCCAGCACGCATGCACCGCCGATGCAGATGACGCGGCCGTGCCCGCCGACGGTGTCGGCGAGGTGGGTCAGCCAGCGTGGCGGGCGGGCGGTCACGAAGACCACCTCGACGCCGGCCGCGTCCAGGTCGGCGAGGACCTGCCGGGTGCGGTCGGAGACCTTGCCGTCGCTGCGGAGCAGCGTGCCGTCGAGGTCGGTGGCGACGACGCGGGGCAGGCGGGTCAAGGCGCGTCCCAAGGGTTCACGAACGAGACACCCATGGGCTCGAAGTCCGCCGCGTTCCGCGTCACGAGGGTTAGACCGTGCACCAGCGCAGTCGCGGCGATGAGCGCGTCATGGGCTGGGCGGCGGTGCGGTACATGGAGTCGCGCGGCGGCGTCGGCAACGTCCTGATCAACGTCCAGGAGCCGCCCCGAGTAGCTCGGCAGAACACTTTTCTCCAGCCAGACGTCCAGGACCTCCGCCTGCCGCGAGTCGTTCCGCCGCTTCGACTCGATCCCGGCCCGCAGTTCCAGCACCGTGATGACGGAGAGCGATGTGTCCGACGGCGACAGGCGTTCCGCCCAGTCGTTGAACCGCTCAGTCCTGCGCTCGCCGGACTTCCGGAGCTCGGACACGACGTTGGTGTCCAGCAGGAACTTCACCAGTCGACCTCACGCGCCGATCCTTCAGGGCGCACCGGCTCGAACTCGATCTCTTCAGGCATCACGAATGCATCGGCCAAGCTGACGTCTGTGCCCGTGAGCCGCTGATAGTCCGCGAAGGTGAGTAGCACGTGCGACGGCCGACCATGGTCGGTGATGACTACCGGACCGCGGGCCGCGGCACGCTTGACCGCACTCACGTCGTGATTCAGCTCGCGAGACGTAACGACACTCATCTCCGACCACCTCCAATGTAGGTACGTACCTACAGTACGCCGTCAACGGTGCCAGCGCCACGCTGAACAGTACGGCGCCGTCCGGCCGCACAGGCTCAGGCGGTGCGCAGCCCTGCGGCCGGCAGGATGACCCCGTCGATGGTCGAGATCAGGAACTCGCGGTCGACGGGCTTGCCCAGCATGAGCACGCTGTACGCGACCATCGCCGGGCCGATCATGCAGAGCCGCTCGATGTCGGCGTCCGCCGGGATCTCGCCGCGTTCGATCGCGCGCCGGAAGAAGATGCGGTTGGCGGACGCGCGCGGCTCGACGAGCGCCTCCTGCGCGGCGGCGGCAAGCTCGGGGCTCCGGGCGATCATGGACGCGATCCCGGCCATCACCTTGAGCTTGCGCTCACTGTCGCGGATGCTCGGCGGCCTGATCATCGCCACGAGGTCCCCCCGCAGGGTCCCCGTGTCCGGCAGAGCGGCGAGGTCGATATCCCTCGACTTCATGCACACGACGGCGTCGAGCACGAGCTCGGCCTTGGACGGCCACCTGCGGTAGAGAGTCGCCTTGCCGGCCTTGGCCCGCGCCGCGACCATGTCGATGGTCATGCCGTCATAACCGGTCTCCGACAGCACGTCGAGCGCGGCGTCCAGGATCTCGGGATCACGGGTGTGGTCCCTCTTGCGTCCGAGCCGGGGCTTCGCCTCGACCTGCTCGGTCTGCGTCATCGCGGTCGCCCTCCCCTCTGTCCGGTCCAACTTTAACGGCGGGTTAATTATTGAACCAACCATTTCCGGAACTCGACAGTACCGTATATGGTGGCCCGCATGTCCGAAACCTCAACACCCGCGACCGACCGTCGTCGCTGGATCACGCTCGTCGTGGTCGGGCTGGCCCAGCTCATGGTCGTGCTCGACGCGACGGTCGTGAACATCGCACTTCCCTCGGCCCAGGCCGACCTCGGCTTCTCGGACGGTCAGCGTCAGTGGGTCATCACCGCATACTCGCTCGCGTTCGCAAGCCTCCTCCTGCTCGGCGGGCGGCTCTCCGACCTCATCGGCCGCAAGCGCACCTTCATCATCGGCCTCATCGGTTTCGCCATCGCCTCCGCGCTGGGGGGCGCCGCCGGCTCGTTCGACCTGCTCGTGGCCGCCCGCGCGCTGCAGGGCGCGTTCGGTGCACTTCTCGCTCCCACGGCGCTCGCCGTTCTGACCACCACCTTCACTGTGCCGAAGGAACGCGCCCGAGCGTTCGGCGTCTTCGGTGCGATCGCCGGCGCCGGCGGCGCGGTCGGGCTGCTCCTCGGCGGCATCCTGACGGAGTCCCTCGACTGGCGCTGGAACCTCTACATCAACGTCTTCATCGCCGCGTTCGCCCTCGTCGGGGCCCTGGTCTTCGTCCCGCGCATCACCCGCAGCGGGCCGCGGCCGAAGCTGGACGTCCCGGGGACCGTGCTGGTGTCCGGCGCGCTCTTCGGCCTCGTCTACGGCTTCTCGAACGCCGAGACCGGAGGCTGGGACGCACCCCTGACGTGGGGCATGCTGGCCGGCGCCGCCGTCCTGCTGACGGCTTTCGTCGCCTGGCAGAGGCGAGCAGCGCACCCGCTCCTGCCGCTGTCGATAGTCCTCGACCGCAACCGCGGCGCCGCGTACACCTCGGTGCTGATCGCCGGCGCCGGGATGTTCGGCATCTTCCTCTTCGTGACCTACTACCTGCAGCTCACGCTCGACTACTCGCCGATCCAGACGGGCCTCGCCTTCCTGCCCATGATCGCGATGCTCGTGGTCGCCGCGCAGCTCGGCACCAACCTGTTCGTGCCCCGGTACGGTCCCAAGCTCCTGGTGCCGGTCGGCATGACGCTGGGCGCGATCGGCATGGTCTCCCTCACGTTCCTGGACGCGTCGAGCACCTACGCCGCGAACGTCCTGCCGCCGCTGATGGTCATCGGCTTCGCGATGGGGACGATCATGCCCGCCTCCATGCAGACCGCAACGCTCGGCGTCGACCGGCAGTTCGCCGGCGTCGCGTCGGCGATGGTGAACACGAGCCAGCAGGTCGGCGGCTCGATCGGCACGGCTCTGCTCAACACGCTGGCCGCCACCGCCGCGGCCGACTACCTTGCGGCCCACACGCCGGTGACCGAGGCGATCGGCGTGGAGGCGGCGATCGCCAGCTATTCGACCGCGTACTGGTGGGGCGCGGGGTTCTTCGCCCTGGGGGCGGTGCTGTCGGCCCTGCTGTTCCGGCGCCGCGGCCAGGGGCTCTCGCTCACCGACACCCGTCCGGCCTCCGCCGAATCCGCCCCAGAACCCGTGCCCGTCGGCTGAGCCACAGCCCTCCTGGGGCCGCTACCTTGAGCTATGGTCTTCTATGTCCCACTCGGGCTCATCGCTCTCGGGCTCGCGCTGCTCGGCCTGCCCACGGCCTGGGAGGGTGGGATCGTCGCGCCCATCAGCGCGCTGCACGGGCTGTCAATGCTCGACGCCGCCGGTGCGACCCTGCTGGCCGTCGGCGGGACCTGGCTCGAGATCGCCCTGGTCGCCCGGCTCCCAGGGCTCGGGTTCGGGCCGCGGACGCTGTTCGGGCTGGGCGTCCTCGGCGGGCTCGGCGCCGGTCTGGTCATCGCGTCGGTGTTCCTCGCTGACGCGTGGTGGGTGGTGGGCGCCGCAGCACTGGGAATCGCGCTCGCCACCCTCACCGTCGTGGCCCTACGCGACTTACGGCGTCACGGGTAGTCCCGGTCGAGGCCGACGCGTTACCAGGTTGTTATCGGAGCATCGGACCCCTTCGCCGTTTGTATCTGGTAGAAATATCTCCGAGAGAGGTGAGGCCATGCGCGCCAGACAGACCCGCACCGCAGTCCTGGGAGCCCTGAGCATCCAGCCGATGACCGGCTATGCCCTGCGCGAGGCGATCCGCGAGACCCTCGGGCACTTCTGGAGCGAGAGCTTCGGGCAGATCTACCCAACGCTCGCGGAGCTCGAGCAGGAAGGGCTCGTCGAACGCCGCGGGGGTACCCGGACCGGCTCCTCCGCGTTCGCCCTCACTTCGGCCGGCCGCGCGCACCTGCGCACCCTGCTCGCCGAACCGCCGCAAGCCGACCCGCCGCGCAACGGCGTCCTCCTGCGCCTCTTCTTCGGCCGGGCCCTGGGGCCCGAGGCGTGCGCCGAGCTGGTGCAGGACGCGCGGGACCGGGCGGAACGCCAGCTCGCCGGGCTCGCCACCGAGCGCACGGACACCGACCACACCGAGCACGCGGACGACAGCCCCTACTGGCTGCTGACCATCTCCGCGGGCGAGCACGCGGCGCGCGCCACGATCGCCTGGGCCGACGAGGCGCTCGCGACTCTCGCCACCCTCGCCGCCGATGGCCACGGCCACGACGGAGAACCCCCGACCTCGACGAAGGAGACGCCATGACAGCCACCGGCAACGAGGCGCGCTCGACCTCACGTGACTCGACACCCCAGGGCGCGACACCCGACACGCCACGGCTTGACGGTGACCCGACGCAGGGGGTCACCCCGACACGAGGCCGTCCCGCGCACGGGACCCCATCGGCCCGGACGCGATGGCTCGCGACCGCGGCCGCGGCTGGCTTCGGTCTAGTCGTCGCCTTCCAGGTCGCCCTCGCAGCCGGGGCACCGCTCGCCGCCGCCGCCTGGAGCGGGGCTCACACCGGCCGGCTTCCGGAGGATCTGCGGGTTGCGAGCAGCGTCTCTGCGGTCGTGTGGCTGCTCGCCGCGCTCGTCGTCCTCGCACGCGGGGGCATGGGCGTGCGCCTCCCTGCGACCGTCGGCCGGGTGGGAGTCCGCGTGCTCGTCGCGGTGCTCGCGCTCGGAGCGGTCATGAACGTCGCGTCGTCGAGCCCCTGGGAGCGCTACGGGTGGGCGCCGTTCATCGTGGTCCTGCTCGTCCTGTGCGTCCTGCTTGCCCGGCGGGGCCCGCAGGACGTGGCGCGCGACTGAAGGGAGCGGGCGGTCGCCGGTTCACCCGGCGACCGCCCGTCCCGCACGCTCAGCGCCGGCTCTTGACCGCCGTCTGCTGATCGCCAGGCACGCTGTGGCCGCTGACCGTCAGCGGTAGTTCGTGAACTGCAGGGCGAAGTCCAGGTCCGAGCCCTTCAGGAGAGCCATGACCTCCTGAAGCTGGTCGCGGGACTTGCTGGTCACGCGCACCTCGTCGCCCGTGATCTGCGTCTTCACGCCCTTCGGGCCCTCTTCGCGGATGATCTTGGTGACCTTCTTCGCGGACTCGCCGGCCAGGCCCTCCTTGAGGGTGGCGGCGAGGCGGTACTCCTTGCCGGAGGGCCTGGGCTCACGCTCGCCGACGTCGAGCGCCTTGAGCGAGATGCCGCGCTTGATCAGCTTGATCTCGAAGACGTCGAGGGCGGCGAGCACGCGCTCCGACGAGTTGGCGACGATCACGATGCTCTCGCCGCTCCAGGCGATCGAGGCGCCGACATTCTTGAAGTCGTACCGCTGCGAGATCTCCTTCGACGCCTGGTTCAGCGCGTTGTCGACCTCCTGGCGGTCGACCTTGCTGACGATGTCGAACGACGAGTCGGCCATGTGGTGCTCCTTCTGCGTAACACCCGGACGCCGCTGCACGTCCGGTCGGGATCTTGGACCACCGTATCCGCCCCCACGGACAGCGACGAACGCATTCCATGAGCGACGAGGAGTGGGTTCAGAGCATCCCCGGTGGGGTGCCCCACGGCGGCGCGTCCGGGCCCGACGTCGGACCGCCGATCCCGCCCGGGCCGTAACCGCCCGACGGGCCGCCCGCCATCGTCTCGAGGCGGCGGATGCGGTCCGGCATCGGCGGGTGCGTGGCGAACAGGCGGCCGATCCCGGCGCCGCGGAACGGGTTGGCGATCATCAGGTGCGACACGTTGGTGAGGTTGCGGTCCTGGGGCAGCGGCGCACGCTGCGTGCCCTGTTCCAGCTTCCGCAGCGCCGAGGCCAGGGCCAGGGGGTCGCCCGTCAGGCGGGCGCCGTCCTCGTCGGCGTCGTACTCGCGGGTGCGGGAGATCGCCATCTGGATGAGCATCGCCGCGACCGGGGCGAGGAACGCCATGGCGAGCGCGGCGAGCGGGTTGCCGCCCTCGCGGCGGTCACCGCCGCCGAAGAACAGCAGGAACTGCGCCAGCGCGGTGATGAGGCCCGCCATCGCGGACGCGACCGACGACGTCAGGATGTCCCGGTTGTAGACGTGCATGAGCTCGTGCCCCAGCACACCGCGCAGCTCGCGCTCGTTCAGCAGCTGCAGGATTCCCTCCGTGCAGCACACAGCGGCGTTCTGCGGGTTGCGCCCGGTGGCGAACGCGTTGGGCGCCTTGGTGGGCGATATGTACAGCCGCGGCATCGGCTGGCGCGCCGCCGTGGAGAGCTCGCGCACGATGCGGTGCATCTCCGGCGCCTGCAGCTCCGTGACCGGATACGCGTGCATCGCTCGGATCGCGAGCTTGTCGGAGTTCCAGTAGCCGTAGGCGGTGGTTCCCAGCCCGATGAGCACGAAGATCCACAGCATGCTGGAACGTGCTCCGAAGAGCGCCCAGAGCCCGAGGATCACGGCCCACATCCCACCGAACAGCGCGGCGGTCTTCAGCCCGTTGTAGTGCCTGTGCATCGCACTCCTTTCCACCCAGCCGAACGCGCCACGCGGGGTGGCGGTTCCCGGAGGCAATGATCGCTCACTCCGGTTGCGGGCACGGAAGAGGCGCAGATCATGAGATCTGCGCCGCTCCGATACCGGCCTCAGCGAGGCGCAGGCGCAGGCAGCCCAGCACTGAAGAGGCTGAGCGCCTCCTGGACGAGCTTGACGAGCTTGTCACGCCCGTCGGCCGGGGACGCCCCCCACACACGCAGCGCCGCCCTGACCGCCGCGATCCCCGCGGAGGCCACGAGCCACGGATACATCTCGGTCTCTTCGTCGGCGCCGGTGTGCTCGGCAACCACGCCGCGCAGCTCTGCCTCCAGGTTCCCGAACCGGGCCGCCTGGACGTCGAGCAAGGAGGGGTACTGCACCACCAGGCCGAGCATCTGGCGGATCTGGTCGAGCTGGTCGTCCGTCAGGTTCATGAAGTAGTCGGCGAACACCTCGCGGAGCGCCTCCAGCGGAGGTACCTCCCGCACGGCCTCGCGAAACGCGGGCAAGAACTGCTCGGGGTCTTGCCCACCGGCCGAGACGACAGCCTCCTCCTTGGAGGAGAAGTAGTTGGAGAACGTGCGAGGCGACACGATGGCCACGCGTGAGATCTCCTCGACCGTGACGTGGTCGAGTCCCTTCTCCAGGGTGAGCTTGAATGCCGCGGCCGCGATCGCGCCGCGCGTCATCTGTTTCTTCAGCTCCCTGAGTCCCTGGGCGGGCACTTCGTCCGGGGAGGTCTCCTCTGCGCTCATGACCATAATCTACTCCAATTCTCGCGCTTCCGGTGAATTTGCCATATCGGCAACCTTTCACCCGGTCTAGAAAATGGCGGGTATCCACCAGCCGGCGACCGCGGCCCCCAAGACCATCGCGGGCCCGAACGCTACGTCCGACCGCCGCGACCGCCGGCGGGCGAGGAGCAGCCCCGCCGCCAGGATCGCGACGATCACAAAGGCTGCCAACGTGCCGAACAGCACCTGCGGCCAGCCGAGCCAGCCGAGGAAGGCTCCGAGCAGCCCGGAGAGCTTCACGTCCCCCAGGCCCAGCCCAGACGGCGAGATGAGGGCGAGCAGGAGGTACACCGCGCACACGACGACAGCGGCGAGCATCGCACGCCCCAGCCGCGGCCATTCCCCCGACACGGCCGCAGCCAGGGCCAGCGCGGCGAAGAACGCCGGGTAGGCCGGCCCCAGGATGCGGTCCGGGATCCGGTGCTCGGCGAGGTCGACGGCCACCAGCAGCGCGCAGGCCAGGCCCAGGATGGCGAAGGCCACTGCCTCCGGCCAGGTCGCGGCCAGGGCCACGGCACCGGCGCCGCCCGCAGCAGCCAGGGCCGCGAGCGCCGGGGTACGCAGCCACACGGAACGAGTCGTGGCTACCTTGCTCCGTACCCAGGGGCCGCACGCGGCCGCGATGCCGCCGGTGACGACCGCGGCGAGGAGGATGGGGATGGGTTCCATGGCGCGGTCAGCCGCTGAACGCGTCGAGGACGCCGATGACCACCGGACCGAGCATCACGATGAACAGGACCGGCAGGATGCACAGCATCAGCGGAAAGATCACCTTGACCGGGATCTGCATCGCCTTCTCCTCGGCACGCTGACGCCGCTTCTTCCGCATCTCGTCGGCCTGCGTGCGCAGCACGTCGGCGATCGCGATGCCGTGGTTGTCCGCCTGGACGACGGCGCGGACGAACCGGCGCAGGTCTTTCACGTCGGCCCGGATGGCGAGCAGGTCGTACGCCTCCCGGCGGGACAGACCCATCCGCATGTCCTGGAGCGTGCGGACCAGCTCCTCGGCCAGGGGGCCCGTGCCGGTCTTCCCCGCACGCGCCATCGCCGCCTCGAATCCCAGACCGGCCTCGACGGCGATCGTCATCTGGTCCAGGGTGTCCGCCAGCTCGAGCCCGATCGCCTTGCTGCGTTCCTGGCCGCGGCTGTACAGGAGCAGCTCGGGCAGAAAGTACGCCACCAGGGTGAGGACGATCCCGAGGACGACGGCGAGCGTGCCGGGAACTGCGGTCGCGAACAGGAGGCTCAGCGTCACGGCTCCGGCCGCGAGGAGGACCTTGGCCGCCAGGAGGCGTTCGAGCGGCCAGGCCGGCGGCCGCCCCGCGCGGCTCAGCAGCTTCTCGAGACCCGCTGCGGCTTTCGGGGGCGTGAGTCGGCGGACGAGCAGGGCGGCGCCGCCAGGGGCGCCGGCGTCGGCGGGGCCGGAGCCGGCAGGACCGTGCGACGTCAGCCCGCGATCGAGGTTCGCGCGAACCATCCGGCGCTCGCGACCGGCTGGGTCGAGGAAGACCAGGACGAGCAGGGCGAGCGACAGTCCGATGGCGACGATGGCGGTCAGCGCGACCGGTGTCAGGGCGATGGGTGACATGGTGTGATCCTCCGGATCAGAAGGTGACTCGGACGGACTTGCGGAGCCAGAGACCGCCGACGACCAGCAGGACGACGCTCGCGGCCATCATGAGGTATCCGAGGAGGCCGCTGGTGAAGGCAGAGAGGTAGCTGGGGCTGAGAAGCGCCAGAACGCCGATGATGGCGAAGGGGAGCGCCATCAGGACGTAGGCGGAGAGCTTCCCCTCGGCGGCGAGGGCCTTGACCTGCCGCCGCACGGTGTTGCGCTCGCGGATGGTGTTGCCGACGCCGTCGAGCACATCGGCGAGGTTCCCGCCGACCTCGCGGTTGATCTCGATAGCCTGGGAGACCCAGACGAAGTCCTCGCTGGCCATCCGGGCACCGGCCTCGTCCAGCACCTCGCCGAGGTCACGCCCGACGCGGACCTCGTTGATGACTCGGGAGAACTCCTCCGACGTGGGCTGTTCGCTCTCGCGCGCGACCGAGGCAAGGGACTGCAGGAGGCTGTGCCCTGCACGCAGGCTGCCGGCCATGAGCTGCAGCGAGTCGTCGAGCTGGTCGGCGAACGCGGCCTGCCGACGCTTGATGCGCACGGCCAGGCCGAGCCGGGTCCCGACCGGGACGAGGACTGCGAGCAGGATAGCCACGAAGATGTTCCCGAGCAGCAGCCCGGCCGCGAAGACGCAGACCACGCCGATGATCTGGAAGAACACGAGATCCTGGAGGCGCATGCGCACGCCCGCGCGCTCGAGGAGGTCGGCGGCTACCTTCGTGCCGCGCCGTTGCAGCATGACGTCGAGCGCGGTGGTCGCCGCGGCCGCGCCGCGCTCGAGGACCCCCGAGCGCGACTCGGACACGGGGCGACGGCGTTCGAGCGGCAGGCGGTTGCCCGCCCCGAGCACCGCATAGAGGGCGGCCAGGGCGGCCACACCGACGGCGGCGATCCCGAAGATTGCGATGCCGTTCATCGGTGTGCCCCCGTCTCGACGGTGCCGAAGACGGACGGCGAGAGCACGATTCCGAGGTCGGCGAACCGGTCGGTGAACCGGGGCCGTACGCCGGTGGCGACGGGCGTGCCACGGAACCGGCCATTGACGTCCACGCCGGCCGAGTAGTCGAAGAGGAACGCGTCCTGGAGCGTCACGGTCTGGCCCTCCATGCCCTGCACCTCCGTCACGGCGGTGACCCGTCGCGTGCCGTCCTTCAGGCGCGTGAGCTGCACGACGACGTCCACCGCCGACGCGATCTGCTCGCGGATGGCGCGCAGGGGCAGGTCCATGCCGGCCATGAGGACGAGCGTCTCGAGGCGGGCTATGGCGTCCCGAGGCGAGTTGGCGTGCACGGTCGAGAGCGAGCCGTCGTGGCCGGTGTTCATCGCCTGGAGCATGTCGAGCGTCTCGCCACCGCGGACCTCACCCACCACGATGCGGTCGGGCCGCATTCGCAGGGAGTTGCGGACCAGCTCGCGGATGTTGACCTCGCCCTTGCCCTCGACGTTCGGCGGGCGGCTCTCCAGCCGCACTACGTGATCCTGCTGGAGCTGGAGCTCGATAGCGTCCTCGATGGTGACGATGCGCTCGTTCTCGGGGATGAACGAGGAGAGCACGTTGAGGAGCGTCGTCTTACCGGTGCCCGTTCCGCCGGAGACGATGACGTTGAGCCGCGCCTGTACGCACGCCCGCAGGAGCTCGGCCATGTCGGAGGTCAGCGTCCCGAACCGGATGAGGTCGTGCACCTTGAAGGGGTCCCTGGAGAACTTTCGGATCGTCAGCGAGGAACCGTTGAAGGCCAGGGGCGGGACGACCGCGTTGACACGCGAGCCGTCGGGAAGACGGGCGTCGACCAGCGGGGACGACTCGTCGATCCGTCGGCCGACGCGGAACACGATGCGCTCGATGATTCGGCGCAGGTGCTCCTCGGACTTGAAGCGTGCGTCGCTGCGCTGCAGCTTGCCGGCCTGCTCGACGTAGATCTGGTCGGGACCGTTGACCATGATCTCCGTGACGTCCGGGTCGTCGAGGAAGCGCTGCAGCGGGCCGTGGCCCAGCACGTCGTCCTCCACGTCGCTGATGAGGCGCTGCTGCTGCGCCGCCGTGAGCGGGACGTCCTGCTCCTCGACGACGTGGTTCAGCTCGCTGCGCACGATGGTGTGCAGCTTCTCCTCGCTCATCGAAGGGTCATGGAGGCGGGTCCCGAGGCGCTCGAACAGGGCCGACGCCGCGGTGTCCTTGAGCCGGGTCAGCGCGTCACTACCGGACGACGACACCGCCGGGGCGGCGACAGGAGTGGACGTGCGCGCGGACAGGCTGCGGCCGGTGTCGGCCGGCTCGGCGGGCACCGGAGCGACCGGAACGGCGGTCTGGGCGGGGGCCGCCGGTTCGGCGGCCGGCGCCTCGGCCGGCGGGGTCGGAACGGCCTGCCCGGCCGCGGAGCCCGTTTCCGGGGCGTCTCCGCGGTCGTCGCCGGACCGGCCCTTGGCGGCCATGCGTTCGGTCAGCTTCATCGTCGCGCTCCAATGTGTCGTCCACGGAGGCGCCTGTCGCGGCGCCCCGTGTAGTGGTCCACGAGGGTGTGCAGCTTCTTGGTCATGGGATCCCGCACACCGCTCTGAAGCAGCGGCACGCCGAGGTTGACGGACGTGGGGGTGGCCTTCGACCGGGGCAGCTGCAGGTCGACGCCGGTGCCGATCGTGGCCTCGACGTCGGCTATCGACATCCCGCTGCGCTGGCCGGTGAGGTTGAGCGCGATGTAGCGCGAGCCGATGAACATGCCGAGGTCGTCGAGGGTCTGCAGCTCCTTGCGCAGACCGCGAACGCCCGGCACGTCCATCGTCGTGACGAAGAGCGGGTCGGTGGTCTCGTCCAGCGCGGCGAGCGTGTGCTCGAGCAGGCCGGGCGCGGTGTCCACCACGACGTAGCGGAACTCCGTTGCCAGCGTCGCGAGCAGGCGACTCACGTCCTCGGCCGTCACCCCGTCCGCAGCGGCGGGCGAGTCGACGCCGCAGATGACGTGCAGCCCGGTCTCGTGCTGGGTGAGGAACGTCTTGAGGACCATCGTGTCGGTGCCCGCAGATCCCTGGACGGTGTCGGCGAGGCTGTGCTGCGGCGTGAGGTTGAGCGCCGAGGCCACGTCGCCGAACTGGACGTCGAGGTCGACCAGCACGGTGGAGCCCGGCTCCTCCTTGGCGAGACCCACGGCCAGGTTCGTCGCGACTGTCGTCTTGCCGACCCCGCCCTTGGGCGAGAGCACGCTGATCACCCGGCCCCGGGTCGTCGGCGAGTACTGCTGCGAGCCGTCGGCCGCGGTCGCGGCCATCACAGTTGTGCTCATCGGAACAGGACCCCCTCGGTCACGGTGCGGGTGCCGCCACGCGGGGTGCCTTCCGGCTCCCGGGACAGCCAGATGGTGCCGATCTCCTGGCTCCAGACGAGCACCTCGGCGTCGGGAGCGGACAACGCCAGGGTCACCAAGACGTTGCCCTCCGGCACGGCGGGGCCCTCTGGTTCAGCGCCTTCTTCGGCTTCGGGATCGGCCTCTGGTGCTGCGTTCGACGGCGGCAAGCCGACCTCGACGCGCGTGACGAGCGCCTGGTGCAGGACCTGGTGCGTCGGCTTGGGGCTGTCGTGGTAGGTGGTGAAGACGCCGACCGTCTCGCCGGCGGTGATGGTGCTGCCGACCACGCGCTGGGACTCGAGCATGATCGAGATCTCCTGCATGTCCTCGGGAACCTCGACGGCGTCCTTGTCCTTCTCCTTCTCGGGTGCGTCGAACCGGTTGGCGAGCAGCTGCTCGCCGGCGACGAGGTCGGCGGTCGCGACCTTGCCGGCCACGTCCTCCAAGCTGGTCAGCGCACCGGGGGCGACGGCCTTGGCCGGCAGCACCTTGGGCTCCACCAGCTCGGCGAGGTCCTTGGCAGGAGTGCCAGCTTTGACCGGTCCGGTCACCACCAGCACGCTGGTGGTCTTCATCCCGGCCATCGCGCGCTGGTCTGCGCCCACGACATAGCCGGTCAACAGCACCACGCCGACGATGGCGAGCAATATGGCCGCGACTGCGGCGATGATTCGACTGCGCACAGGTCTGGTCCTTCCGAGATGACGATGCAGGTTGGGGGGTTGTGACTACGGCTCGAGGGCGACGACGGACGCGCCCAGGGACGGTGCGGTCGTGCTGTACTCGAAGGCGTCGTCGAGGTCGACGAACTCGGTGAAGTAACCCTGGACGCATTGCTTGCCGCCCTTGCACTCCCCCGTGTTGCTCCACGAGAACTGCCCGACGAAGTGGTAGCCGGTGATCGTGAAGGCCGCGTACCCGTAGAGCCGGTACCAGGCGTTGCCACCCACGTCGCCGGCGTCGTCGAAGATGGGCAGGAGCACGGTGCGCCCCTGGAGCGCGGCGAAGTCGGCCGTGGAACAGTCGCTGGGCACGGAAGCGCCGGTGCTCGAATCGACTATGTCGTCGACGCTGGTGCTCGTTGTGCACCCGTCGATGTCGTCCTCCAGCCAGCCGAAGCCGCCAGGAACGACGTTG
The DNA here is from genome assembly GCF_014653785.1 of Promicromonospora soli. GTDB lineage: Bacteria > Actinomycetota > Actinomycetes > Actinomycetales > Cellulomonadaceae > Promicromonospora > Promicromonospora soli. The sequence goes on along the minus strand of NZ_BNAS01000003.1, from coordinate 27,452 downwards.
TTGGACGGCCCTGTGCACTCGGTTTTCGAGGCCTTCGTGAAGAAGATCGTGTGCTCGACTGTGGTGGACGGCAGCCCGCCGCCCGTCTGGAGCTGGAACTCGCACCAGGAGAAGGCGAGCGGCAATACGGAGACGCCGCCGGACGGCACCCCCCACGACGCGGTGGCGCTCGCTCCGACGTCGCTCTGGTCAAAACCCAGTACTGGCGCGAACCAGTGCTCGCGGAGGCTGGCGGTCTCCACGGTCACGGACCCGGTTGCGGGCGTGAGCGGGGACGTGACGACCGTCGCGGTCACCTCGCTGTCGTTCTTGTTCGGTGTGGCGAGGTCCTGCGCGGTCGTGGCGGGCACGCCACAATCGTTCTTGGCACAGTCCTGGGCGATGCCCAGCGCGGCCGCGTCAGCCCCGGTCTGGAGCTGCTGGCGGTCGGCCCAGACGGAGGCGACGTCCACGGCGATCGCGGCGAAGCCGATGAGCGGGATGATCAGCAGAGCGACCATGACGTTCACGGCGCCCCGCTCCCGTGGGCGCGACAGAGCGTGCGTTATCCCTTGCATCGCATTGTCCCTTTTCCGGTGAGGGTGAAGTCGGACCCGAAGAGCCCGAACATGATTTCGAAGGGGTACGTCACGGTGACCGTGGCGGTCCCGGGGTTCGTTCCCGAGCACGTAGTGGGTGTGACGCCGATCTGGCCGTCGGTCAGGGCGAGCTGGGGCGAGGCGGCCTTGGCTGTGGCCCGGGCCTCCGCGACGTCGTCCTGCAGAGCCATGACGCGAACGCCCTCGCGCGCCGCCCCCGAGAGGGCGGTCTGGATGTGGTAAGCCCGGCCGCACTCGACGATGCCCATCACCAAGAGCAGCAGGATGGGAAGGACCAGTGCGAACTCGACCGCGGCCGCGCCGCGCTCGTGGTGCCTTCGCGTCAGTCGAAGCATGTCGTTCCCGTTCTCTGTGGTGGTGGATCTTGGTTGGTGCGGGTGACGGGCCGGCTCCCCCTAGGGGGTGGGAGGGGAGCCGGCCCGTGGTTCGGCGTGTCGCCTCAGACGGTCGGCAGCGCGTTGAGCACCTTGACGAAGAGGGCGTCCAGCTTCGGGCCGAGCAGCAGAAGCGTGGCGACGATCGCGATGGAGATGAGTCCGACGAGCAGGCCGTACTCGACGGCGGTGGCGCCCTTGTCCTTCTTCGCGCCGTCGAGGCGGGTCGTGAGGACGTGGAGCGAGGTCATGAGGAGTGCAGCAGCACGAGACATGTTGGTTTTCCTTGCGGTCATGCTCCGACGTCCGGAGCTTTCGAGTGGTGGTACGAGTGGTGGTACGAGTGGTGGTACGAGTGGTGGCGGCGGGAGCCGGCCAGTGGTTCAGGGTGTGGCTCAGACGGTCGGCAGCGCGTTGAGCACCTTGACGAAGAGGGTGTTCAGCTTCGGGCCGAGCAGCAGCAGCGTGGCGACGATCGCGATGGAGATGAGTCCGACGAGCAGGCCGTACTCGACGGCGGTGGCGCCCTTGTCCTTCTTCGCGTCTTCGAGGCGCGTCGTGAGGACGTGGAGCGAGGTCATGAGGAGTGCAGCAGCACGAGACATGTTGGTTTTCCTTGCGGTCATGCTCCGACGTCCGGAGCTTCGAGTTGGTTGCGGTGTGCAACCGAGATGAACTCTAAGCGCAAAGATGCGTGATACGCAAACTCTTTCACCCGGCATGTTTGCCACCTGCGAAAATACACGGATGCAATCGTCTCTTCCAGTCGCGCAACGTTGCGCTGTGAGCGCCCAGACCCACTCCGGAGACGACAAACGGCGGCAGCCCGGGGACCGGGCAGCCGCCGTCGCAAACGGGATTTGGCGGGGTGAGATCAAGCGGAATACAAGACAAAGGGGCCACCTTCCGTGTGGAAGGTGACCCCTAAGTCGTCGGGCAGCGGAGCGTCAGCCGCCGTTGCGCGCGATCTCGATCATCTCGTGGCGCGGCACGACCTTGACCCGTTCACGGCCCTCGGCCTCGCCGAGGGAACGCTCGTGCGCATCCAGGAGCTCCCACCCGGACCACTCGATGTACTCCACGCCCTTGCCGGCGAGGAACTCGGTCACGGCCTCCGGCGTACCCTGCGGGGCGGTGCGGCCGCCCTCAAGGTCGCCCGGGGCCTCGCCGTCGGCCACGCCGGTGACGTCCTCGACGAGGTGGCGCACGGTCTCCGACGCGTCGGACTTGGTGTGACCGATCAGGCCGACGGGGCCGCGCTTGATCCAGCCGGTCGCGTACACACCGGGCACCTGGTTGCCGTCGATGTCGACGACCCGGCCCTCGCGGTTCGTGATGACGCCCTTGACGTCGTCGTACGGGATCTCCGGCAGGGACGAGCCGAAGTAGCCGACGGCGCGATAGACGGCCTGGACCGGCCAGTCGGTGAACTCGCCGGTGCCCTTGACGGTGCCGTCGCCCTGGAGCGCTGTGCGCTCCGTGCGGAGTCCGACCACCTTGCCGTCCTCGCCGAGCACCTCGGCGGGGGCGTGCAGGAAGTGCAGGTGCAGACGGCGCGACGCCGTGTTCTGCGCCGGGTCCTTGAGGGTCCAGTCCACCAGGGTCTTCACGACCTGCTTGGTCTGGTTCGACGAGTTGATGGCCGCCTCGGAGCCCTCGTCGAAGTCGAAGTCCTCCGGGTACACCACGATGTCGACGTCGGGCACGTGGCCGAGCTCGCGCAGCTCCAGCGGCGAGAACTTGACCTGCGCCGGGCCACGGCGTGCGAAGACGTGCACGTCCTTGACCGGGGAGGCCTTCAGGATCTCGTGCACGTTGGCCGGGATCTCGGTGGGCAGCAGGTCGTCGGCGTGCTTCGCGAGGATGCGGGCCACGTCGAGGGCGACGTTGCCGGCGCCGATCACGGCCACCTGCTCCGCCTCCAGCGGCCAGGTACGCGGCACGTCGGGGTGGCCGTCGTACCAGGACACGAAGTCCGCGGCGCCGTAGGAGCCGTCGAGGTCGATGCCGGGGATGTCCAGCTCGGCGTCCTTGATGGAGCCGGTGGAGAAGATCACGGCGTCGTAGAACTGGCGCAGGTCTTCGAGCTTCACGTCCACGCCGTAGTCCACGTTGGCGATCAGGCGGATGTCTCCGCGGCTCAGCACCTTGTGGAGCGCGACGATGATCTGCTTGATGCGCGGGTGATCCGGAGCCACGCCGTACCGCACCAGACCGAACGGCGCGGGAAGGCGCTCGAACAGGTCGATGCTGACGTCGAGGTCGGTCTTGGACAGGATGTCGCTCGCGTAGATGCCGGCAGGGCCGGCGCCGACGACGGCGACGCGCAGGGGTCGGGTGGTGCTCACGAAAGGGGCGCCTTCCGGGTCGAGGTCAGGAGGGAAGCGAAGGCCGCTCCCGATTCTACCGACCGGGTAAGGCCAGCCTCATCCCCGCCCAGGGGCTGGACGTGGCGTTCCTGTGAGGATCGGCGTCCCAACGCACCTCAAGCGCCTTCTCGCTCGCGCTCGCGCTTCACCCTGGCCGCCCGATGGCGGAGATCGGCCCGCTCGAGCACGTTGTCGACCACGTCGTGCGCCGCCATGCCGAGCCCCAGCAGCCCGACGATGCTCAGGATGACCGTGGCCGGGATGAGTCCCTGAGCCCTACAGATCAGGGCCACGACCACGAGCACCAGGCCGATCCCGAGGTTCCACTTGCCGAAGCCACTCATACCGGGGGTCAGGCGACCGCGATCTCGCGAACCGCGCGCTCCACGTCCTCGCCTACCTTGCCGCCCGTGGCGCGCAGGGGACGGTAGGCGGGGACCACGGTCACGGCCGCGTTCCCGTCCGTGACCTCCAGGGCGGTGATGACCCTGGCGCCGTAGCTGCCCGACGTCGACCGCGCTCCCCCGGGCGTGCGGCGCACCACCCAGCGCGGCTGGGTCTCCCGCCCGAGCCACACCTCGACGACGTCGCCCGACACCGCCAGGGCCACCGGGCTCCCGCCCATCGGCATCATGCCGCTCGCCGCGGCCCCTGCGGCCTGCGCCTGGTCGACGGTCTCCGCCGTCGTGAACGCCGGGACGACGTGCGCGCCCGGGCGCTGCTTCTCCACGTGTGCGGCCAGGCCGCGCGCCCGGCCCAGCACGACGGCGATCACGATCGCGCAGATCACCAGCACGATCACGGCCGCGATCCAGATCGTGGCCTCCTCGACACCCTCGCCCTGGATCGTGATGATCAGTCGGGTGATCGAGATCGCGGCGAAGAGCACCAGTACCGCGGTGAACAAGCGTCGTCGGC
>NZ_BNAS01000003.1:17508-23031 GCF_014653785.1 Promicromonospora soli | reverse complement strand
ATTCATGTTCGCCATGAGAATTCCCCTTCTTCAGATCCCGGCCGGCCCCCACGGCCGGTCCGACTACCCCTGACAGTAACGAACCCGGCACAACCCGTCGATGGGTATTTGTCCCCATCGACGGAGGCCTGACCTGGGCAGATGTGAGCCAGAGTAGACGACGACGGGGCGGTCCCGGGGCTGAGCCCGGGACCGCCCCGTCGTACGAACCGCGCTGGTGTCAGCCGCCGATGCCGCTGGCCAGCTGCTGGTCCACGTCCTGCAGCGTCTGAGCAGCCTGCTCCAGGAACGAAGCCATGCCCTCGAGGCCCTCGATGGCCTGCTTGGCACCCGTGGTGAACTCCTCGTACGACTGCTGGAACGCGCCCGACGCGGAGTCGGTCTGGAAGCCAGAAGCAACCAGGTTGTTCACCTGGGTCGACAGGTTGGACAGCGTGTCCATGATCGTCGACTGCCCGTTGCGGAGCTGGCCCGCCTGACCACGAAGCTCCTCGTAGGTCACATTCATGTTCGCCATGAGAATTCCCCTTCTTCAGATCCCGGCCGGCCCCCACGGCCGATCCGACTAGACCCGACAGTAACGAACCCGCCAGGGAGCGTCGATGGGGAGCGCTACCCATGGGGCGCCACTGCCCGTGTCCGTCCGTTGTCCGGCCTTCGTCCAGGTCAGGCCGCGTCAAGCGGGGAAGAAGCGTCCCCGGAACGCCCGGACGCCGAGAACCAGGGAGACGAGCGTCAGCACGACGGCGACGCCGAGGCACACCACCCGCAGCGTCGGGTCGAACCCCGGCACGACGACCGGGACCAGGAACGACCACGCGGCGCCGACCGGCAGCATCGCCTTGAACATCGGCCCGTCGAGGCTCCAGCCTGCGATGTAGAAGCGCATTACCGCATCGGTGAACCGCGTGGACCGGACCGGCTGCAGCGAGAGCGCCAGGTCGCCGACCGTCGGCGGGCCGATCGACTCGCCCCTGGCCTGATACGTGGTGAACGACAGCTTCTCGCCGGCGTAGGACGGACGCAATGCTCGCAGCGTGTACGTGAGGCACAGGACGGCCGGCGGCCAGCACATGAACGGTAGGTGGAAGATCGCGCCCGGACCCATGATCAGCGCGAGGAGCGGCACCAGGAACACGACCATGGCGATGGCCTCGACGGGGTTCGCGAAACGCTGGCTCAGGTTGCCCACGACCGCCTCCGGATCGTCGAACGCCAGGTAGGCGAGCGTGCCCGCCGGGATCGCCAGCGCGATCAGCCAGATCACGGTCCACAGGAGGGTCATCCCCAGGTAGCCGAACGGCCGCAGCACCAGTGCGGCAGGTCCCGGCGTCCGATCCTTCCCCGTGGCCTGCTCCGTCGAACGGCTCGCGTCCCCCGCGACGACGTCAGACACGTACGTTCCCCTCTGCTCCCTGCGACAAGGCCCCTGCCCTGTTCCGCCCGGCAACCGTAGCGAGCGAGGCGCGCGCGGGCCACACCGGGACATAACGACTTTCACCCGGCCCCCACTGCTAATGTCGGGCGCGGTTCGAGAATCGTCCGACGACGGGGCGCGCAGGCGCTGAGGGAGAGAAGAATGGCACAGCTCGACTGGCTGCACGTGGGGGTGCGCTCCGACAAGCCGATCGTCACGGCACCGGGCGTCACCGACACCGGTGCGGTCACCCAGGTGGACGACGCCCTCGACGGGTTCTCCGGCAAGGTACCCGGCTGGTTCAAGGCCCTCGAGAAGATCGGGTACTGGTGGTACGCGATCTGCGTCATCGCCGGCCTGGCCTTCTCGCTCGCCCTGAGCCCTGCCGAGATGGCCTGGAAGATCGCCGCCGGCTTGACCATCGGCCTTGTCGCGGCGCCGGTCACCAGCGGGCTCCTGCGCCTCCTGGCGAAGGCGCAGGCTCGCGCCGGCGGTGAGTCGGGTACCGAACGCGCGCTGGCCGTCTTGGCCGACCGCGCCCGGCCGGTGTCCGGTGAGACCAAGTTCGAGGTAGAGGCGGTGCTCGCCAAGGACCCGAGCCTCGAGCACAGGGTTCACCAGCTGGCCTGGCGCGCGACCGAGGACCCCGCGGCGCGCAAGGAGCTGGAGTCGCTCTGGGAGATGGCGGACCCCGCGGCGGCCGCCGCCCGCGCTGCGAAGTTCGCCGAGCTCGACGCTAAGATCGCGTCGCTCAAGCAGAACCAGGGCAAGAAGTGACGTCTGCTGGCTGAGCGGCATGCGGGCGCCCAGTGCCGAAGCACCGGGCCGAGAAAGCAGTCGAGGAAGCACGGGAGCGGGGCGGTCCGATGTCGGACCGCCCCGCTCTCGTACATCTACCCCGGCAGGGAAGCGCCCAACGTCAGGCTGTTGCCGTCACCGCCGCCGGCCGCTCCGCTGCCGCGCCGGCGGTCTCGGTCGGCACGTCCTCGGGCTCGTCCGGGTCGGGGAACGTGATCGAATCCATGATCTCGTTGAAGAGCAGCCCGAACGGCTCTGCCTGCGGGATGTTCGGCACGTTTGCCCGGGCCAGCAACACCCTGGACCCGTCCGGGTACGGCACGAAGTACTCCAGGCGGAGCGTCAGGAGCTCCTCCTCACCCAGCGTCTGGGTCAGGACCTCCCACCTCCGGCCGAACGGGCCGTTGCGGGAGTCACCCATCTCGACGTCCCCGAACGTGGCGGTCAGTGCACCCTCGACGTCGCCCTCCGCCAGAGCCGAGCGCGACGCCTCCGTCCAGCTCTGGTCGAGGAAGAGGAGCGCGGCCGGGAACGGCACGCGCGGCAGGATCTCCAACGACATGAGATAGGTGTGCACCCCCACCTGGGCGGCGTCGCGGGCCGAGGCCAGGAGATCCTGGACGGTCTCCCGCCGGACCTTGGCGAGCCGGTCGGCCTTGCCCGTCTGCCGCTTCACGAAGCGCTTGACGAACGCGACGGTCTGTTCCGGGTCCTCGAGCGGGATCCGCGTCCACGACCCGGGAAGGACGATCCGCATTCCTCCGGGCGCCATGTTGAGCTGCTTCGTCATGCCGAAACCCCTGTCGTTACCTCGAGCTGCTCCAGCAGACCCACGACCGACGCCGCGAGGTCCTCGAAGATGCCGATACCGGCAGCGACTACCGTCACATCGACCATGTCCGGGCTTCCCTCAGGGAATACGCCGAGATGCACGCGCTCCTCGAGGTGTACGCCGGCAGGGTCGTCGTGGGCGGGTAGATGCCCGATCAGGAAGTGCGCACCGTGGACCACGCCGGCCGGGATGACCGCCTCGATCGTCTGGTTGCCCATCACCTGGGCAGTGTCCACGTTCTCCACGACGTACCCGAGCTGCTCGTCGTAGATCTCCCGGCTGACCTGCTTGCCCAGCACGATGGTCATCATCGCCTGGACTGACGGGACCTCGGTGCGCTCGACGAGGACCGCCGAGTGCGAACCACGCACGCCGGTCGCGTCGATCGACGCCTTCACCTCGAGCAGCTGACGCGCCAGGGCGGCAGCCGCCCCCTCGGGAACGGCCAACCCCTCGACGATGCGCGACGCCGTCGCCTCGGCCCACTCGGGTGGCACGTCGCCCGACGGGACGGCGTGCCAGGTCTCAGGCAGCCCGATGGAGAAACTGCTGATCGGTCCAGTCACGCGTGTGTCTCCGTTCTCAGAAGATTCCGTCGACGGTCTTGGACCAGCCGACGACCTTGCCCGGGAGCTGCGCGACGTTGTTGTACGCCCCCTCCATCACAGGACTGGTCGACCCGATGATGGAGTTCGCCTGCGCCCACCCGTCGCTGCCGTTGAAGGCGGCATCGATACCGATACCCGACTTGACCCCGGTCGCCGCCAAGTTCACCAGCTCCATGCCCGCCGTGGCGCCGACGAGGCCGGCCGCGTTGTATCGGAGCGCCGGGTTGTTCATGATGGCCGTGGTCCCGGCGAACGGGTTCTTCAGCGGGATCACGAACTCCTTGGCAGTCTTGCCGAGGCCCTCCATGATCCCCAGGCTGCCCGCCTTGCGCAGCTCGAACAGCTCCGCCGCGCTGTCCGACCGCGTGAACGGCGACTTGAGGAGCGTCTTCATGCTCAGCAGGTTGTCGGCGTTGGCCACCGTGTCGCTCGCCTCGCTGATCATTCGAGCGCCGTCGTCGGCGTTACCGGCGAGGCGCGTCGCCAGACGCGTCGTGGAGTTGGTCGTCGCAGCGGCGTTCGTGATGGCCCGCGCCTTCGCAACCTTGCCGAGGCTCGAGGCGAGCTTGCCACCGAAGAGCCCGATGAGGCCGATCCCGACACCGAGCAGCAGTCCGCCCCAGCCGATCTCGCCCTTCGCGAACTTCACGACCGATTCGAGGATCGTCAGGATCGAACCGATCGCTGCGAGCACCAGGAGCACCTGGCCGAGGATGGGCACCCAGGACAGGAAGATGGCGAGGATGCCTGCGATATCGCAGATGATCTTGAAGACCTTGTAGACCGACGACAGGACGTCACCGACCTTGTCCCAGAAGCCGTCCTCGAGGTCGTTCTTCGAGTCGCGCTCGAACTGCTCGTCGATAGAGCTGCGTGCAGTCCGTGCCGCCGTGTCCTTGGCGTCCTTCGCGTCCTGCCACTGGCCCTTCCAGTAGGCCAGGTCGGAAGTCAGCGTCTCGACCCGGCTGCTCGCCGAGCTCGCGGCACTGTTCGCCTCGGCCTTGTCGGCGGGCGTCGCATCGTCCGGAAGGTCTTCCACGCCGTTCTCCGCGTTGCTCTTGGCGAGCTGCGCGTCGTACAGGTCGTTCTGGATCTCGGCGATCCTGGTAGCGGCCGTGTCCGAGGAGGAGATCGAGCTCTCCAGCGTCGGCGCGTACCCCACCAGCGCGTCACCGGTCACCCGGTACCGGGCGGTCGCCTTCTTGATGTCGTCGCGCACGTCGCCCGCGAGCTCACGCGTCTTCGTCATGGACTGCGCGGTGGTGCCGTTGTCGTCGACGATGGCGTCCAGCGCCGTGATCGCGTTCTCGATGGAGTTGGCGATGTCCTGGTAGGACTTCCCCTTCGAGCGGACGAGGTCCGCGTTCCCGTCCAGCTTCTGGTACTGGGTGTCAGACACTGGTGACTCCCTTGTAGTCCGTGGCTTCCTCGGCCTTTTGCTCCAGGGCCTTGGCCAGGTCGTTGTCGACCTGGGTGAACGTGTCCACCACCTGCTGGATGATGCCCTGCAGCTTGGTGACGTTGCCGCCCATCTCGTCGCGCTTGACTCGCCACTTGTCGGCGAAGTCCTGCACCTTGTCGCGCAGCTCGTCGTCGCCCGTGGCGTCCGCCGCGTCCTCCGAGTTGTTGTCCGCGTCCTTGAACTCGTCGGCGATCGCCTTCAGGTCCGAAGCCAGGCCCCGAAGCTGGTCCATATTGATCTTGAGGTCGCTCACTGCATCTCGCCCCCGCCCGTCAGTCTTGATGCCGCCCGCAGGAGCGGCTCAGTTGATGTCTGCCCGAAAGATATTCGCCCGCCGCACAGCGTGCCATGGGCAGGACTCCCCATCTGAGCGGGGTGGCCGAGCGCGGTCCCGCCGCGCTCGGCC
>NZ_BNAS01000003.1:0-17502 GCF_014653785.1 Promicromonospora soli | reverse complement strand
CCCCGACGACGTCAGCCCTCCGTGCCCAGCACCAGCGGCACCTGCACCCGCACGTTCTTGCCGCGCGCGATCCAGGCACCGCGGCCGACGGGGAACTCGCCCTTCGCGGCACGCGGCAGCGAGGTCTTGAGGATCGTGTCCCCGTCGAGGTTCTCCGGCTGCAGCAGCAGACCCCGGCGGCCGTTCTTGACCTCGGAGAGCAGCGGCCACGTGGCACCCCACGAGCCGGTCTCGGCCTCGGCCACCAGCAGGTGGTCGCTCTTGCGGATCGCCTTGGTGAGGTCCTGGATCGGCTTGTCGGCGGGTGTCTGCAGGTACTCGTTGATGCCCTCGATCAGCACCACCATGCCGGGCTCGGTGTCCTCGTCCAGCACCGCGGCGAGGAGCTCCTTGGCCATGTCGGCGACCTTGTCCACACCCATCGCGACGTCCGCCCACGTCATCTCGCCCGCAATGGCGGAACGCGACTGCGCGAACAGGTAGAGCCGCGCGTTGGGGTTGGCCCGCTGGACCGACCGTGCGATGTGCACCAGCGCGTTCGACCGGCCCGATCCGGGCGGGCCGGCCACCACGAGCGTGCCCGTGGGGTCGAACGGCAGCGGCGCCATCGCGATGTTGTCGATGCCGAGCACCGGGTGCCCGTTGACCGACGGCGGCAGCTCCATCGCGGAGTACTCCGTGGGCAGCACCCGGACCGCGGGGGCCGGCCGCACGCCGGCCCGGCGCATCGACTCGGCGAGCCGGTCGGTGGCGACCGCCTGCTCCTGGACCGACGTCGTGCCCCCGACCACCGCCACCTGGACCTCGAGCCCGTCCAGGACCGCGCGCCCGCTGGGGGACGTGGCCGTGACGATGTCCCGCGGCGCGTTGAAGGCGAGGTATCCGTCGTCGGACATCCGCAGCAGGATGTTGCGCTGCACCATCGACCGCACGTACGTCGGCACGGCGCCCGACCGGTCGGCCGTGAACATGACGTGCATGCCCAGCCCTCGACCGTCGTTCAGGATGTCGCGGAACACCTCGAACCACTCGGCGCGGCCAGCGCCCACCTCGTACTCGTCACGGAAGTTCGCGAACCCGTCCACGAGCAGGAGGATGCGCGGCACGTCCCTGCGGCCGGTGACCTGCCGGTACTCCGTGACGCTCGCGGCGTTCACGGCGGCGAAGGCCTCGCCGCGGCGCTGCAGCTCGTCGCGCAGCATCCGCATCAGACCGACGATGCGCTCGTTGTCGTCGCCCTTGGCGATGGTGCCCACGTGCGGCAGCGCCTCGAGCATGCGCAGCGCCCCGGCGGCGAAGTCGAGCCCGTACACGTGGACCGGGCCGCCGCGCGGCGTGATCCCCGCCACCGCGGCGAGCGTGCGCAGGGCCGTCGACTTTCCGGAGCCACCCGTGCCGTAGATGCCGAGGTGGCCGTCCTGGTCCGGGAAGAAGTACTGGGGCGCCTGAGCCTGCTGCTCCGGGATGTCTGCCACGCCGATGAGCAGCTCGGTGTCCGAGCGCTGGTACAGCCGCGTGAGGTCGTAGACGTCGGCGAGCGAGTCGAGCCACGGACGGCGCGGGATCGGCAGGCGGCCGCGCTCGAACGCCTCCTGGATCCGGGCGACCAGCCGCTGCTGGTCGTTGGGCCCGAGGTCCTTCTCCTCGACCGAGACGTCTGACTCGACGACCGGCTCCTCCCACTTCTCCTCGCGACCGAAGTGCAGGCGCGCGACCTCCACCTTGGTGCGCTCGGGCGCCCTCGTGCTCCACGCACCGGCATAACCGGACTGGAAGGCCTGCACGCGACCGGGGCCGGTCTTGACGAGCCCGCGGCCCGGGATCGACGGGTCCACAAAGGCCGCGTCCTTCACGTCGACGACGTCGGAGGAGTCCGACTCGTCCGCCATGCGGAGCGCGACGCGCATGTTGGTGTTGGCGCGCAGGTTGTCCTTGATGACACCGGCGGGACGCTGGGTCGCCATGATCAGGTGGATACCGAGCGAGCGGCCACGCTGGGCGACGTCGACGACGCCGTCCACGAACTCGGGCACGTCGCCCACAAGGGCGGCGAACTCGTCGATCACGATGACCAGCGCGGGCGGCGTCTCGGGGTCGCCACGCTTCTCCAGCTCGAGCAGGTCCTTGGCCTTCTTGCGGTTGAAGAGGTGCTCTCGGTGGTGCAGCTCGGCTCGGAGGCTCGTGATGGCCCGCAGCACCAGGTGCGGCGACAGGTCGGTCACCAGGCCCACGCAGTGCGGCAGCTGGACGCAGTCCGCGAACGCCGAGCCGCCCTTGTAGTCCACGAACAGGAACGTCACGCGGTCCGGGCTGTACTCGGCGGCCATCGCGAGCACCCACGCCTGCAGGAACTCCGACTTGCCGGCACCGGTCGTACCGCCGACCAGGGCGTGCGGGCCCTGGCTGCGCAGGTCGAGGTGCTGGGCGTCCACGCCGGCCGAGCCGACGATCGCGCGCAGGGAACCGGGCCGCTTGCGCTGCACACCCTGCCCCGACCGGTCGTAGACCGACAGGTTCTGACGCCAGCGCTCCATGACGGCGTCGGGGTTCTCGAACAGGTCGTGCCCCAGCAGGGCCGGCATCGTGATGGAGCGCGGCAGGTCGGACGCATCCTCGACGATCGCGCCGGCGTCGAACACCGGCGCCAGCCGGCGGCCGTACTCCAGCGCCGCCTTGCCGTCGACCTCCTCCAGCACGACGTCGTCGACCCAGCGGCCCAGGCGCACCATGCCCACGCGCGGGCCGTCCTGGCCCACCTCGACGAACGTGCGGCACGCGGCGGGCAGGCCCGACGTGTCCGAGGAGATCCACAGCGGGTAGACGCCGGCGTCGGCGCCCATCTCCGCGAGCTGGATGAGCCGTGCGCGGTCGACGTCGATGTCGTCCGAGATCACCACGATCACGGCCGGGACGGGGGACTTGGTCCCGGTGTCCGCGCCGCGTTCGGCGACGCCGCCGCCGCGCTCCAGCGCCGCGGCGTCCTCGCCGAGCGCACCACGGCGACCGCCACCGCGAGCTGCCTTGAGCCGGTTGGAGATCAGCTCCTCGAGCTGCGCGAGCAGCCGCTGCGCGCCCGAGGCGGAGTCGGCGAGGTGGTGCCCGTCGATGGGGCTGTGCGCCGACGACGTGTGCGGGATCCAGGTGAGCCACTGCAGGTGCTGCGTCCACACCGGGCTCACGATGCTGGTCACGACCAGCTCCGACGGGGAGTGCAGACCCGTGAGCTGCAGCAGGGTCGCGTTCAGGGAACCGACCACCCGGGCGGGCGGGCCGGCGAAGCCGAGCGCGCCGGCGTCGTACAGGTTCTCCACCACGGGGACGCCGTCGACGTCCTCGTACTGCTTCACCAGCTTGTCGAGCACCTCCTGGTACTCCTTCATGAGCTGGCCCTTGCCACCGGTCTTCACCGTGTTCCGCGACGGCATGGTCCCGAGGCCGAAGCGGACGTTGAGGAAGTTCCAGTGCTCGGGACGGCGCGTCCACAGCAGCGGGCCGTGCCGCATGGCCTCCACGTAGACGTGCTGGGTGGCCGGGGCCTCGCGGAGCCGGACCGAGCGCTCGGTCTCCTTCTCCTCCTTGAGCACGTCGCGCAGCGACCCGAGCTTGTCCTCGAACCGGGCCACGTCGCGCTCCAGGCGCCGCTTGGCCTGCCGCCCCTGCGTCAGGTGGTTGCCGATCATCATCACGGGCGCCATCAGCACGAACAGCAGCGCGGTGGGGCGTTGCATGATGAAGAACATCGCAACGCCCATGAGGATCGGGGCCAGCAGCGCGAGGAACGGGAAGTCCTTCGGCTCGGCCTCCTTGGGGGCCTCCGGGGACTCGAACTCCTCACCGCGGTAGCGCGCCTCGACCCGCGGCGAGCGGGTGAACGCGACCGGTCCGGCCTTGGGCGTCACGCCGGTGATCGTGCTGGGCCGGCGGCTCTCGACGGTGACCGTCGTGTCGCCGAGCACGATCCGTTGCGAGCCCTCGATCCGCAGGCGCTGCACGTGCGCGCCGTCGACCAGGATGCCGTTCGCCGAGCCGAGGTCGACGACCTCGACGCCGTCCGACACGTCGAGGCGCAGGTGCTTCTTCGACACCATCGGGTCGTCGACCACGACATCGCACTCCTGCGAGCGGCCCAGCACCCAGGAGCCCTCCGTGAGCTCCACGGTTCCGCCACCCTCGATGCGGATGGCCGCGCGGACGGCGTCGGAACCCGGATAGTCGAAGCCAGGCATGGCCTGCTCCACCGACGCGACGAACGCGCCCGAGCCGATCCACGCCTCACCCAGCGCGGCATCCGCGGGCAGCCGGACCGGCCGGTCCTGGCCCGGCAGCTGCGCCTCCAGCGTGCGGGACCGACCCGGGGCGCCAGGCGCCGACGGGTCCACCCGGGCGATCGTGTCGGCGATCTCGCCGATCCGAGCGCCGGCGTCCGCAGTCACCACGACGTCGTCGTGGCTACCGTCAGAACGTACGAGCGTCACCTTGACGCGCATGAATCCTCCCCGTCACTTCTGCTTGTTCCGGGGGCCGCGAACGACGGCCCCCACCACCCCGCCGACCACGGCCCCGCCGACCGTGGCGATCCAGGTCGAACCTGTCGTGAGGGCGCGCCCGAGCGCGCGCAAGGGGTCCCAGAAGTCACCGGTCCCGGTGCCCGTGAGCAGCACCGTCCCGAAGACCACCACCACCCAGACGATCGCTGCGCCGCCGATGGCCCCGGCCACCACGAGCTCCGCCCGGTTTCGGGCAGGTCTGCTCATGCCGTCGCCCCCTTCTCGTCTTCCGTGTCGTCGAGGAGCGGCAGGTCCGCCTGGGTCACCAGGCGGGACGCCACGGCGTACTCCACGAGCCGAGCGCGCCGGTTGGTCGCGAGCGCTCCCGGGCCGCCGCGCAGCCCCTTGACGCCGATCCGGTCGAGCTTCTCGCACACGTTGTCGAGCTTGCGGTTGAACCGCGTGCTCGCCCAGCCGAGCCGCCGGGCCGCCAACGCCGACGACGGGATCTCGCTCAGCCCCGTGCCCTCGCGCTTCAGCATGGGCTCGGCGAGCGCGACGATGAGCTGCTTCTGGCTCTTCGTGAAGCTGATGGCGCCGATCGTCGTGGCCCCCGAGTCGTCGCCGTCCTCCGAGCGGATCTCGTGGTACGGCGCGTTGTCGAGCTGCACAGTGATCTCGTAGGTCGTGGGACCCGCAGTGAACACGATGGACGTCGTGGGGAACACCATGGGCAGGCGATTGCCCGGCGGGAGCCAGGACTGCACCCCGCCCCCGGCGTCGCACACGGTCGCGGAGATGAGGGAGCCGACGTTGGACAACCACCAGATGGTGTCTTCACGCGCGATACGCAGGAACCGGCGGTGCAGGTATGGGTTGTCGTCGATCGCGAGGTCGCCCTCACGGCCAATGTCGAACGTTGCGCCCTCATCGGACGGCCGAAACCACTCACCGGCAAACTCGATCGCAAGACCGCTCATCGACTCACCTCCCATGTCCGGTCCGAACGCCTGCGCTCGGAGCTACCGTCGTCGTGTCAGTTCGCATCAGGGCTGTGCGCTGACGCAGTCTTCCTTCGCGTTCTCCTGCGGTTTGGACGGGCTGCCGGAGCGCACCACCACGATCTCGACGCACGTCTCGCCCTTGAGCGGCACCGTCACCGACGTACCGCTCGGCACCGGCTGGAACACGGGGTCGCCCGTCAGCTCCAGCACGCGGTAGGCGTAGGTGTCACCCTCCTCCAGGGACTTGGGCGGTGTCCACGAATACACCGCTTCATTGCCCTTGACCTGGACCTTGACGTCCCGAACCGGCGGCACGTACCCGCCGCCGGGCGGGGGAGGCACGAAGGTGGACGTCGTCGCCGTCTGCTCGTCCTCGGGGTCCTGGCCGCCGGTGCCGTTCAGTGCCCAGACGGACACCCCGACCACCGCGACCACGAGCACACCGACGACCAGCGCCCACACTCCCCGATGCGGCTGCTCCTCCACCTCGGCGGCCGGGACGGGTGCCTGCTCGGCAGGCGCGAGCTGCCCGACCGCGCCCGCCGTCGCCTGGGTCCCGGTCGTCGAGGGGTCCGCGGCCCCGCGGTACACCGTGTCGTCCGACGGCGAAGGGGCCGGGGCCGGCGGTGCGGGCGCATAGGCGCCACCCGCGGCGGCGCGCAGCGCGCCACCCGAGCCGCCCGGGCCGAAACCGTTCCCGCTGGGCCCGAAACCATTCCCGCCAGTCCCGAACCCGCTCTGGCTCGCGGCCACGGCGCCGCCCGCTCCGGCCGGGTCGATGGTGACGATCTGGCGCAACCGGGTGCCGTCGGCCTCGGCCTCGTCCTCCTGCATCGCGCCGGACTCGTCCAGCAGGTCAATGGGCGTGACGTCGCGGGACAGCTCGACCTGGACCTTCTGCAGCTCGCGCGCGAAGGCCAGCACGGTCGGGTACCGCGAGGACGACAGCTTCGACATCGCGATGCGCAGCACGCGCTCCAACGACGGCGTGACGTCGCTGCGGCTCATCGGCGGCAGCTCGTCCTGCGCGATGCGGCGGACCAGGTCCGCGGACGTGTTCGACCCGCCGGGCGTCTCGAACGGCGTGCGCCCGGCCAGCAGCGTGTAGCAGGTGGCGGCCAGGGCCCACACGTCCGTCGCGATGCCCGACATCGGCGGGTCGCCGAACGACTCAGGTGGCGACCACGGGATCGACATGCCCTCGGCGGACGAGGCCTCGTCCACCGTGGACGAGATGCCGAAGTCCGTCAGCGCGGGGTGCCCGAACTGCGTGACCAGGATGTTCGACGGCTTCAGGTCGCGGTGCAGGATGCCCAGCCGGTGAGCCGTCTCCACGGCTCCCGCGATCTGGATGGTGATGCGCAGGGCCTCGGCCACCGAGAACCGCTCCGACCGGTAGCGCGCGCCCAGGTTCGGGCGGGAGCAGTACTCCATTGCGAGGTACGGGCGGCCGTCGTTGGCGACGCCCGCCTCGTACATCGTGACGATCGACGGGTGGTTGCCCAGTGTCGCCATCAGGTCTGCCTCGGCGTCGAACGCCGCCCGCTGTGTCGCGCTCGACCACTCCTTGAGCAGCACCTTCACCGCGACCTGACGGCGCGGTCGCTGCTGCTCGTACAGGAACACATCCGAGAAGCCGCCCGAACCGATGAGCTTGCGGTACTCGAAGCCCTCGATCTCGGGTGGCGGGGACGGCTTCCTCTTGCTGCTCACACTTCTCCTTCGTCGGTGGTCGAGCCTGCGGTGGTCGAGCTCGTCGAGACCCTCACCAGATGCCCTCGAACGTGAGGGTCACGCCGTCGCCCAGGTCCACGACGTCGCCGTCGGACACGAGCTCCTTCTCGTTCGGGTGCAGGCGACGCGGCGGCTGGCCCGGCCGCAGCAGCGTGGTGCCGTTCGTCGTGGCCAGGTCCGTGACGAGCACGTGCCAGTCCTCGAGCGAGATCTCGGTGTGTGACCGCGAGATGTCCTGCTGCGGGCTGGAGACCGTGACAAGGCGCGGCATCTGGTCGGCCGAGGTGTTGTTCGTGCGCGGCCTGCGGCCCACGATCACCGGACGGTCCAGCTCGACCACCTGACCGCCGCGCACTCCCGAGGCACCCCCGGTGGCTGTTCCGGACGTCACGATCATGCGGCCGAGCGACGGACGCGGCGCCAGAGCGGCCTGGGCCGACAGCGCGCTGCCGCACTCTCGGCAGTTCTCGCGCGCGGTGGGGTTCGGATGCCCGTTCTCGCACGTCACGGCCAGGATCTTCGGCGCGTTCGGGTTGGCGGGCACCGAGAACTTCGGCGAGGGCGCGGCGGCCTTCAGATCCGCGATCGCCGACGACATCACGGTGTGGCCGTCGTGGTCGTCGTCGGCCTCCTCCACGCCGACGGCCGCCGCGCGGTGCTCCGCGGCCGGGGTGGCCGACCAGCCGGGCACACCTGCGATCGGGACGCCGGAGACCATGCCGTCCGACCCGGCGGCCGCCAGGGCCGGCGTCGCGGGGGCGGGCGGCGCGGCCGGGGCGGGGGGTGGCAAAGGCGGCGACACCGCGCCCGACGCCGGAGCGGGCTCCTCGTCCTCGCCCTCCTCGGTGCTCTCCGGTCGGACCGCCGCGGCCTCGACGCCGTGGGCGATCGTGGCGCCCCACAGGTGCATGTAGTCGTCTTCGTCCAGGCCGTCGTCCGCGGGCGGCTCGGGAGGTGGCGGCGGCTCGCTGCGGTTCTCGTCAGCGGGCGTGATGGTCTCCTCGGAGGCCGGGACCATCGTCACGGTGCCCATGGGGATGGCGGTCGCGCCCGAGTCCGCGGCCGAGTCCGGCGACGCCGAGTGCCCGAGGGCCGGCGTGCCCGGGGCCGATGTGATCGGAGCGGACGTGATCGGGGCGGAGGTGATCGGGGCCGGCGCGAACGGGGCCGACGCGATCGGGGGCGGCGTCACGCCGGCCGAGCTCGCTGCCGAGCCGGTCGAGACCGAGGCCCCGGCGGCCGACGCCTCGGCGTGCTCGACCACCTGGCGGCGCACCACGCCGGCCAGTACCACGCCCGACTCGACGGGCAGGCCGTCCGCGAAGTTGTCGAGACCAGACGCGCCCGTCCTGACCTCGACGGCCGTCACGCCCTCGACCACGCGCTCGGTCCACGAGATCACGCCGGCGCCCGACACGGTCTGGACGTCATCGCCGGTCTCGATCCTGACGGTCAGGCCGTCGCCGCGCACCACGACGTGCGCGCTCGCCGGCCCGCCCATTCCTGCGCTCGTCAGCACGACTACCGCGAACGGCGGGACGCCCTTCAGGCCACCCACCGCTGATGCCGTCAGGGCACCCAGCACCTCGGCAACTCCCGAGCCGGGCACGGCCAGGTCGGTCCACAGGTGAGCGACCCGGTCGGCCCCGCCAGCCGCGACCCCCTCGCCGGGCAGCACGACGATGGCGTCGCCCCGCACGATGACGCGCGCCTTCCCCGTCGTGTACCGGATGCCGGTCCCGGCTCGCTGTCCAGCGTCCGAGGTGCTCATGGTCGCCTCCCCTGTTGTTGCCTTGCTCGTGTCCCGCCGGCCCTGCCACGTCCGCGCGTCAGACTCTGGTGACGATGCCGAGCCGGATCAGTCACGCGGCACCGTGTCCTCGTCCGCCGCGAACCCGCCGTTCGGCGACGTGCTCGACCCCGCCGTCTCCTGGGCGATGCCGGTGGCGTCCACCACTATCACGGTGATGTTGTCCCGGCCGCCCGCGGCGATCGCCGCCTCGACCAGCCGGCCCGCAGCGACCTGCGGGTCGGGATGACCCAGCATGATCTCGCTGATCTGTGCGTCGGTGAGCTCGCCGGTCAGCCCGTCCGAGCAGACGAGGATCCGGTCGTGCGCACCGATCGGGATGTACCGGAAGTCGGCCCGCGCCTCGTCCAGTCCGCCCAGAGCACGCGTGATCACGTGTCGGCGCGGATGGCTCCGCGCCTCCTCGGCGGTCAGCGTACCCGCGTCGACCATCTCCTGGACCTCGGAGTGGTCCACGCTCACCTGGTCCAATACCCCGCTGGAGAGCAGGTAGGTGCGCGAGTCGCCCACGTTCACGAAGAGCCAGTAGGGCGCGTCGTCGAGGTACGCGACCACGGCGCCCGTGAGCGTCGTGCCCGCGCCATGGCCCTGGCCCGACGTGTCGATCGCCCGGACCCGGTCCTGCGCCATCTCAAGCAGCGCCTCCACGTGGTGCGGCTCTACCCGCTCCATGTCGGTGAGCGGGCGCAGCGCATCCAGGGCTGTCGCGCTCGCGACCTCCCCTGCGGCGTGCCCGCCCATCCCGTCTGCGACGAAGAACGCTCCCCCGGCGGCGAAGTAGCCGTCCTCGTTGAGCTGGCGACGCAGCCCCCGGTCGGAGGCCGCGCCCCAGGCGAGCGTCAGCGCGTCATCACTCATGCCCCGGCCTGAGGGTGTACGACGACGCGGCGGTCACCAACATGGATCGTCGAACCCACCGGAACGCGCACCCGGGCACCCGGCTCCGCGACCCGGGGCGGCAGGCCCGGCGCCGATACGACGGTGCCGTTCGTCGAGCCGCGGTCCGTGAGCCACAGGCCGGCGGTGTCCACGCCCAGCTCGGCGTGCGTCTTGGACACCGACCGGGTCGGGTCGTCGACCTTGATCAGGATCCAGCCGGACACGTCGGGCGCCTGAGGGTTGCGGCCCACGAGCGCCTTGGTGTCGACGACGTACCGCTCGCCGCCCTCGACCTCCAGCACCACCGTCGTCACCGCCGCCGGGGACATCGGCCGGCTCAGGTGGGTGCGCGTCATGTCGATCGGCGCGGAGTCGCGTTCCGGCTCCGGCTGCTGGACCGGCTGCGGCTGCGGCCGGGGCGGCATCGGGGCGCGCTGCGTCAGGTCCTCCTGGGCGGGCGGCCGGACGGGCGCGACAGGGCTCACCGGAGGCGGCGTCGGCCGCACCGGCTGCTGCTGCACGGGCTGGGCCTGCTGCCCCGGGTGCGGCGTGCCGCCGGACCCCGGGTGTGGCCGCCGGATCGTCGCCGGCTCCTCGTGCGCGGGCAGCGGATCCGCCGAGCTGCCGGGCGACAGGCCCGGGATCCCCGTGATCACGCCCGCCGGGTTGCCCGCCGAGGCGCCCGGGAATGCCCACGGGTCGTTCACGGGGGCGGGCGCCGCGGGGTGGGCCTGCTGCGCGGGCTGGGCCGGGACCTGGCCGTTCCCGGCGCCGGTCCACACCTGCGAGGTGCCCGCCGGCGCCCTGGAGGCCGTGCCCGCGGCGGGTGCAACGGGCACACCCGCGACGTCGGCCGCCATGAGCACCACGGCGCGACCGGCCTTGTCGTGCCAGCCCTGCCTCTTGCCACCGCCGTCGAACGCCGGGGACACCAGCACCAGGATCTGGCCCAGGCCGCATACGACGGACCCGAGCCCCACGATGAGCCAGCGCACAAACGCCCGACCGAACCCGATCGGGCCCGAGGCCACTGCGTCGACAGTGCGAACCTTGCAGACCAGGTTGCCGACCGTCTTGCCGGTCTTGCCCTCCCAGGCGGAGACGCCAAGCCAGTAGCCGAGCGCGACCACACTGCTGATCAGGTACGGCACCAGCATTGCCGACGTGATCGCCCCCGACGACGTGAGCAGGCCGCTGACGCCGCCGGCGCCGGCGAGCCCGATCATCGTGATGATCCAGACCACCACCCCGATGACCGCACCGTCGACCAGCGCCGCCAGGAACCGGCGTCCGGTCCCCGCGTAGGCGACCGGCGCCAGCGGTACCGGCAGCACGCCCACCCGCGTCTCGGAGAGCGACTCCGGGACCGTGGTGGTCCCGACATCAGTTGTCTGGACGCGCGGGAACGGGCGCCCGCACACGCCGCAGTACGGCTGGCTCCCATCCTGCGTCGAACCGCATCCAGCGCAGACCACGTCCGTCATCGCCTCTCCTTCGTTCGCCGGGACCCGAGCGCCCCGATTGTCGCGAGGAACCCGCGACCACCGCTCATCCGTGCCCAGACGGAGCGCAGCGACAAAGCCGCCCGCACCCTCCGCCGCGTGCTCACGGTGGAGCGTAGCCCTCCGACCAGCTCGTCGACCTCCGCCCAGAAGGCCTCGACGTCGACCTGCGTGGGCGCTTCCCGCCCGAAGACCGATGCGTCCGCGCGGTGCGCGAGCATGAGGGTCGACGGGACCTGGTGCTCGCCAGCGATCACGCCGGCGCTCTCGCGCCTGGTCGCCCCGCGCGGCACCGTCGTCCCGAGGTCGGTCACGACGTCGACGACCTCGTGCCAGCCCCCGCTGATCCGGTCGGCAAGCTGGTCGGCGCTGCGCCGTGCGGCGCGCCGCCGCGCCTTGTAGGCGAGGATCGCCACGATCGGGCCCACGATGATCAGGAGCGGGATGCCGACGGCGAGCAGGATCATCCCGAGCAGACCCCAGTCGAACAGGTCGTTCTCGACGTCGTCCTTCTCGTCGTCCTCGACGCTGCCGGCCTTCGCCTTGTCCGGCTCCTCCGGCGGCTCCGGCTCCTGCAGGATCGGCGGCTTCGGCACCTTCTCGCTCTTGGGCTCGGGCTGGATCTGCGGCTTCTCTTCCGGAACTGCGTCGATCGGCACCCAGCCGTAGCCCTCGAACGGAACCTCGATCCAGGCGTGCACGTCGCTGCCGAGCACCGTCCAGGGCTCGCCTTCCTCGTACTTGCTTGTCTTGTCCGGGTAGAAGCCCATGACCACGCGAGCCGGGATGCCGGCCTGACGCGCCATGAGGGCGAGCGCTACGGCGAACTGCTCGTCGTCGCCCACCATCTCCTCCGGCTCGACGAGCGTGTCGACGCGCTCCGCCGAGTGACCCGGGCGGGACGGCGGCTCGCCGTCGAGCCCGCTGGACAGGAAGCCCGACGCCTGCAGCGCGTCGCGGATCAGGAACAGCTTGGTCGCGGGGTCGGTCTCCTCGCCCGTGAACTGCGCAGTCTTGGCGGGCAGGCCCAGCGGCAACGCGTTCGGCTCGGTCTCCGGGAGGTCGGCCTCGAGGATCTTGCCCTTCTTCAGGGTCTCCTCGTCCGGCTCCTCCTCGACCAGGGTGCTCAGCCGGTAGGTGTCGCCCGGCCTGATGCCCGCCGTGGTGATCGCGGTGCTCGTGGTCGAGTTGTAGTACGTCCCGTCCGTCTGGGCCTGGGCGTTCTCGCCGTTCCACTGCACGCCGGTGAGGTTGCCGATCTCGGGGACCCAGACGCCGCTGTATCCGGTGACGGTGACGTCGATCGGCGTCGGTGTGCCTTCGTCGGCGGTAGCGATCTCTTCGCCGACCCGGGTGTACACGCCCGTGTCGCCGCCGTCGCCGGACGCGTCGTAGACCACGCCGTCGTACCGGTCGAGCGTCGCGAGCCGGATGCGGCTGCCCTCGGGCAGGTCGCTGACGGTGAACAGCTCGTCCTCGCGAACGGTCTTCCGGTAGTGCCGGAAGGCCACGAGCGGGCTGGTGAACTGGTGGACGTCAAACGGCGGGACGATCGTCTCGCGAAGCACCGTGCGCGGCTGGTCCGGCATGAGGACCGGCGCGGTGAAGCCGGCGGCGAGTGACGCGACAGCCAGGATCGTGGCGCCCGTGCGAATGCGGTACCAGCGCAGCCTGCGCGTGGCCTCGCGGCTGGACTCCGTGCTGATCGAGTGCGTGCCGACACGCGCCTCCATGACGCGTACGGCGCCCCAGAGGAGCGCCACGATGGTGATCACGAGGCCCTGCACCACCGGCAGCGCGGCGTCGAGCGTGCCCAGCAGGATCACGCCGACCAGACCGACGATGACCGGGACCACTGCCCACACCGCGTGCTTCGCACGCCAGGCGATGGTTCCCGCAATCATCGCCAGGACCAGCATGAGCAGGAACGGGACCACGCCGAGGTCCGGGAACGAGCGCATCGGTGGCACGGTGGTGATGAACTGCTTCCAGCCCTGCACGGAGCCGAGCAGCAGCTCGCGCAGGGTGTCCAGGGTCGGCACGACCCCGGCGACGGCGGTGTGCGGCAGTGCCAGCGCGCCACCGAACAGGAGGTAGCCGACGACGGCGAGCGCGGTGACCACGACGGCGGGGAAGCGCCGCCAGGCGCCCACCCAGGCCACCGCCAGCCCGACAGCGGCACCGCCGGCCGTCGGCACCAGGTAGCCGAGCGAGCCCCAGACGGGTCCGAAGCCGACGGCGACGGCGCCGAGCATCACGCTCAGCGCCGCGAGGTCGACCAGGGCGAACCAGGTCAGTGCGCGGGGACGCGCTGCTTCCTTGCGGCGGGTGGTGCCCCGGCCCGTCCCGGTCCGGTACCCGGGGCCGGTGCCGTGGGGCGGCTGGCTGCCCTGGGCCGCCCCGCCCGGCCGGACGCTTCCGCGCGTGTTCTCGTGACTCATGCGTCGCTCATCTTCTTCAGCGCAAGGGGCAGGTCGCCGAGGCGGCCCAGGGTGAGCACGCCCAGCTCGGCGATGGAGTGCCGGCCGAGGGAGGCGCCGGGCACGCACTGGATGGCCATGACCTGCACACCGGCCGGGACCCGCGCGGACGCCGCCCGGAGCTCGGTGGGCGTCACCATGCTGCCCACGACGAACGCGATCACCGAGAAGTCGGTGGCGGCCATGCCGGCCGCGCGGGCCAGGTCCACCAGCTTGGACTTCCGGGACTCGAGCTCGATGCGGGACAGGTCGTCCATCAGGCGGGTGCGGTGGTCACCGTGCAGCGTGGCCTCGTTGACGAGCACCGTGACTCCCCGGTCCTCCTTGATGGCCTGCAGGCCCAGGGAACCGCACACGCTCACGGCGAGCTCGAACTCGTCCTCGTTCGCATAGTCCTCGGCGCGTGTGGACAGCAGCACCGCGAGGTGCGAACGCCGGGTCTCCTCGAACACGCGCACCATGAGCTGGCCGGTGCGCGCCGTCGTCTTCCAGTGGATGTGCCGCCGGTCGTCGCCTGCCACGTAGTCACGCAGCGCGTGGAAGTTCACGTCCGAGCTCGTGATGTCGTTGGTGACGCGGCCCTCGAGGTCCTTGAGGAAGCCCGTCGAGGAGCCGGTGAGGTTCTTGACGCGCGGGTGCACGAAGACCTCTTGCTCGTTGGTCCATGTCATCTCGCGGCGCAGCAGGCCCAGCGGGTCGGCACGGACGGACTTGACCGGGCCCACCGTGATCACGCTGCGGCGCCGGGTCGGGATCGTGAAGATCTCCTCGTGCGTGCCGCCGCCCCGCAGGCGCGGCACCGGGAACGCGGCGGTGCCGGTGCCCACCGGGAGCTCCATCACGGACGGCAGCAGCGCGCGGTTCGACGCGTTGCGCACGTCGAGGCGCCCGACCGCGCGGTCGCCGACGGTCACGCGGGCCTGCGCCAGGTCGAGCACCACGTCGTACTTGAACCGCCCGAGCACGAAGACGATCGCGCACACGAGTGTCACGGTGAGGACTATCGCCGCGACCAGGACCTCGAGCCAGCCGAGCATCAGCCCGGCCACCCAGGACGCGGCAGCAGTGAGCGCCACCGTGATCCCGAACGTGCTGAACGTGCGGCGCACCGGCGCGAGCACGCGGCCGACCGCCGCCGCCCGCGAACGGGCTGCCGCGGCGAACGTGACCCAGCCGCGGCGGCCGCGCTGCAGCTGCGCGCGCCCTGCCGCGACCGCTCCGCCGAGGCCCCTCGGCTTCTCCTGACGTTTCCCGTACGCGGGACCGGCCGCGGTACCGGACGCGATGCCCGTCGCCGTCATGCCGAGGCCCGCTCCTGCGGCGCCGCGACGTCTGCCATGATCCGGGACAGGATGACGTCGGGGCGAGCGCCTGCGAACTCGGCTTCCGGGTCCAGCACGAAGCGGTGGCCCCAGACCGGCTGGGCCAGCTCCTTGATGTCGTCCGGCAGCACGTAGTTGCGGCCGTGGGCGGCGGCCCACACCTTGGCGCAGCGCACCAGGGCCAGGGCGCCACGGACCGAGACGCCGACGCGCACCTCGTGCGCGTTGCGCGTCTCCTCGGCGAGGCGGGACACGTACTCGAGCACCGCGGTGTCCGTGTGCACGGTCGCGCCGAGGTCGGCCATCTCCGTGACGGCCTTGGTGGTGATGATCGGCTGCAGCGCCAGGCTGCGGTCCTTCACCGAGGCACCCGACAGGATCTCCACCGTGGACGCGTGGTCCGGGTAGCCCACCGAGGTCTTCATGAGGAAGC
Organism: Promicromonospora soli; assembly: GCF_014653785.1. Lineage (GTDB taxonomy): Bacteria > Actinomycetota > Actinomycetes > Actinomycetales > Cellulomonadaceae > Promicromonospora > Promicromonospora soli. The sequence continues at coordinate 1,851 of NZ_BNAS01000003.1, read as the reverse complement.
GGTCGAGCTGGGCCTCCGGCAGGCGGTAGGTACCGGCCTGCTCGATCGGGTTCTGGGTGGCCAGGACCATGAACGGGCGGCCGGTCTCGTGCGCGACGCCGTCGACGGTGACGCGGCCCTCCTCCATGACCTCCAGGAGCGCGGACTGCGTCTTCGGCGACGCACGGTTGATCTCGTCCGCCAGCACGATCGACGCGAAGATCGGGCCGGCGTGGAAGTCGAACCGCTGGGTGTTCTGGTCGTAGATCGTCACACCCGTGACGTCGGACGGCAGCAGGTCCGGCGTGAACTGGATGCGGTTGTGCGAGCCCTGGACCGACGCCGCGATGGAGCGCGCGAGCATCGTCTTGCCGGTACCTGGGGCGTCCTCCAGCAACAGGTGCCCCTCGGCGAGCATGCAGGTCAGCGCGAGGCGCACCACCGGCGCCTTGCCCAGGACCGCCTGGCCGACGTTGCCGACGAGCCGGTCGAAGGTCTGGGCGAACCAGGCCGCCTGCTCGGGGGTCATCGTGGTCATCTCGTGTTTCCCTACTGCTCGTTAGTGCTCGTTCGTCGGGTGAAATTATGGCCGATCGTGGCTTGGCCGGACGCCGACGGTGCGGCGTCCGGCCAAGCCGGTTCTACCAGTTCCGTGCCTCGTACAGCGTGCCGTCGATCCTGACCGCCACCTGCGTTCCCGGGTACCCGTAGTAGCAGCCCAGCTGGGACGAGCCGCTGGCCGAACCGAAGGTCCGGTTGTAGCCGCCGTTGCTCGGCAGGATGTTGTGCCAGCCGGACTCGTCCGGGTTGGTACCCGCGTAGCACTCGACGTAGTGGTTGCCGGTGGGGAAGTCCGCCCAGTTGACGACGAAGTAGGCGCACGAGGAGTGCGTGCAGTCACTGCTGCTGACGCTCGAGCCACGTGTGACCCATGCCCTCGGGTTCGGCCGTGGGTCAGAGGTGGCCGAGGCGCAGGTGCTCGCCTCTTGTCCCTCGGTGTCCGTCACGGTGACGCAGGCCTGCTTCGTGTCGCTGTACCCGGCCGAGGCCGACGCGGTACCGCTCTTGGCCGTGCTCGTGATGGCCCCGGTCACCCGCACCGTGGTGGGGCGCCCGTTCGTCCCGCGCGCGTCCCAGGTGAAGGTGACCTTCTGGTCGCCGCCGCTGGCGCTGATCGACGGCTTCGGCACCGGGCCGTACGGCGTCTGCGCGTTCGAGGGGGACGACCAGGCCGAGCAGGCGGACTCGTTGCAGGCACGGACCTGGAACGTGTACGACGTCCCGTTGTTCAGCCCGGGGTACCTGTATGACGTGGCCGTCCCGGCACTCGGGTTGCCCTGGCCGTTGGCCGATACCTCGTACCGGTGTCCCGGGCCGCGGAAGTCCCCGCTCGAGATGCCGTTCCAGCTCACGTCCACGCTCCCGTTGCCGGGGTTGCTGGCCACCACGCCGCTCGGGATCACAGGCGTGCCGTACGGCGTCTGCGCGTTCGACTGCGCGCTGACCGGGGACTTGCCCGCCTTGTTCTCGGCCTGGACCGTGAACGTGTAGGACGACTCCGGGTTCAGGTCCTGAATCGGCATAGACGTCCCGGTCACCGTGTGCGTCGTGGTCTTGTTCCCGTTCTCGTACACGTCGAGGTAGTACATCCTGACGGCGTCGCCGTTGTTGGCCGGGGCCGTCCACGACACGTCGATCTGCCCGCCCTCCGCTGCGTCCCTCCGCTGCGCGGTGGGCGCCGCCGGCTGGGCCGGGGGTGCGGCCGGGGTCTCCGGCGCGGACGGGTCGGACCAGTCGGACGGTTCCGGGGCGTCGTTCTTGGCCTGCACGCGGACCGTGTACGCGGTGCCGTTCTCCAGCCCGGTCCAGGTG
>NZ_BNAS01000002.1:797127-968698 GCF_014653785.1 Promicromonospora soli | reverse complement strand
GTTAATCAATTGGCATTGACTATCAAGCACACTGTTGAGTTCTCAAACAACCGACGCACACCGTCAGAGTCATCATCCGCTGGATGCTGACCCCATCCGGGGCAACCTCTTCAACTTACCAGACCCGAACCCGCCTCGCAAACCCGCTGGCCTTGAAGGCCTGGCGAACTTACAAGAGAGGATCCACACCCGATGACCCACAGAACAGCTGAACTGTCCTGCATCAGAGATGGGATCCAGCCCCGGCGCGGCCACCCGGACCGTTTCCGGTCTGCGTGTCCGTCGGCCCGTCGGGCTGACATCCAGAACAGTACGTCAGGTGGCAGGGTGCGTCAAAGCCGGGGCGCGTGACAGCGGACACAGAACCGCTGTTCACCGCATGTTTTTCCAAGAAGCCCTCAGCCCCGACCGGTCCGAAGCCATGCTGGACAGCCTTTGCCGCCCTGCAGAGCGCCCGGATGGGCGTGGCCAGGCCAAGAAGCCCGCCGCCCGGCCATGTCTGCGTAATCTTTGGTTCAGATTTCGCCATCCGTGGCCGAGCTCCCCGAACAGGGGCCCGGCGCTTCCCCGCTCTGGCTTCCGACGGACCCCAGCCACGGCCCCAGCATCTCCTCGAGCTCCCGGTGCGTGACGCCGTAGGCCTCGTCGACGTGCGCTGCGCCTCGCCCCGGACCATGCCCGGCTCGGCGCGGGGCAGCTCCCTGTCAGTGATCGTGTGCAGGGTGAGCGGCCCCAGCACGACGACGGCCAGGAAGGCATCGCGGTCGTCGCGAGGCAGATGGGCCGGCACCGCGCGCCCCATCGAGGTGGCCGCCGCCGGGAACCGCGTGCGCACCTGGATGGCCGCCGGCGTGATCCAGTGTGTCGCGACCCCGGGGAGACGTGGACGATGTCGGCGCCGTCGAGAGCGGCCACCGACGACGACTCCCCGACTTCCTCAGCGAGCTGGTCCAGGTGGGGCTGCGCTACCTCCGGCAGCGACTGGCTCGACAGGTAGGCGTACCGGGCTCGAGCACCAGGGGGCGCAGGGCCAACACGCGCCGGTCGGTCACGGCATGCCCGAGCTCCACCAGGGTATGCAGGACCGCCGCGCCGACGCCCGGCTGAGCGCGGCCTCGCGGGCCACCTCGCTCAGCGTCATCCGAGCCCGGTCCGTGCCGAACGCGCGGATCACCGCCAGCCCGTGCTCCAGGGACTGCACGAACTCACCGATCGGGTGCCGGCATGAACGGTCTCGCTCATCCGAGGTCCTACCTGCGGTCCGCGCGTCCGCTTCGCATCCTCGGCCGAGCATCCGGCCGGCTGCTCCAGCTCGCACACGTGCGACCGAGGAGGGCGTCACCTGGGCAGCACGCCCGCCCGGGTCTCCACAGGTCCGACGTCGGAGTGCACCGTTGAGCTCCGACGCAAAGCCCTGGTCGTTTCCGAACGGGTGTGCCGCAGGTGAACGTAGCGACCGCTCGGAGCCGCGGTCAACAGCTGAGTGGCCTGGGTCACGACCGTGACCGGATCGCGATGTGCGGATCGCCCGACCGACGGACCGCGTGGCGGAACGAAAGAGTTCCCTGCCGAGGCTTGCCGCCTGGCCAAGGACCCTCTTCCTGCACTGTGCGCCCGAAGGGGTTCGAACCCCCAACCTTCTGATCCGTAGGGACTCGCAGGGGGTGCGATCCGCATGTTTCTGCGGGTCGGTTGACCCGGAACGCCCGGGAGATTGGTGCTCGCGCGAGCGGTCGGGAGGATTTGGCGAGGGAACTGACGGGGATTCGCTCACTCGGCCGGGCGGGCCTGTGACCTCACCATGCTCCTGCTTCGGGGGTCCCTGTTCCTCCGTCATCCGTTGGCGCGGGGCACGTCTCAGACATCGGTTCTGTCGTCAGTGCAACAGGTCCCGCCCGTCATGGTGTGGTGCGGTGGTGCTCGGTGTCGGCGGGACCTGTTGCACTGACGGCGGGTTCGGTGTCAGGGTCCCGGTCAAGCCAATGGATGACGGAGGGGCAGGGGCACCGCCGTCCCTCGATCCTCTTGATTCCCGGGTGCCCGCCGGAGGCCCGTGCCCTACCGCTTGTCCTTGTTCGCTGCTCGTGTGCGGAGACGTTCCCGTGCGATGAGGAATTCGACGGCGAAGGCCACAGGTGCAAGGGCTGTCGCAGGCCAGGTGCCGAGTGTCACGCCGACGATTCCCTGCAGCAGGATCGCGGCTCCGAAGGCGAAGCCCAGTGCGATCAAGCGGGGTCGCAGGTTGCCCCGATGCCAGCTAGGCCGCGCGCCCAGCGTCGGTCGGTGATCCAGACGGTGAACGCCGGGATACCTGAGACAGCTGAGAGTGCGATGGCGATCGCAACCCACCACCAGGGCGAGCCTGCGATTGCGAAGAACAGGACCGAAGCGACCGACCACGAACGCGCCTTGGGGCCGCAGGCGTCTCCAGTAGGCCACGCTCTCCGCTGGGCTCTCAGTGGGGTAGCGGAACGTCATCGGGACCATCCGGTGCCTGTCATTTGCTCGCCCTCATGGCCTGCCGCTTCTGCCATAGCGGGAGGTTGGCGGACCGGGCCGGTAGGCCGTCGGGGTGCGGTGGGGTGCGCGGAGGGCACGAAGCGCCCGCAGTGCGGGGCCCAGCCGGCCGGACGGCCCAGCGCGCCGGAGGCGCGCCTTGAGCCAGTAAAGAGAGTCCTCACGGGTGATGCCCCGGCCGTCCACGTCAGGCATCTGGCTGGTTCGATGTCGGGTCCGCGAAGAACTCCTCGGGGAGGAGTCCCAGCGCTTCGCGCATCAGGTCCGCAGTTACACGCTCGATCACCACGAGTCGCGTGACGGTGAAAGGGACTCTCGACGCATGATCAGCGCTAACGTCCTGCGCGAGCCTGGCTGGGTCATAGAACGTCACATTCGCTGTTTGGCCACCAGCCCGAACCGGGCACTGGAACCAGCCCTTCGCCTCTACCTCCCAGGCGTACTCCCCAAAGTCCTCGGGGAGGACCAGTTCAGGTGGCTTCATGACAGCCGAGCTCGATGGCAAGAAGGGTCTTGTCATCGTGGGGCTTGGAGCGCGGCCAGCGTCGGCCGTCGACATCGTCGGTCTCGGCGTCGTGAATCCGGTGGAGCGTCCGCGCGGGGCCGTACTCGTTCGCTTCCTCGTAGAGGTCACGCCAGGTCGTGGCATCGGGGTGGCGTGCAGGGTCGACGCCGTCACTTGCGAGCACGAGCGCTGAAACTCCCGCTCGGCGATCGACGCTCGTGATCCCATGACGTGCGGCTTCCGGTTGGGCTCCGGCTATCCAGTAGCCGCTGGGCCGGTTGCGGCGTCGGGCCTGCTCGGCTTGGAGGTCGAGCATCAGGGCACGGTGGCCATCGTCGTACCCGTGCCCTTCGGCCAGGCGCTTTCGGTAGGCGGCCCGTTCGTTGACGGCGACGCAGTCCAGGCGGTCGTCGGTGTGAACGGCCTCGGTGCCGTCCGCGTAGAAGATGACGCCGTAGCTGTCGCCCAGCATGTACATCTCGACAGTGTCGTCCGACCAGCGGGCCAGAGCGACGGTGCTGGTGGGTGTGGTCTCAGGGGTCAGCCCGTGAGCGTCGCGCACGGCGCGTATCGCCTCCTCCACGGCGCCCGCGAGCGAGTCGCCTTGCGGCACCGTCTGCTTGATGGTGTCCGCGAGCTGTTCCGCGTACCAGCCAGGGTCGTGGGATCGATCGCCAGCTACGGAGGTCGCCCCGTCCAGCACTGCGGCGAACCCGTCTCCAGTGACGTAGCGGTCCTGGTTTCGAGATGCACCGGCAAGAGTTGCAGCGAATGTCTTCACGAGTGAACCCTCGGCCCCCATAGCGCGTCGGTCTCGGTCACCAGGGGTAGCCCAAGTCGAGCCCCGCTACGTGAACACGCTGTTCGACACGCTCGAGGGCAGGGCCGAGGTCCGGCGGATCCGGTTCCACGACTTGCGGCACACCTGTGCGTCGATGCTGCTCGGTCAGGGAGTCGCGGCCCGGATCGTGATGAAGTGCTCGGACACGCCCAGATGAGCATTACGACGGACCTGTACAGCCACGTCATGCCCACGACGCTCCGGGACGCCGCTGACGCGATGGACGAGGCTCTAGGCGGCTGGGCCCCGTCCTGCGCATGACCTAAGGGGCAGGCAAAGGCGCGTCCGACGGCCGCCACTCACGCCGGAGCAGCCCGAACACCCAGCTGTCGGACACGTCGCCGTCCACGATGCAGTCCTCCCGCAGCGTCCCCTCGCGTACGAATCCCAGCTTCTCCAGGACCCGCGCGGAGGCGAGGTTGCGGGTGTCCGCCTCTGCCTGGACCCGGTTCAGGTCCAGCGTGTCGAAAGCCCACCGCAGCAGGGCGTGCGCCGCCTCGGTCGCGTAGCCGTAACCCCACGCGGACTGGTCCAGGCAGTAGCCCAGCGACGCGCTGCGAAAGTCGGGGTCCCACCCCGTCACGGCGCACCACCCAACGAAGGCCCCGTCAGAGACCTGGTCGATCGCGACCCGGGCGCCGGAACCTTCCTCCGCCAGTCTCTCGCAGACCGCGACGAAACGGTCGGCGCGAGCGCGGTCCGTCCAGCGCGGGGAGTCCCAGTAGCGCATCACCTCGGCGCTTGTGTGCAGCGCGAAGAGGTGGTCGGCGTCGACCGCCGTGAAGGGTCGCAGGTGCAGGCGAGAGGTATGCAGTTCGGGTGTCGGCAAGGCCATCTGCACATCGTGGGCCACCGGGTGCCGGTGGGCCACGGGATTTCCCGGGGCCGTCCGGCCGGGTGAAACTCGCTGGGGCGCCCGCGGCGCTCTCGATACACCCAGACGAGCCGCCTCCTACCGCGCCGAGCTCACCCTCACAGCCATCGTCCGCTGGCTCCGCGATTCACAGGACACGCCCTAGTCCGTGGCCCCTGTTGGGGCACCCAACGGGGGCAGTGACCCGAAATCCGGTCTCGACGCCCGCAAACGACGAAGCCCTGACCGGCGTTTCCGCTGGTCAGGGCTTCGTTTCTACTGTGCGCCCGAAGGGATTCGAACCCCCAACCTTCTGATCCGTAGTCAGATGCTCTATCCGTTGAGCTACGGGCGCTGGTCGTACTGCGTGCTACCGGCCAACCGTTCACACGGCCGACCGACGAGAACATTACCGCCTGTTCGGCGCGGGCCCAAACTCAAATCCGCGCTTACGGAGGAGAACTCCGTCACAGCCCTCCGGAGGTTCGGCCGGCGAGCCGAACCGACGTTCCGAAGCCTCCCACAGAAAAGGCCCCGGGCGTCACGCGCGGCCGGGACCTTCCTGGCGGAGACGGAGGGATTTGAACCCTCGAACGGGTTGCCCCGTTACCACCTTAGCAGGGTGGCGCACTAGACCTGACTATGCGACGTCTCCTCGCGACAGCTTCTACCCAGGCAGGGCGATGCCGCGCGGCCCAGGGTACCTGGCGCACGGCGGGCTGAGCAAAGCGGAGGGTCAGGCAGCTCCCCGAGGCACCCCACATCGCCGTCATACCGCCGTTTTTCCTGCCCATACTGGGCGGCGCGCGAGCCGGGCGAGCCGCCCCGGAGGAGACCCGGACGGCGTCGGGCAGCGTATTTCACGCCGCATCAATAAGGGGTACATTCGCGCCATGGACTACGACGTCTTGGTGATCGGTTCGGGCTTCGGCGGCAGCGTTGCCGCCCTCCGCCTCACCGAAAAGGGCTACCGGGTGGGCGTGCTCGAGGCCGGCCGGAGGTTCGAGGATCACGAGTTCGCCAAGAACTCCTGGCACCTCAAGCAGTTCCTGTGGGCGCCTGCCCTGGGCTGCTACGGGATCCAGCGAGTGAGTCTGTTGCGCAACGTGCTCTGCCTGACGGGAGCCGGCGTCGGCGGCGGGTCGCTCGTGTACGCCAACACGCTCTACCGCCCCCTCGACCCGTTCTACGCGGACCCGGCGTGGTCCCACATCACCGACTGGAAGTCGGAGCTCGCGCCGTACTACGACCAGGCGGAGCGCATGCTCGGCGTGGTCCAGTACCACGGCCGATCCCCCGCCGACGAGATCATCCGGGGCGTCGCCGAGGACATGGGGGTGGGCCACACGTTCCGCCCCACCCGCGTGGGCGTCTACTTCGGCCCTGGTGGTGCCGAGGAGCCGTCGCCGGGCCGCAGGGCCGCGGACCCGTTCTTCGGCGGCGTGGGACCGGACCGCACCGGCTGCACCGAGTGCGGCGAGTGCATGACCGGCTGCCGCCACGGCGCCAAGAACACCCTGGTCAAGAACTACCTCTACCTCGCCGAGCGCGCGGGTGCCGAGGTGCACCCGCTCACGACGGCCGACGTCGTCCGTCCGCTGCCCGACTCCTTGGGCCCTCGCGAAGCGTGGGGTCGGGGCGGCGGCTACGAGATCCGCACCCACCGCACCGGCAAGAGGTGGGCGGGGAAGCGGACGTTCACCGCTCGGCAGGTCGTGTTCGCTGCGGGCACGCTCGGCACGCAGCGTCTGCTGCACGCGATGAAGGACGCCGGCACGCTGCCGCGGCTGTCCGACCGGCTCGGGCACCTCACGCGCACCAACTCCGAGGCCCTGCTCGGCGCGATGACGCACAAGGTCGGCGCGACCGACTACTCCCGCGGCGTCGCCATAACCTCGTCGTTCTACCCGAGCGAGAACACGCATATCGAGCCCGTGCGCTACGGCCACGGCTCCAACGTCATGGCGGCCCTGCAGCACATCCTCGTCGACGGGGGGCCGTTCCGGTTCGTCCGCTGGCTGGGCGAGCTGGGCAAGAACCTGAAGTGGCTGCCCGTGCTGCTCGACTGGCGCCGCTGGTCCGAACGGACGGTCATCGCCCTGGTCATGCAGGCACAGGACAACTCGCTGACGACGGTGACCAGGCGCACGCTCTTCGGCCGGTTCATGACGTCGAAGCAGGGCACCGGCGCCCCGAACCCGAGCTGGATCCCCGAGGGCCACGAGGCCGTACGCCGCATGGCCGACAAGCTGGGCGGCGGCGATGTGGAAGGCATCGCCGGTGGCACGATCGGCGACCCGTTCAACATCCCGCTCACCGCGCACATCCTCGGCGGCTGCGCCATCGGTTCCGACGCCGCCGGGGGCGTCGTCGACCCGTACCTGCGGGTGTTCGGGCACGAGGGCCTGCACGTCATGGACGGCTCCGCCGTCACCGCGAACCTGGGCGTCAACCCGTCGCTCACCATCGCGGCGCAGGCCGAGCGCGCGTGCGCGCTGTGGCCCAACGCCGGCGCGCGGGACGAGCGGCCGGCCCTCGGCTCGGCCTACACGCCCGTGGAGCCTGTTCGACCCGTCGCCCCGGTAGTGCCCGAAGCGGCGCCGGCGGCGCTGCGCCTGCCGATCGTGGGCATCAGCTAGCTTCGCGGTGGGGGTCCGAGTACGACGATGGCTGGAATCCGGGTCGGATTCCAGCCATCGTCCTGTCCCCAGCGAGCGGAGGGCGAGGGATTCGAACCCCCGGTGGGTTGCCCCACAACGGTTTTCAAGACCGTCACATTAGGCCGCTCTGTCAGCCCTCCTCGCGCCCGCACCCACGCTCCGGGGCGGGGGCGGCGCGGCCACACAGTCTAGCGCCCGACGGCACAGCGACGGCGGGCCGCCCTCTGGGAGGCCCGCCGTCCGCGGAGTGCTGAAGAGTGGTTCAGCCCTGCGCCTGTGCGCCGGACCGGAGCTGGCGCATCGCGAGCTGGACCAGCGCGATGAGCGTCTGCTTGGTCGCTGCACGGGAACGAGCGTCCGTGTAGAGCATCGGCACGTGCGCCGGGATCTGCAGCGCTTCCCGCACATCCTCGAGCCGGTGCTTGGCCACACCGTCGAAGCAGTTCACGCCGACGACGAACGGGATGTTGCGCGACTCGAAGTAGTCGATCGCCGGGAAGCACTGCTCCAGGCGGTCGGTGTCGACCAGGACGACAGCACCGATCGCGCCGCGCACCAGGTCGTCCCACATGAAGAGGAAGCGGTCCTGGCCCGGGGTACCGAACAGGTAGAGCCACAGGTTGCCCGGGAGCTCCACACGGCCGAAGTCCATGGCCACCGTGGTGGTGGTCTTGCGGTCGGTGACACCACCGGCGTCGTCCACGCCCACGGAGTGCTCCGTCATGGCGGCCTCGGTGTTCAGCGGTTCGACGTCGGAGATCGAGCCGATGAACGTCGTCTTGCCCACCGCGAAGCCGCCGGCGACCACGATCTTGACGACCGTCGGCGCTGTGCGCTCGGCTGCGGGCTGGGCACCCGGAGCGCTCTGCGCCCCGGCATTGGCGGCCGGCGCCTGCTGCATCACCGGCGGTGCGGGCTGCGTCTGCGCCGGACGGGACGCCTGCGCGGTGGGCGCGGGAGCGCCACCGCCGCCACCCAGCACACTCTGGCGCGCGGGCGCGTTCGAGGAAGCGGTCGCGGTGCCGGCGTTACCCGACACCGGGGCCCAGTTGGGACCGCTACGGGCCCCGCCGTCAGAGGGCGGAAATGCCATTCAGAACACTCTCCAAGACGCTCAGCGACAGGCCCGAGTTCGAGCTGCCGTGGCCTGTGTGGACGTTAACCGGTGTCGAGGTATGCACTGTGACGTGCCCTTCCTCCTGCATGTCCGACACAAGGATCCGGACGACACCCAGAGGCAGCCGCAGAAGGGCCGAGAGCTCGGCGATCGACACGTACGTGTGCGCGGCGTGCTGGAGGATCGCGCGCTTCTCGGGGGGCAGACCGAAACTGCTGACCGCCCCGGGCAATACCTCCACGAGGGCCTCGAGCGGCAGGTCGGACAGCTCCGACCGCACCCGGCCTCCGGTGACCGCGTAGGGGCGCACGGTGGACGTCTCACGGACATCCCCCTGCCCCTGGGAACCGAAAGGTGCGTACGTCATGGTCGAGTCCTCATCCCACGCTGGCGGCTCGGGTCTGCCCGTCGACCGGGAGGCTGCCACGCATCTCCGAGATCAGCTGCGGCGTGAGCGTGGCCTCGGTGCGGGACACCAGGAGAGCCATCTCGTAGCCGATGAGGCCGATGTCGCACGTGGCCTCCGCGACCACACCGAGCACGGACCCGTTCGAGACGTTCATCAGAAAGAGGAACCCGTTGTCCATCTCGATGATCGCCTGACGGACATTACCGCCGTTGAGCTGCCGAGAAGCTCCACGCGTGAGGCTTGACATGCCCGAGACGATCGCCGCGAGCTGGTCACCACTGGTGCGGTCGAGCTGGTCGGACATCGCCATGAGCAAACCGTCTGCCGACACGACGAGCGTGTGCCGGCTGCCGGGAACGGTACGCACGAAGTTGTCGAGCAGCCACCCGAAATTCGTAGCTTCGGTACTGAGGGTCACTCTCTGTTCCTCCTAGTCAGAATCCACAGACGCGCGCGCGTGTCACCGCGACTGCGGCGCTGAGTCAGGGACATGATTCACGGTCGAGGGTGCCCACGTCGAGTCCCCATCGGCCTTCTTGCCGTTCTCGTGCTCCGATCCGCCCCCGTCCACGGTTTCCGACCGGCCACGTGCGGTGGCCGACTGGAACGCCGAGAGACGTGAGCGAAGCTGCTCAGGATCACGGTCGATGCGAGCTGAGAGGCGCTCGACAGTTGGGTCCGCCCCGGTGCCGGAGGCACCGCGGGTGCGGCGGGTCAGCCCGCCGTTGGCGACCTCGGTGTTAACGGCCGCCGGACGGTACGAGTCGTTCTCTTTCACATCGTCTTCCTGGAAAGCTCCCCGACGAAGGAGGCTCGTCATCTCCTCGTAGAGGACAGCCGACGCCGTCCACTCCGACCGGGCCTCCACCGAGTCACGTACGTACTCGGGGTCCAGCGGGTCCTTCCCGTCGCCGTCCGTGCCGGCCGCCCGCTTGGTGAGCGGCGCCGCCGAACCGTACGACGGGTCGTACACGGCGCCCGTCGGGTACGGCTCGCTGAACTCCCGGACGGGAGCCTCGAACTCCCGGGCGGGAGCCTCGAAGGACTGCTGCACGGCCGCCATCGGCACGGCCTGGGTGGCCGGGGCCGACGCGTACGAGCTGGGTGCCTGCTCGTACGAGGTGGGCGCCCGCTCCGGAGCGGGCGCCGGGGCCGACGCCGCGCGGGGTGCCGCATCCACGAACGGGTTGGTGCCAGGGGTGACGGCGGGACGAGGGGCTGCGGGAGCCGACACCTGCGCGACGGGCACGGGAACCGTGCCGCCCGCCGGGGCGCTCGGCACGGCCGATACCGCCGACGTCAGCGACTCCTGGACCGCCTTCTGGTAGCCCTCCTGGTAGCCCCGCTGGTACGTCGGGTCCGACGTCGGCTGCTGCGGAGCCTGGGCCGGGAACGCTCCGGTCAACGGGGCTGGGTTGCCCTGCGGCGGACCACTCGGTGCCTGGAAGTTCTGCGGCTGGAAGTTCTGTGCCTGGAAGCCCTGCGTCTCGACGCTCGGCGCGCCGAAGGTCGGCACACCGGCGGTGGGAGCGACGGTCTGGATCGGTCGCGACGCCGGACGCTCCTGCGGCTGGTAGGCACGCAGCTCGCCGGTTGCGGGCTGGCCCGGCCGGCGGCCGAACAGACCGCGCCTCTGCTGAGCCGGCTTGGCACCCTGCTGGGCGCCCGAGCCGGTCGAACGACGGCTCGGGAGATCCGCCATGAGCTCCTCGAACGCGGGCAGCGCCTCGAACGACGAGTCGGGCCCCTCAGGAGCGTCTGCCCCGAAGCCCTGCGCCTGCACGCCGTCGCCCTGGAACGGGCCGCCGAAGCCCGCCTGGGTGCTTCCGAAGCTATGGGCGGGGGCGGGGGCCGCCGGCGCCTGAGCGTCGCCCGCAGCCGGGAACCGCATCACGTCGGTGTCGGACATCCCCGGCAGCGCGGCCGGGTCCTGCGTGATGGGGTCGAGCTGGAGCGACTGCGTGGAGCCGACCGGATCGATCGTGTTCAGCGAGCGGAAGCTCGAGAAGAGCGCGCTGCGCTGGTCGACGTCCACCGCGGCGGGCGTTGTGTCCTCGAAGACCGGCGCGACCGGTTCCTCGCGCTGCTGCGGTGCGCGCTGGCGGCTCGGGAGGGAGCTGCCCTCCGACACGTTCGACGGCGGGGCCCACGCGTTGTCGTCGCCCTGGTACTCCTGCGGGAGCGACGGCGTCTGGATCTCCGGCAGCACGATCGAGCCGGTCGGCGTCGTCTCCGCTGTCGAGTGCGCCGCCGTCGAGCTGCGACGTCGGGCCAGGCCGAGCGCGGTCGTACCGTCCGTCAGGGCGTTGAGGTCGACCTGCTGGGCGGACGGGGCCGGCTGGGCCGCGAACGCGGCCGCGGCGATCTGCGACGTGCCGGTCGGAACCGGCATGCCGCTCTGCCGTGGGACGGACGTGGTGGCCGGCGAGGCCGCCGTGACGGCGGGCGAGCCGAAGCCGTTGGTGGGCACCCCCGCGCCCCGCATCGCGCCGGTACCCGGGCCGGTGGCCATACCGCCGCCGAACTGCGAGGCGGCCGCTTGCGTGTTGGCCTCCAGCGGGTCCGTCGGCATCGGCAGCGGCATCGCGTTGTCCGGCATGAACAGCACCGACGGGAAGCGGACGGTCACCTCGGTGCCTGTGCCGCCCTCGCCGACGCCGAACGCCACCTGGGCGCCGAGGCGGTCCGACAGGCGGCCGACCACGTAGAGGCCGAGGCGCTGGGCACCGACGGCATCCGACGCGGCGTGGCTGAGCACCTTGCGGTTCGCCTCCGCGACCTCCTGCGGGTTCATGCCGAGGCCGTGGTCCCGGACGACGACGGTGACGAACTGCTCGTCACGGGCCGTGGTGACCTCGACCGGCGTGTGCGGCTCGGAGAACATCGTCGCGTTCTCGAGAAGCTCGGCCAGCAGGTGCGCCGCGTTCAGCGCGTTGTGGCCCAGCATCATCGGGTCGACCACGAGGTTCAGGCGCACGCGGTCGTACAGCTCGATCTCGGACGACGCCGTACGGATGACGTCGGAGACCGGCATGGGCTGGCGCACGCGACGACCGGAGTCGATGCCCGCCAGGACCAGGAGGGACTCCGCGTTGCGTCGCATACGGGTCGCGAGGTGGTCGAGGCGGAACAGGTTCGACAGCGTCGACGGGTCCTCCTCGGAACGCTCGAGGTCGTCGAGGAACGCGAGCTGCCGGTTGAGGAGCACCTGGTCGCGGCGGGCCACGTTGACGAACATCTCGGCGATGGAGCCACGGAGCGCTGCCTGCTCGCGGGCGACGTCGATGGTTGTTCGGTTGACGTCGTTGAACGCCGCAGCTAGCTGGCCGATCTCGTCCGACGACTCGACGGTGATCGGGTCGAGGTCGATGCTCGGCCCCTGACCGGGCACCGACACCTGCTCCACCAGGGTGGGGAGGCGGTCCCGGACCACGCCGGCGGCCTGGGTGAGGCGGCGCAGCGGGGAGACCAGACGGCGGGCGATGACGAGCGCGGTGATGATCGAGAAGCCGAGGGCCGCGATCGCGACGCCACCGGTGAGGTAGGCGCGGTTCGCGGCGACGTCGGCCCGCTCCTGCGCGAACGCCGAGGCGTCCTCGCGGACCGCGTCACGGACGATCCGGCCCTCGTCGACCCACTTGGCCGACTCGGCCGAGAACGCCTCGGCCTGCGCCGGCTGGATGGTCGAGAGGTCCCCGCGTGCCACCTGACCGCGGACGGTGCCGTACACGCCGTCCATACCGGGCACCTGGTAGTCGCCGGGGATCCGGTCGAAGAGGTCCTGCGTGGCGTCCCACTCGCGGTCGCCCAGGTTCACCAGGTCCGCCGCGCGCAGCGCCATGTTCCGGGACGCGTCAGGGTCCGGGTGGCTCGCGTAGAGGCCCAGGGCCAGGGCGACGACCGGGCGCTCGTAGGTGTTCGTCAACATCAGCTCGTCCATCGACTGGTACGCCTCGAGGCGGGTACCCAGGTCGCGGTCCTCGGAGGTGTCCGCGATAGCGTCCAGCACCTCGAGGGCGCCGTCGATGTACCCGCCGTACGCGCTGGTCGCGACCTGCTCCGTGAGGCGCTCGTCGGCCACCTTCTTCTGAACCTCGGTGATGGCCGCGCGGTCCTCGATGGTCTCGGCGACGGCGGTCTTCACGCGCTGGTCCAGCATCGAGATGTCGATGCCCAGCAGCGCCTCGTCGCGCTGGTCGAGGGCAGTGATCGTCTGCGCCTGGGCGGCCGGGGCGGCCCACACGGGGTTGCCGCTGTCGTCCGTCACCGGCTTGCCGTTCTCGTCCAGCTCCGGCGTCCCCTGCAGAAGGGCGAGACGGGCCTGGTCGCCGGACTTGCTGTCGTCGATCATCGCCACGATGTTGTACGACCGCTCCTGCGCGAAAGTCGTTCCTGCCGCGTCCTGGTACTCCAGCGCGGCGACGAGATCGCTCGTCTGCTGCGCGCGCATCGCGTCGACCACAGACAGGCCGATGATGTACGCCGCTGCGATGACCAGGACGATGGCAGGCGTGACCAGTGTCGCAAGAACTTTCCCGCGCACTCCCAACCTGCGGAACATGCGTACCTCTCTCCATCACTGATCCGGAAGGGGGTGGCGTGCGTGAGCCCGCCGAACAACCCTCGGTGGTGCGTACAAGTTACCGGCACCTTGTTTCCGCTGGCGACCCTCGTAAGGCCACACGGAAGTAGGCTTCATCGATGTGCGAGCCGTCACGATATCCGGACGCGGGCCCTCAGGGAAACTCTCCCTTTCATCCCTGAATCACCCGATTGCTGGCCAAAGCGACGTTCTGATCACTGTCGCCGCCGCCGGAGTAAACCGCGCTGACCTGCTACAACGGGCCGGATACTACCCTGCTCCACCGAATGCCCCCGAGTGGCCAGGTCTTGAGATATCGGGAACTGTGAAGCGTGTCGGACTCGGCGTGTCGCGATGGCGCGCCGGAGACCGAGTCGTCGCGCTGCTGGAAGGCGGCGGGTACGCCGAGGAGGTGGCGGTCCGCGAGACGCAGGTTCTGCCGGTGCCCGACGGCGTCGACCTGGTCGATGCCGCAGCCCTTCCCGAGGCCGCGTGCACCGTCTGGAGCAACCTCGTCGACGTCGGCCGCCTGCGCTCCGGCGAGTGGGTGCTGATCCACGGCGGGTCCGGCGGCATCGGCACCTTCGCGATCCAGGTCGCCCGGGCGCTGGGCGCGCACGTGGCCACGACCGCGGGCGGGCCGGAGCGCACGGCGCGGTGCATCGAGCTCGGGGCAGACCTCGCCATCGACCACCGGGAGCAGGACTTCGTGGACGAGGTGCGGAAGGCGACCGACGGCCGAGGAGCCGACGTCGTGCTCGACCTGCTCGGCGGGGGCGCCCTGGGCGACAACGTCCGCGCCCTGGCCCGCGGCGGCCGCCTGGTCGTCATCGGGATGCAGCAGGGCCGGCGTGGCGAGCTCGACCTCAGCGCGCTCCTCGCCAGGCGCGGGACTGTCACGGGAACGCTGCTCAGGTCACGACCCGTGGACGAGAAGGCGCGCATCGTCGCCGACACCGAAAAGCACGTCTGGCCACTGGTGGCCGACGGCCGGGTGCGGCCGGTGGTGCATGCCCGCGTCCCCTTCTCGGAGGCGCAGTCGGCGCACGACCTGCTGGAGTCCGGCGAGGCCTTCGGCAAAGTGCTCCTGGTCCCCTGATCAAACTGTGCCTATATATAGGCATGGCCGACAATTTCGTCCCAGGGCGCAGGCTGCCATGCGGGCAACGTCCGATTCGGGCAAGACTGGACCCATGACCGACGAGCGAGCCACCCCCCTGTCCGACGCGCGACGCGACGATCGCTCCGATCGCCCCCAGGCCGGGACTCCCACCGTGCACCCCCAGATCGTCACGCCCGACGGCGCGGCCGTTCCGCCGGAGCCCGAGCCCGAGGACGCCGGCGGCGACAGGGAGATCGACGAGGCCGAGGCGGTTGTCGGCCAGGTCGAGGAGCCGGCCAAGGTCATGCGCATCGGCGGCATGATCAAGCGGCTGCTCGACGAGGTCCGCGACGCCCCGCTGGACGAGGCCGCACGCACGCGCCTGGCCGAGATCCACGAGCGCTCGATCCATGAGCTCGAGGACGGCCTCTCTCCGGACCTGGTCGATGAGCTGCACCGCATCACACTGCCGTTCACCGACGACTCCACACCGTCCGAGGCCGAGCTCCGCGTGGCTCAGGCGCAGCTCGTGGGCTGGCTCGAGGGCCTGTTCCACGGCATCCAGACGGCGCTCGTGGCGCAGCAGATGGCTGCCCAGGCGCAGCTCTCGCAGATGCGCCGTGCCCTACCGCCCGGCAGCGTGGCATTCGGCCCGGCCGGTCCCAGCGGGCCGAGCATGCCGGGCCACCAGGAAGACGAGTCGGGCGGGGAGCGCCGGACCCCGGGGCAGTACCTCTGACCCCGCCGCCAGGAGCACGCGGGTAAAGGTCCGGGCGCTCAGAGGTCCACGGGGTCTACCAGAAAGCCATCCTCGTCGGCGATCTCGCCTCCAGCGGCGTCGTGGATCGCGCGCGCGAGCCGCGCCACCAGCTCAGCGGCGCGCTTGCGCGCGACCCGCAGCTCCATGGCGGGGAACTCACGCTGCGACTCCACGAGGTCCTGCGGCTCCCAGTGCACCCAGTAGCGCACCGCGCCCTGCTCCGCCCACGGCAGGCCGCGGAGCAGCCGCGGCAGCTTCTCCTCACCGCTGATCTCGACGGCGACGATCCCGTCGACGCCGAGGTCCACGACCAGGCCGTACCCGTCCAGGACGCGCGGGCCGGTGAGTGCCTTGATGTCGTAGTCGTCCGCGGCGGCGTGCAGCTTCTTGCGCAGCTCGGGATCCAGCTTCTCGCCCGGGAACAGCGGCTTGTCCCCGATGCCTGACGGCGGCCCGCCCCACTCCTTGCCGTCCATGTGCAGACGCGCGCGCGGGTGGACCCGTTGCAGGATCGTGTGCGTGGCCTGGGGGTCGAGCCAGACGTCGGAGTACACGGTCATGTCGATCGCGGCCCCGGCGTCCGGGGTGAGCACGACGCCGGCGCCGGGCCTCGCGACCGGGCTGCCCGGGGCGACCTTGGTGTCCCACATGCCGCCGACGTCCAGGCGAAGGGACCCGCCCAGCCGGCGCGCGACGGCGACGAGCCACTCGACGAGGCGGCGCTCCTCGCGCTCGGGTATCCCGGCGGCGAAGGCCCGCCCGACGCCGTCGCGGTCGCCCGCCGGGAACGGCACGTCCCCGCGCTCCCGGTGGCAGACGACGTCGAACGCCAGCGCCGCGCCCGGCGGCATGCCGAGGTCGAACCCGTCGCCCGAGGGCTGGTACGGCCCGTTGATCACCGCGTGCCGGGAGACCCGCAGCACGCCCGGCTCCCGGCCCTGCGCGCGCCGGCCCTGCGGAGCACCTGCCACGTTGCCCGGAAGGATGCCTGCGGGAACCACGTCCCAGCGGGTGGCGGAGAAGCGGGAGAGCGCGAGGACCTCGATCTCGTCCAGCTCCACATCACCGGGCACGGTCAGCACGTGTCGCGCCTGGTGTGCCTGCGCGACCGTGCGCGGCAAGAGCGGCAGCTGGGGAGAGGCCATCGGTGTCCCTTCTACGTCCGGATACCCGGCTCGCGCCGGGCACCGGGAGCCTACCGCCCGGCGGACGCCCGTCGAGGCGCCGGCCGGCCCCGTCCGTCACACGGCAGTGCGGTGAAAGTTCTTCGAGGAGCGGGACGCCGTCGGGCCGCGCTGGCCCTGGTAGCGGGACCCGTACAGGTCCGACCCGTACGGGTGCTCCGACGCCGACGAGAGCCGGAAGAAGCACATCTGCCCGATCTTCATGCCCGGCCACAGCTTGATCGGCAGCGTCGCGACGTTGCTCAGCTCCAGGGTCACGTGCCCGCTGAAGCCGGGGTCGATGAAGCCGGCCGTGGAGTGCGTCAGCAGGCCCAGCCGGCCCAGCGAGGACTTGCCCTCGAGGCGGGCGGCGACGTCGTCGGGCAGCGTGACCGCCTCGAAGGTGCTGCCCAGCACGAACTCCCCCGGGTGGAGCACGAACGCCTCGCCGTCGTCGGCCTCGACGAGACGGGTCAGCTCGGGCTGGTCGGTAGCGGGGTCGATGAAGGGGTACTTGTGGTTGTCGAACAGCCGGAAGAACTTGTCGAGGCGCACGTCGATGCTCGACGGCTGCAGCATCGACGGCTCGTACGGGTCGAGGACTACGCGGTCGGCCTCGAGCTCGGCACGGATATCGCGGTCGGAGAGGAGCACCCGGATACGGTACTGGGCACTGCGGGGCGGCGCCGCCCCGTCCCGCCCCGTCCAGGGCGGCGCCGCGGAGTCAGCAGACGGCGGTCACCACTGGAGGGGCCGGTGCTTCGAGTCCACCGACCAGTAGCCCCGGCGCATCACGAAGTACAGGATGCCCTCGATCGCGCCCCAGATCGCCGGCACGAACCACGCCTGCCCCAGTGACACCACCGTGATGAGCAGCATGATCCAGCCCAGGCCCTTGTAGCCCAGGTAGAACCGGTGCGCGCCCACCACGCCCAGCAGGATTCCGAGCAGGCCGGCAGTGATGCGGGACTTGCGTCCCGGCACGTGCTCCGGCGGCGGGGTCGGCCGGTCGTAGTCGTACTGCTGCTGATAGTTCGCCGGACCGCCCAGGGGCGTACCCCCGGGGGTCTTGGACGTCTGCATCGCGCGCGTCTCGCGCGGCGGCCGCGGCGGCTGTGGAGGCTTCGACGCCCGCGGGGGCAGGGGTTTGGTCTCCTGGTAGATCGGCTCGGTCGGCTTCTCGCTGGGGTGCTCGCTCACGGCTGCTCCGGCTGCTCGGCGACACTCGCGCGGGACCTGGTTCGGGCATCCGGGCGAGGTTGGGTATGATCGGGTCGCGCGCCAGGTTCACGGGCGCTGTTGCGGGAACCCTAGCGGGATTCCGAAACAGCAGATACTCGGACAGAACCGGACGACGCGGGTGTAGTTCAATGGTAGAACTTCAGCTTCCCAAGCTGATAGCGCGGGTTCGATTCCCGTCACCCGCTCCATAGGTTCCGCCCCAGGTCAGAGGAAGTTTCCTGACCCGGGGCTTCGTCGTTTCCAGAGGGTTGCCGGAGAGGCGGGGGCACCAATCTGGCCCCAAACGCCGCTTGGTCCGGCTCATCTGTGCCGTGGATCCGCTGACGGCCCAGGTCACCACGCGGAGCCCGTCCCGCGTGGTGACCTGACTGCTGCGGCGTGGTTGGTGTACACCGGCGAACCGGTAGCGGCAGGATGCTCGACGTGCTCACCGTCGTCGCCACCACCACTGATCGCGGGCTTCGGCGGCCCAAACGGATCTGCACGAGTGATCACGAAGCCGTGATGGGCCGCGACCCGGCGTGGCGGTGGACAGTGCTGCTGGTGGCGCTGTCCACCGCCGTGTCAGGATGCACGGCCGCCGGACCACAGGTGCGACCGGGGGCTGAGGACGCGTCACGTGTCGAGTCAGGTGTCATCGATGTGGCACCCGGGGAGCACAACTCGATCGGCACAGTGACGCTGTGCACCGAGAACACCGGAGCTGGTGAGATCACGGCAGTCACGACGCCCCCGGGCTCCGGCGTCGAGGTCGTGGCCTACTCCGTGGCCAACGAGCCCAGCGACATCGGCGGCCTCCGCGGCCGGCTCGAAAGTCTGGGCGCGGACACAACCAGCCACACGGTCGAGCGGAAGTGCCGCGCGGAAGGAGAAACAGGCGCGATCCAGGTCGCAACCCTGCTGATCGAGGTAGTCGCCCAGGACGACAGATCGGCGAGAGCCGACCACCTGACCATTCACTGGGAGGCCGACGGGAACACCGGCGAGTTCGACGTCCAGTGGGCGATCCTGCTCTGCACCACCGTCGACCAAGAGAGCAAGGACTTCTGCCAACAGCACCTGGAAGATTGAGCACCGGGTGACGCCGGGATGCGGAGTCCGCTTCAAGTGGGGGCCGGGTCAGCCCTCGCGTGCCTGCGCCTCTGCCTCGAGGAACGACTCCGGCGGGTCGAACTGCGCGAGCACGAGCTCCGCGGCGAACGGGTCCCGGACCGTCGCCTCCTTGGACCATTCGCCGTCCTCCGTCGCCAGCACCCTCGCGCCGGCACGCTCCGCTGCCGCGACCGACTCGTCACGGTCGGCCACGGCGAAGGCCACCGACCAGCGCGCCGGTCCGTCCGCCTGCAGGATCCCTGCGACGACGTCGGCAAAGCCGGGTGGCACGAACTCCTGCCGCTCGTGGATGCCGGGGTCAGACGTGCGGGCCAGGTGGTCGCCGTACCCAGGGACGCGCGCCATGCCGGCCCCGAGGTCGTCGCTGCGTTCCCAGCCGAGCAGCGGGCCGTAGAACCGCAGCGCGGCGTCCACGTCCGGCGTGAGCAGGTTGCTGAAGTTCCAGGTGCCCGGCACGTTGACGACCTGGGCACCGAGCCGCGTACCCGCCTGCCACAGCCTGCTGGGCGCCCCCTGCGGGTCGACTATCCTCGCCATCCGGCCCGCGGGACGCCCCGGCGGCCCGACAGCCTCAGGTGCCGAGCTCACGACGCCGCCCAGGTCCCTCACCCAGCCGGCCGCGGCGTAGATGTCGTCCACGGCGAGGTACGTATGCCACGCCGTCTCGCCGTCGAAGCCCTCGTCCGGTGTGGCGATCGCGGCGACGGCCGTGGCGTCGGTCCCGTCCTGGGACGCGACGACGTAGCGGCCCGGCGCTTCGGGCGGCAGCTTGTCCTCGAACCTCCAGCCGAACAGGTCGCCGTAGAAGCCGAGCGCCGAGTCGACGTCGTGCACCTCGAGGTCGATCCAGCTGGGCACGCCGTGCGGATACGTGCGGGGAGCAGTGGGTGTGTCAGCCATGACGTTCTCCAGGTCGGTTCCAGTAACCCCATGCTGCCCCTGACCACCGACATGCGCTCAGCCCCGGATCGGCGCAGCCACGTGCAGCGAGACCGGCAGGCCGCGTTCGGCGGCCGGCACCCAGCCGCTCCAGCACCGCCACACCATGGGCCCCCGCGCATCGCTGTCGTGGTGGCCCAGTCGTTCGGTGAGGTGGAGCATCCCGGCAAGCTTCATCGCGTCCGGCACCCGTGCCGCGACGACGTCGACCGTCAGCACGCCGACGACGTCCTCCTCGAGATCGAGGTGGTCCACGCCCGCCCGGACGTCCAGCGTGTGGATGTCGAAGATGTGGGCGATCAGCGCCGTGACCCCGACGAGCTCGGCGAGGTGCGCCCCCGGCGTCGGGCAGCTGTCGTCGCCGAAGCCGGTGCACGAGCAGGCCATCAGACCGGCCACGACCGGACTGCCCGGGTGCTTCCGCGCAGGTCGCCGTAGACGTACATGTCCATGCCGTTCCACCGACCGGTCCACATCGTGAAGCCGGGCTGCGTGGCCGGGTAGTCCGTCGCGACCGTGATGCCGAGCTGCGCGGCGATCGCCGCGCCCTCCGACTGCCGCGCCGGATGCACCACCAGGTGATCCCGGAACACCTCCACCCACTTGATCCGCGCGTCCCCGACCTCCGCCAGCAGTGCCGTCACCCCAGCCGCAGAATCGGTCAGGTTGCCCGCAATCGTCGCCATCTCTCCCACCTCTCTGCACCTACCTCTAGGCGCGTAGACAGCCTGTTGGGGGTTAACTGGAGGTCGCAACCGCTACGCCGAAAAGTTGCGTATACGCACTGGCTGCGGGTTAGGTGGGTTCCGTGTCTAGAGAGGGACGTGTGACTGCCGCAAGCATCGCCAAGGATCTTCGTGCCGCGATCCGCTCCGGGACCTACAAACCGGGCGATCGTCTTCCGAGCGAAGCAGCGCTCATGTCGAACTACGGCGTGGCGCGGATGACCGCGCGCCACGGCCTGTCCATGCTCAAGGACGAGGGCCTGACCGTGACCCGGCACGGCTCCGGTGTGTTCGTCCGGGCCTTCGAGCCGATCGTGCGGGACAGCACGGGCGGCCAGGCCGACGATTCCACCGTGACCGCCGAGGTCGACGAGACCGGCGCCGGGCTCACCGTCCGCACGCTTGCCGTCACAGCGGAGGCCGAACCGTCCGAGAAGATCCGCGCGTCACTCGGCCTTGCCGAGGGCGAGAAGGTGACCGTGCGCGAGCGCCTGCACCTGCGGGAGCGCAAGCCCGTGCTGTTCGCGACGTCGTACCTGCCCGCGTCGATCGCGGCCGGGACGCCGATCGCTGACCAGGAGGTCGGGCCGGGCGGCACGCACGCGCGCCTGACCGAGGCCGGGCACGCGCCGGTGAAGTTCCGCGAGGACGTAGTGGGCCGCATGCCGACGATCGAGGAGATCGAGGAGCTCCGGATCGAGCCCGGCACGCCAGTGCTGTCGGTCACGCGCACCGCGTTCACCGAGGACGGATCGCCCGTCGAGATCAGCCACGTGGTGCTCGACGCCGGCGAGTTCATGCTCCGGTACGACATCGGCAGCTGAGGCCGCTCCGTCACGGTGACGAGCGGCCCCGGCCTATACGAGCCGGAGCCGCCGCTCGGCGACCCCGATCCGGACCTCCTGCCCCCAGGAGACCTCGAGCCGGTCGCCCTCCATCCCGTCCCCGAACACGACGAGCCGGTCGGACTGGACGGTGACCACGAGCTCGCCGTCGTCCCCGAGCATGCCTTCCGTGAGCGTGGCGCCGGTCGCGGGCGACGGCCAGGCCTCCCGGACGAACCAGGCCAGCGCCTGCTCGGTGGGTCCCGGCAGCCTGCGCCCGCCGCGGTCGTGCGCTATCGAGGCGCTCCACCCGGTGGCGCCGGTACCGGTGCTGACGATCAGGCCGGACGACGACTGTCGCTCCGCAGTGCCGTCGACGGTCAGGACGTAGCGCGCCGACTGGTGGCTCGCGTGCCCCAGGAACAGCTCGTTGACCGCGCGCAGCTCCTGGCCGTCGTCGAGCCGCGCGCGGACCATCGTGAGCTCGTCGCACCGCACGGCGGACGGCGCCGCGCCGGCCCGGCCCGGCGGGTTCGTCAGGGCGGCAATGATCCCCGCGACCGCGTCGGCGTCGTGCCGGACCAGGACGCCGAGGTTGGTACCCGGCTCCGGGTCCACACCGACCACGAGCTGCCGGTCCAGGTACTTGGCCGCGTTCGCGACCAGGCCGTCCTGGCCCACCACGAGCACGACGTCCTCTGGCGCGAACAGGAAGCGGTCCAGGTCTGCCCGCTCCACCTCCGCGAGAGCCCAGTCGGACGGCACGCTCGCCGCTACCGCCCGCCGCGCAGACACGGCGGCCTCGTGCCGGGACTCGACGTCCGCGAGGGTGCGGCCCCGGGTGCGGAGGAAGAACTCCGCCTGGCCGCGCGTGGCGTGCCGGTCGAGCAGCTCGTCGAGCTCGGTCCGGCGATGCACCAGCACCGCTCGGGTACGGAGCGCCACGTCAGCGCTCCGCGGCCGGGACGCCGTCCACCGCGGGTCCACGCGCCCCGGGTGCGGCCAGCGCGCCCAGCAGCCCGCTCACCAGGTCCGGCGTGACGGTCAGCGAGCCCACGTTCGGCAGGTGGGCAGCGGCATCGCGCAGGGCGAGAGCCGCGAGCACGTCACGCCCGACGTTCGCATAGATCTTCATGAGCGCCGCCTCCTTGGCCGCCTCGGCCTCGCCGAGCTGCCGCAGGGAGGCCGCCTGAGCGGCCGCCGCGATCTCGCGACGCTCGGCATCCGACTTCGCCGCCACCAGTGCGGCCGCCGCGGCCTCCTCGGCCTCGCGGCGCTTGTTCGCACCCTCCTGGGCGACGAGCTGCTCACGCCGGGAGGCTAGCTCGATCTGGCTCGCGAGCTCGTTCTCGGCGATCTTGCGCTCCCGCTCGACGGCGACGGCGCGACGCTCGTAGGTCGCACGGTCGGCCTCGGACTGGAGCCGCTCGCGCACCGGCGTGCGCAACGCCTTCTCGACGTCGCCCTCCGGCCGGACCGCCAGCACGCGCACGCCCAGCACCTCGATGCCGGTCGCGGCCAGGCGCGCGTCGTCACCGAGCCCGCCGAGCGCCGTCCGGACCCGTCCGATGCCGGACTCGAGCGCGTCGGCCAGGTCCAGCGTGGCGATCAGGTCGACCGTGAGGCTCTGGGCGAGCTGGCCCACGATGGCGCCCACCTGCTGGCGGCCGCTCGCCTCCTGGCCAGCACCGGTGACGGGGAAGATGCCGAAGTCCAGCCGCTGGGAAGCGAGGACCGGGTCACCGAACCGGTAGGTGACGTTCGCCTGCACGCTGACGTCCTGCTGGTCGCGCGTCACCGCGTGGAAGAGGACCGGGAGCTCCTGGTCGGTGGCGGGCACCTCGCTGAGCACCGACGTGTCCGGGCGGAACCAGAAGGCCTGCCCCACGCCCTCGTGCTGTACGCGGCCCTTGCTGAGGTGCACCACATAGTCGCTCGCGGAGCCCAGGAACTGACGGATCCAGGGGTAGCGCTTGATCGTTGCCATCGTCGACCTCTCATTGGGTTGTCGTCAGTTTGACGATATCCGCCGTCTCCGCTTTTCGTCAAGGTGACGAGAATGTACGGTCGAGTCATGGCCCGAACAGCGCACGCCTCCTCCGCCGTACCCGAAACGGCGGGCTCGTTCCCCGTGACCGTCGACGTCGTGGCCCTCACCGTGCGCGCGGGAGCGCTGCACGTCCTCGTCGTCGACCGGCTCCTTGAGCCGTTCCGTGGGCAGTCCGCGCTGCCGGGCGGATTCGTGCTGCCGGGCGAGACCCTGGAGCAGGCGGCAGGGCGGGAGCTCGAGGAGGAGACGGGGCTGACGGTCCCGGCCCGGGCAACCGGCGCGGGGCCGTGGCACCTGGAGCAGCTGCGAACCTACGGCCCGCTCGGCCGGGATCCTCGCGGGCCGGTGCTGTCGGTGGCATACCTGCTGCTCGCACCCGCGTTCGGGCTGCCGGCAGCCGGCGGCGACGCGGCCGAGGCGCGCTGGGTACCCGTCGGCGAGGAGGACGAACGGCTGGCCTTCGACCACGGCCAGATCCTGGCCGACGGCGTGGAGCGCGCTCGCGCGAAGATCGAGTACTCACCCCTCGCGGCAGCGTTCTGCCCACCCGAGTTCACGGTCGCGGAGCTGCGCGGCGTGTACGAGGCGGTCTGGGGCACGCAGGTGGACGCGCGCAACTTCCACCGCAAGGCGACCGGTACGCCAGGCTTCCTGGAGCCGACCGGGCGCCTCGGCGGAGGCGGCCCCGGGCGGCCGGCGGAGCTCTACCGGCTCGCGCCCGGCGTCGACCCGACGGCGGCCGTGCTGCACCCGCCGCTGCTGCGCCCGGTCAGCCCTGGTCGGGCCGCACCCTCGGCTTGAGCCGCAGGTCGGGCAGCGTCGGCGCGCGCAGCGGCCCGCTCGGGTAGCCCTGGACCTGGCCGAACCGGCGTCCGGCGGCGCCGGCGGCATATCCCGTCGCCCCGCCGCCCGGCCCCGAGGGGTCGAGCTCGGCGATCTGCGCCATCCAGTCGTCGCGCGCCCGGACCACGTCCTCGTGCGTGCGGCCCATGAAGTTCCACCACATGATGACGTCCTCGGCGAACGGCAGCCCGCCGATCAGGACCACCCGGGCGGGCCCCCCGGAACCGGCCCGCACCACGAGCGCCGGCCGGCCCGGCCCGGCGTAGCCGAGGTTCGACGGCGGCACCACGCGACCCTCGAACGTCACGTCGCCCGTGTCCACGAGCAGGGCGTGCTCGTGC
This sequence comes from Promicromonospora soli, assembly GCF_014653785.1. Lineage (GTDB taxonomy): Bacteria > Actinomycetota > Actinomycetes > Actinomycetales > Cellulomonadaceae > Promicromonospora > Promicromonospora soli. Next base: position 944,112 of record NZ_BNAS01000002.1, on the reverse strand, counting down.
GTCGGGTCGACGTCGAGCCGCACCTCCGCGCCCGGCTCCAGGTCGACCTGTGCTCCCACGAGCGGCGTGTACGTGGTCGCGGGCGAGGCCAGCTCCTCGCCGGCCACCGCGAGGCGGCCGATGAAGACCTGCACGACAGCACCGTCGGACCGGGCGACCGGGAGGTCGCCGTGGTGCTCGAAGTGCGGTTCGATGCCGAGGGCCGAACCTGGCAGCGCCGTCCACAGCTGGACGCCGTGCAGCCGGGGCGGGCGCCCCTGCTCGGGTGACTCCTCCGAGTGCGAGATGCCCAGACCCGCCGTCATGAGGTTGAGCTCGCGCGGGCGGACCGTCTGGAGCGACCCCACGGAGTCGCGGTGCAGGATCTCGCCCTCGAAGAGCCAGCTCACCGTCTGCAGCCCGGTGTGGGGGTGCGGCGGAACCTGCATGCCCTCGCTCGACGAGACGTCGTCGGGGCCGTAGTGATCGCTGAAGCACCACGCCCCCACGAGGGACCGGGCGCGCTGGGGGATCGTGCGCCGCACGTTCATCGCCCGCGGTCCGCCGAGCGGTACGTCGCGCGGGGTGAGGAGCTCGACGCCGTCACCCTGCGCGCCCGCGGTGCAGACCTGCTCGTCCGGGCGGGTCTCGAGATTGCTCATGCGCTGAGCCTAGATCCCGGGGTATGGGCCAGGGCCCCCGGGGCAGGCCGGGGGCCCTGGCGAACCGCGCACCCGTGGTCCACACTTGGCGAGGACCAGGGGCGTCGTGTCGACGTCACGACCCCGACGCACCCGTCAGACCCGGATCGCCAGGCCTGTTCTTCACGGACACCTCGGACACGGGCGGTCTTCCGGCCCCGTACAGTCCCCTGTGGCGTCATCCACAGCCCGCACCGCGGTACGGGAAGTCCTGTCGTTCTCCGGTCAACCATGTGTCCGATGTCCAGGCCGGTCGGTACTGCTGCAGCGCACCGCATCTGCACCCGGATCGTCGAACCATTGCCACGTTTCTATCCGCGTGTCGCAGGAGCGGCAACCGCTCCACCGTTGTAATTTTCACCCTCTCGCTACCCACAGTTCTGTCCACAGGAACAGTCCCGGAATTCCCACACAACACACAGGGCTGTGGATGAAATCTGTGGATAACCGAGCGGGATCAGACCCAGGCGCGTGAACCTGAAGCGCCACCGGCGGTCGAGCTGTTGCGACCGTCCATCTCCTCCGGGCTGGCGATGAAGCCACCGTCGTCCACGAGAATTCCGGCGATCCGGCTCTGGAGAGCTACCGCGAGACGGGCGAGCGAGGCGCGCATGCGCGCCCGGGCGATGACGTGCAGGCCGGACGCGTGCTCCAGCTCGAGCTCGTAGGGGTCCGCCGGCATCCAGCTCATGCGGTACGCGAACGGCCCGTAGCTACGCCAGTCCAGCGATCCGAGCGCGCGCGGCACCCGGTCGACGCGCTCCACGTCGATGACGAGCGATCCGTCGTACGCGGTGCTGCCCACGAGCGTGTAGCGCGGCGATCCGTCGGGCGTGACCTGCTCGGCGGACACGTCGGCGGTCGCGATGAGGGAGCGGAGCATGGGCAGCACTTCGCCCGGCACGAGGGCGTGCGCGGCGTAGAGCGACAGGTTGACGGACGCGGCAGCGTCCGGGACCAGCGGCTGCCGCCCGTCGGCGAGCACACCGCCGCCGGTCTTGCGGGCGGCCGCGACCATCCACTGGACGATGCGCAGCTCCTCGCCCTGGGGGAGCGCGTGCGGGAAGACGCGAGCGATGCCGTCCCGGTCGTCGTACGACGTCGGGGCCGCGCCGCGCACGTCCCGCAGACCGTCACCGCGCGCGATCGAGTACGCCTCCGCCTTGGCGGCGGAGATCTCCAGCTCGGCGAGATGCGCCTCGCCTACCTCGAACGGGCCGGTCGCGATGTGCCCGTCCCCCAGGCGCATGACGCCGGGAACGAGCGTGTCGGGCTGCGCCATGCCCCGGAACCGCGCTCCGGCCTGCCGGCGCGATCCGGAGCTACGGGACGGCTCTCGGAGCCACGCGATGTCGGAGAACCACGCCGCAGCGAGCTCGCTCACTGCGACGGGGCCGTTGGTGCTCGGCAGGATCAGAATGTGACCCGAAGCGTGTTCCGCTGGGATCACGCCCGCCAGAAATGTCATGCGCGCACCTTACTGCCGCGCACTTTCGCCCATGATGCAGGCAGGTTACCGAGAGGAAACACGTTCGTGACAGCCCGCGCACATGTTTCCCCGGGTGGCGGGCTGGTTCGGTTCCCCTCAAACACGCACCTCGTGAAACATTTCAGGGGCGACTGAGTCTCAGTGCAAGAAGGGTGAGGAGGGCGATATCCGAACTTCGCAAAAGCGATGTGTCGGTGCTTAGTATCACCTGTCGGTAGAAGCGGCCTTCCAGCCCTAACCACCCTCGATCCTGGGTTCCAGTTACCTGACGACGCGGGCATATGATGTCAGCATGCCCAAGATCATCGGCAAGAGCCTGCACGAGCACCGCCAGATGACGAGGCACAAGCTGTTCACCGCTCTGTCGATGCTCATGGCGGAGCGCGGGTTCGACACCATCACCCTCGCCGACATCGCCGCAGCGGCGCACGTCGGCCGGACCGCCGTCTACAACCACTTCCACGACAAGGAAGCGCTGCTCCTCGGGTTCATCACGCACGAGACCGAGCAGTATGCCCAAACCTTGGAGCGCGCCCTCGACGGCGTGACCGACCCCGTGGAACAGCTGCGTACCTACATCCGCCAGCAGGCCCAGCTCACCCGCGTGTTCCACCTCGCCCCCGGCCCGGACCTGCGTACGGTCCTGTCCCGCGCCACGCAGCAGCGCCTGCGCGAGCACGCCGACATCGTGGAGGCGATCCTCCGCCGGATCCTCACTGCGGGGATCGATGCGGGCACCTTCCCGCCCCAGGACATCGAGCCCACGGTGCACCTCGTCAACGCGTGCCTGTCCGGCCGCCTCATCCCCGACGAGCCCGTAGCGCGCGAACGCACCATCCGCGCCGCCGAGTCGTTCGTGCTGCGCGCGGTCGGGGCGCGCGTGCCGGAGCGCGTCCCGGCCTGAGCCAGGCCGTACCCATAGGGCCTGAGCGGGGTGAAAAGCGGTAGCCTCGGCGCGTGTCCACTGCCGCCCACTCCGAGCCCACGCCCGGACCCCTCGGTGGCGCGTTCACCCGGGTCGTCGCGGCCAACCTCAGCTCGAGCCTCGGCGACGGCATCGCGCGCGTCGCCGCGCCGCTCCTGGCCGCGCGGCTGACGAACGACCCGCTGCTCGTCTCGCTCGTCGCGGTCGCCGCGCTGCTCCCCTGGCTCCTCTTCGCCATCCCAGCGGGCGTGCTCGTGGACCGGATCGACCGGCGCCTCGCGCTGGGTCTCGCGGGCGGCGTCCGTGCCCTCGTGGCTGCGGGTCTGCTCGCCCTGCACGTCACCGGTGCGCTCACCATCTGGTGGCTCCTGCTGGTCGTGTTCCTCTACGGCATCCAGGAGACGGTGTACGACGGCGCCATCCGCGCCGTCATCCCGTCCCTTGTCGGCAGGCGCGACCTGCCGCGCGCGAACTCGCGCATCGAGGCCACGGAGATCGTGGTGCAGCAGTTCCTGTCCCAGCCGCTGACGTCGTGGCTGCTCGCGTTCTCGGCGGTCTGGGCGCTCGGGCTCAACACTGCCGCGTACGCCGTTGCGGGCGGGCTGGCCCTGACCCTGCCCGCGGTCGCGTCCGGTCTGGCCGGCCGTCGCTTCGGCGGACGCGCGGCGCCGGGCCGGGGTGCCACGCCCGGGGCGTCAGAAGCCCCCGAAGGCGGCCCGAGCTACGGCGCGGCCCCGATGGCAGCCGGCTGGCGCGCCGAACTGGTCACCGGCTTCCGCTTCATCTGGGGCAGCGCGATGCTGCGTCCGCTGTGGGTGGTGAGCGTGCTCATCGGCGTCTGCCACGCCGCAATCATGTCCACGCTCGTGCTCTTCATCCTGGAGCGGCTGCACGTGCCCGAGGCCTGGTACGGCGCCTTCATGCTGGCCGGCGCCGTGGGCTCGCTGAGCGCCGCTGCCGCCACCAACCGGCTCAAGACGCGCTTCGGGACGGGGCCGGTCATGGCCGCCGCGAACGCCATCGGCCTCGGGGCGTGGTTCCTGGCCGGAGCGTTCCCGCTGGCCTGGGTGGGAGCGGTCGCGATCTTCGTGTCGTTCGGCTGCACGACGGCGTGGAACGTGCTGGTCATGTCGCTGCGCCAGGCCGCGGTGCCGAACCAGCTGCTGGGCCGGGTGCACGGCACGTGGCGCACCGCCCTGTGGGGCGCTATGCCGCTCGGGTCGCTGATCGGTGGCCTGCTGGCGCGCGACGGCTACAGCACGCCGCTGATCGTCGGCGCTACCGCGGGCCTGATGATCTCCGCCGTCGGGCACCGGTACATCGTGTCCCTGCCCGACCCGGAGAAGCTCGACCCCGCCTGAGGCGGGGCCGAGGCAGTTCGCCGGGGGCGCCGGCTCAGATCCAGCGCTTCCAGCGGAAGACGCCGAACAGGCCCACGCTGACGGCCAGCATCGCGACCAGGGCCACCGGGTAGCCGTACGCCCAGTCGAGCTCCGGCATGACGTCGAAGTTCATGCCGTAGACCGTGCCCACGAGGGTCGGTGCGAACAGGATGGCCGCCCAGCCCGAGATCTTCTTGACCTCCTCGCCCTGCCGGATGCTGACCTCCGACAGGTGCTTCATCTCCTCGTTCTGCCGCTGCGCGACGAGGGTCGCGGCCACGGTGAGGATGTCGCGCAGTGCGGCCCGAAAAACCTCGATGCGGTCGGCGGCCTCGGCCAGGTGGTCGGCGACGTCGCGCAGGTAGGCCTGCAGCTCCGGGTCCACGCCGTACTTGTCCGCGCCCTTGGCGAGCGAGGCGCAGAGGCCCTGCTCGGGCCGGACGGCGCGCTGGAAGTCGATGACCTCGCGGGACAGCTCGTAGATGCGCCGCGACACGTCGGGGGCCCCGCCCCAGACGTCGGACTCGATCTCGTCGATGTCGTGGTCCAGCCCCGCGACGACCGGCGCGTACCCGTCCACGACGCTGTCGAGGATCGCGTACAGCACGGCTTCGGGCCCGCGCGAGAGCATCTCGCGGTCCGATTCCAGCCGGGCGCGCACCGCAGCGAGGTCGGGCGAGGCGCCGTGCCGCACGGTCACCACGAAGTCGGGCCCCACGAACACGTGCAGCTCGCCGAACTCGACCTCCTCGGCGTCGTCCAGGTAGCGGGCCGCGCGCAGCACCACGAACAGGGTGTCGCCGTACCGCTCGATCTTGGGGCGCTGGTGCGCCTGGATGGCGTCCTCGATGGCGAGGGGGTGCAGGTCGAACTCGCGCGCGAGCGACGTCAGCTCGGCCTCCTCCGGCCGCTCCAGCCCGATCCAGGCCATACCGCCGGAGCGGGAGCGGAGCGCGCTGAACGTCTCCGCGAGGTTGTCGTACGCGGCGGTGCGGACACCGTCGTCGTAGACCGCGGCGGCGACCACCGACGAGCGGGGCGCGGGCGCGGCCGGGCGCGGGGCGACGACGGGCACGACGTCGACGGCGCGGCGCGGGCGCAGCGCACCCAGCAGCGGACGGGCAGGGCGGGAGGGCAGGAACGTGGCCATGGGGAACTCCTGGGGTCGAGCGCAGGAAAAAGGACTGCGAACGGACACCGCAGCAGGGACGGCCGGACGACCGGTGGACCTCACGCCCTGGAAGAGGGCGGAGCGCACCGGCGCGCGAGGGCCCGCGAAACCGCGGGCGGGGGAACCGTCAGCTCAGCTGCGGCTCGGACTACTCGGAGGCTCGCTACGGGTCATGCGCGCCACCTCCTTCGTCCCTGCGGCAGAGCGCCGCGCCATACGTTCTCGACGTGCGCCAGTCTAACCGCGTCGAGGAGCAGATTCGAACCCATTCGAGACCAAGGTCACAGAACGTACTACCAGGCGTCGTGGGCCCGGTGGTGCACCCCGGGCGGAGTGTGGAACTCGCGCGGCGTCGGCGACAGGTAGGCCCGCGCGAACTGGAGCGAGGCGGCCAGGTCGTCGTGGCGCTCGGCGGCCGTGCGCGCCGCGCGGGTCGAGATCTCCACACAGACGTCGCCGCTCCAGCGGCGCGCCACCAGCTCCTGGAGCACCTTCTCGGCCTGCATGCTGCCGCGGCCGGGCACCAGGTGCTCGTCCCGCGGGCCGTGGTTGCCGTCCGCGAGGTGCACGTGCCGCAGGCGGTCGCCGAACGTGTGGAGCAGCGTCAGCGCGTCCTGCTGCGCGACGCTCGCGTGGGACAGGTCGAGGGTCACGGCGTCGTAGTCGTGGTCCGCCGGGTCCCAGCCGGGCAGGTAGGCCTGGAACTCCCGCCGGCCGCCGCGCCACGGATACATGTTCTCGACGGCGATCGTGATGCCCGTCGTCTCGCTCAGCGCGCGCACCTGGTCCTGGAACTGCCGCGCGTACTTGTACTGCCAGCGGAACGGCGGGTGCACCACCACCGTCTCGGCTCCGAGCTCGAGGGCCATGTCGGTGGTCCGCTCCAGCTTCGCGACCGGGGACCGGCCCCAGACCCGCTGGCTCACCAGCAGAGTCGGCGCGTGCACCGATCGCACCGGCATACCGGTGTCGGCGGCGAGCTTCGCCAGGGAGCGCGGGTTCTGGGTGACCTCCTCGGACCAGATCATGACCTCGACGCCGTCGTAGCCGAGCTCGGCCGCCGACTCGAAGGCCAACGGGACACGACGGGGGAAGACCGACGCCGTCGAGAGCGTCACCTGCACATCGGGTGCGGGGGGCTCCTGCGGTTCGGTCCGGATCGGTTCGTGCATGCGGGCCACCTTAAAGCGCCTACGTGACTGTGATGTGACCTATGGGTTCAGATGAGGTTCAGGTGAGGAGACGTTCCCGTACCGCGTCGCGCGCGGCCTGCGCCGTCGAGCACTCGAGAACTGTCCGTGCCAGCTCCGCGCACTCGTCGCGGGACACGCCAGCGAGGGTGCTCGCGACGTCGGCCAGCGCGCGGGGTGTCATAGACAGAGACGTTACGCCCAGCCCCACCAGGACGGGCGCGAGGAGGGGATCAGCCGCCGCCTCGCCGCACACGCCCACGGGAGCACCATGCATCGCCCCGCCCTCGCACGCCACCCGGACGAGCTCCAGGACGGCGGGCTGCCACGGGGTGGACAGGGCGGCCACGCCGGCCAGGTCGCGGTCGGCCGCCATCGTGTACTGCGTGAGGTCGTTGGTGCCCAGGCTCGCGAACGACACCTCCGCCAGCAGGTGCCGCGCCTGCAGCGCGGCGGCCGGGGTCTCGATCATGACTCCCGACTGCTCGAGGCCGTGCGCCGCGCACGCCGCAGCGAAGTCGCGGGCTTCGTCGACGGTGGCGACCATCGGCGCCATCACCCAGACCTCGGCCGACTCCGCGGCGGCCGCCTGCGCTATCGCGTCCAGCTGCCGGTCCAGCACGTCCGGGTGCGCGACGGCGGTGCGCAGCCCACGCACGCCGAGCGCCGGGTTGTCCTCGTGCTCGGGCGTGAGGAACCGCAGCGGCTTGTCGGCCCCTGCGTCGAGCGTGCGGACCACCACGCGACGGTCCGGGAAGTGGGACAGCACCGCCCGGTATGCGGTCACCTGCTCCTCGATGCTGGGCTCCTCGCCCCGGCCCAGGAAGCAGAACTCGGTGCGGAACAGGCCCACGCCCCGCGCGCCGGCGGCCGCCGCGGCCTCTGCCGCCGCGGGGTCGGCGACATTCGCCACCAGCTCCACCTCGGTCCCGTCGCGGGTCATGCCACGGCCGTCGAACGTGGCGGCGGTGACCCGGCGTCGGGCCCCCTCCACGTCGTCCGCGGTAGGGGCGCGCACGACCGTGCCGGCCATGCCGTCCACCACGACCTCCTCGCCGTCGGCGAGGTCGGTCGCACCGGGCAGCGCCACGACGGCCGGGATGCCGAGGGCCCGGGCCAGGATCGCCATGTGCGAGGTGGGGCCGCCGCGCGCCGTGACGATCGCGGTGACCACCGCGGGGTCGAGCATCGCTGTGTCCGCCGGGGCGAGGTCGCTCGCGACCAGGACGAACGGGTGCCCCGGGTCGGGAACGCCGGGCGGGACCGCGCCCGTGAGGGCGGCGACTATGCGGTCCCGCACGTCCCGTACGTCGCGGGCGCGCTCCGACATGGGCGGGCCGAGCGCCTCGAGCTGGGTCGCGACGGAGCCCGCGGCGTCCCACACCGCGCGCTCCGGGGTGAGGCGGTCCTCCCGGACGCGGCGGGCGGCGGCTGCGACGAGAGTCGGGTCGGCGGCCATGGCCGCGGTGACCGCGAGGACGTCGGCAGCCGTGCCCGACGCGCGACCGGCACGCTCCGCGAGGTCCGCCTCCACCTGGGCGGCGGCCTCCTTGACCGCGCGGACGGCGGCGTCCGCGGAGCCCGACAGGCGACTCGTGCTCGGCTCCGGGACGCGGGCCGGCATCCGCACCACGACCCCCACTGCGCGACCTGGGCTCGCCGGGACCCCCGTGAGCCTCTCGCTCGTCATCACGTACGCTCCCCTAAGGCTCGTCGTCGAGTGCGCTCGGAACGTTACACGCGACCGCCCGGCCGGGCGAGGCTCGGTTGCCGGCGCGGCTCGGCGGGCCGGGACGGCGCGGACCGATCTCGAGGCGCTCAAGGCAAAGGGCCGACCTCGTGGGGGTCGGCGATCTGACAAGATGACCCCATGGCCGAGGCCCTGATCGTCGGATCCCCCGTCGCAGGACGGGTGGTCGCGATGCGCGACGTGCCCGATCCCGTCTTCGCAGAGAGCATCGTCGGCCCAGGTCTCGCCGTCGATCCCGACCCCGAGCTCGGCAGGCGCGTCGTCGCGCCGTGCGCCGGCGTCGTGGTGAAGCTGCACCCGCACGCGTTTGTCCTGCTGGCGCCGCCCGCGGATCCGCCCGGGCCGGACGGGGCCGCTGCCGGAGCGCCCGCCGGCGTGTCGCCTGCACAAGCGGCGCCCGCGGCGGGCCGGGGCGTCCTGGTCCACCTCGGCATCGACACGGTCCAGCTGAAGGGCGACGGCTTCACCCTGCTCGTCGCCGAGGGCGACACCGTCACGGCCGGCCAGGACCTCGTCGCCTGGTCCCCCGTCGCGGTGTCCGACGGCGGCCGCTCGCCCCTGGTGCCCGTCGTCGCCCTGGACCTGGGCCCCGGCACCCTCGAGGAGCTGGTCCGCCCGGGCACGCGGGTCCAGGCGGGAGACGCCCTGTTCCACCTGGCGTGAGGCCGGTCGCGTGCCTCGGGCGCGTCGGACGCCCGGGTGACCTGTCGGTCCGACACGCCCTAGGGTCGGGCTCATGGTGCGCACAGTGGTGTTCGACGTCGGAGAGACGCTCATCGACGAGTCCCGGATCTGGCTCCGCTGGGCCGAGCGGCTGGGCGTCCCGCCGCTCACGTTCCTCGGCCTGCTCGGCGGCTGCGCCGCCCTCGACCTGCCGCACCGGGACGCGTTCGAGATGGTCCGGCCGGGGCTGGACTTCGAGGCCGAGATCGCCCGCTGGGCGCAGGACGACCCGGACGGCCTGCGCAACGGGTTCGACGCCGACGACCTCTACCCCGACGTCCGCCCCGCCCTGAGAGCACTGCGCGAGGCGGGCTTCGACGTCGTCATCGCCGGGAACCAGCCGCCGGAGGCGCGTGCCGCGCTGGAGGCGATGAGCCTGCCGGCGAGCGCGATCCGCACCTCGGACGAGTGGGGGGTGCAGAAGCCCGAACCGGGATTCTTCGCCAAGGTCGCCGCGCTCTCGGGCGTGGAGCCGGAGGAGATCGCCTACGTCGGCGACCGGCTCGACAACGACGTGCTGCCCGCCGCCGACGCAGGGATGCGGCCGATCCTGCTCCGCCGCGGCCCGTGGGGCTACCTGCACGCGCTCCGGCCGGAGGCCGCGCGGGCGACGGTCATCGATTCACTGACCGAGCTGCCCGGGGTGCTCGCCGGCTGAGTCTGGCTGGTAGCTAGCCCCGCAGCGGGAGCGTCAGCTCGGCACCGCCGTCCGGCACCACGCGGACCGGGACGCCCCAGTCCTGCTGCGCCACGTGACAGGCCGGGAACACGTCGGGGTCCGGCTCGCCGTTCGGCAGCAGCGGCACCTCGTCGCACGACGCCGCCTTCGCGGTCACGTGCAGCACGCCCTCGGTCACCTCGGGGTTGATCACCAGGTCCCGGAACAGGTCGGTCCCGTCTCCCGCCCCCGACAGCAGCAGCCCTGGCGGGGTGGCGCTGACCTGGAGCGACGTCGACGGTCCCCAGCGGTCGTCGAGCTTCTGGCCCGGCGCGGGCGCAAACGGCACGTCCAGCCGGAGCGCCCCGGCGCCGACGTCGGTCGCGGGCCGGGCGACCCGGTGCGCGCCGCCGTCGAGCACCTCGCCGGCGAGGCTCGCCGGGAGCGCGATCCGCGTGAGCCGGTGGGCCGCCGACTCCACGACCAGCAGGTGCACGGCGCCGGCCGCTACCTCGACGAGCACGTCCGACGGCTCGGCCAGGTCCTTCGCCAAGGTCGTCACCTCGCCGGAGGCGGGGTCGTACCGGCGCAGCGCCCCGTTGTACGTGTCGGCGACGACGACGGAGCCGTCGGGCAGCGTGGCCACGCCGAGCGGGTGCTGCAGCAGCGCCTGCTCGGCCGCGCCGTCCCGGTGCCCGAAGTCGAAGAGCCCCTGGCCGACGACGGTGGTGATCGTCGCGGCGGGCGTGCCGTCGGCACCGTCGGACAGCTCGACGCGGCGCAGCGACGACGTCTCGGAGTCGGCTATCCACAGGTGCCCGTCGGCCCTGCCGTCGGCGTCGACGGACTGCACTACGCCAGAGGTCTGGGCGAACCAGGCGCTGTCACCCGGGCCGTCCTCGAGGCCCTCGTTCATGGTGCCGGCCAGCAGGCTCGCTGAACCCTGGAGCAGGTCCGCTTCCCACAGGGTGTGGTTGCCGGCCATCGCCACGACGAAGGCGCCGCGCACCGCCGACCACGCGACGTCCCACGGGGAGCTGAGGCGCAGGGCGAGCGGCGCGACGGCGGCGCCGGGCTCGTAGGGCGCCAGGGGCTCGCTGCCGCGTCCGCCGACGTTCTCCTGGCCGCCGACCATGAACTGCTGGCCCGTGCCCGCAACGGTGAAGACGGAGCCGTCGGACAGACGCACCCCGCGCAGTGCGTGGTTGACCGTGTCGGCGACCACGACGTCGTATCCAAGGCTCGCCGCGAGGTCCTCCGGCACGAGGCACAGGCCGTTCGGCTCGCTGAACCGCGCCTCGTCCGGTGCGCCGTCGACCAGGCCGCGCTCGCCCGAGCCGATGCGCCGCACGAGCGTCTCGCCATCCGGCGCCAGCTCGGCGAGGGAGTGGTGACCGGCGTCCGCGACCAGGAGGTTCCCGCTCGGCAGGGCGAGCGCCTTCGCGGGAAACCGCAGCGTGCCCGACGCCGGAGCGGGCGCCACGTAGGGTCCCGAACCACGGTGCAGAGTGCCCTTCGCCGAGTGCTCGGCGATCAGGTCGGTGACGAGCGCGGCGATCGCGGAGCCGTGCCCCTCGCCCGCCATCTGCGCCACGATGTACCCCTCGGGGTCGATGACCACGAGCGTGGGCCAGGCCCGCGCGGTGTACGCGCCCCAGGTGACCAGCTCCGGGTCGTCGAGGACGGGGTGCCGCACCTCGTACCGCTCGACGGCGGCGGCGAGCGCGTCGGGATCGGCCTCGTGCTCGAACTTGGGCGAGTGCACGCCCACGATGACGAGCTCGTCGCGGTGCTGCTCCTCGACCTCGCGCAGCTCGTCGAGGACGTGCAGGCAGTTGATGCAGCAGAAGGTCCAGAAGTCCAGGACGACAACCTTGCCCCGCAGCTCCGCGAGCGTCACGCTGCGGCCGCCGGTGTTCAGCCAGCCGCGACCGACCAGCTCGGACGCGCGGACACGGGGGAGGCTCGTTGATGCAGCAGGCATGACAGCAGTTTCGCATTGCAGCGATCTGGTCCCGTAGGGCGTGTTGCAGAAGGCCCTGCCCACGACCGGATGACCGGTCGTGGGCAGGGCCCTTCGCTGTCGGACGTCAGTCGGTGGAGCGTCGCTGACGGGCGACGATCATTGCGGCTGCGCCGAGGAGCAGCAGGAGTGCTGTACCCGCGACCAGCCAGCCGACGTCAGCGCCGGTTGGCGCCAGCGGCGGGGCCGTATCCCCGGGCGGGGACGTGTCCGCCAGCGGGGTTGCACAGGCGTCGGCGGAGTCGGTCAGGTCGTTGAGATCGATGCCGGCAACGTTGGCGAACCCGCCCGGCTCACCGAACCCGGGCTCGGGGCAGGTGAACGCGGACAGGTTCGTCCCAGACTCGTTCACCGTGGCCAGGACCTGCACCCGGTAGGTGTGGGTCTGGCCGGCCCCCAGGGTGACGCCGTCGGCAACAACATTCGCCGGCGAAGCCTGCACCGCCCCCTGACCCGTCCACGACGTGAGTGCCGTGACGCCACTGGGCGTGTCCGTCACCGTGGCCTCGTCGACCGTGATGCCGGCGCCGAACCGCAGACGGTCGGTCAGGGTGTACACACCCTCGGCCGCGCCGTCGTTGACCGCGGTGATCTCGTAGGTCACCGTCCACGTACCGTCCTCGCCCGCGACCGGGTCACCAACAACCTCCTTGGTGATGTCGATCAGCGGCAGGGTGGCGCACGCGTCGTCGTCCTGGACCTCACCGTTGTGCGTGAGCTCCGTCGAGTTCGCCAGCCCACCGGAATCGCCCGAACCGGGCTCGGGGCAGATCAGGGTGTCCGGCGTGACAGTCGCCCTGTCGAGCGAGACCACGACCTGCACCTGGTAGGTGTGCTCCCCGCCCGCGTCGAGCGTGACGCCGGTAGCGACCTGGTTCTCCGCCGCGGCGAGGTCAGCGCCCTGACCTGTCCACCCGGCCGGGTCGGCCACCCCGTCCGGGGTGGTCACGACGTCGGCCGACTCGACCACGACGCCCTCACCAAAGAGCAGGCGGTCGGCCAGCTCGTACTCACCAGCAGCCCCGCCGATGTTCTCCGCGACGATGTCGTAGAGCACCGTCCAGGTCCCGTCCCCGTTCGGGGTCGGACCCGAGCTCACCGTCTTGTCGACCGTGATGAACGCGATCATGACGCACGCCTCGGCGTCGTCGGTCAGCTCGTTGTGCTCGACCTCGGCGATGTTGGACAGCCCACCGGGACCGTCCTCACCCAGCTCCGAGCAGTCGGTGAGGATCGGAACACCATCGGCGTCATCGACGGAGACGACGACCTCCACCTGATAGGTGTGGGTGCCCCCGGCCGGCAGAACCACATCCGCCGCGATCACGTTCTCGGCGTCGCTCTGATCGGTACCCAGACCGGTCCAGTCCTCCGACACCGTGACCCCGTCCGGAGCGGACACGATCGTGCCCGACTCGACGACGAGGTCGCCGTCTGCGGTCATCATGTCCGTGGCCGTGTACACCCCGTCAGCGTCACCGGTGTTCGTCGCCACCACGTCATAGGTGATCGTCCAGGTGCCGTCACCGTTCGCGACCGGACCGTCCGAAACCGTCTTGGACACGCCGATCAACGGGATCGAGGGACACGCCTGGTCCGTGGAGGTCTGCTCGTCCACCTCGATGCTGGACGAGTTCAGCAGACCGGTCCCCGACTCGCCGTCGGTCAGCGTGCAGTCGCTGTTCTCGACCGTGACCTCGTCGAGGTCGACCGTGAACCGCACGGTCACCAGGTAGGAGTGCACCGTCGGGGAGTCCGCGTCCGCGGCGGCGTCGATCGGCTCGTCGGTCTGGATCAGCAACGTCTCCGTCGAGGCGTCCCAGTCGTTCTCGAGCGAGCTCAGTCCGCCGGTGATCGCTTCGGCGGTCGGCGTACCGACCACCGTGACCGCGTCGCCGTACATCAGGTCGTCGTCGAGGTCATACTCGGTGGCGCCGGCGTGCGGGTTGGTGACGTCGATCTGGTAGACCACCTCGTACTCCCCACCGCCCATAGGCGTGGGCTCGGAGGACACCGTCTTCTCGATCTGCGGAACGGTCGCCTCGACACACGCATCGTCCTCGGCCACGTTGCCGCCCGACACCAGCTCGGCGGTGTTGAGGAATCCGGTGCCCGACTCGCCGCCGGTCAACGAGCAGTCGGAAGCGTCGAAGCTCATCGCCTCGCCGTCGATCGTCGCGTTCACCGTCACCAGATACTCATGCGTCACACCGTCCGCGATCGGCTCGTCCGCCACGATCTCCAGAGTGCTCGACGCATCGTCCCAGTTGTCCAGCGTCGTGATGCCGCCGGGTTCAGTGTTGGCCGAGGTCACCTCGTTCAGTGTGATCGAGTCGCCGACCGTGAACACGTCGCTGAGGTCGTAGTCCGGACCGGTGCCCTCCCGGGTCACCGTGATGCTGAACTCCACGGTGTGGGTGCCGTCCGCGTTCGCAAACGGAACGCCGACCGGCTCCTTGACGACCTCGTCGGAGTACAGCTGCACCAGGTAGTCCTCGACCTCACCCGAGGCGGCGGGGCCGGTGGGCAGGATCTCTCCGATCTGGCCGGGAGTGCCCGCGTAGAGCCGGAACCGCGCGAACGCGTCGCCCGTGGCCGTCGCACCGCCCGGGAACGACAACGAATACGCCGCCGTCCCCGAGTTCGCCGGCACCGGCACGGTCACCAGCTCACCCGGCTCGAACGTGCCGCTGTTGTCGAGATCGACCCAACCCGCCAGCGTGGCCGGGTCGTCGGTTTCGTTGGTGGCCGTCACCTCGATGGTGCTGTCGACACCGACCGCGACGTAGACCGGCCCAGCCACACCATCCTCATCGCCACCATCAGCTGTCGCGTCACCCGACGGCTGCCCGTCAGACTCGTCGTCGAGCTCGGTACCCAGCGTGAGCCCGTCGTACAGCCCGTGGAAGGCCCCATCCGCGCCGATCGTGGTGCCGTAGCTGTCCGGCGCGTCACCGAAGTCATGGGGCTCATCGATCGCCATCTCGTCCTGCAGCTCGACCTGGTGGAACGTCCAGTCGTCGATCCAGCGCTGGTCGCCCCACGATCCGTTCACGCCGTCGTTGGCGTTGCTCGCGAACGGCTCACAGTCCCAGTCGTGCACACCACCGGAGCTGTCGACGCCAGCCACGCCGTCGAGCTCAGGGGTCAGACAGTCGCGATCCGCGGTCAGCAGGTTGGTGTCGTTCCAGTAGATCGTGGTCGCGTCGGGCGTGCCGGCCGCGGGCCCGGTAAGCGCCTCCACCAAGACGCCGCCGGCTCGCCGCTCAACGTCAAAGTTGGTGAAGTGGATCTCACCCACCCGGTCGATCAGCACCCTGGCACCGATCTCGTCGAGCAGAGAGATCGGGTTGCCCTGCCCGTCGATCCCGTCGAACGGGATGGTCTGATTGCCATCGGCCGTGACGCCGAACGGAATCGTCCGGTCCACCGGGTCGTCGTAGTCGCCGTCGTTGTTGGCGTCGATCTGCAGCGACGCGTTGCCGACGAAGTTCGTGCTGTCGACGGTGAACTCGCCCTCCCGGATGTCCGAGACCGGGTCCTGGGCGAAGTCGAGGTTTTCCAGGCTCGGCAGCGTGAGCTCTGGATTCAGCCAGGTGGTGCCGTCCGGCGTGGTGGCGGTCGCCGGCATCGAGGAGTCCGGCTCCTCGAAGAAGATCCGGAATGGCGGTCCACACTCATCGGTCGGCGTGTAGAACTCCGGGTCGGCGAACGGTCCAATAAGGTCGTAGCTCTCGTAGGCCGAGACACAGGTGCCGTCCAGCGCGTTGCCGGTGGCGTTGGCGGTGAAGAGCGAGTCGATGCCGTGGTAATCGTCGTACTCGACGTCATAGAGGAAGCCCTGCTCGCTCAGGTACCAGAACCCGATATCAGCGCTGGAATCTGTGCCCTGCTGGGTCATCCAATAGTGTTCGGACCACACCCGGCCGGGCACGTCGACGCTGACAGCGGTCTGGACCGTGATGTCCCACGCGTACTGGTCATCTGCCGACGCACCACCCGCGGTGGCGAAATCGATCTCCCAGACGCCGGGCGTCCCGGACGTCAGGTTCGCCCAGTCGCAGCCGGACCCAGCGGGCTCGGCGTCGGTGACCGTGCAGTCCACCTCGGAGCCGTCGGGACCACGCACCGTGATGACGGCATCGACTCCGTCGACATCGTCGAACACCTTCTCAAATGCGATGTCCAGGTTCTCCCCCGGGCCGACATACGCGGAGAAGGTCTGAGAGACCCGGATCAACGTGTCGGTCGGGTTCGTCGACAGCGGCGTGATCGGGCCTTCTGCCTCGGGTGCGGCGGGCTCCGGATCCTCCGCGCTCTCCGACACTTCTGACTTCTGGGCCGGCAGCTCCTCGGACTCTGGCGCGTCGCTCGGCTCCGGCTCCGCGGACTCGGACGGCTTCGGCGCACTCGGTGACGCGTCCTCGGAGGTCTCCTCCTCAGCCACCACGACCGCGATCGGGGACAGCTGCGCCTGCTCCCCGTCGATCTCGCCCACAGCGGTGATCTCGACGCCCGTCTCCCCATCAGCGATCACCGGGGTCCGGACCACGACCTCGGCGCCGGGCTGGACCGTGCCCAGGTTGCAGGTCAGCGTCGCGTCGTCGTCGGAGATGACGGACGCAGGGTCCACGTCAGTGGTCTGGCAGACGTCGGGGAGCTCCTTGAACAGCCCGTGCTCCAGCGTGACAGTGAAGGTCACGTCGTTCACGGGGTCGTTGGCCGGAGCGTCGTCGTTGACGTTGACCCGCCATACCGCGTTGACCACGTCGCCACGGCCCGCCGTGTCCGGCGTACCCGCCTCCCACTGCCCCGTGACCTCGTACGCCGTGTCGGCAGCCGCGGGAACCGCCGCCGCCGCGGCAAGCCCGGTGCCCCCCAACGCGAACGCGAGCGCACCCGCGACGACACGCCTCACCGTCCCGGTTCCCGGACGGCTGTGTCCGTGTCGGGCCGAGCCGCCTCGCTGCGGTCGCCTGCCGCCGGCGCCGTTTGCGCCTGTTCTGTCCGGAAAACCGGTTCGCATGATGTCCCCCTTCTGCTTCATGCACACCGGTGCGCATGTGTCTTGACTAGAACCGGTCGGGGGCCAGGGGCGCCGAGTGGATCGTGAAAGTTCATCAACTCCTTCCTCAATTTGGCGAGTTTTTCACCCCCTCCGAAAAAACTCTTCGCGCTCAGGCGAAGAAGGACTTCCGAGTGCACGCTCACAAAGTGACCTCACTCGGTGACCAGCGAACCCCGCGCAGTGGGGACATCCGGCAAGCCCTGCGCTCCGGGAAGCTTGATGACCTCGAGGACCTGTTCGACCGGATGTGGTACGACCTGCCGACCCGCTTTGCTCCCGAGATCATCAGCGCGACGAGCAGCCTCGGCCCACACGAGTTCGACCGGCGACCCCGCCTTCTGCACGCGACCCTGCTCGCTCACGGTCAGCAGCACTTCACCACGGGCGATACCGAGCTGCGCAAGGTTGGCCACCACTTCGCCATCTATGGGCGGCGCTTCGCCAGTCGGCTCTCCTCGTACCAAGACCCGAGCGACCTCCTGTCCGCGGGGACCCTCGCGGTCATCTCGGCCCGGATACGTGGCGCCTTCGAAGAATCCGAACGACTGGGGTCCTGGGTCGACCAGCAGCTCGCACTACGGGTGGGCAACCACATGCTGTCGTGGGGCAGCACGGGCACCGCCGCGAGACCTGGCTGGCTGTCCGGCCAGCGCGGCGTCACCGCGATGCTCGCCGGGAACCTCGGCAGCGCTGTCGACCACTACACGCGTGCTCATGCCGAGGTCGGCCGGGCACCGGCCGTGCACTACGAGGGAGCCAACGCGGTGGCGAACCTGGCAATGCTCGCCGCCTTCCAGGGCCACCTCGACCTCGCCCGGCGGTGGCTCCAGACGCTCGACCAGATGGGCGACGTCCCCGACTGGATCGAGCACCTGACCTACGTCGGCGCCAAGATCGCTCGAGCGAAGATCGCCATCGAAGAGGGTGACGCCGAGAGGGCGTCGTACCACCTGGTCACGGTGGGACCCGCTACACAGGCCATCGAGCTGTGGCCGTTCGCCGCCTTCGCGCACGCCAGCCACGACGCCCACTTCGGCGATCCTCACCAGGGACTGCAGCGGCTACAGGAGGCGCGCTTTGCCCACAGTGCACACGCGCCGACGAGCGGTCGGTCGATCGCCGACCGGCTCACCCTCCACGCCGAGGCCAAGCTGCTGCTGCGGGCCCAAGCAGGGCACCGCGTCCTCACCCTCGCACAAGAGAACCCCGGCGAGGACTACCTCGAGCACCATGCCGCATGGGTCTACCTGCTCGCCGGACACCATCTGCAGGCGATCCGCGTCGCGGCGAAGACACTCAACCGGGCACGCCTCCCCGGGCCGGACACGGTCAGCCTCCATCTCGTCCTGGCGATCGCGCACCTGCGCGAGGGCAACCACGACCGAGCCGCACACACCTTCGAGACCGCCGTCCGGCTGCGGTCCAGCCCGGCGCTCATCAGGCCCTTCCTGTCCGCGCCGAGCGAGGACCTGGAGCAGCTCGCGCGGCTGGCCGGCGTGCCCAATCCCCTGAGGCGCACCCGCGTCTCCATCCGCACGAACCCGCCGAGCACGGGCCCGATCGTCCGGCTGACCCGCCGCGAGCACGCAGTCCTTGAGGCCCTGGACAGCGGAAAGACCGCCGAGCAGGCCGCTACCGCCTTCGGCGTCGCTCCTACCACCGTGCGCAGCCAGGTCCGCAGCCTCTACAAGAAGCTCGGCGTCTCCAAGCGCGCCGCCGCGCTCGCTCGCGCCCACGAGCTCGGCCTCCTGAACGAGTCACGCCAGCGGGGTCGCTGACCTCACGGCGCCTGCCTCAGGGCTGGACGCGGCCTTCTTCGCGGCGACGCCTGGCGGCCGTAGACGGCCCGCTGCTGCCCGCGGGAACTTGTCACTCCCCGGCCGATGTGCCGCCGTCCGGCCTGCGAGCACGCCACTGCTCGACCAGGGCCTTGTCGGCCCGGCGACGCGTGAGGTCGCTCTTGCTGGAGTGCACGGCCGCACGGTGCGCGAGCAGAGCAACGCGGTCCAGCTCGAGGGCCCACATGAGGGCCGCGCGCACGTCGGCGCGAGTCACCCGCGCGCTCCGCGTCTCATCCATCGTCCCGATCAATTCTCGCCGTTTCGTGTCCTTCGATGCCCAGTGCGGGCGCCGCCAACGATTTAGGAGGAATACGAGGATGTTTTGTGACACCTCGGGTCTTCCTGGCTTTCACCCGACCATGGTTGGGTGTAGCAGAGGAACGTACCGCGCAAACCTGACGCGGCGATATCCATCTATCGGATGACTTTTACTGACAGATCGGCGTGTCGCCACCTTGTGTGCCGTGTCGTGTTGGTGGGTGAGGAGAGGATCAGGGCATGGACCGCGACGAGGCCAGGAAGATGAAGGAGCAGCTCGCAGCCTTCGCCCGAGAGCTAGCCGAGAAGCACGGAGTCGTGGCAACGCCGCGGTCGGTGGGTGCGCAGACGATGGCCCACGCCGCCGACGTCGTGCGCGCCCCCACACTCGCGCTCGGTCTGGTGCCCCAGGCCGAGGGTGGTTTCGGCATCGCCGTCCGCTACCGGCTCGGGATCCCCCGGGCCCGCTCGATAGTGCGCAAGGTCTCGGCCGAGATCGGGCCCGACGCCGACATCCGCCGCACCGGTCGCATCCGCCCCGTGAGCGAGCTCGGCCCGCGACCGCCCGCGCCGACGTCGCAGGCCGACGGCGATACGGACCGGCGCAGGCCGCTGCGGCCCGGAATCTCCATCGGCCATGTGGGCGTCACGGCCGGCACCCTTGGTGCCTTCGTGACCCGCGCGAGCCCCGTGGACCGCGACGGCCACCTGTATGCGCTCTCGAACTATCACGTTCTGGCCGGGTCCCCGGAGGCACGGCCGGGCGACATCGTCCTCCAGCCCGGCCCCGCCGACGGCGGCCTGGCGCCCGGAGACCGGATCGGCGAGCTCACGCAGGTGGTGGACCTGGACACTGTCGAGCCGTCCTTCACCGACGCCGCCATCGCCCGGCTCGACCGGGTCCCGGTGGACTTCGAGTACCCCGTGGGACGCGTGGTGAAGACCGCCCGGGCCCTCGGCGGTGAGGTCGTCGGCAAGGTGGGCCGCACGACGGCGATCACGCGCGGGCGGGTCACGGCCATCGAGCTGGACGACGTCATAGTGGGCTACGAGGATCTGGGCGCGCTCAACTTCGACGACCAGATCGAGATCGAGAGCCTCGACGACGGCCCGTTCTCCCGCGGCGGCGACTCCGGTGCGCTCGTCTACCGGGAGGACGGCGTGGCGCTGGGTCTCCTGTTCGCCGGCTCCGAGTCCGGCGGGCGCAGCGGGAAGGGGCTCACGTACGCCAACCCGATCGACCAGGTACTGGATATCCTGGGGGTAGAGCTGGCCAGGGAACCGACGCATCCGTTCGGGTGACATTCGCTTCCACCTGGACGACTTTCGCGCCCACCGGGGCGACGTTCGGTATGCGCACCAGCGTTTCGAGTGCCGGGCGTGTCGCCTTCGGCGGTCTGGACCATGGGCGTGTTCTCGCGGCGCGGCGCACGTCGCAACCCGGCTGACCTGCGGCGGTACCCGAGGCCCCCAGAAGCGACCTGCGACCCCTCCGAACGCGGTGGAAGGGGGTAGACACGGGGGACACAATGGATGACCAGGAGGTGATCTGGATGGCAACACTCGACGAGGCTCGGTCGGCAAAAGCCGCATTACGGCAAAAAGTGACCGGGCTCGACGGTGTGATCGGGGTTGGCGTCGCCCCTGAGTTCACGACGTCACTCGGACAGCCACCACGCGAGTACCCAGCACGAAAGCACGCGGGACCCGACACGTCCGGCGGATCGCCCGTCGAAGTGCTCGCCGAGGAAGTCTTGGTGGCGCACGTAGCTGGACCTGGCGGAAGCTGGGTGCTGCAGGTGAACGTGACGGACCCCCGCCTCGTGGACAAGATCCCTGAGGAGATCGACGACGTCGCAGTGCGCGTGCGGGTCGTGGGCGCGGTCCGCGCCGGCTGAGCGCGCCACGCCGAGGTAGAGCGGCCGTCCGACCGCTCTACCTCGGCCTCCACCACGGCGAAGATCGCCGCGGAGCACCGTCCGTCAGCCGAGGGTCGTCGGCAGCTCCGGCGTCTCGCCCAGCACCTGCTCCGCGAGGAACGCCGATACCACCTGGTACCAGACCTTGGCGTTCTGCGGTGTGAGCACCCAGTGGTTCTCGTCCGGAAAGTACAGGAACCGGTGCACCGTCTCGCCGTCGTCGGACGCCGGGAGGCCCGACTTCGTCAGCAGCTCGTACCAGAGACGCAGGCCCTCGCCGATCGGGACGCGATAGTCCTTGTCCCCGTGGATCACGAGCATCGGGGTGCGGATGTCGCCGACGGCCAGGTGCGGGCTGTTCTCCAGGGCCGCCTCGGGCGTCATCTCGCGCGCCCAGTAGTACCCGGCGTCCGTGGTCGGGCCGAACTGGTCCAGCGCCCACAGGCTTGCATGCGTGACGACGGCCTTGAACCGGTCTGTGTGGCCGGCCACCCAGTTCGCCATGTATCCGCCGAACGAGCCGCCCATCGCGGCCGTGCGGGTCTCGTCGATCTCGGGCAGCGCCTCGGCCGCATCTGTGATCGCCATCAGGTCGGTGAACGGCAGCTTGCCCCAGCTGCCCCAGCCGCGCTGGATGAACTCCTGGCCGTACCCGGTCGACAGTCCCGGGTCCGGCAGCAGCACGGCGTAGCCCTGGGCGACCATCAGCCACGGGTTCCAGCGCCAGCTCCAGGCGTTCCAGGAGCCGAGCGGGCCGCCATGGATCCACAGCAGGAGCGGGGCCCGCGTCTGGGACTCGACAGACGGGTCCTGAGACTGCCGTAGGGCCGCCACCGAGTGCGGCAGCGCGAGCCAGGCGCGCACGCGCGTGCCGTCCTCGGCGGTGGTCTCGATCTCGGTGAGCGTGCCCGGCAGCTCCGGGGCGGGCACCGGCGAACGAAGGACGGTCGCCGCGACCGGCGTCCGCTCCCCCGCGGCGCCGGAGGCGAGGAACGCCGCCAGGTCGATGCGCACCGGCTCGGCCGGAGCCAGGTAGGAGGTGCGCAGCGCGAACAGGGTTGCGCCGTCGGACGTGACAGAGAGGTCCGAGAAGACGGCGTCGTCGCTGGTCAGCTTCTCGACGGCCACGTCACTGCCCGGGAGTGCCCCCGAGAACGTGAGCAGGAAGACCGGGCCGCGGCCGTCGTCGTCGGCCTGGACCAGCAGGCCGCTGCCGTCGGGGAGCCAGGTGGGGCGGCCGGGCCAGCGGTCCCAGTCGTCAGCGAGCACCACCGGCTCAGCGGAGCCGTCGGTCGGCACCAGGGCGAGGCGGATCACCGGCGCCTCGGTCGGCGACGAGATCGACTCGGTCACGTAGGCGACCCAGGCGCCGTCCGGCGAGATGCGCGGCCCTTCGGCGTCGCCGTCCGGGTCGTCCACGAGCGTGCGGCGCTCGCCCGTCGCCGTGTCGAACGCGACGAGGGTGCTGCGGACCGCCGCCCCGTCGTTCACGCTCCAGCTGGTGACGAGCGTCGTGCCGTCCGCCGACAGGTCGGCGGAGTGGTTCAGCAGGTGCCGGCCGGCGCCGGTGAGGTCGCGCAGGCCGAGGTGCTGACCCGGCGTCTCGTCCGGCGTCTCGTCCGGCGTTTCGCCGGTGGCCCCGGGCAGCGGCGACGCCGGCTCGTCCGCGAGCGCCGCGAGGTCGCCCACGAAACGTCGCTCCTGGTCGGGGCCGAGGTCGTGGTCCCAGTACCGCACCGGGTACCCGGTGTGCAGGATCGCGGAGACCTTCTGGTCCTTGCGGGCCTTGCGCAGCTCGGCGTCCTGGGGCATGTCCTTCGCGGAGGGCAGGAGGGCGGCGGCGACGCTGACCGTGTCGGCGTCGCGCGCCGTGAGCGCGCCCGAGGCGCCGCCCGGCGGGGCCGCGATCACGCGGGCCTCGCCGCCGCCCGCCGGCAGGAGCCAGAGGGCGGACTTGGGGTCGTCGCCCTCCTTGCCGTCCGGGTCGGGCCGGGCGGAGGTGAACAGGAGGTCGCCGGACCGCGTGAAGACGGCCGACGACTCGCCCTTCGCGGACCGGGTCAGCCGCCGGGCGGGCGCCTCACCCGCCGGGTCGACCTCCCAGAGGGCGGTGCGGTACCCGGTGCGCTCGCCGTCGAGCGTCTGGACTCCTGCGACGAGGCGGGTGCCGTCATGGCTGGCCGTGAGGCCGGTGAGGCGCGGGATGGCGACGTAGTGGTCGAGGTCGTGGAACGGGGTCTGCGGAGATTCGCTCACGCGACACGTCTATCACGTGCGCCCCGGGTTGTGGGCGCGATTTTTACGGCTACGAGACCGTTTTAGGCGCAATGATCCCGCCCACAACCAGGGGCCCGTCAGCCCTCGCCGCGTTTTGCCGCCTGGTCCGCCTTTTCGGCCAGCATCTTGTTGTACGCCTCGAGCTCGGCGTCGCCGTCGCGCTCCGCCTTGCGGTCGCTCCGCCTGGCCTCGCGCTCGTCGGACCGCGTCCAGGAGATCGCGACGCCGATGGCGAGCAGCAGGGTCGGCAGCTCGCCGATGCCCCAGGCGACTGCGCCGCCCTTCTGCTGGTCCTCGATGGCGCTAGGGCCCCACGGGCGGCCCATGAGCCCGAACCAGTCGGGCACGAGCAGCGCGGTGCCCGAGGTCAGCGTGACGCCGAAGAACGCGTGGAACGCCATCGTGGCGAACAGCAGCACGAGCCGCAGCGGGTACCCGGGGCGGGACGGCCCGGGGTCGACGCCGACCAGCGCGTTCGCGAAGAGGTATCCCACGAGCGTGAAGTGGGCGATCATCCACAGGTGGCCCGCGTAAGTGGTCAGCGCCAGCTCGAACAGGGGCGTGAAGTAGAAGACGACCATCCCGCCCGCGAACAGGACGGCGGCCACGACCGGGTTCGCCATGAACCGGCCCAGGGCGGAGTGGACCAGCAGCAGGACCCACTCGCGGGGGCCGCGCGAGTCGTCCTTGCGCGCCGGGACCGCTCGCGCGAGCAGCGTGACCGGCGCGGCCAGCACGAGGAACAGCGGCACGACCATCGCCAGGACCATGTGCTGCACCATGTGCGCGCTGAACAGGACGTGCCCGTAGGCGGCCGCCCCGCCGCTCGTGGCCCAGAAGAGGACCAGGATGCCGAGGCACCAGGAGATGGTGCGGCCCACGGGCCAGGCGTCCCCCCGACGCCGCAGGCGCAGCGCCCATCGGACGTACACGATGACGGCGGCCGCGCACGCGAAGGCGACTATGACGTCCCACTGGAACTCGGTGAGCCAGCGCAGCACGGTGGGTTCGGGCGGCAGCGGGTGGCCGGTGACGATCTCGGCGGGAGTGGCGTCGGCGATCGCTTCGTCAGGCACGGGGGGTGCCGTGGAGCCCAGGGCGACCGCAACGCCCGACACCGCACCCATCACCCCGATCTCCACCGCGGCGAGCCGCCAGAACAGCCCCACCGCCTCGTTCCTCGTGGCGGTGCCGGCGGAGAGGCGGGCGACGACCGTGCTGCGGTGCAGCCAGCCCAGGCTGCCGAGGACTACCAGCAGCGCTGCCTTCGCCACCAGCAGGATCCCGTAGTCGGTGCTCAGCCCGTCGAGCGAGCCGATCCGGATCCATGCGCTGACCAGGCCGGAGACCGCTACCGCTGCGAAGCACCAGAGGGCGATCCCGGAGTACCGCCGGATCACGTCGGCGGTCGCGGCGTACCGCAGGCCGACGAGGACGATGGCGCCCAGCCCGCCGATCCAGAGGGCCGCGCCGCCGAGGTGCAGGAACAGGGCGGAGACCGCGAGGTCGTGGCTGGAGGCGCCGGCTGCGTGGCCGGTCGAGGACTGCATGCCGAGCGCGACGAGCGGCAGCGCGATGGTGCACAGGGCGCCCACCGGGCCGCGCACCAGCAGCGCGACGGCCGCCGTCAGAGCGGCCACGATCACTATCGCCAGGTACGTGCGGCCGACGGCGATGGTCGAGACGTACTCCATCAGCGCCGGCCCGAACGTCGGCGCGTCCAGGGGCAGGTAAGTGGACCACGAGAAGCGCAGTACGAGCTGCACCAGCGCCGCCAGGGTCCACACCCCGGCGGAGACGCCCGCGACCCCGAGGGCCCGGTCCACCAGCGGCCCGCGCGGCAGGACGCAGGCCGCCAGCGCGAGCGAGCCCATGGTCACCGCGAGGGCCAGCTCGGTGGTCACCGTCGCGACGGGCATGCCCCAGCGCACGACGACGCCCGGGTCCGTGAAGCTGGCGAACGCGGTGAACGCACCGGAGAACGCGCCCGCCGCGAAGAGGGCGGCCAGCGCCACCAGAGCCGCGGCGGGCAGCGCCGCGACGAGCCAGGAGGGGCTCGCGGGGCCGCTCGCAGTGCTCGTCCGGGCAGTTCTGCTGGTCGTCACGCGTCAAGCCTAGGCGCGCTGCGCTGCGGTCCTGACCGTACGCAGATGTGCGGCTGACCACGCCGCGAGGCGCCCGAAACCTGGCATTCCGACGATGTTCAGGAAAAGTTCGGCCAGATTGTGCACCAAACCCAACCCTTTAGCCCTCTTCTGCGTTGTGACCAGTGTGGACCTCGCGAACATCATCACCGAGACCGACGACTCCGTGCCGTGCTCGGAACAGCCCGAGCTCTGGTTCGCGGAACATCCTGCGGACCTTGAAGAAGCGAAGCGCGCGTGCGCCGTCTGCCCGCTCAAGGCGCAGTGTCTGGCGGGCGCGCTCGCCCGCCGCGAGCCATGGGGTGTCTGGGGCGGCGAGATCGTCGTGGACGGCACCGTACGGAGCCGCAAGCGTCGTCGTGGACGGCCGCGGTCGATCGGGGGCATGCGCGTGGCCTGACAGCCACGTGACCACCAGACGTTGCCCGAGGCACGGCGGCCGAGTCCAGCCGCCGTGAGATGCCGGAGCAGTGCGCAGGTCCACACCGCGGATCTCCCAGACCGATCCGGACCGGCGCACTGCCCCGGTCGTTCTATGCGTCAGACCCCCAGGTCACTCGGTGACCTGGGGGTCTGACACGTCGTGCGGGGGTCTGACGAGTCAGCTCCACACCAGCCCGTGCGCCGGCTCCTCGAGCACACGCGCGACGTCGGACAGGAACCGTGACCCCAGCTCGCCGTCGGCCAGCCGGTGGTCGAAGCTGAAGCCGAGCTGCGTGACC
This sequence comes from Promicromonospora soli, assembly GCF_014653785.1. Lineage (GTDB taxonomy): Bacteria > Actinomycetota > Actinomycetes > Actinomycetales > Cellulomonadaceae > Promicromonospora > Promicromonospora soli. The sequence goes on along the minus strand of NZ_BNAS01000002.1, from coordinate 917,892 downwards.
CACCGCGGCTTCACCTTGCCCTTGTGCACCCAGGGCTTCTTGCTGATGGCGCCGAAGGCGAGGATCCCGGCCTCCCCCGGGTTGAGGATGGGCGTGCCCGTGTCGATGCCGAAGACGCCCACGTTCGTGATCGTGATCGTGCCGTTCGACATGTCGGTGGGCGAGGTACGCCCGGCCCGCGCGGTCGCCGTCAGCCCGGCGATCGCCTTCGCGAGTCCGAGCAGGTCGAGCGTGTGCGCGTCCTTGATGTTCGGCACCACGAGCCCACGCGGCGTCGCCGCGGCGATCCCCAGGTTCACGTAGTGCTTGTAGACGATCTCCTGCGCCGGGTCGTCCCAGGAGGCGTTGATCTGCGGGTGCCGCTTCACCGCGAGCAGCACCGCCTTGGCCGCGAGCAGCAGCGGCGTCACGCGGACGTCCGCGAAGTCGCGGTCCTCCTTGAGCGTCGCCACCAGCTTCATCGTCTTGGTGACGTCCACCGTGCGGAACACGGTCACGTGCGGAGCTGTGAAGGCACTGGCCACCACGGCCTCAGCGGTGCGCTTGCGCACCGACTTCACCGGGACACGCGTCTGGCGGCCGTCCGGCGAGACCGCGCCCGAGGCGAGCCACGGCTCGTCGTCCGCGTAGTTCGTCAGCGTCTGCACCGACGAGCGCTCGGCGTGGGAGACCACGTCCTCGCGCGTCACGATGCCGCCCGGGCCCGACGCGTGCACGCCCGCCAGGTCCACCCCCAGGTCCTTGGCCAGCTTGCGGACCGGCGGCTTCGCGAGCACACGCGCTCGCACGGCCGTCGTGGTCCCGGTGTCCGACGGCGGAGCCGCGGGGGCGGGCGCAGGCCGTGCGGGAGCCGCCACCGGGGCAGGCGCCTCGGGCGCCCTGGTAGCGATCGGCGCGGCCGGAGGCGCCGACGCGGCCGGAACCGCCTGGTGGCGCCGGCGCCGTCCGCTCGCAGTCGCCTCGGCAGTGCCGTAGCCGACGAGCACCGACCCGGAGCCCTCGTCCTGAGCACCATCGGGCGGGGCGACACCGCTGGAACCGTCACCCGCTTCCGAGACGGCGCCGTTCGAGGTCGGCCCGGCGGGGGCACCGCCGACGCCGGGCACCTCGATCTCGATGATCGGGGTGCCGACGTCGACGGTGGTGCCCGACTCCACGAGCAGCGCTGACACTGTCCCTGTCCAGGGCGACGGGAGGTCGACCAGCGACTTCGCCGTCTCGATCTCGACGATCGTCTGGTTCACCTCGACGGCGTCGCCCACGGCGACCCGCCACTCGACGATCTCGGCCTCGGTGAGGCCCTCTCCGACGTCGGGGAGCGGGAACCTCTGCTTGTTCGAGCTCACTCTCGGTTCACTCCTGGGTCAGTGCGCGAAGGCACGGTCGACGGCGTCGAGCACACGGTCCACGCTCGGCAGATACTCGCGTTCGTGCTTCGCGACCGGGTACGGGGTGTGGAAGCCGCCCACACGGAGCACGGGCGCCTCGAGCGCGTAGAAGCACTCCTCGGTGACCCGGGCCGCGATCTCGGCGCCGGCCCCGAAGAACACCGGCGCCTCGTGGATGACTATGCAACGCCCGGTCTTGCGGACGCTCGCCACGACGGCGGCGGTGTCGATCGGCGAGACGGCGCGCAGGTCGAGCACCTCGGCGGAGCGGCCCTCGGCCGCGAGCGCGTCGGCGGTCTTGACCGCGGTCTCGACGGAGGGGCCGTACGCGACGAGCGTGACGTCGGTGCCGGCCCGGACCACGTGGGCCGAGTTGAGCGTGGCCGACCCGACGGGCGCGTCCAGGTCGACCGGCCCCTTGGTCCAGTAGCGGCCCTTGGGCTCGAAGAACACCACGGGGTCCGGGCAGGCGATGGCCTCCTGGATCATCGTGTACGCGTCCTGCGGGCTGCTGGGCGACACCACGCGAAGACCGGCGGTGTGCGCGAACAGCGCCTCCGGGCTCTCGCTGTGGTGCTCGACCGCGCCGATACCGCCGCCGTACGGGATGCGGATCACGACGGGCACCGATACCGCGCCGCGGGTGCGGTTGTGCATCTTCGCGAGCTGCGTGGTGATCTGGTTGAACGCCGGGAAGACGAACCCGTCGAACTGGATCTCGCAGACCGGCCGGTAGCCGCGCATCGCCAGGCCGATCGCGGTGCCGACGATGCCGGACTCCGCCAGCGGCGTGTCCACCACCCGCTGCTCGCCGAACTCCGCCTGCAGGCCGTCGGTCACGCGGAAGACGCCGCCCAGCGGGCCGATGTCCTCGCCCATGAGCATGACCTTGTCGTCGTGCCGCATCGCGGCACGCAGGCCTTCGTTGACCGCCTTGCCGAGCGTGAGGGTCTTGGTGCTCGACGCCGCTTCCGGGGCGCTGCCGGACGTCGTGTGCGTACGCTCCGCCATGGTTGTCATCGTGCGCCTCCCTGGGTCGTCTCCGCGATCGCGTACTGCTGGGCCGGCGGGTCACCGGCCTCGTATGCCTCGTACCAGGCCCGTTCGGCGGAGACCACGCCGTGCGGGGTGGCGTAGACATGGTCGAACGTCGAGACGGGCGCGCCGCCGTCGAGCGCACGGACGCCGGTGCGCAGGTGGGCGCCGATCTCGTCCCCCGCTGCCTTGACCTGTGCCTCGAAGGCCTCGTCGAGCTCGCCCTCGGCGCGCAGGTAGGCGGCGAGGCGATCGATCGGATCGCGACCTCGCCACTCCTCCTCCTGCTCGGAGGTGCGGTAGCGGGTCGGGTCGTCCGACGTCGTGTGGGCGCCCATCCGGTACGTGTACGCCTCGATGAAGCTCGGGCCCTCGCCCATCCGGGCGCGCTCGAGCGCCTCCTGGGTCGCGGCGTACACGGCGAGCACGTCGTTGCCGTCGACCCGAAGGCTGGGCAGGCCGAACGCCGCGCCCCGCTGGTAGAGCGGGATCTTCGTCTGCCTGATGGTGGGCTCGGAGATGGCCCACTGGTTGTTCTGCAGGAAGAACACGACTGGCGCGTTGTTCACCGCGGCGAACACCATCGCCTCGTTGACGTCGCCCTGCGAGGTGGCACCGTCGCCGAAGTACGCGATCACGGCGGTGCCGTCCCGCTTGTCGTGCGGGGTGCCGTCCCGCTGGACGCCCATGGCGTAGCCGGTGGCGTGCAGGGTGTGCGCACCGATGACCACGGAGTAGACGCCCGCGTTGTGCTCGTTCGGGTCCCACCCGCCGTGGTCCGATCCGCGGAAGAACCGCAGCCGGTCGACAGGGTCCACGCCGCGGACCTGCAGCACGCCGTGCTCCCGGTACGACGGGAAGACGAAGTCCTGCGGCCGCAGCGCGTAGGCGCTGCCGACCTGCGCGGCCTCCTGGCCACGAGAGGGCGCGTACAGGGCAAGCTCACCCTGCCGCTGGAGCGACGTCGCCTCTTCGTCGAAGCGGCGAGTCAGGACCATGTCGCGATACATGCCACGGAGGTCTTCCGGGGTCAGGGCAGCGGCGCGGTCGCGATAACCCTTGGTACCGCGCGTCGTGGCGCGGTTCCCTTGGGGATCGAGTAGCTGCAACGTCGGGATCGCCTCGTTGGAGCCGTTGGTGGTAGTCACTCTCTCCTCCTTCAACTGCGGACGCGAGGCGCCCGCTGTTGCGGAGACGCCCGGCCCGTTCCGGGGACCTTTCCATCCTGGCACGGGTCCAGCCGCAAATTTGGCCGATCCGCAACCTACGCTCTCGTAGCCTACGCAAGCGTAGGCTACGGCTCCGTAGGTAGGTCTGCCGCGATGTCACCCAATCTCTCGCGGGACCGTTTGTCGGATTCCACCAACGGCGGCGCGGTGGTGCAACGCCCGGGCCGCCGCGGCGACCCGGGCACACATCGCGCGCTGCCTGGAGCGCTGACCGGCGGCCCGTCGCCTGGTCCGTTCCGGGCCAGGGCCGGTCAGCGCCAGGACGCCGCGACCTTCAGGAACGCGTCGTTCGCCTCGGGGTCGCCGATGCTCACGCGGATGCCGTGACCGGCGAACGGGCGCACCAGCACGCCGGCCGCCTTCGCCTCGGCGGCGCGCTCCAGCGTCTGCTCGCCCAGGTCGAACCACACGAAGTTCGCCTGCGTCTCCGCAAGCACCCAGCCCTGGCCGCGCAAACCCTCGACGACGCGGGTGCGCTCGCCGACCAGTGCCTCGACCTGGGCCATGAGCTGGCTCTGCGTCGCCGGCTCCAGCGACGCCAGGGCGGCGGCCTGCGCGACGTGCGAGACGCCGAACGGCGTGGACACGGCGCGGATCCCGGCGGCGAGGCGCGGCTCGGCGATCGCGTAGCCGACGCGGAGCCCTGCCAGCCCGTGCGCCTTGGAGAGGGTGCGCAGCAGCATCACGTTCGGGTTTCGCCTGAACACGTCGATGCCGTCCGGTGCTTCCGGGTCACGCACGAACTCGAGGTACGCCTCGTCCAGCACCACCAGGACGTCCTTCGGCACTGCCGCCAGGAACGTCTCCAGCTCGCCCGCGTGCACTGCGGGGCCGGTCGGGTTGTTGGGCGAGCAGACGAGCACCACGCGCGTGCGCGGCGTGATCGCGGCCGCCATCGCGGGCAGGTCGAGGCGGCCCGTGCCCTCCTCGAGCGGCACGGTCACGGCGTTGCCGCCGGACACCGCGGCCGCGATGGGGTAGGCCTCGAACGAGCGCCACGGGAACACGATCTCGTCCCCGTGCTCCACGACCGCGTTCAGGACGTGCGACAGCAGCGCGACGGAACCGTTGCCGACCACTACGTTCTCGACGGCCACCCCGCTGTGCGCCGCGAGCGCCCCGACGAGCTCTTCGGCGTACATGTCGGGGTACCGGTTCACCTCGGCGGCGGCCCGCGTGATAGCGGCGAGGACCGACGGCAGCGGGGAGTACGGGTTCTCGTTCGACGACAGCTTCCACATCGGGGCACCCGCACCGGCGCGCGCGCCGGGAACGTAGGCGGGGAGTGCCGACACGGCCTGGCGGAGCGGTACGAATGCTTCTTCCACGAGGGTCAGCATGCCACGATGACGAGATGAAGCTCGTGGCGCGCATCCTCATCTCCGCACTCGCAATCTGGCTGTCGGCCCTGATCCTCGGCTCTCACATGGACATCGTCAGCAACGACACCGTGCTTGGCACGATCCTCGCCACGGTGGTCATCGCGATCGTCTACGGCCTGGTCCACCTGATCGTGAAGCCGATAGTCCAGCTCATCTCGCTGCCGCTCTACATCCTCACGCTCGGCCTGGTGTCGGTGCTGGTCAATGCGCTCATGCTGTGGATCACCACGCTCATCACGAACCAGTCCTGGTTCTCCGACACCACCAGCTGGGGCCTCGAGGTGACCGGCGGCTTCTGGTGGTACGTGCTGGCGGCTATCGTGATCTCGGTAGTGCAGATCGTCCTGCTGGCGTTGTTGCCCAACAGGGTCTCGGACTGAGCCGGATCACGGGCTGAGCGGCAGCCACCCGCTGAGCCGGGTCACGGGCCGGCCCGTTCGGCCCGGTAGTACACGGTGCTCGCGACTTTTCCGTCCAGTCGGGCGCCGATCCTGTCGGCCACGTCGGTCACGCGCGGGTCGGCGGACCCGATAGCCAGGTCCAGCGTGCGGACGTGCGTGGTGACCGCGTGCGCCAGGGACACGTTGCCCGACGCCGCCCGGTCGCCCGCCTCGGTCGAGCCCCGCAGCGACCGGACGACGGTCACCCGGTCGCGGGTACGCGGATTCTCTGCGGCGGAGCGGCCGTCGGTGCTTGCCACCAGCTCCTCCGGGGTCTCGAGGTGCAGCACCGGCACCCCCGGCGGCGTGGGCACCAGTCCCGTCGGCGACCCGGCGGTGACCAGCCCGCCCACCCGGTAGCGCTCCGCGAAGCCCGCGCGCGACACGAGGGCGGCGGCCGCGATCCCGCCCAGGCTGTGCCCGACGAGGGTGACGGGCTCGTCGGGTCCGACGCCGCAGTCCGCCAGCACCTGCTCGATAGCCGCTGTCGCGCCGTCGGCCTGGCCCGCGACCAGCTCGAGGTCGGTGCGGCCGTCCCAGGGGTGGTCCGCGGGCAGCGCCGACTGGGTTCCGGGCACCAGCACAGTCCACGACACGGTGCCGTCGGCGCCCGTCACCTTCTGGACGGCGACCGTGGCCGCCGGTGCGCCGCCCTTGCCCGGGTAGAGATCGTCGACCCGTGCCAGTGCCTCCTGCACGGACCCGGCTCCGGTGTCGGACCAGGCCGGCACCGCGCCGTCCGCGAAGTCCCCGGGACCGAGCCGCGTGACCTTGATCCCCCGGTCGCCGTTCCCGAGCAACGGCACCTCGCGGGCCACGTGCGCGAGCACGCCGGCCCCACCTGAGACATCCGGGCGGCCCTGAGCGAGTGCGGGCTGGGACAGCGCGACGCCGCTCCCCAGGCCGGCGAACGCCTCATCCGAGAACGGGGCGAGGCCGCGCGTCGCCTCGGTCAGGGCCCAGCCGGTGATCGCCGAGGAGACGCCACCGGTGAGCATTCCCCCGGCCAGGCGCCCGGCCACCTCCGCAGCTCCCACGACGCCGACGCCCGCGAGGCCCGCCCAGCCCAGGCTGCCGACCGCCGCCCCGGTACCGAACGTCCCGGCGGTGACCAGGGCACCGACCGCCCGCTCCGCCGTCGACTCCGCCTCCTCGTACAGGCCGGCCGCCCGCAGCAGGCGCCAGCCCAGCAGATCGCACAGGTCGGCGCGCGCGCCGAGGCACCGCGCCGCGTCCTGTGCGGCTTCCTCGAGCGCCCGCGCTGCTGGTGCGAGCGCGGCAGTGGCCCAGGCGGTGCTGCCTTCGGGCCGCCAGGCCGAACCGGGCAGGACGACGTCGCCGCTCGCCGCCAAGCACTGCGCGGCGGCGGCCCGCAGGTCGTCGGCGGCGCCCGCCACCCGCGCGGCCGCGCGGCGCACCGAGTCCGACTCGACGGCGGTGGCACCCGCTCCCCCGAAAACCGTGACGGTGTCCGACGGCGCGCGCGGACCCTCCGGCGGCGTCACGAACGGCGTCATCCCGGCCCGCCCGCCGCGTGGAGGGCGTCCGCCCGCCGCATGGCCTCCTTCAGGAGGAACAGGTCACGCGCGACGGCGAGCGCCACCCCGGCGACCTCCTCCCGGTACAGCTGCGCCGCGGGTGCCTCCCAGTCCACCTCGACGGCAGCCCGCAGCTGGTCGATCCCCCGCATCAAGAGCTCCACCGCGGCCGCGAACGCCACCGTCGGGTCCCCTGCTCCGCGCGCGGGCGGCGCATACATGTCGTTCATCGACGCTCCCTCACTGCTCGTCCGGCCGTGTCCGTCGGTCCGGTCCCTCGTCGACCACGACGCTAGGGGCGAGCCGGACGCCGCCGTCGGCCAGGGACGGTCGCCTGTGCACAGGTCGTCGAGAAGGCAGCCGGTGGTCGGGCTCGCACCCGCGGAACGCCGTCGGGAGGGTCTGCAGGGCCCATCGACGAATCTCGCCGCTAGGCCCCGCAGCAGGCTTCACGCGACTCGCGTGGGAGAATGGAGCACGTGCCTGAGACCACCGCCCCTGCCAGCCCCGTCACCCGCGTCGCGTTCGCGGAGGTGAGCCCGGCCATCGCGCTCGGACCGCTGGACGGCCGGTACCGCAAGGCCGTCGCCCCGCTCGTGGACCACCTGAGCGAGGCCGCGCTGAACCGCGAGCGCATCCACGTCGAGGTGGAATGGCTCATCACGCTGTGCAACGGCGCGCCCGGCATCGAAGCACCGGTGGTCCCCGGCGCTCCGACGCTGTCGCCGCAGGAGATCGACTACCTTCGAGCGATCCCCGCGACGTTCGGCGCGGACGAGATCGCCGAGCTGGCCGAGATCGAGCGCGAGACCGTGCACGACGTCAAGGCCGTCGAGTACTTCATCAAGCGCCGCATCTCCGCCGCGCCCGAGGTGCTCGGGACGACCAGCCTCCCCGCCGCGAGCGAGCTGGTGCACTTCGCCTGCACCAGCGAGGACATCAACAACCTGTCGTACGCGCTGATGGTGCGGGGCGCCGTCCGTGACGTGTGGCTCCCGGCCGCGACCGCCGTCGTCGACCAGCTCGCCGGCATGGCGCGCGAGCACGCCGCGGCGCCCCTGCTCAGCCGCACGCACGGCCAGCCGGCGACGCCGACGACCCTCGGCAAGGAGCTCGCGGTCCTGGCGCACCGCCTGCGCCGTCAGCTGCGTCGGGTAGAGGGCGCCGAGTTCCTCGGCAAGCTGAACGGCGCCACCGGCACCTACGGCGCGCACACCGTCGCCGTCCCGTCAGCCGACTGGCCGGCGGTGTCGCAGGCGTTCGTCGAGGGCCTCGGCCTGGACTGGAACCCGCTGACCACGCAGATCGAGTCGCACGACTGGCAGGCCGAGGTCTATGCCGACGTCGCGCGCTTCAACCGGATCCTGCACAACCTCGCGACCGACGTGTGGACCTACATCTCGCTCGGGTTCTTCACGCAGATCCCGGTGGAGGGTGCCACCGGCTCGTCCACGATGCCGCACAAGGTGAACCCGATCCGGTTCGAGAACGCCGAGGCCAACCTCGAGATCTCGTGCTCGCTCCTGGACACGCTCTCGGCGACGCTGGTGACGAGCCGCCTGCAGCGCGACCTCACGGACTCGACGACGCAGCGGAACATCGGCCCGGCGTTCGGGCACAGCCTGCTCGCCATCGACAACGTGGCGCGCGGCCTGGACCGGCTCGCCGTCAACGAGACCCTGCTGCGCGAGGACCTCGACGCCAACTGGGAGGTGCTGGGCGAGCCCGTCCAGTCCGCCATGCGCGCGGCCTCCGTCGCGGGCGTTCCCGGCATGGAGAACCCGTACGAGCGCCTCAAGGACCTCACCCGCGGCCAGCGTGTGGACGGCGCGCGCATGCGCGAGTTCGTGGCAGGCCTCGGCCTGCCCGACGACGTCGCCGCTCGCCTCGCGGACCTGACCCCCGCCACGTACACGGGGCTCGCCGAGCAGCTGGTGAAGGACTACCTGGACTGACCCCCGGCTCGGCTCAGGGCACCTTCCATACGATGGACGCATGAGCCGCCCTACCCCGCCCAGCACCGCCTACCTCGACCATCTGGTCGCCGAGACCTCCGGGCGGCGGGAGGCCCTGACCGGCACGGTCGCAGCGGGCGGCCGAGGCGCCGTCGGCCATCAGGGAACGTCTCTGCCCGACGGCGGCGCGCCCGCCGCGCTGGTCTCCGCCGTCGAGCGGGCCGCCGAGCAGCTCGAGCCCGAGCTCGCGGAGATCGTCAAGCGGCTGCACGAGCACCCCGAGCCGGCCTTCGAGGAGCACCGCAGCGTGGCGACACTGGTCGAGGTGCTCGCGCGGCACGGTGTCGAGGCGGAGCTTGGCGCGCACGGCGTGCCGACGGCGTTCCGGGCCGAGGTCGGGGACCCCGCCGGGCCCACCATCGCGATCTGCGCGGAGTACGACGCGCTGCCCGGCATCGGCCATGCCTGCGGCCACAACGTCATCGCGGCGGCCGGCGTGGGCGCGTTCCTCGCCCTGCACCACGTCATGACCTCCGCCGACGCCCCTGCCGGCCGCGTCGTCCTGCTCGGGACGCCCGCCGAGGAGGGGCACACCGGCAAGGAGGTGCTCGCTCGCAACGGGGCGCTCGAGGGCATCGATGCGGCGATCATGGTGCACCCGTACGGGCTGGACGTCGCCGACCAGGTCTGGCTCGGCCGCCGCCTCCTGACCTGGACGTTCACCGGACGTCCCGCGCACGCCTCCGCCCAGCCGTACATGGGCCGCAATGCGTTGGACGCCGCCAGCCTCGCCTACCAGGGCATCGGCCTGCTGCGGCAGCAGATGCCGCCGGTGGACCGCGTGCACGCCACGATCGCAGAGGGCGGCACGCGGCCGAGCATCATCACGGAGCGCGCCGTCGTGCACCTGTACGCGCGGTCCAAGTACCCGGACACCCTGCGCGACCTCTCCAGCCGCCTCGACGACATCGCGCTCGGCGCGGCCCTGATGACCGGCACGGACGTCGAGATCACCTGGGACGACGGCGCCCACCCGAGCCTGCCGGTGCGCACCAACCGGACGCTCACCGACCGCTGGGTCGCCGCCCAGCGGCGCCGGGGTCGCGACCCGCTGCCCGCGGGAGTGCTCTCGGAGACGCTCGCTGCGTCCACGGACTTCGGTAACTTCTCGTTCCGCATCCCCGGCATCCACCCGCTCGTGCAGGTCTCGAACCCGGACGTCGCGCTGCACACCGCCGAGTTTGCGGCCGCCGCGGCGACCCCGGCGGCGGTGTCCGCCGCGATCGACAGCGCAGCCGGGCTCGCGGCGACGGCCCTGGACTATCTGTACGACGCGGGGCTGCGCGCCGCCGTCCACGAGGAGTTCGCCGAGGAGGGCGGCGCGGTCGAGGTGGAGAAGTACTTCGACTGATCGGTAGCGCTCGGGGTGGGCGGCTCGGCCCGGGCGGGCTCGGCCGGTCCGGGCGGCGAAAACAGCAGGCCCCTGGGCAGCCGGTGACCTTACGGTCGGTCCATGACGACGCCGGAGATCGCCCCGATGGACACCTGGCTCGCCGTCACGCGGGAGGACGGCGAGACCGTTGGCTACCTCGAACCCGTGACCGACGACTACGCCGACGTGATCCCGCGCAACCGCCTCGGCCACGCCGTCGGCGACGTGCGCGACTACCACGCGGCCGAGGAGCTCGTGCTCGATCGTGGTCTGCGTGAGCTCGCGGAGCACTGGCTGCTCGACGGCGAGGGCGCCGAGCTCACGATCAGCGAGCTCTCCCCCGCCGGCATCGTGCTGCGCGACGCGTATCTGACGAAGGCGCTCGTCCCGCTGGAGTCCGTGCACGTCCCCTGGCCGGACACCGCCGGGCGGCTGCGCCGGGTCTGACCTGCTGGGCGACATGAGCGAGCTCAACGACTTCGGTCCGTTGCCTTGAGATCGGTCCATCAACGGACCGATCTCAAGGCAACGGACCGATCTCATCCGGTGTGCCGCGACCAACGCGGCGCTAGGTCAGGCCGGGCGGAGCAGCTCCGCTACCCGGACGGTGCGCTGCCGCGCCACCGTTGTCGTCGTCACGGCCAGGCCCGCGATGCCCCACAGCACCATCGCGGCGACCGCCATCCCGACGCCGCCCACACCAGGCTCGATGAGCCCGACGAGGCCGTCGAGGCCAGCGCCGACCGGCAGGACCGCTGCCAGCCCTTCGAGTACGCCTGGCGCCGTCGACACCACGCCGGTCGCGATGACGAGCACCGCGACCAGCAGGCTCAGACCCCGGCCGACGTGGCCGAGCACCGCGGCCAGCGCCTGGTTGAACGCGACGAAAGCGACCGAGACCAGCGCACCGAAGCCCATGGTCGCGGCCCATCCGCCGACGTCCAGGCCCTCGATACCGGCCAGCACGGCACCCGTCGCGAGGCCCGTGACCAGGCCGACCGCGGCCGGGACAGCGAACGTCTCCAGGGTGAGCCGCAGGGCGCTGCGCGTGGAGCCCCAAGCGTGCAGCGGCACCGGCGTGAACACGTTCATGAGCGCGAGCGCCCCGAGCCAGAGCGCCAGGACGGCGAACATCGGGCCGGTCGCACCGGTGTCCAGGTCGGTGACCGCGCCGTCCGTGGCCACCGGGTCGGCGACCACCGACGCCAGGGACTGCCGTTCCTGCTCGGTGTACGCCGGGATCTCCTCGGTGGCCTGCCCCAGACCGTTGGACAGGTCCTTCGCGCCGCCGGCCAGCTCGCCGACGCCGTCCGCCAGGCCGTCCACGCCGGTCGCGAGCTGGCTGGTGCCCGTCTCCAGCTCGCCGACGCCGTTGGCGAGCTCCGTCGCACCCGACGCGAGGCCACCGGCACCGCCGGAGAGCTCACGCGCGCCGCTGGCCAGGCCGGCCGCGCCGTTGGCCGCCTCGTCCGCGCCGGCATGCAGCTCCGCGAGGCCGCCCGAGAGCTGGTGCGCACCGTCCGCCGCTAATACGGCGCCGACCGTGACCTGCTCTGCGTGGCCGGCGAGCTCGCCGGCACCCTGAGAGAGTCCGGAGATGCCAGCGGTCAGCTCGTAGAGGCCCGTGGGCTTGGCACCACCCGTGCCGGCGAGGCCGGTCATGCCACCGGCAACCTCCGCTGCGCCGGCCTGCAGCTTCTTGAGGTCCGGTAGCTGACCGCACAGGGCAGTGAGCCGCGGATCGAGTGACGGGACAGCGCATGCCTGCTCGAGGCCGCCGACCAGTTCATCGATGCCACCCGACACTTCGGTGGCCCCGGTCGCCAGCTGCGAGGCGCTGCCCGGCAGCTGCTGACTCTTCTTGGCGGTCTCCGCGAGCCCACCCGCGAGATCCTTCACCCCCGTCGCAATGCCCTCGGTGCCCGTCGCGAGCTCGTCCGCGCCGGACGCCAGGTCTGCGGCACCCGCTGCGGACTGACCGGCGCCGTCGGCCAGCTGGCTCACGCCGCCCGCCATCGAGTCGGCGCCCGCCGCCCAGTCGTTCGCGCCCGCGGCCCACTCCCCTGCGCCGCCGGCCAGCCCGGACACGCCGTCGCCGATCCCGGCCACACCGTCCGAGGTCTGCTGCGCACCGTCGGCCAGCTCCTGCGCACCCTTGCCCGCCTCGGTGGCCCCGTCGGCGAGCTGGTCGGCGCCGTCGGCGGCCTTGCCCAGCTCCTTCGAGAGCGTGGAGAAGCCGACCAGGACGTTGTCCACGTAGGTCTCGGTGAGCGTGCTGCCGAGCACGCCGGTGGCCGTCTGGGCCACGACCTGCGCGAGGGCGTCGTCGAGCACGCGGCCGTCGGCCGGCGTGGCGACGTCGATCGTCGCCTGCCGTGCCTTCGCCGGGTCCTCACCGCTGAACGACGTCGCCGCCGCCGAGAAGCCCTCCGGGATGGTCACGACGGCGGCGTACGTGCCATCGGCGAGGCCGTCGGCGGCGCTATCGGCGTCGGAGATCTCCCAGTCGTAGCTCGCGTCGGAGGCGGGAACCGCCGCCGCTTCACCCGCCGCTGCGTCGGACGTCTCGCCACCGCTCACGAGGCCGGCGGCAAGCTGGCGGCCGAGCGGCACCGTCTGACCGTTGATCTTCACCGGCTCGTCGAGGTTCACGATCGCCGCCTTGACGGTGTCGAGCCGCTCCTGCGGGTTCCACAGGGCCGAGATGAGCAGTCCCAGGATCATCAGCGGAAGGAGCGCCACGGCCACGGCGCGCCAGGGGTTACGGATGGGCTCGGGCCGCAGCCATCTCGTCGCGGTCGTCATGCCCGTACCTCCTGCTCGGTCACGTCTGCTTGCTGGTCACGTTCTATGCCTGGGGACTCCGTGCGGGTGCCAGGGCTGACGTCCAGCACCGGGGTGCCGAACGGCGCCAGGTCGGTCGCGGCGGAGCCCGTCGAGCCGAGCAGCACCGCGACGCCCGCGGTCTGCGCGCCGGCCACGGCCTGCGCCAGCTCGGCCCGCGCCGCCAGGTCGCCCACTGTCTCGGTGCCGTCCACGACGAGCACACTCGGCCTGTCGCGCAGCGCCCGGCGGACCGCCTCTGCGGGATTCCCGCCCTCGGCCGCCGAGTCGACTACCGCGACCCTGTGCCGCACGGACGACGCGCGCTCGGGAAGCACCAGCCCGGCTGTCTTCGCCACGCCGGCCGACAGCTTGATCCGGCCCGCGACGGCCAGCAGGAAGGCGCTGACCGGCGCCGTGGCGCCACCGTGCACGAGCAGCGTGCCGCCGTCGGGCACCCGAACGCTCACCGGGCCGACGATCACGCCCGACCGGCCGCGCACCTCGAGGCCACCGGTGGCCACCGCGTCGGTCGCTCCCGGCTCGGGCCAGTCCGCGAGCGACAGCTCGCGGGTCAGGCCCTCACCCTCGACGTCGAACGACGGCAGCAACGCGTCGAGCTTCTTCGGCATGTACCAGGCCTTCTCGCCCAGGAGTGCGAGCACCGCCGGGACGAAGATCATGCGCACCACGAACGCGTCGACGGCCACACCCACGGCGAGCCCGAGGGCGATCGGCTTGAGGTTCATGTCGCCGTGGGGCACGAACGCCACGAAGACCGCGATCATGATGACCGCCGCGGCGGTGACCACCTTGGCGGACGCCTGGAAGCCCGTCGCGATCGCCTTCCTGGCGTCGCGGCCGTGCACGTAGTCCTCGCGCATGCGGGACACGAGGAACACCTCGTAGTCCATCGCGAGGCCGAACAGGATGCCCATGAGCACGATAGGCATGAAGCTGATCACCGGCCCCGTGCGGGTCACGTTGAGCGCCTCGGCGAAGACGCCGTGCTCGAACACGAGCGAGACGACACCGAACGCCGCGCCCACGGAGAACAGGTAACCGACGGTCGCCTTGATCGGCACCGCGATCGAGCGGAACACCATGGTCAGCAGGATCAGCGAGAGGCCCACCACGACGAAGGCGAACGGCAGCAGCGCGTCGCCGAGCTTGTCCGACACGTCGATACCTACGGCGGTGAAGCCGGTGACGGAGAGGTCCACGCCGTACTCGTCGAGGAAGTGGTCGTGCTGCGCCCGGATCTCGCGGACCAGGTCCTCAGTCTGGGCGGACGTCGGGCCACCCTCGGGGACGACCTGGATGATGCCGGTGTCCGCCGACTGGTTCGGCGTCGCGAGCGGCACGTCGGCCACGCCCGGCAGGTCCGCGATCTCGTCCCCGATCTCGTCCATCAGCGCGACCGGGTCGGTGCTGGTCACGATGGACCCCGTGACGATCAGCGGGCCGTTGAAGCCGTCGCCGAAGTGCTCCGAGACCAGGTCGTAGGTGACACGCGCAGGGTCCTCCCTGCCCATCACTCCCGCGTCCGGAAGCGCTAGGCGCAGGTCCAGCGCGGGGTAGCTCAGCGCGCCCATGGCGGCGATGACCAGCACGACGGTCAGCGCCGGGATCTTCGTCACTGCCCGCACCCACCCGGCGAAGAACCGGTTCGGCCTGTGCTCGGGCAGGGCCACGGCGGCACCGCGCCGGCCGGTCGCCTCGGGATCGTCGGAGGCCGCGGCGGGAACCTTCGCGGCCTTGGCCGCTGCGCGGCGGGCCCGGCGTGACGGCTCGGGCCGCAGCCGCTCCCCCGCGAACCCGAGCAGTGCCGGCAGCAGCGTGAGCGACACCAGCACGGTGATGCCGACCGTCACCGCCGCCGCGACGCCCATGACGGTGAGGAACGGAATGCCCGCGACGCCCAGGCCGACCAGCGCGATCATCACGGTGAGTCCGGCAAAGACCACTGCGGAGCCTGCCGTCGCGGTCGCCCGCGCTATCGACTCGTCGACGGGGAGCCCCTTGCCGAGCTGTTCTCGGTGCCGGGACACGATGAACAGGGCGTAGTCGATGCCGACCGCCAGGCCGAGCATCACGGCCAGCAGCGGCGTGGTCGAGTTGATCGGGCCGAGCGCCGTCGCAGCGAACAGCAGGCCCATCGACGCTCCGACGCCGAGCAGGGCATTGAGCAGCGGCAGGCCGGCGGCCACGAGCGAGCCGAGGGTCAGGACCAGCACGACGAGCGCGACGAGCAGGCCGACACCCTCGGTGAGCGTCATCTGGGGGAGCTCGGAGGAGAAGAGCTGGCCGCCCAGCTGCGCCTCCGCGCCGTCGGGCAGAGCCTGCGCGAGCGCGTCGGCCTTCTCGCCGAGCGCGTCCTTGGTCGCCTCGGTGATGGACCCCTGGTCACCGTCGAGCTGGATCGTGAGCAGCGTGGCGCGCTCGTCGTCGGACACCGAGGCCGGCATCAGCTTGTCGAAGGGAGAGGTGACCGCGGCGACCTGCGAGACGTCGCTGATCGCCTCGACGCCGTCGGTGATGGCCGAGCGCATGGGCTCGTCCTTGATGCTCTCGCCCTCGGGCGCGACCACGATCACCTGCGCCGAGGCACCGCTGACCTGCGGGAATGTCGCCGCCAGGCGGTCGAGCGCCGCCTGGGACTCCGTGCCGGGGATGGTCACCGCGTTGTCGAGATCTTGCTGCAGCAGGCCGGCCGCCCCGCCCACGAGGGCGAGCGCCACGACCCAGACGACGAGGACGAGCCGACGGGCACGAACGGCCCATCTGCCGAGCGAGTAGAGAACGGAGGACACGCACACTCCTGGGACGAGGCGGGGGACGGCAGGGCGCTTTGATGCACCACTGTATCCGATACATGAGTGCATCGAATACGGGCGTCGTATTGATAGACTCAGTTCTTGACCCCGAGGAGCTACTTGTGACCACCGAGTCCGCCACCGACGTCGACTCCGGGTCGTCGGTCGAGCGAGCGCTCGCCACGGCCCTGACGCCGCGACGTGAACGAACCCGCGAGCGCCTGCTCGACGCCGCCTTCGCCGTCTTCGCGGACCACGGCATCCGCGGCGCGTCGATCGAAGCGGTCTGCGAGGCCGCCGGGTTCACCCGCGGAGCCTTCTACTCGAACTTCAGCAGCAAGGAGGAGCTGTTCCTCGCGCTCGCCGAACGGGCGATGCGCCGGCAGCTCGCCTCCCTGGAGTCGGTCGGCAAGGAGGTCGAGCCGGACCTCATCCGTGGCGGCGTCGTGGACTACGAGGCGATCCGCACCATCCTCTCGGTGGTGGTCACGGACCCCGGGGACGCGCGGCAGTGGGCGCTGATGCGCGCCGAGCTCGAGCTGCTCGCGATGCGCGACCCCGCTATCGGCCGGCCGTTCCTCGCCCAGGAGGAGAGGCTCCGGGCCGAGCTCGGCGCTGCGATCCGCCGGATCCTCGACAGCTGCGGCCTGCGGTTCACGGTCGAAGAGCGCACGGCGGTCGACCTGCTGCTCAGCATCTACGAGTCCTCCGCGCGGGCCGCCGTGGCCGCGAACCCCACGTCGGAGGACGGCGATGCCGCGCCCGACACCGCCGTCCTGACCGAGCTCGTCAACCTCCTCGTGACGACCGCCGACTGAGCCGTCGGGCACCGGTCACCAGCTCGCACCTCGCTGGTCGACCTGCCGAAATCAGGGTCTCGACAGGCTCGACCAGCGAAGCTCAGGCGAGCGCCTCGTCGACCAGCGCCTTCGCGGCGGCCTGCACCTCGGTGAGGTGCTCGGCGGACACGAACGACTCCGCATAGATCTTGTAGACGTCCTCGGTTCCGCTCGGCCGGGCGGCGAACCACGCGTCGGCCGTCGTGACCTTGAGCCCGCCGATCTTCGCGCCGTTGCCAGGCGCCTCGGTGAGCGTCGCCGTGATGTCCTGCCCGGCGAGCGTCTTGGACGTGACGTCCGACGACGACAGCACGCCGAGACGAGCCTTCTGCTCCCGCGTGGCGGCGGCGTCGACGCGGGCGTACCAGCTCTCGCCGTACCGCTCGACCTGCGAGGTGTGGTGCTCCGACGGCGACCTGCCCGTCGTCGCCATGATCTCCGAGGCGAGCAGCGCGAGCAGGATCCCGTCCTTGTCGGTGGACCAGACGCGGCCGTCCTTGCGGAGGAACGACGCGCCCGCTGACTCCTCGCCGCCGAAACCCACCTCGCCCGAGAGCAGGCCAGGGACGAACCACTTGAAGCCGACCGGCACCTCCACGAGGCGCCGGTTCAGGCCGCCGGCCACCCGGTCGATGAGCGCGGACGACACGAGCGTCTTGCCGATCGCGGCGCCCGTTGGCCAGCTGGGACGCGCACCGCCGTAGAGGTACTCGATGGCCACGGCGAGGAAGTGGTTGGGGTTCATGAGGCCGTCGGCCGTGACGATGCCGTGCCGGTCGGAGTCGGCGTCGTTGCCGGTCGCGACGTCGAACGGCGCCTCGCCGGCCGCCCCCGCGTCGGGCCCGGTCATCTTCTCCACGAGCGATGCCATCGCGTACGGCGAGCTGCAGTCCATGCGGATCTTGCCGTCCCAGTCGAGCGTCATGAACGCCCAGCGGGGGTCGACCTGAGGGTTCACGACGGTGAGGTCGAGGTCGTACCGTTCGGCGATCGCGCCCCAGTACTCGACCGAAGCCCCGCCCAGCGGGTCAGCGCCGATGCGCACCCCGGACGTGCGGATGGCCTCCAGGTCGAGCACGCTCGCGAGGTCGTCCACGTACGAGGACAGGAAGTCGTGGCGGTGCGTGCTCTCGGCCGCGAGCGCCTCCTCGAGCTGCACCCGCTTCACCTGGCCGACGCCGGTGCGCAGGATCTCGTTGGCCCGGTCCGCGATCCACCCGGTCGCGTCGGAGTCAGCGGGGCCGCCGTGCGGCGGGTTGTACTTGAAGCCGCCGTCGCGCGGCGGGTTGTGCGACGGCGTCACCACTATCCCGTCCGCCAGGCCCGCCCCGGGCGCCGCCAGGCCGGGGGTCCCCTCGGCGAACCGCGTCTGGTTGTGCAGCAGGATCGACTGGCTGACGGCGGGCGTCGGCGTCCACGAGTCGCGCGCGTCGACCATCACGTCGACGTCGGCCGCGGCGAGCACCTCGAGCGCCGTCTGCCAGGCCGGGAGGGACAGCGCGTGCGTGTCCCGCCCGATGAACAGCGGGCCGTCCGTGCCCTGCCCGCGCCGGTACTCCACTATCGCGGCGGTCATCGCGACGATGTGGGCCTCGTTGAAGGCATGGTCCAGGCTCGACCCACGGTGGCCGGACGTGCCGAACACGACCTGCTGGCCGGGGTCGCCCGGGTCCGGCGATAGGTCGTAGTAGGCGCCGACCACCTGGTCGACGTCGATGAGGTCGCTGGGCTGGGCAGGGGTTCCGGCACGCGCATCCATGCAGCCGATACTGCCAGGTACCGGGCGGGTCCGTCGCCGTCAGCCATGACCTGGCCGACGTCGTCGTAGGCTGGAGCCCATGTTCCCGCCGATGTTGCCCGAGGTTCCCTCGGTTCACCCCAGCGAGCTCGACTCGACCTCCCCCGTCCCCGCCGGGTCCACGCTCCTGGACGTGCGCGAGCAGGACGAGTGGGAAGCCGGCCACGCCCCGGGCGCCGTTCACATCCCGCTGAGCGACCTGCCGGCGCGGTACGGCGAGCTCGACGCCGACACGCAGATCCTGGTCATGTGCCACTCCGGCGGCCGCTCGGCGCGGGCAACGCAGTGGCTCAACGACGCGGTGGGCTTCGAGGCGACGAACCTCGACGGCGGCATCATCGCATGGACGGGCGCGGGGCTCCCGGTCGAGCGCTGACGCCTACTCCGTGACACGCGGCTGGCTCGGGTCCGTCTCGTTCCAGACCCGGTCCAGCGCCGTGACGGCATAGGTGTAATCCGTGCCCGGCGCGGCCGAGGTATCGAGCCACGACTGGATCCGCCCGCCCGCGGACCGGAACGCCCCCACGAGGTTCGCCGGGTCGTTCGTGTCCACGGCGTCCGCGGCACCCGCCACGCGGTACACCGCGAACGACGTCGCCCTGGCGTCCCTGGTGCCGATGTCGGCGAGGTGGATCTTGACGCCGTCGGACACCCTGCGCGCCTTGGCGAGGACCGGGGTGACCACGGGCGCCGCCGGCAGGTGCGGCATGGGCGGCACCAGGGCGGGGTACTGGTAGTGGTCCTCGACCACCTTCGACATCGCGCCCTGCGGGTCAGCGGGCACGTGCACCGCTGAGTAGTAGACGTTGCCGTGGATCGGGCCGACGTCGCGGCTGACCTCGCGGCACAGGTCGAGGTGGTTCGTGAGCTCGTCCGGGTCGGTGAAGACCCCGCTCGTCGCCTTGTAGAGGGCCTCGCCGATGTAGAGCTGCGTGCCGGACTGCGCGGCGACCTCCGCCCACCACGGCACGAGGGCCGAGTAGTCGGCGACCGCGAGCCCGATCTGCCAGTAGATCTGCGGGTTGATGTAGTCGAGCCAGCCCTCGAGCACCCACTTGCGGGTGTCGGCGAACTGGTCGTCGTAGGACTCCGAGCCGCCCGTCTCCGAGCCCAGCGGGTCGGTGGAGGAGTTGCGCCAGATGCCGAACGGGCTGATCCCGAACTTGACCCAGGGCTTGGTCTCCTTGATGCGGCGGCTCATCGTCTCGACGAAGCGGTCCACGTTCCCGCGGCGCCAGTCCTCGATGGTGTCGAAGCCCTCGCCGTACTGCTCGTACGTCCCGGCGTCGGGCAGCGTCTGGCCGGCCACCGGGTACGGGTAGAAGTAGTCGTCGAAGTGCACGCCGTCGATGTCGTAGTTCTCGACCGCGTGCAGGATCGCCTGCTGGATGTGCTCCTGCGCCTCGGGGATGCCCGGGTCGAAGTAGAGCCTGCCGCCGTACGCCCACACCCAGTCCGGGTGCAGCCGCGCGGGGTGGTCCGGGACGAGCTGCACCGGGTCGGTCTGCATCGAGACGCGGTACGGGTTGAACCAGGCATGCAGCTCGATGTTGCGCTTGTGCGCCTCCTCGACCATGAACGCGAGCGGGTCGTAGCCCGGGTGCTGCCCCTGCGTGCCCATCAGGTACTGCGACCACGGCTCGTACGGGCTCTCGTAGAAGGCGTCGGCAGTGGGCCGGACCTGCACGAACACGGCGTTCAGCCGGTTCTCCTCCGCCACGTCGAGCCACTGCAGGAACTCGGCCTGCTGGGTGGCGGCGTCGAGGCCGCTCGTGGACGGCCAGTCGATGTTGACCACGGACGCGATCCACATGGCGCGCAGCTCGCGCTTGAGGTTCAGGTCCGACGCCGGCTCCGGCGTGGCGTTCCCCGTCATGGCCGGTGCGCCGAGCGCCGTGGCCGGGTCGAGGGCCGCGATGGTCACGCTGATCGCCGCAGCCGCAGTGCCCGCCGTCGCCATCGTGAGGAACTCACGGCGGCCGATGCCCGACATCACCCCTGACAACTTTGCCGGCGGAAGCGACGCCGTGCGCGCATAGGCGGGCATGGGTGTCGCCTCTTGGTGGGCGGGGTGCCTCACGTACTTGGCCTCCGGTACTGGCTGCTGGGGGTTGGTGCCGTGGTGCATCGTGTTGTGGTGTCACGTCGTCTTGCGTCGTGCTGCTGCTAAGTTGGCCGGCGCCGATCCGGGAACACTGAGGTGACGAACAATGCCACCGGGCGGCGCCGTGGGGAAACTCTCGCACATGTCGCCTTGGATGTGAAGTTTGCGGTGGGATAGAAGTTGTGAA
Organism: Promicromonospora soli; assembly: GCF_014653785.1. Lineage (GTDB taxonomy): Bacteria > Actinomycetota > Actinomycetes > Actinomycetales > Cellulomonadaceae > Promicromonospora > Promicromonospora soli. The sequence continues at coordinate 896,926 of NZ_BNAS01000002.1, read as the reverse complement.
ACTTCTTTTCACACCGGTACGGCCCCTCAGTCCGCGGCTGGCTGCAGCAGCAGGCCGTCGTACTCGGGAGCGTGCTTGCGCACATAGCTGCGGATGAAGGGGCACACCGGCACGATCCTGTTGCCCGACTCGCGCACCATGCTGAGCGCCGACTTCGCGAGCTGCCCCGCCAGGCCGCGGCCCTCGTACTCAGGGAACACCTCGGTGTGCACGAAGATCACGGCACCCGGATCCTTCTCGTAGACGGCAAAGCCGGCCAGCGTGCCGTCGACGCTCACCTCGAACCGCGACTTCTCGGGGTTGTCGGTCACTGTCACCTGGGGTTCTTCGGTCATGGGCCCCATCGTGAGCCACCGAGCTGCCGAGTGTCACATCTGCTCATCTGCCCCCCGCCGCCCACTCGCCGCCCCGGGGACGGTGAGCCGGCTCCGCGGAAACAGGAGGACCAGTGTCAGTGGTCGATGGGACACTCGATCCGTGCCCCAGACCGCTGCTACACCCCGCTCCAACCCGTACGCGGCAGTACTCCGCACCCCGGGCGCACTCAGATTTTCCGCAGCCGGCGCGCTCGCCCGCCTCCCGATGTCGATGGTCGGGATCGGCGCCGTGCTCATGGTCCAGGGTCTCTACGACAGCTACGCGATGGCAGGCCGGGTCGCGGCGGTACTGGGGCTGGCCCAGGCGTTCCTCGCCCCGCAGATCGCACGCTGGGTGGACCGGCGCGGCCAGCGGACGGTACTGCTGCCGACCCTTGCCGTGTCCGCCGTCGGTCTAGGCGGCCTCATCACCGCGGCCGTGCTCGGAGCCCCCGAGTGGGTGCTGTGGCCGTTCGCCGCGATCGCCGGCGGGAGCCAGGGCTCGTACGGCTCCATGGTCCGCGCCCGGTGGAACCACGCGCTCGACGACCCGCGTCGCCTGCACACCGCGTACTCACTGGAGTCATCGATCGACGAGCTGGTCTTCATCGTGGGCCCGGTGCTCGCCACGACGCTCGCGACGGCCGTCGCGGCGCCGTCGGCCCTGGTGCTCGCCGGCCTCGCAACCGTGGTGGGCGGCCTCCTGTTCGTGGCGCAGCGCGCAACCGAGCCCCCAGTCGTCGTGCCGGACGCCGAGGTGCGGCACCGCCCGGTCATCCTCATCCCCGGCATGCCGGTGATGGTGCTCGTCTTCGTGGCGATGGGCATGATCTTCGGCTCGGTGGAGGTCACCACTGTGGCGTTCGCCGAGGAGCTGGGGAGCAAGGGCCTGTCCGGCGTGGTGCTCGCGGTGTTCGCGCTCGGCTCGATGGTCGCCGGCCTCGCCTACGGCGCCCGGCACTTCACCAGCCGGGCGTCGCGCCGCTTCGTCATCGGGATGGCGGCGTTCGGCCCCGGCGTGTCCCTGGTTCTCCTGGCGGACTCGCTGTGGATGCTGGCGATCGTGATGTTCGTTGCGGGGATGGCGATCGCGCCCACTGTCATCACGGGCAACGGCCTGGTGCAGGACATGGTCGGCAAGCACCAGCTCACCGAGGCGCTGGCGTGGGTGGGCACATCGATCGGCATGGGCGCCTCGCTCGGCGCGGCGGTCGCCGGGGCGCGCGTCGACACGGCGGGTGCGCACGCAGGCTTCCTGATCGCCGTCGGCGCGGCTTGGTTCGCCACGCTGCTGACCCTCGCCGCCAGCCGCACACTCCGGAGGCAGTCGGAGCGTTAGCGTCGAAAGAATTCACCCTTCTATCGCGCATGCAGCAAAAGGCTTCCTGATACGTTGCATCCGACTTTCCCAAATACGAATGGAACCCGAGATGCTCGTCTTCATCATCATCGGTCTTCTCGGGCTCGCGCTCGCACTCGCCTCACTCGTGCTCGGCGACTTCATCGACCTGGCCGACGGCGCCCTCTCGGGCACCACGCTGGGTGCAGGCGGGCTGCTGTTCGGCGCGACCGGCATGGTGGTGCTCTCCTCGGGGCTCCCACTGTGGGTGGCCTATCCGGCCGGTCTCGCGGTCGCCGTCCTGGTGATCATCATGGTCAACGTGCTGATCAGGCGCCTCAATGCCGGCAACGACGGCGCGCACGTCTCCCTGGTGGGCGTGCAGGGCACCGTGACGTCCGACGTGGACCGCGGGCACGGCGAGGTGTCCCTCGACGCGGCCACTGAGCTGGAGACCCGGCTCGCGTTCTCCGACGAGCCGATCGAGCAGGGCACCCGCATCGCCGTCGTCGAGCAGCACGGAGCGCGCGTAAAGGTCGAGCCGGTGCGCTGACGCTCGCCCTTGCCGCCGATCTCCCCCAACCCATCTATAACCGCATATCCGGCTGGGACCGCTGTCGGTCCGGCCGAAACCCCAACCCCAGGAGCCGACATGGAAACGACCGGACAACTGGTGGGCGTTATTGCCGTCGTGGCGGGCGTCCTCGCTGTTTTCCTCGTCCTAGCGTTCATTGCGAGCCGGATCCGGCGCGTGCCGCCGAACGAGGCGCTGATCATCGTGGGCCGCGGCGCGGGCAAGTCCGAGGCGCAGATGGCGAGCCAGCGCGTGGTGGTCGGCGGGCGGGCGTTCGTGTGGCCGGTGCTGCAGCAGGGCTTCGCGATCTCCCTGGAGCAGCGGCAGATCGGCATCACCGTCGAGGGTGTCGACAAGAACCGCATCAAGATCGCGATCAAGGCGTCGATCAACTTCAAGGTGCGCGGCGACGAGGAGGGCGTCCGGCGGGCGGCCCAGCGCTTCCTGTCCCAGCAGCACCTGCTGACCGAGATCATCAAGGAGTCGCTCGAGGGCTCGCTGCGGTCGATCGTCGGCGACATGACCATCGAGCAGATCATCTCGGACCGTAAGGGCCTGTCGGACCGCGTGGTGGAGTCCACCAAGACGGACCTCTCCGAGCAGGGCCTCCAGGTCGATCTGCTGAACATCTCCGACATCTCGACGCCGGGATCGGACTACCTCGCGAACCTCGGCCGCGCAGAGGCCGCCAACGCCCGGCAGCTCGCCGAGGTGTCGGAGGCGGAGGCCAACCGGGCCTCGGAGTTCGCCGTGATCGAGGCGGCCGAGCAGATCGCCGAGCGCCAGAAGGCCCTCGACCTCAAGAAGGCCACCATCAAGGCCGAGACGGACAGGGCGAACGCCGAGGCCGACGCCGCCGGCCAGCTCGCCCGTGCCGAGCAGGACCGCCTCGTGGCCCAGCAGGAGCGTGAGGCCATGGCCGAGAAGGCCCGCGTGGAGCAGGAGCGCCTCGACATCGAGGTCCGCAAGCCCGCCGAGGCCCAGGCCTACGCGGAGGTCCAGGGCGCCAACGCCCGCCGTGACGCCAACAACGCGGCCACGGAGGCCGAGGCGTTCAAGCGCACCACCATCGCCGAGGCGAACAAGACCGCCGCGCTGCAGGACGCCGAGGCCTCCGCCGAGTCGGTGCGCCGAGCCGGTGAGGCCGAGCGCGACAAGCAGGTGGCGCTGGCGGCCGGTATCGAGGCCGAGGGCCGGGCGCGGGCCATCGCCGTCGAGGCCGAGGGTCTCGCCGAGGCCACCGCTATCGACGCCAAGGCGGAGGCGCTGCGCAAGTACGGCGAGGCCGCTCTGGTGCAGGAGCTCATCGAGCGTCTGCCCGACATCGTCCGCGCCGCCGCCGAGCCGATCGCCTCGATCCAGGGCATGACCGTGATCTCCACCGACGGTGCCTCCGCGGTCACGAAGAATGTGGCGTCCGTGCTCGGCGAGGGCCAGGGCGTCATCAAGCAGCTCACCGGCGTGGACATCCACCAGCTCATCTCGAACCTCGCGGGCCCGACGAACGGCTCCAGCTCCGGCTCCACCGACGTCACCAAGAAGGACTGACACCCGCCCGTTGGTCGAGCTTGTCGCAACCTGTCCTCGACAAGCTCGACCGGCGGGCCACAGTGCTCAGGGCTCCGGGTGCCGCGAGTCGTACCGCCAGAACCGAGGCGTCAGCCGGACGATCACCCAGAGCAGCACCACGCAGGTGAGCCCGCCGGCGACGGCCGCCCAGCCCTCGCCGAACCACGTCGCCTCGGCGCCGAGGACCATCTCCCCGAGGCGCGGCCCTCCGGCCACCACCACGATGAACACTCCCTGCAGCCGGCCGCGCATGTGATCGGGGGTCGCGGTCTGCAGGATGCTCTGCCGGAACACGGACGAGACGCTGTCGGAGCCTCCAGCGAACGCGAGCGCGATCCCGGCCGCGACGATCGCCCAGACGATCGCCCCGTCCGGTGAGCCTCGGCCCACCAGCACGAGGACCATCCCGAAGGCGGCGATCGACACGCCCCACGCGGTGATCGCCCAGATGATCACCTGCCCCTGCCTGCGCATGCGCGTCAGCCCGCCGGAGAACACGCCCGCGAGGATGCCGCCGGTCGCGAAGGCCGCGGCGAGCACGCCCGTCGTCGTCTCGCCACCGCCGAGGTAGATGACGCCGGCCGCGGGCCACAGGACGCGCGGGAAGGACAGGACCATGGCGCAGATATCGACGAGAAACGTGGTGCGCACGTTGGGCTGGGTGGTGAGGTAGCGCAGGCCGTCCAGGACGGACCGCAGCCCGACGGCGCCGACTCGGCCCCTGCCGGTCCGGCTGACGCCGTCGACGGCGCTGCCCTCCGGCGGCACGGGCGGCAGCCGGAACACGGCCCAGAGAGCCGCAAGGAACAGCACCATGTCAAGCGTGTAGGCCCAGGCGTAGCCGAGCTGGGCCACCAGCAGCGCGCCGATCAGCGGCCCGCCGGTCATCGCGACGTTCCACGAGAGCGTCGTCAGCGCGTTGGCCGCGGGCATGAGCTCCTTGGGGAGCAGGCGCGGGACGATCGCCGAACGGGCCGGGTTGTTGATCGCGAACGCCGCGCTCTGCACGGCGACCAGCCCGTACAGCAGCTCGACCGACTCGAGCTCGAACCAGGCCTGCGCGGCGATGCCCGCCACGACCACCCACAGCACCAGCGACGACACGAGCGACACCGTGCGGCGGTCGTAGTGGTCCACGAGCGCCCCGCCGTACAGACCGAGCGCCACCAGCGGGACCAGCGTGAACAGCCCCAGCACGCCCACAGCGAGAGTGGAACCGGTCAGCGCGTAGACCTGCAGGCCCACCGCGACGATGGTCACCTGCGTGCCGATGTTCGAGATCGACAGGCCGAACCACAGGCGCCGGTAGTCGGACGACACCTTCAGCGGCGTCGTGTCGGCGAGCAGATGGCGCATGGTGCTCCGATCGTAGGCCCGGTTCGACGCCCGACCGGGTACCTCCGATGTGGCGTACGCCGCGTACGACAGAGCGGGCGCCCAGGTCACCCCCAGATGTCCTGAGCCCCCGCTCTGTCCGGTCCCGGTCCGGGGGCCGGGGCGCCCCCCAGCGGCGCCCCGACCCTCGAACCTGCCGACCCGGGGGCCGGGGCGCCCCCCAGCGGCGCCCCGACCCTCGGACCTGCCGACCCGGGACTTATGCGGCCCTCAGCCACGATCCACCTTGATGGCTCGCGACCAGGACCGAGCCCGGGTCGTTGTCAACCGTCGATGCGTGAAGAAACCACGATCCGACGGCGACGCGTGCGGAGCACCGCGAGGCCCAGCCCCAGGAGGAGCGAGACCAGCGCGAGCTGCCCCGTGATCAGGGGGCCCGTCTGGGCAAGGGTTTCGCCGGGGACAACCACCGGCGCCGCTTGCCCATCGAGCCCAGTCAAAGTGCCGCGGAGGCCGTCACTGAAGCCGCCGGGCAGGATCGTTCCGTCGTAGGCGGCCGGAACCACGTCCGCCTTGTCGCCCCAGCTGAGGTCGACGCCTCCGACGGGGAGGTCTTGGTCGGCATCCGGGCCGTCGGCGGACTCACCAGCGTCGGCCGGGTCATCGGAATCAGGCACAGCGGCGGTGTCATAGCCGGCGGTGGTGTAACCAGGAGCGCCGACGGCGGCGGCACCGGTGCGGCCGGTCATCGCGACGCCGCGCGTCTCCCCGCCGCGAGTCTGGAATCCAGGACCATTGGCTCCCGGGCGATCGGCTCCCGGACCACCGCTCCCAGGGCTGCCCGCACCCGGACCGTCGGTTCCGGGTTCGACGACGCCGGGGTCAGTACCCGGCTCACCCGCTCCCGGCTCACCCGCTCCCGGCTCACCCGTTCCCGGCTGATCCGTTCCCAGCTGATCCGGCCCCGGCTGATCCGGCCCCGGGACCTCGATATCGGTCGGCAGGACGCCCTCCAGGAGGTCGTCGACCAGACTTTCCGCGCCCTGCGTCCCGTCGACGACCCAGGTGACGTCAGCGCGCGCAAGAGATCCGAGAACGCCAAGCAGGGCTGCGTCGTCGGCGAAGTCGTCGTCTAGGTTCGGTGCGCCCTCGGCCGGTCCATCCCCGGCCGTCGCGTCGACTCCCTTGCCCGGCTGCGGTGCGTCAGCGACGACAGCATCGAGCGCGCTGCCTGCAGCAGCAGCTCCCTCGACCCCGTCCGTGACCCCCTGTGTGACTGGATCCAGGAGACCTTCCTCGGCGGCGTACGCCGAAGAGGCGTCGACGACCACGAGGCCGCCTGCAACAAGCGCGATGTACAGCGCCCGTCGGAAGTTCTTGTCCAAAGATCTCTCCCTGCCTGGCGTGGAGCCGACGGCAGATTCGCCGTCGGGTCGTGCCGCGCGCGTTGGCGCGGCGCAACCACGTCAGGCAGGAGAGACAGGGATATCCGTGTAGCTGCTGGACAGCTTGGCGCGCGACTCGTCGGTCGACACTCGCCAGGAGTGGGCTCGGAAGAGCAGGAGGGCCGCGAGCACCGCGAGGAGCTCGCCGCCGCCCGGTACCTTCAGCTGCGGCGCACCGCCGCCCAGGAGGGCGCCGGCGCCCGCGGCGACAGCGTTCCCCACGCCACCGGCGGCGAGCGGGAGGCCCGCGCCGAGGAGGCCTGGACCGCTCGCGTTGACGACGCCCGCCGTCGCGGCGCTCAGCGCCCGCGCGGTGTCCGCGGCCGTCGGGCCCACGGGGGCGTTCGCCAGCATCAGGTCGAGCATCGAGTGCCGGACGGCTGAGGTCCAGACCACGACGCCCGCGGCGTCACCGGAGGCCTGCAGCGACCCCGGGTACGTCGGCTCGATGTGCTCCTCGACCGGCTCGGTCGGGAGCACCGTCGCGGGCCCGTCCGGCAACAGGCCGCCGGGCAGCGGGGCGAGCGGCTCCACGACCGGGTCGAGCGCCTCACCCACGGGGGCGACCACGTCGACGACAGGGACGAGCACCGGAGCAAGGGCGTCTTTGACCGGAGCCGTCGCCGGCTCGAGGTCCTGCAGGATCGGGGCGGCCACGCCGCCCACGACGTCGGTCACCGGAGCGACGACGTCGACCACGGGAGCCAGCAGACCGCCGGTCACCGGGGCCAGCGGCTCGGTCACCGAGTCGAGCACCGGCGCCAGCGGCGAGACGACCTCTTCGACGAGGCCCGTCGCGGGGGCGAGCTGCTCACCAAGAGGCTCGGTCACCGGTGTCAGGGTCTTGCCCACCTGCTCCGTGACAGGCTCGAGCACGGGGTCGGAGACCTGCTCGACGACCTCGGCGGCCTGTGCCACGGGCTTCTCGGTGACCTCCGTGACCATCTCGCCCACGGGCTCCGTCACCGCTGTCCGGACCGGCTTCGTCACCGGCTCGAGCGGGCCGTCGGAGACCGACGACACCGCACCCTCGACGGTCTTCGTCACGGGCTCGGACGCGGGAGCCGCGGACTCCGGCGCGATCGGCTCCAACTCGTTGCCGACTGCCTGAGTCCGATCGACCGTGGTCAGCCCGAGCGTGCCCGTCGTCTTCGCGACGGTGCCGACGGTCACCTCCACCGTGTCGCTGACGAGCGAGGCGAGCGGCCCACCTTCGGCAGCACTCGATTCGGCAGCACTCGAAGGGGTGGCGAGTGCGACGCCGAGCGCGAGGCCCGCGGCGCCGAGCGCGAAGGTTCCGACGGCACGCGCGACGAGGCGACGGAGGGTGTCCCCCGTGCTCAGCCGCGCGTACTTCGACATCGGTCTCCCGCTCTCCGGCTCCGAGTGAGCCGGCAGAAATGTACACAGCAAATCTGCGGGCGGTCCCGGAGATCGGCAACTACATACCTGCGGTTTGCGGATCGAGAATATTGTGCTTGGGGCCCGGCTATGTCGGAAGAGGCCGTACATCTCGGGCATTCATGGTCAATACGGGCCATTTTTCGCCGCCAAAGAACCGTGGGTGAACTTCCCCGGGTCAGCCCACCGTGGCGCCGAAAACCAGCCCGAGCACGTATGTGACGACCGCCGCGCCGAGTCCGATGGCGATCTGGCGCAGCGCCCTGGTGAGCGGAGACGTCCCCGACAGCAGGCCGACGACGGCGCCTGTGACCAGGAGCGCGAGACCGACGAGCGCGGTCGCTGCGACCACCGCCACGAGCCCGTCCAGCCCGAACAGGTAGGGCAGCACGGGGACCACGGCGCCGGACGCGAAGAAGCAGAAGGAAGAGACCGCCGCGCCCCACGCGGTTCCGTGCGTCTCCAGATCATCGCCGCCGGCAACATCGTCGACGCCGGCCGCCGACCCGCGACTCGAGTCCTGCAGGATCGGGCCGCGGGACTCCGTGGAAGGGACAGCGAGCCGAGCGAGCACGGCGTCGGCGTGCGCCGTCGCCTCCTCGCTGCTCATCCCCCGCGCCCGATAGACGAGCGCGAGCTCGTTCGTGTCGACGTCGAGGTGCGGCAGGGCGGCGTCGGCGTCCGGCGACGGCGACGACGCCTCGAGCAGCTCCCGCTGCGAGCGCACCGACACGAACTCGCCGGCGGCCATCGAGAGCGCACCCGCGAGGAGGCCCGCGAGCCCGGTCAGCAGCACCGTGCTGGTCGCCACGCCGGAGGCGCCGATCCCGAGCACGAGCGCGAGGTTCGACACGAGCCCGTCGTTCGCGCCGAACACCGCGGCGCGGAACGTGCCCGACAGCCGGTTCCGGCCACGGGTCGCCAGCGCGCGCACCACCTCTTCGTGGATCTGCTCGTCGGCCGCCATGGTCACGGTGGCGTCGGCGTCGTGCGCGTACGACGAGCGGGCCTCCGCCCGCTGCGCGAGCGCCAGCACGAAGACGCCGCCGAAGCGGCGGGCGAGGAACCCGAGCGCGCGGGTCCGGAGGTCGCCCCGCACCGGCGCGCCGACGTCGGGACCCAGGAGGTCGAGCCAGTGTGACTCGTGCCGCTTCTCCGCACGCGCGAGCGCGAGCAGGATCTCGCGCTCCTCGCCCGTGCGCCGGCCCGCGAGGTCGCGGTAGACCGCGGCCTCGGCTCGCTCGTCGGCGAGCAGCCGCCGCCACCGCCGGATGTCGGAGCGCGTGCGACGGCGGGACGGGTGGAGCTCCTGCGCGCGTTCGGCAGGCGTGGGCGTGCTGCCGGACGAGCGAGGAGCCGGGTCGGACGAGGGGTGAGGCACACCGTCATCATGCCCACGGAACGCCGGGCGTGGGTTTCGTGGCGCCCGGGCCCGGGTTTCGCCGTACCGAACTCTCCGCGACACCTTCAGCCGCCGACTCCCGGCGTCCCGTTCCCCGGCCTGCCGTCCGGGTTCTCGGGCAGAAGGATGCACAATGGACGCCGTGATCATCGTCAGCACGCACGGGTCGGCCGCACCCAGCGGCGCGATCGGATGGGCGTGGATCAACCACGCGGGCGGGCAGTTCGACTCGGGCGGCGCGGCCCAGGGCAACGACCAGGTCGCCGCACTCTCAGCCCTGCTCCGCGCGATCGAGGCGCACCCCGGCAGCGAGCCGCTGCTCGTGGAGTCCAGCTCGCAGTACGCCATCCGGTCCGTGTCGGAGTGGTCCGAGGGGTGGAAGCGCAACGACTGGCGCTCCCCGTCCGGCGACCCCGTCCCGAACCTCGACCTGGTGCAGGGCATCGACAGCGCGGTCGCGGAGCGCACCGGTCCCGTCCGGTTCCACTGGGTACGCGGTCACGTGGGCAACCCGTACAACGAGCGGGTCGACCAGCTCGCCGGCTTCGCCGCAGAGGAGTGGGCTGCGGGGCGCGGCGGCGTCGGCGAGATGCTCGTGCCCGACGCCGGGATGATCCCCGACGCCGAGCTGCGCGGCGGCGGCTTCACAGTGGAGGCACGGGAGGTCGCCCCGCCTCTGACGCCGCCGGCCCCGGTCGGGACCGGGGCCGGGCGGACGTGGGTGTCAGGCACCCTCTTCTGAGAGCTGTGGTCCTAGGACTACAGGCCGACGAGCAGCAGCTCGTCCGCGGTCCGCGCGTCGGGGGCGATCCGCCCGGAGGTGACCGGGTCGGCGGCGTCCTCCTCCTTGGCCAGGTCGCGGACGAAGAGCGGCACGGGCTTCGCCGTACGGGCGCTGAACTCGAGCCGGTCGGCGACGGCGCGGGCGTGCTGCGCCATGTCGTGCGCGATGGTGATGCTCTCGCCGAGGTACGCGCTGGGGTCGATCAGCCGGCGGATCTCGTCGCGGTCGAAGTACGCGCTGACCGTCGCGTTCCGCACCAGCAGGTCGAGGAACTGCGCGTCGCCGACTGCCGACTCCTGCGCCACCTCGTACACGACCTCGTGCGCCTTCTGCCGGCCGATGCGTTCGCCCAGCTCCATCATGAGCGACTCCGAGCCGATGAGGCCCTCGCTCAGGGCAAGGTTGGCGCGCATCCGCTGCTCGTCCAGCTCGAGGCCGTCCAGGATCACGTCGAGGCGGGTCAGGATGTCGCCCGCGAGGACGATGGCGCGCTTGACGGTCTCCTCCAGGAGGTCGGTCATGCCGCCGTTGGCCTCGTGGTCGTGCTGCATCGACTCCAGAGCGGGGGCGGCGAGGGCGCGGAGCTGAGCGCTCATCGACAGGAGGTCGAGAGCGAGCTGCGGGTTGCGCTTGTGGGGCATGGTCGAGCTGCCGACGGTGCCGTCCGGGATGGGCTCGAACGCCTCGCCGAACTCCGGCTGCATCATCGAGTAGATGTCCTTGCCGATCTTGCCGGCAGTCCCGGCGACCTGGCCGAGGACGAGCACGAGCTCGACGATGCCGTCGTTGATCGCGCGCGACGGGACCGGCATGGTGCCGAGCCCGAGGTGGTTGGCGACCCGGCGCTCGACCTCGCGCCCGGCGGGCCCGAACGACGCGAACGTGCCGACGGCGCCGCCCATGAGGACGCGGAACAGCCGGTCCTCGAGGCGCTCGAGCCGGTCGGTGTGGGCGGTGAGCTCGTCGATCCAGACCGCCACCTTGAAGCCGAAGGTGACCGGCACCGCGTGCTGGCTGTGCGTACGGCCCGCCATCGGCACCGCGGCGGACGCCTCGGCCTGCTTCGACATGCCGCGCAGCACCTTGGCGAGCAGGTCCTTGACGGAACGGTGGGCGTCACGCAGCACCAGTACGTCCGCCGTCTGGGTGATGTTCTGCGTGGTGGCGCCCCAGTGCACCCAGCCGCCGTACTCCCGCCCGACCACGCGGGCGAACTCCTCGATGAGCGGCATCAGGGGGTGGCTGGCCGACACCGTCTCGGCGGCGACGCGGACGAGGTCCAGCTTCTCGATCTGTGCGGCACGGGCGATCGTCTCGCCTGCCGGCTCCGGGATGAGGCCCACCTCCGCCTCGGCGAGCGCCAGCGCCGCCTCCACGTCGAGCCTCGCCTGGAATCGGTTCTCGACGCTGAAGAGGTGCGCGATCCCGGCGTCGGGCACGCGTCCGTCAGTGAAGTGTCGAATCGATTCGCCGTTCATCCCTGGTTTCCCCACTCAGTTCATGTCGCCGTGCGGTGACTGGACGCTCTCGCCGGCCCGTCCCCACTTGGGACCAGGCGGCCGGCACGTTCCTTCTCCACGTCATACCCGGCCGCCGCGGGACCTTGCCCGGCGGCTTGCCGCGCAGTACTCGCTGTGTCGAATGCCTCTGCATCGACCTGCTGTACCGAATTGTGGAAGAACATGCCTCCTCCAGGCTAGCGGATATGTTTCCGAAATGTAACGCGAGTGAGGTCCGTCACATCGAACGTGGCCGCCACACGGCCCCGGACCTGCTGTTTCGACGCCGATGGACGGTCAGGGGGTGAACTTTTGGAAGAACGTGGCGCATCTCGCATCGCGGGACGATCCCGCTCAGCCGGCAACGCAGAGGGCCCGGCCGCTGCGCCACCGGGTGGCGTGCGACCGGGCCCTGAGTTGTAGGGACCAGCTGTTCGGCGCGAGCGCGGTACGGGTCAGGCCGCAGGCGCTTCGTCCGCCGAGGTCTCGTGTTCCTCGCGTTGGGGGGCGAATGCCTCGATGGCACTCCGATGCAGGAGCGTGGTCCGGCGAGGGTTGGCGATGGAGTGGTACTGGGCGTCGTCGGCGTCCGTCATGGTCCTCCTCCGGTGCAGGCGTACGGCTACGGTGCACGTGGTTCACCGCTGTTGTGCGGATCAACCATTTTTGTCGATACCTGGTCACGGCGTCGACTGAAGGACCTGTGACATCGGCCTCACCGATCCGTCAGATCCGCCGTGAGATCCGCCAGGAGCTCAGTCGCCGGGCGCCAGGACGACGTCGAACCGCGTGCGGGCCCAGGTGCCCTCGACCGCACGACCGTCCGGTGTCGGCGTGCCCGCCGGAAGCTCCTCGAAGTCCATGACCAGCGACTCCTTGACCCCGAACACGGAGTCGGCGGCGAGCAGCTCGTCGCCGCGGACGAAGATGTGGGTCACGAGCGTCCGCAGCCCGGGGGCGGTCACCATGAAGTGCAGGTGCGCCGCGCGCATGGGTGAACGGCCCGACGCCGCGAGCAGCGCGCCCACAGGTCCGTCGTGCGGGATCGGGTACGGCGTCGGCGTCGTTCCCCAGAAGCGGTAGCCGCCGTCGTCCTCGGAGAAGAGGTGAGCGCGGCCCGCGATGCGATCATCGCCGTACTGGACGTCGTAGAAGCCGTCCTCGTCGGCCTCCCACACCTCGATGCGCGCGCCCGGCACCGGCTTGCCCGCAGTGTCGGTGACCGTGCCCTCCACCCAGCACGGCTGGCCGGGAGCGCCGCCGGCGATGTCGCCGCCGTTGGTGATGCGCGGCGCGTCGTCCACGAAGAACGGGCCGAACACCGTCGCCTCCGTCGCGTTCGCATACGCCTGGTTGTTGATGGCGATGGTCTGCATCGAGGCGCCCAGCACGTCGGAGAGCAGGATGAACTCCTGTCGCCGGTCATCGGTGATGTGGCCGGCGGCGGTGAGGAACTCGATGCCCTGGTTCCACTCCTCCTCGGTGATCCGCACCTCGCGCAGGAACGCGTGCAGGTGCCGGGTCAGGGCCTGCAGGACGGTCTTGAGCCGCTCGTCGTCGGCGCCCTCGAACGACGCCACCACCCGGTCGGTGAGCTCCTGCTCTCGGGCGGCCTGCTCGTCCGCGCCCGGGCCTGGCTCAGCCATCCTGATCGCTCCGGCCGAGCACCGACCTCAGCGCGTCGCCCAGCTCCCGCGCCGGGTCGTCGGCGAGGATCGGCGCCCGCCACGCCACGTGCGAGTCCGGACGGACCAGGATCGCGCCCGACTCCTCGACGCCGCGCATCTTCGCCCAGTCGTAGTAGGTGTCGATGACGTCCCGGCCCGGCCCGATGACCACCGCTTCGAGCGGCACGCCGAGCTCCTCGGCGACCTTCGCCGCGGCGTCGGCCCATGCCTCGCCCGCGATGCCGGTCACGAGCGTGAACTGCCCGTACGGGGTGAGGTCATGGGTCGAGCGCTTGTAGCCGCGGGCGTCGGCCACCCACACGTGCGGGAACCGCGCGCCCGGGACGGTGGACTGCTTGTAGTAGAGCTCGGGGTCGCGGACGTCCACGGGCCGCGGCGACCCGTCGGAGACGGTCGCGGCAGACTCGTAGAACTGGCCCATGTCCACGCCGTGCGCGTTGAACTCGTAGTTCTTGAGGTCCATGGCTTCCACGAGCGCCTTGCGCTTGGCCTCGCCCGCCGGGGTGTTCGCCTTGCGCTCGTCGATGGCGGCCTGCATCGCCTCGGGAGTCTCGGCCTCCAGGACACCGAGCACCTCCATGAACCGGAACTCGCCGCCAGACTTGTTGGCCCGCAGCACGATCTGCTCGGCGACGGGCGCGCGCTCGGTCGAGTACGTGTCCAGCAGCGACGGCGACGCCTGCCCACCCAGCACCGCGGCGATCTTCCACGCCAGGTTGTACGAGTCCTGGACCGACGTGTTGGACCCGAGGCCGTTGCTCGGCGGGTGCCGGTGCACGGCGTCGCCGGCACAGAAGACCCGGCCCCGCTGCAGGTGCGTCGCGTACATCTGGTTGTTGCCCCACAGCGAGTAGCCGGTGATCTCGACGTCCAGGTCGTCGACGCCGACGAGCTGGCGCACGATCTCGGCCGCGGCGACGTCGTCGAGCTGCGGCGGCTCGCCCGCGATGTCGTAGCCCCAGACGATGAGCCACTCGTTCCACGGCCGGACCATGCGGACCAGGCCCGCGCCGATCCCGCCGACGTCGGAGCCCGGCTGCAGCACCCAGTACAGGACGGAGGGGCGGTGGCCCACGAGGTGCGTGAGATCGGCCTTGAAGGTGATGTTCATGGAGCCCGCGATGTCCATGGCGCCCTCGAACGGGAGGTCGATGTCGGCGGCCACCTGCGAGCGCGCTCCGTCGCCGCCGATCAGGTATTTCGACCGGATCGTGTACTCCGTGCCGGTGACGCGGTCGAGCACTCGGGTGCTGACGCCGTCGTCGTCCTGGGTGTGGCTCAGGTACTCCGTGGAGAACCGTGACTGCGTGCCTCGCTGGGTGGCGTTCTTGACCAGGATCGGCTCGAGGTAGGTCTGCGGGATGTCCACCGTGAGCGACGGGGAGGCGAGCCGCGCGTCCGCCTCGCGCGCGGGGTGCGTCTCCCAGGTGAGGATGCGGCCGATCTCCTCGCCCGCGATCGTCGTGCAGAACACCGTGTCGCCGACCAGCTCGTGCGGCGTGGCGTCCGCCAGGACCTGGTCCTCGATGCCCAGGTCGCGGAAGATCTCCATGGTCCGCTGGTTCGTGATGTGCGCGCGGGGCGTGTTCGCCGTCCAGCGGTACTTGGTGATCATGATGTTGCCGACCCCCAGGCTGGACAGGAACAGCGCCGCGGACGCGCCCGCAGGCCCCGATCCCACGACCAGCACGTCGGTATCGACGACTATGTCGCGGTCCGGGGTGGCCGGGTTGCTGGGGAGAGCGGTCTGGGTCTGTCCGTCGTCGAACTCAGGCATGCGCACAGGATCGCGTGGCCTCCCACCTGGGAAAAGGGCAGGCCATGGAAGTCGGCGGAAAGTCTCAAGGTGGCGTGTCTCGCGGCGGCCTGTCTCACGTACGGACGGGGAACGCGTACCGGCGGGCCTCCGACGGCGACATGCCCGCCTGCTCCCGGAACACGCGCGAGAACTGCGCCGCCGACGAGAAGCCGCAGCGCAGGCCGATGGCCTCCACGGTGTGTTCCGCGTAGGACGGCATGCGCAGCATGCGACCCGCCATCTCCACGCGGTGGCGGGCGACGAGCCGCGGCACGCTCGTGCCCCGCTCGGCGAACACACGCGAGAGCTGGCGCTCGCTCAGGCCGATCGCGTCGGCGATCCGGCGCGCGGACAGCGTGGGGTCGCGCAGCCACTGCCGCACGTACTGCTCGGCCGCGGCGAAGTGCGCGCCGGCGCCCTGCGCGCCTGACGCCGCAGGCTGCGCGACCACCGCTGCGATCAGGTCCAGCGCCGCGCGCTCGTCGGCCGCGCCGTCGCCACGGGGCCCCACCGCGCGCGCGACCAGGGCGGCCAGGGCCGCCGCGTACGTGTTGGTACCCCACCTGGTGTCCGACGCCGACAGCGCGCCCCGCGGTGCTCCCGACGCCGGTCCTGGACCCGGCGCACCGAAGTCGATGACCTGGGCGGTGCGCGGCATCGTGCCGCCTACGGAACGGAACACGTCGTAGGGCACCTTGACCGCGAGCTCCTCCAGACCCTGAGAGAACCCTCGCAGGAACGGCCGGTCGGCGTCGCAGACCAGGAGCTGGCCGGGGCGCAGCATCCGCACGCCGTCGTCGTGATAGAAGAACGCCTCGCCCACGAGCGTGAAGTAGAGGGCCACTGACTCGGTGGGGCGGGCGCGGACCGTGCGCGCCGTGCGCTCGACGGCGTGCGGGTTGGCCTCGACGTGCGCCAGGTGCAGCCGGTCCAGCTGGAGGTTCGCCTCGGACGCCTCGAGCACCGCGTCCTCGAGCATGCGGCACTGCAGCGCCACCAGGGCGTCGGCGTTGTGCTCCTCCCACAGCTCGATCCGCCGCGCTGTGGGCAGGCCTCGCGTGGAGAAGTGGTCGACGGCGCCCCGCGACGCCGGTGTGGCACGGGTCACGGTGATCAGAGTAGGTGCAGCGTGAGCGCCTGGCCGCGAAAGAGAGAAACGACTGCGACAGGGGTGCGCTCAGCCGTCGAACACGGGATGCTCGTGCCATGCCGGACGAGACGATGCCCGCGACCCACTCGGCCACCCACCCGGCGGCTCGGCCCGCCTCCCGGCCCCCGACACTGAAGCCCACGCGCGACCCGCAGCTCGTGCTGCTCCGGCACGGCGAGACCGAATGGAGCGCGAGCGGGCAGCACACGGGCCGCACGGACATCCCGCTCACCCCTGCGGGCGAGGAGCAGGCCCGGTCCGCCGGGGCGACCCTGGCCGGCTACGAGTTCGCCGCCGTCTACACGTCCCCACTGGGTCGGGCGCGGCGGACGGCGGAGCTCGCGGGGCACCCGGACGCCATCGTCGACGAGGACCTCGCCGAGTGGGACTACGGGCCCGTCGACGGCCGCACCTCGCGCGACGTCTCCGAGATCCTGGGGCGCGAGTTCCTCATCTTCGACGACGGCGTCGGTGTGCTACCGCCGTCGGTCGAGCACGGCGGGGGCCGACCGGGCGAGACGCTCGACCAGGTGGCCACGCGGGCGGCCCGCGTCGTGGCCCGGGCGGAGCAGACGCTCGCCGGTCAGGCAGGGTCGGCAGCGGGGACCGGCGGCGACGTGCTGCTCGTCGCGCACGGCCACCTGCTGCGGGTGCTCGCCACCGTCTGGCTCGGCGTCGATCCGCGCCTCGGCGCCCGGTTCGAGCTGGGCACCGCCGCCGTCTGCCTGCTGGGGTACGGACACAGTCTCCGCACGATAGAAGGATGGAACCTGGCTGCCCAGTAGGGCAGTATTCGCGGAATGAGGCAAGAGCACCTCGCCGACGGCGAGACCATCGTGTTGCAGCTCCGCACCCACCCGAAGAAGGTCGTCAAGCCGATCCTCCTGCTCGTGCTGCTGCTCGCGGTCCTGGTCGCCATGTGGGCGCTGCCGCTGCCCGTCGACGGGATCGTGCTGTGGTTCGCGACGCTCGTGCTCGTGGTGCTGGGCCTGGCCGCCGCCATCGGACCGTTCCTGCGCTGGCGCACCACGCGCTACATCGTGACCAACCAGCGCGTCGCGCTGCGCACCGGCATCCTGACGCAGACCGGCCGGGACATCCCGCTCTACCGGATCAACAACGTCACGTTCGAGAAGCAGCTCAGCGACCGGTTCTGGGGCTGCGGCACCCTCGTGATCTCCGACGGCACCGACCAGCCGGGCATGGTGCTCGACGACGTGCCCGACGTCGAGCGGGTGCAGCGCACGCTGCAGGACCTGGTGCAGCAGGGCAAGCAGCTCAGCGACGACTGATCCGGGCCCCCGGCGGCCGGGCCGGAGGAGCAGGCTCCAGGACGGCGGCGAGGTCCGCGCCGGCGCGGAGCAGGGCGACCGTACGGGCGGCGATCTGGTCGAGCCGCCGATCGAGGATCCGACGGGCCTCGATGATCCCTTCGACGACGCCGTCGGGCCGGCGGAGGGTCGCGACGACGTCCCGGACCGCAGGGATGCCGTAACCGC
This sequence comes from Promicromonospora soli, assembly GCF_014653785.1. GTDB lineage: Bacteria > Actinomycetota > Actinomycetes > Actinomycetales > Cellulomonadaceae > Promicromonospora > Promicromonospora soli. The sequence goes on along the minus strand of NZ_BNAS01000002.1, from coordinate 879,087 downwards.
TGGCACGCAGGGCGGCCACGATGCGCGCCTCGCGGATGGCCGCGGACCCGTACTGGCGAGCACGCAGGGTGGTCACGCGCATGGGGACCGCGAGTCCCTCCTGCTCCCAGAACCGGAGCGTGGACGTGCGCACGCCGAGGGCGGCGGCGAGCTCGGTGATGGTCATGGTGTCGGGGTCGCCGCCGTCGGTCCCGGCCACCTCGCCCTGGATGGCGCTCAGCGCCTCCTGCGCACGGATCGCCTCCTCGCGTTCGCGCGTCAGCCGGACGTGCACGGCCCCGATCGCGGCTGCGGCCTCGGCGAGGCTCCCGGTCGTCCGGTCGGCGAACAGCTCGGCCAGCAGTCGCCGCGCGGCCACCGGCCCGGCCGCGCTCGCGAGCCCACGGTATGCGCGCAGCGCCTGGACGTGCGCCGGCGCGTAGGACCGGTAGCCGCTAGCCGACCGGCTGGCCGGCGGAATGACGCCCAGCCGCTCCAGGTCCCGGACCTGCTGCAGGGAGTAGCCCGACTCCCGCGCGACGTCGGCCGTGCGGAGCGGTCGCCGGTCGTCCTGTGCCATTCGCCAACCCCACATAAGCACTTGAAGGTGATGCTTGAACTATGAGCACCGACCTGAGTATCGACCAGATCATCGGCACCGTGCGGGGGCTCGACGGCTCCCTTGTCGTCGCGCCGGCGGCCGGCGACCCCGCGTTTCCTGAGCTGGCCTGGGGCGACGCGTTCTTCTACTACGCTCCGGACGGGCAGATGCCCAGGACCGTCCAGCCGTACGGGACGATCGTCACCAAGAACTACCCGGACGACACCGCCTCGGACCTCGACCCGGCGGGCCGCTGGCGCGTGAACGTCCACGTCGACCGTGCCACGTTCCACGAGCTCACCAGCGACGTCGCCGTCGACCCCGCCACGCCCGACGTCGTGCAGCCGCACCCGGTCTACGGGTCCGCCGGCTGGATCGCCGTCGTCAATCCCGGACGTGAGACGGGGGACACCGTGCTCCGGCTCCTGCGCGAGGCCCACGAGGCCGCCCGAGCTCGCTTCGACCGCCGAAGCGGGGTGCACCCCGGCAGCTGAGCATGCGGTTGCTCCCGCGTAGAGCGTCGGATCCGGGAGCACCCGCAGGGTCAGCTCCCCGGTTCCCGCTCGCGGGGCTAGTCGACGACGGCGCGTCCCGCCGCCTGCTCGCTGCGCCGCAGCATGTCGACGCTGAGCCGGATCTCGCCCATGGCGTGCGCGTTCAGCAGCCGCTGCGCCAGTGCCTCCAGGGTGTCCGGGTCGGGGGCGCCCTTCTCGTCGGGCACGAGTGTGGCTGCGTCGCCGACGACGGGTGCCAGGTCGCCCGCGCGCTCCGGCCGCAAGCCCGCCGTCGGGCCCTCCCCGCGCGCGACGCCGTACCGCCCGGCGAACCAGTCGGAGACGGTCACCCCGTGCACGGGCGTGTGCACGACGTCGACGGCATCTCCCGCACCGATCTCGCCGTTCTCGATCACACGGAGGTAGGCGCCGGTGCGGTTCGCCTGCGTGAACCGGCGGACCCAGCGCTGCTCGCCGAGCCGGCGGCCGAAGGTCTGGCAGGGCACGCGTGGCTGTGTCACCTCGAGCAGCGCCGAACCGACCCGCCACCGCTCGCCGATCACCGCGTGATTCACGTCCAGCCCACGGGTGCGCAGGTTCTCGCCGAACAGGCCGGGCGTGATCTCCCGGCCCAGCTCGGCCGACCAGAAGTCGGCGTCCTCCTGCGCGTAGGCATAAACGGCCTGGTCACGCCCACCGTGGTTCGCGCGGTCGGCCTGCACGTCCGCGTACAGGCCGAGGGGACGGACCTTGATCCGCCCCTCGACCGGACGCTTGTCGATCGCCGTGACACCCACGGTGCCCGCGTCGGGATGGAGCACGTAGACGCGGCAGACCGCGAGGAGCTCAGCCATGCGCCCATGCTCTCATCTGCAGGCTGAGCTCCTCGGGATCAGCGCCCTTCCGGCAGGGGGAGCGGCTCCATCCACTGGTCGTTCGCGGTGAGGTCGATGCCGTACTCGCCGGCGAACCGCATCCGCGTGCCGGTCAGCACGCCGTCGGCCGACTCGTCGAGGTCGTAGACGCGCGCGCCGCGCAGCCGGTTCCGTTCGGCACCATCGAGGCCGTACGTGCCGAACCCCGTGTTGCCCGCGTACCCGAGCTGCACACCGTAGTAGTCGCCCACGTAGGTGTTCACGTGGTCGTGGCCGCAGAACACGCCGCGCACGTCGCCGCGGTGCTGGATCGCCGAGAACATGCCGGAGTTGAACGGCCCGGGGCACTCCTCCTCGTTCCGCTCGCCCTCGATCCGGTGCCGCGCCCTGCCGCGCTCGTGGTCGGCGTCGGACCGCCCGTCGACCGAGCCGAACCACATGAACCGGTACTCCCACAGCGGGATGTGGATGAACATGAGGGACGGGACCGCGTGCCCGAACTGGCGCTCCAGCTGCACCGACGTGTCGTAGTACCACTTGACCTGGTCCATGCGCAGCCAGTCCCACGTGGGGTAGCCCTCGAAGTCCTGGCCGGCCAGCAGGTCGGGGGCGTACCGCCCGGAGTCGAGCAGCCAGAGGTTGAATGCGGGCCGACCGTTCGTGCCCTCGATCAGCAGGTTCGAGTTGCCCTGCCCAGTGATCGGGCCGTCGGCGCCGCGGGCCGTCGGGCCGTTCACGTTGTAGCGGTACGACCGGTAGAAGGCCAGCATGTCGGCCTCGTCGACGCCGCTGTCCGGCGTCGAGTCCTCGTCGTGGTTGCCGAAGGTGATGGCCCACGGCACCGCCCGCTCCTCCATCGGCTGCACCACGTTGTTCATCGCCTGGTGCATCTCGAGCGCGGTGTCGCAGCCGCCCGTGATGTTGTCGCCGTTGAGGACCACGAAGTCCGGCCGCTCGTCGTCCAGCACCGCACGCATGAGCTCGAGCGTGCGGCGGTCGATCTTCTCGTCGTCCTGCGTGTCGTTGAACTGCACGATCTTGAACTTGCCGTCCCGCCCGAACCGCAGCGAACGCTGCGGGTGCCGGCCCAGCAGCGTGGCGCCCGACGCCGGCGCGGCAACGCCCGCCGTCGCGACGGTCGCCGCGCCGAGGCTGCTCAGGGACAGGAACGTCCGGCGGTCGACGCCGCCCGCTTGGCTCTCGGCCGTCTCGCCGGGGATGATCTCGCTCGGCGTGGCGCCGGGTGTCTGCTCACTCATGCCCACGACGATCGGAGGCCGGGCTGGCGCCCGCCCGACCAGCGGGTGGACCCACGATGACGGTCTGCTGAACGCCTGCTGCCGAGTGCGTACCCACGCTTGCGGACTGTATCGACGAGTGTCAACATAGAGATATGTCGATACAGCGCGGGAGTGACGGGATAGCTGCGGCGACGTCGGCCGAGGCGCACGCGATCGGGGCCGACGCCGCCGCCGATCTCGCCGCGACGCTCAAGGCGATTGCCGACCCGCTGCGGCTCCGCATGCTGTCGGCCATCGCCACCTCGCCCACCGGCGAGACTACGGCGGGCGAGCTCGCGACCCTGACCGCCGTCCTGCAACCCACCGTGTCGCACCACCTCAAGGTGCTGCGCGACGTCGGCCTGATCACCTCCGACCGGCGCGGCACCTGGGTCTGGTACCGGATCGCGCCCGGCTATCGGGGCGCGGTCACGACCCTGCTGGACCGGTTCGCCCCGGCCGCGATCGAGGTGGCGCGCGCTGCGCACATCACCCAGGCCGGGCCCGGCGGCCCGGACGGGCAGAGCACCTTGACCGGCCTCGGCAACGTGGACCCGGCCCTCGACCGGCTCGCGGCGTCGCTCGCCGAGCGCTTTACCGGCACCCCCGAGAGCGAGTGCTTCCGCGTGGTCCGGGAGTCGTACGCGGCGCTCGCCCGCCGTGGCGGGAACGCCGCGTACCTGGTCGCGCTCACGGAGCACTTCGCGCGGCAGCGCCTCATCGACGCGGAGAAGGTGCGGGCGCTGGACGCCGGGCACAAGCCACAGGTGCTCTTCGTGTGCGTCGCCAACGCCGGGCGGTCGCAGCTCGCCGCCGCCCTGATGCAGCACTATGCAGGAGACCGGGTGGTGGTCCGGTCCGCCGGTTCCGCGCCCGCGAGCGACGTGCACGCGGCGGTGCGCGCAATCCTCGAGGAGCTCGGCGACACGGCCGCCGCGGACACGGTGGACGACGTCACCCGCTTCTACCCCAAACCCCTGACCGACGACGCCGTCCGCGCGGCCGACGTCGTGGTGACCATGGGCTGCGGCGACGCGTGCCCTGTGCTGCCCGGCAAGCGGTACGAGGACTGGATAGTGGGCGACCCCGCCCTCGCCTCCCCGGCCGGGGTCGCCGCCATCCGGGACGAGCTGGACGGGCGCGTGCGCGGACTGCTCGCATCGCTGCTGACGCCTCCGCCGACCTTTGTGCCGACCTCCGTGCCGACCTCTGTGCCGACGACTGAAGGAACCCGATGAGTACCTCGCCCGACCTGAGGCCCCACCCGAGACGGCCCGTGCAGCCCGATCTGAAGATCGTCGTCGTCGGGTCGGTGGCGGCCGGTACGTCGGCCGCCGCGAAGGCGCGCCGCAACACCGAGACCGCGCAGATCACCGTGTACGAGCGCGACCACGACATCTCCTACTCCGGCTGCGGCCTGCCCTACTTCGTGGGCGGCGAGGTCGCCGACATCGACGACCTGACGCCGCGCGACCCGGCCTGGTTCAAGGCCCGGTACGACGTCGACGTGCACACCGGGCACGAGGTCGTCGCGGTCGACGCGGACGGCCGCACCGTGACGGTCCGCGACCTGGCCACCGGCCGCATGTTCGTCGACAGCTACGACGAGCTGGTGCTCGCGACCGGCGTCCGCGCCGTCGCTCCGCCGATCCCCGGCGTGGGCGCCACCGGCGTGTTCTCCCTGCGTACCCCCAGCGACGCCGGCGCCATCCGCGCATGGATCGAGGACAGCGAGTCGAGGGGCAGGACGGTGCGGAGCGCCGTCGTCGTCGGGGCCGGCTACATCGGGCTCGAGATGACGGAACAGCTCGTGGCCCGGGGCCTGTCGGTGACGGTCGTCGAGGCGCTCGACCACGCCATGCCCCGCATGGACGCGGACATGTCCGCCCGGGTCGACGCCGAGCTGCGCAAGCACGGTGTGGATCTGCGGCTGGCCACGAAGGTCGTCGGTATCACGTCCGACGACGACGGCGTGGCCGGCGTGGAGATCGACGGGGTCGGTAGCGGGGTGGGAGCAGACACGGCGCACATCGACGCGGAGCTCGTGATCATCTCCGTCGGCGTCCGGCCCAACGTCGACCTTGCCGAGCAGGCGGGTGTGCGGCTCGGCCCGACAGGCGCCGTCGCCGTCGACCGCCGGCAGCGCACCAGCGTTGACCATGTCTGGGCGGTCGGGGACGTCGCCGAGTCCTTCCACGTCATCACCGGCGAGCCCGTGTGGGTGCCGCTCGGCTCCACCGCGAACAAGATGGGCCGCATCGCGGGCGACGCGATGACCGGCGGGCCGCTCGAGCACCGCGGGATCCTCGGCACGTCGATCGTGCGGGTCTTCGACCTGGGCGTCGCCCAGACCGGGTTCACCGAGGGGCAGGCGCGCGCCGCCGGGTACGACGTCGAGGTGCTGCACAACATCAAGCCCGACCGGCCGGAGTACCTGGGCGGCAAGCCCCTGGTCATCAAGGCGGTCGCCGACCGCGCGACCGGACGGCTGCTGGGCGCACAGGCCATCGGGGCGTCCGGCGCGGACAAGCGCATCGACGTGCTCGCCACCGCCATCACCTACGGGGCCGACGTCGCCGACCTGTTCCACCTGGACCTCGCCTACTCCCCCACGTACGCCACCACCAAGGACCCGGTCCACTACACCGGCATGGCGTTGACCAACGCCATCCACGGGCAGGCGCCGCTGGTCGCCCCGGCCGAGCTGGACCGGCGCCGGGCCGACGGCGAGCCGATCCAGGTGGTGGACGTGCGCTCCGCGAAGGACCGCGCGAAGTCCGCAGTGCCGGACTCGGTGCACATCCCGCTGGCGGAGCTGCGGCAACGGTCGGGCGAGCTCGACCCGGCGCTGCCCACGGTCACCTACTGCAACAAGGGAGTCACCGGGAACGCGGGCCAGAACGTGCTGCGCAACCTGGGGTTCGCGGACGTCGCGAACCTCTCGGGCGGCAACCAGAACTACCAGCAGAACTACCGGCTGAACAGAAACCCCCGAACCACACTGGAGAGCCCCGTGCCCGTATCCGTTCCTGAGACGTCGAGCGCCAGCTCGAGCTCGACCAAGCCGTCAGCCCTGTTCGTCTGCGTGCACAACGCGGGCCGCTCCCAGATGGCCGCCGGATTCCTCCGAGCCCTGTCGGCCGGCGCCGTCGAGGTGCGCTCCGCCGGGTCCATGCCCGCCGAGCAGATCAACCCCGTCGCCGTGGAGGCCATGCTCGAGGTGGGCATCGACATCCGCGACGAGAAGCCCAAGATCCTGACGAACGACGCGGTCGAGGCGTCGGACGCCGTCATCACGATGGGCTGCGGCGACGCGTGCCCGTACTACCCGGGCAAGAACTACCAGGACTGGGAGCTCGACGACCCCGCAGGCCAGGGCATCGAGGCTATCCGCCCCATCCGCGACGAGATCGAGCGGCGCGTACGCGGCCTCCTCGCCGAGCTCGGCGTGCAGCCCGTCGCGTGAGCGCACCGGTGAGCGCGGCCCCGGGCACCCCCGTGTCGGCGCCTGTGAGCGTGAGCGCGTCGTTGTGGCGGCGGACGTCTGGTGAGTTCCTCGGGACGGGGCTGCTGGTCGCGATAGTGGTCGGGTCCGGGATCGCGGCGGCGAACCTGTCGCCGGACGACGTCGGACTGCAGCTGCTGGAGAACTCGATAGCCACCGCGCTCGGGCTGGCCGTGCTGATCGCCGTGCTCGGGCCGCTGAGCGGGGCACACTTCAATCCCGTGGTGACCCTGGTGGACTGGCTCCTCGGGCGGCGCCAGCCGGGGGGCGCGGGACTCGGCGACGTGGCCGCGTACATTGCCGGGCAGGTGACGGGGGCGATCGGCGGCGCACTGCTGGCGAACGCGATGTTCGGCGAACCGACGGCCATCGCGACCACCGACCGGGCGTCGGGCGCGACGCTCCTCGCCGAGGTGATTGCCACCGCCGGCCTCGTGCTCGTGATCTTCGGTCTGCTGCGCGCCGGCCGCGACACGCTGATCGCACCGGCGGTGGGTGCCTACATCGGCGCCGCGTACTGGTTCACCAGCTCGACGTCGTTCGCCAACCCGGCGGTCACCGTTGGCCGTGTGTTCAGCGACACCTTCGCGGGCATCGCCCCGGACTCGGTGCTGCCGTTCGTGCTGGCGCAGCTGGTCGGCGGGGCGGTCGGCGTGGGGCTGGCCACCGTGCTGTACCCGGCCCGGGCGGGTGTCGCTGGTCGCTCCTGACCGTTCTGCCGAGGTAGTCATGGCTACCTCGGCAGAACGGACCGGCGGCAGGTTCAGTCGCCGGAGCGGCCGTGCACGACCCCGGTGCCGAACCCGAGACCGGCCCCGACCGGGGCGGCCCCGATCGATACCTGCTGCGGGCCTGCCGGAGCGCCGCAGCACGAGCCCTCCCCCGATGCAGCCGCGACGAGCCCGTCCGGTGAGACCACGCCGTTCTCGTCGGCCGCCATCGCGAGGTCGGACGAGCAGACGCCGGTCTGCGGAAGGCTCAGCTCCACGGCGTCTGCCGCTGCGCGGTCGCCGGCCAGCGCCGCCGCGATCGAGCGGACCTGCTCGTAGCCCGTGGCCAGCAGGAACGTCGGGGCGCGGCCGTAGGACTTCATCCCGACCAGGTAGAACCCGGCATCCGGGTGGGTCAGCTGGGCCTCGCCGTGCGCGGGGACGGTGCCGCAGGAGTGGAAGTTGGGGTCGATGAGCGACGCGATCTGCCGCGGCGCCTCCACCACGGGGTCGAGGTCGAGCCGGACCTCCCGCAGCATCGTCAGGTCGGGGCGGAACCCGGTGGCGGCCGCGATGTTGTGCACGGTCAGGTCGAGCGCGCCGTCCTCGCCGTCGCGGCGGGCGGTGCCGAGAACGCGCACCGTCTTTCCGGTCCCGCTCGCCCCGTCGGTCTCCCCGGAGAGGGGCTCCAGCCGGTCGATCGCCACCCGCGTGAGCAGCTCGACCCGGCCCGCCTCCACCGCGTCACGCAGGCGGGTGCCGAGCAGGCCGCGCGCCGGGAGCTCGTCATCGGTCCCGCCGCCGTACAGGCGGCGCGGCGACCCGCCGCGGATCGCCCAGGTGATCCGGGTCTTCTGCCCTGCGTCGTCCTGCTCGGCAAGCTGGACCAGGCTGAGCAGGGTGTTCGCCGCCGAGTGCCCCATGCCGACCACCAGCGTGTGTCGTCCCGCGAACCGCTCCCGGTCACGGCCGAGCACGTCCGGCAGGGCCCCCGCGAGGAATCCCGCCGACTCCTCCTCGCCCAGCGCCGGCAGGCCCGAGACCCCGAGCGGGTTGGGCTGGTCGAACGTCCCGGACGCGTCGATCACCGCCAGCGCGCGGACCTCCTCGACGGTGCTGGTCCGGCCTGCAGGGCCGTCCGCACCGCGGTCGGTGGCCAGCCGCACCAGGTACGGCATCCGCTCGCGCCCCAGGGAACGGGAGCGGTCCGCCCCGTCCCGGGTCACGGCGAGCACTCGCGTGCCGTACCGGACCTGCGCTCCCGCACGGTCGACGAGCGCCTCGGCCAGGGGCTGGAGGTACTGCTCGACGAGCTCGGCGCCGGTGGGCAGCGCGTCCGGGCTGGGCTCGGTCCACGGGTTCGCGGCTGCCCCGGCACCGGCCGCGAGCAGGCGGCGGGCCGCGGCGTCGACGTCGTACCGCCACGGAGAGAAGAGGCGCACGTGGCCCCACCGTGCGATGGCGGCACCGGCGCCGTCGCCGGCCTCCAGGACCAAGGGCTTGAGCCCACGCTCGGCGAGGTGCGCCGCAGCGGCCAGGCCCACGGGCCCCGCGCCGATCACCACGACCGGAAGGCTCTGCGCTGTCGTCTGTCCCACTGTCGTCATCTTTGCCGTCACCGTCTTCCCTGTCACCCGTGCCTCGGCGACTTCAGATCGAAGATCGTCGATGCGTTGCTAGCCCGAACATATCCAGAAACTTCGATGCGTGGCAAGATGGGGGCATGACGACGATCGTGCTCGAGCTCTCACCGGCCGTGTCGACACCCGATCCGACGTCCGACGCGACATCCGCGGCTCCGACGTCGGGCGCCTGCTGCGCCCCCATCGTGCGTGAGGCGGCCGACCCGGCTGCGGCCGCCGACCTCGCCCGCTCCTTCAAGGCGCTGGGCGACCCCACTCGCGTGCGGCTGCTCTCGATCGTCGCGGCGCACGAGGGCGGCGAGGCCTGTGTGTGCGACCTCACCGAGCCCGTCGGCCTGAGCCAGCCCACCGTGAGCCACCACCTGAAGATCCTGGTCGACGCCGGTCTGCTCGCCCGGGAGCAGCGCGGGAAGTGGGCCTACTACTCGGTGGTGCCCGGCTCGCTGGACCGGCTCGGTGCGCTGCTCAGCGAAGCGGCGAGGTAGCCTCGCTCCTGGCATTCGGCCACACCGCCGTCGGCCAAGGAGAATCCATGAACCCCGACGAGCTGCGCTCCGCGCAGCGGCTCACGATGGCGAACCCCGAGCGGTTGCGTCTGCTGGCGCGTATGCTCACGCACCCCGCGGGCCGCTCCACCGCCGAGGATCTCGCCCCGCCGGCCGGAGCGGACGTGGGACAGGATCTCGAGGCGCTGGTCGCGGTGGGGCTGGTCGCCCTCGTCGGGCCGATGCCGCCTGGAGCTCAGGCTGAGCGGTCGCTCTCTGACCGTTCGCTCTCCGACCGGTCGCGCTGCCGGCGCTCGCGCTCGAACGCACCGCTGTACCGCGTGTCGTCGCGCGGGATCGCCGGCTTCGGGGCTGCGGCCCTCGCGGCCCCACGCCACGCGGGCGAAGCGGCGCTCGACGTGCGCGATCACGACGCTCTCCTTGCCCGGCTGACCGAGACGCTCTCCGCCGGGTTCGCCGCCAACGCGGGCGCGGAAACCGTCGACCGGCTGGTCCGCGAGTGCTATTCGGCGCTGAGCAAGCAGGGCGGGTCGTTCGGGCACCTGCCGGCGCTCACCGCGTGGCTCGCTACCGACCGTCTCGCCGCCATGGCCGAGGTGACCCACGGCTCGCCACACGATGTGCTGTTCGTCTGCATCACCAACACGGGCCGGTCCCAGATCGCGGCCGCGGTCACCCGGCGCCTCGCGGGCGACCGCATCCGCGTGCGCACCGCCGGGACCAGGCCGGTGGCCGAGCCCGACGCGATGACGGAGACCGTCCTCGCCCGCCGCGGCCTCGACGGGCTCATCGAGTTCCCGCGCGAGCTCACGGACGACATCGTGCGGACCTCCGGCGTGATCGTGACGATGGGCTGCGGCGACTCCTGCCCCGTCTACCCTGGGCGCCGGTACCTCGACTGGCCCCTGGACGACCCGGCGGGCCGCTCGGTCGAGGAGGTCGAGCGCATCGTCGACGACATCACCGCGCGCGTGCGGGCGCTGATCGCGGAGATCGACGCGGTGGAGGCTTCGCCGGGGTCGGGGGCCGACCCGCTTCCTGCGGGACTAGCGCGGCGCGGGCTACCGCGCCTGGCCTGGCGTCAATGGAGCGCCGTCGCGACCGCGCTCGGCGCGAAGGTCAGCGAAAGGCGCGATAGCCCGTTGGCTCGACATCAAGTCCCCACGTCTCGAGCGCCCAGGCCGCGGCGTCGCCCATGGCTGCCGCGAGCGCCGGGAAGTCCTGGCGCAGGTTGAGGGCTCCCCATCGCCATCGGGACACCATGAGCTGCCGGTAGGACGGCGACTGGCCTGCCGGCCCGACGAGCGGGCGTCCCTCCACGGTGCTTTTCCACAGCCAGCCGGTGACGAGCACCAGATAGACCGCGCACGCTTGCCGGACGGCGAGACCCCAGCCGGGGTCAGTGACGATGTCAGGCGCCTGCTCGGCGAGGCCTGCCGATAACTCGGTGAGGAGCATGTCGGTGAGGCCGGGCGGCGGGTCGAACACACACCAGCACGTCGCGAAGGGCAGAGCTGCGTACGCAGCCGCGAACGCGGCGTGCTCCACGTCGGTGCCCTCCAGGTCGAGGAACCACCAGCCGTCCGGGCCGAGCACCGCGTTGTCGGGGCAGGTGTCGGTGGGCGAGACGATCGCGGCCGCGCCCGGGGTGCGCAGGTGCTGGGTGGCGGCGAGCTCGGACTCGATCTCGGACCTGGTCGGTGGTGTGGTGGTGGGGCTGGCATGGGCGCTGCGGCCGGGACTGGTACCGGCACTGCGTGCTGTCGCGGCTTCGAGGAGGCGGTCGACGCCGTTGCGAAGCTCGGCCTCCGCGTTCCAGGGCTCGGCGTCGGCCAGTCGGTGCCGAGCCTCGGCGACCTGGCCGCGGGAGCCGCCCGTCGCCTGCCCGAGCGCTCGCGCCCAGGTCCGAGCGCCCTCCCAGGCCGCGCCCCGGTCGTCGCCGAGGAGCAGGTCGGCAAGCGTGGGCAGGTCCCCGAGATCGGACATGACGATCAGACGATGCTCCCGATCCAGCGCGAGCAGGCTCGGCGTGCGCGGGCACAGGTCGAGGCCGGTGCTCTCGCGCACGAACCCGCCGTCGTCGGACAGGAACCGCTTGACGATCACCGTGGCCGGGAGCTGCTTGCCTGCGGCTGCGTGCTCGGCCCGTTGCTCTTCGTGCGCCTCGACCCGGCAGCGGAGCACGCGCGAGCGGGCGGAGCCGCCAAGATCGGCGGGGTCCACGAGGCGCGCGCCGGCGAACCCGGCGGTATGCGGTGTCGCGGTCGGAGCTGCGGTGTCGAGTGGTGCCGCGCCCCATGCCGCGGCGAGGGCCTTCTCGGCGAGGGTGATGGTGTCGAGCACCGGGCCAGTGTGCCTGCGGTCCGTGCACGATGACCAACGTATTCACAGGGTTGTGGACAACCCCTGTGGACAACCAGGCTGACTGTCTCGTCGCAGGTGACAGCCGCGAAACGCGTCGCTCGGGGACTATCCGGTGGGGAATGTCAGTGGCTTGGTGCAAGGTGGTAGCTAGTCCGACGCATTCTTCGTGAGACGACCACTCGAAGGGCTGAACCATGACCGAATCAACTCCCGCGGAATCCGACGCCACCCGACCCGCCCCCGGTGGGGTGGGTTCTCTGGACACCGTCGTCCTGGACACCCCGGACATCGTCGCCGAGGCGGACTTCTGGAAGGCCCTGACAGGCGGCACCGTGTCAGCGGAGGACGACGACTGGATCACCGTCGTGACCCCCGACCAGTGGGGCATCGCGTTCCAGCTCGCGCCCGATCACATGGCGCCGCGGTGGCCGGGACAGGAACGCCCGCAGCAGGCGCACATCGACCTGTACGTCCCAGATCTTGCGACGGCGAGCGCCCGAGCAGTGGAGCTCGGGGCCACCGTGCTACGGGAGAACGAACAGTGGATCACCCTGGCCGATCCCGCCGGGCACCCCTTTGACCTGTGTCTCAAGGAAGACGCTGACGGCATCACCGTCATGGGGACCACCTTCGACTGTCCTGACGCGTCCGCGCTCGCCCAGTTCTGGTCGGGCGTCATGGGCGAGCCAGTGACCTATGACGCCGACGGGGTCGCCATGATCGGCGGCTCCAAGCCGATGCTGTTCCAATCCGTGGAGGGCTACAACGCACCGCAGTGGCCGGATCCCGAGCATCCGCAGCAGGTCCACCTCGATGTCGAGGTGGCCGACCTCGACACCGGCGAGGCTGCAGTGCTTGCGCTCGGCGCGACCCGCCTGCCGGGCGGGAACAGCGGGTTCCGGGTGTTCGCCGACCCGGTGGGGCACCCGTTCTGCCTCGTTCACTGACAGTGCGTCACGCGTGCACGAGGGCAGGGTGGTCCGGATGGTCGACCCGGACCACCAGGTCGGGCGCGCTCTCGATCTCCTGGGTGTACCGCTCGTAGGCGGGGAGCACCCACGCTTCGTCAGGCGGCGTCCGACGCCGGAGCGTCGCACGCTTGAGCGCGAGGTGCACCGAGATGTCGACGGCAAGCCCTCGGCCGATCGCGAGCGCACCGTCGAGCAGAACAACGGTGCCCGGTGCAGCGCGGACATAGCCGGCACGCGTGGCGCGGTCGGTCTCGGGGTCGCGCAGGCTGGGCAGATACTCCTGCTGCTCGACGACGCGCGTCAGCACCTCGCGGTTCATTGAGCCGACGTCGATCCAGCCGTCGAGCAGACTGTCCGGGTCCTCGCGCCCCCGCTCGAGGCGGAGGGACCGCGGACGGAGAAAATCGCTGACCCTGACGCGTGCCGTGGGGCGGCCCGCAGCTTCGAACGGTGCGACGAGCGCATCGGCCAGCCGCTCCGGGTGCGTGGACGGGTGGCCGTCGACGAGCAGCCGGACCGCGGTGCCGCTGTGCCGCTGCCCCACCGGCCCGTCAGCACGGGCAAGGACGAGGTCGACGACGCGCTCGACGAGGAGCGCCTCACTGACCGGTTCTACGCGTGTGCTCATCGTGCAGTGACTCTATGGCTGATCTCGTCGGGCTCCGGCAACGCCGTACGCGCGAGCGGCGAGATCCGGCTCTAGCGGTCCGCCCGGCGGGAGCTGATCACGCCCGTGTCAAAACCCGCCAGGTGGAGCCCGCCATAGAACCGCGCGTGCTCGATCTTGATGCACCGGTCCATCACTACGTTCAGCCCGGCAGCCTCAGCGTCGCGCGCCACGTCCTCGTGCCACGAGCCGAGCTGCAGCCACAGGGTCCTGGCTCCCACCGCCAGCGTCTCGGCCAGCACGCCGGGCAGGTCCTCGTGCCGCCGGAAGACGTCCACGAGATCGGGGACGACCGGCAGCTCGGACAGGCTCGGGTACACGGGATGCCCCAGGATCTCGGTCGCCCGCGGGTTCACGAAGTACACGTCGTACGGAGAGGAGGAGAGCAGATATGTCGCCACGAAGTAGCTCGCGCGCGCCGGGTTCGGCGACGCCCCGACGATCGCTATCGACCTGGTCGAACGCAGGATCCGCAACCGGTCCTGGGCGCCCGGGCCCTGCCAGGTCTCGCTCATCTGTTCATTCCGGTCGCCGTGGTCAGAGCCTGGTCGAGATCCCAGAGGATGTCCTCGACGTCCTCCAGGCCCACGGAGATGCGGACGAGGTCCTCGGGCACGCCCGCCGCCTCGAGCTGCTCGATCGTCAGCTGTTGGTGCGTGGTCGACGCCGGGTGGATCACCAGGGTTCGCGAGTCGCCGACGTTCGCCAGGTGCGACGCGAGCTGGAGCGACTCGATAAACAGCCGGCCGGCTTCGCGGCCGTCGAGAACCGGCACGTGGTCCGGTGGCCCCACCCCGACCCGCCCGTCGTCCCCGACCGCGGTCCCGCCGTCCCCGGCCGGGACCTGTAGACCGAACGCGAAGACCGCACCCGGGCCGAGCGGCAGGTATTTCTGCGCTCGCTCGTGGTGCGGGTGCGACGGAAGGCCCGCCCAGAGGACGTAGGAGACGCGCGGGTCGGCGTCGAGCCACTCGGCCACAGCGCGGGCGTTCGCCAGCTGCGCGTCCAGTCGTTGCGGAAGGGTCTCGATGCCCTGCAACAGCTGGAAGGCCGACTGCGCCGAGAGCGCGGGGCCGATGTCACGCAGCTGCTCGGACCGCAGCTTGGTGAGAAACCCGTACTCGCCGAAGTTTGCCCACCACCGCACGTTCCCGTAGGCCGGGACGGGCTCGGTCATCTGCGGGAACTTGCCGTTGCCCCAGTCGAACCGGCCCGACTCGACGACGACGCCGCCGAGCGTGGTGCCGTGCCCGCCGAGGAACTTCGTCACGGAGTGGATCACGATGTCGGCACCGTGCTCGATCGGCCGCACCAGGTAGGGCGTCGCTAGCGTCGCGTCCACGACGAGCGGGATGCCCGCGGCGTGGGCCACCTCGGCGAGCCCTTCGAGGTCGGCGATCTCGCCCGACGGGTTCGCCACGACCTCGGTGTACAGGACCTTGGTCTCGGGCGTGATCGCTGCGGCGTAGTCCGCTGGGTCCGTCCCGGGCACGAAGGTCGTCCGGACCCCGAATCGGCGCAGCGTGACGTCGAGCTGCGTCACCGTTCCGCCGTACAGCTGAGCGGAAGCGACCACATGGTCCCCCGCGCCGACGAGCGCGGCGAACGTGATGAACTCGGCCGACATGCCCGACGCCGTCGCGACCGCGCCGATGCCGCCCTCCAGCGAGGCCATCCGCTCCTCGAGCGCTGCGACGGTCGGGTTGCCGATGCGCGAATAGACGTTGCCGTACTTCTGGAGCGCGAAGAGGCTCGCGGCGTCGTCGGTGTCCTGGAACACGAACGACGTGGTCTGGTAGATCGGCACCGCCCGTGCCCCGGTCGCCGAGTCGGGGATACCGCCGGCGTGGAGGGCCCGCGTACGGAACCCGAAGGTGTGCTCAGTCATCGTCCTGCCTTCCGGCCGGTCGGGCGCCCTCGATGGGCCAATGGAACAGGAAGTCACATGGCCCGCACCAGACCGTTTCATGATGTGGGACCACGATATGGACACCCCATGGACGCGCTGCCGTGAGCGATTTCCGGTGACGGGTGTCAGACGCCCCGAGTACGTTGAACCGGTGACCCAGCCCTATCTCCGGTTCCCCCATATCCATGGCGACCAGGTGGCCTTCGTAGCCGACGACGACGTCTGGCTCGCTCCCGTGTCCGGCGGCCGCGCATGGCGTCTGACCAGCGATCATGCACCCGCGACGACGCCCCGCTTCTCCCCCGACGGCACGCGCCTCGCCTACGTGTCCCACAAGGACGGCCACCCCGAGGCCTACGTGATCGAGCTGGCCGACGGCGCCACGCGGCGCCTCACCTGGCTCGGCGGCACCACCACGATGGTGCTCGGTTGGGACGACGCCGGCCGGGTACTCGTCTCGTCAAACGCCGGCGCGCACGAACGCTCGCTGACGGTGGTGCGCGCGGTCGGGCTCGACGGCGTCGTCGAGGTCCCGCGCTACGGGCCCGCCTGGGGCGTCGCCGAGCATCACGGTCCGGACGGCGCGCGCACGACAGCCATCGTCTCCGCCGGCTACCGCACCCCCGCCTACTGGAAGCGGTACCGCGGCGGCACGGCCTCGGTGCTGTGGCTGGACCGAGGCACGGACGACTGGCAGCGCCCCCTGCCCGACGACGAGGCCGGGGCCTACGACCCGATCTGGATCGGCGACGCGCTGGTCTTCACGTCCGACCGCGGGGCCACCTTCCCCGACCACGCCGACGAGCAGGCGAACCTCTGGGTGTGGGACGGCCTCGCGACGGGCGCGGAGACGCCCGAGCCCCGACAGCTCACCACCCAGACCGAGGCCGAGGGCTACGTCCGCGATGCGGCGTCGGACGGTTCGCGCATCGTGTGGCACAGCCGCGGCGACCTCTGGCTGCTCGACGCGCTCGACGGCACACCACGCCGGCTCGACATCACGCTCACGGGCGCGCTGCCGCAGCCGTACTCGACCCACCCGGACTCGTCGCCGAGCAGCATCGACGGCCTCGCCGTCGACAAGGCCGGCGACGCGAGCGTCGTGGGCTGGCTCGGCACCGCGTTCTGGGTCACCCACCGTGCGGGACCAGCCAGGGCGCTCGTCGCCGACCCGTCGATCCGCGTCCGGGAGCCCGTGCTCCTCGGCGACACTGGTCGCGCCGTCGTCGTGACGGACGCGCCGCGCAGCACCGCGGAGGGCGAGAGCAGGGAGGACGCGCTCGAGATCCACGCTCTGCCGGGCGTCTCCGGCGGCTCCCCGGACGCCGCGCCGCAGCGCCTCGCGGGCGGAGAGCTCGGCCGGGTGCTGCACCTGGCCGCGAGCCCCTCCGGCGACAAGGTCGCGGCCATCTCGCACGACGGCCGGGTCAGCCTGGTCGCGCTGCCCGCCGGCGAGACCGACCGGGAGACCAGCGGCAACGCCGACGCCGTCGCGCCGGGCACCATCACCCTGCTCGGCCGGTCCACGAACGGCGAGGCGGAGTCCCCGACATTCTCCCCGGACGGGCGGTACCTCGCCTGGTCCAGCCCGACCGGCGTGGAGGCCGACCACCACCAGATCCTCGTGGCGGACCTGCACGCCGAGACCCCGACGGCGACCCCGCTGACCTCAGGCCGATTCCACGACTTCTCGCCGGCGTTCAGCGACGACGGCAAGTACGTCGTGTTCCTCTCGGACCGCACGTTCGACCCGTCCTACGACTCGCACGAGTTCGCCCTGTCGTTCAGCGCGGCCACCCGGCCGTGGCTCATCCCGCTGGCGGCGACCGAGCCGGCACCGTTCGGGCCGAGCGCCGACGGCTGGCGCCTGGGCAAGCCGGACGGGAAGGACGGCAGCGACCACGACAAGGACCACATCAGGGACGGCAGCAAGGACGGCGGCGAAGCCGGCGACAAGAAGCAGGACGCGAACAAGCACGACGAGCCGTCATCACCCGACATCGACTTCGACGGCGCCGAGGAGCGCGTGGTGCCGTTCCCGGTCACGTCAGGCCGCTACCGCGACCTGCACGCCGCCAAGGGCGGTGTGCTCTGGGTGCACGAGACCGACGACGCGGGTGCGCTCGGCTCACGGCACGCCGCGGTGGAGGGCGACCCCGTGCCCAACGCGCTGCAGTTCTGGTCGTTCGAGGCGCGCAAGGCTACGGACATCGCGGAGAAGGTGAGCAGCTACGCCGTGTCGGGCGACGGCGAGCGCGTGGTGATCCGGTCCGGATCGAGCCTCAGCACCCAGTCGGCCACGAGCAAGCCCGGCGACGACGACCCGAGCGCCTTCGACATCGACCTGTCCCGCGTCCGCTACGAGGTGGACCCGCGGGCACAGTGGCACCAGATGTTCGACGAGAACGCCCGCATCATGCGCGACCACTACTGGCGGGCAGACATGAACGGCGTCGACTGGGACGGCGTGGTGGCGCGGTGGCGTCCGCTCATCGACCGGATCGCTACGCACGACGACCTCGAGGACGTGCTCTGGGAGACGGTCGCCGAGCTCAACACGTCGCACGCGTACGTGCGACGGCCGCAAGAGCCGGGCGACACGGCGCGCAAGCTAGGGCTGCTCGGCGCCGACCTCACCCGTACGCCCGAGGGCTGGCGGATCGAGCGAGTGCTGCCGAGCGAGTCGTCCGATCCGGGGGCACGGTCGCCGCTGCGGGCGGCCGGCGTCGACGCACGACCCGGTGACCTGATCGTCGCTGTGGACGGGCGGCCCGTCGACCCGGTGGCCGGCCCGGCGGCGAACCTGGTCGGTGCGGCCGAGATCCCGGTCGAGCTCACGCTGCGCAGGCCCGCGAGCAACACCGAGGGTGAGCCGGACGGCGATACGGCAGGCAACGAGACAGCCGGCCGGGACCGCCGCGTCGTCGTGGTGCCGCTCGCCAACGAGTCGGACCTGCGCTACCAGGACTGGGTGCGGTCGCGCCGGCAGTACGTCGCCGAGAAGTCGGGCGGCCGGCTCGGGTACGTGCACGTCCCGGACATGATGAGCACCGGGTGGGCGCAGCTGCACCGCGACCTGCGGCTCGCCGCGGACTGCGAGGGCATCGTCGTGGACGTGCGGTTCAACGGCGGCGGGCACACCTCGCAGCTCGTGATCGCGCGCCTCGCAGCGCGCGTCGCGGGCTGGGGCCTGAACCGGCACTACGACCGCCCGAGCTCCTACCCGGACCGCGCGCCGCGCGGACCGGTCGTGCTCGTCACCAACGAGTACGCGGGGTCCGACGGCGACATCGTGAACGCGGCAGCGCAGGCGCTCGGCGTCGGGCCGGTCGTCGGTGTGCGGACCTGGGGTGGTGTCGTCGGCATCGACGGCCGTTTCGAGCTGGTGGACGGCACCGGCATCACCCAGCCGCGGTACGCCTTCTGGCTCGACGGCAAGGGCTTCGACGTGGAGAACCACGGTGTCGACCCCGACATCGAGGTGCGGCATACGCCGGCTGACTACTTCTCCGACGTCGATCCGCAGCTCGAAGCGGGCATGGCCGAGGCGTTCCGCCAGCTCGCGGAGCGTCCGGCGGCGGCGCCCCCGGCCCTGCCGGAGCCGAGGGTGCGACGCCGGCAGTAGCCGACCCTGGCCTAGTGACGGTCCGGGGAACGGTTTGCGCGTGGGAACGGGTAACGGAGAGGGAGCATTGCTACTTCTCCGTTACCCCTCTCGGGCAGTGACAGTTCCCCCGTGACGGCCCGATCGCGCAGCTTCCCTCAGGCACGGGTTGCCTGCACGAACGTGATCGGCCCGTAGCGGTGCTCCACGCGCTCGATCTCCCGGGCGTCGGTGAACCCGGCGTCCGCGAGGAGCTGGACCAGGCCGCCCGCGAAATTCCGGGCGGTGTGCGGGTTGGCGGCCAGGGCGGAATGGCCGTGCCCCTTGTGCGAGCCGTGGCCCCCGTCGCCCCCAGCCGAGCTCCCGAAGTCCACGATCGTCACCTTCCCTCCCGGGCGGAGCGCGCGAAAGGTCTCGCGACCGAAGAGGATCCGTCCTTCGTCGGGCACGTGATGCAGGGCGAGGGCGGACACTATGTGGTCGAGCGAGCCGTCGTCGGTGGGCAAGCGGTCGGCGAACCCCTGGACGAGAGTGAGCGGAACACGGCGGCGCGATGCCTTGCGGGCCGCGATGCGCAGGGCGCCGGCGTCCGGGTCCAGGCCGGTGACCCGCGCGGCCGGCTGCGCACGCAGCACCGCCAGCGACAGGTTCGCGGTGCCGCAGCCCACGTCGAGCACGGACTCACCGGGAGCGATGTCCGCGAGCGCCGCCGCGCGGTCGTGCAAAGGCCGCACGCCGGAAAGGCGCGAGAACGCGTCGTAGAGCGGAAGCAGCCAGGGCTTGCCCATGCCTGGCAGGAACTCGCGGTCATGTTCCTCCGGGGTGCGATGGTCATAGATCCGCACCGTCTTGCTATTGCTCATCGGAGTGCCTTCCGTCGAATGCTGCGCCGGTTGTCATGTAGTCCATGCTGGTCCGCTGCGCGGGTCCCGCCGTTCTCCAGCATTGGACATCCTGCGATGTGGCAACAGCACAGAAGTCGGTGACGATGGCACGATCCTCGGTTGGCCGTACGTGGTGGAACGTCGATAGCGTCGGATCAGCTACGAAGCCGTGACGGGGACAGGAGGTCGGTAACGATGCCGCAGTCGTCGGGCAGCACCCCGGACAGGCACCGGTCCCGAGCTCAGCTGCGCACAGTGCGCCCGGACGGCACCCCCGTCTACCGGTATCCACCGCGCCCAGGCATGCCGCCGGTCCAGGTCATCCGGATCGACCCCGAGGTCGACCGTCCGCACCTGACGACCGACGGCCGGCACGCGCACGACTTCCTCGTGCTCGTCTACATCGAGCGAGGCGGTGGTGCGGTCGCCTTCGGCGGCCAGGACACCCCGCTGCGCGACGGCGACCTGCATGCCGTCCCGCCCGGGCTGGCGATCAGTGCCGCGGAGATCGTCGGCCTCGAGCACTGCCGGGCCTGGAACGTGGCCTTCACGCCCGACGCCGTCCCCTCGCTCGCCTCGGTCTCACCCCTCGCCTGGGCGCACCACCCGCTCCTGGCGCTATTCGCCGGGGACGCCGGCACGGCCTCCGCCGGCGCTGGGGAACGCACGACCGGTTCCGAGCCCGCGACCGTGTCCCGCGCCGCGAGCGCGAACGTGCCCGAGGCCGAGCGCCCCCGCTGGGCCTCGTGGCTGACGGAGCTCGAGGAGGAGCTGGCGGACCCCGGCCAGGTCGGGGCGCGCGATGCGGCGTCGGCCCTGCTGACCCGGATCCTGATCGCTGCGGCGCGGCTCGCGCCGTCGGCCCCCGTGCCGCCCGACCCGCTGGTGACGCGCGTCTTCGACGAGATCGAGGCGACGTTCCGCGACCGGGTCTCGGCAGCCGACGTCGCCCGGGCGCTGGGCTACACGCCTGGCTACCTGACCACCGTGGTCCGTGAGCGCACGGGCCGCACACTGCTGGACTGGATCACCGAACGCCGCATGACCGAGGTGCGCCGGATGCTCAGGGACACCGACCTGCCGCTCGGCGTCGTCGCGTCACGCACGGGCCTGCGCGACGCGACATATCTGGTGCGGCGGTTCAAGGACAGGTACGGGACCACCCCGGACCGGTGGCGGCGTGATGAACGGACGTGACGGAACAGACGCCGATGCAGACGTGAGTTCGGTCCTGCTATCGGCTAGTTTGGGGGCACGCATCGATTCGGCCGATGTGTGTCAACCATCGAACGGAGCTTTCACCATGTCTCGCAACCGCGCCCTCATCACGGTCACCGCGGCCTCGGCCGCCCTCCTGACCCTGACCGGCTGCGGCAGCTCTGGCGAGCCCGGCGGCGCGGGCGAGGAGCTCGGGCTCGTGTCCGGGGACACCCTGACCGTCGCCACGGAAGGCACCTACCGGCCGTTCAGCTACCACGACGAGACGGGCGAGCTCGTGGGGTACGACGTCGAGGTCGCCGAGGCCGTCGCGGAGAACCTGGGCCTGGAGATCGACTTCCAGGAGACCCAGTGGGACGCGATCTTCACGGGCCTGGACGCCGGCCGCTTCGACACCATCGCGAACCAGGTGACCATCACCCCGGAGCGCGAGGCCGACTACGTCTTCTCGGCGCCGTACACCGTGTCCAAGGGCGTGCTCGTGGTGCAGGCCGACAACACCGAGATCGCGGGCTTCGAGGACCTCGACGGCAAGACCACTGCCCAGTCGCTCACGAGCAACTGGCGTGACCTCGCCGAGGAGAACGGCGCGGCGATCGAGGGCGTCGAGGGCTGGGCGCAGGCCGTCGCCCTGCTGGAGGAGGGCCGCGTGGACGCCACGATCAACGACAGCCTGACCTTCCTCGACTACGCGAACACCGAGGACGCCTCCGGCATCAAGGTGGCCGCGGAGACCGAGGAGGAGTCGCAGTCGGCGTTCGTCGTGACGCCGGAGCGCGAGGCCCTCGCCCAGGCGGTGGACGGCGCCCTCGACGAGCTGCGCGCCGACGGTACCCTCGCCGAGCTGGGCGAGAAGTACTTCGGCGAGGACGTCTCCGAGTAAGGCAGCGAGTGAGGCACGAGTGACGCAGCGCACGAGGCACGAAGTGACGCTTCTCCGCTGACGGGCGGCGAAAGGGATACATGGACTGGCAGCTCATCGCCGACTCGTTCTGGCCGCTCCTGCTGGGCGGCCTCACCGGCACCATCCCGCTGGCGCTGGCGTCGTTCGGGATCGGGCTGGTGCTGGCACTCGTCGTGGCGCTGCTGCGGCTCTCCCCGAACCGGGTGCTGTCGTGGGTCGGCCGGGCGTACGTCTCGCTGATCCGCGGCACGCCCCTGCTGGTGCAGCTGTTCGTGATCTTCTACGGCATGCCGGCGGTCGGCGTGCGCATCGACCCGTGGCCGAGCGCGATCATCGCGTTCTCCATGAACGTGGGCGGCTACGCCGCCGAGGTGGTCCGCGCGGCGATCCTGTCGGTGCCGAAGGGGCAGTGGGAGGCCGGCTGGACGGTCGGCATGTCGCCCGCCCGCTCGCTGCGCCGGATCATCCTGCCGCAGGCCGCTCGGGTGTCGGTGCCGCCGCTGTCGAACACGTTCATCTCGCTGGTCAAGGACACGTCGCTCGCGTCGCTGATCCTGGTGACCGAGATGTTCCGCAGGGCCCAGGAGATCGCCGCGTTCTCCAACGAGTTCATGACGGTCTACCTGGAGGCGGCCCTCATCTACTGGCTGTTCTGCACCGTGCTCGCCACCGGGCAGGACGCCCTCGAGAAGAGGCTGGACCGGTATGTCGCACACTGAGGACGCCACGACGGAGAACCTCCTGACCGCCCGCGGCCTGCAGAAGTCGTTCGGCACCAACCATGTCCTGCGCGGGGTGGACCTGGACGTGCGGCGGGGCGAGGTGATCGCGCTGATCGGCCCGTCCGGCAGCGGCAAGACGACTGTGCTGCGCTCGCTCAACGGCCTCGAGACGCCGGACGCCGGCCTGCTCGAGCTCGACGGCGGACCCCACGTCGACTTCGGCGCCGAGGCCGCTGGTGTCCGGTCCCGCACGTGGGCCGGCCGGCGCGCCGCCGCCCGCACGGTGAAGGCGAACCGCGCCGCCCTGCGTGACCGGTCCGCGATGGTCTTCCAGCACCACAACCTGTTCCCGCACCGCACGGTGCTGGAGAACGTGATCGAGGGCCCCACGCAGGTCAAGCGGGTACCGCGCGCGACGGCGATCGGCCGTGCCGAGGAGCTGCTGGCCCGCGTCGGCCTCGCCGACAAGCGCGACGCCTACCCGCACGAGCTGTCCGGCGGTCAGCAGCAGCGCGTCGGGATCGTGCGCGCGCTCGCACTCTCGCCGGACCTGCTGCTCTTCGACGAGCCGACGTCGGCCCTGGACCCCGAGCTCGTGGGCGAGGTGCTGACCGTGATGAAGGAGCTCGCGGACGAGGGCTGGACCATGGTGGTGGTGACGCACGAGCTGCAGTTCGCGCGCCAGGTCGCGGACGAGGTGCTGTTCCTCGACGGCGGCGTGGTCGTCGAGCGCGGTGCGCCCGCGCGGATCTTCAGCGATCCGGCCGAGGAGCGCACCCGCCGCTTCCTGGACCGAGTCCTCCACCCCCTCGACTGACCCCTACTCTCCCGGGTACTTGAGGCCGATCTGCTCGCGGATCGTGTCCAGCGTGCCCATGATCGCCACCGTCTCCGCACGCGGCAGCAGCGGGCTGTCGAGCTGGCCGGCCGCGACCAGACGCTCCGCCTCGGCGGCCTGGAACTGCATGCCGCGGCCGATCACCTCACCGGTGAAGGTCTCGGTCTCGGTGCCCGCGGCGTCGTAGACGTGCACCACCGCCGGGCTGTACCAGACGGCGTCGATCTCGATGCGGCCCTCGGTACCCAGGATCGAGGCCCGGTTGGGCCCCCGGGTGTCCGACGCCGAGATGGTCGTGGCGACCCGTGCGCCGTCGTACCCGAAGATCGTGGCGATGGTGGCGTCCGCGCCGGTCTCCTTGAACGTGGCGTGTGACTGCACGGTGAGCGGCTCGCCGAACAGGTCCCATGCGAACGAGACAGGGTAGATGCCTAGGTCGAGCAGGGAGCCGCCGCCGAGGGCCAGGGCGTTGATGCGGTGTGCGGGGTCGTCGGGCAGGTCCTGGGTGTGGTCCACCAGCAGGGTCCGCACCTCGCCGAGCACGCCCGACTCGATGATCTCCCGGACGCGCGCCATGTGGGGCAGGAACCGGGTCCACATGGCCTCGAGCGCCACGAGCCCCTTTGCCTCGGCGAGGTCCATGACCTCCTGGGCCTCGGACGCGTTGAGCGTGAACGGCTTCTCGACCAGCACGTGCTTGCCGGCCTCCAGCGCCAGCTTCGCGGCCTCGGCGTGGAACGGGTGCGGCGTGGAGATGTAGACGATGTCGACCTCGGGGTCGTTCACGAGGTTCTCGTAGGAGCCGTGCGCCGTCGGGATGCCGAAACGGTCGGCGAAGGTGCGCGCCTTCTCCAGGGACCTGGACCCCACCGCCTGCACGGTGAATCCGTTGTCGTTCAGGTCTGATGTGAAGCTCTCGGCGATCCAGCCGGCCGCCAGGATGCCCCATCGCAGGTGTGTCATGCGTTCGAGCGTAGTGCCCGCGTTCGCCGAGGTAGAACTGTGGCGAGATAGAACCCTGGCGAAGTAGAACTACAGCTTCGCGCTGCGGTTCTACTTCGCCAGGGTTCTATCTCGCCCCAGTTCTACCTCGGCGGGATCGGGGAGGGGTCAGTTGACCTGGATGGTCATGTTGCCCGACCAGGTGTCCTGCGACAGCACCTTGATGGTGGTTCCGGTGCCGCCGACCAGTACGGAGTTACCCGGGTTCGCCGGGTCGTAGTACGCCTCCGGGTTGGTGTCGTCGAACTTCGACACCGGCTTCTGCTTGCCCGTCATCAGTGAGGCCGACTCGGTCGCCGACAGCTCGCGGTGCAGCGAGAGCGGGTCGGTCTTCTGCAGGCCGAACGTGGCGTCGTACGTCTGGATCCGGTTGCGGGCGATCGCGCCGTTCGACCAGGTCAGCGACTTGGGATGCGCGTCGACCGGCAGCGCCTGGCCGCCACCCGCGTGGGCGGACACGTTGTTGTCGCCGTACAGGGAGTTCACGTACCAGATCAGCAGGCCGTCCTGGTACGGGAAGTGCTCCACCCGGTTGCCGTTGCTGAAGAGCCAGCCGAAGTTGTACGGGCCGGTCTTCAGCGTGGCGTCGTACCCGCCGTACACGCGGTTCTCGGCCACGTAGTAGTGGGAGTACTCGACCTCGTAGGTCCCGTCGGCGGCAATCGTCATGAAGCCGTCGACGGTCCAGTCGGACGAGTCCTCGAAGTCCTCGGTCAGGGCGGTGCCCACGGCGACGTCGTCGACCATGAAGCCGGTCTCGGTGGTGCCGCCGTCGGTCGAGTAGCGGAACCGGACCGACGCCGTCTGGCCCGCGTACGCGGAGAGGTCGGCCGTCAGGTCGACCCATGCGCCGGCCGAGCTGCCGGTGATGCCGTTGCCCGGGTTGGTGCCGTTCGGGTCCTCGTTCGTCGAGAGGTTGGTCGGCAGGGACGTCCACGAGCCGCCGCCGTCCGTGGAGACCTCAGCGAACGCATAGTCGTAGTCCGCCTCGATGGCGTACTGGACCTTGGCGGCCAGCGAGCCGCCGGCGGGCACGGTGAACGACGGCGAGGCGAGCGTGTTGTTCAGGTCGTCGGCCTGACCCGAGTACGCGAACTGGCCGTCGAACGGCGCAACCCCCAGGTCGATCTTCGCGACGCCGTCCGGCAGGGTCACGATCGCCGCCTGCTCCCGCGTCGTGGCGTGGTACGAGGGGCCCAGCTTGACCCGCTCGGTCTCGCCCGGCTCCACCACCTCGTAGTCGAGCCAGCCCAGGAAGAGCTTCTCGGTGGCGCCCATGTGGTCCGGCGTGGTGCCGATGGTGCCGTCGCCGTGGCCCATCCACGAGCCGGAGCTCATGAGGTTCCAGAACCCGGTGCCGTTCTCGCCACCAGCGGTGTCGTAGTAGTCCGGCAGGCCGAGGTCGTGGCCGAACTCGTGCGCGAAGACGCCGAGACCGCCGTTCTCCGGCTCCGTGGTGTAGTCGCGGATCCAGAGATCGGAGTCACCGATCTTGATACCGCCGAGCTTCTCGAAAGCGGCCGGGCCGTCCGAGCCGAAGCCGCCCTGGTTTACGGCCCAGCGGTGCGACCAGATGGCCGACTCGGGTGCGCCGGCCTCCTCGCCCTCACCCGCGTGGATCGCCTGGAAGTGGTCGATGTAGCCGTCCGGCTCGGCGGTGATGCCGTCGCCGTCCATGTCGTAGCGGTCCCAGACGTCGAACGACTGGAGGTATGCGTCGATCTCCGCGGCGGTCTTGCCCGCGGCGACCTGCTGCTCGTACCAGGCGTCCGCGGCGTCCTGGACGAACCGCGTCATGTCCGTGCCAGACTCGGTGGTGCCGTACGAGGCCGTGCTGTACGGCACGGTCACCCAGTCGGACACGTCGCCCTGCAGGTCGAACCGGCCCGACGACATCTCGTCGTAAAGGTCGTGGAACGACTCCCCGCCCTGGTCCTCCAGGCCGGTGAAGAACATCGCCTTGAAGTGCTCGCTGGAGAAGTCGGGCTCCCAGTAGGTGGAGTTGTCGTTGTCGGCCGGCTCCGGGATCGTGTTGTGCAGCGGACCTGCGGCGGCGTCCGGGAAGCGCTCGTCGGCCTGGTCGCCGAACTCAACGAGGATGCTGAACAGCTGAGCCGTCTCCTCGACGCCGTACTCGACGAACTCGTTCGGCGCGATCTCCACGACCTTCGAGGCGTGGGCGCCCGTGCCGCGGGTCTCGACCTTCGCCTCACCGGTGGCGACCAGGTCCACGGCGCGCTGCCGCTTCTCGGTCTGCTTCTCGGCGAGGGCGTCCGGACGGTTGTCCTCCTTGGCGGGCGCCGCCTGCTGCGGCGGCTCCTCGACCGGTGGCGCTGCCGAAGCGGTGATCGGTACGACGGCGGCGGAGAGCAGCAGAGCAGCTCCCGCGCCGACAGCACAGATGCGTGGGTTCATGTTTCCTCCGTGAAGAGTGCGGTGTCCGGGACGAGGAGGTGATTCGCCGGACCTGCGGGACGCCTATGTCCCAAGTAGGAGGAAACCAGGGAAATATTACGACAATGTTGCTTACGACACATTTTTAGTTCGCGATCCGCGCCGGAAATGCGTTCGTAGAATCGGTTCGAGGCCGCGTACGTTTGTCGTCGTCCGCCGGACCAGTTCGTCGTCCGGGTGAGCCCACGCCCGCCGACCAGCCGGAGAACAGCATGACCGCGACCACGCCCCCCGCAGCCGCCCAGTCTGCGACCCAGCACTCTCCCGTGAACCAGCGCCGCGCGGTCGCCGCGCTCGTCGCGCTGTCGGTCTCTGCGTTCACCTTTGTCACCGCCGAGAACCTGCCGGGCGGCCTGCTCACCCTCATCGCCCCCGACCTGGGCCGCAGCACGTCCGAGATCGGGCTGCTGGTCACGGCCTATGCCGCCGTCGTCTTCCTCGCGTCGCTGCCGCTCTCGCGCCTGACGCGCCGGTTCCCGCGCCGCTACGTCCTGGCGGCGACCACCGCCGTCTGCGCGATCGGCTCGCTGTGGTCCGCGTTCGCGATCGGCTACGCCGACCTGATGGCTGCGCGCATGTTCACCGCGCTGGGGCAGGCGCTCTTCTGGGCGGCCGTCGCGCCTGCGGCCGCGAGCCTGTTCGCCCCCGCCGTGCGCGGCAAGATGATCGCTCGCCTCACCATCGGCAATTCGCTCGGGCCCGTGCTCGGCGTCCCGCTCGGCACCTGGGTGGGTCAGCAGACGAGCTGGCGCACCGCGTTCCTGCTGTTCTCGGTGGTCAGCCTGGCAGCGTGCGTTGCGATGGCGGTCGCGATGCCGGACGTCACCCCGGAGCAGGGCGGGACCGCCCGCGGCACGGATCCCAGCATGCGCCGCTTCGTGGTGCTCATGGTGGTCACGGCGCTGCTCGTGACGGGCGGATTCATCATG
This sequence comes from Promicromonospora soli, assembly GCF_014653785.1. Classification (GTDB taxonomy): domain Bacteria; phylum Actinomycetota; class Actinomycetes; order Actinomycetales; family Cellulomonadaceae; genus Promicromonospora; species Promicromonospora soli. The sequence goes on along the minus strand of NZ_BNAS01000002.1, from coordinate 851,028 downwards.
ATCACCTTCGTCACGCAGTTCCTGCTGGAGACCGCAGGGTTTCCAGACAAGTACCTCAGCATGCTGCTGCTCGGGCAGGGGGCGGCGGGCGTGGCCGCGACCGTCCTCATCGGCCAGGTGCTCGACAGGCGGCCATGGCACGCGGTGCTCGCCTCCCTCGGGCTGCTGACGGGGGCGCTCATGCTGCTCTGGGCGCTCGGGCACGTCCCCGCGATCGCCCTGGTGGGCCTGGCCCTGTTCGGCGTCGCGTTCAGCGCGATCCCGCCGGCCCTGTCGTTCCTGTGCATGCAGGTCGCCCCGGGCGCCGTCGAGTCGGCGTCCGCGATATCGAGCTCCGTCTTCAACCTCGGGATCGCCGGCGGGGCGGCGCTCGGGGCGTGGGTGGTCGCCGCGGACGGCGTCGGCACGGTGCCCCTGTTCGGGGCGATGTTCGTGCTGGCCGCACTGGCGGTCCTCGCGGCGGACCTGCGGGCTGCGTCCCCACGCGCTACGGCGCGCGAAGGTGCGGCACGGGTTACTCGGCGACGCCCTTGAGGCTGCCCGTGAACGGCTCCTCGGAGCTGACGATGCACTGGAGAGTGCGGTCGTCCAGCTGCTCCCAGCTGTCCTTGGTCGGGTAGAAGCCGGTGTAGCCGTACCTCGACTCGTCGTAGGAGATGCCTACGAACTTGCCGAACTCGGCGTAGCACCACTCGTCGAACTTCTTCGACATGCCCTTCTCGCCCGGGAACTTGTCGGTCTTCATGACGAGCTCGGCATACACCTCGCCGGTGTGCGGCTCGGCGCACGGCACCACGGGCACCGACTCGACCTCGTACTCCTCGCCCTCCGCGGCCTCGCCGTAGCCCTGGAGCGCCTCGAGGTCGATGCAGTCGCCCTTCAGGATCGCGAAGGCATCCGCCTCGGCGGAAGCGGTGACCTCGCCGCCCGGCTCGTCGCGCGGGGCATCGCCGTTCGACACGATCTCGTCCAGGAACGCACCACAACCGGTGAGCATGGTCAGCGAGATGGTCACTGCGGCCGCTGCCGTCAGCAGGCGGGCGGGGCGGAAAATGCGGTTCATCGGCTCTTCCCTCACGCTGCACGACGGCGGACGCCGTCGTGGCGACCGGCCGGGCCGCCCCGGAAACCTATCGGCAGGAACGGCCATGCCGGCAGCCCTGGCGCAACGATTCGATCACGACCCCGCGTGAACCTCCGCGGACCGGGCGCGCGGCTGTTCATGCGCCGTTCACCCATCTGAACCGACGCCGCCCTACGGTGGCTGACGCGGACAGCCCGCGCACCACACCACCGCACGGCGAGCCGTGACATCCACGCACGGCGGCCGTGATTCCCAGGGCACGACACCCGAAGAAGGAGCAGTCATGCGAGCCAGTACCCCCTCGCGCCTGACGGCCGCGGCCGCGGCAGCAGCCCTGCTGGCCGGGGCCTTCCTCGCCTCGGCAGGCACGGCCGCTGCAGGCACGGCTTCGACAGGCACAGGTTCGGCAGGCACGACGCCGGCGGACCGGGCCGACGCCGGACACCGGACCCTGCGCGCCGCCACCTACAACCTGTCGCTCAACCGGGCTCAGGAGGGCGAGCTCGTCGCCGACCTGTCGACGGGCGACGACGCCCAGGCGGCGACCGTGGCGGAGGTCATCCAGCACGCCGACCCCGACATCGTGCTGCTCAACGAGTTCGACTACTCGGGCGACCTCGACCCGTACGCCGCCGCGGACCTGTTCCGCGAGAACTACCTCGAGGTGCCGCAGGGCACCGGGACGCCGGTGGAGTACCCCTACGCCTTCGTGGCGCCGTCGAACACGGGGATCCCGAGCGGGTTCGACCTGAACAACAACGGGACCGTGGGCGGCGGCGACGACGCGCTCGGCTTCGGCCTCTTCCCGGGGCAGTACGGCATGGTCGTGCTGTCGAAGTACCCCATCCAGCACGACCGCGTGCGCACGTTCCAGAGCTTCAAGTGGCAGGACATGCCGGGCGCGCTCCTGCCGGACGACCCGGCTACCGACGCCCCGGCCGACTGGTACTCGGCCGAGGAGCTCGCGGTGCTGCCGCTGTCGAGCAAGTCCCACTGGGACGTGCCGGTGCGTGTCGGCCACGAGACGGTGCACGTGCTGGCGGCGCACCCGACCCCGCCGTCGTTCGACGGCGTCGAGGACCGCAACGGCCTGCGCAACCACGACGAGATCCGGCTCTGGGCGGACTACGTGCGCGGCGGCCGCGCCGCCCGCTACCTGTACGACGACGAGGGTCACCGCGGCGGTCTGCGTCCCGGCTCGTCGTTCGTGATCGTGGGCGACTACAACGCCGACCCGGCCGACGGCGACTCCGTGGACGCCGCGATCCACCAGCTGCTGAGCCACCCGCGGGTCACCGACCCGCAGCCGACGTCGGCGGGCGCGCCCGAGGCCGCCGAGCTGCAGGCCGGCGCGAACCTGAACCACGTAGGCGATCCCGCGCTCGACACGGCCGACTTCGCCGACACCGCCCCGGGCAACCTCCGGGTCGACTACGTGCTCCCCTCGCGCGACCTGCGCGTCCGCGACGCTGGAGTCTTCTGGCCGGCCGCCGCCGACCCCCTCTCCCGCCTCACCGGCGTCTTCCCGTTCCCGAGCAGCGACCACCGCCTCACCTGGACCGACCTCACCCACCCCTGACACCCACACGCACACCTACACCAAGCGACGTACACCCACGACTGCCACTCTCACCAGACAGTCTTCTCTCGCCAACCACCCGCGAAGGCGAGCGATAGGAAGAGCCGAATGGGGCGGGAGACGTGCGGCCGGCCGTAAAGCCGTAGCGGAGCGCCCCCTGGGGCGCGTGAGCGAGGCCGGCCGCACGTCTCCCGCCCCATTCGGCGGTCCCAGGATCAAGAAGCCTTGTCGGCGCCCGCCCCATTCGGCGGACCCAGGCACGAAGACCGACCCAAACAATATCGATCACATCGTTGACCATTCCGGTCACCTCCCCGTACTTTCAAGGCCGGAGGGCACCTCCGGACCAACCCATCCGGTCATAACTGATCACGTTCGATCAGGCTCTCCTCGACCAGTCAAAGACGACGGAGAGTTCCTCATGCCACGTACCCACCGCCTCACGGCCGCGGGAGCCGCGACGGCCGCCATCCTCACCCTCGCAGCCGGCGGCCTCCTGGCTCCACCGGCAGGAGCGGCACCGGACGAAGCGTCCGCACCCACTGCGGTCTCGACCGACGCGCCCCTTCCCGAGCTCCGCCTCGACGACCCGTCGATCGCATGGAAGGAGCTCGTGGTCGACGGTGACGACGTCGAACGCCGCGCCGATGGCAGCCCCTACAACGCCTTCGGCGGCTTCGGGTCCGTCTCGTGCAACAACACGTCGAACCTGCTCCTCGACTACAAGGAGGAGAACCCGGACGCCTACTGGGCGATCATGCGGATGCTGTTCGACCCCGAGACCGGGGCGGGCCTCAAGCACATCAAGGTCGAGCTGGGGGCGGACAGCAACAGCTCGTCGGGCGCCGAGCCGGCCACGAAGCGCAGCGCCGACGAGCCCGCGAACGTGCTGCGCGGCGCGGGGTTCCACTTCATCGCCGACGCGCTGTCGATCAACCCCGACATCGAGACCGAGGCGCTGCGCTGGGGCGAGCCGTCCTGGACGGGCAACGACCCGGCCAAGCGGTACCAGTGGTACAAGGAGACGATCGACGCCGCCTACGACACGTTCGGCGTCGAGTTCGACTGGATGAGCCCGTCGCAGAACGAGGTGCGCGGCGCGACCTACCAGGCGTCCGAGCTCGCTTGGACGGTCCAGTTCGCGCAGTGGCTCGAGCGCGACGCCGCGGCGCCGGGCGCCCGCTACGACTACTCGAAGATCAAGATCGTCGCCCTGGACTCCTACCGGGAGGGCGACGCGATCGCCGCCCGCATCCTTGCCGACCCGGCCGCGCTCGAACAGGTGGACGCCCTCGGCTATCACTACGACATCGTGGGCGGCCCGAACGTCACGCGGCTCAACAAGGAGTTCGGCAAGGAGATCCTGTACTCCGAGGGCGTGGCCCCGATGATCGACCCGCAGTACCGGATCGCGGCCGACCCGGGCCGCGGCGGCGTGGGCGGCACCGTCTCCGCCGCCGACATCGCCGACCGGTTCATCAACGCCTACCGCTGGAGCGGCGCGGGCAGCGACCCGGCGCACATGACGACGTTCCTGTTCCAGCCCGCCGTCAGCGCCATGTACGAGGGCACGCAGTACTCCCCCAAGCACCTGATCCGGGCCTCCGACCCGTGGTCCGGCTACTGGGAGGGCGACGTCGGCCTCGTCGCGGTGCGGCACTTCCACCAGTTCGTCGAGGACGGCTGGGAGTACGTCGAGGGAGCTACCGGCGGCGACGGCACCAAGGGCGACGGCGGCACGAACGTCGACACGTCGACGCGCACGGTCCTCACCGCCCGCACGCCCGCGAGCGCCGAGAGCGACGCCGACGAGCAGTGGTCGCAGGTGCACGCCAACAACACCCGCACGGACCGGTACTTCGAGGTCAAGGTGGCGGACCTGGGCGCGGCGGGACGGCCGCTCTACGCGTGGGAGACGCGCGGCCCGGACGCCGACCAGGCGTACGACGCCAACTACTTCCAGAAGACCGGCTACTACGCGCCGGTCCGTTCGGAGACGATCGGCGGCGTCGAGCACGACGTGTACCGAGTGAAGGTGCCCGCGTACTCGATCGTCACGCTGTCGACGCTCGAGGACGGCGTGCACGGCACGACGGCGGAGTACGCACCGGGCGACTTCGCGCCCGACGCCGAGGACACGATCCTCGAGCTGCCGTACCGGGACAACTTCGAGTACGACGACTACCCGGTGACCACCGTCGGCGGGCGGGAGATGACGTACCTGGAGCGGCGGGGCGGCACCCCGAGGTACACGGCCGACCAGGACGGCGCGTTCGAGGTGGTCGGATCCGACGACGCGGCGCACCGCAACGTGCTGCAGCAGCAGATCCACGGCCAGAACCGCGGCTTCACCTGGAACGTGTGGGGCAACGGCCGGCAGGACGTGCTCCAGACGGCGGCACCGTCCACGGTGCTCGGCGACCACCGCTGGGCCGACTACACCGCCATGGTGGACTTCCAGCTCGACGCGGTGGACCGGGACGGCACGCTCGAGAACTTCGCCGGGCTGGGCGTGCGCCAGACGTACGCGCGCGGCGGCGACCAGGCCACCTACACCGTGCGCGTGCACGAGGACGGGCGGTGGCAGCTGCGCAAGCTCGACGCGGTCGTGGCCTCCGGCACGGTGGCGGAGTTCGACGGCGGCGCGTGGCACACCCTGGCCGTCGAGGCCCGGGAGAACGTCATCACGGCAAACCTGGACGGCGCGCGGCTGGTGCAGCACGTCGACCCGTCTGCCAACCCGGTGCTCTCCGGGCGCATCGCACTGGCCAGCGGGTTCTACAACACCCGGTACGACAACCTCGCGGTGACTCCGGTCAAGGGGTACGCCTGGGCGTCCGAGAAGATCGACGACTCCGACGCGCGCCTGGCCTACCCGGACGGGTTCACCTTCGCGCAGGCCGGCTTCGCGCACTTCAACCGGACCCAGCACGTGCTGCGCACCGGCCAGTCCGTGAACGTCGACTTCACCGGTACCGGGCTGAACCTGTTCGGCGCCACGGGTGCTGCGACGCTCGAGGTGACGATCGACGGCGGCACGCCTCGCACGGAACAGGTGGGCACCGTGGGCACGCGACAGACGTCGTACTGGCTCCGTGGCCTGGAGCAGCGCGAGCACACCGTCACCGTGCGGGTGGCGAGCGGGACGTTCACGCTCGACGGCGTCGACGTGCTGACCGGCGGCGCCAAGGTGCGGCTCGGCGACGCGGCCGAGCGTCCGGTGAAGGTGGTCGAGGCACCGGCCCGGGCGGCGACCGCCGTCGGGCAGGCTGCCGACCTGCCTCGGACCGTCCGGGCCGTCTCGGCGGCCGGGACCACGATCGACGCCGAGGTGTCGTGGTTCGTGCCGGAGGGTGCGCTCGACACCCCGTACGCCCTCGTCCGGGTCGACGGGACCTTCGTCAAGGACCCGTCGTTGCGGATCTCGCTATACGTCGAGGTGGTGCCCGAGGGGCTCCGGTACTTCATCGACGCCAACGCGCCGGCTGCTCCGAACGCCGTCGCGTACCCCGCCGTGCGGGCCTGGGCCGACGCTGAGGACCGGCCGTTGCTCAATCGCGAGGCGGACGCCGCGTGGTCGGCCGAGCGCGGCTGGGGCCGGGCGGCGTCGTACAGCGCGAAGGGGCTGCTCAACACGAACCCGTACGACAAGATGCGTGAGACCGGCTGGTACACCGCCGGGACGGGCACACCGCTGCAGTACCGGCTCACGCTGCCCGCCGGCACGTACACGGTGTCGTCCGGGCACACCGAGTGGTGGAACCCGGGCTCGGGGCGGTCACGTCGTATGGCTACGTCGGTCTCGTGGACCGGGGCGGCGGACGGGACGGTCACTACCGTGCCGGTCGGCTCCGCGGCCTTCCCGAACGGGAGCATGGGGCAGTCGGCGGTGGTCTCGGGGACGTTCACGCTGCCCGACGCGGCAGTGGTCACCTACACCGTCTCGAACGACGGCGGCACGGAGGCCCCTGCGCTGAGCTGGCTCGCCGTGGCGGACGACGGCCAGGCCTGACGAGCCCCCTGCCGAGATAGAACTGTGGCGAGATAGAACTCTGGCGCAACCCCTGACCAGGGGTTGCGCCAGAGTTCTATCTCGCCACAGTTCTATCTCGCCACAGTTCTACTTCGGCGGGACTAGCTCGCCTTGTCGACGTCCTCGGCCAACGTGCCCAGGTACAGCGAGATCACCTTCGGGTCGGACTGCAGCTCCTTGCCCGTCCCGGTGTACGCGTTCTGGCCCTGGTCGAGCACGTAGCCGCGGTCGCAGATCTGCAGGCAGCGGCGCGCGTTCTGCTCCACCATGACGATGGACACGCCGGCCTTGTTGATCATCCGGGTGCGCAGGAACGTCTCGTCCTGACGCACCGGCGACAGCCCGGCCGACGGCTCGTCGAGGAGCAGCACCGACGGGTTCATCATCAGCGCACGGGCCATCGCGACCATCTGGCGCTCACCACCGGACATGGCGCCCGCGCGCTGCGCGCGCCGCTCCCCGAGGGTGGGGAACAGGTCGGTGATGAACTCGAACCGCTCGGCGAACATCTTGGGCTTGAGGTACACGCCCATCCGCATGTTCTCCTCGACGGTGAGCGAGGGGAACACGTTGTTGTTCTGCGGCACGAAGCCGACACCCTGCGACACGAGGCTGTTCGCCTTGTGGTTGGTGATGTCCTTGCCGGCCATCGTGACGGTGCCGGAGCTGACGTGCACGAGGCCGAACAGGGCCTTGAGCAGCGTCGACTTGCCGGCGCCGTTGGGGCCGATGATGCCGACGAGCTCGCCCTTGGCGACCTCGAGGTTGCACTCGTTCAGGATGTTCACGCCGGGTATGTAGCCGGCCACGATGTCAGTCGCCTTGAGCAGGGTCTCCCGCTGAGGCGCCTTGGCTGCGTCGTTCATCGCTTGTCCTCCTCGGCCTCGAGCCGGGCCAGCACCGCGGGGTCGAGCAGCGAGTCGTCCCCCAGGTCGGTGTCGTGGTGGGCGCCGAGGTAGGCGTCGATCACTGCCTGGTCCTGCATGACGGACTTGGGCGGGCCCTCGGCCACGATCTTGCCCTCGGCCATGACCACCACCCAGTCGGAGATGTGCCGGACCGCGTGCATGTCGTGCTCCACGAACAGCACGGTCATGCCGTCGTCGCGCAGCGCCTGGATGTGGTGCAGCAGCGACTGGACCAGGGCGGGGTTCACGCCGGCCATCGGCTCGTCGAGCATGATCATGGTCGGGTCCGTCATGAGGGCCCGCGCCATCTCCAGGAGCTTGCGCTGACCGCCGGACAGGGAGCCCGCGTAGTCGTCCTTCTTGGTGTCGAGCTTGAACCGCGCGAGGATCTCGAGCGCCTTCTCGGTGTTCCGCTTCTCGGTGCCCGCCCACAGGGGCCTCACCAGGGAGCCGAACAGGTTCTCGCCCGGGTTGTCCATGGCGGCGAGCAGCATGTTCTGCAGCACGGTGAGGCGCGAGAGGGCCTTGGTGAGCTGGAACGTGCGGACCATGCCGTTGCGCGCCACCTTGGTGGCGCTCATCCCGTGGAGCGACCTGCCCTCGAACGACCATGAGCCCTGGTTGGGCTTGTCGAACCCGGTGAGCAGGTTGAAGAACGTCGTCTTGCCGGCACCGTTGGGGCCGATGAGGGCCGTGATCACGCCGCGCTGGACCTCCAGGTGCCCGACGTCGACGGCGGTCATACCGCCGAACCGCCGCACCACGTCGTCGACGACCATGATCGTGTCCGGCTTGCTCACGCCGACCGTCGGCTCGACCTTGGCCAGCACATGCTCCGCCACCTTGGCAGCCACGGAGTCGCTGCGCTCGACTGTGTCGAGCGCCTCGACCGTGGTCTCGGGCTCGGTCACCTCAGTGCCTTTGTTCTGCGTCTCATCGGACATCGAAGGCGAGCTCCTTCTTGTTCCCCAGTATTCCTTGTGGACGGAAGATGACGAGAAGCATGAGCGTCACGCCAACAAGCATCCCGCCGATCTGCTCGACCATCGTGCTCGAAACCACGCCTTCCAATCCCTCGCGCATGCCTGCGCGGAGCAGCATGTAGACGGCGAAGAAGAGCATGGACCCGAGCACCGGGCCCCACAGGGTGGCGGCGCCACCGAGCAGCAGCACGGTCCACACGAAGAACGTCAGCGAGCGGCCCATCGAGTCGGGTGCCACAGACCGGGGCAGCACATACAGCACGCCGCCGAGCGACCCGAGCATGCCGCCCAGCACCAGCGCCTGCATCTTGTAGGAGAAGACGTTCTTGCCGAGGGCGCGGACGGCGTCCTCGTCCTCACGGATGCCCTTGAGCACGCGGCCCCACGGGCTGCGCGTCAGGAGCCAGACGAAGAGGACCGCGACGAGCACGGCGGCCCAGGCGAACAGACGGGTCCACCACGAGTCGGAGCCCGTGAACACGTATTCGAGCGGCCCGAACGCGCCGCGCTCCGGGGCCGCCGGCAGGATCGACAGCTCCTGGAACGTCGCCTTGAAGGAGCTGCCCGTGAGGCCTGCCGCGCCGCCGGTCCATTCCTGGAAGACGGTGGCACGGCCGAGCATTCGGATGATCTCCGCGGCCGAGATGGTCACGATCGCCAGGTAGTCGCCACGCAGCTGCAGCGTCGGTATACCGAGGATGAGAGCGAACAGCGCGCCAGAGGCGAGCGCGACGACCAGAGCGAGCCAGAACGGCGCGCCGGACATCGTGGCGATGCCGAAGCCGTAGGCGCCCAGCAGCATGAAGCCTGCCTGCCCCATGTTGAGGAGGCCGGTGAACCCGAAGTGCAGGTTGAGGCCGATTGCGGCCAGCGCGATGGCTGCCGTGGTCGGAGCGATGAGCTCGGCGAGCGCCTGGGTGAGGATGCGGCTCAGTTCCATGATGGTTCTCCTTTCAGCCGATCCGCTCGGCGCGGCCGAGCAGGCCCTGAGGCCGTACCAGCAGCACGAGGATGAGGATCACGAGTGCCGACGCGTACCGGAGGTCGCTCGGCATTCCGGGGATGAGTGTGGACATCTCGACGACGAGGCCGATCACGAGAGATCCCAGCAGGGCGCCGAACGCAGTGCCCAGTCCGCCGAGGGTGACGGCGGCGAACATCAGGAGCAGCAGGAGCATGCCGAGCGACCAGTTGAACGAGCCGAACGAGATCGCCAGGAGCATGCCGGCCAGGCCCGCGAAGCCCGCGGACATGATCCACACGATGCGGACGATGAGGTCGGGGTTGATTCCCGTGGCCGCCGCGAGCGCCGTGTTGTCCGACACGGCGCGCGTGGCGCGGCCGATCCGGGTGCGGGTGAGGAACCAGGCGATGAACCCGATCACCACGATGGCGGCCCCCATCGAGAGCCACGACGCGGTGCTCAGGGTGATGCCCGCGATCTCGAGGGGCCGGGGGTTCTGCGGCAGGACACGGAGCGACCGGCCGCCGATCACCATCTGGATGATGTACTGCAGCGCGAGCGACAGGCCGATGGTCACGATCATCATCTGGGTGACCGGGGTGCCGCGCCTGCGCAGTGGAGCCCAGATGGCGGCGTCCTGCAACCAGCCCGTGGCGGCGCAGACCACCATCACAAGGATCAGGGTGAGCCAGACCGGAAGGCCCATCCACTGGATGCCGATGAAGCCGAACATGGCGCCGAGCGTCACCTGCTCGCCGTGCGAGAAGCTCGACAGGCCGGTCGTGCCGTAGATGAGGCTGATGCCCACCGAGGCAAGGGCGAGCAGCAGGCCGAAGCGGATGCCGGAGCCGAACTGCTGCCAGATCTGGCCGAAGGACGGACCCGACCCCCTGGTGGTGTCGGCGCCGCCGAGGCCTTCGTCAGCGGGCACGGTGCCGTCGGTCGCCGCGTCCGTCGGCTGGCCGTCGGTCGGTGTCGCGGTGGGTTCGGCGCCCTCGGGGGGCGTGGTGGTCAGCCGGAACGCGGAACGCGCCGCGATGCCGTTCTGCGCGGTGACCACGCGTTCGGTGGCGTCTGGGAAGAGCCCGTCCGGGACGGTCGCCTCGTCGAGGGTGATCGTGTAGGAGCCGACGTGTGGCACCTCCACGGACGCCGGGCCCTCCTTGGTGGTGGTCACGTCTACGTCGAAATCCGCGCCCGAGATGTTCACGCCGACGTCGGGGACGGGGTTGCTCTGTCCGTCCAGGACGATCGCCACGACACAGGCGGTCGAGGCGTCAGGTGTGCACTCGGCGTCAGGCGCAGAGGCTGCCATGGCGGGCGTCGCGACGATCATGGCCGGTATGGCCACTGCCGCGAGCGTGGCGAGCAGCCTCCGCGCGGCTGTCGCGAGGTTCGGTCGGTCGGCTGTCATCTGCCGGGTCCTCCGTCGGTTCTGGTGAGTGGTGCTCCGAGGTCTCGGTGCCGCGCGACGCCGGAATGATTCAGTCCTGCTTAACCAGGCCTGCATCAAACTTATGGCATCGGTGTGCCGAGAGTGTAGCCGTGCGTTGTGTCACTGTTTGCACGCGAGGGTCACACACAGGTCACAAAGCGCCATGGAGACGGAGCAGAACGGACGTCACTGGGCAAGTCACGCAGCGGGCGGCGCGGATAGGCTGACACGGTGCCCGACGACGCCATTGCTTCCCCAGCGGCAGCCCCAGCAACCGATCGATCGACCGACTCCGTGACTGCCTCTCTCCCTGCACCGTCCGAGCTCGTCCCTCCCCTGCCCGAGCCCCCGTTTACCGTGCGCCGCCCTGCCGAGCGCACGTTCCACGGCGATCCCGTCATGGACGACTACGAGTGGCTCCGCAACAAGGAGGACCCGGAGGTCGTCGCGTACCTGGAGGCGCAGAACGCCTGGACCCTGTCCCATCAGGAGCACCTCGCGCCGCTGCGGCAGACGTTGTTCGACGAGATCAAGGGCCGCACCCTCGAGACCGACCTCTCGGTCCCCTCGCGCGACGGCGGCTGGTGGTACTACGCCCGCACGGTCGAGGGCCAGCAGTACTCGATCCACGCGCGCTACCCCGCCGCCGGACCGGACGACTGGACGCCTCGCGTCCTCGAGCCCGGCGAACCGGTGCCGGGCGAGCAGGTGCTGCTGGACCAGAACATCGAGGCCGAGGGCCACGACTTCTTCGCGCTGGGCTCGCTCGACGTGTCCGACGACGGCAGGCGCCTGCTCTACGCGACCGACACCGCGGGCGACGAGCGCTACACCCTGCGCGTCCGTGACCTGACCACGGGTGCGGACCTCGGGGACGAGGTGCCCGACACCGCGCCCGGCGCGCTGTTCGCACCCGACGGTGAGCACATCTTCTACCTCACGGTCGACGACGCCTGGCGGCCCTGGCGCGTCTGGCGGCACCGGCTCGGCACGCCCGGGTCCGACGACGTGATCGTGTTCGAGGAGCCCGACGAGCGGTACTGGGTCGGCGTCGGCCTGTCCCGGTCGAAGAAGTACCTGCAGATCGAGCTCGGCTCCAAGGTGACCAGCGAGTCATGGCTCCTGGAGTCCGATGACCCGACCGGCGAGTTCCGCGTCGTGTGGCCGCGCCGCGAGGGCGTCGAGTACACGGTCGAGCACGCGGTGCTGCCCTCGAGCGGCGATGTGCTCCTGATCCTGCACAACAAGGACGCCCTGAACTTCGAGCTCGTCGCCTCCCCCGTTCCCGCGCGCGGCGAGACGGTGACCCCTCAGGCGGCGACCGTCGTCGTGCCGCACGACCCCGACGTGCGGCTGGAGGGCGTGAGCTCGAGCGAGCGCTACCTGGTGCTCTACTACCGCCGCGAGGCGATCTCCCGCTCGGCCGTGCTGTCGCTGGCCGAGGCCACCGTTTCCTGGGACTTCCAGGAGATCTCCTTCGGCCAGCCGCTGGAGTCCGTCGGCGCGGGTGTGGGCGTATGGGAGCAGCCCAACCTGAAGGTCGGCTACACCTCGTTCGTGACGCCGCAGTCCCTCTACCTGTACGACGTCGCCTCCGGCGGGCGCACTCTGCTCAAGCAGCAGCCGGTGCTCGGTGGCTACGACGCGAGCGACTACGACCAGCGCCGGGAGTGGGCCGTCGCCGAGGACGGGACTCGCATACCGATCTCCCTGGTCTGGCGCAAGGACAAGGTGCGGTTCGGGGTCTCGAGAGGCTCGACCACCGAAAGCTCCGGCTCTCCCGCCGAGCCCGCGCCGCTGCTCCTGTACGGGTACGGCGCGTACGAGATGTCGATCGACCCCTACTTCTCCGTGCCGCGCCTGAGCCTGCTTGACCGCGGGGTCGTCTTCGCCGTCGCGCACGTGCGGGGCGGCGGCGAGATGGGCCGCGCCTGGTACGACGAGGGCAAGCTGGCCGCGAAGCGCAACACGTTCACCGACTTCGTGGCCTGCGGCAGGCACCTCGTCGCCACCGGCTGGACGGCGTCGGACCGCATCGTGGCCGACGGCAGCAGTGCCGGCGGCCTGCTCGTCGGCGCGGCCGCCAACCTGGCGCCCGAGCTGTTCGCGGGCGTGCTGGCCGGGGTGCCGTTCGTGGACGCGCTGACGTCCATGCTCGACCCGACCCTCCCCCTGACCGTCACCGAGTGGGACGAGTGGGGCGACCCGCTGCACGACCCCGAGGTGTACGCGTACATGCGCTCGTACTCGCCGTACGAGAACGTTGCCGACGACGCATCGCACTACCCCCGGATCCTCGCCACCACGAGCTTCAACGACACCCGCGTCCTGTACGTGGAGCCGGCGAAGTGGGTGGCCCGGCTGCAGGCCGCGGGCGCACCGGCGATGCTGAAGATCGAGATGGCGGCGGGTCACGGCGGCGTCTCGGGGCGCTACTCGGCGTGGGAGCAGATCGCGTTCGAGCACGCCTGGACGCTCGACGTGCTAGGCCTCGCGGACCGCTGACCCGCAGGTTCAGACACCAGCCTTGGCCGCGACGACCCGGGCCGCCGCCGCGTCCACCTTCGCGGCGAACGCGGGGTCGTTCCGCGCGGCCCTGATCAGTGCGTCCACCATGGCCGGGGCGACCGACGGCCGCGCCGAGGCGAGCACCAGGTCGACCCCTGCGCCGACGGCGCGGACCGCGCGCTCTCCGGCGGGCACCTTCTCGACCTGCGCAGTCGCGGACAGGTCGTCGGACATGATGACGCCGTCGAACCCGAGCTCGCGCACCAGGCCCACCACCCGGGGACTGAACACGGCCGGGGCGTCCGGATCGATCCGCGTGTAGATCGCTGACGACATCATGACCAGACCGGAGCCCGACTCGATGCCGGCCTCGAACACGGCCACCGACGGGTTGTCCGGGCCGGTGACCGTGTCGGTCACGCCGACCGTGCTGTCCGTGTTCCCGGTGACGCGTCCGAGGCCCGGGAAATGCTTGATCGACGTCTGCACGCCCGCGTCGCGCTGCCCCTGCGCGAACGCGTTGCCGTGCGTGATCACGGACTCCGCCGTGTACCCGTAGTTCCGCCCGAAGACCCCGATCGGCTCGTTGGACGCCGCCGTCTCCTGCGGCACGAGGTCCAGCACCGGCGCCAGGTTGAGGTTCACGCCGACCCTGGCGAGCTGGGCGCCCCATCTCCGGGACCACGCCCGGAGGTCGGACGCCGGCATCTCCGCCTGGTCGAGCGCGCTCGGCATGTCGCTGAAGCCGGGCCCGCGCAGGACCTGCACCGCGCCGCCCTCCTGGTCCGTCGCGACGAAGAGGGGCTCCCTGCCGCGCGCCGCGGCATCAACGGCGGCGTCCACCAGGTCCTTCACCGGCTGTCGGCCCGCCGTGGTGCGTCCGTGCAGGAACACACCGCCGATCTTCTGGTCCCGGAGCATGTCGAACGTCGGCTGGAACGGACCGGCGACAGGCAGGCCGACGATCACGATCTGCCCCACCTTCTCCTGCAGGCTCCAGCCGGCCACGAGCGACAGGTCCGGAGATCCGGGCGGGGGCTCCGGAGTGGGCGACGGCGTCGGCTCAGCGGTGGCTTCCCCCGGCGATACGGCGCCGGACGGCGTCTCGGGTGGCGACGCCGAACCGGACGGCGAACCGCTCGGCGGCGGCGGGCTCGGCCGTTCGCTCGTCTGGGTGCTCGACTGGGTGGGTCCGGGCAGCGCTGTCGGGCCGGGCTCCGCGGTCGGACCGGTGCAGCCCGCGAACAGGGCCGCCACTGCGAGAGCTACCGCGGTGAGGAGTCCGCTCGGGCGAGAGCTGCTCATGGCCTCCAGTCTCACCCCATCGCACGCGGCGCGTGCAAGGGAGCCGCCACCCGAACCCGCTCAGAGAGCGCGGCCGAGCGCCTGGACGAACCCGTCGACGTCCGTCTCCGTGGTGTCCCAGGCGCACATCCAGCGGACCTCGACGCGGTCGGCGGTCTCGCCCGGAGCCCAGTCGTAGAACCGCGCGTGGGCACGCGCACGGTCGGCTGCCGCGCGGGGCAGCGTCGCGAACACGACGTTCGCCTCCGTCGGACAGGTGATGCGGACCGCGCCCGGCTGGTCGCCGGTCAGCTCCGCCGCCTCGATGCCCGAACGCAGACGCGCGGCCATCGCGTTGGAGTGCGCGGCGTTGCGCAGCCACAGGGGCGCGCCCGCATCCGCGCCAGACGTCGGCGTACCCGGCTCGCCGAGCAGCGCCAGGAGCTGAGCCGATACGAACCGCGTCTTCGACGCGAGCTGCATGGTGGCCTTGCGCAGGTACGGGACGGCCTCGCCCAGGTCCGCCGATGCGCCGGCCGCGCCGCCGCCGTCGGACAGCACCACGATCGCCTCGCCCAGCATGCCGCCGTTCTTCGCGGCACCGAGGGAGACGATGTCGGCCCCGACGTCGGTGGTGATCTCCCGTAGGCCGACGCCGAGCGTGGCCGCCGCGTTCGCGAGGCGAGACCCGTCCACGTGCACGCGCAGGCCAGCCGCGTGGGCGGTGTCCGCGAGCAGCTTGAGGTCGGCGACCGAGTAGACAGTGCCCAGCTCGGTCACCTGCGTGAGGCTCAGGACCGCGGGTTGCGCGCGGTGCACGTTGCCGATGTCCCCGGCGTAGCGGTCCACGGCGTCGGGCCCGATGCGGCCCTCCACGCTCGGGACGGCGAGGATCTTGAGGCCGCCCACCCGCTCGGGAGCGCCGTTCTCATCCGTGTGGACGTGCGCGACGTCGCTGGCGATCACGCCGCCCCAGCGCGGGGCGGCCGCCATGAGGCTGATGACGTTCGCGCCCGTGCCGTTCAGCACGGGGAAGATGCGGGCCTGTTCGCCGAACACCTCGGCGGCGCGCGCCTGGAGGCGGGCCGAGACGGGATCGTCGCCGTACGAGACGGCGGCGCCGTCGTTCGCCGCGACGATCGCGGCCATGACCTCGGGGTGGACGGGGGCGTAGTTGTCGGAGGCGAAGTGCTGCACCAGCACATTCTCCCGCGTGCCCGCGGAGGCGGACCGCGGGGCCGTGCGCGCCGGGCCGGCCAGAACGAAGGCCGGCCAGAACGAAGGCCCGGCCACCTCAAAAGGTGACCGGGCCGCCGTCATACAACCAGGCGAGCTCAAGCGTACTCAGGCGAACCCGCCGTGCTGGCTGTCAGGATCAGATCGGGCGGATGTTCTCCGCCTGGAGGCCCTTGGGGCCCTGCTTCACGTCGAACTCGACGCGCTGGTTCTCCTCCAGCGAGCGGTAGCCGCTCGACTGGATCGCGCTGAAGTGGGCGAACACGTCCTGCCCACCGTCCTCGGGTGCGATGAACCCGAAGCCCTTCTCGGCGTTGAACCACTTGACGGTTCCGAATGCCATGTACTGCTCCTTGCAAGATGCGACGACCCCGGCCTTCGGGATCGCAGTAATCACGGTGTCGTCGTCATCTCTTGGAAGAACGATCGAGGCACTGCAACAAGACAAGCCTACCCGCCCGAGCCCAGGAAAGCCCGACCAAACTTCGTGACGTTCGTCAGACGGGTCCGCGGATGAACTTTTCTTGGGGTCCAGGGTGAACTTGGTCACGTCCTCGTAACAATGTGTCCACTAGTGGTCGATATGACACACGACCGTCACACGATGTAGTTACTTTCAGCGCCACGACGGGGCAAGGTGTCGCCGTCAGATCCACTCCCGCTTGAAGGGGAACAGCAATGATTCGACGTTCCACGGCTGCACGCGGTCTCGCGCTCGCGGCAGTCCTCAGCGTGGGCTTGGCCGCCTGCTCCACCTCGGGTGGTGGTGGCGGAGGTGAAGGTGAAGGCTCCGCCGAACCGCTCGTCATCGGCACCATCCTCCCGGTCACCGGTTCCCTCGCCTACCTCGGCCCGCCCGAGTTCGCTGGCGTCGGGCTCGCGGTCGACGAGATCAACGCTGCCGGAGGTGTGCTCGGCAACGACGTAGAGCTCGAGAATGGCGACTCCGGCGACTCGACCGACATGAGCGTCTCGACCAACACCGCCACCGACCTCATCGGCAAGGGCGCGCAGGTTGCCATCGGCGCGGCGTCCTCGTCCGTGTCCCAGAACGTGCTGGACCAGTTCACCGAGGCTGGGGTCCTCCAGATCTCGCCCGCGAACACGTCCACCGAGCTGTCGGGTGCGAGCGACCTGTACACCCGGACCGCTCCGCCGGACACCGTGCAGGGCGCGGCGCTCGGCTCGCTCATCCTCGACGGCGGCCACCAGAAGGTCGCCTTCCTGGTGCAGAACGAGACCTACGGCACCGGTCTGCGCGACAACGTGCAGAAGGCCATCGAGGCCGCGGGGGCCGAGGTCGTGTACGGCGGCACGGGCGCCGGCGACGAGTTCGCCCCGGGCGAGACCAACTTCTCGTCCATCGTGACCGACGCGCTGGCAGCCAAGCCGGACGCCATCGCCATCATCGCGTTCGAGGAGACCAAGGCAGCTGTCGCCGAGCTCGTCTCGCAGGGCTGGGACTTCAACGGCACCACGTACTTCTGCGACGGCAACACCGCCGACTACACGAAGGACTTCGACAAGGGGACGCTCGAGGGCGTCATCGGCACCATCCCGGGCGCCGACCCCGCGCAGGAGTTCAAGGACAAGGCGAGCGCCTGGTACGAGGAGAATGAGGGCGAGCCCCTCGCCGACTACGCCTACGCCGCTGAGTCGTACGACGCAGTGATCCTCGCCGCGCTCGCCGCGGTGAAGGCCGGGTCGACCGCCGGCACCGACATCGCCGCGGAGTTCGCCGCGGTGTCCGGCGCGAACGGCGGCACCGAGGTGACCACCTTCGAGGAGGGCGTCGCGGCGCTCGAGGCCGGCGACGAGATCCACTACAAGGGCGTCTCCGGCATCGGGCCGATCAACGAGGACAACGACCCGTCGTCTGCGTTCGTCGGTGTCTACAAGTACGACGACAAGAACGCGATCGTCTTCGAGCGCGCGATCGAGGGTTCCGTCGAGGGCTGACGCTCCCGACAGACCTACCACGAGAGGCCCGGCCACCCAGGTGGCCGGGTCTTTCGTCATGTCCCGTCCGCGTACGAGCGGGACGATGGACGGGAACCCAGGACGACGACGTTCCGTTGACCCGGGTGGACCGTCAGGACCGAACCTCACTAAGGACTGAGATCATGGGCTTCCTCGACCGACTGCTCGGCCGCGAGCCGCGCGAGCAGACCCCCGGCATGTACCAGGGCGGCCGCACGCCGCAGCCGCAGTATCGGCAGGCGCCGGGCCAGACCCCCGACTACGGCACGGCACCCGTCTACGGATCCGCCGCGAGCACGGGCCGCAGCGAGGACGAGGTGGCGATCGAGCGTTACCGCTACCTGCTGCGCACCGCGCCGCCGGACCGGGTCGAAGAGGCGCACGCGGAGGCGTTCGCGCAGCTCACGCCTGAGCAGCGGAGCCAAGTGCTGGCCCAGCTGAGCGAGACCGTGCCGCCGAACGAGCGCGCGACGTCGGACGATCCGCGCGACCTGGCCCGCATGGCCACCCGCGCCGAGATGCGAAACCCCGGCACCCTCGAGCGAAACTTCGGCGCGAGCCGTGGTCCGGGCTTCGGCTCGATGCTGGGCGCGAGCATGCTCGGCACGATCGGTGGCATGGTCATCGGCTCGGCCGTGGCGGACATGATGTTCGGCAGCTCGTTCGGGGACCCGGGCCAGGACTTCGCCGGCGAGGCGGGTGGCGGTGAGGCCGGCGGGGAGGCCGGTGGCGAGGAGGCCGGTGCCGAACCGGTCGAGGCTTCCGGCGCTGAGGGCGGCGACGCCGGTGGCGACGGTGGCGGCTTCTTCGGTGGTGACTTCGGGGGCGGCGACTTCGGTGGGGGCGACTTCGGAGGCGGCGAGTTCTAGCTTCCTCGTTGGTCGAGCTTCCTCGCTGGTCGAGCTTGTCGAGACCCTGTTCTCGACAAGCTCGACCAACGGGCGGCGAAGACCTCGCGACAGTTCTGTCGCGGCCGCTGTTCAGGTGCCGATGCGTCAGCTGCCGATGAGGCGGAGGAACCCGCCGAGCTCCATGAGGTGGCGGACGCCGTTGGCCTCCAGGTCGCCGGGGAGGTAGTCGGTGAGCCGGGGTGACGAGATCACGACCGCCCGCCACTGTGCGCGCGACACTGCCACGTTGATGCGGTTGCGCGACAGCAGGAATCCCATGCCGCGGGAGACGTTCTCGGGCGCCGAGGCGGCGAGCGTCAGGATCGCGACCGGCGCCTCACGCCCCTGGAACATGTCGACCGTGCCGACGGGCACGCCGCCGAGGCCGGCCGTGCGCAGCGCCTCGCGCACCGTGTGGACCTGCGCGTTGTAGGCGGCGACCACCACCACGTCGTCGGGGCCGAGCGGGCGGGACGGGTGGCCGCCTCCCGGGACCCACGCGCGTCCGATCACGGCCTGCACCTGGCGGACCACCTCGGCGGCCTCCTCGCGGGACGACGTCGAGCGACCCTCGTGGACGACCGGGACGTGCACCACCCCGGGCGCCACGCCGTCGAGCGAACGCTCGGTGGTGACCCGGTTGGCCGAGAGCCGGCCGGCGTACGCGAGCTGGGACACGGCGGCGCAGACAGCGGGGTGCATCCTCCACGACTCGGGCAGCAGGTAGCCGAGCCCGTCGGGCAGCACTGAGCTGCCGGCGGCGAGCCAGGCGAGCGCCGACGCGTCGACAGGTTCGGGATGTCTCCCCTGGCTGACCTGCGGAAGCTGCTGCGGGTCGCCGAGCAGGAGCAGCCGCTGCGCGGCCCGGCCGACGGCCACCGTATCGGCGAGCGAGAACTGCCCGGCCTCGTCGATGACCAGCAGGTCGAGCCCTTCGTCGGGCCAGCGCTCGTGCGCGAAGTCCCATGCGGTGCCGCCCACGACGCAGCCGCTGGTGCTGCTCGCGGCGAAGTCCGCGAGCTCGGCGCTGGTCAGCTCCTGCCACGGCTGAGCCCCGGGCCCAGGCTTCTCGGTGCCCTTCGCCCGCTGCTTCTTCGCGACCAGCTCGACCGGCACCCCCGCCTTGTCGACGACGGCGCTGAGCATGTTCTCGACCGCCGAGTGCGACTGGGCCACCACGCCCACCCGCCAGCCGGCGCCCACGAGCTTGGCGACGACGTGCGACCCGACATGCGTCTTGCCGGTACCGGGCGGGCCCTGCACGGCGAGGTAGGAGTGGTCGAGCCGCTCGACGGCGGCATGCACGGCCGCCTCCAGGCCGAACCCGCCGTCGTCTCCGCCGTCGAGCCCGGGCAGGTCCCCGTCGCGCTGCCCTGAGCCTGTCGAAGTGTCGACCAGCCGTGGCGGCCGACGGCGCAGCAGGTCGACCGCGGCGCCGTCGGGCAGGGTGCGATCCGTGTCCCACAGGGCGAGGGCGGCGCGGGCCGCCTCCTCGACCGCCCGTTCCTGCGCGTCGTGGGCCGGGCCGCGCTGCGGTGCGAGCGCCACGGGCGCCTGGTCGTGCGGCTCCGCTCCCCCGGACAGCCGCTCCCGCAGGACGACGACGTCGCGCCACCGCGGTGCGTCGTCCTGCTCGGCGTCAGGCTCCTCGTGGATCGCCAGGATCACGCCGCCCGAGTGCTCGCCCCGCACGGCGCGTGCTTCGAGCTCGCCGACCACCGGCGGCACGGGCTGGTCGTACAGCACTTGGACGCCGTCGCCTACGCCGAGGTCTGAGCCGTCGACCCGCGACCCGTCGAGCATGCGCCCCACCAGCTCGATCTCTCGCGTGGGCAGCCGATCGCGCCCCTCGACGCCCCAGTCCCGCAGCACGACCGAACGTTCCACGTGGAACGTCGACCTCCGCCCGGGCCATTCGTCCAGAGGCAGCTCGAGCCGCGCGTAGTGCTCCTGCCAGAAGGGCTTCTCCTCCCGCTGGTAGTACCCGACCGCGGCGCCCAGCATCGCGAGCGCCTGCACCTCGAGCGACCGCTCCCCGCGGTTCTCCCCCACGCGAGACGAGATCTCGGCGGCCAGCGCCAACCGCCGCTCCCGCCCCTCCCGCCGGGCCGTTGCCCGAGGGCTCTCCTCTGGGGCTTCGGAGGACTCGACGGGCGCGACCGGCGGGGCAGGCTCGACCGCCAAGGGCCGGGTCTCGACAGGCTCGACCGACGAGGCAGGATCGACCGACGAGGCTGGATCGACCGACGAGGCTGGCTCGACCAGCGAGGTCTCGGCAGGCTCGACCGACGGGACAGGCTCGACCGCCAACGGCCGGGCCTCGACCGACCCGACCGACGATCGCGCAACCCTCAGCCAATCGAGCAACCGCAACGTCGACCGGCAGTCGTACTCGTTGTAGTCCAGGATCCGCTGCCTGAGCTCCGCCGCCCGCTCATCTCCGTCGGCGGCGAGCTTCGCGTACTCCGCATACTCCGTGACCGACGCCGTGGCGCTCGTGACACCCTCGCGTGACGGATCGTCCTGCATGTAGAGCGGTTCGAGCTTCTTGATCGACTTGGACCGGTTCGATATCCGCAGGCAGGACCGCACCACCGCGTAGAGGTCGACAAGCACGCCGTCGCGGAGCAGCTGGTCCACCTCGTCCTCGTAGACGCCGTGCCGCGCCGCGATGGAGAGCAGGTGCGTCTTCTCGTAGGCGGCGTAGTGGTAGACGTGCAGGTCGGGATACGTCCTCAGACGTGCGTTGAGGTAGTCGACGAACTGGACGAGCGCGTCGCGCTCGCTCGCCAGGTCGTCGGCCCAGAGCCCGTGGAAGGGCGGTATCCCGTCGTCCGGGCCGGGGCGCTCGACCCAGCCGAACAGGTAGTCGAGGCCCATGGCCGGCGCCTGGTCGTCGCCGGGCAGGCGCGCGTCCTCCCACAGGGGATCGCCCTCGAAGTCGAAGAACACGTCCCCGGGGCTCGGGTTCGGGAGCCGGTCGATGGCCTCGGTAGCGGTGAGCTGCCAGCGCAGCCGGCCGTCGGGGCCGTCGGGGTCGACGCCGTCGGGCAGGTGGTCGAGTGCAACCGAGCCGTCGCCGTCGTCCAGCCCGAGCTGGAGGCGCGCCTGGGCGCGCAGCCCTTCGAAGCGGGCGGCGGCCATGCCGTCCGGTGGCTCCTCGGCGGCCGCGAGCCCGTCGATGGTGGTGATCCCCGATGCCGACAGCCTGGCCCGCTGCGCCCCGTACACCCCGCCGACCAGCAGGACGTCGCGGCTGCGGTTGGCGGCATCGGCGCAGTCCTGGCAGTCGCGCAGCCTGCCGCAGGTCAGGTACCGCCCGTCGCTCCAGCTCACCGGGGCGTCGTCGGCCACGTGGGCGTCCAGGATCTCGGTGAGGCGCGCACGACGCTTGCGGAAGACCGGCAGCAGGTCGGCCAGCCGGTGCGACGTGGTCTCCCCCGTGCCGAGCACGAGGTGCACCTCGTCCGTCGGGTCGATCCGCGCGGCCATCAGCTGGTCCGCGTATGCGGCGAGCTGAAGCAGGGCGCGCACCTTGGTGCGGCGAGCGAGCTTGGAGTCGTGCACGGCGTACCGCGGCTGAGGGGCGAGCCTGCGCGCCTCGGAATGCCGCGCCGCTGGATCCAGCGCCATGACGCCGCCGTGCTCGCCGGAGTGCACCATCTCGCCGAGCAGGTCGCGCACCAGGAAGTCGGCCCGGCCGTGGAACCGGCCGTCGAAGAACGAGGCCTGGTAGACGACGTCGGCGCCCTGCTCCAGGGCGGCCAGCGTGCGGGCGTGCGCTTCGGTCAGCTCGTCGCGGGACATGCGGCGGGCGGGTGCGACCTCGAGCACGCCGCCAGGGCGTCCGGCGTCGGCCGGGCCGAAGGTGCGGACGTGACCGTCGAGGACGCGGCGTTCGTGGTCCTCGCCCAGGGCCGCGGTGCGGGCGAGCATCTCGTCCTCCTCCCGCGGACGGCGAGGGCTGCGACCCAGTAGCTCGTCGAGGCGTCGCAGCAGGCGAAACTCGCACTCGCCGGCGATCACCAGGTCGCTGGCCGAGTACACGAGTGTGCCGGCGTCTTCACGCTCCAGGAGGAACATGTCCCCAGGTCTACCAGGGACCACCGACACGAGCGCGCTACTGTCGCCCCACATGTCCGGTTAACGGGGTAGCAGGCAGCACCTCCCGCGCCACCTTTTGGCGCCGGGTTCTGGCGCCGACCCGCCTGGATGGCCGATAGTGGGGCCGACCGTATCGAAGGAGCAACCATGCCCGTGCGCTTCAACCCGCCTCCGGGTTGGCAGGTGCCCCCGGGATTCCGACCCGACTCCAACTGGGCTCCCGACCCGTCGTGGCCGCCGGCCCCGCCCGGTTGGGACTACTGGGTCGACCGGCCCGACTCTCCCCAGCCCGACGCCGGAGCCCGCGGCGGCGAGCCCGCCGCACAGCCGAGCTCCGCCCCTGCTCCCGCCGTGAAGACGGGCGCAGACGCGGACACCCGGACGGTCGCGATCCAGGTGATCGACGGCCCCGCCACCCGCCCCGCCGCCGCGCCGCCGAGCGTGCCCAGCATGTCGCCCGCCGAGGCGATGGGCGCGACCATGACCATGGCGCCGATCGGTGCTCCCCCGGCACCGGGCGCGCCCCGGCCGGGTTCGGGCCCGCAGCCCGTGTACCCGCCGCAACCCGGTATGGCGCCCCCGCCCCCGCCTCCGGAGCCACCCAGCAAGCGACCGACCACTGGCGTGCTCGCCGCCCTCAAGGGGCTCGGCGGCAGGCTGGCGCCGCCTGCGGGCCCGCCCGGGGCCTCCGGTCCTGGTCCGCTGAGCATCGACGACGCCAACCGCCCGCGCCCCGGCGGACCGATGCCCCTCGGGCAGGTGCCCGTAGGACCCATGGGAGCGGGACCGCGCCCCGGCGCCCCCGTGCGCCAGGGCGGCCCGCGCCCCCCAGGTGCCGGGCTGATGATCGCCATCGCCGTGGCCGGCATCGCGCTCGGCGTGATCGTGGGTGTGATCGTCACGGCGGGCCAGCAGGCCGACGCGAACCAGGCGATCACCGACGCCCAGAACATCCAGTCGCAGATCGACGAGCAGCGCGCCGAGATCGAGTCCGAACGCGCTCAGGTCGAGAAGCAGCGTGACGAGGTGGCCAAGCGCGAACAGGCTCTGGGCGACCGCGAGGCTCAGCTCGAGGAGCGGGAGACCGCGCTCGAGCAGCAGGAACAACAGCAGCAGCAGGAGCAGCAAGAGGACCAGGACGGCGACAACGGGAACGGGAACGGCGGGAACCCCGGAACGGTCTTCTACTGGAACTGCGACGCCGTGCGTGCCGCCGGTGCGGCCCCGCTCGCGAGCACGGAGCCGGGCTACATGCCCCACCTGGACGGGAACGGCAACGGCATCGCCTGCGAGGACGGCGAGTAGTCACATCTGAAACCAGTCTGAGAAAATAGAGCGGGCCGAGGCAGATCCCCAGAATCTGCCTCGGCCTGCTCATGTGTTCCCGGCCCACGCCATCTCCCCAGACGAGACGCGGACCGGGAAGTCTTATCCCCCGAAGAGTCCCTCCAGGAGTGCACCGAGGCCGAGGGGATCCCCGTCCTCGGGAGCTTCGGTCGGCTCCTTGCTGGGAGCCGGGCTGGGCGACACCTCGCCGTCGGGCACGATCTCGCCCGCCGAGGCGAGCTGCAGTGCCTCGCTCATGTCCACCAGGCACAGCCGCCAGACGTCGGCGTCCACACCCTTCGGTGCCCGCGAGAACGCCTTGCCGGTGAGCTGCGGCGGCGCCGTCCAGCTCGTGCCGGTGCGCTGCGCCACGCAGGTCTCCATCGCGGGGACCTCGTTCGCCTGCGCGTTCTCGACCAGCATCGGAGCCAGCTTCGCGACCATCGGCGCAGGTGCTGCGGCCTTCGGCTTCTTCACGGTCTCGCCCGCGATGTCGTGGATGACCGCGCACTCGGGCGAGGTGCTGCGGCACCAGGAGGCGCTCCACGTGCCCTGGTTCGAGTAGACGAACCCGCGCGGCTCCGCCGTCGAGCGGTCCACCTGCAGGACCCGCATCCACACGCTGCCGTCGCCGAGCACGTCGAACGGCGTGACCCGGAGCGACGCGCCCGCTTCGGGCGCGCCCGTCTCGCCGGAACCGCCGTCCGAACCGGTACCCGGTGACGCGGACGCCCCCTGCGCGCCCGCGGCACCATCGGTCTGCGGGTCGTCGAAGACCAGGAACTGGTCTCCCTCCATGGCCCCGGAGGAGAAGCCGAACACGAGGGCCGGACCGCCGTCGGACGGCAGGACCATCGCGTCGGACGTGACGCCGCGCCAGAGCAGGGTTCCACCGAGGTTCCCCGCACGGAGGTTCTCGAGGGCGGTGTCGCCACCCGCGAGGACCTCCAGGTCTGTGGCGCTGTGCCGGCCGTCGATCTTCGCCAGGGTCACCACCGCGAGATAGCGGTCGCCACCCCCGGCGGAGAGACCGAGGTCGAGCACAGCGGTGTCCGCATCGACGCGATAGGCCGCGGGCTGCGCCACCGTGCGCACGCCGGGCGCCAGGTATGCGAGCTCCGCCGCCGGGTCCGGCGTCGGGATGTCGGTGGGCGACGGCGCAGGCGGTTCGACGTCGACCTCGCCCTCGTCGAACGTCGACGGCGGTGCCGCGCTGGGCGTGACCTCTACCGGGTTGTTGCTCCAGAAGCCCGGGATACCGGGCAGCGCACCGGCCGCACCGGCTCCGACCGTGGCGAGCGCAAGCGTGGAGGCCAGCGTGACGCTCGCACGCCGCGTGGCGTGCTTACGACGGCTCGACCGCAGGACGCTGTCCAGGTCCAGCGTCGACGCGGGTACTGCCGCGTGCGCCGACTCGCGGACCCGGGCGACGAAGTCGTCGTCGGGGAGGCTCATGTTCATCGACTGCCGCCCAGTGAATCGAGATCGAGAATCGCGCGCAGGTGGGCGAGCCCGCGCGAGGCCGTGGACTTCACGGTGCCGAGGGGAATTCCGAGCTCGTTCGAGACCTCGGACTCCGAAAGGTCCAGGAGGTGGCGCAGCACCACTACCCGGCGCTGCTTCACCGGGAGCCGCAGGAGAGCGCGCACGACGGCGTCACGATCGTCAACGGTGCGGGTCGGCATCCGAGCCGAGGGCCGGGAGACGCGGACGTCGTCCTGCGGCAGCTCGTCGGGGCCGGTCAGGACCTCGCGCCGCGTACGGCGCCAGGCGTCGATCCGCAGGTTCGCCAGCACGCGTCGCGCGTAGACGAGCGGATCGCCCTGGCGGGCCTTGTGCCAGTGCCGGTAGCACCGCTCGAAGGTCTGCTGGGTGAGCTCCTCCGCACGGTGCGCATCACCGCTCAGAAGGAAGGCCATCCGGTGGAGTGGATCCTTGGCCTCTCGCATGAACGCGGTGAACTCTTCGTTCTTCGAAACCTGTGCGTTCCTGCGCGCGTGAGTGGCCCTGGGCCGGTCTGTACGCACGGGCAGCGAGGTTACGTCATCGGCGTCCGCCGCCCCATCCCGGACCACTGTGAGTGGCCTGGTCGCGGGCACGGGTTCGGCCCCGGGCTTGGTTGCCGACTCGACGTCTACGTCGTCCGCGACCGGCACGATCGCGAGCTCCGCCGCCGACTTCGGCGTCGTGGTGGAAGGGGAGTCTGGGGTGTTCTGCTGGGTGGTCACGGTCTCCAGGTCGTCCGCAGAGCTGGAGTCGGCGCGCACGACGCGCAGAACCACGGGCTTGGGGACCCGGGACTCTGGCGCTCGAACGCGCGGACTCGTGACTGTCACGAACGGAACACGGGCCGACCGGGGCGAAGGTTCCATCCGGTTTTAACGGATTTCTTCGGAGCGGGTGTGATCCAGGCCACCACGCACGTCGAAGCACGTGCCAGACGCACAGATCACTGGGGTGACCTGCACGTCTGACACGTGCCGGGTGATGCGGGGCGGGTCAGCGGCGGAAGTCCAGCGTCCCCAGGAAGGTGTGCAGGTCCTTCAAGCCCTGCTCGGTACCGTCGAACTCGACCACGAGGAACAGGTTCTCGCCCTGGTCCTCCTGATGGATGAAGATCTGGAGCCAGTAGTAGTCGGCCTCACCGTCCGCGTTATGGATGGTCGGTAGGACCTCGGCGTAGTCGGCGCCCGGGACGTCGATCATCTGAGACTGCGGCGCGTCCATGGTCCGGCTCCACCAGTTGCCGCCGGGCTTCCCGCCCTGGACGTAGACCCGCTCGGGCCACTCAGTCTCCTCGGCCGCGCGCTCCTTCTCCTCCTTGGAGGCGTCCGTCCACGACTCGAGGGTCTCCGCATCGACGCCCGGGTCCACGTGCGTGATCGTCGGCCCGGTCCACTCGACGCCAGGTGAGAACTCACCCTCGGTCTCCTTGTCGACCCAGCCCTTCGGCACCGCGAACTTCAGGCCGTTGTGCTCGGTCCTGACCCAGTCGGCCGGGACACCGCGCTCGATGGCGTCCAGGACCGGTGTCGAGAACTCCGGCTGGTACCAGTCGGGCTCGCCCGCCTCCTTGAACCAGAGGTTCCCGACGAAGTTTCGCAGCGTGGTGTCGCCCTGCGCGTTCGCGGGGAAGCGGGTCTCGATGATCCAGCCCTCGTCGCCGCTGCGGAGCGTGATCGTGGCGGGGCGGACCTTGCCCTCCCGCTTGTGCTGCTCGATGACCACGAGGTCCGCGCCCTCGATGTCCAGCGTCATCGCGCCGGAGTCCTTCGCCGGCACCGTCCAGCCGGCAACGTCGAACACGTTGCGCAGCTCGATGGTGGCGTCCATGTCGTCGATGGTGCCGGTCTCGCCAAGGCCCGCGGCCTCCGGGTGCTCCGGGTCCAGCCATCCGGCGACGCCGCCCGCGTTGACGTCGCCGACCGCGAACCAGCCGCCCGGCGGCACCTCGTACCAGAGGCCGCCGAGGATGTACGGGGCGTGCCCCCCGCCTTCGACGACACCGCGCTCGACGCCCGGCATCACCGGCAGCGTTCCGCCACCGGTCCGCAGGTACTCCGTCGGTGCGGCGTCGGGCTCGATGCTCGGGCTCGGGGAGGGGCTCGGGCTGGCCGACGGCGACTCGCTCGCCCGTGCCGACTCGGCATGCGACTTGTCAGTGCCCGGCAAGGGTTCCTGCCGGTCTGCGTAGATCGCGCCGGCCGCACCGATGCCCGCGCCGGCGAGCACGAGTGCGGCGACGCCGGCAGTCGCAGCGACCACGACCCGGCGCCGGCGGACGTTCCGCACCGCCCGCACCGCCATGGTGACCGAGTCCAGTGACTCGGGCGGCTCGATCGTCGAGCCGGCCGCACGCAGCTCCGCGACCAGCGTCGCGTCCTGCTTCGCGTTGATGTCGTGGACGTTCATGATCGACTCATCTCGCCGTCGGGCACCACGAGGGTGCGCAAGCGCGCCAGGGCGCGCGAGGCAGTGGACTTGACCGTGCCGGCGGAGATGCCGAGCTCGGCCGCGGTGTCGGCCTCGGAACGGTCCAGCAGGTAGCGCAGCACCACGACGCGGCGCTGCTTGACGGGCAGCTGCATGAGGGCGCGGACCAGGCGGTCGCGGTCGCCCAGCCCGGTGTCCGACGCCGGAGCGCTCCGCTCCGGCGCACTGCTCGCCGGGTCGTCGCTCAGCGTCTCGCGCTTGGTGCGGCGCCATGTGTCGATGCGGGCCGTCGCCAGGACGCGGCGCGCGTAGGCGAACGGGTCGCCGTCGCCCACCTTCTTCCAGGCCTTGAACGTGCGCTCGAGGGCGAGCTGCACCAGGTCCTGCGCGCGGTGCTGGTCGCCGCAGAGCAGGTACGCGATCCGGTACAGGGCCGGAGTGCTGACCTGTGCGAACACCGTGAACTCCGCTACCGGGTCCAGACCGCTCCGGACTACGGGGAAGTCACCGGTGGACATCTCCGGCTCCAGGCTCACCGCTACCTCGCTCATCCGGTGCACCGCCCGGAGCTGTGGCCGGTGACCTGCCCCGGCACTGGTTCGCGGCGCCGTGCGGGCCGCTTCGTGTGCGTCATGCACCTTAGACGCAGACCGGGACCGATCTGGTTCCGCTTCTTTCCGGACGGCTTCTTACGAGATGCTGACGGCCTCGCCCGACGCCGGGTTTCTGCCCCCGCCCGCCCGTACCCTGAGGCGTGGCCCGAGTTCTGGTGATCGACGACGACGCCACCGTCGCGCAGGTGGTCGTCGCCTATCTGGAACGCGCCGGTGTCGTCGCCCAGCATGCCGCGGACGGCCCAGCCGCGCTGGCAGCCGCCGCCGCGAACCCGCCCGACGCCGTCGTGCTCGACCTCATGCTGCCCGGCATCGACGGCCTGGAGGTGTGCCGGCGCCTTCGCGCGACCCGCGCCGACCTGCCCGTGCTGATGCTCACGGCACGGGGCGAGGAGGAGGACCGCGTGCTGGGCCTGCAGATCGGCGCCGACGACTACGTGGTCAAGCCATTCAGCCCGCGGGAGCTGGTGCTGCGGGTGCAGTCGCTGCTGCGCCGCG
The DNA here is from genome assembly GCF_014653785.1 of Promicromonospora soli. Lineage (GTDB taxonomy): Bacteria > Actinomycetota > Actinomycetes > Actinomycetales > Cellulomonadaceae > Promicromonospora > Promicromonospora soli. The sequence continues at coordinate 821,669 of NZ_BNAS01000002.1, read as the reverse complement.
CGGGGGCCGTCACGGCTTCCACCTCCGCCCCAGCAGGTGTCTCGGCACTTCCGCCGGGCCGGGCCACGGTCGGCGGCTCCGGGGCCGCCCCAGAGGCGCCTGGCGCCCTGTACGACGGCGACCTCCGCCTCGACCCCGCCGCCCATCGCGTCACGCGCTCCGGCGCCGAGCTGCAGCTCACCGTGCGCGAGTTCGAGCTGCTGCGCTGGTTCCTCACGCACCCCGGCCAGGTGCACGACCGCGAGGCGCTCATGCGCGGCGTCTGGGGCTGGGAGTACGGCGACCAGTCCACCGTGACGGTGCACGTCCGGCGCCTGCGCGAGAAGGTGGAGGCGGACCCGTCCCGGCCGGCGCGGCTGGTGACCGTCTTCGGCGTCGGCTACCGGTGGGACGCCACGCCGCCCGCTACGTCTTCCGCCACGTCTCCGTCGCCCGCCGCGGGGCCGTCTCCCGCCAAGGGGCCGTTCCCCGCCGCGGGGCCGGGAGGCCGGGCGTGAACGATCTCGAGGGTGTGGTCCTGTCCGTCTCGGTAGCCGCCGCGGTGGGTGCGGTGGGCGTCGTCGCCCTGTTCGCCCTGGCCCGGCGCCGGGTCGGGCTCGCCGCGACCCTCGCACCGCTCGTGGTTGTGGCGTCGGTCGCGGCGGGCGTCTACGCGAGCGCGCGGGCCATGTTCCTGTCCGACGACGACTCCGCGACAGTCCTGCTGCTCCTCCTTGCGACGGTGCCGGTGGCGCTCGCCGTCGGCCTGGTGCTGACGGCGCGGATCCGCACGGTCACCACCGAGGCAGCGGCCGAGAAGGCGGCCCGCGAACGCGACCGCGAGGTCGAGGTGCGCCGCCGCGAGATGGTGGCGTGGGTGTCGCACGACCTGCGCACGCCCTTGGCCGCGGTCCGGGCCTTGGCGGAGGCGCTGGAGGACGGTGTCGGCCAGGTGGACGAGCACGTGCCCCGCATCCTCGCCGAGAACCGGCGCATGGCCGCCATGGTCGACGACCTGCTGGCCCTCTCCCGCCTCCAGTCCCCCACGACGACGCTGCGCCGCGAGCCGGTGGCCGTGGCCGACCTCGCCTCCGACGCGATCGCCGCCGCTCAGCCCCTGGCCGACGCCGGAGGGGTCACCCTGGCGTGGGACGTCACCGATCCGGTGGTCACGTCGCTCGACGCCCAGGACGTCGGGCGGGCACTGGAGAACCTGCTGGTGAACGCGATCCGGCACACGGGTCCGGGCGGCACTGTGCGGGTGGCGGTGGCGTGCGAGGAGGACGCGACGGGGTCCGGGACGGTGGTGATCGCCGTCGAGGACGAGTGCGGCGGGATCCCGGAGGCGGACCTCGGCCGCGTCTTCGAGGCGGGCTGGCGCAGCTCCGGAGCGCGCACCCCGGAGCGCGGCGACAACCCGGGAGGCGGGGCGGGCCTCGGCCTCTCCATAGTGCGTGGTGTGGCCGAGGCCCACGCGGGGACGGCGACGGTCACCAACCTGCCCGGACCGGACGGCGGGCGCGGCTGCCGCTTCGAGCTCCGCCTCCCCGCCACCTCGCCGAAGTAGAACTCTGGCGAGATAGAACAGGGCGAGATAGAACCCGAGCGGTTGCTGGGGTTCTATCTCGCCCTGGTTCTATCTCGGCGGGGTGGGTTAGAGCACGTGGGCCAGGAAGTCCTGGGTGCGCTGCTCCTGCGGGTCGTCCAGGACCGCGCTCGGCGGCCCGGACTCGACGATCACGCCGTCGTCCATGAACACGACGTGGTCGGCGACCTCACGGGCGAACCCGATCTCGTGCGTGACCACGATCATCGTCATGCCGGACCGCGCCAGGTCCTGCATCACCGACAGCACCTCGCCCACGAGCTCGGGGTCGAGGGCCGACGTCGGCTCGTCGAACAGCATGAGCTCCGGGTCCATCGCGAGCGCCCGCGCGATCGCGACCCGCTGCTGCTGGCCGCCGGAGAGCTGCGCCGGGTAGTGGTCCATCCGGTCGGACAGCCCGACCCGCTCGATGAGCTCCATCGCCCGCTTCTTCGCTGCCCTCTTGGACAGCCCCCGCACCTGCACGGGCGCCTCCATGATGTTCTCGAGCGCCGTCATGTGCGGAAACAGGTGGAACCGCTGGAACACCATGCCGATGCGCGACCGCTGCTTGGCGACCGCCTTCGGGTGCAGCCGGTGCAGCGTCCCGTTGGCGTCCTTGCGGTAGCCCATCAGGTCGCCGCCGACCACCACGGAGCCGCCGGTGATCTCCTCGAGCTCGTTGATGCAGCGCAGGAGGGTGGACTTGCCGGACCCGGACGGGCCGAGGATCACCGTGACCTCGCCCCGCGCGACGTCGAGGTCGACGCCCTTCAGGACGTGCACGGCGTCGTGCCCGTGGCCGAACACCTTGTGCACGGCGCGTACGGAGACCATGTCGGTGGCGTCCGCCGGAGCGGCAACGGAGTCAGTGACGACGCTCATGGCGTCACCTCCTTGGTGATGTCTACCCGCACGGTCCCGGCGGCCGCGATGGCCGCCTGCTTGCCGCCGCCCGGCCCGGTGCCGCGGCCGCGGCGTCCGGTGGCCGTGCCGAACCCGCGACCGTAGTGCCGCTCCAGGTAGTGCTGGCCCACCATCAGGATCGAGGTGATGAGCAGGTACCAGAGCGCCGCGATGACCAGCAGCGGGATCGGCAGGAAGTTGCGGTTGCCGATCGCGCTGGTGGCGTAGGTCAGCTCGAAAGTGAACGGCACGGCGACCACGAGGGACGTGGTCTTGAGCATCGAGATGGTCTCGTTCCCGGTCGGCGGCACGATGACACGCATGGCCTGCGGCAGCACCACGCGGCGCATGATCTTGCCGTCCTTCATCCCGAGCGCCTTGGCGGCCTCGGTCTGGCCGGGATCCACGGAGGTCAGGCCGGCGCGCACGATCTCCGCGAGGTACGCCGCCTCGTTGAGCGCGAGGCCCAGGAGGGCCGCCCAGAAGGCGGTGATGACGTCGTCCGTGCGGAAGGAGAAGAGCTCCGGCCCGAAGGGGATGCCCAGCGACAGCCGTGGGTACAGCACCGCGATCAGTCCCCAGAAGATGAGCTGGGTGTAGATCGGCGTGCCGCGGAAGAACCAGATGTAGACCCAGCTCACCCAGCGCATGACGGGGTTGTCCGACCGGCGCATCATCGCGAGCGTGACCGCAAGGACGACGGCGATCGCCATGGACGCGAAGGTGAGGACGAGCGTCCACATGACACCGCGGATCACCACGATGTCGCGCAGGTAGAGCCAGACCACGTCCCAGCGGAAGTTCTCGTTCGTGATCAGGGCGTTGGCCGCCATGGCGGCGAGTACCAGCACGACCACGGCCGCCACGAGGCGGCCGGGCCGCGGCACGGGCCGCGCGTGGATCCGGTTGGGCACCGGGTCGCCCGCCGGAGTCTTGTTGGAGCTCATCTCACCCCTCGCTTCGGTCCTTGGGGTGCGGGTCACTCGGCCGGGTTCAGCTCGGCCTCGGCCACGACGGCGTCCTCGCTGCCCCACGAGGCGAAGGCCGCCTGGAGGGTGCCGTCGTCGATGAGCTTCTGCACGGCCGCCTGCACGGCCTCGGTCAGCTCCTCGTCGTCCTGGGAGACGACGATGCCGTAGGGCGCTGCGTCCCGGATCTCGCCGATGGTCTCGACCTCGCCGGCGCTCTGCTCCACCGCGTACGCGGTGATCGGCGAGTCGGCGTACATGGCGGTGAGCTTGCCGCCCACGAGGTTGGTGGTGACGTCCGCCTGCGACTCGTAGCGCACTACGTCGATCGGCTCCTCGCCGTCGTCCTCGCAGGACTTGGTGGCCTCGGTGAGCTCCTCGTCCTGGATGGTCGAGGTCTGCACCCCGACCGTGGTGCCGCACAGGTTCTCGGGATCGAAGTCCTCCGGGTTGCCGGCGGCCACCCCGAACTGCGACCCGGCCATGGCGTAGCTGATCATGTTGACCTCGGCGGTGCGGTCGTCCGTGATGGTGAACGCGGAGACGCCCAGGTCGTACTTGGAGCCGATGGCGGGGATGATCCCGTCGAACGGCGCCGACTCAACCTCGGCCTCCAGGCCGAGCACCGCGGCGACCGCGCTCACCAGGTCGACGTCGAACCCGACCGGCGTCTTGCCGTCGACGTCGATGAACTCTGCGGGCGCGTACGCGGTGTCGGACCCGACGGACAGCGTGCCCTTGTCGGCGATCTCCTTCGGGAGCATCGCGGCGATCTCCGCGTCGACCTCGACAGTCGACGGGTCGAACGACGCCTCGGCACTTGCCTCGTCGGGGGTGGCGCCGTCCGCGGTCTGCTGGGACGCGTCGGTGCATGCAGTCAGGACGAGGGCGGCAGCGGTCAGTGTCGCCGCAGCGGTGAGGGCGGGAAGCCTGCGCATCAGGGGTCTCCTGGGTCGATTCGTATGCGTGTCACGAGGCCCAGCACGACCCGGCAGATCTCCGTCATCAGAGGAGCAGAGGACCCGACGGCGCACATGGCGCCTCGAATGCGTGTCTCACCTAACCGTGACTCCCCGCAGGCGTAAACCCGGACATCCGAGACCCATGTCACACCGGGATATATGACGTGTTACACAGGTGTTTCACCCACCCAGCTAGGGTCTGACCTGCGCAAAGAACCCCGGCAAGTTGGTCAAGGACCGACTTGCCGGGGTGCCGCTCAGGTGTCGTGCTCGACCGGCTCGTCCGGCCGGTCTTCCGGACCACGTTCGAGCTCCCCGCCGGGCGGCCATTCCGTCCGGTCGGGCCGACGCACGATCGCGACGATGCTCGCGGCGAGACCGCCCCACAGCACGACGAGAGAGATGACCATCAGGGTGATCGCTGCGCTGCTCATGACTTACCTCCGAACGTGGGCCATGCGTCGTAGACATCGGGCTCGACACGCCACCGCATCCGGGTGAGCACGAGCGCCGCCACGAACAGCAGGACCACCGTGCCCCATCCCATGACGACGAGGTACCACCCGGCGTATCCCTCGTAGCCGTCCTGGACCAGGCTGACGATCCGTGAGACCAGCATCGCCGCGAGCACCACGGGCCCGAGCACCACCACGCAGAACGCCCACCAGCGGCCCACCCCGATGGTGGAGACCGCGTTCAGGTGGAACCGCATCTCCTCGGTGCGGCGGAGCACCCATCCCAGGAGTACGCACATCGCGATGGCGGAGACCACTATGCCAATGTTGTTCGCCCACTGGTCGACGGTGTCGAGCGCGACCAGGCCGGTGGTGGTGGAGAACGCCAGCACGGAGAGCACGGCCGACACCACGCCGACGCGGAGGGAGGCCTGCCTGCGGGACCAGCCGAACTTCTCCTGGAACGACGCCGAGACCACTTGCACGATGGAGAGCAGCGACATGAACCCGGCCATGACGAGCGACCCGAAGAACAGCGCCCCGAAGACCGGCCCCGCCGGCATCTCGGAGACCAGTGCGGGGAACGTCATGAACGCGAGGGTAGGACCGGTGATGCCCTCGAGGTCGGCCACGCCCACCCCCTCCTGGTGCGCGAGGAAGCCGAGCCCGGCGAACACCCCGATGCCGGCGAACACCTCGAAGGCGGAGTTGGAGAACGCCACGACCAGACCAGGCGACGTCAGGTTGGCGCGACGCGCCCGGTACGAGGCGTACGTGATCATGATCCCGAACCCGACGGAGAGCGTGAAGAAGGTCTGGCTGTAGGCGGCGATCCACACGTTCGGGTCGGCCATCACCGCCCAGTCGGGCGTGAACAGCGCGTTCAGCCCGTCCGCCGCGCCCGGCAGGAAGAGGGCGCGCACGACGAGCGTCCCGAATGCGAGGAGCAGCAGGGGCATGAACACCAGGTTGATCTTCTCCAGGCCCTTGGCCACCCCGGCGGCCAGCACGGCGATCGTCGCCGCCCACACGAGCGCCAGCGGGATCAGCACCGCGGGCACGAAGTCCAGGGTGAACCAGGGGTCCGCGCCGCCGACGTCGGCCAGCTGGAGGTAGTCACCGGTGAAGAAGCCCACCGTGTCGTCACCCCAGCGCAGGTCGAAGGAGTACACGAAGAAGCTGAGCGCCCACGCGATGATCACCGCGTAGTAGACGGCGATGACGAAGCAGATGGCCACCTGGAACCAGCCGAGGCCCTCGAGCCAGCGCTTGACCCGGCGGAGGGCCAGCGGCGCTGAACCACGGAACCGGTGCCCGACCGCATAGTCCAGGAACAGGATCGGGATGCCTGCCGTCAGTAGCGCGATCAGGTAGGGCACGATGAACGCGCCCCCACCGTTCTCGTACGCCACCCCCGGGAAGCGCCAGATGTTTCCCAGCCCGACGGCGGAGCCGACAGCGGACAGGATGAATCCCAGCTGTCCGCTGAACTCCTCGCGCTTCTCGGGCTCCGCGGTCGTTCTCTGCGCGTCGCTCATACCTTGATCTTGCGAGATAAACCCCGTGAGTGCGAAATCCGACGTTTCAGGCGAGCTTCACCCAGCCGGCAGGCGCCGAGCTCACTCCGCGAGCAGCGTCTCCACGTATCCGCCGCGGAACTTGCCCGTCGGATCGAGGCGCTCGGCCAGCTCGGCGAAGTCGTCGAACCGCGGATACAGGCCCCGGAGGGCGGTCACGGGAACCGTGAACAGCTTGCCCCAGTGCGGGCGCGCGCCGAGCGGCAGCAGCGCCGCCTCCAGCTCGGGCAGCACCGCCCGCACGGCCGGCCAGTCCTGCTTCCACGTGAAGTGGAGCGCGAGGCTGTCCTCGGGCGTGGTGCTGAGCCAGAGGTCGTCGCCGGCGATCGTGCGGATCTCGGACGTGAGCAGCAGCGGGCCGAGCCGGTCCCCGAGGGCCCGCACGGCGCGAACGGCGTCGGGCCCCGCGGTGCGCGGCAGCAGGTACTCGGACTGCAGCTCCTCGCCCAGGGACGGCGTGAAGTCCAGGCGGAAGTGCGGCAGCCGCTCGAACCACGGCCCGGGGACCCCGCCCTGCTCGGTGCACGCGACGGCGGCGACGTCGGGCAGAGGGTGCATCGGCTGGGTCGCCGGAGTGGCACCCAGATCGACAGGGAGCGAGGGGGCCACGCCTGCGCCGTCGGCCACGCGGGACTTGCACCAGACCATGCGCACGTCGGGCTCGAACCAGCTCGTGAAGACGCTGACGGAGTACGCGCTGCCCAGCACGGCGTCGAGGTTCTCGATCAGCGCGTCCCACGGCAGACCCGTGAAGACGTCCTGGCGCACATCGAACGTCGGCGCGGTCGCGAGCTCCACGCGCGTCACGACCCCGAGGGCGCCGAGCGCCACCACCGACCCGGGGAAGTCGGCGTCGCCGCGGCGCAGCGTCAGCGTCTCGCCGGAGGCGGTCATGAGCTCCAGGCCGACGACGTCGCCGGCCAGGGAGCGCGTCCCGTCCCCGGAGCCATGGGTGCCCGTGGCGACGGCGCCCGCCACCGAGATGTGCGGCAGGGAGGCCATGGCGGCGAGCGCCCGCCCCTGCGCGTGCAGGTCGGCCGCGACCTCGCCGTAGCGCAGGCCCGCGCGGACCGATGCCACGCCCGTGGACGGGTCGACCTCGAGGGATGCCCGGCCGTCGTCCAGCAGGTCGAGCTGGACGTGCACGCCCTTCGTGTCAGCGACGTCGCAGAACGAGTGGCGTGATCCAAGTGCCCTGACGCGGGGCTCGCCGGCGACGATGCCGGCAAGCTCCGCGAGTGTCCTGGGGCGCTCGACGCGCGCGGAGGAATAGGTGAGGTTCGCTGCCCAGTTCTTCACCGGACAAGGGTGCCACTCCTGCGCCCGGTCGGACGCGAACGATCACATGAGGTGCAGTTGCGGCTCAGGCGCTGCTGCAGCGTTGCGGACCACCGGGATCCGCTGGCTGATACCGACCATGTCCAGGACCTCCATCACCACGGCGGACGGCTCGCGGAGCAGCACGGGGGAACCCGTCTCCTCGCCGAGCACGAACACCTGCAGGATGAAGGCCACCCCGGAGGAGTCGATGAACGTGACGTCCCGAGCGTCGACGATGACGGGGTCGGGATCGGGTCGTGCGGCGAGCGTGGCCATGGCCGCGCTCGCGTTCTCGCGCAACAGCGCATCGATGTCACCCCAGAGGGTCAGCACCGTGCCCTCGTAGGTGTTCCGGCAGGCGATACCGGATCCCAGTCGTCCGGGAACCAGGTCCTGCGCTGAGTCTGACGGGAGAGGGTCCATGGGGTCATTCGCTCCGTCCTGCATTGGTCGGCTCGACTTCGTTAGACACTGACTTACAAACTGGCTTGGACGTTGACTTGGACACTTCTTGGTGCTGTCTGACCGGTCCTTGCCCCCGTGGGGCAAGATTTGCCTACGGCGAGTGTTCACCCGACACCGGGCTTTCGTCCACCCCCATGGCGTTACGGTCACGTTGCGCGAAGGGGAACTGTCGGCCTCCGCGTCCTTGCGGGCCTGCTCGGCACCTCCCCGAGAGGGTCTCAGGCAGGGTCGGTCACGTCCGCAACCGTGGCGTCGAGTGCCGTCGTGAGGTCGACGGCATCGACCGTGGCACCCACACCGTGAGCGCCTCCGCCGATCGACACGAGCCCCGGCTCGCTGAGCCGGGAGTCCGCGACGACGGGCCACCTGTGGAACGACCCGAACGGAGTGATGGTTCCCCGCTCGTAGCCTGTGACCTCGAAAGCCACGTCCTTGTTCGGCATCGACAGCCGCGAGACGCCGAGCAGTGCACGCAGCTTTGGCCAGGAGATCTGCCGGTCACCAGGGACCAGCACGAACAGAAAATCACCGTCGGCCCGCCGCACCACCATGGTCTTGATCAGCTTTGCCGGCTGGACCCCGCGCGCGGCTGCTGCCTCAGCGAGGCTCCCGACCTGGCCGTGCCGCTTGATCTCGAACGGGATACCCGCCGCCTCGAGCGCCGCGACAGCACGCTCTTCACTCATGAGATTTCCCATCCCGAAAACACGGGTTTTCGTTGTCTCGCACTATGGTCAAGTTATCTCCCGCGCGGCAACCCGGACTCCCTGGGGGCTCAGGCGTCGTACTCGGTGCGCTCCGTGCGCCAGTACTCGGCGCCGTCACGTGTGCGCCGCACCAGACCCTGGTCCACCATCGCGCGCCGGACGCCTACCGGGTCGTGGACCAGCTCGTGCAGCCGGTCCGTCAGCTCGCGCTCGGTCATCGGCTCCAGCAGCGTTGGCAGCACCTGCACCGCGAGGTACCGCGTCACCGCGACCTTGTCGCGCCACCGCCGCGGCATGGTCTCCAGGCGCCCGGACCGCAGGAAGCGCCGGGGGTCGTCGTTGGCCCCTCCCTCGGAGCCGGACGCTGCCCGTTCGCTCGGCATCTGCACGGCTGTCCCTTCCCTGATCAGTCCTCGGTGTCGTCGCCGACGACGCCAAGCTCCTCGCGGAGGGTAGCCAGCGGGGTCGACGTCGTCGAGTAGGGCTCGGGATCCTGTGCGGTCCCGTCCCCGGTACCCGCGGCTTCGTCGCTCGGACACGGCGAGGTCGTCGGCTCGGGCTCGGGCTCGGCCTCGGACTCGGGCTGGGCGTCGGGGCTCGGTGCGGTCGACTGGCTCGTCTCAGCGTCGCTGTCGTCACTCGAGCACGACGGATCCGTCGGATCCGTGGGGTTCGGATCACTCGGCGTGGGCGTCGGGGTTGGGGTTGGGGTGGGCGTGGGGTCGGTCGGCGTCGGCGTCGGCGTGGGCGTCGGGGTAGGCGTCGGCGTCGGGGTAGGCGTCGGCGTCGGCGTCGGGGTAGGCGTCGGCGTCGGGGTAGGCGTGGGCGTCGGCTTCGGGGTTGGCGTCGGCGTGGGCGTCGGGTCCGTCGGCTTGGGCGTCGGCTGCGGCGGCTTCTGCGAAGGCGGGCTGGTGCTCGGCTCGTCCGACGGCTTCGTGACGGGATCGCGAACCGTGCCCCCGGACGTGTCGTCGGTCGGCTTGGGGTCGAGCGCCGGCTTGTAGCGCGGGCTCGCCGAGTCGGTCGGCGCCCAGGTGCCGACGTCGGACGCGTCGATGGCGCGGTTCGGGATGGAGCCGGCCGCGAAGAACTCGAAGTGCCACGGCTCGGGCTTGGCGCCGCCGAGCTGGGCCCACGACGGGTTGTCCCAGCCGTAGTCAGGACCGTGCACACGCATCCAGACGTACTCCCGGGAGTTGCCGCCCGCGATCGGGTTGTCCAGGTCCACAGCCAGGCCCCAGCCGTGGTTCGACGTGCCCGGGATCGCCGCGAGATGCGGCTTGATCCCAGCTACGGCGACCTGAGCGGCGTAGGACCGGTAGGAGTCGGTGATGGGTATCGGGTAGCCGAACTCCTCCTCGTACTGCGCGCTGAGCGCCGTCAGCCGCTCAGCCGCGTCACAGCGCAGCATGTGCCCGGGCGCGAACTCCAGCGGGCACAGCACGTCCGCGGGGATACGGCCATTGGCATAACCCAGGGTCGAACCACCGAACATGCTCACCACGTCGAGCAGGCTCTCGCGCAGCGAGAAGCCCCCCTCGCGCTCGTCCACGCCCTCCACCTCCACCAGCGCGTTGGGCACCGACGGATCCAGCATGTTCGCCAGCCGCACCGCTGCGATCACTACCTCGTCGTAGGTGACGTAGCTTGCCTGCGGGTCGTGGGTGTGCGGCTCGATGACCGAGGCGTGCTCGTCCGACACCTGTACCGCGGGCGGGCCGTCCTCGTCCGGCGGCAGGTTGTCGGCGGTGTCCTTCTTGTCAGCACCGCGGTCGTCGTTCTCGGCGTCGCCCTTCTGCGCACCGTCCTTCTCGGCGCCCGACCCCGGAGCGCTGGCGTCCTGCTCCGACGGGCCCTGCTCGGACGTGCGCGCGACGGGGGCGTCCTCGATGCGAAGGCCCTCGTTGTTCTCGCCGAACGCCAGCTGCTGCATCTGGTACGTGGTGTACAGCATTCCCAGCTCTGCAGCGGCCTGCGCGACCGTAGGGCTGAAGTCGGGGCCCTGTTCCTGCGCCTCCTTCTCCGCGCGTTCGAGGACCGCGACGATCTGACCCAGCGTCACGCCCTCCGGGGCGGTCTTGGTCTCGCCGACGGTGAAGCTCTCGATCAGGCCGTAGAGCCGGATCGGAAGGTCCCGGGCAGTGCCCGGTGCGTACGACGCGGGAACGCTCGCCGCGGCCGTGACCAGCACGCCCGCAGCGATCAGGGTGGCGACAGCCCCGGTCCAGGCGGTCCGGAGAAACCTGCGCAGGCTCGCGCGGGGAGTGGGGTGAACGGGCTTCTTCGCCTGGTCCTTCACGCGTCGCCCCCTCGGTCGGTGCGCTGCTTCGTGGTGCGCAGTAACTTCGGATCCTTACACAGGACTATCACGGTCTGGCGAATCCGAGCGGGGTAATTATCGGCGCTCAGGTGAACCGCACTCCTCCACGAGGACGACGACGTCGGCGCTGATGACACCCACGGTCGACAAGGGTAACGATTCGGGCGTATAACGCAATGAGGTCTTCCAGGTACATCTCAGGATGCTTCACACTGACCCGGGTCCGTACGGGCGCACTCGCGCCCGCAGCCGAACGGCCGGAACAGTGGCCGTGAAAGGAAGTCCCTCATGTCCGAGACTCCCAACGCACCCGCCGTCCAGGGCACAGCCCAGGACCCGCAGGCGAACACCTTGGCCATCGTTGGTTTTGTGCTGGCGTTCATCGCCTCGCCGATCGGGATCATCGTGTCGGGGATCGCCGTGTCGAAGGCCGGCAAGGCGGGCCTGGACAGCAAGCTCGCGAAGTGGGGCCTCGCCCTCTCGATCATCTTCACGGTGCTGTACCTGGTGATCGTCGGGGTCGGCGTCTATCTGACGACGCTCTCGCTTCCGGCCGCCACGACCATGTGACCTAGCAGCACACCACGGGCGCCTGCGCGCCCGGCAGCGCCCTCAGCAGCACGGAGGCTGTCGTTCCCCCCGGAGCGGCGGCCTCCGCTGCACTCAGGGGTATACATCTATGGGCTATAACGGTCTATCCAGGATCATTTGGATACTCCACAATATGGCCTGACATTTCCTAGAACCTGCAACCAGGGGAGCACTACCACCATGACCACGCCCGACACCACGACCGCCGAGGCCCCGACCGAAGAGAACACGGCCGCGGCCGCCACCACGGTCGTGGAGACCGAGCCCGCCGCGCCCGAGGCGACGTCCGAGGCGAAGGCAGAGGCCGAGGCCCCCGCACCAGAGACCACCACCGCGGCCCCCGCCGTCGAGCCCGCGCCCGACGCCGCGGCTCCGGTTGCCGAGACCGCGACGGCCGTCGCCACGACCGAGGTCGCCGCCGCGATCGCCGTCGCAACGCCGGCCGCCGCCGATGCTGCCGAGGAGGAGGACCCGCAGACCGCGGTGTTCAGCCTCGTCACCTTCTTCCTGGCCGCCCTGCCGGTCATCGGCGTCATCCTGAACGCCATCGCGGTCGCCCGCGCCGGCAAGGAGGGCTTCGACCTGTGGCTCGCCCGCTGGGGCCTCGCGCTCGCCATCATCGAGACCGTCGGCGCCCTGCTCCTGGTCGGCCTCGGCTACTACTTCGGCCTGCTGACCGCCGGCGCGATCTGAGCCGGCCAGCTGCCCGACAGAGGTCCGCTTCTGCCAAGCGATCTGGCATGGTCCTCACCCAGACCCCATGCCAGATCGCTTGGTCGGGGCGGACCTTGCGCTTGGGACGACAGCCCAGGCGAACCGTCTCCAGCGGGCCATGGCGGCAGAGCGGGTGAAATTTCTCCAAACGTCACATAACGGTCATTCGGGTGTCACCGGCCACCTCGACGATGAACGCGCTCAGGTCAGTCTCGAGGAAGGTCTGTCCCATGTCGCAGCTCGTCGTTCAGCGAACGTCTCGAATCCGCCATCTGATCGCGTCCGTCGCGGCGCTGGCGCTCGTCACGCTCCTCATCGTGGTGTACCCCCAGCCCGCCGACGCCTACCCACCGGACGTCCCGTCCAAGGCAGTGGCCCAGGCCGAGCTCGACGCGCTCACCGTGCAGGCGGAGAGCTCGTCGGACACGTACGACCGGGACCTGTTCCCGCACTGGATCACCGTCGATGGCTGCACCACCCGCGAGACCGTCCTGCAGCGCGACGGCGACGGCGTCGAGGTCGGCAGCGACTGCTACCCGACGTCCGGCAGCTGGTACAGCGAGTGGGACGGCGAAACGCGCACGGCGCCGTCGGACCTTGACATCGACCACGTCGTGGCCCTGTCCGAGGCCTGGCACTCGGGCGCCAGCGAGTGGACGACGGACCGCCGGCAGGACTTCGCGAACGACCTCGACGGCCCGCAGCTCATCGCTGTCACGGCCGAGTCGAACAGGTCGAAGAGCGACAACGACCCCGCCGAGTGGGTCCCGCCGCTCGCCAGCTCGCACTGCGCCTACGCAAAGATGTGGATCCACACCAAGTACCGCTGGGACCTCACCCTGGACACCGCGGAGAAGGCGTCGCTGCAGCCGCTGCTCGACACCTGCTCGTCCTGATCGGCCCCGCACTGAGAAGCATCACGAGGCAGGGTGCCCACCGGGCGCCCTGCCTCGCCGATGCGCCGCTTTGTAGTTGAGGTGGCACGAACTACGCATATGGGTGGATTTTCGCCAACCGTCACATCATGGTCATGTAGCCGTCACCGACCGCCTCGACGATGAACGCCCAGGTCAGTCTCGAGGAAGGTCTGTCCCATGTCGCAGTTCGCCGTTCAGCGAGGGTCTCGAACGCGTCACCTGATCGCGTCCGTCACGGCGCTGGCGCTTGTCGCGCTCCTCGTGGTGGTGCACCCCCAGCCCGCAGGCGCCTACCCACCGGGCCTCCCCTCCAAGGCAACCGCGCAGTCCGAGCTCAACGCACTCACCGTGAAGGCAGAGGGCTCGTCTGCCCCGTACGACCGAGACCTGTTCCCGCACTGGATCACTGTCGACGGGTGCACCACCCGCGAGACCGTCCTCAAGCGCGACGGCAGCAACGTGCAGGTCGGTAGCGACTGCTACCCGACGTCGGGCAGCTGGTACAGCGAGTGGGACGGCGAAACGCGCACGGCGCCGTCGGACCTTGACATCGACCACGTCGTGGCCCTGTCCGAGGCCTGGAGCTCGGGTGCCAGCGAGTGGACGACGGACCGCCGGCGGAGCTTCGCGAACGATCTCGCCGGCCCGCAGCTCATCGCTGTCACGGCCGAGTCGAACAGGTCGAAGGGCGACAAGGACCCCGCCGAGTGGGTCCCGCCGCTCGCCAGCAAGCGCTGTGCGTACTCGAAGATGTGGATCCACACGAAGTACCGCTGGGGCCTCACGCTGAACTCCGCCGAGAAGACAGCGCTGCAGGGGCTCCTGAACACCTGCTCGTACTGATCCGCCTCATTACCCCGAAGCACCAGGAAGCAGGGCGTCCCTCGGGCGCCCTGCTTCTTCTTCGCCACGGTTCTACTTCGCCACGGTTCTACTTCACCGTGGCCCTGGCTTGCTGCATGTGGTGCCGGACCTTCGCGGGGCGGGGCGTCGACGATCCGCGCCTGGGCCCGGCGTCGGACACGGCGGCGCGGAGCGCTGCCTCGGCGTCGAACACCGCCTGGTAGGCGTCCTGGCAGGCGGCGTACCCGGCGCAGGCGGCGTCGAGCGCGGCCATCGACGCCGTCGCGACCTCGTCCGGCCCGGCGTCGCCGATGACCGACGGGAGCCCGGCGACTTTCTGCTGGGCGGCACGGAGGCGGGCGGCACCGGAGGCGTGGCGGGCCTGCCCTGCCTCCAGGGCGGTCGCGTAGTCGTCGAGGGTGTTGGCCATGACGTCGATGCCCTGCGCTTCGAGCACCACCGTGGCATGGCCGCGCAACACGCTCTCCATGGTGCGCAGGCCCGCCGCGGCGGCCCGGACGGCCTGCGCGTTGGCGCGGACGGCCGCGGGATTCCCCGCGGGCGGGCTGTCAATCGCGGCGTCCCAGCCGGACGCCGTGGCACGGAGGTCGTCGACCAAGGCCTCGACGCGCTCCGGCAGGCCGATGTGCTCGAACCCCTGACGTATGCGGCTCAGCTCGTTGATCCGGCGCTCGCACAGATCGATGAGCTCGCTCGGTGTCACGTCGGCCCGTCGGTGGCCGGACGGGCGTCGACCTTCAGCTGCTCAGCCATCCAGCTCCCCTCACGCATCCCTGCACGTCGCAGGCTTTCGAAGCCTAGATCTGACGCGGCCGAGGCAACATGGGGAGCGATCCCCATGGCCTAGGGGCGGCGCGGCCGACCGACCGCAGCGCCGGCGGGGCAAATCACCTTGCCGTTCCTGGGACAATGAGGGGTTGTGAGTACCGAGCCTTCTTCCACCCCAGTGTCCGACGGCGATCGCGGCCGCCCGGGCGGAGGCCGGAACCGTCGCCGCGGCTCGGGTAAGCAGACGGGAAACCAGAACCGTCGGCCGCGGCGTAACGGGCCGCAGCGCGTCTCGACGGCCCAGCTGGAAGCCGCGGCGGCCAAGCGCGCGGCCGTCGAGATGCCGCCCATCACCTACCCGGAGCAGCTGCCCGTCTCCGCGCGCCGCGCGGACATCGCCTCGGCGATCCGGGACAACCAGGTGGTGATCGTGGCCGGCGAGACCGGCTCGGGCAAGACGACGCAGATCCCGAAGATCGCGCTCGAGCTCGGGCGCGGACGGCAGGGCCAGATCGGGCACACCCAGCCCCGGCGGCTGGCCGCGCGCACGGTCGCGGAGCGCATCGCCGAGGAGCTTGGCACGCAGCTCGGCGGCGTGGTGGGCTACCAGGTCCGGTTCACCGACCAGTCCAGCGACGAGACGCTCGTCAAGGTCATGACCGACGGCATCCTGCTCGCCCAGATCCAGCGCGACCCGCAGCTGCTCGCCTACGACACGATCATCATCGACGAGGCGCACGAGCGGTCCCTCAACATCGACTTCCTGCTGGGCTACCTGTCGCGGCTTCTCCCCCAGCGGCCCGACCTCAAGCTCATCATCACGTCGGCCACCATCGACTCGGAGCGGTTCGCCGCGCACTTCTCGCCCGCGGCCCTGGCCCGGCGGGGCGGGGCGCCGGAATACGTCACCGAGGTGCTCGCGGACCTGGCGCCCATCGTCGAGGTCTCCGGCCGGACGTTCCCGGTCGAGATCCGCTACCGCCCGCTCTCCCCCGACGAGGGCGAGGCGGCTACGGAGGGCGAGCGACCGGCGCCGCCACCCCACGAAGTGTCCTCGCTCCGCTCCGGTACTTCGCGGGGACCGCGGGACTCGGGCAGCCCGAAGAAGAAGGGCAAGGCACGGGGCGGCGAGGAGAAGGACCTCGTCACCGGCATCATCGACGCCTGCGACGAGCTGCTGCGGGAGGGCACCGGCGACATCCTCGTGTTCCTCTCGGGCGAGCGCGAGATCCACGACGCCGCCGACGGCCTCGCCGGGCACTTCAAGGAACGCGCCCGCGACCCGAAGCACCCGCAGCACATCGAGATACTGCCGCTGTACGCACGCCTGTCGAGCGCGGAACAGCACAGGGTGTTCCAGCCGCACGCCTCGCGGCGCATCGTGCTGGCGACGAACGTCGCCGAGACGTCGCTGACCGTCCCGGGCATCCACTACGTCGTCGACCCCGGCACGGCACGCATCAGCCGCTACTCCAAGCAGACCAAGGTGCAGCGGCTGCCGATCGAGCCCGTGTCGCAGGCGTCCGCCAACCAGCGCAGCGGCCGCTCCGGCCGCGTCGCGGACGGCATTGCGATCCGTCTCTACTCGGAGGAGGACTACGCCGGGCGGTCCGAGTTCACCGAGCCCGAGATCCTGCGCACCTCCCTGGCGTCGGTACTCCTGCAGATGATCTCGGTGGGCGTGGTCAGCACGCCCGACGACGTCGCCAGGTTCCCCTTCGTGGAACCGCCGGACACCCGCTCGATCCGTGACGGTGTCCAGCTGCTCACCGAGCTCGGCGCGCTGGAGGAGGTCGACGGCGTCACGCTGCTCACCGAGGTGGGGCGCACGCTCGCGCAGCTGCCGATGGACCCGCGCCTGGCGCGCATGGTCATCGAGGGCTCACGCCACGGCGTGGCCCGCGAGGTGGCGATCGTGGCGGCCGCGCTGTCGATCCAGGACCCCCGCGAGCGCCCCGCCGAGCAGCGCGCGCAGGCCGACCAGCTGCACGCGCGGTTCGCCGACCCGGGCTCCGACTTCCTCACCTACCTGAACCTCTGGGAGTACGTGCGGGAGCAGCAGCACCTGCTGTCGAGCTCGGCGTTCCGCCGCCAGTGCAAGGCCGAGTACCTGAACTTCCTGCGCATCCGCGAGTGGCAGGACGTCGTGGCCCAGCTCCGCGAGATGTCGAGGCCCCTGGGCATCGAGATGTCGTTCCAGCCGCGCCACCGCCCCGCGTCCGACGGCGCTCGGCCCAGTCCGGTGGAGGGCACCGACATTGAGTCGCCCTCGTATCGGCAGATGTGGGACGACGACACGATCCATAGGTCGCTGCTCGCCGGGCTGCTGTCACAGATCGGCATGCAGGACACCGGGGAGGTCAAGGCGTCCGCCGTCGCGCACCTGCGTGGACCGCAGCGGGAAGTTGCGCTGAAGCGCGCCAAGAAGCAGGCCCGCAACGAGTACGTGGGCGCCCGTGGGGCGCGGTTCGCGATCTTCCCCGGGTCGCCGCTGTCGAAGAAGCCTCCGGTGTGGATCATGGCGGGCGAGCTGGTCGAGACCAGCCGCCTGTGGGCCCGCGACGTCGCGCGTATCCAGCCCGAATGGGCAGAGGACCTCGCCGGCCCGCTGGCGAAGCGCACCTACTCGGAGCCGCACTGGTCCTCCAAGCAGGGCGCGGCGATGTGCACCGAGAAGGTGCTGCTGTACGGGGTGCCGATCGTGTCCGACCGCCGCGTGCTCTACGCGAAGGTCGACCCCGAGGCGGCACGCGAGATGTTCGTGCGGCACGCGCTCGTGCAGGGCGAGTGGACCACGCACCACCGGTTCTTCCACGACAACCGCGCCCTCCTGGAGGAGGCCGGCGAGCTCGAGGCCCGCTCCCGGCAGCGGGGGCTGGTCGCGGACGAGGACGACCTGTTCGCCTTCTACGACGAGCGCGTCCCCGACTCCGTGGTGTCCGCCGCGCACTTCGACCGCTGGTGGTCGCGGGCCCGCAAGGAGACGCCGGACCTGCTCGCCTTCACGATGGAGCAGCTCGTCGGCGACGCGTCCGTCGACACGACAGAGTTCCCCGGGACGTGGCCCCAGGGAGAGCTCTCCCTGCCGCTCACCTACCAGTTCCAGCCCGGGTCCGACGCCGACGGCGTCACCGTGCACATTCCCGTCGCCGTGCTCGCGCGCGTCGTGCCCGACGGGTTCGACTGGATGGTGCCCGGGCTCCTCGAAGAGCTGACCATCGCGACCATCAAGTCGCTGCCCAAGACTGTGCGGCGCGAGCTGGTGCCGGCACCCGACGTCGCGCGCGACATAGTCGCCTGGATGCGCGCGGAGAGCCCGGCCTGGGAAGACATCGTCCGGGCCGGCGACATGGCGGAGCCGTTCGTCTCCGCGTTCACGCGGGCCGTTCGTGCGCTGCGTGATGTGGTGGTGCCGGCCGAGGTGTGGGACGAGGAGCGGGTCTCGCGGCTTCCGGGGCACCTGCGGATGACGTTCCGGGTGATCGAGGAGCGTGGGCGTGGGCGTTCTGCGTCTTCGGTCGTGCTGGACGAGTCGAAGGATCTGCTGCTGCTGCAGCGGAAGTTGGCGGCGCGTGCGGAGGCTGCTGTGCGGTCTGCGGTGCGGGGTGCTGTTGGTGCGGCGCTTGCTGAGGCTCGGGCTGCTTCTGCTGCTTCTGCTGGGGCTGTTTCGGTTGGGGCGGCCGGGGACGAGGAAGACCCTCGCGCGGACGCGTTCACGGGCCCAGGGGGGCCCTCCACTTCGGGAAGGATTACGTCCGCGCGAGGGTCTTCCTCGTCCCCGGCCTCCGTAGGGGCGTCGCCTTCTGGGGTGGGCGGCGGCTCCAACGGTGGGGTGGTTGGCGGGGGTGCTGGTGCTGGTGTTGTTGGGGAGCAGGGTGGGCTTTCCTCTTGGCCTTCCGGGTTGCCCGACGGCGGGGTGCTGCCTTCGTCGGTGTCTACCGATGTGGGGGCCGGGGTTGTGGTGCGGGGGTTCCCGGCTCTTGTGGAGGAGGTTGCTCCGAAGGTGAAGGGGCAGGCTCGGTCCGTCGGGGTGTCGCTGCGGATCCTGGCCGACGAGACGCGGCGGGACGTGCTGCACGCCGCCGGGGTACGGCGGCTGCTGGTGTCCGAGGCCGCTCTTGGTACCGGGCGG
Source organism: Promicromonospora soli (assembly GCF_014653785.1). Taxonomy (GTDB): domain Bacteria; phylum Actinomycetota; class Actinomycetes; order Actinomycetales; family Cellulomonadaceae; genus Promicromonospora; species Promicromonospora soli. Next base: position 802,439 of record NZ_BNAS01000002.1, on the reverse strand, counting down.
ATCACGTCGCGGTGGACTGGGACGCAGTCGCTGACCATGGCCGCGTCTCCCTATGCGAACACTGAGTCCCTGGTGGCGGACCTGCAGCTTGCGGCCGTCATCTCGCTGACGTCGTCGGCGGACGAGGCGCGCTACGACACGCCGTCGGGCGGACCGGATGCGGCGTCGGTGCGTTCCGCGGCGGCGTATGCCGACGCCCTGGCGTTCGTGCGGAAGCACCTGGAGGACGAGGTGTACCGCGTCGTCGGGCACGTGGTGGCCGCGTTGTCGGCGAGCCGGACGCTCGAGGCGGAGGTCCGCGCGTCGGGCAGCCTGGCGCTGCTGAACACGCTGCAGGACATCCGTGAGCACCGCGCGACCCTGATCCACGACGGCTTCGTGTCGGCGACGCCGCCGAGACGGCTGCCGCACCTGGCGCGCTACCTGCGCGCGGCGTCGCACCGGCTGACCAAGGCAGCCGAGAATCCGGCGCGGGACTCCGACCTCGCCTGGCGGATCGGCGATGTGACCTCCGCCTACGAGAAGGCGCAGGCCACGTACGCCGCCGGCTCGCCCGACGCCGCTCGCGCCGCCGAGCTCGCCGACGTGCGGTGGATGCTCGAGGAGCTGCGCGTCTCGCTGTTCGCGCAGCAGCTCGGCACGGACGGCCCGGTCAGCGAGAAGCGGATCCGGAAGGTGCTGGCGCCTAACGGCTGGTGAGGGCACCGCATGAGTGATCCGTGCGGTGTCCTCACCTGGACGAGCTCAGCGGAGGTAAGCCACCCGGCCGCTCTGCGGCGCCGGATCACCCTTCGGCACGAGCAGCACCTGCACGGCGGTGACCCGCTTCGTGTAGGACGCGGAACCCGCTTCCCCGCCGTTCCTCGCCCACCCCAGCCAGCCGATCCCAGCGACGTGCGCCCGGTAGTAGACGTGATAGTGCTCAGCCATCTGGCCCGTCAGCCGCATCTTGTAGGCGGAGACCCGGTGGGCACTGTGGTAGGTACCCGCGACACGATCGTTCGACACATACCCGCGCCAACCGTCGCCCTCGACCTTGGCGGCCACCTGGACCCCGCCCGAGTACCTCGTCCCGTCGACGTCGACACGCACCGCGCTCAGGCGCTGGCTGGTGCTGGTCAGACCCGCGGTCGAGCCGCCGACGACAGGCGTGCGCCACACGTTCGACGTCTGGAGGTAGGACCGGACGTGCACCTGCCGCTGCGTCGCGGCGGAGTAGTACGCCGCGTTGCCCGACCCGGACGTGAGCTGCTTGCCCTTCGGCAGGACCTTGATCTGGATGGACTCGATGCGGTTGGCGAACCCGACAGTGCCCGCGTTCCCGCCGTTCTTGGCCCAGCCCAGCCAGCCGTACTTCGGTACGTAGGCGCGGTACCAGACGTCGTAGTAGGGGGCCAGCACGCCGCCGTCGTCGATGCGGAACGCCTCGAGGCGACGGTTCTGCCCGACGCTGCCGACATAGTAGATCGTGTCCTTGACCTTGAGCCCCTGCCAGCCCTGGCCCTGGACGTAGCCCTCTAGATCGAACCAATAGGCAGGAGTCGGGCTGCCGTCATCGGGTAGCTCCCCGGCCCTGGAGCTGGTGTACCCCGGAGCCAGCCATGGTTCGGCCACCAGCATCTCGATTGCCCGACCGCTCCCCTCGACGCCGAACGAGACAGTCTGCGGGGAGCAGTATGTGTACCTCGTCAGCCATCTGGATCCGATCGTCTTTCCGCCGTAGCAGACGTCGGCGTCCTCCCGGTCGCCGATCTTGACCGAAGCCGTGACCGTCTTGGGCGCCATGCCCGGCCCGTAGGCGGTCACTCGGGCCGTCAGCGTGTGTCCCTCGTCGGGCGGCAGGCTGAGGTAATGAGCGTCCTCATCGCTTCGACCGGACGAGACCACCTTGCCCGCCCGCAGCCACTCGAACTTATAGGACGTCGGCTGCGGCGAGAACCCGGACACCTCGACGTACAGGTTCGGGTCCAGGCGCACATCGTCGTACGCCGTGATGGTGGCCTTTCCACCAGCGAAAGGACAGCCGTCCGCACAAATCCGGGCCGTCGCAGACAACGTGGGGGCGCCCTCGAACTGCCGGTACTCGGCAGCTATGTCCTGGAACCCGGTACCGAGCGGCGCCTGCTCTACGAGGACGGTCTCGGACTGTGCGTCGAACGTCGTACGGCCGACCTCCTGAGTGCCGTGCCGGAGCACGACCTCGCCCATCGGCCTGACCTCCAGGTCGCTCGTGAGCGTGACCTCCAGCGGGAGACGACCGTCGCCCGAGATCGAATCCTCCAGACCGCGCACGGTGATCGCCGGCGGTGCGGGCTTCGTCGTGCTGACGGTCCCCACCAGGAAGTTCTTCCACCGAGCAGGACCGCGTACGCCATACCGGTCAACGCCCCGCACGTGCAGGTACTGACTACCGGATGCCGTCGGTACAACCGGGATCAACGCCGGGCTGCTGTCCGCCACAGCGATGCTCTCCCAGGTCGCGGGTCGGCTCGAGTTCGCCGTCACGGCGTACTCGTACGCGACGGCCTCGCCCTGACGTGTGGCGGCCACCAGGTACTGACCGGCCACGCCCGCCCCACCGCGAGCCTCGCCGTAGACATACACGGCTCCGGCGCCGAGCACCGGCACGGTCAGCGCGACGACGGGTGGCTGCCGCACCCCGAACCGGCACGACGCCACCGGATCCGTCGACCAGACGTCGCCCTCACGGACGCGGACCACGAGGGTATAAACGTTCCCGTGGCTTAGGTACAGCTCGCGCTCGACCGTGCTCAGGCCGCCGTCGACCGGGTCGGGGAACCAGGTCACCGCCACGCCGTCCGGTCCGAGGATCGTGTAGTAGACCGACGACACCTCCGTCGCAGCGTCGAACGTCGTGGCCCACTGCAGATCGATGTAATCACCGGTGCCGGTGTGCCAAGCAAGCTCGGTGCCACAAGCCTCGCCGTTCATCGTGATCAACGGCGCCGGCTCTACCGGGGCGGAAGGCTCCGCGGACGGTGACGGCTCTGCCGTCGCGGCCGACGCCGGGATCGCAGGCACCGTGATCAGGCCTGCAAGGAGCGCACCGCCAGTCAGGACTGCCAGGACACGGCTCGGTACACCCGTAGGTCGCAAAGGGTTCAAATCGTCGTTCCTCTGAAGGGCCCCCTCAGGGCCGGCAAGGCCCTGCGCAGGCAGGGCTGCGCCGAGACTAGGTCGGGCGAGAACGCGACAACAACGAAGAACCGCGAAGTTCACCCGCGCTCACTCTCGGAGATTTCTCCGGGCCCGGATCAGGGCCACACCAGGGAATCACCGGATACCCGCCAGCCCGCGACAGACGTACCGTCGATGGCATGAGCACACCTACACTCTTCCGTCCTCGTCAGGGCCGCATGATCGGCGGCGTCTGCGCCGGTATCGCCCGCCGCTTCGGCTGGAATCCCACGACCGTGCGCATCGTCGCCGTCGCATCGATCCTCATCCCGGGACCGCAGGTCCTGGCCTACGTGATCGGCTGGATCTTCATCCCGAACGAGCCCCAGGCGGCCTGACATGACCACACAGACACTTTCTCGTCCGCGCCAGGGACGCATGATCGCCGGCGTCTGCGCCGGTATCGCGCGCCGATTCGGTTGGGACCCCACGCTGGTCCGGGTCCTCACCGTCGCCTCGGTCCTCATCCCGGGGCCGCAGTTTCTCGCGTACATCGCGTTCTGGATCCTCATGCCCAACGAGGACTGAGAGCCCACAGCTCCGACACGCCGGGCCCGGGTCTTTCACCCGGGCCTCTGGCGTGTCGCCGGATGCTCTGCAACGCTTGCAGCAAGATCCGGAACGGCTGTGCAACGCCGCACACGCCTCAGCCCGGTACGACGCCGCAAGGAGCCGCAATGACGCGCCATCCGAACGTGCCCCGACGTCTGCTCGCAACTCTCACGACGTTCGCCACCGCACTAACCCTGGGCCTGGTCGCGACCGCGGCCACGCCCGCCGCCGAATCTGCCCGAGCCGCCACCCCGGTCCACGGCGACGGGGACGTCATCCTGAACATGTTCCAGTGGACCTGGGACTCCGTCGCCGCCGAGTGCACGAACGTCGTCGGCCCGGCCGGGTTCGGCTACGTGCAGGTCTCGCCACCGATGGAGCACGTCCGCGGCTCCCAGTGGTGGACGTCCTACCAGCCCGTGAGCTACCGGATCGAGTCCAAGCTGGGCACCCGCGCGGAGTTCGCGAACATGGTCGCCACCTGCGACGCCGCAGGGGTCGGCGTAATCGCCGACGCCGTCGTGAACCACATGGCGGGCGCCGGCCAGTCCGGCACGGGTGTGGCCGGCACCCAGTTCTCGGACGACAGCTTCGCCGGCACGTACGGCGCCCAGGACTTCAACGACTGCCGCACCAACATCGCCGACTACGGCAACCGCTATGAGGTGCAGAACTGCCGCCTCGTCGCGCTCCAGGACCTGCGCACCGGCTCCGACTACGTGCGCGGCAGGCTCGCCGCGTACCTCGACGACCTGGTCTCCCTCGGCGTCGACGGATTCCGGATCGACGCCGCGAAGCACATCCCGGCGTCGGACCTCGAGGCGGTCAAGGCGCGGATGAGCAACCCGAACGTGTTCTGGGTGCACGAGGTGATCGGCGGCGCCGGCGAGCCGATCCAGCCGTCGGAGTACCTGGGCAGCGGCGACTCGCACGAGTTCACCTACGTGCGCCGGCTCAAGGCCGAGTTCGACGGCCAGATCAAGAACCTGCGCTTCATCGGCGACAACGTGCTGTCGTCCAACCGGGCAGGCGTGTTCGTGGACAACCACGACACCGAGCGCAACGGCGAGTCGATGAACTACAAGTGGGGGGCCAAGTACGTGCTGGCCAACACGTTCCTGCTGTCGTGGCCGTACGGGTCGCCCACCGTGTACTCCGGCTACGAGTTCTCGAACGCCGACGCCGGCGCGCCCGGCGCCACCGAGACCTCCGTACCCGACGCGACCTGCGGCGCAGGGCGGTGGACCTGCACCCAGCGCTGGACGGAGATCCGCGGCATGGTCGGCTTCCACAACGCCGTTGCGGGCACAGCAGTCACGAACTGGTGGGACGACGGCGGCAACCTCGTCGCCTACGGCCGAGGCAACCGGGGGTACGTGGTGCTGAACAACACCGGGTCGACGGTGCAGCGCTGGTTCCAGACGTCGCTCCCCGCGGGCACGTACTGCGACGTCGTCGCGAGCACTAGCTGCTCGGTGACGCGCACCGTCAACGGGGACGGCTGGTTCACGGCGTCGGTCCCGCCGTACGGAGCGGTGGCGATCCACGTGGGCGCCCGAAAC
>NZ_BNAS01000002.1:408806-797108 GCF_014653785.1 Promicromonospora soli | reverse complement strand
CGCTGGTCGAGCTTGCCGAGACCGGGTCTCGGCAAGCTCGACCAGCGCAGGGCTCAACCAGCAGGTCTCCTCAGGAGCGCACCGGCGGCGTCTGGCCGTAGTACGGGCGCAGCACCTCCCCCAGCTTGCGCTGGACGCCTCGGAGCGCCTTGACCGTCTCCTCGTCGGTCAGGCCGGTCGTTGTGCTCCAGTCGGTACCCGAGCCCATGAGGTCGCTGGCGAACACGATCTCGGTCGCCAGGAGGATGCGCGCCCAGTCCGCTCCTGCGATCGGTACGTCGTCCTTCAGGTCCCGCCTGAACGAACGGCACCTCTCCAGCAGATCGTCGACCCCGTCGAACCCCATGCCGCGGGCCAGCTGGTCGCTGGCGTGGGCCGGGCCGCCCCACTCCAGCAACGCTCGGACGAGCAGGTCGATCTCGGTCGGTTCGAGGAGGCTACGAGGTGCAACCGATCCGGCGTCTGTCACGTGAGTGTCCCCCAGTATTCGTCGATGTCGTTGCTGCGGTTGAAGACCGTCCCGCCGTCCGGGTGCATCGGGTCATGGACCACGACCGTCGAGCCGTCGCTACCCTGGAACGCCCTGCGCAGCCTGCTCAGGTCCTTTGCTCGGGAAGGGTTCGTCATGACGTCAGTGACGTGCCTTCCGAGGTCGTCGGCCGACATCCCCGGGAACTCGGAAGCGTGCTTGGCGTCCGCGTGGCCACGCGCGATGTCCACGGCGTCCTCGATGCGGTCTGAGTCTGTCAGACCCCCGTGGGTGTGGTCGGCGTTGTGGACCAGGATCGGGGTGTTGCCGGCCTGGACGTAGTAGTTGTGGTGGGTCTCGACGTGGAAGTTGTAGACCGTCTCCGCGTCGGTCTCGGTGCGGTGCTCTGTCTCGATCGCCTGGACCGGTGTGGTGGTGCCCTCGGGGGTGACCAGCAGGTCGCCGACCTTGAGGAACGCGGCGTCCATCCACCCGCGGCCGGAGACCATGAACGGGTGCTCAGCGGTGGTGGAGACCCGCTCGCCCGCAATGGTCAGGTGGAACAGCTCTGTCGTGGTGCGTACGAACGTCTCGACCACGACCTGCAGCTCGTCGCGGCCCGTGGCCAGGTCGTGCGCCCAGACCTTGTCGCCCACCCGGATGTCCTCGATCGGGCGGCGCCCGTCCGGGGTGTGGATCAACGTCCCGGCGACGAAGCACTTGCCGAAGCCGAACTTGCAGGTCTTGCCGGATTTCAGACCCTGCTTGAGCGCGCCCTTGCTGATCCCCTTCGCCAGCCCGGTCGCGGCCTTCGCCGCAGCACCCAGACCGATCAGGCTCAGCGCGGCGCCCGCGATCGCGATCCCCGCTTCCGCCCAGGAGCGTTCGCCCGTCGCGGCCAGCGTGATGTTCGCGACCGCGCTCACTATCGCGGCGACCGCGGCGATGACGATCAGCACCCCGGCCAGCGCGGTGCCCACGATCGGGATGAACGCCACGATGATCGCCAGGATCCCCGCGATGGTGGAGATCATGTCCGCGATGTCCGCGATCGCGGCGACGAGCTTGGACCCCCAGTCCTCCCACCACCCGTCGTTCAGATCATCCGAGCCGGTGATCTCCTCGATCCGGTCGATCGCATGCTCCGCGGCCCGGTTACGGTCCGAGACCGCGGACTCGATGCTCGACTTCGCCGAGGAGATCGCGCCGGCCGCCTGGTCCGCCTCGCCGTCGGCCTGCCGCGCCTTCTGCTCGTACTCCGCCTTCTCCGTCTCGTCCTTCGCCGAGTCGGCCAGGTCCTGCCACCGGTCCTTGGACCCCGACGCGGCCTGCGCCGCATCCTGCGCATCCCGCGCCTTGTCCAACGCGGCCAGCGTCTCGGACTGAACGCGTTCCAGGGAGGAGGCGTACCCGACCAGGGCCTCCCCGGCTGCGACGTACCGGCCGTGCGCCTTGCGGATCTCGCCGATGGTGTCTTCCTTGGTCGCCATCAACGCATCCACCGCCTGCGACACGGTGCCCTCGACATCCAGCCGGGACATCGCCGACGCGGCGTTGTCGATCGAGCTGGCGACCTCCAGATACTCCTGCCCACCCGAGAGGACCAGCACCGGGTCACCCGGCGTCGGGTCCGAGTCCAACCCCACCGGCGACCAATCAGACGGCCTCATCGCACCACTCCTGCGCAGACTCCACCGACACACGGATCCGTCACGGGAACCACCTCCGACCAGGGAGAATATCCACAGGCGACGGCACGCACCATGGATACCACTCCCCATGGCGTCGGGCCCCGGTACGTCGTCGGCCCGGCCGCTCGCGTTCCCCCGGCGCACGCCGCCGTCGACCACCGCGGCGGCGGACGGGCAACTACTGTGAACGAGTGACCGTCCTTGCCGAACTGCGCGCGCTGCTGCGCCTGCCCGGGTTCCGCAAGCTGTTCGCGGTTCGCCTCGTCTCCCAGGCCAGCGACGGCATGTTCCAGGTGGGTCTCGCCAACCTGTTGTTCTTCAGCCCGGAGTCGCAGGGGTCGGCCTCCGCGATCGCCGGGGCGTTCGCGATGATGCTGGCGCCGTTCACGATCGTGGGCCCGTTCGCGGGCGTGTTCCTGGACCGGTGGCAGCGGCGACAGGTCCTGGTGTTCGGCAACGCGGTACGCGTGCTGCTCACCGGCACGATGGCGGTGCTCATGCTCACCCAGGGCGTCACACCCGCGATCTATGTGCTCGGGCTCGCGTCCCTGAGCGTCAACCGGTTCCTGCTCGCGGGCCTCTCGGCGGGCATGCCGCGCGTGGTCCAGGGCGAGCTGCTGCTCACGGCGAACGCCCTCACGCCGACGCTCGGCGCGGGCGCCGCCTTCCTCGGCGGCGGTGTGAGCTTCCTGCTCAGCTTCTTGATGCCGGCCGGCCGGATCCAGGACGCGACAGCGCTGACCTGCGCGTGCATAGTCATGGGCTGCGCCTCGCTGCTCGGGCTGCGGATGTCGCGCACGCTGCTGGGCCCGCTGCGGCCCGCCGTCGGCTCGGTCGGCAACGAGATCGTGGTCGTGGCCCGCGGCCTGGTCGACGGCGCCCGCTACCTCGCCGCCCGCCGCACCCCTGGGCAGGCGCTACTGGTGATGGCACTGCACCGATTCCTGTATGGGGTGGTGTTCATCGCGTCGATCCTGATGTCGCGCAACCTCCTGTCCGATCCGGGCGACCCCACCGCCGGTCTCGGGATCTTCGCCCTGGTGATCGGCGCGACCGGCGTCGGCGGCGCACTCGCTACCGTGCTCACCGCGGTGCTGGCCCGCCGCATGACCCCCCAGTCGTGGATCGCCGTGATGCTGCTGGTGGCGGGGGTCTCGCAGCTGGTCCTCGTGCCGGAGCCAGGCTTCGTCGCCGTGGTCACGGCCGCGGCGCTGCTGGGCCTCGCGGCGCAGGGTACGAAGATCGCCGTCGACACGATCGTGCAGCGTGACTCCGAGGACGCCTACCGCGGCCGCGCGTTCGCCTTCTACGACGTCCTCTACAACGCGGCGTTCGTCGGCGCGGCCGCCCTGGCGGCCTTCCTCGTGCCCGACGCCGGGTGGTCGCCCGGTCTCTTCGTCGCTCTGTCCTTGGGATACGTGGCGGCGGCGTTGCTTTTCGGCATGGGAGGCGCTCGCACAGCCACACTAGCGAGGCAAACGCAAGACGGGTGAATTTGTGGATGATGTCCGGTCTCTATGCCTCTTCTGAGGGCGGAACGGTGCAAGGATTGGCGCACTTACCTGCACCAACACCTACACAGGGACTGGAGGCTTCCGTCCATGTCTGACGCACCCGCTGTCACTCCGACGCCCACATGGAGTGAGGTGTTCCCCTGGTTCCGCGAAGTCATGGCCGAGGAAGACGCCTGGTATGTGGGTCAGGTCGACAACAAGACCGAAACCGGCACGGCGCGCCTCGCTGAGGCCGCTGTGACCCGGCTCAAGCCGCTGCCGGTCGGCCGGCTGTTCCCCGCAGTGCGGCGGGTCGAGCGCCTCGACGATCTCACCTGGCCCAAGCATCGGCTGCTCAACGCCCTGCACCGCGGTGGCTGCTTCACCGGTGAAGACCTGTCCTACATGGTGATCGCCGAGATGCTCTCCTGGGAGTCGGTCGGCCCGATCATCGTGAAGCAGATCCTCGAGGTCGTCGCACTTGAGGAGATCCGAGCCAGCACCGCCAAGTAACAGGTCACGACGCGCTGTGGATAACTCGACGGACGCGGCTCACGGGCGTGGAACCATGGACAGGTGCCCACGCCGATCCCCGCCCCGCGCATCCACCTCGCGGCCATCAAGCTCTTGGTGGACAGCGGCGCGTTCCTGCGCGGCGAGGACTACCAGAGGCAGGGCCGGGTCATCTCCTGGGAGTGGCTGCCCGACGACCTGCTGCTCATCTCGTGGGTGCGCGGCAGCGGTCGCAGCACCTACTCGTGCTCGATCGAGTTCAGGGTCAGCACACCCGGTCCTCCCGTCGTCGTCGGCTCCGACTGCACGTGCCCGGTCGGGTCCGCCTGCAAGCACGTCGTGGCCACGCTCATCGAGTCCGGTTCGGACGGGCTGGCCTCGATGGTCCGGCCCGCGTCGTCGCTGACGCGCGCGCCGCAGGTCCCGGAGTGGAAAGCCGCCGTGCAGCAGCTTGTGCCGACGGCGCCCGCTGCGGCCCCGTCGACGGCCGAGACCAGGCCGGAGCTCGCCCTGCAGTTCCGGGTCGACGGCACGACCTCCGCCAACGACCTCTCCCTGTCGATCCGGCCGGTCCAGCGCAATGACCGGGGCGCGTGGGTCGGCGGCTCCGCGTCGTGGAACTACATCCGCAACGGGTTCATCCGCGGCCTCGACCCCAGGGTCCGGGAGTGGTTCACCACGCTCGACGCCCTGCGCGCCACGAGCCCGCGCGGCTACGGGTACCTCAGCGCGGGCGACTGGATCAGCCTGGACGACGTGCTCGCCCGCCCGTTCTGGCACCACCTGACCGACGCCGCGGAGCTCGGCATCGAGCTCGTCGGCAAGTCCAGGCGGGAGTCGCTGCGCGTGGCCCGCGAGGCGTCCATCGCCCTGGATCTCTCCCGTCCCGAGGGCGGCGCACGCCTCGAGCGGACCGTCGCCTTCGACGGGGTTGTCACCACCGCGAGGTCCGTCGGGCCGCTCGGCTACCACGGCCTGTTCGCGGTGGAGGAGTCGCCCTCGGGCCGCACCATCATCCTGGGCCCGACGGCGGCTCTGCTCACCGATCAGGAGCGCGCGGCCGTGCACCTGGCCGACGTCGCCATCCCGGCCGACGCGGTCGACGAGTTCCTCGCGGACTACCTCCCGCTGCTCCGCCGCGAGGTGCGCGTCCGCGCCGACGCCGACGTCGAGCTGCCGGAGCTGCCCCGGCCGCAGCTCGTGGTGTCCGTCGAGGCGGTCTCGGCGGCGGAGATCAGCGTTGCGTGGCGGTGGGCGTACCCGCCGTCGGACAAGGAATACCCGCTGACCACCGCACTGGAGCCGGGCGCGGACCTGCGCGATCTCGCGGCGGAGGCCGCGACCCTGGGCCGCGCGGTCGGCGCCGTGCGCGAGGTGCCCGGCTTCGGCCACTTCCGCGTGGCGCCCGAGGTGTTCCGCGGGCTGCAGGCCATGGACTTCGCGACCACGGTACTGCCAGTGCTCAGGGAGCTGCCGGACGTCCGCGTCGAGAGCGACAAGCTGCCCGAGTACCGCGGCCTCGAGGCAACGCCCGTGGTCAGCATGCGCGCCGACGACAGTGGCGACCTGGACTGGTTCGACCTGGGTGTCATGGTCACGGTCAACGGACGCGAGATCCCGTTCGGGCCGCTGTTCGATGCCCTCGCGCGGAACAAGAAGCGGTTCATGCTGACCGACGGCACCTGGCTGCGCACCGACCTACCGGTGTTCGCGCAGCTCCGGGCCCTGATCGAGGAGGCGCAGCGACTGTCGGACCAGCCGGGCAAGCTGCGGATCAGCCGGTTCAACGCGGGCCTGTGGGCGGAGCTGGAGCAGGTCTCCGACGTCGTCGAGCAGTCCGACCGGTGGCGACGCTCGGTGAGCGACCTCGTCGCGCTGACCGCGGACGGCGTAGGCGGGCCGGAGCCGGTGCCGCCGCCCGTCGGCCTCAAGGCCGAGCTCCGGCCGTACCAGCAGCACGGCTTCGAGTGGCTCACGTTCCTGTGGCGGCACGGGCTCGGTGGGATCCTCGCCGACGACATGGGCCTCGGCAAGACCGTCCAGACCCTCGCCTTCGTAGCCCAGGCCCGGCAGGAGATGTCCGACGGCGAGGCCGGTCCTCGCCCGCCGTTCCTGGTGGTCGCGCCCGCCTCCGTGGTGAGCAACTGGGCCGCGGAGGCCGCCCGGTTCACCCCGGACCTGAAGGTGGTGGCCCTGCCGACCACGGCGCGGAAGGCTGGTTCGACCGTCCCGAAGATCACGGCGGGGGCGGACGTGGTCGTGACGTCGTACGCGATCTTCCGGCTGGACTTCGAGGCGTTCGCCGACGTCGAGTGGAGCGGCCTGATCCTGGACGAGGCCCAGTTCGCGAAGAACCACCAGACGCGCGCCAACGAGTCCGCCCGCCGGCTGAAGGCTCCGTTCAAGCTGGCGATCACTGGCACGCCCATGGAGAACAACCTCATGGAGCTGTGGGCGATGCTCGCGATCGTGGCGCCGGGGCTGTACGGGTCGGCGACCAAGTTCCGGGAGGACTACGTCAAGCCGGTCGCGGGCGAGGGTGACTCGACGCCGCTGCTGGCCCGGCTCCGCCGTCGGATCCGGCCGCTGTTGCTGCGCCGTACCAAGGACCAGGTGGCGCCGGAGCTGCCCGAACGGCAGGAGCAGGTGCTTCGCGTGACCCTGGATGCCAGGCACCGGCGGATCTACGACACGCATCTGCAGCGCGAGCGGTCCCGATTGCTGGGGCTGCTGGAGAGCTTCGACGAGAACCGGGTGGCGGTGTTCCGAGCCCTCACGACGCTGCGCCGTATGGCGCTCGATGCCTCCCTGGTGGACCCGGAGTACGAGGGCGTGGGGTCGGCCAAGCTGAGCCTGCTCGCCGAGCACCTGGCCGAGGTTGCCGCCGAGGGGCACCGCGCGCTGGTGTTCTCGCAGTTCACGTCGTTCCTGGCGAAGGCGGCCGAGGTGTGTACGGAGCTGGGGATCCCGTATGAGTACCTCGATGGATCCACGCGGAAGCGGGCCGAGGTGATCGGCCGGTTCAAGGACGGGACGGCGCCGGTGTTCCTGATCAGCCTCAAGGCGGGCGGGTTCGGGCTCAACCTCACCGAGGCCGACTACGTCTACCTGCTCGATCCGTGGTGGAACCCGGCGACGGAGGCGCAGGCGATCGACCGCACGCACCGCATCGGGCAGACGCGGAATGTGATGGTGTTCCGGATGGTCTCGGAGAACACCATCGAGGAGAAGGTGATGGCGCTCAAGGAACGCAAGGCCCGGCTGTTCGATGCGGTGCTGAGCGACGACGCCGGGGCGTTTGCTGGGGCGCTGGGGGTCGAGGATATTCGGGGGCTGCTGGAGGGGTAGTTGCCTACCGCTCGTCCAGCTCCGCCAGCAGGCGCTTCGGCGCGATCTGCCGGTACGCCTCCTCGATGATGGCGGCGATCTCGTCCCAGTCGACGTCGACGTCGAGCCGCACGCCCAGCCATCCACGCACCCCGACATACGGCGGACGGTAGAACCGGTCCGGCTCCTTCTCGACCGCCTCCTCCTGCGCGCCGGGAGCGGCCGCGCACCAGATCGCGAGCGGGCCGCCGTGTGTGTGGTCGGAGTAGCTCACGAAGGTCTTCTTCACGAACCAGGTGGGTGCGCCATGGCTCAGCTTCTCGGTCACCTCGGGAAGTGCGAGGCAGATCTCGCGGATGCGATCGAGCGGCTCGGTCACTGGTGGCACCTCCATTGGTCGGCGCTGTTCCGTCCCATCATCCCCTGACCGGTACGTTTACCCTCGTGGCCGACCTGATCAGCGCTATCGCCAACCTCCTGTGGCCCCTGCTCGTGATCGTCGTGCTGCTGGTCTTCGGCCGGCAGCTCCTGTCGAAGTTGAGAAACTCCGACGACGTGACCCTCGAGATCGGCGGGCAGCGGCTGAACTTCAAGCAGGCTACGGACCAGCAGTCGGACATGATCACCGACCTGCAGCGCGAGGTGGCGTCGCTGAAGCGCCGGCTGGACGACGTCGGGCATGGCACCGGGGCGAGCTACCGCGTGCGTCCGGGCGGCCTGCCGCCCTACGAGTTCTCGGAACGTCGGGACGACAACGACTGGCTGCGTCCGATCGAGATCCCGGGCAAGGCGGGGCCGGGGGCACCCGAAGCGGCCACCCCACCCGCCGACGATGACCTGGATCTGATGCCGGACCCCTGGGAGCCGTTGCCGACGGTCCCAGGTGCGCCGACGATCCCCAGCGCGCCCACCACGGTCCCCCCGACGCCGCATTCGATCCTCTGGGTCGACGATCACCCCGAGAACAACGCGGTCCTGGCCGACTCGTGGCGCCGCGACGGCGCAGACGTCGAGATCGCACGCTCGACCAGCGAGGCGATGCGCCTCCTCGAGGGGCGCCGGTACGGCCTGATCATCTCGGACATGGGCCGCCGTGAGTCCCACGTCGATGTGCCCGACGCCGGCCTCCGCCTCCTCGCGAACGTCCGCGCCACGGACCCGGGCACTCCGTTCGTGCTCTACGGAAACGTCGCCCAGTTCGCCGATGCGGCCCGCGCCAAGGGCGCGACGATGGTCACGGGCTCAACGTTCGAGCTGATGGAGTTCGCGAGCGGGCTGGGGATGCTCGACCAGGTGTAAGCGCATCCGCTGGCCGAGCGTGCGCCCGGTCGTCGAGGGTGTTCCCTCTAGTCGAGCCTGTCCCCGGTGGTCGAGCTTGTCGAAACCCTACTTACGCGTCGCCGCCACCGCCCACGCCACGAGAACCGGCTGACCTAGAAGCCGCAGCCCGCGCTTGCGGTCGGTGTCCAGGCCGAACGCGTCCCGGTGCTCCACGAACTGGGCGATGTTCCCGGGGAAGATCGCGACGAAGAACGCGGCGACGAGGGCGCCGAGCCGACGTCGGGCCGGCTGCTTCCACGTAGCGACGAGTGCGGTCCCGAGGCTGATCTCGACGATCCCCGACCCGACCACGACCGTGTCGGGATCGACCGGGACCCACGTGGGGACCTGCGCCCGGAACTCCTTGCGCGCTCGGGTGAGGTCGCCGATGCCGGCGGTGAGGAGGAAGGCACCAAGGGCCAGTTGGCCGATGCCGCGAACGATGGTTCGGGTCGTCGCCATAGATCCATGCTGGAGCACGATTTCGGGGAATGGAAGCTGCTAGCGTTCCCGCCAAGCTCGGTCGACGAGAGGCTTTAGCGATGCAGAAGGATTTCGTTCCACTGTCAGCAGCTGTACGCGCCGTTCCGGACGCCGTCAGTTCAATTGTGGACGCTGTAGCCCTGGTGGCACCCCGCCTGGCAACTGTGGTGACAACGCAGGGAAGCATCAAGAGCGACCCGCTGCGTGAGCTGTTGGGGCCAGTTCTGTCTCCGTTTGCCATCACACCGGGCGGGCAAGCGAGCTTTGCAGCCAAAGGAATTGACTTCACCGGGCCTGATCAACGGATCGGCGTCGCGCTTCAAGCGGGTCGCGCGTTCGCGAACAACGGAGCCATAATGTCCGTCCTGGCGTCCGCCTCGTCCCCGGACATCGACTGGATGGTTGTCGTCGTGCCCGAGATCTATAAGTCGAGCAGGGTCTATCCAAGGGTGCTCGATCAACTTCACGACCTGCAGGGCGCACATGGGATTCACCTTGATCTCCAAGGTGTGATACTCCTCAGCTACTGATGCCTGCGGTCGAACTTTCTCCATGCAAGACCCGCTCGACGACTCCGGCAGCTTTCGCCATGTTCTCGTGCTCCCAGAATCGCAACACGGTCCATCCGAGCGTGGCTAGATGCTGGTCTGTCTCTCGGTCACGCGCGACATTGCGAGCGAGTTTCTCCATCCACCACTCAGAGTTGGCGCGTGGCTGAGTGCGATGGTCAGGGCAGGCATGCCAGAAGCAACCGTCGACAAAGACAGCAACCTTCGCCCGCGTGAAGGCGACGTCGATGCTTCGTCGAGGTCGACCGGGAACCGGGTAGACCACCCGATACCGCATACCTCGCGAGTGCAGGATCCGACGCAGGTCCAACTCTGGTTTGGTGTCCTTGCGGCGGGCGACGCTCATGCGCCGGCTCACTGCCTCGGACGAGGCATCCGGGCGAGGTCCCATCGGAATCACTTGTCGAGCCTATCGAGGGTGCTGCTCCTATCCCGACGAGATCGCGGACGGGATCTGCCGCACATGGCAGCCTGACCACGCAAGGGGCGCCTGGGTTCGCCACCACGGCATCGGCCAGGTCCACAGTGTCGTTGATCTGCGCGGTTGCCAATGCATGGACCAGCCCTGCGGCGCCGAGATCACGTCCTCCTATTCGGGGATGTCATCGGCAACCACTTCCGTCAGTGTGGCGCGCTCAGGACTGCATCCGCCCGATCGCCTGACGGGCGATACGCCTCAGCTCGCCGACCAGGGCGTGGTCGTCGAGCGCGTTGAGGGAGAGGAACGGAACCACGCGGTTCAGGACCATCAGGGTGTTGCGGAACGCCTGCCGGTCGTTCACTAGGGCGAGCTCACCGTTCTCCCGGAGCTCGCTCCAGACCCGGATCAGGTTGCGGACGATGGTGGGGCTGGCACCGATCTGCTTCCGCCGCGAGTAGACCTGGTCGAAGTCCGCCTCACCCAGAATCTCCAGCACCTCGTACGGGTCCTCACGTGCTAGGTCATGGATCAGGTCGGCCCGCCACCAGAGCCTGCCGAACACATGTCGAGTGATGTCGGTGTGCATCACACGATCGCCCGGTGGAGCTGGGAAGCGCCAATACGCGACGTCCGGAAGGAGCACGAGTGAGAGGAACGCCCACATCTCTCGGGCCGCGGCCTCAGCGGGCATGACCTCCATCGACCGGTGCAGGAGACGCGCCAAGGCAACGTCAAACTCACCCGCTCGTTGAGCCTTGTGCGGGAATCCGTGCTCTCGGGCAAGGTCACGCACAGCGGTCGACAGCGCGCTCAGCTTCTCCACCGGAACTCTTGCTCCACCGGTCGCGACATAGACAGCTGAGTCGTCGTGGGTACGCGCACGATCCACGAGGTCATTGGGTGAGGGCACCGCTGCGAACTCGTCGAACAGCTGCTGCGCCCGTCCTCCGATCAAGCGGGGGTACAAATAGCTCACGAATCGCCTCCGAAGATGCCCACAGCCGCCTGCATCTCTGTCGCCATCAATGACGGGCTGTCCTGCATCCGGAGTCTGACGTCCTTGATAGTCCGGGCCCCGAACATCTGCCGGAAGACGTCGAGCATCAACGCCCCTAACGTCTCCTCGCCGTAGTTGGCGTCATCAACGAAGTCTTCGCGACTCAACGCATGCTCGACCATCGTGCGGGCCACGTCGGCATACACGGCAGAGAGCACGAGGGAGTCGGCTTGTCGCGGCTTGCCGGCACGGCTGAATGCCTCAGCGACGGCCTTGTTTCGTTCGTTTACAAGCAGGAGCAGCGACCCCATCGCCGCCGAGTCCATCGACCCGCTGACCTCGAGGTGCCAGGCGGCGGTGTCAGGAAGCGTGGAGGGCCCGAAGTCGACCACCGCGATCGGGAACTGCGACGCACCACCCTGCAGTCGTATCTCCGAGCGGTGCTCCCAGAGCATCGAGCCGGCGCGGTGCGGTGCCAGGGCATCCACTTCCGCGAGCGCCTCTGGCACGACCAAGAGTGTGTCGATACTGAGAACTCCGCCGACCTCGGCTCCGGCGATGGTGAGGTCAAGATGATGCGTGGCGTATCCCCGTCCGTCGAGCCGCTCAAATGCGGAGCGCCCGCGCAGACCCGAGCCTGTTGAGTACCAGACGACGCTCAGAGCTAACGGAGCGCCAGCAGGGAGTCGGCACTGTTCCCGGATCGCTTCACCGTCGACCTGGACCTCTCTGCGAAGACGCAGGTCGAGGTTGTAGTCCCAACCGTCAAGCGACTCGGGCAATTCGACCTCTTCCTCGCCCAGGAGGAGCCGCCAGGGCTGAGCATCGACGGTCGAGGACGCGGGGCGCAGGTACGGGTATGCGATGCGGCTCATGCTGCTCCCTCAGCACGGACGTCGACCACAGTCATCGTGTCCTGTACCGGCTGGATGACAAGCTGCCACGTGCCCTCGCCGTCACTGTCGACGGTCGGTGTGCCCCGTTCTTCGAATGTCTTGTCCGGCCGGGTCCAGCCCAGCACCCGGGGTAGGTCTGCACCGTCGGTCTCTCGGCCGGATCCGTCCATGGAGACCGCTATCGACAGGACGCCCTGCAGGGCGATGTCCCGGCCCGGCGGAAGCCGGAACTCCTGGACGAGGACGGTCTGCTCGTTCCTCCTGGTCAGGAACGGTTCACCGGTGTACTCGACCCGGATCCGGACACGCCGGAGGGGCCGGTCCCCCGTGGGGCCGGGCCCTCCGTTCCAGGAGGAGCCGCTGGTCACAGCTGCGCTCCCGCCATCTGCACTGCCACCCGCGTCGGTTCCGCCTGCGTCGCTAGGGGCTCCAGCAAGAGCTGGGACACCTGCTGAGCCTCGTCCACCACCGATCAGGGCAGTTCCTCCGCCGAACCCGGTCGACCCTCGCATCAGACGTGAGAAGTAGTTACTCGCCGCGCCAAGTGCCACATTTTGGCCGTCGGAACGGACGCTGACCTGGAGGCCTGCGAGCTCCTTCTGGATCTCACGCAGGCGACGGAATACCCCTCTGACGTAGGTCTTCTCCTCGAATGGCAGGCTGTCGGGGTTCCAGGCGTCGTGGGTCGGCGGTTCGGCCCGAGCGAAAGTGTCGTCCAACGAGGAGTCAGCCCGGAAGACGCCCGCGTACCCCTTGAGCTCGGCAGCAGGCTCGATGCCAGCCTCGTAGGTCACTACGAGCTCGGCGGCCCGCATTAGGCAGATGTGATGGACCAGGTCCTTGTCGAAGCCAGCGGTTTGGGCTGCCCTCGTGAGCTTCCACGGAGGAACCCAGGTGTCATTGAGCCCGAGCCTGCCGAGCAGGCGACGCGGCCTCTTGGTCTCGATCGCCCGCGCTCCAGGACCGTTCATACGGCGGTACGCCTCGACGAACATATTGATCGGCAGGGTCGTCTCAGGGTCCGGCACCTCGTAGCGCTGCCCATCGACGGTGACGTCGAAGAGCATGATCGGGCGGCCGTCGTATCGTGGCAACATCTTGGGCCACAGCTGCCACATGATCGTCTCAGCCAGGTAGGTCCCCACCTCCTCGGCCTCAGACATGCCGTCGTCGAGTTCGGGGTCGATCACGACAACTGTCGTCCCGCTCTCGTCTGGCGCGAACCGTTGGAGGCCCAACCTGTCGATCATGGCCTCGGCCTCGTTGTCCACGAGAGGTTCGACGACTCCGTCGACCTTCCTCCCCCACCAGTGCCGCCCGGTGTACCGGGTGTCACCGGTAGCGGAGGACTCAGTGAAGCTGTGCGCGAGGGACGAGCCGATCAGCCGTGTCTGCAGGCGTCCTTCGAACTGGGCACGCGTATGAATCAGGACCGTGTGAGGCCTGGAGAGCATGAAGAAGATGCCCTTGCCGAATCCGTACGTCCCCCCACCCAACTCGGTGTCACGAGGTTCACCCACGTTCCGTACGAACGTGATGAAGTCACGCCGCTCATCTGTGACGACATCGGCTCGGGTCGGGCCGCCGAGCCCCTTGGTCCCGCGGTCGGATACGGCGAGGACGCGGATGGAGGTCGCGTTGAGGGACTTGCGCAGAGGGAAGTTGTCGGCGTTGCGCGGACCGCCCTCCAGCAAGAGGCTCCGCCAGGCATGCGCGTGCGCCGGGCCCACCGTGTGCAGATCAAGGCCGAAGCGTACGTTCGACCCGGGCTCGTCGGACCGCGCGTCCCAGCTGTTCTGGGCGGCCTCCCGGACGAGAACTGTCAACAGGTCGAGCGAGGGTCTGCCGAGTTGGCTCCTGATTCCCTCAGCAGCTGAGGCACCCTCCGGCGGATAGGCCTGGGAGTCCCAACCGGGCCTGGTCATGAACGCGATCCCGGTCATGCGAGTCCACTCACGAGCGCCTCCAAGCGCTGGTCGACGGCTGTGGCACCTAGCGGAACTGGCGGCTCCGCCGTCAGATCGACCGCGTAGGTCACGTCTGTCACGGTTTCGGGTACTGACGCACGATCGAGCGCCGAGCGGGTTAGCCGTGGGAAGACCTCGTCCACGTCGTACCAGCGTTCGTCCGCGACGACGTACCGGTGGGAGTCGTTCGCCTCGTTAACGCCGGGGACATAGGCGGCACGCGCGAGAAGAGCTCGAAGAGCTGGTCCGTCGTCGGCGAGCGCGATGACCTGTTGCGCGAGATCGAGAAGAGTGACCCCTTTCCCGGAACTGCTCGTGTCCACGAGCCGGAACCAGGCCAGGAGGAGGTCACCGTCTACCGGCTCCTCCAGCTGGTCCAGCCCGTGTATCTGAACGAAACGGCCCTCGGTGAACGTCGTGGCCTTGACCTCGATGTCGAGCGAGCCTCCCTTGAAGTCATGATGCTCGCCGAGTGGGCCGACCCAGGTGCGATGAGCACTCGTATCATTCTGGAGCAGCCGTCGGAGAACGAGGAGCTCGCCGTACAGGCCTGAGGCCTTCTGATCGGACAGGATCCCGATTGGACTGTCGAACAATGACTGCCACCGGTCGATCACGTTGTAGACGGCCCCGAGCGGCTTCTGCTCCAGCCCGACCAGCCTGGTCAGGACCTCGCTGCACACCCGGTCGAAGAGATCGTCGAGCTCATGGCGGAGGCAGGACAGGTCTGCGTAGGTTGTGTGGCTTTCCTCGCCCTCCAGGGTGCGCTTCCGAAGTGCGAGACCTGGGCCCCTCAGCCCGGTTCGGACCCGAGACGAGGAAAGGATCGGCACCAGCACGTGATGGAACCCCTCAGTGTCGACGGCGAGCGCCACGGGCCCCCAGGCTGTCTCCTGCTCGAGCTCGTGAACGCGGACCCTGGTCCCCGACGACGGCGCCATCGCCAGGAGCCGCTGCCAGTCCGACGCGAAGCCGCGAGACCTGCCTGTCACTCGTCCTCCCCGTCTACGGCGCTGAAGTCTTCCTCTTCGATCACTATTCCCGAGAGATCGGCCTGGATGTAGCCATGGGCCTCTGCGTCCGGGCCGACGGCCTCGGGGAACACAAGTCCCACGCCGATGACATGGTCGTCAGCCCCAAGGCCCACACGGAATTCCTTAGCCTTGTCTGTCGCCGGCTCGGAATCCTTGTCGATCGCGTACAACACGAGGAGTCCCGATCGTCCAGCTTGCTCCTCCCGCGCCCGCATCAAGTCCTTCTCGCTCACTCCGGCGAACTTGCCGCGGAGGTCAACAGCTGCATCCCTGCGGCTCATCAGTGTCTTGATGTCCGCGTAATCATTCCTCGAGTCCTCGAGGCGCGAACGGATCACCCGACCGACTGTGACTTCGTCGCTGAAGGAGAAGGCGTTGGCGTTGTCTACAGGGTTGCCGATGACAGCGATGCTCCAGCTCCGCAGCGAACCAGCGTTCCGGACGCGTTTCTGGATGTACTCGGTGAGCATCTCCGAGGTCGCCACATCCCAGTCCTCGTGGAACGAGTACTCGGTGAGGAATCCCAGCACTGTCGTGTACGGGACATCGCGGAAGACGTGCCTGGGTCCGTCGTTCGTGTGCTCGACGGCCTGAGAGCGGGCCGCGGAAACGAGGTTCCGTGCCGCCTCGATATTTCTTCCGAGCCACTCGGCGTTGGTGTGGAAGTAGTGCGTCTGGAGCCGCTGACCTCCGTACGATGCCGAGGCGCGCACCGCAGACTGCATCTTGGCGCGCGCCGTCACCAAGAGCGACGGATGGGTTCGAAGCCTGACCCCGAACTGCAGTGGCGTCAGGTTCTCGGTCATGTAGCGGTCAATGTCCCGGCGCATCTCGTGCTCGACGACGGCGATGTGCCGGAACCAGTTCTTGAGCTCGTCGGTCATCCAGATCCGGGGCAGATCGGCATACCCATTGCGGAACCCGAACCACCGGCCCATCTGCAGCAGAGTGTCGTACGCGGAGACCGCACGGACGAAGTAGCTGACGCTGAGCCCTTCCAGTGTGAGCCCTCGCGACAGGGTGTTCCCGCCTACCGCGATCGCAACGACCGGACCGTTCTCGTAGTCGAGCCGGTCCTCGCTGCTCGAGTTGTCCATCACCACGCGGCAGTCGCGAATAACTCCGGGCAGCTCCACGACCAGGGCATCGAAGTCGACCTTCGTCTCTCCGAAGGCTTCCGCGGGGACGCGTTTCGTCTCGCCGTCCCACGCGGTGCGCAGCCGGTCCAAGCACTCCGGGTCCTTAAGGCCGCCGGAAATCCTGTCGAGAAGGTCGAGCAACGGTCGTCGGTAGCTGAGGTGCACAGCTGTGTTCACGCTCGTATGGATGAGCATCGTGTTGTGCGGATTACCCGTTCCACGGACCCGTCGAGCCGCAGTCGTGAGCAGGAAGTGCTCGACCGCATCACGAAGCGACCCGACCATCGCTGGCGAGAACGTGTCGATGTCGGCCCGCTTGAGTGGTCGGACGAGCTCGACGTCGTCTTGCGGTACCTGTCGGATCATGTCGTAGCCGTCTGACACGTCCTCCGGGTCCTCGCCGTCCACGGAGTCCCGTCCGAAGATCACCTCGGTCCCGAAGTGTCCCCGCGGCTTGGGAAGATTGGCCACGAAGTCGCGGGGGTAAAGATCCTGCGCGCTCGGGTCGATCAGCAAGTTGGCGAACGGGGTGGCGGTATACCCGATGTAGACGCTGCGCGGAAGGCTCTTCATGATCCGGAGGATCAACGGGTTGATCTTCTTCGTTGCGACCGTCGCTTGGTCTGCCTCGTCGTCGATGATCAGGGTTGGTGTGTCCACGAGGAACTGGGACGCACCCTCGAGCCAGTTCGCGAGCTTGGTGAGCACGCTGCCGTTCTTCTTGACGACGCAGAGGACCTTGATCCTGGAGCTGGTGCCGAAAAAGCTGGCGGGGTTGGCCGTCGGCCGGAAGTCATGCTCGGAATCGGTGAGCTGGTGCCACTGCGTCGGATTCGGTTCGACGAGCTGCTGCTCGAGCCTGCGCTGAGTCTGACGTCGTAGACCGTTGTGGATGCCGGACAGGACGATGACGAGCTTGTACCCGCGGTCCGCCGCCTTGGCGATGACGGAGGTGAAGCTGGTCGTCTTCCCCGACTGCACATAGCCCACCACGAGCCCCCGCGACCGGAACGTCTTCTCCTGCGGATGGTTGAGCAGCGAGACGATCCGGGTCGACGACTCGTCGAGCGACTCGATTCCGTCGTCTTCCCATCCCTGGCGGCGAAGGATCTTCTCGACGGCCGGCCAGTACTTGTCCGCCTTCTGAGGTCCGGTGTACCAGGTCTCCCGGCCGTGGTCGACGACGACGTGCGGTTCGTCCAGCTCCTTGACCTCGAGCACCTCCGCGTCGAACCGAGCACGGATGGCCTCGATCATGTCGTCGGGAACGCCAAGAATCGTGAGCTCCTTGATCGCCTCGACCGGAGTTCTGGTCTCGAGGTTTCTCATAAAGACGCCGTAGGCCCCGTCGATCGCACCGGACATCTTGGGACTACCCCCCGTGTGGTCGTCAGTTGCTCTGCACAACAGGCACGAGACTAGCGTCAGCCAAGGTGCCGAACCATGCCTTGTCGACGAGGCCTTCCCCAGTTCATCCGGGTGAACTGCCAGCGGACAGCTGCTGCACGGGAGTGCATCGACGAAGGTGCGTCGTCGCACGTCAGACATAGGCCGGCTGCAGACGACCTACGGGCCGCTCCGGCTGTAACATCTCGTGCATGCCAGCACCGCGCAGCTCCCCCGAACCCATCAGGGTGCTGGACCTGTTCGCGGGATGCGGAGGGCTGACGGAAGGCTTTCACCAGTTCCAACCGGAAGGCGGTCCGGGGCGTCCGGCCTTCCGCAGCGTTGGTGCCGTGGAGTGGAATCCTGCCGCTGCGGCGTCCTATGCGAAGAATTTCGGCGCCTCGTCGAAGCGGTACCACGTCTCGGAGCCGCCGGATATCTACCGCGGCGACATCGTCAAGTGGGAACCCCGATGGAAGCCGGGTGAGATCGACGTCGTGGTCGGCGGCCCACCCTGCCAGGGATTCTCAGCTCTGAACCGGAACAAGGTGGGCGCTGAGCGCAACGAGCTCTGGCAGCAGTTCATCAGAGTTGTCGTCGCGGTCCAGCCGAAAGTCTTCGTCATCGAGAACGTCGATCGATTTATTCGTTCCCCGGAGTTCGCCGACCTGAAGAACCGGATCGGGAACGGCGACCTCAAGAACTACATGCTGCCGCCCGCCCCTGGGACGAAAGACAATGACACCCCCCAGCAGCGTGACCGTCGCTACCTCCTGAACGCCGCTGACTACGGGGCGCGACAAGCACGTCGGCGGGCCATCATCATCGGGGTTCGCACGGACGTCGACCTTCGGGTGGGCGGGATGCAGTACCCGGAACCAACACATTCCAAGGACGCTCTGGAGCATCGTGCGGACATTGACGGTCTGCTTGTCCCTGTCGAGCAGAAGTCATGGCTCACGATCGACGAGGTCTTCGACCGCACTGACAGGTTGCCCTCCCCTGGTACGGATCTCCCCGACCGCACCATCGCTGTGGTCGAGGCCGGCGGTAGTTTCGAAGGGCCTTTCACGACCGCGGACCTTCACGTCACGCGGAGCCCGGAGTCAATTTCCCTTGCCCGGTACCGCGCCATCCCGCCGAACGGAAACCGCAAGGACCTCACGAAGAAGTTCGCCTGCTGGTTCGACGACGGCAGCATGGTCCTGCTCCGGAAGATCGGCGCGGTCCGCGACGACGAGGGGAAGCTGGCGCTTCTGGGACGCTACGCCGAGGTGACCGAGGCCACATCCACGTCAGGAACGTACTCGGTGGCACAGCGAGATCTTGAGCCCACGATCATTCAAGGGCGGTCCGGGCGCAACAAGGCGCAGGCCTACGGTGTGACTCTGCGCGATGGCGACCGCGAACGGCATGCCGTGCTCGAGTACCTGTCGACGGACTCCTGGGACAACCACAACGCCGGATCGGGCGACGTGATGGGACGGCTTCGACGCGGGAAGCCTTCCGTGACGATCCGGACCGAGTTCTTCAAGCCTGAGAAGGGCCGCTACCTGCACCCGACAAAGAATCGACCGATCACCCACTACGAGGCCGCGTTGCTCCAAGGCTTCCCCGAGGGCTTCGTCTGGTGCGGGTCGAAGGTCGAGATCGGCAAGCAGATCGGTAACGCAGTACCGATCCCGCTCGGAACGGCGATCGCTGGCGCCATCCACAAGTATCTGCGCCCAGGCGCAGGCGAAGCATCGGCACACTGAACACTCGAATCACCACGCGACTGAAATCACAAGTACGCAGGTCATATACCTTGCGGACGCCGAAGGCCCTTGCCATGCTCTCCCGAACAGAGCACCACCCCAGGGTGCCCTGCTGCCTTTGGCAGGGGGTCGACAAGGAGTCTGCGTGGCCAAGAAGCTCAAGCTCTCGTTCGACCCGATGACCATTGAGCACCTCGGCTTCCGCATGTACTCGCGACTGCCCAACGCAGTAGCGGAGCTCGTGGCGAACGCCTATGACGCCGACGCGAACAACGTCCAGGTCGAGCTCGACACCACGGGCTCGCAGAAGGTCACCGTCGCCGACGACGGACACGGCATGTCCAGGGACGATCTCGCCGACCGCTACCTGCGCATCGGACGCAACCGACGCACCGACGATCAGGGCCTCTCACCCGGCGGTCGACGGGTCGCAGGGCGCAAGGGCCTGGGGAAGCTGGCCCTCTTCGGCATCGGCAAGCGCATCACGATCCGCACCAAAGTGACCGGACAGCGTTTCTGGACCGAGGTCGTCATGGACTGGGATGAGATCAAAGGCACCACGGGAGGCGACTACCATCCGCGGACCACCCAGCTGCCCGCCAATTCCACGGTGTCGAGCGGCACGACGATCGTCGTCGAGGACCTCCAACGCACCTCCCGCGCGAGCGCGGCAGATCTGGCACGCAGCCTCTCCACGCTCTTCAACTACTCCGACTCAGGATTCCTGCTCACCGTGTCCGAGAACGGTGGCGTGCCGATCGCTGTCGACCGGGAGCTCAGGTACTCCGCGATCACGACGGAACTCACCTGGGACGTGCCCATCGAGACCGGCGTCGGCGGGTCCGCACCGCCCATTTCCGGGAAGATCTTTGCTTCCAAGAAGCCGCTGTCGCAGAACATGCGTGGGATCACCATGTACGTCAAGGGGCGTCTGGCGAACGACGCCGAATTCTTCGGTGTCTCGGAATCGAGCCATGCCTACTCATACCTGACCGGCTACATCGACGCCGACTACCTCGACGACGAGGCCACCGATGTCATCGCAACCGATCGCAGCTCGATCGACTGGGAGGATCCTGTCTCGGCACCCCTGAGGGCATACATGTCGGCGGCTCTACGTGCGGTGTCCGCCCAGCGAAAGTCCGAGCGCCGGAAAATCCAGACCGGCCACCTCGAACAGCGCATTGGCAAGGACCTCGGCGGCTGGGTCTCGACCGTGCAGGACGAGAAGGTCAAGAAGTCCCTTGAGAACGTCCTAGCGGTTGTGGTCTCGCCGGACACAGACATGTCCGATGACGAACGGGACCAGCTCATCCAGGGTCTGAACGAGATCGCACCCGAGTACGCGGACATGCATTGGCGGAGCCTGCATCCCAGTGTTCAGGCTGCTGCTGAGACGCTCTACATGCAGGAGAACTACATCGCTGCTGTGGTAGAGGCCATCAAGCGGTACGTCAAGGACGTTCGAGCTGTCAGTGAGATTGGCGGGGCCGAATTCAACGTGCTCCAGGGAGCATTCGGCGGCGAGAGCCCGAAGGTCGACGTTGCTGCCCCCTACTTGCCGGACACGATCTCCGAGACGACCGCCAAGAATCTCCGAGTAGCCCATCGGATCTTCTCCGAAGGCATCTGGCAGGGTTTTAGGGACCCGATCCAGCACGAGATGTTCGAGGATCTGAAGAAGAAGGGCGTCTTCACCTACCAGGACTGCCTGGACGCGCTCGCTTTCGTCTCGCACCTTTGTCGACGGCTCGAGCTTGCAGGCACCAGCGGTCCCTGAATGCCAGCCTTCGGCCAGGCATGAAAGTTATTCTCGCCATGCCGCAGCTGCACGGCGTCGTTCTCCGCCGAGCTGAGCACAACACACCTCAGACACCACCAACGGAGTCGACCCTGGATACCAGGCCTGAGCAGGAGGCGGCAGATTATCGTCGGTCGTCACCAATCGCAGGACGAAGTATGGACTGGAGTTGTGATAAGCACTGTCCTGCGCACCGCCCCCAGGCGGGTACCCGAAGGCACCGTACGGCTCACCATTGTCTGCGACCAGCTCGCCAAGAGATCGAACTTCGAACGTGCGGCAACCTCGCGGGAACCCATGAGTTGCCCTCCGCTGTCGACGCCAGCGGAGATCACAACAGCCGCACCCCGAGGACAGTTACGGCAGTGCGGGCAGCATCAGAGGCCCTTGGCGCAGCTGGTCGCGTGAAGTCTGCCAGCCCAAGGCCGGCCCGCGAGCTCGGAATCCGCTGCATGTCGGGGCCCGGGTGAGTCAGTCCCGCACGAGCGCCTGGAGCTCGCCAATTCGGACCTGGGTGCTGTTGCTCTGCGCTGGAACGTCGATCTGGCCGGTCTGACCGCCGCCTTGCCACTCAACGACCCAGTAGGCCGTGCCCGTGAGCGTCAGGGTGCCCGGACTGCTGTTTAGGTCGGCCCCGAATCCACAGGTAGGGGACGGCTCTGCGCTGTTGCGGCCGTCATAGGGCGTGCCGGGCGCATTGGCCCCGTCACAGGTGATGGCGCCAACCGTGGCGCCGTTCGCGTCGGTGAGAGTCCACTCGACACGATTGAGCGTGCCTGTGGCGCTGACCGTAAGCCCGCCATCACTCGCAGAGCGCACTATCGGGCCGACCGTGTTCTCCGCGCGATTGGCGATCCACAGCCAAATCGGTAGGCCAATTGCGCCAACGGCATTCGGATCGTTGGTGGATGCCGGCGGGGTAGAGCCAATTTCGCCCATGGACAGGTTCATGGAGGCGACTGCGCGTTCAGCGAGTTCGCGGGGGGATGGTCCCGGAGCGGTGGGCGCCGTCGGAGACCAGTAGAAACTTCTGTCTGGGCACGGCATCGGGCCGCCTACACAACCTGGAGGATTGCATTCAAGGACGACGCCGTCATCGTTGCCTTCCCAGACGGGGGCAGACTTCGGGGGCTGCGGAGCAGCGGTCCGGGTATAGCAACGCCCGTCCCATACACCGAAGGAAGTCGAACATGGGATCTCACGCTCGTTGAACTCGCACGTCTGGCTCCCGCCGCCCGGGCCGCCATCACCTGGTTCACCGGGGCCATCACCACCGTCATCGTTGTCGCAGATGATCTTTACAGTCCCGTCGGGGAGAAGGACTTCGCGGCACTCGTCTGCGGCCGTCGCTGGAGACGCGACGAGCAGCATGACAACCAGAGCCAGGCCAAGTGCGAACGCAGCGGGCCCTCTCCCTGCCCTGCGGGCGGCGCTCAGCATGCCTGCCCCACGTGTCGGTCCTCGCCATTCACGGTCCAGACGCCGTCTACTCCTTGATGGAGCATCACATACGTGAGCGTGTACCTACTCGGAACTCCCGCAGCCCGAGGGATTTCCTTGCCGTTCTCTTCAAACGTCGCAACGCCCGAGAAGTCGACACACACGTCCATCGTCACGCGCTCGAAACTCGCGTCGTCGGGCTCGTATTTGGTCACTTTCATGGAGTCGATGCTCGCGGCGCCAGTTGTGTACTGGCCAGACCTGACGCTCTCCTCGTACGCCGTCGCCAACGAGGCGGCAATGGCCGGGTGCCCCCAAAACTTTGAGAGCTTCTTCTCCCAGTCCTGGTACCCATTGTTCGCAACCAACGCCGTCGTGCTGTAGTACTCGACGAGCTGCGCCTTTGCGTCAGCGATGTTCTTCGCCTTGATCTGCTCCGGCGTCGTCGGCTTGGGTGACGGTTTAGGAGCCGGCGAAGCCGAGGGGCTCTCGGAAGCAGACATCGACGCTGAGGGCGATGACGAGCCCGGGCCGGGGATCGCACCTTGGACCGTCTCCGGCCCGAACACTCCCGACCGCACGACCGCGAACCCGGCCACCGCTATGACTGCGACCCCGATGAGGACGGCGATGGTGCGCGTGGGCGTGATGGCGGACGAGACCATCCGGCGACTCCCTCAACTTCGGGCAGAACTCAGTGAACACGGCCGTCACCAAGGGTGCGCTATATCCGTCTTCCCGGCAAGGCGCTTCCGTGATAATTCACAACATCCCGCCAACGTAGGACAACGGCCGTCCTGGATCTCGTCATGACCTCGCCCAGGCCTGCCTGATGCCCGTGCGGTTTCGTTGCGTATACGCAACTCGGGTGGCGGATGCTGCAAACCCTCTACAGGCTTATGCCATGAGCGTTTCCACCGCCCAAGCCGCAATCGTCCAGCAAGTTGTTGGACGACCGCCGAGCGAGTCACTTTGGCAACTGCTCATTGCCGAACCTCCCAGCGGCCACGCCAGCACTGGCGACCCGATCGCGAGGATCGATTCGTGAGCATCTTCCAGCGCACCGACTTTCGACCCGAGGGGTTCGAGGACGTCATCGGCGAGCTCGTCGACTCGATCCGGCGGACGTTCGCGGGCATCATCGTCGACCATCTCGAGGATCTGCTGGCCGTACCGCCTCGACACATGTGCCTGGTCGACCGGCATCTGAGCCTCATGGAGGGCGAGCGCGACTACACCATCGACCTGCTGCTCTTTCATGTCACCCAGATGCGCTACATCGCCATCCAGGTTCAGGTCGGCCGCTTCGACCCGGCCCTCGTCGCCCGCGCCCGCTACGCCCTGGACCTCGTGGACGACCTCGTCCGCGTTCCTAAGGTCCATGCCCCCACCGTCGGCGTCCTGCTCTGCACCGACGCCGCAGCCGATCAGCAGCCTGGCCCCGTCGCCATCACCCTCTATGAGGGCCTCACGCCCGCCGAGGAGGCCGATCTCCCGCTCTCCGTCGAGCTCATTGCCCTGGTCGATCGCTGCCTCGACACCACCGACGTCAAGTCCGGTGCCCCCTGACCGATGCGCTCACATCAGCCGCCATACAGGTCCTCCACGAGCCGCGCCCTCGCCTCCAGGATCTCCAGGCTGTCCGACGACGACACCGTCGTTCCCTCTCCCGCCACGTCCCGCCAGGTGGGCTCGCCGGCCAGCCGGAACTGGCCGCGCCACGTGGTGGTAAGCGAGATGGTCGCCGCACCCTTCTTCGCGTAGGCGTGGGCAATCGTGTGCGCCGGGTACGGAGCGCCGGGATCGGTGGTGGTCAGGGGCGCCGAGCCATCTCCGAAGTCCCAGGCGTAGGTGTTTGGCACCGCCCGGATCTCCACTGGGATGCCGAACAGGCTGGTGCTCAACGTGCGGGGTGTCGTGTCGGTGAAAGCGATCGTGTCGACGTTGACGAGGGTCCAGCCGTCCGGCGGTTGCACGTTCACGTCCGACGGAGCGATCTCCATCTCCTGGAAGGCACGCGCCGCGGCCGCGGGGATGTCGATCTGCTGCCGACGCTCGGCCAGGCAGGACTCCTCCTCGACCAGCGCGGCGTCCGACCACTCGCCCGACACTCGACGTTGCTCGAACAGGGCACCGACCGGCTGCTCGTCGTCCTCGCATTCGATCCCGGCATAGGCGAGCTGACGGCCCTCGGTGCAGGATTCGGCAAGGACGGTGGCACCGCCGAGATCCCGCAGGAAGCACATAGCGGGGGTGATCCGCCATTGGCGTATGGGCGGCAAGGCAAGTGCAACCCCGGAGCTGTCACCCGACGCGGGCGTAGCGTTCGAAGCTTCTGGTGGAGCAATCGCTTCAATTGAGACCTGATCATGCTCCGACGTCCCACTGAAGGTCGGTTGTTCGTTGGACTGACTTGCAGCCAGAACCAACGCCACGGCAACTCCCACCGCGCTTGCCGGACTCATGGTTCAGGCCTCGGCGCGATCGCGACGACGACCCAACGATCATTCTTACGACCGACTTCAACGCGGTGCTCCGACACTTGAGCCTCGGCTGACGAAAACACAGATCCATCAGCGTCCACGGTCTCGGACGCTTCTTGCTTGACCTCAACATCTAGCGGATAGATGCCGGTCAGATGATCCTGAAGGTACTGGTCGAGGACCTTTACCGCGGTCTCCCCGCCTTGGAAGTTCTGCTCCCGATCCTCGATCCGATCAGCGTCCTTGAGGGCCTGTTCGCAGAACCCGCACGCCCGGTGCGACATCGCCTTGAACTCCTCGGTATCCCCCGTCGCCATCACGTACGGGTAGAGCTCGATAAAGTACTCCGCCGCCGCCGCCGCGCCCTCCGCGTCGTCACGCTTCATCGCGTCCGGGCGCTCCGGCTTGGCCGGCACCGACGGAGTAGGGCTAGCGGAAGGGGACACCTCCGACGTCGGCTCCCGGGTCGAAGACCCAGCAACGTCCGGATCCGGCGTCGATCCCGTACACCCGGACAGCGCCAAGCCGACCACCACGACCAGCCCCGCCATACGCATCGTCGCGCCAGCCATCCGCGTCCCCCTGCCCCTCACGCCCCACCGTTGCGTATCCGCAACGGCCGGGAATGACGCTAGCCGGGCCCACGCGATCCGGAAAGTGGGCCCTGTGGACAACCTGGGGGTCTCGACAGGCTCGACCAACGACCGACCAGCTGGACCAACGGTCGACCCACGTCAACATCCGGGCAATCCCGTCGAAACTCCTGACCCCTAGCGTCGACGACAAGCCGACCAAAGGGGAAGAAACGTATGCCCACAGTCATCGCCCTCACCCGGCGCACCATCGCGGCCGCGACAGCCGCAGTCCTCGGGACGGCGACGCTCGCCGGCGCCGTCGGCTGGAATATCGCCGCCGGCCAGGCGCCCGCACCCGTCAGCGTCCAGGCCGCCGGGACCAACCCGCTCGGCATCCAGTCGGCCGGATACGAGCAGGCCACCGCCCTGAAGGATCGCAAGCCGAAGGTGGTCGTCGTCGCGACGGGCGGCACCATCGCCGGCAAGGCGTCCGGCCGCGACACCTTCACCAACTATCGCGCCGGTACCTACCTCATGGAGGACATGCTCGACACCCTGCGCCCCGAGCTCGACGCGGTCGCCGACGTCTCGTCGATCCAGTTCGGCAACGCGGGCTCGTCGGGCTACTCGATCGCCCAGTTCCACGAGCTCACGCTCACGGTCGAGGAAGCGCTGGAGGACGCGGACGCCGTCGTCGTCACGACCGGAACGGACACCCAGGAGGAGTTCGCCTACTGGCTCGACCTCACGGTCCAGTCCAAGAAGCCAGTCATCACCTCCGGCTCCATGCGCCCCTGGGGCGCGGGCGACGGCCCCGACTCCGACCTCATGTTCGGCACCGACGCGCCCGCCAACCTCTACAACGCGATCAAGGTCGCGGCCTCCCAGCAGACCTACTGCTTCGGCACGGTCCTCATGCTGAACGACGAGATCCAGGCTGCCCGCGACGTCACCAAGACCAACTCGTACCGCACCGATACCTTCCAGTCCCGCGAGTACGGCGTGCTCGGCTGGATCGACGGCGACACCATCACGCTCGGCCGGGCACCGGCCCGCGTGCTCGACTGCGACGGCAGCCACTGGTACACGCCCTTCGACCTGTCCGACGTCGGCCCCGAGGACCTGCCGAAGGTCGAGATCGCAATGTCCTACCAGCAGGCCGGCGGCGAGGCGATCGCCGGGTTCCACGAGGCCGGCGCCACCGGCATCGTCACGGCGGGGACCGGCGCGGGCGGCATCTCCCGCGCCATGGGCACGGCCCGGACCGCCGCGGTGGCCGACGGCGTCTGGTTCGTCTCGACGACGCGCACCGGCTCGGGCAGCTCGTACGGGACCGGCGACGGCGTGATCGCGGGCGGCGACCTCACGCCCGTCAAGGCGCGGCTGCTGCTCCTGCTGTCCCGCGCGTTCACGGACGACATCGACGAGGCCCGCGACTGGTTCGAGGACTACGGAACCCCGACCTTCGGCCAGGACTGACGGGCCTCGACAAGCTCGGTTGCCACGCCATGGGTCGAGCTTGTCGAGACCCGCTCCAGGGTCTCGACAAGCTCGACCAGCGGCAGGCTCGATCGACCGAGCTGGGTCTCGACAAGCTCGACCACCGAACGGCTCGACCAGCGAACAGGTCGACCAGCGAGCGACCTACCCCCGCGGGCTTCGCGCCGAGTCCGCTCCACGACGGCGGTCCTGCTCGTCCACCTGAGCCAGCAGCTCCTCGGTGTCCGGCTCGGGCTCCATGGCGAGCTGCTCCAGGTGGTCCCGCAGACGGTCGACGAGCCGGCCCACCGCGTCCCGCCGCCCGGAGGCGATCTCGGCGCGGATGCCGTTCCGCCACGACCGCTCGTCCACCGGGTCGGCGAGCCGCCCCACCTGGGACGCGTGCCGCGCCATCGCCACGTCGCCCGCCAGCAGCGCGCGTCGAGCCACCTCGTGGGACACGTCCACCACACCCGACGACATCGTGTGCATCAGCTGCTCCGCCCACCCGTATTTGCGCAGCGGCACGCCCTCGAACGGCCGTCCCCGCACCAGGTCCAGCGCGGCCAGCAGGTCCGACGTCGGCGTCTGCGCGATGTCCGAGCCGACCAGGTCGCAGAACGTGTGCCAGTCCGTGGTGACCCCGCGCAGCCGGTAGCCAGCGGACTCGAGGTCGGCCTGGCCGCCGTCATCCGCGGACCAGTAGCGCGGCAGGTACTCGTAGCCGTCCGGGTCCGTGCCCAGCCAGCGCCGCGCGCGCGAGACCGCCGAGCGCCGCGTCGCCAGGTTCGGCTCGCGCGACGGCCACAGCGCCTTCGAGATGTCCGAACCGCGCGAACCCGGGTTGAACGCCAGGAACGCGATCAGCTCGGTGGCCTGCCGCTGGTGCGTGGAGGGCATCTCCACGCCGGTCGCCCCTGCTAGCTCGACGTTCCCCAGCACGCGCACCACCGGTGGCTTGGCCTCGGCCGGCTCGGCCACGGGACCGGTCTCGGCCGGTCCCGAAGCTTCGACAGGCTCGACCGCCGACGCTGGTGCAACGATCGGTGTCCCCAGCGGCGGTGTCGCCACGCTCACCGCGGCCCTCGCCCACGGCGAGAAGCGCTCACCCTGCGTCGTCGAACCGCTGCCGGCCGCCCCGACCGCGTAACCGGGCGAGGGCGCGAGGCCCGCGGCCTCCCCGACCGCCACGTCCGAATCCGCGGCACCGGCGCGGACCACCTCCATGGGGATCTCCTCCAGCGTCGGTTCGGTGCGGTCGATCGAACGGCTCCACGCGGGACCAGGGGCGGTCTCCGGGTCGGCCAGCAAGGCCAGCGCTTGCGCATAGGTGGCGGCGTCGAGCTGCTGCGGACGCACCGCGATGTAGGCCGGCATGAGGATGCCGCGGGTGGTGTCCCCGTTGGTGAGCTCGCCGGTGAGGTCGAGCACCCAGTCACCGACCTCCGCGCTGGACGTCACGGCCGCGATCCCCACGCCGGGCACCCGCTCGACGAGGCCCTCGAGCCGGGCGCGCTCGGTCAGGTCGAGCCGCTCGCCGACGAGCAGGATCTCGGGCGTCCAGGCGTCGGTCGCCAGCCCGCGGCCCCGCGCGTCGGCCACGGCGGTAGCGCCCACCTGGGCGAGCGTACGTTCGACGTCGGAGGCCCGGGCCTCCAGCTCGCGGAGGATGCCCGCAAGGCTGGAGACGTGCCGGACCCGGCCCGTGTCGACGACGCCCGGCAGCTCGCCGAGCGTGCCGACGACGGTGACCTGCAGGTCGTCCGCCCACAGGCTCGTGGCCAGCTCGACCGCGAGCGCCGCGAGCGTCGCCTGCGCGGCGACGTCCGTGCCGCGGATGTCGAGGCACGCGAGGTTCTCGAGGTCGAGCATGAGGTGCGTGTCCTCGTCGTCGTGACCGACGGTGACGAGTGCCGGGTAGGGCGCCTCGCCGTCGGTCTCGACAAGCTCGACCCGCGAGTCGGTGGTCGAGCCCGTCGAGACCCGCGAAGCCGCGTCGGCGTCGCTCGCCGCGAGCTGCCAGACGAACCTGTCGGTGGTGCTGGCCCAGGGTTCGGGCAGGTCGGCGGCACGGTCGAGGTAGAGCTCGACGAACTCGCCGCTCTTCAGCCGCGCGATGCGCACCCCGGGGAGCGGCAGGCCACGTTCGCGGTGCCACAGCGCGAGGCCGCGCAGCGCACTGTCCACCTGGCTGCGCCCGAAGGGGTCCTCGACGGTGCGCAGGTCGAGCTCGAGCGCGCCCGCCGGGGTCTCCGGTCCCGGCACGGCTATCGTCTCGCCCGGCTCGCGGCCCTTGCGCGCCCGACGCCGCTTCACGGCGACCAGCGCGAGCAGGCCTGCGGCGAGCAGCCCGCCGACGCCGACGGCGGTGCGGACCTCGACCGACTCGTCGAGGCCGTCGCCGAGGTCCGAGGCGATGTCGGATGCGGATTCGGCCGCCGACTCCAGGAGGGACGCGCCGGTCCCGGCCGGGGTAGCGGCGGCAGCCATGGTGCCGGACTGGGACTGCGGCGGGGCGTCGGTATCTGCCGGCCCGTCCTGGCTCTCGCCGGATCCGTTCTCCCCGGCCCCAGTGTTTGCGCCCTCCACCTCTACGGGCGGGAACGTCTCGACGGCGACCTCCGGAACGCTCTCCCCCGCGACCGGCTCGTCGCCCGCGATCTCGTCGGGCAGCACCTCGTCGGACGCCGAGCCGCCCCTCGACGTCGCCTCGACGTCGGAGTCGGGAACCGCCTGGGCGGGCTCCTCGATCAGCGGTTCCGCAGCGTTGTCGGTCGCCACGTCGTCGTCCGACGCCGGATCGTCGCCCCAGGTCGTACCACTCCCGGACGACGTCTCCTCGGCGGCGGGCTCGTCGGGCTCGTCCTGCGGCATGAGCTCGTCGGCTATCAGCCCGCTGCCCGGAACCGTGTCGTCCAGCGAGCGACCCTGCGGCGCCGACTCGTCCGGCTCGAGGTTCGGATCGTTCTGGAGGTCCTCGGGAGTGACCTCGTCGTACTGGGGCTCGGACGTCTCCTGCGGCGCGGGCGGCGCCTGCGGCACGAGGTTCCCCTCCGCGGTCTTCTCGGGTGCGGGCTCCTCGTCACCAGGCCGGCCGATACCTGCCGAGCCGGTCGCGGCGTCCGCGGGGTCGAGCTCGTCTGCGCCGTCCTGACGTGCGCCGTCCGCAGCAGGCGACTTCGGGGCAGCGTTCTGCCCCGCGCGGTTCGGCTCCTCGGCAGCCGGGGCCTCCCCGGCCGGCCGCTCACCGGCAGGCTGCTCCGCCGAGGGCGCCTGCTCCTCCACGACGTCGTTCCCCGCGCCGGCGGGCTCCTCGATGTCGTCCGGCTCGACCTCGACGGCGTCCTCGGGCGCCACCTCGGTCGACGGCGCGGTCTGCTCGGGGCCGTTGTCCTCGGCGGCATCGCGCTCGCCGATCTTCGCCCCGGCAGTGCCCGCGGCCCTCGATGCCTTGTCGTCGGCGGGGGTCGTGTCGCCGGACCCCTCGGCCTCGGGAGTGGACTGATCCGCGGCTGATCCAGCCGCCTCGCCCGCGGCCTCCGCCGCACCCGGCTTCTCGGCACCCTGATTCTCGGCACCCGGCTTCTCGGCGCCCGCGGCCTCCGACGTCGACTCGCCGGATGGCTCGTCTGCGCCCGGCGACCGCTGCGCCGCGCCGTCGGTCCGTGCACCCTTGCCCCCGGCGTCCGACGCCGACTCCCCCGCACCAGGGACCGTCACGGTCCAGCCCGGAAGAATGAGGTCGGGATCGGCGAGTCGCGCCCCGCCCGGCTGCTCCGTGGCGCGCGACGCCTCGTAGACCTCCGGGTACTTGGCCCCGTCGCCGAGCTTCTCCTCGGCGATCCCCCACAGGGTGTCGCCGGTCTCGACGACCACCTCGGCCGACTCCGGTGAATTGCCACTGGTGCGCACGTCGACAGTGCCACCCGTATCGGTGTTGTCGTCCGTGCCCGACGCCGCCGCCGGCAGCCTCAGCACCCAGCCCGGCTCGATCCAGTGCCCGGAGTCGAGCGCGCTGCCGTCGGCCTGGGGCACGCCGTAGTTGAGGTCGGCGATCTGCTTGAACCGCGCGCCGTCGCCCAGGGTCTGCTCGGCGATCTTCCACAGCGAGTCGCCCCGCTGCACGGTGTAGGTGGCCGACGGCGCCTCGTCCGCCTGGGCACGCTGGCCCGCATCGGCCAGGCCCCCACCCGTCCTGCCCGCCGCCTCGGCGGCGCCCGGCTGGACCGGAGCGGTCGCCACGGTCCCGGCCTCGCCGACCTCGACCGGCGTGGGCGCGGCCATCGCCGGCGCCACCGACGGCGCCGCCACCAGCATCGCGATCACTGCGCCGACGAGCACCGCTGCGGCACGCTGCTGCGCCCCGAGCCCACGCACGTGCGGCGAACGGCGGCCGCGCAACGCCGCGACCACCTCGATCACGACGGCGATCGCGAACGTCAGCCACGCGATCCAGCCGACGACCTTGACCAGCCCGAGCAGCACCGACCCGGTCACGTCGGGGCTGCTCAGCGTCGAGATGATCCGGTCGAGGCTGACGGGCCCGGTCCAGACCGGTCCGCCGAGTAACCAGAGGCCGATCGGGATCCCGACGACGAGCGCGACCAGCAGCAGCGCCGCGCCCAGCCCTCTCACCACTCGTGCGCCCGTGCCCCCTCGCGGTGCGCCCGGATCACCGGTCACCGCACGACCCTGGACTGTCGAGGTGCTCATCAGGATTCCTCCTGTCCTATACCGCGGACTGCTCGCGCCTCGGCGTCGGCCGTGACACTGAGCGAGCTGATTCCGATCAACGTGAGAAACGTGGTCTCGTAGGTGACCTGGGTACCCACGTTGACGGTGGCGCCGTTGACGGCGGTCACGCCGCCCTGCACGCCCAGCGCGCCGAGGGTGTCGGCGGCAGCCTGTGTGGCGCGCGCGGGATCCACCTCGGGGGGCAGTCCCAGCTGCGCGCGGTCGATCCGGATCTGTTGTGCGGCGGCCCGCGCTGCCTGGTCGGCGGCGTACTCGGCCTCGTCCTCGGCGTGCAGCCGCCCGCCGCCGTCGACCACCAGGCCGATGGCGATGATGAGCGCCGGCACCATGCCCGCCGCGAGGATGTTGACCTCGCCCTGCTCGCGATCCCTGGTCATGACCGCCCCCGGTAGGCGTCGAGCACCGACGTCCCGGTCGCGCTGATCGTCCGCGAGCCCGGCGCGCCCGGCAGCCCGAGGTCGCGCAGCGGCACCACGCACTCCACACGCACGGTGATGGTCCCCACGGTCCCGAGCGGCAGGGCGAAGGCGTCGGTGGTCGGCATGACCGACGTCGACGCGCACCGCACCCCGGAGTTCACCAGCGTCGACCGGGCGGTGGACGTC
Source organism: Promicromonospora soli (assembly GCF_014653785.1). GTDB lineage: Bacteria > Actinomycetota > Actinomycetes > Actinomycetales > Cellulomonadaceae > Promicromonospora > Promicromonospora soli. The sequence goes on along the minus strand of NZ_BNAS01000002.1, from coordinate 764,508 downwards.
GCCTGCGCCCCGGCCACGGTCGCCGTCCGGCTGATCGACGCCGCCCGCGCGGCCTCGTTCGCCGCCGACTGCACCACACCCTCGGCGAGAACCAGCCGCCCCGCCATCACGAGCAGCAGCCCCACGAGCAACAGCATCGGAAAGACCACGGCGGTGTTGATAGCAACATTGCCCCGCTCGTCTCCGCCCCCACCGGCCCTCATGGACCCACCACCGCCGACGTGAACCGCTCTACGGGCCCGGTGGCCGACTGCTCCACCCGCAGTCCCCGGAACCCGGGCACGATCGACGGCGCGAGCCCGACCACCGTCGCGGTAGCCATCTCTTCGCCACGCGTCACCGACACGTCGACCGACGCGAACGCGTCGCCCCCGCGGGCGAGCCGCGCGGCCGCCTCCGCGTATCCGGAGTCGATGCTCCCGCCCTCGACGCGCGCGGCCTGGACGGCCCCGTTCGCCACGGACTGCGCCGTGTTCTGCGCGTGGAAGTAGAGCACGCCCTGCACCATCGCGAAGATGAGCATCAGGACGATCGGATACGTGAGAACGGTCTGCAGAGAGGCGGCACCGCGTTCGTCCATGCTTTACGGCCCCCCGAGCTGCGCCATGTAGCGCTCGACGAGCCCGCGGATCGCGAGCCCGAGCGCGACGGCGATGCCGAGCCCAACGACGGACAGCACCACTACCTCGATGGACTCCAGGCCCGCCTCGTCGGGCTCACCCGAGCGGCCGGCAGCGAGCCGACGGCGCAGCTCGGCGGAGCGCTCGGCGAAGCGAGTGTTCAAGCCGTCGGCGCGGCTCCGCGCCGAGGCGGTACGCAGCGACGCGCGTGCGACGGCGCGCGACGCCGCCGACCGGCCCTGGCTCAGGTGCTGGTTCATGTTGACTCCTGGGGTGCTTGTCGACTTCAACAAATGGGTAAGAAGCGGCTCGTGTGACACCGGGGTGCCACCGGGGGCGGGCCGGTTCAGGGGGCAGTCTGAAACATAGTGACCCCGATTGGGAAGATAAGCATCAAAAAGTACACAAAAACCGTCATGGTTCCGGGCACAGTCATCCGGACCGTCGCATCGTGGGCGAGCTGCTGCTCGACGTCGAGCTGCGAGTCCCGCATCGCCGCCGCCTTCGACTGCAGCTGGTCGTGGATGGCCGAGCCCTGCGTGCCCGCCAGCTCCACGATCGAGGCGACCTCGCCGAGCGCGTCCACCTCGACCTCCTTGCCGAGCTCGCGCAGCGCCACCCACGGCGGCTGCCCCTCCCAACGGCTCCGTTCGAGCGCCGCGGCGATCCGCCGGAACGGCCAGGACCCGGCGACCTGCGCCGCGGCGAACGTTGCCTGCGTCGCGCCGGCACCCGAGATGCGCTCGATCGCGAGCAGCTCGAGGTACGTCGACACGGCCCGCGAGAACTCCTGCCGGGCGCGCTTGGCCTTACCCCGCGCGTCGAGGTCGGGCAGGAACCAGGCACCCAGCGCGAACACGAGCGACGCCCCGAGCGGCACCGACACCGGCATGCCGAGGTTCATCAGCCCCACGCACAGCCCGATGAACGGCACCGCGACGAGCGTGATGACCGTGCCGAGCGCCTTCTCGCCGTAGTGGTCGGTGGCGGTCTTGCCGATCAGGTCGAGGTCCGCGCGGGTGGGGCCGCCGCGGCCCAGCACCGCGGCGGGCAGCCGGCGCTGCGCCCACGCGCCGAACACCTGGGTGTACCGCTGGGTTGAGGTGAGCTCGCCGCCGTCGGTCACGGTGATGGGCTCGACCTTGTCGTCACCGCTCAGCCGGTCCAGCGCGGACTGGAGGCGCGGCGTCGACGGCAGGAGCTCGCGCACCACGAGGAACAGGCCGAGGCCCGCTACCAGACCGGTCGCTACCGCCCAGGGCCACATATCAGGCCTCCCGCTCGTCGGGCAGGAACCTTGGGATCGGCTGCCCCAGGCTGATCTTGCGCATCCACAGCAGGCAGACGACGTACGCGCAGAAGAGGACCACGGCCACGACCTGGCCGAGCGGCGAGTCGTACCCGCTGAGATACCCGGTCATCGCCGTGGCCCCCAGCACCACGAGCGTCACGATGGTCACCCAGCGCACCGTCGCGCGGCCGGTGGCCCGCTCGGTCTCGATCTCGCGCCGCGCCTTGGCCTGCGCCGACAGGGACTCGGCGAGCTGCCTGAGCGCGGGCGCGACGGCGCCGGTCCGGTTGTCCGACTCCAGGATCATGGCCGACGCGATCATGTCCGCCGAGTAGTCGTCCATCTCCTCTGCCCACCGGTACAGCGCGGGCTTGATGGGCTGGCGCGCCTCGAGCCGCGCAACGAGCCGGGCGAGCGACGGCCGCACCGACGGCGCGGCGCTGTGCAGCGTCGCCGCGATCCCCTGCTCCAGTCCGACGGCGCCGCCGGACAGCACGCCGATCAGCGACCGCACCCAGGCGGTCAGGTCGGTCAGCTTCTCGACCTCGTTCGACTTCGTGGTCGTACGGAACAGCGACGGCAGGCCCACGATCAGCACCGGAACGATGAGCACGAGCGACCACCAGCCGGTCAGGATCCCGATGACGAGCCCGGCGGCCGCGCCGATCCCGACCACCTTGCGCTGCGGGTACAGCGGCCCACCCTTGGTCAGGCCGAGCAGGCGGAGCAGCCCGTGGAAGGGCGGGGTGGTGCGGACGGGCTTCGGCGTCGGCTCGTACTTCTGCGTGCCAACGACGACGAGCCACACCCCGAGACCCACACCGAGCCCGGCCAGCACCGCGATCAGCGTGGTCATGCCGTCTCCTCTCCGCGTGAGCCTGCGGCTCCGCTCCGGGCGGGTGCCTCGTGCCTCGGCCCCCACCCTGCGCTGCTCCTCCGGTTCACGCCGTCCCCCAGAGCCCGTCCCGGTAGTTCAGAAGGCTCGCATCGAAGCCCTCGGTCTCCAGGTCGGCAAGGAACGACGGCGTCACCTTGGGTACCGCGCGGCCGTCCGGCCCGGGCTCGAACACGTCGGTGATCGCCACCGGGTTGCCGGCCTCGCCGCGCGTCACCTCGATCACCTCGGCGACGTAGCGGGTGCGGCGGCCGTCGGTCGCGGAGTCGACCCGGAGGAAGACGATGAGGTCGATCGACTGCGCGACCTGCCGGTACGCGTACGTCTCCGAGAGCGTCGAGTCCTGCACGGCCATGCCGACCAGGCGTTCGACGACGTCGCGGGCGCCGTCGGCATGCACCGTCGACAGCGAGCCGTTACCCATCTGCATGGCCTGGAACATGGACACGATCTCCGGCCCGCGCACCTCGCCGACGATGACGCGGGAGATGTTGTGCCGGAGCGATTCGTACACGTTGACGTTCGTGTTGATCTCGCCCACGCGACGGCCTGATGTGTTCATCTCGCCGGAGCCCTCGCGCGTGCGCAGTGCCACGACGCGCTTGTGCTTCTCGGGCTCGAGGTGCAGGTAGAGCTCGTAGTCGGTCTCGATGGTGGCGATCGACTCCCACGGGTCCAGGCCTGCGCAGAGCGCCCGGAGCAGCGTCGTCTTGCCGCTGCCCTGGCCCTGTCCGGACACCACTATCGACTTGCGCGCACGGACCGCCGCCGTCAGGAACTCGACCAGCACCGTGTCTATCGTGTCGTTCCGCCGGAGCAGCTCCAGGTCCACCGACTGCAGGCGCTGCAGGCGGATGGTCACGCGCGGCCACGGCACCACCCAGCCGACGGCGGCCAGCCGGACGCGTCCGGGCAGGTCCAGGTTGAGGAACGGGTTGGCCCGCGTGAACGACCGCTCGTTCGCGGGGTCGCGCGCCGCGAGGAACTGCAGGAAGTCGATCAGCTCGGCGTCGGAGTCGGCGATCGGCTCCGCGTACATGCGGCGGCCGTCGCCCATCAGCATGAGCACGGGCGCGGTGCCCGTGATCTCGATGTTCTCCACGTCGGGGGTGTCGATGAGCGGCTGCAGCCGGCCCAGCCGGAACAGCGCGTCGAACAGCGCGCGCGTCACCTCGACCTGGTACTCGGTCGTCCAGTTGCGCTGGCCGCCGGAGAGCAGAGCGTCGTTGTGGTCGCGCACCACCTGCTGGATCAGCTCCTGGCCCAGCGCCTCGCGCTGCTCCTCGTCCAGCTCGCGCGTCGCAAGCGCGGTCGTCAGCCGCGAGGACACCTCGCCGCGCAGGCTGTTGACCTGGCGCCAGAACTCGGAGTCGCGCAGCCGCGGGTTGCCGGGCTGACCGTGGTACTCCCGGCCGGCCCGAGCCAGCGCTCCGACCCAGGGTGAGGAGCCGCCTGACGACTGACCCGCGCCGCCGCCAGGCCGCGCGGGGGCCACGCCGGAACCAGCAGTGTGTGCCGCGCCGTTGCCCTGCTGAACCGGCGTAGCCCACGAGCTCTGCGCCGCGGCGGGTCGGCGGTCCGATGCCGGCTGCACCTCGGCGGAGTGGGCGCGGCGCGGCAGAGCGGGCGCCTGGTCGCCGGCGTCGTGGAAGATCGGCAGGGAGGAGAGGTCGGGGAACTCGGGTGTCATGCCTCGCCCCGCCCGTCGCCCTGCCACGGGCCGGTGCCGTGCGTGGTCCGCGCTGCGGCGGGGGCGTCCCCGCCCGAGAACTCGGGCGGACGCCGCGGGCCGGACCCGCGGCCCATTTCACGGGGGCCGGTGGAGAACCGGGCACGGCGCTTCTCCGTACGGTCCTGGAGCCGGGAGATCACGGGGGCCGCCGACCGCACGAGCGGCGACGTCGAGTAGCGCCGCCCGGCGGGCGACCCGACGGACAGCACCTCCGCGTTCACGGGGTCCCAGGCCAGCGCGCCCACGGTCCCGAGGCCGAGCGTCCGCGCAATCTCGTTCGCGTCGTACGGGCGGCCGGGCCCGACGGTCAGGGCGGTCAGGTTGGTGAGATCACGCGCCGCGGCGTCGATGACCGACGTGCGGGACTTGACGAGCTCCCGCGTCACCGCGATGTCGGGCAGGCGCGAGCCGGTGGTGATCAGCACCTGGTCCGCGAGCCGGACTATCGGCTCGCGGTCCTCCCGCACTACACCGCCGGTTCCGAGCCGACCGAGATCCACCAGGACGTCGATGCCGCCGCGCTCCAGCGCAACAAGCTGGTTGGCGAGCGGCCCCCAGAGGTTCGCTACGGCGGGCGCGGTGTGCGGGCTGACGATGCCTGGCAGCAGCTTCTTGTCCGGATCGTTTCGAACGAGCGGGATCGTCTGTTCCCAGAAGGCGGCCTCGAGATCGCCGTGGGAGTGCGCGATCGCGAGCGGCTGCAGGCCGCGGTCGTGCGGGAGCTGTCCGCGGAAGTACCCGGCCAGGATCGACGATCCGGCGAGGTCGGCCTCCACGAGAAGCACGGGACGGGGCCACTGGAGCGCCAGCACGAGGGCCGCCGTAGTGGTTCCCGGCGATCCCTTCGCATTGGCCAGGGCAACAAGAGCCACCCTGGTCACCCCGCCCTGACGGCGTCGATCACGATCGCGACGCGGCCGGTCGCGGCGCGGGCCGCGAGCCCCGCGGCGTTGGACGACGCGACCTGCACGTCGACGACCTGCTGGTCGCCGAGGGTCGACGGCTCGACGCGTATCACCGTGGCGGAGATCGCGAACGGCGCTTCGACGGGCGGCTCACCGCCGGTCGCCGGCGTCTCGACGACCCGCACCGCGTCACCGGGCTTCAGGTCGGTAGTCGGCATCTGGTTGGGCGCGAGCGCGACACCAACGATCGACTGGCCTGCGGGAGGGCCGAGCTCGTCCACGGCGCTGGTATCCGTCAGGAGCTGGCCCGGGCTGAGGTCGGTCGCGGCGACCTTGCCCTCCATCTGCGCGAGCTGGTCGGCAGGGACCGGCTTCAACAGGGTCGGTCCCGTGGGCAGGTCGACGGCAGCGAGGTCGCTCGACGTGATCGCGGTGCCGCGCGGGATCTCCTTGGTGACCGCGAGGACCTGGTACGTCTGGCCGAGCGTGGTGGTCAGGTAGACGCTCGCCAGCACGCTCAGGGCCACGAGCGCGAGGCCCAGGGCGATCAGGGCGGGCCGACGGCGTGCGCGCGTCGGCTTGAGCGGCCCGGGGGGTGCGGGTCGCTGGGGTCTCGTCGCGGACCGGGCGTGCTGCTCCTGGTTCGCGACCTTCGTGCCACTGCTCACCGTGCCGTCTCCTCCGAGCCCGTCGGCGGAGTCCGCCTCGGGTTCCCCCGGTGCGGGACCCATCGAGGTTCCCATCCGTGCGTCTGTCTCCACCGTGCTCCTGCCCGTGCTGGTCGAGGCCTCCTGCGGATGTCAAGCGTGTGACACCGCAGGTAATCCTCATCCACACGGGCGGACCCGGCAGGTCGAACGGTAATCAGCGTTCCGGATGCCCGCTAGGTCAAGGAGGCTTCAAAGTTGTGGAGATGGCTTGAATATTGAGTGACCCTCAAACAATCTGGCGCTGACGCGTCAGAACCACAACTGTGGTGTTGACTTCGCAGGTCAGACCGTGAGAGAAGCCTCACCCACCGCGTGGCCTGCGTAAAGGCCAACGGGGCGACCTTTACGTTCGGCGTGCGCCGTAGAGGTGTACCGACAGAACGAGAGGGCCCCGGTGGCGGTGGGGCCCTCTCGCGATGAGGTGGACTTCGGACGACTTCAGGGCGTCACGCACCCCCCAGTGCTCAGCCCGTCGGCCGTCGTCGTCCCTCACCGTCCCGTTCGCCCGGGTGTCCCCCAGACAGACCACCGGACTGAACGGCTTCCGCCAGCCGTCGCACTGCGCGACTCGCCCGCTGGCGCAAGGCTGCGTGCGAGATACCCAGCTCGTGGGCGACCCGCCGCTGATAGTTCCCGCGACCCGAGCCGAGCTCGGCGTACTCCGGGAGATCGGGGTCCGGCGCGTACAGCCGCGCCAGAAGTGCGGACTCGTCCTGCGTCAGGACGCTCTTGTCGAGTCCCCACGCGATGACGTCGAGCACCTCGCCCGTCGTGCCAAGGGACACGCTCGCGAGCGAGTAGACCGCGTCCGGCCCCGGCTCGGGCGTCGTCGGGCGCTCGAGGACGGTCAGCGTGCTCGTGTCGGTGGGGATCTCCGCCACCTGGGGACCGCGGCTCGCCCGGCCGCCCCGTGCGTGCGGAGCCTGGTCGCCGACGACGCGCGTCAGGGTGTGCCCCTGCAGACGCATGGCCACCCGGCTGCTGCGCTCGAGGTCGTAGTGGGTGATCGCGTCCCACATCGCGGCGGCGGCCTCCTGCTCGAGGTCCTGCACGTCCGGATAGTGCCGGCGTGACCGGCGGACGATGGTGCGGACCGCGGGGAGCATGCACTGCAGCACCGCACGCCCGGCGGCGAAGCTGCCACCCGCGTGCTCGACGATGAGCGCGTACAGGATCTCGTCCGCCTCGTCGGGCGGGAGCTGCACGCCGTCGCCGGTACGCAGCCCCGCGAGCTGTGGGAACCGTGCGGCGAAACGCTCGATCTCGGTAGCGAACGACCGCGTGCGGACCAGGTCGGCCCAGTCATGGTCGAGCTCTCGCATCAGCGTTCCTGATGCCGGTACAGGTGTCCGTCCAGGCATGGCGATTCCCCCCTCCGTCAGCCCCGAGTCCACCCAGGGGGTGTTGCCCGCCACTGTTGCCCGCTCTCGACAAACCCGTGTGACCTACGTCACAGTCGGCCAAAACCCTGGGCCGACCGATGTCACACGAACGCTTCACCGGCCATTTGTGCTCAGCAGACGAAAGTGACGGATAAACGGGAGAGGCGAGATGAGCAAGGACGAGCTCGACCAGGCGCCCGGCGCCGGACTCGGCAGCACCGACCTCGGCAGCGCGGACGTACGCAGCGCCGATCCCGAGGCTTCGGCCTTCGACCAGACGTGGTCCCTGCTCCGGGACACGGCCGAGGTGCACGCCGCACGCGGTGAGGTGGCGCCCGTGGTGCGCGACCTGATCGCTTCCCTCTCCGAGGACCCGCTCGGCGAGGAGGACACGACGGTCCGCCTCACGGAGGCGCTCGACAGCCCCCGTGTCCGCAGCGCCCGTGAGGCCCGCGAGCGCATCCGGGCGGACCTGCAGAACGAGGTGCATACCCGATGAGCTCGCTCCTCGTGCGCCGCCGGGGCAAGAAGGCCGCCAAGCCGGCCGAGCTGCCCGGCCCCGCCGACGGCGCCTCCAGCACCGGCTCACCGTGGACCGGCGGACCGGACCAGCCCGCGACGCCGTCGTCGTCGGGTAGCGGGGGCAGTGGCGAGGACGCGCCCCCGCAGGTGGTGGAGTGGTCCAACGGCCCCGCCCTGGCGACGAAGGCTTGGGGTGCAGCGCTCGCGCTCGCGCTGCTGGCCGGCCCCGCCGCCCTGGTGTGGACCGCGCTGCGGCCCGAAGCCGCTCCCGTCTCAGCGACCGCCGGTGCGGCGAACACGAGCGAGACCGCCGCCGCGAGCGAGCGCGCGGTGGAGCTCGTGGAGACCTGGCTCCGGGCGGACAGCGACGACCAGCAGCTGATCGCCTCCCTGACGAACGCCCCGGTCGGCTCTCTTCCCCAGGCGGGTCTGACCATTCGCGACTCGTCGGTCGCGCAGGTCGAGCAGGCGGAGGACGACGTGTGGTCGGTGACGGTCGGCGTGGACGTCGCGGAGCCCGCTCCGGGCTCGACGCCTCCGCCGGCGGGTGGCCAGGCCAAGGGCGACGAGGCCGAGCTCGCGCTCGTCTGGGTGCGCCGCTACTTCCAGGTCCCCGTCCTGGTGGACCGGACGGACACCGAGTGGTCCGGTCCCGACCTGGCCGTGACCGCCCTCGCGCTGCCCGCGCCCGTCCCGGGTCCCGCGGCCGCCGCGGAACCGCCGGACCTCGACTACCCCGAGACCATCTCTCCGACGTCGGCAGCCGGTCAGTCCGTGGCCGGATTCCTTGCGGCCATGGTCGCGGGCGACGGCGAGATCACGCGCTACCTGCGCCCCGGCACCTCCATCTCGGCGGTGACCCCCGCCCCGTACTCGGCCGTGGCCGTGACGGGCATCAAGGGTTCGCACGAGGTCACGGAGAGCCCGGCCGACGGCGACGGCACGCACGCCCTGACCACCGTCGAGCTCACGCGGCTCGACGGCGACAAGACGACCGCCCAGTACGTCCTCACGCTTGTCGCGCGGGACGGCCGCTGGGAGGTTGCCGGCCTCGAGCCGGCAGTCCGTATCGACACGACGCCATCCGGCACGATCGACCCCGGCACGGCCGGGGAGTAGCGAAGGAGAGAACCATGATCAACGAGATCGTTATGGCCGACGGCTTCCTCGACCTCATCACTGTGAAGTCCGAGGAGGTCAAGGGTGCTATCGAGTCCGTGACCTTCGTGGTCGTCATCCTCATGGTCGTCATCACGGCGGTGAAGACCAAGATGTCGATCGCGGCGATCCTGATGTCCGCGATCGTCGGCGGCATAGTCCTGTGGCTCGTGAACGGTGGCATCAACGTCACCTCCGAGCTCGCCCGGGACGAGTTCGACTCCGCCCCGGCGATCGTGAACACACAGACCGTTCTCTGACGTCGCCGGGGCCGACGGGGCCACGCATATGGGCAGGGCGCTGAGGGCAAGGCACAGGGTTGGTCAGGTGGGCGCGTTCGCGTGCCCGGCACGTGGTGAGGAGGGTGTCAGGTGACCGAGACCGCGAAGTTCTACACGAAGGCCCGACGCATCCCCATGCTGGTGGGGAAGCTACCCAGCGGAGGGCGCATCTGGGGCGGCCCGTACACCATCACCCAGGTGGGAGCGGGCGCCGTGGTGGCGTTCGCCCTGTGGAAGACCGCTCCGTTGTGGGCGCAGCTCGGCGGCTTCATGAACATCGTGGTCGCCGTCGGGGTGGTCGTGGGCGTCGTCTGGGCCACCGGCAAGCTACCGAGCAGCGGCCGTAACCCGGTCGCGTTCGTCATGGACGCGATGAACCTCACGTCGAGCCCAGGACGCCTGGTCGGCGGACAGGTGGCCCTGCCCAAGCCACGCCTCGTGACGCACCGGGTCATGGTCGTGCTGCCCAGGGCAGCTGCCGGCTCCGCACAGCACACCGGGCCGGTGGCCAGACCCGCCAGACCCGCCGAGGCGCCACGCCCCACGGTGGTCCAGCCGGTGCCCACCGAGCTCCTACCGGAGCTGACGGGCCGAGGGCCGGCGGACGCGAGCTACGAGGGCAGACAGCTCCAACCGAAGCCGGACCCGCAACCCAGGCAGGTTCCCGACAAGCGCTCGCCGGCGGACTGGGCGGCAGCCGCCGCTACCGCGGCGGCGACGGCAGCGGACCGCAGGAGCGCCGACCTCACCGGCATCGGGCAGCTGCTCGCCGGCAAGCCGCAGAACACCGACCGCACGGCCCCCAACACCCCGCGAGAGGACTGAGCCCCCATGCTGAGCCACATCTCGGCCCTGACCGACGGACTCATGTGGACCCGCACCGGGACCGTGTGGGCGGTCTGGCGCGTGTCACCTGTGCCGTACGCGTTCCAGCCGGACGACAAGAAGCACGCGGCGCGGCGGCACCACACCGCGCTGTACCGCGCCTTGCGCGGCGAGTCCCTGCACCTGGGCCTGACGGCGGCCACCGACCCCGCGTCGGTGGTGCTCTCGATGATCGAGGGCGTCGACCTGACCGAGCGCGAGGCGTGGGCGGCGGAGTGCGAGGCCACCCTCGACTTCCTGGAGCAGATCCCGATCGGCCGGCGCGTCCACTGGATCGCCGCACCCCTGGCCAACCCGGGCGCGAAGGCGTTCATGGAGCCGCTGCAGGCGAGCTGGACCACGCTGCAGGACACCCTGATGATGCCGCGTTCCGTGCCGGGCAGGCACGCGATCGGCGAGCGGGCCGCGCAGGCGGAGGCGCTGCGCAAGGAGATGCCCTCGGCGTTCGACCCGCAGCCGGCGACGGTGGCCGAGATGGCCTGGATGTTCGGGCACGCGATGCAGCGGGGGCTCGGGCTGGACACAGCGGTGCCCGTGGACGGGTCGCTGGATGCGGAGATGCACCTGTCCGGACCGTCCGTGCTGCCGTCCGCGCTGGTGGACCCGGCCGGGCAGACGGACTCGGAGAAGAAGCTGGGCCCGCTGCAGATCCTGAAGCGGCCCTACGTCAAGGTGCTCGACCCGACCAACCCGGACCTCGCCTCGTACCAGACGACGCTCGTGGTGAGCGATACGCCGTCGGGCGGGATCGTGTACCCGGGGTGCGAGTGGATCGGCCGCGTCGACGAGTCGGGTGTGCCGTGCGACTGGGCCATCCGCATGACCGTGCGGTCGCGCGACGAGGTGACCAACCGCAACCGGCGCGCGGTGCGCACCCTGAACGACCAGTTCGACCAGCGCTCCGAGGAGGAGCGAGCCGGATCGTCCCTGGACACGACGGCGCGAGCCCTGGGCGAGTACCAGGCGGTCATGGACGCGGACGAGCTCGAGGTCGAGGTGGACGCCACCACGATGTTCACGGTCTCGGGCAACACCCCCGAGCAGGCGCTCGACGACGCCCGCGACCTGACCAAGTACTTCGCCGCCATGCAGTTCTCGCTGCGCACGGACCCCACGATCCAGCCGACCCTCTTCGAGGCCACCCTGCCGGGCATGCCGACGCCGCGCGCTGTGCGGGAGTACTCGCAGATCACGACGGCGCGAGCGTTCTCGGCGGCAGTGCCGTTCGCGACGACGGAGCTGGGCGACACCTCCGGGGCGCTGTTCGCCCTGGAGATCTCGAACGGGGCCGCGCGGCCGAACCCGGTGTTCGTGAACCTGGCGGGCGCCACCGACAAGCTGGACGTCGCGCTCGCGATGGGCTTCGTGGGCGAGCTCGGCTCCGGCAAGAGCGTCTCGATGAAGACCGTGGCCATGGACAACGTCGACATGGGCGCCACGCTCATGGCGGTGGACCACACCGAGATGGGCGAGTGGGGCATCGCGGTCTCCGAGATCCCCGGCTCGCAGGTCGTGGAGATCTCCGAGGACGCGACGGTGTCCATGGATCCCCTGCGGATCCTGCCGCCCGCGCAGGCACCGCGCGTCGCCCGCTCCTTCATCACCGTGCTGCTGTCGGTGCAGACCAAGTCCGAGCAGAACGTGCTGCTCTCCAAGGTGCTGCAGACGGAATACATGTGGCGGCACAAGATCACCTCGCTCGGCTCTCTGGCGCGGCACCTCGAGGTGGACTGCGAGTACCCGGGCGCCAAGCTGCTCGCCGACGAGATGCGGATCTTCTCCGAGCTCGACTTCGGACGCGCCCTCTTCGACGACACCCTGCCGCCGCTCGACCTGAGCTCGCCGGCGATCGTGCTGCACACGCACAAGATGCAGCTGCCCTCGCGGGCCGACATGGAGCACGGCCACCTGTTCGCCGAGCTCAAGGCGGAGAAGGTGTTCGGCCGCGCCACGTTCGCGCTCATCGCGGCCCTGGCCCGCTACCGCTGCTTCGCGGACCGCTCCCGGCTCGACATCTTCGCCGCCGACGAGGCGTCCAAGACCATGTCCTCACCCGAGGCCGCCGAGGAGATCGGCACGTTCATCAGGGACGGCCGTAAGCACAAGGCCGCGCTGCTGCTCGGCAGCCACGACGCCGAGGAGGACTTCGGCAACGAGGTGGTGCGCGGGCTGATCCCGTTCCGCGTGCTGCTGCGGCACCGCGACGCGAACCTCGCCCGCCGCGGGCTGCGCTGGCTGCACGGTCTGTCGACCGACGCGCCGGTCGACGAGGGCCTGGTCAAGCTCGTGACCGAGGGCACCGCCCCGGTGACGGACGCCGCCGTCGGCGTGGTCGAGGAGCGCCGCGGGGAGTGTCTGATTCGTGACTTCCAGGCACGGTACGGCCGGGCGAAGGTCATGGCGCCGCTGGTCGAGACGCGCGCCCAGACCGTGAAGACCACCCCGACCAGCTCCACGGGTGCGGTGATCGGGTCATGATCCGACTGGCGCCCCTCCCGATAGCTGCCGATCCACAGGGTGGGCTGAACCTGGAGGACACGGAGGGCGTGGCCGTCGACCGGTTCACGCTCCAGTGGGACACGGGCTCGCCGTGGAACCCGCTGAACGTCGACTCCGAGATCTTCTCGACCCTCGCGGGCATGTTCTGGGTCTGGTACCGGGACATGGTGGCGGTGCAGATCTGGGTGCTCGACTGGGTGCTCGGCATGGACTGGCTCGGCTACATCCTGGCGCCGCTGGCCGGGCTGAGCATCATCGTGCAGGGCATGATCGCGCAGATCGGCCTGCTCAACCTGATGCTCATCATCCTGGCGTTCGTCGTCGGGTTCTGGCTGCTCAAGGGCCGGTTCGCGGGCGGCTTCATGGAGCTGCTCGTCGGCTGCCTCATCGCCGCCCTGGCCACCACGTTCCTCGCCAACCCGATGGCGACGATCGGCGGCGAGCAGGGCGTCATCATGCAGTCGCGCAACGCCGGCATGGACATCGCCACCGGCTTCGCCACCGAGGGCGCCTCGTTCGAGCGGGACTCCACGGTGATCCGCGACGGCCTCAAGGGCCAGCTCGTGGACACCCTGCTCCGCGCGCCGCACCAGATCATCAACTACGGCTCGGTCATCGACGGCACGGGCTGCGCGGACACGTACACCGAGAACGTGGGGCGTGAGAACGCCGTCGACGCCATCGGGTCGTGCGACGCGGCATACAAGGAGGCGGCGTCCACGGTCGACGCCGGCACCGTCGTCTCCACGCTCAGCCTGCTCACCACGGGGTTCGTGTTCCTCCTGCTGTCCGTGGTGATCGTGGGCGGCACCATCTTCGCGGTGCTGCTGCTGGGCTGGTCGGCGATCAAGCTGCTGTGGCAGCTCCCTGTCGGCGTCGTCTCGAGCGGCACCCGTGCCCAGCTGTTCCGCACGTTCGCGAGCGTCGGCTTCGGCTGCATCCTCGTCGCGATGGCCACGATGTTCCTGGTCGCATGGATGAAGATGCTGCTCGGCTTCTACGACGCGACGAGCGGCCTGCCGTTCCTCGTGCGCCTGTACCTCTTCAATACGCTCGTCATCGCGGGCGCCGTCTTCTACGTGCTCATGGGAGCGAGCGTGCGGCAGGGCCTGCGGGCGCTGGCCGACAAGCTCGCGGCCGCCGGCGTCCCCTCCCAGGTGGGCGAGCCGGCCGCCATGCCGTGGGACGGCACGGCGAAGTGGCGCGACCGGTACAACAAGGCCAAGGAGTGGGCCGGTGTCGGCCTCGGTCCTGCGCCCGTGCAGCCGCACGGCAATGCGGTCGAGATCGACCGGGACGACCTGCCCGCCGCGGGTCCGTCCGCCATGGACGGCTCTCCGGCCGGAGGTCAGGGCGGTAGCGCCGCGGGCGGTAGCGCCGCGGGCAGCGGCGGCGGGGTCCGCACCGTCCCGATCCCGGTGGATGGTTCCGGGTATGCCGGCGGGCCCGACGGTGGACCTCCCAACGGGAACGACGGCGGCAACGCCTGGACCGCGGCCGCGCGCACGGTCCAGGACGGATCGCCCGACGGCGGACGCCCGGGCACCGAACCGCTGCCGGACGGGGCGAACGCCGCCGAGAAGGCGTCGAACGAGCCCAGCCCGCACCTGCCACCCACGGCGGGCGAGCGGCTCGGCGACCGGCTGAACAGCGCGCGCCGCACGGGGACATCGGTAGCGCTGCAGGCCGGCGCGATGGTCGCGAGCGGCGGCACGTCCGCCGCCGCGGTCGGCGCCTCGAAGGCGCTCACCGTGGCGCGCAGGGCTGGGCAGGCGAAGCAGATGCTCGGCGCCATCCGCGGCCTGGGCCGCCGGGGCGAGCGGTCGCAGAGCGCAGCCCGGCTGGCGCAGTCCCTCAACGCCGCACGTCAGGGCGGGGCCGCGCCGGGTGCCGGGCCGCAGCCGGCGGCCATCGTGCACAACCCGGGACGGCGTCAGATGCGAGGGCTGGGCCGCTGATGAAGCGCATATTCGTCGTAGCCATCACGGTGATCGCCCTCGCCGTCGGAACCTGGATCGGCTGGCCGCGCGACGGCGGTCCGGCAGGTGACCCGACCGCCGAGGTGAGCCCCGGAGTCGGCGCCCCGGGAAGCCAGGACGACTTCGACAATCCTGTGGGGACGCCCGACGAGACCACCGGCGACGCGGCCACGACCGAGGAGGTCGACGGGCAGCCGGGGGCCGGCGAGCCCGCGGTCGAGGTGACCGCCGAGCCCGAGTTCGACGAGACGGCTCCCACCGAGCCGGTCGAGGCGACGTGGGACGACGCCGTCCGCAAGGCCGCGCGCGACGCCGCCCGCGCGACGATCACCGCGTTCGCCTCCACCGACAAGGCCGAGGACGCGTGGTGGGCCGACCTCAAGCCGCTCCTCACTCCCCAGGCGCAGCCCGTCTACAAGGACGTCGACCCGCGGCTCGTGCCGGTCAACGAGGTGACCGGGGAGCCGAAGGTCACCGACGAGACGTCCACGCTGCTCGCCGAGGTGGCGGTGCCCACCGACATCGGCCGCTACACGGTGCTCCTGACCCGGGCCGACGGCGCGGCGCCGTGGCTGGCCGAGCAGATCAGGCCGCCGGAGGAGTCGTGAGCGGGCGGGATCCCGTCGGGCTCGCGACGCGGGCCGTGTCGCAGGCGGTCCGGTCCCGAGGTTCGCGGCCCGGCACCGGCGGGCGGCCTGGCACCGGCAGGAGGAAGGACGACGCGACCAGGCGCGCCGTGCTCGTGCTGGCCGTGCTGGCCGCCGCCGTCCTCGCGGTGCCGGCTGCGGTGATCGCGATGGTCGTCCTGGTGGGCGGCGCCGTGAGCGAGAACCAGTCGGGAGGCGACTGCAGCATGTCGGCGTCCGTCGTGCCGGCGGGCGGCCAGGCGAAGTCGGCCGGCGGCTTCACGGGCGAACAGCTGCAGAACGCGTCCGTGATCCTGCAGGTGGGCCAGGAGCGCGGGGTCCCGGGCCGGGCGCAGGCCATCGCGGTGATGACGGCCCTCGGCGAGTCGGGCATGCGCAATCTCTCCTACGGCGACGACCGGTTCGGGGTCCGCAACCCTGACGGCACGCTGACCTCCTCGATCGGCATGTTCCAGGAGCAGAAGTGGTACGGCACGGTCGAGGAGCGCCTCGACCCCGTGCAGTCGTCGGGGCGCTTCTACGACCGGCTGCTCGCGATCACCGGCTGGGAGACCCTCGAGCCGACCATCGCCGCGCACAAGGCACAGCGGAACGCCGACCCGTACCACTACGAGCAGTACTGGGACCAGGCACTCCAGGTGATCCAACTGGTCAGCGGGGCCGACGAGGAGGACCTCGCCGCGCTGTCCCAGTCGATCCAGGGTGCTGCGGCCGCCGCACCCTGCATGACCGGTTCCATCGGGCATTCCGCGGTCGGCGCCGGCGGCTGGGCCAACCCGGCCGTCGGGTCCAAGGCGTCCGGGTTCGGCCCGCGCAACACCGGCATCGCCGGGGCGTCGACCTATCACCTGGGCCAGGACATCGCGGCGGCGTGCGGCACCCAGGTGTTCGCGGCCGCCGCGGGGCGTGTGGTGATCTCCGGCGCTACCGGCTGGGGCACCGGAAACACGATCCGCATCGAGCACGGCATGGGCCTCGACTCGACGTACGGGCACCTGCTCACCGGTACCAACCTGGTGCGGGTCGGCCAGACGGTGCAGGCCGGACAGCAGATCGCCTCCATGGGCGGCGACTCGCGCATCGACCCGGCGGGTGCGGGCACGTCGTCGGGCTGCCACCTGCACTACGAGGTGCGGATGAACGGGCAGGCCGTGGACCCGGAGCCGTTCATGGCCCAGCAGGGCGTCACGCTCGGCGTGGCGGCGCCGGTCATGGAGTCGGTCTCGCCCGGGGACGCGCCGGACGGCGCGGAGCCCGCGGACGCGACGGGGAACTGAGCCGTCGTATTCCCCAGGAGCGATTATTTCTGCTCACCGCAGACGTCTACAAAAACAGGTCGCGATCATCCTGGGGAATACCAGACGATGGTCCGGCGTCGTTAGACGTAGGTCGTGTGCAGCGTCGCTCCCGATCTCGGCCCGCGCACCGTACCGAGAGGGCATGCCTTGAGTACCGAAATCATTGACAGTTCTGACCAGCTGCACGACCGACCCAGTACCCCGCCGCCGTCGAGCGGTGCGCCGAGCGAAGCTCCGGCCGAGGCACGTACCGACAAGCTCGGTGCGGGCCACTTCCGCGTCATCGCGCTCCTCATGGCGAGCGCGTTCACCGTCATCCTCAACGAGACCACGATGTCGGTGGCGCTGCCGCCCATCATGACCGATCTCGGCGTCACCGCCACGACCGGCCAGTGGCTCACCACGGCGTTCATGCTGACGATGGCCGTCGTCATCCCGGCCACCGGCTTCCTCATCAACCGGCTCGGCACGCGCGGTGCCTACCTGCTGGCGATGGCCCTGTTCACGGCGGGCACCGGTCTGGCGATGATCGCGCCGGGCTTCGCTGTCCTCGTGCTGGGTCGCGTGGTGCAGGCGACCGGCACGGCGATCATGATGCCGCTGCTCATGACGACCATCATGACCATCGTTCCGGCGCACATGCGCGGCCGCATCATGGGTAACGTCACGCTGGTCATCGCGCTGGCTCCGGCGCTCGGGCCGGCGCTGTCGGGTGCCGTCCTGGAGCCCCTCGGCTGGCGCGGGGTGTTCGGCGTCGTGCTGCCGATCTCGGCGCTCGCCCTGCTGGCGGGCATCCTGTGGATCCGCGACGTGTCCGACAAGGACGAGCATCACCTCGACCCGCTGTCCCTCCTGCTCGCGCTCGTCGCGTTCGGTGGCCTGGTGTGGGGCCTCTCGGGCCTTGGCGAGGCGGCGGAGCACGCTGCGCCGGTCAACCCGTGGATCCCGCTCGGCGTCGGCCTCGCGGTGCTCGGGCTGTTCATCTGGCGGCAGATCGCGCGCCAGCGCACCGACTCCGCGCTGCTCGACCTGCGCACGTTCCTCGAGTCCAACTTCCGCGTGGCAGTCGCCATCATGGCGGTCGCGATGATGGCGATGTTCGGCACCCTGATCGTGCTGCCGCTCGTCCTGCAGGAGGCACTGGGCCTGGCGCCGCTGACCGTGGGCCTGCTGATGCTGCCGGGTGGCGTCGCGATGGGCCTGCTCGGCCCGGTCGTCGGCCGGTGGTACGACAAGTTCGGCCCGCGGCCCATCATGATCCCCGCCACCGCGGCGGTCACCGTGGCGATCGGAGCGTTCGCGTTCATCTCGCCCACGACGTCGATCTTCTACATCCTGGGCGCGCACATCCTGCTCATGGTCGGTCTGGCCGCCGTGTTCACGCCGCTGTTCAGCGCCGCGCTCGGGGTGCTGAAGCCGCACCAGTACTCGCACGGCTCGGCCACGATCAACACTGTGCAGCAGGTGGCGGGTGCCGCCGGCACGGCGCTGTTCATCGCGATCATGACCATCCGGTCGGCGTCCCTGACCGACGCCGGCGAGTCCGCCACGGAGAGCATGGCCGGTGGCGCGGGCCTGGCCTTCGGGATCGGCGCCGTCGTAATGGCGCTGACCATCGGGCTGGCGACGATGATCAAGCGTCCCGAGACCGCCAGCGAGCTCCAGGGCGGTCACTAGCCCGTCCCAGGATTGTGGTGAGCAGGCCGCGGCGGGAACCCGATCTCGGGTTCCCGCCGTTGGCATGTCCGCGGGGCGCCGCCGCCCACGGGCCTCGATCGGCCTACCGGTCGAACAGGCGGTCGAGCAGACCCTTGCTCTCGGGTCGCGTAACGCGGGTGACCTGAATCGGATCCAGACCGCGCAGGTCGAGCACCCGATTCGCCACCGAGATCGTGTCCGGCAGCGCCGGCGGGTTTGCGCGGTCCGGCAACAGGCCGGCTGCCTTGAGGGTGGTCGGGACGGTCCCGGCGTCGAGCAGCTCCGCCCAGCCCGCGGGTTCGAGGTTCAGGAACTCGGCGTCACCCTGCTGGTCGAGCTTGTCGGGACCCGGTTTCGGCAGGCTCGGCCCGCGCGACGCTTCCGACGAGCCGGCTCGCCGCCCCACGAGCAGCGCGGCGATGCTCTCCGCCCGGTACGCCGCCCCGGCGCGCAGCTCGTGGTCGAGGAACACGACCTGCCCCACGTGCCCGCTCGCCGCCGGGGCGAGGTCGACGGCGTAGACGTTCCCGGCGCCGTCGGTCCCCACGGGAAACCAGAGCGGCGAGCCGATCGCCGCCTGCACCCGGCCGGCGGGGTCCTCGGGTGCGAATGTGTCGGCGTCGGCCGTCCAGGTGCTGAAGCGGGCGGCGGGCAGGAACGCCTCGCGCAGGATGCTCCCGCTCAGCGGCACTATCTCGAACCCGCCGAACAGGCCCTCCTCGCCAGCGAGCTTCAAGCTGCCGGACCCGGCGGTCGCATACAGCGCCCGAACCTCCTCCGGCAGACGTGCGCCGCCGGGTAGGGCCGCCTGGGCGGCGGCGATCTCGTCGGGTGTCGCGCCGACGGCCTTGGACATCCGGTCCGCGACCACCCGCGCCACGGCGTCCGGATCGGCCGACGGCGCCGCGGCGGCGCCGGGCTGGGGCGCGATCGTCGCCAGGTACTGCATCGGGAGCGCTCCCGGGTCCAGGACGACCTCGAGGATCGGCGTGACCGGCGCGGACACGACGGCCGGCGGCAGCGCGACGAGCTCGACCACGTCCTCGCCGGGTCGGGCGCCCGCGACTACCCGCACGGGCTGCTCGGCGTCGGGCACGAGATCGGCGATCGCCCGTAGCGCATCGTCGAGGTCGGCCTTCGGTCCACGGCCGCCCGTCCGTGCGGCCTCGTGCGCGAGCTTGCGGTAGTGCTCGCGGCGGACGTCGGCGTCGCCGTCGTCCAGGTACCTGCCCTGCCATGCGCCGCCGCCGACTGTGCCGACGAACTCGCTGACTTCCGTCCCCCGCGGCGCCGACCGGCGCAGCGCGTCGACGAACGGTTCCCAGGTCTGCCATTCGGTGAGGCTCACGGCCAACATGATGCCCCTCATGGGCTAGGCGTGTCGGCTCGAGGTTCCGTAGACTTCGGCCATGGCTGAGGTGCGGGTCTTTGCCGGAACCACGGGTCAGCGCTTCGCTCAGGAAATGTGCGCTGATCTCGACGTACCGTTGAGCCCGATCAAGATCCAGCGCTTCGCGAACGACTGCCTACAGGTCCAGCTCCTGGAGAACTGCCGCGAGCGCGACGTCTATCTGGTTCAGCCTGTGGTGCGTCCCGCGCAGGAGAGCCTGATGGAGCTTCTGCTCATGATCGACGCGGCCAAGGGTGCGTCGGCGGCCCGGATCACCGCGGTCATGCCGCACTTCGCGTATGCGCGGTCGGACAAGAAGGACGCACCGCGCATCTCGGTCGGCGGCCGCCTCGTCGCGGACCTGCTGGAGACGGCTGGCGTGAACCGGATCCTCACGATGACGCTCCATGCGCCGCAGGTGCACGCATTCTTCCGGGTGCCGACCGACCAGCTCAACGCGCTGCGTGAGCTCGCGGCGCACTTCCTGCCGAGCGACCTCTCGAAGGCGACGGTAGTCTCCCCGGATCTCGGCAACGCGAAGAGCGCGTCGGCGTTCGCGAAGATGCTCGGGGTTCCGGTCGCGGCGGCCGCGAAGGAGCGGTTCGACGGCGACCGGGTCGAGATCACGTCCCTGATCGGCGACGTCGCCGGCCGCGACATCATCGTGCTCGACGACGAGATCGCCAACGGGTCCACGATCCTGGCCATCCTCGACCTGCTCCGGGAGCACGGCGCGCGCACCGTACGGATCGCTTGTACCCACGGCATCTTCGCCAACGACGCCGCGCACCGTATCGCCGCCGACCCCGACGTGGTCGAGATCGTGACCACCAACACGGTGCCGTCGGTCGGGCTCCTCGCGCACGACAAGCTGACCGTGATCAGCGTGGCCTCGGCCTTCGCGGAGGCGGTGCGCCGTATCCACAGCGGCGAATCGGTGAGCGCCCTCTTCGACCCGACCCACGTCTAGCTCGTCGGGCGGAGCCAGTCGGTGGTCGAGCTTGTCGAGACCGGTTTCGACGGGCTGAGCTGATGGACTGCAGGTCCAACCGCTGGTCGAGCTTGTCGAGACCTCCGAGTTATCCACAGATCCCTTTGGCACCGCCCCAACCAGCGGTTGTCATGTCATCGTCGATCCATGGCGCACATGTACATCCTCAGTTGTAGCGACGGTTCGTTCTACGTCGGTAGCACCCTCGACCTCGAGCGCCGCCTCGGTCAGCACAACGAGGGCGAGGGCGCGGCCTATACGCGGCGTCGTCGGCCAGTCCGCCTCGTCTACTGCGAGGAGTACTCGCGCATCGACGACGCTTTCCTTCGCGAGAAGCAAGTACAGGGTTGGTCTCGAGCGAAACGGCTTGCACTCATCGAGGGTCGGCTTGGGGACCTGCCGAAGCTGGCTCGTTCGAGGACCGTCCCTGCCACGAGCTGAGCCTGCAGGAACGAGGTCTCGACAAGCTCGACCAGCGGACGGGGCTCGACCAGCGGCGGCAGCGAACTACCGGTCGGCCCACCACTTCTTCAGTTCTTCCGTCGCCACTTCCTCACCCAGCGGCCCCCGCTCCATGCGCAGGCTCAGCAGGTACTTGTATGCCTCGCCGACCTCGCGCGACGGCGAGATCCCCAGGATCTCCATGATCTGCGTGCCGTCGAGGTCGGGCCGGATCGCGTCGATCTCCTCCTGCTCGCGCAGCACGGAGATCCGGTCCTCGAGGTCGGTGTACGCGTCGGACAGCCGCTTGGCCTTCCGCTTGTTGCGCGTCGTCGAGTCGGCGCGGGTGAGCCGGTGCAGCCGCTCGAGGAGCGGGCCGGCGTCGGTCACGTAGCGGCGGACGGCGGAGTCCGTCCATACGCCGTCGCCGTATCCGTGGAACCGGAGGTGCAGCTCCACGAGGCGCGACACGTCCTTGACCACCTGCTTCTCGAACTTGAGCGCCTTGAGCCGCTTCGCGGTGAGCTTGGCGCCGACCACCTCGTGGTGGTGGAAGCTCACGCCCCCGCCGGGCTCGAAGCGCCGCGTGGCGGGCTTGCCGATGTCGTGCAGCAGCGAAGCGAGGCGCAGCACCAGGTCCGGCGCCGGCACCGGACCGTCGGGCCCGGTCTCCTGGGCGATCGCCTGTTCCAGCACGGTGAGCGAGTGCTGGTAGACGTCCTTGTGCCGGTGGTGCTCATCGATCTCGAGCTGGAGAGCGGGCAGCTCGGGCAGCACCTGGTCGGCGAGGCCGGTGTCGACCAGCACCTCGAGCCCTGCGCGTGGGTTGTCGCTCAGGAGCAGCTTGGTGATCTCCGCCTGCACGCGTTCGGCCGACACGATCTCGATCCGCTCGGCCATCGCGACCAGCGCAGCGAGCGTTCCCTGTTCCACGTGAAACGAGAGCTGTGCGGCGAAGCGCGCGGCGCGCATCATGCGCAGCGGGTCGTCGTCGAAAGAGCGCTCGGGTGCGATGGGAGTGCGCAGCACCCCGGCCGCGAGGTCGCTCAGCCCGTTGAACGGATCGACGAAGGTCAGGTCGGGCACCCGCACCGCCATCGCGTTCACGGTGAAGTCGCGGCGCGACAGGTCGCCGTCGAGCGAGTCCCCGAACTCGACGAGCGGCTTGCGCGACGCCGGGTCGTACCTGTCCGTCCGGTACGTGGTCACTTCGACGACGACGTCGCCCCGCCGCGCCCCGATGGTGCCGAACTCCCTGCCGATGTCCCAGTTGGCGTCGCCCCAGCGCGCGAGAATCTTCTGCGTCTGATCCGGCGACGCCGACGTCGCGAAGTCCAGGTCGTTGCTCGCACGGCCGAGGAAGGCGTCCCGCACCGGACCGCCGACGAGCGAGAGCTCGTGGCCGGAGGCACGAAACTGCTCGCCCAGCTCGAGCGCGGCGGGCGCCATCTCGGTCAGCACGCCGAGCGCGCGACGCAGCAGATCCTGCTCAGGGGTAGACACAGCCCAAGATTCTCCCAGACCCCACCCCCACTCACCGAACCCGCGCCCGAAACCGCCCGCACCACCTCACCTGACCAGACCAACGACGCTCAGTCGGTAGTGTTGGGGCATGTCCACCCCTGTTCCGGCGAGCGACCGTCCTGGCGGTCGCCCGGAGGTGCCCACGCCACCCGGCGGGGCGCCGTTGCGGGTCAACCCTGCCCGGCGCGCCGCGGCGATGACCGCCCCGGCGCACTTGCCGATAGTGGACGAGACGTCGGCCGGCGGACTGGTGCTGCGGGCTGGGTCCGAACGCCCTGAGGACTTCAGCGCCGCGGTGCTGCTGCGCCGCAACCGAACGGGGCGCCTGGAGTGGTGCCTGCCGAAGGGCCACCTCGAGGGTCGCGAGACGCCACAGGAGGCTGCGATCCGCGAGATTCGCGAGGAGACCGGGATCCGCGGTTCCATCCAGGCGGAGCTCGGCGTGATCGACTACTGGTTCACCGGTGAGGACCGGCGGGTGCACAAGGTGGTGCACCATTACCTCTTGCGCGCGGAGGGCGGTCACCTGACCGTGGAGAACGATCCGGACGGCGAAGCCGAGGACGCTCTCTGGGTCAGGGTCGACGAGCTTGCCGAGCGCCTGTCGTACCCGAACGAGCAGCGACTGGCCGCGGCCGCCCTGGATCTCCTCGAGTCGTCGAGGAACCTCCGGGACGCGTTGCGCGCCGACGCCTTCCCCACGGAGCGCCCCGACCTGCCATGACGCAGCACCACGACATCTCGCGCAGTCCCGCCCGCCTCCGGGCGGCCCGCCGCACCGGCACGATCGGCGCCGTGCTCCTGGCGGGCGCGATGCTCGTCGGTTCGGCGATAACTCCGGCCGCTGCCACAGGTCCGACGACGGAACGCGGCACCGCGAGCACCACAGTCACCCAGTCCATCCCCGCGGCGGTCTCCGCACAGGGCTTGCTGGACGTCTCCGTCGTCGAGATCTCGCATCCGGTCGCGAGGCCGGGCGACGAGGTGACCATCCGGGCGAAGGTCACCAACAAGTCCGACGCCGTGGTTTCGGACGCAGTGGCCGAGCTGACCGTCGACTACCTCGCGCTCACGACGCGCGCCGAGATCGATGCGTGGTCCGCGGCTAGCCTGCTCGACCGGGTCCACGGCAATCCCGTGCCGAAGTCGGTCCCGCGCCTGGCACCGGGTGCGTCCGCGGACATCTCCTACACCTACGACCCGGGCGCCCAGACGTTCCTGGGTTTCGGTGCGCGCCGGCTCGCGGTCGCCGTCGGCGACGCCACGGGCCGCCTCGGCATCGCCCGCTCGTTCCTGGTGTACGACGCCGACGGCGCCGACCGCGATCCCCTGCAGCTCAGCGTCCTGGCCGCGGTGACCGGCCCTGCCGCCGACCCGGCCGACCCGAGCACCGTCGAGATCGAGCTGGCGCAGAGCACTGCCGCCGGCCAGCGGCTCGACGGCGTGCTGCAGGTCGCCAAGAAGAGCAACCTGTCGCTCGCGATCGACCCCGACGTCATGGGCGTTGCCACGCGGTCGAAGGACCCGGCCCTCGCGCAGTGGTCCGAGGACATGCTCGATGCCGCCGCGAACACCGCCACCTACACCCTGCCGAGCCACGACCCGGACCTCGCCGCGCTCGCTCACGCCAACGTGCGTACCTCCGGCGCGCGGAGCTTCCTCCACGCCCCCCGTCGGTCCAACTGGGAAGTCCCGGAGGCGTGGCGGTCGAACCTGGCCTGGCCCGCCGACGGCGTCGTGCCCGACGTCGAGACCCTCGACCTCGCCGTCTCGGCCGACCGGCGGAACGTCGTGGTCGGCAGCGGCGGGCTGGCAACCGAGGACGGGGGCACTGTGACGGGCCGGGCGGAGGTCACCACCCCGTCGGGCACGGCGCACGCCGTCGTGAGCGACGCGGCCCTCACGCAGGCCTTCCTCTCCGCGACCGACCTGTCGGGCGCGGAGACCGCGCAGGCCACGGTGAACGCGGCTGCCCCGAGGGCGGTCACCACCGCCTCCACGACGACCGAGGGCACGCAGCGTCTCCTCGCGGAGACGGCCGCCGTCGTGAGCCAAGCGCCGTCCGACCCCCCGTCCCTGTCGATAGTGGCGCCGCGCACCTGGACGCCCGACGCCGAGGCGGCGAGCTCGATCCTGGACGAGCTCGATGCCTCGGGCTGGGTCACCGTCACGTCCCTGGACAAGCTCTTCGAGCAGGACGCGCCCGACGTGCCCCGCACTCCCCTGCCGGACCGCCGGGTGGCCAAGGCCGAGCTCGGCGCCACCAACGTCGCGGGGCTGGAGCACGCGCGCGACGCGGTAGTCACGTTCTCGACGGTCGCCGGGCAGGACGCCGCCCAGATCTGGCGACCGGGCGTCACACGCCTGGTCGCTCCGCTCTCCGTCGCGCACCGCGCCGACCCCGGCCTCCGCGAGGTGCTCGTCGAGGAGACCCTGGCGTCGACGAGCGAGCTCACGCAGGAGTCGGTGTCGGTTGTCCCCCGGCAGGACGTCAACTTCATCTCCGACGTCGGCAACATCCCCGTCCGGGTGCGCAACAGCCTCAACGTCGACGCGACGGTCACGGTGGTGCTGCGCCCCGATCACCCGAGGCTCACCGTCGATGCCCGCAGCACGGAGACCATCCCGGCAGGTCAGGAGATGGACGTGCAGGTGCCGGTGCGCGCGATCGGCTCGGGCGACGTCGAGGTCGCCGCGCAGGTGCTCACGCCGACCGGCGCGAAGATCACCGACGACTCGTCGTTCCAGGTCCGGGTACGCGCCGGCTGGGAGGAGATCGGCACGTGGATCGCCGCGGGCCTCGTCGCGCTGCTGTTCCTCGCAGGCATCTGGCGCACGGTGCGCCGCGGGCGTTCCCCGTACCGTGCCACCCGCGAGGACGTCGAGGAGGCGACCGGCATGGCGGCCGAGGCGCCGGATTCCGCACGCATGGCGTCCGCGGATTCCGTGGCCGTCCCGGCAGAGTAGTGTTTCGGCCGCCGCACACGTCGGCCGAACAGCGCCGGGCGAAGCCCAGACCACGGGAGTAGTCGCTTGACCCAGGAGAACGCCGTGACCGCACCGACCGACCCAGCGTCGGACCCCAGCTCGGAAGCCGCGAGCGGTCCGGGCGTGCCCGCGATGCCGCCGTCCTCCCGGGGCCTGGGACGCAACTCGATAGTGATGGCCGCCGGCACCGCCGCCTCCCGCCTGGGCGGCCTGGTGCGGAACATGATGCTCGTGGCCGCCATCGGCTCGGTGGGCAGCGTCGCCATCGCGTTCGACGTCGCGAACAAGCTGCCCAACGTGCTGTTCGCGATCCTCGCGGGCGGCATGCTGAACGCCGTCCTCGTGCCGCAGATCGTCAAGGCGTTCCGCGCGCACAACTCGCAGGAGCGGATCGACAAGCTGCTCACGGTCTCCGCCGTAGGCATCCTCGCGATCACCGCGGTCCTCACGGGCATGTCGGCATGGGTGGTGATGCTCTACACGGACGGCTGGACGGCGGAGCAGCTCGCACTGGGCACCGTGTTCGCCTACTGGTGCATCCCCCAGCTGTTCTTCTACGGCCTGTACACGCTGCTGGGCCAGGTACTGAACGCACGAGAGCAGTTCGGGCCGTTCATGTGGGCGCCCGTGGCGAACAACGTGGTCTCGGTCGTCGGGTTCGGCGTCTTTCTCCTGGTGTTCGGCACCTCGCCCGAGCTCGGCATCAACGACCTGTCCCAGTGGGACACGCCGCGCACGATCCTCCTGGCGGCGACGGCCACCCTCGGCATCGCCGCGCAGGCTCTGGTGCTGCTGGTCCCCCTGCTGCGCTCGGGCTTCCGCTGGCGCTTCCGTCTGGGGCTGCGCGGCATCGGGCTGCGCTCGGCCGGGTCGGTCGCCATGTGGACGTTCGCCGCGGTCGTCCTGGAGCAGGTCGGCGTCGCCTACCTGACCAGGGTCTCGGCCGAGGCGGGTGCCGCCAGCACCCCCTTCCAGGCGGTCGCCGGCAACGGCTCCTACACGCAGGCACTCCTGATCTACCTGCTGCCCCACTCGCTGGTCACGGTCTCCATCGCCACCGCGCTGTTCACGGGGATCAGCAAGGCCGCCCAGGAGGGCGACACCGACCGCGTCCGGGACGATCTCTCCCTCGGCCTGCGCACCATCGGCGTCTTCACCGTGTTCGCCACCGCCGCGCTCACCGTGCTGGCCGCGCCGGCCACGGCGTTCATCGTCCCGACGGCGGGCGAGGAGGGCACCGCGCTCATCGCGCCAGTGCTGGTCGCTCTCTCGTTCGGCCTGGTGCCGCTCGGCGCGATGGCCCTCATGAAGTGGGTCTACTACGCCTACGAGGACGGCCGCTCCGTCTTCTGGATCACCGTGCCGTCCACGCTCGCCCTCGTGGCCGGCCTGGTCGCCGCGAAGACCTGGCTGCCGATCGAGCTGTGGGTGGTGGCCGCCGGTGGCGCCTACGCCCTCTCGAACTGGATCACGGTGCTCCTGCGCACGGGTGGCCTCAGGCAGAAGCTCGGCGGGCGGCTCGACGGCGGCCGCGTCCTCCTCCTCCACGCCAAGACGCTCCTCGCCGCCGTCCTGGCCGGCCTCGCCGGATGGGGCGTGTACCAGCTGGTGGGCGGGTTCGACGTGCTCTCGTTCGGCAAGGGCTGGGTGCTCACCATGCTCAGCGGCCTGTGGGTGACGGCGCTCTGCGGCCTGGTCATGCTCGCCGTGTACGTGGTGCTGCTCCGCCTGCTCCGCGTCGAGGAGCTCAACCGGCTGCTTGCCCCGGTGCTGGCGCGTCTCAAGCGCTGACGCCCTCCGCCGTCGGACCGGAGGCGCCGATCACCAGGGGTGATCGGCGCCTCTGGCCTTGGGGACGTCCGTAGGGCCGACCTTTCGGCGGACTGTCAGCCGTTCCGCGTAGCATGGCGACGGTACGTGACCCCTGTTGTCACGTACCTGCTACTGTCCCCCGAGCGAGCGAGGAGGTCCGCGTGAGCACCGTCGAGCCAGGCAGCGTGCTTGTCGAGAGATACAGGCTTGGCCAGCGGACGACCACCGACCTTGCCGCGGCCACCGCCTGGGAGGCGCACGACCTGATCCTGGACCGCGAGGTCCGCGTGACGCTCGTGACCGGGCACTATGCGAACGACGCCCTGGACGCCGCGCGGCGCGCGGCACTCGTGACGGACCCGCGCCTGGTCCGGGTGCTCGACGCCGGGTCCGATGCCGACGGGCACAAGTACGTGGTCACCGAACCGCACACCGGCACCACGCTGACCGAGATCGTCTCGAGCGGCCTGGTGGACGAGCAGCAGGCCCGGGCGATCGTCGGTGAGGCGGCTGCCGCCCTCGGCGTGGCCCACGCCCGCGGTGTCCACCACACGGCGCTGCGCCCCGAGGCCGTGCGGATCGACGGCCACCGGGTCCGGGTCACCGGCCTGGGGCTCGACGGCGGCCTCGCCTCGGGCGATACGCTGAACGTGAAGCCCGCGCTGCTCGACGCCCAGGGACTTGTCGCCCTGCTCTACTACGCGATGACGGCGCGCTGGCCCGGCAGCGATCTCGAGGCCGGCTGGATCGCGAAGGACACCCTGATCCCGCTGCCCGCGCAGGTCGACGCTTCAGGCGCTGTGGCGCCACTGTCCACTTTGGTGCCCCACGTGGACACCGACATCGACGCCCTGGTGGCCCGGACGTTCGACGCGTCCGGCGGCACCGACGGACCGATGAACCCCGACGACGTGACCACGGCTCTCCAGCCGTGGGGAGAGGTTTCCGTAGTGGCATCGCTGCCTGGATTTGTGCAGCCCGAGCCGGAGGGTCCGCGACGGCAGTCCATCGCCGACGCTTTCAGCGGCGAGGGGACACCGCCCGCGCGGCGTCCCGTCTCCGGCCGGATCGCACGCACCGACGAGACCATCGCGACGGGGGCGGGCAGCGTGCCCGCCGGCTACCCGGAGCCGCAGAACGAGTACACCTATGAGCCGCAGGCCTACGGGCAGCACGCCCCGGTGCCGCCCCCGCCCCCGGAGGGCGGGTCGTCGGGCTACGACCAGTTCGGCCAGCCGGTCGCACAGCCCCAGCCGGGATACGACCAGGCGTACGCGCAGCAGGCGCCCCAGCAGTACCCGCCGCAGTACGCCCCCGGCGGCTTCGACCCCAACGGCGGCTACTACGAGCAGGATGCTGGGTTCGCCACGCAGCCCGCGCCCAAGCGCGGCGGCGTGAACCCGACGCCGATCGTGCTGGGTCTCGTCGGCGTCGCCGTCGTGGCCGGCCTGATCTGGGCCATCAACGCCGTGCTCTCGCCGACCCCCGATGTGATCGCCGACGCGTCGCCGACGCCCGCGGCGACCTCCACCGCGGGCACGGGTGACGAGGGAGAGGGCAGCAGCGAGGCATCCCCTCCCGCGCAGACTGAGGCGCGTCCGGTGATCGACTCCGCCACCCTGCTGGGCAACCTGGAGTGGGAGGGTGACACGATCGACCACCCGGAGAAGGTCGAGCTCGCCTACGACACCGACCCAGCCACGTTCTACTACACGACCACCTACCAGCAGGCGGCGTTCGGTGGCTACAAGGACGCGCTGGGGATGGAGCTCAAGCTCCGCGAGCCGGCGTCGGTCACCAAGGTCGAGCTCCTCACCAACACCCCTGGCGGCACGGTGCAGATCCTCGAGGGCGGAGAGGGCGGAGAGGTGCTCGCCGAGGGCACGTTCTCTGAGACCACCACGTTCGAGCTGACCGAGCCGGTGGTGAGCGATGCGTTCACGATCTGGATCACCGAGCTACCGCAGGTCTCCGACGGCTTCCGGCTCGAGCTGAACGAGGTCGTGCTCAGCTGACGGCTTCGCCGAGATGTCACCGGAACACCGAGAACGGCCCCGGGCCCGCATTCCCGCATTGGGAGTGCCGGCCCGGGGCCGCTCTCGTGTTCCGGTACCGGCCCGGGGGTCCCATCCATCGAAGTATGTCGATATTGTGTGGCGAGACTCACGCCCACGGCCGAGCCATGGACGACATCGGCTGGAACACTGGGACCCGCCCGCGTGTTGTTGCGTGTGCCCATGGAACTCGAGGAGACCGCCTTGACCGAACAGACCACAGCTCCGGCTGCCGGGACCACCGACGCCCCCGTGCTCGACGTCGTCATCGTGGGGTCCGGCCCCGCGGGTTACACCGCCGCGATCTACGCGGCGCGTGCCGGCTTTGCGCCCGTAGTCATCGCGGGCTCGGTCACCGCCGGCGGCGCGCTGATGAACACGACCGAGGTCGAGAACTTCCCCGGTTTCCCCGCCGGGATCCAGGGTCCCGACATGATGGACGCCATGCGCGAGCAGGCGGAGAAGTTCGGCGCCAAGGTCATCTGGGACGACGCCGAGCAGGTCGAGCTCAGCGGCGACATCAAGACGATCGTGACGGGCGGCGGCGACACCTACCGCGCCCGCTCCGTGATTCTGGCGACCGGCTCCGCCTACCGCGAGCTGGGCCTGCCCGACGAGAAGCGCCTCTCCGGGCGCGGCGTCTCGTGGTGCGCCACGTGCGACGGCTTCTTCTTCCGCGACCAGGACATCGTCGTGGTCGGTGGTGGTGACTCCGCGATGGAGGAAGCCACGTTCCTGACCCGTTTCGCTTCGAAGGTCACTGTGGTGCACCGCCGCGACGGCCTGCGCGCCTCGAAGATCATGGCCGAGCGTGCCATCGCGGACCCGAAGATCGAGTTCGCGTGGAACAGCGAGGTCGCCGGCATCACCGGTGAGAACAAGGTCTCGGGCCTCAGCCTTCGCGACACGGTCACCGGCGATATCCGGGACATGGACGCGAGCGGCCTGTTCATCGCGATCGGCCACGAGCCCCGCACCGACCTGGTCAAGGGCCAGGTCGACCTGGACGAGAACGGCTACATCCTCGTCGAGGGCCGCAGCACTCGCACCAACCTTTCCGGCGTCTTCGCCTGCGGCGACGTCGTGGACCACACCTACCGCCAGGCGATCACGGCCGCCGGCTCGGGCTGCTCCGCAGCACTCGATGCCCAGGCGTACCTCGATTCGCTGAACGACTGACCTTCCGGCCGGCTTCAACCCGACCCGCCCCACTCGGCCCCCAGGGCCACGAACAAGGAGATGCTGGATGAGCACCATCACGGTCACCGACGACACCTTCAAGGCCGAGGTCCTCGACTCTGACATTCCTGTCTTCGTCGACTTCTGGGCCACTTGGTGCGGCCCGTGCCGCATGGTGGCGCCGATCCTCGAGGAGCTGTCCGACGAGTACGAGGGCAAGATCAAGATCGTCAAGCTCGACACCGACGAGAACCGCCAGACCGCCATGGACTACGGCATCGTGTCGATCCCGACGCTCAACGTCTACAAGGGTGGCGAGGTCGTGAAGTCGATCATCGGCGCCCGGCCGAAGCGCGCGCTGACCGAGGAGATCGACGAGGTCCTCGCGGGCTGATCGCTTCGCGCACCGCTCGGTAGAGCGCGTGTCCGTCCCACCTGATCACCGATCGGGTGCGGCATCGGACGCGCGCTCTTCTGCGTCGGAACACCGTCGGAATCGGCGTCGGAACCGCCTCGGAGCCGCGTAATCTCACCGTTTCGCCACGAACGGACACTGGGTAGCACACCGCCTGCATGCGAGACTGGGCCGCGTGAACGAGCTTCCCGAGACTGCCGGTAACCGCCTCGACCCGTGGTTCGGTTCGTACGCGGCGCGAGCGCACGGCATGCGCGCCTCGGAGATCCGGGCACTCTTCTCGGTGGCGAACCGCCCGGAGGTCGTGTCACTGGCAGGCGGCATGCCGTACCTCGAGGGCCTGCCCCTCGACGTCATCGCCGACACCATGCAGCGACTCATCGCCACCAAGGGCACCACTGCCCTCCAGTACGGTTCCGGCCAGGGCGAGGAGGTGCTGCGCGAGCACATCACGCAGGTCGTCTCGCTCGAGGGCGTGTCCGCCCACGCCGACGACGTCGTCGTCACCACCGGCTCGCAGTCCGCGCTCGACCTCGTGACCCGCATCTTCGTGGACCCGGGGGACGTCGTGATCGCCGAGGCGCCGTCGTACGTGGGGGCGCTGGGCGTGTTCCGGTCCTACCAGGCCGACGTCGTCCAGGTGCCCCTCGACGCCGACGGCCTGGTCCCGGCCGAGCTCGAGGCGACGCTCACCCGCCTGGCGGCCGAGGGCCGCCGCGTGAAGTTTCTCTATACGGTCCCGACGTTCCAAAATCCTGCGGGCGTCTCGTTGTCCGCCGAGCGCCGGCCGCAGGTGCTGGAGATCTGCCGCCGGCACGGCGTCCTCGTCGTCGAGGACAACCCGTACGGCCTCCTCGGGTTCGACGACGAGCTGCTGCCCGCGCTGCGCTCCTACGACACCGACGGCGTCCTGTACCTCGGTTCCTTCTCCAAGACTTTCGCGCCGGGCTACCGCGTGGGCTTCGTGATTGCTCCGCACGCGGTGCGCGACAAGCTCGTGCTCGCGAGCGAGTCGGCGGTCCTGTCGCCGTCGAACGCCTCGCAGCTCGCCGTGGCGACCTACCTCGAGACGTGCGACTGGAAGGCGCAGATCAAGGCCTACCGCGAGATGTACCGCGAGCGGCGCAACGCCCTCGTCGGCGCGCTCGGTGAGTACCTGCCCGGTGCTTCGTGGAACGTACCGAACGGTGGCTTCTTCGTCTGGGTGCGGCTTCCCGACGGTCTCGACGCCCGCGCGATGCTGCCCCGCGCGGTCACCGCGCGCGTCGCGTACGTCCCGGGTACGGCGTTCTACTACGACGGCAGCGGCTCCGACCACATGCGCCTCTCTTTCTGCTTCCCCACGCCGGAACGCATCCGCGAGGGCGTACGCAGGCTGGCCGGCGTCGTGAACGGCGAGTCCGAGCTGGTGCAGATCTTCGGCACTTCCGCGCAGCCCGACCCCGACACGGACGACGTCGAGGGCCCGGCTCCCGACCTGGCGTGACGCGCCGTTCCGTGTCCGATGCGCAGGTCGCCCGGGTGACCTGCGCGTCTGACACGATGGCAGCTGAGCCGTTGACCATAGATCCCGACCGAGTGAGTCCTCGATGACCAGTTCCGCCCCCGCCCCGTCCGACGCACCCACGGGCGCACCCGCCGCGCCTGCCCGGCCGGACGCCGCGCGAGGCGCTCCCCTGGTCGTTGTCCTCGCCGGCGGCCTGTCGCACGAACGGGACGTGTCACTCCGATCGGGGCGCCGGGTCGCGGAGGCGCTGCGCGCCACCGGCCTGGAGGTCGTGCTGCACGACGTCGACGCCGACCTCCTGGCGTTCCTCCGCGAGACCCGGCCCGACGTCGTCTGGCCGCTGCTGCACGGCGCCTCCGGTGAGGACGGCTCGGTCCGCGACGTGCTCGACATGGTCGGCCTCCCCTATGTCGGCACGGGTCCGCGCGCCAGCCGCGTGGTGTGGAACAAGCCGATCTCGAAGGCTGCCCTGCTCGACGCCGGGCTCGCGACGCCCGACTACGTGACGCTCCCCCAGAGCCTCTTCCGTGATCTCGGCGCGCAGCCGGTGCTCGACACGATAGTGCGACGCCTCGGGCTCCCGCTGGTGGTCAAGCCGACCGAGGGCGGCTCCGCGCTCGGCGTCACCGTCGTGACCCGCGCCGAGGACCTCGCTCGCGCGATGGTGGAGTGCTTCGCCTACGGCGAGACCGCACTCATCGAGCAGGCGATCGACGGTGTCGAGCTGGCGGTCAGCGTGATCGACGGCCCGGACGGGCCGGAGGCCCTCCCCGCCGTTGAGATCGTGGCCGACGGCGGGTACGACTACGCCGCTCGCTACGTCGCCGGCGAGACCGAGTTCTTCGCACCAGCGCGCCTTACCGCGGAGCAGGCAACCCTCGTGGCCGACGCCGCCGTGCGCGCACACGAGGCGCTGCACCTGCGACACCTCTCCCGCACAGACCTGATCCTCGACCGGTCCGGCGTCGCCCAGATCCTTGAGGTCAATGTCGCGCCGGGTATGACAGAGATGTCACTTCTGCCCCAGGCCGTAGCGGCGAGCGGTTACGAACTGTCGTCCCTGTACCGCGCCATAGTCGACACCGCCCTGACGCCTGCGCGATAGCGCGTGGGGCGGCCCGTGCGCACAACGGCTCCGGGCCGGCACCTCCCGCAGGGGGTGCCGGCCCGGAGCCGTGTGCTGTCTAGCGCGTCAGGCGTCAGGCGTCGCCTTGAGCAGACCCCGCTCGTCGGGTGCCATGACGTTGAGGATGCGGTTGAGGTCCTCGACCGAGGCGAACTCGACGGTCATGCGGCCCTTGTTCTTCCCGAGCGCCACCTTGACCCGCGTCTCGAACCGGTCGGAGAGCCGCGTCGCCAGCTCGTCCACGGCCTCGCTGCGCGTACCGGCCCGCGGCGCCTTGCGCGTCTTGGTACCGCTGCCGTCAGACTCCGTGAGCATCACGATCTCCTCGGTCGCACGCACCGAGAGCCCCTCCGACACGATGCGCTGCGCGAGCCGTTCGATCTCCGCGCCGTCGCTCAGGCCGAGGAGGGCGCGTGCGTGGCCGGCCGACAGCACACCGGCTGCGACACGGCGCTGCACCAGCGGGGGCAGCCGCAGCAGACGCAAGGTGTTCGAGATCTGCGGACGGCTACGCGCGATGCGCGTGGCGAGCTCCTCGTGCGTGCAGCCGAAGTCGTCGAGGAGCTGGCGGTAGGCCGCCGCCTCTTCGAGCGGGTTCAGATCCGCGCGGTGCAGGTTCTCCAGCAGCGCGTCCCGGAGCATGTCTCCGTCGTCGGTGTCGCGAACGATCGCGGGAATCGTCTCGAGCTCGGCGGCTTGCGTTGCGCGCCAGCGCCGCTCACCCATGATGAGCTCGTACTCACCGGGGTGCTCCTTGTCGGGGCGAACGACGATCGGCTGAAGGACGCCGATCTCCCGGATCGACTCGACCAGCTCGTCGAGGTCACCCTCGTCGAAGACCGTCCGCGGCTGCCACGTGTTCGGGCGGATCGCGGTGACGGGCAGTTCCGCGAAGCGCGCGCCCGGCACGGGAACAAGTTCCGGTGTTTCACGTGAAACAGCGTCGGACGCACCCTGCTCCCGGCTGAAGAAGGTGTCGTCGAGCGCCGAGCCGCCGCCACCCTCCGCTGCCTCGTTGGCAACCGAGAGCCGGCCGCTCGCGATCGCGGAGTCCCACTTCACCGTGCTCGGGCGGGGACCGGTGTTCTTGACGA
This sequence comes from Promicromonospora soli, assembly GCF_014653785.1. GTDB lineage: Bacteria > Actinomycetota > Actinomycetes > Actinomycetales > Cellulomonadaceae > Promicromonospora > Promicromonospora soli. The sequence goes on along the minus strand of NZ_BNAS01000002.1, from coordinate 729,485 downwards.
TCCTCTTCTCCGGCACCGACTCCGTCGAGACCGTGCCGACCGACACTGTGCTCACCGGAACCTCGTCCGTCGGGGCAAGCGCCGGTGACGGTCGCTCTTCGACGACGGTCGCGACCGAGCCGCCCAGCGCGCCGTCGGCGCCGTCCGACTCGCCCAACCCCGCACCGGGTGCCTGCTCGTCCAGCTCAGGACCCGTCGGGATCAGGGCGCCCAGGCCCCGCCCGAGCCCGCGTCGCTTCGCACTCATCGTGTCTCCTCGTCGGTTTCGGTCCGACGCCGAGCGCGGACAGGCTTCATCTCCATCATCACGAGGCGCATCGCGCCCCGTTCGTCACTGCGGACCATCAATCCTGCGCTCCGACTGGCTCCGCCTTCATCGCGCGGCGCGGGCTCGAGCCGCCCTGACCACGCTCGGCGAGCTCACGGGACGCCTGAAGGTACGCGAGTGCGCCCGTCGACGTCGGGTCGTACGTCATCACCGTCTGGCCGTAGCTCGGAGCCTCGGAGATCCGCACCGAACGCGGGATCGTCGTCTTGAAGGTCTCGGCCGGGAAGTGCGACCGGACCTCGCCTGCGACCTGCTGCGCCAGGTTGGTGCGACCGTCGTACATGGTCAGCAGGATCGACGAGACGCGAAGCTCAGGGTTCAGGTGTGACCGGATCAGGTCGATCGTCTTGAGCAGCTGGCTCAGGCCTTCGAGCGCGTAGTACTCGCACTGGATGGGAATGAAGACCTCACGGCCCGCTACGAAGGCGTTGACCGTCAGCAGCCCAAGGCTCGGCGGGCAGTCGATGAGAACGTAGTCGATCCGCTCCTCGCCCGCAGCGAGCCGGTCAGCGAGATACTTGTCGATCGCCTTGCGGAGCCTGGTTTCACGTGAAACCAGAGAGACGAGCTCGATCTCGGAGCCGGAGAGGTCGATCGTCGCAGGCACGCCCCAGAGATTGGGAACGTCCGGGCATTGCTGCACGGTGCTCGCCAGGGACTCGCCCTCAACGAGGACCTCGTAGACCGACGGAGTCCCCGCACGGTGCTCGATGCCTAGTGCCGTCGAGGCGTTGCCCTGCGGATCGTTGTCGATGACGAGGACGTTCAGGCCGGACTGCGCCAGGCCCGCGGCGACGTTCACCGTGGTCGTCGTCTTGCCGACGCCGCCCTTCTGGTTTGCCACCGTGATGATGCGGGTCTTCGGCGGGCGTGGGAACCGCCGCCCCTGAAGTTCGATGCGTCGGCGAGCGTCCATCGCGAGCTCGGCGGCGACAGGAGTCGTTTCGTCAACGGCCGGGACGGTTGCGATGAGGGCCGACCGCCGCTCGTCATCGCTACCGTGCGGGCCGCCCGTGGGCTGCTGGGTGCCAAGGGGCGTCTGCACGGACCCAGACGTTTCACGTGAAACGTCGGGAGCGGAGAGGCTCTGCACAGGAATCGGATCCGTCACGCGGACACTGTAATCGCTGGCCACGTCTTCTGGCTCGGCCTCCGACCCAGATTCTCCGTCGAAATGTGTGAGTTCCGAGTCGACGAACGCCACGGCCTCGTCATCGTCCACAAACCCGGTGGAACCGATCACCGCGGGCGCGGCGTTGACCGCTGCGTCGAGTGCCTCGCTCGCACGCTTGATCGCGTCTGCCGGCACCGGCCGATCCGAGGGAAGCTCGTCCATCAGATCCGGATCCACATCTGCCGCTCCTACGTCGGCCGCTCTGCCTTCTATGTCGGCCGCCCGGTCTTCTACGTCGGCCGCCCTGTCTGCGTTGCCCGACTGCTGTTCCAGCACGCCTGTCACGTCGTCGATCTCCCCTGCCTCGGCCAATTCGGCGGCCATCTCATGCCCTGCCGATGCGGACATCGTCACGGACTCGATCAACTCGTTCAGCGCGGTGGCGCTCTCCCCTTCCCGACCGGGGCGATCCTGACCCCAGACCTCATCGCGAGGGCCCGTGCGCACGATCTCGGACTGCGGCGGAGCCATGTCTACTGACGACGGTATTTCCGCGTCCTCAGGCTCTTCGGGCTGCGTCGGTTCCCCCGGGCTCGTCGGCTCGGCCGACCTCGAGGGCTCGGCCGATCCCGCGCCACTCCCCTCGCGTTCTCCCGCATCAGAACCGGCCTCGAAGCTCTCGTCGCCAGGAGTTCCTCCAGTCAGAGCGACTGGGGCGGAGCTGGACGGTTGGGACACGCCGGGCGTCCGTTCGGACTCGTCCGACCGCGGGAGCGTCTTCGGCTCGCCCTCCGCCGCCTCGCGGGATCGCGCATCCGCTTGCGACTCCGATGCCGCTTCCAGGCTCTCGCTCGTTCCGTCCTCGACCGAGGCGTCCGGCGGCTCCGTGGCAGGTGCATCGGTGGTCTGCTGTCCGGGAATCGCGTCGGCGCCCGATGCCGGCCGATCAGTCCGCGCGGCCACCAACGATGCCGGTGCCGTATCAGCAGAGGGCTCCCCGGCCGCAGAGGGCGGCTCCGAGACGGACGAGTCGGACGCCGCTGCCGACGCAGCCGGCGTCGCAACAGGCGCAGCTGCCGCTACTCGCTTGGACTTTCGTCTGAAGAAGCACACCCGCGCAACGCTACGGTCGCGTGCCTGCTCAGCGGCGTCGAAACGCCGACCCCGGAGGGATCAGATCGACAGTTCAACGGGAAATCGCTCTGACACCCCGCGATCCGAACTCACCACACACCTGATCGTCCTGATCCGCAGGATTCCTGCTTTGCTCAGTCAGCACGTTTCACGTGAAACACGCAACGTGCGCCACTGGTACGACGGTCACCACTGAAACGAGCCCCGGCCTCGACGTAGCCGATCGTCCGCAGACGGCTCTCCGAGCACCGAGGCCCGCTGCTGGCGTATCGCCGCTCCCCCACGCGACCGATGCATTCCGCCCGTTTCACGTGAAACGGGCGGCGCTGATCCTCAGCCTGCCCAACCGCGTCCCACGCCGGCAGACGTCCCGTCGAACCATCACGCGATCCAAAACTCTGATCGCAGCCTGCACCACCGCACGCTTCCATGCCTTCGCGACCCCGCTAGCGCCACCGCGACCTCCCACCCGCCCAGGCCGTCAGTCAACCAAGCACTGCGGGGCACCAGCTGGACGTCGAGTGGAGGGCGCGACGACCACAACGTCTCCCCGTACCGTTCCGCCAAGCAGCCGGTGCGCCAGACGCTCTCGGGCCACGCCTCTCCGTTCCGGCGCGGGAATCCTGTACACCGCCGAGGCCAACCACTGGGACATCCATTTCGACAGGCGCGGCCGCCGCATGCGCTGCAGTCCTCTACGAGCGCCGAGGCCCGGACAGACCAGAACGGGAGCCGTCGCCCTCAGGCATCGGCTCCCGTTCCACGTGAAACATCGATCTCGAGCGAACTACTTCCCGCGACGCACCCGGACGATCGTCGTCGACTCGACGCCCTCAACCGTGACGCCTTCCAGGATCTCGGGTGTGCCGGCGGCGTACTTCCGCAGCAGCTTCCGCGCCGGCTCTACCTCCTGCTCGACGCTACGTCCCTTGAGGATCACCATCTCACCGCCCACCCTGACGAGCGGCATGCTCATCCGCACCAGCTTCGACAGTGCGGCCACGGCCCGGGACGTCACCGCGTCGACCTCGAACGCATCGTGGAACTCCTCCGCCCGCCCCCGCTTCACCTGGACGTTCGTGAGACCGAGCTCAGCGACGACCTCAGCGAGCCACGTCGTCCGTCGCTCCATCGGTTCGATCAGGATTACCTCGAGCTCGGGGCGCATCACCGCGACCACCACGCCGGGCAGCCCCGCCCCCGAACCGATGTCCGCCACCGAACCCGTCGCGGGCAGGTACGGCACCACCGCGGCGGAGTTCAGGATGTGCCGCTCCCAGATGCGCGAAACCTCCCGCGGTCCGATCAGCCCACGCAGCTCTCCCTGGTCGCGGAGCAGGTCCGCGTAGTGCGCGACGCCGTCGTACGCGTTGCCCAGGTATGCCTTGACCGCGTCGCTCACGCCGAGCGTCTCGGCGTCGGGCACCTCAGCGCCGGCAGCAGACTCCCCCTGCCGTGCCACGTCCGAACCTTCCACGTCCCGTCCTCCACTCGCTGTCAAAAAGAAGCCGAACACACCGAGGGCCGGTACACGTCCTCAGGACGCACACCGGCCCTCGGCCACACCCAGTGGCTCAGTCCGTGACCGTGGCCGACGTCTCGGCGGGCTGGACCACGACATACCGCTCGGGCTCGACGCCCCGCGAGTCGCTGACCAGGCCTGCCGCTGCGACGGCGTCGTGCACGACCTTGCGCTCGAAGGCATTCAGCGGCTCGAGCTCGACCTCCTCGCCGGACGCCCGCACTTCCTCGATCGCCTCCTCGGCGATCTGCGTGAGCTCGACCCGACGTGCGGCACGGTAGCCGCCGATGTCGAGCATCAGCCGGCTCCGCTCCCCCGTGCGGGTCTGGACCGCCAGGCGCGTGAGCTCCTGCATCGCGTCGAGCACCTCGCCGTCCTGACCGATAAGGTGCGCGAGCGACTTGGGGTCGTCGGCAACCACCTCTACCGCCGCCCGGTCGTGCTTGATGTCGAGATCTATGTCGCCATCGAGATCAGCGATGTCGAGGAACTCCTCGAGGTAGTCGGCAGCGATCTCGCCCTCCTCCTCGAGGCGCTTGGTGCGGTCCTCCGGATCCGCGACCGGAGCCGTGGGATCGGGCACGGCCGTACCTGTGCTCGCGTTCATCGCGTCTTCCTCCTACTTCTTCTGCTTGCGCTTGCCCGACGACGTCGGGGTTGCCCCCGGCGCCGTACCAGGCTGCTTGGGCTTCGAGCCGGGCTGCGTGCTGGACGTCGTACCGGACTGCTTGGGCTTGGCCCCCGGCTGCTTCCCGGTCGTCGCATCCGGGGCGTCCTGCGGTGCCGACTGCGCGATGGCCGGACGCGTCGGGGCCGGGCTCTTCTGCCGGCTCTTGCGCTTGGGCTGGACCCGCTGGCCGCTCTTCGGCTCCTCGACGACCGGGATCTCGTCCTCGATGACCTCGCCGCTCTTGGCAGCGCGCTTTGCGGCCTTCGCCGCCTGCCGCTCCTTCATCTGCTTCTCAGCGATGGAGCCTGGCGTCGGCATGCGCTTGATCGTGTAGTACTGCTGGCCCATGGACCAGATGTTGGTCACCGTCCAGTAGATCAGGACACCGACCGGGAAGTTCACGCCGGAGATCGCGAAGACGAGCGGCAGCATGTACAGCATCATCTTCTGCGTCTGCGCCATGGGGCCCTCGAGGGCCGACGGCGGCATGTTCTTCATCGTCAGCTGACGCTGCGTGGTGAAGGTCGTGACGCTCATCGCGACGATGAGCACGATGACGACGGTACGCGAGACCCACGAGTCGGTCTGCAGGAAGACGTCGCTCAGCTGCGCGCCGAAGAGAGTGGACGACTCGATGTCACCGGCGACCGAGCGGGTGATCGGGCCGATCGGATCCGCGTCACCCGTTGAGATGCCCTCCAGGCCGTTCAGTACCCGGAACAGCGCGAAGAAGATCGGCGACTGCAGCAGGATCGGCATGCAGGAGGCGAACGGGTTGGTCCCGTGCTTCCGGTACAGCTCCATCGTCTCGCGCGTCATGTTCTCGCGGGACGCCGGGTCCGTCTTGCCCTTGTACTTCTTCTGCACGGCTTGTAGCTCGGGCTGGATCATCTGCATCCCGCGCGACGCCTTGATCTGCTTGAAGAAGAGCGGGATGAGCACGATCCGGATCACGATCACCAGGGCGACGATCGACAAGACCCATGCTGTGCCTGGGCCCGCAGCCAGACCGAGCGTCGTGAAGACCCAGTGGGACCCGTAGATGATCCAGGCGACGACCCATTCGATCGGCCAGAGGAAAGCGAAGAAGTCCATCGGTCAGGAAGCTCCAGAGTTGGTGACGCGAAGTCTGCGGTAGGTGCGGTGTCGTTTACGGCGGCACGAGCCGGGGCAGGTCAGCCCTCGGCGTGGGTGTGCGCGCCGCGCGCGGGCGGCACGTCGTCGACGCCGCCGAGACTCCACGGGTTGCACCGCAGCAGGCGCCACAGCGCGAGACCCAGCCCGCGCAGCGCACCGTGGCGCCGTAGCGCGATCAGGGTGTACTGCGAGCAGGACGGGTAGTACTTACAGCTCGGGGGGCTCATCGGGCTGATGAACGCCTGGTAGAAGCGGACCATCCCCACAAGGAGGGTCACCGGGAGCTGGCCGATCAGCGAGGGTTCGCGAGGCGGCGCCTCGCCCCCGGGTGCGGGGATCGTGGTCATCTCTTCCCGTCTCCGGCTGCGCGTGCGACGGCACGGCGTAAGCACGAGTCGAGGTCGCGGTCGAGATCCGCGTACGTGGCGCCGGCCGACGGCGGCAGCGCGCGGACGACGGCGCGCGCGGAGGTCGGCAGCACCGAGAGGTGCCCGAACGCGGCGGCACGGAGCCGACGCTTCACCAGGTTGCGCTGCACGGAGTTACCCACAGCCTTGGAAACGACAAAACCGACCTGTGGAGTTCCCGATCCCGTTTCCGAGACGTTTTCGTCCGGAATGAGAAGGTGAACCACCAAGGTCGATCGACCTGCACGCGTGCCGCGACGCACCGTCCGCTCGAAGTCGACGGAACGGCGCAAACGGTGCGCCGCGGGCAACATGTCAGGCTGAAAGCTCGGCGCGACCCTTGCGACGGCGGTCCGCCAGGATGGCGCGGCCGGCGCGGGTGCGCATGCGCAGCCGGAAGCCGTGGGTCTTCGCACGACGGCGGGTGTTCGGCTGGAAGGTCCGCTTGCTCACGAGGTACTCCAAGAACGTCGGGGTAGGCACACCGTCTGTCCTCGACGATGCAGTGAAAGTTGGCCGTTCAATACAGCGATCGGCCTCGCCGACCCGGGGCCTGGTCCACAGGTCGTCGCCGACGTCAGAGGACGTGGCTCGAATCCATGTGTGGGCGCGCAGAAGTACCTGGAACGGCTGTCTGACGTTACGCCGCCGGGCCCCTCCGGGTCAAACCAGAACGGCGGCAACATGCGTGTCGGACGCGCCACATCGCGCGCGATGACAGGGCTTCCGGATGCCTCCGGCAGGGGCCCGCATACCACTTACCCAGCGACGTTCCGCGCAATCCACAACCTGTGGACAACTGTGTGGACGGTGCCCCATCATGGCAGACTCCAACACACCCCCAGCATCGCGCACCACCCCACGCACGAGACGAAGGAAAGCCAGTGGCCAACCCGGACGAGAACATCGGTGACGTCTGGGCACAGACCCTGACGGCGCTCGAGGCCCGGCCCGACATGAGCCCCCGGCAGCTCGCCTTCATCCGTCTGGCCAAGCCGATGGCCGTGCTGGACGACATGGTTTTCATCGCCGTCCCCCACGAGCAGACCCGCACCTATCTGGAGACGGCGGTCCGCGACGACCTGGTCTCTGCCATGTCCTCGGTGCTCGGTCGCGACGTCCGGTTCGGCATCACCGTCGATCCCGAGCTGAGCAGCAGCACCCTCGCCGGACCGTCGCAGATCTCCGGCCCGGCCGCGCTCTCCCTCGAGCACGAGCCGCCGGAGCCGGAGCAGGCACAGATGCCGATCGCGCCGCAGCCGGCGCCGAAGCCGTCGGCGGAGCCCACCAGGCTGAACCCGAAGTACATCTTCGAGACGTTCGTCATCGGCTCGTCCAACCGGTTCGCGCACGCCGCGGCTGTCGCCGTGGCCGAGGCGCCGGCCAAGGCGTACAACCCGCTCTTCATCTACGGCGACTCGGGGCTGGGCAAGACCCACCTGCTGCATGCCATCGGGCACTACGTCCACAACCTCTACCCACACATCCGGGTGCGGTACGTGAACTCCGAGGAGTTCACCAACGACTTCATCAACAGCATCGGCGAAGGCAAGGCCGGCGCGTTCCAGCGTCGGTACCGCGACGTCGACGTGCTCCTCATCGACGACATCCAGTTCCTGCAGGGCAAGGAGCAGACGATGGAGGAGTTCTTCCACACCTTCAACGCGCTGCACAACGCGAACAAGCAGGTAGTGATCACTTCCGACGTTCCGCCCAAGCAGCTCAACGGCTTCGAGGACCGGCTCCGCTCGCGCTTCGAGTGGGGCCTCATCACCGATGTCCAGCCGCCTGACCTCGAGACGCGTATCGCGATCATGCGGAAGAAGGCCGCGAGCGAGCACCTCGACGTGCCGGCCGACGTCCTCTCGTACATCGGCTCGCGGATCTCGACGAACATCCGGGAGCTCGAGGGTGCGCTGATCCGGGTCACCGCGTTCGCCAACCTGAACCGGCAGCAGGTGGACCTGGCACTTGCGGAGATAGTCCTCAAGGACCTCATCACCGACGACGACGACACCGCTGAGATCACCCCAGCCGTCGTCATCGCCCAGACAGCCGCCTACTTCGGCCTCACCATCGAGGACCTGTGCGGCTCCTCGCGCTCCCGCGTTCTGGTGACCGCCCGCCAGATCGCCATGTACCTGTGCCGCGAGCTCACGGACCTGTCGCTGCCGAAGATCGGCCAGCAGTTCGGCGGGCGCGACCACACCACGGTCATGCATGCGAACAAGAAGATCGCCGGCCAGATGGCGGAGCGCCGCTCGACCTACAACCAGGTCACAGAACTCACCAGCCGGATCAAGCAGCAGCAGCGCGGCTGACCTACGAGCCCCGAGGCGCTCAGACCGCCTAGAAATCGGACATCCAGCCCGGTTCCACACCTTTCCACACCCCTGTGCACAGCCTCACCGGTGCGCGGGGGTGTTGCGTATCCGCACCTCCACAGGTCTATCCACATGTGGATCCGCGGATTGTGGCCACTCTGGTCCGGTCATCCCCAGTGCTGTGGACACACTCTGTGCAGAACTCGGCCCACACCGCTGACCTGCCCATACACACCTGGGGACAAGCCTGTGGATGGGTGTGGATGAACCCCCGATTTCTGTGGGCAGCGACCCCCCAATCGGTGGACAGCCTGTGTGTAAAAACTGGCCGTCCACAAGGGTCCCCAGTTCATGCACAGATAGACCCACAGCTCCTCCACAGGAGGAAATTGCCTCTGACCTGCGGAAAGACACGATTTCCCCAGTTTCCACAGCACCGACTACTACTACGACATCTATCTCTAAGAGGGAATCCACACGCCTTCATCAGGCGGTTCGAGCGCTCGGCACACCGGTTCGAACACTAGTACGAGGAGCAACGGGATGTCCATCCACAGGTCGGCGTACCGAGTGCCGCCCGGTCAGCAACTCGCGTAGGGTTTCCCTCGACAGTCCAGGAACAAGAGGAGATGCAACGGCATGAAGTTCAGGGTCGAGCGCGATGTCCTCGCCGATGCCGTGACATGGACCGCTCGCACGCTCCCCACGCGCCCGCCGGCTCCCGTGCTCGCCGGCGTCCGGATCGAGGCCGCTGCCGAGGGCGTGATCAACCTCGCGAGCTTTGACTACGAGACCTCCGCGCGGTCTGAGATCCCCGCCGAGGTCGCCGAGCCAGGCACGGTCCTGGTCTCGGGGCGTCTGCTGGCAGAGATCTCCCGGGCACTGCCCAACAAGCCTGTGGACGTGTCGCTCGAAGGCAGCAAGGTGATCGTCACCTGTGGCGCCAGCCGGTTCACACTCCTCACCATGCCTGTGGACGAGTACCCCGCACTGCCGGGCCTACCAGAGGTCAGCGGCACCGTCTCGGGCGATGCGTTCACGCACGCGGTCGCGCAGGTGACGGTCGCTGCAAGCCGTGATGACACCCTGCCGCTGCTGACCGGCGTCCGCGTGGAGATCGAGGGCGAGCGCATCACGCTCCTGTCCACGGACCGCTACCGCCTCGCGCTGCGTGAGCTGACGTGGACCCCGGCAACGCCGGGCTTCTCCGCCGTCGCACTCGTGCGCGCACGCACGCTGAACGACGTCGCCAAGTCCCTCGGCTCGGGCGGCGGTCTCGTGAACGTCGGTCTGTCCACAGGCCAGGGGCTGGATCTTGTGGGCTTCGAGGCCAGCGGCCGACAGACCACCTCCCAGCTGGTCGAGGGCGACTACCCCGCTGTCCGCCGGCTGTTCCCGGACAGCACGCCCATCCATGCAGTGGTCGCCACCGCTCCCCTGATCGAAGCGGCAAAGCGCGTGAGCCTGGTCGCCGAGCGCAACACGCCGATCCGGCTCTCGTTCAGCGAGGGGCAGGTCGTGCTGGACGCCGGGCAGGGGGACGACGCGCAGGCGTCGGAGGCCCTGGAGGCCGTTCTGGTGGGTGAGGACATCGCGGTAGCGTTCAACCCCCAGTTCCTGCTCGACGGGCTCGGCGCGCTGGGCACCGACTTCGTCCGGCTGTCGTTCACCCACCCCAACAAGCCGGTCGAGTTCACCGGCCAGGGCAGCTTGGACGGCGAGGACGACTCCGCCTACCGGTACCTGCTGGTTCCGATCCGTTTCACCGGCTGACAGTCGGGGGTCGTCCGACGGACGGTCCCGACAGCCCCACGATCACCGGCAGCCTGCTACACGGGCTGCACCAAGGACGGCCGCCACGAGCGAGCCCGTCGAACGACCCTGGAGGATTCACGCACATGGTCACCCACATCGGCCTGGTCGGCCTGGGGAAGATGGGCAACAACATGCGGTCCCGCCTGCGCAAGGGCGGTATCGAGGTCACCGGTTTCGACCCGCGGCCGGAGGTGTCCGACGTCGCTACGCTCGCAGACCTCGCCGCCGCACTTCCGCAGGAGAAGCGGGTCGTCTGGGTCATGGTTCCGGCGGGCGACCCCACCCGGGGCGTGCTCGACGACCTCGGTGAGATCCTTTCCGAGGGCGACATCGTGATCGAGGGTGGCAACTCCCACTACGTGGAGGACCAGGAGCGGGCCGCGGAACTTGCCAAGAACGGCATCGGCTACCTCGACGTCGGTGTCAGCGGCGGCGTCTGGGGTCTCGACAACGGCTATGGCCTGATGGTCGGTGGAGCGGCCGCGGACGTGGAGAGCGTCATGCCGGTCTTCGACGCACTGCGTCCCGATGGCCCCCGCGAGGAGGGCTTCGTCCACGCCGGCGGCGTGGGCGCGGGCCACTACGCCAAGATGGTCCACAACGGCATCGAGTACGGACTCATGCAGGCATACGCCGAGGGTTACGAGCTGCTGGCCGCCAAGTCGGATCTCATCACCGACGTACACGGCACCATCAGGGCATGGAGCCGCGGCACGGTCGTCCGCTCCTGGCTCCTCGACCTCATGGTCAAGGCGCTCGAGCAGGACCCGAAGCTCGCCCTCCTCGACGACTGGGTGGACGACTCCGGTGAGGGCCGCTGGACCGTGGACGAGGGCATCGACATGGCTGTCCCGCTTCCCGTGATCTCCGCCGCTCTCTTCGCACGCTTTGCCTCCCGCCAGGAGCAGTCGCCGGCTATGAAGGCCGTGGCCGCGCTGCGCCAGCAGTTCGGCGGGCACGCGGTGAAGTCGGCGGAGTAGCGGCCGGGACGTACGATCTCCTACCGATGTACGTCTCCCACCTCTCCCTACTGGACTTTCGGTCGTATGCGTCGGTCGACGTGGAGCTTGAGCCCGGAGTCAACGCGTTCGTAGGACGCAATGGCCGGGGCAAGACCAACCTCGTCGAGGCGATCGGCTACGTCGCGACCCTCGGTTCGCACCGTGTGGCCACGGACGCGCCTCTCGTCCGGTCAGGTGCCGACCGCGCCGTTGTGCGGACGCGGATCGTCCGCGGCGATCGTGCGAGCACCGTAGAGGTAGAGATCACGCAGGGAAAGGCGAACCGCGCCCGGATCAACCGCGGCCAGCCGGTGCGCGCGCGGGACATCCTCGGGTTGCTGCGCACGGTTCTCTTCGCGCCCGAGGACCTCGCCCTGGTCAAGGGAGATCCGGACGGCCGACGGCGGTTCCTGGACCAGCTCCTGGTCTTGATGATGCCGCGGGTGTCCGCCGTGCTCTCCGACTACGAGCGGGTGCTGCGGCAGCGTTCCGCGCTCCTCAAGTCGGCTCGGGCGTCACGCCGTTCCGGCGGCTCGTCGCGGTCCGAGAATGCCGCGGCAGCCGAGCTGGCGACACTCGATGTATGGGACGCCAGGCTGGCCGAGCTCGGTGCGGAGATCCTGTCACTCCGGGTCCAGCTCGTCGACGCATTGCGACCGGCCGTCGCCTCTGCGTACGAGCAGGTGAGCGATGCCGACGGGGACGCGGAGATTGCATATCGATCCTCTCTGCCGGCGCTCTCGGAGGGTAATCCACCGGAGTTATCCACAGGCTCTGGGGATAACTTTGCGGACGTCGGACACCTGCGTGACCTGCTCCTGGAGGCTCTCGTGTCGGCTCGGCCGCAGGAGCTCGAGCGAGGAGTGAGCCTGGTCGGCCCGCACCGGGACGACCTGGTCCTGACCCTCGGCGGACTGCCCGCGAAGGGCTACGCGAGCCATGGCGAATCCTGGTCGTTTGCGCTCGCGCTGCGGCTCGCATCGTTCCGTCTCCTCGGCGGAGATCCGCAGAATTCGGCGGATTCACCCGCATTCTGGGACCCCGATCTGGGCACCGACGCCGACCCGGTGCTGATCCTCGACGACGTGTTCGCCGAGCTCGACGTCCGACGCCGGGAGCGGCTTGCGGACCTGGTGCTCCCGGCCCGTCAGGTGCTGGTGACGGCAGCAGTGCCCGAGGACATCCCGAAGGTGCTCGACGGCGTACGGTTTCACGTGGAACCCGGGACGGTGACCCGTGACTGACGAATCTCCACAGGGGCCTGTGGATAACTCTGAGCCCAGCCTGACGCCGGCTTCGGAGGTGGCACGGGCCGCACTGAATCGCGCCAAGGCAGCGGCCCGGGCGCGCGGGCTGCGGCCCGGATCCCCCTCGCGCCGCTCGCCCTTGGCCGAGCCCCGGTCGAGCGGATCGGGTCCGGGTGCCCGGGACCCGCAGCTTCTCGGGTCGGTGGTCGGCCGGCTCCTGCGCGAGAAGGGCTGGACCGAGGAGGTGTCGGTCGGGGGCGTCATGGGCCGGTGGCGGGAGGTCGTAGGTCCGGAGATTGCCGACCACTGCACGCCCGAGACGTTCGAGGACAAGGTGCTCGTGGTGCGCGCGGACTCGACGGCCTGGGCAACCCAGCTTCGTCTGCTCGCACCGACGCTGGTGCGGCGCATGGCGGAGGAGATCGGGGAGGGCGTGGTCGAGGAAGTCACCGTCCTCGGGCCGGCCGGACCCGGGTTCCGCCGGGGTCCTCGTTCCGTGCGCGGACCGGGGCCGCGGGACACCTGGGGCTGATCTCGGGTCGGGCTCGGGCGGCGGTCGCGCACCGGCGGAGGGAGACGCAAAAAGGGCTCCCCGGCCGAGGCCGGGGAGCCCTTCTCAGTTCAGCGGCGCCTCAGCGCAGCCTGGGGTGTACTTGCTCAGGCGTTCTGCATGCGCTTGCGGGCCCAGACCAGGGCGATGCCACCGGCGGCGAGCAGCGCCGCGAACGCGATGGCGCCACCGACGGTCGCACCGGTCGCGGCGAGCACCGGGGGCTCCTCAGCGGCGGGGCTGGGCGACGCGGACGGCTCGGCGGACGGCACCACGGCCTCCTCGCTGGGCGTGGCGCTCGGCTCCGGCGTCGGCTCCTCCGAGGGCTCGGGCTCGGTGACCGGGGGCTCGCTCGGCGACGGCTCCGGGGTCGGTGCTGCCTGGACGCAAGCAGCGATGGTGTCGCCGAATTCCTTGACGCCCTGGCCATCGGGCGAGTCGAACGAGACGGACCACGTGTGGTCGATCGTCGGGTCGAGAGTGTCGAACTTGTTGGAGTAGCTGTACTCGTATTGCGTCTGGTTGCTACCAGACTTGTAGCCGATCTCTTCGAACGTGCCCGCTTCGACCTGCGTGCCATCGATGGTTACGACGACACTGGCGTCGGCCGGGTACATGACCGCATCAGCAGAGACATAGGAGACGTTGGCCGCGGCGTCGCAGACTCCAACGGCATCGGGCTTGTGCGCCGATGCGGGGGCAGCGGTGGCGACAAAGCCGCCGAAAACCAGAACGGCGAGAGTTCCGCCGGCTAGAAGCTTCTTCACAGAGTTGCCCTTCGAAGAGACTGCGCGAAGTTGCGCGTGTGACCGATGCGCGCTATTAGAGCAGAAAACAGTAAATGAACGAAATGTCACCCTCTGTGTACAAATCTTCTGACCTTCGACAGACGTGGGCATGACGATCGCAGAGGATTCGCCGCTCGAAGTCCGCGATCCGGTGGGGTCCAGGGGCGCGGCGCGGACGGTCGACTGAAAACGGTTGCCGACGGACCGCACTCAGGCCCGATCGAGCTCCGATCGAGGGCCGGGCGGCTGCCCTGGAACCGCTCCAGGACCTCAAGAAACACCCTGTGGAGAAAGGTTGTGGAGGAGTGGCCACAAACGGCCTCGGATCCCGGGTTTTCGCCGCTCAGAAGGTAGTATGAGGGGGTCAACCGCGCCGGGTTCCCAGGACCGTCCTGAGGACCCGGAACGCTGAGCACCGACGAGCCGTCGGACCGTACGTCAGCACCCCGAGCACGGCATGGACCCCTACTGGGTCCGAGCCGCTCGTGCAGCCGCTGGCGCGTCCGTCGTCGTGCACATCGTGTGCCTGAAAGACGAGGAGCAACCCCGCCCGTGACAGAGCGAATCGACGGCGGCTACGACGCCGGGAACATCACAGTCCTGGAAGGTCTCGAGGCCGTTCGTAAGCGACCGGGCATGTATATCGGATCGACCGGTGAGCGTGGGCTCCACCACCTTGTGTACGAGATTGTGGATAACGCTGTGGACGAGGCCCTCGCGGGCCACGCCACGGAGATCGACGTACGCCTCATGCCCGACGGCGGAGTGCGCGTAACTGACGACGGCCGAGGGATCCCGGTCGCGATGCACCCGACCGAGGGCAAGCCCACGCTCGAGGTGGTCATGACGATCCTGCATGCCGGCGGCAAGTTCGGCGGCGGCGGGTATGCCGTCTCCGGCGGCCTGCACGGCGTCGGCATGTCCGTGGTGAACGCGCTGAGCTACCGGTTCGTGTCCGAGGTACGCCGCGACGGGTACCACTGGCGCCAGGAGTACACCGAGGGCGGCAACCCGGTCACCGGCGTCGACCGGCTCGAGCCCCTCGGCCCGGACGAGCACACCGGAACCACGCAGACTTTCTGGGCGGACGGGTCGATCTTCGAGACCACGGAGTACGACTTCGAGACGCTCCGAGCCCGGTTCCAGCAGTACGCGTTCCTCAACAAGGGCCTGAAGATCACGCTGACCGACGAGCGGGCGGGCCATTCCTCCGCGACGGACGAGGTCACCGGCGCAGAGCCCGTGATCGCGGCAGACGGCGTCGGGGCGGTCGTCGGGACCGACGGTGCGTCGGACGGCGACGGACACGCTCAGGACGCGGGCCAGGAGCCGGCGAACTGGCGCACCGTCACGTTCAAGTACGACCACGGCCTCATGGACTACGTGCACCACCTCAACTCCGCGAAGCGGGTGGAGCTGATCCACCCCGAGGTGATCTCGTTCGAGAGCGAGGACACGGAGCGCAAGATCGCCGTCGAGGTCGCGCTCCAGTGGACCAGCGCCTACAGCGAGTCGGTGCACACGTTCGCGAACACGATCTCCACCACCGAGGGCGGAACGCACGAGGAGGGTTTCCGCGCGGCGATGACCACGCTGGTCAACAGCTACGCGCGCGAGAAGGGGATCATCAAGGAGAAGGACGACAACCTCACGGGTGACGACATCCGCGAGGGCCTCACCGCCGTCATCTCCGTCAAGCTCGGCGAGCCGCAGTTCGAGGGCCAGACCAAGACCAAGCTGGGCAACACGGAGGCCAAGACCTTCGTGCAGCGCGTGGTGCGCGAGCAGCTCGTCGACTGGTTCGACGCGCACCCGAACGAGGCTCGCGACGTCATCCGCAAGGCGATCCAGGCCTCGCAGGCCCGGATCGCGGCCCGCAAGGCGCGCGAGGCCACCCGCCGCAAGGGCATCCTCAACGGCGGCGGCATGCCTGGCAAGCTCAAGGACTGCCAGTCCCGGTTCCCCGACGAGTGCGAGATCTACATCGTCGAGGGCGACTCGGCGGGCGGCTCTGCGGTGCGCGGGCGCAACCCGCACAACCAGGCGATCCTGCCGCTGCGCGGCAAGATCCTGAACGTCGAGCGCGCGCGGCTCGACAAGGCGCTGTCCAACGCCGAGGTCCAGGCGCTGATCACGTCGTTCGGCACGGGCATCGGCGAGGACTTCGACATCTCGAAGCTCAAGTACCACAAGATCGTGCTCATGGCCGACGCCGACGTCGACGGCCAGCACATCTGCACCCTGCTGCTCACGCTGCTGTTCCGGTACATGCGTCCCCTCATCGAGCACGGCCACGTGTACCTCGCGCAGCCGCCGCTGTACCGGCTCAAGTGGAGCAACGCCCCGCACGACTACGTCTACTCGGACCGGGAGCGCGACGCGTTCCTCGAGGCCGGCGTCGCACAGGGCAAGCGGATCCCCAAGGACAACGGCATCCAGCGCTACAAGGGCCTGGGTGAGATGGACTACTCCGAGCTCTGGGACACCACGATGGACCCGGACCACCGGACGCTGCTGCAGGTGACCATGGACGACGCGGCCGCGGCCGACGAGATCTTCTCGATCCTCATGGGCGAGGACGTCGAGTCCCGCCGCACCTTCATCCAACGCAACGCCAAGGACGTGCGGTTCCTCGACATCTGAGGAACGAGCTTGCGAGCGCCGACGCCGATCGCCCTACCGGGCGGCCGGCGTCGGGCACGGAGATGGTGGCCCAGGAGACGAAGTGACACGCCTGTCGGCGTGGAAAGGAAGTACAGACGGTGACGGACGAGACCCCCGGCGTGGAGAACTCCGACGACGGCATTCCCATCGACGACGCGCGGATCGCGGTGCACCACGGCCGCGTCGAGCAGGTTGACCTGCAGTTGGAGATGCAGCGGTCGTACCTCGACTACGCGATGAGCGTGATCGTGGGCCGCGCGCTGCCCGATGTGCGCGACGGCCTCAAGCCCGTGCATCGCCGCGTCATCTATGCGATGTACGACGGCGGCTACCGCCCTGACCGCGCGTTCTCCAAGTGCTCGCGCGTCGTCGGCGACGTCATGGGTAAGTACCACCCGCACGGTGACACCGCGATCTACGACACCCTGGTCCGCCTGGTCCAGGACTGGGTGCTGCGCTACCCGCTGGTCGCGGGCCAGGGCAACTTCGGCTCGCCGGGCAACGACCCCGCGGCCGCCCCGCGGTACACCGAGTGCAAGATGGCGCCGCTCGCACTGGAGATGGTGCGCGACATCGAGAAGGGCACCGTCGACTTCCGGCCCAACTACGACGGCCGCACGCAGGAGCCGGTGGTCCTCCCGGCGCGTATCCCGAACCTGCTGGTCAACGGCTCAGCCGGCATCGCCGTCGGTATGGCCACGAACATCCCGCCGCACAACCTGCGCGAGGTGGCCGACGGCGTGCGATGGCACCTCGCCCACCCCGAGGCCACGCGCGAGGAGCTGCTCGAGGCGCTCATGGAGCGCATCAAGGGGCCGGACTTCCCGTCGGGCGCCCAGATCCTGGGGCACAAGGGCATCGAGGATGCCTACCGCACGGGCCGCGGGTCGATCACGATGCGCGCGGTGGTGAACGTCGAGGAGATCCAGAACCGGATCTGCCTGGTCATCACCGAGCTGCCGTACATGGTGAACCCGGACAACCTGGCGTCGAAGGTCGCGGACCTCGTGAACGATGGCCGTATCCAGGGCATCGCCGACATCCGCGACGAGACGTCGGGCCGCACCGGCCAGCGCCTGGTGATCGTGCTCAAGCGCGACGCCGTGGCGAAGGTCGTGCTGAACAACCTGTACAAGCACACGCAGCTGCAGGAGAACTTCAGCGCGAACATGCTCGCGCTGGTCGACGAGGTGCCCCGCACACTCAGCATCGACGCGTTCGTGCGGCACTGGACCACGCACCAGATCGAGGTCGTGCGCCGGCGCACCGAGTACCTCCTCAAGGAGGCGCAGGACCAGATCCACATCTACGAGGGCTACCTCAAGGCCCTCGATGCGCTCGACGAGGTCATCGCGCTGATCCGCCGCTCCCCCGATGCCGACGAGGCGCGGACGGGCCTGATGGAGCTGCTCACCATCGACGACCAGCAGGCGAACGCGATCCTCGCGCTCCAGCTGCGCCGTCTGGCGGCCCTCGAGCGACAGAAGATCCTCAACGACCACGCCCGGCTCCAGGCCGAGATCGACGACTACCAGGACATCCTCGCCAAGCCGGACCGCCAGCGGTCCATCGTGGGCGAGGAGCTCGACGAGGTCACCGACCGCTGGGGCGACGAGCGTCGCACCACGATCCTCCCGTACGACGGCGACATGTCGATGGAGGACCTCATCCCCGAGGAGGACGTGGTCGTCACGATCACGCGAGGCGGTTACGCCAAGCGGACGCGGACGGACAACTACCGCTCGCAGAAGCGTGGCGGCAAGGGTGTGCGCGGCACGCAGCTGCGCGAGGACGACATCGTGGACCACTTCTTCACGACGACCACCCACCACTGGATGCTGTTCTTCACCAACCTCGGCCGGGTCTACCGGGCGAAGGGCTACGAGCTGCCAGAGGGCGGCCGGGACGCCAAGGGTCAGCATGTCGCGAACCTGCTTGCCTTCCAGCCCGGCGAGAAGATCGCCCAGGTGCTCGACATCCCCGACTACGAGGCCGCGGAGTACCTGGTCCTGGCCACGCGTCGCGGGCTCGTGAAGAAGACCCGCCTGAGCGAGTACAACTCGCCCCGTTCGGGCGGTCTCATCGCGATCAACCTGCGGGAGGACGCCGACGGCGCTGCGGACGAGCTGGTCTCGGCCCGCCTGGTGAATGCCGACGACGACCTCATCCTGGTGTCGCGCAAGGGCCAGTCGATCCGCTTCCACGCGGACGACGAGTCGATCCGCCCGCTGGGTCGCGCCACCTCCGGCGTCACCGGCATGAAGTTCCGGGAGGAGGACGAGCTGCTGTCCGCCGCGGTTGTCATCGACGGGGCCGATCTCTTTGTCGTCACCGAGGGCGGCTTCGCCAAGCGGACCCGCATCTCGGAGTACCGGATCCAGGGCCGCGGTGGCCTCGGCATCAAGGTCGCCAACCTCGTCGAGGCGCGCGGCGATCTTGTGGGGGCGCTCGTCACGCACGCCGACGACGAGGTGCTGGTCATCATGGAGCGCGGCAAGATCGTGCGTTCGGCAGTTGCCGAGGTCAACCTCACCGGCAGGAACACACAGGGAGTAACCTTCGCAAAGCCGGACAAGGGGGACAGGATAATCGCCGTCGCGCGCAACGCGGAGCGTGAGGACGCGGGTGATGCGACGGGTGCTCTGGACGAGAACTCCGACGGCGATCCCGCTGAGCGGGTTACCGTGGAAGGGATTCCGACCCCCGACGAAGTTCCGAGCACCCCAGAGCAGGACAGCACCGGACGCGAGGACAGCTGATGACGAGTGACAAGAGCGGGCCCGTGCGCACCGCGCCGCCCGCCCTCGAGGAAGACCTGGAGATCACCCGGGATCGCAAGGATCTGACCGAGGACAAGGCTCCAGCCGAGACCCCGGAAGCCGCATCGGTCGAGACCGGTTCGGACAAGAGTTCCGGGTCGAACGGCTCGGCGAAGGCCAACCAGGCCAACCCGGGTACCGGCTCGACCGGTGAGGCGTCCACGCCCGCCGCGGCCAAGAGTGGTGAGAAGCTGTCGGAGCCGATAGTGGTCGCGTCGCCGTCGCCGTCGGTGAAGGTGGTCGAGGCCAAGCCCGAGACCAAGGCGCCGGCCCCGACGACGCCGCGCGACTCGGGTACGGACATACCCACGACCGGTGGCGTCTGGCGTTCGGCCTACGAGGCAGGCCGCGCGGGCAAGGAGTCGAAGCCTGCGCAGCCGGAGACAGCGGCGAACGATGAGGCCAAGACTCCTCCCGGCCTCGTCTCCGCGATCGGGCGTGTATCGGAGAAGACCGATGCCCCGACGCCGCAGAGCGCCACCGTGCCTGAGCCCGACGCGAAGTCGTGGAACAGAGTTCCGGCGCCGGACGCCCCAGCCCCCGCGGGTGCCGCGGACGGCGTGAAGGCCGGCGCGATGAAGGCTGCCCAGGCTGCCCTCGACGTAGCCCGCAGTGCCGCGAAGAAGGTGTCCTCGATCATGCCAGACGACGACGCGCAGACGGTTCCGGCTCCGAGCGAGCCTCAGCCGCGGCCCGAGATGCACTACACGGCGGGCGGCGTACGCGGCACTGCCACCCCGACCGGCGCTCCGGCCGCTCCGGGGCCGCAGGCGCCCACGCACCCGGCGTCGACCCCCACGCCCGAGGTGCCGCGTCCGGCTCCGGCTCCGGCCGGCCCCCGACGTGTGCGTCTCGCGATCTCCCGTGTGGACCCGTGGTCCGTCATGAAGCTGGCGTTCCTGCTGGCCGTCGCGATAGCGATCATGACAGTGGTCGCCACCGCGGTTTTCTGGTCGGTTCTCGACGGCTTCGGCGTGTTCACCACCGTGCAGAGCTTCGTGGAGGACGCCGTGGGGCCGCA
Organism: Promicromonospora soli; assembly: GCF_014653785.1. Classification (GTDB taxonomy): domain Bacteria; phylum Actinomycetota; class Actinomycetes; order Actinomycetales; family Cellulomonadaceae; genus Promicromonospora; species Promicromonospora soli. The sequence goes on along the minus strand of NZ_BNAS01000002.1, from coordinate 708,944 downwards.
GAGCAACGTGAACCTCACGCAGTTCGTGGAGTTCCCCCGCGTCATCTCGCTCGCGACCCTGATCAGCATCTGCAACATCGTGCTGCTGACGGCGATCGCGACCATCATGGCGTTCCTGTACAACATCACGGCAGCACTCGTCGGCGGCGTCCACATGACGCTGACCGACGACTGAACCACGCCTCGTCGGCGTCACCCAGAGCGTTCCCGTGCGCCATCACGCACGACTCGATGCACGTCACACCGCGGACCGTGATTTCGGTTTGGGACATCGTCCCTACCTGGGGTAATCTCCAGTGTCGCGTGAGCGTGCGGAACGCTCGCCCGGGGCTATAGCTCAGACGGTTAGAGCGCTTCCCTGATAAGGAAGAGGTCGGAGGTTCAAGTCCTCCTAGCCCCACTCCCGGACCTGCAGAGGCTCCTCAGGAGGAACTCGTGAAGAAGCTGCTCGTAGTGCTGCTCGCGGCCGGTGCCGGCTACGTTCTCTGGCGCAAGCTGAGTGAGGACGCAGCCGGGCGCGATCTCTGGTCCGAGGTCACCGACTCGATCGACTGAGCGGCCCTCACCGGGGCCATGGCGCAATTGGTAGCGCACCTGCTTTGCAAGCAGGGGGTTGCGGGTTCGAGTCCCGCTGGCTCCACCACTGCCCACCAGGGCCGAATACATTCGGCTCTCGGTGGGCGCAGTCATTTCCGGGTTCCGGCGCGGCAACCTGGTGCTTCACGGGATTCCACTCCTAGGTGGAGTCCGTCGCGCCGCCAGGTTCGGATGGCGTGCCGCCGGGTTCCGGCGCCGGAGGGCCGGGCGGCGCGGTGCCCGTGACGAGAAGGGCGCCAATCGCGACGAGGCCGCCGAGGAGCAGCCAGGCGAGTGTGTAGCCGCCGGCCCATTCAGCCAGTGCAGCACCGGTGGCCGGTGCGAGGGCGATGGCGATCGCGGCCGGCGTGGTGGCCAACGCGTTGATCGTTCCGAAGTCACGCGTGCCCCAGCGGTCGGCGACGGCTGAGGCCTGGATTAGGGTGAAGGCGCCTCGGGCTGCGCCGGCGAAGACCGCCGTGGCGATGGCAGGGAGCAGCGCGCCGGGGCTGAGGGCAAGCACAACGACGCTGACCGAAGCAGCCGTCAGGATCGCGACATCGCGAACATGCGGCTGCGTGCGTCGGGTCAGTGCCGGAAACCCGACCCGGCCGAGCAGCTGGCCGGCGCCGCACAGGCCGAGAACGGTGGCCGCGGTCGTGGGATCGATGCCGCGATCGACCAGCAGAGGCACCAGGTTCGTCGTCGCGGCGTACAGACCGAGTCCGGTCACGGCGAAGGCGAGAGCGAGCAGCCGGAACCCTCTGGTGGAGGTGACCTGGCGGATATGTCCGGCGTCTCCGGGCCGGTCGGTGACTCGCGCGGCGGGCCAGGGCAGGTTGAGAGTGACCACGTGGATCGGAGCGGTGACGAAGAGCATCAGTGCCGCGAGCACCAGATAGGCATCCCGCCAGCCCAGCTCAGTGGTGAGCTCGGCCGTGATGGGCGCGAAGACGGTGCTTGCCAGCCCGGCCGTGAGAACGAGGATGGTGAGGGGGCGGACACGACCCGGCCCGTACCACCTGGTCAGCGCTGTGAAGGCCGGCGGGTAGAGCAGGCAGGCCTGCGCGAGGCCGGCGAGCATCCACGCCGCGGCGAACCATCTGGGTTCGGTGGAAGCAGCCACGGCCACCAGTGCGACGGCACCGAGCACCGAGCCGGCGGTCATGACCCAGCGTGGACCGTGCCGGTCGATGAGCCGGCCGACGGGTACGGTCGCGGCGGCGTTGACCAGCAGCCCGGCGGTGAAGCCGGTCATGATCTGGGTTGCGCTCCAGCCGGTCTGCTCGACCAGCGACGGCAGCGTGGCCGGGACGGTGTAGTAGAGGACGCCCCAGCTGACGAGCTCGGTGATGCACAGTCCGCCGACGGCGCGCCCCCGACCTTCGGGACCGCGCGGCATGCTCACGGTGGTGTGGTCAGGTCGCGCTGCATGAGCATCGTGTCGATCCATCGGCCGTGCTTGACCCCGACCGCGTGGAGCCGGCCTGCGTCGACGAAGCCGAGGTGGCGGTGCAAAGCCGCCGAGGCCGGGCTGCCGGTATCGGCGATGACGGCGATCATCTGGCGGCATCCGGCCGCGGTGGCCTGGTCGATCAGCTCCCTCAGCAGCGCGGTACCGATGCCGTGACCGGTCGCGCCTGGGGCGAGATAGACGGTGCTCTCGACCGTGTGCCGGTACGCGGACTGCGGGCGCCAAGGTGCGACATAGGCGAAGCCGACCACTTCCCCGGCCATCTCGGCGACCAGGAACGGGAGGCCCCGCGCGGCCAGGGCCGAGTACCGCTGTGCCCAGTCCTCGGTGCTCGGCGGGATCTCGTTGAAGGTCGCGACGGTGTGCTCGACGTAGTGCTCCATGATCGCCGTCACCGCGGAGAGGTCGGAGGTGCCAGGGACCACAGGACGAACGACCGGAGGTGCTGCAGACATCAGGCTGATTCCACTATAGTAAACACATCTGCTATTATAGCGGAATGTTTGACCTTGTGAAGCTGGGCGGTCGCGTCCAGGGCCTGCGCCACGACCGGGGCATGACTCTGGCCGAGCTGGCCTCCGCGACGGAGGTGAGCGTCAGCATGCTGTCCTCGGTGGAGCGCGGGCAGAAGGCCCCCACCGTCGTGGTGCTGTCCCGCATCGCCGACGGGCTCGGCATCGGCCTGGCCGACCTCATCAACGATGCCGAACCTCGCCGCGTGATCGTCCGCCGCGCCGCCGACCAGGACACGGTCGAGGAGCCCGGCGGATGGCACCGCACCATCGTCAGCCCGGTCGTGCCCGGCGTGAACTTCGAGTGGATCCGCACCACCCTGCCGGGCGGCTGCGACGCCGGTGAGTTTCCCGCCTACGCGCCAGGCTCACACGAGTTCGTGGTCGTGGAGACCGGCACCCTCCGGCTCCGCCTCGCCGACCAGGTCGCCGACCTCTCTGCCGGGGACTCCGTCTACTTCGCCGCCGACGTGACGCACGCCTACGCCAACCCCGCCGGCGAACCGTGCACCTACTACGTCGCCGCGCTCATCATGCGTCCGCGAGGCCCACGGTGACGACGAGCTCGATGGCGGTCGGTGGTCGGCGTCGTTCGCATACGAGGCGCAGGCGCCCATGACAGAAGGGCCTGGCCACTGGCCAGGCCCTTCTGACATGCGCGGTGGGCTGAGTCAGCTCTCCTGCTTGCTCTCCCCCGGCGGGGCGTGGTCCACGGTCGGCTCGTCCGCCACCGGCGGAGCCGTGTCGGTGGGCTCGTCCAGGTCGGACGCCTCCGACGTCGTGCCGTTGGAGCTGTCAGCGTCGCTTCGGCCGGCCTTGTGCGCGACCTCGGACACTGCCGTGGTGGCCTTGTGTGCCGTCGACCGTGCCGCGTCGAGGACCGGTGCGGCCTTCTCCTTGGCGGCGTCGAGGACCGGTGCGGCCTTCTCCTTGGCGGCGTCGAGCACCGGTGCGGCCTTCTCCTTGGCCGCCTCGAACGCGGGGCTGGCGGCCGAGTAGGCCCGGATGCCGAGATCCTTGGCCGTCTGCGCGGCCTTGGCTCCCGCCTCCCGGCCCTTGGCGACGGCGGAACCCGCCGCCGAGCCGATGCCGGACGAGTGCGCCGCGGTGCCGTTCGAGTAATCGGCCCCCGCGCCCTGCTCCCAGGGCTCGGCCCACGGGTCGGTCTGCGGCTGCGCGCGCTTCCAGAAGACGTAGCCCGCGACGGCGGCGCCGCCAGCGGCCAGCGCTACGAGCCAGCCCTTCTTGCCCTTCTTGCTGGCCTTGTCCGCCGCGTCGGCGACGGTGTCGGTGAGCGATGCCTTGCTCTGAGACGCTGCGGCGTTGGACGCTGCGGCGTTGAACGCGGCGACCATCTTCGGCAGCAGGTCGTCCACGAGCTTGTCGTGCGCGGAGTCGATGAGCGGCGCGGCCTTGCCTGCCACCTTCTCGACCTGGGGTGCAGCAGCCTGCAGGCTGTCCTGCCACGCCTTCTCAGCGCGTGGCGTCAGCCATGCGATGAAGTCGTGGACGCGGGGCTGGGCCCAGTCCTTGGCGTTCGAGGCCCGATCCTTGGCCTGGGCCGCGAGAGACCCCGCCTGTGAGGCGGCCTTGGAGCTGACGTCGGAAAGTAGAGCGGTGGCCTCTGCGGCCTTCTCCTTGACCTTCTCGGTGTCGATCTTGCTCGTGTCCACGTAGTCGGTCACCTTCTTGCGGGTCATGAAACTCCCCCCGAACGGTTCAAATACTCCTCAAGGTGCCACTCTGCCACCGCCTGGGCCTGCTGGCGAGGGCGGGAGCCAATGGTGCAGCATCAGCGGGCCGCTCCATGGGAGGATTGATGCATGTTCGCAATCCTGCACACCACTTCCGGTGACATCCGCATCGAGCTCTTCCCGAACCACGCGCCCAAGACTGTCGAGAACTTCGTCGGCCTCGCGACCGGTGAGAAGGCCTGGACGGACCCGCGGACGGGCGAAGAGCGCAAGGACCCGTTCTACGACGGCCTCATCTTCCACCGCGTGATCGAAGACTTCATGATCCAGGGCGGCTGCCCGCTCGGGACGGGAACCGGAGGCCCGGGGTACACGTTCAACGACGAGATCCACCCGGAGCTCCAGTTCAACGAGAAGTACATCCTCGCGATGGCCAACGCCGGGAAGCGACGCAACCCGGTGACCGGCCAGATCGAGGGCACCAACGGCTCGCAGTTCTTCCTCACCACCGCTGAGACCCCGTGGCTGAACGGCAAGCACACGATCTTCGGCAAGGTGGCGGACGACGCTTCGCGTCAGGTCGTCGACAAGGTCGGCACGACGCGCACGCGCCCCGGCGACCGCCCTGTCGAGGACATCACCATCAACTCCGTCACCATCGAGCCCTGAGGACCGGCGGCGACCGAGCCGGACCGAGCACGTTCCTGAGCACTGAGGACCGAGGGGACTGAGGACGTATCGCGATGAACGACCCGGCCGCCGAGGAGCCGACCGAGGCCGCGGCTCCCGTCTGCCCGCGACATCCCGACCGGGTGTCCTACGTGCGCTGCCAGCGCTGTGGCCGGCCGGCCTGTCCCGAATGCCAGCGCCCGGCCGCCGTCGGCGTGCAGTGCGTGGACTGCGTCCGGGAGTCGCAGCGTGCCGCTCCCCGCGTGCGGACGGTGTTCGGCGGCTCGGCAAGCAGCGCGGCCGTCAACGGCCGGCCGATCGTCACGCTCTCGATCATCGGGCTCTGTGTCGTGAGCTGGCTGCTGCAGCTGGTGACGGGGGGCAGGTGGACGGAGCTGCTGTGGTTCTGGCCCTGGGGCGGCGTGGACGAGCCGTGGCGCTTCCTCACGGCGTCGTTCCTGCACTCCACGTCACCGCTGCACATCCTGTTCAACATGTATGCCCTGTGGATAACGGGCCAGTTCCTCGAACCTCTGCTCGGGCGGTGGCGCTTCGGGGTCCTGTGCCTGCTCTCCGCCGTGGGTGGGTCGGTCGCAGTGCTGCTCCTGGCGGGCGACCCGGCCACGTCCGACGCGTGGTGGACGCGAGTGGTCGGTGCGTCCGGCATGGTGTTCGGCCTGTTCGGGGCGATGCTTCCGGTGATGCGGCGCCTCGGCCGCAGCACGGGCCAGGTGCTCGTCCTGCTCGCGGTGAACGGTGCGATCGGCTTCTACGTGCCGAACATCGCCTGGCAGGCGCACCTGGGCGGGCTCGTCACCGGTGCGCTGGTAGCGACTGCGTACGCGTACGCACCGAAGGACCGCCGCAGCGTCGTCGCCTGGGTGGTTCCGCTGGCCGGCGTCGTGCTGCTCGTGGGCCTGGCGGTGTGGCGCTACAGCTCCGTCGGGGTCCTGTGAACGGACCGTCGGCGCCTCTCCGGAGCCCGGTCAGACATACGGATCTGGACCCGGACGAACCAGCTGGCGGTGTGGCACCACTCTCTTTTCCCCAGCTTTACCCACAGCTGTGGATAAAGAGGGACACAGCCCCGCGGCCGCCTCAGCGCGGCCGCGGAACCGCTACTTTCCCTGCCAGATGGCGCTTCCGCTGCGCTCCGCTGCGGGCGAGTGCCTCGTTCCTCGGCTCTCACCCTGCACTGCGCTCCGCATTCAGCGCCAGCGGGTCGTGAGGCCGAAACCGACGATGATCAGACCGAAGCCGACGGCGAGATTCCACTGGCCGATCTGCGGGATCGGCAGACCGAGGTCGGCGCTCGTGAGGTAGAAGGTCACGATCCAGGCGAGGCCGAGGACCATGAGACCGACCATGACCGGGGCGAGCCAACGAGGGTTGACCGCCTCACCGGGCAGGGCGATCTTGGCCTCGGCCTTCTCTGCCTTGGCCGTGACCTTCTTCTTGTTGCGGGACTTCGACTCGGGCACGAGGCGGGCTCCTGTCCTGGGGGGTCTGCCCGACAGGTGTGCCGAGCCGACGTCTGACTTACTCGTGGACTAGCGTAGTGGTCAACAGGCCTGAGTCGTGACCAGACGCGTCCGCGGGTTTGTCGAGTGCTGCAGGAGGGACGCGTGTGACCGGAGCCGAACCGACGCGCACGCCGCCGTCCGAGGGCGGCGCGGCGGGCTTCTTTCGCGCCCCGGTGAACGCGAGATGGCGTTCGTGGCTCAGCGTGGGTGCTGTCGCCGTGCTGGCCGGCCTCATGTTCAGCGCGAGCGCGCGACTGGCCGACGGCGGTGGCGCCCACACCCGTGACCCGCAGGACCTGGCACAGCTCGTCGACGACGAGACCGCGCGCGTCAGCGAGCTCACCGAGCTCACCGATGAGCTGAACAGCGAGATCGAGGCGCTCAGCTCGCGTGCCGGTACCACCGTCCCGACGCTGGACCCTGATCTGGTGGAGCGCGAGGGCGTGGTGTCGGGCAGCGAGCCCGTGGCGGGCGAAGGCCTGACGGTAACGCTCGACGACGCGCCGTCGACGTCGGTCGACGTGGGTCCGGCCGGCGTGGAGCCGCAGCCGGACGATCTCGTGGTGCACCAGCAGGACCTGCAGCACGTCATCAACGCCCTGTGGAGCGGCGGCGCCGAGGCGATGGCGCTCCAGGGCGAGCGCGTGACCTCGACGTCGGCGTTCCGCTGCTCAGGAAACATCCTGCTGCTGCACGGCAAGGTGTTCTCCCCGCCCTACAAGGTGACGGCGGTGGGAGACCCGGAGAAGATGGAGGCGGCGCTGATGAGCTCCGAGGGTGTGCAGACGTATCTCGAGTACGTCGACTGGGTGCACCTGGGCTGGGATGTGCAACGCAGCGACCATCTGGACCTTCCGGCGTACGACGGCGGCGGTCTGCAGTACGCGACGGTTCCCGACGGTACGGAGGTCTTTGGATGACCCACGCGCAGACCGGCCACAACGTGCCACTGCCACAGGAGGTGTTCCCCATCGCGTATGAACGCGGTCCGTCCGGGATGGGACCGCGCAACGCGCGGCGTCCGCGGACGTCGGGGTCCCCCATGCGGCCCGTGGCCTGGCTGATCGGCGTGGTGGGTGAGCTCCTCGTGACCGCGGGCGTGGTACTGGGGCTGTTCGTGGTGTGGCAGCTCTGGTGGACCGACGTCGAGGGCGAGCGTGCCCAGAGCGAGATCATCGCCGAGATGGACTGGGAGGCGGCCCCGACGGGCCCCGCGCCCACCCCGGAGAGCGACGGGCCACCACCGGTCCTGGAGGAGCCTGGGGTCGGCGAGCTGTTCGCGCAGATGTATATCCCGCGGTTCGGCGACGACTACGTCAAGCCGGTCGCCGAGGGCACGGACAAGGCGACGGTTCTCGACACGATCGGCATCGGGCACTACGAGGGCACCGCGATGCCGGGCGCCCTGGGCAACTTCGCCGTCGCCGCGCACCGCACCACGTACGGCAAGCCCTTCAACAAGATCGCGGAGCTCAAGAAGGGCGACCCGCTGGTGGTCCGCACCGAGGACACCTGGTACGTGTACAAGGTGACGGAGTACAAGATCGTGTACCCGCAGAACGTCGAGGTCATCGCGCCGGTGCCAGGGGTCACCAAGGACCAGCCCATGCCCGACCCGAAGAAGCGGTTCATCACCCTGACGTCCTGCCACCCCATGTTCTCCGCGACCCAGCGGTACATCGTGCACGGCGAGCTCGAGTACTGGTCACCGGTGGGCGAAGGCAAGCCGAAGGAGCTGATGAGCTGATGTACGGGCTGCTGTGGCGGGCCATCCCCGGCCCCGGCTGGTTCAAGCTCCTGGTCTGTCTCGTGCTGGTGTTCGGGGTGGTTGCAGTGTGCTTCACGGAGTTCTTTCCGTGGCTCAGCGACTACATGCCGTTCAACGACACCACGGTCGGCGCGTAGCATGCCTGCATGACGCGCATCCTTGTCGTCGACAACTACGACTCGTTCGTCTATACGATCGTCGGCTACCTCGACCAGATCGGCGCCCGGACCGTTGTGGTCCGGAACGACGCCGTGCCCTCCCCCGACGCCGATGGCCGCTACTGGTACGACGGCGGCGACGGCTCCCCCGTGCCCTACGACGGCGTGCTCGTCTCGCCCGGACCCGGTACGCCCGCCGAGGCCGGTGCCTCCGAGGACGTGATCCGCGCCTGCGCCCGGTCACGCACCCCGATGCTCGGCGTCTGCCTGGGACACCAGGCGCTCGCCGAGGTGTTCGGCGGCAAGGTGACGCACGCGCCAGAGCTCATGCACGGCAAGACGAGCCTCGTCGAGCACTCCGGTGCCGGGGTCCTCGCCGGCCTGCCGACGCCGTTCACCGCCACGCGGTACCACTCGCTGGCCGTGACTCCGGACAGCGTGCCGGGGGAGCTCGAGGTGACCTGCTCGACGGCGTCGGGCATCGTCATGGGGCTGCAGCATCGTGAGCTGCCGCTGCACGGCGTCCAGTTCCACCCCGAGTCCGTGCTCACCGAGGGCGGGCACCGGCTGCTCGCGAACTGGCTCGAGACCTGCGGGCTCGAGGGCTCCGTCGAGCGGGCAAAGGGGATGGCGCCGCTGGTCACCTCGTGACCAACGGCGCCATGTCCGCGCTCTGCTGACCGGGCGTCCCGGGTCGGAGGGGCTACGGGATGATGTCCTCGCCGTCGCCCTCTCCGCCGCCGTTCTCCGGGCCGGACGAGACGACCAGGTTGATGGTGTCTCCCACCTCGACGGTGGAACCGGGCGGCGGATCCGAGCGGATCACCTGGCCCTCGTCGAAGATGTCGGAGGGCTCCTGGGCGGCTTCGACGCAGGTGATCTGCACACCGGTGCACGCGAGCTGGGCTTCCTCGACCGTCTTGCCGGCCAGGTCCGGAGGGACCGTCGCCTCCTGGGGAGCCGGCGCCACCGCGATGTAGACGGTGATCGAGGTGCCCTGCGGCACGTCACCCGCCTCAGGATCGGTGCGGGCCACCGTGCCCTCAGCGACCTCGTCGGTCTCTTCCTCGTCCCACTGGATGGTGCCGAGCCCCAGGTTCCCCAGCTGTTGCTCGGCGGCGTCCCTCGACTGCCCGATGACGTTCGGAATCGTGGTGTTACCGGTCGACAGGTACAGGGCGACCTCCGAGCCCTCTTGCGCCGGCTTGCCGGCGCCGGGCTCGCTCTTGGTCACCATGCCCTGATCGACGTCGGGGCTGTTCTCGGTGTCGGTGCCGCTGACCTGGAGGTTGAGCTTCTCGAGCTCAGCCCGGGCGGCGTCCTCGGACAGGCCTTTCAGGTCAGGGATCGTGACCTGGCCAGGGGCGCCGGCCACGAAGACGGTGACCGTCGAGTTCGCGGCGACCTCCTTCCCGGCGGCCGGGTCGGTCTTGCCCGTCGTCCGGCCCTCTTCCAGGTCGGAGTCCTTGTCGATGGCCTTCTCGAACTGCAGGCCCGCGGCCTCGATCTGCCCCCGCGCCTCCTCGGCGGTCAGGCCCTCCGCGATCGGGGGTACCGGAACCCCCGTCGGCGTCTGAGTCTGGTTGTTCATCGCCATGGCGATGACGATCGCCGCGACGGCCGCGAGGGCGATGCCCAGCAGCCACCACATGAGCGCCCGGCTCTTCTGCTCGGGCTCGCGCTGGCCGCGGGTGGGCTGACCGGGGTAACCCCCGCCAGGCGTGACCGGGCTCTGCTGCGCGGTCGTCGGACCCCAGTTGCCCTGGGCCGGCGTCATGACCTGGGTGGCGCCGTAGGCGGGCGGGCCCGCGACCTGCGTGGCGCCCATCATGGCGCCGACCATCGGTGCGCTGATCTGGCCACCGCGCATGGCGGCCTCCAGGTCGCGCCGGAAGTCGGCGGCCGTGCTGTACCGGTGGTCGCGGTCCTTGGTCAGGGCCTTGAGGGTGATGCGGTCGAGCACGTCGGGGACGTCGGTGGCGACCTCCGACGGGCGCTGCGGCTCCTGGCCCACGTGCTGGTAGGCGACTGCGACGGGCGAGTCACCCTGGAACGGCGGGCGGCCCGTGAGCAGCTCGAACAGCATGCATCCGGTCGAGTACAGGTCGGACCGTGTGTCCACCTGCTCGCCACGGGCCTGCTCCGGCGAGAGGTACTGCGCGGTGCCGATCACGGCGTGCGTCGCCGTCATGGTGGACGCGGAGTCCGCCATGGCACGCGCGATGCCGAAGTCCATCACCTTCACCGCGCCCGTCGGCGTGATCATCACGTTCGCAGGCTTGATGTCGCGGTGCACGATGCCGGCGTGGTGCGAGTACTCCAGCGCGCTCAGCACACCGACGGTGATCTCGACGGCCTCCTCGATGGGCACCGCTGCGCCGTCGGTCAGGATGTCGCGGACGGTGTGACCCTCCACGTACTCCATGACGATGAACGGCACGTGCACGTCCTCGCCCGCGGCGTTCTGGTGGATGTCCTCGCCCGTGTCGTACACGGCGACGACCGCCGGGTGGTTCAGAGCAGCAGCAGACTGTGCCTCACGGCGGAAGCGCGTGAGGAAGGACGGGTCGCGAGCGAGGTCGGAACGGAGCACCTTGATCGCGACTGTACGACCGAGGCGTGTGTCGTGGCCGATGTGTACCTCGGCCATGCCGCCACGGCCGACGAGCTCGCCGACCTCATAACGGCCGGCGAGTACGCGGGGCGTGTTCTCCACCACTCATAGGTCCTTTGATGTCGTGGCCGTCTGCCTCAGGGCATACGACTCGTTGAGGAGCATCATCCCAGAAGTGGCCAGTCCGGCCGCTGCTGGGGAATTCAGCGTTTCGGCGTAGATTTCGGAGGAACCCCACGGCTCCTGCAGAGCGCCGTCGTTGCCGCCCCCCGTGACCAGCGTGATGATGAGGACCACGAGCAGCAACGCGACCAGCGCAACGAGCGGCCAGGACACCCGGACCCCGAAACGGCCCTCGATCCCGTTCACCCAGTGTTGGATGTCGGACGACAGACTTCGGCGTCCTTTCCCAGGGTGCCCTCCCGAGCGCCCCTGCTGGGGGACCCTCCGTCCGTCCTGGCGTGTCGAGTGCAGGTCGCGGCGGGATGGGTAGGCCCGCGCCGCGCCGTTCCCGGCGCCGCTGCCGGCCCCGCCCCCCGACGGCGGCGGGACGTATCCGGAACCGTTCGGCCGGCCGTAGGCATCGGAGCCATAGGCGCCCGACGTCGTGCCGTAGCCCGCGGAGTCCGAGCCGTAGCCGGCGGAATCCGTGCCGTACGCGTCCGAGCGGGGAGCCGAGCCGGGACCGCCGGCCGGGGTGCCCGGCGCAGGCGAATAAGGACGCCCGTAGGCGTCCGTCCCATAGGCGCCCGACGTCGTGCCGTACCCGGCCGAGTCGGAGCCGTACGAGCCGGAAGCATAGGGGCCGGAGCCGTAGCCACCCGCCGAGGTGCCCGAGCCGTATCCGCTCGTCGGCGTGCCCTGGTCCGGGCTGGGCGGTGCGGACTGCGCGTTGGCCACCGTGGTGTGCCGGCCGCCGCTGCTCTGGCCGAACGGAGCCTGCCGTCGGGCGTGCGACGGACCAGGCTGCGCCGCGTTGCTCCGGCCGTTGGCCGCTCGCTGCGGGGATGGCGCCTGCCCGTCCCGGCGCGTGCGGCGCGCGTAGCGCGAGCTGCCGAACGGGTCCTCCGCGATCTCGGCGGCGAGCACGTCGAGGTGCCGCGCAAGCAGGTCCGCGGAGGAGATCCGCTGCGCCGGGTCCTTCTCCAGCATCTGCGTGATGGTCTCGGCCAGGCCCGGGTGCACCGACGTAGGCAGCAGCGGCACGGGCGCGTTGACATGCGCGATGGCGATGTCGACCGGCGTCCTGCCGGTGAACGGGCGGCGGCCCGCGGTCGCCTCGTAGGCGACGACGCCGAGCGCGTAGATGTCCGAGGCGCCGGTGGCCGACTGGCCCACTGCCTGCTCGGGCGACAGATACTGCGCGGTGCCCATGACCATGCCGGTGGCCGTCATCGGCACCTGGTTCTGCGCGACCGAGACACCGAAGTCCGTGATCTTCACCGTGCCGGTGTGCTCCAGCAGGATGTTGCCCGGCTTCACGTCGCGGTGCACCACGCCGGCGAGGTGCGCGGCGTGCAGGCCGCGCGCCGTCTGCGCCAGGATCGGCAGCAGCTTGGCCGGCGGGAGCACCGGCTCGCGCTCGAGCAGGTCGGCGAGCGGCTCGCCCAGGACCAGCTCCATGACGAGGTAGCCGGCGCCGTTCTCCTCGCCGTAGTCGAACATCTGAGCGATGTTGGGGTGAGTGAGGGTCGACGAGTTCCGGGCCTCCGTGCGCAGGCGACGAAGAAAGTCCTCGTTGCCCGTGTACTCCTCGCGGAGCACCTTGACGGCGATCTCGCGCGCGAGCTTCTCGTCGCGCGCGACCCAGACCTCGCCCATTCCGCCCATGGCGATGCGCCGCACCAGCGTGTAGCGCTCGCCGAGCGTCAGACCCTCAACCGGTCTCATTTCGAGATCGCCGCCTGCATGATCTGCGCGGCGATCGGGCTGGCCAGGGCGCCACCCGTCGACTCGTTGGTGGACTGGCCCTCGTTCTCCAGCACCACGGCCACTGCGACCTGCGGGTCGTTGGCCGGGGCGAACGACGTGAACCACAGCGTCGGCGACCGCGGGTCGTCCTCGGCGGTACCGGTCTTGCCGGCCACCTCCACGCCCGGGATCTGGGCGCCCTGGCCGGAGCCGTCGTTGACGACCGCGATCATCATCTCGGTCAGCGCGTCGGCCGTGGACGACGAGAACGGGCTCTTGTAGCGGCTCGGCTTGGTCTGGCTGACCAGCTCGACGTCGCTGTCCCGCACGCTCTTGATGAGGTACGGCTCCATGAGGTCGCCGTCGTTCGCGATCGCGGCCGACATCATGGCGACCTGGAGCGGCGTCAGGCGGAGGTCACCCTGGCCCATGCCGGACAGCGCGATGCGGGCGTCGGAGTCGTCCTTGGCCGTGTCGGACAGGCCCGGGTAGGCGCCGATCGAAGTGGACATCGGGATGTCGATCGACTCGGTGAACCCGAAGTCCTCGAACATCTGCTGCATGCCGTCCTTGCCGACCTCGTTGGCCAGGCCGAGGAAAGCGGTGTTGCAGGAGATCCGGAGGGCGTCCTTGAGCGTCATCTCGCCCGTGGCGGAGCAGGTCTCGCCGCCGAAGTTCTGCACGCTGCCGCCGTCGCCCGTCGTGCCGGGAAGCTGGTAGACGTCCGGCGCCGGGATCTGGGTGTCAGGGGACATGCCCTCGTACTCGACGGCCGCGGCCGCCGTGAGCAGCTTGAAGGTCGACCCAGGCGGGTACGTGGCATTGATGCCACGGTTCACGGTCGGGCCGTAGGGGCTGAACCGCTCCGAGCCGTCCACCGAGTTGACCTGCGGGTTCTGGTTCAGAAGCTTGTTGTAGGCGGTGGTGGCCTCGTCGTTGCTGTGCACCGCGATCGTGTTCGGGTCGTACGAAGGCTTGGAGACCATCGCGAGGATGGCCCCCGTCTTCGGGTCCAACGCCACAGCGGCACCGGTGTAGTCGCCGAGGGCGTCCCAGGCGGCCTTCTGAACCTTGGGGTCGATGGTGAGCTCGACGGAGGAGCCCTGCGCCTCCTCACCGGTGATGAGGTTCTGCAGCCGGTCGAGCCAGAGCGAGTCGTCCTCGCCGCCGAGGTACCCGTTCGCGTAGCGCTCGAGCCCTGTGTAGGTGCCGGTGACAGCGAAGAAGCCGGTCAGCGGCGCGTACACGCTGGCGGCGCCCGCGTCCCCGCCCGAGTAGGTGCGCTGGTACTTGTAGTCGTCGTCGACCGGCTCGGACGTCACGATCGGCTCGCCGCCCACGACGATCGGCCCGCGGTCGCGGCCCAGCTCGCTGTAGATGTTGCGGAAGTTGCGCGGATCTTCGTTCAGCGAGCCCGCGGTCACGAACTGGATCCAGGTCGTCGAGACCATGAGGGCCACGAACATGGCCATCACGACGGTCGAGAGGCGACGCAGAGTCGTGTTCACCGCTCCACCCCCCGGACGATCTGGGTAGCCTCGTCGGGCGTCGCACCCCGGCCGGCGCCGGCCTCGGTCCCCGCCTGCACCGGGCCCACACCGGGGCCACCCACCTCGATGGCGTCGCCGCCCACCATCGCGGGCGCCGGGTCGGCCAGCGCGCCGCGGGTGGGCAGGGCCGAGGGGCGTCGAGCGGCGTCGGAGATGCGCAGCATGAGTGCGATGACAATCCAGTTCGCGAGCAGGGAGGATCCGCCCTGCGCCATGAACGGCAGGGTCAGGCCGGTGAGGGGGATGATGCGGGTGATGCCGCCCACCACCACGAAGAGCTGCAGCGCCATGACGAACGCGAGGCCGCCCGCGAGCAGCTTGCCGAATCCGTCGCGCACACCGACCGCGTGGCGCAGGCCGCGCTGGACGATCACCAGGTAGATGAGCAGGATCGCCAGCAGGCCGGTGAGTCCGAGCTCCTCGCCGAGCGAGGCGTAGACGAAGTCGGAGAACGCGAACGGCACGCGGTCCGGGTAGCCCTCGCCCCAGCCGGCGCCGAACATGCCGCCGTACGCCATGCCGAACAGGCCCTGGACGATCTGGTAGGAGCCGCCGAACTCGCGCGCGTACAGCTCGGCGTCGAGCGGGTTGAGCCAGATGTCCACCCGGGCCTGGACGTGGCTGAAGATCGACCACGCCGCCACCGCGCCGCCGGCGAACATGGTGAGACCGATGACGATCCAGCCCACCCGGTCGGTGGCCAGGTAGAGCATGCCGACGAACAGGCCGAAGAAGAGGAGCGACGTACCCAGGTCCTTCTCGCCGATGAGGACCGCCAGCGAAACCGCCCAGACAATCAGGATGGGCCCCAGGTCGCGCAGCCGGGGGAGCTGCAGGCCGAGAAACTTCTTGCCGGCCAGTGCCAGGGTGTCGCGGTTCGCGACCAGGTAGCCCGCGAAGAACACGGCGAACGCGATCTTGGCGAACTCGGCCGGCTGCAGCGAGAACGGGCCGATGAAGATCCAGATCTGGGCACCGTTGATCTCTTGGCCCAGGCCGGGGATCAGCGGAAGGATCACGAGGACGATGCCCACGACCATCGCCGTGTAGGTCAGACGCCGCAGACTGCGGTGGTCACGCAGCAGGAAGATGACGACGCAGGCGACGATGACGCCCAACGCGGTCCACATGAGGTGGCGGGAGGCGTTCGCACCTCGCATATCCACCAGGTCCAGCCGCAGGACCATCGCCATGCTGACGCTGTTCAGCAGCACCACGGCCGGCAGGATCACCTGGTCGGCGTAGGGTGCGCGCAGCCGCAGCACGATGTGCGTGGTGAACGCCAGCGCCGCCAGCACTATCGAGTACGTCCAGAAGCCCTCGGGCAGACCGTCCTCGAGCGCATAGCCGACCATCCACATGCCGCCCATGCCGAGGGCCAGCGCCACGACGAGCAGCACCGCTTCCGCGATGCGGGTGGGGGCGTTCTCCTCGGGCCGGAGGCCGCTCATCCGTTCGCCCCCTGGTCGGAGTCGTTCGTAGCCGTCGACCGGGACTCCGGCGAGGAGCTCCCGCGCGGCTCGTCGCTCGGCGAGGGGCTGGGCGACGGCGACGGCTCGGTCTCCTCGGCGGCGTCCGAGATCAGGCGGTCGGCGCGTCCGCGGGCATCCTCGAGCGACGTGGCCCGGATGGTCTCCTGCACGCGGTCGGCGACGAACCCGGGCAGCTCGTCGACACGGGTGCCGGTGAGCTCGACCGCCGTCGAGAAGGTCAGGGGACCGACGGTCGCCGGGATACCGCGGAACACAGCTACCTGTCCGTCGGCCTCGCCCACGTAGTACTGGGTCTGGGTCCAGCGGTAGCCGCCCCAGCCCGCGAGGGCCAGGCCGATCACGAGCAGGAACACGCCGACGACGGTCAGCCAGCCGCGCTTCTTCGGCGCCGCTTCCTCCTCGTCGACCTCTTCTTCGAGGTCGTCGTCGGGCTGGACGTCCGGCTGGTACTGCTCCTCGTCGGACGAACCCGCGATCATGGCCTGCTCGAGCGTGTCCGCGAGGCCGTCCTGCGCCGTGGGGTCGGGCAGTACACCCACCGTCGCGGGCGAGGGCGCGGACTGACCGCCCGGCGGGACTGCACCTCGGCTGAAGCCCGTCACGGTGTCGCCGTCGATGTCGGAGCCCGGCAGGGACGTGGGCGAAGGCCCGCCGCCTGCGGCGGTCACGCCCGCGAGGGCGGCCGAGCCGACGATCTCGGGGGTGACGCTGACGGCGGTCGTAGCCGCAGCGGCGTCGTCCAGGACGTCGGCCACGACGACGGTGATGTTGTCGGTGCTGCCCGCGCGCATGGACATCGAGACGAGCCGCTCGACGGCGTCCTGCGGGGAGGGGACCGAGTTGAGGACCTCGCCGATCTCCTCGTTGGGGACGAACCCGGACAGGCCGTCGGAGCAGAGCATCCAGCGGTCGCCGGGCACCGCCTCGCGGATCGACAGGTCGGGCGTAAGGTCCAGGTCGAAGTCACCGAGCACCCGCATGACGACGTTGCGCTGCGGGTGGGTCTCGGCCTCGTCGGGCGTGATGCGACCCGTGTCGACCAAGTGCTGCACGAAGGTGTGGTCCACCGTGACCTGCGCCAGGGTGCCGTCGCGGAGCAGATACGCGCGCGAGTCGCCCAGGTGGGCCATGGCCAGCGTGTTGCCGGACTTCAGCAGGGCCGTCACCGTGGTGCCCATGCCCGCGAGGTCCGGGTTCGCCGTCGTCGCGTCGACGAGGTCCTGCCGGGCGCGGTCGATCGAGCGTTCGAGCTCGGACATCGACTGGTCGGAGCTGTGGTCGGGCCGGTCAAGACCCACCAGGGCCGCGATCGTCAGCGCGGACGCGACGTCGCCGCCTGCGTGCCCGCCCATCCCGTCGGCCACGACGAGGAGGTTGGGCCCCGCGTAGGCGGAGTCCTGGTTGTTGGAGCGGACGAGGCCGACGTCGGAGCGCGCGGCATACCGCAAGGTCACGGTCACGTGGTGGTCATCCCTGGAGCTCGACGACGGACTGTCCGATCTGCACGCCCACGCCGGGAGCGAGTGGGATGATGCCCTGTACCCGCTCCTCACCGATGTAGGTGCCGTTCGTGGAACCGAGGTCCTCCACGAACCACTGGCCGCCCTGGGGGAAGATCCGCGCGTGGCGCGATGACGAGTAGTCGTCGTCGAGCACGAGGGTGCAGCTCGGCGCGCGCCCGATCAGCACGCCGGACGAGGTGAGCGGGATGGTCGTCCCGGTGAGCGGGCCGGCCACCACGACGAGCCGCGACGGGCCACCGCGCTGGGGCGCGCGGGACGCGCCGCCACCGGGGCCTGCAGCCGGGGCCGGCCCCGCGAGCTCAGGCCGGCGCCGCCGGCTGCTGGACGTGCGCGGTCCGGCCAGGTCGCGCCGGAGCACGGCGACGGCGGAGAGCACGAACACCCACAGCAGCACCAGGTAGCCCAGCCGAAGCAGGGTGAACGTCAGCTCGCTCATTTCAGATTCTTCACCAGTCCTCGTTGTCCGCACCGGACGCACTGCCGGTCCAGAACATGATGCGGGTACGGCCGATGGTCATCGTGTTGCCATCGAGCAGCGTCGCGGCCGGGACCTGGTGGCCCTCCACGTACAGACCGTTCGTGGAGCCCATGTCGGTTGCGACGACGCCGTCCGGCGTCACGCGGATCTCGAGGTGGCGCCGGGAGACACCCGGGTCGTCCACCACGATGTCAGCCTCGGCGTCGCGCCCGATGACGGTCACGGGCCCGGTAAGCAGGTACCGCTGACCATCGATGTCGATGAGCGGGTGGCGGCCGGTCGGCGCGCCGGACGTCGCCGGGGCGACGCTCCCCTGCACGCTGCGTGACCGCACCGTGAAGCGGCCGGGCACCAGCTCGTACTTTTCGTCGAACGTCACGCTCACGGGTCCAACGAACGCATAGTGCTGCGTCGCGGCATATGCCGTGATGTTGGACGCGAGCTCGTCGGCCAGGGTCTGTGCACCCCACGCCTCGATCTGGGCGAAGTCGTCGGGAGCGAGCTCGATGGTGAATTCATTCGGTGCGACAGTACGGTCGCGTCCGACGACCGCGGCACGGTCGTCCAGCTCGCGCCGCAGCCTGCTCGCCAGTTCGACGGGCTTCACTTCGCCACGACCCACCTTGGCGAACGCGTTGTTCATCATGCGCTCCACGCTCTTCTCGAAGCGGTCCAGGGCGCCCATGCCACCTCCTTCCAGGGTCTGCGCCGGGCAGACTACCTAGATCGTATAGACCGGTAGGTCTCCGCAGACTCCAATACTGTGGATGTCCTGCGGATCTTCTCCGATCTTCCCTCAGGTGGCGCGGTGAGGAGAGACTTGGGCGGATCCGCACGCTACTAGACCTGCGGCGGGACGTGAACCACTTCACCGTTATTGGATTCGGAGTCACCCTCTTCGCCGTGCTAGCCTCGTCCAGCAGCGCGCGAGTGGCGGAATAGGCAGACGCGCACGGTTCAGGTCCGTGTGCCCGAAAGGGCGTGGGGGTTCAACTCCCCCCTCGCGCACGTTGTACGCAAGGCCCCGACTCAGAGAGTCGGGGCCTTCGTCATGCCCGGACCGGGGCGGCGGTCAGCGCCCCGATATGGGTACTTCTCCCGTGGCTCGGGTCGCCCTCTCTCACCTCCCGAACGGCCGAGGCAGTGACGTCCGCTCGGACGTCACTGCCTCGGCCGGTGTGGGGCTGTCCCTGAGTCAGCGGATGGTCACCGTGCGGTAGCTCGTGACCGACTTGGTTGTGTAGCCGGTGCGGGAACCGATCACCGTGACTGTCAGGTGCTTGCCCCGAGCCGATACGGGGATCACGAACTGGTTGCTCGTGCGGGTCGCGATCTTCACGCCGTCTGCCTTCCACACGTAGGTGACCGACGTCGGCTGCGGCGACCACGTCCCGCGGCTCACCGTCAGCGTCGACCCGACCTGCTTCGTCCCCGTGATCGTCGGCCTCGGCGCCGTGAAGGTCCCCGGCGCGACAGTGACGGGGGCGCTGGCTGCTAACGACTCGTAGTACTGCCTGAGACCAGTGACAAGCACTTTGATCGTCTTGCCCGCCGCGGACGCTGGGACGGTGAACGTGCTCGACGTCGCGCCCAGGACGACCACGCCGTCGACCTTCCAGGTGTAGAGGTAGCTGGTGGGCGTTGGCGACCACGTGCCAGGCACGGCGGTCAGGGTCTGGCCCACCTTCGGAGTTCCGCTGATCGATGCAGACTTCGTGGTGAAGACCGCAGGACGGACGAAGACGGTTCGCTCCAGCTTAGACAGGAGGAAGCCGGGGTCGCGGCTGTACCTCACCACCATCGAGTAGCTGCCTGGAACCAGCTCTTCCTCGTCGCCGATCCAGAGTCGACCGCGCCCGGTCGCGTCAAGCCAATCGCCAGAGCCGAACGAGGAGCCGTCCACCTGCAAATGAACGTACCCGGACGGCACGGGACCCTCGGACGTCACGTCGGCCCAGACAACGTCTGGCATTTGCCCGTAGCGCCACCCCGTCGGCAGATCGCTCTCGACCTGTGTTCTCGCTGGCGGCAAGACCACGACCTGACCTGTCCACGATGCCGAGTCGGCTGCACTCCAACCCTCGTAGTCGAAGTGGGCCGTGTAGGTCCCCGGCTGAAGCGCGAGATAGTGCATGCACGACCTGACCGTCGCGCTCTCCCAGGAGGGTTGCCACACCTGGTAGACCTGGCCCGGATCACCTTCCACGCTGATCGTCGCTTGGCCGGCCCTCGTCCACCAGAGGGGTGACCCGTCCTCGGTAGCGAGCGTGAAGCAGAGTGAGTTCTCGGTGCCGCGGTGCCAGGTGGTCGGGCCCGAAGTAGTGAGCACGACCGGGCTAGGCTCGACGAAGTCGAGCGGGGTCTCAACGGTGGTCGTGATGTAAGGCGCCCCGGAGAAGGCCACGTTCAGCGTGTGGGTTCCGATCTGTGCGTGCTGCTCGCGCGAGAGGGAGATCTCGGCAGGATCCGACCGCGACACGCTCACCGGCGCAAGCGTCTGATCTCCCCCGTCAGGTGCCCGCACTGTCGGCTCTGCTTGCCCGGGGACAGGCATTCCGTCGGCGAGCGCCGCGGTCACGCTGACTTGGACGGAATCCGTGACCCGGAGGGGCCGGTCCAGTGGCAGCACCGGCTCTACGGAGACCTCCACGGGTACGGGGTCGCCGACGACGATCGCCCAGTGCTGTCCGTCGCTCGTATATCCGCCGACGGCAGAGAACACGGCGCGGTCGGCTGGGACAAGTGGGGGCGCGGAGTCCACTTCGCTGAGACCCCACTCAAGGATCGACCCGTCGTCAAGCGTTGCGGCGCCGGCCCCCTGCTCCAGCGTGGCCAGCGAGACGATCGAACGTCCCGGAGGAGCGGTCGCGAGCTGCCTCCCGCCGGACGAGATGATCCGACCGTCCGCGGTGGCACCCACCACCTCCCCCAGGCTCATGTCGATGCCGACGAAGATCGTGCCCGCCGGAGGTTTGACGACCATTGGCTCTGATCCCTCGGCCCCGTCGAGCGGCCACCCGCAGTGCACGTAAGCGCCGTCGCTCCGGAGCGCGGCCCAGCTGCGCCACCGCGGGAGAGCGGTGACGGCCGTGTAGCGAAGACCGGTACCCGGGTCGCGCGATTCGGGGCATGACTCGCCTGGTACCGGGGCGGGGTCGAGGGTTCCGTCTGAACGGAGGGCCAGGTGACCTGAGATCGCGGTGTACTCCAGGCCCTCGGGAGGTGTCTTCGTCGGTTCGCCTGCTGCGTTCACCACAACGCCGTCGGACCTGAGGAGCTCCGCCGTCCCGTACCAGTCCGCTGAGACGGCAACGAACGTTGTGCCCGTCGGAGGAATGAGGTGACGTGCGGTGCCGCCGGAGACGTCGTACGGGTGCACGTCGACCCGTCCGTCACTCCGTAGCACCATGACCTGGTGCTTGTCGGCAGACATTCCGACGGCATGCACCCCGTCCGGGAGCGCTCGCGGTGAGGCGCTGGGGAGCGGGCCGCCGAGGTCTCCCCACGCGACTACCTGCCCCCCGTTCAGGCTCGGCATCCCCTCCTGCACGAACGTGGGGTCGATGGGCTCGGCCACCGCCTCCGTCGCTCCCGACGAGGCGGGCGCGGCTGGTGCCGGCGCGGCCCCGGCGGTCGTCGTGGCAAGAGCGAGGACCAGCCCGGAAGCCACGAGTGACGCACCAACCCGCCGGGCTGAGGGGAGGAACCGCCGAGATACTGAGGTCGACATCGGACGCTCCAGCGGTAGCCGCGCATGATTCGTGCGCGGGACGACAAGTCGCGTGACTTTATCCGGCGCCGAACCGGGTTTCCGCCGAAACGGGGCGTTCCTCACCGTATTCACCCGGACAGGTTCCGCGCCGCACCGTCTTGGCAGCTCAGACCGGCCGCGAGATCTCCAGCCGCGTCGGCTGTCCGACCCAAGCGCCCCGCCCCGGCGGATACCACCCGTCCGGCCCAGGCGTGACCGACCCCAGCACGCTCGGGTGCCGCGCACCCGTGGCACCCGCCAGCACGCTGGGCAGGCCGTGCCAGGTGTGCCAGCCCAGCACCGCGAACGCCAGCGCCTCCTTGGCCTGGCTCGGTACGCCCAGCTCGTCCGAGGTCCGCACGGCGACGCCCGGCAGCTCTTCCCGGAGCGCCGCCATCAGAACCGGGTTGTGCGTACCACCACCCGAGGCGACGACCTCGGTGGCGGTGTGCCGGACGGCGTCCGCAACGGTGCCGGCGGTGAGCGCGACGAGGGTGGCGAGCAGGTCCTCCGGCGTCGGCGGCGTGGGCACGAGGCGAGCCAACAGGTAGTCCAGGTTGAACAGCTCCTTGCCCGTCGACTTCGGCGCCGGGCGCGCGTAGTACGGCTCGTCGAGCAGGCGTGCCAGGAGGTCGGGGAGCACGCGACCGCGCGCGGCGAGGGCTCCGTCGGCGTCGAACGCGAGGCGGCCGGCAGTGACGTGTCGCGTCGCGGCGTCGAGCAGCGCGCACGCGGGGCCGGTGTCGAAGGCGAGAGGGGTCTCGACAAGCTCGACCAGCGAAGAGACAGGCTCGACCAGCGACCAGGCCCGCGGTGACGCCGAAGGCAGCACCGTCACGTTCGCGATGCCGCCAAGGTTCAGCGCGACGGTCGTGCCGGGGCGGCCGGCGAGCCACAGGGCGTCGAACAGGCCGACCAGGGGAGCGCCCTGCCCACCCGCGGCGACGTCCCGCGTCCGGAGGCCGGAGACGATGGGCAGCCCGGTCGCCTCGGCGATCCACGCTGGCTCGCCGATCTGCAGCGTCCCGCGTACACCCCCGTCAGAGGCCGCCCAGTGGAAGACCGTCTGGCCGTGCGAGACCACGAGGTCGGCGCGCCCGCCGCAGAGCTCGGCCACGGCGCGGGCGGCGACATCGGCGAGGGCCTGTCCGACTCCCGTGTCCAGCCGGCACACGGTCTCCAGCGTGGTCGAGGCTGGCGGGAGGGCCGCCATGAGGTCGGCCCGGAGCGCCGTCGGGTAAGGAACGGAGAGGTGTCCGAGCGGCGTGAGCACAAGTGTGTCGCCGGCGAGGCGGAGCTCGCACGCGGCGGCGTCGACGGCGTCGTGGGACGTGCCCGACATCAGGCCGATCACGCGCAACGGGGACTGCGACCCCGCCGCCGGCTGCCGATCCGAGAGCATCCGATCCCCCTTCCGACCGACCGCTCCGGTCGTGTTTATGGCGGTGTTAGCCCTTGCTCCCCGTTTGCGCCACAATCTCCCACATGCTTGACGTCTCGATCGCCCCAGCTCCGGCGCCGGATGCGCCGTTCGAGGACCACATCGAATGGGCGCGCAACGCCCCTGCGACCCCTTCGACCCCCTCTGCTCTGTTCACAGGTGGTCTCGACGGCGCCCCCGTCGACGACCGTCTCACGATTGACGCCCCCGAGTGGGACTACCCCGCGCTCGCACGCGAGGTGGTGCTCGGCTCCACGGGTGCCGTGCTCGACATCGGCACCGGCGACGGTGACTTCTTCGCGGGCCTCGGCCCGCTCCCCAAGGGTTCGGCCGCGACGGAGGTCGGTCCGGCCTTCCTCACCGCCCGACGTCGCCTCGAGCCGATCGGCGTGGACGTACGCCGGGTCGAGCCGTCCTGGGCGGGTGACGTGCTGCTGCCCTTCTTCGACGGCCAGTACAGCGCGGTGCTCAGCCGGTTCAGCGCCATCGACCCCGACGAGGTGGGCCGCGTGCTGGAGCCGGGCGGGACGTTCCTGACCGAGCAGGTGGACACGCGCGACGGCATCGTCCT
Source organism: Promicromonospora soli (assembly GCF_014653785.1). Classification (GTDB taxonomy): domain Bacteria; phylum Actinomycetota; class Actinomycetes; order Actinomycetales; family Cellulomonadaceae; genus Promicromonospora; species Promicromonospora soli. The sequence goes on along the minus strand of NZ_BNAS01000002.1, from coordinate 685,238 downwards.
CAACAAGGCGCTCGGTGTGCCGCTCGGCTGGGACCCGGACGGCGTCACTCTCGACGTCATCTCGGACGGCCTCGTCGCCTCCGGCCTGGAGGTCGTGGAGGCCACGGAGTACGCGGGCACGCGCACCTTCAAGGACCTGTCCTCGGTGCTCTGGTACCTGCGGATGGCGGCATGGCAGGTGCCGGACCTCGCCGAGCTGAGCCCGGCCGCCGTCGCTCGGCACGAGGCGGGGCTGCGCGCGCTGCACATGCACTTCGCGACGGGCAACGAGCTCGTCGACGAGGCCCCGCGCATCCTGGTCAAGGCGCGCCGGCCGTTCTGAGGAAGCCGGCGACGGCCTCCGCCATCGCCTCCGGCGGCACGTCGGTCCCATGCCCGGGCAGGGTGATCCGACGCGCCGCCGGAAGCACGGCCGCCAGCGACTCGGCGGCGGCCGCGACCGTCGCGGCGCTCGCGGAGCCGTCGACCACGAGAACGGGCTGGGTGATCAGGTCCCACCGGCCCATCAGGGCGCGGTGCCCCAGGGCGACATTCGCGAGTATCCGGCCGTCGTAGGCGATGGTCGGTGCGATCGCCTCGAGGTTCGCCCACGACGGCGACGCCCGCATGAGGGGCACGAGCCGACAGGGCATGCCCACCGCGTCGAGGAACAGCTCGACGGCGCTGCCCGGGTCGCCCGCCTCGACGCAGGCCTCGACCCCCGCGATCATCCGGGGGTCGGTGGGCGGTTCGCCGCTCGCCACGTCGTAGGTCGGTTCGTAGCAGAGGACGCCGGTGACACAGGCGCCGAGATCGGCCGCCGCCCGCAGTGCCAGGAACGCGCCCGAGGAGATACCAAGCAGCGCCGCCGGACCGGTGACCTCCAGCAGCGCGGCGATGTCGTCGACCTCCCGGTCCACGCTGTACGGGGGTGTGTCGCCGCTGCCGCCCCGCCCGCGCCGGTCGTACCGCAGCGTGGTCGCCCGGTCGCCAAGCTTCGACGCCACGGCGAGCGTTATCGGCAGGCGGTGGGCGAGGACGCCGTCGACCACCACGATGGCCGGCGCCAGGCCGCGGCCGGGCCCGGTGAGGTCGTACGCGATCCGGGTGCCGTCGGCAGACGTGGTGAAGGCGTCGACGGTGGTGATGCTCATGCAGGGCAGACGGACGAACGCACCAAAAGTCGTCGCTCGGACCGATGCTCGGGGCTATGGATTTCGCCGCAAGGAAAAAGCCTGGGCGGACGCCGCCGGACGGCGTAGGTTCGTGGGCACATGAGAAGGGAGGTGATCCGAGTAGTGAATGCACATCGGACCCATGAGGTGGTCGCGCGCTAGTCGCGTGACGCGTAAGCGTTTCGCGCCGACGCCGGTCGGAGTGCTCAGCACGGGGCCTTCCTGATCTGTTCAGGCGCAACGGGACATGGTGGCGAGTTTCTCGCGGCCACCGGAGCCCGCGGGTGCCGTGCCTCGTCCAGCACGGCTGACGAAAGTCGCCCCGCGGGCTTTCCCACGCAATCAGGCAGAATGTGCGCCTGACTCCCTATCGGAACATGACGGCGCGATGCGGGCATTTCACCCCGTTACGCCCGCCTCGGTGAGCCTCCGGCGATTACGGTGTGTGGATGACGCCAGCGTCGCCCAACCGGCTGGTCGTCCTCACCGGGGCTGACGGTCGTCTGGGTTCAAAGCTTGCCTTCCGCGTGGCCGCGGCGGGTGGTCAGCAGCGCCTCCTGGTCAGCGGGCGGGGCGTGGCACCCCGGTTGCCCAACGGCGCTCCGTTGCCGGAGGCCCAGGTCCTCACCACGCCGTCCGACGCCGACACCAGGGCGCTGACCAGAGCGTTCGCCGGGGCCTACGCCGTGTTCCTCGTGCCGAGCCCTGAGCGTCCCGGCCGGCTCGGCAAGCACCGCGCGGCGATCGATGCCGCCGTGCTCGCCGGCGTGCGGCACGTGGTCTACGTGTCGTCGGTCGGCGCGGGGCCGGACGCCATCGCCTCCGCGGCCCGAGACGACTGGCTCACCGAGGAGTACCTGCGCGGCACCGACCTGACGTGGACGATGCTGCGGACCGCCATGTTCCATCGCACCCTGGCGTTTGCGGTCCACGACGAGTCGTCCGGGAGGCATACCGCGCTGCTCCGCGCACCCGCCGGCGAGGGCAGGGTCGCCTCCGTATCGCACGACGACGTGGCAGATGTCGCCACCGCCGTTCTCCTCGACGAGAACCGGCGCCGACATGCCGGCCGGACCTATCTCCTGACCGGCCCGGAAGCGCTGAGCTTCGACGAGATCGCGGCGTCGCTGGCGGCGGCCGCCGGGCGGACCATCCAGTACGTGCCGCAAACCGTCGAGCAGGCGCGCGCCCTGTTCTACCGGTCGACGGCCACTGAGGTGGAGGACTGGATCACCCAGTGCCAGGCGATCGAGGCCGGCGTGCTCGAGGACGTGACCTCCGACGTCGGGCATCTCGCCGGGCGCGAGGCGCAGTCGCTCGACGTCTGGCTCGACGACTATCCGGCCGAGTGGGCGCACCTCCGGTTACCGTCGGTCAGATGACGAGCCTCTCCCCGGGTCTGGAAGACGGGCCGACGCCGGAACCGACGCCGGAGCCGGCGTGGGAGCCCGACGTACTGCCGGGCTTCGAGCGACTGACGTTGCAACTGCAACCCGACGAGGACGAGGACGAGGTGGTGGCGACCCTGGTGCGCCGCGCCCGGCCCGCACCGGACCGGCCTGACGATGCCGAGCCACGCCGGGGCATCCGCCTCGTCGGCGCGGAGAACCCGCAGGTGGCGCGCCTCTGGGACGAGTTGTCGGAGCTGGGCCGGCGGCTGCACCTGCGGGGCGCCGCACGGCCGCAACCAGAGGCCACGCACGATTCCGTTCCAGCCGCGCCCGACGCTGGGCAGGACGGCGAGCCGCGGGCTTCGGCGCCCGACTCCGGCGTGGACGTGTTGTACGTGCACGGCTGGCTCGACTACTTCTTTCAGACCCACCTCGCGGACTTCTGGGAGTCGCACGGGGTGCGGTTCCACGCCCTCGACCTGCGGCGTTACGGCCGTAGCCTGCGCGAGGGCCAGACCCCGGGGTACGTGCGCAGCCTCGCGACCTACGACGAGGACATCGAGGCCGCGCTCGAAGCCATGGGGCACGGTCGCGACGCCGCGCACGAGCGCAAGCTCCTGCTCATGGGGCACTCCACGGGCGGCCTCATCGTCAGCCTGTGGACGGCGCGCAACCAGGAGCGCGTCGCCGGGCTCGTGCTGAACGCGCCGTGGCTCGAGTTCCAGCCCCGGGAGGCCGTGCGCAAGATCATGGAGCCCGGCATCCGAGTCCAGTCCGCGCTGGTGCCGCGCAGCCAGCTCGTCAACCTGGACCGGGGCCTGTATGCGCGCTCCATCTCGTCGCGGTTCGACGGGGAGTGGGACTACGACGTCGTCTGGCGGCCCGACGCGGGATGGTCCCCCACACCGGCCTGGCTCGCCGCCATCTTTCGCGGGCAGGACCAGGTGGCACGAGGGCTAGGCATCGAGATACCGGTCCTCGTGCTGCTCAGCAGCCGCAGCACCATCCCGACGCGGTGGAGCGAGGACATGAAGAGCACGGATTCGGTGCTGGACGTGGTCGGGATCGCTCGCCGGGTGCCCGACGTCGGCTCCGTCACCACGCTCGTGCGCATCACTGGTGGCCTGCACGACGTGACCCTCTCCGCGAAGCCCGCGCGGGAGCAGGTATGGCGCGAGACTGCCCGCTGGTTCCGCGGCTACGTGCTCTCTCCGGAATAGCATCTGCGGCCCCGTCTTCCGGTCGCGGCGAACCCTGGAAAAGAGCGGGCCGTGGTGCGATCCTGGAAAGGAGGTGCCCAAACCGACCGACGTCGGGCACGAGGGGCGATGCGCCATGACAACGCACCAGGAGACCCACCACCGGTCTCGCCGGGGCGGGCCGTACCTCGCTAGGAGCGAGGCCGCCGTAGGAATTTCTGCGCTGATATTCGGGATGCTGATCTCGCAGGGCGCGGCCGAGGGGGTGACGATCACGGGCTGTCTCGCCATGGCTGCGGGCGTGCTGTTCGGCAGGTTCGGCGCCGGCTGGGGGCGCATGGCCGTCGCAGCAGGACTGGGGTTCGCGCTCGGGTCCGTCCCCTATTGGCTGATGACCGCCGTGGTCATCGTGACGGCGTACGGGTTCTGACCGCCGGACGTGCGTCACCAGAACCTCCACCACGGCCTGTTCTCCGACGTCTTGCCCGATGTCGTCGGCTCGCGCCGCGCGGCCGGCGTCGGCTGTGCGCTCGCGGATCGCCGCGCCGCCCGGCGATCCCGCCACCTCCGGACCTCCTCGTCCACGTCCCGGGTGGGCGTGACGATGGGCGGGCCGCCCTGAAGCTGACGTCGGGCGTCGACGACGCGGGCGTTGAAGTCGGTGACGATCTCCCGGACGCGCGTATCCATCGCCTCGAGGTCGAGCTTGGCGTTCAGCTCGGCGTCGTCCTTGCGGAGCTGCGCCGAGGGCAGGACGCCCGTGATGTTCTCGCGCTCGATCAAGCCCTTGACCCACCAGTCGGGGTCGTGCGTGCCGGTCAGGCCGGGGATCGGCTTGCCCTGCAGGGGGAGGTTGTCGAACTCGCCGCGGCGCATCGCCTGGTCGATGACCACGTCGACGTAACGCGAGCGCTCCTCGACACTCATGCTGCCGAGCGGCTTCTTCCCGTCGGACTCGTCCGCATCGTCGGGCGCGGAGGTGTCGGCTGGTTCCCCGGCGAGCTCGGCCTCCCGGTCCACGCGATACTGCGCGGCCCGGCGGAGTGGGTCGTTGTCTGCGTCATCGCGCGATCCCGGCGCCATGGAGTCATGTTACAACCTTCACAAGCGGCCCGAAAGGGCTGAGGACCGCGGTCGCGCGAGCGTGCGCGCCCGATCCGGGCATGATGGGCCGCATGAAGGTTTCTCGCCGGTCTCACGTGCCCCCGTTCGCCGTCATGGAGGTGCTCGCGGCCGCGAACGCGCGCCGGGCCGCCGGTGCGGACGTACTCAACCTCTGCGCGGGGGAGCCGTCGACCGGTGCGTCCGACGTCGTACGGGAGCGGGCCATCGCGCTGCTCCGGGACGGCAACCTCGGCTACACCGAGGCGCTGGGCGTGCCGGCCCTGCGTGCCGAGATCGCGGGCCACTACAAGCGCTGGTATGACGTCGACGTCGACCCGGCGCGCATCGCTGTCACCACGGGTTCGAGCGGCGGGTTCGTGCTCGCGTTCCTCGCGTCGTTCGACGTCGGCGACCGCGTGGCTCTCGCCCGGCCTGGCTATCCCGCTTACAAGAACATCCTGTCGGCGCTGGGCTGCGAGGTCGTGGAGCTGGACTGCGGTCCAGAGACCCGCTACCAGCCCACGGTGTCGCAGCTCAACGAGGCGTACTACGGCGGAGGGCTCGACGGCGTCATGGTCGCCTCGCCCGCCAACCCGACCGGCACGATGATCACGCCGGCCGAGCTGGCCGCGATCGCAGAGTGGTGCGCCGATCACGACGTGCGCCTGATCAGCGACGAGATCTACCACGGCATCGCGTACTCGGACGAGGTGGCGCAGGCGACGGCGGCGACGTTCGTCGACCAGGGCGCCGTCGTCGTGAACTCCTTCTCGAAGTACTGGGCGATGACCGGCTGGCGGCTCGGCTGGCTCGTGCTGCCCGACGAGCTGGTAGCGCCCGTCGACGCCCTCGCGGGCAATGTGGCGCTCTCACCGCCGGCGCTGGCGCAGCAGGCGGGCATCGCCGCGTTCACTCCCGAGGGTTATGCGGCGGCTGCGCAGAACGTGGCGCAGTATGCGGCGTCGCGAACGCTGCTCCTGGAGCGGCTCGGGGAGCTCGGCTGGCGGCCCGTCGCCCCCGCCGACGGCGCGTTCTACCTGTACGGAAACATCGCCGAGTTCGGCCTGGACTCAGTCACGTACTGCGCGCGGCTCCTCGCGGAGGCCGACGTCGCGATCACGCCCGGCACCGACTTCGACGGCGTGCACGGCCACGACTGGGTGCGGCTGTCGTTCGCGTCCTCGCTGGACACCGTGACGCGCGCCGTGGACCGGATAGTGGCCTGGCACAAGACGCTCTGATCAGCGCTGGCGGCGCAGCACCTCGGGGAGCACTACCCACACGATCACCAGCACGACAAGCACGCACGCGCCGACCACGATTCCCTCGGTCCGCCCGACCACTATGTCGAACACGAGCAGGGCGGCTCCCGTCATCACCAGCGCCAGCACGCCGAGCGCTATGCGCGTGAGCCTGTCGGTCAGGGTGACGATGCTGTGTTTCATCTGCTTGCGGAACAGCGATCGGTGCACGCTGACCGGGGCCACGATGAGGGCGGTGGCGATCACAGCGGTCACCACGAGAGCCAGGTAGACGGTGCGCTGGTAGGCGTCGAGGTCTGCGAACCGTGACTGGAAGGGCAGCGTGAGCAGGAACCCAGTGAGGATCTGCACGCCGGTCTGCATGACACGTAGCTCCTGGAGGAGCTCGTTCCAGTTCCGGTCGGCGCGCTGGGCGGGTGACTCATTGCGTCCGTCGTCCTCCACGGTTCCATTGTCGCCCTGACCGGCCGCCGCGGACAAAGATCACCCGGGCCCACGGGTCTCGATCGTCATAACAAAATTCACCCGATCACATCACTGCCTCCCGTCGCCCGCCTTCGCCGGCCGGGGGAATATGCGGCTCGGCGGGACGCGTCTGCGTCCCCAGGACGAGGGGGCGTGCAGGGATGAGAGCAAGGATGCGTGTGCCACTGAGCATGGCGCTCGGGGCAGCACTGATGGTGGCTGGCTTCGCGCCGCCAGGCGTCGCCGCGCCGCCCGGCGGCGCTGAGGGGAACATGACCATGCGGGTGGACGACGTGGTCGTCACCGCGAAGATCTCGTTGCCGCCGGGGTCGGCCGTGCAAGGGTCCATCACCGGGACGCTCAGCATCACGCACAACGGGACGTCTGCGGCGATCCGGTCCGGACGCATGACCATGGTCGACCCGGACGGCCGGGACCTCGCGGGCACGCAGTTCGTCGCATCCGGGACCGCGAACGCGTGGACCTCGAACGTCCCGCTGTCCGCGGACGCCGCACCGGGCATCTACCAGGTCAGCGTCGTCGCGGAGGTCGCCATCACGACCAGCGACGGAGTGGTCAACGTGCCGATCCGCACCACGGACCCCGTAGCGGTGCCGTTCCGGGCGCAGCGGAACATCCCCATGATCTGGACGTCAACGGCGAGCGCGCCCGCGGGTTCGATGATCTCGGTCTCGGGAGCCGCAAACATCAGGAGCCTGGGAACCGGCGAGTACGAGCCGGCCACGGAGCAGGAGGTCAAGCTCTACTTCGACCCCACTGGCGACGCACCGGAGACCTACCGGGCGACCCTCACGACGGACTCGCGCGGCTTCTTCACGGTCCGGCAGCAGCCCGGCGCGTCCGGAAAGTGGCGGGCGGAGATGCCGATGACCGAGACGGGCGCACGTGCGGTGTGGACCATCACCTCCGCCGAGCGGGTCCGTGACACCATCCTGCGGCAGGGTTCGGTCAGCGCTACCCAGAACGGCTTCACTGCGGGCGACCACGTGATGACGCACGACGTCGTGGTGGGTCTGACACCCGTGCTGCGGCGCGTCGACGTCGGCAGCCTCGACTTCACCGTGGGTGGGACCTCCGGTTGGGTCAGTGCCACCAGCCGGCGCGGTGAGGGCAGTTTCCCGGACGGGTACCAGGTGCAGAAGGAGCTGGTGCACTCCGGGGTCGGGACGAGCCACGCGACCCTGACCTTCAACCCGACGCTGCCGGCGGGCGTGTACGACATCGGCATCCGGGACGCAATGAAGGCATGCTCCGCACCTGACTGGGTCGCGAACGACGCCGCCAGCGGCGCGAGCAACTGCACGCACGACATGCTGGTGCAGGACTCAACGGTCACGACCATCGTGGTGAAGCGCGCGACAAGCACCACCGTCACGGCGTCCGAGACGTCGTTCACCGGGCCGAAGACGATCACCCTGCGGGGTGATGTCCGCAGGGTGCAGCTCCTCAGCACGGGCGGCGCCGCGATCCGGCCTGCGCCGAACGTGTCGGTGAAGCTGTACTTCGACCCGGCGGGTTCGGCGGCGCCGGTCTACACGAAGACGGTGACCACGGGATCCGACGGGACCTACGCGACGCCGGTCGTCACCAGCACGTCGGGCCAGTGGATCGCGAAGTATTCCGGTACGAGCCTGCAGGCGTCGTCGAAGGGCACTGTGGCCATCACGGTCAACTAGCGCGTCGTCCGACGCCCGACAAAAGGTCCGCCTCCACAACGCAGTTACGCATGCGTTCTCGCGAAATAGCATGCATAACTGCGTGGTGGAGGCGGATCTTTCTGTCGACCGGCCACAAGTTCACCCGGGAGATCTCCGCCCGGCCGTCTTCCGGCCCCACTAGGGCTGGCAGGATCTGGGCCTGTTCCCGGTTCTCGGGCCCCACTCCTCCCGCGAGGTTTCTCCATGGTCATCGGTGCCCGAAAGCTGTTCACGTCTGCGCTCGGGCTGGTATTGGCCGGGAGCCTGGTGGGCGGGCCACCGGCGACCGCCGCAGGCTCGGACGACGCAGAGACGAGGTCGATCGAGTCGCAGGCTGTGTACACCGGCTATGAAGTGTCACTGGCGCCAAGCAGGGCGCCGGCCGGTGAACCTGTCCAGCTCCACGGGTACATCGGGGACCAGGGTCTGCGGGATCCCATGATCGGTGTCGGTGCCACGATCTACTTCGACCCCGCCGGTACGGCGCCCCGTACCGCCGTTGCGACCGTGGTGACCGATGACGTCGGCTGGTTCGCCAAGACGTTCTGGCCCCGTACCTCCGGAACGTACGAGGTTCTTGTGGAGTCAGGGGGCGAGATCTACGGACGCAACGAGGCGACGTTCACGAGGCGCCCGACCAGGCAGGCCGCGAGGTCCACCGTGGTCTCGGCGACGAGGAACGGTTACACCGCGAAGATGCGCGTTATCGCGCAGGATGTCGTCACCAAGGTAGAACCACAGACCGTCTATCTCGAAGCGGGGATCCTGACCCCGGGTTACGCCAGCAGCGACGGCGGGCCGTACCTGAGCAACCGGCGCACCGAGGGCGGGTACGACGCTCGTGGGTATCTGGGTGGTCACGATGGAACATGGCTTACGGATTACAGCTTTACGGCGTCCTATCGCATGTCCGCGCTGCAGCCCGCGGGTCTCTATGACATTTACTACGATGGCAAGCTCAGTGTCTACACGGACCCCTGGGATACTAGTGGTAATGGCTCAAGAGATAATGCATGGATTCCCATCCCGTACGAGCCCATAGCTACCATTCGCGTCCGCCGCGCCAGCAGCACAACCATCACGGCATCATCGACGTCGTTCACCGGACCGAGGTCGATCGAGCTCACCGGTTCGGTTCGCAAGGTGCAGCTCATCAGGGATCGTGAGGCCGCAAACCTGCTGGCGCCGAACACGGCGGTGAACCTGTACTTCGATCCGGCTGGTCCGCGCGGGCCGTTCTACCGCAAGACCGTCCGCACGGGTTCCCGCGGGATCTACCGGACGACGGTCAGCACCAGCACCTCGGGCCAGTGGATCGCGAAGTGCCCGGGCACCGGCCTGCAGGCGCCGTCGCAGCGCGCCGTGACCATCACGGTCAGATAGCCCGTCGGGCGCACCTAGAAAGGTCCGCTTCGAGAACGCGATCCGGCATGATTCTGATGCGAGACCCATGCCAGATCGCGTTCTCGAAGCGGACCTTTCTAGGTGCTCGCCCGAGATCGAAGGTCAGTTGGGGTCGGGAAAATGGCGAACGACCTCGTCCGGGACCGGCGCCAGCCGTCGATTCGCAGGTTGAGCAGGATGCGCCGGGCGTAGGCCCTGGGCTCCCCGTCGCGGGCCCTGCGCCACGAGCGGTAGGTGCGCTCGAAGGTCGCCTGGACCAGCTCCTCGGCGCGATGCGGGTCGCCGGAGAGCAAGAGCGCGGACGAGGGAGAGCAGGCGACCATGGCCCGTCCACGCCTCGCGGGACCAGGTCTAACCTCGAACGATGACCCGATCAACGATTGACTGCCCCTGTGATCACTGATGTCGGTCAGCCCTTCGCGCTGGACCTCGCGGACCCCGCAGCGGTCCGGCTGGAGACGACAGGCGGAAAGTGCTCGTCCCTGGCGCGCCTCGCAGCGGCGGGCCTGCCGGTCCCTGGCGGATTTCACGTCACCACCGACGCCTACCGGGCGGCAGTGACCGGCGCTCCGCAGCGGGCCATCGTCGCGGCGGCGAGGAACGTGGACCCCAACCGGCCCGAGACCCACGAGGCTGCGGCGGCGCGGATCACCGAGGTGTTCGCGGCCCTGGAGATCCCGGCCGCGGTGGCTGACGCCGTCCGGGCCGGGTACTCGGCGCTGCGCACCATGCGCGGCGCAAGCGGTGCAAGCGGCGCAGGCGATGCGAGCGAGGCCGGCTATCCCGCCGTCGCCGTCCGGTCCTCCGCCACCGCCGAGGACCTGCCTGGCATGTCGTTCGCCGGCCAGCAGGACTCGTTCCTCAACGTCCGAGGCGAGGACGCGCTGCTGCGCGCGGTCCGCGACTGCTGGGCCTCCCTGTGGACGGCGCGCGCGATCGGCTACCGGGCGCGGCATCGCATACCCGCCGACGAGGTGACCCTCGCGGTGGTGGTGCAGCACCTGGTCGACGCCGACACGGCCGGCATCCTGTTCACCGTCGACCCGATGACCGGCTCGCGGGACCGCGTGCTGATCAACGCTGCCTGGGGACTGGGGGAGGCGGTCGTCGGAGGGCAGGTCACGCCCGACACCTTCCTGGTGGCGCGCGTGGGCCGCGCCGTCGATGCCACGGTGAGCACCAAGGAGGTGCGCACCGTCCGAGCCGATGACGGAACCCGGAACGAGCCCGTCCCCGCCGAGCTCCAGGACGAGCCGTCGCTCACCGACGCCCAGGCCGCGGGGCTCGCCGCGCTCGGCGTCCGCATCGAGGAGCTGTACGGAGCCGCGACGGACGTGGAGTGGGCCGTGCACGACGGCTCGCCGTTCATCCTGCAGGCGCGCCCCGTCACGGGTTTGGCGGGCCAGGGCGCGGTCACCAACGTGTGAACGACAGCCGAGAACGGCTGAACGTCCAGCCGCGCGCTCAGAACACCGGTTTTCCGCCCGTCACCCCGAGCACCGTCCCGGACACGTACGACGCCGTGACGGGTGATGCCAGGAACACGAACGCCGGCGCGACCTCGGCGGGCTGGCCGGCCCGGCCCAGGGGCGTGTCCGCACCGAACGACGCGATCTTCTCCTCGGGCTGGGTGGCCGGTTGCAACGGTGTCCAGATCGGCCCGGGTGCCACCGCGTTCACGCGGATTCCGCGCGGCCCCAGCTCAGCGGCGAGGTTCACCGTGATGTTGTTGATGGCGGCCTTCGTGGCCGCGTAGTCGAGCAGGGAGGTCGACGGCTGGTACGCCTGGATCGACGAGTTGTTGATGATCGCCGAGCCCTCGCCGAGGTGCCCGAGCGCCGACTGCGTCACCCAGAACAGGGCGTACAGGTTGGTCTTGAGCACGCGGTCCAGGTCGTCGGTCGTCACGTCGGCGATGGAGTCGCGTCGCGCCATCTGATAGCCCGCGTTGTTCACCAGCACGTCCAGGCCGCCCAGCTCGCCGGCCGCCCGGTGCGCGACGCCGCGCGCTGTTGCCTCGTCGCGCAGGTCCCCCGGGAGAAGGGCGCACTGGCGTCCCGCCGCATGCACCCACTCCGCCGTCGTCTTGGCGTCCTGTTCCTCCTCGGGGAGGTACGACAACGCGACGTCGGCGCCTTCGCGGGCGAACGCGATAGCCACCGCCCGCCCGATGCCGGAGTCACCGCCGGTCACCAGCGCCTTGTAGCCGACGAGCTTTTCGCTGCCCACGTAGCTGGCCTCGCCGTGATCAGGCGTCGGGATCATCCGGTCGGTGGTCCCCGGCGGGTTCTGCTGCTGGGGTGGGAAACCCTGGTCCTGGCTCATGTCGTCCTCCATCGTCGTATGACATCTCGAACCGACGTGGTGGCCTTTGCTCGACCTCTGTTCTTCACGCTAGACCGAGCGCTCGTGCGTCGCACATCCCGTACTGTCAGAGCACCGGTTCAGCGAACTCGCCCTGGAAGGAGCTTCGTGAACTCCGCACCAACGCCCAGCGAGCCTCCGCTCGTTGACAAGATCGAGGAAGTACTGGCTGGGGGTGACCGGCCGCCCGTCGGCCGGTATCGGCTCGACCTCGCGACGGGCGAGTGGGCATGGTCTGACGAGGTATATGTGATGCACGGCTTCGAGCCCGGCCAGATCGTGCCGACGACGCCGCTCATGCTGTCCCACAAGCACCCCGACGACCGGGCGCGCGTCGACGGCGTCCTGCGGCGCGCTGCCGAGACCGGGCAGCCGTTCAGCTCCGTGCACCGCATCCTCGATGCCACGGGCAAGACCCGCACGCTGGCCGTCACCGGCCAGGGGCGGCGTGACCCCGGGACCGGCCGGGTGACGGAGCTGTTCGGCTACTTCATCGACGTCACGCAGTCGCATCGCGAGGCGGCGGCACGTGACGCGACAGCCTCCATCCGGGCATCGGCGGAGCGGCGGGCAGTGATCGAACAGGCCAAGGGCGTGCTCATGGTTGTCTACGGCGTCGACGAAGAGGCTGCGTTCGAGCTGCTGCGCAAGGCGTCGAACCAGGCGAACATCGCAGTCCGGGACATCGCCTTCACGCTGGTGCACCTGTTCTCAGGCCCGGCAGTCACGGTCTTCCCGACCCGCGCGGCGATCGACGAGTTCCTGGCCGACCCGATCCCGCCGGGCGAGCTCTGACACACCGGCCTACGTTGGTGGGACAGACGTCCCGCACCAAGGGACGTCGATCGGCAGCCAGGAGGCGTGATGAGCGACGCGAAGGCGGACGAAGTCAAGTCGCGTCCGGTGTTCTGGAAGGCCTACTCGTTCGGACTGGTGACCGGTGCGTTCTTCCTGGTGTCGTGGGTGGGACAGTTCGTGTTCCAGGCGATCCAGTTCGGCAACCAGGCGAGCGACCACGGCGCCACGTTCTCCTGGATCGAGTACTGGCCCGACTTCCTCGCATCGACGTTCGAGAACTGGCAGTCCGAGTTCCTCCAGCTCGTCTGGCAGGCGGCCGGGCTAGGGCTGTTCTACTTCTGGGGGTCGTCGCAGTCCCGCGAGGGTGACCAGCGTCTCGAGGCCAAGGTTGATGCCCTGATGCGCGAACGGGGGCTCGACCCGGTGGAGATCGACCGGCAGTCGAGGGAGATCGTCGAGAACGAGTGAGGCGTGGGCGTCGCGTTCCAGGGTGGGAGCAGCTCCCGCGATTTTACGTGCGCCGGCTCCGCCCGGCAGCCATAGTGGACGAGGCCTCGGCCACGGGGCCCCGAGGGAGGGACACGGCTATGGCGTCGATGAACCGGACGATCCTGGTGCTGGCTGCGGCCTGCGCGCTGCTAGTGAGCGGTGCGACAGCCCCCGCGACGGCAGACGAGACCGTCGAGAAGACGCAGACGCAGTTCATGGGCGTCTACGTGGCGCCGGACACCTCGTACAAGGGTGGGCACGGTCAGGTGCACGGCCTGCTCGCGCGCGGATCCGAGCCCGGGAGCGACCCCCAGGACTGGGAGCCGCACGAGGGCGCGACGTTCAGCGTCTACCGTGTGCTCGACGACGGGCGCGAGTTCTTCTCCAGCCGGGGTGTGGTGCGCGCGGATGGCAGGTTCTCCTTCAACACACTTCCTCAGCGCACGGCCACGTGGAGCTTCCGCTACTACGGCGACGCGACCCACGAGCCCGCGACGTTCGAGATCCGCCAAGAGATCCGGCCGGTCGACACGTGGAGCCTCAAGCAGTCGGGCTTCACGGTGAACACCGACCCCCGAGCGGAGGGCAGGGTCTACGCGCGGGACGTGGTGCTCGGCACGCAGCCCGTGCAGGTGCCGTTCGACGCGGCGATGAGGAGCTACGGTCAGGGCGACTTCGCGCCCTGCTTCCGGAACATCAGCGTCGAGGGCCAGTGGGCGACCGGGGAGCGGACGAACACGGCTCCGGTCGAGTGGACCAACCCCGGCTCCGGTCACACCACGGAGACCTTCCAGGCGACGGATCCTGTCGGCCTCTACGAGATCGGCGCCTGCGGCTCGATGAGCGTGTACACGGAGACCGCGCTCACCGATGAGGACGGCGTGATCGACTCGCAGGAGTTCTCGTTCGAGGAGCACAAGCTCGAGGTGTTCCGCCTGCGGCGCGCCAGCCTCGTCACGGCCACGGCGGACGACTCCTCGCTGAACGAACCCGGATGGGTCACGCTGACCGGACGAGTGCGCAAGCTGGTCCTCGCCGCGGACGGTCAGAGCGCGAGCTTTCTGCCCGCCAAGTGGGTGTCCGTGGACGTCTCCTGGCTCGACGGATCGCGGCCGGTCCTGGAGAAGACGGTGAAGACGAACGCCGACGGGGTCTACCAGACCCGAGTGTGGACCGACGGGTCGGGCACCTGGCAGGTCGGTAACCGGCAGAACAACATCAACGCCTCGGACGTCAAGAAGGTCCGGGTCACCGTCGACTGACCCGGCCTGGGGTCAGCACTGCTGAGCATGGCGCCCGCTGCCCGGTGCCGCGATGATCGGTGCGTGCGCCTCGCCACGTTCAACGTCCAGCACGGCCTCGGCCCGGACGGTCGCGTCGACAACGACCGGCTGGCCGGAGCCGTCGCCGCGCTCGACGCCGACGTCGTCGGGCTGCAAGAGGTCGACCGGCGGCAGGCGCGGTCCGGGGGAGTTGACCAGGCGCGGCTCTGCGCGGAGACGATGGGCGCCGTCGACCACCGGTTCCAGCCCGCGCTCGCGGGCCCCTTCCGCTACCCGGTCTTCCGACGCCGCGCCAGCCGCACCGAGCGGCCCGACGCCCCCGGCTACGGCATCGCCCTGCTGTCCCGCTTTCGCGTCCTGAGCTGGGACACCGTGCTCCTGCCGCCCGCGACACCCTGGGTGTGGGGCCGCGCCCAGCTCGGCACCGACGAGCCCCGCGTGGCGCTCGCGGCCGTGATCGACGCGCCGTCGGGACCGCTCACCGTCGTGTGCACCCACCTCAGCGTGTACCGGTTCCACTCCGTCACCTGGGCGGGCGCGGTCGTGCGACAGGCCATCGGATTTGGCCGGGGTATGCCGGGAGAGCGGCACGCGGAACGCCAGGTGGACCACCTCCGGCGTCGGCTCGCGGGACTACCGCGGCCCCTCGTCCTGCTGGGCGACTTCAACCTGCGCGGGTCGGTGCCGGCCGACCGGACCGGCTGGCGCCCGCTCGCGACCGGCGACACGTTCCCCCGGCACGACCCGCGGCTCCAGATCGACCACATCCTGCTGGACGAGGGCTCCGGGGGAGTGCCGCCCGACTCAGTGGACGGCCAGGTCGTGGACACGGGCGTCTCGGACCATCGGGCGCTGGTCGCGGACGTGTCATTCGCTCAGCCGCAGGGATAGCACCCCCGCCTGAGCTACCCGACAAAGATGCAGAACGGGTGCCCCATCGGGTCCGCGAAGACGTAGAGCGCTTCTTCCGGATCGCCCGAGCGGTCGTAGAGCAGCGTCGCCCCGACGGCAAGGGCGCGGTCGCGGGCCTCGGTGAGCGCGGCCAGGTCGGGCACCGTCGTGTCGAGGTGGAGCTGCTGCGGGATGACGGGTTCCGGCCAGGTCGACCTCGGTAGCTCGTCGACCTGCTGGAACGCGAGGGGTACGCCGTCGTCGTTCTGGAGGACAAGCCAGTCGCGACCCCTCGGGTCGGGTTCGCCGGGCGGCGGAGGCTCGTCGCCGGGGCGGTACGAGAGCCCGAAGAGCTCCCGGTAGAACTCGGCGAGAGCGCGGGCGTCCGTGGTGTCGAGCACCACCTGTCGGATGCGCGGGATCATGCGTACAGCGCATCACATCCCGCGCCGCGACGCACCAGTCAGGCGGCCTCGGCGTACACGCGGTGGCCGACACCCGGGGTCCCCGCGGAGCTCCGCGGCGAAGCAAGGACTCCGTGGGGTGGGGCGGCGGGCTGCCCCGCAGGCTCCGTGCGGTCCTGCGCGGTGCCCTCGACGACCGTCAGGCCAGGTGCGTTCCTCGCCGGTCGCTTCTTCGCGCGGAGCACGGTGGCGACTGCGTTCATACCGATCAGAATGGCGGCGATGTTCGCAGCGACGGACGGCCAGACACCGTTCGTCGCGGCGACTGTCAGCAGCGTCACGCCCGCCACCATGTTGGTGCCCTGGAACGCGAGGGAGTCGGCGTTCCAGCGCCCACGGCTGACCATGGCGTAGGCCACGAGGCCGGCGACTGCGCCGACCCAGCCGAGAGCGGTGGCAACCATCATGAGGGTCATGGCAATACTCCTGAGGATCTGATCGAAACGATTCGATGGGTAGTTGGAGACCGAGAGCCGGAGTCCGTGCGGGGGGTGTGGGCATCGGTCCGGAGGAACTGGTCCGACTGTCGCCAAGGTCAATCATGAGGCAGATCTTGATTCAGCACAATCGAACGTTCGTGACTCCGGGATGTAGCATCACTACATGGCTACCGACCCGCGGCGACTCGCTTTTCTCCTCGCCGTCCACCGGGCAGGCGGGGTACTCGCGGCGGCCGATCTCCTGCACATCACACCCTCCGCCGTCTCGCAGCAGATCGCCCGCCTGGAGGCGGAAGAGGGCATCGACGTGCTGGACCGAGGACCCCGTGGCGTGACTCTCACGCCGGCCGGCCGCATCCTCGCCGACGCGGCCGAGCGCATCGAGGCGGAGCTGGTCCAGGCGCGGCAGGCAGTCGCTGCCCTGGGCGGCGAGCTCACGGGGCGGGTGTCGGTCGGGTCCATCCAGACCGCCATCCGCACGGTCGTCGCGCCGACGCTCGTCTCGCTCGCCGAGCGCCACCCGCACATCGAGGTGGACGTGCAGGAGCACGACCCGCCGGAGGCGATCCGCGGCCTGCGCGCCGGTGACCTGGATGTGGTGGTGCTGGAGCGCGACGTCGACGTCGACGCCCCGGCCCCGCGCGGCGCCCACGACGTCCCGCTGCTCGACGAGCCATGGCGCATAGTGGTGCCGACGAGCCTGCCCGTGCCGAAGCGCCTCGACGACCTCGCCGGGCTCACCTGGGTGGGCCCGCAGGCCGGCTCGGCTGCTGACCGCGCGGTCAGCCGCCTGGCGGCTCAGCTCGGCACGGCCTTCGAGACCCGCCACGCCTACAACGACTTCGACACCGCGATCTCGCTCGTGGCCGCAGGCCAGGGCATCGCGATGCTGCCCGCCCTGGCCCTTCAGCAGGAGGTGCCCGACGGCGTCGCCGTCGTGGCGCTCGCCGGTCTCGGCTCGCGGCGGATGGTGGTGCGGCACCGCAAGAACCGGCACGAGCCAGGCCCGGCGGTGCGGGCAGTCGTGGACGAGATGGTCGCCGCGGCCCGGGAGATCGACCTGGGCTAGCGGCCGCTACCGGTTCGTCGAAGAGATCGGTGCGGGGTGGCCGGAATGAGCCCCGCATGACAGTAGGCTTGACTCCACAACCGAATACGCCGCCATCAGCCGCGACGGGAGAGTCCGGTCCCGGCGTCGTCGTATGACGACGCCCGACCCGGCGCCGAAGGAGCAATTTCCTCCCCGGGAATCTCTCAGGCCCCCGTACCGTCACGGCGAGGCAACTCTGGAAAGCGAGCCGCCGTCGTCGGGCAACCGGGTGCGGAGGCTCCACCGACGGTGCAAGTCGGCGCGTCCCGCCCCCTCCGCGAACCGGGAGGGAAGACGACGGACCGGCAAAACTCTCAGGTAGACGCACGCCCCTGAGCGGGCAGAGCGTCCGATGACAGAGCGGGGAGGGACCGCAGTCGTCCCCACGCCCTCGGACAGCCAGGAGCCCGCCGTGAGCACGCCCCACAACCCCGATGTCTTTGCCGACCGGCACCTCGGTCCACGCGGCCGCGAGGTCCGCACGATGCTGGACCAGCTCGGCATCGACACGATGGACACGCTCGTCGACCGGGCCGTCCCCAAGGCGATCCGCAGCCAGACGCCGCTGAACCTGCCCGCCGCCCGCACGGAGCCCGAGGTGCTCGCCCACCTGCGTGAGCTCGCGGGCAAGAACCAGGTCAAGACCCAGATGATCGGCCAGGGCTACTACGGCACGCACACGCCCGCCGTCATCCGCCGCAATGTGCTCGAGTCGCCGGCCTGGTACACCGCCTACACGCCGTACCAGCCGGAGATCAGCCAGGGCCGGCTCGAGGCGCTCCTCAACTTCCAGACCGCGGTCGAGGACCTCACCGGCCTGGAGATCGCGAACGCCTCCCTGCTTGACGAGGCCAGCGCCGTCGCGGAGGCCGTCGCCCTGATGTGGCGCGCGTCGAGGGCCAAGGAGGGGTACGTCGTCCTGGACGCCGACCTGTTCGGGCAGTCGCTCGCCGTGGCTCAGGGCCGCGCCGAGGCGATCGGCCTCCCCGTCGTCGTGGCGGACCTCACCCAGGGTCTGCAGGCGGGCCTCGCGGCAGCGGCGTCCGACGGCGGCGTGCTGCCCGCGGGCCAGCTGGTCGGCCTCGTGGTGCAGCAGGTCGGGGCGTCGGGCCGCGTGCTCGACGCGCGCGGAGTGGTCGCCGAGGCCAAGGAGGCCGGCGCGCTCGTCACCGTCGCGACCGACCTGCTCGCCCTGACGCTCCTGGTCAGCCCGGGCGAGCTCGGCGCCGACATCTCGGTCGGTTCCGCGCAGCGCTTCGGCGTCCCGCTGTTCTACGGCGGCCCGCATGCCGCATACATGGCGGTCAAGAAGGGCCTGGAGCGCCAGCTCCCCGGCCGCCTGGTCGGCGTCTCGATCGACGTCGACGGCGCTGCCGGATACCGCCTGGCGCTGGCCACCCGCGAGCAGCACATCCGCCGCGAGAAGGCCACGAGCAACATCTGCACTGCGCAGGCACTGCTTGCCATCGTCGCCAGCATGTACGCGGTCTACCACGGCCCAGAGGGCCTCAAGGCGATCGCGACCCGCGTCCACCAGCACGCGGCAGACCTCGCCGACACACTCCGCACAGCGGGCGTCGAGATCGAGCACGACCTCTTCTTCGACACGGTCCGCGCAGCAGTCCCCGGCAAGGCCCAGGCGCTAGCGGCCGCAGCAGCCGAGGCGGGCTACAACCTCTTCGTCCCGGACGCCGACCACATCCAGATCAGCACCGACGAGACGACGACCCAGTCGGATATCGAGACGGTCGCCTCCACCCTCCTCGCCACCCTGGGCCTGGAGCCGACCCCCACCGCTGAAGCCGGCACGGTGCAGGGAGCGTTCGCCGACTTCTCCGCGCACCTGACCAGAACGACCAAGTACCTGCAACACCCGATCTTCCACCAGCACCGCTCCGAGACCAGCATGCTCCGCTACCTGCGCAAGCTCTCCGACAAGGACCTGGCGCTCGACCGCACGATGATCCCGCTGGGCTCCTGCACCATGAAGCTCAACGCGACCGCCGAGATGGAGGCCATCTCCTGGCCTGGCTTCGCGGACATCCACCCCTACGCGCCCGTCGACCAGACGCAGGGTTACGTCGAGCTCATCTCCGCGCTGGAGGACCAGCTCGCCGAGATCACCGGCTACGCGGCCGTCTCCCTCCAGCCCAACGCGGGTAGCCAGGGCGAGTTCGCGGGCCTGCTCGCGATCAAGGGCTACCACGCGTCGCGCGGCGAAGAGGGCCGCGACATCGTGCTGATCCCGGCGTCGGCGCACGGCACGAACGCCGCCTCGGCGGCGCTCGCCGGCCTGCGGGTAGTGGTGGTGTCGACGGCGGACGACGGCGAGGTCCTGCTGGACGACCTGCGCGCCAAGCTCGACCAGTACGGCCCGCAGGTGGCGGGGATCATGATCACGTACCCCTCAACGCACGGTGTGTACGAGGAGCACGTGCGAGAGGTCTGCGACCTGGTGCACGACGCCGGCGGCCAGGTGTACATCGACGGCGCCAACCTCAACGCCCTCGTCGGCCTGGCCCGGCCGGGTGAGTTCGGCGGCGACGTCTCGCACCTGAACCTGCACAAGACGTTCTGCATCCCGCACGGCGGCGGCGGCCCTGGCGTGGGCCCGGTCGCAGTGGCCGAGCACCTGGTTCCGTTTCTCCCGGGCGACCCGACGCCGGGGGTCTCGACAGGCTCGACCACCGGTTCGGCGGGCACCCCGGTGGCCTCGACGCTGTACGGCTCCGCCGGCATTCTCCCGATCTCGTACGCCTACGTGGCCCTGATGGGGCCGGACGGGCTGACCGAGGCGACCAAGGCCGCCGTCCTGACGGCGAACTACGTGGCCTCGCGCCTCGACCCGCACTTCCCTGTGCTGTACACCGGGCCGAACGGCCTGGTGGCGCACGAGTGCATCCTCGATCTGCGCAAGATCACCGCCGAGACCGGCGTGACCGCGGAGGACGTCTCGAAGCGCCTCATGGACTACGGCTTCCACGCCCCCACGCTGGCGTTCCCGGTGCCGGGCACGCTCATGGTGGAGCCCACCGAGTCGGAAGATCTCGCCGAGCTGGACCGGTTCATCGACGCCATGATCGCCATCCGCGGCGAGATAGACGCCGTCGCGGCCGGCCGCTGGAGCGCCGAGGACTCGCCGCTGCGCGGGGCGCCGCACACGGCGGCGTCGCTCATGACGGACCAGTGGGACAGGCCGTACTCGCGTGAGCTGGCCGCGTTCCCCGTGGCGTCGCTCCGCGGGAACAAGTACTGGCCGCCGGTGCGCCGCATCGACGGCGCCAAGGGCGACCGCAACCTGGTCTGCTCCTGCCCGCCGGTAGAGGCGTTCGCGGAGTAACCCATTTGTTGTGGGCGTGATCGTTGCGCCCAAAAGGGATAGGTAGTCGCAAGAATCACGCCCACAACCAAGGAGAGTCTGTGGCTGACAAGACCACCCCGCTGCACGACGAGCACGTGGCGCTCGGTGCTTCGATGACGCCGTTCGGCGGCTGGCTCATGCCGCTGCGGTACACGTCCGACCTGGCCGAGCACCGTGCGGTGCGCGAGGCCGCCGGCCTGTTCGACCTGTCGCACATGGGCAACATCAACGTCACCGGGCCCGACGCCGCGGCGTTCCTCGACTACGCGCTCGTGGGCTACATCTCGAAGGTCCGCGAGATGGGCGCGCGCTACTCGATGATCTGCGCCCAGGACGGCAGCGTGCTGGACGACCTCATCGTCTACCACAATGCTCCCGGCGAATACTCGGTCATCGCGAACGCCGCCAACGCGGGGCTGGTCATGTCGGAGCTGCTCCAGCGAGCCGCCGGATTCGACGTCGTTCTCCGGGACGTCCAGCCTGACCAGGCGCTGATCGCGGTGCAGGGTCCGCGGGCCGTGGAGATCATGCTCGCGACCAAGGGTCTCGCGGAGGACGCCGAGATCTCGGGCGGTACCGCGTTCGCCGACCTCAAGTACTACGCCTGCATGGGCATGCGCTTCGAGGGCGAGCCCGTGCTCGTGGGCCGCACAGGGTACACGGGCGAGGACGGGTTCGAGATCTGGGTCCCCGCGGGCCAGGCCGTAGCGCTGTGGCGCGCACTGCTCGAGGCGGGGGAGCCGCTGGGGCTCGTCCCGGCGGGCCTCTCGGCGCGCGACTCGCTGCGCCTCGAGGCCGGGATGCCGCTCTACGGCCACGAGCTCGACACCACCACCACGCCCTTCGAGGCGGGGATGGGTCGCGTGGTGCGGCTCGACAAGGTGTCCGACGACGGCACGCCGCTGCCCTTCGTCGGCCGGGACGCCCTGGCCGCACGCAAGGAGTCCGCGCCGGCGCGCGTGCTCGTGGGGCTGCGCGGCGAGGGCCGGCGCCCGGCGCGCGCCGACTACGCCGTCGTGCAGCGCGGCGTCGGCTCCGAACCGGGAGCGGTAGTCGGCCACGTGACGTCGGGTGCGCCGTCGCCGACGCTCGGCTACCCGATCGCCATGGCCTACGTGACGCCCGAGGTGTCGGCCGAGGGCACGGAGCTCGCCGTCGACGTCCGCGGGCGGGCCGAACCGTTCGTGGTCGTGCCCATGCCGTTCTACCGTCGTCCCCAGAACTGAACGATCGGTGGTCGAGCCTGTCGAGACCTGGCTGCGCGAGGTCTCGACAGGCTCGACCACCGACATCCACCGATCCGAAGCATGCAAGGAGCTGACATGGCCGACTTCCCCGAGAACCTCAAGTACACAACCGAGCACGAGTGGCTGGACGGGTCCACGCCCGCCGTCATCGGCGTGACCGACGTCGCGGCCGAAGCGCTCGGCGACGTCGTCTACCTGGAGCTGCCCGAGGTGGGCGCCACGATCGAGGCGGGCGCCGTGGTGGGCGAGATCGAGTCCACCAAGTCCGTGTCCGAGCTGTACTCGCCGGTCAGCGGCACCGTCACCGAGGTGAACACCGAGGCTGTGGCGAACCCGGAGATCGTCAACCAGGACCCGTTCGGCAAGGGCTGGCTCTTCAAGGTCGAGGTTTCCGGCACGGGTGAGCTGCTCACCGCCGCGGAGTACGCGGAGCACACCGGGCACTGACCGCTCGCGGCTCCTCCGAGCCCGTCAGAACCGCCCCTCGGGTCGCTTTGTGCGCATCCGGGGGGCGGCTTGGGTCTCGGAACGGTAACAGTCGAAAAGTCACGTGATAACCGCGTCATGAATTTCACGCGCTGGGCTCTACCACATAGCAGCAACCGAAGGCCGGAACCCCAGAACCGGCCGCTGTGTGGAGGAAAACGACCATGACTGCGATGACCCTTGACCACCGTATCCCCAGCCTGACCCGTCGTGAGCGGGTAATCCTGGCGAACCTCACCGAGGACGCCACGCTCGAGCAGATCGCTCGACGCCTGTATGTCACCCGCAACACGGTGAAGACGCAGGTCCGTAGCGTCTACCGTAAGCTCGGCGTTTCCTCGCGTGCGGAGGCGATTGCCAAGGCGAACGAGTTCCATATCGCTGACTGACACCCAGCACTACGACGACGGCGCCTGTCCCCAGCGGTGCCGTCGTCGTATGTGTCGGTGGAAGTTCCGGGTGGGAGACTGCTCGGCATGCAGGAGACCCTCATCAACGTGGTTGCCGCCGTGATCGTCGACGACCTGGACCATCCCACCCGGCTGCTCGCCGCCCGACGTTCTGCCCCGGAGGCGCTCGCCGGGCGTTGGGAGTTCCCGGGCGGCAAGGTGGAGCCGGGCGAGGAGCAGCTCGATGCGCTGCGCCGCGAGCTCGATGAGGAGCTCGGCGTGCGGGTCGCCCTGGGCGCCGAGCTCCCGGGACCCGACGGCGGCGCGTGGCCCATCACGGCCAAGCACCGGATGCGGGTCTGGTTCGCGCGGCTGCAGGACGGCACGCCCGAACCGCTGGAGGATCACGACGAGCTGCGCTGGCTCACGGCGTCCGAGCTGGACGACGTCCCCTGGCTGGAGGGCGACGTCCAGATCGTCGCGGCCCTCTCCCAGCTCCTGGCGCCCAAGTAGACGACTACCTCGGCGGGTGGGTCAGCGGGCGCCCGCCGAGACGTTCCTGCGGCCGCGGGCTGCGGCGACGCGGTGCCCGAGCGGCACGAACGCGCCGTCCAGCAGCACCGGCACCACATCGGTGGCGTCTACCTCGGTGGAGATCGTGACGTCGTCGGCGAACCCGGAGTCGAGCAGCTCCCGGCCGCTCGCCGTGCCGCCCACTGAGTCCGGGATGTCCTTGGTGCACTTCCACAAGGTGACCGTCGCGGCGGTCTCGGGGGAGACGCTTATTGCGGGCAGCATCGCGGTGAGCCGCGACGCGATGGCGCCGACGGCGAGGTAGTCCTCGAGCGCGGGCCGCAGCGTGTCGTCGGGCCACCGTTCGCCCACGGGGACGAGCACGACGTCGTGCTTCTCGGAGGCGTCCAGATGCGCGGCGGCGAGGCCGGCAACAGCCTTCGCGTTGCGGAAGCTCCCCGCGACGATCAGCGCGCCGCGGTTTGCGATGGTGTGGCAGATCTGGGCCGCGCTCGGCGACGGGATCACCAGGCGCTCGGCGTCGAGCTGCTGCAGAGAGGCCGGCGAGATGCTGATGCCGTCCTCCCAGCGCGGGCCGGCCAGAGCGGCGCGCATGGTGCGCGCGAGCCGGGCCGCTCCGGCGGGGTCGTGATACGGGAACGGATACACGCCGGCGCCCTGTTCACAGGCAACGGTGACCGCGGTGGAGAAGGAGAGCACGTCCACGACGACCACGAGCGACGATCGCGCATCGGTGGCGGTGAGGGCGAGCGCGCCGGAGATACCCCAGTCCGTGCGCACACGGGCTGGACGCTGGTCGAAGGCGGGGGACGTGTTTGCCACGAACGCATCGTAGTGTCACCTGGACTCGCCCATGTTTCGCGCTCAGTGAACATCGTTGCGGTTTGGGCGCTATTCACACTCCGGCCGCGGGGCCATGGCCTCGCCGCGCAAGGCTGCCGCCGAACGCTCCCCCCGAACCCTAGACGGAGAGAGCATGCTGCGAGCCCTGCGCCCCAGTGCCTTCGGTGATGCGGCGGAGTGCTTTGACCAAAGCGCTGACCTGGGGGATCGCTACGGCTGTCCTGGTTGCCCTGGGCACGGGTCCGCTCGCGGCGCCGCCGTCCGAAACCGGAGGACGGCCCTCGCCCAGCGCCGCGCGGACGGCTCCATCGCCGTTGGCGAGCGCCACGCGGGCGTCCGCCAAGGCCGTGGAAATTTCCGAAGATGTCACCCATCTCCCCCTCGTCTTCGATGGGGACGCGTCGTCACGCGCCGCGACGGTAGATTTGCCCCATGAGCGATTTCGAGGTGGCCCGCAGGCAGAAGCAGGAGCCCACGGCGACCCTGCTGGTACGCGCGATCTTCTGCTTCGCGCTGTTCCTGGGCGGGCTCGCCCTGATCGGCATCGGCGCGACGGACGAGGGGGCGTCGTCGCCGTACCTGTTCGTGGCCGGCATCCTCACCGTCGGGCTGGCCTTCGGCCTGCCGATGACCGGCGCCACTGAGCGGTAACCGCGCAAACGAGGGCGACCGTCTTCATCACGTTCCGGCTCTCTCCCACAACGTTCCGGTCCTGCCGTCCGTACTCGGTGGTGAAGCCTGACGGCGAGCGACGTGCTCGCCGGGACAGGCGCCACCGAACAGACAGGAAACCGTGATGTCTCTGCACAGCACGTCCCGCAGTTCCATCTTTCGCCGGGGTCTGGTGGTGTTCGCCACCGCCGCGACCCTGCTCGCCGGCGGCCTGGTCGCCGCACCGGCGGCTCAGGCCACCCCGCTCGTCGACACCAGCGAGCGTGACGGCACCGTCGTCACGACCCGCATGCAGGCCAGGGGCTCGGTCATCACAGGCAACGTGGAGACCGACGAGCTCTCGCGCGCGCTTGTCTTCTACTGGGTCAACCTGGACTGGACCGGCGGCGAGCTGCAGGCGTTCGACGGCGTGGTCACGCTCCAACGAGCCGGCGCGCGGCAGGTGCGCACGTTCCCGCTCACCGTGGACGCGGACGGGGACCGGAGCAAGAGGATCGCCCTGCCCGGAACCATTACCACCGGGTCCTACCGTGTGGGTATCGAGTTCACCGCGACGGTGGAGCGCCCCGACGGCCAGCTGGTCGTGCACACGGTCGACGTGAACAACGCCAAGACGGTACCCATCCGGCGCCAGACCATGATCGAGGCGTCGATCTCGAACCCCACGGCCACCGACGGGCGAACCTCGCGGATCAAGGGAAACGTGCTGGTCCTTGGCATCCGCGACGACGGCGACCTCACGTGGGACAGGATGTACATGGGCA
The DNA here is from genome assembly GCF_014653785.1 of Promicromonospora soli. GTDB lineage: Bacteria > Actinomycetota > Actinomycetes > Actinomycetales > Cellulomonadaceae > Promicromonospora > Promicromonospora soli. The sequence continues at coordinate 659,426 of NZ_BNAS01000002.1, read as the reverse complement.
CCGTGCGCCTCACCTACGACCCGGACGGCCCCTGGGAGGACGGCATGAGCGAAGTGTTCGTGCGCGACCTGACCGTCAGCTCGGACTACGGAACGTTCTTCACGCGCGTCGCCGCGCGTGACCGGTGGTGGAAGCTCACCTACACGGGCAACGTCCAGAACGCCCCAGCCGTCGAGTGGCTCCCGCAGGGCGACCACTCGGGCTGCGGCTGCTGACGAATCCGGCCGGCGGCGGTGCCCGCCGTCGGTCCGGAGGCATGCCGAAGGAGGGTCGCAGCCGTGGGCTGCGGCCCTCCTTTTTAGCCTCTCCACTGGCCTCCGGGCCGTCTGGGGCCATCGTGTCACTCGCATGTCACAGGTTTGTTAGAACCCTTGACAGATTATGGTCCCAAGTGAAAACGTGACCGGCACCACGAAGAGAGCGAGGGACAGAAATGGCCCAGTACAAGAGGTCTGGCGGGATCATCGCGATCACGCTGGCCGCGACAACCGGTCTGACGGCATGCGGTTTCGGCGGGTCCGGCGGGGAAGCGAGCGGTGACGGAACCACGCTCGACCTGCTCGTTCCCAGCTACTCCGACGCCACCCAGGGACTGTGGGAAGACGTGATCGCCGGGTTCGAAGAGGCGAACCCCGACGTCAAGGTCAACCTCCAGGTCGAGTCCTGGGACAACCTCGAGTCCGTCATCGCCACCAAGATCCAGGGCGGCGACGCACCCGACATCTACAACGGCGGCCCCTTCGCGGGCTTCGCCGACGACGAGCTGCTGTACCCGGTCGAGGACGTCACCTCCGACGAGACCTACGCCGACTTCCAGCCGACGTTCCTGGGTAACGCTCAGGTGGGCGACACCGCCTACGGCCTGCCGTGGATCGCCTCGGCCCGCGCGCTGTTCGTCAACGACGCGCTCCTGGAGGAGGCGGGCGCTGAGGTCCCCGCCACCTGGGACGAGCTGCTCGAGTCGGCCAAGCAGGTCTCGGAGCTCGGCGGCGGCGTGGCCGGCTACGGCATGCCGCTCGGCTCCGAGGAGGCCCAGGCTGAGGCAGCGGTGTGGCTGTGGGGCGGTGGCGGATCCTTCGGTGACGCCGAGGCCATCACCGTCGACACCCCGGAGAACCTCGAGGGTGCCGAGTACATCAAGAAGGTGATCGACGAAGGCGCGACGCAGGCCGACGCCGGCGCGACCGACCGCAGCCCGCTGTTCGACATCTTCGTCCAGGGCAAGATCGGCATGCAGGTCGGCCTGCCGCCGAGCGTGGGCCAGATCGAGTCCGACAACCCGGACCTCGAGTACTCGATCCACCCGATCCCGACGAAGGACGGCTCCCCGTTCACTCTGGGCGTCGCGGACCACCTCATGGCGTTCCAGAACGACGGCGACAAGCAGGAGGCCATCACCTCCTTCTTCGACTACCTGTACTCCGCCGACGTCTACGTCCCATGGGTCCAGGCCGAGGGCTTCCTGCCCACCACTGTCTCCGGCTCCGAGGCGCTGGCCGACGAGGAGGCGCTCGCCCCGTTCCTCGAGGTCCTGCCGGACGCGCAGTTCTACCCGAGCACCAACCCCGACTGGGCCGCCGCGGACTCCGCGTTCAAGGCGCTCTTCGGCCAGCTCGACAGCGACAAGTCGGCCAAGGACGTCCTGGCCGAGATCCAGGAACAGGTCGACGCGGGCTGACGCCCGACGCTGACCGCCGCGAGCAAGCTCGCGGCTGAACCACACGGCTGACCACACTACGAACGGAAAGCAGGGGGAAACCTGTGAAGGACCTCTTGAAGGCCGTGCCGTGGATCGGGCCCGCGGTCGCACTCATCGCGACCGTGGTCCTGTTCCCGGTAGGCCTGATGTTCTGGAACTCGACACGCGACATCAGCCAGAGCGGCGTGGACGACGGAGGCGTAGGCCTCGCGAACTTCGCGACGGTGGTCGGCTTCCAGTACTTCTGGCCGATCCTCGGGCGCACCGTCGTCTGGGTGGTCGTCGTCGTGGCCTGCACGCTGATCGGGTCGCTCGCGCTCGCGGCGCTGCTCAACAAGGCGTTCCCGGGTCGCCGCCTGGTGCGCATGGCCGTCATCGTGCCGTGGGCGTCGAGCGTCGTCATGACGACGCTGGTGGTGCACTACGGCCTGGAGCCGTACTTCGGCATCATCAACTCGTTCCTCGTGGACGTCGGCCTGATCGACACTCCAGAGGGCTACGGCTGGACCCGGCACCCGGGCACCGCGTTCGCGTGGGCCATGGTGGTCGCCGTGTTCGTGTCGCTGCCCTTCACCACGTACACGATCCTGGCCGGCCTCCAGACCGTCCCCGGCGAGACCGTCGAGGCCGCGCGCATCGACGGCGCCGGCGGGGTGCGGACCTACTTCAGCGTGGTGCTGCCGCAGCTACGGGGCGCGGTATCGGTGGCGGTGCTGATCAACATCATCAACGTGTTCAACTCGCTGCCGATCCTGAAGGTCATGACGGGGTCCATCCCCGGGTACGACGCCGACACCGTCATGACCATGATCTTCAAGTACATGCAGAACCAGCGGCAGATCGATCTGGCGAGCGCGCTGTCCGTCATCGCGTTCCTGGTGGTCATCGGGATCGTCGCCATCTACGTGCGGGTAGTCCGCCCCCTGGAGGAGGTCTGATGACCGCGATCATCGATTCTGGGACCGCCCCGAGGAGGGCGACCCGTCCGACGTCGGACAAGCCGCAGCGGATGCGGAAGTACACGGCAGACCAGGTGCCCCTCGGTTCCCTGCTGCTGCGCATGCTCGCCGGGCTCGTCGTGCTGGTGGTGTTCCTGCTCCCCTACCTGATCATGTTCTTCGGCTCGGTGAAGACGAAGGCGGAGATCAGGTCGGTCGACCCCACCTACTTCCCCACGGAGTGGCACTGGGAGAACTACGCCACCATGTGGGCCACGCCCGAGACGCCGCTGCTGCAGAACCTGATCTCCACCCTGGTGATCTCGCTGTGCGCGACGCTGCTCGTGCTCGCCGTCGCGCTGCCTGCCGCCTACTACACGGCCCGGTTCCGGTTCCGCGGGCGGCTCGTCTTCCTGTTCCTCGTGATCGTGACACAGATGGTGCAGCCGGCGGTGCTCACGTCCGGCCTGTTCCGCGAGTTCATCGCCATCGGCATCCTCGACACGTGGGTGGCGATGATCCTGGTGAACGCGGCGTTCAACCTGTCGTTCGCGGTCTGGATCATGCACAGCTTCTTCGCGGGCATCCCGAAGGAGGTCGACGAGGCGGCGCAGCTCGACGGCGCCGGCACCTTCGCCGTCCTGACCAAGATCAACCTGCCGCTCGTGTGGCCCGGGATCGTGACCGCGGTCGTGTTCACGTTCGTCGCGTCCTGGAACGAGTTCGCGGCCTCGCTGGTGCTGCTGACGACGGCGGGCAACCAGCCGCTGTCCGTGGCGCTCACCAAGTTCGTGGGCCAGTACGAGACGTCGTGGCACTATGTGTTCGGCGTCTCCGTGGTCGCGATAGTGCCGGTGGTGATCCTGTTCATGGCCATCGAGAAGCGGCTGGTGGGCGGCCTGGTGGCGGGCTCGGTGAAGTAGCGACGCCGCGGGTGCGCGCTCGTGGACCGAGCCGTCTCGGTCTCCGGACGGAATGCGTCCCAGTGCTGGACATTCGCTTAACATGGTGGCGATCCCATCCAGAGCGGTCGAGAGTCCTGGCTCCCTGACACCGCAGCAACCTGCCGACTTCCTGCCCCGTGGCCGTGGCGTGAGGACGTAAGGTGCTCACGCCAGGTTCGATGGAGCAGCCATGGTCGTCGAGGCATACCCGCACCGCCCCACAGTGTCGTTCGAGCTGATGCCACCGCGTCGCCCCGATGTCGCGCCCAACTTCTGGGAGACGGCACAGCGGCTCGTGGCGGCCCGCCCGGACTTCGTGTCCGTCACGTACGGCGCCGCCGGCGGTGACCGGGCGACGTCGCGCGAGGTGCTCGCCACGCTGCTCAGGGGCACCCCGGTGCTGCCGGTGGCTCACCTGACCTGCGTGGGCGCGTCCCGGGAGGACGTGTCCGAGGTGATCGACGAGTTCCTCGAGGCCGGCGTCCGGTCTTTCCTGGCCCTGCGCGGAGACCCCCCGCGCGACGAGCCGGACTGGTGTCCGCCGTCCGACGGCGTGCGCTCCAGCGTGGACCTGGTCCGCCTGCTCACGCAGGTGGACCAGCGCCGCGTGGCCAACGATGCCAGCGCGGCCCTGCGAGCCGCCGCCCGCCCGCTCACCATCGCCGTGGCGACGTTCCCCGACGGCAACCCCGGGGCGCGCACCACGCGCGAGCAGGAGGTGCAGCGGCTGCTCGAGAAGCAGGAGGCCGGTGCGAGCTTTGCGATAACCCAGTTCTTCTACCGGGTGGAGTCCTACACCGGGTTCGTCGAGGCGGCCCGCTCCGCGGGTGTGACCATCCCGATCCTCGCGGGGATCCTGCCCACCACCGAGGCGCGCCGCCTGCGCCGCGTCGAGGAGCTCACGGGCGTGGCCGCGCCCGCGCACCTGCTGCGGGACCTCGACCGGTTCGTCGCGCCCGACGGCGCCGTCGACCCCGAGGCGCAGCACGCACACGGCATCGAGTACTCCGCCGCGCTCGCGCGCGACGTGCTCGACGCCGGCGCGCCCGGTGTGCACGTGTACACGTTCAACAAGCACCGGCCGGCGCTCGACCTCCTCGAGCGTGTGGGGCTGACCGGCCGCGCGGCGGCCTAGCGGGCGGCGGCGGATCGCCGACCCGTTCGCCGACCGCGATCGGCCTGCCCGAGCACTGGCACTCGCCCATGGCGAGTGCTAGAACGGAGAGGTAGCCGGACGACGGCGAGGGCCGTCGTCCAGCGCGGCGGCCCTGGAGTCGCCAGAGCCGCCTTGTCGTAGGAGGTGATGCGCTATGGCTACCTATTGGGACCCGTTCCAGGAGATGGACCGGCTGTTCAGCACGTTCGCCACGAATGCGCGGCAGTCCGGCGGCATGCCGATGGACCTGTTCCGCACGGGCGATCACTACGTCCTGTCCATGGACCTGCCCGGCGTCGACCCGGGCACCATCGACGTCTCGGTCGAGGACCGGACTCTCACGGTCCGCGCCGAGCGCACGCAGCGTTCGGACACCGACGCGCAGTGGCTGGTCCGCGAGCGGCCCACTGGCACGTTCGCGCGACAGCTCACGGTGGGTCGCGGACTCGCGCTCGAGAGGATCTCGGCCTCGTATGCCGACGGCGTGCTCGCGCTGACGATCCCGGTCAGCGAGGAGGCGAAGCCGCGCAAGATCGAGGTGGAGCACACCGCCGGCTCGACCCAGATCGAACAGGGCTCGTCCGAGAGCCACCGGACGATCGAGTCCTGACTGCCTCGCGCGGCGGTCCGTGGACATCGGACGTGTCAGACGCTCAGGTCACAGGGTGACCTGAGCGTCTCCATGACGTGCCGGAGGGGTAGCCATCGCGCGGGGGTATACCCCGGATGTGATGTACCGGAGGGGTACGGCGTCGGCTGATACTACGGGTGAATTCGGCCCGTCCCGGCGCGACCGACCTTGTGGAGGCCCCACCGTGCACGATCACGACCACAGCTCCGCCGACCACAGCTCCGACAGCCACGGCTCGCTCGGCCGGCGTGACCTCCTGCGCAGCGCTGTCGTCCTCGGGATCGGCGCCGCGGGCGCGACGATCGCTGCGCCCGCCGTCGCCGCTACCGTCGCCGCCCCGGTGCGAGGCGCCACCGCCCCGCCGTCCCTGGCACCCGATCCAGAGGCGCCGGCCGACGCACCACCTGGGGCGCTGGCCGGGGTCGAGGTCGCAGTGCCGACCATCGCGAGCTGCAACACGTGGGGCGCCGCGGCCGCCCGGGGCACCATCGACACGGTCTCGACCAACCCGAACAAGATCCTGATCCACCACACGGCGTCGGCGAACGTCACCGACTACTCGCAGGCAGCCGGGTATCAGATAGCGCGCGAGATCCAGCAGTGGCACTTCGCCAACGGCTGGGTGGACACCGGACAGCACCTCACGGTGAGCCGCGGTGGGTACGTCATGGAGGGCCGGCACGGGTCGCTGTCCCGGCTGCAGAGCGGCAGCGGCACGGTGGTCGGCGCGCACGCACCCGGGCAGAACAGCCAGGCCATCGGGATCGAGAACCAGGGCACCTACACGAGTGCGACGCCGCCCGCGCAGCTCTGGAGCCGGCTGGTGGAGCTGTGCGCCTACATCTGCGACCAGTACGGGATCGCGCCGACGCAGATCTACGGGCACCGGGACTACACGGCCACGGCCTGCCCCGGCGACGTCCTGTACTCGATGCTGCCGCAGCTGCGGTCCGAGGTGGCCGCAGCCCTGGCGGGGTCGAGCTGGTCCGTCATCGTCGACAACACGTCGTCCGGCTTCTCGGCGGGCTCGTCATGGCAGACGTCGTCGTTCTCCGCCGAGCGGTACGGCGCCAGCTACCGCTACGCGACGCCCGCCGAGGTCAGCGACCTGGCGTCGTTCTCTGCCGCCATCCCGTCCAACGGCTCGTACCGGGTGGAGGCGTGGTTCCCGGCGGTGGCCGGCTACAACACGTCGACGCCGTTCATCGTCCACACCGGGACCGGCTCGTCGACGATCCGCGTGGACCAGTCCACGGGCGGAGGCGCCTGGCTCTCGCTCGGCACCTATGCGATGACGGCGGGCACCCGGACCGTCGTAGCGGTCAGCCGCTGGACCCAGGGCACGGAGTACGTCGTCGCGGACGCGATCCGGATCACGCGGCTGTAGTCGCCTCGCGTAGGCGGGTCAGTCGACACGCTCCTGGCCGCTCATCGCCTGGATGGACTGCATGACCTGCTCGGTCAGCTCGCGCCGCGCCTGCGCGGGCTTGGTGCCGGCCGCGATCTGACGGGAGGGGTCGATCGGCGTCCCGAAGTGCAGCTCGACCCGGGCGAACCGCGGCATCTTGCCGATGGGCTTGACCTTGTCCGTGCCGAGCAGCGCGACCGGGACCACGGGGGCCTTGCCGGTCAGGGCGAGCCACGCGACGCCGGTGTGTCCCTTGTGCAGCTTGCCGTCGCGCGAGCGCGTGCCCTCGGGGTAGATGCCGAACGCGCCGCCGCGCTGCAGCACGGCCAGCGCGTCCTCGAGGGAGCGCTGCCCGGCGCGCGGGTCGTCTCGCTGCACGGGGATGTCGCCCATCTTGGTGAAGAACCAGCGCGAGATGCGGCCCTTGATGCCCTTGCCGGTCCAGTACTCGGCCTTGGCCAGGAACGCGACATGCCGCGGCGCCATGATCGGGATGAGCAGCGAGTCGATGAACGACAGGTGGTTGCTCGCCAGGATCACGGCGCCGCGCTTCGGGATGTTCTGCAGGCCAGTGACGCGCGGACGCAGAAGCACGAGCACGAGTATCGAGAGGATGAGCTTGAGGAGCCGGTACGTCACCGGCCTATTGTGCACCCCTCAAGCACCCCCGGGGACGGGACTATATGTGGTGTAAAAGACTAAAGAGACCTACAAGAGCCCTAACGGCGCCGCATCGTGCAGGGCAGCGCGACCACGAGCACGGTTGGTCAGAAGCAGGGGACAATCGGGTGTGGCTACCTCGACCCCGCACCCCTCGCAGCGCCCGCACCTTGCCGCGGTTGTGGAGGACCACCTCTACGCCGCGGCGGGATGGGTGCTCAGTCGCGCCGGCTGGCGTCCCCGGCTCGAGACCTATGCCGGGTACGGCACGCCGGACCGGGTGCGAGTCCTCGCTCGCGTGCTGCTCTCGCGGCCGCGTCCCTTGTCCCCCGAGCACGATGTCCTCCGTGCCGGCCGGCGCGGGTTCCGGCACTTCCTCACCGTGCCGGCGCCCCACCGCCGCGTGCGGCTTCAGGTCGGCGGCCAGACTTCCGTCGTGACGTGCGACCGCGCCGGCTACATCGACGTCGAGCTTCCCACCAGCGCCCCGTTGGCGGCCGGCTGGCAGCCTGTAGTCCTGACGTGCCTCGACGAGCCAGTACCGTGCACGGCCGACGCCTCACTGCTGGTACTGGACGAGCGCACGCGGTTCGGCGTCGTCAGCGATATCGACGACACGACGATGGTGACGGCGGTGCCACGGCCGCTGCTCGCGGCATGGAACACGTTCGTTCGGCATCCCAGCGCGCGTCGGGCGGTGCCGGGCATGCCCGAGCTGTACAGGACGGTGCAGGAGGCACACCCGGACGCCGGCTTCTTCTATCTGTCGACCGGGGCCTGGAACACCGCGACCACGTTGCGCGCTTTTCTCTCGCGCCATGCGTATCCGCAGGGCCCGCTGCTCCTCACCGACTGGGGACCGACCCTCACCGGGTGGTTCCGCAGCGGCCGTACGCACAAGGAGGCAAGCCTCGAGCACCTGATGTCGTGGTTCCCGCACGTGCGCTGGGTGCTCTTCGGCGACGACGGCCAGCACGACGTCGAGATCTACGACAGGGTCGCGCGCCGTCGTCCAGACCGCGTGCGTGCGGTGGCGATCCGGCAGCTCACCAGCGGGCAGCAGATCCTCGCCGGGAACGTGCCGGACGCCGGGTCCTCGGCGGCCGACCTCGACGTCCCTCGAGTGTCGACCGTCGCCGGCCGGGACGGGAGCGAGCTCGCCCTTCGACTCGGCACGGTGCCTGGCGTGCTCACCGACTGATGGAGCACATCGGCCCGCACCCTGCGCTGCGTCTCCGGCTCAGGCGGTTCCCGTTTGCCGCCTGAGCCTGCGACTCCGCTCCGGCTCAGGCGGTGACCAGGTAGTCGTCGGCGTCGTCGTCCCAGGCCAGGGCGACGGCGCCGGCGGCCTCCGCCGCCTTCGCGAACTGCAGGAACCCGCGGAAGCCGAGCGCCTTCTCCGAGAAGTCGGGGCGCTTCTTGCGCACGGCGTTCTTCAGGCCGGACAGGGCCGCCGAGCCGTTCGACTCCTGCACGACGGTTCGCAGCAGCGCGAACGCGGCGGACGTGTCACCCTGCTCCGGCAGCGACACCTCGGGGTCGCCCGCCGACGGGCCCGTGGCCAGCTCGACGAACCCGCGGTCCGCGAGGAACCGCAGGAACTCGCCGAAGGTGCGGAACCCGTAGTCGGACTCGCTGAACGTCGGGTCCTTGCGCAGCAGCGTGCGCTTGAGGGCCGAAGCCGTCACCGCGCCGCTCGTGGAGGACTGCAGGTCGGCGAGGGTCTGTGCCACGCGCACCTCCATGGGCGCGTCGTTCGACGCCGGGGCTTCCTCCTGCTCGGTCACGTCGGTCTCGGACTCGATCTCGGCCGCCACCTCGACGGGTGTCGGCGCTGGTTCCGCCTTCTTGCGGCGCCGTGTCGCGGGCTTGGCCTCGGGCTCGATCGTGCCGTCGGGCGTGGTGGCCTCGGCGACGGCCTCGGCCACCGCCTCAGCGGCCTTGGTGCGGCGCGATGCTGCGGGGGCCTTCTGCGCGGTGGCGCGCTCCGGCGTAGCGGCGGGCCTGCGGGAGCGGCCACCGCGCTTCGGGGCCGGGGCGCCCAGCTCGTCGTCGGGCACCTCTACGCCCTCGAGGCGGTCGTAGAAGAGGAACTCGTCGCAGGCGGCCGGCAGCAGGCGCGACGTCGACTTCTCGACGCCGACGCCGATGACGCGCTTGTTCAGCTCGCGCAGCTTGTGGACGAGCGGGGAGAAGTCGCTGTCGCCGGTGCACATGACAAACGTGGAGATGTAGTCGCGCTCGAAGGCCATCTCGATGGCGTCGACGACCATCTTGATGTCGGCGGCGTTCTTGCGGGAGGCGCCCATCCGCTGCGTCATCTCGATCAGCTCGACCTGGTGCCGGGTCAGCATGCGCCGGTCCTCGTCGAAGTACGACCAGTCCGCGTAGGCCCGGCGCGCGACGACGCGGCCGCGCACGGCGAGGGCGTCGGCGATCGGGCCGAAGTCGAACTGCATCCCGCCCAGGTGCTCCCGGGCGCCCAGCGCCAGGTTCTCGTAGTCGATGAAGACAGCAAGGCGTTCTTCGAGGTCCATGCTCGCCACCCTATGGGGTTTCCAGGGCCGGAGTTTCGCGACCGTCCGGGGCCAGGGGCGCCAGGCTCCACCTGCTCGCGCGTGCGCGTCCTGGGCAGACGGAAGGGCTGGCCTGCTCCGCGACGGCGTAGGAGGATCGGGGGCATGCGAATCGGCACCCACTTCATGCGTTTCGACTCGATGGAGCCCGCCCGGATGCGTACCGAGCTGGCGGACGCCGCCCGGTACGCGGACGAGGGCGGCGTCTCGTGGATCTCCGTGATGGACCACTACTTTCAGATGGAGCATCAGGGCTTCCCGGCGTCGGACCCGATGCTGGAGGCATACACGACCCTGGGCTACCTGGCCGGGGTGACCGAGAAGGTGCAGCTCGGCGCGCTGGTCACGGGAGTGACGTACCGCTACCCGGGCCTGCTGGCGAAGATCGTCGCGTCGCTCGACGTGGTCTCCGGCGGGCGCGCGACCTACGGCGTGGGCGCCGCCTGGTACGCCAAGGAGCATGCGGCCCTCGGGGTGCCGTTCCCGCCGCTCAAGGACCGCTTCGAGATGCTCGAGGAGACGGTCCTGATCGCTCGCCAGATGTACGACCTGGACAACAACGGCCCGTTCGAGGGCAAGCACTACCAGCTCGCCGAGACGCTGTGCTCGCCCCCGCCGCTGTCCGGCCCGGAGATCATGATCGGCGGGTCCGGGGAGAAGAGGACGCTCCGGCTCGTCGCGCAGTACGCCGACGCGTGCAACCTGTTCGCCGAGACCCCCGAGCGGCTGCGTCACCTGCTCGACGTGCTGCACCGCCACTGCGCCGACGTCGGCCGCGACCCCGCCGACATCCGTGTCACGATGCTGCACCGCGGGGCGCCGCTCGTCCCGGGCGGTACCGCGGACTTCGTCGCCGAGATGCGCGGCTTCGCCGAGCACGGCGTAGACACGGTGATCCTGCGGCCACCGGCTACGTCGCTGGCCGAGTGGGTGCGCGACGCCGTGGTCCCGGTGGTGGAGCCGTGCGCCGAGCTGTGACCCTCAGGTAGCCGCCCCGTGCTCAGCCGCGCCGGCGCGGCCGAGCACCACCGGGCACGTGGCCAGGTGGTCGTCCACCAGGCCGCACGCCTGCATGGCCGCGTAGGCAGTGGTGGGGCCGATGAACCGGAACCCCTCCTTCTTCATCGCCTTGCTCATGGCCTTCGACTCGGCGGTCCAGGCCGGCACGTCGCCGAAGGTGGACGCACGTTGACGCGCGGTCGGATCGGGGGCGAAGGACCAGAACAGCTCGTCGAGCGTGCGTCCCGAGTCGTGCAGCGCGACCACGGCTCGCGCGTTGTCGATGGTGGCCTCGATCTTCATGCGGTTACGGATGATCCGGGCGTCGGCGAGCAGCCGCTCGACGTCGTCGGGCCCGAAGGCCGCCACCTGCTCCGGGTCAAAACCGGCGAAGACCTCGCGGAATGCGGGACGCTTGCGCAGCACGGTGATCCAGGAGAGCCCGGACTGGAAGCCCTCCAGGGCTATGCGCTCCAGCAGGGCCGGCTCGCCGTGCACGGGCAGTCCCCACTCGTTGTCGTGGTACGCCGCGTACAGCGGGTCGCCGTCGCCGAAGCAGCGGGCGGCTGTCTCTGCTTCCATGGCCACCGTCCTGGTGTCTGTCCCGGGGTTGCTTGTCACGGACACCACTCTGACTCACGCCTCCGACGCTCCACACCCTCCGGCGGTCCGCCTGTGTACAACGTCCGAAAACCGCTGCCTGTGGTCGCGCCAGAACCGTTGGGCCGCGGTGCGGAGGGGCTCATGAGCCGTCGTCAGGAAGCGCGCCGCGGCGCCTGAGGAAGGCCTCGATGCCGTCGAGCACTACGCCGATCCCGAACGTGATGTCGTCCTCGGTGGGCCCGTCCGTCGACGTCCCCGTCCATGCCGCGAACGCCTCGAACAGGTGCGGGTATGTCGTTGGATCGGCAAGCCGGGCGATCATGGTGTCGAAGTCCGCGTAGGGATCGGCGGCCTCGATCGCTGCGGGGTCGAGCTCGGAGTCGGGGGTGGTGTCGGGCAGCCCGGCCTCCTGACGCACCCGCTGGGCCGCCGCGCGGCGGGTCTCGATGTGCACGCGGGCCTCGCCCAGCACGTGCTGGGCGAGCAGGCCCACGATGGCGAGCTTCTCGTCGGCCGGTAGGTCGAGCCCGCGCAGCACACCGAACGCCTGGTCCATCCAGCGCACCCGGTTGGGCCCCGGCGGCGCGGCGGACAGCGGCAGGTCCAGGAACCACGGCCGGTCCAGCCCCATGTCGATCTGGGCACGTGTCCAGGCCTCGAGCCCGGCGCGCCAGCCGACGCCGGCCGGCAGGTCGGGCAGGTCCTTCGCCACGGCGTCCGCCATCAGGACCAGCAGCTCGTCCTTGCCGGACACGTGCCGGTACAGGGCCATCGGCGTGTACCCGACGGCCTCCGCGATGCGCGCCATCGAGACGCTGGCGAGGCCCTCGGCGTCGGCCAGGTCTATCGCTGCCTGGACGATCTGCCCGGTGGACAGCGCGGGCTTGGGCCCGCGCCGCCGCGGCGCGTCGGCCCCCCACAGACGCCGCACGACGGCGGGCAGCTCGCCGGTCGCCCCCGCGTCCTGCGGCTGGTCGGCCGGAACCTGCGGCCGGTCTGACGATCCGGGAGTGGTGTCGGTGCTCATCAGCTCCCATCCTGCCCTGCCGCGCGGCGTACTCCGACCCGAAACTCTCTTGACCGCATACTGTTTACGCTCCACACTAAAACGCGTAAGACATACACAGTAACCGTCGAGAGAGGAAGATCATGGCTGCGATCGTCACGGCCGAAGGCCTGCACAAGTCCTTCGGGAGGCAGGGCTCGACGAGCCCGCCGGTACTGGACGGGCTCGACCTGGAGCTCGAGGAGGGAGCGGTGCTCGCGCTGCTCGGGCCCAACGGCGCGGGCAAGACCACCACGGTCCGCATCCTGTCCACGCTGCTGCGGCCCGATGCGGGTCGCGCGACCGTGGCCGGGTTCGACGTGGTGCGGGACGCGCGACGCGTCCGCGAGATCATCAGCCTCACGGGGCAGCAGGTCGCCGTCGACGACAAGCTGTCGGGGGCCGAGAACCTCACGATGATGGGCCACCTCGCTCATCTCCCCCGCCGCGTGGTGCGGGACCGCGTCGCGGAGCTGCTCACGGTCTTCGACCTGGCCGACGCGGCGAGCCGGCGCGTGATCACCTGGTCCGGCGGCATGCGGCGTCGGCTCGACCTCGCGGCGGGCCTGCTGACCCGGCCGCGGGTCATGTTCCTCGACGAGCCCACCACGGGTCTCGACCCGCGATCCCAGCAGGCACTGTGGGACGTCGTCCGGGGCGTGGTCTCCGACGGCACCAGCGTGTTCCTGACCACCCAGTACCTCGAGGAGGCCGACCGGCTCGCCCAGCGGGTAGCGCTGGTGGACGGCGGCCGCATCGTCGCCGACGGCACACCCGCCCAGCTCAAGCGCGACGTGGGCGAGGCGGGCGTCGAGCTCACCTTCGCCTCCGCGTCCGACGCCGGCCTGGTGGCCCCGGCGCTCGCGGCCACCATCGACGGCGCGCGGGTGCGGGTGCCCACGGACGGCTCGGTCGCGCACGTGCGGTCCGTGCTGTCCGCGGTCGAGGCGACCGGGGTGACGCCCGACCACTGGGAGGTGCGCGCGCCCAGCCTCGACGACGTCTTCCTCGCCCTGACCGGGCACGTCGGCCAGGAGCGCTCGGCGCGATCCGCGGGGGTGGCGGCATGACCTACGTGCTCAGAGACGTCTCGACCATGACCGTTCGCGGCCTGCGCCTCGTCTCGCGCGACGTGGACGCGATGATCACCGCGGTGCTGCTGCCCGTGATCATCCTGCTGATGTTCGTGCTCATCTTCGGCGGCGCCATGGACACCGGCACCGAATACATCAACTACGTGACACCGGGCGTGATCCTGCTGGCGGCCGGGTTCGGCGCCGCGAACACGGCGCTGGCGGTGGAGCACGACATGTCGAGCGGCATGGTCGAACGGCTCCGGTCGATGCCCGTCACCGCCTGGACCGTGCTGTCCGGGCACGTGGTGGCGAGCCTCGTGAAGAACCTGGTCACCACCACCGTCGTGTTCGGCGTGTCGATCCTGATGGGGTTCCGGCCGGAGGCCTCCCCGCTGGAGTGGCTCGCCGCGGTGGGGATGATCCTGCTCTTCGTCGGGTGGATCACCTGGCTCGCCGCGCTCGTCGGCGTGCTGGTCCGGTCGCCCGACGCGGCCGGCGGCTTCTCCTTCTTCGTGATGTTCCTGCCCTACGCGTCGAGCGCGTTCGTACCCGTCGACACGCTGCCGGGCTGGCTGCGTGGGTTCGCGGGGCACCAGCCGGTGACGCCCGTGATCGAGACGGTCCGCGGGCTGGTCTCGGGCGACGTCCCGACGGTGGCCGACCCCGCCGGCGTCGCTGTGCTCGCCGTCGTCTGGTGCCTTGGCCTCGGGCTCGCCTTCGCGGTGGCGGCCGGCCTGGCCTTCCGTGCCCGGCGCTGAACCGTTCGCTCCAACCGACTCATCCGGCCTGGCGAAAGCAGGTATGACATGGCAACCGACACGACGACGACGGCCCCAGCCCGTCCGCCCGGGACGGTCAGCTGGTGGCGCCGCCCCTGGATAGCGCCGCTGGCCATCGTCACGGCGGTGTTCCTCGCGACGGCCCTGCCGCGCTACGTGGGCCTTGACCCGGCGCGCTCCCTGGTCCCGACGGACCGCGGTCCGGCGTTCTACCCGGCTCTGGTGACCCACATCTTCACGGGATCGGTGATGCTGAGTGCCGCCGTGCTGCAGCTCTGGCCCTGGCTGCGCGCCCACCACCCGCGCGTGCACCGGTGGAGCGGGCGCGTCTATGTCGCCTCCGCGATTCCCACCAGTATCGCGGCGCTGGTGGTCGCCCAGTTCCCGAGCGGCGGGGTGGCGCAGCAGGTGGCGAACACGTTCCTGGGCGTGCTGCTCCTGACGTTCACCCTTCTCGGCTACCGCGCCGTGCGGCAGCGGCGCTTCGCGGACCATCGGGAGTGGATGGTCAGGAGCACCGCGCTGGCCTTCTCGATCGTGACCAACCGGTTCTGGTCCACGGTGCTCATCGCGGCCTACGCCCCAGGGGCGCTCACCGACCCGGACATCGGGTTCGGCTCCCCCGAGATCGAGGGCGCGGCGGTCGCGTCCGCGTGGGTGTCGTGGATCGTCAACCTCATGTTCGCCGAATGGTGGATCCACCGGAAGCCCAAGAGGCGGTCCCGGGTCCGCTGATCGTTCGTTGATGTCAGTGGCGGGGGACACACTGGCCACATGGCGCAGACGACCGGCGGGACAGCGAGCAACGCGGCAGAGCTCGAGCAGAAGGAGATCCTGAAGAAGTACCTCCACGAATCGCGTGAGGCCCTCGTGTGGAAGCTCGAGGGCCTCACGGAGAAGCAGGCGCGCTGGCCCCTGGTGCCCTCGGGCAACAACCTGCTGGGCCTCGTCAAGCACTGCGCCAACATCGAGATCGGCTACCTCGGCTTGTGCTTCGGGCGGGAGTGGCCCAACCCGGAGGAGCTCGTCTCCAACGAGGACTGGGAAAAGGACCCGCAGGCCGACTGGTACGCGACGCCGGACGAGTCGGTCGCCTCGGTCGTGGACTTCTACGAGCGGGCCTGGGCGTTCTGCGACGAGACCATCGACACGCTGCCGCTGGACAAGGTCGGACGGGTGTCCTGGTGGAAGACCGGCGACGTCACACTGTTCCGTCTCATCATCCACGTGACCGACGAGATCGCCCGGCACGCCGGCCACGCGGACATCCTGCGCGAGCTGACCGACCAGTCCGTGGGCCTCCGCGCCGACAACACGAACATCCCTGACTGGCAGACAGGCGAGGTCGCGGCGTACGTCGACAAGCTCAAGGACCTTGCAGAGCGGGCGGGCGACTAGCGCCCGCGTCCCAGATTCGCCAAACTTCGGCCCATGCCCCTGAACGTGGAGCCGCCCACACTCTCCGGACCGCCGCCCGAACCGTCCTCAGTGGACACGCCGAGCCCGTCCTCGCCCGGCCTGTCGCCTGATGTTCCGGTCGAGTCCTCGCCCGGGGTACCGGGCGGAGCTTGGGCGAACGAGCGCTCGGACGGCGGGTCCATGCGGCCACTGTTCGTCTTCCTGATCGCGGCGGCAGCGGCGCTCGTCGGCACCATCGTGTTCGCGCTCGTCCACGCCGGGAACGAGCGTGACCTGGAACAGCTGACGGACGCCCGCGCCGACGTCGTGCAGGCAGTCGACGAGGGACGCACGGCCCAGGAGGGCCTGGCCGAGCAGATCGCGGCAGCGGAGCAGGCCCTCGCGGCCTCGAAGGGCAAGGTGACCGACGACGCCGTCCGCGCCGAGCTGGCCGGACACGTCGCCGCAGCCAAGAAGCTCGGCGCCATCGAGGCGCCGCCAGTTCCCGAGGCCGGTGCCGACGGGCTCGACGCTCCCGAGGACATCGGCGCCCTGGAGGCGCGGGCGACCGAGTGGGCGATCACCATGCGCACCACGTCGACGGCGCTCGCGTCGGCGACGGCTCTCGTGCAGGCGTCCCACCTGCAGTGGCAGGAGGACCGCAACGACGCCGAGGCGAAGGCCCAGGCGGCGGCCGAACAGGCGAAGAAGAACGCCGCACAGCTGAAGAAGGCGAAGACGACCCTGTCGTCGGTGACGGCGCAGCTCAAGGTCTCCGTGCGCGACTCCCAGTACACGCTCGACTGGACCAAGAGCGCCGGCGCTCCCGAGGGCGTCCGCAAGACGCTCTCGACCCATCGCGCGGAGGGCCAGGCGGCGCTCGCGGCCAGTGCGAATCCGAACAGCCTGGGCTCCGTGACCGAGCTCGGCCAGCGGCGTGAGGCCGCCCGCTTGGCCATCGAGTCGGCTGCGTGGAACGCGCGCGCCACCGTCGCGGACGGCTCCAACGGGCGGCTCGTGCAGAAGAAGCTGTGCAAGGTAGGGGTGGGGCCCGAGGGGCAGAACCAGTACCTGCGCTGCGACGCCGCCGAGGACCTCAAGAAGGTCGGCGCGGCGTTCGAGGCCGAGTTCGGCAAGCCGCTGCGCGTGGAGTACGGCTACCGGCCCTACGACTGGCAGCTCCAGGCGCTCGACGAGTTCGGCGCCGGCCAGGTCGCCGAGCCGGGCACCTCGAACCACGGCTGGGGGACCGCGGTCGACGTGCCGGTGGACGACGGCTTCCGCTTCGGCCAGCCCGAGTACGAATGGTTGGCGGCCAACGGGCCCAAGCACGGCTGGGTCCATCCGGAGTGGGCGCGGGCCGGCGGCGGGCGCGAGGAGCCGTGGCACTTCGAGTACACGGGGTGACTCAGCGGCCTCCGGGCCGCCTCGCGCCGGAGTGATCCAGGCGATAGCGCGCGGGCTGGATAATGGAACCGTGCAGTGCCCCCACTACGATGCAGGCCGCTGCCGTTCCTGCACCCTCCTGGAGATCGACTACCCCACCCAGGTGCTCGACAAGGAGCGGCGCGTCGCCACGCTCCTCGCCTCGGTCGCGACAGGCTCGACCACCGGCGCGGAGCTGACGTGGCTCCCGGCGGTCAGCAGCGTGGAGTCGGGCTTCCGGAACAAGGCGAAGATGGTGGTCAGCGGCACGGTCGCCGAGCCGGTGCTGGGCATCCTGGACCGGGCCGGCCACGGCGTCGACCTCACTGACTGCGGCCTCTACCCGGACGCCCTCCAGGCATCCTTCGGGACCCTGGCGGCGTTCGTCACGCGGGCGAACCTGGAGCCGTACCAGGTCTCGGGCGTCGGCAAGCGCGCGCAGCAGCGCGGCGAGCTCAAGTACCTCCTGGTCACCCTGTCTCCCGACGGCGAGCTCATGGTTCGGTTCGTGCTGCGCTCCCAGGAGGCGATAGCGCGGATCCGCAAGCACCTGGGCTGGCTGCTGGCCGAGCTCCCGGCACTGGCGGTTGCGTCGGCGAACATCCAGCCGGCCCACGCCGCAGTGCTCGAGGGGGACCTCGAGATCCCGCTCACCGAGCGCACCACGCTCCCGATGCGCATCGACGACATCACCCTGGACCTGCGCCCGCAGAGCTTCTTCCAGACCAACACGGCGGTTGCGACCGAGCTCTACCGGCAGGCCCGCAGCTGGGTCGACGAGGTGAGCCCGAAGAGCCTCTGGGACCTGTACTGCGGCGTCGGCGGGTTCGCGCTGCACTGCGCAGCGCCCGGGCGCGCGGTAACTGGAATCGAGATCAGCGCCGAGGCCGTCACGGCGGCTTCGGGCACGGTGGAGAAGCTGCGCGACGGCGAACGGGCCGGCCGCTTCCGCGACGTCACGTTCGCCGCGGGTGACGCGACGGCGTTCGCCGTCGGGCCGGATGCTCCTGAGCTACCCGAGATGGTGATAGTGAATCCGCCCCGGCGTGGCATCGGCGCGGATCTTGCGGGCTGGCTGGAGAACTCGGTGATCGACCACGTCCTGTACTCGAGCTGCAACGCGACGACGCTTGCCAAGGACCTCTCCGCCATGCCGTCGCTGCGCCCCGTGCGGGCGCGCCTGCTCGACATGTTCCCGCAGACTGCGCACTACGAAGTGATGGTGCTCCTGGAACGCGTCTGATCCGACCGGCTAGGTCCGACGTCATCGCGCCAGCCGGTGTCGGGCGCGTCCTTCTTCGCTTCGCCGGGCGGTCCGTCGTCTTTCGCGTGGCCGGGCGGTATGCCGTCCTTCTTCGCGAGGCCCGGCGGCGTGCCGTCCTCTTTCGCCTGCCCGGGCGGTATGTCGTCCTTCTTCGCGAGGCCCGGTGGCGTGTCGTCCTTCCCCGCCTGGTCAGGCGGGACCGGGACTCTCGGCCCGGTGGTCTCCTCCTGGTCGTCCGACTCTCTCCCCTGCCCGGGCGGTATGCCGTCCTTCTTGGCCAGGCCCGGTGGTATCCCGTCCTTGTCGGCCAGGCCCGGCGGCGTCCCGTTCTTCGCGAGACCGGGCGGATCGGGCTCGGCCAGGTCGGGAATGTTCGCCGGGTCCTCGGCCAGGGAGATCGGCGTGACGTGTCGAAGAGCCGCGCGGTCCGGCGCGGAGACAGAGACAGTGCCGGCGTCGAAGAACGACGTCGCCGCGTCCGCGTACCCCGCAACACCGGTCGTGACGGCGGTGGTGATGAACAGCCCGCCGGCGACGGTGGCGGTCAGGCTGAGCGGATCGGTGAGGGCGCTGCGGACGGTCAGGACCGCCCGTGTTCCGAGGGTCGTGAGCCAGCCCAGGCCCGCACCCGCCGCAGTGACGCCCGCTGTGGCCACCGTGCCGGTCTCCGCCGCGGTTGCGGCACCGATCAGCAGGACCGGGGCCGCGGCCCGCAGCATCCAGTACGACTCGCGCACGTCGACGAACGCCCGCGTGCAGTCGGCGCACTGGACCATGTGGTCCTCGACCTTCTGCCGGCGGCGAGGCAGGAGGCGGTGTCGCACAAAATCATGCATGGAAGCTCGGGTGGTCCTGCATTCGAGGTCATCGGTAGAACCAGCATGCGTCTCGGCGAAGCTGCTCGCGAGCCGGTTCTCGGCGCGGCGCAGGCGCCGTCGGGCGGCATAGGGCAGCACGCCGATCTCGTCCGCGATCGCGGCCACGGGCCGGGACCCCACGTGGTGGTCCCAGAGGATCTGCTGCTCACCGGCCGGCAGCCTCTCCATCGCACTGTTCAGCACCTCGAAGTCGATCGCGCGCCGGATCGGGGCGGTGATCGCCTCGGTGTCCAGGGACCCGTCGACGGACAGGGCTTGCTCCTGCGCCATCTTCAGTGCCGCGTCCACCGATGCGGTGCTCCAGAACGTGAGGGGGTCGGACAGATCGCCCTGCTTCATGAGCTCGATGCACAGCACCTCGAGCCCGCGGCTCGCGGCAAGCTCGGGGTCGATCCCGGGAACACGCCGAGACACCGTGAAGACCACGGCGCGGCGATGTGCTGCCCACTGGCTGAGCTCTGCGCTGGTGACGGTCACGCTGCCCACCTCCTGACCGCGACAAGGCGCCGCATCGCATCACGTTGCACGGAACCTGGGGCACGCATGCTTCCAAAGATCGCAGAGGCATGGAAGGTATGGGTGTGATCGCGGGGTGATCTTGGGCTTTCGCCCAGTAGGTCTGTGCGGGCGCACAGCAAGGAGGAGACGCGGGCCTGGTAGGAGGCCCGCACAGCCATCAGTCTCCGGACCCTGACTCTGCGTGGCCGCCGGCGTCCGACGCCGCGCCGTCGAACAGCTCCCAGATCTCGTCGAGCGTGGTGGTCGCCAGATCGATACCGGGCAGGTTGCCGAGACCCAGCTCCACGAGGAGGTCCTCCAGCGCGGTGCCGAGGCCGGGCGGGTCCTCGGGAACGTTCGGCGGGTCCGGTGTCCCTGGCGGCGGGCCGGCGGGGGGTTCCGTGGGCTCCGCCGGGGGTTCTGCGGGCTCAGGCCCCGCGGGACCAGCAGGCGGCGGGTCGTCCGTACCTCCGCCTGGGTGTGGGCCGGGAGCGGAGCTCGGACCCGAGCTCGTCGCGGGAGGCTCGGGCGCGTCCGCGGCCTCGGGCACGGGAGCGGGCGCTGGCTCCGCCGCCACCAAGGGTTCATCGACGGGCGCCGCGTCCTCCTTGGGCGTGGTCTCGGGGCGGGGCGGCGGGCCGGCGGGCGGGGGGATCGACGGGGGCTGCTCCTCCGTCGTCGGATCCTCCGGGGTGGGGGTTGAGCCCTCGCCGCCACCGCCCTCGCCGTCGGAACCGGCGGTAGCCCCGGCGTCATCGGTGGCCTGGACGGGGGGCGCGGCGGGCTGGTTGGCGACGTATGCCGCAGCGCCTCCGCCGATGGCGAGCGCGGCGAGCACGCCCGCCGCCACGGCGGTCTCCTTCTTGCCGAACGAACGCGCTCTCCCCGCGTCCGCAGCACCGGCGGCGCCACCCATCGCACCGGTGACGATCCCGCCGCCGATGAGGTGCTGGCCCAGGTCACGCAGCATCCACGAGACCTCACGCACGTCGATGAAGGCCCGGGTGCACTCGCCGCAGCCGTTCATGTGGACCTCGAGGCGTCGCTGCCGGCGGGGCAGGAGGCGTCCCTTGAGGTAGTCGTGCATGGCGGCGCGGGTGCTTCGGCACTCGGGTGCGTCGACGCGTTGGGCGTGGGCGGCGGCGAAGGCGCCGGCGAGGCGTTCTTCGGCGCGGCGTAGGCGCATGGTGACGGCGTGGGGGCGGACGCCGAGACCTGCGGCGATGTGCGCGACGGCCTTGTCGTGCACGTGCCGGTCGAGCAGGATCTCGCGGTCGTCGTCGGCCAGGTCGGACAGGGCGGTACGGAGCATGGAGACGTCGGCCTGGCGTTCGGCGTCCAGCTCGCCGCCGGCGACGGGGGGTGTGAGTCCATCGAAGGTGTCGTCCTCGACGGGTTTGGTGCGGCCGGCCGCGCGGGTCATGGAGATGGCTTCGTTGACCGCGGCGCGTCGCCAGTAGGGGGCGGGGTCGTCGATGGACCCGCCGGTGGACACGATGCGGACCATCTTTTCCAGGGCGCGGCCGGTGGCTTCTTCGGCCTCGATACCGGGTACGCGTGCGGCGACGGAGCGGACGACGTTGAGGCGGTGCACTACCCAGTCGTCGATTCGCAGGTCACCTGTGGTGGTCACGCGAACCTGCCCCTCTCTGCGCATAGTGTCGGTTTTGACTCGCTGTAATGATCGCACCACGAATCCGGGTTTGTGCAACCTTCCGGAGTGATCGTGGGGCGCTCGAGCGGCCGGCTGGTCGGTACTTCCGACGATTTCTTCCAATTCACCCGCGACGTCCGGTTCGGGCGCCGTTTCGCGGGGCAATTAGTGCCCGGGGCATCGTTCGGCGCGCGCGAGACGACGTCGTCGGGTAGTCCTAGGACTTAGGCCTTATGAAATTTCATCCATGGTGCTGTGACTTCCGGGACGTGCCCGCGTCTTAACTGCGACGCGGACGAAGTTCGGACCTCGCTGGGGGCGGGCCGAGCTACGCGTCGGACGGGAGCCGTGGCTCGGAGTGCCTGAGGCGCGCTTGGCCACGGCTCCCGCTCGACGGCGCGTACACCGGCTCGGACCTCGCCGGCGGCGTACCGACCCGGCGCTCGTACCACGCAGCGGTACGGAGAACTCCCTTTACCCGCCTCGGCCGGCCCACGTACCGTGGGGACATGCGCACACGCTCGCTGCTTACCTAGCCGCACCGGATCCGCCCTCGATCGGGCACACCCGGTGCGGCCGCCCCTCCTTGCGAGGGGCTTTTTCGTGCCCGGACCCGATCAAGCACCGGAGAGCGAGAGTCATGAGCGAGAAGCGCGCCACCCGTGAACCCGTCGGGAGCGACCCGGCGGAGGCCCGCCTGTTCGAGGCGTCCGACGACGGCGCCCGCCCCCGCCGCTACCTGCTGACGATGTTCCCGTACCCCTCGGGAGACCTGCACATGGGTCACGCCGAGGTGTTCGCGATCACCGACGTCGTGGCGCGGTACTGGCGGGCCAAGGGATTCGATGTGCTCAACCCGGTCGGCTGGGACTCGTTCGGCCTGCCGGCCGAGAACGCGGCCATCCGCCGTGGCGAGCACCCGGCCGTGTACACGGAGGCGAACATCGCCACCCAGGCGGCGTCGATCCGGCGCTTCGGCGTCTCGTTCGACTGGTCGCGTCGCCTGCACACCCACGAGCCGGAGTACTTCCGCTGGACCCAGTGGCTGTTCGCCCGCCTGCACGAGCGGGGTCTGGCCTACCGGGCCGCGGCGGAGGTGAACTGGTGCCCGCAGGACCGCACGGTGCTGGCCAACGAGCAGGTGGTCGACGGCGCGTGCGAGCGCTGCGGCACCGCCGTCGTCGCCCGCAGCCTGACGCAGTGGTTCTTCCGGATCACCGCCTACGCGGACCGCCTGCTGGACGACATGACGCTGCTGGAGGCGGGCTGGCCCGCGCACGTGCTGACCATGCAGCGCAACTGGATCGGGCGGCGGGACGACGTGGGGCCGGGCGGCGAGTCCGCCCGTACCTATCGCCTGCACGACTGGCTGGTCTCCCGGCAGCGCTACTGGGGAGCGCCGATTCCCGTGGTCCACTGCCCGGAGTGCGGGGAGGTGGTGGTGCCGGACGACGAGCTGCCGGTCGAGCTGCCGCACCTGGAGGGCGCCGAGCTGTTGCCGCCGGCTTCGCCGTCGGACACCGAAGCCGTGTCTCCCCTGGCCGGTGCGCGCGACTGGGTGGCCACCACCTGCCCGCGTTGCGGCGGCCCGGCCGAACGGGACACCGACACGATGGACACGTTCGTGGACTCGTCCTGGTACTTCCTGCGCTACCTGTCGCCCGGGTACGACGGCGGCCCGTTCCGCACGGAGGACGCCGCCCGGTGGATGCCCGCCGCGCTGTACGTGGGCGGCGTCGAGCACGCGACGATGCACCTGCTGTACGCGCGGTTCGTCACCAAGGTGCTGTACGACATGGGTCTGGTGCCCTCGTCCGAGCCGTACGCGCGCCTGCTGAACCAGGGCCAGGTGGTCAACCACGGCAGGGCGATGAGCAAGTCGCTGGGCAACGGCGTGGACCTGGCGACCGAGCTGGACCGGCACGGGGTCGACGCGGTACGGCTGGCGATGCTGTTCTCCGGGCCGCCGGAGGACGACGTCGACTGGGCGGACGTCTCGCCCGACGCGATGCGGAAGTTCCTGGCCCGGGTGCTGCGGCTGGTGCCGCCAGGCTCGACCGGCGCTGACCGACCCGACACCCTGCGTCGGACGGTGCACCGCATCGTGCACGAGATCGACGGGCTGGTCGAGGCGGGGCGGTTCAACGTCGCGATCGCACGACTGATGGAGCTGGTGGGCGAAGTGCGGCGGGCGGCGTCGGGGGCCGGCGGTGCCGGGGCGGAGACCTACGGCGAGGCGGTCGAAGCCGTGGCCGTGGTGCTGAGCCTGTTCGCGCCGCACACCGCCCAGGACCTGTGGGAGCGGCTGGGGCGGACCACTCCGGTCGCGGCGCAGCCGTGGCCCACGGTCGACCCGGCGCTCCTGGTGATCACAGAGGTCGAGGCCGTGGTGCAGGTGGACGGGAAGGTGCGGGACCGGATGCAGGTGTCCGCGGACGTCGCGCCTGCCGAGCTGGAGCGGATGGCCCGGGCCCGGCCGGCCGTGGCCCGCGCCGTGGGCGACCGGGCAGTGCGGCGGGTGGTCGTGCGGCCGCCGCACCTGGTCGCCGTCGTACTGGACTAGGCGACGGCGCCGGCGTCGTCCTCGTCGAGCTTCGCGCGCAGGGAGCGGAGCTCGGCGAGGATCTCCCGGTTCTGCGCAGCAAGGTTGTCGAGGCGTTCGTCCTTCTGCTGGTCGTCCTTGCGTTCCTCCTCGGAGATCTCCTCCATGCCGTTGACGATGACCGCGATGAACAGGTTCAGCACCGCGAAGCCGACCACCAGGATGTAGAGCACGAAGAAGATCCACGCGGAGGGGTGGGTCTCCATCACCGCGCGGGCGATGTCGGGCCAGGCCTCGCCCGTCATGGCCTGGAAGAGCGTGAACAGTGATGTCCCGAGGTGGCCGAAGTACTCGGGCGCGGCTTCGTCGAACAGGCCCGTCGCTATGACCGCCGAGACGTACATGACCAGCGCCAGCAGCGCGCCCACGGCGCCCATCCCCGGCACGGCCCGCAGCAGGCCGTCGACGACCCGGCGCAGCGACGGCACCACGGTGATCACCCGCAGCACCCGCAGCACCCGCAGGGCTCGTAGGGCGGCAAGGGATCCGCTGGCCGGGATCAGTGCGACGCCCACGACGAGGAGGTCGAACACGCTCCACGGGTCGGTGAAGAACCGCCGGCCGTAGGCGAAGAATCGCAGGAGAAGCTCGAGCACGAAGAAGCCGAGCATGATGTGGTCGAGGACCTCCAGCACGGGCTGAAGCGCGGACCGACGCACCATGGTTTCCACGCCGAGCACCAGGGCGTTCACCAGGATCACGACGAGCACGAGGTTGGTGAACCAGCGGCGCTCGAGGAGGGCGCGGACGCGCTCCCGTGCGGTCCGTGGCGCGGCCTGCGTGCCGATCTCCTGGTTCATCGGGTCTCCCTTGCTGTCACGTGCCCGGAGTCCTTGCCCCGGTACTGCTTCAGGCCCATGCCCGGCCGAACTGTAGCGCGGCGGGGTTCAACTTCTTCGGTGGGCGCAATGTCCCGATATGGGATCGATCGGCGGGTCCGGTGGCAAGTGAACCGGATCAGTGCTGAGGTAGTGAGCAAGTAAGCCGTACCACTCGGGAGGAATGCCATGGGCTGGTTAGCCTTTCTGATCCTCGGACTGATCGCGGGTGTGATTGCCCGCATCGTCATCCCGGGCAAGCAGCCGGGAGGGTTCTGGGTCACGCTGCTTCTTGGTGTGCTCGGAGCCATGCTCGGTGGCTGGCTGGGCAGCGTCCTGTTCGACGTCACCATGGACGAGTTCTGGTCGTGGGAGAGCTGGCTGTTCTCGGTGATCGGTGCTTTGATCGTGATCCTGATCGCCCAGGCGATCTTCCGTCGCAGGACCGCTTGATCGCATCACCACGCGGCCGCGCCCTCATCGTCGTCCTGACGACGATGATCGGCGTGGTCGCGGTCGCCTGCTCGGGCACCGGCGCGACGCCGTCGTCGACGCTCGGTCCCGTGCCGGACGGCGTCGCCGCCGACCTCAGCGTCGAGGTGGGGCAGGGGCGCACGCAGTACGCCGACCGGGAGATCCTCCTGGAGGTCACCAACAGTTCCGACGAGACGATGACGCTCCTCTCCGGGGCCCTACAAGCCGACGGCTTCGGACCGTCACGCCCCGCCAAGGACGGACGCACTATCGCGCTGCGGCCCGGTACGACGCGGGACGTCCACGTCGGGCTGGGCGAGGCGGAGTGCGCAGGCTTCCCGGCCGGTCCGGACGAGCCAGTGCCGGACGCCACGCCGTCGGCCACGATCACGCTGGCCCTCGGCGAGTACGACGACCTGGGTCCGGCCACCGACGTCGTCGTCGACGAGGTCGGCGATCCCGCCGGACACCTCGCCCGCAACCATGCGGTGGACTGCGCCCAGGCCGCCGTCGAGGCGGGCGCGCAGCTCGCCGTGGACGCCGACATTCCCGTCGAGACGCGCGGCGGTGAGCTGACCGCCCTGGTGACGGTGCGGGTCGAGCCGGTCGACGGCGGGCCCGAGGTCACGATCGACCGGCTCGCCGGGACGACCCTCATGGCTAACCCGAACCCAAGACGCGGCACGTCCGGCTGGAGCGGCCGGGACCTGGCAGCCCGGTCCGCCGGGGAGATCACTTTTCCAGTGGTGCCGGCCCGCTGCGATGCCCACGCCGTGGGCGAGGACAAGCGCGGCACGTTCGTGCCCGTGTACGCGAGCGTGGACGGCACGCCGCAGCACGTTTTCTACCTGCCGATGCCCGACGCCGCGCGCGCCGACCTGTTCGCCTACATCGCGGACTACTGCGACTGGCCGGAGTAACGACCCTCCGCTTTGTTGTGGGCGCGATCCTTGCGACTACCTGCCCGTTTTAGGCGCAACGATCGCGCCCACAACAAAGAGGGGGCTCAGCCGATGATCGGGGCGCTCTCCGGGAGCCGGTACAGGCGCCTGCTGGCGCGTAGGGCCAGCGCGGTGCCGAGCGTGACGGGTCCGAGCCGTCCGATGAACATGAGCGCCACGAGCGCGAGCTGGTGATACCAGGCCAGCTGCGCTGTGATCCCGGTGGACAGGCCGGTAGTGGTGAAGGCCGAGGTCACCTCGAAGAGGATCTGGTCCACCGTGAACGGCGAGAGCGCCGTCATCCACAGGGTGGGGAGAACGACGATCGCCACCGCGAGCAGGGCCATGGTGAGTGCTTGGCGTTGGGTGGCGGGCGAGATGCGCCGGTCGAAGACGGTGGCGTCCGGGTCGCCGCGCAGCTCGGACCAGATCACCACGGCGAGCACGGCGAACGTCGTCACTTTGATGCCGCCCGCGGTTCCCGCCGACCCGCCGCCGATGAACATGAGGATGACGGTGCCCAGCCAGGTCTCGGTGTGCATGTCGCCGGTGCTCACGGAGTTGTACCCCGCGGTTCGCGCCTGTGCCGACTGCGTGAACGACGCCAGGATGCGGCCGCCGGTGTCGAGCGTGCCCATGGTCGCGGGGTTGTCCCACTCGGCCACGAGAAAGAACAGCGTGCCGCCTGCCAGCAGCAGTGCGGTCATGAGCAGCGTGATCTTGGTGTGTACGCTCCACCGGCCCGGTCGCCGGCGCTCGCGCAGCACCTCGAGGACAACGGGCAGGCCCAGCCCGCCGAGGATCGTGGCGATACAGATCGGGACGCAGATCCAGGGGTCGGCCACGAAGTCGATCAGGGAGAGCGAGAAGAGGGCGAAGCCCGCGTTGTTGTACGCGGAGATCGAGTGGAACACGCCGTGCCAGACCGCCCGGCCGAGCGGTTCGTCGTACGCGACCGCGAAGCGGACCGCCAGGACGAGGGCCACGGCGGTCTCCACGACGGCCGCGAGAATGACCACGCGGACCAGCATCTGGCGTACGTCGCCGAGGCCGACGGTGCGCGTCGACTCGGCTGCCACCAGCCGGGAGCTGAGGTCCAGGCGGCGCGAGACCAGGACCCCCAGCAGCGACGCGACGGTCATGACACCCAGCCCGCCGAGCTGGATGAGGACGAGGATCACGGCCTCGCCGAACCCGGACCAGAACACTGGCGTGTCAGTGACGATCAGCCCGGTCACGCATACGGCCGACGTCGCGGTGAACAGGGCCTCCATGAACGAGGCCGGCGCGCTCGACGCCGCGATCGGGAGCAGCAGGAGCAGCGTGCCCACCGCGATCGCGCCGGCAAAGCCGACGATGATGAGCTGGCCGGGCCGACGCCGTAGAGCGGCACCCCGGCCCTCCTGGCGACCCAGGGGGCTACTGAACCGCATCTGAACAGGTCGTCCTTCGTTCGTCACGTGCTGAGCTGTCCCACCGGCGTCCGCCGGACGCCCGCGGTCACCGTAGCGGGTCCTGGACGCGGGCATGCGAAAGGCGCCGCCTCCGGCGTCGGGCGGAAACCCGATACGGAGGCGGCGCCTCGCGATGAGCTGCTTCGGCTCAGGTGACGCGGATGTCTCAGGTGACGCGGATGAACGTCGGGTTGTTCTGCCACATCTCGGTGTAGCGCACCGGCATGCCGGCGGCCCACGCCTCGATGACCATGCCGTCGCCCGCGTACAGGGCCACGTGGCCGGGCGTCCAGACGATGTCGCCGGGCTCGGGGTACGTGACCTGGTAGCCCGAGTTGAGCTGGGCCGTGGACTGGTGCGGGAGGTTGATGCCGAGCTGCGCGTAGACGTACGCGATGAGGCCCGAGCAGTCGAAACCGGTGGCCGGCGTGCTGCCGCCCAGCACGTACGTGATACCGAGGTAGTTGAAGGCGATGTTGACGGCCTGCGTGCCAACGGGGACCGGGTCCGGCGCGTCGACCGAGACGACGGCGGGGGCTTCGCCCTTCTCGCCGTCGGCACCCGAGGTACCGAGTGCTTCCATCTCGATCGGCATCTTTGCGTCAGCCGGGACGGTCACGGTGGGGGCTCCCGCGACGGCCTGCCTGGCCACCGCGGTGAGGGAGTTGAGGTCCGTCGAGTTGATCTTCGCCGTCTTGACTTCGGTCTTCAGATCCATCGCCGGGGCCGCGTGGGCTGTCGTCGCGATGGTCGAGATCAGAACGCCACCTGCTGCTGCGGCGATGGCGCCGCGACGGGCGACGGTGCCGGCGTTCTCGGTGGCGGTACGGGCGAGGATGGTCAGCGGTGTCATGGCCGGCCGGCTGTCACGATGCCGGCCGCGAATGGAGTTCGTCACCTAATGTCTCCTGTACCGCCTGCGAGGTCAGCTGTCGGGTTCGGGTGGGAGTAAACACCCGGCCGCACGGCTACTTGGGGGGTACCGCTCGGCTTCACCCCTAGGACGACGATCCTGCTGTCGCCCGGGAAGTGGGTCCCCCGCTCCTGTCTCGAACGTCTGGTCATGAACCGGTGACAGGATTCGGCGTCCGGCTCACGACTCCACCGTTGCAGTGGAGCAAAAGTCAAAGTACACACCTTCGCCGAAAAAGTCACGATCGGGTTACACATTACGGTCTGACCCAACGAAGGCGCAGATTTACCCCGTTCCGGACGTCAGGGGTTATGGCCGACATCACACTTCCGATACCGTTCGGCGGCATGGCTGAATCGGAGTACCGCATCTCCGCCTGGTGGGTACTTCCCATCAGCGCGATCGTCTGGTGGGCCTGCGGCTTCCTGCCCTGGCTCCTGCAAATGTTCTACCAGGTCACCGGCCTGGCAGAGGCGCCGACCGGGGCGGCCGACGGGTTTCTGCCGCTCCCCGTCATGGCCGACGACGGCGCGGTCGGCGTGGTGGTCATGGCCCTCATCGGTGGCCTCCTCGCCGGCGTCACCTCCCGCATGCCCGCCTCAGGCGGCGCGGGCGCGGGTGCCGCGATCACTGGGACCCTGCTTGCGATGGCCGCCACGGGCGGTGCCTCCTGGTGGCTCGCATCGCGCGAGGCGGTTCCCGACGACGCCATGCCGCTCGGGATGCTCGTCGTCGCCGGGGCCTCAGGGATCGTCGGCCTCGGCATCGGGCTCCTTGCGGCTCTCGGGCCGGCCGCCCTGCGTGGCCTGGCCCTCGCCCTGCCGGTAGTGCTCCTCGACGGTTGGTTCTGGGGCCTGGTGCCGGGGAACCCGGTGTCTCCCGCCGGCACGTGGTGGGTCTTCGCGGTCGCACTCGGCGTCGCGTTCGGTCTCGCCGTGGACAGCAAGCCCATCGAGCTCCTGGGCTGGCTCCCCGCCGCCGGCGTCATATGGGTGCTGCAGGCGACCGGACCGGCCCTGCTGGCCGTGCAGGAGAACGTGTGGCCGGGCTCGGCGCTCACCGATGACCCCCTGCGGGCTGCTGGCATCGTCTGGGACGAGATCGCTGCTGCGGCGGTCGTGAGCGACGGGCACCTGCTCGGCGCCTGGGTGGTCGCACTGCTGCTCGGAGCGGCGATCGCGGCGCTCCGGCTCTCCCGGGAGGCGGCGGACGAGGGGGAGCTCTCCGAGGCCTGGGCCTGATCCGACAGGCTGTGCCACTACTGATTGCGATTGTGTAAATTTCACCCTCGACCCCACGCCAGACCTGTTCGGGGCCTGTCCAGTCCGCATAGGTTTGCCCCAGTTCGGGGGCAATCGGGCCTCTGTGCGAACAATGGGGGCTCATATGAATAGGAAGTCACTCGTGGGTGCCGCCACCTCCGCGGTGCTCGTCATGGCGGCGGTCGTCGCCGTGGCGCCGGGTGCTCAGGCCGCGACGAGCGATCCCTTGCGGGGCAAGCAGTGGGGCCTGGACCAGATCAACGCCGAGGCGGCCTGGGGGGCCAGCACCGGCAAGGGCGCGGTGGTGGCAGTGGTCGACACGGGCGTCGACTTCGACCAGCCCGACCTGGCGGGGCAGCTCCTGCCGGGCGCCACCTTCACCGGCTGCGCGGACGTGCGTCCGTGTGGCGAAGGGGACTTCAGGGGACCCGACGGCAAGAACAACGGCGACGAGCACGGTACGCACGTGGCAGGCATCGTCGCCGCCGCGGCGGACAACGGCATCGGCATCGCGGGTGTGGCGCCTGGCGCCAAGGTCCTCCCGGTGAAGGTCCTCGAAGCCGGGTCGGGTTCGTCGGAGGACATCGCGGACGGCATCCGCTGGGCGGCCGACAACGGCGCCGACGTCATCAACCTGTCTCTGGGCTCCGGCCCGGGCGCTCAGCTGCTGACGATCGTCGGTGTCGACACCCTCATGCGCGACGCCATCGCGTACGCCCGCACGCAGGGCGTGGTCACCGTGGCCGCGGCCGGCAACTCGTCGACCCCGCTCTGCAGCGACCCGGCGTTCAACAGCGTCGCGATCTGCGTCGGGGCCACCGACTCCGCCGGTATCCACTCGTACTACTCGGAGCTGCCGGTCAAGCTCGACCTGAAGAGCGTCTCGGCGCCCGGCGGTTCGGGCGGCCTGACCGGCTGCGACGGTGACGTCTGGTCCACGGTCCCCGTGGGCACCGGGTCGGCCACCTGCGGAGGCGGCAACTACGACTCCTACGCGGGCACGTCCATGGCGACGCCGCACGTGGCCGGGGTCGCGGCACTGCTCTACAGCCAGGGCCGGAGCATGGACGAGGTCGAGGACGCCATCCTCTACACCTCCCATGACCCGCTTCTGGGCCTCGACGGCCTGTGGACCCCGCTGTACGGGTTCGGCATCGTCGACGCCGCGGCTGCCGTCGCGTACTGACTCGTGGCTCTGCCGAAGTAGAGCGCCTGTCCGGGTCTCGACGGGCTCGACCATCGTTGGTCGAGCCGGTCGAGACCGGACAGGCGCTTCGGCATCAGTAGGGACGGATGTAGACCGCGTAGTCCTGCCACTGCGAGACGTAGCGCACGGGGCTGCCGTAGTTGGCTGCCTCGACCACCATGCCGTCGCCCGCGTACAGGGAGACGTGGCCCTGGGTCCACACGATGTCGCCGGGGATGGGCGACTCGACCTGGTAGCCCGCGCTCACCAGGGACGACGACGAGTGTGGCAGGTCGATTCCCAGCTGCGCGTACACGTACTTGATCAGGCCCGAGCAGTCGAACCCCGTGGCCGGCGACTCGCCGCCGTACGCGTAGGCGATGCCGATGTACTGCATGGCGATCGAGATGGCCTGGGCACCGATGGAACCGTCGGACACGTAGTCCGGAGTGGCCGGCTCGGCTTGCTCCACGGCCTCCGTGGTCTCGGCCACCGCGTAGGTGGCGGCCTCCGCGACTGGCTCCGGCTCGGGCTCAGGAGCGGGGGTGACCTTGACCGGCTTGCTCTCGAGGCTCAGCTTCGCGTCGTTCGCGACCTGCACTGCAGGCGCTGCCCGGAGCTCAGTGCGCGCGTCCTGCGTCAGTGCTGCCGTGTCGACGCTCGCGAGTCGGTTCGAACCGTCTCCTGCGACCGCGTGTGCGCTGGGTGCGAGCACCGTTGCGAGTAGTCCGGATGAGGCCGCGATCAGTGCGCCCGAGCGGGCTGCTGTGCGGGTCACGGCCAGGAAATGAGTGCTAGGAGCATGATCGGCGCGGTGTCGAGCGCGTCGGACGGTGGTACTCACCGAAGTTCTCCAAGTCGCCGGGTGCGTGGGCCCCTTACCGAACTGGGGAATGGGGGCCCGCGGTTGCGCCACTGGTGGCACAACGAAGCCGACGGTACATACGCGTAACGCCCTTGTCTCGATCAGATAACGGTTGTCGTGAATTACCGGGCGCGCCTAACAATGCGTAACTTTTCGACCAGATGCCTTTTCGCAGGCTAAGGGCCATTCTTGACGCCGATAAGACGCGATTGGCTGACGCTGTGTATCAAAGAAAGAAATGTTGCGACACGCCGGTCTCAAGCGGCGTGTCAGCCCTTGTCCCTGGCGCGAAGCTCCGATTCCGCCTTTATTCCGGCGAGCTCCGTGTCCACGAAATCCCGTGCCTTGGACCCCAGAACCAGGTTGGTCAGCCCGGCGAGCATCCCGCTCTGGGCGACGGCGAGCGTGACCTCGCACGCGTCGTCGGGCAGCGGGGCGATCTGGTGCGCCGCACTCGTCCGGACGCCAGGGCTGCTGCTCGACCAGGAGAAGCCGCGGCCCTCGGTGAGGCCGTCCACCTCCCAGATCGCCTTCGGGAGGCCCGGCTGCTCGATCTCGACCCTGGACCCGACGGCGATCGCCGGCTCGGGGCCGAGGATCGTCACGCGGCTCATGGAGCTGGTCCAGGCGGGCATGCGTTCGACGTCGGCCAGGACCTGCCAGACGACGTCGGCGGGTGCCTCGACGCGGGCGCTGGTGCGGTAGGCGTGTGCCACCGCCCCAGGTTACGCCGGGCTCGAGAGCAGGCGGCGCAACCCGGGGCGGTGGCGAGTTGCCAGGTCAGGAACCCGTCGAGAGCACGATGGTGACCGGGGCGCCCACGCGTGACCGGATGAGCGTGTCGGTGTCGTTCCGTAGTCTCGCGCTCATGGGCACCCATCGGCTCACCGTCCAGCAGGCACGCCGCATCGCGCTCCGTGCCCAGCTGCTCGACGCCCACCGGCCGGTCGACCTGGTGCACCTCGTGGAGGATCTGACGTTCCTCGCGGTGGATCCGACGTCGGCGGTGGCTCCGTCCGTGGACCTCGTTGCCTGGTCGCGGCTCGGGAACGAGTACTGGCTCGGTGCCGTCGACGACGCGATCGCGGACCGCATGCTGTTCCAGCTCCGGGGCACAGTGCGGTCGATGGCCGATCTGCCGCTGTACCTGGAGCAGATGGCGGGCTGGCCGCAGAACGAGACCATGCGGCAGTGGCTCGACGACAACGCCGGCTTCGAGCGGGACGTGCTGGCGCTGGTCGAGGCCGAGGGGCCGGTGCTCGCCAAGGACGTGCCGGACACGGCCCGGGTGCCGTTCACCTGGGGTGCCGACGGATGGAGCAGCAGGCGCAGCGTGGCCGAGATGCTCGAGGCGCTGAACATGCAGGGCAAGCTGGCGATGGTGGGCCGCAAGGGCAGGCAGCGGCTGTGGGACCTCGCGGAGCGCGTGTACCCGCAGGTCGAGGCGGTGCCGCTGGACGAGGCGCTCCGGGAGCGGGTGGACCGGAGGCTGGCCGCGGAGGGCATCGCGCGCAAGCGGGTGCAGGGCCGCTCGGGAGACGGCGTCTGGTGGGTGGACCTGCCTGGTGAGGTGGTCCAGGTCGAGGGAGTCGACGGCGAGTGGCGGGTCGACCCGGAGCTGCTGGAGCGGGCGGACGACGAGTTCGAACCCCGCACCGCGCTGCTGTCCCCGTTCGACGCGATGGCTGCCGACCGGCCGCGGCTCCTCGACCTTTTCGACTACGAGTACACGCTCGAGATGTACAAGCCGAAGGGCAAACGGCGTTGGGGTTACTTCGCGCTGCCGATCCTGCACGGGGAGCGGTTCGTCGGAAAGCTGGACGCCAAGGCGGACCGCAAGGAGAACGTGCTGAACGTCTTCGCGGTGCACGAGGACCTGCCGTTCGACGGGGCCATCATGGACGCCGTCCACGCCGAGCTCGAGCGGCTCGCGTCGTGGCTCGGGCTGGGCCGGGTCGACTACGCGAGAGACGCTTGATCCGCACATCACAAGATTGAAAGTTTCATCATCTTAGTTCTCAAGAAATGCGGATAACATCCGCGAGGTGACGTCTCAGATGATGGTCGATCTGGTTCCCGTAAACGAGGACGTACTTGAAGACCTCCTCACTCTGGCCGTGGCCGAGGCCCAGCCCGGTGAAGTGATGCCGCCGGCCTCCGGTGAGTCGCCCGGCGAGCCACGCACGACGTGGACCGAGCTCCGCAAGGGCGCCTTTCGCGAGTACCACCGGCGGTGCCGGGTCAACCCCCACGCCTTCGTGCCCGAGGTGACCTGGGCCGTCAAGGCCAGGGGCAGGATCGTGGGCGCGGCCCGCCTCGCGCTGGTCGACGGCGATCCGGAGGTGCGCGAGGTCGGCCTCTGGCTCGGCGAGTCGTACCGCGGGCAGGGCATCTCCAGCGAGGTGGCCTACTGGGCGGTCGCAGCGGCCCAGACCATGGACGCGAAACGCCTGGTCGCGCGCACGCTGGTGGGTTCGGCGGTAGCGCGGAGGTCCCTCGAGCGCATCGGCTTCGAGGTAGCGGATCGCGACGGCGGCCTGGTCGGCACCCTCACGCTGCCCTGAGGGCGCCCGCGGCATCGCTTCAAGAGCACGCCTCGAGCTCAGTCGAGGGTCAGAGCCTCGAGCTCCGTCCGCGTGCCCGCGAACACGTTGACGTCTATGTACGGCTCCACTCCGTCGTACCCGGGGAGCCGGTCGCGGTTCGAGTACTGCCAGATCGTCCAGTCGCGGCCGTCCGACAGCCGGGGCGCCCACACGACCGACCGGATCCAGATCGGCAGGTTTGGGTAGCGGTCCGCGAGGTACAGGTCGTACGCCTCGTCCGTGGCGTACACGATCGGCGGCACGCCGTAGTGCTCCTCGACGCCCGCGACGAGGGGATCGAGGATCGCGTGCACCTCGCCCGGCGTCGGACGGTCGTCGTAGAACGCACCGTAGAACTCGAGGTCGATGACGGGCGGGAGCGTGCCGGGCGTCGCCGGCACCTCGGCCGCCAGGTGCGCGGCCTGCTCCGCCCCTGAGCTCTCGAAGCTCATGAAGTGGTACGCCCCCACGAGCAGATCGGTCTTCATCGCGGCCGCCCAGTTCGCGGCGAACCGGGGGTCGGTGTGCGACGCACCTTCCGTGGCCTTGATCCACGCGAACTCGAGGTCCTGCTCCGCGAGCACGTCCCAGTCGATCTCGCCCTGGTAGTGCGAGACGTCCACGCCCCGCACGTCGTAGCCGGCCGCAAGGATCCGGTTGGGCCATACGACGCCGGCCGCGACCAGCACGCCGAGCACCGCCACGACGGCAACCCCGGCCGCCGTCGTCCACAGGCCTGTGCGCATCCTCATTCGCCGGTCTCGCCGTCGGCGAGCTCGACGGCGATGTCCAGGTGGCCCGCGTGGCGGGCGTACTCCTGCAGCACGTGGAAGCAGATCCACGCGAGCGTGGGCGGGTCCTTGGTGAATCGGCCGCCGAGCGCGGCCCGTTCCTCCAGGTCGTGCACCGCGAGCACCGCGCTGGTTGCGGTACCGCCCGTGTGCAGCGCCTCGAGCAGCTCGGCCAGGTCGACGTCGTCGGGCACGGTCCACGGTCCGTGGGGGTCCTGACCCACGTTGTCGCCCCACGGCCGATCCACCTGCTCCGCCAGGAACCCCCACCGGAACCAGCGCTGCTCCATGTGGACCAGGTGGATCAGCAGCTCGAGCGGCGACCAGCCGGACGGGAGCCGGGAGGCGCGCAGGTCGGCGTCGGACAGGCTGCGCAGCTTCCGGTCCACCGCCCACCGGTAGTAGTCCAGGTAGGAGGTGAACAGGGCCGCCGGGTCGGCTGAGTCGGGGCGCGGCTCGTGGCGGGAGAGGGGCACCCGACCAGGCTAGTCGGCACTCTGTCGGCGGCGCGAGCGGGTCGGACGCTCAGGCCACCGAAGGCGACCTGAGCGTCTGACCTGTGGCTCAGCGCGTGCTGCCGACCTCCGCGACGAACCTCGCCGCCCGCTCGCGCAGTCCAGCGATGCGCCGGTCGACGATCAGCTCACGCACGGCCGGGTCGTTGCCCGCCTCCGTGAACGTCGGCTTGCGCCGC
Organism: Promicromonospora soli; assembly: GCF_014653785.1. Taxonomy (GTDB): domain Bacteria; phylum Actinomycetota; class Actinomycetes; order Actinomycetales; family Cellulomonadaceae; genus Promicromonospora; species Promicromonospora soli. The sequence continues at coordinate 623,210 of NZ_BNAS01000002.1, read as the reverse complement.
ACGTTCCGGGAGCAGCCGAACTCGGTGCAGATCAGCGTGCCGATCGTGTTCCCGTTGCGCCCCGAGGCGCCGCCGCGGCGGGCGACGTAGAGGGAGACGTCGTCGGTGACGACGACGTCCTCGCACCAGGCGCAAACGCCCTTGGTGCGCGCGCGGCCCGCCTTGGCGTCGGCGGCGCGCAGCAGCACGCCGGTCGGTTCGCCGTCGAGCTCGAGCACCACGTACGCGGACAACGGCGCCTTGCGGTCGTGCCACCCGATGTAGTCGAGGTGCTCCCAGTCGAGGGTGTCGAGGTCGGGCAGGGTCGCCTGTGCGGCTTCCCGCTTGCTCGCGTTCAGGAAGGACGCGCGGATCTGCTTCTCGGTCAAGGGATTCATGAGGGTCTCGGCTTCCGGTCGTTCGGATGCCGCCGGCCGGCGTCCACCGTCGCGAGAGCGTGCGCGACGGCGCCTCGGTCACCTGAAGCGGTCACCGGGCCGGCAAGCGGAAGGGCAGGGGGCGACGCCGCGCCCGCCCTCCGACGTCGGGCCGCATGGCACGCACCCGCCGAAGCGGTGGGTGCGGCATGCTGCCTTGCCAGATCAGAGAGTCGTGACGCGGGTCCCGGGTGTGCCCGAGCAGGCCTCGACGGCCGCCCCGCATCCCGCGGTGAGTGCCCGCATCTCTCGCTCCTCGTGTGATCCGTAGGTCGGCCGGGCACGATTGCCGCACAGCCGACCGGTCGATGCTACGACACGGACCCGGCCCGGTACACGTGCTTTCTCCACTGGCCGCTACCCGCCCCCGCGTGGTGGCTGCCCTCGACAGCGGCCGGTGGGCGCTGCCCCGTCTCAGACCCAGGTCGCGGTCGCGGGGTCGATGCCGTGGGCCGTTGGCCCACCGCCGCAGATGAGTGACGCGGTCCGGGAAGGGGGACGGGACCCATGTCGAAGGCAGGGTATGTATCGGTCATGACGCCAGCGTCAGCCCTCACGTGGCGTGAGGTTCAAGCCCGTACGGAAAATCCGGCGAGCCGGTCCGCCGCATCCCACAGCTCGCGCTCCCGCCCCGCGTCGTACGACTTGTCCGACGACGGCCCCACCCGCGTGCGGTTCACGTACGAGCCGGTCGGCGCCGCCACCCTGCCGAGGGCGACGTCGGCGAGCTGTCGTCCGGCGACGGACGCGCTGTTCGTCAGCGGGGTCAGGTTCAGCACGGGCAGGACCCGGCGCATGACGAAGCGGCTGACCGCGTCGGCGTCGCGGGCGAGACCCGTCGCGGGCACGAGGCCGGGGTTGAACGTGAGGACGTCTACGCCTGCCGGCAGCCGGCGTGCGTACTCGTGCGCGAGGTAGATCGTGCCGAGCTTGCTCGTGGAGTAGGCGCGCCGCCCGCCCGACGGCCGGTCCGACGCCGGGAACGCGCCCGTCCGGGCGAGCGCCTCGGGCGCCTGCCACCGGGGTGCGGGCACGAGGCCCAGGGTGTGCGCGAAGTCCCCGAAGTGGGTGTCGCTCGTCGTGATGACCAGGCGTGCCGGCGCGACGAAACGGTCCATCAGCGTCCGCAGCAGCACGTGGTTGGCCAGCACGTTCACTGTGAACGTCGCCTCGTACCCGTCGGCGCCCTTCGTGCGGGCGTTCGTGTACTGGATCCCCGCGTTGCCGACGAAGCCGCGCAGCGGCGGCAGCTCCCCGTCGTCCAGCCGCCGCGCGACGTCCGATGCGGCGGCTCGCACTTCCGCGAGGGAGCCGAGGTCGGCGGCGACGTGCGAGACGCGGGTGCGGTCGTCGTCGGGCGTGCCGCGGCTGATCACGACGAGGTGGGCCTCGGGGTCTTCCCGCAGGATGCGTGCCGCGGCGAAGCGGCCGATGCCGCGGGTCGCTCCGGTCATGACGATGGTGTGCATGGTGGCTCCAGGATGGCGAGAGGGCGTCCGCTGACACGGACCACGCTCCGTCGCCGAGGCCGTGTACCGGCGCTGACCGGCTCCTAGCGTGTCGGCTGCAGGTCCGCCGTCGTCCGTGCCGCCGCCTCGCGGTCGGCCGGTTCGGCGAGGTAGCCGGTCCGCTTGAGCCACCGCTCGGCGAGCAACGTGGTCAGCGGCGGGACCGACGCGGCGAGGGCCACCAGCGTGCGGAACCAGCCCCAGCGCAGCTTGATCGCCACGAACAGCGTGACCCCGACAAACAGCACGAACGCGCCCCCGTGGAGGCGGCCGAACAGCCACACCCCGGCCTCGGTGGTCTCCGCGACGTACTTGAGGAACATGCCGACCAGCAGTCCGGCCCAGGTGAACGCCTCGATCCAGGCGACGATGGCGAACAGGCGGCCGAGACGGGACATCGCGGGCATGCAGAACCTTCCGGAGGCGAGGCGGGCAGTCCCCTCAGTCTGCCCGACGCCGGACGATGCTCCGTGCCGCTCGGCTACCGCAGCCGGGTCCGGACAGCCGTGCCGGCACAGGCGATGACCGCCGCCGCGCCGAGCACCGTGGGCCACGTGAGCTGCTCGTGCAGGAGCAGCGCCGCCCAGCAGATGCTGAGCACCGGCTGGACCAGCTGGACCTGGCTGACCTGCGCCATCGGGCCGATCGCGAGCCCGCGGTACCAGGCAAAGAAGCCGAGGAACATGCTCACCACCCCGAGGTAGCCGAACAGCGCCCAGTCGAGCGGCGTGCCCGTGGGCGGGTCCTGCAGCAGCGCGACCCCGGTAAGCAACGCCATCGGGACGGCGGCGAGCACGAGCGCCCAGGAGATGGTCTGCCATGCGCCGAGCTCGCGGGCGAGCAGCCCGCCCTCCGCATAACCGATACCGCACGCGACGACCGCCCCGATGAGCAGCAGGTCCGCACCGTGCAGCCCGCCGAGCCCGCCGCCCCGTACGGCGGCGAAACCGACCGCCGCGACCGCGCCCAGCGACGCCGTCACCCAGAACGACGCGCGCGGACGCTCCCGCCCGCGCAGCACGGCCAGCACCGCCGTGACCGCGGGCAGCACCGCGATGACGACGACGCTGTGGCTCGCCGACGCCGTCGTGAGCGCGAACGAGGTGAGCACCGGGAAACCGACGACCACGCCGCCCGCGACGATCGCGAGCCGCGCCCACTGGGCGCCGCGGGGCAGTCGCTGGCGGGTGGCCGCCAGGGCGACGGCCGCGAGCACCGCCGCGACGACGGCCCGGCCGCAGGACACGAACAGCGGTGACATCCCGCCGCCGTCGACCACCATGCGGGTGAAGGGGACGGTGAGAGAGAAGGCCGCGACCCCGAGGAGGCCCCACCAGAGGCCGGCGCGCGAGGCGGATAGCGGCGGGGCCGCAAGGAGAGTAGCGCTACTATTGCCTGTCATGTATGACGATAGCAGTGCTCGCATCGTCGCCGGCCTTCACGAGTGGATGGCGACGGCTGCGCCGGGGGCCCGCCTCCCGTCCAGCCGGGCGCTCGTGGCGCAGTACGGGGCGAGCCCGGTCACAGTACAGAAGGCGCTGCGCACCCTGACGTCGCAGGGAGTGGTGGAGACTCGGCCGGGCGTCGGGACGTTCGTCCGGGCGGTGCGCGTGCCGCGCCCGCACGACTACGGCTGGCAGACGGCGGCCCTCGGTCCTCGGCCGAAGCCGGCCCAGCAGCTCGCCTCGGCCCTGCACACCTATCCGAACGACGTGATAGCGCTGCACTCGGGCTACCCGGACCGTGAGCTGCTGCCGGAGCGTCTGGTCCGTTCCGCCTTCCTCAGGGCCGCACGCAGCGACGCCGCCGTCACCAGGTCGCCTGCCGCGGGGGTCCCGGAGCTGCAGGCGTGGTTCGCGGCCGAGCTGGGCGCCGCTTCGCCCGTAGGTATCGCGCCGCCGACGCCGAGCGACGTCGTCGTCTTTCCCGGCAGCCAGACCAGCCTCAGCACGATCTTCCGTGCCCTTGTCGGCGCAGGCCGACCGCTACTGGTCGAATCGCCGACCTACTGGGGTGCGATCCTCGCGGCGGAGCAGGTAGGGGTCCGGCTCGTGCCGGTGCCCAGCGGCCCCCGCGGACCCGACCCGGACGAGCTCGCTCGCGCCTTCGCGCAGACCGGGGCGCGCGCACTCTACGCGCAGCCCCACTTCGCCAACCCGACCGGCGCCCGATGGTCGCCCGAGCTGTCGGACGAGGTGCTCCGGCTGGTGCGTGAGCACGGCGCGTTCGTGATCGAGGACGACTGGGCGCACGACTTCGGGATCACCCAGGACGTGGTCCCGCTCGCCGCCCGGGACGACGGCGGGCACGTGATCTACCTGCGCTCGCTGGCCAAGAGCGTCTCACCCGCGGTGCGCGTCGCAGGGCTCGTCGCCCGAGGCCCGGCCCGTGAACGGATCCTCGCTGACGCCCAGGCCGAGTCCATGTACGTGAGCGGCATGCTGCAGGCGGTGGCGCTCGACGTCGTGACCCAGCCGGCCTGGCGTACCCACCTGCGCGGCCTGCGCCAGCAGCTCGCGGCGCGGCGCGACCTGCTGCTCGGCGCGCTCCGGGAGCACGTCCCGGCCGCCCGGGTCGAGGCGGTGCCGCAGGGCGGCCTGAACCTCTGGGTGCGGCTCCCCGACACCATCGACGTCGCGCGCCTGGTCCGCGACTGCGAGGCGGCCGGCGTCATCGTGGCCGCCGGCGACGAGTGGTTCCCGGCGGAGCCGACCGGTGCCTACCTGCGGCTCAACTACTCGGGGCCGAACCCGGGGGCGTTCCCGGAGGGCGCGCGCGTGCTGGGGGAGACGCTGGCGCAGCAGTCGGGCTAGCCCGCTGAGCTACTTGGGCGGCAGCGAGCGGGCGTAGCCGACTCCGCGCCGCACCCACGCCGAGAGCTCCGCCTCGGTGCCGAGGCTGTCGGCTCCGACATCCAGCCAGCCCGTCATGACTCGCGCGCCCATCATCGCGCGGGTGGCGGCCGTGGTGCGCACCAGCTCTTCGGCGGCGTCGGCCCCGACTCGCACGATGATCCCCGAGCCCCGCACTCCCACCGCGAGGTGGCCGTTGACCAGGAACGCCAGCCCGCCGAACATGCGCCGTTCGGTCAGCTCGGGCTCGCCGTCCAGGACGCTCCGGATCTCGTCCGCGAGGGCCAGGTCGTATGCCATGAGCTCGAGGCTACGCTCGCCGTCTCACTGCTTTCGCGCGGCGCGCGGGTCCGGCCCGGCGTCGTCGGCGAGCGGCTGCAGGAGGAACAGGCGCACCACCCGGCCGGACTCCCGCTCGTAGGAGCGGTAGCCCGGCCACTGGGCCTCGATCCGGGCCCAGGCGGCCTCGCGCTCGTCGTCGGCCTTGATGGGCGTCGCCCGGACCGGCATCCGCCGGCCACGCACACTGATGCTCGCGTCCGGGTGCGCCAGCAGGTTGTAGGTCCACGCCGGGTGCCGCTGCCGACCGAACGACGTGCCCGCCACGATCGCCCGGCCCTGCCCGTCGGGCGTGTACATCAGGTACGTGTCACGCGGTTCCCCCGACCGCGCGCCCGTCGAGTGCAGGACGAGGGACGGCACAAGCACCGCGCTGAGCTGGAACCGGCCACGCGAGAGCCACGCGAGCGCCCGTTCGGCGGGCGGCAGCAGCACGGGCCCGGCGGCGCGGAAAGCCCGTGTGCGCGTCAACGGGGCGAGCACTGAGCGGACGCGATGCACAACGATGGACACTCGCCCATTCTGTGCCGTGCTGGGTTGTAACGTCGCGATCGACGCTTGCGCGTTTGCACTTCCCCACCCGACGCCGCCTGGAGGAGTCATGAGCATCACCCACGAGTCCGTCGTCACGCCGGACGGCGTCGTCGCGTCGCGGTTCCGGCCACCGACCGGCGCCTCCAGCGCTGCCACCGTGTCGCTCGACGGCGACTGGCGATTCCGGCTGTTCCCCCACGCCGACACCGGTGTGGACCGCGCGGAGCCGGGCGACGACTGGGACCGCCTGGCGGTGCCCGGGCACTGGCAGCTCGCAGGGGCCCCGCACTCCTGGCCCTACGGGGTGCCGGAGTACAACAACGTGGTCTACCCGTTCCCGATCGAGCCGCCGCACGTGCCCGACGAGAACCCGACGGGTGAGTACCGCACGACGCTTCGGCTGCCCGCGGACTGGCCCGACGGCGGCCGCACCCTGCTGCGCTTCGAGGGCGTGGACTCCTGGTTCCAGGTGGCGCTCGACGGCGAGCTGCTCGCTACCTCGCACGGCTCCCGCCTGCCCACCGAGATCGACCTCACCGACCGGCTCCGGAGGGGCGGCGAGCACCTGCTGGCCGTCCGCGTCACCAAGTGGTCGGCCATGTCGTACATCGAGGACCAGGACCAGTGGTGGCTCTCTGGCATCTTCCGCAGCGTCACGCTGGAGCACCGTCCCGACGGTGCCCTCGACGACGTGCGCGTGCGCGCGGACTACGACCATGCGACCGGCGTCGGAACGCTGCGGGTGAACGCCGCGACCGTCGTGGCCGGACCGGGTGTGGTGGTCGCACGGGTGTCGGTGCCCGAGCTCGGCGTCGAGGCGTCGGTCGGCGAGGAGCTGCGCGTGCCGGTCGAGCCGTGGAGCGCCGAACGGCCGCGGCTCTACGACGTCGTCGTCTCGACCGACACCGAGACGGTGACCCTCGCCGTCGGCTTCCGCACGGTCTCGATCGAGGCCGGCGTGTTCCTCGTCAACGGGCGGCCGATCAAGCTGCGTGGCGTCAACCGGCACGAGTTCGACCCGCTGCGCGGACGCGCCGTGACCCCCGAGCGGATGCTCGAGGACGTGCTGCTCATGAAGCGGCACCACATCAACGCCGTCCGGACGAGCCACTACCCGCCGCACCCCCACTTCCTGGACCTGTGCGACCGCTACGGGCTCTACGTCATCGACGAGAACGACCTGGAGACGCACGGCTTCGAGGACAACGAGGGCTGGCTCGGCAACCCGGTCGACGACCCCGACTGGACCGAGGTGCTGGTCGACCGCGCCACCAGGATGGTGCGCCGCGACGCCCATCACCCGAGCATCATCATGTGGTCGCTCGGCAACGAGGCGGGGGTCGGCCGCAACCTCGCCGCCATGGCCGACGCCGTCCGGGAGCTCGACCCGAGCCGGCCCATCCACTACGAGGGCGACCGGTCGAGCGACCACCTCGACGTGTACTCGCGCATGTACGCCGCTACCGAGGAGGTGGCGCTGATCGGCCAGGGCATCGAGGAGCCGCTCGAGCGCGCCGACGCCGACGCCCGCCGTCGGGCCATGCCGTTCGTCCTGTGCGAGTACGCGCACGCGATGGGCAACGGCCCAGGCGGCCTGGCCGACTACGACGCGCTCTTCGACCGGTACCCCCGCCTGCTCGGCGGCTTCATCTGGGAATGGATCGACCACGGCCTGACCCGCGCCGACGCCGACGGGGTGCTGTTCTCGGCGTACGGCGGCGACTTCGGCGAGCGCATCCATGACGGCACCTTCATCGCCGACGGCCTGCTCCTGCCGGACCGCACGCCCTCGCCCGGGCTCCTCGAGGCGGCGGCGGTCTTCGCGCCGATCCGCATCGACGTCCGGCCCGACGGCTCGCTGCTCGTCCGCAACCGCTATGCGTTCCGCGACACGAGCCACGTCGAGCTCCGCTGGACGCTGCACCGCGGCGAGGAGGAGCTCTCCTCGGGCACGCTCGACCTGGTGCTCGACGCGGGAACCGAGGCGGTGGTGCGGCCGCCTGCCGACCTGCCGCTGCCGGAGCCGGGCGAGGCGCCGGTCTGGTGGACCGTGCAGGCGGTCCAGGAGAAGGCGGACGCGCTGGAGGACGCGTGGCTCGAGCCCGGCTTCGTGCTCGGCGCCGGCCAGCTCCTCCTGGTGGAGCCGGCGCCGCTCTCGGCTCCGGCCGGCCAGGTGACCGTGGAGGCTGACGGCGGGTACCGGGCCGGCCCGGCGCTCTTCGACAGCCGGGGCGACCTCCGCTCGCTCGCGGGCCGCGCCGTGCACACGTTCCGGGTCGACGCCTGGCGGGCACCGATCGACAACGACCACACGGGAGGCTTCTGGCGCGAGCCGTCCGACGAGAAGACGTGGCGCGACGTGGGCCTGCACCTGCTCGCCGAGCGCAAGGCCGGCGTCGGCGTCAGCGGGGACGGGGCACTGGAGATCGACGCGCGCATCGCGGGGCCGACGACGCGCACCGGCTTCGCCACGCGCTACCGCTGGCAGCCGGTCACCGACGCGCCCGACGCCGTGGACCTGCTCCTCGACATCCAGCCGGAGGGCCGGTGGCCGGAGAGCGTCGCCCGGCTCGGGGTGCTGCTCGCTCTCGACGAGCCGCGGGCCGCGGAGACGGGCGTGCGGTGGGCCGGCCTCGGCCCGGACGAGTCGTACGCGGACTCCAGGAAGGCGGCTCTCGGAGGTGCGTGGCAGCACACCGTCGCCGACTGGCAGACCCGGTACACCCACCCGCAGGAGAACGGTGCGCGGCGCGGTGTCACGAGCGCGGTCCTCTCCTTCGCGGACGGCTCGGGCCTGCGGATCGACGCCGGTGAGGTGTCGGTCGGTGCCCGCTCGCAGGTCGGGTTCGAGCTCTCGCTCCGTCCGTGGTCCGACGAGGCGCTGGACCGCGCGGCGCATCCGCACGAGCTCGTGCCGGACGGCCGGCTGTGGCTGCACATCGACGCCGCCCAGCACGGCGTCGGCAGTGCCGCCTGCGGGCCCGGCGTCCTGCCGAACGCGCAGCTCCACGCCGCGCCCGTCCGGATGCGGCTGCGTCTTACCGCGTTCTGAACATCGTGCACCCGCCAGGGCGGGCATGATGTATACAAGAACGCTATACAAGGACGACGACGAGGAGAGACGCCGTGAAGATGGGCTTCCGCTGGTACGGCGAGGGCAACGACACCGTGACCCTGGATCACGTGCGCCAGATCCCTGGCGTGGAGACCATCGTGTGGAGCCTGCACCACAAGCAGGCCGGTGAGGTGTGGGAGCAGGCGGAGATCGACGCCGAGGTCGCGCGCATCACCGGCCTGTCGGACGAGGCGCGCGCCAAGGGCGTGACGCGGACGTTCGACGCCGAGGTGGTCGAGTCCGTGAACGTCCACGAGTCGATCAAGCTGGGTCGGACCGTCCTGGGGCTGAGCCGGGACGAGGCGATCGAGAACTACATCACGACGATCCGTCGTCTCGGCCGGGCGGGCGTGAAGGTCGTCTGCTACAACTTCATGCCCGTCTTCGACTGGCTGCGCACCGACCTGTGGCACCCGCTGCCCGACGGCTCGACCGCGCTGTACTACGAGAAGGCCGTCGTCGACCAGATGTCGCCCGAGTCCCTCATCGCCGACATGGAGGCGAACACCCACGGGCTCACGCTCCCGGGCTGGGAGCCGGAGCGGCTGGCGAGCTTCAGCGAGCTCAACGCGGCGTACCAGGGCGTGACCCATGACGACATGTACGCGAACTACCGGTACTTCCTCGAGGCGGTCATCCCCACCTGCGAGGAGTACGACGTCAAGCTGGGTGTGCACCCGGACGACCCGCCGTTCGACGTCTTCGGCTGGCCGCGTGTCGTCTCGACCAAGAAGGGTCTGGCTCGGGTGCTCGACCTGCACCCGAGCCCGCACCACGGCCTGACGCTGTGCCTGGGCAGTTTCTCCGCCAATCCCGAGCAGGACGCCGTCGACGCGGTGCGCACGTTCATGGACCGCATCCACTTCACGCACGTGCGCAACATCAAGCACTTCGACAACGGTGACTTCACGGAGGTCGCGCACCGCGCGTCCGAGGGCAGCGTCGATACGACGGGGATCATGCGGGCCTACGCCGAGGCCGACTACCAGGGTTACGTCCGGCCGGACCACGGCCGGCACCTGTGGGACGAGAACACCACGAACAAGCCCCGGCCGGGATACGGCCTGTACGACCGGGCGCTCGGCATCCAGTACCTCCTCGGCGCGTGGGACGCGTTCCGCTACCAGGGGTGACCGTCGGCGCAGGCCGATTTACCGTGGCGGGCGGCTCCGGCACGGGTCCACGATGTTCGTATGGAGCCACGAGAGCAGGCCGAAGAGTCCCACGCGACGCGCTGGACCCAGGCGACCGTCTTCCCCGACATGTGGACCGACCCCGACGACGACCCCCGCGAGGCCGACGCCACGCACAGCGACGAGCGCAGCATGCTGCTCGACTACCTCCGCTACTACCGGCTCACCCTGGAGATGAAGTGCGCGGGGCTCGACGCCGAGCAGCTCGCCCGCCGGTCGGCACCGCCGTCCACGATGTCCCTGCTCGGGCTGGTGCGGCACCTCGCTGACGGCGAGCGGCACCTGCGCCGGGTGATGGCCGGCGAGGACGCGCCGGACCTGTACCGGACCGACGAGGACCGCGACGGTGACTGGAACGGCGCTGTCGCCGATCCGGCGGTCGTCGACGACGCCTGGCGACAGTGGCACGCCGAGATGGAGGCCACCGACCGGTACCTGGACGGTGTGTCCGACCTCGGAGCGTGGAACGCCGGCGTGTCCGACCTCGGGCCGGACGGCGCGGAGCTGCAGCTCCGGGACGGCCTGGTGTCGCAGATCGTCGAGTACGCGCGCCACTGCGGGCACGCCGACATCCTCCGTGAGCGGATCGACGGCCGGGTGGGCCAGTAGTCGCATGGCTGCCCCCGAAACGCGCGCGATAGTCGTCGTCCCCGCCAACGAGGTGTCGTGGGAGGACCTGCAGGCGGTGTTCGGGGAGCGCGGCACCCCGCACTGGTGCCAGTGCCAGTGGTTCAAGTTCCGCAACGCAGAGTTCGACGCCATGGACGTTCCCGAGCGGCAGGAGCGGTTCGCCGAGCAGACCGGGTGCGGGGACCCGGCGGCGCCCTCGACCAGCGGGCTGGTCGCTCTGGTGGACGGCGAGCCCGCCGGGTGGTGCGCGGTTGAACCACGCACCGCGTACCCCCGCCTGCGCACCTCCCGGCTCGTCTGGGCCGGCCGGGACGAGGACCGCGACGACGGCTCGGTGTGGTCCGTGACCTGCTTCGTCACGCGGAAGGGTTACCGGCGCCTGGGCGTCGGCACCGCGCTCGCGCAGGCCGCTGTCGGCTTCGCCCGCGACCGCGGGGCGAAGGCGGTCGAGGGCTACCCGCTGCTGCCGCGCGCCGACGGGCGTGTGGCAACCGGCGATCTCTACGTCGGGACCGTGGGCATGTTCGAGTCCGCGGGATTCACCGAGGTCAGTCGTCCGACGGAGCGCCGCGCGGTGATGCGGATCGCCACCTGAGGTCGCTCCGGACGCTCCCCGCGCACAGCCGTCGCGTTGCGCGTGTGCCCGACGGTGGGATTCTGGAAGTGTCCGGCTCCCCGTGGCACGTCCTGTGGTGCGGTCGCCGGCGCATCACAAAGGAGTGAGACAGCGATGGTCACTGTGCGACGTGTGGTTCCGACCTTCTCGACGAACGACCTCGACGCGACACGCGCGTTCTACGAGGACACGCTCGGATTGCGGGTGACGGCCCTCCCCGAAGGAGCAGGCCTGGCACTCAACCTGGACGGCGGCACCTCGGTCTTCGTCTACCCGAAGGAGAACCACCAGCCGGCGACGTTCACGATCATGCACCTGGAGGTCGAAGACGTCGACCAGGTGGTCGACGAGCTCACCGCCAAAGGTGTGACGTTCGAGCGGTACGAGGGGTTCGAGCAGGACGAGAAGGGCATCGTGCGCGGGTTCATGGAGGGCGGTGACGGCGCCTGGTTCACCGACCCGGCCGGCAACATCGTCGGACTCGCGGACGGTGATGGGATACGGGACCTCCTGGGCTAAAATCTTGCGCCGTGCCCCCCACGTTCGTGCTGGTCCACGGCGCCTTCGCCAACTCCTTCTCGTTCGCGCCGCTCCAGGCCGAGCTAGCCCTCCTGGGCCACCGCTCGGCGGCGGTCGACCTGCCCGGCCACGGTTTCGAGGCGACCTACCCCGCCGCGTACCAGGCCCCGCAGGACCCGGCGGGCCTCGCGACGACGCCCGGCCGCATCAAGGGCGTGACGCTGGTCGACAACGCTGCCCGCGTCATCGAGGTCCTCGAGCGCGCCAAGGAGCACGGACCCGTGATCCTGGTCGGCCACAGCCGGGGCGGGGCCACGCTGACCGCCGTCGGCAACGCCCGCCCCGACCTGATCGACCGGATCGTGTACGTCTCCGCGTGGGCCCCGGTGGACCTCGACGTCGGCGACTACTACGCCGAGCCCGAGATGGCCTCCGTCGACGCCGGGGCGCTCGCGGGTGCGCTCGCGGCGGATCCCGCCGCGCTCGGCCTGCTGCGGTGCAACTTCCGCACGGCCGACCCTGGCGTGCTCGCAAGCTTCAAGGAGGCGTTCCTCGCCGACGGCACCGACGACGAGTTCTTCACCTTCCTCAACACGTTCCAGCCGGACGAGAACCTGGACGTCGGCACGCCCGCCGACCGCGCCCGTGCCGAGACCTGGGGCACGATCCCCAAGACGTACGTGCGGCTCACCGAGGACACGAGCATCCCGCCGGCCATGCAGGACCGGATGATCCGGGAGGGCGACGCACTCACGCCCGACAACCCGTACGACGTGCACTCCCTCGCGTCCAGCCACCTGATGTGGCTGGTGCGCCCTCGCCCCGCGGCGGAGCTGCTTGCGGGGCTCGCATCCGGTGAGGCCCCTGCAGAAGCCTGAGCCGGTGGTCGACGGCCGCGGTGACACGCGGTTCGTCGGCGCGATCTGGTGACCTCGCGAGAATCCGCCCGGAAATGAACTTACGGATTTCGCCGCGCCGAGGCGCGCGTGCGCCGTGTCCGGGACGCCACCGCGAGGTGTCCGGGACGCCTCCGCAAGGTGTCCGAGACGCCTTCGCGAGGCGAGACGCCGTCTCCCGGGGGCCGCGAAGAAGGCCCGGCGAGCGGTCCGGCGTCTCGTGATCAACCTCACTATCATCTCAACTTGGTAACTATAACGTTTTTTATCGATATGCCCCCTCCCGCTCGCGGCCGATCTTTAGTTAGGTCTCCTTCCGTACGAACCCGGCGGAACCGCGCGACACCGTCGCGCCGCCGACGCGAGAGGAACGACATGATCCGACGACGTGCCCGCAGGGGGATGGCCCTTGCCGCCGCGCTCACCGCTGTGACACTTCTGGCGGCCGGCTGTTCCGGCGCCGCCGAGTCCGAAGGGGGAACCGTCGACCGCACGCTCAACGTGTGGGCCGGCAGCGCGACCCCCATCGCCGCGAACTTCAACCCCTACGCGCCGACCGTGCTGCACGGCGCGCTCGGCCCGGTCTACGAGACGCTCTTCTTCTTCAACAAGGCCGGCAGCGGCGACCCCGAGCCGATGCTCGGTGAGTCGTTCGCCTGGAACGAGGACGGCACAGTCCTCACCATCACGATCCGCGCGGGCGTCAAGTGGAGCGACGGCGAAGACTTCACCGTCGACGACGTCGTCTACTCGCTGACGAACGAGGTAGGGAAGTCCCCGCAGCTCGTGTCCGCCGAGGCGACCGACGAGACCACCGTCGTGGTCACCTACGACTCGCCCCAGTTCACCAACGAGTCCGCGATCCTCGGTGGTGCGTGGATGCTCCCCGAGCACATCTGGGCAGACAAGTCCGTCGAGGAGGCGACCACCTGGGCCAACGAGGCCCCGGTCGGCACCGGCCCCTACACGGTCAAGAGCGTCTCGGAGGCCTCCTACACGCTCGTCGCCAACGAGAGCTACTGGCAGGAGGGCAAGCCGGCGGTCAAGGAGGTGCGATACCTCGGTATCGATGCCAACGCCTCCGCCGAGGACCTGCTCAAGTCGGGTGACCTCGACTGGGCGGGCATGTTCGTGCCCGACCCCGAGGGCGTCGCCGCCGCCGGCGGGCCCGCGGGCTACGTGAACACCCCGCAGGACCCGACGGTGCTGTACACCTGCGCCAACGCGGACCTGGGCTGCGAGGGTCCGCAGACCGACGTGGCCGTGCGCCAGGCCCTCAACGTCGCCATCGACCGCGGCACCATCAACGAGAAGGCGTTCGTCGGGCTTGCCGCCACGATCTCGCCCACCTTCGCGCTGCTCGGCCGGGACGACCAGTGGATCGCACCCGACGTCGAGAAGGAGAGCCCGCAGACCGGCGACCCGGAGGCCGCCGCCGCGATCCTCGAGGAGGCCGGCTACACCAAGGACGCCGACGGCGTCTACGAGAAGGACGGGGTCAAGGTCGAGCTGAGCCTCACGTCGGTGGAGGGCTGGACGGACTACAACGACGCCGCGAAGCTCATCGCGGAGCAGGTGTCGGCCGCCGGTATCAAGGTCACGGCGACCACGGCCACGTGGCAGGAGTTCTCCGACTCGCGTGTGTCCGGCGACTTCCAGCTGATCATGGGCGGCATCATCGGCACGAGCGTCGCCGACCCGTTCCAGATCTACCGCGACTGGTTCTCGGGCGAGTACACCCAGCCGGTCGGCACGGAGCTCGAGCCCGGCGAGTGGAACTTCACGCGCTACTCGAACCCCCTGGTCGACGCGGCGGTCGCCGAGGCCGCGGCTGCGTCCGACGAGCAGATCAAGACGGACGCGTACGCGGAGATCCAGCACGAGATCACCCGTGACCTGCCGTACATCCCGCTCGTCATCAACGCGACGCAGACGTTCTACAACGACACCGAGTTCACCGGCTGGCCCACCGACGAGGACCTCTACGCGTTCCCGCCGTCATGGGGCTCGGTCTCCGCGGGCTACATCCTGGCAAACCTGGAACCGGTGGAGTGATGACGAGGACCCGAGGAGAAGCCGCGACGGTGCGGACGGACGGGAGCGACACGTGAGGTACTACCTGCGGCGGGCAGCCTTCTACGCGATCACCGTGTGGGCCGCCATCTCGCTGAACTTCCTGATCCCCCGGCTCATGCCAGGCGACCCCGCCGACATCATGCTGGCCAAGATGGCCCGCAGCGGCGAGGTCACCCCCGGCGTCGAGCGCACCATCCGGCTCCTCCTCGGGTCCGACACCGACCAGACCATGTGGGAGCAGTACGTCGCGTACTGGGGCAACCTGCTGCGCGGCGACCTCGGGGTCTCGGTCACCAAGTTCCCCACGCCGGTCGTGGAGCTCATCTCGGCCGCCCTGCCGTGGTCGATCGGCCTGCTCGGCCTGGCGACGATCATCTCGTTCGTCCTCGGCATCGCGGCAGGCGCGTGGATCGGCTGGAAGCGCGGCACCTGGGTGGACCACATCATCCCCGGCTCCACGCTGCTCCAGTCCCTGCCGTACTTCTGGGTGGCGCTGCTGCTCGTCTACGGCTTCGCCGTGGTCAACCCGTGGTTCCCCCGCATCGGCGGCTACGACGTGTTCACGTTCGACGGTCCGCAGGCCTCCTGGGTGTTCGCGGGCTCCGTCGCATACCACGGCGTCCTGCCGGCGCTCACCGTGGTGCTGTCGTCGTTCGGAGGCTGGCTCCTCGGGATGCGGAACATGATGGTGTCCACCCTGTCCGAGGACTACATCACCACCGCCGAGGCCAAGGGCCTGCGGCGCTCGCGGATCCTGCTCGGCTACGCCGTCCGCAACGCGGCCCTGCCGTCCATCGCGGGCTTCGGCATCTCGCTCGCCTTCGTGGTCACGGGCGCGATCGTCATGGAGCAGGTCTTCACCTACCCCGGTCTCGGCAAGCTGATGATCACCGCCGTCCAGGGCAACGACTTCGCCCTCATGCAGGGCCTGTTCCTGGTCATCACGCTCACCGTGCTGGCGGCGACGTTCCTCATGGACATCGTCTACGGCTTCGTCGACCCGAGGACGCGTCACAATGGCTGAGAACCGGATCCTTCCCCGTCGCTCCGCGAAGCTTGTCGCGGGCCTTGTCATCACCCTGGGCATCGTGGTGTTCGCCGTAGTGGCGCCGTTCCTCGTCCAGGACCCCCGGTTCTCCGGGAATGACGCCCTGCTGCCGCCCAGCGCCGACCACCTGCTCGGCACGACCAAGCTGGGCTACGACGTGCTCGCGCAGCTCGCCCATGGCGCTCGGGGCTCGCTCGTCGTCGGACTCGCCGCCGCGGCCATCGCGATCGTGCTGTCACTGATCTTCGGGATCTTCGCCGGCTACGCCGGCGGCTGGACCGACGAGATCCTCACCATGGTCACCAACATCATGCTCGTCATCCCCGGGCTGCCGCTGGTCATGGTCATCGCCGTGTACATGCAGAGCCGCAGCCTCTGGCTCGTCGCGTTCATCCTCGGCATCACCGGCTGGGCAGGCTCCGCGGTGGTGCTGCGGTCGCAGGCCCGGTCCCTGCGGTCCCGCGACTACGTCGAGGCGTCGCAGGTAGCCGGCGAGCGGACAGTACGGATCCTCCTCGTCGAGATCCTGCCCAACCTCCTGCCGCTGCTCGCGGCCCAGTTCCTGTTCGCCGTGGTCTTCGCGATCCTCGGTGAGGCAGGCCTGTCCTTCATCGGGCTCGGCCCCAACGGCTCCATCACGTGGGGGACCATGATCACGGACGCTTATGGCGGCAACGCGATGTCCGCGGGCGCCTGGTGGTGGTTCGTACCGCCGGGCCTGCTCATCGCCGTCTTCGGCGCCGGCCTCTCGCTCGTCAACTTCTCGATCGACGAGGTTGTCAACCCGAAGCTGCGCGTCGTCGCGGAGGCGACCGGCCGACGTCGGGCAACCGAGGCTTCAGCGCCCGCAGCCGTCCCGGCCTCACCCGCCGAGCCCAAGACAGAGGTGACCGTATGACCGTCCCAGTGCTGTCCGCCAAGGGTGTGTCGATCGAGTACCGGACCACGCCCGTGGTCCGTGCCGTGCGCGACGTGTCGCTCACGCTGCACCGCGGCGAGATCCTCGGGCTCGCCGGCGAGTCCGGCTGCGGCAAGACAACGTTCGCCTACGGGCTCACGCGGCTCCTGAAGTCCCCGGCCGTCCTGACGTCGGGCGAGGTCCTTTTCCACGACCGCGTCGGCGGCGACGTGGACGTCGCGGCGCTCGACGGCGAGGCGCTGCGTGCCTTCCGCTGGGACAAGGTCTCGATGGTGTTCCAGGGCGCGATGAACTCGCTCAACCCGGTGATCACCGTGCGAGCCCAGATCGACGACGTCCTCACGACGCACCGACCCGGGATGTCCCGGGCTGAGCGCGCCGGACGGGCCGCCGAGCTCCTGGGGCTCGTGGGTGTGGACCCGGCGCGTCTCGACAGCTATGCGCACCAGCTGTCGGGCGGCATGCGCCAGCGCGTCATGATCGCCATGGCCCTCGCGCTGAACCCCCAGGTCATGATCATGGACGAACCGACCACCGCGCTCGACGTCGTGGTCCAGCGGGGGATCCTGCGCGAGATCATGCGTCTGCGCGAGCAGTTCGGGTTCGCGGTCGTGTTCATCACCCACGACCTGCCGCTCCTGCTGGAGATCAGTGACCGGATCGCCGTGATGCTCGAAGGCGAGATCGTCGAGCTCGACACCGCGGAGAACATCTACGAGCGCCCGCAGCACGCCTACACGCGGCGTCTGCTGGAGTCGTTCCCCAGCCTCGTCGGCGAGCGTGGGGGGTTCGTGCGGTCAGGGGCCGCGGCCGGAGAGTCGGGCACCGGCCACGCACCGGGCTCGGACGCCGACGCCGGCCCGGGCGCCGCTCCGGCCGACAGCGCCGACAGCGCTGCCGACACCACCATCGAAGGGACCGCCTGATGGGAACGCTCGAGGTCCGCAACCTCGTCAAGGAATTCCGCCTGGGCCACGGCCTGCGGCGTTCCCGGCTGCGCGCCGTCGACGACGTGTCGTTCACCCTGGAGGCGGGCAAGACCGTCGCGCTCGTGGGCGAGTCCGGGTCGGGCAAGTCGACCGTGGCCCGGACGCTGGCGCGGCTCGAGACCCCCACGTCCGGGGAGATCATGCTCGACGGCCGTTCGGTGTCGGGTAGCCGCTCCGCCCTGCGGGCGTACCGGCACGACGTGCAGATGGTCTTCCAGGACCCGTTCGCGTCGCTCAACCCGTTCCACACGGTGGCGCACCACCTGGAGCGGCCGCTGCAGCTCCACGGTGTCGCGCGCGGCCGCGATGCCGTCGCCGAGCACACCCGCGCCCTGCTCGAGCGCGTGTCCCTGACGCCCGCCGAGGTCTACGCGGCCAAGCGGCCGCACGAGATGTCGGGCGGCCAGCGCCAGCGCGTCGCGATCGCGCGTGCCCTTGCGCCCGGGGCGCGGTTCCTCGTCGCCGACGAGCCGGTCTCCATGCTCGACGTCTCCATCCGCCTAGGGGTGCTCAACCTCCTGGCACGCCTGCAGCGGGAGGAGAACCTCGGCGTCCTGTACATCACCCACGACCTCGCGACGGCCCGCCACTTCAGCGACGAGATCCTCGTCATGTACCGCGGCGAGGTCGTGGAGCGAGGTCCGTCCGACCAGGTCATCCTCGACCCGCAGCACGACTACACGAAGACCCTGCTCGCGGCCGCGCCGGACCCGGCACGGCACGGGCGGCTTCGTGACGAGGTGCGGGCAGAGCTCGCCGGGGAGCGGGCCTAGGCTCGTGCCCTGCCTGCGCGACAGGTCTTGTCCTATTGGGGCCTGGTGCCTGCGGGCGCGGTCAGGTCGACGTCCGTCCACACCTCGGTCATGTCGACGATGAGGTCGCTGCGCACGGTGATGAATGTCGCCACCTCGAAGTGCTGCGGCTCGCCGTCGGTCGTCCCCGTGACGTGGGCGCGGCCGGCGGCGCGCTCGTGATCGGCTACACAGTCGAGGAGCCGGAAATTCTCGAAGCCGGGGTAGTCCGCGTTGAGTCGCACCCACGAATCGCGGTCGAACGTCTCGCCTGTGTGCACGTAGTGACAAGAGAACTCGGGATGGAGCAGCTGCGGGAGCTCATCCCACCGATGCGCGTCGATGACCTCTGCGAGGCGCTTCATCATCTCTCGTGCTGGCATCGATGCAGGATGCCAGACGCCGGGGAGATCGGCACACTCACCACGCGAGCGCTCATCCGCCGACGGCATGATCGGCGAGCCGGACGACGGCGTCCGCGATCCTCGGCCCGAACATCAAGGCGTCGTTGTGCCCTGCCCCCGGAAGCACGAGGTGCTCGACCAGCCGGGGCGCGGCCCGCGCCACGGCCTCGCTCTGCGCCGGCGGCACGATGTCGTCGCGGTCGCCGTGCACGACCGTGACCGGGACCTGCGTCGCGGCCACGTGGTCGAGGACCGTGTACCGGTCCCGCAGCAGTGCCTCGACGGGGAGGAAGGGGTAGTGGTGGGCGCCGACGTCGGCGAAGGACGTGAAGGGTGAGCGCAGCAGGAGCCCGGCGGGCGGTACCTCGGCCTGGAGTGTGGCGACCACTCCGGCGCCCAGCGACTCGCCGAAGTAGATCGTCCGCTCGGGCGGGTAGCCCCGCTCGGCCAGTGCCCGCTGGGCGGCCTGCGCGTCGAGCGCGAGCCCGACCTCGGTGGGACGGCCGGGGTTGCCGCCGTAGCCGCGATAGTCCAGCAGGAGGATCGCGAAACCGCGCTCCGCGAGCAGCTCGGCAAGCTCGGCGCGTCCCAGCCTGTTGCCACCGTTGCCCGCCGCGACCAGGACTGCGACCTCACGGTCGCGCACCTCGGCCGACGGCGGGACGAACCATGCCGCTAGATCGAGCCCGTCGGCGGTGACCAGCGTGACGTCGACACCGCCGTCGACCGTCGATGCTGCCGGGCCCGGCGACGAGCGGTCGGGGTGGTACACGAGCGCGTCCTGGCCGAGCCAGGCGACGCCGACGGCCAGGCCTGCGACCCCCGCCAGGACGCCGGCCGTCAGCGCCGCCGCCCGCACCGCGCGTCGCAACGCTGCCATGCCTTCATCGTCCGCCGTCGCGCATCGTCAGGTAAAGCATCCAGGTCGCCGCTCGCCGGCTGGACGAAGTCGACCCCGTGTGCCGACTCGGCCGCGGTCCCGTACGTGCGGTATGCGAATGGCGCCAAAACGCGCGAACGTGGACTACACAGCGATCCGCGGACCGACGGAGGTGTGGTGCTTGTCCGACTACTCATCGTCGCCGGCCGACGACTCCGCCCCGCCGGCCGTCGACGCCGCCCGGCACGCCCAGGACAGCAGTGCCGTGCAGGCCTTGGCCCGAGGCGGCTACGTCGCCTCGGGCGTACTGCACCTACTGGTCGCATGGCTGGCAGTCCAGCTCGCGCTCGGCCGGCCTTCGGGCGAGGCGGACGCGTCAGGTGCTTTCCGCACGCTCGCCCAGGCGCCTCGCGGTGAGGTGATCCTCTGGGCGGTCGCCGTCGGGTTCGCCGCGCTCGCGGTGTGGCAGTTCGCCACGGCCGTCGTCGGCGGGCCGAACATGGAGCGCAAGGCAGCCGCGCGGGCCAAGAACGTTGCCAAGGGTGTGCTCTACGCGGCGCTGGCGGTCGTCGGCGTCCGGTACGCGCAGGGCGCCGGCGGAAGGGGCAGGAGCGAGGAGAGCATGACGGCCGGTGTCCTGGCCATGCCGGGTGGCCGCTGGCTGGTGGCCGGCGTGGGCCTGGCGATCGTCGCCGTCGGCGTGTACCACGTCGTCAAGGGGCTGCGTAAGAAGTTCCTGCGCGACCTTGCGGGGACAGGCGGTCGTTCCGTCGGGCGGCTGGTGGTACGGCTCGGGCAGGTCGGCTACGTCGACAAGGGGATCGCGCTCGGCATCGTCGGCGGGCTGGTCGCGGCCGCCGCGGCGACAGCGGACGCGTCGCGGGCCGGCGGTCTCGACGACGCGCTGCGGACGGTGCGCGACCAGCAGTTCGGTGCTGTGCTGCTCCTCCTGATCGGGCTGGGACTCGCCGCGTTCGGCTTCTATTCCTTCGCGCGTGCACGGTTCGCGCGCCTCTGAACGAGCCGACGAGCGAGCCGCCCGTCCAGCGCCTGCGGCAGCGATGATTCTCCCGGCGCCTCGAGGTCTACGGTTCGTTCCCTCCCGTCACTCGAACCAGGAGACATCGTGAAGCTTCTTCTCACGTCCGCAGGCGTCAAGAACACGAGCATCCACGACGCGCTGCTCGGCCTTCTCGGCCGGCCGGTCGCAGACTGCGACGCGCTCTGCATCCCTACCGCGATGTACGGGCACCCCCAGGCCGGCCCGGGAGACGAGGCGTGGCGCTTCATCGCCGGACGCTCTGCCGAGCCCATGGTCGAGCTGGGCTGGAAGTCCGTTGGGGTGCTGGAGCTGACCGCGCTGCCCACCATCGACCCAGAGCTCTGGGTGCCCAAGCTCCGGGACGCGGACGTCCTGCTGGTGTCGGGCGGCGACGCCCTGTACCTGAACCACTGGATGCGGGAGTCCGGGGTCGCGGATCTCCTGCCGTCGTTCACCGAGACGGTCTACGTGGGGATGAGCGCGGGCAGCATGGTGATGTCCCCGCGCATCGGGCAGTTCTTCGTCGAGTGGACGCCGCCGTCGGGCGACGACGCCGCGCTCGGGGTCGTCGACTTCTCGATCTTCCCGCACGTCGACCATCCGATGCTGCCGTACAACACGATGGCGGCCGCCGAGAAGTGGGCGGCCGGGATCGGCGGCCCGGCGTACGCGATCGACGACGACACCGCCATCGTGGTGGCCGACCGGGCCGTCGAGGTCGTCTCCGAGGGGACCTGGAAGTTGTTGGGCGGCTGAGGCGTGCACGCCGGGGTGTCGAGGATCTGTACCGCAGCCTTGGCGACGTAAGTCGCACACCCTCAGACGGTCTCGGAGCGCTTCTGGCGGGCGAACCGTGCCGGCAGGTCGGGCCCGTCCCACACCTGGATCGCGCGCCAGATCGACGCGGCGATCGGCACGGCGAGTATGGCGCCGGTGATGCCGACGAGCACCGTCCCAGCGGTCAGGGCGAACAGGATGACGAGCGGGTGCAGGCGCAGGGTCCGGCCCATGACGATCGGCTGGAGGAAGTCGCCCTCGAGCTGGTTCACGACGACGACGATCGCGACGACGATGAGCGCCTCGACCGGTCCGACGGCGACGAGCGTGACCAGGGCCGCGAGGATGCCGGCCACGGTGGCGCCGACCAGGGGGATGAAGGCGAGCAGGAAGACGAGCACGGACAGCGGGATGACCAGCGGCACGCCCACGATCGCGAGGCCGATACCGATGGCGACAGCGTCGACGACCGCCACGATCGCCGTCCCGCGCACGTAGCCGCCGAGCGTACGGATGGTCGCGGTGCCGACGCGCTGCCCCCGCTCGTACCGGTGCCCTTCGAACGGCCGCAGCAGGAACTCCCACATCGCCGGGCCGTCCTTCAGGAAGAAGAACAGGACGACGATCATGATGAAGAAGCCGGCGACGAAGTCGGCGGTCTGGGAGACACCCGCGACGGCGCCGGAGCCGACGGCGTCGGACTGCAGAAAGTTCAAGGCGGACTCGCGTACCGAATTGATCTGCTCGTCGGTGATGTCGAAGGGCAGGTCCTGGACGTAGTCCTGCAGGGAGTCGAAGCCCTCGAGTGCCTGGTCCTGCAGCTCGTCCCACTGGTTCACGACGGCCCGCACGACGAGCCACACGATCGCCGACAGCAGTGCTACCAGCGTCAGGAGCGAGATCCACGTCGCGAGCAGCGACGGCAGACCGCGGCGACGCAGGAAGGTGACCAGCGGGGAGATCGCCGCGGACAGCACGAGGGCGATGAGTACGGGGATCACGACGAGGGTCAGGCGCGTGCCCACGAACCCGAAGACGGTGATGACCGCGACGACCGCGAGGACCTGCAGCGACCGCGTGCCGACGCGGCCGAAGCCGTCCGACCACAGGCGGGACGCCTCGCGGTCGGCGGGCGACTCGTGGTCGGTCGGCGGCCGCGTCTCGACGCTGGTCGCCTCGGCGCTCTGGCGGGCGGGGCGCGGTGTACGGCGGCCGAAGAGTCCCATCGCCTGACCTCCTTGTGCTGGATCCGGCGGACGCCGGACGTGCCGACGCTATTGCGGTCGGGCCCCGGTCGCGCGGCGACTTCGGCGCCGGCAGCGGGCGCGGCAGGTGCGTCTTCACCCGCAGGTACGTCGCGTCGTGGAACGCAGCACCCTGCAACAGCCGTCTAGTCGCGGTGGCGAGTCCAGGGGTCACCGACGCGTGCTCTCGTCGCGCTGTAGCCGGGAGGCAGATCAAGAACGTCGATGAGCGTGGGATCCTCGTCGACGGCGTGGTAGAGGTGTCCGACCATTCCTGTGCTGTCGTCGGCGTCAGATGTCCCGATCAGCTGCCAGTAGCCGGCGTCATCATGGCTGACGAGCAGGATCGGCTCGGCCAGCTCGAAGACCTCCGCGGTCCGGATCGAACTGGTGCCGAGCAGCCAGTGCCTCATCCACCAGGCCCGGCGATCGCGTTGCATGACCAGGTCGGCGACCCACCAGACGAACGGCAGGTCTTCGTGCGCGCGCGCCTCGTGAGCCGTTAGGTCTGGTCCGCCCTGGGGGACGCGCTCGAACGGCTCGTCCGTGAGCGAGAAGGCGTGGCCCTCTTCGTTCTCGAACACGACG
This sequence comes from Promicromonospora soli, assembly GCF_014653785.1. Classification (GTDB taxonomy): domain Bacteria; phylum Actinomycetota; class Actinomycetes; order Actinomycetales; family Cellulomonadaceae; genus Promicromonospora; species Promicromonospora soli. Next base: position 599,834 of record NZ_BNAS01000002.1, on the reverse strand, counting down.
GCATGGAAGGATCCTCCGCCCGGGTTCCCCGCGCCAATCCCGACCGTGAGTCGACCGATGTGTGGCTCGACACCTGTTGTCCACCCGATCGCATATGACGCCAGCTCACCTCTTGGGCCGACGAATTCGCCATGGGCTCGTCGCTCGATGCCCGTGGCGTCCCTATTGGGGACTTCGATGCACGAACCTTCTTCGACCAGGACTTGCACGTGGCAAAGGTAGCCGACCCTAGTTGCGCTCGCTTCGTCGCTACCGGCGCAGCGGCGCGCGACGGGTTGGCACGCGGGTGGACGACACCCCCTCGCACGCAGGGGTCTGCGCCCAGAGCCCTGGCCACAACCAGGCGGCTCGGCGATCTCGTGGGCAATGCGTCGCGCGGCGGTGCCAGCACCAGGACCGCCTACAACTGGGCAGTCTCGGTGGTAGGTCGCACCCTTCTGGGTACTCGAACCAGCGGCGGATGACGTCGATGAGGAGTTCCTTCTCCGCCTCCTGCACCCGGCCTCGCAACGTCGGGACGTCGTCATCGGCGAGACGGACACCTCGACCTGGGCGATGATTGGCCCCTCGTCGTAATCCGCCGTCACCTGGTGGACCGTCGCGCCGGTCGGCGCTGATCGCGCACTACGCGCAGAGGTGACTGGCGGACCGGCGCCAAGGTGCCGATGTTGACGTACAGCGCAGATTGCGCGGACACGCCGTTGTGCCCTGCGCGATCTCGCGTGTGTCGAGCCGGGCGTGCAAAGAGTTGGCGAGCCATTCAGGGCCAGGCTCAGTGAGTGGCCGTCACTTCCGACGCTCAAAGCCGCCCGTCATACAAGCGTGCAGACTCTTCGTCCATGACGCTCTGCCATGCTCCACCACATGGAACTCATGTGTCGGCGAAGCCATCGGCCAGTTCGGGTCAGCGCTGCACAGTTCGACGTCTTCGAGCAGATGCACTACGTGTGCTTCCACTACGAGTTCGAGCACGATGCGTTTGACGTCGATGAGGAGTGCAGTGCCGGCGGATGCCCGTCCGCGACCATCGCTACGGGCAGGGGCATCGTGATCGGGACCGCGCGGGCGTTAGCGATCGAGTCGGCGTCGGACGCGCCGTGGGCCAATCCGACAGTGCACGAGTATCTGGAAGCCTTCGCACGATGGCTCGAAGACTCCGACGGGTACTACATCAACCAGGGAAGGGTTCCGCCGGGGAGCGGTTGGGAAGTCGTGAACGACGGGCTGCGCGCCGCGACCACGTACGAGTGATCTTGTCCGATGGTTGCCCCAACACCGCACACTCGTCCCGCTTGATTGCCGATCTCCATGAGGACCTCACGGTGATCACGTCGTTGGGGCCGTTGCTCGCACGTTCACGGGTTGGTCGAGGTCAGCCGGCTGATGTCGCGTGGTGATGCGGACCGCCTATTGATCTCCTCCACGAACCGTTCCCCGAGTTCGACGATGCGCTCGGCGGCCGGGATCGCGTCAGTCACGTCATCGGTGGTCGCGGTCGGCCGGTTCTCTTCACGGTATTCAGTGTCGTTGCGCTTCTGCCGCATCCAGTCGAACTCTCGCAACAACCGCTTGTCTTCTGGAAGTTGCGCCTGCATCAGCTCGCCGAGCACTCGGTGTCCTCCATCGCCGCCCTTCGCCCGAAGGCCTTGGACGGCGAGCATCGCAGCCAGGGCTTTGCGCGCTGCGTCGTAAGCCATCACGAAAGCCGCGGCGACATCGTCAGTCGTCGCCAACAGTTGGGCAGAACCCAGATGCTTCCGAGCTTCCGCGAGGATCGCCAACGCGTGGCCAGGATTGGCGTTGACCTGTTCGATTTGGCCGCGCTCGAGCAGGTAGGCGGTGGCCGGTGCATCTGGCCGCCATGCAATTCCCGTGGTGCCCGGCTCTCTAGCGCTATTCATCGGCGCCTTCCCTCTCTTGAGGGCTCGAGTCTGCCCCCGTCAACTGAACCTTCGGACGCGATGCGACCGTGGCAAGGAACGGATCGGTCATCGCGTCCCATGCTTCAGAAGACGTGCGATGGACATTGACCTCGACGTGCAACTTCGCACTCGCCGCCTCTGAGATGTCGAGGAGGTCGGTGCGTGAGGCGGTCCCAACCACCAGAACGTCAAGGTCCTTGGGTGGCGGGCCGGGTTGGCCCGCACGGCGGGCCGCCCATGATCCGTAGAGGTAAGACTCCCTGACGCCGGAGACGTCGGCAAGCAGGGAGCGCAATACGGGGACGGGTCCATAAGTCTCGATAACGAGCTGCGACATCAAGGGCCACAAGGGGTGTTCTGTATTTGCGCGGACGAGCCTGTTGTTGCCGTCTCGTCGGTCACGCAAGACGTCGGCTTGGATGAGGCGCGTCAGTTCGCGGTGTGCAACGGCTGGCAAGACACCCGCTCTGCGCGACACTGCAGCGAACGACAGCTCAACCGAGGGGTCGAGCATTGTCTCCGCGAGTACCGCACCCTGTGCGTCCGAGCGAAGGAACGGTGTCAGGGCGGATGGCATGGTCTTCACATAACGTGATACTACGTTCACGTTATGTGAGTGGCAAAGTAACCCAGTGCGTAACCGTTACGCACCGGCGACCGTTCACGCAGGAGGACGTCGTGACAGGGCATCCGGCGATCGCCGGACTCGGCGACCCCGGAACCGGCGTGATGTCACCCGCGCTGGCCGTGTTCGTGTCACGGCAGTGTTGCGACCGTGTCGGTGTCGACGTGCAGCGCAGATTGCTCGGACACGCCGCTCTACCCTGCACCATCCCGGGCGCGTCGAGCCGGTCGCGCAAAGTAGGTTGCACCGTCTCATCCGGGACCGAGGTGCGCGATCTCTCCTCCACCGGACTCGGAAAACTGGCCCCGCACGGTGTCGAGCAACTACATCACTCGGCGGGACGTCACCGAGCGGCGTGCTATCGCGCTGGTCGCGCGAGCTGCTGCTGGATCTGGTCGCGCAGCACAGTGAGAGCGTCCCGCTCGAAGCCGGCCACGTCGAGCGACAGTCGGTGCAGCTTGCGTTCGTCGTCCTGCGCCCGGCCATCGTCGTGACGTCCAATCTCGCGAACAGTCAGGAGGCCGAACCAGGCGAGAGTCTTGCGCGCCACGGAGAACGGATCGCGGTGGATCCCGTAGTGCCGCAGGCGCACCTCAGCAGGGATCGCGACCTCACCCGGCGCCAGGTCTGCGCTATCGCCCCAGGGGAACAGCCCGGCACGTCCGGACGCGACCATCAGAAGCAGATTGATTTCCGAGTCTGCCAGGACGTGCACCCACCCGTTCGTGATGAACCCGGCCGGCAGTGAGAAGGCCGCCACGTCCCTGCCCGTCGGTACGACGTACGGGATCGGATCGCCCTCGTTCTGAGGCCCGCCCTCGTGCCGCAGGGTGAACCCTTCGTGGCGGCCATTCTTTCTGGCGGGCCCGTGCAGGCCGACGAGCTTGGCGTCGTCGAGAGTTCTCAGGACCGACCGGAGGGTCCGGAATTTCTTGTCGCGAACCGTCGACAGGTCGCTCCCGGCGCCCGACTCGACCGCTGCGGAGGCAAGGACGTCCGTCCACCCGATCCCGCCGGAAAACGCCGCGAGCGGGAGCTCAGGAAGCCGGCCGCGATTGCCTCGCTTGTTTGTGGCTTGCGCGATGTCCAAGACAGCGAGGTGGAACCGCAGCGCCGAACCCTGGCTGGAGGAGATGCGGGTAGCCGACGGGCGAAGTTCGCGCGGCGGGGCCGCCCGGTCCGACACGACTGCCGAGTCGATCGGCTTGCGCAGGTACACGTAATCCTGACGCAAGACCAGGTCGCGGCCTGCAGGGGCCAGATCGTCGCGTCGCCGCATCGCCGCAGTGACGGAGCGGCTGTACGGCGAGCCTGGCCCGAGCAGGTGGGCACGGTGCTCGAAGGACTTGCGCTCCTTCGAGGTGAGCTGGCGGCTCCAGTCGAGGGAGTTCATGAGTCAATTGTGACGTCTAGATCCGGACGTGTAAACCTGCCTGAATCTCAGATCATACGGTTATCGATGTGTGCCGATCTCTGGCGGGTTTAGCCGCACCTTCAGTGTACTGGATCGCCGCTGCGATCAGTGCCTACGGTCTGCTCACAACCCAACCGAAGGAGGTGAACACGTGGCCAGCTCACGAGGCCCCACACCGGACGACAAGAGATCCGGGTGCCTGGAGATCAGCAGACTGCTGCTCCAGGCGACCCGAACCATCCTGCTCATCATCAGCATCTTCGGAGACCACTGAGATCTCCACGAGGCCCGTCCCGTTGCAGCGGGGCGGGCCTCGATGCCTCCTCTACGGTAAGGCGATTGTGCACAACAGCTCAATGGCGCCGAGAAGCCCATCACGATCCGTGTCAACAAGGACTGCCCTCCCTCGCAGCTGGCCCGGTGCATCGCCCAGCCGCGACCAGGCGCCCGGCACGTCAGCTGAACGGGTTCCAGTTCAGCCAGGCCGCGACCGCCACGATTCCCGCGATGATCGTGGCGGCGCCGACGGCGAATCCCCAAGGTCCGCGAATCCAGCCCAGAACACGTGAGCGCCCATCGGCTGGTGCATGGCTCGCTCCCGTCGATGTGGCGTCCCCGATCGAAGTACCCGACTGGTTCGTGTTGACGTTGATCGTGCTGCGCTTGGCGTTGTGGACCACGACATTCACAGCTTGATCCGCAACCGCGGCTGTCGGCGTGTTCTCGTTCGGGGTTGCCGCACGCATCTCAGCGACGAGTGCGACAAGGGTCGTTCGGATCGTGTCAAGGACGCCGTGCACCGCCGTCGTAGAAACCATCCAGTACATCCGGTGGATCGTGGTTCCGGGACCGGTCGCCAGCTCGTTCATGTAGCGCACGACCTCGGGCATGGCGCCATCCTGAAACTCGACGCTGCCCGCGGTCTTGGCCAGGCGCTCAAGTTCCGCAACCCGATGGCCCAGGGGTACCGGACCGAAAATCTTCTTCCGCGCGAACTCCGGCACGTCCACGGAGGAGAGCTGCTGACGCTGTACGGACTTGGCGAGGTCCGCGCCGTCGATCATCACCATCGCGTCTACTCGACGGTACGAGGGGAGGTCCTTCTCCGCCCCCGGGTACCTGTACCCGTCGAGCTCTCGTCGCGCCCAGTCGCGTAGCGCTGTCGAACCTGACTGTCCACCGAGCGCCACGCACTTGCGCAGGACGTCCGCAAGCGGAGCGGTGCTGTCGAGCGCATCCCGTTCGATCTCCTGCAGGAGCCCCGGGCCCGTTCCTCCGGTCACGAGACGCGAGCTGCCGGAAGACACGGCTTGTCTGCGTACATGGGCGTGAGACTACCGGCCGCTGTGCCCGCCTCAGTCCGTATCTCTGGGATCTGACGCCCCATGTCCCGCCCCAGGTTCAGTGGAGGCTGTGGTGTGCCCCGGGGGTCTGTGGGTCGGGCTGCTGGAATCTGGCCCTGCTCGGCGGTATCGCGTCGGTCGCCATGGCCCCGATCCTGCCGGAAGCCAAAGAGATCGTCACGATGAGAGGGTGTCGCCGCTGTCAGATGAGCACCTCTCGAATGGCTCCCTCTGTCATCGACGAGAGCAGGCGGAGAGTGGGGACGTACGCGGGCCCTTCGGTGTCGTCCCACTCGTACGCGGTGACGCGAACAGTATTGAGGAGCGAGCCCACAAGGATTGCCATTGCGAACGGACCGCGGATCAGCAGGTCAACTTCGGCATTTGCATGGGTGCTGGAGAGTTCACGGATTCGGTAGGCCGCTTCCGTGGCGAGCTCACGGGCCATGGCAGGGTCGAGTGGGCTGTCGCTGATGGGTCGCAGGTGTACCCAAGTGGCCAGGGCAGACCGGTTCTCTTCGACAAACCTCTCGAAGGCTGCGTCGCTGCGCGGCGACATCAGGTCGAGGTAGACCGCGACGCGGGGGCGGCCGGCGACGTCGTTGGCGTTGGAACCGGCACCACTGGATGCCACGGCGAGGCTCGGAGTTTCCGGCATGCGTGCGACGCCGTCACCAACCCAAGCCACGCCACGCTGGTCGATAACTTCAAGTTGCCCAATACGCGAAGCCGGAAGTGCCATGCCGACGGCGAGAGCCACGGTGAGGTGGGCGCCGCCGGTGATCCTGACGCGCTTCGCACTTGCCCGAGTGACCGCCGTCGGGAGGAACTGGATGACATCGGCGAGGTCGACGAGGCCCTCGGCGCTCGGCAGCCTCTCGTGCGTTGAGGGGCGGATGCGAATGTCGAGCTCACTGCCGGTGCGGTCGTAGACCTGCGGAGTGTTGCGGGTCTGGACTGTGAGGTTGAACGTTCCGTCGTTCAGTTCGACCGCGGAGCGCCGATGCGCGATGCGGTGAAAGACCATGCCTCGGACGAGTGCGATGAGGCCCTCGCGTGTGCTTGCCTTCTGGTCGACGCCCGTGAGGGTCTCGGTGGACTGGTTCAGGACGCGGTCGGGTGCGCCGTAGTCGACGGAGCCGGACTCCGTCTGAACGGCGTTGACGATGCCGAGGGCGAAGTCGTTGTCGGTCTGGTGCAGGTTGATGAGGCGAGGTGCTTCGACCTCTCGGATGACGGTGCTGTGCGCCACCTCTGGGGTGATGACAAGAACGGCGCCGGAGAGCCCGGAGTCGATGGCCTGCTTGAGACGTTCGTTGGTGTCGCCGGGCGGGAGGTCATCGACGTCACGCCACACAGGGATCCCTGCCGCACGGAGAAGCCATGCGAGCTCGGCAGTGGTGTCGGTGCCGTCGCTGTGGCGGTATGAGATGAAGACCGGATCGGTGGGATCGAACTCGATCGTGTCGGTCATTGAAGGTCTCCAAGGCTGACGGGCACGGATGTCGCGGCGCCAGCGGTGACGATCCATCCAGCAACACGTGCTTGGTGCTGATCGTCTTGTCCGATGATGACGCTCAGGAAGCGGTCGAAGCTCAGGTCTGGATCTTGCAGGTGTCGGGCGTATGAGGCCAGGTCGATCGGGCTGGGGACGGGCGGCGTAGTGGGATGCGTGTGCCACTCACCAATCCATTGCGCACGGTCTGCTTCCCACGCTCCGGCAGCGAGTTGCGCGGCGTGGTCTCGGTCGCGGAGGAACCGGTCGCGGCTGCGCTGTGCGTTCGGTCCTGGGCCGCCTGCGACGGTGACTTGGAGGACGTCGCCGAAGTCGTGGCCGAGGAGGATCCCGCCGGTTTCGAGGCGACCCGCTTCTGCGGCGACCTCGCTTCTGATGGTGTCCCACGCAGTGGTGGTCAGGTGGATCACGGGGCTCATGGGTTACAGGTGGTGCAGTCGGGGCGCGGGGAAGGCAGGCCAGCCCAGTTCACCTGCAGGGCGCGATCGAGGTCGAACGGGGCAGCCATGTCTCCAGGCGGCCGCAGGCCAATGGTGGCGTAATCGCCCGGGAGTCTCTGGGTGTGGTCACCGTGTTGCGCTTCGAGAAGCGTGGCCACCGCTGCCTTCGCGGCGAACTGCCCGACCAGGTGCAGGTCGCTTCCGACGGCGGTCATGGGACGGTGGATGAAGCCGGTGCCATAGTCCAGTTCCTGAGCGGCCTCTGCATCGAGGGCGTTCTGGTCGCGAAGGCTCTTGCGGAGGCAGAGGAGGCAGCCGTACCGGGGACTGGGGCGGAGCCGGATGACCTCCGCGAGGGCTCCGTCGTCGAGTACGCAGGCGAGGATGGCTGGCTTGCCGGCCCGCCGGGCGAGATGGCTGACGACGCGGCGAGGTGCAATGCCGTCGGCAGCGCACAGTATGAGGTCAACACCCGCGAAGAGGGAGCGCATGAGGTGCGCGTCCTCGACCACATCCAGGCGATGGGCGGGGGCGGCGGTGTCCGGCCATCGCTTCTCAAGCACGCTCTTCATGGCGTCGACCTTGTAGCGACCGACGGCGTCGGGGCCGAGAACGTGGCGGACCATGTTGTGCCAGAGGAACCGGTCAGGGTCGACAAGGTCCACCGTCCCGACGCCGTACTGGGCAAGTGCCTGCGCAACGGCTCCACCGATGCTGCCGATGCCGACAACCGCGATCCTCGCGCGCTGGAGGTCGGCCACCGGCCACTTGCCTTCGAGTTGACCGAGCCCGAGCTTCGCGGGTTCGACAGCGAGCGGCATGGGCCTTACGCCTTCCCGGTTGACCAGCCACGCGGCGTATTGCTGCACGCCCAGCGTGAGCCAGTCCGCGGGGATGTCCGGGTCGTGGGTGATGAGGAAGCCGGTCTTCGTGCCGGGGTCGAGCAAGGAGGGCAGCGAGTCCTTGAAGTCTGCGTAGGGCGCGTGAACGTCTGCGCCTCGTCGCAGCATGTCCAGGTGTTTCTCGTTGATGCCCGGGGCGGGCTTCGTCATCCACTGCCCAATGAAGACCGTCCCCTCCCAGTTCAGGGTGGGGTAGTCCGACAGACGGACCTGAACGCCCACACCGTTAACGGCGACTCGCCTGACGACGTACATGTCCTCAGACGGCAGGTACTGGAGGGTGAGCTCTCCGACGCTGGCGTCGGCATCTTCGATCCGTTGGGCAACCTCGCGCGGCAAGACGACGAAAGGATGCTCGGCACTCATCGGCTAGCAGCTTCCGCGATCAGGTGGTCACGCGTCGAGTCGCTGACGATGCCGCTCGTCGTCATGGAATCGACCACCCCCGCCTTCATGAGCGCGTACTCGATACGCCAGCCCGCAGCCTTGAGAAGAAGCTCGACCGGGCTCGTCTCGGGCGTCCAGTCACCTTCGGTCTGAAGCAGACACAGCGAGCCTCCGGGCGCGACATGCCACCTGTGCTGGGTCCGCTCCTCAAGTTCCGGGTCCGGCTCGGTAACCGTGATGCGCGGCGGAAGCACGGGATGGGCCGCCGAGTACCACATCGTGACTGACGCCCCCTCAGGCACGAGCTCCCGCAGCCTCTCGGGCATAGGGCGATCGAACGGCCAGACGGGCAGCCGACCTACCCAGCGTCCGTGATGCATCACATGTTCACCTGCCATCTCGGGCGGCTCGTAGGCGAGGTCCGGGGCGATGGTCGGGATAGCAGCGAGATCACGTTCGAGGATCTGAGGTTCCGCATCCGGCCAGACGATCGGGGCAAGCGACCCGGTCATCCCTGAGGTGTGTCCTTCACCGGGCGCGGCTTGTCCGGAACGACCGGGATGATGCCCGGCTTCCCGGGCTCCTGCGGCGGGGACGGGAAACCGTCTCCGAAGATCTCGCCCCAGAGGCGGATCGCCGCAGCGTGGTCACCGACCGCCTGCTTGGAGAACGCGGCGCCCGCCTTGGTAGCGGTGTCCCGGAGGCACTCGGCGAACTTCTCGTAGTCGAGGCTGTTCTGGATAGCGCCACAGATCCCCGCCGGGTCAGTGACCTCGTATCCCTCCTCGACGTAGTTGGCGGCTCGCACGAAGAACTCCTTGACGGCGATCGGCTGCATGGTGCCGTCGTGGCGCAGGAACTGGAGAGCGAGCACCTCCATCACGAGGGACTTGATCGTGATGCCTGGCTGCTCCTTGGCCCATGTCTTAAGCATCCGTGCGGTTCCCGGGTACTTACTCCAGGATGCGGTGCGGGCAGCAACCTGATCGATCAGGTACTCGGGATTGGCGGGCACCCAGTCTGTCGAGGCCGTCTCGGGGATGAGCAGTCCGGTCTCGGTTCGGAACGCGGGCATGGCATCCACCGTGAAGGCGTCTGGATCGTCTGGGTCGTCGACGAAGCACTTAACGGCGTGGTTGCCGGGCCGTGCGAGGCGGACCAACCGCTCGTGGCTGCCGTTGGTGGCTCCGAGGAGCTCGTTGACCTTGGCGCCGGTGTACTTGAGGGCGTCTTCGGCGGAGGTTCCGGGCTGTCCCCAGTCGGGGTGCGCGTCACGGTCGTAGACGATGACGACGTCGACGTCGTTGATGGGCTTCTTGTGCGTCTTCCGCGCGAGGGACCCGGAGATGAAAACCTCCTCGACCTCGTAAAGTTCCTCGAAGGCGCTCTTGAAGACGTTCCCACGACGGCGCGCTTCCTTCACCGATGCCGGGTCGGCATCCACATAGGACTGATAGCGGCCAAACGCATCACTAACGTTCACTGGCCCTCGCTCTGCTGATGCCCTGGGTTACCCGGGGCCGTTCCCCCGAGATCACCCGTTCGGCATGTGTCCGACCGCACCCACGACCTTACGTGGGACCACTGACAAGCCGGCACAGCGATACTTAACGCGCTGACCTGTCCGGCGGCAGGCGCTCACGAGGGCGGTCGTCTTCGGGCAGCGCCTCCGTCCGAACCATGGATGAACTCTGTCACCGCTACGGGGGCAGGCAGGGTGCGGGAGCCTGCGGACATGCGGGTTGTCGGTGCTCCAGGTGGGTGTGTCGACGTTGTGTCGGTGCGCCGGTGGTTCAGGCACCCTGCCCGCTTGCCGCGAGAAGCTCCGCAAGCACCTCCGGACCGGCCGGCCCCAGCACTCGGTCCAGCGCGCGGCCGACGTCGGCCCTGTCCGTCAGTCCGCGCCGGAGCGCGTCGGTCATCACCGTGGCCACGTGATCCCGGTCGTGGCCATCGACGACCAGGTCGGCGACGGTGCGTGCCGCCGTGGTCACGGGCAGTCCGTCGACGACCGTGACCTCGTCGGGCCCGAGAGCCGCGCGATGTGCCCGAATCCTGTCGCGTCGCCCCTGGTAGCGGTGCGGAAGAATGACTTCGATCCACGCGTCCAGCAGATCACCGATCTCGTGCATCGACGCGGCGGTCGCGTGGGAGAGCACTCCCGCCGAGCACCGGTCGCGCAGCCGCTCTTCGGCCGTCCGCCGCACGTCGAGGGACAGCCACAGCGCCCGAACCGCCACCAGCCGGTCGGCGGCCGCCGCAGGCGTCGCGTAGACCCCGTGCGTGACCCGCTCCAGCTCTCCCGACGTCACCATCCGCGACAGCAGCATCCGGGAAGCTCCGGCTTCGACCGCCTGTGCGGTTGTGATCAGGCCCCATTGTGCGGCCGCGACCTGCGCCACCTGCCCACGCTGTCGCACGCCGCCCATGGTGCAAATGTAACGCGGAGAGTGACATTTGCAGCGCTGGCCCCCTCGGGCGGGTGGCTAGGTTTTCGGTCTGGGAACGAGCCGCAGGCATTGTCACCTGACGCCTACGTCGACCAGCTTGTCGCGCGAGCTGCTGCGCAGATCCAACGCAAGCAGGCGTTGTGCGGCCCGGACGGGTCAGGCCGACCCGGAGGAGTACCTCGTGAACCCGGCCGGAGCAACGCAGCGCTGGTCGATGAGGGTCTTCTCTGCCCGCCTGCCGTGTGCCAGCAGTGCGAGGAGCGCACGCCATCGGCCCAGGCGGTTCCGGACGGCTCGCGCTCCTAAACAGATCAGAGGTCGTCGAGCTCGCTAAGCGCCTCGTCGCTGATCGGCGCGCCAGCCTCGACGGTAGCCCTCTCACGCGAAGCAGCACTCGCGGCGGCCTCCGCGACAAGCTTGCCTGCTGCAAGCCGGCGCTCGTTGAACTCAAGCAGGTCAGGCAGCGCGATCCGTTTGTGGGTACCCACCATGGTGAAGCTCAGCGCACCGGACTTCATGAAGCTCAGAAGGAACGGGCGAGAGACGCCGATCAGGTCTGCCGCCTGATTAGGGCTGAGCTGAGCATCCTGCTCGACGAGCGTCGCGCTCTTGCCCGACGCGAGGCTGCCGTGCAGGTTGGCGAGCAGGGCCCGGACAGGCGAATCTGCTGGCAGTTGCTCCAAGGCGTGGTCGAGGACGACGAGGTCATTCGCGTCGGCCTTGCTTGCTTCGACCGTAGTGACCATGTACCCGACCTCCCTTGTTAACTGTAATAACTGTAGTGGGGGAGCCGGCAGATCTCTACTCTGGCCCGACCGCAACCCGAACGACGTCGACGTCGTTGTGCCGTAAGTGACCGGCAACCCGGTCGCGCGGTGCCCGCTCGCAGGCCGCCTCCAGGACGAGGGGCGTCGTCAACGAACGCCAAGGGTGCGAGGAACACCCACCCTTGCCGGGCGTGACGGGCTGCTACTTGCCTCGCTCAGGCCAGGGCGGCGTTCCGGATCGATGTCGGTGGCTCCCCTTACGGTGCCAGCATGGGGCGACACTGGCACGGCAACTCACCTCGCGGCAGGTTTGTCTCCGGGAACGGATGCCCGCGGTGCGCGAAGGACGACGCGCGCGCCTCGAAGCTGGAGACCGAGGTGTTCACGCTGCTGAGCTTCGTCCTTGGTCGGGGCGAGCGCGACATCCCCGTTCCAGGCGACCGCAGGATGTGGCTCGACATGCTCTTCACGCACGAGTACGGACCGCGACTCGGGATCGAGTACGACGGCGCCTACTGGCACAAGGATCGAGAAGAGTCGGACGAACGCAAGACGTGGCGCATCATCGACAGTGGGCTCGCTCATGAGGTCGTACGGATTCGAGAAGAACCGCTTGAGGTGATCGGCCGCTACGACATCGTCGTCCCGCCACATGCGACGGCTGGTGTGATCGCGCAGACCGTCCTGCTCCACCTCCAGCATCATGGCCTGCTCTATACCCCCAACATGTGGGATGCAACGACCGGGCTGCTCACGGCCGCCCGCGAGCGGCTTGATGAGCGACACCTCCGGTGCGAGGACTGCATCAACGTTCTCGCTTCCGCGGCACGCTACCTGCCGCTGCTCTGACGCCTCTGAGCCCGCCCACACGCTCTCCTTGAAGATTCCGACACGGAATCAAGAATCTGGCGCTGACACGAAACTGAGACTCGCCCGTCCGTCCGTCACGTTCCACCGGAACCTACAGGCGGCCCATATGATGTCCAGCCGCCAAGGTAGGGCTGAAGGTCGGTCGGTGAACTGGTTGTCGCCGGCATCCATGGGCCGGCGGCGTTCAGGGGTTCGGTTGCTGGCGTGCTCGCGGATCCACTCCGCCCACGCGAGAGCGTCGTTGCGGTTGTCGTCGTCCAGGCCGCTGGCCTGGGCGGTGATCTCGTCGTCGACGATACGACGTCACTGTTGGATCCGACCTACCTCGTCCTGTGCAGCGACGACGTCCCGGCAGATGATCGTCTTGGGCCACTGCGGAGGTTCAGGCCGTCGACTCCACGTGGGGTGAACGAGGGCGAACCGGCCGGCGGTGAGCCGAACGAGGACCTCGTCGGCACCTGCGAAACGCGCGAGGATGTCGAACGGTTCGCCATGGAGCGGGTGACCGGGCGCGATTTCACGGTCCAGTTCGGTGCGCAGTGCGACGAGATGCTCGGTGTCGTCGGGTTCGTCGATGGGCAGGATCCACCAGTAGTCAGGGTCGAGCGCCGGCCAAGGTGCGGGAGCGAGGCGTTCCCAGAGCAACGGGTTCAGGCCCATGAGATTGCCCGCATGGGCGATCAGCTGCCGGGCGTCGTCGTCGATCTCTATGTCGTCCTCGTACAGGTGGCTGCACAGCGTCTCAAGGGCCAACCCCTGCTCGTTGTGATCCAACAGGTGGATGACATCGTCATGCTGGTCTGCGGAGATCACGCACTTCACTCGCAGCACTGCCTCCCTGACCGACACGTCGATCTCGGCGAGGAGGGGTGCGGGTGGTCGAGTCTGGCGCATCAGTACTCCACGGTCAGGGGAACGATGCGGTCCGAGCTGCCGAGCTCACGAACGCGCACCCCCTGCGCGCCCTTAGCGGCGAGTGCACTCGGGGCACGCATGTGGTCGTAGCTCTCGGCCAGCGGCTCACCCGTGTCCGCGACGACGTAGCGGCGCGTGTACACCGCTCCCTCGTGGACCCACTCCTCGCGGGCGTACCCGCGAGTGGCCAAGACCCGCAACCATTCGCTGGTGCTTTTCGCGAGAACGCGCGCTGAGCCCACCGCACGAAGCTCGATCGCCGTCGGCGTTGCCGGCAGCGTCGTGAGCTGGTTGTGCACCTGATCGCCGACGATCTTGTCCCGTGAGAAGTGCACACCGACCGTCATGATGGCCACTCCCGTCGGCAACAAGATCCATCCAGGCGATGAGCGGGAAGTCGGCAACCGGCGGGTCGACAATCAGATTGCCCGGCGGGTAGGCCCAGGCAGCGACCTCATCAAGCAAGGCTGCCTCAAACTCAAGATAGTCGGTACTTCCCACGTGGTTCCTCATCGTCGAGCAGCAACAGCCTCCGCGTGACTGCCAAGGCGGAACCCCAGCCTTCACCGACTACCGGGGAGCGACAAGGACAGATTCGAGGCGTCGACTGATCGTAGTAACCGCCACGGCGCCGTCGGTAGACTCGCACGCAGAAGCGGGACCTGGTGGTCCCCACTCTTGGACAAGCCAGCCATCGGCGATTTCGTCTTGGCAGCCGGCCCGATACTCGCACCAGCATGCGGACGGTGCCTGATGAACCGAAAGCGCGCGGCGTGACGGTGTACTTCCAGCGCGTGCAGTGGCTGCACGAGCATGCCGACGAGCCCGTCGTCCTGTGGGCACACGTTGTCGACGGCTGGGAGGTGCGGAAGGTCGACGAGTTTCGAGACGGGCACCTCTCGTGGGCCGACGCAGACCATGAGTCGGAGAGCACGTGTCTCGGGACGATCCCTGTGCCGCCGCCTACCGGGATCGCTGAGGATCCTCAGTTCGTAGTCGACGTCGTTGACAGCGCTGAGTTCGAGTACATCTGGCGGCGGGCTCGCCAGGATGGCACCGCCTAAGAGCTGGTTTCAGAATGACCGGCGTGTCCGCTTCGCCTGGTTCGGGGGATCGGGCAGGCTGCGGGCTCGTGATCGAGGATCTGGTCCCTGACGGGCTGTGGGAGCAGGTTGCTCCGCTGCTTCCGGCGCCGAAGCCGCGTCCGTACCGGCATTACGGTCGGCGACGGTCCGATGACCGGGCGGCGCTGGCCGGGATCGTGTTCGTGCTTCGTCACGGGGTGGGGTGGGCCTAGGTCCCGCAGACTGTCCTCGGCGTCTCGGGGGTCACCTGCTGGCGGCGGCTGCGGGAGTGAGGCCGGGGTCTGGCCGGCGCTGCGCGAAGCGCTGCTGGCCCAGATGCGCCGCGAAGGGCTGCTCGATCTGGACGAGATGAGCATCGACGGCTCCCACGTGCGGGCCCTCAAAGGGGGGACCATGTCGGCCCGTCCCCGGTCGACCGCGGCCCCGGCTCCAAGCACCACCTGATCGTCGACGCGAACGGCACCCCCCCTGCAGGTGAGCCTGACCGGTGGGAACCGGCACGACGTGACCCAGCTGCTGCCGCTGGTCGACTCGCTGCCCTCGATCCGCGGCGTGGTGGGCAGGCCACGGCGCAAGCCCAAGCGGCTGTTCGCCGACCGCGGCTACGACTACGACGTCTACCGCCGCCAGCTACGCGCCCGCGGCATCACCCCCAAGATCGCCCGCCGCGGCGTGGCTCACGGCTCCGGGCTCGGGAAGAAGCGGTGGGTCGTCGAACGCGGCTTCGCCTGGCTCCACCAGTTCAAACGCCTGCGGACACGCTACGAACGCCGCGCCGACCTCCACCTCGGCCTGATGCAGCTCGCCTGCGCCATCATCTGCTGGCGCAAGCTTCCCGACCAGCCAGTCTGAAACGAGCTCTAAGCCGGTCGGTCACCACGGGCAAGATCGCCGGCTCGTGATGCGGGAGGCCCATCGCGCCCGCAGCGCGAGGGTCTCCCTCGGACCGGGCCGGCTTGAGCGGGCTGCCACTCTCTCCGACCGCGGGCTGGGTGCGCCGTTACCGGGTAGACGCGCTTGCGCGAGGTCGGGGGCGTCAGTAGTCCGCTACACGTGTGCGACCCCTCGATTTGGCTGCGACGACGCGGTTCGGGCAGGCGTTCAGGGCTCCCCCAGCGCCATGAGCAGGTCCTCGAGCACGATGGTGAGTTCGTTGTACGCGTGGAGGTAGAAGGTGTCCGTCATGTCCTCGGGCGGAACGTCATCAAACGCGGCAAGGAGTCGGGCTGCCTCCTCGATCGCGTCTGGCAACGCGAGGGGTGCGGCGGGCTTCGCCACGGTGAGGTGGGAGCCGGTGGGCTGTCCGAGGCGGGTGATGGGGACGTGTCCACCGGAGATCTTGAGTTCGTGGACGGCCTTCTGAGCGATGCGGCCGAGGTTGGCGATCTCGATGTAGCTGGTCATGACTGCTCCGGTCGGGTGCGCTTGGTGAGGTGGCGGCGTTCCCTGGCGAGGAGGCCGCCGCGGGTGCTGACCTGCCAGCCCGGTTCGACACGTTCGTGTGCCAGGGCGTCGAGGAGGCAGTCGGCCGTGACCGGGCATGCCGAGCAGACTCGTCGTTGGTGCGCGACGACAGCGGGCGTCACGGTGTCGCGCTCGTAGAAGCGCTCGTCGCCGACGCACGCGGCGTCCTTCTCCCAGCCCGGGCGCGGAGTGCGCCGTCGACCGAGCAGTCCTTCGGCGTACGCCCGGACCACAGTTTGGTCGCTGTATCGGGAGCCACCCAGCGCCGTCGTCTGACCTGGGGCGTTCACGCTGCGCCTCCTACGGGCGGAGTTCGTGCTGCTGCGAGGAGAGCCGCGGCTGCCAAGGGGCGCAGGGAGGCTGCAAACTGCCTGTAGGCGACGCGGACGAGGCGGGGTGGCGGTGTCGTCCACGCCGGGCTGGTAGCCAGCATTCCGCCGGCGTGCAAGCACCACAGGTAGCTGACCGCGTACGGGTGGGAACTCGCCCGCGTTGCAGGGCGGTGATCGTCGGCCCACTGCTCGAACCATGTATCGCTTCTCATCAGGGCGTGAACCTGTTGCTCACGGCTCCTGTAGTTGCCTGTCAGGTCCGCGCGGATCGCGTCGAGTGCCGTGGTGAGGTTTCGCGGGTCGGGGCGGCTTCGGGCGGTGACGCTGCGCGCGGTTCGGGTGCCGAGGTCGCCGTCGAGGCCAAGGAGCTCAGCGGCCTTGGCCCACGTCGCCGTGCCGGACTGTCGGGCCAGGCAGAGGGAGACGAACAAGCGGTTCGTCTCACCCTTGTTCGTGGTGAACAAGTGCACGGCATGGCGACGGTAGAGCGGTTCCGGGACGACCTGAGGGATCCGAGCCGGGTCGATCGAACTGATCGTTCTGCGTAGGTGGGTGCTGATGCGCTCGTGCGGCGCGAGGGCTGCCCTGGTGAGGCGGCTAAGGGTCGGGGTCATCGTGGTGCGGTCGGCGAGCCAGGCCAGCCGTGACTCGGTGCCGGTGGGTGCAGTCTCGATCCATGGGGCCAGGAGGTCTGCTGCAGCGCTCACGGTCGGTGCGGCGAGGATCCCGTCGGCGGTGGTCAGCACGCCGGATCGGACCCGCGGGTCGGATGGCGGTGACAGGTGCCAGCGCACCCGCCGGGTGTCCCGTGCTTCCCTTCGAATCGGCTCCACCCAAGGGCCGAGGCTCTCGGCGTCGGCCTGGCTCGCGAGGTGCAGGAGCAGGACCGAGAGATGCCGGACGTCGGTCAGGTACTCCTTGACGGGCGACAACTCGCCCAGCGTGACAACCGCTGTCCCGGTACATGCGAGATCGTGCCGCTCCTGGCGTGCGAGGTCGTCACCTTGAGCCATTCGCGTGCCGAGTCTCGAGACGTCGAGGTCGCACACGGTGCGTTCACCGATCGGGTTGAGGCAGCAGGTCCCGGCTCCGTGCCGGAGTGGCTCGTGGGGGTGGTCGGCGAACCGTCGTCCACAGCCTGGGCAGCGCTCGATCAGGTACCTGCGGTGCCGGGTGCAGACCGTAACAGTGGGCAGCCGCCAGGCGACCATCCAGCAGCCATCGTCGGCCAGGCACTCCGGGCATGCCGCGGTGCCCCGCAGACGGAACCAGCCCCGCCCGGCGACGTTCCGCCAGGACGACCACCGCCGCGGGTCGAGCCCGTCCAGATCGAGGGCGGTGCCGTCGAAGCGCGACAACGTACCCGCGACGACCTTAGGCTGCGGGGCGCCGGTCAGGTCGGTGATCGACGCGAGAGTGCGGTGGTCGGGCTTCACGGCCAGGAAGCGCGTCATGCCCCCGCCCCGCCGGAGTGCGGATTCGAGCTGGGTGGTCAGCAGACCGTTGTCCTCCGCTACGTGCTCGAGCCAGTCGGTGATGCACTGGCCTCCGGCGGGCTGGGACCGCACCGGGAGCGGGCTCATGCGCCGACCTCCCACACGTCGGCGACAACAACATCGTCGTGCTCGCGCTCGGCAACGAGCAGGTCAGGCTCAGCGACGTCCGCGAGGTACTCCACCACCGCCTGATGCAGGACCATCCGCTGTTCGGGGTCGAGGCGTCGATCGAGCTCGAGTGCGGAGTCGAGGAGGAAGCCCTCCGCAGGTGGGCTGCGTGTCATCGCGACCCATAGCCACGTCTCGACGGCCTCCATCGGCACAGGGGCATACGGGTTCCACGACTGGAAGAGGCCCTGCAGGTGGCGGGTCAGCCCGGGTGCCTCGCCGAGGTGACGACGTCGCTCGGCGTAGTCGACCAGACCGTCCTCGACGAGCGCCTGGGCGAGCTGCCGGATCTCGTTCGCGGCCGTGGAGGCGATGCCGCGCCCGTATGCGAGGCGGCGTGTCGTCCAGCCCGACCCTGTGACGCCCAGTGCGATTCGGGACCGGCGCTCGGTGTCCTTGTTGTGCACCGGGCCGGCCACGAGCATGTGCGTCGTGACGGCGACCTCGACCCGCTGCGCCAGGTCGTCCTCGGGCGGGGCGAAAATCTCCCCTGGCCGCAGGTCCCAGGCAGGGACGTGGTCGGCGCGCAGTCCCGTCCCTTCCTGCAGGTCTACGAGGTCGTGCGCCAGGGCCCGGTACCGCCGCCAGGCGTCGACGTCCCAGACGGGGATCCCGCTGCTCGGGGCGTCGGCGTTGATGTCAGGCAGCAGGCTGTTCCAGTCGCCCCGCTGGCCGTACCTGGCCAGTACTGGATCGTCACTGAGTCGCTCCCACCCCTCCTGCACCAGCCGACGCCGAGACTGGCGGTCCCCCAGCGCGCGTGAGCACTCCAGAACTAGCACTGCGGCATGGGACGGCTGGGCTGCGGGCCGCTTGGTCCAGTCGCGGTGCCGGTCCGTGAGTGCCTCGCGCACCTCGGCCTCCCACCCGAGCAGCAAGGGCCACTCGTCGTCGGCCGTGAACGCGATCAGCGTGATGAGCGTGTACAGGCGCCGGAGCTGCTTCGCGTCCAGAGGGCTTGTGCGCGCCTTCGCCAGGGTGCCGGCGAGGCGACGCTGAGTCGCCACGGCCCGCCGGTCGGGCTGCTCGGCATCGGACCACGGATCGTCGGGCCGCTCAAGCAGCGACGGGCATTCGACGCACAGAGGATGAAGCGCGAGCTGCCAGTCGCGCAGGTAGATGCCCGTCCTCGAGGTGCATCGTGGGCACGTCCACTGCACGCCCGGCAGCCGCCAACTCCGCGACTGGGAGTGGCCCGGCCGGCCTGCGACCGAGCGCGGGTAGACGTCGACCGTCATTGCCTTCGCAGTGCTCGCGCTCAGCCCGAGCGCGAAGCACAGGCGGTCGACCACTGCTGGGTTGGCGGAGCGCCGGACCAAGGTCCTGGGCGTGAGACCGAGCGCTGCAAGGTGCATACCGTTCATGGCGGCCGTCCGTTCAGCCAACGAGTAGAGGTCTTCGCCTGCTTCCGGGTCGGGTCGCACCGGGAGCAGTTGCTCAGTCATGCCGACACCTCCACGTTGTGCTCAACCGGAGCGGGTGCCCGACGGCCGCGGAGGGCCTGCTCCCTCGTGGTCGCCCTGAACGACAACCGCTGTGCATCCAGATGGCCTGCTGTGATCGTCCACGACCCGTCGAGCGCTGCCTGGATGGTGGCGCGCTTGAGCAGTTTTGCCGTATCGCCAATGAACCCCTGCGTGCGCCGCCAGATCCGCGGAGCATGGGTGCTGGCCAGGAGTCCAGGCGAGGCAGCGGGCAGGTACGGCAGGAGCATGTGTTCGGCACCGTGCAGGAACGTCTGCCACTCCGCGACCTGGCTCGGGGTGTCGGCCGCGAAGGTGTGGAGCTCGTTCAGTTGCAGGCGACCTGCGAGCTGAGGGTCGTTGAAGACCAGGCCGTCTTTGTTGTCCTTCTTGCCGACGAAGACGAGCGACCCGCCCTGCTGCCCGAGGACGGTGTTGATGTGTTTGAGGTGGTCGAGTACCTGTCGCGAGTCGCGCTGGTCGACCTTGAGTAGGTGGATGTCGTCCACGATGATCAGGCGCACCTGGTGGTTCGCGACTACGTGGGAGAAGCGGACGATCAGGTCGGGGATGCGTCCTGAGATCGGGTACCCGAAGTAGTCGAGGATCTGCATGGTCAGGGTTCGCTGCTTGCTCGCCGACCCGAGGTCGATCCACACGACCGGAGCATGGACGGCCTCCACTCCGGGCCGGGGCCGCCACGTGGGCTGGGCGGCGCTCTGGATCGCCGCACCGATCAGCTCCCGGTAGTAGCCGTTGGCCCAGCCGCGCACGAGCGTCGACTTCCCCGCCGTGAACGGAGCCGTGATCGCGACGATCTCCTTTGCTCCGGGTGGCCCGTACTGATTCTCGTCGACGACCTGGGCGATCATGGAGACTGCCTCGTTGCCAGCCGCCCAAGGGAACACCAGGTTCTTGATCCACGCGTCGCGATCGCGGATGTAGCGCGTAAGTACACGCTGTGGCATGGCACGAAGATCATGGACCGTGTGCACGGGCGGCCGCGCCGCCGGGGTCTTGCGAGCCTCCCTGTGCCACGTGGTGGCGTTGAGGACGCTCTCGGTGTTCACAGGCCGTCGCGCGTTCATGCGACGTCGCCCCCGTCTGACTCGGGTGGCATGAAGGGCCAGGAGTCCGCCCAGATCGAGAGGTCCCTCTCCGTCTGTGCTGGCGGCGTCGCTGGCACCGGGGTCTGGCTCGCGACGAGTTCGGCGACTGTCGTCGCCATCTCCGACTCGGAGTGATCTCGCCGGGAGGTCTCGTACCGAAGGCGCGCACTGGAGAGCCTCTTCTTCCAGTCCTTCGGAACGATGCCGTCCAGGAGGTTGCCGAGTTCCTTGATGATCTCGTCCTCGGCAGCAGTGACGGACAGGTGGGCACCGCCCGGGCGCCGCCGGACCTCGCCGCGCACATGCTGAGCGAGTGCCTCCGTCAGGGGCGCCTTGGTCAGGTACGCCTTGCGCCAGGCCACTTCCACGATCCGCCCGGTGTCGGGGCGGCGAAACCAGATCCTCGTGACGTCGTGCGGGTCGTAGTGGAACGGCATGGCTCGGTCCTCGGCCCGGAAGGTGCCCTTGGGCACGGCTCGCAGGCCGTGCAGCTCGGGGCCGTCGTACGTGAGGTCGGCGAACTCGACGCCCGACTGTCCGACGGTTCCCCATCGCACGGGAAGGAAGTCGAAGATCAGGTCGGGCCGCTGCGGGACGTGGAGACGCCCGGTGACCTTGAGCAGAGCGTCGAACATGTCGATCGGGCGCAGGTCGGTGTGCTCGGCACCGGGCAGATGCAGCCCGGTGTGCGGGCTGCGGTGATAGTCGAGCGCGATCCAGCGGCGCAGGAACTTCTCCAACTCCGCCGCGGTCAGGAGCGGTTCCTCGGTATGGGAGCCTTTGAGGCCAACTGTGCGTCCGCGCTCGGACGGGTTGCGGCCCTTGTAGCCGGCGAGCTGCTGCAGAGCTCGCTGGAGGGTCTCGTGGTACCGCTCCAGGATGCCGTTGTCGATCGGGCGCCGGGTGCGTGACAGCGCCAGGTCGATACCGAACCGTGCCAGCAGGTCACGGAACACCTGGGAGACGAAGATAGAGCCGTGGTCGGCCCGGATCGCCGACGGCTTGACCCCGGGGATCATGTGCGTGCCTTGGAGTCCCGGCGCGATGTGCATGTTTCTGCAGCTCCGCGGGCAGGTCACCTCGACGCCCGAACAGTCGGGGCTCGCGTCCGCAGTGTCGGAGTAGAACTCGATCTCCTGCGGAACACCCGCCCACGCCCAATCGTGGACGGTGGTGCCCTCGACGACCTGAGAGAAGGGGCGCATGACGTCGTAGAGGAGCATGGCGGCGTCGTGGGCGTCGGCGCTCATCGGCACGACGCGCAAGGCGAGGATCATGCGGGTGGCGACGTCGATCGCGGAGATGATCTCGACGCTGCACGCCGCGCCGCGAACCGGGCACCACACCAGCACGTCTGCCCGGGTGACGTCGATCGCGACCACCTGGCCAGGCACCATCCCGGGGTAGGACTCGGTCCCCGAGATGCCGCGCAGGTGGTTGGATCGCTGCGCTCTCGTGGTGCCGCCCTTGGTGTCCATCAGGTGCGAGATGTAGCGCCCGGCGACGCGATTGGGGACCTTGCTGTCCAAGTCCGCCTTGTGCATGCGCTCCTTGATTCGGCGACGGACCTCGCGCCGGTTGACAGTGGATACGCTGCCGTCGAACTCGGCGAGCACCTCCGCGCCGATGAGCCGGAACTCCAGCGGCAGCGTTGCGAACACCTCAACGCGCTTGGCCCGCCGGCCGTCGACAAGTCCGAGCAGGCCACCGGTCTCGTAGCGGTTCACCCAGAGCTCGATCGTGCGAACTGAGGGTGCTCGGCGCTCCGTGCCCATGCGAGAGGTCATCGCTTCGTGAGCCAGGCGCTGGGCCATGCGCGTGCACCGCTCGTGCACCGACAGACCCCGGTTCGGGTCGAAGAGTTCCGACGGCTCGCCCGGCAGCGCGAGTTCCGCGTGGCCGTGCCGGTAGCCGGTGCGGATCTCCTGGACGATGCCGAGGCGGAAGTACGCCTCCTCGCGAGTCGTCTTGTCGAGCCGTTCCCAGTCTTCTGCAAAGCTGCGCAGCGCTGGCGCGTCGTCGGGCTGGCTGCCATCGATCGGCTCGACCGTGCCGAGGTCAGGCCAGTCAACCCAGCTGACCCGGCCGCGGGCGTCGCGCAGCTCGATGCCTGCGCGGTCAACCTTGAGCACGAGGGAGGTGCCGTCATCGGTGAGGACCATGGTGCCGGCCTCGACGGTGAGCCTGTTCTCAAACACGGGTTGCCTCCGATGTGGTCACGAGCGTCTCCGGGGTGATGCGCTGGCTGATGTCGATGACCAGCTCGCCGGTCCACAGCAAGTGCCACATCACCGCGGTGAGGTGGCCATCGCCCTGGTCGGAACCGAGGACGTCTCCGATGGATACGGGCGTCGCAGCCCGGCGGAGAAGGTGGCGGCGTAGATCCAGGTGCGGCCATCCGGGTGCGTGCCGGTAGTTGCGGAGCCAGAACAGGTTGAGCTGCTCGGTCGTGTCCGGGGAGTCGAAGAGCGCGTACTCCCAGCCGACGGACTCGCAGGCCCGCTCGGTCAGTTCCGCGACCCGCTCGAACTTCTCGTCGCGCTTCTCGACGGGGCGCGCGTCCCAGACGACGACGCGACCGTCAGCGTGCTCAGCCAGCAGGTCGGGTGTGTGCCGCGGTCCGCCCTTGAACTCCAGAAGGAGTGGCTGACCGACGAGCCAGACGACGTTCGGTTCACGGTCGAGCTGGCGTGCGAGTTCGTACTCGAGACCGGACTCGAGCAGGAGAAATGCGCCGGTGGTCTGCGACATCATCCGGACGGGTGCGTGCCGCGACATGGCGTCAGCGGCAGGACGGCGAGAAGGAGCGAGATCGCGAGTCTGCGGTGCGCCGCTGCGCCAGTCCCACTCGTGCGCGCCGCCGGTGAGCGTGCGGATGCGCCACGTCGTCTTCGGAAGTGTGAGGACGGTGGACCTGGGCTTGGTCGTCGACCCGACGCTGTGGCGGTCGTTGCGATTGACGGACGGAGTTCCAGAAGAGCACTCTGGACGTGCTGAAGACATAGAAGTACCCCCAAATGCGCGGTGGGTGTTTCAGAACCAGCGGAAGTAGAGGTCCGCTGCAGCGAGGCGATCGGGTCCGAGAGTTGGTAGCTCTCGGGCCTGTTTCGCGTTTTCGGCGTCCTGCGCCGACGCGATCAGCCCACGGCGCCTCCGTCGACGTCGTCGAGGGCGCGCGCAAGGAGGTCTGCGTGCACGGCCGTCACCGGACGACCGCAGGCTTGCGCATACTCGTAGAGGCGCTTCGCCAGAGGAGCGGGGATGCGCGCGTCGAACCGGAAGAGCCCGTCGACGCCGTACGCACGGTCGCGCGTCGGCGGCCGGCCCGTCCTCGTTGACGGGACCACGACCGATTCGTTCTTGCCTTCCGCCATGCTCCCCACCTGCTCTCGAACCAAACACAACTCGAACTACCGGATCCGTAGATCCGCTCGTTCGGGTGGTCAGTCCGATCAGCAGGGTGTGGTCAGGCCCTGGCTCTACCTCGGGCCTGTGATTTGCGCCCGACGTCTACCCCTGCACTAGGTACAGGCGGCTCCGTTGAGTATGGCAGCGGCAACAGTCACGCCTCAATAGCGCGAGGCATTCCTGCGCAGAGGATCGGCACATTGAGGATGGCCGACCGAGGCTCCAACGCTCGGCTACACCCTCGTCTGTGACGAGCCCCGATCCCTGCGCGCGGCCGGGCGCTATCGTCGGCCGGTCCCGTCGCGGGACGGACTGGCGCTCAGATTCCCTCCGGGGCCGCGCAGATCTCGCAGCGCTCGAGGTGGCGCTCGTCGAGCATGCTGGCCGCGTTGACCAGATCGCGGGCCAGGCGGCGAACCGCCACGGCGATCGTCCTGGACGGCGCTTCATAAACGACTTCTGCCGCTTTGTCGTTTTCGTCGCGCTCGATCACGACGACGCTCACCAGGTGGCCCTCGGGGCCGCCCCCGCTGGACGCCGAGATCCGGATTCCCTCTTCTTCCAGGTCCAATGGGTCACCCTTATAGGTCCGGCCCGAGCGCTGCGCATTGCCGGTGCCCCGGACGTAGTCCTCGTAGTGCTCGAACCTGTCGCGGAGGTCCTTGAGGGCGGGATGCTCTTCGCTGAAGCGTCGGACGATCTCGCTCTCTCTGCCGACGGCCAGTTCGGCCCCGCGGACGACATTGCGCACAGCGTCGACAAGGACCATGGTCATCGCGTCGCGGCGTCCGATCTCCGTTGCAGGCGACTCGGGCATCGAGATGGACTCAATGGTCTCGTACGTCGCGGACGCCGCCGCGGCCCACATGTGGGCCCACCTGACGAGGCGTCGGTCGACGTCCTTGACGGTCTGCTCTGGCATGCCGGAATCATGGCATGTCAAACAACGGCGTTCGGCACTGCCGCGGACCGACTCGCGGCTAGGGTCTGGCAGGTGGGATCGTGGTGGAGCATTCAGGTCGGAGGGCAGGCCATCCCGGTATGGGGAAAGAACTACGTACCCGACGAGTTGATGCTGCTCTTCGCCGATGAGGACCGCTTCGTGGACACCACGAAGCTCGCGGCGTTGGCTGAGTACGAGAACCGGGCAGCCGACGCGCCGGAACCGGACGGGCTGCCGCTGCCGTGGCATGACGACCTGATGGGCTATTCGGCGACGGCCCGAACCCTGCGGCGGCGGCTGGAACTTCAGGGATTCTCCTCCGACTGGGTCAGCCGACTAAGCACAGCCTTCTTCGACGACGAGGAGGAGCGACGCCTGTCCACCCTGTGGCAGGAGGGAACAGCGGCGTATCCCAACGGCGCTGCGATCACGGCTGCACTGACCACCCGCTCCGGCCGTGCCGCCGGCGCGGGCATCCGCCCCGATCCACGAGAACGCCCCGAGGAGCACTTCCTGCACGAGCAATGGGAGCGGCTGCGAGAGGCTTTCGATGATCCGCGGTTCGCGCTGGCGCTCTCGCTGTGCCGAACGCGCGCGGCGAGCGAGGTCAAGCTCGATCTCACCGATCTCGTGCTGGGCGGCTGGCTCACGCCCGACGAGAACCCCCATCGCGAGGCGCGCCTACGGATGTCCGCCACAGTTGCAGCAGACGGAGCCGTCATTGTCGTCACCGAGGGATCAAGTGATGCGCATCGCCTGCGCCGGTCTGTGGAGGTCGCGGCGCCCGAGGTGGCCCACCTCTTCAGATTCCTTGACTTTGACCTGCGTCCTCCCGGCGGAACCGACCGCGTCGTTTCCCTCACCAAGGGCATGGCCGCAGCAGGCGTCATGAACCGCATCATCGCCGTGCTCGACAACGACACGGCGGGACGCGAGGCTGCCGCGCAACTCTCGAAGCTCCACCTGCCGGCGCAGGTCGTGGCCGTATGCCTCCCGACGGCGCCCTATGCAAACAGGTATCCGACCCTCGGTCCGTCGGGGCGTGGAGCCGAGGACGTGAACGGCCGTGCGGTCTCGATGGAGTTCATGTTCGGCGAGGACGTCCTCCGCAACGCTGCGGGCGAACTGGCCCCGGTGCGCTGGCACGCCTTCAACGAGAAGATGGGCGACTACCAGGGCCGCCTGGACACTACCGACAAAGTACGTGTTGGCGAGCGGATCGACGCGGCGCTCTCCGTCGGAACGAGCAACCGCGTGCCCGATCAGGTCCGGACTGGGTGCGTCCGGCTGGCGAGGATGCTGATCGCTGCCGCCGATCCGCCGCAGCGAATCCCGGCGTCCGAGGGCTCGGTCCTAACTCAGATGTGGAGGCGTGATCCGTTCTGCGAAATCCGCATCAACCTGACACAACGGCCACAGCCAGCCTGAATCGCCTTGGTGAGCCCGGATGATCCCAGGCGGGTCGCCGGGCACGCGGAAACCGCGCTGCAGGCGAGGCGATCGGGTCCGAGAGTTGGTAGCTCTCGGGCCTGCTTCGCGTCTTCGGCGTCCTGCGCCGACGCGATCAGCCCACGGCGCCTCCGTCGACGTCGTCACGACTTGCCCGCGCAGCACGCTGTGGTTCTCGGCGTCGCGCGGAGGGCACGACCGTCATCCTGCTCGCCGGGGCGACGCTGCGCTTCGTGCTGCCGCCGGGCACGCTCGAACGGGCCACCCGGCAGGTCGGGCTGGCCGCCGAGGCCGCGCGGGCGATGCAGCCGGCCATGATCGTGCTCGAGGACTGCGACCTCATCGCGGAGGACCGCTCGTTCCACGACGGCCCTCAGCCGCTGCTGTTCGAGGTGCTCGACGCGATGGACGGCCTCGGACCCGACGCCGACGTCGCCTTCGTCCTCACGACCAACCGCGCCGACCTGCTCGAGCGCGCGCTCGCCCAGCGACCCGGCCGGGTCGACCTGGCCGTCGAGATCCCCCTGCCCGACGCCGGTGCGCGGCGTCGGCTGTTCGAGCTCTACCGCGGTCATCTGCCCCTGGGCGGGCCGGCGCTCGACGACGCGGCGGCACGCACGGAAGGCGTGACCGCGTCGTTCGTCAAGGAGGTGATCCGGCGCGCGGTGCTCCTCGCCGCCGAGGCGGGCCGCGAGACCGGGGACGACGACCTGCGCGCAGCGGTCGAGGAGATGACCGCCGACGGCGAGCGGATCACGCGGTCGCTGCTCGGCGGCGCGCCCACGGACGGTGAACCGCTCGGGGCTCCCTACGAACGGCCCATGCCGGGCCTCGCCCCAGACACGTGGGGGTGATCAGCCCGGCACTACCGAGCTCCGCCGCGCCCGCCGCTTCGGCCGCGCGCCCGCGTGACCACACCTGTCTGACCTGGCACGATCTCGCGCATGCACGCGATCCAGATGCTGCTCCGGTTCGTCCTCAACCCGACGCTCCGCGTCGGCGACGGTCGGCCGGGTGCGCCGTGGCCGGTGCCCGACGCCGGCACGACCGCCGAGCTGAACGACGCGGTCGCGCACGCCGCGTCCCGGCACCCGCGCCTGCACGGCGTCGTCGTCGTCCACCGCGGCAGATTGGTCGCCGAGTGGTACGGCCGGGGCAAGGACTTCCGGCACGGCAGGCCGCTCGGCACCGTCACATTCGGGCCTCGCACGCTGCACGACGTGCGCTCGGTCTCCAAGAGCGTCGTCGCGCTGCTGTACGGCATCGCGCTGGCCGACGGCGACGTTCCGGACGTGTCCGCGCCACTGCTGGAGCGGTTCCCCGAGTATCCCGACCTCGCCGCCGACCCGAAGCGGTCCGGCATCACGATCGAGCACGCTCTGACCATGACCACGGGCATGGAGTGGCGGGAGAAGCCGCCGTACCGCGACCCGAGGAACGGCGAGATCGCCATGCGGATGGCACGGGACCGGTACCGGTACGTCCTCGAGCGCCCGGTGGAGGAGCCTCCGGGCGAGCGGTGGAACTACAGCGGCGGCACCACGGAGGTGCTCGGCCGTATCGTCGCCGACGGCACCGGTATGCCGTTGCACGAGTTCGCGCAGCGGCGGCTGTTCGCGCCGCTCGGCATCGGACGGGTCGAGTGGATCGCCGAACCGGGCCGGACGCCGATCGCGTGCTCCGGGCTCCGGTTCGCGCCTCGCGACCTCGCCCGGATCGGGCAGCTCGTGCTCAACGACGGCGTGTGGAGCGGCCGGCAGGTCGTCGCGCCTGACTGGATCACGCGGATGCTGACCCCGCGCGTCTCGACGGGTTGGTGCGGGTACGGCTACCAGTGGTACCTCGGCGGTGAGGGCCCGGACCACTGGGCCGGCGCGATCGGCAACGGCGACCAACGCCTGCACCTGCTCCCCGAGCACGACCTCGTCGTGGTGCAGACAACCGGCGGCTACGACGGAACGCTCGGCTCGAACCCGCTGCCCGAGCTGCTCGAGCCGATCCTGGCCCACGTCGCGTAGCGGCCCCCGGCGCCTCGGACCGGGCCCGCGTGGCAGCTGTACGCACCGGACGCCCGGCCAAGGGCTTGCTACGCGAGTTCGTGTACGAACGGCTCCTGGCGCGCGTGTTCGCCGAACCAGATGAGCCCTGGGTCCTCAAGGGCGGAACGGCGCTCCTCGCCCGTGCCGACGACGCCCGCCACTCCAAGGACGTCGACCTGCGGGCGAGCCTGCAGGACATCGATGACGCCGTCGACGCGCTGCCCGTGGCACTGGCTCGGGACCTGGACGACTTCTTCAGTTTCGACATCCGCAGCACGCGCCCCACGCCCGGCGACGACCAGCAGCCGGGAATCGAGGGACGCACACTGACCGTCGTCCCCCGCGTGGGCATCAAGCCCCTCGAGCCGTTCAAGATCGACCTGGTCACCGGGTCCCTCATGACCGCCTCGCCAGACCGGCGCCCTGCCCCGGCCCTGGGATCGCGACTGGCGCGCCCGCGAACCGGAACAGGTGGAGCCCGAACGTCACGACCCGGCGCTCGGCTGCGCCACATGGACCTGGCATCGGCATACGTCTTGGTCATGCCCCTCCAATTCCGCGCCCCACGTCATCTTCGTCGTCAACATCGTGCAGCGCGGCGCCTCGCCCCGGTTCGGGCAGGGCGCCTCCCTCGAAGTGCTCTGCCCGGACGAGGAGAGTGCGTGCGCAAGGAGGTCTGCGTGCAGGGCCGTCACCGGACGACCGCAGGCTTGCGCATACTCGTAGAGGCGCTTCGCCATGGGAGCGGGGATGCGCGCGTCGAACCGGAAGAGCCCGTCGACGCCGTACGCACGGTGGCGACCGACTCGAGGGGGTTGGTCAGAGCCCTCGCAGGCGCCACACGGCTGAAAGCCGAGAGATCGTGACAGGCTCCTGCACTAGGTAAAGGCGGCTCGCTTAGTGTGGCAGCGTGCTGGCCAGGCCCTCAAGACCGCGAGGCACAGGACGGCCGTCTGGAACCAGTGGCGAGCCACCCGCTCTGCCATCATCACGGGATGGAGCGCCTATGCCGCCGATGCCACCGCCCCGTGAGCGTCGGCGCAGCCGGATACGACACGTTCGAGCAGATGCACTACATCTGCTTCCACTACGAATTCGAGCACCGGGGCTTCGACGTCGATGAGAGCTGTGGCCTCGCTGGGTGCCCATCGGCCGCACACGGGTCAGGGAAGCAGGCCGTCATCGCGACAGCCAGATCACTCGCGATCGCCGCTGTGGCCGACGAGCCGTCGACCAACTCAACGCTGCACGAATACCTCGAAGCTCTCGCCGGTTGGCTCGAGGACTCCGACGGGTACTACCTCAACGTCGTCGGGCGCCGGACTCCGCCTCAGAACGGCTGGGAGGTGTTCAATGACGCGCTCCAGGCGACTGCGACCTACGAGTGAACCCGCGGCCGCCCACGTTGTGCCCAACCACGCGGCCACTACACCGCCAGGTGGTCACCCACGGGCACGCTAGCGGCTTTGTAACAAAGGTGGACCATTTTGCAATCTAGGCTGCACGTCCACAGTCGGAGGCTCAGACCTGCATGTCGACGAACCGCTGGTAGTGGCCCTGGAACGCAACCGTGATCACGTCAGTCGGGCCGTTACGGTGCTTGGCCACGATGAAGTCCGCCTCACCGGCGCGCGGCGACTCCTTCTCGTAGGCATCCTCGCGGTGCAGCAGGATCACGACGTCGGCGTCCTGCTCGATGGAGCCTGATTCACGAAGGTCCGACATCTGCGGCTTCTTGTCACTGCGCTGTTCCGCACCACGGTTCAGCTGCGAGATCGCGATCACGGGCACCTCGAGCTCCTTCGCGAGCAGCTTGAGCGAACGCGAGAACTCGGAGACCTCCTGCTGACGCGACTCGACGCGCTTGCCGGACGACATCAGCTGGAGGTAGTCGATGACCACCAGCTTGAGGTCGTGCCGCTGCTTGAGCCGGCGGCACTTGGCGCGGATCTCCATCAGCGACATGTTCGGCGAGTCGTCGATGAACAGCGGAGCATCCGAGACCTTGCCCATGGTGGCGGCAAGCTTCTGCCAGTCGCCGTCGTCCATGTTGCCGCTACGCATCTTGGTCAGCGGCACGCGCGCCTCGGCGGCGAGCATTCGCATGACGATCTCGTTGCGGCTCATCTCCAGGGAGAAGATGACGGCGGCCATGTCGTGGTGAATGGCAGCGTGAGCAGCAACGTTGATCCCCAGCACAGAGTTGTGCGTAGGAACCATCGACCGGCTCGCCAGGTACAGGTGCGACGGGTTCTCCACCTCGACGCAGCGCACCGGCACCGACTCGATTGCCCGCACGTCCACCACGAACCGTGAGGTCAGCTTGGCCGTTGCAGGACGGCGGCGGGATTTGTGGGTAAGTCGCTTGCGCTCCAGGGCGAAGACGTCGTCCTCAGTGGTGAATGTGATCGTGAAGGCTGTGGAAGACGCCTCGGTCCGGCCGTTGACCCGCTTCTCCGACCAGCCCGTGCGGTAGCCGAGAGACAGGATCAGTTCGCGTGCGTCCAGGGCCAGCCGCTTGTTGGTCACGGCGATCTGGACGCTGCCCTGTGGATTGACCGTGCCGTCGGAGTCGAGCAGGCCCGCAAGGAGGGCGCGCCGCTGATCCTCGCTCGCTCGGAGGTACTCGGTAGGGATGTGCTTGTTCTGCAGCAGGTTGAGGCTGCGTAGCCGGCCGCCCATCGTGCCGTGTGCGTTGTGGCACTCCTGGCACCGCCGGAAACCCCAGCCGGGCTTGCCACAGTCGGGACACGTCGGCCGTTCGGGTCGCGCCATACCTCGGGAACGTGCCGCACAAGCCTTGCTGCACGCGAGCAGCGTCGCCATCTTCGGTACGAACTGCTTGCTGCAGATAATGCAGGCCTGCGGCCGTACCTCTGGGTCAGGAAGCAGCATCGAATAGGTGCGAGCGGCGCCCTTTACCGCGCCCCGCGCCTGGGCTACGTAACCAAGGCCCTCGATCATCATCGCGATCTCAGGGTCTGCCGAAGTGAACTCCGCACGCCGCGACGTGCCGTCGCCCAGCCAGACGCCGAGCGCATAGGGGTGGATCGGCAGGTCAACGTCAGGCAGATCAAGCGGTTGGGCCGTGGCCACCGAGTGGTTGGCGCGCTTGTCTGCCGTAGCTGTCCGCAGAGACGCAAGGATCTCTTCGGTGGTGTGGACGGAACTCTCGGGCACGGTGCCCACGCGAACCTTGCGCCGCTGCGTGCGGGTGCTCGTCAACCACTGGTGCTGAGCGTCCGCCACGATCACCGTGCCGTCGTCGAACTCCACCTCGTAGCACGGGCGGCCTTGCATGACCTCGGTTGCGGCCACGACTCGCGTCGGGGTGCCGTCCGCCGCCAGAAGGAAGTCGCCAACCGCGACGTTGCCCATCGTCGTCCACCCGGTCGGCGTCGGCAGCGGGGTGTCGAGCGCGAGGGCCTTACCCACCGCAGGTCGGGCGGCCACGACCACCATCTGACCCGGGTGCAGGCCGTTCGTCAGGCGGTCGAAGTCCGAGTACCCCGTCGGCACGCCCGTGAGTCCCTCGCCGCGGCCCTGCGCGGCGTCGATCTCGTCGAACGTCGGCCCGATGATGTCGGCCAGCGGGAGGTAGTCCTCCGATGCCCGCCGCTCCGTAACCGCGTAGACCTCTGCCTGCGCGTTGTTGACGACGTCGTCGACCTCGCCCCCGTCGGTGGCGTAGCCCATCTGGACGATGCGCGTGCCCGCTTCCACGAGCCGGCGCATGATGGCGCGCTCGCGCACGATCCGGGCGTAGTACCCGGCGTTCGCCGCCGTCGGTACGCCGGCCATGAGGTCGTGCAGGTATGGGGCGCCCCCGACGCGCGCGTGCTCGCCGCGGCGCTGCAGCTCGGCGAGCACGGTGATCGCGTCGGCCGGCTCACCGCGACCGTAGAGGTCGATGATCGCGTCGTAGATGGCCTCGTGCGCCGGCCGGTAGAAGTCGTTGCCCCGGATCTGCTCGATCACGTCGGCGATTGCATCCTTGGAAAGCAGCATGCCGCCCAGCACGCTCATCTCCGCGGCGATGTCCTGCGGCGGTGTGCGGTCGAGGCCGGGGCTTCGTCCCGAATAGCTCGACTCGAGCTCCTCGATCGACATCCGCACCTCCTCCAGCTTCCTGATCTCATGACGTTCCGGCACACGCTGCGCATGCGCTCGTCGACGTCCAACACCTGTTCTACTCCCCGCCACCGACACTCGCGGGACATCAGCCCCGACACGCCTTTGTGTCGTGTGCGACAGTCCCTGCGAGATCGAACCAGCAACCAAGTGCCGCTGACGCTAGGCCCCTGCGGACGCCAGCGCAACGAGACCTGTGGACGAGCCTGTGTACAGCATGTGGAAAGGTGGCCCAGGGCTGTGCACAGTGGGTGGACAACCCTGTCCCCAGCTGTGGATAACCCCTGTGTAAAACATCGCCATACCCCCTGACCTGCATTGACGTAACCCCCAGCCTGTGGAGGAAAGAAAGTTGGGCGAGCCGCGCCACACTCCGGGTTCCCCGCGGTCGATCGACCGCGAGATCCTCGCCCTCGCGGTACCCGCCCTCGGGGCGCTCATCGCCGAACCCCTCTTCGTCCTCGTCGACAGCGCGGTGGTCGGCCACCTCGGCACCGCCGAGCTCGCCGGCCTGTCTCTCGCGAGCAACGTGCTGCTCACGCTCGTCGGGCTATGCGTATTCCTCGCGTACACGACCACGGCGTCGGTCGCCCGGCTCACCGGCGCGGGCAAGGAGCGGGAGGCGCTGCAGTCCGGTATCGATGGGATCTGGCTCGCCCTCGGGATCGGCGTGGTCCTCGCCGTCGTCCTCCTGCTCGCCGCTCCGGTGACGGTGACCGCCCTGGGCGCGCACGGCGACGTCGCGGAGCATGCCGTGACCTATCTGCGGTGGTCCGCGCCCGGTCTCGCCGGGATGCTCGTGGTCCAGGCCGCGACCGGTGTGCTGCGCGGTCTGCGCGATACGCGCACGCCGCTCGTTGTCGCCGCCACCGGAGCCCTGCTCAACACAGCGCTGAACATCACGCTCGTGTACGGGGCCGGGATGGGGATAGCCGGGTCCGGCCTGGGCACGGCGATCACCCAGCTGCTCATGGCCGTCGTGCTCGGCGTGATCGTGGTGCGCGGCGCCCGCGCCCGCGGCGCGAGCCTGCGCCCGCACCGGGCGGGCATCCTGTCCGGCGCCCGGGCCGGCCTGCCGCTGGTGATCCGCACCCTCAGCCTTCGGGCCGCGATCCTGATCACCGTGGTCGTTGCGACTGCTCTCGGCCCCGTCGCGCTCGCAGGGCACCAGGTGGTGAGCTCGCTGTGGGGCCTCGCCGCGTTCGCGCTCGATGCGCTGGCCATCGCGGCGCAGGCCCTGGTGGGGCACGGCCTGGGAGCGGGCGACGTGGGGCACGTCCGCCTGCTGCTACGCCGCTGCCTGCAGTGGGGCATCGGAGCGGGAGCGGCGATCGGCGTCGCCCTCGCGGTAGCCGGCTGGTGGATCGCGCCCCTCTTCTCGCCCGACCCCGACGTACGCATGGCGATCGCCCTCGGCATCGCGGTTTGCGGCGTCCTCATGCCGATGGCCGGCTGGGTCTTCGTGCTCGACGGCGTTCTCATCGGTGCCGGCGACGGCCGGTACCTGGCCTGGGCCGGCATGGTGACGCTGGTCGTCTACCTTCCGTTCGCGTTCGCGGTCGCTGCCTGGGCGCCCGACGGCGCACGGGGGCTCGCCTGGCTCTGGCTTGCGTTCGCCGGTGTGTTCATGGCAGCCCGCGCCGTGACGACCGGCTGGCGCGCTCGGGGCGACCGCTGGCTGGTGACGGGTGCGTGAATCGGTTCGTACGCCAGTCGTGCCTCGCTGGTTGAGCCTCGCTGGTTGAGCTTGCCGGAACCTGGTTTCGACAAGCTCAACCAGCAAACGAACGCTCGACCGGCGAATCAGCGCTCGATGTCACCGCGGATGAAGGCCTCCAGCTGGGCGCGCCCCGCGGTGTCTTCCATCTGCACGGGCGGGGACTTCATGAAGTAGGTCGCCGCGGAGAGGATCGGGCCGCCGACGCCGCGGTCCTTCGCGATCTTGGCGGCGCGCACCGCGTCGATGATGATGCCGGCCGAGTTGGGCGAGTCCCACACCTCGAGCTTGTACTCCAGGCTGAGCGGCACCTCACCGAACGCCCGGCCCTCGAGGCGCACGTACGCCCACTTGCGGTCGTCGAGCCACGCCACGTAGTCCGACGGGCCGATGTGTACGTTGCGGTCCTCCTTCTTGCCGGCCAGGGAGCCGGCGAGGTTGGAGGTCACGGCCTGCGTCTTGGAGAGCTTCTTCGACTCCAGGCGGTCGCGCTGCAGCATGTTCTTGAAGTCCATGTTGCCGCCGACGTTGAGCTGGTAGGTGCGGTCCAGGGTGACGCCGCGGTCCTCGAACAGCTTGGCCAGCACGCGGTGCGTGATGGTGGCGCCGACCTGCGACTTGATGTCGTCGCCGACGATCGGCACGCCCGCCTCCTCGAACTTCGCTGCCCACTCCGGGTCGGACGCGATGAACACGGGGAGCGCGTTGACGAAGGCCACGCCCGCGTCGATCGCGCACTGCGCGTAGAACTTGGCGGCCTCCTCGGAGCCCACCGGCAGGTAGCACACGAGCACGTCGACCTCGGCCTCGCGCAGCGCGGCCACGACGTCGACGGCGTCCTTGGTGGACTCGTCGATCGTCGCACGGTAGAAGTCGCCGAGCCCGTCGAGGGTGGGGCCGCGCTGGACGGTGACGCCCGTGGGCGGCACGTCGGCGATCTTGATCGTGTTGTTCTCGGAGGCGGTGATGGCCTCGGCCAGGTCGAAGCCGACCTTCTTCGCGTCGACGTCGAACGCGGCGACGAACTCGAGGTCCGACACGTGGTAGTCGCCGAACTGCACGTGCATAAGGCCCGGGACGGTGCTCGCCGGGTCGGCGTCACGGTAGTAGGTCACGCCCTGGACCAGGGACGAGGCGCAGTTTCCTACGCCGACGATGCCCACGCGGATGGAGGTCATCCTCGCTCCTTCTTCGTTGGTTCCTGCTGCGGTGGGCGGCTCTGCGCCGCAGCGCGTCCCCGCTCGGTGGAGATGAGGGTGTCGAGCCAGTGCACTTCGCGCTCGACCTTTTCGAGCCCGAAACGCTGGAGCTCGAGCGCATACTCGTCGAGCCGCGACCGCGGGTGCGACGCGGACTCCCGGAACGCCTCCAGGCGCTCGGTCAGCCGGGTGCGCCGGCCTTCGAGGACCCGGAGACGGGTCTCGGCGTCGGTCTGCCCGAAGAGCGCGAACCGCACGTCGAAGTTGTCGTCCTCCCACGCCGCAGGACCGGCGGTGGCCAGAACGGTGTGGAGGTGCTCCTTGCCCACTGCGGTCAGCTCGTAGACCACGCGACGTCGTCCGAGGGGCTTGGGCTTGGTGGTCTTGCCCGGGATCCCAGGCTTCGCCCTGCGGGGTGAGGGCGGCGGCTGGTCGACCTCCGTCGTCACGATCAGACCGCGGGTGACCAGGGCCTTCAGGGCCGGATAGAGCGTGCCGTAGGAAAAAGCACGGAACGAACCGAGCACGAGGTTGAGGCGCCTCCGAAGCTCGTACCCGTGCAGCGGCGACTCGTTGAGCAGGCCGAGGACGGCGGTCTCCAGCACATCGGACCGACTGCGCACGGTGACCTCCCTTCCCGGTCCGCCGGTTGCCCGGGCAGATCAGTTGCGCACGATGTATCGAGTCGATACATCGCGAGCATAAGTCCGGTGATGTCGGCTCGCAATCTGTGGCTCCGACGTCGGCCGCGCCGGGCGCGAAAAGTGGATGAAATGTGAAGCCGAGACAGACGGACTGGGCTGACCCTGGGGGAAATGTCCACGACGGGGCGGTGCGCCGCGATCGGGCTACGGGTGACGGGGTGAATTCCCCTATGGTTTCGGGTGGTCCGCTGTGGCGAGTGCGTCGACCGCACACCGGCGGTCCCTGAGTCCGAACCGAGGAAGAGGCTGACGTGTCGAACTGGAGTCCTTCTCCGATCTGGCCGCAAACGCCCCGACGCCGGCGGGGAATCTGGAACTACCCCCGCCCGTACCGCACCGGGATCCGCGCGTGGGTCCCGTCGTGGCGGTTCGTCGTGGGCGCGCTGCTGACGGGCGCTTCGCTCGCGGCCGGCGTCATCATGGCGGCCTGGGTGAGCGTGCCCGTGCCGAACGAGCTGGGCACGGTCCGCGACGAGGCCACGACCGTGTACTACGCCGACGGTAAGCCGATCGGGAAGTTCGCGGCGCAGGACCGCACGATCGTGCCGCTGGGCGACCTGCCGCCGCAGGTGACGGAGGCGATCATCGCGTCGGAGGACCAGAGCTTCCGGACCCACATGGGCATCAACCCGCTGGGCATCCTCCGCGCGACGATCAACAACGTGACCGGCGGCGACCGTCAGGGCGCCTCCACGCTGACCCAGCAGTACGTCGAGAACTACTACGTCGGCGTGGAGTACGCGACGTACTCGACGAAGCTCAAGGAAGCGGTCCTCGCCCTCAAGGTCACGCAGGAGCAGACCAAGGACCAGGTGCTCGAGGGGTACGTCAACACGATCTACCTTGGGCGCGGCGCGTACGGCGTCGAGGCGGCGTCGCAGGCGTACTTCGGGAAGCCGGCCAAGGAGATGACCATCTCCGAGTCGGCCTTCCTCGCCGGCATCATCCCGAACCCGACCTACTGGGACCCGCGGCAGGGTGAGGCGGCCGAGGCGCAGGCGCAGTCGCGCTGGGAACGCACGCTAAACCTGATGGTCGAGCAGGGCTACATCACTGAGGAGGATCGCGCCGCCGCGAAGTACCCCAAGCTCATCGAGTACAAGCAGGGCTCGGGCGACAACCGGACCGCCTACCTGCTGGAGCAGGTGGCCAACGAGCTCGACAAGGCGGGGATCTCGGCCGAGGACCTCACCAAGAACGGCTACGAGATCCACACGTCGATCGACCGCAAGATGCAGGCCGCGGCGTACGAGACGATGAAGCTGCCGGACGACGCCGACCCGTTCACCCGGGCGTCCCTCACGTCGATCGACCCGCAGACCGGGGAGATCAAGGCGATGTACGGCGGGCCGGACTACTCGAAGTACCCGACTAACGCCGCGACGTTCGAGGCGCAGGGCGCGTCGACCTTCAAACCGTTCACGCTGATCGGGGCGCTGAAGGAAGGCATCCAGCTCGACAAGACGTACAGCGCCGTCGACGGCACGGTGATCGAGGGCTGGAAGCAGGAAGACGACGGCCCCGACGTGCCGCTGTACAACTTCAACAACGACTCCTGGAACAGCCTCGACCTGACGACGGCGACCGCGAACTCGGTAAACGTCGTGTACGGCCAGCTCAACAAGGACATCGGGCCGGAGACGACGGCGCAGGTCGGCTACGACCTTGGCATCCCTCAAGCCGACGACGACCCGGACACCCGTGACTGCTGCACCATCGGCAGCAACCTGGCCAACGTGCTGGGCACCGCGTACGTGACCAACGTGGACCTGGCGCGCGCCTATTCGACCATCGCCGCGGAGGGCTACCGCACCGAACCGCACATGGTGACGGAGGTCCGGGACGGCAAGCAGCTGCGCTATGAGGGGCCGAGCACGAGCGAGCAGATGTTCGACCAGGAGGTCATGGCGGCCGCGACCTACGCCATGAGCAAGGTGGTCGAGGAGGGGTCGGGCATACCCGCGCAGGAGCTCGGCCGCCCGGTCGCGGGCAAGACGGGCTCCTCGAACGACAACATGTCGGCGTGGTTCGCGGGCTTCGTGCCGCAGCTCACGACAGTGGTCGGTCTGTACGAGTACAACACCGACAAGAACACGTACGAGCAGATCAAGCCCTTCAGCGACTACGAGCAGATCACCGGAGGCACTTGGCCGGTGGAGGCGTGGACCGCCTACATGATCAAGGCCACCGAGGGCATGGAGGTCGAAGACCTTCCGACGTACACCCCGCCGGCCCCGGAACCGTCGCCCACGCCGACGCCGTCCGAGAGCCCGTCGGAGGAGCCGGAAGAGATGGTAATGGTGCCGACCAACATGGCTGGCCAGCAGTACGCCGCTGTCGCCTCCGCGCTCGCCGGTCTCCAGCTCGTCCCGGAGCAGGTGGACGTGGACAGCGACGAGCCCGCAGGCGTAGTGCTCTCCGTGGAGCACGAGGGCGAGGAGGTCGAGGTCAACTCGACCATCAAGGTCGAGGTCTCGAACGGCTCCGGCGCCGAGGAAGAGACCACGATGGTGCCCTGGGGGCTGACCAACCAGGAACAGGGCTACGCCGAGGACCAGCTGGAGGCCGCCGAGCTGACGCCGGTGATCCAGGAGGCGCCGTCGGACAGCGTGCCTGAGGGCTCGGTGATCTCGGTCGACCCGGGCGAGGGCTCGGAGGTGCCCGTGGGCAGCGAGGTGACGCTGGTCATCTCCACCGGACCGGAGGAGGGCGGCGGCAATCCGTCCGACGACCCGTCGGACGACGGAGGCGGCATCTTCGGCTAGTCGGGTACGGCAGGCTCGACCGGGGGTGACAGCCCCGGTCAGGGGCCTGACGGGCTCGGCCAGCAGCGGGTGAAATGCTGGTCGACCTGGGGTTTCTGACACGGGGCGTACACAGAGAAACTCCGATTCTGCTACTTGCTGCGAACATCGATCCTCTATCGTTTCGGGGTTCAGTGCGCTCACTGAACCGATTCGAGGAACGAGGAAGACGTGGCGAACAGGGGACCCTCTCCCATCTGGCCGCAAACTCCCCGGCGCCGGCGGGCGGTCTGGAACTACCCGCGGCCGTACCGCACGGGAATCCGCGCATGGATCCCGTCATGGCGAGTTGTTGTCGGCACCGCACTGACCGGGCTATCGCTCGTGGTCGGCGTGTTCACGGCAGGGTGGATCGGCTGGTCCGTACCTGAGGAGAATACGGAGATCGGCTCGGAGACCACCACCGTCTACTACGAGAACGGCCAGGTGATGGGCAAGTTCGCGGCGGTCGACCGGACGATCCGGTCCCTCGACGAGCTGCCCCCGTACGTGGGTCAGGCCGTGGTGGCGTCCGAGGACCAGAACTTCGAGAATCACATGGGCGTCGACCCGCTGGGCATGGTCCGCGCGCTGGTCAGCAACGTGACCGGCGGTACGCGGCAGGGTGCGTCCACGCTGACGCAGCAGTACGTGGAGAACACCTACTACCAGGCGGGGCAGTCGTCCTACGCGGACAAGTTCCGCGAGATCATCCTCGCCCTCAAGGTGGAAGACCAGAAGACGAAGGACGAGATCCTCGAGGGCTACGTCAACACCATCTATCTCGGCCGCGGTGCCTACGGTTTCGAGGCAGCCGCGAAGGCGTACTTCAACAAGCCGGCGGCCAAGCTGACCGTCTCCGAGACCGCGATGCTGGTGGGGATCATCCCGTCGCCGTCGTACTGGGATCCCCGGTTCGGCAAGGAGTCCCGCGCCGTCGCCGAGGAGAAGTGGGGGCGCGTGCTGCGCAACATGGCGGATCTCGGTGTCATCACCCAGGAGGAACGCAACTCCGCGACCTTCCCCGAGCCCATCAAGTACCAGCCGCCGTCGCGCGCCGGCCAGGTGGGGTATCTGCTCGAGGAGGTCCGCAAGGAGCTCGCCGAATTCGACATCACCGAAGACGACCTCATGAAGAACGGCTATGAGATCCGCACCACGATCAACCCGAAGTGGCAGAAGGCAGCGGTCGCCGCGGCCGACACGATCCCGTACAAGGGTGAGAACGCTGCGTCGAAGAACCTCGGTGTCTCCATCGTGTCAGTCGACCCCAAGGATGGTTCCATCCGCGCCCTGTACGGCGGCAAGAACTACGAGAAGGTGCAGTTCAACGCCGCCACCGACGGCAAGGCGCAGCCCGGTTCCACGTTCAAACCGTTCACCCTGATCGGCGCGCTCGAGGAGGGGCACGAGCTCAACGAGTACTACACGGGGAACAGTCCGATGCAGATCCCGGGCTGGACCGCCGTGGCCGGTGGCCCCGAGGTGGAGCTCACCAACTTCGGCACCGAGGAGGGCGGCCAGTCGTTCGGCGACATCGACCTGATCGATGCCACGGCGAACTCCGTGAACACCGTCTACGCACAGCTCAACGTGGCGATCGGGGCGAAGAAATCGCAGGACGTCGCGATCCGGGCGGGTATTCCCAAGGAGTCCACGAACGCCGAGCTGTCCAATGTGCTCGGCACCGAACCGGTGCGCGCCGTCGACCTCGCGGGCGCGTATGCCACGCTCGCCGCGCAAGGTACGCGGAGCGAGACGCACATGGTGACGTCGGTGAAGAAGGGCGAAACGCTCATCCACGAGTGGACTCGTGTGCCGGAGTCAGGCGTCTTCAAGCCCGACGTGATGGCCAAGGCTACCTACGCGTTGACGCAGGTGGTCGAGAAGGGGTCGGGCGCGCCGGCACAGGAGCTCGGTCGTCCGGTCGCCGGCAAGACCGGCTCCACCAACGGGAACAAGTCGGCGTGGTTCGCCGGCTACGTCCCGCAGCTCGCGACGGTCGTTGGCGTCTACCAGACGACGCCCGACGGCGGCCAGGCCTCGATCACGCCGTTCGGGGAGTGGGCGGGCGGCAGCCTCACGGGTGGCACGTGGCCGGTCTGGGCGTGGACCGAGTACATGAAGACGGTGACGGAGGGCATGGAGGTCGAGGAGTTCCCGGCCTACGAGCCGCCGGCCCCGTCGCCGTCACCGTCGCCCACGCCGTCGCCTTCGCCTTCGGAAAAGAACGACAAGGTGATGGTGCCGACCGGTCTGGTCGGCCAGCAGATCACGACAGCTATGGCGACGCTGGCCGGCGCCGGGCTGAATGCCGTTCTGGTGGAGGTCGAGAGCGAACAGGGCGCCGGAATTGTGCTCTCCGTGGAGAACGAGGGCCGAGAGGTGAAGGTCGGCTCGGACATCAGGGTCGAGGTCTCGACCGGGCCGGGCGAGGAGTCCGCGACCGTGCCGGGTGGTCTGGTGGGCGGCGACGAGAACAACGCGCGGCGGGAGATCCAGCGTGCTGGGCTTGAACCGGTCATCCAGTACCAGCCCTCCGACGACGTCGAACAAGGCATCGTCATGGACGTGAATCCGGACGAGGGCGCTGCTGTGCCCGCGGGCAGCCAGGTGCAAGTGATCGTCTCGGCTGGCCCGGGAGTGTTCCCGACCGGTGACCCGACCGCCACGCCGACAGGCAACGGCAACGGGAACGGAAGCGGGAGTCCATAGCTCGCGTCGTCCCGGACCCGTGAACCGAGGGGCCGTCTCCTGCGGGAGACGACCCCTCGGCCGTGCCCGGATGGGTGGGAACCGGCGTGTGAGAGGGGTCTCGCGCGGTCGATTCCGCCGTCTGGCGCATGGCGGGTAGTCTTGACCCTTGCTGTGAACCCTCCTGTCACGGAACGACCGTGACCGCTGAGACCAGAGGAGGTGGGTATACACATGCGTCAGTACGAACTGATGGTGATCCTGGACCCGGAGGTCGAGGAGCGCACCGTTGCCCCGTCGCTCGACAAGTACCTGTCGGTCATCACGACCGAGGGTGGGACCGTCGACAAGGTGGACATCTGGGGTCGCCGCCGCCTGGCGTTCGACATCCTGAAGAAGTCCGAGGGCATCTACGCCGTGGTCGACTTCACCGCGACGTCTGCTACCGCCAAGGAGCTGGACCGTCAGCTCGGCCTCAACGAGGTCGTGCTCCGTACCAAGATCCTGCGCACCGGCGACAAGTAGTCGTCGGAACTGAACCCTCTGCGCCCGCGCGAGTGTCAGTGGTTCGTGGTTGCATTCACCGCGAACCCACGCACCGCGTACGGAACGTCGACTGAATCGAGGAATTGGCATGGCTGGTGAAACTGTCATCACAGTGATCGGGAACCTGACCGGGGACCCCGAGCTGCGCTTCACCCCTTCAGGTGCGGCGGTCGCCAACTTCACGGTGGCGTCGACCCCGCGGACCTTCGACCGCCAGAGCAACGAGTGGAAGGACGGGGAAACCCTGTTCATGCGCTGCTCGATCTGGCGCGAGGCCGCGGAGAGTGTCGCGGAGTCGCTGACCAAGGGCACGCGCGTCATCGCGCAGGGTCGCCTGGTCCAGCGCTCCTACGAGACCCGTGAGGGCGAGAAGCGCACTGTCGTGGAGCTGCAGGTGGACGAGATCGGTCCGTCCCTGCGCTACGCCACGGCCAAGGTCACCCGGGCCCAGCGGTCCGGTGGCGGCGGCTTCGGTGGCGGCGGCGGTGGCTACAACGGCGGAGGCGGCGCCCAGCAGGGCGGCGGCTCCGGTGGAGGATTCAGCTCTTCCGGTGGCGGTCAGAGCAATGACGACCCGTGGGCCACGGCAGGCCCGGCGTCGTCCGGTGGTTCGTTCTCGGACGACCCGCCGTTCTGATCGGCACCACCCAGTTCACCTTTTTTGCTTGCCCGGCCTGCCAGGCGGAGTGAGCAGCACCTGACGAAGGAGCAACACCATGGCGAAGCCTGTGGTGCGCAAGCCCAAGAAGAAGATCAACCCGCTGAAGTCGGCGAAGATCAACAACATCGACTACAAGGACACGGCGCTGCTGCGCAAGTTCATCTCCGACCGCGGAAAGATCCGCGCCCGTCGCGTCACCGGCGTCTCCGTCCAGGAGCAGCGCCAGATCGCGAAGGCCGTGAAGAACGCCCGTGAGATGGCCCTGCTGCCGTACACGTCGACGGCTCGCTGAGGAAGGGATCGAGAACAATGGCAAAGCTGATCCTGACTCACGAGGTGACCGGCCTGGGTGAGCCCGGCGATGTGGTTGAGGTGAAGGACGGGTACGCCCGTAACTTCCTCATCCCGCGTTCGCTGGCGACGCCCTGGACCAAGGGTGCCGAGTCCGACATCAACGCGATCCGCAAGGCTCGCAAGACCCGCGAGATCGCGTCGCTGGACGAGGCGAAGGCCCTGGCCAGCTCGCTGTCCGCGAAGCCGGTTGTCGTCGCGGCGAACGCCGGCCCCGGTGGCCGTCTGTTCGGCGCGGTGACCACGGCCGACATCGCCGGTGCGGTTGCCGCTGCCGGCGGTCCGTCCGTCGACAAGCGCAAGATCGAGATCGGTCAGTCCATCAAGACGACCGGTAGCTACACCGTTTCGATCCGCCTGCACCCTGAGGTGTCGGCCAAGATCGGCGTGCAGGTCGTCGCCGACTGAGCTTCGGCCAGTTGATCGTCTGACCGCGTGATCTGCTGATCGCGAGAGGGCCCCGGCTTCCCCTGTGGGGAGGCCGGGGCCTTCTGCGTGTGCGGGTCTGAGGGGTGATGTGTTCGGTCCGATGTCATCGCCGCGCCGCTGAGATCGGCCGGTTGCCTCGAGATCGGTCCTTCGATGTACCGATCTGAGGGCAAAGGACCGATCTCGCTGTGCGCGGTTCACCGTTGGACCGATCTCGGTGAGCCTGGCCTACCGTCCGACCGATGCTGGGCCAGTCCACCTCCTCCGGCGCTACGGCTCCGGTAGTACGTCTGACTCGTTCGAGAGCAGCGCGTCCAGGGTCAGCGCCGCGGTCCAGGAAAACTGGCGGGTTCCCCTGCCGGCCCCCGTGTCAGGGTCCACGTACTCGGGGAACCCCTCGGGCGCGGCGATGTCGAAGTGCTCCAGCAGGCGGGCGGCGAGGTCGCCTCGGCCCAGCGCCCGGACGGCGCGTAGCAACAGCCACGACATGTTGAACCATGCGGGGCCCCGCCAGTACAGCCCGGGGTCGAACGCGGGGTCCTGACGCGAGGTGCTCGGCACGAACGGCCCGCCCCCGAGGAACCCGGCCCCCGTCAGCGTCGCGAGCATCCGCTCGACCCTCAACGCCCTGGCCCCAGCTCTGGCCCCAGCTCCGGCCCCGGCATCCGCCAGAAGCAGCGGAACCAGGCCGTTCACCGTTGCCCGACGGACGCGCTCGCCGGTGGTGTCGTCCAGCGCCACGTACAGCCCGACGTCTTCGTCCCAGAGATGCTCGTCCATCGCGGTGATCAGGCTGGCGGCCGCCGCCTCGTGTGCGCCGGCACGGCCGCCGTCGCCGTTGCGGTCGCTGTGCCCCAGACCGGCCACGCCCCCGCCATCCCCGAAACCGCCGCCCCCGTCGCCACCGGACGCCCCGCCCCCGCCGCCGTCGTGCAGAGTCCGGGCCATCCGGGCCAGGGCCAGCTCCGAGACCGCCAGCACCGTGGTGAACAGGGGGCAGACCATGGCGAAGCC
The DNA here is from genome assembly GCF_014653785.1 of Promicromonospora soli. Taxonomy (GTDB): domain Bacteria; phylum Actinomycetota; class Actinomycetes; order Actinomycetales; family Cellulomonadaceae; genus Promicromonospora; species Promicromonospora soli. The sequence continues at coordinate 555,098 of NZ_BNAS01000002.1, read as the reverse complement.
GATAGGGACGTCGTCGGCGCAGCCGGCGTAGCGGTAGGTCTCGGCGAGGCGGTAGTAGCGCCGGTAGTCGCGGCTGCCGGGGCGCTCGCCGGCCCCGGCATGCTGCAGGTCCGGCCGTCGGATGGCGGTCCCCGCCTCCGGCGGCACCCGGTCGAGCGCGGCGTCCCACAGCGGCGAGTTGTCCGTGCCGGTCTCCCAGGGATGCTTCGTCACCGGCAGGCCGACGGCGCCTGCGCGCCGGACGCGCAGATACCCGTGCCAGCGCACGAGTCGGGGGTACACGCGCGCGAGGAATCCATCCCGCGCGGAACCGGCCGGGTCCGCGCAGTGCACCAGCCACGCGGCCCAGGCATGCATTGGCGGCTGCACCAGCCCGGACGTCGCCGGCCCGGACGTCGCCAGGCCGGACCTCGCCGGCCCGGACCCCGCCTCCCAGAACCCGGCCCCGGGGGCGTAGTCGTCGTCGCGCCCGACGTCGTAGACGATCTGCGGCACGCGTCCGTCGGACCACTGGGCGTCGAGCAGCGTGACCAGCTCCGCCCGCGCGCGCTCTGGCTCACGATGCCGCGTCCCGATCGCTACGAACGCCGAGTCCCAGCTCCACTGGTGCGGGTACAGGCCCGTGGCCGGGACCGTGTGCCGGCCGGTCCAGTTCGTGTCGAGGACGCGCGCCGCGGCGTCGACCGCACCTTCCCCCAAGTCCTTGTGCACCTTTCGACAATAGGCTAGACATAAGTGCCCGATCCACTCACTCGATGACGAGGAGACGTCATGCTCCGGCACAACCGGGCGGCCACTGCCCGCCTGACGATCGCAGCGTCGACGGCCGCGGCCGCGGTGCTCACGCTCACCGCCTGCGGCAGCGGCGGCCCCGAGTCTGACGGGACGGTCACCGTCTGGACCGTCGAGACCCAGCCCGAGCGCCTCGCCATCCAGGAGGCCGCGATGGACGCCTGGGCCGAGGATGCGGGTGTCGAGACCGATCTGGTGCCCGTTGAGGAGGACCAGGTCTCCCAGCTCCTGTCCGCTGCGGCACTCTCCGGCGACGAGATGCCGGACGTGGTCAACGCGATCAGCCCTGGACTGGTCCGGTCCTTCGACCGGGACGGCTACCTCGACCGCGACGCCGCCGCCGAGGTGGTCGAGGCACTCGGCGCCGACACGTTCACGCCGGAGGCCCTGGAACTGACGAGCGACGGCGACGAGGTGCTGGCCGTACCGTCGGACGCCTGGCCGATGATGGTCTACTACCGCACCGACCTCTTCGAGGAGGCCGGCCTCGAGCCGCCCACCACCTACGCCGACCTGCGCGCGGCCGCCGAGGAGCTCACGACGCGCGGCCGGTACGGGATCACGCTGTCCACGGACGCGGCCGACCCGTTCACGCAGCAGACGCTCGAGTTCCTGGCCCAGGGCAACGGCTGCGAGCTCGTGGACGACGCCGGGGAGGCGACCCTCGACAGCCCCGAGTGCACCGAGACGATCGAGCTGTACGGCGACCTGGCGAGCGAGTTCTCGCCGGAGGGATCGCAGGGCGTCGAGTCCACGCGGTCCTCCTACTTCGCCGGACAGGCGGCGATGACCGTCTGGTCGTCCTTCCTGCTGGACGAGATGGCAGGCCTGCGGGAGGAGTTCACGCCGTCGTGCGACGAGTGTGCCGACGACCCGGGCTGGCTCGCCGAGAACACCGGTGTCGTCCCCGTGGTGGAGGGGCCGTCGTCGGGCGGGGACGCCGCCGGGTACGTCGAGTTCGTGTCCTGGGGCATCACCGACGGCGCGGACCCGGAGACGACGGACTTCGTGCAGTACATGATGTCCGACGCCTACGAGGACTGGCTGTCCATGGCTCCCGAGGGCAAGGTGCCCGTGCGGACCGGCACGGCCGAGAGCCCGACCGAGTACACGGACGCGTGGTCCGAGCTGGAGATCGGCGTCGACTCCAAGAAGACGTTCTCCGACGTCTGGCCCGCCGAGGTGACCGACACCCTGGCCGCGGCCCCGGAGTCCGCGGACCGCTGGGCGCTGCCCCAGGGGCAAGGCGCGATCCTGGGCCCGATCACGAGCGAGCTGCCGCTCGCCAAAGCAGCCGCCGACCTCGGGTCGGGCAGCATCGACGCTGCCCAGGCCCAGACGACCATGCAGGAAGCGGTGTCCGAGATCGCCGCCCGCGACTGAACCCCGTTGGTTGTGGGCGCGACCGTTGCGACTACGCGTCCGTTTTAGGCGCAACGATCGCGCCCACAACAAGGCACGCCCACACAGAGAGAGGAGGGAGTAGGAATGGGGTCCAAGTTGCGGGGGTTCGAGAACCGCGACGGCATCACTCTCGTCACGCCCGTGGTGCTGGTGGTGGCCGCGATCATCGTCATCCCCATCGTGTGGACAGTCGTGCTCTCGTTCCAGGACGCGCGGTACGTGGACGTGGCCCGCAACGGCCTGTTCAACGAGCTCACGCTCGACAACTACGCGGACGTGCTCGCCGCGCCCGCGTTCTGGCAGGCGCTGCTCACCACCGTCGAGTACTCGGTGGCGACTACCGTCGGCTCCATCGGGGTGGGCCTCGTGGCGGCCCTCGCGTTCCGCGACCGATTCCGGTTCCGAGCGCCGCTGCGCGCGGTGATGCTGCTCCCGTACGTGGCGCCCGTCGTGGCCACCACGTTCGTGTGGCAGGTGGCGCTGAACCCGCAGTACGGCGTGGTGAACGCGTTCGGTACCCAGGTGCTCGGGTGGGAGCACCCGGTCAACTTCCTCAGCTCCGCGCCCACGGCGCTCCTCACCGTCATCGTCTACGACATCTGGCGGTACTTCCCGTTCGCGTTCCTGTTCCTCGGGGCGGCCCTGACGGGCCTCAGCCGCGAGATCGAGGAGGCCGCGGTGGTCGACGGCGCCACGCCGCTGCAGAAGTTCTGGTTCGTGGTGCTGCCCCAGCTGCTGCCCACGGTGGCGCTGCTGGTCCTGTTCCGCATGGTCATGGCCTTCAACGAGTTCGACGACGTCTACCTGCTCACCGGTGGTGCCGCCGGCACGCAGGTGGCCTCGGTGCGGGTGTTCGAGCAGCTCACCGGCTCGAGCGATATCGGCGGCGCAAGCGCGACCGCCGCCGTGATGGCCGTGTTCCTGGGCGTCGCGCTGGCGATCTACCTGCGCCTGACGGCCAAGCAGAGGGAGTCGTGATGAGGTCGGTGTCCGTCCAGAGCCGCGTGCTGCGGGTGCTGCGCGTCGTCGTGATCGCGGCGCTCGTCGTGGCCACGGTGGTGCCGTTCGTGTACATGCTCATCCTGAGCTTCGTGCGCATCGACGACCTGCTGCGCGAACCTCTGCACGTGCTGCCCACCCTCGACCGGATCACCACCGAGACCTACCGCGAGGTGCTGGCCTCGGAGGAGGACGGCGGGTACGGGTTCGCGCGGTTCATGCGCAACTCCGCGATCGTCGCGATCGGGGCGTCGGCGCTGACCGTCGCGCTGGTGGTCCCGGCGTCGTACGCGCTGACGCGCCTGCGGTTCGCGGGGCGCTCGCAGGTCTCGTGGCTTTTCCTGGCCGTGTACCTGTTCCCGACGATCATCATCGCGGTGCCGGTGTTCGTCGGGTTCCAGGTCCTGGGGCTCGGATCGTCCCTGGTGGGGCTCGTGATCGCGTACGTGGCGCTGACCGTGCCGGTCTCGGTGCACATGCTGCGCAACTACCTCGCGGGCATCCCGGAGTCCATCGACGAGGCGGCGGTGATCGACGGAGCCTCCCGCTTGCAGATCATGACCCGCATCACCGTGCCGCTCGCGATGCCTACGATCATGTCCACCGCCCTCTACTCGTTCATGATTGCCTGGAACGAGTTCCTGTTCGCCCTCCTGTTCCTGTCGGCAAAGCAGGACCTGTGGACGGTGTCGCTCGGGCTGACCCGCCTCGCCGACGGTCAGGAAGTCTCGAAGACCGTCCTCATGGCGGGCAGCGTGCTCCTCACCGTGCCGATCGTGATTCTGTACGGGGTGGCCGAGCGGGCACTCACCGAAGGGCTGACCGCCGGCGCCGACAAGGGCTAGTCGGGCCGGCGGAGAGACAGAGGCGGAACGTGGCAGCAGGCGCGGGCGAGATCCTGCAGCTCATCCGGAGCGGGCGGGCGAGCACGCGTACCCAGGTACTCGAGGCGACGGGGCTGTCGCGAGTCACCGTGGCGCAGCGGATGGACGCGCTCGTGGCGGCGGGCATCGTCCGCGCGGCGGGCGACGCGGGAGCAACGGGCGGGCGGCGCTCGGAGCGGTTCGTCTTCGACCCGGCCGACTCGCTCGTGCTCGTGGCGTCGCTCGAGCTCGGCGCTGTGCCTGATCCCGCTGCCGTGCGGGGCTCGCAAGCTCCCTCCGCGGCCGCGGGGGAGATCGCCGTCGTCGACCCGCACGGGGTCCTTCTGACACGCGCGCCCCTGGCCGTGGACCTCGCGGCGGGGCCCGGCGTCGTGGTGCCGCAGCTGCTGGACGCGTTCGACGCCCTCCTGGCCGACGCCGGGATCAAGCCGGCCGCCGTCGGCGGGGTCGCCCTGTCCGTGCCTGGACCCGTCGACCCGCACGACCACCGGCTGTCCGATCCGCCCGTCATGCCGGGCTGGGGCGCGTGGCCCGTCGTGGAGGCCGTGCGCGCACGGTTCGACGTGCCGGTCCACCTCGAGAACGACGCCGACGCCATGGCATACGGCGAGTTCACCGAGCTCGGCGCCCGGCGGGACGACTGGCCGCAGCCCTTCGTGCTGGTCAAGGTGTCCGGATTCCTCGGGGCGGGCCTCGTCATCGACGGTCACACCTACCGCGGGACCGACGGCGGCGCGGGCGATATCGGGCACATCGACGTGGGCGGGGACGCCGTCTGCCGGTGCGGCCGACGGGGCTGCCTCGCCGCCGAGGCGGGCGGCGCGGCGCTGCTGCGCCGCCTCGGGGAGGCCGGGGCCGACGTCGGCTCGCTCGCCGAGCTGCGGGCGCTCGCCGAGCGCGGGGACCCGCTCGTGACCGCGGAGCTCGACCGGGCCGCAGGCCTGATCGGGCGCGTGCTGGCCCTGGTGGTCGGGGTGCTCAACCCGGCCGACCTAGTCGTGGCCGGCGAGCTGGCGGTGCCGACCATGATCGCCGGGATCCGCGCGGGCGTGTACGCGGGAGCGCAGCCCCGGGCGACCGCGCGACTGCGCATTCGGCCCGCAGCGCTGGGGCCGGACGCCGTGCTCATCGGACTGGCGCGGGTCGCCGTCGACGACCGGTTCTCGGCGAAGGCTGTCGACGCACGGCTGGGCTGACCGTGCTGGTCGGTTGCTGAGCCAGCCGAATCCGTGAGATCGGTCGAAGCAACCGACCGAAGTCAGTGGCTCCCCGCCCAGCGGGTGATCTTTCGGCGCTTTACTGAGTTGTGATCAGTAGAACCGTTCCGCCAGGCACCACCCGCCGGTACGTTCGGCGCAGACGCCCGCAAGACGGGCATCCTGCTCGCCAACGGCGGCGAGCCCGGCGAACAAGGGTCGCCGGTCCGACAACTTTCCGCGGGGCAAGGACGCCCCGCAGAGCGAGAGGCGAACCGATGACGCAACTGCATGCATCTCGACCACCACGGCCAGGCCCAGGACCCACGATTCTGACGGCGGTGGGCGTCGCCATGCTGCTCACCGGAGCGATTGTGGCCACCGCCTTCATGCTCCTGTTCCAGGGCAGCGTCGCAAACGGAGCGGACAGGCTGGCCGACGGCGCGGGCGAGCTGAACGACGGCGTCCAGGCCGACCTGGTCTCCGGCGTCGGCGCCCTCAGCGCGGGGGCGACGGACCTCAATGACGGCGTGCAGAACGACGTGGTGCCGGGTGTCGAGGCGTTGGCGGACGGGGCCGGACAGCTCGACTCCGGTGCCGGCGAGCTGCGTGCGGGCGTGATCAAGCTGCACGACGGGTCCAAGAAGATCGCGGACGGCACCGCCGAGACAGCGGAGGACGTCTCCGACCTTGCTGACGCGTCGCTGCTGCTCACCGACGGTTCCACGAAGCTGAATGACGGTCTCGGCACCCTGAACGACGGGCTCGGCACGCTGAACGCCAAGGCGCCGGAGCTGGCCGACGGGGCGCAGAAGCTCGCCGGCGGGTCTCTGCTCGTGCAGGCGGGCATCGTGAAGGTCAGTGAGGGCGTGACTCCGCTCGCGGCGGGTGCGCAACAGCTCGCCGACGGTGCGCAGACCGTCGCGGCCGGTGCCGGTGTGGTCAACGACGCTGCGGCCCAGCTCGCCGACGGGTCCGCGCAGGTCCACGACGGCAACCGGGCGCTCAACGGTGGGCTGTCGCAGCTCGCGGCCAGCAACAACGCCATCCTCGGTGGGACCAGCTCGGTCCTGGTCGGTGCCGGGGAGCTTGCCGTGGGCGCAGCGGCGCTGGACCAGGGCGCCGACCAGGTCGCCGGCGGGCTCGCGCAGCTCAATGCAGCTGCGCCCGCGCTCGTCGAGGGCGCCGGCAATGTGGCAGCGGGTGCCAGCAACGTGGCAGACGGAGCCAAGTCGGTGTCTGGGGGCGTCGCTGCGGCCCAAGGCGGTGCCGACACGCTGGCCACGAAGATCGGCGGTCTCGTCTCCGGGGCGGACCAGGTCCGGGCTGGGAACCTCGCCCTCCAGGAGAAGCTGACGCAGCTTGCCGGCGCCACCGACGACCCGACGCTCAAGGCGCAGCTCGAGGCGCTCGCCGCGTCGTCGGGCGGCCTGGCGGCAGGTGCCGAGCAGGTCAGCACCGGTGCGGCACAGGCTCGGGACGGTGCGGCCGGTCTCGCCTCCAACCTCGGCACACTGTCGATCGGGGCGACGAAGGTCTCCAACGGCGCGGAGGCCGTGGCCGTCGGCTCGGCGGGAGTGTCCGCCGGCGTGCAGAAGGTCGCCGGCGGACTACAGCCGCTCGCGGCCGGTGCGGCAGGCCTCGCCGCCGGTTCGGAGCAGCTCAAGGTTGGCAGCGCAACGCTCCAGGCGGGTGTCGGGAAGCTTGCTCCCGGAATCCAGCAGTACGTGGCCGGAGTTGGATCGGCCTACCTGGGCAGCTCGACGCTCGTCGAGGGCGCGGGGCGTCTCGCGGACGGTAACGCGATGCTGGCTCAGAACACGCCGAAGCTGGCAGCGGGCACCGAGGTGATCGCGTTCGGAAACGCCACCTTGGCTGCCGGAACCGGTCAGCTCGAAGGCGGCCTGCCGGCGCTTCTCTCCGGCGCCACGCGGGTGGCCGACGGCAACGTCGAGCTGGCAGGTAAGACGCCGGCGCTCGTTTCCGGCGTCGAGCGGCTGCACGACGGGTCCGAGCAGCTCTACGACGGATCCGGCCGCCTCGTCGACGGGATCATCGAGGTGCGCGACCGCGTGGTGCCGAAGGTCGAGAAGTCGCAGCGCCTGGCCGACGGGTCGGTCAAGGTCCGCGACGGGCTCAAGGAGGCCCGGCTGGGCACCCGCACGCTGGTCGACGGCACGGGCGCCCTCGACGAGGGCACCCAGACGCTGGCGGCCGGTGCCACGACCCTGGCGGACGGCACCCAGCAGCTCGCCGACGGCTCCGTCAAGCTGATGGACGGCACCACGCTGGTGGCGTCCGGTACGACGCAGCTGTCCGACGGCACCGGCCTGCTCCGTACCAGCGTGGACGGATCGGGGGCCGGCACCGTCGGCGTCATCGTCATCCTCGCTGCGGCGCTCGGGGTGCTGCTGGCCGTCGCTGGCCTGATCCTCCTGGGCAGGCGCCGCGCCTGATCCTCATCGATCGCCGGGGCAGAGCCAACCGCTCTGCCCCGGCGATCGTGCGTTTACAGGTCCGCGAGCATGTCGGCCATGCGGTCGATCTCGGCCATCTGGTCCGCGGCGATGTTGTTCGCCAGCTCGATGACCCGCTCCTCGCTGCCCGAGCCCGCGACCTCCTCGCACATGGTGAGGGCGCCCTCGTGGTGCTTGATCATGCCCTCGAGGAACAGCCGGTCGAACTCCGCCCCGGACGCCCCCTCGAGCTCCGCCATCTCGGCGTCGGTCAGCATGCCGGGCATGTCGGCGTCGTGCTCGTGCTCCGGCGCCCGCGGGCCGGAGCCGTCAGCGCCCTCGGCGGTCATGGGCACGGGGTACTCGTTCTCCTCCAGCCAGCCGGACATGAGGTCGATCTCGCTGTCCTGCACGACGTCGATGCGGGCCGCGAACGTCTTCACCTGGTCGGAGGCGCCGCGCTCCGGGACCAGGCCCGCCATCTCGGTCGCCTGCCCGTGGTGCTGGATCATGTCGCTCAGGAATTCGGCGTCGGCCTTCGAGAACGGAGCCTGGGCGGGCGCCCCCTCGTAGTCCTCCGGCGCGATCGTCTCGGCCTCCTCGCCCGGTCTTCCCGGCTGCAGGACCACGGAGCTCGGGGTCGAGACCGCCTCCGGCTCCTCGTCCGGGCTGCAGGCGGACAGCACGAGAGCGGGCCCGAGCACGGCCAGGCCGAACGCGACCGTCCGGAAGCGTGCTCGGCGTGCGGTACCTGTCAGCGTCTCCACGGGGTGATCCTCTCGTACACGCTCTCGCGTCTGGTGATCGGGTGGTTGTCGGCGAGCTGTCGACGGCGTGGTCCATGAACCACGCCAGGATCATGTGAGCGCGCACGGGCCGAAGGACTCCCGGGACCGGACCTCGACCGTCTTTCCACGCGACGATCCTGCCAGGCGATTTGTCACCGCTGTGTTAAGACGACCTAATTTCCTGGTGCTGGGAGAACGCTGTGAGTCAAACTTCATCCACCGACCTAGGAGGTGTGACGCTCTTGCGTCCTTCAACCCTTAATCGATTGCGTGCACGGGGCGCCGCCGCTGCCGCCCTCGCGGCGGCTCTCGTGGCAGGTGCCCTCGCCGTAGCGGCGCCGAGCCTGGCATCCCCCGGTGATGGTGGGGCAGAGCTCACCGCAACCACCACCGCGACGACGACGTCGTCCGCGGAGCCCGACGTGCCGCCGGGCGAGACTGCGTCGTCGAAGATCACCCATCTGAGCAACCAGCCCAAGAACGGTGCGCTGCAGGCCACCGGTTCGGATATCGCGTTCCAGGGCAAGTACGCATTCGCCGGCAACTACGACGGCTTCACCGTCTACGACCTGTCCGACCCGGAGAACCCCGAGCAGGTCGTGCAGGTGTACTGCCCGGGCGGGCAGAACGACATCTCCGTCCACAAGAACATCCTGGTGCTGTCGACGGACTCGTCGCGCAGCGACGACTCGTGCAACTCGACCACGCTCCCTGCCACCAACAAGGAAGCCTGGGAGGGCATCAAGGTCTGGGACATCTCCAACCCGCTGGAGCCGGAGTACGTCCAGTCCGTCGAGACCGACTGCGGTTCGCACACGCACTCGTTGGCCCCGGCGAAGAACAAGCGGGACCTGTACGTGTACGTCTCCTCGTACTTCCCGTCCGAGACGTTCCCGGACTGCCAGCCGCCGCACGACAAGATCTCGATCGTGAAGATCCCGCTGCGCACTCCGACCGCGGCCAGCATCGTCTCGACGCCGAACCTGTTCCCGGACGGCGGCTACGAGGGTGACGACCGCGGTTCGTACACGCAGACCACCGGTTGCCACGACATCACGACCTACGTGGAGCACGACCTGGCTGCCGGTGCGTGCATGGGTGACGGCGTCCTGATGGACATCTCCGACCGCGAGCGGCCCAAGGTGATCAGCCGCGTGCGCGACACCGAGAACTTCGCGTTCTGGCACTCGGCCACGTTCAACAACGACGCCACCAAGGTGGTGTTCACCGACGAGCTCGGCGGTGGCGGCCTGGCGACCTGCACCGGGGAGTACGCACCGGAGCTGGGCGCCAACGGCATCTACGACATCAAGCGCAAGTGGTTCGGCAAGAGGGAGCTGGTCTTCAAGTCGTACTACAAGATCCCCCGCATCAACACGGAGAACGAGAACTGCGTGGCGCACAACGGCTCGCTGATCCCGGTGGCGGGCAAGGACCTCATGGTCCAATCCTGGTACCAGGGCGGCGTCTCGGTGTTCGACTTCACCGACTCCCGCAACCCTCGTGAGCTCGCCTGGTTCGACCGCGGCGAGGGCCTGAGCGGCGGCGGCACCTGGTCCACGTACTACTACAACGGGTACGCCTACTCGAACGACCTCTCGATCGGCTTCGACACGTTCGACATCGACAACACGATCGACGGCAAGGCAGAGAAGGTGCGGCTGAGCTCGCTCAACCCGCAGATGCAGGAGTCGTTCGGGCGCTGACGCACCCGCACGAGCAGGACGCGCCGGCACCGGCGCACATGGCTGCCCGACGGCGGTCGGGGGCACCTTTCGTTCGGAAGGTGCCCCTGCCCGGCGTCGGGCAGCCTTGTGCCGTCTGGGCAATTTGTCACCACTGTGTAAAAAGTCGTCAGGGGTGTGGTCCTGAGATGTTCCTGTGGATGAAACTGCTTCAACCGACCTAGGAGGTGTGGCGCCCGTGCGTCGTAAAACCTTTACCCGATCTCGTGCGCGGGGCGGCCCAGGTGCCGTCCTGACCGTGATGCTCGCTGCCGTGGCCGTAGCGTTCGCCGGACCCGTGGCCGCCTCAGCTGCGGAGCCCGACGTGCCGCCGGGCGAGATCGCGTCCTCGAACATGACCCATCTGAGCAACCAGCCCAAGAACGGCGCTCTCCAGGGCACGGGTTCGGACATTGCGTTCCAGGGCAAGTACGCGTTCGCCGGCAACTACGACGGCTTCACCGTCTACGACCTGACGGACAAGGAGAATCCGGAGCAGGTGGTGCAGGTGTACTGCCCGGGCTCCCAGAATGACGTCTCCGTCTACAAGAACATCCTGGTGCTGTCGACCGACTCGTCGCGCAGCGACGACTCGTGCGCCTCGACCTCGCTCCCAGCGACCGAGAAGTCGGCGTGGGAGGGCATCAAGATCTGGGACATCTCCAACCCGCTCGCCCCCGAGTACGTCAAGTCGATCGAGACGTACTGCGGCTCGCACACGCACTCGCTGGCTCCGTCCAAGGACGGCCGGGACCTCTACGCCTACGTGTCGTCGTACTCGCCGAACGCGACGTTCCCGGACTGCCAGCCGCCGCACGACATCGTCTCGATCGTGAAGATCCCGGTGAAGCAGCCGACGTCGGCGGCGCTGGTCGCCACACCGAACCTGTTCCCGGACGGTGGTTACCCGGGTGACCCCGCCCGTCGCGCCTCCACCACGAGCGGCTGCCACGACATCACCACCTACGCCAAGTACGACCTCGCAGCCGGCGCCTGCATGGGTGACGGCATCCTCATGGACATCTCGAACCGGGAGCGTCCGAAGGTCATCAGCCGGGTGCGCGACACCGTGAACTTCGCGTTCTGGCACTCCGCCTCGTTCAACAACGACGCCACCAAGGTCGTGTTCACCGACGAGCTCGGCGGCGGCGGCCTGGCCACCTGCACCGGGGAGTACGCGCCGGAGCTGGGCGCCAACGGCATCTACGACATCGAGCGCTCGCGGTACGGCAAGAAGCTCGAGTTCGCCTCCTACTACAAGATCCCGCGGATCAACACTGCCAACGAGAACTGCGTGGCGCACAACGGCTCGCTGATCCCGGTCGAGGGCAAGGACCTGATGGTCCAGTCCTGGTACCAGGGCGGCGTCTCGGTGTTCGACTTCACCGACTCGGACAACCCGGTCGAGGTGGCCTGGTTCGACCGCGGTGAGGGCCTGAGCGGCGGCGGCACCTGGTCCACGTACTACTACAACGGGTACGCGTACTCGAACGACCTGTCGATCGGGTTCGACACGTTCGACATCGACGACTCGATCGACGGGCCGGCGGAGCAGGTGCGGCAGTACAGCCTGAACCCGCAGATGCAGACGTCGTTCGGGCACTGACCCACCCTCGCCGAGATAGAACCAGGGCGAGATAGAACTCTGGCGGATGTGAATCGCAGCCCGCCAGAGTTCGATCTCGCCCTGGTTCTACTTCGCCCTGGTTCTACTTCGCCCTGGTTCTATCTCGGCGCAGGGCCCGCGCCCTGGCGCATCCAGCAGGTTGTATGGCAGCCTCCCGGACATGACGCCCCAGGACTCGACGACCGAGGAGACCGCTCAGCCGTCGGGCGACATGCCTGATCAGAGGCCGGCGGCGATGCCGTCGGCGTACGGGCTGGGGCGCCGGCTCCGGATCATGGGAGCCGTGCTCGCCGGTGGCCTCGCGGTGGTGCTGGCGCTGCTGCTGTGGCTCGGCGTGCTGGTCCCGGCCAAGCAGGAGGCGGCGGGGTACTCCGCAGCCGACGCCGCCTACGCAGCGGTGGCGATCGAGCACAACGCTCAGGCCGTGCAGCTCGCCGCTCTAGCGCCGGGGCGCTCCACCGACGACGCCGTGCTCGCCACGGCGGTCGAGGTGGGCGAGGCATCGGCGGGGCGCATCCGCGAGCTCGCGGACTGGCTCGAGGCGCGGGACATCCCGGTTCCCGCAGCGGGCACGGAGGCGCTGGCCCTCGCCGAGGGCGGTCTCGAGACCGAGCTGTCCGACGGCGGCAGCGGGCCCCGGGCAGGCACCAACGCGCACTCTCACGAGGGCGGGAGCCACGGGATGCTCACCGACGCCCAGGTCGACGGGATCGCTTCGCTCAGCGGGTCGGAGTTCGACATCGCGCTGCTGGCGGCGCTCGTCGAGCACCACTACGGCGGGCTGCAGCCGGCCGACCAGGAGATCGAAGCCGGCGAGGACGCCGAGGCAAAGGCGCTTGCGCAGTCCGAGGCTGACGCGATCCGCATCGAGGTGGAGGACGTACGTGAGGTCCTGGCCGCGATCGGTGGCCCGGGCTCCAACGACGGGTCCGATTCCTAGCCGAGGGGTCAGGGCGCCGTCAGGAAGATGTCGAACAGCTCGCGGTGGTGCCCGTGCACCAGGACCGCGAACACGACGGCGTCGAACAGCAGGTGCACCGCCACCACGTAGCTCAGCGACTTGAACTTCGCGAAGATCCAGCCTTGGACCAGTGCGAACGGGATCGTCAGCAGCGGGCCCCACTCGCGGTAGCCGAGCTCCCACAGGAACGACACGAAGATCATCGACTGCAGCAGGTTGGCCTGCCACATCGGGAAGTGCTGGCAGAGCAGGGCGAACACCACGCAGATGAAGAAGAGCTCGTCCCAGATGCCGACGGCGTTCACGCCCACGAACAGCCGCCAGATGTCCTGCGTGCCCTCGAGGTCCGGCCAGTTCAGGTACGCCTCCGAGCCCAGGAAGTAGAACGGCAGCAGCACGTATCCCAGCACGACCACTATCGCGAGATAGGCCCACTGCCCGCGGGTCCAGCGGCGCCCCGTCAGCACCGGGAACTGGATGGTGCGCTGCTTCAGCACGAACCGGGACAGCGCCCAGGGCACCAGCACAGACCCGCCGAGCGCGAGCGTGAAGCGCAGCATCCCAGCGTTGGACAGGTCCGCCTGCAGCGAGATCGTCGAGATGATCCCCATCCCGACGCCGATCAGCACCAGGTCCCGACCGAGCGCGCGGTCGGCCCACAGCCCCAGCGCGATGCCCAGCACCAGCGGCAGGTAGGCGATCGGCCGCACGTGGATCGCGAACAGCAGGATCGCCGACGCGCACACGAGAACGGCGGCCGTCAGGCGCACTGGGCCGACCAGCGGCGCGCGCAGAGTAGAGGTCACGGGGACGAGGCTCCCATACCGACCAGGTGTTTCGGCACGTCTGGACCCTGGTTCTTTGTGTTCCGGGGCAACTAGAGTCGGTCCCCGGCAAGGAATCACTCAAGGATCCGGCCCCCTCGATGGGCCGGCAACCCGGCAAGGAGGCCGCCGTGCGCTCACCCGAGCACGTTGAGCTGGTTCGGAACAATCCGGACCTTCCCCCCGTCGCAGTCATCGACCGCAGACCCATGACCCCCGGCAAGAAGCTCGTGTTCGCCGTGATCGCGGTCGTCGCGGCGATCGCCTGGGCCCTCATCGCGATCCTGCGCGGCGAGTCCGTCAACGCCGCGTACTTCGTCGTCGCCGCCATCGGCACGTACATCGTGGCCTACCGGTTCTACGCCCGGCTGATCGAGTACAAGGTGGTGCGGCCGCGCGACGACCGGGCCACGCCCGCCGAGGAGCACGAGAACGGCCGGGACTTCGCGCCCACGGACCGCCGCGTGCTGTTCGGGCACCACTTCGCCGCCATCGCCGGCGCCGGCCCGCTGGTCGGCCCGGTGCTCGCGGCGCAGATGGGTTACCTGCCCGGCACGCTCTGGATCATCATCGGCGGCGTGCTCGCGGGCGCGGTGCAGGACTACCTGGTGCTGTGGCTCTCGACCCGCCGCCGTGGTCGTTCGCTCGGTCAGATGATCCGCGACGAGATGGGCCGCATCGGCGGCGCGGCGGGCCTGATCGGCGTCTTCGTCATCATGATCATCATCCTTGCGGTCCTGGCCCTCGTGGTGGTCAACGCCCTGGCGGAGTCGCCGTGGGGCGTGTTCTCGGTTGGCATGACCATTCCGATCGCCCTGTTCATGGGCGTCTACCTGCGGTACCTCCGCCCGGGCCGGGTGTCCGAGGTGTCGGTGATCGGTGTGGTGCTGCTGGTCCTCGCGATCGTCGCGGGCGGCTGGGTGGCCGGCACCGCCTGGGGCGCCGAGATGTTCACCCTCGAGCCGGTGACCGTCGCCTGGCTGATCGTGGGCTACGGGTTCCTCGCGTCCGTGCTGCCCGTGTGGCTGCTGCTCGCCCCGCGCGACTACCTGTCCACGTTCATGAAGGTGGGCACCATCATCCTGCTCGCCGTGGGCGTGCTCGTGGCGCAGCCCGCGGTCCAGGCGCCCGCCCTGTCGAGCTTCGCGATCGAGGGCAACGGTCCGGCGTTCGCCGGCTCACTGTTCCCGTTCCTGTTCATCACCATCGCGTGCGGGGCGCTGTCCGGGTTCCACGCCCTGATCTCGTCGGGCACGTCGCCGAAGCTGGTGGAGAAGGAGAGCCAGCTCAAGCTCATCGGCTACGGAGGCATGCTCACCGAGTCGTTCGTGGCCATCATGGCGCTGGTCACGGCGATCTCGATCGACCAGCACCTGTACTTCACGCTGAATGCGCCGGCCAGCCTGACGGGCGGCGAACCGGCGTCGGCCGCTGACTACGTGAACGGCCTGGGCCTTGCCGGCCAGCCCGCCACGGGCGCGGAGATCCAGGCGGCAGCCGACAGCGTCGGTGAGGAGTCCATCGTGTCGCGCACCGGCGGCGCGCCGACCCTCGCGTTCGGCATGGCGCAGATCCTGGGCTCGTTCCTCGGCGGGTCCGCGATGACGGCGTTCTGGTACCACTTCGCGATCATGTTCGAGGCGCTGTTCATCCTCACGACGGTCGACGCCGGTACGCGCGTCGCCCGCTTCATGCTCTCCGACACGCTCGGCAACCTCGGCGGCCCGCTGCGCCGGTTCCGGGACCCGTCCTGGCGCGTGGGCGCGTGGATCTGCTCCGTAGTGGTGTGCGGCCTGTGGGGAGCGATCCTGCTCATGGGCGTGACCGACCCGCTGGGTGGCATCAACTCGCTCTTCCCGCTGTTCGGCATCGCGAACCAGCTGCTCGCCGCCATGGCGCTCGCCCTGGTCACCGTTGTGGTGGTGAAGAAGGGCTACCTCAAGTGGGCGTGGATCCCCGCGATCCCGCTGGTCTGGGACCTCGCGGTGACCATGACGGCGTCGTACCAGAAGATCTTCTCGCCCGAGCCGACCCTCGGGTTCTGGGCCAACCACAACGCGTTCCGTGAGGCGCGGGACGCGGGCGAGACGTCGTTCGGGACCGCCGCCGATCCCGCCGCCATGGACGCCGTCATCCGCAACACGTTCCTGCAGGGCACCCTGTCGATAGTGTTCGCGCTGCTCGTGCTGACCGTCGCCCTGGTGGCGCTGTGGGTGTGCGTCAAGGCGATCCGGGCCGGCGGCCTGCCGACGTCGGAGGAGCCGGACTCGCAGTCGGCCACGTTCGCGCCGGCGGGCCTCGTGTCCACGGACGCCGAACGGGAGGTGGCCGCCCAGTGGACCGCCTATTACGAGGAGAACCCGGACAAGCTCCGGGCGGGGACGCACGCGTGAGCGCGTTCTCGGCGCAGGCTGCGGGTCCGACGGCGGACGGCGGCGGCGTGCTCGCCGTCGTCCGCCGGGGCTGGCGTGCGCTGGCCTGGTACGTCACCGGCGTGCTGGGCGAGAGCGACTACCAGCGGTACGTGGCGCACCTGCGTCGCGTCCACCCGGACGCCGTCGTGCCGACCGTGCGGGAGTACTGGCGCGAGCGGTACGCCGAGCAGGACGCCAACCCGGGCGCCCGCTGCTGCTGAGCGAAGGATGGTTGTGGGCGCGATCGTTGCGGCTATAGCGGACAGGTAGTCGCAACGATCCCGCCCACAACCAGATCACCCGCCCCGTTACGTCAGGTGGTCGAAGTCGCCCCTTGCCCACTCCGCGTGGCGCACCGCGGAGCGCAGCACGATCTCCCGGGCGTCGGTCGGGATGACGCCCCGGAAGTTGTTGTAGAGCCGGTCGAACTCGAACCGCCCCACGTGGTTCGCGACCCGCAGCGCCACGGGTCCCGACAGGGGTATCCGGTTGGGGTAGCTGCGCATGAAGGACACCGACGTGCGGTCCGGGTTCGCGAAGATCGTGTCGCCGCTCAGTAGCACGCCCGTGCCTGACGCTCCGGAGGCCCAGTGGGCCACCGCGGAGCCAGGGAAGTGCCCGCCCGGCTGGCTCAGCGTCACGCCGGGCAGGATCTCCCGGTCGCCCTTCCACAGCTCGACTGCGGCGTCGGGCCGGGCGAGCCACTCGGCGTCGGCCTCGCTGACCAGGATCGGGACCCCGCCGAGCCGACGGCTCCACTCGACCTGCACCCCGTACATGTGGGGGTGGCTCGCCACGATGTACGCGAGCCCGCCGAGGCCCTGAACCGCGGCGACCGCGGCGTCGTCGACGTAGCCCGGGACATCGAACATGAGGTTCCCCGACGTGGTCCGGACGACCTTCGCGGTGGGGCCGATGCCGACGTCGGGCACCGTGGTGAGGCCGAACAGATCAGGTTCCAGCTCCTCCACGGCGATGCTCTGGCCCTCGGCCGCGAGCTCCTCCAGCGTGGTCCAGTGCTGCCCGTCGGCGGGCACCCACTGACGCTCGTCGACGCAGATGGCGCACAGCTCGGGCCGGGACTCGTGCTCCACGCCGCACGTGCTGCAGATCCAGAAAGACATTCGACTGCTTCCCTCCGTCGGGCCGGTGAATCGTCACCATGAGTCAACCTGCGGATGGCGTCCAGCGCATTCGGCCGGAAGCTCTCCGCAGACCACCGTCTCCGCCTCAAGGCGGAAGCGGCAATGCCCCTGGAGTTCCTACTCTGGGGGCATGGTCGCCCCACCCGAGTCCGACGCCCGGCAGCCCGGCGTCGGAAAGCCCGCCGCCACGCCCCGCCCCGGGCCCCGCCCCGCCGAGAGCGTCACCAGCCGCCTGCTCGACTGGTTCGGCGTCGACTCCGACTGGGAGCGCGTCCCCGCGAACCCCGGCCGCGCCTACCGCAACGACCTGTGGCTGGGCCTGGCCTTCGTGGTGCTCGGCGTGGTCGCGGTGGAGCTGGGGCGCAGCATGGGCCAGTTCGCGGAGACCGACCACCCCGTGTGGCTCCTGTACGTCCTCGCGGTGGTGGGCGCGGCGCCGCTCGCATGGCGACGGCGCTACCCGCTGCTGGTGCTGGCCGCCGTGTACGGCGCGTTCCTCGCGATCGGCCTTACCGTCCCGATGGTGACTGCGCTGGCGCCCATGCAGGTCGTGTACTTCGTGGCGCTGCACACCGCGCTCGCCTGGGCCGTCGACCGCCGCTCGATGCTGATCGTGGTCGGGGTGGCGCTGCTCGTGATGTTCACGTGGATCGTCTGGCAGTACACGGTGGGTTCAGGCCTCGAGTGGTTGTACGCCCAGTCCGAGGGGGCCGAGCGCGATACCGGGTACGTGCCTCCCCTCCCGGCCTTCTTTCTGTACACGCTCCTGGTCAACATCGCGTACTTCGGCGGAGCGATCGCGTCAGGTCAGCTCATGTGGCACGCCGCCCGACGCCGGGAGCAGCTCGCCGAGCAGGCGATCACCATCGAGACGCAGGCGGCGGCCCTCACCGACCAGGCAGTCGTGACAGAGCGGGTGCGGATCGCGCGCGAGCTGCACGACGTCGTCGCGCACCACGTGTCCGTCATCGGCATCCAGGCCGCGGCCGCCCGCCGGGTCCTGGACCGTGACCCGGCCCTGGCCGCGGAGGCTCTCGCGACCATCGAGCGCGAGTCGCGCGAGGGCGTCGCCCAGATGCGAAACCTGGTGGGCACGCTGCGCTCGGTGCCCGACGGCGGTGCGTCCGGCTCACCGTCCGGGTCGGACGGCGCCTCCCGGGCGCCTGAGCCGGGGCTGGCGGACCTCCCGGCCCTGACCGCCGCCGACCACGACGGCCTCGACACCACGTTCCACCAGGTCGAGGAGCCGCCGGGCGCCGCGGACGAGGTGCCGGCGCCCATGGGGCTGAGTCTCTACCGGACGGCACAGGAGGCGATGGCAAACGTGCGGAAGCATTCGACGGCCCGGTCCGCGACGGTCACGCTGCGCGTGGTGCGCGACGCCGAGGTGTGGTCCGACCCGCAGTTCGCGCACGGTTTCGCGGAGGTGGAGGTGCTCGACGACGGGCGCCCCCGCCACGGCACGTCCGGCTCCGGGCTGGGGCTGCTCGGGATCCGGGAACGCGTGGCGACGCACCGTGGCACGGTCGAGATCGGGCCCCGAGCGACCGGCGGTTACCGGGTTCGGGTGCGGCTGCCGCTGCCCGCGCCGGCGTCGTCGACGACCGGACGGGCGGTCCGGACTCGGCCGGACGCAGCAACCGTCGCGTCGGAGCACCGGTCGGAGGTGACCGGGTGACCCGCGTGCTGCTGGTCGACGACCAGGCGCTGGTGCGGTCCGGCTTCTCCCTCATCCTCTCGGTGGAGGACGACTTCGAGGTGGTCGGCGAGGCCGGCGACGGTGCCCGGGCGATCGAGCTGACGCGGGAGCTGCGGCCCGACATCGTGCTCATGGACGTGCAGATGCCCGTGATGGACGGCATCGAGGCCACGCGCCGGATCGTCGCCGAGGACCTCGCCAAGGTGCTGGTGCTGACCACGTTCGACCACGACGAGTACGTGTTCGACGGCCTCGCGGCCGGGGCGTCGGGGTTCCTGCTGAAGAACTCCGACGCGGAGCACCTCGTGGAGGCCGTGCGGACGGTGGCGGCGGGCCACGCGTTGCTCGCTCCGCAGGTCACGCGGCGCGTGATCGAGCAGATGGTGGCGGGGGAACGGCACTCGCTGGTTGGGCCAGCCGAGACGAGGGGGGCGCGGCCGGCTCAGGAACCGGCCCCCGCCGGCCTAGCCCTCCTCACCCCGCGCGAGCGCGAGGTGCTGGAGCTGGTGGGCACCGGGCTGTCGAACGCGGAGATCGCCTCGACCCTGTACCTCGGCGAGGCCACGGTGAAGACCCACGTGTCGAACCTGCTGTCCAAGCTGCACCTGCGCGACCGGGTGCAGGCCGTGGTCCTTGCCCACCGGGTGGGCCTGGTCTGAGCGATTGTCACCGATCGTTGACACCCGAGGTGGATGTCAACGATCGGTGACATACACTGGGCGTGTCACCGATCGTCGACACTGGAGGCCCGATGCGCGTCACCAACGCTGGGGACGTGGGCGCCCTGCTGCGCGATGCCCGTCAGCGCCAGGGAATGACCCAGGCGCAGCTCGCCGAGTCGGTCGGGGCGTCCCGTGCCTGGGTGGTTGCGGTCGAGTCCGGGTCGCCCAATGCGCGGCTCGACCTCGTGCTGCGCGCGCTGCAGTGGGTGGACCTTGCGGTGGACGTCTCGCGGGACGAGGCCGGCGCAGAGCTGGACCGGTTGGTCGGCGGTCGCGATGACTGACCGACTCACCGTCTGGTTCGACGGCACGTTCATCGGCAACCTCGATCAGGCCGACGACGGGACCTTGGTGTTTCGGTACGACGATGCCTACCGGTCGGCGCCTCGCGCCACCCCGCTGTCCGTGTCGATGCCTCTGGTCGGCGCGCATCACGCTGACGCGGTCGTCCGACCGTGGATCGACAATCTCCTGCCGGACAACGACGATGTGCGGATCCGGTGGGCGCGAGAGTTCGGCGAGCGCCGGGTAACTGCGTTCAACCTGCTCAAGCACATGGGAGCGGACTGCGCGGGTGCGGTCCAGTTTCTCGAGGACGGCGACACGTTCGACAGCGCCGGTGCACTCGTCCCGCTCACGGACAGCGAGATAGCAGCGCATCTCCGGGTCCTTCGCCAGGACGACAGTGCATGGGACTTCGTGGAAACCGGCGGACGCTGGTCACTCGGCGGTCAACAGGGGAAGTTTGCACTCGCCCGTCGGGCTGACGGGGGCTGGGGGCTGCCGACGGGTCGGGAGCCGAGCACCCACATCTTCAAGGTGGGTGTTGCGCGCCTGGCCGACAGCGATGCCGCTGAGTACGTGACGATGCGCGCGGCGCACGCGCTAGGGCTCCAAACGGCGGGGATCGAACTCTGCACCTTCGGCGAGGAGCTGGCGGTCGTCGTCGAGCGCTTCGATCGCACGGACGAGTCGGGTCCAGGTTGGGCATCGGGCCTGCCTCCACGACGGGTGCATCAGGAGGACGTGTGTCAGGCACTCGGCCTACCCCGGACTCTCAAATACCAGGCCGATGGCGGGCCTTCCGCAGGTGACATCGCCGGTCTGTTCGGCAGGGTCAGCACGCCTCGGCGGCTGGAGCGAGTGCGCCAGAGGTTCGCTGAGGCGACGGTCTTCAACTGGCTGACTGCTGGCACAGATGCGCACGCGAAGAACTACGCACTCATCCACGCGGGGGGCAGCGCCACCCTTGCGCCGCTCTACGACTTGATGTCCGCTGCGCTTGTCATGGACGACCGGGAGGTCTTCTACCAGGGCAAACTTGCCATGAAGCTCGGCGGCGAGTACGGGATCAGGCGTATCGGCTGGCGCGAGCTGGAGAAAGCGGCCGCCGACCTTGCTGTCGACCCCGACTGGCTCGTCCAGCGCGCGAAGGACATGTGGGAGGCGATCCCGGCCGCGTTCGCCGACGCGACCGATGGCGCGGGCCCCGCGATCGGGCCCTCTGTGGGGCGCCAGTTCAAGGACGGCATTGCGGGCCTGATCGCACGACTCAAGCCGATCTAACTAAGACCAGGCGCCGGACCGCTGGCCGCCTTGAGTCATGCGGTTCAGACTAATGCGCGGGTGGCGACTTTGAGATGCCGCCCAGGGTGAATTCTCGGGCTCCATCCGAGAATGCGCAAAGTAGCGAGGCGCACGCAGAGCTTCGCTTCTTTGCCTTTGACGCTGCCCCGTAATGCCTATCCGGGAAATCGGACTATTCGGCCGATTCTTCTGAAGGGCTCGCCGACGGTTCCGGTGAAGGGCTCGACGACGGGCTCGGGCTCGGCGACGGAGTGAGCGTGGGCGACGGAGTGGGCGACGGCCGAGGCGTCGGCCTCGGTGTCGGCGGGTTCGTCGGCCGCAGGCCGGGCGGGTCGATGGGGTACGACGGCCTGACAGGGCGGACGCCACTCCCGAAGCCGGTACCCGGCTGAGGCGTGATGGTGAATCGGCTGGTCGGCCGGACTGCGTACGTGGGACTCGTGGACTCCGGCTTAGGCGCCGGCGCATACGTGAACGGGTTCTTCGGCGGCTCGGGCTTCTTCTTCCCGTGCACGTCGACCGTGCCGTTCTCCGCCGGGCTGGACACGGGCTCGTGCTTCAGCATCATCGGCGGTAGTCCCTGCAGCGCGTCGGGCTCGGACGCCCCGGTTGCTGTCTGCCGCTCCTGCTCCGGCGGCTGTACTGCTACGGCACCCACGATGCCGGCCGTCAGCACCAGTGCTGCGGCCGTTCCTGTGACGATCAAACGCTTACGCACGCTTAGCTCCCCCTGCGGGCTCTGGCATTACTCTGCTTCTCTCACGTGACGCTCCGATCCGTATGAACCGAACCGCGAATCATCCTCCGGGGCGCGTTTCTCATTCCTCCGTGGACGGGTAGTCGACCTATTCAGCGCCGCTCCAGCTCCAAGTGGCGTTCCGGATAATACGTGGCCGGTACTTGGCGGCAACCGGGGTCTGTAATACCAGCTCATCAGATGTATTGGCGGGATTTTTCGCCCGCCCTTTTGGCGCGACAAAGACACCCGACGATGTTTCCTATGACCCGCCGATCCGGGCGCCCCGCCGACCCATCGC
The DNA here is from genome assembly GCF_014653785.1 of Promicromonospora soli. Classification (GTDB taxonomy): domain Bacteria; phylum Actinomycetota; class Actinomycetes; order Actinomycetales; family Cellulomonadaceae; genus Promicromonospora; species Promicromonospora soli. The sequence goes on along the minus strand of NZ_BNAS01000002.1, from coordinate 532,839 downwards.
TCGGCGGAGGCCGGTTCCGCCTTGCGGCGGATCCGCCGCCGCCGTCGGGCCCATAGCGTGGTGGCCATGAGCGATCTGGAGGTGCGGGACCTGACCCGCGTGTTCGCCTCGGGCGACACACCCCGGCGGGCGGTCGACGGCGTGAGCTTCACGGCGTCGTCGGGCCTGCTCACGGGGTTCGTGGGCGGGAACGGCGCGGGCAAGACGACGACAATGCGGATGATCATGGGAGTCCTGGCGATCACGCGGGGCGAGGTGCGGTTCGGCGGCGCACCCGTGACCCGGCACGACCGCCGTGAGTTCGGGTACATGCCCGAGGAGCGCGGCCTCTACCCGAAACAGCCTGTGCTGGAGCAGCTCGTCTACCTGGCGCGCCTGCGGGGTATCGCGGCGCCGGTGGCCCGGCGCGAGGTGCTGGAGCATCTCGACCGGCTGGGGCTCGCGGGCCGGGCCAAGGACCACGTCGAGAAGCTCTCGCTCGGTAATCAGCAGCGCGTGCAGATCGTCGCGGCGATCATGGGACAGCCGAAGGCGCTCGTCCTGGACGAGCCGTTCAGCGGCCTGGACCCGGCGGCCGTCGACGCCATGGCCGACCTGCTCCGCGAGCACACGCGGCGCGGGGTCCCGGTGCTGTTCAGCTCGCACCAGCTCGACCTCGTGGAGCGGCTGTGCGAGCGCCTCGTCATCCTCGGCGGCGGAAGGGTTCTCGCGAGCGGCACCCCGGACGAGCTGCGGACAAAGGGCTTCACGCGGCACCGGCTGGTGCTGTCGGGCGACGCTGGGTTCGTACGTGGCGTGCCGGGCGTTCTGGCAGTGGACGTGGACGGCTCGTCCGCGCTGGTCGAGGTGCACGACGACGCCGCGGCCACCCGCCTCCTGTCCGCCGCCCTCGAGCGGGGTGCGGTCCAGGAGTTCTCGCCCGTACGGCCCACGCTGGCCCAGATCTACCGCGAGGTGACCTCATGAGGAACGCATGGATGGTGGTGGCGACCCGCGAGATCGTGGTGCGGGCGCTCAACAAGGGGTTCCTGATCGGTCTCGCGGTCACCATCGCGATGATCGGCGGGCTGATCGGCTTCACGTCCTACATGGACAGCCGCACCGAGTCGTTCGACGTCGCAGTCGTCGCCGGCGACGAGGCCGCGGCGACCGCACTCGAGTCCGCCGCCGAGGACGCCACGGCGTCGGACCAGCGGATCGCGCTCAGCGTGGTGCGGGTGGACGACGCGGCCGCGGCCGAGGCTGCGCTCGAGGACGAGACCGCCGACGCGTGGCTCAGCTCCGGCACCGACGGCGCAGCGGCCACCGACGGCGCGGCGGGCTGGACCCTGTCCGGCTGGCGGGAACCCGACACGGACCTCGCCGACCTGGTCGAGACCACGGTGCGCGAGCAGGTCATGGCCGAGCGGGCGACGGACGCCGGAACCACCGTCGAAGCCCTCACGGCGGGCAGCGAGATCGGGACCGAACGGCTCGACGGCAACCCGGTGGACCCGGAGATCGTCTTCGCGGCCGGATTCGTGCTCGCGTTCCTGTTCTTCATGGGTGCGGTGGGCTCGGGCGCGATGATCGCGGGCAGCGTGATCGAGGAGAAGCAGTCCCGGCTCGTCGAGATCATCGCGACGGCGGTGCCCCTGCGGCAGCTGCTGGCGGGCAAGATCATCGGCAGCTCGGTGATCGCGCTGTCGCAGAACCTCCTGCTCGCCGCCATCGGGCTCGTCGGCATCTCGTTCACCGACCTGTCGGCCATGCTGCCCGCGATGACGGCCACCATGCTGTGGTTCGTCGTCTTCTTCACCGTCGGGTTCGTCGCGGTGGCGGCCCTCTACGCGGTGGCGGGCTCGCTCGCGTCCCGCACCGAGGACCTCCAGTACACGACGAGCCCCCTGATGATGCTGCTGATGGCCGTCTACGTGGTGACGTTCTCGGCCGACGGCGTGCTCGAACGGGTCCTTTCCTACATCCCGCCGGCCTCCATCGTGTCGATGCCCGTGCGTGTCCTCAACGGGGACGCCCTGTGGTGGGAGCCGCTGGTGTCGCTCCTCATCCTGGTGGCGGCGACGTTCGGCGCGGTGCTGCTGAGCGAGCGCGCCTATCGCGGGGCGCTCATGCAGACCGGCGGCCGGGTCACGTGGAAGACGGCCCTGGCCGGGGACCGGGGCACTACCCTCGGGGCGTGACTGAACGCACCCAGCACGACGACACCGGGTCCGGAACCCACGATCCGGAGACGGTACACACCTTCGACCTCATCGACGAGGTGCCCGGAGCGTCCGACGGCGGGGCCGACCCGGACGGCGTCGACCCCGCCGATGACGGGGCTGACGGCGAGGCGAAGCCCGCCGAGGAGCCCGCCCCGCGAGGCCCCAGCCGGGTCGCGCTGGCGCTCGCGGGCGCCCGCACCGCCGTCGGGCAGACGGCGCGGCGTGGAGGGGCGGCCGTCCGACGGCGGCTGCCCACCACGCGGCGCGGCAAGGTGCTGCTGGCCGGCGGCACGGCCGTCGTGGTCGTGCTCGCGGTGACGGCTGGGGTCCTGGTGAACGCGCAGCTGCGCGAGCGGGCGCTCGTCGCCGCCCCCGGTGGCGTGCGGAGCCTGGAGACCAAGCCAACCGAGCAGTGGTCGATCGACCTCGACAACCCCATCGCGGCGACCCTGATCGAGATGCCGGGCATCCTCGCGATCGCCGGCGACGAGAAGGTCCGCGGCGTGGACCCGGCGTCGGGCGAGGTGCTCTGGACCGTCGAGGTCGGCGAGAACCCGGACTGCGGCTCGGCGACGCACATCGGCAGCGGCGGACGCGGCGGCGCCGTGGAGCCGGCCGACCCCCTGGTCTGCGTCACCGCCTCCGGTGACGGCAAGGAGCAGGCCGTCACGGTCATCGACCCGGACGGTACGGCGACGACCCGGGAGCTCGACCCGGCGGCCGTGGTCGCTCCCGCGGCCGGCGGTGGTCTGGTCTCCTTCGAGCTGAGGGGCGGCGACCAGGAGCCGCGGCCCGCGCTGGTCGACAAGCTGGGCGTCCCCCACCTCCCGAAGGGCTTCGTCGGTCCGGACCTGGTCGTCCGCCAGGAGGACGCCGCCACCGGCACGGAGCGCTGGAGCGAGACCGTCGCCTTCGGTGCGCCGCGGCCCGAGGGCTGCGTCACCTACAGCGACAACGCCCCGGCGCTCGACGTCGCCGGCTCCCTGGGCTGGGACCTGCACGGCGACGTCATCGAGGTCGAGGGCTGCGGCGTCTCGGCGGCGTTCCTGCTCGACGGCACGCGCCTCGACGACCCGGAGGACCCCGCGGACCCGCCGGCCTACGGCGTGGACTCCGCCTCGTTCGGTTCCCTGCCCGACGGCGGCTGGGTCCGGCCCGGCACGGAGCCCACCGAAGGCGGCGCGCCCAACGACGTCGTGCACCTGCCGGACGGCGGCACTGTCACCCTCGAAGGCCAGGCCCTCCTGCCCTGGGCCACCGACGGCCGCGACCCGGGGCTGCTGCTGGAGCGCGTCGGCGTGCGCACGGAGGCACGCTCCACCGACGAGGGCGACGCGGGCGCGCGGGTCTGGACCGCCCCCGATCTCTGGGCCACGGCGCTGCTGGCCCAGGTGTCCGGCACCGCCGTCGTCGTCGACGACCCGGGGGCGGTGCGCGCCATCGACCTCGGCACGGGCGCGGACCGCTGGACGATCGACCCCGACGTGCTCTCGCTCGGCGGCATGGGCCGGACCGCGGACTCCGTAGTCTTCGGGGCCTATACGGACGGCGACACCCTGCTGCTCCCGGTGGCGGCGGACCCGGGCGGTGAGGGCACCGGCCTGCGGCTGCTCGCTATCGACCTCCGTGACGGTTCGGTGCGGTGGGAGATCGAGCAGGACACCCCGTACACGCAGCTGGTAGCCGTCGACGGCTACCTCGCGCAGATCACGCAGCGGGGTGTCGTGGGGCTCGGCTGAGCCGACCGGAGAACGGGCCCGACCCGTAGCCTCAGGCGATCGAAGGGGGTCACGCGAGTAGGCTCCCGTCATGGAGCGGCACGACGAGCAGGACCCCGTTGTTTTCGACCTGGTCGAGGGCAACAGGGACGCCGCCCCGGGATCCGACGGCGACGCCTCGGACGGTCCCCCGGCCCGGCGTCGGCTCCGGCTGCCCCGGTTGTCGCGGCGTACCTGGCTGGTCGCCGCCTCGGTGGTCGCAGCTGTGGTGGTCGCGATGGTCGCGGCCGACCTCGTGCGGGACCATCGGCGCGCGGAGCTGATGCGTACCTCGCCGGCAGGCGTGGCCTCGCTCGATGGTCCGCCCGAGGAGATATGGACCCTGCCGTTCGACTTCCCCCCTCAGGGGGGTCAGGACGCGTTCGTGGACCAGCAGCTGGTGACCATGGACGGGCTGCTGGTGCTGCTCCCGGGGAGCGCGCAGAGCTATACGGTCGACGCCTCGTCCGGGGCGGCCGGACCGGAGCCGGCCGGGTTCGAGGACGTCGTGGCGATCGACCCCGGCTCGGGCGAGATCGTCTGGCGGGTCCCCCTGGACGAGAGGTCCCAGTGCGGGCCGAGCGGCTACGACGGTTCGGCGTCGACCGACGTGCTGGTGTGCGTGCACGGCCCTGACGACGCGCGGGACGTGCTGACGATCGCCCCCGACGGCAGCACCCGGTCCCGGGCCGCGGACCTGGCCGACGGCGAGCAGATCTTCCCCGGGCCCGACGGCATGGCGGTGCGGGTGACCCGGACCGGCGACGAGACCGAGGACGTGGTGTGCCGGCCGACGGGTGTGTGCACGCCGTCGGTCCTGACCGACGGGCGCGACGTGCTCGTCATCGCGGAGGACGCCGCGACGGGCGCCGAACGCTGGGCGAGCACCGTCGCGTTCACCCCGGTGCACACGATCAACTGCCAGCGGATCGACCCCGGCACCGGCGACGCCGGCCCTGTGGTCGACACGGACCATGTCACCGTCCGCTCGGGGGCGGAGACCGTCGTCCTGGACGGCTGCGGCATATCGGCGACGCTGTCGCTGCCGGGTGTGCGGCTCGATCTCGCTGTGCGCACCGACCCGAGCTCGTCGCCGTGGGTGAACGAGCTGGAGCCCGGCCGCTACACCCTGCAGGGGGACGCGACGAACTCCGTCGTCGTGGACGAGTTCGGCCAGATCGTCCGCACCCTGGACGGTTTTGTGCGGATCCCGGCCACGTCGCCCGATGCCCCCGACGACCTGTGGTTCGTCTTCTCGGGATCCCACGGGTTCGAGGCCATGCGCAAGGACGGGACGGTGGCCTGGACCGACCGGCTCAGCCAGAGCGTGCTGCTCGCCGCGCGTGACGTGGTGGTAGTGAACCGCAGCGGCCGGGTGGCAGGCCTGGACCGCGCGACCGGCGTGCGGCTCTGGTCCTGGGGCAGCGAGGAAGTGTCCGGGCTGTCGAGCTACCGCACCCTGACGGACGGCGAGATCGTGGCCCTTGAGTATCGGCCGCGGCAGCGCACCGGTGGCGGGCTGCTCGTGGCACTCGACCTGAGTACCGGCGAGCAGCTCTGGGACGTGCCGATGACCGGCATGGCGCTCGCCGTCGACGGGCACATCGTCGAGATGACCACGGACGGCCTGACGGGCCTGGGATGAGGTCCCGGAGCCGCCTGAGCCGGAGGCACGGCGCAGGGCGGCAGGCGAGGCCTGAAACGAGCCCCCGCCCGGGGTTACGCTCAGCCGCATGGCGCGCGACCCGGACGAGGGTGAGGCGTTCGTCTTCGATCTGGTCGACGACGACGCCGTCGGCCTCGATGTGCCGACACGCCCGGACGGCGCGGACGGCGCGTACGGCCGGGCCGGCGCTGACGGCGACGAGGCCTGGTCGGGCGAGCCGCCGGTCCCGGCCCGCCCGGGCTGGACGTGGCGAGGTGCCGCGCCGGTGGCGGCGGTCCTCGCGATAGTGCTCGGCACCGGGCTCGCGGTCGACGGCGCCCGCGACGGCGCGCGGATGGAGCGGATGCGTGACGTCCCCGGGGGCGTGACGGACCTGGCCTCGCCGCTGGATCAGGTCTGGGCCTGGAGCGGTGCGGTCGACGTCGGCGAGGGCACCACCGATGTCGCGGTGCTCGGCGACGAGCTGGTGTTCGAGTCCAAGGGTGAGCTGGTCGCGCTGGACCCTGCCACGGGCGAGGAGACCTGGACCATCCCGCTCGGCGAGGACCCGGAGTGCGGGCCGGTGGTCTCACCGGTGTGGGAGGACCCGAGGACGCCGTCGCTGGTGTGCCTGGAGGGGCGCGGCGCAAGCCGCGCGGCGATGGTGGTCGGGCCCGGCGGCGCGGCGTCGGCGCCGCGGGTGCTCGACGCCGCGGAATCGCGGGAGCACGGGTCGCCCCACACCGGGCCGGACGGAACGGTGCTGCGCGCGATGCGCGTGGGGCCCGTGTCGGCGGTGGACCGCGACACCCGGTGCAACGGGGCGGGAGAGTGCACCGGGATCATCCGGACCGGGCGGGATCTGGTCCTCCGCGCGGAGGACGCGGTCACGGGCGAGGTGCGCTGGAGCGTGACGATACCGTTCCGGGCGACGCCGGCTTTGCAGTGCACCACCACGTACGGCGCGGAGTGGGGCGGCTCGGAGAACCGGGTGGATCTCAACGGGCAGCTCGCCCCCGACGCCTTCGGCGCCCGGGTCTGGGCCGACCTCATCAACCTGCAGGGCTGCGGCGTCCAGTCGGCTGTCACACCCGACGGCGTGCTCCTCGGCGCCGCGTTCCCGCCGGGCCTGAGCTTCGTGGACGGGCTCGGTTCGGGCGGGTACCTGGGCACGACCTGGAGCGACGTGCCGCGAACCACCCTGTACGACGACGCCGGCGACGTGGTCGGCGAGATCAGCGGGTACGTGATCCCCGCGCGGTCCACGGACGAGGCGGGTGCGGCCACGCTGATCGCCATCGACGAACCCAGACGGCGGATGACAGCCCACGAGGCGGACGGGACCGTGCGCTGGGACATCACGCTCCAGTCGGGCGGGCAGGAGTTCCTCGCCCAGGTGGGCGAGACGGTGGTGATCACGAGCGGGGCCGGGACCGTGCGCGGCCTGGACCTGGCCACGGGCGAGGACAAGTGGCTCTGGGACGGCTCCGGCGCCGAGTCGGGCTCGGACGGCGGCTACTTCGGGAGCGCCAACGTGGCGCAGGCGTTCACCGACGGCGAGCTCGTGCTGCTGCTGAACGTGGTGGAGAGCGGCGGAGCCCGCGGCATGGTGGTGCTCGACGCCGGCTCGGGCGAGGTGGTCTGGCACCAGGCCGGTGGCGGGGCGACCACCGCGTTCGACCCGCGCAACGGCGACGTGGTCGAACGGGGCGTTTCGGGCGACCTGGTGGCGGTGGACGGCAACCTGCTGGAGGTCACCTCGACCGGCGTCCGCGGTCTCGGATGAGGTTTCGGATGTAACCCTGACCTCCCCGGCATACCCTCGACCGCATGGCACGCGACCCGGTCGAGGGCGGTGCGTTCGTCTTCGACCTGGTCGACGACGGCACGGCCGGTCCCGAGGCACAGCTCACCCGCACCGGTGCTGATGGCGGGGAAGATCCGGACGGTGACGAACTCGGGAGCGGCGAGCCGCCGACGTCGGGCGGGCCGGGTGGGAAGCTGCGAACGATCGCGCCCGTCGCGGCGCTCCTCGCCGTCGCCCTCGGCACCGGACTGGCGGTCGACGGCGTGCGGGACGACGCGCGGATGGAACGGATGCGCGACGTCCGCGGGGGTGTCGCAGACGTCTCCTCCCCGCTGAAGGAAACGTGGAAGTGGGAGGGCCTCGTCGGTTCCCGCGAGGCCATCGACGAGGGGCGGCGGAACGAGGTGGCCGTGCTCGGCGACATGCTCGTGTTCCGGTCCGAGGGCGAGCTGATCGCCCTGAACCCGGCTACTGGCGACGAGGCGTGGACCGTACCCCTGGGCGAGGACCCCGACTGCGGACCGTTCGGTGCCGCCGGGTGGGAGAACGTGGCGACGTCGGCCCTGGTGTGTCTCCAGGGCGCCGGCGCCGACCGCGAGGTCACGGTGGTCGGGCCCGGGGGCGTGGTCCGGGCCCCGCGGGCGCTCGACTCTGCCGACACGCGGAAATTTGGGGAACCCCGGTCCGGGCCAGGCGGGACGGTGCTGCGTGCGAAGCGGGACGGATCGGCGGTGGACGTCGGGGACGCGGTGTGCAACGACATGGGTGAGTGCACCGGGACCGTCGAGGCGGGCCAGGGCCTGGTGCTCCGCGCCGAGGATGCGGTCACGGGCGAGGAGCGCTGGAGCGTGACTGTCCCGTTCCGGTCTACGCGCGCCGACCAGTGCAACAACTGGCTCGGCACGTCCTGGGACGGCTCGGACAACTGGGTGGACTTCGAGCAGATGCTCGACCCCGGCGCCTTCGGTGCGCGGATCGCGGCCGATCTGGTGCAGCTGTACGGCTGCGGGATCGAGGCCGCCGTGACCGCGGACGGGGTGCCGCTCGGCACGACGATCGAGCCCGGGATGGGCGGCGTGACCAGCCTCGCCGGGGGCGGGTTCACCGAGTCCACCTTCGAGGGCACGGCGGGGACCGTCCTGTACGCCGCCGACGGTGACCGTGTCGGCGAGATAGCAGGCCATGCGCTGGAACCTGGTGTGACGGACGGGTCGGGGCCGGCCACGTTCCTGGTGGCGTCCGGGCCGCGCCTGCGGGCCTACGAGACGGACACGACGCTGCGCTGGGAGGTGGTCCAGACGCCGGCGGCGGACACCCAGCTCTTCCTCGCTCAGGTGGACGGGACGGCGGTGGTCATGACGGGCTCCGGGACGGTGCACGGGCTGGACGTCGCCACCGGCGACGAGCGGTGGGTGTGGGACAGCTCGGCCGACGCCGACGGTACGCACCTCGAGGACCTGTACGTGTCCCGGACCTTCACCGACGGGCAGTCCGTCCTCCTCCTCACCGAGAACGGCTCCGGCCGCGCAGGGCTGGTGTCGCTCGATGTGGACTCGGGCGAGGTGGTCTGGGAGCAGCACGCGCAGGAGGCCGTCACCGACGCCACGGCCCAGGAGTTCGACAAGTCGCTGATCGCCGTGGACGGCAACCTGCTGGAGGTCACGCCCGCCGGCGTCCGCGGGCTGGGGTGAGTGAGTGGGCCGGGCCGAATGAGCGGCCGCGCCTCTTGGGTGTGACTGGGACCTGCCAGGCATACTCTCGGCCCCATGGCAACTGATCCGGGCGGGGGCGATGCGTTCGTCTTCGACCTGGTCGACGATGCGGGCGACCCGGACGCGCCCGTCGCCCCGCCGCGTCCCGGCGGCACGGAAGTCCCGGACGAGAACGACTCAGCGGCGAGCCGGCCGCCGGTGTCCGGCCTGGGCCGCGGACTACGTACGCTCGGGCCGGTCGCAGCGGTGCTGGCGATCGCGCTCGGGACGGGGTTCGTCGTCGACGGCGTGCGGGACAACGCCCGGATGGAGCGGATACGCGACGTCCGCGGGGGTGTCGTGGACGTGTCCACGCCCATGCGGCAGACGTGGGCTTGGGAGGGCGAGGTCGGTTCCCTCGGGGCCTTCGCGGACCGAAGCCGGACCAAGGTGGCCGCCCTCGGCGACCTGCTCGTCTTCGAGTCCGACGGCGAGCTGGTCGCACTGGACCCGGCATCCGGCGAGGAGGCTTGGACCGTCCCGCTCGGCGTGGACCCGGACTGCGGGCCGACCGGTTACCCGGGGGCATCCGAGATAGCGGCGTCGGCCCTGGTATGCCTGCAGGGTTCTGGCGCGAGCCGTGCAGTCATCACCGTGGGGCCCGACGGTGTGGCCTCGGCCCCTCGGGTGCTCGAAGCCGGGGACGCGGGGCGGTACGGGAGCCCCCGCCCCGGGCCGGACGCGACCGTGCTGCGCGCCAAGCGAGTCGGGCCCCGGACACCTGTGGACCTGGGCACCGCCGAGTGCACCGACATGGGATGCACCCTGACGATCGAGGGCGGCCGGGACCTGCTCCTGCGTGCCGAGGACGCGGTAACGGGCGAGGTGCGCTGGAGCGTGACCGTTCCGTTCCGGGCGATGGCGGCCGAGGCCTGCTGGGTCGGGCTCGGCGTGCTCTGGGACGGGTCGAGGACCACCGACCAGCTCGACCCCGATGCGTTCGGCGCGCAGATCGAGGCGGATCTCGTCGACGTGCGGGGCTGCGGCCTCCGCGCTGCAGTCACCTCGGACGGTGTGGTGCTCACCAGGGACGGTGAGCCGGGGTCGAGCTCGGTGTTCAGCCTCGACACAGGCGGGTATGTCGCGCAGACGATCGTCCGCGCGTCCGACGGCACGATGAACAGCCTGCTGTTCTCCCCCGACGGTGACGTCGTCGGCGAGATCGCCGGGCGGGTGAGCCGTCCGCAGACCACGGACGAGCCCGATGCGGCGACGCTCCTCGCAGCCGACCGGTCCGGGCAGCACCTGCTGTCCTATTCGGCTGACGGGACACGGCGCTGGGAAGCCGCGATAGAGGCCGGAAGCCCGCAGTTCCTCGCCCAGGTCGCCGGGATGGCAGTGGCCTTCACGGTCTGGGACGGGAGGGTCCACGGACTGGACCTCGCCACTGGCGACCTGCGGTGGGCGTGGGATCCCGCCGAGGGCGTGGACGACTGGCGCTACGGCAACGCGTACGTGTCCCAGGCCTTCAGCGACGGGCAGTCCGTGCTCCTCGTGCTGCGGGGCGAGTCCCGTGGGTCCGGGCTGGTGTCGCTCGACGCCGCGTCGGGCGCGCTGGTCTGGGACGGGACCGCGGCCGGCGTCGTCAGCCAGAGTCAGGCCGCCCGGCTGGTCGCGGTGGACGGCAACCTGCTGGAGGTCACCCCGGTCGGCATCCGCGGGATCGGTTGACGTCGTCGGCCGTCGTCGGCCGTCGCACGTCGTCGGCCGTCGTCGGCCGCCGCAGGCAGCCGCCCCGCCGTCGCGTGTCGGTGAGCCGTTCTAGGGTGGGGCCATGGTGAAGATCGGCGCACACGTGGACCTGACCGACGCGATCGGCGCGGCGAAGACGCTCGGCGCGGACACGGTGCAGGTGTTCCTCAGCGACCCGCAGGCGTGGAAGGTCCCGGACCTTCCGTACGAGGGCGGTGCGGAGGCGCTCCGCGCCGACGCCGCGGCGGCCGGCCTGGACCTCTACGTGCACGCGCCGTACGTGATCAACGTGGCGTCGACCAACAACCGGATCCGTATCCCGAGCCGCAAGCTGCTGCAGCAGATCATGGACGGCGCCGGCGCGATCGGCGCCAAGGGCGTGGTGGTGCACGGCGGGCATGTCACCGCGAACGACGAGCCGGCCAAGGGGTTCGACAACTGGCGCAAGGCCATCGACGCCCTCGAGACCGACGTCCCGGTGCTCATCGAGAACACAGCGGGCGGCGACTACTCCATGTCCCGCCGCCTGGAGCGGATCGAGCAGCTGTGGGCGGCGATCGCCACGGCCAACGGCGGGGACAACGTCGGGTTCACCCTCGACACGTGCCACGCCTGGGCCAGCGGGTTCGACCTCGCGACGGCCGTCGACCAGGTTCGCGCAATCACGGGCCGCATCGACCTGGTGCATGCGAACGACTCGCGCGACCCCGCAGGGTCGGGCGCGGACCGGCACACCCACTTCGGCGAGGGCACCATTCCCGAGGAGCTGTTGGTAGGTGTGATCGCGGCGGCGGACGCCCCCGTCATCTGCGAGACCAAGGGCGACATGGCCCCGGACATCGCCTGGCTGCGCGAACGCCTGGGCTGACCCCATCCGCTGCTTGTCGAGACCAACTGGCAGGATCGGACGCATGGCAACGAAGCAGCGGGTAGTGGTGACGGGTGCGAGCGGGAAGCTCGGCCAGTTCGTGGTGGAGCACCTGGCGGACTCGGGCTACGACGTGGTCTCGACCGACCGTGTGGCGCCCCCGGCCGGCAGCCCGGGCCGCTTCACCGTCGCGGACCTGACGGACCTCGGCCAGGTGATCGAGCTGCTGTCCGGCGTGGACGAGGGGCGGGCGGCCGACGCCGTCGTGCACCTGTCCGCGATCCCCGCACCTGGTCTGGCGACCAACGCCGCGACCTTCCGCAACAACGTGCCCAGCACGTACAACGTGCTGCGGGCCGCCCAGGTCGTGGGCATCCGGAACGTCGTGACGGCGTCGTCCGAGACGGTGCTCGGCCTGCCGTTCGACGTGCCGCCGCCGTACCTGCCGGTGGACGAGGAGTACGACGTGCTGCCGCAGTCCACCTACTCGCTCGGCAAGTCGCTCGAGGAGGAGATGGGCAAGCACTTCACGCGATGGGACCCCGAGCTGAAGGTCGCGGCGCTGCGCTTCTCCAACGTGATGCGGCCGAGCGACTACGCCGCCTTCCCGTCCTGGCAGGACGACGCCACGGCTCGGCGCTGGAACCTGTGGGGCTACATCGACGGACGGGACGGCGCGCAGGCCGTGCGCCGAGCCCTGGAGGCGGACTTCACGGGGTTCGAGGCGTTCGTGATCGCAAACGAGGACACGGTGATGGAGCGGGAGTCGGCAGATCTCGCGGCCGAGGTGTTCCCCGATGTGCCGGTCAAGCGCCCGCTGCAGGGCCGGGAGACGCTCCTGAGCATCGACAAGGCCCGCCGCATCCTCGGCTACGCGCCACAGCACCACTGGCAGGACAACCTCTGACCCGTTGGTTGTGGGCGGGATCGTTGCGCCTAAAACGGGCGTGTAGTCGCAACGATCGCGCCCGCAACAAAGAGGGCTAGCTCGGCGGGAGGGGGAGGGCTATCTGGTCGGGGGTCCGGATCTCCGACCAGGCCCGCGCCCGCGGGAGCCGGTGGATGGTGATGTCAGTCGGCCGGCTGCCCGACGGCGTCGGTGGCGGCTCCGCGAGCACGTCCGACCCGGGCAGGGGGCCAAGGCCCAGGCGGGTCAGCGCCGCGACGTCGGACACCGGAACCTGGTAGGTCCGGAACGGGCCCAGTGGCGGGATGTCGTCCCTGGCCAGAGCCTGGGCAGTGATCTCCTGGAGGCGCGCGTCGTCGAGCTGCGGGGTCTGGTCCAGCACGAAACCGGTCGCCTGCAGCACATCGCCCGGGCCTACCCACGCGACGACCTTCCAGAACAGGCGCGGGATGCGGACGCCCCGGTAGGGCGGGTCGTCGGCCGCGAAGACGGGCCCGGTCTGGACAGCCAGGCGGTGGTCGTGGGCGGCCGCGTACTTGAGCACGTGGTCCTCCAGCCCGTTCCAGAGCTCCTTCGACTGGTTGAACCTGTTCACCTGCGGCGCGGCATTCGTATAGGTGAACGTGTCGTGGTTGGCCCGGGCAGCGGTCTCGGCGTCGCCCCACACGGGATCGAGGCGACGCACGAGGTGACCGCGGTCGAGCGGGTTGCCGGAGTACAGCTCGCTACCCGACTGTTCGCCGGTGGGGACACGGCCGTCCAGCCGCCACCGGCCGGAGCGGCGCAGGGCCAGGAGCGTGGCGCCGTCGACGGTGCAGGCCGTGGCCGCGGCGAGCCGGCGGTCCGGGTCGAGCAGGACGGAGAAATGTGTGTAGTCGAGCACACGAACCTCGACGGGGGAGACCGGGAGCGGGACGGTGAAACCGAGGAACTCTGTGTCATAGCCGGTCACAGGGAGACAGCCAACCAGAGTCGGACAGGTCATGACCAGACCAACAACCGGACGCGATGAACGGGTATTGGCAATCTGGTCCTAGGCTCTAGCCCGTGAGTGAATCAACTCAGACCGTCCGCGGAAACGCCCGGCACGAGGTACCTGACCCGCTGCGCGAGGACGTGCGCCTGCTCGGCGGCCTTCTCGGCAGGATCCTCCGCGAGGACGGGGGCCAGGATCTGCTGGACGACGTCGAACGTCTCCGCGAGCTGACGATCCGTGCCTACGGCGACCCGTCGTCCCACGCGCTGGACGAGGCCGCGGACGTGGTGGCGTCCTTCTCCGTCGGCCGTGCCGAACAGGTCGCCCGCGCCTTCACCTGCTACTTCCACCTGGCGAACCTCGCCGAGGAGTACCACCGCGTGCGCGTGCTGCGCTCTCGGGAGGCCCAGACCCGGACCGGTCCGGCCGTCCTGGAGGACACCATCCCGGCGGCGTTCGCGCGGCTCACCGAGGAGGTAGGGCGGGACGAAGCACTGCGCCGGCTCGGCGAGCTGGAGTTCCGGCCGGTGCTCACGGCGCACCCGACCGAGGCTCGCCGCCGGGCAATCAGCGGGACCATCCGCCGCATCTCGGACCTCGTCGCCGAGCGGGACGCGCGCCGCCTCGGCGGCGTGACCCTCGCCGAGAACGAGCGGCGCATCCTCGCCGAGATCGACACCTTGTGGCGCACCGCGCCCGTGCGGACCAGCAAGCCGTCGGTGCTCGACGAGGTCAAGACGGTCATGGGCGTGTTCGACGCCGTCCTCGTGGACGTCTTCGGCGACGTGTACCGGCGGCTCGACGACTGGCTCCTCGCCGACGACGCCGGCCGCGACACCCCCGTCGCGAAGCCGTTCGTGAAGCTCGGTACCTGGATCGGCGGCGACCGCGACGGCAACCCGAACGTCACTGCCGAGGTCACGCGCCAGGCCGCGACCCTGGCGGCGGACCACGCCCTCGCGGCGCTGGAGCGCCTCACGGTCGAGACCGGGCGCAAGCTGACGCTGGACGCCGACGGCACCCCTCCGTCGACAGACCTCAATGCGCTGTGGCAGCGCATACGGCAGATGTCCGAAGAGGCGGCCCTCCGGGCCCAGGGGGCATCGCCGAACGAGCCGCACCGTGCAGTCATGCTCGCGCTCGCGGAGCGGATCGCCGCGACGCGCTCGCGCGACGCCGACCTCGCCTACGCGAACGCTGAACAGTTCGAGGCGGACCTGCTCGTGGTGCAGGACTCGCTGGTGGCGGCCGGCGCGGCGCGTGCCGCGTACGGCGACCTGCAGCGCCTGGTCTGGCAGGTGCAGACCTTCGGGTTCCACCTGGCCGAGCTCGAGGTGCGCCAGCACTCGCAGGTGCACGCCGCGGCGCTCGACGAGATCCGCGAGCTCGGGGTCAGCGGTGCGCTCAGCGACCGCACCCGCGAGGTGCTCGACACCTACCGTGCCCTCGGCGCCATCCAGCGCCGGTTCGGCGAGCGGGCCGCGCGCCGCTACATCGTGTCTTTCACGCAGGCGCCGGAACACCTCGCCGCCGTGTACGAGCTGGCCTCCTACGCCTTCGCGGACGACCCCGAGGCCGGGCCCGTGATCGACGCGATCCCGCTGTTCGAGACCTTTGCGGACCTGCAGAACTCCGTGCCGATCCTGGACGCGATGCTGACTCTGCCCGCCGTGCAGAAGCGGCTGGACGAGAACGGCCGGCGCGTCGAGGTGATGCTCGGCTACTCGGACTCGTCCAAGGACGTCGGCCCCGTGGCCGCGACGCTCGCCCTCCACGACGCGCAGTCGCGCATCGCGGGGTGGGCGCGCGACAACGACCTGAAGCTCACCCTCTTCCACGGTCGTGGCGGAGCGCTCGGCCGGGGCGGCGGCCCCGCCAACCGGGCCGTGCTCGCCCAGCCGCCGCACTCGGTGGACGGCCGGTTCAAGCTGACCGAGCAGGGCGAGGTCATCCTCGCCCGATACGGCGACCCGGTCATCGCGTCGCGGCACATCGAGCAGGTGGCCGCGGCGACGCTGCTCGCGTCCGCGCCGTCGGTCGAGGCCATCAACGAGAACGCGACCGCGAAGTTCGCCCCGCTCGCCGAGGCCCTCGACGCGACGTCCCGTGCACGGTTCCACGAGCTCGTGAAGGCCGACGGCTTCCCGCAGTGGTTCGCGCAGGTCACGCCCCTGGAAGAGGTGGGCCTGCTGCCCATCGGGTCGCGCCCCGCCAAGCGCGGCCTCTCGGTGAACTCGCTCGACGACCTGCGCGCGATCCCCTGGGTCTTCTCCTGGTCGCAGGCTCGCATCAACCTCGCCGGCTGGTACGGCCTGGGCACGGCGCTCGCCGCGTGCGGCGACGTCGAGCTGCTGCGGGCGGCGCGCGCCGAGTGGCCGCTGTTCGCGACCCTGCTCGACAACGTCGAGATGTCGCTCGCCAAGACCGACGAGCGGATCGCCGCGCAGTACCTCGCCCTGGGTTCGCGCGATGACCTCGCGGCGATGGTGCTCGACGAGCTGCGCCTCACTCGCGAGTGGGTGCTGAAGATCAGCGGCAACGAGTGGCCGCTGGCCTCCAAGCGGGTGCTCGGCCGCGCCGTGCAGCTGCGGTCGCCCTACGTCGACGCCCTGTCGCTGCTGCAGGTCCGCGCCCTGCGCGGCCTGCGCACCGGGTCCGACGGCGGCTCCGCGGTGGACGGTGACTACGCCGGCCGGCTGCAGCACCTGCTGCTGCTGACGGTCAACGGTGTCTCGGCGGGCCTGCAGAACACGGGGTGACCCGGGCGGGCCGGCGGCGCGGGCGGCTGGTTGCGCGGGCCTGCCAGCGAGTTCGGTCGGTTGCACCGAGATCGGTCCATCAACGGACCGATCTCGGTGCAACCGACCGAACTCAGAGATGCCGCAGTGCAATTGACCGACCTGGGGCACCATTCGAGGGACTATCCGGTGGACCGATGGGAGAGACGATGAGCGCGGTACTGGTCGGGACGTCCCATGGGACCGACGATCCTGCAGGTCAGGCCGCCGTGCGCGCCCTGCTCGACGGCGTCCGCGCGGCCCGGCCGGGGCTCGACGTGCGCGAGGCGTTCGTGGACGTGCAGAAGCCGGAGGTCGGCGAGGTCCTGGCCGGGGCGGTGCGCGACGCGGGCGCCGCCGTCGTCGTGCCGCTGCTCCTGTCGACGGGGTACCACGTGCGGCATGACATCGCGCAGGCCGTCGCCGCGGTCAACGCGTCCGACGGCGGCGTGGCGGTCGCTGCCGAGCCGCTCGGGCCGCACCCCCTGCTCGTCGACATCCTGGCCGACCGGTACGCCGCGGCCGAGGCGGCGCACGGCCCGTTCAAGTCCGACGACGCCGTGGTGCTCGCCGCCGCCGGATCCTCGGTGGCGGCTGCTGCGACAGCCGTCGAGGAGGTGACGAGCGCCCTGGCCCAGCGACTGGGACGCTTCGTGACGCCGTCGTACGGGGCGGGCGCGGAACCGCGCGTACCCGCCGCGGTGGCCGCGGCGCGGGCTGCCGGCGGGGCGGCTGGTGCTCCGGGAGCCGCTGGTTCATCGGGAGCTCCCGGCGCCGCACGCGTGATCGTCGTGTCCTACCTGCTCGCACCCGGGTACTTCCTGGACCGTGTGCTGGAGGCGGGCGCCGACGTCGTGACCGACCCGGTCGCCGGCCCGGCGGCCGCCGAAAAGGCCGACCCGCGCCTGGTGCAGGTAGTCCTGGACCGCTACGACGCGGCGATCAGCTCCTGACGCACCTCGCCTTCAGTGGCCGGCACGTCTGACACGTAGGGAAATCAGGCCCAGCCGAACGCCGTCCGCACCCGCTCCACGCTGGACTTCAGGCCCCACTGCGCAGTCAGTGCCTCCAGCGCGTCGGGGTCTGCGGGCGCCGTGGGGATCGTCGGATCGAATGCGGGCAGCGGCACGTCCCGTGCCACCTGCACGACGATGGGTGCGACCTGCAGATAGGCGTCGGACTCCAGCAGACGGTGACGCAGCGTCGAGGTCAGGCCCTTGTCGCCGGCGTCCCGGGCCGCGAGGATCCCGGCCAGCGTGCCGTACTGGGCGAGCAGCTTCGCCGCCGTCTTCTCGCCGATGCCGGGCACGCCCGGCAGGCCGTCGCTGGGGTCGCCCCGGAGCGTCGCCATGTCCGCGTAGGCCTGCCCCGACGCGACGCCGTACTTCTCGGCCAGCCGCTCCTCGTTCACCACGTCGGGGTCGCGGATGCCGCGCGCGGGGTACAGCACCCGGACGCCGGCGGCGTCGTCGACCAGCTGGAACAGGTCGCGGTCGCCCGTGACGATGTCCACCGGTCCCGCGTCCTGCTCGACAGCGCGGGTGGTCAGGGTTCCGATGACGTCGTCGGCCTCGTAGCCGGGCACACCCACGCGCGCGATGCCGAGTGCCGCCAGCAGGTCCACGATGACCGGAACCTGGGCGAGCAGCGTCTCGGGTACCTCTTCGATGCCCGTGGTGCCTGGCACCTCCTGCGCGACGCGGTGCGCCTTGTAGCTCGGGATGGCCTCGACGCGGAAGGCGGGGCGCCAGTCGTCGTCCCAGCACGCGACCATGCGGTCGGGACCATGGGTCGTGACAAGCCAGGCGATGGTGTCCAGCAGGCCGCGGACGGCGTTCACCGGCATGCCGTCGGGCGCGCGCAGCGAGTCGGGCACTCCGAAAAATGCGCGGAAGTACAGCGAGGCGGAGTCGAGGAGCATGAGGCTCATGCAGCGAAGCCTGCCACGGCCCACCGACACGCGTGCTGTCGCGGACCGAGAGCCGCACATCGCCAGGCGTACGGCGGCGGGTACGGCGTGCGATTGCGCCTGGGGCCCGGAATGAGGTGTGGGCGTAAGGTCCGGACATGGCAAGCAGACAACAGCAGGTGAACGAGGTCATCGAGGGCCTCGGCCTGGGCATGGCGGCCGTCGGTGAAACGCGCGTCGCCTCCGCGCAGGCCGATCTCGAGCGTGCGCTGAGCCACGCGTGGTCGCACTGGGAACACACGAGCGACTACCCGTCCATCGAGCGAGCGCAGAGGCCGGAGAGCGAGCTCTGGGCAGGGATCAGGGAGTCGAACCGGCGGACAAATGCGGCCGTCGTCTGGAAGGAAGGCGGCGGTCATTTCATCGTCGACATCGCGTTGTCAAACCGTACGCCCGAGGAAGCGGCCCGCTTTGTGGGCGATCGGCCGCTCGGCGAGTGGACGTCGCTGGCCTCGCTGTTCCTCGGCTGGTTCGAGATCGACGAGGCCGACGAGGCCGACGAGGCCGACGTGGGGTAGAGCGGCTCGAGCGGCCCATCCCGGTCAGCCGAACACCCCGCCCACCGCTATGCCGAGCCCTGCGGCCGCGACCGTCAGTCCGAGCGTGCCCAGGGCGTTCGCCAGCGCGAGGCGCATCCGGCCGGACTGGGCCAGGCGGATCGACTCCACAGTGGCTGTGGAAAACGTGGTGAACCCGCCGCACAGGCCGGTCGTCAGGGCGAACCGAAGCATGCGGGCGTCTTCCGCGGCCACGCCGTAGTGCGTCAGCGTGAAGAACAGCGTCGAGAACACCCCGATGAGGAACGAGCCCACGACGTTCACGACGAACGTCCCCCACGGGAACCCACCGGAGTGTCGGGCGCGGATCTCGCCGTCGACCATGAACCGGGCGGCGGCGCCCACGCCACCGCCGACGGCCACCACGAGGAGCTCGATCATCCCGTTACCTGCCCTTCCGACGTCGGGCGGCGCGCGCCGCGATCGCGATCCCGCCGAGGCACGCCGCCGTGCCGCCGGCGAGAGACAGGACCACGTACAGCAGGGCAAGCCAGCCGAGCCCATCGGCCAGCAGCTGCTGGGTCTCCAGCGCCAGGGTCGAGTAGGTAGTGAAGCCGCCGATCACGCCGGTCCCGATCCCGATGCGGATCTTGCGGCGTCGTACGGTCTCGCGGCCGCGGCGGGCGAGCGCCTCCAGGAGGTATCCCAGGGCGAGCGCGCCGACCACATTGACCACGAGCGTCCCGATCGGGAACCAGAGCACCGTGTCGGCCGTGCTCGGGAACAGGACGGTCAGCGGCGTCAGGAGCGCCCCCGCCCACCCGCCCAGCAGGTACCGGCCAAGCGAGCCGGCGGCTCCGCCGAGCGCGACGAGTCCGACGTACCGCCAGTCTCGGTGCGGTGCTCGGGTCACGCGGCGTGCCCCCTCGTGGACGCTCGACAGGTCTTGGAAGAACCTATCGCTCACGAGGCCGACGTCGTCTCCGGGAGGACCAGCACGGGGCGCGGCTGGTTGTGGATGAGCCGTCCGGCGACGGTCCCGCCCACGAGGTTCGTCGCCCAGCCGCGCAGGCCGGGCTGCCGGGTGCCGACGACGATCATCGCGGCCCCCATCTCGTCGGCCACGCGAGCCAGCTCGGTCGCGGGGTCGCCGGCGCCGCGCAGGGCGGTCCACGGCAGGCCGACGTCGGCCATCGCCCGGTTCAGCCCCGCCAGGACGTCGGCCCCGTACGCGTCGGAGGACACGGCAATGTCCGGATCCACCGACACGGTGAATCCCCGCGAGTCCGAGACTGCCGTCTCGTCGACCCACACGCATACGAGCTCGATCAGGCTTCCACCCAGGGACTGGACGAGCGACGCTGCTCGCCGAGCCAGTTCCGGGTGCTTGTGGTCAACGCCGACCACCACGGATCGCACAGTCACCCTTGTGAGGGTATTGCCAAATGCTCAGTCGATGTGGTCCGGCAGGCCGAACCGGGGGAACCACTTCTCGGTGTCGATGAAGGTGGTGATGCCGGTGATGTGCCGGCCGTCGTTCTCCAGCACCACGATGCCCCACGGGAAGTGGCCCCCCTTCGGGTCGGGGCGGTACTGCGCGAACCCCGGGGTGCCGTTGACATGGATCGGCACACAGCGCGATCCCTCGCAGCCGTTGCCCGGACCGGTCATCCAGGCCTGGATGTTCTCGATGCCCTCCAGCCACATCGAGTACGGCGGCATGTTCATCACCGCGTCCTCGCGGAGCAGGTTGGCCAGCGCGGTCATGTCGTACCGCTCGAACGCCGCGACGTACCGCTCCAGCAGCTCGGACTCGTCGGCCGACGCCGGCTCGGCCGACTCCGAGGTACCGGACCGGTCCGGCGCCTTGTCGGCGAGCGTGGCCCGCGCCCGCTGCAGCGCGCTGTTCACCGAGGCCACCGAGGTGTCGAGCAGCGTGGCGACCTCCGTCGCGGGCCAGCGCAGCACCTCGCGCAGGATGAGCACCGCGCGCTGCTTGGCCGGCAGGTGCTGCAGCGCGGCGACGAACGCGAGCCGCACGGACTCCCGTGCGACGGCGGTGTCCGCTGGGTCGCCCGCACCCGGGAGCACGTGCTCGGTGGGTACCGGCTCGACCCATGCGTACTCGGGCAGCACTGCCGCGAGGCTCTCCTCGACCGGGTCGGCCGCAGCGCCGAGGCCCATGGGGCGCTCGCGCTTGGCGCGGCTGGACCCGAGCTGGTCGAAGCACACGTTGGTGGCGATCCGGTACAGCCAGGTGCGCAGTGAGGAGCGGCCCTCGAACCGCTCGTACGAGCGCCACGCGCGCAGGAGGGTCTCCTGGACCGCGTCGTCGGCGTCGAACGTGCCGCCCAGCAGGCGGTAGCAGTATCCGGTGAGCTCCCGGCGGTACACCTCGAGCTGCGCGGAGAGCTCGTCCCCGGTGCGGGCCTCACCGGTGCTCTGCTTGGGTGACGCTGTCTGTGCCATAGCTCACACCGTACGCGGCACCACTGACACCCTCCTGGCGGATTCGATCCTGACCGAAGTCGCCGGCGAAGTTCACCCGAGGTCGAGCTCGAACCAGACTGTCTTGCCCGTCCGCCGGTCCTCGCGCGGCCCGCCCTGCATGTGGCTCGGACCTGCCCCACCGTGCCGGTCCACGCCCCACCGGGAGGCCAGCCGCTCGAGGAACTGCACGCCGCGCCCGCCGAACTCGGTGACCGTCGGGTCGCGCAGCTCGGGCTGCACGGTCGACGAGTCCCGCACCCCGACCCGAAGCCGGTCCATGTCCACCTCGACGGTGGCCGTGAACGGCGCCTGCCCGTGGTCGACGGCGTTGGTCAGCACCTCCGACGTCAGCAGCATCACCGTGCGGCGCAAGGGCATCGGCACGCCGCAGCTCTCCAGAACGTCGTCGACCCAGATGCGGGCCGGGCCGACGTCGCACAGCGACGGGGCCAGCTTGCGCTCCGCCGTGGCGGGGCGCCCGGGCGACGGCGGGCCCGACGGGGCCGCGGCCCGCACGCGGACGGCGAGCACGGCGACGTCGTCGCGCTGGTCGTCCGAGGCGAGGCGGCGCACAAGGGTGACAGGAAGCGCGGCGGTCGCCGTCTCGCCGAGCGCGCCGAGCGTCATCTGCAGGCGGTTCAACCACTCGTCGGGGGTGGTGCCGCGCTGCTCGGCGAGCCCGTCCGTGTAGAGCAGGAGGGTGTCGCCGGGGTGCAGCGTGGTGACGTGGTCGGTTCGCTTCGCCGTCGGCCGCACGCCCAGCATCATGTCGGGCAGCACCGCCAGGCGCTCCACGGTGCCGTCCTCGCGGAGCACGAGGGGCGGCGGGTGGCCGGCGGTGGACCAGATGAGCTGGTAGGCCCCGGCGACGCGTTCCAGCCGGGCCACCACGGCGGTCCCGCTGGCCAGCAGCCCTAGGCCCGAGTTGGCCTTGTCGAGCAGCGACAACAGGGCCGACGGCGACTCGTCGTGGCTCCACGCGAAAGCGCGCAGCAGGGACCTGAGCTGGCCCATCTTCGCCGCAGCGCGCATGTCGTGGCCGGTCACGTCGCCGATCATGAACATGGTCGCGTCGTCGTCCACAGCCACGGCGTCGTACCAGTCGCCGCCGATCTGGTCGGAGCGCGTGGCCGGCGCATAGGTCGCCGCCATGTCGAGGTGCGGCACCTCGGGCAGGCGGCTGAGCATCGCCCGCTGCAGCGTCTTCGCGGACTCGCGGCGCTCCTCCAGGAGCCGGGCGCGTTCCAGGGCGTGGCCGGTGTAGTGGGCGAGGCCGGTCTGGAGCGCGTACGAGTCCTTGTCCGGCCCCCGGTCGCGATCCCAGGCCAGCGCGATGACGGCGACCACGGCGCCGGCCGTCACGACGGGAAGGAATGCCCGGGCGCCGACCTCCGGGTCGCAGAGATCCTTGACCGCGGGGTACGCCGAGAACATCTCGTCGCTGGTCCGGAAGAACAGGGGACGGCCGGTACGGGCCGCCTCGGCCAGGGGACGCTCGTCCTCCAGCTTGGCCTGCCGCAGCCGCTGCGGGAACTGCGGTTCGGCGTGGACGAGGGACCGGTAGGTGATGCCCCGCCCGTCGGCGTCGGTCACGGCGAACGCGCAGTACCGCGCGCCGATCCCGGCGGTGGCGACCTCGATGATCACCTCTTCGACCTGGTCCATCGTGTTCGCGTTCGCGAACGCCTCGCTGAGGGAGAGCAGGAACCGGCTGCGGCGGTTCGCCCTGACCGCCGTCTCCTGGATGCGGCGCGCGCGCTCCCGCTCGGCGCGCAGGCGCAGCTCGGCGGTACAGGCGGCGGCGAGGTCGGCGAGGGAGGCCAGGTCGTCGTCCGACCACTCGCGTGGCTCGTCCACCACGGCGCACAGCGCCCCGACGGCACGTCCACGCATGTCGAAGACGGGGTAGCCGGCGAGCGCGACCAGGCCCATCTCGCGGACGAGATAGTTGTCGTGCAGCAAGGGATCCACGCGGGCGTCCGACGTCACGACCGGCTCACCGCGCGTCGCGATGACGCTCGTGAGCTTGCCCGGGTACTGCAGCAGGCGGTTCGACTGCATGGGCTCCGGCACCCCGGACGCGCCGGCGAGGACCTGCCCGTCGCGAACCACGAAGTAGACGACGGCGGCCGGCACCTGCAGGTGGCGCCGAACCAGACGGGCAAACCGGTCAAAGGCCTCGTCCGCAGTGGGAGCGCCGAGACCGACGTGCTCGAGGTCTCGCAACGCCTGGAGGTCCGTCGGCATCTACTCAGTATTGCGAGAGAACTCGGTGGGCGCGATAGATGTACCGGATGTGTCCCTTTTGCGTCGGGCAGGTAGCCTGCCGTGTTCTGGTCACACTTCGAGCAGCCCACGCTGGTGCGCGAGGCTCACCGCTTCGGCGCGCCCCGAGGCGCCGAGCTTGGCCAGCAGGTTGGACACGTGGACGCTCACCGTCTTTGTCGAGATGAACAGCCGCTCGCCGATCTGCCGGTTCGACAGCCCCTGCGCGACCAGGCCGAGCACCTCCTCCTCCCGCTCGGTGAGGGTCGACGCCGTCGCGCGGCGTACCCCAGGCAGGTCGAGCCGCGCACGCCGGGCCAGCGCACGGACGGCGTCGGCCAGGGGCCTCGCGCCCATGTCCTCCGCCTCCGAGAGCGCCTCGGCGGCCTCGACCTCCGCCGCTTCGCGCTCGCCGGCGCCGAGCAGGGCTTCGGCCCAGCGGTAGCGCGAGCGCGCCACCTCGTAGCGATACCCGAAGTCGAACGCGTTCACCGTGTCCTGCCAGCTGGCGGCGGCCTCCCGCCACAGCTCGCCGGACACGGACTCGCCGCCCTCGGAGTAGGCGCCTGCCGCTCCCGGGGCGTGGCCCACCACCGCGTGCAGGCGGGCGTTCTCCGCGGCGGCCCGCTGCAGCCAGGCCTGCCCCTCAGGCCCGAGCACGCCGCCGCGTGGACGTCCCCGCTGGGCCGTCTCCCGGGCGGTCGCCAGGAGCGAGTCGCCGCGGTCCAGCCGCTCGGCCGCGCGGGCCACGACAGCGGTAGCTGCGGCCGAGCCGGGGGCGCCGGCGCGTCCGGCGGACCGGTCCGCCTCCGCGGCGTCGGCCAGCGCGGCGATCGCGAGCGAGGACAGCCAGATCCGGGCGAGAAACAGCTCGGACCACACCTCGCCGAGGTGGGTCGTGATCCGCTCCGCCAGTGCCGCAGCGTCGTCGTACCGCCCGGCCCAGGTGAGGGCATCGACGAGGCAGCCGCCGCCGAGGAGCGCGATCATGCCGTCGCTCCGCCAGTGGTCGAACAGGGCCTCGCCGCGGGCAATCACGTCGTCGTCGCCGCGGGCGACCGCCGCGTACATCCGGCTCGCGTCCATGACCTGCTTGGACGTCGCGGGGACGCCCTCGGTCGGGCGCGGCGTCAGGTCACCGCGGAAGTACAGCATGATCTCCTGCAGGATCCGCAGGTTGACGGTGTACGTGCTCCACGCCAGGCCGAGCTCCTCGGCCCGGGCGAGCGCTTGCCCCACGCGCTGCTCGGCGGGGGCGAGGTCGCCCGCGTAGAAGCGGTTGGCCGCGGCGTTGTAGAGCGCGCGCATCTCCGTGAGCACGTCACCGGCGTCGGCGGCGGCGGTGCGGGCCTCGTCGAGGAGCGCGGCGGCCCGGTCGGGGTCGGCGACGTCGAGCACCGCGAGGGTAGACAGGGCGTCGGCGAGGGCGCCGGACTGGCCGATCTTCCGCGCCTCGTCGATGGCGCACGCGGCGTGCCCGCGCGCGTCGTCGTCCAGGTCGATGATCATCGTGACCCGCGCCAGCAGTGCGTTCGTCCAGATCCGTTCCGGGCTGCGCTCCGGCAGGATCTCGAGCGCGGCCCGCAGCTCCGCCACCGCGGCTTCGAGCCGGCCGGGCACCTCGTCCCAGTCCGGCAGGTCGAGGTACCGGTGCACCAGCACGTGCTGCAGTCCGGCTCGCCGCACGGGGTCGTCGACGCCGTCGACCGCGCGCTGCGTCAGCTTGACCGCGCGCATCGGGTCACCCGCCCTGGCGGCCGCCTCGCCCGCCGAGAGTGCGACGTCAACCCGGTCGCGGCCGATCCGCTCCTCGGCGTCCGGCACGGATTCCCACAGGGCCAGCACCTGCTCCCAGTGCCTCAGCTCCTCCTCCGGGGCGAGCAGCTGGCGCGCCTGCAGGGCGGCGTCCCGGGAAGCGCTCAGCGCCGCGGGCAGATCGTGGCCCTCGAAGGCGTGGTGGGCGCGTTCGGCGGCGCTGCCGATCGGCATGCCGTCAGGCCCGTCCTGCTCGATCACCGCGAGGTAGGCACGGTGTACCGCTGACCGTTCGCCCGGCAGGAGGTCGGCATAGAGAGCCTCGGCAAGCAGCGCGTGCCGGAACTCCAGGTGCGCGCCCGACACGACGAGGACCTGCGCGGTGACGGCCTCGCGCAGTGCGGCGTCGACGTCCAGCTTGCCCCAGCGCGCGGCGGCGGCCCGGAGCAGCTCCTCGCGCACCCGGCGGCCGGCGACCGACGCGATGCGCAGCACCTGCTGCACCTCCGGGTCCAGCCGTTCGAGCCGGGTGCGGAGCACCTCGGTGAGCGTCCAGGGCAGGCTGGCCGAGTCCGGGCCTGCGTCCAGGAGCTCCTCCGCGAAGAATGCGTTGCCCTCCGACCGGTCCAGCACCTCGGCGAACCCCGCGGGCGCCAGCGGCCGGCCGGCCAGGGCAGTGGTGAACTCGCGCAGCTCGTCCTCGTTGAAGGGCTGCAGGTCGATCCGCTCGACGTGCTCCAGCCGAGACAGCTCGGCGAGCAGCGGGCGCAGCGGATGACGCCGGTCGACGTCGTCCGACCGGTAGGTCACCACGATCAGGACGTTCTCGGAGCGGGCGCGGGCCGCGAGGAACCGCAGCACGTCGCGCGTCGACGCGTCGGCCCAGTGCGCGTCCTCGATCACCAGCACGAGCGGTCGCTCGGGCACGCCGGAGAGAGCGAGGCTGCGCCCGATGCCCTCGAAGAGCTGGAGCCGCTCGTCGTGGTCGGCATCGCCGGTCCCGCCCGGCTCCAGCAGGCGCCACAGCGCCGGCCGCTCCGCCACGAGCTCGGTAACCCGCGCGGCGGCCTCCGGCCCGGCGGCGCCGGCCTGTAGCTGGGTCAGGGCCTCGGTGAACGGCAGGTACGGGATGCCCACCTGCCCCAGGTCCACACAGTGCACGACGACGGCGCTCGCCCCCGCCTGCTCCGCCGCCTCGGCGACGTGGCTGATCAGACGCGTCTTGCCGACGCCGGCGTCGCCACCGACGAGCGCGAAGCCGGGACGGCCCGCCGAGGCGCGCCCCACTGCCAGCAGGAGAGAGGCGACCTGCTCCTGCCGGGAGACCAGGGGGATCGTCGTGGACCGTCGCACATGCACATCGTGCCACCGGTCACCGACAATCCCCCCGGCCTTTTGCGCTCCTGCCTTCACCTGGATCACGCGAACAGGCCGCGAGCGGGCGTGCTCACCGGGCGCATGCCCGCGATGCCCTTCTTGATCTGCTCGGTGCGGCTCGGCCGCGCCGGCCGCTCCTCCTGGGCCTTCTCGCGACGAGAGATGCGGTCCGTGCGGGCCGACCAGCTCGTCTGCTTGCCACCCCAGGACTTCTTGGCCTGGGTCTGGCGGTACTCGATCTCCGCGTCGAGCGCGGGTCCCCACAGCGACATGATTCCTCCGGATGTCCCCGGCGGGCGGTGTGCCCGTCCGGCTGATGAGGAAGACACTCGTCCTGAGGCGTGGGCCTGCGGATCGGGAGGTCGGGCAGTCCTGAGCGGCGGGGTACCTCAGACCGGCGGCTGAGGTGGGTCTGAGGTGGCCTGAGGTGGCCTCGGACGGCCTGAGGTGGCGCGTGACCCGCCCCGCGAGGGGCAGGGCGGGCGAGATTCAGGCAGTTCACAGCCTCACTATTGCGATCTACGTCACAGGAGACGCACACTGGAACTAGTAGCGGACCCAATTCGGGGGTGGAATCGTGACCGGAACCGAAGCTGGAACGTACGACATCTTGCCCATGCTGGGCCGTGGGAAGCACCGTAACCCCAAGAAGGGCGCGTGCTTCATGGAGCTTGCCTCCTTCCTCGCAGGCGAGAAGTGGAGTGACCACCCCGCCTGTACGCACCCGCTGATCGCGATGCTGGCCCGTGCGGTGAACGACCTGACGGCGGACCACGCACGCCCGCAGCTCGCGCCACTCATCCCGTCGGTCATCGGCCTGACGAGCACCGACCCGCGCTGGGACGTGCGCATCGCGCTGCGCGCCGCACAGACGGCGCTGCCGGTCTCGCCCGCCGACCGTCAGCAGACGCTGGCCGTCGCGATCCTCGGCTCCGAGCGCATGCTCGACGTCCTGGAGGACCGCCCGGCAGGCACGCTCGCGCCCGAGAGCAAGGACGCGCTGGCAGCCGTGCCGAAGACGGCGGCGTGGGCAGAGCGGTTCTGCGCCGGCACCAGCGTGCGGCCCAAGCGGTTCGTGCGCGACGCCGCGCCGAGCGTGGTCTCCACCGCGGTGCAGGGCATCTCGGAGGCCTTCGTGCCCGACGTCGACGCACGCCTTCGTGACCTGCTCGAGGCGACCATCGCCGATGCGCGCCGCTGGGCCGGGAACGCGGAGGACGACGCCCGCACGCTCGACCCGCTGGCGTGGGGCCCGGTTGTGAAGGCGGCGCCGACACCTGCCTGACTCACCCGGCTGAACAGTGACCGGGCCGGGGCGCACCAGGGGGCGCCCCGGCCCGAGCCGCGCCCCGGGCGAGCCCGATTCGTGTCCGACGAGTTGTGCGAACCTGTCGATCGGGCAACCGCGGGATCGTCACCACGGTGTCAGACAGACACCGACCGGAGGACAGAACCATGCGATACACGATCCTGCTGCACTACCCGGAGATGACGCCGGAGGACCTCGGCCCCGGCGGCTGGGAAGAGGGCGAGCGCGAGTTCGACGCCTATGCCACGGCGCTCGACCAGGCCGGGGTGCTCATCTCGGCGGAGGTGCTGCAGCCGTCGTCGTCCACCACTACCGTCACGGTGCGCGACGGCGAGCTGCGCATCCAGGACGGCCCCTTCGCCGAGACGAAGGAGCAGCTGGGCGGCACGTTCGTCGTCGACGTGCCGGACCTCGACGCCGCGCTCGCCTGGGCGCAGAAGGCGCCGTCGGTCCAGTGGGGCGCCGTGGAGGTGCGTCCGTCCGCCACCCACTTCGAGAACGGCGCGTGGACGCGCTGACCGACCCGGCTGACGTGCGGGCCGCCGCGGAGGTGGCGGCACGCACGTCGTACGGCCGCCTGCTGGCCCTGCTCGCGGCCCGCGACGGCGACATCCAGCGCGCCGAGGACGCCCTCGCCGAGGCCTTCGAACGCGCCCTGCGGCACTGGCCCGACGACGGGGTGCCGCAGAACCCCGAGGGCTGGCTGCTCACCGTCGCCCGGAACCGGCTGCGCGACCTGTACCGCTCCACCGCCTACCGCACCTCGGCGCCGCCCGACGCCGGGCCTGAACCCGCCGTCCCGCCCGAGGAACCCGACCCGGACGCGATCGGGGACCGCCGCCTGGAGCTCATGTTCGTCTGCGCCCACCCCGCGATCGAGGCCGGCATCCGCACGCCGCTCATGCTGCAGACCGTGCTCGGCGTCGATGCCCGCGACATCGCGGCGGCGTTCGCCGTACCCGCGCCCACGATGGCGCAGCGCCTGGTCCGGGCCAAGCGCCGCATCCGCGATGCGCGCATCCCGTTCCGCATCCCTGGCCGCGAGGAGGCGCCCGACCGGCTGCCACCCGTGCTGGAGGCGGTGTACGGCGCGTACGCGATCGACTGGCGGGGCGCCGCCCCGGAGGTCCGCGGATCGCTCACCGGCGACGCACTCACCCTCGCCCTGCTGCTGGCGGACCTGCTGCCCGATCGGGAGGTGCTCGGCCTGGCAGCGCTGCTCTGCTTCTCGTTGGCGCGTGCTGGCGCACGCGAGGCCGACGGAGCCTTCGTGCCGCTCGACGAGCAGGACGTCACCCGCTGGGACGCCGCGCTGATCGAGCGCGGCGAGGCGCTGCTGCGCCGCGCCCTCGCCGGGTCCGAGACCGAGCCGGCTGGGCCGCCCGGCCGGTTCCGGCTCGAGGCCGCCATCCAGTCGGTGCACTGCGCGCGGGCACGAACCGGGCGCACCGACTGGCCGGCGCTGGTCACCCTGCACCGGGCGCTGCTCCGCGTCGCCCCCACGCTCGGCGGGTGGGTCGCGCTCGCGGCAGCCGTCGCGCGGGTCGAGGGTGCGGAGGCCGGGCTGGCCGAGCTGGACGAGGTGGCGGCGTCGGACCCGGCGTCGAGCAGGTTCCAGCCGCTGTGGGCCACCCGGGCGCACCTCTTGGCTCAGGCCGGCGCGGGGGACGCCGCCCGCGCCGCCTACGACAAGGCACGCTCGCTCACGACCGACCCCGCCTTGCGGGCGTTCCTGGCGGACCGGGGCGCGGCGAGCGGGTGAAGTCTGTTGCCCCGGTCACGAACCCTGGGCGCCGTCTCTCCTTACCAACGAAGGCTCGCCACGCGCCCCGGGACTGCTGGGGGGATCCGGGACGCGTGGCGGGGCAGGGCGGGGCCGCAGATCCAGGGGGTTCGGCGGCCCCGTCTCATTTCACCCAGGAAATTAACCGTGATGATCATGACCTGCCCCTTAGGCTCCTGGGCATGAGCGGATACCCTTCACCTCACCTGCCGGCGGATGGTCATGCACCCGTCCCGCAACCGCCAGGTGGGTACGCTCCGACGCCGCCGGGAGGCGGGCCGCTGCTTCCTCCCGCTCTGGCGCCCCGGCGGAAGGGCCGCGTGGCGCTGATCGTCGTCGCCCTCGTCGTCCTTCTCCTGGCTGCGGGCGGCGGGGTCTGGTACCTGTTTCGCGAACCGCCCATCCCTGAGCCCGAGCCGGCCGCTGAGGAGCTCGCTGCCGCGCTCCAGGCGGGCAAACCCGCGGACTTTCCGCTCACCATGGAGACGTCGGCGTCGCCCGACGAGCAGTACGCCCAGGTGTTCGAGCAGCTCGTGGCCGCCGTCGGCGAGGACGCCGGGACCGTCACGGTCAAGAGCGTCACGCCGCTGAAGGAGGGCGACGACGGCACGGCTACCGCCACGGCGACGTTCGCCTGGACGTGGCCCGTGGCGGCGAAGACCGCCTGGGAGTACGAGACCGTCGCTCAGCTCACCTACCCCGGTGCGACGGACGGCGAGGCCGGGACCTGGGAGGCCGCGTGGGAGACGGGCTTGCTGGTGCCTGGCCTGGAGCCGGGCGAGCGGCTCGCCGTCGAGCGCACCGAACCGGCGCGCGGCGAGATCGTCACGACGAGCGGCGAGACGCTGGTGGGCCTCACCCCCGTGCACCACGTAGGCATCGACAAGACCCGCCCGGGCTGGGACACCGCAGCGGCGAAGCTCGGGAACGTCTTCGACTTCGACCGGGCCACGACCGACGACATCGCCGCGCGGGTCGAGTCCGCCGGTGCGAAGGCGTTCGTCGAGGTCATCACGATCCGCGAGAACGACCCGGAGTACGACTTCGACGCCGCCATGGCGATCGACGGTGTGGTCGGGATCCCGGACGAGCTGCCGCTCGCGCGGGAGCGCGACTTCGCGGAGCCACTGCTCGGCTCGGTCGGCGAGGCCACGGCGGAGATCGTCGAGGACTCCAAGGGCAAGATCAAGCCGGGCGACACGGTGGGGCTCTCCGGCCTGCAGGCCGCCTACGACGAGCAGCTGCGCGGCGTACCCGGCCTGGCGGTGACCATCGAGCCGACCGAGGGCGGCGAGGGCCGCGAGGCGTTCACCATCGAGAAGAAGGACGGCGAGCCGGTATCGGTCACGCTCGACCTGGAGACGCAGCAGCGCGCCGAGGCTGCGCTGGCAGATATCGACAAGCTGGCGAGCGCGATCGTCGCGATCAAGCCGTCGACCGGCGAGGTGCTCGCGGTGGCGTCGGGGCCGGGCTCCGAGGGGTACAACACGGCGACCCTCGGGCAGTACCCGCCGGGCTCCACGTTCAAGATCGCGACGTCCCTGGCGATGCTCCGCTCCGGGACGACGCCGGACACCACGCTGCCCTGCACCGCGACGATCGACGTCGAGGGCCGCGAGTTCCAGAACGTGCCGGGGTACCCGCAGTCCGCGATGGGCGACGCCGTGCCGTTCCGGACCGTGTTCGCGAACTCGTGCAACACCGCCTTCATCTCGCAGCACAGTGCGATCTCGCAGCAGCAGCTGCACGACGCCGCGGCGTCGCTCGGCCTGGGCGTCGACGCCGAGGCCTTCGGCGCCGCGGCTACGTTCGGCGACGTGCCGGCCGAGGCGGCGGGCACTGAGCATGCGGCGTCGATGATCGGGCAGGGTCAGGTGCTGGCGACCCCGCTCGCGATGGCCACCGTGGCCGCGAGCGTCTCCGCAGGCCACACGGTGTCTCCGTGGCTCGTGGAGCCGTCCGGCGAGGAGGCGGCCGAGACGCCGTCGGGCGACCTGACCGCCGACGAGGCCGCCACGCTGCGCGACCTCATGGGCGGCGTGGTGCGCGAGGGCTCGGCCACGGCGCTGCAGGACGTGCCCGGGATCGTCGGCGCCAAGACGGGCACCGCCCAGTTCGGCGACGGCAACAAGGCACACGTCTGGATGCTCGCTATCGCGGACGACCTGGCGGCGGTCGTGTTCATCGAGGAGGGTGAGCTCGGCTCGACGACGGCGGGCCCGGTGATGCACAAGTTCCTGACGGGGAACTAGGGCCGGCCGGTCCATCCGTGGGTCGGGCTTGTCGAGACCGGTCTCGACAAGCCCGACCAAGGGGCTCCCACGTCAGCCCTTGAAGCCGGCTTCCTTGCATGCGGCCTGGTAGTCCTTGATCGCACCTGTGACCGCCCTGGGCCGGGCGATGGAGCCGTCGAGCGCCTGGTCGAACGGCGCACGGACCGCCTCGAGGTGGCCGATGCTGACCTCGTCGGCCTTGCCGATGAGCAGGCCGATGGTCTGGCTGATACCGCTGACGGCGCCGGTCCGCTCCTCGTCCAGCGGGGCCTGGACGGCCGGTGCTGCCGCCGTGATGTTCGACACGAGCGGGCCGGTGAAGAACGCGTTGCACGACTCGACGAGGTCGTACTCGCCGGTGCTGACGGGGCCCTCGGCCACGGGCGACGGGGCGGCCTGCGGGACCTCCTCGCCGGTGGGCGTGAAGTCGCTGGCCATGTCCTCGAGGGCCGCACATCCGGACAACAGAAGTGCACAGGAGACCAGTGCGGCGGTTGCCCAGTTCTTGCTGGTGCTCACGATCTACTTCCCTCACGTCAACGATTCAGAACAGTGCGGGTCGGCGCACTCGCCCGCGAGTCTAGCGCCACGGCCGCAGCGGAACGCCATCGCTGCCCAGTGACAGCCCGGCTCGGGCACCGGCTTTCTGCCCGAACCGTCCCACATGCCAGACGCTCAGGTCATCGGGATGACCTGAGCGTCCGACACATCGGCGGGAAGCGTCAGCGGTTGTCGTCGGCCGGCGGCTGGTCCTGCGGCGTGGGGGCCGCGGGAGGTGCGTCGGTCGCCGTCGGGCCGGCGCTCGGGTGGGGGCTCGGACCTGCGCTCGGCGCGGGGCCCGCCGAGCGGAGCACGGCGAGACGGGACCGGTACTCGGCCTCGTCGATCTCCCCGCGGGCGAAGCGGTTGCCGAGCAGCGTCACGGGGTCGGCGCCCGCCGACGCGTGCGCGGCCCAGGGGCCGCCCCATCCGCCGCGCGGACCCCGCCGGGCGCGCCGCGCGATCAGGAAGATCACTGTCGCGAACAGGAGGAACCACAGCAGCGGGAAGATGAAGAAGAACGGGCCGGGTCCGCCCCAGCCGTAGTGGGGCCCGTTGGCGAGGACCTCTGTCGTCGCGGTGAGCATGTCGACCTCCAGCATTCGGTTCGGCCGGTCGTTCCGGCCACACCACCAGGCTGCCGCTGCCCGACGCCGGGGTCGTCACCCCCGCGTACCTGCTCACGTACCCCCGTGGTGCCGGGTCGGCACCTCCGGCCCACGCTCCGCCGATACCGGGTGGGCCTGCGGCCCCGCTCCGGGCGGGTGCCTCGTTCCTCAGCCCCCACCCTGCGCTGCACCTCCGGCCCACCCGGGGCGCACCAGGCCTGCCTCGTACGCGAGCACCACGAGCTGCGCGCGGTCGCGTGAGCCGGTCTTCATCAGCACCCGGGAGACGTGCGTCTTCACCGTCGACTCCGAGAGGTAGAGCTTGGAGGCGATCTCGTCGTTCGCGAGCCCGCCCGCCACCTCGACGAGCACCTCGCGTTCGCGCGGCGTCAGGTCGGCGAGCGCGGGCACCGGCCGAACGGTGCGGGTCGCCTCGGCGACCTTGGCCAGCAACCGTCGCGTCACCGAGGGCGAGAGCAGCGCGTTGCCCGACGCCGCCACCCGCACGGCCCGCACCAGCTCCGCCGGCTCGGTGTCCTTGACCAGGAACCCCGAGGCCCCGGCCCGGATCGCCTCCGTGACGTACTCGTCCAGCTCGAACGTCGTCACGACCACGACGTGCACACCCGCCGCCCGGGGCTCGGCGATGATCCGCCGCGTCGCCTCGAGCCCGTCCAGGCCGGGCATGCGGATGTCCATGAGTACCACCTGGGGCACGTGCTCGAGGGTGAGCGCCACGGCGTCGTCGCCGGTCGCGGCCTGGGCGACGACGCGCATGTCGTCCTCGGAGTCGATCAGGGCGCGGAACCCGCCGCGCACCAGGGCCTGGTCGTCGGCGAGCAGGACGTCGATCATGCGGTCTCTCCGGTCTCCGGTGTTTCTGACGGCGTGGCGGGCGCGCCGGTTGAGCCCGTCGAAACCTGTGACCGGGTCTCGACCGGCTCCACCAGCGGTGCCGGGAGCCTGGCCCGGACCTCCCAGCCGGTCCCGTCCCCGCGGGGCCCGGCGGTGAGCGTGCCGCCGGCGCCCTCGACCCGCTCGCGCATCCCGAGCAGCCCGTAGCCGGGCTCGATCGGCCCGCCGGAGACCACGCCGTCGTCGGCCACCACCACCTCGACGCCGTCGCCCCTGGTCACCCGCAGGGTGACCCGGCGGGCCGAGGGCGCGTGCCGGCGCACGTTGGTCAGTGACTCCTGGACCACGCGGTGCACGACGCCGGCGACGTGGTCGGGCAGGTCCCGGACGTCCGGTGCGAGGTCGACGGCGACGTCGAGCCCCTCCGCGCGGGCTTGGTCGGCCAGCTGGCGCAGCCCGGTGAGGTCCCAGGTCGGGGCGAGCGGCGCGGCGTCGCCCCACCCCGTCGGCCTCCCCCCTTCGCTGCCGGGGCCGACGGGGGCCCCGATGGCGACTCCGGCGTCGGGCAGCGGGCCGGGCGCCGGCGGGGACGTGCCCTCGCGGACTATCCCCAGCACCGTACGGACCTCGGCGAGCGCTTCCTTGCTGGTGTCGCGGATGTTGGACAGGGCCTCGCGCGCCTGTCCGGGGTTCCTCTCGAGCAGGTGCAGGCCCACTCCGGCCTGGACGTTGATGGCGGATAGTGAGTGGGCGAGGACGTCGTGCAGCTCGCGCGCGATCCGCAGGCGCTCGGAGGCGACGGCGGTGCGCTCGCGCTCGGCGGCCGTCTCCCGGGCAGCGGCCCGGGCAGCCACCCGGCGTGTGATCCGGTCCCGGGCGGCGCTCGCGATCAGCAGCACGACGGTGAGCCACGCGGCCCCAGCGATGAGCGCGCCCGGCGTCAGGAACCACGAGCCGTCCCAACCGCCCCAGGCGGGCCCGTAGGAACCAGGACCGCGTCCCCAGTTGCCGTGCGGGTTCACGGGCTGGTCAACCAGGGACCGCTCGATGCGCGGGGCGAGCAGCACGGCGGACGCTGCGACTCCCCCGGCGAGCAGGCCGGCGCCCGACCACGCGATCAGCCGGGCCCGGCGCGCGTCACCGCTGAGCATGACGCCGACCAGCACGGCGACCGGCCCGAGGAAGACCGGGCCCCACGGGTACCCGAGCAGCAGGAACGTGATGGTCGCGACGACGGACAGGGCCGTCGCGAGCGCGGGGCGGCGTGGCAGGAGGAACAGCAGCGCCGCGGGCGCGACCAGCAGCAGGAGCGCTCCGGCCAGGCCGGGCTCCGTTGTCCACGACTGGCCTCGTGCGGCGCCGAGCGAACCCACGTTGGAGGCGACCGCCACGGCGATAGCGACGAACGCGCGCGGCCGGATGCGGTCGAACGGCCCGGCGGGGGGAGGGTCCGCGGGTGCGGCGCTGTTCGGACGAGTGGTGCCCAGCATGCTCGCACGCTACGCCGCGCCCGGGCCCGCCGCGTCGGACCGCGGTGCCGGCGCGTGTCGTACCGGAGTGCCGCTTCGCCCTGGTTCTACTTCGCCCTGGTTCTACTTCGGCGGGCCTCAGGCGAAGCGCGCCGAGCGCTCGACCACGCGGCCGGCGCCGCGACCGCCGTCGGCGGCCGGGTCCCAGGCGTAGACCTCGGTGCCGGTGATGAAGACGCGCTCGGCGCGGGCGGTGGTGTCGAGGGGGTCGCCCGACCAGAGCACGACGTCGCCGTCGAGCCCCTCCCTGATGGTGCCCACCCGGGTGTCGAGGCCGAGGATCGACGCCGGGCTGGAGGTGATCGCCGCCAGAGCGGTGGTCCAGGGCAGCCCGTCGCGGAGGGCGAACGTCGCCTGGTGCACCAGGAAGTTGATCGGGATGACGGGGTGGTCGGTGGTGATGGCGACGCGCACGCCGGCGTCGGCCATCTTGACCAGGTTGACGATCGAACGGTCGCGGAGCTCGACCTTCGAGCGCGAGGTGAACATCGGGCCGTAGATGACGGGGATGTCCTTCTCTGCGAGGACGTCGGCGACCTTGTGGCCGTCGGTGCCGTGATTGATGACGAGCCGGTAGCCGAACTCCTCCGACAGGCGGATCGCCGTCGCGATGTCGTCCGCGCGGTGCGTGTGCTGGTCCCAGGCGAGCTCGCCGGCCAGGACGCGGGCCAGGGTCTCCTTGCCGAGGTCGCGCTCGAACGGCTTGCCCTCGGCCGCCGCGGCGTCGCGCTTCGCTACGTAGTTCTGGGCATCGACGAAGGCCTTGCGGATCACGTTGGTGACACCCAAGCGCGTCGACGGGAGCTGCTTCTTGTCCCCGTAGATGCGCTTCGGGTTCTCGCCGAGGGCCGACTTCACCGACACGCTGTCGCTGACGATCTGCTCGTCGACCGTGCGGCCGCCCCAGGTCTTGATCGCGACGGTCTGGCCGCCGATCGGGTTGCCCGAACCCGGCTTGATGACCGCCGTCGTCACGCCGCCGGCCAGCGCGTCGCGGAACCCCTCGTCGTCCACGTTGATGGCGTCGAGCGCGCGCAGCGCGGAGCCGTCGGGGTCGGTCATCTCGTTGGTGTCCTGGCCGGCCCACCCCTCGCCCTCCTCGTGGACGCCCAGGTGCCCGTGCGCCTCGACGAATCCCGGCAGGAGCCACTTGCCCCGGGCGTCGATGGTCTCGGTGCCCTCGGGAATCGCGACGCCCTGCCCGACGGCGGTGATCACGCCGTCCTGGATGAGGACCGTCCCGTCCTCGATGGGCTCGGCGGCGACCGGGACCACGTAGGCATGGGTGATGGCGATGCTGGAGCGGGTTGTCATGGGTACATCATTGCCCCAGGTAACGAGACGGTCGAGCGGCCGATGGTCGCGAGGGCGGACCTCTGCCAGAACGTCGCCTCCAGCCTCAGGTCTGCAAGCCCTCGCGGCCCCAGCGCGGCGTCGGGCCTGGGTCGCCGAGGTCGGTGCCGACCGGGTCCTGGGAGACCTGCTGCGCGATGGCCGTGCCCCAATCGAAGTAGGACATGAGCGGGGCGTGCAGGTCCGGTGAGTCCGGGAAGGTGTCATCTACGGCCGCCGACATCAGCTCGAGCCAGCGCTGCCGGTGCTCGTCGCGGATCCCGAGACCGAGATGGCTGTGCAACAGCGACTGGTGGCCGCCGAGCGACGTCGTGAACTCCGCCGGTCCGCTGAACACCTCGGCCAGCCACACAGCGACATGCTCGACGTGGCGCGGGCTGAAGTTCGCGAACACGGGCGCGAGCAGCTCGTCGGCCAGAACCCGTTCGTAGAACGCGTCGCTGAGTCGGCGGAGGGCGGGCATGCCACCCAGTGAGTCGTAGAGCGAGGGCTCCGGCGTCATGCCGATCAGCCTACGCACGGGACCTCCTGCGGACAGGCCGAACTCTCACCACGGCGAGCCCAGCGCGCAGATCCATAGACTCGACCTCGTGGACTTCTACTCCGCCTACGCCCACGGGTTCGCCCGGGTCGCGGCCTGCACCATCCCCGTCGCCGTCGCAGACCCCGCGGCCAACGCCGCAGCGGTCCTGGACCAGGCGAGGCAGCTCCACGACGACGGGGTGGCCGTCGCGGTGTTCCCCGAGCTGTGCCTGAGCGGCTACGCGATCGACGACCTGCTCATGCAGGACACCCTCCTGGAGGCCGTGCTCGAGGCGCTCGGGGTCATCCGGGATGCGAGCCGCGACCTCACCACGATGCTCGTCGTCGGCGCGCCGCTGCTGGTCGGCAGCCGCCTGCTGAACGTCGCCGTCGTCGTGCACCGCGGGCGGATTCTCGGCGTCGCGCCCAAGTCCTACCTGCCGAACTACCGCGAGTTCTACGAGAAGCGGCAGTTCGCGTCCGGCGACGAGCACCGCGGGACCTTCACCCTGCTCGGTGAGGAGGTGCCGATCGGCTCGGACCTCATCTTCCGGGCCGACGACGTGCCGGGGCTCGACGTCCACGTCGAGGTCTGCGAGGACATGTGGGTGCCCGTACCGCCGAGTGCGCTGGCGGCTCTCGCGGGTGCGACGGTGCTGCTGAACCTGTCGGCGAGCCCCATCACCGTGGCGCGCGCCGAGGATCGCCGTCTGATCGTCCGCAGCGGGAGCTACCGCTGCAACGCCGCGTACGTCTACACGGCGGCCGGCCAGGGCGAGTCCAGCACGGACCTGTCCTGGGACGGCCAGACCATGGTCTACGAGGCCGGCGACCTGCTCGGCGAGACCGAGCGGTTCCCCGACGGCGCGCGCGCCACGGTGGTCGACGTCGACCTGGACAGGCTGCGCCAGGAGCGCCTGCGGCAGGGCACCTTCGACGACAACCGGCGCGGGCTGGGGATGGGAGCGGCGGGGGCCTCGACAGGCTCGACCAACGGAGGGTTCCGGGAGATCACGTTCAGCGTGCACCCGCCGCAGGGCGACATCGGTCTGCGCCGCAAGGTGGACCGATTCCCCTTCGTGCCGGACGACGCCGAGCGCCTCGCCCTGGACTGCTACGAGGCGTACAACATCCAGGTCACCGGGCTCGAGCAGCGCCTGCGCGCCATCGGGCAGCCGAAGGTGGTGATCGGCGTCAGCGGTGGTCTGGACTCGACGCACGCGCTGATCGTCGCGGCCAAGGCGATGGACCGGCTGGGCCGGCCGCGCACCGACATCCACGCGTTCACGATGCCGGGCTTCGCGACGGGCAAGGAGACGAAGGACCGCGCCATCCGGCTCGCCGAGTCCCTGGGCGTGACGTTCCAGGAGCTCGACATCCGGCCTGCCGCCGAGCAGATGCTGCGCGACCTGGACCACCCGTTCTCCGACGGAGCCAAGCAGTACGACGTCACCTTCGAGAACGTCCAGGCCGGGCTGCGCACGGACTATCTGTTCCGGCTCGCGAACCACCGCGGCGGGATAGTGCTCGGCACGGGCGACCTCTCGGAGCTGGCGCTCGGCTGGTGCACCTACGGCGTGGGCGACCAGATGTCGCACTACGCGGTGAACGCGGGCGTGCCGAAGACGTTGATCCAGCACCTCATCCGCTGGACCGTCGACAGCGGGCAGTTCGCGGCGGAGGCGAGCAGCCCCGTCAACGCCGTCCTGACCGAGATCGTCGAGCAGGAGATCACGCCCGAGCTGATCCCTCACGAGGAGGGCGAGACGCCGCAGTCCACGGAGGCGATGGTGGGCCCGTACTCCCTGCAGGACTTCACCCTGTTCCACGTGCTGCGGCGCGGCTACCGGCCGTCCAAGATCGCGTTCCTTGCCTGGCACGCCTGGCGTG
This sequence comes from Promicromonospora soli, assembly GCF_014653785.1. Lineage (GTDB taxonomy): Bacteria > Actinomycetota > Actinomycetes > Actinomycetales > Cellulomonadaceae > Promicromonospora > Promicromonospora soli. The sequence continues at coordinate 493,440 of NZ_BNAS01000002.1, read as the reverse complement.
CGGTGGACGCCGGCGACTGGCCTCCCGGCTTTCCCGCCGCGCTGCGCACCGCCTACGACCTGGCGACGATCCGGCACTGGCTCGATGTGTTCGTGCGGCGGTTCTTCGCCTCGCAGTTCAAGCGGTCGGCCCTGCCGAACGGCCCGAAGGTGTCGCCGGGCGGCACGATGTCGCCGCGCGGCGACTGGCGAATGCCCTCGGACGCGACGGCCGCGGCCTGGCTGGCAGAACTGAAAAAGGTCCCGTTGTCCTGACCGTTGTGGGCGCGATCGTTGCGCCTACAACGGACAGAAGGTTGCAACGATCACGCCCACAACACGGACGGGTAGGGTGCCGTTATGCCTGCTGTCTCCGTTGCTCGGCCCGTGAACCGTCGTCTCGTCGTCCGAGTGATCACTGTGTTTGCGGCGGTCCTGACGTTCGCCGCCCTCTTGCTGGTGGCCGGCCCGGCGAGCGCTCACGACCAGCTCCTGTCGTCCGACCCGGAGGACGGCGCCACGCTCGACGAGCAGCCGACGAGCATCTCGCTCACCTTCAGCGCGCCGCCGCTCGACACGGGCATCGAGGTCACCCTGGTCGGCCCCGACGGCACCACGGCGCAGGGCCACGACATCCAGGTCACCGACGAGGTGGTGACCGCCCAGCTCGCCCCCGACCTGCCCCCGGGCAAGTACGACGTCGCGTGGCACGTCGTCTCCTCCGACGGTCACCCGATCGAAGGCGAGCTCACCTACGTGGTGGAGGGTGAGGCCGAGCCGACCGACACGGCCCAGCCGGACGCGGCGCAGCCCGCCGACGCGACCGACCAGCCGAGCATGCCGACCGAGCTGGCCGGTGCCGGAGACGGCGCGGGTCTCAGCGGGCTCGCGGTGACCGGCGGGATTCTCGCGTCGGTGCTCGTCGTGCTCGGCGTCGTGGTGATGATGCGCCGCAAGATCCTCGAGAACGACAAGCTGCGCCAGGCCAACGAGCCCGACCCCGAGGACCCGGACGCCGAGAAGCCCAACGACAACCCGGAAGACAAGCCGAAGCCGTGACGGGTCAGGGCTTCGGCGCCCGGGCGGCCAGGATCACGGTCACGACGGCAGGCACCAGCAGGATCGCGCCGGCCGTGTTCACCGCCTGGAACCCGCCCCAGGCGAGCAGCGGCCCGGCGAGCGCGGCGGAGCCCGCGCCGAAGTAGTTCATCAGCGCGTCGGTCGCGCCCTGCAGCGGCAGCTTGACGTGCGGCTCCGCCACGGACGCCAGCACCGCCGACGACGCGATCACGCACGCCGACCAGCCCAGCCCGAGCAGCACGAGCGCTACCGCCGTGAGCACCTCCGTGTTGATGGCCGGGCCGGTGGCACCGTGCCCGGCATGCACTCCGGCGGCTGGGGTCAGGGCCGCGGCAGTGAACCCGAGGGTGACCGCCGCACCCTGCAGCACCATGCCGCCGACGGCGACGCGCAGCGGGCCGAAGCGGTCGGCCAGCCACCCGAACACGGGACTGAGAGCGAACATCCCGAGCACGTGCAGGCTGATCACGATGCCGACGAGCTGCAGCGACATCCCGCCGTGCTGCATGTGCACGGGCGTCATCACCATCACCATGATCATCACGCTGTGCGCCACGGCGGTGGTCACCACGGCGAACCGCGCCCGCGGGTGCGCCGACGCCCACCGCAGCGCGGCGAGGGCGCCGGTCCGCGGTTCGGCACGCAGCGCCCCGTCGTCGTGCCCGCGGCCTTGCCCGACGGCGCGGCTCGTCGTCCGCCCGTGCCCGGCGGCCCCACCGCCGGTCACCCGGCCCACCACGGCGCCGGCCGGATCCCGGTACAGGGCGGCGAGCAGGAGCCCGGCCAGGAGGTACGCGACGACCGAGAACAGGTAGGGGCCGCCGAGGTCGGGCACGCCGAACCCGCTGCCTACGACCGCGCCCGGCGCCGCGAGGTTGGGTCCCACGACCGAGCCGACGGTCGTGGACCACAGGACTATCGACATGGTCCGGGCACGCGTGCCCGAACCGGCGTTGTCGGCGGCTGCGTACCGGGACTGCAGGTTGGTCGCGTTCGCGACGCCGTAGAGCGTGAGGCCGACCAGCAGCACGACGAGCTGGCCCAGCACGGCCGCCGTCACGATGAGCAGCGCGCCGACCGTGGACAGCGCGTAGCCCAGCGACAGGGCCCAGCGGCGTCCGCGGAGCTGCGCGAGTGTCGCCAGCGGGATCGAGGCGACCGCGGCGGCGAGCACGCCGACGGCCTGCGCGAGACCGGCCATGGACGTGCCACCCAGGCTCTCGGCGAGCAGCGCGCCGACGGCGGCACCGGATGCGACGCCGACCCCGGCCAGGAGGTTGCTGAACACCAGCACGACGAGGTTGCGGCGCGAGTGCGGTGCGTTTTCAGGGGTGGGTGCGACGGATTCCGCGGCCTCGTCGGCGGTGTTCACAGCGCCCTCGACGGTGGCTGGGACCTCGGACGGCGGTTTCTCCACGATTTCCTCTCATTAGCGCAGCACTACTGGAACGGTAGACCGCTATGGGTTGCGGAAGTCATCGAATAATGCGGGGTGACACTGCCCCGGGAGGCGGTTCACCGTCGTCGTCCACAGGGTCGTACACAGGTACGCGTGCTCTGAGAGCAGAAAGTTATCCACGACTCGCCGGTCAAGTGCCCGTTCTCCGCGAATTCCTGCCGATCTGCTGGCAGTATGGGGCCTCGTCGTCGGGCGGGTACCGCCGCACGACGTGACCGAAGAAGGGAACCGCATGTCGCTCAACAAGTCCGAGCTCGTCTCGGCCATCGCCAGCAAGGCTGAGATCAACAAGACCGAGGCCGAGGCCGCGCTCAACGCCTTCCAGGAGGTGCTGATCGAGTCGCTCGCCAAGGGCGAGGCCGTCAAGGTGACGGGCTTCCTCTCGGCCGAGCGCGTCGAGCGTGCCGCCCGCACGGGCCGCAACCCGCGCACCGGCGAGGAGATCTCGATTCCGGCGAACTTCGGTGTCAAGATCAGCGCCGGCTCGCTGCTGAAGAAGGCCGTCGCGAAGTGACGCTTCGCCGCTGATCTTTACAGCGACGCGAAGGCCCGGTCCCCCCAAGGGGCCGGGCCTTCGCATGTTCGCAGCTGGACGCGGCTCAGAGGTCGCCCTTGCGCTCCAGGTACCGCATCGCCACCCAGCCGATCGGGACGCGGCCCCAGTAGGTGCACAGGCGGTACAGGATCGTCGCGGAGAACGCGATGGTGGCCGGCACACCCCCAGCCGACAGGCCGGCCGTCAGGGCGCCCTCGACGCCGCCCAGGCCGCCCGGCGTCGGGATGAGGGCGCCGAGGGCGTTGCCGACCAGGTTGACGAGGGCGATGTCGACCAGCGAGAGCGACTCCCCGAAGGCCACGAGGCAGCACCACAGCGCGATGATGTAGCCGAGCGTCATGATGAGGTTCCCGGCCACACCGAGCGCCAAGCGGCCCGGGTGGCTCAGCATCTGGGCCAGGCGTGGCCACACCTGGCGCAGCCTCGGCCCGATGAATCCCAGCCCCCACCGGCGCACCGGCGGCACCAGCAGCGTCGCGACGACGGCGAGCGCGACACCCGCCAGCGTGATCAGCACCGCGGGCGACGGCAGCTCGACGAGCGCACCTGACCCGGTGAAGATCGCGAGCCCCACGAGCAGCAGCACGGTGACGACGAACTGGGACACCTGCACCAGGGCCACGGTGGCGACGGCCATCGACATCGAGACCCCGCGCTGGGTCAGCAGCCGCAGGTTGAGTGCCGCCGGACCGATCCCCGCGGGGGCCGCCAGCGCCACGAACGAGCCGGCGGCGGCCGTGAGCGTGGCCCGGCTGATCGGCACGCGGGTCGGGGAGAACGCGACGAGGGTCAGGCCGGCGCCCAGCCAGGTGAGGATGACCAGCGCGAAAGCCAGTGCGATCCACCACGGGTTGGCCTCACGCACCGCCTGGGCGATCTCCTCGAAGTTGATGGTGGTGACGACCACGGCGACGACGATGATCATCAGCGTCGTGGTGAGGACCGTGCGCGCGCTGAACCGGGAGATGCGCTGCGGCTGCACGCTGGCCTCGGGCAGGCGCTCCACCAGGGCCTCTCGCAGCTCCCCGACGAGTCCCTTCACCCGGCGCACCTCCTCGCGGGTGGTCCGGGGCAGTGCGATCGTCTGGATCAGAGGACCGATCGCGGCGATGTCGGCGCCGGGCAGGGCGCGTACCGCGGAGGCGACGGCGCGGCGCGGGCCGACCCGCAGCCCGATGAGCACGAGCATCTGCACCAGGTCGAGGCGCCGCGACAGCGGCGACGAGGCGATGTCGCCCTGCTCCCAGCCCGTGATCCAGACGTGCGGCCTGCCATCGGGGTCGCGGTGCGTGAGCAGGACGTCCTGCGTGAGCGCGCGGTGCGTGAGGCCCACGGCGTGTGCACGGGCGAGCTGGTCCCAGGCCTCGGCGAGCACGTCGTCGTGCACCTCGTCGTCGGGCAGGTCACGGAGCGAGACGGCCTGGGACGCGTGCTCCAGGACGAGCGCTATCGAGTCGCCGAACTCGCCGATCCCCAGGAGCCGGGGCGTACGGACGCCGGCGGCGGACGCGGCGTAGGAGAGCAGGGCCGTGCGTTCGGCGACGGCCTTGAGCGAGATCGCGGCCCGTCCCTCGATGCCGCGCAGGCGCAAGGCCCGCCACAGGCGCGTGATGAGGCCGACCACCTGGCGGTCGCCGTCGAGCACCATGACGTCTCGGCGCACGTTGTCGTCGCAGTACAGGGCGTACACGCGGTTGGCGCCGGCGCGCCCCAGGGCACGCGCCGCCGGGTCGTCGGGCGCGCCGTGGTCGGGCGCGTCGTCGTCGGGCGCGGCGTCGGCGGCCTGGCCGGACACGGACGCATGGCCGTCGCCCTGGTCGGACAGGGCGTGCACGCGGGCCAGCGAGATCGGTGCGAACCCGGCGCGCCGCACTGCCTCGACCAGGTCGGGTCCGTAGGCGCGCTCGCTGCGGATGCCCGACACGTACTGCACGGTCGAGCCCGCGAGGCGGCCCAGCAGCAGCGCGACAAGGACACCGGGCAGCGACACCTGGCCCGTGATCAGCACGATCAGCAAGGCGGTGAACATCAGGTTCCACGAGATGCGGACGGTCCGACGCCGGGTCGCGGGCCCGGCGACCGTGAGCATCGCGGTCAGGGCCACGGCGTACTCCGGGATGGTCAGCACGTACCCGGGGCCGCGCTCCCACACCGACATGCCGCGCACGAGCTCGTCGGAGCCCAGGTAGCGCACCAGGATCGTGGTGAGCACGCCGATCAGCAGCCCGAGGGCGGCCGCGACGATGGACTCGACGATCTGCCGGCCCAGGCGCCGGACGCCGAGCTCGATCGTCACGGCGACCGGTGCGAGCAGGCTGACGAAACCCTGCAGCACCGCCACCGGCACGAACAGGATCGCGGCCAGCAGGTCGTTGAAGCTCCGGACGTCCTCCGTGACCCCCGCCGTGGTGCCGTGCGCGACGACCGACAGGAACATGACGCCCGCGATGCCGACTGCGCACGCGATCATCCAGACCAGCGCGCGGGGGTGCCGCACGCGCTGCTCCGGGGTGTCGACGACGTGGACGAGGCCGGTCTCTTCGGGCACTGTCTGCGCCACGTCGGAGACGTCGGCACCGGCGTCAGCCCGGCCGGTGCGCGAGTTGGACATACTCGGGAGTCTAGGACGGTTGGCTCTTCCTTGACCGGAAGGCCACGGGTGACGCCCGGGATGCCCCGGTCAGGTCGGGGATCTCCCAGGCGCGCGCCCGCGCTCCCTCACCGGATGCCGAGGGCCTCGCGCCACTCGGCGGGCACGAGCGCGTAGCCCACGAACGCCACCACGTCGAGGAGCGTGTGCGCGACGATCAGCGGGATCAGGCGGTGCCGGCCCTCGGGCTGGAACCTGCGCGAGGTGTAGAACCACGAGAAGACCACGCCCATCACCACGTTCCCGAGGAACGGCCCGATGCCCTGGTACAGGTGGTACGAACCGCGCAGGAGCGAGCTGGCGACGATGAACTTCACCCGGCTCCAGCCGAGGTCCCGCGTGCGCTCGTACAGGTAGCCGACGGCGACGACCTCCTCCAGCAGGCCGTTCTGCAACGCGCTGAGCAGCAGCACCGGGACCGTCCACCAGTACGCCTCCAGGGCGCTGGCCTGCACCTCGACGGTGATGCCCAGCGCCCGCCCGAGGGCGTAGAACGCGAGACCGGGAATGCCGATCGCGGCGGCGAGCGCGACGCCCCACCCGAGGTCGCGGCCAGGGCGGGTCCGGTCCAGGCCGAGGCTGCGGACGGCGCTGCGGCCCTGCCCGCTGAGCAGGAACAGCGCCAGCGCCACCGGCACGAGCGCGAACCCGATGCTCAGCAGCTGGTAGACGAGGTCCAGATACGGGCGCTCGGACTGGCTCGGGTTGAGCGTGGCGGTCTGCTCGGCGAGCGGCGGGCCCGCCGTGAGCCGGGCCGCGATGTTGACGAGCGCGTACACCGCGGACTGGCCCAGGCTGAGCCCGAGCACTATCCACACCTCGGCGGCGACGCGACGATTGGAGAGCACTCGCCCGTTATAGCAGCCGCCGCTGAGCGTGAGCCGTGCGGGACCTCAGGGCGATGCCGTTGGCGCCTGAGACCGACGTTCCGCTCCGGGCGAGTGCCTCGCTCGGCCCTCACCCTGCGCTGCACTCTGGCCTCAGGCGCGGTTGGACGCGCGCCGGACGAAGTCCGCCAGGTCCGCCGCCTGCGCCACCCGCGACTCAGGGTGGATGTACATCATGTGGCCCGCCGGGTAGACCCGGGTCTCGATGCGGTCGCGGTAGGACGCCGGGATCGCCATCTGGTCGAGGCTGTACTCGATGGCCTCGACCGGGACGCCGCCGTCGTACCGCCCCATGGCGATGTGCACCTGGAGGTGGGGGTTGAGGATCATCGCCGTCGCGAGCTTGTCGGCGACGTCGACCGCCTTGCCCTCGAACTCCTTGTACGACCACGGGTGCACCTGACGGGACAGCACCTCGTAGATCGCGTCGTGCTCGTACTCGAGCTCGCCGCGCAGGTAGTGGTGCAGCGCGGCGGTGTACGGGCCGGAGGTCGCCGTCAGGAACGGGTCGTACGGCATCTGCTCGTGGATGTAGTGGTCCGCCGCGCCGGTGAACCGGGTGTCGAGGCGGCCGGTGACGAGGCGGCGCGCGCGCAGCAGCTCCGCGTAGACGCGGGTGTGCTCCAGGCGCAGGTTCGCGCGGTCGACGTAGTCCTCGCTGAGCCCGGTCAGGGACGCGATCTTGGTGACGGCGGCGGCGCGCTCGTCGTCGGGGACACGCGCTCCCCGCGCCAGGACGGAGCTGTAGGTCTCGGACCAGTCGCGGGCCTCGGCCACGACGTCGTCCAGCGTCCGCTCGCCGAGGAGGCCGTGATACTGCGCCGTCGCGGCGTAGAGCGGCAGGAACAGCGGGTGCGGCAGGTTGGAGTGCTCGCCGTCGAACAGGGCCTCCAGGTTGAGCGCCGGAGCAACCAGCATGACGCCGTTGAGGAACATGCCGAAACGCTGCTGGAGGTACTCGGCGAGGGCTGCCCCACGAGTGCCGCCGTAGGACTCGCCGATGAGGAACTTGGGGCTCATCCACCGGTCGTGGCGGCTCGTCCACAGGCGGATGATCTCGCCGACGGACTCGAGGTCGCCCGTGAAGCCGTGGAACGGCTTGGCCTGCTCGCCCTCGGTGGCGCGCGAGAACCCCGTCGAGACGGGGTCGATGAACACGAGGTCGGAGACGCGCAGCAGGGTCTCCGGGTTGTCGAGCAGCCCGTACGGGGGCGCGGTCAGGTTGCCGACGTCGCCCGAGTCGACCCGGCGCGGGCCGAGCAGGCCCAGGTGCAGCCACACCGACGACGAGCCGGGTCCACCGTTGAACGCGAAGGTCACCGGGCGGCGCGTCACGTCGGCCTCGTCGAGCGTGTAGTACGTGATCGAGACCTCGGCCTTGGGCTTGCGGCCGTCGTACTTCTCCTCCTTGTGGGCCTCCTCGCGCAGCACGATCCGGCCGGTCGTCGCGGAGTAGGAGAGGTCGCCCTCCGGCGTGTGCAGGGTGTGGCGCGTGGTGACGAGGTCGTCGGCGGGCTCGGGCTTCTTCGACACCCCCGGCTCGTTCGTCGCGGCGTCGGTCTTCTTCGTCATCTCGTCGTCGGTCACGCGGGGGAACCTATCGCGCGGGGGCCGGCGGTCTCCAGGCTTAATCCGGGGGTTGCGAGCACAACGGGACAGCCCGCGTGGTGTGCCGCCGCGGTCACCGACCTATTGCTCATGAGCAACAAAACGCTCCCACAGATGCCATCCAGCGATGGCACGGTGATGATGTTCGACGGCGGATCCATCGTTCTGACATCTGTTTATCCCTGCATGACGCCTACCTCTAGGAGACACCTGTATGTCCGCAAGCATGGCCCCGTCTTCAATACCCTGCTTGAGCGGAACCTGTTGGAAATCTCCAACGGCCAGGTTAGGCTCATAGGGGTGGTCAGCGCAGGCCGCCATCCCAGGAACGCGATAAACGCGGTGATTGGAGAGCTGCCGCACAACGTTGAGGTGGTGCCGATACACAAGGGACACCGCTGGGGCGCGCTGAAATGTGCCACGTGCGATGCGACCGAGGCGATCTGGTCGACACCCCGGAACGCTGACAACCACGCGCGAAGCCTGCTCAGGTTCGTGGCGAAGCACCTGCACGACGAGGAGGGCTGACATGCCGGTGTACGAGTTCACGATGGTCCTCGACCGTGACCTGTCGGACGACGACTACGACAGGCTGTTCGAGGCGGGCCTCGACGACTGCTCCCCGGGTTCCGAGAACGGTCATGGGTATATCGCCGTGACCAGGGAAGCGCCCCGACTGCTGGATGCGATCGTGTCGGCCGTTCACGACACGGTCCGTGCCGGCTTGCGCCCGGTGGCGATCGAGGAGGAGGACCTGCTTACGCTCGGCCAGATCGCCGAACGCTCGGGACGAACTCACGAGTCAGTCAGGCTCCTTGCGGCTGGGCGTCGTGGGCCAGGTGGATTCCCGGCCGCCGTCGGCGCCGGCAATGCATCTCTCTACTCGTGGGCTGCGGTGTCGGACTGGTTCGCCGAGAAGCTCGGCGTGGTCGTCCAGCCGCACGATGCGAACGCACGCCTGCTGGCCGCCGCCTCGCACATCCTGCGCGCTCGAGCGTTGGCGCCCACGGAGGACCTCGCTCTCCTTGCTTCTGCCTGAGGGCAGTGGCGCGCGGAAACCTCTTGCGCTCCAGCCATGCCGCAGTGGAGACTGGTTTGCAGTGCAAACCAGTTTGAGAGGTGAGGTGCACCATGACAAGCGAACCGACGTCGGGCAGCGGAGCGGATCCGGCGCAACCCGGCGACCCCGCGGGCCTCGATCCCGCCGAGACCCTGCGCATGATCCAGCAGCAGCAGGAGGCGGCCCGGGACGCCACCGAACCCGACGGCCGCCTGCTGTTCGGCGCGTGGGGCCTCGCCTGGCTGATCGGGTACCTGGCCATGTGGATCACGGCCCGCGACACGGGATCCCCGGAGGTCTGGGCCGGCTGGGTGCTCGCCGGCTGCATCGTCGGCGCCGTGGCGTTCACCGTGGTGCACAGCGTGACCAAGACCGCGGGCCTGCGTGGCGCGAGCGCCCGGGTCGGCGCGATGTACGGGTGGACCTGGTTCCTCGCGTTCACGGCCTACGCCGTCATGCTGGGCGCCATGGGCGACGCGGGCGCGTCGACCGAGGTCCAGGCGATCGCCGCGAACGGCTTCGCGTGCCTGATCGTCGGCCTCATGTACATCGCGGGCGGTCTGCTCTTCGAGGAGGTCCGCATGTTCGCCATCGGGGCGTGGATGCTGGTCACGGCGGTGCTCGCCGCGTTGGTGGGGATGCCGAACACGTACCTGGTGATGGCCGTCGCCGGCGGTGGCGGCTTCCTGGCCATGGTCGCGGTGGAGCAGGTTATCCGCACCCGGCGTCGATCACCCGGGCCCGCGCAGAGGACGGAGGGCGGTGGGCGGGGTGCCTGACGGTCTCGACCCCGTGATCCACGCCCCCGCCCGCCTGCGCGTCGTGGCCTCGCTCGCGGCCCTGGGCCGCGGCGACGAGGTGGCCTTCCCCAAGCTGCGGAAGCTGCTCGACATGACCGCCGGAAACCTGTCGACCCACCTGCGCAAGCTGGAGGACGCCGGGTACGTACGGGTCACCAAGACACACGAGGGCAGGATGCCTGCGACCTACCTGGCTCTCACCGACACCGGCCGCGCCGCGTTCGCGGACTACCAGGCGGCACTGATGGACCTTCTGAAGGGAGCACAGGGATGAGTGCGGTAGAGGTCAGGGGGGTGACCCGGCGCTTCGGCGACGTCGTCGCCCTCGACGATGTCTCGCTGGAGGTGGGGCACGGCGAGCTGGTGGGCCTGCTCGGCCCCAACGGGGCCGGCAAGTCCACGCTGCTCTCGCTGGTCAGCGGCCAGCGACGGCCCGACGCCGGCGTGGTGCGCCTGCACGGCCGTGACCCCCGGGATGCCCGGGCGCGCACGGTGCTCGGTCTGACCCCGCAGGAGACGGGCCTACCCGCAACCCTGCGGGTGCGTGAGGTGGTCGACTTCGTGGGCGGCCACTATCCCGACCCCGTGCCGACGGCCGAGCTGCTGGAGCAGTTCGGGCTCACCGACCTGGGCAAGCGCCAGACCGGTTCGCTGTCCGGCGGGCAGAAGCGACGGCTCGCCGTCGCGATGTCGCTGGTGGGCCGGCCGGGCGTGGTGCTGCTCGACGAGCCCACCACCGGGCTCGACGTGTCCGGCCGCACCGCGCTCTGGGACGCCATCCGCGAGTATCACGCCGGCGGGGGCACGGTCCTGCTCACCTCGCACTACCTGGAGGAGGTGCAGGCGCTCGCCGAGCGCGTGGTCGTGATCGACCACGGGGCCGTGCTCGCGGACGACTCCCTCGGCACCATCCTCAGCCGGGTGGGCGCGCGCCGGGTGCAGCTGACCGACGCCGCGGGGGTGCGGCAGGAGCACCTCGTCGCCGACTCGGACGCCTTCGTGCGCGACCTGGTCACCTCCGGCACCGAGTTCCGCGACCTGGAGATCCGCGGGGCATCCCTGGAGGAGGCGTTCGGGCAGCTCGTCGGGCACGAGGCTACGGAAGGAACACTGCGATGAGCGCAACGACCAGCTCGAACCCCCGCGAAGACCCGCAGCGAAGCGAGGACGCTTCGTGGGGTGGGGCGACGTCGGGCACCCAGCCGTTCTGGGCGCTGGCATGGCTGCACCTCAAGTACCAGTTCCTGGAGACGGTCCGGATCCCCATAGCGGTGCTCGGGAACGTGCTGTTCCCGTCGCTGTCCATGTTCTTCTTCGTCGTGCCGCAGACGGCGGTCGCGGGCAACCCCCTGTTCGCGACGACCGCCGTCGCCGCCCTCGGGCTGTTCGCCGTGTGCTCGGCCAGCCTCTTCACCTACGGGCTGGGCGTGGCCGAGGACCGGCAGCTGCCGTTCTACCCGTTCCTGCGGTCGCTGCCCGCCGGGCCCGGCCCGCAGATGGTGGCGCGCGTGCTGAACGGCGGGATCTTCTCGCTGTTCGGCCTGGTGCCGCTGATCATCATCGGCTGGCTGTTCACGGCGGCCACCGTGACCCCGGGGCAGCTGCTCGCCGGGATCGGGACCATCCTGGCGGTGTCCGTGCCGTTCGTGCTGCTCGGCATGGCTGTCGGGTACTCACTGTCGGCCAAGGCGGCGCTGCCCGTGGTGCAGATCATCCTGTTCCCGTTGGCCTTCGCAGGCGGGCTGTTCCTGCCGCCCCAGCTGTTCCCGGACTGGCTCGACGCGATCTCGCAGGCCACGCCCACCCGCGCCGGCCGCGACCTGCTGGTCCAGGCCGTAACGGGCGTCGAGGCCTACCCCCTGGCGCTCCCGGTCCTGGCCGGTTGGACCCTGTTGTTCGTCGTGCTGGCGGTGCTGTCCTACCGGAACGACGAGGGCCGCCGCTTCCGCTGACCCGCTCCTTGGTTGTGGGCGTGATCGTTGCGACTACGCGCCCGTTTTAGGCGCAACGATCGCGCCCACAACAAAGAGCGGTGGTCACTGGGCGCGGCGCAGGCGGAGGGAGTTCGTGACCACCAGGACCGAGCTCGCCGCCATCGCGCCGCCCGCGATCATCGGGCTGAGCAGGCCGGCCGCCGCCAGCGGGATCGCCGCGACGTTGTACGCGAACGCCCAGAACAGGTTCTGCTTGATGATCCGCAGAGTCTTCCGGGACAGGCGTACGGCGCTCGCGGCGGCACGCAGGTCGCCGCGGACCAGGGTGATGTCGCTCGCCTCGATGGCGACGTCGGTTCCGGTGCCCATCGCGAGGCCGAGGTCGGCAGTGGCGAGCGCGGCGGCGTCGTTCACGCCGTCGCCCACCATCGCCACCGTGCGGCCCTCGGCCTGGAGCCGGGCCACAACCGCGGCCTTGTCGGCGGGCAGCACGCGGGCGATCACGTCCGCGTCGGGGATGCCCACGGCGCGGGCGGCCACGCGGGCGGCACCCGCGGAGTCACCCGTCAGCAGGTAGGGCCGCAGGCCCAGCTCCCGGAGCTCCGCCACGGCCCGCGCCGACGTCGGCTTGGCCGGGTCGCGCAGCGCGATCACCCCGCCCGCCGTGCCGTTCCACGCCACGGCCACAGCGGTTGCCCCGGCCTGCTCCTGCTGCCCGACGGCGGAGCGCACCTCGTCCGGGACCGTCACCCCCTGCTGGGCGAGCCAGTCAGGGCGGCCCACCAGCACGCGGCGGGTGTTCAGCGCGCCGCCCGGGGCCAGGCCGGCGTGCGCGCTCCGGACCAGGCCCTCGACGCCACCGCCGGCGTGCGCGGTGAAGCCCGTGACCTCGAGGGGCGGTTCCGTGTCCTGGTCGGGCGCGGCCTGTCCTGCCGCGGCGATCGCCTGCGCGATCGGATGCTCGCTGAGCGACTCGACGGCGGCCGCGTACCGCAGCACCTCGGGGGCGCCCCACACGTCGACCACCCGCATGCGACCCTCGGTGACCGTGCCGGTCTTGTCGAGCACCACGGTGTCCACGCGGCGCGTGCTCTCCAGGATCTCCGGCCCGCGGATCAGCACGCCGAGCTGGGCACCGCGGCCGGTGCCGACCAGGATCGCCGTGGGCGTGGCCAGGCCGAGCGCGCAGGGGCACGCGATGATCAGGACGGCGACGGCGGCGGTGAACGCCGCCTCGGCGTCGCCGGTCAGGGCCAGCCAGCCCGCCAGCGTGAGCACGGCCAGCGCCAGCACCACGGGCACGAACACCGCGGAGATGCGGTCCGCGAGCCGCGCCACGGGGGCCTTGCCCGTCTGCGCCTGGGCCACGAGCCGCCCGATCCGGGCCAGCATCGTGTCCTCGCCCACGCGGGTGGCGCGCACCAGCAGGTGGCCGGACGTGCTCACCGTGCCGCCCACGACGTCGTCGCCCGATGTGACGTCCACGGGCACCGGCTCGCCGGTGACCAGGGAGGTGTCGAGGGCGGAGCTGCCCTCCACCACGGTCCCGTCCGTGGCGACCGTCCCACCGGGACGCACCGCGAACACGTCGCCGACCCGCAGGGCGGCGACGGGAACGGCGGCCGTCCGCCAGCCGCCGTCCGGCAGCCGCAGGGGCGCGCCGTCCGGGCCCAGGGCTACGCGCTCGGCGTCCTTGGCGCCCAGGCTGAGGAGCGCGCGCAGGGCGTCGCCCGCGCGGCGCCGGGACCGGTGCTCGGCGTACCGGCCGGCCAGGAGGAACGTGGTGACCACGGCGCCGACCTCGAAGTACAGGCCGGGGCCCATGTCGGCCTCCGCGGGCCGGAGCGTGTCGGCGACCAGGACCCAGAGCGACCACAGGGTCGCCGCGATCACGCCGATCGACACCAGCGTGTCCATCGTGGAGCTCGCGTGGCGGGCCGCCCGCGCGGCGGCGGTGTGGAACGGCCAGGCGCCCCACGCCACGACGGGCAGCGCGAGCGCTGCGACCACCCATTCGCTGCCGGGGAACGACAGTGCCGGGACCATCGACAGCACGAGCACCGGGACGGTCAGCGCTGCCGAGATCCGCAGCCGGCGGAGCAGGTCCTCGCCGCGGTACTCAGCGCCGGGCTCATGCGCCCCGCCGCCCTCGCCGTCGGCCCGGGGCTCCCCGGCCCCGTTCGTCGCCCGACGCCGCGTCACGCGCGCCCCGTACCCGGCGGACTCGACGGCGCCGACCAGGTCCTGGTCGGTGACCTCCGCCGAGAGCACCACGTGCGCCGACTCCAGGGGCAGGTTCACGGTCGCCGTGACGCCGTCGAGCCGGTTGAGCTTGCGTTCGACCCGGGCCACGCACGATGCGCAGGTCATCCCCGACACGGTGAGCTCGACCTCGCCGACCGGGTGCTTCAGCTCAACGGCGGTCACGGTTCTGGGCAGGGTTGTTCTGGGCAGCGTCAGGACGAGATGACCGGCAGCATGCGGTGCGCCTGGCGCCCGGGGGCCTGCGCGGCGGACTCGGCGGCGACGGCGTTCTCGAGGACGTCGACGTCGGTCACTTCGTAGCCGGCCTCGTCCACGGCGTCGCGCAGGGGTGCCTCGGCGAGCGGCAGCTTGGAGATCACGCGCACCAGCGAGGCGTCGCCGACGCGCAGCTCGACACTCACGTCCTGGACGTCCGGGACGCTCCGGAGCTCGTTGGTCACGGCGGACACGCAGTGCCCACAGGTCATGCCCGTCACGGCCAGCTTGGTCACGGTGGTCATGTCGTCTCCTCGGTTTGCGGGCTGGTTAGCGTTCACACGCGGATCGATGGTCGCATGCGGACTGATGTTGACATGCCGTCTGGTCACATGCGGACGAGGCGGGCGATCGCCTCGGACGCCTCACGGACCTTAGCGGCACCCGCGTCGTCGGACGCCTTCGCCGCGTCCACCACGCAGTGCCCCAGGTGGTCCTCCACGAGCGCCAAGCTCACGGCCTGCAGCGCCTTGGTCACGGCGCTGACCTGGGTGAGCACGTCGATGCAGTACACGTCCTCGTCGATCATCCGCGCGATGCCGCGCACCTGGCCCTCGATGCGGCGCATGCGCTTGAGGTACCCGGTCTTGTCGGACGCGTAGCCGTGCGGCCCGTCGTGCTCTCCAGCCGCGTCGTCGTGCTCATGCTGACCGCCTGGGACGGCGACCACTGCCGCCTCGGTGGTCTCCGTCGTCTCAGTCATGCGTCCATGAGATACCCCACGGGGGTAGTGAGTCAAGTGTGCAGGTGGCGGCTGCCGTCCACGTACGGCGCGCCGTACGTGGACGGCTGGCCGCCGCACCCCGCGGATCGGATACACCGGAAAGTGGTCCGACCGGGCCGCCTGGCCCGGTCAGCGCGTCAGGTTGCCGATGACGATGGCGACAACGGCCAGCGCCGCGAACAGCAGGAGGCTGAACCGCCACCACAGGTTCAGCGTCAGGCGGTTGGGCGCGTCGAGCTGCATGGCCTCGTCGTCCGAGAGCGGCCGTGTCGCCCACCCTGCCTCGGTGGCGGTCGCGAGGCTGTACTTCAGGCCCCACGAGAACCGCAGCAACCAGAACAGGTGGAAGTACGAGTACCGCAGCACCAGGGCTCGCCCCGCGTCCAGCGGCGCCGTCTTGCTCTTGCTACCCCAGCCGAAGAAGACCATGTTCTTTCCCTCATCTCGAACCGCGCGCACCGTGCGCGCGGCGCGCAGAGCGTGGCAGAAGGGCAGGCAGCGGTCAATGGGCTGCGGCTCGGTGGTCGAGCCCGTCGAGACCGGGGTCTCGACAAGCTCGACCAGCGGGAGGCGCTACCTCGGGGTGGCGGCAGCCGCCGCCTTTGCCGCGCCCGGGAGTGCGTCGAGGATCCGGCTCACCGCGGCGTCGTCGTGCGCCGCGGACACGAACCAGGCCTCGAAGACCGACGGCGGCAGGTTGACCCCGGCCTCGAGCATCGCGTGGAACAGCGCCGTGTACCGGAAGGTCTCCTGCGCTTGGGCCTGCGCGTAGTCGCGCACCCCGGACGCCGCGGCGAGCGGCCCGAAGAACACCGAGAACAGCGATCCGGCGCGCTGCACGCGGTGCTCCACACCCTCGGCGGTCAAAGCCTCGCCGACGGCGTCCGACAGCGCGGCGGCCACCTCGTCCACCCGGGCGTACACGGCGGCGTCGGCCAGCCGCAGGGTCGCGAGACCCGAGGCGACCGCAACGGGGTTACCGGACAGCGTGCCCGCCTGGTACACGGGCCCCAGGGGCGCCAGATAGTTCATGATCTCCGCCGCACCGCCGAGCGCCGCCACGGGCATCCCGCCGCCGATGACCTTGCCGAACGTGAACAGGTCGGGGGTGTAGCCCTCGCCCCCGGCGGCCCGGATGGCGTCGTTCTCCAGCCCCCACCAGCCCGCCGGGCCCACGCGGAAGCCGGTGAGCACCTCGTCCATGACGAACAGTGCGCCGTGCGCCGACGTGATCCGCCGGAGGCCCTCGTTGAACCCCTCGGCGGGCGGCACCACGCCCATGTTCGCGGGCGACGCCTCGGTGATGACCGCGGCGATCTCGGAACCGCGCTGCGAGAACGCGGCCTCGACGGCAGCGAGGTCGTTGTAGGGCAGCACCAGGGTCTCGGCCGCCGCTGCCTCGGTCACGCCCGCCGAACCAGGCAGCGCGAGCGTCGCGACTCCCGACCCGGCCTCGGCCAGCAGCCCGTCCACGTGCCCGTGGTAGCAGCCGGCGAACTTGATGATCAGCGGCCGGCCCGTAAACCCTCGGGCGAGGCGGATCGCCGTCATCGTGGCCTCCGTGCCCGTGGACACGAGGCGGACGCGCTCGGCAGCCGGTACGCGGCGGCGGACCTCCTCCGCGAGGTCGACCTCCCCGACCGTCGGGGCGCCGAACGACAGGCCGAGCGCGGCGGCCTCCTGCACCGCCGCGACGACCTCGGGGTGCGCGTGCCCCAGCAGCGCCGGACCCCACGAGCAGACCAGGTCCACGTACTCGCGCCCCGCCACGTCCGTGACGTACGGGCCGCGGGCCGAGGCGAGGAACCGCGGGTCGCCGCCCACGCTGCGGTACGCGCGGACCGGCGAGTTCACGCCGCCCGGGATCGCGCCCTGCGCACGCAGGAACGCCGCGTGGTTCGGCTCCGGGACGCGGCGCAGGCCGTGGGCCTCGGCAGCCGGTTCCTGCCCCAGGGTGGTCCCGGGCTCGTTCATCGGTTCGATCACTTGATCCGCCCTCACTTGATCCACTCGGCGAGCTCGAGCGCCCAGTACGTGAGGATCACGTCCGCGCCCGCCCGCTTGATGCTCGTCACCGACTCCAGGACGGCCCGGTCGCGGTCGATCCAGCCGTTCGCGCCGGCCGCCTCGATCATCGCGTACTCGCCCGACACCTGGTACGCCGCAACGGGCACGTCGCTCCGGTCGGCGACGGCGCGCAGGACGTCCAGGTAGGACCCGGCCGGCTTCACGATCACCATGTCGGCCCCCTCGGCGAGGTCCAGGTCGGCTTCGCGCAGACCCTCGCGGGCGTTCGCGAAGTCCATCTGGTAGGTCTTGCGGTCGCCCTTGAGCTCCGAGTCCACGGCCTCCCGGAACGGGCCGTAGAACGCGCTCGCGTACTTGGCGCTGTAGGCCAGGATGCTCGTGTCGATGAAGCCCGCGTCGTCCAGCGCGTCGCGGATCATCGCCACCTGGCCGTCCATCATGCCCGACGGCGAGATCACGTCCGCGCCTGCCCTCGCCTGCGCCACCGCCATGGAGGCGTACCGGGCGAGGGTCGCGTCGTTGTCCACCGCGCCGTCGCCGGTCAGGACCCCGCAGTGGCCGTGGTCGGTGAACTCGTCGAGGCAGGTGTCGGCCATGAGGACCGGGGTGGGGGCGCCCGGAGCGAGCCCCTCGTCCAGCACCTTGCGCGAGGCCCGCAGCGCCCGCTGCAGGATCCCGTCCACGGCGTCGCCCTGGGAGCCGCTCGCGTCCTTGATCGCGGGGATGCCGAACAGCATGACGCCGCCCAGCCCCGCGTCCCGCGCGGCCCGCACGGCGTCCAGCAGGGAGTCCTCGGTGTGCTGCACCTGCCCTGGCATGCTCGCCAGCGGCGCGGGCTCGCTCAGACCCTCCTTGACGAAGAGCGGCAGCACCAGGTCGGCGGGGTGCAGTCGGGTCTCGGCGACGAGGCGGCGCATGCCCGGAGTGGCACGCAGACGACGCGGCCGGTACACGATCCCGGTGGTGCTCACGGTTGTCCCTCTTTCTGTTTGGCTCACGGAGTCGTCAGGCACCCGGGTCATCACGGTGACCCGAACGCCCGACGGGTGCATCAGGTTCGGATGAGTGCGTGCGCCACGGCGTCGGCCAGGGCCTCGTCCGTGGGGCTTTCGGCGATCGCGAGCACCGTGTGCCCGACGTCGCCCGCTGCGCCGGCCGACGGCTCCCCGATCGCCACCACCCGCTGCGGGCCCAGCTGGGCCGCGACCTGGCGGGCCGCAGAGCCCGAGCTGACCACGACGAGGTCGTACCGCCGCCGGAGCTCCTGCGGGAGCTCGCGGGCGACCGTCCGATAGGCGGTGACGGTGTCGACCGTCCAGCCCTTGGCCTCGAGGCCGGTACGCAGCGTGTCGGACGCGAGGTCCCCGAGCGGGAGCAGGACTCGCGGGGCGCCGGCGGAGGCGCGGGGGAAGGCGTCGGCGAGCCCGGCGGCGCTAGCGGTCTCCGGAACGAGGTCCGCGGCGACGTCGTACCGGGCGAGCGCGCGCTGCGTCGCGGGCCCGACGGCGGCCCACCAGGTGGTGCGTCCGACGTCGCTGGGCGGGGTGTCGGTGCGCGAGGCGCCGATGCGGGCGCCGAGCAGGGCGTACACCGCGTTGACGCTCGTGATCACCACCCAGGCGTACACGCCGTCGGCAAGGCGCTCGCGGGCGGCGTCCAGCTCTGCCGGGTCCTCGACCGGCGCCCGCTCGATCACGGGGGCCGCCACCGGGTCGAGCCCTCGCTCGCGCAGCAGCGCGAGCAGCCCGGAGGCTCGCTCCGGGGCGCGCGCGACCAGGACGGCGGGCTGCCCGGCCGGACCGGGCGGTTCGGCCGTGGGAGGGACCGGCTCGGTCACGCCTTCTCCGGGACGGTCGTGCTCAGCGGTGCGAGCCGCTCTGCGCCGTCGGCCAGCAGGTTCTCGGCGACGGAGGTGCCCAGCCTGCGAGCGGCGTCGTCGAGGGCCTCGGGCGCGACGTCCTGGGAGAGCAGCGCCTCCCCGCTGCGCGACATCTGCTCCGAACCGTCGACTGCGGCCACGAGGGCCCGCAGCTCGAGGACGGTGCCCGACACCCTGGCGTGAGCACCGACCGGGGCCGCGCAGCCGGCCTCCAGCCGCGCCAGCACCGAACGCTCGGCGAGGACAGCGAGGCGGGTCGGACGGTGGTCGAGCAGGTGGATCGCCTCGGCGAGATCGGGTACGCGGGGCGCCGCTCCGCCGCGCTTGCCTGTGCCCGTCAAAGGGTCGGACACGATGTCGGCGGTACGGACCTCCACGGCCAGCGCGCCCTGCCCCGGCGCGGGGGCCACCACGTCGACGTCGAGCACCTCGCTGATCACCTCGGTGCGGCCCAGGCGCGCCAGACCCGCGTACGCGAGGACTACGGCGTCGAGGTCGGCGTCGGGGCCGATCGCCCGGTCGAGGCGGGTGCCGACGTTGCCGCGGATGTCGACGACGTCGAGGTCCGGCCGGGCGGCGCGGATCTGGGCGGCCCGGCGCGGCGAGCCAGTGCCCACGCGCCCGCCCCTCGGGAGCGTCGTGAGCGTGAGCCCGTCGCGCGCGCACAGGGCGTCGCGCGGGTCCTCGCGCTCGGGCGTCACGAAGGTGAGGTCCGGCGCGGGGGTGGTCGGGAGATCCTTGAGGGAGTGGACGGCGACGTCGCAGCGGCCGTCCAGCAGCGCTTCGCGCAGGGCCGTCACGAAGACGCCGGTACCGCCGAGGCTCGCGAGGCTCCCGGTGCTCACGTCACCCTCGGTCCTGATGTGCACCAGCTCGACCGGACGGCCGGTCAGCTCCTCGAGGCGCCTGGCCACCAGACCGCTCTGGGTCGTGGCCAGGGCGCTCGCACGCGTGCCGAGGCGGATCGGCACTGCGTCGCCCTGGGCGCTTCCGGGAGTGCTTCCAGGGGTGCTGACGGACAGGGGGGGCGGGGTCACCATCCCAGTCTCCACCCGAACCCCCGCCGGGAGGAAACCCGAAGGCCCATCTCACAGGGTTGCTGGCGGGCTGTCAGAACGTTGTGTCAGAACGCGCTGTTCGCTCGCCCAGCCGCTCGGCCGTGGCCTGTGCGTGCCCGACGATCGCCGCGAGGCCGGTGCCAGCGATCCAGCCGCCTGTGACGTCGAGGCCCGGCTCGGTCAGGACTGCCAGCTCGAACCGCTTGATCGCGGCCCGATAGGCCGGCGTCGGCGGGGGGAGCGCGCCGTCCCAGCGCTGGTGCAGGCTGTCCCGCACGCGCCCCGTCAGGTCGACGCCGAGCAGCGCCGAAGCGTCGCGCGCGGCCTCCTCGGCGGTGGGGTCCGGCGTCGGCTCGCCGATGCGGCCGTAGCTGAGTCGCACGATGTGCCAGCCCGGCCCGACGGCGTCGTGCACCCGCCGGGCAAGCCACGGCCACTTCGCCGTCGCGTGGGTCAGCGCCTTGGCGCGGACATCGCCCGGCGTCATGCCCGGGGCCACGAGCATCCCCGAACCGCGCGGGGCCGCGTCCAGCTCGGGCGCCTCCAGGAGCAGCGTGACCAGGCGGATGTCCGCGCCGCGCTCGGGGGCGCGCGGCGGGGTGAGTTCGCTCGGCTCTGCGGCGGCGGGCATGCCGGGCTGCGCTGGTGCGAGCTCGGTCCCTTGGTGGGAGTCCGCTTCGAGATCGGTCGGTTGCCTCGAGATCGGTCCATCGATTGACCGATCTCGAGGCAACCGACCGACCTCGGGACCGGCAGCGGGCAACGGACCGATCTCGGCGCGGGTTGCCAGCACCAGCCGCGGCGCGCGCAGCACCTGGCCGCCCTCGGTGCGCACCAGCCAGTCGGTGGTGCCGTGGCCGGTGGTGCCCTGGCCGGCGCTGCCCTGCATGGCACCGGCCTGCATCACACTGCCTTGGCCGGAAGTGTCCTGGCCAGAGCTGCCCTGCCCGGAAGTGCCCTGCCCCCCGGGCACAGCACCGCCTCCCGCGGTCGTGCCAGCCCCGCCGGGCACTCGCTCCACGCCCACGACCCGCGCCCCCAACCGGACGTCCAGGCGCTCCACCAGGGCGTTCACCAGGGCATGGATGCCACCGTCGATCCCGCGCACCGCGGACCCAGGGGGAGCTGCCGCCCGCAGCGACGCCACCGCCCGCGAGAGGGATCCGGTCCGCGCGTACGCGTCCAGCAGCCCGGGCGCGACGGCGGCGACGTCCAGCCGGTCGAGCGGCGCCGAGTGCACCCCGGCCGCCACCGGCGTGACCAATCGGTCCGCCACCCGGGACCCGAGCCGCGACCGCGCGAACGTCCCGAGGTCGGTGGTGTCGACGAACCGCGACGGCACCACCCGGTCCAGCGAGCCGCGCAGCGCCCCCGGCCAGCCGACCGCGCGCCGCACGTCCGCGGCCCACGGCCGCGAGGGGATCCCGAGGACCCCGGCGGCGGGCAGCGGAAAGGCGCGGCCGGCCGCATAACCCCAGGCAGAGAGCCCGGCGGGGCTCTCGACGGTCAGCCCGAGCTCCTCGGCCAGCCGTTCGACGACGCCGCCTCGCACCGCGAACGACTCCGCGCCGAGGTCCACGGGCACCCCCGGCAGCGACACGAACGACCCGCCACGGATCGGCCCGCCCGCCCTGTCGGCAGCCTCCAGCACGACCACGCGCAGCCCTCGCGCCGAAAGCGTGTGCGCGGCGACGAGCCCGGCGATCCCGGCACCGACGACGACGGCGTCGGCGGCCTCGGTCATCTCGGTCATCTCGGCCAGATCGCGCGTCGGAGACCGAGGCCCGCGAGAGCCGCTCTCGTTGACCATGCACTTGCTGCCGGCCGAGGCCCGGTTATGGCAGCAAGTGCATGGTCAAAGACCGCTGGCCCGGCCGCCGCCGGCCCGGCCGCCCAGCAGCTCACAACGAGTGCACCAGCTCGACCACGCGGGTCAGCACCGTCGGGTCCGTCTCCGGCGGCACGCCATGGCCGAGGTTGACCACGTGTCCGGGCGCCTTGAGCCCGCGGGAGACGACGTCCCGTACGTGCGCCTCCAGCACGTCCCAGGGGGCGGCGAGCAGCGCCGGGTCGATGTTCCCCTGCAGGGGAACGCCGGGGAGCAGGTCGGCCGCCTCGTCGAGCGGCGTCCGGTAGTCGATGCCCACCGCGTGGTCCGCGATCCCCGCGGAGACCAGGACCGAACGCATGGCGGGCAGCAGGTGCCCGGTGCCGGTGCCGAAGTGGATGCCGGGCACCCCGGTGTCCGCGATGTGCGCCAGCGCCCGGGTGGACGACGCGGCGACCCGCGAGGTGTAGTCCGCGAGCGAGAGCGACCCTGCCCACGAGTCGAACAGCTGCACCGCGCTGGCCCCCGCCTCGACCTGCGCCCGGAGGAACGCGCCGGTGAGGTCGGCGGTCCACGCCACGAGCGCGTCCCACGTGGCGGGGTCGGCGTGCATCAGGGTGCGCGCGGCCAGGTGGTCGCGCGACGGCCGGCCCTCCACGAGGTACGCGGCCAGTGTGAACGGCGCACCGCCGAAGCCGACGAGCGGCGTCGAGCCCAGCTCGGCCACGGTCAGCGCGACTGCCTCCCGGATCGGCTCCAGGGCCGCGTCGTCCAGGCCGCGGGACACGAGCCGCGCGACGTCGTCGGCCGTGCGGTACGGCTGGTCCATCACCGGGCCCACCCCGGACTTGATGTCCACGCCGACCCCGGCGAGCTTGAGCGGCACCACGATGTCGGAGAAGAAGACCGCGGCGTCGACCCCGTGCCGGCGGACGGGCTGGAGCGTGATCTCCGACGCGAGCTCGGGCCGGAGGCAGGACTCGAGCATGCCGGTACCGGCCCGTACCTTGCGGTACTCCGGCAGGGAGCGGCCGGCCTGGCGCATGAACCAGATGGGCGTGCGGCTAGGACGTTCACCCCGGAGAGCCTGCACCAGGGGCGCGGCAGAGGTCCGCCCGTCGGCGAGCGGATGAGCGGGGGCGATCGTGGTGGACTTCACGCTTCCCGATTCTGCCCTGCCGGGCCGGGGTGCATAAAGTTGGGGCACTGTGGTTCTCCTCTCCCTCACCGCCAGCCACCGCGAGCTCGATCTCGACGCGCTGGAACGCCTGTCCACGGGTTCGTCGTCAGTGGGTCGCGTCGTCGTGGGTACGTGCGGCCCCGTCGCGGGCGCCGTGGTGATCTCGACGTGCAACCGCTTCGAGCTCTACCTGGACGTGGACGCGCCCCTGAGCGGCGACAGCGTCCGGCACGCGACGCGGCACGTGGCCGAGCTCGTGGCCAACGCGTCCGGCGTGACCGGCGACGTCGCCGCCCGCAGCTTCACGGTCCGCACCGGCCCGGAGGTCACCGAGCACCTGTTCGCCGTGGCGTCCGGCCTGGACGCGATGGTCGTGGGCGAGCGGGAGATCGCCGGCCAGGTGAAGCGCTCGCTCGCGGAGGCGCGCGAACAGGAGACCACGTCCAAGACGCTCGAGCTGCTCTTCCAGACGGCGTCGCGCACCTCCAAGCGCGTCGGCACCGACACGGAGCTCGGCGCCGCCGGCCGATCCGTCGTCGCGCTCGCGCTGGACCTCGCCGAGGGCGAGCTGCCGCCGTGGGACGGCGCGAGCGCCGTACTCATCGGCACGGGCTCGTACGCGGGCGCGTCCGTCGCGGCTCTCCGAGCCCGCGGCTGCCAGGACATCCGCGTCTACTCGCAGTCCGGCCGCGCCGAAGCCTTCGCCGAGTCGCACGGCGTGCAGCCCGTTGCCTCGCTCGTCGACGCGCTGGCCGACGCCGACCTCGTGGTCAGCTGCAGCGGCGCCCGCGGCCGCCTCCTCGCCGCGCAGGCCGAGGCTCCCGCCGAGCCCCAGGACGAGCGCGAGACCGGGGGCCACGGCTACGCGACGACGCTCCCGGGCCTGGTGAGCGAGAGCGCCCCCGAGGCCAGCCTGGGCCACGTGCTGGACGCCGCCGCACTGGTGCGGGCACGGGAGCGCGCCGCGGACCGGGCGGGCGACGAGCCGGAGCCCCGACCGCTCGTGATCCTCGACCTCGCCCTGCACCGCGACGTCGACCCGCGGGTCGCCGACGTCGAGGGCGTGCTGCTCTTCGACCTCGGCACGCTGAAGGCGCACGCGCCGGCCGTGGCGCACGACGTCGTCGCGCAGGCGCAGCAGATCGTGGACGCCGCCGCCCGCCGCTTCGAGGAGACGCGCCTGGGCCGGGAGGCCGACGCCGCGGTGATCGCCCTGCTGGACGAGGCGGAGGTCCGGGTGGTGGCGGAGATCGACGACGCCGTGAGCCGGCTCACCGACGAGCTGGCCCTGCGCGGCGTGCACGCCCCGGACGAGGCCGACCTCGACGTCATCGCCCGCAACGTGCGCAAGCGGGTGCACGCCGAGCTGCACGACAAGATCGTCGCCGTCCGGGAGAAGGCCACCGCGCGGGCGCGGGCCGCGGAGGCCGCGCTGGTCCAGGGCGCCGAGGCCCTGACGATGGAGGCGTCCGCCCAGCGAGACGCCGATCCCTCGGCACGCCGATAATTCCCCAGCACAAAGCCGCCGGAACAAGCCGGACGGACCGATTTCACGTGTCCAATTTGCCCATCGTTACCAAATCGTAACATGGGTGATTTTATTCACCCGGGGGTGAAGACTAAGTTCGGTGGCTCAAGGACCGAACGCGCATTTGCGCAACGAGATGCTGGAGCACCTTTTGAAGCACGCAGCACCCAAGAAGAAGACCGCATCGGCGGGCGCGCGCACCATCGCGACCGTCGCCATCGCGACCGCGGCCACGAGCATGGCCGCACCGGCCATGGCTGCTGAGGCCTCGCCGCTGGACTCCCTGGGCGACCTCGGCACCACCGCCGAGGGCCTCAAGTCGGGCCTCCCCGCCCTCTCGTCGACGTCGATCGACCTCAGCGAGCTCACCAAGTCGCTCCCCGCGACCGACGTGGTGAAGAGCGAGCTGCCCGCCTCCATCGCCCCCACCACGGCCCTCGCGCCGAACTACGAGCCGGCGCAGTACGTGTCCGGTGCCGTCCAGGGCGCCGCGGGCGCGGCCTTCGGTGTGGCCAACGGTGCTGTCCACGGCTCCGTCAACAGCACTGTCAACGGCGTCGTCAACGGCTCCGTCGCAGGCGGCCTGACCGGCACCGCGCACTCGGCGCTCAACAACGTGCTCGGCGGCAACGTCGTCGGCACCGCGACCGGTGTTGTCGGCACCGCTACCGGCGTTGCCGGCGGCGCTGTCGGCACCGCGACCGGCGTCGTGGGTGGCGTGACCGATGGCTCAACGGTTGCCGGCGTGACCGGCACCGCTCACTCGGCGCTGGCCAACGTGCTCGGCGGCAACGTCGTGGGCACCGCGACCGGCGTCGTGGGCACCGCTACGGGCACCGCGACCGGCGCCGTGGGCACGGCTACCGGCGTTGCCGGTGGCGTCGTGGGCACCGCCAACGGCGTTGTCAGCGGCGTGACCTCGGGCGACGTCGTGAACGGTGCCACCGGCGCCGCGATCGGCACCGTCGAGTCCGCGCCGACCACCGTGGCCGGCGTGATCCGCAACGTGCCGAACGTCGTGGGCGCCGCGACCGCTCCGGTCGCAGGCCTGGCCGCGAACCTGCCGGGCGTGCTCGGTGGCGTGGCCGGCGTTGTGAACAGCGTCGTGTCGAACGTTCCTGGCGTGGTCCAGAGCGTTCCGGGTGTCGTGGCCCAGTTCACCACCCCGGCCGCCGGTGCGTTCGAGACCGTCGTGGGCGATGTCGCCGTGGACGGCGTCGTCAAGCCCGTCGCCACGGACATCGTCCCGGGTGCCGTCGGCTCGGTGCAGGGGAGCGTCGTTCCGGGCGTCACCTCGACCGTGGGCGGCGTGACCGGTTCGGTCGTCCCGGGTGCCGTCGGCACCGTGACCGGCGACGTCGTGCCGGGCGCCGTCGGCGTCGCCAAGCCGGTCGTGGAGGGCGTCGTGCTCGACGGCGTCGTCGGCGGTGTCGTCAAGGACGGCGTGGTCGGCAACGTGGTGAACCCGGTGAAGGACACCGTCGTGGACGGCGTCGCGAAGCCGCTCGTCGAGGACGTCGTCGTGGACGGCGTCGCCAAGCCCGTCGTGAAGGACGTCGTCGTGGACGGCGTCGCCAAGCCCGTCGTGAAGACGGTCGACGGCGTTGCCGGCGGTGCCGTGACGGACACCGTCGGCACCGTGACCGGCACGGTGGACGGCCTCACCGGCGGTGCCGTGGGCGGACTGCTGGGAGGCCTCTCCTGATCTGAGAACCCCGGGAGGACCCCAGCCTCTTCGGTCTTGACGTAGCAGGGTGGAGCGCCATTGGCGCTCCACCCTGTTTGCGTTTTCCGGCGCTTTGAGAAGGTTCCATTCACATGGCCGTTGTTACCGAATCGTTATAGGCAGTCCGGCTTTTTCCGGTCCACCACTTTTTCCCTCTATTCCCGATCAGGTAGCGTCGTGCCATCCCGGGTTCCGGGCCGTTGTAGCCGACCAGCTGGAGCAGCTCCTATGAAGCACGCCGCCATCAAGCCCACGTCCGCCGCTAAGTCCGCGGCCTCCCGCGTCGTGGCGACGATCGCGCTCGCCACCGCGGCGACCGCCGTCGCCAGCCCGGCGATGGCGAACGAAGGACACGGCCAAGGCGGGCACGGCGGGCACTCCGTCGACTACGCCGGTGGGCACGACGGCGCTCGCGCCTACGACGGTGGCCACGGGGCCGACGGCGGTCGCGGGTACGAGGCCGGTCGCCACTCCTACGGGGCCCCGCGCTCGTACGAGCCCACGGGTAACGCGGAGCCCAGCTACGACGTGCCGCAGTACGAGGCCGAGCAGGGTGACTGCGACCGCACCGAGGTGCAGGGCGGCGCCGAGGCCCAGAGCAGCAACGGCGAGTGGGACGGGGGCGACCGCGAGCAGGAGCGCGAGGCCGTCCGGGAGAACGTGAAGGAAGCCGAGGCGCCGGCACCCAAGCCGAAGCCCGAGCCCGAGCCTGAGCCTGAGCCCGAGGTCGCCACGGCTGCCGCACGGCCGGCCGCGCCCGCCGAGGCGCCCACCCCCGCAGCCCCGGAGGAGGCTCCCGCACCGGTGGTGCTGGCCGCCCCCGTGGTGCTGGCCGCCCCCGTGCAGATCGCCGCGTCGGAGCCGCCGCTGGCCGTCCAGGCGCCCGGGCAGCAGTGGCAGGGACCGTCGACGACGCCGGACACCCTCGGCGCCGAGCTCACCGCCTTCGTCCCGAACGAGGGCGCCAGCGTCGAGGCCATCGAGAAGGAGGCGTCCGCGCTCGCCGAGGCCACGCTCGACGCCCCGGTCCGGCTCGCTACGACCGGCGCCGAGGCTGCGGCCCTCACGGCGGCGGCCGGCGCCCTGGTCATCGGCGGTGCGGGCTCGCTCCTGGTCGCTCGCCGCAGCCACATCCGCGCCTGACCCACCTGGTTGTGGGCGCGATCGTTGCGCCTAAACCGGGCAGGTAGGCGCAACGATCGCGCCCACAACCAAGCTAGTTCGGCGCTGGGCGCCACGTCGGGTCGTCCTTGCCCCACCGGTGCGCCGGGTGCGGGTAGTCCTCGTACCCGGGCAGCGCAGGACGCGCCGTGGTCACTCGCTCGTGCGTCACGGTCTGGCTGCCCGACGCCGGCGCGGCGGCCGGGTGCAGCGGGTCCCGTCCCGGCAGGTCCAGCAGCCACGTAGCGGTGCGCGCGAGCGACACCGAGACGTCGCGGCCGAGCCCGTCGCCCGGGACGCTGCCGGCCGCGCCGTCCTGGGGTCGGCCGTCCCGGAGTGTCAGCGCATCGACGATCCCCGCGGCGAGCAGGTATCCCGAGGCGTGGTCGAGCGCCTGGGCGGGTAGCGCCCCTGGCGTCCCGTCGCGGCCCTCCAGCAGCGCTATGCCGCTCGCTGCCTGCACTATCGAGTCGAACCCCCGCCGGTCGGCCCACGGCCCCGCGTCGCCCCAGGCGGACACCCGTCCGGTCACGACGCCGGGCGGGACCCGGAGCCCGAGCGCCTCGACCGCGCCGGGCCGGTAGCCCGTCACGAGCACGTCCGCGGCGTCCAGCAGGTCCTGGGCGATGCGGCGGTCGCGGGCATCCCTGAGGTCCAGGACGGCGCTGCGCTTGCCCTGCCCCGTGTCGAGGTGCTGCCACTCGATCTCCGCGGGGTCCGGCGGGTCCACCCGCAGCACGTCCGCGCCGAGGAGCGCCAGCGTCCGGGTGGCGACCGGACCCGCGATGACGCGCGTCAGGTCGAGCACCCGGACGCCGGCCAGGGCCGTCCCGCCGGGTCCCGGATCAGCCAAGGAGCGAGGGTCGGCCCCGCCGCGCCGCCCTGAGCCCGCCGCAAGGCGCCGTCCTGTGCCTGTCAAAGGGCCGGGCCGCAGCCGCGTCCGCACCACCGGGCCCGACGCCGCGGCGCGCCCCGGTCCCGACTCCCGCCACTCCCGCTCGGTCCGGACGCGCGCCACGATCGCGCCGGCGTCGGCCGCCCGGTCCTCGAGCTCCTGGGCCGGGAAGCCGGTGAGGCGGTGGGCGAAGGCGGGCCGGCCGACGTCGTCGGGCAGGCCGACGAGAGCCGTCAGCCGCGACCGGTGGTGCGGGTAGTTGGCGTGCGTGCGGACCCAGCCGTCGGCGGCAGGAAAGAAACCGGAGAGCGGGGCGAACCCGTCCACCGGCTGTCCGTCGAGCTCGAGGACGCGGTCCGAGGCGAAGGCGGTAGCGATCCGGGCCGGATCGAGCCGGGCGGGATCCGTGGTCGTCAGCCGGAGGCCGGCCCTCGTGGCCGCGCGCTGGGCCGCCCGGACGGCGTCGAGCGCGAGGTCGAGCACGGGCAGGTGTGCGGCGAGCCAGGGTTCCACCTCTCCATCATCACGTCCCGTCCTTCCGTACTGCCGCGGCTCGACAGGTCGGCGACGGACTGCTCCGAAAAACATCACCGGCTCGACAGATCTGCAACCATGCGCGCGGATACACTCGCCGCATGGCCAAGAACCCCTCCTCCGACTTCGTGCTCCGGCCCTTCGAAGGTCTCCCCGGGGAGACCGACTGGGTCGCGATGCGCGAGATCGTCCCGTCAGCGACCGCGACGGCTCGCACCACCGCCGAGTACGGCTCCCGCGACGTCACTGTCGTGACGCTCCTGCCGGGTGCTTGGACCGCGCTGCACCGCGCCGACGGCGCGATCCTGCTGGCCGTGCAGGGGGTCCTCAGCACCGGCGACGTGAGCCGCGACCTCGCCGCGGCGCTCCTCGAGGCGCTGGAGGTCGAGCCGGGTACGGCTGTCGAGTCGGGCGAGCTGCCGGGTGCGGGCCCGCGACTGCAGGACGTGCTCGACCTGAGCGTCCCGTTCGAGGTCACCGTGCACGACACGTTCGACTTCTGGCTCGACCCGAGCGCTGACGTCACGCCGGAGCTCAAGGAGAACCTTGAAGACGCCGCCGACGGCGCGATCCCCACCGTCAAGGTGTCTTCCGTCGAGTCGGCGTACTGGTGCAGCATGACCCGCGAGTTCATGCGCTGGGCGCGTCCCGAGCCGGAGGACGACGTGATCGACGCGATCTCTCGGCTCCACGCAAAGCGCGAGTCAGGGCTCGCGGGTGGGAAGTTCGTGGGAGCGTTTCGTGCGTCGGGCCTGGTCGTTCCTGTCTGGGAGCTGCCGAAAGGCACCCAGGCGGCCGATCTGGAGGGCCCCGCGACCGAGCTCGGCAAGAAGCTCGCGAAAGCACTTTCCATCAAGGAGCCGCTTGATGCGAACGAGCGACGCGCAAGAGCAGGTATCGTCTCCCGGCAGGTCACCCTGCGCTAGTCCGGACGCCCCGGCCGGTCGTGCGCGAGCGGCCCGGAACGCGTCGGCAGTCACCGAGGATCGCCACGAGCGGCCCTGGTTTCGGCAACTAGCGGACCAAGGGAGTAGGATTCCAGGGGTAAACCTTTGCACTCACCAAGCAAAGGGCTATCCGGTCACCCACCAAGGCAAATCGACGCTTCAGGCAGGACAGGTGTGAACGCTCTCCCGGTCGCGAAGACTACGCGTCCCGGCAATGCTCTGGCAGGCAAGAACGTCCAACGGGTGGCGGCGATCATTCCCGCCAAGGACGAGGCCGAGCGCATTGCCGCTACTGTGCGCTCCGCGCGTGCGATCCCCCACGTCGACCTCGTGCTCGTGGTCGACGACGGCTCCGAGGACGACACGCAGCACGTTGCGCGTGCCGCCGGGGCTGTCGTCGTGCGCCACTCGCACAATCGCGGCAAGGCCGCCGCGATGGAGACGGGCGCCGCGGTGGTCGCCATGCGCGACGCCGACGGGCGGCCCCCGCGCCTGCTCATGTTCATCGACGGCGACCTCGGCGACACCGCCGTGAACACGGCTCCCCTCGTGCGCCCGGTCCGCGAGGGTGTGGCCGATCTCGCGATCGCCCTGCTGCCCAAGCAGGCAGGTGCGGGCGGCCGCGGAATCGTGGTGGGCGCGTCCCGCCGGGCGATCGAGGCGATGACGGGCTGGAGCCCGTCGCAGCCGCTCTCCGGCATGCGCTGCCTCACCCGTGAGGCGTTCGAGGCGGCCACGCCGCTCGCCCGCGGCTGGGGTGTCGAGACCGGCATGACGATCGACCTGCTGCGCAAGGGGTACGTCGCGGTCGAGGTGCCGTGCGACCTCAAGCACCGGGCGTCCGCGAACGACCTCAAGGGCCAGATCCACCGTGCGGCGCAGTACCGCGACGTCCTGCTGGCCGTGAACGCGCGCAAGGTGCGCGGTGCGGTGGATGCGGTGCGGCACGCGGGCTCCAACGTCCGCAGCTGATGAACCTGCTTCCACAGGTCCGCCACGTACGCTGACCTCGTGGAGTGGCAGGCTTGGTTAGGGGTGGCCGCGATCGCCGTGGCGTTGCTGGCACTCGCCGTCGCGATCGGCGTCTGGTCCCAGCAGGCGTGGAAGCGGCGCCGCGACCCGCGGCGTGCCACGCCGCAGAGCGTGCAGGCGGCCCCGCAGCTGGCGGTGATCGTGAACCCGTCCAAACAAGGCGCAGCCGGCCTGCTCGCCCAGGTGCGGGCGCACTGCAGCGCCCACGGGCTCCCGGAGCCCCTCTGGTACGAGACCACCGTGGACGACCCGGGCAAGGGCCAGGCCCAGCGGGCCCTGGACGACGGCGCCGACATCGTGGTCGCGGCGGGCGGGGACGGGACCGTCCGGGCGGTCGCGGAGACCATGGTCGGCGCGAACATGCCGATGGGCGTGCTGCCCGTCGGCACCGGCAACCTCCTGGCCCGAAACCTCGAGCTGCCGCTGGCCAGCACTGGCGATGCCCTCGACGTGATCGTGCACGGCCGCACACGTGCCATCGACGTCGGCTGGCTGCGGGTGACCGAGTTCGCGGAGATGCCCCGCAACGGCGAAAACGCCAACCAGCCCGACCACGAGCCCGACACGGAGCGGGAGCACATCTTCCTCGTCATCGCGGGCCTGGGTTTCGACGCCGCGATGGTCGCCACCGCCGACGCCGACCTGAAGAAGAAGGTGGGCTGGCTCGCCTACTTCGTGGCCGGGCTGTCGCACATGCAGGCCCGGCGGATGCGTGCCCACCTGCAGCTCGACGACCAGCCGCCCGTCGAGGCCCGCGCGCGCTCGATCATGGTCGGCAACGTGGGCATGCTCCCCGGCGGCGTCAATCTGCTGCCCGACGCCGTGCTCGACGACGGGGTGCTCGACGTGGCCGCCGTCGACGTCCGCGGCGGCGTGTTCGGCTGGGCCCAGCTGACGCTAGAGATCGCCATGCAGGGTGTCGGTGTGCGTAACGAGCTGCCGGAGAAGCTGGGCCGCATCGACCACACGAAGGCCCGGCGAGCCCGCATCCAAGTGCCCGCGGGCGAGGAGGCCCAGGTCGATGGCGACCCCCTCGGGCGGGCGGTCGGGATCGACGTACGTGTCCAGCCGGGCGCGTTGCTGGTCCGAGCACCGTGACCGCTCCAGCCATTTACTCTGGGCGGGTGAATCCCCGTTCCACACGAGCCCTGACCGTGCCCGCAGTTCTGGTCATGCTCGTGGCGGCCCTGCTGGGCCTGGTCGCGCCGACGACGGCGTCGGCGGCCCCGAGGCCGGAACCCGGAGCTCCCGTCGTGGTGGTCGGCGTCGCCGGTCTGCGCTGGACCGACGTGTCCCGCAGCACCACCCCGAACCTGTGGCACATGATCGGCGGCGGCTCCGTCGCCTCGATCAACGTCCGCACCGCCGCGCCCGCGACCTGTCCGCTGGACGCGTGGCTCACGCTCTCGGCCGGCAGCCGGATGGTCTCGGCGGGCAGCGCCGAACGTGCGGACGAGCCCGACCCCGGGCGGCAGGACGGCCAGGAGCCGGAGGCGCGCGGGGCGACGTCGTGCACCCCGGTGCCCAGGGCGGACGGCGCGGGCGGCGCCGAGCCGGCCGAAGCGACGGTGGACGGCTGGGCCCAGCTTCCCGAAGAGGAAGAGGGGCGGGACGACGAGCCCGTCGGCCGCACGGAGGCTCCGGCCCCCGGCCTCCTCGGCGAGATGCTGGCCGAGGCGGGCACCTGCTCGACGGCGGTCGGGCCGGGCGCCGCCGTGATGCTCGCCCGCGAGGACGGGACCGTGAGCCGGTACGTCGCGTCCCTGGACGCGCTGAGCCCGGACGCGCCGGGGTCGACCGGCACGGGCGCGTCGCCCGGTTCGGGCTGGACCGAGGTGCTCACCGAGTGCCCGGTCACCGTCATCGACGCCGGGAGCCTGCCCGAGGGCCCGGAGCGCGCCGAGGCGCTCGAGGCCCTTGACGGCACGCTCAGCAGCCTGACGCGGAACCTGCCGACCGGGACGCGCGTGCTGGTCGCGGGCATCGCCGACACGCCGCTCACGCAGCAGGGGCTGCAGGTCGTCGTGGACTGGGTGGTGGACGTGCCGCGGGTCCGCTGGCTGACGTCGGAAGCGTCGCGGAGCACCGGGTTCGTGCAGCTCACGGACCTGACGGCGACCGCGGCCGAGGCCGGGGGCGCCCTGCCGGACCCCGAGGCCGAGGAGCCCGAGCAGGCCCCGGCCGTCGAGGAGCCGGTGATCGACGGCATGCCGATCGAGGTGGGCGAGCCGCGCCGCACCACCGTCGCCCGCACGGTCGAGAACCGGCAGTACATCAACGTCCTGGCCGACACGATCCCCGCGCAGGTCCCGGCGTTCGGGGGCGCGATAGTCCTGTTCCTGCTGATGGCGGTACTGATCATGGTGCTGCCGCGCCGCGCCGCCCGGCCGCGCCGGGAGCCCGGGCCCTACCGGCGGCGACTGGCGCTGGGCGCGGCGCTGCTCGCGGTGTCGGCCCCGGCGGCGGCAAGCCTGGCGACGCTGACGCGCTGGTGGGTGTGGCCCGCGCCCGAGTTCGGCCTGGCCCTGTCGCTGACCGTGGCGGCGGTCGCCGTCGCGCTCACCGTGCGCGGCGTGTCCCGCCTGCTCTCCCCGGCCCCCTGGCGCAACGCCGTCGCGGCGGCGGGGGTCACCTGGCTGGTCTTCACCGTCGACGGCCTCACCGGGTTCACGCTGCTCCAGGGCTCGCTGCTGGGCCCGTCGCTCGCTACCGCCGACCGGTTCTACGGGTTCTCCGACGTGGCCTTCGTGCTCTACGCGGTGGCCGGGCTGGTCCTCGCGGGCGGAATCGCGGCCTACCTGGCGCGCCGCCGTACCGCGATGAGCGTCGGGACCGTGCTGGGCGACGGCACCCGCAGGACGGACACCCAGCGGACCACGCGCCCGATGTGGCTCGCGGCCGGCGCGGTGGCCGCCGTAGCGCTCGTGACCACCGGGGTGGACGCCGCGCCGTTCTTCGGGGACCGCCTGCGCGGGCTCGTCCTGCTCGTGCCGTTCGCCGTGCTCGCGCTCCTGGCGGCCCGTCCGGACCAGATGGCCCGGTTCCTCGGCGCCCGCGGCTGGCTGCCGTCGTCCCCCTACGAAGCGTCCTCGCTTCGCTCCGATACCACGCGGGGGCTCCGAGACCCGGGCAGGCCCACCGAGCCGGTGCGCAACGTACCGTCCGCGGTGCTGGGCCTGTCCGGCGCGCTGCTGCTGAGCCTGCTGTTCGCGGCGGCCGTGCTCCCCGTGCCCGGCGCCGACGCCGCGGGCGAGGAGTCGGGCTCGCTCAACACCGCCGAGCTCGCTGTACCGCCGGGTGGCGACGTGATCGTCATCGGCACGCAGGGCCTGCGCTGGACCGACGTCCAGCCGTCCCTCGACACCGGCACGGCGCCCGCACCCACCCTGTACGGCCTGCTGACCGACGGCGCGGACGCCGCCGGCCTCACCCTGCCCAACGGGCGTGCGGCGCGCTGCCCGGACAGCGGCTGGCTCAGCCTGTCGGCGGGCCGCCTCGCCGAGGTGGCCGACGAGCGCGACGCCGACGACCACTGGATCTGCGACGAGATCTCGGTGACACCGGTTGCGGGCGACGCGCCTGGCGCCGGTGACGGCGGGGAAGAAGCCGAGGACGGTGCCCAGGAAGGCGCTCAGGAAGGCGACGGAGCGGCACGGGGTGACCGGCCCGCCGTCGTCGACCAGTGGGACCGCTTGACCGCGCTGCAGCGCGGCTCCGGCTACGCCGCTCACCCGGGCACGTTCGGCGCAGCGCTCGCCGACCAGTGCACGACGGCGGTCGGCCCGGGCGCCGCGGTGGCGCTCGCCGACCGGGGCGGGAGCGTCGGGCGGTACTTCGACCTCGCCACCGCGGTGGCGGAGGGGTCGGGCGCGTGGGACTGCCCGGTCACCTTCGTGGACGCGGGCTCCGCGCTGCTGAACGTCGCGGAACGCGCGGACCTGGAGGAGCGGCCCGACGGCAAGGAGCAGGTCGAGGCCCGCCGCGCCGAGCTCGTCTCCATGGTCGACCTCGCGGTGTGGCGGGTCCTGGACGCAGCCCCCGCGGACGCGACGGTGCTGGTGATCGACGTCGCGACGGTGCCGGAGCACGCCCTCGAGCTCGGGATGGCGATGGTGCGGCCGTCCGGCGACGGTCTGCCGCGCTACCTGGCCAGCACGGCGACCCGCACGGAGGGCGTGGCGCGCCTGATGGACGTCCCGGCGTCCGTGCTCGACGCGGCCGGGGTGGACCTGCCCGCCGACATCGACCCGACGCCGCTGATGCGCGGCGGCGAGCGCCCCGCCTCGGCGTGGCTCACCGCCGACGAGCTCGCCGACATGACCGCCCGCGACCACGTGCGCCGCGACGCGTACGTCTGGCTCGTGGACATGCCGTTCTGGCTGGGCCTCGCGCTGGCGGCGGCGTGCTGGTGGGTGCCCCGCCGACGCCGGGCGCGCGGGCTGGGCGAGGTGCCGGGCCGGTGGCGCCGCGCCGCCGAGATCGGCGCGACCGCGCTGACGGCGCTCCCGGCCGGCGGGTTCCTCGTCTCCCTGACCGGCTGGTGGCGGTTCGACCTGCCCGTGCTCGCGATAGTGGGCGCCACCCTGCTCGTGACGGCGGCCGTGACCGGGCTTGGCCTGCTTGCCCCACGACGACCGCTCTGGGCGGCCCCGGCGGTGGTCGCGGGCATCACGTTCGTCGCGCTCACGCTCGACGCGCTGTTCGGTACGCCGCTGAACCGGGCGGCCCCCCTGGGGTCGGCACCGACGTTCGGCGCGCGGTTCTACGGCTTCGGCAACCCGACGTTCTCGGTGTACGCGGTGGCGGCGATCGTGCTCGCGGCCGCGCTGGCCCAGCTGCTCGTGTCACGCGGGAAGCGGGTTCTGGCCACCCTGGCCGTGACGGTCGTTGGCGTGGTCGCGATGGCGGTCGACGTCTGGCCCACCCTCGGGGCCGACCTCGGCGGCGGGCTGGTGCTCGTCCCTGCGTTCGTGGTGGTCGCCACCGCCGCCTCCGGGCTTCGGCTCACGTTCTGGCGCTTCGCCTGGGTGGCGGCGGCCGGCGTCGGCGTAGTGGCCCTCGTGGGGGTGCTGGACTGGCTGCGCCCGCCGGAGTCGCGTTCGCACCTCGGCCGGTTCGTGGCCCAGGTGGTCGACGGCGAGGCGGTGTCGACCGTGCTGCGCAAGGCCCTGTACGCGCTGAACTCGATCACTGGCGGGCCCGCGGTCTGGGTCACCGTGCTCGTGCTCGTGGTGGTGGGGCTGGCGCTCTACGGGCCGGCGGCATGGCGGGAGCGCCTGATCCCTGACTGGTTCGGGCGCGCCCAGGAACGCTGGGAGTTCCTGCGGCCCGCGCTGGTGGCGATGTGGGTGATGGCCGTGCTGGGCTCGCTGGTCAACGACTTCGGCCTCCGGATCGCGATGATCGCGCTCATCCCGGCGGTGCCGCTGCTCACGATGGTCGCGCTGCGGACCACGCGGCCAGGGCAGCCCCGTTAGGCTCCTCCCGTGATCGATCTCCGACTTCTGCGCGACAACCCAGACGTCGTCCGCGCGAGCCAGGTGGCCCGCGGCGACGACCCCGACCTCGTGGACGCGGCACTCGACGCCGACGCGCGCCGCCGCTCCTCCCTGGCGGAGTTCGAGAACCTGCGCGCGGAGCAGAAGTCCCTGGGCAAGCGCGTGGCGCAGGCGAAGGGCGACGAGAAGCAGGCACTGCTGGCGCATACCAAGCAGCTCGCCCAGGACGTCAAGAACCATCAGGCAGCGGCCGCGGAGGCCGAGCAGGAACTCGACCGGGTGCTGTACTCCATCGCCAACGTGATCGCGGGCGCGCCCGCGGGCGGCGAGGAAGACTTCATCGAGCTCAAGCAGGTCGGCACGCCGCGCGACTTCGCGGCCGAGGGCTTCGAGCCGAAGGACCACCTGGAGCTGGGCGAGGGCTTGCGCGCCATCGACACCAAGCGCGGGGCGAAGGTGTCGGGGGCGCGGTTCTACTTCCTCACCGGCATCGGCGCGCGCCTGGAGCTGGCGCTGCTCAACATGGCGATGGACCAGGCCGTGCAGCAGGGCTTCACGCCGATGATCACGCCGACGCTCGTGAAGCCCGAGACGATGCGGGGCACGGGCTTCCTCGGTGCGCACGCCGACGAGATCTACCGCCTGGAGAAGGACGACCTGTACCTGGTCGGTACCTCCGAGGTGGCTCTCGCCGGCTACCACAGCGACGAGATAGTGGACCTGTCCGACGGGCCCCTGCGCTACGCCGGCTGGAGCGCCTGCTACCGCCGCGAGGCAGGTTCGGCGGGCCGCGACACGCGCGGGATCATCCGCGTGCACCAGTTCCACAAGGTCGAGATGTTCAGCTACTGCGCCCCCGAGGACGCGGAGGCCGAGCACCAGCGCCTGCTGGGCTGGGAAGAGGACATGATGGCCAAGGTCGAGCTGCCCTACCGCGTCATCGACACGGCGGCGGGCGACCTGGGCTCGTCGGCGGCGCGCAAGTTCGACTGCGAGGCGTGGCTGCCCACCCAAGAGCGCTGGCTGGAGCTCACCTCGACGTCGAACTGCACCACGTTCCAGGCCCGCCGCCTGGGCGTTCGCGAGCGGACCGAGGACGGTTCCACCCGGAACGTCGCCACCCTGAACGGCACCCTCGGCACCACGCGCTGGATCGTCGCCCTCCTGGAGAACCACCAGCAGCCCGACGGCTCGGTGTACGTGCCGGAGGGCCTCCGCCCGTACCTGGGCGGCCTGGAGCTCCTCGAGCCGGTCAAGTAGCCACCGCACCAGCCGGCTTGGTTGTGGGCGTGACCGTTGCGCCTATAAGGGACACGTAGGCGCAACGGTCACGCCCGCAACCAGGCCGGTCACCCGACATTTGGGCGATCTCGTACGGGTGGACGACCGGTGTTCACGCGCGGGTCGGTAGGCTGCGATCGTGCCCCGCGACATCGATCGAAAGCTAGTAGCCCTCGACATCGACGGCACGCTCGTCACGTACGACGACGTGCTGTCCGACGCGGCCCGGGACGCGGTCGCCGCGGTCCGGGCAGCGGGACACCACGTGGTGCTGGCGTCGGGACGGTCGCTCATCGCGATGACGCCCGTCGCCGCGGAGCTCAAGATCGAAGATTCCTGGATCGTCGCCTCGAACGGCGCGGTCACCGCGCGCCTCGACGCGGCAGCCGACATGGGCTACACCCTGGAACGAGTCCAGACGTTCGACCCCGAGCCGGTGCTCCGCATGCTCAAGGTAGAGCTCCCGCACGCGCGGTACGCGGTGGAGGACGTCGGTGTCGGCTTCCGCATGACCGAGCTCTTCCCTGACGGGGAGCTCAACGGAGAGCACCGGGTGGTCGACTTCGAGGAGCTCTGGGCCGGCGAGGTCACCCGCGTGGTGGTGCGCAGCCCCGGCGAGACCAGCGCGGAGTTCCACGAGATCGCTGGGCGCCTCGGATTCGACGACGTGACCTACGCCGTCGGGTGGTCCGCATGGATGGACATCGCACCCCAGGGCGTGACCAAGGCGTCCGCCCTGGAGCAAGTGCGCCAGGCGCTCGGCGTGCCGGCCGAGAACACCGTCGCGGTCGGTGACGGCAGCAACGACATCGACATGCTGCGGTGGGCCGGCCGGGGCGTGGCCATGGGCCACGCGTCCGAGACCGTGCGGGCGGCGGCCGACGAGGTCACGGCCTCGATCGACAGCGACGGTGTCGTAGAAGTACTCCGCTCCTTGCTTTGATGATAAAAAGGTCCAAGGGCTGACGCCGCGGGTGAAAAGTTATCCGTGCAAAGGTATGGATCACTGGTTGAATGCCTGTACATTTGGGCGCGATCCGTCGAGGAGTGACGGCGCTCACGGTGCCATGGGGGTACGTGATGATCCTGGACGACCAACCGGTGTCCATGCGGGTGCGCAATGACGCGCCCCACCTGGTCGCCCTCGACATCGACGGGACCCTGTTGGTCACCGGGCAGCCCGTGCCCGAACCAACGGTTCTGGCCGTGCAGCGCGTGCGCGGCCGGAAGCATCACGTGGTCCTGGCGTCGGGTCGGTCGTTGACGGGAATCCTGCCCGTGGCCAAGGAGCTCGGGATCACCGACGGCTGGGTGGTCGCCTCCAACGGCGCCGTGACGGCACGGCTGTGCGACACCTGCGCCGACGGATACATGCTCGAGGACGTGCTGACGTTCGACGTCGGGCCGGTGGTCCAGATGGCGCTCAGCCGGTTCCCCGACGTGCAGATCGGCGTCGAGGAGATCGGCGTCGGCTACCGCGTGAACCGGACTTTCGAGCCGCACAAGGTCAACGGTGCGCAGCGCACGGTCGATATCGACGGGCTGGGCGAGCTGCCCGCGTCGCGCGCGATCCTCCACGGGACGGGCGTGCTGGACCTGCTCGAGCCGCTACGCCTGCACGGGGTCACCGCGACGCCCGCCGGGCTGGACTGGATCGACGTGACGCCGCGGCACCAGAGCAAGGCGACGTCGCTGGAGAACATCCGCTCCACGCTCGGCATCGCACGGCACAACACGTTCGCCGTCGGCGACGGTCTGAACGACATCGAGATGCTGAGCTGGGCTGCCCGCGCCGTGGCGATGGGGCACGCCCCCGACGAGGTGAAGGCGATAGCCGACGAGACCGTCGGCGACATCAGTCAGCACGGCGTGATCCAGGCGCTGAACACCCTCATCTGAGATGCCGAAGTAGAACCAGGGCGAAGTAGAACCAGGGTTCTACTTCGCCCTGGTTCTACTTCGGCAAGAGGGGTCAGCGGGCCGTCAGGATCAGCGGGCCGTCCTCGGTGATCGCGATCGTGTGTTCCGAGTGCGCCCCGCGGGAACCGTCCACGGAACGCAGCGTCCAGCCGTCGGGGTCGGTGAAGATCTCGTCGGTGGTCTCGAGGAACCACGGCTCGACGGCGATCACGAGGCCCGGCTTGAGCGGGAAGCCCCGCCCGGCGCGCCCGTTGTTCGGCACGTGCGGGTCGCCGTGCATGGTGCGACCCACGCCGTGCCCGCCGAAGTCGGTGTTGATCGAGTAGCCGGCGGCGTGGGCCACCTCGGCGATCGCGGCGGAGATGTCGCCGATCTTCTTGCCCGGCTGCGCGGCGGCGATGCCCGCCTCCAGCGCGACCTCGGTGGTGCGGATCAGCTTCGCGTCCGGCTCAGCGCGGTCCGGGGCGGGCGTGCCCACCACGAACGACATCGCGGAGTCGGAGACCCAGCCGTTCACGGACGCTGCGAAGTCGATCGACAGCAGGTCGCCGTCCTGCAGCCTGTAGTCGTGCGGCAGGCCGTGCAGGACGCCGTCGTTCACCGAGGTGCAGAGAGTCTTGCCGAAGGGCATGGCGCCGAACGACGGGTGGTAGTCGATGTAGCACGACTCCGCGCCCTGGTCACGGATCATCTTGTGGGCGACCTCGTCGAGCTCGAGCAGGTTCACCCCCACTCCGGCGGTCTCCCGGACGGCGAGCAGCACGTCCGCGACGAAGCGTCCCGCCGGGCGCATCTCCTCGATCTCGCGCGGCGTCCTCAGCTCGATCATGTCCGTCCTTCCGTAGGGGCACCAGTGATCTGGCGGCACAAGCCTACGTCCCGCCAGTGACACGCGAGCCGCCGTGCCGCAGGCGCCCGCCAGTGGCTCCCCCGACATCGGCGACTCGGGCGATTGCAACGGTTTCGTAATGCAAGGCGATGCAGTATCGGCTTGCATAACCTCGTGAACCACGGTTGCGTAGAGGAAGGGCAACCTGGCACTCTGCCGGGCCGTACCCGCACGTCAGAGGGTTCTCAGCCCACGAAGCAGTGGAGGAGCACGAGATGACTATCCGGATGTCTTCCAGACGTCGAGCGGTCGCCCTTGCGGCGACCGGCGCGAGCCTGGCCCTGGTCCTCGCGGCCTGTGCCGACACCGATGATGGCGGAGGCGACGGCGGCGGCGACGGCGGCGAGCCCGGCGCCTACGAGATCGACTGCAGTGTCTTCGAGGAGTTCGGTGACCTCGAGGGCACCTCGGTCGACGTCTACACCACGATCGTCGAGCCGGAGGCCGAGACGCAGACGGCTTCGTACGAGCCGTTCGAGGAGTGCACCGGCGTCACGATCAACTACGAGGGGTCGCGCGAGATGGAGGCGCAGCTTCCCGTGCGCGTCCAGGCCGGCAACCCGCCGGACATCGCGATCCTGCCGCAGCCGGGTCTGCTGAACACCCTGGTGACGCAGTATGACGCCGTGCTGCCCGCGCCGGCGCAGGTCGAGGCCAACGTGGACGAGGGCTGGAGCGAGGACTGGAAGGCTTACGGCACCGTCGACGGCACCTTCTATGCCGCGCCCCTGGGCTCGAACGTCAAGTCCTACGTCTGGTACTCGCCGTCCATGTTCGAAGAGGCGGGCTACGAGATCCCGGAGACCTGGGACGACCTGCTGGCGCTGACGGAAGAGATCGCCTCGACCGACGCCGTCCCGTGGTGCGCCGGTGTCGAGTCCGGCGACGCGACGGGCTGGCCGGCCACCGACTGGATCGAGGACGTCGTGCTCCGCTCCGCGGGCCCCGAGGTCTACGACCAGTGGTACAAGCACGAGATCCCGTTCAACGACCCGCAGATCGTCGAGGCGTTCGACATGGCCGCCGAGATCCTCAAGAACCCGGACTACGTGAACGGTGGCCTGGGCGGGGTCGACTCGATCGCGACGGCGCCCTGGACGGACGCGGGCTACCCGATCCTCGAGGGTTCCTGCTGGATGCACCGCGCGGCGAACTTCTACCAGACGCAGTGGCCCGAGGGCACCGAGGTGGCGCCGGACGGCGACGTCTACGCCTTCTACCTCCCGTCGATGGATGCCGCCGAGCGGCCGACCCTCGTGGCCGGCGAGTTCATCGGCGCGTTCAACGACGCTCCCGAGGTGCAGGCCTTCCAGACGTACTTGTCGAGTGCTGACTGGGCCAACGCCAAGGCGGCGGCAACGCCGGTCGGCGGCTGGGTGAGCGCGAACAAGGGGCTCGACCCGGAGCTGCTGGCCACGGAGTTCGACAGGCTGTCTGCGGAGATCCTGGCCGACCCGGCCACGGTTGCTCGGTTCGACGCTTCCGACCTGATGCCCTCCGAGGTCGGTACGGGGTCGTTCTGGGCCGGCATGACCGAGTGGTTCGCGTCTGACCTCAGCAGCCAAGAGGTCACGGACGACATCGAGGCCTCCTGGCCGAAGTGACGTCCGCCTCCCGGATATGACGTGCGGAGGCGTGGGACCTGGAGTCCCGCGCCTCCGCCGTCCTAGGCTGGTATAGGACCAGTCAAGGACGACCGGACCAGTACAGCGACAGGAGATAGCCGTGGAGTGGCTGCTGCACGCCGGGGACGACCCGGTACACAAGTTCTTGCTGATGCTCATCGCGATAGCGCTCTTCATCGTGGTGATGGCCCTGATCCTCTTCATCGTGGACCGGCGACGGAACCCGTCGAAGTGGTTCGTCGCAGCCGGATTCGTCGGGCCTGCGCTCCTGCTCCTGGCGCTCGGTCTGCTGTATCCGGCCTTCGGGACGATCGTGAACTCGTTCCAGTTCCGGACCAGTAACGAGTTCATCGGCTTCGACAACTACATCAGGGCGTTCACTGAGCCGGCGTTCCTGCTCGTCCTGGGCAACACCGCGCTGTGGGTGCTCGTGGCGCCGCTCCTGGCCACATTCTTCGGCCTCGTCTACGCCGTGGTGGTGGACCACAGCCGGTTCGAGAAGTTCGCCAAGGCCCTCGTGTTCCTGCCCATGGCCATCTCGATGGTCGGTGCGAGCATCATCTGGCGCTTCGTCTACGAGTACAAGCCCGACCAGCCGGGTATCGAGCAGACCGGCCTCCTGAACCAGCTCATCGTCTGGCTCGGTGGTGAGCCCGTGCAGTTCCTGCTGGAACGGCCGCTCAACACGTTCCTGCTCATGGTGGTGCTCATCTGGATCCAGACAGGTTTCTCGATGACCCTGCTCTCGGCGTCGATCCGCGCCATCCCCACCGACATCGTCGAGGCGGCCCGCCTGGACGGCCTGTCCGGCTTCGGCATGTTCTGGCGCATCACGATCCCGAGCATCCGCCCGGCGCTCGTCGTCGTGCTGACCACCATCGCTATGACGACGCTCAAGGTCTTCGACATCGTGCGCACCATGACCGCGGGCCGGTACGGCACCTCGGTCGTCGCGAACGAGTTCTACGAGCAGAGCTTCCGGCAGAACAACGCAGGCCTGGGCGCTGCGCTCGCCGTGCTCCTGTTCGTCATCGTCATCCCGGTGATCATCTACAACGTGCGCCAGATGCGCCTGGCCGAGGAGGTCCGATGAGTACCA
Source organism: Promicromonospora soli (assembly GCF_014653785.1). GTDB lineage: Bacteria > Actinomycetota > Actinomycetes > Actinomycetales > Cellulomonadaceae > Promicromonospora > Promicromonospora soli. The sequence goes on along the minus strand of NZ_BNAS01000002.1, from coordinate 450,076 downwards.
CACAGCCGGCCGTGACGCCCAGGGTGGTCCCTCCGCCGTCTACCGTGAACGAGCGGGCGCGCAAGGCGAAAAAGGCGCTTACCTCGCCGTGGGCGAGCGCGATCGCCGTGATCATCGCGATCATCTGGACGGTGCCGACCTTCGGGCTGCTGGTCACGTCGTTCCGGCCCGAGCTGGACATCCGGCGCAGCGGCTGGTGGACGGTCTTCGGCGACGCGATCGCGGGCGAGGGCGTGTTCACGCTGGCCAACTACGAGTCGGCGCTGTTCGACAGCTCGACCAACTTGATCCAGTTCTTCGTGAACTCGTTCGTGATCACGCTGCCCGCTGTGTTCATCCCGATCACCGTGGCGCTGCTGGCCGCCTACGCGTTCGCGTGGATCGACTTCAAGGGCCGCGACCTCCTGTTCGTCGCGGTGTTCGCGCTGCAGATCGTGCCCATCCAGATCACGCTCATCCCGCTGCTCACCGCCTACGTGGACACCGGGGTCAACGGGACGTTCTGGCCCATCTGGCTGTCGCACTCGATGTTCGCGCTGCCGCTGGCGATCTTCCTGCTCCACAACTTCATGAAGGACATCCCCTCCTCGCTCGTCGAGGCGGCTCGTGTGGACGGCGCCGGGCACGTGAAGATCTTCTTCTCGGTGATGCTGCCGCTCCTCACCCCGGCGATCGCGGCGTTCGCGATCTTCCAGTTCCTGTGGGTGTGGAACGACCTGCTCGTCGCCCTGGTCATGGGCGGTACCCAGACGTTCCCGCTGACGGTGCGCGTGGCCGAGATGGCGGGTTCCCGCGGCGGTGACTGGCACGTGCTGTCCGCCGGCGCGTTCATCGCGATCGTGGTGCCGCTGATCGTGTTCCTCGCGTTGCAGCGCTACTTCGTGCGCGGACTGCTGGCGGGTTCGGTCAAGGGCTGACCCCGAGCAGCCGAGGTAGAACCGTGGCGAGATAGAACTGGGGCGAGATAGAACTAGGGCGAGATAGAACTGGGGCGCGGGACAGTGCATCTGTCCCGCGCCCCAGTTCTATCTCGCCACGGTTCTATCTCGGCAGGGTCTCGCGGGCCAGCAGGCTCTCCTTGATCGGCAGCCCGTAGCGGAACCCGCCGAGGCTGCCGTCCATGCGCAGGATGCGGTGGCACGGCACGAACAGCGCCGCCGCGTTCATCGCGCACGCCCCGGCCGCCGCACGCACCGCGGCGGGCCGGCCGGCCCGCACCGCGTACTCGCTGTAGGTGATCCGCTCGCCGGCCTTCACGTCGCGCAGCACGTCCCACGCGTGCGTCCGGAACGGTCCGCTCGCCTGCCGCACGGGCACGCGGCCGGGCGCCCCGTGGTCGCCGTCGTAGTACGCGCGGACGGCGTCGGCCGCCTCGGCGAGCACGCCGTCCGGCGTCGACAGCCGGTCGAGCATTTCCGCCTCCGTCGTGGGGCGGAGGGTGGGGTGGACGAGCGCGAGCAGCGCGTCGACGTCGGCGGTCCAGCCGGCGGCGAGCACCGCGTCCTTGGCCGGGCTCCCGGCGGTCTCCGGGACGGTGGAGACGACGATGCTGAAGGGACCGTCCGGAGTGGTGAGGGTCGTGGCGTTCATGATCTTCCTTCCGTGAGGTGAGCTGTCGGACGCATGGGTCGCTCGGGTGACCCGCGTGTTCGACTCGTCAAGCGGAGCGCCAGAGGTGCATGGCGGCGTACGAGCGCCAGGGCGCCCACGCCGCGCCGCGTCGGGCGAGCTCCTTGAACTGGTGCGGCCGGGGATCCTCCGCGGAGACCAGGCCGAGGTTGCGCGCGCCGGAGAGCAGCGCGACGTCGCCCTCCATGAGGACGTCCGGGTCGCCGAGCACTCGGAGCGCCACGTAGCCGGCCGTCCAGGGCCCGATCCCCGGCCGGGAGACCAGGCGTCGGCGCAGGTCGTCGGGGTCGTCCCCGACGCTCAGGGCGAGGCTTCCGTCCGCGAGGTCGCGGGCCGCGCCGATCACGGTCGCCAGGGTCCGGGCGGGCAGGCGGAGGTGCGCCTCGCCGCCGCCCTCACCCCGCGAGGCGTCCTCGCTGCGCTGCGGGTCCTCGCGGGGACCCGGGCCCTCACCCCACGAGGCGTCCTCGCTGCGCTGCGGGTCCTCGCGGGGACCCGGGCGACCAGCCACCTGGGTGGGCGTGGGGAACAGGCGGGTGAGGCCCTCGAACGCCGACGCGTACGGGGTGCCGACGCCCTTCGCGAGGCGCGACAGGTGCGTGCGCGCGGCGGCGACGCTGATCTGCTGGCCGACTATCGCGCGGACCAGGAGCTCCGCCGGGTCGAGCGTGCCGGGCACCCGGATGCCCGGGACCGCGGCGACGGACGGCGCGAGCACCGGGTCGGTGGCCAGGGCGGAGTCGACGGCGACCGGGTCCGCGTCGAGGTCCAGCAGGCGCCGCACGCGCGCGACGGCGACCGGCGCGTCGGCCAGGTCGGCGAGCTCGAGGTCCAGGTCGACCCGGCCGCTGCCCGGGCGGGGCACCCGCACCTCGAACGCGCCGGGGCCGTGCGGCAGGGCGACGGTGCGGGCGTACCGGAGGGCGTTCGACGAGCCGTCCGCTCCGGTCGGAGTGCCAGGGCCAGGATCCAGGTCCGCCGACTCGACGCCGTCGATCGCGCGGACCGCGAGGAACTCCAGCACACCCCGCGCGTCGAACGGCTCCCGGACCGGCAGGGTGAGCGAGATCCGCACGGGCTCGCCGATCGTGGCGGCGAGATCGGTCGGCTGCGCGGTGCGAGATCGGTCGGTTGCCGCGAGTTCGGTCGGTTGCCGCGAGATCGGTCCATCGACGGACCGATCTCGAGGCAACCGACCGAACTCACGGGCAGAGCCCCCGCCCCCACGCCTGGCCCGCCGACCCCGGGCGCGCAGCTCGGACGGCGTCGCGCCGAAGACCTCGGCCACGGTGTCGTTGAACTGCCGGATCGAGCCGAACCCCGCAGCGAAGGCGACGTCCGCCAGACGCAGGGACGTGCCGACCAGGAGGGCGCGCGCCGTCTGCGCGCGCTGGGCCCGGGCCAGCGCCAGCGGCCCCGCGCCCAGCTCGCTGACCAGCAGCCGGTGCAGCTGGCGCTCGGAGTAGCCCAGCCGGTTGGCCAGCCCCGACACACCCTCGCGGTCGACCACGCCGTCGGCCACGAGGCGCATCGCCCGGCCCGTGAGGTCGCGACGCAGGTCCCATGCGGGCGTGCCCGGCGCGGCCTCCGGAAGGCAGCGCTTGCAGGCGCGGAAGCCGGCCTCGTGCGCGGCGGCGGACGTCAGGTAGAACGCCACGTTCTCGGCCTTCGGCGTGCGCGCCGGACACGACGGCCGGCAGTAGATACCCGTGGTGCGCACCGCCGTGTAGAACTGCCCGTCGAAGCGGGAGTCGCGCGCGGCGATGGCGCGGTAACGCTCGGTGAACGCTGGATCGCGGAGCTCGACGTCGGTCATAGCCACCATCCTGCGCCCCGCCCGGACGTGGCGGCTAGCGGGATTCGGACACGGCAGTGAGCGCCGTCAGGCGCGCCTCAAGGCCCTCGCGGACGGCGGGCCACTCGTCGGACAGGATCGAGAAGTAGAGGGTGTCGCCCTCGGAGCCGTCGGGCGCCACGCGGTGCGCGCGCAGCCGGCCCTCCTCCCTGGCGCCGAGCTTCAGGATCGCGGCGCGCGACCGGGCGTTCCGCGCGTCGCAGCGCAGCGCTACCCGGCGCAGACCCAGGGTCTCGAAGGCGTGCCGCAGCAGCATCAGCTTGCACGCCGGGTTCGTGACGCCCGCCCACCAGTCGCGGCCGTAGAACGTGGAGCCGATCTCGACCCGGCCCTGACCGGCGTTGAGCTCGTAGAACCGCGTGGAGCCGCGCACCTCGCCGTCGGGCCCGAGCACCGCGAAGGCGAGGTGGTCGCCGGCCGCGACCGCCTTGTCCACGTACGCCTCCATCGCCGGGGCGGTGTCGGGGAGGGCGCTGGTCATGCCCGCCCAGAGCTGGGCGTCGACGAGGCGGGCCAGCGCCGGGGCGTGGTCGCGGGACAGCGGTTCGAGGCGGACTCCGTGGGCGGTGAGGTGGAGGTCGTGCTGCATGCCGCTATCCCACCATGCTCATCGCGGGATGCCGCTCAGACCTTCGCGTCCAGCCAGTCCAGCACCGTGGTCAGGTATTTCTCCCGGGCCGGCTTCGGGGACAGCACCAGGTCGTGGGCGCCGCCCTCGATGACCGAGACGTCCACCGTCGCCCCCAGCTTCGGGGCGCGCGCATGCATGTGCGCGACGTCGAGGACCGCGTCGGTGCTGAGCATCACCGCAGCCTCGCCGCCGTCGGGCCCGGTCTTGTCGCTGGTGCACACGAGCACCGGGCACTGCACGGACAGGCCACGTCCGAGCCTGCGGTGGGCGCGCCGGATCTCGGCCAACCACCCGGCGCGGACCGGGAACCCGCCGTGCGGCTTCCAGAGCAGGTCGTAGTCCCACTCGCCGCCCGTGGCCGTGTGCAAGGCCCGGCCGTAGTCCTCGCCGGGCTTGTTCACCACCGTCCGCGGCGCGATCCGCCCGAGCGCGTAGACCGCCTGGGTGACCACGGTCCGGTCAGACCAGCTGCCCCTCAGGTCGAACCACGGGCTGTTCAGCACCAGGGCCGTCACCCGGTCGGGGTGCGCGTTCGCGTACATCGAGGCGATCAGCCCGCCCGTCGAGTGGCCCAGGAGCACCAGCCCGGTGTGGCCCTCCGCGGCGATGACGTCCGCCGCGGCGTCGAGGTCCTGCCGGTAGAGCCGCAGGCTGTTGACCATGTTGGCGTCGCCCCCGGCTGCGGTCCATGCGGCGATGGAGCGCCCGTGGGCCCGCAGGTCGATCGCGTAGAACGGGTAGCCGCGCGCGGCGATCGCCTCCGCGAGGTGCCGCTGGAAGAAGTAGTCGGTGTACCCGTGCACGTACAGCACGGGCGGGCGCCCGACGCCGGGCCCGTCGTCGGGCGTGTAGCGGACCAGGGTGGCTTCGGCGCCGTCCGGCAGCCGCAGCGTGCGGGTGTCGAAGCCCGCCCCCAGCACGTCCTCGGTCCAGTCGTTCGCGGTCTCTTCCATGTCGCTCCCGTGCGTCATGACTGCCCTCATGGTCAGCCTGTCGTGCGCCGCCGTCGGCTGACCATATATCCAACAACTACCCCCCGACAGCGGCGGCGAGCATCCGTTCCCGGCGCAGCGCGGGGAGGAAGCACACGGCGCCCAGGGTGCTGAACACGCCACCCAGCACCATGGCCGCCGGCGTGGGACAGCAAGCCCGCCGTCCAGCCGAGGGCACGACTGGGTGGACAGGGACTCCTGGGCGCCGGCCCGGTCAGAACAGCATGAACACCGCGGTTCCCACGCCGGCGATGACGACGAGCACCCGAAACACCGTCGGCGGCATCTTGCGCCCGAGGCGCGCACCGACGTATCCGCCGACCACGGACCCAGCGGCGAGCAGCCCGATCGCCAGCCAGTCCAGGTCCGCGACCACCACGAAGATGATCGTGGCCACCACGTTGGCGGCCAGCACGGCGAGCGTCTTGAGCGCGTTCACGATCCGCACCGGGAAGTCGGTCCCGAGCCCCAGCACCGCGGCCATCATCACGCCGGAACCGGCGCCGAAGTAGCCGCCGTACGCGCCGGTGAGCACCGCGAACACGACGGTCGCCGGCGACATGTCGTGGCGTAGGCGGGTGGGCTCGTTACGGGTGCGGCGCAGCCACCGGCTGATCCACGGCTGCGCGCCGACGAGCAGGCAGGACAGCAGGATCAGCCAGGGCACCACTGCCTCGAACACGCCCGGCGGGAGCGCGAGCAGCAGGAACGCGCCGCCCACGGACCCGGCGGCGCAGGTGAGGAGCACCAGCACCGTGGCGCGGGGGTGCTCGCGCAGCTCCTGGCGGTAGCCGAACGAGCCGCTCAGCCCGGCCGGCACGAGGCCCACCGTGTTCGATGCGTTCGCGACGACGGGGGGCAGCCCGACGGCCAGCAGCACCGGGAAGCTCAGGAGCGAGGCGACGCCCACCGTCGAGGTGAGCACGCCTGCCGCGAGCCCGGTGCCGAGCACCGCGAGCTGCTCCCAGCCGGTCATCGGTCCCGGTCCCGCAGGAGTGCCACGTCGCTGACCATCTCGACGTGTGCGTGCATGGCCGCGGCGGCGGCCTCCGGGTCGCGGGCCCGGATGGCGTCCGCGATGGCCCGGTGCCCGTTGAGGGAGTTGCGGGGGCGGCCCGGCTGCGAGAGCGACTCGATCCGGCTCTCCCGGATCAGGCTCGCGATCTCCCGCATGGTCTGGGCCAGGAGCTCCGAGTGCGCGGCAGCGGTCACTGCCGCGTGGAACTGTTCGTCGGCGTCGACGCCGCGGTCCCCGTGCTCGATGGACGCCTCCATCACGTCCAGGGCCGCGTCGATGGCTGCCAGGTCGTCCTCGGTGCGGCGTTGCGCGGCCAGCGCGGCGATCTTGGTCTCAAGCGCATCCCGGATGTCGATGATCTCGGGCATCCGGTTGGCGTGCGCCCGGATGGCCTCGACGATGCGGCTCTCGCTGTGCTTGCCGGTCAGCACCGTGCCGTCCCCGTGCCGCACCACGACGACGCCGACCACCTCGAGCGCGACGAGGGCCTGGCTGAGGGTCGCCCGGCTGACGCCGAGCCGCGCGGCGAGCTCGCGCTCCGGCGGGAGCCGGTCACCGGCTGCGAGCCCGTTCTGCCGGATCCAGGCGGTGATCTGCTCCGCGACCTGCTCGTAGAGGCGGGTGCGGGCCAGCGGTGTCGGCAGTTCGGCCGAAGCCTTAGGGGTCACCACACGAGAATACTTGACAGATCTCTTATTGGCCTATTGGCTAGGCCACTGATCCATCGTGTCTCGTCGGTCAAAGGTGTCCGCCGCGATGGGAAGAGGAGTGGTCATGGGTCCTGAGTGGATCGCGATCATCGCGCTGGTCGCGTTGTTCGTCGCCGGGACAGTCCTGCCGATCAACATGGGCGCGCTCGCCTATGTCGCGGCGTGGTTTGTCGGCGTCTTCGCCCTGCACATGGATGAGAAAGAGGTTCTGGGCGGCATCAGCGCCGACCTCGTGCTCACCCTCATCGGTGTCACCTATCTGTTCTCCATAGCCAAGAACAACGGCACCGTCGACCTCATCGTCTCCAAGGCTGTCCAGGCGGTCGGCGGGCGGGTGGCGCTCATCCCCTGGGTCATGTTCGCCGTGACCGCGCTGCTCACCGCCATCGGCGCGGCCAGCCCGGCGGCATGCGCCGTCATCGGCCCGGTCGCGCTCGGGTTCGCCCGCCGCTACAAGATCAACCCGCTCATGATGGGCATGTTCGTGGTGCACGGCGCACAGGGCGGCGGGTTCTCCCCGATCAGCATCTACGGCACCATCACCAACTCGGTCATGGCCGACGTCGGCTACGAGGGCACCGAGATGGGCGTGTTCATCGCGTCGCTCGCGATCAACACCGCGATGGCGGTGATCCTGTTCTTGGCGCTCGGTGGGCGCCAGCTCATGCGGGAGCGGGTCGACCCCGCGGAAGCGGCCGGCCACATCGCCGACGACCTGCACACCGGCGGGCAGTCCGTGACCGTCAGCGGTCAGGGCGCCAGCGTCTCGACCACCACCCGCGCGCTGGGCGTGCGCCGCGACCACGTGCTGACTCTCGTCGCCTTCGCGGCGGTCGCCACGACCGCCCTCGCGTTCGACCAGAACATCGGCTTCGTCTCGATCACTGCCGCGGTCGCGCTGGCCATGCTGTCCCCGCAGCAGCACAAGGACGCCGTCAAGCAGATCGCCTGGCCCACCGTGCTGCTGGTGGCGGGCGTGAGCACCTACGCGACGGTCCTCAACGCGGCCGGCTCGCCCGAGTACATCGGCACCTGGGCCGCGGGCCTTGGCATCGCCGCCATCGGGGCGCTCGTCCTCTGCTACGTCGGCGGAATCGTCTCCGCTTTCGCGTCGTCGACTGCGCTGCTGCCGGTCATCATCCCGATCGCCGTGCCGCTCATCGTCGGCGGCGGCGTGAGCCCCTGGGCCATGGCGGCCGCCCTCGCCGTCTCCTCGACCATCGTCGATGTCAGCCCCTTCTCCACGAACGGAGCCCTGATGCTCGCCAACCGCCCGGACACGATCTCCGAGCAGGCCTACTACAAGCAGATCCTCAACTACGCCATCATCGTCACCCTCGCGGGGCCGCTGCTGGTCTGGGGCATCCTCGTCCTGCCGGGCTGGTGAGCACGATGACCGGACCTCTGGACGACGTCGTCGTCGTCGACCTCTCCCGGGCCCTCGCCGGGCCGCACGCCACGATGATGCTCGGCGACCTGGGCGCCCGCGTCGTCAAGGTGGAGGTGCCCGGCCGCGGCGACGACACGCGTGGCTGGGGCCCGCCGTTCGTCGGGGAGGAGGGCGAGCGCGAGTCGACGTACTTTCTGTCGGCCAACCGCAACAAGGAGTCGATAGCGCTCGACCTCAAGGCCGACGCCGGCCGGGCGACCCTCCTCGCGCTCGTCGACCGCGCCGACGTGCTCGTGGAGAACTTCCGGCCGGGGGTGCTGGACCGGCTCGGGCTCGGCGTCGACATGCTGCTCGAACGCAACCCGCGCCTGGTGGTGCTCTCGATCACCGGGTTCGGGCACGACGGCCCGGAGGGCGGCCGTGCCGGGTACGACCAGATCGCCCAGGGCGAGGCCGGACTGATGTCCCTGACGGGGTCCGGCCCGGACGACCCGCAGCGCGTCGGGGTGCCGATCGGCGACCTGCTCGCCGGGATCTACGGCGCGTACGGCGTGCTCGCGGCGCTGCACGAGCGGCACAGCACCGGCGTCGGGCAGGTGGTGCGGACGTCGCTGCTGGCAGCCGTGACCGGGGTGCACGCGTTCCAGGGCACGCGGTGGACGGTCGGCGGGGAGGTGGGGCGCGCGCAGGGCAACCACCACCCTTCCATAGCGCCGTACGGTCTCTTCCGCTGCCGTGACGGCGCAGTCCAGATCGCCGTCGGGTCCGAGGCACTGTGGCAGCGGTTCTGCCTCGCGTTCGCGCTCGACGCCGAAGCGGAGGGCATGGGAAGCAATCCCGAGCGCGTGGCCCACCGCGACCGGGTCATCGAGGTGGTCGAGGGGGTGTTCGCCGAGCTCGAGGCGGACGCGCTGCTGACCCGGCTCGCCGACGCCGGGATCCCGGCGGGCCGGGTGCGTACGCTCGACGAGGTGTACGCATGGGAGCAGACGGCCAGCCAGGGCCTGCTGGTGGACGTGAAGCACACGAGCCTCGGCACGGTGACATTGCCGGGTCCGCCGCTGCGGTTCTTCGACCCCTCCGGCGCCGAGGTCACCCGCCAGGACCATCAGGCGCCCCCGGTGCTCGACGAGCACGCCACCCGGATCCGCGCCTGGCTCGACGCGCCCGGGCCTGGGTCCGAGGCGGGCCGATGACCCGCCGGTGGACGGCGCGCGAGCTGCTGGACCTCGTCCTGGACGAGGGCAGCTTCGAGTCCTGGGACCAGCCGGTCGACACGTCCGGGCACACGGCGGAGTACCGCGCGGTGCTGGCGGCGGCCGCCGAGAAGGCCGGCACCGACGAGTCAGTGCTCACCGGGCGGGGGCGCGTGCGGGGGCGGCCCGTGGTGGTCGTCGTCAACGAGTTCCGGTTCCTCGGCGGCTCCATCGGCCGGGCCGCGGCGCAGCGGATCACCGCCGCCGTCCGGCGCGCGACCGCGGAACGCCTGCCCGTCCTGGCGACGACGGCGTCGGGCGGGACCCGGATGCAAGAGGGCACCCCCGCGTTCCTCCGGATGGTCGAGATCTCCCGCGCCGTCATGGACCATCGCGACGCCGGCCTGCCGTACCTCGTGTACCTGCGGCACCCGACGACCGGCGGCGTGTACGCGTCGTGGGGCTCGCTCGCGCACCTCACCGTCGCAGAGCCCGGGGCGCTCATCGGGTTCCTCGGGCCGCGCGTGGTCGAGGCCCTTACGGGCAAGGCCCTGCCCGACGGCGTCCAGTCCGCCGAGAACCTCGCGGCCAAGGGCGTGCTCGACGGCGTCGTCGCCCCCGAAAACCTGCCGGCGCTGGTGGAGCGGGCGCTCGCGGTGCTCGTCGACCCGCCGTCGGCGCCGTCCCTCCCCCGCCGGGACGGCGAGCCGTCCGGGACGACGTCCGCCTGGGACTCCGTGCTGCGGACCCGCCGGGACGACCGCGTAGGCGTGCGGGACCTGCTGCGTTACGGAGCGGCGGGGACAGTCCGGATGTCCGGTACGGACCAGGGCGAGCGCGACGAGTCGATGCTGGTCGCGCTCACCCGGCTGGACGGCCGGCCCTGCCTGGTCGTGGGACAGGACCGGACCCGGCAGTCCGAACGCACACCGATGGGGCCCGCTGCGCTTCGCGTGGCACGACGTGCGATGGGGCTGGCCGAGGAGCTGCGGCTGCCCCTGGTCGCGGTGATCGACACCCCGGGGGCCGAGCTCTCGCAGGACGCCGAGGAGGGCGCGCTCGCCGGCGAGATCGCACGCTGCATGGCGGCGCTCACCCGGATGACCGTGCCGACGCTGTCGGTCATCCTGGGCCAGGGCTGTGGCGGCGGGGCGCTCGCGCTGCTGCCGGCCCAGGCGGTGATCGCCGCTGAGCACGCCTGGCTGTCCCCGCTCCCGCCCGAGGGCGCGAGCGTCATCGTGCACGGGGACACCGCGCACGCTGCGCAGATGGCGGAGGCGCAGCACGTGCGGGCCGTCGACCTGCTCGCCGAGGGTGCGGTGCAGCGGGTGGTCCCGGAGTACGACGGCGACACGGTGCGCGACGTCGCTGTGGCCGTGGCGGCGGAGTGCGCCGCGATGCTGCGGGAGATGGATGCGGGTAGCTAGTGGCGCTGCTTCTCGATGGCCTTGCGCACCTGCTGGACCAGCGCGAACACGAGGAGGGCGGCGAAGGCGATCGACGCGACGTCGTCTGACAGCATCACCGACAGGCTCGCGCCGCCGAACGAGAAGGCGGACGCCACCAGGCCGATGAGCGCGGCCATGCGCAGGTGGACCAGGCGGTTGCGGGCATTGACCCAGGTGCCCGAGATGGCGGTCGGGATCATCGCGACCAGGGACGTGCCCTTGGCGAGCGCGGGTGCGAAGTCGAACAGGGCGGACAGACCGGGCACGGCAAGCTGGCCGCCGCCGATGCCGAGCAGGCCCGATGCGACCCCCATGACGAGGCCGAGCCCGATCATGCCCGCGCCGTCGAGCACGCTGGGCAGGCCCTCGGCGGTATCGACCGACGGCGGCTCCCCGAACGCATCCAGCAGAGACCGCACGATCCCTGCGACGAGCACCCCGACGAACAGCCAGCGCAGCAGGCTCTCGGGGACGCGGGCGAGCAGCCGCGCCCCGACCACCGCGCCGATCACCGAGCCCACGACGAGCAGTCCGGCGGCGATCAGGTCGACGGCCTGGTGCGTCAGGTACGGGATGGACCCGACGATCGCCGCCGGCAGGATCGCCGCGAGCGAGTAGGCGCTGGCGCGGCGCTGCGTGAGGCCGCCGAGCGACGTCAGGAGGGGCACCATCACGATGCCGCCGCCGAGGCCGAACAGCCCGGAGAAGGTCCCGCCGACGATCCCGACGAGGGCGGCGCGGGGAGGGGTCAGGGAGTCGTCAGTCTGCTCGGTCACCCCGTGATGATCTCAGGTGTGCCGCGATGGCCCGCGCACAGTCCACCGACCCGGTGTTCGTGGTGTCGACCTCCAGGTCGTACGCGACGCCCTCGTGGACGACGTCGGCCTGCTTCGCCGCCATGCCAGCGACCCGGTCACCGCGAGCCGCCTCACGGTCCTCGGCGACCGCACCGTCGCAGCGCACCCCGACCCAGAGGGTCGGCACGTCGCCCAGGGCGTCCAGCCAGCGCCGCTGCGATGCGGCGCCCCCGAGAAACACGTCGTCGACCACGATGTGCGCGCCCGCGCGTGCCATGGCGACCAGCCCGGCGATCCAGGCGTCCTGCAGGGCAATGAACTCCGGCCCGACGGCGACACCGCCGTCGTCCGCGAACCCGATCCCGTCGCCGCCGGTCGTCAGGCGGGCGGGCATCGCGTCGACGAGGGTGTCGATGCTGAGCGACAGCCACGCGCCGGGGAGCGCCGTCTGCAGGCCGCGTGCGATCGCGGACTTGCCGGAGCTGGACCCGCCGTTGAGAACGACGACCTGGGTGTGCATGCGGCAACGGTACGAGTGTCGGTGACGCGCGCTACAGTGATTTCCAAGTTGAGCGGAATAGACTCAACTTTGAGCACGTTTCATCTCGTGCAGAGCTCAGCATTCTGGGAGGCCTCATGGACACCAAGTTCACGACCATGTCGCAGCAGGCGATCGGCGACGCGATCCAGTCGGCGTCGGCGGCCGGCAACCCGCAGCTCGAGCCGGTCCATCTGCTCGCGTCGCTGCTCCAGCAGGAGCGCGGCGTAGCGGTCGGCCTGCTCGACGCGGTCGGGGCCAACGCGCAGGCCATCGGCCAGCAGGTGCGCGCGGCTCTCGTCGCGCTGCCCCAGGCCAGCGGTGCGAGCACGGCCCAGCCGAGTGCGAGCCGCGCGACGGCGACCGTCCTGGACCTGGCGTCCAAGGAGGCGCAGGGCCTGGGCGACGAGTACGTCTCCACCGAGCACCTGCTCGTCGGCATCGCGGCCGGCCAGTCGTCCGCTGCCCAGATCCTGTCCGGCGCCGGGGCCACCGCCGACGCTCTGCGCACCGCCCTGCCTGCAGTCCGGGGATCCGGCCGGGTCACGAGCCCCAACCCGGAGGGCACGTACAAGGCACTCGAGCAGTACGGCATGGACCTGACGCGGCGTGCCCGGGACGGCAAGCTGGACCCGGTGATCGGCCGGGACTCGGAGATCCGCCGCGTGATCCAGGTGCTCAGCCGACGCACCAAGAACAACCCGGTGCTCATCGGCGAGCCCGGCGTCGGAAAGACCGCCGTCGTCGAGGGGCTGGCCCAGCGGGTCGTCGCGGGTGACGTGCCCGAGTCCCTCAAGGGCAAGCGCCTGGTCGCCCTGGACCTGGCCTCGATGGTGGCCGGTGCGAAGTACCGCGGCGAGTTCGAGGAACGCCTCAAGGCGGTCCTGGAAGAGATCGCGGCGTCCGACGGCGAGGTGGTCACCTTCATCGACGAGCTGCACACCGTGGTCGGCGCGGGAGCCGGCGGTGACAGCGCGATGGACGCCGGCAACATGCTCAAGCCCATGCTCGCCCGCGGCGAGCTGCGGATGGTGGGCGCCACCACGCTCGACGAGTACCGCGAGCACATCGAGAAGGACCCTGCCCTGGAGCGCCGGTTCCAGCAGGTCTTCGTGGGCGAGCCGTCGGTGGAGGACACGGTGGCGATCCTGCGCGGGCTCAAGGAGCGCTACGAGGCGCACCACAAGGTGACGATCGCCGACTCCGCGCTCGTTGCTGCCGCCTCGCTCTCCGACCGGTACATCTCCGGCCGGCAGCTCCCTGACAAGGCGATCGACCTGGTCGACGAGGCCGCGTCCCGCCTGCGCATGGAGCTCGACTCCTCGCCGGTGGAGATCGACGAGCTCCAGCGCGCCGTCACGCGCCTCGAGATGGAAGAGGTAGTGCTGTCCGAGTCCGAGGACGCCGCCTCCAAGGAGCGGCTGCAGCGACTCCGGGCCGACCTCGCCGACCGCCGCGAGGCGCTGGCCGCGCTGACCGCGCGCTGGGAGTCCGAGAAGGCCGGGCACAACCGCGTCGGCGACCTCCGCGCCCGCCTCGACGAGCTGCGTACCGACGCCGAGCGCAAGCTGCGCGAGGGCGATCTCGAGGGTGCGGCGCGCATCCAGTACGGCGAGATCCCGGTGGTCGAGAAGGAGCTCACGGCGGCCGAGGAGGCGGAGGCCGGCTCGGAGGACGAGCCGGAGGGCCTCGGCCCGGCGAACGCCGAGCCGCCGATGATCGCCGACAAGGTCGGCGCCGACGAGATCGCCGAGGTGGTCGCCGCGTGGACCGGTATCCCCGCCGGGCGGCTGCTGCAGGGCGAGTCCGAGAAGCTCCTGCACATGGAGGAGGTCATCGGGGAGCGCCTCATCGGCCAGAGGACAGCGGTGGCCGCGGTGTCCGACGCCGTGCGGCGCACCCGGGCCGGCGTCTCCGACCCCGACCGGCCCACCGGCTCGTTCCTGTTCCTCGGCCCCACGGGCGTGGGCAAGACGGAGCTCGCCAAGGCGCTGGCCGACTTCCTGTTCGACGACGAGCGCGCCATGGTGCGCATCGACATGTCCGAGTACGGGGAGAAGCACTCGGTGGCCCGGCTCGTCGGCGCGCCTCCGGGGTACGTCGGGTACGAGGAGGGTGGTCAGCTCACGGAGGCTGTACGGCGTCGGCCGTATTCGGTGGTGCTGCTGGACGAGGTGGAGAAGGCGCACCCCGAGGTCTTCGACATCCTGCTCCAGGTGCTCGACGACGGCCGCCTCACCGACGGCCAGGGCCGCACCGTCGACTTCCGCAACACGATCCTCGTGCTGACCTCGAACCTCGGCTCCCAGTTCCTCGTGGATCCGATGCTGTCGGACGAGGAGCGGCGCGAGTCCGTGATGAACGCCGTGCGAGCAGCTTTCAAGCCGGAGTTCCTCAACCGGCTCGACGACGTCGTGGTCTTCGACTCGCTGACGCTCGAGGAGCTCGGCAGCATCGTCGAGCTGCAGGTCGGCGCCTTCGCGAAGCGGCTCGGGGACCGTCGCATCACGCTCGACGTGACCGAGGCGGCGCGCGAGTGGCTCGCCCTGGAGGGCTTCGACCCGGCGTACGGCGCCCGGCCGCTGCGCCGCCTGGTACAGCGCGAGATCGGAGACCGCCTGGCGCGGCTCCTGCTCACGGGCGAGGTGTCCGACGGCGACACGGTGCTGGTGGACCGCGCTGCCGACGGGGAGGGCCTCACGCTCAGGCCGGCGATCCTGATGGGCTGAACCGCTGGCCCCGGTGGCCCGTCCAAGTAGGACGGGCCACCGGGACCGGGTGAGGCCTGCTCAGCCCCTGCGCCAGAGCTGGGCGGCAAGGCCGTTGCACGCGTACATCGACAGGCGCGCGCCGTTGGCGGTGTTCCACTCGTAGTTGTCGAGGCACAACCCCGAGGTCCGGTTCCGCAGGGAGAACCAGCCGTTCCCCCGGTCCTGGACCGACCAGTCCTGGTTGCTGCTGCCGTTGCACGTCCACAGACCCACGTCGGAGTTGTTGGCCGTGGCGCCGTCGAGGTTGTCGAGGCACTTGCCGGCATAGAGATTCTTGATCCGGTAGTACCCGTTGACGTACGTGAACTCCCACTTCTGGACGGAGTTCGAGTTGCAGCTGTAGAGGCGCACGAGCGCACCGTCGGCGGTGTTGAAGTCGTAGTCGTCGACGCACTTGTCGCTGTGCTTGCCGCGGATGCCCGGCTGGCGCGTGCCGGTCGCGATGGGCTGGCCGAAGAACGGGTCACCCGTGTCCGACCAGTAGAGCTGCTGGGCGCGCGTGTGCCGGTTCGGGTCCGTGAGCGCGTCCGGCGTCGGGGTGGCGTAGTCGCGCGCGTGGAAGATCAGCATGTCGGTCACGCCGTCCTCGGCGACGGTGAAGCTGCCGTGGCCCGGACCGTAGACGCCGTTGGCGGTCTGGAACACGGGTGTCGACTTCTTGCTCCAGGAGGCGGGGTCCAGCAGGTTCGCCGACGCGGACGCCGAGAGGAGGCCCAGCTTGTACCGGGAGTCGGTCGCCGAAGCGGAGTACGCGATGAACACCTTCCCGTTCCTGACCAACGGCGACGGTCCCTCGACCACGCCGGCGACGCCCTCCATCTCCCACGAGTGCGTGGGTCGGGCGATCTCGATCGCCGACGCCGTGTCGATGGTTGTCGGCGACGTCATCCGCGCCAGGTACATGTGGCTGTTGTAGCTGGTGCTCGGGCTGTCCTGCGCCCACGCGAAGTACCGGGTGCCGTTCACCGTGAACGACGCCGGGTCGAGCTGGAACGACTCCCAGCCCGTCGTCAGGCGCTGCGGTGCCGACCACGTGCCCGTCGTCGGGTCCGCCGACGTGTTGCGTATCCAGTAGAGACGCTGCGCGAACTGCGACGAGCTGGGCGACGCCGAGAAGTACATGTACCAGGCGCCGTCGACGTACTGGATGTCGGGCGCCCAGATCCAGCCGCTCAGGTTGCCGCTGGACGGCGCGGTGAACGCGGTGACCGGTGTGGCCGAGCCGAGACCGGCGAGCGTCTGCGACCGGCGCAGCTCGACTCGCTTGTAGTCCGGCACGGAGGCGGTCATGTAGTAGTAGCCGTCGGTGTGCTTGTAGATCGCCGTGTCGGCGCGCTGCTGCACCAGCGGGTTCGGGACGTCGATGAACTGGGCGGCCGCAGGAGTCGCGACAAGCGCGAGGACCGACAAGGCGACGGCGAGGGTGGCGGCGATACGGCGTCGGGCACCGGCAAGGATGCTCATGGGACTCCTTCGTCATGTGAGCGCTAACATTGCGTAGGGTGCACCACCGGGGATGTTCTGGTCAAGCCAGCCGTCTAGCCGGTACGCCGCTCGACGTACGCTCGGTTACGTCGATCGGCCGACGCGACGCCGGGCCCGGGTCTGCGATCATCTGTGGGTGGCGCGCGGGGGGCGAGCCAACGAGGGCCACGGGTAGAGGCGGACGGTCAGGGAG
Source organism: Promicromonospora soli (assembly GCF_014653785.1). Taxonomy (GTDB): domain Bacteria; phylum Actinomycetota; class Actinomycetes; order Actinomycetales; family Cellulomonadaceae; genus Promicromonospora; species Promicromonospora soli. The sequence continues at coordinate 433,423 of NZ_BNAS01000002.1, read as the reverse complement.
GGCCTGATGCTGCGGTTCCACTTCACTCCGGATGATCTTGCCCGGGTTCGGATCGCTCCGGGCCCGGACCCCATGTGGGAGGTGCTGCTCAGCGCCCACGTGGTGAACCAGCGCTCGGGTGCCGGGCTGTTCGGACCCTGGCGCGAGCGGGTGCTGCCCGGCTTGCCGCCAGCGGCCCGGATGCTGCTGCGACTGACGCCGTCGCGCGGTTACTCGCCGGACTTCCTCACGCCCCTGACCGGCACCGACAACTTCGAGACCGGACTCGACGTGGTGCTGTCCACGCCGCGAGCCCGGCTCCGCCACGACATCTCGCGGCTGGCGAACGGCCACCGGCCGCACCAGTGGATGCGCGACCTAGCCGACGGCTCCGCGCCTGCCCTGCGCGGGCTCGGCGTCGCGATGCGTGCCTACCACGAGCAGGCGATCGGGCCGTACTGGAGCGGGATCCGGGCCGCAGTCGACCTCGACCGGGCGGCGCGCACGCGCGCCTGGGTGGCGGGCGGCACCGAGCACGCGCTACGGACCCTGCATCCCGCGATCCGGTGGAAGCACCCCGTGCTGTCGGTGTCGACCGCCGCGGAGCGGGACGTGGACCTGGCGGGCCGCGGCCTGCTGATCATCCCTTCGTACTTCTGCACTCGCGCCCCGATCTCGCTGGCCGACCCCGAGCTCCCGCCCGTGCTGCTCTACCCGATCACCCACGAGACCACCTGGACGGACAGGGGCATCGAGGCGCGGAACGACGGCGGCCGGCAGCTCACCGCGCTGCTCGGCCGCACGCGGGCCGCCGTCCTGCGCGCGCTCGGCACCGGGGCTACGACCAGCGAGCTCGCGCAGCGGCTGGGGATCTCCCCGGCGTCGGCCTCGGAGCACGCGACGGTGCTGCGCAACGCCGGGCTCATCGCGAGCGGACGCGAGCGCAACACCGTGATCCACGCGCTGACCCCGCTGGGCCGGACCCTGCTGGACGGCCGCGGCGGGCCGGGCCCCGCGGAGCTGACGGCTACTGCAGCAGATCCTGCGTGATCGGCTCCGGCGTCGTCGCGAGGCACAGGCCGACGCGGTCGCCGTCGTCCCACGAGGCCTCGCTGGGGCCCCAGACCACGTAGCTCACGGTGTCCGCGACCGGGCTGGTGCGCGCGATCGGGCCGAGCTGCTTCGTGCCGCACACCTGCGCGATGCGCTTGTCGACGTCGTCCCGGCCCGGCCAGACGGCGGCGTCGGCGAAGTCGGTACGGCCCACCACCTGCGCGGTGTGCGAGGCGTCGCAGGGAACCGCGAGGACCTCGGAGACCTCGCCGTCCGCGGGAATGCTCTCCACGCACGATCCGAGCACGAGCTGCAGCGGATGGACCTCCTGAGCCTCCGCGATCATCGCCTCGATCGGCTCCCATTGCTGGCTGTTGACCACGTTCACGATGACAGCGGTTACGGCGACCACGGCAACCACGGCCAGCACCGCTCCGCCGATCAGCGCGAGCCGGCGCCGCTTCGCGGTCTCCTCGGCAGGGGTGGGCGGATGCCAGCCGGCGTAGGACGCCCCAGGCGCGTAGTCGTGAACCGCCGGGAACGAGTGCGCCGAACCGCCACGGGGAGTCGGGAACGGCGACGGCGGCTGCTGCGGCGCGGGGGGCTCGGCCTGCGTCGGCGCACCCGGCTGGTGCTGGGTCGGCGCGGCGGGCGTCGGAAACGGGCTCGGCGGCACGGGGTCCGGCTGGGTGCGTGTCGCGGGCGACGCGAAGAGCTCCGGCGCCTCGGTAGGCGCTTCCGCCCCGCTCGGTGTGTCACCGCTGGGCCCGGCGGACCCCTCCTCGGCGGGCGCTTCCTTCTCGGGCGTGTCCCCCGCAAGCGCCCCGGCGGGCGTGTCCCCCGCAAGCGCCTCGGCGGGCGCGTCGCCGGCCGCTTCGGTGGGAGAACCCTCGGCCTCGGCACTCTGCTCCTCGGGCGTCTCGGCCTCGCCGACAACCGTCCGCGGCCCCAGCGCCTTCTTGTGCGCCGCGGCGATCGCCGCGAAGGAGAGGGCCTTGAAGTCGAACGTCTCGTCCATGACCGTGGTCGTCCCGCCGCCCGACGGCGTGGTGGCCGCGGGCTCGCTCGCACCGGCAGCCGACGGCGTGGCCGGCTCGCTGCCGGCGTCGCCGTCCTCCGCCTCGGGCGCCGCCGCGGGCTCTGCGCCAGGCTCGGCCTGCGACACCGTGGCTTCGGTGGGCTCGGGCGTCGTGTCCTCGGCGGTGGGGTGCTCCGGCTCGACGGGCGCCGCCGGACCGGGCGCCGGGGCAGCGGGCTTCGGCCGCGCGGCCGCCGGCACGATGGCGATCTCCTCGGTGGGCGCTGCCTCGTAGCGCTGTGTTGGCTGTGCCCTAACGGCCTCGGCTGCTGCGGCTTCGGCTGCGGCGGCCTCTGCCCGAGCGGTGGGTTCGGCCGCGGTCGCCTCGGGCTCCGCGTCGTGCCCTGCCGCGGCGTCGGCCACGTCGGCTGCCTCGGAATCTTCCGCGTCTTGCTCCGGCACGGACGGCGTCTCCGCTGTCGGCTCAGCCGGGAGCCTCTCGGGCCTGCCCGCCCCGGCGGCAATGGCTTCCTCGCCGCCAGCCGCGGGTCCGTCCTCCGGGGTCACAGCCTCCGCGGGCCCGTCATCCCCGGCCGGCGCCTTCGCGGCCGACGTCGGCCCGGCGGCCCCGTTCGTCGGCTGCCCGGCCGCGGTACCGTTGCCGACCTGCCCGGGTGCCTCCGCACTGCCCTCGCTGTCGCCCTTGCCGGCGGAACCGCTGCGCACCCGATTCGGCTCCGACTCGACCGCGGGCGCCTTCTCGACAGGATCCGTGGCAGGGATCTCGGCGACTTCGGTGGCGGCCGGGAACTGGTCGGGCGTCGACGTCATGCAGGTTAACTTACCGACATTCGGCAACGACCTTGGTACCGGGACGGCGCCCACTTCGGGTGCGTTCCGTTTACGGACAATTTCACCCGCCGATTTCCCCATCGCAAGTGGAACCTTGGCGCGTCATGGCCCGTACGGGGCGGCGTCAGTCCGTCAGGTCGACGATCACCGGCACGTGGTCGGAAGCGCCCTTGCCCTTGCGCTCTTCGCGGTCGATCAGCGCACCCGACGCGCGGCTCGCGAGCGCGGGCGACGCCCAGCAGAAGTCGATCCGCAGCCCTTTGTTCCGCGGGAAGGAGAGCTGCTGATAGTCCCAGTAGGTGTAGGTGTGCTCCTCCGGGATGAACTGCCGCGTCAGCTCCGTGTATCCGGCCTTGCCGAAAGCGTCGAACGCGGCCCGCTCCGGCGGGGACACGTGCGTCTTCCCCGCGAAGTCGGCGACGTTGTACACGTCGGTGTCCAGCGGGATCACGTTCCAGTCGCCCATGAGCGCGACGGCGTCACCGGCGCCCCTGCCCCACGAAGTGTCCTCGCTGCGCTGCGGTACTTCGCGGGGGCCGCGAGGTTCGGCCCAGGTCTGTGCCGCGGTGCGCAGGGCCTCCAGCCAGGCCAGCTTGTAGGTGTAGTGCGGGTCGCCGAGCGCCCGGCCGTGCGGCACGTACAGGCTCCACACGCGGACGCCGCCGCAGGTGGCGCCGATCGCCCGCGCCTCGACCGGCGGGACGACGTCGAGCAGCGGGTCCATGTCGTCCTCGATGATCGCCTTCGCGAAGCCCGGCTGGTCCGGGAACTGGGTGGCGACGTCGTCCAGGCCTACGCGCGACGCGATCGCCACACCGTTCCACTGCGACAGCCCGAAATGTGCCACCTGGTACCCGGCGGCCTCGAACGCCTGCGTGGGGAACTGGTCGTCGCGGCACTTGGTCTCCTGGATCGCCAGGACGTCGGTCTGCGACCGGTCGAGGAAGCCGAGCACGCGGTCGAGACGCGTGCGGATGGAGTTGACGTTCCAGGTGACGAGGCGCACAGGCTCAGCCTATGTTCACCCCGACTACCCTGGCCTCGTGCAGATCCTCACCAGGCGCATCGCTGTCGGCGCGGCAGTCGCCCTCACCACCGCGGCGCTCGGGGCGTGCTCCGCCGGAAGCTCCGGCGGGGGCACCGGCGAGGCGCGCACGGACGTCGTCGTCGGGCTGACCGGGGAGCCGACCAACCTCGACTTCACGAGGACGTCGGGCTCTGCGATCCCCCAGCTGCTGATGAACAACGTGTACGAGGGCCTCGTGACCATCGACCAGGCGGGCGAGGTGCAGCCGCAGCTCGCCGAGTCGTGGGAGATCAACGGGGACCGCACGGTCTACACGTTCACGCTGCACGACGGTGTGACGTTCTCCGACGGCTCACTCTTCACCGCGGACGACGTCGTAGCGTCGATCGGCCGGGTGCAGGACGACTGGACGCTGAGCCTGAAGTCCAAGATGGACGTGGTGGCGAAGGCCGAGGCGATCAGCGACACCGAGGTCGCCGTCACCCTGAAGCACCCGAGCAACTCGTGGCTGTTCGACATGGGCACGTCCGTCGGCGCCATGTTCCCCGACGACCTGTCCGCCGACCTCGCGACCGAGGCGGTCGGCACCGGCCCCTACACGGTCGAGGAGGTCGCCACCGGCGAGCACGTCACGCTGGCAGCCCGCGACGACTACTGGGGCAAGGTGCCCGCGATCTCCGAGGTCACCGTCCGCTACTTCGCCGACGCAAACGCGCAGGCCAACGCGGTACGCGCCGGCGACATCGACATGGCGTACAACATGCAGGCCCCGGACCTGCTGTCGGGCCTCGAACAGGACGAGGACCTGCAGGTCGTCGACGGCACCTCCACGGGCGAGGTGCTGCTCGCGCTGAACAACGCCGAACCGCCCTTCGACGACCTCAGGGTGCGCCAGGCGGTCATGCACGCGATCGACCGGGAGGCAGTCCTCAGCACGGCGTGGGCCGGGCACGGGCAGCTCATCGGCTCGATGGTGCCGCCCACCGACCCGTACTACCAGGACCTGACGGACGCGTACCCGTACGACCCGGACAGGGCACGGGAGCTGCTGGGCGAGGCCGGCGCCGAAGACCTGGGCATCACGTTCGACGTCCCGACCCGCCCCTACGCGGAGGCCGTCGCCCAGGTGGTGGTGTCGCAGCTCGAGGACGTCGGGATCGACGCGAGGATCGTCCCGGCGGAGTTTCCCGCCGTCTGGCTCGACAAGGTGTTCACCAAGCACGACTACCAGATGTCCGTGATCCTCCACACCGAGGCCCGGGACATGCTGACGATCTTCGGCGACCCCGACTACTACATCGGCTACGACAACCCGCGCGTCAGCGAGGTCGCCGAGGAGGCCGACCAGGGCAGCCCGGACCAGTACGTCGCGGGCATGCAGGAGGTCGCCCGGATGATCGTCGACGACGCGGCGAGCGCTCCGCTGTTCCTCTTCCCCAACACGGTGGTGGCCGACGCCGGCCTGAACGGCATCGCCACGAACGCCACCACGGAGTCGATGGACCTCACCGGCCTGACCTGGTCCGCCAGCTGACCCGGCCCGACGCCGGACAACCATACGTGGCCAGACACCTCGCCTCGCACGTCGCGCAGCTCGCCGCCACGCTCCTCGTAGCGACGGCGGCGATCTTCGTGCTGCTGCGGGTGCTGCCCGGCGACCCCGCGGTCGTCGCCCTCGGGATCGAGGCCACCCCCGGGGCGCTCGCGGCCTGGCGCGCTGAGCACGGCACGGACGGGCCGCTCCTCGCCCAGTACCTGGAGTGGGTCGGCGGGCTGCTCACGGGAGACCTAGGGACGAGCTACGTGACGTCGCAGGAGCTCACGCCGCTGGTCGCCGACCGGGTGCAGGTGACGGGCATCCTGGTGCTGCTCGGCATGCTGATCGCCCTGGTGGTGGCGGTGCCGGTGGGCACGCTGGCCGCCGTCTGGCACCGGAACGCAGGCGGCGTGACGCTGTCCGCTGTGAGCCAGGTGGGCGTGGCGGTGCCGAACTTCCTGGTGGGCGTGCTGCTCGTGGCGCTGTTCGCGGTGCGGCTGGGCTGGCTGCCGTCTGGCGGCTGGACCGCGCCCGTGGACGGGTTCGGGGAGTTCTGGCGGCACGTGCTGCTGCCGGCGGTCGCGCTCGGTTCGGTACAGGCCGCGATCATCACGCGGTACGTGCGCAGTGCCGTGCTGGAGATCATGCGCGAGGACTTTCTGCGCACCGCCCGCGCCAAGGGGCTCACCTTTACCGGCGCCCTGATGCGGCACGGGCTGCGGAACGCCGGCGTGCCGATCGTGACCGTGGTGGGGGTGCAGATCGCGTCGATGCTGATCGGCGCCGTCGTGATCGAGCGGGTCTTCGCGGTGCCGGGCCTCGGCAGCCTCCTGCTGGACTCGGTGGGCAACCGCGACCTGCTCGCCGTGCAGTCGATAGTGGCGGTACTCGTCGTGCTGGTCGTGCTGCTGAACTTCCTGGTCGACCTCGCCTACACCGTGCTCGACCCGCGGCTGAGGAGGGCGTCATGACCGACCCGGCCACGGTCGCCGTCGTCGGGCAGCCACTGCCCGACCTCGGAGCGGGCACCGCCGGCCGCCGCCCCGGCGTGCACCCGCAGCTCGTCATCGGCGCGGTGCTCGTGGGGCTGGTCGTGGTCACGGCTCTCGTGTCGCTGATCTGGACCCCGTACGACCCGGAGCACGCAGGTGCCGAGCGCCTCCTGCCGCCGGGCGCCGAGCACTGGTTCGGCACCGACCGGTTCGGCCGCGATGTGTTCTCGCAGGTCATGGCCGGTGCGCAGATCACGCTCCTGGTGGGGCTGGTTGCGGTCGGCATCGCCGTGGTGGCGGGCGTGCCGCTCGGCGTGCTCGCGGGCATGCGCGGCGGGCGGCTGGGCGCGCTCCTGATGCGGGGCAGCGACATCCTGCTCGCGTTCCCGGGCCTGCTCCTCGCGATAGTGCTGGGCGCCGTATACGGCGCAGGCACGGTGACGGCGATGGTCGCGCTCGGCATCGGCTCGATCCCGGCCTTCGCGCGCGTGGCCCGGAGCGGGACGCTGCAGGTGATGCGGTCCGACTACGTGCTCGCCGCGCGCGCGGCGAACCGCGGCGAGCTCGCGATAGCTGCGCGGCACGTGCTGCCCAACATCGCCGGCACGGTGCTGGTGCAGTGCTCCGTCAACTTCGCGATCGCCGTGCTCGCCGAGGCGGGGCTGTCGTTCCTCGGCCTGGGCACACCCCCGCCGACGCCGTCGTGGGGCCGCATGCTGCAGGAGTCGCAGCAGTTCCTCGGCGTCGCCGACCACCTTGCGATAGTCCCCGGCATCGCGATCGCGACGGCGGTCCTGGGCCTCAACCTCCTGGGCGACGGCCTGCGCGACGTGCTCGACCCGAGGCTCTCCGCCGTCAGTCCGCCGGCCGAGCCCAGACCGAAAGCCGAGCCTGTCGAGACCCCGCCCGCCTCTCTGGTCGAGCCGGTCGCCCCTCGACAGGCTCAGGAACCGCCCCCGGCCCTCGACCTGCGGGACCTCACCGTCCGCACCGGCGGCGGCCGCACGCTCCTGTCCGACGTCACCATCCGTGTCGGCGCGGGCGAGCGTGTCGGCCTGATCGGCGAGTCCGGCTCGGGCAAGACCATGACGGCCCTCGCGGCGCTCGGCCTGCTGCCCGACGGCGTCGCGGCCACCGGGCACGTCGGCCTCGCCGGGGTTCCGGGGAACCTTCTGGACCGGGGCGAGGGCGCCCTGGCGCGGCTGCGCGGCCGGGAGATCTCGATGGTGTTCCAGGAACCGATGACCGCGCTGAACCCGCTGATGCGCGTGGGCCGTCAGGTAGCGGAGACGATGACGGTGCACGGGGCCGTGCGTCGCACGGCCACCCGGCGGGCGGCGGAGCTGTTGGCCGAGGTCGGCCTGCCCGCGGGCGCCGCCCGGCGCTACCCGCACGAGCTGTCCGGCGGCCAGCGGCAGCGGGTGGTGCTGGCGATGGCACTGGCCAACGATCCGGCGGTGCTGGTCGCGGACGAGCCGACCACGGCCCTCGACGTCACCGTGCAGCGCCAGGTGCTGGACCTGATGGTGCGGCTGGTCCGCGACCGGGGAGCCGGCCTGCTGTTCATCACGCACGACCTGGCCGTGGTGTCCCAGGTGTGCGAGCGGGTGGTGGTGCTGCTCGACGGTGTAGTCGTCGAGGAAGGCCCGGTCGCCGAGGTCTTCGCACACCCCCGCCACGACTACACGCGGCAGCTGCTGGCTGCGTCCACCCTCGAGCCCCGGGCGACGCCGGCGACGGTCGACCATGCGGTTGCTCCCGGATCCGCGGAAGGATCAAGCAGCAACCGCATGGTCAACCTTCGAGCCGACCGGGTCGACCAGGCCCTGATCCGGGTCGAGGACGTGACCCGCACATACACGGGCCGGGGCCAGACGGTGCACGCGCTGCGCGGCGTCTCCCTGAATGTTCGCGAGGGGCAGCGGTTCGGGATCGTGGGGGAGTCCGGGTCGGGCAAGTCGACGCTGCTCCGGATCGTGGCGGGGCTGGACCGTGCGACGTCGGGCCGGGTCACGAGCGCCGGCGTCGACCTGACCGGGCCGACGCCGCCGCGGGACCTGGGCGAGCTGCGCGCCGTCCTGCAGGTCGTGTTCCAGGACCCGTACGGGTCGCTCGACCCCCGCATGACCGTCGGCGACATCGTGGCGGAGCCGCTCCTGAACCCGGCGAACGTCCGGGACGGCGGGCCTCTTCCGGCATACCCCACGAAGCGTCCTCGCTTCGCTGCGGGTCTTCGCGGGGGCCCCGCAGCGTCCGCGCGGCGCGACGCGGTGCGCGAGATGCTGGACGCCGTCGGCCTGCCGCTCGACGCGGCCGACCGGTATCCGCACCAGTTCTCGGGCGGGCAGCGGCAGCGCATCGCCATCGCGCGGGCCCTGGTGTGCCGGCCGCGCATCCTCGTGGCGGACGAGCCGGTCAGCGCGCTCGACGTCTCCGTCCGGCGACAGGTGCTGGACCTGCTCGCGCGGCTGGCGGACGAGCACGCCCTGACCCTGCTACTGGTGTCGCACGACCTCGGCGTGGTGCGGCACGTCTGCGACCACGTGGCGGTGATGCGCGACGGCCTCGTCGTCGAGCAGGGACCTACTGACCAGGTCTACGACGATCCGCAGCACGACTACACGCGCCGCCTGCGCGAGGCGACCCCGCTGCTCGTGCGCTGACCTGTCAGGAACCCGCCGACGTGTCGGACCCCGCAGGTCAGCCGGGTGGCCTGTGGGTCCGACACGTTCGTGGCGTGTAGCCTCCTGCGCGACATGAGCGAGCACACGACCAGCGGCGACAGCGACCTCGATGCGCCCGACGGCGGCGCCTCGCCTACCCGGGCGGTGCCTACCGGAGCGGTGCCTATCCGGGCGGTGCGTGGCCAGGCGGCGCCGATCCGCCTGATCTTCGTGCCCGGGCTCGGCGACCGGCTGCCGCCCCTGGTGCACCTCCAGCGCGAGGCGCTGCGCACATGGCGCGCGCTCGGGATACGCACCACGATGTTTCGCGTCCGCTGGTCGTCGGACGCGTCGTTCCAGGAACGGCTCGACCGGCTCGACGCCCTGGTCGAACGGTTCGAGCAGCGGGGCGAGCGGGTAGCGCTGATGGGCGCCTCCGCCGGCGCGGGTGCGGTGCTCGCGGAGTACGCCCGGCGCCGGTCGATCATCGCCGTCGTGATCATCGCCGGGAAGTTCCTCGAACCCGAAGACATCATCAAGCCGGTGCTCCTGCGCAACGCGCCCTTCGCGCAGTCGTTGTCGACGGTGCCGAAGCTCCTGGAGGAGCTGGGACCGGAGGACCGTGCCCGGATCCTCAGCCTGCGGTCAGCGAGGGACGGCGTGGTCGACGACGAGGACACGCTGCTCGAGGGCGCCGTGAACGAGACGATGCGCGTGGTGGGTCACGTGATCGCCATCGGATACGCGCTGATGTTCCGGGCCCGAAGGGTCGTGCGCTTCCTGCGCGAGGTCGTGTAGGCGCTCCCCTACTAGGGTCGGCTCCATGACTGCGCTGAGCGACTACATCGACGCCTGGGTAGCCGGAGACGTGGAGCGAATTGCCGGCACGGTCGCCGAGGACTGCATCATCACCGAGTGCTACGGACCGGTCTATCGCGGGCGGGACTGGGTGCGTCGGTGGGGTCAGGAATGGTTCGGCGCGGGCGGCGTCGTGCACCGTTGGGACGTCACCGACCACATGGTCACCGCCGACCGCGAGGTCGCCGAGTGGACGTTCGAGTGCACGTGGGCGGGCGTGCGGAGCACGTTCGACGGCGCCACCGTCGTCCGCACCAGGGGTGGGCTCATCCTCACTCTTCGCGAGTATCAGACGACCGCTCCGCTCTACGACTGGCGCGGCACCTGGCGTTCGGAGTAGCGGGCCTTACGCACGCTTCAGAAATGGTGTGCGTCCGGGGTCTTGTCCTCGGTGTTCCGGCGTCCGCAGACTCGGGTCATGACCATCTCTTCCGATGTCTCCGCCGCCGTCGCGCACTTCACCGCGCGGCTCGCCTTCGAGACCGACGTCAGCGACGTCCACGCCGCCCTCGCCGCGAACACCCCGTTCACCCTCGTCGACGTCCGGTCCCCCGAGTCGTGGGACCAGGGCCACGTCCCCGGAGCGATCCACCTGCCCACCGGCAAGGTGCGCCTGCGCGCGGAGCAGACCGTCGACCCGGAGCTGCCCGTCGTCGTGTACTGCTGGGGCCCGGCCTGCAACGGGGCGACGAAGGCGGCGCTCGAGTTCGCCAGGCTCGGCTACCAGGTCAAGGAGATGATCGGCGGCTTCGAGTACTGGGTGCGCGAGGGGTTCGCGTACGACACGGCGTCCGGCCCGGTCCAGCCCGACGCCGACCCGCTGACCGCTCCGGTCTGAGCGACCCGCGCGCCGGCGCCAAAGTCCGCTTCGAGAACGCGATCAGGCACGGTTCAAGGGCGGGAACCATGCCTGATCGCGTTCTCGAAGCGGACCTGGCCCGGGTCCGGCTTCCGTGGACCAGTACTGGTCACGCCGGCCGGTAGCGGTTCTCGGGCCGGCCCGTCGCCCCGTACCGGGGCGTGACCTGGGCGTACCCCTCCGCGACCAGCTGCTCCAGGTACCGGCGGGCGCTCACCCGCGACATCCCGACCGCCTCGGCGACCTCGGCCGCTGACGCGTCCCTCCCCGCCACACCGCACAAACCGGCCAGTGCCTCGCGGACCAGCTCACGGCTCCGGCCCGAGAGCCCCTTGGGCAGCCGTTCGGTGGCGGAGCGGGGCCCGGCGAGGAGCTGGTCCACCTCGTCCTGGTCGAGCGTGGCCTGGGCCCGGCGCACGTCCTCGCGCCGCTGCCACACCTCGTCGAGCCGCTCGCGCAGCGCGGCAGACGTGAACGGCTTGACCAGGTAGGCGAGCACGCCCCCGGCCATGGCCTGCCGCACGCTGTCGAGCTCCCGAGCGGCGGTGGTCGCGACGACGTCGATGGGCGGGCCGGGCAGCAGGCGCAGGCGCTGGAGCACGTCGAGCCCGCCGATGTCCGGCAGGTGCAGGTCCAGCAGCACCAGGTCGGGCCGCAGCGCGGACGCGAGGCGCAGCGCGTCGGCGCCGTTGCGCGCCTCGCCCACCACTACGAACCGGGGGTGGCTCTCCACGAACCCGCGGTGCACCATGGCGACGGCCGGATCGTCCTCGACGATGAGCGTCCGGGCTTGCGCCGTCATGCCGTCACCTCCGGGGCGCCGGTGGCCACCCGGGAACCCGCGGCGGCCCGCGAGCGCCCACCCGCCGACGCGGGTACGGGCAAGTCGACGGTCACTCGTGCGCCGCCGAGGTCACCGGTCCCGATGGCCACCTCGCCGTCCCGCCGGTCCACGACGCGCCGGACGAGTGCCAGGCCGATGCCCCGGCTGTGCTCCCGGTCGCCGGGCACCTTGGTCGAGAACCCGGCCTTGAACACCTGGTGGTGCAACGCGTCGGGGATGCCGGGGCCGTCGTCGTCCACCTGCAGGCGCAGGTGCGTCCCGTCCGAGCACAGCAGGACGCGGACGCGGCCGTCCTGGCCCACCGCGTCGACCGCGTTGTCGATCAGGTTCCCGAGCACGACGAGGGCGTCCGTGTGCAGCGACGAGGCGTCCGGCGTGGCCGGCGCGGCGAGCTCGGACGCGTCGTCGACGTCGAGCGTCGCGCCGCGTTCGCGCGCCGTGATCACCTTCACCAGGAGCAGCGCCGCGAGCTCGGGGGACCGCACGCCCGGCGCGACGGCGGAGGCGGTGACCAGCCCGCCGTAACCGGACCGCTCGATGAACGCGACGGCCTCCTCCGTGCGGCCCAGCTCCAGCAGCCCCGAGATCACGTGCACGGTGTTGGCGAACTCGTGCGACTGGGAGCGCAGTGCGTCGGTGAGGCCCCGGGTCTCCAGCAGGGTCGCGATGTCCTCGGGCTCGAGCAGGTAGATGCGGCGGCGGACCAGGCGGGTCACCCACGCCGCACACAGCACGCCGATCACCGTGGCGGCCGCGAGCGCGCCGAGCAGCCAGTTGTGGTCGTCGGTCAGGTCGGCGCGCAGCTCGGACTCGAGGATCCCGACGCTGGCGGTGCCGATGACGGGGGCGGGTGAGGCGTCGTCGGCCGCGTCGCCGTAGACCGGGACCTTGACGCGCCACGACGTGCCGAGCGTGCCGGTCTGCGTGCCCGTCCAGATCTGCCCGGACAGCGGCACGGACGGGTCGGTCGAGACGCGCTGGCCGATCTGCTCGGGGTCGGGGTGGGAGTAGCGGACGCCGTTCTCGTCGGTGACGACCACGTAGGTCACCTCTGACGCCTCGCGGATCACCTCGGCGATCGGCTGGATCGTGGCAGAGGGGTCCTCGTCGTCGAACGCGTCGTGGATGGCGGGCAGGCGCGCGACCGACTGCGCCACCCCGGTCATCCGGTCGACGTAGGCCTCGCGAAGCTGGCGCTCCTGCAGGGTGGAGGCTACGAGCCCGGTCGTGCACACGAGCACGAGCACGATGACGACCTGCAGCACCAGTAGCTGCGCCCGGAGCGTCATCGCTCTTCTCACGGACGCCAGTGTGCACCGGGTTGCGGCCAGTGCGGTAGCCGAGGGCCGCGACCTAAACGACCACAACGTTCGTTGCGACCAGAACCGGACCCCGGCAGGCGTCGCTTCCTAGACTCCCGCCGCAAGTGAACCCGAGTGCTGGCGACGTAGCCGGCCGGGTACACGCATCCGCTCAAGGAGGAGACATGCGCATCATCCGGACCGGGGCTGCCCCCGTCGGAATCGTCCTGGCACTGGCCCTTGCGGGCTGTTCCAGCCTGGAACCGAGCGGTGGCGGTAGCGACGACACCGCTATCGACGACCTCAGCATCGTGGTCCCCGCAGCGCCGGGCGGCGGCTGGGACTCGACCGGCCGCGCGATGCAGGCCGACATGCAGTCGGAGAAGCTTGTCGGCTCCGCAACGGTCACCAACGTCGACGGCGCGGGCGGCACGGTCGGCCTGGCCAACATCGCCAACGCCACCGACCCCAACACCTTGCTGGTGATGGGCCTGGTCATGGTCGGCGCCGTCGAGACCAACCAGTCCCAGGCCCGGATCGAGGACACGACGCCGATCGCGCGCCTCACCGAGGAGCAGGAGGTCATCGTGGTCCCGGCGGAGTCGCCGTACGAGACCATCGACGACCTCATCGCCGACGTCGAGAAGAACGGCAAGGACGTCACCATCACCGGCGGTTCCGCCGGCGGAACCGACCACATCCTCGCCGGCATGCTGCTCAAGGCCGCCGGCATGCCCGCTGAGGACGTCGCGACCAGCCTCAACTACGTCGCCTACTCCGGCGGCGGCGAGTCCCTGGCGGCCCTGCTCGGCAACAAGGTGGACGCCGGCATCTCCGGCGTCAGCGAGTACGCCGAGCAGGTCGAGGCGGGCGATCTGCGGGCGCTCGCGGTCTCCGGCGGGGAGCGTGTCGACGCGCTCCCGGACACGCCCACCCTCACCGAGGCCGGGTACGACCTGGTCCTCACCAACTGGCGCGGTGTGGTCGCCCCCGGCTCGATCGACGACGCCCAGAAGGAGGCGCTGACCGCCGCCGTCACCGAGCTCGCCGAGTCCGAGACGTGGCAGGCCACGCTCGAGGAGAAGGGCTGGGACGACGCGTTCCTCGCCGGTGACGAGTTCGACTCGTACCTCACCGACAACATCGCCGAGATCCAGGTGGTGCTCCAGGACATCGGGCTCGTCAAGTGAGCACCGACGGCGCGGCGCCCGTGGCGCCCACTCAACCGGGCGAGCCGACGGCGGACGCAGGCCCCCCGCCGCCCCCGATCCCTGCGCACGTCGAGCCGCCGCGCCGTCGGTGGGGCGAGCTCGTGCTGGCCGTGGCGACGACGGCCCTCGGCGCCTACGTACTGCTGGCCGCCGGGAGCATCACCGTTCCGGGCTCGACCAACACTCTCGGCCCGCGCGCCTTTCCCTACCTGGTGGGCGGCATGCTCGTCGCGGCCGGGGTGGCGCTGGTCGTCCTGGTCCTGAGCGGCCGGGCCGGGGAGGAGGAGGGTGGGGAGGACGTCGACCCCACCGTCCGGACCGACTGGCGGACCGTCGCGTTGCTCGCGGGCACCCTCGTGGTGCACGTGTTCACGATCAACGTCATCGGCTGGCCGTTCGCCGCCGCGATCCTGTTCGCGGGCGCCGCGGTCGTCCTGGGGGCCCGTCCGTGGTGGCGGGCCGCCCTGGTCGGGCTCGCGCTGGGCCTGACCATCCAAGTGATCTTCGGCGGGCTGCTCAAGCTGTCGCTCCCACCGGGCCCGCTCCTGGAAGGGGTGCCGTTCCTCCATGGATAACTTCTCCGCACTGCTCGAGGGGTTCGCCACCGTGCTGCACCCCATGTACCTGTTGTACGCGCTGTTCGGCGTGTTCATCGGGACGGCGGTCGGCGTGCTGCCGGGCATCGGCCCGGCCATGACCATCGCCCTGCTACTGCCGCTCACCTACACACTGGAGCCGACGGCGGCGATCATCGTTTTCGCCGGCATCTACTACGGCGGCATGTACGGCGGGTCGACGACGTCGATCCTGCTCAACACACCGGGCGAGTCGGCGTCCATCGTGACGGCGCTCGAAGGCAACCGCATGGCCCGTGCGGGGCGGGGCGCGGCCGCGCTGGCGACGGCGGCCATCGGATCGTTCGTCGCGGGAAGCATCGCAACGGTCGCGCTCACGTTCGTGGCGCCCGTCGTCGCGAGATGGGCCGTCCAGCTCGGTGAGCCCGACTACTTCGCCCTGATGGTGGTCGCCTTCATCACCGTGGGCGCCCTGCTGGGGTCCTCGGTCCCGCGCGGGCTCGCGTCGCTGTCGCTCGGGCTGTTCCTCGGCCTGGTCGGCACGGATACCCTCACGGGCCAGCAGCGCTTCACGTTCGGCGTGCCGAACCTGGCAGACGGAATTGACGTCGTAGTGGTCGCCGTCGGGCTGTTCGCCGTCGGCGAGGCTCTGTACGTGGGGTCGCGGATGCGGCACGGGCCCATCGAGGTGATTCCGGTCGAGAAGGGCTGGCGCTCCTGGATGAAGCGCGACGACTGGCGCCGCTCCTGGAAGCCGTGGCTGCGCGGAACGGCGATCGGGTTCCCCGTGGGCACCATCCCGGCGGGCGGGGCGGACGTCGCGACGTTCCTCTCCTACGCCGCCGAGCGCCGGCTCTCCGGGTCGCGCCGCAAGGAGTTCGGCAAGGGCGCCATCGAGGGCGTGGCAGGCCCGGAGGCGGCGAACAACGCCGCGGCGGCGGGGGTCCTGGTGCCCCTGCTGACGCTCGGCCTGCCCACGACGGCGACGGCGGCCATCATGGTGGTCGCGTTCCAGTCGTACGGCATCCAGCCGGGGCCGATGCTGCTGCGGAACGAGTCCGCGCTGGTATGGGCGCTGGTGGCGAGCCTGTACATCGGCAACCTCATGCTGCTCGTGCTCAATCTGCCGCTCGTGGGCATGTGGGTGCGGGTGCTGAGCATCCCGCGGCACTACCTGTACGCCGGGATCCTGATGTTCGGCGCGCTCGGCTCGTACGCGCTGAACTTCTCGCCGGTGGACGTGCTGCTCCTCCTGGTTGTGGGGCTGATCGGCTTCTTCATGCGGCGGTACGGCTACCCGGTGGCGCCCATGGTGATCGGCATGATCCTCGGCCCGATGGCGGAGGACCGGCTGCGCCGTTCTCTCGCGATCAGCCAGGGCGATCTGACCTACCTGGTGACCAGCCCGTTCGCCGCCACGGCGTACGCGGCGATCGTTGTGCTGGTGGTGGCGGGCATCTGGCTGCGCCGCCGGGAGCAGGCGACGGGTGTGACGGCGACGGCGACGGCGAGCGTCGGCGACGACAGGTGACAGCGGCCCGGAGACAGCGGGGGCGCGCCGATAGGGTGCGGCCATGGGAACCGCACTGATCACCGGCGCGTCCGCCGGTCTGGGTCTGGAGTTCGCGCGTCAGCTCGCCGCGTCCAACCATGATCTGGTCCTGGTGGCGCGCACCGAGGAACGGTTGGACGAGGTCGCCGAGGAGCTCCGCTCCGCCACTGGGGTGGCGGTCGAGGTGCTCCCGGCGGACCTCTCGGTGCCCGACGACGTCGCGCGGGTCGCGCAGCGCCTCGCCGTCGTCGGCGGCCGGCCCGAGGACGGCGACCTGCAGCCCGTGGGACTCCTCGTCAACAACGCAGGCTTCGCCACGGGCGCGAGCTTCGCGAAGGGCCGGATCACCACAGAGCGCCGCGGGATCGACGTCATGGTGACGGCGGTCGTGGAGCTGACGCACGCCGCCGTCGGGCAGATGCTCGAACGGGACCGCGGCGCGATCTGCAACGTCGGCTCGATCGCGGCCCTCACGGCCGGCGGCACGTACGCCGCCGCCAAGGCGTACGTGCGGACCTTTACCGAGTCCCTGGCCGTCGAGCTCAAGGGCACCGGCGTGACCGCGACGCTGCTGTCCCCCGGGTTCACGCACACCGAGTTCCACGCCCGGGCAGGCATCCCCGAGTCGTCCATCCCGGACTGGGGCTGGCTCGACGCCGAGGACGTGGTCAGGGTGGCGCTCGCGGACGTGCGCCGCGGCGTCGTCCTGTCCACGCCGTCGGTGCGCTACAAGTTGGCCGCCGCCCTCCTGCGGGCCGCGCCGCGCTGGGCGGTCCGCGCCGTCGGCAAGTACCGCTGACGGGCCGGGCCTGGCCGGGCGGCGCGGCGGGCAGCCGTCAGAGCCAGCCGACCCGCTTGAAGATCCAGTAGAAGATCCCGCCGAGGCCGACCATCGTGGCGAGCGCCAGCGGGTATCCGAACGTCCAGGTCAGCTCGGGCATGTGCTCGAAGTTCATGCCGTAGATGGTGCCGATCAGCGACGGCGCGAAGAGGATGGCCGCCCAGGCGGAGATCTTCTTCACCTGCTCGTCCTGGTTCATGCTGATCTCCGTCAGGCGGCGCGACTCCTCGTTCTGCTCCTGCGTCACGAGGGTCGAGTGCACGTTCAGGGTGTTTGTCAGCAGTGACCGGAACGTGTCCGAGGTCTCCGCGTGCTTGATGGCGTGGTCGAGAACGTTGCGCAGGTTGCGATGGAGCTCCACGTAGCGGTGGTCCTGCGCGACGTCGGAGCCGGTCTCGCTCTCGCCGGTCTCGCTCTCGCCGTCGAGCAGCTCCCGCAGGATGTCGACCAGCGGGCTGGTGGCTCGCTGCAGCCCGATCACCTCACGCGTCGCCTCGTAGATCCGGAAGGACACCTCCGGGTCGCGGGAGAAGAGCTGGTCCTCGACCTGGTCGATGTCGCGGCGCAGCCGCGTGACCACCGGCCGGTAGGTGTCGACCACCTGGTCCAGAAGCGCCGCGAGGATCGCTATCGGCCCGAGGCGCAGCAGGTCGGGGTCTTGCTCCAGCCCGGCACGCATCGCCGCCAGGTCGGGCGTGACGGACCGTCGGATCGTCACCACGAAGTCCGGGCCCACCCACGCGTGCACCTCACCGAACTCGACGCGGTCGATGTGCCCGTCGCCGTCCTCATCGACGCTCCGTGCCGGGTGCAGCACCACGAACAGCACGTCGTCGTAGTGCTCGATCTTGGGCCGCTGGTGCGCGTGGATGGCGTCCTCGACGGCGAGCGGGTGCAGGGAGAACTCCTCGGCGACTGCCTCGATCTCGGCGGGCGTCGGCCAGGACAGGTCCACCCAGGCGATGCCGTGGCGCTCGCGAGTGATCTCGCAGGTCTCCTCGAGGCTGGCGGGATTCGCCGTGCGCTTGCCGTCCACGTACACCGCGTTGTCCATGATGCTCACAGCACAACCCTCCCAGAGGTGGGGGGCAACCCGGGACGGCGTCCGGAATTCCACGACGGCGCGCCACGTACCCTTGCACCGTGAACGCTGACTTCTCCCCGACCCCGCGCGAGCAGCTGGCCGAGCTCATCAAGGAGCTCGCCGTGGTGCACGGCAAGGTGACCCTGTCCTCCGGCAAGGAGGCCGACTACTACGTCGACCTGCGCCGCATCACGCTGCACCACCGGGCGGCCCCGCTCGTGGGGCACGTGCTCCTGGACCACCTGGAGGAGGTCGGGCTCGGCACCGCCGAGATCGACGCCGTCGGTGGGCTCACCCTTGGCGCCGACCCGATTGCGGCCGCGCTGCTGCACGCCGCGGCCTCGCGCGGCCAGGACCTGGACGCGTTCGTGGTGCGCAAGGCGGCGAAGGCGCACGGCATGCAGCGCCAGATCGAGGGGCCGGACATCGCGGGCCGCAACGTGGTCGTCGTCGAGGACACCACCACCACGGGCGGCTCGCCGATCGCGGCGATCGAGGCGGCCCGGGCCGCCGGCGCCGAGGTGCTGGGTGTGGCCACCATCGTCGACCGGGCCACCGGCGCGGGCGAGAAGATCGAGGCGCTCGGGGTGCCGTACCACTACCTGTTCGGCCTGCAGGACCTCGGCCTCGCCTGAACCTGTCAATACCGTACTTGGGCTATCTCGATATCACTCCCTGTGGAGACTTTTGCCCACCGCTACGGTATCTTTAGGTTCATGGGGACATTTGTCGCTTTAGTCCTGCTCGTCGCCGGAGTGGTGACCTTCACAATTGCCGCAGCGCGGGTGATGAAGCGCGGGCGTTCGCAGGACGCCGCCCAGTGGGCTGAGGCCAACGGCTGGGAGTACGTCGGAAACGACTCGACGCTCGCCCAGCGGTGGAGCGGCCGGCCCTTCGGCGTCGGCCTGGACCACGAGGCTCGCGACGTCCTGCGCGGGAGCGTCGACGGCTACGACATCGTCTCGTTCACCTACACCTGGCGCTCGGGCTCCCCCAACGCGCGCCGTCCCGGCCTGCGCCGCTCGGCGCACGTGGTGGCGCTCGACGCGCTGCCGGGCGAGCCCGTGGTCGACCTGTCGCCCGAGGGCCTCCGCGAGAAGTGGCAGAAGCTCTTCGGCGCGCAGGACGTCCAGATCGACAACCCCGCGTTCGACGGGCAGTGGCTCGTGCGGACCTCCGACGAGGTGTTCGCGCGACGCGCCCTCGACGCCCGCCTCGCGAACATCGTGATGCTCCCCGACTTCCACGGCTCCCGGCTCCGGATCGAGGGGCCGTCGGTGCTGCTGTGGCGCCCGGGCCGCACGGACGTGACGACCCTGACCGAGCGGGCCAAGCGCATAGCCGACGTCGCGCGGATCGTGCTGCCGCTGGAGAAGGGCGGCCCGCGGTTCGAGACGGGCGGCAGGATCGACGGCTTCGGGATCCCGGGCCTGACCTGAGCCGACCGTGCCCAGGCTCGGTCGGGTCTCGGTCCCGGGCTGGTGCCGCTGGGCGCCGGTCCAGCTCAGACCAGGTCGACGATGTCCGCTATCGAGTTCACCACGTGGCTGGGCCGGAACGGGTACTTCTCGACCTCGTCGGCCGACGTCGACCCCGTGAGCACCAGGAACGTCTCCAGGCCGGCCTCCATGCCGCCCAGGATGTCCGTGTCCATGCGGTCGCCGACCATCGTCGTCGACTCCGAGTGCGCCCCTATCAGGTTGAGCGCGGACCGGAACAGCACCGGGTTGGGCTTGCCCACGTAGTAGGGCTGCCGGCCGGTCGCCGCCGCGATCATCGCGGCAACGGACCCCGCGGCGGGCAGCAGACCCTCCTGCGACGGGCCGGTGACGTCCGGGTTCGTGCAGATGAACCGGGCGCCGCCCACGATCAGCCGGATGGCCTTGGTGATCGCCTCGAACGAGTACGTGCGGGTCTCGCCGAGCACCACGTAGTCCGGATCCGACTCGGTGAGCGTGTAGCCCGCCTGGTGCAGCGCCGTCGTCAGACCCGCCTCGCCGATCGCGTACGCGCTGCCGTTCGGGATCTGGTCCGCCACGAACTGGGCGGTGGCCAGGGCCGAGGTCCAGAGGTTCTCCTCCGGCACGTCGATCCCGCTGTACGCGAGGCGAGCGCGCAGGTCGCGCGGCGTGAATATCGAGTTGTTCGTCAGGACGAGGAAGGGCAGCTCCTTCTCCCGCAACGCCTTGATGAACTCGGGGCCGCCGGGGAGGGCGGTGCCCTCGTGCACCAGCACGCCGTCCATGTCCGTGAGCCAGGCTTCGGTGGTCCGCTCGATCATGGGCGCCAGCCTAGTGGCCGCGGTGCGCCCCGGCGTCGGCCGTCCAGCTCAGCGCCGCGAGTGGCGCGGCGGGCCGACCGGGGCCTCGTCGTCGGCCGGTCCTGTCGCGCCGGGCTCGACCGGCGCCGCCTTCTCCCCGCGCCTCGCCCGCCAGATCTCGACGACCATCGGGATCACCGAGATGAGCACGATGAGGATGAGCAGCGCCTCGATGTTCTCCTTGACGAACGTGAAGTTGCCGAGCACGTAGCCCAGCAGCGTCACGCCGACGGCCCAGAGCAGCGCGCCGATCGCGTTGTACGTCGCGAAGTGCCGGTACGCCATCTTGCCGACGCCGGCCGCGACCGGGGCGTAGGTGCGCACGATCGGCACGAACCGCGCGACGATGATCGTGCGGCCGCCGTACTTGTCGAAGTAGGCGTTGGTCTGGTCGATGTAGGACCGCTTGAAGAGCTTCGAGTCCGGCTTGTCGAAGATCTTGGGGCCGGCCTTGCGGCCGATCAGGTAGCCGGTCTGGTCGCCAAGGAACGCGGCGGCGAACAGCATGACGCACAGCACGCCGACGTTGATCTGCAGCGTCCCCTGGGCCACGAGCGCGCCGGCCGTGAACAGCAGCGAGTCGCCGGGCAGGATCGGGAACAGCAGGCCGGTCTCGACGAAGATGACCAGCGCGATACCCACCAGCGCCGCGTCCCCGAACCGCTCGATGAGGTAGTTCGGATCCATCCAGTCGATGCCCAGCAGCTGCGGCACCGGAGCTGCGTGGAGGGGGGCGGCGGCCAGTCCGGACAAGACTTCCGGGAGCGCGGTCGTCAGCATGGGCCGAGCCTACCGGGGCACAATGACGGGCATGACCAGTACGTCTGCCCGGTCCGAGCCCGAGGCCGAGCACCAGGTCGGCGTCGGCCCTTGGGACGGCCCGTTGCCTGACGACCCCCGCTACGACCCGGAGCTCCTGGCCGACGGCGACCGCCGGAACGTCGCGGACCAGTACCGGTACTGGTCCGTGGAGGCGATAGTCGCCGACCTGGACACACGGCGGCACCCGTTCCACGTGGCGATCGAGAACTGGGCGCACGACCTCAACATCGGCTCCGTGGTCCGCACCGCCAACGCGTTCAACGCGGCGGGCGTGCACATCGTGGGCCGACGCCGGTGGAACCGCCGCGGCGCGATGGTCACCGACCGGTACCTGCACGTGACGCACCACCCGGACGCCGTGACGCTGGCCGAGTGGGCGGCGTCGGCGGGATCGCTCCCGATCATCGGGATCGACAACGTGCCCGGCTCCGTGCCGATCGAGGGGTACGCACTCCCCCGGGAGTGCGTACTGCTGTTCGGCCAGGAGTCGACCGGCCTGACGGCGGAGGCCCAGGCCGCGTGCGACGTCGTCCTGCACATCACGCAGTACGGATCGACCCGGTCGATCAACGCGGGCGCGGCGGCTGCCATCGCCATGCACAGCTGGATCGAGCAGCACGGCAGCGGGCCTGCCTAGCCTCTGAGCCGAGCAGGCAGCGTTCCGTCGGTGAGCCGTTGCTTCCGGTCGGTCGCTCCGACAAGATCGTCGGGTGAATCCTCGACCCCTGGGGCGAGACCGGAACTTCGTGTTCTTCTGGGGCACCCAGACGTTCTCGGTGCTGGGCGACTCGTTCTCGGTGATCGCGTTCCCGCTGCTCATGCTGGAGGCCACGGGGTCGCTGGTGCAGATGGGCCTGCTGACCAGCGTCATGGCGGCCGGATCGCTCTCGATGGGGCTGGTCGGCGGGGCGATCGTCGACCGGTTCGACCGGCGTCGGCTCCTGATCGCCTGCGACGTGGCGCGGCTGCTGCTCTTCGCGGCGGTGCCGGTCTGCTGGGCGATCGAGCCGCAGGTATGGCTGCTCTTCGTCGTCGCGGGCGTGGCGTCCGTGTTCGGCCAGCTGTTCCAGATCACCTACATCACGGCCGTGCCGAACATCGTCGGCCGGGAGCGGGTGGCCGAGGCCAACAGCAAGCTCCAGGCCACGGCCTCGCTGGCCAGCATCGGCGGGCCGGCGCTCGCCGGGCTCGTCGCGGCGTCGTTCGGGGTCACCGCTGCAATCGCCATCGACGCGGCGACGTTCGGCATCTCGGCGCTCGGGCTCCTCGCCGTCCGCCTGCCGCGGGTGGCCCCCGACGCGGCGTCGGCGGGCAGGTCGGGCCTCGGGCGCGACCTCCGGACGGGCTTCGTCACGGGCGCGCGGTTCCTGTGGCGGCACCCGGCGCTCCGGGTGCTCACCGTGTTCCTGACGATCACCACCTTCGTCACGTTCGGCCTGACCGACGTGCTCATCTACCAGGTGCGTCACGGTCTGGGGCAGAGCGAGAACGTCGTCGGCTACGTGATGGCTGCCGCCGGGGCGGGCACCTGCGTGGCGGCGATCCTGTCCGCCCGGCTGCGCAGGAAGCTGGGGTTCGGCGCCTGCTGGCTAGGAGCCATGACCCTGTGCGGAGGGGCTGCCGCGGTGCTGGCGCTGAGCCGCGACGTGCTGGTCATCGGTGCCGCGGTCTTCGCGTTCTGGTTCGGGCTGATGCTGGCGGCGGTGTGCTCGATGTCGCTGCGGCAGCTGGTCACGCCCGATGCGCTGCTCGGACGCGTCACCGCCGCGTTCTGGACCATCCACTACAGCCTGGCTCCCCTCGGCGCAGCCGTGCTCACCGCCGCGGCCGACCGCTTCGGCGCGTCCGGGCCGCTGCTCGCCGTGGCGGTCGTATACGTGGCCGTGGTCGGCGTCGCCGTTTTCACCCCGATCCGCGACCGGAACCCCGAGGACCATCACCTGGCGTGACCCCGTGGGGGACCGGCGAGGCCGCCCGAGGCCGGGTGACATCGTCGGACATGCGAAAACCACAGTGTTTTGGCCGTTCGATTGGCGAACGGCCGCACACGGCTGCCTGTGGATCGTGGCAAGATCGAAGGTGCATCCCCGGGCGGCCTTGGACACGACTCGTGCGACCGCCCATCTCACCAGTCGTTTGGAGTTCTGCAGATGCCCATCGCAACCCCTGAGGTCTACGCCGAGATGATCGACCGGGCGAAGGCCGGCAAGTTCGCCTACCCCGCCGTCAACATCACCTCGTCGCAGACCATTACTGCCGCACTTCAGGGCTTTGCCGAGGCGGAGTCCGACGGCATCATCCAGGTCTCCGTGGGCGGCGGCGAGTACGCGTCGGGCTCGACGGTGAAGGACCGCGTCTCAGGCTCGCTCGCGCTCGCGGCCTACGCGACCGAGGTCGCCAAGGGCTACGGCGTCAACATCGCCATCCACACGGACCACTGCACGGCCGACAAGCTCGACTCCTGGGTCAAGCCGCTGCTCGCGATCGAGGCGGAGCAGGTCAAGAACGGCGGCCTGCCGACGTTCCAGTCGCACATGTTCGACGGTTCCACCGTGCCGATCGAGGAGAACCTCGTGATCGCGGCAGAGCTGCTCGAGCTGTCGCAGGCGGCGCGCACGATCCTCGAGATCGAGATCGGCGTCGTCGGTGGCGAGGAGGACGGCCACATGGCCGAGATCAACGACAAGCTGTACACGACGGTCGAGGACGGCCTGGCCACGGTCAAGGCACTCGGCTCGGGCGAGAAGGGCCGCTACCTCACGGCCCTCACCTTCGGCAACGTGCACGGCGTGTACAAGCCGGGTGCCGTCAAGCTCCGCCCGGAGATCCTGCTCGACATCCAGAAGGCCGTCGGCGCGGAGATCGGCAAGGAGAACCCGTTCGACCTCGTGTTCCACGGTGGTTCGGGCTCGACGGCGGAGGAGATCTCCGCGGCCGTCGACAACGGCGTCATCAAGATGAACATCGACACCGACACGCAGTACGCGTACACGCGCCCTGTCGTCGAGCACATGTTCAAGAACTACGACGGCGTCCTGAAGATCGACGGCGAGGTCGGTAACAAGAAGGCCTACGACCCGCGCGCGTGGGGCAAGGCGGCGGAGGCCGGCATGGCCGCCCGCATCGTCGAGGCCTGCCAGCAGCTCCGCTCGGCCGGCCACAAGATGTGACCCTGCTGTGCCGAAGTAGAACTGTGGCGAGATAGAACTGGGGCGGAGGTGCTGACCAG
>NZ_BNAS01000002.1:58755-408772 GCF_014653785.1 Promicromonospora soli | reverse complement strand
CTCAGCCCCAGTTCTATCTCGCCACAGTTCTACTTCGGCATCACGAGGCCGGAGGGCCGCCCACACCAGCGGGGGCCGCCGCACCGCCCGACGGCGGGCCGGACGGGCCGTCGTCGTCCAGCTCGAAGCCGGGGTCCTCGTCGACGATGTCGAGGAGGTCGCCGATCCGCGTCACCTCGAGCAGGAAGCGCACCGTCGGCGGCGCGCGCAGGACGCGCACGCGGTGCGGGCTGCGGCTCGCGAGGCGCGCGAGGAACGCCACGCCGGACGAGTCCATGAAGGTCACGTGGTGCGCATCGATCTCGACCGGGAGACGGGACTCCTCGGCTGCGGCAGTGGCCTCGTGCAGGTCACCGCCGATGTCGGCGTCGATCTCGCCGGAGAGCACGATCCGGGCACGGGAGCGGCCCACGATGACGTGGATGCTCGCAGGATCGCCGATCTCAGGGTTCTGATGGCCGGGGTCCTGGGGGCTCCCGCCCTGCGGACCGCGCGGGGGGTCGTAAGTTCCGTCCTGCACGGTTCTCCTTCCGGGAGCAGTGGTCGTTGCTTTGTATCGGTCCGATGATAGAGGTTGAGGTTCAGATCTCGGACCGTTCCAATCTACGGTTGAATGTCCTGCTGGAACAGCACCTCGAGCAATAGATACCGTAGGGAGGGCATTTTGACCGATTCATCCGGTCTGACTCCGTCCTCTCCGCCGCCGCGGCACCCCGGCCTCTCCAATTTCGGCCTCGGTCCGAACAAGGACGGAATGCCGAACGGGACGATGAACGGAGCACGCGGCGGACCGTCGAACGGGAACAGCTTCGGCACAGGCCGGCCGGCCCAGCACACTGCGAGCGTCCCGCCGAGCATCACGCCGACCACGCCCCCGGGTGGCACGTACCGCGTGCCGGGTACCGAGCCGCGGCCGTACGTGTCGGGGACGGGCATCCCGCGCACCCTGCCGCCGTCGGTCGGCGACGTCGTGCTGCGTGCCGCCGTGACGGTGGGTCTCCCCGTGTTCCTGACCGGACCCACCGAGGACGGCATGCCCATGCTGTGGGCCAACGCGGCGTTCGAGCACTACGCGGGCGTGCGGTTCAGCGACTTCGCGGGGTACACGGTGCGCCGGCTCGGCGAGATGCTCGTGGAGCCGCAGGACCTGCAGCGCATGACCGACCTGGTGAACGCCGGCCAGGAGGTGCACGCGACGGTGCGGTCCCACCTGCGCGGCGGGACGCACGGCTGGGCCCAGCTCACGCTCACGCCGGCCCGCGCCGGCCTGGGCGACCGCATCACCCACTGGGTCGGGTTCAGCGTGGACGTCTCCGACCACATGGAGCGGCACGCCGCCCAGCTCGCGAGCCTGGAGGTCGAGCGGCAGCAGCGCGAGGACCTCGACCTCATCGCGCAGACCACCGAGATCCTGACGGACCTCGAGTACCCGTACGCCCTGCGCGACATCGCGGAGCTGCTGCAGTCGATGGTGCGCTGGGCGGGCTTCTACGTGAACGACGACGGCCTCAAGCACGCCGCCGGCATCGACGTCGCGGCACCGCCGAGCGGCCGCGGCCGGCGGCACGCGCGCTACATCGAGGGCGACAACATCGCGGACAAGTCCCTGCGGCGCCGTCCGCAGACCGATGCCCTCGGCGACTCCGTGACCACCGGACCCATGCCCATCCTCGAGGTCGTGGACTCGGTGCAGGACGTGCTCGACGGCGTGCTCGACGGTCCTGTCACGCTGCACCTCGACATCCCGCACGCGCCGCACTCGGCTTCGGGCTGGCTGCAGCGCGACCTCACGCTGCGCCTCGCGGACGAGCTCGGCAAGGCGCCGGACTCGGTGGTGGTGCACCCCGTTGCCGGACGGCGGGACGTGCTCGGCCTGGTCGTGATCGTGCCGGACGAGGACGAGTCGGGCGACTACGTCGAGGCGGACGAGCCCGACACGCTGCGCACCGTGGTCGAGGTGGTGGCCCGCCGGGCGGGCAGCGCCATCGACAACGCGCGCATGTACGCGCGGGAGCACCGCCTCGCCGAGACCCTGCAGCGCGCCATGCTCCCCGAACAGGCCGACGTCGCGGGCCTCGACGTGTGGACCTACTACGCCCCGAACGCGGAGCACGCCCAGGTGGGCGGCGACTGGTACGACGTGCTGCAGATCTCGCCGGAGCTCGTGGGCCTGGTGATCGGCGACGTCGTCGGCCACGACGTGGAGGCGGCCGCCACCATGGGCCAGCTGCGCTCGGTGGTGCGCTCGTACGCGTTCGAGCTGTCGACGCCGAGCCGCGTGCTCGAACGCGTGGACCAGCTCGTGGCGGGCATGGGCATCCCGCGCTCGGCAAGCATGGTGTACGCCTCCCTGAAGCGCGAGGAGGAGCCGGACGTCTGGACCATCGGCTACTCACGCGCCGGCCACCTGCCGCCGCTCCTGCTGCGCGGTGGCGAGGTGATCAAGCTGGACGAGGGCGGGGGCGCGCTCGTCGGCTTCGGGTCGCGGGACCGGACCACGGGCGAGGCCCGGCTCCAGCCCGGCGACACGCTGCTCTTCTACACGGACGGTCTCATCGAGCGGCGCGACCGGTCCCTGCGGCTGGGCCTGGAGGCCCTGCAGGAGACCGCGTCGGCCATCACGGCGCGCGACGCCGCCGGCGTCGGCGAGGAGCTGCTCTCCCGCCTGGCCGACGCGCCCGAGGACGATGTAGCGATCGTCGTGGTGCGGATCCCCGACCCGACCGGTGACGCCGGGGAGACCGCCCTGTCGCCTCGCTGGCGGCGCTGGATGCTGCCGAGCGAGCCGTCGTCGATCGGCCGGGCCCGGCACGCCGTGCTGCGCACCTGCCAGGCGTGGGGCATCGAGGAGTCGGCGCAGGCCGAGCTCGTGGTGTCGGAGCTGGTGGCGAACGGCGTGCTGCACGGCTGGGGGCACATCGCGCTGCGCCTGTACGACACGGGCGACGGCCTGCGCATCGAGGTCGAGGACAACAACCCGGCGCCGCCGGTCGCGACCGACGGGCACCCCAACCGCCTGGGCGGGTTCGGCATGCAGATCGTGGACCGGCTGGCCGAGTGGGGCTGGCGTCCGTCCGGCTCCGGGAAGCTGGTCTGGGCGAAGCTGCGCCGCCAGCCGACCCCGCCGAAGTAGAACCGTGGCGAAGTAGAACTCTGGCGAGATAAAACTCTGGCGAGATAGAACGCAGCGCGCCATGCGGCGGTTGCGGTTCTACTTCGCTGAGGTTCTACTTCGCCAGAGTTCTACTCGCCACCGGGAGCTGATAACGCTCTACGCAGTGGACGCGTCACGGCGGGACAACGGCGATACGTCTTCGTCCCGCGGGGTCATCACCGCGAAACCGGAGTCGGGCGCGGCGGGTTCGCACGAGTGCTCGTCGTCCACGCGGAAAAGCTCCATGGCGCCGCAGACCTCGAGCACGAAGAGGTCGCGCTCGTCCGCCCCGCGGATGACGGTCGCACCGCCGCGCTTGCGGCCGGCGTCGGCCAGCGAGATGAGGAACGCGGCCCCGGTGGAGTCCATGAACGTGACCCGGCACATGTCGATGACGAGCAGCTGCCGGCGCAGGCCGACGACGCGCGCTGCGATCTCCGGGAACTGGTCTCGTTCGGCGAGGTCGAGGTCGCCGGCGATCACGAGCGTCGTCGTCGTGGGAGACGTCGCGATCTCGATCATGTGTCGAGCGTAACGACTGTTGCCCGATCGCACCGGATGAAAGGCAAAATTCACCGTCCGGGCTGGCCAAATGGGCAAACCTGTGCGATCCCCTTTGTCACGCGCTGTCCCGGTAGTGTCAGAATTCGAGCATGAGCACCCACGAGAACCTGCTGCAGGGACCTGCCCCGACGCTGCTGCCCGACGACTACCCGGCGGCTCGTGAGCGCCTGACCAGCGGCGACGACCCGGTCGAGGTCGCGGCGTCGGCGCCGGCGTCGTCCCTCGTGTGGGCGGTCCTCGCGGAGGGCGCGCTCGACGCGGGTAGCGCTGCGGGGAACGTCGAGGCCTACGCCTATGCGCGCACGGGCTACCACCGCGGGCTGGACGCGCTGCGCCGGGCCGGCTGGCGCGGGCAGGGGCCGATCCCGGCGAGCCACGTGCCGAACCAGGGCTTTCTCCGGGCGCTGCTCGCGCTCTCCCGGGCAGCGGACCTCATCGGCGAGGAGGACGAGGCCGAGCGCTGTGCGAAGTTCCTCATGGACTCGGGCGCGTCTGTGGACGAGGTTGGCGCCTTGGTGCCCACCACGAAGTAGACTCGGGCGCGGCCCGCGGGCGCTCTCGAGCGCACTCGGCGGAGCAGTCAAGCAATCCGAGAAGGTGGAGATCCATGCCAGGCGTCGTGCTCGTCGGGGCCCAGTGGGGCGATGAGGGCAAGGGAAAGGCGACGGACCTCCTGGGCTCCCGCGTCGATTACGTGGTGAAGTTCAACGGTGGGAACAACGCGGGGCACACGGTCGTCATCGACGACGAGAAGTACGCCCTGCACCTGCTGCCGTCGGGAATCCTGTCGCCCGGCGTGGTGCCGGTCATCGCCAACGGCGTGGTGGTCGACATCGAGGTCCTGTTCGAGGAGCTCGACGCGCTGATCGCGCGCGGCGTCGACGTGTCCCGCCTGCTCGTCTCGGGCAGCGCGCACATCATCGCCCCGTACCACCGCACCATCGACAAGGTGACCGAGCGCTTCCTCGGCAAGCGCCGCATCGGCACCACGGGCCGGGGCATCGGCCCGGCGTACGCCGACAAGATCAACCGCGTCGGCATCCGCATGTGGGACCTGTTCGACGAGAAGATCCTGCGCGCCAAGATCGAGGGCTCGCTCGACCAGAAGAACCACCTGCTCGTGAAGGTCTACAACCGGCGCGCCATCACGGTGGACGAGACGCTCGACGAGCTGCTCCAGTACGCCGACCGGCTGCGGCCCATGGTCACGGACACCGCCGTCGAGCTGAACAAGGCGCTCGACACCGGCAAGAACGTGCTGTTCGAGGCCGGCCAGGCGACGATGCTCGACATCGATCACGGCACCTACCCGTTCGTGACGTCCTCCAGCGCGACGGCGGGCGGCGCGGTGACCGGGTCCGGCGTCGGCCCCACCCGGATCGACTCCGTGATCGGCGTCATCAAGGCCTACACGACGCGTGTGGGCGAGGGTCCCTTCCCCACGGAGCTGTTCGACGACAAGGGCGAGTTCCTCCGCAAGACCGGCGGCGAGTACGGCGTCACGACGGGCCGCGCGCGCCGCACCGGCTGGTACGACGCGGTGATCGCGCGCTACGCGACCCGCATCAACGGGCTCACCGACATCGTGCTCACCAAGCTCGACATCCTCACCGGCATGGAGAAGGTCCCGGTCTGCGTGGCGTACGACGTCGACGGCGTCCGCTACGACGAGATGCCCACCGACCAGACGGCGTTCCACCACGCGAAGCCGATCTACGAGGAGCTCGACGGCTGGTGGGAGGACATCTCCAAGGCCCGCGCCTTCGAGGACCTGCCGCCGAAGGCACAGGCGTACGTGCGGGCGCTCGAGGAGATGTCGGGCACCCGGATCTCCGCGATCGGCGTGGGGCCGAAGCGCGACGAGATCATTCCCATTCACGACCTCATCCACGCGCGCTGAGAAAGACCTCCACCACAGTGAAGATCCTCGCCATCGGGACCGGTGCCCGCGAGCACGCCATAGTCCACTCCCTGGACCGGGAGAACGTGACCGGCGTCGCCGTCCATGAGCTGCACGCCGCACCCGGCAACCCGGGTATCGCCGCGGCCGCAACGCTGCACGAGGTCGACCCCCTCGACGGAGCGGCCGTGGCGGCCCTCGCCGAGCGGCTGGGCGCCGAGCTCGTCGTCGTCGGCCCGGAGGCGCCGCTGGTGGCGGGTGTCGCGGACTCCGTCCGGGCGGCGGGCATCCCGGTGTTCGGCCCGTCCGGCGAGGCCGCCCGGCTCGAGGGCTCCAAGTCGTTCGCCAAGGAGGTCATGGCCGCCGCGGGCGTGCCGACCGCGATGGCGCACGTGTGCACCGACGCCACCGAGGTGGCGGCAGCGCTCGACGCGTTCGGCGCGCCGTACGTGGTCAAGGACGACGGCCTCGCGGCCGGCAAGGGCGTCGTCGTCACGGACGACCGCGAGGCGGCGCTCGCTCACGGCGAGGCGTGCCTGGCCAACGAGAACGGCCGGGTGGTGGTCGAGGAGTACCTTGACGGCCCCGAGGTCTCCCTGTTCTGCGTGTGCGACGGCGCGACGGTGGTCCCCCTGGTCCCCGCCCAGGACTTCAAGCGCGTGGGAAATGACGACGAGGGGCCGAACACGGGCGGCATGGGCGCCTACACCCCGCTGGACTGGGCGCCGTCGGGCCTGGTGGACGAGGTGGTGGCCCGCATCGCCCAGCCGACCGTCGACGAGATGGCCCGCCGCGGCACGCCGTTCTCCGGGGTCCTGTACGTCGGCCTCGCGCTCACCTCCCGTGGCACCCGCGTGGTGGAGTTCAACGCGCGCTTCGGCGACCCGGAGACCCAGTCCGTGCTGGCCCGGCTCGCGACGCCGCTGTCCGAGGTCATGCTCGCGGCGGCCCGCGGCACGCTCGCCGAGCTGGAGCCGCTGCGCTGGCGCCCGGAGGCGTCGGTGACGGTGGTCGTCGCGTCCGAGGGCTACCCGGCGTCGGCACGGTCGGGCGACCCGATCACCGGCATCGAGGATGCGGAGTCGCTCGCCGGCGTGCACGTGCTGCACGCCGGCACCGGCCTCTCCGAGACTGGCGAGCTGGTCAGCGCGGGCGGCCGCGTGCTGTCGGTTGTGGCGCTGGGCCGCGACCTGGCGGACGCCCGGCGTCGGGCCTACGAGGGCGTCGCGAAGATCGACCTCAAGGGCTCGCACCACCGCACGGACATCGCGCTGAAGGCGGAGCGCGGCGAGGTCGCCGTCTCGTAGGACCCTCGGCTCGCGTGCCGTCGCCGGGGCCCCGCCGGCGGCGGTCCGCGCGCGGTCCGTCTCGCTGCGCGTCGGGTTCATCCCCGGGAAACTCGCGTGGCGCTAATATCGCCGCCTGTCGACAGGGGAGTAGCGGTGGCTGAGCGCGTCACGTTCGAGAGCACTACGGGGCCGCGCCTCGCGGGCATCATCGATCGGCCCGACGGCGAGGTGCGCGGCTGGGGCGTGTTCTCCCACGGGTTCACGCTCGGCAAGGACTCGCCGGCCGCGGCGCGGATCTGCAAGCAGCTCGCGACCGAGGGCATCGGCATGCTCCGCTTCGACAACCTGGGCCTGGGCGACTCCGAAGGCGACTGGGGCGACGGCTCGTTCACGCACAAGGTCGCGGACACCGTGCAGGCCGCCAAGTTCATGGCCGACCAGGGGCGGCCGGTGCACCTCCTGGTGGGGCACTCGTTCGGCGGTGCGGCAGTGATCGCGGCCGCCGGGGACGTCCCTGGCGTGCAGGCCGTCGCGACGATCGGCGCCCCCATCCAGCCGCGACACGCGGAGCACAACTACGACGCCGTCCTGGGCCGCGTGTTCGACGACGGCCACGCCCAGTGGATGGTGGGCGGGCGTGCGCTGACGCTGAAGCGGCACTTCGTGGAGGACGTCCGGCGGGCTGACCTGCGGTCGAAGATCCGGGAGCTGAGGTCGCCGCTGCTGGTGATGCACTCGCCCACGGACAGCACCGTGGACATCTCGAACGCCGGGGAGATCTTCCGGGAGGCCAGGCACCCGCGGTCGTTCGTGTCCCTGGAGGGCGCCGACCACCTGCTCACCGCGCCCGGTCAGGCCAAGCGGGCGGCCCGCATCATCAGCGCCTGGGCGGACCAGTACTTGACCGCCTGAGGCGACGCGGCGTAGGTCACTCCTCCTGGTCGGCGAGGCACCCCGCAGCGCAAGTAGACTTTCCCCGGAATTCCCTCACCTTCAAGGAGCCTTCGTGGGACGCGTCGTCGTCGAGGTCATGCCCAAGCCCGAGATCCTGGACCCCCAGGGCAAGGCTGTGGTCGGAGCGCTGCCGCGCCTCGGCTTCACCCAGTTCTCCGGTGTGCGTCAGGGCAAGCGGTTCGAGCTCGAGGTGGACGGTGAGGTGACGCCTGAGATCCTCGCCGCCGCTCGGGAGGCAGCGGCAACGCTGCTGTCCAACCCGGTGATCGAGGACGTGGTCTCCGTCGCCGACGCCGCCGAGGTCTCCGGCGAGGCGAGCGGCGCGCCGGTGAGCGCCTGATGTCGGCGATCGAGCCGACGTCCGGCACGACGACCGCGCCCGGGATCGGCGGCGCCCGGATCGGTGTCATCACGTTCCCCGGCACGCTCGACGACCGGGACGCGGCGCGTGCCGTGCGTCTGGCCGGCGGCGAGGCGGTGTCGCTCTGGCACGCGGACGCGTCGCTCCACGACGTCGACGCCGTGGTGCTGCCCGGCGGATTCTCCTACGGTGACTACCTGCGCGCGGGTGCCATCAGCCGGTTCGCGCCGGCCATGGCCGCCGTGGTCGACGCCGCCAAGGGCGGCATGCCGGTGCTCGGCATCTGCAACGGCTTCCAGGTCCTCACCGAGGCGCACCTGCTGCCCGGCTCGATGGTCAAGAACGACCACCTGCACTTCGTGTGCCGGGAGCAGTCGCTGATCGTCGAGAACGCGCGCACGGCGTGGACCAACGAGTTCCGCCGCGGGCAGCAGATCACGATCCCGCTGAAGAACCAGGACGGCCAGTTCGTCGCCGACGAGCGCACCCTCGACGAGCTCGAGGGCGAGGGCCGCGTCGTCTTCCGCTACGACGGCTGGAACCCGAACGGGTCGCGTCGCGACATCGCGGGCATCAGCAACGACCGCGGCAACGTGGTGGGGCTCATGCCGCACCCGGAGCACGCGGTGGAGGCCGGCTTCGGCCCGGCGTCCGCCGAGGGGCCGCGCTCCGGTGTCGACGGGCTGACGTTCTTCACGTCCGTCCTGTCGTCGCTGGTCCACGCGTGACCCTCGGTTCGGTCGAGGCAGGCGTGCATGGCCGCTGAGGTTCTCGCGGGGACAAGCATCGAGACGGTCCGCTGGGACCATACCGACGCCGTCCGCCTCCGCGACGAGCAGCAGCGCGAGATCGACCTGCGGTACTCGGAGCCGGGGATGCCCTCGGCGGCCGGATCGGACGCCGCCCCGGGGGCGGACCCGCGCGATCGCGTGGATCCCTCGAACGTGTTCGCGACCCTGCTGCTGCGTGTCGACGGCGAGCCTGGCGGGCACGCCGCGATTCGCGACCTGTCGGGCCGCGACGACCACCAGGGCGGCCTGCACCCCGAGGGCACGGCCGAGGTCAAGCGTGTGTACGTGGCTCCTGCCTTCCGTGGCCGTGGCCTGTCCCGCACCCTGATGAACGCGGCCGAGGACGCGGCCCGCGCCGCTGGCGTGCGACACCTGATCCTGGAGAGCGGGCTCATGCAGCCCGAGTCGCTCGGGCTGTACCTGCGGCTGGGCTACGACCCGGTCGAACCGTTCGGCGTGTTCGCGGACGATCCCGGGTCGCGGTGCTTCGGCAAGTGGCTGCCGCCGCACTCCGGGCGCCACCCGGAGCAGGCTCCGGTGGTCGAGCCTGTCGGTACCCCGGCGCCCGGCCCCGAGGTCCGCGAGGTGCCCTGGGACGACCCCGACGCGGCAACGCTGCGGCGCGACATGTGGGCGTTCCTGCGGGAGCTTTACCCCGGTCTGGCGCGCGACGTCGCGGCGCGTGGCGGCCACGACGTCGTCGACGCCGAGAACGGGCGTGCCGCGCTCGTGACCTTCCTGGCGACGCTCGACGGGCGGCCGGTGGGCTGTGCGACGCTCGCGGCGGCCCAGGTCGGGCCTGCGCACCTCACGACGAACCCGCTGGACGGCATCACCGGCCTCCCCCCTCTGGGCGGCGACCTCAGCGCCGAAGACCCCGGCGGCTTCGAGGTCCGGAGCGTCTTCGTCGACCCGACTGCCCGGCGAGCGGGCGTGGCGACGGCCCTGGTGCGGCAGGTCGAGGACGCTGCCCGACGCCGGAGCGGGCTCGCGCTGTACCTCGCGACCGGCGTCCGGCAGCCGGAGGCGCTGCGGCTCTACGTGGGGCTCGGCTACCGGCCGGTGCTCCCGTTCCCGCCGCACGACGATCCCGAGAACGCGGTGCTCCTGCTCCTGGGCAAGGCGCTCTGAACCCCGGCTGTGTCTGGATGGCGGCCTTCACATCACCAGGCGCGGCGCTCTCTGTGATCCCGGTTCGCCAGACGGAAACGCTGTGGCGTGAGAGCTGCTGAGCTCGAATGAGGTGACATCAGTTGGCTCTTCTCTGGTCGCCGTGGTTGCGTGGACCTGCGCGGCAGGCGAAGGTTCGGCGCGGCGTGCCTTACTGGGCGGCCGAGGCCCTCGAGCTGCTCGACTCCCAGAGCGTGAAGGGTCACTCGATGACGACGATGGTTGCACTGGCAGGACCACGATGAGTGCCCGGACGGTCCTGATCGTGGACGACGACGAGATGATCCGCGCCGTGGTCCGCGACGGCCTGGAGACCGAGGGCTACCGCGTGGTGGAGGCTGTGGACGGGCTGGACGCGGTCGAGCAGTGTCGTGCGGACCCGCCCGACCTGGTGCTGCTCGATGTGGAGATGCCTGGGCTGAACGGGTATCAGGTGTTGACCGAGCTGAAGGGCGACAGCGAGCTGCGGGACATCCCGGTCGTGTTCCTGACCTCCCGGAGCACGATGGACGATGTGGTGTCGGGGCTGCGCGGCGGTGCGCACGACTATCTCAAGAAGCCGTTCGAGGGAGCGGAGCTGCTGGCCCGTGTCGCTGCGGCGTCGCACGTCAAGGAGCTGCAGGACGAGCTCCAGGAGCGCAATGCCGCACTGGAGGAGCTCAGCCGTATCGACTCGCTGACCGGTCTGTACAACCGGCGGTATCTCGACCAGGAGCTGGCTCGCCGGCACAGCGACTCGCTCCGGCACGGGTATCCGCTGTCGGTGGTGCTGCTCGACGTCGACCACTTCAAGCTGGTCAACGACACGTACGGGCACTCGGCGGGTGACGAGGTGCTGCGTGCCTTCGCGGGCCGCTTGCACCGGGAGCTGCGTGCGGGGGACGTCGGCGGGCGCTGGGGCGGGGAGGAGTTCCTTCTCATCCTGCCGCGCACCGATCTGGAGGGCGCTTTCGCGGTCGCGGAGCGGATCCGCTCGGCTACGGCCGCGGAGCCAGTGCGTGCGGACGGGCAGAGCATCACCGTCACCGTCAGCGGCGGCTGCGCGCTCGGCCCCTTCGGATCCTATGAGGCCATGGTCAAGCTCGCCGACGCCCGTCTCTACCAGGCGAAGCTGGCCGGCCGGAACCAGATCGCCCCCGCCGGCACGCCCCCGACCGGCTAGGGACCGTCATGCGAGGCAGGCGCGAATCCTGTCCAGCAGCTGGGGGACGTTCGGGTCGCCTCGAGGGTCGCCCTGTGCGTCCTCGAGGTGTGATCTGAGCATCTGTTCGAGCTGGGCCGCGGCCAGGGAGCCGTCCGGGCGTCCGTAGGTGCCGAAAACTCCGGCGAGCTTGTGGGCGTCGGTGAGCGCGGCTTGGTGGTCGAGCTCGCCGGCGTACCAGGCCTCGAGAGTCTGCACTCTCCGTGTCGTGGTGCCACGGAACCTCTCCCAGAGAGCCGCTATGCGTTCTTCGGTCATGACGGTTCCCCGGCCCAGGTAGCTGGCTGAAATGAAGGCCAACGAGTTGATCGGCCGAAAATTCATCCTGCCACGCATGGCGCGCTCTCGCTCGGAGCCCGGCATGGCTGACTACTCGTACCGCAGGTACTCCAGCTGCGCCCGCACCGACGAGCGCGCCGCGACCAGCACGGACGGGTCGACGTCGGTGTACACCGTGCCGGTCACCGCGTCCAGGAGTGAGCCAGGGAGCGGGACTCCGGCGTCGGGCAGCTCCGCCCCGAGGTTTGCGAGCGCAGAGCGCACCTGGTCGAGCCGCTCGAGGCGGTGCTCGCGGTACGCGCGCGCCACGGCGCCGAGGTCGGGGATGACAGGCCCGTGCCCGGGCAGTCCCTGCACGTCCAGCGATGCGAGCCGGTCCAGCGAGCCCAGGTAGTCGCGCAGCGAGCCGTCCGGCTCCGCCAGCACGGTGGTCCCGCGACCGAGCACGGTGTCGCCGGTGAGGACCGCGGACGACAAGCCGTCCGACACCGCGAAGCACACCGAGTCCGCGGTGTGCCCCGGCGTGGCCAGCACCTCGATGCGGAGGCCCGCGACGTCCAGGACCTCGCCGTCGACCAGCGGCCCGACGCCGGGGCCGGCGCCGATCGCGCCGCCCGCGCCGATCACGCCGCCAACGCAGAACTCCGGCAGCGCGCCCCGCGACGGGGCTCCCGTCAGCTCCCGGAACCGCGCCAGCCCGCCGGTGTGGTCACCGTGCCGGTGGGTCACGAGCACGAGGTCCACCGGACCCGCCCAGGCCAGCGCGGCCAGGTGCGGTTCCAGCTCGGGCCCTGGATCCACCACCACGCAGTTCGGCGAACCGGGGGCGCGCAGCACGTACGACCGGGTTCCGTCGAGCGTCATCGGGCCCGGGTTGTCAGCTCGCAGCATCCTCGCAAAGGGGGCGATGAGGTCCACATGATCACCCTAGCCAGTGGTCACCACGGGTTGTGCCCGGGCTAACTCCGGTGTGTGATCGGTAAATCACCTCCCGACGACGAGAGAGGACGCCCGGATGTCCGCCACCTCAGGCGCTGCGCAGCACCCCCGTGCCCGCAGGATCCCTGCACTCGTCGCCGCGGCAGCACTCGCCGCGCCCGCTCTGCTCGCGCCCACAGCCACTGTGCCCACAGCCGCCGCCGCGGCCGCCGCCGAGATCGTCGTCAGCGCAGGTCCCGTCGTCTTCGTGGACGACGGCGACACAGCAACCGTCACCCTCACCGTCCAGACGGCTGACGACACCGCGCTCGCCGAGCCCGTCAAGGTCGACTGGAGGACGGGTTCCGGCACGGCCACGGCCGACGCGGACTACGCGGCATCCTCCGGCACGCTCGCGTTCGCGGCGGGAACACCGTCCGGAGCCGAGCGCTCCC
Organism: Promicromonospora soli; assembly: GCF_014653785.1. Lineage (GTDB taxonomy): Bacteria > Actinomycetota > Actinomycetes > Actinomycetales > Cellulomonadaceae > Promicromonospora > Promicromonospora soli. The sequence goes on along the minus strand of NZ_BNAS01000002.1, from coordinate 395,736 downwards.
TCAAGATCCCGACCCGGGAGTCGGACGCCGGCGAGACGGCAGAGACCGTCCCCCTGAGTCTGGAGTCGCGAGACGCCCAGGTCTCCGGCAAGCCCACCGTCGTCGTGCGGGCGCACGACCTGCCGTACCTCGATGCGCGCCTGTCCACCGACAAGCGAGTCGCCGACCTCGTGAGCCGCATGACGCTCGCGGAGAAGGTCGGGCAGATGACCCAGGCGGAGCGCGGCAGCGTCACCGGCGACCCGGCGGTCATCACCGAGCTCGGGCTCGGCTCCGTCCTCAGCGGCGGCGGCTCCACGCCCGCCGAGAACACGCCCGGGGGCTGGGCCGACGCGATCGACGGCTTCCAGACGCAGGCGCTCGCGACCCGGCTGCAGATCCCGCTGATCTACGGCGTCGACTCCGTGCACGGGCACGGCAACCTGGACGGCGCCACGATCCTGCCGCACAACATCGGCCTCGGGGCGACGCGTGACCCGCTGCTCGTGGCCAGGGCGGAGCGCATGGTCGCCACCGAGACGCGGGCTACCGGCATCCCGTGGACGTTCGCCCCCTGCGTGTGCGTGGTGCGCGACGACCGCTGGGGCCGCACCTACGAGTCCTTCGGCGAGCACCCCGCGCTGGCAACCGTGCTCGGCACGTCCGCCGTCCTCGGGTTCCAGGGCAAGCGCCTGGACAGCAGCAGGTCCGTCCTGGCGACGGCCAAGCACTTCGTGGCCGACGGCGACACCGCCTACGGCACGGGTGAGGGCGAGTACACGATCGACCAGGGCATCACAGAGCAGAGCCGCGACCACGTCGAGGCCGTGGACCTACCGCCCTACATGGCCGCGGTCGCGGCCGGCGTCGGCTCGGTCATGCCGAGCTTCTCCAGCATCGACTGGACCGACGACGGCCTCGGCAACCCCGTGAAGATGCACGCCAACAAGGCGCTGCTGACGGGCTGGCTCAAGGACGACCAGGGGTTCGACGGCTTCGTGATCAGCGACTGGCAGGGCATCCACCAGATCCCGCCGTTCGCCGGGGACTCGCCCACCACCGAGCAGATCGGGACCGGCGTGAACGCGGGCATCGACATGTTCATGGAGCCGTCGCAGTTCGAGCGGTTCCACACGAGGCTGGTCGCGGCGGTGCAGGACGGCGAGGTCTCCGAGAAGCGCATCAACGACGCCGTGTCGCGGATCCTCGCAGCCAAGTTCGAGCTGGGGCTGTTCGAGGAGCCGTTCGCCGACCGGTCGCACGCCGATCAGATCGGCTCCGCCGAGCACCGGGCGATCGCCCGCAAGGCCGTCGCCAAGTCGCAGGTGCTGCTGAAGAACGACGGCGGCGCGCTGCCGCTGGACTCGGGCGAGAGCGTGTACGTCGCGGGCCGCAACGCCGACGACCTGGGCAACCAGGCCGGCGGCTGGACAGGCACCTGGCAGGGCTTCTCGGGCGAGGTCACCGAGGGCACCACGATCCTCGAGGGCATCCGGGCGGCAGCCGACGACGTCACGTTCAGCGAGGACGCCTCCGCGCCGACCGGCGGGGCCGACGTCGGCGTCGTCGTCGTGGGCGAGACCCCGTACGCCGAGGGATTCGGCGACGTCGGCGGGCCCGAATGGGCCTGGGACCCGGCCGACGGCGGGGTCTCCCGCGAGGAGAAGTCGATGTCGCTGCAGCCCGGCGACGTCGAGGTCGTGGAGAAGGTCTGCGCCGAGATCGAGACCTGCGTTGTCCTGGTCGTTTCCGGGCGACCCCAGGTGCTCACCGAGCAGCTCGGGTCGATCGACGCGCTCGTCGCGTCGTGGCTCCCGGGCACCGAGGGCGCCGGCGTCGCGGACGTGCTGTTCGGCGAGCGGCGGTTCACGGGCCGGCTGCCGGTCTCGTGGCCGCGGTCCGCGGACGACCCGGTCGTGAACGTCGGCGACCAGGACTACGACCCGCTGTTCCCGTTCGGGTGGGGCCTGACGACGGGCGGCCGCACGCCGCACCTCGACGAGCACCGCACCCAGCTGCAGGACGCGGTGCTCGACCCGGTGAACGGCGTGCCGCCGGCGGCGTCGGAGGCGATAGCGACGTCGGACGTCGCGCTGCTGGAGGGGCGCAAGGGTCTGGCGCACCGCCTGCTGGTCGACGCGAGGTCGGGCCTGGAGTGAGCTCTACTGCGTGGAGGCGAGGGCCTGTTCGACGTCCTCGATGATGTCCCGGGTGTCCTCGAGGCCCACCGAGAGGCGGACCGTCGTCTCCGTGATGCCGACGGCGGTCCGGCCGGCGGCACCGAGCTTGCGGTGCGTCGTCGTCGCGGGGTGCGTGATGAGGGACTTCGCGTCGCCGAGGTTGTTCGAGATGTCGATCACCTGCAGGGCGTCGAGGAACGCGAACGTCTGCTTCTTCGCAGTCTCTGTGTCGGCCCCCTCGGGGACCGCCAGGTCGAAGGTCACGATGGTGCCGCCGCCGCTCATCTGGGCCTTTGCCAGGTCGACCTGCGGGTGGGAGTCGAGGAACGGATACCGCACGGCGCCCACCGCGGGGAGCGCCTCCAGGGCGTTCGCCACGGCGAGCGCGTTGGCGCCCTGTGCCGCGAGGCGCACCGGCAGCGTCTCCAGCCCCTTGATCAGGGTCCACGCGTTGAACGGCGACAGCGACGGCCCGGTGTTGCGGATGAACGTCTGCACGGGTCCGGTCACGTACTCGGCGGTACCGAGGATCGCGCCGCCCAGCACGCGCCCCTGCCCGTCGATGTGCTTGGTCGCCGAGTAGACGACGACGTCCGCGCCCAGCTCCAGCGGCTTCTGGAGCAGCGGGGTGGCGAACACGTTGTCGAGCACCACCGTCGCCCCGGCGGCGTGCGCGAGGTCCACGACGCCGCGCACGTCCACGATGTCCTGCATCGGGTTCGACGGTGTCTCGAAGAACACCACGTCGGCCGGCGTCGAGAGCGCTTCCTCCCACTGGGACAGCACGTGCCCGTCCACGTAGTCGGTGCGCACTCCCCACTTCTTGAAGATCTCCTCGAAGATCACGACGCTGGACCCGAAGAGGGCCCTGGCTGCCACGATCCGTGACCCCGACTTCACGAGCGCGGCCAGCGCGGTGAAGATCGCCGACATCCCGGTCGCGGTCGCGTAGCAGGCCTCGGCTCCCTCCAGCAGGCGCAGCCGCTCCTCGAAGGTGTGCACCGTCGGGTTGCCGTAGCGCGAGTAGACGAACCGGTCGACGTCGCCCGAGAACGCGGCCTCTGCCTCGGCCGCCGTGTCGTAGACGTAGCCCTGGGTGAGGAACAGCGCCTCGCTCGTCTCCTGGAACTCCGTACGCTGGTGGCCGCCGCGCAAGGCGAGCGTCGCGGGCCGGACGCTGCGGGGGAGCGGCTTGCGACCTGATCCGCCTGGGTTGGCATCGGGCGGGAACGCGCCGGTGACGGTCACTTGGCGTCCTCCGTCCAGGGCAGCCCGGCGACCTTCCAGCCCTTCTGGTCGCGGACGCCGTCGGCGCCGGGCGCGCCCTCGAAGCCCTCAAGCACGTTGTACGACGGCGCGATTCCCGCCGCCGTGGCGAGGCGCGCCGCGCCGATCGAGCGCTGGCCCGAACGGCACAGGAACACGACGGGGCCGCCGGTGACACCGGCCGCCTTGAGCTCCTCCAGGAACTGCGTGTTGGGGCGGCCGCCGGCCTGCACCCACTCGCTGAATACGGGCTCCTTCTCGAGCGACGTCGTGTCGGGGACGCCGATCGCGCGCCACTCGCCCTCGGTCCGGACGTCCACGAGGGTGGCGGCCGGGTCAGCGGCGAGCAGGTCCCAGGCCTGCTGGGGCGTGATGTCGCCGGCGTAGCCGTCGGCGGGGCGGGCTTCGATGTGCGCGGGGACGCTCATGTGTTCCTCCATCGGTCGTGGCGGTAGCACCCTCGTCCGTTCTCACCGTAAGGTGGGAACGCTGGGTTGCTGCGGCGTCGTCGTGCCACGTCACTCGGCCGCTCGGGATGGTCGTTTGCGATCGTACGACACCCCGTCCGGTGGGTGGGATGCTGTCTCGCAGGCCGGGCACGTTAGGGTCCCGGTGTGGATGAGGCTGCGGACGTGGAGCAGGAGCTGACCGGCGGAAACACCACCGCCGTCGTGCGGGTCGGCAACACCGTGCACCGCGAGGCGGGCCCATGGACACCCACGATCCAGCGGCTTCTCGCCCATGTCCGGTCCGCCGGCATGACGGAGGTGCCCGAGCCGCTCGGCCTCGACAGCCAGGGCCGGGAGGTCGTCTCGTTCTTGCCCGGCGACGTGCCCGGTTGGCCCGCCCCGGAGTGGCTCTGGTCGGAGCGCGTCCTTGCCGACGCCGGCCGCCTGCTGCGGCGCTTCCACGACGCCACGGCCGGATTCGACCTGTCCGACGCCGAATGGCGTCTCCCGGCGACCGAACCCGTCGAGGTGATCTGCCACAACGACGCGGCGCCCTACAACATGGTGTTCCGCGACGGCCGGCTCGTCGGCCTCATCGACGTCGACACCGCCTCGCCGGGCCCTCGGATCCTTGACCTCGCGTATCTCGCCTACCGGATCGCGCCGCTGTCGGGCGACGCGTTCGCGGGGGCGTCGTACGGCGTCGGGCGCCTGGATCCCATGGCACGGCTCGACACCCTGACCAGGGCGTACGGGCTGTCGTTCTCACGTACGGACGTGTTCGGCGCGATGGTGGACAAGCTGCGCGACCTGGCCGCCTGGTCCGCGGCCCGGGCCGACAGCGGCGGCCCGGCCGAGCTGCGGGAGCATGCCGCCATGTACCGCGCGGACGCCGCCCGCATCGATGGCCTCATGACGCCCGCACAACGACCGGATCGTGAGACCAATATCTGAGACACGCGTTGACAGAGCTTTTGCCGCACCACAGGATGACGTCAGGTCATGAGCGCCAGCGCCAAGCCCCGGCTCGCTGGCCGGCAACCCTCCCTCCGCGGTGGGGTGCCCCGGGTGACGACCTGGCCGCGCGCAGCCCGCGCGCGGCAAGCGCGGGGGAACCTCCCCCAGGACTTTGCTGGAGGACGCCATGTCTGCAACCACCCTCACCCGTGACGCCGCGGTGACCGACGTCGCACCGCTCCGCCCTGTGGTCGGCGGCGGGACGCTCGTCCCGCTCGTGGACGGCACCCGGGTCTCGTACGCGAACCTCGACGTCGCGGCGTCGGCCCCGGCCCTGCAGGCCGTCGCCGACCGCGTCACCCAGGTGCTCCCCCTGTACGCCAGCGTGCACCGCGGCGCGGGCTACCTCTCCCAGGTGAGCACGGCGCTCTACGAGACCGCCCGCCGCACCATCGGCGCATTCGTCGGCGCCCGCGAGGACGACCTCACGCTCATCACGCGGAACACCACCGACTCGCTGAACCTGCTCGCCGGGTGCGTACCCGCGCAGCCCGACGGCGAGCCGGGCCGCGTGCTCGTGCTCGACGTCGAGCACCACGCGAACCTGCTGCCCTGGCAGCGCGGCACCGACGCGACCGTGCTGACCGGCGGCTCCACCGTGGCCGAGACGCTCGCCCAGATCCGCGAGGAGCTGGCCGACGCCGCCGCGGGCCGGCCGTTCGCCCTCCTCGCCCTCACCGGCGCCTCCAACGTGACCGGGGAGTCGCTCCCGGTCGGGGAGATCGTCGCGATCGCCCACGAGTTCGGCGCGCGGGTGTTGCTCGACGGCGCCCAGCTCGTCCCGCACCGCCGGATCTCGCTGGAGTCGACCGGCGTGGACTACCTCGCCTTCTCCGGGCACAAGACCTACGCTCCGTTCGGCGCGGGCGCCCTGGTGGGCCGCCGCGACTGGCTCGACGCCGGCACGCCCTACCTCGCCGGCGGCGGCGCGGTGCGGCGCGTGCGGGTGGCCGGCACCGACTGGCACGAGGGCCCCGCCCGGCACGAGGCCGGCTCGCCGAACGTGATCGGCGCCGTGGCGCTGGCGGCGGCGTGCGAGGAGCTGGCGGCGCTCGACCCGGCCGACGTCGTGGCCCACGAGAATGCGCTCCGCCGTCGGCTCGTGTCGGGGCTCGAGGCGATCGACCGCGTCGAGGTCGTGCGCGTGTGGGCCGACGCCGTCGACCCCGTTGGCGTCGTGACCTTCACCGTGACCGGCTACGACCCCGGCCTCGTGGCCGCCTACCTGTCCGCCGAGCACGGCATCGGCGTGCGGGACGGCCGCTTCTGCGCCCACCCGCTGCTCGGCCGCCTCGGTTTCGACGCCGGGGCGGTGCGCGCCTCGGTCGGCGTCGGCACTGCGGGCGAAGAGGTCGAGCGCCTGATCGCCGCCGTCGGCCGCCTGGTGGCGGAAGGCCCCCAGGCCGGGTACGACGTCGTCGACGGGCTCTGGGTGGTGACCGACGACCCGCGTCCCGTTCCCGAGGGCTCCGGCCTCGCGGGTCTCCTGTCGACCGCGGCCCTGGGCTTCGACGAGGACTTCGGCTGCCTCCCGGACGAGGTCTGACGCGCGTCAGAGAGGGAACGCGCGCGGGCGGGGCAGGGTCGCCTCAAGCTGGGCGGCCAGAGCCAGCAGCGTGAGCTCACCGCCCGGGCGGCCGATGATCTGCACTCCCATAGGCAGCCCGGCGGGCGCCTCGGAAGTCGGGGCGGTCCAGTGCGTCGGCACGGTGATCGCGGGCAGCCCGGAGACGTTGAGCATCGACGTGAACGGCGTGTACTGACACTGCTGCTCGAAGTTCCGCTCCGGGTTCTCTGCGTCGTACCAGCCGATGGGCCGGGGCGTCAGCGCGAGGGCGGGCGTCACGACGGCGTCGTATGCACTGACCTGCGCGACCAGCGACCGCTCGTACCCGGTGAGCGTGCGCACGGCCTCGGCGAGCCGGCGCGCGGGCACCTCGCGGCCTGCCCGGATCAGCCACTGCGTCAGCGGCTCCAGCTTCGCGAGCGTCAGCGGATCGTCGATCGGCACCGCCGACGCGCCGCCCATCCACAGGGTCCGGAACGCGGGGGCGTACTCAGGGGCCAAGTCCAGGGCCATCTCGTCCAACTCGTGCCCGAAACCGGCCAGTGCGCGCATGCCGGCGTCCAACCCGGCCCGGGCCTCACGCGACACGGTGATGTCGTAGAACCCGTCCCACGCGGACGAGGTGGTCACCCCGATCCGAGCGCCGCCGCCGCTGAGCCCGGCTCCCGTTCCGGTGGTGGAGGTGGGTAACGTGGCATGTTGCGCGGCCGCGAGATATGCCCCCGCCGGGTGCGACGGCGCGCGCAGCGTGTACGGGTGCGCGACGCCGCCCCCGGCCCGCCTCGGGAGCATCCCTTCGAGCAGGAGGGCGGCGTCGGCAACGGTGCGCGCGATCGGCCCGTTCACGACCAGCCCGCCCAGCGAGTCGATGCCGCTGCCCGCCGGCAGCAGGCCGCGCGTCGGCTTGAGGCCGACGACGCCGCAGGCGGCCGCGGGGATACGGATCGAGCCGCCGCCGTCGGACCCAGGGGCGAACGGCAGCATGCCCGCCGCCACCGCCGCGGCGGCCCCGCCGCTGGACCCGCCCGCGCCGCGGGTCAGGTCCCACGGGGTGCGCGCGGGCGGGGCGCCCACCGGCTCGGTGTAGGCGGGGAAGCCCAGCTCGGGCGCGGCGGTCTTGCCGAGGCTGACGATGCCTGCGGCGTCGAGCACCTCCACGATCTCATCGCTCACCTCGGCCGGCGGCAGTCCCGTGAAGGCGCGCGAACCGAAGCCCGTCGGCACGCCCGCGCGGTTCCACAGGTCCTTGTCCCCGGTAGGCATGCCCCACAGGCTGCCGGGCGGCGTGTCCTCGCCCGGGCCGTGGCCGCCGGACTCCTGGAGCGCCGCCGCCCGTTTCCGGGCGAGCTCGGGGGTAACGGTGGCGAAGGCCCCGACCGTCGGGTTCAGCCGTTCCACCCGGGCGAGGAAGTGTTCGGTGACCTCGGCGGGCGTGAGCTCCCCGGCGGCGAGGAGGTCGCGGAGCTCAACGGCGGTCCGCTCGTGGAGGGCATCCATCCGGACAGGCTATGCGTTCGGCCGCAGGCGGCGGGCGCTACGAGTCCTTGCCCAGCAGCTCGTTGGCCTCGCCCAGCACCGCGACGAGCCGCTCGAAGTCCGGGTCGTCGTCCGTCGCGTAGACCGCCACCGTGTCCGCGCCGGCCGCCCCGAACCGCCGCACGCCGTCGGCCAGCGCCTGGGCGTCGCCCCACACCGCGTAGCCGGCCAGCTGCTCGTCGTCGGCCACGTCCGAGCCCGCTCCGTTGACCTCCGCGCGCAGGCGCTCGGTGGCGCCGGGCCCGGTCCCACCGGACACGAACTGGATCACCGGGAAGCCGTCGAGCCCATCCTTGCCGGCCGCTGCCCGGCCCTCGGCGATCCGCTCGAGCGTTGCCGGCAGCCCGGGCAGGCCCACGGACCCCTCGAGCACAACGCCGGCGCCCACCTCCCCTGCGACGCGCAGCGACTTCGGCCCGGTCGCGGCGACCGGCACCGGCACGGGCCGGGCGGGCGGCCAGTCCAGTGCGACGTCGTCCAGGGACACGTACTTGCCCGACGTCGTCACTCGCTCCCCGGCGAGCAGCGCGCTCAGTGCTGTCGCGTACTCGCGCATGAGGGTCAGCGGCGACGCCGCCTTGGCCCCCACCTGCGACATCCACGACTGGACGCCGTGCCCGATCCCGGGGATCAGCCGGCCCGGGAACATCCCGTCGACCGTCGCCACCTCCATGGCGGTGAGCGCCACGTTCCGCAGCGGCGTCGGCATGACGCCGATCCCCACGCGTGCACGCTCCGTGGCGGCAAGGATCGCGCTCGCGGCGGAGATCCCGCCCGACTGGAAGCAGTCCTCCCAGAGCCAGATCTCTTCGATGCCGGCGGCCTCGACGGCGCGGGCGAGCGGGATGAGACGGGACGGCGGGGTGGACGGTCGGATGATGCACGCCAGTGTGGTCATGGCCACACGCTGTCATGGAGCGACTTGTCAGATCCAGCCCTTACGTGCGGCGTGCCGGCCCAGCTGGAGCTACGTCACGCTTCGCCGGTTCGCGGTTGTCGCGACCCGCGCTGGACAGGGTTCGATTGGTAGCCTCCCGCACGTGATCACCGAGGACACGAGGTTCCCCGCCGAGGACGGCGAGCCGGTCGCCGGCCTCTGGTTCCTGCCGGACGGCGACGTCGTCGGCGTCGTGGCGATCGCGCCCGCGATGGCGATGCCCATGCGGTTCTACCGGCACACCGCGGCCTGGCTCGCGGAGCGGGGGTTCGCGGTGCTCACGTTCTCGTACCGCGGATCGGAGCCTGAGCTCTACGGCCCCATGCGGGACTCCGCCGCGACCGCCCTGGACTGGTACCACGACGCCGAGGCGGCCGCGGTCCACGCCCGCGATCGGGCCGACGCCGTCGGCGCCCCGCTCACCTGGCTCGGCCACTCGTTCGGCGGCCAGAGCCTGGGCTTCCTGTCCGACGTCGGCGTGGACCGGTGCGTCATGGTGGCCTCGGGGACCGGCTGGCGCGGCAAGGCCGCGCCGATGATCAAGACCTGGTCGCCGCTGCTGTGGCGAGTCATCGCGCCGGCCGCGGTCGCGGTGCTGGGCTACTACCCCGGCCGCTGGCTCCGGATCCTGGACGACCTGCCCGGCGGAGTCATGCGCCAGTGGGGCCGCTGGTGCCTGCACCCGGACTACCTGTTCAGCGAGCTCCCCGAGCTGCGGGACCGCTTCGCGAAGGTCGAGACGCCGGTCTCCGCCCTCTGGACCGCTGACGACGAGCTCATCACCCCCGATTCGATCCGGTACTGGAGCCGGGAGTTTCCGGGAACGGAGTTCGAGCTCGTCGAGATGCGGGCCGCCGACCACGGGCTGAGCCGCATCGGCCACTCAGGCTTCTTCCGTCCGAAGCGCGCGATCCTCTGGGAGAGGCTCCTCCTCCCCCGCCTAGCCCGCTGACCCCCGACGCGCTTGGTTGTGGGCGCGATCGTTGCGCCTAAAGCGGACGTGTAGTCGCAACGATCGCGCCCACAACCACGCGCATCCCGTCAGACGGGTCGGACGGTGCCGCCGAAGTGGCGGGTGTTCTTGCCGGACCTCCAGCCGTCGTACACGTACCCGGAGGCCGGGCCGGACCCGCCTGCCGAGCCCGTCGGGTCCACATCAGCCACGTTTCGGATCGAGACGTCCACGGTCCCCGGCAGCAGCACCGGCTTGAAGAACTCGACGGTCCACTCGTACGTCTCGCCGCGCCGCGCCGGACCGACCTCGGCCAGCGCACGCGCCGCGACGTACATCCCGTGCGCGATCGCCCGCGGGAATCCGAACGCCCTGGCGCCCAGCTTCGAGGTGTGGATCGGGTTCTGGTCACCCGACACCGCGCCGTATGCCCGCCCGGTTCCGCCGCCGAGCTTCCAGCGCGCGGTCGGCAGCGGCGGCGCCCACTCCTCGCGCGGGGACTCGTCGGCCGAAGCCGCGCCGTCCGGCGCCGTGAAGCCCTTGGCGAGGTACGTCGAGACGCCCCGGTAGGCGAGGTCGCCGTCCACGAGGACCTCCGCGACCAGGTCCACCTGGACGCCCCGCCGGTGCGCGCGGGCGTCCTGTGCCCAGGCCCGGACCTCGAGCGTCTCGCCCAGCCGCACCGGCCGGAGCACGCGCGCCACGTTCCTCAGGTGCACGAGGCCGAGCAGCGGCAGCGGGAAGTCGCCACGCACCATCACGGCCGTGGCCAGCGGAAACGCCAGCACGTGCAGGAACCCGGCGGGCAGCACGTCGGACGACGGCTCACCCACCAGGCGCAGGTACGCCGCCAGGTGCGCCGCCTCGGCCGTGGTGTCCACGCCTACGACGCGGTAGGTCACCTCGGGCAGCCGGACCGCGTCCTTCGGACGCTTGCCGACGGACCCGGCCACGCCCTTTGCAAACAGCCCGCCCAGCTTCGGCAGCCGGGCCAGCTCGCTCACGCCGTACGACGCCGGCGCGCCCGTTCGTCCCACTGTCACTTGCCCAACATCGACTGGCCGCACACCCGCAGCACCTGACCGTTCACGCCGACGGCCACCGGCGACGCGAGGAACGCGATGGCCTCGGCGACGTCGAGCGGAAGGCCGCCCTGCTGGAGCGACGGGATGATGCGGCGCCCCACCTCCCGCGTGGCGAACGGGATCGACCGGGTCATCTCGGTCTCGATGAAGCCCGGCGCGACCGCGTTCGCGGTGCCGCCGCGCTGCGCCACGAGCGGCGCGGTGGCGGCCGTGTGGCCGATCACGCCGGACTTCGAGTACGCGTAGTTGGTCTGGCCCTTGTTGCCCGCGATGCCCGACGTCGAGGCGAGCGACACGATGCGCAACCCGTCGACCCCGGCGGCCAGCAGCTGCTCGTTGATGCGCAGCTGCGAGGCGAGGTTCACCGCGATGACGGCGTCCCACTGCGCGGGCTTCATGTTCGCGAGCAGCTTGTCGCGCAGGATGCCCGCGTTGTGCACCAGGATGTCGATCCCGCCGAGGTGCTTGGTGGCTTCCAGGATCTTGGTGCCGGCGTCGGCGGCGGTCACGTCGAGCTGCAGGGCGGTGCCCCTGATCTCGTTCGCGACGGCGGCCAGCGACTCGCCTGCTGCGGGCACGTCCACGACGATCACCTTGGCGCCGTCGCGGGCCAGCGTGCGTGCGATCGCCGCGCCGATACCGCGCGCGGCACCGGTGACGACGGCGACCTTGCCGGCCAGCGGCTGCTTCCAGTCGACGTCGGCCTGCGCGTCCGACGGGCCGACGGGCAGCACCTGGCCGTCGACGTACGCCGACTTGGCGGACAGGAAGAATCGCAGCGCGCCGAGGGCGGAGGTCGAGTCGACGGCCGCCCCGCCGGTCAGCTGCACGCCGTTCGCCGTCGCGCCGCCCCGCAGCTCCTTGCCGACCGAGCGCGTGAAGCCCTCGAAGCCGGCCCGGGTCGCGGCGAGCGTCGGCGAGTCGCCGGCCTCGGGCGCACGGGACACGACGACGACGCGGCCGTTGCCGGCGAGCTTGCGCAGCGTGCCGCCCAGGGCGAGTACCGCCTCAGAGACGGCCTCCGGGGACTCGGCTGCCGTGCCCACGAGCACGACGCCGCCCCAGCGGAGATCGTCGCCGCCGTCGGCCGAGCGGCGTACGTCGACATCCCAGGACACGAGGGCCTTGGCGATCGCGTCGGCGTCGGCGGCCGAGGCGTCGTCGGAGACCACGAGCACCGGGCCCACGGTGAGCGGGGCGTCGGGGGCGTAGCGGCGCAGGATCGCCGGGCGCGGGAGGCCCAGCTTCTTCGCGATCGTCTTGGTGAGACCGCGGTTCACGGCCACCGTGTACTTGTCTGTGGGAGCGGACTTGTCAGCCACGATTTCCTTCCGGTTCTTGGAGAGAGGCTCAGGCCGTGTTGTCTGCCGCCTGAGCCCGTTGCTTCGCTGCGGGCGAGTGCCTCGTTCCTCGGCCCTCACTCTCCGCTGCGCGCTGGGCTCAGGCGGACTCGACGATCGCGACCGCACCCAGGCCACCGGCGGCGCAGACCGAGATCAGCGCCCGCGCCGGACGGCCGGTCTCGGCCGCCTTCGCGGCCACGAGCTTCGCGGCGGTGGCGATGATGCGGCCGCCGGTCGCGGCGAACGGGTGGCCCGCGGCGAGCGAGGAGCCGTTGACGTTGAGCTTGCTGCGGTCGATCTTGCCGAAGGCGCCGTCGAGGCCGAGCTCGGTGCGGCAGTACTCCTCGTCCTCCCACGCGGCCAACGTGGTCAGCACGGTGGAGGCGAAGGCCTCGTGGATCTCGAAGAAGTCGATGTCCTCCAGCGTGAGCCCGTTCCGGGCCAGCAGGCGCGGCACCGCAGCGGCGGGTGCCATGAGGAGCCCTTCGTGGCCGTGCACGAAGTCGACGGCCGCGGTCTCGGCGTCCACGAACTTCGCCAGGATCGGCAGGTCGCGCTCCTCGGCCCACTCGCGCGACGAGAAGAGGACGGTGGAGGCGCCGTCGGTCAGCGGCGTGGAGTTGCCGGCGGTCATCGTCGCCGCGCCTTCGAGCGAAGTGCCGAACACCGGCTTGAGCTTCGCGAGCTTCTCGAGCGAGGTGTCGGGGCGCAGGTTGTCGTCGCGGGTCAGGCCCTTGTACGGGGTGACCAGGTCGTCGAAGAAGCCGGACTCCCAGGCGCGGGCGAGGTTCTGGTGCGAGCTGTACGCGACCTCGTCCTGGTCCTCGCGGGTGATGCCCCACTTCGCCGTGGTGATTGCCTGGTGCTCGCCCATCGAGAGGTGGGTGCGCGGCTCGCCCGTGCTCGGGGAGACCGGCGCCAGCCACTTCGGGTGGCTCAGCACGGGAAGCAGCGCCTTGATCTTCGCGCCGGTCGTCTTGGCGTGGTTCGCGTCCAGGAGCGCGGCGCGCAGGCGGTCGCTGACGACGATCGGCGCGTCGGACACGGTGTCGGTGCCGCCTGCGATCGCGGACTCGATCTGGCCCAGCTTGATCTTGTTGGTCACCGCGATGGCGGCCTCGAGCCCGGTGGCGCAGGCCTGCTGCACGTCGTAGGCGGGGGTGGCGGGCGACAGGGAGGAGCCGAGCACGCTCTCGCGGATCAGGTTGAAGTTCTTGCTGTGCTTGAGCACGGCGCCGCCGGCGACCTCGCCCAGGCGCTCGCCCTGCAGGCCGAAACGGGCGACGAGGCCCTCCAGCGCCGCGGTGAACATGTCCTGGTTGCTGGTCCGGACGTACTTCTTGCCGGCGCGGGAGAACGGGATGCGGTTGCCGCCGATGATCACGGCTTCGCGCGTGGACGGGACGGGGGAGGGGGTAGTGGACACGTCGCTGTTCCTTCTCACTCATCGTCGGGCAGGGGCTTCTTGGTTCGAGCCTCGTCGAGACCGGGGCGGGCCGCGACCCGGTTCGCCCGGGATGGTGCCCAGGACTCACAGTACCTGATACTCTCAGTCTCGTGAGACGAATCACAAGATCTCTAGCGTGCCAAGGCGGGGAGGCGGACCGATGAGCATCGGAGTCGACGGTCGTTCGACGCGCTGGGACGACCACCGCACGGCCCGTCGGGCCGAGCTCGTCCGCGCGGCGCGCAAGGCGGTGCATCGCCTCGGACCTGCGGTCTCGATGGACGAGATCGCCGCCGCAGCGGGCACGTCGAAGTCCATCGTCTACCGGTACTTCGACGACAAGGCGGGCCTGCGGCTCGCCGTCGCCGAGACCGTCGTGATGCAGATGCACGACGCGCTGCGCGCCGCGGCGCAGCGCGCGGACAGCCCGGAGATGGCACTGCGCGAGATGGTGCGGGTCTACCTCGAGATGATCGAGCAGTCGCCCAACGTCTACTGGTTCGTCACCCGGACCGCGATCGGCGGCAACGAGCCGGCACCCGTCGAGAGCGGACGGCGCGGCCGTCGCCCCGCGGTCCCGGCCGACGACGCCGTGGCGCCCACCTCGCCCGGCGACCTGCACCCCCTGGGTGCCTACCTCGACTCGGTGATCGAGCTCGTCGCCGAGCCGTTCGCTCGGGCCACAGATGTCCCGCACGCCGACGCCGCAGCCTGGGCCGCCGGCGCCGTCGGCTTCGTGCGGGGCTCCGGCGAGTGGTGGCTCGGCCACCGCAACATCGACACGAAGCCGCTGACCCGCGAAGAGCTGACCGAACGCGTGACGCTCTGGCTCTGGACCGGCCCCGTGGGCGTGCTGCACCACGACCGCCCCGGCGCCGCACCCGCGACCGCCTGACCCCGACCCGTCCTCCCGACCACTCTTCGACCTACCCTCCGAAACCCTGTACCTGGCCCACCGGCCGAACACCGAGGAGAACCGATGACGACCACCTCCGAGCCCGTGACCACCGGCATCGCGCCCGAGGCCGTAGCACCCACGCCCGAGGCGACCAGTCCGGCGTCGGGCACCCGGGTGGACGTGCCCGCCCTGCGGCAGATGCTGCTCGGCCGCTGGCCCGAGGCGCGTTCCGAGGCCCGTCGCATGGTGGCCGAGCACCCCGAGCTCTGGAAGAAGGAGGGGATCACCAAGGAGGAGCACCGGGAGATCACCCTCGCCCAGATGAAGCAGATGGTGCCCTACGGCCACGTCCTGAGGGCCTTTCCGGAGCGCCTCGGTGGCCGCGGCGAGGCGGGTGCCAACCTGGTGGGCTTCGAGGAGCTCGTCGTCGCCGACCCGTCGCTGCAGATCAAGTCCGGCGTGCAGTGGGGCCTCTTCGCCTCGGCGATCCTCCACCTCGGCACGGAAGAGCAGCAGGACCGCCTGCTCCCCGGCGCGATGGACCTGTCGGTCCCCGGCGCCTTCGCGATGACCGAGACGGGTCACGGCTCCGACGTCGCCTCCATCGGCACCACGGCGACGTACGACCCGGAGACCGAGGAGTTCCTGCTCAACACTCCGTTCCGCGGCGCGTGGAAGCAGTACCTCGGCAACGCGGCCGCGCACGGCGTAGCGGCGACCGTGTTCGCACAGCTCATCACGAACGGCGTCGACCACGGTGTGCACTGCTTCTACGTGCCGATCCGCGACCCGCAGACCATGGAGTTCCTGCCCGGCGTCGGTGGCGAGGACGACGACCAGAAGGGCGGCCTCAACGGCATCGACAACGGCAAGCTGCACTTCACGAACGTGCGCGTGGCCCGTCGGGACCTGCTCGCCCGCTACGGCCAGGTGGCCGCGGACGGCACCTACACCTCCTCGATCGACAGCCCCGGCCGCCGCTTCTTCACGATGCTCGGCGCCCTGGTGCAGGGCCGCGTGTCCCTCGACGGCGCGGCGATCACCGCGGCGAAGCTCGGTCTCGCGATCGCCACGAAGTACGCCGACCAGCGTCGCCAGTTCTCGCCGTCGGCCGGTGCCGACGAGCTGACACTGCTCGACTACGCGACGCACCGCCGTCGCCTCTTCCCGCGCATCGCCGAGGCGTACGCGATGCATTTCGCGCACGATGAGCTGCTCGACCTGTTCGACGCGGTGTTCTCGGGCCGCGAGGACACCACCGCGATGCGCGAGGACCTCGAGACGACGGCGGCGGCGCTCAAGGCGACCTCCACCTGGTACTCGCTCGACACCCTGCAGGAGTGCCGAGAGGCCTGCGGCGGCGCCGGCTTCCTCTCCGAGAACCGCTTCACCAGCCTGCGCGCGGACCTCGACATCTACGCCACCTTCGAGGGCGACAACCACGTGCTGCTGCAGCTCGCGGCCAAGCGCCTCGTGGGCGACTACGGCAAGAAGATGGCGAGGGCGGCCAAGTCCCCGGCCGGTATGGCGGGCATCGTGGCCGGTCAGGCGAAGGACGCGCTGCTGCACAAGGTCCCGCTGAAGAGGCTCGGCCAGTCGATGGCCGACGGCGGCGGCGCGCGCTCGGCGGACCGCCTGCTGGACGCCGACCTGCAGCGGGCGCTGATCGCGGGCCGCTACGAGGGCATGGTCGCGGAGGTCGCGATGGGCATGCGGCCCGCGCTCAAGGCCGACTCGGTCAGGGCGCAGGAGATCTTCGACGACCACCAGGTGCGCCTCCTCGCGTCCGCGGAGGCATGGGCCGAGCTCGTGCGCTGGGACGCTTTCACGAAGGCCATCGGCAAGGTGTCCGACGCCGGTACCCGCAAGGTGCTGACCCTGCTCCGCGACATCTACGGACTGACCATCATCGAGCGCCACCTCGACTGGCACCTGGCCAACGGCCGCCTCTCGGCGGGGCGTGCCAAGGCCGTGACGTCGACGATCGACCGCCTGCTCAAGGAGCTCCGCCCGCACGTGCTCGACGTCATCGACGCCTGGGGCTTCACGCAGGAGCACCTGCGCGCCCCGATCGCCAACGGCTCGGAGAAGGTGCGCCAGGACGAGGCGCGCGCGTACTACCGGGAGCTGCGCGCGAGCGGCACGGCGCCGATCAGCGAGAAGGAGCTGCGCAAGCAGGAGGCCAGCACGCCGAGATAGAACCGCAGCGAGATAGAACTGCAGCGCGACGCGTCCCGTATCCCGGGAGACGTCGCGCTGCAGTTCTATCTCGCTACGGTTCTATCTCGGCGAGACGGTCACGCGGCGTCGGGTACTGCGGCGACGACCGGGACGGGGAAGTGTTGCACCGGAGCCGGGACGGGCTCGGTTGCGGACTCCTCGTCCTCGTTGTCGGCGGGGCGCGCGAGCGGGCCGCCGAGAGTGACCGGATCCCGCAGTACGGGCGCCGGCTCGGGTGTTGTTCGTATGACAGCGAAAGTGCCCGCCAGTCCGAGGAGGACGGCGAGCACCGTGAGCGGTATGTGCTGGTAAGCGAGCGTCAATCCGAGCAACGCGCCGCCACCTATTGCGACTATCGATCCAAGGACAATGACACGGGTCATCAGGAGCCTCCCTGCCGAGGTGTCGCCGAGGAGCAAAGTGCCTGACCCCAGGGGGAACTCCGTGCATGCCGAGCTCTTGCAGATGACGGCCGGGCGTCTGGGAGCGCACGACGACATACACCGGAGTCCGGCTGAGCTGGGGCTCAATAGATTGTCGGCGAGCCTGCCTCGCCGTCGGTTTCCAGGAAACCCCAAGCCGCGCGAGTCCGCACGTCGAATCGCCCGGGCGCTGGTCACGACTGGGTCACGACCCGGGTTTCGGGCGCGGCGCGCTCACGTGGGGTTGCAGTGCGCGGTGGCGGTGAGGATCAGTCCGACGTCGGGCCGCCAGGGTTCGAGGTTCCACGTGGCCTTGTCGGGCGCGCCCACCGCGTGGCACACGAGCTGATGCTCCATGGTCCGGGTGTCAGCGTCCGGCTCGGCGGCCACTAGCTGGGTGCGGATCAGCTCGAGCCCCGCCTCGCCCGCGTGCCTGGCCCAGTCCGTCGGGTCGACGGCGAGCGAGCGACCGCCCTCGTTCTCCCCCCAGCTTGCGCCCTCGATGGCCTGCGTGCCGACCACGAACGTGACGCGTAGCGGCTCGGCGGGGACCTGCTCGGCGCCGAACTCTGTCCGGGCGTCGACCTCCACCAGTGCGTGGGTCGCGTCGGTGTCCGTGACCTCGATGCGCGGTGCGTCCTTACCGGCGTCGGACGGCAGGGCCGGCGGGCTGACCGCCGCGATGGGCGCGCCGTTGCCGTCGAGCACGCTGATGCTGCCGTCGGAGTCGACGTCGAGCTCGCCGGGGGAGGCGAGCTCCAGGCGTGCTGATCTGCCGGGCGCGAGGCTGAGGGTGACCGTCCGCGTGCCCGGCCCACTGTCGTCGGCCTGTACGTCGGCGGCCTTTCGCGAGCTGATGTGCAGGGTGATGCCGTCGACGGTGACCGTGCTGGTGTGCGCTTTCGGCCCGGCGCCGGCCTGCGGTTTCACGGGTGTCAGTGGCGAGTCGGAGGCTGTGGGGGTCTCCTCTCCTGAGGCTCCGTCCCAGCCCTCCGCCGGCTCGGCCAGGTTGCAGCCGCTCAGGGCGAGGAGTGTGGCCACGGCCGCGCACGCGGCCAGGGGCGACGCAACGGCTGGTCGGATCGGCACAGGCCCATTGTGCGGGTAGCTGGTCGCCGATCACAGGTCGGCGTGCCGGGTGGCGCGCGTCGGTGTCACCCTCTATGTTTAGAACATGCGTTCGAACAAGGTGCTGGTGACTCGCGGTCCGGCCAACGTGCCGGACCAGTCTCCGCGTGGTGCAGCTGCGCCGCGCGGGTCGGGATTCGCGGGCGGTTTCGCGAACCTCACGGAGGCGGTCGATGCTGTGGCAGCGGTCGACTCCCTCCTTGCCTCGCTCGCGGCTTCACGTGCCGTCCTCATGGAGACGGTCCGGGAGTGGGCGGCCGACCAGCCGGAGCGGTTCGGCGCCCCCGAGGTAGAGGCGGACGACGTCGCGGGGCTGGCGCCCGAGCTCGTCGAGCAGCTGGCGAAGGCGCTTCGGATGCCCGAGGGGTCGGCCGTCGCGCTCATCGAGGAGTCCCGGGCGCTGGTGCACGAGCATCCGCGTACGCTCGCCGCGCTGCGGGGCGGGCACATCACGCACGCGCACGCACAGACGATCCTCGGCTACACGGACGGGCTGCGCCGGGCGAACCGGGTGGCGCTGGAGACCCGCCTGCTCAAGCATGCACGGACCACGACACCCGGAGAGCTGAGCCTCGTCGCGCGTACGGAGCGCGAGCGCCGGCTGCGCCCGGAACGCAGCACGGAACCGCGGATCGGACCCCGGAAGGGCAGGTCGGGGCGTCAGCGGATCAGCGCTTCCCCCACAGGTCGTCCCACGCGGTGAACGGGTCCTCGGTGGGTGGGTTGGGCTGCTGGCGACCGCCCGCGGCGGCCGTCGGCGTCTGACCACCCCAGGACGGGATATCCCAGGTCGGCACCGCTTGACCGTGCAGGTCCTGGCCGCCGGTGCCCTGGACGGCGCTGCTCGGGTTGGCGCTGTACGGGGCCCAGCTCTGCTCGGCGTACTGTCCGCCGGGCTGCTGATCGGTCGCGCCGGTCTCGTACTGCTCGGGGGCGGCCGGGTATGCAGGGTCGTTCGGAGCGTCGTACCCCTCGGCCGGTGGCGCGGGCTGGGCCGCCTGGTACGGCTCGAGCCAGGGCTGCGCCGACTCGGTCTGCCCGGACCAGAGCGGTGCGGACAGGTTCTGTCCCGACCACGGCTGCGCCGGGTTGCCGGGCGTCTCGTAGCTGTGGGCGCCATAGCTCTGCGCGGCGTACGGCGCCTTACCGGATCCGTCCTGGTCGCGGCTCCGCGACGGCGGGAGCGACGGGAAGCCGTCGTCGTTCCGCTGCGGGGCGGCGACCGCAGCGAAGGTGGTGGTAGCCAGGTACTGCTCGAACGGGACGTCGAAGGTCTCGTCGTCCGACCATGCCGGGTCCCAGGGCTCGGCGACGGGTGAAGCCGCGGCTCGGCGGCCGCCGTCGGGCATCGGGGGCAGCCTGATCTCGCCCGAGCTGTGCAGCACCTGGTCGTGCATCTGCCCCACCCAGTTGAGCGCGAGCTCGAAGCGCATGGTCCCGAGGCCGTTCACGCTCAGCTCACCACCGAGAGCAGGGTGCGGGTTGAAGGTGAAGACGTCCTCCTCACCGAGGCGGATGCCGCGGCTCCGCGCATCGCGGACCAGGTCGTCCATGAGGTAGGTGGCGCGGCCCTCGGGTGACTCCAGCTCCTCGTACATCGTGACGGCGGAGTTCCAACGGAGGTCGAGCGTGCCTTCGACGGTGTCCAGGAACCACCATCCGTCCAGCGACTCGAGGAAGATGTCGCCGAAGCAGGTGGCGAAGCGCGGCGTCTGCTCGCGTATCCCCAGCCATTTCCACGAGGCCAGCCCGAACTCGAAGGCAACCTTCGGAAAAGTCCGGAGCATCTTCATGCCCGAATGAAACCACTATCGGGTAAACGCCGGGAACCCCCCGATGACATCTTTGTTACGCGATCTCTCAATAGCCTGGCTGAGTGTGCCAGTGCTCGCCGAGTCGCGTCCCTGAGCGCCTCGGTCGCTGTCAGGGGCGCGGCCTACCGTTGTTGCATGAGCATCGAGGAACGGGTCATCGAGGTGCGGGACGCACGGCCCGCGGAGTACGAGGCGGTCGGAAAGATCGTCGCCGAGGCGTTCTACGCGGACGGGCAGCTCGAAGCGCCCGACTCGGCCTTCTACGCCGACGTCCTGCGGGACGTCGCCGGCCGCGCCGCCGCCGCGGAGATCATCGTCGCCCTGGACGACGGCGCGGTGGTTGGTGGCGTGACATTCGTGCCGCGCGGCGGCCCCATGGCCGACATCGCCCGGGACGGCGAGGCGGAGATCCGCATGCTCGGCGTCGCGCCCGACGCGCAAGGGCGAGGCGCCGGGACGGCGCTGATGCGGGAGTGCATCAAGCGGTCCGCCGACGCGCGGCGGATTGTGCTCTCCACCCAGACCGTGGCCGTGGGATCGCACCGGCTCTACGAGCGGCTCGGCTTCGTCCGCGAGCCCGCCCGGGACTGGGCGCCCGTGCCCGGCGTGGACCTGCTCTGCTACGTGCTCGAGCCGTAGCGCGACGCCCCCGGCCACCGCAGCAGCCCTGAGGTGATCGCCACACCCAGCAGGAGCAGCAGCCCGCCGCCGGCTTCAGCCGCGTTCGGCACCTCACCCTGCACGAGCCAGGCGACAGTCATGCCGACCACGGGCACCAGCATCGTGAACGGTACGACCGCGCTCGCCCGGTAGCGGTCCAGCAGCGTGTTCCAGATGCCGTAGCCCACCAGGCTCGCGAGCCACGCCGTGTAGAGGGTGGACAGCACGGCGGCCCAGGTGGGATGGGTGAGCGAGTACCCCACGGCGGCAGGCCCGTCCAGCACCAGCGCCAGGGCGAACATCGGCACCGGTACCACGAGCGCCGACCACACCGTCATGGACAGGCCGGCCAGGGGGCTCTGGCGCGTTCCGGCCGCCTGTGTCGCCGACCCGAGCCGCCGCACGATCACGTTGCCGGTCGCCCACGACGCCGCGGCCGCGAGCGTGAGCAGGAACGCGAGTCCCGGCGTCGCCGCCGACCGGCCGAGGCCCACGATCACCAGACCGACCGCGCCGAGCAGGACACCCACGAGCTGCGGCGGCGTCGGGCGCTCGCGGAGCGCGACGCTCGCGAACAGGACGGTCAGGACGACCTGCGCCTGGAGCACGAGCGAGGCCAGGCCGGGCGGCATGTCGAGCCAGATCGCCGTGTACATGAGGGCGAACTGGCCGAGGCTGAGGAACAGGCCCACCACCAGGACGTCCTTCATGGCGGCCGCGGGGCGGGGGACCAGGAAGATCGCCGGGATCAGCACCACGACGAACCGGATCGCGACGAAGAGCACGGGCGGCACGTCGTCGACGCCGACGTCGATAGCGAGGAAGTTGGTGCCCCAGATGATCATGACGAGCACGGCGAGAAGCGAGTGGCGCAGGGGCATGCGGCCATCGTGACCGGGCCGACCCTGCACGTCCATCGCGTATCACTGCCTGACTCTTCAGCGGGGCTGAACGGTCCTGACGTTCAGCCCAGCCGTCGTCCGGAGGCAGGACGGCCGTCGATGGACAGGAGGACCGCCCTGCCGCGTCGCGCGTCGTAGACTGGCGGGGCGCTTCAGCGCCCAGAAACCTACCCCGCACCGCGAGGAACTACATGACCGCGCCCGCGTCCCAGGCACCCTCCAGCCCGACTGTCGCCGTTCCGAAACTGGACACGGTAGAGACCGCCGCGGCCACCCCCGATGAGGTGCAGCCGTACGGAGAGCTCGGACTCAAGGAGGACGAGTACCAGCGCATCAAGGACATCCTGGGCCGCCGCCCCACCGCGGCCGAGCTCGCGATGTACTCCGTGATGTGGAGCGAACACTGCTCCTACAAGTCGTCGAAGGTGCACCTGAGCAAGTTTGGCGAGAAGGTGACCGACGAGATGAAGGAGCACCTCCTCGTCGGCATCGGTGAGAACGCCGGCGTCGTGGACATCGGCGACGGCTGGGCCGTCACCTTCAAGGTCGAGTCGCACAACCACCCGTCGTTCGTCGAGCCCTATCAGGGCGCCGCGACAGGTGTGGGCGGCATCGTCCGCGACATCATCTCGATGGGCGCGCGCCCCGTGGCGGTCATGGACCAGCTGCGCTTCGGCGCCGTCGACCACCCCGATACGGCGCGCGTCGTGCACGGCGTCGTCTCCGGCGTCGGTGGGTACGGCAACTCCCTCGGCCTGCCGAACATAGGGGGCGAGCTCGTCTTCGACGGCTCCTACCAGGGCAACCCGCTGGTCAACGCGCTCTGCCTCGGCGTGCTGCGACACGAGGACATCCACCTCGCCAACGCCACCGGCCTCGGCAACAAGGTGGTGCTGTTCGGCGCACGTACGGGCGGCGACGGCATCGGCGGCGCCTCGATCCTCGCGTCCGAGACGTTCGAGGACGGCGTACCCGCCAAGCGCCCGAGCGTCCAGGTGGGCGACCCCTTCATGGAGAAGGTCCTCATCGAGTGCTGCCTCGAGCTGTTCTCGGCCAAGGTCGTGGAGGGCATCCAGGACCTCGGTGCCGCCGGCATCTCCTGCGCCACCTCGGAGCTCGCCTCCAACGGGGACGGTGGCATGCACGTCGACCTCGACGACGTGCTGCTGCGTGACCCCACGCTGAACGCCGGCGAGATCCTCATGTCGGAGTCGCAGGAACGAATGATGGCCGTGGTGCGGCCCGACCAGCTCGACGCGTTCCTCGCGATCACCCGGAAGTGGGAGGTCGAGACCGCCGTGATCGGCGAGGTCAACGGTTCCGGCCGCCTCACCATCGACCACCACGGCCAGCGGATCGTGGACGTGGACCCCAAGACGGTGGCGCACGAGGGGCCCGTGTACCACCGGCCCTTCGCCCGTCCGGTCTGGCAGGACGGCCTGCAGGCCGACACGACGATCGCTGCAGGCCTCGCCCGCCCGGCGTCCGGGCCCGAGCTGCGGAAGACCGCGCTGACGCTGCTGGCCTCGCCCAACCTCGCGTCCAAGGCGTGGGTGACCGACCAGTACGACCGCTTCGTCCAGGGCAACACGGCGCTCGCCCAGCCCGACGACGGCGGCGTCATCCGCGTCGACGAGTCCACCGGGCTCGGCGTCGCGCTCGCCACCGACGCGAACGGCCGCTACGGCAAGCTCGACCCGCGTACGGGCGCCGCGCTGGCCCTCGCGGAGGCGTACCGAAACGTCGCCACGTCCGGCGCCAAGCCGCTCGCCGTGACCGACTGCCTCAACTTCGGCTCGCCGGAGCACCCCGACTCGATGTGGCAGCTCGTCGAGGCGATCGAGGGCCTTGCCGACGCCTGCCAGGAGCTCGGCGTGCCGGTCACCGGCGGCAACGTCTCGCTCTACAACGGCACGGGCGAGCCCGGCCAGATCGACTCGTCGATCCACCCCACCCCGGTGGTGGGCGTGCTCGGCGTGCTCGACGACGTCAGCACCGCCCTCCCGTCCGGCTGGCGGACCGAGGGGCTGTCGCTCCTCCTGCTCGGCACGACGCGGGACGAGCTCGACGGCTCGGCCTGGGCCGACGCCGTCCACTCGCACCTCGGTGGTCTGCCGCCGCGGGTGGACCTGGCCGCCGAGAAGGCGCTGGCCTCGGCTCTCGTGGAGGCGCGGAAGACCGGCCTCGCCGCCGCCGCGCACGACCTGTCCGAGGGCGGCCTGATCCAGACGCTGCTCGAGGCGTCGCTGCGCTTCGGTGTCGGCGCGTCGGTGGCGCTCGAGGGCGTGACCGGTCGCGACAAGGTGGACCCGTTCGTCGCTCTGTTCTCGGAGTCGACGGGCCGGGTCGTCGTCGCCGTCGATCCCGAGCACGAGGGCGAGCTGACCCACCTCGCCGAGGACGCCGGCGTGCCGGTGCTTCGCCTCGGCACCACCGGTGGCGACGCCGTGGTGATCGAGGGCCAGTTCGAGATCCCGCTGGCCGAGGCCCGCGAGGCTCACGAGGGCACGCTCCCGCGCATCTTCGGCTGACCCTCTGACCCGAGCGCACGGGTCTCGACAGGCTCGACCACCGGTGGTCGAGCCTGTCGAGACCGGGCAGGCGCTCTACTCCGGTGTTTGCCGGTAGGGTCCGGGGGTGCGATTTGTCCATGGCTTCATCTCGTTCGTGCTCTGGATCATCGCGATCCCCCTGCTCCTCGTGGGGCTGGCCAGGGCGCTCCCGTTCGACAACCTGCTCTCCCTGCCGCAGCTCGTGGCGTTCACGCCGTGGGCCACGCTCGCGACGCTGCCGCTGCTGATCGTCGCGCTGTTCTCACGGCGCTGGGTGCTGACGCTGCTGCTCGCGGCCGCGCTGGCGGGCTTCGTGTACTGGACGGCGCCCTTCTTCGTGCCGCCGGAGACGTCCACGGCGGCCGACCCGGCCGACGCCGGCACGCTGCGGGTCATGACGGTCAACGCCCTGTACGGGCAGGCCGACGCCGAGATCGTGGTCGACCTGGTGGAGTCGCAGCATGTCGAGGTGCTCGCGGTCCAGGAGCTGACCCCCGCCTTCGAGGAGGCGCTCGCCGATGCCGGCCTCGGCGACCTGCTGGGGCACAGCTTCACCGTCCCCGCCGAGGACAGCCCGGCGGGCAGCGGGCTCTGGTCGTCCACGCCGTTGACCGAGGAGGACCAGCTGAGCGGCACGAGCTTCGCGATGCCGTCCGCCCTCGTCGCCGTGGGCGGCACCTCCGTCCGCGTCACCGTGGTGCATCCGCACCCGCCGATGCCGACCGAGATCGCCACGTGGCGCACCGATCTCGTCGAGCTCACGGAGCAGGTCCACTCGGACGAGACGCCCCAGATCATGGCCGGCGACTTCAACGCCACCTACGACCACGCGAGCTTCCGCGATCTGCTCGGCTCGCGGTTCTCCGACGCCACCCGGGAATGGGGCGCGGGACCTGCCGTGACCTGGCCGGAGGGCAGCCCGGTGCCGGCGCTCTTCGCGCTGGACCACGTGGTGGTGGAGAACGACATGCCGGTCTCCGACGTCGTCTCCATGCAGGTTCCCGGCACGGACCATCGGGCGCTGGTGGCCACCGTCGTCGTCGAATAGCACAGCGACGCCGCGCGGGGAGCGCGAAACCGGCTTATCTTCGCAGTTGTGCCAACCCGTCAGATGCGCCTCGCGCCCGCTGCCCCCGACGACGTGAGCGGTGCGCTCGCAGCACTCCGCGCCGAGGTCGGCCTGCCCGCGATGTTCCCGCAGGACGTGCTCGAGGAGGCCCGAGCAGCCGCCGAGAAGGACGTCTCCGCAGGTCGGACCGACCGCCGCGACATCGAGTTCGTCACCATCGACCCGCCCGGTTCCAAGGATCTGGACCAGGCGGTTCACGTGGAACCGTCGGGCGAGGGGTACGTGGTGCACTACGCCATCGCGGACCTCGGCGCCTTTGTCACACCGGGCGGCGCCCTCGACGAGGAGGTGCGCCGGCGCGGCATGACCGTCTACGGGCCGGACGCGCCTACCCCGCTCCACCCGAAGGCCCTGTCCGAGGGCGCGGCGAGCCTCCTGCCCGAGGAGGACCGCCCGGCCGTGCTGTGGACGGTCACCCTGGACGCGCGCGGCGTCATCACCGACGCCGCGGTGGAGCGTGCGCTCGTGCACAGCCGTGAGCGGCTCACCTACGCCGAGGCGCAGTCCGGCCTCGACGCCGGCACGGCGAGCGAGTCGCTGCAGCTGCTGGCCGACGTCGGAAGGCTGCGCCAGTCTCTGGAGGCAGAGCGCGGCGGGGTTTCGCTGGAGGTGCCTGAGCAGGAGGTGGAGCAGCGCGAGGACGGCACGTTCGCGCTGTCGTTCCGCCGCAACCTGCCGGTGGAGGGGTGGAACGCCCAGATCTCGCTGCTCACGGGCATCGTGGCCGCCACCATCATGCGTCAGGGAGGCGTGGGCATCCTGCGCACCCTCCCTGAGGCGGACCCGCGCGACCTGGCGCGCCTGCGCCGTACGGCCCGCGCGCTCCGGATCGAATGGCCCGACGACCTTCCGTACGCGCGCCTGGTCCCAACCCTCGAGTCACGCATCCCGGAGCACGCGGCGTTCCTCAACGAGGCGACGACGCTGTTCCGCGGCGCCGGGTACGTCGCGTTCGGCATGCCGGGGCCCGACGGCGTCGTCGTGCCGCAGCCTGAGAACACGCGGCACGCCGCCATCGCCGCCGACTACGCGCACGTCACCGCACCGCTGCGTCGCCTGGCGGACCGCTACGCGACCGAGATCTGCCTCGCGATCCAGGCGGGCACCGCCGTGCCTGCCTGGGTGCTGCAGGCCATGCTCGCCCTGCCCGCCGTGATGGTCGAGACGGGCCGGCGTGCCTCGTCGTTCCAGCGCGAGTGCGTCGACATCGTCGAGGCGTCGCTGCTCGCCGACAGCCTGGGCGAGGAGTTCGACGGCGTGGTGGTCGACGTCGACGAGCCGGCCAAGGAGGTGCAGCGCGGCCAGATCGTGCTGCGCGAGCCCGCGGTACGGGCGCGTGTGGTGGGTCCCCGGCTTCCGCTGGGCGACGAGGTGCGGGTCAAGCTCACCGAGGCCGACGTGTCCGAGCGCCGGGTCATGTTCAAGCTGCTCGGGGGCCATACGGTCGACCCGGCGGCCGGCCGGCCCGACACTCCCGAGCTCGCGGGACCGCGCTCGTCGGCGGCACATCGCTCGACAGCGGACGCCGGAGCGGGCGCCGCGGCGCCCGGGCCATTCGCCGTCCCGGCAGATGGGGTGGCCCACGCGCACGGGACGGTCGTGCTGCCCAGGCAGGCGCCCGGTCCCGAGTCGGCCGAGCCGCCGGAGCCCGCACCCCAGCCGCAGCCGAGCCCGAGCCCGGGGCCGCGCCCGACTCCCAGACCCCGGCCTACCCCCCAGCCCCAGCCCGGACCCCAGCCGCAGCCGCAGCCGAGCCCGCTTCCAGGGCCGCAACGGCGGCCGGGTGCCGAGGCGGCGCTGGGCGACCTGACGCGCCCCGCGCACGGCGCGAGCAATCTGCCGGTGAGCCGGCCCGTGCGTCCCCAGGTCAAGGACGAGATACCACTGTCCGAACCCTGGCCGCGGCCTGCGCCGGGCACGGGGTCGCAGTCGCAGCCCGTGCCCGCGGTCGAGGCGGGAGCGCTTCCTGACGTCGTACAGGTCCCCAGGTACCCGGCCGTGTCGTCGCTCGAGCTGCCGGTGGTCGCGCCCGCGGACATGCTGGCGGTGGAGGGCCCGGCGTCGCGCGCGTACCGGTACTGACGCCGCGGTCCGCGATACTGACGCCATGACCAACGCTGTGCCCGGTGCCGCCACCGACTTCACCAGCCTCGAGCGGTCCGGCTGGACGCGGTTCGGCGACTCCCTGGCGGTGCGGTAGTGCCCCCGCGGCGCCGGACGGATCCGGCCGCAGGGCGCACCGCCGTCGCTGCCTGGGCGCAGGGGGAGGCGGAGCGCCGCGACGTGACCACCGCCGTGCGGTTCACGCTGGAGGAGCTGGCCGACGTCGCCCCTGGCAACTCCGTGGAGGTGCGAGTGCCGCCGGCAGGTGCGGTGCAGGCCGTGGCCGGGCCGCGGCACACGCGCGGGACGCCTCCGAACGTGGTCGAGACCGACCCCGACACCTGGCTGGGTCTGGCCACGGGCACCGTCACTTGGGCGGACGCCGTCGCGGACGGGCGGGTGCACGCCTCGGGCGAACGCTCGGACATCTCCCACCTGCTGCCGTTGAGTCAGTAACGGCCAGCGTGTCTGGCGGCTCGTGTCGGTGGCTCGCGCTAATCTCGGCCGCGCGCGCTCCTCGACGAGCCGCGGCGAGCACAACGATCAGTGCGTTGACTCGGGGACCTCGCGGAGTTTTTCCGCTTGGTCCCCGTTTGTAACCGTGCATTCATCGTGCCGTGGTTGGTTGGGTGCGCTCGTGGCATGAACCGAGCACCCCCCTCTTCAACTGCAGAAGGAGTCAGCGTGGCACCCAGCACGCTCCGATCCTCACCACTGTCTGCGAGGACGGCCCGCACCGCCGTCGCCGCAGCGCTGACCGCGACCCTCGCGGTCCCGACCACACTCGCCGGCATGGCGCCTGCAATGGCGCTGGACGTCACGCCGATCGCCGACATCCAGGGCACCGGTGACGCCAGCCCGCTGGTGGGCAGCACCGTCACCACGCAGGGCGTCGTCACCGCCGCCTACCCGACCGGCGGTTTCAACGGCTTCTATCTGCAGACCGCCGGAACGGGCGGCGACACCGACGCCACGCCCGGCGCGTCGGACGCAGTCTTCGTCTTCTCGACGGCCGCGGCCGCCGGCGTGGCCGTCGGCGACCACGTCGAGGTCACCGGCGTCGTGTCCGAGTACAACGGCCTGACGGAGCTGACGCCCGCTTCGGGCGGCTGGACCGTCCTCGACACGGCCGCCACCGTGCAGCCGACGCCGACGGCGTGGCCTGCGGGCGCCGCCGGCCGCGAGGCGCTCGAGGGCATGCTCCTCGCGCCGCAGGGCGAGTTCACGGTGACGGACAACTACGACACCAACTACTACGGCACGGTCGGACTGGCCGCGGGCGACAGCCCGCTGGTGCAGCCCACGACCGTGGGCCGCCCGCTGTCGGCGGAGTACGACGCGCAGATCGCGGACAACGCCGCACGCGCGGTGCTGCTCGACGACGGGTCGACGCTGAACTACAACTCGACGGCGAACAAGTCGAAGCCGCTGCCCTACCTGACCGGCGGCGCACCGCTGCGGGTGGGCGCCGGGGTCACGTTCACCACCCCGGTGGTCCTCGACTACCGCTTCGGCGCATGGGGCTTCCAGCCGCTGAAGCAGCTGACGCCCGACGTCGCGTCGACGGTCCAGCCGGCCACGTTCGAGAACACGCGCGAGGACGCGCCCGCCGACGTCGGCGGCGACCTGCAGGTCGCGACGTTCAACGTGCTCAACTACTTCAGCACCACGGGTGACGAGCTCACGGGCTGCACCTACTTCACTGACCGCGCGGGCGACCCGGTGACCGTCTCAGGCGGCTGCGACGCTCGCGGCGCGGCCGAGGAGGAGGACCTGCAGCGCCAGCAGGCCAAGATCGTCGCGGCGATCTCCGCGCTCGGCGCGGACGTCGTCGCACTGCTCGAGATCGAGAACACCTCGGCGCTGGGCGGGCCACGGGACCAGGCCCTGGCCAACCTGGTGGACGCGCTGAACGCCGCGGAGGGTGCCGGCACGTGGGCCTACGCGGCCTCCCCGGCCGAGGTGCCCGACGCCGAGGACGTCATCCGCAACGCCTTCATCTACCGGACCGCCACCGCGGAGCCGGTCGGTGAGTCGACGATCCTGGTCGGTGACGAGGCGTTCCAGAATGCCCGTCAGCCGCTGGCGCAGACTTTCCAGCCCGCGGGCGGCACCGCCGACGCCGACGACGACGTCGTGGTGATCGCCAACCACTTCAAGTCGAAGGGCTCGGCCGGCCCATGGCCCGGCGACCCGGACAAGGGTGACGGCCAGGGGGCCTCGAACGAGTCCCGCACACGGCAGGCGACCGCTCTCGCGGCCTTCGCCGAGGCCCAGGCCAGTGTGGCCCAGACCGACAAGGTCCTGCTGGTGGGCGACTTCAATGCCTACGAGCAAGAGGACCCGATCAAGGTCCTCACCGACGCCGGCTACGTCGACCTCGGCCCCACGACCGGCGAGTACTCGTACAACTTCGACGGCATGGTCGGCTCGCTCGACCACGTGCTGGCCTCCCCGGCGGCGGCTGGGCTCGTGACCGGCACGGACATCTGGAACATCAACGCGTACGAGCCGGTGGCGAACGAGTACAGCCGGTACAACTACAACGCGTCGATCCTCTACGACGAGACGCCGTTCCGGTCGTCCGACCACGACCCGGTCCTGGTCGGCCTGGACCTCGCGGGCGCGACCCCCGGTTCCGTCGACCTGGACCTCGTGGCCATCAACGACTTCCACGGCCGCATCGACGGGAACACCGTCAACTTCGCGGGCACCGTCGAGCAGCTGCGGGCGCAGAACCCCGAGGGCACCGCGTTCGTCTCGGCGGGCGACAACATCGGCGCCTCGCTGTTCGCGTCCGCGCTGCAGCAGGACCAGCCCACCCTCGACGTGCTGAACGCGCTGGGCCTGAAGACCTCGGCGGTCGGCAACCACGAGTTCGACCAGGGCATGGCGGACCTCACCGGCCGCGTCACGGAGAACGCCGACTGGGACCACCTGGGTGCCAACGTCTACGACGCGGCCACGGGCGAGCCCGCGCTGCCCGAGTACGAGGTGGTGCCGGTCAACGGGGTCGACGTCGGTTTCGTCGGCGTCGTCACGCAGGAGACGCCCACGCTGGTCACGCCGGCCGGCATCGAGGGCCTCGAGTTCGGCGACCCCGTCGAGGCGCTGAACCGGGTCACGGACGAGCTGCTCGACGGCGACGCCGCGAACGGTGAGGCCGACCTGGTCGTCGCGCTCGCGCACGACGGCGCCAGCGGGGGCACGCCCGACGGCGCCACGCTGGAGGAGGAGATCGCCGCCGGCGGTCCGTTCGCCGCGCTGGTGCAGGACACCGACCCGCGGATCAAGGCCATCTTCACTGGTCACACCCACAAGCAGTACGCGTGGGACGCCCCGGTCCCGGGTGCGGAGGGGGAGACCCGTCCGATCATCCAGACCGGCAACTACGGCGAGTTCCTGGGCCACGTCTCCCTCACGGTGGACACGGAGACCTTCGAGGTCACCGACTACACCGTCGAGAACGTGGCACGTACCGCCACCCCGGCCGCCGAGCTGATCGCGACTTACCCGGTGGTCGCCGAGGTGGACACGATCGTGGACGCCGCGCTGGCCGAGGCCCAGGAGATCGGCGCCGAGCCGATCGGCAAGGTGACCGCCGACATCACCACCGCATTCTCGGGCGGTACCTACACGAACGGCGTCTACACCGGCGGCAACCGTGACAACCGTGCGTCGGAGTCGGCGCTCGGCAACCTCGTGGCGAACTCGCTGCGTGACTCGCTCGCCGCCGAGGAGCGGGGCGGCGCCGACATCGGCGTCGTGAACCCGGGTGGCCTGCGCAACGAGCTGTACTTTGCTGGTGCTTCCGGTGGCGAGGACGGTGTGATCACCTACGCCGAGGCCAACGCCGTGCTGCCGTTCGTCAACAACCTGTGGACAACCACGCTCACGGGCGCACAGCTCGACACCCTGCTCGAGCAGCAGTGGCAGACGGATGCGAACGGCAACCGTCCGTCGCGCCCGTACCTGGCGCTGGGCCTGTCGGACAACGTGTCCTACACGGTGTCCACGGCCGACCCGAACGCGACGCCTGGCGACAACGTCTCGTCGATCACGATCAACGGTGTGCCGGTGGACCCCGCCGCGGAGTACCGGGTCGCGACGTTCTCGTTCCTGATCTCGGGTGGTGACAACTTCCGGGTCTTCACTCAGGGCACGAACGGCCGCGACTCGGGCCTGGTGGACCGCGAGGCGTGGATCTCGTACCTGAAGGAGTCCTCGCCGGTCACGCCGAGCTTCGCCCGCACCCGCACGGTCGCCGCGAGCCTGCCGGGCACGGTCGAGGCGGGCGCCTCGACCGATGTGAGCCTGTCGGGCCTGGACCTGACCTCGCTCGGCTCGCCGCAGAACACCGCCGTGGAGACGTTCCTGGTCCCGTCCGGCGGCGAGGCCGCGGAGGGCGTCTCGCTGGGCACTGCCACGGTGGCCGACGGCGCGACGTCGTCCTCGGTCACCATCCCGGCCGGCACGGCGCCGGGCGCGTACCAGCTCCTGGTGACGGCGTCGCCGTCGGGCACCACTGCCCGGCTGGCGCTGACCGTCGAGGCGGCGGAGCCGGAGGCTCCGGCGTGGCAGCCGTGGAAGCTCTACTGGTGGGGCGACACCGTGTCCTACAAGGGTGCGATCTACGAGGCGACCCGCCCGACGATCCTCCAGATCCCGGGCGTAGGTAAGCGCAGCCCCTGGAAGCTCGTGGGGTAACCCCCCTCACGCCGAAGTAGAACCAGGGCGAAGTAGAACTGCATCGAGATAGAACTACAGCGAGATAGAACTGCAGCACACACAGCACGTGTGTGCTGCAGTTCTACTTCGCCCTGGTTCTACTTCGGCGACAGGCGGCGCGTACCCTGGCTTCGTGGATGAAGCCCAGACACCACTCGATACCTCCGACGACGTGGAGGTGCGCGATGTCATCGACCCGGCGACCGTGCGCCGTGCGCCGCGGTACAAGGCCTTCTTCTGGACGGGCGCCCTGGTCGGGATCGTCCTCGGGCTGGCCCTTTCGCTCTACCTGGTGAGCTCGCCCTCGGGCGCCGCCATGATGAAGCCGGGCGTCTACGTCACGGTGCTGACCGCGTTCGTCACGATGGTGACGACGCTCCTGGCCGGCCTGTTCGCGGTGATCGCGGACCGCCGGAGCCTGCGCCGGCCCTGACACAGAGGTCACAGCCGGGGCTGGCGACTTCGATCCAGCCGCATGGGATACTCGGAACATGCCTCTGCGCGGAGATGGCCGCCTCAACCACGACCTCATGCCCGGCGAGAAGGGCCCCCAGGACGCATGTGGCGTCTTCGGAGTCTGGGCACCCGGCGAGGAGGTCGCCAAGCTTGCGTACTTCGGCCTGTACGCACTGCAGCACCGCGGGCAGGAGTCCGCGGGCATCGCCACCAGCAACGGCGAGCAGATCCTCGTCTACAAGGACATGGGACTCGTCTCCCAGGTCTTCGATGAGACGGCCCTGAACGCACTGACCGGTCACATCGCCGTCGGACACTGCCGGTACTCCACCACGGGCGGTGTGACCTGGGAGAACGCCCAGCCCACGCTCGGGGCGACGGCGTCGGGCACGGTGGCCCTGGGCCACAACGGCAACCTGACCAACTCGGCTGAGCTCGTCAACCTCGTGGCCGAGCGTTACGGCGCACAGCGCCGGGGCGAGCTCGCCCGCGGCAACACCACCGACACCGCCCTGATCACGGCGCTGTTCGCGGGCGACGCGGACCGCACGCTGGAGGCCACCGTCCTGGAGGTCCTGCCGCGCCTCCGCGGCGCGTTCTCCCTGGTCTTCATGGACGAGAGCACGCTCTACGCGGCGCGTGACCCGCAGGGCGTGCGTCCGCT
This sequence comes from Promicromonospora soli, assembly GCF_014653785.1. GTDB lineage: Bacteria > Actinomycetota > Actinomycetes > Actinomycetales > Cellulomonadaceae > Promicromonospora > Promicromonospora soli. The sequence continues at coordinate 362,302 of NZ_BNAS01000002.1, read as the reverse complement.
CGTGCTCGGTCGCCTCGAGCGCGGCTGGGTGGTCGCGAGCGAGACCCCGGCCCTCGACATCGTCGGTGCCTCCTATGTGCGCGACGTCGAGCCCGGCGAGCTCATCTGCATCGACGCCGACGGCATGCGCTCGGTGCGCTTCGCCCAGGCCGAGCGCGCCGCCTGCGTCTTCGAGTACGTCTACCTGGCCCGCCCGGACAACACCATCAACGGCCGCTCGGTGCACTCGGCGCGCGTCGAGATGGGCCGCATCCTGGCGCGCGAGCACCCGGTGGAGGCCGATCTGGTGATCCCGACGCCGGAATCCGGCACGCCGGCCGCCGTCGGCTACGCAGCGGAGTCCGGCATCCCGTTCGGGCAGGGCCTCACGAAGAACGCCTACGTGGGCCGCACGTTCATCCAGCCTTCCGACACGCTGCGGCAGCTCGGCATCCGCCTGAAGCTCAACCCGCTGCGCGAGGTCATCAAGGGCAAGCGCCTGGTGGTCGTGGACGACTCGATCGTCCGTGGCAACACCCAGCGCGCCCTGATCCGCATGCTCCGAGAGGCGGGCGCCGCCGAGGTGCACGTGCGCATCTCGTCACCGCCGGTGAAGTGGCCCTGCTTCTACGGCATCGACTTCGCGTCGCGCGCGGAGCTCATCGCCAACGGCCTTGCGGTCGACGAGATCGGGCAGTCGCTCGGCGCCGACAGCCTCGGCTACATCACCACCGAGGGCATGATCGCCGCGACCGAGCAGCCGAGCTCGCAGCTGTGTGCGGCGTGCTTCACCGGCAAGTACCCGATCGAGCTGCCCCCGGACGACCAGCTGGGCAAGCACCTCCTCGAGCAGGCGGAGCTGCCGCTCGGCCAGCCCGAGGACGGACTCAAGCAGCTCGCCGTGAGCACCGGCGGTTCGACCGCGCTCGACCATCCGTGACCCGCCACCACCACTTTATGGAGCACCAGTGACTTCCGAAGGCCTGACGTACGCCGCCGCCGGCGTGGACACCGAGGCGGGCGACAAGGCCGTCGAGCTCATGAAGGACGCCGTGCGGCGCACGCAGGGTCCGGCCGTGCTCGGCGGCGTGGGCGGGTTTGCCGGCCTGTACGACCTGTCGGCATTCAAGGGCTACCGCGCGCCCCTCCTTGCGACGTCCACGGACGGTGTCGGCACCAAGGTCGCGATCGCGCAGGCGATGGACAAGCACGACACCATCGGGTTCGACCTGGTGGGCATGGTCGTGGACGACATCGTCGTGATGGGAGCCAAGCCGCTCTTCATGACCGACTACATCGCCACCGGCAAGGTCGTGCCGGAGCGGATCGCCGACATCGTGCGCGGCATCGCGCAGGCCTGCGAGGTGGCGGACACCGCCCTGGTCGGCGGCGAGACGGCTGAGCACCCGGGCCTGCTGGAACCGGACGAGTACGACGTCGCCGGCGCCGCCACGGGCATCGTGGAGGCCGACAAGGTGCTGGGCCCGGACCGGGTGCAGCACGGCGACGTGCTGATCGCTATGGCTTCCAGCGGCCTGCACTCCAACGGGTACTCCCTGGTGCGTGCCGTGATCAAGCACGCCGGCTGGTCACTGGACCGGCACGTGGACGACCTGGGGCGCGCACTGGGCGAGGAGCTGCTCGAGCCCACGCGCGTCTACGCCTCGGACTGCCTGGCGCTGGCCGCCGACGAAGCGGCACAGGTCCACGCGTTCACGCACGTGACCGGAGGCGGCCTTGCCGCCAACCTGGCGCGGGTGCTCCCGGATGGGCTCGTGGCCACGGTCGACCGTGCATCCTGGGACGTGCCCGCCGTGTTCCGCATGGTGCGCGACCTCGGCGGCGTGCCGCGCCGGGACATCGAGAACACGCTGAACCTGGGCGTCGGCATGGTGGCCGTCGTGGGCGCTGATGGTGCGGAGGCAGCACTGACGCGGCTGTCCGCTCTGGGCGTGCCCGCATGGACGCTAGGAACCGTCGAGACGCTGGACGCCTCCACGGCACAGGAAGACCTGGTCACGGGGACGAAGGGTGTGTCCGGCGGCGCCGTCAGGCTGGTGAACGACTACCGCCTGTAGCGCACTGACATGCCCGGCCGAGAGCCGGGCGCGGGGCCGGCGCAAACGCGCCGGCACCCTCAGCGCGTGTTGCCGTCCTGCTCTGCCCAGTCGGAGTACCTGTTGTCGTACTCCTCGTCCTCCGGGGCTCCCCATCGCGAATCTGTCGCCACATCCGTGTGAGAACCCCCGCTGAGCTCCTGCTCGAGGGCGCGATAATTGGTGTCCGGGCTGTAGTACTTCAGCTCGCGAGCAACCTTGGTCTGCTTTGCCTTCTGACGGCCGCGGCCCATGGCTCCGACCCCCTCAACGTAGGAGCGGGGCGGCACCGTGCATGGACGTGCGGCCCCGTAGCGTTTCGTCTGTCCAGGTTCCAACGTTACATGCTGGAACGGCGTTTCTTCCAGTCCGTGGACGTGATTCGTCCCATCCTCCGATGTGACATTCGAGTCGAACGGGGTCCCTCGGCGTGCCCCACCGTCGTCGCGGACTTGGTTCTGTCTTGGCGATTCGTTTGCCATGAGGCAGTCCTGGCCGCGCATCCGGTCACGGCCCGTGCTTGCCGTCCGGGCAATGGCACGTGCGGAGTCCGGTCAGTCGGCGCGGACGCTTTGCCGACTCCTGGGCGACCTGATCGAGTCGGGCGCGCTCCGCGACGTCGGGACCGGCGTGCTGGGGTGAAGTATCGGCGGATGGTGTCGCCGCCGTGTCGCACGTGTCCGAGACTCGCCCGAAACGGACGCGCGTGGCGAGCAGCGGAGAAAGTGAGGAAATAAACCGCGTCCCCAAGTCGCCTAAATCCCGTTTGCTGCTAACAATGGTGCAAGAGCGGGTGTCGTCAACCGCCTGGTACGGCCAGGCCGGCACCGTTCCGGAGGAGGTGCGGGGATGTCCATCCACGGAGAATCCGAGGTCCTGCTCACGCCTGCCGAGGTAGCGAGCTTGTTCCGTGTTGACCCAAAGACAGTAACGCGTTGGGCAAAAGCGGGAAAGCTCTCGTCGATCCGGACACTTGGCGGCCACCGCCGCTACAAGGAGTCCGAGGTTCGGGCGCTGCTCGGCGCGGCGGCGGACAGCTCGGGCGAGGCCGACAACTAGTCGGACATCGTTTGACGGATTGGTCGGCAGGCAGGACGAAGGCGCGCCGGGTGCTGCCCCCTAGCTCAGCCCCGCGCGCGCCTGAGCACAGCGGTGACGACGACAACGGAACCAAGTGCAACTACGAGCGTGGCTCCTATCAGGGCTTTGGCGTTGCGGGCCCGGCGCGGATCTTGCGCCGGGCCGTTCTTGTTGCCGAAAGGCCTGGCGGCCATCGCGCCGGCGTCGGCCACGGCCTGCTTTGTCTCGCGTGCGATGCGGGACGCCTGGTAGCCAGGGCTGACTCGGGTGGTCAGCTCGTCGATGGCTGCTGCGAGGTCTGCGCGGGTGCGGAGCACCTCGGCCTCGAGCTCGCGACTGCTGGGCGGCGGGGTCGGATCGCTCATCGGTGCATCCCCTCCTTGATCGACGTGATGTCGTCCTTCACGCGCTGGACGCTATCGGGAGTAGCGGTGCCCTTCTTCAGCAGCTGGACTCCTGCCAGCGCCAGGACGGTTGTCATGAGCAGCATGAAGCCGCCGATGACGAGCGCGGACAGCCAGAGCGGCCATACCGTTCCCAGGCCGTACACGGCCGCCAGGAGCAGCACGCCGACGGCGTAGGCAAGGATCAGGAGCGCCGTCATGAGCAGCCCGGCGCCAATGCCGGACTTCTTGGCCTTCTCGGTGAGCTCGGCCTTGGCGAGGGCGAGCTCCGCGCGCACGAGGCGGGAGGCCTGCTCGGAGATCTGTTCGACCAGCTTGCCCAAAGAGGCCTGCCGGTCAGGTCCTGGCGTGCCTGTCGGGGCGCTACCTGCTGTCCCCGTCTGGCTGTCGACCTTCACTTCCTCGATCATCTGCCCTCCCGTGCCACCGGTTCCGGCATGTGCCGCTGAAGACAACTCAACAGGTCAAGAGCCCATGGGGCAATTCCTGGCGCGGCGTGGCTTCGAGGAATAGATGTGAAGCGAACCGCGCGTCAATTCGGAAATGCTGGAAGGAATTGCCCCGGAGAAGAACTGAGGGGGCGGGGGCCGTCGATCAGTAGGGCGGGTTCGCGGCGCGGATCGCCTCTGCGATGGTGCTGCCGGCGTCGCCGCCGCGGAGCAATGCCTCGCCGCGATAGAGCAGCACGATTCCGTGGCCCTCGTCGGGCTCACGCTAACGCGCGGGCAGTGGAACGAGCACTGCTTCGGAGCGGTCGACACCCGATGTTCAGGAACGGTTCGCGAGCTCATTCGCTCACCGCTCGCGTCGGCACATCGACGGGAGAACACGAAGAACCCCCGGACCCCGACGGCCATGGGTGGAGTCCTTCCCGGTTACCGACGGGATATCTCGCCATGCCCTACCCTCGCCGGATGAGGACACGAACATCGTTGGCGCTGATCATCGGCGGTTCAACGCTCGCCGTGATCGGAGCGGTGGTGTCGTTCATCTACTTCCTGCAGCCCTGGCGAACCTGCCCTGACGACGATGCGTCCGCTGGCTGCCCGATGCTCCCGGACGACGCAGCGATCCTGACCGCGGCCATGATCGTGACCGTGCTCGCGACGGCAATGGCAGTTGTCGGCACCGCGAGCCGGAAACGCCACTCCGACTGAGCGCGCCTAGCGGCCGACCGCCGCGCGCCTTGAACCGCCCGATCTCAGCTGAAGGCGCCGACGCGAACGGCACCCCGCTGCAGGTGAGTCTGACCGGCGAGAACCGGCACGACGTCACCCAGCTGCTACCGCTGGTCGACTCCCTGCCCCAGATCCGCGGCGTGGTCGGCCGGCCCCGGCGCAAACCCAGACGGCCGTACGCCGACCGCGGCTACGACTACGACATCTACCGCCGCAAGCTGCGCGCCCGCGGCATCACCCCAAGATCGCCCGCCGGGGCACCGCCCACGGCTCGGGACTCGGCAAGACGCGGTGGGTCGTCGAACGCGGCTTCGCTTGGCTGCACCAGTTCAAACGCCTACGCTCCCGCCACGAGCGCTGCGCCGACCTACACCTGGGCCTCATACACCTCGCCTGCGCCATCATCTGCTGGCGGAAACTGCCCGGCCAGTCATTCTCAAACGAGCTCTACAGGCCCTCTTCAGGATGTGGGTTAGGCGGACGTCGCCTCGATGGTGTCGAGGTCGCGTACGGCGTATCTGTGGTGTTCCCACTCCTCCTCGAGGATCGTGTGCAGGCAGGCGAGGACGGTTTCCTGGTACTGGGGGTCGTGTGGATTCGGCCGCGTCGCGGCCAGCGTGTCGGATGTGACCGTGGCGAGGAAGTCGCGCACGATCGCGACGCGCCCTGCCCGGACTTCGAGCACCTCGGCGTACGACGGCGCAGCCGCCATGAAGATCGACATGTCCAAGCCGTCCTCCCCGGCGCTGGCAGCGTCGACCTGACCGATGGGGTGAAATGGCTGTTCCAGGTCCAGGATTGCCCGGCCCAGCCACATGTCGGTGGCAAGGACCAGGTGCCGCAACGTCTGCGCGAACGACCACTCGCCGTCCACCGACACGTCGATGGTGCCGGCGGGCATCGCCGCGACGCGCTCGAGCGTGGCCGCCCAGGTGCGCCCGAGTGCGGCCCAGGCCGCGCGCAGGCCGTCTGGATCTCCGGCGTGCCGGTCGGCGCGGCCGGGAAAGCGGCGGTTGAGCTCGGCGTCGACGAAGGGGATCACGTCAACACCGTTGACGCGCAAGGTGCCTCCGCCGTCGACGAGCCATGGTGCGTCGATGTCCGCCCCTTGCACCTCGACCCCGCGCATGACGACGCCGGACAGATCGGACTCGCGGAAACGGGCACCCCGCAGGTTCGCGTTGACGAACTCCGCTCCCTGCAACTCGTCGGACCTGGTGAAGGTAGCCATAACTTCTCCTCGTCGAGTGGCTTCGGCGGCCGGTGTAGCGCGGTTCCGAGACTACCCACCGGCTTGGTCATTGGCAGGCCCGTTGGCCTCCCGAGGCGTCTTGACCGCACTGTCTCCTGGCTCCAGGTCTCGAAGAAGATGTGAGCGGCGCCGGCTCCGATGAGACTGGTCTTCTACGGAGGAGGCACACATGGACGCAAGAAAAACCAACGCTAGGCCGACCAGGAACCGACTGGTGGCTGGATGTCTTCTGGCGGTTCCGCTGCTCTTCTTGGGGGTCGCTCCGGCGGCTGCAGATCCGCCCACGGAAGAGGTCCAGCCCCTGGATGTTTTCGACGACGTGAACCCGTGCACGGGTCTCATTCACACGGTGACCATCGCCACAACCTTCTCCGTGCATGATCACCAGGGCACGGAGGTCTTTACCGGCGATTCAGTCATCTCGACGAGCACAGGGTTCTCTGGACAGGGGACGGCCTCGTTCACGGGCAACAGCCAAGTCGAGAGGTTCCACTTCATCGACATGCTGACCAACGACGAGGGCGATCGCATCCAGGCGAAGGGCATCTTCGTGCTCGACCTCTCGACCGATACGGTGAGGGTCGACCGCTTCGATCTGGTCTGCGTCGGCTGACCCCATGCTCAAGTGGGGGAAGTCCTGAGCGACGCTCCCCGGTAGAGCGGGCACCGAATGTCATGCAGTTTGTCATGCAAGATCAAAACGGAGCGGCCCGCACACTCTCGGAGTGTGCGGGCCGCCCCGTTACCGCAGGTCAAGCGGTGTTTTTGATGTGGCTCCGACCGGCGTCGATCCGGTGACCTTTCGATTTTCAGTCGAACGCTCTACCAACTGAGCTACAGAGCCCTAGCGCGAACGCCCGGATTGTCGAGACCGACGATCCGGGCGCCTCTCGCGCGACCCTGACGGGACTTGAACCCGCGACCTCCGCCGTGACAGGGCGGCGCGCTAACCAGCTGCGCTACAGGGCCTTGGTCGCTACCCGCGACCGGGGGGCTCGTTTCGAACCGTGAGGATCCTAACCCACCGCGGGCCCGAATCTGAAATCAGATTCGGACACCGCTCGGATGAACTGCCTCACAGCAACCAAACTCGGCTCTTGCGAGCCCTTGCGTACCCCCAACGGGATTCGAACCCGTGCTACCGCCGTGAAAGGGCGGGGTCCTAGGCCGCTAGACGATGGGGGCTGGGACCTGGCAAGTCTACAGGCGCTCGGAGGCCCCGCTGCACGGTCCGGATCTGGGCCCCCACCTGCCGTTGGTCGGGGATGATGGGTGTGTGGTGGAGATGACCCGGGAGGACTTCGAGACGGCCGTGAGCGAGGGTCTTGACCTCGTTCCGCCGGACCTCGCGGCGCAGATGGACAACGTGGTGGTGCTCGTCGAGGACGACGCGCCCGCGGACGACCCCGAGCTCCTGGGGCTCTACGAGGGTGTGCCGCTCACCGAGCGCGACCACATGTGGGCCGCCGGTGCGCTGCCGGACCGCATCACCATCTTCCGGAACCCCACGCTCGCGATCTGCGAGACGCGCGACGACGTCATCGAGGAGGTGGCCGTGACCGTGGTGCACGAGATCGCCCATCACTTCGGGATCGACGACGACCGCCTCCACGAGCTCGGCTGGGCCTGACCGCCCGCCCCGCGCACAGCAGAGCGCCCGCCCGGCGGTGCCGGACGGGCGCTCTGCTGCGTAGGCAGGGATGCCGCGGGTCAGTACGTGGTGCCGTACTCCCAGTGCCAGGGCTCCGGCTTGCTGCCGCCGGGCTCGGCCCAGGCCGGATGCTCCCAGCCGTACTTCCCGGCGTTGGCGGCCATCCAGCTGTACTCGGCGCTGCCGAACGACTCGATGCCGCCCGACAGGTCGACCGCCTGGCCCAGCCCGTGGTTCGACGTGCCTGGCACGGCGGCCAGGGCACCCCTGGAGGCGGCGACCGCCACCTGGTCGGCGTAGGAGCGGTAGCCGTCGGCCACCCCCAGGTTCCGGCCGAACGCGGCACGGAAGGCGCCGTTCAGGTCCTCGAGCGCGGCCGCGGCGTCGCACCGCAGCTGCTCGCCCGGCACCCAGCTCAGATCGCAGAGCACGCTCGACGGGATCTGGCCGTTGCCGTAGCCCTTCGCGGCCTCCGCCATGGCCTTGGCCTCCGCGGCTCGGGCAGCGGCCTCTTTCCTGGCCCGAAGGGCCGCGCGCTCGGCGGAGCGAGCCGCACGGGCGGCGCGCGCTTCAAGGACGGCCTTTCGCGCGGCGGCGATCTCCTCGGGCGTGGGGCCGGCCTTCACGGACACGACAGCGTCACCGTCGGTCCTGGTGATGAGCCGCTGGAGCGACGTCGTCGCCTTCGCGATCCGGTCGGCCGACGGCGCCGCCGTGGTCACCGACACCTCCGCGGTGTCCACCGTGTCCGAGGTCTCCTCGTCCGCGGCCTCGGCCTCGGGGTTCAGCTCGACCTGGTCCGCGAGCGGTGTGCTGAAGATCGGAAGATCGACGGCCGTCTGCTCGATGATCGGGGTGACGCCCGTCGCCGCGCCGGCCAGGTTCGTCGGCCTGGTAGCAGCGGGCGCTGCGGCGTTGTCGGCCTCGGCAGTGGCCGCGACGTCCGTCGCGCGCTCCGCGAGCGGCGCGCGGTCGCTGTTCCTGGAGGCGGCGCCGGTCTGACGGGTCCCGACGGCGGTACCGGCGGCGCGGGCCTGTGCCAGCACGGTTCGCAGGTCGTCGGTGGCCGCTCGGAGCTGCTTGCGGTCCTTGGCGCTGAGGTCGCCCTCGCGGGCGACATACTCGGCGTCGGTCAGGACGGCGTCCGCCTTCTGAGAGGCGGACCTCACCTCTGGGTCGGTGACGACGGCGCTGGTGATGGCGACGGCGGTGGGCTGCACGGCCGGCTCAGCGGAGACCGGGGAGGCGGCGTCGCCGTCGTGCCCGGTGAAGCTGACCGCCGCAGTGGTGGTCAGGGCGACCGTGGAGAGGGCGGCCGCGAGCGCGAAGGACGAGCGGCGCACCACGTGGCTGGATCGAGCGGAGTGTCCTGCAGCGGGGACTGCTGCATGCGCGCCCTGAGCGCCCGGGCGTCGCGTACGACGGGGGACGAGGACGTGGTCGGTGTGCCTCAAGGGCGCTCCAGACACTGGGGGGCAGGGACAAGGCACACGCTGCGGTGCGCGACGGGGTTCGGCGTCTGGGGCACGCTGGACTTCCGTTCTGCGGCTCGGCACGGGCGACACCGTGAGGGGCGAATCCCTCGGGCGGATGGCGTCGCATGCTCCGGCTGCTGTCAGGCCACGGCGCGCGACGTGTCGCGGTGTCATGGCGGTGCCACGAAGAGCTTGGCTCGAAGGCCCAGGGGGTCAGCTCTTCATGGCAGCGCTCCCATGTTGAACGACCGTCCAACTGTTATGTAACCCCCTCTGTGGAGGCATGCCTCACAAAAGCTGCGCGCAGACAGTGGCGTACGCGTGAAGGGCGGACAACCCGGGTGTGAGCGCTCACATTTAGGCGCGCGGGGGCCAATGCACGAGACTTCGAGCATGGCCCACCAAGATCAGGCCGCGAACGGATCCGTGCCCACCCCCGCCGGACAACCCGTGACCGTCTCAATCCACCGCATAGTCAACCCCGACCACATTCCCGAGGTCACCCGCTGGGTGCAGTCGGGTGTCAACCTCGCCAACCGCTGGGACGGCTTCCTCGGCTCGGGCTGGATCCGCGCCGCCGAGGGATCACGCGACTGGCACATGCTCTACCGCTTTGCCGACGCCGACCGGCTCGCCGCCTGGGAGCGGTCCGCCGAGCGCGGCGACTGGCTCGCACGGGGCACCGGGCTCGTCGAGGAGCTGCGCTACCAGCAGCGGACCGGCATCGAGGGCTGGTTCGACGATCCGGCCCGCACCGACGAGCCGGCCGACGTCGCGGCCTCCGTCGTGCCGCCGCGGTGGAAGCAGGCCACCAGCATCTGGCTCGGGTTCTTCCCGGTGAACCTGCTGTTCACGGCCCTGTTCACCTACCTGGTGCCCGGGTGGGGAGACGTGCCCCTCGTGCTCAAGGTGCTGATCTCGACCCTGATCCTGACGCCGATCATGGCGTACTGGGTGCTGCCCTGGGTGACCCGGCGCCTGCACGGCTGGTTGCACCGGACGTAGCGCCCGACGTGCCGGACGCCCAGGTCACACGGTGCCCTGGGACGTCCGACACTCGCGTCAGGCCCGGCCCGCGGCCACCGGCTGCTGAACCGGCGCGTGCCGCGTCCGCCGCATCCGAATCCCGCTCCGGCCCGGCACCGGCAGGGGCGCGACGCGGTCGGTCCGCCCCGCGAGCCAGCCGGCGAGCCGCTCGGGGCGGTCGGTGATGACCGCGTCGACGCCTGCGCCGGCGTCGGCGGTCACGAGTGTCGTCCATGCGGCGGGGTCGTTCGCCGTCCAGGACATGACCCGCAGGCCCGCGGCGTGCAGGCGGGACACGAGGCGCGGGCTGCCGGCGACGGTCGAGACCGACGGGTTGCAGGCCACGACATGGAGGCGCTCGCACAGGCGCAACAGGCCCGGCGGGTCGAACGAGACGAGCAGGCCGCCCGGCAGGTGCGGCGCCACGTCGCGCACGGTGGCAACGGTGCCCGGCCGGAAGCTCTGCACCAGGACCCGGCCGTCGAACCCGGCGCCGCTGATCGTCCCGGCGACCCGCTCGACCTGCTCCGCGCCCCACGAACCCTTGAGCTCGAGCAGCAGGTCGGTGTCCGGGTGGCGGGCGAGCACGCCGAGCACGTCACCGAGCGTGGGGACACGCTGCCCCGAGAACGCGGGGGAGAAGTACGATCCGGCGTCGAGCCCGAGCACCTCGTCCGCGGTCAGGGCGGAGACCTTGCCGGTGCCGTCGGTGGTGGCATCGACGGTCTCGTCGTGGATCACGGCGCCCACGCCGTCGGCCGTGGGCTGGAGATCGATCTCGACGGCGTCCGCGCCCGCGCGGCACGCGGCCTCGACCGCGGCGAGCGTGTTCTGCGGGGCCACCGCGGAGTATCCGCGGTGGGCGATGACTGCGGGACGAGCGGTCATGCTGGCCTCCGGTTCGGCGGTTCTGTCGCCACGTTAAGCCTCCGACGGACGCCCTTCCCAGCACCACCGTGCGAATTCGGGGAGAGTTCCAGGGCAGTTCACCCGGCGGCCCCGATGACGCCGCGTCGGCCACCCGGGCGAAACCCGCCGGATGCGCAGACTCCCAGCGCCGGGTGGTTTCATGTGGGCCATGGTCCGAACCGTTACGCACCTTTCTCCCGGCCTCCGGGCCCGCGGAGCGCTCGCGGCTGTCACCGCGACGCTCGTCCTGCTCGCTGGTTGCTCCACGGGCGGAGCCGACGGCGAGGCGGACGCCGCGGCGAGCACGTCGTCGTCGGGCAGCGCGAGCGCGACGCCGACCAAGAGTCCCGACCGGGACGCGCCCCTGAGCGCGGACCAGGCGTGCGCCGCCATGTACGTCGACGGCGACAAGACGCTCGAGGAGCGCATCGGCACCGCGCTCGTCGGCGCGAGCGACGGGCTCGACGCCGCGTCCGCCGACCAGATGCACGCGATGGCTATCGAGCTCGGGCGGCTCCAGCCGCGCGTGCCTGAGGAGTTTCAGAGCCCGGTCGAGAAGATCCGGGCGCCGTTTCTCCAGCTGCAGGAGACGCTCGACCTGGCTGAGACGGGACAGGTCGAGCTCGACATCGCGTCGACGGTCGAGGGCCTCAAGGAGTACGAGAAGCTCTGCTGACGCGCCGCAGACCCGCGGCCCGCCGGGCGCCCACCCGGCATCGGCGCCGCTTCCCGCCTACCGTCGAGGGATGAACGGCTCCCCCGACCGAGTGCTGGCCATCGGCGCCCACCCAGGTGACGTCGAGATCGGTGCCGGGGGAACGCTCGCCGCGCACCAGGCCGCAGGGGACCGGGTCACCATCCTCACGCTGAGCGGCGGCTCCGTCGGTAGCGGGGCACGGGAGCGCCACGCGGAGGCGCGCGCCGCGGCCGGGGTCGTCGGCGCCCGGCTGATCCACCTCGACTTCGAGGACACCCGGCTCGACGTGGCCGCCGGGTTGATCGCCGCTGTCGAGCAGGCCATCGCCGAGCTGCGGCCGGACCGGGTCTACACGCACAGCGTCCATGACCGGCACCCCGACCACCGGGCCACGCACGAATCGGTGGAGATCGCGGCGCGCGGGGTGCCGAACGTCGCGTGCTTCCAGAGCCCGTCGTCGACCATCGACTTCCGGCCCGACCGGTTCGTCGACGTCGAGGAGTACCTCGATACGAAGCTGCGCATGCTCGCGGCGTTCACCACACAGGGATTCCACGACTACATGCAGGCGGACGTCGTCCGCGCCGCAGCGCGGTACTGGTCGCGGTTCGGCGTCGGCCGGTTCGCGGAGCCGCTGGAGACCGTCCGGTCGAGCGTCGGGCACGCCCCGGCGCTCGGGCCGCTGGGGGAGCTGGCCGCTAGGCATGACCGCGCATTCCCTGACCCGCCGCCCCTGCGATGACCTGATGTCACGAGAGGCCTGCGAGGCGGTAGACCACCAGGCTGCCGGCCACCGCGACGTTCAGGCTCGCACCCCATCCGGCCATGGGGATCTCGACGCACTCGTCGACGTCCGTGAGTACCTCGTCGGGGACGCCGTGGTGCTCGTGCCCGAGCAGAAGGACGGTCGGGGTCCGGGCGGGCTCGAGACGAGGCAGCGGCGTGGCGCCGTCGGCCAGCTCGACGGCGACGAGCCGGAAGCCGCGGGCACGCTGCTCGCCGAGCCAGCCCTCTTTCGACGGCGCCACCCAGTGGATGCACGGTCGACGCTGTCGCAGGGTGTCTCCCCGTGCCAGGGCTTCCTTGTAGTGGGGAGTTCGGGGGACGGCGAGACATGCGCCGACGGCGTCGCAGGTGCGCAGCAACGTCCCGAGGTTCGCGTCGTACGCCACCCAGAGCGGAGCGACGATGAGGTGGCCCCAGCATCCGTGCTGCCGAGAGCGTCGTCGTCGGCGGAGCTCGGTGGGCTTCGACTTGGCCCCGCTCACCAGATCGTGGAGGGGGCTCCAGGAAGAATGAACATGTGTAGGTGCCTTTCAGCGGCGGCACCGGTCCATCGAAATCGGCGAACGACTCGCCGGGCGTCGCTGACGCTACACCGAAGCGCATGGCCGGGACCAGTGCTTTCGCGCAGGTGAGGGTGTACCACCGGACGCTCGTGACGCCGGACCTTCATCGTCCGGCTCAGCTCTCGACCAGCCCGGCCAGCTGTGCGGTAGTGGTGCCCCAGCCCTCGGCGAAGCCCAGCTCGGCGTGCCGGGCGCGGGCGGCGGGATCGCCGTGGCGCACGATGATCCGGTAGTCGGTGCCGTCCGGGTGGTCCCGCAGGACGCCCTCGGCGGTCATGGCGACCGGTGCGGGGCTCGCGGGGCGCCATCCGCCGTCGACCGCGTTGGTGAACACGATCCGCTCGTACTCGTCCACCACGAGGAAGCAGGCGTCCAGGTGGGGGACGAACGCCGCGCCGTCGTCGCTCATGGACGTGACGAATCCGCCGCCAGGACGGACGTCGAGGCGCTCGACGCGGCAGTGCGTCGGGGCGGGCACCCACCACTGCGCGAGCTTGGCCGGATCGGTCCACGCGTCCCAGACCTGCTTGCGGGGTGCGCGGATGATCCGGTCGATGCCGAGATCGAGCTCGGGATTCATGACTCCTCCTCGGTGACGAACTTCTCCAGGCGATCGGTGCGGTCGGTCCAGATGCGCCGCTGCTCCGCGAGCCAGTCCTCGACGAGCGCGAAGCGCTCCCGGTTGAGCTCGCAGGTGCGGACCCGGCCCGACTTCGCTGTGCGGATCAGGCCGTTCGACTCCAGCACGCGCACATGCTTCATGAACGAGGGCAAGGTCATGGGGGCGTCACCGGCGAGCTCTCCGACGCTCGCCGGCCCGCGACCGAGCCGCCGGACCACTGCGCGCCTCGTCGGGTCGGCGAGTGCCTCGAAGACGCCGTCGAGCACGGCTGAATGCTGAGCCATGCGGCTAAGTATCGACCTGAGAAGACACTTAGCGCAAGGGCTAAGTGTTGGCAAGGGTCTGACCGCTGACGGCGGCGTGGGTGGGCCCCCCGGGGATCGAACCCGGAACCCGCGGAGAAGTGGAACGTGCGGCTCGTGAGGAGTTCTGCGGCCTGGACTCGCAGTGGTGTTCCCGGTCGTTCTGTGTGGTCTTGGGCGGACGTCGCACACAACATCGCACATCGGATCGGCTGCCTGTGCGGGCTTGTGTCCCAGTCATGTTCCCAGCTCGGGGTCCCTGATCCTCCGTCATCCGTTGGCGCGGGGCACGTCTCGGACATCGGTTCTGCCGGTAGTGCAACAGGTCCCGCCCGCCAGGTCTGGGTGCGGTGGTGCNNCCGGCGGGTTCGGTGTCAGGGTCCCGATCAAGCCGATGGATGGCGGAGGGGCAGGGACCCCGCGGTTCCCTCGATCCTCTTGATTCCCGGGTGCCCGCCGGAGGCACGCTCTATGTCGAGCCTCGTTTCGACCTCTTCCGGCGACAGGTCATACCCGGTGGCGCGTGCTCCGGCCCAGTTGACTCCGACCTTGAGTCCGTCGCGGCTGAGCCCGGGGAGCCACTTGGTTTGGAAGTCGTCGAGCGGGATGCTGACCACCTCGAACGGGTGGTACTCCGGCGAGATCTCGCGTACTCGTTCCGCGCGAGTACGGAGAGACCAGAAGGGCATGGCCCGCTCACCGCTAGCGTTCATTGGCGCGGGCATCCCGTCGGCGTCGCGGACGGTCCAGACCGCTCCGTCGCGGATCGCTTCGGTGAAGAACCGAGCGCTGTTCGCAGCACTTGGTGTCGTCATGAGCGGAGTCTCTCACTGTGGCGGGGCGATGGGTGATCACGCCTGCGCTGGCTTGAAATGAAGCGGTCCCGGAGCTGAGTCCGGGGCCGCTTCGTCGTTCTCGGGTTCGGCTCGCTGGGTGGGGTGCGGTGGGGTGCGCGGAGGCGCGAAGCGCCGCAGCGCGGGGCCCCATCGCGGGGCCCCGCCCAGGCGGGCCGAACGCGCGGCGGAGCCGCGCCTTGATGACGCAAGACGTATACATGGGGCGGCGGATCATGGGTGCGCTGAAGAGTCCGCTCGACGGCTTGTTTCCGCAGGCAGAGGGCAGCATCGATGTCGGGGAGTCGGCATGAGCCGCTGGGCGACGTCGCACATCTCGTCGCACATTTCGGCCGGTGGTTCGCCGCGTCGCGTTGGGCCTCGCGATGACTGCCCTGGTCAGAGCACTACAGAGGTGGGCCCCCCGGGGATCGAACCCGGAACCCGCGGATTATGAACCGGACGGTCCCATCCGATAACCGCTGGGTCGCGACAGGTGCCATACGGTGCAGCGGAGCGGCTGACGGCAGTGCTGTAGATATACATACATGCTCAGCGCCTGCCGGTCATTCCGTTGGGTATCCGCTGGGCGGTCGAACCCCGCGGCTGGAAGGCACCTTGCTACATGTGTTCGAATGACGGTGCACAATGATCCTGTGAGCGGCGGCAATCGGTACATCGGTCGGGGCGCTGGCCTGGACCCTGTGCCGATGCGGGCCGATGCCCAGGGAGCGCCTGGTAAGGCGCGAATTGACCAGCGCGAGAGCCGCCGAGCCGATACCGGTGTGGGTGTGGCTTGTCCTGCGCGAGGCGGGGGACTACAGGGCCAAGGCGGAGGCGCTAGCTTGGACCAACGATCAGGTCTCGGTGCGGTACATCGATCCCCTTGGCCGGGAGGGGTTCGTCTGGGTGTGGGCCAACGCCGTACAGTGCCGATGAGCCTGCATGGGGCAGCGTCGCCAGCGCGAAACCATAAGCCGGGTGTCACTCAGACTGGGCTATTTCTGCTGCAAGGCTCATGATTTCGGTGAGGTCACCGTCGAGTCCTCGGACGATGATCCCGGCCTGATCACTGCGATCCTTCGAGGTCCAGGAGGCTTGCCCACCGATCCCCTGGCCCGTGGCCCACATGGGCGAGTCGCCGTCGCGGTGCCAGGCTGTGGGCTCGTCGTAGACCTCATCGAGAACCGCGACGAAGTTGAGCGGCGCGGGACCCGGAGAACGGCCAAATAGCCCGCGTGGCGGGTCTGCCACCGACATGCTTCCAGGCCGCCGTCTAGGACGCGGTCCTCCCGCTTCACGATGTCCGAACTCAGCAGCTCTGCCACGGCGTCGGTGAAGAGTTACGACTTCCGTGGTAGCCGGGAGGTACTACCTCCCGGCTACCCGACCTGTGGTGTTACTTATCGTTGTAGGCGTAGCCGCTCCACTCACTGCACAAGTCGGTAAGGTTCGTCCGGTTGACGCACGCCTTGATGCGTACCCGACTGCCCTTGCCGCCCTTTGCGTTCGGGGAGGTGCTGTGCTCGTAGAAGTCCTTGTTGCACTCGCCCCAGTTGGGATAGCCGCCATAGAACTCGCAGCGCCCCGTGCGGTAGGGCTGCCATTCGTAGTTGCTGTCGCGGAGGTTGTTCGACCACAGGATGTAGACGGACCAGCCATCGGGCTCGCCGTCGTGCACGAAGATCTTGTCGCCGTACTTCTTGAAACATCCACCTCCGCCGGGAGTCGGTGTCCCGATACAGAGTTCCATCGTCCCCGAAGGGCTCGTGCTGTCCGCCCTGTCGTACTCCTCCACCGCGTGAGCGGGTGCAGCAATGCCCAGAGCCAGAGCGAGGCCGAGCACGATCGCGGCCGCTCCCGCCCTTTTTCGAGTGCGCATTTGAGATCAACTCCCCCATCTTTTGAATGTACGGATGCATGTAAACCACACCCGGGCACCGTTCTTGACCACTGCCAGTCTCCGGCAATTCTCGGTAGTCAGACCGCTTCGGGTGTCGACACGAAATCTAGGCGTCAACGATTGCAGGAACCTTGCAGGAACCTTGCAGGCGACTTGTGGCGGCAACCATTCCGGCGTCCAATCCTTCGCCTGTGGCCGCCGACGCGGTCCGCGCATCGCGTGCACCCGACGTCACCCAGCGCTCCACGATGCGGACTGTCTGGCGCAACCCGCGTTCCGTGAGCGCTGCCGATATGGCTCAAGCGCACCGTCCATGTCCGCGCCGACATGGACCCGGCCGCCCGAGCCCGCACGCTCGCCCATGGATCTGTGTATTGACCTGTAGACCTGTGGATAACCCCTGTGATCTTGTCCCCATGCACCTATCCGCAAGCTGCAGTTCCGTCCCCGGTTATTGGCGTCCCTGCAGGTCAGGTTTATGTTTTGACGAATCGCCGTCGGTGTGGTGGGGCCCGTACGCACGTTCGATAGGTCCATCCACATCGCGGGTCGCTGTACGTGCACCGACTTACTCTCAAGTCGAAGCAAGCCACAGCGGCCCGGGTCAATCGTCGTCGGCGCCCTCGTCGTCGAGGGTCGTACCGCGCGCTTGACCACCAGGTTCATGGTTGGAGAGTCCGCCTACCGAGTCGAGCGCCTTTTGGATGCGTTCCAGCTCGGACGTGTAGCCAGCGACCTTGGACAGTCCGCCTACCGAGTCGAGCGCCTTTAAGATGCGATCCTGCTCGGACGTGTAGCCAGCGAGTGCAGAAAGTGGAAGCCCGCCTTCCCACTCCAAGACCCTGCGGATTGGCTCCCGGGCGCGACGCGAGGATTCGCTGTCCGCAAGACTCTTCTCGGCGAACTCGACTGCTCGGCGTTGAGCATCCTGCTCCTCAATCTCGGCGATCTCGTCGACAGCCCCTGCCTCGACGGTCACGCCATATGCAGCCTTGACGGTCTTAATGAACTCGAGCAGGCTCAGTTGCTGGTAGGCATGCCCGGTCTGCTCGGCGAACTCCTCGACAAGTTCCCGTCTCGGGCGCGGACGCCCACCCGGAACCTGCTCCCACCAGTCGTTTTTCGAATCGTTAGTCACGAGAAGGACATCGCACTCTGACTGCGCGGCGTGTTCGAGCACTTCCGCCCAGATCAGGTAGTCGCCCGCCGCACGAGTCGGGTGAGTCTTGGTCTCGATGTCACGGAACCCTGGGGGGATCTGGTTGGGCACGCGCCATTGGTGAAAGTCCTCCACGCGCTTACGCAACGTGAGCGGGTCGGGCTTTGGTGCCAACCGATCGCCGTACAGCTCGGTGAGGCGATAGACAACCGGGTCATCGTCCTCGTCGATGATGGCCCGATCCCGGTCCCGCAATTTTCCGAGCGTGGTCTTCAGCCTGTTGAGCGAGCCGTCGACCTTCTTACCGACCGCCCCGCGACTCTCCTGGAACTTCTTGCCGGTTCCGAACACCTCACGCACGTCCCTCCGTGCTTCTTCCAGGATCGCAAGGGCTTGGTCGTACGCCTGCGAAAGCGCCGATCTGTTCTTCTCGTGATTGCGGAAGAATTCCACGCCCACCTGGTACGGCATCCACAGGCGGTCCTGGACGGCCTCAAGGGCTTCCAGCGCCGTGTCGCGCGTGCCGACGCTGTAGCGGTACGGCTCCAGGAGAGCGCTCGTGTCCACGACGATGGTTGCCGTCTTGACGAACGTCACTGGATCGGGGAGTGCTGGCGGCTCCGGATCGAAGTGTCTACGCACGCTCGCCACGCTAACGACCCGCGCGTCCCACCGCACTGATTCCAGAGGTGAAGACCGTGCCCTCGTCGTCGGGAAGGGTGCCTGGCCGCTACCGCGCGCTAGCGATGGGTTTCCGCTGGATCCGAACCCAATAACGCGGTCACCTCAGGTCGGAAGTTAGTCCTGACCTGGGTGACGGTGGGCCCCCCGGGGATCGAACCCGGAACCCGCGGAGTCCTGTCGAAGTGCGGACGTGAGGACTTTTGGCCGGTGATCGCTCGGTGTGTGCTGCGGTTCGTCATGGACGTTTGCGGTTACTCGTCACCCGCGACGTCACCCTTCTCGCCGCGGCCGTGGGTGGGCATCGCCCGGCTCCCTGCCACGTCTTGTCGACGTCGGATCGGGTCAAGGGTGGGCGGAGCCCATCGCGTGCGACGCGTAGCGCCCTTGATGCGGTCCGGCGTCGATAAGAATCTCCGAGAGCCGGTCGTTGCCTGTCTCGTGAGAGCTGCCGGGCCTCAGCTCGGCGCAACCTCGTCGCTGTCGGGCGGGCGGTTGTTAGGCGGGTGCTCGGCCGGTTCGCCTACGGGCGCCGCCCGCCGTGACCGTCCGCGACTTACGGACCTGATCAAGCACTGTCTGTTCGAACATACAATCGAACCGTGGAAGGCAGAGGCGATGGCATGGGCTCGTGGGACCAGTACCGCGACGTCTGGCAGACGATCACGAACTCGCACGACATCCCGCCGCGTCGCTCACAGCGAGACTGCAGGATCGCGGTCACCGCGCGGCTGGTCTGGGAGCGTGACGGCGTCGAGCTGCTCGACACGACGGCCAACGCATGGTCGGGTGACCTGGTCCACGTCACGGTGCTCGACCACCGCAGCGAGTGCAAAGGCGTCTGGGTGGACAAGAGCGACGTGCGGCGTCGACCGCCCGACGAGCGGTGACGAGCTGCACACGCCGGCCTGACTCGGCCTCGCGAAGAACAAGACGGTCCTGGTGCTGAAACCGGGACCGTCTCCGTCATGTCTGGGGCCGTGCCGGTGGTGGGGTGCGACGGGGGTGCGCGGTGCGAGCGTATGCGAGTGCCGCGCGGGGGTCCCCGTCGCGGGGCCCCGCCGCCGGCATGGCCCCGCGCCGCGGAGCGGCGCCTTGAGCCAGTAAAGAAAGTCCTCACAAGCGACGGCTCAAAGCGAGGCTTGGCCGTCAGGCGGCTGGAGCCTCCGTGGGTGATAGCTCGAAGCCGATCTTGGCGGCTCGCGCACGTGCCCGGTCCAGATACTGATGAGCCTTCACCACGCGGGAATCATTGTTCGGAAGCAAGCGCGCGTCTGCCTCCGTGCCAAGGAACGCGCGAATTGCCAAACCGTGGAGCCGCGTGAACCGTGGTGGAACGGCTTCCCCGATCATCTCACGAACGTTTGTGTGCCCCCACTGCCGGAGAGCATCCCCCCAATTGAAGTCCTCGGGAAGCGTTTGAATGTATGCACATTCGTACGGACTCAGCACCCGGTTCTCCCAGGGATGAACCGTATTATCGCTACCTACATGACCGCTGGCCGTTGTTATCGTTGCAGCCGGCGCATTTGGCCGGATCCTGGTGTAGCTCGACTTCCGGAACCCCTTCACCAGTCTCCAACCTTCGTCGTCTTTTACAACTGGTCGCAACAGTGGGTCTCCACAATGCGCACATACGGCGACGCTTAAATCCGACGTCCGCCCCGAGCACGACGAACAGACTTCGTTGGCCCAAGCACCCTTGCCGGAATTGGGAGGAATAGCGGAAACCATCCTGTACTGACGATCCCCCCAGACGGGAACAAAGTGCATCGGATTTTCCTCGTCAGCCGCCGTATCGGGCGAAGCAGCGTCTAGGGGTCTCGGCGACAAGTCATGGAGTGCTTCGGTGATTGTCGTAGGAGTGCCGCCCCAGTCCGCTGCGTGCGTGGGCTGAGGGAATGCAACCGCACCGCCGTTGCCCTGCAGACCCGGCTCCCCCTTGCGGACAAATGTGATGAACGACCGCTTTCGCGTCTGTGGAACGCCCCAGTCTGCGAGATCGGCGACCATCGAGAATGCCTCATAGTCCGCACGCAACCCTTCCAGAAGGATGAGGGCTGCACTAACCGGTCCCCCTGTCTCGGGGTGGGGCACGGAGCGAGTCAAGAAGGCTGGGACGTTCTCGACCACGATCGCACGCGGCTTCAGCTCGGCCGCCACCAGGAGGATCACAGAAACCAGGAGGTTGCGCGGATCCCTGCCTCCCGCGGCGGCGTCGTCGTGGCGGCCAAGTCCGCCACGAGCGCTGCTCATTCCCTGACATGGAGGGCAGGCCGCCAGTAGATCGGGCTGCCGATCTCCTTCCAGCTCACGCCACTTTGTGACCGCCGTCTGCCATGTGTGGCGCAGGTCGCCGGGCACGCCCACGGCCGTAGGGTGATTTGCGAGGGCCACGGAGAGTCTCTTCGATTCCAGTTCTGCCATCACTCGAAATTCGAAGCCCGCCTGCCGATATCCCACGTCGCCGGCGCCGCAGTTGGAGAAAAGACTAACTGCCTTCAACATGGTCATCGCCCTTGTTCTGCTGACCAGCCGCCTTAGCCGCCGCCTGTGCGTTGTCTCTCACCTGAAGGAATGCCTCGTTGGCTTTACGTGCCCGGGCCCTAAAATCGTCCCACGAGTACTGCGAAATCTCGTTGTCCTCGACGGCTTCGCGGAACGCGCGCGCGGAAATGGCGTCCGTCAAGTTCACACTGTCCACCACGAGATCGATGCGCCACTTCCTTGGAAATTCGGCCGCCATGCCCGGATTTGCCTTGAAGAAGTTCGTTAGAGCTTCAACGTAGCGGTAGAGCCTTTTGAAATCTTCGTTATCCAGAGCGTGTCCGGATGCCTTGATCTCTACGAAATGCAGCATCCCTCCAACGGAAACGAGCGTGAAATCCGGGCGCTTCCTCTCGTATTCGATGGCGAGGTCGGCCTGAATCCCTAGTTCGCGCTGAAGGTATTGTTCAAAGGCTGTCTTGAACGTCTTCAGTGTCTGATTAGCAGTTATGACCGTCCAGTCAGGCTGAATTAGCCAAGGCGCTTCGGTGATGATTCTTTGAAGCGCTTCCTCGTCGCGAGATGTGCTGAATACGATACTGTCGAGCTCTTCCAGCACTTGGACGCGTTCGCTGGCAATTTGGGCGTAGGAAGCCGCCTCAGCGACTCGCGTTTTTCCAAACAGATCAAATAGCGCTTCCAGGCTCGGTTCTTCGCCGCCGGTGCGGGTGCGCTCAAAGTCTTGGAACGCGCTCACAATCGCTTGGTGTGGAGCCACGGATAGGATTACGTTCGCCAGGCCTTCCACATAGTCGCTATCACTCAATTCATCCTCGGCGGCAAAGCCACCGATTGCATCGCCCAGACGCATAACGGTTTCAACGACTGACTCGTCCACAAATCGCTCGCGTGCACGACGCTCAAGGTCTGCGACCTTCCGGAATTGGAGTCGAAGCTTCGCGCGCCGCGGCTGCCGCCCTTTACGACCGATCTGCTTGACGATCTCCGCTCCCCAGGAACGCAGTGCCGAACCCTTATCCGATTCCCAGAGAATGGACTGACGATCGGTGCGGATTAGGTCTTCGTCGCTGTCGTCATCGAGCCAGTCGGCGTGAATCTCGCCAACCATGTATGAGCGGGTCGCGAATTCTCCGGTAAAGCCCGCTGGCTGTTCGAAGTCACGAGTGGTGGCGACAATCTTCCCGCGTGCATATATGCGCACCCCGGCCATCTCTTCGTTTCGGTACGATTCCTTGGCCATTGCCACCCACCCGCTCACGGGCATATATGTCCCGTCCAGCATCGGGACTGGCCGCGTGGCGAGCTCGATTCGAGTGGTCTCCTCGATCTCGATCTTGAATTTCTCCATGGGTCGCGACGGCAAATCCGAGTCGCGCGAGTTGAATACGACCACGTTGAACTCTGGACTGGCCAGGGCGAATCTGCGCTCAAGCTGGCGCATGAACGTGTCACCATCTGGGACCCTTTTCGGCAGAAACTCAGAGAGAATGACTTCCGTTCCAGATCTAGGCCGATAGGTGCCGTCCAGATCACCCTTATCTAGCGGCACCGGAATGTCAGTGTCTTCACTGACGATTCGCTTAAAGTCCATGATGAAATGGCTTGTCAGGTACCCATTGGGAGTCTCGTCGCCGCCAGACGAAATGACTTCAATGCGTCGGCAGATTCCAAATGGGGCCAACTTTCCGATCCCCTTGCGCCCCATCACCGGCCGCCGGAGGTGACGACTGAGCGCTCCGGCGCCGGTCTTTCTGCGGTCCGCACCCACGCGGAGATAAAAGGCTCGCGCCTCAGCGGGCGTCAGTCCGTGCCCATTGTCTTCCACCGATACCGTCCACTCGGATCCGTCGGCGTGGTTGACGTTGAGCATTGTTGCCAGCGGCAACATAACGTTGACCTGCGTGGCGTCTGCGTCGTAGCTGTTGGCGACAAGTTCCGCCACAACCGCGCTGACGCGGTCGTATAGCTTCACTCCGAGCTTGTCGATCGTAAGGCGCGAGATTTTGAGCTCGTAGCCGTCGTCGTCCGTCATCGTTGGCAGGTCCGTAGGCAGGGGCTCCGTCACGCGGGCAACACTATCCGCGCACGTCGTACTTTCCTGGCACGACACCGTGTTTCGGCGCTGGGCAGGTGGGCGAAGTCCTGGTATCGCCGGCCCGTGCGTCACCGTGGGTACCCCGGTGAAGGCCCCAGCCGGCCTGCCTGGTTCAGCGGTTCCCCGAATCGGGGCGCCAACCCGCAGCCATGCGTCGTCCGGCCGTCCCGAGCGGTCGATGTAGCGGGTGGGTGCGCCACGCTTGGTCCACGCGATCGCCTCGGCGTTCGGGAGTGGAGTAGTGGCCTGCCGTCTGCCCATCGGCCAAGCATAGAACATGCGTTCGAGTTTGGAGCCTCGCGCGAGGGCGACATTGCCGTCACGAACCGCCCAGCGGCACCGTGCGGATGGTGTCCCATTCGTACATCCGGTGGTCTCGGTGCATGCGGATCAGCGAGACATGCGTGTAGGTCGCGGGCGCGGGGGTCGTCGGCTCGGCACGGTCTAGGGCGGCTCGGATCGGTGCGGCGTCTGTGGTGGCGTTGCTATACGCCACTGATATGTGAGCTCGGAACCCGTCTTCGGACTCCGGGCACTCTCCAAGTGCGTCGGTGATGCCCGCCCGGATGGCTCGGCGTACGTCAGCGAACGCCTCAGGGTTGTCCGGCGGGAGAATCACGGCTTCGCCAACGATGTGGGCGCGCGTGTAGGTCGTGGTGATCGGCGCGAGCGTGCGCAGTCGCTGGGCCACGCTGTTGGTCGCGCGGTCGCGCGTCGCGGTGTCGATGTTCTCGACGTGGCCGACGCCTTGCAAGGTCATGTGTAGCCAGCTATCCGGGATCGGATCGAGAGTGTCGAAGGTGCCCACGGCGTCGCGGTACCGGCGCACCAGGTCCCACACGTTGGGCTGGTCGTCCTGGGTGATGTGCCAGGCGTAGAACCTGGTTCCGACTTGCCAGCCCGGGCGCCACCACCAGTGGTTGGTCATGGTGTCGTGGTCTGCGTAGAGCGCGGCGTAGTCGGTCATCAGATGTCGGACTTCAGCGCGTCGGGGTCGGCCTCGGCCGGAATCTCGTACTCATCGATGAAGGCCAGCCGGTCAGCAGGCCAGATGCTCTCGGAGACTTCTAGCACGTCTCCGTTCTCGTCGGTTGCGGTGTGGACGATGTGCACGACGTAAGCGCCGAGCGGGAGCCCGAACGCTTCCGCTTCCTCGACGGCTGCCGGTCGCGCGATCCAATGGTCGAGTGCATAGGCGTATCGCCGTCCGGTGATTTCCTCGACACAGCGGAACAGTGCCTTGGGCACGACCTTCGGCTCTGCGAGATAGGTGCCCGCGGCGAAGTCGGCGGGGAGGTAGGACGCCCCGATCTCTTGCAGCTCGCTCTTGTCGTCGTACAAGTCGCGCCGGCGCACGATCACTTCGGTTCCAGCGGGGATGCCCATTGCGGATGCGATCCGCTCGGGGGCAGGCTCCGGGCCTGCGCCGACGATGTCGTGTCGGAATGTGTTGTTCATCAGACCTGTGCGCGCCCGGGCCGCGCCGTACCGGTGACGCGATCTGCGCTCGAACCGCTGTGTCTCGCGGACGAACGTCCCGACGCCGTGGCGGGACTCGATGAGCCCTTCGGCTCGGAGCACGCCCATCGCCTGACGCACGGTCGGGACGCTCGTGTTGTGGTCCACAGCTATCGCGGTCTCGGCGGGCAGCCTGCTACCCACGGGCAGGTCTCCTGCCCTGATCTGTGCGCGGATCGCGTCTGCGATCTGGTGGTACTTCTTCGCGCGCGAACCGCCGTCTGCCATCTCGAGTCTCTCCTCTTCCAGTCCTGTATCCGGTTCGAGTTCTCGCGGCTCGGCCGCATGTTCGTGAGTCGATCCACACGTTCGTGTCGCTATCCGCAAATTTCTGCTGATCCCACAGTAGTCCTCATGAGGACTTGACTACATCCTGGCGCCGTGCTTCTCTGGTCACCGAGAGTCCTAATGAGGACTTCACGACAAGAGGAGAAGACGATGGCGATGCAGCGACGGTTTGCGGTGGCTCACGAGGACGTGTTCCCCAAGGGGGCGTTCCTGAAGGGTGAGGTCGAGCCGGTGGCCGACTTCAACGGTCCGAAGCGGGAGGACGGGTCGCGTCCGCAGCAGCTGGACAAGGACACGGGTCTGCCGCTGTGGCAGGTGGTGGTCCTGGACGCTGACGAGGAGGCGGGCAAGAAGGACACGGCCGTGACGGTGAAGATCGCGGCGAAGTTCCAGCCGGTCCCGCCGGCCAACAAGACGCCGTTCCCGTGGACGCCGATCGAGTTCGTCGGCCTGACGGCGCTGCCGTACGTGGACGACAACGGGACCCGGCCGCGCCTGGCCTGGTCCTACAAGGCGGACGACCTGTGCGAGCCCGGCAAGGCCGACGTGCCCACCTCGGCCCGTCCCGACGCCGGGTCGGCGGCTGCGTGATGACCGCGGACCTGCGTACGTCGGGGGTGGCGGGGGCTTCGGTTCCCGCCCCCTCGGCGGGGGATGTGCTCCGGTTCGCCGCGTACGTGGCGGAGCTGATCGGGGACGACCGTGTGGGTGACGTGTCCTGGCACGCGGACAAGCCCCAGCTCTACGTGGAGGTGTTCGACACGGCGCACGGGGAGACGGTCGCGCATCTGCTCGGCCTGGACCCGCGTTCGGACCACGGTCCGGGCCACCGGCCGGAGGGCTTCTCGTGCTGGACCGGCAAGTCCGGCCTGGTGCCGGTGTTCCTGAGGGCGCCGCTGGCCCTGGGCGGCATGCCGCACCGCCGCCCGTACCGCTGGTCTGAGGACACGGCCGACGACGCGCAGGCGGTGGCCTGATGACGCGCGCCGAGTCGCTGAGCGTCGCGACCCAGCACCTGTCCGACGCCGTGCGCGGCCTGGATGGCGCCGCCAGGGTCCTCGACCGCGCCGGCGTCCTCGGCGCATCCGATCAGGCACAGCGCCTGCACGACGGGACCAAGTCCCTGCATACGGAAATCAGTCTCGCGGCCTCGGTCGCGCACCGGGCGGAACGCCCCGAGTTCTACGACGAGTCCGGCCGGTGGGTCGGGCGCACGGATGGGACGGAGAAGCACTGATGGCACGCACGATGCGCACCACGCGACGGGTTAACCGCCGTGTCGTGGAAGCACTGGAGATTGCGACTCGCGCCGCTGAGCGCGGCACCGACGAGCTGCGCCAGGCAGCAAAGGCCATGGACGCGGTGCAGGCAGAGACGCGTCTGCACGACGACCTGGCCGACCAGGTCAACCACGCGTGGGTTCGCGCGGCTGATGCCGGGTTCGAGCTGCGCGCCCGCCTGGCCGCCGAGCGGGACGGGGACGGCCGATGAGCCCCGCCGCCGCGTTCCGTGACTACGACGCTCGGGCCCGGGCCCGGATCATCGCCGCTACGACCGGCCGACCGGGCAGGGCTGGTCTCGCCTGGCGGGTCCTGGTTCGCGTCGTCGCGTTCACCGCGCGCCGGTCGTGGATGTTCACTAGGGCGTCCGGCACGTGGGCGGTCAAGAACCCCGGCCTGCCGGTCATCGGCCTGGTCCTGGCGATGCTCTGGTACGGGGTTCTCACGCTGGCGGAGTGGCCCGGGGACCGGACCACGGGTCCGCTGCTGCTCCTGGTCGCCGCCATGGTCCCGGGCCTGTTCCTCGGGGTGTGGGCCGCATCGTTCCCCCGGCACTACCGGCGCACGATGAACGCCCGGGACATCCGCCGGGCCTGGCCCGCAAACGCCAACGACTGCGGTCTGGGCCGTACTGAGCGCGACGGCACGCTCCGACTCTCCAAGCTCCGCAAGGTGACTCACCAGGCCGGCGCCGTCGTCCTCCGCGTGGAGACGTTCGCCGGCCAGACCCTGGACACCGTGCGCCGCGCCGCGCCGGCCATCGCCACCGCGTACGGGGCGTACGGGTACGACACCGTGGCGGTCAAGCCTCGAGTGATCGATCTGGTGCTGTTCAGCACGGCCCGCCTTGCCCGGCGTGACGCGGTGCTGCCCGATCCCGCCCGGGTCACGACCGATGTCGTGCCGGTGGGTCGCACCCGGGGCGGTGAGCCCTGCACCATGCAGATCATCGGCCGACACACGCTCGTGGTCGGTGTCTCGGGTGCCGGGAAGGGCTCGGTGCTCTGGTCCGTCGTCGGCGGTCTCGCCCCCGCGATCCACGCCGGGATCGTCCGCCTGTGGGGCGTCGACTTGAAGAAGGGCCTGGAAGTCTGGACCGGTCGAGCGCTGTTCGGTCACGCCGCCGACTCCGCCGAGGACGCCCTGCAGGTCCTGCGTGCCCTGCTGCGGGTGATCGATGAGCGCGGCGCGGCGATGCGTGGTGTCTCGCGGCTGCATGTCCCGGCCGCGGGTGACCCGCTGCACGTCCTGGTGATCGATGAGCTGGCCGACCTGATGGCGTACTCCGACTCGGACATCCGGCGTGAGGCTGAGCGGCTGGTGTCCAAGATCCTGACCCAGGGCCGAGCGCTGGGTGTGGTGGTCGTGGCCTGTGTGCAGAACCCCCGGCAGGACTCCCTGGGCGGCACCCGGTCGCTCTACACCCAGAAGATCGCCCTCCGCCTCGACAGTGACAGCGAGACGGAAATGGTGCTCGGCGGGCTCGTCGACCTGGCGCCGGCGCACACGATCAACCGGAACGACCCCGGCACCGCCTACCTCGTCACCGAGGACGGCACGCCGCAGCTCGTCCGGTTCGACTACTGGCCCGACGACCTGATCCGGCTCACGGCGCTGCACTACGCCGCACCGGCCGAGCACACCGCGCCGCTGCCCCGTGGTGGGGATGACGCCGTGAACGCCTGGGCTACCGCGTCGGCCAAGGCTGCCGTACGCCTGCCCGCCGGCGACGACCACGAGGTTCCGGCACCGCGCCAGCGCAAGCCTCGCGCTCCCCGTAAGCCTCGTGCGCCGCGCGCACCCCGCCAAGCCGCCGCCAAGGCGCCTGCGACTGAGGAGGTCCCGTCATGACCCGCCCCACCGCCCGGCCCGTCGTCCGGATCGCTGCCGACTCCCGCCCGGTGCTGACGTTCACCGTCGTGCTGACCGTGGCCGTCGCCCTGGCCTCGTTCGCCCTGTCGTTCGCCTCCCTGCGGGATGCGGCGCTGTGGGGTCGAGTGCCGGAGGCCCTGGCGTTCCTCGTCCCGGTCGTGATCGATGCCTCGGTGCTCGTCTACGGCCTGGTGGCCCTGGTGCTGCGGGCTCGGGGGCGCTCCAGCGTCTGGGCCTGGACCTTGATGTTCTTCTTCACGGTCGTGTCCATCGGCGCCAACGCCGCCCACGCCTACGACGTCCCGCAAGAGGTCAAGGTCCTCGTCGGCGTTGTCCTGGTGGCACTGGCCCCGCTGTCGGTGCTCACCTCGACCCACGCCCTGGCCTCGCTCGTGGTCGCGGACGGGCCCGCCGTCGAGCCGGAGCCCGTCCCCGTGGCAGAGCCGGTCCCGGCCGCTGCTGAGCCCGTCGCGGTCACGCCGGCGCCGGCCGCTATCGAACCTGCTGCCGTCCCCGCTGCGCCCGTTGCTGTGGAGCCCGTGCCGGCGCGTGCCTCGGTCGGTGCCGCTCCTGCTGCTCGTCGTCCGCGTCTGGGTCGGGTCCGTCCGGTCACCCAGGACGCCCTGGACCTCGGTCTGAACACGGTTGGGGCCGAAGCATGATCGCCTCGACCGGTTCGATGCTCGGCGCCGCCTGCGCCCGCCCGGAGAACCAAGACCTGCCCTGGACCGCTGAGGACGCCTCGGCCCTGGCACGGGCCCGTATGGCCCGGGTGTGCACCTCCTGCCCGGTCCTGGCTACCTGCGCCCTCGAAGTGGCGACGACGGAGACCACGGCGGGGTTCTGGGCCGGTCACGACCGCACCGCCTGGCGCGAGGCGCTCGAACCTGTCCAGGACACGCTGCCCGGCCTGGAGCTGCCCCGTTCCGTTGTGGCGGGGGTGGCGGCATGAATCGGCCGAAGATGTTGGACCTGTACTGCTGCCAGGGTGGCGCCGGCATGGGCTACCACCAGGCGGGTTACACGGTCTACGGCATCGACATCGAGCCCCAGCCGCGTTACCCGTTCGCATTCCACCAGGGCGACGTCCTCACTGCCCTGACCACGCTGCTGACCGGTGGTGCGCTCGACTTCCACCACCGTGACGGCCGTGTCGAGTGGCTGACGCTGGCCGACTTCGCCGCGGTGCACGCCTCGCCGCCGTGTCAGGCGTACTCGATTACCAAGCACACCCACGACAACGCCCACCCTGAGCTGGTCGAGCCCACCCGCGCCGGCCTGGTCGCGACGGGCCTGCCGTACGTGATCGAGAACGTCGTGGGGGCGCCCCTGGTCGAGCCTTTGATGTTGTGCGGCAGTGAGTTCGACCTGACCGCGACCGACACCGACGGCACACCCCTCCGTTTGGAGCGGCACCGCCTGTTCGAGTCGAACGTGTTCCTCCTCGGTGCAGGCGGATGCCGCCACACCCGGCGGGTGCAGGTCGCCGGCGTCTACGGCAGCGGACCCACCGACCGCCGCCAGGACGGCCGACACCGCCGCGCAGGAGGCCGCAACGGCGGATACACCCCGACCAAGCCCGTTCGCTCGGAACTGCTCGGGGGCGTGGACTGGATGACCCTTCACGGCCAGGCACAAGCCGTCCCGCCCGCCTACACCCGGTTCATCGGTGCCCAGCTCCTCGAAGACCTGGCCCTCGTGGCTGGCGTGGCCGCATGAACTCCGAACCGACGTTTCCCGGGTACGGGGATCACGCTCCGCTGGAGGTCGGTCCCGGTGCACTGGGGTTCGCTACCCAGTCCGCCCGGGGCCGGTCCCTGCGCGGGGCCCTCGAAGCGTTCTCCGAGACTGCCGCCGCGGTCGGGTACTGCTCCCACCCGGTCAAGCTCTCCGGCTCGTCCATGACGATCGACACCACCACCGGCGAGGTCGTCGGGCAGTACTCCTCCGATGACGCCCCCATGGGCCTCCTGTACCGCCCGTGCGGGAACCGGCGTGAGGACGTCTGCCCGGCCTGCTCCCGGGTCTATGCCCGGGACACGTTCGCGATGATCCGATCCGGGCTCCTCGGCGGCAAGACCGTGCCCGAGACCGTGGCCGACAACCCCTTGGTGTTCGCCACCCTGACCGCTCCCTCGTTCGGTCACGTCCACGGCATCCGCGCCAAGAACGGGCACAAGGCCGGCGGGATGTGCCGCCCCTACGACCGCAACAAGGTGTGCGAGCACGGCCGGTCCAAGTCCTGCATGGGGGCCCACACCGAGACGGATACCGCGGTGGGTTCGCCGTTGTGCTGGGACTGCTACGACTGGACCTCCGCCGTCGTGTGGCAGTGGCACGCCCCTGAGCTCTGGCGCCGCTTCACGATCGCGCTCCGACGTGCCCTAGCGGGCTACCTCGGTCTGACCGACTCGGAGCTGAAGCGTGCCGCGTCGGTGCAGTACGCCAAGGTCGGGGAGTACCAGGCCCGCGGCCTGATCCACTTCCACGCCCTGGTCCGCCTCGACGGCCCCGATGGTCCCGGCTCGCCGGCGCCTGTGGATGGGGTGACGCTCGCTGAGTTGATCGGGTCGGCGGCGCGTGGTGTGCGGGTTGACGTTCCTCCGGTCGATGGTGCAGACGTGCCGCGCGTGCTGGCCTTCGGGTCCCAGCTCGACGCGCGGACCGTGCGCATTGGCCTACCGGACAGCCCTGCCGAGGACGCCCGCACCTCCGACACGCTCGTGCCCGAACAGGTCGCCGGCTACCTCGCCAAGTACGCCACGAAGTCGACCGACGTCGACCCGGCATCGCCCCGGCCGCACCTGGCCCGGCTCACCAGGGAGTGCCGTCGCCTGGCAGACCGGGCCGTCACCGCCTGCCGTTTGCCCGGGTGGGAGCCCGAAGAGGACGAAGACGGCTGTGTCTGCGGGACCTGTATCGAGTCGCCGTATCGGCTGCTGGCGAAGTGGGCACACATGCTCGGCTTCCGCGGCCACTTCTCCACCAAGAGCCGGCGCTACTCCGTCACGCTCGGGCGGCTGCGGCAGGCACGGGCACGGTTCGCCCGCCTCCAGGCAGACGCCCAACGCGCTGGCGAACCCCTGGACGTGACCGACCTGGAACGCCGCCTGCTGGCCGACGACGACGAAACAACCCTCGTGGTCGACGGCTCGTGGTCCTACGTCGGGACCGGCTGGCCCACCAACGGCGAGAAGGAGCTCGCCGAGGCTGCCGCAGCTCGAGCACGCGAATACGCCAGGTGGAAAGCCGACCAGAACCGACAGGGAGGAAGGGCAGGGAGATGACTACGGACAAGGCAACGCCAATCACTGATCGCCTGTGGACAGTGCAGGACGTCTCGGCGTTTCTCGGTGTGCCCGTCGGCACGCTCTACGCCTGGAGGTCCACCGGCAAGGGTCCTGATGCTCGTCGCATCGGCAAATATGTGCGCTACCGCCCTGATGACGTGCGTGCATGGGTTGCGGCTCTTCCCGTCGGGGTGGCGTCATGAAGCAGCGACTGGAGCCGGGGGAGCGCGGTGAGGTCTACTACGAGGCTGTTTCGGCTGGGTGGCGTGCAGTGCAGTACTACCGCGACAACGCGGGGCGCCGACGTAAGGGCACGGGCGTCGGAAAGACAAAGGACGCGGCCCGGCGAACGGCGAAACGGAACATCGATGCTGCCATTGCATCGGACGGCGAGACCTTCAAGAAGGGCACTCTCCTGGAGGTCGCGGTCCGGGAGTGGCTGAAGACATATCGAACGCTCGTGGCTGATGGCTCACGTGCGCCGACGACGCTCGACCAATACGAGCGCTACGCGCGCGTTGAGATCTACAAGACGATCGGACGAACGCGCATCTCGGATCTGACGACTGGCCGGGTCGATCAGTTCATCGCTGACCTGCGTGGTCGCAAGGGATTCGCGACTGCAAAGGCGGTTCGTTCGATCCTGAACGGGACGTGCGGGATGCTCGTTCGCCGGGACGTCCTTCGGTACAACCCTGTGAGAGATGTTGCGCGCCTCGAACAGGGCCGCCGGCAGGCCCCGCGTGCGCTGAGTATCGATGAAGCTGCCCGATTCCTTGCGATGCTCGATGGCAGCGAGTTCGCCCGGCGCCGCGACCTTCCGGACCTGATGCGTTTCCTGTTGGCGACCGGGGTTCGGATCGGTGAGGCGCTTGCGTTGCAGTGGTCCGAAGTTGACCTCGAAGCGCAGGTGGTCCAGATCGATTGGACGGTCACGCGGGTCAAGGGGCGGGGGCTGGTGCGCAGTCCTGTCAAGACCGAGACGTCTGAGCGTTCGCTTCAGTTGCCGATCTGGTGCGTGGAGATTCTGCGCCGGCGTGCTGTGGGCCAGGCCCCGGACGCCCTCGTGTTTACCGATGCGAAGGGTGGGCTTCGGGATGTCGGGAACACGGGGAAGGACCTGCGGAAGGCTCGCGGCGAGGAGTTTGCTTGGGTCAAGTCGCACACGGCCCGGCGAACGGTGGCGACTCTGCTCGACGTCCAGGGGCTCAGCGCGCGGGCCATCGCTGACCAGCTCGGACACGCGCGCCCGTCGATGACGCAGGACGTGTACATGGGTCGCAAGATCGTGGGGCAGGTGACGAGTCCGCTCGATGGTCTGTTCGCGTCGACCAACGAAGAAGGCCCGGCCAGGAATGCCGATACGGACGGGGACGCTGCGTGATCGGGGGAGACGTCGTCACCCGCGTTGTCACCCGTACGGTGGTTCGGAAGCGATCTGGCCGAGGCGCTGGGTGCAAATTGCCTGGTGACGGGGCTGTCAGGGTGGGCCCCCCGGGGATCGAACCCGGAACCCGCGGATTAAAAGTCCGCTGCTCTGCCAGTTGAGCTAGAGGCCCGCGTGCCCGGAGTCCGGGCGGCGCGAGTAGAAAGCCTACCTGTCAGGTACTGCAATGTGGTGGAGCCCTCCGAGCGGGGCACCATACGTCTCTTGATCGCGGCTGTCACGCGCTGTCCCAGCCAGTGGGAGATATCGGGTTAAATGCGTCTCACGCTTGCGTTGGGCGTGCGGGCTTGGTTCGGTGGACGGGACCGCGGAGAACCAATGTGAGGAGCTCAACGTGCTCACCGTGACTGACAACGCCCGTACGGCCGTCCAGGATCTCGCCCAGCAGGCTGGAGTGCCGGTCGAGGGTGGACTGCGCATCGCGCAGGCTTCCGGACAGCCGGGGAACTTCGAGCTCGCGCTGGTTCCGGCGCCGCAGCCCGACGACCAGGTCGTCGATGCTTCGGGTGCCACCAACGTGTTCGTCGAGGCGCAGGCCGCACCTGCTCTGGACGCGCTGACCCTGGACACCGACCCCGGTGCCGAGGGTCCGGGTTTCGTTCTCACGCCCAAGGCGTGACATCCGGCACCCGTGAGCGGGTGCCGAGACAAGCGACGAGCCCCCGAGAAACCGCCGGCCAGGCGGTCTCTCGGGGGCTCGTTCGCTGTCTCCGGAACTACAGCGCCACTCCGAGGATCCACGCGCCGCCCAGCGTCAGCGCACCGAGAGTGACCAGCAGGAACATCGCCACCCAGAAGAGGCCGGGGACGCCGGTCAGGCGGGCGAGCATGTCGGCGTCCGACGTCCGGGCGTGTCCCCGGAAGCGCTGCACCTGCAGCTCGAACACGGGGCGCACCGCGCCGAGCAGCAGGAACCAGGTCACGGCGTAGGCGACGGCGCTCTGCACCTCGGGCTCCAGGAACCAGGTGACGAACACGAGCGCAGTGCCGCTCACGAGGATCGACCAGAGGCCGAACCAGTTGCGGATCTGCAGGAGCAGCAGGGCGAGCACCGCCACGAGCAGCCACAGCAGCCCGACGGCGTAGCCGAGCTTGAGGAGCCATGCCGCGCCGAGGCCGATGATGCCCGGCCCGACGTACCCGGCGAACGCCGTGATGACCATGCCCGGCCCGCGGGGCCTGCCGCGCGACACGGTGAGGCCTGAGGTGTCGGAGTGCAGCCGGATGCCCTCGAGCTTGCGGCCCGTGAGCAGGGCGCCGAGGGCGTGCGACGCCTCGTGAGCGATGGTGATCACGTGCCGCGTCGTGTGCCAGAGCGGCCGGAAGAGCACGACCACCAGGGCGATCGCGCACATGCCGAGCACCATGAGGTTCGACGGCGGGTCGACCGGGGTGACCGCGTTGGTCCAGATGGTGCCGAGCACGTCGCCGATGGCGGCGAACGGGCCGGCGGAGCTGGTCGCTGCGGGAATCATGCGCCACATAGAACCACACCGAACCACACCGAACGTGACGTTCGCCGCAGCCAATGGTGACGATGACGTGAGATAGTGGGTGGTCGTGGGCGACTTCAGCCGCCCGACGTCGTGGCCCCGGCCCGGGTTAGCACCCCGCCGCCTGGTGTGAGCACGGCGGACCACCGGCGCGAGACGCGCCGCCACCGAGCCCGAGAGGCCCATCTCCTTTGACTACCTTTGCCGACCTCGGTCTGCCTGCGCCCGTTCTGCGCATCCTGACGGACCGCGGCATCACCTCGCCGTTCCCTATCCAGACGGCATCGCTGCCGGACTCCCTCGCCGGTCGCGACGTGCTCGGCCGCGGCCGCACCGGCTCCGGCAAGACCCTCGCGTTCGCGCTGCCGGTCGTGACGCGCCTCGCGACGTCCGGCGCTCGTTCCGCCGCGTCCGGGCAGCCCCGCCGTGCGGCGGGCCGTCCCCGCGCCCTGATCCTGGCTCCCACCCGTGAGCTCGCCAACCAGATCGACGAGTCGATCGCACCCCTGGCGCAGGCGCTCGGCCTGAAGACCACCACCATCTTCGGCGGCGTTGCGCAGTCGCGCCAGGTCACCGCACTGAGTGCGGGCGTCGACATCGTCATCGCCTGCCCCGGCCGGCTCGAGGACCTGCTCGGCCAGCGGCACCTGACGCTCGACGACGTCGAGATCACCGTGCTCGACGAGGCCGACCACATGGCCGACCTCGGGTTCCTGCCCGGTGTGAAGCGCATCCTCGACCGGACGTCCTCGCGCACCCAGCGCCTGCTGTTCTCGGCCACGCTGGACAACGGCGTGGACGTGCTGGTCAAGCGTTACCTGCACCAGCCGGTCACCCACTCGGTGGACGACGCCGCCGCGCCGCCCCCGCAGATGACGCACCACATCCTCGCCGTGGCCGACAAGGACGCGAAGAAGAACGTGGTGCACCAGCTCGCGCAGGGCACCGGCCGGCGTGTGCTGTTCATGCGGACCAAGCACCAGGCCAAGAAGCTCGCCAAGCAGCTCACCGCCGCGGGCGTGCCCGCCGTCGACCTGCACGGCAACCTCGGCCAGGGTGCGCGTGAGCGCAACCTCGCGGCGTTCTCGTCCGGCGAGGTGCGGGTGCTGGTGGCGACCGACATCGCCGCGCGCGGCATCCACGTGGACGACGTCGAGCTCGTGGTGCACGTGGACCCGCCCGCAGAGCACAAGGCGTACCTGCACCGCTCCGGGCGGACGGCGCGAGCCGGTTCCGGCGGCGACGTCGTGACGATCATGCTGCCCGAGGAGCGCGGCGACGTGCGTGACCTGACCCGCAAGGCGAAGATCACCGCTCGCCCTCAGGACGTCCGCCCCGGCGACGCGACGGTGACCAGCCTGGTCGGCGAGGTCGCGCCGTACGTCGAGTACGTCCCGCCGGCCCCGCAGCCGCAGGGCCGCCAGGGCCAGCTCCGGAGCCAGGGCGGACGTTCGCGCTCCGGCCAGGGCGGTGGCCAGAGCAACGGCCAGGGCGGCGGCCGTCAGGGCCAGGCGCGCGGCCAGGGCAGCGGCCAGGCGGCCGGACAGCGTGGGGTCGCGCGTCCGGCGTCGGGCAGCGGGCGCGCCGCCGACCACTTCCCGAGGACGGACGGTGCAGGCGCGCCCCGCCGTCGTCGGCGTGGCGGCCGTGGCCGTGGCGCGGGCAACCCGAACGCCTCCGCCGCAAGCTGACGCCTCGTAGCACGAGCGAGAGCCCCCGGTCCCGTCAGGGCCGGGGGCTCTCGCGTGCTCGGGACAGCGTGGGGAACACTGGGGGTCAGCGGAAGGTTGGTAAGCGCGGAGGTGTCGAGATGACTTACAAGGTTTCCAAGTCTGACCAGGAGTGGCGCGAGCAGCTCTCGTCCCAGGAGTACGCGGTGCTGCGCCAGGCGGGTACGGAGCGGCCGTGGACAGGTGAGCTGCTCGAGGAGCAGCGCACCGGCGTGTACCGGTGTCGAGCGTGCGATGCGGAGCTGTTCCGGTCGGACACCAAGTTCGACTCGCACTGCGGGTGGCCGTCGTTCTACAGCCCGCTCGCGGGTGACGCCGTCGAGCTGATCGAGGACCGTTCGGTCGGCATGGTGCGCACCGAGGTGCGCTGCGCGAACTGCGGGTCCCACCTGGGGCACGTCTTCGACGACGCGCCGCAGACTCCCACGGGCGACCGGTTCTGCATGAACTCGGTGAGCCTCACGTTCGAGGAGAAGTGACGACGAGCGGGCCGGTTCAGCGCCCGTTCTGCTTCCAGGCCACGATGTCCGACGAGTAGCGGTTGAGGAGCCGGGCGAGCTGGGCGACGTCTTCGGGGTCCCAGGTCGCCAGCGCTCCCTCCAGCATGGCGACCCGGCTGGTGCGGGCCCGCTCGAAGCGGGCACTGCCGTCGGGCGTCAGGGTGATGCGCTGCCCGCGGCTGTCGTCGGGGTCGACGGTGCGCTCGACGAGCCCGAGCTCGACCAGGCGGCTGAGCTGTCGCGACACGGTGGCGCGCCCGACGCCGAAGAAGGTGGCAAGGTCGGAGCCGCGCGCGCCCGGCCGTTCGGCGATGTGCGCCAGCAGCGGGTAGGCGCTGGCGTCCAGCTCGGGGTGCACCCGCCGCGCGATGGACGCCCCGCTGGACTGCGCACGGCGGATCACCAGGCGGAGCTCGCGTTCCAGGCCCTCGAACGGCGTCGGGCCGGCCCCGTCGTCCCGGACCGCGTCTTCGGCACCCTTGCCGGTGGCGCCATGGTCCTGGGACGTGCCCGCGCCGGACCTGCCTTTACTCGAGAGCATGCGCCCATGATGACGGGTCGAGCGCCTGGATCACAGGCCTCGGGCCGGAATTCCCCCGCTGCTCCCCCGGGTGGTCGACCTGGTCGAGACCCGGGTCTCGACAAGGTCGACCACCCGGGGTGGCGTCACACCGACTCGCGCACGATGACTGTCGCTGGCGCGGGGGGCTCGGACGGCGGTTCGAGGCCGAGAACGGTGCGCGCGGCCCGCTGGCCGTAGGACTGGGCATCGATGTGCACGCTCGTGAGGGCCGGCGTGGCGAACGAGCCGTACTCCACCGCGTCGAAACCGATCACGGCGAGCTGGCCGGGCACGGCGACGTCGAGCCCGTGCAGCACCGAGAGCAGGTGCATGGCCACCGCGTCGTCGAATGCCGCAACCGCGCTCACCGACGGGAACTCCCGCCGGAAGTCCCGTACCGCCCGGGCGGCTTCCGCCGCGTCTTCCGGGATCGTGAGCGTCGGTGGCTCCGCCAGCCCGATCCGGGCTGCGGCCTCGCGAGCGAAGTGCAGCCGCACCCGGGCCAGTCGCGCCCAGCCCGAGTCGTCGGGGGGCAGCGCGACCGCGATGGACGTGTGACCGGCACGAGTCAGGTGGCGCAGCTGGACCAGGGTGTGTGCCGCGAGGCCGTCGATCCAGCCGCCGTCGTTCGAGGTCACCGGCTCGGCCGCGGGGCCATCGGCCGCCTCGCGGTACAGCCCGGACAGGTCGATGACCGCGCGGGGCGAGACCGTGGCGATGACCGAGGCCAGCGTTCCGTGGAGCGAGGACCCGTGCCGCACCAGGAGCACGTGGCCGTGCCGTGCGAGCTCGTCGTCGAGCCCGCGGGTATAGGCGTCGAGCCCGGGGCCCCGGATGCCCGCGGGCAGAGCCAGCAGGACGATCCGTGACGTGCCCTCGCGCAGGGCCTTGGCGATCGCGTGCGGGACGTAGCCGAGCTCCCGCGCCGCGGTGGTCACCCGATCGCGGGTGGCCGGCGAGATGTGCTGCTCGGTGACGTTGTTCAGCACGAAGCTGACCGTGGCGGGGGAGACCCCGCTGGCCTTCGCCACGTCGCGCATGGTGACCCGACGCTCACCCATTCGCCCTCCTCCGGTTCGCAGCATGGTTGCACTAATTCGATTTAGTAATCATAGTCGATAGCGAGCACAACAACACGGAGGGAGGCCGTCGCCATGAAGACGGTAATCGTCACAGGTCCCGGGACCACGGCGGTCAGGGAGGTGCCGACGCCGTCGGCCGGCCCGAAGGACGTCCTGGTACGGATGCGCGCGAGCGGTATCTGCGGCTCGGACAGCTACTACATCTCGATCGGCGGCATCCCACCGCGCCAGGGGGAGACTCCGCTCGGCCACGAGGGCGCCGGTGAGGTCGTCGAGGTCGGCGCCGAGGTACAGGGCGTCGCGGTCGGGGACCACGTGGTCATCAACCCCATCGCGCCGGGCAGCGGCATGATCGGCAGCGGCGGACCTCAGGGGACCCTCTCGGAGTACCTGCTGGTCGAGAACGCCGAGGTCGGCACCAGCCTCGCGATCATCCCTGACGACGTTCCGTTCGACGTCGCCGCGCTCAACGAGCCGATGGCCGTCGCCCGCCACGCGGTGAACCGCACCGGCGTGAAGCCGGGCGACAAGGTGGTGGTGTTCGGCGCCGGACCGATCGGGCTGGGAGCAGCGATCGGGTTCAAGCTCAGTGGGGCGCAGAGCGTGGTCGTCGTCGACCTGCTTCCCTCGCGCCTCGAGAAGGCGCTCGCCGTGGGCGCCGACGCCGTCATCAACTCCAGCAAGGAGGACGTGGCCACGAGGCTCACGGAGCTGCACGGCACCGGGACGACCGCGTTCGGCAAGCCCCGCGCCGGCACCGACATCTACCTCGACGCGGCCGGGGCTCCGGTAGTGGTCCAGACCGCGCTGGCCAACGCGAAGCATCACGCGACGATCGGCGTCGTCGCCGTCCACAAGAAGCCCGTCGAGGTCGACTTCGGGGCGATCCTCGACGCCGAGGTCAACATCGTGACCTCGATGGGGTACCCGACGGAGATCTTCGAGGTGACCAAGGAGATCGCCGAGAACTGGGAGAAGTTCGAGGTCATCATCAGCGACCGCTTCGGATTCGACGACGCGCAGCAGGCTCTGGTGACCGCGGCGACGCCCGGCGCGGCGGACAAGGTCGTCGTCACCATCGGCTGACCCGAAAGTGCTGAGCCGCCTTGGTTGTGGGCGCGATCGTTGCGACTGTTCGTCCGTCTTAGGCGCAACGATCGCGCCCACAACCAGGTTTGGCTACGCCTTGAGGTCCTTGAGCTGGTCGATGCCCGAGCGGTGGCCCAGCGGCACCTCCTTGATGAGGGAGACGCAGAGCAGGGCGACCAGCGCGAGCGGGACGGCGGCGAGGAAGATCTCGGCGATGCCGTTCGCGTACGCCTTCTCGACGACCTCGACCAGGATGGGCGGGAGCGCCGCGAGGTCGGGCAGCGTGCCGCCCCCGGACTGGACAGTCGAGGGGTCGATCCCCTGCTGCGCCAGCTGCGGCGCGATCTTGGTGACGCCGTCCTGCAGGCTCACCTTCACGCTGTGCCCGAGGATCGCGCCGAGCGCGGAGACGCCGATCGCGCCGCCGAGCGACCGGAAGAACGTCACGGTCGACGTGCCGCTACCCGAGTCCTTGATGTGCAGCGTGTTCTGCGTGGCCAGCACCATGTTCTGCATGAGCAGCCCGACGCCGGCACCCAGGACGAACAGGTAGATCGACACCAGCACGAACGACGTGTGGTAGTCGAGCGTCGACAGGAGCAGCAGGCCGCCCGTCAGGAGCATGCCGCCGGTGACCATGAAGGGCTTGTACCTGCCGGTCCTGGAGATGAGCTGCCCGCCGACCGTGGACGACAGGAACAGGCCGACGACCATCGGGATGGTGTACAGGCCCGACTCGGTGGGCGTCTTGCCGCGCGAGAGCTGCATGTACTGGCTGAGGAACACGGACGAGCCGAACATCGCGACACCCACCGCGACCGAGCCGATGACGGCAAGCACCAGGGTCCGGTTCTTGAACAGGTACATCGGGATGAGCGGGTTCTTGACCCGCAGCTCGACGAGCACGGCGATGGCGAGAAGCACGAGCGAGCCGCCGACCATGGCCGCCGTCTGCCACGAGATCCAGTCGAGCTCGGTGCCTGCGAACGTGACCCACAGCAGCAGGGACGCGATACCGGCGGCGATCAGCGTGGCGCCGACGACGTCGATCTTCGCGGAGCCGCGCGGCCGCTGCGGGAGCCTGAGCGTCAGCTGCAGCACGATGATCGAGGCCACCGCGAACGGCAGGCCAACGAAGAAGTTCCAGCGCCAGCTGATGGCGTCCGTGAGGAAGCCGCCGAGGATCGGACCGCCGACCATGCCGATACCCATGATCGAGCCCATGAGGCCCATGTACCGGCCGCGCTGGCGTGGGCTGATGATGTCGGCGATGAGCACGGCGGCGAGCGACTGCAGGCCGCCCGCGCCGATGCCCTGGAAGGCGCGGAACGTGATGAGCTGGCCGACGTCCTGCGAGAAACCGGCGGCGGCGGCCGACAGCACGGAGATGATGAGGGCGACCTGGATCAGCGTCTTGCGGTTGGTGAGGTCGGCGAGCTTGCCCCAGATCGGGGTGGAGATCGTCGACGTCAGCAGCGTGGCCGTCACCACC
This sequence comes from Promicromonospora soli, assembly GCF_014653785.1. Lineage (GTDB taxonomy): Bacteria > Actinomycetota > Actinomycetes > Actinomycetales > Cellulomonadaceae > Promicromonospora > Promicromonospora soli. The sequence continues at coordinate 321,460 of NZ_BNAS01000002.1, read as the reverse complement.
CACGTGAACGACGACTGCCCGCCCTCGAGGTCGGTGATGATCCTCGGCAGGGACGACGACACCACCGACATAGCCAGGACCGAGACGAACATGCCGAGCAGGATCCCGGACAGCGCCCGGAGGACCTCGCTGTGCGTCATGGCGGGTGGTTCGCCCTGGAGGTGGTCGGGCTCGACCACAGTGGACTCGAGCTGGGGGCTGGTCATGCACACTCCTGCTGCCTCGCATTGATTGCTTAAGGCAACTGTATCCCCATTGTTGCCCACTGCAAGGGTTTTGCGGGAATCGATTCGAGGGCCGGGGTGTGATCCGCGCGACACGGTCCGCGTGACGTGCCTAGTCAGGGCGACGCCGGCGGCCCCCCGCGGCCGGGCAGGTGCATCAAGGGCGGCTAGGTGAGGAAGGGCCAGAGCGCCCACGTCGCGAGCGCGGCCACCAGCGCCGCGGCGGGGATGGTGAGGACCCAGGCGACGGCGATGTTCCCGGCCACTCCCCAGCGCACGGCGGAGAGCCTGCGGGTGGCGCCCACGCCCATGATCGCCGAGGTGATCGTGTGCGTGGTGGAGACCGGGGCGTGCAGGGCGAACGCGTTGACGTACAGCACGAGCGCCGAGACGGACTCGGCCACGAAGCCGCGGGCAGGGTCGAGCTCGATGATCCGGCGGCCGAGCGTGCGCATGATGCGCCAGCCGCCTGAGTAGGTCCCCGCGGAGATGGCAGCCGCGGCCGACAGCTTGACCCAGAGCGGGATGCCCTGGTCCGTGGTGGCCCAGCCGACCGTGAGCAGCGCGAGGTAGATGACCCCCATCGTCTTCTGCGCGTCCTGCAGCCCGTGCCCCAGTGCCATCGCGGCGGCCGACGCGGTCTGCGCGATCCGGAAGCGGCGGTGCGTCTTGGCGGGTGCCGCGCTGCGGAAGATCCACAGGATGGCGACCATCACCGCGAAGGCGAGCCCGAAGCCCACCAGCGGCGAGACGATCATCGGCAGGACCACCTTGTCCACGATCGCTGACCAGTAGACGCTCATGCCGCCCGCGACGCCGGCCCCGACCAGCCCGCCGATAAGGGCGTGCGTGGACGACGACGGAAGGCCGAACCACCAGGTGATGAGGTTCCACACGATCGCACCGAGCAGAGCGCACAGCACGACGGTGAGCTCGCCATGCGTGCCGACGCCCTCGAGGTTGACGATGGACGTCGCGATGGTCTCAGCGACCTCGGTGCCCAGCAGCGCACCGGTGAAGTTCATGGCGGCCGCCATGACGAGCGCTACCCGCGGCGTCAGCGCCCGCGTGGACACCGACGTCGCGATCGCGTTGGCGGCGTCGTGAAAGCCGTTGGTGAAGTCGAAGCTCAGGGCGAGCGCCACCACGAGGACGACGAGAGCGGCCTCCAACTCAGGACTCCTTGAGGGCGATGGTCTCGACCATGTTCGCCACCTTCTCGAAGCTGTCCGCGGCGTTCTCGAGAACCTCGACGATCTCCTTCAGCTTCATGAGCTGGACGGGGTCGCCGGCAAAATCGTCGAAGAGCTGGGCGAGCAGCTTGCGGTGCAGCTTGTCCGCCTGGTTCTCCAGGCGGTTCACCTCGACCCAGTAGTCCGCGAGCTTGTCCATCGAGCGCAGGCGAGGCATGGCGTCCGCCGTCAGCTCCGCGCACCGCTGCAGCACCTGGACCTGTTCGGACACTCGGTCCGGCAGGGCGTCGAGCTTGTACAGCACTATCAGCTCGGCGGCCTCGTCCATCTCGTCCATGCAGTCGTCCAGTGCCGACGCCAGGCCGGAGATGTCCTCGCGGTCAAACGGCGTGACGAAGGTCTGGTTGAGGCGGCGCATGATCGAGTGTGTGGCCTCATCGGCGAGGTGCTCGACGTCGTGCATCTCTTCGGCAAGCTTCTCGCGGCCTGCCCTGTCCGCGCCGAGCAGCTCTGCCAGCAAAGACGCGCCGCGGACCAGGTGCTGGGCCGAGGCGGCGAGAAGATCGAAGTACTTGGTGTCGCGCGGAGTAAGGCGCACGAGGGCTCCCGTTCTGAGGGCTTTGGAACAGCCTCAGCGTAGAGCCGTGGCTGTCTATCGCCAATTTGCTAGGCCGCACTTTGGCAACCCGTGACAATGGCCACTGACCTGCGAGCAGGACTCTGCCAACGGCATCGTCAGCTGGGAGGTGGGAGAAGAGAGCGACGCCGAACCGGGAGCGCCTCTCGGCGCGGGGCCGCTCGTAGCGGCTTGAGGTGGAGCCCGGGGCATCCGCAGCCCGGCGTCGCTTGCACCATCCTAATCGTGTGCTGGGATCTGCCAAGGGGGTCGGACATCACATGGCATGCGTTCGACCAGGCTTGACAGCGTTCCGGCCTACTCCAGGGAGCCGGTTCTCCACAGGCCACCGGCCCGTTCCAGCTCTTCCGCGGTGCGCAGGAGCGAGCTCGCGCTGCGGGTCATCCGGGTGGCGCCGGTGGGGTCGGCGACCTCGCGGGAGTCCGCGTCGAACGCCGCGCCGGTCGACAGGATGCGGCAGAACGCGCCGGCCCGTTCGAGCGCGACGGCGAGGTCGCCGGTGAAGACGCCGGACAGCACGGCGTCGGCCAGGATCTGCAGGTCGGCCGGCTCCGGCGGGCTCGGCACGCCCGCCACGGCCTCCTGGACGGGTGCCGCTTCCACACCGAGCCGATACCTGAGCATGACGGTAGCCATGTCCCGGCGGACCCACTCGCGCAGCACGTACAGCCGCCACAGCGAGCCGGGCAGGGAGACGGCGGCGGCGTCCGCCCACAGGCCGGCCACCGTGTCGAGGCCCTCGTTCTCGACGAGGTGGATGAGCCGCTCCACCACTGTCGGGTCCTCGGTGGTGCGGGCGCGGTTCACGAGAGCGTGTGCCGTCGCGTGGGCGATCTCGTCGCGCAGGGCGGGGTCCACCTCGCCCGGGAGCGCCTCGGCGTCCCGGGGGTCCAGCATGGCCGGCCGTCTCGGCGGCCGTTGGTCACTGCTCATGGTGACCGATAGTGCGCCGAAGTAGAGCGTGTGTCCACCACCGCGGTCACCAGACCGGCGGGTTCACTTTTTCGGTGGCCACCACTCGCGGTCCCGTGGGCGTGTCCGCGACGTGCGCCACGAGCGCCTCGCCGGGTTCGAGGAACGGGTCGCGCGTCGGCAGGCCGCTGGCCACCGCGGGCGGGGCGTGATGGGCGAGCACGTCCAGCACGGTGGGCAGGACGGGGCGGTGGGTGCAGATCACCCACGACTCCGCGGTCTCCTCCAGCAGCTCCCGCACGGTCGCGGCGACGCGCGACGGCGACCGCTCGTGCTGCGCCTCGGTGAGGTGCTCGCTGTACGTCGGCCGCAGGCCGGCTGCCCGCACGTACGGGTCGATGGTGGTGGCGCACCGCTCCCACCGGGAGCTGATCACCTGCTCGACGCCGTAGGCGGCAAGCACCGGCACCAGCGCGGCGGCCTGGCCGTGCCCGAGCGGCGTGAGCGGGCGGTCGCGCTCCGCGCCGTGCCAGGACGCGCGTGGCACCGCCCGGCCGTGCCTCGTGATGACGAGCGTGCGCGTGTCGAGCAGGCCCTCCGACTCGGCGTTCACCAGGGCGTCCAGCGGTCCGCGGTCGGACGTCCGGGTGAGGCGCCGGCCCGCCTCGGCGATGTCCACCCACTCCACCTTGTCGATCTCGTCGCGGTCGACAGGGGCTATCGGCGCACGTGCCGTGAGGGCGGCCGAGTCGTGACCTTTGCGGGCGCGGCGCGACGCCCAGTAGTGCACGCGCTTCACACCGCCGTCGGGCGTGAGGTACTGCAGCCCGGGCAGCGGGCGGCCGAGCACGACCTCCTTGCCCGTCTCCTCGCCGACCTCACGGATCGCGGCGCCCTGGAAGGACTCCCCGACCTCGAGCTTGCCCTTGGGCCACGACCAGTCGTCGTACCGGGGCCGGTGCACCAGCTGCACCTGGAGCTCGCCGCCACGGCGGCGCCACACGAGCGCGCCCGCCGTCATGACGACCGGGGTGTGCATGGTGGCGGCGGGTGGGGCCGCCGCCGTCGGCTGAGTGCTCACCACCGGCCTCCGGACCGTCACCGGACAGGCTCGAGCCGACGCCGCTGCCGCTGGATCAGGACCGCTTGCAGGTCACGCAGGCCGTTGCCCTCAAAACCGGACGCCGGGCGCTCCCATCGGCCGTCCGGCAGGAGGTGCCACGACGCCGTCGTGTCCGCCATGGACTCGTCCAGCAGGCCGAGGAGCTCGCCTACGTGGTTCGGGTCGGAGATCCGGATGAGCGTCTCGACCCGGCGGTCGAGGTTGCGGTGCATCAGGTCGGCCGAGCCGAGGTACACCTCAGGTCCGGCCTGCGGGCCCTCCGCGATGGCGGGCCCCGCCGAGTTGGCGAACGCGAAGATGCGCGAGTGCTCCAGGAAGCGGCCCAGGATGGACCGCACCCGGATGTTCTCGCTCAGGCCCGGGACACCCACGCGGATCGCGCAGATGCCGCGCACCACGAGGTCGACCTGCACCCCGGCCTGGGAGGCCCGGTACAGGGCGTCGATCACCGTCTCGTCGACCACCGAGTTGATCTTCATCTTGACCCACGCCACGTGGCCGGCGCGGGCTGCGGTCGCCTCGCGCTCGATGCGCTCCACCAGGCCCGAGCGGACGGCGCGGGGCGCCACGAGCAGGCGGTGGAACGTCGACTTCGGGGCGTACCCGGAGAGCTGGTTGAACAGGCGGGTCAGGTCCTGGCCCACGTCCGCGTCGCAGGTCAGGAGACCGTGGTCCGTGTACAGGCGCGCTGTCTTGGGGTGGTAGTTGCCCGTTCCGACGTGGCAGTAGCGCAGCAGGGAGCCGTCCGGCTCCTGCCGCACCACGAGCGACAGCTTGCAGTGCGTCTTGAGGCCCACGATCCCGTAGACGACGTGCACCCCCGCCTCCTCGAGCTTGCGCGCCCAGGAGATGTTGGCCTCCTCGTCGAAGCGGGCCTTGATCTCGACCAGGGCCAGGACCTGCTTTCCGGCCTCGGCGGCGTCGATCAGGGCGTCCACGATGGGGGAGTCGCCCGACGTCCGGTACAGGGTCTGCTTGATCGCCAGCACGTGCGGGTCGGCCGCCGCCTGCTCCAGGAACGTCTGCACGCTCGTGGAGAAGCTGTCGTACGGGTGGTGCAGCAGGATGTCCCGCCGGCGGATGGCGCCGAACACGTCGGTCGGCTTGGAGCTCTCCACCTCCGCGAGGTGCCGGTGCGTGGACGGCACGAACGGCGGGTAGTGCAGCGACGTGAGGTCGAGGTCCGCGATGAGGTTGAGGCCCGTGAGGTCCAGCAGCGCGGGCAGCTCGTAGACCTCCTCGTCCTTCACGCCCAGCTCGCGGACGATCAGGTCCCGGATGCGGGGGCTGATGTCCTTCTCGATCTCAAGCCGCACCGGGGGGCCGAACCGGCGCCGCAGGAGCTCCTTCTCCATGGCCTGGAGCAGGTTCTCGGCGTCGTCCTCCTCGACGTCCACGTCCTCGTTCCGGGTGACGCGGAACGTGTGGTTCTCCCGCACCTCCATGCCAGGGAACAGGTAGTCGAGGTGCTGCGCGATGACCTCCTCGAGCGGTACGAACGAGAGCGGCCCGCGCTGCGGGTCGGCCTTCTTGGTGCCGGGGCGGCGCGGCTTGCCCGACGCGTCCACCGCGATGAAGCGCGGCAGCAGCGGCGGCACCTTGACCCGCGCGAAGTGCTCCTTGCCCGTGGCCGGGTTCGCCACCACCACCGCCAGGTTGAGCGAGAGACCCGAGATGTACGGGAACGGGTGGGCCGGGTCCACCGCAAGCGGGGTGAGCACCGGGAAGATCTGCTTGCGGAAGAACTTGTGCAGCCGCTCCTGCTCCCTGGTGTCCAGCTCGCCCCAGTGCACCAGCGTGATTCCCTCGCCGGCCAGTGCCGGCTGCACGTCGTTCTCGAACACGTGCGCGTGCCGCTCCATGAGCGCGTGCGCCTCGTCCGAGATCCGCGACAACGCCTGGCGCGGACTGAGCCCCGAGGCGCTCGTGACCGCGATGCCCGTCGCGATGCGCCGCTTCAGGCCGGCCACGCGCACCATGAAGAACTCGTCCAGGTTCGACGCGAAGATCGCGAGGAAGCGGACGCGCTCCAGCAGCGGGATGCGCGGGTCCTCCGCGAGCTCCAGCACGCGCTGGTTGAACGCGAGCCAGCTCAGCTCCCGGTCCGCGAACCGGTCCATGGGCAGCGGTTCGCCCAGCAGCGGGTCCAGCAGGCTGGTTCCGCCCGGGCTCTCCGCGATGTGCTCCGCGATGTGCGCGGCCAGGCTCGGGTCCAGGGAGTGCGGGTCCAGGATGTCGTCGGCCGACGACTCGTCCAGCCTCGGCACCCGCTGGGGCTTGACCGCGACGGCGGGCACGCCGTCGGCGGACTCGTCCACCGGGCTCCGGCTGCCCTCGGGCCTGCCGTTCGTGGGCTCTGCGCTCGCGGTACGGGGGCTCTGCTTCATGAATCGGCCGTTCTTGTCCCGGGTCCAGGTGGAGGTGTTCGCAGCGCTGTCCTTCATGTCGTTCATGGTGTCACTGATCGGTACACAGGGGGTAACGCTCTCGGAGAGCAATCGTCACGGGCGGGCGTACTGCACGTGTACAGCCGCCCGCGTGAACCCCGCGCGCTCGTACGTGGCCAGGGCGGGGGTGTTGTCGCCCTCCACGTACAGCACGGCACGCGTGGCACCGGTGCGCGCGAGGTGCGCGAGGCCGACATCGGTCATCAGCCGGCCCAGGCCCATGCCCTGGTGGTCCGGGTCCACGCCCAGCGCGTAGATCTCGCCGTCACGGGCGTCGTCCGGCTGGCCCGGCTCCGTCTTGGTCCACTGGAACGCCACCGGGTCGCCGTCGGCCGTGCCCTCGGCGGTCCCGGCCGCGTCCTCGGGGACGAGCAGGAAGAAGCCCTCAGGGTCGAACCACGGCTCGGCCTGCCGCGCGCGCAGGTCGTCGAGAGTCATCCGCCCCTGCTCGGGGTGGGTGGCGAACGCCCGGGCATTGATCCGGAGCCAGGCGGCGTCGTCGGCCCCGGGGCGGAACGTGCGCAGGCGGTAGCCGGGGGGCGCCTCCGGGAGCCCGGGCGCGTCCACCGGGGCGAGCGGGCGCGCCTGGGCAAGCGGGCGGGCGAGGAACAGCAGCTCGCGCACCGGGCGAAGGCCCGACGCCCGGGCGAAGCCCCGGGCGGACCCGAGGTCGCCGTGCGCCCAGACCCGCAGCTGCTTGCCGTGCTGGCCGGGCTCGCCCGAGCGGGACGGGAGCGTGGCGTCCCGCTCGGCGGTCTTCAGGAGCATGCGGCCGCGGCCGTCCCTGCGATGGTCCGGGTGGACCACCAGCTCGGCGCTCGCGGTCTCGCCCGAGCGGTCGATCTGCGCGTAGCCGATGGTGCTGCCCGCCTTGGTGTGCGCGACGACGTGCGTGATCCACTCCGCGTCCGTGCCCAGGTTCAGGAGGGGCTGTTCGGAGAGTGGAGCGACGCCGTCGTACGCCTCCGCGGCCTTGGCCAGGTCGCGGACGGCCTGCTGGGCGTCGGCGTCGAGCGGGCCGATCTCGATGGGGGCGGCGATACGCATGGGCCCATTGTGCCGACGTTTCACACGTCCGCGCCGCACCGGACACGCGGTGGAAACAGGTCGCCCCTAGCGTTCGGAATGTTCCTCTGATCAACATTCACATCGGTCGACGCCCTCTGAGAGGAGACGTGTGCAGCACGATGCCATGAGTTCCGCGCCGCTTGCCGTCGGTCCGCCCGACGGCGCCGCGCGGCTCGCGGGAGTCCACGTCGCCGCCCTGCTGGGTGTGCGGACGGTCGACGGCAACGTCGTCGACGTCGAGATCGCCGGCGGCCGGGTCGCCGCCGTGGCGGAGAGCGGGTCGCTACCGCTGGTCGGCGACCCGGCCCTGTGGCTGGACGCGAGCGGCTGGCTCGCGCTGCCCGCCGCGTGCGAGCCGCACGCCCACCTCGACAAGGCGCTCACCGCCGCGCGTTCTCCCGCGGGAACGGGGGAGGACCTGGTGGGTGCGGTCGCCCGGTGGCGCGGGCTGGCGCCCCAGATCGACGGCGCCGACGTCCTCCACCGCGCCAGGATGGCCGTCGAGCGCTACGCCGCTCGGGGCATCACCACGATCCGCACCCACGTCGACGCGCCCGCCGAGGGCGACCCGCTGCGCATGCTCGACGCGCTCCTCGGCCTTCGCGAGGAGCTTGCCGGGTCCGTGACGCTCCAGGTCTGCCTCCTCGGTGGGTGGCACACACCGACGGAGGTCTTCGCCGAGGCGGCCGCCCGCGGCGTGGACGTGCTGGGCGGCTGCCCGCACCTCGCCCCCGACCCCCGCGCGGAGATCGCGCGGGTGCTCGACGTCGCCGAACGCACCGGGCTCCCCGTGGACCTGCACGCCGACGAGCAGACGGCCCTGCCGGACGCCGGGGCGCTCGACGTCGAGGAGCTCGCCCGGCAGGTGATAGCGCGCGGCCTGACCCAGCGCGTGACCGCGAGCCACGCCGTCCGGCTCGGGTCGCTGCCCCCGGAGCGCCTCGCCCCTGTCGTCGAGCTGGTCGCGCGCGCCGGCCTCGGCGTCGTGACGCTGCCGATCACCAACCTCTACCTCCAGGGTCGCGACGCCACGCACCTCGCACCCCGGGGTCTGACCGCCGTCCGCGCCCTGCTGGACGCCGGGATCCCCTTGGCCGCCGGGGCCGACAACATGCGCGACCCCTTCAACCCCGCAGGCAGCGGCGACCCGTTCGAGACGACGTCGCTGCTCATGACCGCGGCGCACCTGTCAGCCCGCGAGGCGCTCGACGCCGTGACCGCGGGGGCGCGGACGGTGCTCGGCCTGCCGCCGGCGGGCCTGTCCGCCGGCGACCAGGCCGACCTGGTGCTCGTGCCCGACGTGCCGCTCGGCGACGTGCTCGCCGGCGGGGAGCACGCACGCGTGGTCCTCGCCGGCGGCCGCGTCGTGGCGGACACGCGCGTGCACCGCAGCCTCGCCCTCGGGCCGGCCTCCCGGCCGGCCGCCACGGAAGTACCTGAACCCGACCAGCTCGTGAGGTGACACCGGTGAGCACAGTGAGCACGACGACCCCACGACCGAAGTCCATGACGCGCACGCTCGTGCTCGACGACGTGACGAAGGCATTCCCCACCGGCACGGTCGCGCTCGAGCGGGTGAGCCTCTCTGTGGCGGCCGGCGAGTTCGTCTCCGTCGTCGGCCCGTCCGGGTGCGGCAAGTCGACCCTGCTACGCCTCGCCTCGGGGCTCGACGAGGTGACCGGCGGAGGCATCGAGGTGAACGCCACCTCGACCTCCTACGTGTTCCAGGAGGCGACCCTCCTGGAGTGGCGCAGCGCGTTGCGGAACGTCGAGCTCGTCGGCGAGCTGCGCGGCGCGCCGAAGGCTGACCGACGCCGGCGCGCGCAGGAGGCGCTCGACCTCGTGGGCCTGTCCGGCTTCGAGAAGCAGCACCCCCGGCAGCTCTCCGGCGGCATGCGGATGCGGGTCTCGATCGCCCGCGCGCTCGTCGCGGAGCCGGACCTCGCGCTGTTCGACGAGCCGTTCGGGGCGCTCGACGAGATCACCCGGCTGCGGATGCAGACCGAGCTGCAGAGCCTCTTCGCGCTCAAGAACTTCGCCGGGCTGTTCATCACGCACTCCGTCTCCGAGGCGGTCTACCTGTCGACGCGGGTGGTGGTCATGAGCGGACGCCCAGGCCGGGTGGTGGCCGACATCCCCGTCCCCTGGTCCTACCCGCGCCCGCCCGAGCTCCGCTACGAGCCCGAGTTCGCGGCGCTCACCGGCGAGGTCTCCGCGGCGCTCGGGGAGCACTCGTGAGCGCCGCCGACCTGAACGGACGCCCCCAGAACGGCACCGGCGCCCGACGCCGGCTGGTCGCGGCCGGCGCCAAGGTCGGTCCGCTCCTCGCGGCCGTCGCGGGCATCGTCGCCGTCTGGTACCTCGTCACCTACGTCGTCCTCAGCCCCGAACGCCGCTTCCTGCTACCCCCGCTGCACCAGGTCCTCGGCACCACGCTCGGCAACCCGAACGTCATGGCGCCCATGCTCGACGCGCTGGGGCAGACCGTCGGCGTGGCCCTTTCCGGCCTGGCGATCGCCGTCGCCCTCGGCATCGGGTACGCCGTGGTCATGGCGCAGTCGGGCTGGGCCGAAAAGGTCCTCTACCCGTACGCGGTGATCCTGCAGACCATCCCGATCCTCGCCCTCACGCCGCTCATCGGGATCTGGATGGGCTACGGGTTCGGCGCCCGCATCGTGGTGTGCGTGATCATCGCCCTGTTCCCGATGATCGCGAACACGCTGTTCGGGCTCCAGTCCGCCCGGCCCGCGGCGCACGACCTGTTCACGCTGAGCCGGGCCACCCGCGCGCAACGGCTCTTCAAGCTCCAGTTCCCGGCGGCGCTCCCGTCGATCTTCACGGGCCTGCGCAACGCGGCCGGCCTGAGCGTCATCGGGGCGATAGTCGGCGACTTCTTCTTCCAGCAGGGCCTGCCTGGGGTCGGCGGCCTGCTGCGCATCTACACGCTGCGGCTCAACATGGACGCCCTGTTCATGGCCATCATCCTCACCGCCCTGTTCGGGGTAGCGATGTTCTCCGTCTTCGCGGCGCTGGACCGGGCGGTCATCGGCCGCTGGTACGGCCGCGGCACACCCTGACCACGGCGCCGCCTGGCGCGGCGCACCCTGACCACCCCTGAACCCCACCCCCAGCCACACCTTGGAGTCCTCATGTCCTTTTCCAGATCCCGGATGTCCCTCTCCCGGCCCCGACGACTCGCCCTCGCCGCGCTGACCGTCGTCCCGCTCGTCGCCCTGACCGGGTGCGGCGGCGCCGACGAGCAGGCGGGCGGAACGACCCAGCTCGACGTACCGGCGGCGGAGGCGGACGGTCCGCTCGATCTCGCCGGCGTGTGCCCGGCGACCGTCGTCATGCAGCAGGACTGGCAGCCCGAGGCGGAGCACGGGTCGATGTACTCGCTCGTCGGGTCGGACCACACGGTGGACGCCGAGGCCAAGTCGGTCACCGGCTCCCTCGTGGCCCAGGGCTTCGACACCGGGGTGGACGTCGAGGTGCGTCCCGGCGGGCCGAACGTCAACTTCCAGCCGGTGCCGTCGCTCATGTACCTGGACGAGTCGATCCTCCTCGGAGCGGTGACGTCCGACGCGCAGATCGCCGGCCTGGCCGACAACCCGGTGGTCACCGTGGCGTCCCAGCTCACCAACAGCCCGCAGATCGTCATGTGGGACCCCGAGAGCCACGACGGCGCGGCCACGATCGAGGAGGCCGCCGCCGCGGGGGACCCCATCGTGTCCTCCGGCGACGTGTTCCCGCAGCTGCTCGCCTCCCAGGGCATCATCGACGACTCGCAGATCGACCTCAGCTATGAGGGGACGCCGCAGCGGTTCGTCTCCGACCCGAGCATCCTGCAGCAGGGCTTCGCGACGGCCGAGCCGTACATCTACGAGAACGAGATCCCCCAGTGGGGCAAGCCGATCGGGTACCAGCTGCTTGCCGACGTCGGCTACTCCGTGTACCCGGAGGCGCTCGCGGTGCGCGCGGACAAGGTCGAGGAGAACGCCGACTGCCTCGCCAAGCTCGTGCCGATCATGCAGCAGGCGCAGATCGACTACCTCGAGGACCCGCAGGCCACGAACGAGCTGATCGTCGACCTCGTGGACCAGTACCAGACCGGATGGACCTACTCGCTCGGCGTGGCCGACTACTCCGTCCAGGCCCAGAAGGACCTCGACATCGTCTCGGACGACCCGGCCTCCGGGGTGTTCGGCCGCCTCGACCCCGAGCGCATGACGGAGATCGTCGACACCTTCGCCCCGATCCTCGTGGACGCCGGCCAGATCGAGTCCGCGGACATCGACCCCGAGTCGCTGTACACGAACGAGTTCATCGACGACGCGATCTCGATGGGCAGCTGAGGAGGAGACCGATGACCAGCACCACGCCGACCACCCCCGAGCGGGCCGCGCGGGCCGCGACGGAGATCGCCGCCCGGTTCGGGCCGGAGCTCGTCTCCACCGAGCCGGAGCTGCTGCTCAAGACCTCCTCCGACTGGTCGCGCATGTCGCCGATCCTGCAGGAGAAGGTGCCCGCCGGACGGTACCTGCCCGACGCCGTCGTCCGCCCCCGCTCGGCGGCCGAGGTCGCCGGGGTCCTGCGGATCGCCTACGAGCACGACGTCCCCGTGACGCCCCGCGGGTCGGGCACGGGCAACTATGGGCAGGCGACGCCCTTCGACGGCGGTCTCGTGCTCGACCTGCGCGGCCTGGACACGATCCGGGTGAACGACTCGGGCACCGTGACAGCGGGCGCCGGGGCGAAGATCACCGCGATCGACGCTGCGGCGCGGGCCGTAGGCCGGGACATCTGGATCTACCCGTCCACCAAGGGGTCCACGATCGGCGGGTTCGTCGGCGGCGGGTCGGCCGGGACGGGGACCGTCGAGCACGGGTCCACCTCCGACGGCTTCGTGCTCTCGCTCACCGTGGCGCCCATGGACGGCAGCGGCACTACGTTCACCGTCTCCGGTCCGGACGTCATGCCCTACGTGCACGTGTACGGGGTGACGGGGGTGATCGTGGAGCTGGAGATCGCCACCGACCCCGCGCGCGACTGGGTAGCGGTCTACGCCGCGTTCGAGGACTGGGCGTCGATGGCCGGCGTGCACCGCGCGCTGCTCGACCTGCCGGTCCTGCCCCGGCTCGCGTCCGCCGACCCGCCCGCTCTGGTGCCCAGCCTGCCCGCCGCCGTGGCGCTCGACCCCGCGCAGCACAGCCTGCGGATCATCGCGGAGGCCTCGACCGCGACGGAGATCGAGGCGCTGGTGGTGGCCGCGGGCGGCGTCGTCGTCGCGAGCCTCGCCGACTACGCGGAGACGGACAAGCTGTCGTCGATGTCGTACAACCACCCCGTGTACTTCCTGCAGAAGGCGCATCCCGACCGCACGTGGTTCCACATGGAGACCGGCGGGCTCGCGCACTGGGAGCGCCCGGACGACGTCCGGGCGGTCTACGACGGCGACGTCCACCTCCATCTGGAGCTCATGGGCAGCGCCCCGCTCGCGATGGTCGTCGCCGACTACGTCTCCGAGGAGGAGGCGCTCGCGGGGATACCGCGCCTCGAGGCGCTCGGCCTCGGCGTGCACTCGCCGCACCAGTGGTACGTGGACCGGCACGTGGACCTCGCCCGCGAGGTGGCCCGGACCACGGACCCGAAGCGCCTGCTCAACCCCGGCAAGCTCGTGGACGCACCGCCGGTGGACACCCGCGTCAACATCGGGGTGCGCTGATGGGTGCGGCCCGGGTCCCGCGGTTCGCGGACCTGACATGGCGCGAGATCGAGGCGCTGCCCGCGGACACGGTGGCGGTCCTGCCGCTCGGCGCCGTCGAGCAGCACGGCCCGCACCTGCCGGTCTCGACGGACCTCGTGACCGCGACGGAGGCGGCGACAGCGGCGGCCGGGGCGGTGGCCGCCTCCGGCGCGGCCTCCGTCGTGCTGCTGGAGCCGCTCGCGTACACCAAGTCGGACGAGCACGCGGGGTTCCCGGGCACGATCTGGCTGTCGTGGGACACGCTCATGCGGGTCCTGATCGACGTCGGGCGGTCGCTGGCGGCGTCGGGCATCACGCGGCTGCTGTTCGTCAACGGCCACGGCGGCAACTCCGCGCTCGGCCAGGTGGCGAACCGTGAGCTGCGCCGCCGGTTCGGGCTGCGCACGTTCTTCGCGCACGTCGCGACACCGCGCGACCAGGGCGGCGTTCCTGCCTCGGGTGCGGAGCACGGGCTCGGCGTGCACGGGGGCCACGGGGAGACGTCGCTCATGCTGCACCTTCGCCCCGGGCTGGTCCGCATGGACCTCGCAGAGCGTCGCGTGCCGGAAGACCTGCTCGCGTACGAGCAGATCGGGTTCGGCCGCGCTACGTCGTTCGGCTGGCTGTCGAGCGACTTCGGTCCCGAAGGTCACATCGGCGACCCGACGACCGCGACCGCCGAGGCGGGCAAGGAGCTGTTCGAGCACGCGGTCGAGCAGCTGGCGCGCACGCTGGTCGAGGCGTCCCGGTTCACGACACCGGCCGACGGCGCGGGCGCGCTGGGCGCGCGGGACCGGGCGTGAGCGCGCCCGAGGCCGACATGCCCGAGGTCGACGGAACGGCGCCGCTGCTGGTCGTCCGCGGCGCGCTCGCTGTGCGGACCGGGCCAGGTGCGGGCGAGGACGAGCCGGGTGGTGACGTCGTCGTCGGCGGCGACGGGCGGGTGGTGAGCGTCGGAGCGGCGGCGGCTGCACCCGCTGCGCTCGGCGGAGTGGGGGTTCCGGAGCTCGACGCGACGGGATGCGTCGTCACGCCGGGACTGGTGAACGCGCACCACCACCTGCTCCAGACGGCGTTCCGGACGCTGCCCGGCACCCGTGGGGTCCCCATGAGCCGGTGGCTCGCACTGATGGCCGCCGCGTACGGGCGCGCCTCGGTGGACGCCGAGCTGGTCGGTGTCGCGGCCCGGGCCGGGCTCGCCGAGGCGCTGCTCAGCGGGGTCACCACCGTCGCGGACCACCACCTGACCTGGCCGGTCTCGCTCGGCCCCGCGGAGACGGTCGACCTCGCTCGGGCGGCCGCCGGCGCGGCAGACGAGCTCGGGGCGCGCCTCGTCGTCGTCCGCGGCACCGCGGGGGACGACCCCGAGACGGCGGCGCTGAGCGCCGACGCCATCGCGGCGGAGCTGGTCGGCGACGTGCCCGGCGGGGTGCGGCCCGACGGCGGCGTGCAGGTCGCCGTCGGCCCGGCGGGGGTGCACAGCGACGGCGAGGCGACCTTCCGGTTGCTGGGGGAGGTGGCGGCGCGCCGCGGGCTGCGGCGCCGCACCCAGGCCAACGAGCAGGTCGACGTCGCCGCGGCGCGCGAGCGCTACGGCCGGCGCCCCCTGGACCTGCTGGACGAGTGGGGCTGGCTCGCCCCCGACGTCACGGTCGCGCACCTGTGCGACGTCACGGACGAGGAGATCGCGCGTGTGGCGGCGTCGGGCGCGCACGCTACGCATGCGCCCGGGTGCGACGTCCCCATGGGCTGGGGCGTCGCGCCGGTGGCGCGGCTCCTCGCCGAGGGCGTCGTGGTGGGCCTGGGCACGAGCGGCGGAGGGTCGAACGACGCCGGCCACCTGCTCGCCGACGCCCGGCTGGCCATGCAGGTCTCTTCGCTCGTCGGCCGCCAGCTCACGGCGCGCGAGCTCCTCGACGCCGCGACCGCCGGTTCTGCGGACGGGCTCGGCAGGCCCGAGCTCGGCAGGCTCCAGCCAGGCTCGGCGGCGGACCTGTGCGTCTGGGACGTCGGCGGGGTCGCCGACGCAGGGGTGGCGGACCCGGTCGCGGGCCTGTTGTGGGCCTCGCCGGGCCGCCGGCCGCGCCATGTGGTCGTCGGCGGTCGCGTCGTCGTGCGCGACGGCCGCCTCGTAGCGGCCGACGAGCGCGAGGTCGCCCGCGGGCTCAGCCGGCGTCTCGCGCGAGTCGTTGCTTGACGACCAGCAGGCGGTAGGGGCCTCCGTCGGCGCTCGACCAGCGATGGCGGGTCCCGGCGCGGTAGAAGGCGGAGTCGCCTGGACCGATGCGCTCCAGGGTGCCGTCGAGGTCGAGCAGCGCGTCACCCTCCACGACGTAGACGAACTCGTCCTCGTCGTGCGCCCAGTACGGGCCCGGTTCGCGCGACGTGCCTGTGAACTCCATCGGGTCGAACGGGCGGTCGCCGGCCGGCGCGAGGGCGCGAACCGTGCCGCCGCCCGGCGAAGCCGCCGACGCGTCGTCGGTACGGCGCACCACCGGCGTGCCGCCGGCGGCGGGCGCGGTGCCCTCGGTGAGCAGGATCTGTTGGGTGGTGCCCAGCGTGGTCGCGACGCGGAACAACGACGACATGCTGAGTCGTGCCCGGCCCCGCTCGACCTGGCTCAGGAACGAGTGCGAGAGCCCGGTCGCCTCGGCGAGCTGGACGAGGGTCAGGCCCTGGTCGCGCCGCAGCGCGCGAATCTTCCGCCCGAGGCGGGCGACCGAGCGACCGAGGGGGTCGGTGTCCTCGTCGATGAGCGCGTCCATTCCTCGATGTTAGGGGAACGCGGCGTCCGGACGGGGGTGCCACCGGGGGTTTTGCCGCCGTCGCGGTACCCGTAACAGAACCCGCGCGCGGGGGTGATCCCGGCGAAACATCGAGCACCGAAGATGGAGATATGTTGATGTCATCAACATCGCCTCGCGATTCCGTCACCGACGGCTTCCGGGACGCGATGGCCGGGCTGGCGAGCGGGGTTTGCGTGGTCACGACGGCGGCGGACGGCGTCCCCGCCGGGCTGACGACCACCGCGGTGATGAGCGTGAGCCTCGAGCCGCCGCTGGTCGCCGTCGGCGTCGGGACGTCCAGCCGGACGCTCGCGCCGCTGCGCGAGGCTCGGCGGTTCGCCGTGCACGTGCTGCCGCACGACCGTGAGAAGGTGGCGACCCTCTTCGCCTCCAAGGCCCCGGACAAGTTCGCCGGCCTCGCGGTCCGCCCCGGCCTGGGCGGTATTCCCGTCCTCCCCGAGGACGCGCGCCACATCCTCGAGTGCGAGACCTGGGAGGAGATCGAGGCCGGCGACCACGTGCTGCTCGTCGGGCGGGTCGTCCGGGTGCACTCCGCCAGGTCCGACCAGGGGCGTGCGCTGGTGCACTTCGACCGGGCGTTCCATCAGCTCGGTGCGGCCGGCGCGCCCGAGGAACAGCGATAGCCCTCTGCCGAAGTAGAACTGTGGCGCGATAGAACCCTGGCGCGATAGAACCCTGGCGAGATAGAACCGCGGCGGGATGCTGTAGTTCTACGTCGCCAGGGTTCTATCTCGCCACAGTTCTACTTCGGCGTGCGCGGTGTCAGTCCTCCGACGCGGCCGTCGGCGCCGCCAGACCAGCCGTGATCAGGTCCATCACGGAGGAGTCGGCGAGCGTGGTGGCGTCGCCCACCGCCCGGTCCTCGGCGACGTCCCGCAGCAGGCGGCGCATGATCTTGCCGGACCGGGTCTTGGGCAGCTCCGGCACCACGAGGATCTTCTTCGGCTTCGCGATCGGGCCGATCTCCTTGCCGACGTGGTCGCGCAGCTCCTTCTGCACCTCGGCGGCGCCCTCCGCCGTCGACGCCCGGTTCGCGTGGCTGCCGCGCAAGATCACGAACGCGACCACGGCCTGGCCGGTGGTCTCGTCGGCCGCACCGACGACGGCGGCCTCCGCCACGATCTCGTTCGAGACCAGGGCCGACTCGATCTCGGTGGTCGACAGTCGGTGGCCCGACACGTTCATGACGTCGTCCACCCGGCCCAGCAACCAGATGTCGCCGTCCTCGTCCTTCTTGGCGCCGTCGCCGGCGAAGTAGAGGCCGTCGAACCGCGACCAGTACGTGTCCTTGTAGCGCTCCAGGTCCCCCCAGATGCCGCGGAGCATCGACGGCCACGGCTCGGACAGCACGAGGTAGCCGCCACCGCCGTCGGGCACGGGCTTGGCCTCGTCGTCGACGACGGTCGCCGCGATGCCGGGGATCGCGACCTGCGCCGAGCCGGGCTTGGTCGCGGTGACCCCCGGGAGCGGGCTGATCATGATGGCGCCGGTCTCCGTCTGCCACCACGTGTCGACGATCGGGGTCTTGTCGCCGCCGATGACGCGGCGGTACCACATCCACGCCTCGGGGTTGATGGGCTCGCCCACCGAACCGAGGACGCGCAGGGAGGACAGGTCGAACCCGCCCGGGATGTCGTCGCCCCACTTCATGCAGGTCCGGATGGCGGTGGGCGCCGTGTACAGGATCGAGACCTTGTACTTCTCGATCAGCTCCCACCAGCGACCGCGGTGCGGGGTGTCGGGCGTTCCCTCGTACAGGACCTGCGTAGCGCCGTTCACGAGCGGTCCGTAGACCACGTAGGAGTGGCCGGTGACCCAGCCCACGTCGGCCGTGCACCAGTAGACGTCGGTCTCCGGCTTCAGGTCGAACACGTTCTTGTGGGTGTATGCGGCCTGCGTGATGTAGCCGCCCGTGGTGTGCAGGATGCCCTTCGGCTTCCCGGTGGTGCCGCTCGTGTACAGGATGAACAGCGGGTGCTCCGCCTCGACGGCCACCGGCTCGTGCACCGGGTCCGCAGCCTCCAGCGCCTCGTGCCACCACACGTCGCGGCCCTCGACCCAGTCCACGTCCTGCTCGGTGCGCCGGACGACGAGCACCTTCTGCACGCTCGTCGCGGGCGCGCCCTCCTTGGGCGCGAGGGCCTCGTCGACCGCCGGCTTGAGGGCCGACGGCGCACCCCGGCGGTATCCGCCGTCGGCCGTGACCACGAGGGTGGCCTCGGCGTCGGCGATCCGGCTGCGCAGGGCATCGGCGGAGAAGCCGCCGAAGACCACGGAGTGCGGGGCGCCGATACGGGCGCAGGCCAGCATCGCCACCACCGACTCCACGAGCATCGGCAGGTAGATGACCACGCGGTCACCGGTCCTGACGCCCAGCGCGGTCAGGGCGTTCGCCGCGCGGGAGACCTCCTGCTGCAGGTCGGCGTACGTGACGGTGCGCGTGTCACCCGGCTCGCCCTCGAAGTGGATGGCCACCCGGTCGCCGTGGCCGGCCTCGACGTGGCGGTCCACCGCGTTGTACGCGGCGTTCAGGGTGCCATCGGCGAACCAGCGCGCGACGGGGGCACCGCTCCAGTCGAGGGTCTCGGTGAACGGCTTGTTCCAGGTCACGAGCTCCCGGGCCTGCTCGGCCCAGAACCCCAGACGGTCGGCCGAAGCCTTCTCGTACAGGTCGGCCTTCGCGTTCGCCTGAGCCGCGAACTCCTCGCTCGGCGGGAAGCTCCGGGTCTCGTGCAGCAGGTTCTCGAGGCTGGGGCTGGATGCCGAGCCCGACGTCGGGTTGGTGTCTGTCACGGTGACCTCCGGTGCGCATCTTCGCGTTCGTACGGGCAGGTGCATGGCGCTGCCTTGGCGTTCTCTCTGCCCGGTGAGTGTAGTCCCGGACAGTGACACCCCTCACAACCCGATGTCACGTCCTGAGATGGGGGCGCCCGCCGCGGAATGGCCGGGCGACCGGCCACGTTGCGGGTTGACGTGAGCCTCCTCTTCCAACCGATGGCCCTGCGCGGCCTGTCCCTCCCCAACCGCGTCTGGCTCGCGCCCATGTGCGAGTACTCCGCGGTCGATGGCGTCCCGAACGACTGGCACCTCGTCCATCTCGGGTCCCGCGCGGTGGGCGGGTTCGGGCTGGTCCTGACCGAGGCCACCGCCGTCGTGCCGGAGGGGCGCATCGCCCCGGAGGACACAGGCATCTGGAACGACGAGCAGACCGCCGCATGGAAGCGCATAGTCGACTTCGTGCACGAGCGCGGGGCGCGAATCGGCATCCAGCTCGCCCACGCGGGGCGCAAGGCGTCCACGTTCCGCCCGTGGTCGCCCGTGCACGGCACCGTCCCGGCGTCCGACGGCGGATGGCCGACCGTCGGGCCGTCGGCCTCCGCATACCCGGGTTACGACGCCCCCGACGAGATGACACCTGCGCAGGTGGCGGACGTTCCCGAGCAGTTCGCGGCAGCCGCACGCCGGGCCCGCGAGGCCGGGTTCGACGCGGTCGAGGTGCACGCCGCGCACGGCTACCTGCTCCACCAGTTCCTGTCGCCGCTCGCGAACTTCCGCACCGACGCCTACGGCGGTTCGCCGGAGGGGCGCTCGCGGCTCGTCGAGGAGACGGTGGGAGCCGTGCGGTCGGCATGGCCGGACGAGCTGCCGGTGCTCGTGCGGCTGTCCGCGACCGACTGGCTCGAGAACGGGCTCGGCGTGGACGACGTCGCCGCCGTGGCCGGTCGCCTCGGCAGGCTGGGTGCGGATCTCATCGACGTCTCGACCGGCGGCGTGGCACCCGCGACGATCGCCGTCGGTCCGGGCTACCAGGTGCCGCATGCGCGCCGGATGCGCGAGCTGACGGGGCTGCCGGTCAGCGCGGTCGGGCTGATCAGTGACCCGGCCCAGGCCGAGCAGATCCTCGTGGAGGGCTCGGCGGACGCCGTCATGCTCGGGCGCGAGGCCCTGCGCGACCCGTACTGGCCGCTGCGCGCGGCGCACACTCTGGGCGAAAAGATAGGGACGCTGCCCGTGGATTCCGGGGTTGGGATGCAGCCTCAGTACAACCGCGCCCAGTGGCGGTGACTGGTGGTGACGGCTGTGCGGTGAGCGCGAATCCCGTCCGGCGGCGCTTCACGCCGGGAGGAATGTCGAGCCGGTGATTCTTTTCCAGCCGGCGTGCATTCCGCGAAACGATTCGCCGTGCGGCCGGGCTCCTCGCATTTTCCGACAGCTATCCGGAAGTGCGAGGGCCCGGCCACCGCGGTGGCGAGATCTCGGCCCACGAGTACGGTGTCCGGGAGCATCCTCAAGCCGGATACCGCTCTCACCAGTTGGCGGGGTGACCGTGCACTTCGCTCGCCGCCGAAGGGCCTAGACCCTTTCGACCCCAGGGCACGATCCCTTCCGCCCTGAATTCTTGCTGTGAACACAATCACACTGCCTTCTGCAAACAAAAGCAACCTGAGCGGACCGATCTTCACAATTGCCAATTCCTGTCATGTCTGCAATTGGCGGGGAAAATCTTCGGCTTGCCTTGGCTTGACCTGATGCGGTAGTTAGGTCGACCCCATGGCTTGGGATACGGCGCTTTGGTTCGGCAGCCGGAATACCACCGTCTTGCGGTTCGACCTCAGCGGCGCCGTGCCCGGCGCCGGGCGGCACGCCAGACCAGCCAGACCGTGACGCCCACCGCCACCACGCCCACCACCGCGAGGAGCGGGACGGGTTCGATGCGCGGACGCAGGGCGATCGGGCGGGTGAACGCGAGCACGCCCCAGCCGGACCGCAGCGCTCGGCGCCTGAGCACCCGGTCCGGGTTGACCACGTAGGCGTGGCCGACGGCGGCGAGCATCGGGGCGTCCGTGATGGAGTCCGAGTAGGCGAAGCTCCGCGCGAGGTCGTAGTCCTCGCGAGCGGCGAGCCGGCGGACGCCCACCGCCTTGTTGTCGCCGTAGTTGTAGAAGTCGATCCCGCCGGTGAAGCGGCCGTCCCGGACCGTCATCTCGGTAGAGAGCACATGGTCCGCGCCGAGCGCGGCGGCGATGGGCTCCACCAGCACGGCGGCCGACGCCGACACGACCACTACGTCCCGGCCGGCCGCGTGGTGCTCGTCGATCAGCTCGACCGCCTCCGCGTAGACGTACGGGTCGATGAGCTCGTGCACCGTCTGGGTCACGATCTGCCGGACCTTCTCCACGTCCCAGCCCGTGACGAGCGACGAGAGGTGGGCGCGCATCCGCTCCGTCTGGTCCGCGTCGGCGTTGCCGATCATGAAGACGAAGTGGGCGTACGCACTGCGCAGCACATCGGCGTGCGAGAGCAGCCCGCCCGCGATGAACGGCTTGGAGAAAGCGGCCGACGAACTGGTGGCGATGATCGTCTTGTCGAGATCGAAGAACGCGGCGGTGCGCGGTGCCCGCGACAGCGGTCGGGGAGCGATCTGGGGAACCTGCTCGGTCACCACCCGAGCCTAACGGGGTGGGCTCGCCGTCGGACATCACTTTGCAGGTTTTTCGGGCACCTGGATGAACTCGTCCGTTCGAACGGCGGTCCCTGCCCACGACGGGACAGGCGGGCGAGTCCGACCACAGGCACCGCTTTCCGCCGTCTGTGCACAGCTGCGCCGGCCTGGCCATCGCGGTGGGACACCGATCGCCCAACCTGATTCCGGAGCCCGGGTGGAGTGCCCGGGTCGTGCCGGGCGGGTGCCCGGCGGATGCCCGGGGCAGCCCAGGCGGAGGAGGCGCGATGGTCAGCACAGTGGACGGCGTCCAGCCCGAGCCGGGGCGCGTGATCGGCGTGGTCGGGGCGTGCGGCGGCGCGGGTACGTCCGTGGTGGCCGCATGTGTGGCCCATGGGCTGCGCCGGAGCGGCGAGCGCGCCACCCTCGTGGATCTCGACGCTCACGCGCCGGGGACGGACCTGCTGCTCGGGTCCGACGGCGGGAGCGGCGCGCGCTGGCCGGACCTCGTCGAGGCGCGCGGCGACGTCGAGGGCGTCGGTGTGGTCGCGGCGTTGCCCCGATGGGGAGTCGTTCCCGTGCTGAGCGGTACCGCGTCAGGCGGTCCACCGGACGACGATGTAGTGCTCGACGTCTGTCGCGGGCTCGTGCGAGCCGGCGAGACGCTGGTGCTCGACCTGCCGCGTCCCGGCGCCTGGGGTACCGCGACCCGGCGGGGCGTCGGGCCGGCGGCCGAAGCGCCGGGCAACGCCGGCCTCGCCGTCCGCACCCTGCTGGCGGAGTGCGAGACGGTGCTGCTCGTGGTGCCGCTGACGCTGCCGGCGACCGTCGGCGCGCAACGGGTTCGCGACGCTTTGCGCCGAGTCGGCGTGCCCGACGTGCGGGTAGTTGCGCGCGGCCCGGCGCCCGGGGCGGTCGAGGAGGACGACGTCGCCGCAGCCCTGGGACTGCCCGTCGTCGCGGCCGTTGGTCGGGACGCAGGGTTGGCCCGGGCGATCGAACGGGGCGAGGGCCCGGCGATCGCACACCGGACCACGCTCGGCCGGTTCGCAGCCGACATGGCAGCCGCCCTGTGAGCGCGCCGGCGGTCGAGATCTCCCTGCTCGACGACGTCCGCGCCCGGCTCGCGTCCGGTCGCACCGGCGCGGGCGCGGCCGTACGCGACGCGGTGCGGGACAGCGGGCGGGTGCTCGGGTCGGACGCGCTGCAGGACCTGGAGCGCGCCGCACGGGCCGAGCTCACGGGCGCCGGGCCGCTGCAGCCGCTGCTCGACGCGCCCGACGTGACCGACGTGCTCGTCAACGGTCCCGGCGACGTGTGGGTCGACCGTGGCGCGGGGCTCGAGGGGGTCCCGGTGGAGCTCGGATCGGCCTCCGAGGTGCGGGCGCTCGCCGTCCGGCTGGCCGCGCTCGGCGGGCAGCGCCTCGATGACGCCTGCCCCACCGTGGACGCGCGCCTGCCCGACGGCACGCGCCTGCACGCCGTCCTGGAACCGCTCGCCGAAACAGGCGCCGTGGTCTCGCTACGGGTCCTGCGCGCCCGCGCGTTCACGCTCGAGGAGCTTGTGGCCGGTGGCGCCCTGCCCGACCAGTGGGCGGGTCTCCTGCGGTCGCTCGTCCGGCGGCGGGCGAACGTGCTGGTCAGCGGGGGAACAGGCACCGGCAAGACGACGCTGCTCGCCGCCCTGCTCTCCCTGGTGCCCGACGACGAGCGGATGGTGACCGTCGAAGAGGCGCGCGAGCTGCGACCGGCGCACCCGCACGTGGTCCATCTCGCCGCCCGACGCGCCAACGTCGAGGGCGCTGGGGCGGTGGACCTCGCCGACCTCGTGCGGAACGCGCTGCGCATGCGTCCCGACCGGATAGTGCTCGGCGAGTGCCGTGGCGCCGAGGTGCGCGAGGTCCTCATGGCTATGAACACCGGCCACGACGGCGGCTTCGCGACCCTGCACGCCAACGCCGTCGCCGTGGTGCCGGCGAGGCTGGAGGCGCTCGCGGGCCTGGCCGGGATGACCCGGGAGGCCGTGGCAGCGCAGGCCGCAGGTGCGCTGGACGTGGTGCTGCACCTCAGGCGATCGCGCGGGGCCCGGTACCTGGCGGAGATCGGGCTGGTGGGGCGCGCCCGGGGCGGGGAGCTGGAGGTGCGGACGGCCGCGCGCTGGGACGGGAGCGGCGGCTGGGAGATCGAGCCGCACGCGTGGGGCGAGCTGGCCGGGAGGTACGGGCCGTGGTGAGGGTCGCGGAGTCGCTCGGCGTGGGCCTGCTCGTCGCGGTCGGGGCCTGGCTGGTGCTGGCGCGCGGTGGTCGCCGGCTACGGGAGGTGCTGGTTCCGTCGGGTCCTCTTCGGGGTGCTGTCGCAGACCCTGTCCTCGGCGCGGTCCCCGGCGCCGAGCCGGTGCCGAGCACGCGTACGGCTCCGTGGGTCCGCAGTCGACCGGCCGCACGAGGTCCCGGCGGCGACGTCCGGGTGGTCGTGCTGCAGGTGGTCGCGCTGCTCAGGGCCGGGTCGCCGCCCGGGGCGGCATGGTCGCGCGCCGTCGGCGTCGGGGTGGACCTCACGGGCGTGCCCGACGTCGAGGCGCTGGCCCGGGTGCTCGGCGTCCGGCATGCGGAGGCGGTCGTGGCCGCGACCCGGCTCGCGCTCGACGTCGGTGCCCCGCTCGGGCGGGTGCTGGAGCAGGTGGCCGGAACGCTGGTGGCGGAGGCCGAGGCGCGTGCCGAACGGGACGCGGTGCTCGCCGGTCCGCGGACCACGGGGCGGCTGCTCATGTGGCTGCCGATCGCCGGCGGGTTCCTCGGGTGGGCCCTCGGCGCCGACCTGGTGGCGACGGCCACGGACGGTGGTGTCGGCACGGCGGCGGTCGGAGCGGGCGTGGTGCTGCTCGTGGCGGGACGCGTCTGGTCGGACCGGCTGGTGGCGGCCGCACGCGGCGCCGATCCGCCCGGTGTGGACGTCCAGGTGGTGCTGGAGCTGGTGGCTGCCGCGATGCGGGCCGGCTCAGGTGTGCCGCGGGCGCTGGAGGCGACCGGCACCGCGGTCGGTGGGCCGGACGGCGAGGTGCTCACCCGGGCGGCCCACGCCCTCGTGCTCGGCGCCACGTGGGAGCGGTCGTGGGCCTACGCCCCGGCGGCGCTCGCCCCGATGGTCCGGGCACTGCGGGGTGCCTGGCTGGACGGCGCCGCACCGGGCGAGGCGCTCCGGGCTGCCGGCGAGGAGGTGCGGCACGAGCGGAGCTCCACGGCACGGACTGCGGCCGCGCGGCTCGGGGTGCGGCTCGTGCTCCCGCTCGGCGCCTGCTACCTGCCGGCGTTCGTGCTGGTGGGCCTGGTTCCGGTGCTGCTGGCGCTGGGGATCGACCTGCTCACGGGCTGAGCCGGCGCCGGACGTCGGCGTCGCACGGCGGCGTCCGACGCCGCCCAGGAGAGAGGACTTCGGCGCGCGCCCCGCGTGCGCCGATGCCGCCCGCCGCACGGCGGGCGGGGCCCGCCGTGCGGGCCGTACAAGGTGCCTGCGTGCGGGCCGGGATGCCCGGACACGGGCGGAGAAGGAGGAGACATGACGATGACGACGGTGGTGGCCTGCCCCGAACCGGAGGAGCGGTCGCAGGCGGAGGTCGACGAGCGCGAGTCGGAGAGAGGGCTGGCTACCGCCGAGTACGCGATCGCGACGCTCGGTGCTGCCGCCTTTGCGGGCGCACTGATGGCGATCCTCAAGGGTGGTGACGTGAAGGCGATGCTCACGTCGCTGATCCAGTCGGCGCTCTCGACCGGCTGACCCATGGCGGAGCGTGAGTCGGACCGGGGCACCGTCACGGCGGAGCTGGCGATCGGCCTGCCCGTCGTGGTCCTCGTGCTGGTTGCCGTGCTCACCCTCGCGGCCGCGTCCACGGCGCAGATGCGCGCCTTGGACGCGGCCCGTGCGGGGGCGCGGGCGGTGGCGATCGGGGAGCCGGAGTCGGCGGTAGCAGCGGCTGTGGCGCAGGTCGGCGGACCCGAGGCCGAGATGTCGCTCGTGCACGAGGGCGAGTGGGCCCGCGTGACAGTTGTGCGGCCGGTCGCCGGCGGCTGGCTGTCGGGGCCGCTGCGGGCCACGGGCACAGCGGTTACATGGGTGGAGCCGTGAGGGCCGGGCGGCGTGATCCCGAACGCGGCGCGGGCACCGTCCTGGTTCTCGGGATCGTTGCCGCGATCCTGCTGCTCGCGCTCGGGATCGCGGCGCTCGGCACTGCCCAGAACGTCCGCGGCGCAACGCAGGCCGCGGCGGACCTCGGCGCGCTCGCCGGTGCCACCGCACTGCGTGACGGGTTCGACCCGTGCGAGACGGCGCGTGCCGCGGTGGCCCGCAACGGTGCCGAGATCGCGTCGTGTGAAGTGTTTGACGGCGGCGTGGTGCGGGTCGTGGCTACGCGGGAGGCGCCCGGACCGGGCGGGGAGCTCAGCGGCGCCCTGGGCCAGGCGCGAGCGTCTGCGCGAGCCGGGCCGCGGGTCGTTGGGACACATGGACCGGGAGCGGAAATGGGATGACATGGCTCCGTTACGACTTGTAGTATTTCTGCTATGGACAGTACGGAGGATGCGATGATGGCTCCCAGTGCGCCTCCGCCGACGGGCGAGGTGGCGCTCGACGTGCGTGACCTACGGATGCGGTACGGGACGAAGGACGTGCTCACGGGGGTGTCGTTCACGGCGCACCGGGGCGAGGTCGTCGCCCTGCTCGGGCCGAACGGAGCGGGCAAGACCACCACCATCGAGATCCTCGAGGGCTTCCGCATGCGGTCGGCCGGCTCGGTCTCGGTGCTCGGGCACGATCCGGCACACGGTGACGAGGCGTGGCGCGCGCGGCTGGGTGTCGTCCTCCAGTCGTGGCGTGATCACGGCCGATGGCGGGTGCGGGACCTGCTCGGGTACCTCGCCCGGTTCTACGCGCCGTACGCGACTCCCGAGGTCTCGCGGCCGTGGGACGTGGACGAGCTGATCGCGGTGGTGGGCCTGACGGAGCAGGCGAACGCCAAGGTGCAGACGCTGTCGGGCGGCCAGCGGCGGCGCCTGGACGTGGCGATCGGCATCGTCGGCCGGCCGGAGCTCGTGTTCCTCGACGAGCCGACGGCGGGCTTCGACCCGCACGCCCGGCGGGAGTTCCACGACCTGGTGCACCGCCTGGCGGACTTCGAGAACACAACGGTCCTGCTCACGACGCACGACCTGGACGAGGCCGAGAAGCTGGCCGACCGGATCCTCGTGCTCGACGAGGGCACGATCGTCGCCAACGGTTCCGCGGAGCAGCTCGCGCGCGAGCTGACCACTCAGGCGGAGGTGCGCTGGACGTCCGAGGGGCGCCGGCACGTCCACGCCGTGATGGAAGGCGACCCCACTGGGTTCGTCCGCCAGCTGCTGGCGGACGACCGTGGCGTCACGGAGCTTGAGGTCCGACGGGCAAGCCTCGAGGACACCTACATGTCGCTCGTCCACCGAGCCGAGACGGAGCAGGCACAGCAGACGGGGCAGATCGAGCAGGCCGAACCGGCCGAGGAGGTGCAGTCATGACCACGACCACAAAGCCCGACGCGCGATGGGCGGCCGTGCGCGCAGGGGTCTCTCGAGGTCTGCTCGAGACCAAGTACTCGATCCAGGAGCCGAGCGACTTCATCTGGTACCTGGCGTTCCCTGTCATCTACGTGGTGGTCATGCTGTTCATGCGGGGCAGCACCGTACCCGGCACCGACTTCGCGCTGGGGGCCATGGTGCTACCGAGCCTGGTCGGCATGTCGATCGCGTTCGGCGGGCTGCAGGGACCGGCCGGCACCATCGCGGTCGACCGGGAGGACGGCACGCTGCTACGGGCGAAGGCGACACCCAACGGGATGGTCGGCTATCTCGTCGGCAAGATCCTGATGTTCACACTCACCACGCTGATGAGCCTGGTCGCGCTGGTCATCCCCGCCGTCACGGTCGCGGGCGACCTGCGGCTGGACGCCCGCACCTGGCTCCTGCTGGTACTGATCTTCGGTGTCGGAATGCTCGCGACCGTACCGATCAGCGTCGCGCTCGGTTCGCTGTTGAAGACCGCTGGACAGACTGGACTGCTGTTCCTGGCGTCGATGCTCCTGATCGTCCCCTCCGGGATCTTCTACCCGATCACCGCGCTTCCCGAGTGGCTGCAGTGGGTGGGGCAGGCGTTCCCGTACTACTGGCTCGGGCTGGGTGCGCGGTCGGCGATGCTCCCGGAGAGCATGGTCACGGCGGAGATCGGCGAGTCGTGGCGCACGTTCGAGATGTTCGCGGTGCTCGGCGTCTGGGCAGTCGTGGGTATGGTGCTCGCGCCGATCGTGCTCCGCAAGATGGCCCGCAGAGAATCGGGTTCCACGGTGGCCGCGGCCCGGGAGCGCTACATGGCCAAGGGGTACTGAGTGGTGGCAGAGCAGTCCGACGTCGTCCACAACCGCATAGCGATGCTGCGTGCCGAGCGCGGCGTCTCGCGGCGTGAGCTCGCCGAGGCGCTCGGGGTCCACTACCAGACCGTCGGGTATCTCGAGCGGGGCGAGTACAGCCCATCGCTGCACCTCGCGCTGCGGATAGCGGAGTACTTCGGCGTCGCCGTCGAGGTCGTGTTCTCGACGACACCGTTCAGGCGGCTCGGCGAATAGCCAAGAGCTAGCCGTGCGCCTTGCCGTCAGGCGTGCCCTGGGGCGCGTGCGAGAGCACGGCCTCCAGGAGTCGCACCGCCGCTGCCTTGTCGAGCGGGGCGTTGTACGAGCCGCACTTCGGCGACTGCACGCATGCCGGGCACCCGTCGGCGCAGGGGCAGGCCGCTATCGCGTCGCGGGTGGCCCGGAGCCACGTCGCGCCCAGGTCGTAGGCCCGCTCCGCGAAGCCTGCTCCGCCGGGGTACGCGTCGTAGACGAACACGGTGGCCTCGCCCGTATCCGGGTGCAGCTCGGTCGATACCCCACCGAGATCCCAGCGGTCGCACGTCGCCAGGAGCGGCAGCAGCCCGATCGACGCGTGCTCCGCGGCGTGCAGCGCGCCGGGCGCCTGCTCGGGGGAGATGTCGGCGGCCCGCAGCACGAACTCGGGCACCGACCACCACACGGCGACGGTGCCGAGGGTGTGCTCGGGCAGGTCGAGCTGTTCCGTGCCCAGTACCTGCATGTCCGGGATGCGCCGCCGCTGGAAGCTCACCACCTGCGACGTCACCTCGACCGGCCCGAGGCCCCACGTGACCGGCCCCCACTCCAGGGTCACCAGGTCGTGGCCCGGGCCGTCCTCGCCCCGGGGCGCGGCGGCCTCGTCGGGCGCCTCGGCGTGTTGGTCCCAGCCCTCGATCGCCACCGACATGACCGAGCGCGACCACGTCCCGTAGTCGAGCCGCCGCCGCTGCACGACTGCGGTGTGGTCGGCCAGGTCGAGGTGCGTCACCACGTAGGTGGTGCCCTGGTGCACGTAGACGGCGCCGTCGTGCACCTGGCCGTCCGCGGACGCCGCGTCGACCGTCCCCAGCATCCGGCCCGTCCCCTGCTCCACCACCCGCACGGGCGACCCGCCCGCGCCGCGCAGGTCGGTGAGGCTCGCGGCGGCCTGGTGGTGGGTCCAGTACCACCCCGAAGTCCGACGCCGGAGCGCACCCCGGGCGACCAGCACGTCAAGGATCCCCCGCACATGGGCGGGGTCGCCGAACGCCGCAAGGTCCTCGGACCGCAGCGGCGACTCCTGGGCCGCCGCACACAGGTGGGGCGCAAGCACGTGCGGGTTCGCAGGGTCGAACACTGTGGCCTCGAGCGGGGCGTCGAACACCGCCTCGGGGTGGGTCACGAGATAGGTGTCGAGCGGGTCCTCGCGCGCTACGAACGCGACCAGGCCGTCCGCACCGGCCCGCCCGGCGCGGCCCGCCTGCTGCCACAGCGACATGCGAGTGCCCGGCCACCCTGCGATGAGCACCGCGTCGAGGCCGGAGATGTCCACACCGAGCTCGAGCGCGTTGGTCGTCGCCAGGCCGAGGAGGTCACCCGTGCGGAGCGCCTGCTCCAGCTCGCGGCGTTCCTCCGGCAGGTAGCCGCCGCGGTACGCCGCGATCCTGCGGGCGGCGTCGGGCGCCGCGTGGCGCAAGTGGTCGCGGGCCTGCTGGGCCACCGACTCCGCGCCGCGCCGCGACCGGGTGAACGCGAGGGTCCGGGCGCCGGCCGCCGCGAGGTCGGCGAGCAGGTCGGCGACCTCGGCGGTCGCCGACCGGCGAGGGTGCTCCGGCGGGGCCTCGGTGGCGACGGCGTCGGCCTCGGGATCCGGCTCGGCAGCGGGCAGGGCCCAGGGATCCGGCTCGGCGAGATCGGCAGGTCGCATCGAGATCGGTCCATCGGTGGGCCGATCTCGATGCGAAGCACCGACCTCGGCGCCGGGGCCGACGTCGGCGGGCGGGCGCCAGCCCACGATCTCCGGCGGCTGCCACAACACAACGGTGCGGCGTCCGGAGGGTGAGGCGTCCTCGGTGACGGCGGCGACGTCGTCGGGCCGCACGCCGATGAGGCGCGCCGCGCTGACTGCTGGCTCCGCCGTCGTCGCCGAGGCGACGACGAACGTGGGCGAGCCCTCTCCGTACCGCGCCGAGAGACGCGCGAGCCGCCGCAGCACCAGCGAGACGTGCGCGCCGAAGACGCCACGGTAGGCGTGCCCCTCGTCGACGACTACGTACCGCAGCCCCTTCAACAACCGCGACCAGCGCCGATGGTTCGGCAGCAGGGCGTAGTGCAGAAAGTCGGGGTTGGTGAGGACGACGTCGGCGTGGTCCTGCACCCAGGAGCGCTCCTCGCGCGAGGTGTCGCCGTCGCACGTGGCGACACGGACGTCCCGCGTGCCGGCCGCCTCGAGGATTCGTTCGAGCGCGTTGAGCTGGTCCGCGGCCAGCGCCTTGGTGGGGCTGAGGTAGATGGTCGTGGGGCGGACGTGCGCCGACTCGATGTTCCCCGGGTCGAGCGCCGCGGCGGCGGCAGCGGACCGGACCGCGGACAGCGCGGGGAGCCAGAACGCGAGCGACTTGCCCGACCCCGTCGACGTGGCCAGGGCAGTGTGCCGGCCCTGGTGGACGAGGTCGGCGGCCACGGCCTGGTGCGTCCACGGCCGGTCGACGCCGAGCCGCCGGTACCCCTGCACCACCGTCGCGTCGGCCCAGCGGGGCCAGGCCGCGTGCTCCGCCGTGCGCTCCGGGAAGATGCGCGACGCCGTCAGCCGGCCGGCGCGCGCTTCACCCGCGAGGAGCACCTCGAGGAGGGGGTGGGTGGAGACGTCGGGCACGCGGACAGTGTCGCACCGGGGTGCGGCGGCGCGTAGACCGGTTCGTATCCGGTGCCGTTCAAGGGGCGTGTGGGGCCGGGTCCCGATGATGCTCCGTTGAGGGCGACCCACTTCACCCGCTGATTCACCCGTCCTCGACGGTTTTGCGGCTTCTCAGCCGATACATTCCGAGCACCCCTCACGTACATCCTCGGAGTGCAGTCATGTCACGCTCGTTCGAAGGCCCGTCGCTGTCGCGACGGGCGCTCTCGTCACTTGTTGCCTTCGGCGCGACAAGTGCCCTGGTCGTCGGGCTGGGACCCGGGGCGACGGCCGTACCTGTCGTAGTGGCTCCTTCTGCGGATGCGCCCCGGTTCGTTCAGGAGGGCACCCCGGTCGAGGTCGGCGGCCAGGCGGTGCCCTGGGGAGCCGGTCTCGGACTCAGGGGCGAGGGCGACACCAGGTACGCATGGGAGCTGCCTTCCGGTGTGACGCACACAGCGATCTCGACGGGCAGCGCGGGCTCCGCTGGTCTGGCGATGATGCTGCGCAGTGACGGCCAGGTCGTCGGCATGGTGGACGATGATCGATTCTCCCAGCCGGTGATCCCTGCGCTTCCCGACGGCCTCGAGTACACGGCAGTCTCCGCCGGCGAGAGCGGCGCGAGCTTCCTTCTTCGGTCAGACGGCGAGCTCATCACGGTCCTTCGGGGGACGGTGCCCGTCCCGCAGATCCCAGCCTTACCCGCTGGGATGTCCTATGTCGCGGTTGACGCCGGCCTTGCCGGTGCGTATGCGGTCCGTTCTGACGGTCAGATCGTAGGTTTCAAGGCAGGTTGGAGTAGTTCACTTCCTTTGACCTGCGCTGACGCGTTCTCTCCCCCGGCAGGTCTCAAGTACACCGCGATCAACGTCGACCATCTCAGCTGGGCCGCTCTGCGTTCCGATGGCGCAGTCGTGTACTGCTTCTGGGGCAGCTCGGCCGCCGAGGTGCTCGTGCCGGACGTCGGGACTCGATACACGGGTGTCAAGGTCACCCGGGGCGCCAACGACACCACTCGGAACTATGGCTATGCGGCACGCGACGACGGCGCGATCACCGCATTCGGCTTCGCTCCTGCGCCCGCCCAGGTGCCGCTGGGACGAACCGTCGTCGGGTTGGCGGCGTACGAGCGCTCCACCAACGGGGAGCCAATTCCTGGCGGGGCTGCGGTGCTCGACGACGGAACGGTCATGACCTGGGGCGGTGCGGAATCCGATCTGCCGCCCGAGATCCCGGGTGTGCCGGGCTTCGCCGCCCTCTCGAGCTCGAGCTCGGAGAAGTGGCTGATCCGAAGGGGCAACCCCGTCTCGGTCGAGATGGAGGTCACGTCGTCCACCACCGTGAACTACAACGAGCGGACGGACGTCGAGGTCAGGGTCATGGCGGGGCAGGTCTCTCCGACGGGCGTGGTGCGACTCGGTTACTTGCTCGACGACGGTACGACGTGGTGGGAGGACGCTCCGCAGCGTGTCGTGGACGGTCGTGTGACGTTCAGCTTCAAGGCGTACCCCGAGGGCACCTACCACAGGATGCTCAGGTTCGACGGTCCGCCGTTCACGACGACCGAGCTCCCCGTCGACTTCGTCGTGCGTCCGCAGCAGCCTTCAACGCTCACTGTCGACATGCCCGAGTCTTGGCGTGTGGGTGAGTCCGGTGTCTACGTGCAGACCCACGTGACGGCCGAAGGCGGTGCCTCGACCGAGGGCGGCTCGCTCAGGGTGATCGCCGAGGCCACCGGTGAGGCACTGAGCACAAGCTCCTATCTGGGGCGCCTGAAGATCGATACGAGCGTTCTTCCCGTCGGTGGCAACCAGCGGGTTCGTGTCGACTATCTGTCCGAGGGGCCGGCTGCTTCGACATCGTGGGTGGGTAGGGTGACGGTCCTGCCCACGCCAGAAACAGTGACGACCGCAGAGTCCGAACTGGTCGTCGACTACGCGGACTACAGCGCGCTGCTCGATGTCGATGTCTCGGTCAGGACCCGCGATGGCTCACGTCTGGGGGTTGGCAGCTTCGAGATCCGTGCCGCGGACGGAACGGTGCTGGGTTCATCCGGACAGCTCTGGGACGACGAATCGGGCGTTCTGACCGACTCGGTGTACGTGTACTTGGACGAGATGCCACCCGGTGAGTACCCGGTCACCGTCGCCTGGGTCCCGACACACGACTGGGACCTTGCTCATCCCACAGGTGAGACGCTGCCTTCCCAGTGGACCGGGACACTGACGATCCGCAAGGCTCCTACCTCGACGCGTGTCGCCACCTCCAACGGGTTCGAGTACGGCCGAGACACGTCGGTCAGCGTCGCGGTCGTCCCCAGCACCATCACTGATGTCGAAGGTGAGCTCGTGGCCAAGATCGATGGTGTGGAAGTTGGTCGCGCTGACGTCGTGCGCGACCGTACTGATACTTCCGGCGTGGGCGTGTCCGTTCCGGTGCTGCTGAGCGGCGTGTCGGCGGGTACGCATCAGCTTGAGATCTCTTACCTCGGATCGGATCGGCTGAAGCCGTCTGCTGTTTCCCAGCAGATCGAGGTGGCTCGAGCAGCTTTCTCCGCTCCTGCCGTCACGGTCGTCGGGACAGCCCAGGTCGGCGCAAC
Source organism: Promicromonospora soli (assembly GCF_014653785.1). Classification (GTDB taxonomy): domain Bacteria; phylum Actinomycetota; class Actinomycetes; order Actinomycetales; family Cellulomonadaceae; genus Promicromonospora; species Promicromonospora soli. The sequence goes on along the minus strand of NZ_BNAS01000002.1, from coordinate 287,959 downwards.
GCTCACCGCGAACCGAGGAACGTGGACGCCGGTCCCTTCTTCGATGACTTATGTGTGGATGGCCGACGGCGTACCGATCGCCGGCGCCACGACGTCGAGTCTCACTGTTCCTGAGTCAGCGCTGGGCAAGCGGATCAGCGTGGCCGTGACCGGAGCTCGTGCGAACTACACGAACCTGACGCGAACGAGCACCCAGACGGTGCCAGTCCTTGGGGTGTTTGCCCCATCGAGGTTGCCGTCCGTCTCCGGCACTGTCCAGGTCGGTAAGACCCTCACGGCAAACCGGTGGACCTGGGCGCCGACGCCCACGACGGTCAAGTACCAGTGGCGCCTCGACGGCAACGCCGTCTCCGGTGCGACCTCGAAGACCTGGACGGTCCCGGCGTCGGCCAAGGGCAAGAAGGTCTCCGTCGCGATCACCGGAGCGAGGACGGGCTACACGACGAAGACCCTCGTCAGTCCCACAACAGCGGCTGTCAAGGCCGGCGCGTTCGTCGCGCCGAAGCCGACGGTCACGGGCACGGTCAAGGTCGGCTCCACGCTCAAGGCCGTGCGCGGCACGTGGACCCCGCAGCCGTCCACGGTGAAGTACCAGTGGAAGGTCGGCGGTGTCGCGGTCAAGGGGGCGACCAACTACTGGTTCAAGGTGCCGACCTCGGCCAAGGGCAAGCGGGTTGCCGTCGTGGTCACCGGCTCGCGGACGGGTTACGTGACGAAGACGGTGACCAGCGCGTTGACCAGCATGGTCCGCTGACGAACTCCCCGCAATTCTTCAGGTAGTCCCTCACCAGCTAGGAAACTCTATGCACGCTACGGACAACAGGGCTTCACACCGTGCGACGACGCGAGGCGTCCTTGCCGGAGCAATAACGGGTGCGCTCATTGCAGCAATGTTCCCGTCCACGGCGATTGCGCAGGATGTCTCACCAAGCGAACCTGCTGACACCCAGGCAATGGAGAACACGTACATCGACAGCTTCGTCCAGGAGGGCACCCCGGCACCGGTTGGCGGGCGCCTCATCCAGCTCGATCCGTTCTCCATCGAAGGCCCGTCGTACTCGATGACGAAGGGCGGCGGGTATCCGTTCTCTGGTGAGATGAGCGTCGAGGACGGTGTGCTGGACACGGCATTCGTGTCGTTCTCCCGGATCGCGGCGGTCTACCGGAGCGATGGCTCGATCGAACAGTTCGACGATGGCGGCAACTGGATGCCGGACGTGCCGGCAGAGAGCGACGTACTCAGCATGGCAGGCAGCTCGAGCTTCGGGTCCGCGTTCGTTGTCACGGGTGACGGCGATCTCACCACCGCCTACTGGGAGTGGCAGCAGATTCTCCCCGAGGATCCGCAGGATCTTGGCTACTCCGCCGTCGCTGCCGGCGACGGCCTCGTCTATGCGCTCCGCGGTAACGGAGAGGTTGTCGGTTTCGCCAAGCCCGTCGACAGGCCGCGGCTCAAGTGCCTGGACCACTGGGTGCCGGCTGGCGGGACTCGGTACACGGCGATCAGCGCGGCGGGCGGGAGCTGGATGGCGCTCCGATCTGATGGCGCTGTCGTGACGTGCGGTTACGCAGAAGGCCCAGACCCCTACGTCGGCGAAGTCCATGCTGCTCCGAGTGGCTCGACATACGTGGGTGTCGACGCCGGCCGGGTCTACGGACTGGCCGCCTCGACCACAGGTGCGGTCATGTCGTTCGGCTCCACCAGCCTGGTTCCGCCGCAGCCGCCGGATGGGTCTTCGGTCGTCGGGCTCTCAGCGGGAGCCAGGACCGGCGCATACATCCTGAGCGACGGCTCTTTGACGACGTGGGGCAAGCCGCTCACAATGCCCGACTTACCTGTGGGAACAGATCGATTCATCGCGGTCAGCGAAGACTCGTGGGGTAGCACGTACGCCATCTGGGCACATGAAGTCCTGGATCTAAGCATCGACGTAACCGTTCCGGAGAGCGTGCGGATCGGTCAGCCGGTGAACGCAAGGGTCGAGGTTGCGCTCGACGGCGTCTATCGTCCGAACGGGAAACTCTGTCTCGTGGACTACAGCGAGAGCACGGACGCACTGTGCGCGTTCGTGGTGTCGGATGGCGTAGGCACCATCCGGATCGAGACGGACGAAAGCATCGCGAGCTCGATCCAGGGACCTGGTACTCGTAAGTTCGGCTTCGGTTTCATCAGCCCGGTCGGCCGGTTCACCTACACGACAGCGACGTTCGAGGTGCTCCCGCCGGCAGCTACGCAGCTTACGGCAAGCGTGCCGGCGAACTATGCACCGGGTACTGAGGTCACTGCGTCCTTCATCGTGAACGTTGAGGACGAGACGGTTCCCGCCGGCGAGGTCTTGCTGCGAGCGGTCATTGGAGAAGATGACGATGACCTCGGATACACGGACGACGACGTGAACCTTGGCTATGTAAGTGTGGAATCGACCGATCCTGTCGTGGTGGACATCGACTCGAATGCCTTGCCGGACGGGCAGTACGCCATCAAGGCGAAGTACATCCCCGAGAGCCGATTCTATGGTTGGTACGCCCCGACCGCTCCGGCGCAGTGGCGAGGAACGCTGACCGTCGGGACGAACTTCGTGGCCTCCCGGTCCCCCTCCATCTCGGGCACTGTCCAGGTCGGTAAGACCCTCACGGCAAACCGGTGGACCTGGGCGCCGACGCCCACGACGGTCAAGTACCAGTGGCGCCTCGACGGCAACGCCGTCTCCGGTGCGACCTCGAAGACCTGGACGGTCCCGGCGTCGGCCAGGGGCAAGCGGGTCACCGTCGCGATCACGGGCTCCAAGGTGGGCTACGCGACCAAGACCCTCGTGAGCCCCGCGACGGAGGCGGTGCGGGCGGGCGTGTTTGTCGCGCCTCGTCCCACGATCACGGGTACCGCGAGCGTGGGCTCCACGTTGAGGGTGGTTCGCGGCACGTGGTCTCCGCAGCCGACGACGGTGAGGTACCAGTGGAAGGTCGGCGGCGTCGCGGTCAGGGGGGCCACGGACTATCTGTTCAGGGTGCCGGCCTCCGCGAGGGGCAAGCGGATCGTCGTGACCGTGACGGGCTTGCGCGCGGGCTACACGACCAAGACCGTCACGGCTGAGCCGACCAGCGTGATCCGTTGAACGTGCCTGGCCCGACTGTCCGCGGACGTCGGATCCCGTCCTCAAGATCGGGCTCGGCCAGCTGACCGGAGCGACCCACATGAGTCGCCCCGGTCAGCTGGCGGTCGGTCAGCGGCCGGCGGACCAGCTCAGTCGCGGAAGGTCTCGATCCGCGCGCCGAGCTCGATGAGGCGTTCGGCCAGCTGCTCGTAACCGCGGGCGATGATGTCGACGTCGCGCAGTACCGACGTCCCGGTGGACGCGAGCATCCCGAGGAGGATGACCACGGCCGGCCGCAGGGCCGGCGGGCAGCTCACCTCGGCGCCGCGCCAGCGCGTCGGGCCGTTGACCTGGAGCCGGTGGGCGTCCATGAGTCGCACGTCCGCGCCGAGGCGGGTGAGGTCGGTGAGATGGATGGCCCGGTTCTCGTAGACCCAGTCGTGGATGAGCGTGCTGCCGGTTGCACGAGCCGCGATCACGGCGAAGAACGGCAGGTTGTCGATGTTCAGGCCGGGGAACGGCATCGAGTGGATCTTGTCGATCGGCGCGCGCAGCTCACTCGGGTGGACGGTGACGTCGACCAGCCGGGTGCGCCCGTTGTAGGCCACGTACTCCGGGCTCAAGGTGTACTCCTGGCCCATCTCGGCGAGCGTGGCGAGCTCGATCTCCATGAACTCGATCGGCACCCGCGCGACGGTGATCTCGGATCCGGTCACGATGCCGGCCGTCAGGAGGCTCATCGCCTCGACCGGGTCCTCGGAGACCGTGTACTCGACGTCGTTCTCGAACCTGGTGCGGCCCTGGACACGCAGAGTGGTCGTGCCGATGCCTTCGATCCGCACGCCCAGCTGCTCGAGGTAGAAGCACAGGTCCTGGACCATGTAGTTGGGGCTGGCGTTCCGGAGCGTGGTCACACCGTCGCGGCCCGCGGCCGCCATCAGCGCGTTCTCGGTCACGGTGTCGCCCCGCTCGGTGAGGACGATCGACAGGTCGCCGCTGCCGGGCGTGACCCGCGCCTGGTAGTGGCCGGCCGTGGCGGTGACGTCGAGCCCGAACCGGCGCAGCGCGATCATGTGCGGCTCGACGGTGCGGGTGCCGAGGTCGCAGCCACCGGCATACGGAAGCTCGAAGGCCGGCTCGAGCCCCAGCAGCGGACCGAAGAACATGATGATCGAACGCGTCCGGACAGCTGCGTCGACGTCGATGGCAGCCAGGTCGAGCGACTCGGGCCGGACGATCTCGAGATCACGCCCGTTCGGCGCCCACGTGGCGCGCACCCCGATGGAGCGGAGCACGTCGAGGATGCGATCCACCTCGACGATCCGGGCGACGTTTCGCAGCACCGTCCGACCGTGGTTGAGCAGCGAAGCGCACAGCAGGGCCACTGCGCCGTTCTTGGACGAGTTCACCTCGATCCGGCCCGAGAGCTGGTGCCCGCCCTCGACGCGCAGGTGCGTGCGCTTGGGCGCGCCGACGGTGATCAGCTCGGAGTCGAGGGCGGCGCTGATGCGGCCGATCATCTCAAGGCTGAGATTCTGCGCACCCTGCTCGATGCGGTGCACGGCGCTCTGGCTCGTGTTGAGCCGCTCGGCGAGCTGTGCCTGGGTGAGCCCGCGGTGTTGCCGGGCTCCTCGGACCAGGGCACCTACCTGGGCAGCGTCCACGGCGGGGATCGATCCGGTCAGTGGGCGTTCTGTGCTGGCGATAGTCACGGTAGGACCGTAACTCATATATGAGATAGAGGCACCGTTGGGCTGCTCACAGGTCGAAGAGTGTGGGCTGCTTCAGGTAGACGCCCTCGTTCTCCAGCATGCGCAGCTTGGTGCGCGGGCCGCCGCGGGCAGAGAACCCGCCGATGCGGCGGCCCGCCGCCAGCACGCGGTGGCACGGCACGATCGGCGGGAACGGGTTGCGGCCCATGGCCTGCCCCACGGCCTGAGCCGCTCCGGGTGCGCCCAGCGCGGCCGCGACCTCGCCGTACGTGCGCGTCTCGCCGGGCGGGATCGCGCGCACGACCTCGTACACGCGACGGTCGAAGTCAGGGGCGGCGCTCATGTCCAAGGGGATCTGCGCGAGGTCCCCGACGCCGTCGTCGAGCAGGCGCGTCATCGCGGCGACGGCCGGTGCGACGGGGGCGGGCGATGCCTCGACGGCGCCCGGGTACCAGCCGCGCACGGCGCCCCGCACCTGGTCGGCGCTGCCGTGGGGCAGGGTCGATCCGACGATCTCCGCGCTCTCGTTCCACACGAGCGCGCACTCGCCGATCGCCGTGGGGATCACAGCAAACTCCAGGCTGTTCTGGGCCATGCGCCCCACGATAGGCCGGGACTCTGACATCCGATCCGTGCGGTCATCGCGGCGCTGATGCAGCTCCAGCAGATGGCCTGGGCGCTCGGCACGACGGCGGCGGCGCTCCTGGTCGGGGCGGGCTGCGCGGCCGTCGCGCGGCGGGCGGCCCGTCCGGCGGGCACCCCGGCCGACGCCGACTCCGACTCCGACGCGACCGAGCCGGTCAGTCGGTGACCCAGCGCGCCGCGAGGTCGCTCGCCTTCTCCGCGGCGTCCGGCCCTTTCCGCGCGGTCGTGGCCAGGTCCCTCGCCGCGGCGAGACCTTCCGCGTAGCCCACCGCGTACGTGGTGACCGGCGCGGCCGGCCGGGCGACGGCGTGCGCGGCGTCGCGGGCGAGGTCGAGCACCGCACCGACGTCGACCGTCCCGGGGGGAAGGCCGAGCTCGGCCTCCAGGGCCTCCACCCAGCTGTCGAGCTCTGCCATCTCGTGTCCTTTCGCCGGTCTTCGCCGGTCAGCGGTCTCGGTCGGCTCCCCTTCCGGCGACGCGCGCGCCCAGGCGGGCCGCGTCGGCGGGGGTGTCGATGTCGTCGCTCCAGCCTGCCCGGTCCGGGACCTCGACGCAGCGGAGCGCGCCGACCAGGTGCTTCATCGGCGCCCCGTCGGTCTCGATGCCGTCGAGGGCGGCGTCGAGTGCCGCGCGGCGGTACAGCCCGACCAGCCACTGGGCCCGACCGTCGCGCACCAGGTAGGCACCGTCCACCGGTGCGCGGGAGACCGCGTCCTCCAGGAGGGCGATCGCCCTGGCCGCGCGCGGCACGTCCACGGCGAGGAGCAGCACCCACGGCGCACCCGAGTCCGGCAGGGCGCGCAGGCCGGCGGCGAGACCCGCGACGGGCCCGCCGAACGGTGGGTCCTCCCTGGTGAGGCCGGGCGCCGGGCCCGCATAGCCCGACGCCGGATCCGAGACCGGGAGCGCACCCGCCAGCTCCGGCGGGCCCACCACCACGACTCGACGTGCCCGCGCGCTCGCCGCGAGCGCGCGGTCGAGCAGCCGCGCGCCCTCGACGACGAGGCCGGCCTTGGACGTGCCGTCCAGGCGGGAGGCCCGGCCGCCGGCCAGCACCACGGCGTCGTACACGATCTCGGGCATCCGTGCGGTCATCGCAACATCAGCACCTGGACGAGGTCGCCGGCGCGCACCTTCTCGACGTCGGGCGGGACGAGGGCCAGGCCGTCGGCCGTCGCGAGCGCGGAGAGGGCGTGGTGCGAGCCGCAGGGCTCGGCGGCGCCGTCGGACACCCGTACCGGGAGCACCTGGAGCTTGCCCGCCGGGCTCGACCATGCCACGGCGGCCGGGAGGGAACGGCATACCCGGCCGAGGGGGTAACGCTGAGGGAGCATTGCTAGCTCTGCGTTACCTCCTCGGCCGGGTGAGCCTTCCCCAGCGACCCCCAGCCCCCGGAGCCGGTCGATCGCCGGGCGCGCGAACAGCTCGAACGACGCGTACGCCCCCACCGGGTTGCCCGGCAGCGCGAGCCACGGCACGCCGCGCCAGCGAGCCAGCGCCTGAGGCTTGCCGGGGGACATGGCCACGGTGGCGACGTCGACGTCAGTCGCTCCGCCGTCGTCCTCGCCCGCGGAGGACGGCGCCGCCAGGACCTCCCGCACCACGTCCGCGGCGCCGGCCGATACGCCCCCGGCGGTGACTATCAGGTCGACGGGCGGCCCGCCCCCGGCAGCAGGACCGCCCCTAGCAGCAGGTCCGTCGAGGACGGCGTCGTCGAGCGCCGCGCGGAGGGCAGCGGGGTCGTCGGAGGCCGGCCCGAGCCGTACGACGTCGGCCCCGGCCGCGCGGGCGGCTGCCGCGAGCATCGGCCCGTTGGAGTCCGTGATCTGCCCCGGCCCGAGCGCCCCGCCGACCGGCACCAGCTCGGAACCGGTGGAGATGACGGCGACCAGCGGACGCCGTCGGACAGGAACGCGCACCGTGCCCGACGCCGCGAGCGCGCCCACCAGCGCCGCCGTCACCTCGGTCCCGGCGTGCGCGAGGAGCTGTCCCGCGCGGACGTCCTCGCCGGCGCGCCGGACGTGCGGCCGTTGCCGCCGGGCCAGAGTCACCGAAACCTCTGCGCGGGGTGCGCCGGCGACGAACCCGCCGGTCGAGGTGTGCTCGACGGGGATCACGGCGTCCGCGCCCGGCGGGAGCGGGGCGCCGGTCATGATCCGCACGGCCTGCCCCGGCCCGATCCCAGCCATATAGCCCGGACCATCGCTAGTGACATCGCTAGTGACATCGCTCGCGACATCGCTCGGGCCGGCGGCGACGTCGCCTGTCACGTCGAGGGTCACCGAGCCGCCGCCGGGCGGGAGATCTGCCAGCCGCACGGCGTACCCGTCCATCGCGGCGCTGTCGAAGGGCGGGACGGAGACGGCGGCGTGCATGTCCTCGGCGAGCACCGATCCGTCGGCGTCCGCGAGGCCCAGCGTGACGACAGGCAGCGGAGAGACGAGCGCGAGCACGCGCTCGACGTGCTCGGTGACGCTCCGCAACCTGGACTCCATAAGTCGACGCTAGGCGAGCCGCGTTCGAACGGGATTTCCTGTGTCTCACAACGCTGTGTCGGTCGTTGTGAGCGCGCAATCTCTTGACATCAAGATATCGGCTGGGGAGGGTTGCCGCTATGAGGCTTCACCACGTGCAGGTCACCTGCCCGCCCGGAGGCGAGGACGCCGCCCGCCGCTTCTACGCCGACGGACTCGGCCTCACCGAGGTCCCCAGGCCCGAGGGGCTCGCGGGCCGGGCTCTCTGCTGGTTCCGTGACTTCGACGAGGACGGTCGCACCACCGCCGAGATCCACGTCGGAGTCGAGGACCCGTTCACTCCCGCCCGGAAGGCGCACCCCGCCCTCGTCGCCGACGACGTCGCCCACCTCGAGTCCATCGGCGCCCGTCTCGAAGAGCTCGGGTACGAGATCACCTGGAAGGACCGCCACACCTTCGACGGCTACGAGCGCTTCCACGCGTTCGACGGTGCGGGCAACCGCGTGGAGGTCCTGACCCCCGTCGTGTGACCAGTCGACCGAGTGGAATCGCTCACAGTGTGACCCAGGGCGCTGTGCGTTCTTCCTTACGGTCGATTAACTGCTCTTTGTTGGGCGATGAAACACCCTCTCCCTAGGTTCCTCCTTGTCGGTCCGACGTCGGGCCGGCCCCGGATCCGGCACCTGTCGGTCTGGGCACGCCCGGCGTCGTCGGGCATACCCCCCCATTTAGGGAGGACAAACATGTCCACTCCGACCACACGCGACGACCAGACCGCCGCTCCGAGCGGGACCGCATCCTCGGCAGCTGCCGAGACCGCGGCTCCGACGTCGGCCATCCAGCGCCACACCGGCCGCTGGATCGAGAACTGGGACCCCGAGGACTCGACCCTCTGGCACGACGGCGGCAAGCGCATCGCCCGCCGCAACCTGATCGCCTCGATCTTCGCCGAGTTCCTCGGCTTCGCCGCCTGGGCACTGTGGTCGATCGTCGTGCCGCAGCTGCCGGCCGCCGGCTTCACGCTCAGCGTCGACCAGATGTTCTGGCTCATCGCGGTCCCGAGCCTCGTCGGTGCCACGCTCCGCATCCCCTACACGTTCGCGGTGCCCGTCTTCGGCGGCCGCAACTGGACGATCGTCTCGGCGCTGCTGCTCCTGCTGCCGGTCGGCGCGCTCGCCATCGTGGTGCAGAACCCGCAGACCCCCTTCATGGTGATGGTCGGCGTCGCGGCGCTCGCCGGCCTCGGCGGCGGCAACTTCGCCTCGTCGATGGCCAACATCTCGTTCTTCTACCCGGAGAAGGAGAAGGGTGCGGCGCTCGGCTGGAACGCCGCCGGCGGCAACCTCGGCACGGCGGCCGTGCAGCTCGTGGTGCCGCTCGTCATCGTCACGGCCGCGGGCGTCTCGCTCGAGCGTGCCGGCCTGATCTTCATCCCGTTCATCCTGCTCGCCGCGTTCCTGGCGTGGCGCTACATGGACAACCTCACCACCGCGAAGGCGGACCCCCGCTCGTTCGGCGTCGCTGTCCGTGACCGCCACACGTGGATCATCTCGTTCATCTACATCGGCACCTTCGGCTCGTTCATCGGGTTCTCCGGCGCGTTCCCGACGCTGCTCAAGGGCCAGTTCCCGGAGATGACGCTCTCGATCGCGTTCATGGGCGCCCTCGTGGGCTCGGTGTCGCGTCCGCTCGGCGGCATCCTCTCCGACAAGATCGGCGGCGTCCGCGTCACCATCGCAGCCTTCGCCGTGATGACGATCGGTACCCTCGGCGCGATCTACGCGCTCGGCACCCACAGCTTCCCCCTGTTCTTCGGCTCCTTCCTGCTGCTGTTCGTCGCTACCGGCATCGGCAACGGGTCCGTCTACCGCATGATCCCGGCGGTCTTCCGGGTCTCGGGCGGCACGCTGAAGGCCGCCGCCGGCTGCATCGGCATCGCCGGTGCGGTGGGTGCGTTCGGAGGCTTCCTGATCCCGCGCGGGTTCGCGATGTCCACCACGGTGTACGGGTCGCTCGTGCCGGCGCTGTACGTGTTCATCGGGGCGTACGTGGTCATGGCCGCCGTCACCTGGTTCGTCTACGGCCGCGGCGCCATGGCCGAGGCGCGGGTCTGACCATGCCTGCCACCCCCGGAACCCTGGTCGACTCGCACTGCCCCTATTGCGCTCTGCAGTGCGGGATGTCGTTGACGACGCCCGGTCCTTCGACAGGACTGCGCGATGGAACGTCCGTGCCGAGCCTGCCGGTGGTACAGCCTCGCGACTTCCCCACCAACCGGGGCGGGCTGTGCCAGAAGGGGTGGACGTCCGCGGCTGTGCTCGGGACGTCCGACCGGATAGTGACCCCGCTGGTCAGGGGCGCCTCCGGGGATCTGGAGCCGACGAGCTGGGACGTGGCCCTCGACCTGGTCGCGTCCCGGCTCGGGGCGATCGCCGCCGAGCACGGCCCGGAGGCCGTGGCCGTGTTCGGCGGCGGGGGCCTCACCAACGAGAAGGCGTACGCGCTCGGCAAGTTCGCACGCACCGTGCTCCGTACCCCGAACATCGACTACAACGGGCGGTTCTGCATGGCGTCCGCGGCGGCCGGGATGAACCGGTCGTTCGGCGTCGACCGCGGCCTGCCGTTCCCGCTGGCCGACCTGGGCGGCGCCCAGGCCGTGCTGCTTCTCGGCTCGAACGTCGCCGAGACCATGCCGCCCGCCGTCCAGCACCTCGCGGGGGCACGGGCGGCGGGCGGGCTGGTCGTCGTCGACCCGCGGCGGTCCGCGACTGCCCGGCTCGCGGAGGACCCGGGCTCGGGTCAGCCCGCAGAGGGTGTGCACCTGGCGCCCGTGCCGGGCACGGACCTCGCGGTGCTGCTCGGGCTGCTGCACGTGGTGCTCGCGGAGGGGCTCGCCGACCGGGCGTATCTCGAGGAGCGCACCACCGGGTTCGACGACGTCGCCCGGTCGGTCGCCGCCTGGTGGCCCGAGCGTGTCGAGTCCGTGTCGGGCGTGCCCGCCGCCGACCTGCGCCGCGTGGCCCGGCTGCTCGCGGCCGCCGCCCCGGTGCACGGCGGGAGCGGCGCATACGTGCTGACCGGCCGCGGCGTCGAGCAGTCCACGCAGGGCACCGCCACGGTGACGGCGTCGATCAACCTGGCGCTCGCGCTCGGCCTGCCGGGCCGGATCGGCTCGGGGTACGGCGCGATCACCGGACAGGGCAACGGTCAGGGCGGCCGCGAGCACGGGCAGAAGGCCGACCAGCTCCCGGGGTACCGCAAGATCGACGACCCGGCGGCGCGCGAGCACGTCGCGGCCGTATGGGGCGTGGACCCGGAGACGCTGCCGGGCCCGGGGCTCCCCGCGGTGCAGCTGCTCAATTCCCTCGGCGCGCGGAGCGACGAGGCGAGCCGGAAGGGCGGCCCGGTCCGGCCCCGAGCGCTCCTGGTGCACGGTTCCAACCTCGTGGTCAGCGCGCCCAACGCGAGCAACGTGATCGACCGCCTCAAGAGCCTCGACCTCCTGGTGGTCTGCGACTTCGTCCCGAGCGAGACGGCACTGCTGGCCGACGTCGTCCTCCCCGTGACCCAGTGGGCCGAGGAGGAGGGCACGATGACGTCGCTCGAAGGGCGCGTCATCCGCCGTCGGGCCGCCGTCGCCGCGCCCGGCGAGGCGCGCTCCGAGCTGTGGATCCTCGCCGAGCTGGCGCGCCGCCTGGGCGCGCCCGAGTCGCTCGCCTTCTCGACCGACCCTGCCGTGGTGTTCGACGAGCTCGCCCGCGCCTCCGCGGGCGGCCCCGCCGACTACTCCGGGCTGTCCCACGCCCGGCTCGACGCCGACGAGGCATCCAGCGGCCCGGGCCTGTTCTGGCCGGTCCCGGCGATTCCCTCTGCCGGGTCAGGCACGCAGGTCGCAACCGCTGACCCACTCCAGCACCCCGGCACGCCCCGGCTCTTCCTCGACCGCTTCGCGACGCCGGACGGGCGGGCGCGCATGGTCGCCGTCGACCACGTGGGGCCGAGCGACGACGTGCGCCCCGGCGCCCCGTTCTACCTGGTCACGGGCCGGGTGCTGCAGCACTACCAGTCCGGAGCGCAGACGCACCGTGTCGCGGAGCTGGAGCGCCTCGTGGCCGAGCCGTACGTCGAGCTGCACCCGGTGCTGGGCTTCCGCATCGGGGTGCCCGACGGCGCCCGCGTGCGACTCACCAGCTCTCGCGGCCGGGTCGAGGCGACGGCCCGCTGGACCGACGCCGTACGCCCCGACACCGTCTTCATGCCGTTCCACTGGAGCGGCATCGGGTCGGTCAACCAGGTGACGACCGACGCCACCGACCCGATCTCCGGGATGCCAGAGTTCAAGGTCTGCGCCGTAGATGTCTCGGTGGTCGAGCCTGACACCTCGGTGGTCGAGCCTGTCGAGACCAGGACGGGTCTCGACAAGCTCGACCAGCGGGGTCCTCTCGCCCAGCGGGGTCCCATACAGAAGGAGCTCTCGACATGAACCTACGTGTCCCCGTGAAAGTCGTCGTGGTCGGCTTCGGGATGGTCGGCTCGCGGCTCGTCGACGAGCTGCTGCGCCGCGAGCCCGAGGCGTTCGACATCACCGTGCTCGGCGCCGAGCCGTACGAGCCGTACAACCGGGTGCTGCTCAGCGACGTGGTGGCCGGGCGTACCGACGTCGCCGCCATCACGATGCCGCTGCCCGACGGCGCCCGGGTCAACGTGCGCCGGGGCGTCACCGCGACATCGATCGACCGGGAGTCGCGCACGGTGATCGCCGACGACGGCAGCTCGCACGCGTACGACCACGTGGTCCTCGCGACCGGAGCGGCGGCCCGCATCCCGCCGATCCCGGGCCTGCGCACGTCCGACGGCAGCCTGCCCGCCGGCGTCCACGCGCTGCGCAACCTCGACGACGCCCGCGAGATCGTGGCCGCCACCGTGAACTCCCCGCGTGCCGTGGTGGTGGGCGGCGGCGTGCTGGGGCTCGAGGCTGCCGTCGGGCTCGCCGGCCGCGGGCTGAGCGTGACGCTGATCCACAACGTGCAGTCGCTCATGGAGCGCCAGCTCGACCCGGAGGCCGCGGCCGTGGTCCGGTCCGGCCTCGAGGAGCAGGGCATCACCGTGCGGCCGGACAGCCTGTCCAGCGAGGTGCTCGTGGCGGGCGGCCACGCCGTCGGCGTCCGCGTCAAGGACAACGCGAGTCAGGCCGGCAACCCGTCGACAGGCTCAGGGCGGCGTGAGGAAGTAGTGGCTGCCCGCCTCATCGTCTTCTCCGTAGGCACCATTCCCGAGACCGGGCTCGCCGCGGCGGCGGGGCTGTCGACGGACCGGGGCATCGTCGTCGGCCACGATCTCGCAAGTCCCGACGATCCACGCGTGTACGCGATCGGCGACTGCGCGCAGCCGCCGAACGGCTCGCGGGGCCTCGTCGCGGAGGGCTGGGACCAGGCTCGCCGCCTGGCAGAGAAGCTGGTCTCGCTGGTGGAGCCCGTGTCCGCGGCGGTCGAGCTCGTTGCCGCGGACGTCGAGGCCAAGGCCCACCTCCGCCTGCCCAGCGACGAGGCCCAGCCCAGCATGGCCGTCCGCCTCGGCGCCCTGCTGACGGGTGGCGCAACCACCCGCGCGCAGTCTGACCGGGGGATAGACACGCGCGGCACCGACGTCGTGAAGGTCAAGGGTGGCGCGCTCAGCGTCACGACGATGGGGGTCTGCGGGCCGTCGCGCCCGAACGGCGTGACGCAGCGGGCGGTCCGTCTGGCCGACCCGAGAGCGGGCCGGTACATCGAGGTGGTGGTGTCCGACGGGATCCTCGTGGGCGCCACGTGCGTGGGCGACCCGCGGGTTGCCGCCGACCTCACGGCCGCCTACACCCGTCGCACGCCCGTCCCGCTCGACCCCGCGTTCCTGCTGCTGACGCCGGTGATGCCGGCGGCCGCGCCGGCGTCGTCCCCCGAGCACATGCCGGAGGACGCCGTGGTGTGCCGCTGCAACGGCGTGACCAAGGGCGACATCGCGGACTCGTGCGCGGCGGGGACGCACTCGGTCGACGAGGTAGTCCGCGAGACCCGGGCGACGACGGGCTGCGGCTCGTGCAAGGACGCCGTGTGCGGCCTGGTGGACTGGCTGCGGGAGAGCAAGGAGGCGGTCCCGGAGCCGGCGTGAGCTGAACGCGGCCGGCAGTCAGGCCGGCCGCGTCCACTCAAGGACCTGCTCGGCCCAGAGGGGTAACGCTGAGACAGCATTGTTTCCTCAGCGTTACCCCTCTGGGCCTGTAAGACGTCCCCCGAAGCGCCTCTGTGGGCGGTCCTGCGGGCCTGCCCCGGGGCACACTCACTCGGCGGCTATCTAGCCTGTGAGGAAGATGTTCGGCCTGGGTAACCACTGGCGCACCAGCGCGAAAAACCAGCACTCTACGGTCAAGACATGGTCAACTCCGGCGAATCTCAGCACCTTGTCGTGATCGGCGGCGGCATGGTCGCGCAGCGGCTCGTCGAGGCGCTCCGCGCCCGGGACGACGCCGGCCGCTACCGCGTCACCGTCTTCGCGGAAGAGCCCCGCGCGCCCTACGACCGGGTGGGTCTGACCCGCTGGTTCCAGGAGGGCCCCGACAGCATCGCGCTCGGCGACCCGGCCCTGTGGGCCGACCCGCTCGTCACCCTGCACACCGACCGCAAGATCGAGTCGATCGACCGCGAGGCCAAGACGGTCACCGACCGGCTCGGCCACGTCCACGCGTACGACGAGCTGGTGCTCGCCACCGGCTCCAGCGCCGCGATGCCGCCGATCCCGGGCAACGACCTCCCGGGCGTCTTCGTGTACCGCACCATCGACGACGTCGCGGCACTGCGCGGCTGGGTGGAGCAGAAGCGTAAGAGCTACCCGGAGGGCAAGCCGGTACGCGGAGCCGTGATCGGCGGCGGCCTGCTCGGCCTGGAGGCCGCGGGCGCGCTCACCGCGCTCGACGCGCAGGCCACCGTGATCGAGTTCGGCACGCACCTCATGGGCGTGCAGGTCGACCTCGGTGGCGGCCAGGCGCTGAAGCGTCTCATCAACGGCAAGGGCATCGGCGTCCGCACGGAGACCGCGACCAGCCAGATGAAGCCGCACCGCCGCAGCGGCCACGTGGGCCGGCTGGACTTCGCCGACGGCGGGCGGCTCGACGTCGACGTCGTCGTGGTGGCCACCGGCGTGCGCCCCCGCGACGAGCTCGCGCGAGCGGCCGGCCTGCCGGTCGGGGAGCGCGGCGGCGCCGTCGTCGACCTGTCGTGCCGTACCGAGGACCCGCACATCTGGGCCGTGGGCGAGGTGGCCTGCATCGAGGGCCGCTGCATCGGTCTGGTCGCCCCCGGCAACACGATGGCCGAGGTGGTCGTGGACCGGCTGCTCGGTGGCCTCGCGGAGTTCCCCGGCGCGGACACCGCCACCAAGCTCAAGCTCTCCGGCGTCGACGTCGCGTCGTTCGGCGACGCGCACGCCCGGACCGAGAACGTGGTCGAGGTGGTCTGGGCCGACCCCGTGGCCGGCGTCTACAAGAAGCTCGTCCTGTCCGACGACGCCCGCACCCTCCTGGGTGGCGTGTTCGTGGGCGACGCCGGACCGTACGCGAGCCTGCGCCCCATGCTCGGCGCGGAGCTGCCCGGCGAGGACCCGAGCGCCTTCCTGCTCCCCGAGGGCGGCGGCGGCGCCCCGAGCCTGGAGCTGCCCGACGACGCCAACGTCTGCTCGTGCAACAGCGTCTCCGCGGGGACGATCAGGGGCGCGGTCACCGAGCACCAGTGCACCGACGTCCCGGGCGTGAAGGCCTGCACCCGGGCCGGCACCACCTGTGGCGCCTGCCTGCCGCTGGTGAAGAAGCTCGTGGACACCGAGCTGGAGCGCGCCGGCATCGAGATCAGCACCGCGCTGTGCGAGCACTTCGACATGTCCCGCGCTCAGCTGTTCGACGCCGTCCGGGTCGCCGACCTGCACTCGTTCAGCGACATCGTGGGCCGTTTCGGGCGCCACCCGGTGGCCGAGCCCGGTTCGGCGCCTGTCGAGACCCGCGTCGGCAACCGCGGCTGCGACATCTGCAAGCCCGTGGTCGCCTCGATCCTTGCGTCGCTGGGCAACGGCCACATCCTGGCCGGTGAGCAGTCCACGCTCCAGGACACCAACGACCACATGCTCGCCAACCTGCAGAAGGACGGCACCTACTCGGTGGTGCCCCGGATGCCCGGTGGTGAGGTCACGCCGGAAGGGCTCATCGTCGTCGGGCAGGTCGCCAAGGACTTCGGGCTGTACACGAAGATCACGGGTGGCCAGCGCATCGACATGTTCGGGGCCCGCGTCGAGCAGCTGCCGGACATCTGGCGCCGCCTCGTCGACGCCGGCTTCGAGTCCGGGCACGCGTACGGCAAGTCGCTGCGCACCGTGAAGTCGTGCGTCGGGTCCACGTGGTGCCGCTACGGAGTCCAGGACTCCGTCGGCATGGCCGTCGAGCTGGAGCTGCGCTACCGCGGCCTGCGCTCGCCGCACAAGCTCAAGATGGGCGTCTCCGGCTGCGCCCGCGAGTGCGCGGAGGCCCGCGGCAAGGACGTGGGCGTCATCGCGACGGACAAGGGCTGGAACATCTACGTGGGCGGCAACGGCGGGCAGACGCCGCGGCACGCGAAGCTGCTCGCCGAGGACCTGACGTCCGAGGAGCTCCTGCGCACCATCGACCGCTTCCTCATGTACTACGTGCGCACCGCCGACCGCCTGCAGCGCACCGCGCCGTGGATCGAGGAGGTCGACGGCGGCCTGGACGGCGTGCGCGAGGTGATCATGGAGGACTCGCTCGGCATCTGCGCCGACCTCGACGCCGCCATGGCGCGCCACGTCGAGAACTACGAGGACGAGTGGAAGGCCGTGCTCGAGGACCCGGAGAAGCTGCGCCGGTTCTCGTCGTTCGTCAACGCCCCCAAGGACGCCGACCCGTCCCTCGCCTACGTGGAGGAGCGCGGCCAGCGCCGTCCTGCCACGGCGGAGGAGCGCGCGTCCGGCGTCGTCATCGCGGGCCCCAAGCTGGAGGTACGAGCATGAGCTCCCTGACCGAACAGGCCACGACCGAGACCACGGTCCGCTGGGAGCGGGCCTGCCTGATCACGGACCTGTTCCCCGAGCGCGGCGCGGCGGCGCTCTTCGGGGACGTCCAGGTGGCCCTGTTCCGGCTGCCCGAGGATCCCGCGTACGCGGCCCACGCCGGGCAGGTGTACGCGGTCCAGAACCTCGACCCGTTCTCCACGGCGCACGTCATGTCGCGGGGCATCGTCGGCACCCGAGCCGGCGAGCCCACCGTGGCCGCGCCGGTCTACAAGCAGGTGTTCTCCCTGGTCACGGGCAAGTGCCTGGTCACGGCGGACAAGAGCCCAAAGGAGGGGCTGGCGCCGGACCTCGCGGTGTACCCGGTGGAGGTGCGCGACGGCGTGGTCCACGTGGGGCTGCCGTGACCATGTCAGAAGCACAGGTCACTCCGGCGACCCGTGCGCCTGACCTGCTCGGGAAGGTCACCCTGGTCGGTGGCGGCCCGGGCGCGCCCGACCTGCTCACCGTGCGCGCCTGGCGGGCGCTGCAGGCGGCCGACGTCGTGGTCGCCGACCGGCTGGGTCCGGTCGAGATCCTGGCCGACCTCCCGCCGCACGTCCGCGTGGTCGACGTCGGCAAGGAGCCCGGCCGTCACCCCGTACCGCAGGAACGCATCAACGAGCTGCTCGTGGAGCACGCCC
Organism: Promicromonospora soli; assembly: GCF_014653785.1. Taxonomy (GTDB): domain Bacteria; phylum Actinomycetota; class Actinomycetes; order Actinomycetales; family Cellulomonadaceae; genus Promicromonospora; species Promicromonospora soli. The sequence goes on along the minus strand of NZ_BNAS01000002.1, from coordinate 270,308 downwards.
GGGCGGGCGCGCACGTGGTGCGGCTCAAGGGTGGCGACCCATTCGTGCTCGGCCGGGGCGGCGAGGAGGTCGCCGCGTGCGCGGCGGCCGGCGTGCCGGTCGAGGTGGTCCCGGGCGTGACATCGGCCGTCTCCGTGCCCGGGCTGGCCGGGATCCCGCTCACCCACCGCGGGGTCACCACGGGTTTCCACGTGGTCTCGGGGCACTGCGCCTCGGGAACGACCTCTGACACATCCGGACCACTTGATGCCGCAGCCCTCTCCTGCGTGCGCGATGCCACCGCTACGCTTGTAGTACTGATGGGGGTGCGGTCTCTCGGCGCGATAGTGGCGCAGGCCCTGGCCGCGGGCGCCGATCCCGGAACTCCCGTGGCGATCGTGGAGAACGGTTCCACGCCGCAGCAGCGTGTCACGCGGGCCCGTCTCGAGGAGGCGGCCCAGGTGTCAGCGGCTCGCGGTGTGCAGTCGCCCGCGGTGGTCGTCATCGGCCACGTGGCGGCAGAAGGACTTCTGGAGGGTACGAATGAGCGACGTCTGGCAGGTGCCAATGTCTGACGTCGCAGCGCCCGCCCACGCCCATGCGACGCAGTCCGCGCTGGGCCAGGTCATGGCCGGCGCGACGGTGCTCGTCACGGCGGAGCGCCGGGCCACGGAGCTCGCCGCCGCCCTGGAGCGGCGCGGGGCCACGATCCGGCACGCGCCGGCGCTCAGCATGATCCCGCACGTCGACGACGAGACCCTGATCGCGGCCACGCGCGCCATCCTCGCCGCCCGGCCCGACGTCGTCGTTGTCACGACCGGGATCGGCTTCCGCGCCTGGATCGAGGCCGCCGACGCGCACGGGCTTGCCGAGCCGCTCCTCGACATGCTCGGCAAGGTCCGGCTCGTGGCGCGCGGCCCCAAGGCCCGCGGCGCCATCCAGGCAGCCGGGCTGCGGGCCGACTGGGTCGCCGAGTCCGAGACGTCCGCCGAGGTGGCGGAAGTGCTGCTCAGCGAGGGTGTGGATGGACTGCGCATAGCGATCCAGCACCACGGCGCGGGCTCCGACGGGCTGGACGACGTCTTCGAGAAGGCCGGCGCTCAGGTCGCGAGCCTCGTCGTCTACCGCTGGGGTCCGGCACCGGACCCGACGGCGGTACGCGACTCCGCGCACGCCGTGGCCGACGGCGAGATCGACGCCGTGGTCTTCACGTCCGCGCCGGCCGCCGAAGCATGGGTGCAGGCCGTCGAGGCCGAGGGGCTGATGGACCGGGTGCGCGCGCGGTTCGTCGACGGCGGGACGGTAGCGGCCGCCGTCGGTCCCGTGACGGCGAAGCCCTTGGAGCACCGCGGGATCGTGCCGCTGCAGCCCGAGCGCGGCCGGCTCGGAGCGCTCGTGCGGGCGCTGGTGGGCCATTACGAGCACATCGACTCCGTAGCGCTGAACACCGTCGCCGGGGCGCTGGTGATCCGAGCGCGCGTGGCGGTCCTTGACGGCAAGGTGCTGCCGCTGTCGCCGACCGGCGTCGCGGTGCTGCGGCTGCTAGCCGCCGCCCAGGGTGACGTCGTGCCGCGCGACCAGGTGCTCGCCGCGCTGCCGGGCGTCTCGCAGGACACGCACGCGGCGGAGGTGGCTATCGCGCGCCTGCGCGAGGCGGCCGGGCGCCGCGACCTGATCCGCACGGTGGTGAAGCGGGGCTACCGCATCGAGCTGGCCTGAGCCCGCGGGGGTCAGTCCGCCAGCTTGAAGGCCAGCTCCGTGTCCCACTCGGCCATTTCGGGCTGCTCGGCCGGGTCGGTGAGGTAGAACTCGAACCGGCCGGCCCACGCGTCTCCGGCGTCGGTGTCGTGCCGGTCGAACGGGAGCCCCTCGGCGGCCGCCCAGCTCAGCAGGGCGCCGGTGACGTCGACCAGCTGGTCCGGGTGCCCGTGGTGGACGGTGGTCACGTACCGCCCGGCCGGGATGACGCCCACGGCGACGTCTCCGGCTGAGGCGAGCACGGCGTCGTCGGGCACGGGGAAGCCTCCCTCGACGACGAGGCGGGTGGTCATGTCGATGACGTGGTAGCGGAAGAACGGCGGGCCGACAGGATGCGTGCCGCGCTCGGCGAGCCAGCCGACGAGCTCGGAGAGTCGGTCCGCGACCTTCCCGAACTCCGTCATGGTGATGGTCTCGGTGATGCCGACGGTGGGAACCTCGGGGCGTGTTTCAACACGGTAAGAGTTCATGTGGTGCGGACTGTCCGCGTCGGTGAGACTCATCGGTTTCTGCCCGGCGGTCCCGACTCAACGTTCTGCCCCCTCCGTGCGTTACAGGCGGCGGGACGAGAGGAGCGTCGGTCATGGCGCAGTGGGAGGCGGAGCTCGCGGAGCTCGTGTTGCGGCGCAGCGGTGCGCTGGTGGGGTACGCGTACTCGTTGACGCGGGACAAGCCGCAGGCCGAGGATCTGGTGCAGGACGCGCTGGTGAAGGTCTACTCCCGGCTGCGGCGTCCGCCGTCGGTCGCGGGGCAGACGCAGGTCGACCTGGACCGGCCGGAGGCGACCAACGCCGAGGGGTACGTGCGGCGCGCGATCCTGACGATCTACCTGGACGGTTACCGGCGGCGGAACCACTGGTCCGGCCTGAAGCACCTCCTGGCGGACGATGTCTCCGCGCCGGGGGCGGACCGGGTGGCGACGGCGCGGGTCGACGTCGGCACGGCGCTCAAGCAGCTCTCGCCCCGGCAGCGTGAGGCCGTGATGATGCGGTTCTTCGACGACCTGACCGTGCCGCAGATCGCGGAGGCGCTGGGCACGAGCCAGGGCACGATCAAGCGGCACCTGTTCGACGCGACGGCCGTGCTGCGCCAGGCCCTCGCGGACGCCCCGGTGCCCGCCATGGACACGGACCTCGACGAGCGGCTGGACACGGTGGCGGGTGCGGTGCGTCGCCGTCGGACGGCGAAGGTGGGCGCGGTCGCTGGTGTGTCGATGGTGCTGGCCGTGGTGCTGGCGTGGGGTGCTTTCGCGGTGAAGCCGTGGATCCGGTCGGAGCCGCTGCCCGCGGACGACAAGGTCGAGTACACGCCGGGATACGTGCCGGCCAGCTGGTCCACCGACGACGGCGTGTACTGCGGGATGCCGGTCGAGGAACTCGAGGCGCTGGACGCCGGCAGGTTCGAGGTGGAGATCACCGGTGGCCTTGCTCCGCGAGCGCATGGCATCCCCACCTTCTGGGAGGTTCCGGTGACGGTCACCGGGACCGTTCCCGAGGACATGGCCGACGACGAGCGCGGGTACTTCATGACGTCGCCGTTGATCGTATGGGCCCACGACGGCCGGGTGGTCGACCTCGGCACCGGGTGGCGTGAGGCCGACGCGGAGATCTCGTGGGCGCTGTCCGAGGACGGCGCCTGGAGTGGGCCGGCGACGGCGGGCAACTCGACGACGTGCCGCGAAGAAACCCTCGTGGCAGACAACCCCATGGGCGACGAATATGACAACGAGCGGCCGGGGGCGAGCTACGAGCTGCGCGTGGTGATGTCCGACGGCTCGGCGTCCGCGGCCGACGGGAAGGCTGACCTCCTCGTCAGCGATCCGGTCACCGTGGAGCTGGACAGCGGTGTCGCCCCGGCACCGACCTTCCCGCCGCCGTCGGACGAATGCAGCGGGGCCGCTTACGCGGGGCGGAGCCTGAAGGCGCAGGACCTGCCGGACGATGCACGCGACCTGGCCCTGGACCTCCTCGAGGCGGTAACTACCTGTGACGCGCGGCGTGTGGCCGAGCTCGGCGAGGGCCTGCAGACCGAACCGCATGCCACGTGGGCCATGCCTGAGGTCAACGAGGTCTTCGCGCTGCCGGAGACCGACGGCCGGACGCCCTATGCGACAGTCGCGCGGCTCCTCACCGAAACTCTGCCGGTGAGCGATGAGCTCGGGAGCGACGGGACCTGGCCACGAGTGGACAGGTCGGTCGACAGCGACGCGGCGTGGCAGGAGGCGATCGACGCCGGCGTGGTCACCGAGGAGCAGGCGGCGGAGGATCGTGCGGCCGGCCGGTACACGGGTTGGCAGCTCGGCTTCATCTCGTTGGGTGGGGATCCCGTCCGTCGGATCTGGAGCGACTTCTACGTGGGCGACGACAGTTGGTGCTCCCGTCCCGACGCCGAACACGGGTGCAGGTAGCCTTCGGCGTCTCCGCCATCGGTACGGCTCAACGTTTCGTACGCTCCGTCCGTTACAGGCGGCCGGACGAGAGGAGCGTCGACATGGCGCAGTGGGAGTCGGAGCTCGCGGAGCTCGTGATGCGGCGCACCGGCCAGCGACGAAACTGCGGTATCCGTTGCGACGAGACTGCAGCAGAGGTAGCGACGAAACTGCAGCATCACCAGCGACCAAACTGCAGCAGATGTAGTTAGCGAAGCCGTAGTCCAAACGGAGACTTCCGATGGCACGTCATCGTGGTTCCGGCGAATTTCTCGCCGCTGGCATCATCGTTTTCCCCTCCCTACCCGTCAGGGAGCATGAGAGGGAGAGGAGGCGTCGACATGGCGCACTGGGAGACGGAGCTCACGGAGCTCGTGATGCGGCGCAGCGGTGCGCTGGTGGGGTACGCGTACTCGCTGACGCGGGACAAGCCGCAGGCCGAGGATCTGGTGCAGGACGCGCTGGTCAAGGTCTACTCCCGGCTGCGGCGTCCGCCCGAGATGGCCGACGTCGGGCGGCAGACCGTCGATCTGGATCAGCCCCGGCTGACGAACGTGGAGGCGTACGTCCGCCGGGCAATCCTGACGATCTACCTTGACGGGTACAGGCGGCAGAGCAGCTGGACCGGCTTCAAGCACCTTCTGGCCGACGACCTCTATGCACCCGGGGCGGAGCGCGTCGCGACAGCCCGGGTCGACGTCGGCGTGGCGCTCGCCAAGCTGTCTCCGCGCCAGCGAGAGGCAGTAGTGCTGCGGTTCTTCGAGGACATGACGGTGCCGCAGATCGCGCAGACGCTGGGGACGAGGCCCGGGACGATCAAGCGGCACCTGTCGAACGCGATGGAGCTGCTGCGGGGCTCGCTCGCCGAGATCGTGGCACCCGAGATGGAGACGTCGCTGGAGGAGCGACTCGGCGCCGTGTCGGGTTCGGTACGCCGACGTCGGGCGGCGAAGGTCGGCGCCCTCGGCGGCGCCTCGCTGGTGCTGGCGGGCCTGCTGGCGATGGCCGCGCTGTGGGGGCCCGCACGGCTCCTGTCGGACCCGGTGCCGCCGGCCACTCCGAGCCCGGAGGTGTCGAACGGCGCGGTCGGCGCGGGGTGGACACCCCAAGGCTGGACGAGCAAGGGCGAGCAGTTCTACTGCGGCATGGAGGTGACGGCCCTGGTGTCGTCGTCAGACACCGTACGCGTGGAGCTCACCGGCGACGTCGAGCTCGTGGAAGGCGTGGAAGGTAACGAGGGGCACCCGAACGACCATCTGGCGGCGCCCATCCGGATCACCCGGACCGACGCCGAGGGCCCGTCCCTCGACGGCCAGGGCCCCCAGCTGGTCTTCGCGCAAGACGGTCTGGTGGTCGATATCAGCGGGGGCTGGAACGAGGGCGGGTACGTCATGCCCGATGCCGGCGAGTCCGCGGACGACGTCGCCGAGGCGAGTGCCACCACCGCGTGCGGGGCGTGGACGATCTCGGACATCCACGAGAACTACCGGGACCAACGTCCGGCCGGAACCTACGACGTATACGTGGTGCTGCCGTGGGCCGCCTATGAGGGCCCGAGGGCAAGCGGCCTGGCTGTCAGCCAGCCGGTCACCATGGAGGTCCCCGCGGTCGAGGTGCCGCCCCTGCCGCCGCTGACCGTCGACATCAGAGACGGCTACCAGCCGCCGTGGCTCGAGGGCACGAGACTGGCTTGCGGCGTCTATGCGTCCGATATCCCTGGCGGCTGGGCGCCCTGGGAGCCGTTGGGCCTGGAGCTGAATATCGATTCCACCGACGACGAAGTAACGATCAGGCTCACCGAGACCGAGGGGGAGGCCGTCGACACGACCCGTACGCCGTTCACCATGGTCTGGCTAAGTGACGGGCGCGTGGTCGGGGTCGGCAGCGACGTGTGGTCCGGCCCGGTGGAGCGCTTCCGGGTGGACGCCAACGGCGAGTGGTCCGCCGTCTTGCCGATCACCGAGCCCGACCGGACGTGCCTCACGGACCCGGACGCCGGGATGCCGGATGGGGACTACAAGCTGTACGCCCTTACGGAGCTCGACCCCGGTTCGGGCGGCGAGCGGCAGTTCATGTCCGTGGCTGCAGGATCGCAACACATCGCCGAAAACTGACCAACGAAACCTCCCCGGTGTGCGTCATTGTGCGTGTGGAGACGATGACAGGACACACGCACCGGGGAGGTGGTCATGGCGGTATGGGAGAACGAGCTCGATGAGCTCATGAGGACGCGCGGAAGCGCCCTCGTCCGCTATGCCTACATGCTCTCCGGAGACCGCGCGCTTGCCGAGGACCTGGTCCAGGACGCGCTGGTCAAGGTCTACTCGCGGTTGCGCGGCGTTCCCGGTCGGGGCAGACCAGTGGGTGTGCCCGAGGGCAGCCGGGCGCACGACCTGGACGCCCCGTTCACGAACGCGGAGGGCTACGTGCGCCGTGCCGTCCTGACCGTCTACCTGGACGGCTACCGCAAGCGGCAGCGCTGGACCGGGGTCAAGCACCTCCTGGCCGACGACGCCAGCAGCCGCGGGGCCGACCAGGCCGCTTCGGCGCGGGTCGACGTGATGGCGGCGCTCGCCCAGCTCGGAGCCCGCGAACGAGCCTGCGTGGTGCTGCGCTACTTCGAGGACATGACGGTGCCCCAGATTGCCGAGTCCCTGGGCACCGCCCAGGGCACGGTCAAGCGCTACCTGTCCGACGCCACCAAGAACATGCAGGAGTTCCTGCGCCCTGACGACTTCCGTCCGGCCGCCGAAGGGAGGGCCGCCCGATGAACAGCATCGACCGAGACGAGAGCTGGAACAGCGACAACGACTTCCTGAGCGGCGTGCTCCGCGGAGCCGCCGACGAGATGCCCGGTGGGGAGGTGAACGATCTGCATATCTCATTCGGAGTGGTACGTGACCGCGTGCGACGCCGTCGTGCCGTCAAGATCGGCGGCCTCGCCGGCGTGAGCCTCGTGCTGGTGGGCGGGATCGCCTTCGGCGCGACGAAGGGGCCGCTGCTGGACGGCAACGGTCCGGTGCTCCCAGGATCGTCCCAGAGCGCGTTCATGACCCCGGACAAGTCCCAGAGCGACACCTCGACCCTGGCGCCGGAGGCGAGCTGGGCGGGACCGCCAGCCACGAGCGTCATCCAGGACGGATACCAGCCCGACTGGCTCACCTGGAGCGACCTGCAGTGCGGCATGCCCGTGGCGGACCTGGAGTCGACGGCGCCGGGCTGGTCGGCGACGTCGACGGGCGACATCTACGGCCGGACCGCGGATCTCGACGGCGATCCCTCGACGACGTGGGGGATGTCAGCGCTGGTCGAGGGGGGCGAGGGAACGCTCGATGCCGCCCCGGTCCTGGTGTGGAGCCAGGACGGCGTGGTGGTGGACCTCGGGACGAACGTCCTCGAGGCGCCGGGCAAGCAGTCGGAGCCGCTGATCGGCGGTGGCGCGGGAGCCGTCGAGGCGGAAGGGGGCGCGTTCACGTCGTGCGAGCCCTCCGAGGCCGAGACGAACGACACGTTCGAGACGCCGCTGCCCGATGGTGACTACGAGGTCCGGGTGGTCGCCTATCCGGAGATCGCCGCGGGCCAGTGGGCGACGGCGGTGAGCGAGCCGGTCTCGGTCCGCATCGACGCCGACGGCGCGCACACCGCGACCGGGACGCGCGGCGGCCCGGCGACGATCGAGCCGCCCGAGCCTGCCGAGGGCGAGCTCTCGCGGTTGGTGCTCGACCGCAGCACCGACTGGGTCACGGCGGAGCTGACTCAGCGCGGCTATGTGACGACGGGTACGCCCTTGGTCAGCGCGGAGTGCGAGAGCACGGACCCGGCAGACATGGTGACCTACGAGGTTGTGCAGCCATCCACCAACGAGGCGCTCGGATCAGGCGAGGTCCTGTGCGACGGTTCCTGGTACGAGTCGCTGCCCGTGGTCGGTGGCGGCAAGGAGGTCGTGGCCATCAGGCTGACGTCCGTGCCCGACGGCGTCGCTCGGTTCTGGGCCGCCTTCGGTCCGACGCCGGACGCCGGGAACGCCGCCGCCGAGTGCTCGGCGAGCAATCTGGGCATGGAGTACGACCCGGCGAACTCGCCGAGCCCGAACTCCGGGGCGAAGGCTGCGGCCATCGTGGATGCCGCGGTCGCCTGCGACTCCGAACGGCTGATCCAGCTCGCGACGGACGACAGTACGGAGCTCATGTTCAGCGTCGAGACCCCGGAGCAGGTCTTCGGCCTGCCCGAGAACGACGCGTTGCCGTACGAGACGCTGGTCCGGCTGCTGGCCGGTACCCGTGGCCAGACCAGCGGCGGGGACGCCGGGAACGAGACGGTCGTGTGGCCGCGGGTCGCCACCGAGGAGTTCGCCGACTCGGACGAGGCCTGGGATGAGGTAGTCACGGCGGGTCTCGCCACGGCCGAGCAGGCCGCGTCCTGGCGGGCGGACGAGGTGTTCGGCTACCAGGGGATGCGGATCGGCATCGCCGAGGACGGCACCTGGCGGTATTACTCCGCCAGCGACTGACCCAAATAGCCCGGTCGGCGTCCCAACGGTTCCTGTGCCCCGCTCGTATGTAGCGAGAGCGGGGCACAGGGCCCGCCGGGGCGAGGGGACGGGCATGTGACCAGGCAAGCGATCCGACAGGGTCAGAACAGGGGTGCGTGGTGAGCACCCGCTGGGACGATGAGCTCACGGAGCTCGTGACGCGCCGAGGGCGTGCCCTCGTGGGGTACGGGTACGCGCTGACGGGGGATGTGCGCCGGGCGGAAGACCTGGTGCAGGACGCCCTGGTCCGCGTCTTCCGGCGGTTCCGCCGCCCCGAGGCCGCCGGCACCGAGGGCTACTCCGAGTTCCCCCTGCACGACGGCGGAAGCCACGCGGGCATCGAGGCGTACGTGCGCCGGACGATGCTCAACCTCTACCTCGACGAGACCCGGCGGTTCGCGCTGTGGCGCAAGGCCCAGCCCAAGGTGGCGGTGGAGGACCGGGTGCGAGCGCCTGCGTCGGACATCACCGCCCGTGCCGACGTGACGGCCGCGCTGCGCGGCCTCAGCCCGCGCCAGCGGGCGTGCGTGGTGCTCCGCTTCTACGACGACCTGACCGTGCCCCAGATCGCCACCACGCTCGGGATCTCGCAGGGCACCATCAAGCGACACCTGGCCGACGGGATCCGCGCCCTGCGCGGCGTGCTCGTGCCGGAAGGAGAGCTCCTATGAGCGGGCACGACGACCTCGGGTTCGACGCCGATCTTGGCCCCGGCCGCGACGTCCTGAAGCAGACCATCGGCGCGCTGGTCGACGGCGCCACACCCCGCGACGTGCCCAGCGCACCGGAGGTGAACCTCGGGCTCCTGCGCCGGAGGGTGCGGACCTGGCGCCTCGCCAAGGCCGGCGCAGTCGGGCTGACCACCGCGATCGTCGTCGGCGCGCTCGCCTTCAGCACGGCGCAGGCCACCACCTGGAGCCGGTCCGAGCCGCTGCCCGGCCGTCCCACCGTGCAAAGCACCGAGACAGGGCCGGTGCCGTCGGAGATCCCGACGACGCGCGTTTCCCCGAGCCCGACGGCGTCCGCGAGCCCGACGCCGTCCGCGTCGCCGTCGGAGACCCCGGACCCGGTGCCGTCGGGCGCCGCGGCCGTCGAGCCGAGTGCCGACCCGAGTGCCTCCTCGGTGGCCACGGACGAGACGTTCCCGATCACCGCGACCTACGTCAAGGGGTACGTGCCGCAGGGCTGGCTCAACAGCCTCCAGGTCGAGGGGCTCGACGCGTACTGCGGTATGGCTGTCGAGGACCTGCTGAGCGCACCGGACGGGGGCTTCGGGCTCGAGATGACGAGCGGTCTGAGCATGCGACAGGACTGGCCGGGCTGGCGAGCGGGCACGCGGCTCACTGGTGACGCCGCCGCGCTCAGCGGCTATCTGGACCCGATGCTGGTCTGGGTGCAGGACGGTGTGGTGGTAGACATCCCGGCCATCAACGCCTCCGAACTGAGCTACTACGCACCCGAGGTGGGCGCTCCGGAGGGGCCGTGGGACTTGGAGGCACTGACGGAGGCTACCAACGCGTGTGCTGCCGAGATCGAGGGTTCGGAGGAGGACTGGCCGGCGGTGTACACACACCTGCGCGAAGGCGGCACGTTCGACGTCTACGCCGTGATGCCGGTATTCGGTGAGGATGTCGTCTGGCTCCCTGTCTCCGCGCCGGTGCGCGTGACGCTGGCGGACGGTTCGGGCCAGGCGCGGTAGCTCGTGATGATGGCGGCGCTGCGGCGTCGGCCCCGGCGTTCGAGGCGGTCCCGTCCGCCGGGGAGGCGGCCGAACACGTGGTACCGCCACACGTTGAGCGGCAGCAGGTACGCGTGCGCCCACGGCGGACGCAGCGGCAGGCCGAGCTCACGCATGCTGCGCACCCCGAGGAACGCCGTCAGCATCGACAGCAGCCGCTCCCGCTCGAACCGCGCCCGCCCCGGCTGCCACCAGGACGGGCCGGGGTAGATCCGGTCGGCCTGCGCGGCGACCACGGCCCGGGCGAGGCGCGGCCCCGCGTCCGAGATCCCGGCCTGCGCGAGCAGCACGTGATAGTTGATCCGGTGCCGCGCCCACTCGTCGTCGACCAGGAAGTCCTGGTGCACCCCCAGCAGGTGCCCCACCCACTTCCACAGGTGCATCAGGGCCTGGCTGTCCGACGGCGGGATGCGCACCCCGAGCGCCCGGCACCCGAGGATCAGGGTGCCGTCGAACAGCCCGAGCGTCGCCGCCTGGTCGGCCTGGTTGATCGGCAGGCCCCAGCGGCCGGTGTCCCACCTTTCCGGCCCGGAACGGTCCTCGAAGGATGCGCTGACCAGTGCGTGCATCGCCCGGACCTGCACGGTGGCCCGCCAGGCGGGGCCGTACGGCCGGAGCGCCCCGGGCTCGGACAGCCCGACCGTCCACTCCTGCGTCTCCGCGAGCCGGCGCAGCGTGCCGCCCGTCAGCGCGCCGGTCGCCGCGAGCAGGTCCGTGGGCCCGCTGAACCGGTACCCGCCCACGAGCGACAGCTGCAGCAGCACGTCGCCCGCGTTCTGCCCGAGCCGCCGCTGCACGGCGGCGCCGGCCTCGACGAGGTCCCAGTCCACCCAGCTGGGCACGGGGGTGACCTCGGCAAGAAAATCCCGGAGTGCCTTCGGAGAGTGCGACCCGACATCTGATGCTGGCTGGGTTCTCGCGCTGGGCTCGGTCGTTTGCGGGGTTCCCGTGCTGGGCTCGGTCGTTTGCTGGATTCCTGCGCCGAGATCGGTCGCTTGCCTTGAGATCGGTCCATCGATTGACCGATCTCGAGGCAACGGACCGATCTCAGCGCCGCCACCAGGCGACGGACCGATCTCAGCGGCACCGTCCAAGGTGCCGGCACCAGCCAGCGCCGCACGGAGCTGCGCGTGCGTCACACGTCCCGGCGTCCCGGCGGGCAGCCGCATGGCAGCGGCGAGCGCCGCCGCGGCGTCGTCCTGCTCGAAGAAGGCACGGCCGATCCGGTCCAGGAGCGCCTCGTCCACGCCGCGCACCCGGCCGAGCAGGCGCAGCGGCCGGGCGATCCGGGTCCCGCGTGCCTCGGCGGCACGGAACCGTGCAGGGTACGGCGAGCCGGTCGTTTGTCCGACGTCGTCCACGGTGCTGGCCATGCCCCATCCTGACCCGTCTGCCCCCGCACGAACAGGGATCGATGCCGAAGTGCCCCAACCTTCTGGCGGGGTGGTTCGTCGGTACGTTCAAGTTGGCAGGAAGGAGCCGGCAATGGGCTGGCACGAAGACCTGGAGACGCTCGCCGCACAGCGCGGCAGCGTGCTCGTCGGGTACGCGTACACGTTGTGCGGCGACGTCCGGCAGGCCGAGGACCTGGTGCAGGAGGCGCTGGTCAAGTACTGCTCTCGCCTGGTGCGACGGGGCGGGCGCCGCGGTCAGGCGGCGGCGGGCACGTACACGCTGTCGCTCGACGAGAGCGCACGGAGCGACGGCGGGCACGCACCCGTGGAGTACGCGGAGGCGTATGTGCGTCGCACGGTCCTGAACCTGTACCTGGACGGCTGGCGCCGCAAGAAGAAGTGGGCCGACATCGAGCCCAGGGTCGCCACGCACGACCGGGTGCGCTTTCCCGACTCGGGTATCACGGCCCGGGCGGACGTAGTGCAGGCGCTCAGCAGGCTCTCGCCCCGGCAGCGCGCATGCGTGGTGCTGCGCTACTTCGAGGACATGACGATCGACCAGGTGGCGGAAACGCTCGGGAACGCCCCGGGGACCGTCAAGCGCCACCTGCATGACGCGCTGCGCATTCTGCGCGACGTGCTGGAACCGGCTGGAGTGGCCACGGCAGAAGGAGCATTGCGATGAACCAGCACGACGACGGCCTGGGCCAGGACCACGGCTGGGTGGATCCGGCGGGGAGCGGGCTCCTGAAGCAGACCTTCAGCGCGATGGCCGGCGGGGTGGACCCCGCGTCGCCCACGGGGCCGGCCGCTGCGATGACGGCGATGAGCCGGCGGGTGCGACGGCGTCGGACGGCGAAGCTGGGTGGGCTCGGCGGCGGAGCACTCGCCCTGGCGGGCGCGCTGGTGCTCGGGGCAGGGCAACTAGCGCCCGCGGAGCAGTCCGAGCTGCTGCCCGGGGCGTCCACACCGTCGTCGTCGGCCCCGGACTTCCAGGTGAAGGACGGTTACCAGCCGCCCTGGCTCGACTGGAGCGACCTGACGTGCGGTATGCCGGTGGCCGACCTGAAGTCGACGGCATCGGGCTGGTCGGTGGCGCCGGCCGGCGACATCTACGCCCGGACGGCGGACCTCGGGGGCGAACGCTCGCGAGCTTGGGGCATGGCAGCGACGCTCCAGGAGGGGAAGGGCACGCTCGACGCCCCACCCGTCCTGGTGTGGAGCCAGGACGGCGTGGTGCTGGATCTGGGGCCGAACGTCTTCGAGGGGTGGGACGCGCAGTCGGACCCTCTCCTCGGTACGGGTGGCAACACCGTCGCGGCCAGGGGCAGCTCGATGACGACGTGCGTGCCGGGCTCGTACGGGGGCGACCTGCAGCACGAGACACAGCTTCCGGATGGTGACTACGAGGTGCGGGTCGTCGCCTTCCCGGAGACGTCCGCGGGTCTGCACGCCACGGCGGTGAGCGACCCGGTGCCGGTTCGCCTCGATGTCGACGGCGCGCACAGCCCGGGCGAAGCGCGCGCCGTGCCGACCATCGAGTTCCCGAAGCCGGCAAAGGGCCAGGTCTCGCGGTTCGAGCTGGACCGCACCACGGACTGGGTCAGCGCGGAGATGACCCAGCAGGCCTACTCGTCGGACATCCCGATGAGGGTCATCGGCCAGTGCGAGGGCGGGGACCCGGAGGCATTGCTCCCGATCGAGCTGGTGGCGTCGACAGGCGATGTGGTCGGGACCGACCAGATCTCCTGCGACGGGGGCGAGTCGGGGACGGCGATCGGAGTCCTGTCCGAGAACAGAAGCGGGGGGGTCATCGATATCCGGCTGCCGAGCGTGCCCGACGGCGTGGTGCGGCTCTGGGTCTCCCTCGAGCCGGAGACGGTCGAAGACGGGGGCGCCGGCCCCGAGTGCTCGGCGACCGGCTTCGAGCCGGAGTACGTTCCGGGGAGCTCGGTGACCGGGAGCACCGCGGCAACTGCCGGGTCCATCGTGATCGCGGCGATGAACTGCGACTCCGAAGCGCTGATCGCCCTGGCGAACGACTCGAAGACCGAGATCCTGAACGGCACGGAGACCCCGGAACAGACGTTCGCGCTGCCCGAGCCCGGCACGGAGCACTACCGGACGCTTGCCGCACTGCTGACCGGTACCGTCCCTCACATCGTCGGCGAGGGCATGCCCGACGCGTCTGTCGTCTGGCCCAGGGTCGCGACCGGGGCGTTCCACGACTCGGATGAGGCCTGGGCCGAGGTGGTCGCTGCGGGTCTGCTCACGGCAGAGGAGGCCGACGCCCAGCGGGCGGAGCCGGACGGCTACCTGGGGATGCGGGTCACCATGGACATGTCGGGTCGCTGGAAGACCTACTCCACCCGCGGCTGACCTGGCGCTGCTACTGGCCCAGCGAGCAGACCCCGACGTGTCAGACGCTCAGGTCACCCACGTGACCTGAGCGTCTGGCACGTGCGAGACGCCCCAGCCGGGCCGGACATAATGGTCGGATGACGGACCAGAGCTTCAGCCCCGCCCAGCAGGCGTCGGCACCGGAGGTCCCCGCCGAGGCCCGCGAGCACATCGCGGACCTCGGCGCCTTCGTGTCGGCGTCGCCGTCGTCCTACCACGCGGCCGCGGAGGTGGCCCGCCGCGCGGAGGCGGCGGGCTTCACCCTCCTTGCGGAGGACGCCGCCTGGTCCGTGATCGGAGGCGGGCGGTACGTCGTGGTCCGCGACGGCTCGGTCATCGTCTTCACCGTGCCCGACGCCGCGGGCCCCACCACGCGTTTCACCATCGTCGGCGCCCACACCGACTCCCCGGGCTTCAAGCTCAAGCCCAAGCCGACGACGCACGGCGCCGGCGGCTGGTGGCAGGCCGGTGTCGAGGTGTACGGCGGGCCGCTGCTCAGCTCCTGGCTGGACCGCGAGCTCGAGCTGGCCGGGCGGATCGTCACGCACGACGGCGCCGAGCACCTGGTGCGCACCGGCCCGATGCTGCGCATCCCGCAGCTCGCGGTCCACCTGGACCGGGGCGTGAACGACAACGGGCTCACCCTGGACAAGCAGCGCCACACGCAGCCCGTCTGGGGGCTCGGGGACGCGCAGAGCGCGGACGTCCTGGCGGCGCTCGCCGCGGACGCGGGCGTCGACCCGGCGACGATCGGCGGGTACGACGTGGTGCTGGCCGACACGCAGCCGGCCCGCGCCTTCGGCGCCGGCCAGGCGCTGTTCGCGTCGGCCCGGCTGGACAACCTCCTCTCCACCCACGCTGGCCTGACGGCGATCCTGGGCCGGGTCTCCTCGGGGGTCGAGCCTGTCGAGACCAGGGCCTCGACAGGCTCGGCCACCGGTGGCTCGATCGAGCTGTTCGCAGCCTTCGACCACGAGGAGATCGGAAGCGAGTCCCGCTCGGGGGCGGCGGGACCGTTCCTGGAGGAGGTGCTGGTCCGCATCTCGACCGCGCTGGGCGCCTCCCCGGAGGAGCGGGCGCAGGCGTTCGCCGCGTCGCTGCACGTGTCGTCCGACGTCGGGCACGCGGTGCACCCGAACTACCCCGAGCGGCACGACCCGGCCAACCGCCCCGTTGCCGGCGGCGGCCCGATCCTCAAGATCAACGCGAACCAGCGCTACGCGACCGACGCGCACGGCGCGGCGGCCTGGAACGTGGCCTGCCGAGGCGCTGGTGTGCCCACCCAGGAGTTCGTCTCCAACAACGCGATGCCGTGCGGCTCGACCATCGGACCCATCTCGGCGACGCGTCTCGGCATCCGCACTGTGGACGTCGGGGTAGCAATTTTGTCGATGCACTCGGCGCGAGAGCTCACCGCCGTCGTCGACCCGTGGTACCTGATGCGGGCCATGGCGGCCGTCCTGGCCCGTTGAATCGTCGAATCCTCCCGGAACACGACGGAAGCGACGTTAATCGGAGTGACCTGCGCTTATGCATGTTTCGTTGGTTCTGTCCCGGTCGACAATTGACTTAAATCGGGCGCGAGTTGGACACTTGTCCAATAAAGACCGGGCCTGACCTGCGAAAACGTGCGAACTAGGTTGTCCGATGGTCTGGAAGAAAAATACCTAGTACGGTCCGGATGCATCGGCCTCAGGGGGGTGATACCACTGTGGTCAACCGAGCCGTGAACTCTCGGCAAAAGAGAAATGCCGGACCCTCAGGGAGCCCCCGTTGCCTCGTGCCACCGTTCGCACTTGTGCCCGATGCGGTTGTGTACTCAGCCGTTACAACTCCGAAGCCCGGTGTGCCGCTTGCCGGCGCACCGAGTCAGTCCCGGTGGTGTCGCTACCCAGCGTGCCGTCACGGGTCTGGCAGGACGAAGCAGTCCGCTCGGCACTCGCCGACTGGGACTTCGGCCAGGTAAGCCGCATGGTGCGGCAGCTCGTCCCACTGCGCCAGGAGGATGTGGCGGCCCTGACCGGGCTCAGCCAGTCCTACCTGTCGATGCTCGAATGTGGCGACCGCCGTCTCACCGACGTCTCGCGCGTGGTCCAGTTCCTCACGGGGCTGGGCACGCCGCCGGACCTGGTGCGCCTCCCGCTCCCGGGAATCACACCCCTGCCCGACGCCGCGGCGCCCGCGCGGACAGCGATGTCCGGCCAGGTGAGCGCACCGGAGCAGGTGACTCCTACCGCACCCGACCCGGCCCTGCCGTGGACGGCGGACCGCATGCTGACCGCGCTCCGCCTGGCCCACGTCGCCGACAACGCGGCGGACTGGCTGCCCACGGACGCGAACGGCCCCGTCTCGGCCACGGCGATGAGCGAGGCGGCCGGCACCGACACCCCGCGGCCGGCGTCGGGCATCGCACTGAACTCCATGATCCAGCGGTGGGACGCCGAGCAGGCCGAGCCGCTGCGTCGCGCCACGGCCGGCACCCGGGTGTCGCTCGAGCTGTGCGGGCACCTGCAGGGCACGCTGGACGAGCTGCGGGTCATGGACAAGGGCTCGGGCAGCGGGGCGGTGGCCGACCTGGCCCGCGCCCACCTCGCCCTGGTGGTCCGGGTCCTGGAGCGCAGCACGTACGACGAGGTCACGGGCCGCAAGCTCGCCGCCGTCGCCGCGGACACCGCCACGCAGGCGGGCTGGTTCGCCTTCGACGCCGGACGGCCGGACGCAGCACGCGCCTACATGCTCGCCGGGCTGCGGGCCGCGCACGCGGCCGCGGACGACCGGCTCGGCGCGGGCGCGCTGTCCTACCTCGCGATCCACGGCTACTCCAGCGGCGACCCGCGGGACGCGGTCCGTGCCGCGGAGGCGGGCCGACGTCGGGTCGCCCGGCTCGACGCGCCGCACCTCTCCGCGACGCTCCTCACCCGGCAGGCGCGCGGCCACGCCGCCGCCGGCGAGGGCGAGGCAGCCCGCCGTGCCCTCGGCGAGGCCTCGGAGCTGTGCGCCCGCGGCCGCGGCGAGGACGACCCGCACTGGCTGTACTGGATGAACGAGGGCGAGATCCACGGGCAGTCCGGGTCGGCGCACCTCGCGCTCGGCGACACGGCGCGCGCCGTGGAGAGCTTCGGCCACGCGATCCAGGCGGACCGCGCGGGCGAGCGCCGGACCCACGGGCTGTTCCTCAGCCGGGCGGCCCAGGCGCACGCCAGGGCGGGCGATCTCGACGCGGCCTGCGCCACCGGCGAGGAAGCCGTGAGCATCGCGGAGACCGTGCAGTCGGCGCGGCTGCGCGAGCACCTGCGGGACTTGTCGGCGGACCTGAGGCGAGGCAGCACGACGCGTCGGTCCGGCGTGGGAGCGCAGGTGCTGACCGAGCGGATAGCGGCACTCTCGTCGTGACAGCACCGGTCACCCCCGGCGGTGATGCCAAGGCCCTCGTGCTCTGGGACATCGATCGGACGCTCGTGTACGTCGGGGAGGTAGACCGGACGGCATACCGGGAGGCGTTCGCCGAGGTCGTGGGACGGCCCGCCGAACGCCTCCCGGCCAAGGGCACCGGCGTGACCATGCCGCTGGCTATCCGTGGCCTCCTGGAGGACAACGGGGTGACCGAGCGCGAGGTCGACGACCTCCTGCCGCACATGCTCGAAGTAGTGCCGCTGCGCTTCGCGGCGCACACCGAGGACGTGCGGCGCCTCGGCGCCGTGCTCCCCGGTGCCATGCAGTCGCTCAAGGCGGTCGCGGCCGAGCCCGACCTGGTCGCGACGGTCCTGACGGGCAACCTCGAGGCGAACGCCCTGATCAAGCTGCGCGTCTTCGGCATGGACCGGTACGTCGACGCCGCGGTGGGCGGCTTCGCGTCCGACGACGCGCACCGGCCGGCTCTCGTGGCCGTCGCCCAGCGCCGCGCCGGCGACCAGTACTCCTGCACCTTCCACCGGGGCAACACCGTGATCGTCGGGGACTCCCTGGAGGACGTGCGGAGCGGCTTGGAGGGCGGCGCGCGGGTGGTCGCCGTCGCCTCGGGCACGACGCCGGCGGAGGTGCTCGCCGAGGCGGGCGCCGACGTGGTGCTGCCGGACCTCACGGACCCGGTGCGGCTGCTCCAGGAGATCCACGAGCTCACTTCGAGTGCGGGGCCGCCGTAAAAGATCCGCCGGGTGAGGTGTCGTGCCCGGCGGTTTCGACATAGTGACTGCCGTCACATGTGGGTAGACTCTGGCTTCTTCCCGCCATCGACGTTGCCGGCGGGACGCATAGGCCTTGTACGGGTCAACCCTGTACAGGGCAACACACTTTCTGGGGGAACTGCCCCGGAGCTCGTCGAGGAGGACGAATGCTCGAAGACGGCATTGTTTTCGGCGCAGGCAGCTACACCACGGTGGCGGTGATCGCCGTCATCGCGGTTGCCGCACTCGGGTGTGCCTTCGTGCTGCGTCGCCAGGTGCTTGCCGCGCCTGACGGAACCGCCAAGATGCAGGACATCGGCCAGGCCATCCAGGAGGGCGCGTCCGCCTACCTGAAGCGACAGCTGCGCACCCTCGTGCTGTTCGCCGCGGTCGTGTTCGCGCTGCTCTTCCTGCTGCCGGGCGACGGCGGCGTGCGGGTCGGACGCTCCATCGCGTTCGTCTTCGGCGCCGGGTTCTCCGCGGCGATCGGCTACCTGGGCATGTGGCTCGCGGTGCGGGCCAACGTCCGCGTCGCCTCCGCCGCGACCCGTCCCGGGGGCCGGGCCGAGGGCGCCCGCATCGCCTTCCGCACCGGCGGCGTCGTCGGTATGTCCGTGGTGGGCCTCGGCCTGCTCGGCGCCGCGCTCGTCGTGCTCGTGTACGACGTCGACGCGCCCGCCGTGCTCGAAGGCTTCGGCTTCGGCGCCGCGCTGCTCGCCATGTTCATGCGCGTGGGCGGCGGCATCTTCACCAAGGCGGCCGACGTCGGCGCGGACCTGGTGGGCAAGGTCGAGCAGGGCATCCCCGAGGACGACCCGCGCAACGCGGCCACCATCGCGGACAACGTGGGTGACAACGTCGGCGACTGCGCCGGCATGGCCGCCGACCTCTTCGAGTCCTACGCCGTGACCCTCGTGGCCGCCCTCATCCTGGGCAAGGCAGCGATGGGCGAGCAGGGTCTCGTGTTCCCGCTGATCGTCACCACCATCGGCGCATTCGTCGCCCTGCTGGGCGTGTTCATCACCCGGGTCCGCGGGTCCGAGAGCGGCCTCGCCGCGATCAACCGTGGCTTCTACATCTCCGCCGTCGTCGGCGCGGTGCTGGCCGGGATCGCGGCCTTCGCCTACCTGCCCTCCTCGTTCGACCAGTCGCCCGGCACCGCCGACCTCTCCGGCGTGACCGCCGACCCGCGCGTCGTGTCCTCGCTCGCCGTGCTCATCGGCGTGGTCCTCGCGGGCGTCATCCTCTGGGTGACCGGCTACTTCACCGGCACCGACAAGAAGCCGACCCTGCACGTGGCCGCGACCTCCCGGACCGGCGCAGCGACAGTCGTGCTCTCCGGCATCGGCGTGGGCTTCCAGTCCGCGGTATACACGGCAGGCATCATCGCCGCCGCGATCTGCGGCGTGTTCCTGCTGGCCGGCGGCTCCGTGCCGCTCGCACTGTTCCTCGTGGCGCTCGCGGGCTGCGGCCTGCTCACCACGGTCGGCGTCATCGTCGCCATGGACACGTTCGGCCCGGTCAGCGACAACGCGCAGGGCATCGCCGAGATGTCCGGCGACGTCGACGAGGAGGGCGCGCAGATCCTGACCGACCTCGACGCCGTCGGCAACACCACCAAGGCGATCACCAAGGGCATCGCGATCGCCACGGCCGTGCTCGCCGCGACCGCGCTGTTCGGCTCGTACGCCGACGCCGTGACGCACGCGCTCGCCGAGGTCGAGAACGTCGGCACCGGGCTCGTGACCTCGATGCTCAGCTACGAGATCATCTCGCCGGTGACCCTGGTCGGTGTGATCCTCGGTGGCGCCACCGTGTTCCTGTTCTCCGGGCTCGCGATCGACGCCGTGACGCGCGCCGCCGGCGCCATCGTGTTCGAGGTGCGCCGCCAGTTCCGCGAGCACCCGGGCATCATGACGTACGAGGAGCGCCCCGAGTACGGCAAGGTCGTCGACATCTGCACCCGGGACTCGCTGCGCGAGCTCATCACTCCGGGTCTGCTGGCGGCGTTCGCGCCCATCGCGGTGGGCTTCGGGCTCGGCGTCGGGCCGCTGGCCGGGTTCCTGGCCGGGGCCATCGGATCGGGCGTGCTCATGGCGATCTTCCTGGCCAACTCGGGCGGCGCCTGGGACAACGCGAAGAAGATCGTCGAGGACGGCAAGTACGGCGGCAAGGGCTCCGACGCACACGCCGCGACGGTCATCGGCGACACCGTGGGTGACCCGTTCAAGGACACCGCCGGCCCGGCGATCAACCCGCTGATCAAGGTGATGAACCTGGTGGCGCTGCTGATCGCGCCGGCAGTGGTCGCGATCAGCGTGCCCGCGGACGCCAACCACGGGCTCCGCATCGGCATCGCCCTCGTGGCGGCGGCCGTGGCGTTCGGCGCCGTGATCTGGTCCCGGGTCCGGGCGTCCCGCGTGGACGCGGAGCAGCAGGCGGAGCAGGACCGCGCGATCGCCTCGGTCTAACGAGGTAGTCCCCTTCGAGAACGACCTCGGGTACCGAATCCAGCTCGGATCGGTACCCGAGATCGTTCTCAAAGCGGACCCCTGGGGAACCCCGCTACTGGCCCACGCGGCCGTCTATGCATTCGCGGAGCAGGTCGGCATGGCCCACGTGGCGGGCGTACTCCTCGACCATGTGGACCAGGACGTCGCGAACCGGGATCTGCTCGTCGCCGCGGGCGACCGTCCGCCCCAGGTCGTCCTCGGGGAGGGTCTCCAGCCAGGCGTCGGCGGCTCGGACCTCGCGCCGCCAGCTCTCCCACGCGTCCTCGACGACGGCGGGGTCGGCCACGGCGCCGTCGAAGTCCGCGTCAGGGTTCTCCGCCGTCTTGCCGAACAGCTTGGGCAGGTCCGGCTGACCCTGCAGCACGCGCTGGAACCAGCTCTGCTCGACGTGTGCGAGGTGCCGCACCAGCCCTAGCAGCGACATGGTCGACGGCGGCACGGACCGCCGCGCCAGCTGCTCGGCGTCGAGCCCGTCGCACTTCATCTCAAGCGTGATCCGGTAGTGCTTGAGATAGTTCCATAGGGTTGCCTTCTCACCGACCGGATTCGCCAGCGCCGCGCGCGGGTCGTCGTCCGGATCTGCCCACATGTCGGGGTAGACGGTGGCGGAGGTCCATCGCTCGGTGGTCATGGGCACAGTGCACCCTGGCGCCCGGGCCCGGTCAACGGCATTGTCCGGCGGCGGGTCGGCCGCTCGCGCGGCGCGCGGTCCGAACCTGCTGTGAACTCTCTGTTTCGTCACTCCCGTTCGCCGTGGCCATGGGCCAGAATTGGCCGACTTGCCGCTGGGGAGGCACCTCTTGCTCGTTCGTACTCGCTCGCTCGCCGCGCTGACCGGCGTGGTGCTCGCGGTCGGCCCGCTCGCGGCGGCCGCCGTCGCGCAGCCCTCGGTGGCACCCGCGGACGGCAAGTCCGTCGCCGGCGTGGCCCCGGCCGGCCTCGGCCGGGGCGTCGAGGCGAACCTCCCGGCCGGTCCGACGGCGGCGCACCCGTCCGGCCCCGAGGACCCGGCCGACGACCCTGCGGCGCCCGACCGGACGACGAACACCCCGCCCGACCCGCCCGATCCGGTCCCGCGCGGCGCCGAGCTCCGCATGCCGGCGTCGTACCCGTACCAGCCGGAGCTCCGGGTCTTCCCGCGGAACGCCCGGGACGCAACGGAGCGGAACGGGACAGTCAGCCACGCGGACCTCGCGCCGCGCCTGACGAAGCTGATGGAGCGGAGCGACCGGGTATCGACGCAGGTCGTGGGGCGGTCGTCCGAGGGGCGTGACCTGTACCTGGTCACCGTGACGGCTCCGGAGCGGCGGTTGGAGACCGCCCGGCAGGCCGCCTGGCGGGAGGAGATCAGGGAGCATCCGGCGCGCGCCGCGCGGGACCGCGCGCTGCGGTCGGGCTACAAGACCCCGATCTGGATCAGCGCGAACCTCCACGGCGACGAGTGGGAGGGCACCGACGCCGCGCTGCGCGTCGTCGAGGACCTCGCGACGGCGGACGACGCCGCCACGCGGGAGACGCTGGAGAACCACCGGCTCACGTTCAGCCTCACGCTCAACCCCGACGGCCGCACGCACGCGACCCGCTCGACGTCGCTCGGCCTGGACGCCAACCGCGACATGATCACGCTCGCCACACCGGAGGCGCGTTCGTTCGTGCGGACGGCGCAGGCGGTGCAGCCGCTGTACGCGGCCGACTTCCACGGGTACACGGACGTGCTCCAGGTGGAGCCTGCCGGCCCACCGCACGGCGAGAACTACGAGTACGACCTGTTCATCCCGCACAGCTACGCGATAGCGCGCCAGGTGGAGGACGTCGTCGTCGCGGCCGGGATCGAGGGCAACACCTACTACGACCCGGACACGGGCGGCGTCGTCGAGGACAACACGGGGTTCATCAAGATCCCGTACCGGGACACGCCGTCGGGCTGGGACGACTACCCGCCGGTCTTCACCGCGCAGTACATGCCGCTCCACGGCGCGGTGAGCACCACCGTCGAGCTGCCGCTGGGCCGGACGGGCGCCACCACGACGCCGGCGGACTCGACGGTGGACACCCAGGTGGCGGTCACGACGATGACCTCGATGATCGACTACGTCCACACCTACTCCGGAGCGATGCTCGCCGACCAGATCGAGATGTTCCGCCGCGGCGTCGCTGGTGCGCCAAGGGTTCCACTGACCTCCGAGAACGTCGATGCCGTTCCTGGCCCGGACGAGTGGAAGCCGCTCTGGGACGTCGTGGACGATCAGGACCCGGTGCGTCTGCCGCGCGCCTATGTGATCCCGGTGGGCGCCGGGCAGCGGTCGGCGAGCGACGCCGAGGACCTCGTGGACACGCTGCTGTTCCACGGCGTCGAGGTGGAGCGGCTGGTCGCCCCCACGCGGGTCGAGGGGACCACCTACCCGGCGGGCTCGTACGTGGTCGACCTGCACCAGCCGCTGCGCGGGCTCGCGAGCTCGCTGCTCGCGCTCGGCTCCGACATCTCCGCCAAGGTCCCCACGATGTACGACATCTCGGCGTGGTCCCTCGCGGCTCTCTGGGGCGCGACCGTGGACAGCGTGGGCGCAACGACGGATGGCCCCGTCGGGCGGACCACCCCGGTCCGCGCCGCCGACCGGGACGGGAGCGTCCCCCGCGAGGCACGGTACGTCCGCTTCGACCTGGCCGGCGTCGCGGACCACCGCACCCTGAACTACCTGCTCGGACAGGGCGTGGCGGTGCGGCTGACGGCGGACGGGAACGCCGTCGTCGGGCCGCACGGGCGGCGGGCGGCGCGCGACGCGGCCGACCGGTACGGCGTCGACTTCGCTGCCGCTGCACGCGCGGACTACCGAGCGGGGGAGCCGGCCGAGGACCTGACCATCGCCTACACCGGCAACCAGGACGACCGGCTGTCGCTCCTGGCACTCGGGTTCGACGACCTGGTGGCGGTCTCGGCGAGGGGGATCGAGACGGGAGCGTCCGCCGGGACGCCGACCGGCCTCGAGCGCGCGGACGTGCTGTGGGTGGGCTCGTCCCTGGGGCTCTCGGCCGGCTCGGCCGGCCGAGCGTACGTCCGGTCCTGGCTGCGTGACGGCGGCGCCATCGTCGGGCGCGGGGCGGGCGCCTTCGCGGCCGCGGAGACGTACGGGCTGGTCAGCGGCACTGCGGTGACGGGCGATCCGGCCGGCAACGGCATCATCGAGACCGACGTCGCGGGCGAGGTGCTGGACGACCACCCGCAGGACCAAGGGTTTGTCTACCCCGCCGTGTGGTTCACGGACCTCGGCAGGGAGACCACGGCGGAACTGACGTACGGCAGCTTCCTGGCGGGCCACTGGGCCGAGCCGGGCGACGCGGCCGGGCCATCCGCGGTCAACGGGCAGATCGGTGCAGTATCAGGCAAAGTAGGACAGGCGCGGGCGTTTGTGTTCGGCACCTCGGTGTTCTTTCGCACCCACCCCCGGGGTGGTCTCAGCCAGGCGGCGACGGCGATCCACTGGGCGGCACGGTGACCTCGATGGACATCGGAGGCTGGGGTATCCAGGATCACCGCGGGTTGTGTGGAAAACCCGGTGCTACCGCTATCGTCTGCGGTGTTGCGCTCCCGCACGCCCCGCGGTCCGCGGGTGCGAACGAGAGCCCCGATGCAGGAGCCCCCGTCGTGGGAGACCCGGAGCAGGAGAAGGTCCCGTGAGTGCCGACATCGACCCGACCGAGGCCATCCCTCAGGTCACGGCCGAAATGATCGCGAAGACGGCAGCCCGACAGGCCCCGTCGCCCGCCGTCGAACCCAAGCCCGAGGCGCGCCCGCAGACGGCGGCGCCGACGGCGTCGCCACTGCTGTCGGCCACGCGCCCGGACACGTCGCGCGCGCGCCTTCCGCAGGCCGCGTCCCTGACGTCGGCCGAGCGCGACGCGCCCGAGAAGAGCCGGCCGGAGAAGAAGGTCACCGAGCAGCCTGCGGCGCCGGACGCCGCGCTGCCCGAGCAGCCGGGCTCCTCCCCGTTCGTCGCGTCGGAGCCGTACAGCGAGCGGCACTTCTCCGCGGGCCACATCGCGGCCGGGCACCTGGCCTCGCTCGTGCAGATCCCGACCGTGTCCTCGTGGGACCCGCAGTACATCGACCACGACGCGTTCGCCCGCCACCGAGCAGCGCTGGCGGCCTTCTACCCCCGCGTGCACGCCCTGCAGAGCGAGCCGTCGGGCGACCACGGCCTGCTCTACCGCTGGCCCGGCCGGGGGCGCCAGGACGTGCTGCACCCGTACCCCGTGGTGCTCATGGCGCACCAGGACGTGGCGCCGGTCCAGGGCATGGTCTGGACCGAGAACCCGTTCTCGGGCGAGGTGCGCGACGGCGCGGTGCACGGCCGCGGCACGCTCGACGACAAGGGTTCGCTCGTGGCGGTGCTCGACGCCGTGGAGACGCTGCTGGGCGAGGGCTTCGTGCCCGAGCGGGACATCTGGCTGTTCTTCGGCGCGGACGAGGAGACCGCTGGGGAGTCGGCCCAGATCGCGGTCCGCCGCCTGTACGAGCTCGGCGTGCGTCCGTGGCTCGTGATCGACGGGGGCGGAGCCGTCGTGACCGAAGCCTTCCCGGGCCTCGGCCGGCAGACGGCCCTCGTGGGCGTCGCGGAGAAGGGCCTGGTCGGGGTCGACCTGTACACCACCGGCGTCGGCGGCCACGCCGCCACGCCCGGCCGGCATACCGCGACCACGCGCCTCGCGCGCGCGGTGACGCGCGTGGGCCGACGGCGGTACGCGGCCCGGGTCAACGCACCGACTGTCGACATGCTGGAGCGAGTCGCCCCGAGCACCACCGGCCTGAAGGGCATGTTCTTCAGGATGGTGACCCGGGCGGCCTCCGGGCCGTTCCGCAAGCTCGCGGCGCTGGCGCTGGCCCGAAGCGGCCCTGAGGCGTCGGCGATGGTCCGCACCACCGTGGCGGTCACCGAGCTGGAGGGCAGCGCCGCGGCGAACGTCGCGGCGTCGTCGGCCCGCGCGCACCTCGATATCAGGGTGGCGCTCGGCGAGACGGTGGACCGGACCGTGGCGCGGCTGCGGCGCACCATCCGGGACAAGAGGGTCGAGATCGAGGTCGTGGACAGCAGCGAGCCCAGTGAGGTCTCGCCCACGGACAGCCAGCAGTTCGCGCTGCTCAGCGAGGCGATCGGTGCGTCGTACCCGGACGCCGTCGTGGCGCCGTACGTGACCCTCACCGCCTCCGACGCTCGCACGTTCACGCCCATCAGCGACCACGTCTACCGGTTCAGCCCCTTCGCCATGACGCGCGCGCAGCGGCAGTCGATTCACGGGGCAGGGGAAAACCTGAGCGTCGATTCCCTGGGCCGCGGAGTGCATTTCTATCGTGAGGTGCTTCGCAAGATCCCCGGCTGACCTGCGCATTCAACAAATCACCGAAATTAGACTAAGTTCTCCCTTTACATAGGCGAGGGGGACGTCCATGACCAGCTCCGCTGTACCGCCGGTAGTCCCGGGCGGGTCGCGCGCGCCCGTGAACGTCAACGTGCACACCTACCCGGCGCAGCTGCAGTACCCGCCACGGTCGTATCTTGTGTTCGCCGTTCTGGTGACGTTCTTCTGCTTCCCGCCAACGGGAATCGTCGCCCTCGGAAACGCGCTGCGCGTCAATTCGCTGTGGAAGAGGCAGCAGCACGACAAGGCTCGGAAGGCATCCCGCCGCGCGCGCAACTGGGGCCTACTGACGCTAGCCATCGGCATGGTGGCGGTTGTGGTCGTGGTGCTCTGGGCGAGCATCAACTACCTCAACGGGTAAGCAACTTCACCCGCCGTTCGTCACCTATCACACGATTGCCCCTCCTGTCCTGCCGGGGGTGCGGGTAAAGTGCGCGGCTATGAGTGCGACACGGCGCAAGGGCTCGCGGGGCGGTCGTGCTGCTTCCCGCGCTGGAGGTCCCCCCGCAAGCAATGCGCTCACGTGGGCGGAGAGTCTCGCGGCAGGGGACGCCGCACGCGGCTCCAGCGCCCTCGAGTGGGCCGAGGGGCTCGCGGAGAACGACGCCGCGCCCAGTCCGTGGGGCAGCGTGGGCGCCGCCGCCCCCGCTGATCCCACGCCTGTCGAGGAGGCCACCAGCTCCCTCTGGGGGCCGGTTCCGGCGCCCGTCGTGCCGGGCGGCGACGGCGACGGCGACGCGAATCCGTGGGGCTCGGTGGCAGCTACCGAGCCCTCCGTGACCCGCGGCCGGAGCAAGAACGCGAGCGGCAAGGTCAGCAAGACCAGGTCCCGGGGCAAGGGCGCCAAGTCGGGCACCAAGGGCGAACCGAAGAGCGACCCCGCTCCAACGCCCGCCGGCGGCTTCCCGCCGAACCCGGGCCCGGTGGAAGAGGACGTCGAAGCCCTGCCCGCGCCGCTGCCGGACGACGCCCCGTCCGTCCTGCCCAGCAAGCCGGCGTCCAAGTCGGCGTCCAAGTCAGCTTCCAAGAAGGCCGCCAAGGGTCCCAAGGGGCGCATCTCCGCCCCCAGCACGGCGCAGCAGCGGAAGATCAAGAGGACGCTGCGCCGCGGCCTGCCCAAGGTCCTCGACAAGCCGATGGTCCTGGTGCTGTCGGGCGTCATCGCCGCCGTCCTGGGCCTTGGCGCCGGCTGGGGCATGAGTCTCTACCGGACGGCCGGCTCCCTGCCGGTGGCGGACGCCGCGTCGTGCGCGCAGACCCAGATGGCGTGGACGCAGGCCGCGAACGCGCAGTCGGCGATGGTCGAGGACCAGCCCGAGACCTTGCGCAAGGGGTTCATCAACGCGCGCAACGCGCTGGAGGGCGTGACCCCGCCCGAGGCGATAGCGAAGGACTGGGCGGTCGCCTTCACCTACTACTCGACCGTGGCGAACAACATCGAGAAGGTGAAGGCCAACGACGGCCCCGCGGTGGTCTCGGCAGTGGGCGGCGCACAGCAGGAGCTCGACACCGCGGCCATGGTCGAGGCGTCCGAGACCATCTCCCTCTACGTCAACTCGAACTGCAAGCAGTAGCCCGTCAGGATGGCCCCGTGCAGCCTCCTGTGACCGACCCCGCCCTCGTCGCCTCCCTCCGGGACGACCTGGCCTCCGCCGCCTACGACGTCGACGGCGTCGAGGACCTCCTCGGGCCGCTCGCCGCGGCCGCCCTGCACCGGGAGCAGTCGCTGCCTGCGCGCCGGGCGGTGGCAGCGGCGGTGGACGGCAAGCCGCCGTCGGACCGGGACCCGCGGGCCACCCTGACCGCGCTGTTCCTGCTGGGCGTGCCCGTGCCGCGCGCCGCCCTGGACCGGGCGCTGCCCGCAACCGGCGCGCAGGGCGCGGAGCGCCTCGGCCTGGTCGCGGCCCAGGGCTCCGGGGACGACGACGAGGTGCGCCCCCTCGTGGACCTGAGCCCCTACGCGTCGGTGGACGCCGTCGGCGACGCGCGCTGGTGGCTGGCCTCCGACCTGGGCGAGCTGGCGACCGGCGGCCGCCTGGCCACCGACCACGTGCTCGGCGCGGGCGGCGCCTCCCTGACGCTGGCCCAGGTCACCGTGCGGAACCCGACCGCCCGCGTGCTCGACCTGGGCACCGGCTGCGGTATCCAGGCCCTGCACGCGGCGCGGCACGCGCGGCAGGTGGTGGCAACGGACATCTCGCGGCGGGCGCTGTCGTTCGCCGGGTTCAACGTAGCGCTGAACACGCAGGCCGGCGCGGACGTGGAGCTGCGGCACGGGTCCATGCTGGAGCCGGTCGCGGGTGAGCAGTTCGATCTCGTGGTGTCGAACCCGCCGTTCGTCATCACGCCGCACGCGGGGGCGGCCGGCCGGGCGGTGGCCGACGCGCTCGGGGACTACGAGTACCGCGACGGCGGCCGGGCGGGCGACGACCTCGTGCGCGACCTGGTCCTGGGCGTCGGCGGCGTGCTCGTGCCAGGCGGTACGGCGCAGCTGCTCGGCAACTGGGAGCACCGTCGGGGCGAGCCGTGGACCGAACGGGTCGGCGCCTGGCTCGACGATGCCGGACTGGACGGCTGGGTCATCCAGCGTGAGGTCCTCGACCCGGCCGAGTACGCCGAGACGTGGATCCGTGACGGCGGCACCACCCCGGACCGCGAGCCGGAAGCCTGGGCGGCCGCCTACGGCGCCTGGCTCGACGACTTCGCGTCGCGGGACGTCGAGGCGGTCGGCTTCGGGATGGTGACTCTCCGGCGCCCCCGAGCCGGGGCGCCGACGCTGCGGCGTCTCGAAGAGCACACGGGGTCGGTCCGCCAGCCGCTCGGGGCGCACATCGCCCGCAGCCTCGCCGGCCACGACTGGCTGGCGCAGCGCGACGACGCAGCGCTCGCCGCAGCCCACCTGGTCACCGCCGCGGACGTCACGGAGGAGCGCTACCTGACGCCGGGGGAGGCCGACCCCAACGTCGTGGTCCTGCGGCAGGGGGACGGGCTCGGGCGGGGCGTGCACGCGTCGAGCCCGCTCGCGGCCCTGGTCGGCGCGTGCGACGGCGAGCTCACGGTGGGCCAGATCGTCGGCGCGCTCGCCTCGCTGTTCGAGGTCCCGGCGGACGCCCTGGCCGCCGAGCTCCTCCCGGCGGTGCGCGGTCTGGTCCGTGACGGCTTCCTCGAAGAGTGAGACCCGACCCCGGCGAACGTTGTTGTAGTTGGCCTCAGTCCGGTTTCCGGGACGTAACAGTCCTGCCGATGACCGATAAATCTTGTCGATATCAGAGACATACGGGGTTATGACAGATATTTTCCACCGTGTGGAACTCGACATGCGGCACTTGAGGATGGTCGTCGCCGTTGCCGAGTCGGGCAGCGTCACAAAGGCGGCCGCTGCCCTCGGCATCGCGCAGCCGGCGTTGACTGCGCAGCTCAACCGCATCGACCGGGCGCTGGGCGGCAACGTCTTCGTCCGCGACCGGTTCGGTGCGCGCGCGACAGAGCTCGGTGAGCTGGTACTCAGGCACGCTCGCGTGCTTCTCCCCGCCATGGCGGCCCTCGCCGACGACGCCGAGCGCCTCCTTAGCGGCGACGTCGCCCGCGGCGAGGCCGTCCGGGTGGGCATCACCGGCACCGGGCTGGGCGGCCTGTTCGTCAACCAGCTGCACGTCGGCATCCCCGGCGCCGAGGTCACGACGGCCATGCCCCACCAGCCCGACGACGTCGCGTCCCAGCTCGCCCGGGGCACCATCGACGTCGGGCTGGTGGGGATGTGCTCCGACGCCTCGCCGCCGGCCGCGGTGGAGGTCGCGTGGACCCGGGTCTGCACCGACCCGATGTTCGTGCTGATCGACGAGCACCACCCGTACGCAGGCAAGCCCGAGGTCTCGCTCGCCGAGCTGGCGGAGGAGCAGTGGCTCTACGTGCCGTCGGGCGGCTGCCTCGAGGAGTGCCTCGTGTCGGCCTGCGTGCGCGCGGGGTTCACGCCGCGCGGCATGGGCGAGGCCGAGTGGACGACCGCCGTCGACCAGGTGCGGGCCGGCCGCGCCGTCGCGGTCGTCGAGCCCGGGCAGCCGGACCCGCCGGGCGTCGTGACGGTCCCCCTCGCCGGGGCGCCGCTGCGCCGCACCCACTACCTGGGCTGGCGGCACGACGCCGACCTGCGGGTGGACCTGGAGGCCGTCGAGGGTGCCGCCCACCGCGCGCACCGCGACGCCGTCCGCCGCAGCCCGCAGTACGAACAGTGGCTGGCGATGTACGGG
The DNA here is from genome assembly GCF_014653785.1 of Promicromonospora soli. Lineage (GTDB taxonomy): Bacteria > Actinomycetota > Actinomycetes > Actinomycetales > Cellulomonadaceae > Promicromonospora > Promicromonospora soli. The sequence continues at coordinate 239,742 of NZ_BNAS01000002.1, read as the reverse complement.
ATGCTCGGCTGACCGCACCAGAGGCGCTGTGGCGGTTTGACCTCCATACGAGATATGTATGACCTGGGTGTGATCTGTACGTGAAGCCCGGTTTCTCCTACGTTGAGCCAGCGGGTGAAAAATCGCTCGCGGGGTGGAACTTCACCTGCTGCTCTACGACACAAGGAGTCGCTGGAGATGAGACGTACTTCCCTCCGGGGCCTGGCCGTGGCAACCGCCACCGTGGGCCTCCTCGCCGGCACCATCAACGCCGTCGCCGCTGCACGGTCCGACGCCGAGACCGCCTCGACGCGCTACGCCCCAGGCATGGTCGCCGCCATGGAGCGTGACCTCAACCTGAGCACTGCTGAGGCAGTGGCTCAGATCAAGACCCAGGAGATCCTGGCGGGCACGCAGCGCAGCCTGGAGAAGTCGCTCGGTGCGTCCTACGCCGGCGCCTGGGTCGAGAGTGCGGACGAGCTCCATGTCGCGGTGACCGATGCCGCCGATGCGGCCGACGTCCGTGCGGCTGGGGCCACCCCCGTGATCGCGGACAACTCGCTCAAGGCGCTCGACGCCTGGACGGCGGACCTGGACGGTGCTCTGTCCGAGTCGGACGTGACCTCGTACTACGTGGACGTGGAGACCAACGAGATAGTCATCTCCGTAGTCGACGGCGCCCGGGCCGACGTCGAGGCCGCGGTGGGCGACGCAGGCGTGCCCGCCGATGCCGTCTCCCTGACGGCGGCCGCGGAGCGCCCAAGGACGCTCATCAACGTGATCGGCGGCAACGCGTACTTCATCGGCGGCTCCCGCTGCTCGGTCGGCTTCGCTGCCACCGGCGGCTTCGTCACCGCCGGCCACTGCGGAACGCGAGGCGCCACGACCAGCCAGCCGAGCGGTACCTTCCAGGTGTCCTCGTTCCCGGGCAACGACTACGCGTACGTGAACGTCGGTTCGGACGACACCCCGATCGGTGCGGTCAACAACTACAGCGGCGGCACGGTGCGTGTCACGGGCTCGTCTCCTGCCGCCGTCGGCGCCACGGTGTGCCGGTCCGGTTCCACGACCGGCTGGCACTGCGGCACCATCCAGGCCCTGAACGCCACGGTGAACTATGCCGAGGGCACCGTCACCGGCCTCATCCGGACCAGCGTGTGCGCCGAGCCCGGCGACTCCGGCGGCTCGCTGCTCGCCGGCACCCAGGCCCAGGGCATGACCTCGGGCGGCTCGGGCAACTGCTCGTCCGGTGGCACCACCTACTTCAACCCGGTGGGCGAGGCCCTGAGCGCAGCGGGCGTCTCGCTCGTCACGAGCTGACCCGGACGCGCTAGGCGCTGCCTGTCGGTCGGTTCGCGGGGCAGGTAGGGGACGCCCTACCTGCCCTGCGACATGCCCGCATATTGTGCCGATATGTCCCAATCGGTATCTGGGAGTTTCCTGGAAGCGACCCTACGCTTTGCCGCACCGGGTGAATCCATTGCCCCGACGACAGGGAGTCGCAGGACATGAGACGCACATCCTTCAAGGCGATCAGCGTGGCTACAGCCGCGATGACGCTCCTCGCCGGCAGCATCACCGCTGCTACCGCAAGCGCAGCCGCCGGACCCGACAAGCCCGCGGTCTCCAGCTACGCGCCGGGCATGGTCGCCGCCATGGAGCGTGACCTCGGCCTGACCACCTCGCAGGCCGTGGCCCGCCTCAAGACGGACGCAGCCCTGTCCGACACGCAGCACGCCATCGCCAAGTCCCTCGACAAGGGTTACGCGGGCGCCTGGGTGGAGGGCACCGAGCTGTTCGTCGCCGTCACCGACAAGGCCGGGGCGGCCGAGGTCAGTGCCGCCGGGGCCACGGCGGTCACGGTCGACAAGTCTCTGAGCCAGCTCAACCGGCTCGCCACCAAGGCCTACCGGGCGGCGCCGGAGGCCAAGATCGCCGCCGCCTACGTGGACGTCGAGTCCAACGCGGTGGTGATGGAGGTGGCCAAGGGCGCAAAGGCCGCCGTCGCCACCGCCGTCAGGCAGGCCGGTATCCCGGCGAGCTCCGTCTCCCTCGTCGAGGTCGCGGAGATGCCCCGCACCTTCATCAACGTGATCGGCGGCAACGCGTACTACATCGGCGGGTCGCGCTGCTCGGTCGGCTTCTCGGCCACGGGCGGATTCGTCACCGCGGGCCACTGCGGCGACGTCGGCAACGCCACGACCAGCCCGAGCGGCACATTCCGGACCTCCTCGTTCCCGGGCAACGACTACGCGTACGTGAACGTCGGCACGGACGACACCCCCGTCGGCTCGGTCAACAACTACTCCGGCGGCACGGTGGGCGTCGCGGGCTCGACCGCGGCCGCCGTCGGCGCGACCGTGTGTCGCTCCGGTTCCACCACCGGCTGGCACTGTGGCACCATCCAGGCCCTGAACGCGTCGGTCACCTACGCCGAGGGCACCGTGTCCGGCCTGATCCGTACCAACGTGTGCGCCGAGCCCGGCGACTCGGGCGGCTCGCTCCTGGCCGGCACGCAGGCTCAGGGCATGACCTCCGGCGGCTCCGGCAACTGCTCCTCGGGTGGCACCACCTACTTCCAGCCGGTGGGTGAGGCACTCAGCGCTGCGGGCGTCTCGCTGATCACCGGTGGTGGTGGCGGTGGCGGCTCGGCCTGCTCGAGCCAGGAGACGGCGTTCAGCGGCTCGCTGAGCAGCGGTGCCTCCACCTACAAGCCGAGCAGCAGCGGCTTCTCGTCGTCGGCCGGCACGATCACGGGCTGCCTCGACGGCCCCAGCGGAACTGACTTCGACCTCTACCTGCAGAAGCTCTCGGGCAGCACGTGGTCCAACGTGGCCCAGGGCATCACCTCGGCCCCCGACGAGAGCATCAGCTACTCGGGCACTTCCGGCACGTACCGGTGGCGCGTGCTCGCCTACTCGGGGTCCGGTTCCTACACGGGCGGGTACTCCACCCCGTGACGTCCTGACCCCGCTGGTCGAGCTTGCCCGCCCGCTGGTCGAGCTTGTCGAGACCCAGGTCTCGACAAGCTCGACCAGCGGGACAAGCCGGATCAGGGGCGCGCCGTCGACTGGCGGACCAGGAGCAGCAGGGCGAACGAGCCCAGCGTCACGGCCACCACGCCGAACAACCCACCCGTGTACGCGGTGACGTCACCGCCGATCGGCAGCGCCCAGCCATAGCCGCGCACGCTCCCGAGCGCGCCGAGGGCGAGCGCCCCGGTGCCCAGGGCGCCGACCAGGAGCAGGCCGGCCGCGCTGGACGATCCCGGCTCGACGCCGCCCCGCTCCCCGCCGCCCCGCGGCGCGTCCAGGGACGACGCCGAGCTCACCGCGCAGACGCCGGCGCCCCAGGCGAGGACCACGAGGATCGCGGCGACGACGTCGGAGGGCCGGTGCCACTGCCCGATCAGCGTCGACACCCCCGTGGCCCCCGTGTAGGCGGCGCCCACCACCGCGACGACCGGCCGCCAGCGCCGTGGCACCGCGATGAGGAGGCCCGCGGCGACGGACGCCGCGACCGTCGTATGTCCGCTGGGCAGGGTGTTGACATCCGCGCGGGCGACGTCGAGCAGCGCCGGCCGGTCGAGGACCGCGTGCTTGAGCACCTGCGTGGTGAGGTTCGAGCCGGCCACGAGGATCGCCACCTGCGCCGCGAGCCACCAGCGCCCGCGGGCCAGCGCGAGTATCACGGCGGCCGCCAGGCCCAGACCGACGAACGTGTTCGACACCACACCCAGCACCGGCTCGGCGAGCTCCCACAGCACGCCCTGCCCGCGGGCGGCGCCCTCGAGCGCGAGCTGGTCGGCGCGCTGGCCGCGCTCCGAGGCGACAAAGGTGTCCCAGGTGGCCCACACGCCCCACAGCGCGAGCACCGCGACGACGCCGGCGATCACGCGCGGCCGCAGCCGCGGCTGGAGGCCGGGCACGCGGGCCGGCGTCGGGCGGCCGCCGAACCTGCGCGACGGCGCAGCCGAGGGCGGGCCCACCTGGCCCGACGGCGGACCCGCAGGAGGTCGCACCGGGCGGGTCTTGCGGGCCCTGGGCGCGGAAGCGGCCGGCTGCGTGTAACCCTTGGCCGTACCGGTGACGCGGCTCCGCGAGGGCTGCGGCAGCTCCGGCAGCGGGCGGGTGCGGTCGGTCATAGGCTCACCGTAGGGGAGCCGCCTGAAGAGACCGTGTGGCTGATGTGACGCTCCGCTGTCCGTAATGCCACAGGTGAAAATCACCACGGTCATGAGAAACGCCGGGCGGCCCGCTGTGAGCCCGGATAGGGTGCGATCCGTCGCGCCTGGCGTACCGTGAACTCTCCAACGCCGCTCGGCGCACTCCCCAAACCCCGCAGGAAGCAGGCAGGACCGGATGTCCCAGGCACGCAAGCTCGTGATCGTCGAGTCGCCCACGAAGGCTCGCAAGATCCAGAGCTATCTCGGCGACGACTACGAGGTCGAAGCCAGCGTCGGGCATATTCGCGACCTCCCGCAGCCCAAGGACCTGCCCGCGGAGATGAAGAAGGGCCCCTACGGCAGGTTCTCCGTGGACGTCGACAACGGGTTCGACCCGTACTACGTGGTCCACGCGGACAAGAAGAAGAAGGTCAGCGAGCTCAAGAAGGCGCTCAAGGACGCCGACGAGCTCTTCCTCGCGACCGATGAGGACCGCGAGGGCGAGGCCATCGCCTGGCACCTGATCCAGGAGCTCAAGCCCAAGGTCCCGGTCAAGCGCATGGTGTTCCACGAGATCACCCGGGACGCGATCCTCCGAGCGCTGGAGAACACGCGCGAGCTGGACCAGGACCTCGTGGACGCCCAGGAGACGCGGCGCATCCTCGACCGCCTGTACGGCTACGAGGTGTCGCCGGTGCTGTGGCGCAAGGTCCGTCAGGGGCTGTCCGCCGGCCGTGTGCAGTCGGTCGCGACGCGCCTCGTCGTCGAGCGGGAGCGCGAGCGCATGGCGTTCGTGTCGGCGGACTACTGGGACGTCGCCGGCACCTTCGCGGTCTCGCCCGACGGCGGTGCCGCCCCCGGCCAGCCCTCCTTCCGCGCCCGGCTCAGCCAGCTCGCGGGCGACAAGGTCGCCTCGGGCCGCGACTTCGACGACCGGGGGCGGCTCAAGGTCCGCACCGGCGTGGTGCAGCTCTCCGAGTCGACCGCGAACGCTGTCGTCGCAGGGCTCCAGGCCGCCGACTTCTCCGTCCGCAGCCTGGAGACCAAGCCGTACACGCGCCGCCCCGCGGCGCCGTTCACCACCTCCACCCTGCAGCAGGAGGCGGGCCGCAAGCTGCGGATGTCGTCGCGTCAGGCGATGCGCACCGCGCAGGCCCTGTACGAGAACGGCTACATCACCTATATGCGTACCGACAGCCCGTCGCTGTCGGCCGAGGCCACCAACGCCGCGCGCCGGCAGGCTGCCGAGCTGTACGGCCCCGAGTACGTGCCGGGTGCGCCCCGCCTGTACGCCAGCAAGTCGAAGGGCGCCCAGGAGGCGCACGAGGCGATCCGCCCGGCGGGCGACTCGTTCCGCACCCCGGCCCAGGTCGCCGGCGAGCTGAGCGGCGACCAGTTCCGCCTGTACGAGCTGATCTGGAAGCGCACGGTCGCGTCGCAGATGGCCGACGCGAAGGGTTCGACGGCGTCGGTCCGGCTCGGCGCCGTCGTCGTGGGCGGCGCGCAGGACGGCAACGAGGCGGTGTTCTCGGCGTCGGGCACGGTGATCTCGTTCCGCGGCTTCCTCGCCGCCTACGAGGAGGGCGCGGACGTCGACACCGAGGCGCCCGAGAGCGCCACGGCGGCGAAGGAGACGCGCCTGCCGACGATGTCGGAGGGCGACGCGCTGGTCGGCACCGACCTCACCGCGGACGGCCACTCCACGTCCCCGCCGGCCCGCTACACGGAGGCGTCGCTGGTCAAGGCGCTGGAGGAGCGCGGCATCGGCCGCCCGTCCACCTACGCCGCGACGATCTCGACGATCCAGGACCGCGGCTACGTGATCACGCGCGGCCAGGCGCTGGTGCCGACGTGGCTCGCGTTCGCGGTGATCCGCCTGCTGGAGGAGCACTTCGACCGGCTCGTGGACTACGACTTCACGGCGACGATGGAGGAAGACCTCGACGAGATCGCCGCCGGCTCGCGCGAGCGTGTGGCCTGGCTGCGGGAGTTCTACTTCGGCGAGGTCCCGGGCAACATCGGCACGTCCGACGAGCTCGGCGTGGACAGCGAGGGCGGCGGCCTGCGTGCGCTCGTGGCGAACCTCGGCGAGATCGACGCCGCGGCGATCAACTCCGTCGAGATCGGCGAGGGCATCCGCGTGCGCGTGGGACGCTACGGCCCCTACATCGAGGACGTCGCGGCCGAGGTCGAGGAGGGCAAGACCCCGCCCCGCGCTTCCGTGCCGGACGACATAGCGCCCGACGAGCTGACCGTCGCCAAGGCGCGCGAGCTCCTGGCTGCCGGGGCCGACGACGGCCGTGTGCTCGGTATGCACCCCGAGTCGGGTCACCCGGTCGTGGCGAAGAACGGCCGGTACGGCCCGTACGTGACGGAGCAGCTGCCCGAGCCGGATCTCGACCCGGACCTGTCGGCCGCGGCGAAGAAGCGGGCGCTGGCCGCCCTGCCCAAGCCGAGGACGGCGTCGCTGCTCAAGTCGCAGGCCCTCGACTCGGTGACGCTTGAGCAGGCTCTGCAGCTCATGTCGCTGCCGCGCGTGGTGGGCGTGGACCCGGAGACGGGTGACGAGATCACCGCGCAGAACGGCCGCTACGGCCCCTACCTGAAGAAGGGCACGGACTCGCGCACCCTGCCGTCCGAGGAGGCCATGTTCACGGTCACCCTCGACGAGGCGCTGGAGATCTACAAGCAGCCCAAGCGCGGACGCGGGCGGACCGCGACGCCGCCGCTGCGCGAGCTCGGCGACGACCCGAACAGCGGCAAGCCGATCCACGTCAAGGAGGGCCGGTTCGGCGCGTACGTGACCGACGGCGAGACCAACCGCACCCTGCCGCGCGACGTCACGGCGGAGTCCATCACCCCGGAGCGTGCCATCGAGCTGCTCGCGGAGAAGCGAGCCCAAGGCCCGGCGAAGAAGCGCACCACCCGGTCGACGAGCAAGGCGCCCGCGAAGAAGGCGCCGGCGAAGAAGCCGGCCGCCAAGAAGCCGTCGACCTCGACGAAGTAGCCAATGTGGGGACGTGCAGGTCACCCGGTGACCTGCACGTCCGGCGTCTGCTGTGGTCGGTGTCGGGTCCCTCACAGCGCGTGGTCCGCCCGCCGAGCGCACGATGGACCCATGGACCTCAACGAGCAGAGCATCACGCCGATGACCGAGGACGAGTGCTGGGAGTTCCTCTCGATGCAGCCCATCGGGCGGCTCGGCACCGCCGTCGCCGGCGAGCCTGAGATCTTTCCCCTGAACTTCGCCATGGCGGACCGCACCATCTACTTCCACACCATCCCCGGAACCAAGGTCGCGGAGGTCGCGATCAACGAGAAGGTTGCCTTCGAGGTCGACCAGTGGGGTCCCGAGATCGCGTACAGCGTCGTCGTGAAGGGCACCGCCGAGATCCTGGAGAACGACGCCGACATCGCCGCGGCCGAGTCGACCAACCTGGTCAGCTACCTCGACGACACGAGGGACACGTGGGTGCGAATCACGCCGACGCAGGTGACGGGTCGTCGGCTGCAGCGCTAGAGCGGCGCAGCCAGGCGATGTCGGTGGGCGCGGTTAGGGTTACGGCGTGAACGCACCTGGCTACTTCATCTCCTTCGAGGGCGGCGAGGGCGTGGGCAAGTCGACCCAGTCGCGCCTCCTCGGCGACTGGCTGGCGGAGCTCACCGGCCGCGAGGTCGTGCTCACGTTCGAGCCGGGTGGCACCGCGCTCGGCAAGGAGCTGCGGGCCGCCGTCATGCACGGCCAGGACATGGGCGCGCGGGCCGAGGCGCTCATCTACGCGGCGGACCGCGCCCACCACGTCGAGACCGTGGTGCGGCCCGCGCTGGGCCGCGGCGCCGTGGTGATCACCGACCGCTACCTCGACTCGTCCGTCGCCTATCAGTCGGGCGGACGCGACCTGCCCGGCAACGAGGTGGAGCACCTCTCCCTGTGGGCCACCAAGGGGCTGCGGCCGGACGTCACCGTCCTGCTCGACCTCGAGCCCGTGGCCGCCGCGGCCCGCCGCGCCGCAGCCGAGGGCAAGGGCGCGCTGGACCGCCTTGAGCGCGCCGGCGTCGAGTTCCATACCCGTGTCCGGGACACGTTCCTCCAGCGCGCGGCCGCGGACCCGGACCGCTGGGTGATCATCGACGCGGCGGCGCCCATCGACGACATCCAGGCGCAGATCCGGGTGGACGTCTCGGCCCGGCTGGGTCTCACGCCCGTCGTCGCGGAGGCCAGCAGCCTCGCCGAGGCCGGCGACCTCACGGAGTCGGGCAGCGAGGAACCCTCATGACGGTGTGGGACGACGTCGTCGGCCAGGAGTCCGCCGTCGCCGCGCTCCGGGGCGCCGTGGCCAACCCCGCCGCGATGACGCACGCGTGGCTCGTGACCGGACCGCCCGGGTCGGGCCGGTCGGTGGCGGCGCGTGCGTTCGCCGCCGCTCTCCAGTGCCTGCAGGGCGGGTGCGGCGTGTGCCAGGCGTGCACCACCACCATGGCGGGCACCCACCCGGACGTGACGCTGCTGGCCACGGAGAAGGTGGTCATCACCATCGACGAGGTGCGGGACCTGATCATGACGGCGTCGCGGTCGCCGTCGGGCGGACGCTGGCGCGTGATCGTGATCGAGGACGCCGACCGCATGGCGGAGCGCACCACGAACGTGCTGCTCAAGGTCATCGAGGAACCGCCGCCGCACACGGTGTGGGTGCTGTGCGCGCCGTCGTCCCAGGACGTGCTGCCGACCATCCGGTCCCGCTGCCGGGCGGTGGTGCTGCGCGTGCCGCCGCCGCAGGCGGTCGCCGACCTGCTGGTGCGGCGCGACGGCGCGGATCCCGCGGTGGCGCTGAGCGCGGCCCGCGCGGCGCAGAGCCACGTCGGCCTCGCGAAGCGGCTGGCGCGCGACGCCGGGGCTCGCGAGCGGCGCACGGCCGTGCTGAGCATCGCGCGGCGCATCCGCGGCGTCGGAGACGCCGTGCTCGCAGCGGGCGAGCTCGTGGACGTGGCGAAGGCGGAGGCGGTGTCCGCCACGCAGGAGCGGGACGCCGCAGAGAAGGCCGAGCTGCTGCGTGCCCTGGGCGTGGCCGACGGCGAGACGCTGCCGCCGCGCCTGCGGTCTCAGCTCAGGCAGCTGGAGGACGACCAGAAACGGCGCGCCACGCGGCATCAGCGCGACGTGCTCGACCGCGCGATGGTGGACCTGCTGTCCCTCTACCGGGACGTGCTGGTGGTGCAGCTCGGGGCGGAGGTCGACCTGGTGAACGCGGAGCTCGCCGAGACGGTGCGCGCGCTCGCCGCCGACTCCACTCCCGAGCAGACCGTGCGGCGCATGGACTCGATCGGGGTGGCCCGCACCCGCCTGGACGGCAACGTGGCGCCGCTGCTGGCGCTGGAGGCGATGGCGATAGCCCTGCGCCCGCAGGGGTAGGGCGCGCATACGAGGCGCTCCGGCGCCTGTGAAGATTTCGCACGGGTGAATCTGCACCACTGTGGCGCATTGTCCCGAATGCCGTCCCTGGCTAGGCTGCGGGGCGCCCCCCACAGAGTTTCCCGTGCGACAAGGAGTCCACCGCCCGATGAGGATCCTCCTGCTGGTTTCTGCCTTCAACGGTCTCACCCAGCGGGTCTGGTGTTCCCTGAGGGAGCAGGGGCACGACGTCGGCGTCGAGATCGCGCCGACCTTCGAGTCGGGTGCCGCCATGACCCGCGCGGTCGAGCGTGCCGACCCGGACCTCATCCTGTGCCCGTTCCTCAAGCACCGCGTGCCGGACACGATCTACGACCGCTGGCCGACCGTCATCGTGCACCCGGGCCCGGTGGGCGACCGCGGGCCCTCCTCGCTCGACCACGCGATCCGCGACGGCCGGGAGCGCTGGGGCGTCACCGCCCTGTCCGCGGTCGAGGAGCTGGACGCCGGTCCGGTGTGGGCCACCGCCGTCTTCGACATGCCGGACCAGCCGATCGCCAAGAGCGCGCTCTACAACAGCCGCGTCGCGGACGCGGCGATGGCCTGTATCGGCGAGGTCGTCCGCAAGGTGGCCGACGGCGAGCGACCGATCCCGGCGGAGGCCTGCCTGCGGATCGTGCCCGTCGACGGTGAGCTGCCGTTGCTGCGCCGCGAGGACTTCCGCATCGACTGGCGCCGCCCCGCGAGCGAGCTGGAGCGGCTCGTCGCGGCGGCCGACGGCGCCCCTGGCGCCCCCGCCGACATCAACGGCCGGTCGGTCTGCGTGTTCGACGCCGTCGCGTCGCAGGACCACACCGGCGCCCCACCCGGCACGGTGGTGGGCCGCAACCTCGATGCCGTGGCGATCGCCTGCGGTGTCGGGACGCTCTGGGTCGGCTACGCCGCCGCGCTGAGCGGCCGACGAGGCGCCAAGCTGCCGGCCGCGCAGGTGATCGACGCGAGCGGCGCCCCGTTCCGCCGCGTCCCGGACGCCCTGGCGGAGACGACGTACGTGCGTGACGGCTCCGTCGGGTACCTGACGTTCCGCTCCTACAGCGGCGCCATGTACTCGGAGCAGTGCCGCCGCCTGACGAGCGCCGTCGAGAAGGCCCTCACGGAGGACACGCGGGTGCTCGTGATCAAGGGCACCGAGCACGCGTTCTCCAACGGGATCCACCTGGGCACCGTCGACGCGTCGCCGGACCCGCCGGCGGAGGCCTGGGACAACATCTGTGCCATCGACGAGCTGTGCCTCGCGATCGCCACCGCTGACCAGCTGACCGTCGCGGCGTTCACCGCGAACGCCGGCGCGGGCGGCGTGATGGCCGGGCTGTGCGCGGACGTGACGCTCGCCCGCGAGGGCGTGGTCCTCAACCCGTACTACGACATGGGGATCTACGGCTCCGAGCTGCACTCCTGGAGCATGCCGTCGCGCGTGGGGGAGCACCGTGCGTCGCTGCTCCTGTCCCGCAAGCTGCCGATCTCCGTGGCCGAGGCGGCCCGCATCGGGCTGATCAGCGCCGTCGGGCCGCGGGAGTGGGGCGAGTTCACCACCTGGCTGTCCTCGGCCGCGCAGGGCTACGAGGAGCCCGCCACGCTCGGCTGGATGCTGGCCGCGCGTGCGGAGCGGCGGGCGACCGACCGGCCGCTGTCGTACTACAAGACCATCGAGCTGGCCGAGATGGCGCGCGACTTCTTCGACGACCGCAACGCGTTCTCGGTGCACCGCCGGGCCTTCCTCCGCAAGACGGCCGCGGACGCCACCCCGGAGAAGCTGCGCTTCTCCTCGGCCCGCGTGTGAGCCGCTGTTCGCGCAATGATCGGCAAAGGGCCAGGTGATCGGTATGGCTACCGGTCACCTGGCCTTTTGCCGATGCGTCGGCAGCGGGGTGCAAGACCCGCACCGTTCGCCACATGACAGGGGTGGAGGGGGCGCAGTCCCGCGCCCCTTCCACCAGGGGTTCTTAGTGGCGAGTGGAAGGATCTGGGGATGATGAGCAGGCGGATGAACCGGTCGGGCACGGCGGCACGGGCTCTGGCGCGCGCGGGTGCGACGGCCCTGGGCATAGGCATGACGGCCGCGCTCGCACTGTCGGGTTGCGCGCAGTCCGACGTCGGCGGGTCCGAAGCGGGCGGGTCGACGGCGACCACGTCCCCCGAGGAGAGCGACATGACCAGCCCCAGCCCGTCGGACGGAGAAGGCGAGGACGGCAAGCTGCCGGAGGCCGCCGAGATGGAGGTCGTCGCCGGCAGCTCCGGCCGCGGTCTGCCTCCGGGCCTGGAAGGGAGCACCGACTCGACGGCCGGCGTCGCGTGGTCACCCGAACCCGGCCTGCTGTATGTGGTGACGAACGGGTCGAGCTCCTGCCCGACCTTCGCGGAGCCGCAGGCGACCATCGGCTCGGGCCCGGGCGACAAGTCCGCCGACGTCGCCGCCGCGGACGGCATGCTCGCAGTGACCCTCGTGCCCCCGAGCGACGGCATGTGCACCATGGACTTCGTGCCCACGACCACGGTGGTCGAGGCGCCCGCTGACGCCGACACGGGCCAGCCGGTGCCGGTCATGCTGGGCGACAAGGGCCAGGTCCAGCTCCTGCCCCGCAGCGCCGAGGGAGAGCCCGGTCCGGTCGCCTGGCTCGACTCGTGAGGGTCGCGTGTTGGTTCGCCAGCCGGTAAGAAATCTTCCGAGCACAACAGATAGGTTGTCCGGGTGATTCGCCCCGCCCGCCGTCGTCGTCAGCCCGCGGCCGCCGTCGCCACGCTGCTCACCACTGTTCTTCTCCTCGCCGCCTGCGGAGCACCGCCCAAGGTGCAGACGGCGCTGGAAGACGTGGGCAAGTCGGATGGTTCGGCGACGGAGGGCGCACCCGAGGGTTACGAGGACTACTACGGCCAGTCGCTGGAGTGGACCGAGTGCGGCGAGGGCTTCCAGTGCGCCACGGCGTCCGCTCCGCTCTCCTGGCACGACCCCGGGGAGGGCAGCATCGAGATCGCGCTCAAGCGGATCTCCGCCTCGGGCCAGAAGACCGGGTCGCTGCTGGTCAACCCGGGCGGGCCGGGCGGTTCGGGAGTGGACTTCGTGGGTGACCCGGCGCGGTTCGGGCAGTCGCTGCGGACGTCGTTCGACATCGTGGGCTTCGACCCCCGCGGCGTCGGGAAGTCGACGCCGGTCGAGTGCTACGACGACGCGCGCAAGGACGAGTTCCTCAGCAAGGACTACCCCTACACGGAAGCGGGCCTGGCCGACCGGCAGGACGCGGTGCGGGACTGGGGCCAGGCCTGCGCGGAGAACACCGGGCCGCTGCTCGAGCACGTGGACACGCAGTCCGCTGCCCGCGACATGGACATGCTCCGGGGCGTGCTGGGCGACGACAAGCTCAACTACCTCGGCTTCTCCTACGGCACCCAGCTCGGCGCCACCTATGCCGGCCTGTTCCCGGACCGGTCCGGGCGCCTGGTGCTCGACGGGGCGCTCGACACCACGCTGGGCTCCGACGAGGTGGCGCTGCAGCAGGCGGAGGGCTTCGAGAGCGCCCTGCGCGCCTACGTGACGGACTGCCAGGCGAGCAGCGACTGCCCGCTCACCGGCGACGTCACGAGCGGTCTGCAGCAGATCCAGGCCATGGTCGAGGACGCCGAACCCAACCCGATACCGACGTCGTCCGGGCGGGTGGTGACCAAGAAGCTCGCCTTCTACGGCGTGGCCGTGACGATGTACGACGAGGCCTCCTGGTCGTTCCTCACGCAGGCCCTGCAGGAGGTTCTCTGGGAGGGCACCGGCGACGACCTGCTCTACCTGGCGGACGTCTACAACGACCGCAACGACGACGGCACGTTCAAGTCCAACAGCGAGGAGGCGTTCCGCGCGATCAACTGCGCCGACGCCCGCGCCGAGGACGACATGGCGAAGATGCGGGAGCTTGCCGAGGAGATCCAGGACGCGGCACCCACGCTCGGCGAGTCGTTCGGGTACTCCGGCATCGAGTGCACCGACTGGCCGTACCCGCCGGCGAAGCAGGAGTTCGACCCCGCCGCGAAGGGAGCGCCGCCGATCGTCGTCATCGGCACCACCAACGACCCCGCCACCCCGTACCGCTGGGCCGAGTCGCTGGCGGACACGCTCTCGTCGGGCGTGCTGGTCACGTACGAGGGGGAGGGTCACACGGCGTACGGCCGGTCCAACTCCTGCATCAGCGGGGCCGTCGAGGACTACCTGGTGGACGGCAAGGTGCCCGAGGACGGCCTCACCTGCTGACCTGCTGTTCGCTCGGATTCGCAGCGTCGAGGACGTCACACGCTTTCACTTTGAAACCTGGGCCGTCCATTGGGTACAGTGAGGGCCGCTCACCGATCCGGTTACAGCCGGCATCGCGGTGCGCACGCCGCCTTAGCTCAGTCGGTAGAGCGTCTCACTCGTAATGAGAAGGTCGTGAGTTCGATTCTCACAGGCGGCTCCGCTGTGTAAACCCCGTCCGACCAGGCGTAACAGCCTCGGTCGGACGGGGTTTTCGCTTCCCTAGGAGGCGCCCTCGTCGCGGCGGGTACTCCCTGGGTACTCCGAACCTCGTTTGGGCGATCCAGCCTGCCACGTCGGCCCCGGCCCCGAGGAAGTGCAGGTACCGGTTCGTGGTCGTAGCGGACTCCTGTCCGCACCGCGCCTGCATCGTCGAGAGGTCCACGCGAGGTCTGCCGAAGTGAGTTTGCGTTACAGGTGAAGGCCCGACGTCGTGATCGGCTGTGCGACGTCGGGCCAGAGCCTGAAGGGCGACTCCTCGCAATAATCACGGGGAGACCGCCGTGCGCCTATGCGGCGAGATCCGTGAGGTACACAAAGTGGCGTACCCGGAGCAGTCGGAAGGGACCACGGAGCATGCTCGGGAGGAGGTGGAGACCTTCACCCTGTCCCAGCAGTCGCGCGCTCTGGTACCGGTCTGTTCGGCCGCGTCGCTTGACCTCCACGGCACCCCCAGCGAGAACATTCCTGACCCAGTCCGAACGCTTGCCGTACATGACTCCGACGACGAGACCGCCGTGGGTGGTGAACGACATCACGGGCGTGGCGTATGTCCTCCCGGTCTTTCGTCCGCGGTGCTGCACGAGAGTCAGCGGCCCGATGGAGCCTGCGAACCGTCGGATGACCGGGTTCGCCACTAGACGGTTGGACCGGGCGAAGCCGCGCGGGAACGGACCGTCGCGCGTCGCCGGCCTCCCCCCACCGTGAGCGTGGCCCGCGTACAGACGGGGCCGCAACAGCATGACAGCGAGCATCAGCGGGCAGGCCGCACTCGTCTGCACTTCGACCAGGCTGTCTCGAGCGACCAGGTCAGTCCAGTACGCCACGATGAGTAGCAGGCCGAAGACCATCGTGGAACCGGACATCTCCAAAGTGGGTCGCCAAGCCATGCCCCTGAACCGCATCCAAACGGCCATGGGCAGCGACAGGCTGATGGCGATCACGAGGACGGACAGCGCGGGCGCCCGCTGCAGCAGATCGGTGTATCCGAGCAACGCGGCAGTGCCGAAGAACAGGAAGCCCAGCGCGATGGCGCCGGCGCACATCACCATGCACATCTCGAGCAGGTGCAGAACGAATCTGCCTACAGGTTGCAGGGCGCGGCTTCGGCCGCGACTGGCGGGAACACCTTCGTGGCCCTGGTGGATTTCGTGGCCCTTTTGGGTAACAACTGCGGTTCGCATCACGCACCTCCTCGCGCTGTTCGAGCGCCTTGTTGAGGAGAGCCCTGCCCCGACAGAGAATGGTCGAGACGACAGGTCTCCTAGAATCATGGTGGGCCGCCGAGGAACGCCGCGGACGTGCCGGAAGTCCTCGAATGGCGGGACGTTGAGCCCAACGTGTCGGCCGTAGGTGACACCACGACTTGACTCAAGGTCAGAGCCGTCCACGGCTGACCTGCACCACCTGCGCAAAGGGGTAGGGCGATGACCGGTGCCACTCAACCTCGCAAGAGCCCCGTGCCCAACACGGCCGAGACTCGGCCGGCTCCCTTGGTCGACCGTGCCCTCGCCCGGGCCATCGACTTCGCGATGTTGTTCATCGTGAGCTTCGTCGTCGTCTCGATCATCGTGGTCGGAGATCTCATGCAGGCTGACGCTGGTTACTGGGGAATCGGACAGGACGACCCGTACGCAGGCGCAGTCACCTCCGTTCTCGTGGCCGCGATCTATTGGGGCTACTTCACAGTGCTGGAATCTCAGACCGGCTGGACCTTCGGGAAGATGCTCCTCAGGCTCGAGGTCCGAGGACCCCAAGGCGGCAGGCCCACGATCCAGGCGTCGTTGAAGCGCAACGCGTTCACGGCACTGGGGCTCCTCGGTCTCATTCCCGTCGTCGGTGGCCTAATCTCCGGTGTCGCGACCGTTCTGGCGATCGTGGCGATCGCCGTGACGATCCAGAAGGACGCCGCGAACCGCCAGGGGTGGCACGACCGCGTGGCGGGCGGCGCCAGAGTGGTCAAGGTCGGCTAGTCCGGTGAGGCGATGTGCCCGACTCGTAGCGCAGCGCGTGCTGACGAGCGCTGGTCGCGGGCTCGGTGGCCGGCTCACCAGAAACTCACCGAAGTGACCGCGTGGCAAGAACCCCGCTCGACCAGGCCAAACGGCCCAGGTCAAGCGGGGTTTCTTCGTTGCCTAGGAGGCGTCCTCCCTGGCCCGGGTACTCCCCGGGTACTTCGTGCCGTCGTTGAGGCGTTCCAGACCGGCGACATCGGCCCCTGTGCCGAGGAAGTGCAGGTACCGGTTCGTGGTCGCTGCGGACTCGTGACCGCACCACGCCTGCACCGTGGCGAGGTCGACGCGGCGCGTGATCCATAGGCACGCGGCGGTGTGCCGCAGGTCGTGCAAATGGCGGCCCTGACCGGTCGCTCCCAGTCGAGGGTGCGCAGCACAGCCGTCCTGTGGAGCATCGCCCCGGTAGACGTGGTGAGCAGCAGCTCGTGCGGCGCCTTGTCGCGCGCGAGGTCGCGGACGATCGAAGGACAGCCATGTCCACGGTGACGCGATCCGGGTGTGGTGCGACCATGCGGGTCAGACTCTGTGAAGACACTGGGACTGCGGTTCTTCGAGTGATACCCGCACAGACGTCTGCATATGCTCACCCAGAGTTCGGCATGACATGACACAAGGACACCGCCGCCCCGCGTGCTGACGGAGGAGAGCTCCCATGGCCAGACCAGCCCCGGCACGCCGGGCACAGCGGGCGCGGCGATGGGTCCTGGGCGCCACTCTGGCTCTTGTCCTCGCCGTCGGCCTCGCCGCGGGGGACCGGTACTCCTCCGCACCGGCGGGACCTCGCGAGTGCACCGCCGAGGTGCGCCCCGTCGCGTTCGGGACCACGGGCACCGACCCCGCCATGCCGCCGTCGCCGCACACCGCCCCGGGCCTGACCCAGATCGGCGGTGTCGTGAACGACGCAAGCTGCCTGAACGAGGTCCCCGTGCACGGCGTCGCACGCCCCGGCAGCGAGGACGACGTCGTCCAGGCGGTCGCGTACGCGCGGGAGAACGACCTGGCGGTATCCGTGTCGGGGACACGGCACGCGATGGGCGGGCAGGCGTCCTACCCGGGCGGCCTCCTGCTCGACATGCGAGGGCTCGACGCCGTGACCGTGGACGCGGAAGCCGGCACGGTGCGGGTGGGAGCGGGTGCCACGTGGCGCAGTGTGCTCGAGACGCTGCATGCCGAGGGCCGGGCCGTCACCGCGATGCCGAGCATCGACATCCTCAGTGTGGGCGGGACGGTGTCGGTGAACGCGCACGGGGTCGACTTCCGGCGCGGTTCGCTCGCGGGGACCGTCCGGTCCCTGCGGCTCGTCACCGCGGACGGCACGGTCCGCGACATCGACCGAGCGAGCGACCCGGAGCTGTTCGGCGCGGTGATCGGCGGCTACGGGTTGTTCGGAGTGATCACCGAGGTCGAGCTGGAGACCGTGCAGGACAGCATGTACCAGCTGGAGCAGCGCGTGATCCCGAGCGGGGACCTCGCGCGGACCTACCTCGAGGAGGTCGTGCCCGACGAGAACGCCCGCCTTATGTACGCCCACCTGTCCACGGCACCGTCGTCCTTTCTCTCCGAGGCCATCCTCTACACGTACAGTGACACCGGAGGGACGCCCGGGAATGTCGCCGAGCCGATCCCGCTGCTGAAGGACACGCAGGACTCCCGTGTGGGGAGGCTCGCCCTGAACCTCGCCAGGCACGGCGGCGTCTTCCAGGAGGCGCGCTGGGCCGCGCAGAAGCATGTGCTGCCGAGCTTCCAGCCCTGCACCCGCTCGCGCAACGCGGCGCTGCGCGACGCCGAGGCCTGCCTGGTGGCCCGGACCCAGGCCACGTACAACGGTCTCGGGCTCCTCAACCACAAGCTGCCGGACCGGACCGACGTCCTGCACGAGTACTTCGTGGAGCCGGACCGGCTCGGCGAGTTCCTCGAAGCCGCTGCGCCCGTGCTGCTTGACCACGACGCCGAGCTGCTGAGCGCGTCCGTCCGGGTGGTGCACCGTGACGAGGTTTTGCTGTCGTACGCGCCGGGCGACCGGCTGTCGGTTGTCCTGTATCTCAGCCAGGACCTGTCCGACGCCGGGAACGCCGACATGGCGGGGCTGACACGGCGGCTGGTGACGCTCACCCTGGAGCACGAGGGCACGTTCTACCTGCCGTACCAGCCGCACTACACGCGCGAGCAGGTGGTGCAGGCTTACCCGACCCTGGACGAGTTCTTCGCGCTGAAGCGGCAGCACGACCCTGAGGAGCTGTTCCGCAACGCCTTCTACACGCGGTTCTCCTGACCGCGGGACGACGCCGGCAGAGGCTGGACCACGCCCGACGGTGCGTGGGCCATCGTCAGGCATGCGCTGCGCGGGCTGGCGCGACCGGCCTAGCCGCGCCGCCGAGCGGGCTGCCTAAGCCCGCCCAGCCGGCCAGTGCCGGGCGTGGAGCGCATGCGTCGAAGGTACCCTCAGTGCCATGGCATGGACCCGCCCCCGACGGCGCAAGCCCGTCACCTACCTGCTCGGAGAGCCGGTCGACGACTACCCCGCCACGGCCCCCGAGGTGGACCGCGGCCGAGTGCTGCGCATCACCGAGATCGGCGAGCCGGTGCTGCACACCCCGGCTCGGACCGTCGAGAAGTTCTCCACCCCGGAGCTCGCCCGGCTGATCGACGACCTGTTCGCCACCATGGAGTCGGCGCAGGGCGTTGGCCTCGCGGCTCCCCAGGTGGGTGTGGACCTGCGGGTCTTCGTGTACGACCTCACGGACGCGTCCGGCGACCGGCACGTGGGGCACGTGGTGAACCCGGTGCTGGAGATGGACCTGGAGGCAGAGCCCGAGACCGAGGAAGAGGGCTGCCTGTCGGTTCCCGGCGCGTACGAGCCGCTCGAACGTCCCGGCGCCGCGACAGTGCGCGGCGTGGACCAGTTCGGCGGGCCGGTGCAGCTGATGGGCACCGGGTACCTGGCGCGCTGCCTCATCCACGAGTCGCAGCACCTCGACGGCACCCTGTACTGGGACCACCTGAGCGAGGACCTGCAGGCCGACGCGCTGGAGCAGCGCGACGAGGAGCGCCCGCACATCATCGCGGAGCGGCGCGAGATAGCGATCGAGCTGGACAAGACCCCGCCGGACTACCCGGAGAAGCCGGCCGGCGGCCGCTGACCAGCCCGCTCACAGCGAGGTGATCCACTCGGCTACGGCCTCCGCCACCGCCGCCTCGCGTGCGGTGCCGCGCATGTCGTGCGCGCCGGACAGCGTCACCGTGGTGACCGGCCCCGGGATCGCCGCGACATGCTCGGCGAGCTCGTCGGGCGTGCCGAACGGGTCCTTGTCGCCGGAAACGAACAGCGTGGGCACCTCGATCCGCCCGAAGTGCTCAACGCGGAGCTTCTCCGGCCGTCCCGGCGGGTGCAGCGGGTAGCTGAGCAGCACCAGGCCCGCGGCGGGCAGGCCCTCCGCCACCGCCATGGAACACATCCGCCCGCCGTACGACCGCCCGCCAAGGAGCAGCTGGTCCGTCCCGATACCGAGCTCCTCCGCCCACGCGGCGGCCTCGCTCCGCAGGTGCGCGACGGCGACCGGGGCGCGGTCCGGCATCCGGCGCCCCTCGAGGCGGTACGGGAAGTCGACGCGGCGTACGGGAAGCGGCGGCTCGGCGTCGGCCAGGGTGCGCTCGACCGTGACGAGCGCCGGGCTGTCACGGCTCGCGCCCGCGCCGGGCGTCAGGAGGAGGCCTGCGGGTGTGGTCACCAGCCCAGTGTGCCTGGGCGCCCCGGCTCAGGCTCTATTGGTATCGCCTGAGCCTGCGGTTTCGCTCCGGGCGCGTGCCTCGTTCCTCGGCCCGCACCCTACGCTGCACCTCCGGCTCAGACGAGGCGGCGCCAGAGCAGCAGCACGCCGCCGGCGGTGAGCACGGCGCCGCCGCCCAGCACGGCGACCCAGCCGAGCGGCGAGATCATCTCGTCACCCTCGGCGTCCGCCCGCACGCGGACCGCCGGCTGATCCTGGAGGTTCTGCAGCAGCGCCGCCTCGGGGGACGTGTGGGACGGCGACGGAGTCGGCGTGCTCGAGGTCGACGGGGACGTCGTCGCGCTGGGCGTAGGGGTCGGTGTCGGGCTCGGCGTAGGGGTCGACGTCGGCGTCACCGCCGCATTGCCCCGAACGGGCGTCGGCTCTTCCGCCGTGGCGGGCCTGGGCTTGTCGTTCTTCTTGGCGGTGGACGTCGGGGTGGGGGTCGATGTCGGCTCGGCGGCCGAGCACGCGGTGCTGTTGCCCGTCTCACGCCAGTTGCTCGAGTCCTCGACCTCGACCCAGACCACGCAGTAGCCGTTCGGGTAGGCCGAGCGGGCCTCCCAGAACCCGGCCCAGCCGCTGTCCTGCTCGTCCTGGGTCAGATTGCGGGAGTACGACCGCTCGGTGTCGGACCCCACGGGCCGGACCACGTAGGCGACCTCGTCGCTCTCGCGGCTGCTCTGGAACGTCACGCCGTCCGCGCTCACCCAGATGTCGTCGCCGCGCGGCTGCTCGTCGGCGGCGGCTCGCTGCCCTACCGCGGTGCTCACCAGGGCAAACGCCGTCAATAGGAGGAGAGCCAGCTGGAACAGGCGACGCGCCGGGGCGCGACATGCCGTCGTCCGCGATGCTGCGGCAGAGGCGGTGGCGCGGATCACAGCGGCGATCCTACCGTCGTGAGGTCAGATTCCGCGGTCGAGGCCGGGTGATGCCGGGGGTGAGACCGGTTCAGAACCGGGGGCCCTCTTCGCCATGGAGGAGGTTGCGGATGGGGCGCGTGACGACGTCGACCCGGTCCACCAGGTCGGCGGGACCGGTGACGACGACGGCGCGGTCGGCGGCCGGGGAATAGACGGCGGTCACTTTGCGCACGGTGACGCGCATGCAGCGCTTGGCCGTGCCGTCGACCCGGAACGGGCGGGTCTCGCACGGGACGTCGTCGACCTCGGCGACTATCGCGCGCATGGCGCTGCGGTAGTCCTGGTAGGACTCGGCGAGGTCCGTCACGTCGGTGATCTCGGGCGGGGCAGCCGGATCGACGTCGGCGTGCAGGGGCGCGACCAGCGCGCCGCTGCAGGCGGCGCGGACGATGTCCTCGATCTGCGCCGGCGTGGCGGCCACGCGGAGGGTCTCGACCTCGACGGTCTCGCCGGAGAACGTGCGGTAGGAGCGCAGGAAGCGCTCCTCGGTGGGGTCCGCGCTGTCGGACACCCCGGTGACTTCCTCCTCGACGAGGTCGAGGCCCCAGGTCAGGGGGTCGTCAACCTCGCCGACGACGCCGGAGAAGCGCGCGAAGCGCGCGACTATCTGTTCCCAGGACTCGGGGGTCGGGCTCGGTTCCTCCGCCATGTGGCCTCCCCGGGGCGGGTGCGCGTCTCACACGAGAGTGCCGGGTGTGCGGGGAGGCGTCAACGACCTCCGGCAGAATCGGCCCGGATTCAGCGGGGACTCGCCGCCCAGAGCCCGTGCCCGGGCGTGTCGTCCCGCGATGGGTCGCTCATTGCCTCTCGAGGGCCTCTGAGTGGTCGACATCGTCACGCCCCTGGCGAACATGGGCATCTACGGGCCCATGGGCGCGTTGTGACCACATAGAGTCGTTGCGGTCAGGCCTGGTACCGCCGGTGCAGGTGTACGCCGCTCGTGAGGGAGCAGCACATGTTCGAGAGATTTACGGATCGCGCCCGTCGGGTCGTCGTCCTCGCCCAGGAAGAGGCGCGGATGCTGAACCACAACTACATCGGCACGGAGCACATCCTGCTCGGCCTCATCCACGAGGGTGAGGGCGTAGCCGCCAAGGCGCTCGAGTCCCTCGGGATCTCGCTCGACGGCGTCCGCACCCAGGTCACCGAGATCATCGGTGAGGGGCAGCAGGCGCCGAGCGGGCACATCCCGTTCACGCCCCGCGCCAAGAAGGTTCTTGAGCTGTCGCTCCGCGAGGCGCTGCAGCTGGGCCACAACTACATCGGCACGGAGCACATCCTGCTCGGTCTCATCCGCGAGGGTGAGGGCGTGGCAGCACAGGTGCTCACCAAGATGGGTGCCGACCTGAACAAGGTGCGCCAGCAGGTCATCCAGCTGCTGAGCGGCTACCAGGGTAAGGAGCCGGTCTCGGCAGGCGGTCCCCAGGAGGGCCAGCCCGCGGGCTCGGCTGTGCTCGACCAGTTCGGCCGCAACCTCACCCAGGCCGCTCGCGAAGGCAAGCTGGACCCGGTCATCGGGCGCACGCAGGAGATCGAGCGGGTCATGCAGGTCCTGTCCCGCCGCACCAAGAACAACCCGGTGCTGATCGGCGAGCCCGGCGTCGGCAAGACGGCGGTCGTCGAGGGCCTGGCGCAGGACATCGTCAAGGGCGATGTCCCGGAGACGCTGAAGGACAAGCAGCTCTACACGCTGGACCTGGGCGCCCTGGTGGCCGGTTCGCGCTACCGCGGTGACTTCGAGGAGCGCCTCAAGAAGGTGCTCAAGGAGATCCGCACGCGTGGTGACATCATCCTGTTCATCGACGAGATCCACACCCTGGTGGGTGCGGGTGCCGCCGAGGGCGCGATCGACGCCGCCTCCATCCTGAAGCCCATGCTGGCTCGCGGTGAGCTGCAGACGATCGGTGCCACCACTCTCGACGAGTACCGCAAGTACGTCGAGAAGGACCCGGCCCTGGAGCGTCGCTTCCAGCCGATCCAGGTGTCCGAGCCGTCGCTCGAGCACGCCATCGAGATCCTCAAGGGTCTGCGCGACCGCTACGAGGCGCACCACCGCGTGTCCATCACGGACTCCGCGCTGGTCTCCGCGGCCACGCTGGCCGACCGGTACATCAACGACCGGTTCCTTCCGGACAAGGCGATCGACCTGATCGACGAGGCCGGCGCTCGCCTCCGCATCCGCCGCATGACGGCGCCGCCGGAGCTCAAGGAGCTCGACGAGAGCATCGCCGAGGCGCGCCGCGAGAAGGAGTCGGCGATCGACGAGCAGGACTTCGAGAAGGCCGCCGGTCTGCGTGACAAGGAGAAGCAGCTCACGCAGGTCCGCGCGGACAAGGAGAAGGCCTGGAAGTCGGGCGACCTCGACACGGTCGCAGAGGTCGACGACGAGCTGATCGCCGAGGTGCTGGCGATGTCCACGGGCATCCCGGTCGTCAAGCTCACCGAGGAGGAGTCCAGCCGCCTGCTCCACATGGAGGAGGAGCTGCACAAGCGGGTCGTCGGCCAGGAGGCAGCGATCAAGGCCCTCTCGCAGGCCATCCGCCGTACGCGGGCCGGCCTCAAGGACCCGAAGCGTCCCGGTGGCTCGTTCATCTTCGCCGGCCCCACGGGTGTCGGTAAGACCGAGCTCGCCAAGGCGCTCGCCGAGTTCCTGTTCGGTGACGACGACGCGCTCATCCAGCTCGACATGTCCGAGTTCTCGGAGAAGCACACGGTCTCGCGGCTGTTCGGCTCCCCGCCCGGATACGTCGGCTACGACGAGGGTGGCCAGCTCACCGAGAAGGTGCGCCGCAAGCCGTTCTCCGTGGTCCTGTTCGACGAGGTGGAGAAGGCGCACGCCGACATCTTCAACTCGCTGCTCCAGGTGCTCGAGGACGGTCGCCTCACGGATTCGCAGGGTCGAGTGGTCGACTTCAAGAACACCGTGATCATCATGACCACCAACCTCGGCACGCGGGATATCGCCAAGGGCCTCCAGACCGGCTTCAACTCCGGCGGCGACCTGGTGACCTCCTACGAGCGCATGAAGGCAAAGGTCAACGACGAGCTCAAGCAGCACTTCCGGCCTGAGTTCCTCAACCGCGTCGACGACACCGTCGTGTTCCCGCAGCTCTCGCAGGACGAGATCATCCAGATCGTCGACCTCGAGATCGCCAAGCTCGACAAGCGCCTGCGTGACCGGGACATGGGCATCGAGCTCACGCCCGTCGCGAAGGGTCTGCTGGCCGAGAAGGGTTACGACCCGGTGCTCGGCGCTCGTCCGCTCAAGCGGGCGATCCAGCGGGAGATCGAGGACACGCTGTCCGAGAAGATCCTGTTCGGCGAGCTCACGGCTGGTCAGCTGGTGATCGTCGACGGCGTGGGCGAGGGCATCCTCGGCGAGTTCACGTTCCGCGGTGTGGAGCGCGACGAGCGTCGTCGTCCGACACCGGCCGAGCCCCAGTCGGTGCCCGCGGGCGCCGGGCTGGTGCCGCGCGACCTGCCGCCGTCGGGCCAGATGGCGGCCGGCGGGGCGTAACCGCCCGGTAGTTCTCCGGACCGACAGCAAAAGGCCCGGTCACCCCCGAAGCGGGGGTGGCCGGGCCTTTCGCATACCCCGGTTTGTTGTGGGCGCGATCGTTGCGCCTAAGACGGACGCATAGTCGCATCGGTCGCGCCCACAACGAAGGGGGGTCAGGGGGTAGTTGTCGGCAGTGTGAGGGGCGGCGGGAGGAGGGCCGGCAGGGTGTCCCGTAGGGCCGCGATCCGCTCGTCGCGTGCCGCGCCGCGCAGCCGCTCGACGGGGGCGGTGATGCTCACCGCGGCGACCGCTCGTCCGGCGCGCAGCAGCGGGACCGCTATGCAGGCGATGCCGGCCTCGTTCTCCTCGGTCTCCCCGGCGACCCCGCTCGTCCGGGCCTCGGCCAGCGCGTCCCGGAGCCGCTGAGGGCTCGTGTCCGTGCCGGCGAACCGGGCGAGCGCGGCGTCGTCAAGCTCCTGGGCCGACAGGAGCGCACGACCCAGCGCCGTCGTCGCGGCCGCGCGCCGCCGTCCGACCGCCGACCAGACGCGGACCGCGCGCTGCGGCTCGACCTTGTCCAGGTAGACCACCTCGCGGCCGGCGAGCACGCCGAGGTGCACCAGCTCGTCGATCTTCTCGCTGAGCGCGGTCAGGGCCGGGCGCAGCAGCGCGGGCAGGTTCTCCTCGGCGAGGTAGGAGCTGCCCAGGGCCAGTGCGGCAGGGCCGAGGCGGTAGGCGCCGTCCGGCGTCTGCTCGGCGTACCCACGATGACGGAGCGCGGCGAGCGTGCGGTGCAGCGTCGGCTTGCTGACGCCGACCGCCTGCGCCAGCGTGGCCAGCGGGGCGCCCGCGGCGCCGAAGCCCGCGAGCGTGTCGAGCGCGAGGAGCGCCTTGTCGACGCTTCCGAGCGGGCTGGCATCCATCGGGCTCCCTCACGTAGCATGCGTTTCGCAGTAAACAATTAGCATTCACCATAGCGAAACGGAGCCCTGATGTCATCCGCGGACAGCACAGTCCTCGAGACCCTCGCCGCCCACCGGCTCGTGCCGGTAGTCGTGGTCGACGGCGCCGACGAGGGCGCCCGCATGGCCGACGCGCTCGTCGCGGGCGGACTCCCCGTCGCCGAGATCACGCTGCGGCTCGCGGGCGGCGTCGACGCCATCCGGGCGGTCGCGAAGAACCAGCCCGACGTCGTCGTCGGCGCGGGCACCGTGACCAGCGCGCAGCAGGTGGACGACGTCGTAGCGGCCGGCGCCCGCTACATCGTGTCCCCGGGGCTGTCGGCCGCCGTCGTGCGGCGCGCGCAGGAGCACGGCATCCCGGTGCTGCCCGGCGTCGCCACGCCGTCGGAGATCATGGCGGCACTCGACCTGGGGATCGACGTCGTCAAGCTGTTCCCGGCGTCCGTCGTCGGCGGGCCGGCCGCGATCAAGGCGTTCTCCGCGCCGTTCCCGGGCCTGCGGTTCGTGCCCACAGGCGGCGTCAGCGCGGCCAACCTCGGCGACTACCTGACGCTGAAGCCGGTCCTGGCCGTCGGCGGCTCCTGGATGGTCGACCGCACGCTCGTCACCGCCGGCGACTGGACCGAGATCACCCGCCGGACCCGCGACGCCGTGGCGCTCGCGGCGCAGATCGACGCCGCCGCCACGATCACCTCGAAGGAGACCTGATGACCTCGCTCAACGTCCGCTCCGCCGCCGAGAGCGCGTACGACGTCGTCGCCCTCGGTGAGGTGATGCTTCGTCTCGACCCGGGCAACCGCCGGGTGCGCACCGCCCGGAGCTTCGACGTGTGGGAGGGCGGCGGCGAGTACAACGTGGCGCGCGGCCTGCGCCGCTGCTTCGGCCTGCGCGGCGCGATCGTGACCGCGCTCGCCGACAACGAGATCGGACGCCTGGTCGAGGACTTCATGCTGACCGGCGGTCTCGACACCCAGTACGTGCAGTGGGTGCCGTACGACGGCATCGGCCGCGAGGTGCGCAACGGCCTCAACTTCACCGAGCGCGGCTTCGGCGCGCGCGGCGCGGTGGGCGTGAGCGACCGCGGCCACACCGCCATCTCGCAGATGCGGCCCGACGACGTCGACTGGGACGCGCTGTTCTCCCGGGGTGTGCGCTGGTTGCACACGGGCGGCATCTTCGCGGCGCTGTCGGAGTCGTCGGCGGACGTGGCCGAGGCAGCGATGGCCGCTGCCCGCCGGCACGGCACGATCGTGTCCTACGACCTGAACTACCGGCCCTCGCTGTGGAAGGGCATCGGTGGGGAGGAGCGCGCGCGGGAGGTCAACCGGCGCCTCGCCCAGCACGTGGACGTGATGATCGGCAACGAGGAGGACTTCACGGCCTCGCTCGGCTTCGAGGTCGAGGGCGTCGACGAGAACCTCACCGACCTGGACACCGGCGCGTTCCGGTCCATGATCGAGACGGCGTCGGAGGCTTACCCGAACTTCCAGGTGATCGCCACCACCCTGCGCGGGGTGCGGTCCGCGTCGCGCAACGACTGGGGCGCGATCGCGTGGTCACGCAAGGAGGGCTTCGCCGAGGCGACGCACCGGGCGGACCTGGAGATCTTCGACCGCGTCGGTGGCGGCGACTCGTTCGCCTCCGGTCTCGCGTACGGGCTCATGGAGCTCGGCTCACTGCAGGAGGCCGTCGAGTACGGCGCCGCGCACGGCGCGCTGGCCATGACGACCCCCGGCGACACCACGATGGTGACCCTCGCCGAGGTGGCGAAGCTGGCCGGCGGAGGCAGCGCGCGCGTACAGCGCTAGCGGCGCCGAACCGCACGATCTCCCGTCGGACGCCGGGCGGGGTGCAAGGATTGGCGCCATGTCCAAGAGCATCCTGTTCATCGGTGGAAGCGGAATCATCAGCCATGCCTCGGTGTCCCGGGCCGCGCGGCTCGGGCACCGGGTGACGGTGCTCAACCGCGGCCTGTCCTCGGCCCGCAAGGTCCCTGCGGGGGTGGAGACGCTGGTCGCGGATGCGAACGACCCCGAGGCAGTGGCCGCGGCGCTGGGCGGCCGTGAGTTCGACGTGGTCGCCCAGTTCCGGGCGTTCAGCCCGCAGCACGTGGCGCGCGACGTCGCCCAGTTCTCCGGCCGGACCGGGCAGTACGTGTTCATCTCGTCGGCGTCGGCGTACCAGACGCCGCCGTCGCGGCTACCCGTCCGGGAGTCCACGCCGCTGCGCAACCCGTTCTGGCAGTACTCGCGCGACAAGATCGCGTGCGAGGACCTGCTGGTGCGTGAGTACCAGGACAACGGGTTCCCCGTGACCATCGTGCGGCCGTCGCACACGTACGACCGCACCCTGCTGCCGACGTCGGGCGCGTGGACCGACGTCGCCCGCATGCGCGCCGGGAAGCCCGTGGTGGTCCACGGCGACGGCACGTCGCTGTGGACGCTGACGCACACCGAGGACTTCGCCGTGGGGTTCGTAGGGCTGCTCGGCCACCCGCTCGCCGTGGGGGACACCTTCCACATCACCGGCACGCACGCGCCCACGTGGGACCAGATCTACACCTGGCTGGCCGAGGCCGCGGGCGTGCGCAGCCCGGACCTGGTGCACGTCGCGTCCGAGACGATCGCCCGCGTGCTGCCCGAGCTCGGCCCAGGCCTGCTCGGCGACAAGGCGCACTCGATGGTCTTCGACATCTCGAAGGTGCGGACGCTCGTGCCCGAGTTCGGCACCACCATCACGTACGACGTCGGCGCGGCGGAGCAGATGTCGTGGTTCGACGCGCACCCCGAGGCGCAGGTGGTCGACGCCGACCTCGACGTAGCCTTCGACCGGCTCGCGGCGCACGCCCGCTCGCTCTGAGCAGCCCGAACGGAGACGCGGCATGAGCCCCGGCGGGCCCGGCGAGGGTGAGCGGCGCGAGCTCGGCGAGGGCATCCTCGGCCGCGCAACGGCCTTCGTCTACTGGCACCTGATCGTCGAGGCGCTGCTCGTGGTCACCGTCCTGCCCGGGGCACTGGCGTCGCTGCTGCTGGAACGCGCGCCGGGCAACGCCCCGCTGTTCGCGCTGTGCCTGGTGCCGATGGGGCCCGCCGTGTCGGCGGGGCTGTACGCGCTCCGCGCGCGGGCGAAGGCCGAGGGGCTCACACCGGCGTCGTCGTTCTGGCACGGATATCGGCTGAACTGGGCGGACGCACTGAAAGTGTGGGCATCCGGGCTCGTCGTGGGTGTCGTGATCATCCTGGGGCTGGCGAACGTCGGCGCCGGTGGAGTGCCCGGTTGGTACGCGGGCGCGCTGGTCGTGGTGGCGGCCGGCCTGGTCCTGTGGATGGTGAACGCCCTGGTGATCGTGTCGTTCTTCGGGTTCCGGACCCGGGACGCGGCCCGGCTCGCTGCGCACTTCCTGGGGGCGCGGCCGCTCGTCACGCTGGGCACTCTCTCGCTGCTGGTGCTCGCTGCCGGCATCGTCGTGCTGACCACGGAGGCGGTGTTCGGCCTGCTCGCGGTGGTCTGGCTCGCCCTGGTGCTGCGCAACGCGCGGCCCCTGATGGCCGACATCGAGGAGCGGTTCACGGACTCGGGCACGGGCTGACGGGCCGGGCGAAGGCTCGGGCGTTCGCGGCGACCGTACGGCGGGGCAACATTGTCCGATCTGGGCCGATTGCGCCACAGTGAGCGCATGGCTATCAAGCAGGGGGACCCGGTACGGCTGACCTATCGCTATCTGCGAGTGGCGATCGTGGCGGTGGTGCTGGTGCTGTTCGTGTCGCTGACCATGCAGATCATCACCGACCACGGGCGGCTCGCATCGGGCGAGGAGTGGTGGCACTCGTCGATCAGTGCGTACTTCTACTCGCCGGTGCAGAGCATCTTCGTGGGCACGCTGGTGGGCATCGGGACGTGCCTCATCGCGATCAAGGGCCGGCGCGGCGCCGAGGAGGTGCTGCTCAACTTCGCGGGCATGTTCGCGTTCGTCGTGGCGCTCGTCCCGACGCCGCTCGACTCCGAGATGTGCACCAGTGAGCCCTACTGCCTCGACGTGCCCGAACGGGTCGGCAACAACATCGGGACGCTGCTCCTGGTGGGTGGCCTGGTCCTGCTGCTCTCGACCTGGCCCCGCCGCTACGACCTCGGCAGCGCCGAGGGACTGGACCTGTGGCTCACCTGGCTGACGTGGGCGGCCACAGGGGTGTGGCTCCTGGTGTGGCCGGCGAGCTTCCTGGAGGTGGCGCACTACACCGCGGCGCTCCTGCTGTTCGCCTGCCTCGTCGCCGTCGCCTGGATCAACGCCTCCGACCCCGCGGTGACCGCCCAGGCGCTCGAACGGCTGCGCGGCATGTCGGCCGCGGCCTACCGGGTCTGGTACCGGTGGATAGCCGTGGTGTTGGCCACGGTGATGGTGGCGGGCCTCGTCACGATGTTCGTGCTCGACCGGTACTTCCCGGTGCTGTTCCCGCAGACGCTGTTCGTCGTCGAGACCGTGATGATGCTGGTCTTCGTCCTCTTCTGGGTGCTGCAGACCATCCAGTTCTGGGATATCGGCCTGCCGGCGGGCGCCCGGGTCCAGGACCTGAAGCGGGCGGGGGACACGCCGCTGTAGCCCGCCGAAGCGTCGCCGACGTTCTTGGTGCGAGCCAGACGTAGGCGCCGTAGTGTCGAGGGGCGGCGGCATGGTGGTCTCCGCGGTCACGCCGCCGCACCACCTTCGGCCCTGAGGGGAGCGAGCATGAGCGAGCACGCGAGCGAGAACGAGCGGAAGCACGTCGTACCGGGCAGCGGCAGCCCCGGGCGGCCCGTTGATCCCGTTCCGGACGACGTCACACAGGCCACGCAGGCCCACCCCGGGTCACCCTCTGTTCCCTCGTCGGACGACGACGTGGACGAGGACGTGGACCGCCCGACGAAGGACCCGGCAGGCGAGAAGGCGATTCCCGGCGAGTATCCCGAGGACAACCCCGACCGGGAGGGCGAGGACCGGTTCGACGCCGGCTGAGGTCCGACGGCTGATCTTCGAGCGGGCTCGGAGGTCTACCGTCGTGGCATGGTGACCCGCTCGATCATCCTGTTCATCACCGCGGCCGTGTTCGAGATCGGCGGCGCCTGGCTCGTGTGGCAGGGCGTCCGCGAGCACAGGGGCTGGCTCTGGGTAGGTGCGGGTGTGATCGCCCTGGGCTTGTACGGGTTCTTCGCCACCCTCCAGCCCGACGCCCACTTCGGCCGCATCCTCGCGGCCTACGGCGGTGTCTTCGTGGCGGGCTCCCTGGTCTGGGGCATGGCCGTCGACGGCTTCCGGCCGGACCGCTGGGACGTCGCCGGGGCACTCATCTGCCTGGCCGGGGTCGCGGTCATCATGTACGCCCCGCGGGCGGCCGACGGTTAGACGTCGGCTTCGGGCGCCTGGTCGAACATCGACTCCAGCTTGTCGGCGATCCAGTCCAGCTCTGGGTGGTCGGACGCAACCTTCAGCACCAGCGCCTCATGCTCCTCCACCGTGCCGGCCAGCGTCGGGTAGCCGTTCACGCGATACGTCGCAGCGACGACGATCCACGCAAGTCGCTTGTTGCCATCGACGAGTGGGTGGTTCCGGTTTACCGAATCGAGCGTGGCCGCCATCTTGAGGTGGATGCCAGGGTAGAGCTCCTGACCGTACGAGGTCATGCTCGCGCGTGCCAACGACGACTCGTGGAGTCCGAGGTCGCGGACCATGGGCTTGATCCCTTCCGCGACCTCGAACATCCGCAGCGCGATGTGCGCCGGGACGAGGTGCGTCACTGTGCGAGCCGGTTGAGGAGCTCTCGGTCACGCTTGCCGACATAGTCGGCCGCGGCGAGCCAGTCCTCGGCCGTGGGGCGGGTGTCCTCCGCCGGTCGTCCGAGCTCGACCTTGGAAATCACCACCGCACCGTCGACGACGGTGAAGTTGAGGGCGTCACCGACGCGCAGGCCAGCGGCCTCGGCGATGTCCTTGGGGACTGTCACCTGGTTCTTGGGCCGAAGAGTCAGGATCGTCATGGCAGCCTCCGGATGAGAAATTCCTACTATCCAACTATCCCACCCTCGGGACAGTTCCGATACCCGCCGTAGCCGCGCAGTCGAGACCGGCCCAAGGGGGACCCGTGCGATGACTTCCCGGTGCGCTCCCGGTCGGACACCGTAAGGCAACACGACCCTGAGGAGCGCGATCATGAAGGACCCGGTGACCACACTCGATGCCCGGTTCAGCGACACCGACGCCGAGCCGACCAGCTGGGACGCGACCCAGGAGGTGCTCGAGAACGCCCAGATCACCTGGCTGACCACCGTGCGCGCCGATGGGCGCCCGCACGTCACGCCGCTCGTCGCCGTCTGGCTCGATGGCGCGCTGCACTTCGCGACCGGCCCTGAGGAGCAGAAGGCCGTCAACCTCGCGGCCAACCCGAACGTCGTGCTGACCACGGGCAACAACACGTGGGACGAGGGGCTGGACGTGGTGGTCGAGGGCCCGGCCACCAGGGTCACCGACCCGGAGGCGCTGGAGCGGCTCGCGGCGGCATGGCGCACCAAGTGGGACGGCCGGTGGCAGTTCGAGTGGGGCGAGGACGTGTTCCGCAACGACATCGGCGGGCCTGCGCTCGTGTTCGCCGTGGACCCGACCAAGGTGCTGGCCTTCGGCAAGGGCACTTTCAGCCACACCCGGCACGTGCCGCGGCGCGCATGAACAGTCGACGGCACCGGGCCGATCAGTAGATCGTGCGTCCCCGCTCGTCAGGGATGCCCGACTTCCGCAGGAAGTAGGTGTTCACCTGGTCGCGCCACTCGGTGGCGCTGCGGAGCTGCTCGGCGAACCGTTCGGAGATCCGTTCGGAGACCCGCGGGTCCACGAGCGTCGACACCTTGGACCACTCGCCGATCATCTCCTCCACCCTGGACACGCCCTCGAAGTGGGTGTCGTAGATGTGCTGGATCACGGACTTGCCGCTGTGCAGCACGTGCGTGTACGGCACGTGGTGGAAGAACAGGAGCAGCTCGTCGGGGCACGTCGAAAGCGACTCGTAGGTGGCCGACCACGGCGAGGGGTACTGCCCCGCGTACCCGGTTCCCGTGCGCACGGTCCGGTCCACGCCGATGCCGTCCCGGTCCGCGAAGTGGTACGTGCCCCACGGGGTGTACTCGTAGCCGTCGACGTCGGGCCCGTAGTGGTGGCCCGGGCGCACCATGAAGCCGACGCCGAGCGGCGCCGTGTACTGCTCGTACGTCTCCCACGACCGGTCCAGCACCGCACGCACGGCCTCCCCGACGGCGTCGGGCGCACCCGGGAAGGTGAGTCCCACCCACTCGTCGAGCAGGGCGCCCGGGTCGAGCGTCGGGTCCCAGCACAGCCGCCCGTACGCGTAGAGGTTGGCCTGGGCGAACGGGTGCCCGGTCCAGAACTCGTCGTCGCCCACGTTGGAGACGGCGGCGAACCCGCCGGCGGGCTTGCGCCACCTGCCGGTGCCTGGGTCGTTCGCGGCCTTGCCGCGGCCGGTGGCGAGGTCGGCCACGGTGGGCGAGCCACCGCCCACGCCGTCGGGCTCCCAGAAGCGGAACCCGAGAAGCTGGCTCCACTGCTGCCCGAGGTACACGGCGTGCTGCTGCTGGCCGGTGTACTCCTGGGTGACCTGGAGCTCCAGGGCTACCCGCGTGTGCGGCATCGCCGCCAGGACGGGGGAGAGCGGTTCGCGCACCTGGAAGTCGAGCGGGCCGTACTTGACCTGCACGACCACGTTCTCGGAGAAAGCGCCGTCCAGCGGGTGGAAGTGGTCGTACGCGGCGCGGGCGCGGTCGGTCGACCGGTCGCGCCAGTCCTGGCGGTGGTCGTAGACGAATGCCCGCCAGTGGACCAGGCCCTCGTACGGCTCGACGGCGGCGGCCAGCATGTTCGCGCCGTCGGCGTGGGTGCGGCCGTAGGCGAACGGGCCGGGCTGGCCCTCGGAGTCCGCCTTGACCACGAACCCGCCGAAGTCCGGGATCGCGTCCCAGACGCGCGCGGCGGCCCGCACCCACCAGTGTGCGACGTCCTGGTCGAGCGGGTCCGAGGTGTCGAGGCCGCCGAGCGTGACGGGGGAGGCGAACGACACCGACAGGTGCACCCGGATGCCCCACCGCCGGAAGACGGCGGCCACGCGGACGACGTCGCCCAGGTCGTCGGTCAGCAGGCGCGCCTCGTGCTCGTGCACATTCACGTTGTTGATCGCCACGCGGTTGATCCCGACGGCGGCCAGCAGCCGCGCGTATCGCTCGACGCGCGACAGGTCGGCGCGGACGAAACCGTTGTCGTAGAAGATCGAGCCGCCGGAGTACCCACGTTCGACCTGCCCCATCGTGGGGTGCACGTCGACGTTGTCCCAGTGGTCGAGCATCCGCAGGTCCGTGGCCGGGGCATGCGTCTCGTCGGTGTCCGGCCCGTCGAAGGCCGTCTCGCCCAGGCGCACCACGTGGAACAGCCCGTGCAGCAGCCCGGCATCGGTCCCCGCCTGCACGACGACGGCGCCCGCCTCACGCATGAACCGGAAGCTCTCGTCGATCCCGGAGACTTCGGCGGCAGCGCCGCTGCCGGCCGAGGCATCGCGCGTCGAGACCTCGATGGTCTCGACCGGCTCGACCAGTGACGGCGCAAGCGTCAGCACCAGCTCGGCATCGGACACGCCGTCGCCCACGTCGAGGCGCGAGAACGCCCCGCCGAACCGCGCGGTCGCCGCCGCCACCTCTTCGGCGATGGTGGCCGTGAGTGCGCCGTCGCCGGCCACCACTACCCGGCGACTGCCGATCGCAGCGAACGCGTCGTCGGGCAGCCAGGCCGCGTGGGGTGCTACACCAGTCATGGACCGTCCCGTCCGGCTTGCGGTTGATGGGCAGGTTTGCGGAGCGTACTTACCCTAGCGCCGACGGCACGTGCCAGACGCGCGATGATCGGTCAGACCGACGAGGCGTGCCCACCAAGGTGACTGCACCTTCGACCAGGGATGGGAGCGTGTGCGGGTGACGGGATATGGGGCGCCCTCCAGGGGGAATGGGCATGCGGCAGGGCTGGCTGCGGCGATGGGTGTCGTGGTGTTCACGCTCACCGGCTGCGGGCTGGGCGAGCCGGTGGTGCACGGGGACGACCGAAAGCACCCGCTGCGGGTGCTGGTGGGGGCTGGGGGCGGCAACCTTGACATCCCGGACGGTGTTCGGCCGGGTGATCCATGGACGGCGTCGTTCGGAGGGTTCACGCCCTGTGTCATGACCGGAGAAGGGCCGCTGACGATCACGGACGTGACGTGGGCGGCCGACCCCGGGCTTGAACCGACCTCGGTCGAGACGTACGTCGTCACCTCCGATGGGGCAACGTTCGCGCCGTACCCTGCAATTATCGGCTCGCCGACGGAGCCGGTGTCTCCTGAGTCATGGGGGGAGATCGAGAAGCTTGAGATCCGAGAGGACGTCGTGGGATACGAGGCCACGATCCCGTGCGCCCGGTTCGGCCACCGTACGGATCCGGTCGACGAGTTCTACCTCACCCTGACTACGGACGGTGGCGGAGTGATGGTGCGTGACCTCCGCTTCCACTACCAGACGCCGGAGGGGAAGGAACTCATCCTCCAGTCAGAGTGGGACATGGGCATGTGCGGCCCCGAGATGCCCGAGGAGGAGTGCCCACCGTGAACCAGCGAGCTCCTGGTAGAGAGTGGGGCATCCAGCCCCGTCGCTCTCTACCAGGAGCTCTGGTGTGTCAGCGTTGCGGAAGCCAAGGCCGTTGCCGCCGGTCAGTCTTCCGATCGCGCACGCCTCATCTGGCCGCGTAGGCCGCCTTCGGCAGGTGGTAGGCCAGGTCAGCGGCCGTGTCCACGGCCTCGTCCAGGTCGAGCCGGTGCTCCGCCACCAGCCGGGCGAGGTAGCCGGCGTCGACCCGGCGGGCAAGGTCGTGGCGGGCGGGGATCGAGCAGAACGCGCGGGTGTCGTCGACGAAGCCCGACATGTTCGAGAACCCGGCGGTCTCCGTGGCGGCCTCCCGGAACCGGCGCATCGCGTCCGGCGCGTCCAGGAACCACCAGGGCGCGCCCAGCCGCAGCGCCGGGTACACGCCGGCCAGCGGCGCGAGCTCGCGCGAGTACACGTCCTCGTCCACGGTGAAGGCGATCATCCGGAAGCTCTCCGAGTTCCCGAACGCCTCCAGCACCGGCCGCAGGCCGTGCGCAAACTCTGTGACGACGGGGATGTCGTACCCCTTGTCGGGCCCGAACGTGGCGGCGACGGCGGGGTCGTGGTCGCGCAGCACGCCGGGGTGGAACTGCATGACCAGGCCGTCCTCGGCGGACATCGCTGCCATCTGGAACAGCATGTGGGCGGAGAACGCCGCCTCCTCCGCCATGCTGATCCCAGAGCCGTCCGCGCCGCGCAGCGCCTTCTCGAAGAGGGTGCGCGCGGCGTCGTCGGGCAGCGGGGTGGTGTCCGCGCTGAGGTGGCCGTGGTCCGTGGCGAGGCCGCCCGCCGCGACGAACGCGGCGCGGCGATCGCGGAGCGCCGCCAGGTAGCCCGCGTAGGTGTCAGTCGCGATGCCCGACGCCGTCGCGAGCCGCTCCAGGTCTTCCCGCCAGCTCGGCCGGGCCGGGTGCAGCAGCGGGTCCGGGCGGAACGTCGGCAGCACCCGGCCCGGCAGCTCCGCGGCGAGGCGGGCGTGCGCGTCGAGCGTGCTCCAGGCGGGGTCGGTGGTGCCGATGGTCTCGATGCCGAACCGGTCCAGCAGCGCGCGCGGGCGGAATGCGGGGTCGGCGAGGCACTCGGCGATCTGGTCGTAGACCTGGTCCGCCGTGTCGGCCGAGGGGCGCACCGTCACGCCGAAGATCTCGACGAGCTCATGCTCCATCCAGTACCGCGTGGGCGTGCCGCGGAAGTGCTTCCAGCCCGCGCAGAAGCGCCGGAAGATCTCGCGCGGGTCGCGCTCGAACCCGGGACCGTTGGCCGGTCCCACGCCCAGCTCGGGGAGCTTCGCACCCTGCGACACGAGCATCCGCGTCAGGTAGTGGTCGGGGACCACGAGGAGCTGGGCGGGGTCGGGGAACGGCTCGTCGTCGGCGAACGCGGCGACGTCGACGTGGCCGTGCATCGACACGATCGGTAGGTCCCGCACCGCCAGGTAGATCTCACGGGCGATAGGGCGCGTCACGGAGTCGGCGGGCAGCGCCCGGTCGGGGTGCAGCGTCCAGGTGTCGGTCACAGGGTCCTCCTGAGGCATCGTTGCCGGGTCGGGTAAGCGGTTTCTCATCCTAGGGGGTGCCGGGTATCCTCGCCGCGACGATGCTTGTGCTCGTCAGGACCGCGACGATGCTCGTCATGCTGGTGGCAGCGCTGCGGTTCATGAACCCGACGCAGCTCGTGGCACAGGTTAAGGAGACACGCGATGACTGAGGACCGCCTGCACCGGGACCGCGTCCCGGTAGGCATCGACGCACCCGTGATGCCGACGGCGGTGGGGGTGGTCCACCTCGGCATCGGTGCGTTCCACCGGGCGCACCAGGCGGTGTACACGGAACGCGCGGCGATCGCCACCGGCGACACCTCCTGGGGAATCCTCGGCGTGACCCAGCGGTCCGCGACGGTCCGCGACCAGCTGCGGCCCCAGGGCGGGGTGTACGCGGTGCTGACCGCCGGCGAGCAGGAGTCCTCGATCGAGCTGATCGGGTCCGTGGTCGACGTCGCCTACCCCGCCGAGGAGACCGAGCGGGTGCTGGCGGCGCTCGCGGCGCCCTCCACGCACGTGATCACCCTGACGATCACGGAAAAGGGCTACGCCCGAACCCCCGCCGGCTCCCTGGACGTGGACGCGGTGGCCGAGGACCTGGCGGCGCTGCGGTCCGACCGCCAGGCGAGCGAGCCGGTCCGGCCGGCGACATCGGCCATCGGCCTGCTCGTGCGGGGCCTCGCGGCGCGCGCGGCCTCCGCGGCACCGGTCACCGTCCTGACCTGCGACAACATGGTGGACAACGGCCGCGTTCTCGAGCGCCTCGTGCGGCATGCGGCGGACGCCGGCCTCCCCGGTCCCGAGGGCGACGTCCTGCGCGCGTTCCTCGACGCGCGTGTCACTTTCCCGTGCTCCATGGTCGACCGGATAGTGCCGGCGACTACCGCGGAGCAGCGCGACCACGTCGGGCAGGCGCTCGGCGCGCGCGACGAAGGGCTCGTGGTGGGCGAGCCGTTCGCGCAGTGGGTGATCGAGGACCGGTTCGCCGGGCCACGACCCGCGTGGGAGGCTGCGGGCGCGACGCTGACGAGGGACGTGGCGCCGTTCGAGCAGGCCAAGCTGCGCCTGCTCAACGGGACGCACTCGCTGGTCGCGTACGCGGGGTGGCTCGCGGGACACACCACGATCGCGGAAGCCGTGACCGACCCGGTGATCGCCGAGCGCGCCCGGCAGTATCTCTTCGAGGACGCGCTGCCGACGCTGACCCCGCCCGAAGGGCTCGACCTGCACCAGTACGGCGAGAAGATCCTGTCCCGGTTCGCCAACCCGCACACCGGGCACACCACGGGCCAGGTGGCGATGGACGGCACGCAGAAGATCCCGTACCGGTGGGGTGGCGTCCTCGCGGACGCGCTGGCCGCGGGCTGGGAGCCCCAGGGCGTTGCGTTCGGCCTGGCGGCGTGGGCGGAGTTCGTCCGACGCCGGACGCGGTCCGGTGAGGGTATCGACGACCCGCGGGCCGAGGAGCTGGCGGCGCTGGTCCTCGCCGCGGAGGTGCCGGGCGGTGCCGATGGCCTGGGCGATGTCGAGGGACTGGCCGGTGCCGAGGAGGACATCCGGGCGCTGCTCGCGCTGCCGGGGCTGCTGCCCGCCGGAACCCCGGAGAGCTTCGTGGACGCCGTGGCCGCCGAGATCGAGGCAGTGCTGCTCTGAGGGGCCGGGGTGGCAGGGGGCCGCGCCGCGCTGTGGCGCTGCTCTGAGTTCGGCGCTGCCCTGAGTTCGGTCGGTGGCGCCGCACCGAACTCACTGTGGCTCACCATCAGTGGACCGAACTCACTGCGGCTCACCCTCGGCAGCGCTTCCCGCGGCCCAGCGTGCCCGGGAAACAGCTCTCCCTACGAGGTCGTCCACCCGGTCTGTCGGCCAACCCCGCCCTGGCAACGGGGAACCGGTTTCTCTGAGCTATTGACCTGGTTGCGGGGGTCTGTCACCCTCGATTGCGGGCGAAAAGTCCCTTGTTGCCTGAAACGTTTCATGGGTCCGACGGCGTTGTCGGCCGCCCTCGAGCGCACCCCGTCGAGGGCTCCTCCGGTGCGCCGCCGAGCGCCCGCGCGACGCTCCGGCGACTGCGCACCACCTCGACGACATGGAGGTAGCCGCAATGAGGAACGTCAGATCGCAAAACAGGTTGGCAGTGATCGCAGCTCTGGCCGCGGCCGGAGCACTCGCGGTACCGCTCGGCGCGGCAGCCCTAGCGGGCGCGGAGCCGACGGGCACGGTCACCGCGGCGGGCGCGGCTGCCGCCGTCGGCCAGGAGCTGCCCGTCCAGGAGGTGGAAGGCCGGGCGCCCGTCGCGCTGCCCACCGACGGAGGCGTCTACGTGGGGTGGCGCCTGCGCGCCGACGACCCCGCCGACATCGTGTTCCACGTGTACCGCGACGGGGAGCGCATCACGAAGCGGCCGGTCACGGGCGCCACGAACCTCGTGGACCCGGACGGCGGCAAGGACAGCACCTACCGGGTGGCCGAGGTGACCCGGGGCGTGCAGACCTGGGCCACGCCCGAGGTGACGCCCTTGGCGGCGAGCCAGCGGGACGTTCCGATCCAGCGGCCGGCCGGCGGCACCACACCCGACGGCGTCGCCTACACCTACAGCGCGAACGATGCGAGCGTCGCGGACCTGGACGGGGGAGGCGACTACGAGCTCATCGTGAAGTGGGACCCGAGCAACGCGAAGGACAACTCGCAGTCGGGCTACACGGGCAACGTGTACCTCGACGCCTACAAGCTGAACGGCACGCGGCTCTGGCGCATAGACCTGGGGCGGAACATCCGCGCAGGGGCGCACTACACGCAGTTCCTCGCGTACGACTTCGACTCCTCCGGCGACGCCGAGGTGATGGTCAAGACGGCCGACGGCACGGTCTCGGGCACGGGCCGCGTCATCGGCAGCGCGTCCGCGGACCATCGCAACTCCGCCGGATACGTGCTCGCCGGCCCGGAGTACCTCACCGTGTTCGACGGCAACACCGGCGCCGAGGCCGACACCGTCAGCTACACGCCGCCGCGCGGCAACGTCGGGAGCTGGGGCGACACCTACGGCAACCGGGTGGACAGGTTCCTGGCGGGCGTCGCCTACCTGGACGGCAGCCGTCCGAGCGCCGTGTTCACCCGCGGCTACTACACGCGGACGGTCCTGGCCGCCTACGACTACTCCGGCGGCGAGCTCACCCGGCGCTGGGTCTTCGACTCCGACTCGGCAGGCAGCCAGTACAGGGGGCAGGGCAACCACCAGCTCTCCGTGGCCGACGTCGACGGCGACCGCCGCGACGAGATCGTGTTCGGCTCCATGACGATCGACGACAACGGCTCCGCCCTCTACAACACCGGGCTCGGCCACGGCGACGCCCTGCACGTCGGCGATCTCGACCCGGCGCGGTCCGGCCTCGAGGTGTTCGCCGTGCACGAGTCGCCCGCCTCGAACGGGAACCGCGCGGCGACCTTCCGGGACGCACGCACGGGCGCGGTGCTCTGGTCGGCGTCGGGCACCTCGGACACGGGGCGGGGCACTGCCGCGGACATCGACGCGAGCAGCCCCGGCGCGGAGGCGTGGAACAGCGGGGCCTCGCCCACGGGCGGGCTGCGGTCGGTCTCGGGCCGCGTGCTGAGCTCCTCACCGCCCGTGGCGAACTTCGTGACCTGGTGGGACGGCGACACGCAGCGCGAGATCACCGACCACACGTCGAACACGCCCACGGTGTCCGAGTGGAACGGCAGCGGGCTGAACCGGCTGGAGACGTTCTCCGGCACCAGCACGAACAACGGCACCAAGGCCACGCCGGCGCTGCAGGCCGACATCATGGGTGACTGGCGGGAGGAGCTGATCTACCGCACCTCGGACTCCAGCGCCCTGCGGATCTTCAGCACCAGCCACCCCACCGACAAGGTGCTGCCCTCGCTCATGGACGACCGGCAGTACCGGCTCGCCGTGGCGTGGCAGAACGTCGCCTACAACCAGCCGCCGCACCCGAGCTACTTCATCGGCAACTGACGCTCCTTGGTTGTGGGCGTGATCGTTGCGACTGTCTGCCTGTTTTAGGCGCAACGATCACGCCCACAACCGGGTTGGTGGCGGCGACGGGTTCATGAAACGATTCAGGCTCATGCGTCGACGAGGACGGAGAACCATGAGAGTCACGATCCTGGGTACAGGTGCCATCGCCGGAACCCACGCAGAGGCGATCGCGGGCCTGCCGGAGCACGGGGTGGACGCCGTCCTGGCGCACGCCGTCGACCTCGATCCGGCGCGGGCGGCGGAGTTCGCCCGGAAGTACGACGTCGCGGCGCACGGATCCGCCCTGGAGGACGTGCTCGCCGAGACGGACGTGCTGCACGTGTGCACCCCGCCGGGCGCGCACGTGGATGCTGCGGTGGCCGCGCTCGAGGCCGGCGTGCACGTGGTCGTGGAGAAGCCCGCCACGCTCTCCCTCGCGGAGATCGACCGGATAGCGGAGGCCGAGGCCGGCTCGACCGCGAAGTTCACGCAGGTCGTGCAGCACCGGTTCGGGCACGGCGCCCGGCAGCTGCGCCGGCTGCTCGACGACGGTGCGCTGGGCCGCCCGCTCGTCGCCACCTGTGACACCCTCTGGTTCCGCGCCCCGGAATACTTCGAGGTGCCGTGGCGCGGCCGGTGGGACACCGAAGGGGGCGGCCCCACGATGGGCCACGGCATCCACCAGTTCGACCTGCTGCTGGCGACGCTCGGGCCGTGGTCCGAGGTGACGGCGATGGCCGGCCGCCTTGCCCGGCACGTCGATACCGAGGACGTCTCGATGGCGATCGTCCGCTTCGAGAACGGTGCGATGGCGACGATCACCAACTCCCTCCTGTCCCCGCGGGAGACCTCCGACCTGCGGTTCGACACCGAGGCGGCGACCATCGAGCTCTCGCACCTGTACGGGTACTCCGACGCCGACTGGACGTTCACGCCCGCGCCGGGCCGGGACGACGTCGGGCAGCTGTGGCAGCCGGACCCCGAGGCCCTGCCCTCGGGGCATCTCGCCCAGCTCGTGCCGACCTACCGGGCGTTCGCCGCGGGCGAGGCGCCGCCCGTCACCGTGTCTGACACCCGCGGCACGCTGGAGCTGGTCGCCGCGATCTACCGGTCCGCGTTCACGGGCGCGGTCGTACGGGCGGGCGAGATCGGCCCGGGCGACCCGTTCCACGAGTCCATGCGCGGCA
This sequence comes from Promicromonospora soli, assembly GCF_014653785.1. Classification (GTDB taxonomy): domain Bacteria; phylum Actinomycetota; class Actinomycetes; order Actinomycetales; family Cellulomonadaceae; genus Promicromonospora; species Promicromonospora soli. The sequence continues at coordinate 198,075 of NZ_BNAS01000002.1, read as the reverse complement.
CGGGCCCGGCGTGGACACCGGTGAAGGACATCGGGGCAGAAGCACTCGCACGGTGAGCGCCGCCTGGGGGCGGGTGGCCGGGGTTTGATGCAGGCTGGAAGGGTCAGCGCAGAGAGGCGAAGGACATGACCGAAGCGACCAGCGGCCCGGTATTTCCCGGCGGTACATCGGTGTCCCACCTGCGGGTCTACGACTGGCCCGCGCCGGACGCCCCCGGCGGTTCCGGCTCGCCCCATTTCCACACGGCCTCGACCGAGGCCTACGTGACGCTCGCCGGACGCGGCCGCGTGCAGACGCTCGGCCCGGAGGGCTTCGCCGAGCACGAGCTCGCGCCCGGCCGGATCGTCTGGTTCGGCCCCGGAGTGATCCACCGTGCGGTGAACGACGGCGGCCTCGAGGTGCTCGTCGTCATGTCGAACGCAGGGCTGCCCGAGGCGGGGGACGCCGTATTGACCTTCCCGCCGGAGGTCCTCGCGGACCCGGTGGCCTACCGCGACGCGGCGACGCTCCCGGTGCCGTCGCGCGGCGCCGACCGGCCCAGCCCCGACCGGCCCAGCCCCGACCTGCTCGGCCCGGATCTGCTCAGCGCGGACCTGGACGACGTCGATGTGGCGGGCCCCGCCGAGGACGATCCGGTGGTGGCGGCCGCCGCGCGCGCCCGTCGGAACCTGGCGCTCGTGGGGTTCCGCGCGCTGAGGGTCGCCGTCGAGCGGGACCGGGCGGCTGCCTTCGACGCCCTGTACGTGGCCGCGGCCCAGCTGGTCGCCCCACGGGCGGCGGGCTGGCGCGAGGTGTGGACGGAGTCGGTGGGACGCGCCGTCGCCGAGACCGACTGGGCCCTGGCCGCGCTGGCCCCGGAGTCGGGCGCGGATCCGGGGGCGGTGGAGGCCGCCGTCGTCGGGCACCTGGAGCTTGGCCGGGTAGCCGTGCGCGACGCCGAGCCCGGACCGCGGCGCTACGGGATGTGCGGGCGCCTGCAGGTCTGGTCGACCGCGAAGTAGCGGCCGGCTCCGCGGGGTCTGCGGGTCTCGCGGGACCGCCGCGGAACTGCTTCGCTTCTGGTCGGCGCACGGCTAGGCCGGGGCCGTAGCGGGGTATTTCGTTACGGATTCCTGTCATTTACCCCTGGACAACCTTGTGCAGACGGGTATTGTATCGATTCAAGCGTCGGTGTAGACGTGGTCGGCGCCCCTGTCGGGCCCGGTTTGAATTCAGAGCAAGGAGGCTCACGTGGTTCGCACACGTACGACCATCCGGACAGCGCTCCGGGCCACCGCGATCGCCGCGGCCGGCGCACTCACCCTCTCGGCCTGCGCGGGAGGAAGCGCAGCCTCCACCGAAGCCGCGCCGGTCGCCACCGACCGGGACATCGAGCTGTCCCTCGTCTGGTGGGGCGACGACGACCGCGCGGCCCGCTACGAGGAAGCCGTGACGCTGTTCGAGGAGAAGTACCCGAACATCGACGTCCAGACCCAGTTCCAGGCGTGGGACGACTACTGGACCGCCCGCACCACCGAGGCGGCCGGCCAGACCCTGCCCGACGTGTTCCAGATGGACCTCGCCTACATCCACCAGTACGCGTCGAACAACCAGCTGCTCGACCTGTCGAGCCAGGTCGGCGTCAACCTGGAGACCGGCGACTACGACGAGACGCTGCTCGGCTCCGGTTCGGTCAACGGCGAGCAGTTCGGTATCCCGACCAGCACCAACACACTCGGCATGTTCTACCACCAGGACCTCCTGGACGAGCTGGGCGTCGAGCCCCCGGCGGAGGGCCTGACCTGGGACGAGTACGACGCCTGGATCCGTGAGGTCAGCGAGGCGGGGGCCGATCACGACCCGCAGGTCTACGGCGGCACGGACTACACCGGCGCCCTCTGGATCTTCATCCAGTGGCTGGTCCAGCAGGGCAAGGTTCCGTTCGCGGAGGACGGCTCGCCGGCCTTCGACAAGGCCGACCTCGTCGCGTGGGTCGAGCGCACCCAGCCGCTGCGTGACGACGGCGTGTTCTTCCCGGTCGAGCGGGCGAAGCAGGTCGAGCCTCTTACCGCCATGCAGGTCGGCCAGGCGGCTACCGAGATCACCTGGGACAACATGCTGGCCGGTTATGCGGCCGGCGCGGGTACGGAGAACCTCGGCCTGCTGCCGGTGCCCACGGGCGCCGAGGGCTCGCAGCAGTTCTGGAAGCCGTCGATGCTGCTCTCGTCGTCGGCGAACACACAGGAGCCGGACGCCGCGGCCGCGCTCATCGACTTCTTGGTGAACGACCCCGAGGTAGGCAGCATCTTCGGCACGTCCAAGGGCGTGCCCGCCGTGCCGGCCCAGAAGGACGCGATGGAGCTGGCCGACGGCTCGATCGACGAGAAGATCGTCACCTACGAGGAAGAGATGGCCGACCGGGTCACGGCCGAGACGCCGCTCCCGGCGGAGGGCTACGGCGTCGTCGAGGCCGAGTTCAAGCGCCTCGGTGAGGAGCTCGCGTACGGCAACGTCACGCCGGCAGAGTTCGCCGACCAGTGGTTCCAGAGCGCCGAAGCGAACCTCGGCGGGGAGTGACCATGTCGGCTACCACTACCGAGCGCGGCCGCCAGGCCGGGCGCGGGAGCGCGCGGGGGGCGACGGCATCGTCGGCCCCCGCGCGGGGCGGCGCCACCAAGCCGCCGCGCAGCCGGGCCGATACGCGGGCCGGCTACGCGTTCCTGTCCCCTTGGCTGCTCGGGTTCGTTCTGCTGACAGCCGGCCCGATGCTGATGTCGCTGTACCTCGCGTTCACGGACTACAACCTGTTCCGGGCGCCTGAGTTCGTCGGCATCGACAACTTCACCGCTCTGTTCGCCGACCCGCGCTTCCTCAAGTCCGCGCAGGTCACCGCGATCTACGTGCTCGTGGGTGTGCCGGTCAAGCTGGCCGCGGCGCTGGCGGTGGCGGCGCTGCTCAACGCCAAGCACCGCGGCCAGGGCGCCTACCGCTCGATGTTCTACGCGCCGTCGCTCATCGGGGCCAGCGTCTCCGTGGCGATCGTCTGGCGCGCGATGTTCATCGACGACGGCGTCGCGGACCAGATCCAGCAGCTCTTCGGGTTCCCGGCCGGCGGCTGGGTGGGCGATCCCAGCATGACCATGCCGATGATGATCCTGCTGGCGGTGTGGCAGTTCGGCGCCCCGATGGTGATCTTCCTGGCCGGCCTCAAGCAGATCCCGGCGGAGCTGCTCGAGGCGGCAGCCGTCGACGGCGCCGGACCGATCCGGCGCTTCCTGTCGGTGACCCTGCCGATGCTGTCGCCGGTGCTGTTCTTCAACCTGCTGCTCGAGACGATCGGCGCGTTCCAGGTCTTCAGCTCGGCCTTCATCATCTCCGGCGGTACGGGTGGGCCCGCCGACTCGACGCTCTTCTACACGTTCTACCTCTACCTGAAGGGCTTCACGGAGTTCCGCATGGGGTACGCCTCAGCCATGGCCTGGGTGCTCGTGCTCGTCGTCGGGATCATCACGGCCATCCTGTTCCGCACCTCGCGTGCCTGGGTCCACTACACGGGAGACGTGCGATGACGACTGCGATGACAGCTGTGAGTGCTACCGCGAGCACCGTCGCGACCAGGCAGAAGCGCACGAGGTCTGTCGTGTTCCACGTGCTCGTGATCGCCATCGCTGTGGTGATCCTGTACCCCGGCGTGTGGATGGTCATGAGCTCGTTCAAGCCGAACGGAGACATCGTCGGCAACGTGAACCTGTGGCCCGAGACCTGGACTCTCGACAACTACGCGTCGGCTCTGGGCGGGATCGGCGGGGTCTCGTTCTGGACCTTCGCCCTCAACTCGCTGATCCTCGCGGTCGGGTCGGTGGTCGGCATCATCGCCTCGGCCACCGTGTCGGCCTACGCGTTTGCGCGCATCAGCTTTCCCGGGCGCGGCGTGTACTTCGCGGTCATGATCGGCACGATGCTGCTGCCGTTCCACGTGGTGATCATCCCGCAGTACATCCTGTTCAACTCCATGGGCATGGTGAACACGTTCCTGCCGCTGCTCGCGCCGAAGTTCCTGGCCACGGAGGCGTTCTTCGTGTTCCTCATGGTTCAGTTCCTGCGCGGGCTGCCGCGGGAGCTCGACGAGGCCGCGCGGATCGACGGGTGCGGGCACTGGGGAATCTTCCGGCTCGTGCTGCTCCCGCTGATGCGGCCAGCCGTGATCACCAGCGCGATCTTCGCCTTCATCTGGTCGTGGAACGACTTCCTCGGTCCGCTGCTCTACCTCAAGCGGCCGGACACGTACCCCCTGCCCATCGCGCTGCGGTTGTTCGTGGACCAGACGTCGGTGTCCGACTACGGCGCGCAGATGGCCATGGCCGTGCTCGCGCTGGTGCCCGTGCTGCTGTTCTTCGTGGTGTTCCAGCGGTACCTGGTCGACGGCGTCGCGACGCAGGGCCTCAAGGGCTGAGCCACGCCATGAACACACAGGAGCCGGACGACGAGCCCACCGCGCAGCGGGGCCTCGGTCCCCGCATGGCCGGCGAGGGGTGGTTCGCGCTGCTCGGGGAGACCCTGCTGATCGGGCTCCTCATTCTGGTCGGGAGCCTCCCCGTCGTGACGGCCCCGGCGGCGCTCGCGGCCGGCGCGGCGCACCTGCGCCGCCACCTCGGCGGGTACAGCACCTCTGTCAGCGCTTTTGCGCGGGACTGGCTCGCGGCGGTGCGGAGCCTGTGGGCGGTGGGCGTGCTCGTGCCCCTGGCCGCCGTCGTCGTCTGGGCCAACACCGGGCTCACGGCGTCGGGGGAGCTCCCGGGCGGGTCGGTGGTCCGCTGGGTCACGTGGGCGGCAGCGGCCTGCGCCGCGGTCGTGGTGGTGCGCGCCGCGGCGGCGTGGTCCGACCACGATCCGGGCCCGGGCTCGCTCACCGCCCAGGCCTCGGCCGGCCCGTGGCACGAGCTGTCGTGCGGGATCGCTCGCACCCGGGACGACGTCGGCGGGTCGGTGCTGCTGCTCGCCGCTCTGGTGATGTGCGTGGTCCTCGTGTGGATGCTCGCGCCCCTCGTCCTCGTGACGGGCGGTCTGCTCAGCCTGGCGGCGGTCGCCGTCGAGACGCGGCGCCTGGGCAGGCTCTAGCGCGCGACGATCCCGGGCGCTGCCCCCGCCGCCGTGCCTAGACTGACAGCGGGGGCAAGCCGGCTGGAGGGTCGCTATGGCAGCTGTGGACGTCCGTGTCGAGCGCGTGATCCACGCTCCCCTCGCCAGGGTGGCCGCCTACGCGGCGGACCCGTCGAACGCGCCCGAGTGGTACGCGAACATCGACTCGGTCGAGTGGCGCACCGAACCACCGGTCAGGGTCGGCTCGGAGATGGACTTCGTCGCGCGGTTCCTCGGCCGCCGCATCGCCTATACGTATCGGGTCGAGGAGCTCGTCCCCAGTGAGCGCCTGGTGATGGCGACGGCGCAGGGCCCGTTCCCCATGCGCACCGAGTACACCTGGATGTCCGCGGGTGTCGGCACTCGCATGACGCTGCGCAACACAGGCCGGCCCTCGGGATTCGCCTCGGTTGCCGCGCCGATCATGAAGGCCGCGATGCGGCGCGCGACGAACAAGGACCTCGCGCGGCTCGCACAGATCGTCGAGCGCCGCGCGTAGGACGTACCCGGCGACGGAGCGCGACCTCCGGGGCTCGATGCAGCGACGTCCTTGCGTAGCCCGTAGCGCTCCAGGCCTTGACCTTGTACCGATTTAACGCCAGCCTCGTTCCTGGTCTTGAATCGGTTCATGGCCGCGCGGTGCCCCACGGCTATGTCGCCGCAGTGCACCCTCCAGCGCAGAATTCAGAGAGGAATTCGAACATGGTCCCGAGGAGAATCCGGGCGGGTGCGGTCCTGGCGACAGCGCTCTGCCTCGGCTTGAGCGGGGTGACCGCCGCGGCGTCGGCGGGCGCCTCGTCCGCCCCCGAGAACGTGCCGACCACCACCCAGGGCGACCAGGACGGGACGGCGTCGGGCACCGAACGCCTCGGCCGCGGGCTCGTGGCCGCCGCGACCAGCGAGGGCGTGTTTCTCAGCTGGCGCCTGCTCGCGCCCGAGGTCACCGGCCACGGCGATTCCGGGCTCGAGGGCCCGGGCTTCGCGGTGTTCCGCGACGGGCGGCGGATCGCGAAGGTGACGGGCTCGACCAGCTATCTCGACGCCGGGGGCACCGCCGACGCCCGGTACCGCGTGGTGCCGCTGAGCGGGCCAAGCGCGGGCAGGGCGGCGTCGGCCACCGTATGGGGCGACGGGCACCTCGATATCCCGCTGAACAAGCCGGCCGACGGCGTCACGCCCGCGGGCGAGGCCTACACGTACCGGGCCAACGACGCGTCCGTCGCGGACCTCGACGGCGACGACGAGTACGAGATCGTCGTGAAGTGGGACCCGTCCAACTCGAAGGACGTTTCCCAGGTGGGCTACACAGGCAACCAGTACCTGGACGCGTACGAGCTCGACGGCAAGCAGCTCTGGCGCATCGACCTGGGTGTCAACATCCGCGCGGGCGCGCACTACACGCAGTTCCCCGTCTACGACTACGACGGCGACGGCAGGGCCGAGCTGATGGTCAAGACCGCGCCCGGCACGCGCGTCACCATGTACGACGACGGGAAGCCTGCTGGCTGGCGCTACCTCCCGATCCCTCGGGACGACCAGGACGCCGGCGTGACGAACGCCGACGACTACCGGATGTCGGCCGGGGACTACTACGAGCACCTCGTGGACATGTTCCGTGGCTGGTCGGCGCGCCCCGAGGTGACCAGCGGGCAGTGGCCCGCAACGCTGGAGGAGGCGTGGGGCATCGACGCGCGGTGGACCTATCCGCTGTCCGACGCCGACGCGCGCGCCGCCGCCGACCACTTCATCGACGTCTACGCGCCGTCCCGCTCGACGCGGAACCAGCTGCGGCTGTTCGAGGGCTTCGTGGTGAGCGGTCCGGAGTACCTCACCGTGTTCGACGGGCTCACGGGCCGTCCGTTGGAGACCGTCGACTACGAGCCGGGCCGCACCGACGACGGGCTCCGCTGGGGCGACTACGCGATGGCCCGGATCGAGCCAGGCAACCGAGTGGACCGGTTCCTGTCGGGTGTGGCCTACCTTTCCGAGGGCCGGCCCAGTGCGATCTTCGCGCGCGGCTACTACACGCGCTCCACGATCGCCGCGTACGACTGGGACGGGCGGCACCTGACCCAGCGCTGGCTCGCCGACTCCGGCTGGACGCCGATGTCCAACCCGTTCAACGACAGCCCCCACGGGGTGCCGGGCACCTCGCCCGAGTGGGGCAGCCTCCCGACGCAGGGCTTCCACTCGCTCTCGGCGGCCGACGTCGACGGGGACGGCAAGCAGGAGATCGTCTACGGTTCGGCGACTCTCGACGACGACGGCTCGCTGCTGTACTCGTCGTTCGACACGCTGCCGGAGGGCTCCGCGAACCCCGGGGCTCGCGCCGGGCTGGGCCACGGTGACGCCATGCACGTGACCGACATCGACCCGGCGCGGCCGGGGCTGGAGATCTGGACCTGCCACGAAGGCGGCACGTGGGCTCCCTACGGCTCCGCGATGCGCGACGCCGCGACCGGCGAGGTGCTGTTCGGCGAGTACTCCGGCCGGGACACCGGACGGTCGATGATCGGCGACGTACGGCCCGAGGTGCCGGGCATCGAGGTGTGGGCGTCCATGCCGGACGGCACCCTCGGGTCGGGCACGCTGAGCGCTACGGGCGAGCAGGTGTCGACGTCGACCATGGGGACCAACCAGTCCGTGCGGTGGGCCGGCGACGGGACCACGCAGATCGTCGCGGGCTCGGGCGACCAGACGCCGACGATCGTGGACTGGTCGCGCGGCACCGTCGCGACCCTGGACGGGACGCTGACCAACAACGGCACCAAGGGCAACCCGTCGCTCGTCGCCGACGTGCTCGGCGACTGGCGCGAGGAGGTGCTCGTGCGGACCACCGACTCGAGCGCACTGCGGCTGTTCATGTCGACCGAGCCGAGCGACATCGCGCTCTACACGCTGATGCAGGACCGGCAGTACCGCGTCGAGGTGGCGCGGCAGCAGACGACGTACAACCAGCCGTCGTACCCGGGCTTCTACCTGGCCTCGGACACGGACTGGAGAGAGGTCCCGATCCCGGGCCGAGGCTGAGGCCTGCGGAGGTAGCCGCCAGGTCTCGACAAGCTCGACCACCGGTGGCCCGGCTCGACCACCGGGGTTGAGCCTGTCGAGACCCAGACGTCAGTGGGTGACGGGTGGGGTGCTCTCGCGCACGATCACGTGGCCCTTGACCACCGTGGTGCGGGGCTCGTCACCGCGTGGTCCGAGGGCCAGAGCCAGCGCCTCATCGGCCACCTGCTCCCACGGCAGCCGCACGGTGGTCAGGGCGGGCGTCACGTCGCGCAGCGCCTTGATGTCGTCGAACCCGGCCACCGCTATGCGTTTCGGGTCCCCCGAGTCGCGCAGGAAGGTGAGCACACCCAGGGCCATGGCGTCGTTCACGGCGAAGATCGCGTCCACCGCGATGTTGCGCCGCAGCAGCTCGCCCGTCAGCGCGTAGGCGGCGTCCCGGTCGAACTCGCCGATCAGGACGCGGTCGGCGGACAGCTCGATGCCGGCGTCTGCCAGCCCTGCCGCGAAACCTTCGGTGCGGTCACGCTGCGTGAGGCCGTGCTTGAGCCCGGAGATCACGGCAAAGTGGCGGTACCCGAGGCCCACCAGCGCGGTGGCCATGTCGTAGCCGCCCTGCCGGTTGGCGTAGGCGACGGTGTCGAAGGGCAGGCCCTCCTGCGTGACGAGCACTACCCGGCCACCCTCGGCCTCGTAGCGCTGCAGCGCCTCGACGAGCGCGGGGAGCGTGGCGTCGTCCTTGGTTCGCCCGCCGGCGATCATCAGGATCTCGGGCCGGTGGCCGCGGGCCAGGTTGACCGCCTCCACCAGGTCGGCCGGGTCGGTGCCGGCCGAGATCAGGGTGAACGGGAGGCCGCGCCGCTGCGCGGCGGCCACGACGCCCGCGGTGATCGGGTTGGCGAAGTCGTCGGGCATGCCCTTGACGACCAGCGTCACCCCCCGGGAGCGGCCCTTGGCGACGGCCTGCGCGGCGAAGTTCGTGGTGTACCCGAGCGTCTTGGCCGCCTCGAGCACCCTGACCCGGTTGACCTCGCGGACGCCGCGGTCGCTCCCGTTGAGGGCGCGCGACGCCGTCGCCGCAGAGACTCCGGCGAGCTCGGCCACGTCGGCAAGGCGCGCGGCCCGAGACGGAGCCGGGTCGTTCATCGTCGCTTCTCGATTCCCTGCGTCGGTGGACACTTTTGGTAGCCCTGAGATCGTATCCGTCACGGTTCGGATCGCGCGTATCGAGCGAGGTCAGCGGCCGCCATGTCACCCATCCGGCGCAGCTCGGTGCCCATCGAACCGGCGATGTGCGGAGTGAGCAGCACGTTCGGCAGGTCGTACAGCGGGGACGACGCCGGCAGCGGCTCGGGGTCGGTGACGTCGAGCACCGCACTGATCCGGCCGCCGACCAGCTCGCGCTCGAGCGCCTCGGCGTCGACGATCGGGCCGCGCGCGGTGTTGATCAGCGTGGCCCCGTCAGGCATGCGGGCGAGCAGGGCGGCGTCGATCAGCCCCACCGTCTCGGGCAGCAGGGGCGTCTGCAGCGTCACGACGTCGCTGCGGCTCATCAGCTCAGGCAACGTCACCGGCTCGACGCCGAGCTCCGCGGCCTCGCGCTCCGTGACGTACGGGTCGTACAGGAGCACGCGGAGCGCCGGGAACGGACGCAGCAGCTCGATCAGGGCGCGCCCGGTGCGGGACGCGCTCACCACGCCGACGGTCCGCCGGTAGTTGCCGGACACCTCGAACTCGGCCTCGCGGTCGATGAAGGCCCGGCGCTCCCGGTACAGCCGCTGCGCGCGGAACGTGTCCTTGTTGGCCAGGAGGATCATCGCCAGCGAGTACTCGGCGACGGGCACCGAGTTGGCCACCCCGACGTCCGACATCGTGATCCCCGCCGCCCCGTCCGGGAACAGCCCGGCCGCGTAGCCGCCCAGGTGGATCACCCGCCGCAGCCGGGGTGCGTGGCGCAGCACCTTGGCCGTGAGGTGCGGCGTCTCCCATCCTGTCAGCAGCACCTCGGCGCGGGCGAGCGTCTCGCGGGCGGCGTCCGAGTCGAGCTCGGTGAGGATGTCGCCCACGCGGTTCGCCGGCACGTCTGCCAACGCCTCGAACGACGGGCCGAAGAGCCGTCCGGCCAGGCGGTCGGACCCGACCGCGACTGCGTACTCGATCACTCTGCTCCTCAGGTGGGATTCATGTGGGACGTCCCGGGGTCGGGGGAGGTACACCCGGCCCCGGGACGGTCTGTAGAGACGGACCCGCGGCTACTTCTGCGCCGCCAGGTACGCGTCGGCCTGCTTGTTGAGCTCCTCCTGGACCTTCGGCAGGCCGGCCGTGTCGAGGGCGCTCTTGAGCTTGTCCAGACCCTCGGTGACGTCGACCGCGCCGGCGAACAGCGGGTTGGCGAACTCGGCGATGGCCGCCGTGATCTGGGCGTGCTCCTTCTCCACCTCGGCCAGGTCGGGGATGAAGGTGGCGAACGGGTCGAGCGTGAAGTTGTCGTACTCCTTGGACCAGTCGAACCAGGTGGTCTCGCTCTCTGACATCCGCGAGTACTTCCGCTCGAGCGGGACGCGCCAGCTCATCGCGAATCCGGGGAAGTTCGCGTAGTCGCCGACCTGCTCGTAGGCGTCGTCGCCCACGGCCTTCCAGTCGGTGCCCTCCTCGCCGTACTGCAGGAGGTCGTGGTTCTCCTGGATGGACACCCAGTCCAGGAGCTGCAGTGCCTTCTCGGCGTCGGCCGCCGCGGCGTTCACGACCACGAGGTTGTCGGCCTGGAAGGTCTGGTTCGGCTTCGCCGACAGGCCTTCGCTGAACGGGAGCAGGGTCACGAGCGAGGCTCCCTTCACCGCCTGCTCGAGCAGGTCGAGGTGCCCGGACGTGTCCGCGCCGTCGGTGATGCCCCAGCACGTGGCTGCGCCGCCGCCGTCGAACTGCGACTTGAGGGTGGCCGGGTCGGCGTTGAGGCGGTCGCCGTTGATGATGCCGTCCTCGTAGTACTTGCGGACGCGGTGCAGGGACTCCAGGTACGGCTCGTACTCCCAGAAGGGCACCGCGTCGGTCGAGCCCGTCGTCGCCGCGTCCCGGGACGGGACGAACATGAGGGAGTCGCTGGAGAAGTAGAGCGGGAGGAAGTCGGGCGTCTCCCAGCCCTGCGCGTAGAGCACGCCGGTCGGGGCGCCGAGCACGTCGAAGGGCGAGTTCCGGTTGATGTACCCGGGGATGCCCTCCTTCTGCTGCACGTCGTACCAGAACTTCTCGAGCTGGTCGAAGGTCTCGATGCTCCCTCCTGCGTACTTGTCGACGAGGTCGCCGCGCGCCACGACGTGGTGGATGCGGGCCGCGCTGTTGACCGCGGGCACGCCGTAGACCGAACCGTCGGGCCAGCGGTTGGCGTCGAACGCGCTCTGGTCGACGGCGGCCATGAGGTTCGGGTACTTGCCGCTCGCCAGGGCTTCGTCCAGCGGCTCGAGCGCCTTCGACTCGATGAGCTGGGCGATGTTGAGCCAGCGCGCCGAGAGCGCCGTCTGGAAGTCCTCGCCCGACGTGAACTTCAGCAGGGACTGTGAGGCGTAGTTGGTCCAGTTGATGAACTCGGGCTTGAACTCGAAGCCGAGATCGGCCTTGAGCTTGGTGTTGACCGCGGCGCGGATGCGGTCCCACTGCGCGGGTACGTCACCGGGCAGCAGGTGGCCGAAGGTGGAGGTGGCGGCCTCTCCACCCCCGCTGGGGGCGCAGGCGGCGAGGGTGGCGGCGGCGAGCAGGCCGCCGGTTCCGGCGAGAAATCCTCGGCGGGAGACGGGCAATGACAGTCCAGCGGCATCGATGAGCTGTGCCATGGTGCTTTCCTCTCGAAAGACTTGGGTCGTGCGACGGGGTGCGACGGGGTGCGACGGGTGGTGCCGGGTTCAGCCCTTGGTGGCGCCGAGCGTGAGGCCCTTGACGAAGTAGCGCTGGGCGAAGGGGTAGGCGAGGAGAATCGGGCCGATGGTGATGACGGTCATCGCCAGCCGCATCTGGTAGACGGGCGCAGCGGACACCGTTCCGAGGTCGGCCGCGTTGGCGACGCTCGTGATGAGGTTCTGGAGAACGAGCTGCAACGGGTACTTGGCGGGCTCGCTGATGAAGAGCAGGGCGTGGAACCACTCGTTCCAGAACGCCACCGCGTAGAAGAGGGCGATGACGGCGATGACCGGCTTCGAGAGCGGCAGCACCACCTGGAAGAAGATCCGCAGCTCGCCGGCGCCGTCGATCCGTGCGGCGTCGAGGATCTCCTGCGGCGTCGCCCGGAAGAAGCTGACCTGCACGAACACGAGGAACGGCGCGATGGCCATCGGCAGGATGACGGCGAACCACGAGTCCCGGAGCTGCAGGACCTGCGTGATCAGGATGTACATGGGCACGAGGCCGCCGGTGAACAGCATCGGGATGTAGGCGAACACCGCCAGCGGCCGGCTCACCAGGGGCAGGCCGCGCGCGATCACCCAGGCGATGCCCGACGTCGCGATGACGGCGATCACCGTGCCCACCACGGTGATGAAGATCGTCGCGCCGTAGGAGAGCCAGACTCGCGACCCGGCGAAGATCGTGGTGTATGCGTCCAGCGAGAAGGGGTCCGGCCACAACGAGTACCCGGTCTGTGACAGCGACGACTCCGCGGTGAAGGAGCCGGCCACGACCATCCAGAACGGCACGATGCAGACGATGGCGAACGCGATCACGCCCGCGTAGCTGACGACCGTGAAGGTCTCGGGGCGCTGCCGCTGCCGGACGCGAGGGCCGGTGGGCGGCGTCGTCGACACGGGCCGGGGGCGGGGGCGGGCGGGGGCTTCGACGGTGGTCATAGCAGCGAGGTCTCCTTCGCGTAGCGACGCTGGACCAGGGTGGCGGCCACGACCAGCACGAAGCCGATGACCGACTGGAACAGGCCGATCGCGGCGGTCGTGCCGAAGTCGCCGATGGTGCGCAGCGCCCGGAAGACGTAGGTGTCGATGACGTCGGTGGTGGAGAACAAGGTGCCGTTGTCGCCGACGATCGCGTAGATGGTGCCGAAGTCGCCGTAGAAGATCCGGCCGACGCCGAGCACCAGGAGGATCGCCGCCGTCGGCTTGAGCAGGGGAACCGTGATCCGTAGGGCCATCTGTGCCCGGCTCGCGCCGTCGATCACGCCGGCCTCGTACACCTCCTCGGGGATCGCGGTGATGGCCGCGAGGAAGATGACGCTCATGTAGCCGCCCATCTGCCAGACCTTGACGACGGTCAGGATCCACGGCCAGGGCCCGGGCTCGGTGTACCAGGAGATGGACGGCAGCCCGAAGACGTCGGTGAGGTCGTTCACCAGGCCGCCGCGTCCGCTCGGTCCCGCGAGGAACGCCTGCAGGAAGATGCTCACGACGATCGGCGACACGAAGTACGGCACGAAGATCACCGACTGGAAGAACCGCTTGGTCACCCGGCCGCGGATCTCGTTGAGCATGATCGCGAGCAGGACGCCCGAGCCGAGGGTCGCGGCCAGGAACAGGATGTTCAGGAACAGCGTGTTCCACAGGATCCGGCCGGCGCCGCCCGAGGTGAAGAAGAACTCGAAGTTCTCGAAGCCGGCCCAGGGCGACCCGAAGACGCCGTCGGCCACGTTGAAGTCCTGGAACGCGACGATCAGCCCGGCCATCGGGCCGTAGGCGAAGACCACCAGGAGGATGACGGCGGGGGCGGCCAGCAGGACGAGGCCGTAGTCGCGGCCGCGCCTCTTCTGGCGATTTCCGCTGCGTGCGGTTCGGGGGTCCGCGAGGCTGTTCGTCGCGGCGTCGAGGTCGGCACTCATCGCCGCGCACCTCCGCCGTGGAGGGACGCCGGTGATGTCCGGTCGTGTGCGCGTGGGTCCACGGCTGGCTCTCTTCTTCTTCGAAGATTCGGTGGCGGATTCGGTAGCTCTGCCCTTGCACCGTGCACGCTAGGGGCGCCGCGACGGCCATGTCAAGAAAGAATGGAAAGCGCGTTCCGTCGCTCTTGCCGATTGATGGCCCGGAAGGTGTCGACACCGGGGGTCGGGTGTGCAAGCATCTGACTCGAATTGGAACGCGCTTTCCCTGGGTTGGCGCAGCGCAGCGCCGCGACCTCAAGTCGTGGTGCCCGCACGACGGGAGGAACGCGTGTGACCAGCGCCGGGCTACATGTGACGCGCACCCCCGCGCGGGGGACCCGGCGCGGGACGGTGGTCGCCGTGCACGGGATGATGGAGAGCGGCCCGACCCTGCACGGCGCGGCCGACGCCTGGGCGGCGACCGGCTGGGAAGTGCTTGCTCCTGACCTGCGTGGACACGGCCGCTCGCCGCGCTGGGACCCCGCCGATCAGCTGCACGCGGGCGACCGGCTGACCGAGGACCTTGTGGCGGTCCTTGACGAGCTGGCCGTGGGTTCGGGCGTGGGTGCGGATTCGGACGGCGCGGGGTCGGACGCGGGGTCGGGCTCGGGCGCTGGTGTGACCGAGCCGCTCGTGCTGTTCGGGCACTCGGCCGGCGGCGGCGTCGTCGCGGCGGCCGCTGCCCTGCGTCCGGAGCGGGTGGCCGGGGTGCTGCTCGAGGACCCGTTCTGGCGGCTCCCGGTCACGTCGCGCCAGGACCGGGCGGTGGCCGAGCAGGCGTATCGCGACCTCGTGGCCCGGCAGACGCGGTCACTCGCAGAGCTGGCGGCCGAGGGTGGCGTCGCGCACCCGGGCTGGGACCCGGCCGAGCTGCCTGCTTGGGCCCATGCCCAGCACGACGCCGATCCTGTGCTCGTGCGCCACGGACACGTCATCCCGACGCCGCCCTGGCCCGACCTCGTGCGCCGGCTGACAGCCGCCAGGGTGGACGTGCTGGTCGTCACCGGGGGAGTCTCGCCGGAGGTCGGCATGACGGCCAGGCACCGGCGGCTGCTCGTCGGGAGCGGCGCCCGGCTCGCGGTGGTCGACGGCGCATCGCACTTCGTGCGCCGGGACGCACCGGCGCGTTTCGCCGCGATCTCGGGCGAGTTCCTCGCCGGCCTGGCCCAGCCGAAGTAATCGCGTGGAGTGGACCGGGCAAGGCAGAGCAGCCGGGTCAGGAGGAGCTCGAGCTCCGCACCACGAGCGTCGGCTGGAACATCACGTGCTCGGCCTCGGCGTCGGGCCCGCTGAGCAGGAGGTCCGCGGCGCGGGCGCCGAGCTCGTGGGTCGGCTGGCGCACCGAGGTGAGGGGTGTGGACAGCTCGGCGGCGAACGCGACGTCGTCGTACCCCACCACTGCCATGTCCGTAGGGACGGCGATGCCCTCGGTACGGAGCGTGCGCAGCACGCCCAGCGCGACCAGGTCGTTGACGCAGAAGACGGCGGTGGGCTGGTCGCCCGACTCCAGCAGCCCGCGGATCGCGGCCTCCCCGCCCTCCGCGTTGAGGCTGGTCACCGTGACCTCGAGCAGGGCCGACGCCGGATCCAGCCCGGCCGCCACCAGCGCCTTGACCACGCCGTCGTGCCGGTCGGCGCACTGCCGGATCGTGTGCGGGCCGTTGAGGAACGCGATGCGCGTGTGCCCCTGGTCCAGGAGGTGCGTGGCGGCGAGCTCGCCGCCGCGGACGTCGTCGACGGCCACGGAGGAGATGGTCGGGTCGGACGACGGGCGGTCCAGCAGGACGACCCCGGTGCCGCGACGGCGGACCGCGAGGAGATGCTCGATGTCGTTGGTGGCCGGCACCACCATGACGCCCTGTACGCCGTGCTCCTCGAAGAGGCGC
The DNA here is from genome assembly GCF_014653785.1 of Promicromonospora soli. Taxonomy (GTDB): domain Bacteria; phylum Actinomycetota; class Actinomycetes; order Actinomycetales; family Cellulomonadaceae; genus Promicromonospora; species Promicromonospora soli. The sequence goes on along the minus strand of NZ_BNAS01000002.1, from coordinate 182,214 downwards.
AGGTAGCGCTGCTCGCGGTCCGGGTCGTCGTCGGACGAGGCCACCATGAGCGTGAAGTCGTCGCGGTCCAGGCGCTCCTCGATGCCGCGCGCGACGTCCGTGAAGAACGGGTTGGCGATGTCGAGGACTATCGCGCCGACCGTGGTGATGGTCCCCGCGCGGAGCTGCCGGGCGGATCCGTTGCGCACGAAGCTCAGCTCTTCGATGGCGGCCTCGACCCGCTCGCGGGTCCCCGGCAGCACGCGTTCGGGCCGGTTGAGCACGTTGGAGACCGTGCCGACGGAGACGCCGGCGACGCGGGCGACGTCGGCGATGGATGCTCGTCGGTGAGCGGCCTGCTGGGTCATGGAGCGCCTCCTTGCTTCGGGCTACATTATGAACCGTTTCATGACGGTGGGTCGCCCTTCGGCGGGCTCAGGAACCGGAGGACCGGACATGTCGAGCAAATCAGCGGGCGCACGCGTCTGTTTCACGTCCCGGGTGCGGGCAGACCGTATCCCCGAGTACCGGGCGGCACACGCCGCCGTCTGGCCCGAGATGCTGGAGGCGTTGCGCGATACGGGCTGGCGGGACTACTACCTGTTCCTGCGTGATGACGGGCTGCTGGTCGGGATCCTGGAGACCGACGACTACGCGGCGGCGCAGCGCGGGATGGCCGCGACCGAGGTCAACGCGAGGTGGCAGGCTGCGATGTCCGGGTTCTTCGTCGACGAGGGCAACCCGGACGACGGGTTCGTGCTGCTGGACGAGGTGTTCCACCTGGAGGGCCAGCTGGCGGCACTGGGCCTCCCGACCACTGCCACCACCTGAACCGTCAGACGTACAGGCCACCCGGGTGACCTGTACGCCTGACACTTCGGGGATCGCGTCAGTTGACGCCGCCCTCCGGCTCGTTGATCGCCTCGAGGTCGGTGATCGCGGTGCGCTGGCCGAGCAGCCGGTTCGTGATCCACATCAGGATCCACAGCACGAAGCCGATGCCCAGCAGCCAGCCGGCGATCTGGTACTGGAGAACGTCCCGGCCCGTCCACGGGCCGACGAAGAACGCGCAGGCGATCGCGCCGATGATCGGCAGCACGGTCGGCGCCACGAAGTGCCTGCGGTCGATGGTGTCCTTGCGCAGGACCAGCACGCACACGTTCACGATGGCGAACACGGCCAGGAGGAGCAGGGCCGTGGTGCCGCCCAGGGCGGCGACGACGTCGTTCTCCGGGTCGCGGCTGACGAAGTAGATCAGCCCGAACGAGATGGCAGTCGTGACCAGGATGGCAACCCACGGCGTCTGGCGGCGTACACCCACGCGGCCCAGGACCTCGGGAAGCACGCCCTGCTTGGCCATGCCGTAGAGCAGCCGGCTCGCCATGAGCATGTTGATGAGCGCCGAGTTGGCGACGGCGAACATCGAGATGAACGGCAGGATGTCGCCGGCCGGTATGCCCGGAGCCGCCGTCTCCACCACGGTCACCAGCGGGGTGTCACTGTCGGCCAGGGTGCCCACCGGCACGATCGCGACGGCGAAGAGCGCCACGAGCACGTAGATGACCCCGGTGATGCCGATTCCGGTGATCATCATCTTCGGGAAGTTCTTGACCGGGTCGCGGGTCTCCTCCGCCATGTTCACGGAGTCTTCGAAGCCGACCATCGCGAAGAACGCCAGCGACGTCGCCGCCGTGACGGCGAAGAAGGCACCCTTGTCCCCCGGGTCGTCGAAGATGATGGTGCGGCTGAAGTCCGTCCGGCCGGCGAAGACGGCGTAGAAGCCGATCATGATCACCAGCAGCAGGCCGGACAGCTCCACCAGCGTGAGGAAGATGTTGGCCTTGACGCTCTCGCCGACGCCGCGCAGGTTCACGGCGGCGACCACGGCCATGAAGATCAGCGCGACGGTGATGACGAGCGTCGCGTTGGTCTCGTCCAGCCCGAAGCCCACCGCCAGGTTCGACGCGAAGGCGCGTGACGCGGTCGATGCCGAGGTGATGCCGGAGCACATGACCGTGAAGCAGACCATGAACGTGAGCAGGTGGATGCCGAACGCCTTGTGCGTGTAGAGCGCGGCGCCCGCTGCCCGCGGGTACTTGGTCACCAGCTCCAGGTAGGAGAACGCGGTGATGAGCGCCACGAGGAAAGCGACGATGAACGGCGCCCACGCCGCACCGCCGACCTCGGCGGCCACATCTCCCGTGAGCGCGTAGACGCCCGTGCCGAGAATGTCGCCCACGATGAAGAGCAGGAGCAGCTTGGGCCCCATCACCCGCTTGAGCTCGGTTGGCTCCTCGCCGAGAGCTGCGTGCTCATCGGCCACTGGTTGGCTCATGTCCGGTCACCTCCGTGAAGTACCGCGGGTAGGTATCACCCCTGATCGCTCAAGAGTTCCGCAAGCGCAACGCTTGGGCAACGGACGCGCCGCAAGTTCTTGACGTCCTGACCGAGCCGGTCTATGTTCCGGTTAAGCCGTTTGAACGATTCAACGGCCAGACCGCGGTCATCGCCGACCGCCCGCACAGCTCGACGGAGAGACATGCCGAACGCAACACCGACGCTGCGCCTGGAAGGGGTGGCCAAGTCCTTCGGGCCTGTGGCAGCGCTCCGCTCCGGCACCCTGATAGTCCAACCTGGCAGCATCCACGCCCTCGTCGGCGAGAACGGTGCGGGCAAGTCCACACTGGTCAAGATCGTGGGTGGCGTGCACCGCCGCGATGCGGGCGTGGTCGAGCTCGACGGGGAGCCCGTCGACTTCCACGGTCCCGCCGAGGCGAAGGCTGCAGGCGTCGCCGTCATCCACCAGGAGCCCGCGAGCTTCCCGGACCTGACCGTCGCCGAGAACATCTTTCTCGGCCGGGAGCCGCTCGGCCGGTTCCGCCGGATCGACCGCCGCGCGATGCGCGAGGGGGTACGCGAGCTGTTCCGGAACCTCGGCGTCGATCTCGACCCGGACCGCCCCGCCGAGGGCCTGTCCATCGCGGACCAACAGATCGTCGAGATCGCCAAGGCGATCTCCTTGGACGCCCGCCTCCTGGTCATGGACGAGCCGACGGCGGCGCTGAGCGCCGTCGAGGTGCGCCGCCTGTTCGCCGTCGCCCGGGGGCTGCGCGACGCCGGCCACGCCGTCGTCTTCATCTCGCACCGCCTCGACGAGGTCGCCGACCTCTGCGACACCGTCACCGTCATGCGCGACGGCGAGCACGTCTCGACAGACGCCGTCGCCGACGTCACGCCCGACCAGCTGGTGCGGCGCATGGTCGGGCGCGAGGTGGCCGAGCTCTACCCCAAGGTCCCGAGCACGCCCGGCGAGGTGGTGCTCCAGGTCGAGGGGCTGGAGTCCACCGGCACCTTCCACGACGTGTCCTTCGAGGTGCGGGCCGGCGAGATCGTCGGTCTCGCGGGCCTCGTCGGCGCGGGACGCAGCGAGATCGCCCGGGCGGTGTTCGGCGTCGACCGCTATGACGCCGGGCGCGTCGTCGTCGGCGGGCGGAACCTGCGTCAGGGCGACCCGGCCGCGGCCATCGCCGCGGGCCTCGCCCTCGTCCCCGAGGACCGGCGCCTGCAAGGCCTGGTCACCGAGTCGTCGGTGGCCCGCAATGTGTCCGCGGTCTCGCGACGGCGCCTGGCGCGCCTGGGCATCCTGCTGCCCGACGCCGAGGCGCGCCTCGCCCGCGACTGGTCCGGCCGGCTCGAGGTGAAGGCCGGGGCGCTGGACGCCGTGACCACCACCATGAGCGGCGGCAACCAGCAGAAGGTAGTCCTGGCGAAGTGGCTGGCCACCGGCCCGAAGGTGCTCATCGTCGACGAGCCGACCCGCGGTATCGACGTCGGCACCAAGGCCGAGGTGCACCGGCTGCTGTCCACGCTGGCCGCCGAAGGGCTGGCTGTCCTCATGATCTCGTCCGAGCTGCCGGAGGTGCTGGGCATGGCAGACCGCGTGCTCGTGGTCCGCGAGGGGCGTATCGCCGCCGAGCTGAGCCGCGCCGAAGCGACTCCCGAAGCCGTGATGCGCGCCGCCACGCCGGGTGCGTCCGAGAGCGAGAGTGCAGCATGAGCGTCCTCTCTCTCCTCCGCCGCCGCGAGGCCGGGATCGCCCTCGCCCTCCTGGTCGTGATCGGTGTGACCACCGCGATTCAGCCTGGGTTCCTGCTCAGCGCGGGCGGCTGGCGGGACCTGCTGCTCACCCCTTCGATCCTCGTGGTGCTCGCGGTGGGACAGGCCGTCGTGGTCATCACGCGCAACGTGGACCTGTCCGTCGGATCGGTGCTGGGGCTCACCGCGTACCTGACGGGGCGCCTGTTCATCGACGCGCCGGACCTGCCGATCGTCGTGGTGGCGCTCGTCGCGGTCGCGGCCGGCACGCTGCTGGGCCTGCTCAACGGCTCGATAGTGGCGTTCGCCCGCGTGCCCGCTCTCGTCATCACGCTCGGCACCCTCTACGTGTACCGCGGGGTGACGCTCACCTGGGCGGGCAGCGACCGGATCGACGCCGGCGACATGCCGCGCGCCTTCCTCGGCCTGGGCACGCGGCAGGTCCTCGGCGTGCCCGTGCTGACCTTCATCGCGGCGATAGTGCTGGTGGCCGTGGCCTACTACCTGTACACCGCGCGCGGCGGGCGCCAGCTCTACGCCATCGGGTCCGACCCCGACGCCGCCGCGCTGCAGGGCCTGCCCGTCCGGCGCCGGCTGCTGTGGGCGTTCGCGCTGAACGGGGCGCTCGCCGGGCTGGCCGGCGTGATGTTTGCCGCCCGGTACGGGACCGTTTCCTCGGGCGCGGGAGCCGGCTTGGAGCTCCAGGTGGTGGGCGCAGTCGTGGTGGGCGGCGTCGCGATCTTCGGCGGCAGCGGCACCGCCGTGGGCGCCGCGCTCGGCGCGATGCTGCTGCTCACCATCAACCGGGCGCTGCCCGTGGTGGGCATCCCCGACTTCTGGCAGCGCGCGGTGGTGGGCGCACTCATCATCGGCGCGATCGCTCTGGACCGGGTGCTCGCGAACCGCCGCTCGCGCCGCCTGGCAGCCGCGCGAGACGCCGAACCGCCGCCCGGCTCCGCCCCGCCCGGCTCCGCCCCGCCCGGAGGCGGCCCGAACGACGCAGGCCCCGACGACCGCGAGGAGGCGACCGCATGAGAACCCACGCCCGCCCGTGGTGGCAGCGTGCGCTGCTCACCCGCGAGATGCTGACCATCCTGATCCTGGTCGTGGCCTGGGTGGTCGCGTCCGCGGCCGTCCAGGGCTTCGACGGCCCGCTCACCATCACCTACCTGGTGCTGGACGTCGCCCCGGTGCTGCTCATCGCGCTTCCCATGACGCTCATCATCGCCACGGGAGAGATCGACCTCTCGGTGGCGTCCGTGGTGGGGCTCTCCAGCGTGACGTTCGGGCTGCTGCACCAGGCAGGGCTCGGCCTGTGGGTGGCGCTGCTGGTATCGGTGCTGCTCGGAGCGGTGTGCGGGGCAGTCAACGGGGCCCTGGTCGCATACGCCGGCCTACCCTCGCTGGCGGTCACCATCGGCTCGCTCGCCCTGTACCGCGGCCTCGCCGTGGGCCTCCTCGGCACGACGGCGGTCACCGGGTTCCCCGAGTCCTGGACCGACGGTGCCACGGAGAACCTGGGGGAGTCGCCCTACCCGGTGATCACCCTCGGGCTCCTCCTGATGATCGCCGTGTTCGCGGTGGTGCTGCACGCGACGCCGTTCGGTCGCGACGTGCTGGACATCGGCCGCAGCAGCGAGGCCGCCCGGTTCTCCGGCGTCGACGTCAAGCGCACCCTGCTGATCCTGTTCGTGCTGTCCGGGGCGGTGTCGGCGCTCGCGGGCGTGTACTACACGCTCCGCTACGGCAGCGCCCGCGGCGACAACGCGACCGGTATGGAGCTGCAGGTCGTCGCGGCAGTGCTGCTCGGCGGAGTCTCGATCTTCGGCGGGCGGGGCGCGATCCATGGCGTGGTCGCGGGAGTCCTGCTCATCGGTGTCCTCGGCAGCGCGCTGCGCCTGGAGGGCGTCACCGTCAACGTCATCAACATCGTGATCGGCTCGGCGCTCGTCGTGTCGGTTGTCGCACCGCGCATAGCGGGCGGACTGAGAGTTCGACGGCGGAGCGCCGCCATCGCACCCCACGAGCCTCCTCGCTTCGCTGCGGGGGCTCACGGGGACCCCGATGGCGGCTCCGCCGTCGGGCAAGGAACATAGGGAGACGAACGATGAAGTTCACATCTGTGCTCGCGGCCGGCACGGCCGCCGTGCTGGCGCTGGGCCTGACCGCATGCGGTTCCGGCGACGAGGGTGGTGGTGGCGGTGGCGGGGGCGACGACGTCACCATCACCATGCTGCCCAAGAACCTGGGCAACCCGTACTTCGAGGCGTCGACGGCCGGCGCCGAGGAGGCGGCCGAGGAGCTGGGCGCCACGGTCGAGGAGGTCGGGCCCGACGCCGCCTCGCCGGACGCCCAGGTGCCGTTCATCAACACGGCGGCGCAGCAGGGCGTGAGTGCGCTGGTGGTCTCGGCCAACGACCCGACGGCGATCGGCGACGCGCTGGAGGAGGCGCGGTCGGCGGGCACCAAGGTGGTCACGTTCGACTCGGACACGGAGCCCCAGTTCCGTGACCTGTTCGTCAACCAGGCCTCCGCCGAGGGCATCGCGGACAAGCAGCTCGAGCTGATCTCGGACCAGATCGGCGGCGAGGGCGAGATCGCGATCCTGTCCGCCTCGGCCAACGCGACCAACCAGAACGCGTGGATCGCGCTCATGGAGGAGAAGCTGGCCTCCGACTACCCGGACATCGAGCTCGTCGAGACCGCCTACGGCGACGACGACGACCAGACCTCGTTCGACAAGACGGCGGCGCTGCTGCAGTCGCACCCGGACCTCAAGGGGATCGTCTCGCCCACGACCGTCGGCATCGCCGCAGCGGCGCGCTACGTGTCGACGTCGGAGTACAAGGGCAAGGTGGCGGTCACCGGCCTGGGAACGCCGAACCAGATGCGCGAGTACGTCGAGGACGGCACCGTCGAGGCGTTCGCGCTGTGGAACCCGAACGACCTGGGCTACCTGGCGACGCAGGCCGCCGCCGCCCTCGCGGCGGGGGACATCACGGGCGAGGAGGGCGACACCTTCGAGGCCGGCCGCCTCGGCGAGTTCACCGTGGGGGCCGACGGCGAGGTGCTGCTCGGGGAGCCGTACGTGTTCGACAAGAGCAACATCGCCGACTTCGACTTCTGACCTGATCGGTAGGCTGCGTGTCGGACGTACGGGTCGCTCCGGTGACCCGTACGTCCGACCTGTCTGCCTCCCATCCTGCCGTCGGACCAGTACCGCGGGGCGTCGTGGCCCTCCGGGGCGACGTGCTGCTCGAGCCGACGCCTTGACCGTCCGGCGTCGGCGGAATAGGCTCCAACTGAATCGTTTCAAGGTGCGCACGAGGGCGTGCGCGGAGAGGGAGAACGCCATGGCGGCATCCACACGTGTCGAGGCGGCCAAGTCCGCGCTCCGGCAGCAGACCATCGAGCTGCCGTCCTGGGCCTTCGGCAACTCGGGCACGAGGTTCAAGGTCTTCAGCCAGCCGGGCGTGCCGCGGGACCCGTTCGAGAAGCTCTCCGACGCCGCTCAGGTGCACCAGTACACCGGCGTCGCGCCGCGGGTCAGCCTGCACATCCCCTGGGACCTCGTCGACGACTTCGGGGCCCTCGCGCGGCACGCCGAGGACCTCGGCGTGCAGATCGGCATGATCAACTCCAACGTCTTCCAGGACGAGGACTTCATGCTCGGCTCGCTCGCGCACCCCGACCCCAGGATCCGGGCCAAGGCCGTCGACCACCACAAGCAGTGCATCGACGTGATGCGGGCCACGGGCTCCAAGGACCTCAAGGTCTGGCTCTCCGACGGCCTCAACTACCCCGGCCAGGACTCGATCCGGGCCCGCCAGGACCGGATCGCCGAGTCGCTGCGCCAGATCTACGACGCGCTCGACGACGACCAGCACATGGTGCTCGAGTACAAGTTCTTCGAGCCCGCGTTCTACGTCACCGACGTCCCGGACTGGGGCACCTCGCTGCTGCACGTCATGGCGCTGGGCGACCGGGCGAAGGTGGTGCTCGACACCGGCCACCACGCCCCCGGCACGAACATCGAGTTCATCGTGGCGCAGCTGTTGCGCCAGGGCCGCCTCGGTGCCTTCGACTTCAACAGCCGCTTCTACGCCGACGACGACCTCATGGTCGGTGCCGCGGACCCGTTCCAGCTGTTCCGGATCATGCACGAGATCGTCTCCGCCGGGGCGCACGCACCCGACAGCGGGGTCAACTTCATGCTCGACCAGTGCCACAACATCGAGCCGAAGATCCCGGCCCAGATCCGGTCGGTCATGAACGTCCAGGAGGCGACGGCCAAGGCGCTGCTCGTCGACGTCGAGGCGCTCACGGCGGCCCAGCTGTCCGGTGACGTGCTCGGCGCGCACGGTGTTCTCATGGACGCGTACGACACAGATGTCCGGCCGCTCGTCGCCGAGGTGCGCGCGGAGATGGGCCTGGACCCGAACCCGACCGCAGCCTTCGCGGCGTCGGGCTACGCCGAGAAGATCGCGAGCGAGCGCGTCGGTGGCGCGCAGGCGGGCTGGGGTGCGTGAGCGTGCTCGTGGGCGACCGCGTGCTCGACGGCCCGCACGGTGACCTGCGGGTGCGGCTCTACGAGCCCGCGGCCGACGCCGAACGAGTGGCCGGCCTGGTGTGGGCGCACGGGGGTGCGTTCATGCACGGCGACCTGGACATGCCCGAGGCCGACTGGGTCGCCCGGAGCCTCGCGGCCGCGGGCGTCGTCGTCGTGAGCGTCGAGTACCGGCTCGCCCCCGAGCTCGACTACCGGGACCCGGCCGTCGCCCAGGCACCCGGCGGCGCTCGGTTCCCGGTCGCGTCCGAGGAGGTCACCTTCGCCTACCGCTGGGCACGGGACGCCGGCCTCGGCGTCGGGCCGGGGCGCTGGTCGCTGGGCGGGGCGAGCGCCGGCGGGAACCTGGCGGCCGGCGCGTCGCTGCGCCTGCGCGACGCGGGCGGAGCGCAGCCGCGCAGCGTCGTGCTCGCCTACCCCGTGGCGCACTACGAGCTCCCGGCGCCCAGCCCGGAGCTCGCGGCGAAGATCGCGGCCCTGCCGCCCGAACGGGACTTCCCGCCCGAGGCGATGCGCGCGATGGGTGCCAACTACCTCGGCCGCAGCGACCTGCCGATCTCCCCGTACGCGCATCCCGGAGGACAGGACCTGCGCGGGCTGCCGCCCACGTTCGTCGTCACGTCCGACCACGACGCGCTGCGATCGTCCGGTGAGGCGTACTGCGCCGAGCTGGCCGCGGCCGGCGTCGACGTGCTGCTCGTCCGCGAGGACAGCACGTATCACGGCCACCTCAACGAGCCCGACACCGCCGGCGCGGCACGCAGCATCATGCGTATCGCGGCCTGGCTCACCACCGACGGGCTCGTCGGCACGCCCCACGAAGCACCGCACCACAGAAGCTCAACGCCTCCGCCGGCCGAGCTTGCCGGGACCTGGGTCTCGACAAGCTCGACCAGCGAGGAGGACCCAACCGAAACGGAAGCAGCAGCCCGATGACCCACCAGACTGCCGACGCCACAGACCACCCGACGGTCGCCGCGCTCGTCGCCCGCTCGAACCGGCTGGGCGGCGACCCGAGGAACACGAACTACGCCGGCGGCAACACGTCCGCCAAGGGCACCGCGCCGGACCCGGTGACCGGCCAGGACATCGAGCTGCTCTGGGTCAAGGGCTCCGGCGGCGACCTCGGGACGCTGCAGCCCAAGGGCCTGGCCGTGCTGCGTTTGGACCGGATGCGGGCGCTCGCCGACGTGTACCCCGGCCTGGACCGCGAGGACGAGATGGTCGCCGCGTTCGACTACTGCCTGCATGGCAAGGGCGGTGCGGCGCCGTCGATCGACACGGCGATGCACGGCCTGGTCGACGCCCCGCACGTGGACCACCTGCACCCGGACTCGGGCATCGCCCTGGCCACCGCGGCCGACGGTGAGGCGCTCACCCGCGAGATCTTCGGCGACCAGGTCGTGTGGGTACCGTGGCGCCGGCCGGGGTTCCAGCTCGGCCTGGACATCGCGGCGATCAAGGCGAAGAACCCGCAGGCCATCGGGTGCATCCTGGGCGGCCACGGCATCACAGCCTGGGGTGACACCAGCGAGGAGTGCGAGGAGCGGTCGCTTGACATCATCCGGCGGGCCGAGGACTTCATCGTGTCCCGGGCCGCGTCGCGGGACGCGCACCCGTTCGGGCCGCAGCGGCCGGGTTACGAGCCGCTGCCCGACGACGAGCGGCGGGCTCGCGCGGCGGCGCTCGCACCCGTGATCCGCGGGCTGGCGAGCTTCGACGCCCCGCAGGTCGGCCACTTCACCGACTCCTCGGTCGTGCTGGACTTCCTGGCACGCGAGCGGCTGCTGCCGCTGGCCGAGCTGGGCACCTCGTGCCCCGACCACTTCCTCCGGACCAAGGTCAAGCCGCTGGTGGTGGACGTTCCGACGTCGGCGACGGTGGAGGAGACCGTGACCGCGCTGCGCGCGGCGCATGCGGCATACCGCGCGGACTACGCCGCGTACTACGAGCGGGGTGCCGCGGCCGCACGGGCGCGCGGCGAGGAGCCGCCCGCGATGCGGGGCGCCGACCCGACGATCGTGCTGGTCCCGGGCGTGGGCATGTTCTCGTACGGGCGGAACAAGCAGACGGCGCGGGTGGCCGGCGAGTTCTACGTCAACGCGATCAACGTGATGCGCGGCGCGGAGACGATCTCGACGTACGCCCCGATCGCGGAGGACGAGAAGTTCCGCATCGAGTACTGGGCCCTCGAGGAGGCGAAGCTGCAGCGCATGCCGGCGCCCAAGCCGCTGGCGATGCGCGTAGCACTGGTCACCGGGGCGGCGTCGGGCATCGGCAAGGCGATTGCTACGCGGCTCGCCGCCGAAGGCGCGTGCGTGGTGGTCGCGGACCTGGACCTCGCGAAGGCCACCGCGGCGGCGGCAGAGCTCGGCTCGGCGGACGTCGCGATCGGCATCGCGATGGACGTCTCGTCCGAGGCGGCCGTGCAGGCCGGCCTGCGGGAGGCTGTGCTGGCGTTCGGCGGCGTCGACCTGGTGGTGAACAACGCCGGGCTGTCCCTGTCGCGGTCCCTGTTCGAGACCACCGAGGCCGACTGGGACCTGCAGCACAACGTCATGGCCAAGGGCTCGTTCCTGGTTTCACGTGAAGCGGCGCGCGTGCTCGTGGACCAGGGCCTGGGCGGCGACATCGTCTACATCTCCTCGAAGAACTCCGTGTTCGCGGGGCCGAACAACATCGCCTACTCCGCGACCAAGGCCGACCAGGCGCACCAGGTGCGGCTGCTGGCCGCCGAGCTAGGCGAGCACGGGATCCGCGTGAACGGCGTCAACCCCGACGGCGTCGTGCGCGGTTCGGGCATCTTCGCGTCCGGCTGGGGTGCCAACAGGGCAGCGGTGTACGGGGTGCCGGAGGAGAAGCTCGGTGAGTTCTACGCGCAGCGCACCCTGCTCAAGCGGGAGGTGCTGCCCGAGAACGTGGCGGCGGCCGTGTTCGCGCTGTGCAGCTCGGACTTCTCGCACACGACCGGTCTGCATGTACCCGTCGACGCGGGCGTGGCAGCGGCGTTCCTGCGGTGAGTGCTTCAACGCAGCGGCGCTCCGGCCGACCATGCGGTTGCTACGGAAAGACCGCGCTGATCCAGCAGCAAGCGCATGGTCACCAGGACCAGTCATGGTGAGGCGGCCGGGGTTTGTCGCCGTCGACCTCGGGGCGACCAGCGGCCGGGTGATGCTCGGCATCATGGGGTCCGAGTCCGAGTCCGAGGGGCCACCGTCGAAGGTAGAGCTGGTCGAGTGCGGCCGGTTCGCGAACGGACCCAGGGCGGACGACGACGGCGCGCTCCGGTGGGACGTGCGCGCGCTGTGGGGCGGGATCCTCGACGGGCTGCGGTCCGCGGGCCGCGTTGCGAGCGAGCGGGGCGTCGAGATCCGCGGGGTCGGCGTGGACTCGTGGGCCATCGACCACGCGTTCCTGGACGCGTCCGGCGACCTGGTGGCGGACCCGTTCTGCTACCGCGACCCGCGCACAGACGGGGTCGCCGACGAGGTGTACCGGCGGATCCCCTTCGCCGACCACTACGCGGTCAACGGGCTGCAGCACCTGCCGTTCACCACGGAGTTCCAGCTGGTCGCGGGGGTCTCGACAGGCTCGACCACCGAGAAGACGGGCTCGGCCAGCGGGGGCGAGTGGGCTCGCGCCGAGCAGCTCCTGCTGATCCCCGACCTGATCGGGTACTGGCTCACGGGCCGCCGCGTCGCGGAGGTGACGAACGCGTCCACCACGGGGCTGCTCGACGCTCGTACGCGCACCTGGTCGGCCGAGCTGCTGGGCCGGCTCGCGGCGGAGTATCCCGAGCTTGCCGGGCTCCGGGACCGGCTGCCGGAGCTGGTGGAGCCGGGCGCCGCCGTCGGACACCTCCTGCCCGAGGTGCAAGAGGCGACCGGGCTCGGTGATGTGCCGGTGCTCGCGATCGCCTCCCACGACACGGCGTCCGCCGTGGCGGCGACCCCCCTGCGGGACGGCGCGGCGTACATCTCGTCGGGAACGTGGTCGCTCGTCGGGCTGGAGCTGCCCGCTCCCGTGCTCACAAAGGCGAGCCGCGCGGCGAACTTCACCAACGAGCTCGGCCTCGACGGGACCGTGCGGTACCTGCGCAACGTCATGGGCCTGTGGGTGCTCGACGAGTGCGTCCGGGCCTGGTCCGCCGACGACGGCGCGCCCGTCGACCTGCCCGGCCTGCTCGACGCGGCCGCCGCAGAGCCGGGCGGCCGCTGCCTCGTCGACGTGGACGGCGACGAGTTCCTGGCCCCGGGCGACATGCCGCGCCGGGTGTCCGACGCCGTCGCTCGCCTCGGCGTCGACCTCCCGGGCACGCGGCCTGCCCTCGTGCGGGTCATCCTCGACAGCCTCGCGGCCTCCTCCGCGCGGGCGATCTCGGACGCGTCTTCCCTGGCGGGCGTGGTGGTGAGCGCCGTGCACGTGGTGGGCGGCGGGTCGCAGAACGAGCTGCTGTGCCGGCTCACGAGCAAGGCGGCCGGGCTGCCCGTGATCGCGGGACCGGTCGAGGCGACCGCGCTCGGCAACGTGCTGGTGCAGGCGCGGGCCGTGGGTGTGGTGTCGGGCGACCTGGCGGCGCTCCGCGACGTGGTGCGCTCGAGCGTCGCGCTGCGCCGCTACGACCCCGAGCCCGTGCGGTAGCCGGGCCGTGCCCCTGACTCGATGTGCCGGTACGCAGAGCCGCAGTCCCCGGTGAGCCCCGGGGCGAGCACTACTCCGCTGGGGAGGTAACGCTGAGCGAACATTGCTCCCGCTCCGTAACCCTCTCCGAGGAGTAGTGCTCGCCCCCGGACAAGACCGCACGATCAGCCGCGGAAGGCGCTCGACGCGCGCACGATCAGCCGGGGGCTCAGCTCGATGCGGTGCACCGGGCGGTCGGCGCCCGCGCCCGTCGCCAGGTCGCCGCCGTTGCCGCCGTCGGCCTCGGCTCCGGCAATCCCCAGGCGCCGCGTCAGCAGCTCCACCGCGCCAGCGCCGATAGCAGCCCTTGGCGGTCGTACAGCGGTGAGCGGGGGATCGGCCAGCCCGGCCACCTCGTCGTCGTAGGCGACGACGGCGAGGTCCGCCGGAATCCGCACGCCGCGCTCCTGCGCCTGCTCCACCAATGAGATCGCCTCCCGGTCGGAGTGCACGAGGAGCGCCGTCGCACCGGCAGCCGTGCACTGGTCCAGGACGGAAGCGGCCTCGCCGGCCCAGCCGGCGTCGGACACCGGCAGCGTTCCCAGGTCCAGCGCGACGTCGAGCCCCAGCTCGTCGGCGACCGCGAGGAACCCGCGCCTTACGGCGGTCGTGTGTGGGCTGGTCCGTGACGCCACGAGCCCGACCCGCCGGTGCCCGCGCTCCGCGAGGTGCCGCACAGCGGTCCCCGCACCGAGCGCGTGGTCGGTGGCGACCGACTCCAGCGGCTCGCGGTACGGCCCCGCCGCCAGATGCCGCTCCATGAGCACCACCGGCAGGCTCAGGCCGGCGAGCCACTCGCCCAGCTCCGTGGCCTCGGGCCCCTCGACGGGTGGCGCCACGAGCAGGCCGTCGACGCCTGGGCCGCCGTCGTCCCCGACGAGCGCCGCGACCTGGCGTCGCACCTGGTCGACGTCGTAGGACGCGCCGCGCAGGATCAGCCGCGCCGCCCCCTGCGCGGCACCCCGGGCGCCGCGGATCACCTCCGGCCAGTAGTAGTCGAGCGACGGCACGACCATGCCGATCGTCGGCTGGTCGACGCCGCCGGCGGACGTCGCGTCGGGCAGGGCGATGCCGGTGCTGGCGCCGGTGTGCGCACCGATACCGCTGGCGCGGGCAGGGATCCGGGCGCCGCCGTGGACCTTCTCCAGCGTGCCGTCGGCGACGAGCAGAGCGAGGTCGCGCCGCACGGTGACGGGCGTCACGCCGAGCACGCGCGACAGGTCGCTCACCCGCGCCGACCCCGTCTCCCGCACCCGCGCGATCAGTCGCGCCCGACGCTCGCTCGGGAGCGGCGCTTCCTCGGTCATTCAGCCTCCTGCGGTCTGGACCCGGTGGGTCTCATCGTCACCCGGAACGTGCCCGACGGTGTCTCTGCGCGCGCCGTCAGTCGCAGCCGCGTCAGATGTTCACCCCAGACGGCAGTCAGCTCGGGGTCGTCCAGGTCACGCACGTCGAGCTCGGCCTCGACTGCGTCAGGGTCCCATGCGATCGCCAGCGCGCGCGCATACGCCGGGTCGACGCCGTCCGGCGCGAACCGGGCAAGCGCCCTGCCGTGCGCGAGAGTGACGTCGCCGGCGAGCAGCCAGTGCCACGCGGTCCGCCCTTCCGGCGTCCTGCCCCGTGCCCTGCCCACGTCTGAGAAGGACCAGGAGTCCTCGACGGTCACGGCCTCGGCGTCCCGGTCCAGGGCAACCTCGCGCCACCAGCGCTCGAGCCCGTCCACCGGATAGCCCCCGGCGAGGTCGAGCCGGGCTCGCCAGCCCTGCCCGGTGGCTACGTCGCCATCGGACGTCTCGAAGTCGCGCGCCGCGTACTGCTCGCCCGGCGCCTGCTCCACACCGCGCACACGGGGCACGTTGTGCCAGTCGCCGCGGACCACCCACAGGTCGTACCGGTCCGGCCCGAACGTCCCGGCGCGGTAGGTGGGCTTGCCGGCGTCGACGACGACAGGCACGCCGTCGAGCGCCACGATGACCGAGCCCACGTCCACGTGGTTGTGGTTCTCGCCGTTGTGCCCGCCCTTGACCGATACCGCGAGCCCCCGCGCCGACCCGGCCTCCGAACGCGCGACGGCCAGCCCGGTCGACGGGAAGAAGGCGTGCCCCACCAGCGGCGGAGCGGCGGCGGGGGCGTCGGCCCAGGCGGCGTCGGACAGCATCCGGACCGCGCGCGGGAGGGAGGATCGCTCGTCGAACAGGCCGCCCGGCCGGCCGCGGCACGACGCCGCGTGCCGGGCCGCGTCGTCGTCACCCACCCGCAGGGCCCACGTGTACACGACGTTCCAGGGCCAGGTCGCGAGTGGCCGCGCGGCGCCGTCGGCGACGTTGACGTACCAGTCGCCGCCGAGGTGCATGGCGTGCGGGAAGGCGAGTGTCGCGCGGATGCGGCCGAGCGCCTCCGCCCCCGGTTCGAGGCCCGCGAACCCGAGCAGGTCCTGCGCCTCGAGCGCGCGGGCGGCGCCCTGCCACCAGTAGTTGTAGCCCTCGTCCACCCCGCCGTCGGCGGGCAGCGACGCCCAGTAGGCGGCGATCCCCTCCGCGACGAGCGCGGACACGGCCCGACGGCGGTCCGGGTCCTCCTCCAGCGCGAGGTTGGCGGCGAGCACGTTGCCCTGGATCCAGGGGCTCCAGTTCATGATCGGGTGGTCGACGCCGAGCCACCACCAGTCGCGCCGTTCGGTGAACGGCCGGAGCACCCGGGCCTGCGCCTCCAGCCGGATGCGCCAGCGCACGCCGGGCGCGCGGTCGTCGAGCGCCGGGCCGAGCAGATGGTCGATCCAGGCGAGCTGCGCGGCGACCTCGCCCGCGCCCAGGTCGAGGTAGGGCTCGGTGACGGTGGGCGTGACGCGGCCGAAGCGCTCGAACGTGTCGTCGTGCGCGGCCCAGCACCAGGTCGACTGCTCGCACAACAGCAGGATGCCGTCGACCACCTCGTCGACGCGGTCGGGGCGCGGGTCGTGCAGTGCCGCCAGCGTGGCGCGGGTCAGGCGCGCGTGCCGGGCGGCGACGTGCCCCTCGTAGACCGTGCGGTCGCCGTCGCGGAAGAACCGGGCGTACTGCGAGGCGAGGGTCTGCGGCCAGGGGGTGCCGCGCTCGGCGTCAGCCACCGCGAGCGTGGGCGCGAGGGCGCCTGTCACGTGATGGGAACCCCAGAAGCTCCGGACGGTGACGTCGGGCGCAGGCAGCGGCGGTGCTGTCATGTGCACTCCTCCAATGATCGAAAATGATCATATAGGAACTCTTTGCTCGAAGCCAGGGCTTGCCAACTGCCCACCGCGTGGGCTTCAATGGCCATCGTCCGATCGTAGGTGATCGGAATTGTTCGTCTTGTTGATCGGACGGACACGACACTCGAAGGAGAGGAGCGCGGTCGTGCGGCAACCCGAGGCCCTGCTGGTCATGGACGACCGGGCACGGCGTATGCAGTTCGGTCCCGAAGAGGACACCCGGCTGCGTGCGCTCGCGAGGCTTGGCGAGCCGGTCCGCGTGACCGCCTACGACACTCCCGAGGCCAAGGCCCGTCTGGCCGACGTCGAGGTGCTCGTCACCTCGTGGGGCGCACCCCGGATCACCGCCGAGGTGCTGGACCTCGCCCCGAACCTGCGCGCCGTGCTGCACTGCGCGGGGTCGGTCCGGCCGCTCGTGTCCGACGCCGTCTGGGACCGCGGGCTGCTCGTCACCAACGCGGTGGCCGAGAACGCGCTGCCCGTCGCGGAGTTCACGGTTGCCGCGATCGTCATGGCCGGCAAGAAGGCGCCCTTCCTCGCGAACATCGCCCGCAAGCGGCGCGACGACTGGTCCTACCTGGGCGAGCACGGGGTGCTCTCCAACCGGGACCGGAGCATCGGGATCATCGGCTTCTCCCGGACCGGGCGGCAGGTCGTGGCGCGGCTTACCGTTCCGGGTTCCGGCCCCGAGGCGCGTGAGATCCTCGTGGCGGACCCGCTGGTGGACCCCGCCGTCGTGGCGGCGGCCGGCGCGCGGCTGGTGCCGCTCGACGAGCTGCTGGCGGCGTCCGACATCGTCTCCCTGCACGCACCCGAGCTGCCCTCGACGCGGAAGCTGATCGGCGCGCGCGAGCTGGCCCTCCTGCCCGACGGCGCCACCCTCATCAACACCGCGCGCGGCGCCGTGGTTGATACCGCCGCGCTGGAGCGCGAGTGCGTCACCGGCCGCATCTACGCAATGCTCGACGTCACCGATCCGGAGCCGCTGCCCGCGTCGTCGGTGCTGTACGACCTGCCGAACGTCATGATCACGCCGCACATCGCGGGGTCGCTCGGGACGGAGACGCGGCGCATGACCGCCGCCGCGCTCGACGAGCTGGAGCGGTACGCGCGGGGTGACGCGCCCCGGAGCGCAGTGACCCGCGCGGACATGGAGTTCGTCGCATGACCGGCCACGCCCCCGAGATGCAGACCGGGGCCGAGGCCCGCGCGTGGCTCGCCGCCTACGCCGACCGGCTGCTGGCCGCGGTCCAGCCGTACGCGTCGCCGAGTGGTTCGCTCATCACGCTGCCGGGCAAGCCCGGCGGGTACGGCACCGCCGTCGACGGCCTGGAGGGTTTCGCGCGAACATTCCTGCTGGCCGGCTTCCGGCTCGCGGGGGAGGACGGCGCGGACCTGCACCACCTCGCAGAGCGGTACGCGGCCGGGCTCGCCGCCGGCACGGACCCGTCCCACCCCGAGCGCTGGACCCGGCCCGAGGAGCACGGCCAGGCCAAGGTGGAGGCAGCCTCGCTCGCGCTGATCCTCGACATGACGCGGCCCTGGATCTGGGACCGACTCGCCCCCGACGTGCAGGAACGCACTGTCGAGTACCTCGGGTCGGTGGTGGGCGACAGCGGCTACCCGGACAACAACTGGGTCTGGTTCCGGATAGTGGTCGAGACGTTCCTCCGGTCGGTCGGCGGCCCGTTCTCCGCCGCCGACGTCGCGCGCGACCTCGCCGCCCACGACCGGTTCCGCCGTCCCGGTGGCTGGTTCGCCGACGGTCCCGAGCGGAGCTTCGACCACTACGCGGGCTGGGCTCTGCACCTGTACCCGGCGCTGTGGGCGCGGATGTCCGGGGCGGCGTCGGTCGCCGAGGCGGCGGGCGACGACCTGGCCGTCCGGTCGGCCACCGACCGAGAGCACCTGGAGCGCTACCTCGCAGACGCGCTGGCCCTCGTCGGGTCCGACGGCGCCCCGCTCCTCCAGGGCCGCAGCCTCACGTACCGCTTCGCGGCCGCCGCGCCGTTCTGGGCGGGCGCCTTCGCGGGTGTCGGCCGGCCGGGGCAGCTCCGCGAGGCGGCGACACGCATCGTGCGGCACTTCGCCGACCACGGGGTGCCGGGCCCGGACGGGCTCCTCACCCTCGGCTGGCACCACCCGTGGCGCCCCATCGCGCAGCGGTACAGCGGCACCGGCTCGCCCTACTGGGCGAGCAAGGGCCTGCTCGGGCTCGCGCTCCCGCCGTCGCACGAGGTATGGACCGCGGCCCCGGAGCCGCTCCCGGTGGACGACGGCGACGTGCTCACCGTCGCCGCCGCGCCCGGCTGGGCGATCAGCGCCACGCGCGGCGACGGGATCGTGCGCGTGATCAACCACGGCACCGACCACACGCTGCCGGGGTCGGATCCTGGCGACTCGCCGCTGTACGCGCGGCTCGGCTACTCGACCGCGACGTCGCCCCTGCTCGACGCCGACGCCTGGCGCTCGCCCCTGGACCAGTCGGTGGTGCTGCTCGACGCCGACGGCCGGGCGACGCACCGGGCGGGCTTCGAGACCGCGCTGGTCGAGCTGGTCGAGACCGACGGCATCGCCGCCGCCGTGCTCGCCTCCGTCGCCGACACGCACTGGATCGAGCCCGACACCTCAGCCCCGGACCACGGCTCCGGCCGTCCCGGCGAGTCCACGCCGGCGGGCCGGATCACGACGGTCTCGCTGGTCCGCGGCCCGTGGGAGGTCCGCCTGGCGCGGGTCTCGACGGGCTCGGCCGGCGAAGCCGTCGCGCTGCGGATCGGCGGCTGGGCCGCCGGCTCGGACCTCGACTCCCGGATCGTCCAGCTCGTCGGCGTCGGGGAACCCGGTGCGGCGCACCACGACGACGCCACTCCGCTCGGTGCGACCACGACGCCGTGGATCCGGTACGCGCCGGTCCCGGTCGGCTGGGTCGGCGTCGGCGTTCACCTGGCACGGACGCCGGACATCGGGCATCCGCGTCTCGAGCTCACCGCCGGACAGGCCACCGTGACCTGGCCGGACGGAAGACGGACCACGGCAACCCTGCCCTGACCACCCACGCTCCCGATACGCGGGGCGTCGTGGGAAAGAAATCACTCGAAGGAGAGTAGAGATGAACCGCAAGATCATGAGCGCGGTCGGCGTGGCTGCCGCCGCGTCGCTGGCCCTGACGGGGTGCGGCGGAGAAACCGCGCCCGAGGCCGCCGAAGGCCCCGTGAACATCACCCTGGCCGGCTGGGACTTCGCGTCCACGCCGGAGTTCCAGACGCTCGCGGACGCCTACACCGAGGCGAACCCGGACGTCACCATCGAGCTCAAGGAGTACCCGGCAGGCGAGGACTACGACACCGCCCTCACCGCCGACCTGGCCGCCGGCACGGCGCCGGACGTCTTCATCGTGAAGAACCTGAAGAACTACGTCACGTTCCAGGAGGGCGGCACGCTGCTCGACATCTCGGACGTGGCGGCCGAGCTCGACCCGGCGACCGGCGGCCTGGAGCCGATGGCGGTCGACGGCAAGACCTACGCGGTGCCCTACCGACAGGACACGTGGCTGCTGTACTACAACAAGGCGCTGTTCGAGAAGGCCGGCGTGGACCTGCCCGACGGGTCCTGGACCTGGGACGACTACGCCGACGCCGCGGAGACGCTGACCAAGGACATCGGCGAGAAGCAGGTCACGGGCACCTACCTGCACAGCTGGCAGTCCACCGTGCAGGGCTTCGCGCTCGCGCAGACCGAGGGCGCCTCGCTGGACGGCGGCGACTTCTCGTACCTCGCGCCGTTCTACGAGCGTGAGCTCGCGATGCAGGACAACGGTTCGCAGCCGTCCTACGCGACGGTCACCACGAACGAGCTGACCTACCAGGCGCAGTTCGGCACCCAGAAGGCAGCGATGCTCCCGATGGGCTCGTGGTACATCGGCACCCTGGTGGCGGAGCAGGCGTCGGGCGCCGCGGACACGTTCGAGTGGGGCATCGCGCCGATCCCGCAGCTCGACGAGTCGACGACCGGCACGGAGAACACTCCGGTCAGCTTCGGTGACCCGACGACGATGGGCATCAACGCGGGTATCGACGAGTCGAAGATCGACGCCGCGAAGGACTTCCTGAAGTTCGCCGCCGGCCCCGAGGGCGCCGCCGCGCTCGCGGAGATCGGTATCACGCCGGCCCTGATCGACGACGCCGTGGCCGACGCGATCTTCGGGCTGGAGGGTGTGCCGCAGGACGACCTGTCCCGGTTCTCCTACACCACGCACGAGACGCTGCCGGAGAACCCGGTGGGTCAGAACACGGCGGCCATCCAGACGATCCTGGGTGAGACCCACTCGGCGATCATGTCGGAGTCCACGCCGGTGGACGAGGCGATCACCGAGGCCGAGGAGCGCGTCGCCAACGAGGTCGGCTGAGCACCTGAGCTCGCGCTGCCGAGGTAGTCGTCCGGCTCGCCGGACGACTACCTCGGCAGGGAGAGCTCGCGGCCACGCACCATCCCGTTCCAAGAGGAGATACACACCATGACGACACCCGTCGTCGGCGACCAGCGGACCCTCGGGTTCTCGCGGCCAGAGCTCCCGCCGCCGCTCAGGAACCCACGCGCGTCGCTCAAGCTGCGCAACGCACTCGTCGGCTGGACGTTCATCCTGCCGAACTTCCTCGGCTTCGCGGTGCTCACCCTCGTGCCGGTGTTCACGCTGTTCTATCTCTCTCTGACGAGCTGGAACATCTTCGGTACGGCCGAGTGGGTCGGCCTCGACAACTTCACGCGGCTGCTCGGAGACAAGAGCTTCCACATCGCGCTCGGCAACACGTTCTACTACGCCGCACTGCACATCCCGATCACCATCGTCGTGTCCCTGAGCCTCGCGCTGCTGCTCAACCAGAAGCTGCGCGGCGCCGCGTTCTTCCGCACCGTGGCGTTCTTCCCCTACATCACGTCGATCGTCGCGGTCGCCGTGGTGTGGAACATGCTCTTCAGCCCTGAGTTCGGGCCGATCAACCAGTTCCTTGGCCTGTTCGTCGACGGCGACCTTCCCGGCTGGACCGTCTCCAAGGACTGGGCGATGCCCGCGGTGATCATCGTGGGCACCTGGAAGGACATGGGCTACTACATGCTCCTGTTCCTGGCCGGTCTGCAGACCGTGCCCGGTGAGCTGCACGAGGCCGCCCGGATCGACGGCGCCAACGCCTGGCAGCGGTTCTGGAACGTCACGCTGCCCTGCCTGCGGCCCACGATGTTCTTCGTGACGGTCATGGTCACCATCCAGAGCTTCAAGGTCTTCGACCTGATCCTCGTCATGACCGACGGCGGTCCGGGCCAGGCGACCCTCGTGCTCTCCCAGTACATCTACCAAAAGGGATTCGAGCAGTTCGAGTTCGGGTACGCCTCCGCCGTCGCCGTCGTCCTGTTCCTCATCTGCATCCTCGTGACCGTGGTGCAGTTCCTGTACAACAAGCGGAAGGAGGCGTGATGACCGCCCGTACGTCCGCGCTCCGGAGGTCCGGCCGGGTGCTCCTCTACGTGGTGATGATCGCTGCCGCGGCGGGGATCATGCTGCCCTTCGCCTGGATGGTCATCTCGTCACTGAAGCTCAACAACCAGGTGTTCACCGCACCGGTGCAGTGGATCCCGGACCCTGTGCAGTGGCGCAACTACCTCGACATCTGGGCCAAGGCCGACATGGTCACGTGGGTACGCAACACCCTCGTCCTGTCCGTCGCCGTGACCTTCCTGCAGGTCCTGACCGGCAGCTTCGCCGCCTACGGCTTCGCCAAGATGCGCTTCCCCGGGCGTGACGCGCTGTTCCTGCTGTACGTCGGGACGATCGCGGTTCCCTGGCAGTCGTACATGATCCCGCAGTTCCAGATGCTCTCCGGCTGGGGGCTCAACAACACCCTGTGGGCGATCATGCTGCTGCAGGCGTTCGGCGCCTTCGGCGTGTTCCTGATGAAGCAGTACTACGAGTCCATCCCTGACTCCCTGTCGGAGGCGGCTCGCATCGACGGGCTCTCCGAGTACGGGATCTGGTGGCGGATCATCATGCCGCTGTCGGTGCCGGCTCTGGCGTCGCTGACGATCATCACGTTCGTGCAGACCTGGAACGACTACCTCGGTCCCCTCATCTACCTGCGCGACCGCGAGCTGTGGACCATCCAGCTCGGCCTGCAGTCGTTCATCGGGGAGTACAACGCCGAGCACGCGCTGATCATGACGGGCTCCGTGCTGTCAGTGCTGCCGATCGCGCTCATCTTCTTCCTCGGCCAGCGGTACTTCGTCGAGGGCATCGCGACGACGGGCGTCAAGGGGTGAGCACGATGGATGCCGCAGGTGCCGCCCCGCGGCGTCGGCCGCTGATCGGGCCCGAGACGTACGAGATGGTGTTCGGCACTGTCTACACGGGGCTGATGACGAACCTGCTCCTGGCTGTTGCGTGCCTGCCCCTGCTGGTGCTGGTCGCGGCGACGGACCTAGCGGAGGCCTGGCCGCTGGCCGCACTGGCGGCGCCGTTGCTGGGGCCGGCCCTGGCCGCGGCCTTCGCGGTGTTCGCCGCCTTCGGCACCGACGGGTCGACGGCGGTCGTACACACCTTCGTGCGTGCCTGGCGCCGGCACGTGCGCCGTGGCCTGGCGATCGGGGCGCTCGCGACGGGCGCAGTCGTCGTGGCTGCCGTCGACGTCGCCTTCTTCTGGGGCCGCACCGCGGGGGCGGTCGCGATCCCGGTGCTGGTCGCCCTCGCTGCCGGGACGGTGGTGACCGCGGTCCTCGCCCTGGTCGCTGTGCCAGAGATGCCGGGTGCTCGCCTGCGCGACGTGCTCCTCGCCGCCGTCGTGCTCGGCGCGCGCCGCTGGTACCTCTCTGTGGGGGCCCTGCTGGTGCTCGGGTTGCTGGCGTCGGTCGTGGCGGCGCGCCCGGTGGTGGGCCTCGGCTTCGCCGCGGCGCCCTTGCTGTACGCGGTGTGGGGCGCCTGCCGGTTTGTCCTCCGCCCGGCGCCGCGCGCCGCCTGAGATTCACGGGGGCGCTGCCGGGGGCGCCCCCGGGTGATACCACCACCCGGCACTTCGTACCGCAACGACGCGAAACAGGAGTGCACCATGAGAACGAACGTGAGGCGGACCGCGATGGCGGCTGCCGTGGCCTGCGCGGTGGCGCTGCCGGCCGGGGCCCTGAGCCTCGCACCGGCGGCGACCGCAGCGGGAGAGATCGTCGTCCGGCCGGACCCGACCTATGCGGGAGACGTCTGGGAGGGCTGGGGCTCCAGCCTGGTCTGGTCGGCGAACGCGACGGGCGGCTACCCCGACGTCGTCCGCGAGCGGCTGGCCGCGATGCTCTACGGGCCCGACGGGCTCAACCTCAACATCGCCCGGTACAACATCGGCGGCGGCAACGCCCCCGACGTGCCGTCCTACATGCGCAACGGCGCCGCCGTGCCGGGCTGGTGGAAGGCGCCCGCCGGCACCACCCGCACCGACAAGGACTGGTGGGACCCGGCGAACGCCGGCCACTGGAACTGGGACGCGGACCCCCGGCAGCGGTGGTGGATCGACGAGATCAAGCCGTACGTCACGCACTGGGAGGCGTTCTCCAACTCGCCGCCGTACTTCCAGACCGTGTCCGGGTACGTGTCCGGCGGCACCAGCGGAACGACCGACCAGATCCGCACCGACACCCTCGACGACTTCGCCACCTACCTCGCGCGCGTCACCGAGCGCCTGGAGGACGCGCACGGGATCACGTTCGACACGATCGACCCGCTCAACGAGCCCAACACCGGCTACTGGGCGACGACGATCGGGTCGGACGGCAACCCGACCGGCGGGCGGCAGGAGGGCGCGCACGCCGGGCCGGCGCTGCAGTCGCAGGTCATCTCGGCCCTGGCGGCCGAGCTCGCGAAGTCCGGGACGACGACGGACGCCGTCATCTCCGCGATGGACGAGACGAACCCGGGCCTCTTCACGACCAACTGGACGTCGTACTCCGAGGCGACCCAGGCCGCCGTCGCGCAGATGAACGTCCACACCTACGGCACCGGGCAGCGCACGTCGGTGCGCGACCTCGCCAAGGGCGAGGCCAAGCCGCTGTGGATGAGCGAGGTCGAGGGCACCTGGGGCAGCGGGCTCGACTACACCACGATGGACCCGGGCATCGGCATCGCCGAGCGGATAACGAGCGACCTGCGCGAGCTCGAGCCGACGGCGTGGGTGCTCTGGCAGCCCATCGAGGACGTCGACGTCGCGACCTCGAACTGGGGGTCGATCCACGTCCCGTTCTCCTGCCCGTCGAACGCGACGCTGACGACCTGCCCGATCAAGACCAACTCGAAGTTCGACACCATCCGGAACTTCACGCACTACATCCGGCCGGGCGACCGGCTGATCGGGACGAACGACGCCTCCACGACCGCCGCGGTGAACGCGGCGGGGACGCAGCTCAAGGTCGTGTACGTGAACTCGTCCACGTCGGCGCAGACCGTGCGGCTCGACCTGTCGCGGTTCGGCGCGGTGTCCGGTGCGTCCGTGACGGCGGTGCGCACGTCGTCGGCGGGGCGGCTCGTGGAGTCGGCGCCGGTGTCGTTCTCCGGCACCACGGTGGACCAGTCCGTCCCGGCCCGCTCGGTCACGACGTTCGTGGTGGACGGGGTGTCCGGGGTGGCGGCCGCGGCGTCTGCGCTGCAGGACTCCCACGAGTACCGGCTCGTCGGGGTGGGCTCGTCGCGGGCGCTGGCCCCGGCGGCCTCCGGGTCCTCCGCCGTCCTGCGGACCGTCGACACCGCTGCCGCCGCGCAGCGGTGGTCGGTCGACCGGGTCTCCGGCACGCCAGGGTCGGCCGGGTCGAACCGGTCGCAGTACACGGTGACGAACGTCGGCTCCGGGAAGAGGCTGGCGATCCGGAGCGGGGCGCTGGTCCTGGAGACGGTGTCGGGTTCCGCCGACGCGGCCGCCCGGTGGATCCCCTCGACCACCGGCGACGGCACGTACACGCTGGTCAACGCGGCGACCTCGACGCTCGTGGACGTGGTGAGCGCGAGCACGGCGGACGGCGCCGCCGTCGACGAGTACAAACCCACGTCCGGGAACAACCAGCGGTGGACGCTCGTGGACGTCGGGACGTCGGCGAACGTGGCGACCCTCTCCGGGGCGTCCGTCACCGCGACCTACACCGAGAGCGGGTACTCGGCGGCCGCGCTGCGCAACGGGGTGGCGGCCGAGAAGGCGTGGTCGAACTGGAGGTCCGGCACCAAGAACACCAGCGAGACGCTCACCGTGACGCTGCCGGCGTCGCGGGCCGTGACGGGCGTGAAGCTGCACTTCTGGCGCGACGGGGCCAACACGAGCTGGGCGCAGACGGTCCGGGTGGAGACGCGGAACTCGGCAGGGACCTGGGTGGCGGCGAGCGGTGAGGTCACCGTGACCGCCGGGTCATCCGGGAACCCGGTGGTCGAGGTGCCGATCGCGGCGACCACCACGGACGCCGTCCGGGTGGTGCTCACCCCGTTCGCGAACGGGTACGTGACGGCGGGCGAGCTGGAGGTCCACGCCCAGCCGTGACGGCTGTGGGTATGGCAACGGCGTGGGCTCCGGACGGAGCCCACGCCGTTGCCATACCCACAGCGACAGGGGAGCTACCGCAGGAAGGGCTCCACGTAGTCCCTGTACCGGTCCAGCACCGTTGCCGCGGTCTCCGCCGTCGGTCGGGCCCAGATCTCCTCGTTGAAGATCTCGGTCTCGACGTCGCCGACGTAGCCGGCGTCGCGCACCCAGCCCGTGACTGTCGCGAAGTCGATGTACCCGTCGCCCACGTGGCCGCGCGAGTTCAGCGGTTCCGCCGCGAGCGGCAGCACCCAGTCGCACACCTGGTACGACGCGATGCGGTCCTCGCGTCCGGCCCGCGCGATGGACTTCCTCAAGGCGGGGTCCCACCACACGTGGTAGGTGTCGACGACTACCCCCACCTGGGACGGAGCGAACGGCGCCGCCAGGTCCAGCGCCTGCGCGAGCGTCGAGATCACCGCCCGGTCGGCCGCGAAGATCGGGTGCAACGGCTCGAGCACTATCCGCACGCCGTGCTCGGCGGCGAAGGGCACGAGGTCGGCGATGCGGTCGGCGACCCGGCCGCGCGTGGCGACGAGGTCGCGGTCCACGTCCGACGTCGGAGCGCCACCCGGCGTCGACCCGACCAGACCGCCGACGACGAAGACCAGCTCGGTGGTGCCGATCGTGGCGGCCTCCTCGATGGCCAGCTTGTTGTCGTCGAGTGCGGCGCGGATGCCGTCCGGGTCGGCCGCGGTCAGGAACCCGCCGCGGCACAGGGACGACGCGCGCAGCCCGGCGTCGGCGATGATGCGCGCCGCCTTCGGTGCGCCGACCGCCTGCACGACGTCTCGCCACGGGCCAACGGCGCCGAAACCGGCGGTCGCCGCCGCCTCGCACGCCTCGGCCAGGCCGGCGTGCTTGACCGTGGCGGTGTTCAGCGAAGCCCTGCTCATGCGGTCACCCCGTTCGTCGTCAGGAACGCCCGAAGCCGCGCGGCGGCCAGGGGCGGGTCGAGCAGCATGCCGCAGTCGCCGGCCAGCCGGGCCAGCTCGACGAGGTGCCGCAGCGACCGCCCGGAGTGCAGGCCACCCACCAGCGCGAAACCGGGCTGGAACCCGTTGAGCCAGGACAGGAACGCGATCCCGGTCTTGTAGTAGTACGTGGGGGCGGCGAAGATGTGCCGCCCCAGCGCCTCGGTCGAGGCCAGGATCTTGTGCCCGCCGGCGGCGTCGCCGGCGTCGAACGCCTGCAGTGCCGTGGAGGCGGCCGGGTAGATCGCGGCGAAGATGCCGAGCAGCGCGTCCGAGTGGCCCTCCTCGTCGCCCGCGATGAGCTCGGGGTAGTTGAAGTCGTCGCCCGTGTACAGGCGGGGCTTCGTCCCCGCGTCCGACGGCGACAGCGCCGCCAGCGACCGGCGCAGACCCACCTCGTGGGCGGCGTCGAGCAGCGATACCTTGACGCCGTCGATCCGGGGCTGGTGCGCCCGGACCAGGTCGAGGAACGTCGCCGTGGCGTCGTCCACGGAGTCGGAACCCCAGTAGCCGGCCAGGGCCGGGTCGAACATCGTGCCCAGCCAGTGCAGGATCACCGGCTGGTCGGCGTCGGCAAGGACGGCGTCGTACACGCGGGCGTAGTCCTCGGGCCCGCGGGCGACCCGCGCGAGCGCACGGGAGGCCATGACGATGACCTGCGCCCCGGCGTCCTGCACCACGTGAACCTGCTCGCGGTACGCGTCCGCCACCGTGGCCAGACCGGCGTTGCCCGGCTCCAGCCCGGCGACGACCTCGGGGGCGAGCTGGTCGGTCCCCGCACCGCAGGCTATCCGTGCGTTCACGGAGGAGGCCTCGGCCGCCGAGCGCCGCACGAGCTCCTGCGTCGCCGCCCAGTCCAGCCCCATGCCGCGCTGCGCGGTGTCCATCGCGTCGGCGACGCCGAGCCCGTGCTCCCAGATGCGGTGCCGGTAGGAGAGCGTCGAGTCCCAGTCGACGACGGCGGGCGCGCCCGGCACGTTCTCGGCCCCGACGTGCGGCACCACGTGAGCTGCCGCGAAGGCGACGCGGGAGGTGATGGGGCGCGACGGTGTGGTCCAGGGGCCCGGCGCACCGAGCTCGACGTTCTCCGTCCCCGTGACCCGGCCGTCGGCGTCGAACACCGGGAGGGCGATGACCGCGCCGCTCACAGGCTGTCCTTTCGTGTGCTGTTCCTTGTGTTCCGCTTCGGGCGCGTGGCTCGTTCCTCGCCCCGCACCCTGCGCTGCACCCGTCGTCACAGCACAATCTCCGGGATGTCGACGCGGCGGCCCTCGGCGGACGACAGCAGCCCCAGCTCGGCGAGCTGCACGCCGCGCGCCGCCGACAGCAGGTCGTAGCGGTGCGGGCGCCCGGCGACCACGTCGCGCAGGAACTCTTCCCACTGCAGCTTGAACCCGTTGTCGAGGTCGGCGTTCGCGGGGACGTCGAGCCACTGGTCACGGAACGGCTCGGTGACCGGCAGGTCCGGGTTCCAGACGGGCTTGGGAGTGTGCGAGCGGTGCTGGGCGCGGCACTCGCGCAGGCCCGCGACCGCGGAGCCGTGGGTGCCGTCCACCTGGAACTCGACGAGCTCGTCGCGGAACACGCGCACCGCCCAGGACGAGTTGATCTGCGCCACGACGTCGTCCCCGCCGGGGGTGGTGATGTCGAAGATGCCGTACGCGGCGTCGTCGGCCGTGGCGGCATACTCCTTGCCCGACTCGTCCCAGCGGGTCGGGATGTGCGTGACGGTCCTGGCCGTCACGGTCTTGACCTGCCCGAGGATGCCCTCCAGCACGTAGTTCCAGTGGCAGAACATGTCCGTGGTCATGCCGCCGCCGTCTTCCTTGCGGTAGTTCCACGAGGGGCGCTGGGCGGCCTGCGTGTCGCCCTCGAACACCCAGTAGCCGAACTCGCCGCGCAGCGACAGGATGCGGCCGAAGAAGCCCTCGTCCACGAGGCGGCGCAGCTTCACGAGGCCCGGCAGGTACAGCTTGTCGTGCACGACGCCGACGGTCACGCCTGTCTCCGCCTGGAGCCGCGCGAGCTCGATCGCCTCGGTGAGCGTCTCCGCGGTCGGCTTCTCGGTGTAGACGTGCTTGCCCTGGCGCATCGCCTTCGAGAGCGTCGCGGGGCGCAGGTTGGTCATCGCGGCGTCGAACACGATGTCGGCGTCCGCGATGGCGGCGTCGAGATCGGTGGTCCAGTGCTCGACGTCGTGCAGCGCCGCGAGCTCCTTGAGCTTGTCCGCGTTGCGGCCCACCAGCACCGGCTCGACCTGGACCCGGGAACCGTCGGGGAGCGTGACGCCGCCCTGGTCGCGGATCGGCAGGATCGAGCGCACGAGGTGCTGGCGGTAACCCATGCGGCCGGTGACGCCGTTCATGGCGATGCGAAGTGTGGTCACGGGCGGGACTCCATCGTCGTAACTGGGAATGCGCTTTCCCGAGGAGCGTAGCGCACCCGGACGTGCTGAGTACATGTCCTGGCCGGTGCTGAGCTCAGCACCGGCGCGCGGTTGACTACTCTCCGCCGTCGACCGGTTCGAGGATGGCCACCGGGATGGGCCGGTTGGCTTTCCGGGCGAACCTGACTACTCCGGGGGCCTCGGCGATGATGACCTCGGTCCAGACCTTGTCGCGCTCGGAGCCGGTCAGCTCGTGCGGGCGGGCGCGCAGGTGCCTGGAGCCCACCTGGACGTCCGCCACGAGCGAGCGGCGGAGGTTGCGGAACCAGTCCGGGTCGCGCGGCGAGCCGGAGCCGGTGCCCCACACCAGATATCCGTCGTCCACGTCGAGGTAGCGGACGCAGGTCGAGCGCGGGATGCCCGTCCGGCGGCCCGGGGTCGTGATCATCAGGACGTGCACGTCCTTGCTGCCGCTGGCCAGCCTGCCGTTCAGCGTGCGGTACATCCACGTACCGATCCGGTTCCCGGCGCGCGTCATCCTGCGTCCACTCATGCCGGCCGCCTCCTCGTGGCTCGAGTGCCAACCGTTGTTCCCAGTGTGCTCTACGCGGTGCGCAGCTCGCGTACGGGCATCACGACGTCGCTCGCATCCCGTACGTCGGGTGCCGCCCTGGCGGGTCGCGCCGGGTCGACTCCCGGAGCACCACCTCGGTGTGCACGAGCACGTTCTCCAGCTCGACGCCCAGCGCCATGCGGGTGGCGATCTCACCGACCTCCTCCAGCGGCACGCGCACCGTCGTGAGGGCTGGGGTCACGTCGCGCAACGTGTGGATGTCGTCGAAACCGGCCACGGCCACGTCGTCGGGCACGCTCAGGCCGGCGTCGCGGACGGCGGCCATCGCACCCACCGCCATGACGTCGTTGACGGCGAACACGACCTCCGGGGCGTCGGCCCGCGCACCACTTGCCGTGCCGATGTGCGAGCGGGAAACCAGCTCCCTCATCGCCTCGTAGCCCCCGTCTCGCGTGAAGGCGCCGTGCACGACGTCCCGGTCGGGCGCCGGGCAGCCCAGCTCGGCGAGCGTGTCCAGGAACCCGCTGGTCCGGTCGGCGGCGGTGCGCAGACGAGGCGGCCCGGCGAGCACCCCGAACCGGCGGTACCCGATCCCGTGCAGCGCTCGCGCGAGGGAGTCCGCGCCGCCGACGTTGTCGATCTCCACCACGGGCAGGTCGCCGACGGCCTGCCCGATCACAGCTACGCCGCCCCCGGCCGCCTGGAAGGCGGTGAGGGTCGACTCCAGCGCCCGGGGTCGGCCCTCCCGGGACCGGCCCTCCGCCAGGGCGGCGGTCTCCGCGGGGGCCGACCCGGCCCCGGCATCGGGCGGCGTCGTCC
The DNA here is from genome assembly GCF_014653785.1 of Promicromonospora soli. Classification (GTDB taxonomy): domain Bacteria; phylum Actinomycetota; class Actinomycetes; order Actinomycetales; family Cellulomonadaceae; genus Promicromonospora; species Promicromonospora soli. Next base: position 151,330 of record NZ_BNAS01000002.1, on the reverse strand, counting down.
TGCTGCCCGCCAGGATGATCGCGCGCGACCGCTGGCGCCGGGCGAGCTCGACGAAGGCGAGCTCGCGGTCGGGGCTGTGCTCCGTCGAGGCGAGCGTGACGATGAGCCCCTCGCGTTCGGCGGCGCGTGCGACGCCGGCGGCGATGGTGGAGAAGTATGGGTCGGCGATGTCATGGACCACGAGCCCGAGCGCTGTGGTGCGGCCGCGGGCCATGGCCTGCGCGCTGGGGTCGGGCGAGTAGTCGAGGCGGCGCGCCGTCTCCAGGACGCGTGCGCGCAGGTCCTCGCGGACGCTGCGCGTCGCGCTCCCGTTGATGGCGCGCGACGCCGTGGCGAGCGAGACGCCGGCCTCGCGGGCGACCTGGCTCAGGGTGACGGGGGCGTCGGACATGAGGTCATCCTGCCGTGTCCGACGGCCCCCGCGCTCCCGATCAGACCCTCGCCATGCGTAACCCCGCGTCGCGGTGCGCGCGCTCGATGATGCTCGAGTACCCGGCGATCATCCGGACGTGGCTGAACCGGGGGCGGACGGAGGTCCGGGCCGACTCCAGCTCCTGGCGCCGGGCCGCCGCCTCGATCCAGGTGGACGCGATCTCGGTCGGGTCGAACGACGTCACGAACCCGATGCGGTCCACTATCGACGGTGCGTCGCCGACCGGGGTCGTGACCGGCACGGCCCCGCACATCGAGCCCTCGATGAGGCACAGCGGCGCGGCCTCGCCGAACGTCGAGGTGAGCGCCACGACGTCGGCCGTCGCGTAGACCAGCTCCATGTCGTGCCGGACGCCCAGCAGGTCCAGGCGGTCCAGCAGGTCCTTGCGGTCGCCGAAGATGCGGGCGAGGTCGTCCTTCAGGTCCGGGTTGGCGGCGGTCATGCCCGCACCGCACATCAGCACGTGGCCCTTGGGCTCGAGCGCGAGGAACGTGGCGGCCGACTGGAGGAAGAGCTCGGGATTCTTCATCTCGTCGTACCGCGCGGCGTAGACGACCACCGTCGCATCGCTGGGCACCCCGGCCGCGCCCCGCAGGGCGAGCCTGCGGGCGCCCTGGACCGGGCGGAACCGGGCGAGGTTGATGCCGTTCGGCACCACGCGCAGCAGCTCGGCGGGCACGCCCGCGTCGCGGTACGCGTCGCGCGTGGACTCGGCGCAGCAGACGACGGCGGCGAGCCGGCCTCGCTCGGCGGCGGTCAGCAGGTCGCCGAGGGCGTCGCCCTGGTGCTCCGGGTCGGACCGGTGCAGGCAGGCGATGACCGGCCGCTGCGGGAACGAGTCCTGGTTCACGAGCCGGAGCGGCTGCTCCTTGAGGGAAAGCACGACGTGCGAGCTCTCGGCCTGGCGAGCCGCCGCCCGGAGCTCGGCCTCGCTGAACACGCGCGGGTCGTGGTTGCCATCGGTGCTCCGGCCGAGGGAGCCGATGCGGACGCCCGCGGCGCGCAGGGCGCGGTAGCGGGGGTCGTCCTCCATCCGCTGGAGGGTGGCCTCGCGTCGGACCTCGTGGTGCAGGCTCAGCACGGAATGCTGCTGGCGACCGCCCTGATGCAGACCGGCGACCACAGTCGAGTGCAGTACACGAGCCCCGCCACTAAAAAAGCCCTCGTACAGCGAGAGCACACGCAAGCCATTGCGCTGGATCACAGACACCACCTCCTGTGACCAGAGTGAGGCCTACGGATGTGAAATACGTGGCAGTTCGGTTACACGTTGATTACGTGTTGGAGGATTTTTGGACAAGCAGGTTGCGGATGTCCCTCTCCGCCTGTGCAGGTGAGGTCTCGCGGCAGCCCAGCGCAACCCACTGGTCGATCATGGCAGGCTCCGCCCTCAGGAGCGAGGTCCCGCGACGAAGCAGTGTGCCGATCGGCTTCCGCGCCTCCGCGACGTCCCGGAGGAACCGGAACCAGAAGGTGACCAGACGCGGACGAGACAGGCAGATCGCATCCGCGAGCAGCCCCTCGGCCCGGCACTCCTCGACGAGGTGCGCCGCGAAGATTCCCTCCGCCAGGACGAGCGGCGCGTCGCCGATGTCGAGCCTGCGCATGCCTGTGCGGCGCGACGTCGGGATGTCGTAGACGGGTACGTCGACGCGGCCCTCCGTCGCCAGCTCCTGCAGCGCGGCCAGCGCACCCTTGCCGTCCCAGGTCGCCGGGCTGTCCCAGTCGACGCTGCCGTAGCGCTGCGGCAGGCCCGGGTGGTCGATGTCGAGGTAGAAGTCGTCGAGCTGCACCACCGGCAGGCCGAGGCGCCGCGTCAGCGACGTCTTGCCCGATCCCGACGGCCCGGTCAGCAGCACGACCCGCGCCCGGGGGCGGCGGGCGCCCGGGGGGAGGTCGAAGAGGGTGGGCTCGGGCACTGGGTCGGTCACGAGATGCCATTCTCCCGCACAGCTGCCACGGCGCGCACCGCAGACCCCTTGGTTGTGGGCGTGATCGTTGCGACTACGCGCCCGTTTTAGGCGCAACGATCGCGCCCACAACCAAAGGTCAGCCGCGCTGGTAGCGGGCCGGGGTTGTGCGCAGGAGGCGGCGGAAGTGCCGGGTCAGGTGCGCCTGGTCGTGGAACCCGGTGGCGGCGGCGACGTCGGCGGCGGGCTCCCCGGCCAGCAGCCGACGTCGCGCCATGTCGAGGCGCCGCCCGACGAGGTACCGGTGGGGCGGGAGGCCGAGCTCGCGGGTGAACGCGCGCACCAGGTGCGGCACCGTGACGCCGAGCTCGGTGGCAACCTCCGCGAGCCGGATAGGTTGTGCGGGGTCGGCGTCGAGCAGGTCGCGGGCGCGGCGCGCGGTCGAGGCGGCGGGCGGCTTGCGCGGCGGCGTCGGGCGGCCGGACAGGTGCCAGGCCAGGCCCTCGGTGACCAGGGCGAGCAGGCCCTCGGCGGCGAGGTCCTCGCGCATGGTGAGCGCCCGGTCGAGGCCGGCGAACCGCGCGCGGAGGGTGTCGTCCAGGACAAGCGGCGCGTCGACGGCCCGGCCGACCAGGCCGTCGTCGAGCACGGCGGGTTCCAGGTAGACCACGCGCTTGCGGAAGCCCGTGGCGGTCACGGACCGCCCGTCGTGCACCACGCCCGGCGGCAGCACGGTGACCCCGGTGCGCTGCGCAGCGTGCTCGTGGCCGTCCAGGCCGTAGCCGATCAGGCCGTGGTCGACGATCAGCACTGCCCAGGTGTCGTGCGTGTGGGCCGGGTAGGCGTGCTCGTGCCAGGCGGCGTGCAGCACCTCGGCGACACCGGGTACCCCTGGGCGCCAGGCGCGTACGACGTCCGAATCAGGCAGGCCCATGTCAAGAACGTACAAGATCCGCGCCGCCGCCCGACCGCACCCTGGGCGTCATGACCTTCGAACAAGCCAAGATCGTGATCGTGCTGCGGGACGACCTGCTCGCCTGGCAGGAGAACAACGTCACCGCCTTCCTGGCCAGCGCCGTGACCGCTGCCTGTCCGGAGCTGGTCGGTGAGCCCTACCGGGACGCCGACGGCCGCGAGTACCTCGCGATGCTCGGCACCCCGGTGATGGTCCTGGTGGCCGACGGCGACCGGCTCGCCACGATCCGCGGCCGCGCCGACGAGCGGGGGCTGCGCATCGGCGTCTACACGGCGGACCTGTTCGCCACAGGAAACGACGTCGACAACCGGGCGGCCGTCGCGGGCGTCGCGACCGAGAAGCTCGACCTGGTCGGGATAGCGGTGGCCGGCGAGCGGCGGATCGTGGACAAGGTGGTGAAGGGCGCGAAGCTGCACCCCTGACTCAACCGGTGGTCGAGCCTGTCGAGACCCGATGTGTCAGGACACCAGCACCACGTGCAGCGTCCGGGGGCCGTGCACGCCCTCCACACGGTCGAGCTCGATGTCGCTCGTAGCGCTCGGCCCGCTGATCCAGGTCAGCGGCCGGGCGGGGTCCCTGCCGAGCAGGCGCACCGCCTCCGGGACGGTCTGCACCACCTGGTCGGCCCGGACCACGCACACGTGCACGTCGGGGACCAGCGAGATCGCGCGCCGGCCCTGGTCGGGCTCGCCGTCCAGCACTATCGTGCCGGTCTCGGCGACGGCGACCCGGGCGGCCGTCACGACGGCGTCGATCTCGTCCAGGTCGGCGGCCGACAGCGGCGCGTCGCGAGAGTCGGTGCGCACATCAACGTCATCACCCAGCGCGGAGAGCCAGTCGCCGTCGAGCCCGTGGGGCACGACAACGCTTCCACGTGGAGCCTCCCTGGTGGTCGGCGCGACCAGCCGCGCGAGCAGGGCCGGGAGCTCGGCGACAGGCACCCGGTGCACGTGCGCCTTGTAGTCCACGAGCCGGTCGATCAGCAGGTCCAGCACCACGTCGGACCCCGGGGCGTGCTCACCGGCCGACCGGTACTCCCGGGGCACGGTCCCGGCCGCCGCCGTCGCGCCCGCCGGGGCGGCGGAACCGCCGTCCGTGCCCAGGGCGGCGCGGATGCGGGCCAGGATCTCGGCCTTCGTGTCGGTCATCGTCCGTCCTCTCGCTCGGCCCACCAGTCGCGGAACGTCTGCTTCGGCGGCTCCATCAGGTCGCGCGAACGCGTCCACAGCGAGCCGGGGAACGGCAGCCGCCTGATCACGCCGTTCCGCGAGATCGCGCGAAGTAGACGCGGAACCCGGGCAGCACGGCGGAAGCGTCCGCCGTCGGCCATCGCGTAGGACGCGGCCTTCATGGCCGCCTTCCAGACCCGATCCGCGGTGTCAGGCGAGGAACCCGCCAGGGCCACCTCGCGGGCCCGCAGCTCCACGAGGATCGACGGGATGTCGATCTTGACGGGGCACACCTCGTAGCACGCGCCGCAGAGGGTGGACGCGTACGGGAGGTCCGACTTCTCGCCGGTGAGCTGCGGCGTGAGGATCGCGCCGATCGGGCCGGGGTAGACCGAGCCGTAGGCGTGGCCACCCACCCGCTCGTACACGGGGCAGACGTTGAGGCACGCCGAGCAGCGGATGCAGTGCAGTGCCGAGCGCCCCGCCTCGTCGGCGAGCACCTTGGTCCGGCCGTTGTCGAGCAGCACCAGGTGGAACTCGGACGGCCCGTCCCCGGGCGTCACACCCGTCCACATCGAGGTGTACGGGTTCATCCGCTCCCCCGTCGAGGACCGCGGCAGCAGCTGCAGGAAAACCTCGAGGTCGTCGAACGTGGGGATCAGCTTCTCGATCCCCATCACGGTGATCAGGGTCTCCGGCAGCGTGAGGCACATGCGGCCGTTGCCCTCGGACTCCACCACGGCGAGCGTCCCGGTGTCCGCGACGGCGAAGTTGGCTCCGCTGATCGCCACCTTCGCGGAGAGGAACTTGCGCCGTAGGTGCGCGCGGGCCGCCATCGCGAGCTCGCGCGGGACGTCCGTCAGGTCGGGCGGGGCGTCGGCCATCCGCTCCAGGAAGATGTCGCGGATCTCGGTGCGGTTGCGGTGGATGGCGGGCACCAGGATGTGCGACGGCATGTCGTCGGCCAGCTGCACGATCAGCTCCGCGAGATCGGTCTCGACCGCCGCGATGCCCTCCTCGGCCAGCGCCTCGTTGAGCCCGATCTCCTGCGTCGCCATGGACTTGACCTTGACTACCTCGTCGGCCTCCTTGGCGCGCACCAGGCCGGCGACTATCCGGTTCGCCTCGGCGGCGTCGCGCGCCCAGTGCACCACCCCGCCGCGCGCGGTCACGTTGCGCTCCAAGGTCTCCAGCAGCTCCGGGAGCCGGGCCATCACGTCGGTCTTCAGCGCCGAGCCGGCGTCGCGCAGCGCCTCCCAGTCCGGTACCTCGCCCACCACGCTTGCCCGCTTGGCCCGGATCGTCGACGTCGCCTTCCCCAGGTTGCGCCGTAGCTGGCCGTTGTCGAGCGCGGCCCTCGCGGCGTCGGGGAACGAGGCGCCCCAGTGCAGCGGGTCCTCCGGACGGCCGATCCCGCTCAGGGTTCCGGGCGCGGCCTGCGGGCTCGGCCCGCGGCCGTCGCGGGCGGCGGGCATGCCGAGGAACGTACTCATCGGGCCACCTCCCGGTCGGCGCCGGGTCGGCCCGGGACAACCGGCGACTCCCGCGTCGAGGCGAGGATCTCCGCCAGGTGCATGGGCCGCACGCCCGTGCCGCCGCGCGAGAGGCCGCCGCCGATGTGCATCAGGCACGACCAGTCGCCGGCGGTGAGCACCTCGGCCCCGGTGTCGACGACGGTGGCCACCTTGTCCGCGAGCATCGCCGCGGACGTGTCGGCGTTCTTCAGGGCGAACGTCCCGCCGAACCCGCAGCAGCCCTCGGCCTCCGCGAGCGGGACGAGCTCCAGCCCGTCGACGGCCCGCAGGAGCCGCTCGGGCTTGTCGCCCACGCCGAGCATCCGCAGCGAGTGGCACGTGGGGTGGTAGGTGACGCGGTGCGGGAACCAGGCGCCGACGTCGGTCACACCGAGCACGTCGACCAGCAGCTCGGACAGCTCGTAGGTGTGCTCGGCGACGGCGGTCGCGGCGCGTGCTTCGTCCGGCAGGCCGGCGCGCTCCAGGACCATCGCCTGCTGGTGCCGGATCGAGCCTGTGCACGAGCCGGACGGCACCACCACTGCGTCCCACTCGCCGTCGGCGACAGGGGCGAACGTCCGCACGTGGTTCCGGACCACGGGGACGGCCTCGGCGAGGTAGCCGGTGTTGACGTGCATCTGGCCGCAGCATGCCTGCCCGGCGGGAAACACCACCTCGTGGCCCAGGCGCTCCAGAAGCGTGACGACGGCCCTCGGGGCCTGCGGGAACATGGCGTCGGCGATGCAGGTGGAAGCCAGGGCTATACGCATGGGGCACTCTCCTTCGAGGTCTGTCCTCACCATAGCCCACTGTGGACAGACCACAGAAGTACACTGGCCCGGTGAGAACCCACGAGCGCGTCCTGGCCCAGATCGAGACCGGCCTCACCGCGGGCAAGTGGCCGATCGGCGAGCGGCTGCCGGCCGAGCGGGCGCTCGCAGAGGAGCTGGGTGTGTCCCGCCCGTCGGTGCGCGAGGCCATCCGCATCCTCGAGGCGATGGGCATCGTGCGCACCGCCGTCGGCTCCGGCCCCAGCGCGGGCGCCACCGTGATCGACCGGCCTGCGGCCGGCCTGGGTGCGGCGGTGCGTCTGCACGTCGCGTCCGGCACCCTGCCCGTGTCCGACGTCGTACGCACGCGCGTGCTGCTCGAGACCGGTGCCGTGCGCGACGCCGCCGAGCGAACGTCCGACGACGCCGCGCTCGACCGGGTGCGCGAGCACGTCGAGGCGATGGCCGACCCCGACCTGGACGTCGCCGCCTTTCTGGAGCACGACCAGGACTTCCACATCGAGCTGGCCCGCCTGAGCGGCAACCAGCTCGTCGAGGCCATCCTGAGCGGCATGCGGGCCGCCGTCGCCTCGTACGTGACGGCGGGTGCGGAGGCCGTCGAGGAGTGGCCCAGGACCGCGGCGCGGCTCTGCGCGGAGCACCGCGCGATCGTGGACGCCGTGGCGCGGCACGACGGCGCCGGGGCGGCGCGCCTCGTGCGCGAGCACATCGAGGGGTTCTACCGGGAGACGGGGCTGGGCGAGCGCTGACCCGGAAGTGTGCGGGTCACCTGCGTGATCTTCACGTCTGACCTCAAGCCGGCTTGATCGCCTGGACCACCGTGCGGCACGGGTCGTCGTCCGGGCCCGTGCCGGTGGCGGCGCGCTCCAGCAGCTCGCGGAGCAGCACGCGCTGCGCCGGCTCGAGCCCGGCTAGCAGCTCCTCCTCCGCGGCGGTGACGCGTGCGTCCATCGCGGCGAGCACCTCCTGGCCGCGGTCCGTGGCCACGATGCGCCGCGCGCGCCTGTCGGCCGGGTCCCGCTGCCGCTCCACGAGCCCGCAGTCCTCGAACGCGTCGAGCAGATAGGTCATGACCGTTCGGTCGATGCCGAGCGAGGCGGCCAGCGCCGCCTGGCTCGGCAGGTTGCCGTGCACCACCGCCGTCAGAAGCTGGTAGCCCCGCGTGCCCTGCGGCAGGTCGTCCGCCGCGGCGTCGACCCGGGCGCTCCACTCGCGCAGGAGCGCGGCGAGGGACCAGCCGAAGAGGGAGTGCCGGCCGGCGCGGGTCTCGGTGGGCGTGGTGCTCATGCGCCCATCCTACGGGAATGTGCGGCACACAAGAAGAGTTGTGGATAATATCGTCTGCTAGACAGACGATCTGCCGTGACGCGCGGCAGACGACGCGACACGAGGGACGACCGCACGCATGACCGACTACGGGCACGACCTGCTCTTCGGCACCTTCATCACCCCGACCAACAGCGACCCGCAGAGCCCCATCCAGCTCGCGCAGCTCTCGGAGCGGGTAGGCCTCGACCTCGTCACGTTCCAGGACCACCCGTACCAGCCGTCGTTCCTGGACACGTGGACGCTGATGTCGTGGGTGGCCGCGCAGACCGAGCGCATCCACATCTCCGCCAACGTGCTCAACCTGGGCATGCGCCAGCCCGCCCTCACGGCACGTTCGGCCGCGAGCCTCGATCTGCTCAGCGGCGGCCGGTTCGAGATGGGCGCGGGCGCCGGAGGTTTCTGGGACGCGATGGCGGCGATGGGCGCCACGCGCCGCACGCCGGCCGAGAGCGTCGGCGCCCTCGAAGAGGCGATCGAGATCATGCGTGGCATCTGGGACTCCACCAACCGCACGCCGCTGCGCGTGCCGGGTGAGTTCCACCGGGTCGACGGCGCCAAGCGCGGCCCCGCCCCCGCGCACGACATCCCGATCTGGCTCGGCGCGTACAAGAAGCGGATGCTCCGGCTCACCGGCGCGAAGGCCGACGGCTGGCTGCCGTCCCTGGGCTACATGAAGGACGGCGACCTGGCACGCGGCAACGCGACCATCGACGAGGCGGCGCTGGAGGGCGGGCGCTCGCCGAGTGAGATCCGTCGCCTGCTCAACGTGGGCGGGGCGATCACCGACCGCTCGTCGGGTCCGCTGCAGGGCCCCGCCGACCAGTGGGTCGAGGAGCTCACGCAGCTGGCCGTCGAGGACGGCGTCAGCGCCTTCATCCTCGCCGGCGACGCCCCGGACCAGATCCGGTCGTTCGCGCAGGAGGTGGCGCCCGCCGTGCGTGAGGCGGTGGCGTCCGAGCGGCGGTCCGCGGGCACGGCGCCGGCGTCGGCCCACCGGGGCACGGCAGCACTGGCCGCGCGGCGGCCGGGAATCGACTACGACTCGCTCCCGCCGGAGCTCGCGGCCCGGGCCGTGGAGCCCGGGGACCGCGAGTACGAGTCCGTGCGGCACAACTACCTGCGGTCCGGGGCGCCCGGCCTGGTGCTGCGGCCGCAGGGTGCCGAGGAGGTCGCGTCCGGGCTGGCGTGGGTGCAGAAGCAGGACACGGAGTTCGCCGTCCGCTCGGCCGGGCACGGGATCTCCGGCCGGTCCACGAACGACGGCGGCGTGGTGCTCAGCCTCATCGGCATGCGCTCCGTCGAGGTGGTCGACGAGGCGACGCGCCGCGTGCGGATCGGCGCTGGCGCGACCTGGGGGGAGGTGGCGGCGAAGCTGGCGCCGCGCGGCTGGGCGATCACGTCCGGGGACTACGGCGGCGTGGGCGTCGGCGGTCTTGCCACCACAGGGGGTATCGGGTTCCTGGGCCGGCTCCAGGGCCTGACGATCGACCACGTGGTCGCCGCCGAGGTCGTCACGGCAGACGGGCGGGTGCTGCACGCCTCCCGCGACGAGCACCCGGACCTGTTCTGGGCGCTGCGCGGCGCCGGCGGGAACATGGGTGTGGTGACCTGGCTGGAGGTCGAGGCCGGCGCCGTCGGGGACGTGGTCTTCTCCCAGATGACGCTCGACGCGACCGACACGGCCGGCCTCCTGGAGCGGTGGGGTGCCACCGTCGAGGCGGCCCCGCGCGGGCTCACGTCGTTCATGATCCTTGCCCCGGGCCGCCGCGGCCAGACGCCGATGGCGCAGCTCATGACCGTGTTCGCGGCGGAGGGCGCCGACGCGGACCCGGACGAGGCCATCGCCCAGCTCGAGCTGCTGGCCGACGCCGGGCCGCTGCTGGGCCACCAGGCGCAGCTCCTGCCCTACTCGGGGGTGGTGCGGGAGGAGGACGCCCACCACTCCGGCGGCGGCGACCCGTCGGCGCGGTCGGGGCTGCTTGCCCACCTGGACCAGGGCACGAGCCGGGCGATCGAGCGGCTGCTGAGCTCCGGGGAGTCGTACTTCACGTCGATCCGCGCGACGGGCGGCGCCGGGAACGACGTGGCACCGGATGCGACCGCGTACGCGCACCGGCACCAGAACTTCCAGCTCTCCGCGCTCGCCTCCGGCCAGGACCGGCTCAACCAGGCGTGGGACGCGGAGATCGGGCCCGTGATGGACGGCTCGTACCTGTCGTTCGACACCGACCGCCGGCCCGAGCGGCTGCTGGAGGCGTTCCCGGAGCCGACGCTCGCCAGGCTGCGGACGGTGAAGGCGGTCTACGATCCGTCGAACGTGTTCCGGACGAACTTCCCGATCCCGCCGGCCGACCCGTCGGCGGGCTCATCGGGGGCCGAAGCCTGACCGGTCTGCAGTCTGACCCGGGGTTGTGGATAACTTCGCGTGGGTGTCAGTGGGGGCCCGTAGGTTCGATCGCGTCCGGAACGGCCGGACGCTCTCGATCCACCCACGAACAACGCAGGGGTACCCATGAACCTTGTCGCCGCCTCGCGCCTGGCGCGCGAGCTGATGGACCAGCACGGGCTGAAGGCCTGGACCTTCGAGTTCGACGACGCCGTACGGCGCGCCGGGATGTGCAGCTACGCCAAGCGCCGCATCAGCCTGTCCGCGCCGCTGACCCGCATCCACGACGAGCGGGAGGTGCGGGACACGATCCTGCACGAGGTGGCGCACGCGCTCGCCGGGTCCAAGGCCAAGCACGGGCCGGTGTGGCGCGAGGTGGCGGTGCGGATCGGGTGCTCGGGCCGGCGGTGCGTGGACCCGTCCGCGCCGTCGATCGACGGACCGTGGGTCGGGTCGTGCCCGGGCGGTCACCGGACCACCCGGTTCCGGCGGCCGCCCGGCATCATGTCCTGCCGCTCGTGCGGGCCGCGGTTCGACCTGGGCAACCTCATCGCCTGGACCTACAAAGGCCGCAACGCGGCTATGGGGGAGCGGTACGACGCTCAGGTGCGTGGGGCCTTTCGCGAGGTGGGCGAGGTGCCGGACACCGGGCCGGGGGCGGAGGAGCGCATAGTGCGAGCCGCACGGGAGCGGGTTCCCGGACTGCTCGTGGAGCCGTTCGACCTGAGCGCGCTACGTTGAAACCATGGCTACGTCGCCCGCACTGACACTTCCCCCCGGCGCTGCCGGCTCCCGCATCATCGGCCTGGGTCACCATCAGCCACCGAAGACGCTTACGAACGATGACATCGCCGAGCTCGTCGAGACCAACGACGAGTGGATCCGGTCCCGAACGGGCATCGTCACGCGGCACGTGGCGGCCGACGACGTCACGGTCGCCGACATGGCGACCGCCGCGGCCGAGCACGCGCTCGCCGACGCCGGGGTGTCCGAGGACTCCGTCGACCTGGTGATCGTCGCGACCGCTACCGCCGACGACCGCACGCCGAACATCGCGGGCCGGGTCGCGTACGCGCTGCGCACCGGCGTCCAGCCGGGCGCTTCGACGCCCGAGGGCGAGGAGGCGCCGGACCTGCGCAACGTCGTGGGTCCGGCGGCGATGGACCTCAACGTGGCGTGCTCCGGCTTCGCGCACGCGGTCGGGCTGGCCGACCAGGCGATCCGGACCGGCTCGGCGCGCACGGCGCTGGTGATCGGCGCGGAGAAGCTCGCGGCGTACACGGACTGGACCGACCGCTCGACGGCCATCCTCACGGCCGACGGCGCGGGGGCGGTGGTGCTGCAGGCGACCGACACGCCCGCCGTCGGGCCGGTGGTGTGGGGCACGGAGCCGGAGCTCACGCCGGCGGTTCGGATCGAGGCGCCGGAAGTGAAGTTCCAGCAGGACGGCCGGACGGTGTTCAAGTGGGCCATCACGCGGGCCGCTGACCGCGCGCGGGACGTCGTGGCGAGGGCCGGGCTGAGCCTGGACGACATCGAGGTGCTGGTGGCGCACCAGGCGAACCTGCGGATCATCGAGCCGCTGGCCAAGGCGCTCGGCCTGGACGGCAAGGTAGTTGTCACGGACATCACGGAGTCGGGTAACACGTCCGCGGCGTCGATCCCCCTGGGGCTGTCCAAGTGGTGGCACGCCGGCAAGATCCCGGCGGGCGTGCCGGCGCTGCTGTTCGGGTTCGGCGGCGGGTTCGCGTGGGCCGGCCAGGTGGTGCTGACGCCCGAGCGGTGAGCTCGCAGGTCGTGGACAGCGCTTTCCCGGCGTCGTATCGTTTCAATCCCATCCCACCCACCCGACGTCGACGACGACCGAAGGAGCTCTCCACCGATGCCCGAGCCGACCACAGAGCCGACCACCGAGCCGATCACCGGTCCGACCCGCGAGCCCGAGCCGCCGTCGGGCCCCCTGCCCGAGGGACGCCGCCGCTACGCGGTGGTTGGAACGGGACACCGTGCCTCCATGTACATCAACGCTCTGATCGGCACGCACGCGCCCGACGGCGAGATCGTCGCGTGGGTCGAGCCCAATCCCGTGCGCGCGGCGGTCTACGAGGCGCGGGTGGCGGCTGCGCTCGGCGGGGTCCGGCCGGTGTACGAGCCGGACGACCTGGAGAAGGCGATAGCGGAGCAGTCCGTGGATCGCGTGATCGTCACGTCGATCGACCGCACCCACGGCGACCTGGTCACGCGCGCGCTGCGGGCGGGTGTCGACGTCGTCGTGGAGAAGCCGATCGCGGCGCACGCCGACCAGGCCCGGCAGATCGTGGACGCGGTGGCCGAGACGGGCCGCGACCTGGTGACGACGTTCAACTACCGCTACTCGCCGCGCAACAGCGCGCTGCGCGAGGTGATCGCGAGCGGCGAGATCGGCCGCGTGCTGTCGGTCCACTTCGACTGGGCCCTCGACACCGTCCACGGCGCCGACTACTTCCGCCGCTGGCACCGCGAGAAGGTGAACAACGGCGGCCTGCTGGTGCACAAGTCCAGCCACCACTTCGACCTGGTCAACTGGTGGATCGACAGCGTGCCGCAGCGCGTCTTCGCCACGGGCGGACGCCGCTTCTACGGCGACGACGGCGCACACGAGTCAGGCTACGAGGCCACCGACGCGGAGCTTGCGCTCCACGAGCGAGGCGTCGACCCGTGGCAGCTCTCCGTTGACAAGAACGAGTGGCTGTCCCGGCTGTACGGGCCGCAGGCTCAGGCGGTGGACGGCTACGTACGCAACCGGTCGGTGTTCGATGCGGGCATCACCACCGAGGACACCCTCGGGCTCGTCGTCGAGTACGAGGGCGGCGCGCTGCTGACGTACTCGCTCACCGCGCACTCGCCATGGGAGGGCTACCGCGTGGTGGTGAACGGCACGCGCGGCCGGGCGGAGCTCGAGGTGGTGGAGCGCGGCTCGGTCGAGTTCAGCGCCGACGGCGCGGCGATCCTCGACCCGAGCGCTACCGAGGTCTTCGCCAAGGACCCGGTGCGCCCCATCGGGGAGCGGCTGGTGGTGCAGCGGCACTGGGAGCGGGCCGAGGAGCGGCCGATCGTGCGCGGCGGGGGCGGGCACGGCGGCGGCGACGCGCTGCTGCTGGCCAGCGTGTTCGCACCATCCGCCGAGCCGGACCCGCTAGGCCGTGCGGCCGGCTATGTCGACGGCGTCCGGGCGTCGTCGGTGGGCTACGCGGGCAACCGCTCGCTGGAGACGGGCGACCCGGTCCGCATCAAGGACCTGAACCTAGGCATCTAGTTGGTTGTGGGCGTGATCGTTGCGCCTAAAACGGGCACGTAGCCGCAACGATCACGCCCACAACCAATGGGTGACTACCTCGGCAGGGTCGAGTCCAGGACGCCCGCGCCCGCGCGGGCCTTGACCACCCACGGCACCGCGATCGTGGGCTGCATCTCGTACCGGTACGCATCGGACGGGGTCCAGCGGGCCTCGTCGGCCAGCGGGGTCGACGCCGTCGCGTTGTACACCGCCAGGAGGTCCACCGGCCGGCCGTTCAGCCAGGTGCCGGACTCGCTGAGCATCGTGCCGCCGAACGCACCGACCACGTGCGCCGGATCGACCCCGTTCGCCAGCGAGACCGCGTTGTTCTCGACCACGAGGCTCGACTCCTTGCCGGAGCCCCAGTAGTACTGGAACGCGCCCGCCTCGGTCTGCCGGTAGTAGTTGTTGTAGGCGTGCACGTTGCCGAACCGGACGCGCGGCGCGCGCTGGCCGATGTCCTGCCAGTAGTTGTGGTGCAGGGTCACGCGGTGCTGCCCGCGGTCCTGGGTCCGCGAGTCGGACGAGCCGATCAGCATCGTCTTGTCGTGGCTGAGGAACTTGTTGTACGACGCCGTCACCAGGTCAGAGCCGTGCGTGATGTCGAGCAGGCCGTCGTGGATCTCGTACGGCCGCCCGAAGACGACGGGCAGCGAGTCGGCGGGGTGGGCGCCGTCGTCGAACGTCGAGTGGTCCACCCAGACGCTCGTGGACGTCCACAGCGACACGTTGTCGTAGGCGGAGTTCCAGTTGCCCGTGGCGCTGTCGCCCGGGTCCCACTGCGGGAAGCAGTCGTAGGCGTCGGAGAAGGTCAGGTTCCGGAGGATGACGTTGTGCGCGTCCCGGACGCGGATGTTCGCGCCGGAGATCTGGGCGTCGTCGCCCACGCCCACGATCGTCACGTTCGAGCCGACGTGCTGCTGGGTCCGGGCGGCCTGGAGGCTCGCGGCCCTGACGCGCGCCTCCTCCAGCGGGCCCGACGGATCGGTCCAGCCCCACGGGCCTGCCGGGTCGTAGTGCGCGATGTAGTCGTCCATCGAGAACGGCTCGCCCGTGTCCCCGACCGTGACCTGCGAGGCGAAGTCTTCGCAGGTGAGCCGGGTTCCGTCCGCCGCGGTGAAGGCGTCGATCGAGCCCGTGACGTACACGATCCGCGGGGTCTGGTTGAACCGGGCGTCGTTCTGGCTTCCACCCGCGCGGCCGGAGAGCGCGTCGCGCAGCTCCTGCCAGGTGTCGACCTCGTAGACCTCGGCGGGCTCGGCCGCGGCGCCGCCCGTGGTGGGCTCCGCCTGCCGCTCCACGCGCTCGGGGAACGTCGGCCCGGACCAGGCGGCCCACCCGTCCCCGGGCGCGATGGTCTCGCGCCCCAGGTCGGCGCGGTCCCCGCCCCATTGGTACCCGCCCTGCGTCTGGCCGACGGCGGCGGCTGCCGCACCGTGGGCAGGGCTTGCCGCGGCCGGCTGCCCGACGGCGACCAGCGCACCCGCCGCGCCGACGGCCAGCGTGAGGGGCAGCGCGAGACGCAGGGCGAGGGGCACGCCGACAGGGACCGCGAGGGCGCGGCCCGACGTCGGCCTGACGGCGCCGCGCGGCCGGGGAGATGGTGGTGTTCGCATGTGACTCCTTTGTCCACGACACCGGCAGTCCCGACGATGGGAAACCGGTTTCTCGTACGATGCCAGCCCGGCCGCTCCACCACAAGCCCCTGCGCTGTGCGAGCGCCGGAGATCACCCCAGGAGTGCGCCGACCGCCACCAGGACCGGGACGCAGAGCGCCGTCGTCCAGACGGTCGCGCGGGCCGCGACGCCGTCGAACACGCCGTACCTGGTCGCGTACGTGGTGACGTTCACGGCGGTCGGCAGCGCCGCCATCGTGACCACCAGCGCGAGGGCCGACGCGTCGAGCCCCACCGCGGCGCCGACGGCCCAGGCCGCCAGCGGGTGCAGCACGTTGCGCACCAGGACGGCGAGCGCGACCACCGCCCGCACGAGCAGGCGGTCCCGGCCCACCCACCACGGCGCCGACGCCGGCCTGCGGCCGGGAGGCCGGAGCTCGTCCGGCGTCGGCGGGGTGGGCGCGGGCATCGGGACGGCGAGCGTCATCCCGAACGTCAGCAGGCCCAGCGGAGGTGCGGCGGCGCCGATCAGGTCGAAGGGGATCAGGACGACGTCGGGCAGCCGCGCGCCCGTGAGCTCGCTCACCACCGCGACGAGCAGGCCCGCGAGCGTGCCGAGCGTGATCGGGTTCCGGATCGCCGCGAGCAGGACGTGGACCACCGACGTCCAGCCCGACCGCGCGCCCCGGGCTCGCGGGCCGCCGTCGGCCGACGCCGCGCCGGACCGGTCGAGCACGGCCAGCGTCAGCGGCGCCAGCACGAGCAGCTGGAAGAGCAGGGTCGGCACCACGGCGAGCGCATCGTCGAACAGGTAGACCGCGAGCGGGATGCCGATGTTCCCGCCGTTGACGTAGACGGCGGCGAGCGTCGTCACGGCAGCCGGACCGGCGGGCAGGCGCAGCACCCACCGGGCCACCGCGGCCGCGACCAGGGCGAGTGCCGCCGTTGTCGCCCACGTGACGGCGGCGCCGCGCGAGAGGACGTGCGCGAGGTCGGTCGCGGCCAGCGTGCTGAACATGAGCGCGGGCGCGCAGATCGTGAAGGACAGCGTCGCGAGGATCTGGCGGGCTCCGGCTCCTCCGGCGCCGTCCGGCGCCGCGCCGCGGGGGAGCATGCGGCCGGTGAGCAGGCCGCGCCGCTGGATCACCCAGCCGAGCGCGACGACGCAGGCCATGGAACCGATGGCAGTCAGAACGGACAGCACACGAGCACCCTCCCACGGGCGGGCGCTCTATTTCAGGGTCGTCCAGGGGGCGCCCAGCTCGGTGAACGTGCGCTGCTCGCGGGCAGCCCGCTCGCACCACGCGTCGACGTCGTGCACCACCGGGTGCCGGGCGTCGTCGCTGTCCACCCAGTCCACGAACGCGTTCCCGATCGGCGCCGGGTCGGGCGCTGTGCGCACGGCTTCCAGCACCTGCATGAACGCGCCGGTGTCCCGGACGTCGCACAGGAGCCGGTGCCCGGACCGGCCGCCCGTCACGCCGTCGCCGGCCACCATCGCGGCCCGCGCCACGGAACCAGCCGCAGCCCGGGCCTGCAGCAGGTTCTCCAGCAGCCCCGTCCGTTCGTACTGCTTCTCCGCGACGACCCGGCCGGTGCGCAGCCGCACCAGGTCGTGCTCGTACTCGAGCTCGATCTCGCCGTCGGTCCCCTGCACGATCACCCGCGCCGGCGTGCGTTCGGCGGCGCACAGCGTGAGGCCGAACCCGTATCGCGTCCCGTCGGTGCCGACGGCCCGCAGCGACGAGGTGTCGTCGGCCTCGATCGGGTTGGCCCGCCACAGGTCGGTGTTCACGTAGGCGATGTCGGTGCCGGCGCGGGCGCCGCCGACCCACAGGGCGGTCGCTACGGCGTGGGCGAGCGGGTTCGTGACCACGCCGTCGACCACGGCGCGGTCGCCCATGCGCCGCCTCCCCGCCCAGGGCGAGCGCGCCCAGTACGCGGCGGTCCGCACCCAGGTCCCGACGGCGCCGATCCCGGTCACCTGCCCGATCTCGCCGCGCGCGATCATGTCGGCGACGGCCGGCAGCGCATGCGACCCGAACGTCTGGAACCCGACCTGGCAGAGCCGCCCGGTCCGCTCGGCGGCCGCGACGAGCTCGGTGTGCTCGGCCAGGGAGGCGGTGGTCGGCTTCTCGAGGAGCACGTCGATGCCCGCCTCCATCGCCGCGCGCGCGAGGGGCAGGTGGGTGTGGATGGGGGTGGCGAGCACCACGACGTCGGGCAGCGCGTCGGCGCCCGCGGACAGCAGGTCGCCCAGGTTCGCGAACCACGGCGCCGGGGCGTCCTCCGGCTCGCGCGGGTCGACGACGGCGCTCAGCCGCGCCAGCCCCCTGGTCTCGAGGTCCGCGACCGTGCGCAGGTGGGAACCGCCGTGGCCGTGGACGCCGACCACCGCCACCTTCGGCACGCTCATCGCCGGCCGCCGTCGGTCAGGTCGGCGGCGAGCGCCTCGGCGGCGTCGGCCGTGAGCTCGGTGTCGAGCAGCACGGCGACGAGGTCGAGCTGCACGGAGCCGCCGTCGGGCACGAGCAGCGGCGAGTCCCAGGCGAGCGCGGGGCAGGCGCCGGGGTACTCGGCACTGCGTAAGAACCACGGCCGGACCTGGCCGGGCTGCACCAGCAGGAGCGTCGTGGACCGGCCGCCCTGGTGCTGCACGAACGCCACCCACGGCGACGTGCTGCCGTGCGCCCGGGTCTCGCCGACGCCCGCCGCCGACCGGACGGTGGTGCTCTCGGCGATCGGCAGGCGCCAGAACAGGCCGCCGTAACCGGCGCCCGGCCGGCCGTTGGTGGCGGGCGAGCGGATCTCGAGCGGGCCGTGGTCGGCGTGCAGCGTGGAGCGCCAGTCGAGGACCCAGCCGGGCGCGGCGTCGGACCCCGGCGCCTGGGGGAGCAGGCGGGCCGAGATGCGGCGCTCCTCGCGGAGCTGCGGCGCGCCGTGCTCGTCGGACCAGAGCACGTCCTCGACCAGCGTCTCGCCGGTGGTGGCCCCGGCCGTGACCCCGCTCGCAGCGGCGGGCGCCGCCTCGACGCGGATGCCGTCCGACGTCTGCCGGCCGTGGTTCTTCAGCAGGGTCGGGCCCACGTCCTCGATGAACGTGCGGCCGCCCCAGTGGCTCGTGCCGTTCACGTCGGGCACCGCTATGCCGACGCCGTAGTGGTGCCGGTGGTCGACCGGGCTCACGTCGGTGAGCGGGACGCCCGCCAGGGTGTGCACGGGATGCAGGTAGGGGCGCCGGGCATGCACCTTCGGCATGCGGTCGCCGGCGTCGCGGCGCACCAGCTCCAGGCCGTCGCCGCAGGTCAGCACGACGGCGTCGGCGTCGGGATCTGCGGGCAACGCCCAGGCGGGCGGAGCCGTGGGCGGCACGACGGGAATCTCTTCCCGCCGGACGACGGCGGTGTCGTCCGTGATGTGCACGCGTTCCGGACCCTGCGGTACGGGCCCGGTGCTTCCGCGCACCTCAAGGCTGGGCGTGAATCGGGCAGAGCTTGCGGGGTGGGCGTCGTCGTCTATCACGGCGTGCAGCTCCCTCCAGGCGTGGCGGCCGAGCTCGGCCTGCGGCACCGCGACCGTCGTCAGCGCGGGTGTGGCGTAGCGGGACAGTTCGATGTCGTCGAAGCCGGCCACCGAGATGTCGGCGGGCACGGCCACCCCGGCTTCGTTCAGGCCTGCGAGCAGGCCGAACGCAACCAGGTCGTTGAAGGCCACGGCCGCGGTGGCGCGGGTGGCGAGGACGGCTGGAGCGGCGGCGTGCCCCGCCTGGATGTCCGGCCCGGCGGGCAGGTCGAGGATCTCGAGGTCCGGGTGCTGCTTGCGGGCGCGGTCCAGGCCGGCGCGACGCAGCTCGTCGGAGGCGGCCCGGACGGGCCCGCCGAGGTAGACGATGCGCCGGTGGCCGAGCGCCACGAGGTGCTCTACCACCTGGATCGCCCCGTCCTCGTAGTCGACGACCAGGCTGGGCGCGTTGCCGCCGGTCTCCCGGTTGACCAGCACCACCGGCTCGACGTCGGCGATGAGCGCGCTGAGCTCTGCGTCCCCGATGCGGGGCGACACCAGCACGAGGGCGTCGCAGCGCATGCGGGCCTCGAGCGCGATGGCGCCCTCCTGCTGGTCGTCCTCGACCGTGTCCGCCACGAGCACGCGGTAGCCGTCCTCGGCCGCGCCGTCCATGACGCCGCGCAGGATCTGCTGGAACACGGGGTTCCCGAGGTCCGGCACCACCAGGGCCACGGTCTGCGTGCGGCCGAGCGCCAGGCTGCGCGCCGCGTTGCTGGGCCGATAGCTCAGGCCCGCAGCGGCGTCCCGCACCCGCTCCGCGATCGCGGCGTCGACCGTGCTTCGGCCGTTCATGACGCGTGACACGGTGGCCCGTGATACCCCGGCCGCCGTGGCGACATCCCCGATCGTGGCCGTGACACGGCGTTGACCTGCGCCGCCTCGAGCGCTGCCGCTGACCATCTGCTCTCCGTCCGTCACCTGTCCGACCGACGTGCGGGGCGTCCCGAGCCATTCTCGGCACTGCCCCCTCGCCGCCGGTTTCCCGATGTGACGGTACACCATGGGAAACCGGTTGCTCATGTGGTACGTTCCTCCACCAGAGACCGGTTTCTCACCGATGACACCGGGGATCGACGACGATCCGGGAGGACAACCCGATGCACCACCCGAACCGCGAGCCCGGACCTTGGCGGTCCGAGCCCCCGCCCAGCCGCGCGGGGGTGAACCCGTGTCAGTGATCCAGGAGATCTCCCGCAGCAAGCAGAACGTCAGCCCGCGCAGGAAGGGCGACGGACGCTGGGCGCTGTTCTTCCTCGCCCCGTGGTTCGTGGGGCTCGCCCTCATCACGGCCGGGCCGATGGGTGCGTCGCTGTACCTGTCCTTCACGGACTACGACCTGCTCTCGCCGGCGCAGTGGGTGGGCCTCGAGAACTACACGCGGATGTTCGACGACCCGCGGTTTCTCAACTCCCTCGCCGTCACGTTCACCTACGTGTTCGTGTCGGTGCCGCTGCAGCTCGCCGCGGCCCTCGGCCTGGCGCTGCTGCTCGACAAGGGCATGCGAGGGCTGGCCCTCTACCGGTCCGTGTACTACCTGCCGTCGCTGCTCGGCGGTTCGGTGGCCATCGCGATCCTGTGGCGCCAGATCTTCGGCGCGGACGGCCTGGTCAACCAGGTCCTGGCGCTCTTCGGGGTGCAGGGTCAGGGCTGGGTCTCGCACCCGGACTACGCGCTCGGCACGCTCATGGCGCTCAACGTCTGGACGTTCGGCGCACCGATGGTGATCTTCCTGGCCGGCCTGCGGCAGATCCCGCAGATGTACTACGAGGCGGCCTCGATCGACGGCGCGAGCAGGTTCCGGCAGTTCCGGTCCATCACGCTCCCGCTGCTGACGCCGATCATCTTCTTCAACCTGGTGCTGCAGCTCATCGAGGCGTTCCAGTCCTTCACCAGAGCGTTCGTGGTGAGCGGCGGCAACGGCGGCCCGTCCGACTCGACGCTGCTGTACACGCTGTACCTCTACCTCAAGGGGTTCGGCTCCCTGGACATGGGCTACGCCTCGGCGATGGCCTGGTTCCTCCTGCTGATCATCGGCGGCATGACGGTCGTCAACTTCCTCGCCTCCAAGTACTGGGTCTTCTACGATGACTGACGCCTCCACGCCCACACGGACCGGGACGACGACGGCGGTGCGACCGCTGTCGGACGGTGACAGCCGACCCGGTACCGAGGACCGCCGCCCAACCGTCCGGCCACGCGGCCGGCACCTGCGAGCCAGGATCGGCAGCGTGCTCAAGCACGCCGGCCTCATCGCCTTCGGCTTCGTGATGCTGTATCCGCTGCTCTGGATGGTCGCGAGCTCGTTCAAGCCGAACGCGCTGATCTTCCGCGAGCCTGGCCTCATCCCCACCGACATCGACCTGTCCAACTACACGGACGGGTGGAACGCCCTGCTGCACCCGTTCAGCCACTACCTGATCAACTCGGCGATCGTGGTGCTCGGGTCGCTGCTCGGCAACCTGCTGTCGTGCTCCCTGGCGGCCTACGCGTTCGCGCGGCTCGAGTTCCGGGGAAAGCGGCTGTGGTTCGCCGTCATGCTGATGTCGATCATGCTGCCGATCCACGTGGTGATCGTGCCGCAGTACGTGCTGTTCTCCCAGCTCGAGTGGATCAACACGTTCCTGCCGTTGATCGTGCCGAAGCTCCTTGCCACCGACGCCTTCTTCATCTTCCTGATGGTCCAGTTCTTCCGGGGGATCCCCCGCGAGCTGGACGAGGCGGCGACCATCGACGGCGCCAACCACCTGCGCATCTACCTGCAGATCATGCTGCCGCTGTCCCTGCCGGCCCTCGCCACCACGGCGATCTTCACGTTCATCTGGACCTGGAACGACTTCTTCAGCCAGCTGATCTTCCTGACCCGGCCCGAGATGTACACCGTGCCGATCGCACTGCGCACGTTCGTCGACTCCACGGGCGAGAGCTCGTGGGGATCGCTCTTCGCGATGTCGATCGTGTCGCTGATACCCGTTTTCATCGCCTTCCTGTTCGGACAGAAGTACCTGGTCAAGGGCATTGCGACCACCGGAATCAAGTAGCTCCGCCCGCGATGCGACAACGACGTCAACGTCACCGAAGGAGAAACACATGAGCACCAACGGACTACGGACGAGGCACGGCAAGCGGCTCGCCGCCTCGGCCGCGGGCATCGCTGCCGTGGCGCTGACCCTCGCGGCCTGCGGGAGCGGCGACTCGGGCATCGGCGGGGGCGGCGGCGACGAGTCGCCGGCTGCCGCCGAGGAGTGCCCCTGCGAGATCCGGTTCGCGTGGTGGGGCTCCGACAGCCGCCACGAGTCCACGCAGAAGATCATCGAGGCGTTCGAGGCCGAGAACCCCGACATCACGGTGGTCCCCGACTTCACCGACTGGGACGGCTACTGGGACAAGCTCGCCACCTCGGTGGCGGCCGGCGACACCCCGGACGTCATCACCCAGGAGGAGCGCTACATCTCCGACTACTCGACCAAGAACGTGCTCGCCGACCTGGGCACGCTCGAGATCGACACGTCGAAGGTGGACGACGGCGTGCTGGCCGGCGGCCAGATCGACGGGACGCAGTACGGCATCCCGACCGGCATCAACGCCTATGCGATCGTCGCCGACCCGGAGATCTTCGCCGACGCCGGCGTCGAGCTGCCGGACGACACCACGTGGACGTGGGAGGACTACGTCACCACGGCGAACGCCGTGTCGGAGGGCGCCGGAGAGGGCACCTGGGGCACGCAGGACTACGGCTTCAACGAGGCCGGCCTCAGCGTGATGGCCCGCCAGCGCGGCGAGGTCCTGTTCACGCCGGAGGGTGAGCTCGGCGTCTCCGCGGAGACCGTGGCCGACTTCTTCCAGGTCTCCCTCGACCTGCTGGAGGGCGGCGGGCAGCCGGACGCCGCACGCACCGTGGAGTACCAGGCGGCCGGCCCTGAGGGCAGCCTGCTCGGCACCAACCAGGGCGCCATGGGCGCCTGGTGGACCAACCAGCTCGGTGCGCTGTCGGAAGCGTCCGGCCACGACCTCGAGCTGCTGCGGATGCCGGGCGAGTCCGCCGGCGAGCGCACCGGCACGTACTACAAGCCGGCGATGTTCTACTCGGTCTCGGCGGACACGGCATACCCCCAGGCCTCCGCGAAGTTCGTGGACTTCATGCTGAACTCGCAGGAGGCGGCGGACATCATGCTGACCGACCGCGGGCTGCCGGCGAACACCGAGGTGCGCGAGGCGATCCTGGACGGCCTGTCGCCGACCGACCAGAAGGTGGCCGACTTCATGGCGGAGATCGAGGGCGAGATCGTCGACAACCCGCCGGTGCCGCCGCACGGTTCCGCCGAGCTCGCCGACATCATGGAGCGCGTCAACACCGAGGTGCTCTTCGACCGCATCACCCCGGAGGAGGCCGCGACCCAGTTCATCGAAGAGGTGAACGCGGCCACAGCGGGCTGACGCCCGGGCTGCCGAAGTAGAACTGTGGCGAGATAGAACCCGGGCGAGATAGAACTCCGGCAGGCTGGAGTTCTATCTCGCCACAGTTCTACCTCGGCGCATCAGGAGGATGAAACGCTTCACAGGAAGAGGTGCCGCGGTGTCAGAGGTCGGTCTGCTCGTGCTTCGGGAGGGTGACGACGTCGCCGTCGCTACCCGTGACCTGAGCCCGGGCGATACCGCCTCGGCCTCCGGGGCCGGCCCGGTCGCCGTCGGGCAGCCCGTGCCGCGGGGGCACAAGATCGCGCTCCGGGCCGTACCCGCGGGCGCGGAGGTCCACAAGTACGGGCAGGTCATCGGGGTGGCCACCGCCGACATCGCGCCCGGCGACCACGTGCACGCCCACAACCTCGGGTTCGAGGAGGGCGCGCGCGACGCGCCCCTCGGCGGCGCACACACGGAGCTCCCGCTGCCCGACGGCGCCCGCCCCACCTTCCGCGGTTACCGCCGGGCCGACGGGCGGGTCGGCACCCGCAACTTCATCGCGATCCTGACGAGCGTGAACTGCTCGGCCTCGACGGCGAAGATGATCGCCGACCAGTTCCGCGGCGCTGCCCTGGACGAGTTCCAGAACGTAGACGGCGTCATCGCCCTCACCCATACGTCGGGCTGCGGCCTGGTCCCGGACTCCGAGGGCGGCCAGATCCTGCTGCGCACCCTGCGCGGGTATGCGGCCCACCCGAACGTCGCCGGGCTGCTGGTGCTGGGCCTGGGCTGCGAGATGGTGCCGGGTGCGGCGCTGTCGGCCCGCTCCGGCCGGGTCGCCGACCTGGGCATGCCCACGGTCGGCGCTCCCGACAGCACTCGGTCCGGGCTGCTGGCTGCCATCCCGGATGACACGGTGGTCCGCTCGCTGACCATCCAGGAAGCCGGTGGCGTGCGCGCCTCGGTGCGGGCCGGCGTCGCCGACGTCCGCGAGATGCTGCCGCAGGTGAACGCCCGCGAGCGCGTCGAGTGCGACGTGTCCGAGCTGGTGCTCGCGCTGAACTGCGGCGGGTCGGACGGCTACTCCGGGATCACCGCCAACCCGGCGCTGGGCTGGGCCTCGGACCGCCTGGTCGCCTACGGGGGCACGTCCGTGCTGGCGGAGACCCCCGAGGTGTACGGCGCCGAGCACCTGCTGACCGCCCGTGCGGTGAAGCCGGAGGTGGCACAGCGCCTGCTGGACCGCATCGACTGGTGGCGCGGCTACGTCGCGGCGGGCGGCGGCACGCTGGACAACAACCCGTCGCCGGGCAACAAGGCCGGCGGGCTCACGACGATCCTGGAGAAGTCGCTCGGGGCAGTCGCCAAGGGCGGCCAGGCCGACCTCGCCGCGGTCTACGAGTACGCCGAGCCCATCACGGAACGCGGCTTCGGGTTCATGGACACCCCGGGCTACGACCCGGTGTCGGTGACGGGCCTGGTGGCGGGCGGCGCGAACGTCGTCGTGTTCACGACCGGCCGCGGCTCGGTCTTCGGGTGCCGCCCGACGCCGTCCATCAAGGTGGCGACGAACACCCCGATGTACTCGGTGATGTCGGAGGACATGGACATCAACGCGGGCGTCGTCGTCGACGGCACCGCGACGGTCGCCGAGGTGGGCCGGCAGATCTTCGACCGGATCCTCGCCGTCGCCTCCGGCGAGCAGACGGTCAGCGAGGAGCTGGAGATCGGCGCCGAGGAGTTCATCCCCTGGCACATGGGCGCGGTCACCTGACTTCTGGTTGTGGGCGCGATCGTTGCGACTTCGCGCCCGCTTTAGGCGCAACGATCACGCCCACAACCAAGAGCCGTCGAGCCCGTGCCACGATTGCCGCATGCCTCTCGCATCCCGGTACCTCGCAGCCGAGGACCGTTACGACACCATGACCTACCGCCGCACCGGCCGTTCCGGCCTTGACCTCCCTGCGCTGTCGCTGGGCCTGTGGCACAACTTCGGCGGTACCGACTCGTTCGAGACCCAGCGCGCGGTGCTGCGCCGCGCGTTCGACCTTGGCGTGACGCACTTCGACCTGGCGAACAACTACGGCCCGCCGTACGGGTCGGCGGAGGAGAACTTCGGGCGGCACCTCGCCGCCGACCTGAAGCCCTACCGCGACGAGCTCATCCTCTCGACGAAGGCCGGCTACGACATGTGGCCCGGTCCGTACGGCGACCACGGGTCACGCAAGTACCTCATCGCGTCCCTGAACCAGTCGCTCACCCGGATGGGGGTCGACTACGTCGACGTCTTCTACCACCACCGGCCGGACCCCTCGACTCCGCTCGAGGAGACCATGGGCGCCCTCGCGTCGGCGGTCCAGCAGGGCAAGGCGCTGTACGTGGGCGTCTCCAACTACTCAGCGGAGCGGACGCGCGAGGCCGCGCGCATCCTCGGCGACCTGGGCGTCCCGCTGCTCATCCACCAGCCGTCCTACTCGATGCTGAACCGGCACATCGAGAACCCTGCTCACCAGGACGCGTACGACGGCGAGCAGACCGAGTCGCTGCTCGACGTCGTCGGCGAGCTCGGGGTCGGCACCATCGTGTTCTCCCCGCTGCAGCAGGGCCTGCTGACCAGCAAGTACCTCACGGGTGCGGCGCCAGCGGGCTCCAGGGCCGCCCGCACCGACTCGCCGTTCCTCTCCTCCGGCGCGCTCACCGAGGACTACCTGAGCCGCGCCAAGGCGCTCAACGAGATCGCCGCCGGCAGGGGCCAGACGCTCGCGCAGCTCGCGCTCGCCTGGGTGCTGCGGGACGCGCGCGTGACCTCCGCGCTGATCGGTGCGTCGTCGGTCGCGCAGCTCGAGGACAACGTCGCGGCGCTCGCGGCGGGCCCCCTCACCGAGGACGAGATCGCGGCGATCGAGCCCCTGGCGCAGCAGCTCGGCTGAGCCAGCTGCGCCGGAAGTGCAGCGCACGGTGAGCGCTGAGGAGCGAGGCGCTCGCCCACGCCGCCCGCCTCGAGCGCGAAACGGCGGCCCGGTCAGTGCTGCTCGCGCTCGGCCAGCCGGTCGAGCCCGTCGAGGATGATGTCGAGGCCGAACTCGAACTCGGTCTGGTCGTCGCACCAGCCCAGGGTGGACTCCGGGCCCTCGTGGCTGATCTCCGCGAGCATCTCGATCATGTGGGGCACCTGCTCGGCCATCTGCATGAGCATCGCGGTAGCGGCGTCGTCGGCACCCTCCTCGGCGCCGCCGCCGGCCGCCGAACCCGCCGCCGCGCCGTCCGGCTCGAAGAGCTCCTGCGAGAACCCGAGCGCGCGGCTGCCCAGGGCGTGCAGGGCGTGGTGGACCAGGTCGTACGAGAAGCCGCCGCGCCGCATCAGCCCGATGAGCGAGTCGAAGTACCGGACGATGTGCAGGCTGAATGAGGTCCGGCTCTCCAGCACGGTCGACGCCCAGGGATGGCGGAGCAGCACCGCGCGCGACGTGAGGATCTGCCGGCGCATAGCGGGCTTCCAGGCGGACTTGGGTGCGTCGTCGGCCTGGGTATCCAGCCGGCCGACGGCGTCCTGGATCTCCGCCGCGACGACGTCGACCACTCCGTCCAGCAGGTCTTCCTTGTTGGCGACGTGGTGATAGAGCGACATCGCCTCGATCCCCAGCTCGCGGGCCAGGCTGCGCATCGTGAGCGCCCCGAGGCCGTCCCGGTCGGCCAGCACGACCGCCGACTCGAGCACCCGGGCGCGGGTCAGGGCGCTCCGTGGTGCCGTGCCTGCTGTCTGCGAGGAAGTCATGATGTCGCGATCCTACGTCGGCCGAACCCTTGACGGGCCCGGCTCACGGGCCTACCTTACGGCGTAAGGCTTACGTTGTAAGCCTCCTTCGGAAGGCGGGACGTCATGTGGGTCTGGATTCTGTGGGTAGTCGCGGGGCTCGTGGCCCTGGGACTCGTCTGGTTCGGGGCGCTCGTGGTGACGATGCGCACCAAGAACCAGCGGGGGCTTGCCATCATCCGTCGCTTCAACCGGGTCACCAATCGCGCGGCGATGCGGGACGCCGGGGAGTCCGGCTCCTCCACTGCGGTGATCCGGCACGTGGGGCGCAAGTCGGGGACGCCGTACTCCACCCCGATCGGGGTCTACCCCAAGGGTGACGACTTCCTCGTCTACCTCCCCTACGGACCCGCCGTGGACTGGCTGCGGAACGTGCGTGCGGCGGGCTCGGCTGAGCTGCGGGTCGCCGGGCAGACGCATCACGTTGCCCCGCAGATCGTGGGCCCGGACGAGGCGCTGCCTCACCTTTCCGCTCGGGACCGCCTGGTCGCGCGCCTCTTCGGTGTCACCGACTTCCTCGTGCTGGAGCGCGCTCCCGTCGTATCAGGTGGCACCACGTGAGGGCGGTGGTCCGGGACGAGTACGGTCCGGTCGACGTCCTGCGGGTCGCCACGGTCGAGCCGCCCGTCCCGGGCGCGGGCGAGGTGGTGGTCCGGGTCGCGGCCGCCTCGCTGAACATGGCGGACCTCGATCACCTGCTGGGCCGCCCGCGCCTTTCCCGCATCGCAACCGGACTGGTGCGGCCGGCCAACCGCCGGGTAGGGGTCGACGTCGCCGGGACCGTCGAGGAGGTCGGCCCAGGGGTGACCGGTCTTCGGCCGGGCGACCGCGTCTGGGCGGACCTGTTCGACCTGGGACACGGCTCGCTCGCCGACCTGGTGTGCGCCCCGGCCTCGGCCCTGTCCCCGCTTCCCGAGGCCGTGTCGTTCGACGACGCCGCCACCGCGCCACACTCCGGGTCGCTCGCCCTGCAGGGCCTGCGTTTCGCCGGTCCGATCCGGCCGGGCGAGCGAGTGCTGATCAACGGGGCTGGTGGCTGCGTGGGGCCGTTCGCGGTGCAGATGGCGAAGGCCCGGGGAGCCGAGGTGACGGCCGTCGACCACGGCGACAAGCTCGATCTTCTCCGGGAGCTGGGCGCGGACCACGTGATCGACTACACCCGGGAGGACGTGACGCGCGGCGGGCGGCGGTTCGACGTCGTCCTGGACATCGCCGACACGCGGTCCGTGCTGGCATTCCCCCGGTGCCTCGCCCGGGGCGGTCGGTACGTGCCGATCGTGCGGGGGATCGGCTCCTTCGCGGAGAAGGCGCTGCTCGGGCCCGTGGTTGGCAGGCTGACCGGGACGAGGATGGGGGCCTTCTTCTGGCGGCCGAACCAGCGGCCCGACCTGGACGAGCTGAGCGGGCTCATCGCGTCCGGATCGGTACGCCCGCGGATCGACCGGCGCTACCGGCTCGACGACGCGATAGAGGCGTTCCGCCGGCTGGAGTCCGGCGAGGCGCGGGGAAAGGTGCTGGTGGTCCCTTAGGGATGGGGCGCTTGGCTGCCCGGGCAGGCGCCGTGGCAGGATCGGGCGCATGACGCAGCGTCGCATCCTCATTCTTTCCGGCCGCGGGCGCTACGAGGACCCCTGGCACGACCACGCGGCGACGTCGCACCTGGTGGCGGGCATCCTCGGCGACCTGGGCGCCGTCGAGGTGCGAGGGCTGTTCCGCGACGCGCTGGACGACCTGGACTCCGTCGGCCTCCTGGTGGTCAACGGCGGCTCGGGCCGCCGGGACGCGGACTTCGACGGGTCCGACGACGACTGGCTCAGCTTCCACACCCGGCTGGCGCAGTGGGCGCGGGCCGGGGGTGCGGTGCTCGGCCTGCACCAGGCCGCGAACACCTTCTACGACGCGCCGGAGTGGCCGGCCGTGCTCGGC
The DNA here is from genome assembly GCF_014653785.1 of Promicromonospora soli. Classification (GTDB taxonomy): domain Bacteria; phylum Actinomycetota; class Actinomycetes; order Actinomycetales; family Cellulomonadaceae; genus Promicromonospora; species Promicromonospora soli. The sequence goes on along the minus strand of NZ_BNAS01000002.1, from coordinate 122,188 downwards.
GGGCGGTGGGTGCCCGGCGAGTCGATGCATCCGCCGATCGGTCCGGCGCGGTTCGAGGTGACCGAGGGCCATCCGGTCACTGACGGCCTGCCCGACGTCGAGGCGTTCGACGAGCGGTACTGCCGCCTCCGGGTGACCCCGGGAGCGCGAGTCCTCGGCACCACGCCGGACGACGACGGCGCCGCGCAGCCCGTGCTGTGGGTCAACGAGGCGCACGGCGGCCGCAGCGTGTACTCGGCGCTTGGCCACGACGCCCGCTCGTTCGCCTCGGCGGGGCACCAGGAGCTCCTGCGCCGGTCGGCGTCCTGGCTTCTGTCGTGACGCGCGTGGTGCTCTGCCAGGCCCGGATACGGTGCCAGAGGTAGCGTCGGCTGCGATCGTCGCTCCGTTACGCCCCCTCGGCGAAGCCAATCTGGCGCCACACCTCGTAGACCGCTATCGACGCCGCGTTCGTCAGGTTGAGCGACCGGCGCCCGGGCAGCATGGGGATCCGCAGCTCCTCGGTGACGCGCAGGTGGGCGAGCGCCTCGGGTGGCAGGCCGGTCGGTTCTGGCCCGAACAGCAGGATGTCGCCCGGCAGATACTCGACGTCGGTGTAGCGGGTGGTCGCGCGGGTGGTGAACGCGAAGACCCGCGCCTCCGGCAGTGCGTCGAGCGCCGCGTCGAGCGACGGGTGCACGTCCATGACGGCGAGGTCGTGGTAGTCGAGGCCCGCGCGCTTCAGCTTGGCCTCCGACAGGTCGAAGCCGAGCGGCTCCACCAGGTGCAGCCGGGCGCCCGTGACGGCCGCTAGCCGGATCGCGGAACCGGTGTTGCCGGGGATGCGGGGCTCGAAGTACACGACGTGGACGAGCGGGGACTCGGGCAGCGCGGAGGCGTCAGGCTGGTGCGGCACGGGTCCATTCTCGCCACAGTTCGGCGATCGGGACGATCTGGTCGTTCGTCGCCGTGGGCGACCAGGACCGGGATGTCGATGGCCTGGGCTGTCATCTCGCACGGCAGCGTTCACCCAGGCCTGGGCTCGGTGCTACGGTCGCCCCATGACGCACGGGCTGAGCTGGTGGCGGCTGCACTCGCAGCCGTGACCTGACGCGCCCACCGCACAGAAGTCCCGAGCTGCTCGCCGCAGCCCGGGACTTTTCTGTGCCCGACGCCGTGCGCGGGCTGCTCCAAACCCAAGGAGACCCACATGTCCGTGACCACGAAGCCCGACGCCACTCCGCCGACGTCGGCCGAGCCACGCGAGGCGGGCACCATCACCCGCTCCGCCACGGCGGCGCGCGAACGCAGCGCCGTCCTGGAGGGCCTGATCGCCCAGAAACCTGGGGAGTACCGCGTCCTGACCGGGGACCGTCCCACCGGCGCCCTGCATCTGGGGCACCTGCTCGCGACCGTCGCGAACCGCGTGCGACTGCAGGACCTGGGCGTCGAGGTGTTCCTCATCGTCGCCGACTACCAGGTCATCACCGACCGGGACGAAACCGGGAACCTGCCCGCCACCGTCCGCGAGGTGCTGCTCGACTATCTCGCGGCCGGGCTGGACCCCGAGCGCAGCACCGTCTTCACGCACTCGGCGGTGCCCGCGCTGAACCAGCTGCTGCTGCCGTTCCTGTCGCTGGTCACGGTCGCCGAGCTGGAACGCAACCCCACGGTGAAGGCCGAGGCGGAGGCCGCCCTGCGGCGGCAGCAGCGCGGCATCTCCGGCCTGCTCCTCACCTACCCCGTGCACCAGGCCGCCGACATCCTGTTCTGCCACGGCAACCTCGTGCCCGTCGGCGCCGACCAGCTGCCGCACCTGGAGATGACCCGCACCGTCGCTCGCCGCTTCAACCAGAGGTACGCGGCGGCGCAGCCGTACTTCCCCGAGCCGGACGCGCTCGTCACACCGTCGACCACCATCCTCGGCGATGACGGCGCCAAGATGTCCAAGTCGCGGGGGAACGCGCTGGAGCTGCGCGCCTCCGACGACGAGACCGCGGCGTTCTTCCGGCGCGCGAAGACCGACGCCGAGCGCGTGATCACCTACGAGCCGCAGCGGCGGCCCGAGATCGCGAACCTGCTGCAGATCGGCGCGTACTTCGCCGGGACGTCGCCCGAGGCGCTCGCGGAAGAGGTGGGCCCGGCAGGCGCGGGACGGCTCAAGGCAGTGGTCACGGAGACGGTGGTGGAGGGCCTTTCCCCCATCCGTGCCCGACGGCGGGAGCTGGCCTCCGCGGGTCCGCGCCACCTTGACGAGCTGCTCGCCCGCGGCAACGCGCGGGCGAACGAGATTGCGGACCGCACGCTGGACGACGTCCGCGGGCTGATGGGGATGCGGTACTGACTCGGCGGCCTCGCGCGGTCGCGTCAGCGCGCCGGCCCGGGAGGGGTCCCGGGACGCCGTCACTACGGTGAGCCGCGCGTGCGATCGGCACGCGTGTCGATCGAAGGAGGCAGACATGATCACCGCACTTCGGAGGCCGTGGGGCAAGCGGGCGATGGCGCTGGCTACGGCATTCACGCTGGTGCTGCCGGTCAGCGCGGCAGCGGCGGTGCCGGCGGGGGCAGCACCGGCGACCGTGGCAGCACCGGCGACCCCGACGGTAGTCGCGGCGCCGGAAGCACCGGCCGCGCCGATGGCCGCCCCGTGTCCCGGGAACCGCATCGTGCACAAGCCCATCAAGCTGAACGGCTACAAGATCGCTTGGCTGAACGTGTTCTACAACCGCAGCACCGGCACCAAGTGCGCCGTGACGGCGCACACCGGCTCGACCTGGGGGAGGTGGGCCTACACGCAGGTGCGCGTCTGGAGCTCGAGCAGCTCGTCCTCCGTGGGCGGCGACTATCGCTACCGGACCGGCCCGGCCTCGGTCGGCGGCGTCCGCGGGGTCTGCGTCTCCGCGCGGGGTTCGATCGACTGGCGTGGCCAGACGCGAACGACCACGGTCCACGGGCTCTGCGGCTGATCCGCGGACACAAAAAGAGATCCCCCGGCCGGGATGCCTCAATAACCCGGCCGGGGAAACCTGTTCGGACGGCCGACGGCGCGACGGGTAGCCACCCGAAAGAGTCGCGCCGTCGGCCGACCGAAGCTACTGGGCCAGGCGCTCCCGGAGGGCGCCCAGCTGGGCGTGCAGGGCGGCGGGCGTGTGGTCGCCGAACTGGGCGAAGAACTCTTCGGTCAGCTCGGCCTCGGCCAGCCACGGCTCCGCGGGGACGTCGAAGAGGGCCGCCACATCGGCGTCGGACACGTCGATGCCATCCAGGTTCAGCGTGCCCGGGGCGGGCAGGCCGCCCACCGGGGAGGCCACGGAGGCGTCGGCGCGGAGCCCGCGGCCGGCCTCGACCTGGCCCACGATCCACTCGATGACGCGCGAGTTCTCCCCGAACCCGGGCCACAGGAAGCGGCCGTCCTCGCCCCGGCGGAACCAGTTGACCTGGAAGATCTTCGGGCGCTTCGACTCCTCGATGCCCGCACCGACCTTCAGCCAGTGCGCCCAGTGGTCGGCCATGTTGTAGCCGCAGAACGGGAGCATCGCGAAGGGGTCGCGGCGCAGCTCACCGAGCGCGCCCTCGGCGGCGGCGGTGCGCTCCGAGGAGATGGTGGCACCCATGAACACGCCGTGCTCCCAGCCGAACGACTGCGCCACGAGCGGCACGTTGGTGGCGCGGCGGCCGCCGAACACGATCGCGTCGACCGGCACGCCGGCCGGGTCCTCCCAGGTGTCCGCGATCGTGGGGCACTGGGCCGCGGCCACGGTGAACCGCGAGTTGGGGTGGGCGGCGGGGCGCTCGTCGGCGTCGGCGGGCGTCCAGTCGTTGCCCTGCCAGTCGATCAGGTGCTCCGGCGCCTCGGGGGTGAGGCCCTCCCACCAGACGTCGCCGTCGTCGGTCAGGGCGACGTTGGTGAAGATGGTGTCGCGGTCGAACGTCGCCACGGCGGTCGGGTTGGTGTCGATGCCGGTGCCCGGCGCGACGCCGAAGAAGCCCGCCTCGGGGTTGATGGCGCGCAGCGTGCCGTCAGGGCCTGGGCGCATCCACACGATGTCGTCGCCGAGGGTCTCGACCTTCCAGCCCGGGATGGTGGGCTGCAGCATCGCGAGGTTCGTCTTGCCGCAGGCGCTCGGGAAGGCGGCGGCCAGATGGTACTGGCGCTGCTCGGGCGACGTGATGCGGATGAGCAGCATGTGCTCGGCGAGCCAGCCCTCGTCGCGCGCCATCGCGGAGGCGATGCGCAGCGCGAAGCACTTCTTGCCGAGCAGGGCGTTGCCGCCGTAGCCGGAGCCGTACGACCAGATCTCACGGGTCTCCGGGAACTGCACGATGTATTTGGTGTCGCTGCACGGCCAGGCGACGTCGGCCTCGCCCTCGGCGAGGGGCGCGCCCACCGAGTGCACCGCCGGGACCCACTGCTGCCCGGCGTCGATCAGCTTCACGATCTCGCCCGAGACGCGCGTCATGACGTGCATCGAGACGACCACGTACGGCGAGTCGGTGATCTCGATGCCCACCTGCGAGATCGGGCCGCCGACGGGGCCCATCGAGAACGGCACCACGTACATGGTGCGGCCCTTCATCGAGCCCGCGAAGACGTCCTTCAGCTCGGCGCGCATGTCGGCCGGGGCCACCCAGTTGTTGGTGGGGCCGGCGTCCTCCTCGGCCTCCGAGCAGATGAACGTGCGCGACTCGACGCGGGCGACGTCGGCCGGGTTGGAGCGGGCCAGGTACGAGCCGGGTCGCTTCTCCTGATTCAGCTCGACGAGCGTGCCCGCGGCCAGCATCTGGTCGATCAGGCTCTGCTTCTCCTCGGCGGAGCCGTCGCACCAGACGATCTCGTCGGGCTGCGTGAGCTCGGCGACGCTCGCCACCCAGGCGCGGACGTCCTGCTCTCCGACGGCCGGCACGGCGTTCGCGCTCGCCTCGGACGAGGAGGTGGAGCCCTGGTCGGTGGTCACGTCGGAGACGAGCTCGGCGACGAGCCGGGTTCGGCGGGGGTTCGCGAGGACGGACATATGCGCTCCGATCGTCATGCGGCGGGCCACGGTGGCGGGCTTGTTTCCACTCTCATGTGCGGATCGCCCGGAATTCCAGTCCTAGGCCTGTCAAGAATCGCCGATCTTCACGTAGTGTGAAGGAGCGGGTTCCTACTGGTCTGTCCCGGGTCCCTCCGGGTGACGGCCATCACACGAAAGAACGGAGGGGGGACGTGCCGAGCTCGAGCGAGACGACCGGCGGCGAGACCGACCTGATCACCCTGGGCCGCCGCATCCGGCACCTGCGCACCGCGCAGGGACTCACGCTGGACGCGCTCGGCGAGAAGGTCGGCTCGGCCCCGAGCCTCCTGTCGCTCGTGGAGAACGGGCGGCGCGAACCGCGGCTCGGGCTCCTCCGGTCGATCGCGGAGGCGCTCGGCGTGCCGATGAGCGAGCTGCTCAGCGCGGAGCCGCCGTCGCGCCGCGCGGCCCTGGAGATCGCGCTCGACCGGGCGCAGCGCGGTCCGCTGTTCACCACCCTGGGCGTGCCTGCCGTCAAACCCAGCCAGAAGCTGCCGACGCCCGTGCTGGAGCAGCTCGTGGGCCTGCACGAGGAGCTGGCGCGGCGCGAGCAGATGGCTATCGCCACGCCCGAGGAGGCACGGCGCGCCAACACCGAGCTGCGCCTGGAGCGCGAAGCCCGGAACAACCACTACCCGCAGTTCGAGGCGGTGGCGGAGCAGCTGGTCAAGGCCGCCGGGTACACGGGCGGCGCGCTGACGCACCGGACGGTGGCCCGGATGGCGGAACAGATGGGTTTCACGCTGCTGCACGTGGACGACCTGCCCCGGTCCGCCCGCAGCGTGACCGACCTGCGCAACGGCCGCATCTACCTGCCCCCGGCGTCGACCCCGGGCGGCCACGGGCTGCGGTCGCTCGCGCTCCAGGCGCTCGCCCACCGTGTGCTCGAGCACGACCGGCCGCGCTCCTACGGCGAGTTCCTGCGCCAGCGCGTCGAGATCACGTACTTCGCCGCGGCCTGCCTCGCGCCGCAGTTCGTGGCCGTGCCGTTCCTGGAGGCACGCAAGCGGGAGCGCGACCTCGCGGTCGAGGATTTCCGCGACGCCTTCGGCATCACCCACGAGGCCGCCGCGATGCGGCTCACCAACCTCGCAACGCACCACCTCGGCATCCCGCTGCACTTCCTGCGCGTCGGGGCCGACGGCGCCCTGTTCCGCGGCTACGCGAACGACGGCCTGCCGTTCCCGCAGGACGTCACGGGGGCCATCGAGGGACAGCTGATCTGCCGGCGGTGGGCGGCGCGCGAGGCGTTCGAACGGCGCGACCGCGCCACCGAGTTCTACCAGTACACGGACACCCCGGCCGGGACGTTCTGGTGCTCCACCCAGACGGGTTCGATGTCGCCGGCCGGCGGGCCCGACGGCGGGTCGGGCGCGTTCTCCATCACGGTCGGCGTGCCGTACGCGCACGCCAAGTGGTTCCGCGGGCGGGACACACAGGTGCGGCGCGTCTCCACCTGCCCGGACCCGGCGTGCTGCCAGCGCCCGGCTCCCGAGCTCACCGAGCGCTGGTCCGGCGAGGCCTGGCCGTCCGGACGCATGCACCAGCAGATCCTCGCGGCCCTGCCGCGCGGCGCGTTCCCCGGCGTGGACGACGCCGAGGTGTACGCGTTCCTGGACAAGCACGCGCCCGAATAACGCTCCGTCGGGTCCATCGCGCGTAGCCGGGTTAGCGTAGGCAACCGTGGCATCGAACCTGGCTTGCATCGGACTGGACGTCTGGCGACGCAGCGACTTTCGCGACATGGTCGCGGCTGCCCGCTCCGGGGCGGAGACCATCGCCAAGGACGGCGAGGTCGGCGTGCACATCTGGACCGACGAGTCCGGTGCCCGCCTGATCCTCACCACCGAGGGCGACCTCGTGCGGGTGGTCACGCCCACGTTCTACGCCGCGCCGGGCGCCATCATCTCCGAGCCGCAGGCGATCGACGGCGGGCTTGTGCTGGCCGAGCTCGTGAACCAGCACGACGAGGTCATCACCGAGATCGCGTGCCAGCTCGAGGAGCTGTCGCTGCTCGCGGGCGCGGAGCAGCCGGTAACCGGCCCGGCGTCGGTCGTCGTGCTGGGCAACTCCGTACAGGTGACCGGACGGGCCGACGGCGCCGTTCCCGGCCTGGTCTTCGAGCCCACCGGGGCGTACGCCGCGTCGACCGACGCCGTCGCCCACCTGACCGGAGTCGTGCTGGCGGTGGAGCAGCGCGCCGTCTCCAGCACGGGCCAGGCCTTCACCGCCGCGCGCGTGCAGACCGACGGCTTCCAGGTCACTCTTTGTGTCCCGGCGGGGGACCCGCAGCTGGCCAGCGGCGACGTGGTGGATGTCGAGGGGTACGTGGTGGCGTCGCTGCCGGCCCTGCGACGCTGAATCCTGCGTTCGACGGCGGTGCCGGCTCGGCCGCACCGGAAGCCTGGGTAGGGCAGGCCCTACCTCATGGCAGTGGGTATGCAGGCTGGGCCCGACCGAGTCTCATCCATATGGTCGGCATATGGCTCCTGACCTGCGCAAAGACGCTGTCGTAGCTCGCTCCGCGGCTCGCCCCGCCAGCCCTTCCGCCGGGCGACGTCGCCCGTGGTGGCGCCGGCCCTGGATCGCCCCGCTGGGCGTGCTCATCCTCGCCTTCCTAGCCTTCTCGCTGCCGCGGTACCTGGGCCTGGACCCCCAGCAGAGCCTGGTGCCTTCGACCTTTCCCGGGCACTACGCGCTGCTCGTGGCGCACATCGGCTTCGCGACGATCGCGATGACCACCGGGTTCTTCCAGGTGTGGCCGTGGTTCCGTCGCCGGTTCCGGACGGTCCACCGGCGCCTCGGGCGCGTGTATGTGCTCGGCGGTGTGATCCCGTCGTCGATCCTCGCGGGCATCATCGGTTCGGCATCGCCGTTCGGGCCGATGACGGCCGTGAGCCACGTGTTCCTGGCCGTGCTCTGGCTGTCGTGCACGGTGGCCGGGTTCCGGGCCGCCCGACAGCGCCGGTTCGACGACCACCGCGAGTGGATGGTCCGCAGCTACGTGCTCACGACGTCGATCATCACGAACCGCCTGTGGCATCTCGTGTGGATGCCGGTCCTCGGGCCCCGGGTGGACACGTGGTTCCAGGGCAGCGAGCTCGCGATGCTGCAGACCGAGATGGCCCTGACGAACTGGCTCGGCTGGACGGTTCCGCTGGTCGTAGCGGAGGCGTTGCTGATGCGCCGGCGTCCGAGGCACCATCGCAGCCGAGCCGGACGCTTGGTCGGAACAGGGCTTTGACCCCTCTCAGAGGAGCGGGCCGCCCCGGGCGTCCAGGCGCTCCAGCAGGCGGGGCAGGACGTCGCCGAGGCGCAGGCCGTCGTGCTCGAACTCGTTGGTGACCCACGCCGCGACGTTGCCTACGTGCTGGGCGGTCTCGAGCGAGAGGGACGAGTCGACGAACATGTCGTCGAAGTACACGGCCGCCTCGACCGGGACCTCGTTCTCCGCGAGGCGGTGCAGGTCGTACAGGTCGCCCCAGTGCTGCCGCTCCGCGAGGGCGTTCGCCGCGGCCTTGAACGGCCGCAGGGCGCTGATCTCGGAGAACATCCAGGGGTAGATCATCTCGCCGGTCATCAGCAGTGGCCGGGCACCCTCGCTGAACGCCGGGTCGGCCTCGCGCACGGACTGGGCCGCCCAAGCCGTCGGGCCGGTATGGGGCTGGGCGTAGATCGACTCGTGCAGCAGCGCGTACATCGGGTTCGTCGCGAACGACGTCTCGGCCGCGACCGTGGCGAGGAACGTGTCGCTGAGCGGCCCGCCGTGCGGGGAGTCGAACGCCTCGTCGATGATCCAGTGCACGCGGTCGAAGCCGGGCTGCATGCCGAAGTCCATGCCGAGCGTCTGGAACCGGCGGGTCGTGAGCGTGTCGCCGCCGGGCTCCGTCACCCCGCCGTCCGAGAGGCGGTCGGCGATGCGCCCGAGGGCCTTCGTGACGTGCGGGTAGCGCGCGCGGAACCGCTCGTTCTTTGCCACCACGCGCGGCTGCGTGCGCTCGTACACCTCCCGGGCCGACGCCGTGAGACCCGGCAGGCCGCCGGTGACGATGCTCGCGTTCAGCCCCTCTGGAGCGAACGACAGGTACGTCATGGTGATGAATCCGCCGTACGACTGGCCCAGCGACGTCCAGCGCCGTCCGCCGAAGAGCGTCTTCCGGACGTGTTCGGCGTCGTGCACGATGTTGTCGGCGCGGAAGTGCGTGAGGTACTCGGCCTGCTGCTCGGGCGTTCCGACGGCGGTGAGCGCACCCGCCCGGATGGCGCTGGACCGCCCGGTGCCGCGCTGGTCCAGCAGCACCACGCGGAAACGCTTCAGCGCCGTGCCGACCCAGCCCTCGGGTCCGGTCGGTCGCGGTCCCTTGCCGCCCGGGCCGCCCTGCAGGAACACGAGGAGCGGCAGGTCCTCGGTACGGCGGGTGGGATCAACGAGCTCGCGGGCGAACACCGAGATCGTGGGGGAGCCGTCGGGCTGGGACCAGTCGAGCGGGACGTCGACGGAGTGGTCGGTGATGTGGACGCCGGGAAGGGTGTAGCTGATAGGCACAGGCTCACGCTATCGGTGCTCGGCCGGCGCGGCCGGGCGTGCTCCGGCCATCGACCTCCGCGCAGGCTGATCACAAGTCGATATACTGTGGTTCATGGGCGGCTACGGGAGGGATCTGCGCGCCCGGCGCTTGCGTGCCGGGATGACGCAGCGTGAGCTGGCGGCGAGATCCGGAACCTCGCAGCCGGCGATAGCGGCAATCGAGAAGGGCGTCCGCAGCCCTGCGCTGGAGACCCGCGCTCGAATCGATGCTGCCCTCCGGGTACGGCCTTCGATCTTGCTGGAGAACGCGCTCGAGCAGGTCCGAGTGGTGCTCGGTCGGTACCACGTGACCAACCCGCGCGTCTTCGGCTCCGTGGCGCGCGGCGAGGACACCGAGGCGTCGGACATCGACCTGCTGGTCACGACCCCGCCGGATTTCGACATCTTCGACAAGGCGATGCTGACCGAGGCCCTCGAGGAAGCGCTCGGCGTGCAGGTGGACGTGGTTCCGGACGACGCGCGCGGACCCGCTGCTGCGCGTGCGGCGGCCGAGGCGGTGCCGCTATGACGGGCGGCGTTGCGGGGTCGACCGGCGGGGACGGTGCGGCCGACCGCGAGAAGGTAGCCCGGTACCTGGCGGACCTGGCCCGTTTCGGGGAGCAGGCGCGCCGGCTGGTCTCGGAAGGGCACGAGGCCTATATGGCCCAGACGTTCGACGGAGAGCGGAGCAGGGGTTTCGGTGAGCACATCGTCCTGAACATCGCGACGGTTGCTGAGCGTCTCCCGGAGTGGTTCAAGGAGCAACATCCTGACATCGGATGGCCGGCGCTCAAGGGCATGCGCAACCTGATAGCCCACGTCTACGACGGTGTGGACGACGAGCTGGTGTGGCGCGCGCTGGAGAAGCGTGTGCCGTGGATGGTTGAGGAGCTGTTGCATTAGTGGAGTAGTTGCTCTAATCGGCTCTTCGACACCCTGTCGCAGGCCGTGGTCCGGGACGCTCTGGAGCAGCACCGCTACAAGTGGCGGGACGCGGACCTGCACGAGCAGCAGTTCGAGCGCTGGGTCGACGGCCGCCCCGGCTTCACGGCCGCCGAGCACGAGGTGCTCCGGCGTCGGCTCGAAAAACGGAAGGACGCCGCCGCCCGCACCGATGCGGACCTGGCCGCGTTCAGACTGGTGGCGCGCATCCGGGACGACCGGATCCAGGTGCGCCGGACGGCGTCGGCGGACGAGGGCGTGCGTGGCGCGGACCGTTGATCCTGCGCGCCACGAGGCGCGCAGGCTCGTCATCATCGACGCCGCCCTCACCGTCTTCGCCGAGCACGGGTACGACGGCGCCACGACTGCTGCGATCTGCCGGCAGGCGGGCATCGGGTCGGGCACGTTCTTCCACTACTTCCCGACCAAGCTGGCGCTCCTGCTCGCGATCCTGGAGCTCGGCACGGCCGAGGTGCGGTTGACACGGCGAGGCGCTTCCTAGCCCCATAGCTCCGTCGCTGGTCGCACCCACGACCAGCGAAGGAGCTCGACCAGCGAGGCGTCCTTGCGCCAGCGGTAGGTCAGTGCACGTCCTCGTCGACCCAGTCGAACGTCTTGGTCACTGCCTTCTTCCAGCTCCGGTACAGCCGCTCCCGCTCGACCTCCTCGGCGACCGGCTCCCACCGTCGGTCCTCCGCCCAGTTCGCGGTGACGTCGGACTCGCCCTTCCAGAACCCGACGGCGATGCCCGCCGCGTACGCGGCGCCGAGCGCAGTGGTCTCCGCGACGACGGGGCGGACGACGGGAACACCGAGCTGGTCGGCCTGGAACTGCATCAGCAGCTCGTTGGAGATCATGCCGCCGTCGACCTTGAGCTCGGTGAGCTCCACACCGGAGTCGGCGCGCATGGCGTCCATGACCTCGCGGGTCTGGTACGCCGTCGCCTCCAGCGCGGCCCGCGCGATGTGGTTCCGGTTGACGAACCGGGTGAGGCCGACGAGGGCGCCGCGGGCGTCCGGTCGCCAGTACGGTGCGAACAGCCCCGAGAAGGCGGGCACGAAGTACGCGCCGCCGTTGTCCTCGACCTTGCGGGCCAGCCACTCGACGTCGGGCGAGTCCGTGAACAGGCCCAGGTTGTCGCGGAGCCACTGGACCAGCGACCCGGTGACGGCGATCGAACCCTCGAGCGCGTAGATGGGGGCGGCGTCGCCGATCTTGTAGCAGACGGTGGTGAGCAGGCCGTGCTCGGACGGCACCTTCTCCGTGCCCGTGTTGAGCAGCATGAAGTTACCGGTGCCGTAAGTGTTCTTCGCGGTACCGACCTCGAAGCACGCCTGGCCGAACGTCGCCGCCTGCTGGTCGCCGAGGATGCCCGCGATGGGCACGCCGGGCACCATGCCCTTGGTGCGCCCCTCTCCGTACACCTCCGACGAGGAGCGGATCTCGGGGAGCATCGACAGCGGGATGCCCATGTCCGCGGCGATGTCCTCGCGCCAGGACAGGGTGTCGAGGTCCATGAGCATGGTGCGGGACGCGTTGGTGACATCGGTGACGTGCACGCCGCCATCAGGGCCGCCGGTCATGTTCCACAGCACCCATGCGTCCGTGTTGCCGAACAGGAGGTCGCCCCGCTCGGCCTTCTCCCGCGCCCCTTCGACGTTGTCGAGGATCCACTTCACCTTGGGGCCTGAGAAGTAGGTGGCGAGCGGGAGGCCCACGATCGCCTTGTACTTGTCCGCGCCCTCGGAGCCGCCGAGCTCGTCGACGATCGCCTGCGTGCGCGTGTCCTGCCAGACGATCGCGTTGTAGACCGGCTTGCCGGTCGTCTTGTCCCACACCACCGTGGTCTCGCGCTGGTTGGTGATGCCGACGGCGGCGAGGTCGGTGTAGTTGATGTTCGCCCTGGTCAGCGCGAGGCCGACCACCTCGCGGGTGTTGTCCCAGATCTGTTCTGGCTTGTGCTCCACCCAGCCGGCCCTCGGGAAGATCTGGTCGTGCTCGATCTGGCCGCTGGACACGATGGTCCCGGAGTGGTTGAAGACGATCGCCCTGGTGCTCGTGGTGCCCTGGTCGATCGCGAGTACGTAGTCAGCCATCGGTGTTGACTCCCTTGTCTGTGTGTTGAGGATCGGGCCGGCTCAGACGGCCGCGGCCAGCAGGCCGCCCAGTGCGCCGCCGACCAGCGGCCCGACCACCGGGACCCATGAGTAGCCCCAGTCGCTCGATCCCTTGCCTGGGATGGGCAGGAGGAAGTGGGCGATGCGGGGGCCGAAGTCACGGGCCGGGTTGATGGCGTATCCCGTGGGGCCACCGAGGCTCGCGCCGATACCGAGCACGAGGAGCGCCGCGGCGAGAGGCCCCATGTCTCCGGGCCAGTTACCGAACGACAGGATGACGAAGACCAGGAAGAACGTGCCGATGACCTCGGTGACGAAGTTCCACGTGTACGAACGGATCTCCGGGCCCGTGGAGAAGACGCCGAGCTTGACGGCCGGTTCGGCCTCCAGGTCGAAGTGCTGCTTGTACGTCAGGTACGCGAGGACGGCGCCCACGAAGGCACCGAGAAGCTGCGCGACCCAGTAGAGGAGCATGTTGACGAAGTTGGCCGGGACGCCTTCGGCGAACTCCTCGGCCCCGCTGGACAGGATGCCGAGCGTTACGGCCGGGTTGATGTGCGCGCCGGACTTCAGCGACACGAACACGCCGGCGAAGACCGCCAGACCCCACCCGAAGTTGATCATCAGCCAGCCGCCGCCGAAGCCCTTGTTCCGGGGAAGGATGGCGTTGGCCACGACCCCGGCACCGCCGAGGATCAGGATCATGGTGCCGAGGAACTCCGGCACCATGATGTCCGTGAATGCGTTCATCGCTGACTCGCTCTCTGCCGACCACTCTGTCGGCGTACGGAGGTGAACCCGGCGGCTCGTGGGTGGCCCGTCGGCGGTCTGGTAGTTCGGTTGGCGGTTTCCTTTAGGCTCGGAGCGTTGGTTTCGGAGGGTTAGTTTCGGAGCGGCTGCATGGCCGCCACGTCCTGGGTGGTGAGCCGGGCCCGCTCGGCGGCCTCGTCGTCCGGCGCTTCCTCGGCGTGGCGTTCCGCCTCGATCCGCGACTGCCATGCGCGGATCTCGCGCTCCGCGTCCGATGCGTCCCAGCCGAGCAGCGGGCCGACGACGGCGGCGACCTCCTCGGCCGCCTCCGTGCCGCGGTCCGCGACCTCGTAGACCAGCCGCGTGCGGTGCGCCAGCACGTCCTCCAGGTGGAGGGCGCCCTCGTGGCTCACCGCGTAGTGCACCTCGGCACGCAGGTAGGCGGCGGCGTGCTCGAGCGGCTGGGCGAGCGTGGGATCGGCGTCGCACAGCTCGACGATCTCGGCGAGGTTCGCACCGTACCGGTGCAGCAGGTGGTCCAGCAGCGGGGGAGCCCAGCCGTACCGCTTGCCCCACGTGCGCGCCTGGCGCTGTACGGCGCGCAGCCCGACGGCGCCCGTGAGCGGGATCTGGTGCGTGATCGACGGGAGCGCGGCGGAGCGCTGCCCGATCGCGAAATCGACGGCGTCCTTGGCCATGATCCGGTAGGTCGTGAGCTTGCCACCCGCGATGACGGTGAGGCCCGGCGTCGGCGAGGCGACGGTGTGCTCGCGGCTGACCTTCGCGCTGCTCGTGCCGGCCTTGGTGCCCGGCTGGAGCAGCGGGCGCAGGCCCGCATAGGTGCCGATGATGTCTTCCCTCGTCAGGGGGTGCGCGAGCACGGCGTTGGCGTGGTCCAGGACGTAGTCGATGTCGGTGCTGGTGGCCACGGGGTGCGTGGGGTCGAGGCTCCACGGCGTGTCGGTGGTCCCGATGATCCAGTACCGGCTCCACGGGATGACGAACAGCACCGACTTCTCCGTCTGCAGGATCAGCCCCGCGTGGCCCCGGATGCGCTCGCGCGGGACGACGAGGTGCACGCCCTTGCTGGCGAGCACACGCAGCCCGCCCTCCGAACCTGCCAGAGCCTCGGTCTCCTCGGTCCACACGCCGGTCGCGTTCACGACCGACCGCGCCCGGACGGTGATCTCCTTGCCGGTCTCCAGGTCGACCAGGACCGCGCCGTTCACCGCTCCCGTGGCGCCCTGCGTCAGGCTGACCACCTGGGTGCGGCTCGCGGCGTGCGCGCCGTAGCTGGCGGCGGTCCGGATGAGGGTCGCGACCAGGCGGGCGTCGTCGACGGACGCGTCCCAGTACTGGACGGCGCCGACGGCGGCGTCGTGCGCCAGGTCCGGGAACTTGGCCTCCATCTGGTTCTTGCTCAGGTGCCGGTGGAACGGCATGGGGCGGCGGCCGGGCGTGAGCGTCGCCAGGATGTCGTACATAGCGATGCCGGCGCCGACGTAGGCGCGCTCCCAGACCCGGTGCTCCAGCGGATACAGGAACGGGACCGGCCGCACCAGGTGGGGTGCGAGGTCCCGTAGGAGGAGGTCGCGCTCGGTGAGCGCCTCGTGTACCAGCTCGAAGTCGAGCATCTGTAGGTAGCGCAGACCGCCGTGGACCAGCTTGCTGCTCCGGCTGGAGGTGCCCTGCGCCCAGTCCTGCGCCTCGACGACGGCGGTCGACAACCCGCGCGTGACCGCGTCCAGGGCGATACCGGCGCCGGTAACGCCGCCTCCAATCACCAGTACGTCGAGCTCTGCGGAGGGGCTGACGCTGGCCTCGAGCACTGCCAGCGCTTGCGTCCTCGCTTCTGCGGTCAGGCGTGTGGATGCCATGCGCCAAACTCACCACGCATTCCCTGACTTGGCAAGACCTTTGCCCTGCGGGCGGGGGTGTGGTTGAAGGTTCCCCGCCTCACGTTCTTGACTCGCCATCAGTTTCGCCGCGTGCGATCGCCTGATGTGCCCGTCTGACGTGCCCATCTGATGTGCGCCGGGGGCGCGGCATCGGCACCCGGCCGTAGTGTGTCGCCGTGACGACATCCGAGGCGCCGGTCGCGCCCGTGATCCGACCCGCGCTCCCCGCCGACGTGCGCACCATTCGTGACCTGGTCGAGCCGCTCAGCCAGGAGCGCATCCTCCGGCCGTACGAGATGGTCGGGTACTACGAGGCGGTCCAGGAGTTCCTGGTCGCCATCGATCCCGCCGATCCCGCGGGCTCGGCCGGCGGGACCGCCGTCGGCTGCGGGGCGCTCCACGTGATGTGGGACGACCTCGCCGAGGTGCGCACGCTCGCCGTGCACCGCGACTGGCGCGGCCGCAGGGTGGGGCACGCGCTGCTCGAGGCGCTGGTCGAGCGGGCGCGGACGCTGGGGCTGCGCCGCGTGTTCTGCCTCACCTTCGAGGTGGACTTCTTCGCCGCGCACGGGTTCCGGGAGATCGACGGCACGCCCGTGACCCCTGAGGTGTACACCGAGCTGCTGCGCTCCTACGACGAGGGTGTGGCCGAGTTCCTCGACCTGGCACGGGTGAAGCCCAACACCCTGGGCAACTCGCGGATGCTGCTGGAGCTCTGACCACTACCTCGGCAGGTGGAGGCGGTTCGCCTCGTCCTGTTCGGCCAGGCCGTCCTCGACCAGGCCGGCTATCGCGCGGTCGAGCTGCTGCGGGTCGTGCCACAGGCTCACCAGCAGGGCACGGTCCACCGGCTCGGCGGCATGCCGGAGCTCCGCCATGACCCGTCCGCGGGCCTGCCGGTCGGTGCCCGCCCAGGCCTGGGTCCGGCGTCGGGCGGCGTGGGCGTCCGGGGGTGAGCCGGCCCTGCGCCACGCGCACAGCCCGGCCACGGGGCACGCGCCGCACTTCGGTGCCTTCGCCGTGCAGACCAGCGCGCCCAGCTCCATCGAGGCCGCAGCCCAGCGGGCGGCCTCGACGTCGCCGTCCGGGGCGAGAGCCGTCGCCAGCGCGCGCTCGGCGGCCGTGTACGACGGCGCCGGCAGCGCCGCCCCGCCGACCGCCCGGGCCAGCACCCGGCGCACGTTCGTATCGACCACGACCGACCGCTTCCCGTACGCGAACGCCAGCACGGCCGCGGCCGTGTACTCGCCGATGCCGGGCAGATCGCGCAGCTCTGGCTCGGTGCGCGGCACCACGCCGTCGTGCAGTTCGACGATCGCCCTGGCGCACTCCTGCAGGCGCAGCGCGCGGCGCGGGTAGCCGAGGCGGCCCCACGCGCGCAACACGTCGGCGGTCGGGGCCCGCGCCAGGTCGGCGGGTGTGGGCCACTGCTCCAGCCACGCACGCCAGGCGGGCTCGACCCGCACCACCGGGGTCTGCTGCAGCATGACCTCGCTGACGAGAACGCCCCACGGCGTGCGGTCCGGCGCGCGCCAGGGCAGGTCGCGCGCGGCGCCGTCGAACCACTGCACGACGCCGGAGCGCACCTCGGTGCGTCGAGTCGCCTCCCGTGCTGTCACGGGAACTCATCCTGCCGCACCGCCGTGCCCCACCGAGGCCGGCGCGGTGTGAAGTGAAGCAGGGCATGTGACCGATTCGGCGGCGCGGCTGCCGCACCGGCCCGGTGCGGCGTCGTACTTTGGTGCCGCTGGCGTCACCGCACGTCACGCGGGACTTATCGCGCCTGGTTCGGGCGGCAGCTTTCAGTGAAGGGGTCGAGCAGGTGATCAGTGCGCCGGAGCGGGCCGGACGGCCCCCGGGTCGAGTCGCGAAGCGCGCTCCCGCCGGGCGCCCGCGACGGCTGGGCCGGTCGATCGCGGTGCTGGTCGTGCTGGGGCTCGGCGGCATAGGAGTGGCGGTGACGTGGCCCGCTGCGGACCCGCCGATCGTGTCGGACAAGGTGAGTCCACCGGACCCGGTGGACCCGAACGCCGCCGCAGCGCCGTGCGCGCCCGAGGATCTCGACATCGGGCTCGCCGCCGACCGCACGGCGGTCACACCGGGCGTGCCGGTCCGGTTCACGGTCTCTGTACGGAACGAAGGCCCGGTGCAGTGCCTGGTCGACGCCCCCAGGCGCAGCCTGGCCGTGACCCTGTACCAGGGCGAGGTGGGCGAGCCGACGGCGGAGCGGGCCTGGTCGTCCGCGGACTGTGCCGACCCGGACGAGGAGCGGCTGCTGCTCCTGGGGCCCGGCGATGTCGACGTCACGAGTGCCAGGTGGTCCGACTCCCGGTCGGTGCCCGGCTGCGAGCCCGGCCAGCCCAAGCCGGCCGCGGGCGAGTACTCCGCACAGGTAACGCTTGCCGACGTCGACGGGGCGTCCAGCGACGTGGTCCGGCTGACGTACACGGTGCCGGAGCCGACGAGGTCGCCGTCACCGTCGCCTTCGGGAAGCCCGTCCGGGAGTCCGTCCGCGAGCCCTTCGCCCGACCCGAGCGACGGTCCGGGTGCGGCCCCGAGCACAGGCGCGAGCGAGAAGCCCCGAGGCGAGAGCGCTCGTGCGGAGCACCAGTCGTCGAACGCCGCGTTGGTCGCGGATCCGACGGCCGCAGTGCAACCGGCTCGGCGTCCGGCGCCCTAGCCTCCTCGGTTCAGGTGCGTCTCAGACGTACCGCTCGAGGATGCTCGACTCCGCCAGCCGGGACAGGCCCTCGCGGATCGTCCGGGCGCGCTGCTCGCCGACGCCGTCGACCGACATGAGGTCGTCCACGCTCGCGGCGAGGAGCTTCTGCAGGCTGCTGAAGTGCCCCACGAGCTGCTCGATGGTGCTGTTCGGCAGCCGCGGCACCTTGGACAGGAGCCGGTAGCCGTGCGGCGCGACGGCGGCGTCGAGCGCGTCCCCGCCGCCGGGCAGGTCGAGGATCCGGCCGATCTGGCTCATGTCGAGCAGCTGCTGCGACGTGAGAGCCGACAGCTCGGCCTGCACGTCGGCGAGCGTGCGGTCCTTGCGGTTCAGCACGTAGTCGCGGATCACGAACTCGCGGTCCGCGCCGACGTCGCCGATCAGCTCGTCGAGCTGCAGCGCCAGCAGGCGGCCGTCCACACCGAGCTCGATCACGTAGCCCGCGATCTCGTCGGAGATGCGGCCGACCATCTCGAGGCGCTGCACCACTGAGCACACGTCCCGCACCGTGACCAGGTCCTCGATCTCCAGCGCGGACAGCGTGCCCGACACCTCGTCGAGGCGGGCACGGTAGCGCTCGAGCGTCGCGAGCGCCTGGTTGGCGCGGCCGAGGATCGTGTCCGAGTCCTCCAGCACGTGCCGCTGGCCGCCCACGTAGAGGGCGACGATCCGCATCGACTGGCTCACCGAGATGATCGGGAACCCGGTCTGCTTGGCGACGCGCTCGGCCGTGCGGTGGCGCGTGCCCGACTCGGTGGTCTCGATGGTCGGGTCGGGCAGCAGCTGCACGGCGGCCTTCCGGATGCGCGTGGCGAGCCGGTCGAGCACCACTGCGCCGTCCATCTTGGACAGCTCGCGCAAGCGTGTGGCCGAGAAGTCGACGTCGAGGGAGAAACCGCCGGAGCAGATCTGTTCCACGGTCGGATCGAGGCCGAGCACGATGAGCGCGCCGGTACGGCCACGCAGGATGCGTTCGAGCCCGTCGCGGAGTTCGGTCCCGGGCGCCACGGCGGCCAGGGTCTCACGGAGCAGCTCGTCAGGATGCGAGGAGGTCGTGGCCACGAAGAAATCCTACGCTGCGCACCGGGTTATAAGCAGTTCGTTTCACGAACCGGTCACCTGCCGTCCGTGTCGCCGTTGGCTCCATGGCCTGCGGACTGGGCCCATTCCACGGCGTCGCGGATGTGGGCCGCCTCGACCAGCAGGAGCCCGTCCGGCGCTTTGACGCCTGTCCCGTGCGGCACGACTGCGTGGGCGAACCCCAGGCGCGCGGCCTCGCCGAGGCGGCGATCCAGGCCCGCGACCGGGCGCAGGTCTCCGGCCAGGCCCACCTCGCCGATGGCGACGGTGGCCCCCGGCAGCGGCCTGCCCGTGCGGGCGGACACGAGGGCGAGCGCGGCCGCAAGGTCCGACGCCGGTTCGGTGATCCGGGCGCCGCCCACGGTCGAGGCGTAGACGTCCTGGTCGGCCAGGCGTAGCCCGCCGTGCCGCTGCAGCACCGCAAGGATCATCGCGAGCCGGCTGGAGTCGACGCCGCTGGTCGCGCGGCGCGGGTTGGTCAGCGGGCTCGGCGCCACGAGGCCCTGCACCTCGACGGCGAGCGGACGCCGCCCCTCCAGCGTCACCGTGATGCACGACCCGGCGACTCCTGAGCCGGCGTGCGACAGGAACAGGCCCGACGGGTCGGGCAGCCCGACGATGCCGTCCTCCGACAGGTCGAAGCAGCCCACCTCGTCAGTGGGTCCGTACCGGTTCTTCACCGCGCGGATCATGCGGAGGCGGGAGTGCCGGTCGCCCTCGAACTGGCAGACCACGTCGACCAGGTGCTCGAGCGTGCGGGGGCCGGCGACCGAGCCGTCCTTGGTGACGTGCCCCACGAGAATCGTGGGGATCTGCCGCTCCTTGGCCACCGCGATCAGCGCCGCGGCGACCTCCCGCACCTGCGAGACGCCGCCCGGCGCGCCGTCCACCTGGCCGGACGCGATGGTCTGCACCGAGTCCACGATGAGCATGTCCGGCTGGTTCACCTCGAGGTGGCCGAGCACGGTCCCCAGGTCGGTCTCCGCGGCGAGCAGCAGCGTCGGCGACAGCGCCCCTATCCGCTCGGCCCGCAGCCGCACCTGCCCGGCGGACTCCTCACCGGTCACGTACAGCACGGTGCGGGGCGACTCGAACCCGTCGGGGCCCAGCGCGCCGTCGGCCACGTTGCTCGCGACCGCGAGCAGCAGGGTCGACTTGCCCACACCCGGCTCGCCCGCGAGCAGGATCACGGCCCCGGGGACCAGTCCGCCGCCGAGCACCCGGTCGAACTCGCCGATACCGGTCGGGTTGGCGCGCGCCGACTCCACGTCGATGTCGGCGATGGGCCGGGCCGGCTCGCGCGCAGGGGATACGGCGGCCGTGCGTGGGCCGGACTGCACCGGTCCGTCCTCGGTCACGGTGCCCCACGCCTGGCACTCGCCGCAGCGGCCGACCCACTTGACGGTGGTCCAGCCGCACTCGGTACAGCGGTACGCGGGCCGGGCCCGCTTGGAGGTCGATGAGGTCACGGGCGCCACCGTACGTGGCACCACTGACACGAGACGCGGACCCGGCAACGCGGACCCGGCAACGCAGACCCGGCAACGCGGACCCGGCAACGCGGACCGGCAAGGCCGCCCCGCCGGGCGTGCCTGCGCCCGAATGTCGGTGGCGGGACATAAGGTGCCGCTTGAGCCGCCGTGGCGTACCCGGTGGACAGAGCACGGGGGAGCCAGGAACATGACCGACCAGCGCGCGAGCTCGCCGCGCAGCGGCGCAACGGCGTCGGTTGCGGCGAAGAAGCCGTCGCCCGCCGTGTACCGACGTCGTCGGCTCGTGGTGATCGTGGGCACGCTCGTGATCGTGCTCGCCGTGCTTCTCGTCGGGGGCTTCGCCTGGCCCGGTTTCTGGCGCTCCGAGGCGCCGCCGCCGCAGCCGCAGCCGGTCCCCACGGTGACCGTCACGGCCCCGGTGCCGACGCCAACGGTCAAGGCGGTGGACCGCAGCGGCGACGAGAGCGCCTTCCAGAAGGCTCTCCCGTCGGCGGTGCTGCAGTTCGCGCTCGGCTCGCTCGCCGAGGCGAAGGAGCCCAAGGGGCAGGGCGCGCTCGAGGCCTGGAACGCGGAGTACACCGACGGCGGGTCCGGCGAGGTCGCTCTCGTGGCGGGCCAGTGGGCGACGGAGGACGAGGCGGGCGAAGCCGCAGCGGCCTGGACCTCGGCCGCCGGCGAGGCGGAGCGTGAGGGCGACGTCAAGGTCGGCAAGAAGGTGGTCGGGCAGTACGCGATAGTGCCGGCCAAGGGCGGGAAGGCCGTCGTCGTGTGGCAGAACGGGACCGCCGTCTTGCGGGCGACCGGCCCGGCCGACGCGATGGAGGACTTCTACGCGGCGTTCCCCCTATGAGGGCACGGGGGAGAATGGGCTAGTGAACCAGCGACTTGCAGTACTCGGGGCCGGGAACATGGGCGAGGCGGTGCTCGCGGGCGCCCTCTCGGCAGGCTGGGCGGCGTCCGACGTCGTGGCCACCGTGCGGACCGAGGCCAAGGCCCAGCACCTGCGGGAGACCTACCAGGTGGCCACCACCAGCGACAACGTGGCCGCGGTCCGAGGTGCGGGCCTCGTCCTCGTGGGGGTCAAGCCGAAGGACGTCGGCGCCCTGCTCGACGAGATCGCGCCCGCGATCGACCCCGCTGCCGTGGTCGTCACCGTCGCGGCCGGCCACCCCGCGGCGTTCTACGAGCAGCGGCTGCCGGCCGGCGTCGCCGTCGTGCGGAGCGTTCCCAACACGCCCGCTTCGATCGGGGCCGGTATCACGGCGATCGCGCCGGGCGCTGCCGCGACGCAGGCTCACCTCGAGGCGGTCGAGCACCTGTTCGCGGGCACGGGCGCGGTGGTGCGCACGGCGGAGAAGGACCTCGACGCCGTCACCGCGATCTCCGGATCCGGCCCTGCCTACGTCTTCTACGTCGCCGACGCGCTCGCCGAGGCCGGCGTGCTGCTCGGCCTGACGCGCGATGTCGCACGCCGGCTCGCTGCCCAGACCCTGCTCGGGGCGTCCCGTCTCATGGACGAGTCCGGGGAGCATCCGGTCCTCCTGCGGGAGAAGGTCACCTCCCCCGGGGGCACCACGGCGGCCGCCCTGCGGGCCCTGGACGACGGCGGCGTGCGGGCCGCGTTCCTGACCGCCGCGACCGCTGCACGTGACCGCGCCGCCGCGCTGGGTGGATGATTCCTCCGTGACCATCTCTCGACCCGCAGTGACTCGGCCGCCCGCCATGGCCGACGTAGCCGCGCTCGCCGGCGTGTCCCACCAGACTGTCTCGCGCGTTCTCAACGGGCATCGGAGCGTGCGGCCGGCGACGCGGGAGAAGGTGCTGGAGGCGATCGCCCAGCTCGGGTACCGGCGCAACAGCGCAGCGCGCGCCCTGGTCACCGCGCGGTCGACGACGGTAGGCGTGGTGACCACCGGGTCTCCGCTGTTCGGCCCGTCGAGCACCCTGATCGCCGTCGAGGAGGCCGCGCGCGAGCAGGGCTGGTACGTCAGCGTCGCCACGCTGCGGCAGTACGACGCCGCCACCCTGCACAACGCCCTGGAGCACTTCATGGACCAGGCGGTCGAGGGCATCGTGGTGATCGCGCCGCACACCGACGTCGCCGACGCCGTGGACTCGTTCCGGGCTCCCGTACCCGTGGTTCTGATCGCGGCGCGCGCGATCCAGCCCGACGTGCCGACCATCCCGCTCGCCGTCGACCAGCGGGCGGGTACGCGGCTCGCCGTCGAGCATCTGATCGAGCTGGGGCACCGGCGGATCCTGCACGTCGCGGGCCCGCCGGACTGGCTGGACGCCGTCGAGCGTGAGGACGCGTGGCGCACGGTCCTCACCGAGCACGGCCTCCCCGTCCCGGAGGTGGTGGTGGCGGGCTGGACCGCGGACCGGGGCTACATGGTTGGCCTCGACCTGGCGCAGCGAATCAAGGCCGGCGACGGTCCTACCGCGGTCTTCGCCGCCAACGACCAGCTGGCCCTCGGCCTCCTGCGCGCCTTCTGGGAGTGCGGAGTCTCGGTGCCCGACGACGTGTCGGTGGTCGGCTTCGACGACGTCGACGGCTCCGGCCACTTCATCCCGCCGCTGACCACCGTCCGGCAGCCCTTCGTCGACCTGGGCCGGCGCAGCGTGGCGCTGCTCCTGGCGGCGGTCGCCGGCGGGAACCCGGCGGCGGAGCTGATCGCGCCCGAGCTGGTGGTACGAAGGAGCGCGACCTCGCCGCATAAGTGACAGTCCACAAGTAACAGTCACAGAACGGTCAAGTGGCGAGCGTTGACACGTCCGCGAGGCGGTGGCAGAGTCACCGCGCACGAGGATGTTTACGTTCACATTCCGTCGCCGGGCAGCGCTGTCCGACGTGTTCAAGGACAAGACGTCCAGGCAATTCCGGACGCTGTAGTCCGGGGAAAGGGGTGCCGCCCGTGCCAGGCCGCCGCCCACCGAGCCTCCGCGTACCCGTGGTAGGCCGACGTCCACCGAGCCTCCGCGTCTCCGCGGCAGGCTGGAGCTTCGTGACACCCTTCCTCGTGGTGTTCGCGTTGTTCATCGTGACCCCGCTGGTCTACTCGATGTACCTGAGCCTGTTTCGCAACCAGCTCATGGGCGGGACGACCTTCGCCGGGCTCGACAACTACGTGACCGCCTTCACCGACCCCAAGCTGTGGGACGGAGCGGGCCGCGTCGGGCTGTTCCTGCTGGTGCAGGTCCCGATCATGCTGGGGCTGTCGCTGATCGCCGCGCTAGCGATCGACAGCGGCCGCCTGCACGGCAAGGAGTTCTTCCGTGTGGCGCTGTTCCTGCCGTACGCCGTGCCCGGCGTCGTCGCCGTCCTGATGTGGGGCTTCATGTACGACGACCGCCTGGGCCTCACCGGGAGCCTCAACGACCTGGTCGGCTTCCCGCTGGTCGACCCGTACACGAAACAGTGGATCCTCACGGCGATCGGCAACATCGTGACCTGGGAGTTCGTGGGCTACAACATGCTGATCCTGTACTCGGCGCTCAAGACGGTGCCGGTCGAGATCTACGAGGCCGCGTCCATCGACGGCGCCAACCAGTTCCGCATCGTGCGGTCCATCAAGCTGCCCGCCGTGCGAGGAGCCCTGGTGATCGCGACGATCTTCTCGATCCTGGGTAGCTTCCAGCTCTTCAACGAGCCGAACATCCTCAAGGAGATCCAGCCGGCGCTGATCTCGTCGTTCTACACGCCCAACATCTACGCGTACAACCTGAGCTTTGAGGGCAACCAAGTGAGCTATGCGGCCACAGTCGCGATCGTGATGGGCCTCGTGACGGCGATCATCGCGTACGTGGTGCAGCTTCGTGGGACCCGGAAGGACGCGTGATGGCGGGCTACTCCTATCTCCGGCCGCGCAAGTCGGTCACGCTGACCGTCCTGCTGGGCGCACTGATCGTCTACTCGGTCCTGCCGCTGACCTGGATGCTCTTCAGCATCACCAAGACGCAGCCAGAGCTGCTCAGCTCGTTCGGCCTGTGGTTCTCCGGCCCGTTCGCGCTGTTCGACAACCTGGGTCAAGTCGTCACGCACGACGACGGCATCTTCCTGCGGTGGTTCGCCAACACGCTGATCTACGTGGTGGTGGGTGCCGGTGGCGCCACGATCCTCGCGACCGCCGCCGGGTACGGGCTGGCCAAGTACCGGTTCCGCGGCCGCAACGTGGTGTTCGCCTCCATCCTCGGGGCGATCGCGGTGCCCGGCACCGCGCTGGCCGTTCCTACGTTCCTCCTGTTCAGCCAGGTGGGCCTGACCAACACCATGTGGGCGATCATCCTGCCGTCGCTGGTGTCGCCGTTCGGCCTGTACCTCATGTGGGTGTTCTCGGCAGAGGCCGTGCCCACTGAGCTCCTGGAGGCGGCGCGGGTCGACGGCGCAGGTGAGTGGCGCACCTTCTTCACCATCTCGCTGCGCCTGCTGGCGCCGGGGATCGTAACCGTGGCGCTGTTCGCGATCGTCGCCACGTGGAACAACTACTTCCTACCGCTGATCATGCTCAACGACCAGGATCTGTACCCCCTGACGCTGGGCCTGTACCAGTGGCTGGCGGACGCATCCGGCATCGGGGCCCAGCCGGTGTTCAACCTGGTCATCACCGGTTCGTTCCTGACGGTCGTGCCGATCGTGATCGCGTTCCTGGTGCTCCAGCGGTACTGGCAGTCCGGCCTGAGCGCGGGCAGCGTGAAGGCATAACCGAAATGCCGGAAGACCTGAACTACGACGACGTGGAAGAAGGAAAGACCATGACCATCACCCGAAACCGACGTGTTGCGATCGGGGCCCTGGCCACACTGCTGGCCGCCTCTCTCACCGCCTGCTCCGGCGGCGGGGAAGGCGGCGGTGGCGGCGCAGCCGAGGGCGCGACCGCCGAGGACATCGAGGCCGCGCTCCAGGAGGGCGGCAGCATCACCTACTGGACCTGGACCCCCCAGGCCGAGACGCAGGTCGCCGCTTTCGAGAAGGCGTACCCGAACGTGGACGTCACGCTCGTGGACACCACGGGCGCCGGCGACGCCAACACCAAGCTGCAGAACACCCTCGCCTCCGGCAAGGGCGTGCCCGACGTGGTGCAGATCGAGTACCAGTCCGTCCCGCAGTTCCAGCTGCCGGGCCAGCTGACCGACCTCACCGAGTACGGGTTCGACGAGCTCGAGAGCCTGTACACCCCGTCCACCTGGGGTGCGGTGACGCAGAACGGCGGCATCTGGGGCCTGCCTCAGGACTCCGGCCCGATGGCGTTCTTCTACAACTCGGAGGTGTTCGACGCCGCGGGTGTCGAGGTGCCCACGACCTGGGAGGAGTACGTCGAGGCGGCGCGCACCATCAAGGAGCACGACCCCGACACGTGCATCGGCAACGACTCGGGCGACCCGGGCTTCACCACCAGCATGATCTGGCAGGCCGGCGGCACCCCGTTCCAGACCGACGGCGAGGCGGTCACGATCGACCTGGCTGACGAGGGCAGCACGAAGTGGGCCGAGATGTACCAGCCCCTCATCGACGACGAGCTGCTCTGCCAGCTCCCGGGCTGGAGCGACGAGTGGTACCAGGCCCTGGGCGACGGCACCATCGCGTCGGTGGTGCTCGGCGCGTGGGCGCCCGGCGTCTTCGAGGACGGCGTTCCCGACGGCAAGGGCAAGTGGCGCGTGGCTCCGACGCCGACGTACGACGGCACCCCAGCGAACGCGGAGAACGGCGGCAGCACGGAGTCCATCCCGGAGGCGTCGGAGAACAAGCTGCTCGCGGCAGGGTTCCTGAAGTGGCTCAACGGTAGCGACGAGTCGATCAAGGCCTTCATGGAGACCGGCGGCTTCCCGGCCACCGTCAAGGAGCTCGAGTCGGAGGAGTTCCTCAGCTACGAGTCCGAGTACTTCGGCGGTCAGAAGATCAACGAGGTGCTCGGCGCGGCCGGCGCCGACGTCAACGAGGGCTGGCAGTACCTGCCGTGGCAGTCGTACGCGAACAGCATCTACGCGGACACGGTCGGCCAGGCGTACCTCGACAAGTCGTCCCTCCTGGACGGCCTCGCGGCGTGGCAGGAAGAGAACGTCAAGTACGGCACGGACCAGGGGTTCACGGTCAACGGCTGATGCCGTAGTCGATCCCCATCAAGAGCGGGGATCCCGGGCTCCGGGGTCCCCGCTCCTGTCTGCACTGCCCCGCGTTACCTGCACCGAACAGAGCTACCTGTACTGCACCGAGTCCTGCACTGCGAAGAAGGAGTGTGGTCCCGTGAGGCGACGACTTTTTGCTGCCCTCGCTGCTCTTGCCTGCGTCCTGGCGACAGCCACCGGCGCGGTTTCCGCCCAAGCTTCGCCCGAGACAGTGGTGAACGGCACCCAGTTCACCGATACGTCGGGCAACCCCCTGCACGCGCACGGCGGCGGGGTGGTCAAGGTGGGTTCGTACTACTACTGGTTCGGCGAGAACCGGAACGCTGACAACACGTTCCGGTACGTGTCGGCCTACCGGTCCACAGACCTGGTGCACTGGGAGTTCCGCAACCACGTGCTCACCGAGGCCAGCCACCCCGAGCTGGCGGTGGCCAACATCGAGCGGCCCAAGGTCATGTACAACCAGGCCACGGGCAAGTTCGTGATGTGGATGCACAAGGAGAACGGCAGCGACTACTCCGAGGCGCGCGCCGCGGTGGCCGTGAGCGACACGGTGGACGGCAACTACACCTACCAGCGCAGCTTCCGGCCGCTCGGGCACATGTCCCGAGACATCGGCGTGTTCGTCGACACCGACGGCACCGGCTACATGTACTCGGCCGCGAACGAGAACCACGACCTGCACATCTACCGTCTGAACAGCGACTACACCGACATCCAGTCGCTCGTCGCCAACCCGTGGCCGGGCGGCCACCGCGAGGCGCCCGCCCTGTTCAAGCGGGGCAGCACGTACTTCATGCTGACCTCCGGTGCCACGGGCTGGAACCCGAACCAGCAGAAGTACGCGACCACCAGCAACCTGGCGTCGGGCTGGTCGGCCATGCAGAACGCCGGCGACTCAACCGGCTACGGCTCGCAGACCACGTTCGTCCTACCGGTGCAGGGCACCTCGGGCACGTCCTACCTGTACATGGGCGACCGCTGGGGCAACTCCATCGGGACCAACGTGAACGGCTCCCGCTATGTGTGGGCGCCGATCACGTTCCCCACCTCGACGTCGATGTCGTTCGGCTACTACCCGGAGCTCGTGATCGACGCGGCTGCGGGCACCGTCACCGGGCAGGGCGGGCCGTTCGAGTCGCTCACCGCGCGGCACTCCGGCAGGTGCGCCGACGTGACCAGCCAGTCCTACGCCGCCGGAGCCCAGATCAAGCAGTGGGACTGCAACGGCGGCGGGAACCAGCGGTTCTGGTTCCGGAACGCCGGCGGTGGCTACTACAACCTCGTGGCCCGGCACAGCGCGCTGTGCGTGCAGGAGAACGCCACGACCGTGACCCAGCAGAGCTGCGGGACTGGCAGCAACCAGCAGTGGTCGGTGGTCGCCGCGTCGGGCAGCTACGTGACCATCCGGTCGCGCGCGACGGGCGAGTGCCTGGACGTCAACGGCGGTTCGACGGCCAACGGGGCCGCGGTGATCACCTACGCGTGCAGCGGAGCGACCAATCAGCAGTGGACCCGAGGCTGACGAGCCGGGCCTCGACCTGCGGGAGCCTGCCGAGGTAGTCGTCCGGCGAGGTAGCCATCCAGCATGCGCTGGGTGAACACCTCGCCGGACGACTGCCTCGGCGTCCGCCTCGGCGGGCGGGCGGCACGTCCCGCCCGGCCGGGGGGTTGGGTACCGAGTTGTCGTTAGGTATCGTGTGAGCGTTAACATCGCCGTAGACGGTGAACGGCTTACCGGGACGGTCGAACGACTTTTTACACGAGCAACGCCTCGCGACGATGCGGGCAGGACGGAGCGGTCCACCATGGTGGAGCGGCAAGACGAAGCAGTGGGGCGGCTCACCGGCCTCCGGGAGGCGATCGAGCAGGGTCGGACGGCCCTCGGTATCGAGCTCGGCTCCACCCGGATCAAGGCGTGTCTCGTCGGTCCGGACAACGCACCGCTCGCCAGCGGCAGCCACGACTGGGAGAACCAGCTCGTCGATGGCACGTGGACCTACTCGCTGGACGCCGTCTGGTCCGGCCTGCAGGAGTCCGTCGCCGCCCTGCTGGCCGACGTCGAGCGGCAGTACGGCGTGCGGCTCACCGCCGTCGGCGCGATCGGTGTCTCGGCGATGATGCACGGGTACCTGGCGTTCGACGAGGCGGACGAGCTGCTCGTGCCGTTCCGCACCTGGCGCAACACCACCACCGAGCAGGCCTCGACCGAGCTCTCCGGCCTGTTCGGGCACAACATCCCGCTGCGCTGGTCGGTCGCCCACCTCTACCAGGCGATCCTCTCCGCTGAACCGCATGTGCCGCAGGTGCGGCACATCACCACGCTGGCGGGGTACGTGCACTGGCGCCTGACCGGCCAGCAGGTGCTCGGCGTCGGCGACGCCTCCGGCATGTTCCCGATCGACCCGGTGACGAAGGACTACGACCGGCAGATGCTGGCCCAGTTCGACGAGGTCGTGGCCGACCGCGGTCCCGGCCGGGGCATCGCCGACCTGCTGCCGCGCGCCCTGCCGGCCGGCGCCGACGCCGGCGCTCTCACCGAGGAGGGCGCCGCGCTCCTGGACCCGACCGGCACGCTGCGACCGGGCATCCCGCTGTGCCCGCCCGAGGGCGACGCCGGGACCGGCATGGTCGCCACCAACTCCGTGGCGCCGCGCACCGGCAACGTCAGCGCCGGCACCAGCATCTTCGCGATGGTCGTCCTGGAGAAGGCGCTCGAGCGGGTGCACCCGGAGCTGGACCTGGTCACCACCCCGGCCGGCGATCTCGTCGCGATGGTGCACTGCAACAACGGCGCCAGCGAGCTGGGCGCCTGGGCCGAGATGTTCGGCCAGTTCGCCACGGCGCTGGGACAGCCGGCCGGCCCCGACGCCGTCTTCGGGGCGCTCCTGCGGTCCGCGCTGGACGGCGACGCCGACGGCGGTGGCCTGCTCGCCTACAACTACCTGTCCGGCGAGCCCATCACCGGCCTGGAGGCCGGGCGCCCGCTGTTCACCCGCACCCCCGACAGCCGCCTCACGCTGGCGAACTTCGCGCGCACCCAGATCTACAGCGCGTTCGGCACCCTGAGCCTCGGCATGCGCGTGCTGGCCGAGGAGCAGGTCGAGCTGGACGCGATGTTCGCGCACGGCGGCATGTTCAGGACTGAGGGCGTGGCCCAGCGCCTGCTCGCCGCCGCACTCGGCGCCCCCGTGGCCGTGGGCCGGACGGCGGGCGAGGGCGGCGCCTGGGGCATCGCCGTGCTCGCCGCGTACCGGGCGTCCGCGCGGGGCGCGGCCGCCCCTGAGCAGGACCTGGGCGCCTACCTCGGCGCCGAGGTGTTCGCGGACGCCGCGCTCGACGTCGTCGAGCCCGACGCCGACGACGTGGCGGGCTTCTCCGCCTTCCTGGAGCGCTACAGCGCGGGGCTCGCCATCGAGCACGCCGCCGTCGCCGCGCTCCGGACCCGAGACACGACGCAGGAGAACGACCGATGAACGCGAGAACCGAGATGAAGGCCCTGACCGACTACCCGCAGGCGCTCCAGGACGAGGTCGAGCGCGTCCGCGCCGTCGTCTCGGACCTGCACGCCGAGCTGCCCCGCTGGGACCTGGTGGTCTGGACCGCGGGCAACGTGTCGCAGCGTGTGCCGAACCCGGCTGCTCCGGACGGCAGCGCCGACCTGTTCGTCATCAAGCCCTCTGGCGTCTCCTACGACGACCTCACCCCCGCGGGCATGGTGGTGTGCGACCTCGACGGCAACCTCGTGGACGGCACGCGCTCGCCGTCGTCGGACACCGCTGCGCACGCCTACGTGTACCGGCACATGCCCGAGGTGGGCGGCGTGGTGCACACGCACTCCACGTACGCGACGGCCTGGGCCGCACGCGGCGAAGAGGTGCCGTGCGTGCTCACGATGATGGCCGACGAGTTCGGCGGGCCCGTCCCGGTGGGTCCGTTCGCGATCATCGGCGACGACTCGATCGGCCGGGGCATCGTCGAGACCCTGAGCGGCCACCGCAGCCCCGCGGTCCTGATGCGCAACCACGGCCCGTTCACCATCGGCAAGGACGCACGGGCAGCCGTGAAGGCCGCCGTGATGGTCGAGGAGGTTGCCCGCACCGTGCACATCTCCCGCCAGCTCGGCGAGCCCGTGCCGATCGAGCAGCAGCACATCGACTCCCTCTACGACCGCTATCAGAACGTCTACGGCCAGCCCGCGACGACGTCGTCGGCCACTGCCGAACAGAACATGGAAGGACAGGCATGAGCACCAAGCCCTACGCGGACCGTGAGGTCTGGTTCCTCACCGGGAGCCAGGACCTCTACGGCGAGGAGACCCTGGCCCAGGTCGCGGAGCAGTCCCAGGAGGTCGCCCGCGCGCTGGACGCGTCGTCGGACGTGCCGGTCAAGGTGGTGTGGAAGCCCGTCCTCAAGGACTCGCCTGCGATCCGCCGCGCCATGCTGGACGCGAACGGCGACGACAAGGTGCTGGGTGTCGTCACGTGGATGCACACCTTCAGCCCCGCGAAGATGTGGATCGCGGGCCTGGACGCGCTGCGCAAGCCGCTGCTGCACCTGCACACGCAGGCGAATGTCGAGCTCCCCTGGGACGACATCGACATGGACTTCATGAACCTCAACCAGGCCGCGCACGGCGACCGCGAGTACGCGTACATCGCCACGCGGCTCGGCGTCGCGCGGACGACGGTGGTGGGGCACGTCTCCAACCCGGCTGTCACGCGCCGGGTGGGCACCTGGGTGCGCGGCGCGGCCGGCTGGGCGGCGACGCACGAGCTCAAGCTGGTGCGGTTCGGCGACAACATGCGCAACGTGGCAGTCACCGAGGGCGACAAGACGGAGGCCGAGCTGCGGTTCGGCGTCTCGGTGAACACGCACGGCGTGAACGACCTGGTCGCGGCGGTGGACGCCGTCGAGGAGGCCGCCATCGACAAGGTGGTCGCGGAGTACGAGGAGAAGTACGACGTCGCTCCCGAGCTGCGGGACGGCGGCGACCGGCACGACTCCCTGCGCTACGCCGCGCGCCAGGAGATCGCGCTGCTCGGGTTCCTGGAGGCGGCCGGCGCCAAGGCGTTCACCACCAACTTCGAGGACCTGGGCGCCCTGCGCCAGCTCCCCGGCCTGGCGGTCCAGCGCCTCATGGAGAAGGGCTACGGCTTCGGCGCCGAGGGCGACTGGAAGACGGCGGTGCTCGTGCGGGCGGCCAAGGTGATGGGGCTCGGCCTCCCCGGGGGCGCGAGCCTCATGGAGGACTACACCTACGACCTCACCCCGGGCTCCGAGCTGATCCTCGGCGCGCACATGCTGGAGGTCTGCCCCTCGCTGACCACCTCGAAGCCGCGGATCGAGATCCACCCGCTCGGCATCGGCGGCAAGGAGGACCCGGTGCGCATGGTGTTCTCGGCCGACGCCGTGGAGGGCGCCGTCGTCGTCTCGCTCGCGGACATGCGGGACCGGTTCCGCCTGACCGCCAACGTGGTCGACGTCGTCACCCCGCCGCGCGACCTGCCGAAGCTGCCGGTCGCCCGCGCGATGTGGAAGCCGCGGCCGTCGTTCGAGATCTCCGCCGAGTCGTGGCTCACGGCGGGCGGCGCCCACCACACGGTCATGTCGACCGCAGCGGGCATCGAGGCGTTCGAGGTCTTCGCGAACATCGCGCGCACCGAGCTCCTCGTCATCGACGAGGACACGACGCGTCGCGGCTTCGCCGACCAGGTCCGCCACAACCAGGCGTACTACCGCCTGGCCCAGGGCCTCTGACCCTGCTCTGCCGAGGTAGAACCGTGGCGAGATAGAACCGCAGCGAAGTAGGGCTGGAGCGAACCCCTGAAGGGTGCGCTCCAGCCCTACTTCGCTGCGGTTCTATCGGCCTGGTTCTATCTCGGCCTGGTTCTATCTCGCCCTGGTTCTACCTCGGCAGAGCAGGGTCGGGTCAGCTGCCTGCTGTGGCTGCGCCCGTCGCCGCCACGGTTGCCGCGATCATCGCCGCGTTGACGTCGTCGATCGCGCGCTTCACCGCGGCGCCTGCCCACTCGGACTCGGCGATCTCCTTCGCGCGGCGCTTCAGCGCACGACGGTCCTGGTCGGGATAGATCTTGCGGGTCAGGTCGGTCGCGAGCAGGAGCGAGACCAGGGCCGCCGTCCGCTCGTCCGCGTCCGCGCGCCCGGTCAGGGCGGCCAGCACGCGCTTGCGGACGGCGGCCTCCGGCGCCGGGTCGTGCGCCGTCCATGTGGTGCTGGGGAAGAGCCCCAGGATCTTGACCTGCTCCTCGCGCAGCACACCCCGGGCGGCCAGGCCCTGTTGCAGCGAGTCGCGAAGCCTCCTGGCAAAGCTGCCCTGCCCCACCTTCCGGATCGCGTCCTTGGGCTTGCGGTCGTGCATCAGGTCGAGCACCTCGCGCTGCAGCGGGTCCGACGGCGTCGCGCGGCCGGTCACGTGGAACCGGCCCTTCCGTCCGCCGTCGGCGCCGTCGGACACCTCGAGCGCACCGTGCAGGGTGAGGTCGGCGACCGACGCTCCGGCCAGGGCGAACTGCAGGTACTGCGAGCTGAGCAGCGGCTTGCCCGACGTGTCGTCGAGCGCGAGGAGCAGGTACTCCTCGGCGAGGCTGAGGTCCATCGCGGTCTCCTTGGAACGTCGGCTGGCCTGTCAGGTCCAGCACATCACGGCGGGCCTCGCCGCGTGATCCGCCGCAGGGATGACGGGCCACCCCCCGCACGACGGAGGCGACGCCGGGATCGTCGGGTGAGGATGGCGTCATGGTCACGTTGGTTGCACGGCACGTCGTGGTGAGCGGACGGGTGCAGGGCGTCGGCTTCCGATACCTCCTCGAGCGGGAGGCCACGGTCGCCGGTGTGGCCGGCTGGACCCGCAACACCGCCGAGGGCACGGTCGAGGCGGTCCTCGAAGGGCCGCCCTCGGGGGTCGAAGACGTTCTCGGGTGGATGCGGCGCGGCCCCCGCGGCGCCGTCGTCGTCTCGGTCGACGTGACCGAGGTGGCGCCGCGAGGCCTCACCGGCTTCATGATCCGGTGAGGCCTGTTGTGGGCGCGATCGTTGCTACCTCCTGCCCGCTTTAGGCGCAACGATCGCGCCCACAACACAGGTCAGCGGACCGTCAGGGTCGCCTCCTCGGTGGTTGTGCGGCCGGCGGCGTTCTGCGCCGTGGCACGCACCCGCAGGCCGTCGAGGTCCGGTGTGACCCCCCGCAGCGTCAGCACCGAGCTGCCGTCGCCTCGCGTGGCCGGCTGCCCGCCGGATGGCGCGCGCCAGGTGGCACCGCCGTCGTCCGACACCTCCCAGGTGATCACCGGGCGGGGCGTGCCCGCTGCCTGGGTGCGGAAGACCGCGCGGCCGCCGGCTGCCACCTCGACGTCATCGGGCTCCGCGCTGATCGAGGGCACGGCCAGGGTCTGGTCCACCACGGGCCAGCCGTCCTCCCACGCCATCCGGTGCAGGCCAAGGGTCGGGAAGTACGGGATCTCCTCGTTGGCGCCGTCGTAGTAGTGGAAGGCCAGGACGCCGTCGTGCACGGACTGGCCGCCCGGGCCGGCCACCGGGCCGTTCGACTCCAGGAGCACCGTGCCCCCGCCGCCGACCATGTTGCGGCCCTCCTTGTCGAGGTACGGGCCGGTGACCGAGCGGGACCGTCCGACGACGACCTTGTAGGTGCTGTCCGCTCCGGCGCAGCAGGCGTCGAACGAGGCGAACAGGTAGTACCAGCCGCCGCGCTCGTAGATGTACGGGGCCTCGACACGGTTGCCGGGGGCGAACCGGTCGACCAGGTGGACGGCGTTCTCGAGCGCGCCCTCGACGGGCTTGCCGCTGGGCCAGGAGATCTCCACCAGGAAGATGCCGTACCAGTGCGAGCCGATCGCCATGTACGGCGTGCCGTCGTCACCGGTGACGATGCCGGCGTCGATCGCGTTGAAGGTCTTGCCGTCCTCGATCGGGGCGGGGGACGTGATGACCGGTCCCTGGTCGACCCACTCGTAGTCGGGGTCGTCCGGGTCGAGGGTGGTGTTCGTGGCGAGCGCCGTCAGGGAGTTGTTGGTACCGAAGCGGGACGCCGAGTAGTACAGGTAGTAGGTGCCGTCGTGCTCGTAGATCTCGGGAGCCCAGAGGTTGTCCGGCAGCGCGCCGTCCGAGAAGTGCTCGTCGATCCAGGCGGGGATCTCGTCCCAGACCGTGCCCTCGTAGGCCCAGGTGGTGCCGTCGTCGTGGGACGACCACATCTGGACGGTCCCGCCGTTCTCGCGGTTCAGGAGGCCGGTCGAGTAGACCCACCAGGTGCCGTCGTCGTCGATGGTGAGGGCGGGGTCGTGGACCGGCGAGGTGTCGCCGACGACGCTGATCCCGCCCGGCGCACCGGCCGTCGTCCCGCCGGGCGGTCCGGCAACCGCCCCGGACGCCGGCGCCGCGACGGCCAGGGCGGCACTGATCGCGAACGCCCCGAGCGCCGCGAGTGGCTTGCGTGGTGACATCGTTGTCCTCCGTAGTGGTCGGATCGTCGGCGGCTGCGCCGAGTGGTTCTACAACGATGTAGAGTATATGCGTCCGGATGCCCTGACCACGACCCCCTCGGAAGGACGTGCACCCATGCCGGTGACGATGCACGACGTCGCGCAGCGCGCCGGAGTCTCGGTCAAGACCGTCTCGAACGTCGTGAACCGGTACCCGCACATCCGCGCCGAGACCCGGCAGCGTGTCGAGGAGGCGATCGACCACCTCGGCTACCGGCTGAACGTCTCGGCGCGGAACCTGCGCATCCGCCGCACCGGGATGATCACCCTCAACGTGCCCGAGCTCTCGCTGCCGTACTTCGCGGAGCTCGCCGACTCCGTCATCCGCGCCGCCGACGAGCGCGGCTGGACTGTGCTCATCGAGCAGACCGGGGCCGAGCGCGCGCGTGAGCTCGAGGTGCTCGCGGGCGGCCGTCGGCACCTTACCGACGGCGTGCTCTTCTCACCCCTCGCCCTGGGCCCCGACGACCTGGGCCGCTTCGACGTCGACTTCCCGCTCGTCGTCCTCGGCGAGCGTGTCTTCGGGGCGCGGGCCGACCACGTGACCATGAACAACGTGGAGGCGGCCCGGGCCGCGACGGCGCACCTCATCGCTACGGGCCGACGGCGCATCGCGGTCGTCGGCGCGCACGCGGGCGAGGTCATCGGCTCGGCGGCGCTGCGGCTGACCGGCTACGAGCGGGCGCTGGCCGACGCCGGTATCCCGCTCGACCCCGCGCTCGTGGGCGAGGCGGGCCTCTGGCACCGCTCGACAGGCGCGGAGACGATGGGCCGCATGCTCGACTCCGGGGTCGAGATCGACGCGGTCTTCGCCCTGAACGACGCCATGGCGCTCGGCGCCCTGCACGCACTGCATGCGCGGCGCATCGACGTGCCCGGCGACGTCGCCCTCATCGGGTTCGACGACGTCGACGACGTCCGCTACTCCGTGCCGACCATCTCGTCGGTGGACCCGGGCCGCGACGACATCGCCCGCACCGCCGTCGAGCTGCTGGTCGAGCGGATCGGCGGCACGGAGAAGCCGTTCCGCCGCATCGTGCCCGGCACGCGGATCGTCGGCCGGGAGTCGACCGGCGGCGCACCGGGGGACGGCGAGAAGGCCGTGGCCGTGCTGCCCGGCCGGGTGGAGGGCATCGAGGTCAGCCCTCTGGAGGCCGGCTGACCTCGTCGGCCGGACCGCTGGCCTCGTCGATGCGGTGCAGGCGCTCGTCGACCATCCGCCCGCTGAGCCACAGCGGCACCGCGACCCCGGCGAGCAGCCCGAGCAGCGGGATCACGTACGACACCAGGCCGCACACCGCGAGCACCACCAAGGCACCGAGGGCGACACCGGGGCCGAGTGCGGGGCTCAGGAGCAGGAAGCGCCAGGTGTCGAGCGGGGGCCGGTCGTAGCGCAGCACCACCCGAGGCCAATAGGCCAGCACGACGGCGATCCAGGCACCCACCAGGACGAGCCCCAGCTGCAGGGCGGCCCGCGCCGGACCATCCATCTGCGCGAGCACGAGGGAGTCGAACAGCAGCGCCGCGCCCACTACCCACAACGGGATGCCGAGCAGGTTGGCGCGTCGCCAGCCGTCCCGCCAGGCCCGCCAGAACGGGCGCCACGGGGACTCGGCGGGATCGCCGTCGAGCAGCACGGCGCTGGCGGCGCGGAACGCCGGCCACACACCCAGCATCACGCCGCCGGCGAGCGTCCCGAGCAGGAACAGGATGTTGACCTCGACCAGCCGCGTGACATGCCGGAGCACCCGCATGATGCCGCCGCTCCAGCCGATCTCGTCCTCGGCCGAGGTGTCGCGCACCGCCTTGTCCGGCCCGGGTTCGGTCACTCGTCGCTCACCTTCGTGCCGGTCACCACGCGACCGGCGTCGTCCACCGCTGCCAGGCACAGCGTGGCACGGTCGCGGACAGCGTCCCAGCCGGGATGGACGACGGCGGCCCACGTCCGGGACGTCCCGTCGCCGGCAGCGCCCTCCCAGACGAACCGCCCTTCGCCGAGCGGGCGCGCTCGGCCGACGCCGGTGAGCGCGCCGTCGAGCACGTCGCCGAGCGCTCCGGCCTGGCCGTCGACCACCTTGGCGGGCGCGGCGCCGACGTCGAGCACCTCCCACGTCCCGTCGAGCACGTCCGGGCCGGTGGGCCAGGTGGCGGAGTCGTCGTTCTCGCGGTCCGGACCGGCCCAGGGCTGCGGCGAGACCAGGGGCCAGCCGTCGTGCGTCCACACCAGCCGCCGTACCTGGACGCGGTGCTCGGTCGGAGCGTCGGCGTCGCGCACGTGGTGCACCACGAGCTGTCGCCCTGGTTCGGTGAGGACCGACGCGTGACCCGGCGCGAGGATGCCGGGGCCGCGGGCCAGGCGGTGGCTCGCCAGGACCGGCACGCCGACCTGCCAGGGGTCGACGCCGGACGCGCCGCCCGGGGCGCCTGGCGCGCCGTCGGTCATCAGCCGCCCGGCGCGGTCCTGGAACGGACCGCCGACGTCGTCCCCGACGGCGGCACGCAGGTGGTACGTCCCGGCCAAGGAGTCGTACGAGACCAGGAGGGCCCAGCCGCCGCCGGGCCGGGGGAGGACGAACGCGCCCTCGACCGCGCCATCGGCGAGACGCGAGCGGCGCGCCAGCAGCTTGCCCGGAAACCTGCGCAGCGCCTCGGGTGGGTGCGCGTCGACCACGAACCCCGTTGCCGGGTCGACCGGCAGCGCGTAGATGCCGCCGAAGAACGAGCCGTAGACGAGCCACTGCCGCCCACCGGCT
This sequence comes from Promicromonospora soli, assembly GCF_014653785.1. Taxonomy (GTDB): domain Bacteria; phylum Actinomycetota; class Actinomycetes; order Actinomycetales; family Cellulomonadaceae; genus Promicromonospora; species Promicromonospora soli. The sequence goes on along the minus strand of NZ_BNAS01000002.1, from coordinate 84,188 downwards.
TCGGTGACCAGGTTCGCGTCGATCGCGTTGGGGTGCCCGAGCCCGGCCGGCCCGTCCACGTGGTCGCTCGCGATCACGATGCCGCGGTCGCTCCAGGGCCCGGATGGGTGCGGCGCGGTCGCGAGGCCGATCGCCGACCGCCGCGACCCGAACGTCGACGCGGAGTAGTACATGCGCCACTCGGCCCTTCCGGAGCCCGGATCGCCCACGCGGACGACGTCGGGGGCCCACAGGCCGGCTGCCGTGGACCAGTCGCACGCCGGGCCGGGGACGCCGTCGAGCGCCCAGCCGTGGAACGTCCAGCCCACCAGGTCGCGCGAGGTGCGCACCTGGACACCGGCGCGTACGGGCCCGTCCGAGCGGGCGTCGGTGGAGAACATCCAGTAGGTGCCGTCGTCGTCGCGGACGACGGTGGGGTCGTGGACGTGCCGGCCACCCCACGCGGCTGTGGTCATCCCTTCGTGCCGGAGAGGGCGACCGACTCGATGATCTGCCGCTGGAAGATCAGGAAGATCGCGAGGATGGGCAGCAGAGCGATGAAGGACGCGCCCATGATCAGCGGGTAGTCCCGCTGGGTCGCGTACTGCACGTTCATGTTGGCGATGACCACCTGGAGGGTCTGCCGCCCCGGTGTGTTCAGGTACAGGATCGGCGCCAGGTAGTCGTTCCAGATGGCCATGAACCAGAGGATGAACTGGGCGGCCACCGCCGGCCGGATGATCGGGAAGATCAGCCGCCAGAAGATCTGCCAGAAGCTCGCGCCGTCGATCTTGGCCGCCTCGATGATCGAGTTCGGCACGTTCTCCAGGTACTGCCGCAGGAAGAAGATCACGAGGATGTTGCCGAAGATCGCCGGGACGATCAGCGGCAGGAGCGTGTCCACCCAACCGATCCGGGAGAACATCACGAACTGCGGGATCATCAGGGTGGGGTACGGGATCATGATCCCGGTCAGCAGGCCGACGAAGATGAGGTTGCTGAACGGTAGCCGCATCTTCGCGATGGCGAACGCCGCCATCGAGCAGGTGATCGTGCCGAGCACGGTGACGGTGGCGGCCACGATGAAGCTGTTCTGGAACCCGGTGAGGATGCTGGAGTCCTGCCACATCCGGACGTAGGTGTCCCACTGTGGCACCTCGGGGATCCACACGGGTGGCAGGGCGAAGACCTCCGTCTTGGTCTTCAGCGACGTGGAGACCATCCAGACCAGCGGTGCGACCATCACGATCGCGCCGGCGGAGAGCAGGGTGAAGACCAGCCAGTCACCGATACGGGTGCTCGTGGTCCGGCTCATCGGGGTGCGGCCCGGGGCCTTGCGGCCGGGAGACGCGAGGCCGCGGGTCTTGGTGTTCAGGGGGTCGCGGCTCTGGGCCGTGGTGAGACTCATGATTCCTCCGCCTCCGCCTCAGTCGATGGCGAAGCTGTTGCGCCGGTTCAGGCTGAACTGGATCAGGGTGATGATGAGGATCAGCAGGCCGAGCACGATCGCCATGGCCGTCGCGTACCCCATCTGCTGGTACCGGAACGCCTGTCGCCAGATGTGCCAGACCGCTGACGCGGTGCTGTACTCCGGTCCGCCTGAGGGCGTCATGATGTTGATCTCGGTGAAGATCTGCGCCCCGCCGATCACGTTGGTCACCACCAGGAAGAACGTCACCGGACGGACCATGGGCAGGGTGATGGTGCGAAACCGCTGCCAGCCGTTGGCGCCGTCGAGCTGCGCGGCCTCGTAGAGCGAGCGCGGCACCGACTGGATGGCGGCCAGGTACAGGATCATCGAGTACCCCAGGCCCTTCCAGATGGCCATCAGGATGATCGCCGGCTTGGCCCAGACCGTGCTGGCCAGCCAGTTGGGGCCGTCGATGCCGACGAGGGCAAGGGCCTGGTTCACCAGGCCGAAGTCGCCGTTGTACGCCCACTGCCACAGGATCGCGATCGCCGCGAGAGACGAGATGACCGGCACGTAGTAGATGGTGCGGAAGGCGGTCAGGCCGACGATCTTGCGGTTCATCGCGACGGCGAGGGCGAGTGACATACCCAGGCCGATCGGGATGCCGATCATGTAGAAGAAGGTGTTGTACAACGACTCGAGGAAGTTCGCGTCGCTGAGGAGCTTCACGTAGTTGTCGAGGCCGACGAACCGCATGACCCCGAGGCCGTTCCAGTTCGTCAGCGACGCGTACACGGCGAAGCACACCGGATACAGCGTGAACAGCAGGTAGCCGATCACCGGGGCCGCGACGAAGGCGAGGGCCCAGCGGTTCTCGGACCGATGGAGGCGCGAAGCCGTGCCAGCCATGAGATCCCTCTCTGCAGTGGCCTGGGTTGTGGGCGTGATCGTTGCGACCCCATGACCGCTTTAGGCGCAACGATCACGCCCACAACCCAAGAGGACTAGTTGGCGGAGGCGGCTGCGGCCTGCTCGGCCTGGTCGTTGGACTCGTCGAGCAGAGCCTGCATCCGCGGCTCCACCTCGGCCAGGTACTCCTCGGCCGTCTGCTGGCCGTCAAGGACGGGCTGGATGTTGGTCCACATCTCGTCGTACCAGGCGGCGCCATAGGTCATCGCGGCCGGCATCGGGCGGCCGTAGTCCTCCACGATGTCGAGGAACTCCTGGCGGTTGGCCGGGCTCGTGCCCTCCTCGGCCGCCCATTCGGCGGCCATGTCCTTGAGGTTCGGCACCTGGATGCCGGCGTCGACCAGGGTCTGCTGTGCGGTCTCGTCGGCGGACAGGTAGGTGACCAGCTCGGCCGCCTCCTCCGGCATGGCGGTCGTGGCCGAGACGCCGATGCCGAGCGAGCCGACCCACGTGGCGGGCTCACCCGTGGAGCCCGCGGGGAACGGGATGAGGTCGTAGTCGAAGTCGAGCTCGTTGTACACGCTCACGTCCCAGGGACCCACGGGGAAGAAGGCGAGCTCTCCCTCCATCCAACGCTGGTAGGTGTCCAGCGTGGCCGCCTGCTCGGCGTTCGGGGTGACCTCGTCCACCGTGGTCAGGTCGGCGATGTACTGCAGCGCCTCGGCCATCTCGGGGGTGTCCACGGTGACCTCGGTGCGGTCCTCGTTGGTCCAGTCGGCGCCGTTGCTCCAGGCGAAGCCCTGCATGTTCCACTGGACGTTGAGGCCGGTGCCCCACTGGTCGACCTCGTTGTTGCCGTCCGTGTCCTTGGTGACCTTCTTCAGCACGTCGAGCCACTCGTCCCAGGTGTAGGGCTCGTCGGGGCTCGGCAGCTCGATGCCCTCGGCCTCGAGCATCGTCTTGTTGTAGCCCATGGCGAACGGGCCGACGTCCTTCGGCAGGCCGTAGAGCGCGCCGTCGGGCGTGCCCTGGAGCGTGCCGTCGTAGCGGTAGGAGTTGACGCCGTACTCCCACAGGTTGTCCAGGTCGACGCCAGCGGCCTCGACGTGGTCCGTGATGTCGAGAAGCACGCCGGAGGTGACGTAGGACTGCAGGTTGGCCTGCTCGATGTAGAACACGTCGGGCACGTTGTTGCCCGAGATCGCTGCCTGGAGCTTGGTGGCGTACTGGTCGGCGTCGGTGACGATGACCTCGACCTCCACGCCGGTCTCCTCGGAGAACCTGTCGATGGCCTCCTGATATGCGGCCTTCTCGTCCTCGCCACCGCGGAACATGAAGGTGAGCTTGCCGTCGTCGTCCGTTCCCGAACCACTGCCGCAGGCGGCGGTGGAGGCCAGGACCAGGGTGGCGACGATGCCGGTGGTCAGGCGTGACTTCCTCATCACGGTTCCTCTCTTGAGCCGGGCTGCTGGTGCGGGCCGAGCCGCCAGATATGGCGGCGCAGCGTGTCGCGGAGCGTACCGGGTTGTCTCTTCGGCTCTGAAGTTACATCGATGGAGAATCGATGCGGCACACGCTAGCATCTGGTCTACAACGATGTACAGCGGCCGCTGCGGCTGCGACAGGGAATGAGGAACTCCATGCACTCCGCCACCGTCTCGCTCGACCCCGCCTTCGTCGTCGGGCCCGTGCGCCGCCGCACCTTCGGCTCGTTCGTCGAACACCTCGGGCGCTGCGTCTACACGGGCATCCACGACCCGGGGCATCCCACCGCCGATGCCGACGGCTTCCGCGGCGACGTCATCGAGCTCACGCGCGAGCTCGGCGTATCGACGGTGCGCTACCCGGGCGGCAACTTCGTCTCCGGATACCGGTGGGAGGACGCGGTCGGACCGGTCGAGCAGCGTCCCCGGCGCCTGGACCTGGCCTGGCACACGATGGAGCCCAACCTCGTGGGCGTCGACGAGTTCATGCGCTGGACCGCCAAGGCCGGCGTCGAGCCCATGATGGCCGTCAACCTGGGCACGCGTGGTGTGCAGGAGGCGCTCGACCTGCTCGAGTACTGCAACGTGCCGGCCGGCTCCTACTGGGCCGACCAGCGCCGGGCCAACGGAGCCGAGGACCCGTACAAGATCAAGATGTGGTGCCTGGGCAACGAGATGGACGGCCCGTGGCAGATCGGACACAAGACCGCCCAGGAGTACGGGCGGCTCGCGGCGGAGACTGCCCGCGCGATGCGCATGATCGACCAGGGTCTCGAGCTCGTGGTGTGCGGCTCCTCGAGCTCGGCCATGCCGACGTTCGGCGAGTGGGAGCACACGGTGCTCACGGAGGCGTACGAGCACGTCGACCACATCTCCGCGCACGCCTACTACTGGGAGGAGGACGGCGACCTGGCGTCGTTCCTGGCCTCCGTGGTGGACATGGACCACTTCGTGGAGTCGGTGGCCGCTACGGCTGACGCCGTCCGCGCGGCGGGCAAGCACACCAAGCGGATCCACATCTCGTTCGACGAGTGGAACGTCTGGTACCAGAAGCGCGCGGAGTCGCGGCCGCCGTCGGGCGACGACTGGCCCGTGGCGCCCGTGCTCCTGGAGGACCGGTACAACGTGGCCGACGCCGTGCTGGTGGGCAACATGCTCATCTCGCTGCTGCGCAACACCGACCGCGTGCACGCGGCGTCCCTCGCGCAGCTCGTCAACGTCATCGCACCGATCATGACCGAACCCGGCGGGCGCATCTGGAAGCAGACGATCTTCCACCCGTTCGCGCTCACCGCCCGGCACGCCGCCGGCGAGGTGCTCCGGCTCGCTGTCGACTCGCCCGTGCACGAGACCGCCAAGTTCGGCGAGGTCGCCGTGCTCGACGCCGTGGCCACGTACGACGCCGAGTCCGGCGACGTCGTGCTGTTCGCCGTGAACCGGTCGCTGACCGAGCAGGTGGTGCTCGACGTCGACCTGCGTGGGTTCCCGGGCATGCGCGTGGCCCAGGCCCTGACGCTGTCCAACCCCGATCACACCTGGCACGCCACCGCGGACGACGACACGAGCGTGCTGCCGCAGCCGAACACGTCGGCGAAGGTGGCCGACGACCGGGTCCGGGCCGAGCTGCCTCCGGTCTCCTGGTCGATGCTGCGCCTGGAGAAGGAGTGAGCCGCCGGCGGACGGTAGGCGTGTCGGCGTCCGTCGCGGTGGCCGTCGGGGTCGCCGCGACGGTCTCGGCTCTGGCGGTGACCAGGCCCTGGGAGCCGCGGCCCCGGGTGCTGGACCTGGCCGGCGACCTGCGGGTGCACGACCCGGCCCTCGTCGCCGGGGCCGAGGGCGAGCCGTGGTTCGTGTACTCGACCGGCGACGTCAACGTCGGGTTCGGCGCGCCGCAGGTGCGCCGCTCCGACGACGGAGGGGCCACCTGGGCGGACGCCGGCACCGCCTGGGACGCCGACACCGACCCGGAGTGGGTGCGAGCAAGCATCGACGGCGTCGAGAACTTCTGGGCGCCCGAGCTCTATGAGCACGACGACACCTGGTACCTCTACTACTCGGCGTCGACGTTCGGGTCGAACCGCTCGGCGATCGGCCTGCGGACGGGCGCCACGCCCGACCCGGACGACCCCGCCTACGGCTGGACCGACCAGGGCATGGTCGTCGAGTCTGTGCCTGGCGAGGACAACTTCAACGCGATCGACCCCGGGATCGTCGAGGACGCTGACGGGAACCCGTGGCTGTTCTTCGGGTCGTTCTGGGGCGGCCTCCAGCTGCTCCCGCTGGAGTGGCCCAGCGGGAAGCCGCCGGCAGGGGCCGAGCCCGTCACGGTCGCGAGCCGGGTAGGCGTGCCCGACAACCCGATCGAGGCGCCGTACGTCGTCGAGCGGGACGGCTGGTACTACCTGTTCTTCTCCCGCGACCTCTGCTGCCGTGGCACCGACTCGACCTACAACATCGCCGTCGGGCGCTCCCGGGAGGTCACGGGTCCGTACGTGGACGCGGACGGGAAGGATCTCGTCCTGGGCGGCGGCACCCCGGTGCTCGGCACAGAGGGGACCATGGTCGGGCCGGGCGGGCAGTCGGTCTCCCGCGGGCACCTCGCCTTTCACTACTACGACGGCACGTCGGGCGGGGACTTCCGGCTGGCGGTCGAGGAGCTGGCGTGGTCGGACGACGGGTGGCCGCTCGCCCTGGCGGTGAGGAATTAGGTCACTTCGTCACACAAATCCGAATGTTCCTCTATTAGAGGAATCGCGCCTGACTCGTTACTAGAATGTGACTTGGGTGGCTATGGACTCGGCCATGTGAGCGCTAACATTCGAGGCGGGCAATTTCGCCGCACGTAACCCGCACGACGTCGCGCGGGCTCTCAAGGAGGAGACATGGCACGCACTACCCTCACCCGCACCGTCCTCGCGGCGGTGGCGGCAACTTCGCTGTTTGCACTCGGCGCCTGCAGCTCGGACGCAGGTAACGAGCCCGCAGCCGGCGGCGAGCCGGCCGCCGGCGCCGACGACGGCGTCATCACGCTCGGCTTCTCCCAGGTGGGCGCCGAGTCGGGGTGGCGAGCAGCGAACACCAAGTCCATCCAGGACACGCTCACCGCGGAGAACGGCTTCGACCTCAAGTTCTCCGACGCCCAGCAGAAGCAGGAGAACCAGATCCAGGCCATCCGCTCCTACATCACGCAGGGCGTGGACGTCATCGCGTTCTCCCCGGTGGTCGAGACCGGCTGGGACGCCGTGCTCCAGGAGGCCAAGGCTGCAGGCATCCCCGTGATCCTCACGGACCGCGCCGTCGACGCTGAGGACGAGACCCTCTACGAGTCGTTCATCGGCTCCGACTTCGTCAAGGAGGGCGAGACGGCCGGTCAGTGGGTCGCCGAGAACTTCGACGGCGAGGGCCTCAAGGTCGTCGAGCTCCAGGGCACCACGGGCTCGGCCCCGGCGATCGACCGCAAGGAAGGCTTCGAGTCCGCCATCGAGGGCTCGGACGTCGAGATCATCGACAGCCAGACCGGTAACTTCACGCGTGCCGAGGGCAAGACCGTCATGGAGGGCTTCCTCAACAAGCACGACGACATCGACCTCGTGTTCGCCCACAACGACGACATGGGTCTCGGCGCGATCGAGGCCATCGAGGCGGCCGGCCTGGTGCCGGGCAAGGACATCCAGATCGTCACGATCGACGCCGTCAAGGACGGCATGCAGGCGCTCGCCGACGGCAAGATCAACTACATCGTCGAGTGCAACCCGCTCCTCGGGCCGGACCTGGCGGAGATCGCCAAGGCCGTCATCGCCGGTGAAGAGGTCGAGAAGCGCATCGTCGTCAAGGACGAGGCGTTCGACCAGGCCGCGGCCAAGGAAGCGCTGCCCACGCGCGAGTACTGACCGATCGTCGCTGAGGTGGAGCGCCGGCCAGCCGGTGCTCCACCTCGGTGCCGCAGCACGCCAGACAGAAGGTCGAGGATGACCCAGCAGACAGCACCACCCGTCGTCGAGATGACCGGCATCAGTGTCGAGTTTCCTCCGGTGAAGGCCCTCGACGGGGTAGATTTCAGCCTTCGCCCCGGCGAGATCCACGCCCTCATGGGCGAGAACGGCGCGGGTAAGTCCACCCTGATCAAGGCCCTCACCGGGATCCACTCGCCTACGGCGGGCACGATCCTGGTCGACGGCGTCGAGCGCCGGTTCACCGGCCCCGCGGACGCCCGGGCACACGGCGTCAGCACCGTGTACCAGGAGGTCAATCTCTGCGAGAACCTCACGGTCGCGGAGAACATCATGCTCGGCGCGGAGCCGCGCCTGCTGGGCGGCCTGCACTGGCAAGCGATGCGCAGCCAGGCGGCGACCCACCTGAAGCGCATGGGGCTGAGCATCGACCCGGCGTCGTCGCTGGGGTCCCACTCCCTGGCGGTGCAGCAGCTCGTCGCGATCTGCCGCGCCACGGTGGGCGACTGCAAGGTGCTCATCCTCGACGAGCCCACCTCCAGCCTGGACACCGACGAGGTGGCGCACCTGTTCAAGGTCATGCGCGCCCTGCGCGACGAAGGCGTGGCGATCCTGTTCGTGAGCCACTTCCTCGACCAGGTGTACGAGGTGTCCGACCGCATGACCGTGCTGCGCAACGGCGGCCTCGTGGGGGAGTTCGCCACCGCGGACCTGCCGGCCGCCGAGCTGGTGCAGCACATGATCGGCCGCTCCATGGAGGTGCTGGAGGCCGCCGAGGAGGTGGTCGAGCACGTCGAGCGGCCCGCCGGCGCGACGCCGCTGCTGCAGGTCGTCGGCCTGGGCCGCAAGGGTTCGGTGCAGCCGTTCGACCTCGACCTCTACGAGGGCGAGGTCGTGGGCCTCGCCGGTCTGCTCGGCTCGGGTCGTTCGGAGCTGGCGCGCCTGCTCACGGGCGCCGACCGGGCCGACGTCGGACAGACCCGCGTGGCCGGGCAGCCGACTCGCCTGCGCACACCGCGCGCGGCGATGCGCCATCGCATCGCGTTCACGTCCGAGGACCGCAAGGGCGAGGGTGTCGTGGACGGCCTCACCGTGCGGGAGAACATAGTGCTCGCGCTCCAGGCTGAGCGCGGCTGGATGCGCCCCCTGCCCCGCAAGCAGGTGGACGAGCTGGTCGCGAAGTACATCGAACAGCTCGGTATCCGGCCCGCGAACCCGGAGGCGCTGCTGCGCAACCTGTCCGGCGGCAACCAGCAGAAGGTGCTGCTCGCGCGGTGGCTCTCCACCGCACCCCAGCTGCTCGTCCTGGACGAGCCCACCCGCGGCATCGACGTGGGCGCCAAGGCGGAGATCCAGAAGCTCGTGGCCGACCTGGCCGCCGACGGCATGTCCGTCGTCTTCATCTCCGCTGAGCTTGAAGAAGTGCTGCGCATATCGCACCGCATCGCCGTGATGCGGGACCGCCGCAAGGTGGCGGAGATCGATGGAGGAGGAGCCACGATGGACCAGGTGGTCGACCTCATCGCCGGAGGTGGGGCAAAGTGAACAACGTACTTCGCCATCACCTGTTCTGGCCGGTGGCCGCCCTGGTCGCCCTGCTGGTCGCCAACACGGTGGCCCGGCCCAGCTTCCTCTCGATCACGATCCGGGACGGCCACCTGTTCGGCGCCCCGGTCGACATCCTGCGGGCGACGGCGCCGCTGCTGCTGGTCGCCCTCGGCATGACGCTGGTCATCGCGACGCGCGGCATCGACCTGTCGGTCGGCGCTGTGGTCGCGGTCTCTGGGGCGGTGGCGCTGTCGCACATCGCGTCGTCGCCGAACCCCGAGTCACCGGTCACCGTGCTCACCGCGATCGCCATGGCCCTGGCGCTGTGCCTCGTGCTGGGCGTCTGGAACGGGTTCCTGGTCTCGGTCCTCGGGATCCAGCCGATCATCGCCACGCTCATCCTGATGACGGCGGGCCGCGGCGTCGCCATGCTCATCACGGGCGGCATGATCACCACCATCAACAGCGCGCCGTTCAAGGTGCTCGGCTCGGGGTTCTGGCTCGGCCTGCCCGTCGCCGCGGTCATCGCGTTCGGCGTGTTCGCAGTGGTCGCGTTCGTGGTGCGGCGCACCGCGCTCGGCATGCTCCTGGAGGCGACGGGTATCAACCCGGCCGCGAGCCGGCTCTCCGGCGTGCGGTCCAAGACGCTGACCTGGACCGTGTACACGGCTTCGGGCCTGTTCGCCGGCCTGGCGGGTCTGCTCATCAGCGCCGACACCATGGCCGCCGACGCCAACAACGCCGGCGTGTTCATCGAGCTCGACGCGATCCTGGCGGTAGTCATCGGCGGGACGGCGCTCTCGGGCGGCAAGTTCAACCTGTCGGGCACCCTGGTCGGAGCGCTCGTCATCGCGACGCTCGAGCGGACCGTCACCGTCCTCGGCATCTCGCCGCTGGTCACGCCCCTGTTCATGGCCCTGGTCGTCATCGTGGTGACGCTGCTGCAGTCACCCAGGATGCGGGAGCGGCTCACGGCGGCGACCCGCCGCCAGGCCGTGACACCGCCCGAGCCGCAGCCCGCTGCGCGCCCCGACTCCACGGAGGTGAAGGCCCGATGACGACGACGGCCCCCGCCCGCGCGCGCCGCGCGCTGAAGATCCCCACTCGGCTGGACCGCCGGTACCTACCGGTATTGGGCACGTTCGTGGTGCTCGCGCTCATGCTCATCGTGGGCGGCACCCGGTACGAGAACTTCCTCACGCCCGCCGTGGTGTCCAACCTGTTCATCAACAACGCGCACCTCATCGTGCTCGCGGTGGGTCTGACGTTCGTCATCCTCACCGGCGGGATCGATCTGTCGGTCGGGTCGGTCCTGGCGCTGTCCACGGTGATCACCGCGGCCCTGCTCCAGGCCGGCCTGCCGGTGGCCGTGGTGCTCCCGGTCGCCGTGGGCGCCGGGACGGTGATCGGCCTGGCGCACGGCGTGATGGTCCACTACTTCCAGGTGCAGCCGTTCGTGGCAACGCTCGCGGGGATGTTCTTCGCGCGCGGGCTCTGCTTCGTCATCGCGCCGGAGTCGATAGCCATCGACAACGCGTCGTTCGTCGAGCTCGCCGGCTGGGTCCAGATCTTCGCGGGGTGGCGCATGTCCTCCGGCGTGCTGATCGCGCTCGTCGTGGTGGGCATCGCCTTCCTGGCCCTGCACTTCACGCGGTTCGGCCGCACGGTGTACGCGATCGGCGGCGGCGAGCAGTCCGCGCTGCTCATGGGTCTGCCCGTGGCCCGCACCAAGGTGCTCGCCTACGTGGTGAGCGGCACGTGCGCCGGGCTCGGCGGCCTGCTGTTCGCGATGTACTCGCGGTCCGGCTACTCGCTGACCGGCGTCGGCATGGAGCTCGACGCCATCGCGGCGGTCGTCATCGGCGGCACGCTGCTGACCGGCGGCACCGGGTTTGTGCTCGGCTCCGTGCTCGGCGTGCTGGTGCTCGGTCTGATCCAGACCATCATCACGTTCGAGGGCACGCTCAGCTCCTGGTGGACCAGGATCGTGATCGGCGTCCTGCTGCTGATCTTCGTGCTGCTCCAGCGCGCGCTGAGCCTCCGCAAGACCTGACCGGACCCACGGCCCTGACTCGGTGTTTTCGGTGCGCCGAGTCAGGGCCGTGATACCGCCCGCGACCATTCCACAAAGACGTGAATCGCAGTACAACGATGAACGATCCTGTTGGCTCCCGACGGGCCGAATTGCTGGCACAACGACGTGACGGAGGAATGACCATGAGAAAGCCACGTACACGGTGGTGGGCGGCGATAGCCGCGGGGCTGGCGCTCGTAGGAGCGGCGGCCACAGGGGCCGCGACCGCTACCGCGCCGGCGGCCTCGGCGGCCGACGAGCCGTACGTCGGCTACCTGTTCTCCTACTTCACCGGGGAGAGCTCGGCTGACAGCGAGCAGATCTACTTCGGCCTGAGCCGCGGCAACGACCCGCTGCACTACATCGACCTCAACGGCAACCGGCCGGTGCTCACCTCGAACGTCGGGACCGGCGGTGTGCGGGACCCGTTCATCATCCGGAACCCGGAGACCGGCCGGTTCTACCAGATCGCCACCGACCTGAAGATTCACGGCAACGGGGACTGGGACGGCGCCCAGCGGCACGGCTCGCGGAACATCGTGGTGTGGGAGTCGAGCGACCTGGTGACCTGGTCGCAGCCGCGGCTGGAGCTGGTGTCGCCGCCCACGGCCGGTAACACCTGGGCGCCCGAGGCGTACTGGGACGAGGCCCGCGGCGAGTTCGTCGTGTTCTGGGCCTCCAAGCTGTACGCGGAGAGCGACCCGAACCACACCGGCTCGACGCACAACCGCATGATGTACGCGACCACCAGTGACTTCAACACGTTCAGCCAGGCTCAGGTCTGGGTCGACCCGGGGTACTCGGTGATCGACTCGACGGTGACGCAGCACAACGGCTCGTACTACCGCCTCACCAAGGACGAGCGTTCCAACTCCGGCAGCTCCCCGTGCGGCAAGTTCATCACCGCCGAGCGGGCGACCGACCTGCGCGACACGAGCTGGGACTTCATCGCCGACTGCATCGGAAAGGGTCAGGTCAGCGCGGGCGAGGGTCCCACGATCTTCAAGTCCAACACCGAGGATCGCTGGTACCTGTTCATCGACGAGTTCGGCGGCCGGGGGTACGTGCCGTTCCAGACGACGAACCTGGCCTCCGGGGTCTGGACCCCGGTGTCCGACTACGACATGCCCACCAACCCGCGGCATGGCACCGTCCTGCCGGTCACCCAGGCCGAGTACGACCGGCTGCTCGCGAAGTGGGGTGGCTCGGACACCCTGCAGACGGGGACCTGGTACTCGGTCGAGTCCGCGCACTCGGGCCTCGTGTGGGACATCGCCGGGCGGTCCACCGCGGCGGGCGCGCGGCTGACCCAGTGGGGCTCCTGGGGCGGCACCAATCAGCAGTTCCGCTTCGCCGACGCGGGTGGCGGCTACTACACGATCGAGGCACGGCACTCGGGGCTCGTGCTGGACGTGTCGGGTGCGAGTACGGCCAACGGGGCCGACGTCATTCAATGGACCCGTACCGGAGGAACCAACCAACAGTTCCAGGTGCGCACCAACAGTGACGGGACGGTGACTTTCCTGAACCGTAGATCGGGCAAGGCGCTGGACCTGTACGACCACGCCACGGAACCCGGCGCGCGCATCTCCCAGTACACGGACAACGGTAACGCCGTCCAGAAGTGGATCCTGCACGCGGCGTCGTAACCGTCCTGCGTGACGAGGCCCCGCGCCGACCGGTCAGTGATGACCGGTCGGCGCGGGGTACTACCGCTCTCCGAAGCCCGAGCCCGGCGAATGTCGCCGGGCGTTCCGATGACAAAGGAGTACATCGATGTACATGCACCCACCAGGGCGATCACGGCGGCTGTTGCTCGCCGGCGCCCTCACGTTGGGGCTCGTGGCCCCGACCGCGGCGGTCTCCGTCGCGGCGTCCGACAGTGCGGTGGGGGCGACGTCGGCCGCCGCTGCGGACGGCGACTACGCCGCCTACTTCTTCCCCTACTTCACGGGCGAGTCCACCGCCGACGGCGAGACCATCTCGTTCGCGGTCTCGGACGGACCGGACCCGCTGGAGTGGACCACGCTGAACGGCGGCAAGCCGGTGCTCAGCTCCGACCTTGGCACGAAGGGCCTGCGCGACCCGTTCCTGATCCGCGGCGGCGACGGCACGTACTACCTGCTCGCGACGGACCTGCAGATCTACGGCGGCGGCAACTTCGGCGACGCCCAGGAGACGGGCAGCCGGTCGCTCATGGTCTGGGAGTCGACAGACCTGGTGAACTGGGGCGAACAGCGCGAGATCGAGCTGGCCCCCGAGAACGCCGGCAACCTGTGGGCGCCCGAGGCGTACTGGGACGAGGCGGCCGGCGAGTTCGTCGTGTACTGGGCCTCCGCCCTGTACCCGGCCGACGTCCCGCCCGCGGAGCGTGACATCCGGACGTCGTACCAGCGCATGCTGTACGCGACCACCACGGACTTCGAGACGTTCTCGGAGCCGCAGCCGTGGATCGACGAGCCGCAGGGCAACGGGCTCGGCATGATCGACTCCACGGTCCAGGAGGAGGACGGCGTCTACTACCGTCTCACCAAGGACGAGTCGTACATGGGCATGCGGCAGGAGTCGTCCACCGACCTGCGCCGCACGCAGGGCGTGACCGAGGGCGACGGCTGGGACCTCATCGCCGAGCGTGTCGGATTCGGGCAGCCCAACCCCTGGGGCGGCACGTTCACCGGCGGCGAGGGGCCAACGCTGTTCCCGTCGCTCACCGACGACCGCTGGTTCCTGCTGCAGGACCAGCCGAGCTACCACGGCGGCCAGGGCTACATGCTCTTCGAGTCCGACGACCTGAGCAGCGGCAAGTGGACGGCCAACCTCGACGCGATCCTGCCGGCCAGCCCCCGGCACGGGACGGTCCTGCCGATCACCGCCGAGGAGAAGGCCGCGCTGCTGGCGGCGTACCCGCCGGCCGAGACCCCGATCCAGGAGCACACGCTCGACGTCGATGCGGCGGCCGCCGGCACGGAGATGAGCGACGACCTGTACGGCGTCTTCTACGAGGACATCAACTACGCGGCCGACGGCGGCCTGTACGCCGAGCTGGTCCGCAACCGGTCCTTCGAGTTCGCGGCCACGGACAACCGGAACTTCACCGGCATGACGGGTTGGGAAGTGGTGCAGCGCGGAGGCGCGGGCACCGCCCAGGTGCAGTCCGAGCGCGGCGAGTGGCTCAACGACGCCAACCGGGCCTACCTGACCGTCCAGGCCGACGGCCGCGGCGTCGGCGTGCGCAACGCGAGCTACAACGAGGGCTTCGCGATCGAGGAGGGCGAGAAGTACGACTTCTCGGTCTTCGCGCGCAGCGACCGGGGACAGCAGCTCCGGGTGAGCCTCGAGTCCCCGGACGGCGGCACCACCTACGCGTCCACCACGGTGTGGGTGAACGGCGAGGACCTGTGGAAGAAGCACACGGCGAAGCTCACGGCCCGCGGGACGGCGAACGACGCCCGGCTCGTGGTGACGGGCGGCGCGGCCGGCACGCTGCGCCTCGACATGGTCTCCCTGTTCCCGCGCGACACGTGGGTCGGCCCGGTCAACGGGCGGTCGGACCTGCGCAAGGACCTCGCGGAGAAGGTCGCTGAGCTGGACCCGTCCTTCCTGCGGTTCCCAGGCGGGTGCGTCACCAACGTCGGCACGTTCGACACGTACCTGGAGTCGGACGGCGCGGACCGCCGTCGGACGTACCAGTGGAAGGAGACCATCGGGCCGGTCGAGGAGCGCCCGACCAACTGGAACTTCTGGGGCTACAACCAGACCTACGGCCTGGGCTACCTCGAGTACTTCGAGTTCGCCGAGGACCTGGGGGCGACGCCGCTGCCCGTGCTGTCGGTGGGTGCCAACGGCTGTGGCAGCAGGATCCCCGAGATGACGGACGACGTCCGCATCGACCGCTGGGTGCAGGACACCGTCGACCTCATCGAGTTCGCCAACGGGTCCGTGGACACCGAGTGGGGCGCGAAGCGCGCAGCGCTGGGGCACCCGGAGCCGTTCGACCTGAAGTACATCGGCCTGGGCAACGAGGAGAACACCCGCACGTTCGAGGCCAACTTCCCGCGGTTCCGCGACGCCGTCGAGGAGGCGCACCCGGAGGTCACGGTGATCTCCAACACCGGCCCCGACGACGCCGGCGCCCGGTTCGACGAGCTGTGGAAGTACAACCGCGAGCAGGGCGTCGAGATGGTCGACGAGCACTACTACAACGACCCCTCGTGGTTCCTCAGCAACACGGAGCGCTACGACTCCTACGACCGCGAGGGCCCGCACGTGTTCCTCGGCGAGTACGCCTCGCGCGGCAACGCCTGGTCCAACTCGCTGTCCGAGGCCGCGTACATGACCGGTATCGAGCGCAACGCCGACGTGGTGGAGCTCGCCTCCTACGCGCCGATGTTCGCCAACGAGGACTACGTCCAGTGGTCCCCAGACCTGATGTGGTTCGACAACGACCAGTCGTGGGGCTCGACGTCGTACTACACGCAGAAGATGTTCATGACGAACACCGGCGACCAGGTGGTCCCGTCCACGCACGACGGCCCGGAGGAGGCGCCCGAGAACATCTCGGGTGGCGTCTTCCTCTCGACCTGGAACACCCAGGCCGCGTACGACGACGTGGTGGTCACCGACAACGAGTCCGGCGAGGTGCTCTTCTCCGACTCGTTCGGGGACGCGGGCCAGTGGCAGCCGCAGGCCGGGACGTGGGGTGTCCAGAACGGCGAGTACGTGCAGTCGGCCGGGAACGTCACCGACGCCCGCTCGATCATCACGGACGCCTACACCAAGGACTGGGACAACTACACCCTGGAGCTCGACGCCCGGAAGCTGGGCGGTAGCGAGGCGTTCCTCGTCGGCTTCGCCGCCGGCGGCCGGGACGACTTCTACTGGTGGAACCTCGGTGGGTGGAACAACAGCCGGCAGGCGCTGCAGCGGGCTGACAACAGCTCCGCCAACGAGGTCGCGGCCGTCGAGGGGCACCGTATGGAGACGGGCCGGGACTACCACGTGAAGGTCGTGGTCTCCGGGCGGACCATAAAGCTCTACCTCGACGGTGCGCTGCAGATGACGTACACCGAGCCGACCACCGAGTCGCTGTACCAGGTGGTCACCCGGGACGCGGAGACGGGTGAGCTGGTGCTCAAGGTCGTCAACCCGTACGACTCCGTGGCACGTACGGCGGTCTCGGTCGACGGGTACTCGGTCGCTCCTGAGGCTGAGGTCATCGAGATGAGCGGGGCGCCGTCGGCGATGAACACCAAGACCCAGCCCGAACGGGTGGTGCCCGCCGAGGGGCCGACGACGCTCGACGTGTCGCCGTCCGACGGCGGTTCCGGGTTCAGCTACGACTTCCCGGCCCACTCGATCACGTTCCTCCGGCTGTCGGAGGCAGACGCAGGCTGATGGCCAGTGGCGGGCCCCGCTGTCGGGCTTGTCCCCCGCTGGTCGAGCTTGTCGAGACCCAGGTCCCGACAAGCTCGACCAGCGGGGCCTTTTCAGCCCCCAGCACCGCCGCGTACCCGTACGGTGGTCCTGTGAGCAAGCTCCCCGAGGACGTCCGGGAACACCCGATACCCGATCCTGCCGAGCTCCGAACACTGGTGGTCGAGCTGCGCCGGCTGGTGCTGACCTACAAGTTCGGGATCGACGAGGTCATGACCAAGGTCTCGATCCTGCGGGACGAGTTCCGGCACATGCAGAACTACAACCCCGTGGAGCACGTGGGGTCGCGGCTCAAGTCGTTCGAGTCGATAGTCGCCAAGTGCCGGCGCAAGGGCATCCCGCTGACGCCGGAGGGCGTCCGGGCGCAGATGTTCGACATCGCCGGGGTGCGGATCACCTGCAGCTTCGTCAACGACATCTACCTGGTCCGCGACATGATCCTGAAGCAGTCGGACATGACGCTCCTGGAGGAGCGGGACTACATCAAGCACCCGAAGGGGACCGGGTACAAGTCGCTGCACCTCATCGTGCAGATCCCGGTGTTCCTGTCCGACCGGGTCGAGAACGTCATCGTCGAGATCCAGCTGCGCACGATCGCCATGGACTTCTGGGCCAGCCTCGAGCACAAGATCTACTACAAGTACGACGGCGACGTGCCCCGGCACCTCACGGACTCGCTCAAGCTCGCGGCGGACGTCGCCTGGTCGCTCGACACCTCGATGGAACGCATCCACGACGAGGTCAAGGCCATCTCGGGCGACGCGGAGCCGGTGGCGAGCCGGCACAATCTCCACACCCCGGAGGAGATGCTGCGCGACTTCTGGCGCGCCGCCGAGGCGGACGGCGGCTTCGGTTTCGACAGCAAGACCTGACCCGTGCCGAAGTAGGGCGGATTAGAACTGCAGCGAGATAGAACTGCAGCGAGATAGAACTGCAGCGAGATAGAACTGCAGCGAGATAGAACTGCAGCGAAGTAGAACTGTGGCGAGATAGATACCCCAGCCCAGCTGGGCTTCTATCTCGCCACAGTTCTATCTCGCCAGAGTTTTACTTCGGCGAGGTGAGGGTTCCCGACAGGGCGGTCCAGGACTCCGGCGGCAGCGTCACCGTCGTGCTCGACGCACCAGCGTCGCCGGCCACGCGCCCGGCGACGTCGAACTCGCCCCAGTGCTCGGCGGTCACCTTCTCGGCGTGCTCGGGCCCGACGACGGCGGGCTCGTGGTCAGCGGTCATGGACCAGCCCTCGGCGATCTCGAGCGCCGCACCCAGGTGCGCCACCTCGACCTCGACCGGCTCCGCGGAGCGGTTCGTCAGGAACAGGGCCACGGCGCCGTCCGCCAGCGTGGCCGCCGCCGTCACTGCAGGCACCTCGCCGTGGGCCTTGGTCGTGATGGTCGGCGCGGACACGCGCAGGTCGAGCGCGTCGCCCTGGGCGAGCCGTGCCGTCGTCGCGAAGGGGTGGAACGTGGGCTGGCGCCAGGCCTCGCCGCCGGGCTCGGTCATGATCGGCGCGATCACGTTGACGAGCTGGGCGAGGCAGGCGACCGGCACGCGGTCGGCGTGGTTCAGCAGGGTGACCAGGAGGTCGCCAACCACCACGGCGTCGAGCCCCGAGTAGACGTCCTCGATGATGCGCGGCGCGTCCTTCTGGATCGGCAGGTTGTCCTCGCCCGGGAAGCGGCTCTGGTACCAGACGTTCCACTCGTCGAACGAGATGGTGATGCGCTTGTCGGAGCGGCTCTGCGCGCCCACGGCGTCGGCCGACGCCGCCACCCGTTCGATGAACCGGTCCATCGCCGTGCCCGACCCGAGGAACGACGCGCGGTCGCCGTCCACCTCGTGGTAGTAGGCGTGCATCGAGATGTGGTCCACGAGGTCGTACGTGTACTCCAGGACGGTGCGCTCCCACTCGCCGAACGTCGGCATCTCCATGGACGACGATCCGCACGCCACCAGCTCGATCGACGGGTCCACCTGCTTCATCGCGCGCCCGGCGTTGCGGGCGAGCTTGCCGTACTCGTGCGCGTCCTTGCGGCCGACCTGCCACGGGCCGTCCATCTCGTTGCCCAGGCACCAGAGCTTGACGTCGTACGGCTTCTCGCGGCCGTTCGCGATGCGCAGGTCGGCCCAGCGGGTGCCGGCCTCGCCGTTGCAGTACTCGAGCAGGGCCACGGCCTCCTCGACGCCGCGGGTGCCGAGGTTGACCGCCATCATCGGCTGGATGCCCTCGCGCTCGGCCCACTGCAGGAACTCGTCGGTCCCCACGACGTTGGGCTCAACGGTGCGCCAGGCGAGATCGAGGAACGGCTTGCGCTGCTCCACGGGCCCGACGGCGTCCTCCCACCGGTAGTTCGACACGAAGTTGCCGCCCGGGTACCGGACCGTCGTGACGCCGAGCTCGCGGGTCAGGTCGGCGACGTCGCGGCGAAAGCCGTGGCCGTCCGCCGTCGGATGGCCGGGTTCGTGGATGCCCGTGTAGACCGCGCGGCCCAGGTGCTCCACGAAGGAGCCGAACAGGCGGCGGTCGACGGTGCCGACGGTGAAGTCGGGGTGCAACAGGACGCGGGCGGGGGAGGTCTGCATTGTTCCTCGCTGATGGGTCGGGCTCTACAACGTTGCACACTATCCGATCGACGACGCGGGAGCGACGCCGTCCTCTACTCTGTGGGAAAACTCGGAACCGGAGGCTGGCAGCGTGGCCGTGACGATGCACGATGTGGCGCAGCGCGCTGGTGTGTCCATCAAGACCGTGTCGAACGTGGTGAACGGCTACCCGTACATCCGAGCGGAGACCCGGCAGCGGGTCGAGTCGGCGATCGACGACCTGGGCTATCGCGTCAACATGTCCGCCCGGAACCTCCGCACGCGCCGCACCGGCCTGATCACGCTCGCGGTGCCGGAGCTCTCGCTCCCGTACTTCGCGGAGCTGGCCGACGCCGTCATCTCCGCCGCCGACGACGCCGGGTGGACCGTGCTCATCGAGCAGACCAGCGCCAGCCGCGAGCGGGAGACCGAGGTGCTCTCCGGCCGGCGCCGGCACCTCACCGATGGGCTGATCTTCTCGCCGCTGGCCCTTGGGCCCGACGACCTCGGCCTGTTCACCGTGGAGTACCCGCTGGTGATCCTCGGCGAGCGCGTGTTCGGGGCGCCCGCCGACCACGTGACGATGAACAACGTGGCCGCGGCCAAGGCGGCGACGCTGCACCTGGCTTCGCTCGGCCGCCGTCGGATCGCCCTGATCGGGGCGCACGCGGGCGAGCAGGTCGGGTCGGCGGCGCTCCGCACGACCGGCTACCTGGAGGGTCTGGCGGAGGCCGGGCTGCCTCACGACCCCGCCCTGATCGGCGAGGCGGGCCTCTGGCACCGGTCCACGGGCGCCGAGGCGATGAGCCGCATGCTCGACGACGGGGTGGAGGTCGACGCCGTCTTCGCGCTCAACGACGCGCTGGCGCTGGGTGCGCTCCACGCCCTGCACGCGCACCGGATCGACGTCCCGCGGGAGGTCGCTCTCATCGGGTTCGACGACGTCGACGACGCTAAGTACTCGGTCCCCGCCCTGTCCTCCGTGGACCCGGGCCGGGACCAGATCGCGCGCACCGCCGTGGACCTGATGGTGGAGCGCATCGGCGCGGCCGGCGACGACCAGGCGCCGTTCCGGAGGGTGGTGCCCGACTCGCGGATCATCGGCCGGGAGTCGACGGGCGACGTCGCCCCGGGCGAGCGTGAGCGGGTGGTCGCTGTCCAGGAGGGCGGGACCGAGGTGGTGGCGTCCGCGTGGCCGCCCGCGCGTGATCGGCAGAATGTTACGTAATTGGCATCTAAAACGGATTGCCTATCGTATTACCCATCATCGACGTTGAACCCTTTTGTCAGGTCGACGAGTACTCGCAACAAAAGCCATCCGGCCTTTTACAACGGTGAAGAGAATCCGCGCGAACCCGCGGAGCGACACGATCTCGCTAGGGCGTTGACGCGACGGCCCCGTCCGCCATGGCTGGGGCGGGTGAGATCCGCCGGTTCTTCTCAGGTGGTTCTGCCGCTTTTGCGGTCCGAGATCGTGACTGTGCCGCGTGTCACGTCTCGCCACGTGAAACACTTTTCCCTGATCCTGGCCGTGCTGCGGGCTCTGGAGAGTCGCCGGTAACGGGCTGAGCAGCCGCGTTGGTAAGCCCTTTCCACCACGGCGCGGAGCCGAGCAAGGTCCGGTGCGCGGATCGGGCACCGCACCTTACCTCTGTGTAGTTCCGCTGGTCGGGGCGTTGCTGCCCTCGAGCGGTGCTCGCAGGGCGGGCTGTCGCCGGGGAGGCCTGCGGGGAGGCGTGTGCCGGGGGGATCCAGGATCAAGGCTTCCTTGACACGACCCGGACGGTATCGATGCCGTAACCATCCGAGATCCTGTCGTTACTTTTCCTCAACCGCGACTACGGTGATAGCGTCACCGATCAATCGTGGCGGAGTTCACCCGACACGATTTTGACCAACGCTCGTGTGAGCGTTAACAATCGGTAGTCGGCCGGGTCGCAGAGAAGTGCCCGGAGAAACTCGAAGAGGAGAAGTCATGGCAAGGAAGCTGTGGGCCACACGCGGTCTGGCCGCGCTGGCAACGGGCGCGATGGCCGTGTCGCTTGCCGCGTGCGGTGGTGGCGGTGCCGGTGGCGGCGGAGGCAACGACGAGGGTGAGACCCCGATGGTGGGCGTCGCCATGCCTACGCAGACCTCGGAGCGCTGGATCGCCGACGGCGACGCCGTCGAGAAGGGCCTCAAGGAAGCCGGGTACGACGTCGACCTGCAGTTCGCGGGCGACGACATCCCGACGCAGCAGCAGCAGGTTGACAACATGATCACCGGCGGCGCGGACGCCCTGATCATCGCGGCCATCGACGGCACGGCGCTGGGCACGCAGCTCGACGCCGCCCAGGCAGCCGACATCCCGGTGATCTCGTACGACCGCCTGATCCGGGACTCGGACACGGTGGACTTCTACGTGTCGTTCGACAACTTCAAGGTCGGGCAGCAGCAGGCCACGTCGGTCCTCGCGGGCCTGGGGCTCGTCGGCCCGGAGGGCGAAGAGGTCGCGGACGCGCCCAAGGGCCCGTTCAACGTCGAGCTGTTCGCCGGCTCGCTGGACGACAACAACGCGCACTTCTTCTGGGACGGCGCGATGGATGTGCTCCAGCCGTACTTCGACGACGGCACGATCGTCGTCCCGTCCGGACAGACGGACATCGAGCAGGCCGCGACGCTGCGGTGGCAGCAGGAGACCGCCCAGAAGCGCATGGAGGACCTGCTGACCGAGACGTACAACCAGGGTGAGGTCCTGGACGGCGTGCTGTCCCCGTACGACGGCCTGTCGCGCGGCATCATCACCGCCCTGCAGAACGCCGGGTACGGCGAGGGCGACAAGCCGCTGCCGGTCGTCAGCGGCCAGGACGCCGAGATCGCGTCGGTCAAGATGATCGCCGACGGCGTGCAGTACGCCACGATCTTCAAGGACACGCGTCTGCTCGCCGAGCAGGCCGTCATCGCCACCCAGGCTTACCTGAACGGTGAGGAGCCCGAGGCGAACGACACCGAGTCGTACGACAACGGCGAGATCATCGTCCCGTCGTACCTCCTGGACTCGGTGATCGTCTACAAGGAGAACATCAACGAAGCCCTTGTGGAGACCGGCTACTGGACCGAGGAAGAGGTCGCTTCCGGCCAGGACGCGGGCTGATCCTCCCTAGCACGCCCGGTCCGACGCCGAGCCCGTACGGGCGCCCCACCCCAGCCACAGGCCGGGGTGGGGCGCTCGCCCGGGCCCCACGCTCCGGCGTCGGGCATCATCTTCAAGTAAGCGCGAACCTCCGTGCGCGACCAATACGCGACAAGGACTGGCATGGCCGAAACGGCGCCGACCGACATCCTCGAGATGCGGGGCATTACCAAGACCTTCCCTGGGGTCAAGGCGCTCCAGGACGTCAACCTCACCGTCCGCCGCGGCGAGATCCACGCGATCTGCGGCGAGAACGGGGCGGGTAAGTCCACCCTCATGAAGGTGCTCTCGGGTGTGTACCCGCACGGCACCTACGAGGGCGACATCGTGCTCGACGGCGAGAACGCCGAGTTCGGGTCGATCAACGACTCCGAGGCGCGCGGGGTGGTGATCATCCACCAGGAGCTCGCGCTGGTCCCGTACCTTTCGATCGCCGAGAACATCTTTCTCGGCAACGAGCGTCGGCGGGGCGGCGGCGCCATCGACTGGAACCGCACCAACCAGGAGGCGGCCCAGCTGCTGGAGCGCGTCGGCCTGAAGGAGGAGCCGACCGTACCGGTCTCCGTGCTCGGCGTCGGCAAGCAGCAGCTCATCGAGATCGCCAAGGCGATCTCGAAGGATGTGAGCCTGCTCATCCTCGACGAGCCGACCGCGGCCCTCAACGACAACGACTCCGAGCACCTGCTCGACCTGCTCCGGCAGTTCCAGGCGCAGGGGATCACCTCGATCATGATCTCCCACAAGCTGGGCGAGATCGCCGAGATCGCGGACCGCACCACGATCATCCGCGACGGGCAGTCCATCGAGACGATCGAGATGAACGGCCCCGGGGCCCCGGAGGGGGACCTGCAGGACCGGATCATCCGCGGCATGGTCGGCCGCGACCTGGAGCACCGCTACCCCGAGCGCGATTCGCACCCGGGCGAGGAGGTGCTCCGCGTGGAGGACTGGACCGTGTACCACCCGACCCAGCAGGGGCGGGTCATCGTCGACAAGGCGAACCTGACCGTGCGCGCGGGCGAGGTCGTCGGCATCGCCGGTCTCATGGGCGCCGGGCGCACCGAGCTCGCGATGTCCCTCTTCGGCCGCTCGTACGGCCGCGACATCTCCGGCAAGGCGTACGTGCACGGCAAGGAGATCGACCCGAAGTCGGTGCCGGACGCGATCCGGTCCGGCATCGCGTACGTCTCCGAGGACCGCAAGCACTACGGCCTCAACCTCATCGAGGACGTCCGCCGCAACATCTCTGCGGCCAGCCTCGGCAAGCTGGCCAAGAACGGCTGGGTCAACGAGCACGAGGAGCTCAAGGTCGCGGGCGAGTACCGCGAGTCGATGAACATCCGCACCCCTAGCGTGCTGGTGGAGGTCAACAAGCTGTCCGGCGGCAACCAGCAGAAGGTGGTGCTGTCGAAGTGGCTGAACACCAAGCCTGAGGTGCTCATCCTCGACGAGCCGACCCGCGGCATCGACGTCGGTGCGAAGTACGAGATCTACACCATCATCAACAAGCTGGTTGCCGAAGGGAAGGCCGTGCTGGTCATCTCCTCGGAGCTCCCCGAGCTCCTCGGCATCTGTGACCGCATCTACACGCTGGCCTTCGGCCGCATCACTGGCGAGGTCTCCGTTGACTCCGCCACTCAGGAAGGACTCATGGCACTCATGACGCAGGAGAACCAGTCATGACCGGTATCGCAAGCCTCAAGGACCTCTTCACGAGGAACCTGCGCCAGAGCGGCATCTACATTGCCTTCGTCGCAATCATCGTGCTGTTCACGGTGCTGACGGGCGGGACCTTGCTCGGCCCCACAAATATCACCAACCTGGTGCTGCAGTATTCGTACATCCTGATCCTCGCGATCGGCATGGTCATCATCATCATCGGCGGCCACATCGACCTGTCCGTGGGGTCGGTGGTCGCACTGACGGGCGCGGTCGCGGCGGTGGTCGTCATCCGGGAAGGCATGCCCTGGTGGGTCGGCGTGCTCGCGGCGGTCGGCACCGGCCTGCTGGTCGGCGCCTGGCAGGGCTTCTGGGTGGCCTACGTAGGCATCCCGGCGTTCATCGTGACCCTGGCCGGCATGCTCCTGTTCCGCGGGCTGACGCTGCAGGTGCTGAACAACATCTCGCTGTCGCCGTTCCCGTCGGAGTACTCGCGGATCGCCTCGGGCTTCTTCAACGGCCTGCTCGGCGGAGCCGGCTACGACGTGTTCACGCTGGTCATCTTCGGTATCGGCATCCTCGGCTTCGCCTACAACTCGTGGCGTAACCGCCGCGCGCGCATCTCGTACAACCAGGCTGTCGAGGCCGCTCCGTTCTTCGTGCTCCGGCTCGTGGTGATCGCCGCCGTCGTCATGTGGTTCGCGTGGCAGCTCGCCACCTCGCGCGGCCTGCCGCTGGTGCTCATCATCCTCGGTGTGCTCGTGCTGGCGTACACCATGGTCACCAAGCACAGCGTGTTCGGCCGGCACGTCTACGCCATCGGCGGCAACCTCGCCGCGGCGCAGCTCTCCGGCGTCCGCGTGAAGCGCGTGAACTTCTGGATGTTCGTGAACATGGGCTTCCTCTCTGCGGTCGCGGGCATCGTGTTCTCGGCCCGGTCGAGCGCGGCCCAGCCGGGCGCCGGCAACGCTCTCGAGCTCGACGCCATCGCAGCCTGCTTCATCGGTGGCGCTGCGGTGACCGGTGGCATCGGCACCGTGACGGGCGCGATGGTCGGTGGCCTGATCATGGCCGTCATGTCGAACGGCATGTCGCTCATGGGCATCGACCAGTCCGTGCAGCAGGTCGTCAAGGGCATCGTGCTGCTCCTGGCTGTCGCGTTCGACGTCTGGAACAAGAAGCGGGCGTCCGCCACCCGCTGATCCAGTAGTCCGCCGAACCCGTTGATCGA
>NZ_BNAS01000002.1:0-58727 GCF_014653785.1 Promicromonospora soli | reverse complement strand
AAGCTCGATCAACGGGTTCGGCGCTTTTGGGGGTAGGCGAGAATGGCGGGATGGCTGAACCCGTTCCCACGCCGCGCCGCGGCAGGCGTCCCGCCGGGCAGGACACCCGCGCCGACATCCTCGCCGCCGCCCGCGAGGAGTTCGTCGAGCGCGGGTACGAGGCGACGTCCGTGCGGTCGGTCGCCCGCCGCGCGGGGGTGGACCCGGGATCGGTGCGGCACTGGTTCCCCGACAAGGCGCGGCTGCTGACGGCGACGCTCGGCGTCGTCGAGATCGAGCCGGACAAGATAGTGCAGCAGGTCGCGAGTGGTCCGCTGGACAGCCTGGGGGAGCGCCTCGTCGAGGCGGTGCTCAGCGTCTGGGACCACGATCGCGGCGAGACGGTCCGCATGGTCGTGCCGGCCGTCATGGCCGACGCCGAGCTGCGTCGGCTCCTGCCCCAGTTCATCGGCGCGGCGATCCTGGGCCCCCTGGTGCGCGCGCTCGACGTGTCCGACGCACCGCTGCGCACCGCGCTCGTTGCGTCCCAGATGGCAGGGCTCATGATGACCCGGTTCTTGGTCCCGGTGGAGCCGCTGGCCTCGCTGTCCCCGGCCGACGTAGCGGCACTCGCCGGCCCCACGGTGCAGCGCTATCTCACGGGAGATCTTGCGCGGTAGCGGCTCGCGGGAGCACAATTCCTCACATGAGGAAAAGTGCGGTGGTCATCCGCGGCCTGCGCGTCGTCCGCGGCGGCAGGCCGATCATCGACGGGCTGGAGCTCGACGTGCCCGCAGGCTCCGTCGTCGGGCTGATGGGGCCGTCCGGCTCCGGCAAGACGACGCTCATGCGCGCCATCGTGGGCGTGCAGGACAAGGTGACCGGCACGGTTGACGTGCTCGACGCCGCGGCCGGCAGCCCCGCCCTGCGCCGCAGGGTCGGCTACATGACGCAGGACGCCAGCGTCTACAACGACCTCACCGTGGTGCAGAACCTCAGGTACTTCGCGGCCCTGGCGGGTGTCCCGTCGCCGGCCAAGGCGGTCGCGGCAGCCGTGGCTACCGTCGACCTCGGCGGGCACGAGAAGCAGCAGGTCGTCACGCTGTCGGGCGGCGAGCGGTCCCGGGTCTCCCTCGCCGCTGCCCTGGTGGGCGGCCCCGAGCTGCTCGTCCTGGACGAGCCGACGGTCGGCCTCGACCCGGTGCTGCGCCGCGACCTGTGGGCGGTGTTCCGGCGGCTCGCGGCCGAGGGCCGCACGCTCCTGGTCTCCAGCCACGTGATGGACGAGGCGATGCAGTGCGACCGCCTGCTCCTCATGCGGGCCGGCGGGCTCGTCGCGGACACCACGCCCGACCAGCTGCTGGCCACTACCGGGGCGCCCGATGCCGAACGCGCGTTCCTCGCTCTGATCGACGCGGCCGCGGCCAGGGCCGCAGCAGGGGCCGAAGCAGTCACGGCCGACGCCGAGACCCAGCCCACGGAGGAGACCGCGCGATGAACCTGACCCTCGCAACCGCCAGCCGCGTGCTGTCCCAGCTGCGCGGCGACCACCGCACGGTCGCCCTCATCGTGGGTTTGCCGTGCTTGCTGATCGGCCTCATCGCCTGGATGTTCAACGACCGGCCCGAGGTGCTCGACCAGTTCGGCCCCATGCTCGTCGGTCTGTTCCCGCTCACCGTGATGTTCCTGGTCACGAGTGTGGCGACGCTGCGCGAACGGCAGTCGGGCACCCTGGAGCGGCTCATGACCACGCCCATCCGCAAGGGCGACTTCGTGGCGGGCTACGGCCTCGCCTTCGCGACGCTCGCTCTCCTCCAGGCGTTCGTGGTGGTCGGGTTCGCGCTCCTCGTCGGCATGGACGTGGCCGGCTCGCTCTGGCTCGTCGTCGTGGTGGCACTGCTCGACGCGGTCCTCGGCTGCACCCTCGGCCTGGCCGCGTCGGCGCTCGCCCGCAGCGAGTTCCAGGCGGTCCAGATGATGCCCGCGATCATCTTTCCGCAGCTCATCACCTGCGGTCTCCTCATGCCCCGCGACCAGATGCCGGAGGTGCTGGAGTGGCTGTCCCGCGCGTTCCCGCTCACCTACGCCATCGAGGCCATGACGTCGCTCGCGGCGGGTGACGAGTGGGCTGACATCCGCGGCGCGGTCGGGGTGATCGCCCTGTTCATCGTGGGTGCGGTGGTCCTCGGGATACTCACGCTCCGCCGTCGAACCCCCTGACCACCGCCACCCCTTTGCTGTGGGCGTGACCGTTGCGACTACGTGCCCGCTCTAGGCGCAACGATCGCGCCCACAGCAAAGGGGGCTGTGGCGTCAGCGGAGGTGGAGGGCCTCGGCGACGTCGCCCCAGTGCACGTACGAGAAGCCGGTGGCGTCGCGCTCGGGGTCGGCGTCGGGGCCGGTCTCCGGCTCATCGTGCGTGACCAGCAGCCCGGACTCGTACGGGCCGACGGGCGCGTTGGAGACCGCCAGGCCGTCCGAGCCGTTGACGTCGTCCACGCCGTCGCCCGCGACCCGGAACGTGCCGAGCGAGGGGTTGGCGTCGCCCAGGGCGTAGACGCCGTAGGTGTCGTCGCCCTGGCTGGACACGATGACGTAGCCCTTGCGGCCCGGGCCGTACCAGATGTCGACACCCTCGGCGTCGGCGGTCAGGTTGGTGCCCCCGTACGACGGCGCCTCCGGGTCCACCGGAGCGCACTCCTCCGTCTCCGGGTCGTAGGCGTCGTGCACGCCGAAGTCCTTGACCCGGTCGACCAGGCGCGGCTTGCCCGAGCCCAGCGGCAGCGGCACCCGCCACAGGCCGACGTCCTCCTGCGCCGCGTACAGCGTGCCGGTGCGGCGGTCGACGGCCACGCCCTCAAGCTGCGGGCCGACGCCCGGCTCCGCGCACGGCACCCAGGTGGTGCCGTCGGGCAGGCGGAACTCGCCGGGGATCGCCAGGTGCTCGACGTCGGTGTAACCGACGCCGTCCGGGCCGGTGGTGATGCGCGCCGTGGCGATGGTGGTGTTGCCCTCCTGCGTCACCACGGCGTAGGTCTCGCCGTCAGCCGGCTGGTAGACGGCGAGGCCGTACGCCGTCTCGTCGTCCGCTACCGTCTCGCGGTCCGGGCTGAACAGGAATCCCAGCTCGGGCGCGGTGACCTCGGTGAGCGGCGTGGCGGCGTCGGCCCCCGCGGGGTCGATGGCGAAGAAGCGGATCTGGTCGTTGTACCGGTCCGAGACGACGGCGACGTCCGTGGCCGTGCCGTCCACGTCCAGGCCGTAGGCGATGTCCACGTTGTTGTACCGGCCCGGCACGCCGTCCGCGCGCGGGGCCGGCGTGGCCGCGACCGACTGCAGCTCGGTCGCGCCCATGCCGTAGACGCGCAGGCCGCCTTCCTTGGCCGTCGCCAGCACGAGCGACCGGTCCGAGTCGTCCGGGTGGACCCAGATCGCGGGGTCGTCGCCCGACGCGTTGCCGCCGGCCTCGTCGTCGTACAGCACGGGGGTCTCCACCGAGGTGGTGACGGTTGCGGTCGTGGTGGCCTTCGGGCGGAGCGCGCCGCGGTCTCCCGCGACCGCCGAAGGCGGTGCGAGCAGGGACAGGAGCAGAAGAGCAGCCGGCAGGGCGGCATAGCGTCGTCGCATGAGCAGGAGGCTCGCGGACCGGGATGGAAGCCCGGTGGCGCGCGGCTGAACGGCGCGCGAACGCTTCGGACCTAGTCGAGCAGCGGGTCCAGGCCCCAGAGGGGGAAGACAGCGCGGCGGGTCGCCTGGACGGCGCGGTCCACCGGGTCGGCCGGGTCGAAGCCGTCGCGCCAGCTGCGGAACGGCACCTCGGCCGAGCCCAGCGTGTGCGCGGCCGCGAGGTCCATGGCCTCCACGGCGGCCCGCCACGCGGCCGGCAGCTCGGCCCCCCGTCCCAGGGGCACGTGCGCGGCCTCGGCGACGAGAGCCGCCCAGGCGAGCGGGACGACGTCGGACACGGCGTAGCCGCCACCGCCCAGGGCGAGCCAGCGGCCGTCGGCGTGTTCGTGCGCGAGGGCGTGCATCCATTGCTGTGCGGTGAGCTGCGCATCCACCGACACATTCAGGTTCGAGAGCGGGTCGCGCCCGTGGGCGTCGCAGCCGTGCTGGGAGACGATCACCTGGGGGCGGTGCTCCCGGATCAGCGCGGGCACGACGGCGTCGATGGCCCGCAGCCAGGCAGCGCCCGAGGTGCGCGCCGGGACGGGGATGTTGACGGCGCTCCCCTCGGCGGGGCCCGGCCGGCCGACGTCGGACGAGGCGCCCGTGCCGGGGAAAAGGGTGCGGCCGTCCTCGTGGATCGAGATGGTGAGGACTCGCGGGTCGTCCCAGAAGATCGCCTCGACACCGTCGCCGTGGTGGGCGTCGAAGTCCAGGTAGACCACCCGCTCCGCGCCCAGGTCCAGCAGGCGCCGGATGGCCGCGGCGGCGTCGTTGTAGACGCAGAATCCCGACGCCGCGCCCGGCATCGCGTGGTGCATGCCGCCGGCGACGTTCACGCCGTGGGCGATCTCGCCGGTCCACAGGGCCTCGGCCAGTGCCACGGACCCGCCTAGCTGGCGGGCCGCGGCCTCGTGCATCCCGACGAACAGCGGGTCGTCGTCCGTGCCCAGGCCGCGCCGCAGGTCGGGTTCCAGCGTGGTCCCGGCTCGCCGGACGGCGGCGACGTACTCGGCGTCGTGCACGGTCTCGATGACGGCGTCGGTCGCCGGCTCGGCGTCCGCCACCTCGAGCGTGGGCTGGTCGAGCAGGCCGAGCGCGTCGACGAGCCGCATCGTGAGGTCGAGGCGGGTGGGCGACATGGGATGCCCGGGTCCGAAGTCGTACTCGAGGAGTCGCGGACTCCAGACCAGCCGGGCGAGGTGCACCCGCCCACGGTATCGGACGGGCGCGTGCCACAGGGTTTCTGCTCAGCGCGCACCTCGCGACGTGGCAGAGTAGGGCGTCGATCGTCGAGTTGCGGGGGAGGGAGCGGGTCGGATGGCGCCGATGTTGCGGCACCGGCTGTTCGGGCTTCGGGAGCTGGTCGACGAGCTGGCCTTCCGGGCCCCGGCCCGCCTGGCCGTCACGGTCTTCGCGTGCGTGGTCGCGGTGTTCGTGGTGCTCCTGCTGGCGCCCTTCGCGACCGCCGACGGCGAGGGCGCGAGCTTCGTCGACGCGGTGTTCACCGCGGTCTCGGCGGTCTGTGTCACGGGGCTCGTGGTCCAGGACACCGCCACCTACTGGTCCCTGTACGGGCAGATAGTCATCCTCGCGGGCGTCAAGGTGGGCGGCTTCGGGATCATGACCGTCGCGTCCATTCTCGGCATGATCGTGTCGCGCAAGATCGGGCTGACCCAGAAGCTGCTCACCGCGTCGGAGACCAAGACGACCCGGCTGGGCGACGTCGGCTCGCTGGTCCGGGTCATTATCATCACCGCGACCACGCTCGAGCTGTCGATCGCACTGCTCCTCTTTCCCCGGTTCCTGGTGCTCGAGGGCAACGCAGGTTCGGCGGCCTGGCACTCGCTGTTCTACGGGATCTCCTCGTTCAACAACGCGGGTTTTGTGCCCACGACCGAGGGCCTGATGCCGCACGTCGGGGACTGGACGCTCATCCTGCCGATCGCCCTTGGTGTGTTCGTCGGCGCGCTCGGGTTCCCCGTCATCCTCAACATCCAGCGGGCGCTGCCCCGCATGGGCCAGCGCTGGCGCGGCTGGACGAAGCGGCTCTCCCTGCACAGCAAGCTCACGCTCGTGACCAGCGGCGCGCTGCTCGGCGTGGGCGCGCTGCTGCTCCTGCTCCTGGAGTGGTCCAACCCCGCCACGTTCGGACCCCTGAGCTTCGGGGAGAAGCTGCTGGCGTCCATCTTCGCCGGGATCATGCCGCGATCGGGCGGGTTCAGCACCGTCGACGTCGGGGCGATGACCGAATCGAGCTGGCTGATCCAGGACGCCCTGATGTTCGTGGGCGGTGGGTCGGCGTCCACCGCCGGCGGCATCAAGGTGACCACCCTCGCCGTCATGCTGCTCGCGATCTTCGCCGAGGCGCGCGGTGACCGGGACATCGAGGCGTTCGGCCGCCGCATCCCGCGGGACGTGCTGCGGCTGTCCATCGCCGTGGTGTTCACCGGGGCGACCATCGTGCTGGTCTCGTGCGTGGCACTGCTGGAGGTCACGGACCTGCCGCTGGCCCGCGTGCTGTTCGAGGTGCTCTCGGCGTTCGCGACCGTCGGCCTGTCCACGGGGATCACGCCCGACCTGCCGGACGCCGGGAAGTACATCCTGGCCGTCCTGATGTTCGTGGGGCGCACCGGGGCGGTGACCGTCGTGGCAGTGCTGGCGCTGCGGGACCGTCGGCGCATCGTACGCTTCCCCGAGGAACGACCGATCATCGGTTAGCGGACCGACATGTCGGACGCCTAGGTCACTATGGTGACCAGGACGTCTGACAAGTGGCCAGAGAGGAATACCGTGCCGGAGAAGAAGCCCGATCGGGATGCGGGTGTGCTGGTGATCGGCCTGGGCCGGTTCGGGTCGTCGATCGCCGCGACCCTGGACCGGCTGGGTCAGGACGTGCTCGCCGTCGAGCAGGACTCCGTGCTGGTGGCCCAGTGGTCCGGGCGCCTGCCACTGGTGGAGGCCGACGCGTCCAACCCGGAGGCGCTGTTGCAGCTCGGCGCGAAGGACTTCGCGGTCGCGGTGGTGGGCGTGGGCTCGTCGCTCGAGGCGTCCGTGCTGATCACGGGCAACCTGGTGGACCTCGGCACGCCGCAGATCTGGGCCAAGGCGATCTCCGCCGAGCACGGCCGGATCCTGACCCGCATCGGCGCCCACCACGTCGTCTTCCCCGAGGCCGACGCCGGTTCGCGCGTGGCCCACCTGGTGAGCGGAAAGCTGCTCGACTACATCGAGGTCGAGGACGGCTTCACCATCGTGAAGATGCGCCCGCCCAAGGAGGCGCAGGGCTTCACCCTGGCGCAGTCGAACATCCGCAAGCGATACGGCATCACTGTGATCGGCGTGAAGTCGCCCGGCGTGGAGTTCGTCTACGCGACGCCGGAGACCCGGATCTCCGCCAATGATCTGCTCATCTGCTCCGGCCACGCCGAGCTGCTGGAACGGTTCGCAGCGCGGCCGTGACCTTCGCTCATCGGGGGACGGCGCACCTCACACCGCCGTCGATTACGGGGCGCGCCGTTGAGCGGGTAACCTAGGGAGCGGACTCCCTTTCGTGTTGGTCGGCCATCGTCACTATGGCGTCACTGTCCCGGACCAACCGTGGACCATTTCGCCGAGCGGCCCCGTCGTTGGGCTGCCGCCGACCGACCGAACATTGCGAGGACCTATGGGCTCCGTCATCAAGAAGCGCCGTAAGCGTATGGCCAAGAAGAAGCACCGCAAGCTGCTTCGCAAGACGCGTCACCAGCGCCGCAACAAGAAGTGACGCGCGCGCCGTCGGGCGCGTGAAAAGCAGGCCCGGCCCTTTGTGGGCCGGGCCTTCTTCGTGAGGGCGTCTACCGCTCGACCAACGCGCCGCCGGCCGACGTCGGGGCGATCCGTCGAGAAGCTGCTGCTCGGCTAACGCCGTCCCTGCAGCCGACGGCGCGCCGCCCGCAGCACCAGGCCGAGCACCCACGCGGCGCCCGCCCAGGAGGCGGTCCGCACCCCGCGCCCGGCGGCGCGCTGCGACCGGCCGCGGAACTCGCGGATGGGCCAGCCAACCTCCTGCGCGTGCCTGCGCAGCCGCAGGTCCGGGTTGATGGGGCAGGGGTGGCCCACCACCCGCATCATCGGCAGGTCGTTGAGCGAGTCCCCGTACGCATAGCTCTCCTCGAGCTCGATCTCGTTCAGGTTCGCGAGCTCGACTATCGCCTCCGCCTTGGCCTGCCCGTGCATGAGGTCGCCCATGAGCCGGCCCGTGTAGAACCCGTCCTTGTGCTCGGCGACCGTACCGAGCGCCCCCGTCGCGCCCAGCCGGCGGGCGATGAGCTGCGCGATCTCCACCGGCGTGGCCGTGATGAGCCATACCTGGTGGCCCGCCGCGATGTGCTCGTCGAGCAGGCGGCGCGTGCCGGGGTAGATCCGCAGGGACAGGACCGCGTCCCACACGTCTTCGCCGAGGGTGGCGACCTCCGCGACGCTGCGGCCCGCGATGAGCGACAGGGCACGGTTGCGGACCAGGTCGATCTGCTCCTTGTTCTCACCCCACAGCAGGTACCGCGCCTGAACCACGGCGAACCTGAGGATGTCCCGCGTGCCGAAGAACTTGCGCTGGTAGGCGGACTTTGCCAGGTGAAAGGCGCTCGCACCGCGGATGATCGTGTTGTCGACGTCGAAGAACGCCGCGGTGGCGGACGAGGGGTGCGTCGACGGCATGAAGGTCACTCTATCCGCGTGCCACGCCGCACAAGACGCCAACGGGCACCCCTGCGAGACCGCCGGTAGAACTGGGGTGTGACCACGAGATCAGGACGCCGCGTGCGGTGGGCAGACGGACGGCTGCCGGACACCGACCGTTCGGTGCCCCGCCCCTGACGTAACCTCGGGGCGTGACAACTCCTGCCGAAGCCCGGGTCGTCCTGTACACGCGCGAGGCCTGCCACCTCTGCGAAGACGCTCGTGCAGTCGTCGTGCAGGTGTGCGAGAGTGCGGGGGCTCAGTGGCGAGAGGTCGACATCGACAGCGCGCCGGCACTGCGGGAGAAGTACGGGGAATACGTCCCCGTGGTCGAGGTGGACGGGGTCCAGCAAGGTTTCTGGCGCGTGGACGGTGCGCGCCTTGCCCGCCTGCTGGCATGATCGTCCCGGCAGTGTGTGCGTACGCCCGGAACACAGTGGTTGCGGGGAGGGGAGCAGCACGTGGTCGAACTCAGTGACGGGACAGTTCCGGCGGCAACCGTCGGGAGGCTGCCCTACTACCTGCGCGCCTTGCGCGACCTCGCGGCCGAGGGGGTGGGCCTCACCTCGTCGACGGAGCTGGCCGAACGCTCCGGCGTGAGCTCGGCGCAGCTGCGCAAGGACCTCTCGTACCTGGGTTCGTTCGGCACGCGCGGCGTCGGGTACGACGTCGAGTCGCTCGCCTCGTACATCACCGTCGCCCTGGGGCTCGAGACGGAGCACCGTCTCGCAATAGTCGGTATCGGCAACCTCGGGCATGCCCTCGCGAACTACTCCGGGTACGCGACGCGCGGGTTCCAGGTGGTGGCGCTGCTCGACGCCTCGCCCGACGTCGTAGGGACCCGCGTGGCCGGCGTGACCGTGGAGCACGTCCGCGCCGTGGCCGACGTCATCCAGCGCGAGCGCGTGTCGATGGTGGTGCTCGCGCTGCCGGGCCACGGGGCCCAGGACGTGGCTGACGCCGTCGTCGGCGCCGGTGTCCGCGAGATCCTCAACTTCGCGCCGGTGGCGCTACAGGTGCCTGACGACGTCGTGGTGCGGTCGGTCGACGTCGGCGGCGAGCTGCAGATCCTGGCGTTCCACGCGGCGACGCGCGCTGCCTCGCTCTGAGGTCAGTCCTGCGGACCGGCCGCCGGTAGCCGGGGTGGGGGCGCGTACTCGTCGCGCTTGCTCGTGCCGACGCTCATCCGCACCATCCCGGACACGAGTCCGACGGCGGCCGCCACGCCGTCTATCACCGGCACTCCGGTGCGCTTGGTGAGGTCCGCGCAGAGGTCGGTCATGCCGGCGCAGCCGAGCACCACCGTGTCCGCGCCGTCGTCGCGGACCGCGCGCTCGCAGAGCCTGGCGATCGTCTCCCGGGCCGCCGAGCCGGCGTCCTCCAGCTCGAGCACCGGCACGTCCGCCGCGTACATGGCGACGCACGCGTCCTCGAAGCCGTAGCGCCGCACCAGGTCGTGCGCGCGGCCGAGGGTGCGCGACAGCGTGGTGACCACCGCGAACGTGCGGCCCGACAGGGCGGCGACGTGCATGGCGGCCTCGGCGATCCCGACCACTGGGCCGTTGGTCAGCTCCCGGGCCGCGTCCAGGCCGGGGTCGCCGAAGCAGGCGACGACGTAGCCGTCCGCGGGGGCGGCGTCGGGCGCACCGGCGGCCTCGGAAGCCGCGACCTGCTGCGCCACCACGAGCGCGGCCCACGCCTCGTCGGTGTGGCTCTCGACGGCGGCCGGGCCCGCGCCGGGCGCGGGGCAGATGGCGACGACGGAGACGTCGAGGCCCGCGACCTCCCGGGCGGTGACCGCGATCTTGTCGGTCATCGCCCGGGAGGTGTTGGGGTTGATGAGGTGTATCCGCACTGCTCAGGCCGTGGTGTCCGCGCCGTCGGCCACACCCTCGGTGACACCGTCGAAGGACGGGATCTGCGGGCTGAGCCGCTCCAGCCACCAGAAGGCGACAAAGCCGAGGCCGCACCCGATGAACCAGGTGTAGTTGCCGATCCAGGAGATGTCGAAGTACCCGAGGTCGGCGATCAGCTTGGGCAGCACGCCCAGGAGCACGGTGGGCACGCCGGCCAGGAAGATCGCGAGCACGCCGTTGCGGTTGTAGCCGTTCGTGTACCAGTAGGCGCCCTCGGGCGACATGGTGAACATGTCGTCGACGTGCACCCGCTGCTTGGCCGCGAAGTAGTAGCCGGCGATGAGGATGCCGAACAGCGGGCCGATCAGGGCGCCGAGCACGCCGAGCGTGTAGTGGATCGCGTCGGCGTTGTTGTACCAGTTCCAGGGCAGCAGGAGCACGGAGCCGACGGCGGCGATCATGCCGCCCATGCGCCAGCTGATCTTCTGCGGGGCCACGTTGGAGAAGTCGAACGCGGGGGAGATGAAGTTCGCGACGATGTTGATGCCCACCGTCGCGGTGACAAAGGTGAGGCCGCCCAGCAGGATCGCGAACGGCGTGTCGATGCGCTCGACGGTGTGGATGGGGTCGGTGATGAGCTCGCCGAACACGGGGACCGTGGCCGACGCCGTGATCACCGTCAGGAGCGAGAAGAACAGGAAGTTGACCGGCAGGCCCAGCAGGTTTCCGCGCTTGACCGCCTTGAACGAGCGCCCGTACCGCGCGAAGTCGCCGAAGTTCAGCATGGGCCCGGAGAAGTAGGACACGACGATGGCGACCGCGGTGCAGAACACGCCCACCGACGCCCACCCGGTGAGCGGCTCGCCGTCCGCGAGGCTCAGGCTGATGTTGGACCAGCCCGCCTCCGAGACGAGGTAGATCGCCAGTGCGATCATCACGACGTAGACGGCCGGCCCGGCCCAGTCGATGAACCGCCGGATGGTCTCCATGCCGTTCCAGAACAGCGCGGCCTGCGCGAACCAGAGGATCGCGTACGAGATCCAGCCCAGGGCGCTCAGCCCCAGGAAGCTCGGCTCGATGAGCGCCGCGCTGGCGGGGATGAACTTGAGGAACACGATGTTCAGCGACTCGGCGGCGAGGAACGTCTGCACGCCGTACCAGGCGACGGCGATGAGGCCGCGGATGATCGCGGGGATGTTCGCGCCCTTGACGCCGAAGACGGCGCGGTTGATCACCGGGTACGGCACGCCCGTGCTCTGGCTGGGCTTGGCGACCAGGTTGGTGAACACCTGCACGATGACGATGCCGACCAGCAGGGCCAGCAGCACCTGCCAGCTCGCGATGCCGAGCGCGAAGAGGCTGCCGGCCGTCACGTAGCCGCCGACGCTGTGCACGTCGGACATCCAGAAGGCGAAGATGTTGTACGACGACCACTTCTGCTCCCGCAGGGGCGCGAGGTCCTCGTTGGCGAGCCGGGGGTCGTAGGACGCCTTGACGTTGCCGGACCCCACCGGGTGCCCGGCTGCCTCCACCAGGTCGCTCTCGCCGGCGGTGATGGTGCTGGGCGGGTTCTCCGGCGCGGCGGCCGCGGCGGCCGACACCTCCGTGTTCTCAGTCATGAGCCGTGCCTTCCGGTGGTGGTCCTTGATTGACCTGAAGTTATGGGTTAACAGCCATCGGCCGGTTTCTGCTGCGTAACGAGGTGGTAAGGCTCATGTTCAGTAATGACTTCACGCGTGTTACGTCGCGTGTCGCAGGGCGTGTCGCGGCGTCCGGGGGCGCGTGTCGGCCCGGCTCGCTCGTACGATGCGGCAGTGTCTTCCGAACCGTCGCTGGGCGCCCGACTGCGCGCTCTCCGTGAAGCGCGAGGTGTCTCCGCGCGCAGCCTCGCCGCGACGCTCGGCATCTCCGCGAGCGCTGTTTCGCAGATCGAGCGGGACGTGATGCGCCCGTCGGTGGTGCGCCTGCTCGCCATCACCGACGCGCTCGGGGTGTCGTTGTCCGACGTCTTCGAGCCGACGGACGCGGCGGCCGGGCCGCGCGGCGGCGCCGCGGAGCTGGAGCACGCGGGGATCGCTGTCACGCGGGCCTGGGAGGCGTCACCGGTGACGCTCGACGGCGGGGTCACGTTCCGGCGGCTCTCGCCCAACCCCACGCGGGGCCTCGACTTCTTCGAGTCCATCTACCCGCCGGGCGCCGCGGCCACGCTGGGCGACGCCGGGCTCTTCAAGCACGAGGGCTATGAGATCGGCAACGTGGTCGCGGGCGAGCTCACCGTCGAGCTGGCCGACGACGAGGTGGTGCTGGGGGCCGGTGACTCGATCAGCTACCCGTGCTCGGTACCGCACCGGATCCGGAACGCGGGGGTGCGGCCGGCGGTCGCGACATGGTTGATAGTGCACCCGTAGCCACTGACGCCGTCCCGGGACGCAGCAGAGCGCCTGAGTATCTGTGCGCCGCCTCGCTCACGGGCCCCAGGGGGCCCTCCGCTACGGCTTTACGGCGGCGCACAGATACTCAGGCGCTCTGCTGCTCTCTCGGTCCTCCCGTGTCACCCGCTGCGGGTGGGGAGGTTGACTTGAGGTCAGCCCTTGGCGATCGCGCTGATGTCCAGGGTGATCTTGACCTTGTCGCTCACCAGGAATCCGCCGGTCTCCAGCGTGGCGTTCCAGGTCAGGCCAAAGTCCTTGCGGTTGATCTCCAGCGTGGCCTCGAAGCCGGCGCGGTTGTTGCCGAACGGGTCCTTGGCGGTGCCGGTGAACTCGGTCTCCAGCTCGACGCCCTTGGTGATGCCGTTGATGGTGAGGTCGCCCGAGATGACGTACTCGTCGTCGTCGGCCCGGATGCCGGTGGACGCGAAGTACCAGGTCGGCTTCTCCTCGGCGTGCCAGAAGTCGGCGCTCTGCAGGTGGCCGTCACGGCCGGCGTCGCCCGTGCTGACCGACGTCGCGTCCAGCTCGGCGGTGACGCTCGACGACTCCAGGTCCTCGCCGACCGTGATGATTCCAGCGGTCACCGCGATGGTGCCGCGCACCTTGGCGATGCCCGCGTGGCGGACGGAGAAGGCGGCGGTGGTGTGAGAGGTGTCGATGTCGTAGGCACCGGTTGTGAGACCAGCGGGGAGCGGGGTAGCCATGAGGGAGGACTCCTTGTTGGTGCGGCAGCTTGGTAGGTAGTTGAGTGATCAACTAGTCACGATCGCTCCCAACATAGCGGGGCCCGTAACGTATTCCCAGGGGTGGTCCAAGATGTCGCAGATCACAGTGGATGAAGGCGGTGGTGGCGAAGTGACAGCGCAGGCGATCGAGGAACAGGACCTCTGGCTGACCGAGGAGCAGCAGGGCTTCTGGCGGCACTATCTCGAGGGCACCGCCCGGTTCGTGGAGGCGCTCGGCGCCGTGCACGACCGGACGCTCGACCTCTCGCTCGGCGAGTACAGCCTGCTCGTGCAGCTCTCGGAGGCGCCGGAGCTCACCTTGCGGATGTCGACGCTCGCTGACGGCCTGGTGCTGTCGCGCAGCCGACTCACGCACACGGTCGCGCGCATGGAGGCACGCGGGCTGGTGGAGCGGCGTGCGGCGGAGGGCGACCGGCGCGGCGTGAACTGCACCATGACCGACGCCGGTCGTGCGGCTCTCGAGACAGCGGCCCCCGGCCACGTCTCGGCTGTGCGACGGATCATGGTGGAAGCGCTCGAGCCGGAGGAGTTCGCGCTGCTCGGCCGCATCATGGCCAAGGTCGCCGAGTCCTCGAAGAGGTCGGGCGGCACGGAGGAAGGGCTCACGGCCCACTGCGACTAACCCCCTTGGTTGTGGGCGCGATCGTTGCGACTACGTGCCCGCTTTAGGCGCAAAGATCGCGCCCACAACCATGAGATCGGCGTGAGATGACGTAATGCACACCCGCTGGAGGTCACAGGCACCCAGGGTCGGGTGCGAGACTGGGCGCCATGGTTTCCACGACGGTTCACCTGCTGCGTCACGGCGAGGTGTACAACCCCGACGGTGTCCTGTACGGGCGACTGCCCGGCTACCGCCTGTCCGACCGCGGCCAGGCGATGGCGAAGATCGTCGCCGACCACCTCACGAGCACCGGCCGGGACGTGACCCGCGTGGTGGCCTCCCCGCTGCAGCGCGCCCAGGAGACCGCCACCCCTGTGGCGCAGGGCTTCGGCCTGGAGCTCGCCACGGACGACCGCATCATCGAGGCCGCCAACCGGTTCCAGGGCCTCACCGTCGGTGGGGGCGGAGGGTCGCTCAAGAACCCCAAGAACTGGCCGTACATGTGGAACCCGTTCCGCCCGTCGTGGGGCGAGCCGTACACGGAACAGGTCGAGCGCATGCGCAGCGCCGTGGAGGACGCGCGCAAGGCCGCCGAGGGCCACGAGATCGTGCTGATCAGCCACCAGCTGCCGATCTGGCTCATCCGCAGGTCGTTCGAGGGCGGCCAGCTCTGGCACGACCCGCGCAACCGGCAGTGCAACCTCGCGTCCCTGACGTCCCTGCACTTCGAGGACGACCGGTTCGTCGGTCTGCACTACACGGAGCCCGCCGCAGAGCTCTACGACGGCGCGAGCAAGGTTGCCGGCGCGTGATGCGAGGAAAGACCTTCAGGGTCGTGCAGTGGGTAGTGGCCGTCGGCATA
The DNA here is from genome assembly GCF_014653785.1 of Promicromonospora soli. GTDB lineage: Bacteria > Actinomycetota > Actinomycetes > Actinomycetales > Cellulomonadaceae > Promicromonospora > Promicromonospora soli. Next base: position 43,863 of record NZ_BNAS01000002.1, on the reverse strand, counting down.
GTGGTGGGCCTGGTGGCGGCGCTCGCGGCGTGCGCGCCGGAGGAGTCCGGCGCCGGCGACGTCGTCGGGCAGGGATACGTCTCCGGCGACGGTTCCGTGCAGACGTACGACGCCGGAGAGCGCAAGGGCCCCGTGTCGATCGTGGGCACCGACTTCGAGGGCAAGGAAGTCGACAGCGCCGACTGGGCGGGTGACGTGGTGGTCGTGAACACCTGGTACGCCTCGTGCGCGCCCTGCCGCGCCGAGGCGCCCGACCTCGTGGACCTCGCCTCCTCGAAGGACGGCGTGCGGTTCCTCGGCATCAACACCGAGGACGACGCCGGCGCCGCCCAGGCGTTCCAGCGCACGTTCGAGGTGCCCTACCCGAGCATCGAGGACCGCAGCGGCTCCGTGATCGCCGGCCTGTCCGGCGTCGTGCCGCTGCAGGCCGTGCCGTCCACCGTCGTGCTGGACCAGGAGGGCAACGTGGCGGCGCGCGTCATCGGGCAGGTGGAGCGCTCCACGCTCGAAGCGCTGATCGACGAGGTCCAGGCGGAGGCCGCCTGATGCTTCCCGGCAGCCCTCTCGGCGCCGTCGCGACCGCCGTCGGCGACGGCCTCGCGAGCACGGCGTTCAGCGGGTCCCTGCTGCTGGCGGTGCCGGTGGCCGTGCTCGCGGGACTCGTGTCGTTCGCCTCGCCCTGCGTGCTGCCGCTCGTGCCCGGGTACGTCGGGTACGTGAGCAGCATGGCCGCCGTGTCTTCGGGCGGCACGTCTTCCGGCGGCACCTCCTCCGGCGGCACCACAGCCGGCCTCGTGACTACGCGCGTGAAGCCCGGCCGCGCCCGCGTCGTCGGAGGCGTGGCGCTCTTCGTGCTCGGCTTCACCGTCGTGTTCGTCTCGTTCGGAGCCGCGTTCGGCGGCCTGGGGACGTACCTGGTGCGCTGGGAGGACGTCATCACCCGCGTGCTCGGCGCCGTCGTGATCCTGCTCGGCCTCGGTTTCCTCGGCGCCGTCCCGTTCCTGCAGCGCGAGGCGCGGTTCCACATGACACCGCGCGCGGGCCTGTGGGGTGCGCCGCTGCTCGGCGTCGTGTTCGGGCTGGGCTGGACGCCCTGCATCGGCCCGACCCTCGGCGCCGTGCAGGCGCTCGCGATCGACGAGGCGTCCGCAGGCCGCGGGGCACTGCTCGGCGTGGCGTACTGCATCGGCCTGGGCGTGCCGTTCCTGCTCGTGGCGCTCGGGCTGCAGAGCTCGGAGCGCATGCTCGACTTCCTGCGCCGGCACCGCCTCGCGGCGCTGCGGATCGGCGGCGGGCTGCTCGTGCTGGTCGGGCTGCTGCTGGTCACGGGGCTCTGGACGCGGATCACCGGCGCCATGCAGCTGTGGATCGGCGGATTCGAGACGGTGATCTGATGGCCAGGGAGGGCACCTACGTCCCCGACGGCATCGCCGACGAGTTCACCCAGGGCTCGTTGTCGTCGGGCGAGCAGCAGAAGCCGGGCCGGCCCAACGCGCCCGCGCTGGGACTGGTCGGGATGCTGCGCTGGATGTGGCGCCAGCTGACGTCGATGCGCGTGGCGCTGATGCTGCTGATGCTGCTCGCCGTCGCGGCCGTGCCCGGGTCGGTGCTGCCGCAGCGCAACCAGGACGCGGCAGGGGTGATCGAGTATCTCGCCGACCACCCGACCGCGGGCGAGTGGCTCGACAAGGCCGGATTCTTCGACGTCTACTCGTCCGTCTGGTTCTCCGCGATCTACATCCTGCTGTTCGTGTCGCTGGTGGGCTGCATCCTGCCGCGGTCGGCGGCGCACTACCGGGCGCTGCGCGGCCGGCCGCCCCGCGTGCCGTCCCGGTTCAACCGGTTCCCGGCCAAGGCCTCGGCGACCACCGGCGCGTCGCCGGAGGAGGCGGCCGACGCGATCGCCGCTCGCCTGCGCGGCAGGATCTCCTGGCTGCCCACCTTCCGCGTGGACCGGGGCGAGGAGCCCAGCCCGGGGGCCCGCGGAGCGTCGGGTCGGAGCGAGCTTGCGAGCGCAGGCGCGGAGCGACCATCGGGACGGGCGTCGGCCACGGTGAGTGCCGAGCGCGGCTACCTGCGCGAGACCGGGAACCTCGTGTTCCACCTGGCCCTGGTAGGCCTGCTCGTGTCCGTCGCGACGGGCCAGATGCTGCACTACCGCGGCCAGGCCATCGTCACCGAGGGCCGCGGCTTCGCGAACGCGGTGGTGGACTACGACACCTTCGAGAAGGGCTCGTGGTTCCGGCCCGAGTCGCTGGTGCCGTTCTCGATGACGCTCGACAGGTTCGAGTCGGAGTTCGCGAGCGACACCGTGGCGTTCGCGCAGGCGCGCGACTTCACGGCGCACGTGACGGTGACGGAGCCGTCCGGCGAGCAGCGGTCCGAGACCATCAAGGTCAACCACCCGCTCGTGGTGGACGGCGCCAAGATCTACCTGCAGGGCAACGGCTTCGCGCCCGAGATCACCGTGCACGACGCCGAGGGCGAGGTCGCCTTCTCCGGGCGCGTGACGTTCATCCCCGAGGACACGATGTACACCTCCCGCGGCGTGGTGAAGGTGCCGGACGTGTCTCCCGGCCTCGACCAGATCGGGTTCGTGGGGTACTTCCTCCCGACGGCGGAGGTCAACGAGGACGGGTCGGCTCGCTCGGCGTTCCCGCAGCCCGTCGACCCGCTGCTCGTGCTCGAGGTGTACACGGGCGACCTGGGGCTCGACGACGGCTCCCCGCAGAACGTGTACGAGCTCGACACGGCATCGCTCACCCCCGCTCTCGACGAGAACGGCGACCGGATCAAGGTGCTGGCGCGGCCTGGCGAGACCGTGGAGCTGCCGGACGGGCTCGGCACCCTGACGCTCGGCGAGGACCTGCCGCGCTACGTGGCGCTCGACCTGCGGCACGACCCCTCGCTCGCCTTTGTCCTCGTGTTCTCGCTGCTCGCCCTCGGTGGGCTCACCGTCTCGCTGTTCACGCCCCGGCGTCGTGTCTGGGCGCGGGCTTACGTCGCCCAGGATGGGGCTACCGTGGTCGAGGTCGCGGGCCTCGCCCGCGGGGACGACGCCGGCCTGCAGGCCGAGGTCGACCGCGCACTGGCGGCGGTGCCCGGAGCAGTTGAGCAGCCAGAAACGGCGGCCGCGCCCGTCGAGACATCGGTGGTCGCCCTTCGGCAGGCTCAGGAACCGCGTGTCGAGACCCGATCGGAAAAGGACTGAACATGGAGCTGGCAAACCTGAGCGTGCTGCTCGTCTGGGGCGCCGCGACGGCACTTGCCGTCGCACTCGTCGCGTTCGCGGTGGACCTGTCGCGCCTGTCGGGCGCGAAGGTTGAGGCGCGGGACGCGGCAAGGGGCCGGGAGAAGGTAGCCGCCGCCGCGGGTGCGCCCCTGGTCGCGCTGGTCTCTCCGTACGGCCCGGACACCGGCACCGGAGTGACCGCTCCCGGGCCCGTGAACCGCAGGCTCGCCGGGGTCGGGATGTCGGTGACGTGGCTGGCCGCCGCGATGCTGCTCGTCGCGATCGTGCTGCGCGGCATCGCCGCGGGACGCACGCCGTGGGCCAACATGTACGAGTTCGCGCTGGTCGGCACCTTCGTGGCCGTCGCCGTGTTCGTGGGCGTGAACAGCCGGCGCGACGTGCGGTTCCTCGGAGCCTTCGTGGCCGGGCTCGGCGTGCTGTTCCTCGTGCTGGCGCAGACCAGGTTCTTCATCGAGGCGACGGGCGTGCAGCCCGCGCTGCAGAAGTACTGGCTGGTGATCCACGTCGGCGTCGCCATCTGCGCGACCGGCATCTTCACCGTCGCGTTCGTGACGTCGGTGCTGCAGCTCCTCCGCGACGGCCGGGACAACGGCTCGGCCATGCTGGGCAGCCACCGCTGGGGCTGGCTCGACCACACGCCGGCGCCCACCGCCTTGGAGTCGCTCTCGTTCCGGCTGAACTCCGTGGGGTTCGTTCTGTGGACCTTCACGGTGATCGGCGGCGCCATCTGGGCCGAGGACGCCTGGGGGCGCTACTGGGGCTGGGACCCCAAGGAGGTCTGGAGCTTCATCGTGTGGGTGGTCTACGCGGCCTACCTGCACGCGCGCACCACGCGCGGCTGGTCCGGGACGCGCGCAGCATGGTTCGTCGTTGCCGGGTACGCGTGCGTGCTGTTCAACTTCACCGGCGTGAACCTGATCTTCAACGGGAAGCACTCGTACTCGGGCCTGTGACCGGCCCCTTGGTTGTGGGCGCGATCGTTGCGCCTAAAACGGGCAGGTAGTCGCAACCGTCGCGCCCACAACCAGGCTGTCAGTTGTTCTCGGCGTCGTCGTCCTTGGCGTCCAGGCGGCCGCGGGCCTCACGCTCGCGCTTGCGCTTCTCCTGCTCCAGGAGCCACAGGAACTCGGGGTCGTCGTCGGGGGCAACGGGGCCCGAAGGGCGACGCGGGCCGGGGCCCGGGCGCGGAGCGCGCGGGGGCGGCGTCGGGCGGCTGCCGCCGGTGTCGGGGCGTGGCGCCGGGCCCGCGCCGGAGCGGCGGGCGGTGACACGGACCACGATCCACGAGATCGCGCCCAGCAGGGGCAGGAACACGATCAGGATCACCCAGAGCCAGCGGGGCAGGCCGCTCCGTTCCTCCTCGTCGGCACCCCAGACGTCGGCCAGGGCATACGCCGCGAGTCCGATGATGACGACGATCAGGAGTACGCGTGGCATAGCCCCAGCCTACGGCGGGACGGCGGGAATAGGTCAGCCCTCGACGTGACCTTCGCCCCCTTGCCGCTCGTTCTCACCTCCGGGCTCGGCGCCCTCGGTGCGCCCGGTTCCCTCGCTGGCCTCGCGCTCGCGCTTGCGCTTCGCCTGTTCCATCAGCCAGATGAACTCGGAGTCGTCCTCGGGCGCGAGGGGCGCGGCCTCCTGCTCCCAGGAGCGGACCCGCCGGGAGTACTGGGCGGGCGCCGGCTGGGCGGCCGGGAAGCCGGTGACCTGGTCCCGCGAGCCCGCCCGGCGGCGTCGGGCACCGTTGCTCACCACTATCCACGCGATGGAACCCGCCAGCGGGAGGAACACGATGGCGATGATCCAGAAGCCCTTCTGGATGCCGCCGAGGTCCTCGTCCTCTGCCTGGATCACGTCGACCAGCGCGTAGACGACGAGCGCTAGGTACAGGAGGAAGAAGACGAGCCTGGGCATGCAAACGAGCCTAGCCGGGGATCCTCCGGAGGCGGCGGTACGACCGGGTGAAATCCATGGCCGGGTGTGACCCACGCCCGGCCTACCATGGGTAGGTGCCCCTCGTGATCTACACCCTGCTCCGCCTCGCGCTCTTCGGCGCGGCCTTCGGCCTGCTCTACCTGGCCGGCCTGCGGGGCTGGCTGCTCCCGATCGTCGCCGTCGTGGTCGCGCTGGCCGTCTCGTACCTGGCCCTGGGCAAGCCGCGGGACGCGGCGGCGCAGTGGATGGCCACCCGTGCCGAGCGCCGCGCCGCCGAGCGTGCCGCCGCTCCGAAGGTCGACGTCGACGCCGCTCATGAGGACGCGCAGCTCGACCAGGAGCTCCGCACCGACCGCCCAGGATGACGGGCAGTCAGAGCGAGAGCCCGATCCCCAGCAGGATGCCGTAGCCCAGCTCGAACAGCCCCGTGCCGGCCAGCACCGGGATCAGCAGCTTGCCCCGCGCCCCGGCGAGCACCGGGATCGTGAGCAGTGCAGCCGGCCCGACCAGCAGCAGCACGACGAGCGACCACGGCGCCCAGAAGGAGCACACGGCGCCGAGCAGCACCGGGAACCACAGCATCCCGATGTACGCCCGGCGCGCCCGGTAGTCGCCGAGCCGCACCGCGAGGGTGCGCTTGCCCGCCAGGACGTCGGTCGGGATGTCGCGCAGGTTGTTCACCATGAGCAGCGCGCACGCGATGAGACCGACGCCGACGGCGCCGAGCACCGCGGGCCACGTGATGCGGTCGGCCTGCGTGTACGTGGTGCCGAGCACCGCGACCAGCCCGAAGAACACGAACACGGCGATCTCGCCCAGGCCCCGGTACCCGTACGGCTTCTTGCCGCCCGTGTAGTACCAGGCGGCGGCCACGCAGACCGCGCCGACCGCGAGCAGCCACCAGTGGCCGGACACCGCGCACAGCACGAGGCCGAGCAGCCCGGCGACGCCGAACGCGGCGAACGCCGCGCCCTTCACGGCCCCTGGGCCGGCGGCGCCGGACGCGGTCAGCCGCATCGGGCCGACGCGGTCGAGGTCCGTGCCGCGCACGCCGTCCGAGTAGTCGTTGGCGAAGTTGACGCCGACCTGCAGCGCGAGGGCGACACCCAGCGCGAGCAGCGCCGGCAGCCACGCGGAGGAGTCCACCTGGGCGGCCGCGCCCGTGCCGACCATGACGGGTGCCGCAGCCGCCGGCAGCGTGCGGGGCCGCGCCCCGGAGATCCACTCGGCGGCAGTCGCCATCGGTGCGTCCTTCGTTCGTGGGGGTAAGGCCTGGTTCCAGGCCCTGGCGGTGGAACGAAGTCATGGTCGCACGGGTTCCCGGGCACCTTTCCGCTCGGCCTGCACGACGGCGTCCCGCACCGCCCGGCGGTCCACCTTGCCCGGGCCCCGGGTCGGCAGGGCGCCGGTAACGTACACGCGCCGTGGCGCGGCCGGGGCCCCGAGCCGCTGTCCGACGGCGGAGCGCAGCCCGGCGAGCAGCGCCCCGCCGCCGTCGGCCAGGTCGGTGCTGCCGGCCGGCGCGCCGGGCGCGGGTGCGATGCCCCCGGGCGCGCGGCCGAGCACGAGGACGGCGACGACGGCCTGCCCCCACTCGTCGTCCGGCACGCCGACCACGCAGGCCTCGCCGGGGGTGCCCAGCCCGGCGAGGTGCTCGGCGATCGCCTCCTCGACCGCGGCCGGGGCGACGTTGACGCCGCCGGTGAGGATGACGTCGTCCGCCCGGCCGAGGATCGTGAGGCGGCCGCCGTCCAGGCGGCCCAGGTCGGAGGTGCGGAACCAACGGGTTCCGTCGGGGTCGGTGCGGAACGCGGCAGCCGTGGCGTCGGGGTCGCCCACGTAGCCCTCGGCGAGCACGGGGCCGGAGAGCTCGACGATGCCCGCGCTGGCGGCGCCCGCGCCCGCGACGGCGTCGGCGTCGGTCAGCCGGACACGCACGCCCGGGAGCGGGACGCCGTCGTACACGCAGCCGCCGCTCGTCTCCGACATGCCGTAGGTGGTGACGGCCCGGACTCCCGCGTCCCGGGCGCGGGCCAGGAGCGGGGCGGGCGTCGCGGCACCCCCGACGAGCACGGCGTCGAACCTGGCGAGGGCGCCCAGGCCGGCGGCGTCGCCGTCGTCGGCCGCGGTGACCAGGCGGTGCAGCTGGGTGGGGACGATCGATACGTACGCACGCGTGCCGCGCGCGAGGAAGTTGGTAGCGGCGGCCGCGAATCCCTCCGGGGTGAAGCGGTCCAGCGCGCCGGCGCGCACCTCCGTGCCCGCCACGACCGACCGGTTGATGACCTGGATCCCGGCGACGTGCGTGGGCGGCAGCACCAGCAGCCAGCGTCCGGGGCCGCCGAGCCGTTCGTGGGTGGCCTCCGCCGAGGCCCGCAGGGCCGCCGCGCCGAGCGCCACCTCGCGCGGGTCTCCCGTGGAACCGGAGGTCCGCAGCACGAGTGCGGTGCCTGGTGGGACGACGGCGTCGGACAGGCGGGGCTGCGGCGCGTAGGCGGGACCGCCGCCGAGGGCGTCCCGGACGGCGCGCACGACGTCGGTCAAGGTCACAGTCACCTCACGAGGGTAAGCGCGCCCCCGGTGCTGGTGGTTGGCTGTATCTGTAAGGTGTGCGCCACGCGGACCGCTCCCGGGGGAGGCCCGGGCTCGAACACTCGCGGAGGAGATCGGATGACCACGCGCAGGACGACCGCGGCCCGTGCCACAGGTGTGGCCCTGGTGATCGCGCTGGGACTGGCGGGCTGCGCGCTCGGCGGGTCCGAGGAGCCCGAGCCCCTGCCCACGCCCACCGCGACGGTCGACGCTCCCGTCAAGGGTGAGCGGAACGGGCCGCCGAAGCCGGACGAGCCCGTGGTGTGGCCGCTCACCGGGGTGGAGACCGCGAAGGTCAAGAACCGCCCGGCACTGTCGGTGAAGATCGAGAACGCGGCGGAGGCCCGGCCCCAGCGTGGCCTCGTGGAGGCAGACATCGTGTGGGAGGAGGTCGTCGAGGGCGGCATCACCCGATTCGTAGCGACCTACCACTCGAACATCCCGGACGTCGTGGAGCCGGTGCGCTCCGTGCGGCCGATGGACGCCGCGATCGTGGCGCCGCTCGACGGGATCCTGGCGTTCTCCGGCGGGCAGGGGCCGTTCATCGCCGCGGTGAAGCGGCTGGGCACCCAGACGGTCGAGATGGACATCGGTGACGCCGGCTTCTCGCGGGACCCCGGCCGGGCGGCGCCGCACAACGTGATCGGCCGCCCATCGACGTTCCTCGCCCAGGCCGACCGGCAGCGGACGAGCCCGCCGCCCGCGCAGTTCCAGTACGCCCGCAAGATCGGCCAGGGGACGGCGCCGCAGGAGGGGAAGTCCGCGCGTGAGGTCGACGTGCGACTGTCCCCGGCGCAGCGCAGCGTCTGGACATGGGACAAGGGGAGCAAGAAGTACCTGCGCAGCGAGGGCTCGTCGGCGTCGGTCAGCGCCGACGGTCGGCGACACGCCGCCCGGAACGTGCTCGTGATTTCCACCGAGGTGTTCAACACCAACTTCGTGGACCCGGCCGGCGCCCCGGTCCCCGAGCATCGGCTCGGGGGGAGCGGCGGGACCGGCACCTTGCTCTCCATGGGGCACAGCGTCACGGTGCGCTGGTCCAAGAAGAACCTGAGGTCGCCGATCGTGCTCAAGACGTGGCGCGGCGGGGAGGTGCAGCTCGACCCGGGCAACACGTGGATCGAGCTGGTCCCGAGGGGCTCGGGGGACTGGTCGGTGCGCTGAGGGCGGGTCGGGCCGGATGAGAGAGCCTTCATCCGGGTCTCATCCCGACTTCATGGCGGCCTTGTTGAGTGGTGGTTGTTGCACCTCGCGTCCCTCGACAAGAAAGCGTGGCCGCCATGAGAATCCTCGACACGTCCCTGGACCTGCACGGGCACGCTCTGCGCCCCGTCGCGGTACCCCTGCGGCTCGACGCCGCAGACGTGACGCCTCGGGCTCCCGAGCCGCTCGTGCGCCGTCTGCTGCGGGCCAAGAAGGCCTACTCCACACGGTTCGTCGCCGCGGCGATCGAGACGGACCCCGCCGCCTTCGACCTGATCACCGATCCGGAGCAGGCGCCGCGGCCCGGTGACGTCGTCCTGGCGCGGGTCGTGACGATCGGCCAGCACCGGCGGCTCGAGTCCCCGACCTCCCGCCGCCAGATCCTGTTCGAGGGGGACGAGATCATCGTCTCCTACGGGTCGCGCTACGCAGCCGACCAGTTCCTCGCCGTCATCCCGGAGGACCTCGGGCCGTGCCACCTGGCCGCCGCCGGCGGGCTCGCCTCGCGGGTCGTCGACCAGCACGCCGCGATCAGCGACGCCACGGTGATCGAGCCCGTCGGCCTGCTCACGAACGCGGGCGGGGTGGTCAACCTCGCGGAGCTCGCGCCGCACCCGGTGCGCGCAGCGGAGCCGCTGCCGGGCAGCGCCTCGCGCGTCCCCGTCGTCGCCGTCGTCGGGACGTCGATGAACTCCGGTAAGTCCACCACGCTGGCCTGCCTGGCCCGCGGCCTGACCGCGGCCGGCCTCACCGTGCACGCGGGCAAGGCGACCGGGACCGGTGCGGGCAACGACGCGAACCACTACGCCGACGCGGGCGCGGACCGGGTGGTCGACTTCACCGACTTCGGCCTCCCGAGCACGTTCGGCCTGCCGTTCGAAGAGGTCCGCGACGTCTTCGCGACGATGGCCGAGGTGCTGGCGTCCCCGGCCGGGCACGGCGCGCCGGACGTCGTCCTGATCGAGATCGCCGACGGCATCTACCAGGGCGACACGAGCCGTCTCCTCACGGACCACGCGTTCCGGTCGGTGGTCGACCGCGTGGTGTTCGCCGCCGGGGACGCGCTCGGGGCGAGCGGCGGGGTCGCGGCGCTGCGCGCGCTCGGCTGCGAGCCGTCGGTCGTGTCGGGGGTCCTCACGGCCTCGCCCCTGGCCACGGCCGAGGCCCGGGTGGCGCTCGACGTCGGCGTGGTGCCGACCTTCGACCTGTGCCTGCCCGCCGTCGCGCTGTCCGCTGCGGGCCTGGCCGGTGCCAAGCATGCGGTCGCCTGAGTCTGAGCCGGGCGCGCTGCCGAAGGTCTTCACCGGCACCCGGCGGGGGTGGGTCCTCGGCCTCGTCGGGCTGGGGCTCGGCCAGGGCGCGCTCGGAGCGGTCGGCGCCTGGGCGCTGACGCAGCTCCGTGCGGGCAGCCCGTGGCCGATGGTCGTCGCGATCCTCACGATCGTGGCGACGGCGGTGGCGATCGGTGGGCTGCGCGTCGAGGAGCGGATCGCCGCTGAGCGACTCGGCCAGGACTATGTGCGCGAGGTTCGCCGCGACCTGGTGGAGTCCGAGCTCACCCCGGGCAGCCGCACGCACCTCGGCATCACGGTCGCCCGCACCACGAACGACCTCTCCAGCGTGCGGAACTGGGTTTCGCAGGGGATCGGTACTCTCGCGTCCGGGATCCCGCTGATCGTCGGCTCCGCCGTCGGGCTCACGTTCCTGGACCCGTTCGTCGGCGTCGGGTTCCTGCTTCCGCTCGGGATCCTTGCCGCCGTCATGGTGCCCTGGTCGCGGACCGCGTACCAGAGATCGCGGCGCCTGCGGCGTGCCCGTGGGCGCATGGCCACCCGGATCGCGGACACCGTCGGGGCCTCGCAGGGGATCATCGCGGCGCACGGTGCCGGCCGCGAGCTCGGCCACATCGACGCCGCGTCCGACGTCGTCGTCGATCGCGCCGTCGACCGCTCGGTGATCGTGGGGACGATCCGGGCCGGCGGCACCGTGGCGGCAATGCTGGCCACGCTCGCCGTCGCGGCGATCGGCGTGGTCCGCGGCCTCGATCCCGCCGTCACGATGGCCGCCATGGCGGTCGCCGGCATCGCCTCGACCCCGATCATCGACCTCGGCCGGATCGTCGAGTACCGCCAGACCTACCTGGCGGCGCGCGCGGTCCTCATGCCCGGGCTCGCCGACGCCGCCCGGCGGCGCGCCGAGCGCGAGCAGGTGAGCGACGCTGCGGCGTCGGCTGCTGTGCCCCACGGCGCGGACGGGCCCGACCGGGTGCATGTGGTGGTCCCGGGGCTCGTCCCGGCGGCTTCGCCCCTGCGGGCTGGTCGCGGCGCCCGGATCCGCCTGACCAGCGACGAGCCGGAGGCGCCGCTGCGCCTGATGCGCCGAGCCGTGGGTCTCGACCTCGCGCCGCCCGGGACGACCGACGAGATCTGGGTGGCCGGTCAGAACCTGCGAGCCGTACCGCCTGCGCGCGGCCGCGCTCTCGTCGGGATCGCGTCGCGGGGCACCGTGTTCGAACGCGGGTCGCTGCGGCGCGCGCTGCGCTACCGCCGTCCCGACCTCGACGACGAGACGGCTCGCGAGGTCTTCGAGACCGTGGGGCTGTCAGCAGACAGGTTCCCGCGCGGGCTGCGCACCGTGCTCCGCGCGGGCGGCGAGCCGCTCACCACCGACGAACGCGCCCGCCTCGCCCTCGCCCGGGCGATCTACGGCGAGCCGCCGCTGCTCTTGGTCGCCGATCTCGACCGCGACCTGGACCAGGAGGGGCGCGCTCGCCTCGAGCGCATCCTGGCTGCGTACCCCGGGGTTGTGTGGTTCACGGGACCCGACGATCTGGCGTCCGCCCTAGGCGCGGAGGACGTGCGCGTAGCCGCGTCGCCGATCCCGGTCACCCCGGACGGCGGCCCGCAGGACGACGACGAGTGACGCCGGCTCGCATGCCCCGTGGTGCCTCCAGTCGCGGCAGGCGGACGCCGTCAGTCGCAGCGGCGGACGCCGTCAGTAGTAGTACGGGAACCCGGACCAGTCCGGGTCGCGGCGCTCCAGGAACGCCTCCTTGCCCTCGACCGCCTCGTCCGTCATGTAGGCCAGCCGCGTCGCCTCGCCGGCGAACACCTGCTGGCCGGCGATGCCGTCGTCGGCGGCGTTGAACGCGAACTTCAGCATCCGGATCGCCTGCGGCGACTTGGTGGCGATGATGCGCGCGTACTCGAGCGCCAGGCCCTCGAGGTCCTCGTGGTCGGCGACCTCGTTGACGGAGCCCCAGCGCTCGGCGTCGTCGGCGGAGTACTCGCGGGCGAGGAAGAAGACCTCGCGGGCACGCTTCTGCCCGATCTGGCGGGCGAAGTACGCGGAGCCGTAACCGGCGTCGAACGAGCCGACGTCGGCGTCGGTCTGCTTGAACTTGCCGTGCTCGCGGCACGCGATCGTGAGGTCCGCGACGACGTGCAGGGAGTGGCCCCCGCCGGCGGCCCAGCCGTCCACGACGGCGACGACCACCTTCGGCATGGTCCGCATCAGGCGCTGCACCTCCAGGATGTGCAGCCGGCCGGCCTTGGCCGGGTCGATCGAGTCGGCGTTCTCGCCCTCCGCGTAGCGGTAGCCGTCACGGCCGCGGATGCGCTGGTCACCGCCGCTGCAGAACGCCCAGCCGCCGTCCTTGGGGGACGGGCCGTTGCCGGTCAGCAGCACGGTGCCGACGTCGGACGTCATGCGCGCGTGGTCCATGACCCGGTACAGCTCGTCCACCGTGTGCGGGCGGAACGCGTTGCGCACCTCCGGCCGGTCGAACGCGATGCGGACCACGGGCAGGTCGCGCGGCCCGGGCCCGCTGCGGTCGACACCCCGGTGATACGTGAGGTCGGTCAGGTCCTCGAACCCCGCGACCACGCGCCAGCGCTGCGGGTCGAACGTCTCGGAGACCTGCTTGGGCAGTTCGGTGCTCGTGCTCACGCGGCAAGCCTAGTTCCGGTGGTGTGGGTGTCGGCCCCTAGGGTGGCGGCGAGGAGAGGAGCCCCCATGCTGGTTCGCCATCGCGGTCTCGAACCGTCGATAGACCCGTCGGCCTACGTGGCCCCGTCAGCGGTTGTTGTCGGTGATGTCCGCGTCGCCGCAGGGGCCAGGATCCTGCACGGCGCGGTCCTCACGGCCGAGGACGGCGTCGTCGGTATCGGCGCGGACACGGTAGTCATGGAGAACGCGCTCGTCCGCGGGCGTGGCGGCCACCACGCCCGGATCGGGTCTGCCGTGATGATCGGCCCGCACGCTCACGTCAACGGCAGCACCGTCGAGGATGAGGCGTTCATCGCGACCGGCGCCGCGCTGTTCCCGGGCAGCGTCGTCGGCGCCGGCGCGGAGGTGCGCATCAACGGCGTGGTGCAGGTCAACACGGTTGTGGCCCCGGGAGCGGTGGTGCCGATCGGCTGGGTAGCGGTGGGAGATCCGGCGACGATCCTGCCGCCCGACCAGCACGAGGAGATCTGGGCGATCCAGCGGGAGCTCGACTTCGGCGGCACCGTCTACGGCGTGGACCGGGACGTTCCGATGCGCGAGCTGATGCGCCGCCAGTCGGCCTACTACGGCGCGCACCGCGACGACGAGCCCGTGCACGAGACCACGTAGCCGCGCAGGTCGTTAGCCTGGGCCTGTGCTGCTGATCGGTGAGCCCGTCGTCTGGTCCACGCCCCTGCGGACCCGCTTTCGCGGGATCGACGTGCGTGACGGCGTCCTCCTGCGCGGCGACGCCGGCTGGGGCGAGCTGTCACCCTTCTGGGACTACGACGACGCGGAGTCCGCGACCTGGCTGCGTGCGGCGCACGAGGCGGCCTTCACCGGCTGGCCCGAGCCCGTCCGCAGCAGCGTGCCGGTGAACGTCACGGTCCCCGCCGTCGGGCCGGAGCGCGCCCGCGAGATCGTCCTGGCGTCCGGCGGCTGCCGCACCGCCAAGGTCAAGGTCGCCCAGCGCGGGCACGACGGGACGCTCGAATCCGTGGGCGCGGAGGCGGACCGCGTGGCCGCCGTCCGCGAGGCCCTGGGGCCTGACGGCGCGATCCGGGTCGACGCCAACGCCGCCTGGACCCCCGACGAGGCCCTGGCCCACCTGGCCGAGATCGACCGCGCCGCCGGCGGGCTCGAGTACGTCGAGCAGCCCTGCGCAGAAGTCGACGAGCTCGCCCTGGTGCGACGCAAGCAGGACGTGCCGGTCGCGGCCGACGAGTCGATCCGCCGCGCCTCCGACCCGATGCGGGTGGTCCGCGAGCAAGCCGCCGACATAGTGGTCCTCAAGGTCCAGCCCCTCGGCGGCGTCCGTGCCTGCCTCGACCTCGCCGAGCAGGTGGGGCTGCCCGTCGTCGTCTCGTCAGCGCTCGAGAGCTCGGTGGGGCTCGCCGCCGGCGTCGCCCTCGCCGCCGCGCTCCCCGAGCTGCCCTACGCCTGCGGGCTCGCGACGTCCCAGCTCCTCGTGCACGACGTCGTCGACGAGCCGCTGCTGCCCGTCGACGGCGCGCTCCCCGTCCGCCGCCCCGAACCCTCGCCCGAGGCGCTCGCGGCCGCGTCCCCGGACGGCCCGACGGCCGAGCGCTGGCTCGCGCGGTACCACCGACTGATCCGGATCCTGGAGGACGCATGACGATCCCGCCCGCCGTGACCGCCGCCCGCACCCTGATCGCCGACCTGGTCACCAGGGGTGTCCGGGATGTGGTGCTCGCCCCCGGCTCCCGCAGCGCGCCCCTCGCCTACGCGGTGGCGGAGGCCGCCGACGCCGGCCGCGTCACCCTGCACGTGCGGATCGACGAGCGGGCGGCGGGGTTCCTGGCGCTGGGCCTGTCGAAGGGCTCGGAGGGGATGCCGGTCGCCGTCGTCACCACTTCGGGCACTGCCGTCGCGAACCTGCACCCCGCCGTGCTGGAGGCGAACCACACCGGGCTGCCGCTGATCCTGCTCACCGCCGACCGGCCGCACGAGCTGCGGGGCACCGGCGCGTCGCAGACCACCGACCAGGTCGGGATCTTCGGCTCGGCGGTGCGGTTCGCCGCGGACGTCCCGGCGCCGGTCCTGTCGTCGTCGGACGAACCGGCGTCGCCGGGTGTCCGCGCGCCCGAGGGTGCCCCCGCTCCGGTGAGCGAACCGGCCTCCGCGGCCGCGTCCCGGTTCGCGGACCTGCGGCACATCGCCGGGCGAGCGGTCAGTGCCGCCCTCGGCCTGCGGTCGGGGTATCCCGGGCCCGTGCACCTCAACCTGGCGTTCCGGGAGCCGCTGGCGCCGTCGGCCGCGCTGCCGGGCCTGCCCGCCGAAACCGCCCAGGAGGGTTACCCCAAGCCGGACCCGCCCCTCGTCGTCCCCGCCGTGCTGGAGCACTTCGGGTCGCCGGCGCTGCCGGGCGACGCGGCCCGCACCGTCGTCGTCGCGGGCGACGGCGCCGGACCCGAGGCGCGGCAGCTCGCGGAGGCACAGGGCTGGCCGCTGTTCGCGGAGCCGTCGTCGGGCGCCACGGGCGGACCCAACGCGATAGCGGCCTACCGGTTGCTGCTCGGCTCGGACGAGCTCGCCGAGAGCGTCGAGCAGGTGGTGGTCTTCGGCCTGCCCACCCTGTCGCGCCCGGTGCAGCGGCTGCTCGGCAGCCCCTCCGTCACGGTCACCGTCGTGGCGCCGGGCGCGGGTCCGTGGCCCGACGCCGCCCGCAATGCCGCCGTCGTCCTGCCCGGCGTGGCGCCCGCCTGGTTCGAGGTGCCCGCTCAGCAGCCGTCCCAGTTCCTGGAGCGCTGGCGGGCCGCCGGTGCGCGGGCCGCGCGCGTCCTGGACGACGTGACCAGCGACGAGGCGGTGGCCGGCGGACCCACCGCGCTCTCCGTGGCCCGCGCCGTGGCCGCGGTACTCGGGCCGGATGACCTGCTGGTGGTCGGTTCGTCGAACCCCGTGCGGGACCTCGAGCTGGTGCTCGGCCTGGACGGCCCCGGCCCCGCGGTCCTCGCCAACCGGGGTCTCGCGGGCATCGACGGCACCGTGTCGACGGCGGTGGGCGTCGGCCTCTCCGCCGCCCGCCGTGGGCTGCGCACGCGCGCGCTCCTGGGTGACCTCACGTTCCTGCACGACGTCGGCGGCCTCCTCCGTGGCCCCGACGAGCCCCCGGTGGACCTCGAGATCGTGGTCGTGAACGACGACGGCGGCTCGATCTTCGCGACCCTCGAGCACGGCGCGCTCGCCGCGTCCGGCGTCGCCGCGAGCGCCACGTTCGAGCGGGTCTTCGGGACGCCGCACGGGTCCAACCTGGCGCAGCTGTGTGCGGGATACGGCGTCGACCACCAGATCGTGAAGGACATACCGACGCTGCGGCACGCGTTGCAGGCGCCGAGCCACGGCGTCCAGGTCATCGAGGTGCAGGTGCCGCGCGCCGACCGGTACGCGGAGTCACGCGACCTGGCTCGGCGCGTCGTCGGGGCGTCCGGCGCCTGAGGGACCTGTCAGACATACGGGTCACGCGGGTGTGACCTGTGTTCTGAGGCGGGCGGCGGCGTACGCCGTGCAGCAAACTCACAGACTCGTCCAAGGGTCGGGCAAGGAACGGGGTGTCAACTGGTCCTGACTTCAAGGAGGGTCACGATGACCGACCAGAACAGCACCACTCCGCAGCCCGACCAGCAGCCGCCCGCAGCGCAGCCCACGCAGCAGCTGCCGGTCGCCGGCCCGGCACCCGCCCAGCAGGCGGCGGCTGAGGAGTCTCCGAACCTGCAGTCCCCGGCGCCCGTACCCCCGCCGGCCCCGCCCGCCGAGCACCCTGCGCCCGCCCAGAGCGCCGCGCCCGCCCAGCACTCGGTGCCCGTGCAGAACGCGGTCCCCGCCCCGGGCCCCGAGCCCGTCTACGTCAACCCGTACTCCGCCCCCGCCACGGCGACGGCCATCGGCAGCCCGAGGGAGCGGAACCGCACGTGGGTCCCGGTGGTCAGTGCCGCCGCGGCGGCCGCGCTGCTGGCCAGCCTGGGCACGGCCGGTGCCATCGCGGTCACGGGCGGCTCGGACGACCCGTCCTCCCTGGCGGACGTCGGCCAGACGGCCAGCCAGAACGTTCCCGTGAAGAGCTCGACCGTCGAGAACCCGGACTGGACCTCGGTGACGTCGGCGGTGCAGGAGTCCGTGGTCGCGATCCAGGTGGAGAGCCAGGCTGGCGGCGCGGAGGGCTCCGGCGTCGTGCTGGACTCCGAGGGCCGCATCCTGACGAACAACCACGTGGTGGCTGATGCGAGCACGGTGCAGGTCACGCTGAGCGACGGTCGCGTGTACGAGGCCGACATCGTCGGCACCGACCCGACCACCGACCTCGCCGTCGTGCAGCTGTCCGACCCGCCGTCGGACCTGAAGCCCGCGACCTTCGCGGACTCGTCCGACGTCGTGGTGGGGGAGCCCGTGCTGGCGCTCGGCAACCCGCTCGGTCTGGCGAACACCGCCACGACGGGCATCGTGTCCGCCCTGGACCGCCCGGTCACGGCCAGTGCCGAGGACGGGTCCGAGCAGGTGGTCACCAACGCCATCCAGATCGACGCCGCGGTGAACCCGGGTAACTCCGGCGGGCCGCTGTTCAACGCGTCGGGCGAGGTCATCGGCATCACCTCGTCGATCGCGACCCTGTCCGGCGGGATGTCGTCGGGCAGCTCCGGCTCGATCGGCCTGGGCTTCGCCATCCCGTCCAACCTGGCCACGCAGATCGGTGACCAGCTCAAGGCGGACGGCACCGCCGAGCACGCGTTCCTCGGCGTCTCGCTCACGGACGCCACCGCGACGGCCGACGGCGTGACCCGCCGGGGTGCCGGCGTCACCGAGGTCGTCTCGGACTCGCCGGCCGGGGACGCCGGGATCCAGAGGGGCGACGTGATCGTCGCGATCGACGGCGACCCGGTCAACGGCGCGGCGTCGCTCACGGCGTTCGTGCGGGAGAAGGAGGCCGGTGCCAAGTCCGTGCTGACCGTGGTGCGCGACGACAGCACTCAGGAGATCACGGTGACGCTCGCGGTCAAGGACGAGTCGGCCACGCAGGCACCCCCGCAGGAGCAGCAGGGCGGCTCGGACTCGGGTTCCGGCTCGGACCAGAGCCAGCCGAACAACATCCCGGACTGGCTGCGGGAGTTCCTGCCCGGCAACGAGGGCTGACCCCCTCTGGCTCGGTTGTGGGCGCCTCCGGTGGTCGAGCTCGTCGTGACCCAGGTCTCGACAAGCTCGACCACCGGGCGCCTACGGCAAGGCTCGAGCGGCACGTGTCTCGGCGGTATTCGCTTTCGGCGGGTGAACTTGGCTTCTCCGGTCTAAATTAGTCCACGTGTCTGGGACGTACACCGTGGTCAGGACCCTCGGCAGAGCGGATGCCGCGCACGACATCCTCGAGGAGCTGCCGGAATGGTTTGGCATCGACAGGTTCACGCATGAGTACGTCGAGGCGGCGGCCAAGTTCCCCAACTATGTAGCGGTCGCAGCGCCCGAGCACGCACCGCCGGGAGCCAGCGGCGCGAAGCCCGCCCTCGGACCCGACGGCGGCTCGATCGCACCCGAGGACGCGCTCGGTGTGCTGCTGCTGGACCAGCGGTACCCGACGTCGGCGGAGGTGCACCTGCTCGCCGTCCGGCGCAAGCACCACCGCGCGGGCATCGGGCGCACCCTGCTGAACCACGTCGAGAACGACCTCCGAGCCCAGGGCGTGCAGCTGCTGAGCGTGAAGACGCTCGGCCCCTCGGCGTCGGACCCGGGCTTTGATCGGACCCGCGCTTTCTACACCGCCTGCGGGTTCCAACCGGTGGAAGAGTTTCCCGACCTCTGGGCCGACGACCCCTGCCTCCTGATGGTCAAGGCTCTCTGACCAGAGACGATCGGAGCGGCAAGGCTCAGAGCGTCGACGTGATCCCGAACAGCGCATCCGAGGCGCCTGGCACGACGGCGGCGACGACGCCACCGAGGCTGCGCTCGAGGTAACCGACCAGCTCCTCGTCGGTGAGGTCGGAGTTGATGCCGCCGTCGACCAGGGCCTGCTCGGCGAGGGCCACCCACGAGCGGACGGCGATGCGCAGGAGCTCGGTCTCGGGCACGCCGAGCTCAAGAAGCACGGCGAGGGCCCGCTCCGTCTGCTGCCGACGCGCGTCCTCGATCACGGCGCGCACCTCTTCGTCGCCGCTCGCCGCGCCGCGGACGAGCGAGTAGAACGTCGGCCCGTGCTCCCGGACGTACGCGACGAGCCTGGTGAGCGTGCTGACCAGGCGGTCCGCCGGTGGCAGCTCGGCCTGGGGCTCGGAGGCGTGCAGCATCGAGTCGCGCGCACGGCGCACGATCTCGTGGTGCAGGCCGTTCTTGGAGCCGAAGTAGTAGTAGACGAGACCCGTCGAGACACCGGCTTCGGCGGCGATCTCCTCAACGGTTACTTCGGCCAACGGGCGGTCCGCAAGAGTCGCAACTCCGAGGGCCACAAGCTGGTTGCGGCGTTCCTCCGGGCGGAGTCGCGTGCGTCGGGCTGTTGCCATGTGTTGAGCATATCCGGCATGCTTTGCGCCGCTGTCAGGGGGCCAATTGACGCTCACTCAGTAATCACGCTAACGTCGCGGCGGACGACGGCGTAGTCGTCCTCACATTGGCGCATCGAGGGGAACACCAATGAAGCTCAGCAAGCTCACGGGGTCGCGCAAGGGGCGCGTGGCTCTCGCAGTCATACCGGTCACGATCGCCGCCAGCGTTCTGCTCGGTGGGGTTGCACAGGGCGCAGTGCCCGTCTCGTTCGCCATCTCCGGCAGCCAGTTCAAGATCGGCGCCGACCAGCTCGCGGGCACCGGCTTCTCGCAGTACGCGGGCGTCGCGACCGCCTCCGACGGCACGCAGCACCCTGCCGCCATCGCGAACATCAAGGACGCGCAGCTCTACAACCTGTGCCAGTCGGTAGTGCAGGACACGCCGCTCGGCAAGGTCGGAATCCTGATCTCGGCGGGCACCGGCGAGGAGCCCGCGAAGGCCACCGACCTGCAGATCGGCATGAACGACCTGTCGGGCACCGCGATCTTCAAGAACATCCGCATCGGCGTCGACGCCTCGACCGTGAACACGGCCAAGAAGGGTGACGCGGGCGACTTCGCGATGGACTCCGACTCGGTGGACATCTCGAACCTCGAGCAGGTCTCCTGGAGCACGCAGGCCGCCGTCTTCCAGCTGACGGACCTCAGCCTCAAGATCACGGACGGCACCGAGTGCTTCTGAGTCCGGGTGATGGCCAGGCGAACGCCGGCCGCCCCGGACTTCGCGCGAAGCTTGCTGACTGGCGCAGGGACTTCCGCCCCTGGCGCCGGCAGCGGCCGTTCGTCGGGGGTGTGCTGGTAGTTCTCGCGGGCCTGGAGATGCTCCTGTCCGGCCCTATCAAGCTGGACCAGCTCGGTATGAACGTCGTGCTGCAGTTCGGCGTCGAGGGTGCTCAGGCGACGATCCTCCCGATCACCCTCGTGCTGCTCGGGGTCCTGTCGATCGCCCAGCCCGTTCACCGGATCTTCTACGGCGTGATCGCGCTCGCGATCTCCGTCTACTCGATCGCGGGAGTGAACCTCGGCGGCTGGGTCGCCGGGTTCCTGCTGGGCGTGATCGGCGGCATCGTCGTCGTGTCCTGGGCACCCCAGGCGGCTGACGCCGAGGCGGCCGAACAGCCCGAGGCGGCGGACGCCGGGAACGACGTGGCGCCCGGCGGGGACGATACCGAGGCACCCGACGCGGCCGGCGAGGGAGAACGTCCCGGGGGCGACGCCTCGGTGTCGGGCACCGCCGCCGAAGGCTCGCCCGCCCCGGCGGCGGACGGCGACGCACCGCGGGCCGACGGCGAGCCGGCCCCGGACACGAAGGCGATCCCGAAGGTGGAGACGCTCAGCAACGCGCTGCGCGCCCTGTCCCAGAAGTCCGCGGCTGTCGCGGTGGCCGGTGCGATGGTGGTCGGCGGCGCGAGCATGCCGGCCTCGACGTCGGACGCCGGGACCCAGGAGGACGACTCGTTCTGGTGCGCGGTCTTCGGCGCCTGTGACGAAGGCTCGGCGGACCCGTCCGCCTCGCCGTCGCCCTCCACGTCCGAATCGGGCACCGACGAGGGCGAGGACCCGGTCGGGGACGCGGTCGACGACCTCACCGGCGCGACCGACCCGGCCACGGGCGGCGACGGTGACGGCACGGCGGGCGGCGACAACGGCGACGACCAGGCCGAGTGCGAGGAGCCGACGCAGGACGGCGAGGTGCCGCCCGAAGCCGGGGACGGCGCGCCGTCCGACAAGTGCGGCGAGATGGACGCGCAGGAGACGATCGAGGAAGCGCTCCGAACCGAGCTCGGCACCTGTGTCAAGGTGAGCTTCGGCGGCAAGTACGACCTCAACGTCGACCTGCCAGGCCAGTGCGGCACCAAGGAGGACGGGTCGGTCTTCTCCCTCCCCGCCGACCTGGAGAGCACGGACGTGGAGATCCCGCTGACCGGCATCAACGGCATCGGCCTGGCGAACGTGCCGGTCAAGAACGACGGCCAGCGCCGGGACGCCATCAAGATCTCGGCCGACAAGGTCGTCGTCGACGGGTTCTGGCTCAAGTCGTACGCCTACGACGACACCTCGGTGGCGGGCACGGACACGAGGGCGAACTTCGTGTCGCTCGAGGGCGACGCGCAGATGTACGTGTCGTCGATCCATGCGGACCTGCCCGACGGGCAGGACCTCCTCGAGGTGGCCACGAAGGTGCTCGAAGGAGCTTCGCTCATCGAGATCATGCTGACCTCGACGGACGCGCGGATGGGGTTCATCGGTGCGACGTCCGACATCCAGGTGTGGGACGGCTTCCGCGAGCAGGTCTGGGGCGACGAGACCGACCCGATCGGCAAGGGCCCGACGGCCGGAACCCCCTGATCCCGTGACGCCGAGGTAGAACTCTGGCGAGATAGAACCGCAGCGAAGTAGCACCCGGCCCGGGTTCTACTTCGCTGCGGTTCTATCTCGCCAGTCTTCTACTTAGCGCCGAGGGCGTAGCGCATCGGCTCCAGCTTTGCCTCGGACTCCGCCAGCTCCGCCTGCGGGTCCGACGCCGCGACGATGCCGCAGCCCGCGAACAGCCGGACGTGGCGCCGGTCGGTCGGGGAGATCTCGGCCGAGCGCAGGGCGATACCCCACTCGCCGTCGCCGCCGGCCCCCACCCAGCCCACCGGGCCCGCGTACCGGGCGCGGTCCAGGCCCTCGATCTCGCGGATGAGGCTGCGTGCGGCGGTGGTCGGCGTGCCGCACACGGCGGCGCTCGGGTGCAGCGCGGCGGCCAGCGACAGGGACGACGGCGCCCGACCGCCCGACGCCGGGTTCTGGCCCGTCAGGACGCCCGTCACGTCGGTCGCCAGGTGCATGACGTTCGGCAGGTGCAGCACGAACGGCGCCTCGGGCACGTTCATCGACGAGCAGAACGGCTCCAGGGCGGCCGCCACGGAGCGCACGGCGAACTCGTGCTCCTCGAGGTCCTTCGACGAGCGGGCGAGCTGCGCGGCGTGCAGCAGGTCAGCGTCTGCCGGGGCGGTGGGCGAGCCCGGCCCGTGCTCGCGGCGGATCGTGCCCGCCAGCACTCGCGAGGCGACCAGGCCCTTCTCGCTGCGGACCAGCAGCTCCGGCGTCGCGCCGACCATGCCGTCCACGCTGAAGGCCCAGCATGCGTCGTACGCGGTCGCGAGGCGGCCGAGCAGGTGACGCGTGTCGACCGGGTGCTCAGCGGTGGCGACCACGTCGCGTGCGAGCACCACCTTCTCCAGCTCGCCGGTCTGGATCCGCGCGATCCCCTCCGCGACCACGGCCGGCCAGTCCGCCGCCCCGACCGCGCCGTCGGCCAGCGCGACCCTGCCCGGCTCCGTCACCGGCTGATGCGGGTAGGCGGACAGCAGGTCCTCGCCCACGGGCGCGGACCGGTCGCCCACCAGGGAGATGGTGGTCATCCAGGCCCGGTCACCCCGTCGCCCGACGACGACGCGCGGCACGATCAGCACGCCGCTCGCCCGCGCCGGGTCCTCGGACTCGTCGCCGGGGGAGACGTCGTCGAACGCGAAGCTGCCGAACGCGACCAGGCCGCTGCCGGGCACGCCGACGTCGTCGTGCACGACGGCGCGGTCGAGCACCTGGCGCCAGGCGTCGTCGGCGTCGGCGAAGCGACCGGGGCCGAACGTCTCGAACCGGAGCGACTCGCCCCAGCCAACGAGCCCGTCGCCGTGCCGAACCCACGCGAGGGCGTTCGTGTCGGGGAGCCGGTCGACGAGCGCCGTCGGGGTGTCGGGGAGATCGTCGATCGCGACCGTGCGGACGACGACCTGCGGGCCCCGGGGCGCGCCCCGCGGTCTGTCGGGTGTGTCCGGCGCGACGGCTGTCCAGGAGCCGGACACGGTGGTGCCGGTTGATGCACCCGGGGTGCGGCCGGCCGGTGAGACGATCATCGGCTTCAGGATAAAGGGGTGCGACGCGCACGGGTGCAAGCCGTAGCGGAGGTCACATCGTCTGACGGCCTCTACCTGCGACGTGAAACGATGGCGCCATGTCCCGCGCAAGCCTGGAAAAGAAGCCGGCCGAGGTCGCGTCGATGTTCGACGGGATCGCCGCCCGCTACGACCTGACGAACGACCTCATCTCCCTGGGGCAGGACCGGCGCTGGCGCCGCCTCACGGTCGACGCCGTCGCCGCGATGCCGGGCGAGCGGGTGCTCGACCTCGCCGCGGGCACCGGGACCAGCAGCGAGCCCTTCGCCGCCGACGGCGCGTTCGTGGTCCCGTCCGACTTCTCGATCGGCATGCTGCAGGTCGGCAAGCAGCGCCGCCCGGACCTACCGTTCGTCGCGGGGGACGCCACTCGGCTGCCGTTCGCCGACGAGTCCTTCGACGCCGTCACCATCAGCTTCGGCCTGCGCAACGTCGCCGACACGAGCGCAGCCCTGCGCGAGATGCTGCGGGTGGTCCGGCCGGGCGGGCGTGTGGTGATCTGCGAGTTCTCCACTCCCACGTGGGGCCCGTTCCGGAAGGTCTACCAGGAGTACCTCATGCGCGCGCTGCCCATCGTGGCGGGCGCGGTGACCCGGGACAAGGGCTCCTACGAGTACCTCGCCGAGTCCATCCGGGGCTGGCACACCCAGGTCGACCTCGCCCACCTCATGCTCGAGTCCGGCTGGGAGCACGCCGCCTACCGCAACGTGTCCGCCGGGATCGTGGCGCTGCACCGGGCGGTCCGTCCGGCCTGATGCTGGAGGCGCCGGTGCAGCTGGCGGCGGTCCGTCGCGGACCGGCCGTGACGCCGGAACAGCCCGCCTGAACTCGCTCTCCCAAGTAAGGCGAACCTTCCTACACAATCCCCCCTAAGTGTGGCTAGGGTGTCGGTGTTGTGACAGGGTTCACAAGGGCTTGTCAGTTAGCCCGTCGAACCCCGCACAGCGAGGTCAGCAACGACCAGCAGCGGGTTCCCAACGGGGGTGAACGTGCGAAGAGTGATGCGCGACGACGCAGATGTCATCGTGGTGGGCGCCGGTCCGGCCGGCTCGTCCACCGCGCACTGGTGCGCGGCCGCGGGACTCGACGTACTGCTCCTGGAGAAGGGCGAGTTCCCCCGGGACAAGATCTGTGGCGACGGCCTGACGCCGCGCGCCGTGGCCGAGCTGGTCCGCATGGGTGTGCCGACCGGCGAGGAGGACGGCTGGATCCGCAACCGCGGCCTGCGCGTCCACGGCGGCGGTCACTCCTACGAGCTGGACTGGCCCAGCCTCACCACCTACCCCGGCTACGGCATGGCCCGCTCCCGGATGACGCTGGACGAGACCCTGGCCCAGCACGCGCAGGCGAGCGGCGCCAAGCTGCTGCAGCGCACCAAGGTCACCGGCCCGCTCCGCGACGACGACGGACGGGTGGTCGGCGTCACCGCACAGCCGCTCGACGCGCGCGGCCGCGCCGAGGGTCCGGTCAAAGAGCTGCGCGCCCCGGTCGTCGTGGCGGCCGACGGCGTCAGCTCGCGCTTCGCGCTCGGCGTCGGGCGGGAGCGACGTGACGACCGGCCCATGGGCACCGCGGTCCGCGCCTACTACCGCACCCGGCGCCACGACGACCCCTTCATGGAGTCCCACCTCGAGCTGTGGGACGGCGAGCCGGGCAAGAGCGACCTGCTGCCGGGCTACGGCTGGATCTTCCCGCTCGGCGACGGCACGGTGAACGTCGGCCTCGGCAGCGTGCACTCCACGCCCGCCCGCCAGTCCAAGGCGGGCATCGACTACCGGCGCCTCATGGAGACCTGGCTGACCAAGAGCGCCCCCGAGGGCTGGGACCTGGTGCACGAGCCGGAGCGCGGCCCGATCCGCGGCGCGGCACTGCCCATGGGCTACAACCGCGGCCCTCTGTACGCGGACGGCGTGCTCCTGGCCGGCGACTCCGCCGGCATGGTGAGCCCGTTCAACGGCGAGGGCATCGCCTACGGCCTGCAGGCCGGCCGGGTCGCCGCCGAGGCGATCAGCCAGGCCCGGCACAAGAGCAGCGACGCGGCCCGAGAGGCCACGCTCGCCACCTACGCGGAGCGCATGCGCGACGACCTCGGCGGGTACTACACCCTGGGCCGCTGGTTCGTGCGGCTCATCGAGCACCCCGAGATCATGCGGGTGTGCGTCCGGTACGGACTGCCGCGCAAGGTGGTCATGCAGTTCACGCTCAAGCTCCTGTCCGACTGCTACGAGCCCCACGGCGGCGACTGGATCGACCGCGTCATCGCCGGGCTCACCCGGGTGGTCCCGAGCTCATGAACATCACGTCCACGAAGGGCAAGTCGTCCACGAAGGGCACAGCATGAATCCCTACGTACCCATCCTGATCCTCATGGCGATCGGGGCGGTCCTGGCGCTCGGTGGTGTGGCAGCGAGCGCCGTCATCGGCCCCAAGCGCTACAACCGCGCCAAGCTCGACTCGTACGAGTGCGGCATCGAGCCGACGCCGCACGCGGTGGGTGGCGGGCGGCTCCCGATCAAGTACTACCTGGTGGCGATGACATTCATCGTCTTCGACATCGAGGTCGTCTTTCTCTACCCGTGGGCCGTGGACTTCACGACGCTCGCGACGTTCGGGCTGGTGGCGATGCTGACGTTCCTGGCGTTGATCACCGTGCCGTTCGTCTACGAGTGGCGCCGCGGCGGTTTCGACTGGGTCTGAGACAACGACTTCATGCGCGACGCCGGAAGGCGTGGTGCAGCGACGCCGGGCGGGTCCCGGCAGCAAGGAGGGGACATGGGTGTCGAGGAAGCACCGTCAGGTTTCCTGCTGACGACGATCGAAGATCTCGCCGGGTACCTGCGCAAGGCTTCGGTGTGGCCGGTGACGTTCGGTCTGGCCTGCTGCGCCATCGAGATGATGGCGGCGGGTGCGTCGCGGTTCGACCTGTCGCGGTTCGGCATGGAGGTCTTCCGCGCGTCGCCGCGGCAGGCGGACCTGATGATCGTGGCAGGCCGCGTGAGCCAGAAGATGGCACCGGTGGTGCGCCAGGTGTACGACCAGATGAGCGAGCCCAAGTGGGTGCTCTCCATGGGCGTGTGCGCGTCGTCGGGCGGGATGTTCAACAACTACGCGATCGTGCAGGGCGTGGACCACGTGGTCCCGGTGGACATCTACCTGCCCGGCTGCCCGCCGCGCCCGGAGATGCTGATCAACGCGATCCTCGGGCTGCACGACCACATCCAGACCGCGCCGCTCGGCGCGAACCGGCTGGAGGCCGCGCGCGCCGCCGAGGCGGCCGCGATGGAGGCCACGCCCACGTTCGAGATGAAGGGTCTGCTGCGATGAGCGACGTCACGCCCGGCGGCGACCAGAAGGTCGTGGCCGACGCGGTCCAGCCGCCCGAGGGCGCTGCCACGCTCGAGATCGTCGAGGTCAAGCGCGGCATGTTCGGCGCGACCGGGTCGGGCGACACGTCCGGCTACGGCGGCCTCGTCACGCCGATCGCGATGCCCGCGGCGTCGCCCCGCCCGTACGGGAGCTGGTTCGACCAGGTCGTCGACGTCCTGAGCGAGGTGCTGGGCGAGGCCGGCGTGTCCCCGGAGCAGGCGATCGAGAAGGTGGTCGTGGACCTGCACGGCGCACAGAGCGCGGACGCGCAGCAGGCGGAGCTGACGATCAACGTCGCCCGCGAGCACCTCGTGGCCGTGTGCCAGGCGCTGCGCGACGACCAGGACCTGCGGTTCGAGCTCTCGCTCGGCGTGAGCGGCGTGCACTACCCGCACGACGGCGGCCGGGAGCTGCACGCCGTCTACCACCTGGCCTCGATCACGCACTCGCGCCGGCTGCGGCTGGAGGTCGCGGCGCCCGACGAGGACCCGCACATCCCGTCGACCACGTCCGTGTACCCGTCCAACGACTGGCACGAGCGCGAGACGTACGACTTCTTCGGGATCGTCTTCGACGGTCACCCGGCCCTGACCCGCATCGAGATGCCGGACGACTGGGTGGGCCACCCGCAACGCAAGGACTACCCGCTCGGCGGCATCCCCGTCGAGTACAAGGGGGCCACGGTGCCCCCGCCGGACACGAGGAGGAGCTATTCATGAACGCTCCCACTGCTGCTCCGCACGCGACCAGGCCCGCCGGGAACGAGGACATGGCGTCCACCGTTCGCGCCTTCGAGGCCTATGGCGACGGCGACTGGGACGACATCGCGCGCGAGGCGATCGGCGAGGAGCGGATCGTCGTCAACATGGGCCCCCAGCACCCGTCGACGCACGGTGTGCTGCGCCTGATGCTGGAGATCGACGGCGAGACCGTCACCGAGGCCCGCGCCGGCATCGGCTACCTGCACACGGGCATCGAGAAGAACATGGAGTTCCGGACGTGGACGCAGGGCACCACGTTCTGCACCCGCATGGACTATGTGGCGCCTCTGTTCCAGGAGGCTGCGTACTGTCTCGCGGTCGAGAAGCTCCTCGGCATCACCGACGACGTGCCCGCGCGCGCCTCGGTGATCCGGGTCCTGATGATGGAGCTCAACCGGATCGCCTCCCACCTGGTCTGCCTCGGCACCGGCGGCAACGAGATGGGCGCCACCACCGTCATGACCGTCGGGTTCACCGCCCGCGAGGAGATCCTGCGCCTCTTCGAGGCCGTGACCGGCCTGCGCATGAACCACGCGTACATCCGCCCCGGCGGCGTGGCGGTCGACACCCCCGAGGGCTTCACCACGCAGGCCCGCGCGGCGCTCAAGAACGTGCGCCACTACCTCAAGCAGCTGAGCGACCTCATGCTGGCCAACCCGATCTTCAAGGCGCGCCTGACCGACGTCGGCGTCCTGAACCTCTCCGGGTGCATGGCGCTCGCGATCACCGGGCCGGTGCTGCGCTCCACGGGCCTGCCGTACGACGTCCGCAAGGACAACCCGTACTGCGGCTACGAGACGTACGACTTCGACGTGCCCACCTCGAAGGGCGCCGACTGCTACGACCGGGCGGTGCTCCGCATCGAGGAGTGCTACCAGTCCCTGAGGATCGTCGAGCAGGCCATGGAGCGGCTCGACCTGACCGAGGGCGAGCCCGTCATGGTGGCGGACAAGAAGATCGCCTGGCCCGCCCAGCTCGCCGTGGGCGGGGACGGGCAGGGCAACTCCCTGGAGCACATCAAGAAGATCATGGGCACCTCCATGGAGGCCCTGATCCACCACTTCAAGCTGGTCACCGAGGGCTTCCGCGTCCCCGTCGGCCAGGCATGGCAGACCGTGGAGCACCCGCGCGGCGAGCTGGGCGTGCACGTCGTCTCCGACGGCGGCACCCGCCCCTACCGCGCGCACTTCCGCGACCCCTCGTTCAACAACCTCCAGGGCGTGTCCGTGATGTGCGAGGGCGGCCAGGTGGCCGACGTCGTCGTCGCCGTCGCCTCCCTGGACCCTGTGCTGGGAGGTGTGGACCGATGAGAGCGACCGAACCGGCGACCAAGCCCGTCGAGGGCGGCCCCGTCGAGACCAGGACCCGCTACGACGCGGACACGCTGGCCGCACTGACCGCCGACGCCACGGCGATCATGGAGCGCTACCCGGACCCCCGGTCCGGCCTGCTGCCGATGCTGCACCTGGTGCAGTCCGTCGACGGCTACGTCAGCCGGGACGGCATCCTGTTCTGCGCCGAGATGCTCGGCATCACCGCCGCCGAGGTCTCCGCGGTCGCCACCTTCTACACCCAGTACAAGCGGCACCCCAACGGCACCTACACCGTGGGCGTCTGCACCAACACCCTGTGCGCGGTCATGGGCGGCGACGCGATCTTCGACGAGCTGAGCGACCACCTCGGCGTCGGTCACGACGAGACCACCGACGACGGCGCGATCACGCTCGAGCGGATCGAGTGCAACGCCGCCTGCGACTACGCGCCCGTCGTGATGGTCAACTGGGAGTTCTTCGACAACCAGACGCCCGAGACGGCGACGGCGCTCGCGGACAAGCTGCGCCTCGGCGAGGACGTCGCCCCGACGCGGGGCGCCGCGTCGGTGTGCTCGTTCAAGCAGATGAGCCGGATCCTGGCCGGGTTCCCCGACGGCCGCGCCGACGAGGGCGTGGGCGCGGGCGAGCCGACGCTCGCTGGGCTCAAGATCGCTCGGGAGCGCGGCTGGACGGCGCCCGACGCCGAGGCGCCCGCGACGGGCGAGAGCCAGGCCGAGGTCCCGCCCGTGACGGGTGCGCCGGGCTCGAGCGCCCAGCGTCAGCCGACGACGCCGGCGGACACCGAGGTCGGCAAGGACAAGAAGCCCGGAGAGGACGCGAAGTGAACCTCACACCGGTACTGACCGACACGTGGGACAAGGACCACTCCTGGCGGCTCGCCACCTATGAGGGTGCGGGCGGGTACGCCGGCCTCAAGAAGGCCCTGACGATGGAGCCGGCCGACCTGGTGCAGGCCGTCAAGGACTCCGGCCTGCGCGGCCGTGGCGGCGCGGGCTTCCCCACGGGCATGAAGTGGGGCTTCCTGCCTCCGCCCGACGGCGGCCCGCGCTACCTGGTCGTCAACGCGGACGAGTCCGAGCCGGGCACCTGCAAGGACATCCCGCTCATGCTCGCCAGCCCCCAGCACCTCATCGAGGGTGTGGCGATCACGAGCTACGCGATCGGCTGCGACCACGCGTTCATCTACGTGCGCGGCGAGGTGCTGCACGTCTACCGGCGGCTGCTGAACGCGGTCGAGGAGGCGTACGAGGCGGGCTACCTGGGCAAGAACATCCAGGGTTCGGGCTTCGACCTCGACGTCACGGTGCACGCCGGGGCAGGCGCCTACATCTGCGGCGAGGAGACGGCGCTGCTCGACTCGCTCGAGGGCCTGCGCGGCCAGCCGCGGCTCAAGCCGCCGTTCCCCGCCGTCGCCGGCCTGTACGCGCGGCCCACCGTGGTGAACAACGTCGAGTCCATCGCGTCCGTCCCCGCGATCGTCGCCAAGGGCGCAGACTGGTTCTCCTCGATGGGCACGGAGAAGTCGCAGGGCCACGGCCTGTTCTCCCTGTCGGGGCACGTCACGAGGCCCGGCCAGTACGAGGCGCCGCTCGGCATCACGCTGCGCGAGCTGCTCGACCTGGCGGGCGGCGTCCGCGCGGGGCACGAGCTGAAGTTCTGGACTCCTGGCGGGTCGTCCACGCCGATCTTCACGCAGGATCACCTGGACGTCCCGCTCGACTACGAGTCCGTCGGCGCCGCCGGGTCGATGCTCGGCACGCGCGCGCTGCAGATCTTCGACGAGTCGGTGTGCGTGGTCCGGGCGGTGTCGCGGTGGACCGACTTCTACGCGCACGAGTCGTGCGGAAAGTGCACGCCGTGCCGCGAGGGCACCTACTGGCTCAAGCAGGTGCTGCACCGCATCGAGGCCGGCGAGGGGCAGGACAGCGACCTCGACCTGCTGCTCGACCTGTGCGACAACATCCTGGGCCGCGCGTTCTGCGCGCTGGGCGACGGCGCCACCTCGCCGATCACCTCCAGCGTCCAGCTGTTCCGCGCCGAGTACCAGGCGCACATCGACGGCCACGGCTGCCCGTTCGACCCGAGCGCGTCGGCGCTCTTCCCGTACACACCGAAAACAACGTCACCGGGCGCTGCACTGGTCGGAGCAGTGGGCGCCGGCACGGGAGGTCACCGATGACCGTCACCACGAACACACCCTCGACCGAGGCCGCTCCGGTCGAGCTGGTCACCTTCACCATCGACGGCACGGAGGTGAGCGTCCCCAAGGGCACGCTGATCATCCGGGCCGCCGAGCAGGCCGGGATCCAGATCCCGCGGTTCTGCGACCACCCGCTCCTGGCGCCCGCGGGCGCCTGCCGGCAGTGCCTCGTCGAGGTCGCGATGCCGGACCGCGAGGGCAACGTGCGGCCGATGCCGAAGCCCCAGGCGTCCTGCACCATGACGGTCGCGCCCGGCATGGTCGTCAAGACGCAGCACACCTCCGCCGTCGCCGACAAGGCGCAGCAGGGTGTCATGGAGCTGCTGCTCATGAACCACCCGCTGGACTGCCCGGTGTGCGACAAGGGCGGCGAGTGCCCCCTGCAGAACCAGGCGATGTCGAACGGCCGGCCCGACACGCGGTTCGTCGACGTCAAGCGCACGTTCCCCAAGCCGATCGCGCTGTCCACGCAGATCCTGCTGGACCGCGAGCGCTGCGTGCTGTGCCAGCGCTGCACCCGGTTCAGCGAGGAGATCGCGGGCGACGCGTTCATCGCTCTGCAGGACCGCGGCGCGCACCAGCAGATCGGCCGCTACGACGAGGACGTGCTCGGGTTCGCCGGAGGTTCCACCTCGAACGGACCCGTGGACCGCCCGATCGGGGAGGCCACCACGGACACCTCCGGGCGGCCGTTCTCCTCCTACTACTCCGGCAACACCGTGCAGATCTGCCCGGTGGGCGCGCTCACCGGCGCGGGCTACCGCTTCCGGTCGCGCCCGTTCGACCTGGTCAGCAGCGAGAGCATCGCCGAGCACGACTCCTGCGGCTCCGCGATCCGCATCGACCACCGCCGGGGCCAGGTGCTGCGCCGGCTGTCGGGCGAGGACCCGGTGGTCAACGAGGAGTGGATCACCGACAAGGACCGCTTCGCGTTCCCGTGGCAGTCCGCGCCGGACCGCATCACGACACCGCTCGTGCGCGAGAACGGGGAGCTCCGGCCGGCGTCCTGGGTCGAGGCGCTCGAGATCGCTGCGGCCGGCCTGGCCCGGGCGAAGCGGAGCGGCGGCGTCGGCGTGCTGCCGGGCGGCCGGCTCACCGTCGAGGACGCCTTCGCGTGGTCGCGCTTCGCCCGCACGGCACTGGCCACCAACGACGTCGACCAGCGGGCCCGCGTGCACTCCGCCGAGGAGGCCGCGTTCCTGGGCCACGTCGTGGCCGGTTCGGGCGTGGGCGTCACGTTCGGTGACCTCGAGAAGGCGCCCGCGGTGCTGCTCGTCGGCCTGGAGGCCGAGGAGGAGGCGGGCATCACGTTCCTGCGGCTGCGCAAGGGAGCCAAGGGGAAGGCCGGGACGAAGGTCTTCTCGATCGCCCCCTACGCCACCCGCGGTCTGAGCCGGATGGACGGCACGCTGCTCCCGGCCGCCCCCGGCACCGAGGCCGAGTGGCTGACCAGCCTGACCACGAGCCTGGCCGGCCGTCTGCTCCCGGCGGACGCGCCCACATCGGACATCGACACGAGCGCCCTGGCCCAGCCCGGCGCCGTGATCCTCGTGGGCGAGCGCCTCGCGGGCTCGCCCGGCGGGTACACCGCGGCACTCGGGCTCGCCGAGGCGACGGGCGCGCGGCTCGCGTGGATCCCGCGTCGTGCGGGCGAGCGCGGCGGCGTAGAGGCCGGTCTGCTGCCGGGCCTGCTGCCGGGCGGACGCCCGGTCGCGGACGCCGCGGCACGCGCCCAGATCGCACAGGCCTGGGGCGCCGACATCCCGGGGATCCCGGGCCGCGACACCGCCGGGATCCTCGACGCGCTGGCGTCGGGTGCGCTGGGCGGGGCGATGGTCGGCGGCGTCGAGCTTGCCGACCTGCCCGACCCGGCCGCCGCACGCGCGGCGCTCGACGCCGCAGGGTTCGTGGTGAGCCTCGAGGTGCGCTTCTCGGAGGTGACCGAGCGGGCCGATGTCGTGCTGCCCGTCGCGCCGCCCGTCGAGCGCGCCGGCTCGTACTGGAACTGGGAGGGCCGCGTGCGGTCCTTCGGCGCGGCGCTCGACTCGAGCGCGCTGCCGGACCACCGCGTCCTGCACGTGCTGGCCCAGCAGCTCGGGGTGGACCTGCAGGCGGCGTCGCCGGCCGAGGCCCACCTCTCCATCGCGATGACCCAGCGCAGCGCGTGGGACGGGGAGCGGGTGGCGGCCGAGCAGGGCGCGCCCGCCGCGCCGCCCACCGTCGGGCGGGGGCAGGCGGTGCTCGCCACCTGGCGCCTGCAGCTCGACGCGGCCCGCGGCCAGGACGGCGAGCAGTTCCTCGCCGGCACGGCCAAGCGGCCCGTGGCCCGCATGTCCGCCGCCACTGCGGGCGGCTTCGGGGTGTCCGACGGCGACGTGGTCACCGTCAGCACGCCGCGCGGCTCCATCGAGGTGCCGGCCGCGGTCACCGACCGGATGGTCGACGGCGTCGTGTGGCTGCCGCTCGCCTCCGTCGGCTGCCGTGTGCACGACACGCTCGGCGCGGCCGCGGGAGACCTCGTCACTGTCACCGCTGCCGCCCGCCACGAAGGGGACGCCCGATGAACCCGCTGATCCTGGCCGAGGCCGCCCCCGGCGTCACCGCGGACTTCTCGCAGGAGACCATCTGGGCCTCGATCGTGAAGGCCGTGCTCATCGTCGTCTTCCTGCTGACCAGCGTGCTGTTCGCCATCTGGTTCGAGCGCAAGGTCGTTGCGCGCATGCAGGTACGCCCCGGGCCCAACTGGCACGGGCCGTTCGGCCTGCTGCAGTCGCTCGCGGACGCCATGAAGCTCCTCCTCAAGGAGGACCTCACGGTCACGCGGGCCGACCGGTTCGTGTACCTGCTGGCGCCGATGATCTCGGTGTTCTGCTCGCTGCTCGTGTTCGCCGTCATCCCGTTCGGGCCGAGCGTGTCGTTCCCCTGGACGGACTGGACCACCCCGGCGCAGCTCACCGACTTCCCGGTGGCGGTGCTGTACGTGCTGGCCGCAGCATCGCTCGGGGTGTACGGGATCGTGCTGGGCGGCTGGGCCTCCGGCTCCACCTACCCGCTGCTCGGCTCGGTGCGCTCGACGGCGCAGGTGATCAGCTACGAGCTCGCGATGGGCCTGTCGCTGGTGAGCGTGTTCATCATGTCGGGGTCGATGTCGACGTCGCAGATCGTGGACAGCCAGACCCAGATCTGGTGGTTCATCCCGCTCGCGCCAGCGTTCGTGATCTACGTGATCTCGATGATCGGCGAGACCAACCGGCTCCCGTTCGACCTCCCCGAGGCCGAGGGTGAGCTCGTCTCCGGCTACATGACCGAGTACTCGTCGATGAAGTTCGCCTGGTTCTTCCTGGCGGAGTACATCAACATGCTCAACGTCTCGGCGGTGGCCGTCACGCTCTTCCTCGGCGGCTGGCGGGCTCCGGTGCCCGACGGGTTCCTGGGCGGCGCCCTCAACGAGGGCTGGCTGCCCATCCTCTGGTTCCTCGTGAAGCTGTGGGCGGTCATGTTCGTCTTCGTGTGGGTGCGCGGCACGCTGCTGCGCCTGCGCTACGACCAGTTCATGGTGTTCGGCTGGAAGGTGCTCATCCCGGTGGCGCTGGGCTGGGTGGTCGTGCTCGCCGTCGTGCAGTGGCTGCAGCGCGTGCAGCAAGTGTCCTTCCAGCAGTTCATCCCGGTGATCGTCGGGGCCGCCATCGTCTTCATCGCGGTCATGTGGTTCTGGCCGGAGAAGAAGGAGGCGCCGCCGGGCGCCGGCGAGGAGAAGGAGCCCGTCGACGCCTTCGCCGGCGGGTTCCCGGTGCCGCCGCTGCCCGGCGAGAAGCTGCCCCCGTCCAAGCGGTTCGGAAAGGAGGTCCACGGTGAGTGAGTACCAGCCCCTGCGGCCCAAGCCGGGGCCCATCGGGGAGATGTTCGCCCCCGTCGCGGGTTTCGGCGTGACGCTGTCGTCGATGTTCAGGCCCACGGTCACGGAGCAGTACCCGCGCGAGAAGGCACCGACCCAGCGCCGGTTCCACGGCCGTCACCAGCTCAACCGGTACGCCGACGGGCTGGAGAAGTGCATCGGCTGCGAGCTGTGCGCCTGGGCGTGCCCGGCGGACGCGATCTACGTGGAGGGCGCGTCCAACTCGGCCCTGCCCGAGAACGCGGGCCTCCAGGTGCACGCGGACGACTCCCAGGGCGCCCACATGAGCCCGGGGGAGCGCTACGGCGCCGTCTACCAGATCAACTATCTGCGCTGCATCTTCTGCGGGCTGTGCATCGAGGCCTGCCCCACGCGCGCGCTGACCATGACCAACGACTACGAGCTGGCCGGCAAGACCCGCGCGGGCATGATCTACGAGAAGCAGGACCTGCTGGCCCCGCTCTCCGAGGGCATGCTCGCCGCGCCCCACCCCATGGTGGAGGGCACCACGGACACCGACTACTACAGCGGTGACGTCCTGGGCCCGACGGCGGCTCAGGTCAGCTGGGTGCGCGAGCACCGGCCGGACGACGAGACGCTGGACGCCGCGGACGCCGTGGCGTCGGGCAAGGCGCCGGCGCCGACCCTGAAGCAGCACCAGCTGCGCCCGGACGAGGGTCCGGGCCCCGCCGAGCGGTCCGCGGGTGCGGCTTCGGTCGGGTCGGTGCGGGTCCCGGCCACGACCACCGGGTCGCGTTCGACGAGCGAGCCGGGCTCGACCTCCGTGGCCGACCTGACCGCCGGGGCCTCGACAAGCTCGACCCCCGGGTCGGGGGTGACCGCATGACCCCCGCCGGGCTGGAGATCTCGGGCGGCGAGACCGCCCTCTTCTGGGTCATCGCGCCGCTCATGGTGCTCGCCGCGCTGGGCCTGCTGTTCGTGAAGCGGGCCGTGCACGCGGCGATGTGTCTTGTGTTCGTCATGGTCAGCATGGCGATCCTGTACATCGCGCAGGAGGCGCCGTTCCTCGGCGTCGTGCAGGTGGTCGTGTACACGGGCGCGGTGATGATGCTGTTCCTGTTCGTGCTGATGCTCGTCGGCGTCGACGCGTCCGACTCGCTCACGGAGACCATCCGGGGGCAGCGCTGGATAGGCGTGCTCATCGGGATCGGCCTCGCCGCAGTTCTTGCCGGCGTCGTGGCTCGTGCCGCGTTCCCGCCCGCCGTCGGGCTGAGCGGGGGAGACCCGGGCGGCATCGCAAACCCGACCGCCCTGGCCCGCGTGCTGTTCGGCGACTACGGCGTGGCCATGGAGGCCGTCGGCGTGCTGCTCGTGACGGCGGCGGTAGGCGCGCTGGTGCTCACGCACCGGCGTCGGCTGACGCCGAAGCGGACGCAGCGGTCCGTGGCCGACTCGCGGATCAAGGCGCTGCCCGACGGCGTGGTGCTCACCCCGCTGCCGTCGCCCGGCGTCTACGCCCGGTCCAACGCGATGGACACGCCCGCGCTGGGGCCGGACGGCGAGCAGGTGCCGCAGTCCGTGTCGCGCGTGCTGCGCATCCGCGGCCAGGAGCGGCCCGCGCCGGACATCCCGGCGGCCGAGCTCGTCGAGACCCGGGTCTCGGCGGAGGAAGAAGCCTGATGGACATCACCAACTACGTGGTCCTCGCGGCCGCGCTCTTCGCCATCGGCGCCACGACGGTGCTGCTGCGGCGCAACGCGATAGTCGTGTTCATGGGCGTGGAGCTCATGCTCAACGCGACCAACCTCGCGTTCGTCACCTTCGCCAGGATGCACGGCGACGTGACGGGCCAGGTGCTCGCCTTCTTCGTCATGGTCGTCGCCGCCGCTGAGGTCGTTGTCGGCCTGGCGATCATCGTGACGATCTTCCGTACCCGCCGCTCGGCCTCGGTCGACGACGTCAACCTGCTCCGTGGGTGAGGCGGAGGTGCAGCGGAACCGCAGGCTCACCCACCAAGAAGAACCTCTGAGGGGGAGACAGTGAACGACGTGATCGGGCTTGCCCCCTGGCTGGTCGGCTTTCCGCTGATCGGCGCAGCGATACTGCTGCTGGGTGGCAAGGCCACCGACCGCTGGGGCCACTGGCTCGGGGTGCTGGCCTCGGCCGCCTCCGGAGTCGTCGGCTTCATCCTGATGTTCCGCATGATCGGCATGCCGGCCGAGGAGCGTTCGGTCGACCACCACCTGTGGACCTGGCTGTCCGCGGGCGACCTGGACGTGGACCTCGGTATCCGGCTGGACCCGCTGTCCCTGACCTTCGTGATGCTCGTGACCTTCGTGGGCACGCTCATCCACGTGTACTCCGTGGCGTACATGGACCACGACCCGCACCGGCGCCGGTTCTTCGCGTACCTGAACCTGTTCGTCGCAGCCATGCTGACGCTGGTCCTCGCCGACTCCTACCTCCTGCTCTTCGTGGGCTGGGAGGGTGTGGGTCTCGCGTCCTACCTGCTCATCGGGTTCTGGGACACCGGACGGCCCGCCGCCCGCGAGAACGCGGTGGCGGCCAAGAAGGCCTTCGTCATGAACCGCGTGGGTGACATGGGCCTCATCGCGGCGATGGCGCTGCTGTTCGCCAACACCGGCGCCCTGGACTTCGCGACCACCCTGTCCGACGACGGGGTCGGCTCGCTCTCCCAGGCCACCGCCACGGCGGTCGGGCTGTGCCTGCTGCTCGCCGCGTGCGGTAAGTCGGCGCAGTTCCCGCTGCAGGCCTGGCTGGGTGACGCGATGGCCGGCCCGACGCCGGTGTCCGCGCTCATCCACGCCGCCACGATGGTCACCGCCGGCGTGTACCTCATGGTGCGCTCCGGCCCCATCCTCGAGGCGGCGCCGACGGCACAGCTCGTCGTGGTGCTGGTCGGCGCGGTCACCCTGCTGTTCGGTGCGGTGGTCGGTACCGCGAAGGACGACATCAAGAAGGCTCTGGCCGCCTCCACGATGTCGCAGATCGGGTACATGATGCTCGCCGCGGGGCTCGGCCCGGCCGGGTACGCGTTCGCGATCTTCCACCTGCTCACGCACGGCTTCTTCAAGGCGGGCCTGTTCCTCGGTGCCGGCTCGGTGATGCACGCGATGGGTGACGAGACCGACATGCGCCGCTACGGCGGGCTGTCGCGGTTCCTGCCGATCACGTGGATCACCATGGGGCTCGGCTGGCTCGCGATCCTCGGGATCCCGCCGTTCTCCGGCTTCTGGTCGAAGGACGGGATCATCGAGGCTGCGTTCATCCCGGTCGACGGCCAGCCGTGGCGGGCGTGGGTCTTCGGGTCGGTCACCGTGCTGGGCGCCGCGATCACCGCGTTCTACATGACCCGCCTGTTCTTCATGACGTTCGGCGGACGCCGTCCGCGCTGGAAGGACAACCGGCACCCGCACGAGGGTTCGCCGCTGATGTGGTGGCCGCTGGTGTTCCTCGGCGTCGGCTCCGCCGCGCTGGGCGCGGTGCTCGGCATCGGCGGGACGTTCACCACCTGGCTGGAGCCGGTGGTCGGGCACGCCGAGCACCACGAACCGGTGCTCCCGGTGCCCGTGATCATGACCGTAACCATCCTGGTGGTCGTCCTCGGCGCACTGCTGGCGTTCCGGATGTACGCGGTCAACGTCGTTCCCGAGGAGGCGCCGCGCGGCTCCGTCCTGACCCGGGCGGCCCGCAGGGACCTGTACCAGGACGCCGCCAACGAGACGCTCGTGATGCGGCCCGCGCTGGGTCTGGCCCGCGTGGTCGAGGCCGGCGACCGTGAAGTCGTCGACCGCGGCTGGGCAGCCCTGCCGCAGACCGTGTCGTGGTTCGGCTCCGTATTCCGGAGGGCGCAGAGCGGGTACGTCCGCTCGTACGCGGCCGGCATGGCGGGCGGCGTCCTCGTGATCGCCGTCGTCGCGTGGCTCGTTGGTGGCCTCGGTGGTGCCCAGTGATCGGAGGAGAGATGTTTCCCTGGCTGACCGTGCTCATCGCATGGCCGCTGGTCGGCGCGGCCGTGGTGGGACTGGGCGCGCTCGGTCGTTCCCGAACCGGCTCCGCAAGCGCCGGCATAGGCCTCGCCCGGCCGCTGGCGCTCCTGTTCTCGCTGGTCGAGGTAGCCCTGCTCGTCGGGGCGTTCGCGGCCTTCGACCCGGGCGCCGCCGCCGAGCACCAGCTCGGCGAGACCTACCCGTGGATCCCGCAGATCGGTGCGACGTACGCGGTGGGTGTCGACGGCGTCGGCCTGCTGCTCGTGGCGCTGTCCGTGGTACTGGTGCCGCTGGTGCTCCTGGCCGCCTGGAGGGAGCAGGGGCGGGACGAGGTGCGCCTGCGCAGGTTCGTCGGCCTCGTGCTGCTGCTCGAGGCGTTCATGGTGGCCGTGTTCTGCGCCCGCGACGTGTTCCTGTTCTACGTGCTGTTCGAGGCCATGCTGATCCCCGCCTACTTCCTCATCGGGGGGTTCGGGCAGGGTGCCGGCCGGCGTAGGGCCGCCGTGAAGTTCCTGATGTTCAGCCTGGGCGGCGGGCTGATCATGCTCGCCGCGGTGATCGCGCTGTACTTCCTCGCCGTCGGCGCCGGGGTGGACCCGGGCCGGGCATTCCTCGTGGACGAGCTCGTCGCGGTCGACCTGGGCACCGCCGCCGAGCGCCTCATGTTCATCGGGTTCTTCATCGCCTTCGCGATCAAGGCCCCCATGGTCCCGGTGCACAGCTGGCTGCCCGACGTCGCGGGGAATGCCAGCCCCGGCACGTCCACGCTGCTGATCTGCGTGCTGGACAAGGTCGGCACCTTCGGGATGCTGACTCTCTGCCTGCCGCTGTTCCCGGAGGCGTCCCGGTGGGCCGCACCGTTCGTCATAGCGCTCGCCGTGATCTCCGTGCTGTACGGGGCGATCATGGCGATCCTGCAGACCGACCTGCTGCGGCTGGTCGGCTGGACCTCGGTGAGCCACTTCGGCTTCATCATCCTGGGCATCTTCACCTTCACACCGCTGGGCACCGCCGGGTCGAGCTTCATGATGCTCAACCACGGCCTCGCCACCGGCGCCCTGTTCCTGGTGGCCGGGTTCCTCGTGTCCCGGCACCCGGAGAAGTCGCAGCAGATCGCGGACTACCGCGGCCTGCGGTCGGTCACGCCGGTGCTCGCCGGGACGTTCCTCGTGGCGGGCCTGGCGACGCTGTCGCTGCCCGGCCTGGCCACGTTCGTCAGCGAGATCATGGTCCTGATCGGCGCGTTCAGCGGGGAGCCCGCCGGTTCGGCGGCCTGGGCAATCGCGGCCATCCCGGGCGTGGTGCTCGCTGCCGTCTATGTGCTGCTGACCTATCAGAAGATCTTCACCGGGGCGCCGGCCGCAGGCCTCGAAGCCCTGCCCGACCTGAGGGTGCGTGAGCGCATCGTCGCGGCCCCGCTGGTGGCCGGGCTCCTGGTGCTCGGCTTCGTGCCGGGCCTCGCCCTGACCTACGTGGACGCACCGGCCGACGAGTCGGCGGCGCTCACGGCGATCGACGAACCGGCGGACGCCGCCGCGCAGATGGGGAGCGACAAGTGACCGAGTTCGTGGCACCCGAGATCGACTGGCTCGCCCTCGCACCGCTCATCGTGGTGCTGGGCGCGGGCGTGGTCGGCGTGCTCCTCGAGGCGTTCGTGCCGGCGAAGGCCCGCCGCATGACCCAGATCGTGCTGACCCTGGCCGCCCTGGCCGGGGGGCTCGCGTTCGTGGTGGTCCTGTGGCCACAGATCGTGGCTCAGCCCGTGCAGGTGGTCGGCGGCAGTGTGACCCTCACGCCGTTCGCGCTCGGCGCGCAGGGCATCATCGCGGCGCTGGCCTTCCTGGGCGTGCTCGTGGTGGCCGACCGCACCGCCACCGGGCAGGACTCGTTCGCACCCACGGCGTCGGCCGTGCCCGGTACCTCGTACGAGGACCTGGCCCGGCGGTCCGGCCTGGAGCAGACCGAGATCTACCCGCTCCTGCTGTTCGCGACCGGCGGCATGATGCTGTTCGCCTCCACCGACGATCTCATCGTCATGTTCATCGCCCTGGAGGTGCTGTCGCTCCCGCTGTACGTGCTGTGCGCCACGGCGCGCCGACGTCGGCTCCTGTCGCAGGAGGCGGCGGCCAAGTACTTCCTGCTGGGGGCGTTCGCCTCGGCGCTGTTCATCTTCGGCGTCGCGCTGATCTACGGGTTTGCCGGCACGGTGCGGCTGCTCGAGATCGCCATGGCGATGCGGCAGGGCGGCCTGCCGCTCGAGGGCATGACCGGACTGCTCGTGGCCGGCGTGCTGCTGGTGACGGTCGGCCTGCTGTTCAAGGTGGGCGCGGTGCCGTTCCACGCCTGGACGCCCGACGTCTACACCGGCGCTCCCACGCCGATCACGGGGTTCATGGCGGCCTGCACCAAGGCGGCGGCCGTCGCGGCTCTCGTCGAGGTGCTGTACCGCATCTCGATCGGCCTGGGGGGCGCCAGCCCGGAGGCCCTGCGGCAGCTGCAGATCGTCGTCGTCGTGGTCGCCGTCCTGACGATGGTGGTCGGCACCGCGGTGGGCTCCGTCCAGACCGACGTGAAGCGCCTGCTGGCGTACTCGTCGATCGCGCACGCCGGCTTCCTGCTCGTGGGCATCGCGGGCTTCAACCTGCAGGCGCAGTCGTCCACGCTCTTCTACCTGCTCGCCTACGGCATCGCGACGATCGGCGCGTTCGCCGTGGTCACGCTGGTACGGGAGCGCCGGGTCACGGCGGGTTCGGGCGAGGACAACGGTCCGGTGGCTGACGACGGCATCGTGCTCGGCGAGGCGACCGAGATCGCGCAGTGGGCAGGCCTGGGCCGCAAGGCCCCGTGGCTCACCGCCGCGTTCGCGCTGTTCCTGCTGTCGATGGCGGGCATCCCGCTCACCGCCGGCTTCATCGCGAAGTTCGGCGCGTTCACCGGGGCAGTGTCGGGCGGCCTGTGGTGGCTCGCGGTGCTCGGTGTGCTCGCGTCGG
Organism: Promicromonospora soli; assembly: GCF_014653785.1. Lineage (GTDB taxonomy): Bacteria > Actinomycetota > Actinomycetes > Actinomycetales > Cellulomonadaceae > Promicromonospora > Promicromonospora soli. The sequence goes on along the minus strand of NZ_BNAS01000002.1, from coordinate 1,890 downwards.
TTGTCGCCGTCGCGTTCTACCTGCGGCTCCTCGTCGTCATGGTGTTCCAGCCCGCGCCGGCCGACTCGGGGGTCGAGCCTGTCGAGACGACGCCGGGGGTCGAGCCTGTCGAGACGACGCCTGTTGTGGAGCCTGTCGAAACCGGGGTCTCGACCACCACGACCGCCACCATGGCCAGGGCGCAGGTCGCAGCCCCGCAGCGCGTGGTGGTGACCGTCGTGCGGTCTCGCGGACCGGCCGCCCTGGCCATCGTCGTCTGTGCGATCGCCACAGTGATTCTCGGCGTTTTCCCGTCCCCGGTTCTCGGTCTGGTGGAGCAGGCAAGTAAGTTCGTGCCGTGACCTCCGTACCGCTGCCGCCCCAGACGACGACGGGTGCGTCGGCGTCCGCCCCGCCGGCCGTTCCGACCAACCTGCCCGACCCCACCGCGCTCGGCTTGCCGATCACGGACCCGGAGCTTGCGTCCCGCCTCGCGGAACGGCTGACGGGGGTCGACGACGCGCTCTCGGAGGCCGTCGCCAGCGCGGACAAGCTGGCCGACGGCGCCTCCCGGCACCTCATCGACGCGGGCGGCAAGCGGTTCCGGCCCCTGCTCACCCTCCTGACCGGTGAGCTCGGCGACGGCACGGCCCCCGGCATCGTCGACGCCGCAGTGGTGGTGGAGCTGACGCAGGTCGCCTCGCTGTACCACGACGACGTCATGGACTCCGCGCCGATGCGGCGCGGGGCGCCGTCGGCCCACATGGTGTGGGGCAACTCGGTTGCGATCCTCGTGGGCGACATGCTGTTCGCCCGTGCGTCCGCGCGGGTGGCGGAGCTGGGGCCCGAGGCAGTGATCCTGCAGTCCAAGACCTTCGAGCGGATGTGCCTGGGGCAGCTGCACGAGACCATGGGGCCCGACGCGGGCGAGGACCAGGTGGCCCACTACCTGCAGGTGCTGTCGGACAAGACGGCGTCTCTGCTGTCGGCGTCGGCCCGCCTGGGCGCGATGATCGCCGGGGCGCCGAAGGACCAGATCGAAGCGGTCGGCGCGTACGGCGAGAAGGTGGGCGTCGCGTTCCAGCTCGCCGACGACGTGCTCGACGTCGCCTCGTCCGGCGAGACCTCGGGCAAGACGCCGGGGACGGACCTGCGCGAGCACGTCCCGACCATGCCGGTGCTGCTGCTACGGCAGCACGTCGCATCCGGCGTGGCCACCGACGAGGACCGGGACCTGCTCGCGGCGCTCGACGGCGACCTGTCCGCGGACGAGGCGCTGAACGCCGCGCTGGAGCGGCTGCGCGCCCACGCGGTGCTCGCCGATACGCGGGAGCTGGCCGTGCAGTGGGCGCGGGCGGCCTCGGCCGAGCTGGCGCCGCTGCCGGAGGGCCCCGTCAAGGAGTCCCTGGAGCAGTTCGCCCAGGCCCTGGCGGACCGGGCGGTCTGAGAGCAGCACGACCCGGGCGGCCCCCTGCGCAGAGGCCCAAGGCGTATCGGCATAACCCGTACAATCTGGGCGGGGTGCATGGGTAGTCCTGCCCATCCAAATTCAGCGCCGATTCACCCTTCTGCCCGGTAGGGTGCTGCCGTTGCGCCTGTGTGTATGGCCGGGCGAGCAGTCTTTTTGTGGAGTGATGAAGAGGAGGACGCATGAGCCTGGTCTCAAGCGTGTTTGAGAACCGCAGGTCCGTTGCGTCGGTCGGTGTGGTGACCCTCTTCGGTGCGGGTCTGCTGGGCTTCGCTCTGTGGTACGACGGCGAGGCGACGGCTGATGTGCGGCTGAACGACTCGGGTGTGTGGGTGACCCAGACCGCGTCGGGCAAGCTGGGGCGGTTCAACTATGAGGCCAGGGCGCTGGACGGCACGTTGCTGGCCAACTCGTCGAGCTTTGACGTGGAGCAGGACGCGCAG
>NZ_BNAS01000001.1:1147458-1283041 GCF_014653785.1 Promicromonospora soli | reverse complement strand
AAAGTGTTGCTACGCGTCCACTATGCGGTTCCCGAGTCACGGGCACCAACCCCCACCACCACCCCCACACCTTTCGTGCGGGTGAGTGGGCCGGCGGGGTTGCCTGATTCTCGACAGTGTTACGGTGGTCATAGCGTGGGGGAAACGCCCGGTCCCATTCCGAACCCGGAAGCTCAGCTCTACAGCGCCGATGGTACTGCCCTGGAGACGGGGTGGGAGAGTAGGACGCCGCCGGACAACCATTCACGAAGGCCCCGCACCGGGTGGTGCGGGGCCTTCGTCATGCCCACCGAACGACGCCATGCCCGGGTGCACCGCCGAGGGCTGCAGAACCAGGACCACGGTGGGGGCCCATGCGCAAGAGAACCAGCGCACAGGTCCTGGCCGTTCTGCCTGGCCGGGGCGCTCAGCCCGCGACCAGTGTCCGGGCGGCCTCCTGGTGCCGGGCGATCAGGGCGTCGGTGTCCAGCCCGATCACGTGGCCGTCTGCCACGCGCCACCGGCCGGCGATCATCACCTTGTCGGCGCGCTCGGCGCCGCACAGTACGAGAGCGGTGACCGGGTCGTGGGCGCCGGAGAACGCCAGTCCGTCCGTGCGGAACAGGGCGAGGTCGGCCTGCTTGCCCACGGCGATAGTCCCGAGATCTGCGCGTCCAAGCGCCTTGGCGGAGCCCGAGGTCGCCCAGTCCAGGACTCGCGCGGCAGTGACCCGCTCGGCGCCGTACCGCAGCCGCTGCAGGTAGAGGGCCTGGCGCACCTCCCGGATGAGGTTGGAGGCGTCGTTCGATGCCGAGCCATCCACGCCCAGTCCTACGGGAGCTCCGGCCTCCTCGAGCTCGACGGCGCGCGCGATCCCGGAGGCCAGGCGCATGTTCGACGTCGGGCAGTGCGCGACCGCCGTTCCTGCGCGCCCCAGCCGTTTGATCTCCTCGTCATCGAAGTGGATCCCGTGCGCGAGCCAGGTGCGGTCGGTGAGCCAGCCCACCGACTCCAGGTAGTCGACGGTCCGCTTCCCGAAGTGCTCGCGACAGTAGTCCTCCTCGTCGATCGTCTCAGCGAGGTGCGTGTGCAGGCGGACGTCCAGGGACTGGGCCAGGGCGGCGGTCTGCGTCATGAGCTCCGTGCTCACGGAGAACGGCGAGCACGGTGCCAGAGCGATCTGGACCATCGCTCCGGCGCCGCGCTCATGATGCGCGCCCACCAGCCGCTCGGAGTCGGCCAGGATCGTCTCCGCGTCCTGCACTGCCTGCTGTGGCGGTAGCCCGCCGTCGTCCTCGCCTACGCTCATCGAGCCGCGGGTGAGGACTGCCCGCATGCCGAGCGAACGCACGACGTCGACCTCGACGTCGATCGCGACGTCGGACCCGCTGGGGAAGAGGTAGTGGTGGTCCGAGGTGGTGGTGCACCCGGACTCCAGCAGCTCTGCCAGGGCCACCGTGGTGGCGAGCCGCATCGCCTCAGCGTCCATCCGGGACCACACGGGGTATAGGTTCACCAGCCAGTCGAACAGCTTGGCGTTCGCCACGGGTGGCCAGGCGCGGGTCAGCGTCTGGTAGAAGTGGTGGTGCGTGTTGATCAGCCCGGGCGTGATGACGTGGGCGCTGGCATCGAGCTCCGCGTCCGTCGGGGCGGTCGGGCGCCCTCCGGAGGGTACGAGCTCGGTGATCAGGCCGCGACTCGTGTCCACGACGAGACCGCCGCCCGCTGCGCCGGAATCTGTTCCGCGGCCCAGGTGGATGCCGAGGGGGTTCTTCAGCCACAGTGTGCTCACGGGGGCCGCCTCTCTTGGCGGCGCAAGCTGGAGGCAGGTGCCGCCAGCTCAGGTTTTCGGCGTCTGCTGCTCCGCCGACCGGACGTCGTGTTCCGGCCCGGCGAGACTAGCACCGGTCGGCCGGCGCGGGTCGAGGCTCCGAAGTCCGGCCCGGGTCCGTTCACCTACTTGATCTACAAGGACGTCAACCGGCACGTGGACCTGAAGTCCTGAGGGGGCGTGGCGGCCCCGTCGGAGGGCGACACGCCTTAGACTTGCCGCCATGTCCACCATCTCCCGTGACGAGGTTGCGCGCGTGGCTGCGCTGGCACGGATCGACCTGCGACCGGACGAGGTAACCCGCCTCGCCGGTGAGCTCGACGTGATCGTCGAGTCCGTCGCTCGCGTCAGCGAGGTCGCCACCGCAGACGTGCCCGCAACGAGCCACCCCCTCCCGCTGACGAACGTGTTCCGAGACGACGTGCCCGAGCCGGCTCTGCCGGTCCAGGACGTGCTGGCCGGAGCTCCGCAGCAGGAGAATGGACGGTTCGCCGTCCCGCAGATCCTTGGCGAAGAGTGAGATGGGGACCAGCGACATGACGAACGACATCACCCGGCTCAGTGCGTCCGACCTCGCATCGGCGCTGCGCAGCAAGACCATCACCAGCGTCGAGGCCACGCAGGCCCACCTGGACCGCATCGCCGCCGTCGACGGGGACCTGCACGCGTTCCTGCACGTCTCCTCCGACGAGGCGCTGGCGACGGCCGCCGAGGTCGACGCGAAGCGCGCGGGCGGCGAGGAGCTGCACCCGCTCGCAGGCGTGCCGATCGCGGTCAAGGACGTGGTGGTGACCAAGGGCCTGCCCACCACCGCCGGATCGAAGATCCTCGAGCGCTGGATCCCGCCGTACGACGCGACCCTCGTGGAGCGCATCAAGGCCGCGGGCCTGCCGATCCTCGGAAAGACCAACATGGACGAGTTCGCCATGGGCTCCTCGACGGAGCACTCGGCGTTCGGCAACACCAAGAACCCGTGGGACCTGGACCGCATCCCCGGTGGCTCGGGCGGTGGCTCCGCCGCGGCAGTAGCCGGTTTCGAGGCGCCTCTCGCGATCGGCACCGACACCGGTGGCTCGATCCGTCAGCCAGGCGCCGTCACCGGCACGGTCGGCGTGAAGCCCACCTACGGCGGCGTCTCGCGCTACGGCCTGATCGCCATGGCGTCGTCGCTCGACCAGGCGGGCCCGGTGACCCGCACGGTGCTCGATGCGGCGCTCCTGCACGAGCTCATCGGTGGCCACGACCCGCACGACTCGACGTCGATCAACGAGCCGGTGCCGGGCGTCGTCGCGGCTGCCCGGCAGGGCGCCAAGGGCGACCTGAAGGGCCTGCGCGTCGGCGTCGTCAAGGAGCTCTCGGGGGAGGGCTACCAGGCCGGCGTGTCCGCTCGCTTCGACGAGTCGCTCGAGCAGCTGCGTGCGCTGGGTGCCGAGGTCGTCGAGGTCTCCTGCCCCAGCTTCGCCTACGCGCTCGACGCGTACTACCTGATCATGCCCGCCGAGGCGTCCAGCAACCTGGCGAAGTTCGACGGCATGCGCTTCGGCCTGCGCGTCGAGCCCGCCGACGGCCCGGTCACCGCGGAGCGCGTCATGGGCGCCACCCGCGGCGCGGGCTTCGGCGACGAGGTCAAGCGCCGCGTCATCCTCGGCACGTACGCGCTGTCCGCGGGCTACTACGACGCCTACTACGGCAGCGCGCAGAAGGTCCGCACGCTGATCCAGCGCGACTTCGCCGCCGCCTTCGAGCGGGCCGATGTGCTGGTCTCGCCCACGGCGCCGACCACGGCGTTCAAGTTCGGCGAGAAGCTCGACGACCCGCTCGCGATGTACCTGAACGACGTCGCGACCATCCCCGCGAACCTCGCCGGCGTTCCCGGCATGTCCCTGCCGAACGGCCTGTCCGACGACGGCCTCCCGGTCGGCTTCCAGATCCTGGCCCCCGCCAAGGCGGACGACCGGCTGTACCGCGTGGGCGCCGCCCTCGAGGCGGCCCTCGAGTCCAGCTGGGGCGGGCCCATCCTGAACAAGGCACCCGAACTCAAGACCACGGAGCTCGCTCGATGACCGCCGCAACGACCACCGACCTGGTCGCCTACGAGGACGCCGTCCGCCGCTACGACCCGGTGCTGGGCATCGAGGTGCACGTCGAGCTCGGCACGCTGACCAAGATGTTCTGCGCGGCCGAGGTCGCGTACGGCGGCGAGCCGAACACCCAGGTGACACCCGTCAGCCTTGGGCTGCCGGGCGCGCTGCCGGTGGTGAACGGCAAGGCCGTCGAGTACGCGATCCGGATCGGCCTCGCGCTGAACTGCACCATCGCCGAGAGCTGCCGGTTCGCCCGGAAGAACTACTTCTACCCGGACGTCCCGAAGAACTTCCAGACCTCGCAGTACGACGAGCCGATCGCCTTCGACGGCTGGATCGACATCGAGCTCGACGACGGCGAGGTGTTCCGTGTCGAGATCGAGCGCGCCCACATGGAGGAGGACGCCGGCAAGAACACCCACGTGGGTGGCGCGACCGGCCGCATCCAGGGCGCCGAGTACTCGCTGGTGGACTACAACCGCGCAGGCATCCCGCTGGTCGAGATCGTGACGCGGCCCATCGAGGGCGCCGGCGAGCGCGCCCCCGAGGTGGCGCGGGCCTATGTGCAGACGCTGCGCGACATCTTCCGCTCGCTCGACGTCTCCGAGGCCCGGATGGAGCGCGGCAACGTCCGCGCGGACGTGAACCTGTCGCTCCGCCCGACGCCGGAGTCGCCCCTGGGCACCCGCACCGAGACCAAGAACGTGAACTCGTTCCGCTCGATCGAGCGCGCCGTGCGGTACGAGGTGTCCCGCCAGGCCGGCGTCCTCGACGCGGGCCTCCCGGTGATCCAGGAGACGCGCCACTTCCACGAGGAGGACGGCACCACGTCGTCGGGCCGCGTGAAGTCGGACGCCGAGGACTACCGCTACTTCCCCGAGCCCGACCTGGTGCCCGTGGCCCCGAGCCGCGAGTGGGTCGAGGAGATCCGGGCGACGCTCCCGGAGATGCCGGTCGCACGCCGCCGTCGGCTCCAGAAGGAGTGGGGTTACGCCGACGCCGAGATGCGCGACGTCGTCAACGCGGGCGCCGTCGAGCTCATCGAGGCAACGATCGCCGCCGGTACGAGCGCCGCGGGCGCGCGCAAGTGGTGGATGGGCGAGCTGGCCCGCCGGGCGAAGCAGGACGAGATCACTCTCGAGGACCTCGTCGTCACTCCGGCGCAGATCGCGCAGCTGCAGGGACTCATCGAGTCGGGCCGGATCAACGACAAGATCGCGCGCCAGGTGCTCGAGGGCGTGCTCGCCGGCGAGGGCGACCCGGAGGCGGTGGTCGTGTCGCGCGGCCTCGAGATCGTGTCCGACGACGGCGCCCTGCTCACAGCGATCGACGACGCGCTGGCGGCTCAGCCGGACATCGTCGAGAAGGTCCGCGGCGGCAACCAGGGTCCGGTCGGCGCCATCATCGGCGCGGTCATGAAGGCGACGAAGGGTCAGGCCGACGCGAAGCGGGTACGGGAGCTGGTGCTCGATCGGATCGGTTCGTGAGGCCCGGTTCGTGAGGGCGGGCAGGTGACCCGCGGACCCCTTCTGGGCGGCGAGATGATGCGGTTGCGCCCCATCGAGGGGCGCGATGCGGAACGCCTGTGGGAGGCGGTGCAGGATCCGGAGGGAACGCGCCTGACGGGGACGACCGCAACGTTCACGCGTGACCAGATCGACGAGTGGGCGAGCACCGTCAGCGACCGGCCCGGCCGCTACGACTGGGCGATCTGCCCGGCCGCGATGCGGGACGGCAAGCCGATCAGCGACGAGATGATCGGCGAGATCGTGCTCAACGACCTCGACGGCGACGTCCGCTCGGCGAACCTGCGGCTCCAGCTGCTGCCGAACTACCGGGGCCGCGGGTACGGCCGGGAGGCCATCCAGGAGGTCCTGCGGTTCGCGTTCGACGGCGTCGACGGCGAGCCCGGGCCCGGCCTGCACCGCGTGAGCCTCGACGTGCTCAGCATCAACCCGCGTGCCCAGGCCCTGTACGAGTCGCTCGGGTTCCGCGAGGAGGGCCGCCTGCGGGACGTCCACCGCGACGGGGACGCCTGGGCCGATGCCGTAGTGATGAGCATCCTCGAGGACGAGTACCGGGCGACCCTGCGGAGCTAGGGCAGACCCGGATCGCGCGGTCCGGGACGGTCCGGGGCCGGACACTGGTCCGACGCGGGTGAAGTGAGCGCTAACCTCCCTCCATGTCGCATATGCGCCGTCTGTGTCTGCGGGTGCTTGCCATGCTGGCGCTGGCGTCCGTCACCATCTCGCTGGCCTGTGTCCCGGCCCAGGCGGCGACGGACATCACCGACCGGGTTCGGGCGAACGAGAGCATCGAGCTGGCGGGCGACTCCACCATCACGCTCGGCGACGGCGAAGAGGTCGTCTACGGCGGCGTCTTTTCCGGTGTCGGCACCCTGACGGTCCGCGGGAGCGGCAAGCTGGTGCTCACGGCGGACAGCGACTTCCAGATCCCCGAGGACCGCCAACGGCAGCGGTTGGAGGTCCTGGGCGAACAGAACCACCCCTACGCCGCCTTCCACGACCCTGATGCCCCGGCCGTCACGGTCGAGGCCGGCGCGACGCTCCAGTACGGCGACGGCACCAGCCCGGCCGGACGGGTCGGGCACTACCCCTACGACTACCCGAACTTCGCCTGGAACGCGCTCAACCACCACATCGACGGCACGCTGATCGTCGCCGTCAACGGTGCCCCGTACCACCCGGGCATCCTCTCCGGCGGCGGCGTGCTGAACCAGCCCCGGTTCGTCTGGGACGGCGTCTCCCTAGCCGGGGACCACCCGTTCTCGGGCACCATCGTCAACGGCACCGGCGTTCACGCCAGCATGCGGGAGCAGTACCGCACCTCCCTCCCGAACCTTGCGAAGCTCGTCAACTACGGCTCGTTCATGATCGACACGCCGCACGGCTACGACACCGTCCTCGGGTTCGACGTCTTCTCCCGCGAGTGGGGGAACGACATCAATTTCTACGGCGCCCCCGACGGCAGCCGAGTGATCATGACCGGCGTCTACTCCTGGACCGACCAGGGTTCGGAGACCGACCCCTCGCTCTCGGACCCCGACCTGAACTTCGTACCGGTGCCCAAGAACATCAACAAGCGCGGCGTGAACATCCAGGGCGCGATCGTCCAGTGGGGCGACGGCACGCACAACCGGTTCTTCCTTCCCGGCACCCGCGAGACCATCTACATCAACCTGTACACGCGCCGCGCCCGCGGGCACCTGATCTTCGACTACAACGGACCGGTCACGCTGGGCGCGCCCATCTCTGGCGGGCAGTACCACGACACGATGGCCGCCGTCGCCGTCGGGGACGTCACCATCGCCGGCACGCCGGGCAACGACGTCACCTTCGCGGACCAGCAGAACTACGACGGCACGACCACGATCGAGAGCGGGGCGGTCCTCCGTCTGGGGACCGGCAGCCCGGGGCAGGACTCCTGGCTGATCACCGGGACCGAGGGCTCGAAGGTCGTCGACGACGGCGCCCTCGTCGTCAGCAACGCCGAGAAGGCCATCGAGCTGTCCCGGGTCTCCGGAGCGGGTTCCTTCCAGCAGGCCGGCCCGGCGACGGTGACGCTCACCGGCGACATCGCCTACACGGGGCCGACGACGGTTTCCGGAGGCACGCTCGTCCTCGCGGGCGGCACCCTCGCGTCGTCGGCGGGCGTGAAGCTGTCGAAGCCTCGCGCGACGCTCGACGTGGCCGCCGCGGGCGACCAGACCGTGAACAACCTCAGTGGCGTCGACCGCACCATGCTGCGCCTCGGCGCCACGACCGTGACCGTCGCGAGCAGCAAGGACACCAAGTACGCCGGCGGCGTCGAGGGCGCCGGTGGCCTCGTGAAGACCGGGGCCGGGACGCTCACCTATTCCGGGACGAGCACCGCCAAGGGCCCCTGGGCCGTCACCAAGGGGACGCTCGCGCTCGCGCGCGCCGAGCTGGCCGGGGACCTCGTCGTCAACAGCTCGCTCGAGGTCACCGGGACGGCCGCCGTCGGCGGCGACGTGACGCTCCGGAAAACCTCGACCCTCCAGGCGGGCACGGTCGCCGAGCTGGCGGTCGCCGGCGACGTCGCCCTGGGCGGCGCCACGCTCAAGGTTCGCTACAAGGACGGCGTCCCGCTTCCCCGCGAGATTCCGGTCGTCACCTCCGGCGGTGAGATCACCGGAACGTTCAAGGGCCTCGACGAGGGGGCTCGGCTCGACATCGGCGGCAAGACCTACGAGATCAGCTACGCCGACGGCCGGGTCGTGCTCTCCGTCCCGGCACCGGCCGTCCGCAGCAGCTCGGACGAGGCGCCCGAAGAGAGTGCCGGATCGTCCGCTCCGCAGAGCGGCGCCTCCCCGGTCGTCGTTGTCGCCCTCGTCTCGGTCGCCGCGCTCGCCCTGGGCGCGCTCGTCTTCGTGCTCCGCCGCCGGCGAGGTGCCGGGAACCCGCGCCATGTCCGGCGCGGCGTCTCGACGCCCGTCGAAGAAGCCCCGGCCTCCGGGGCCGATGACGTGGTGCCTTCCCCCGTTCCGTCGTCGGCTACGGAGACGAAGGCCACCGAGAAACGGTAGGCCGGCCGGGCCCGCGCGGGTGCCTAGCTCGCGCGGCCGCCGGTGATGTAGGCCGTCAGCTGGTCGCGCTCGTCCTGCACCTCGGCGATCCGGTGCTTGACCACGTCGCCGATGCTGACGATCCCGGTCAGCCGAGAGTCCACGAGCACGGGGACGTGCCGGACCCGGTGCTCCGTCATGACGGGCATCAGCTCGTCGAGCGTGGCCTCGGGCCCACAGGTGTGGACGTCGGCGGTCATGATCTCGCCCACCGTGCCGTCGAGGATGCCGTCGCCGTCCGAGTTCAGCCGGCGGACGACGTCGCGCTCGCTCACGATGCCGTCGACGGTGACACCGTCGTAGGACACCACGACGGCACCGATGCCGTGCTCGGCGAGAAGAGCGAGCAGCTCACGCACACTGCGGTCCCTGGAGATGGTGACCACCGAACTTCCCTTGCGTCGCAATGCATCTGCAACCCGCATTCGAAGCACCTCCATCGCGTGCACGCCGGAAACCGCTTCACTGCGGCTCCTGCTATGACGGTACGGCACGGGGCAGGGTTCAGGTAGGGGGTGAAGCCCGGCCGCGGGCGGCCAAGGGACTGGCGCGCCGCAGCTGACGCATCCGTGTTACCGCAGCAGGGGTCACCTTGTGGACGCCAGGTGTCCATACCGGGACACCGGAGGTAGCGTGCGGAGGCCGCCTGCCAGCATCGTGCGCGGCCATCCAGCATGAAGGAGCTGAACCGCAATGAGTCGTCCCCTGCGCTCCCGGACGTCCACCCATGGCCGCAACATGGCCGGAGCTCGCGCGCTGTGGCGCGCCACGGGCATGGGTTCTGAGGACTTCGGGAAGCCGATCATCGCGATCGCGAACTCGTACACGCAGTTCGTGCCGGGGCACGTACACCTCAAGGACATGGGCGACCTCGTGGCGTCCGCGATACGCGAGGCCGGCGGCGTCGCCAAGGAGTTCAACACGATCGCCGTCGACGACGGCATCGCGATGGGCCACGCAGGGATGCTCTACTCGCTGCCGAGCCGCGACCTGATCGCGGACTCCGTGGAGTACATGGTGCAGGCACACACGGCGGACGCCATCGTGTGCATCTCCAACTGCGACAAGATCACGCCCGGCATGCTCAACGCCGCGCTGCGGCTGAACATCCCGGTGATCTTCGTGTCGGGCGGGCCCATGGAGGCCGGCAAGGCCGTGGTGGCCGACGGCGTCGCGAAGACCCCGCTGAACCTGATCAACGCGATCAACTACTCGGCCGACGAGGGTGTCGACGACGCGGCCCTCGGCCTGGTCGAGGAGAACGCGTGCCCCACGTGCGGCTCGTGCTCCGGGATGTTCACCGCGAACTCGATGAACTGCCTCACCGAGGCGCTGGGGCTCTCGCTGCCGGGCAATGGCTCGACGCTCGCGACGCACGCCGCCCGCAAGGAGCTGTTCCTGGAGGCCGGCCGCACCATCGTCGACCTGGCTCGCCGGTACTACGAGGACGGGGACGACACCGCCGCGCCGCGCGGGATCGCCACCAAGGCCGCGTTCGCGAACGCGATGACTCTCGACGTCGCCATGGGCGGTTCCACCAACACGGTGCTGCACATCCTCGCGGCGGCCCAGGAGGCGGAGGTCGACTTCACGCTCTCGGACATCGAGGAGATCAGCCGCCGGGTGCCGTGCCTGTCGAAGGTCGCGCCCAACCACCCGGACTACCACATGGAGGACGTCCACCGGGCGGGCGGCATCCCCGCGCTGCTGGGCGAGCTCGACCGGGGCGGCCTGCTGGACCACGACGTCACGTCGGTGCACACGCCCACCCTGCGCGCGTGGCTCGACGACTGGGACGTCCGCGGTGGCAAGGCCACCGAGCGGGCGCTCGGCCTGTTCCACGCGGCGCCCGGCGGGGTGCGCACCACCAAGGCGTTCTCCACGAACAACCAGTGGGAGTCGCTCGACACGGACGGCGCCGGCGGCTGCATCCGCGACATCGAGCACGCCTACACCGTCGAGGGCGGGCTCGCCGTGCTGCGCGGCAACCTGGCGGAGGACGGCGCCGTCTTCAAGACGGCGGGCGTCGACCCAGACGTGTTCCACTTCGTCGGCAAGGCGCTGGTCTGCGAGTCGCAGGACGAGGCCGTCGAGAAGATCCTGACCAAGCAGGTCGAGCCGGGCCACGTGGTGGTCGTGCGCTACGAGGGTCCCGCCGGCGGGCCGGGCATGCAGGAGATGCTCTACCCGACCTCGTACATCAAGGGCCGCGGCCTCGGGAAGGTGGTCGCCCTGATCACGGACGGCCGGTTCTCCGGCGGGTCCAGCGGCATCTCCGTGGGGCACGTCTCCCCGGAGGCGGCCGCGGGCGGCACGATCGGCCTGGTGGAGGACGGCGACGAGATCGAGATCGACGTCGACACCCGCAAGATCCGGATCAACGTGCCGGACGAGGTGCTGGCCGAGCGCCGCGCGAAGATGGAGTCCTCGGAGCGGCCGTGGCAGCCCGTGGCCCGCGACCGGTACGTGTCGCCGGCACTGCAGGCGTACGCGGCGCTCGCGACGTCGGCCGACAAGGGCGCCGTGCGGGACGTGGCGCGGCTCCGGCGGGGTTGATGCAACTGGGCTCGGCGCCGCATCCGGCGCCGAGCCCAGGGCACTCCGCTGTGGGCGGCGTTTCGTGTGTCAGGGTCTCGTGCAATGGTGGTGTGGCTCAGAACACACTACGCAGGGGAAGAACATGGCCTCGAAGCTCACCGCGCGCCAGTTCCAGGCGGCCGACGGCGCACGCGACTGGCGTGTGCTCGCCGACGGGGCGAGCGCGTGCTTCCGCACGACCGGGTACCCGCAGGGGGCCGACTTCGTGAGTCGGCTCGCGGGGCTGGACGTCGTGGTGAGGCAGCCGCCGGATGTCGATGTGCGGGGCTCCGCGGTGACGTTGCGGACGCTGACGCCCGGCGTCGGTGTGACCACCGCCGACCTGGGGGTGGCGCGCGCCGTCTCGGGGCTCGCACGCGAGATGGGGCTGCAGCCCGACCCGGCCGTGGTCCAGGAGATCAACCTGACGATCGACGCCTCCGACGCGGCGGCGGTGCGTCCTTACTGGGCGGCCGCGCTCGGGTTCGATCCCGTGGGTGACGACGAGCTGGTGGACCCGATGCGCCGCTGGCCCGGATTCTGGTTCCAGCACATGGACACGCCCCGGCCGCTGCGCAACCGGATCCACCTGGACATCGGCCTGCCGTACGAGCACGCCGCACGACGCGTCCAGGCCGCAGTCGCGGCGGGCGGGCGCGTCGTGAACGACGACGCCGGTGAGTCCTGCATGGTTACGGCCGACGCCGAGGGCAACGAGGCGTGTCTGTCGTCGTTCGAGGGCCGGGGGCAGCGGGGGTCGGTGGAGCAGACGATCCACACGACGGTGGGGCGTGCGGACTGGCGCTTCACGGTCTACGACGGGCTGAGGGCATTCTTCGGGACGCCGGACCTCGCCACCAGCGCCGCGTTCCTGGCGGCAGTTGTGCCGCTGGCCAGCGACGACGGCACTGGGGAGCGCCCGCACGTCGCGCTCGACGTGCGGCCGGCGGGGGTGACTGTGCGGCTGCGTACCGAGCGTGACGACGGATGGGGGATCGGCGCCCGGGACGCCGAGCTGGCACGAGGGATCAGCGAGGCGGCGGCCCGCCTCGGTCTCGTGGCGGACCCGGCGCGGGTCCAGGCCGTCAAGGTTGGGATCGACGCGCTCGACCGGCGCGCCGTCATGCCGTTCTGGCAGGCCGTGCTGGGCTACGTCGTGCGTCCCGACAGCGACGTGCAGCTCGTGGACCCCGTCGATCGCGGGCCGGGTGTCTGGTTCCAGGACATGCTGCCCGAGCTCGACCCCAGGCACGCGGAGCGGGCCGCCCAGAGGAACCGGATCCACGTGGACGTGTTCGTCCCGGACGACCAGGCCCCGACCCGGATCGCGGCGGCCGTCGCGGCGGGCGGGCGCGTCGTGTACGACGCCGAGGCGCCGGAGTGGTGGACCCTCGCCGACCCGGAGGGCAACGAGGTCGACGTCGCCGTGGTCCCGGGCCGGGAGGAGATCTGGCTCGCGGCGCAGGGTGCCGAACAGGCCGAACAGGCCGAAGTGCACGACGCTGAGAAGGAGGAGGTGACCCATGAGTGACGCGATCACCGCTACCGAGTTCACCGCGGGCGAGGGCACGAGTGACTGGCGGGTGCTGCGGATGTCCGCGGTCGCGCGGTTCACGACCGGCTCGTTCGCCACGGGCCTGAGGTTTGTCACCAGCATCGGCGCGCTCGCCGAGGCCGCGAACCACCACCCGGACGTCGATCTGCGCTACGGGACCGTCACGGTGCGGACCTGGTCGCACGACATCGGCGGGCTGTCCCAGCGAGACCTCGCGCTCGCGCGGGAGATCTCGGCGGCGGCCCGCGAGCTTGGCATAGCGGCGGACCCGGCGGGGGTGCGGGACGTGGCGCTCGTGATCGACGCCGTTGCGGGTACCGCCGTCCAGCCGTTCTGGCAGGCGGTGCTGGGCTACGACGCCCAGCCGGAGCGTGGCGGCAACGATGCCGCCGCACCGCTGGCCGACGGCGACGGGCGGCTGCCCGGGGTCTGGTTCCAGCAGGCCGACGGGCGGCGGGAGCAGCGCAACCGCATCCATGTGGACGTCTGGGTGCCGCACGATCAGGCCGAGGAACGGGTCGCGGCGGCGGTCGCCGCCGGCGGGCGGCTCGTCACCGACGAGTTCGCCCCTTCGTGGTGGGTGCTGGCCGACGCCGAGGGGAACGAGGCGTGCGTCTGCACGTGGCAGGGCGAGTACTGACCGGAAGTGCCGGCGGGCTGAGACGGCACGGGCACGGGACAGAGTGCGGGCGCGCAGTGCTCTGCGGGAGTCCGTAAAAGAGGGTGAACTTCGGACCCGAAGGCGGTAGGGTCTCGCGCTTGTGCGCCCGCTCCCGTCGCTGACCCGGAACCCGTACTGGCGGTTCCTCGTCGCGGGTATCCGTGGGCAGTCGGCCTATCCGCTGGCTACCGTCGCCGGCCTCGTCGCGAACGCGACGTTTGGCCTGCTCAAGGGCGGAATCATGGGCGCGGCAGTCGCCAGCTCCGGCGGTGAGCTGGCGGGGTACTCGGCGGCCACCATGGCGGCGTTCGTCTGGCTGGGGCAGGGGATGCTCGGGTCGGTGAACCTGTCGGGCCGCAGCGACCTGCAGACCCGGATCAAGTCGGGCGACGTCGCCGTCGACTTTCTGCGGCCGGTCAGCGTGCAGGCCGCGCACATCCTGACCGACGTCGGCAAGGGCCTGTTCGCCCTGCTGCCGCGCGGGCTGCCGAGCGTGGTCATCGGCGTGCTCGTCTCCGGCATGGCGCTGCCGCCGGACGCCGCCGCGTACGCGCTGGGCCTGGCCAGCCTCCTGATCGGCATCACCGTCTCGCACGCCACGATCTACGCGGTGGCCACCTCGGGGTTCTGGCTGGTGGAGACCCGCGGCGTCAGCGTGCTCTACATGGCGCTCTCCGGGTTCTTCACCGGCCTGTTCACGCCGATCTACCTGTTCCCGGACTGGCTGCTGACCGTCGCGCTGCTCACGCCCTTCCCTTCGATGATGCAGTTCCCCATCGACGTGCTCTCCGGGCAGGTCACCGGGGCAGCGGCAGGGCAGCGCATCGGGGTGCAGCTGGTCTGGCTGGCCGTGGTGCTCGCCGTCGGGCACCTGACCACCCGGGCCGGACGCCGCAGGCTGGAGGTCCAGGGTGGCTGAGCCGAAGGTGCAGCGCAGGCTCAGACCCTGGCAGACACTGCCTGACGGGCTGCGGGCCTACCGGGCAGTCCTCGCGAGCCGCGGGCGCTCGCAGGCGAGCTACCGTGCCAGCTTCCGCATGGACCTGGTGGGCGCGGTGCTGGTGGGTCTCATCGAGTTCTCCGAGGTCTGGGTGCTCTACTCGGCGACGGACCAGATCGGCGGGTTCACGCTCGCCCAGATCCTGCTCGTGTTCGGCCTCGCCGACCTCGCCTTCTCCCTGGCCGACCTTGTGGCCGGGCACTGCGACAACCTCCCGGTGTACGTGCGCGCGGGCACCCTCGACGTCTTCTTCCTGCGGCCGCAGCCCGTGCTGGCGCAGCTCATCACGAGCGACCTCAGCCTGCGCCGTCTGGCACGTAGCCTCGTGGGCGCGACGGCGCTGACGGCCGGCCTGGTGCTCAACGACATCGACTGGAGCGCCGGCACCGTCGGGCTGCTGGTCCTGGCGCTGGTCTGCGGGTTCGTCATCTTCAGCGCACAGTTCGTCACGGCCGCCGGCCTGCAGTTCTTCCTGATCAACGGCAGCGAGATGACCAACGCGTTCGTGTACGGCGGCCGGTACGCGGCGACCCAGCCGGCGAACGTCTGGCCGCGCGCCCTGCTGGTCGTCTTCGGCGCCATCTTCCCCGTGGCCTTCGCGGCCTACCTGCCCGTCTCCACCCTGCTCGGTGCGCCCGGCCCGGCCGGGCTGCCGACATGGGTGGGCTGGTGCGCGCCGGTCGCGGCCCTCTGGGCGGTGGTGTTCGCCTGGCTGTGCTGGCGCTGGGGCCTTCGTCACTACAGAGGAGCGGGCGGATGAACGTCATCGAGACCGAGGACCTGACCCGGGTGTTCACAGGCCGGCCGAACCGGAAGGACCGGTTTCGGCGGCCCCGGCACGTCGCCGTGGACGGCCTGAGCCTGACGGTCGAAGCCGGCGAGTCCGTGGGCTACATCGGCGCGAACGGCGCCGGGAAGTCGACCACCATCAAGATGCTGGTCGGCATCCTGGTGCCCACGAGCGGCGCGGTCACCACGGTGGGGCTGCACCCGCTGAAGCAGCGTCGCGCGCTCGCACGCCGGGTCGGCGTGGTCTTCGGGCAGCGTTCGCAGCTGTGGTGGGACCTGCCGGTGCAGGAGTCGTTCTCGATCCTCTCCTCGATCCACTCCCTCCCCGCGGCCGACGAGCGCGTCCGGACCGCCGAGCTCGTCGAGATGCTCGAGATGGGGGAGTTCCTGGCCACGCCGGTCCGGCAGCTCTCCCTCGGGCAGCGCATGCGCGCCGAGGTCGCGGCCGCGCTGCTGCACCGGCCGGAGCTGCTCATCCTCGACGAGCCGACGATCGGCCTGGACGTGCTGTCGAAGCAGCGTCTGCGCGAGTTCCTCGTGGCGCAGCGGCGTGAGCACGGCACGACGCTGCTGCTCACCACGCACGACATGGGCGACGTCGAGCGGCTCTGCGACCGGATCCTCGTCGTGGACCACGGAAGCCTCGCGTTCGACGGCACCTTCGACGGGCTGGCCCGTACCGTCGGTGCGCGGCGCGAGCTCGTGGTCGACCTCGCCGCTGCAAGCCCCGACCTGGTTGATCTCGACGGCGCCGAGCACGTGCGCAGCGAATCGGGTGGGCTGCGGCAGCGCCTCGCCTTCGACCCGCAGCGCACGACGGCGGCGCGCGTGCTCGCCGCGGTCTCCGAGCGCGTCGAGGTGCTGGACCTGTCGATCACCGAGCCCGACATCGAGGACGTGGTGCGCGAGATCTACCGCGCGACCCGGCGGTGACCCCAGCTGTTTGGTTGTGGGCGCGATCGTTGCGACTACGTGTCCGTTTTAGGCGCAACGATCGCGCCCACAACCAAGGGCTTGTCAGGTTCGGGAGACGTGCAGCTCCGACCACGCCGGGATCAGCACACCCCTGGCCGCCCGACGTCGGATGACGCGCAGCGGCCGGTCCTCCGACCACAGCATCCGCAGCAGGGTGCCGATCTCGGCTCTGGCCAGTGCCGCGCCCAGACAAAGGTGCCGGCCGGCGCCGAACCAGAGCTGGCGGGACTCCCGCACGTACGGGCGGTCTGCGCGGAACGGGCCCGCAGCGACGTTCGCCGACCAGACCAGCAGCATGATCCGGTCGCCGGCGCGCAGGCGCGCGCCGCCAACCTCGACGTCGGCGGCGACGCCGCGGCCGATCACGGAGGCGGGGCTCGTCACCCGCAGCCCTTCCCGCACCACGTTCTCGACCGGGTCGCCCTCACCCGGATTCAGCAGGCGGCCGGTGCTCGCGACCGCCCCGGTGCCCGCCCGCATCGCCGCGAGCATCCGATGCTGCTCGCCCGTGTCGATCAGCAGTGCGGTGGTGCGGCCCATGGCGCTCGCGGCGGTCTCGGTGCCCGCGACCATGAGCAGGGAGGCCAGGCCGGAGGTCTCGGTCAGCCCGAGCCCGAGCTCCCGGCAGCGGCCGAGCAGCGTGTCCGGCGGTGCGTCCCGCCAGCCGTCGGGGATCCCGGCGGTCAGCTCGGCGACGATGCCCTGTGCGGTTGCCACCTGGTCCGGCGTCAGCGTCGTCGACCCCGCGGTGTTGAGCGCGACGGTGGCCAGCCGCTCACCGGTCTCGAAGACCTGCAGCGCACCCTCGTCGTCGGGCCAGGTCCCGTGGTGCTGGGCGGGCCGAGGGATGCCCAGCAGGCCGATGACCATGCGTCCCACCAGGACCCGGGCGAGATGCGCGACGTCGAGCGTGCCGCCCGCGCGCAGCACCTCACCCGCGGCGGCCACCCGCTCGCCCCACGCGGCGTGCACGAGGTCGCGGGAGACGGCCTCGGTGAAGAGCTCGCGCGTGCGGGACCGCAGGTCGTGGTGGCCGGCGCCGTCGAACAGGTCGAGCACCCAGTCGCCGAGGATCTGGGCCCAGAGGTCGCCCACGCCGCCCTCGCCCAGGATCGTGAACGAACGGTGGTCCTGCAGGACCGCGCGGGCCATCACCGGATCTGCCGTGACCCATCCGATGCCGGGGACCTTGCGGACCGGTGAGCCCATGGCGGGCCAGCTCCGGGCTGCCGTGCCTGCCAGGAGCAGGCCGGCCATCGCAGGCCGAGCGCGGTAGAGGAGGCCCAGCTCGTGCGGGGTGGTCGGGAATGTCTGGATCACGGCCGCCACTCTATGTGTCGTCATCGGTGTGTCACAGGCGTGCCCTACTGTGTGCCTGGTGCTTCCCGAACCAGCCGCCGTGCTGAACCCGGCACCCGCCCGACCCACCGAGCCATCGTCGTTGCCCCAGCCGTCCCCGCGCCCTGTCGCTCGCATCGCTGAAGTGGCGGTTCACCTGCCGAGAAGGACGCGAGACGTGGCCGAGGCGGAGCGCGACCTGCACCGCAGGAACCCGGGCGTCGCGCCGCGCATACCGATGGTGTCGCGCCTGACGGGCGTGCGTCGCGTCCACCTGGCCGACGACGACCAGCAGGCCTCCGACCTCGCCGTCGCCGCCTCCCGCACGGTGCTGGACCGCGCGGGCCTGGGGCCCGCGGACGTCGACCTCCTGATCTTCGCGTCCGCCACCCAGGACATGATCGAGCCCGCGACCAGCCACATCACTGCCGCCAAGCTCGGCGTCCGCGCGCCCGTGATGGACGTCAAGAACGCCTGCAACTCGGTGCTCAACGGCATCGAGGTGGCCGAGGCGCTCATCGGCACGGGCCGGTACCGCCGCGTGCTCGTCGCGTCCGGCGAGATGCCGACGCGCGGCGTCCGGTGGGACGTGCCCGACCGCCGCACGTACGCGATGTCCGCGGCCGGCTACACGATGTCCGACGCCGGAGCCGCCGTGCTCGTGGAGGCGACCGATGCGGGGTCCGCGCTCGGAGCCGTCGACGGTTTCGAGGACGACCTGGCCGCCGAGCTCGCGGGCCTGGTCGCACGGGGCGGTATGCCGTCGGGGATCCTCGCCTCGGCGTTCACCGCCGAGTCGCAGCACTGGGACGTCGGGATGCTGCCGGGCGGCGGCACCGTCAACCCGCGTGACCCCGAGCGGAGCTACTTCGAGATCGACGGGTCGCGGCTGCGCGAGGCGTTCCTCGCGCTGGGGTCCGGCCCGGTCGACCAGGCCCTGCGGCAGGCGGGCGTGACCATGGACGACGTCGCACTGGTCGCGGTGCACCAGGTGGCGGTCGCGTACCTCGCTGACGTGCACCGGGCACTCGGCGTGCCGGCGGACCGCACGATCGTCACTGTGGCGGACCACGGCAACATCGCCTCGGCGACGCTGCCGCTGCAGCTGGTGACGGCGCTGGAGTCTGGGCGCCTGAAGCGGGGCGACGTGGTGCTGCTGCTCGGCCTCGCGGGCGGGATCAGCATGGGTGCGATGGTGGTTCGATGGTGATCCCGGAGGCGGCAGAGCGCCCGGCGGAGCGCCCGCGCCTCGCCGTCGTCGTGCCCGCGCTGAACGAGGCGCACGAGCACGGGATCCTGCGCACGCTCGAGGCGCTGCACGCACAGGAGGACGACGACTTCGACCTGGTGGTCGTGGACAACGGGTCCACCGACGGCACGCCCGATGTGGTGCGCAAGGCGATCGCGGAGTGGGGCCGGTTGCGCTGGCACGTCGTCGCGGAGGCACAGAAGGGGACCGGCGCCGCCGCCGACACCGGGATGCGGGCCGCCATCGGGCTCGGGGCCGAGCTGCTCGCCAGGACCGACGCCGACTGCCTGCCCCCGCCGGGGTGGACCCGCGCGGTGCGGGAGGCGTTAGCGTCGGGCGACGAGCTCGTAGCGGGGCGGCTCGTGCCACGCACTGACGACCTGCCCGTGTCACGGTTCCAGCAGGGAGTGCTGTCGTTCGCGCTGTGGGCGTCGAGCACGTTCGGCAAGGTCCGCCCGGGCAACCAGGACGAGGGCTATCTCGGGCCGTACGTGATGACGCCCGGCTGCAACATGGCGATCACCGCGTCCCTGTACGAGCGGGCCGGCGGATTCCCGCGCACCCGGATCGAGGACGTGCACGAGGACCGTGCGCTGGTCAACGCCGTGCGGCGGCTGACCACGCGGTACGCGGCGCATCGCGAGGTGTGGGTGCGCGCCTCGACGCGGCGCGTGCACGCCTGGGGGCTGGTGCGCACCCTCGGCTGGTACGCCGATCACCGGTACCGGCCCGAGCTGGTGGACATCCGATGAGGTCGGCCGTGCCGACGCGCTCGGCCGGGCCCGTAGGGGCTGTCGGGCCGACCTTGGCACCGGCGCGGAAACGCGGCGGTGCGGCCGACCTGGGCGCCGCCTCGCCCGAGGTGCTGTGGGAGGAACAGGTCCAGCGCGCCGCACACCCGCTCGCCTACCCGGCGCTCCGGTCCGCCCGGAACCGGCCGGTGGTGCGCGTGCCGCGCATCGGGGTAGTGGTGAGCGACGCCGCGATCGCGCGCGAGGTGCTGCTCGACCTGGACCACTTCTCAAAGGTGGGCCCGGGGGCGCCGTCGGACCTGTGGACGCCTGTGCTCGGGCCGTCCGTGCTGCTCAACATGGAGGGCGCCGAGCACGCCGCGCTGCGGCGCACGCTGGGGCCGCTGTTCTCGCCCCGGGCCGTGCGCCAGCTGGTCTCGGCGGACGGAGTCGGCGTGCTGCCGGACCTCACGCGGCGGCTGGCCGCCGGGGAGACCGTCGACCTCGCGGCGGCCGTGACGGCGCAGGCCGGGGCCGTGATCTGCGGGATGGTCGGCCTGCCGCCGACGGACGACGCGGTGCGCTCGGCCATGGCCGCCGCCCAGACGATCACGGGGATGGTGCGGCTGCACCGCCACGGGCTCACCCGGTCCCAGGTGGCGCAGGCGCGGGCCGTGCTGGAGCGGCTGACCGCGCCCGCACGCGCCGCCTACCGCGCGGGCGACCCGGCGACGGTGCCCGGGCGGATGCGCGACCTGGGGCTGTCGGAACGCGAGGCGATGGGCGCCGTCGGCGCGTTCGTGCTCACCGGGACGGAGACCATCCAGTCGTTCGTGCCCCGGCTCGTGGCGATCGCGCACGACACCGGCTGGACGTCCCGCCTGCTGGCGGACGATCCGCAGCTGCGGCGGCGCGCCGTCGAGGAGGGGCTGCGCGTCACGGTGCCGACGCCGGCGATGCTGCGCTCGGTGCGAGCCGGCACCTCGGTGGGCGGCGTGCCGGTAGCTGCCGGTGACCGCGTGGTGATCGCCACCGTGAACTGCTGCCGGGCGGCCGGCGGCTTCGATCCCGACCGGCCCGTCGATCCCGCGGTGCGACACCTCTGGTTCGGCGCGGGCCCGCACTTCTGCCTCGGCATGCCGCTGGCGATGGCCCAGGTGGACGCGGTGCTGGACGCGCTCGCGGCGGCGGCGTCGGGCGGCGGGGTTCCGGTCGTGGGGCGGCGCCGTGCGGCGCGCGGTGTGCTGGTCCCGTCGTACCGCTCGCTGGCACTGAGCCTGCGGGACGAGAGCAGTGTCGCGACGCCGGGGGCGGCGGAGTGACGATCTTCCTGGACGATCTGCTGGCCGTGCCGCGGGACGCGCCCGAGGTCGTCGCGCTCCGCTGGTTCGGCGGCCGCGGCGGCGCGCGGGTGCGGGAGGAGGTCACGTTCGGAGACCTGGCCGAGCGGGTCGAGCGGACGGCGGCCGGCCTGCGCGCGCAGGGCATGGAGCCGGGCGACCGGGTGCTGTTCAGCATCCGGCCCCGGCCCGAGGGCGTGATCCTGTGCCTCGCGGTCCTGCGCGCGGGTGGCGCCGTCGTCTTCGTGGATCCCGGCTCGACGCCGGAGCTGTTCGCCGCCCGGATCGCGGCCGCCAAGCCCCGCTGGGCCGCGACGGAGGCCCTGCTGTACGCGGCGTCGTCCGGTCCGCTGCGTGGGATCGCCCGGTCGCGCGGGCTCCTGCTCCCGGACTACGGGCGGCTGCCCGTCCGGCACCTGTACACGGGCCGATGGCTCCCGGGAGTACCGCGGGGCGCCCGCCGCGTCGCGCACGTGCGGCCCGCGGCGTCAGGTCCGGTTCCGAGCCCGGCGTCGGTGGGGGAGGACCGGGAGGCGCTCGTCGTCTTCACGTCCGGGACGACGTCGGACCCGAAGGCCGTGGTGCACACCGCGCGCACGCTCGGCGGCATGCTGGGGCTGTTCGCCCAGGTGGGCGACCTGAAGCCCGGTCAGCGAGCGCACACCGACCAGATGTTCCTCGGGCTCCCGGCGATCCTCGCGGGCGGTACCTGGGAGATCCCGGCGAAGGCGCCGAAGGAGGCGCCGGAGGCGTTCGCGCGCGGCGTCGCGGGGGCGGACTCGTCGTTCCTGGTCCCCGCCGACGTCACGGCGCTGCTCGACGTTCTCGAAGCCCGTGCCGCCGAGGGCGGTGCGGGCCCCGCGACGGGGCCGGCCGTGCTCGCAGTCGGCGCCGCGCCGGTCACGGTCGCGCTGCTCGAACGCGGCCGCCGCATCCTGCCGGGCACCCGCTGGCTCGCGGTCTACGGCGCCACCGAGATCCTGCCCGCTGCGGTGACGGACGCCGACGAGAAGATCGCCGCCGCGGCGTCCGGCGACCTCGTCGGCCGCCCGCTCGACGGCATCGGGGTGCGGATCGACACGGCGGTCGTCGACCTGGACGAGGCCCCGGCGGCGCCGTCGGACGGTGATCCAGAGGTGGGCGAGCTCGTTCTGACCGGGCCCTCGCTGATGGCCGGGTACCTGTCCGACCTCGACGCCGGCAAGGACCGCGCCACCGAGCACCGCACGGGCGACCTCGCGTACCAGGACGCCGACGGGCGGGTCGTGCTGGTGGGCCGCAACCGGGACATGATCATCCGCGGCACGGTGAACATCTACCCGGGTCTGTTCGAGCCGCGGCTGCGAGATCTGCCGGGGGTGGCCGACGCCGTCCTGGTCGGCGTCCCGGTGGCCGACGGCGACGAGCGGGTGGTCCTCGTGGTGACCGCCGAGGGCGGGCCCGGGGGCGCGGGCGCGCCGGAGGTCCGGGCCGGTACCGAGCTGGCCCGGGCCGTCGCGGGCCAGGTCGGGCGGGTCCTGGACCACGGCGCTCTGCCCGACCTGGTGGTCGAGGCGTCGCACGTGCCGGTCGCGGGCCGCTCCCGGAAGCCTGACCGTCGTGCCCTGGTCAACCTGGTTTCACCCTTGACCGGTACAGTGCGCGCATGAAGGTGGCTGTGACCGGTTCGTCAGGTTTTGTCGGCGGTGCCGTGGTGCGCGACCTCGCGGCGCACGGGCACGAGGTCGTCGCGTTCTCTCGCCGCGTCCCTCGTCTGCCCGGCGAGATCCTCCATCGGGTCGCCCACCAGTTCTGGGACCTGCGAGACGGCCCGCTGGCCAAGGAGGACCGGCCCGAGCACGTCGACGCCGTCGTGCACTGCGGCGCGTCCGTGGGCGACGGCGGCAGCCACGCCCGCGCGTGGGTGGTCAACGTGGAGGGCACGCGCGCGGTGCGCGAGACGTTCCCGGACGCGCGGTTCGTGCACGTCTCCTCGGGCAGCGTGTACGACCCGCGCAAGCCGAGTGTCGCCGCGACGGAGGCGGAGGCGCCCGCGCGGGGCTACGTCAACGCATACGGCTCCACGAAGGCGGCCGCCGAACGCTACCTGGCGTCCGACGCCGCGCGCGAGGACCGCGGGCCCGTCGTCGTCCTGCGGCCGCACGCCGTCTACGGGCCGGGCGACACGACCCTGCTGCCGCGCCTCGAGTCCGCGGCGATCGGCGCCTGGCTCCCTATCCCGGGCGGCGGGAAGGTGCGGCAGCACCTCACGCACGTCGAGACGCTGACCCGTGCGGTGCGGGCGTCGCTCGACGCGGACCTCCAGCCCGAGATCACGGCCGGGCGGCCGCTCGTGGCGAACGTGGCCGACGCCCGGCCCGTCGACCTGGACCAGACGCTCGAGCTGCTGATGTTCGCCCGGTTCCGGCCGGTGCAGGTGGTCGGCATCCCGATCCGGCTGGCGAACGTCCTGGCCTGGGCGGGGGAGCGCGTGGCCCGGTGGACGGGGCGCGAGCCGCGTCTGTCGCGATACACGATCAGCCACCTCGCGATGGAGCGCACCTACGACCTCACGGTGCTGCGCGAGCGCCTCGGCGTCGACCCGGCGCCCACGTCGCTGCACGGTGCGATGAGCTGGTAGTCCTCGGAGGTGGCGGACGCCCAGGGCACCGGACCGGCCTGAGGGTCGCGAGGGGCCGGGGATAGCGCCTGCCAGGAATGCCCTACCCTGTGCGGGTGATTCCAGGGAGCGACGCCGCGATCGAGACGCTCGGGCTGCGCAAGGCGTACCGGTCGGTACGCGGGCGCGCCGTCGGCGTCGACGGGCTGGACCTGCGCGTGCCCGTCGGCGGGGTGCACGCGCTCCTCGGACTGGCGGGCTCGGGCAAGACCACCACGCTGCGCCTGCTGACCGGCCTCGCCCGTGCGGACGGGGGCGCCATGAAGATCTTCGGCACCCACGTGCCGGACGGCCTGCCCGACCTCGCCGGCCGCATCGGCGCCGTCGTCGGTGCCCCCGGGTTCCAGGCCCGGCTGAGCGGCCGCCGCAACCTGGCCCTCCTCGCGAGCGCGGCCGGCGTGCCGCGCACCCGCGTCGACGAGGTGCTCACTCGCGTCGTCCTGACCGACCGGGCCAGGGCCGCCTATGGCACCTACTCCGTCGACGAGGAACGTCGCCTCGCGCTCGCCGCCGCGCTGCTGCGCGATCCCGACCTTCTCGTCGTCGACGACCCGAGCGCGGGGCTCGACGCCGTCGGCACCCGGGAGATCCGGCAGGCCCTGCGCCGCCTCGCGGATCAGGGCAAGACAGTGCTCGTCGCGACAGGCGTCCTCACCGAGGCGCAGCAGATCGCGGACACGGTCACGGTGCTCGACGAGGGTCGCATCCTCGCGCAGGGCACCGTGGCCGAACTCCTGGGTGACGCCAAGGTCAGCGTCCGGGTGCGCGTCGACGAGCCGGGGAAGGCGGCCACGGCCCTGCGCGCCGCGGGTTTCACGGTCCGGGCCGACGGCGACGCGCTGCACGTCGACGGCGTCGTCGAGCCGGCCGACATCTCGCGGGCGCTCGCCAAGCAGAAGCTTTTCGCGAGCGAGCTGGTGCCGCAGCGCGAGGACCTGGCCGCCGTCGTCGGGCGGCTGCGGCCCGTCGTGCCGCCGACCCCGACGCAGCCCACGCGCGCCGAGGAGCGGGCCGCCCGCAAGGCGGCCGACCACAAGGCCGCAGAACGGAAGAAGGCCGCTGACCAGCGCAAGGCCGAAAAGGATGCGGCCGCCAAGCAAGCCGCGGCCGATGCCGGCGCGGCCGAGGAGGCAGCGGCGAAGCAAGCGGCGAGCGAGGCGAGAGCCGCTGCCAAGGAGGCGGCGATCGCGGAGCGGGCCGCTGCCAAGGAGGCGGCAATCGCGGAACGGGCCGCCGCGAAGGAGGCCCGGCGGTCAGCCCGGAAGCCGGCCGTGAGCTTGGCGGGGCGCTCGGCCGGAGGCTCGGCGGGGAGCGCCGTCGCGCCGACCGGGGAACGGGCCGCTGCGGCCGCCGTCTCGAAGCCGGCCGACGGCGCGGCGTCACGCAAGCCCGGGCCGAAGGAGGCGGAGAAGGCCGACGCGAAGGCCGACCCCGGGCGGGCAGCGATCGAAGACAAGGCAGCCAAGAAGACGAACGCTTCGGTGCCGGGTGGACATCAGGCCACGCAGCGGGACCAAGGGCAGCAGACGACGGGGCGGCCGGGTCCGCCTCAGGGTCAGGGCAACAAACGATCCAAGGGGCGACGATGACGGGTCTGCTGTGGGCCGAGCTGCGCCGGTTCGGCGTGCGACCGGCGATCCGGTGGATCGCTGCGGCGATGCTGGGCCACGTGGCGCTGGCCGTCGCGCTGACCGCGTTCGCGCCGGAGGCGTCGACGCTGGCCGCGATGCTGGAGCAGGGGCAGATCTCGTTCTACGCGTTGACGTCGGTGTTCCTCGCCTACGTGGCGGGCGTGCTGCTGGTGACGGGGGACGCGGCGTCGGGCGGGACGCGGGCACTGCTGACCGTCGAACCGCGTCGTGGCCGCGTGTACTGGAGCAAGCTGGCGGCCGCCGGAGTGGCGGTGATCCCGGGGGTCGCGGCGGCGTACGCGCTGCTCGCGTCCGGCATGTACTGGGTGCATGCGCGAGCGCACGTGCTCGGCGGTCCGCCGTCGGAGCTCGTAGAGGCGATGACGTGGAGCGGCGTGCGGGTGCTTGCCCTCGCGGTGTTCGCGGCGGTCGGCGGCGCGGCGCTCGGTGTGCTGGTGCGGCGCTGGTGGGTGGCTGTCTCGCTCGCGGTGGCGTGGTTCCTGGTCGAGGAGCTGGTGCTGAACACGCGCTTCCCCGGGGACTGGTTCCCGTTCACGAACTCGGACGCGTGGGTGCGGGGCACACGGACGGTCCTGTCCGGCGACGGGCTCCTGGCGGTCCCGCTCGTGCACAGCGCGCTCGTGCTGCTGGGCATCACGGTGGTGCTGGCCCTGCTCGGCGCGGTCGTGTTCCGGCGCCGGGACGTACGCTGAGGACGGCGACGGCTTCG
This sequence comes from Promicromonospora soli, assembly GCF_014653785.1. Classification (GTDB taxonomy): domain Bacteria; phylum Actinomycetota; class Actinomycetes; order Actinomycetales; family Cellulomonadaceae; genus Promicromonospora; species Promicromonospora soli. The sequence goes on along the minus strand of NZ_BNAS01000001.1, from coordinate 1,257,306 downwards.
CCCGCGAGGCCCGGAATCCTGCGGCTTGACCGCCGTCGCGTCTCGGATCGTGGGACCTTCGGGCCGCTGGATGACATCGCCGCCGATTCGGCGTAACGTGCGTCTCGTGCAGACGATCACTCTTGTAGTACTTCCTGAGCGCGCGGCCTAAGCCCAGCACAGGCATCGTCCGCGCGCTCACCCTGGCAGTCCTTGCTCACCAAGGACCCGGGGTTTTTTTGTTGTCACGAACGCTCGCTTTCGTCCCAGCACGGGGCGCGACGGCAGGAGATCCGTATGACCGGCACACCGACACCCGCACAGATCGCCGCGCGCGCCGAGGCGCGTGACCAGGTGCGCACCGAGCTTCGGTCCCGCGGGGTAGGCGGGAAGACCGAGCCCGAGGCTGCCGCGCCTCGCGTCGGGCCGGAAGAGGTGACGGGCGCGCAGTCGATCGTCCGCTCGCTCGAGGAGGTCGGGGTGGAGGTCGTCTTCGGCATCCCGGGCGGCGCGATCCTGCCTACTTACGACCCGCTGATGGACTCCGCCAAGCTCCGCCACATCCTGGTCCGGCACGAGCAGGGCGGCGGTCACGCGGCGTCGGGCTATGCCCACGCGACGGGCAAGGTCGGGGTGACCATGGCGACGTCGGGCCCGGGCGCCACGAACCTGGTGACGCCCATCGCGGACGCCCACATGGACTCGATCCCGCTCGTGGCGATCACCGGTCAGGTGGCTGCCGCGGCGATCGGGACCGACGCGTTCCAGGAAGCTGACATCGTCGGCATCACCCTGCCGATCACCAAGCACAACTTCCTGGTCACCGATCCGGCCGACATCCCGCGCACCATCGCCGAGGCGTTCCACATCGCCTCGACCGGGCGGCCCGGGCCGGTGCTCGTGGACATCGCGAAGTCGGCGATGCAGTCGCGCACCACGTTCTCCTGGCCGCAGGAGATGCAGCTGCCGGGCTACCACCCGGTGACCAAGCCGCACTCGAAGCAGATCCGCGAGGCCGCGAAGCTGCTGGCCACGGCCAAGCGACCGGTGCTCTACGTGGGCGGCGGCATCATCCGGTCGGGGGCGGCGGACCTGCTGCGCAAGCTCGTGGACCTGTCCGGGGCTCCCGTCGTGACCACGCTCATGGCCCGCGGCGCGGTGCCGGACAGCCACCCGCAGCACCTCGGCATGCCCGGCATGCACGGCACGGTGCCCGCGGTGGCGGCGCTGCAGAAGGCGGACCTGGTCTTCGCGCTCGGTGCGCGCTTCGACGACCGTGTGACGGGCAAGCTGTCGAGCTTCGCCCCGCTGGCGACGATCATCCACGCGGACATCGACCCGGCCGAGATCGGCAAGAACCGCGAGGCGGACGTCCCGATCGTGGGCGACCTCCGCGAGGTCATCGGCGACCTCCTGCCGGAGCTGGCCGGCGAGCACGAGGCGCACGGCAAGCCCGACATCGAGGGCTGGTGGCGCCAGCTCGACGAGTGGCGCCGCACCTACCCGCGCGGCTACACCGAGCCGGAGGACGGGCACCTCTCGCCGCAGCACGTGATCCAGCGCCTCGGGGAGCTGACCGGGCCGGACGGGATCTACGTCGCGGGCGTGGGGCAGCACCAGATGTGGGCGGCGCAGTTCATCAGCTACGAGCGGCCGAACAGCTGGATCAACTCCGGCGGCCTGGGGACCATGGGCTACTCGGTCCCCGCCGCGATGGGCGCGAAGGTGGGCATGCCGGACCGGACCGTGTGGGCGGTGGACGGCGACGGCTGCTTCCAGATGACCAACCAGGAGCTCGCCACCTGCACCATCAACGACATCCCCATCAAGGTGGCGGTGATCAACAACAGCTCGCTGGGCATGGTGCGGCAGTGGCAGACGCTCTTCTACGAGTCGCGCTACTCCAACACCGACCTGCACACGGGCCACGGCACCATGCGGGTGCCCGACTTCGTGAAGCTCGCCGACGCGTACGGCTGCGAGGGCATCCGCGTTGAGCGGGCCTCCGAGGTCGACGCCGCGATCAAGCGGGCCAACGAGGTCGACGACCGTCCCGTGGTCGTGGACTTCACCGTCTCGCGGGACGCGATGGTGTGGCCCATGGTCGCCGCCGGCGTGAGCAACGATGACATCCAGTACGCACGCGGCATCTCGCCGGCGTGGGAGCGAGAGGACTGACCCCCATGTCGAGGCACACCCTGTCCGTGCTCGTGGAGAACAAGCCGGGCGTGCTCACGCGCGTCGCCGGCCTGTTCGCCCGTCGCGCGTTCAACATCCACTCCCTGGCGGTGGGCCCCACGGAGCACGAGGAGATCTCGCGCATCACCGTGGTGGTCGACGTCGAGGAGCACCCCCTGGAACAGGTCACCAAGCAGCTCAACAAGCTGATCCACGTGATCAAGATCGTCGAGCTCGAACCCGAGTCGTCAGTGCACCGCGAGCTCCTGCTCGTCAAGGTGCGGGCCGACGCCGCCACCCGTAGCGGGGTGCTGGAGGTCGTCGAGATGTTCCGGGCGCGGATCGTCGACGTCGTGCCGGACTCCGTGGTCATCGAAGCCACCGGGCCCGCCGCGAAGCTCGACGCCCTCCTCACAGCGCTGGAACCGTACGGCGTCCGTGAGATCGTCCAGTCCGGGACACTGGCCATCGGCCGGGGCGCCCGATCCATCACCGACCGCGCGTTCGACCGCACGGCCCGGTCCGCATAAGACTTTCTTTCCCACCCGAGATATCAACCGAGGAGCAAGAACCGTGGCTGAGCTGTTCTACGACGACGACGCCGACCTGTCGGTCATCCAGCAGAAGAAGGTTGCTGTGATCGGCTACGGCAGCCAGGGCCACGCGCACGCCCTGAACCTGCGTGACTCCGGCGTGGAGGTGACCGTCGGCCTCCGCGAGGGCTCCGCGTCCCGCGACAAGGCCGCGAACGAGGGCCTCGCCATCGCCACCGTGCCGGACGCCGTCCGGGATGCCGACGTCGTCGTCATCCTCGCGCCCGACCAGGTGCAGCGGCACCTGTACGCCGAGGACATCGCGCCGAACCTCAAGGAGGGCGCGGCGCTCGTCTTCGGGCACGGCTTCAACATCCGCTACGGGTACATCAAGCCCGAGGCCGGGCACGACGTGCTGATGGTCGCCCCCAAGGGCCCGGGCCACATCGTGCGCCGCGAGTTCGCCGACGGCCGCGGCGTGCCCGTGATCGTCGCGGTGGAGCAGGACGCGTCCGGCACGGCCTGGGACCTCGCCCTCTCGTACGCCAAGGGCATCGGTGGCCTGCGCGCCGCCGGTATCAAGACGACGTTCACCGAGGAGACCGAGACCGACCTGTTCGGTGAGCAGGCAGTGCTGTGCGGCGGCGCCTCGCAGCTGGTCCAGTACGGGTTCGAGACGCTGACCGAGGCCGGCTACCAGCCGGAGGTCGCGTACTTCGAGGTGCTGCACGAGCTCAAGCTGATCGTCGACCTCATGATCGAGGGCGGCATCGCCAAGCAGCGCTGGTCCGTCTCGGACACCGCCGAGTACGGCGACTACGTCTCCGGGCCGCGGGTCATCGACCCGCACGTGAAGGAGAACATGAAGGCCGTGCTGGCCGACATCCAGAACGGCGCCTTCGCGGCGCGGTTCATCGCCGACCAGGACGCCGGCGCCCCCGAGTTCAAGGAGCTGCGCGCCAAGGGCGAGCAGCACCCGATCGAGGCCACGGGCCGCGAGCTGCGCAAGATGTTCGCGTGGATCAAGCCGTCGGACTCCGACTACGTCGAGGGCTCTGCCGCTCGGTAGGACGTAGCGGCGCGCTGATCAGCAGCGTCCATTCGAGGTGGTCACCCTTTGAGTCGTTCAAGGGGTGACCACCTTGTTTGCGAATGGGGTTACGAACGGGGCGGTTCGTGCTGGCAGGATGTCCCCGTGACCGATGACGCGACGCCCGAGAAGACCGAGCGCGACCCCGAGACATCCGACGCCGAGACGTCTGCCTCCGAGCCGTTCGACCCCGCGACGTTCGACCCCGAGGCGGTGCCCGTCGAGGACGCCGAGCTCGCCGCCGAGGTCGAGAACTTCTGGATCGCCACCCGCCAGTACGCGGGCATGGCCAAGGCGAGCATCGTCGTCGGGCAGACCGTGAGCGAGACCGTGCCGCCGCAGGCCTGGTCGTTCGGTGACGAGCCCGAGCTCGCGGAGAAGCTGCTCGGCGCGGTCCTGGCGGGGGACAAGACCGCGACGTCGTCGGCCCTGTGGGACTACGACGACGAGGGCGCGCCGCTGCCGGTGGCCGGCGAGCTGTCGATCCTGCTGGACGGCGAACGGCACCCGCGCGCGCTGATCCGCACCACGAGCGTCGAGACCACCACGTTCGAGGAGGTCGACGAGGACTTCGCCGCGGCGGAGGGCGAAGGGGACCGCACGCTCGAGTCGTGGCGCGCGGACCACGAGGAGTTCTGGCGCCGGACCCTCGGCGAGGGCCGCGAGTTCACGCAGGACATGCCGGTCGTGTGCGAGCGGTTCGAGCTGCTCTACCCCAAGCCCTGACTCGTCCGGTCCAGCCCGGGCCGCTGAGGCCCGGGCGGCTCATGCCGGGGTCAGGATCAGCCAGGCGAAGCGGCCGTTACGGCGTCACGCCGCGGTCGGCATCGGGCGTGGCGCGCCGAAGTCATCGCGAGTGTCAGTGTCTCGTCCTAGCGTGTGGCTATCGGGCCCGGATCGCGGGTCACTGGTCACAAGAAGGGCGATGGCAATGGCGCTGCGCTGGTACTCGACCGTGGTGGAGTCCACCGACCACAAGAAGCTGGCTCGCTGGTGGGCGGAGGCCCTCGGCTGGGAGGCCATCTTCGAGACGGACGAGGAGTCGGTGCTGGTGCCGCCCTGGGCGCTCGAGCTCTCGGAGAAGCTGGACTTCCATCAGGTTCCGCCGGGCATGGTGTTCGTGCCCGTCGAGCACGAGAAGTCCGGCAAGAACCGTCTGCACTGGGACTTCGCGCCGCACACGAGCGACGACCGGGACGCCGAGATCGCCCGGCTGGTCGAGCTCGGCGCGACGGTGATCGACGTCGGGCAGCCGGCGGACGCGACGTGGACCGTTCTGGCGGACCCGGACGGCAACGAGTTCTGTGTGCTCTCGTCACGGGAGCAATAGCCGGGCGAGCGAGCACGGCGCCGATGACTTCCGGCCCCCGGCGTCGTCGGTCAGGCATGAGCACACCCGTGAAGTCCAAGAATCTGGCTGATCTCTACGGCCTCCAGCCGCTGGAGTGGGAGACCGTCGCCGCATCCCTCGCCGACGTCGGCGACCAGGCTCCAGGCGGCCAGGGGCCCGACCGGCACTCGCACTGGCTCACCACGATCAACCCCGACGGGAGCCCGCACACCACCGGTGTGGGGGCGTTCTGGGACGCCGGCGGGTTCTACGTGGTGTCCGGCCGAAGCGCCCGCAAGGGGCGGAACATGGAGCGCGAACCGCGGTGCACCATCGCGGTCGCGACCGACGACTACGACGTGGTCGTGGAGGGCATCGCCGAGCTGGTGACCGACCCCGCAACGGTGGCGCACATCGCAAAGGTGGCGGTCGACGGTGGCTGGCCGGCGGAGCCGGACGAGTCCGGCAGCGCGCTGACCGCTCCGTACAGCGCGCCGTCGGCGGGACCGGCCCCGTGGCACGTGTACCGGGTGACCCCCACCAAGGCCAACGCGCTGTACGTGCGGGATCCCGGCGGGGCGACGGCCTGGTCGTTCGCCTGACCTGTACGGACCGGCCGGTGGCGGCGCCGAGCTGTGTCCGATGTCGTCGTCCATTCCGTGAGACCCGCGTCTCATCCCGTTTGTCACCCGCGTAGGCTCCGGACATGGCACAGGTGGGTACGACAGGCGGCATCGACCTCGCAGTGGTCGCAGGTGACGGCATCGGGACCGAGGTCGTGGAGCAGGGCCTCTCGGTCCTGGAGGCGGCGCTGGCGCCGTCGGGCACCAAGCTCTCCACCACCGAGTTCGACCTCGGCGCGCGCCGCTGGCACGCGACCGGCGAGACCCTCACCGACGAGGACCTCGAGAAGATCAAGGGTCACGACGCGATCCTGCTGGGCGCCATCGGTGACCCGTCGGTCCCGAGCGGCGTGCTGGAGCGCGGCCTGCTGCTCAAGCTGCGCTTCGCGCTGGACCACTACGTGAACCTGCGCCCGACCAAGCTGTACGAGGGTGTCTCCAGCCCGCTGGCCAACCCGGGCGAGATCGACTTCGTCGTGGTCCGTGAGGGCACCGAGGGCCCGTACGTCGGCAACGGCGGTGCGCTGCGTGTGGGCACGCCGCACGAGATCGCCACCGAGGTCTCGGTCAACACCGCTTTCGGCGTCGAGCGCGTGGTCCGTGACGCGTTCGCCCGCGCCAGCGCCCGCGAGCGCAAGCACCTCACGCTGGTGCACAAGCACAACGTGCTGGTCCACGCCGGCCACCTGTGGCGTCGCACCGTCGAGAAGGTGAACGCGGAGTTCCCCGACGTCACCACCGACTACGCGCACGTGGACGCCGCGACCATCTACCTCACGACCAACCCGAGCCGGTTCGACGTGATCGTCACGGACAACCTCTTCGGTGACATCCTCACCGACCAGGCCGCCGCGATCACGGGCGGCATCGGGCTGGCCGCGTCGGCCAACATCAACCCGGACCGCACCGCGCCGTCGATGTTCGAGCCGGTGCACGGCTCGGCGCCCGACATCGCGGGCCAGGGCAAGGCCGACCCCACCGCGACCATCCTCTCGGTGGCCCTTCTTCTCGACCACCTGGGCTTCGCGGCCGAGTCCGCGCGGGTCCAGGGCGCCGTGGCGGCGGACCTCGCGGCCCGCGGCGACGCTGTACGCACCACCGACCAGGTAGGCCGCGACATCGCGGCCCGCGTGACCGAGTAGCAGCTGAACGATCCCTCGGGGCCCTCGCGAAGTACCGCAGCGCGAGGACACTTCGTGGGGTAAGAGGGCGGCGCCCGGGTCACGCAGACCGAACCCGGGCGCCGCTTTCGTACGTCGAAAGCCGTCCGGGCAGGCGCCCGGCTCGGAATGCTCCTTATGCCTTGCCGGGCGTGGAAGACTGACCAAAGCATCCGGTGAAAGGCATCGACATGACAACGACGACGGACCCCATCCTCCCGACCCGGCTCGAAGACCTGGTCGCGCTCTTCGACGTGCGGCACACTGACACGCCCACCCCGGACGCCGAGCGCGCCGAGGCGCTCCGCGCACCGAAGTTCGGGACCGCGTTCACCGACCACATGGCGCGGATCTCCTGGACCAGCACCGACGGCTGGAAGGACCGGCGGATCGAGAAGTACGGTCCGCTCCAGCTCGACCCGGCGACCGCGGTGCTGCACTACGCGCAGGAGATCTTCGAGGGCCTCAAGGCGTACAAGCACTCCGACGGTTCCGTCTGGACGTTCCGTCCGGACCGGAACGCCGCGCGCTTCGCCCGGTCCGCGCACCGCCTCGCCCTGCCCGCGCTCAGCGTGGACGACTTCATCGGGTCGCTGGCCGCCCTGGTCCGTACCGACATCGCCTGGGTGCCCGACGGCGAGGACTCGTCCCTCTACCTGCGGCCCTTCATGTACGCGTCCGAGGCGTTCCTGGGCGTGCGCCCGGCACTCGAGGTCGAGTACCTGGTGATCGCCTCGCCCGTCGGCCCGTACTTCTCGGGCGGCGTGCGGCCGGTCTCGATCTACGTGTCCGAGGAGTACCACCGGGCCGGGCCGCCCGGGGGAACCGGCGACGCGAAGTTCGGCGGCAACTACGCGGCGAGCCTGCTGCCGCAGCGCGAGGCGCAGGAGCAGGGCTTCGACCAGGTGTGCTTCCTCGACGCCGCGACCAGCACGTACCTCGAGGAGCTCGGCGGCATGAACGTCTTCCTCGTGATGGACGACGGGACCCTGCACACGCCGGAGCTCGGCTCGATCCTGGAGGGGATCACGCGCGCCTCGGTGCTGCAGCTCGCCGCCGACCGCGGGTACCAGGTCGTCGAGCGGCGGATCCCGCTCGCGGAGGTCGTGTCCGGGCTCGAGTCCGGCACGGTCAAGGAGTTCTTCGCGTGCGGCACGGCCGCCGTCGTGACGCCGGTGGGGCGTCTCGCCGGGGCGACGTTCGACCACGAGATCAACGGCGGGGAGCCCGGCGAGCTCACGATGGCGATCCGCCAGGAGCTCACCGACATCCAGTACGGCCGGGCCGAGGACCGGCACAGCTGGATGCGCCGTCTGGCCTGATCACCGCGCTCGCTGGTCGAGCTTGTCGAGCCGGTCTCGACAAGCTCGACCAGCGGAACGGGCACCGGGCTGGGTCAGCCCCAGAGGCGGCTGATCGCGTCTCGGGCCACGAGGAACCCCACGATCCCGACCACCCAGGCGGTGGTGCTCGCCGCGTTCCGGGTGAGCCAGCTGTCGAGCCGCCCGAGCGGACCCGCCACGAGCCGTGCGGCGAGCACGCGCGCCGCGGTCAGCACCAGGGCGGGCGCGATCATGACCAGGCAGTACCCCAGGATCCAGAGGCCCGACGTCGGCCAGCCGGGACCCTGCGTCCCGATCAGGCCGAGTGCCGCGAGGTAGGGGAGCATCGTCGCGACCTCGACCAGCCCGGCCCCGACCGCCAGAGTGGCCAGCGCGAGCCCGCTGCCCGACTCGCTGCCCAGCACGCGCTCGCGCCACCGGCTCAGCTTTCCCGTAGGCGCGGCAGGTTGGTCGGCCCCCGCCCCGGTCTCTGTCGCCGGCGCTGCTGTGCCGGCCACAGACCCTGCGCCAGCCACAGGCCCCGTGCCCGCCGCGGTGGCGCTTGCCACCGGTTCCGCGGACCTGCGGCCCCCCACCGGCTCCAGCTTGAAGCTCCACGCGAACAGCCCCACGCCGATCAGCAGCTGCGCGATCAGGAACGGGCGGGTGCTGGACACGGTGGCGAGCGTGTCGCTCATAGCGCCCGCGCCGAGCAGGATGACGAGCCCGACCAGCGCATAGAACCCGGCGATCGACCCGAGGTAGATGACCATCCGCCCCACGCGCACCCGTCCGGGCGACATGAGCAGCCACACGGGGATGAGCAGCGTGCCGAAGCTCGTGGAGTCGATGAGCGCGAGCACGGCCAGTGCGCCGAACAGCGTGGCACCCGTGAGCTCGCTGGAGAAGATGTCCATGCCGCCCAGCCTGGTGCAGACCCTGTGCGTGCGCATCGGCCGAACCGCCGAGACCGCGTACATCCTTCGGATGACCCGGGCCGCGCCTCCGCGTGCTGAGATGGTGGCATGCCCCGCCCGACCGACCTGATCGCGCCCGTCGCCAAGGTAGTCATGGCCGAAGACCGGCGCGGTGACGTCATCACGGCAGCGGGCCTCCTCGCCATCGCGCTTGCGCTCGACGCCCTCGGTCTGGTCAGGACGTCCTGGAGCGGACCCCCGGACGTGCCGTCCTGGTGGTTCGTGATCCCCGCCGTCGTCGGCTGCACCGCGCTGGTCTGGCGCCGGATCCACCCGCTCGGCGCGCTCGGCGTGGCCACCGTCGCCTTCGGCGCCGACGTCGCGCTCGGCGGCAGCGTCGGCCTGATCGTGATCCTGTGGGAGGCGCTGTACGCGGTCCACCTGCACGGCCGCCCGACGGCGCGGCGGGTCACCGCCGTCGGCGTCGCCCTCGCCTCGCTCGCGCTGATGATCGTGATCGGCGAGATCACGGGCGAAGCCCGATTCGCGATCCTCGCCGGGCTCCAGGCGGTCACCCTCCTCGTCATGCCGATGTGGTGGGGCGCGAACGTGCGTCAGGGCCGGGAGCTCACCGCCGCGGCGCACGAGCGCGGACGGCTCGAGCGGGAACGCGGCACCGCGCTCCTGCGCCTCGCCGAGTCCGCGCGGCACGACGCCGTCCGCGCCGAGCGGACCGCCGTCGCCCGCGACCTGCACGACGTCGTCGCCTCGCACCTTTCCGCGATAGCAATCACCTCGGGCGCAGCGCTCGCGGGCGCGGCCGAACCGGAGCGCGACCGCGCGGCACTGCGCAGCATCCGCGCGGAGAGCCTGGCGTCGCTGGAGGACATGCAGGCGATGATCAGGGTGCTGCACAGCAGCGCGGCGTCGTCGTCCGGGTCGGGCAGCTCGGACCTGCTGGCCGCGCCACGCGCCGCCCAGCTGGCCCCCGTGCTGGAGCAGGCACGGCTCGCGGGACTGGACCTGGCGGTGACGGATCCCGAGGGCGTGCTCTCCGGTGCCACGGTCCTGCCCGCAGCGGTGGACCACGCGGTGTACCGGGTGGTGCGGGAGGCGCTGACGAACGTGCACAAGCACGGCGGCATCCGTGCCGAGCTCTACCTCGCCGCGCGCGAGAGCCTGGAGCTCGAGGTGCAGGACGTCGGCCCCCGCCCTGGCGACGCTCCCCGCGACCGGGCCGACGTCGGAGGCGGGAGCGGGATCGGGATGGTGTCGATGCGGGAGCGGGTCGAGTCCCTCGGCGGATCGTTCGAGGCCGGGCCGGTCGGCACAGGATGGCGGGTCCGGGCGGTCCTCCCGCTGCCCGACCGCCTCGTCGCGGCGGCCTCGGCGGATCGGCCGACGCCGGAAGTCCGCGCATGATCCGCGTCCTGCTCGCCGACGACCACGCGGCGATCCGCGCGGGCCTGCGCATGCTGCTCGCGACGGCAGGCGATATCGAGGTGGTCGGCGAAGCCGGCGACGGCGCGGTGGCGGTGGCGAACGCGCGGGCGTTGCGCCCCGACGTCGTCCTGATGGACGTCCGCATGCCCGGGACCGACGGCGTGACCGCGACCCGGCAGATCGTCGACGAAGGCCTGTCCGAGGTGCTCGTGCTCACGACGTTCGACCTGGACGAGTACGTGTTCGGCGCGCTGCGGGCCGGTGCGGCAGGCTTCCTCCTGAAGACCGCTGAGGCGTCCGCGCTGGTGGACGCCGTACGGCACGTCGCGGCCGGTGACGGCGTGGTGGCGCCGGAGGTGACCCGGCGGCTCATCGCGGAGCTGTCCGCGCCGCGGGACCTGAACGGTTCCGGCAACCGGGGCGGTCCGGTCGCACCCCTGCCCGCGGACCTGACGCCGAGGGAGCGCGACGTGCTCGCGGGTCTCGGCGGCGGCCTGTCGAACGCGCAGCTCGCCGCGGAGCTGACGATCAGCGAGGCCACGGCCAAGACCCATGTGTCGCGCGTGCTCGCCAAGCTCGGCGTCGCGTCCCGGGTCCAGGCTGCTATCGCGGCCCGGGATGCGGGTCTCGCGTAAGTCCTCGCGTGTATGCGCATTTCGAGATCATCGAAGCGCTTGCGTCTGACCCTTGACTTCACTCCCTGACACCCCCAGCATGGGAGCGTTCCCACAGGTGCAAAACGAGAAAGGCCTCGTCATGCAAAGAACTGCGCGGACCCTTGCCGGCATTGTCGCCGGCATCGCACTCACCCTCGCTTCGGTCGCTCCGGCGGCCGGGGCCGGGACCACCAGCAGTCCGGAACCAGGCAGCGTCGCCGAGCGGGCCGGGCAGGTCGCAGCAGTAACGGCAGCAACAGGCAGGGGGAAGAACAAGGGCACGATCGCGGACATCGCCGCCGCCATGCAGCCGGGCTGGAACCTGGGCAACACCCTCGACTCCACCGGCAGCGACGAGACGTCGTGGGGCAACCCCCGGGTCACCGAGGACTTCCTGGACCAGATCCGCGCCCAGGGGTTCAAGAGCATCCGCATCCCGGTCACGTGGAGCCAGCACCAGGGGGGTGCGCCGAACCACACCATCGACCCGGCCTACCTCGACCGCGTCGAGGAGATCGTGGGCTGGGCGCTGGACGACGGTTTCTACGTGATGATCAACATCCACCACGACTCCTGGCAGTGGGTGAACACCATGCCCACGAACCACGACGCCGTGCTCGACCGCTACTCCGACACGTGGACCCAGATCGCCGAGCGATTCAAGGACGAGAGCCCCCGCCTCACGTTCGAGAGCGTCAACGAGCCGCAGTTCGCGGGCAGCTCGGGCGAGGCCCAGGAGCTCGAGCTGCTGGCCGAGCTCAACAGGGTGTTCCACGGCATCGTGCGCGGTTCGGGCGGAGTGAACGCGACCCGGCCGCTGGTGCTGCCGACGCTGCACACGGGTTCCGATCCGGCCCAGCTCAATGCGCTGGCCGGCGAGATCGCCGCACTGAACGACCCGAACCTCATCGCTACCGTGCACAACTACGGGTTCTGGCCGTTCAGCGTGAACATCGCCGGCTACACCCGGTTCAACGCCGAGGTGCAGCAGAGCCTGACCGACACGTTCGACCAGGTGCACTCCGCATTCACCGCACGCGGCGTGCCGGTAATCATCGGCGAGTACGGGCTGCTCGGGTTCGACCGGCACACCGGGACCGTCGAGCAGGGCGAGAAGCTGAAGTTCTTCGAGTACTTCGGGTATGCGGCCCGTCAGCGCAACTTCACGACGATGCTGTGGGACAACGGGCAGCACTTCGACCGCACGGCGTACAGGTGGCGGGACCAGGCGCTGTTCGACCAGATCTCGTCGAGCTGGACGCAGCGGTCGGGGACGGCGTCGTCGGACCTGGTGTTCGTGCCCGCCTCGGGCGCCGTCGCGGCCCAGAGCCTGACGCTCAACCCGAACGGGACCAGCTTCCAGGCCCTGCTGCACGACGGCGCGGCGCTGGTCGCCGGGACCGACTACACCCTCGCGGGCAACGAGCTCACGCTGTCCGCGGCGCTGTTGCAGCGGCTGGCGGGTAACCGGACGCCGGGTCCGGCCGACGAGCTGGTGGTCCGGTTCTCGGGTGGCGTGCCGTGGACGATCCGGGTCATCAACCAGGAGACGCCGGTGCTGCGGAACGCCTCGGGCACGACGGGGTCGTTCGCGATCCCGACGTCGTTCACGGGGGACCTGCTCGCGACGATGGAGGCCAAGTACGCGGACGGGTCCAACGCCGGTCCGCAGAACTGGACGTCGTACAAGGAGTTCGCCTACACGTTCTCGCCGAACTACGACGCCGGGACCATCACCCTCACCCCGGAGTTCTTCGCCGAAGTGAACGACGGGACGGTGAACCTGACGTTCCACTTCTGGAGTGGCGACACGGTCACCTACACCCTGACCAAGACGGGAACGACGGTAACCGGCAACCCCTGACTTGTTGAGTGCTTGATTTTCGCCCTGTCGGCACGTGCTGACGGGGCGAAAATCATGCACTCGACGAAGGGGGGTGAGGGGCTTCCGGGTGACTCGGGCCTGGCGTAAACCCAACCCTTGACGCCATCGCATCCCGCCCCCAGCATTGGGGCGTTCCCGCAGGTCACCCCCAGAAGGGCCTTGTTAATGCAGAGAACTGCGCGCAGCCTGGCCGGCATAGCCGCCGGCTTCGCACTCATCCTCACATCGGTCGCCCCAGCGGCCGGTGCCGAGACGACCAACGGTCCACAGCCTGACAGCATCGCCAGGCAAGGGGCACGGGCCCCGGCGAAAGCACCTGCTACAGCGGAAGCACTTGCCGCGGCGGACGGGCAGGACGGGGCGCTGCAGGTCAGCGACACGGTGGGGGCCCAGGCAACGATCACGGACATCGCCGCGGCCATGCAGCCGGGCTGGAACCTGGGCAACACCCTCGACTCGACCGGCAGCGACGAGACGTCGTGGGGCAACCCGCGTGTCACCGAGGACTTCCTGGACCAGATTCGTGCCCAGGGGTTCAAGAGCATCCGCATCCCCGTCACCTGGAGCGAGCACCAAGGGGGTGCGCCGGATCACACGATCGACCCGGCGTACCTCGACCGCGTCGAGGAGGTGGTGGACTGGGCACTCGACGACGGTTTCTACGTGATGATCAACATCCACCACGACTCCTGGCAGTGGGTGAACACCATGCCCACGAACCACGACGCCGTGCTCGACCGCTACAGCGACACCTGGACCCAGATCGCCGAGCGATTCAAGGACGAGAGCCCCCGCCTCACGTTCGAGAGCGTCAACGAGCCGCAGTTCGCGGGCAGCTCGGGCGAGGCCCAGGAGCTCGAGCTGCTGGCCGAGCTCAACAGGGTGTTCCACGAGATCGTGCGTGACTCCGGCGGCCAGAACGCGACGCGGCCGCTGGTGCTGCCGACGCTGCACACGGGGTCGGATCCGGCCCTGCTCGACGCGCTGGCCGCGGAGATCGCCGCGCTGGACGACCCGAACCTCATCGCCACCGTGCACAACTACGGGCCCTGGCACTTCAGCGTGAACATCGCCGGTCGCACCAGGTTCGACGCCGAGTCGCGGCAGAGCCTGACCGACCAGCTCGACCTGGTGCACTCCGCGTTCGTCGCCCGCGGCGTGCCGGTGATCATCGGAGAGTACGGTCTGCTCGGCTTCGACCGGCACATCGGGACCGTGCAGCAGGGCGAGAAGCTGAAGTTCTTCGAGTACTTCGGCTATGCCGCCCGACAGCGCGGCTTCACGACCATGCTCTGGGACAACGGGCAGCACTTCGACCGCACCGCGAACAGGTGGCGAGACCGGGCGCTGTTCAACCAGATCTCGTCGAGCTGGACGCAGCGGTCCGGCACGGCGTCGTCGGACCTGGTGTTCCTGCCCGCCTCGGGCCGCATCACCGCCAAGAGCCTCAGGCTCAACCCCAACGGGACCCGCTTCGTGGCCCTCCTGCACAACGGCACCAAGCTGACCGCAGGGACCGACTACACCCGTGGGGCGGACAACAAGCTCACGCTGTCGGCCGCGCTGCTGAACCGGCTCGCAGGAGACCGGAAGCCGGGTCCGGCCAGCAAGCTCGTGGTCCGGTACTCGCGTGGCGTGCCGTGGACCCTGCGGATCATCAACCAGGAGACGCCGGTGCTCCGGGCCGCCTCGGGCACGACGGCGTCGTTCAAGATCCCGACGTCGTTCAAGGGCGACCAGCTCGCGACCATGGAGGCGAAGTACGCGGACGGGTCGAACGCGGGGCCGCAGAGCTGGACGTCGTACAAGCAGTTCGACGTGACGTTCAGCCCGAACTACGCAGCACGGACCATCACCCTCACCCCGGACTTCTTCGCAGAGGTGAACGACGGCACGGTGAACCTGACGTTCCACTTCTGGAGCGGAGACACCGTTCGGTACACGCTGACGAAGAGCGGTAGCACCGTCACGGGCAGGGCTGGCTGACGGCCGGCGCCTACTGACAGGCAGGCGTCAGACCCACAGGTCGCCCCCGTGACCTGTGGGTCTGACACGTCCGGCAGCGGTCAGACGGTCGTGCGCCGCACCACCGTGCGGCTCAGCGTCCCGGTGAGCAGCGACCAGACCGCGGAGCCGATGACTATCCAGACGATTGCCGCGAGGATGGCCGGCACGAGCTCGAACTCACCGGCGAACGGTACGGCGGCGAGGATCACGGTGGCGAGGGCGACCACCCAGCCGAAGAACGCCCTCGGGCGGGGCGTGCTCATGACGAGCAGGTAGAGCACGATCGCCGCCAGGAGAGCGAAGAGCGCACCCGCCACGACCCAGGCCATCATGTCGGAGCCCGTGCCGAACACGTCGGCCTGCGGCTGGATCTCGAGGTTGAAGACCTCCTCGAGGACGAAGACCGCGGCGAGCCCGATGAGGGCGGCCACGAGCATCGTTGCCAGCGCTCCGGCCCAGAAACGGCCCACCTCGAGACCGAGGCGCGGGTTCTCTGTGCCTGCCGTGGCGGGGTAGGCGTCGGCGGCCGTGTTCCCCACCGGCTGGGTCGGTGTGCCCGGCGTCTGGGCCGGCGGTGGATAGGCGGGCGGCGGTGGCTCCCCATAGTCAGGGTCGTAGGGGCGGTTCGGGTCAGTCATCGCGGTACCTCCCGGTTGTGAGGTCTATGTCCACTCCAGCACACATCGGCCCCGGTCGCACGGCACGCGGCTGAGGACCGTCGACGCTCTCCTGCGGCTTCCTCGCCGTGCCACCCGCCGTCCGCTCGCCGTGTCAGTGGCCCGTCCTACTGTGTGAGGCATGGCCGAAGAGATCCTCCTCAGCGCACGCGGTCTGACCAAGAGGTTCGGCGACCTCACCGCGGTCGACGGCGTCGACTTCGCCGTGCACAAGGGGGAGTCCTTCGGGTTTCTTGGACCCAACGGGGCCGGGAAGTCCTCGACCATGCGCATGGTCGGGGCAGTGTCGCCGGTGACGGCCGGCGAGCTGCGAATCTTCGGACAGGACCCGGCCACCCACGGGCCGCAGATCCGCGCCCGGCTCGGCGTCGTCCCCCAGCAGGACCAGCTGGACCAGGAGCTCACGGTCGAGGAGAACATGTGGGTGTACGGCAGGTACTTCGGTCTGTCGCGCGCCCAGGTACGCGAGCGCGCGGTCGAGCTGCTGGCGTTCGCGCAGCTCACGGAGCGCGCCAAGGACCGGGTGGAGCCGCTGTCGGGCGGCATGAAACGTCGCCTGACCATCGCGCGAGCGCTGATCAGCACGCCGGAGATGCTGCTGCTCGACGAGCCCACCACCGGCCTCGACCCGCAGGCTCGCCATCTGCTGTGGGACCGGCTGTTCCGGCTCAAGCGCCAGGGCGTCACCCTGATCCTGACGACGCACTACATGGACGAGGCAGAGCAGCTGTGCGACCGGCTCGTCGTCATGGACCACGGGCGCATCGTCGCCGAGGGATCGCCGCAGGCGCTGATCAGGCAGCACTCCACGCGCGAGGTGCTCGAGCTCCGGTTCGACGCCGACGACCACGCCGAGTTCGGCACCAAGATAGCGGGCATCGGCCAGCGCATCGAAGTGCTGCCGGACCGCCTGCTGGTCTACGCCGAGGACGGCGACGAGGCAGCGGCCGGCGTGCACGACCGGGGCATCCAGCCCTTGTCGTCGCTGGTGCGGCGCTCCACGCTGGAAGACGTGTTCCTGCACCTGACCGGCCGGACGCTGGTGGACTGATGACCGGCGCACCGATGAGCACCGAAGTCTTCACCGCACGCGGCGACCACGGCCCGCGACCGCCGCTGGCGGCGCGGGAGCGGATCGGCGCCGTGACCGGGTACCTCCTGCTCGTCTACCGGCGCACGCTGCGCGGCACCATCATCAGCACGTTCGTGTCGCCGCTGTTCTTCCTGCTGGCCATGGGTATCGGCCTGGGCTCCCTGATCGACGAGCGCACCGGCGGCCTCGGCGGCGTGCCCTACCTGCAGTTCGTCGTGCCGGCGATCGTGGCCATGCAGACCATGTGGCTCGCCATGTTCGAGGCCACCTATCCGGTGATGGACTACATCAAGTGGAGCAAGCTCTACGACTCCATGCTCGCCACGCCGCTGCGCGTACGGGACATCCTGGTCGGGCACATCGGCTCCATCGCCGGCCGGCTGGTCGTAGCCACCGCCGTGTTCATGCTGGTCGCGTCCCTGTTCGGCGGGTTCGCCACGTGGGGCGCGCTGTGGTGCCTCCCGATCGCCGTGCTGACCGGCCTCGCGTTCACGGTTCCCATCTTCGGATTCACCGCGACCCAGGACAACGAGGACGGGTTCACCATCCTGTTCCGCCTGATCGCGACCCCGCTCATGCTGTTCAGCGGCACCTTCTTCCCGATCGACCAGCTCCCGGCCTGGATGCAGCCGCTCGCCTGGGTGACCCCCCTGTGGCACGGCGTCGAGTCCTCGCGCATGGTCGCCCTGGGGACCGTCGACCCGCCCTGGCTGGCCCTGCACCTGGGTGTGCTCCTGGCGTTCGTCCTGGTCGCATGGGTGCTGTGCGAGCGAGCCCTGACCAGGAGGCTGGTCAAGTGAGCACGACGACCGCGCCGGCCGCGCCCCGCGGCCTCGCCTCCCGTATCGCCCGGGCGCTTCCCATCCCCGCCGGCGCCGGGATGGCGCGCATGCTCGTCGAGCGCAACATCCGCGCCTACCGGCACCTGTGGGTCGCGCTCGTCACCGGCTTCGCCGAGCCCGTGTTCTACCTGTTCTCCATGGGCATCGGCATCGGCGGCCTGGTCCGGACCGTGACCACCGACTCCGGCGCCGAGGTGCCCTACGCGGCGTTCGTGGCGCCGGCCCTGCTCGCGGCGTCCGCCATGAACGGGGCTGTCTTCGACTCCACGTTCAACGTGTTCTGGAAGCTCAAGTACGCCAAGCTGTACGACGCCATGCTGGCGACGCCGCTCGGCCCGCGAGACATCGCCGTGGGCGAGATCAGCTGGTCACTCATCCGCGGCGCCATCTACTCCGCACTGTTCCTGGTCGTCGCGGCGCTCGCGGGCGCCGTCACCTCGTGGTGGGCGCTGCTCGCGCTGCCCGCGGCCGTGCTCATCGGGTTCGCGTTCGCCGCGATCGGCATGTTCGCCACGACGTTCATGCGGTCCTGGGTCGACTTCGACTACGTGACCCTCGCGATCCAGCCCATGTTCCTGTTCAGCGCCACCTTCTTCCCGCTGGCGACGTACCCGCCCGCACTCCAGTGGCTGGTGCAGGTCACACCGCTGTACCACGGCGTGGCGCTCGAACGAGCGCTCATGCTGGGCCAGGTGGACGCAGGGATCTGGGTGCACGTGGCGTACCTCGTGGGACTTGGCCTGGTGGGCGCCGTCGCGGCGTCGACCCGGCTGGAGAAGCTCCTGCTGTCCTGAGGGCCCCCTGCAGGTCCAGCACCAGCCCCTTGACCGCGGTCGCCGGCACCTGGCCGGCGTCGTCCTCGACCCAGCGCGAGACGGCCGCGGGAATCCGCGCGTCCGAGCAGAGGACGAGGGGCGTGTCCGCGGCCGAGTCGGGCAGCCGGCCGTGTGTTCCGCGCACGTACGACGGGTCGAGCGGGGTGGTACCCATCGCGTACCGCAGCCCGAGCTTCTTGCGCACGAGGTTCAGGCCGGCCTTGGCCTTGGCCAGCGGGTCGGCGGGGTCGAAGAACAGCTCGGCGGGGTCGTAGCCGGGTTTGCGGTGGATGTCGACGCCGCGCGCGAACTCCGGCGCGCGGTCGTCGTTCAGCCAGTAGTAGTACGTGAACCACGAACCCGGCTCGGCCACGACGACCAGCTCGCCCGCTCGCTCGTGGTCCAGCCCGTAGCGGGCCTGCGCCTCACGGTCGAGCACCTCGTCGACGCCGGGTACCTCGCGCAGCAGGTCCGCGACCCGGGCAACGTCCGAGGGGTCGGTGACGTAGACATGCGCCACCTGGTGGTCCGCGACGGCGAAGGCGCGCGACGCCCACGGGTCGAGCTGCTCGCGGCCGTCCTGCACGTAGACCTCCAGGAAGCCCTCGCGACGCAGGATCCGGTTGATGTCCACGGGCCGGTTCGCGGGCGCGATGCCGTACTCCGAGACGGCGACGACGGTGACACCGCCCGCCTCGGCGTCGTCGAGCAGCGGTGCCAGGGCGGCGTCCAGGTCGGCTGCCGCCCGGTCCGCCTCGGGCGACTGGGGGCCGAAGCGCTGCAGGTCGTAGTCGAGGTGCGGCAGGTACGCCGTCGTGAGGTGGGACGCGCGCGTGCGCAGCAGGTGCCTGGTCACGTCCACGATCCAGCGGGTCGACGCGATCGACGCCGTCGGGCCCCAGTAGGTGAACAGCGGAAAGTCGCCGAACCGGCCGGTCAGCTCGTCGTGCAGCGACGCCGGGCGGACGTACGCGTCCGGCGACTTGCGGCCGTCGGCGTGATAGATCGGGCGCGGGGTGATGGTGACGTCCGTGGTCATGCCCATCGCGTACCACCAGCACACGTTCGCGGCGCTGTACTCCGGGTCGTGCCGCCGCCCGGCCTCCCACAGCTTCTCGCCGCCGACCAGCCGGTTGTGCTGGCGCCACAGGTACACGTCGCCCAGCTCCCGGAAGTACCAGCCGTTGCCGACGATCCCGTGCTCGGCCGGCATCAGCCCCGTGAGCATCGACGACTGCACGCTGCACGTCACCGCGGGGAGCACGGTGGCGAGCTCGGACTGCCAGCCCGAGTCCGCGAGCCGCCGCAGGCGCGGCATGTGGGCGAGGGCGCGGGCGGTGAGCCCGACGACGTCGAGCAGCAGGACGGGCCTCATGCGCCGACTCCTTCGGTCGCGACGGCGGCGTCCCCGGTCATCAGGTGCTCCCCGGCCCAGCGCAGCTCGGCCGCGATCCCGGCCACGAGGCCGCCCGCCCCGTCCGCACCAGCCCCGAGCGCGCCATCCCCGACGCCGCCCAGGACGCCGTCCGGCAGGACCGACCACGTGTACGTCTCGACGTCGAGGTGCGCCTCGGCGCCGTGCGGCGCGGCCCGGACCGCGGCGACGGCGTCGCGCAGCACCCTCGTCGTCGCGGTCAGCGGGGCGTCCGGCTCGTGGTGCAGCGGCACGTGGAAGTGCACCCGCCACGGCCCGTCGCCCGGCAGCCCCGGGCGCCGGTCCGCGTTCCCGAGCGCCACGGGCAGGTCGTCGGAGGCCAGCACCTCGCCCGACGGCGCCAGCTCACGCACCTGGTGCAGGTAGCGCTGCTCGACGAACCGCCCGACGGCGTCGCGGGCGCCGCGCACGGACGGGTCGGCGACCTCGAGCGCAGCGGACGCCTGGACCTTGACCACACGCAGGCCGGCGCTGGTGATCCGGCCGACGGCGCCCGCCGGGTCCGCGAACGACACGGCCAGGTGGCACGTGTCCAGGCAGACGCCGACGTACTCGGGGTCGATGCGCCGGTCGTCGGGCCGCTCGGCGCCGGTGCGCGCGGCCAGCCACGAGACGACGTCCTCCACGGTATCGAGCACGCATCCCGGCTCGGGCTCGACGGCGACGCGCACGGTCCGGCCGGTGCGCTCCGCGAGCTCGCGCAGCTCGGCGGAGAGAGTGGCGAAGGCCCGCGTCGCCTCGTCGTCGTCGGCCTGCGTCCAGGGGGCGCGCCAGGCCAGCGGGAGGGTCGAGATCGACCCGGTGGTGTCGTCGTCGGGCAGCAGGTCGGCCAGTACGCGGGCGCACGCGAGCACGTAGTCGAGTCGGGCGCGCTCCGCCCAGGTGGGGGAGTACACCGCGAGCTTGACGACCTCGCGGTGGAAGCCGCCGTACGGGAAGGCGTTGAGGGTGTGTACCTGGAGCCGGTTCTCGGCGAGCGCCGCGCGCAGCCGTTCCCGGTCGGCGGCGGAGCGGTCCAGGCGGTGCGCCAGCTCGGCGGGCAGCCACAGCCCTACGCCGAGCGTGTCGAGGCCGGCGGCCTCGCGCACGGGTCCGGAGTATCGGCCGAGCTGGTCGATCACGCCGTCGAGGTCCTCGGCGGGGTGCACGTTGGTGCAGTACGAGAGCAGCATCCCGATTCCCCCTCAGGCCCGCGCGCCGCGCAGTACGGACGAGCCCTCGAACTCGACGCCTGCCGGCGGAGCGCCCGCGCTGAACCCTGGTACCGGGTCGAGCACGAGGTTTCCCGACTGCTCGTAGAACGCGACGGGGTTGCGCCACAGCACCTGGTCGACGGCGTCGGCCGAGAAGCCCGCCGCGAGCATCGCCTGCCCGGTCCGGGCGGTCTTGAGCGGGTCGGAGCGGCCCCAGTCCGCGGCGGAGTTCACGATCATGCGGTCGGTGCCGTACTCCTGGAGCATGGCGACCATGCGGCGCTCGTCCATCTTGGTGTCGGGGTAGATGGAGAACCCGGCCCACGCCCCGGCGTCGCGCACCAGGGCGACGTTGGTCTCGTTGAGGTGGTCCACGAGCACCCGTTCCGGCGGCAGGCCCGACTCGCGTACGACGTCGAGGGTGCGGCGCGTTCCCGCCAGCTTGTCGCGGTGCGGGGTGTGCACGAGGACGGGGAGCCCGGCTTCCCGGGCCATGACGAGCTGCGCGGCGAACACCTCGTCCTCCTCGGGGGTCATCGAGTCGTAGCCGACCTCGCCCACGGCCACCACGCCGTCCTTGAGCAGGTAGCGGGGGACCTCGGCGAGCACCTCCCGGCAGCGCGGGTCGTTCGCCTCCTTGGGGTTGAGTGCGATCGTCGCGTGGTGCCGGATGCCGAACTGCGCTGCCCGGAACCTCTCCCAGCCGAGCAGGGCGTCGAAGTAGTCGGTGAACGAGCCCACGCTCGTGCGGGGCTGGCCCAGCCAGAACGACGGCTCGACGACGGCGCGCACTCCCGAGGCGTACATGGCCTCGTAGTCGTCGGTGGTGCGGCTCGTCATGTGGATGTGCGGGTCGAGGATGCGCATCGTCACTCCCTTGTCGTGGCAGGCCGGTGGGTCGTGAGCCGGTCGAGGTCGGCCGGTACGGGCCGTCCCGCGGCCCGGCGTTCTGCCGCGAAGTCGCGCGCCATGCGGTCCAGCTCGTCGTCGGTCCGGGTCTCGAGGCCGCTCGCGGCGTCGAGACTCACGCCCTGGAAGACGAGCTTGAGGACCGCGTGCCGCCACGTGTGCTGGTCCAGGTGGCGGGACCCGAACGGGCCGACGGCGGCCGCGACGAGGCTCGGGTCGTTGGTCCGCAGGGCGTCGGCGGCGAGCTCGAGGCCGGCGACGACCAGCTCAGCGGCGCCAGGCTCGACAGTTCCGGCGCCGCCGGCGTCGCTCAGGTCGCCCCGCGCTTCGAGCGCGTCGAGACCTCGCAGCACGCCGCGCCGCTCGGCGGCGTCGCCCTGCCGGTAGAGGAGCGTCAGGCGCTCGGCACAGTCCGGGCCCGTACCGACGGCGGCGGCCAGCGCGACGACGAGCGTCGCCCGCGCGGCGTCGTCGACCGTGCCGTGCACGACGCCGGTCGGGTCGGTATCCGGCCACCGCGGCCCGCGGCCCACCTGGCGGGCGGCGACCGCGAACGCACGGGTGACGCTGTCCGGGTCGCGCGCGACCTCGGCGCAGGCCTCTGCGAGCCAGCCGCTCGTGCCGGCGGTCATGAGCGGGCCCCGTCGCTGGTGGTGTCGGCGCGGGCACCGGTGACGGCCGCCCATGCCCGCATCAGGGCGGTGCGGCTGTCCAGGGCGAGCCGGGGCGCGTCGTGGGAGTGGCGGGGCAGCTCGACTGCGGCGACCCCGGTGTAGCCGATGTCGGCGAGCGTGGCGAGCACGAGCGGCAGGTCGATGCTGCCCTCGCCGAACGGGCGGTGCTCGTGGTGCGTGGGCGGCATGTCGTCGAGCTGCACGTTGAACAGGTGCGGCGCGGCGGCCCGCAGCGCGCCCTCGACACCCTCGGGCTCGACGACGAGGCAGTGCCCCACGTCGACGGTGATCCCCAGCTCGGGCGGCGCGCCCACGTCGGAGTGAAGTCGCAGGGCGTCGTCGACGGTCTCGACGAGCATGCCCGGCTCGGGTTCGAGCGAGAGCCGCACCCCGCGTTCTCCGGCGTGCTCGACCAGGGGTGGGATGCGGTCGCGGAGCCTGGCCCAGCCGTCGGCCGCGTCGGCGTCGTCCGGCAGGATCCCGGAGAAGAACGAGACGCAGCGGGCGTCGAGGTCCGCCGCGACCTCGACGGCGCGTTCCAGGAAGCGCATCCGGAGGGTCGCGTCCCGGTCGACGAGCGTCGGCCGGTGCTTGTGCAGCGGGTCGAGCAGGTAGCGCGTGCCGGTCTCGACCACTACCGCCGCCCCGGCACCCCCGCGCATCCGCTTGAGGTGCCTGCGCAGCGCGGCGACGTCGTCGCCCGCGAGGGGTGCGAACGGGTCGAGGTGCGGGAAGCCGAGGGTGAGCGCGACCGCGTCGTACCCGACGTCGTCGAGCACGTCGAGCGCGGCGGGCAGCGGATGGTCGCCGAAGCCGTTCGTGCCGTAGCCCAGGAGGAACGGGGGCCTCATGTGATGCTAACCCCCGCGCTGCCCCGGGTGCGGCCCAGCAGTCGCAGCCCGTATCCGATCGCGGCGATCCCGGCCAGGACCGCCGTCGTGCCCAGGCTCCCGGAGCGCGCCGCCCACGCCGCCTGCAGCGGCACCATCGCCTGGATCCCGGACCGGGTAGCGGCCCGCGCGTTGGCCGCCGTGGGACTGGCGGCGGCGCGGGCCTGCGCCGGCAGGCAGGCCGCGGCGTAGGCGGTGGCGGCCCCGACCGTGGTCCAGCGGACAGCGGTCCGGCGGGCCGAGAGGGCGGTGGCGGCATGCCAGGGACGTGCGGTGGCCGCCGCGACCGCACCGGCGACGGTGCCCGCGGCGACACCGCCCGCGACCCGCGCCGTCGTGCCGTGCACCTCGCCGCGCGACAGCAGGGTGACGCCCAGCGTGTGGGCGGACAGCCCGGCGGCGGCCGGCAGCGCGGACCGCAGACGCCCGGGCGTGGCGCCGAGCAGCACGTCGAGCCCGCGGCACGCCGCCATGACGAACGGCCCTGCCGAGCGGTCCTTGGCGGCCAGGTCGTACGTCCAGACACAGGCTGCGAGCGGGATCGCGACGCCGAGCGCCCGTCGCCCGCCCGCGACCCCTGCCGCTGCCACGCCACCCGCGGTCAGGGCCGCGCCGACCGCGAGCGCTGTCCCCGGCGTCACCCGGCCCGACGGAACGGGCCGCTCGGGGCGTTCGACGGCATCCACGTCCCGGTCGGCGTAGTCGTTCAACGCCATCCCGCCCAGATAGAGACAGGCCGAGGCAACGGGCAGCAGGAGGTGGCGCGAGCGGAACGGCGTCGGCGTGCCTGCCCGGGCGGCGGCCAGGCCCGCCAGCGAGTCCCCGACGACGGTCAGGGCGGCTGGCGCTCGGACCAGCTCGGCCAGGTCACCGAGGCGCGGCGGCCGCGCGCTGACCGGGGTCCCCGAAGCCGCGTCCGAACGTGCCCTCGCCTCGGCGCGCGCCAGGGCCCTCGCCTGAATTCTCAGCCCGGTCTCCCGCAGCCGTGACTCCGGTCGGTGCTCCGGTGGCAGCTCGAACGGGGGTTCCGGCCGGTACGTCATCAGCGGACCTGCGCCGATGTGCGGCGAACCCAGTCCTCGAGCGCGCCGGCCTGCTCGGCGGCGTCGTGCACGTCCGAGTCCCAGGGGTCCTTGAAGAAGTAGCCGAGCTCTGGGACGGTCCCGCTGATCCCGGCGGCGTGGGCGAGCGCGAGCAGGCGGGCCAGGTCGAGGACGAGCGGCGCGGCGAGCATCGAGTCGTGGGCGCTCCAGGTGGTCTGCAGCGTGAGCCGCGACCCGAGGAAGCCCTCCACGTGCACGTGGTCCCAGGCGACCTTGATGTCGCCCAGGTCGGGCACGTTGTCGATGTGCAGCGGGGTGGTGTCGCTGCCGGTCAGCGCCCGCAGGCCGCGGTTCTTGCTGGCGAGCTTGCTGCGTACTGCCTCGGGGTCGGCGAGGGTGGCGCCGTCGCCGCCGCCCAGCAGGTTGGTGCCGGCCCACGAGAGCACCTTCAGCCCGCGCGCGGCGAACGCGGGGGCCAGCACGGTGCGCAGCCAGGTCTCCCCGGTCTTGCCGTCCTGCCCGGCCGCGGGGATCCCGCGGTCGCGCGCGAGCTGGATCAGGGCGGGCAGGCCCATGCCCGCCGACGGCGTAAAGGCGGCGTACGCGGCTCCGGCGAGGATCGCCGCATACGCGGAGACGGACGACGCGGGCAGCACCGAGCGGGTCGGGTCGGCGAGGGCGGCGAGCAGGGCGTCGGTGTCGTAGTGCTCGGGCACCGGGACGACTGGCGGTTCGGTCGAGGAGACGTCGATCACGACGACCCGCGCCAGGGCATGCCGCTCCTGGAACGCCGTGATGTCCGCGGCGAGCCGCTCGGCGGCGTCCTGCTGCGAGCTCCCGTGCGCCTCCTCCGGGCCTCCGTGCGCGGCGGCATGGGGGTCGTACCCGGACCGCACCTCGGCGTCGGCCCGTTCGAGGGCGTCGTGCGTGGCGGCGAGCAGCCGCTGCGGGATCATGCCGGTCTCGACGAGGCACTCCGCGCGCTTGGTCATGGTGACGGCGGAGATGTCGTGCCCGCCGACGACGAGGTCGGCGAACGCGGGGAGGGCCGCCGAGGCGAAGGGCTCCCGCGCGGTGACGCAGCCCGTCGGCGGCGACTGACCATGGGTGATTGCCGCGAGGCCGACGGTGGCGGTGCTGGCGACGGAGCCGCGCGCTCCGACGAACCAGATTCCAGTGCGTGCAGAGGCCCTGCTTGAAGAGTCATCGTGGGCGTGGTGCATCGTCGCTCCCCGGTTCGACGGCGTCGTCCCAAGCAACCTATCCGGACTTATGGCGATTGGCAAACAAAAGTCCAAAGATGTTTGGGAGAAGCGTGATATGGGGTGAGAGCTGCCAACCTGAGGCCGGCCGTCTCCCGGGCCCCACTTCTGGACACCGCTACCATCAACCGCCCGGCTGTGGCACTATGACCCGCATGACCCCGCGCCCCACCCTGCGACAGGCGATCAGCATTTCGTAGCGCGTCCGGCGACACCCCACCGGACGCGCAGACCTTCCACACCCGGAGGGTCTTTTTTTGTTGGCCTGAAGATCTGACCTCAGCCACCGTGCCAGACACATCGTTGGGAGCATCGATGACCACCGCCTCGTTCCAGGTGTACGACACGACGTTGCGCGACGGCGCACAGCAGGAGGGTATGAGCCTCTCCGTCTCTGACAAGCTCGCCATCGCAGCACTGCTCGACGAGCTCGGCGTCGGCTACATCGAGGGCGGCTGGCCGGGTGCGGTACCCAAGGACACCGACTTCTTCGCCCGTGCCGCGACCGAGCTGACCCTGAAGAACGCGGTGCTCGCCGCGTTCGGGGCGACCCGCCGCGCGGGGGTCCGCGCGGGCGACGACCCGCAGGTGCGGGCCCTGCTCGACGCCGCGACCCCCGTGGTGACGCTCGTGGCCAAGTCGGACGTGCGGCACGTCGAGCGTGCGCTGAAGACGACCCGCGCCGAGAACCTCGCGATGATCAGCGACACCGTCGCCTTCCTCGTTGGCGAGGGCCGCCGGGTGGTGCTGGACGCGGAACACTTCTTCGACGGCTACCGGCACGACGCCGAGTACGCGACCAGCGCTGTCGCCGCCGCGTTCGACGCCGGCGCCGAGGTGGTCACGCTCTGCGACACCAACGGCGGCATGCTGCCCACCTGGGTCGGCGAGATCGTGCGGGAGCTGCGGGCCGGGACCGCCGTCGGGCCGGAGCAGATGCTGGGCATGCACGCCCACAACGACACCGGCTGCGCCGTCGCGAACTCCCTCGCCGCCGTCGAGGCGGGCGCCACGCACGTCCAGGGCACGGTCAACGGGTACGGCGAGCGCACCGGCAACGCCGACCTCGTCACGGTGGTGGCCAACCTCGAGCTGAAGGCAGGCATGTCCCTCCTGGCCGACGGCGGCCTGCGGGAGGCATCCCGGATCTCGCACGCCATCAGCGAGATCACGAACATCTCGCCGTTCGCGCGCCAGCCGTACGTCGGGGCGAGCGCGTTCGCGCACAAGGGTGGCCTGCACGCCAGCGCCATCCGGGTGGACCCCGACATGTACCAGCACACGGACCCCACCCTGGTGGGCAACGACATGCGCATGCTCGTCTCCGACATGGCCGGCCGCGCCTCGATCGAGCTCAAGGGCCGCGAGCTGGGCTTCGACCTGGCCGGACAGGGCGAGCTGCTCTCCCGGGTCACGAACCGCGTGAAGGAAGACGAGGCCGCCGGCTACACCTACGAGGCGGCCGACGCGTCGTTCGAGCTGCTGCTGCGGTCCGAGCTGGGAATCCGCCCGGAGTTCTTCACCGTCGAGTCCTGGCGCACCATCGTGGAGACCCTCCCGGCGGGCGCGGCCCCGCCGTCGGTCCACTCGCCCGACGCCAACGCCGTGGCTGAGGCGACCGTCAAGATCTGGGCCGGCGGCGAGCGGATCGTGACGACCGGTGAGGGCAACGGCCCGGTCAACGCGCTCGACCACGCGCTGCGCACCGCGCTGTCGCGGGTCTACCCGGAGCTCGCCCGGTTCGAGCTCATCGACTTCAAGGTCCGCCTCCTCGACACGGAGCTCGGCACGGACGCGATCACGCGGGTGCTGACCGAGACCAGCGACGGCGAGCACTCCTGGTCGACCGTCGGCGTGGGGTCGAACGTGGTCGAGGCCGCCTGGGAGGCCGTCACCGAGGCGTACGTGTACGGGCTGCTGAAGTCGGGCGTGGAACCCCGCCCCTGAACCCACCCCCGCCGAAGTAGAACTGTGGCGAGATGGAACTGTGGCGAGATAGGACCAGGGCGAAGTAGAACTGCTGCAGTTCTACTTCGCCTGGTCCTATCTCGCCACAGTTCTACTTCGGCAGATCGGTGGTCAGGCTACCGGCGCGGCCGGCCGCTCCGCCTTGCCGCGGCCCAGGTCGAGGCGCTGGTCGCGCACGGCGTCGTAGGTCGCCTTGATGGCGATCGACGAGCGGTCGTAGGTGCGCTGGGCGACGCGGACGAACAGGTATTCCACGACCGTGAGCTGCGCGATGCGGCTGGACATCGCCCCGACCCGGAACTGGGTCTCGCGGGCGGTGGTAGCCAGGACGACGTCGGCAACCGCGCCGATCGGCGCGTCCGGGAAGTTCGTGATCGCCGCCGTGAGGGCGCCGCGCTTGCGCGCGTTCTCGAGGGCCTGGTTGGTCTCGCGCGTCTGCCCCGAGTGCGAGACGGCGATGGCGACGTTGCCCGGCTCGAGCAGCGCCGACGAGGCGAGCTGCTGGTGCGGGTCGGGGGAGGTGAACACGAAGACGCCGATGCGCTGCAGCTTCATCGCGAGGTCGGCGGCGGCGAGGTTGGAGGAACCGACGCCGTAGACGTCGACCCGCTTGGCCTCGGCGATGGCCGTCGCCACCTTCTCGATCGCCGCGGTGTCGATCATGCGGGCGGTCTCTTCGATGGTCCGGGCCTCGTGGAACGCGATCTTCGAGACGACGGCTTCGATGTCGTCGGTCTGGTTGATCTCGCCCTCGGCGATACCGGACCGCTCCATCTCGACCTCGCGCCGGCTGGTCGCCTGCGCAAGGTCGATCCGGAACTCGGGGTAACCGGCGTAGCCGACGGCGCGGCAGAACCGCACCACGGTGGCCTGTGACGTGTCCGCGTGACCGGCGAGCTCCGTGATGGTGGAGGCGACGACCGTGTTGGGGTCGTCGAGGACGGTCTGTGCCACTCTCGCCTCGGCTGGTCGCAGCGTGGGCAGTGCGCGCCTGAGTCGGACGAGGACGTCACCTGTCATGTCGCATCTCCCGGGATGGGGTCGTGGGGCTGGGGTCGAGAACATACACCCGTACCGGGGACTCGGGCACGACGGGGTAGTGAAGGAACGCGTCGGACGAACGACAGCCGCTCACTGAAGCTCGTCGCCGGGCAGCTCGGTCGCCGAGAGCTTCGCAGCCAGGGTGTCCGAGGCGCCCAGGTCTGCGGGGGTCTCGCGGAGCGTGTGGTGGCCGTCCACGCGGACGGTGAGCCACGGCCGGAAGCCGGCTACCGACTGGGGTGCGTCACGCAGGCGCCGCGCCAGGTGGAGCGCGCCGTCGAGCGGCGACCCGGCGCTCGGCACCAGAGATACCTCGGGCCGGTCCTCGGAGAGCTGCTTGGTGAGCGCCACCGTGAGCGGTGACTCCTCCTGCACCAGGCGGCCGGTCGTGGAGGCGAGCGGCGGGATGCCGTTGCCGAGCGCGCTCGACAGCGTGTCGGCGAGGTGCCGGCCTGCCTGCTCGAGGATGTTGATCGAGGTCTCGTCACCCTGGGCCGCGGCGATGATGACCTCCGGGGCCATCGACGCGAGCTGCTTGGCGCGCTGCTCGTTCTTGTAGAACTGGTTGGGCCAGCTCTCGATGAGGCCGAACTTGGCGACCGCCGCTTCCAGGAGAACCTTCGAGGCACCGCGGGTAGCCCCGTCGTGGTAGCGCCCGGCGGCACGCAGTGCCTCGCCGCCGACCCACACGCCGGCACCCAGGTCACCGAGCAGGTGTCCCCAGCCGTCCGCGCGGCGCCAGCGGCTCACGCCGTCGTAGCCGAACGCCACTGCGCCGGTGCCCACCGAGAGCACGGCCCCGGCGCGTCCGCGCAGAGCGCCCAGGTGCGCGGTGAGCGCGTCACCGGCGACGGCGGTGCGGTTCGTCCGCAGCTCGCGGGCGAGGATGTCGTGCACCTCGAGCGGGTTGCTGACCAGCGAGGTCAGGCCCGTGATGCCGACAGCGGCCGAGGCGACGGGCGCGGTGCTGCCGTCGCTCATCCCGTGGTGACCCATGCGGGCGGCCCACGCGTTGAAGGACTGGCACAGGGACGCGACGACGGCTGGAGCGTCGCTGCCGTCGTGGTTCACCTTGACGGCGCGGCCGCTCAGACTGATGCGCTGGGCATCCGTGGGGTTGCCGAATTCCGCAACCAGGCGCGACCCGCTGCCGCCGACGTCGAGTGCGACGACCCAGGCGTCAACGGCATAAAGCGCCGCTTCATCAATAACCCGTGCGTGTTCGGACACCCGGTCATTCTGACACGAAACCAGGGCAAGGTTGTCTAAAGAGGGGAGGAAATTCTGGTCTGTTCTGCTGCCCATTCTCACCAAATATCGGACGTGCCCGACGTCGGGCGCCACCTTCCGTACCCAAGGCGGCTCCGACGCCGGACACCGCAGGCACCGTCGCCTACTGTGAACACGTGCGAGGAGAGTTCAAGGTTCCACTCGGAAAACTGGTTCGTGTCGAGACAGAGGTGGTAGCCGGGCGTCTGGCCGGCACCAGGGTGAGCGGGGACTTCTTCCTCGAACCCGACGAGGCGCTCGAGGCCATGGGGGATGCACTCGACGGCATGCCCGTCGACGCCTCGAAGGCGCAGCTCGCCGAGGCGGTGCGGGCCGCGCTGGAGGGCGCCTCTGCCGTCGGGTTCGACGCCGACGCCGTGGCGATCGCCACCCGGCGCGCGCTCCGCCACGCGACCGCCTGGGAGGACCACGAGTTCCAGGTGATCCGCACCCCCGCCGTATCGCCGCTGCTCAACGTCGCGCTCGACCAGGTGCTCACCGAGGAGCTCGGCGCCGGACGGCGTGGGCCGACCCTCCGGTTCTGGGAGTGGGACGAGTCCGCGGTGATCATCGGGTCGTTCCAGTCGCTGCGCAACGAGGTCGACGTCGACGGTGCCAAGCAGCACGGGGCCCGCGTGATCCGGCGGATCTCCGGGGGTGGCGCCATGTTCATGGAGCCCGGCAACACCATCTCCTACTCCCTGTACGTGCCGGGCTCGCTCGTGGACGGGCTGAGCTTCGAGCGGTCCTACGCGTTTCTCGACGACTGGGTGATCGGGGCGCTGCACGGCCTCGGCATCGACGCCGCGTACGTGCCGCTCAACGACATCGCCTCGCCCGCGGGCAAGATCGCCGGGGCGGCCCAGAAGCGGCTGGCCGGGGGTGCAGTCCTGCACCACGCGACGATGGCGTACGACATGGACGCCGACAAGATGACGGACGTGCTGCGGATCGGGCGCGAGAAGCTCAGCGACAAGGGCACCCGTAGCGCCAACAAGCGCGTGGACCCGCTGCGCTCGCAGACCGGGCTCACCCGCGCCGACGTGATCGACGCGCTCGAGACGTCGTTCCGCGAGCGGTACCGCACTGTGACCGGCGAGATCACGCCGCACGAGTGGGCGCTGGCCCGGGAGCTGGTCGAGTCGAAGTTCGGCACGCCGGAATGGACCGCGCGGGTGCCTTAGAGAGGGTCAAAAGCACTGCCTCGGGACCCCGTGCCATGACGAGCAATCACGGTTTGGTAACACCCCTAGCAGAGAATTCACCCGGTCAGTAATCTCCACGCAATGCCGCGCATTGGGAAGTTCATTTCTCACAAATGTCAAC
Organism: Promicromonospora soli; assembly: GCF_014653785.1. Lineage (GTDB taxonomy): Bacteria > Actinomycetota > Actinomycetes > Actinomycetales > Cellulomonadaceae > Promicromonospora > Promicromonospora soli. The sequence continues at coordinate 1,225,746 of NZ_BNAS01000001.1, read as the reverse complement.
TGGCTGCTCTCGCGGCACCCGAGCGGAAGGAAGCCGAACGATGACTCGAGCGATGCGGCGGCCCGTCATGGCGGCCACCGGAGCCCTGCTTCTTGCGGCGACGACGGCCGCGTGCGGCAGCGGAGGCGGCGGCGAGGGCGAGGGTGACGGCACCCTCAACGTCTGGATCATGCAGGGCACCAACCCCAGCGCCGAGGACTTCTTCGCCGACGTCGCGACGGCGTTCGAGGAGGAGACCGGCGCGACGCTCGACGTCGAGTTCGTCGAGTGGGCCGACGCCCACGACCGCTTCGTGACCTCCATCGCGGGCGGCACCACCCCCGACGTCGCCGAGACCGGCACCACCTGGACCCCCGAGTTCGCCGACGCGGGCGCACTCGCCTCGCTCGACGAGTACGTGGACGGTGCGGGCGTCTCCGACGACCTGGTCGAAGGCCTGGTCGAGGCGGGTACCTACGACGGACAGCTCTACGGCATGCCCTGGTACGCCGGTGTGCGTTCGCTGGTCTACAACACCGAGATGTTCGAGCAGTCCGGCGTCGAGCCGCCCACCACGTGGGCCGAGCTCGAGGAGGCCGCGGCGGCGCTCAAGAAGGAGTACCCGGACAAGATCGCCGTCGCGGTCCCCGGCGACGCCGAGTTCACGGTCTACCCGTGGGTGTGGGGCGCGGGCGGCGAGGTCGCCACGCTCGACAGCGACACCTGGACCTCGGGCCTGGACAGCCCCGAGGCGCAGGAGGGCATCGACTTCTGGACGGGTCTGGCCACCGAGGGCGACTACTCGTCGGCCGGCGCCACCACCTGGCGCGAGACCGACGTGCTGGACGCGTTCGCGGCCGGCGACGTCGGTATGGCCGTCATGGGCTCCTGGACGCCGGGCGCGATCGTCGACGCGAACGCCGACATGGAAGGCAAGTTCGCCGCGGTGCCGATCCCGGGCCAGGACGGCGGCATGTCGCCGTCGGTCCTGGGCGGCTCGCACCTGAGCATGTTCGAGACGGCCGAGGACAAGGACCTGGCCTTCGCGTTCATCGAGATGATGACCACCGGCGAGTTCGCGCAGCAGTGGGGCGAGCAGTCCGGGTACTTCCCGGGCCAGGTCTCGCTGCTGGAGGAGACGCTCCAGAGCACGGACCCACTGGTGGCGCCGTTCGCCCAGCAGTTCGTCGAGGGCGGTGCGTCCGTGCCGGTGGCGCCCACCTACGGGGCGGTGCAGGCCAAGGCGACCACGAGCACGATGATGCAGTCGATCCTGGCCGGCGACGCGGACGTGGCGACGGCGAGCACGGCCGCCGCCGAGGAGATGACGACCGTGCTGAACGGGTCTGAGTGACTCTGCAGCTGACCGAGACGCTTCCGCGGCTCAGCCGGGCCAGGGCCGCCGTCGTGCGGCCCTGGCTGCTGCTCGCCCCCGCGCTGGCGATCCTGGCGGTGCTGCTGCTTTGGCCGCTGGTGCGGGTGTTCCTCTTCTCCCTGCAGGACTACGGCCTGCGGGAGATCACCACCGGCGAGCCGAGCTGGATCGGCCTGGAGAACTACGCCGAGATCCTGGCCACGCCCGAGCTGTGGACGGTGGTGCTGCCCAACACCGTCGGGTTCGCCGTGCTGTCCGTGGCCGGCACCGTCGTGTTCGGCACGGCCGTCGCGGTGCTCCTCGCGTCGCTCGGGACCTTCTGGCGCACCGTCACCTCGAGCGCGATCATGGCGGCCTGGGCCATGCCCGCCGTCACCGGCACGTACGTGTGGGTCTGGATCTTCGACGCCGACCGCGGGGTGTTCAACGACGCCCTGATGGCCCTCGGCCTGCTGGACGACCCCACGAACTGGTTCACCAACCGGTGGACGTTCTACGCGATAGTCCTGCTCAACGTGATCCACCACGGCTTCCCGTTCGTCGCCGTCACCGTGCTCGCGGGCCTGCTCGGGGTGCCGAAGGAGATGCTGGAGGCCGCCGAGATGGACGGCGCCGGGGCGTTCCGCCGGTTCTTCCTGATCATCGTGCCGCAGCTGCGCCAGGTGTTCGCCGTCGTGATCATCCTGTCGACCATCTGGGACTTCAAGGTGTTCGCGCAGGTGTACCTCATGCCGGGCGGCGCGGGCTCCAACCGGTCGGTGCTCAACCTCGGCGTGTGGTCGTACGTGGAGTCGTTCGGGCAGAACAGGTACGGCTTCGGCTCGGCGATCGCCGTGCTGCTGACGCTGCTGCTGCTCGTGATCACCGCGGTCTACGTCCGCACGGTCCTGGCGGAGGAGGAGCGATGAGCGCAGGCCGCTCCGCCCCGACCCTGCGTCCGCTGCGCCGCACCCCGCGAAGATCGCCCCTGCGTCAGCTCGGCAAGGGTGTGCTCGTCGCCCTGTTGCTCGCTTTCACGCTGTTCCCCGTCTACTGGATGCTGAACAGCTCGCTCGACGCGCAGGCCGGGCACACCAGCAGCTTCTGGCCCGCCGAACCCACGCTCGACCACTATTGGTTCGTCCTCACCGAGGGCGGGTTCGGCACGTTCCTGCGCAACTCGCTGCTCGTGGCGCTCGGCACCGTCCTCATCTCGTCGGCGCTCGCGCTGCTGGCGTCCGTCGCCGTGGCCCGCTTCCGGTTCCGGATGCGCACCCAGGTCCTCATGCTTGTGCTGATCGTGCAGATGGTGCCCCTCGAGGCGCTGGTCATCCCGCTGTTCGTCCAGGTCCGCGACCTGCAGCTGCTCGAGACCCTGACGGGCCTCGTCGTGGTGTACGTCGCGCTCGCGCTGCCGTTCGGGATCTGGATGCTGCGCGGGTTCGTCGCGGCGGTCCCGGTGGAGCTTGAGGAGGCCGCCTACCTCGACGGCGCGAGCTGGGGCCGGATGTTCTGGTCGGTCCTGCTGCCGCTCGTGGCGCCGGGCCTGGTCGCGACGAGCATCTTCAGCTTCATCACCGCCTGGAACGAGTTCATCTTCGCCATGACGATGCTCGGCGGCGCAACCGAGAGCTACACGGTGGCGATCGGGCTCCGCTCGTTCTTCGGCGTCCACTCCAACGACTGGGGCGCCATCATGGCCGCCTCCACGATCATCACGGTGCCCGTGATGATCTTCTTCATCCTGGTCCAGCGCCGCCTCGCCTCGGGTCTGACCGCGGGGGCCGTGAAGGAATGACCGGAGCGCCCGCTGCCGGGCCGACGAGCGCCGAGCCGACACGGACGGAGCGCGCCATCAACGGCGTGCTCCTGCCCGGCTTCGAGAGCGGCGGTTCCGAGGGCGTTGGTTCCGGGGGCTCTGGTTCCAAGAGCAGCGGGCACGACAGCGCGCGCGTGCCCGGCTGGCTCGCCGACGCCGCCCGGGCCGGCCTGGCCGGCGTCGTCTACTTCGCGCGGAACACGCCCGACGTCGCCACCACCGCGGCGCTGTCCGCGGCGCTGCACGCGATCTCGCCCGACCTGGTGATCGCCGTCGACGAGGAGGGCGGCGACGTGTCGCGGCTGGAGGCGATCAACGGCTCGTCCCTGCCGGGGGCGGCGGCGCTCGGCGCCCTGTCGAGCGCCGCGGTATCCCTGGACGCGGGACGGGCCCTGGGCCGGCTGCTCGCAGCAACCGGCATCGACCTGCTCCTCGGCCCGGTGCTCGACGTCGTCTCCGAACCCGACAACCCGGTGATCGGCGTGCGCGCCTTCGGGACCACGCCCGGCGACGTCGCGCGGCACGGCATCGCGTTCGCCCGCGGTTTGCGCAGCGCCGGCGTCGGCGTGTGCGGCAAGCACTTCCCCGGCCACGGCGCCACCACCGTGGACTCCCACGTGGGCCTGCCGGTCGTGGACGAACCGCTCGACGACGTCCGCGCGCGCGACCTCGTCCCGTTCGCGCGGGCCCTGTGCCCGGAGGTGGACGGACCCGGTTCGTCCACGCGCGGTCCGGCGACTCGAGACCGGTCCCGGCTCGACGCCGTCATGACCGCCCACGTGCTCTTCCCCGCGGTCGGCCCGGCGCCCGCGTCCCTCGAGCCGGCGGCGACGCGCCTGCTGCGCGAGCTCGGGCACGACGGCCCGATCATCACCGACGCGCTCGACATGGGCGCACTGCGGGGGCTCACCGGTTCCGTGGGGGAGGCCGCCGTCCGCGCCGTCGAGGCCGGTGCCGACCTCCTGTGTCTCGGCCTCGACCCGGCCCTGTACACGGAGGCGTACGACGCCCTGGACCGGGCAGTCTCCGCCGGCCGTCTGACCGTCGAGCGGCTCGAGGAGTCCGGCACGCGCACGCGGGCGCTCGTCGCGGCGGTCCGCGACCGCCGGGCGGTCGCAGGTGCGGTGACCGGCGTCGACGCCGCGAGGGAGGCGCTCGCGGAGCTGTCCGACCTCGGGGCGAGCATCGCGGACGCCGTCGTGCAGGTGCGGGGTGCCCGCCTGGTGCCACTCGCGCCCGACGCCAGGCCTGATGTGGTCGACCTGCGGACCCGGCTGGACCATGCCGCAGGCCGTACGGCCCGGCACGTCCAGACCGCCATCGCGGCAGCCTGGCCCCGGGCGAGGCTGCTCGCGGAGAGCGACGACGGGCAATTTGGTCCCGATGAATCTGGACTGGCGGTGTTTATTGCCCGATTATCCCGGTACGGTGTATCGGCGGATCTCGACAGAACCGGTACCAGACGTGGCGCAGACTTTCCTGTGGGCACTCCTGCAGCTCCTGTAGTGGCTCAGGCAGTGCCTCGCACGGAGGCTCACCCAGTGCCCAGCACTGCGCCTCGTCCGGAACCGCTCGTCGTGATCACCCGTGAACCCGTCCCGGGTTCGGCCGAACGTGCCCGGCTGGAGAAGCTGTGGGCCGTTCGCCCGGACCTTGTGGTGGTCCATACGGGTCTCCCCGGGCCGGTCGACGACTGGTTCGGGACGCTGAGTGGTGGTGGCCCGGGGGTCGTGGTGGCGTGCGGGACCGGACGGGCGAACGCGGCGGCTGCCGTCGAGCGCCTCCGTCGTCCAGATCAGCAGTCATGAGCAATGAGCAGCACAGCGTCCAGGGACGCACAGTCCAGGAACACCAAGTCAAAGAGCACAGAGCAAGCGAAGGGGGCTCGCCGATGATCGCGGAGGCGGGAATCGAACGGCACGCACAGTCGGCGTCGCGCCCGGTCTCACCCACCGAGGAGCGCAACCCGCGCACACGTGACATCGACGTGGTCTCCACGGCCGAGATGGTGCGCATGATCACCGACGAGGACGCCGCCGTCATCGCCGCGGTACGCGCGGCGCACCCGCGCATCGTCGAGGCGATCGACCTGGCGGTGGACGGGATCCGGGCCGGGGGCCGGGTGCACTACGTGGGCTCGGGCACCTCGGGCCGCATGGGCCTGCTCGACGCCGCGGAGCTGCTGCCCACCTACGGCGTGGGCGAGGAGATGTTCGTGCCGCACCTGGCCGGCGGGCTGAGCGCCTTCAGGAAGTCGGCAGAGGGTGCGGAGGACGACGTCGAGGCGGGTGGTGCGCTCGTGCGCGACGTCGGACCCGCGGACATCGTGTTCGGGATCGCAGCCAGCGGCGGCACCCCGTATGTCGGGGGAGCGCTCGACATGGGCCGCGCCCGCGGCGCGCGGACCGTGCTGCTCGCGTCGAACCCGTTCGCGTCCCTGGCGCCGAAGGCTGACGTCCCGATCCTGGTGAACACCGGGCCCGAGGCCATCACGGGGTCCACCCGCATGAAGGCGGGCACCGCCCAGAAGCTGGTCCTGAACACCTTCTCGACGGCGGTCATGGTGCGGCTCGGGAAGACCTACTCCAACCTCATGGTCGAGGTGATCGCCAGCAACGCCAAGCTGCGCGGACGCCTGGTGCGACTGCTCACCCAGGCCACGGACCTGGCGCCGGACGTGTGCGAGAACGCGCTCGCGGCGACCGACGGCGACCTGCGGATCGCCCTCGTGATGCTCGTGGCGGGCGTGGACCGGTCAGCGGCGACGGGTGCCCTCGCCGCCGAGCCGGGGCGGTTCGGCAGCCCGTCCGTCCGCGAGGCCCTGGCGACCCTGGGCAAGAACCGGGCCTAGCCCCCGCATTGGTTGTGGGCGTGACCGTTGCGACTACGCGTCCGGTTCAGGCGCAACGATCGCGCCCACAACCCTCAAGGGGTGGGGTGGACCTCTGCCGCGAGCTTTGCCACCAGGACGTCGCCGCCCTTGGTGAGCTGCTGCCCGCGCTCCTCGAAGCCGAGGCGTCCGTGGAAGCGCATCGAACCGGGGTTCGGCGGGTTCAGGTTGACCTCGCAGGTGACGACGTCGTGGCCGGCGGTGCGGGCGGCGTCGAACACCGCGTCGTAGAAGAGGCGGCCGATGCCGCGGCCGCGGGCGCCCTCGCCCACCACGATGCGGTCCACGTACAGGTGGTCCAGGCCCCGCTCCTCGAACCAGGCGTAGTTCTCGCCTGACCAGTCCTCGCCGCCGTCGAGCGCGACGACGAAGCCGAGGGGGTCGGCGGGCGTCTCGGGGTCGATCGCGACCAGGGCGAGCGACGAGGCGTCGAGCAGCTCGGTCATGTCGTCGGCCGGGGTGTCCGGGACGGCGGGGATCGCTGCGTTGTTCAGACTGACCAGACGAGAGATGTCGGCGTCAGTGGCGGGGCGCAACAGGGTGGCCGTGGACATGGCGCGATCACTCCAAGGAGTTGGCTGGGAAACCCGTCGACCCTAGCTGTCAGGTCGCCCGCACGTCTGTGACCTGGGTCAAAGAGTGGTGGCAGTCACGCGCGGCGTCGGGTCAGGGCGCCGGCCGCGGGCCGAAGACCGCGGTGCCCACCCGCACGATCGTCGCGCCCTCGGTGATCGCCAGCTCCAGGTCGCCGGTCATGCCCATGGAGAGCTCGGTCGCGGAGCCCGTCCCCGGCGCACCGGACGCGAGGACGTCGTCGCGGACCGCGCGCAGCCGGGCGAACCCGGCACGGACCGTCTCCCCGGCCGATCCGTCCAGGCGTGCGCCGATCGTCATGAACCCGGTCAGGCGCAGGCCCGGCAGGGCGGCGACGGCGGTGGCGAGCGCGACGGCGTCGTCGGGCCCGACCCCGGACTTGCTCACCTCGCCCGTGACGTTGACCTGCACCATCACCTCAAGGGCGCGGTCACCGGTGCGGCCGTCACGCACGCAGCGGTCCGAGATCGCCTGGGCGAGGTCCAGCGAGTCGAGCGTCTCCAGACACGTGGCGGTGGCCAGCACCTGGTTGATCTTGTTGCGCTGCAGGTGACCGATCATGTGCACCTCCAGCGAACCGTCCGCGACCCGGCCCGCCACGGCCGGAGCCTTCGCGACGAGCTCCTGCACCCGGTTCTCGCCGATCAGGTCGACACCTTGCGCCAGCGCCTCGAGCACGGCGTCCGGCGTCTGCGTCTTCGTCGCGACGAGGAGCCGCACCTCACCCGGGTCGCGTCCGGCCGCGACGGCGGCAGCGGCGATCCGGCCCCGGACGACCGCGAGACGCTCGGCGACCGAGCCGGGTGCGGGCTGAGCCGCTGCCGGCGCGGCGGCTGCTCGGTCGGCCGTCGGCGGCTGAGCTGCGGAGGGCTGGGACTGGTCGGGCACGGGGCGAGTCTATTTCGGCGCGCCGGGGACGCCCGACCTCGGCAGACTGGACAACCAGTGCCTGCGGGTGACCAAGCCTGTCGTGCTGCCCGCGGCGCGCTCAGGGTCGGGTCAGGGGATTGCCGGGTACCGCTGACCTGCCGTTCTACGGAAGGATGGCCCCATGAAGACGCTGCTGAACATCATCTGGGTCATCTTCGCGGGGTTCGGGCTCTGGCTCGGGTACATGCTCGCGGGGATCATCTGCTGCCTGCTCATCGTCACCATCCCGTTCGGCATCGCCTCCTTCCGCATCGCGGGGTACGCCCTGTGGCCGTTCGGGCGCGAGGTCGTCGAGAGCCCGCGCTCAGGAGTGCTTTCCCTGATCGGCAACGTGATCTGGGTGATCGTCGCAGGCTGGTGGCTCGCCCTCGGGCACATCATCACGGCGATCCCGCTCGTGATCTCGATCATCGGCATCCCGATGGCCTGGGCGAACCTCAAGCTGATCCCGGTCTCGCTGATGCCGCTCGGCAAGCAGATCGTGCCCAGCGACGCTCTGCTGCCGACCTACCGCAAGCAGGCCGCCGAGGCCTGATCCGGTAGGGACGGCGGCGCCGGCCGGGTCCTCGGGCCCGGACTCGCGTTCAGACCCGCGCGATCGGCGCCGTCGTCCCACCGGTCAGCGTCAGCAGGTCGGCCGGCGCGAGGCCGACGTCGAGCCCGCGCCGGCCCCCGGACACGTAGACGACGTCGAACGCCTCCGCCGACTCGTCGAGCACCGTGGTGTGCCGTGTCTTCTGCCCCAGCGGCGAGATGCCGCCCACCACGTACCCGGTTGCGCGCTCTGCCGCCGCGGGTTCGGCCATGGCCGCCTTCTTGCCGCCCGCGGCCCGGGCCAGGGCCTTGAGGTCGAGCTGGCGGTCCACGGGGACGATGCCCACCACGAGCTTCCCGTCGACGTCGGCCAGCAGGGTCTTGAACACCTGCGGCGCGTCGACGCCGATCGCCTCCGCCGCCTCCATGCCGTAGCTGAGGTCGCTCGACGGGTCGTGCTCGTACGGGTGCAGCGAGTGCGTGACGCCCGCCTTCTCGAGCGCCACGACGGCCGGGGTCCCATGGCTGGCGCGTGCTGTCTTCTTGGCCACGACGCGATTCTGCCTCCTCCGGCCCCTGGCAGCGCACAGATTTCCCGCGCGAGCTCTCCGCAACGGCGCAGTCCTGCGCCGTCGATTCCCGGTCGGCTCGGTCGGGAAGCGATCAGTTAGCGTGGGTAACGTGTTAGCCCTCCTGATCCTTGCCATCCTCGTCGGGGGCTCCCTGCAACGCGTGGCGGGGATGGGCTTCGGGCTCGTCGCGGGGCCGTTCATCGTGCTCCTCATCGGCCCGATCGAGGGCGTCCTCTTCGTCAATCTCGTGGGCGCGATGATGGCGCTGCTCGTGCTCGGGCGCACGATCCGCGGGGTCGACTGGTTCCGCTACCGCTGGCTCGTGACCGCCTCGCTGCTGGTCAGCGTCCCGGCGGCGCTGCTCCTGAAGAACGCGAGCGCATCCGTCCTGGAGATCAGCGTCGGCGGCATCGTCGTGGTCGCCATGACGCTCGCCCTCGTGACCTCTCGCCTGCGCGGGGCGAAGCGGCCCTTCGCGCCCGAGGCGCGCCTGCCGCTCCTCATCACGGGCGCGGCCGCCGGGTTCGGCAGCGTCGCGGCCGGGATCGGGGGCCCGCCCATCGCCGTCTACTCCGTGCTCGACCGCTGGGACCCCCGCGCGTTCGCGGCCACCGCCCAGCCGATCTTCCTGACCAACGCGCTGGCGGCGATGACGGCCAAGCTCCTGGTCGCCGACGCCATGTTCCCGGACCTGGCCGTCTGGGAGTGGGCGGTGATCGGCGTCGCGCTCGTGGCCTCCATCGGGCTGGGTGAGCTGCTCGTCGGGCGGATCTCGGCGAGCGCCACGCGCAAGGTGCTCGTGGCGCTCGCCTACGTGGGCGGGTTCGCGACGCTCGGCCGCGGGCTGATCGGGCTGGTCTGACGCTCGGGTCAGCGGAGCGACATGTTCGGCTCGCCGTTGGTCAGGCCCGTGCCCGCGATGGTGCACGAACCGCTCCGTGGCGCCCCGCCGTTCCAGGCCTGCCGCACGCAGGAGCGCATGGCGAGCTGGCCCCAGTAGTTGGGATGCAGCGACTCCTGCACGTAGTACGGGCTGTCGCCGATGGTCGACACGGTCCGGATCTGGTTGACCCACTCGGTGCGGTCGACGGCGCCCGGCGTCTGCCAGGTGGCCAGGCCCACCTCCTCGTAGAGGCCGACGGCCCGCTCGCACAGGCGCCGCCCGTCGAAGGCGTGGGTCAGGTCGAGCTGCCGGACGTTGGTCAGGCCGGAGTCGGCGACGGCTCCGGCCACCGCGCCGTTGATGGTGGGAAGGGCCGTCGAGTTGGACCAGGTGGCGTCGGCGTTCCAGAAGCCGCACCCGCCGGTGAACTGGCGCGAGTAGCCGGACTCGGAGTAGCGGATGCCCGCGCCGTCCGGCATGGGCGACGGATAGTTCTGCACCAGCAGGGTCCACTGCGTGTCGGTGTAGCCGGCGCTGCGCATAGCCGTGCGGACGTTCTGGAAGGCGCCCGCGATCCGGGCGCGGACGGCGGCGACGTTCGCCGTCGTGAAGTTGGCGGTCACCGAGGAGTCGTCGGAGCAGAGGTCCTTGGCCCAGGTGGGGGAGCCCAGGAAGTCGACGACGCAGCGCTGCACGATGCTGCTGAACCCGAAGTCGTTGCCGCCGATCGAGATCGCGACCATGCGGACGTTGTGGGTGGTCGCGAACTCCTGCAGCATGCGCGCCTGCCCCTTGTGCGCGCTGTTGGCGGCGTCGGCGTAGAAGTCGATGCCGGGCTTGAACCGGTCGGCCGTGGAGGTCGCCGTGCGGGCGCCGCTGCAGGCCAGGTTGAGGCCGTTGATCCCGCCGCCGATGAACGCGGGGGCCGACCGGGAGCGGTGGCAGCGGTCGATGGTCTCGCCCGTGCCGCCCGGGTTGTCGAAGTAGGCGGTCGGGCCGAGGGCGTCGGCCCGGGCGGAGTCGCTGTTCGAGCTGCCGGCCCAGCGTCCGGCCTCGCCGGAGATGTAGGAGTCGCCGACGGTCACGACCCACGGCGTCCCGACGCCGGGGGCGTCGGCGGCCCGGGGAGCTGCGGCTGCCGGGGCGGCAGCGGCAAAGAGGCCGGCAAGCATGCCGGCGGCGATGAGGAGGCGGAGGGCGAGGTCGGGAAATCGCAGGTGCGTCGTCATTGGCACTCCTGTGTCCAGGCAGCGCCCGCGCGGCGCTGCTGACCGGGACTCTAATAAGGGGAGTTTAGGTCAAGACCGCCGTATGGTAAATAGGCAGTAAATCGGACATGCCGATTTAGGGCGGGCCCCCTGAGGGCCCGCCCAGTCCCTGCCGGTCAGATCTGCCCGACGCCGACCACCGTGAGCACGACCTCGCCGGCCTCGTCGCTGGCCGCCAGGTCGACCCGCGCCGTGATGGCCCAGTCGTGGTTGCGTACGGGATCGTCGAGCACCTGACGCACCCACCAGGTCCCGGGCTCGACGCGGCCGGTCTCGCCGCCGGCGCTGCCCGGCAGGTCGGCGCCGGGCTCGAGGATCGTCAGCAGCGCTGCCGAGCGCGCCTCCGGCCCGATGCCCACGGCGTCGTCGCCCTGCTCCTCGAACAGCGGGTCCAGGGCCTCGCCCCAGGCGTCGGCGTCCCAGCCCGGGTCCAGGGCGGCCAGCGCGGAGTAGGCCTCGCGCGCGACCAGCTCGACGCGGCGGAACATCGCGTTGCGGACCAGCCGGCGGAACGCGCGCGGGTTGCCGGTGACGGGTCGGGCGGGCGCCTCGGCTCCGGCGCCGGCCAGCTCGCCGTCGGTCACGAGGTCGGCATCGTCGTCCACGGGGTTCGCCAAGCGTTCCCACTCGTCGAGCAACGACGAGTCCACGCCGCGAACGAGCTCGCCGAGCCACTCGATGATCTCCTGCACCTCCTCGGTGCGGTGCTCGTCGGGAACCACCTGGCGCACGGCGCGGTAGGCGTCGGCGAGGTAGCGCAGCACCACGCCCTCGGTGCGCTCCAGCCCGTACACGCTCACGATCTCGGCGAACGTCATGGCCTTCTCGACCATGTCACGCACCACCGACTTGGGGGAGAGCTCGGCGTCCGCCACCCACGGGTTGGTGCGGCGGTAGGTGTGGAAGGCGGGCTCCAGGAGGTCCGCCAGCGGCTTGGGCCAGGTGACCTCCTCGAGCAGCTCCATGCGCTCGTCGTACTCGAGGCCCTCGGCCTTCATCGCGGCGACCGCCTCGCCGCGGGCCCTGTTCTGCTGGCCCATGAGCACCTGGCGGGGGTCGTCGAGGGTGGCCTCGATGACGGAGACGACGTCGAGCGAGTGCGCCGGGCTCTCGACGTCGAGCAGGTCCATGGCCGCCAGGGCGAACGGCGACAGCGGCTGGTTCAGCGCGAAGTCGCGGGGGAGATCCACCATGAGGCGGGCCGACGGGCGGAGCCGGCCGTCGCCGTCCGGCACTGCGCTGTCGGAGACCATGACCTTCTCGACGACGCCGGCGGTCCGCAGCGACCTGTAGATGCGGAACGCCTGGCGCACGTGCTCGGCCTGCTGCGTCTCGGTGTCGTGGTTGGCCGTCAGGAGGTGGCGCATGGCGTCAACGGGGTCTGCGGTCGCGGCCCCGGGGCCGGTCGGACGGACCGACGCTCGCGCCAGGACGTTGAGCACCATTGCGTGGTTCACGCGGAACTGGGAGACGAGCGGCTCGGGATCGGCGTCGCGCAGGCGCTCGAACGTGGCGTCGGTCCAGTTCACGGAGCCGGACGGCGCCTTCTTGCGCACGATCTTCTTGAGCTTCTTCGGGTCGTCGCCCGCCTTGGCCAGGAGCTTTCGGTTCTCGATGACGTGCTCGGGCGCCATGACGAGGACCTCGCCCACGGTGTCGTACCCGGCGCGGCCCGCGCGCCCGGCGATCTGGTGGAACTCACGGGCGCTGAGGTGGCGCATGCGCTCGCCGTCGAACTTCACGAGGCTGGTCAGGAGCACCGTGCGGATCGGCACGTTGATGCCGACGCCCAGGGTGTCGGTGCCGCACACGACCTTGAGCAGGCCCTTCTGCGTGAGGCGCTCCACGAGGCGGCGGTACTTCGGCAGCATGCCGGCGTGGTGCACGCCGACGCCGTGCCGCAGGAACTTGCTGAGCGTCTTGCCGAACCCCGTGCCGAACCGGAAGGCGCCCATCTCGGCGGTGATGGCCTCCTTCTCGGACTTGCTCGAGACGTTCATCGACAGCAGGGACTGGGCGCGGTCGACGGCGTCCTTCTGCGTGAAGTGGACCACGTAGACCGGGGCGCGGTGGGTCTGGACGAGCTCCTGGATGACCTCGGTGAGCGGCTCCACCACGTAGGAGAAGGTGAGCGGCACGGGACGCTCGGCGCCCGCGACCTCGGCAACGGGCCGGCCGGTGCGCTCCTCGATGTCCTCGCGCAGGCGGGTCGTGTCGCCGAGCGTGGCGCTCATCAGGATGAACTGCGTGTCCTTGAGCTCCAGCAGCGGCACCTGCCAGGCCCAGCCGCGCTGCGGGTCGCCGTAGTAGTGGAACTCGTCCATGACCACCTGCGAGATGGCGTCGTCATCGGTGCCGAGGCCGGTCTCGCCGTCGCCGCTGCCGCGGCGGAGCGCGAGGTTCGCGAGGATCTCCGCGGTGCAGCAGATGATGGGTGCATCCGGGTTGACGGCGGAGTCGCCGGTCATCATGCCCACGTTCTTCGAGCCGAAGGCCGCCACCAGATCGAAGAACTTCTCGCTGACCAGCGCCTTCAGCGGGGCCGTGTAGTACGTGCGGCCGCCGCGTCCGGACCGGTGGGCCGCCAGCGCGGCGAACTGCGCGCCCATCGCGACCATCGACTTCCCGGAGCCGGTCGGCGTCGCGAGGACCACGTGGGAACCGGTCATGACCTCCAGGAGAGCCTCCTCCTGGTGCGGGTAGAGCGCCCGCCCGCCCGCGGCGGCCCACTCGCCGAAGCTCTCGAACAGGACGTCCGGATCGGGGTCCTTGCCCGTGGGCGCGGGCAGGTACGGGATCAGGGTCCCGGCGGGCTTCGGGATGTCCGATGCAGAGCCGGACCGGCCGGTCGTCGAGGTGGCTGTCGCGGAGGTCGAGGTTGTCGAAGAGGGCGCCGTCATGGTCCGCCCATTCTTGCAGGCGGGTGAAGCGTGCTGCGGAGTCGTCGGACCTCGTGACGCCAGGAGACCTTGACACGGTTGCCCGATGCCCCGGACGATGGGCAAACTGGGAGCGCTTCCACATGTTTCCAGTCCATGCCTCACCGTCGCGAACATGCAACGACGCGTTCGCGGAGACCTTGGGAGACCCCCCGCATGACACGACCGAACTCTCGGCGGCGGCTCATGGCCGCGCTCACCGTGTGCGCTCTCGGCGCAACCCTGCTCGGTGGCAGCCCGGCCTGGGCGAGCAACGACGTCCTGGCCCCCGGGACCGAGCTCTTCAACGACCCCCAGAGCACCACCAAGGAGGCGGCCCACGCTCTGCGCGGGCAGGCCAAGCGGGACGCGCTCCTGCTCAGCAAGATCCCCAGCTCCACCTGGTTCACGGACGGGAGTCCCGCCGAGGTGGAGACGGACGTCCGGAGGCTCGTCAAGCGCACGGGCGAGAAGGTCCCCGTACTGGTCGCGTACAACATCCCGTTCCGCGACTGCGCGCTCTACTCGGCGGGCGGCGCCCTCGGCGTCGACGAGTACAAGGCGTGGATCGACGGCTTCGCGGCCGGGATCGGGAACGAGGAGGCCGCGGTCGTCCTCGAGCCGGACGGGCTCGGCGTCATCCCCTGGTACACCCCGTTGGACGGGCAGCTCGAGCGGTGCCGGCCGCCGGAGTACGACCCCGAGACCACGGGCCGGGACGCCGCCGCGGAGCGCTTCGAGATGCTCAACTACGCGGTCGACCGCCTGAAGCAGCAGCCGAACGCCGTCGTGTACCTCGATGGCACGAACACGTCCTGGCTGAACGTGGGTGAGGCCGCAGACCGCCTGGTCAAGGCCGGTGTCGAGCGCGCGGACGGGTTCTTCCTGAACGTGTCGAACTACGAGCTCACCGAGAACAGCGTCGCCTACGGCACCTGGATCTCCCGGTGCATCGCCTACGCCACACAGGTAGCGACCGGCGACTACGCGAGCTGCGGCAACCAGTACTGGAGCGGCGGCCCCGCGAACGACTGGACCGGCGTGACACTGTCCAACCAGGGCATCTGGAGCCCGACCGCGACGGACCCGGCACTGAACACCGCGGGCATCGACTCGCGTTACGACCTCGCCCTCGGCGACGTCGAGGCCACCACGCACTTCGTCGTCGACACCAGCCGCAACGGCCGGGGCGCCTGGGCCGCGCCGGCCGGGGTCTACCCCGACGCCGAGACGTGGTGCAACCCGCCGCACCGCGGCCTGGGCCTGCGGCCGACGACCGACACCGGAAACGAGCTCGTCGACGCCCTCCTGTGGATCAAGATCCCGGGCGAGTCCGACGGCGAGTGCTTCCGCGGCCTCGGCGGGCCCGAGGACCCCGAGCGCGGCATGGTCGACCCGGCCGCCGGCCAGTGGTTCCCCGAGCAGGCACGAGAGCTGATCGAGCTCGCCCAGCCGGCGCTCGACCGGAGGTGAGGAGGTAGCCGCCCGGCTCGACGAGCACCCAGCCCTGGCTCGATGCCGGGGTCTCCCGCACCATCGGTACCAATGGAGGTACTCATGCGATCAATGACGATGCGACACCGCTCCGCACCACGCCGTCTGCTCCTGGCCTTGGCCCTGCTGCTCGGCCTCTCGGCGGCGCCGGGGCTGACACCGCCCGCCCAGGCCGCCGGCGGCAGCTTCGTCGACAACCTCGACTCCCACAACGCCGGGCGCTGGAACAAGGCCGACGGCTGGACCAACGGGGGCATGTTCAACGCCGGCTGGCGGGCCGACCACGTCTGGCACAGCGGCGGGGTCATGGGCCTGAACCTGGACAACGCCACCTGCCCGAGCGGCTGCTCGGGCAGGCCGTACGCCTCCGGCGAGTACCGCACCAATGACCTGTACTCCTACGGGCGCTACGAGGTGCGGATGAAGGCGGCGTCCGGGTCCGGGATCGTCAGCTCGTTCTTCACCTACACCGGGCCGAGCGACGGCCAGCCGTGGGACGAGATCGACGTCGAGATCCTCGGCAAGAACACCTGGCAGATGCAGACCAACTACTTCACCAGCGGCGTCGGGGGGCACGAGGCGATCATCAACCTCGGCTTCGACGCCGCGGCCGGCTACCACAACTACGCCATCGAGTGGTGGCGAGGGGGCACCATCAACTGGTTCGTCGACGGCCGCCTCGTCCACCAGGAGAACGGCTCGCGCGGCCCGCTGCCGACGCATCCGCAGCGCATCATGATGAACCTGTGGCCCGGGACCGGTGTTGATGACTGGCTCGGGCCGTTCAACTACTCCGGGCAGCGCACCGCCACCTACGACTGGGTCCGGTACACGCAGTACTGACGGCGACGCCCGGCGAGGGGGTCAGGTCTCGATCCCCTCGCCGGGTGCCCGCTCCGCGGGTGCCCCCTCGCCGGGTGCCGAGCCTCGCACGACCAGCCGCGTCGGCAGGATGATCGGGGTCGGGGTCTCACCGCTGATCAGCCGGACCAGCATCGTGGCCATCTCCTGACCGAGACCACGGATCGGTTGGCTGATCGTGGTGAGCGCCGGCTCTGTGTGGCGCGCGATCTCCAGGTCGTCGAAGCCGACCACGGCGACATCGTCGGGGATGCGGCGACCCTCAGCCTTGAGGGCGCGCAGGGCGCCGGCGGCCATGTTGTCCGAGGCGGCGAAGACGCCGTCGATGTCGGGGTGCGCGGCGAGCAGCCGCGCCATCGCCTGGGCGCCGCCCTCGTAGCTGAAGTCGGCGTGCTCGACGAGGTCCGCGGGCAGCTGCCCCACCGCCATCGCGTCGGCGAAACCCTGATACCGGGCGACCGATGCCTGCAGGTCCATCGGACCGGTGATCGTGGCGATGCGCCGGCGCCCGGAGCTCAGCAGGTGCTCTGCGGCGAGGCGGGCACCGCCTCGGTTGTCGACGTCGACGTACCAGCGGGCCTCTCCGTCCAGCGGCCGGCCACCGAGCACCACCGGCAGATCGGTCGCCGCCGCGACCCGGTTCAGCGGGTCGTCCCCCCGCAGGGCCATGAGCATCACCCCGTCGGACCGACGGGACCTCAGCAGCCGCTCGAGCCGGGCCTGGCCGTGCTCCGAGGACGCGAGCATGAGCGTCAGGTCCAGCTCCGACTTGTCCAGCGCCGTTGCCACACCGACGAGCACCTGGGAGAAGAACGGATCCCCGAACAGTGCCGGGTCGTCGTTGGACACTGCGAGGACCACCGACCCGACCGTGCTCGTCGCCAGGGCTCGCGCCGTCGCATTCGGGACGTAGCCGAGCTCGCTCGCGGCCCGTGCGACCGCCTCGCGCTTCGCCGGACTCACATTGCGGACGTTGTTCATCGCACGGGACGCCACGGACCGCGAGACCCCCGCCCGCAGGGCGACCTCCTCGAGCGTGGGCACCTTGGGCGCTCGGCCCGGATTCTCACCGAGCGGTCTCACGCGATGACGGTCCACAGGGCCAGTCGTCGTGGGGTCTGGCATGTCGCCAAGCCTAGTGCCCGACGCCGTACCGGCCCGTTTACCGACGCCCGTCCGCCGAGGCCGCACCCGTCCGCTTCTCACCGGCCTGGACCGCGATCACACCGGCGAGGATCAGGACGCCGCCCACGAGCTGGATCGTCCCGGGGAGCTCGCCGAGCAGCAGCCAGGCGAAGGCGATGGCGGCGACCACCTCGAACAGCCCGACGAAGGAGGACAGCCGTGGCCCCAGGAGGCGGCCGGCGGCGATCCCGGCCACGTAGGCGAGCGCGGCGGTCACGATGCCGAGGCCGACCACCGGCAGCCACCACGGCACGGCCGTGCCCGCGTAGACCGGCGATGCGGTGCTGTACTCCAGCGGCATGAGCCCGGTCGCGCCGAGCACGCCAAGGGCCAGGGTGGCGGTGGTCAGGCCGCCGGCCGCGAGGGCGAGCGGCGGCAGCCCGGTGTCGGCCTTGGCATTGATGACGAAGTACGTGGCGACGCCGAGCATCGCGACGAGGGCCCAGGCGACGCCGACCGGATCCATCGCCGTGGCGCCCGGAGCGCCGGAGGCCAGGTCCAGGACCAGCACGAGGCCGACGGCGGCGAGCAGCGTGCCCATGATGGTGGCCCTCGTCGGACGCTGGCCGTGCCGGAGCCAGAACCAGAGCACCACGGCCGCCGGTGCCGTGTACTCGATGAGCAGGGCCGGGCCGATGGCCATGTACTGCACGGCGGAGAAGTAGGCGAACTGGCAGCCCGCGACCGAGACCGCTCCGTAGATGGCGATGAGCCCGAGATTGCGGCGCACGGGGCGCCAGTCCCCGCGCAACGACACGATGCCGAGCGGGAGCACCACGACTGCCGCCAGCGCGACGCGGGCGAGGACCATCGCGCCAGGGCTCCAGTCCGTGTCGAGGAGCCCGCTCGCAAACACCCCGGACAGGCTGAACGCCGCGGCGGAGACGCCCGCGAACACCAGGCCGGCGGTGAGGCGGCGGGTGCGAGGTGATCGGACGACACCCGGCTCGATGGCGCCCAGCCCGGTGATGTCAGGTGTCACAGTGCCCATGGGTCCTGACGCTACGGGGGTACGGGGTAATGTGTCAACGTGGTTTTCGCTCATGACACTGAGGCATCCCTCCAGGCCGCCGTCGCGCTGGTGAACGCCGCCGAGCCGCCGGTCACGATCGTGACCGTGGCGGATCTCGACGCGTTCTTCGTCCGGCACGGCTACACGGGCCGGCACGACAGCACTGAGGCCGAGCTCGACGAGGTGCTGGAGCTCCAGCCTCGGCTGCGCGAGCTGCTCCTCGCCGACCGCGACTCAGCCGCGGGCCTGGTGAACGACATGCTGGCCGCCGCCGGCGCGGTGCCCCGGCTCGTGCGGCACCCGCCCGAGGACTGGCACATCCACGCCGTGCCCGACGACGCTCCGCTCGCCACACGCGTCCTCGTCGAGACCGCGATGGCGATGGTCGACGTCATCCGGGACGACGAGCTCTCCCGCCTCGCCGTCTGCGCCGACAGCGACTGCGAGGGGATCGTCCTCGACCTTTCTCGTAACCGCTCGCGGCGCTACTGCTCCGTGACGTGCAGCAACCGCAACGCCCAGGCGGCCCATCGAGCCCGCCGCGCGGATCAGACCTCGATGGCGTAGCGGGTCCGTCCCGGACCGGTCAGCCCAGGTCCCACAGGATCCGGTAGTAGGCGACCCGGTCCGGGTCCTCCTCGATCCCGTACGCCTCGTAGACCAGGTGCTCGTACCCGGCGCCGAAGTTCCAGCCCAGGCTGTACGTCGCGATCGCGAGGTCGGCCCAGCGGTCGGCGACGCCGAGGGAGCCGAGGTCGACGTGCGCGGCCCAGCTGCCGTCGTCGGCGAGCAGGGTGTTGGGCGCGCATGCGTCGCCGTGGCAGACGACGAGGCGGTCGTGGTCGGGTGCATCGGCGACGCGGGCGCGCGCCTCGGCCGACCAGCCGTCGGACGGGAGGCCCGCGGCCGCCCGGGCCTCGGCGCCCGCGATCCGGTCCTCGATGCTCCAGGTCCAGGGGCACTCGTCGACGGGCAGGGCGTCGTGCAGAGCCCGCAGCCCCGCCCCGATGGCGCGGGCCGCGGTCTCGGGCTCGGCCAGCCAGCGCGGGTCGACGGCGGAGCGTGCCTCGATCGCGACCGTCGCCAGCCATTCCGCGTTCTCGTCGGCGCCGACCTCCAGTACCTGCGGCACCGGGGTGTACGGCGCCGCCCACCGCATCCGAGCCGCCTCGTCGGCGAGATCGACGTCCTCGGCCAGGGCCCGGTCCGTGCGCGGCGACCACTTCACGAAGTAGGCGCGCCGCGTCGCGTCCTGAGCCTCTAGCGGATTAGCGCCGAACGGTTCGACACGGAACGTGAGGCCGCCCAGCTCGTTGCGCCAGGCCGGCGTGACGAGGCCGTCGCCGGCGAGCTCCCGCACGACGTCGGGCACCGCTATCGCGTCGGAGGGGATGGTCATGTGGCCAGCGTCTCAGACGCCGCCAAGGAACTACGACGTGTTTTCTCACTCCGCACGGGCGGCCGGCCCTCCTCCGAACGATGGATGCCGGCTGATGCACCGCGTCTACGACGCGCGCCGCCGCTGACCGGCACGGGCGGCCTCCTCGACGTCCCACAGGGCCCGGTAGTACGTGGTCCGCTCGGGGTCGGGCGCTACGCCGTACGCGGCGAGCACCAGCGGCTCCAGGCCGGCACCGTAGCGACGGGTGACGCTGCGGGTGGTGACCGCGATGTCGGACCAGCGGTCCGCCACGCCCAGGTCACCGACGTCGACGTGGGCCGCGAACCGGCCGACGCCGTCCAGGAGGGTGTTCGGCACCGTGGGGTCGCCGTGGCACACCACGAGCCGGTCGACCGGCGGGGGGTTCCCGAGGGCGGCGGCGATCGTGGCCCGCTCCGCGGCGGTCGGCGGAGCCGTCGGGCCGGTCGTGAGCGCGGCGACGCGCAGCTGGGCCGTGCGGACGAACGGGCAGGTGTCCGTGGGGAGCGCGTCGTGGAAGCGGCGCAGGCCCACGCCGATCGCGATCGCCGAGCGCGCCGCCAGGCCCTGCCACCGGGGCTCGATGGCCGAGGTCGCTACCGCGCCGTCGACCTCGACGGCCGCCGTGAGCAGCCAGGAGCCGTACGTGTCTCGGCCGGCCTCCAGCGCGCGGGGGACCGCGGTGAACGAGTCGGCCCAGACCAGACGGTCGGCCTCGGCCAGGGGGTCCGGGCAGGCCGCGCCGGGGGCCACCCACTTGAGATACGAGCTCGCACCAGGCGCTTCCTCGGGCTCCTCGAGCCGGACCGTGATACCGCCGTACTCGTTGCGCCATACGGGAACGACCGTCGCCCCGGACCGCAGCCGTCCGGCCAAGGCGTGTACGACGGGCGGTACTTCGACGGGCGTCGGACTGATGCCGACGAGCGCGCTCGACACAGGACCATCCTCCCATAGAGCGGGTGAAAAAGTGCTCCTGGTTCATGGTGCCCGCGGGCATTGGACAACATCGCGCACCGGCTGGGGCAGTACGGCAGGGCCCTACCGCGGAACGTTGGTCGCGGTCCGTTCCATGGCGTTGCGGGTGGCGAGCACCGTGTCGCAGACGTCGAGCAGCCGACGACGGAGACCGTCGGACCGCCTCGCGTACTCCCGCTGCCGGTGCACGTACTCCGCCTTGCCCTGCGGTGTCTCGATCTCGACGGCGGCGACGCCGTACCCGGACACGTCGTACGGCGAGGCGGCCATGTCGGTCCACCGGATGTCGCGGGCCAGCTCGAACGCGTCGAGCAGGAGGTCGCCGGGCACGGCCGGGCCGAGCTTGAGGCACCACTTGTAGAGATCCATGTTGGCGTGCAGGCAGCCCGGCTGTTCCATGCCGATCTGCGCGTCCCGGGTGGGCTGGAGCTGGTTGCGGCCCGTCGCCTCCGGCGTGAAGAACCGGAACGCGTCGAAGTGCGAGCAGCGCACGGGGTTCGCCTCGACCACGGCGTCCGTCCCGGCATGCCCGAGCCGCAGCGGCAGCGGGTGCCGCTGGTCCCGGCCCGCCTCCCGGTCGCGGTAGACCATGGCCCACTCGTGGAGCCCGAAGCAGCCGAACGTCCCCGGGCGCGACGCCGTCGCCGAAAGCAGGTCGCGCACGTACCGCACGGTGTCGCCGCGGTCGGCGAGGAAGGCATCGAGGTCGAGGGTGACGGTGTCGAGTGTGCCGGGAGCGACGGCGCCGGGCGTTGCGCCGTCGGACCTGGTGGTCCTGTGCCAGCGCCATGTCGCGCGGTCCTCCGGATCGGGATCGGGAGCCTCCGCGGCGGCGCCGTCAGGCAGCGCGAGGGCGACGCCAGCGCCCGGGTGCCAGCGGCGCAGGTGTGTCATCCGGGTGGGGTAGTAGGTGAAGAGGAAGTCCTCGACAGCGTGCTTGCGTCCGGCGGCGCGGGCCTCGCGCCAGACGGCCGTGAGCGCATCCGCACGCTCGGCGTGCGCCGCCGCGACGGGCAGCCACTCCTCGGGGAACATCGCTTCGGCGGCACGCTCGTGATTCGAACCGAGGACTGTGCTCACCGGTCCAGGGTACGGCCGCCACGGCAGGCTCCCGGCCCGCTCCGGCGGGGCGGAATCCCACCGGAGGCCGTCGTAGGGTGCCAGCATGTCCGACCTTCCTCTGCGCCGCCTCGGGCGCTCCGGCCTGTCCGTTCCCGTCGTCGGCCTGGGGTGCAACAACCTCGGCCGCACCGGCACCGTCACCGAGACCAGCGAGGGCGCCACGGCCCTGGTCGACGCCGCGATCGACGCGGGCGTGACCTTCTTCGACACGGCCGACCGGTACGGTGCCCGTCCGGGGCTCTCCGAGGAGCTGCTCGGCGCCGCGCTGCAGGGCCGCCGGGACGACGTGCTGATCGCCACGAAGTTCGGGCTCGACATGAACGGCGCGAACGGCGCGGACTTCGGGGCGCGTGGCTCCCGCCGGTACATCGTGCGTGCGGCGGAGGCGTCGCTGCGCCGGCTCGGCACCGACTGGATCGACCTGTACCAGCTGCACACGCCCGACCCGGCGACCCCGATCGACGAGACGCTCGCCGCGCTCGACGACCTGGTCCGTTCCGGGAAGGTCCGCTACGTGGGCCACTCGAACCTCACGGGCTGGCAGGTGGCCGACGCAGAGCACGTCGCCCGGTCGACGACCAGCACGCGGTTCGTCTCTGCGCAGAACGAGTACTCGCTGCTGTCGCGGGGCGTGGAGCGCGAGGTGCTGCCCGCGGCGAAGGCGTACGGGATCGGCGTGCTGCCGTACTTCCCCCTGGCGAACGGCCTGCTGACCGGCAAGTACTCCGGCGGTGCCCGGCCCGGGGGCACCCGCCTCGTGACCGCGAAGCGCCATCTGCTGGAGACCGCGCCGTGGGAGGCGCTGGACCGGTTCGGCGCGTTCTGCCGGGAGCGCGGCGTCACCGAGACCGACGTCGCGTTCTCGTGGCTGCTGTCCCGGCCCGAGGTGTCGTCGGTGATCGCGGGGGCCACCCGGCCCGAGCAGGTGCGCAGCAACGCCCGGGCCTGGTCCTGGACGCCGACCGCGGAGGACCTCGCCGAGCTGGACAACATCTTCCCGGCCTGACAGGCGCTGCCGGATCGGTAGCGTATGCGGCATGAGCCTCCCGTTCCGCCAGGTAAACGTCTTCTCCTCGGCCCCGACGGGCGGCAACCCCGTCGCCGTCGTGCACGACGCCGACGGCGTCTCCGACGACCAGATGGCCGCCTTCGCCCGGTGGACCAACCTCTCGGAGACCACGTTCCTGCTCACCCCGACGGACGCTGGGCGGGACGCCGGCGCCGACTACCGCGTGCGGATCTGGACCCCTGGCGGCGAGCTGCCGTTCGCCGGGCACCCGACGCTCGGCACAGCGCACGCGTGGCTGGAGGCGGGCGGCGAGCCCCGCGGGCAGGACGTGGTCCAGGAGTGCGGCGTGGGCCTGGTGCGCGTGCGGCGGGATGCCGTCGGCGAGGGGGAACGCCTGGCGTTCGCCGGGCCGCCCCTGGTGCGTTCGGGCGCGGTCGACGACGCCCATGCCGAGCAGATCGCGCGGTCGCTGCGCATCGACGTGTCCGACGTCGTCCGCTCGGCCTGGGTCGACAACGGCCCCGGCTGGGTGGCGGTCCAGCTACGTGACGCGGAGGCCGTGCTCGGGCTGGAGCCCGACTACCCGGCGATGGGCGACCTGAAGCTCGGTGTGGTCGGCGAGTACGGGGTCGGCGTCGTGGGCGAGTACGGGGCCGGCGAGCCGGCGGTCGAGGTGCGTGCGTTCGTACCGGCCATCGGCGTCGCGGAGGACCCGGTCACCGGCAGCCTCAACGCGGGCCTGGGCGAGTGGCTCGCCGGGGACGTGCTGCCGTCGTCGTACGTCGCGTCGCAGGGGACCGTGCTGGGTCGCAGCGGCCGCGTGCACGTCGAGAAGCTGCCCGACGGTGAGGTGTGGGTCGGCGGCGACACGATCACGACGATCGCCGGTCAGGTGAGGTTCTGATCAGCCGGCTCGCCTGACGCCCGGCTCGATGCCGACGCCGGAAACGCCTTGCGGGCGACCCTCCCGAACAGGCGCTCCAGGGGGCCTCGGCCCAGCAGCGCCCGCCACAGCGTGGCCGCCGCGAGGGTGATGAGCACCATCCACCCGAGCGGCTCGTTGGTCTCTGGTTCGAGCAGGTCCCAGTAGGTGCGGGTCCACCACCAGATGGCGGCGATCTGCAGGGAGTAGACGGTCAGCGCCAGAGCGCCGACGGCGGCCAGCGGCGTCGCGACCACCAGCACCACCCACCGCAGGACCCGTCCGAGCCACCCGGCCGGCCCGCCGCCGTCGGCGGTCCGGCCGCCCACCCCGAGGCCGACAGCGGCGCCGACCAGCAGGCACAGCCCCAGGACGCCGAGCGCGAACCCGCCGGAGCCGATGGCCTCGAACATCGTGTCGTCGTGCGGACCCTCGAGGTACAGGCCGGACACCGGCGGCCAGGGGTCGGACCAGGGCGGAGCCAGGCCGTTCTCAGACGACGTGATGGCGATCTGTCCCTCGATGGCGAGCCGGCCTCCGGCGTCGGCCACCAGGGTGGCCGAAGCGATCGAGCTCAGGGCCGCCACGCCGAACCCGCCGGCGACCAGGCCAAGGTGCACCGTCGGCGACCGCAGGTCGCAGCGTCCTATCGCCAGCCCGGCGAGCACGTACGCCATCCAGACCAGGGCGGGGTAGTGGCCCGTGAGGAGGAAGTCGGTGGCGGCGCCGGAACCGTCGTGCGGGGCCCGCAGCCCGGCCCGGGCCAGCGCCTCCGGCCCGTAGTACACGAGGACCGGCCCGACCACCGCGATGATCACCGCGATCGCCGCCAGCCGCACCGGCGGCATACGCAGGAACGGCAGGGCCAGCACGAAGTACGCGGCATAGAAGCCGAGGATGAGCAGCACCCGCGTCCCGAAGAGGTCGAGCACCGCGACCAGGGCCATCAGCAGGACGGCGCGCACGAGGATCCGGGCGCGCGCGGTGCGCATCGCCTCGCCCGTCACGGGCTTGGCGCCCCCGGTGAACAGCGCCAGGGACAGCCCCGCGACCGTCGCGAACAGGATCGACGAGCGCCCGTGCGCCAGGCTCAGCCAGCCCTCGAGCGTGCTGATGTCCCCGGAGGTCACGCCGACGTGCGCCGTGAACATCCCGAGCACGGCGACACCCCGGGCGATGTCGGCCCCGAGAACGCGGCCCGGGCCGCCGAGCAGTCTGTTGCGCACCCTGCCGATTGTCCCGCGAGAGGCCCCGCCGGCGGGCTTCCCGGTCGCCTTGTCGGCGGACGTGCCTGCGGATGTGTCGGCGGGCGCGCGGGAGGGCTGCTCGGAGGACTGGCCGGCAGGTTCTTCGAACGGCCTGTCGAACGGCTGGGCAAGCGTGGGCATGCGCGCATCCTTGCGCGTCGCCGACGCCGACGCGCGCCGGCCACGCCGTCGGCTGGGCAGCTGCACAACCCGTCCCGAAGGATGAGAACGAAGGTGTGCCGCACTGCGCGTCGCACATACAGTGCGGCCATGACCGGCAGCGGCAACGAGTTCGACATGGCCCGCACTGACACGTCGAGCCACAAGCTCAGCGACGCGTTCGGTAATACGTACAGCAACGGCGGGAACGAGGGGGCCGGCGGCGCCTCCCGAGACCGCGGCAAGCCGGCGGGGACCGACCCGATCGACGCGGTCGACGCCCCGAGCAGCCGGTCGGGCCTGAACAGCCCGGGCGCGGTGAAGGACCTGACCAAGGAGTCCGAGTCGTACACGCACGGGCACCACGAGTCCGTGCTGCGCTCCCACCGGCGACGGACGGCGGCGAACTCCGCGGCCTTCCTGCTGCCCCACCTGCTCTCCGACATGACGCTGCTCGACGTCGGCTGCGGGCCCGGCACCGTCACCGTCGACCTGGCCGAGCGGCTGACACAGGGCAGCGTCGTGGGCGTGGACGCGTCCGACGACGTCCTGGAGTCGGCGCGCGGACTCGCCGACGCGCACGGTACGAAAAACATCAGCTTCGAGCACGCCAACGCGTACGAGCTGCCGTTCGAGGACGACTCGTTCGACGTCGTCTTCGCGCACCAGCTCCTGCAGCACCTGTCCGACCCGGTGGCCGCCCTGCGCGAGATGAAGCGCGTAGCCAAGCCGGGCGGGTTCGTCGCGGTGCGCGACGCCGACTACGACGCCATGACCTGGTACCCCGAGTCTGCCGAGCTCACCGAGTGGAACATGCTGTACCACGAGGTCACGCACGCCTACGGCTTCGAGCCCGACGCCGGCCGCCGCCTCGCCTCCTGGGTGAGGGACGCCGGCTTCGACCCCGCCACGATCGAGCCCGGCGCGAGCGTCTGGTGCTACGCCACCCCCGACGACCGCACCTGGTGGGGAGGCCTGTGGGCCGAGCGCTGCACCCAGTCCAACTTCGCGGTCCAGGCCAAGGACTCGGCGCTCGCGGACGACGTAGCCCTCGAGCAGCTCGCCCAGGGCTGGCGCGAGTGGGCCGCGGCGCCGGACGGCTGGTTCGCGGTCCTGAACGGCGAGGTCCTGGCCCGCGCCTGACCCACCTTGGTTGTGGGCGCGATCGTTGCGCCTAAAACGGACGGGTAGGCGCAACGATCGCGCCCACAACGAATTGTGGGACGTAGATTGTGCTCGTGCGTATCGCGAGATTTACCACCGGAGACGACCCCCGCTTCGCCCTCGTTCAGCAGGAGGGCGACAAGACGTTCCTCGCCGTCCTGGGCGGCGACCCCCTGTACATGCCGGCCATGCCGACCGGCGAGCGCATCGAGCTGGGCGACGGCGTCCGGCTGCTCGCCCCGGTCATCCCCCGGTCGAAGGTGGTGGCGGTGGGGCGCAACTATGCCGCGCACGCCGCCGAGTTCGGCAACGACGTCCCGACGTCGCCGATGCTGTTCCTCAAGCCGAACACGTCGGTGGTCGGGCCGGACGACCCCATCGTGCTGCCCGACTGGACCATCGAGGTGGGGTACGAGGCCGAGCTGGCTGTCGTGATCGGCAAGGTGTGCAAGGACGTGTCGCCGCAGAACGCGATGGCGTACGTGCTGGGCTACACCTGCGCCAACGACGTCTCGGCGCGCGATGCGCAGAAGACGGACGGCCAGTGGGGCCGTGCCAAGGGTTTCGACACGTCGTGCCCGCTGGGGCCGTGGATCGACACGGACGTGAACCCGGAGGACGTCGGCGTGGTGTCCCGCCTGAACGGCGAGACCAAGCAGGACGGGCGGACCAGGGACCTGGTGTTCGACGTGCCGTTCCTGGTGTCGTTCGTCTCCGAGGCCATGACCCTGCTGCCGGGCGACGTGATCCTCACCGGGACCCCCGCCGGCGTCGGACTGATGGACGCGGGCGACCGGGTAGAGGTCGAGATCGAAGGCCTCGGCGTGCTCAGCAACCCGGTGGTGC
The DNA here is from genome assembly GCF_014653785.1 of Promicromonospora soli. Taxonomy (GTDB): domain Bacteria; phylum Actinomycetota; class Actinomycetes; order Actinomycetales; family Cellulomonadaceae; genus Promicromonospora; species Promicromonospora soli. Next base: position 1,198,586 of record NZ_BNAS01000001.1, on the reverse strand, counting down.
GGCGGGCCTGAGGGTGACGCTGCACGACGACGCGTTGACCGTCCTTGCCGACTGGACGGCGCCTGCTGACCACCAGGAACGCCTGCGCGTTCGGTACGTCCGGCACCTCGAGGCGCACGACGACGGTGTCTGGCGGGACTGCGTGCCCGACCACATCACAGCGTCGACCCTGGTGCTGTCGCACGACGGCGAGCGGGTGCTCCTGACACTCCACGCGAAGGCCAGGCGATGGTTCCAGTTCGGCGGTCACCTCGAGATGGGCGATCGCACGCTGGCCGACGCCGCTGAGCGGGAGGTGCGCGAGGAGTCGGGGCTGCCGCTGTGGGTCGAGCGCGTGCCGGTGCATCTGGACGAGCACGAGGTGCCGTTCTGCCGGCCGGGCATGGGCGACTCGGTCCGCCCGGTACGCCACCTGGACGTACGGTTCGTGGCCGTGGCGGAGCCGGATGCCGAGCCCGTGGTCTCGGCGGAGTCCCTGGATGTGCGCTGGTGGGACGTCGACTCGCTGCCGAACCCCGAGTTGACCGAGCTGGTGGTGCTGGCCCGGACACGGTTCGCCGGGGCATGATCCGATGCATGATCACCAGACGGTCCACCGCCAAGGTGCGGGCAGGCATGCTCGATGAGTTCCGCGCCTTCATCGAGGCCGGGACAAAGGAGTTCGCGACGCTCGACGGTTTCCTGGGCGACGAGATCGTCGTCGGACCCGACACCCTCACCTACGTGAGCCGGTGGCGGGACGAGGCGGCGCTCGCGGCCTACGCCGGACCGGGCTGGCGCACCGAACCCGTGAAGTTCGAGGACGAGGACCGTTTCCTGGTCGAGCCGCTGCACGTGCGGCACGACGGGCTTCCAGGAAACTGACCAGCGACTATTCCGGGTCATCGCGGCGCGTACCAGTCACGCCGGCGGGCTCCTGGTCAGCGACCTGCGGGACCGGAGAGCGCGGAACCGTGTCGGTGCCACCGCTTAGGCTTGTCCCCGTGACGTTCCCCGCTCCTGGCAGCTCTCCCATCCGTGTCCGCTTCGCGCCGTCGCCCACCGGCATGTTCCACGTGGGCAGTGCGCGCTCCACGCTCTTCAACTGGGCCGTGGCGAAGCACGAAGGCGGCACGTTCGTGCTGCGCATCGAGGACACCGACGTCTCCCGCAACCAGCCCGAGTGGGTGGAAGGGATCCTGGCGGCGATGGAGTCGCTGGGGATCAGCACCCAGGACCCGGCGTTCGAGGGGCCGTACTTCCAGTCGCAGAACGTCGAGCTGCACCAGCAGTCGGCGCTGCGCCTGTTCGAGACGGGCGCCGCGTACTACTGCGACTGCACGCGCGATGTGCTCGTGGCGCGGACCGGCTCGCAGCACGCCGGCTACGACGGGTTCTGCCGGGACCGTGGGCTCGAGTACGCCGAGGGCCGGGCGTTGCGGTTCCGCACGCCGGACGAGGGGGAGACGCACGTCGTCGACCTGATCCGCGGCAACCCGACGTTCCCGAACGAGGCCATCGAGGACTTCGTCATCGCGCGCGGCAACGGCACGCCGGTGTTCCTGCTGGCCAACGTCGTCGACGACATGGACGAGCGCATCACGCACGTCATCCGTGGCGAGGAGCACCTGCCGAACACCCCCAAGCAGCAGCTGCTGTGGGCGGCGCTCGGCGCGGCGCCGCCCGTGTGGGCGCACCTGCCGGTGCTCGTCAACGAGAAGCGGCAGAAGCTGTCGAAGCGCCGCGACAAGGTGTCGCTCGAGTCGTTCTTCGCGGAGGGCTACCTGCCAGCCGCGATGGTGAACTACCTCATGCTGCTCGGCTGGTCGCCGGGCAACGACGAGGAGATCCTGCCGTTCGACGAGATGGTGAGCCGGTTCAAGATCGAGGACGTGAACTCCTCCCCGGCGTTCTTCGACGTCAAGAAGCTCACCGCGTTCAACGGTGAGTACATCCGGGCCCTGAGCGTGGCGGAGTTCACCGCGGCCTGCGGCCCGTGGCTCCACGGCCCGAACGCGCCGTGGAGCGAGGAGCAGTTCGACCGATCAGTGTTCGACGCCGTCGCGCCGCTCGCCCACTCCCGCGTGGCCCTGCTGTCGGAGATCACGGACAACGTCGACTTCCTCTTCCTCGACGCCCCGATCATCGACGAGGACTCCTGGAACAAGGCATTCAAGGGTGCCGCCGGCGAGCTCCTGGCCGACGTGCGCGCGGCCCTGGCCGACACGGGGCCCGCCGAGGTCGCCTGGGAGGCCGAGGCGCTCAAGGACACGGTCACCACCGTGGGCGAGGCGCACGGCATGAAGCTGGGCAAGGCGCAGGCCCCGGTCCGGGTCGCCGTGACGGGGCGCCGGATCGGCCTGCCGCTGTTCGAGTCGCTCGAGGTGCTCGGCCGGGAGCGCACGCTCGCTCGCCTCGACGCGGCGCTGGCACGCCTCGCCGAGACCGCCGCACCAGCCGTGACGCCGTCAGAGGCCGGGGTCTCCGCCGGGGTGGAGTGAGCTGTCCGAGCCGTACCGGCTGACAGCTTTCGTTCGGGTTTCGGACTAGCGTGGCGGTGTGACCGACGCCATGACGCCTGTACCAGCGCCGCCTCCCGCAGGGACCGCTCCCGCCTCGCGTGAGTACCCACAGGCCCTGCGCGGTCCGTGGCACCGGTGGTGGCGGCCGCTGCTCGGGCTGGGTGCGCTCGTGGCCGCCCTTGTCGTGCTGTTCGGGGCGATGCTGCTGTACCTCTTCGTCTTCATCGTGGCGCAGGCGGCGGGGGTGCAGCTGCTGGACCCGACGTCGGTCACCGACGCCTGGTTCGCCTCGCCGGTCGGCCTCCTCGTGACCAATCTCGGGCTCGCGCTGGGCATCCCGCTCGCGCTGGTCGCGACCTGGGCGCAGGCCAAGCGCGCCGGGCTGGTGTCGTCGGTGGTCGCGCGCGTGCGCTGGCGCCTGCTGCTCGGCGGGCTGGGTCTCGCGCTCCTGGTCCTGGTGCCGCTCACGCTGGGCAGCGACCTCGTCCTGACGCAGCTCGACCTGCCGGCCGACGACGGCTCCGGCGCAGACGGCTCGGGCGACGACGAGGGCTGGTGGCCGCTCACCCCGGCGTCCGCCTGGATGGCGCTCACCGTCGTGGTCCTGCTGACCACGCCGCTGCAGGCGGCCGGCGAGGAGTACTTCTTCCGTGGCTGGCTGTCGCAGTGGATCGGGAGCTGGCTGCGGTGGCGGTGGCTGGCCGTCGTCGTGCCAGCGGTCGTGACGGCGTTCCTGTTCGCGCTGGCGCACGGCACGCAGAGCCCGTGGCTGTTCGCCGACCGGCTGGTGTTCGGCCTGATCGCCAGCCTGCTCGTGTGGCGGACGGGCGGGCTGGAGCTCGCCGTCGCGCTGCACGTGGCGAACAACCTGCTGGCGTTCGGCCTCGCCATCGCCTACGACGGTCTGGCGGACTCGCTCCTGATCACCGAGGTGCCGCCCGTCGAGGGAGCGATCAGTATCGGCGTGACGATAGTCACGACCGCTGTGCTGCTGTGGTGGGCGCGACGCCGACGGCCGACCCGGATGGTGACCGATCCGGTGCCGGCCGCCCCCGTGCTGACGTACCAAGCGGCGTCCTACCCCGCGGCGTACCGGGCGGACGCGGGCCTGGCGTCCGGACATGCGGCCGAGGGGGACACGGCGAAGGGGGATCGAGCATGACGGTGGACGGCATCCTGTTCGATGTCGACGACACCCTCGTCGACACCAAGGGGGCCTTCGCGCGAGCGCTCGCGGCCGTGCGCGCGGAGCACCTGCCGCACGTATCGCCCGAGCGCGAGCCCGAGATCCTGTCGCACTGGCGTACCGATCCGGGCGGCTACTACCGCCGCTACACGAGCGGCGAGATGGACCACCTGACCCAGCGCCGGCACCGGGCCGCGCTGCTGCACGAGACGTTCGGCGCAGCGCCCGTTACGGAGTCGTCCTTCGAGGCGTGGGACGCGCTGTTCTGGGGCACGTTCGAGCAGTCGTGGACGGCCCACGCGGACGCCCGGGCCGCCGTCGACGCCGCGCTCGCCGCGGGGATCCGCGTCGGCGTCGTGACGAACGCCGCCACGGACCTGCAGGAGCGCAAGCTGAAGGCGGCGGGGCTCGCCGACCTGCCGGTGCTCGTCGGGGTGGAAACGCTCGGCTTCGGCAAGCCCGATCCCCGCGTGTTCCTCGAGGGTGCGCGGCGGCTGGGCACTGAACCGTCCAGGACCGCGTACGTGGGCGACGAGCCCGCCGTGGACGCACTGGCGGCCCGACAGGCGCACCTGACGGGCGTCTGGCTGGACCGGGCGGGTCACCGGCGTGGTCCGGGCTATGGGGGCCCCTCGCGGTCCGTCCCTGCGGTCCCCAGCGCCGCGCAGCCGGACGCCGTGCAGCGTGATGCCATGCAGCGTGACGCCGGGCAGGACGACCCGCAGGACCCGGACGCCTTGCGGGCGGTCGGCATCGTGGTGATCGAGACACTGGCCGAGCTCCCGGCGGCACTGGGCTACGGCCCCTCACCCAGCCCGGATTTGCCTGCGTGACGGACGGCACCCGGATCCCGTTTTGCCCACCGTCTGAGGTCAGGTAGTGTTCTCCAGCGGTAAGGCCTCCACGGAAAGCCTGTCGGAGACAGGTGTATTCCAGGCGGTCATACCCCCATGGGGTATGGTGTAATTGGCAGCACGAGTGATTCTGGTTCACTTAGTCTAGGTTCGAGTCCTGGTACCCCAGCGCAGAGCGCAGCGCACCTATAGCCGACGCGAGTTGGTCGCACGGTGCGCTACGGTTCTCACCGGCAACCGGTCCATAACCGGTAGTTCAGGCCCCCATCGTCTAGCGGCCTAGGACGCCGCCCTCTCACGGCGGTAACGCGGGTTCAAATCCCGCTGGGGGTACGCAGTCCACCGGCTTCGGTCGGCGGATTCGTTCAGGCCCCCATCGTCTAGCGGCCTAGGACGCCGCCCTCTCACGGCGGTAACGCGGGTTCAAATCCCGCTGGGGGTACAGCAGAAAGGCCTGGTCCACGTGGACCAGGCCTTTCGTCGTTGCCATGGTTCGTCAGCTGATCTTCGGGTCCTTGCCGCCCTCGATGAACGGCTTGGGCCGCACCTCGGCCGGGCCCGGGTCGGCGGTAGGACCGCCGGGCACATGCTCGCCGCCGTCGCTCGCCCGGCCGGCCGGAGTCCCGCTGCCCGACGCCGCGGGTGCCGCCGCGCTCCCGGTCTTCGACCAGGTCACACCAGTCGGGTCCCCTCTGTCCGGGATCGTGCTGTCCGGGACGGTGCCGCCCTTGATAGTGCTGTCCGGGGTCATGCTGCCCGGCGCGGCGCCGTCCCCGGTCATGCTGCCCGACCCGGCGCCTTCGCGGGCGATCGGGAGGGTGATGCGCTGCGTCGGCGGGTTGCTGCGCCGCCCGATCCGCGGCATGAGAGCGGGCGGGGCGGCCGCCTGAGACTCGACCGGTGGCGCGGCCTGCGGCCGGATGTTCGGGTTGGTCTGCGCTGCGGCCTCGGCGTCGGCGGAGTCCGGGTGGAAGAGCGTCGCGATGATGAGGCGGTACCGGGAGTCGGGCCGGGGCACCCAGGTGACCCGGTCGAGCGCCTGGTCCTGCCCGGCGGTCTCCAGGATGAAGGTGCCGTAGCCGAGCAGCTGGCCGAGCGGTGTGCGCTCGTACCCGAGGTCCGTCACCTTCTCGGACGGCATCATCGCCACCCGGTGCACCAGGAACCCGGAGAGCAGCAGGAGCCGGCGGTCGGTCATGACGAACCACTGGGCCCGCCACTCCAGCCACTTGTACAGCAGGCGCGCGCCCAGGACGAGGAACGGCAGCCACAGCCATGCCAGCTCGTCCCGGACACTGGGCTCTACCGCGGCGAGGACCGACACGACCAGCACGAACGAACCTGCTGTTGTCAGAATCGGCTCCCACAGCATGGCCCAGTGCCGGTGCGTGGCGATGATGATCTTCTCGTTCGCGAGGATGTATCGCTGCAGGGCGCGGCTGCGGATGACGAAGTCCGCGGTGGCGCTCATGCGGGTCTCCCCGGGGTGCGTCGGATGGATTCGATGGTTCGGGCTGCTGGATCGAACCGCTGGATCCGGCCCCATGGGCCTGGTCCGATCGTCGGGCCCCGCCGTCGACCCTACGTGGTCAGCGGCCGATGGACCCGGTGAAGAGCTCCTCGAAGAATTTGCCGATGTTCGCGATGGCTCCCCAGATGACGTCCCAGAGGGCAAGCACGACGTCGGCGGAGCGCTCGGGGTCGTTGATGACCGAATACAGCAAGAAGATCACCACGAGCCAGATGATGATGAGCCTCACCTTGGGGGGCATCAGATACCTCACGACGTAGGAGCGTGCGCCCCTGATGTGCACACGTCTCGCGAAAGGGTACTTACTCGACATGGACCAGGGGAATGACCTGGCCCGGCGTGGCGACCCAACACTCACCGACCGCTCACCGACTGCACACCGTGTGCGCACCGGTTCGGGTCTCGGGCGCGCCTCGACGGGCGCCCGAGCGAGCGCTACCTGCAGAGCTGGCTCAGCGGGGTCGCTACTCGCCGGACCGGTGCAGCACCTCGGTGAGCTTGTTCGCAGCGGCGACGACGGCGGCCGAGTGCAGCCGGCCGGGCTGCCGGGAGAGACGCTCCACGGGCCCGGACACGCTGACGGCGGCCACGACCCGGCCGGATGGGCCACGAACCGGGGCTGAGACCGATGCCACACCGAGCTCACGTTCTGAGACGGACTGGGCCCAGCCTCGGCGTCGGACACCGGAAAGGATGGTGGCCGTGAACGTCGCGTCGCGTAGGCCACGGTGCAACCGGTCCGGCTCCTCCCAGGCGAGCAGCACATGGGCCGCGGATCCGGCGCTCATGCTGAGCGTCGCACCCACGGGTATGGAGTCGCGCAGGCCGACCGGGCGTTCGGCGGCGGCGACGCAAACGCGGTGGTCACCCTGCCGGCGGTAGAGCTGGGCGCTCTCGCCCGTGTGGTCGCGAAGCGCGATGAGGACCGGGTTCGCAGCCGCCAGCAGGCGGTCCTCACCGGCGGCCGTGGCCAGCTCGTTGAGGCGCGGACCCAGCACAAAACGGCCCTGCATGTCTCGGGCCACGAGACGGTGGTGCTCGAGTGCCACGGCCAGTCGGTGCGCCGTCGGGCGAGCCAGGCCAGTCGAGGAGACGAGCTGCGCCAGGGTGGCCGGGCCGGCCTCGAGTGCCCCGAGGACGGACGCCGCCTTGTCCAAGACGCCGACTCCGCTAGTATCGTCCATACCGCGATATTGCCGTCTCGGAACGTGAGATTGCAAGTCGGGACCCAAAGTTGTTCCTGAAGAGGTAGTTTTCTTAAGAGGGAGGCGAACCGCAATGGCCGGCACGCTGGCGGAGAAGGTCTGGGAAGCGCACCTGGTGCGCCGAGGCGAGGGAGGCTCGCCTGATCTTCTCTACATCGACCTGCACCTAGTGCATGAGGTCACGAGCCCCCAGGCGTTCGAGGGGCTGCGCCTCGCCGGACGGCAGGTGCGGCGACCCGACCTCACGATCGCTACCGAGGACCACAACACCCCAACGCTCGACATCGATCGGCCGATCGCCGACGCGACGAGCCGCACGCAGATCGAGACGCTGCGGGCCAACGCCAAGGAGTTCGGCGTCCGCCTGCACAGCCTCGGTGACGCCGACCAGGGCATCGTCCACCAGGTGGGACCGCAGCTCGGGCTCACGATGCCCGGCCTCACGGTCGTGTGCGGCGACTCGCACACCTCCACGCACGGTGCGTTCGGCGCGCTCGCGTTCGGTATCGGCACGTCCGAGGTGGAGCACGTGCTCGCCACGCAGACGCTGCCGCTCGCTCCGTTCAAGACGATGGCGATCACGGTGGACGGGACGCTGCCCGCTGGCGCCACCTCCAAGGACATCATCCTGGCGATCATCGCCAAGATCGGCACCGGCGGCGGTCAGGGCTACGTGCTCGAGTACCGCGGCGAGGCCATCCGCGCTCTCTCCATGGAAGCCCGGATGACCATCTGCAACATGTCGATCGAGGCCGGCGCCCGCGCCGGCATGATCGCGCCGGACGAGACCACGTTCGAGTACCTCAAGGGCCGCCCGCACGCGCCCGAGGGCGCGGACTGGGACGCGGCCGTGGAGTACTGGAAGACCCTGCGGTCCGACGACGACGCGGAGTTCGACGCCGAGGTTGTGCTCGAGGCGTCCGACCTCGAGCCGTTCGTCACCTGGGGCACGAACCCGGGTCAGGGCCTGCCGCTGTCGGCGTCCGTGCCGGTACCGGCGGACATCGCCGACGAGGGCGAGCGCGAGACTGCGGCGAAGGCCCTGGAGTACATGGGCCTGGAGCCCGGCATCCCGCTGCGCGACATCCATGTCGACACGGTGTTCATCGGCTCCTGCACCAACGGTCGGATCGAGGACCTGCGGTCCGTCGCGAAGGTCGTCAAGGGCCGCCAGAAGGCCGACTCCGTGCGGGTCCTGGTGGTCCCGTCGTCGGCTCGCGTGCGGCTGCAGGCCGAGGCCGAGGGCCTCGACGTGATCTTCAAGGACTTTGGCGCCGAGTGGCGCAACGCCGGTTGCTCGATGTGTCTCGGTATGAACCCGGACCAGCTCGCGCCGGGGGAGCGGTCGGCCTCGACGTCGAACCGCAACTTCGAGGGGCGGCAGGGCAAGGGCGGGCGCACCCACCTGGTATCGCCGCTGGTCGCCGCGGCGACGGCGATCCGGGGCACGCTGTCCAGCGTCAGCGACCTGGACCTGCCCGAAGAAATCGACCTGACCACGTTCGACGGCACGCCGCTCGACGGCGTGGGCGCCTCCCCGCTGGGCGAGTTCGTCACCGACCTGCCCATGCCGATCGCGAGCCGGCCCGTGGGCCAGCCCGCGCTGCGCTGAGAGGACCCTGACCATGGAGAAGATCCACACCCACACCGGCGTCGGCGTGCCGCTGCGGCGCAGCAACGTCGACACCGACCAGATCATCCCCGCCGTGTACCTCAAGCGGGTCACGCGCACCGGGTTCGAGGACGCGCTGTTCGCGGCATGGCGGGGCGACCCGTCGTTCGTGCTGAACCAGGAGGCGTACTCGAAGGGGTCCGTGCTCGTGGCCGGGCCGGACTTCGGCACGGGGTCCTCGCGTGAGCACGCCGTCTGGGCGCTCAAGGACTACGGCTTCCGCGTAGTGCTGTCCTCCCGGTTCGCCGACATCTTCCGCGGCAACTCGGGCAAGCAGGGACTCGTCGCGGGCGTCGTCTCGCCCGAGGACATCGAGATCCTGTGGAAGATCCTCGAGACCAAGCCGGGCACCGAGGTGACCGTCGACCTCGAGGCCAAGACCGCCACGGCGGACGACGTCACCGTGCCCTTCCAGATCGACGACTACACACGGTGGCGTCTCATGGAGGGGCTCGACGACATCGGCCTCACCCTGCAGCAGGCCGACGCGATCGCCGCTTTCGAGGAGACCCGGGAGCCGTGGCGCCCGAAGACCCTGCCGGCCAAGCACCTGCCGTCGATCGAGATCGAGGCGGCCCGCCCGGTCTGATCTTCGCGGTCTGACCTTCGGTGGTCGAGCCTGCCTTCGGTGGTCGAGCCTGCCTTCGGTGGTCGAGCCTGCCTTCGGTGGTCGAGCCTGTCGAGACNNCGACCCTGCTACAGGCTGGGTGGTCCCTGGCGCACCTTCTCCAGGAGCATCTCCGGGGTCACCGCGGCCGGGTCCCACCAGGAGTCGATCCACCAGGTTGCGCCGGCGTCCGCCATGGCCCGCGCCTGGTCGGCGGCCTCGGCCGGGTCGGTCGAAAGCTTCCCCTGCGCGACGACGTCGAACGGGCCGTCGGACGCCCGCTCCAGGTTGTCGCGGTGCTTCGCGAGCCACTCCGTCAGGCCGGCGATGGCGTCCGGGAGCGGTTCGTCGGAGGTGCCGCGCTGCTGCGGAACAATCCCGTCCCAGCGCAGCGCGCGCCTGAGGTTCTTGGCCGGCGGGTTCTCGGCGTCCCACACACCGACGGGCCATACCGGGATGTGCCCGTTCACGGGTGGTGTGGGGAAGTGGAGCTCGCCCGTGCTCAGGCGCGTGCCCTGGAACTCGAACGGCTCTCCCTTCCAGGACTCGGCGAGGAAGGTCAGCACGTCGTCCAGGAGCTCTGCCCGTTCGCGCAGCTCGGTGGGTTGGCCGGGCACCGACGTGAACGCCTGGTCGATCGTCACACCGACGCCCACGGGAAGCACCAGGCGCCCGCCGGACAGATGGTCGACGGTGAGCGCGCGCTGAGCGAACTCCCACGGCCGGTGCCGGGGTACCGCGAAGACCATGGCGCCCAGCGTGATCCGTTCGGTGACGGCCGCTACCGCGCACAGCAGGCCGAACGGGTCCCAGGTGGCCGAGGGCCACTCGCTGCCCATGCTGATCGCGTCCCACGTGAAGTAGCCGTCCCAGCCGTGCTTCTCGCACTCCTGCGCGAGAACCAGCTGCTGCGCGGGCGTTCCGAAACTGCCGATGAACCCGAACTTCATCGTTCCCCTCCCGTTGCGTCCGACCGTCTTGCGTCGACCGTCCTCGCGTCCAGCGTCGGCGCGTCCATGACCGACCTCCGTCACGCTACGCCGGGACTCTGACATCGGCGCCGACACCTACCCTGTCCTCGCGCGCCGATAGGGTTGCCCGGTGACGCAGATGCAGCCCGTGGTGGAGATGTGGACCGATGGCGCCTGCAAGGGCAACCCGGGGCTCGGCGGATGGGGTGCGCTCCTGAAGGCGGGGGAGCACAGCAAGGAGCTGTTCGGCGGGGAGAAGCTCACCACGAACAACCGCATGGAGCTCACAGCGGTGGTCGAGGCCCTGCGGGCGCTCAAGCAGCCGAGCGAGGTCACCATCCACGTGGACTCGTCCTACGTGATGAACGGCATGAAGACCTGGATCGTGGGCTGGAAGCGCAACGGGTGGAAGACCGCGAGCAAGCAGCCAGTGAAGAACGTCGACCTGTGGCAGGCCCTCGACGCCGAGGTCGCCAAGCACACGGTGCGCTGGGTCTGGGTCAAGGGCCACGCGGGCGACCCGGGCAACGAAGCGGCGGACGCGCTGGCCAACAAGGGCGTCGACAGCGTCCGCTGAGAGCGCCGGACGCGCCGTCTCGGGTGTCGTAGCGACAACGAGACCGATGTCACGTCACCACGATTCGCGCACCCTAATACCCTTGACCCATGGCTTCCCACTACGACGTCGTACTCCTCGGTGCGGGCCCCGGCGGCTACGTCGCCGCCATCCGCGCTGCCCAGCTCGGTAAGTCCGTTGCGATCATCGAGGAGAAGTACTGGGGCGGTGTCTGCCTCAACGTGGGCTGCATCCCCTCGAAGGCCTTGCTCCGCAACGCTGAGCTGGCCCACATCTTCACTCACCAGAAGGACTTCTTCGGCATGGCCGGAGACGTCACGTTCGACTACGGGAAGGCCTGGGACCGCTCGCGCACGGTCGCGGACGGGCGCGTCAAGGGCGTGCACTTCCTGATGAAGAAGAACAAGATCGCGGAGCTCGACGGCCGCGGAACGTTCCGCGACGCGAACACCATCGAGGTGGCCCTCAACAAGGGCGGCACCGAGACCGTGACCTTCGACAACGCGATCATCGCCACGGGCTCCGAGGTGCGCCTGCTCCCCGGCGTCGAGCTGTCCTCGAACGTGGTCACCTACGAGGAGCAGATCCTCACGCGCGACCTGCCCAAGTCGATAGCGATCGTCGGCGCCGGCGCCATCGGCGTGGAGTTCGCCTACGTCCTGAAGAACTACGGCGTGGACGTAACGGTCATCGAGTTCCTCGACCGTGCGCTGCCGAACGAGGACGCGGACGTCTCCAAGGAGATCGCCAAGCAGTACAAGAAGATCGGCATCAAGGTGCTGACCTCCACGGCCGTCCAGACGGTCAAGGACGACGGGGCGTCCGTCACCGTCTCCTACAAGGGCGTCAAGGACGACAAGCCGGGCGAGCTCGTGGTGGACAAGGTCCTCATGGCCGTCGGCTTCGCGCCCAACGTCAGCGGGTTCGGGCTCGAGAGCACGGGCGTGCAGCTCACCGACCGCGGCGCGATCGCCATCGACGACTACATGCGCACCAGCGTGCCGCACATCTATGCCATCGGTGACGTCACCGCCAAGCTCATGCTGGCGCACGTCGCGGAGGCGCAGGGCGTCGTCGCGGCCGAGACCATCGCCGGGGCCGAGACCCAGACGCTGGGCGACTACCGCAATATGCCGCGCGCCACGTTCTGCTCCCCGCAGGTCGCGTCGTTCGGCCTCACGGAGCAGCAGGCCAAGGACGAGGGCTACGACGTGAAGGTCGCGTCGTTCCCCTTCATGGCGAACGGCAAGGCACACGGCCTGGGCGACCCGACCGGCTTCGTCAAGCTGGTCGCCGACGCCAAGTACAACGAGATCCTCGGCGCCCACATGATCGGCCCGGACGTCTCGGAGCTCCTGCCCGAGCTGACGCTGGCGCAGAAGTGGGACCTCACCGCCGACGAGATGGCGCGCAACGTGCACACGCACCCGACGCTGTCGGAGGCGCTGCAGGAGTCGATCCACGGTATTACCGGGCACATGATCAACTTTTAGTCGATCCCTCGGCCGCCCTTGGGCGGCCGGCCTGGTCAGAGGCCCGGATCCGCGGAATTCCGCGAATCCGGGCCTCTTCGCGTCCCGGGGTGTCGTGGACATTACTCGGGGACCTGGCGACCTCAGTCGGCTATGTCGCCGTAGATGATGCCGCGGCCGTTGGTGGTGAGGTAGACGCGGCCGTAGATCCACGGGTCGCCGGTGATGGCGGAGCCCGAGTAGGCCCACTGGTGGTCGTCGTCGTCGATGCGGATCCAGCGGTTCCCGCCGTCGGTCGAGCGGTAGATCGCGGCCTTGCCGCCGATCCGCGCGGAGCTGTAGATCGCCGGGTAACCGGACTTCTTGGACGCCTTGCCGAAGCCGACCGACTCCGCCGTGTCGAACTCGGCGATGCGCTTCCAGGTGGCGCCGCCGTCCTTGGAGCGCCACATGCCGCCCGCGATGTCCTTCTTGGTGTCGCCGCGCCCAGCCAGCCAGATGTGGTTCTTGTGGCCGGGGACGGCCCGGAAGTCGTCGACGCCCGCGGTCGGCAGGCCTGTCGCCCCGGTGTCGGTGAACGTCGCGCCGCCGTCGGTGCTGCGGTAGAACGTGCCGCCGGCGGACGAGTAGAGGACCGACGGGTTGACGCGGTCGGACCGGACCTTCGCGCCCGCCGGGAGCCCCTGGACTGGGTCCCACGTCTCGCCCAGGTCGGTGCTGTACACCGGGGTGACCTCGGTGTTGTTCGGCGACCAGACGATCGCGGACGCGTCGGCGGTGATCGCGACGGTGCCGCCATGGCCGTCGCCGGGCACGCCCTCGACGCGCGACGCGTTCCGCCAGCTCTTGCCGCGGTCGGTGGAGACGCCGACGTGGCCCTTCTCGTTGCCGTGCACGTTGCCGGTGCCGACGATGATGTCCGGGTTGGACTGGGCGAAGTCGACGCTGGTGCCCGTGGACCAGCCGGTGTTGATCATCGGCTCGGCCCGGCCGAGGTCGGTGTGGACGAAGCCGCCGACGTCGCCGACGGCGGAGACGAGCGTGCCGCCGAGCGCCGCGAGGTCGAGGGATGCGGTCTCCTCAACGCCTTCGGCGCGCACGCCGACCGTGAACTTCTCGATCGACAGGGCGACGCGCTGACCGGCTTCGTCCTCGCCGATGAGCTCGCCTTGGTTGTCCCACCGGGTCAGTTCCTCGGTGCCCCAGATGGAGGCGCCGGTGCCCCACATGATGCGGTCGGAGTTGTGCGGGTCGATCGCGAAGGCCTCGATCATCCACCCGTGCTTGACCGCGTACTGCGGGCCCTGGTCCTCGCCGTTCCAGGACAGCCACGGGGATCCCGAGCTGTCCATGACGAACCGGTCGGTGCGGTCCTGGCCTTCGGCGTAGTCCCAGCTGAGCGACCAGGTCTGTCCCGAGTCGGTTGAGCGGTACAGGATCTCGTCGGGCCACCAGTTGTTGCACGTGGAGGCCATGAGCGTGCCGGGGTTCTGGCGGTCGACGGTGAGCCCGCCGAAGCCCGGGATCACACCTCTCGGGCTGTACCCGGGGGTGACGTCGGCCCATTCGCCGGTCTGGGTGGCCAGGCGCCAGATCTGGCCGCCGTTGCCCGAGCTGGGCGCGCCGTTGTAAGGGCCGGGGTCATGGCTGGTGATGACGTACAGGTAGCCGTTGGTGTTGTCCACGGCGGACTGCTTGGGGATGGTGCGGTTGCCGTCGACGACGCCGATCGCCTCCGCGGCACCGGGCACGGGCTGCCAGGTCGCGCCGCCGTCCTCGGAGACGTAGAGCGGGTCGTCCGGGTCGGCCACACCGACGTAGATCTTGCCGCCGATCTGGTCGAAGTCGATCCAGATCACGCCCTGGTTGTCGGCGAGGTAGGTGTTCGAGGGGTCGACGACGAAGTTGCCAGGGTTCGGGAACTCCTCGACACGCGCCCAGGTGCGACCGTAGTCGCGCGAGCGCCACAATCCGTTGCCGTTCGGGGTGCCGAGGTACAGCTCGGCGTTGTCGGCCGGGTTGACGACAAGGCGCTCGCCCATGCCGCGGCCGGGCATGTTGCCGCCCTGCTTGAACGGGAGCTCGGCGATGCCCCACGTGTCGCCCTTGTCGTCGGAGTAGAGCACGGCGCCGTTGTTGGGGTCCCAGTCGATGGTGTAGGTGCCGACGGCGGCGTAGACGCGGTTGGTCTCGACCGGGTCGCTGGCCACGGAGACGACCCCGGCGTAGCCCCACTTGTCGCGGCCGACCCAGTCCAGGAGCGGCTTCCAGGTCCGGGAGTCCTCCTGCCAGCGGTAGCAGCCGCCGATGTCGGTGCGGGCGTAGATGAGGTTCGGCTCGGTCTCGTTGAAGACGATGCCGGGCACGAAGCCGCCGCCGTTGACGACGGCGTTCTTCCAGGTGTAGGCGCCCGCATCGTGCGCGTGGGCGTTGGCCTGTGCCGGCGTTTGCGGGAGGCCGACCGCGACAGCGGCCGCGCCGACTGACGCGAGAAAGGTGCGTCGTTTCATGATGCTCTCCTTGGGTCTGGTGACAAGGGACTGGTCTGGGGCATGCGGCGGCGTGCGGGGAGGGCCGCGGCACTCCCCTCCTTGAGCGGAGAGGCGCTCGAAGGGCGCCCCGTCGGAGGGATGGGCCATGCCGATGACCTTGCGATGGCGAAAGTTGAGGAGTGACGTCGATCGGGAGCGTCGAGGCTGTGCACCGTCAGTCGGTGCCCGTGACCGTGGTGCCGCCGCGGACGACGGTGTAGGTGACCTTGTCACCGCTCCGGAAGTGGAACGTGAGCTGCTGCTCCAGAGCGCGATGTACTGCGCGTCCACTTCCCGACTGCTCCTCGGCCTTCTTCAGTGGTACGGCCGATCCGGGGACGGCGACGCTCACGGTGAGCGCCACACCGGCGGCCAGAGCGGAAAAATCTTCAAGGTCGGTCTCTTCATCGAGATGTCCTTCGACGCGCACTGTGGTCTCGCGCTTCGGAAAACGTCGAAGCGCTTCGATCATCGAAGCGGCGAAGTGAGACACTGTCAACCCTTGCGTCATGTCAAACTGCCCCTGTGGCTAGGCGAAACGCTTCGACTCATGGCACTTTGCCGTGGGGTCAGAAGGTTGCGGCGGCCGCGCGCGTCCCCCGGACTCCCGGGAGAAGTGTGTGTTTGACCTGGTCCCGCCACTCGGTGGCCGACCTCAGCTGCTCCGCGCTGCGGGTGGGCGAGCGGCCCGCAGCACCTGCCGCTCCGCCAGGGTCAGGTCGCGGAACGTGCCAGGACGTCTCGGTCTTCGTCGTGGCGCGTGCTCGATCCGACGTACCCGGCGACGAAGCGCTTCCTCGCGTCCAGCGGCCGGCCGGTGTTCGATGCCGCTATCTGCCTGTGGACTGGCAGCACCTGCCCTTGAGAACCTGTCGGACCGCGAAGAGCGAGCGGAGGCGGGCCCTGACCAGCACCAGGACCGGCCTCCGCTCGGTTTACCCCAGGATCAGGGCCGGATCGTAGGAACGAAGTTGTTCAGGAGGAACTTGCCCTTCTTGCCCGGGGGCAGCTCGCCCATGAACCGAGTGACGACGCCAGTGCGCTCCGACTCGACGAAGACCTGGAAGTCGATCGTCTTGACCGAAGCGTCAGCCCAGTGCCCGGTCTGCGCGGCCACGAGCACAGCCTCCGAGGCGCCCTCGACCTCGATGTACGAGGCGTAGAAGCCGAGCTCGTTCAGCTCCTCCGGGTCCGGCATCTCCTGGTTCACAAAGGGCGACTGAACGAGGATTCGCCAGTGCAGGTCGCCGAACTCGTCGGAGATGATGACCTTGCGGGACTCCCACTCGTGGCCTTTGCCGCCGTCGCCCACGATCTTGTGACCGGTCCACTTGGCCGGAATCTTGTAGCCGACGCCGTTGGTCTTGGTCCTCTGCCAGTTGTCGGTCGCGCCCGGGGTGGGGTCACCGAGGTTGACCGGGGTCCCGACCGGATCGCAGTCGGACGGACCCGCGGCCTGGCTGGGGGAGTGCGCGGACGTGGCCGCGCAGGCCACCGACGCGGGGCCGGCGACGGCGGTCGTCGTCGTGCCCGCCGTGAGGCCCACCACGAGGCCTGCCAGCAGAACCATCGAACCTATCTTTGCGTGTGTGTTTCGCATGACTCCTAAGACGCACCGGTCGGCTGGATGGTTGTGCCTATCCCGAAAGTTGTGAGACGTTCAAGCAGGTCGGATGCTGTTTCTGGCTGTTCCACAGGGCCTCTGGCGGCGGGGCACAGACGCGCCCCAGGTCGTGTTGGAGCGGTTCGAGACGAAGTAGTCGCTGGCCCAGCGCCCGTCGCGCAGCTTGTCCACACCGGGTGCGTCATGGACCGCCGAAGCCTTGGCGTTGGCCTCCTGTGTGGGCTACCGGTGAGGCGCTCGGCCACATCCGCTCGGGTGCTTGTAGTGGTCCACCCGCACGCATTCGGTGATGACCACGGCACCGTCGGACTCGTGGCATGGCTATTCCAGCGCGGAGCAGCTCAGCGACGATGTCTGAGAGCGCGTCGTGGGCCTGTACTGCGGGATGTCAACCGGGTGGAGTGTGATTCACGTGGCTGGGAGGCATCCGTAGCCTTGAGGCATGTTCGTACGCGAGGGGGTCGCTGATGGCTGGTCTGTGGGGTAGGAAGTCTCGCGCAAAGAGCTTGAAGCGGGGCACGTGGGGAAGTACGACGAAGGGTCGTAGCAAGAACCTGGCCAAGCGATTGTGGGGGAGCAGCAAGGGCCGCAAGCGCGGCCTGTGGTGAACCCAGGCGGAGGGCTTCGCGTTCCGGGGCGTGTGGTTCCGGGTCGAGCCTCGGGCAAGGAAAGGGCCGGGCTCGTGGCACGAGCCCGGCCCTGCACCGTCTAGGAACGAGGAAAGCGCGGCGGCTAGGCTTTTGACAGGAGTGAGAAGGAAGTCGCCGCATGGCCTCGTCCGGGTGACACCCTAGCCGTTACGCCGGGACGAGGTCGAGGAGATTCTGAGGCGTGATGATCCGGGAACCCGCTGGGAGGTTCTCGGGTGCGGCGAACCCGATGTACGTGACAGGGCGGCCATCCTGGGGGGCCTCTTCGCGGACGTCGACCCCGTCAGCCCGGAGCAGGGAGACGAGGTACCGGACGGTGAGGAACCGATGGGCGGCGATGTCGCGGACGAGGGTCGTGGTGGTGACGCGGTGGCCCTCGACGGTGTTGAACCCGGAGCGTCCCTTCGGGTTCAAATGCAGCCAGAGCGCCTCCCAGCCGTCGTCGTCCCGGAGGAAGGCGAGCGGGATGGTGACGCGACCGAAGCCGGTCAGGTCGGACTTAGCGCGGACGGTGGCCGGCTCGAACGGGAGCCCTCGCTGGGCGAGATCACGGGTCATGAATCCGAAGAAGGCCTCGGCTGTCTCGTCGAACCGTTCGCCCGCATACACGTGGACCTGAGGTACGACAACATCCCGCCGGACGTTTGGGGTCTCCACGTCGATGAACTCGGTGGCGCCGCCGGGGGCTTCGGTCAGGTCGCCGGAATGCACGAAGCCGCCACTGCGGAGCCGGGTCCAGGAGACGTGATCGGACCTGGTGAAATCCGCGTCGAGCAGTAGGCACGAGAGGTCGAGATCGGTTCGCCGGTCATTCTGGCGCCAGTGGACGAAGAACCGCAGCAGCTCACCTGTCACCCGTGTGCGAGACCCGCGTGGGAGGATGCCCGTTCCGCCGGGCCGGGCCCGCCCCGACAGAGGAAGGGCCACGTCGAGGAAGTCCGGGTCGACGACGAGGACATCCGGCTGCGGGAGCCGGCGCAGGACCTCGGCATCGCAAGCGTCGACGAGGGGTTCGAGGGCTTCCGCAGGTAGCGGCGCGCGGTTGTCCGCGCCGGCCCAGGCGCCACCGATGCGGTTGACGAAGACCCTCCGGTCGGAGCCGGCCGCGCGGCGGTTCTCCAGGTGCTGGCGCAGCGAGAGCAGCACACGCCCGGACACACCGGGCAGAGCTTCCTCGACCGCACGGAGAACGGCCGCGGCGTCGGCGTCGTCGGCGGCGGTGCGCAGCAGATGGTCGACACGCCGGACAAGGGCACCGGGCGCCGCCGAGAGCAGGCGCGTCGCTTCAGCGCGCTCGCCTGTCGCGAGAGCGCGTTCGACCCGTGCGGAGAACGACGACGCATCCTCGTCACCACGGGCGACGGCGAAAACCCGGCCAGCGTTCGGCAGGCCACGGTGCTCGTGCGGGTGCAGGCGCTCGCCCAGCCGCTTCC
Organism: Promicromonospora soli; assembly: GCF_014653785.1. Classification (GTDB taxonomy): domain Bacteria; phylum Actinomycetota; class Actinomycetes; order Actinomycetales; family Cellulomonadaceae; genus Promicromonospora; species Promicromonospora soli. The sequence continues at coordinate 1,179,772 of NZ_BNAS01000001.1, read as the reverse complement.
ACGCCTCGCGGTGCATGGCGACGTCGCCGAGCTTGGCTGGGGACGACGCGACGATGCCGTCAAGGGTGCGGAGCAGGAGACGCCGGGTCGCCCTGGGAAAGGAGCGGAACCGGGTCGAGGCCTCCAGGGTGACGTCGCCGTCGGACAGTGCGCATGCCAACCGCAGCACGTCGGTCACGGTGTCGGCCTGCGGCTCACGCCCGGTCGCGACGTGCACCGCGTTGACGATTGCGCGGCTCGCGCGCATCGGCACCGACTCGGGCTGCGACATCGAGTTGCAGTGCTCGGCCAGAATCGCGAGCGCCACCAGGTCGTCGTCCGACAGCGGTGTGGTGCTGCCGGCAAGCACAAGGTAGAGCCGGTGGGCCTCCTCGTCGAGGGTGCCGCCGAGATCGAGGACAGTGCACCGGTCGGTGACCGCCGGGAGGAACTCTTCGTGTGCGGCGACCATCTCCGCGTAGGTGTGCTGGTACCGCCCGTACTTGCGAAGCGCCAGGAGGTTCACCTTCTGACGTGCGAAGATCTCGGCCGCGCGGTCCGCGTAGTCGGTGTCCTTCAGCGCGTCCTTGAGGCAGGAGACCCAGAACTCGAGGGTGTCGGGCACGTTCTTCGGGAAGTCCCGGAAGTATGCGTTGTGCTCGACGTGCGCGCCCACCGACTCCCGCACCACCGCGAGCGCCTGGACGGCCACTAGCTTGGCGTCCCGCGGGGCGAGTCCACCGAGATGACGCAGGAGACGGTCCGAGGCCTTGAAGCCGACGGCGAGGAGCGCGACATCGAACCGCCGCGCGATCGACGAGCCGTCGCCGGTCGACCCCTCCGTCACTGGGACGCGCCAGCTCTTGCGGACGATCAGGTCGTGAGTCTTCTGCGACATGTCACGAATGGTGGCACGGGACAACCGAGCGGTCGGACCGAGTTCGGGGGTGGTCTAGCCCGCGGCGGCCACGGCACGAGCGATGTTGTCGATGTCGGCTGGGCGTACTCGGCAGCATCCGCCCACGATCCGTGCCCCGTCGGCGACCCACTGTCGCGCTTGCTGCGCGGAGTGCTGCGACGTGCCCACCCAGGTGCGCTGCTGGGCGTCCCAGTCCTCGCCGCTGTTCGGGTAGACGATCACCGGCTTCCCGGTGACGTCGCGGGCGGTGGCGATCGCGGCCGACACGTCGGACGGGGCGCAGCAGTTGACGCCCACCGCAACGACCTCGGGCACATCCCGTGCGAGTGCGAAGGCCTCGGCCAGCGGTTGCCCGGCGCGTGTGCGGTCGCCGTCGATGGTGTATGTGAGCCACACGGGGATGCCGATCCCGGAGATCACGGTCATGAGCGCTTCGGCCTCGTCCATGTCCGGGATGGTTTCGAGCGCAAGCAGGTCCGGCCCCGCGTCGGCCAGCACTTCAAGGCGGGGTCGATGCCACGCCGCCAGGTCGGCCATGCTCAGCCCGTATCGGCCTCGGTATTCCGATCCGTCGGCCAGCGCCGCACCATAGGGGCCGACCGACGCCGCCACCCAGCGCTCCCGCCCGTCCCCGGCCATCTCATCGCGAGCCGCCTGGGCCAGTTCGACACTGCGCCGCAGCAGCCGCACGGCCTCGTCCCGACCGATGCCGCGCGCCTCGAACGCGTCGAACGACGCCTGGTAGCTCGCCGTCGTCGCGATCACCGCTCCAGCCCGGAAGAACGCCAGGTGAGCGGCCTTGATCTCGCCGGGGGCGTCGACCAGCAACCGCGCCGACCACAGATGGTCCGAGAGATCATGCCCGCGCGCCTCAAGCTCGGTCGCCAGGCCGCCATCGGTGATCAGTACAGGTCCGTTCGGTTCGGGGAACACCACGACGTGACTCTAATCCCCGCGCGCTTCGAGGTGTCGACGGTCGTCGTCGATGTGTCGCGAACCGAGGATCCGGGCTGGTCCAGGCGTTTGCTCCGGGCTGGATCCGGGGCGCGGCGGGTCCGGCTCGCGATCGCGCAGTGGCGGTAGGGTCGGCAGCGAACTGGTGGTACGGGGGGCATGGGCGAGGAGTAGGCGTGGGCCTTTTTGGCAACCGCAAGCGAGAACCGAGCGACGGCGTGGGGATCGACGAGTTTTGGCGGTGGTGGGACAGCGCTGCTGAGGAGCTCGCCGAGGCGGTGCCGGCTGGCCGGCTCGCGGAACATGTCGATGCGGTCAGCGAGCGTGTGAAAGCGATCCATCCGGAGCTGGCATGGGAGTTCGGCCGGGGCATCCACAGCGAGCACCAGTTGACCGTGACCGCCGCCGGAAACCCTGCGCTTCGGCGGATCGCACGGCGGTGGATGCGCTCGGCGCCGCCGTCGGACCGGACGTGGTCGTACTACGACATGCGGCTTCCGAGTTCGCTGGACGCAGTGCTGAGGATCGGGGACGCGGAAGTAGCGTTCTCCGATGTGCGCGTGGTCGCCGAGCAGCGCGCGACCGGCCTGGACGTGACGGTGCACCACCCGGTATTTGCCTCGGTTCCCGCCGAGGTGTGCGGCCAGATCGCGTTCCTGTGCTTGGACACGGCTCTGGGCGAGGAGGCGACTGAGCTGTGGATCGGGGAGATCGACTGGTCCGTGGGGGACCCTGCCGGGAGTCGTCCGCTCGCAGAGCTTCCGGTGATGCTGGCCCCGGTGACGCAGGAGTACGCCCGGGACGGGAAGATGGGCTGGCTCCTGGCCGACGCTCGGACGCCGCACGGCCCGATGCTGGTGCGGTGCCTGAACCGCCTGTCGCCCGTGCAGGCTCCGGATCTCGACCAGCATGTCGCGATCACGGCGGAGTTCCGCGCCGCGACGTCGGCGGGCATGCCAGGACCAGGCGACGAGAACGACCTGGCCAACCTGGAGAGGAGCTTGGACGCGGTCCTGGAGGGCGTGGGGCAGGTGGTCGCGGTTCAGACTGGTGGCGGCAGCCGGACTTTCCACTGCTACGTCGACTCCACGACCAGCGGTGCCGACGAGCTCAAGAAAGCGGCGAGAAGTTCCGCCGGGGCTCGAGTGCGGATGCACGCACGGCTCGATCCGTCGTGGGAGGCCGTAAAGCCGTTTCGCGTGTGATGGTCGATCCGAGCTGTAGCGGCTCGGGGTACAAAGCCCAGGCCGTCCACGCTGAATTCATCGGTGAGTCTCGCAGTAGGCGATGTGAAGCCTGGTGGGCGGATTGCGGCGGTCGTTTTCCCAGGTTCGTCCGAGGTTGATCTCGGCGCAGCAGTGGGCGTCCGGCGTCTGGGCCAGGTGCGCCGGGCAGTCCTCGGCAAGCCCGCGCACCTGGTTGGAGGCCAGCTCGAACGCGGGGCGACTACCGATCACGAACAGCGTGTCCGCGGCGGTCTCCCACAGCAGGTGATCGCGGAACCCTTGGTGCCATCGGCGGCCATGGTCCGATGGAGTGATCTCGGGGAATGGCTGTGCGGGCAACCGCACTGTGTGCGGGGTCCACGAAGTTGTGCGGGCGCGAAGTTCTCTCCACTGCGTCACCGGGAATCGCAGGCTGTGGTGCAGCAGCACAAGGTCAGAGGGCCGCCCCTCCATCCACGACCCGCACTCGCTGGTGGCTTGACGCAGGGGGAGATGGATCAGGCTGTTCGGGGAGCGGGCGGCGAGCCACCATGCGCACGCGATGTCGAACGCCGCGGCCTTGTCCACAACTAACTGCGCGGCTCCCCGCCCGGCGCCGTCGTACAGCGGGGCGTGGGCTTTCGGGGATGCCGGCCGGAGTACCCGGTACGACTTGCCGCCCAGCGCGACCGTGCTGACCAGGGTGCGCCACCTCTGTTCGGCGAGCTTCATGCATCGCCTCGCAGCCAGTCCTCAAGGTCGGCGAGGGCGCCAGGCGCACGTGAGAGCACGGCGGCGGCACCGTCTGAGAGACGGTCGGCGATCTCGGCGGTGGCTTGCACGCCGCACATGATGTCAGCGGTCGAGAGCGGCGGCCGAACGAATAACGCCATGATCGCGGGGCTTCGGGTCGCCGAGGTTGATACGCAGGCCGCGCCGCGCGGTCACACAGGCGCGTCGTGTAATGAGCGAACCACTGGGCGCGCTGGGCAACGAGCTTCTTGTCCATGAGGCTCGGGTCGTCGTCCGCGCCGCGATACACGGCCATCAGCTTCCAGCTCCGGCGCTCGGCAGGAGGTCGATGTCGACGAGGTAGCCGAATAGCTTGTGATCGCGGCGCCTGCCCTCCTTACTGTTCACTCGCTGCACGGAATTGACGGCTCCCGGTGGCATACACATGGACGGCTTCCGGGGCCGCGGCTCGATCCTTCTCGGCGGCGGATCTAAGCATTGGCGCAGTGTGCCCCGCCCTGTCCGTTAACGGCTTGGGGCACGTTGCGCAGGTCGACGATCAGGGCCGTCACGTTGCCGTTGGCGTCGCGCACGATCTCGTCCACGAACCCGGTCGCGATGAGAGCGCGGAAGTCGGACTGATCAAACGCCAGGGGCTCGGGGAACGTGACGGTGGCGAACGGGGGCGACACTGTGATCATGTCGCCGACGAAACCCTCAGGCGTCTGCCCGGCCGGGTCACCGATCGAGGTGTTCGCCCGCGCTGCGGCGGCGGCACAGTTCACCGACTGGATGATCGGGTGAATCGTCGCCTGTGCGGGGGCGGTGAAGGTGGTCAGCAGCGCAACGCTCGCCACCACGGGGACTGCCAAGCGGACCCCTAAACGCGTCTTCGACATTCTCTTCATGGCTCGGCCTCCTTGCCGTCGGGCGCGAGGATGCAGCCGCGGACGGGCATTGATCGAAGAGCCTCGCGTCCTTGACCTATTTTCTACCTTCAGCCGAAGACAAGCATCGTTATCTGGGGATGAACCGCCGGTCAAACTTGACCCGCACATGCAAAGCGCCGAGCCCAGGACGATGCTGAGGGCATGACGACCGACCGTGACGACTTCCTAACCTGGGTCAGCTCCGCGCTGTACGAAGCGGAGGTCGCTCTGCACAACGGCGACGCGGCTCCACGCCGGGCGCTGTGGTCCAGCAAGGAGCCCGTAAGCATCCTGGGTGCGTTGCGGAACGCGTACGGGCAGCAGGAGGTCGAAGAGACCTTCGCCTTCCTGGAGAGGAGCTTCTCTGACTGCACGTCTTACACGTTCGAATTGCAGGCGTATGACGTGCTCGGAGATATGGCCTATACCGTCGGCATGGAGCACACGTCGGTCTCCATGGACGGCGAGCCGCGCGATTACACCTTGCGCGCCACCCAGGTGTATCGCCGCGAGGGTGGCGATTGGAAGGTAGCCCACAGGCATGCCGACATCGTGAACGAGTGACGGCGCCAGACCCGACACTCGCCGGCGGAGACCTGGATCCGCAGATCCAGGTCCCCGACGGTCTCGTTCTTGTCAGTGTGCTCCGGTCAGCTGATCGCCCACTGCTGGGCGTTGTTGCCGTTGCAGGTCCAGAGCCTGACCTCGGCGCCGGGTTGCGTGCCCAGGTTGAAGTTGTCCAGGCACAGCCCGCTGTACCGGTTCTTGATCGTGCTCTGCCCGTTTCCGGCGTCGGCGATCTGCCACTGCTGGACGGTTGCGGTGTTGCAGGTCCACTGCCGGACTTCCGCGCCGGGCTCGGTGCCCCACTCGTAGTCGTCGAGGCACAGACCGGAGTACCGGTTCTTGATCTGGTAGTAGCCCTCGCCGTAGTAGTCGAGGTACCAGTCCTGCACCGCGTACGTGTTGCAGGTCCACTGGCGAACCTCGGCGCCGGGCACCGTGCCCCACTCGAAGTCGTCGAGGCAGAGGCCCGAGTGCCGGTTCTTGATGGACTGACCGTTCGTGGCGCCGTCCTCCCCGGACGGTCCGGGCAGGACCGTGGACAGGGCAACGGGCACGCCGAGGTTGGGCGTGCCGTTGGAGTTCCAGGAGATCTTCTGGACCCGGGTTCGCCTCGTGGTGCCGCACCCGTCCGACGCCGAGGAGTTCGCGTGATAGGCGATCCAGGTCTCCTTGCCGTCGGGCGACTTGAAGAACGTGTGGTGGGCCGGGCCGTACACCCCGTTGGCGTCGCTGCGCTGGAAGATCGGCTGCGAGTGCTTGGTCCAGCTGCTCTGGGACAGCGGGTTGGTGCCCGTGTACTCGAGCATCCCGATCTTGTAGTTGGGTCCCCAGCACGCGCTGGCCGAGTAGGTGATGAACGTCTTGCCGTCCCGCTGGAGCGCGGTGGGACCCTCGTTGACCGCGCCCTCCTGGGTCTCCCACGCCAGGGTGGGGGAGGAGATGCGCGTCCCGTGGGCCGACACCGTCCAGGGGTTGCTCATCGGGGCTATGAAGTTGGACTGGAGACCGTCGGCGGCGAACGCCGAGAACATGAAGTAGTTGCTGCCGTTGAGCTTCAGGACGCTGCCGTCGATCGCCCAGCCGCCGTTGGGCATCAGGCCCAGCACACCCTTGTACGTGTAGGGCCCCATCGGGTCGTTGCCGGCGCTCTCGAGGACGTGCGTCTGGCGAGCGCCGCCGGCCGAGGAGCTGGGCTCGGCGGAGTAGTAGAGGTACCAGCGGAGGCCGTTCGGCCCATTGAGCTGGACGAGCTCCGGCGCCCACATCGTGCAGCAGCCGCTCGGGGCGGTGAGGCGGAAGACGACTTGCTCGGGCGCGGCACCCAGGCCTTCCAGGGTCGACGAGCTCCGCATGACGACGGTGGAGTTCCAGGTCGTGGCCGCGTAGTAGTAGCGGCCGTCGTGTACTCCGAGCCACGGGTCGGCGCTGATCGGCGAGTTGACGAGCGGGTTCGTGACGTCGGTCCCGGTGACGGCCCGAGCTGTCGGCGGGCTGAACGTGGTCATGGTCAGAACCAGGGCGAGGGTGAGCAGGGCCATGAACCAGCGGGGTTTGCTCAGTGTGCGGGCGGGGTACACGATCGCTCCTTTGCGGTCGGATGACAGGTCAGCGCCCTCCGTGATGCCGGAGCGTGAGCGCGAAAGTGGAGTCGCTCCAGGGATCCGCGTCCCGATGTGAGCGGTAACATCGCAATGGTGCCCTGAGCCCTTTACTTGGTCAAGAGGGACATATCGCCCAGCCCGCAACCTGCGGCTCGGTCGGACTCGGGGCGGCGTCCTGTGACGGCCTTGACGCGCGTGTCGCTGCTCCCCTACGTTTCGACCACGCTTTGAAACGTATCAATCACGATCCGAACCCTGCAACGGTGCATGGAAGGCAATCTGATGATCATTCCCGCCACGGTGTGGCCCCCGGCGATGACATGGCGGCGGCTGGCCGCTCTCGCCACCTGTCTTGCGATATCAGTGGGAGGCATGATGCTTCCCAGCTCGGCCGAAGGGGCCCAGGCAGAGGTGGCAGCTCTGATCACGGTCGCGGGGCTGACGACAAACGGGCGCGTCAACCCGCTGGGCATCGGAGGACAAGACCCCGTTCTGGGATGGGCCTCGTCCTCGTCCCGACGGGGGGTCACGCAGTCGGCCTACGAGGTCCAGGTCGGTTCCTCCGCCGGTGCGTCCAACGTCTGGAGCACCGGGAAGGTGCTCTCGTCGCGTCAGGTCGACGTCGAGTACGGCGGTCCTCAGCTGACGGCCGGCACGCGGTACCACTGGCGGGTGCGGGTCTGGGACGACCAGGGCACGGCCAGTGACTGGAGCGCACCGGCCTGGTTCGAGACCGGTCTGCTGTCGGCCGGCGACTGGGGGAGTGCCGAATGGGTCGGCAAGCCGGCCCCGTCGTACGAGCACTGGACCGACTACACGGCGACCACGCGGTTCAGGCTCAACAGCGCTGCCTTCGGCGTGTTCCTCCGGGCGCAGAACATCAGCAACACCTACATGTGGCAGGTCAACGTCAGCTCTGGTGTACCCCTGCTGCGGCCACACCTTCGAGTGAACGGCGCCTACAGCCTCCTCGGTGAGGTCGACCTGCGACCGTTCGGGTTCACCGCCGCCGGACTGCTGGCCGGCGAGCACGACCTGTCCTTCCGGCTGGCCGGGAACACGATCGAGACGACGCTGGACGGCAAGATCGTCGACACGCGTGCGGCGACGAGCTTCAGCTGGGGCCGGGTCGGGATCCGCACCTTCGGGACCGAGTCGGTGACCATCAGCTCCCTGAAGGTGACCAAGGCCGATGGCACCGTGCTGGCCAACCCTGACTTCGGAAGCAACCCGCTCAGCGCCGGCTCGTTCGCCGGCCGTCAGGTCACCGTGAACCAGACCACCGACGCCATGCTCAAGGGACCTGAGGAATCCTTGCCGCTGCTGCGCAAGGAGTTCGTGACCTCGGCGGGAAAGACGCTCAGGAGTGCGCGTCTCTACGCTTCGGCCCACGGCATCTACGAGCTCTCGATCAACGGCGACAAGGTCGGCGACCAGTTCCTGGCACCGGGCTACACCGAGTACGCGAAGCGGATCCAGTCCCAGACCTACGACGTGACCGGCCTCGTCAATGAAGGCACCAACGGACTCGGTGGCGCACTGGGCGAGGGCTGGTGGGCCGGCAAGATCGGCCTGGACGGCAAGGGCCAGTACGGCACCAACCTGGACCTCGTCGCTCGTCTGAGGCTCACCTACACCGATGGCAGCGTGCAGTGGGTCGACACGAACTCGAGCTGGAAGTGGGCTCCGAGCCCGTTCGTGGCTACTGACAACCAGCTGGGTGAGACCTACTCCGCCGCACTGGAGCAACCGGGCTGGGACAAGGCGGGGTTCGACGACGCGGCCTGGAAGCCGGTGACGGCGCGGACCTCCGACGCCGCGAAGCTGTCGCCGCAGCCCGACGAGCCCGTCCGCCAGACCGACCTGCTCAGCACCGTCAAGGTCACCGAGCCGGTCGCGGATGTGAAGATCTACGACCTCGGCCAGAACATGGTCGGCGTCCCGCGGGTCACGATCACGGGCAAGGCCGGCGAGACCGTCCGGCTCCGGCACGCCGAGGTGCTCAACCCCGACGGCACGATGTACACCGCCAACCTCCGCGCGGCTCTGGCCACCGACTACTACACGTTCGCCGAGGACGGCACGATCACCTATCAGCCGACGTTCACCCAGCACGGCTTCCGCTACATCGAGATCACTGGCCTCGCACAGGCACCGGCAGCCACCGACGTCAAGGGTGTGGTGCTGGGATCCGACCTCCCACGGGTGGGCTACCTCGAGACCTCGAGCTCGATGCTCAACCAGCTGCACAGCAACGTCACCTGGGGTGCCAGGGGCAACTTCCTGTCCATCCCGACCGACACTCCCGCTCGCGACGAGCGGCTCGGCTGGACCGGTGACATCAGCATCTTCGCGCCGACGGCGAGCTACCTGAGCGACACCCGGGGCTTCCTGAGCAAGTGGATGACCGACGTACGGGACGAGCAGCTTGCCAACGGCGGGGTGCCGTCGGTCGTCCCGTCGACCAACGGCGCCTTCGGCCAGAGCGCCGTGGGCTGGGAGGACGCGATCATCACCGTGCCGCACGCGGTCTGGAACGCCACCGGCGACGCTCAGATCGTCCGGGACAACTACGCGGCGATGAAGAAGTTCTTCGACTATGCCCGGGCCAGCGCCGGTACGGACAACCTGGAGACAGGCCGGTTGTGGTTCTTCACCAACGACTGGCTGCACCTGGACGACCCGACCAACCAGGGTGTGCTCGGCACCGCGATCTGGGCACAGGACGTCAAGATGATGTCCGAGATGGCCGCCGCGATCGGCCGCGACGCGGAGGCGGCCGAGTACGCCAGCCTCTACGAGGCCGTCCGTCAGTCCTTCACCAACGCGTATGTCGCGTCCGACGGCACCGTGCTGGGGAACTCCCAGACCGGCTACGCGCTCGCGCTGGGTCAGCAGCTGATCACCGACCCGGGCCGTGAGCGCAAGGCGGTGGAGAAGTTCGTGGCGAAGCTGGCACAGACCGGCTACCACCTGCGCACCGGCTTCATCGGCACCCCGTGGTTGCTGCCCGCGCTGACCAACATCGGCCGGGACGACCTCGCCTACACGATGCTCCAGCACAAGGACTACCCGTCCTGGGGATACGAGATCGAGAAGGGCGCGACCACGATCTGGGAGCGCTGGAACTCGATCATGCCCGACGGCTCCTTCGGCCCCGTGGACATGAACTCCTTCAACCACTACGCCTATGGCGCCGTGGCGGACTGGATGCACCAGAACATCGGCGGCATCAGGATCGGCGAGCCGGGCTACCGCAAGAGCATCATCGAGCCCCACGTCGAAGGTGGCGTGACCTCGGCGAAGGGCGCGCTGCAGACGGTCTACGGCGAGCTGTCCAACTCGTGGCGGAAGACCGCAGACGGTCTGACCATGACCGTGACCGTGCCGGTGAACACGACCGCGCAAGTGCGCATACCCTCGGATCACCCCATCCAGGTCACCGAGTCCGGCAAGCCACTCGCGGTCAGGAACGGCATCCAGACTTTTCGCTACGACGACCAGGAGTCGAGGACGGTCGTCACCGTGGGGTCGGGCACCTACTCGTTCAGGGCAGCCGCCATCTCAGTGCCCCCGACGGAATCCGCCGTCGACCACGTCGACTTCGGCGAGTCGGTCTCGGAGAGCGCCCACGCGGTCGCGGGCTCGTCGAGCAGCGGCACCAGCGTCGAAGCCGGACTGACCCGCCGCTACGCGCACAACCAGTTCCCGGGCGCCTTCTACACCGCCCGGGTCAAGGTCCCGGCCGGCAAGCCGTTCCTGCTCAGGATGCGCGAGACCTGGCACACCCCTGGGGTCAAGGACTATCAGGTTCTCGTCGACGACACGGTGGTCAAGCACGTGCACATGACCCGCGGTACCGCCGGTCAAGCAGTCACGAGCTACGAGATCCTCGTCGACGAGCCCGCCGCCGTCAGCAACGACGGGACAGTGACGGTCAAGTTCCTCTACCCGACCACCAACGCGGCGTTCGCGTACTACGACCCCTCGATCGCGGACCTGTGGGTCCTCAGCTGACCGGCTCTCGACACCGCCTGACCGTCGAGACGGACGACGGGTCGACCATCAACGCACTCTTCCGGCCGCGGTAGCAGCGGCCGGAGGGGCGTGCCAAAACGGCAAAACTGGTGTGTCGGCCGGGCATCGTGCGCAAGGATGACGGGCGTGGATCCGAGAGCCGACGCCGCCGCCCTGGTCGCCGACCGTTACCCGGAGGCAAGGTGGGCGCTGCTGGCCGGCAGCGTGCTCGATCCAGGTTCCCGGACGGCGGGGTCGGACCTGGACATCGTGGTGTGCGTGCCGGACGACGCCGTCGGGCATCGCGACGCGCTGCGCTGGCGGGGCTGGCCGGTCGAGCTGTTCGTGAACACCGACGCCGGCCACCGGTGGTTCATCGCGCAGGAGACGGCGCGGAGGAAGCCGACGCTGGTGCGGATGATCGCAACGGGCGTGCCGGTGGCGGGGGAGGCAGACGTCGTCGGGCTGAAGGCGGAGTGCCAGACGCTGCTGGACGCCGGCCCGGGACCGGCGTCGGACACCGCGCTGGAGGATGCCCGGTATGGCGTGACGGACCTGCTGGACGACCTCGCGTACGCACGCGACGGCGGCGAGGCGGATGTCGTTCGGTCGGTCCTCTGGGAGCGGGTCGGGCACCTTGCCCTGGCGGCAGCCGGGCGGTGGGACGGCGGCGGCAAGTGGCTGCTGCGCGAGCTGCGCGCCTGGGATGTCGGGTACGCCGCCCGATGGGTAGCCGCCAGACATGACGACCGGACGATGGTCGCCGTAGCGCGGGCGACGCTGGACGCTGCCGGCGGGCCGCTCTTCGAGGGCTACCTCCGCCAGGCGCCCGTCGTCGACGAGATCCCCGCGACCTCGACCACGCCGTCGGTCGTGGTGCGGCGTGCGGCCCGGGCGATCCTGCTGGACGATGAGGGCCGCCTCGTGGTGATCAAGCGGACCGTTCGCGGGCGTGCGCCGTACTGGGTGACTCCCGGCGGCGGCGTCGAGCCCGAGGACGCCTCGGTCGAGGAAGCGTTGCACCGAGAGCTGTTCGAGGAGCTCGGCGCGACGGCGAAGGTTGTCCGGCAGGTGTTCCTGGCCTCCGGCCCCAAGGATGCCGGGATCGCGGTGCACCACTATTTCCTGGCGCGCGTCGTCTCGATGGATCTGGCGTTGCGTTCCGGCCCGGAGCTCCAGGAACCGACCCGCGGCACCTACGACGTCGAATATGTGGATCTGCGCGACGACGATGCGCTTGCGGGAACCAATCTGGGGCCTGCGTCCTTGAAGGCCTTCATCTGGGCCAACCGTGGCGCACTGCTCGCCGAAGCCAGGATGTCCTGAGCCGCACGACCGGCGCACGGACGGCATCCTGCTCACGGGTGCGCTCCGAGCGCGGCGCCGGTCTCCTCCGCCAGCGCCTGGAGGAGCCGGTCCTGGAAGGCCCTGTCGTGGGTCGCCGCGTGCGGCTCCTGGCGCTGTTGGTGGTACCAGTACCCGCCGGTGGACAGCGCCTCCGGCTCGTCGCTGGTAACGAGCCACTCCTGGGTGCGGTGACCCAGCTCGAGATCGTCCGGGGCGCCAGGCCCACCCATCCGAGTGGGGACCCAGCCCGGGTCGACGGCGTTGCTCAGGACCCCCGGGCGCAGACGGGCCACTGCGGCCGCCAGGGCGGTGACGAACAGCTTGCTGTCGGCATACGAGCCCGCCGTCCGCCCCGACCAGTCGACCCGGTCGACGGAGGGATGGCCGCTGAAGTGCGAGCCGCTGCTCAGGTACACCAGGCGACCGGGGTCCGGCAGCAGGGCCGTGAGGAGGTACGGGGCGACGATGTTGACCGGCATGACGGCCCGGCCGCGCCACACCCCGGCGTTGTGGATGACCGCGTCGAGCGGGGCGGCGTCCGCCAGCTCGGCGGCGACGTCCCGCACGGCCTCCCGGTCGGCTAGGTCGCCCACCACGAGCTGCGCACCCCGGGCGATGAGCGGGCCGATGTGCGCGGCCCGGTCCGCGTTCCGGGCATGCACCACGACCTCGTGCCCCTGCGTCAGGAGTGTCTCGGCCGCGGCGCGGCCCAACCCGTCGACGGAACCGGTGACCAGTATCCGGCTCACGACCGCACCTCGTGCGCACCGTTGTTCATGGGGTCTCACGCTAGACCGCGTCCGCGACGCTGCGGGAGCTGCGTTCGCGGCGTCGCCCGTGGTGGCACAGGATGGACGGCGAGGGACAGGCACCGAGAACACCGGAGGCGACCGTGGGATCCACCAAGTCCGTGACAAACGGCGACGAGGGCACGGTCAAGCACCGGCGCGGGCGTCTGAAGAAGGTCATCAGGCTCGTCTCGCTCGCGCTGACGGCGGCCGCGGTGTTCAAGGAGCTACGCACGCCGGAGGACGAGCGCACCTGGCACGGCAAGGTGGTGTCGGTGGTTCCCTACGACTTCCGCTTCCCGACCATGGCCCGTGTCCGTGAGCGGATGTGGAACCCCGAGGCCGACCATGTCCTCGGCCCGCGCGTGTTCGGGGTGGGCTGGACGGTCAACGCGGGGAAGGTCGTAGCGCTGGTCCGGGGCAGGATGGCAGGGGGCAAGACCGGCGCCTGAAGAGGTCACCGTTCGATCAAGCCGCGCTCAAATTGTGGCGGGCGTCACATGTCGAGAGGTACGGTCACAGTCTGGACCGGATTACCCCACAACGGATCAACCTCTACCGGATCAACGATGATCGGAGACGGACATGACTCCCGCCGGACCCCGGAAGGTGGCCGCGTACATCGGTGCGCTGGCCGGCTTGGGCCTCATCCTGGCCGCCTGTTCCTCGGGCGGCGGCGCTGACCCCGCCGAGTACCCCGAGGACAACATCGAGGTGATCGTGCCGTTCTCGGCGGGCGGCCCCACCGACACCGTGACCCGCATGGTCGCCGAGCCCATGTCCCAGGACCTGGGCGTGCAGATGGTGGTGCAGAACGTGGACGGCGCCGGCGGAACCGTCGGGGCGGGCCAGGCCGCCGCGGCCGAACCCGACGGCTACACGGTGCTCATGCACCACATCGGCATGTCCACGGCGCCCGCGCTCTACCCCGACCTCGCCTACGACCCGGTCGCCGACTTCAAGACGGTGGGCCTTGTCACCGAGGTGCCCATGACGATCATCGCGCGCTCCGACTTCGAGCCCGAGACGTTCGAGGACTTCGTGACCTACGTCCAGGAGAACGCCGACACGGTGACGATGGCGCACGCCGGCGAGGGCTCCGCGTCCAACCTGTGCGGCCTGCTCCTGACGGAAGCCCTCGGCGTCGAGGTCACGGCTGTGCCCTACGACGGCACCGGTCCCGCGATGACCGAGCTCGTGGGCGGCCAGGTCGACTTCATGTGCGACCAGACCACCAACACGACCGGCCAGATCACGGCCGGCAAGGTCAAGGCGTACGCGGTGACGACGCCGGAGCGCATCGAAGCCCTGCCGGACCTGCCCACCACCGCGGAGGCCGGCCAGCCCGACATCCAGGTCACCGTGTGGCACGGCCTGTACGTCCCGGCCGAGACGCCCGACGAGATAGTCGCCACGCTCACCGAATCGCTCCAGGTGGCCTTGGCTGACCAGACGGTCATCGACCAGATGGCCGACCTCGGCACGGCACCCGTGAGCGAAGAGCAGGCCACACCCGAGGCGCACACCGAGCTGCTCGAGGAGCAGATCGGAACCTGGGGCGAGATCATCAGCGCCAGCCAGGGAGGCTGAGATCGGCGTCCTCCGGCCCCGCTCGACGAGCGACCTCGTCGCAGGCCTGATCTTCGTCGGGCTGGGCGCGGCCTTCGCGGTCGGGGCGCTCGGGTACGACCTCGGCTCCCTCCTCGAGATGGGGCCGGGGTACGTGCCGTTCGCCCTGGGCCTGCTGCTCGCCGCCCTGGGCGTAGCCACGGTCGCCAAGGCGTACGTCGCCCCGGACACGGCGCCGGGCGAGGCGCCCCGCGACGCAGGGTCCGACGCGCCCCGCGACGCGGTCCCCGACGACGAGGGCGGCGCACGCAGGGCCGGCACCCAGGACGTGGAACGGCACGACGCCGAAGCACCCGACCCCCGTCCGCTCGCCGGGATCCAGTGGCGTCCTACCGTGGCGGTGGTCGCCGCGGTGGCGTTCTTCGCGCTGACGATCGACGCCCTCGGCCTGATACCCGCGACGTTCGGCACCGGCCTGCTCGCGGCGCTGGCCCGGCCGGGTACAAATCCGCTGCGGGCCCTGATCATCGCCGTCGGCCTGACGCTGGCGAGCTGGGTCGTCTTCGTGGTCCTGCTGCAGCTGCGACTGGACCTGTTCGGCGACTGGCTCGGCGGCTAGGGGGCCCGGGATGGATCTCCTCGACAACCTCGCGCTCGGCTTCTCCCAAGCCCTGCAGTGGCACAACATCATGTTCTGCCTGCTCGGCGTGGTTCTGGGCACCGCCGTCGGCGTGCTGCCCGGAATCGGGCCGACGGCGACCATCGCCCTGCTGCTCCCGATCACGTTCGGGTTCGACGACCCGACGTCGGCCCTCATCATGCTCGCCGGCATCTACTACGGCGCCCAGTACGGCGGGTCGACGACGGCGATCCTGCTCAACCTCCCGGGGGAGTCGTCGGCAGCGGTGACGGCGATCGACGGGCACGAGATGGCCCGCTCCGGTCGGGCCGGCGTTGCGCTGGCGGTGGCCGCGCTCGGCTCGTTCGTGGCCGGGACCGTGGCGACCGTGGTGCTCGCCGTCGCCGCCCCGCCACTGGCCCAGGCCGCCCTGTCGTTCGGCGCCGCCGAGTACTTCTCGCTCGTGGTGCTGGGCCTCATCGGGTCGATCGCGCTGGCGAGCGGGTCCATGCTCAAGGCGCTCGCGATGATCGTGCTCGGCATCCTGCTCGGCACGCTGGGCCAGGACCTGTACACCGGCACACCGCGGTTCACGTTCGGCGTGCGCGAGCTGTATCAGGGCCTGAGCTTCGTGGCGCTCGCCGTCGGCGTGTTCGGCATCGCGGAGATCCTGCGCAACCTGCACGACCCACGTACCCGGACCCGCATGGTGAGCCGTGTCGCGAACCTGTGGCCCACCCGGGCCGAGCTGCGCCGGATCGTCGCCCCGGTGATCCGCGCGACCGGGCTCGGGTCGCTGCTCGGCGTGCTGCCGGGCGGCGGGCACGTGCTCGCCTCGTACGCCTCGTACGCCGTGGAGAAGCGGGTCTCACGGAACCCGCGCGAGTTCGGGCACGGGGCGATCGAGGGCGTGGCGGGACCGGAGTCGGCGAACAACGCCGCGGCGCAGACGTCGTTCATCCCGCTGCTGACGCTCGGCCTGCCCGCGCACCCCGTGATGGCGCTGATGGTCGGGGCGTTCATCATCCAGGGCATCACGCCGGGGCCCGATGTCATGATCGAGCAGCCGGCCCTGGTCTGGGGCCTGATCGCGTCGATGTGGGTGGGCAACGTGCTGCTGGTGCTGCTCAACCTGCCGCTCATCGGGCTGTGGGTGCGCATGCTCACCGTGCCGTACTCGGTGCTGTTCCCGATCATCGTGGTGTTCGCCTGCATCGGCACCTACTCGCTGGGGCAGAACCCGTACGACGTGCTGGCGGTGGCGTTCTTCGGCCTGCTGGGCTTCGTGCTCATCCGCGCCGGGTGCGAGCCGGCGCCGCTGCTGCTCGGGTTCGTGCTGGGGCCGCTGCTCGAGGAGAACCTGCGCCGGGCGCTGCTCATCTCGCGGGGTGACCCCTCGGTGTTCTTCACGCGGCCGATCTCGGGGGTGCTGCTCGGGCTCGCGCTGGTCGCGCTCGTGGTCACGGTGCTGCCCACGATCCGCCGCAAGCGGGACGTGGTGTTCGCCGAGGAAGAGTGACCCACCGAGATCACACGGTCAGCAGCCCCCGGGTCAGGGCGGTGACCGCCCCGGCCACGGCGACCGTCAGCGCGATGACCGACGCGACCCGGGTCGGGATGTGGCGCGCCAGGAGGGCGCCGAACCCCACCCCCGCGAGCACTCCGACGAGGAGCAGCGGCCACACCCACCACGCCGGGGCCGAGCCGGGCGGGATCGCGCCGAACGCGAGCTTGGTGACCACCGACATGGTGTTCATGACGACGAGCAGCGGCTGCAGGGTCGCGGCGAACGACCGGTGCTCCCAGTGGGTGGCCAGCGCGTATGCCGTCCACGCGGGGGCGGCCACGCCGGACGTGGTGTTCATGAAGCCGGCCGCCAGGCCGGTCGCGACGGCGACGGAACGTCCCTTGATCCGGACCCGCCGGCGCAGCAGGGCCGAGGCCGCCAGGGCGGCGAGCACCGACCCGCCCACGATCACGTCCAGCCACGCGGCGTCGGCCTCGCGTACCGTCAGCGCGCCGAATATCGAGCCCACCAGCATGAGCGGCAGGATCGTGACCACCCTGCGCCAGTCGACCCGGTCCCGGAGCGCCCGCAGGATGAGCAGGGCCGTGACGATCGCGGCGACGTTGCTGACCAGCACGCCCACCGACGCGCCGAGGAACACCGTGAGCACCGGCGCGGCCACCAGGCCAAGGCCCATCCCGGCGACCCGCTGCAGCCCGGCCCCGAGCACGACTGCCGCGCAGGCAGCGATCAGGGCAGTCGTCTCCACATCGCCACGGTATCCGCCCGAGGCGGGAATCCGGACCGGCGGCCCGCACGGCGGCCGGCCGGGGCCTTGAGCCGGGCACTGCCGGCCCTGCTCAGTCGGCCCGGGGCCACACGACCGTGAACCGGGCGCCGCCGTCGGGCGACTCGCCGACGGCGACCCGGCCGCCCCGGCGGCGGACGAGCTCGGCGACCAGCGCCAGGCCGAGGCCGGCGCCGCCGGACGAACGCGAGCGGTCGTCCGAGACCCGGTAGAAGCGGTCGAAGACCCTCGCGCGGTGCTCCGGCTGGACGCCCGGGCCGTCGTCGTCGACCAGCACGCGGACGGTGGACCGGCCGGCGAGGACCGACACCACGACCCGCGTTCGCGTGTACTGGCAGGCGTTGCGCAGCAGGTTGTCCAGGACGAGCTCGGTCTCGGTGTGCGCCGCGGCCGCCCAGGCCTGGGCGGTCATCGCGTTGACCACTATCGGAACCGGCTGCTCCGCCGCGCCTACTACCCCCGTGCGCGCCACCGCCGCACGCACCTCGCCGACCAGGTCGACGGAGTCGGCCGGCGGCAGCTCCCCGGCGTCCGAACGCGCCAGCGCCATCAGCCCGTCGAGCAAAGCAGACAGCCGTTCGGCGTCCGCGAGGACGTCGGCGTGCACCTCCTGCGAGAGCTGTGGGTCGGGATTGGCCACCGCGACCTCCGACTGCACGCGGATGGACGCCACGGGGGACCGCAGCTCGTGCGCCGCGTCACCCGTGAACCGCCGCAGTCGTTCCGTGACGGCGTCCTGGCGGTCGAGCAGGACGTTGAAGTCGTCGGCCAGGGCGCGCAGCTCGCCCGCCGCGGCGTCGGGCACCGCCACGCGGGCGCCGGGCGCGAGACGGCGGACGGACTGGCGCATCCGGGCGACCGGGAGCAGCGCCGACCCGACGGCGAACCAGATCGCGACCCCGGCCACCACGGACCCGACGAGCGCGGTGACCAGCAACCACCGGCCGCCCGAGTCCTTGGCGGCCTGCTGCCCCACGAGACCCGTCCCGACGACCACGAGCCGTTGGCTCCCGTCGGGAGCGGTGGCGACGACGCCGTGCCATCGGACGGGCTGGGCGTCGCCCGCGGTGACCGGCGTGCCCGCCTTCAGGGTGCGGACCTGATCGCGGGTCAGGACCGGTGGCGCGCCGTCGTCGGCGGAGCCGCCCGCGGTGTCCAGCACGCGCACCTCCAGACCGTCGGGGGAGGCGGGCGCCCGGCCGGCGACGACGTCGCGGGCGGCGCCGCTCAGCGCGGCCTGGAGCTCGTCGTCCACGGCGTTCGTCAGCAACGGCCCGAGGCCCCGGCCGGCGACCATCGCCAGACCCAGCAGGCATGCCAGGGTGACCGCCGTGGCGAGGGCGGTGATCCGCAGGCGCAGCGACACGCCCGCCCAGCGCCCACCCGACGACGCCCGCACTAGTCGGGCCCTCCGAGCTGGTACCCGTGCCCCCGGACGGTCCGCACCAGGTCCTCGGCACCGACCGCGGACAGCTTGCGGCGCAGATAGCCGACGTACACCTCGACGACGTTCCTGGTCGCGGCCTGCTCGTCGCCCCAGACCTCGTTCAGCAGCTCCTGCTTGGTCCACACCGTCCCGGACCGCGAGGCCAGCGCCGCCAGCAGCGCGTACTCGCGCGGGCTCAGCGGGACGTCGACGTCGTTGTACCGCACGGCGCGCGCCCCGCGGTCGATCGTCAGCGGTCCGAGCCGGATCCGGCCCCGCGCGGTTCCCGCGGCCGCGCGGCGCAGGACGGCACGCAGCTGCGCGAGCAGCACCACGAAGGAGAACGGTTTGACCAGGTAGCCGTCAGCGCCGAGGTCCAGCCCGTCGGCCTGGTCCACCTCGCCGTCCTTCGCCGACACGAACAGCACTGGTGTCGTGACCCCGGCCGACCGCAGCTCCTGCAGCACGCGGTACCCGGACAGGCCGGGGATCATGATGTCCAGCAGGATCGCGTCGAACGACCCGGTGCGCGCCAGCCGCAGCGCCGTCGGCCCGTCGGCGGCGACCGTGACGTCCATGCCCTCCGCGCGCAGGCCGCGATCCAGGGCCTTGCGCACACCCGGCTCGTCGTCGACCACGAGGATCTGCGGTCTCATGCCTGCCAGCATGCCGCACGCGGCCGCCATCGGTGCATTCCGACCGGAGCATCCCGGCCCTGCTCTCAGCGCGATCTCAGCCGGAGGCACCCTCTCAGGGAGGTCTCAGCAGCCAGGGGGCATCGTTGAAGGTGTCGGGTACAGCACACTGGTTCGTAAGAGCGAAGGAGCGGGACATGAGGCCGAGGACGAAGGCGCTGGTCGCTGCCGGGTCGGGCATCGCCGCCGGGCTCGCGGGTCTGGCGCTGACCGCGCTGCCCGCAGGCGCGGACGACGATCCGGTGCTGCCCCCGATCGACGCGGAGCAGCTGGTCACCTCGACACTGGCGGCCCAGCCGCCCGCGTTCTCAGGCGTGGCCGAGATGCAGAACGAGCTCGGGCTGCCCGCCGTACCCGGGATGGAGGCGCTCGACTTCGAGTCGGTGCGGGTGTTCCACGACGGCGAGGAGGGCGCTCGGGTCCAGGTCGAGCGGGAGGCGTCGGAGCTGACGTTCGTGAAGAACACGGACGAGGCGTGGGCCTACGACTCGCAGGAGAACACCGCGAAGCGCCTCACCTGGGACGACGCCGACGCCGCAGCCGCCAGGGGGCACGCAGAGGGCGAGATGGCGGACCCGGCACAGGCTGCGGCCGAGATCATCGAGCGACTGCGGCCGACCAGCGACATCTTCGTGGACGGCACGGCGCGGGTCGCGGACCGCGCCGCGTACGAGCTGGTGCTGACGCCGAAGCCGTCGGAGAAGACGCTGCTGCGGGAGATCACGGTGGCGATCGACGAGGAGACGCGCGTCCCGCTGCGGTTCGACATGTTCGCCAACGGCAGGTCGGAACCCGTCCTGTCGCTCGGCTTCGTCGAGTTCGAGCTCGGCGCGCAGGACGCTGAGCTGTTCGAGTTCACGCCGCCGGAGGGCGCCGAGGTCGAGACCACCGAGGCCGACGACGTCGCCCGTGCGGCCGGCGAGCACGACGCCGAGGGCGCCGAGCAGCGTGCGACGACGGTCGGCGACGGCTGGGACACGGTGGTGATCGTCGAGGCACCTGCCGCAGCGCCGGCCGAGGGCTCCGCGGAGAGCGGGCAGGATCTCGCCGCCGTCCTGCAGCAGATCGGTGAGCCGGTGACCGGTGAGTTCGGTTCCGGGTCCCACGTCCAGATCGCAGTCGGCGGCGCGGTCATCACGCAGGACGGCCGGATCGCGGCCGGCGCGGTGCCGCTGCAGGTGCTCGTCGACGCCCTGGACCAGGAGTGACCACAGCGCGCGCCGAAGAGGCGGTACCGGGGCCCGGGAAGGGCTCCGGTACCGCCTTCGCGGCGCGCACCCGGGGGCTGCGCAAGGTCTATCGCGGCACGGTCGCCGTGGACGGCGTCGACCTGGAGGTCCCGGAGGGTGCAGTGGTCGGGATGCTGGGGCCGAACGGCTCGGGCAAGACGACGACCATCCGGATGCTGCTCGGCCTCGTCCAGCCGACCGAGGGGGAGATCGAGCTGCTGGGGGTGCCTGTGCCCGGGGAGCTCGACCGGGTGCTGCCACACGTCGGGGCGCTGGTGGAGGGGCCGGGCTTCCACCCGTTCCTGTCCGGACGGGAGAACCTGCTGCGGTTCGCCGCCGCAGAGCCGTTCCTGGCCGGCGGGCAGCTGGACGGCGCGGTGTCCGCCGCGCTGGAGCGGGTCGGCCTCGCGGACGCGGCCAGAAGGAAGTACCGCGCGTACTCGCTGGGCATGAAGCAGCGCCTGGGGCTCGCCTCGGCGCTGCTGGCGCCGCGCAGGCTCGTCGTGCTGGACGAGCCGACGAACGGTCTCGATCCGGCGGGTACGCAGGAGGTCCGCCGGATCATCGCGGAGCTGCACGACAACGGCGTGACGGTGCTCGTCTCGTCGCACCTGCTGGCGGAGGTCGAGGCCACCTGCACCCACGTGGTCGTGCTGAACGAGGGCGTGGTCGTGGCGCAGGGCGCGCTCGACGACCTGCTGGAGTCCGGTAGCCCCACGCTGCTCGTGTCCACGCCCGACGGCGCGTGGGCCGTCGACACCCTGCGGGACCATCGGATCCCCGCGCGGCTCGCGCCGGACGGCGTCCGCGTGGACATCACGACGACGGCGCCCGCGACGGTGATCGAGACGCTGGTCCGTGCGGGCGTCGGCGTGGACGAGGCCCGGCGGGAGCGCACCGGGCTGGAGGAGGCCTTCGCGCGGCTGACGCACGACGTCGGCGAGGTGGTCGGCGAGCTGGACGCCGACGAACCGGCCGTGGCTCAGGAAGGCAGGGCGCGATGACCACCCAAGGCCCGATGGCGCTGCCGGAGGCGGACGCCGTCCCCTCCGGGGTCCTGCCCGACCGGCGGCGCGCCCCGATCACGCGTCTGCTCCGGGCCGAGGTGCGGTGGATCTTCCGGCGGCCGAGGACGCTGGCCGTGCTGGGCCTGCTCGCCGCGCTCCCGGTGATCACCGGTGTGGCCGTCGACCTGACGATGGACGGTCAGGGCGCCTCCGCTCCAGCCGGCCCCGGCGGCGGCGGCCCCGGCGGGCCCGGCGGCGAGCCGCCGATCTTCGTGACCATGGCCACCAGCGCCTTTGTGCTGCCGCTGGGGTCGCTGATGACGCTGCTGATGCTCCTGCTGCCGCTCACGGTGGCGATGGCGAGCGGCGACGCCCTGGCCGGCGAGCAGTCCCACGGCGCGATGCGCGGCTGGCTGCTCGCACCCGTGGCCCGGGGCCGGCTGCTGGTGGTCAAGGCGGTGGGCGTGCTCGTCGTCGCCCTGGCCGCGTCCGCGCTGGTCGTCACGTCCGGCCTGGTGACGGGGCTCGTCCTTGCCGGGACCGACGGCCTGGTGTCGATGTCCGGGACCGAGCTGTCGGTCGCGGACGTGCTGTGGCGCCTTGCCATAGCCGTCGCCTGGGCCACCGTGTACCTGATGGCGGTCGGTGCCGTAGCGCTGGCCATCTCGGCGTCCACCGAGCACCCCATGGTGGTGGTGGTGAGCGTGCTCGGCGGTCTGATCGTCTCCGGGGTCCTGATGCAGATCTCGGCGCTGGACTGGCTGCACCCGTACCTGCTGCCGACATCGGTGACCAGCCTGGTCGACCTGATCCGGGACCCGGTGTCGTTCGACGGCCTGGGCGAGGGAGCGTTCCGGGCGCTGTGCTACCTCGCCATCGGCATGTCCCTGGCCTACGCCCGCATCACGACCCGCGACGGCTGAGCCAGCCGTCGCGGGTCGTGACGGCCGAGCCGTCGGGCCGTGCGTCAGGCCGTGACGTTGTCGTCGTAGGCGACGTCGCGCGTCTCGCGCTCCAGGAGCAGCGCCACGAGCGTGATCACGGCCATCGCGGAGAGGTAGATGCCCACCAGCACGGGGGAGCCGTCGGCCTTGGCCCACAGCCACACCGCGATGAACGGCGCCACGGCCGCGCCGAGCACCGACGACAGGTTGTACGCGACCGCGGAGCCTGTGTACCGCACGTTGGCCGGGAACAGCTCGGGCAGGACGGCGGCCATCGGGCCGAACGTGAGCCCCATCAGCGTGAAGCCGAGGATCAGCAGGGTCTGCACGCCGATGTGGCCCGCGGAGAACAGGGGCACGAACAGGCCGCCGAACAGCACGATCGCGACGGTGACCCAGATGAGGTGCGCGCGCCGGCCGAACTTCTCCGCCATCGGCCCGGAGACCAGCGTGAAGATGCCGAAGAACACGACGCCGATGATCAGCATCCAGAGGAAGTCGATCTTCTCGTAGCCCAGGCCGGCGGGGGAGCCGTCGGTGGGCGCGGTCGAGGCGATGCCGTAGTTCAGCGTGAACGTCGTCATCAGGTAGAACAGCGCGTACGTGGCCAGCATGATGAACGTGCCCGACACGATCTGCTTCCACGAGGTGCGGAACACACGGGCCACCGGCACCTTCGCGACGGCCTCGGCCTCGACAACCTTGCGGAACGCCGGCGTCTCGAGCAGCGAGAGCCGCACCCACAGGCCGACGATCACGAGGACGGCGGACGCGAGGAACGGGATGCGCCAGCCCCAGTCGGCGAACTGCTCGGGCGAGAGCGCGGTCGACAGGGAGATGAACACGGTGTTGGCGAGGATGAAGCCGATTGGCGCGCCGAGCTGCGGGAACGTGCCGTAGATGGCGCGCTTGCCCTGGGGGGCGTTCTCCGTGGCGAGCAGCGCGGCGCCGCTCCACTCACCGCCGAGGCCGAGGCCCTGGGCGAACCGGCACAGCACGAGCACGGCAGGGGCGGCCACAGCCCAGCCCGGCGTGGACGCCGCGGGGATGAGGCCGATCAGGATCGTCGCGATCCCCATCGTGAGCAGCGACGCCACGAGGGTCGCCTTGCGGCCGACGCGGTCGCCGAAGTGCCCGAACAGAACCGAGCCGACCGGCCGCGCCACGAAGGCGACGCCGAACACGGCGAACGACGACAGGAGCTGCGTGGTGGGGTCCGCGGCGTTCGGGAAGAACAGGGCGGGGAAGACCAGCGAGGCGGCGGTCGCGTAGATGTAGAAGTCGTAGAACTCGATCGATGTACCGATGAGGGAGGCGACGACGACGCGGCCACGGGGGTTGCCGGCGGGCGTGCTCTGCCCGCCCTGGGCGGTCCCGGCGGTCGGCGTAACGGGTGTGCTCATGCGCGCGACACTAGGCAGGGCGTCCGCGATCCGGGAGCGACGTCTCGGAGTATGGATGGACCCTTGACGTAGGCTGCCGACCACGACTTTGCGGGCGAACTTTGCGGGCGAACGCAGTGCGGACGGCGTGTCGACCTGCGACTGAGTGCGCCCGGAGTGAAGGTGTAGTGAACGGTGAATACTCCCGCCGGGCCACGTGTTGGCACGACCGGCGGTCAGGGGCAGGATCGAGCGGGCGCCCCGGCTCCGCCATTGAAAATCCAGCATCGGAACGAAGAGACGACGACGAGGATATGAACGATCTGCTGTATGTGAATGGCGGCAACCCGTTGAACGGGACCATCACCGTTCGAGGCGCAAAGAACTTCGTGTCGAAGTCCATGGTTGCTTCCCTGCTGGGGGAGACCCCCAGCGTCCTGCGGAACGTACCGCAGATTCGTGACGTCAAGGTCGTCTCGGGGCTCCTGGACCTGCACGGTGTCAACGTCAAGTACGACACCGACGCGGGCATCCTGGATCTCGACCCGTCCAACGTGGAGTCGGCCCACGTGGCCGACATCGACGCCCACGCCGGCTCCAGCCGCATCCCGATCCTGTTCTGCGGGCCCCTGCTGCACCGGCTCGGCGAAGCATTCATCCCCGACCTGGGCGGCTGCCGCATCGGCGACCGGCCGATCGACTACCACCTCGACATCCTGCGCCAGTTCGGCGCCGTCGTCGACAAGCGGCCCAACGGCATCCACCTGCGGGCGCCGCGGCGACTGCACGGTGCCAAGATCTCCCTGCCGTACCCGTCGGTGGGCGCCACCGAGCAGACGCTGCTCACGGCGGTCCGCGCGGACGGCATCACCGAGCTCTCGGGCGCGGCGATCGAGCCCGAGATCATGGACCTCATCGCGGTGCTGCAGAAGATGGGCGCCATCATCTCCGTCGACACGGACCGCGTGATCCGCATCGAGGGCGTGGACCGCCTCGAGGGCTACACCCACACCGCCCTCAACGACCGGATCGAGACCGCGTCCTGGGCCGCGGCGGCCCTCGCCACGGGCGGCGACATCACCGTCAAGGGCGCCACCCAGCCCGAGATGATGACGTTCCTCAACACCTTCCGGAAGGTCGGCGGCCGGTTCGAGGTGCAGGACGACGGCATCCGCTTCTGGCACGCAGGCGGCGACCTGAAGTCCATCGTGCTGGAGACCGACGTGCACCCCGGCTTCATGACCGACTGGCAGCAGCCGCTCGTCGTCGCGCTCACGCAGGCCACCGGCCTGTCGATCGTGCACGAGACCGTGTACGAGAACCGCTTCGGCTTCACGGACGCGCTGCGCAAGATGGGCGCCACCATCCAGGTCTACAAGGAGTGCCTGGGCGGTCGCGACTGCCGGTTCGGCCAGCGCAACTTCCACCACTCCGCCGTCGTCTCCGGCCCGACGCCGCTCACCGCGGCCGACATCGAGGTGCCCGACCTGCGCGGCGGGTTCTCGCACCTGATCGCGGCGCTCGCCGCCAAGGGCCGGTCCACGGTGCGCGGCATCGGCCTGATCGACCGCGGCTACGAGAACTTCCAGGACAAGCTGGAAGCCCTCGGCGCGGAGGTGGTCCGCGGCTGACCCCCGCTCCTCGCCGAGATGGAACCAGGGCGAGATAGAACTCGGGCGAAGTAGAACCACAGCGCGTGGGTTCTACTTCGCCAGAGTTCTATCTCGCCCTGGTTCTACCTCGGCGCACGGGGAGGGCCGCATTTGTGGTGGACCCGAGTATTCTTCTGGACCGTGCCCATCCCACGCCCTGAGTCACGCATGTATCGCTTCGTCGCGTTCATCGTGCGGAACCTCATGTTCTCGCTGTGCAGGTACGACTGGAAGGGCGGGGAGAACTTTCCGGCCAAGGGCGGGTTCATCGCCGCGGCCAACCACGTCACCGAGCTCGACGCTCTGACGCTGGCGCACTACCTCTTCGACAACGGCCGCGAGCCGCGCATCCTGGCCAAGCGCGGCCTGTTCACGTCGCCGCTGACGGGGTGGGCCCTGCGGGCCACCAAGATGATCCCGGTGGACCGGGAGTCGGCCAGGGCGACCGAGTCCCTGAAGGACGCCGCGGCCCAGCTCGGCGACGGCGCCTGCGTGGCGATCCTGCCCGAAGGGACCCTGACGCGGGACCCCGAGTACTGGCCGATGGAGGGCAAGACCGGCGTGGCCCGCATCGCGCTGACGACGCGCCTGCCGGTGCTCCCGGTCGCGCAGTGGGGGGTCACCGACATCCTGGCGCGGTACGGACGGCTGCCGAAGCCGTTCCCCCGCAAGAAGGTGACCATCCAGACCGGCCCGCCCGTGGACCTGAGCGACCTCTACGACCGGCCCCAGGACACCGCCACGCTGCGCGAGGCCACGTCCCGGATCATGGATGCCATCACCGCGGAGCTCGAGCAGATTCGCGGCGAGGTGGCGCCCAAGCCACGGTTCGACCTGCGCAAGCACCCGGAGTACGAGGCCAAGATGACGAACTACCCGCCGGTGGAGCGCCCGTGAGCGCCCCGACGGAGCAGACACAGCCGGAGCAGGCTTCCGCAACTGCGGCACGGCCCAAGGTCGCCGTGCTCGGCGCGGGCTCGATGGGCACCACGTTCGCGCTGGTCCTGGCCGACGCCGGGTGCGACGTCACCCTGTGGGGCCGCGACGCCGCAGTGCTGGATGCCGTCGACCGGACGCACCGCAACGAGAAGTACCTGCCGGGCGTGCAGCTGCCCGCGATGCACGGCACCACCGACCCGGCCGTCGCCCTGCGGGGCGCGTCCATAGTGGTCGTCTCGGTGCCGTCCCAGGTCGCCCGGGCGACCCTGGAGTCGATGAAGGACCTGGTGCACGAGCTGGCGACGCCGGACGCCGTCGTCGTCTCCCTGATGAAGGGCGTGGAGCTCGGCACGGACAAGCGCATGAGCCAGGTCATGGCCGAGGTGCTGGACCTGCCGGACGAGCGCGTCGCCGTCGTCTCCGGGCCCAACCTGGCGCCGGAGATCGCGGAGCGGCAGCCGACGGCGACCGTGGTCGCCTCGCGCAGCGAGGCCACGGCGCAGCTGGTGGCCTCGGCGTGCGCGACCGGTTACTTCCGCCCGTACACGAACACCGACGTGGTGGGCGTGGAGCTGTGCGGCGCGGTGAAGAACATCATCGCCCTGGCGGCGGGCATGGCCCAGGGCCGCGGCTTCGGCTGGAACACGCTGGCGACGCTCATCACGCGCGGCCTCGTGGAGATCACGCGCCTCGGCCTCGCGCTGGGGGCCGACGCCGCCACGTTCTCCGGGCTGGCCGGCATGGGCGACCTGACGGCGACGTGCGCGTCTCCGCTGTCGCGCAACCACCGGCTCGGCAAGCACGTCGGCGAGGGGCTCACGCTCGAGGAGGCGATCAAGGCGACCGGCGGCACGGCCGAGGGCGTGAAGTCGTCGCAGTCGGTCCTGGAGCTGGCGCGGGCGCACGACGTCGAGATGCCGATCACGGCCGGAGTGGTCGAGGTGCTGGCCGGGAACCTGCCCCTGTCCGACCTCGCGGCGGCGCTGCTCGCGCGGCCCCAGAAGTCCGAGGTCGCTGGCTGACGCCACCCGCGGGGGAGACCCGCGGTACCCGCGGGTCGAGCCTGTCGAGACCCAGCGGATCGAGCTCGTGGTGGTCGGTCAGTGCTGGATGTCCAGCACGACCCGGGTCGGGTTCTCCAGGAGGAACACGCGGAACGGGCGCTCGGTCTCGTCCACCCCGATGAACGCCGTCGTGTATCCCTCGAACCAGTAGCGGTACACGATCTCGTCCACCGCCTCCGTGCCCGGCTGGATGTGGTCGCCCGAGTACTCCTCGACGCCGCTGTCCGTCGGGGTCGCCGTGCCCGACAGCGACACGCGCAGGATCGCGTCGCCGTCGACCTCGACAGGTTGCCCTGAGCCGTCGTCGGTCGCCAAGTCCACGTACTCGACGCGCCAGCCGGGCTTGCCGCTGCCCCTGCCGGCGAGGTCGAACACAATGCGGTCGTAGCCGTCGTGCTCGGCGACGCGGATGTCCGTGACGGACAGGAAGGTCGCGCCGGCGCCCTGGGGCTCGGCGGTGTCGGGCCGCGTGTTCGCGGAGAAGGCCGGACCCGTGGCGACCTCGGTCGCCGAGGCGTTCGGCGTGGGTGTCTCGTCGCCCGACCCCGGATCCTCTGCGGCCCGGGTGTCGGACGGCGACGGGTCGGCCGTCTCCGAGGCGGTGGGCGTAGGGCTGGACACGCCGGACAACGGCTCGTCGGGGCCTGCCTGACCACTGGTGCAGCCGGCCAGGAGCAGCGCCACGGCTGCTGCTGCCAGGGCTGTCAGATGTCCGGCTCGTCCCATACCTTCAACTGTAGGTGCTTCACACGTTCGCGAAGTCGGCGATTCGGTTACGGTTTCGCCGGATCACCAGCGACATCAGAGCGGCACCCGCGCACAGGGCGCCCGCGCCGTACCAGACCGCGTCGTACGAGCCGGTGACGTCGCGAACCAGGCCCCCAGCGAACGCCACGACCCCGGCGCCGACCTGGTGCGACGCGAGCACCCAGCCGAACACGATCGGCGCGTCCTCGCCGTAGAACTCGCGGCACAGGGCGAGGGTGGGCGGCACGGTCGCCACCCAGTCCAGCCCGTAGAAGACGATGAAGAACAGCATGGGCGCCTCCACGTGCGGCGCCATGAGCGACGGCAGGAACAGCAGCGAGACACCGCGCAGCGCGTAGTAGACGCCCAGCAGGACGCGGGGCGAGTAGCGGTCGGTCAGCCAGCCCGACCCGATCGTGCCGATCACGTCCACGACCCCGATGACTGCGAGCAGGCTCGCGGCGACCGTGATCGGCATGCCGTGGTCGTGCGCGCCGGGCACGAAGTGCGTGCGGACCAGTCCGTTCGTCGTCGCGCCGCAGATCGCGAACGCCCCGGCGAGGAGCCAGAACGGGCCGGTGCGGGCGGCGTCGAACAGCGCGGTGACTGCGCGCTTGGCCGCGCCGCGGGCCGGCGCGGGCTTCGGCACGTACGCGCCGCCGTAGGGTGCGAGCCCGAGGTCCGCGGGGTGGTCACGCAGCAGGAACAGCACTAGCGGGATCGCCACGAGCGCGGCGATGGCTACGGTGACCGACGCTGGGCGCCAGCCCTGGTGCTCGACGATCCACGCGAGCAGGGGCAGGAACACGAGCTGGCCCGACGCCGTCGCCGCCGTGAGCACGCCGCTGACCAGGCCGCGCCGGGCCACGAACCAGCGCCCGGTCACCGTCGCGGTGAACGCCAGCGCCATGCTGCCGCTGCCCACCCCGACCAGGACCCCCCAGCCGAGCACGAACTGCCATGGCTCCGACATCCATACCGTCGAGAGGGCGCCGGCCGTGATGACGACGAGCGCGGCGGTGACCACCGGCCGCATGCCGAACCGGTCCATGAGCGCTGCGGCGAACGGCGCCGTCAGCCCGTACAGGATGACCTGCAGGCCGACGCCGAAGCCGATGGTCGCGCGCGACCAGCCGAGCTCCGCGTTCAGCGGTTCCACGAACAGGCCGGGAGCGGCGGTGAACGCGGCGGCGCTCATGACGGTCACGAAGCTGACCGCGGCCACCCACCAGGCGGGGTGGATGCGGGGGGTCCGACGGCGGCGGTCCGAGGACTGGGCCGACGTGTCCTCGGCGTCGGGCACTGGCGTGCTGATCTGCGACATGGACCCCAGCCTGCGGGAGCGGCGCGGTCGGGGACAGTGACCAGAAGGTCACGGTCCAATAGGATCGGGCCATGGCACGATCACTCACCGCTTCGTCGGAACCGGACCCGCATCGGGTTGCCGTCCTGATCGTCGACGGGTTCATCCCGTTCGAGCTCGGGATCGCGCACCGAATCTTCGGCATCGCGCGTGACGCCGAGCGACGGCCCCTCTACGAGGTCGTGACCTGCACTGCCGGCGCGCCGGGTCCGGTGCAGTCCGACTCGGACGTGGTGGTGCAGGTGGCGCACGGCCCCGAGGCCCTGGAGACGGCGGACACGGTGGTCGTCCCCGCGTCGCACGAGTTCGGGCCGGTGTACGACGAGGGCCGCCTCACCCCGGAGCTCGAGGACGCCTTCCGGCGCATTCGGCCGGGCACCCGGCTCATGTCGATCTGCATCGGCGCATTCACGCTCGCCGCCGCCGGGATCCTCGACGGCCGCCCGGCCACGACGCACTGGAGCTCGGCCGAGCACTTCCAGAGCCTCTTTCCGCGCGTCAACATGGACCCCGGCGTGCTGTACACGGACGACGGCGACGTGCTCACCGCGGCGGGTGTCGCCTCCGGGATCGACCTGTGTCTGCATGTCGTGCGGCGTGATCACGGCGCCGCCGTCGCGCTCGACGTCGCCCGCCGCACCGTCGTGCCGCCGCACCGGGACGGCGGCCAGGCGCAGTACATCGCCCGCCCCCTGCCCGACGCCGACGGGCCTGGAACCGCCGCGACCCGCGCCTGGGCGGCGGAACGGCTGGCCGAGCCGGTGACGCTGGCCGCCATGGCCCGGCACGCCTCGATGTCGGTGCGGACGTTCACCCGGCGGTTCCGCGAAGAGACCGGCGAGAGCCCCGGCCAGTGGCTCCTCCGGCAGCGGGTCGAGCATGCGCGGACCCTGCTGGAGTCCTCCGACCTCTCGGTCGAGCAGGTCGCGCGACGGTGCGGTTTCGGTACGGCACAGTCATTGCGGGCACACGTCAGCGCGACGCTCGGCGTCACGCCGACGGCGTACCGGAGGACCTTCCGCCAGGCGGCCTGAGCTCGGACGATCCGGCAGTCGACGCCCAGGCCGCCGTATCCTCGCCAGCATGAGCACCGCCCCCGAGCACCGTCCGTCGACCGCTCTCGCACCCGCCACCGTCGTCGTCTCCGCCGGGCGCCCTGCCCGCGCCCAGGGCGGGCACATCAACCCGTCCCTCCCGCTGAACTCGACGTACGTGTCGCGTGGCGTGATCACGCCCGGCGAGCTGTCGTACTCGCGCGGCGACAACGACGCGTGGCACCCGTTCGAGGAGGCGCTCGTCGCGCTGGAGTCCGGCGCGGCCGACTCAGGCGGCCCGGGCAGCGGCGCGGCGGCCGGCGGTGAGGCGCTCGTGTTCTCGTCGGGCATGGCGGCGATCGCCGCCGTCTTCTCCCTGGTGCCCGACGGCGGCACCATCGTGCTGCCGCGGCACGCCTACCAGGCGGGCATGGTGCTCGCCGACCAGATCAGCGACAAGCACGGCGTGACCCTGCGGCACGTCGACATCGCGGACACCGACGCCGTGGTCGCGGCGCTCGAAGGCGCCGACCTGCTGCTCGTCGAGTCGCCGACCAACCCGATGCTGGAGGTAGCGGACCTGCCCGCCGTCCTCGGTGCGGCCCGCGCACGGGGGGTGCGCTCGGTCGTCGACAACACGTTCGCGACGCCCCTGGGGCAGCGGCCGCTGGAGCACGGCGCCGACATCGTGCTCCACTCGGTCACCAAGTACCTGGCCGGCCACTCCGACGTCGTGCTCGGCGCGCTCGTGACGCGCGATGCCGAGCTGGCCGCCGTCCTCCGCGAGCACCGCATGCTGCACGGCGCGATCGCCGGACCGTTCGAGGTGTGGCTGGCCCTGCGCGGCCTCCGCACCCTCGCGCTGCGCTTCGAGCGCGCACAGGCGAACGCCGCCGAGCTCGCCCGGCGTCTCGCGGACCACCCCGAGGTCGCCGAGGTGCGGCACCCCTCTCTGCCCGGCGACCCCGGGCACGAGCGCGCGAAGGCGCAGATGAACGGCTTCGGCGCGATCATCGGGGTGCGGCCGAAGCAGCGGGCCGCGTCCGGCGAGGCGGCCGCGATCGAGCGGGCGGACGCCGTCGTGAACGCGGTGCGTCTGTGGCTCCCCGCCACGTCGCTCGGCGGGGTGGAGTCCATGCTGGAGCGCCGACGCCGCTGGGGCACCGAGGCGCCGACCGTGCCCGTGGACCTGCTGCGCCTGTCGGTCGGCATCGAGGACGTCGAGGACCTCTGGGCAGACCTGGACCAGGCCCTCCGCTCCTGAGGAAACCCTTGGTTGTGGGCGCGACCG
>NZ_BNAS01000001.1:543897-1147447 GCF_014653785.1 Promicromonospora soli | reverse complement strand
TGTCCGTCTTAGGCGCAACGGTCGCGCCCACAACCAAGGGATCAGGCGCCGTTGAGGGCTTCGTCCAGTGCCGTCGTCTGGGCCTTGAGGAAGGCCCGGGAGATGGCGGCTTTCGCTTCGAGGGAATCGAAGTTGTGGTAGGCGCCGGGCACTACGTGGAGGGTGGTGGCGACGCCGGCCTGCTGCAGTCGCCGGGCGTAGGTGACGTCCTCGTCGTGGAACAGGTCGTTGGTGCCGACGCCGATCCATGCGGGCGGCAGGCCGGAGAGGTCGTCGTAGCGGGCCGGCGCGGCCAGCGGGGGCACGTTGCCGACCGCGGTGGCGGAGCCGAGGTAGCCGCGCCAGCCGAACCGGTTGCTCTTCTGGCTCCAGATGCGGAGCCGCCGCGGGTCGATGTCGGTGCGGGTCGTGGTCCGGTCGTCCAGCATCGGGTAGGACAGCAGCTGCAGGACCGGACGGATCTCGCCGCGTTCTTTCGCCAGCAGCGCCAACGAGGCGGCCAGGCCGGCGCCGGCGCTCTGCCCGCCGATGGCGATGCGTGCGGGGTCGATGTCGGGCTGGCCGGCGAGCCAGCGCAGCGCGGTGTAGCAGTCATCCAGCGGCGTCGGGAACGGGTGCTCCGGGGCGAGCCGGTATTCCACCGAGACGACGACGATGCCCAGCTGATCGGCGATCTGGCGGCAGAACTTGCTGTCCTGTGCCGCGTCGCCGAGCACCATTCCGCCGCCGTGGATCCACAACAGCGCGGGCGTCCGAGGCCGGGCCGAAGCCGGCCGGAAGACGTGTACCGACACGTCGTCGTCCACGGAAACGATCTGCGCGTCGGGCCGCCGAGCGTTTCCGGTGAGCCTGGTGAGGACACGGAGCGTGGGAAGCGTTCGGGCGGTGATGAGGGTGCGGGGAAGGAATCGCGCGGCCCGCAGCTGCGGGTTGAAGGGTTGCTCGGTCATCGTCAGTGCGCCGCCCCGGCAAGGAGAGCCGTGATGTTGATCTTCCCGGTCTGCAACTTCGCGTCGTGGGGCTCGGGGACCCCGCCGTCGGTGATGTACAACCGATTGCCGCGAACCGCGGTGGCGGAGGGTGAGGCGAGACCGTCCGCGCTGGTCAGGACTGGCTTGTAGGTGCCGTCCGGGTAGACCACCACGATCCTGTCCGGGCCGTTCTGCGAGGAGGAGCCGTTCTGCGCCACGAACACCACATCGGACCAGGGGGTCAGGAAGCTGAGA
Organism: Promicromonospora soli; assembly: GCF_014653785.1. Taxonomy (GTDB): domain Bacteria; phylum Actinomycetota; class Actinomycetes; order Actinomycetales; family Cellulomonadaceae; genus Promicromonospora; species Promicromonospora soli. The sequence goes on along the minus strand of NZ_BNAS01000001.1, from coordinate 1,146,221 downwards.
TCGTCGATGTTGGGCAGGCCGCCCGCGACAAGGCGGATGGGACCGGCAGCGCCGGCGGGGGTGACCGGTACCTTCAGCAGTGTTCCCTGGTTGAAGTTGCTGACCCACAGTGCGCCGTTGTGGAACCTGAGCCCGTTGGCGCCGATCGGCAGGGCTTCGGTCGGCACGGGTGCGAGCGCAGCGTCGGTCAGCCACGAGGTCACCGGTCCGCCGGAGACCGGGACGGACCAGATGGTGGCCTGGAAGCTGTCGGCGATGTAGAGGGTGTCCCCGGCCGGGTCGATGGCCAGCCCGTTGGGGCCCGCGCCTACGGGCAGCGCGGCGATCCGCTGTGAGGTGCCGTCCAGACGCAGCGCGTACACGCCGTTCCTGGCAGCGTTGCCCGGGGCGAACACGCTGTAGTAGACGGTGCCGTCATCGCCGCGGGTGTTGCCGCTGATCGCCTCGCCCACCTGCCCGGTGGCGAGCACCGTGCGCTGTCCGGACGCGGAGATCCGCATCAGCTGCGGCGCGTGGGTGCGCTCGCACACCGCGCAGCTGCCGAGCAGCGACAGGGTCACTGAGCCGTCGGGGTTGACGGTGATGTTCTCGGGGATCTCGCCTGCGGCGTAGTCGAACGTCGCCGCGGTCTTCACGTCGGTGACGACGGGTCCGGGATACGGGTGTCCCGTCCCTGCGGACGCGGACGGCGCCGCGAGGACGGCCGCCGTCGCGGCGACCGCCAGGGCGATTCCGATGTTCCTCTGCAGAAGGCGTCTTGCGCTCGATGCGCGGCGGGGGGCCGTCTGCTGGCCTTGATGCTGCATGACTCTCCTCAAGAGATCTGCGAATGACTGGTCGATGGACTTTCGGCAGCTGGTGTCAGCTCGGCATCCGGTTGAACCTGCGGATGACGCGGTCGAAGATCCGGGCCGGGGCGACGCGGTACACCGCGTTGATGGCCCGGGCGGTCGAACCGGCGGTGCGCCGCAGCTTCGGGTTCCGGTCGGTGGCCGCCCCGACGATCACCTTGGCGACGACGGCGGGGTCGTCACCGCTGGTGAGGTTCTTCGCCAGCAGCTCGTCGTAGTTGCGCCGTCCCGCCGCGTAGAGCGGCATGGGGGTGTCGGCCTCCACGCTGTGGCCTGCGAACGGAGTGTTGATCGGGCCGGGTTCGACGAGCAGGACCCGGACGCCGTGCTCGCGGACCTCGTGGTCCAGCGACTGGGAGTAGCCCTCGACCGCATGCTTGGTGGCCACGTAGACGGACATGAACGGGCTGGGGACGAACCCGCTGAGGGACGAGACGTTGATGATTCGTCCGCGTCCTTGCGCCCGCATGTGCGGTAGGACGGCCTTGGTCGTCCGCATGACGCCGTAGACGTTGATGTCGAAGATGTCCTGCGTCTGGGTGATCGAGAACTCCTCGCCTGCGCCGGTTGAGCCGACGCCGGCGTTGTTGACCAGGACGTCGACGCGGCCGAACCGGTCGATCACCTGCTTGATGGCTGAGGCGACCGATTCGTCGCTGGTCACGTCGAGGTCGAGGTAGGTGACCCCGGCGGGCGGTGTGAGGTGCGCGGTGTTGCGGCCGGTTCCGATCACCTCGAAGCCCGCGGCGGCCAGTGCGGTCGCTGCCGCCTTGCCGATGCCTGACGTGGCGCCCGTTACCAGCGCGATCTGCCCAGTTCCTGCCATCACGATCTCCTCCAGGTTTAGATTACGTTCGTACGACAATAGGAGGACGGCAGTCTCCGGGGCAAGGCTTTCCAGAAATTAGATGATGGTCGTACTGTTTTGGCTCGCTAGCAGGGCTACTCCAGAGGACCCAGAAGGGACTGCGCCACGGTCGCGTGGGCAGCGTCGTCGCTGGACGGGTGGAAGATCCCCGCGAGCACGTCCCGGTAAAGACGGCCCAGCTCGGACCGGTTGAAGTAGGTCGAGCCGCCCGACACGCGGACCGCCTGGTCCACGACCTCCCGTGCCGCCTCGGTGACTCGCACCTTGAGCCCGGCGGTCGCCCGGAACCAGCCCGCCCCACGGTCCAGCGTGGGGTCCGACGCCGACGCGTCGAGGTCCCGTGTGATCCCGTCGATCTGGAGCCAGACGCTGTCCTGCGCCAGCGCCATGTCGGCGATTCGGCGCCGCACGTCGGTGTCCTGCGCGTAGGTCTTGCCGGTCTTCATCGACGTGCGGCGTTCCGCGGCCTCGACCGCGAGCTCCAGCGCGCGGTCCGCGATCCCGGCGTACACCGAGGCGAGCAGCACCTCGAACGACGTGAAGATCCCCAGGACATACGGGTCCAGCGACGGCCCGGGCGGCAGCAGGCGCACGACTCGGTCGGCGGGCGCGTGGGCGCCGTCGAGCACCGTGGACCGCGACTGGGAGGCGCGCATGCCGATCGTGTCCCAGTCGTCGAGGATCTCGAACCCGCCGCCCTCGCGCGTGACGAAGGCGTGCACGAGCCGGGGCTCGCCGTCCTTGCCGCCGGACGATTCGAGGCCCAGCACGCCCAGCCTCGTCCAGGCGGGGGAGTTGGACGTGAAGATCTTGCGGCCGTGGAACGAGTACCCGCCGGAGCCGTCGGGCCGCGCCTCCGTGCGCGAGCCGAGCAGCACCAGGTCGTTGCCCGGCTCCGAGTAGCCGAAGCCGAACACCTCGCCCGAAACCACCTCCGAGAGCAGCCAGTCCAGCGACGTGTCCCCGCGGTCGTGCAGGTAGCGAGCCACGGCGACCCACACGTGGTGCATGTTCACCGCCAGCGCCGTCGCCGGCGCGTGTGCGGACAGCCGGGCCTGCTCGTGGGCGGTCTCCCGCAGCGTGAGGCCGGCACCCCCGAGGGCCGTGGGGACCATGGCGCGGAGGTAGCCGACGGCCTGGAGGTCGGCCAGGTCCTCGGCGAAGAAGGCGTTGTCGCGGTCGTAGTCGGCGGCGCGCTCGCGCAGGCCTGCGAGCAGACTGTCGGACAGGAGGTGGGTCACGCCCTGAGGCTAACCCCGCGACGGATGCCGATGGGCAAGGTGCGCGGCGGACGGTGTGACGGTGGGGATGGCCGGGAGCGCGGGGGGCAGTACGGCGGGCTGGAGCCGCCGGGCGCGCACGGCCACGTACAGCTCGGCGGCGGCACGCGGATCGTTGACGTCGCGGCCCGTCAGCTCGGCGATGCGCGCCAGCCGGTTCAGCACCGTGTTCCGGTGGCAGTGCAGCGCCGCGGCCGCCCGGGTGCCCGACCCGCCGTGCTCGAACCACGCCTCGATCGTCCCGAGCAGCAGCTCGAGGTCCCGGGGATCGCGGTCCTTGAGCCCGCTGAGGACGGCGGTGGCGAGCTCGGCGGCGCGCTCGCCGTCGGCCACCAGCAGGGCGTCCAGCGGACGGTCGCCGTAACGGGAGAGCCCGACCTGGCCCGGCGTCAGGGACCGCACCGCTACGCGCGCCTGGGTGAGAGCGGTGGGCGCGTCGGCGAGGCTCGTGAACGGGCGGCTCGCGCCGGTCCGGGCGTGCACGGCAAGGCCGGCCAGGGTGTCGTGGGCGTCCTCCGAGGTGGGCGCCGCCACGAGCGTCAGCCGTTCGCCCTCGTGGGTCAGCCAGCGCGTGGTCACCCGCACGAGGTCTGCGCGTTGCGAGTCCATGTCCGGCGGATTCGTATCAGCCGGATTCGTATCAGCCCCGCCTGCTCTCGGCGGCCCGACGCCGACGCCGACCGGCCCGACGCCGACCTCGCGCGGGACTGCCGCCGGGACCCGGGGCGTGCCGGCCGCCGGGACCGGCGGCATGCCGGGCGCCGTGACCGCGACGACCAGCATCACGTCGGCGGGCAGGCCGAGCGCGCGCCGCGCGGTCTCGAGGTCGTGCACGGCCCCGGTCAGGACCCCGCGCAGCAGCTCGGTGCGGGCCATGTTCTCGCCGAGGCCGGCGGCCGCCTCCAGGTGGGTCTGCACCGCGACGTTCGACGAACGTTCGATAGCTGCCCAGACCAGCGAGGAGGCGCGCAGCAGGGCGGTGGTGTCGGTCTGGTCGCGCAGCCGCCGGGCGAGCTCGTCCCAGATGCGCAGGCCGGCCAGCCGGTACGCATGCTGCAAGAGGTCCAGCGGCATGCCCTCGGCGGCCGTGACCCGTCCGGTCTCCCGGGCGGGCGCGAGCGACGAGGTCTCACCGGCGAGCGCGGCGAGGATCTCCGCGAGGTTGGCCCGGACCAGCGGCTGCACGACGGCGGCCGGGAGCCGTGTCTCGCGGTAGACCGGCTCGGCGTGCAGGATCCCGTCGGCGACCTGCTCGCTCAGCAGGTCCAGCGCATCGCGGAGGTCATGACGCCCAGTCATGGCGATGTCCGACATGCCAGGCAGCCTAACCGCGGCCGGACCGTTGTGCACTGAAGATCGAAACGGAAACCGCAGGTCACAGCGACTGGGTCTCGCCCCGGACCGGTCCGGGCCCCTAGGCTGGCCCCCGGGCTATTGGAGTGCCGGTCAGTGACAGCCGATGTGGCGGTCGAACGTAACGCGGTCGAAGGGGACAGCTGATGAGCGTGACGGACACGCAAGCCACCACGGAGCGTGAGCTCGACCGGGCGGTCGAGGAGCTCAAGGTAGGCGCGGAGCGATGGGCGCAGCTGCCCGTCGCGGGCAGGGGGGCGCTGTTCCGGAGGGTCCACGCGTCGATCGCGGAGGTCGCCGAGGAGTGGGCGACGGCCGCCGCCGAGGCCAAGCACGTCTCGCCGTCAGCGCCGTACGCGGGCGAGGAGTGGATGACCGGGCCGTACGGCGCTCTGGAGAGCGCGGCCACCTACGCGCAGTCCTACGAGGCGCTCGCAGCGGGCAGGTCGCCGGTTGAAGGGCTCGACGTCGTCGCCGCGCCGGGCGACCGCGTGGCGGTGCGGGTGCTGCCCCGCACGGCCAAGGAATGGGTGCTGTTCAACGGCTTCCAGGCCGAGGTCTGGATGCCGCCGGGCGTGACCGAGCAGCAGGTGCGCGGCGAGGCGGGTCTGGGCGCAGGCAAGGTGGGCCGGTACGGCGGCGTCGGGCTCGTGCTGGGCGCCGGCAACATCTCGTCGATCGCGCCGCTCGACGCGTTCTACGAGCTCGTGGCGCACAACCGCGCCTCCCTCGTGAAGCTCAACCCCACGTTCGCCGGCCTGCTCGGGGTGTACCGCAAGGCGCTCGCGCCCCTCGTCGAGGCCGGTGTGGTCCGGATCGTCAACGGGGACGGCGCCGCCGGCGCCTACCTCACGCGGCACAGCGGGATCGACAAGGTGCACATCACCGGCTCCGCGGTTACCCATGACGCCATCGTCTGGGGCACCGGCGAGGCGGCCGAGCGGCGTCGGGCAGCCAACGACCCCAGGCTGCGGGTGCCGATCAGCAGCGAGCTGGGCGGCGTCGCGCCCATGATCGTGGTTCCCGGCCGGTGGAGCGCCGCCGACCTGCGGTTCCAGGCCGAGCACCTGGTCTCCATGCGCCTGCACAACGCGGGCCACAACTGCATCGCCGGCCAGGTGGTCGTGCTGTCGGCGGGCTGGGCCCAGAAGGACGCGTTCCTCGACGAGCTGCGCCGCGCCCTGGCGCAGATGCCGGCCCGCGACCCGTGGTACCCGGGCACCGACGCCAAGGTAGTGCGGGCGGACCAGGCGCACCCCGACGCCGAGCACGTGAGCGGCAGGATCCTGATGGAGGTCGCCGCGGGCGACCCGGCCTGCACCGACGAGTACTTCGCACCCGTGCTGGCGTGGACGCAGCTGCCGGGCCAGGGCGCGGAGTTCCTGCGCGCCGCCGTCCGCTTCGCCAACGACTCCCTGTACGGGACCCTGGGCGCCAACGTGGTGGTGCGGCCCGAGGACCGCAGGGCGATGGGCACCGCGTTCGACGCCGCGATCGCCGACCTGCGCTACGGCAGCATCGCGATCAACGCGTGGACGGGCGTGAGCTTCCTCCTGCCGGGTGCCACGTGGGGCGCGTTCCCCGGGCACACGGTGGCCGACGTCGGCTCCGGGATCGACGTCGTGCACAACGGGTACCTGCTGTCCGGGCCGGAGCGCACCGTCCTGACCGGGCCGTTCCGTCCGTTCCCGCGCAGCGTGCTGCACGGCGAGCTCACGCTCTTCCCGAAGCCGCCGTGGTTCAGTGGCTCGCGGAGCGTGACGGACACGGGCCGCCGGCTGACCCGGTACGCGGTGTCGTCGTCGTGGGGCAGGCTGGTGCCGGTCCTGCTCGCCGCGTTCCGTGCGTAGCCACGCGGCCTGACGCCAATGCTCTTCCGCCGTACCCACGTGGTCCGGCGACCGCGCCGGGCCAACGGGGGCCCGACGACCGAGACGAAGGAGACCAATGATGGTTATCCGGAGCACGCTGCCGGACGTGCAGATCCCGTCCGTCAGCGTCTACGAGTACCTGTTCGGCGAGATCACCGACGAGGAGCTGGACCGCGTGGCGGTGGTCGACGGCGTCAGCGGGGCGGAGACGACGTTCCGTTCGCTCCTTGCGCAGGTCGACGCGGTGGCGGGCGCGGTAGCGGCGCGGGGGTTCGGCGTCGGCGACGTCGTCGCCCTGCACGCGCCGAACGTCCCCGCCTACGTCACGGTGTTCCACGGCCTGCTGCTGGCCGGGGTCACCGTGACCACCGTCAACGCCCTGGCCAGCGCCCCGGAGATCACCAAGCAGCTGGTCGACTCGGGCGCGCGGCTGATGATCACCGTGTCCCCGCTGCTCGGGGCCGGCGAGGCCGGAGCCAGGGGCGCGGGCCTCGCACAGGAGCAGCTGGTGGTGCTCGACGGCGACTCGGCCGTGGCGCCGGGATACGCCTCCCTGGCCGACCTGCTGGCCGAGCCGCACCCCGCGCCGGACGTGTCGTTCGACCCGGCGACGCACCTCGCGGTGCTGCCGTACTCGTCCGGCACGACGGGCAGTCCCAAGGGCGTCATGCTGACGCACACCAACCTCGTGGCGAATGTGATCCAGTCCCTCGCGATCGGCGTCGGGCCCGACGACGTGGTGCCGTGCGTGCTGCCGTTCTTCCACATCTACGGCATGACGGTGCTGCTCAACCTGGCCCTGCGCACCCGGGCGAAGCTCGTGACGCTCCCGAGGTTCGACCTGGCGCAGTACCTCGGGGTGATCCAGGAGTACCACGCGACGTTCCTGTTCGTGGCGCCGCCCATCGCGCTCGCGCTGGCGAAGCACCCGCTCGTGGACTCCTACGACGTGTCGAGCGTGCGGGCCGTCCTGTCGGGCGCCGCGCCGTTCGGCGAGAAGCTCGCGCAGGCTGTCCGCGACCGGCTCGGTGAGGCCGTGCGCGTGCAGCAGGGCTACGGCATGACCGAGATGTCGCCGGTCTCGCACGTCATCCCGTTCGACCGGACGGACATCTCGGCGGGGACGGTCGGCCTGCTCGTGGCCAAGATGGAGGCGAAGATCGTCGACCCGGCGACGGGCGCGGAGATCGAGCAGCCGGCCGAGGGTGTCTCCGGCCCGGGCGAGCTGCTGTGCCGCGGGCCGAACGTCATGGTGGGCTACCTCGGCAACCCCCTGGCGACGGCGGACACCCTGGAGCCGGACGGGTTCATGCACACGGGCGACATCGTCACGGTCGACGCCGACGGCGTGTTCCGCGTGGTGGACCGGCTCAAGGAGCTCATCAAGTACAAGGGCTACCAGGTTCCGCCGGCGGAGCTGGAGGCGTTGCTGCTGTCCCACCCCAAGATCTCGGACGCCGCGGTGATCGGCCTGCCCGACGAGGAGGCCGGCGAGATCCCGAAGGCGTTCGTCGTGCCGGCCGCCGGGGAGTCGCTGACCGAGGACGAGGTCATGGCGTTCGTCGCCGAGCAGGTGGCTCCGTACAAGAAGGTGCGCTCCGTCGAGTTCATCGAGGCGGTGCCGAAGTCGGCGTCGGGGAAGATCCTGCGCAAGGACCTCAGGGCTGCCCCGTAGGTCCGGCCCCGTAGGTCCGGTCACCTAGGTCCGGTAGGGTCGGGCGCGATGTCGCACCACACACCAGAACCAGCCTCCGCCGGGGCGAACCCCGCGCCGACGCCGGACGCCGCTGCCAAGACACGCGTAGTGATCCTGTTCGGCGGCCGCTCCGGCGAGCACGGGATCTCCGTCGCCACCGCCGGTGGCGTGATGGGCGCCATCGACCGCTCGAAGTACGAGGTGGTGCCCATCGGCATCACCCCGAACGGGCAGTGGGTGATCGCTGCCGACGAGCCCGAGCGCTGGGCCATCACCGACGGCAAGGCCGCCGAGGTCCCCGCGTCCGACACCGAGGTGGTGCTCCCGCTGACCGTGGGCGACGCCGGCCTGCGCGTGCTGGAGCCCGGCCGGGTGCCGTCGGCCCTGGCCGACGTCGATGTCGTGTTCCCGCTGCTGCACGGACCGTACGGCGAGGACGGGACCGTCCAGGGCCTGCTCGAGCTCGCCGACGCCCGGTACGTCGGGTCCGGCGTCCTGGCGTCCGCCGTCGGCATGGACAAGCACTTCATGAAGATGGTGTTCGCCGGGCAGGGCCTGCCGATCGGCCCGTACGCCGTGATCAAGCCGGGCGACTGGGACAACCGCCGCGACGTCGTCGTGCAGAGCATCGAGCCCCTGGGGCTCCCGCTGTTCGTCAAGCCGGCCCGCGCCGGCTCGTCGCTCGGCGTCTCCCGGGTGGACTCCCTGGACGAGCTGCCCGCCGCTGTCGAGGAAGCGCGCAAGCACGACCCCAAGGTGATCGTCGAGGCGGCCATCGTCGGCCGGGAGATCGAGTGCGCGGTGCTTGGCGGCCGGGGCGGGGCGCGCCCGCGGGCGTCCCTGCCGGGCGAGATCGTGGTCACCGACGAGACCAAGAACGGCTTCTACGACTACGAGGCCAAGTACTTCGACGAGGCGTCGGTGCAGCTCACCTGCCCGGCCGACCTGCCGGACCACGTCATCAAGGAGGTCCAGGAGATCGCGGTGCGGACGTTCGAGGCCGTCGGCGCCGAGGGCCTGTCGCGGGTGGACGTGTTCGTGACGCCCGGCGACCAGGTGGTGGTCAACGAGATCAACACCATGCCGGGCTTCACGCCGTTCTCGATGTATCCGCGCATGTGGGACGCCTCCGGTGTGAGCTACCCCGAGCTGATCGACGAGCTCATCCAGCTCGCCCTCGAGCGGCCCACCGGTCTGCGCTGATCGCCTGTACTCTGCACCTCATTACCGACGATACGGACTGGTCCGGACAGGCTGACCAGGGCGGGTTGCAGGGCTCTGAGGAGGCAGGATGTGGGGCGGGCCGCGCTACCAGTACGCCGTGCGTGAGGTGCGGATCGCCAACGGGATGCTCACCATCGGGTTCACCACGTTCGCCCTGAGCAACATCGTCCGGGTCGAGGTGGTCGGCGTGGCGAAGCCCCAGCCGATCGGCCCCTGGGCGAACCAGGTGGCCTACCCGTTCGGGATAGTCGCCGTGATAGTCCTGCTGCTCCGGCTCGTGGGCGCCGACGGCGTCCCGTGGGAGGCGGCCCTCGCCATGGCCTGCGCGGGCCTCGCGTGGCCGGCCGCGCGCGTGTGGCAGCGCTCACTGTTCTGGAAGCCGCTGTGGAAGTTCCCGGTCTTCGCCCTGCAGATGGTCACCGCCACCCAGCACGTGCACCGCATCTGCGCGCACGACTCGAGGCATCTCGTGGCGCTCGCGGAGCTGCTGGGCGCGGCGATGAAGAACCCGAAGATCTCCTACAACGGGAGCATCCAGCTCATCTCGAACGCCGACGTGCTGCACACCATGGAGGCCGGCAAGGACTCGATGGTGCGCTGACCCGGGTTCTGATCCGGGTGCGCCGGCCCGTGGCGCCGGCTCAGCGCACGGTCGGGTGCGGCTCCAGGCCGAACCGCACCAGCAGCGAGGAGACCATGTCCTCGTGGAGCGCCACGTGGTCGCCGAACGCGAACTCCTGGTGCCCGTACACAGCCATGCACTGCAGGCCGTAGACCTGCCGCCAGCTTGTCACCATGAGGTGGGCGACGCCGAGCGGCAGGTCGTGCCCGCCCACGGCGTCGCGGTACTCGCGTACCTGCCGGGCCAGCTCCGGGTCGATCTCGTCGTCCGCCGGGTAGGCGATTCCCGACGCCGCCAGGTCGCGGAAGAACGGCACGTAGTGGCCCCCGACCATCTCGGCCATGCGGCGCTGGAGCGCGCGGCTGTCGGCGAGCTCGGAGCGGATGCCCGATCCGATGACCAGGTCGAACTCCGCCGGGTTGCGGACCGCCCAGTCGAGCGAGGTCCGGGTGGAGGCAACCAGGGCCGCGGCGATGTCACCGGGCGCCTGCCGGGCGACGGCGGCGCTGAGCATGTCCAGCACCTCCTCGACGATCAGCACGCAGAGCTGCGCGATGACGTCCTGCCGGTTCTCGAAGTGCCGGTACAGCGCGGGCGGCGTGACGCCGACCTCCTTCGCTACGGCGGCCATCGTGAGCTTGCTCAGGCCGTGCTGCCCGGCAAGCTGGTGGCGGGCAGCGGCGAGCACCTCACGGCGCAGCTCGTCGCGCAGCCGTTCGCGCCGGGACCGCACCGGCGGGGCGGCGTCCGTCGTCGGAACCGGGCTCACTGACACTCCTTCGTGGCGGGGACCTGGGTCACGGCGCCGGCAAGGTCGGCGATGAACGACGTCGAATGGCTCTCGGTGACCGTCGGCGGCACGATCACCTCGACCGCGGGCTCGCGGCCGTAGGTGACGAACGACCAGGTGCCCTTGTCGTCGGTGGTCACTATCCAGTCGACGGCGGTCCCGTCGCCCGAGTCCACGTGCTGGCAGTCCCCGGACGGGCCGAGCTGGGCGACGCCGCAGCGCATCGTGACGGCACCACCCGGTTCGCCCCAGGCTGCGGTCGCCTGGGCATTCGTCGGCACCTTCGGCAGGTCCGGACCGAGCTCTTCGGGGACGGCGAGCATCACCTCCGCGCACTTCGGGTCGGCGGCCTCCGGCGCCACCTCCACCCCGATCGCCCGCGCGCATCCCGCCAGGGCCCCGATCGCGAGAACGGCGGACAGAGCGGTGAAGAACCGGGCGGGAAGCACGGAGACACGTTACCCGCCCGCGGATGGTGCCCGTCCCCGACGCACCCTCGCCCTACCCCTGCCTGCCCTCTTGTCAGACGCACGGGTAACCCCGGGTGACCTGTACGTCTGACACGCGCGCCGGGTCCGCATGCCGCGCCCGGTCGCCCTGGCACTTAGGGTCTACCAGTGACCCGCGTCCGTGACCTCTCCGAGGAGCAGATCCTCGAACGCATAGTCCCCCTGCTCCCCCGGGGGAGCGCCACCCTGCTCGGGCCCGGCGACGACGCCGCCGTGCTCGCAGCCCCCGACGGCCGGTTCGTGGTCTCGACCGACGTGCTCGTCGAGGACCGCCACTTCCGCACCCGCTGGTCCACGGGATACGACGTCGGTCGGCGTGCCGCCGCGCAGAACCTCGCCGACATCGCGGCGATGGGCGCCAGGCCCACCGCGCTGGTCACGTCCCTCGTGGTGCCCGGCGACACCGACCTGGAGTGGGTGACGGGGCTGGCCAGGGGCCTGAACGACGGCTGCGCGCCGGTCGGCGCCGGTGCCGTGGGCGGAGACCTGTCGGGCGGCCCCTGCCTGGTCGTGAGCATCACCGTGCACGGCGACCTGGAGGGACGAGCGCCGGTGCTGCGGTCGGGCGCACGGCCCGGCGACGTCGTCGCGTACGCCGGACTGCGCGGGTGGTCGGCCGCCGGGCTGGCGCTCCTGGAGGCGGGCCTGGTGCGGGCGCAGGTGTCCCCGGCGCCGCTGGAGGTCACCGACGGCGTGCTGCTCGAGGACGCGTGGGAGCAGCTCGTGGCCGCGCACCTGCGGCCCGACCCGCCGATCACCGCGGGCGTCGTGGCGGCCGAGGCGGGCGCGACCTCGATGCTCGACGTCTCCGACGGCCTCCTGCGTGACGCGGGACGGGTGGCGGCAGCGAGCGGCGTCCGGATCGACCTCGACGCCGGGGCGTTCGCCGCCGACCGGGAGGCGCTGCACTCCGCGGCGCGGGCGGTCGCCGCGGCCACCGGGCTGGGCGACCCCGGATGGGGGCCCGGGACCTCGGACATCAACGGGCTGATCGACCGATGGGTCTGGGCCGGGGGAGAGGACCACGGCCTGCTTGCCACGTTCCCGGCCGGGACACGGCTGCCGGGTGGCTGGGCCGCCGTCGGACTGGTGCTGAGCGCGGACGACGCGGGGCCAGCCGCCGTCACGATCGGCGGGCAGGCGCCCGACGTCGGCCCCGGCTGGGACCACTTCCGAGCGTGATTCAGCGCTTGCGGAAGCGGAGCTGCTTGAGCGGCTGGCCGCCGATCTCGTCGATGCGCTCGGTGCCGTCGGGCTGGAACCCGTGCCGCCGGTAGAAGTGCTGTGCGCGTTCGTTGCCCTCGAGGATCCAGAGGGTGACGACGGCGCCCGGACGCAGGCCGTCGAGCACGGTTCGCATCAGGTCGCGTGCCACGCCGGTACCCCACGCGCGGGGGTGCAGATAGATGGCGTAGATCTCGAGGTGGCCGGGTTCGGCGTCCTCGTCGCGTGACGGGCCCACGCTGGTGAACCCGATGATGCCCGTCTCGTCCTCGGCGACGAGCAGGGTGGTACCCCGTGCGTGCAGGGCCGCGGACCACAGTCCGGCCCGGTCGGCGACTTCGAGCGACGCCAGGTAGGAGTCGGACAGGATCTCAGAGTAAGCACCACGCCAGGAGGCGATGTCGACACGAGCGATGGCTTCGGCGTCAGTCGTCGTTGCTGGGCGGATGGTCACGTCTTCCGGTGCCATCATGGCCTCACCTTTTCACCGCCGGGTGCAGGGCGCAACCACTCCTTGGGGCGAAGATGAAGGTTCGCCCAAAGGTGAAAACGCCCGCCGGGAGGACCCGGCGAGCGTCTTCGTCAAGCATGTGCGGGTCGCGTCGAGCGACCCGGCTGCGGCAGCGTCAGGCCGAAACCTTGCGCGTGACCTTGCCGGCCTTGAGGCAGGAGGTGCACACGTTGACGCGCTTGGGAGTCCCGCCCACGATCGCGCGAACGCGCTGGATGTTCGGGTTCCAGCGACGCTTGGTGCGGATGTGAGAGTGCGAAACGCTGTGCCCGAAGCCCGGGCCCTTGCCGCAGACGTCGCAGTTGGCAGCCACGGTGTCTCCTGAATGTCGTGCACGCCTGTGCAGAAACGACAGCACGACGTGATGGATGGTCTAAAGGGGGACGCCCGGACGCTTCGGAGCAAACGCTTCTCAGCGGCCAGGCAACTTCCACAGAGTACCCGATTGCGGGCCACCCCCTCAAACCGTAACCCCAAGGTGGTGCGTCACACCCTGGGTCGCGCGCGACCCTGTGGATAGCCGGGCGCGACGGGCCCCGCCGCTGGGTACGGTGGGATCCGTCCGAGCGGGCCAGGTTCAGGAGGGCATTGCGTGATCGACGTCGACAGTGGCGGCCGGACGGCTGGTTCCGGTCCGGAGGCGTTCCCGGCCGAAGTCCGGCTCGAGGATCCAGACCTGGTGCGGGCCTGGACCGGTGGTGCGACAGCGGCGCTGCGGCGGGAGCGCGACGCGATCGACCGGGTCAACGTCTTCCCCGTGGCCGACGCCGACACCGGCACCAACCTCTACCTGACCCTCCGCGAGGGGGACCGGGCAGTCGCCGCGGCGCCCGCGGACGCGACGGGGCCGCAGCTCCTGGCGACGCTCGCCCGCGCGGCGCTGCTGGGCGCGCGGGGCAACTCCGGCGTGATCCTCAGCGAGTGGCTGCGTGGGCTGGCGGTCGCCGCCCGGCGCGGTGGCGGTGCGGCGGACCTGCTCACGCGGGCCGCGACATCGGCCCGGTCCGCCGTGGCGATGCCGGCCGAGGGCACGATCCTCACGGCCGCCGACGCCGCGGCGGCCGCCGCACGAGCGGTCGAGGACGGGACCGAGCCCTCGGCCCGACCTGCTGCCGGGCCGCTGCCGGTCGTGACCGCTGCCGCTGCCGCCGCGCGCACGGCCGCGCGAGCAAGCCGGGACGAGCTCGACGTGCTGCGCGAGGCGGGCGTGCTGGACGCCGGTGCACTGGGACTGGTCCTGGTGCTCGACGCGCTCGTCGTCGCGACCGCCGGGGCGACCGGCGGACCGGCGGGCGGAGCCGGGTCCACGGCAGGAGGGTCGGCGGCGGGCGGAGTGTCAGTGGCTGGCGGCAGCATGGATGCCGTGAACCTGGACCAGCTTCTCGACGCGGGTGCGATCCCGGGCGCTCCGGGTCCGGCAGCGCCGGGGCCCGTGGCGCCCACGCCCGAGACGACCGACCCCGAGACGGCCGGCCCCGAGGCGCACGACGCCGGCGCGGGCGCCCTCGAGCTCATGTTCGTGCTCACCGGGCCGGCCGGGGAAGCGTCGGAGACCGTCGCGGCCCGCCTCCGTGGCTCGCTCGCCGAGGTGGGGGACTCGGTGGTCGTGGTCGGCGGGGACACCGGCACCGGAACGGCCGTCTGGCAGGCTCATGTGCACACCGACCACCTCGACCTGGCGCTCGCGATAGCGGGGGAGGCGTCGCGCGCGGGCTCCCTCGCCCAGGTGCACGTGCGGCACCTGGCGGCGGCCGGTCAGCACGAGTGGGGAGTCGTGGCCGCGACCTCGGCCCCCGGGCTGGCCGCGGAGCTCGCGCACGCGGGCGCCGTCGTGCTCCTCACGGGCGGGGTCGGCAGCACCGTAGAGGCCCTGACCCCCGACGACGTCGGCCGCGCCGCCGCATCGACCGGTGCCCGGCGCGTGCTCGTGCTCGGGACGCCGGAGGCGGCCGCCGGCGCCGACACGCAGCTCGACGTCGAGGAGATGATCGTGGTGCCTACGCCCACCGACGCCCATGCCGTCGTGGCGCTCGCCGCCCTCGGAACGCTGCTGCCCATCGGCCTGCCGGACCAGTCCGACGCACTGGGGGCCGTCGACGCGCGAGCGATCCTGGACGAGGCACTCGCCGGACTGACCGTGGCGGACGCGCGGGGCGCCGCCGCGATCGACGTCCTGCGCGAGGCGGCCGGCCCGGAGACCACCGTGGCGACCGTGCTGCTCGACACCGACGTCCCCGCCGACCTGCCCGGCCGGCTCGCCGCGGTCCTCGCGGAGCGCGCCCCCGACGCGGAGCTCGTCGTCCTCGCGACGGGCCGCCCGGGCGACGGGGTGTGCCTCGGCACGGAGTCCGGCGTAGGCCTGGAGATGAGGCAGGGATTCGGGCAGGACCCGGAGGGGGACACATGACCGAGCGGGTGGACGAGCGGCTGGAGCGGGCGTTCGACAAGCGGACGGCGACCGCCCTGGGCAAGCTCGGCCTGCAGACCGTGGGCGACCTGCTGGGCCACTACCCGCGCAGGTACGCCGACCCGGGCGCGCTCTCCGACATCGCGGCGCTCGAGGTCGGTGAGCACGTGACGATCCTGGCCCGGGTGGAGCAGGCGACCGTCCGACCCATGCGCAACCGCAAGGGCGCGCTCATGGAGGTGGTCGTGACGGACGGGAGCAGCCGGCTGTCGCTCACCTTCTTCGGCAAGCACCGCGGCTCGCTCTACAACCACGAGAAGCGCCTGGTTCCAGGGGCGAAGGGCCTGTTCACGGGCACCGTCGGCCTTTACAGGGGATCGCGGCAGCTCACGCACCCGGACTTCACGCTGATGGGGGAGGAGTCCGAGCTCGACAGCGACGAGGCGCTGCTCGAGCACGCGACCAAGCCCATCCCGATCTACCCCGCTGCGGCCGGCATCCCGAGCTGGAAGATCCAGGGTGCGCTGCGCGTCGTCCTCGACACGCTGACCGACGACGACGTGCCCGACCCGGTGCCCTCCGATGTACAGCAGCGTCAGGGGCTGCCCGGACGGGCCGCCGCCCTGCGTAGCCTCCACCGGCCCGCGACGCTCGACGAGGCGTACCAGGCAAGGCACCGGATGCGGTTCGAAGAGGCGTTCGTGCTGCAGGTGGCGCTCGCACAGCGCCGCGCCCGGACCGCCGCCGAGGACGCCACCGCTCGGCCCCCGCTCCCCGCGGGCAAGCCGAGCATCCTCGCGGACTTCGACGCGTCCCTCCCGTTCGTGCTCACCGATGGCCAGCGCCAAGTGGGCGACGAGATCGCCGCCGAGCTCGCCAGCCCCCGCCCGATGCACCGGCTGCTGCAGGGTGAGGTCGGCAGCGGCAAGACGGTGGTCGCGCTGCGCGCCATGCTGCAGGTCGTCGATGCCGGCGGCCAGGCCGCGCTGCTCGCCCCCACCGAGGTGCTCGCCGCGCAGCATGCCAGGACCCTGCGCGCGCTGCTCGGCCCGCTGGCCGACGGCGGCACGCTGTTCGGGGCGGAGCGCACCGGCGCGAGCACCCGGGTGGCGCTGCTGACCGGTTCGCTCGGCGCCAAGGCGCGCAAGGAGGCCCTGCTGCACGCCGCGAGCGGCGAGGCCGGGATCGTGGTGGGCACGCACGCGCTGCTGTCGGAACAGGTGCAGTTCGCCGACCTGGGGCTGGTCGTGGTGGACGAGCAGCACCGGTTCGGCGTCGAGCAGCGGGACGCGCTGCGCGCCAAGGGGCGCGTATCCCCCCACCTCCTGGTCATGACCGCGACGCCCATCCCGCGCACGGTGGCGATGACCGTCTTCGGCGATCTGGAGACGTCGTCCCTCACGGAGGTGCCGGCCGGGCGCGCCGGCATCACCACGGTCGCGGTCCCCGCAGGGAACGTCCGCTGGACGGACCGCACCTGGGCACGCGTGCGCGAGGAGGTCGACGCCGGCCGCCGCGCCTACGTCGTGTGCGCGCGGATCCACCCGGACGAGGACACCCAGGCGCCGGCCAAGGACTTCGACGACGTGCCGGAGTTCCTGGAGCCGACCGGCCCGGGCGGCGAGGCCGCGGCGGACCGCCCGCCGCTGCGCGCCGTCCTCGAAGTGGTCGAGGAGCTGCGCTCGCGGCCCGAGCTTGCGGGTGTCGAGATCGGCGTGCTGCACGGCCAGATGCCGCCCGACCAGAAGGACGCGGCCATGGCCCGGTTCGCCTCCGGCGAGGCGCCCGTCCTGGTCTCCACCACTGTGGTCGAGGTTGGCGTGGACGTCTCCGAGGCCACGGCCATGGTGATCTTCGACGCCGACCGGTTCGGCATCTCCCAGCTCCACCAGCTGCGCGGGCGCGTGGGTCGCGGCACCGACCCCGGCCTGTGCCTCCTGGTGTCCGACGCCGAGCCCGGCACACCCGCCTACGCCAGGCTGGAGGCCATGACCCAGACCACCGACGGATTCAAGCTCGCGAACCTCGACCTGGAGCTGCGCAGCGAGGGCGACGTGCTCGGCGCCGCGCAGTCCGGCCGGACCAGCTCGCTGCGCCTGCTCCGAGTGGTCAAGGACGCCGGTCTCATCGAGGAGGCACGCACCGCGGCCGCCGATGTCGTCGCCGCGTCCCCCGACCTGACGGAGTTCCCGGAGCTCGCGAAGGCGATCCGTGCGCAGCTCGACGAGGACCAGGAGGAATTCCTGGAACGGGCTTGACAGACGGTTGGTGATCGACTTTGTGACCTGCGGCTCGATCAGCAGGCTTGCGCTCCACAGGGTGAAATCATCCGGGTGAAAAGGATGACCCGCTCCTTACTTCTGTAACACGGAGCCGATAGAGTCCCCGCCAGTGATTGTCGAGGCGAAGCATGCGGTCCCTACCGCAACCCCCGCGAAGACCGCGTGGCAGCGCGGGCGACTGCTCGCGCTCGCTTCCGTCGTGGCCGCCGTGCTGCTCCTGGCCCACGAGTACGTGCCGAACCGCTGGGGAAACCTCGGCAGCCTCGTACAGACGTTCCTTCCGTGGCTCGGCCTGGCGGTCCCGCTCGGGATCCTCGCGGCGCTGCTGCGGCGGTCGGCACTCGCGATCCTCGCCGTCCTGCTGCCGCTGGCGGCGTGGATCTGGGTCTTCCTGCCGCAGGTGCGCCCGGTGGAGGCCGCCCCGGGCGACCTGACGGTGGTGCAGCACAACGCCAGCGACGCCAACACCGACGTCGCGGGCACCGCCAAGGTGCTCCTCGCCGCCGAGCCGGACGTCGTGACGCTCGCCGAGGTGTCCGGTGACAGGGCCGAGGAGTACACGCAGGCGTTCGGCGAGGCGCTGCCGCATCACGAGACCCAGGGGAACGTCGGCATCTGGTCGAAGTACCCGCTCAAGGGTGCCAAGGCCGTGGACATCAGGCCCGAGGGCTCCGACGCTCCCTGGGACCGCGCCCTGCGCGTCGTGATTCAGCGGGACGACGTCGGCGTGGCGATGTTCGTGGCGCACCTGCCCACCGTCTGGCTCGGGCGGGGCGGGTTCCAGACGGAGTCGCGCAACTCGAGTGCGTTGCGGCTGGCGGAGGTCGTGAACGCCGAGAAGAGCGACGCCGTGATCGTCGTGGGGGACCTGAACGCCGTCCTGGCGGACGACGCGATAGCGCCGCTGGCCAACCTCGTCACCGCGCCGACGACCGGCTTCGAGTTCACCTTCCCAGCCGTCTTCCCGGTCGTGCAGATCGACCACGTCCTCGCGCGGGGTGCCACCGTCACCGAGGTGCGCGCCCTGGGCAAGACGGGCAGCGACCACCTGCCGGTCGTCGCGCACATCGACACGTCCTCGTCCTGAGCGCAGGCCCTGGCCGCCCTGGTACCAGCCGTTAACACGGAGCCGATAGGGTCCCCGCCAGTGATTGTCGAAGCGAAGCATGCGATCCCTACCGCCACCCCCGCGAAAACCGCGTGGCAGCGCGGGCGGCTGCTCGCGCTCGGTTCGGTCGTCGCGGCCGTGCTGCTCGTGGCCCACGAGTACGTGCCGAACCGCTGGGGAAACCTCGGCAGCCTCGTCCAGACGTTCCTGCCCTGGCTCGGCCTGGCAGTGCCGCTCGGGATCCTCGCGGCGCTGCTGCGGCGGTCGGCGCTCGCGATCCTCGCCGTCCTGCTGCCGCTGGCGGCGTGGATCTGGGTCTTCCTGCCACAGCTGCGCCCGGTGGACCCGGCCCCGGCTGACCTCACCGTGGTGCAGCACAACGTCAGCGACACCAACACCGACGTCGCGGGCACCGCTGAGGTGCTTCTCGCCGCAGAGCCGGACGTCGTGACGCTCACGGAGGTGTCTGAGGCCGCGGCCGAGGAGTACACGCAGGCGTTCGGTGCGGCGCTACCGCACCACGAGACCCAGGGCACCGTCGGCGTCTGGTCCAGGTACCCGCTCAGGGGCAAAGAGGCGGTGGACATCCGGCCCGAGGGCGTCGACGCCTCCTGGGACCGCTGCCTGCGGGTGGTGATCCAGCGCGACGGCGGGGCTGCCGCGCTGTACGTGGCTCATCTGCCGTCCGTCCGGTTCGGGAGCGGCGGGTTCGAGACCGAGCTGCGCAACGCGAGCGCGCAGAGTCTCGCGGAAGCGATCGACGCCGACAAGAACGAGACGATCATCGTCGCCGGCGACCTGAACGCCGTCCTCGCGGACGACGCCATGGCGCCGCTGACCAACCTCGTCACCGCGCCGACGACCGGCTTCGAGCTCACCTATCCGGCGGTCTTCCCGGTCGTGCAGATCGACCATGTCCTCGCACGCGGCGCCACCGTGACGGAGGTGCGCGCCCTGGACAAGACGGGCAGCGACCACCTGCCGGTCGTCGCGCACGTCGACACGCCCTGGTCGTAGCTCCGGTCGGGGCCGCCTGGTCCGTGCACCGCCCGCCCGGGTTAGGCTCGCGGGCGTGACCAGGATCGTTGCGGGCGCTCTCGGCGGCCGCACCATAGCGGTGCCGCCCAAGGGCACGCGCCCCACGAGCGACCGCGTCCGCGAGGCGATCTTCTCCCGCCTGGAGCACCTCGACGTGCTCGACGGCGCCCGCGTGCTCGACCTCTACGCCGGCTCGGGCGCGCTCGGGCTGGAGGCGGCCAGCCGCGGCGCGGCGTCGGTGACCCTGGTGGACAGCGCACGCCCGGCGGCCGACGTCGCGCGCCGGAACGTCGCCGGGCTGGGCCTGACCGGCGTGCGCGTCGTCGCGGAGACCGCTGAGCGGTTCGCGGCGGCGCTGGCGGGCGCGGCGTCGGGTCGGGGGACCGGCCTGCGCCCGGGCGCGTCGTCCGGCGGGGCGCTGGACCTCGTCTTCCTCGACCCGCCCTACGACCTCGCCGAGGACGCGCTGGCGATCGTCCTGACGCACCTGGCCGCGCCGGGCGTCCTGGCCGGCGGCGCGGTAGTGGTGGTCGAGCGCTCGATCCGAACCCCCGAGCCGGCCTGGCCGGACGGCCTGGCGCCGTTCGCGCGCAAGGACTACGGGGAGACGGCGGTCTACTACGCCGAACCCTCGGACGCGGAGCCGTCGGACGATGCAGCGCCGTCCGACGCAGGGCCGTCGGATAGCGTGGGCGCGTGACCACTGTCGTCTGCCCCGGTTCGTTCGACCCCATCACTCTCGGCCACCTCGACGTGGTGCGCCGCGCCGCCACGATGTTCGACGACGTAGTTGTCGGCGTCGCGAAGAACCCCGGCAAGTCGGGCCTCCTGGACCTGGAGACGCGCGCGGAGCTCGTCCGCGCCGCCGTGTTCTCCGCCGCGCAGAACGAGCCCGCGATGGCCGGGGTGCGGGTCGCCGTCGTGCCGGGGCTGCTGGTGGACTTCTGCCGGGAGGTCGGTGCGGTCGCCGTCGTGAAGGGCCTGCGCGGGGGTGCCGACTTCGACGCGGAGCAGCCGATGGCGCTCATGAACCGGCACCTGTCGGGCGTCGAGACGATCTTCCTGCCGGGCGACCAGCGGTACGCGCACGTCGCGTCGTCGCTCGTGAAGGACATCGCGCGGCACGGCGGCCCGGTCGAGGACCTGGTTCCGGCGGGGGTCACGGCCGCACTGAAGTCGGCGCTGGGACAGCCGCCCACCGGCTCGTGAGGCCTGTCACCCCGCACGGGCGCGCGTGAGGCCCGATCCATGTCGTAGGATTGGCTTTTGGTCCCTGGCGTGACGTTATGCGCCGGTCCACCCCTCCTTCATCGTCCTCACGGACATTGCCCTGACACTGCCCTCATGGAGTCTGCTATTTCCCGCGAACCGAACTCGCCGCTCGTGCTCGACACGCACGAGCTCTCTCGGCGTGCCGGATCGATGCGTACGCACAGCCTGACCGTGCAAGCGCCGTCGGACCTCGGCACCGCCGTGATCGGTATCCCGGAAGGCTCTGACCTCGAGCTGGATCTGCGGCTCGAGTCGGTGATGGAGGGCGTGCTGGTCTCCGGCACGGTCCGCGGCACGGTCAAGGGCGAGTGCAGCCGCTGCCTCGACGACATCTCCCACGAGATCACGGTCGACATCATGGAGCTGTTCGCCTACCCCGAGAAGGCCGCCGCGTCGGCCGAGGCGGGGGACGACGAGGTGGAGGACGAGGAGTCGGTCCTCGACGACGACATGGCTGACCTGGAGCCTCCGCTTCGGGATTCGGTCGTGACTGCACTACCATTTCAACCGCTGTGCCGGGAGGACTGCCCGGGCCTGTGCTCCGAGTGCGGAGCGCGCCTGGCTGACGACCCCGGTCATCACCATGACGTAGTCGACCCTCGCTGGTCGGCGCTACAGAGCATGCTCGAATCTACGAGCGTGTCGGACGAGACGAAAGAGAGCTAGCCGTGGCTGTTCCGAAGCGCAAGATGTCGCGCAGCAACACCCGTGCGCGTCGCTCGCAGTGGAAGACCACCGCAGCGACCCTCACCACTTGCCCGTCGTGCCAGGGCAACAAGCTGCCGCACACGGCGTGCCCGACGTGCGGCACCTACAAGGGTCGTACGTACCGCGACGCCCTGAAGACCGTTCACGCGGGCTGACGTGGCCAAGGGCGGGACGTCGCCGGCAAGGCCGGAACCTACCGCGCTGCTCGAGAAGCTCGGGGTCCATCTGGACCCCGAGCTTCTTGTGCTGGCACTGACCCATCGGTCGTTCGCGCACGAGGCTGGGGGCATCCCCACGAACGAGCGCCTGGAGTTCCTGGGCGACACCGTGCTGGGGCTGGTGGTGACCGAGGCGCTGTACCGGCGTCACCCGGACCAGTCCGAGGGCGACCTGGCGCGCATGCGCGCGGCCACGGTGTCGCAGCGTGCGCTCGCCGCGATCGCGCGCACCCTCGGTCTGGGCAAGTACGTGCTGCTCGGCAAGGGCGAGATCCGCACGCGCGGCTTCGAGAAGGACTCGATCCTGTCGGACACGGTCGAGGCCCTGATCGGCGCGACCTACCTCTCGCACGGGCTGGAGACGTCGCGCGAGCTGGTGCACCGGCTGGTGGACTCGACGCTCGACGTCGCGGCCAGCCTGGGTGCCGGGCTCGACTGGAAGACGTCGCTGCAGGAGGCCGCCGCCGAGCGCGGTCTGGGCTCGCCCGACTACATCGCCACGTTCGAGGGGCCGGAGCACGCGCGGATCTTCCACTCGACCGTCGTGATCGACGGCGTCACCTACGGTTCCGGCTCCGGCAGTGCGAAGAAGCACGCCGAGCAGGGCGCCGCGGAGGAGACCTACCGGACCCTGCTGGAGAGGTTCCCGCTGCCCAAGCCCGGGGACGCAGGCCAGGCCGGGACGGGCAGCGCGGGTGCCGCCTCCGGGAGCAGGGCCCCGGCCTCCGGTGCCTGAGCTTCCCGAGGTCGAGACTGTCCGGGACGGTCTCGACCGTCTGGTCGTCGGTGCGGTGGTGCGCGACGTCGAGGTGTTCCGCGAGTACAGCGTCCGACGGCACGACGGCGGCCCGGACTCGTTCCGCGACCAGCTCACCGGCCGGCGTCTGACCGCCGCGGTGCGCCGCGGCAAGTTCCTCTGGCTACCGCTCGCGGAGCCCGCCCCGGCGGTCGAGCCCGCCCCGGCGGTCGAACCAGCCGCGGTGGTCGAGCCTGTCGAGACCCGCCCGGCCGCCGCGCTCCTGGCGCACCTGGGGATGTCGGGGCAGCTGCTCGTGCGCGGCGCGGTCGTGAGCGGGGAGCTGGGGCCAGGGCCGAGTGCGGTGCTCGAGCCGGGCGCACAGCCGGGTCCGGGCACGGCCGCGGACGACTGGCGGCACCCTCACCTGCGCGTTCGTCTGCACCTGGCCGATGCGCCGTCCGGGGCGCGGTACCTCGACTTCGTGGACCAGCGCACGTTCGGGCACCTCAGCGTCCAGGACCTGGTGCCCGCCGACGGCGGTCCGTCCCGGGGGAGCGAGGCTCGGGCGCTGGGCGCCCCGGCGTCGGCGGGCATTCCGACGCCGGCCGACGCGGCGTCGAGCATTCCCGCCGGGCACGGCTCGGACCTGCCCGTGCTGCCCGAGCCGGTGGCGCACATCGCCCGCGACCTGCTCGACCCGAGTCTCGACCTGGACGACCTCGTGCGGCGGGTCCGCCGACGTCGGACCCAGGTCAAGCGGGCCTTGCTGGACCAGACCGTCGTGTCGGGCGTGGGCAACATCTATGCCGACGAGGCGCTGTGGCGGGCGCAGGTGCACTGGGCCCGGGCGACCGACAAGCTCAAGGCCTCGGACGTGCGCCGGGTACTGGACTCGGCGGCCGAGGTCATGCGGGAGGCCCTGGCCCAGGGCGGCACGAGCTTCGACGAGCTGTACGTCAACGTGAACGGCCAGTCGGGGTACTTCGACCGGTCGCTCGCCGTGTACGGGCGCGAGAACGAGGCCTGTCGGCGCTGCGGCACGCCGGTGCGCCGCGACGCGTTCATGAACCGGTCGTCGTTCAGCTGCCCGATCTGCCAGCCCGCCCCCCGCGCCCCGAAGCGTTAGTTGCCCACAACCAGGTACTACCTGGCGACGACGTTGCGGAGGTCGCCGCCCTGGCGCCATGCCGTGAGCTGGTCGGCCACGAATCGCGCCGCGCGGCGCGGGCGCCCGCCGGCGACGTGCGGCGTGAGAATCAGGTTCGGCACGTCCCACAGCGGCGAGGCCTCGGGCAGCGGCTCGGTCTCCATGACGTCGAGCGCCGCGCCGGCGAGCCGCCCGGAACGCAGGGCGTCCACCAGGGCAGCCTCGTCGACCGTCGCACCCCGGCCGACGTTGACGAACCGCGCGGTCGGCGGCAGCAGGCTCAGCAGGCGAGCGTCGAGAATGTGCTGAGTGGCGGGGATGGCCGGCAGCAGCGAGACGAGCAGGTCGGTCTCGGCCAGCAGCGCGTCCAGGCCGTCGGGTCCCACCACGGGATAGCCGGAACGTTCGCCGGCGCGCGAGGCGACGCCGGTCACCTCGGCGCCGAGCGCGGTCAGGAGCGGAGCGAGCCGCAGGGCGATCGAGCCGAAACCCCAGATCGTCACGCGTGCGCCGTCGAGCGTGTACTCGCGGTCCGTGACCGGATCCGCCTGGGCGAACGCGATCTCCTTGGCCCAGCGGTGCTCCCGCTGCGCGGCCAGGGACGCGTCGATCCGGCGGACCGACGCGAGGATCAGGGCAAGGGTGTGCTCGGTCACGGTGTCGTCGTGCAGTGACTGGCCTGAGGCGATGACGACGTCGGGCGCGAATCCCGCGCGCAGCACCAGGTCCGGCCCGGCCGAGAGGGTCTGTATCCAGCGCAGCCGCGTCAGCCGGCGGGCGGCGTCGGCGAGCACCTTGGGCGGGTTGGACCAGGTGATCAGCACCTCGGCGTCGGTGTGCTCCTCGGGCACCGGCTCGCCCATCGCGTAGGTGGCGACGGTGTCGGTGCCACCGGGCGCGAAGGAGGCTCCGCCGTCGGGCAGCAGGGACGGGAAGTCGAGGTCGAACGGCACGTCCGGTGCGAGGATCTTCACGCCGGGGACGTTACCGGACTCGACCTGTACAACGAAGCAGAGCGCCCGTCAGCCTGCTCGAGGGATCCTCGGGAACGGG
Source organism: Promicromonospora soli (assembly GCF_014653785.1). Classification (GTDB taxonomy): domain Bacteria; phylum Actinomycetota; class Actinomycetes; order Actinomycetales; family Cellulomonadaceae; genus Promicromonospora; species Promicromonospora soli. The sequence goes on along the minus strand of NZ_BNAS01000001.1, from coordinate 1,121,450 downwards.
CCGGACGGGCGCTCTGCTTCGCAATACCGGAAGGGTCAGCCGGTCACACGGATGTACACCGGGTTGTCCTGCCACATCTCGGTGTACTGGACGGGGACGCCCTCCTGCTGGGCCTCCACGACCATGCCGTTGCCCGCGTAGAGCGATACGTGGCCCGAGGTCCACACGATGTCGCCCGGCTGGGCGTTGGCGGCGGAGACCTGGTATCCGGAGTTCAACATCTCGCTGGAGCTGTGGGGGAGGTCGATCCCCAGCTGGGCGTAGACGTAGCTGATCAGGCCGGAGCAGTCGAAGCCCTCGCTCGGCGAGGAGCCGCCCCACGTGTAGGGGACGCCCACGTACTCGAGGGCCAGGTTGACCGCCTGCTGGCCGAGGTCCGTGGAGGCTTCAACGGCTACGGCGGCCTCCGCCTCGGCGGCGGCCTCTGCTTCCGCCGCCGCTTCCGCAGCGGCGGCTGCCTCGGCAGCAGCCGCGGCCTCCGCCTCCGCCTGGGCCTCAGCCTCGGCCTTGGCACGCGCCTCGGCCTCAGCCTTCGCCTCGGCCTCGGCGATGCCGGCCTCGGTCTCGGCGTACGGGGTTACGGACACTCGCCCGCGCTCCGCCCAGAAGTCGGCATTCTGCGTGACCTTGACCTTGGTCACGAGCTTCTCGGCAAGACCGGCACGGGTCGTCGTGTTGTCGATCGTGTTGCTGACCGGCGTGGCGTTGGCGAGCGTGGTGTGGTTCTGCGTCTCTGCGGGCGCGGTGTGGGCAGTCTGCGCGAAGACCGACGCGAGCATGCCGGACGTGACGACCGCGATGGCGCCGGTACGGGCGGCATTCTCGGCGGCGGTCTGGGTCAGAGCGGTGAAGGGGGTGAGTGCGGGGCCTTCGGCGCGGTGCCGGCCCCGGTAGCTGGGGCGGTTGGCTTGGTCGTCCGACCAGTCCTGGGTGCGGTCGGTGAGTACGGTCACCAGTGATCTCCTCGGACGCCTACGAAGTGAGCTGTCGGGTTCGGATGGGGAGAGCGATTCACCCGGCCTCACAAGAGGCTTCACCCCGAGGACACTCACGTGCCCGCTTACTTGGTTCCCCCGCCCCTGTCACGACGTAGCTGCTCAGGACCGGTGACAGGGCTCGGCGTCCGGACCTGGACCTCCCCGTTGCTGGAGAGGCGAGACTGACCGTACCCGCCTCCCGCTCGATTGTCACGATTAGGTCACATAGCGTCCTGTGATGGAACGTTCTTGGCAATGAGTTCCCCGTGCGACGATGGCCTGCATGCCCGATTCCATGCGCGCCCGGTACGACGTCGTCATCGTGGGCGCCGGTCACAACGGCCTCACTGCGGCGGCCTACGCGGCCCGCGGCGGCCGCTCGGTCCTCGTCCTGGAGCGTGCGGACCACGTCGGCGGCGCCGCCGTATCGGCCCGGCCCTTCGCCGGCGTCGACGCGCGGCTGTCGCGCTACTCGTACCTCGTCTCGCTCATGCCGCGCCAGGTCGTCGAGGAGCTCCGGCTGCCCATCACGCTGAAGCGCCGCCGCTATTCCTCGTACACACCGGTGGCCGACGGCGGGCTACTCGTCGACACCCAGGACGACGCCGCCACGCGTGCCTCGTTCCGCCGCCTCACCGGTTCCGAGGCCGACTTCGAGGCCTGGGGCCGCTTCTACGCGATGACCGCCGAGGTGGCCCGTCGCCTCGCGCCCACGCTCACGGAACCCCTGCTCCCGCGTTCCGCGGTCCGGGACCTCGTGATCGGCGCAGTGGGCGAGGTGGCCTGGCGCTCGCTCTTCGAGGAACCCCTCGGCGAGGTGCTGCGCCGCACCTTCGCGGACGACGTGGTGCGCGGCGTCGCCGCCACTGACGGCCTCATCGGCACGTTCGCCGACGTCGACGAGCCGTCCCTGCGCCAGAACCGCTGCTTCCTCTACCACGTGATCGGCAACGGGACCGGCGACTGGGACGTGCCCGTGGGCGGCATGGGGGCGGTCTCGGGCGCCCTGCACGACGCCGCGGTGGCCGCCGGCGCATCGATCGTCACCTCCGCGACCGTCACCTCGGTGGACCCGGGCGCCTCGGGCGTGGAGGTCGCGTGGACCGACGCGGCCGGACGCACCCGGGGCGTGACCGCCGGGCACCTGCTAGCGGGGTGCGCCCCGGCCGAGCTGGAGCGGCTGCTGGGCGGGGACGACGCCGCGCGCCCGGGCGGCGAGGCTCCGGCGTCGTACCCCGAGGGCGCCCAGCTCAAGGTCAACATGCTGCTGACGCGCCTGCCCCGGCTGCGCGACGACGTCGACCCGGTCGCCGCGTTCAGCGGGACCCTGCACGTCAACGAGTCCCTGACCCAGCTCCAGGACGCGCACGCGCAGGCCGCCGCCGGGCGCATCCCCGACCTGCCGCCGAGCGAGATCTACTGCCACACGCTGTCCGACCGGACGATCCTTGGCCCGTCCTTCGCTCGGACGGAGGCCCAGACGATCACGCTGTTCGGGCTGCACATGCCCACCCGGCTCTTCCGCGCGGATCCCGACGGCTCCCGCGAGCGGGCCCTCCGCGCGACGCTCGCGTCCCTGAACTCCGTGCTGGCCGAGCCCATCGAGGACGTGCTGGCGCTCGACGCTCACGGTGCGCCCTGCCTCGAGGTACGGACCCCCGTCGACCTGGAGGGCGACGTCGGGCTGCCGGGCGGCCACATCTTCCACCGCGACCTGAGCTGGCCCTTCGCCGAGTCCGACGACGCCGCCGGGCGCTGGGGCGTCGAGACCGAGCACCCGAGAGTCCTGCTCGCGGGCGCAGGCGCGCGTCGTGGCGGGGGAGTGAGCGGTATCCCCGGGCGTGCAGCGGCCATGGTGGTGCTCGGAAGCGCCGCCGGCTGACGGCGCCGGTTGACCTCAGTACTTGCTGCCGGAACAGGCCGGCCTGGCAGCGGGGTCAACTTCTCGGTCAAGAGCTTGCAGTCTGCTCCTGGGCCGCCGACCAGGCGTAGCCCGGGTCCGCGGCGAGGAGGCGTTCGTGGCTGCCGCGGGCCACGACGGTGGCCGGGGCGCCGAGCGGGTCGTGCGGGCCGTGCCCCAGGAGGACCACCTCGTCCGCGGCGGCCAGCGGCGTGAGGCGGTGCGTCGCCAGCAGCACTGCCCGGCCGGTCTCGCGGGCATGGTCCGCGACGGTACGCACCAGTGCGTCGGCGGTGTCGCCGTCCAGGTGTTCCGCCGGTTCGTCCACGAGCAGCACCTGCGCGGGAGCCAGGAGCGCACGCGCGATCAGCAGCCGACGGCGCTCGCCGCCCGAGACCGCTGCCGCGTCGGTGCCGACCACGGTGTCCAGCCCCGCCGGGAGCGCAGCGAGCCAGGCCCCCAGCCCGACCGTGTCGAGGGCGGCTCGGGCATCGTCGGCCGTGACGTCGCCGCGCGCGACCCGCAAGTTCTCCAGCACGGTGGTGTCGAACACATGCCCGTCCTCGGCCACGAACAGCGCGCCCGCCCCCGCCGGCACCGTCCCGGCGAGCGGCGGGATCAGGCCGGCCGCCGTCATCAGCAGGGTCGTCTTCCCGACGCCCGAAGGCCCGGCCAGCGCCACCACCGACCCCGGCCGCAGCGTGAGCGACACACCCTCGACGGCGACGCGCGGCACGCCCTTCGCATCGGGCCAGCCGGCGGCGACGCCGTCGAGTACGAGCAGGACGCCGCCCTCCTTCCCTGAGGTGTCAGACGCTGGGGACACCCGCACTTCTGACACCGGATTCGCCGGAGCCAGCTCCAGCAGCCGGCGCGCCGCCTCGCGCGAGCGATGCAGCTGGATCGCCGCCGCAGGCAGCCCGGCGGTCGCCTCGAACACGGCCAGCGGCGTCAGCACGACCACCGCCAGAGCCTCCACGGACAGCGAACCCGAGACCGCCGCCGGGATCCCGAGCGCCAGCGAGGCGAGCACCGCGAGACCCTGCGCGAGCGCCCCCAGGGCGGCGGCGAGCCCGGAGGTGCGCGCGCCCTCGTCTGCGACGGCGGACAGTCGCGCGTCCGCGGCCTCCAGGTCGCCGAGCCGCGCGCCGAACCGCCCCGAGACACGCAGCGGAGCCGCCTCCTCCAGGATCTCCAGGGAAAGCGCCGTGACCTCGCCGCGGGCTGTGGCCCCTCGCGCCTCGGTCCGCGCCGCGGCGCGAGCCGCTAGCCACGGTGTCACGATCCCGGCCAGGGCCAGGCAGAACGCCAGCGCCACGCCCGCGGCCGGCAGGAGCGCGCCGAGCAGGATCACCGAACCGAGCGACGTCACCAGCGCGACCCCCGCGGGCACTATCGCGCGGACCACCACGTCGCCGACGTCGTCGACGTCCTGCCCGATGCGCGCCAGGAGCTCGCCGCGCTTCACCGTGACCGGCCGGTCGTCCGCGGCGAGCCGCTCGTACAGGTTGGCGCGCAGGGCCGCCATGCCGCGCAGCGCGACGTCGTGGGAGGCCAGGCGCTCGCAGTAGCGCAGCACGCCACGACCGATCCCGAACGCCCGCACCGACACCACGGCCACCGACAGCGTGAGCACCGGCGGCATCTGCGACGCCCGGGCGATGAGCCAGGCGGCGACGGCGGCGAGGCCGATCGCGCAGGCCAGGGCCAGGACGCCGAGCCCGATCGCGGCCGCGACCTTGCCCGGCCGCACCTCCAGCAGCGGAAGGATGCGCCGCAGCGGATCGCGGCCGGACCCCTGGGCCGCACCCCGCGTCAGGCCGGGACCCCTGTCCCGTCCCGGGTAGGCCTTCAGGGTGCTCATCGTGTCTCCCCGTCGGTCGCAGATCCCGGCACGCCGGAGCCGGCCCGGAGGGCGATCGCGGGATCGCCCGCAGGATCCGCCGCCGAGCGGACGTCGATCACCTGGTCCGCGAGCCGGAGCAGCGATGCCCGGTGGGCGACGACGAGCACGGTCCGGCCGGCGTCACGCCAGGCCCGGACGGTGTCGAGCACCGCCTGCTCGCCGCGTGCGTCGAGGTGGGCCGTCGGCTCGTCGAGGATCACCAGCGGCTTGGTCGCGGCGTCGTCGAGCAGGGCGGACGTGAGCGCGACGCGCTGGCGCTGGCCCACGGACAGCCCTACGCCGCCGAGCCCGACGCGCGTCTCCCGGCCGTCGGGCAGCGATCCGACGACGGCGTCGAGCCCCGTCAGCCGCGCCGCCTCGGCGAGCGCGTGGTCACTCACCTGGGCCGTACCGTCCAGGACGACCTCCCGCAGCCGCCCCGGCGGCAGCGAAGGCCGCTGCGGAACCCAGGTCAGCGCGGACCACCAGCTCTCCAGCCCGCCCGCCGGCAGATCCGCCAGGTCGTGGAAGGCGTCGTCGGGCGACGCCAGCCCCACCCGCCCGGCATCAGGCGCCAGCAGTCCGAGCACCACGAGCACGGCCGTCGACTTCCCGGACCCGCTGGCCCCTCGCAGCGCTACGACCCGCCCGCCCCCGGCGTCGCCGGACCCGAGCGGGATCCGCGCCGACAGCCCAGCAGGAGCAACAACCCCGCGCCCACCAGCCCGCACGGACACCCCTTCCAGCACAAGCTCTCCGCCCGCCACACGCAGCCCGGCCGGCGCGGGGACGTCCTCGCCCTCCGACCGGACGGAACTACCGGAAGAAACAAGGGCGAACGCCCGGGAAACAGCCGCCACCCCGTCGACGGAAGCATGAAACTCCGCCCCGACCCGCCGCAGCGGCAGATAGACCTCGGGCGCCAGCACCAGCACAGCGATAGCCGGCTGCAGCAACATGGCGCCCTCGACGAGCCGCAGCCCCACGCCCACGGCGACGATCGCTACGGACAGCGTCGTCAGCAGCTCCAGCACCATCGAGGAGAGGAAGGCGATCCGCAGCGTCCCCATCGTGGCTTTCCGGGAGGCGTCACCGAGCACGCGCACCCGCTCGCCCGGCCCGAACGACCGCCCGAAGGCGCGCAGCGTCGGGAGCCCGGCGACCAGGTCGAGCACCTGGGCGCCGAGCCGTTCCACGGTGGCGAGCCGCCGCTCGGAGGTCCCCGCCGTCAGCCGCCCCACGAGCACCATGAAGAGGGGTACGAGCGGCAGCGTCACGATCACTATCACCGCCGACACCCAGTCCAGGCCCAGCACGACGCACACGAGCGCAGGTGTGACCAGCGCCGTCAGCACGAGCTGCGGCACGTAGCGCACGAGGTATGGCTCGAGCGCGTCGAGCCCGCGCGTCGCGAGGGTCGCTACCTCGGCCTCCGGGCTTGCGCTCCCGCTGCCCGACGTCGAGGCGTCTGCCCCGCCGTCCGCCGTCGTCCCGCTGCCCGACGCGACCCCGCCGCCCGACGCGGCCGCCCGGGGGCCGCGCAGCGCCCACGCCTCCACCACCGCACGCCGCAGCTCGGCGATCGTCCGGGCGGCGGCGCGCAGCGCGTACCGCTCCTGAGCCCACGCGACGGCTGCCCGCCCGGCGATCACGAGTGCCAGCCCCGCGAAGGACCACACCATCGCCGGCCCGGAAGTGCCTTCCCCGAGCACCACCGGTGCCAGCAGCGCCGCGATGAGCAGGGCCTGCGCGACGATCAGCCCGGCCGCAGCCACGCCGAGCCCGACCGTGAGCGCCACATACCAGCGGGCCGCGCGAACCTGCCGCAGCAGACGTGGGTCGAGGGGCTTCATGAGGCCATGGTCCCGTGCGCGCCCGGAAACGAGGTCAGAACGCCGACTCCTTGATCTTCTTCCACGTCAGCCCGGCCGGCGCGGGGATGTGCTCCACGGTCAGCCGCCGCCGGAACACCCAGTACGTCCAGCCCTGGTACAGGATCACCAGCGGCGTGAGCACGACGGCCACCCAGGTCATGACGGTCAGGGTGTACGGCGTCGAGGACGCCTCCGCGATGCTCAGCGAGGGGCCGCCGTCCAGGCCGGGCATGACGTCGGGGAACATGGACCCGAAGATCAGCACCACCGCGGCCACGATCGTCACGGCGGAGAGCCCGAACGCCCAGCCCTCGCGCCCGGCGCGGTTCGTCAGCACGACGCCGACCAGCGCCAGCGCCGCGACCGCCACGACGGCCCAGGTCCAGGTGACCGAGAACGCGACCTGCGCCCAGACCGCCCACCCGCCGGCCACGAGCAGGGCCACGACCGACAGCACCCCGGCGAACCTGCGGGCCCGCGCCCGGATCTGGCCGTCGGTCTTGAGCGCCACGAAGACGGAGCCGTGCAGCAGGAACAGCACGAGCGTCGTCAGGCCGCCGAGCAGTGCGAACGGGTTGAGCAGGGCCCAGAACCCGCCCACGTACTGGTGTGCGTCGTCCAGCTGGACGCCGCGGACCAGGTTCGCGAACGCCACGCCCCACAGGATGGCGGGCACCCAGGAGCCCACCTGGATGGCGACGTCGCAGCGGCGAGCCCAGGCGGCGTCGGCGATCTTGCCGCGGTACTCGAAGGCGACGCCGCGCACGATGAGCGCCACCAGGATGAGGAGCAGCGGCAGGTAGAAGCCGGAGAACAGGGTCGCATACCACTCCGGGAAGGCCGCGAAGGTGGCGCCACCGGCGGTGAGCAGCCACACCTCGTTGCCGTCCCAGACCGGCCCGATGCTGTTCACCAGCACCCGCCGCTCCTTCTCCCGGTGCGCGGCGTCACCGCGCGGGAGCAGCGACATCAGCATCCCGACGCCGAAGTCGAAGCCCTCGAGCACGAGGTACCCGGTCCACAGAATCGCGATGATGAAGAACCACACGAGTGCGAGGTCCACGGTCACGTCCCTTTCTGTCAGGTCTGTCTGTGCGGTCCGGCTGTGATCAGTAGGCGAACGAGAGCTGCCGGTCGGCGTCGTCCCCCGCCGCCTCGGGCGACTCGTCGCGCACCGTCGAGGGCACGCCCTCGATCGCGTACCGGTGCATGAGCCGGTACCAGATCACGGCGAGGACGCCGTAGAGCAGGGTGAACACGATCATCGAGGTGAGCACCATGCCGGGGCTCACGACTGTCGAGACGCCGCGCATGGTGAGCAACCGGATCTGGTCGATCCCCGTGGGGTTCGGGGCGACCACCCAGGGCTGACGCCCCATCTCGGTGAAGATCCATCCGAACGACGAGGCGAGGAACGGGGTGGGGATAGCGGCGATCCCGAGGCGGGCGAACCAGGGGTTGTCGCTGACCCGGCCGCCGCGGGTGAGCCAGAGGGCGACCACTGCGAGCAGCGCTGACCCGGCGGCGAATCCGATCATGAGCCGGAAGCTCCAGTAGGTGACGGCGAGGTTCGGCGTGTACGAGATGGGGTTGCCCACGTCGTCGGTCTCGCCGAACCGCTCGGCGTACTCCTCCTGCACGTCGTTGACGCCGGGCAGAAAGCTCTCCGGTCCGGAGAAGCTGCCGGTGCCGAGGTAGCTGGCCAGCCCCGGTACCTCCAGGATGTGGCGCACGCCCTCGCACGAGTTGGACAGGTCGCCGATCGTGAGGATCGAGAAGTTCGCCGCCTCCTCGCCCTCGCACAGCGCCTCGGCCGACGCCATCTTGCCCGGCTGCTGCTCGAACATCAGCTTGCCCTGCACATCACCCGTCAGGGCGACGCCGGCTCCGGAGACCAGCATGACCACGGTGCCCAGGATCACGGCGGGCCGGTAGACGTTCCGGGCGAGCTCGATGGACTCGGCCCGCTTGGTCCGCGCCAGGCGCACCATCCACCACGCGGCGATGCCGGCCACGAACGTTCCGGCCGTGAGGAACGCGGCAGCCACCGTGTGCGGGAAGGCGGCCCACAGCGTGTTGTTGCCGAGGATCGCCCAGATCGACTCCATCTCGGCGCGGCCGGTCTCGGGGTTGTACACGGCGCCCACCGGGTGCTGCATCCACGAGTTGGCGGCCAGGATGAAGAGCGCCGACAGGTTCACCGCGACGGCCACGGCCCAGATGCACGCCAGGTGGACGCGCTTGCTCAGCCGGTCCCAGCCGAAGATCCACAGGCCGAGGAAGGTGGACTCCACGAAGAACGCGGCGAGGGCCTCCATGGCGAGCGGTGCGCCGAACACGTCGCCGACGAACCGGGAGTACTCGCTCCAGTTCATCCCGAACTGGAACTCCTGCACGATGCCTGTGACCACGCCGAGCGCGAAGTTGATCAGGAAGAGCTTCCCGAAGAACTTGGTCAGCTTCAGCCACCGCTCGTTCCCCGTGCGGACCCAGGCGGTCTGCATGATGGCGACAAGTGGCGCCAGCCCGATCGTGAGCGGCACGAAGATGAAGTGATAGACGGTGGTGATGCCGAACTGCCAGCGTGCCAGGTCGAGAGCTTCCACTCCGGGCTCCTGTGATGTCTCCGAACGGCTCTGTCCCTCGGGACGCTAGGCCTGATCCAGCAGGTCCGCGCGTTGCCGCGGGGTGAATCCGTCGCTTGTGAATGTCTTCACAAGCCACTGTACACGCAGTTGGACCGCAGACGGGCGGCCCCAGACTCCTGTGCGATACTGGACGAACCCGCGCGGGCCCACATCCCTGCGTGGCCTGCAGAGTCCATCACTGCCCGCGATCCGCACGCGGTGCCGCAGTCACGACAGATCGTGGCCGCAGGCGTCCGCGAAGATCGTGGGAACAGGGCCGCAGCCGAGACTTCCGCCCGGATGTGTCGCTTCGCCGCGATGCATCGCCGGACGACCGACCGCCTGGCGGTCCGCGTGGTGTGGAGCGGACGCCGGCTACAGGAGCACCTCACGTGACGCCTTCCAGCACCACCGGTTCGACCCTCGGGTCACAGGATGATTACGACGCACCTGAGGCAAACGCCCAGGTCACCACTGGTGGGGAGGCTCCGGCGGACACCACGCCGACCAAGCGCCCGCGTCGCAGGGCCACTCGGTCCGTCGTCTCGACGGCAAACGTCGAGCCCATCGTCGTCGGCTCGTCCGGCGCCCCCACGGCCCCGGCCGAGGCCCAGCCTGTGACCACCGGCGGTACCGCCGCCGTGGCCACCTCGGGCTCCGCGCCCGGTGAGACCACCACCAAGCGCCCGCGTCGCCGGGCCACACGTGGCGTCTCTTCCCCCACGGCGCCCGAGCAGGTCATCGCCGAGCCGACGGCGGCCGAACCGTTCGCCGGCGAGCCCGTGCAGGCGGAGGCGGTCGCCTCGACTGAGACCGAAATCACTGCCGACACGGTCGAGCCCGAGGCTGACGCGGTCGAGCCCGAGGCTCCGCTCGTCGAGCCTGAAGCCGCCGCCGAGCCCGAGGCCGCCGCCGAGGAGACCGCCCAGCTCGATCTGGAGCTCCCGGAGCCCGTCGCGCCCGCTGAGGCCCCGGCCCGCGGCGTCGCAAGCCTGGACGACATCGTTCTCCCTGGCGGCCCGGAGGCAGAGCCCGCCGCGCAGGCCGAGAGCGCCGCGCCGAAGCGTCGCACCCGCAAGAAGGCCGAGCCGACGGCGGAGGCCGACACGGTCGAGCCCGCCGCCGAGCCCGCCGCCGAGCCCGCTCCCAAGCGTGCCCGGTCGCGGCGCAAGCCCGCCTCGGCCGAGCCGGTCGTGGAGGGGGCCGCCGAGCCGGCGCCGGTCGAGGAGGCCCCAGCGGCCTCCGCCGTTCAGGCGCCCACCGATGACGTCGCGGCCGAGCCCGCACCCAGGGCCCGCGCGCGTCGCGGCCGTCGTCCGGCGGCGGAGCCGACCGAGGCGCCCGCGGCCGAGACTCCCGCCGCGGCACCCGCTCAGTCCGCTTCGTCGCCCGCCGCGACGACCTCGGGTACGCGTGTCCCGCGCCTCGCCACCACGGCGCTGCTGTTCCAGGCGCCGGACGACTCAGCGGCACGCCGCGCGCGGCGTGCGCAGGCCCCCGCCGGGCCGCCGCGCGCGAAGGACCTCACGCCGCAGTTCGCGCGGCCGGTCGCTCGCCCGGTCGAGCCCGCCCCCGAGTCCCTCGTGTCCCGCGCCGCAGAGCCGGTTGCCGAGGCGCCCGCGGAGCCAAGGACCGAGGCACGCGCCGAGGCCCGCACCGATGCTCGGTCGGAGACCGCCGCAGAGCCCCGGGCCCGGAAGTCCGGGTCGCGCCGGGCCGTGCGCCGCACGGGCCCCAGCACCGAACCGGCCGCTCGGCCCACCGCCGAGGACGCGACGCCGAGCGCCACGCCGACCGACACCGCCGTCGAGCCCACGGGCGACACCGCGGCCGAGGCGCCCGCCCGCGAGGTGACCGTCCCGACCGTCCCGCAGTTCGTCGAGGCGGAGCTGAGCGAGGACGACCTGGCGGCTGTGGACGAGGTCGGTGCGATCGAGGAGGAGCTGGCCGCGGAGGGCGTCGCGCTCGAAGAGCTCGCCCCGGAGGACTTCGAGGAGTACGACGACGAGGAGGTGCGCCCGTCGCGCCGCCGTCGTCGTCGGGGCGGACGGGGTCGCCGTGGCGGCCGCGCCAACCGCTCGGACGACGCGGACGACTCGGCGGACGAGGACCAGGACGAGGACGCCGAGGAGGACGCGCAGGCGTCCGACGACGACGAGACCGCCGAGGACTCGATCCAGGAGACCGGTGAGGACGAGGGCGAGGGCGGCAGCCGCCGTCGCCGCCGTCGCCGCCGGGGGACGCGCGGCGAGCGCGCCGAAGCCGCCGCGGTCCGTTCGAGCCGTACCGACGAGGTCACCGCGCTCAAGGGTTCCACGCGCCTCGAGGCGAAGCGTCAGCGTCGCCGCGAGGGCCGGGACCACGGCCGCCGCCGCCAGATCATCACCGAGGCCGAGTTCCTGGCCCGCCGCGAGTCGGTGCAGCGGTCGATGATCGTGCGCGAGAAGGACGGCCGCACGCAGATCGCGGTGCTGGAGGACGGCGTGCTCGTGGAGCACTACGTCTCGCAGCAGTCGCAGGCGTCGATGGCCGGCAACGTGTACCTGGGCCGGGTCCAGAACGTGCTGCCTTCCATGGAGGCCGCGTTCGTCGACGTCGGCAAGGGCCGCAACGCCGTGCTGTACGCAGGCGAGGTCAACTGGGACGCGGCGGGCCTCGAGGGCCAGCCGCGCCGGATCGAGCAGGCGCTGAAGTCGGGCGACCCCGTCCTCGTGCAGGTCACCAAGGACCCGATCGGCCACAAGGGCGCCCGGCTCACCAGCCAGGTCACGCTCGCCGGCCGGTACCTGGTGTTCGTGCCGGGTGGCGGCATGACCGGCATCAGCCGCAAGCTGCCCGACACCGAGCGTTCGCGGCTCAAGAAGATCCTCCGCGAGGTCGTCCCGGAGGGGGCGGGCGTCATCGTGCGCACCGCCGCCGAGGGTGCCAGCGAGGACGAGCTGCGCGCCGACGTCGAGCGCCTGCAGGGCCAGTGGGACGCCATCCAGGCCAAGGCCAAGAAGGCGTCCGCACCTGCCCTGCTCCAGGGCGAGCCCGACATGGCCATCCGCGTGGTCCGCGACATCTTCAACGACGACTTCTCGTCGCTCGTGGTGGAGGGCGAAGGCGCGTGGGACGAGATCGCGCACTACGTCGAGGAGCTCGCTCCCGACCTGCGCGAGCGGGTGTCCAAGTGGGTCGAGAACACCGACGTGTTCTCGGTGCACCGCGTGGACGAGCAGCTCGCCAAGGGCATGGACCGCAAGGTGTGGCTGCCCTCGGGCGGCTCGCTGGTCATCGACCGCACCGAGGCCATGACCGTCGTGGACGTCAACACCGGCAAGTTCACCGGTGCGGGCGGCACGCTCGAGGAGACCGTCACACGGAACAACCTCGAGGCGGCCGAGGAGATCGTGCGGCAGCTGCGCCTGCGCGACATCGGCGGCATCATCGTCATCGACTTCATCGACATGGTGCTCGAGTCCAACCGCGACCTGGTGCTGCGTCGTCTGGTCGAGTGCCTCGGCCGGGACCGCACCAAGCACCAGGTGGCGGAGGTGACGTCGCTCGGCCTGGTCCAGATGACGCGCAAGCGTGTGGGCCAGGGCCTCGTCGAGGCGTTCTCCGAGACCTGCGAGCACTGCAAGGGCCGCGGGTTCATCGTGCACGAGGAGCCGATCGAGAAGTCGGGCAACGGCGTGGCCTCCGGCGGCGTTCCCGTGCCGTCGTCCGAGGACGGCGCGCGCTCGGCGCGTTCGCGCCGCAAGCGTGGCAAGGAGGTCAAGGACAAGGTGGCCCCCATGCTGGAGCCGGTCGTGCCGGTCGCCAGCCTGCCCGAGGAGCGGTCCGAGGCTCGCGAGGCCGTCAAGGCCACGCTCGCCACGATCGCGGCCGCTGCGCAGCACGCGCACGAGACCCACGAGACGAAGGACTCCTCGGAGGACGGTCCCGCCACCCTGGACGAGATCCAGCTGCCCACCGCAGGATCGGCCGACGCCGGCTCTTCGGGCTCCGCCGCCTCGGCGGCATCCGCAGCTTCTTCGCCCGAGTCACCCGACTCTGCCGACATGCCGGCAGACGCCGCGCCGTCGGCGAGCGATGCGCCGGAGGGGGGCTCCGGCACTGGGCAGCCGGAACCGCCCAAAGGAGCCGGCGACGAGGTCGCCTAAGCAGAAGGGATTCTGGGCGCGGCTCCTGGGCCGCTGACCTGATCCGGACGAGGGTCGCCACCGCGAGGTGGCGGCCCTCGTTTTTTGCGCCCCCGACGAGTTCTCTCACATTGCTTGCTAGTCCCGCCGGTCCTATGGTTCATTAGTCAAGTAATGAACCAACGATGGTGGGAGACCGAGATGACAACGACTGCCGCGAGGCCGACGACCACCCGACTTGGGTATGTCGACAACCTGCGGATCCTGCTGACCGTGCTGGTCCTGGCGCACCACAGCGCCCTGACCTACGGCGCACTTCCGCTCTGGTACTGGACCGAGCCGAGCACGAGCGCCTCGGGCGTCGCCCTGATGCTGCTGGTGATCGTGAACCAGTTCTATTTCATGGGCTTCTTCTTCCTGCTCTCCGGCCTCTTCGTCCTCGGGTCGGTGGACCGCAAGGGGCCGGGTGCGTTCGCCCGGGACCGGCTGCTCCGGCTGGGGGTGCCGCTGGCGGCGTACTGGCTCGTCGCGCGGCCGGTCCTGCACCTGCGCGAATGGCCGGCGCGCAGCGCGGAGGGGGAGTCGTTCCTGCGCTTCTGGTTCACCGTGGGCGACGCCGGACCGCTGTGGTTCGTCGAGGTGCTCCTGGTGATGTCGCTCGCGTACGCCGCCTTCCGCGCGCTTCGCGCCCGGTCGAGCGCCGCGTCGGGTCTGCCGGAGGCCGGGTCTGGCGTGGCCGACGCCGGGGCGCGCGCCGTCGCCGACGCCGAACCCCGCCCGGTCGGCTTCCGGGCGATCGCCGGGCTCGTGGCGCTGCTGACGGTCGTGTCGTTCCTGTGGCGGCTCGTGGTGCCGACCGGAACCTACTGGGAGCTCGGCGGGCTGCCTTCGCCGGCGTACCTGCCGCAGTACGTGATCCTCTTCGTGGTCGGCCTGCTGGCGACGCGACATGGGTGGCTCGCCCCCCTCACCGTCCGGCAGGGGCGGGTGGCGGTGGTGATGGCGATCGTCAGCGTGGGAGTCGCGCTCGGCACGACCGCCCTGGCGGCGACGCCCGGCGCGGGAGCCCTCGCGCTGCTGGGGGCCGTCCTCGCTGAGAACGTCTTCGCTGTGAGCACGATCGTGGCGCTGCTGGTGCTGTTCCGGGAGAAGTTCTCGGGGCAGCCCGCGTGGGCCAGGTTCGCAGCGCGGAACACGTTCGCGGTGTACGTCATCCACCCGCTGGTGCTGGTCGGCGTCGCGATGCTCCTTGCGCAGCTGGTCGCCCCGGCAGGCGTGAAGTTCCTGATCCTGCTCGTCCTCGCGGTGCCGCTGTGCTGGGGCTTCGCCCACCTGCTGCGCCGGATCCCTGGAGTGGCACGGGTGCTGTAGCGGCGGCCGGTCCGACCGGGCGCCAGAGGTCCGCTTCCAGAACGTGGTTGGGCATGCTCTCGGGGCCTCGAGCATGCCCAACTGTGTGCTGGAAAAGGACTCCGTCTTGGGCCGGGGCTGGGGGATGATCGGACGGTGACACCAGAGACCTATGCCCGTGGTGCGACTGCCGCCGGAACGACAGTGGTCCTCCGCGGCTGGACCGGCCCAGATCTCGACTGCTTCCGCGCCTGGCTGCGGCCGGAGCATGACTGGCACCGCTGGGACGGCCCGTACTACCCGGTTCCGACCGAAGAGCAGGCAGATGCGCACGTCGCGACGCTCGCGCAGGAGCACGGCCTTGCCTGGCCGACGTCGAGCACGCCTACGTCGAGCATGCCGACGCCAGCGCCCCCGCCGTCGGGCCCCGAAGGGCTGCCGCCGCGCCGACTGGTTGTCGACGTCGACGGCGAGCTTGTCGGAACCGTTGCCTGGTACTGGGAGTCGCGCGAGACGGAGTGGGCCCGCCTGGGCATCACTGTTTACGACCCGGCGGTGCGCGGCCGGGGGATCGGGCGCTCGGCGTTGGCCCTGTGGACGTCATTCCTGTTCGCGGGCACGCCGTGGGTCCGGCTGGACTTCGCGACGTGGTCCGGCAACCGGGCGATGCTCGGCGTGGGGAAGTCGCTGGGCTTCGTGGAGGAGGCTCGGTTCCGGCAGGCCCGGGTGGTCGACGGCGTCCGCCACGACTCTGTGGTCATGGGCGTCCTCCGTGGCGAGTGGCGTGAGCCGCCGGGCATTCAGCTGTCCGTGGACAGCCGGGCGTAGAACTCCGCGATCGTCCGCGAGAAGAGCTCCGGCTCCTGCTGGTTCCACGGGTGACCGACCCGGGGGACGATGCGCAGCTCGGCGTGCGGGATCGTCGCTGCGAGCTCTCGCGCGGGCGCGATGCTCGCGAAGTCGCGGCTGCCGCACAGGACCAGGGTCGGCGCCTGGATGCTCGCCAGCCGCTCGCGGAAGTTGAGGTCCGCGACCACCCGGAGCGCACCGAGCCACTGCGCCTTGGTCATGGACATGCCCACGGCGGTGCTCTCCGGGAGCAGCCGGATGATCTGGCGCTGGATCAGCATCAGGGCGGGATGCGGGCGTACCTGGCTGCCCGAGAGCACGAGGGAGGCGACCCGCTCGGGAAAGTCGAGCGCGAGCTGGGTGGCCGTCATCGCCCCGAGCGACAGGCCGCAGACGTGGGCCCGTTCGACGCCGTGCTCGTCGAGCAGGTCCCGCAGGGCGCGGGCCGCACCCGCGAACGTGAACGCGCCGGGCGTGGCCGCCTGGTCGAGCCCGGGAATGTCCGGGGACAGGCCCACGAATCCGTCGGGCAGCGCGCTCAGCTGCGCGTCCCAGAAGCCGACGCCGGCGCCCAGCCCGGGCAGGAACAAAACGGTCTCGACGTCGGCGGCCATGCCCACCAACATAGCCGAGTGCTTGACTGGCACCCATGAAAGACGGTCTGGGCGCCGGGCGCCTCGAAGTGATCGCCGGCCCGATGTTCGCGGGCAAGTCGGAGGAGCTGCTGCGCCGGGTGCGCCGCGCCCAGATCGCGCGGCGCGGCGTCCTGGTGGTGAGCCATGCGCTGGACGCCCGGCGGGGCGTCGGCCGGGTGAGCTCGCACTCGGGGCTGGGCGTGCCGTCGCACTCGGTGTCGGACGCTGCGGAGATCGCGGCCCTGCTCGAGACCGGCACCGGCACCGCCGACGGAGAGGCCGGCTCCGAGACCGAGCTCGTCGCCATCGACGAGGCTCAGTTCTTCGGCGTCGGCCTGGTGCCCGTGGTCTCGGACCTGGCGGGCGGCGGGCTCGTGGTGGTCGTCGCCGGACTGTCGGTCACGTTCGACGGGCAGCCCTTCGCGCCCCTGCCCGAGCTCATGGCGCTTGCCGAGTCCGTGGAGAAGCTCACCGCCGTGTGCTCCGTCTGCGGTGCGGACGCCGCGTTCCACGTCCGGGTGCCGGGAGCGCCGCCGGTGCCCGACGCCGGCTCTGCCGAGCCAGGCGGCGCGCTCGTGCCGGTCGCGGCGCACGTCGGCGGGTCGGAGTCGTACGAGGCGCGCTGCCGGAAACACACAGGTGCGTGATCGGTAGGACGTCAGGTGACCGGCAGATTGGAATGCCGATCACCTGACGTCCTACCGATCACGCGCTTCGCCAGGTCGACCGCTGCCCCGTAGGTCAGACCTTGCGGAGCTGGCGGTACTGCGGGCAGTCGAACGGGTCGCGCGCCGCGAGCCCCACCCGGTTCAGGTAGGCGACGACGATCATGTACGACTGCGCCAGGCTGGTCTCGGTGTACGGGATGCCGAGGGTCGCACAGTGCTCCCGGACGATCTCGGCGGTCCTGATGAGGTGCGGGCGCGGCATGCTCGGGAACAGGTGGTGCTCGATCTGGAAGTTGAGCCCGCCCATGAGGATGTTCATGAACCAGCCGCCGCGGATGTTTCGCGAGGTCAGGACCTGCTTGGACAGGAAGTCCATCTTGCTGTCGGCGGGGATGATCGCCATGCCCTTGTGGTTCGGCGCGAACGACGCACCCATGTAGACGCCGAACACGGCCATCTGCACGCCGAGGAACGCGAAGGCCATACCAGGCGGCAGTGCCCAGAACAGGATCGCGACGTAGGCGGCGAGGCGGGCCGAGATGGTGACGAGCTCACCGATGCGGGACCGCAGGGTCTCGGGCGGCCCCTGGAACAGCGAGCGGATCGAGGTGACGTGGAGGTTCAGGCCCTCGAGCGTCAGCAGGGGGAAGAACAGCCAGCCCTGGTACCGGTTGATCCACCGCTTGAGCCCGCGGTGCTGCCGGGCGCCGTCCTCGGTGAACGCGATCGTGTCGTTCGCGATGTCCGGGTCCTTGTCCACCCTGTTCGGGTTGGCGTGGTGCCGGGTGTGCTTGTTCATCCACCAGGAGTAGCTGATGCCGACGACGGCGTTGGCGAGCAACCGCCCCACGCGGTCGTTACGGCGCCCGGACTCGAAGACCTGGCGGTGCGACGCCTCGTGTGCCACGAAGGCGAACTGCGTCAGCACCAGGCCGAGCGCTCCCGCCATCAGGAGCTGCAGCCACGAGTCGCCCAGCAGCACGAACCCGGTGATGATCCCGCCGAGCGCAACGGTGAGCGAGGCGAGGGTCCAGGCGTAGTAGCGGTGTGCCCGGTGGAGCAGTCCGGCGTCGCGCACGGTGCGAGCCAGCGACGAGTACGTGCTGGTCACCGGCTGAGCATCGGGGTCGCGCGGTTTCGTCGGGCGGAAGCCGTCGCGGACGATGGGGGCAGCTTGGGCCATGTGGTCCTCACATGCTCGGTTTCGACTTCCCAGCCGTGGAGTTGGACGGTTTCGCCCATCATGCAGATGGCCCAGAGCCTACGGGACCGTAGGTTACTGTCGCGAGGGGCAGATGTGGATGCCTGGCGAAGGGTTTTAGACGGTGTGTTGACCTGCCCTTGTCATTTGTTTCCTTAACCGTCCATAAAGTCCCGATTTAGCCCGACTTGCGGCTCTGCTCGGAGCGCTCGACGGGCTGGTCCTGGATGAGCGGTACGAACCGATACCCGCCGTGGTCGGTCGCGCGGATGCGCCCATCGGGGAGGCGCTCGATGAGCAGCAGCGACGTCCGGATCGGGATCACCATGCGGCCGCCGATCCCGACCTGGTCCACCAGGGCGCGCGGCAGCGCCGCTGCCGACGCCGACACCAGGATCCGGTCCCAGCCGTTCGGCCGCGGATGGCCGAGCACGCCGGGCGTCGCCGGTTCGACCGTCGCCCAGTCCATCCCGGTGCGCTCGACGTTGGCGGCACCCCATTCGGCGAGCCGGCTGTCGCGTTCGACGCCGAGCACCGAGCCCGAAGGGCCGGTCAGGTAGGCGAGCAGCGCAGTGGTCCAGCCGGAGCCCGCTCCGACGTCGAGCACGCGCGCACCCAGGGGGACGCGCAGCAGGCGCAGCATGGCGGCGACAGTGGTGGGTTGCGAGGACGTCTGCCCGCGCCCGATCGGCAGCGGCGCGTCGTGGTCCGCGAACGGCCGCTGGGACCGCGGCAGGAAGTCGCGGCGGGGGACTGCACGCATCGCCCGCGTGATGTCGTCGTGCTCGGTAGCCTTCACCGTTGGCTCAAAAACCATCAGGATCACCCGAACCCAGCGTAGGCACAGCCGCGTCCCGGTCGCCAAAGGCGTCAAGGGGCCAAGGCTCATGGCGTCCGATCAGCGGCGAGGCGGCCCGGCGAGGGTGGGCAAGGCCACGTGGCCACCGGTTTGAACCCGCGGAAGGCATCGCGTAACCTGGTGCTTCGGTGTGCTGTCTGCGCACCCGTCCTGCGTGCCCATGGCGCATCGCACTCGACCGCCGCGGCGGAGCGAGTCACAGCAAAGCCGGTGGATACCGTCGTGCGCGCACGCCAAGACTAGAGAGATGAGTTGAACGTGGTTTACGCGATCGTCAAGGCCGGTGGCCGTCAGGAGAAGGTGTCCGTCGGGAGCATCGTCGTCATGGACCGTGTCCAGGCGAGCCCCGGTGAGACCCTTGAGCTCCCGGCCCTCCTGCTCGTGGACGGGGAGAAGGTGACCACCGACGCGAAGAAGCTGGCGAAGGTCAAGGTCACCGCTGAGGTCGTGCGGGACGAGAAGGGTCCCAAGATCACGATCCTCAAGTACAAGAACAAGACCGGTTACCGCAAGCGCCAGGGCCACCGTCAGTCGCTGACCCGCCTCAAGGTCACCGGCATCAAGTGACTTCCGCTGCGGGCCTCCTCTGACGAGTGAGCCCGCGCGAGATCAAACTTCTTCTTCTACTTCGTCCCGAAAGACAGGTCCTGAGATGGCACACAAGAAGGGCGCGAGCTCCTCGCGCAACGGTCGCGACTCCAATGCCCAGCGCCTCGGCGTGAAGCGCTTCGGTGGCCAGGTCGTCAAGGCCGGCGAGATCATCGTCCGCCAGCGCGGCACCCACTTCCACCCGGGCGTCAACGTGGGTCGCGGCAAGGACGACACCCTGTTCGCCCTTACTCCCGGCGCCGTGCAGTTCGGCAGCCGCCGTGGCCGCAAGGTCATCGACATCGTCACCGCCGAGGCCTGAGCTTCGGAATCCGCGTAAGGGGGCGCACCGGTGACGGTGCGCCCCCTTCGCCTTTTCCAGAGCGGCTCGGCCGAGCGGCTCTACTGAGCAGTACTTGAGAGGATCGAGACATGGCCAGCTTCGTGGACCGGGTGGTGCTTCACGCCGCCGGGGGTAACGGCGGGAACGGCTGCGCCTCGATCCGTCGCGAGAAGTTCAAGCCCCTGGCGGGACCTGACGGCGGTAACGGCGGCGACGGCGGTTCCGTCAAGCTCGTCGTCGACGCGAACACCACCACCCTGCTCGAGTACCACCACTCGCCGCACCGGCGGGCGACGTCGGGCACCCAGGGGATGGGTGACGACAAGGACGGCGCCAAGGGCGGCGACCTGATCCTGAAGGTGCCGGACGGCACCGTCGTGAAGGACCTGGACGGCAACGTCCTGGCCGACCTCGTTGGGGAGGGCGCCGAGTATGTCGTCGCCGCCGGCGGCAAGGGCGGCCTGGGCAACCGGGCGCTGTCGTCGCCGAAGCGCAAGGCACCCGGCTTCGCGCTGCTCGGCGAGGAGGGCGAGGCCGCCGACATCGAGCTCGAGGTCAAGACGATCGCCGACGTCGCGCTCGTGGGCTTCCCGAGCGCCGGCAAGTCGTCGCTGATCGCCGCCATCTCCGCCGCCCGGCCCAAGATCGCGGACTACCCGTTCACGACCCTGGTGCCGAACCTCGGCGTGGTGCAGGCCGAACAGTCGCGGTTCACCGTCGCCGACGTGCCGGGCCTGATCCCGGGCGCGAGCGAGGGCAAGGGCCTGGGCCTGGAGTTCCTGCGGCACATCGAGCGGACGGCGATGATCGTGCACGTGCTCGACTGCGCCACGCTGGAGCCCGGCCGCGACCCGATCAGCGACCTCGACGTGATCGAGGCCGAGCTCGCCAGCTACTCCGGGGACCTCGGCATCGCGGGTGGCCGCGTGCCGCTGAACGAGCGCCCCCGCCTCGTCGTGCTCAACAAGATCGACGTGCCCGAAGCCCGCGAGCTCGCGGACTTCGTGAAGGGCGACCTCGAGGCGCGCGGGCTGCGCGTCTTCGAGATCTCTACCGCGTCCCACGAGGGCCTGCGCGAGCTGAAGTTCGCCCTGGCCGAGGTCGTGGAGAAGGCCCGCGCCGCGGCACCCGCGCCGGAGCCGGCACCGATCGTGCTGCGCCCGCGCGCCGTGAACGAGGCCAGGTTCACCGTGCGCCGGCTGGGCGGCGAGACCGACTACTGGTTCGAGGTGCGCGGCACCAAGCCGGAGCGGTGGGTTCGCCAGACCGACTTCAACAACGACGAGGCCGTCGGCTTCCTCGCGGACCGGCTGGCGAAGATCGGCGTCGAGGACGGGCTGTTCAAGGCCGGCGCCGTCGCCGGGGACGAGGTGCGGATCGGCGACCCGAACAACGCCGTCGTCTTCGACTGGGAGCCCACCCTGCAGACCGGTCCGGAGCTGCTCGGCGGCCGCGGCACCGACCTGCGGCTCGACCAGAACGAGCGGCCCACCCGCGGCGACAAGCGCCGCGAGTTCACCGAGCGCATGGACGCCAAGACCGAGGCCCGCCGTGAGCTGTGGACGGAGCGCGAGGCAGGCCACTGGACGGACCCGGACGCCGACTGACCAACCCGCCCTATCTCGCTGCAGGTCTACTTCGGCAGTGCGGGTCCCGGCCCGTGAAATGACCGCGCGCCCCGGGCGGCCCTCCGGGGAGGATGAGGACGTGAACTCCCTCGAACCCTCCGGCAGACCCCAGGACGCCAAGGATCTTCAGCGCGTCCGGTCCGTGATCGCCAACGCCCGGCGCGTCGTGGTCAAGATCGGTTCGTCGTCCCTGACCGGCCCGGACGGGCACCTCGACGTCGAGGCGCTGCGCGGGGTGGTCGAGGTCCTCGCCGCGCGGCAGGCCGCCGGCGCCCAGGTCGTGCTCGTGACGTCGGGTGCCGTGTCGGCCGGCATCGGACCGCTCGGGCTCGCTGCCAGGCCGCGCGACCTCGCCACGATGCAGGCCGCCGCCTCGGTGGGCCAGGGGCAGCTCGTGGGCCGGTACCAGGAGGAGTTCGCGGCGTTCGGCATCCAGATCGGGCAGATCCTGCTCACCGCGGAGGACACCGTTCGGCGGGCCCGCTACCGCAACGCGCAGCGGGCGCTCGAGCGGCTGCTCGCCCTCGGCGTCGTGCCCGTAATCAACGAGAACGACGCCGTGACCACCGACGAGCTGAAGTTCGGCGACAACGACCGCCTCGCGGCGCTCGTGTCGCACCTGGTGCGCGCGGACGCCCTGCTGCTCCTGACCGACGTCGACGGCCTGCACGACGCGCCGCCGTCGCGCCCCGGCGCCCGCCGCATCCCGCTGGTCAACGACCTCGCCGAGGTCGCGGCCGTCGAGGTCACCGCACGCGGCAGCGCCGTCGGCACGGGCGGCATGGTCACCAAGCTGGAGTCGGTGCGGATCGCGACGGGCGCAGGCGTCCCCGCCGTCCTCACCCTCACGGCCAACGCCGCCGCCGCGCTCGCGGGCGACGACGTCGGCACCTTCTTCGCCGCGACCGGACGCCGCACGTCGGCGCGCCGGCTCTGGATCGCGCACGCTGCCCGCACGCAGGGCCGCCTCCACCTGGACGACGGCGCCGCGCGTGCCGTCCTCGGCGGCCGCGCCTCGCTGCTGCCGGCCGGGATCACCAAGGCCGAGGGCCAGTTCGACGCGGGCGACCCCGTCGAGCTCGTCGCGCCCGACGGCACCGTGGTCGCCCGGGGGCTCGTGGCCTTCGACGCGAGCGACCTCCCCGCACTGCTGGGGCGCTCCACCTACGCGCTCCGCGAAGAGCTGGGCGAGGGGTACGACCGGGAGGTCGTGCACCGGGACGACCTGGTGCTGGACCGGCCGACGAGTTCCCAGGGGCGAACGCGCCGGACTCGGTGAAGCGTCCGGGGGAGCGTCCGCAGAGCGGATTCTCGCTCGGTTTTCGCACCTGCCCGACGTACTCTCGACGCATGACGATAGTGAGCCAGGACGAGGCGACACCTGCCGGAGGCGAGACCGCCGGAGGAGCCACCCCGGCGCCGCCCGGCACAGCGGACGTCACCACCGCGGTGCACGACGTCGCCCGGCGTGCCAAGGTCGCCTCGCGCACCCTGGCCCTGGCGAACCGGATGACGAAGGACGCCGCTCTCGACGCCATCGCCGACGCCCTGGTAGCAGCCGCGGACCGGATAGTGGCCGCGAACGCCGAGGACCTGGAGCGCGGACGCGCCAACGGGATGTCCGACGGCCTGCTGGACCGGCTGGCCCTCACCCCGGAGCGGATCGCGCAGATCGCGGACGCGCTGCGCGACGTCTCCGGGCTGCCCGACCCGGTCGGCGAGGTGGTGCGCGGGCAGACCCTGCCGAACGGCCTGCGCCTGCGCCAGCTCCGCGTCCCGATGGGCGTGGTCGGCATGATCTACGAGGCGCGCCCCAACGTGACGGTCGACGCCGCCGGCCTGGCCCTGAAGTCCGGCAACGCGGTGATCCTGCGCGGGGGGAGCGCGGCGGCGTCGTCGAACGCGGTGATCGTGGCGGTGATGCAGGGTGCGCTGGAGGCGCAGGGCCTGCCCGCCGGCCTGGTCCAGTCGATCGACGCCTACGGCCGTGCGGGCGGTGTGGCGCTCATGCGTGCCCGCGGCCTCGTGGACGTCCTGGTCCCGCGCGGCGGTGCCGACCTCATCCAGACGGTCGTGCGTGAGTCCCTCGTGCCCGTCATCGAGACGGGCGTGGGCAACGTGCACGTCTACGTGGACGCGACGGCCGACGTCGACATGGCCGTGGCGATCGTGATGAACGCCAAGACCCAGCGGGTGGGCGTCTGCAACGCGGCCGAGACGCTGCTCGTGCACGAGGACGCCGCCGCGGCCTTCCTTCCGGCGGCGCTCGCCGCGCTGGCCGGCGCAGGCGTGGTGCTGCACGGGGATCCCGCCGCCATGTCCTTTGCCCCCGACGGTGCCGACATGGTTCCCGCCACGGACGAGGACTGGGCAACGGAGTACCTGGCGCTGGAGCTCGGTGTGCGGGTCGTGCCGTCGCTGGACGCCGCGATCGAGCACATCCACACGTGGTCCTCCGGGCACACGGAGGCGATCGTGACGCGGGACATCGCGGCGGCGGAGCGGTTCGTCGCGGAGGTGGACTCCGCGGCAGTGATGGTGAACGCGTCGACCCGGTTCACCGACGGCGGCGAGCTCGGCCTGGGTGCCGAGATAGGCATCTCGACGCAAAAGCTGCATGCGCGTGGCCCCATGGGCCTGACTGAGCTCACCACTACCAAATGGGTCGTTACGGGCGACGGCCACATCAGGCCGTGAGCGCCCGTCGGCGTCCTGGAGACCTCCCCAGGATCTCCTTGCGACCCAGTGTCGGCGTGTACTCGCCGCAATTCGTCCGTGAGAGACTAAAGCCCACGTGAGCACGTCCGACCGGGAGGAAGTACCCGTGCCCTATATCGCCGTTCTGGCCGCCGAGGCTGCCTCGGAGCACGCCAACGAGCCGATCGCTCCGATCGTGCTCGGTCTGATCGCCTTCGGCTCGCTCGTTGCCGGCCTGTTCGTCACGTACGCGTTCCGCAACGTCGGCAACCGGCACTGATCCGCCAGACGGGAGCCTGACGACCAGATGAGCGCACCCACCGTATGAGTGCCCCCACTGGGACCAGGCCGCGCATCGGAGTGATGGGCGGCACGTTCGATCCCATCCACCACGGCCACCTGGTGGCCGCGAGCGAGGCGGTGGCCCACCTGGGGCTGGACGAGGTTGTCTTCGTCCCCACGGGCCGGCCGGGTTTCAAGCAGCAGCAGCGGGTCACCCCGGCTGAGCACCGCTATCTGATGACGGTGATCGCCACGGCGTCGAACCCGCGGTTCAAGGTGAGCCGCGTCGACATCGACCGGGCGGGCCTCACCTACACGGTGGACACCCTCCGCGACCTGCGCGCCCAGCGCCCGGAGGCGGACCTGTACTTCATCTCCGGGGCGGACGCCATCCAGCAGATTCTTCGGTGGAAGGATGCCGAGAAGCTCTGGGACATGGCACACTTCGTCGCTGTCACACGGCCAGGGCACATGCTCACCGTGGACGGGCTTCCTCGGGACGGTGTGACGACGCTCGAGGTTCCTGCACTTGCTATCTCTTCGACCGACTGTCGTCGTCGGGCCGAGGAGGGGTTGCCGGTCTGGTATCTGGTGCCTGACGGCGTGGTCCAGTACATCGCCAAGCACGGACTGTATCGAGGTCTTCACGATGAGTGACAACAAGGGTCGTCCCATGACGCGCCGCGAGATCCGCGAACGTGAGGCTGCCGCTGCGGCCGCCGCCGGTGGTGCTTACCCACCGCCGGCCGGGCAGCAGCAGCCTCCGCACCGTGGCGCGCCCGCGCCCGAGGGCGGCTGGTCGCCGAACCCGCCGGTCGCACGGCCTCCGCAGGCGACGGGCGGCTCGCGCGGCGTGGACTCCACCGGTCGGCTCACGCCGGTGCAGCAGCCTGGCGGCAACCCGCCGCCGTACGCACCGGGTGGTCCCGGTCAGGGCCGGCCGGGCGCTCCGTCCGGCCCGGGCAGCCACGGCGGACCGCCGCCCGGTCCTGGTGGCCGCGGCGCCCCTGGGGGCCCCGGTCAGGGCGGGCAGAGCGGACCGCCCAGCCCGTTCGGCTCCCGCTCGTCCGGCGCTCCCGTTCCGCCCGGCCCCCAGCAGGGCCGGTCCGGGCGGTTCGGCCCGCCGAGCGCGCCCCAGGGTCCTGGCGGCCCCGGCAGGCCCGGCGACCCCGGTCAGACGTCGCAGTGGGGGGCACCCGTGCCCGGCCCGACCCAGCCGCCGTCGCCGTTCGGCACTCGCGGCGGTGCGCCGGGTGGTCCCGGCGCGCCCGGCGGCCTGGGTCAGCAGCGCCCGGGGAGTCCCGGCCGCCCGGCCGGCGGTCCGCCCGGTGGCTCGATGTCGGCCGCCGCACCCGCCCTCCCATGGGAGGCCGGCGCGGCGGCGGCTCCGCAGTCCATGCCGTCGGGCGGCGCGCCCGCGGCTCCTGGTTCCCCCTTCCCCGGACGCCCCGGTGCGGGAGGCCCCGCTGGCCCCGGTTCGGGTCCGGTCGGCGCCCCCGGTCAGCAGCGCCCCGGCGTCCCCGGACAGTTCGACGTCACCCCGGGTGTCCAGTCCCGTGCCTCCCGCCGCGGAGCGGAGGAGGAGTGGGACGAGGAGGAGGACGAGGGCCCGCAGTACACGTGGCTGCACTACATCATCCTGGTGGTCGTCGCCTTCGTGCTGGGCCTCCTGATCTGGAAGCTCGTGCTCGAGGGAGACAACCCCGGGTTCGGGACGGACCAGGCGGCGGCCATGCTTGGCACTCTGCCGGGTCAGCTACCCGGCCTCATGAGAGGTGGTACCGCATGACGGCGACCGAGCGGGCCACAGAGCTCGCGATCCTCGCTGCGCGGGCAGCGAGCGACATCAAGGCGCAGGAGATCATCGCGCTCGACGTGAGCGAGCAGCTGGTCCTGACCGACGTCTTCCTCATCGCGTCCGGTGCCAGCGAGCGGCAGGTGTCCGCGATCGTCGACGCCGTCGAGGAGGCGCTCTTCAAGGCGGGCGTCAAGCCGATCCGGCGCGAGGGCAAGTCCGAGGCACGCTGGGTGCTGATCGACTTCGGCGACATCGTCGTGCACGTCCAGCACGCCGAGGACCGCACGTACTACGCGCTCGAGCGCCTGTGGAAGGACTGCCCGCCCATCCCGCTGCCCGAGGACGCGCGCGGCGGCGGTGACGCGACCGAGTACAGCGATCCCGACGACGGCGGCGCGATCCACCTCGCCGGGGACGCGCGCCGGTGACGGCGGGAACCGTCGTCCTGCTGCGCCACGCGCGCACGGCATACAACGCCGGCCTGCGGCTGCAGGGCCAGATCGACATCCCCCTCGACGAGGTGGGCCGCTGGCAGGCGGAGCAGGGCGCAACGGCGCTCGCGGCGTCGCACAAGGCGTCCCTCGTGGTGTCCAGCGACCTGCTGCGTGCACGGGACACGGCCGCCGCGTACGCGCGGCACGTGGGCGTGGACGTCGTGACCGACGCCGGTCTGCGCGAGCGTTCGTTCGGTGTCTGGGAGGGTTTCACCGACGCGGAGATCGCCGAGCGCTGGCCGGAGGAGCACGCGATCTGGCGCGGCGGCGGGGAGCCGTCGGCGGCGGGCGTCGAGTCCAAGGCCGCCGTCGCCCGGCGCATGGAGGAGGCGGTGCTGCGGCACGCCGATTCCCTGGGCGCGGGGGAGACGCTCGTGGTGGTCTCGCACGGGTCGGCGATCACTCAGGCGATCACTCGCATGCTGGGTCTTGACGCCGTGGCGTGGCGCGGGCTGCACGGCCTGCACAACGTGCACTGGTCGCACCTGCGCGCTTCCGGGCCGGAGGCGACGCCGCCGTGGCGGCTGGTGGCGCACAACGTAGGCGCCGGGTACCCGCTCGACACGTGGCAGGCCGGGCCGGAGTCCAGGCCGTGACGGAACGCACGCGGGTTTTGATTTGGTCCCTGGCGTCGGTCTGCATAGACTAACGACGCTCGCCCGGCCGGATGGCTGGGGGAGACCAATTCGGGGCTGTGGCGCAGCTGGTAGCGCACCTGCATGGCATGCAGGGGGTCGGGGGTTCGAGTCCCCCCAGCTCCACCGAAATACAGACGCCCAGGTCACTCACGTGACCTGGGCGTCTGACGTTGACGGGCTCGATCAGCCGACGGCGTACGCCCGGACGACCGTCTTGGTCACCGACCCACCGGCCTCGTCCCACGCCTCGACCTTGAGCGAGACGTGCTCGGTGCCGGCCGGCGCCCTGACCGTCGCGACGTAGCCGCCGTCATCGGTCCTCGTCACCGTGGCCCGGTGCCAGGTGCCGCCGTCGTCGGACGACCACCACAGGCGGGCGCCCTCCACCAGCGACGTGTCGTACGCGCCGTCCTGGTGGCTCACGCCGACCCGCACCCGGGTGGTCGCGGGCGCGGTGCCCGAGGGGTCGAGCCCGCGCACGTCCCACGTGGTGTCGAGCAGCGGCGGCACGGCGTCGTCGCCGACGTCGGACCGCGCGTGGAACGTCCACTCGCCGGTCACGTTGGTGGCGAGCCGGTACGCGGGATCGCCGGGCGTGCTCTCCAGCAGCATCCGGTAGTCGGCCCCGCCCTCGGGCACGGTGGGGAAGGAGTAAGGCTCCGGAACGTCCTCGATCAGCTCGCCGTCCTGCCAGACGCGCAGCCGCTCCCCGACGTCCGAGCCCCACAGCACGCCGCCGTCGTCGTCGGCGCGGCTCGTCGGGGCGAGCGAGAGGTCGCCGCCCCACTGCGTGACCGGCGTGATCGACGAGACGGCCGGTGCCAGCGCACCCGCTGCGAGCCCCTGCCGGGCGCGGCCCGGCTCGCTCCAGACGTGTCGCTCGGCCTCGGTGAGCACCACGCCCACGCCGTCCTCCTGGATCTCGGACCCGAGGTACCACCTGCCCGGCAGGGCCGTCAGGTACTCGGTGCGCCGCGTTCCGACGGGAACCGGCTCGATGGCTCCGCCGGCGATGATGGTGCCCGGCTCCCAGTACAGGCGCCGCGCGAGGTGGGTGTCACCGACCGACGCGCCGTAGGTGGTGTCGACGGCGACGGTCGTGCGGCGGTCGCCCCGCAGCGCCGGGACCTCCAGGCCCTCGCTGTGGTGGGCGAGGTCGTAGCGGTAGGGCGCGGCTGCGTCACCCCTGTCGTCGCCCGAGGTGGGCGCCAGCAGCGTCGCCTGGATGATGGTGTCGTAGTCGCCGTGCGTCGCCGCAGGCACCGGGGTCAGGGCGAGGTCCGTCCCCGGCCCGTACATCACGTTGACCCCCGCGGAGGCGAACTCCGCAGAGTCCTCGGTCTCCACGGACAGACCCAGGCTCGCCAGCTCGGCCGGACGGTGCGTGGAGGTGGTGACCTCCCGCGCCGTCGTGCCATCCAGGAGGACCTCCGCGTCGGCGGTGGCGTCGACCTCACCGCTCGACAGGAACAGCGCGTCGGTCACTGCGCCGTCCTCGCCCAGCGTCTCGATAAACGCCACCGGGCTGTATACGCCCGGGATGACGCGCGCCGTGGCGACGCCGTCCTCGAAAAAGAGGTTGGTGCCGAAGATGCCGCCGTTCTCGGGATCCAGCTTGATCGCGGCACCCCAGGTGTCGGCGGTGACAGGCTCCCCCGCCCGGTCGACGGCGCGCACCGTGAGGTTCACGTACTCGCGCTCCTTGGCCCAGCCGACCGGCGTGCGCACCTTGGTGCCGTCCGTCCCGGTCGCGACGAGCGTCCCGCCGATGGCGCCGATCGCGCCCGGGCCGTCGGCCGCGGTCAGGTCGACCGTCGCGGCACCGCCCGCCGGCACGACGACGGAGTCCGCCGACAGGCTGAGCGCGGCAGCCACGTCGGTGCCCGCCGAGTCCGCGACGCCGGCCGCCAGGGCGAGCGTGACGTCGTCGGACCCCGCGTTGGTGTAGGTCACGGTGCGGGTGGCCGACTCGCCGTCGTGCGGCCAGGCGAAGGTGCCGAACGAGACCGACGGCGTGGCCGTGACCTGCTGCGCGATGGCGCCAGGGACGGTGATCCGCCCCGCACCCTCGGCCCAGACGTCCGCGCCCGTCGGCTCGGCCGAGCCCATCAGCGCGGACTTGAGCGCCGTCGTGTCGAGGTCCGGCCGGGCCTGCTTGAGCACTGCCGCGGCGCCCGCCACGTGCGGGGCGGCCATGGAGGTGCCGCTCAGCGCGACGTGCAGGTCGTCGACGACGTCGCCCGCGGTTGTGCCCGCGGCCCGTGCGGCGACGATCCCGTCACCCGGGGCGACGACGTCCGGCTTGAGCAGCCCCGCGTCGGAGCCGCCGCGGCTGGAGTAGACCGTGACGTCGTCGGCGTCGTCGACGGCGCCCACCGTGAGGGCCTTCGCCGCGATGCCGGGCGAGCCCACGCTGCCCTGGCCGAGCTCCCCGTAGTTGCCCGCGGAGATGACGAACAGCGTGCCGTACTGCTCGGTCAGCTCGTCCACCGCGACGGCGTCCGGGGACGGGACGTCGAAGAACAGGCTGCCCAGCGACAGGTTCACGACGTCGGCACCCTCGGCGGCCGCCCACTCCATGCCCTCGATGACGCCCGACAGCTCGCCGAAGCCGTCGTCGTCGAGCACCTTGCCGACCAGCAGGTCGGCGTCGGGAGCCACGCCGCGGTTCACGCCGTCGGACGCGTCGCCCGAACCGGCCACGATCGAGGCGACGTGCGTGCCGTGGCCATCGCCGTCGACCACGTTGCCCTTGCCGGTGAAGTCGCGCTCGCCGACCACCGCCTCGTCGAGGTCGGGGTGCGTCGCGTCGATGCCGGAGTCGAGCACGGCGACGGTGACACCCTCGCCCGTGAACCCGGCCTGCCATGCTTCGGGGGCGCCGATCTGCGGTGTCGAATCGGCGTCGGAGGCCCGGACGGGCTGGTCCAGCCAGACGTGGCCGATGCTGCCGGGTGCGGTCCGCTTGGTCGAGGCGCCGCCCGGTGCCTCGGCCGGTGCGAGGGCGTCGAGCAGCTTCGCTGCCCGTCCCTTCGGCAGGACGTCGGCCACCGCGCCCACCGATTCCAGCTTCCGGTCGGGCGTGATGCCCGACGCCGCCCAGCTCGGCTTGCCCTGTGCCTTGGTTCGGGCGCTGTCGTCCGGGGAACCGGCCGTATCCGGGTCGGTCGCGGCCGCCGCGGCTGCCTCGGTGGCCTCGGCCGTCTGGACAATGACCGGCAGCGAGTCGCGCGAGGCGTCGTCGTACCCGGCCTTGATGAGGCCTGTCACGTCGAAGAGCGCGCGGTCCAGGCGACTGGGCACGAGCTGCGCGACGTCGCGCGGGATGACGTAGAGATGCTCTCCCTCACGCTGCTGGAAGAAGGCCATGTGTTCGCGACCCGCGCCGGGCCGCACTGTCGCCGTGACCGAGCCGTCGGGCGCGGTCCGCACCGTGACTTCGTCGCCGGTCAGCAGTGTGACGGCCGCGGGACGACCCTGCGCCGCGGCAGTCGAAGGCTCCTGCTCGTGATGCGGTGCCGGTGTGTCCTGCGGGACGGCCGCGGTCGCCCACGTCCCCCCGCCCAGTGCGATCGCCATCGCGACCGCTGCTGCACTTGCTCTCTTACGCATCGGGTTTCTCCCGTCCGGGTCGAGCGCGCCGCCTGTGCGACGCCACGTCAACCAGACGCGCGGGACCCGGCGATGGGTTGCTTGACCTGCGGAATCAGTCCGGACTTGGAAGCGCGGGCGCGGGTGGGGGCGGCCGCCCCGGAACTGTGGTGACGATCACCGTCTGGCACTCCCGAGGTCCGTTGACCTCAACCGCGGTTGGGGTTCTAGCGTCGGAGCCATTCGACGAGAGGACGAGGAAAATGCCCGTCTACACCCTGCCGGACCTGCCCTACGACTACGCGGCGCTCGAGCCGCACATCAGCGGGCGGATCATGGAGCTGCACCACGACAAGCACCACGCCGCGTACGTGGCCGGCGCCAACGCCGCGCTCGACGCGCTGGCCCAGGCCCGGGAGAACGGCGACCTCGCCGCCGTGAACCTGCACGAGAAGAACCTCGCGTTCAACCTGGGCGGCCACACCAACCACACCGTGTTCTGGCACAACCTCTCGCCCGACGGCGGCGGTGAGCCGGACGGCGAGCTCGCGGCGGCGATCGTCGACCAGTTCGGCACGTTCGCGGCGTTCAAGGCGCACTTCGCCGCGGTGGCGACCGGGATCCAGGGCTCCGGGTGGGCGGTGCTCGGCTGGGACAGCATCGGCGAGCGGCTGCTGGTGTTCCAGCTGTTCGACCAGCAGGCGAACGTGCCGCTGGGCATCACCCCGCTGCTGATGCTCGACATGTGGGAGCACGCGTTCTACCTGGACTACCTCAACGTCAAGGCCGACTACGTCAAGGCGTTCTGGAACCTCGCGAGCTGGTCCGACGTCGCCGGCCGGCTCGACCGGGCGCGCGCTGCCACGGGGAGCCTCATCACGGCGTGATCCGGTGCGGGTTCGCCCTGGTGGGCGGCGTCGGGCGGTGGTTGCCCGCTTTGGTCCCAGCGGCCGAATCGGTCTATGCTGGCGGCGCTCGTCCTCACCAGGGCGAACACCCACGGGGCTGTGGCGCAGCTGGTAGCGCACCTGCATGGCATGCAGGGGGTCGGGGGTTCGAGTCCCCCCAGCTCCACCGAAACACCTGGTCAGAGGCCATTCCGGAATCCTGTTACAAGGAGGAAGGGATGGCCTCTCGCCATAGGATCCCGGATACGGCCTCAACCTTCGACGGTCTCGGCGCGTGGGTAGGAGCATGGAGACACTTTCGGGGAAACGGGTCGAGGTCCGCGTGGGCGGCCGGTCGCGGGACGAGGAGTTCGTCGCGTTCGTTGAGGCGGACGGTCCGTACCTGTTTCGGACGGCGTTCTTGCTGGTCGGCGAGCGTGCCCTGGCCGAGGACCTGGTCCAGAGCACCTTCGAGCGCGTCTACCGACGCTGGGACACAGCTCGGGCCGCCGGGGCACCTCGCGCGTACGCGCGGAAGGTGCTGGTCAATCTCAGGACTGATGCGTGGCGTCGGACGCGGTTGACGGATGTCCCGGGTGACGACAACGTTCCGGTCGCTCACGCGGACGATCACGCCGCACAGATCGCGCTCCGGGACGAGCTCGCCCGGGCGCTGGGGAGTCTCTCGCCGCAGCAGCGACGGGTCGTGGTG
The DNA here is from genome assembly GCF_014653785.1 of Promicromonospora soli. Lineage (GTDB taxonomy): Bacteria > Actinomycetota > Actinomycetes > Actinomycetales > Cellulomonadaceae > Promicromonospora > Promicromonospora soli. Next base: position 1,088,840 of record NZ_BNAS01000001.1, on the reverse strand, counting down.
CTGCGGCACGTCCTTGATCTGCCGGAGGCACAGGTTGCCCGTGAGATCGGGCGATCGGTCGGCACCGTCAAGGCCGCGAGCTCCCGGGGTCTCGAGCGGCTTCGCTCGCTCCTGACCGGCGCTGCCCCGGAGACCACGGACGACCCGGTCTTCGACGGTCGCGAGACGTTGACCCGCAGCAAGGCCGCGGCGGCACGTCAGGTCCGCCGCAGCGCTGCGCTCAGCGTCACCGCAGTCGCGGTGAGCGCGTTCATCGCCCTGATCGTGCATGGTCCGGTCGGTGTACCGGTGCTGGACACGACCACAGGTCCGGCACACCGCTGGCTGGTGGAGACCTTCCACCTGCCCTCGGTCGACACCAGTCGTGATGACGGCCCGGTCCGGGACGAGGATGCGGTGACCAGGCAGGACGACGCCGTCGGGCTGGGCGACCTCGACATCCCCGAGATGGCGGCCCTCGCCGCCCCATGCGCTGGGAACGATCTCCCGACGCCGGACGCGACCAGGACCATCCCGGTCCCCGCGGACGCCCCGACCGGGGACTACACCATCGTCCAGGCACTCGACGCCGGAGACGCTCGCCCGGCGGTCGAGTGCGTCGACTACATCCCCGAGCACAGGGTGAGCCTTGGCAGCCCTCCGGAAGTCATGGTCGGGTCCGGGATCGGGTCCGACCCCAACGTTCCGTTCACGGTCCGTCGCGACGGGACGCTGATCGCCGCAGCGGCCCGACCCGACGTCGGACCCGGCTCCGAACCGATCACCGCACTGGCGCGGCCCACAGCCACCGGGCCGGCCGGCGAGTCCGCACTGGAGCACTGGCAGCTCTCAGCTGCCTCGCCCGACTCCGACAGCGAGCATCGCAGCTACGCCGTCAGCAGCCCGGTCCTCACCGACACGCACGTCGCCTGGACCGAGGGGTTCTCCGAGAGCGAGCCGGTCGTGGTCAAGGCGCAAGGACCGGACGGCGAGGTCCGTACCATCACGAGCTACCAGCCGGATCCCGCTCGGCATGTCTGGAAGATCGCAGCGGGAGGGCGAACCCTGGCGATCTTGCACCTCACGGACGGGAATCTCGCCGACCCGGACCGGTGCGCGGGGCGCATCGACCTGGTCGACCTGGGCGCACCCGACACCGACATCGTCCGCGACGTGGTCACGGACGTCTGCGCCATCTCCGACAGTGACGACGGTGTCGTCGTGTCACGCAATCCTGCTGAGGGTCCCAGCACGATCGGACTGCTCTCGGCAGGCTCCGGCCTGCGCGACCTCGTGCGGCTCGACCAGAGCACGGCGTGGAACCACTACGCGTACCTGAACGGAGACACGCTGTTGTTCGAGTCGGGCGGGTGGATCGTGGCGCTCGACACGGACTCGCGCGACGCCACAGTCGTCCGTCAGGATGCCTCGTGGCCGGTCAGCGCGTTCGACGACGGCATCCTCTGGGCCGACGGCGAGAGCATCTACTTCCTGCGGCTGGAACCACGGGACGGAGTCGCCGTGCCCGCCCTGACCACGCTCGGGCCCGGGCCGGACGAGGACGGGACCGCGTGGCTGGACGTCGCCGGCGCTGCGAACCGTGTCGTCTGGACCGAGCACGCCAGCGCCGAGCTGGAACGCCTCCAGAATCAGGACCGCTGGAGCTACGGCGACCTGCGACAGACGGTGGTGTACGCACGGACGTCGTGGTGATGCCGACAGCGCGCCCGTAGTCGCTGGTCAGAGGGCCATCCCGGAATCCCGTCGCAAGGAGGAAGGGATGGCCCTTCGCCATGAGCTCAGCAGATCCGTCCACTAGAGTGAAATGACGGGTCACGACGAGCGCGCTGCGGCCTGAACCACCGCCTCCAGACGACCCAGGCCGTTTCGTGCACCCGTGGCCGCCTTTCCTGGCGAACGGGAGGCGCACGATGATCTTCAACGACCGTACCGACGCCGGCCGGCAGCTGGCCGAGCGCCTGCAGCCCTTGCGCGGCGAGAACGTAGTGGTCCTCGGGCTGCCGCGCGGTGGTGTTCCGGTCGCCTTCGAGGTCGCGAGGGCACTGGATGCCCCGCTCGATGTGATCGTCGTACGCAAGCTCGGTGTGCCGTATCAGCCCGAGCTCGCCCTGGGGGCGATCGGCGAAGGCGACGTCCGGGTGCTCGATGAGCGGATCACGGGCCAGGTGCGCCTGCCGACCGAGGAGCTCGCCGAGGTCGAGCGCGCCGAGCGGGCCGAGCTGCTGCGCCGCGTCGAGAAGTTCCGCGCCGGTCAGGACCGGACAGCGCTCGTGGGCCGGACCGCGCTGATCGTCGACGACGGGCTGGCGACCGGGTCCACCGCCCGTGCGGCGTGCCAGGTCGCACGAGCGCAGGGCGCGGCCCGCGTGATCCTGGCGGTGCCTGTGGGCGCGGCCGATGCGGTCCGCTTGCTGCAGCGCGATGCCGACGACGTGGTGTGCCTGGAGACGCCGGCCCGGTTCATGGCCGTCGGCCAGTGGTACAGCAACTTCCGGCAGACCACGGATCGCGAGGTCGCAGGCCTGCTCGACCGTGCCGCACGCCGCACCGCACAGCAGTCACCGGAGCGAGCTGCCGTGGCCGCCGACGACCCGCCGCTGTGCGACGAGGACGTCGAGGTGCTCACAGACCCGGTACAGCTCTCGGGACACCTCACGATCCCCGGGAACCCGATCGGCGTCGTGGCGTTCGCCCACGGGAGCGGGAGCAGCAGGCACAGCCCGCGCAACCGGTACGTCGCCGCGGAGCTCAACCAGGCCGGGCTGGGGAGCCTCCTGTTCGACCTGCTCACTCCACAGGAAGAGCTCGACCGTACGAAGGTGTTCGACGTCGAGCTGCTCGCCCAGAGGCTCGTCGAGGTCACCCTCTGGCTGGGCGCCCGGGCGGACGCAGGCTCCCTTCCTGTCGGGTACTTCGGGGCCAGCACCGGCGCCGGTGCGGCGCTGTGGGCGGCGGCCGACCCGCGGGTCGATGTCCGGGCGGTCGTGTCACGCGGCGGCAGGCCGGACCTGGCCGGGCCGCGCCTGGCCGACGTCGACGCCCCGACGCTGCTGATCGTGGGCGGCCGCGACGAGACCGTCCTGGCGCTCAACCGGAGCGCCCAGGCAGCCGTGGGCCGCGGCTGTCAGCTCATCGTCGTGCCGGACGCGACCCACCTGTTCGAGGAGCCGGGAGCGCTGGGCCGGGTCGCCGCACTCGCGCGAGACTGGTTCGTCCAGCACCTCACGCGCGCCGCGGCGACCACGCTCTGACGGTTAGCGTGTAAGTCCCCCGGAGGCAGAGAGGTCATGGCTCGCCGGCCGAGTCCAGGTGTCCGATGTCAGACAAGACTGATTTCAAGAAGAGCCTCGACGCGTACCAGGCGAAGCTGGGCCGGCTCCGGATCGTCGACGTCCCTGACCTGCAGTACCTCATGATCGACGGTCACGGTGACCCCAACACCTCGCCGAGGTTCGCCGAAGCGGTCGAAGCGCTCTACCCGCTGGCCTACACGCTGAAGTTCGCCAGCAAGCGAGGCCTCGACCGCGACTTCGTCGTGATGCCGCTGGAGGGCCAGTGGTGGGCCGACGACATGGACTCCTTCACGGCTGCGCGGGACAAGTCGCGATGGGACTGGACCCTGATGCTCATGCAGCCGGACTGGATCGACCGGGACATGTTCGACGCGGCCGTCGAGCGGGTCCGGGCCAAGGGCCGTCCGGCTCGCCTCGACGACGTCCGACTCGAGCCGCTGTCCGAGGGGCGGTGCGTGCAGACGCTGCACGTCGGCTCGTTCGACGCGGAGGCGGACCTGCTCAAGCGGATGCACGAGGAGTTCATCCCGGACAACGGGCTCCGCATGGTCGGCAAGCACCACGAGATCTACCTCAGCGACTTTCGCAGGGTCGCACCCGAGAAGCAGAGGACGATCCTCCGCCAGCCGGTCAGCGGCTCCGGCGCCTCGGGCGGATAGCCGTACCCGGTCGCCTGCCTCAGGAGGCTGCGCCCACGGCGTCGGCCAGTGCGAGCACGGCCGCTCGTGCCGGGGCGTGGACCCGTACCTCTGTCCGGTGCACGAGCCGGGGAGCCCTGAGCGGCACGATCGCGAGGCCCGCGGGCGGCGCGTAGCCGGTAGCCGGTGCCGCGTGCAGCCCGTGGCCCGCGCGGACCAGTGACGTGACGGCGTCCGTCGAGGTCCCGGTGTAGGTGGTGCCGCGCCGCAGGCGGAGCCGGGCGGCGGAGGCGAGGTCCGACGTCGAGCAGCTCGTACCGGTCGTGTCGAGCCATCGCGCGTCGGTGAGGGTCGTCAGATCGATTGCGTCCCGTCCCGCCAGCGGGTGGCTTGCCGGGAGGAGCACCCCGATCGGCGCCTCTGTCACCACCCTGACAACGAGGTCGGGGCCGGAGCCGGGCAGCGGGTCGCCCGGCGCGGCGATGCCGTCGACGACGGCCACGTCGGCGCGCCCGGAGCTGAGCGCGGCGGCCGCCCCGGCGGCGTCGTCCACGACGACGGCGGCGAGCAGGCCGGCCACCGGGACGAGGTGCTCCGTGCCCGGCGTGACGGCCATGGACACCGGTGTGTCCTCGTCGCGCCCGGTCACCCGGGCGACCGCGGCTCGCGCGGCCTGCTCGTGCGCCAAGATCTGCCGGGCGTGCCGGAGGAACTCCCGGCCGGCCGGGGTCGGAGCGACCGTCGGACGCCGGGTGAGCAGCGGGGTACCCGCCGTCCGCTCGAGGCCGGCGACGTGCTGGGAGACCGCGGACTGGGTGAAGCCCAGGGCGCTGGCAGCGCGGGAGAACGAGCCGGTCTCGGCGACGGTGGCCAGGCTGAGCAGCGCGCGGGTGTCCACGGGAGCCAGTATCTCCCGGCGCGGACCCTGGGTATAAGCAATCCCGATCAAGGCATCGGCATTCATCGTTGGACGTGATGCAGGGCCGCGCCTCAGCATGGGCGCATGAATCCCACACGCATAGCGCTGGTCGGGGACCGCTCGACGGCGGTCCGCGCCCACGAACGGATCCCGCAGATCGCCTCCGGGTACGACGACGTCGACCTGCACTGGCTCCCGACCGCGGACCTCGTGCCCGCCGAAGCGACGGCGTTCGACGGCGTCTGGGTGGTACCCGGCTCCCCGTACGCCGACGAGGACCGGGTCGTGGACACAATCCGCGCCGCCCGGTCGGGCGGGACGCCGCTGCTCGGCACGTGCGGCGGGTACCAGCACATGGTCCTGGAGTTCGCGCGCAACGTGGTCGGGGTCGCGGCGCGGCACGCCGAGAGCCCGGTCGCGGGTGGCGGGGGCGACGCTCCGGCGTCGACGGCGCTCATCACCGAGCTCGCGTGCTCCCTCAAGGGCCGCAGCGGGCAGGTCGACGTCGTGCCCGGCAGCCGGGCGGCCGCGGCGCTCGGCGAGCAGAGCTTCGAGCGCTTCCACTGCTCCTTCGGGCTCACGGCCGACGACGCCGCACCCCTGGTCGCGGCGGGGCTGGTGCTGTCCGGGACGAGCCCCGACGGCGAGCCTCGCGTGGTCGAGCTGCCTGGGGACGCGTTCTGGCTGGGTACCGCCTTCCAGCCCGAGCTCGCCGACGCGCAGCCCCACCCCGTCGTCGACGCGTTCGTGACGGCGGCCCGCGAACGGGCGCGGCGGCGCCTCGCCGAGGGCCTTGACGTGATGGCCGGCCGTTGAGGTACGTGACCGTGCCGGGGTACGGCGGCTCCGGGGCCGACCACTGGCAGACGCACTGGGAGCGCGACCTGCCGGCCACACGGTTCCGGCCCGGGTCCTGGGCCGAGCCCGAGTCCCGGGACTGGGCCGACGCGCTGACTCGCGCCGTGCGGGGCGGCGCCGGGCATGCTGGCGCCGGGTATGACGGGGAGGGGCCGGCGGTCCTCGTGGCGCACAGCCTCGGCTGCCTGGCCGCCGCCTCGTGGCTTGCGGAGCACGCGCCGGGCGAGGTGGTCGGCGCCCTGCTCGTGGCAGTCCCCGACCCCTCGGGGCCGGCGTTCCCGGCTGCGGCCACGGCGGGTGGCTTCCGGGCCGTCCGACGACGGCTGCCGGTCCCGGTCACCGTCGTCGTCTCGGACGACGACCCGTATGCGTCCGCGAACTGGGCCCGGGAACTGGCCGCGGTGTGGGGAGCCGAGGTGGTCGGGATCGGCCCGGCCGGTCACGTGAACGACGCGAGCGGCCTCGGTGCCTGGCCCGCAGGGCGGGGGATCCTTCATCGGCTCGGTTAGCGCCGTCGCGGCTGTCGGGTCCTCGCCCGAGCGCGGTGCTTCCTCGACCAAGGGGTCGTGCCGAACTAGGGTGAACAACTCAAACCGACCGCCATGACCCATGCCTTCTCGGAGGAGCCGCTGTGCGACGCACCTCGCTCGCTACGAGCGCCCTGAACGTCCTGCTGCGACCGGCGACCGCCGGGATGCGGGCGCCCGACCGCACGTTCGACGCGCTCGTCACGAAGGCCGAGCGGAAGGCGAGGTCCGATGCAGCGGAGGTCCCGGAGTTCGTCGACGACCTCCGATTCCTGTTGCATTCCTTCGCCTCGTGCCCGGGGCTGAGCCCGATGGGCTGGCAGAGCGTCGTCTCCGACGTCGGCACCCGCCTCGAGAACCGGCTCCGGATAGCTCGGCTGATCCGCCAGATCCCCGAGATCGAGGACGAGCCGATCGAGAACCCGGTGATCATCGTCGGCCTGCCGCGAACGGCGACGACGTTGGCGCACAACATCATCGCCCGTTCGGAAGGGCATCGAGGCCCGGCCCTGTGGGAGCTTCTGTTCACCGACATCGACCGTGGCGAGGGTGCCCAGCGGGCCCACGTCGAGGACGCCCGGAAGATGGCACGCACCTTCATGCGGCTCGCTCCGGCGTTCCAGGTGATCCACCCGCTGGACGCCGAGAAGCCGGACGAGTGCAACTACCTGCTGCCCCACGGGAGCTCGCACCTGGCCCGGGCGGACATGCCCGACTACAACCGCTGGCAGCGTGACCGGAACTACTTGCCGGACTACGGCTATCTCAAGCAGGCGATCCAGGTGCTTCAGCACGGTCGCGAGCGCCGCCGGTGGGTCCTCAAGTCGCCCATGCACCTCGGGCACCTCCCGGAGCTCCTGACGGTGTTCCCCGGCGCGACGATCGTGTGGACCCACCGCGACCCGGCCACGGCTATCGGGTCGGTGTGCTCCATGGTGGAGGTCACCCAGGCGCTGCACGTCCGGCGCCCCGACCTGTACGCCATCGGACGGACGTGGCTCGAGCTCCTTGCCTCGGCGGTCGAGCAGGCGCAGGTGGCCCGGGCCGAGGCTCCGGCGGCGTCGTTCGTGGACGTGCCCTATGCCTGGCTGACCGCGGAACCGCATGCACGCATGCCCGAGGTCTACGAACGGATCGGCGCGTCCTGGACCGACCGTGACGCGGGAACCCTCGACGCCGTCTTGGCGCGTCCCCGTCCGGGGCGCTCGCACAAGTACGAGCTGTCCCGGTACGGGCTGACGCCGGCTGCCGTCGAGGCCGCGTTCGGCGGCTACGCGGCGACGTACTGCGCGGCCTGAGCGGCGCCTGCTTGGAGATGGGCGTGGGCAGGCCGGCGGTGAGCCTGTCGACGGCGGTACGGCGGTCTCGTCATCCCGCCGTCTCAAAGCCGAGCTCGTCGCCGGCCTTGCCGGAGCGTCTCCGGTTGTCCACAGATTCGGATACGGGCACGCGATGCGTATGGTTGTTCGATACGATGATGGCATGACGCGGATCGCGGGTGTACCAGCTGAGGATGAGGCGGCCGCCTCAGCGGTGTTGCCCGACGGCGGCCGGCCGGTGCTGGACGCCGGCGTCGTGGCGCAGCTGCGCGAGGTGCTTGCCGAGGGGGCTCTGCCCGGGGCCACCGACACAGCGGCGGTGCCGAAGGAGACGCTGACGGCGTGGGTAGACCTGCTTGGCGAGGTGGAGAAGGTAAAGCACACGGTGGCTGCGGTTCAGGCGCGGGTTGCGGTGGCACTGGACGAGGCGACCAGGGCGTCGGAGGAGAAGCAGGGGATCCGTAAGGAGCGTCGCGGGCGTGGTGTGCCGTCGCAGGTCGGGGCGGTGATGGGGCTCTCACCGAACGCCGCCGCCTCATTCCTGGGCGACGCCCGGGTGTGGGTCCAGCAGATGCCGTGCACGTTCGAGGCGCTGCGCGTCGGGGCGTTGAGCGAGTGGCGGGCCAGGATCATGGTCCGGGAGACCTCGCACCTGAGTGCGGAGCACCGCAGGATGATCGACGAGCTGGTGTGCGGTGACCTGCGGGCGCTGGCGGGGCTGGGCGGCAAGCGGCTGACCGCAAGGGTCAACGAGCTGGCGGCTCGGCTGGATGTGCATGCGTGCGTGAAGCGTCTCGCGAAGGCTGAGAGCGAGCGGTGCGTCAGTGTTCGTCCGGCGCCGGACCTCATGGTGTACCTGACCGCGCTGGTCCCGATGAAGCAGGGCATCCAGGCCTATGCCCAGCTCAAGGCCCACGCGGATGCCGTTAAGGGCACAGGCGACGAGCGGTCCGGCGGGCAGATCATGGCCGACACCCTCATCGAGCGGGTCACCGGCCGGAACAAGGCCGACCAGGTCCCCGTGACCGTGAATCTGCTGGTCTCTGACGAGACCCTGCTTGCGGGTGGACAGGCGCCGGGTGTGCTGCTGGAGGGTTCGGCGGCCGGGGTCGGTGCGGTGCCGGCGCAGGTCGCACGGGAACTGGTCGCGGCCGGTGTGGACGCGGACGCGGCCTGGTTGCGGGCGATCTACGCGGACCCTCAGGGCCGGCTGCTGGCGACCACCTCGGTCGGCCGGTTCTTCCCGGACGGCATCATGAGCCTGCTGCGCGCCAGGCAGCACGGGGTCTGCGCCAGCCCGTACTGCGACGCCCCGATCCGGCATGCCGACCACGTCGTTCCGCACGGTGACGGCGGGGCCACCAGCCTCGGTAACGGGCAGGGGCTGTGCGTGCGTTGCAATCACGCCAAGCAAGCGCCCGGATGGTCGCAGTCTGTGCTGCCCCCGGATGATCCGGAGGCGCGCGGCCGGCACGCCGTGGAGACGGTCACCCCGACCGGGCACCGGTACCTGTCGGTCGCGCCCGAACCGCCTCGCCCGGTCAGGAGCAGCCCGGTCCATCGAGGCCGACATCCGCGGAGTGACCGCGGCTCCCTGAGCTGTGCGAGTGCGCCCGGACCCATCTCCCGCCCTCGACGCCGGCTACGCCGCCGTCGGGCAGGAAGGGGTGTGGATCTCGCTTGGGCGCTACCGCCTGACCGCAAGCCCTGACCGCCACGGCATACCCGCCGTGGCGGCCACGGGCGTGCCCCCTCAGGCGGCGCGCCGGAGCGACAGGAATGTCGCCGCAAGCGCGGCGGCCAGGAGAGGAGGGTGCCGTGCGGAGCCTCCGGGCTGGTAGTGGGAACGGGGCGGCCGTCCTAGGCAGGGAACACGCAGAACTCGTTGCCCTCGGGGTCTGCCATGACCACCCAGTCCTCGTGCCGGCCGACCTCGCTCGCGCCCGCCCCGATCAGCCGCGCCACCTCGGCCTCCCGGTCGGCAGCGCGCAGGTCGAGATGCACGCGGTTCTTGACCGTCTTGGGCTCGGGCACTCGGTGGAAGAACAGTCGAGGGAGGCCACCGTCCAGCGCCTCCACCAGTACGGAGGGGTCGTCCTCGGGGTCGTCGACGCCGATCGCGCGCAGCCGCGCGAGCTCTTCCTCGTCGTAGGGCGCGACGTCGTAGCCGTCCAGGGCCGTTGCCCAGAACCGCGCTACGGAGGCAGGGTGGCGGCAGTCGAACACCACATCCTTTAGGGTCGCCATGCCGGCAACGCTAGACCGCGGCCGACGCTTCACACAGCACTTTCGGGGAGGGTCAGCCCCGGAGCTCCTCCACGGCGGCGCCCGGCTGTTCCGTGAGCTCCGCGGCGTCCTGCAGCCCGGACTCCCGGCTTGCGAGCCCTAGCCTGCTGGAGACACCACACCAAAAGAGGCGCCGCCGCACTGCTGGCGTCGGGTATGGCGCTTACGCTCGTCGGGACGGCCTGGCTGAGCCGACTCGACGCCGGCGACGCCCACCCTGCGGCGGGAGACACATCATGACTGGCTGGACAGAGGAAGAGCTGAGCAGCGTCGGAGCCGCGCGCGAGCTCAAGGTCGCCTCGGAGCGTTCCGACGGAACACTGCGCCCGTACGTCATCATCTGGCAGGTCCGGGTGGACGACGCGATCTACATCCGCTCCGCGCACGGCCCCGAGAACAGCTGGTTCCGGCATGCCAAGGCGGCAGGCGCCGGGCGGATCAGCTCGGCCGGGGTCGAGCGGGACGTGCGCTTCGAGCCCGCGGAACCCGACCGGGCTGCCGACATCGACGCGACCTACCACGCGAAGTACGACCGGTTCGGCCCCGGCCCCGTCGGGGCGGTCACCGGGCCGGAGGTGCACGAGACGACGCTGCGAGTGGTGCCGCGAGACTGAAGGGCTCAGGCCTCCGGAATCTTGAATCCGGCGGCCTGGAGTGTCAGGGAGGCGGGCTCCGGCCCGCGGCGCACGGCCTGGTCGAGCGCGTCGACGGCGCTCAGCTCGGCATCCGAGAGCTCGAAGTCGAAGACGTCGAGGTTCTCCTCGATGCGGTGCGGCGTGACCGACTTGGGGATGGCCGACCGTCCCTCCTGCAGGTGCCAGCGGAGCATCACCTGGGCCGCCGTCTTGCCGTGGGCCTTGGCGATGCCAGCGATCGTGGAGTCGTCGAGCGTGCTGCCGCCCCCGTTCGGGCCCTCGCGGTAGAAGGTGATGCCGCCGATCGGGGACCAGGCCTGCGAGAGGATGCCGTGCTCGGCGTCGGCGGCCAGCGTGAGGGAGTGATTGGCAGTACCGGTCACGGCAGGGCGTGCCTGTGGCGCCGGTCTGTGCCTAACGTCGATCCATGGACATCGACCCCCGAACCCCGACGATCAAGAACCCGCCCGAGCGCTTCACGGGCGACGTATGGCTCGATCCGATTGCGGCCCCGCGCACCGCGGGCCAGCGCATGATCGTTGCCAGGGTCCGGTTCGCGCCCGGTGCCCGCACCGCGTGGCACTCGCACGCGCTCGGTCAGACGCTCCACATCACCCAGGGCGTCGCCTGGGTGCAGGCACGCGGGGGCGACCGGGTCGAGCTGCACGCCGGCCAGACCGCCTACTGCCCGCCGGGCGAGGAGCACTGGCACGGCGCGGCATCGGACAGCTTCATGGAGCACCTCGCCATGCTCGACAACGCCGACGACCCGGACAAGACCACGATCTGGCTGGAGCACGTCACCGACGAGGAGTACCGCGCGGCCGACGGCCCGGTGAGCTGACCGCGTCCGCGACGGCGCATCGCCTGGGTGCACGACGGCCACCTCGATGTCCACCCTGGGACGTACGAGCTGTCCGCCCTGGGCTCGATGCGGGGGGCGACGCCGGTCCGTAGATTTTCCGCCATGACCACGGCCACTCAGACCCCGTCCGCCCGTGTGGGCATCTCGCACCCAGTGGTGCGGATCGCGCTCGTCGTGATCCTGAGCTTCGTGCTGGGCGGCCTGACGTCGTACGCGCAGGGGTTCCTGCCGGACGAGATCGTCTCCTTCGCGAACTCCTCCAGCGGCTGGACGGTCCTCACCGCGCTGCTCGTGTACTGGTCCAGGGCGCGCACCGTGCCCGCAGCCGTGCTGGGAGCGACGAGCTTCGTGCTGCTCGTCCTCGGGTACACGGTGGCGTCCCAGGTGCGGGGCTACTTCTACGACCCGCTGTTCTTCTCCGTCGTGGGTGTGGTGGCCGGCCCGTTCGTCGGAGTCGCGGCGTCCTGGATGCGCGCCACGGGCGTCCGCGCGGCGCTCGGCACGGCGCTGCTCGCGGGCATCGGCGTCGGGGAGTCCGTCTACGGCCTGACGATCGTCCACGAGAGCACGAGCCCCGTGTACTGGACGGCGATCGGCGTGGCCGGCCTGGTGCTGCTGGCCGGTGTGCTCGTCCGCCGCATCCGCGGCGCGCTGCCCGTCGCCCTGGCGATCGGCGGCACGGCAGTCGTCGCGACGGCGTTCTTCGTCGCGTACACGAGCCTGTAGCCGCGCCTCCCTGAGGCTCGGCAACTTGAGAATCGTTCTCATATCCGGCTACTCTCCGTCGGTAACGAGAATGATTGTCATTCCAGAAGGAAGGAGCGGGCGGCCCGGACCGAGCCGCCCGACCAACGATGCGAAATCACACCACCCGCGCGGCCGCAGGCCTCGGCGTCGCGCTGTCCCTCGTCCTGCTGAGCGCATGCGCCGCCGAGGGCGGTTCGGCGTCCGGCGCGGCCTCGGAGTCTGCGTCCGCCGGGACCGGCGAGCAGGAGGCGCCCGATGCCACCGAGGTGCAGTCGCGCACGCCGCGCATCGCCGTCACCTACGACGGCGGTGTCCTGGTGCTCGACGCGATGAGCCTCGAGCCCGTCGGCGACATCGCGCTGGAGGGCTTCAACCGGCTGAACCCCGCCGGCGACGAGCGTCACCTGCTGGTCTCGACCGGTGGCAAGTTCCAGGCGCTCGACCTGGGCACCTGGGCCGAGGCGCACGGCGACCACTCCCACTACTGGACCGCGGAGCCCACGCTCACCGACGTGGCCTACGACGCCGTCGAGCCCGGTCACGTCGTGGTCCACGAGGGCCGCACCGCGCTGTTCGACGACGGCACGGGCCAGGTGCGCGTGCTCGACTCGGAGCATGTGGCCGACGCCGACTCCGCGGCCCGGGAGTACACGACGCCGTCGGCCCATCACGGCGTCGCGGTCGAGCTGACCGACGACACGCTGGTGGTCTCCGAGGGCACCGAGGAGGCGCGCACCGGCATCCGGGCGCTCGACGGCGACGGCGAGGAGATCGCCGCCTCCGACGACTGCCCCGGCGTGCATGGTGAGTCCGTGGCGGCCGACGAGGCGGTGCTGATCGGCTGCGAGGACGGCGCCGTGCTCTACAAGGACGGCAAGATCACCAAGGTGGACGCGCCGGACAAGTACGGCCGCATCGGCAACCAGGCCGGCACCGAGGTGTCGCCGTTCGTGCTGGGCGACTACAAGACGGACAAGGACGCCGAGCTGGAGCGGCCCACACGGGTCTCGCTGATCGACACGCGTGACGGAGGGCTCGAGCTGGTCGACCTGCCGTCGTCGTACACCTTCCGGTCGCTCGCGCGGGGCGACGAGGGCGAGGCCCTCGTGCTCGGCACGGACGGCCAGGTGCACGTGATCGACCCGGAGACTGCGAAGCTCACGAAGTCGATCCCGGTGATCGACGAGTGGGAGGAGCCGATCGAGTGGCAGGACCCGCGCCCCGCGATCCTCTCCCTGGACGGTTCCGTGTACGTGACCGACCCGGCGAACGACTCGATCCACGCGGTCGACGTCGAGACGGGTGAGGTCTGGAAGTCGGCTGAGCTCGGCGTCACGCCGAACGAGCTGAACGGCGTGCTGGGCACCGAGGCGCACAGCCACTGACGCCGGCACCTCGGAGCCTCCGTCCTCGCTGGTCGAGCTTGTCGAGATCCAGGTCTCGACAAGCTCGACCAGCGGGGCTGGAGGCTTGACCGCGCGAGTCCTGCGCGCTCAGGCCTCGGCGAAGAACGTCCGCAGGTCCTCGACCACGAGCTCCGGTACCTCCATGGCCGCGAAGTGGCCGCCCTTCGGGTACTCGGCCCAGTGCTCGATGCGGGCGTTGTCCCGCTCGGCGAGCGACCGGATGGTCTGGAAGTCGTCCGCGAAGACCGCGACGCCGATCCGGCCCGTGCTCACCACGGGCTCCGCGCCGGAGCGCTGCTCGGTGTAGTGGTAGCGCACCGCCGTCGCCGCCGTGTTGGTCAGCCAGTAGAGGCTGACCTGGGCCAGCACCTGGTCGAGGGACACCAGGCTGGTGCCGTTGCCGAAGTTCTCGAACAGCTCGCTGTAGGCGAGCTGCGCGACGGGCGAGTCACTGAGCCCGGCGGCGATGGTCTGGGGGCGGGAGGCGTTCATCGCGTTGTACCCGCCCACGCTCTGGAACCACTGCATGTGCGCCAGCGCGGCGAACTCCTTGGGGCCGAACCCGTCCATCTCGCCCTCCGCGCCGGACGGGAAGGAGAAGAGCTGCAGCAGGTGGGCGCCCAGGAAGCCCTCGGGGTCCATGACCGCGAGCTCGCGGCCGATCATGGTGCCGGCGTCGCTGCCGTGGGTGCCGTACGACTCGTAGCCGAGCCGGCGCATCAGGGCGTCCCAGGTGCGGGCGACGCGGGCCATGGTCCAGCTCCCGCCGTCGGACGGCTCGCTGAGCGGGGTGCTGAAGCCGAAGCCGGGGATCGAGGGGACGACGACGTGGAAGGCGTCCTCCGCGCGGCCGCCGTGCGCGACCGGGTCGGTGAGCGGGCCGATCATGTCGAGGAAGTCGAGGAACGACCCCGGGTAGGTGTGGGTCAGGACCAGGGCCCGTGCGCTCGGCTCGGCCGAACGGACGTGCAGGAAGTGCACCGTCTGCCCGTCGATCTCGGTCAGGTACTGCGGGAACGCGTTGGCGCGCTCCTCGACCGCACGCCAGTCGAACGCGGTGCGCCAGTGATCGACCGACGCGCGGAGGTAGGCCTCCGGGGTCCCGTAGTCCCAGGAGTCGCCCGGCGCGGCCGGCGCGAAGCGGGTGCGGGCGAGGCGGTCCTGCAGGTCGTCGAGGTCGGCCTGCGGGATCTCGATGCGGAAGGGGCGGATCTCTGTGGTGTTGCTCTTGGTCTCCATGTCTCCGACTCTATGGGCGATTCAGGAACGTTTCTTTCCTCTATCCTGGACAGGGTTCGAGCAATTTCCGGAGAGTCGTGAGGAGCCGCGATGAGTACGACGGCGGGGCGGCTGCTCGCCCTCCTGGGCCTGCTGCAGTCCCGTGCCGAGTGGACCGGACCGGAGCTCGCGGCCCGGCTGGACGTCACCGACCGCACGGTGCGCAACGACATGGCCCGGCTGCGGGACCTTGGGTACCCGGTCGACGGCGTCCGCGGGCCGGGCGGCCGGTACCGGCTGGGCGTGGGCGGCAAGCTGCCCCCGCTGCTGCTCGACGACGAGGAGGCGGTGGCCATCGCGGTCGGGCTGCGGGCCGCGACCGTCGTGACGGGCATCGAGGAGAGCAGCGCCCGGGCGCTCGGCAAGCTGGAGCAGGTGCTGCCCGACCGGCTGCGCCGCCAGGTCGCCGCGCTGCGCTCCGCCACCAGCGCCGGTCCGGTGAACACGGACAGCAACGTGGAGGACCCCGCCGTCGACCCAGGCCTGCTCACCGAGCTGGCCGCCGCTATCCGCGACCACCAGGGGCTGCGTTGCTGGTACCGCGAGGAGCCGCACGAGGTGGAGCCGATCCGGCTCGTGGCCTGGCAGCGCCGGTGGTACCTCGTCGGGCGGGACGTCTCGTCGGGGGAGTGGCAGCCGTTCCGCGTGGACTGGCTGGAGCTGCGTACGCCGGGCGGACGGCGGTTCGTGCCCGCCGATCCTCCGTTCGACCTGACCGAGTTCGTGGTGCGCGAGGTCGCGCGTACGGGGTGGGCCGTACACGCCCGGATCCTGGTGCATGCGCCGGCGGACGAGGTGCTCGCCCGCATCAACCCGGCCGTCGGGACCGTCGAGCCGGCGGAGGACGGGACGAGTGTGCTCGTCACAGGCGGGGACAGCATCGAGACGGTAGCGGTGTGGATCGGCATGCTCGGGCTCGACTTCACGGTTCGGGAGCCGCAAGGCCTGGTCGACCACCTGGCGGAGCTGTCCCGGCGGTACGCGGCGGCGGTGCACGGGTGAAAACTTGACCGATTCCAGAAGGACCGACAGGGTGTGACCGTGGTTACGGCTTCGGAGGCGCAGCAGATGCTGCGGGGTGTGGGTCTGCGGGTGACGCGCCCCAGCGTGGCCGTTACCGACGCGACCGACACGTCCGGAAGGAACCCATGTCCGAGAACCAGGGAAACGTCTACCAGGCGAACGAAGAGGCTCCGGCCGGCGGCGGCTGCCCGGTCGTGCACGGTGCAGGCGCACGTGCGCCGCACCCGACCGCGGGCGGCGGAAACCGCCAGTGGTGGCCGAACCGGCTCAACGTCAAGATCCTCGCCAAGAACCCCGCTGTGGCGAACCCGCTGGGTGCGGAGTTCGACTACGCCGAGGAGTTCGGGAGCCTCGACCTGGCCGCGGTGAAGCAGGACATCGCCGATGTCCTCACGACGTCGCAGGACTGGTGGCCGGCGGACTTCGGGCACTACGGCCCCCTCATCATCCGAATGGCCTGGCACAGTGCGGGCACCTACCGCACGCACGACGGCCGCGGCGGCGGTGGTGCGGGTCAGCAGCGGTTCGCCCCGCTGAACAGTTGGCCGGACAACGCAAACCTCGACAAGGCGCGGCGTCTGCTGTGGCCGGTGAAGAAGAAGTACGGCCAGAAGATCTCCTGGGCCGACCTGATGATCCTGTCCGGGAACGTCGCGCTGGAGTCGATGGGCTTCAAGACCTTCGGCTTCGCCGGCGGTCGCGAGGACGTCTGGGAGCCGGACGAGGACGTGTACTGGGGCCCCGAGACCGGGTGGCTCGACGACGAGCGGTACAGCGGTGACCGCGAGCTGGAGAACCCGCTGGCAGCCGTGCAGATGGGCCTCATCTACGTGAACCCGGAGGGGCCGAACGGTAACCCGGACCCGCTGCTGGCCGCCCGCGACATCCGGGAGACATTCCGCCGCATGGCGATGAACGACGAGGAGACCGTCGCGCTGATCGCCGGTGGGCACAGCTTCGGCAAGACCCACGGCGCCGCGCCCGACCACCACGTGGGCCCGGAGCCCGAGGCGGGGGGCCTCCACGAGCAGGGCCTCGGCTGGAAGAACGCCTACGGCACCGGCCACGGCAGCCACACCATCACGAGCGGGCTCGAGGTCACCTGGACCAGCACGCCGACCCAGTGGGGCAACGGGTTCTTCCACAACCTGTTCGAGTACGAGTACGAGCTCACGCAGAGCCCGGCCGGCGCGAACCAGTGGGTCGCCAACGGCGGCGACGGAACCATCCCCGACGCGCACGACCCCTCGAAGAGCCACGCCCCGACGATGCTCACCACGGACCTGGCGCTGAAGCTGGACCCGGTCTACGAGCAGATCTCGCGGCGCTTCTACGAGAACCCTGACGAGCTCGCGGACGCGTTCGCGCGCGCCTGGTACAAGCTGACCCACCGCGACATGGGCCCCAAGGCCCGTTACCTCGGCCCGGAGGTGCCCGAGGAGACCCTGATCTGGCAGGACCCGCTGCCCGCGGCACCGGCCGAGGCGATCGGTGCCGCGGAGATCTCGACGCTGAAGGGCCTCATCGCCGGCTCCGGCCTGACCGTCTCGCAGCTCGTGTCCACGGCGTGGGCGTCGGCGGCGTCGTTCCGCGGCAGCGACAAGCGCGGCGGCGCGAACGGCGCGCGCATCCGGCTGGAGCCGCAGAAGGGCTGGGCGGTCAACAACCCCGACGAGCTCGCGCCCGTGCTGCGCACGCTGGAGGGCGTCCAGGAGAGCTTCAACGCATCCTCGGGGGTCCCGGTCTCGCTGGCGGACGTGATCGTGCTGGCGGGCGGCGTCGGCCTCGAACAGGCCGCGCAGGCGGGAGGCCTCGACATCGAGGTGCCGTTCACGCCCGGGCGCGTCGACGCCACCCAGGAGCAGACCGACGTGGAGTCGTTCGCCTGGCTCGAGCCGGCCGCGGACGGGTTCCGGAACTACGTCGGCAAGTCCAACGGCCTCCCCACCGAGTACCTGCTCCTCGACCGGGCGAACCTGCTGAACCTGAGCGCGCCGGAGATGACGGTGCTGGTCGGCGGTCTGCGCGTGCTGGGGGCAAACTTCGACGGGTCGTCGCTGGGCGTCCTCACGGAGAACCCCGGCTCGCTGACCAACGACTTCTTCGTCAACCTCCTCGACCTGGGCACCACCTGGACTGCCGCGTCCCCGGACCAGGAGATCTTCGAGGCGCGCGACGAGACCGGAGCGGCTCGGTGGACCGGTAGTCGGGCCGACCTGGTGTTCGGCTCGAACTCCGAGCTGCGCGCGCTCGCCGAGGTGTACGCGAGCGACGACGCGAAGGAGAAGTTCGTGACCGACTTCGTCCAGGCGTGGGCGAAGGTCATGGACCTTGACCGGTTCGACGTCGCCTGACGGCTGAGCTCAACGGCTTGGTCACCTCTGGCGTCGGCTACGGCCGGCGCCAGAGGCCTTTCAGCTCAGACCGCGACGACCTCGACGAGTTCTTCCAGGCCGACGAAGTCGTCAGGGTTGCGAGTGACGACAGCAAGATCCTCGGCGATCGCGACCGAGGCGATCAGTAGATCGGCCAGGCGACGGCGCGGCTTGCGCCCCTGGGCCACAACGGCGGCGTAAACCCTGGCGTAGCTACGTGCCGCCTCGAGATCGAATGGGATCGGGTCGAAGGCGGCCTCGGTCCTCTGCAGCCTGTCCTGGCGGCGCGCGCGCTCCGCTGCGTCCTTGGCAGCGGCCGGAGCTGCGGCCAGCTCTGCCAGCGTGATGGCGCAGATCGCGACCTCGACCGGTAGATCCTCGGCAGGGATGGTCTCAAGGTCGATCACGACGGACGTATCGAGCAGCCCGTTCGGGAGGCGCTCAGCCACGGGGCTCGATGTCCTGGTCCACGTACTCGTCGATGTCGTCCCGGACGGCGCTCCAGTCGAGGCTCGGTGCGTGCCGGAAAATCTCCACAGCCGCTTGCGCGGCAATGAATCGCTGGCGCCGCAGCGGACGCAGCTCGCCGACGGGGTGCCCGTTGCGGCTCACGATGAAGGTGCGGCCCTCATCGAGGGCACGCATGATGCGCCCGCTGTCGTTGCGCAGCTCTCGCTGGCTGATCTGTTCCGTCATGCATTCACCGTAGCATCGCGTGCTACACCAGGCCAGGAGTTGCGAACTCACGCGGAACACCCGCGCTGGCAACCGGGTGAACCCCCTCGCATTCCCGCCAATCCGCACCAGAACGTCCCTACACTCCGAGGGTGACCGCCGCGCTGCTTCTCACCGCCCTGCTCGCGCTGCTGGCGATCTTTCAGCTCGCGCTGGTCTTCGGCGCGCCGATCGGGCACTTCGCCTGGGGTGGGCAGCATCGGATCCTGCCGCGCCGGCTCAGGATCGGCAGCGCGGTGGCGATCCTCATCTACGCCGTCATCGCGTTTATCGCCCTCGACCGCGCTGGAACCGTCGAGGCGTTTCCCGGCGGATTCTCTATCGTGGGTATGTGGGTCGTGTTCGCCTACTTTGTGCTCGGCATCGGGCTGAACGCGATCTCACGGAGCAAGCCGGAGCGCTTCACGATGGTGCCGGTGACAGTAGTCCTGGCAGCACTGAGCCTCCCCATCGCACTGGGATAACCGGATAGGACCAGGCAAGACCCGAGGGTCGGAGGGTCATCGTGTCGAACGAGAGCAAGTCAGTCGAACGCAGGCCGGCTGAGGACAAGCCGGTGCGAGTGCCGCCGCGCTGGTTCGTCCGCACGGTGTGGGGGCTCCATCGCCGCCTGTACCGCTTCACCGGAGGCCGGCTCGGCCTCAAGCGTCCGAAGGCGAACAGCTGGGGAACGCTCCGACTGACCACCACCGGACGCCGCACCGGGTGCGAGCACAGCGTGATCCTCGCCTACATCGAGGACGGCCCGGACCTGATCTCGCT
This sequence comes from Promicromonospora soli, assembly GCF_014653785.1. Lineage (GTDB taxonomy): Bacteria > Actinomycetota > Actinomycetes > Actinomycetales > Cellulomonadaceae > Promicromonospora > Promicromonospora soli. Next base: position 1,069,174 of record NZ_BNAS01000001.1, on the reverse strand, counting down.
GGCGATGAACGGCTGGGTCGACGGAGAGCCGGCCTGGTGGCTCAACCTCCAGGCGCATGCCGAGGCCACGGTTGATCTCGTCGACGAGTCCCGCACCGTGCGGGGGCGGGCCGCACGGGGCGACGAGCGGACGCGCCTGTGGGCCAGATGGCACGAGGTCGACCACCACCTGGACGCCTACGCCGCGCTCCGGTCGACCGAGACCGCGGTAGTGGTCCTGGAGCCATGGACCGAGCCCCACGGCTTCGAAGACCACCGACTCCGAGCCAACGTCATAGCGTCGCCGTCGCGAGCGCCTCGTCCTCCCCGTCGAACCTGATCTCGATCCGGTCCATGTCTGTCAGCGGCACGGCCGACGAGGCGTCCAGATTCGGCTCCACACCACCCGACCAGGACCAGGTCGCCGCGACCGTGCGCCCGCCGTCCTGGCCCACCAGGACCAGCTCGTACTCGATCGGCTCCGGCGGCACGTACCCGCTGTCGGTCTGCTCCCCGGGCTTGCGCGGGTAGTGGCAGCGCCACTCGAGCTTCGTCCCGTAGTCGGTGGGAGTTGCGGTCACCTCGGCGCGCATGTCCGCCCCGTTCACGGGGCGCAGCTCGATGGTCCGGGCATCGGCCAAGGTGGCCGACGGCGGCGTCGTGCCCCCGACGTCCGGCGACCCGAACGGGCCACGGTCGGCGAAGACCGAACCACCGACCGCCCCCGCGACCACCAGGGCGCTCGCGGCCACGGCGCCCAGCGTCCGGCGTCGGAAGCGGGACCTGCGCGCCGCGCGAGCGAGGCTTGCGAGCGGGATCACCGGCGCCAGGTCACCCGGGCCGACGCCGGACCGGGCGGGCGCGTCGCCGTCACGCAGCTCGGCCGTCTCGGGCGGGTCCGCGACCAGCGCCTCCGCATGTGCGGCCGTGAGCGTGCTGAGCAGGCCGGGCATGCCGGCGAGCTCGGCCACGGCGGCGCGGCACGCGGGGCACTCGGCCAGGTGCCGCTCGTACGTGCGACGGTCGCTCGGGCTCAGGGCGCCGAGCACGTACGCCGCGTCCCACTCGGCGTACTGGTCGACACCGTGTCCATCTGCTGCCGGGTTCATGCCGTGACTCCTTTCTCCTGCAGCGCCAGGCGCAGCGCGCGGAGGCCGTAGTGCAGGCGCGACTTCACCGTCCCGGGCGCGATGCCCAGCTCGGTCGCGAGCTCGGCCACCGAGCGGCCGCCGTAGTAAGCGCCTACGACGACCGCCCGGTGCGCCGGCGAGAGCGAGACCAGCGCGTCGGCGACGAGCCACGAGTCGAGCACGGCCTGGGTCGTGTCGCGCTCCTCGCGGTCGGGCACGTGGCCGGTGACGCGCTCGCGGGTGCGCCGGGCGCTGCGGAGGTGGTCGACCGTGAGGTTCCGCGCGACCGTGAACAGCCAGGCGCGCACGGAATCCTCGGAGCGCTCGAGCACCTCGGGGTGGCGCCACGCGCGCAGGAGGGTCTCCTGCACGACGTCGCGCGCCTCCTCCTCGTCGCCCGTGCGGCGCACGACGTACCGGTACAGCGCACCGGCGTGCGTGTCGTGCACCGCCTCGAGGAGCTCATCCTCGGCGCCCACGAGCGGCTCCTCTCCTGGTCAACGTGCCGTCCTGCGGTCTTTACTGCTCGGGCTGCAGCTGCAGCGAGAACTCGATGCTGCCCTCATCCTCCACCGTCACGAAACCCAGCGACGGCGCTTCGACGCCGAAGTCGGCGAACGTGATCGGCACGCTGCCGATGACCTGCACGACGTCGCCGTTGGCCGCGTCTCCCGCGACCTCGGCGTCGACGGTGGCCGGCTGGGTGACACCGTGGACCGTGAGGTCGCCGGTCAGCTCGACCGTCGTGGCGCCCTCCTCGATCGTCGCCGGCTCCGTGAGCTCGAAGGTGGCGGTCGGGAACTCGCCGGCCTGCATCGCCTGGTCCCGGAAGTATGCGTCGCGGGCCGCCTCGTCGGTCGCCACGCTAGCGACGTCGACCTCGATGTTTGCCTCGCTGATGGTGCTGTCCGCGACCGTGACCGAGCCGGTGACGTCCTCGGTCCGGCCGGTGACCGTCACGTCCTGGCCCTGCAGCACCTCCTCGACGCGGTACCCCGCGAACGATCCCTCGCTCACGGTCCACGTGCCGGCGGCCGCCTCGGCGTCGTCCAGCGGAACTGCCGACTGCTCGAGGGCGGGTGCGTCCGCAGCCGCCTCGTTCGCCCAGTCCGCGTACAGGCCCGGCCCGAAGATCCCCGCCGCCGCACCGACCACGACCACCGCCGCACCGACGCCTACCGCCACCTTGGTCCCTCTGCGCACGTTCCGCCCCTCTCGTTCGCAGGCCGATCCGATGTCGGCCACTGTCCCTTACTACGGGTGAAGAGGGGAGTCGGTTCAATCGGGTCCGGGATTGGGTTGGGGAATGGGGGCGGGCTCGGTGAGTTCGGTCGGGTGGTGGGCCTGGCCGAGGGCGACGTCGTCGTGGCGGGCCACAGTGAACGTGCCCTCCGGGTAGCGGAGCCCCGAGAAGTACATGTTCGTGTGGGCGACGATCTGCTCGCCCGTGATTTTCACGCCGTCCCACTCGGTGTCAGTGGTGGTGTGGCCGTCGCTCACGAGCGTCACGTCGTAGCCGAGCGAGGCGGCGCGCTGGGTGGTGGTCCGGACGCAGAAGTCGGACTGCGCGCCGACGACCACCAGCCGCGTGGCGCCCAGCGAGTCGAGCACCTCGCGGAGCCCGGTCTCGGCGAACGCGTCGCGATACGCCTTGTGGACGAGCGGTTCGTCCGGCCGCGGCGTCAGGCCGTCGGCGAGGCCCCAGCCCGGAGTGCCCCGTTCGAGGTCTGGCGCGTGGTGCTGCACCCAGACAACGGGGGTTCCGGTGCTGCGGGCACGCTCGACGAGGGCGGCGGACCGGGCCACGACGCCATCGGCGTCGAAGCATCCGCGGACGACGCCGACCTGCAGGTCGATGACGAGGGCAACGGTGGTCATGGGCAGGGAACCTCTCTGAACTGGTTGGCTGGGCGGACCATGATGGGGCCAAGACCGATAAAATGGGCGGATGCGGATCGGGAGCATCAACGAGCTGTTCGACGAGCTGGACCGGGTGGTGGCGGAAAGCCGCCGGGGTGACGTGACGAGAGACGCGGCCGACTACTGGACTGCCATGCTCACGCGTGAGGGGCATCCGCTCAATTCCCGCCTCCCGGACGAGCCGCTCGTGGACTGGTACGACCGCGGCCTGCTCGGCGACCTGGATGGCGCCCGGGTGCTCGACGTCGGATGCGGCAACGGCCGCAACGGTGCCTGGCTGGCAGAGTGGGGCGCCGACGTCGTCGGCGTGGACCTGGCCGCTCCGCTGCTCGACGCCGTCCGACACGAGCTCCCGGAATCGATGAGCGTGACCGCGCTCGACGTGCTGCGCGACCCGCTGCCCGCCGGGCCGTTCGACCTCATCTACGACTCCGGCTGCTTCCACCACCTGGCGCCGCATCGGCGGATCACCTACCGGGAGCGGGTACTGCCGCTGCTCGCGCCGGGCGGGAAGTACGCGGTCGTCGCGTTCTCCCAGGAGCGCCAGCCGAGCCCGTCCGACGGCGAAGTGCTCACCAGCGGCGATCTGGGCGGAGGGATGTCGTTCCTGCTCGATGACCTGGAGCGGATCTTCGCACCGCTGCGTCCCCTCGACGTGCGGCCTGTGCGCGACGACGTCGCGGGCACGTTCGGTGCCGACTTCCTGAACGCCGGCCTCTTTACGGCTTGACGCCGGTCCGGCTCCAGGTTGAGGCGGAGGGCAGCCGTAGAGTCTGCGCATGTTCCGAACCCGAACGGTAGTCAGGGGAGTGGTCGCGCTCGCGGTGGTCGCAGCAGTGGGCCTATCGCTGCCCCTGCTGTCGCTGGCGACCGACGAGGCCGCCATGCCACCGGCGTCGTCCCTTCCTGCGCTGCCCGACGGCGCGCGGGTGACCGCCGAGGGCAAGGGCTGCGGTTCCGGGGGCTGCTGGCGGGAGCTGACGGTCGACGCTCCGGCTGGGATGTCTGGCGAGGAACTGGCGGCCGAGGTGCTGCCCGACGGCAGGGTGTGTGCCTTCCGGGGAGTGCTGGATCTGCGGCGCGTGTGCACTTGGGTGACAGATCACGTGCCGGGTGATGAGACCAGGTCGGCACGGTTCTCCATGCAGTACGAGCGGTGGCTGGACTCGTAACGGCCTAACAGGAGCGGGGCTCGTCACCACCGAAGGTGCCGGGTACGCCTGTCGATCGCGCTCCGGCCACGCGCCGAGGCCGCGGAGGTCCGAGGTCCTGGCGCGCCTCTTGACGGCGCCGGCCGGTGGTTACTGGCCTCTACGCGGCCAGCTCTGCCAGCAGACATTCCCGGAGCCGCACGAGCTCCTCGGCCGACATTTCGGGGCTGATCCCCTCAGTGAAGACGGTGGCGGCGGCGACCTCGCCGGCCAGCGGGTCTGCCACCCATTCGGCGATCCAGTCGTGGCCCTCGATGATCCAGTCCTTGCCCCTGCTCGCGATCGCGCGCTCACGCAGCACAGCAACGGAACGTTCAGGGTCGGGGCTGGGGAGCAGGTGGATGACGTCGGGGATCGGCGCCAGCGCCCGACGCACCTGATCGGCGCAGGCAGGGCTGGTGAAGCTGGTGTAGCCGGCGCCGAAGGCGATGACCGCGTCCGGGTGGTCTGCGACGGCTCGCTGCACGGCGTGCGCGCGGGCCGGTTCCCACTCGCGTTCCGCGGCGGCCCAGCCGACCGCCTGGTCGCGCTCGAGGAGCCGGTCCAGGCTCCAGCCGACCTCGGCGCAGTAGGACCAGGCGATGTCATCGATATCGACGAACGGGTGCCCGAGCCGCTCGGCGACAAGCGCACCGAGCGTCGACTTCCCGGCCGCGAGCGGGCCAACCAGAATCATGGACAGTGCTCCCGTCGGAGTGGGCGAAATGTCCGACAGTATCGCGCCGGCGGGTGTCAATCACACCGGCGTGGCGGCGTCCCGCGCCCGCGAACTGATCCTGGCGATGACGTCGTCGACCACCGGCGTGGCGATGCCGTGCGCCGCCGCCCGCCGGCTTACCGCCCCGCCGATGGCGTCGAGCTCGCCCGGCCTGCCTGCCTCGACGTCGGCCTGCAGCGAGGAACGCATCGGCGCAGGGAAGCCGCCCAGGATGCCGGCCAGGTCCTCACCTGTGGTCGGCACGCCCTCGGCGGTCGCGGTCGCCGCGATCTCGGCGAGCAGACCGCTCGTCAGCCGTGGATCGCGGGTCAGCGCGTCCCCGATGCCGGTCTCCCAGGTGGTCGTCAGCAGTGCGAGTGGCGCGAGGAAGCGGAGCTTCTTCCACAGCACCTCGGCGTCGGTCCCGCCGGTGTCAACCTCGATCGGCGTGCTTCGCAGTGCGGCGACGACGCCGAGCTCCGCGGCGTCGTCGGGCACGACCATCCGCAGGAGGTTTCCACGGTGGCGGACCAGGGCCGGGCCGAAGCCGCCCGCACCGGTGCGTAGCGTCTCGCCGGCAATGGTGGCGCCGACGACGCGCACGCCGGGCTGCGCAGCCCGCAGCACGTCGAGGTGGTCCAGGCCGTTGAGCAGGGACAACACCTCGGTGGGCGCGGCATCGGCGAGCAGCTTGGCGGCGTCCGCGACGCCCTCCGCCTTGACCGCCACGACGACCCGTGCACCGCGCGGGACCTCTGTCGCCGCGGCGAGCGGCGCGTGCCAGGTGCCGAACGCGTCGGTCTGCACGTCCAGGCCGTGCTCCGTGACCTGCCGGGCGGTCTTCTGCCGGGCGACCACGACGACGTCGTGCCCCGCCTGCTGGAGCATGGCGGCGACGAGGCCCCCGATCGCCCCGGGGCCGATGACTGCGATGAGGTTGTCAGACATGGGCCAATAGTAGGGAGCGGCCCAGCCTCAGGCGCGGGCCGTCCGCGCAACCTCCAGCAGGACGTCGACGAGCCGTTCGGCGGCGTCCGGACGTCCGTGCTCCCGGGCGGCGTGGGCCATGCGCGCGCGCCGCCCGTCGTCGGCCAGCAGCGGGCCGACAGCCTCCCGGAGGTCCGCCTCGGCGACGTCGCCCTCCAGGGTGACGGCCGCTCCCAGGTCCTGGAGCCGGCGAGCGTTGTGCGCCTGCTCGTTCCCTGCCGACGATGACAGCGGGAGCAGGATGGAGGGCTTGCCCAGCGCGGTCAGCTCGGCGATCGTCCCGGCACCGCTACGGGAGACGACGACGTCGGCCAGGGCGAGCACGTCCGGCAGCTCAGCGCCGAGGAACCCGAGCAACCGGTACCGAGCGGCGAGGTCCGCCGGGAGGGTGGCGGTCCGGTCGAACATCTCCTGCAGGTTGTTCGGCCCGCACTGGTGGATCACGTTCGCCCGCTGCAGCAGCCACGGCAGCGACTCGGCGATCAGCGTGTTGATCTGGACCGACCCCTGCGCCCCGCCCGTCACGTAGATGACCGGAAGGTTCGGGTCGAACGAGTCGAGGCCGAGCGCGTCGACGGCCTTGATCGCCTCCCCGGACATGACCTCGGCGCGAACCGGGTTTCCGGTCACCACGGCCCGCCCGACCAGGGAGGCCGGCAGCAGGTCCAGGGTCGAGGGGGAGGACACCGCGATGCGGGTCGCGCTGCGGGCGAGGGCACGGTTGGCCAGCCCCAGCCGCACGGTCTGCTCGTGCACCACGAGCGGGCGCCGCAGCAGGCCGGCGGCGAGCCCGATCGGGACGGCGACGTAGCCGCCGGTCGACAGGATCACGTCCGGCCGGAACTCGGCAACGATCGACCTGGCCTGCGCGACGCCGAGCGGCACGCGCGCCATGTCCTTCATGTTGGTGGCCGTGAGCATGCCCAGCGGGTTGCTCGCCCGGCGGAGCTTGCCTGTGGCGACCGGGGTGAACCGGATGCCTTCGGAGGCTGCGATCCGGGACTCCAGGCCGTCGGCGGTTCCTGCCCACAGGGCCCCTACCGGGGTGCCGGCATCGGCGAGCCTGGCCTGGAGCGTGCGAAGCGTGGTGAGCGCCGGGTAGGTGTGGCCCCCGGTCCCGCCGCCGGTGACGAGTAGACGGAACTCGCGCGGGTGTGAACTCACGAAGACATCTCCCTGGACGACGGGGGTGCGGGCGCGGGCCAACTGTAGAGGATCGATCGGGAGGTGGGGCCTCGCTGTTGTGGGCTGGTACGAGACGGCCCTTAACCGACATTTCACCCAAAGGCGCTATCGTCCGCGCTGTGAGGGAGAACCCGAGGCCAACACGCCACCTTGAGCACATCGAACCGGCACGGGTAGGCGCCCGTTTGCCGGGTTCAGTTCTGGTGTCGGCGGGGGACCTTGTGACGCCGTCCGGTTCGCCCGCCGACGGCGAGGCCGCATCGTCGTCGGCGGACACCAGCGTGGCCGGTCCGGTCCCTGACCAGGCGCGCTCGCGGCGCCGGGCCGTAGTGGCCGCCGGTGTGACGCTCGCCGTCGTCGCGCTGAGCATAGGAGGGGTGATCGCGCTGCGGGGCGACCACCCGAGCGACGTCGACGGCGGGCCGGCCGTGGCGGGAGCCCTGGATGTGCAGGTTGTCGTCCCAGGCGCTCAGTTGCTGGGCGGTGCCGCCGAGCTGGACCGGCGCGTCGCCGAGGCACGAACCCGTCTTGCGGACGCGGTCGAGGCCGGCAAGACCATCCATGCTCAGGCTGCCGCTCGGAGTGCGGCGTCCCCTGCGGCGCTGCGGAGCCTGCGCGGTGCGCTCGACGCCGGGCTGGCTGCTCTTGCGGTCCGGCCGCCGGGGGGCGACAGTCCTGAGCGCACAGTCGCTTACGTCGAGCGCCTGGACGCGTGTCGTTCGGCCATTCTCGACGCAGCGTCGACCATCGGGGACGTCCGGAGCGTCCTGGCCGACCAGGCCGCACAGCGGACTTCGGACAACGGGTCCGGAGGTACGACGGCGGGCTCCGAGACGTGGCCTGACCAGGGCGGCGCAGGGACCGCCGGGTCGGGCGGCGGCGAGACCACCGACGTCGGCTCCGATGGTGGCAGCACCGGCCCCACCAGCGGCAGCGGTTCGGCCGGCGGTGGCACGGCGACGCCGACAGCGACCGCGCCGGCCCCGACCGTCGAGCCGACGCCGCGGCCGAGCGCCGAGCCCACACCCGAGCCGACCCCTGACCCGACGCCGGACCCCACTCCTTCTCCCACGACCACGCCCGAGCCGACCGGCGCCCCGTAGCCGTCCTGAGCACCCGGATGCGCGTCCGGACGTGCCGGGACCCGGGTGAGCTGCCGGGCCAGCCGTGGTCCATGCGGGCGCCAGAGATCCAGCGCATGATGGCCGTATGACTCCCGGCGAGGTCCTGGGGGCGCGGTACGAGCTGCGGCAGACGCTCGCTCATGGCGGCATGGGCGAGGTGTGGGTCGGCTACGACCGGGTACTTGGCCGCGAGGTGGCGGTCAAGGTGCTCGACATCGGGGCGGCGGCAGATGATCGAGCGGCGGAGCGGTTCCGCCATGAGGCAACCGCGGCGGCTGCGCTGTCCCATCCCAACGTGGTTTCGGTCTACGACGCCGGTATCGAGGAGGGCCTCGCGTTCCTCGTCATGGAGCTGCTGTCAGGACCGACGGTGGCTGAGCTCATCCAGGAGCGGGGGCCGCTCTCGGTCACGTTCGCCCTGGATCTGGCCCGGCAGGCGGCAGAGGGGCTTGATGCCGTTCACATGGTCGGTGTGGTTCACCGCGACGTGAAGCCGGGCAATCTGATGCTCGATCAGCACGGACAGCTGAAGGTGTTGGACTTCGGGATCGCGCGACTCGCCGAGGCGACGGCGCCTCAGCTGACTGCCGGCGGAACCGTCTTCGGCAGTGCCGCCTTCCTCTCACCGGAACAAGCTCGGGGTGAGGCTGCGACCGCTGCCAGTGACCACTACGCCTTGGGCTGCGTGCTGATGGCGATGCTGACCGGGCAGCCACCGTTCGCGGCCGAGCACCCCATGGGGCTGCTACGGCAGCATCTTGACGCGCGGCCGCCGCGGGTTCGCGCCCGGCGCCCCGACGTACCGGCCTGGGTGGACAAGGTCGTCGATGACCTGCTCGCGAAAGACCCCCAACGACGAGCGGGCGCTGTCGCGGCCCTGCGCCGGAACCGGACGGCGGCGCCGGGATCCGGGCAGGGCATGACCGCGGTCCTCCCGGCCGCGGCGGTGCCGTTACCGCCACCGCTGGCACCGACACCGCCACCACCGCCCCCGCTGGCGCCCACCCCGCTGGCGCCGACCCCGCCGACCCCGCCCCCGTCGGGGAGCCCGACGGTCGTCCTACCGACCGTGGACGCCTCGCAACCGGACCCTCACGCGCGCACTGGACTCCCGCCCCGTGTGTTGCTCGCGCTGGGCGGCGCGGGGCTCATCGCCCTGCTCGCCGTCACAGGACTGGTCTGGGTGCTTGCGGGCGACGAAGACCCGACGAACCAGAGCCCGGTCGGCACGGTTCTCGACGATGGCACGGCGGGACCCTCCGTGAGCCCAGCCCCCTCGAGCCGGGCTCCTTCGACGCCGGGTCCTTCGACTCCGGCTCCTTCGACGCGGGGTCCTTCGACTCCGGCTCCTTCAACGCGGGGTCCTTCGACTCCGGCTCCTTCAACGCGGGGTCCTTCGACTCCGGCTCCTTCGACGCCGGCTCCTTCGACGCCGGCTCCTTCGACGCCGGCCCCTTCGACGCCGGCTCCTTCGACCCCGGCCCCCTCGAACCCGGCCCCTTCGACCCCGGAAGAGTCGGGCCCGAAGGAGAAAGATCCGAAAGAGAAAGGTCCTAAAGAGACAGACTCGAAAGGGTCCGGCTCGAAAGGGTCCGGCTCGAAAGGGCAGGGCTAGAAGAGTCGAGCCTGGCGGCGGATGGGACGGCCAGCTCGACCGCTGCCGCCGTCTCTACGGCAGCCAGATAATTGGAGTCCTCTTCCCGATGGCGCACGATCTCAGGCTCGCTCAGCGATCTCCTTGACGCTCTTTACGAGGCTCTCCCACATCGCCTTCGAGTGCTCGGCCTCCTCAGGGGTGGCGTTGTTGTCCTGAGACAGTGTCAGCTGTGTCTTTCCGGCTTCCGACTCGTCGAGCGTCCAGGTGAGCGTGTGGTAGTTCTCGGGCTTGTCGTCCTGGCCGCTGAGCCCGCTGAAGTGGGTGTGCACGAACCGCTGTCCGGGTTCGAGCTCGAGGATCGTGCCCCTGTCCTGGTACTCCCTGCCCTCCCACATGCCGCGCCAGATGATCGGCCCGCCGACGATCCAGTCGGTGGATACCTCGGTGCCGAACATGAACTCCTTGATCGCATCCCGGTCCGTGAGCACCGACCACACGTGACTTGGCGCCGCGTCGATGGTGATCGTCGCCGTCGCGACGTACGTCTCGGTCATGTCTCTCGCTCCTTGATGACTCGCCCCAGCCCGCGGTCACTTCCAGGGTGCCCCACTCGTGGTGGTGTGCGCGCTGGCCGTCGTTAGTTCGGGTCGACCGGACCAGCTGTCACTACACCTTCGCGACCGCGGCCAGCTCCCGCTCCGGGTACACGGCGCCGTCCATCAGGGTCCGGTCGCCGAGCGGCTCGTCCAGCTCGATGGTGAACGGCGTCGGCGGGTTGGACTGGCAGGTCTGTGCGTCCCCCGGCGGGGCTTCGACGCCGATCACGAGCTCCACCCGGTCCTCGAGCTCGACCAGGCGCTCCAGCGTGAGTCGGCCGTCGGCAGGCTCGCCGCCCGCGCACGCGATCTCCGTGACGAGCAGGTGCACCTCGGAGGACACGGGGTCCGGCGGGTTGTCGGGGTCGAGCGCCACTATCGCGTCGCCGAGCCCGCCCAGGTCGTAGCGCAGGGCACAGTCGCCGTGCCGCCAGAGCTGCCAGCCCTCGCCGCCCTCCTCAGTCTGGTCGGTCCACTCGATGCCCAGGAGCTCGTGCGTGCGCCGCTCGCCGTCGTCGGCGTCGCGCGGCTCGGGCAGCTCTCGGATCAGGTAGACCTGTGTGCTGATCTCCGTCAGCACGCGCCACCGCTCCGGCTCGATGCCGGGGACGCTCGCCCCGTCCAGCGCCGCGGCGGCCTCGTCGCCGAGCTGGTCGGCGGTGGTGGCGCCGTCGGTCAGCACCGCCGCCGGGACCCGCGTGCCTTGGCAGAGGTATTCCCCCGCGTCACCGGACGCACTGCCTGCTGCCCCGGTCTGGGCGCAACCACCGACCAGCGCCACCAGGGCAACCACCCAGCCCCGCATCAACCTGCTCCGTCGCATCTTGGCTCCCCGGGCATGCGCCGCGTCGCTCGCGGCGTCTGCCCGGAATGTGTCCCGCACCGGTTCGCCCTTGCACGCCCGCCGCGAGCATGAGGCAGCCGATCAGCACCAGACTGGGGAGTAGGCCCACCAGGGGTTCGAGAGGACACCTTGCTCAGGCTGGGTCTTGCTCGTTCGTCGTGTCTGTCCGGTCGGGCAGGAAGATCTCCTCGATGGTCTGGTCGAACACGTCGGCGATGGTGAACGCCAGCGGCAAGCTGGGGTCATACCGCTCGGTCTCGATGGCGTTGATGGCCTGTCGGGAGACCTGGCACCGGGCGGCCAGGTCCGCCTGGCTCCATCGGCGGGCTGCTCGCAGTTCGCGCAGTCGGTTCCTCATGGGCGCGCCGCAGTCACCGGTGAAAGCGGGTACGCAGGTCCGCGGTCACGAGCCAGATCGCCAGCCCGCCGATGACGATCAGCTGCGTGAGCTGATGGAGCGGGACGACGCCGGCGGAGTCGAGCACGGTGGCCACCTGCAGTCCCACGAGGACGGCCGCGAACGCGACGGCCATGCTCTCCAGCTGGATCTTGCGCAGGTACTCGTCCGCACGCCGGAACGCCCGCAGCAGGACCCAGGCCACGGCGAGCGCGAACACCGCAGTAGCCGCGATCCACAGAGCCTTCTGGGTGGTGCTCTGGTCGGGGCTGCTGCCCAGCGCCAGGGCGACCCCGCCCAGCGTGATCACGGGTAGGCCGTCGATGAGGATGGCGCGGCGAGCCGCGCGGGTCACTTGGTCTGGCTGAGCCTGATTCGTCATGGAACGAATGTAAGGTGTGCCTGACACATGGTCAAGGGTTCTTGACTCAATGGAGGTACGCCCTCTCTTGCTGCGAGGGTCGGGGTACCGGTGTGCCAAACTTCGGACGGTTGTTTCCGATGATCCTCACCCCGCGACCATCGCGGCATTGAGGATCATCGGAAACAACCGTCCGAAGTTCTTGGGCCCTCACCTCTCCCTACGGTCCGCAAACACCGTTGAGCTTGTGACCGAAGGCGGCGGGCGTGTCGATTGCTTCCTGGACCGCGCGCAGCGTGCTGCTCTCCGAGTGGTTCAGTCCGGGGGTCTGACCCGGAGGGTCGGCCACGTCGCCCAGCGGGTGTACTGCATCGGCCGTCGAGCTGGCACAGTCTGCTGATTCGACGATCGGATGAATCGTCGCTGATGCGCTCGGAGCGACGAGGAACGTTGCCGCTGCTGCCAGTGCGCCGATCGCTAGCACTCTCTTCATGGGTAGGCCTCCTTGCCTCAGCGCGAGGTGCAAGCCATGGAGCGGCGTTGATCAACAATCCTCGCGCCCCCTCAACCCATTGAACGGCCTTCCGCCCTTGGCTGCATCGCCAGTATGGGGTGATCTACGGGTCGCGATGCCGCCCGGTCGCCTGCTCCGCAAGACGTAGGACCGCACATCCGGATGTCCGGACAAAGTATTGACCGGTGATCCGGCCCGATGTTAACGTTCCCGCGGTAATCGCATTCCGGGCTTTGCGCGTGCCGACCGGGTTCGGCCACGTCTCAAGGAAGAGGCACCCCCCATGAGCTCAACTTTCACCCGCCGTCAGATTCTCATCGGCGGGCTCTCCGGCGCTGCGGTGATCGGTCTCACCGCCGCCTGCGGTAGCGACTCCGGCGGCTCCGGCGGTTCCGCCGACCCCTCCGAAGTCGGCACCCTGCAGTTCTTCCTCTCCGGCGACGCCAACCAGGGTGGCGGCTTCGCGGCGATGGCCGCGAAGTACGAGAAGGAGACCGGCTTCAAGGTCGAGATCGTCGACATCGCCAACGACGACCTCGGGACGCGGCTGACGAATGCCGCCCAGGCCGACGACCTGCCCGCGCTCGCGCGCGTCGGCTCCGTCGACCCGGTCTGGAAGAACGCGACGAAGGACCTCGCCGAGATCATGACGGCAGCCGGCGTCATGGCGGACCTGTCCACGCAGGACGAGGACGGGCGGGTCTTCTCGCTCCCGACCGACGTCACCGGCGTCGGCCTGTTCATCAACAAGTCGCTGTTCGACGAGGCGGGCGTGGAGTTCCCGGCCAACCTCGACGGCGACGTGTGGTCCTGGGACGACTTCGTGTCCGCAGTCAAGGAGGTGCAGGAAGCCACCGGCGCCTCCTACGGCATGGCGATGGACGCCAGCTCGCACCGGCTCAAGTCGTTCCTGTACGAGTTCGGCTCGACGCTGTGGCAGCCGGACGGCAGCGGCACCTACACCACCAACGACGCGACCAAGACCGCGCTCGAGTACTTCTACGAGATCAACGACGACAGCTTCATGCCGCGCTCGGTCTGGCTGAGCGAGGCCGACGGCAACGCGCTCTTCAAGTCCGGCGACGTCGTGGCCTACTACTCCGGCTCGTGGCAGATCGCAGACTTCGCCGTCAACATCGCCGACTTCGAGTGGGCTTCGGTGCCGACGCCGCGCCAGCCGGTGCAGGCCGTGAACTTCGGCAACGCGGCCTCCATCGTCGTGTTCGACGGAACGGGCCAGGAGCAGGCCGCTCTCGACTTCGTCAACTGGCTGTACACCAAGGAGAACTACACCGAGCTCGCCACCACCTCGGGCTTCCTGCCCGCGGTCAACGGCATCACGGTCGAGTACGCGGACAACGCCGAGGCGTTCGACCTCTACAACGCCGAGATCGCGGCCTCCGACCCGATCGTCACCACGATCAAGCAGATGGAGCTCGGCTTCGAGGTCGCGGGCCTGACCACCGAGGGCGACCCGCTGCGCGACCAGGTGGTCCGCTACCTCAACGACGAGATCGGCGTCGACGAGTGCATCACCACCATCGGTGAGCAGATGACCGAGGCGTTCGGCTCAGCGAGCTGAGACCGATGGCCCAGGAAACGCCTGTCGCTGCGGCGCCCGCACCGGCGCCTGCACCAACAACACAGCGACGACGCCGGCTGCGGCGGCCAGGTCAGACCGCCGCGCCGGTACTGTTCATCTCGGTAGCCGTCGTGCTGTTCGTCGTGTTCTTCCTCGGCCCGGGGTTGCTCGGGCTGTACTACTCGTTCACCGACTACACCGGTGTCGGGGACCCGACGTTCACGGGGCTGACGAACTACGAGAAGCTGTTCGGCGACGAGCAGTTCTACTCCTCGATCGGCCGCACGGTGCTCTACACGGTGTTCGCGGTCCCGGCGCACTACGTGGTGGCGCTCGGCATCTCGTTGTTGCTGGTCTCGGCCGCCACCAGGTTCCGTACGGCCGCCCGGGTCCTCTTCTTCCTGCCCTGGCTCATCTCGCCGATCGTCACCGGTGTCATCTGGCGCTGGATCTTCGGCGAGAACTTCGGGCTGGTCAACTACGTGATCACGGTGCTCAACCTGCCGCGGCAGCAGTGGGAGACCAACGGCGACCTCGCGCTCGCCGTCGTCATCCTGGCCAGCACCTGGTCGGGAACCGCGTTCACGATGCTGCTGTTCATCGCGGCCCTGCGGAACATCCCCAAGTCCTACCTGGAGGCCGCTCAGATCGACGGAGCCTCCGCCGCGCAACGCTTCTTCAGGATCACCCTGCCGCTGCTGCGCCCGACGTCCTTCATGGTGATCCTGCTCGGCACCCTCGGCGCGATGAAGGAGTTCGCCATGGTGCAGGCGCTCAACGGCGGAGGGCCCGGCACCGAGAACATGCTGATCGTCCAGTACATCTACCAGACCGGCTTCGAACGGGCCCAGATCGGCTACGCCAGCGCCGTGTCGATGGTGCTCATGGTGATCCTCATCGTGATCGCCGTCGTCCAGATGCGCTTCGACCGGAGGGAGGATCTGTCGTGACCACAACGCCACGCCCGGCCTTCCGGGGCGTCAACCCCTGGCTGACCCTGCTGCTCGTCGTGATCGCGGCCCTGTTCGCGTTCCCGATGCTGTGGTTCCTGCTCAGCTCGTTCAAGCCGGGCAGCGAGCTGTTCAGCCTGCCGCTGACGCTGTTCCCGGAGAACTGGACGACCTCGGGCTACGTCACGGCCTGGACCCGGTTCGACTTCTGGCGCTACTTCGCCAACACCGGCATCGTCGCGCTCATCACGACGACGCTGACCGTGCTGGTCTCCGCGATGACCGGGTACGCCTTCGCCAAGTACAAGGCGTGGTGGCTACAGGTGTTCTTCGTCTGCATCCTCGTCACGACGATGCTGCCGACCGAGGTCATCATGCCCTCGACGTTCGCGGTGATCCGCGACCTGGGCCTCTACAACACCCTGGCCGGCATCATCGTGCCGTCGATCCTCACCGCGACCGGCGTCTTCATGTTCCGGCAGTACTTCCGCACCGTGCCGGACGAGCTGTTGGAGGCGGCGCGCATCGACGGCGTCGGCGAGATCCGGGCGTTCTTCGAGATCATGCTCCCGATCGCCCGGCCGATCGCGATCGTGCTGGGGATCTTCTCCTTCCAGTGGCGCTGGAACGACTACATCTGGCCGCTGATCGTGCTCAACGACCCCAACAAGTACACGCTGCAGATCGCGCTCAGGTCGATCGTGGGTGCGGACAACATCGACTGGTCCGTGCTGCTGTCGGCGTCGGTGATCTCCTTGATCCCGATGGTGATCCTGTTCATCGTGTTCCAGCGCCAGATCATGAGCGCCGACATGAACTCCGGTCTGAAGGACTGATCTCCCGTGACCTTCGCAGGCCGGATGGCCGATCTTGTCGAGCCCTGGTGGGATCGCGAGCTCGATCCGCTCACGCTCGGCCACCGTGAGCTCATGAGGATGGTCGCGACCGCCGTCGCGCTGAGGATCCTGCGGCCAGGGGCGGTCGCGTCCCGCCGGGTCGACACCGCGCTCACCTTGGCCGAGCGGCTCGCCTCGCTGCAGGAGCCCGGCGGGCTGTTCTCCTCCGACGGGAACCTGCAGTCACCGCCGGACAGTGCCTTCACCCTCAACGACGTCGGCATCACGCTGACGGCGCTGGAGCGTGCCGCCGACCCGGCGCTCGCTCCGCTGGAGCAGCAGCTGCGGGGCATTGCACAGCGAGCCGTCCCCGCGCTGGTCACCGGTGGTGTGCACACGCCCAACCACCGGTGGGAGGTGGGCGCCGCGCTGGTTCGCCTGCGCGCCTTCGACGAGCGGGCGATCGCGCGTGCGCAGCAGTGGCTCGCGGAGGGGGTCGACGCCGATCGCGACGGTCTCTACTCCGAACGCAGCGCCAACTATGCGGCCTTCGTGAGCAACCCGTCGCTGCACGTGCTGGCGGAGGGCCTGCAGCGGCCTGACCTTCTTGAGATCGTGCACGACAACCTGCACAGCCAGCTCGCCCTGACCGACGCCGACGGCGTCGTCGAGACGGTCTTCTCGCGCCGCCAGGACCAGGGCGGGCAGATCCCGCTGGAGGTCTTCCACACCCAGCTGCGGCGCTTCGCCCTGGGTGGCTGCGCCACCTGCACGGCCGGCGCCGCGCGGTCGGAGCCGCGCGACGGAGCGGTGGCGGCGATCGCGCTGCTCGAGGTGCTGACCGAACCGCAGCTCGATGCTCCGCTCCCGGCCCCGCCGATGCCGTCGGCCTCGGAACGGGTCCGTCACTTCGCCGACGTCGGGCTGCTGGTGGCCGAGCGCGGACCGGAGCGCTGGGTCGTCTACGGCGGTTCCGATGTACCGCACGCCGGTCGGGTCGGTTCGGGACTGGCGGGTGACCCGACGTTCCTGAGGTTCCGCTCCGGCGCCGCCGTGGTGCGCTCGCTGCGGCTGTCCCGCGTGTTCTTCGGGCTCGGCCCGTTCCGTGCCGAGGCTCTGCAGGTCGCCGACGACGGCGTCGCCCGTCTTCACGAGCGCGTCACCGCCGGCTACTACCAGCCGATGGCGGAGGGACGGCGCCGTGCGGACGGGCGCTACCGGCTCGTCTCCGATGGACGCTTCAGTGCCTCGATGGCGTTCGACGAACGGGCCCGTGACGACGTCGAGCTGGTGACCGACGTCGTCGTGCACGGGGGCTCGGCCGGCGTCGAGCTGCAGGTCACGACCAGCGGAGCGGCCACGCGGTGGTCGCTGGAGCTCGCGCTGGGGGACGGTGTGCTGGCCGGCGTCGAGCAGGTCTCCACCGACGGCTACCGGATGGCCGGCCATGCTGCTGAGCTGCGCAGCGGCGACGACGCCATCGTCATCGAGACCTCGGTCGATCCCGAGCCCGAGGTGGTCGGCACCTATGAGCCCGGTGAGGCCTACACCTTCCTCGGTGGCACCGACGCCCTGGGCGGCCCCCGCCTCTACCTCACCGGCACGAGCCCCGGCACCTGGACGCTCACCCTCCGCCCCGCCTGACCCTCAGCGCGCCCCCAGCCTCCGGCTGACCTCCCGCGCCGCCCGGGTTGCCTGGTCCGCCAGCCAGACCCGCCCGGCGTCGTCGTACGAATCCGAGCGGAACGTCACCGCTAGCCCCGCAACCGGCCTACCCGTGTGGTCCACCACCGCAGCGGCCACGGACGCGAACCCGGCGGTCACCTCGCCGTCCTCCACGGCGAAGCCCCTCGCCCGCGCCTCCCGCAGGACCGTCCGCAGCTCGCGCAGCGTGCGCGGCCCCGCCTCGGTCAGGTCGGTGAACGAACCCGGCGTCGGGTACAGGGCGCGCACCTGCGCCGGCGGCAGCAGCGCGAGCACCGCCCGCCCGCTGGCGGTGAGATGGCTCGGGAGGTGGACGTCGACGTCGGTCACCAGGGGCGGGCGCCCCGCCGCGCGCTGCTCGACCAGGTACAGGACCTCCCGGCCGTTGAGCACCGCGAGGTGCCCGTTCTCCCCGGCCGTCTCCACCAGGCGGGCGACAACCGGAGCGGCCAGGCGCGTGAGCGGCGCCTGCCGCGTGTACGCGCTGCCCAGGCCGAGGGCGGACAGGCCCAGGCCGTAGCGGCGTTCGTCGGGGAAGTGCCGCACGAACCCCTCGTCGCGCAGCACCGACAGCAGGTGATAGACGGTGGATCGCGGCACCCCGATGCCGTGCGCGATGGCGCCGGCCGGCACGGGCCCCGGCTGCGCTGCCAGAAAAGTGAGCAGACGGGCGGTCGTGCGGGCGGCGGGAACGGCGCTGCTGCCGGCCACTGTTTCCTCCCGGTGAACTGTCTCGTATCCCAGACTCTATCGTCGCTCCATCGCGCGCCACGGGGCCTCCGGCGAGGTTCTATGAGCCCATGAGCACCCTGCACGAAGCGGGAACGACGCCGCCCACCCGCGCGGCCGACGCTGACCTGCCCCAGCACGTCGTCCTCGACGGCACGCCGCTGACCGTCGACCAGGTGGTCGCGGTCGCCCGGTACGGCGCCTCGGTCGAGATCCAGGCGAAGGCCCTGACCCGGATGGCGCAGAGCCGCGCCGTCATCGACGACCTCGCGAACGACACCGTGCCGCACTACGGCGTCTCCACCGGGTTCGGAGCCCTCGCCCGCCGCCACATCCCCGCCGAGATGCGGGCCCAGCTCCAGGTCAGCCTCGTGCGCTCGCACGCCGCCGGATCCGGCCCCGAGGTCGAGACCGAGGTGGTGCGCGCGCTCCAGCTCCTGCGCCTCGCCACGCTGGTCACCGGCCATACCGGCGCCCGCCCCGTGACCGCGCAGACCTACGCGGCGATGCTCAACGCCGGCATCACGCCGGTCGTGCACGAGTACGGGTCGCTCGGGTGCTCCGGAGATCTTGCGCCGCTCGCGCACGTCGCGCTCGCCGCGATGGGGGAGGGGCGGGTGCAGGTGGTGCCCACGGCCTCGACCAGCGAGCGGGTCTCGACAGGCTCGACCAGCGGGGTCGACGCCGCCCGGGCTCTCGCCGACGCCGGGATCGAACCGCTCGTCCTCGCCGAGAAGGAGGGCCTCGCCCTCATCAACGGCACCGACGGCATGCTCGGCATGCTCTGCCTCGCCATCCACGACCTGCGGCGACTCCTCACCACGGCCGACGTCGCCGCGTCGCTCAGCGTCGAGGCCCTGCTCGGTTCGGACGCGCCGTTCGCCGAGGACCTCATCGGCATGCGCCCACACCCGGGCCAGGCCGCGTCGGCGTCGAACATGCGCAGGATCCTGGCGGGCTCGCCTCTCATGGCGAGCCACCGCGAGCTGGACGACGCCGGAAACCCCGCGTGCACCCGCGTCCAGGACGCCTACTCCCTGCGCTGTGCGCCCCAGGTGCACGGCGCCGCGCGCGACACCCTGGAGCACGCGGCGACGGTCGCGGGCCGGGAGCTGGCCTCCGCCATCGACAACCCCGTGGTCACGAGCGACGGGCGCGTGGAGTCCAACGGAAACTTCCACGGGGCGCCCGTCGGCTACGTGCTGGACTTCCTGGCCATCGCCGCCGCCGACCTGGCGAGCATGAGCGAGCGGCGCACCGACCGGTTCCTCGACGTCTCCCGTTCCGAGGGCCTGCCCGCGTTCCTCGCGGCCGACCCGGGCGTGGACTCCGGCCACATGATCGCCCAGTACACGGCCGCCGGGATCGTCTCGGAGATGAAGCGCCTGGCCGCGCCGGCCAGCGTGGACTCGATCCCGAGCTCCGCCATGCAGGAGGATCACGTGTCCATGGGCTGGGCCGGGGCGCGCAAGCTCCGCCGCTCCGTGGACGGGCTCACGCGCGTGCTCGCGATCGAGGTGCTCACCGCCACGCGTGCGCTCGACCTGCGGGAGCAGGCTCCCGCAGCGGGCACGGGCGCGGTGCACGACGCCGTCCGCGCCGTCGTGCCCGGACCCGGACCCGACCGCTACCTCGCCCCGGAGATCGAGCACGTCGTGCAGCTCGTGGCGGGCGGGCGGATCGAGGCGGCTGCCGCTGCCGCCGTCGGACACCTCGACTGAACCCCTGGCTGAACCGCCACCCCTGACCGAACTGGAGAGGCAAACCATGAACCAGCAGTACGACCGGGGTACCCCCGTCGCCGTCCGCGCCGCGCGCGGCACCACCCTGACCGCCCGCAGCTGGCAGACCGAGGCCCCGCTGCGCATGCTCATGAACAACCTCGACCCCGAGGTAGCGGAGCGGCCCGACGACCTGGTCGTCTACGGCGGTACCGGCCGCGCCGCGCGCGACTGGCCGAGCTACCACGCGATCGTGCGCTCGCTGACGGACCTGCGCGACGACGAGACGCTGATGGTGCAGTCGGGCCGCCCGGTGGGCGTGCTGCGGACGCACGAGTGGGCGCCGCGCGTGCTGATCGCCAACTCGAACCTCGTCGGCGACTGGGCCACCTGGCCGGAGTTCCGCCGGCTGGAGCAGCTCGGCCTGACCATGTACGGGCAGATGACGGCCGGGTCGTGGATCTACATCGGGTCGCAGGGGATCCTGCAGGGCACGTACGAGACGCTGGCGGCGGTGGCGGCGAAGAGGTTCGATGGCACGCTGGCGGGCACCATCACCCTGACCGGCGGCTGCGGCGGCATGGGCGGCGCCCAGCCGCTGGCCGTCACGCTCAACGGCGGCGTCTGCCTCGTGGTCGACGTCGACCCGGCCCGCCTGCACCGTCGCGTCGAGACCCGCTATCTCGATGTGGTCGCGGAGTCCCTGGACGCCGGCGTCGAGCTGGCGCTGGCGGCGAAGAAGGAGCGGCGCGCGCTGTCGGTGGGCGTGGCCGGCAACTCGGCCGACGTCGTGCCGGAGCTGCTGCGCCGGGGTGTCGAGATCGACATCGTCACGGACCAGACCTCGGCGCACGACCCGCTGTCGTACCTGCCGTCCGGCGTCGCCCTGGAGGACTGGGCCGCCGAGGCCGAGAAGGACCCGGCGGGGTTCACCGACCGGGCGCGGGAGTCGATGGCCCGGCACGTCGAGGGCATGGTCGGCTTTCTGGACGCGGGCGCCGAGGTGTTCGACTACGGCAACTCGATCCGCGACGAGGCCCGCCTGGGCGGGTACGACCGCGCGTTCGACTTCCCGGGCTTTGTGCCCGCGTACATCCGGCCCTTGTTCGCGGAGGGCAAGGGCCCGTTCCGCTGGGCGGCGCTGTCCGGCGACCCGCGCGACATCGCCGTGACGGACAAGGCAGTGCTCGACCTCTTCCCCGACAACGACCACCTGGGGCGCTGGATCCGCGCGGCCCAGGACCGGGTCGCCTTCCAGGGGCTGCCGGCCCGCATCTGCTGGCTCGGCCACGGCGAGCGCGACGTGGCGGGGCTGCGGTTCAACGAGCTCGTCGCGTCGGGCGAGATCTCCGCACCGCTCGCCATCGGGCGCGACCACCTGGACTCCGGCTCGGTGGCCTCCCCGTACCGGGAGACGGAGTCGATGGCGGACGGTTCGGACGCGATCGCCGACTGGCCGCTCCTGAACGCCCTGATGAACACCGCCTCTGGCGCGACGTGGGTCTCGATCCACCACGGCGGCGGCGTCGGCATGGGGCGGTCCCTGCACTCCGGCCAGGTCTCGGTGGCGGACGGCACGCCGCTGGCCGCCGAGAAGCTCGCGCGGGTGCTCGCCAACGACCCCGCGACGGGCGTGCTGCGGCACGTCGACGCCGGGTACGACGACGCCGTGGCGGCCGCCGAGCGCGGCGGGCTGCGCGTGCCGATGCGGGAGACGCCGTGAGCGGTTCCGGGGCCGCGTCCGTGGCGGTGGGCGCGGCACCGGCGGGCACGACGCCGGTGGGGCGGCTGCTCGGGGCGATCGCCGACGTCGGACGCGCACCGTCCGGCGGGTACGAGCGGTTCGCCTGGACCGCCCACGACCTGAGCCTGCGCGAGTGGTTCGTCGCGGAGGCGGCCGCGCGCGGGCTCTCCGTGGTGACCGACCGCGCCGGGAACCAGTGGGCCTGGTGGGGCGACCCGGACGCCGACGGGCCGGGCGTCGTGACCGGCAGCCATCTCGACTCGGTGCCCGGCGGCGGCGCGTTCGACGGTCCGCTCGGGGTGGCCAGCGCGTTCGCGGCGCTCGACGCGCTGCGGGCCGCGGGTGTGCGCCCGGAACGGCCGCTCGGGATCGTGAACTTCTCCGACGAGGAGGGCGCCCGGTTCGGGCTTGCCTGCCTCGGCTCGCGGGCGGTCACCGGCACCGTGGGCGCCGACCGGCTGCTCGCGCTGCGCGACGGCGCCGGGGACAGCCTCGCGGACGTGCTCGCGCGGGTCGGTCGCGGGATCTCGACAGGCTCGACCAGCGACGGCGCCGGGGGCGTGCGGCTCGAGCACTACGGCCGCGACCCCGAGGCCCTCGCGCGCGTCGGGGTGTTTGTCGAGCTGCACGTGGAGCAGGGCCGCTACCTCGCCGACCTGCCGTCGGACGAGGCGGCGCCGGTCGCGGTCGGCGCCGCGATCTGGCCGCACGGCCGCTGGCGCGTCGACCTCGTGGGCGAGGCCAACCACGCGGGAACGACTCCGCTGGCTCACCGTCACGACCCGATGCTCGACCTCGCGCAGCTCATCACCGACGTCCGCGCGGCCGCCGAGCACGCCGGGGCGCTCGCGACGCTCGCCAAGGTCCAGGTCGAGCCCAACGGCGTCAACGCCATCCCGTCCCGCGTGCGGGCCTGGATCGACGCCCGCGCGGAGACCGAGGCCGCGGTCCGGGCAGTGATCGGCGACTCTTCGAGCGTAGGGGTAGACGCGGGAACGGGCTCCGTGGGGCGACCGGGCCTACGTTCGACGAGCTCCGGCCTGCCCGGGGGCGGCGGAGGGCTTGGCCGGTGGGGGGCTGTCGAGGAGTCCTGGACGCCCGCCACCGTGTTCGACCCGGCACTCGCGGCGCGGCTCGCCGACATCGTCGGGCGGCCGGGCTCCGACCTGCCCGCACCGGTGATCGGGACGGGCGCGGGGCACGACGCCGGCATCTTCACCGCGGCCGGAGTGCCCACCGCGATGCTGTTCGTGCGCAACCCGACGGGGATCTCCCACTCGCCGGCAGAGCTCGCGGAGGAGGCCGACTGCGACGCCGGCGTCCGCGCCCTCACGGCTGTCCTGGCGGACCTGCTCACCGGCGGGGAGGGCCGATGAGCTTCTGGTGTCAGCGGGCTTGGCTGCCCGGTGAAGGCGGGGCGCCGGGCGGCGTCGTGGAGTCGGTACGGATCGAGACCGCCGACGGGCGGATCGTCGGCGTCGAGCCGGGCGCTCCGGCGTCGGGCGGCGACGTGGTGCTGGGCGGCGTGGTGCTGCCCGGGCTCGCCAACGCCCACTCGCACGCGTTCCACCGCGCGCTGCGCGGCCGGACACATGCGGGCGGCGGGTCGTTCTGGACCTGGCGGACAGGGATGTACGCACTGGCCGCGGCCCTGACCCCGGAGCGGTACGAGCGGCTGGCGCGCGCGGTCTTCGCGGAGATGGCGCTCGGCGGGACCACTGCCGTCGGCGAGTTCCACTACGTGCACCACCGCGCCGACGGCACGCCCTACCCGGCGTCCGAGGGCGGCCCGAACGCGATGGCCGAGGCCCTGCGCTCCGCCGCGCGCGACGCCGGGGTGCACCTCACGCTGCTCGACACCTGCTACCTGCACGGCGGCCTCGCCGAAGACACCGCCGGGCACCTGCCGCTCGCGCCGGAGCAGGCCCGCTTCGGGGACGGCACGGTCGAGGCGTGGGCGCGTCGCGTGGACGCACTCCGCGCCGCCTGGGCCGACGACGACCGCGTGCTCGTCGGCGCCGCCGCCCACTCGGTGCGGGCCCTCGCGCCGGGCGAGCTGCGCGACGTCGCCGGCTGGGCGCGGCAGGCCGGCGCGCCGCTGCACGTCCACCTGTCCGAGCAGCCGGGGGAGAACGAGGCGGCGCTCGCGGCCTTCGGCGTCACCCCGACGCGGCTCCTGCACGATGCCGGAGCCCTCGGCCCCGGCACCACCGCGGTCCACGCGGTGCACCTGACCGACGACGACGTCGCGCTGCTCGGCGGCTCGGGCACGGGCGTCTGCCTCTGCCCGACGACGGAGCGCGACCTCGCCGACGGCATCGCCCCCGGGCTCCGGCTGCTGCGGGCGGGCAGTCCGCTGTCGGTCGGTACGGACCAGCACGTGAGCGCCGACGTGCTCGCGGAGGCGCGCGGCATCGAGGAGCACGAGCGGCTCGCCACCGGACGCCGCGGCGCCTTCGATCCCGCGACTCTGGTCCAGATCGCGACGTCGGCCGGGCACACCGCGCTCGGCCGGCCCGACGCCGGCCGGATCGCGGTAGGCGCGCCCGCGGACCTGGTGGCGGTGCGGACGGACACGGCGCGGACGGCCGGGATCGATGTGGGGCAGGCAGTCCTGGTAGCCGGCGCGGCGGACGTGTCCGACGTCGTAGCGGGCGGCGAGGTAGTGGTGCGGGGCGGTGAGCACCGGGCCGGGAACGTTGCGCGGATGCTCACGGAGGCGATCGACGAGCTCTGGTCTGCTGCCACCCCCGGGAGCAAGCCCTTGGTTGTGGGCGCGACCGTTGCGCCTAAAACGGGCATGAAGTCGCAACGATCGCGCCCACAACCACATAACCGTTCAGGGAGCGAAGCATGAGCGTGCTGCTGACGAACATCGGGGAGCTCGTCACGAACGACCCGGAGCACGGCGCCGGGTCAGGGTCGGGCGGGCTCGGCGTCGTGCCGGACGCCGCGATCGTCGTCGAGGCCGGCCGGATCGCCTGGACAGGGCCGGCGTCGTCGGCGCCCGCGGCCGACACCGCGGTCGACCTCGGGGGGCGGTGCGCGCTGCCGGGATTCGTGGACTCGCACTCGCACACCGTGTTCGCGGGCGACCGCGCCGCAGAGTTCGCCGCCCGCATGACCGGTGAGCCGTACACCGGGGGCGGCATCGCGAACACGGTCACCGCCACGCGCGCGGCGTCCGACGAGGCCCTGCGGGCGCGCGGCCAGGCCCTGGTGCGCGAGATGCTCGCGCAGGGCACCACCACCGTCGAGATCAAGAGCGGCTACGGGCAGGACGTCGCCACCGAGGCCCGCACGCTGCGGATCGCGCGGGAGCTGACGCCGGAGACGACGTTCCTCGGCGCCCACACGGTCCCGGCGGAGTACGCCGGCGACCGCGCCGGTTACGTCGACCTCGTGACCGGGCCGATGCTCGCCGCCTGCGCGCCGCACGCCCGCTGGATCGACGTCTTCTGCGAGCCCGCGGCACCCACCGCCTTCGACGAGGACGAGGCCCGGACCGTGCTCGCGGCCGGTGCCCGGGCCGGGCTCGGCGTGCGGGTGCACGGCAACCAGCTCTCGGCGGGCCCCGGCGTGCGGCTCGCGGTCGAGGTCGGGGCGGCGAGCGTGGACCACTGCACCCACCTGTCCGACGCCGACGTGGACGCGCTGGCCGGGTCGTGGGCCGGCGCCGGGCTCGGCACCGTCGCGACGCTGCTTCCCGCCGTCGAGTTCTCCACCCGGTCGCCCTACCCCGACGCGCGACGTCTGCTGGCCGCGGGCGTGCCGGTCGCGCTGGCCACGGACTGCAACCCCGGCTCGGGCTACAGCTCGTCCATGCCGTTCGTGGTGGCGCTCGCGGTACGCGAGATGCGGATGAGTCCGGCCGAGGCCCTCTGGTCGGCGACGGCGGGCGGGGCCGCAGCGCTCCGGCGGGACGACGTCGGCCACCTGCGGGTCGGCGCCCGTGCCGACCTCACCGTGCTCGACGCCCCCAGCCACACCTACCTGGCCTACCGCCCGGGCGTGCCGCTGGTGGCGCAGGTGTGGAAGGACGGCGCGCGGGTCTGAGCCGACCGCCCTGCCCGACGGGGGCGCGGCTCAGGCCCGCGTCGAGCCTCGAACCACGAGACGGACGGGGACCACGACGTGCTCGGGCGGGTCGTCGCCGCCAGCCATCCGCCGGTCGAGCAGGCGGACCGCGCTCCGCGCGACCTCGTCGTGGTTCGGGTCGATCGTGGTGAGGCCGGGGGACAGGTACTTCCCGACGTCCAGGTCGTCGAACCCCACGACCTGGACGTCGTCCGGGACGCCGATCCCACGGTCGGCCAGCGCCGCCAGCGCCCCGAGCGCCACGGTGTCGGTTACCGCGAAGATGCCGTCGACGTGCACGCCCGCATCGAGGAGGCCGCCGAGCACCTCGCGCGACTCGTGTGCCGAGTACGTCGTCAGCGGAACGACGAGCGCGCTGTCTGCGGGCACTCCTGCCTCGCGGTGCGCCGTCTCCCAACCGGCACGTCGCAACGAGGCCATCCCCGAGGTCTCGCCCGGTGCGCCTCCGAGCACGAGAACCCGGCGCGAGCCCCGGGCGAGCATGTGCGCGGTGGCGAGCCGGGCACCCTCCTCGTTCGCGAGCTGGACGTGATCGAAGCGCTGGGGAACCTCCCGCTCACCGAGCAGGACGATCGGGGCCTTGGTCCTGACGCTCTCCAGGCGCTCGCGGTCCAGCCCGGCCACCGAGAGGAGCACGCCGTCGTACATCTGCAGGCGTGCGACGCTCAGCGACTCGATCTCGCTCCGGGGACTCGCGCCGGTGCGCTCGAGGACGAGGCGGCGCCCGCCTTCCTCCACCAGGGGCGCGATCCGGTCCGCGACGTCGCCGTAGTAGTCGTGGAAGCCCGGAACGATCAGGGCGACCGTGTCGGTACGGCCCGACCGCAGGTGTCTCGCGGTGAGGTTGACCTCGTAGCCGAGCTTCTCGATCGCGGTCAGAACCCGGTCCCGCGTGGGCGGGACGACGCGGCGGTGACCGTTGAGCACGTTGGACACGGTCATCATCGAGACACCGGCTTCGCGGGCGACGTCGCTCATCGTGACCATCTGCTGCCGCCTCCCGGGCTGGACGAGGGGGTTGACGAGCGCCCGGCCCTGGCCTAGTTTAACGCTAAAATCGATGTCGAAAACGGTTTCGGTCGAAGACGAACCGTCGTAGGTGACGCCCGAGCACTGACGCTCGGGACCAGTTCTCAATGAGGAGAGACATGACTCGTGAGGTGACATCCCGACGAGGGCGTCGCGCAGGCCGGCGCATGACGGCGGTCGTGGGCGCGGCGGCTCTGCTCGCCCTGGCGGCGTGCAGCCCGGACAGCGGCGGCGGCGAAGAGGTCGACGGCCTCGACCAGACCGCCGGCTCCATGGCGAGCTTCGCGGCCGACGAGCAGTTCAAGGCCACCGAGCCGATGAGCTTCTCCATGCTCTGGACCGACTGGCCGGAGCTCCCGGTCAAGGACTCCTGGCAGCTGTTCGACGAGATCGAGGAGCGGACGAACGTCTCGCTCGAGCTGACCAACATCCCGTTCAGCGATGCGGTGGAGAAGCGCAGCCTCCTCCTCAGCGCCGGTGACGCGCCGTACATCATCCCGCTCGTCTACACGGGCGAGGAGAAGAGCTTCGCGGCGTCGGGCGCCGTGCTGCCGCTCAGCGACTACGAGGAGTACATGCCCAACTTCCAGAAGTACGTGGAGGAGTGGGACCTGCGCCCGATGATCGACAACCTGCGCCAGGCGGACGGTAAGTACTACATGATGCCCGGCCTGCAAGAGGTCTCGGTCCCGGTCTTCACGCTCCTGGTGCGCAAGGACGTGTTCGACGAGGTCGGCGCGCCCCTCCCGGAGACCTGGGACGAGCTGCGCGTGGGGCTCGAGAAGATCAAGGCGAAGTACCCCGACAGCTACCCCCTGGCCGACGGCTTCGAGGGCGCGTCGATGCTCAACTACGCCTCGCACGCCTTCGGGACCAGGGCCGGCTGGGGCTTCGGCGACGGCACGTTCTTCGACGAGGAGTCCGGCGAGTTCGTCTACGCCGGCACGTCCGACGGCTACCGGGACATGGTCGAGTACTTCCACGGGCTCGTGGAGGACGGGCTGCTCGACCCCGAGTCTTTCACCGCCACCAACGACGGCAGCGGGACGGTCACCGAGAAGTTCGCCGCCGGCAACGTCTTCGCCGCCTCCGGCTCGAACGGCACGGTGCAGGAGTTCTCGACGGCGCTCGACGAGACCGAGGGCAAGGGCAACCACGAGGTCGTCCAGATCGCGCCGCCGGGCGGCGAGGCCGGCCAGGTCGTCGAGCCGCGCAACTTCTGGAACGGCTTCATGGTGAACTCCGAGGCCAAGGACGACCCGCACTTCATCGCCATGCTGCAGTTCCTGGACTGGCTGTACTACAGCCCCGACGCCCGCGAGATGCTGCGCTGGGGCGTCGAGGGCGAGACGTACACGAAGTCCGACGACGGGAAGTTCACCCTCGAGCCCGACTACTCGCTCGACGGGTTCAACATCAACCCTGACGCGCCCACGGACATCGAGAAGGACCTGGGCTTCTCTTCGCAGGTCCTCGCGGGCTCCACCGAGTCCAGGGCCCTCAAGGAGTCCTACAACTCGCCCCAGTTCGTGGAGTACATCGACTCGGTGCTCTCGACGAGGACGCCGCGCGACCCGTTCCCGCCCGCGCCGCTGAACGAGGCGGAGCTCGAGCAGGCCTCGCTCCTGACGACGACGCTCACGGACACCGTCAACACCAACACGCTCAAGTTCATCCTCGGCGAGCGTGACCTCAGCGAGTGGGACGCGTACGTCGCCGAGCTCGAGGGCCAGAACCTCCAGGGGTACCTGGACCTCGTCAACGGCGCCCACCAGCGCTTCGCCGAGAGCAACAGCTAGTCCGGTCGGACATCTGACTGGTGGGCCGGCGGCCAGGCCGCCGGCCCACCAGGCCTCACGAAGGGGTGAGACATGAGCGTCACACGTGAGCGTGAACCCGCGGGGCTGGTCGCGGAACCGGCCGTCGGCCGACGGCGGTGGAACACCGGTGCACGGGGCAGCCACGGGTACAAGGTGCCGTGGCGGGATGTGTGGCGGCGCGACGGCGCCCTCTACCTGATGGCCGTGCTGCCGGTCGTGTTCCTCCTGATCTTCCGCTACGGCCCGATGGTGGGGAACATCATCGCGTTCCGCCGGTTCCGGCCGGGCGGCAGCATCTTCGGCGAGGAATGGGTCGGGACGCTCTACATCGACATGTTCATCAACGACCCGATGTTCTGGCATGTGTTCGGCAATACCGCCATCATCGGGTTGCTCACGCTGATCGTCGGCTTCCCGCTGCCCATCGTCCTGGCGCTCCTGCTCAACGAGGTACGCAAGAAGGCGTTCAAGAGGGTGGTCCAGTCGATCTCGTACCTGCCGCACTTCCTCTCCGTCGTGATCGTCGCCGGCATGGTCATGCAGCTCCTGTCGCTGCAGGGCACCGTCAACCAGATCGCCGAGGCCCTGGGCGGGGAAGCCGTTCCGTTCCTGCAGCGGCCGGAGTGGTTCCGCGCGATCTACGTCGGGTCCGAGGTGTGGCAGACCCTCGGGTGGGGAACCATCCTGTACCTCGCCGCGCTGACGACCGTCGATGCCTCGCTCTACGAGGCCGCCCGGATCGACGGCGCCAACCGGTGGCGGCAGACGTGGCATGTCACCCTGCCCGGCATCCGGCCCACCATGATCACGCTGCTGATCCTCAACATCGGGACCTTCCTCAACGTCGGGTTCGAGAAGGTCCTCCTCCTCTACAGCCCGCTGACCTACGCCACGGGCGACGTCATCTCGACGTACCTGTACCGCGTCGGCCTGGTGTCCAACAACCTCAGCTATGCGGCGGCGATCGGGCTGTTCCAGGCCTGCATCGGGCTCGTCATGGTGCTGTCGGCCAACTTCATCTCGCGACGAATGACGGGAGCAAGCCTGTGGTGACCCAGAACGCCATGACCGTCCCGGCCGTCTCGGTCGGCTCGGGCACATCGGTCGGCCCGCGCGACACCAGGGGCTACCGGGCCTTCACGGCCGTCAACACGGTCGTGCTCCTGCTGGTGTGCGCGGTGATGCTCTATCCGTTCGTGACCGTGATCGCCCAGTCGTTCTCCAGCCCCGGCGCGATCAAGGCCGGCCTGGTCAACGTGTGGCCGGTCGGGTTCAACCTCGACACCTACGGGGCTGTAGCGCAGAACGGGACGTTCTGGAGCGCGTACGGCAACACGGTGCTGTACACCTTCCTCGGAACCACCATCGCGATGGTCCTCACGACGACGTTCGCCTACGCGATCTCCAAGCCGCACCTGCGGGGCCGTGGGTTCCTCATCGGGATCGCCGTCTTCACGATGTTCTTCAACGGCGGCATCGTCCCCAACTACGTGCTGATCTCGGCCCTCGGCATGAAGAACACCATGTGGGCCGTGATCCTGCCGGGAGCGATCTCGGTGTTCAACCTGCTGGTGATGAAGGCCTTCTTCGAGAGCCTGCCCCGGGAGCTCGAGGAGGCCGCGCAGATCGACGGGCTGGGCTGGTTCGGCATCTTCTGCAGGATCGTGCTGCCGCTGTCGAAGCCCGTCATCGCCACGATGGTCCTGTTCTACTCGGTCGCGTACTGGAACGACTGGTTCGCAGCGTTCCTGTACCTCGACAAGCAGGAGCTCTTCCCCGTCACGCTCTTCCTGCGCAACCTCATCGCGGGCGCATCGACCACCGCGTCAGAGGGGGCCGCGGCCGCGGGGACGACGACAGCGGCGATCTCCGCGAACATCCAGGCCGTGACGATGATCCTCACGATCGTCCCGATCCTGTGCGTATACCCCTTCGTACAGCGGTACTTCGTCTCGGGCGTGATGCTCGGCTCGGTCAAGGGCTGAGGGGCGAGCAGGTCAAGTGCTGAGCCGCGAGCAGGTCGGCGGGTGAGCCGCGGGCAGGTCCGGCGGCTCTCATGATGTACCGGTACCAGGTGCCGGGTGCGCTGAACTGGGTTCGGCTGTGCCTGGCGCCTGCGGGCTGTCCCGAACAGTTCAGCCAGGGTGAATCAGACGGGGCCAGGGTGGACGTTCTTCAGCAGACCTGGCACCTGCGCCAGGGGGCATGTCCCCCGGGGAGACGGGCGTGGTCGCCTTCGGTGACGGCTACCTGCCGAGGTCGAACGTAGGCCTTGTCGCTCCATGACGCCGAACGTAGGGTCGGTCGTTCCAAAGCCCGTTGTGGAGCGACCGAGCCTACGTTCGACGGCGCCGCCTTACTGTTCCGTGACGCCCAGGGCCGGGGCGGCCACGAACGACGCGCGCGCGCTCGCCGCGCCGTGGAGCTCCAGCAGGACCAGCTCGTTGCCCGCCTCGCGCATCAGCGGGCCCGGGACGTACAGCGTGTGCGTGGGGCCCAGGCTCCAGTAGCGGCCGAGCAGCTCACCGTTGACCCAGGCCAGGCCCTTGGTCCAGCCGTCGAGGCGGAGGAAGTGGTCCGCCCCGGCGACCGAGTCGAACGTGCCCCGGTGCAGACCCGCCGCGGCCGCGCCCCCGACCGCCGGTTCGACGTCGGACGCCGCCGCGCCCCCGGCGTCGGCCATATCCAGCGCGGAACGAAGCAGCGCCGGCGCGTCCTCCATCCGGAGCGCGCCCGCCTGCCACTCGTCCAGCGTCCGCACGGCGGTGCGCACCGGCCCGATCAGGCCCTTGGGCTCGCCGATCCGCGGCCCGTAGTTGACCCGCCCCTGGTCCTCGACCAGGAGGGTGAGCTCGCCCGCGCGCGCCGGGAGCGCGACGGCGAACGTGTGCGAGGCGCGGTCGAGCACGCCGACCTGTTCGCCGTCGACCAGCACGACCGCGCGGTCGCGCACCTCGCCGACGCTCAGCACGGCGTCGTCGGCCCGGAGACTGGTGCGGTAGACCGCGAAGCCCGACCACAGCTGCAGGTCGTCGGTGGTGGGCACCGACGCGAACGAGCGCAGCCCGTCGCGGAGCAGCCCCGCCAGGGCGTCGGGCAGCGGCACCCGCGCGGAGAGTTCGACGTCGACCACCGGCGCGGGCCCCGCGCCGCTACCAGCAGCCTCGACCTCGGCGCCAGGCACCGGTAGGTGCCGCGCGATCACCTCGCGCATCGCGTAGTACTTGGCGGTCGGCGTTCCGTCCTCGGCGAGCGGCGCGTCGTAGTCGTACGACGTCGTGATGGGCCGGTAGATGCCCTTGTCGTTCGCGCCGCTGGTCAACCCGAAGTTGGTGCCGCCGTGGAACATGTACAGGTTGACGGAACCGCCGGCCGCGAGCAGGTCGTCCAGGTCGGCTGCGTTCGCCTCGGCGGGCGCCACGTGGTGCTCCAGCCCCCACGAGTCGAACCAGCCGTTCCAGAACTCCATGCACATCAGCGGCCCGGTCGGCTGGTGCCGCCGCAGCACCTCGAGCCGCTCGGCCGTGCGCGACCCGAACGTCGCGGTCTTGTGCAGCTCCGGCAGGCCGCCGCGGGCCAGCATCTCGTCGTTGGCCTGGTCGCAGGTGAACAGCGGGACGTCGATGCCCTGGTCGCGCACCAGGTCCACGAGCGCGCGCAGGTACCTGTGCCGCTCCGGCACCGGGTCATCCCCGTATGCGCCGTACTCGTTCTCGACCTGCACCATGAGCACCGGGCCGCCGCGCGTCACCTGACGCTCGGCCACCAGCGGCAGCAGGTTCGCGTAGTACTTTCCGATGGCGGCGAGGAACAGCGGCTCGTGGCGGCGCACGCCGACGGCGTCGTCGGCCAGCAGCCAGGCGGGAAGGCCCCCGCCGTCCCACTCCGCGCAGATGTAGGGGCCCGGCCGCACGATGGCGTGCAGGCCCTCGGCGGCCACCAGGTCGAGGAACCGGCCCAGGTCGCGCCTTCCGTCGAGATCGAAGACCCCGGGCTCCGGCGCGTGGAAGTTCCACGGCACGTATGTCTCGATGGTGTTCAGGCCCATCAGCCGGGCCTTGCGGATGCGGTCGGCCCACTGGTCTGGGTGCACGCGGAAGTAGTGCAGCGCGCCACTGACTACCTGCATCCGCTCGCCGTCGAGCAAGAAGTCCTCGGGTCCGATGTCGAACTTCGGCATATGTGGTTCCTCGGGGTGCGATGGGGATCCGCAGTGCGGCATTGCGCTGCGGGGAGATGGTGACGACGGCGGGGGAGGTCCCCCGCAGTCATCACCGGTCGTTCGGCCGGCGGCTCGCGAGGCCGTCGGTCAGCGGCGTCGAGCCCGTGCAGCCTGGCCCATCGCGTAGTTGTCGAACCCCACGAAGGATGTGCCGCCCACGAGCTGGGCCTGGAACAGGCTCAGGTAGCGCCAATACACGTTCGGCGCACGCCGGACCAAGGCGAGCACGGTCATGAACGGGCTGACGAATCCCCGTCCGGTCCAGCGGGATCGGCCTCGCAGCCGGCCAAATGTGTGATGCCAAGCCGGCGGCGATGCGAGCGTGGTCAAGGGGAATTGCTCCTTCACGGGGTAGTGTCATCATGTAGTTGTGTTGACGTAAACATGGTGACTCGGACTAGGGTGCTCGTGGAGTGACCGGGGTGTCAAGCGCATACCGGTGTGACGCAGCATCACGAGGAGGTGGATGCAGTGGAGGGCAGAGGTCCGTCGCTGGCCGACGTCGCCGCGCTCGCGGGCGTGTCTACGCAGACGGTGTCGCGGGTGTCGATGGGCCTGGACAACGTGCGGCCGACGACCCGCGACCGGGTGCTGGCAGCGATGGCGGAGCTCGGCTATGCGCCCAACACCGCAGCGCGGGCGCTGCGGTACGGCAGCTTCCGGACCATCGGCATGATCGCCCACCGGCTCGCCCGCACCGGCGAGTCCCGGACGGTCGAGGCGGTCGTCGAGGCCGCGCGCGACGAGGGCTACACGGTCACGCTGATCGACGTCGACAGCCCGACCTCCGACGTCGTCTCCGCCGCAGCTACCCGGCTCTCCCACCAGGCCATCGACGGCCTCGTGATCATCCGTGCCGAGACCGCGACGCCGCACACGCTGGTGCTGCCGCCGCGGCTGCCGGTCGTGGTGTCCGACTCGCGGTTCGTGGGGCACCACCCCGCGGTCGGCGCGGACCAGGCGGGCGGCGCGCGCAGCGCCACGCAGCACCTCCTGGACCTGGGGCACCGCACGGTGCACCACGTCGCGGGGCCGGCGGACTCGGCGCCCGCGCAGATGCGGGCGGAGGCCTGGCGCGCCACCCTCGGCGCGGCGGGCAGCCCCGTGCCCGAGGTCGTGGAGGGCGACTGGTCGGCAGGCTCCGGCTACGACGCCGGACGCCGGCTCGCCGCGGACCCGGACGTCACGGCGGTGTTCTGCGCCAACGACGAGATGGCGGCCGGCCTGCTTCGGGCCCTGCACGAGGCTGGGCGCGCTGTGCCGGAGGACGTCTCAGTGGTGGGCTTCGACGACATCCTGCTGGCGGAGTACCTCTGGCCGCCGCTGACGACCGTGGTGCAGGACTTCGACGAGATCGGCCGACGGCTCGTGCACCGGCTCCTCCAGCAGGTCGAGGCGGGGCGCGGCGCGAGTGCCGGCGAGGTGAGCCTGGCGGAGACGAGCCCGGCCGAGGCGACGGGCGACGAGGACGACCTGCACGAGGTGGTCCCGGTGGAGCTCAAGATCCGCCAGAGCACGGCGCCGCCGCGAGCGTGAGCCGGGCAGGCGCCGGACCGAGCTGGGCCTGGGGCGGCGGACCTGGCAGGATCTCCCGCATGAGCAGCAACGACGCACTCACGCGGCATCGAGTCGAGCTGGCGGAACCCTCCGGCACATTCATCAACAGCTTCGTCGTGGGCAACGGCACGCTCGGGGCCGCACTGCGCGGAGGCGTCGGGACCGAGGTGATGGACCTCAACCTCGACACCCTGTGGTCCGGCGGGCCGGACAGCGCCCTCGTCGATCCGCCCGACCCGGACACCGTGGTGCTGCTGCGGAAGGCGATCGCCGCCGGCGACCACGCCGAGGCCGACCGACTCGCCCGCGCGAACCTCTCGGACCGCGGGGTCCAGTCGTACCAGCCGCTCGCCAGTCTGACCTGGGCATACGGCCCGACGCCGGAGCGCGTCACCGGCTACCGGCGCACCCTGGACCTGCGCCGCGCGGTCGCGTCGGTGCGGTACGGCGCGGACGGCCCGGACAACGCGGACGGCCCGAACGAGGGCGCCGAGGCCGGGCTCGACGTGTTCGTCTCGGCCCCAGCCGGTGTCCTGGTCGCCACGTCCACGCACGCTGAAGCGCATGGCGCCGGGTTCGAGCTCCACCACCCGGCAACCGTCACCGAGGAGGAGCAGGACGGCGTCCGCTGGACCGTCGTGACCGGCCGCGTCCCCGCGCTCGTCAGCCCAGGTCCCGACGACAGGGTGCGCTACGCCGACGACATCCCGGACGCCACCGGCGCGGTGCCCGCCGGGATGGGGTTCGCCGTGGTGGCCTGCGTCGAGCGGACCGGTGACAGCGCACGCCTGCTCGTCGCCGCGGAGTGCGGATTCCGGGGGCCGGGGGAGCGCCCGAGTGCCGACGTCGCCTCCCTGACCGCCCTCGCCCGCGCCCGCGTAGAGGCCGCCCGTGCCCGCACCACGGCAGACCTGCGCGACGAGCACGAGCGCGACCACCGGTCCTTCTACGACCGGGCCGACCTGGACCTCTCGGCGTCCGGCGACCCGGCCGCCGCGGCGGCCGAGCGGTACTTCCACCTGGGGCGCTACCTGATGATCGCGGGGTCCCGGCCGGGCACGCAGCCCCTGAACCTGCAGGGCATCTGGAACGCGGACCCGCTGCCGCCCTGGAACTCCAACTGGACCACGAACATCAACGTGCCCATGGCCTACTGGCCCGCCGAGCCCACGGGCCTCGCCGACCTCGCCGAGCCCCTGTTCGACCTGGTCACCGACCTGGCCGACGCCGGACGGCCCACCGCTCGCGACTTCTACGGCACGCGCGGCTCGGCAGTGCACCACAACACCGACCTGTGGCGGTTCACCGCGCCCGTCGGGGGCGAGCCGAAGTGGTCGAGCTGGCCGTCGGCGCTGCCCTGGCTCGCCGCGCACCTCGGAGACCACCTCGACTTCGGCCCCGAAGCCGGCACCGGGCCGGGCAAGGCCGCGCGCCACGTCCACCGGGCGGCCGTCGAGCACACGCTCGACATGCTGGTCGATCCTTCGACCGGATCAGGGCAGCGCGACGGCGCGGGCGTCCTGGTCGTGAGCCCGTCGTCGTCCCCCGAGCACTCGTTCGTGATCGACGGGCACGAGTACGCCGTCGACGCCGGTTGCGCCATGGACCAGGAGCTCGCCGCCGAGGTGCTGAGCCGGTTCCTCGCGCTGCCGGCCGAGGACGGCGCTCCGACGTCGGACTCTCTGCTCGCCGACCGGGCGCGCGACGCCCTGGGGCGCCTGCGCCCGGTCCAGGTGGGCCCGGGCGGGGACCTGCTCGAGTACGCGACGGAGCGGACGCCCGGCGAACCGGGCCACCGGCACCTCTCGCACCTGTACGGCTTGTACCCGGGCACGCGCATCACCGAGACCCGCACGCCCGAGGACTTCGAGGCCGCGCGCAAGGCTCTGACGCTGCGCCTCGAGCAAGGGTCTGGCTACACGGGCTGGAGCCAGGCCTGGATCCTGTGCCTGGCCGCGCGGCTGCGCGACCCGGCGCTCGCTGAGCGCTCGCTGCGCATCCTGATCGAGGACCTCAGCTCCGCCTCGCTCCTCGACCTGCACCCGGCCGACTGGCTGCCCGAGGGCTGGGTGTTCCAGATCGACGGCAACCTGGGCGCGACGGCGGGGGTCGCGGAGCTGCTGGTGCAGAGCCACGACGACGCCGTCAGCCTGCTGCCCACGCTGCCGCCGTCCTGGTCCGCGGGTCACGCGCGAGGGCTGCGCTGCCGCGGCGGGCACGTGGTCGACGTCGTCTGGCGCGACGGCCGGCTGACCGAAGCCACGCTCACGGCCGGTGGCCGACGGGTGATCGTGGAGGTGACGCTGGGCACGTCTCCCGTCGTCCGGGACGCGGCCGGGCGGGCTGTCGCGACCGTCCTGGTTCAGCCGGCGGCGTCCGGCCGCGTGCGCCTGGCCTGGGACACTGCTGTGGGCGAGAGGTATACGGTCGTCCCAGGGCCGGTGTGAACGTGCCGAGATCGTTACTCACAGCGCCTGCTGGATACATTTCTGGTACCGAGTATTCACCCTGAAACCGTAGGATCGGCTCGATGGCGCAATCAGAAGGCAGGGATGTAACGCGCGTGGAGTCACCTTCGACGGGGACTCCGCTCGACCCGTCGACCCGTCCGACCTGGCGCAGCTCCGTGGTCGCCGCCGTCATCGCGGCAGCGGTGTTCGCCTTCCTCATCTGGCAGGTGGTCGTCCGCGGCCCGTTCATCGCCTGGGACTGGCAGTTCCACTACTACGTGGACGCGAACCACCCCGTGGGCTGGGAGAAGACCTTCCTCGACGTCGTCGCGAGCATCACGGGCGAGCGCATGTTCACCATCCCGGCGGTGGGCGGCGCGGCGCTCTACGTGGCACGGAAGCAGGGCGGCCCCGGCTCGCTCCGGAACCTCTTGACCCGTCGGCCGGTGCTGGCCGTGCTCGCGGGCCTCGCGACCATCGCGTCGATCGGTTACGCCACCAAGTTCGGCCTCGGCCGCACCGGCCCGCACCACAACATGGACGTGCTGAACGCGGGCGGCCAGGCGTTTCCCTCGGGCCACGCGGCGAACACGTTCTTCACGGGCTTCTTCATCCTCTGCCTGCTGTTCGCCCACGGCGGGCTCAACCCGAGCATCAGCCGGCTGCGGAAGCTGATCCCCGTGGTCGCCGTGATCGTGATGATCGCGGGCGCGCTCATGTCGTGGCTGGACTACCACTGGCTGAGCGACATCCCCGGCGGCTGGCTGCTCGGGTTCATCGCCTGCATGGTGGCGCTGTCGGTGCTGCGGGGCCGTTCACCCGCGGTCGGCGGGCGTCAGCCAGACCTTGGTCCCGGCAGTGAGGTCCCGGGCGTGCGCGCGGGTCAGGGTGACCTGGACCGCGCGGGAGGCGGGCGCGCCGCCGTCGGGCAGGACGCTGAGCCGAACCTCGAACCCGACGCGTAGGACGCGGGCGACGCTGCCGACGACGGCGCCGGGGACGGCCTCCCGGTGCACGTCGATGTCGTGCGGGCGGACGGTCCGCCCGTCGAGCTCGGTGACCGGCCCGAGGAATCCGGCGACGAACTCATTGGCGGGCTCGTCGTACAGCTCGTCGGGCGTGCCGATCTGCTCGATCCGGCCCTGGTTGATCACCACGATCTTGTCGGCGACCTCGAGGGCCTCCTCCTGGTCGTGGGTGACGAATACCGTGGTCACGTGCACGTCGTCGTGCAGCCGGCGCAGCCAGTCGCGCAGCTCCTTGCGGACCTTCGCGTCCAGGGCGCCGAACGGCTCGTCGAGCAGCAGCACCGTCGGTTCGACGGCCAGGGCGCGGGCGAGCGCCATGCGCTGGCGCTGGCCGCCGGACAGCTGCGCGGGCAGCCGCTCGGCGAACTGCGACAGGTGCACCAGCTCGAGCAGCTCGGCGACCCGCTCCTTGATCTCCGCCTTGGGCCGCTTGCGGATCTCCAGGCCGAAGGCGACGTTGCGCGCCACCGTGAGGTGCTTGAAGACCGCGTAGTGCTGGAACACGAAGCCGACGTTGCGCTTCTGCGGGGGCAGGTGCGTCGCTTCCGTGCCCTCGATCTCGACGGTGCCGGAGTCGGTGGTCTCCAGCCCGGCGATGATGCGCAGCAGCGTGGACTTCCCGCCGCCGCTGGGGCCGAGCAGCGCGGTCAGCTGACCGGTCGGGATGCTCAGGTCGATGTTTTCGAGCGCGGTGAAGTCGCCGTACCGCTTGGCGACGCCGCGGATCTCGATGCTCATGTGCTTCCTTCGGGCTTGCGGATCAGGTTCACGACGACGATCGCGAGGACGGCGGCCACCACGAGCACGAAGGCCGCGGCGTACGCCGTGGACTCGTCGAAGTTCCCGTAGCGGTTCTGGATGAGCAGGGTCGCCGTCTCGCCGTTGAAGGCCGCGCCCTGGCTGACGATCTTGACCGCGCCGAACTCGCCCAGGGCGCGGGCGATGCTCAGTACGACGCCGTAGAGCACGGCCGACCTGATGCTCGGCAGGGTGATGCGCCAGAAGGTCTGCCACCCCGAGGCGCCGAGGCTGAGAGCTGCCTGCTCGGACTCCGTGCCGATCTCCTCGAGCACCGGCACCACCTCGCGGATCACGAACGGCAGGCTGATGAACGCCGTCGCCATGATGAGGCCCGGCGTGGAGAAGATGACGTTGATGCCGATCGAGGCCAGGGACTCGCCGAACCAGCCCGACCCGGTGCTGTAGGCCAGCACGAGCGCGAGGCCGACCACTACCGGCGAGACCGACATCGGCAGGTCGACCAGCACCGACAGGACGCGCCGTCCCGGGAACCGGTAGCGCACCAGCAGCAGGGAGACCCCGACGCCGAACACCGTGTTGATCAGTACCGCCCAGAAGGTGATGGTCCCGGTGAGGCTGAAGGCGTACACCACGGCAGGGTCCGAGAGCCGGGCGACGAAGGCACCGAAGCCGCCCTCCTGGCCGTTCAACGGCGCGAACGTGCGTTGGACGACCACGGAGACCGGCCAGATCACGAGCACGAACACGTAGGCGATCACGACGAAGCGCAGCACCAGGGTGACCGGTCCGCGCTGCGTCCGGGTGCGGTTCTGGTCAGCCACGGCGTGCCACCCTCCGGGAGATCAGGTCGAGCGCCACGATGACGACGACGGCCACCAGCAGGAGCAGGGTCGCCACGGCCGCCGCCTGCGCCTGGTTGTCGCCCTCGATGAACTTGAGGATCTTGAGCGAGGCGACCTCGGTCTCGTACGGCGTGTTGCCGGAGATCAGCACGAGGGAGCCGAACTCGCTGATCGCACGGGCGAACGCGAGCGAGGCGCCCGCGGTGATCGCGGGCAGGAGGCTCGGCAGGATGATCCGGCGGAAGGTCGTCAGCCGTCCGGCGCCCAGCGACGCGGCGGCCTCCTCCGCGTCGACGTCGAGCTCGAGCAGCACGGGCTGCACGGTACGGACCACGAAGGGCAGGGTCACGAACGCCAGTGCCAGGAAGATGCCCTGCTGGGTGTTGACGAGGTTGATCCCGACCGGGCTGGCGGGTCCGTACAGGCTGAGCAGCACCAGGCCGGCCACGATCGTCGGCAGCGCGAACGGGATGTCGATCACGACGTCGAGGACCCGCTTGCCCGGGAACTCGTCGCGGACGAGCACCCAGGCGATGAGCGTGCCGACGACGACGTTGAGCGCCGTGACGCCGAGCGCCTCGAGGACGGTCAGCCGCAGCGCGGCGAATGTCTGCGGGTCGGTGAGGGCCGCCCAGAACGTGCCGACGCCGCCCTCCAGGGCGGCGACGACCACGGCGATCAGCGGGATCAGCACGAGGATGCTGAGCCAGAGCACCGCGACGCCGAGGCCAAGGCCCGACGCCGCGGTGAGGTTGCTGGCCGGACGGGACCGGCGCGTACGCGCCGGTCCCGTCACGGTAGCGGTGGCCACGGTCACTTTTGCGTGGCCTCGTCGTACAGCTGGGAGAACAGGGCGCCGTCGTCGAACCACTTCGCGTTGATCTCGGACCAGCCGCCCAGATCCGCGACGGTGCCGAGGTTCGCCGGGGTGGGGAACGGGTCGGCCGGGTCGTTCGCACCCTCGACCTCGACGTCGCTCAGACCGTCGATGACGGGCCGGAAGCCCTTCTTCACGAACTCCGTCTGGCCCTCCTCGCTCAGGACGAAGTCCAGCCACGGCTTCGCGGCGGGGGTGGCATCCTCCAGGATGGTGCCCGGGTTCTCGATCAGAAACGTGTTGTCCGGCACGATGTAGTCGTACGCCTTGCCGCTCTGGCGCGCCAGGATCGCCTCGTTCTCGTAGGTGATCAGCACGTCGCCGACGCCCTTGTCGAACGCCTCGGTCGCCTCGCGGCCGCTGCCGGCCCACTGCGAGACGTTCGCGAAGAGCTGGGTCAGGTACTCGTGCGCCTCCTCCTCGGACTGGCCCGCGGCGATCGCCTGGCTGTAGGCCGCCAGGACGTTCCACTTCGCGGCACCGGAGCTGGCCGGGTCGGCGGTTATCACCTTGACGTCGTCGCCGACCAGGTCGTCCCAGTCCTCGATGCCCTTGGGGTTGCCCTCGGGGACCACCAGCACCACGACGGAGTCCGAGACGATGCCGTTGGTCGGGCCAGCGTTCCAGTCCTCTGCGACGAGGCCGGCGTCCACCAGACGGGTGACGTCCGGCTCGATCGAGAAGTGCACGTAGTCGGCGTCGGCACCGGCCTCGACCTTGCGGCTCTGGTCGCCCGAGGCGCCGTACGAGCCGGAGAACGTCACGCCCTGCCCGGCCTCGGTCTCCTGGAACTTGGCGGCGATGGCCTGGTTGGCGGCCTCGGGGACGGCGAACCCGACGATGTTGATGACCTCGCCGTCCCCGCCGGCCCCGCCGGCCGAAGCGCTGGTGCAGGCGGTGGTGAGCATCAGGAGTGCCGCGGTGCCCGCAGCGAGATAAGCCGTCGGCTTGAGCTTCTTCATGGTTGATGCCTCTCTACGCCCCGCGGTGCCGCGGGTAGCTTGCCTGCAGTGGGAGGAATCTAAAGCACACTGTTCCGATCGGAAAAGGTGATCAGTATGTGGACGTTCTTCCGGTTTCTCCGAGGACTTCGCCGACCAGCTCCTCCACGACGGCGCCCACCGCCGCCCGGTCCGCCGGGACCAGGCCGATGCGGGTGCGCCGGTCCAGCACGTCGTCCGCGTCGAGCGCGCCCTCGTGCGTCACCGCCCACTCGATCTCGGCTCGCGTGATGTCCAGGTGCCCCGTGTTCTCGATGCCCTGTCCGACGGCGGACGCTGCGCCGGGCAGGGTGGCCGCCGCCAGCACCTGAGCGGCCTCGGTGCCGTACCGCGCGGCGAGCGGTCCCCCGCTGGTCGAAGGCGCACCGAGGAGCGGCGGCGCCCCCACCAAAGGCAGGTCGGCCGTCCAGCACGGACCCGCGGTGAGCCCCGCGTGCTTGACCGCCAGGTCCACGGCGTCCTCGGCCATGGCCCGGTAGGTCGTCAGCTTGCCGCCCAGCACGTTCACCGCGCCCGTCGACGTCGACACGTTCACGAGGTGCCTGCGCGAGACGTCGGACGTCACGCCCCGCGCGCCCGCCCCCACCGAGTCCACCAGAGGCCGCAGCCCCGCGAAGGCGCCCACGACGTCTTCGGGCAGCAGGGGGCGGTCCAGCACGAGGGAGACGGTGCGGAGCAGGAAGTCGATCTCGGGCTGTGTGGGCACCGGCACGTCCGGGACGGGGCCGGGCGCCTCCTCGTCGGTGAGGCCGATGACCACGCGGCCAAGCTGGGCCGGCAGCGCGAAGACATACCGCGAGCCGGCGCCGGGCACCGGCACCATGAGCGCGCCGGCCGGGTCGCCCAGCCGGGCGGCGGGCACCACCACGTGCGTGCCGCGGCTGGGCCGCAGCCGTACGGACGGGTCCACCGTCCCGGCCCACACGCCCGTCGCGTTCACAACCACGCGGGCGCGCACGGTCAGGCCGGCGCCGGTGAGCGCGTCCTCGAGGGTGGCGCCGTCCGCCCGCAGCTCCGTGGCCCGGACGCGCGTCAGGATCTTCGCCCCGCGCCCGGCGGCGGTGCGGGCCAGCGCGACGACGAGCCGGGCGTCGTCGACCAGCTGGCCGTCGTGGGCGATCCACGCCCCGTGCAGGTGCTCGCGGGAGACCGCGGGCGCGAGCCGCGCCGCCTCGCCCGCCCGGGCGAGGCGCGGTGCGGGCAGCACCAGGGACGACGTCCCGGCGTCGCGCCGCAGCAGGTCGCCGAGGCCGAGTCCGATGCTCACCGTGATGCTCTTCCGCCGCCCCACGCCGGGCGTGAGCGGCAGCACCTGCGGCAGCGCCCGCACCAGGTGCGGCGCGGTGCGCGTCATCAGGACGTGCCGTTCGCGCGCGCTCTCGCGGGCCACGCCGACGTCGCCCGTGGCCAGGTACCGCAGGCCGCCGTGCGCCAGCTTGGAGCTCCACCGGGAGGTGCCCCACGCCAGGTCGCGCGCCTCGACGAGGGCCACGGACAGGCCGCGTGCGGCGGCGTCGAGCGCCACGCCGGTGCCGGTCACCCCGCCGCCTACCACGAGCAGGTCGACCGTCTCGGAGGCGAGCTCGTCGAGCTCGCGCTCGCGGCGTCGGGCGGTGAGGGCGGTGCTCTGCATCGGTCCTGCTTCCGGTGGGGGACACCGCGGGTGGGACGTCCGGGTCAGGGACGGAGGTAACCGTCGAGGGCGTGCGCGAGCTCGGTGCGCAGGGCGCCGGGGTCGATCACCGTGGTGACCGTCTTGTGGGAGAGCACCGCCGACTGGGAGATGAGCAGGACCATCACCGCCAGGTCCGTGGCGGACCCGGCCCGGACGGTGCCGCCCCGCTGGGCGGCCGTGATGTTGGCGGCGAGCCACTCGAGGATGACGCGCTGCGACCGCCCGATCCGCTGGAACGCGTACCGGGTGAAGACCTCGGGCTCGGCGTCCAGGAGGCGCCCGAACACCGGGTCGGCGTGGAACAGCTCGCCGAACCGGACCACCTTGTCGACGATGGCGGCCCGGTCGGCGGCCTGGGGGCCGATGGCGGTGATCACCTGCTGTGCGCGGTGCCCGATGAGGGCGCGGAGCACGTCGTCGGCGGACTCCCAGCGGCGATAGACCGTGGGGCGGGAGACGCCGGCGACCCGGGCGAGCTCGGCGATGGACAGGCCGCGCGTGCCGCGGGTGGCGACGAGCTCCGAGGCGGCCTCCAGCAGTCGCGCCTCGGTGCGGTCAGGGGTGCTGTCCGGGCCGCCCGACGTCGGCGAGAGCGCCTCGGGGGGTGCGTTACGAATTGTCATCTTGTGTAAGACTGTAACGCGAGCCACGCGGGCGGCCAAGAACCCGGTCCCGCCCGATCACTGCACGACACGGAGACGGGGGACGCGCGTGAGCACGCTGCCGGAGGACGAGCGCATCGACATGCGCTGGGACGGCTGGGGCGACCCGGCCATGGCGCACGGGCTCCCGGGCGGCGTGAAGCTGCTGCTCACGGCCGTGCTCGGCCGGAGCCCGAAGCCGCCGCCCGCGCCGCGCCTCGCCGAGGTCACCATCAGCACCCCGCCCCTGCCCGACGCCGACCTGGCGGCGCTGGCCGACGCGGTCGGCGAGGCCCACGTCGACGCCGGCCATGACGTCCGCCTGCTGCACGCCGGCGGCAAGTCCACGCCGGACCTGCTGCGGCGTCGGCAGGCGGAGCAGGTGGCGCCGGGTGCCGTCGTGCTGCCGGGGTCCGAGGACGAGGTCGCAGCGGTGCTGGCGATCGCGGGCGAGCGTGGCCTCGCGGTCGTTCCGTTCGGCGGCGGCACCGCCGTGACGGGCGGCCTGGAGCCCGACGCCGGTCCGCACCGCGGCGTCGTGAGCCTCGACCTGCGGCGGCTGTCCGGGCTGATCGCGTTCGACGACGTCGCCCAGGAGGCGGCCTTCCACGCCGGGACGACGGCGCCGGCCGCCGAGACCGCCCTGGCGGAGCTGGGCTTCGAGCTGGGGCACTTTCCGCAGAGCTTCGAGTTCGCGACGCTCGGCGGGTTCGCGGCGATGCGGTCCTCCGGCCAGAACTCCGCCGGGTACGGGCGGTTCGACGCCATGGTCACGGGCCTGCGGGTCGTGACGCCCACGGGCACGCTCGACCTGGGCCGGGCGCCCGGCTCCGCGGCCGGGCCCGACCTGGTGCGCTGGTTCCTCGGCTCGGAGGGCACGTTCGGCGTGATCACGCAGGTGCGGGTGCGCGTGCACCCTGTCCCGGAGGCGCGGCTCTTCGAGGCTTGGATCTTCAGCGGCTTCGTCTCCGGCGCGGACGCGCTGCGCCGCGTGGCCCAGCTCGGCACCGGTCCCACGGTGATCCGCCTGTCCGACGAGGACGAGACCGCCGTGTC
Source organism: Promicromonospora soli (assembly GCF_014653785.1). GTDB lineage: Bacteria > Actinomycetota > Actinomycetes > Actinomycetales > Cellulomonadaceae > Promicromonospora > Promicromonospora soli. Next base: position 1,024,308 of record NZ_BNAS01000001.1, on the reverse strand, counting down.
CCTGGCCCAGGTCGGCAACATCGGCAAGGCGCTGACGAAGGGCTGCTCCGCCGTCGTGCTGCACGAGGGGCCCGCCGAGCTGGCGAAGGCACGCCGCGAGGCCACCGGCCGCGTGCTGCGCGGGGCGGGCGGCAAGCCCGCCGCCGCGAGGCTGGCCGAGTCCTGGGACCACGGCAGGTTCCGGGCGCCGTACCTCCGGGACGCGCTGCTCGCGGCCGGCGTGTTCTGCGAGACGCTGGAGACCGCCACGACCTGGTCGAACCTGCACGCGCTCAAGGCAGCGGTGACGGGGGCGCTCGCCGAAGGGCTCGCGGAGGAGCGCGCGAAGAACCGCATCCTGTGCCACATCTCCCACGTGTACCCGACGGGCGCCTCGCTGTACTTCACGGTGATCGCGGGCCTCGTCGCCGAGCCGCTGGAGGCGTGGCGCCGGGTGAAGTCCCGGGTGAACGACGCGATCATGGCGGCCGGCGGAACCATCAGCCACCACCACGGCGTCGGCGCCGACCACGCGCCCTGGCTCGAGCAGGAGATCGGCTCGGCAGGCATCCGCATGCTCCGGGCGGTGCAGGCCGAGCTGGATCCCGCCGGGATCATGAACCCGGGCGCTCTCGTCCCGCGGTCGGTCCGGTAGGTTTCGGACATGACTGAGCGGGCCGGCGGGGCCGGTCACGTCGCGGTGCTGGTGAACCCCGCGTCGGGGCGCGGGGCGGGTGCGGACGGCGGGCGCATCGCGATCGAGAGGCTACGGGCCCGGGGCGCCGACGTCAGGGTCTACCGGGGCGCCAGCGAGGACGAGACCGTCGCGCTCTGCAGGCGAGCCGTCGACGAGGGCCCTGACGTGCTCGTGGTGGCCGGGGGCGACGGGACCATCTCGTCGGTGCTGCCGCCGCTGCTGGAGTCCGGCATCCCGCTCGCCCTGGTCCCCGGCGGCACGGGCAACGACCTCGCCCGCGAGCACGGCATCCCGCTGGACGACGCCGCGGCCGCTGCCGACATCGCGCTCGACGGCGCCCGCCGCCGCGTCGACACGGGCACCATCACCGCCGACGACGGCACGGTGCGTCACTTCGTCACCGTGCTGTGCGCGGGGCTGGACTCGCTGACCAACGAACGCACCAACCGCATGACGTGGCCCACGGGCCCGTCCCGGTATCTCGTCGCCGCCTACCTCGAGTGGCTACGGCTGCGGACGTTCCGGTACCGGCTGCACCCGGCGGGTGCGCCGTCGCTGGAGCAGGACGGCTACATGCTCGCGATCGGCCTCACCAAGACCTACGGCGGGGGCGTGCCGATCTGCCCGAACGCCGACCCGACGGACGGGCTCCTCGACGTGACCCTGGTGCAGGCCGTCGGCCGGTTCAAGCTGCTCACGTTCGACTCGCTCATCAAGGCGGGCACGCACGTCGAGCGGCCGGAGGTCACCACGTTGCGGGCGTCGGCGATCCGGCTGGAGGCCCCGGCGGGGCTCGTCACGTGTGCCGACGGCGAGCACGTGGGACCCGTCCCGGTGACCGTCGAGGCCCACCGGGAGGCGCTGACCCTCTGCGTCCCGGCGTGAGACCCGGGTCAGACCAGCGCGAGGTCTCGCACGCCCAGGCTCAGCTCCCGGCGGGTGTGCTGCGGCACCACGTCACCCGGGATGCTCAGCCCGACGGCCCACATGGTGTCGTCGCCGGAGCGGCGGGGGACGAGGTGGGCGGCGCAGGTGATGTCGTCGCGGAACTCGCCGTGCTCCTCCACGACCGAGTCGGCCCGCAGGCGGGCGAGCTGTGCGTCGAGCAGCGGAAGGTCGAGGGGGGTTCGGGCGGTGAACTTGCGCATCCCGGCGTCGATCACCAGCTCGTGGCGCTCCCGGCGGGACATGCCCAGCAGCAGGGCCTTGCCGAGCGCGGTGGCGTGTGCGGAGACGTCGAGCCCGCGCTCCAGGTCCTCGAGGTACGGCGAACCGGGGGCCTCTGCGTAGTCGACCACGACGACCCGGCCGGCGCTGATGCGGCCCAGGTACGCGCTGTAGCCGGTGGTCTGGGAGAGGTGGCGCAGCACCTCGCGGGTGTTGGGACCGCGGCCGAGCGAGCCGAGCTGCTCGTAGAACCGGTGGGTCACCTGCTCGCCGACGTCGTACGTACCGTCCTTGAGCCGGGTCACGTAGCCCTCGTAGGCGAGCGTGCGCACGAGGTGGTACGTGGTCGAGAGGTTGAGGCCGCTGCGGCGGGCGATCGCCTTCACCGGCAGACCCGGTGTCCGGGTGACGACCTCCAGGACGCGGAAGGCGCGAGCGACACTCTGCACCAGGTCGTCCGGGCGTTCCCGCTCGATGTCGAGTGTCATGTGCCCCCCTTGCTCGCCGGCATGGCCGACGATGTCTTTCTCGACTGTTGTCTCGTCCCGATGGGTCTCGACAGGGTGGATCGAGGGTGCAACAGTTTGTGCCCTCGCAAGCCATGCTAACCACGGGTATGGCCATGAACAGCAAAACGTGTGGTTTTCACCCTCTGCCATCGAAGAGGGCTAGCACAGATACGGCGAATCAATGAATTTACCTGAACAGGCTAATATCCGGCAAGTGCTATCCGCGCTTTCGGCCTGTCGGTGCGGGCCGGTTTCCCCCTCCGAGAGGGTCGGCCACAGTGCTCGATGACCTGCAGAACGCCCAGGAGCGTCCCTGGCGTGGCACCAGGCCGCTGCGGCTCAGCGGCCTTTCCAACCTGAAGCCGCTGGTGCGGGCGTCGGCACTGCCCGAACCGCGCGAGTTCTACGACGAGCTCGAGCAGGAGTGGGGCGAGGTTGCCCCCGTCGAGCTGGAGCCCGGTGTGCCGGCCTGGCTGGTCATGGGGCAGCGGCTCGTCTACGACGTCATGCGCAACGAGCACATCTTCTCCACCAACCCACAGACGTGGAACGGGCACGCGCGCGGCGGCCTGCCGACGACGTCGGGCCTGCGCCCGGCCTTCACCTCGCACCAGCGCCTGTCCGCCAACCACACCGACGGCGCGCTGCGGCAGCGCCTGCGCGAGCCGCTCGACGACGCGTTCGAGCAGCTCTCCGAAGGCATCACCGCGGGCAAGGCGCGGTCCCTCTGCAACTTGCTCATCGACCGGTTCGAGGACCGCGGCCGCGCGGACCTGATGCTCGAGTACGCGTCGGTGATCCCCTTCCTCGTCGTCGCCGACATGATCGGGTTCGGCCCGGAGGACGGCCAGCGCCTGTTCGACCTGACCCGCCGGATGGCCGCGGGCGGGACCGACGCGGCTCCCGCCGTGGCGGAGGCCGACCGGTTGCTCGGCGACCTCGTGGCGAACCGCCGCGCGCTCCCGAAGCGGGACCTCGCGAGCTCGCTGGTCGCGCACCCGAACATGCGCGAGGACATCGAGGTGACCCACACCCTGCTCACGGTGGCCTACGCGGGCAACCTCACGCTGACGGCGTGGGTGGCGCAGACCCTGCTGCTGACCCTCACTGACTCGCGGTTCTCGGGGCGGCTGCACGGCGGCCGCATCGACCTGGACAACGCGATGGACGAGGTGCTGTGGCGCTCCACCCCGACGATCCACACCATGCCCCGCTTCGCTCGCCAGGACATCGTGCTGGACGACAAGCTCATCGCGGCCGGCGACCCGCTCATCCTGGCCGTCCACGCCGCGAACACCGACCCGCGGATGGACACCGGTGACCCCTGGGACCACCTCGGCAGCCGCGCCCACGTGTCGTTCGGCACCGGACCGCACGCCTGCCCGGCGCCCCGCACGGCGCGCGTGATCGCCCGGATCGCCGTCGAGACCATCCTGCGCCGGCTCGACGTCGTCCTGCGGATCCCCGCCACCGACGTCGCCTGGGAACAGACGCTGTGGATCCGCCAGCCGGTGAGCCTCCCGGTCACCTTCCCGGTGCCGGTGGACTCGGCATAGGCAACGGGTTGCGCCCGGACAGGCGGCCTGAGCGGTAGGTTGCGCACGTGAGCAAGGAGGGTCACATGCGCATCGGCATACCGGACGACGGCGGGCCGCTCGTGCCTGCCACCCCCGCGACCACCACGCGGCTGGTCGGTCTCGGCTACGACGTCGCGATCGGGGCGGGCGCCGGGGCTGCGGCGGGCTTCCCCGACGCGGCGTACGAGGCCGCGGGCGCCGCCGTCGTGCCCGACGGCGAGGCGTGGGCCGCCGACATCGTCGCCGTCACCCGGGCGCCCGACGTGCTGGCCGCGCCCGGGCCGGCGGGGCTGCGAGCGGGCGCACGGGGCCCGGACCGGCTGCGGATCGGGGCCGTGCTGATCGCCCAGATCGCCCCCGCTGCGCGCCCCGACCTGGTGCGGGCGCTCGCCAACCGCCGGGTCACCGCCCTCGCCCTGGACGCCGTGCCGCGCATCTCCCGGGCGCAGTCGCTCGACGTGCTGAGCGCGCTGTCGAACGTCGCGGGGTACCGGGCGGTGGTCGAGGCCGCCGCCGAGTTCGGTGGCATGTTCTCCGGCCAGGTCACCGCGGCGGGCACCACCCCGCCCGCCAACGTCTTCGTGATCGGCGCCGGCGTGGCCGGGCTCGCGGCCATCGGCGCGGCAGGCAGCCTCGGCGCGCAGGTGCGTGCCTTCGACGTCCGCCCGGAGGTCGCGGAGCAGATCGAGTCCATGGGCGCCACGGTGGTCCGGGCCGACGACGCCGCGCAGCAGGTCAGCGCCGACGGTTACGCCTCGGCGCTCACCGCCGACCAGGAGGCGGCGGCGCTGCGGGCGTACGGCGTCGAGACGGCCACCGCCGACATAGTCGTCACGACGGCGCTCGTCCGCGGCACCGCGCCCATCACGATCACCGCCGAGATGGTTGCCAACATGCGGCCCGGCAGCGTGATAGTCGACCTCGCGGCGCCCGGCGGCGGCAACTGCGAGCTGACGGTGCCGGGGGAGCGGGTGGTCACCGCCAACGGCGTGGTGATCCTCGGCTACACCGACCTGCCCGACCGCATGCCCCGGCACACCTCGGAGCTGCTCGGCACGGCCGTGGCCAACCTCGTCCAGCTCGGCACGCCGGAGCGTGACGGTCGCCTCGCGCTCGATCCGGACGACGTCGTCGTGCGCGGCATGACCGTGGCCCGGGACGGCGAGGTGCTGTGGCCTCCGCCCCCGGTGGCGGTGTCGGCGCCCGCGCTGGTCCAGCCTCTCGAGACCTCGTCCGGGCCTCGACCGGCTCGACCAGCGGGGGCGGGGTCGCAGGTTCGACATGCGGGGGCCGGGTCTCGGCAGGCTCGACCCGCTAAGGCTCGACCAGTGATGAACGCCGTGCTGATCGGCCTCGGCGCCGTGCTGGCCGCGCTGGCCATCGCGTCGTCGCCCGCCGACGAGGCAGCGCACTTCACCGTGCTGGCGCTCGCCGTCGTGGTTGGGTTCTACGTGATCTCGCACGTCAGCCACGCCCTGCACACCCCGCTCATGTCCCAGACCAACGCGATCTCCGGGATCATCCTGGTCGGGGCGATGCTGCAGATCGGGTCGTCGGACCCGGTGGTCACCACGCTGGCCGTGCTGGCGTCGGCGGTGGCGAGCATCAACATCTTCGGCGGGTTCCTCGTGACCCACCGCATGCTCGCGATGTTCCACCGGGGCGGCCCGGTCCCGACGGCCTCGACCACCCGGGGCGGCGCCTCCGGCGGGAGGGCCCGATGACCGTCGAGTCCCTGGTCCAGGCCGTGTACCTGGTGGCGGCGGTGCTCTTCGTGCTGTCCCTGGCCGGGCTGTCGAAGCAGGAGACCGCGCGGCGCGGCGTGCTGCTCGGCATGACCGGCATGGGGCTCGCGCTGGTGGCCACGGTAGCGCTCGCGCTGGACCGGTCCGAGCGGCCCGTCGGCGTGACGGCCGGCCTGATCCTGCTGGTCCTCCTGGTGGGCGCGGCGGTCGGCACGTGGCGGGCCCGGACCGTCGAGATGACGCAGATGCCCGAGCTGATCGCCCTGCTGCACTCGTTCGTCGGCGCGGCGGCGGTGCTGGTCGGCTTCGGGTCCTACCTGACCGACCCGGGCGGCACGGTGCACCTCGTCGAGGTGTTCCTCGGCGTGCTGATCGGTGCCGTGACGTTCACCGGGTCCGTGGTGGCGTTCGGGAAGCTGTCGGGCCGGCTCCGGTCGTTCCCGCTGCTGCTGCCCGGCCGCAACTGGCTCAACCTGGCCGCGCTCGTGGCGTGCGCGGGACTGCTGTGGTGGTTCCTCGCGGCCGGCGAGTCGGGCCTGGTCCCGCTGCTGCTCATGACCGCGGTCGCGCTGGCCCTGGGCTGGCACCTGGTGGCGGCGATCGGCGGGGGCGACATGCCCGTCGTCGTCTCGATGCTGAACTCCTACTCGGGGTGGGCGGCGGCGGCGGCCGGGTTCATGCTCGGCAACGACCTGCTCATCATCACTGGCGCGCTCGTCGGGTCGTCGGGTGCGATCCTCAGCTACCTCATGTGCCGGGCGATGAACCGTTCGTTCGTGAGCGTGATACTGGGCGGGTTCGGCACCGGGGACGCGGCGGCCCTGCCGCAGGGCGGCGCGGCCGAGCCGGGCTCGTACCGGGAGACGACGGCGCTCGAGGTGGCCGACCGGCTGATCGCCGCCCGTTCGGTGATCGTGGTGCCGGGCTACGGCATGGCGGTGGCGAAGGCCCAGTACCCCGTAGCGGACCTCGTCGCGAAGCTGACGGCACGCGGGACCACGGTGCGGTTCGGCATCCACCCGGTGGCCGGCCGGCTGCCGGGCCACATGAACGTGCTGCTGGCCGAGGCGAAGGTGCCCTACGACCAGGTGCTCGGCATGGACGAGATCAACGACGACTTTCCCAGCACCGACGTCGTGCTGGTGATCGGCGCCAACGACACGGTGAACCCGGCCGCGCAGGACGACCCCACCTCGCCCATCGCCGGCATGCCGGTGCTCGAGGTGTGGCAGGCCCGAGAGGTGGTCGTCTTCAAGCGGTCCATGGCCACCGGGTATGCGGGCGTGCAGAACCCATTGTTCTTCCGCGAGAACACGGCGATGCTGTTCGGGGACGCGAAGGACCAGGTCGAGCTGATAGTTCAGGCGCTCTGAGCGATCCCCGACACCGTACCTTTTGCATTCAGGTGGTCATGTGTGGGTGAATTGAGAGTGACGCGCTGACATCGCGTGGTAACGATTTGGTATAAAGGTGCGCGCCTGGAAAGTCCGGCGTAGTCCCTCAGTGCGGAGGCGGAGTGTTGAGACGCTCTCTCGTGACCCCAGTGGTCGCGATCGTGGGGTTCCTGGTGCTTGTGGCGACCACTGACCTCTTCTACTTCGGGCCCCCGACGGGCGCGCACAACGCCGGTGAGCTCTTCGCCTCCTTCGGTGGTGCGGCGATCGCGCTGCTCACCTGGGCCCTCGTCGGCTGGGCCGTGGCGCGGACGGTGCGCGGCCTCGGTCTGCCTCGCGTGTCGGTCCTCGTCGGGATGGTGCCGCCGGTCGCGGCGATCGTCGTCTTCGCCCTGACGGTCGACCTGGACGGCTGGTCCACCGGGTTCGGGGCCCTGTCGTTCGCGGCGGCGTCGGTCGGAGTTCTCGTGACGACCCGACGTCGCAAGCCGGGCACACCCAGCGTCGTACCCCAGCCGAAAGGGCACCCTCCCGTGCGGATGGCCGCATGAGCCGGATGCGGAACCACGGGACCGTGCGACAGCCAGGCAGAGCATGACCGGTGCGCCGATCGCCGTGATCGGCCCGGGCGCGATCGGCGGCCTCATGGCCGCCCTGATGCAGCGCGCGGGGCATGACGTCACGGTGGTCGCGCGCGAGCCGACCGCCTCCCACATCAACGAGCACGGGCTCGACGTCGTGACCGACCTCTTCGGCGCCTGGCACGCGCCCCTGCCCGCCTCCACGACGGTGCCGCGGGGCGCACGGGTCCTGGTGGCGGTCAAGGCGGACGGCGTCGCCGCGGCGGCGGGCCTGCTGCGCGACGCGGCGCCGACCGAGGTGATAGCCCTGCTCAACGGCGTGGAGCACATGGACCGGCTCCGTGCGGCGGCGCCGGAGGCGCGTGTCTACGGGGCGACGGTTGCCGGCCAGACACGCCGCACTCCGGTGGGCGGCCCGCGCCCCGCGACGGTCACCCACTCGTTCAACCTGCTCACGATCGTGGTGCCGGACGCGGCGGAGGACCTCGGCCTGACCGCCGCCCTGCGCGACACGGGCGCCCAGCTGACCACCGGCGGGACGGAGGCAGAGGTGCTCTGGAAGAAGCTGCGGTTCCTCGCCGGCCTGTCACTGCTGACCTCGATCTGGAAGGTCGGTATCGGGGAGGCGCTGGACCGCGATCCAGAGCTCACCGCCGGGCTGCTGCGCGAGATCGCCGCTGTCGCGTCGGCCGAGGGCGTGCCGTCGACGGGCGACGAGCTGCGCGAGCTGCTCGCGGCCCTGCCGCCCCAGACCGTCGGCTCCCTGGAGGCCGACCTGTCGGCGGGGCGGCCGGGCGAGCTCGACGCGATCGGCGGCGCGATCCTGCGGGCAGGTCAGCGGCACGGGGTAGTGATGCCCGTGCTGACGTCGACGGTGGACCGCCTGGCGGCGTCGGTCAAAGCCTGACCGGGCGCCGGGTTACCAGAAGCGGACCGGCAGGCCGTGCCGGGCGAACACGCTCTCGATCGCCGCGCGCACCTGAGCGGGCTCGCCGAGCCGCTCGTCGTCCAGCCCGAGCACCGCGAGGGTGGCGACGCCGTCGTGCTCGGACCACCAGGAGTCCAGGCCGCCCCGCATCTGGCGCAGCCGCCCGCGGGTGAGTCCCTGGGTGATGCCGCGCATGAGCACGCTGGCGGCCGGAGTGCCGAGCGGCGCAGCGAACGCCGCGGGCAGCCGGCCCAGGTTGGAGGCCAGGCACAGCGGTGCGGTGGCGTCGCGCGCGGCGCGCTTGGCGACGGCATCGGGCACCATCTGCATGAGCGGCTTCAGCGGGCCCAGGGTGTCCACCCGGGTGCCGGAGGTCAGGCCCCTGAACTCGGCTGCGGCGCTTGCCCGGATCTGGGCCATGTCGGCCACCACGCCTGCGCGCTCGGGCGCGGGCGTCACGGTGGTGTCGACGGCGATGGAGACCCCCGACGTGGCGTTCGACCGCAGGTCGCCCTTGCCCCGCAGGCTGACTGGCACCGACACGCGCACCGGCATGCCGGCGGTCGCCGCGCCGGCGGCGAGCAGGATCTCCGTGCACACCGCGATGAGCAGGGAGTTCGCCGTGCCGCCGGCGGCGTGGGCCGCGCGGTGCCAGGTGTTGGCATCCGTGTCCACCACGACGATCGGCGGGTCGGCGAGCTCGGCGTCGTCGGGGCGTGGTTCGGGCCTGGGCCGGTCCGCCGACTGCTGCGCCATGAGCGGCGGCACCGGACCCTGCCGGACCGCCTGACGCACGCCGCCGACCGCCGCCCACGCCTGGCCTGTGGCGTCACGCAGGTCCGCGACCAGGCCGGTGCGGATGCGCTCGCCCTCCTTGGGCAGGCGCTGGACCTCGGACGGCGGGCCGCCCGCGTCGGCCGCGGTGGCCCCGTCGGCAGAGGTCCCGGAGGCCGCGGCGGAGACGGCGGCCTGGAGCGCGCCCATGTGCATCCCGCCGTCGGCCACGACGTGCGACGTCACGTAGCTGAGCAGGCTCCCGCCGGCCGCCGTCGGCGCCGCCGCGAGGGCCCAGGTGGGGCCGTTCTCGGGATCCAGGCGCACCTGGGCCTGCCGGTTCGCCCAGGCGAGGACGGCGTCGTCGGGCACCGGTGCGGTCTCGACCACCGGGTCGAGCGACACGGTGGAGGCCGACCACCGGGCGCGGGCGCCGGGGAGGCGGCTGGGCCGCACCACCCGCTGGAGGGGGCCGTTCGCGAGGCCGCGGTGCAGGGCGTGCACGGCGTCGCCGTCGAGCGGAGCGGGCAGGCGCCAGACGGTCTGGTTGACGACGGCGACGCCGAGCACGCGGCGGGTGCGCAGGAAGAGGTCGTCGTCGTAGGTGAGGCGGTTGGTCGCCGCGGGGTTGGTCGCTGGGCTGGTCACGGGGCCTCCGGTGCGGGGCAGGCGGGTGGGTGGCCTGGGGGTGGGTGGCGGGTAAGTAGAGTGCGCGCGTGCGTCATGTTCTGGCCCTGGTGGGCAGTCGAGGAGATGTCCAGCCGGCCCTCGCGGTGGGGCTGGAGCTGCGCCGGCGCGGGCACGAGGTGGTGACCGGCGTCGCGCCGAACCTGGTGCCGCTGGCCGAGCGGCTGGGCCTGGACCCGGTGCCGCTCGGCATCGACTCCGCGGCCCTGCTCGGCTCCGACCTGGTGCGGCGCGATATGCGATCGGCCCATCCGGTGCGCCGGGTGCGCGCGCTGCGCGCCGTCGCGGCGGCCGGCTGGGACGAGCTGCGTACCGGCCTGCTGGCGCTGCTGGACGACGTCGGCGGCGCCGACACCGTGGTGACCGGCCTGCTCGGGCAGGAGGTGGCCGCCGCGGTGGCCGAGCGGCGCGGTCTCCGGATGGCCGCGCTGCACTACTGCCCGGTGCGGGCCAACCGTACGGTGTCGCCCGTGAGCGGCGTGCGCGGGCCCGGCGCCACGCGGGCGGTCTGGGCGCTGGGGGAGCGCGTGCGCTGGGGCCTGACCCGCCGGGCGGAGAACGTCCAGCGCGGCGAGCTCGGCCTGGGCGCCACCCGCGTGCACCTGCCCACGCGGCTGCGCGACGCCGGGGCGGTCGAGATCCAGGCCTACGACCCCGCGCTCGTACCGGGCCTCGCTGACGAATGGGGCCCGCGCCGCCCGCTGACCGGGTTCCTCGCGCTGGACGACGACGCCCGGGCTCGCCTCGGGGAGGCCGGCTCGGGTACCGGCGCCGGGCTCGAAGCGTGGCTGGACGCCGGCGACCCACCCGTCTACGTCGGGTTCGGCTCGATGCCCGTGGCGGACCCGCCCGCGCTGCTCGCCGCCGTCGACGCCGCCTGCGCCGACCTCGGGGTGCGGGCTCTGGTCAGCGCCGGGTGGAACGACTTCTCGGCGGCCGGCGGCGCGGGGGGCGCGGACGCCGGACCGGACGAGAAGCGGGTGCGCGTCGTGGGCGCCGTCGACCACGCTGCCGTGCTGCCCCGCTGCCGCGCCGCCGTCCACCACGGAGGGGCCGGGACCACGGGGGCGGTGCTGCGGGCGGGCCTGCCCGCCGTCGTCGGCTGGTACTCCGCCGACCAGCCCATGTGGGGCGAGCTGCTGCGCGGCGCCGGGGTCGGGGTCGCGCGCCGCGCGAGCACGCTCACGCGGCCGGGTGTGCTCGCCGGGGCGCTGGCCGAGGTGCTCGACGACGCCACCGCGGCCCGCGCCGCCGAGCTCGGCTCGCGCCTGGTGCCCGCCGACCGGGCGGTCGCGGCGGCGGCCGACGCGATCGAGGGGACCGGCGGCGGCTGAGCCGGAGGTGTAGCGCAGGGTGAGGGCCGAGGAACGAGGCACTCGCCCGAAGCGGAACCGCAGGCTCTGGCGACAACAAGCGGAGCCTGAGCCGGAGGTGCAGCGCAGGCTCGGCCGCCAAAGAACGGAGCCTGAGCCGAAGGCGCCCGAGCCGCCTGTCACCACGGCACCGCGGGGAGGTACCAGGCGGCCGTCTCGGCAAGCACGAGGGCGCGCAGCGTCTCGGCGTCGGCCACCCGGTCGGGGTCGAGGGCGGCGACGCTGAGCATCGTCGTCGGGCCCACGGTGGTGCAGAACGCGACGAGCCCGCCGCCGGCGGCGCGCAGCTCGGCGGCGGTGGCTCCCTGGTAGTGCGACAAGGTGGCGACCGCGCGCACCGAGCCGCCCGGCGCCTGCGTGTACCCCTCGGGCGGCTTGCCCAGGTTGGACGCCAGGGCGGCCGCGACGGGCGGCTGCGGCAGCCGGCTCACGACAGTGTCGGGCAGCATCTGCACCAGTTCGAGCGGCACCGGGGCAACGCCCTGCGCGGCCTCCCCGACGGCGGCGTATGCCTCCTTGGCGGCTGCCCGGACCCAGCCGAGGTCGCGCTTGGCGAGCACGTCGGCCGGGATCGTGACCCGGGCGATCTTGGTCGAGTTCGCGCGCGGGTCGTCGGGGCCGCGCGTGGACACGGGCAGCGCGACGGGGACGGGCTCGCCCGGGAACCGGCCGGTGGCGTGCACCAGGCGGGCGAGGAACGCCACGAACCAGGTGTTCTGTGTTCCGCCGTGCTCGGCCGCGGCTCTGGCCACCTGGTCGGACGGGAGCTCGACGTGCAGCACGGGGGCGCGCCAGCCGGCGTCGTCCGTGGCTGAGTCCGCCTCGCCGGTTGAGCCTGTCGAAACCTGGGTCTCGACAGGCTCGACCACCGGAGAGGGCTCGACCACCGGAGAGGGCTCGACCACCGGAGAGGGCTCGACCACCGGAGAGGGCTCGACCACTGGAGCGTGTTCGACCGCCGGTGCAGGTTCGACCGCCGGTGCAGGTTCGACCGCCGGTGCAGGTTCGACCGCAGGAGCGCGCTCGGCCGACAGCCGCTCGCGGGCGGTCTCCCGCGCCTTGGCCTGCGCCCAGCGCGCGACGGCGGCGGCCTGGCCCGCGGCGTCGGCGGCGTCCGCGAGCAGCGCCCTCGGCCCGCGCTCGGGCGCCGGCACGACTATCGGGTCGGCATGCGTCGAGGCGCGCACGACGGCGTCGATCAGCGCGGCGCCGTCGGCCACCGCATGCGCGCAGGTGAGCGAGACGATGCCGCCGACCACCGCGCCCGCGCCGTCAGCGCCCCCCGCGATGTCCGCCGCGGCGAGCCGCCAGGAGCGGCCGCGGGCGGGATCGAGCGGCACGTCGGCCTGTGCCTGCGCCCACGTCCCGATCCGGTCTACGGCCACGGCCGCCGTCTGGAGGTCCAGGACCGGCAGGGTCCCCGCGGGCGCCCACCGGTGCCGCGCCCCGGGCACGCGCGTCCGCACCACCCGCCGGTGCAGCGATCCGTCGGCGATGCGTTCGGCCAGGTCGCGCAGGCGGTCGGCGTCGTACGGCCCGTCGAGGCGCCACAGCACCTGGTTCACCGCCGGGCTCGCGTCGCCGTCGTGCCGGCGCAGGAACATGTCGTCTGCGAACTGCAGGCGCAGTGCGGCTGGCGGGTTCGGCACGCTCGTCTCCCCGTTCGGTTCCGGTCCCTTGCGGGGACCGTCGTCTTCAAGTGCCAGACCATACCGGGCATCCGCGGGGGACTGACTTTCACCCGGTGAATCCGGTATAAATGTCGGCAAGGGGAACGCGGAACTCGTCCGACGTCGTGCTGGCCGTGCCCACACAACGAGCTAGGGACCCGCCCGCATGGAATACACCGAGCTCTCGGCCTACGACCTGCCCGCCGGAACCGTGACGTCCTGGACGCCGCGGGCCGACGCCGGACGCTGGCAGCAGGACCCGCGAGACCTGTCTCCTGGGCACGAGGCCCACCTGCGCGACTCCGAGCCGGGGTCCTGGATCGGTTCCGTGCTGCGCGTGCCCGGCCCGTACGAGCCGGAGCCGCTGCGCCGCGCGATCCACGCGTGGGTGAGCCGCCACGAGGTGCTGCGCACCACCGTCACGCGCGACGCAGGGGCGGGCTGGCGGCGGGTGACGGCCCCGGCCGAGGCCGTCGCCGTCCGGGACCTGGTGGTCGGCGACCTCACCGCCGGCCAGGTCGCCGCCCTGCTGCCCAGCCTGCTCGCCGACGTCTCGCCCACCGCCTGGCCACACTGCGTGATGGCGAGCGTCGTGCCGGCGCCAGGCCCGGACGCCGACTGGTTCGTGCTCGCGTTCGGCGCCGACCACTCGGTCATGGACGCCTACTCCCAGCTCCTGTGGTTCGAGGAGATCGTCTCGCTGTACGACGCCGCCCGCCGGGGAGCGCCCGACGCCGAGCTGCGCGAGCTGGAGGTCGGCTCACACGTGGACTTCTCCGCCGAGGACCGCAAGCTCGCCATGACGCTCGCCGCCGACGGCGAGCCCGTGCGCCGCTGGCTCGACTTCCTCGGGCCCGGCGCCACCTTCCCTCGCTACGGCACCGTCACGCACCCCGCCGCCGACGCCGCCGAGGCGGCCCGCCCGCAGGCCTCCCGGTCGTCGTGGCTCGCCACCGTCGACCAGACCGACGACCTGAGCGCCCGCAGCCGGGCCCGCGGCGCATCCGCCCAGTCCGGGGTGCTGGCCGCGTTCGCGCACGCCGCGCGCCGGGTGCAAGGGCTCGACCGGCTGCGGTTCGTGCTGCCGATGCACACCAGGTACGCGCCGCAGCACGCCGCCGCCGTCGGCTGGTACGTGGGCCTGTGCCCGGTGGACCTCGACCTCGACGGCGTGGACCCGGTGCTGCGCGAGGTGGAGGCCGGGCAGGACGGGCCGGCCCAGGTGATCGACTCTCACGCCCTGACCGCCGCCGTCGAACGCGTGCACGCGGCGGTCTCCGCCGGCAAGAACCTGGTGCGGTACTCGTTCGCGCGCATCGCGGAGCTGGGCGGCATCACCGACAGCCCGCACTTCGCCGTGTCCTACGTCGACACCCGATTCGTACCGGGCGCCGAGCGCTGGTCCTCCTGGGCGGCCCGGACCCTGCGCAGCCCGGCGTATGGCACCGACGAGCTCTACCTCTGGTTCCTGCGCACGCACGAGGGCCTCAATGTCTCCGCCCGCTACCCGGACACACCCGAGGCGCACGCCGCGATGGACGCGCTGGTCGACGAGCTGCGCGGCTACTTCCGAGCCTTCGGGTCCGCAGAAATGAGAGAGGCTGTCGCATGATTCTCGGCGCCATGGGCACCTGGGCCCCGCGGCCCGGACAGGTGCTGCACGTACGGCCCACGACGGAGGCGCTCGCCGCTGCGGCGTCGGCCCCGGTGGACCCGGGACCGCCGTCGTTCCTGCAGGGCGACCACCTGCGCGCCTATGCGGCGCGCCGCGCGTCCGGCGGCCGGCACAGGGCCTGGACCGGCACCGCGACCCACCTCGACGGGGCGTTCGACGGGGCGGCCCTTGCACGGGCGTTGACCCGGCTGGTGCGCCGGCACGAGGGCCTGCGCACGTGGTTCGACGTCGATGCCTGCACCGACGGCGGCGAGCCCGTGCGGCACCTGGTGGCCGCGGACGCCGTCGGCTTCGCGGCCGTGGAGGTTCCCGCGCTCTCGCCGGGGCCGGGCCTCCCGTGGGGCGAGTGGGTGACCACGCACCTCAACGCGACCTTCGACGCCGCGTGCCGCCCCGACACGTGGGCGCCGTTCGCGCTCGGGGCCGTCGTCCACGACGAGGGGTTCAGCCTGTTCTGGGGCTGCGACCACGCGTTCACCGACGGGGCGTCGCAGCTGATGGTGCTCAGCGAGATCGAGGAGCTGTACGCGGAGGAGCTCGACGTCCGCGGGGCGGGCGAGCCTCGTTGGTCGAGCCTGTCGGGACCCGAGCCCGCCCCGGAGACCGCCGGGTCGTTCCTCGTCCACGCGCGGGCTGAGCACGCGCTCGCCGCCGCGACCCCGCCGGACGCCCCCGAGATCCAGGCCTGGTCCGAAGCCGTGACCGCGCACGACGGCCGGCTGCCCAGCTTCGCGCTGGACCTCGGCCTGGCGCCCGGCGAGACCGCACCCGTGCGGATCCGCTCCGCGACCCTGCTCGACGCCGCCGGCCTCGCCCGCCTGGACGAGCTGGCCGCCGCCCGCGGCGTACGCTTCACGGGCGCGGTGTTCGCCGGGATCGCGCTCACGGACGCCCGGCTGACGGGAGCCGCCGACTGGTTCGGCGTCACCGTGGTCGGCTCGCGGGGACCGGGGTTCGAGACCTCGCAGGGCTGGCTGTGCAACTTCGCGCCGGTGACGTTCCCCGTGGCCGACGGCGGTGTCCCGGCGTCGTTCACCGATGTCTTGCCGGCCGCGGACGCGGCGTTCCGGCAGGCCCGGAAGGTGGCAAGGGTTCCGGTGCACGCCGCGCTCGGCGTCATGCTGGCGGGCGGCGTCCTCGACCCGGCCTCCCTCGGCAGCCCGCAGCTGATCAGCTACCTGGACCTGCGGCGGTTCCCCGGCGTCGGACGCCCGGCCTACGACCGCGGCCTGCACTTCACGGGAGAGGGCCGCACCGCGAACGCCTCGCTCTGGGTGAACCGCGACCACGAGCGGCTGTACGTCGTCACGCAGACCCCGGACGCTCCGGCGGCGCAGGCCGCCGTGGACCGCTACATCGCCGAGCTGACGGCGACGTTCGAGGCGGCGGTCGCCGTGCCCGTGACGGTCGGCACGGAGGCGGCGCCGGACGAGCGCCTGGAGGCGACCGGTGCGGGTCGTCTCGGCTGACCTCTGGGAACCGGCGCCCGGCCGAGTGGTCACCTGGGACGTCATGCCGGGCGCGGGGCGGGTGCCGACCCCGGCACCGCTGACGTACAACCAGCGCAACCACCTGCTCGGGGCGGACGCGGGCGAGCCGAGCGTGTGGATCACCGCCGCGTTCGACGTCGACGGCCCCGTCGACCTCGGCGCGCTGGAGTCCGCCTTCCGGGATCTGGTTGCCCGGCACGCCGGGCTGTCGGTCGAGGCGGTCCGCCTGCCCGGCGGGTCGTCCGGCGTCGACGGCGGTGCAGCCGGTGGCGTCGGCCTGGTGCGGCACGAGCCCGGCACCCTCGTGTGGCAGCGCAACGACGGCCCCGTCACCAGCACGGTCGAGGCCACCCGCGCGCACCTGGTGGCCGAGCTCAGCCGGCGGTGCGCGCCCTTCGGTTACCCGGCGTTCCTGCCCGCCGCGATCAGCCGCCCGGACCGGTCGACGATCGTGTTCGGCATGGATCACCTGCACACCGACGCCTGGTCCACCACCGTCGTCGTCGACGAGCTGGCCGCGCTCTACGGCGCGCGGGCCGGGGCGGGCGTGCCCGCCGTCTCGCCGGATGGGCCCGCGGACGCTCTGGTGGTGGAGGCCCTGAACCCGGCCGCGGCCGCGCGGCCGGAGCTGGTCGGCGCCAACGACCCTCGGCTCGCGACCTGGCACGGCTTTCTCCGCGACCGGGGGTGGGCGCTGCCCACCTTCCCGCTGCCGCTCGGCGTGCCCGACGGCGAGCGGGTGCCGCAGCGCACGGTGCTGCGCTCCCTGGCCGACGCCCCCACCGCCGACGCCGTCGCCGCGCGCGCGGGTGCGGCCGGCGCGTCGACGTCGGCCGCCGTGCTGGCCAGTCTCGCGGGCGCCGTCGCCGACCTCGGCGGACCCGCCGTCCTGGACACGCTCCTGCCGGTGCACACCCGCGCCGACGCCACCGCCCGCCGGACGATCGGCTGGCACACCACCACGGTGCCGCTGCGGATCGAGGTGGGCGCCCCTGTCGGCGTCGGCGTCGGAGCCGCCACGGACACGACGCTCGCCGCCGCGGGCAAGGCCCTCCGGGCCGCGCGGGAGCTGGCGGCAGTGCCGCTCGAACAGGTGGTGGAGTCGCTGCCGCGGCCGCTGCGGTTCCCGCGGGTGGACATCTTCCAGGTCTCGTACCTGGACTACCGGCGGCTCCCTGGCCACTTGGCGGCGGCCGGACGGCGGGCGCACCACGTGTCGGCCGCCACTCGGGCCGACGACCTGCAGCTCTGGGTGTCGCGCACCAACGAGGGTGTCGCGGTGCGGGCGCGCATGCCCCGCACCGACGTCGCGGTGGAGACGGTCGACG
This sequence comes from Promicromonospora soli, assembly GCF_014653785.1. Lineage (GTDB taxonomy): Bacteria > Actinomycetota > Actinomycetes > Actinomycetales > Cellulomonadaceae > Promicromonospora > Promicromonospora soli. The sequence goes on along the minus strand of NZ_BNAS01000001.1, from coordinate 1,006,734 downwards.
CACTGCTCGACCGCTGGGCCGAGCGCCTGACGGTGCTCGGCGGCTGACCGGGGCAGGCCGTTACGGAAGGTCCGCTTCCAGAACGCCATTGCGCTTGGTTCCACGGCCGGAACCAAGCGCAATCGCGTTCTCGGAACGGACCTTCGTCAGGCTCCCGCAGTCACCCGGTCGGCGTCCTTCGCGAGCTCCGCGGTGTCGTAGTCCACGCCGCCGAGGCTCGGCATCATCGAGGTGAGCTGCGGCTTCCACTCGTCGTACTTGGCGGGGAAGCAGCGCTCCAGCAGGCCGGTCATGGCCGCGACGGCGGTCGAGGCACCCGGGGACGCGCCCAGCAGGCCGGCGATGGTGCCGTCCTTGGCCGCTACGACCTCGGTGCCGAACTCCAGCACGCCACCCTTGCCCTTGACCCACTTGATCACCTGGACACGCTGGCCGGCGGTGATCCTCTCCCAGTCCCCGGGCTGGGCGGTCGGCATGAACCGCTGCAGCTCGTGGAACTTGGTCTCCGGGGCGGCCGCGACCTGGCCCACCAGGTAGCTGGTGAGGTCGAGGTTCTTCACGCCCGCACCCAGCATCGAGAACACGTTGTGCAGGCGCAGCGACGTGATCAGACCCAGGTACTTGCCCTTCTTGAGGTACTTGGGGCTGAACCCGGCGTACGGGCCGAACATCAGGTAGCGCTTGCCGTCGACGATGCGCGTGTCCAGGTGGGGCACGGACATCGGCGGGGCGCCGACGTCGGCCTTGCCGTACACCTTGGCGTGGTGCTGTGCGACGACGGCCGGCTCCGACGTGCGCAGGAACTCGCCCGAGATCGGGAAGCCGCCGTAACCGCGCGCCTCCTTGATGCCCGAAGCCTGCAGCAGGGGCAGCGCTCCGCCACCCGCGCCGACGAAGACGAACTTCGCGGTGACGGCGCGGCGGCGGGTCCCGGCGTTCCAGGAGCGGTCGTGCAGCGTGAGGCGCCACCGGCCGTCACGCAGCTTCTTGAGGCCGCGGACCTCGTGGTTCACGTGCAGCTCGGTGTTGTGAGCGGTGGCGAAGTCGACCAGCTTCTTGGTGAGCGAGCCGAAGTCGACGTCGGTGCCCGCGGCGGCGCGCGTGGCGGCGATCGGCTCGTCGGCGTCGCGGTCCAGGGTCATCAGCGGGGCCCACTGCCCGATGACCGCGGGGTCGGAGCTGAACTCCATGTCGCTGAACAGCGGGTGCACGCGCAGCGCCTCGTAGCGGCGCTGCAGGAAGTCCACGTTGTCCGCGCCGCGCACGAACGTCATGTGCGGCGTGACGTTGATGAAGTCGGTGCCCTCCATCAGGCCGGCGGTGAGCAGGTGGCTCCAGAACTCGCGGGAGGTGTGGAACTGCTCGTTGATCGTCACCGCCTTGGAGATGTCCACGGAGCCGTCCTTGCGCTCCGGCGTGTAGTTCAGCTCGCAGAGCGCGGCGTGGCCGGTACCCGCGTTGTTCCACGGGTTCGACGACTCGAGCGCCACCTCGTCCAGGCGCTCGTAGATTCCGATACGCCAGGTCGGCTCGAGGATCGTGAGCAGCGCGCCGAGCGTGGCGCTCATGATCCCTCCGCCGATCAGCGCGACGTCGACCTCTTCGGAGGGACGCGGGGCTGTCTGGAGGTAAGAAGTCACGTCAGAAACCTTAGCGGGCTTGTGAAAAGTGGCACGAGCGTTGTGGCGCGAATCACGTGCCGCGTGCCGTGACCTCCCTCACTCCGCTGGTCGCGCCCGCTTTTCACCTCGCTGGGACGGCGGACGGCCACGGCCCGAGCTCGGGCAGGTCGCCCGCCAGCGGCGTCGCCGGGACCCGCCCTGCGAGCCATGCGGTGACGTCGCGCGGGTCGCCCTCGACGTCGTCCACGGCCACGCCGGCGGGGAGCCGGATCGCGAGGAACTCGCGCAGGTGGGCACCGAGGGCGTCGTCCCACGTCTCGTAGCCGACCTCCTGGAGCGTGCCGGCGAGCGCATCGACCGAGTGGATCCGCAGCTCGCGCCACCAGCCCAGCAGGCAGCCAGACAGCGGCCCGCCGCGGTAGCCGCTCGGTGCGTCCCAGAGCGGCGAACCGGGCTCGGGCCAGGCCTGCGCCATCTCGTCGCGAAGGCCCTCCAGGACCGCTAGGTGCTCGACGGCCGTGCGGCCGGAACCGGCCTCGATCTCGGCGTTGCGGGTGTCCTGGCTCCCGTAGACGGGCACCACCTCGCCGCGCGCGGCGGCCTGCGCCTGCCGGAGCATCGCGCCGCCCACCCCCGCGATGTGGGACAGCACATGCCCGCGGGTCCAGCCCTCCAGGGCCGACGGCCCGGCGAGGGCCTCGTCGGTCAGCTGCCCGACGGCGGCCAGCAGCGCGTCCAGCCCCGCCGTCGAGTCGGCGAGGGCATGGGGGATCTGGTCGGTGCTCGTGCTCATGGATGTCCCTTCGTTTGTCATGGCCACATCAGGCCGGTGGCCCAGCCGTCGGCCTCCGCCCGGTACCGCAGGCGCGTGTGCGGGCCGTCGTCCGGCGCCTGCCAGAACTCGACCTCGGTGGGGGTCAGGATGTAGGCGGTCCAGTCCGGAGCGGCGAGCTCCGGGTCGGCGGTGACGGCGCGCAGCGCCTCGGCGAACGCGCGCTCGTACTCCGCCAGGGAGGCGAGCGGCTCGCTCTGGTGGTTCACCAGGCCTGCGGCGCGCGAGACGTCGGACCGCGCGAGGAAGTCCGCCCGGCTCGCTTCCGGCCCGGCCGACGCCGCGCTGCCTGTGACCTTGACCTGGCGGCCCAGCTCAGGCCAGAAGAACGTCATCGCGGCGTGCGGGTTGGCCGCCAGGTCGCGGCCCTTCGGACCCGTCGACTGCGAAGCGAACCACCAGCCGTCCGCGGTCACGTCCTTGAGCAGCAGGGTGCGCGCGTGGACGTGCCCGGCGGCGTCGGCGGTCGAGAGGATCGCCGCTTGCGGGGCGAGCACACCGGCGTCGATGGCCTCGCTGATCCAGGTCACGAAGAGCTCGTGCGGGGTGGGCGGCACCGCCTCCGTGTCGAGGACCGGGAGCCCGGGGCGGGCGAAGGCGGGCAGCGCGCGCAAGCGCTCGCGGAAGGTCACGTGTTCTCCTTCGGGGCCAGCAGGCCGACGAAGCCGCGCACCGCAGCGGCCAGCGCATCCGGGTCCTGCGTGGCGCGGGCGAGTACGTACCCGCCCTGGATGATCGCGATGGCGGCGTGCGCGCGGTCGCGGGCGACGTCGTCGGGCAGGCCGGTCTCACGGAAGACGTCGGTGGTGACGCCGAGCAGCCGCACGAAGTAGGCGGTGAGCACGTCGTGCAGGCCGTCGTCGTCCATCACCGCCTGGTCGGAGGTTAGGCGCCCGACCTTGCAGCCGGCCAGGGCGTCGCGCGGCCGCTCGAGGTAAGCGACGAGGCGCGTGATCGCTGGGGAGTCGCTGCGCAGCGTGCGCATCGCCCGGGCGAGCGCGTCGTCCACGGTGGCGCCGATCGCGGCGACTGCGAGGTCGTGCTTGGTCGGGAAGTGGTGGTACAGGCTGCCCTGTCCGACGCCGGATGCGGCCAGCACCGCGCGCGGGCTCGTTGCCCCGACGCCCTGGGCAGCGAAGAGGTCCTGTGCGGCGCCCACGAGGCGGTCGCGGGCGGTAGTCGTGCTCATGCCCGCACCATACCTACCTCCAGGTATGGCGGCAACCGATTTTTGCCGGGAAGCGTCGGATGGGTAGTTCAGACGAGCGTGAGCACGCCCAGCACGCCAACCGCGAGGCCGAGGGCGAGCGAGACCGCGATCAGGACGGCGTGCACCGTGAGGAACTTCGTGGCCCGGCCGTCGGCGTCGCGCGACCGGGGATCCGCGACGATGCGCTGCCAGAACCGCGGCCAGATCAGCAGGTTCCACGCGGCGGTGACGATGAGCACGACGGACCAGGCGACAGGAATATCCACGCGCCCAAGTATGGGCTCTCCTTGTGGGCGCGATCGTTGCGCCTAAAGCGGGCAGATAGTCGCAACGGTCACGCCCACAACAAAGGCTGGTGCGCCCAGGTGCGGGGTCAGAAGTAGTCGCGGACGTGGACCTGGCAGCCCGCGAAGAGCGCCGTCAGGACGGCGTCGTGGCCGGGCGCGCCCGTCAGGTGGCCCGCGATGCGCAGGTTCGACGCCGACTGCGCTCCCGCGTACAGCAGCGCGAGCCCGTTCGGGCTCAGCACCGGCCGCTCGTGGTGTGCGTCCTCGAGCGCGACGACGTCCCGCTCGAGGTGCGTGACGCCGTCGGACACCGTGAGCGTCCAGGCGCCGGTGAGATCCTGCCCGCCGCGGACGGCGAACGGGACGCGCTCTCCCTCGAGCGGCGACCCCAGGTCGTCGAGCGCGCCGGCCACGTCCAGGATCCGCAGCATGTAGGGGTGGGCGGCGTGCACCGTCGAGGTGAGATCGGGCAGCACGAGCCACGCGGGATCCAGGCCCGACGTCGACACCCGCGCCGTGCCGACCACCGTCGAGAAGCTGCCGATGGTGCGCCAGAGGGCGCGGGCGGCGCCGGGCGTCAGGGCGATGAGGTCATCGACCTCCATGACCGTCGTGGCGGGCGTGTATCCCTCGCCGCGGATCCAGCTCACGAAGCCGACCACGTCGCCTGCTGGCCCCGCCGAGCCGCCCGCGTCGATGGCGAGCGTGACGCCCGAGTAGTCGGCGAAGAACTTCTCCGGCGGCGTCCAGAACGGCTTCTCGGCGCGCGAGATCGGCCCGTTCTGCGCGGCGGCCCACGTGCGGTGGACGGCGACTATCGCGTCATGGTCGGCGACGGTCGCCCGGCGGGTCATGACGCCGGCGGGCGCGGCGACTCGGCTCAGGTTCTGCAGCGGGACGTCGACGTCGTCGAACGAGCCGACCACCTCGTAGCCCAGGCCGCGGTAGATGCCCGGCGCGCTCGGGTAGAGCGTGGAGATCTTCTCGCCGCGCTCGCGCGCCTCGTCGAAGGCGGCGGCGAAGAGGCGCGCGAGGTGGCCGGACCCGCGCCGCTCCGGCTCGACCGCGACGCCCGCGACGCCCGCCGTCGGAACCTGCGCGCCGTGGAACCACGACGTGAACCCGTAGACCCGCAGGCGCGCGGCGAGACCGTCGCCGTCGAACGCGCCCCACTCGCGGAAGCCGGCCGCATCCCACTCCTCGCGGGTCGGGACGGGGTTGCCCGCCGCGGGCGCGCCGAACGCCTCGCGGCCCAGGCGGGTGTAGTCCGGCTGGTCGGCGTACTCGATGCGGCGCACGGTGGGGCTCATGCAAGCGACCCTAGGCAACGGTCAGTGACGCTCGCGAGCGATTTGGCGAACGGGTTCAGGCTCTGTTCATGGCGCCTGAGCCCGCTGCTCCGCTCCGCGTCCGGATCGTCGGCAACCGCGCGACGACTGTCGGTGGCTGGGCATAACGTGTGGCCAGTGACCACGCTTCAGGGACGGGTGCTGCTCGTCGCGATCCTCGGATCCTTCGTGTCGTTCCTCGACGGCACGGTGGTGAGCGTCGCCCTGCCCGCGATCGCTCGGGACCTCGGGGGTCCGGGCGTGGACGGGCTGGCACTGCAGCAGTGGGTGGTGGACGCGTACCTGGTGACCCTCGGTGCGCTGATGCTCGTGGCCGGCTCGGTGTCGGACGTCTACGGGCGCCGCCGGGTGCTGGCGGTAGGGCTAGCGGGGTTCGCGGTCGCCTCCGTGCTGTGCGCGGTAGCGCCGACCGGCCCCGTCCTCGTCATCGCCCGCGCCCTGCAGGGGGTGGCGGGCGCCCTGCTGGTGCCGAGCTCCCTGGCCCTGATCGTCGCGACGTTCGACGGCGAGGCGCAGGCCCGTGCGATCGGCCGGTGGACCTCGTGGACGACCGCCGCGCTGATCGTCGGCCCGTTCGTCGGCGGCATGCTGGTCGACTTCGCGTCGTGGCGCTGGGTGTTCTGGATCAACGTGCCCGTCATCGCCGTGACCCTCTGGCTGCTGCGCGGCGTGCCCGCCGCGGAGGGCGAGCAGGGCCGGCGGATCGACATCCCGGGTGCGGCGCTGGCCGCGTTCGGCCTCGCGGGCCTGGTGTTCGGGCTCATCGAGGGGGAGCGGCTGGGGTGGACCTCGCCGGTCATCCTGGTGTCCATCCTCGCGGGCGCAACGATGCTGGTGGCGTTCGTGCTCTACGAGCGGCGGGCGGCCGACCCGATGCTGCCGCTGCGCCTGTTCGAGGCGCGCAACTTCGCATGGGGCAACCTCGCCACCTTCGCGATCTACGGGGCGCTCTCGCTGGGCGGCTTCGTGCTCACGCTGTTCCTGCAGCAGGTCGCCGGGTACTCCGCCACCGCGTCCGGGGTGGCGCAGCTGCCGACGACCTTCGCGATGATCGCGCTGTCCGCGTGGTTCGGCACGCTCTCGGGCCGGTACGGGGCCCGGCTGTTCATGACGGTGGGACCGATCGTGGCCGGCGTGGGGTTCCTCCTCATGCTCGCGATGGACGAGACCGCCCACTACCCCACACAGGTGCTGCCCGGTCAGCTCGTGTTCGGGCTCGGCCTCGCGATCACGGTGGCCCCCCTGACGGCGGCCATCCTGGGCGCCGTCCCGAGGCACGACGCCGGCATCGGCTCCGCGGTGAACAACGCCGTGGCGCGCGTAGCCGGGCTGGTGACCGTGGCGTTCGCGGGAGTCATCACCGGCGGGGTGCTCGACGTCGCGACTTTCCACCGGGCGCTGATCGTGACGGCGGTCCTGCTCTTCCTCGGCGGAGTGCTGTCCCTGGTGGGCATCCGGAACGTCCGCGGGGTCGATCCGAACGAGGCTCTGGTCAAACCGACCTAGGTGTGCGGCATGCCCAGGCCGGATGATCGGCAAAAGGTCAGGTGATCGGTACCTCGGATTGCCGAACACGTGACACTCTGCCGACCACCCGCCCTTTGCCTCCGAATCACCTGCCGGGGTCCTCGAAGGTTCGTGGACGCGTCTTCCGGACCCTCGGCAAGCATCTGAGCGGCAGAGAGCGCGACCGCAGGCGCGGACTTCCGGCGTTTGTGCACAGGCGACGTGGCGGTGCCCACATGGGCGCTCGACCATGAGCGACCGTCTCTGAATGGAAGAAACGGGGATCATTCTTGCTCGCGACCACAACCGCGAAGCGCTGCGCCGCGCGCTCCGTGACAGCAGGGTGGAGAAGCTTCGCCGCGGCGCCTACCGGAGCCGGAGGGCCACGACCGGCGACCGCTTCGAGGACGGGAAGGGCCGGGCACTGGCACGCATCGTCGCGGTAGGTGCTCAGATCCGCAGCGCGTGGGTGAGCCACGAGTCCGCCGCGTTGTTGCACGGGCTGCGACTGTGGCAGCTGCCGGAAAAAGTCCACGTCATCCAGAGCTACCGGGCATCGTCGGCATCCGCCGACGACATCGCGCGCCATCGTCTGACCCTGCCGGAGCACGAACGGACCACGGTCGACGGAGTGGCGACGACGAGTCCGGCGCGCACGGTGGCCGACTGCTGCATCTCTTTGCACCCGCTGCTCGCGCTCGTCATCGTGGACCATGCGCTCGCAGTCGGGGTGGATCGCGACGCCATCATCGAGTCGGTCAAGTCGCGGCGTGACTCGCGTGGCCGCCGTCAGGCGCTACTGGTGCTCGAGCTCGCGGACCCGGGTGCGGAGTCGGCCTGGGAGACCTGGCTGAGGTACTTGGTCCTGCGAGCCGGTCTACCTCGTCCGACCACGCAGCTCCTGGTGCGCACGCCACACGGTGAGTTCCGCGCCGACCTGGGCTGGGAGCAGTTCCGGCTGCTGGCCGAGTTCGACGGGCGCGTCAAGTACGTCCCCGGGGCGCTCGGGCCCGGCTACAACGCCGACCGTGCGTTGTTCGACGAGAAGCGCCGTGAGGACTATCTCCGGGAGGAGCGCTGGGGGGTGGTGCGTGTGACGTCGGCGGACGGCGCGGGTCCCGCACTTGCCCGGATCCTTCGCCACGTGCCGGACGACGTGCGCGCCGGTCTGAGCCCGCTCCGGCGTCTCCCGCCCCCGCCACCGCTGGGCCGGCCTAGCGGTCGGCAGAACGTCTCGTGATCGGCACTTCGAGCTGCCGATCACCTGACATCCTGCCGATCACGCGAGCCGGGCCGAGCCCGGTGAAATTCCCGTTGGCCGGGCGGGCGGCGTGTGGAAGGGTCCGTTGGTGGCTTCCTTCGTCTCACACCTGACCGTGGATTGTTCCGACGCCTACTTGCTCTCCGAGTGGTGGAAACCGGTTCTCGGATATCAGGACGTGCCCGACGACCCGAACCTGCCTGGTCACGACGAGTGCATGATCGTCGATCCGGAGGGAAAGGGTGTGACCGTCCTGTTCATCGAGGTGCCCGAGAGCAAGTCAGTGAAAAACCGCCTGCACCTCGACCTGCGTCCCCGCGAGGGCGCCCGGGACCCAGAGCTCGACCGGCTGCTCGCGCACGGTGCGACGGTCGTAGCGGATCGGCGCGGGCAGTACGGGCCCGGCACCGGCTGGGTGACGCTCGCTGACCCTGAGGGCAACGAGTTCTGCATCCTCCGCTCGTCGGCCGAGGTCGCGGAGCAGCCTGCGCCGGCAGGAGCCGCCGACGCATGAGCGACTGGACGATCCGGCCCGAGCGGCCGGTGGACTTCCCCGCGATCCGGAAGGTTCTGGTCGCGGCCTTCGGCGAAGACACGGTCGCCGACGGCGTGGACCGGATCCGTGCGTCGTGGATCTACCGGCCGGAGACGTCGCTGGTCGCGGTGTCCGACGGCGAGGTGGTCGGTCATGTCATGATCACCGGCTGCACCCTCACCAACGGCGCGGGCGAGCACGAAGTCGCGATGCTGACCCCGCTCGCCGTCAGCCCAGAGCGGCAGCGGCGCGGTATCGGTGCTGCCCTGGTGCGGGCCGCCCTGGCCGGCGCCGAGGGGGCCCGCGAGCCGTTCGTCATGCTGGAGGGCAGCCCGGAGTACTACGGTGCCCTCGGCTTCGTCCCGGCCCGCAAGCACGGGATCGAGCTGGACCATCCGGTGCCGGACTGGGCCCCGCCGGATGCGGTCCAGGTGTACCTGCTCCCGGCCTACGACCCGGCCGACCCCACCCTGCGCGGCGCGATCACTTACCCGCCGGTCTACGGCTGACGGGAGATGTCCCGAGTGATCGGCAGAACGTCAGGTGATCGGCATTCCGAGCTGCCGATCACCTGACGTTCTGCCGATCATGCGCCTGACGCGTCACACCCGGACCACTACCTTGCCGCGCGTGTGGCCGGTCTCGCTGGCCCGGTGCGCGTCCGCGGCGTCGGCCAGGTCGAAGACCTGGGCGAGCTCGACCGACAGCTTGCCGGCGTCGAACAGGGCGGTGAGCGCGTCGAGGCCCGCGACCGAGGGGCGCACCCAGACGTAGTGCCCGCCGTGCTCGGTGCGTGCGGTGGGGTCGGCGATCGAGGCGATGGTGCCGCCGTCGGCCAGGATCTCGGCGCCGGCCGCCACGACGCCGCCGCCCACGAAGTCGAGGACGACGTCGACGCCGTCGGGCGCGACTGCGCGGACGCGGTCCGCCAGGCCGTCGCCGTAGGTGACGGGCTCGGCGCCGAGGCCGCGCAGGAACTCGTGGTTCGCCTCGCTCGCGGTGCCGATCACGCGGGCGCCCAGGGCCTTGGCGATCTGCACGCCGAACGCGCCGACGCCGCCGGCCGCCGCGTGCACCAGCACCGTCTGGCCGTCCTTGACCCCGGCCCGTCGGATCGCCTCGTACGCCGTGAGGCCGGCGAGGGGCACCGCGGCCGCCTCCTCGAAGCTCAGCGACGACGGCTTGCGGGCCAGGGTGCGGACGGGCGCGGCGACGAGCTCGGCGAACGTGCCGCCCTGCACGGTGTCCTTGCGCACGTAGCCGTACACCTCGTCGCCCACCTGGAACTCGGTGGTGTCCAGGCCGACCTGCTCGACGACGCCCGCGACGTCCCAGCCTGGGATCGCCGGGAACTGCGTGTCGATGAGGCCCCGCAGCCGGCCCTCGCGGATCTTCCAGTCGACAGGGTTGACCGACGCCGCCCTGACGCGCACCACGAGGGTGTCGGGGCCGATGTGCGGGTCCGGCTGTTCGGTGAGCTCGAGGACGTCCGCGCTGCCGAACCTGGAGTAGGTGATCGCTCGCATGCCAGCGACAACCCGCCCGGCGGACGCGGGTATTCCGCGGCCGCCGGGCGGTTCGGGCAGGGCGTCGGCAGGGCGTCGGCAGGGCACGGCCGAGCGGTCAGTGCAGCGGCAGCCGCGTGACCCAGTACTCCGTGTCCTCCTCCGGCGTCGTGGTGAACCGGGCGTTGGGCAGGTACAGCGCGCCCGCGAAGCGGGCGATGGTGGTGGGCGTGTCGAAGTCGTCACTGGTCCGGGTCTCCACCACCCGCCCGTCCGACGCCGCCCGGTCGAGCCGCACCGTCGCCACCTGGTTCAGGAGGTTCTGCGCGACGTAGAGCGTGCGGCCGACGCGGAGCATCCCGTCGCCGTTGGTGAGCAGGTCGCCCCCGAGGTCCACGCGGTCGGCGTGCCCGTTGTCCGGGTCGACCCGGTACAGGCCGCCGGTGGTGGAGTTCACGACCAGCAGGGACCTGCGGCCGGGCGACGTCGTGATGCCGTTCGCGTTGAACCCGTCGACCTGCTCCCAGTCGCCGTGCAGCGCCACCTCGTCGAACGTGCCGGTGGGCTCGCCGCCCGGCCCCAGGTGGACGCGGTAGAGCACGGCGCGTCCGGAGTCGGTGAAGTAGGCGGAGTCGCCGGTGAGGACCACGTCGTTCACGAAGGCTCCGCCGAAGTCGTACGTCGCGAGGACCTCGCCCGTGCGCCCGTCGACGACGCGCGCGTCGCCGGTGGGTCCGCCCGCGACGAACAGGCGGCCGCGCATGTCGACGGTTAGTCCCACCGACGGCGTGCCCGGACCCTGACTGATCACCTCGCCCTCGCCGGTCAGGAGACTGGCGCGGTAGATGTCGCCGTCGGCCAGCGAGCCGAACCACGCGACCGGGCCGGCATTCGTGATGCCCTCGGGCTGGAAGGCGTCGGGCAGCTCGATCCGGTCCGGGAGAACGCCCAGAGGGAAGGGGTCGCGCAGGCCGTGGGTGACCTGCTGTGCGGGGAGTCCGCCGCGTACGTTGCTGGGAGTGCTGGGTGCGGCGACCGCTGTCGCCGGGACGGCCGCGAGCGTGATCGCGGCAAGGATGGCCGTCGAGGTGGCCAGACGCTTGGGCTTTCTGAACATCTATGTCCTCCGTCCGTCGGACAACACCGTACGACTCAGTCCGCGGAAGGCGGGGGACCTTCGCCCACTCCAGTTAAAAGTGTGCCAAGCGCTCAGCTCTGAGCGGGGACCTCGACCTGGATGTCCTCCGGCGACTTGTCCGGGCGCCAGCCGCGCCACACGGAGTGCCGCATCCGCCGCTCACCCGAGGCGCCGTCCGGGCCCTCGGCCCAGTCGGCGTACGTCACCTCGCCCACCAGCCTGGGCGTCACCCAGCGGGCATCCTTCGAGTCCTCCGCGGGTACGCCGGACGCGCTCGGCGTCTTGCGCTCCATGCCTCGCAGCTGCTCCGTGATCTCCCGGCGCTCGCGCTCGCTGAAGCCCGTCCCGACGCGCCCGACATAGCGCAGGCCTTCCCGGCCCGGAGCTTCCTCGTCGGGTACCGCCATGAGCAGCGACCCCATCACCGACGAGTTCGCGTGGCCTGGCCGCCAGCCCACGACCACCACCTCCTGCATCGCCTGGTGCTTGATCTTGAGCCACTCTCGCGAGCGCCGCCTCGCGTACGTGGAGGTGCGGCGCTTGGCGACGACGCCCTCCAGCCGCAGCGAGCGCGAGGTGCTCAGCGCGGCGTCGAGGTCGCCGTCGAACGCGGGCGGCAGGTGCACGGGAGCGCGTGGTGTGACCAGCGACTCGAGCAGCTCGCGCCGCTCGGTGTACGTGCGGCCGGTGACGTCGTCGCCGTCGGCCACCAGGACGTCGAAGAGCATGAGGTCGACCTGGACGCGGGCCCGTACGCGTGCGACGTCGTGCTCCTTGCGGAGGTTCGCGCGCAGCTGGAGGCGGCGGAAGTCGGGGCGGCCGCTGCGGTCGAGGGCGACGATCTCGCCGTCGAGCACCATGGGGAGCCGGTCCGGGTCGACCTGGCCCGCGAGAACCCCCAGCTCCGGGAACGTGACGGTGAGGTCCTGGCCGGAGCGGCTGACGAGGCGGATCGCCTCAGGGTCCTCGATGTACGCGAGGGCGCGGAACCCGTCCCACTTCATCTCGAACATCCAGTCGTCGGGGTCGGCCAGCTCGCCGGTCGCGGCGGCGGTGGCGAGCATGGGCCGCAGCTTGTCCGACGTCGGGCCGGCCGCGCTGGGCGGTTCCGCCGCGGGGGTCCTTGCCTTGGCGGGCGGGGCGCCCTTCGGGGCCATGAGATGGATCAGCCAGTTGTTCTCTGCCCTTCCGTCGCCCCCGCCCGTGTGGATCAGGGCCAGCCGCCGCGACCCGCGCTCGGCGGAGTGGAGGGTGACGATCACCTCGTCGTCGAGCCATTTCTCCAGCTCGTAGGTGCCGGAGTCCCAGATGGTGACCTTGCCGGCCCCGTACTCGCCGCTGGGGATCTCGCCTTCGAAGGAGCCGTACTCCAGCGGGTGGTCCTCGGTCTGCACGGCCAGGTGGTTCTTGCCCGGGTCGGTGGGCTCGCCGCGGGGGAGCGCCCAGCTGACGAGCACCCCGTCGTGTTCCAGGCGGAAGTCCCAGTGCAGGCGGCGGGCATGGTGCTCCTGGATCACGAAGCCGGGTGCGTCGGTGCTCGAGCCCGTCGAAGCCGGGGTCTCGGCCGACGGTTCCTGACCCCGGTGCTGGGCGGCCCGCGACGAGTCGGGCCCGAACGGCTCCGGGGTCTTTGCGGGGTCGCGCTTGGTCCGGTAGGTCTGCAGCTTCTGGAAGGTGGCGAGGCGCTCCGGCGTCGGCTCGAGTGCCGAGAGGTGACCCTCCAGCAGGGGCGCGAGGAGGTCGCCGTCGGCCTCGATGCGGGCGACCACCTGGTCGGCGTCGAGCTGGGCGAGGTCCGGGTCCTCCAGCTCCTCCCAGGTGCGGGGTGCGGCCACCCACGGCCGGTCGAGCCCGCGCAGGGAGTAGGGCGAGATCGTCGTCTTGTTGGCGTTGTTCTGCGACCAGTCGACCAGGACCTTGCCCCCGCGCAGCTTCTTGCTCATGTCGCTGACCACGAGGTCGGGATGCTCGGACTCGAGGTAGCGGGCGAGCTCGTGCGCGACGGCGGACACGGCGTCCGAGCCGAGCCGGGTGTCCTGCGCCTTGCCCAGCGCCGCGTACAGGTGGATGCCCTTGGAGCCGGAAGTCACGGGGTACGGCTCCAGGCCCATGCCCTGGAGGATCTCGCGGGCCCAGCGGGCGACCTGCGCGCACTCGGGCAGCCCCGCACCCGGGCCGGGGTCGAGGTCCAGCACGAGGCGGTCCGGGTCGAGGTGTGCCCCGGTGCGGCCGAACTGCCACTGCGGGGTGTGCACCTCCAGCGTCGCGGTCTGGCCCAGCCAGGTCAGGGTCGCCAGGTCGTTGACCAGCACGTAGTCGTTGGCCGAGGTCTTGTGCTGGATCGGCCGCCGCTTGACCCAGTCGGGCGTGGAGGCGTCGAGGTTCTTCTGGAAGAACATCTGCCCGCCCGTGCCGTCCGGCCACCGCTTGCGCGTGGCGGGCCGGTTGGCGGCGTGCGGCACCAGCACGTGCGCCACCTGCGCCAGGTACTGCAGCACCTCGCCCTTGGTGGTCCCCGACTTCGGGTACAGCACCTTGTCGAGATTGCTCAGCCGCAGGCGGCGTCCGTCGACCGTGACTGTCTCCTGCGCGGGCGCCATCACCCCATCGTGCCGCCGGTCAGGTGCTCGTGCCCAGTCCTCGTGCCCAGTCCTCGTGCCCAGTCCTGGTGCCCAGTCCTCGTGCCCAGTCCTGGTGCCAGGTCCTCGTGTCGCCAGAGGTCGCCGAAATCACTTGACACCGTGTCATGGGCGGGGCAAGAACTCCGCTAGGCTCCGGCGGGTGATTTCGGATGACATCGCAATCGATCTGCTCGTGGCCCCGGTGAAGGCCGCCGGCGAGGCCCCCTCGATCGACCGGCCGGAGCGGCTCACCGTCTATGGCGCCGAGTGGTGCCGCGACTGCAGGCGCAGCAAGGCAGTGCTCGACGTGCGCCGCGTCGACTACGTCTACGTGGACCTCGCCGCGCATCCCGCCCGGGCCGACGAGGCCGAGGCGCTGACCGGGCGGAAGACCATCCCGGTCCTCGTGTTCCCCGACGGCGAGCAGCTCGTGGAGCCCACCAACGCGGAGCTCTGCGCGAAGCTGGACCGCTCGGGACTCTGACACCGGCCGCGGCCGGCGCGACGCTTCAGCGGGGACCGAACCCTGGGCATGTAGTGCGCTTGGGGCGCACCATAGAAGCATGAGGGCGATCTGGAAGGGTGCCGTGACCTTCGGCCTCGTCAACGTCCCGGTCAAGCTGTACAGCGCGACCGAGGACCATGACGTGCCGCTACACCAGGTGCACGACGCCGACGGCGGACGTATCCGGTACAAGCGCGTGTGCGAGGTCGACGGCAAGGAAGTGCCGTACGAGCACATCGACCGCGCCTACGACGACGGCGAGCGCACCGTCGTGCTCACCAAGAAGGATCTCTCGGAGCTCCCCGCCGAACGTGACCGCGAGATCTCGGTGGTCGAGTTCGTGCCGAGCGAGCAGATCGACCCGATCATGTTCGACCGGACGTACTACCTGGAGCCCGACTCCAAGTCCACGAAGGCGTACGTGCTGCTGCGCCGCACGCTGGAGGAGACCGACCGCACCGCCGTCGTGAAGTTCGCGCTGCGGCAGCGCACGCGGCTGGCGGCGCTGCGGGTGCGCGACGAGGTGCTCGTGCTGCAGACGCTCCTGTGGGCCGACGAGGTCCGCGAGGCGGCGTTCCCGTCCCTCGACGAGCCCGCGAAAGTCACCGACAAGGAGCTCACGATGTCGGCCCAGCTCGTCAGCAGCTTCGAGGCGGACTTCACGCCCGAGGACTACGAGGACGAGTACCAGGTCCAGCTGCGCAAGCTCGTCGACGCGAAGCTGGAGGCGGGCGAGGCGGTCGACACGGCGGCGACGTTCGGCGAGGCGGCCGAGGAGGGCGAGGGCGCCGAGGTCGTCGACCTCATGGAGGCGCTCAAGCGCAGCGTCGCGGACGCGAAGAAGTCCCGCGGCCGCAAGACGGGCTAGGAGAGAGTGCCGGGCAAGGGCCCAGGGCGGCTCCTTCCGAACGTCTCTCAAGCGACGACGGCCGCCGCCATGAGCGCCGCCGAGCCCGCGCCGGCAAGGGCACCGACGCGGTCCACCGTCCGCCGTCTAGCACCTGCGGCGACCACGCAGCTCGCGACGACGAACGCCGCGGCTGCCCCCAGCCCGAGCACGGTGAGGGAGTCCGCGCCGTGGTGGTGACCTGGCGACGCCGCGCCTGGGCCCGCCGCGCCCGGCCCCGCCATGGCCGCTATGAGGACCGCCATCGCGAGCAGGCAGCCCACGTGCAGCCGGTGTCCGGGGTGGTTCTCGCCGCCGTCGGGCGCCCTGTGCCGGAGCAACCCGGCCAGGGCGACCGCGGCGGCGAGCAGTACCGCTGACCAGACCAGGTCCGGCACCCCGGCGGGGACAAACGCCACGTCGGCCATCGCGACGAGCATGAGCAGCCCGGTCGCGACGGCGGCGCGGCCGCCCCGCCCGCGGGCCGGGGTGCACGCGACAGCGAGCACTGCCGGCCCGAGGGCGAGGGCGTGGAGCAGCCCCACGCTCAGGCCCCGTCGTGGTGCGGGCAGGGCCCGTCGCCGTGCGCTCCGCCGCAGCACCGTGCCGCCGCACCGGACTCCGCTGCCGGTGTGCAGTGCGCCGAAGCCGAGGCAGGCACGCTCAGCGTGGGGTTCCGGTCGAAGAACCCGTAGGGCGTCAGCTTGAAGCCGGCGTAGTCCACGGGCATGACCGGCCAGTCCTCGGGCCGCGGGAAGTGCGTGAGCCCGAAGGTGTGCCACAGCACCACGTCCTGCCCGTCCAGCGGCCGGTCCTGCGCCTGCCACTCGGGCAGGCCGGCGCCCCCGGCGTGCTGGTTCACGTAGGTGCCCGCGGCATACCGCTCGTCGTCGGCGAACTGCGTGACCCACACGTGCTGGGTGGCGAACGCGGCGCGCGACGCGACCGAGGAGTCGTCGGCGGCCAGCAGGGTCGGGGACTCCTGCGCGTGCAGCGCGTACGCCGTCGGACGCCCGAGGCGGTTGGTGCGTTCCGTCGAGCTGATGTGCCAGGTGCGGCCCACCGACCCGTCGGCCCGGCGTGCGGCGCCGGCCTCCGACGTCAGGCGCGTGCGCTTGGCGGTGAACGCGTTGCCGAACGGATTTCCCTCGCTCACCGGCACGCGCACCGCCTCGACCTCGTCGACGGCGTTGGCTGTGCCGTCCACGTCCAGGTCGAGCCGGGCCGAGAACAGGTGCTGGTGGTACGGGGCGCCAAGGCCCGGGGCGACCTCGGACGCGTACGGGTACGGCTCGCCGTCCGGCCCCGGACCCGGGTAGGCCGAGGCGAACAGGAAGCCGGTGAGCTTGGCCTCGCACTCGATGGTGCCGTCCAGGTAGAGATACCAGTAGAAGCCGTAGTCGTAGTTGCCCACGGTGGTGAAGAACGAGATGACCATGCGGCGCTGGCGCCGCGTCTCGTTGATCCCGGTGAAGATGTCCGAGTGCTTCCACAGCACCCCGTAGTCCTCCTCGTGCAGGCAGATGCCGTTCTTGACGACGCGGGGGCGGCCACGCTCGTCGGCGAGGACGGCGTCGAGGTAGTGGATCTCGCCCAGGCAGTCGCAGCCGAGCTCCAGCGAGTTCACGTACCGGCCGAACAGGTACTCGCCGGTGTCGAAGTAGTTCTGCCAGAACCGGGTCGGGGACGGGTCGGCGTAGGGCACGATCATCTCGGAGATCGACGCCCGGTAGGCCACCGAACGCTGCTCGCCCGCGTCGTCGATAGAGATGCGGTGCAGCACCAGGCCCTCGCGGGTGTCGAACGAGACCCGCACCTGCCAGCCCTCCCACGTCACCAGGCCGTCGTCGGACACCTGGAAAGAGGGGCCCTGCGGCTGCGTGATCTCGATGGGCTTGAGCGTGGTGCGGGCCGTGCCCGCCAGGTCGGGCTGGGTGTAGTTGCCGTGCTCGGCGGGCACGGGCACGACGGCGTGGTCGATCACGCGGGTGACCTCGCGCGTCGTGAGGTTCACGTACGCGACCAGGCCGTCGACGGGGTGCGCCCACGGGTGGTCGGCCTCGTGGTCCTGGCGGAACCCGAAGACGCGGGCCATGCGCTTGCCGACCTCGTCCTCGTAGCCGAAGACGCCCGCCGACAGCGGCACGGTCACCACCGTGGCGGGATCCAGGCCGCGCGCGGCCAGAGCGGCCAGCCACTCGGGCGACGCCGCGACGATCCCGGGGACGATCTCGAACTCCTCGTCGAGGATGGGCAGCTGGCCCACCTGCGCGGTGTCGAGCACCTCCTGGGATACGAGGGCGCCGGCGGTCACGTCCACGACAGCGTCGTGCTGGACGCCGGTGGCCAGGTCCAGGAGCTGGACCCGCACCTGCCGGGGCGGCAGCGCTCCGGATCCGGCCTCCCAGGCGAGGACGGCGGCCTTGGGCGCCTCGAGCAGCCCGACGTAGACGAAACGCGTGGTCTCGCCGACCAGGCCGGCCGAGCCGACGACGGCGGCGGCGGCCGTGATCTCGTCTGCGGAAAGTGTGGCCAGCGGATGGGTGGTGGCGGAGGTCGGGGCGAAGGTGTGCGTGGCGGTCACGATGTTCTCCTCTCGAAGGCCCGGCGTCAGCCGATGGCCTCGGTGATGCGGGCGTAGGTCTCGGGTCGGCGGCGGCGCAGGACGACGGCCTGCGCCCAGCCGGCGACGGGGCTGAGCACGATGAGGGCGAGCAGGACGGCGCTGATCACGCCGAACCTCTGGTTGCCCGCGGCGTCCACGTCGCCCACCAGGAGTGGGAAGTACGCGACGATCGCGACCGCCGCTCCGGTCAGGCCGACGAGGCCGAGCGCCGGCGCGACCACGGTGTTCCAGGCCCGCGCGTCCTGCCGGGTGCGGCGGAACCAGACGATGACCGCCAGGCTCGTGACGGCCATGAGGATCGCGATGGCGAGCGTGGAGACGCCGGCGAACCAGGTGAAGACCTCCAGCACGGGATCCAGGCCGGCCAGTGCGAACACGGCCACCAGCACGACCGTGGTGGCCGACTGCAGGAGCGACGACAGGTGCGGGGACAGGTGCCGTGCGTGCACGGCGCCCACGGCGCCGGGCAGCAGGCCGGCGTTCGCCATCGTGTGCTGGTAGCGCGTGATGACGTTGTGAAAGCTGAGCACGCACGCGAACATGCTGGTGATCAGCAGGACGTTGATGACCACCTCACCGGCCGTGCCGAGGTACTTCGCGGTGGTCGTCAGGATCATCCCGCCCGGGTCGGTGGCGGCCACGTCGACGGCGTGGTCGGGTCCCCAGGCCATGACGAGGCCCCACGAGGCGAGCGTGTAGAACACGGTGATGCCGATCACGGCGGCGTAGGTGGCGCGCGGGATGGTGCGGGCCGGGTCGCGCGCCTCGTCGCGGAAGATCGCCGTGGCCTCGAAGCCGATGAAGGCGGCGATCGCGAACGTCAGCCCGACGGCCGGGGAGCCGGAGAACACGTTGGCCGGCTCGAACGGCTCCAGGGACAGGCCCTGGTCACCACCGGTGATCACGACGCCGGCGACGATCGCCAGCACGATGCCGATCTCGCCGATGAGAAGGACGCCCAACACCTTGGACGACAGGTCGATGTGCCGGTAGCCGAGCACGCCCACGAGCGCGGCGACCGCCAGGGCCCACAGCCACCAGGGCAGCTCCGGCAGGCCGAGCTGGGCGAACGTGCCCGACAGGATGTATCCGATGTACCCGTACACCGCGGCCTGGACGGTGGTGTACGTCAGCAGTGCGAGGTAGGCGGCGCCGAGGCCGGCCCGGCGGCCGAGGCCGTAGCCGACGAACGTGAAGAACGCGCCCGGCCGCGGGACCACGCGCGTCATGGCCGCCAGGCCCACCGAGAACAGCAGCAGGACGACGCCCGAGACGGCGTAGAGGGCGGGGAACCCGACGCCGTTGCCGAGCAGGATGCCGAGCGGGGTGGCGCCGCCGACGACGGTCAGCGGCGACGCTGCGGCGACCACCATGAAGACGATCGCGAGCGGGCCGAGCTTCCCGGTGAGCGCGAGCGGCGCGGGGGCGGGGCCGGCGTCGGCCGGCGACGAGCCGGTCCGGATCGGAGCGGACATGGGACCTCCAGGGGGGCGGGACGGGGGCGGGACACGCTGCGGGACAGGGCGTCGAGCGTGACGTCCACCAGGCTCCGGGGCCGCGATTGCTCCGTGGTCTCGGGCCCGTAAACCTTGGTCGGAGGCGGCCGAGACGGCGTCGGCGCCCGTGTCTCATTGAGGGTCACACCGCCGAAACACTGCCCGGCTGTCGCCGCAACAGGCCGTTGCTACGCTCCCGCGCACTCAGCCGGACGACGGCCCGACGACGGATGGAGCGCCCATGACCACGCCCACGTCTCCGGTACGCGCCCGCCGGCCCGTCGTCGGGACGCGCTCTCCGGTCCACGGCCTGGCCCGTCGTTCGCTGCCGTTCACGGACGTGGTGGCGCAGTCGCTGTCGGCCGTGGCACCGTCGGCCGCCGCGACGACCATGCCGCTCCTGGTGGCCACGGTGGCCGGCGGGTCGACGGCCCTCGCCCTCGGCGTCGCGCTGGTCCTCGCGGTCGCGGTCGCCGCCTGCGTCAACCAGTTCACCCGGCGCATCGCGGCCACGGGTTCGCTGTACACGTTCGTCGTGCGCGGCCTCGGAGCGCGCGCCGGCGTGGTCACCGGGGTGGCCATGCTGCTGGGCTACGGGTTCATCACGATGTTCGCCCTGGCCGGCGGCGGCTGGTACGCGCACATCCTGATCGGCCGGTTCGTCCCTGCCCTGGCCTCGGGAGCGGCCCCCGCTCTCGTCGTCGTGCTCCTCATGGGCGCGGCTGTGTGGTGGGTGCTCCTGCGCGGCATTCGTCGCTCGGCTCGGGTCACGCTCGTCGTCGAGGTCGTCTCCGTGGCCCTCCTCGCCGTCCTCGTGCTCGCGATGCTCCTGCACGCAGAGCCCGCGGCCGCCGTCCGCGCCGCGCTCCCTGAGCCCGGCACGGGCCCGGCCGACGTGGCGGTCGGCACCGCGATCGCGCTCACCGCGTTCGTGGGCTTCGAGTCCGCGGCCACGCTCGGCGCGGAGGCACGGCACCCGTTCCGCGCCGTCCCGCGCGCCGTCACCTGGACCGCGCTAGCGTCCGGCCTGCTGTACCTGGGCGCGTCGGTGAGCCAGCTCGTTGGGTACGCGGGCCTCGGTCTCGACCTCGCCGACGCCCGTTCTCCGGCCAACGAGCTCGCGGCGGCGTACGGCGTGAGCTGGGCGGGTCCGGTGCTCGACGTCGGCATCACTGCGTCGTTCTTCGCCTGTGCCATCGCCTCGTCCACCGCTCTGGTGCGCGTGCTGTTCACCATGGGGCGCGAGGAGCTGGCGCCGCGGTCGTTCGGCGTCGCGCACGGCGTGCACGGCACCCCCGCCCGGGCACTGGCGGTGACGATGCCGGTGGTGACGCTCGTCCCGGTCGCGGTGGTGCTGCTCGGCGCGGACCTGTGGTCCGCGATGCAGGTGATCCTCGTCGTGTCGGCGGGCGGGTACATCACCGCCTACGTGCTGGTCTGCGCCGCCGTCCCGGCATTCCTCCGCCGGATCGGTGAGGCGACCTGGCGACCCGTCCTGCTCGCGGTGGGCACCGCGACGCTGCTGGCCTGCTCGCTCGTCGTCATGCTCGTGGTCCAGAGCGGCACGTTCCGCCAGGCCGGTGTGTGGGCGTTCCTGGCACTGCTGGCCCTCGGCGTCACGTCCGGCCTGGTCCGGCTCAGGCGCCTCCCCCACCTATCGGCGCGGCTTGGCGTGCACGACGAGGCCGTCGTCACAGACCTCCTCGGCGCCGGGCGCCGCGCGGACGGCACCTCGCCACGCACGCCGCGACATCCCGGCGGTCCGGGCTCGTCCGGTGGTTCGGCGGCCGCCTGATGAGCCGGCCCATCTTTGCCAGCCCGGAGGCCGCCGCACAGCTCCTCGGGTTGGTGGCGGGCGGTGCGGGGGACAGCGCCGACGACGCCGCTGCCGTCGGCGAGGACGAGCTGCGCGGGCGTCAGCCTCGCGCCGTGCGGCACGCTCTGCAGGTGCTCGAGTGCGTCGCCGCCTCCGGGGCCGGCGTGACCGGCCAGGAGATCTCCGCGGCGCTGGGCCTGTCCCGCGCGACGACGTACCGGCTGGTGCAGGTGTTGACCGAGGACGAGTACCTCGTCCGGCTGCCGGACCTGCGCGGGTTCGCGCTCGGCCACCGGGTGGCCGCGCTGTTCCCGCCGCCCGCGCCGCGGCCGCCCCTCGCGGCACGCCTGGTGCTGGACCGGCTGCGCGCGGGGCTCCGCGGTGGGATCCACCTGGTCCGGCTCGACGGCGTGGTCCACACGGTGGTCGATGAGGACCCCGACTTCCCGCTCATCCCCGAACCGGGGGTCCGCGAGGTAGTCGACGGTGTCTGCGGCGAGCTGGCCGCCGGAGCGCCGTCGGCCGTCCGCGTGGCCGACAGATGGACCGCCATCGGCGTCACCGTCCTCGACGAGCTCGGCCAGGCGGTCGCAGGCCTCGTCGTCGTAGCGCTCCAGGACCGGATGCCCGGTGTGGCCGAGATCGACGCCCGGCTCACGCCCGCCGCCGTCGAGCTGGGGCCGTTGCTGGCCTGACGCACCGCCGCCCGGATCACGCGAACATGAGCCCATCGTGCCGCCCCAAGCCCCGCTCGGCGACGAGGGAATTCACCCTTGCGACGCGGCATGACAAGGTAGAGCCGATGAGCCGTTCCACTCCTTCCCCCTGGCTGCGCTGGACCCTTGCCGGTGTGGCCGCAGCTCTCGTGTGCCTGGCGTTCGGCATCACGACGGCGCGGGCCGACCTCAGCCTCGGCCCGCACGAGGCCACCTACGCAGTTACCGCGGACGACGAGCTGGTCGCCGACCTCGGCCCGCTCGGCACCGTCGTCACCGACTCCCCGCTGCCGCTCACCCTCGGCATCCGGATCACGGTGCACGAGATCCCTGCCGACCTCGCGGCCGTGGACGCGGCCAGCTTCGACGCACTGGCGGGAGACCTCGACGGCTACCTGCAGTTCTTCGACAGCCCGCAGCAGACGGTGCGCACCGTGGCCTGGGCGCTCTTCTGGGACGCGGCCCGCGGGGCGGGCGCGGCGGCGCTGGTGGTGGTCGCGGCCGGCTTCGGCCTGCGGGCCCTGCTGGGCGCTGCCCGACGGCGGGAGCTCGCCCGCGTGCTCGTTCCCCGGACCTGGGAGATCACCGGTGTGGTGCTCGTCGTCGTGCTGGTGGCCGCGACCGCCACGGCGAGCTCGCCTCCCGAGGAACGGGCGACGCTGCCCGCGTCGGCGGTGTTCGAGGGGACCGCACTGGAGGGCGCGCGCATCACGGGCCGGCTCGCGGGCGTGATCGACACCTACAGCGGGCAGCTGGTGGAGACCTACCAGGCCAACGAGGTGTTCTACGCGGGGGCGCGGGAGAACCTGCTCGAGGCGTGGGACGCGCGGGCCGCCGCGCAGGAGGCGGCCGAGAGCGCGCAGGGCACCCCGGCGACGGAGGACGCGGAGGCCACCGACTACGTGACCTTCCTCGTGGTGGCCGACCTGCACTGCAACACCGGCATGACGCCGCTGCTCCGCGACCTCGCCGACCGGGTGGCGCCCGACGTCATGCTCAATGCGGGGGACACGACCATCAACGGGACGAGCGTGGAGTCGGTCTGCGTGGACTCGTTCGCGTCAGCGGTTCCCGACGGCGTGCCGTTCGTCGTGGCGGACGGCAACCACGACTCGCGCCTGACGACGGCCACGGAGCTGGCGAACCGCCAGATCGTCCTCGACGGTGACGTGGTCGAGGTGGAGGGCGTGCGGATCCTCGGCGACCGCGACCCGCTGGAGACGCGGATCGGCGGCGGCACGGTGACCGCGCGCGAGGAGACGCCCGAGGAGGCCGGCGAGCGCCTGCGGGACGTCGCGTGCGACGCCGCGGGAGAGGCGGGGCTCGGCGGGTTCACCGCCGAGGAGCGGGTGGACCTGCTGCTGGTGCACCAGCCCGTCGTCGGCGACGCCGCTCTGGAGTCGGGCTGCGTGCCCTTCCAGGTCTCGGGGCACATGCACAAGCGGATCGGGCCGGAAGTCATGGGTTACGGCGTGCGGTACGTGAACGCGAGCACCGCCGGCGCGACGCACGGAAACGCGTCGGTGGGCCCGCTGCGCGACTCCTCCGAGATGACCGTCCTGCGGTTCGACCCGGAGCGGCGCCGGTTCGTGGACTGGCAGCTCGTCGAGGTCACGCCGGAGGCGGAGGCGTTCGTGAGCGAGCGGCAGCCGATCCCTCCGCCTGTCCCGTTGCCGGACGAGGTGCCCGACGAGGTGCCCGGCGGGAGCGCCGACGGGGCGCAGGGTCCGGGCACCGGCCGGACGCCGACGTCGTCGCCGTCCGGCAACTAGGCTCGGGGCGTGGAGATCGCTACCGACCCGACCGAGCTGACGCCAGTCGCCCAGGACTACCTGAAGGCTGTGTGGTCGGCCCAGGAGTGGTCGGACGAGAAGGTGACCACCAAGCACCTCGCCGACCGGCTCGGGGTGGGCGCTTCCACCGTGTCCGAGACGGTGCGCCGCCTGTCCGGGCAGGGCCTGCTGGAGCATGAGCGGTACGGCGCGATCCGGCTGACCGACGACGGCCGCCGTCTCGCGCTCATGATGGTGCGCCGCCACCGGCTCCTGGAGACGTTCCTCGTCAGCCAGCTCGGCTACGGCTGGGACGAGGTGCACGACGAGGCCGAGGTGCTGGAGCACGCGGTCTCGGACGTCTTCGTGGAGCGCATGGCCGAGCGCCTGGGGAACCCGTCGCGCGACCCGCACGGCGACCCGATCCCGTCCGCGGACGGCACGGTGGTGCGGCCCGACGCGGTACCGCTGTCTTCGATGCATGCGGGCGACGCCGGCACGGTGGTCCGGATCTCCGACGCCGACCCCGAGGCCCTGCGCTACCTGGCCGAGCTCGGCCTGGACCTGGACATGCGGATCGAGGTCACCACGCGCCGCGAGTTCGCCGGCACGGTCGCCGTGTCCTGGACCTGCCCGAGCCCTCGACAGGATCAGGACGGCGCGGCGGACGCCTCCGCCCCGGACGGGCCGCCCGGAGAGGTCGAGCGGGTTGCCGATCTCGGCCTGCTGGCAGCCTCCCGCGTATGGGTGGCGCAGGAGTAGTCTGCTCCCCGTTCCCTAGCTCGTCGCCGGTGTCGTCGACGGTCGCCCCGAATCGATACGACACCCCTGGAGATCACCATGGTGGCCAGCTCCCCGCCCCATGCCCCGACCGCCCCGGACGAGGCGACCCCACCCGGCTCTATGCGCCGTGCGGCACCCGCGCTCCTGGCGCTGGCCGTCGGCGGTTTCACCATCGGCACCACGGAGTTCGCCGCGATGGGCCTGCTGCCCGACGTCGGCGCCGACCTCGGGGCGACGGACCCGCAGGTGGGATACACCATCGCGGCGTACGCGCTCGGCGTCGTCGTCGGCGCGCCGCTGCTGACCGTGGCAGCGGCGCGGATGTCGCGCAAGCGCCTGCTGCTGGCGCTGATGGGCGCCTACACCGTCGCGAACGTGCTGTCCGCCGCGGCGCCGGACATCGGCTGGCTCGTGGCCGGCCGGTTCTTGGCCGGGTTGCCGCACGGCGCGTTCTTCGGCGTCGGTGCCGCGGTGGGCGCCGCCGTCGCCGGGCCCGCCCAGCGCGGGCGGGCCGTCGCGACGATGATGACGGGGCTGACCATCGCGAACGTCGTGGGCGTGCCGCTGTCCACGTGGGTGGGGCAGGCCTTTGGCTGGCGCACCTCCTACGTGCTCATCGGCGCGCTCGGGCTCGTGACGCTGCTCGGGCTGTGGCGGCTCGTCCCGGCGGGCGCGGGCGGCGCCGGCCGCATGGTGCGGACCGAGCTGGCGACCCTACGGAACGCGCCGCTCTGGTTCGCGTTCGGGGCGGGCGCCATCGGCTTCGGCGGCATGTTCGCCGTCTACACCTACGTGGCCCCCACCATGACCGGCGTCACCGGCCTGCCCGGCGGCGCCGTGCCCTGGGTCCTCGCCCTGTTCGGCGTCGGCATGACGGTGGGTACGCAGATCGGCGGGCGGCTCGCCGACCGCGGCGTGCTGCGCGCGGTGCTGACGGGCTTCGTCGCGACGGCGGTGTCGCTGGTGCTGTTCGCCCTCACCGGCGCCTCCGTGGTGCCGGCCCTGATCTCGCTGTTCCTGCTCGGTGTCACGTCGCAGATCCTCGGCCTCGCGTTCCAGACGCGCCTCATGGACCTGTCGCCCGGCGCGCCGTCGCTCGGTGCGGCGCTGTGCCATGCCGGGCTCAACGTGGCCAACGGCGCCGGAGCGTTCCTGGGCGGCGTCGTCATCGACGCCGGCTGGGGCTACCTGGCGCCGGCCTGGGCCGGTGTCGTGGTCACCGTGCTCGGGCTCGGCATGATCCTGGCGTTCGGGCGGCAGCGGGTCGTCCACCAGCCGGCGGAGACAACACTGTGACCTCCGACTCAGCAATGTCCCAGACAGCGCCGGTAGCGTTGGGCACGTGACTGAGACCGGGGCGACCACGACGTCGTCGGACAGCTCGACCAGCGGCCAGAACGACGTCGCATCGCCTGGCCGTTCGCCGTTCGGCGCGCGGACCATGGGGCTGCTCCTGGTGGTGCTGGGCGGCATCGGCTTCGCCGCCTCGTTCGCCCTGGCCTGGGAGAAGTACCTCAAGCTCCTCGACCCGGACCGGACGGCGTCCTGCAGCATCAACCTGTTCGTCGACTGCGGCGCCGCGATGTCGTCGTGGCAGGGCGCGCTGCTCGGCTTCCCCAACCCCTACCTGGGCGTGGCGGCGTTCCCCGTCGTCATCACGACGGGCGTGATGCTGCTGCTCGGCACCCGCCTGCCGCGCTGGTACTGGATGTCCCTGCTGGCCGGGACCGTGCTGGGTCAGGCGCTCGTGTTCTTCCTGATGTGGACCAGCTTCTACACGATCGTGGCGCTGTGCCCCTACTGCATGGTCGTGTGGGTCATCATGTGGCCGCTCCTCTGGTACCAGCTGGTGCGGGGCGTGCAGTCCGGCGACCTGCCTGTGGGCGCGGGGCTGCGGAACGCGATGGTCGCCAACAGCGGCCTCATCCTTGCCATCGGCTACGTCGCGGCCGTGGCGTGGCTGATGCTCGCGGTGGGCGCGGACCTGGTCGCGTCGTTCTGACGCGTGTCGTGACGTCAGCGGCGTAGCGACTCGCGCAGCGTCCGGCCCTCGCTGCCCGACGGCGGCGCGTAGCCCAGCAGTGCCGAGATCGTCGGCGCGATGTCGATGTGGCGGGGGCCGCGCGGGTGCGCGCCCGGGATGACGCCCGCGCCGGCCAGGAACAGCGGGACGCGCAGCTCCGTCGTCGCGCCGTGCCGCCCGGCCGGGCCGTCGGGCGTGGCGCCGAACGACCAGCCCGGCTCGGGCTCGACCAGCAGGTCGCCGTAGCTCGGGCTCATGTGCATGCGGGCCTGGTCCGCCTTGTCGAACACGTTCCGCACCTGCGGCAGGGCCTCCAGCGCCGCCTTCAGCCGGCCGACGGCGGACGGGTCGCCCGCCCGCTCGCCGATGAGCTGCACGTTCGCGACGCCGCCGACGACTATCGCGACATCGGTGCCGGGCGCCGGCGTCTGGCCGCTGGTGAGGACCTGCGGCGTGAAGCCGGCCGCCTCGATCGCGGCGAGACCCTCCGCGCCGAAGCCTTTGTCGAAGGTGGTCATGCCGTGGTCGCCGGTGATGACGAACGCGGTGCCGCCGTAGACGCCCGCCTCCTTGGTAGCCGCCACGATGCGGCCGATCTGCCGGTCGATCTCCGTCAGCGCACCGGGGATGCGCGGGTCGACGTCGCCACCCTCGTGCCCGATCGCGTCGAGCACGTCGCAGTAGACCGTCATCAGCTCGGGAATGCCGTTCATGGTGACAAGCTGCCCGCCCGAGCTGACGGGCTCGCCGCGCAGCACGGCGACGGCGTCGTCGGTGCGGCGGGCGCAGTCGCCGCCCGGCTGCGTGTAGAGGCCGTCGGGGTCGCCGAAGGTGACGCCGTAGTTCTGCAGGATGAACCACTGCGCGGAGAACACGCTGCCGCCCTGCTCCCGGACCGACTGCGCGATGGTGGGCACGGCGAGGTCGCGCTGCTGGCCGCGGGCGGTGTTCGTCGCGGGGTCGAACCAGTAGGCGGTATTGCGGTGGGTCTCGGGCCATGCGCCGGTCGCCACGGACGACCAGGACGGGTTGGTGATCGAGGTCATCACGCCGGTCGAGGTGGTGACGCTGCCGTGGCGCAGGAGCCGGCGCAGGTTCGGCATGGGCGCCTCCCCGGAGCGGACCAGGTCCAGGTACTCGGCGTCGAACCCGTCGAGGGCCAGGAAGACGACGTGGTCCGCGGGGCCGTTGCCCGCGGGCCCGGCGTCGCCGTCGGGCTGCGGCGCGGCGGCGGCGGTCGAGGCCGTCCACACGACGGTGGCGGCGATGCTGGCGGCGAGCAGCTTTCGCAACGAGGGCAACATGGAAGGCAATTCCAGTACCCGAGGAAGAACTTCGGGGGAGGCGCGGGCGAATGTCGGATGAACCTTCGTGCCTGTGGACGACCGAGGGCCAGGTACCCGGCCGGTCGGTAGACTCGGGCGGGTGACCATGCCCGACGCACCCGAGCGCGCCACGTCTTCTGACGAGCCCCGTTTCCGTTACACCCCCGCCCTCGCGCAGCAGATCGAGCTGCGCTGGCAGGACGTCTGGGAGGAGCGGGGTACGTTCCATGCGGCGAACCCGCAGGGGCGACTTACGGGGCCGGGCGGGAGCCCGGCCAAGGGCGAGCCGTACTTCATCATGGACATGTTCCCGTACCCCTCGGGCGCGGGGCTGCATGTCGGGCACCCGCTGGGCTTCATCGCGACCGACGTGGTGGGCCGGTTCCGGCGCATGTGCGGCGACAACGTGCTGCACACCATGGGCTTCGACGCGTTCGGCCTGCCGGCCGAGCAGTACGCCGTGCAGACGGGCGAGCACCCGCGCCTCGTGACCGAGCGCAACATGGTCACGTACAGGCGGCAGCTGCGGCGGGCGGGCCTGGCGCACGACCCGCGCCGTTCGTTCGCGACGATCGACCCCGAGTACGTCCGCTGGACGCAGTGGATCTTCCTGCAGATCTTCGAGTCCTGGTACGACGAGGACGCGGAGCAGCCCGACGGCGGGCGCGGGCGTGCCCGCCGGATCTCCGAGCTGCGCGACGAGCTGGCCTCGGGCACGCGACCGGTGCCCGGCCACGAGGGAGACAACGCGGGCGGCGTCGTCTGGGCGGCGCTCAGCGACGAGCAGCAGCGCGACGTCGTGGACGCGCAGCGGCTGGCCTACGTGGACTCCTCGCCGGTGAACTGGGCGCCCGGCCTCGGCACCGTGCTGGCGAACGAGGAGGTCACCAGCGAAGGCCGGTCCGAGCGCGGCAACTTCCCGGTGTTCACCAAGAACCTGCGCCAGTGGAAGATGCGCATCACCGCCTACGCCGACCGCCTGATCGACGACCTGGAGATCATCGACTGGCCGGAGAAGGTCAAGTCGATGCAGCGCAACTGGATCGGGCGTTCCACCGGCGCGAACGTCCGGTTCGACGTGGTCGGCACGGCCGAGTACGACCCGGCGGGCGCGGGCGGGAGCCTCGAGGTGTTCACGACGCGCCCGGACACGCTGTTCGGCGCCACGTTCATGGTCGTGGCCCCCGAGCACCCGCTGCTCGACGAGGTGCCGAGCGCCTGGCCCGACGGCACGCGCTCGGCGTGGAACGGCGGGTACGGGACACCGGGCGAGGCGGTGGCCGCCTACCGGCGCGAGTCCGCCGCGAAGACGGCCGTGGAGCGGCAGGCCGACGCCGGCAAGAAGACCGGCGTGTTCACGGGCCACCTGGCCGTGAACCCGGTGACAGGCATGCCCGTCCCGGTGTTCACCGCCGACTACGTGCTCATGGGCTACGGCACGGGCGCCATCATGGCGGTGCCGGGCGGTGACGAGCGCGACTTCGCGTTCGCCGAGGCCTACGACCTGCCGGTGGTCCACACGGTGGAGCCCGAGGGCGGCCTGCCGGAGGGGCACGTCGGTGCCTACGCGGGCGAGGGCCGCGCCGTGCGGTCCGCGAACGACGAGGTCTCGCTGGACGGGCTCGGCGTGACCGAGGCCAAGGCGCGGATCATCGAGTGGCTCGAGGCCAAGGGCATCGGCGAGGGCACCACTACCTACCGTCTGAACGACTGGCTGTTCTCGCGCCAGCGCTACTGGGGTGAGCCGTTCCCGGTGGTGTGGGACGCTGCGGACCGCCCGGTCGCGCTGCCCGACTCGATGCTGCCCGTCGAGCTGCCGGAGGTGCCGGACTTCTCGCCGCGCACGTTCGAGCCGGGCGACGCGGACTCCGAGCCGGAGGCGCCGCTCGGCCGCAACGAGGACTGGGTCAACGTCGAGCTGGACTTCGGCGACGGCGTCAAGACCTACCGCCGCGACACGAACACCATGCCGAACTGGGCGGGCTCGTGCTGGTACTACCTGCGTTACCTGGACCCGACCGACACGGCGCACGCCGTCGACCCGGAGCTCGAGAAGTACTGGATGGGTCCGCGGCACAACTCGACGTCCGGCCCGGCCGGCGGCGTCGACCTGTACATAGGCGGCGTGGAGCACGCGGTGCTCCACCTGCTGTACGCGCGGTTCTGGCACAAGGTCCTGTTCGACCTGGGCTACGTGACGAGCATTGAGCCGTTCGGCAAGCTCTTCAACCAGGGGTACATCCAGGCGTACGCGTTCACCGACGCGCGCGGGGTGTACGTCCCGGCGTCCGAGGTCGAGGGGGACGAGCAGTCTGGGTTCACCTGGCAGGGCCAGCCCGTCAACCGCGAGTACGGGAAGATGGGCAAGTCGCTGAAGAACGTGGTGACGCCCGACGACATGTACGAGCAGTACGGCGCCGACACGTTCCGCGTCTACGAGATGTCGATGGGCCCGCTGGACCTGTCGCGTCCTTGGAACACGCGCGACGTCGTGGGCTCGCAGCGCTTCCTGCAGCGCCTGTGGCGCAACGTCGTGTCGGAGGAGACGGGCGAGGTCACCGTGACGGACGACGAGCCCGACACCGCGACCCTGCGCGCCGTGCACCGCACCATCGCCGACGTCCGCGTCGAGATGGAGAACATGCGGCCGAACACCGCCATCGCCAAGCTCATCACGCTGAACAACCACCTCACGGGGCTGTCGGCCGTGCCGCGCTCGGCTGTGGAGCCGCTGGTCCTGATGACGGCACCCATTGCGCCGCACATCGCGGAGGAGCTGTGGGCCCGGCTCGGGCACGAGGACTCGCTGGCGCACGCGCCGTTCCCGACCGCCGACGCCGCGTACCTGGTCCAGGACACCGTGACCTGCGTCGTGCAGGTGCAGGGCAAGGTGCGCGCCCGGCTCGAGGTAGCCCCGGACATCTCCGCGGAGGACCTGGAGGCGGTGGCGCTCGGGGAGCCGAACGTCGTCAAGTTCCTGGACGGCCGCGGCGTTCGCAAGGTGATCGTCCGGGCGCCCAACCTCGTGAACATCGTCCCGGCCTGACCTGATGTCGAGTGCGGGGCAACCCGCGCTCGACGCGGTTTTCGCTGTCCGGTTCCTCGCGCGGATAGAGTGACGCGGTCATGCGCACCCGACGTCGTCACTCCCGCCCGGCACCCCAGGAGGTGCGGGTCGTCACCGACTCGACCGCCTGCCTGCCCAGCGGTCTGCCGGGCGGCCCGGTCGTGGTGCCCTTGCGCGTCCTGGTGGGCGACGAGGCGTACGCGGAGGGCGAGGACATCACGCCCGAGCGCCTGGCCGAGCTCGTCTCGGCGGGCGAGCTGGTGACGACGTCGCAGCCGCCGCCGGAGGCGTTCGCCTCGGTCTACCGGAGCCTCGGCGAGCAGGGAGCCCGGTCGGTCGTGTCGGTGCACCTGTCCGGGGCACTGTCCGGCACGGTCGGGGCGGCAGGTACGGCCGCCGCGCGGTCGCCCCTGCAGGTCCGCGCCGTCGACTCCCGGACCGGCGCGGCCGGCCTCGGCTTCGCCGCCCGGGCCGCGGCCGAGTGCGCTGCCGCCGGGGCCGACGCCGCCCACGTCGCCGCCCGGGCCATCGAGGTCGCCGGCACCGCGAACGCCATGTTCGTGGTCGACACCCTGGAGCACCTGCGCCGCGGCGGACGGCTGTCGGGGCCGGCCGCGGCGCTCGGCACGGTGCTGGGCGTCAAGCCGATCCTTCGGCTGTCCGACGGCGCGGTGGAGCTCTACCAGCGCGTCCGCACCCGCGCCGCAGGGGCCGAGCGGTTGCTGGAGCTGGCCGCGGGGTTCGTCGCCCAGGCGCAGCGGCCGGTAGTAGCCGTGCACCACTTCGGCGCGCACGACCGGGCGCTCGCGCTGGCCGGCCGCCTGCACACCCGTACGCGGGCGGAAGTCGAGGTCACGCCGCTGAGCGCCGTCCTCGGGGTGCA
Source organism: Promicromonospora soli (assembly GCF_014653785.1). Classification (GTDB taxonomy): domain Bacteria; phylum Actinomycetota; class Actinomycetes; order Actinomycetales; family Cellulomonadaceae; genus Promicromonospora; species Promicromonospora soli. Next base: position 974,970 of record NZ_BNAS01000001.1, on the reverse strand, counting down.
CGTCGGCCCCGGTACGCTCGCCGTCGTCGTCGTGGACCTGGGCGACCACAAGCACTGAGCGGCGCCCGGGCCTGGTGGACAGGCCTGGCCTGATCGGCAGAACGTCAGGAGATCGGCAGCCCGGGCTGCCGATCTCCTGACGTTCTGCCGATCACGCGCGGGACGGCGCCATGCGGCGGCCGGTGAGTCAGCCGACGAGCGCCTCGCGCAGCTTCGCGGCGAACTCGACGGGCTTGTCGGCCGGCTGGCCGTACTCGCCGCCGCTGAAGCCGCCGTGGCCGCCGGGGAAGACGACCGGGTCGCTGCCGAGCCGCGCCGCCGCGCCGTGGGCCGACCGGCAGGCCATCGCCTCGCCCGAGTCCGCACCGACGCCGATGACGACGCGGGGCGTGCCCGCCTTGATGGTCTCGTAGCTCGGCACGTACGGGGGCAGCGTGAGCATGTTGACGCCGAGCAGCAGGTCGTCGCGGGAGCCGTCGTCCTCGGTCGGCAGGCCGAACATCGCCGGGTCCGGGGCAGGCTGGTTCGCGTAGTCGGCGGTGAGCTCGCCCTGGGCCATGACCAGGGCGATGAACTTCGCCATGGCCGGTCCGGAGCCCTTGGCCTGGTACGTGTCGTGGATGTCGGTCATGGCGGCGACCATGGCCGCGCGGTCCGGCAGCACCGAGGGCAGGGGCGGCTCGTGGGCGACGACGGTCCGCACGTCCTCCGGGTGGGCCGAGGCGAGCTCGAGCGACACCACAGCGCCGCCGCTCGAGCCGAACACGTCCACGGGTCCGCCACCGACGGCCTCGATGATCCGGTGCACGTCGTCGGCGAACGTCGGGATTCCGGGCTGGTCGGTGCTGTCCGATCGCGTGCTGCGCTCGACGCCGCGTGGGTCGAGGGTCACCACGGTCCGGTCGGTGAAGTGGCTCGCCAGGGTGGTGAAGCCTTGCGCGCCCATCGGCAGGCCGATCAGCAGCAGGGGCGGTTCGTCGGTCGGTGCCGCGGCCTCCCGCACGTCGTAGGTGAGGAAGGCGCCCGGCACGTCGAGGGTGAAGGTCTTCTTGTCAGCCATGGTGATCGCTCCTGGTTGTTCTGCCGTGGCCCGGGTCTGCGGGGTGCCGCCCGGGTTCTCGCGGGGTCTGCCAGGTCCGACGACGACGCCGGGGAGAACTCATCGGTGGCGCGCCGGTGAAAGCCGCCGGTCGGACGTACAGACCTTCGTGGCGGCCCGATGCTGGGGCGAGCACGACCACAGGGGGCCTCTTTCCGGGTCTGTGCACAGACCGGCCGCAGTGCCGGTCGGAACGGTGCGGTGCGCGCCTAGCGTCCTGAGTCATGCAGCCAGAGACCGCGCAACAGCGCCGCCCAGACCCCTGGCCGTTCGGCCCGGTGCGCGGGTCCGGCGGCCCGGCAGACCCGCCGGCGGCCCGCCCGGCCGTGCGATCGGAGCCCCGCCCGGCCCCTGAACCGGCCGCCCAGGACGCGCAAGCCCGGGCCGACGCCGACGAGCTGGTGGCCCGCCTGCGCGCCCGGCGGTCCACCTCGGGCGTGGCCGCGGCCTACGCTGCGGCGCACGGCCACCCGGCTGACCCGCGGGCCGAGGACGGCGCCCGCCGGTGGGCATTGACCGGAACGACGGCGGTGGTCGCCGTCGTGGCGGTGCTCATGCTGGGCCTGGGCGTGGCGGCGTTCTCGATGCGCGGTGACGACGTCGACACGCTGGCCCCGGTAGCCGACGGCGAGCCGTCCGCAGGTGAGCCGGCGAGCCCGTTCGCCGAGAGCGGCCCGGAACCTACGGAACCGGACCTGGGTGCGGCCACGGCAGGTGCGACCACGGCCGGCGGCGGCCTGCTGGTGCATGTGGTCGGCGAGGTCGCGCAGCCGGGCCTGGTCACCCTGCCCGACGGTGCCCGCGTGGCCGACGCCGTCACGGCTGCCGGCGGTGTGACCCGCAAGGCCGACCTGACTGCCGTGAACCTGGCCCGCACGGTGGTCGACGGCGAGCAGCTGTACGTGCCCGGGCCGGGGGAGCCGGTGCCCCGAGCGCCGGTAGCGCCGGGCACCGGCGACCAGGGCACCGCGAACGACCCGTCCGCTGCGGGCGGTGCTGTCGACATCAACTCAGCGGACGCCGTCGCCCTGGAGGCGCTGCCCGGCGTCGGGCCGTCGATCGCGCAGGCGATCGTCGAGTGGCGCGAGACCAACGGGCCGTTCGCGAGCGTGGACGAGCTGGAGGACGTACCCGGCGTCGGCCCGGCCACCCTGGACGAGATCCGCGAGAGCGCGCGGGTGGGGCCATGACGGACCTGCGGATGGTTCCGGCGGCCCTGGCGGTCTGGGTCGCGGCGTGGCTGCTGACGGGGCCCGGGGCCGCGTGGAGCGGCCTGGTGACAGGTCTCGCCGCTGCCCTGGTCGTGGCCGCGTGCCTCGACATCGCGATCGTGGCAACCCAGGCGCGGCGTGCCGCCCGGCCCGCCGTCGCAGGATCATTCGGCGCCCGGCTTGCCGTCGCCCGCCCCGCCGTCGCGCACGCCGTCCTCGCCGCCGCCTGCGTCCTCGCGGTCACGGCGTCCGCTCACGTCCAGCTCGCCGGGCGCGCACCGCTCGCGGACCTTGCCGGGCAACGGGTGAGTGCGACGCTCACCGGTGTGGTGGCTTCGGAGCCCGAGCCGTTCGCCTTCGCCCCGGGCACCGAGCAGAGCCGATGGATACTGGCTGCCCGCACGGTGGACGCCCGGGGCGTCGAATCGGCGGCGCGGGCGCACGTGCAGGTGCTGTCGAGCACCGCGCCCCGGTACGGGGCAACCGTGACCGTGTCGGGCGCGCTGCGGCCCGCCGATCTCGGCGCGGCGGAGACCGCCCGCCTCACTGCCGACGGCGCTACCGAGATCCGTGCCCCGCCGTCGGCTCTCCGGGTGCTCGACACCCACCGAACGGCGCTCCTCGACGTGACCGACCCGCTGTCCCCGCAGGCGCGCGGGCTGGTGCCGGGCGCGGCGATCGGCGACACCTCGCGCCTCCCGGACGACCTGGCCGAAGAGATGCGCACGACCGGCCTGAGCCACATCACTGCCGTCTCGGGCGGCCACTTCGCGGTGGTCGTCGCCGTCCTGACCCTGCTCTGCTCCGCGGCTCGGCTGCCGCGGCCCGTCAGGGTGCTCCTCGTCGCGATCGCGTCCCTCGCCTTCGTGATGCTGGTCAGGCCCGAGCCCGCCGTGCTCCGGGCGGCGGTCATGGCGGCATTCGCGCTGACCGGGGTGGCGATCGGGCGGCCGTCGCAGTCGGTCCCGGCGCTCGCGGCGTCGGTCGTCGGGCTGCTGGTGGTCGACCCGTGGCTGGCCCGCTCCTTCGGGTTCGCGTTGTCCGCGGCGGCAACGGCGGGGCTCGTGCTGCTCGCCGCGCCGCTGGCCGCCCGGCTCGCGCCCTGGACAGGAGCCACGGCGGCGTTCGCCCTGGCGGTCCCGCTCGCCGCGCAGGCCGCATGCGGACCGGTGCTGGTGCTGCTCGACCCGTCGGTGTCCACGGTGTCGGTGCTCGCGAATCTGCTGGCCGCGCCGTCCCTGGTTCCTGCGACGGTGCTGGGGCTGGTCGCCACGGTCCTCGCGCCGTGGCTTCCGGCCGTCGCGGGACCGGTCGCCTGGGTGGCGAGCGGCGCGACGTGGTGGATCGCCGCCGTCGCGCACTGGGGCGCCGCAATCCCCGGCGCCGCAGTGCCGTGGCTGGGCGGGCCGGCCGGCGCGCTCCTGCTGGCCGCCCTCACCGGGTTGGTCCTGTGGGCCGCGCTGCGGCATGCGCCGCGGCCGGGCTGGCCCGAGTCATGGCGTGCTGCGGTGCGGTCCGGCCTGCGCGAGGCGCTCGCAGCACGACGTCGGCGGCTCACGCGCGTGCGGTTTGTCGCGCTGGTTGCGACGGCCTCGGCAGCGGCACTGGTCGTCGCCGTGGCGGTGCCGCGCCTGGCGGCCCGCTCGGGGACGGGGATGCCGGAGGACTGGCAGGTGGCGGCGTGCGACGTCGGACAGGGAGACGCGCTGGCGCTGCGGACGGGGCCGGTGTCGGCGGTGGTGGTGGACGTGGGGCCGAGCGGGCCCGCGGCGGGTCGCTGCCTCGACCGGCTCGGCGTCGCCCGGGTGGACCTACTGGTGCTCAGCCACTTCCACGCGGACCACGTGGGCGGCCTCGGGCCGGTCCTGGCGGGACGCGAGGTCGCCGCTGCGCTCGTTTCCCCGGTGCCGGAGCCGGCGGCGAACGCCGCGGCGACCGGGGCGGCGCTGGCCGCCGCCGGCGTGCCGGTACGGATCGCGCAGGCGGGTGACCGGGGCGCGGCGGGCGCCCTCGCGTGGCAGGTCGTGCAGGCGGGCGCGGGCGAAGGGGCGAACGACTCGAGCGTCGTGCTCGCCGTCCGGACCGCAGGAACCGCCCATGCTGCCGGAACCGCGCGGACCGCCGGTCTCGACGTGCTGCTGCTCGGCGACCTTGAGGACGCGGGCCAGGCGGCACTGCTCCCGCTAGTCCGGCGCACCGACGTCGTCAAGGTCGCCCACCACGGCTCAGCGGTGCAGTCACGCGCCCTTGCGGAACGCCTGCGTCCGGCGGTCGCGCTCGTCTCATCGGGCAGGGGCAACGAGTACGGCCACCCGACGGACGAGGCGCTCGATCTGTACGCGGGCGTCGGCGCGGCTGTGGTCCGTACCGACGAGTGCGGCACGGTAGCGCTGGTCGTGCGGGGAGGGGACGTGTCCCTGGCCGGCTGCTGACCACTATGTCCGGGGATGACCGGCGCCCCGCACGCGATAGCCCCCACCAGGCCATACGCCCAGCTGACGCCCAGCCGGCGCCACGCTTTGCGAAACGTTGCGGATCCTGACCGCGGCCCTACCGTGGGGGATGACGGACAGCTCGTCATCACGTACCAGGGGGCTTCGTGGTCGATCTGAAAGTGAGCGCCCGGCGGCAGCGCCGGATCATCGCGGTGGCCGCAGCAGCGGCCCTGCTCGTTCCGGCCGCGACGTTCAGTGCCGCCGGACAGGACCAGGCCGCCGCCCAGCTCCGGCTCCGTCAGGAGCTGCTGGGCGAGTCGTTCGTCACGGACGTCTCCGAGAGCGATCAGGTGGTCCGGGTCGACGTCGCGGAGGACCCGGCGGCCGCACGGGCGTGGCTCGGCGAGTCGGCGACCGCGCTGGACGGCTGGACGGTGGTCGTGGCCGGGATGGGCGCGAAGTCGGGCAAGGAGCGCGCGAAGCTGGACCGGGAAGCGTTCGCGGGCGATGCGCCGCCGAAAGCCTCGTGCCCGGACGTCCCGGAGGGCCCGCGTTCCAAGGACGGTTCGACCACGCCGCTCCTGGGCTGCGGTAGCGGCAACGACGTCCGGCTGACCGCGGGCGCGATGCGCGCAACGACCGGCGGGCCGTCCCGGACCCTCGCGACCGCCGTCGACGATGTGCTCGCGTCCTACCTGCCGGAAGCGGACCTGGCGCCCACGAAGGTGCGCATCACGAAAGGCCGCGCCACGGTCGACGTGGCCGCCGGATTCGTGGAGGCACTGTCCGACGCGGGCGTGTACCCGGGCGACGTCTGGCAGGCGCTCCTGTTCACCGCGCACAGCAACGGCGACATCGACTCGGTGAAGTTCACGCTCGGCGGGGACTGCCTCGCGTTCGCCTACGCCACGGGCGGCGACATGTGCGTCTCGACCGACCTGCCGATCGAGCTGAGGTGATGGCCGTGCGCACAACGCTCCGCCGGTTGCTGTCCGTCGCGGTGGCCATCCTGCTGGGCGGCGGTGGGCTCCTGGCCGCGGCCCCGCCGGCGGCCGCCGACGTGACCTACGTGCCCGAAAAGTGGAACGGCAAGGTGATCTACCTGTCCCAGGCGTGCCACGACCGCGGCGACACCGTGTGCCACACGAACACCGGCTGCGACGGGTTCAGCGAGAACGGCAACTCCTACTGGCTGGCGATGTCGCTGGTCCGGGGAGGCCACCCGAACCACCTCAACCTCCTGGAGCGGGGATACAAGGTGGTCCGGGGCAACGGGCTGACCAGGCAGAACATCGACAGCTCGAACCGCGTCGGGGCGGACCTGCACATCCCGCTGCACTCCAACGCCATCAGCTCGTCGTGCGAGAAGGGGCATTCGGCGGAGCGGTACGGCACGCACGCGATGTACGTGTCGACGCCGGGCGAGAGGTGCGCCGCGCAGCTGGTGGCGCGCGTCGGGGCGAGCAGCCCGGGCGGCAACGATGCTCGCCAGTACCGGACCGACCTGGGTGAGCTCAACCAGACCAGCGCCGTGGCGTGCTACCTGGAGCAGGAGTACCACGTGTGGCAGCAGGGCGTTGACTGGATGCGCCTGCGCAGCGCCTGGAGCTGGCGGATAGCGGGCAGCATCGACGAGTACATGGGCTACCCGTGATGCGCGCGCGCCTGCTCGCACCGGCCGCCGTCGTCCTGCTCGTGCTGGCCGCGTGCACCGCGGCTCCGGCCGGCCCTGACGCGTCGAGATCGCCGCAGGAGACCGGGGCGGCGAGCGCCCCGGGGGCGGGCCCGTCGGCGCCGGGCGATCCCGACGGCCAGGACCCGGCGATCAGCGTCCGGGCCATAGGCGGCGCCTGGGTCGTGAGCGGCACCGGTTTCATGGGCGGCAACCAGTACCTGGTCCAGTGCACGGGCGGCACGACGGCGGGAGCGAGCGCCCTCGACGAGTGCGACATGTCGACCAGCGAGCAGGTGGTAGCGGACGAGGAGGGCCGGATCTCGGCGACCCGGCAGGCCAGGGCGTTCGTGCACGTGGGGTCGGTGTCCGAGGTCGACTGCACGGGCGACCCGTGCGTGCTGGCCGTCGCGGATCTGTCCGACCGGGTGCTCGCGGCGACCGCCGCCCCGCTGCCCGGCGGTGCGGAGCCGCCGCCCGCGCCCACCCTCACGCTGTCCGAGGAGCAGTTCGGCGCCGACGAGGGCCGGGTCACCGTGACGGGGAAGGGCTACACGCCGGGTACGGTCGTCCGGCTCGTGCAGTGCGCCGCGGCGTCGGGCGGCGTGGACGGTGACAACTGCCTGTACGACGACGGGAGGCGCGTGATCGCCGACCCTGGGGGCTCCGTGGTCGCCCGGCTGCCGGTCCAGCGGGAGATCCAGCTCGTCGGCGGGGGTGCTGTGGACTGCGCGGAGCCGGGTGCGTGCGTGGTCGCGAACCCGTGGACCGACGGCGCACGGATGGCGCTGGCCGACCTCCTCTGGGAGTAGCGGACTTCTCTGGGGTCGAGCCCGCCCTGACCGGCCGACTGTCGGTGGTGCGTGGCAGGCTGTGTCCGTGCCTCCTGCGACCAAGCGCCGTACCGCCACCGCTCCCTCCGGCCGTAGCTGGGACGAGCCCACTGTGGCGCCCGTCGTGCTGGTGCGCGGGGCCGAGCCGCTCCTGACGGAGCGGGCCGTGGACGGTGTGGTGCGGCTCGTGCGGGAGCGGGATCCCGAGGTCGAGAAGGTCGAGCTGGAGGGCGCCACGTACGGCACCGGCCAGCTGATGGTGGCGGCGAGCCCCTCCCTGTTCGGCGAGGCCAAGGTGGTGGTGATCCGCTCGACGGAGTCCGGCACCGAGGACCTGATGGCCGACCTCATCGCGTACGTCGGCGCGCCGGACGAGCAGACCACTGTCGTGGTGGTGCACGGCGGCGGGCAGCGCGGCAAGAAGATGCTCGACACCATCACGAGCTCGGGCGCGCCGGTCATGGTGTGCGAGCCGGTGACGAAGGACGCCGAGAAGGCGTCGTTCGTGGTGGGGGAGTTCAAGGCCGCGCGCCGCCGGGTCGACGCCGAGGCCGTGCGCGCCCTCGTGGACGCGCTCGGCAGCGACCTGCGGGAGCTCGCGTCAGCCTGCGCGCAGCTGATCGCCGACACGACGGGCACCGTCACGGCAGGCATCGTGGACCGCTACTACGGCGGCCGCGTCGAGGCCACGGGTTTCCGGGTGGCCGACGCCGCGGTGGCCGGTGACGCCGGTGGCGCCGTCGCGCTGCTGCGGCATGCGCTGGACACGGGTCTGGACCCGGTGCCGATCGTCGCGGCCCTGGCGCTGCGCCTGCGGAACCTGGCCAAGGTCGCGTCGATGCGCGGCAGCGGGCTCGCGGCGCGCGACCTGGGCATGGCGCCCTGGCAGGTGGACCGCGCCCGCAGGGACCTCCGCAGCTGGACGCCGGAGGGCCTGGCGGCGGCGATCTCCGCCGTCGCGCAGGCCGATGCCGACGTGAAGGGCGAGGCGCGGGACGCCGTGTACGCCGTGGAGCGCGCGGTCATGACGATCGCCCGCTCCCGCCGCTCCTGACGACGCCGGCCCGACCTCGGGCACACGAAAGACGCCGTCCGCCCGAAGGGCGAACGGCGTCCGACGAAGTCTGCTCAGAGAGCCGCGACCGACTTCGCGAGAGCCGACTTGCGGTTCGCAGCCTGGTTCGAGTGGATGACGCCCTTGGCGACAGCCTTGTCGAGCTTGCGCGACGCGGTGGCAAGGGTGACCGTCGCGGTCTCCTTGTCGCCGGCTGCGACGGCCTCGCGCACCTTGCGCACGTGGGTCTTCAGCTCCGACTTGACGGACTTGTTGCGCAGACGAGCCTTCTCGTTCGTCTTGATGCGCTTCATCTGGGACTTGATGTTTGCCACGAGTGGACTTCCTGGTGTGTTCGCCTGACGGCGAGCGGATAGGTCGTAGAGGGCGGTCACAGCTCCGGGACTGGGGTGGGGAACCCGTGGAGAGGAACCGTGACTGTGCCCGCCGACCTGGGCGGACACGCGACCTCCAAGGTTACCAGAGCACGACGCAGCCTGTGCAGGGGGCACGGTGTGACACCGGCTACGCCCGCCGCCGCCCCGAAAGGGCCTCTGACGAGGCACCTTAGAATCCGACCCATGAGTACCACGTCGCTGAGAGGTCGCTTCCAGTGGACCGTGGTGGTCCCTGTCCTTGCCCTGGCGCTCCTCGTCGCGACGTGGAGCAACCACGAGCAACCGGTGATCCTGTGGGCGATCGGGGCGGCGCTGGTCGGCGCCGTGCTCGCGGCGGTCCACCACGCGGAGGTGGTGGCGCACAAGGTCGGCGAGCCGTTCGGCTCCCTCATCCTCGCGGTGGCGGTGACCGTGATCGAGGTGGGCCTGATCCTCATGCTGATGAGCGGCGGCGGCGACGCGTCGAGCACCTACGCCCGCGACACGGTCTTCGCGGCGGTGATGATCACCTTCAACGGCATCGTCGGGCTCTCCCTGCTCGTGGGGGCGAGCAAGCACCACCTGGTGAGCTTCAACGCCTCGGGCACCGGGTCCGCGCTGGCCACGGTGGTCGCGCTGGCCACGGTCACCCTGGTCCTGCCCCGCTTCACGACCTCGGCCGCGGGCGGCGCCTACACCGCCTTCCAGCTCGGCTTCGCGGCGGTGGCGTCGCTGCTGCTGTACGGGGCGTTCGTGTTCACCCAGACCGTGCGGCACCGCGACTTCTTCCTCCCTGTAGCGAGCGACGTGCAGGGCAGGGTCACGGGGCTCCTCGACGAGGACAGCGACGGCCACGCCGACCCGCCGGCCGCCAAGGAGGCGTGGTTCAGCCTCGCGCTGCTGCTTGTCGCGCTGGTCTCGGTGGTCTTCCTGGCCAAGCTGCTCTCGCCGACCATCGAGCACGGGGTGGTGTCGGCCGGCCTGCCCTACGGCGTCGTCGGCGTCGTGATCGCCTTCCTCGTGCTCGCGCCGGAGTCGATCTCAGCGGTCCGCAACGCCTTGCGCGACCGGGTCCAGACCAGCCTGAACCTGGCCTACGGCTCCGCGATGGCGTCGATCGGCCTGACCATCCCCACCATCGCCGTCGCGATGATCTGGATGGAGGGGCCGCTCACGCTCGGCCTCGACCCCACCCAGATGGTGCTGCTCGCGGTCTCGGTGGTGGTGGCGATGCTGAGCATCGCGCCTGGCCGGGCAAACACCCTGCAGGGTGTGGTGCACCTGGTGCTGCTCGCCGCGTTCCTCGTGGTGTCGATCCAGCCGTAACCCGCGTGCGACGGGAGCTTCAGAGCGCGGCAGCGACCTCGTCGAAGACCGCCTTGTCCAGGATTGCGCCCTCGCGGCGGACGGCGTCCGGGTGGATGCGGATCACGCGGTTCAGGCGCACCTCGGACGGCCGGCCGGAGCTGTCCCACGCGCCGGTGCCGATGTCCATCCAGACGCGGCCGGCGCGGGCCTCCTGCTCGGCGTCGCGGTCGTGGTCCTGGCTGGTGAGCTGCAGCGCGAGGAGCCAGGGGCCGTCGTTGCCGACGACGAGCACCGGCCGGTCCTTGCCCTGGCTGTGATCCTCTTCATAGGGCACCCACGACCACACGACCTCGCCCGGGTCGGGCTCGCCGTCCAGCTCCGGCCGGTAGGCGGCCTTGACCTGGCCCACGTAGTCGCCGGGGTAGCCGTCGGTCTCGGGCAGGTTCCGGCCCGACGCCGGGCGGGGCGCTCTCGGCTTCGGTCCCCCGGCGGGCCGGTCGGGCCGGTCGCCGCTCGGGCGGCGGTCGTCCTGGTCGAGAGCAGCCGCCACGGCCTCGATGACATCGCCGAGCAGCTTGATCCACGGGTTCTGGTTCACGCAGGGCAGGGTAGCCCGGCGTCGGCTGGTGAGCAGGGCCGGCCGACGCCGGGCGGTGTGCCTCAGGTGAGGTCGAGCGCCCGGTCCATGTACTTCACGACGTCGTTGAAGACGTCCTCGGCGAGGATGTCGCCCTCGCGGCGCACGTCGTCGGGGTCGACGCGGATCACGCGGTTGATGCGCACCTCGGAATCGCGGCCCGAGCCGTCCCAGGCGCCGGTGCCGACGTCCATCCAGATCCGGCCTGCGCGCACCTCCTGCAGCATGTCGCGGTCGTGGTCCTGGCTGGTGAGCTGGAGGCCGAGCAGCCAGGGCCCGTCCTTGCCCACGAGCAGCACGGGGCGGTCCTTGCCCTGGCTGTGGTCCTCCTCGTACGGGACCCAGGTCCAGACCACCTCGCCGGGGTCCGGATCACCGTCCAGCTCGGGGTTGTAGATCGGGTGGACCTCACCCTCGAAGTCGCCGGGATAGCTGTTGTCTGATGCGAAGGTCACGCCAGAAACCGTACCGGAGCGGGTGAAGCACACATCCGAGACTTACCCGGCACGCCGGGGCGCCTCGACCCGGCTCCTGGAGCCAACCGTCTCGCGCGGCCGGGCAGGGCGAAAAGTGCTGGCCCGCCCGCTCGCGCAGGTGCCACGGTGTGCGCATGAGCCTGCACGACGACGAGGTCGTCGCCACGCCCGAGCTCGTCCGCCGCCTGGTCGCAGACCAGTTCCCGCGGTGGGCGCACCTCCCGGTGACGCCGGGACCGGCCGGCGGCACGGACCACCACCTGTTCCGGCTCGGCGACGAGCTGCTTGTCCGCATGCCGAAGATCGCCTGGGCCCAGCACCAGGCGGTCAGTGACGCCCGGTGGCTCCCGCGTCTGGCGCCCCACCTGCCGCTCCAGGTCCCCGCGCCCGAGGCGGTGGGCGAGCCCGGCCTGGGCTTCCCGTTCCGCTGGTCGGTGACGCCCTGGCTCGACGGCACGTCGCCAGCCGTCGGCGAGCTCGGGCCCGACGCCGCCCGGCAGCTCGGCGAGTTCGTCGCCGCGCTGCGCACGGTGAGCACCGAGGGCGGGCCGGTCAAGGACGGCACCGGGCGCGGCGTCCCGCTCGCGCGGCTGGACGACGACGTGCGCGCCGCCATCACCGAGTCCGGCACCCGCATCGACGCCCGCGCTGTGACGAAGGCGTGGGACCAGGCGCTGGGCGCGCGGCCGGCGTCGGACGTCTTCTGGATCCATGGCGACCTGCTGCCTGGCAACCTGCTGGCCCACGACGGAAGCATGACCGCCGTCATCGACTGGGGTGGCGTAGGGGTCGGGGACCCGGCCGCCGACCTGATCCCTTCATGGACCCAGTTCGCGGGCGAGGAACGCGCGGCCTTCCGGGCGGCGGCCACCGCCGGGCTCACCGACCCCGACGACGCGTGGGAGCGCGGCCGCGGCTGGGTACTGGTCCAGGCCGTGATCGCGCTGCCGTACTACTGGGACCGCTGGCCGGCGTTTGCCCGCGGGAGCCAGCAGCGCATCACCGCGGTGCTGGAGGACTGACGCCGCGGCCCGACACCCCGGCCCGCCACAGGCCGACACTTATCCGAAACATGCCTGGAACAGCCATGTCTTGACCATCCCCTTACAGTTCGGACATGACAGACCTGTTCGATGGTTACCCCCTCCAGCAGGCCTTCGACGAGATGCTGGACCGCGACGGCGTGCTGCGATCCTGCTACGAGCAGGTGCACGGCCGGCTCACCAGACTCACGGCCGACGAGGTGGCCTCGCGCGCGGACGCGCTGGCACGTTCCTACCTGGCCCAGGGCGTCACGTTCGACTTCGCGGGCGAGGAGCGCCCCTTCCCGCTGGACGTGGTGCCTCGCGTCATCGAGCAGGACGACTGGACGGACATCGCGCTGGGCGTCCAGCAGCGGGTCCGGGCCCTTGAGGCGTTCCTCGACGACGTCTACGGCCCGCAGCAGGCCGTCAAGGACGGCGTGGTGCCGCAGCGCCTGATCCAGTCCAGCTCGGACTTCCAGCGGGTCGCGGCCAGCATCCGCCCGGCGGGCGGTGTGCGCTGCCATGTGAGCGGGATCGACCTGATCCGCGACGAGGCGGGCGGGTACCGCGTCCTGGAGGACAACGTCCGGGTCCCGTCGGGCGTGAGCTACGTGGTGAGCAACCGCCGCGCCATGGTCCGCACGTTCCCCGAGCTGTTCAGCCGGCTGCGGGTGCAGCCCGTCGTCGACTACCCGCAGCGGCTGCTCGCCGCCCTGGTGGCGAGCGCCCCCGACGGCGTCCCCGACCCGACCGTCGTGGTGCTCACCCCGGGCGTCTACAACTCCGCGTACTTCGAGCACAGCCTCCTGGCCCGGCTCCTCGGCGTGGAGCTGGTCGAGGGGCGCGACCTGTACACCAAGGGCGGCCGGGTCTACATGCGGACCACCGAGGGGTCGCGCCGCGTCGACGTCATCTACCGGCGGGTCGACGACGAGTGGATCGACCCCGTCGAGTTCCGCGGCGACTCCATGCTCGGCGTGCCCGGCCTGGTGAGTGCCGCGCGGCTCGGGAACGTCACGCTCGCGAACGCGCTCGGCAACGGCGTCGCCGACGACAAGCTCGTCTACACCTACGTGCCCGACCTCATCCGCTACTACCTCGCCGAGGAACCCGTGCTGGCGAACGTCGACACGTGGCGCCTCGAGGAGCCCGACGCCCGCGCCGAGGTGCTCGACCGCATCAACGAGCTCGTCGTGAAGCCCGTCGACGGCTCGGGCGGCAAGGGAATCGTGGTGGGGCCACAGGCCACGCGCGCCGAGATCGACGCCGTGCAGTCCCGGATCGTCGAGGACCCGCGTGGCTGGATCGCGCAGCCCGTGGTGCAGCTCTCGACGGGTCCGACGTTCGTCGACGGCGCCTTCCGGCCCCGCCACCTGGACCTGCGCCCCTTCGCCGTGAACGACGGCTCCGACGTGTGGGTGCTGCCCGGCGGGCTCACCCGGGTCGCGCTCCCGGAGGGGCAGCTCGTCGTGAACTCGTCCCAGGGCGGCGGGTCCAAGGACACCTGGGTGCTGGAGGCAGGCGCCGGGACCAGGCAGGCGGTTCCCGGTCCCGGCGAAGGGCGGCCGAAAACCGCCCGGCCGTCCGAGCCGCCTACCGGCGTGCCGCGCGCGACCAACCCGGACGACGTGGCTGCGAACCAGCAGCAGCAGCAACAGCAGCAGCAGGCGTCGACCACGCCGCGGGTATCGACCAGCGAGGGCACGACCACCGGAGGGGGAAGCGCATGCTGAGCCGGATCGCGGAGTCGCTGTTCTGGATCGGGCGGTACGTCGAGCGCGCCGACGACACGGCGCGCATCCTCGACGTGCACGTCCAGATGCTGTCGGAGGACCCGTGGGCCGACGAGGCCACGGCCTGCCGGTCCCTGCTGGCGATCATGGACCACCCCGCCGGGCCGGGCGACGGCGAGGTGAACCGCGACACCGTGCTGCGGCTGCTGGCGCACGACCGGGAGAACCCGTCGTCGATCGCCGGGTCGCTGCTCGCGGCGCGGGAGAACGCGCGCCGTGCGCGCGAGATCGTCTCGACCGACCTGTGGGAGTGCCTCAACACGACGCGCAATACCCTCCCGTCGCATGCGCGCAGGGGGCCGCACGAGTTCTTCTCCTGGGTGCGGGAGCGGGCCGCCGTCGTCGCGGGGCTCATGGAGTCGGCGACGCCGCGCGACTCGACCTGGCACTTCATGGTGCTGGGCCAGGCGATCGAGCGGGCCGACATGACGGCGCGCCTGATCACCACCCAGGCCCGGCTCGGGACGGGCGGCCCCGGCTGGAACACGCTCCTGCGGTCCTGCGGCGCGTACGAGGCGTACTTGCGGACCTACCGCGGCCGGGCGTCCGACGCCGACGCCGCGGGCTTCCTCATCCTCGACCGGCTGTTCCCGCGGTCGATCGTCTACGCGCTGCACGCCGCCGAGCGGGTCCTGCGCGAGCTGGAGCCGGTGGAGGGCCGGCACGCGGTGTCGGACGACGCCCGCCGGGCGCTCGGCATCATGCGTTCCGAGCTGGAGTTCGCCCGGCTGGGCGACCTGCTCACCGACCTGCCGGACACGATGGAGCGCGTGCAGGTGGCGTGCACGCGGGCGAGCAGCGCGATCAAGCACCGGTACTTTCCGGCGGTGGCCACGACGGCCTGGGTGGAGGAGGCGCTGTGACGCTGCTGAAGGTGGTCCACACGACCCTGTTCGACTACGCGTCGCCGGTCACGGACTCGTACAACCAGGCGCGCATGCGCCCGGTCCAGGACGCGCGCCAGACGGTGCGCTCGGCGACCCTGGCGACGTCGCCCACCACCTGGTCCGCCGACCACACCGACTACTGGGGCACGAGCGTGACCGCGTTCGAGATCCTGCGCCCGCACACCCAGCTCAAGATCGTCGCGGAGGCGCTGGTCGAGGCCTCGGGGTACTCCGCAGACGGCCGTCCCGCCGGCGACGTGCCCGGGTGGGAGGACCTGGCGAGCGAGCCCGTGCTCGACGCGCAGGCCGCCTTCCTCGCGGAGTCGCCGGTGACCATGCCGCCGTCGGACCTCGCGACGCTCGCCCTCGAGGCCGCGGGCGGGCTGGACCCCGACGGGGCGGCGGAGGCGATCTGCCTCGCCGTGCGGGACCGGCTCGAGTACGTGCCCGGCGTGACCACCGTGCACACGCCGGCGGTCGAGGCGTGGGAGGCACGGAAGGGCGTGTGCCAGGACATGGCGCACCTCGCCCTGGGCGCCCTGCGCTCGGTGGGCATCCCCGCGCGGTACGTGTCCGGGTACGTGCATCCGGAACCGGACGCCGCTATCGGCGAGCAGGTGCACGGCGAGTCGCACGCGTGGGTCGAGTGGTGGACCGGCGAGTGGGTGGGCTACGACCCCACCAACCGGACGTTCGTTGGCGGCGACCACGTGGTGGTCGGGCGCGGGCGGGAGTACGGCGACGTGCCGCCGTTCAAGGGCGTCTACGCCGGCGCCGGCTCGTCCACGCTCGCGGTGACCGTGGACATCACGCGGCTCGGCTAGCAGCTACGGCACGATCGGCTGGGCCAGCGCCGCCTCGAGGTTGGCCCGGTCACCCGCGACGGTGAGCCCCGCCTCCGCGGGCGTGAGCCGGCGCCACAGCGTCAGCGCGAGGCCCTCGGCAGGCCCGGAGACGACGACGTCGGGCGCCACCTCCTCCGAGCGCTCGCCCGGGGCGCCGAGCACCCAGGCGGGCGCGCCGTCGAGGTCGGACGCCACGAGGGCGACCGGGTGGCGCAGCGGCTCCATGCGGCCGAGGCCCACCTGACGCGGTTGGAGCACCGTCACCACCTCGTCGACCGTGTCGGCCCAGACCTCGGGCTCGGCCCCCACCAGGCCGACCGTACCCGCGCCGGCCACCGCGGCCAGCAGGTCGTGCAGGTGCACGAGCGTCTCGTGGGTCTGCCGGCGGTGCCAGAACCGCACCGGGCCGGGGCCCATGGGCTCGGGATGGGAGAGGATCCGGCCGATGCTGTCGGGGTCGGTCTCGGCCAGGGCCGCGCGCAGGTCCGCCGCCTGCGCGGCGTAGTGCGGCGCCAGGTCGAACGGCCCGGCGCCGAGGGGTGCGCGCTTGACCCCCCGGACGTTGCCCGCGGCCCAGTGATGGACGTCCGCGATGTGCTCCACCAGCTCGCGCACCGTCCAGTCGCCGCACGCGGGAACCCGCGCGGCGGGGTCGGCGCCGGGCACCGCGGCGATGAAGTCGCCCTGGAACCGGGCCAGCAGCGACAGGTGGTCGAGGCTCATGTGCCGAAAGGTACCGCGCGCTGCTGACCTCGGTGCTCCGGATGACGGGGAGTGGGCGTCAGTCGTCCAGCGCTGCGTCCACCTCGCGCAGGAACTCGGGCAGGTCGCCGGGGGTGCGGGACGTGATCAGCGGGAACCCGGCACCGGCGTCCCGTACGACGGGCTCGTCCACCCAGGTGCCGCCCGCGTTGTGCACGTCGGTGGCCAGGGACGGGTAGCTGGTGAGCGTCGCGCCGGAGACCCGGCCCGCCTCGACCAGAGCCCACGGGCCGTGGCAGATCGCCGCCACCGGCCGCCCCGAGGACGTGAACGCCTCGACCACCTTGAGTGCCTCGGGCCGCAGGCGCAGGGCGTCGGCGTTGATCGTGCCGCCCGGCACGATCAGGAGGTCGAAGCCGGCCGGGTCGACGGCGTCGATCGTCGTGTCCGGCAGCACCGTCTCGCCGGGCTTCTCGTCGCCCACCAGGGTGCGGATGTCGCCCGGCTGCGCGGCCGCCACGGTCACCACCGCGCCGTGGTCGCGCAGGTGGCGTACCGGCACGAGCAGCTCGTCCTGCTCGACGCCGTAGTTGGTCACGATCACCAGCACTTGCTTGCTGGTCAGTTGCGGCATGGTTGTCCTCCGTACGGTCGGGATCGCTACCGCACGACCGTAGGCACGACCGCGTCCCGCTCGCACGGGACGTGGGAGAATGGCGGTTGGCCCTCCCACCCTGACGACGGAGCGAGAACGCTTTGCCCATCCCCGGTCCTGCGCTCACCGCGCGCATCCAGCCGAATGCCACCGCGCCCGAGCTGATCCGCAACTTCTGCATCATCGCGCACATCGACCACGGCAAGTCGACGCTTGCCGACCGCATGCTCCAGCTGACGGGCGTCGTCGATGCTCGCGCCATGCGCGCGCAGTACCTGGACCGGATGGACATCGAGCGCGAGCGCGGCATCACCATCAAGTCGCAGGCGGTGCGCATGCCGTGGGCCCTCGCCGACGACGCGGGCGTGCTCACCCCGCACGCCCTGAACATGATCGACACCCCCGGCCACGTGGACTTCACCTACGAGGTGTCGCGCTCCCTGGCCGCGTGCGAGGGCGCGGTGCTGCTGGTCGACGCCGCGCAGGGCATCGAGGCGCAGACCCTGGCCAACCTGTACCTGGCCATGGAGAACGAGCTCGAGATCGTCCCCGTCCTGAACAAGATCGACCTGCCGGCCGCCCAGCCCGAGAAGTACGCCGAGGAGCTCGCCAACCTCGTGGGCTGCGACCCGGAGGACGTCCTCAAGGTCTCCGGCAAGACGGGCGTGGGCGTCGAGGCCCTGCTCGACCGCATCGTGCAGCGCGTCCCGGCTCCGGTCGGCGACGCGAACGCCCCGGCGCGCGCCATGATCTTCGACTCGGTCTACGACACCTACCGCGGCGTCGTCACCTACGTGCGGGTGGTCGACGGCGACCTGAACCCGCGCGAGAAGATCGCGATGATGTCGACGCGGGCCACGCACGAGCTCCTCGAGATCGGCGTCAGCTCGCCCGAGCCGCACTCGACCAACGGCCTCGGCGTCGGCGAGGTGGGCTACCTGATCACGGGCGTGAAGGACGTGCGCCAGTCCAAGGTCGGCGACACCGTGACCAACTCGGCCAAGCCGGCCACGCAGGCGCTCGGCGGCTACAGCGACCCCAAGCCGATGGTGTTCTCGGGCCTGTACCCGATCGACGGCTCCGACTACCCGGTGCTGCGCGACGCCCTGGACAAGCTCAAGCTGAACGACGCCGCGCTCAACTACGAGCCCGAGACGTCGGTGGCCCTCGGCTTCGGCTTCCGCGTGGGGTTCCTCGGCCTGCTGCACCTGGAGATCGTGCGCGAGCGCCTGGAGCGCGAGTTCAACCTCGACCTCATCTCGACGGCCCCGAACGTCATCTACGAGGTGACGATGGAGGACAACACCACCGTCGAGGTGACCAACCCGTCGGAGTTCCCCGGGGGCAAGATCAAGGAGGTCCGCGAGCCCGTCGTCAAGGCCACGATCCTCACGCCGAGCGAGTTCGTGGGCGCCGTCATGGAGCTCTCGCAGTCCAAGCGCGGCGACCTGCAGGGCATGGACTACCTGTCCGAGGACCGCGTCGAGATGCGCTACCTGCTGCCGCTCGCCGAGATCGTCTTCGACTTCTTCGACCAGCTCAAGTCCAAGACCCGCGGCTACGCGTCGCTGGACTACGACACCACGGGCGACCAGGCGGCCGACCTCGTGAAGGTCGACATCCTGCTCCAGGGCGAGCAGGTCGACGCGTTCAGCGCGATCGTGCACCGGGACAAGGCGTACTCCTACGGCGTCATGATGACCGCCAAGCTGAAGGAGCTCATCCCGCGCCAGCAGTTCGAGGTGCCGATCCAGGCCGCCATCGGCGCGCGCGTGATCGCCCGCGAGACCATCCGCGCCATGCGCAAGGACGTGCTCGCCAAGTGCTACGGCGGTGACATCAGCCGTAAGCGCAAGCTGCTGGAGAAGCAGAAGGAGGGCAAGAAGCGGATGAAGAACATCGGCTCCGTCGAGGTGCCGAAGGACGCGTTCATCGCCGCGCTCTCCTCCGACTCGGCTGCCCCCAAGGACAAGAAGAAGTAGGTGCCCGCACTTCCCTCCGGCATCCCGGTACCCGACGACGGCGGGCTGCCCGCCTGGGTGGGCCCGGTCGCGCCGCCGCCGGACCGGCCGTTCGGCGTCTACGTGCACGTCCCGTTCTGCACGGTGCGCTGCGGCTACTGCGACTTCAACACCTACACGGCGTCCGAGCTGGGCGGCGGCGCCAACCAGGCGCAGTACGCCACGACGGCGCTGCTCGAGGTGGACCTCGCGGCGAAGGTCCTGTCCGACGCCGGCCGCGCGCCTGCCGCCGTCTCGACGGTCTTCTTCGGGGGTGGCACCCCGACGATGCTGCCCGCCGAGGACCTCGACCGCGTGCTCGGCGGGATCAAGGCGGCCTGGGGACTGGCCGACCCGTCGACAGGCTCGGGGCAAGCTGCCGAGGTCACCACCGAGGCCAACCCGGACTCCGTCACGCCCGAGTCCCTGCGGGTCCTGGCCGACGCGGGGTTCACGCGCGTCTCGTTCGGCATGCAGTCGGCGGTGCCCCACGTGCTGGCGACGCTCGAGCGCACGCACGACCCGCTGCGCATCCCCGACGTCGTCCGGTGGGCCCGGGACGCCGGGCTGGACGTGTCCCTGGACCTGATCTACGGCACGCCCGGTGAGTCCCTCGACGACTGGCGGACCAGCGTCGAGACGGCGCTGGCCACCGGCGTCGACCACGTGTCCGCGTACGCGCTCGTGGTGGAGCCGGGCACCAAGATGGCCGCCCAGGTGCGGCGGGGCGAGGTGGCTCTGCCCGACGAGGACGACCAGGCCGCCAAGTACGAGCTGGTCGACGACCTGCTCACCGAGGCGGGCCTGCGCTGGTACGAGGTGTCGAACTGGTCCCGTCCGGGGCACGAGTGCCGGCACAACATCGGGTACTGGCGCGGGGACGACTGGTGGGGCGTCGGGCCGGGCGCGCACAGCTACGTGTCGGCTCCCGCCGCGGCGCCGACGCCGGAGCCGTCGGTCGAGCCTCGCTCGGTGGTCGAGCCTGTCGAGACCCCCGCCGGCGTCCGCTGGTGGAACGTGAAGCACCCCCGCGCCTACGCCACGCGGCTGGAGGCCGGGCAGAGCCCGGGCGCCGGCCGCGAGCTGCTCACGCGCGAGGAGGCGCACCTCGAGCGCGTCATGCTCGGCGTGCGGCTGCGCGAGGGGCTGGACCTCGGCGTGCTCTCGGCGGAGGGCCGCACCGCGGTGGCTGGCCTCGTGGCGCGCGGGCTGCTCGACGGTCGCGCAGCGCTCGGTGCCGGCGGAGGGCACGGCGCCGGCGGGGCGCCCGCGCGGGCGGTGCTGACCCGCCGCGGCCGCCTGCTGGCCGACGCCGTGGTGCGTGACCTGACGGCCTGATCCGGCGCCGTTCACCCGCGCTGTAGTGCCAATTGGTTTGTTTGCGTAGTAGGCGAAATGCTCGATATCTTGTGACAATTCATATCGTTACGAGGCGCGCAGGCACGCCTGACAAGGGGCACGCGAATGAGCAACACCTTCGGTGGCTGGACGCCGCAGGATCCAAGCCGTCGGCAGCCTCCTGACCCGCGCCAGGCGCAGGACGCGAACCCCCACGCGCAGCAGGGACCGCCGACCCGCGACCCCTATGGCCAGGCACCTCAGCCGCTGGACCCGTACGGTCCCCGCGACCCTTACGGCCGCCCCGCCAACCCCTACGGGCGGCCGGACTACCGGCCCGCGCAGCAGCCGGAGCAGCGGGACCAGCAGCCCGGCGTGTGGGGCCAGGGACCCGGTTACCAGCAGCCGCAGGCTCCGCAGCAGTTCCCGCAGTACACTGACGCCTCGGGGGCGCAGGACCGCACCCACGACCAGCCCCCGACGATCGGCGCCGCCTGGCGCTGGGGCTGGAGCGCCTTCGGCGCGAGCTGGGGCCTCTGGGTGCTGATGAGCTTGGCGCTCGGCGTCGCGCAGATTGCCGTCACGCTCCTGTTCAGCCCGTCCGCCATGGACATCCTGATGAGCGCCAACGACCCGGCGGCGGTCGACGCCGCGCAGGCCGCCGGGAAGACGCTGACCGCCCAGGCCCTCGCAGCCGCGGGGACGGCGGTCTGCTTCCTGCTGCAGGCCCTCCTGTGCGCCGGCGCGCTCGCGGCGACCCGGACCCGCAGGGTCGTCTTCCGGGACTTCTTCCTGCTGCGGGGGTTCGGGAGCCTCCTGGGGTACGCACTGCTCACCGGTGCGCTGGGGTTCGTCAGCATCACCGTGCCCATGGTCGGCTGGCTGGTGCAGGTCGTCGTCACGCTGCTGCTCCTCCCGGTGCCGTTCCTGATCCTCAACGGAGTGGGATTCGGCCGGGCGCTCGCGGGCGGCGTCGGGCTGGTGCTCTCCCACATCGGGACCGCGCTCACATTCTTCGCGATCTTCGCGGGCCTGGTCGTCGCGTCGATCCCGACGTGCCTCATCGGGCTCGTTGTGGTGGTGCCCGCAATGCTGCTGATGTGGGCATACCTCGTGCAGCGCTGGACCGGAGACTCCGTCCAGGGCTGACCGCCGGTAACGACTCGGCAGTTGCGCATGCGCGGATGCGGAGGAGAGGTGAGGGTGGGCTGGGGGATCACTGACCAGTCAAAGGGGATCACATGAGCGAGAACCCGCCACAGAACCCGTACGAGCCGACCCCGGGCGGCCCGACGCCGCCGAACCCAGCCGGGCCGACACCACCCTCGAACCCGCCCCAACCGCCCGCCTACGGGGTCGCGGGCGAGCCGCCTGCGTACGGAGGTCCGGGCGGGCCCTACGGGTCGCAGCCGTCCGCGCCGTTCGCGCCGTTCGCCGTCGGCGAGGCGCTGGGCTTCGCCTGGGACAGGTTCAAGGCGAACTGGCTGTTCTGGGTCCTGTTCGTGCTGCTCACCTTCGTGGTGAGCGCCATCTTCAGCGGACCTTCGGCCGGCGACTACCAGGAGCGGATGCGCGAGGCCTCGGACGCCGACGGGATGTCCGCCGTGTGGACCGGACTGGGACTAGGCGTCGGCAGCTCGACGCTCGGGCTGATCGGAGGGCTGGTCAACGCGGTGCTCCAGGCGCTCGGGATCAACGCCGCGCTGCGTGAGGTCTCCGGCGAGAGGGCGACCTGGGGGACGCTCTTCAAGGTCAACAGCTACGGGATGGTCATCCTGACGGCGCTCCTGCTGCTGGCCGCGGCAATCGTCGGTGTGCTCACCTGCGGCCTCGGCCTCATCGCCCTGGCGATCTTCGCGCCGTTCACGTACCACAACGTGGTCGACAGGGGCATGAGCGCGTGGCCGGCCTTCACGTCGTCGTTCTCCCTGGTGGGCAAGAACTTCGGCGCCGTGCTCCTGCTCGAGCTCGCGCTCCTCGGCCTCATCATCGCGGGCGCGATCCTGTGCGGGCTCGGCCTGTTCATCGCGCTGCCGCTTTCGTTCCTCGCGCTGGCCTTCGCGTTCCGCCGGCTCACCGGCGGACCGGTGGCGCCCGGCCCGCTCACGGCCTGACGCCGCTCGGCCCAGAAGTCAAAGTGACCATGCACTTGCTGCCAGAACCGGCCCGGTTCTGGGAGCAAGTGCATGGTCATCTTTGTCGACATCGGCGCCGATGTCGGCCGGCGTGGACTACTTGATGAAACGGATGTTCACCGGGTAGCGGTACGGGGCACCCTTACCGTTCGCCACGGCCGCCAGGATCATGAACACGATCGCGGCGATGAACGCGAAGTAGACGATCCCGCCGATCCCGAACGTGATGGCGGTGATGATCGCGGCGGCGATCTGAGCGATCACCATGAGGATCTGGAAGTTCAGCGCCTCCTTGGCCTCCTGCTCCACGAACCGGCTGCGCTCCTTGAGCGCCAGCCAGATCACCAGGGGCGCGACGAACGACACCACGAACGGGCCGACCTGGGCGAGGACCGCCCACATGCGCTCGTCCGACGGGCTGAGCGGCTGGGGCGGGTACGGCGCGCCGCCGTAGGCCGGGCCTGGCTGGGGCTGACCCTGGTACTGCTGCTGGCCCTGGTAGGGCGGCTGGCCCGGCGGGGGCGAGCCGTAGGCGGGAGCCTGCTCGGGCTGCTGGGGCGCCGGTTCGGGCTGCTGGGGAGAATGCGGCTGCTGCGGGTTCTCGGACATGGTCTCAACCGTAGAGGTTGCGGCCCACGAGGTGCCTTACGACGCGGTCACGAAATCGATAAGTTCTTCGACCCGGCCGAGCAGGGCGGGGTCGAGGTCCCGGAAGTCGCGCACCGTGCCGAGGATGCGCTGCCAGCCGCGTGCGACGTCGGCCTGCGTCTCGGCAGGCCAGCCCAGGGAACGCAGGATGCCGACCTTCCATTCGGTACCCCGGTCGATCGCCGGCCAGCGGTCCAGCCCGAGGCGCTCGGCACGCACCGCCTGCCAGACGTCGACGTAGGGGTGGCCCAGCACCAGCACGGTGCCCTGCGGCACGTGGCGCAGCGCGTCGTCGGTCAGCCGCTGCTCCTTGGACCCGGGGACCAGGTGGTCGACCAGCACGCCGACGCGGTGCTCGGCGTCAGGCCCGAACTCGGCGAGCCGCTCGGCGAGGTGGTCCACGCCGTCGAGCATCTCGACCACCACGCCCTCGACGCGCAGGTCGTCGCCCCAGACCTTCTCCACGAGCTCGGCGTCGTGCTTGCCCTCCACCCAGATGCGGCTGCCGCGCGCCACCCGGGCGCGGCGGCCGTGCACGGCCACGGACCCGGAGGCCGTGCGCGTGGGCCGGGCGGGTGCGCGCGTCAGGACGGGCGCGGTGAGCTCGACCGGTTTGCCCTCGACCCAGAACCCCGGGCCGAGGGGGAAGGTGCGGGTGCGGCCCCGGCGGTCCTCCAGGACCACCACGTGCATGCCGCCCGACTTCTCCACCCGGACGACGGCGCCGACCCAGCCGGTCTCGACCTCCTCGACCACGAGTCCTGACTCGGCGGGCGTGGGCTGCGACGTCGGCCGACGCCCCCGCTGAGCGCCAGGGAAGGCGGGGGACAGGACGTCGGGGCCGTAGCGTTCGTCGCGCACCCTGTGAGCCTAGATCGGCGGCGCGGGCCGACGTCGGAGGGTGCCCGGGCGTGTCACGGGGCGTGTCCCCGGCGGGGCGGTCGGGCAGGTCACCGGGGAGCGCGCGCCCGGAGGGCCGCCTCGGTCCGCGTCGCCACCCCGAGCTTGCGCAGGATCGCCGACACGTGCACCGACGAGGTCTTGGCCGAGATGAACAGCCGCTCGGCGATCTGCCCGTTGGTCAGGCCCTCGGCGACGAGGGCGAGCACCTGCTGCTCGCGGGCGGTGAGCGTGTCCAGGCCGCTGTCCGGCCCTTCGGCAGGATGGCGTCCCTCGCCCTGGCCGGTCAGCCCTGCCCGGTCCAGGAGCCGCTGCGCCCGCTGGACGATCAGCCCCGCCCCGATCTTCTCCGCCTCGGCGACGGCCGACCCCAGCGTCGACCGCGCGCCGGCTCGGTCCCCGACGTTCAGCAGCCGCGCGCCCTCGCGGTACAGGGCGTACGGGCGCAGGTGCACGGGTCCGGCACCGGGCAGGTCGGCGACCGTCGTCCACGGGCCGGTGCCGAGCTCCGCCTCGAACAGCGCCGACCACCGGGGGAACGTCGGCCAGTGCGCGCACTCGGCGAGGGCCGCGCGGTAGGGGGCTTCGTCCACGTCCCGCCCGGCCGCGCGCAGCCGGGCGATCGCCAGGGCGGCCACGGCGAGCTGCGGCAGGTCGTAGGCCGGGATGCGCACGTGGTCCGGGGCTACCACCACCGACATGCGCTCCAGGGCCTCTGCCGGCTCGTCGCGCAGCAGCGCGAGCTCCGCCAGCGTCGCGCTCGTGCGTGACCTGATCTGCTCCTCCAGGCGCCCGAACCGCTCCCAGCTCACGGCCCTGCGGCGCGCCTCGGCCTGCGCCTGCTCCACCTGCCCCTGCCACATCATGAGCCAGGCCCGGCGGTCGCTGAGGTAGACGGAATACACGCTGTCGTGGATCGGCGGGACCGTCCGCTCGTACCAGGCGGCGGCCTCGGCCCAGTCGCCGCGCCCGATCCACGCTTCGGCGAGGTTCCCCTCGATCATGATCCGGGATCCCTCGGACGAGCCATACCGGCGTGCCGCGCCCACCCCCTCCTGGGCGATCTCCGCCGCGTGGGCCCAGTCGCCCACGAGGAGCCAGACGTCCGACCCGTTGATGTAGTACCGGCTCAGTCCTTGCCAGGTGTCCCCGGCTGCCTCGCGGCCGGCGTCGATCTCCGCGAAGCCGCCGGTGTCGCCGAGCTGGACCCGGCTCACGCCCCGCAGGTTCAGGGCGACCGACACGATCTCGCCGCTGCCGATCGCGCTACCGGTGTCGTGGGCGGCAGTCGCGGCCTCTATCGCTTCCCGGGGCCGGCCGTTGAGCATCGCGTGACGTGCCTGCAGGATCAAGAGCTGACCACGCACGGCGTCGTCCCGGCCGGGCTCCACGAGCGCGAGGGCCCGCTCGATGAGCTCGGGCCCCTCGTCCGAGCCGGCGTGGCCGGCGATGAGTGCCGCATCCGAGAGCATGCCGGCGAGGCCGGTCGGGTCGTCGTCGGGCCACTCGGCGATCGCCTCGTGGGCCACCGCCAGGGCGCGGGCGGTCCGGGTGGATCCGCGCAGCGACTCGGCGACCGTACGGAGCAGCTCGTGGTGCGGCAGGCCGGCTACGGCCTCGGCGTCGGGCACCTGTTCCCAGAGCTCCAGGGCGCGCTCGCCCAGGGTGACCGCGGTGGACGACGCCGCGCCGGCCGCGGCCGCCTGGTGCCCGACGACGGCCGCCGCGAGCGCCTTGTCGAGTATTCCCGCGCGCCACCAGTGGTCGGCGATGCGGGACAGCTTCGCGACCGACCGGGCGCGCCTGGAGAGGGCTTGCTCCAGCGCCTGTGCATAGGCGGCGTGCAGCCGACGCCGCTCGCCGGGCAGCAGCTCGGCGTACACGGCCTCCTGGACCAGCGCGTGCCGGAACGCGTACCCGACGTCGGTGACCACCAGCACCTGAGCCTCGACCGCCTCCCGAACCGTCTCCTCAGGCTCGGCGCCGACGTTCGGGACGGCACGCTGTCCGGACCCCGTCGAAGGGCGCCGTCCTGAGCTGGTCGAAGGGTCCGCCAGGACGTCGTCGAGCACGTCGTACCAGACGCGCGGGCCGGCGGCCGCGACCACTCGGCACAGCGCCTGGGCCTCCCGGCTCAGGTTCCAGTAGCGCAGCAGGAGGATGTCGCGCAGGGAGTCGGGCAGGTCGGTGCCGAGAAAGCCGACCAGCTCCTCGACGTAGAAGGGGACGCCCTCGCTGCGATCCGCGAGGTCGGCGAGCGACTCGGAGTCGAGGCCGGCGTCGAGCAGGTCCTGCGCCATCTCGCGGACCTCTGCCGCGCCCAGGCGGATCAGGTCGAGGCGGGTGGTCAGGCGGGCCCGGTCGAGCTCGGCCATGACGGTGCGCAGGGGGTGCGCGCGTCCGACCTCGTCGCTGCGATAGGCGAGAAGCAGGAACAGGCCGGGGGGCGCGGTGCGGGCGAGGCGGAGTGCAACGGCGCGGGTGACGTCGTCGGACCAGTGCAGGTCCTCCATGACCACGACGACGGGCCGCTCGGCTGCGAGGCCGGTGAGCAGGTCGGTGAGGACCTCGGGGATGCGGTCGGCTCCGGCGTCCGACGCCGGTGCGACGAGCTGGGGAGCGACAGCGGACAGGGCCCCTGCCGCGGGTCCGGCAGCGGCGACGACGGTGTCGGGGCCGACTGCCCGGACGATTCCGTGCAGCAGTCCGGCCAGGGCCGCGTACGGGAGAGGGCCGGACCCTTCGTCGGCGCACTGCCCGGTGACGACGGTGACGCCGTCGGCGCGCGAGGTGAGCTCGTCGAGCAGGCGGGTCTTGCCGATGCCGGCCTCGCCGGCGATCACGATGGTGCGGTTGGCGCCCGAGCGGACGTCGTCGAGAGCGGCCGTCAGCTCGCCGAGCTCACGGGCTCGGCCAACCAGGCGCGCGCGAGGGACCGGCATGGGCTCATCGTCCCATGCCGGTCCTGTCGTCGTTCCTGTAGTTGTTTCGCTGGTCGTCGTCTCGGTGGACATCGTCGCTGGTCAGCGCTGCGCGGCACGGCCGAGACGGTCAGGCGATGCGCGGCCGGACGGCGTCGGCCGTCCTGGTGCGGCCGGTGCGCTCGGTGGCGCGCCGCTCGGCCTGGCGTCGTGCTGTGGCCTTCTGCTCACGCGCCACCCGAGCCTGCTCGTTCCTGCGGTTGAGGTCCTGCTCGTTCCTGCGGTACTCGGCGTAGTCGGAGAACCCGAACATGGTGCTGCCTCCTGGTCGAAGCCGGCCCCTCGCCGGCAGTGACTCCAGACTCGTCCGTGAGGTACCCCACGCGGATCGGACGGTCGCCGCATCTTCCGGACGGGCTTTCCGAGCCCGCTCGGAGGCATCTAAGGCAATGCCCTAGGCGGGTCGGGACTTGGCCCCTGCCGTGTGCCGCGTAGGATTGGCACTCGGTTGGTGAGAGTGCTGGAAGCAGTGTCGGAGAGCGGGCCGGAACCCGGGCGCACGTCCCGTACGTTCTACCTGGACGGAGGTGAGCGCGATGAGCGAGGAACGTAGGCTCGATGTCTTGCGGGCGATCGTGGAGGACTATGTCCGGACACGTGAGCCCGTCGGATCGCGCATACTCACGGAGCGGCACCAGCTAGGCGTCTCCCCGGCCACCGTTCGTAACGACATGGCGGCCCTCGAGGAGGCCGGGCTCATCGCCCAGCCGCACACGTCGGCGGGTCGCATCCCGACGGACAAGGGCTACCGCCTGTTCGTGGACCAGCTCGCCGAGGTGCGGCCACTGACCGCGCCGCAGAAGCGCGCCATCGAGACCTTCCTGTCCCAGGCGGTCGACCTGGACGACGTGGTGGCCCGCGCCGGGCGGCTCATCGCCCAGCTGACGGGCCAGGTCGCGGTAGTGCAGTACCCGTCCCTGCGCCGTTCCGGGCTCCGGCACCTCGAGCTCGTGCCGACGGCCGAGGGGCGGCTCCTCGTCGTCGTCATCACGGACACGGGACGGGTGGAGCAGCGCTTCCTCGACGTGCCGGTCGACCTGGACGACGGCACCCTGGGCGAGCTGCGCGCCCGCCTCAACGCCGTGGCCGCCGGCCACCGGCTCACCGAGATCGGTGACGCGTTCGCCCAGATCACCGATGCGATGCCGGACGAGCACAAGCCGCTTGCGACGGCCGTGGCCGAGGTTGTCAGGGCCGCGCTCGCCGAGGAGAGCGAAGAGCGGATAGTGCTGACCGGCCAGGCCAACCTGGCGCGGGCAAGCATGCGGTTCGAACAGGGCCTGCGGCCTGTGCTCGAGGCGCTCGAGGAGCAGGTCGTCCTGCTCGGTCTCCTCACCGACATGATCGCCGACACCGGGGTGGCGGTGAGCATCGGCCACGAGAACCGGATGGCGGGACTGGCGGAGACCTCCGTCGTCACGTCCGGCTACAGCTCGTCAGACGGTGACACCGTTGCGATCCTGAGCTCGATCGGCCCCACCCGTATGGACTACCCGGGCACCATCGCCGCGGTGCGCGCGGTCGCGCGCTACCTGTCGCGAGTGCTGCCCAGCTGACCCCTCACCTCCCACAACTCCCCACAAAGAGAGACCTGTGACCGACTACTACGAGATTCTCGGTGTTCCGCGCGACGCCTCGCCCGAGCAGATCAAGAAGGCATACCGGAAGCTGGCCCGCGAGCTGCACCCCGACGTAGCCGGTGATGTGGGCGAGGACCGTTTCAAGGATGTCGCGCGCGCGTACGAGGTGCTGTCCAACCCTGACAAGCGCCAGCAGTACGACATGGGCGTGGACCCCACCGCGCCGGGCGGCGGCGCGGGCGGCGGCTTCGGTGCCGGGTTCGGGTTCCAGGACATCTTCGAGACCTTCTTCGGCGGCGGGCAGCCCACCGGGCCGGTGCCGCGCGCCCGGCGCGGCAACGACGCGCTCGTGCGGCTCGACCTCGAGCTGGCCGAGGCGGTGTTCGGCGCCAAGCGCGAGATCCAGGTCGACACCGCGGTCGTCTGCAACACCTGTGCCGGCGACGGCGCGCGGCCGGGCACCTCGGCGCGCACCTGCGACGTCTGCCACGGCCGCGGCTCCGTGCAGCGGGTCGCCCGCTCGTTCCTCGGCCAGGTCATGACGAGCCAGCCGTGCTCCGCCTGCGGCGGTTTCGGCACCGTGATCCCCGAGCCGTGCACCGACTGCTCCGGCGAGGGCCGGGTGCGCTCGCGCCGCACCATCTCGGTCAACGTGCCCGCGGGCGTCGACACCGGCACGCGCATCAAGCTCTCCGCGCAGGGCGAGGTGGGCCCCGGCGGCGGCCCTGCCGGCGACCTGTACGTCGAGATCCGGGAGCGCGCACACGACACGTTCGTGCGCCGCGGCGACGAGCTCCACTGCACCCTCCAGGTCCCGATGACGGCGGCGGCGCTCGGCACCGTGCTCGAGCTCGACACGCTGGACGGCCTGCAGGAGATCGACCTACGCCCGGGCACGCAGCCCGGCCAGGTCATGACCCTCAAGGGCCTCGGCGTGGGGCACCTGCACGCACCCGGGCGCGGCGACCTCAACGTGCACATCGAGGTCCAGGTCCCCTCGGCTCTCGACGAGGAGCAGACAGCGCTCCTGCAGCAGCTCGCGGTGCTGCGCGGCGAGGAGCGCCCCGAGTCACGGCTCGCGTCGGTCCACGGCGGCGTGTTCTCGCGCCTGCGCGACAAGCTCAGCGGGCGCTGACCGCCGACCGATGAGCGCGCCAGTCTTTCTCGCGGAGGCGGCCACCGCCCATCCGCTGTCCGAGTACGCGGTGGGCTCGTTGTACGTGCTCGACGGCGCGGAGGGCCGGCACGCCGGCGTGGTCCAGCGGCGCGGCCCGGGGGAGCGGATCGACGTCGTCGACGGCGCCGGCATGCGCCTGCGGACCGTGGTCGAGTCGGTGCACGGCGCGGAGGTGCACCTGCGCGTCGAGCAGACCGACGTCGAGCCGGTGCCCGCCGTCGTCGTGACGCTGGTCCAGGCCCTCGCCAAGGGGGACCGCGACGAGATGGCCATCGAGGCCGCCACCGAGACCGGCGTGGACGCGATCATCCCCTGGCAGGCGGAACGGTCGGTGGTCGTCTGGCGCGGGGACCGGGCGGCGAAGTCGAGGGCCCGCTGGGTCAGCACCGTGCGGGCCGCGACCAAGCAGGCCCGCCGGTCACGCATCCCGGACGTCGAGGTACAGCTGACCACCAAGCAGCTCGCCGCCCGGACCCGCGAGGTCGTCGCGGCGGGCGGCACGGTGGCGGTGCTGCACGAGGAGGCCACGGTCGCCCTCGCGACGGTGCCGCTGCCGGACGCCGGCGAGGTGCTCGTCGTCGTCGGACCCGAGGGCGGGATCTCCGAGGCCGAGGTGGCCCTGCTGACCGAGGCCGGAGCGGTCACCGCGCGGCTGGGCCCGCACGTCCTGCGCACGTCGACGGCGGGTCCGGTGGCGATCGCCCTCCTGAGCGAACGCCTGGGCCGCTGGAGAACCGCGTAGAGCTGCCCCGACTCGCTGGTCGGGCTTGTCGAGACCCAGGTCTCGACAAGCTCGACCACCGGTGGGGTCACCACCGGGCGAGGGCCGTCAGCTCAGGACGACGAACTCCACGCGGCGGTTCTTCTCCAGGTCCGCGAAGGTCCGCGGGACCACGAGCGGTTCGGACTCGCCGTAGCCCCTCGACGTCAGCCGGTCG
This sequence comes from Promicromonospora soli, assembly GCF_014653785.1. Lineage (GTDB taxonomy): Bacteria > Actinomycetota > Actinomycetes > Actinomycetales > Cellulomonadaceae > Promicromonospora > Promicromonospora soli. The sequence continues at coordinate 944,264 of NZ_BNAS01000001.1, read as the reverse complement.
CGCTCGACGCCCAGCTCCACCAGCTCGTCCAGCACCTCCTCGGCACGGCGCTCGCTGAGCCGCTGGTTGTGCCGCGGCGTGCCGACGGAGTCCGTGTGGCCCTCGATGCGGACCTCGACCTCCGGGTGCTCGCCGAGCACCTCGGCGGCCTCCCGCACCACCCTGCGGCCGTCCCTGGTCAGCCGTGCGCTGTCCGTGACGAACGTGATGTTGGGGATCTCGACCAGGTCCTCCTGGGCCTTCTCCCGCTCCGCGCGCGTGGGCTCGCGCTTCTCCCCGTCGTCGGCGCTCTCGTCGTCCGTCGCCTCGCCGTCCGACGTCGGCTCGGTCGCCTCGGGCGAGGCGGTCCCGTCCGCCGAGGGCGAGGCGCTCGCATCGGCGTCACCCTCGGCAGGGCCGTCGCCGCCGACGGCGCCCGTGGCCGCATCGGCCGCTACCGGACCGTTCGGCCCGTACGCCACTGCCGTGCGGACGCCGTCCACGTCGCCCACCACCTCGGCCGCCGCCAGCGCGTCCGCGTCGGTCGGCGCGGTCACGTCGGCGTCGCGGCCCGTGAGCTCGACCTGCACCCCGTCGAGCCCGGCAGCGTCGAGGGCACTCTGTGCGTGCTCCGTCAGCTTCGACTCGATCTGCTCGCGGAACCCCGTGTCCTGGACGCCCGAGAGCGCGCCCAGCCCGACGATCGCGATGATCACCGGGGGGAGAACCGTCCTCAGGTTCACGCCTTCACCTCGGACTGGCTGGGCTCGGCGTCGCCTCCGGCCGCCGCCTTCGCCTCGTCCGCGGCGATGGCCGCAGCCTTGGCGTCGGTGCCCTCGATCTCGTCGACGTCGGTGTAGTCGACGTTCTCGTTGAACTTGGCGCGCCGCTCCTGGCCGCCGACAAGGTAGTCCTGGTACTCCTGCAGCGCGTCCTCGTCACCCTCCGCCAGGAGCTTGGCCTGCTCGGCCCAGCTCGCGGCGGCCGGAGCGAACTTGATGCCGCTCGCGGCGAGCGCCTCGCGGAGCTGTGACTCCGGCGTGTCCGCGATCTTGGCGTAGGTCGTGTAGCCGGCGGCCTTGAGCGCGGCCTCGATCTTCGGGCCGATGCCCTCGATGCGCTGCAGGTCCTGCGGCTCGGGCTCGGGGGCTGCGGCGGCCTCCGCCTCGTCCTCGGCGATCGCGGCGGCCTTGGCGTCGGCACCGTCGATCTCGTCGACGTCGGCGTAGTCGACGTTCTCCGTGAACTTCGAGGCGCGGTCCTGGCCACCGATGAGGTAGTCCTGGTACTCCTGCAGGCCGTCCTCGTCGCCGTCCACCAGGTACTGCGCCTGGTCGGACCAGCTCGTCGCGGCCGGGGCGAACGTGATGCCGCCCGCGGCGAGCGCCGCGCGCAGCTCGTCCTCGCTCGTGCCCGCCAGCTTGGCGTACGTGGTGTAGCCGGCGGCCTTGAGGGCGGCCTCGATCTTGGGGCCGATGCCCTCGATGCGCTGCAGGTCCTGCGGCCCCGGCTCCGGCTCAGCTGCGGGCTCCGCGGCGGCCTCTGCCTCGTCCTCGGCGATCGCGGCGGCCTTGGCGTCGGCACCGTCGATCTCGTCGACGTCGGCGTAGTCGACCTTCTCGTTGAACTTGGCGCGCCGCTCCTGGCCGCCGACGAGGTAGTCCTGGTACTCCTCGAGGCCGTCCGCGTCGCTGTCCACCAGGTACTGCGCCTGGTCGGCCCAGCTGCTGGCCGACGGCGCGAACTTGATGCCCTGGCTCGCGACTGCCTCGCGCAGCTCGTCCTCGGTCGCGGCAGCGATCTTGGCGTACGTCGGGTAGCCGGCGGCCACCAGCGCGGCGGCGATCTTCGGGCCGATGCCCTCGATGCGCCGCAGGTCGTCAGGGGTCTCCACTACGGCGGCCTCGGGCGCCTCGGTCTTCGCCTCGGCTGCCTTCGCCGCGGCGTCCTCCTCGGCGGCCTTGCGCGCGACGGCCTCGGCCTCGGCGACGACGTCGGACTCGGCGGTCTCGACCTCCTGCTCGGCTCCACTCGTCTCGGCCTCGGCCTCGGGCTCTGCCACGGCCTCGGCCTCGGGCTCAGCGGGGACGGCGTCCTCAGCGGCACCGGCCTCAGCGACGGCGGTCTCGGCGTCCGACGCCTCGTCCGTGGCGGCGGCACCGGCAACCGCGAGCGCGGGAACGGGCTCGGCGTCGGCCGTCCCGGCCTCGGCCTCGGCAGTGTCGGCCTCGGCCGCGTTCTCAGCGCCGGCCTCCGAATCGGCGTCCGACGCCGTCGTCGCGGCCGCCGACCGGGCCGCAGCCTCGGCCTTTGCCGCGGTGTGCTTGCCCTTGGCGCGGCGGCCCCAGGTGAGCCAGCCGATCCAGATGCCGATCGCGAGGCCGATCAGGGCCGCGATGATGATGAATGCGAGCGATTGGGTGATGAACCAACCCACGCGAACCTCCAGGTGACTGCTGTGTGTGGTGTGAGGGCGACCGACGAGACCCGCGAGGTGGGCGACGACCAAATACGTCGCAGTACGCCAATCTCCATCGAACGCGGCAAACTCTCCCACATCCCTTTGAGCCAGGCATTCCAGACCATGTAACAGTACGGAAAAACATCGCGAAGTCCTGGTTGGTGCTGACGGGGCGCCCTGCGGAGTCGCTCGTGGGCGGGCGCCGGTAGCCTGCGAGACATGACGAGTACCGACAGTCCTGACTGCCTCTTCTGCAAGATCGTCGCGGGGGACGTTCCCGCGGACGTCGTGGCGTCGTCGGACACCGCGATCGCATTCCGGGACGTCGCCCCCAAGGCGTCCGTGCACGTGCTCGTGGTGCCCCGCGAGCACTATCCGGACGTGCCGGCGTTCGCGGCGTCGGACCCGGAGGGCCTGGCCGGCGTGATCGCGCTTGCCGACGGCGTGGCGAGCGACCTCGGGGACGGCCAGTACCGGTTGATCTTCAACACCGGGCCCAAGGCCGGCCAGAGCGTCTTCCACGTGCACGCGCACCTGCTCGCGGGCGGGGAGCTGCCCGGCTTCGCGTGACCTCACGTGCCGGATGCCGTGCCAGACGTTCAGAATTCACCCACGTCACCCGTCGTCCGGCCGCGGGAAAGACCGTGGCGGAGACCGGGCGGGTCGATAGGATGAGAACTGTCGTCATCCCTACCGCACGAAGGAGCGGATCGGCCCCCGGGGCCGGCTCATGACAACTACGCCCAGCACACAGTCCCAGACGCGGATCGAGCACAAGATCATCGTTCCGGCCCACATCCCGACGGTCGCGCTCCTCGGGAGCCGGGACTCGGTGCTGCGGGCCGTCGAAGAGGGCTTCCCCGGCGTCGACGTCCACGCCCGCGGAAACGAGATAGCAGTGACGGGACCGGCGGGCGACGTAGCCCTGGTCACTCAGCTGCTCGACGAGCTGATCGAGGTCGTCGCGGCGGGCACGCAGCTCACCCCCGAGGTCGTGAAGCGTTCGGTGGCGATGCTGAGCGACGCGTCGGCCTCACGCCCCGCCGAGGTCCTCACCTTCAACATCCTGTCCAGCCGGGGCCGCACCATCCGGCCCAAGACGGTCGGGCAGAAGGCCTACGTCGACGCGATCGACACGAACACCATCACGTTCGGCATCGGGCCGGCCGGTACCGGCAAGACCTACCTCGCCATGGCCAAGGCCGTGCAGGCGCTGCAGGCCAAGCAGATCAACCGGATCATCCTGACGCGCCCCGCCGTCGAGGCCGGGGAGCGCCTCGGGTTCCTGCCCGGCTCGCTGTCCGAGAAGATCGACCCCTACCTGCGCCCGCTGTACGACGCGCTGCACGACATGGTCGACCCCGAGCAGGTACCCAAGCTGATCGAGGCAGGCACCATCGAGGTGGCGCCCCTGGCGTACATGCGCGGCCGGTCGCTGAACGACTCCTTCATCGTCCTGGACGAGGCGCAGAACACCTCGACCGAGCAGATGAAGATGTTCCTGACCCGTCTCGGCTTCGGCTCCAAGATGGTCATCACGGGCGACGCCACGCAGATCGACCTGCCGGGCGGCACCACCTCCGGCCTGCGCGTGGTCGAGGACATCCTGCTGGGCGTGGACGACGTCGAGTTCTGCCGCCTGACGTCGGCCGACGTCGTGCGGCACAGGCTGGTGAGCGACATCATCGACGCGTACGCGCGGTGGGACGTGCTCACCGACGACCGCCGTCCGGGCCGCCAGCCGCAGGACCACCGCCCGGGGAGCAACAAGAGGCAGCGCCGGTGAGCATCGAGGTCAACAACGAGTCCGGGTTCGAGGTCGACGAGGCGGAGTTCGCCGCGCTCGGCCGGTTCGTGCTCGACGCCATGCGGGTGCACCCGCAGTCGGAGCTGTCGATCATCTTCGTCGACACCACCGTCATGACGGACCTGCACGTGCAGTGGATGGACGAGCCGGGACCCACCGACGTCCTGTCCTTCCCCATGGACGAGCTGCGCCCGGGGCGCGACGGCGACATCACCCCGGCCGGCACTCTCGGCGACATCGTGCTGTGCCCGGAGGTCGCGGTCACCCAGGCCAAGGCCGCCGGGCACTCCACGACGGAGGAGCTGCTGCTCCTGACCACGCACGGGATCCTGCACCTGCTCGGCTACGACCACGCGGAGCCGGAGGAGGAGACGGAGATGTTCACGCTCCAGCGCAAGCTCCTCCTGACCTTCCTCGCGACCCGGTGACCGGTGTGCTCGTACTGCTCCTGACCCTCATCATGCTGGTCGGCCTCTCACTGGCGGGCATGCTGTCGGCCGGCGAGGCGGCGCTCCTGCGCGTCACCCGCGCGTCCCTCACCGAGGCGCTCGCGGAGGCGGAGCTGGGGCAGTCGCCCGACCCGGAGCGCGCCGCGCGGATCCGGCGCGCCCAGGCGCTCGTCGTCGACCCGACGGCGATCGTCGCGTCCTTCGCGCTCGTGCGCGTCGTCTCCGAGGTGGTCGCCATCGCGGCCGGGACGCTGCTCGTGCAGCAGGCGATCCCGGGCGAGGGCGTCCCCAACGAGCTCCCGGTCATGGTCATCGCGCTCGTGGTGGGCGTCGTCGTCGGCGTCACCTTCGTGCGGGTCTCGCCGCGCGCGCTCGGCTTCCGCAGGCCGGTAGCGGTGCTGATCGCGCTGGTCGGGCCGCTGACCGGCGTCTCGCGCGCGGTCGCGTGGCTGACCCGGTTCTCGGTGCCGCGCTACGACCCGTCACCGCCCACCGAGGCCGAGCTGCGCGACATCGCGGACCGGGTGGGGGAGAGCAGCGCCTTCGAGGAGTCCGACCGGGAGCTCATCCGCTCGGTGATCGAGCTGGGCGGCACCATCACGCGCGAGGTCATGGTGCCCCGCACCGACATGGTGACGGTCACCGCCGACACCTCGCTCGACCGGGTGCTGCGGCTGCTCCTGCGCTCGGGCTTCTCGCGGGTCCCCGTGGTAGGCGAGTCGGTGGACGACGTCGTCGGCGTCGCCTACCTGAAGGACGTCGTGGCCGCGGTCCACTGGCCCGTGGGTGAAGGCGAGGGCGGCGTGCCGCAGCCGTCGCTGCGGCCCGCCTCGGACGTGGCACGGGACGCGGTCTTCGTGCCCGAGTCCAAGCCGATCGACGACCTGCTGCGCGAGATGCAGGCCTCGGCCAGCCACATCGCGCTCGTCGTCGACGAGTACGGTGGCGTCGCGGGGCTGGTGACCATCGAGGACCTCCTGGAGGAGGTGGTCGGTGAGCTCACCGACGAGCACGACACCGTGCTCGTGCAGGAGATCGAGGACCTCGGCGACGGGGTGTTCCGCGTGCCGGCCCGCCTGCCGGTGGACGAGCTCGGCGACCTGTTCGACCTGCGCCTGGACGACGACGACGTGGACACCGCCGGTGGCCTGCTCGCCAAGGTGCTGGGCAAGGTGCCGCTGGCCGGATCGTCCGTCGAGGTCGGCGGGGTCCACCTGGAGGCGGAGCGGGTCGAGGGCCGCCGCAAGCAGATCTCGACGATCCTCGTGCACCGCACGGAGCCGGTTGGCGAGCCGGATGACAGCAACGGTGGTCTCGACCAGCACGACCACCGTGATCAGAAGCGTGACCAGAAGGAAGTGACCTCGTGAGCGACGACACCACGGAACACCGGAGCGGGTTCGCCTGCCTGGTGGGCCGCCCCAACTCCGGCAAGTCCACCCTGACGAACGCGCTGGTGGGGCAGAAGGTCGCGATCATGTCGGCACGGCCGCAGACCACGCGGCACACCATCCGCGGCATCGTGCACCGGGAGGACGCCCAGCTCGTGCTCGTGGACACGCCCGGCCTGCACCGGCCGCGCACCCTGCTCGGGGAGCGGCTCAACGACCTGGTGCGGGACACGCTGTCCGAGGTGGACGTCATCGCGTTCTGCCTGCCCGCGGACCAGAAGGTGGGCCCGGGCGACCGCTACATCGCGGCGCAGCTCGCCGAGCTGATGACGGGACGCCGGGCGGTGCCCGTCGTCGCCGTCGTGACGAAGGCCGACCTCGTCACGCGCGCCGAGCTCATGGAGCACCTCGTCTCCGTCGATCGGCTGGCGAACGCCGTTGACCGCGAGTGGGCCGACATCGTGCCCGTGTCCGCGAAGGACGGCTACCAGGTGGAGGAGCTCGAGGCGGTCCTCATCTCCCACCTGCCCGCGGGACCCGACCTGTACCCGGACGGCGAGCTGACCGACGAGCCCGAGGCCGTCATGGTGGCCGAGCTGGTCCGCGAGGCCGCCCTGGAGGGTGTCCGCGACGAGCTGCCGCACTCCCTCGCGGTGGTCGTCGACGAGATAGTCGAGCGCGAGGGATCGGGCGACCCCGAGAAGGGCAAGCCCGCCCTCCTGGACGTGCGGGTCAACCTGTTCGTGGAGCGCGACTCCCAGAAGGCGATCATCATCGGGCGCGGCGGGTCCCGGCTGCGGACCGTCGGCACCGAGGCGCGGCGGGGCATCGAGAAGCTGCTGGGGCAGCGCGTCTACCTGGACCTCCACGTCAAGGTCGCCAAGGACTGGCAGCGCGACCCGAAGCAGCTGCGCAAGCTGGGCTTCTGACCCCGGGGCGAGGTCAAGCGGCTAAGCGGCCTGCCGGGGCGTCCCAGTCGATCCGGTAGTCGGTCACCCAGTCCCGCGTGGTCCGGGCGGCGGCCTTGCCCACGAGCGGCAGGATCACGCGGTCGCGGACGACCCTCGTGAGCGGGTTCGGGATCTTCTGGTTCGACGTGCGCTTCGCCTGGGCGATCAGCTTCTCCACCCGTTCGCGGCGCAACGCCTCGAAGGCCGCGAACGCGGCGGTGGGCTCGTCGTGGTCGCGCAGGAACCGCGCGAGCAGCACCCCGTCCTCGATCGCGAGCGACGCCCCTTGGCCGGAGGTCGGCGAGATGGCGTGCGCGGCGTCGCCGATCAGCCCGATCGGCCCGCGGTGCCACACGGGTACGGTCGGCAGGTCGAGGGTGTTCCACGGCGGCACGATCTCCGGCGTCGCCGCGATCAGGTCCAGCGCGGGACCGTCGTCGTCGGCGAAGAGGCGCTCCAGCTCGGCGCGCCAGCGGTCCGGGGTGCAGGCCGCGAGCTCGTCGCTCGTGGCCGCGCGGGCGCGCGGCACGTTCGCGAACCACCACACGTCCCCCGGCCCCCGGTTCGCGTAGGCGAAGAAGGCGCGCCGGCCGAAGACCATCGTGAACAGGCCTTCCGGCGTGTCCACCGACACTCCCGAGGCGTAGCCGCCGGTGTTCAGCAGGCCGGTGTAGCGCGGCGGCGGGCAGCCCGGGTCGAGGATCTCCCGCACGCGGGAGTGCAGGCCGTCGGCGCCGATGAGCAGGTCGCCCTCGGCCGTGGTGCCGTCCGCGAACGAGGCGACCACACCGCCACTCGTCCGGGTCGCGTCGACGAGGCGCTTGCCGTACTCGATCGGGATGCCGCGGCGCACGGCTTCGTCGCGGAGCCGGATGTAGAGGTCGGACCGCCGGACGGTCTGGCTGACCGTGCCGGCGGCGTCGTCCCGGCTCATCGCGAGGTGGGCCAGGAGCCGGCCCGACGACCCGCGCAGCTCCAGCGCGGGCGTGTCGAAGCCGCCTAGCTCGCGGTGGTCGATGCCCAGCACCCGGAGGGCGGCCAGGCCGTTCGCGGCGAGGTTGAGGTAGGCGCCGACGCCGTCCGCGGTGCGCTGGTACGCCTCGTGGACCGTCGCGTCGATGCCCGCCTTCTGCAGGGCCATGGCGGTCACGGGTCCGGTGATCCCCGCTCCGATGATGATCGCTCTCATAGAGACACCATAAGATGGGTAACCATAAGATGGCAAGGTGTTGGAGCGAGAACCTCAGGTCGAAGTCCCGCCTAGGCTGGGCGCCGTGACCCAGGACTCCCGGCCGCGTTCGCCGCTCGCGATGGTGCTGCTGGCGCTGCTCGCCGAGGAACCCATGCACGCCTACCGCATGCAGCGGCTGATCAAGACGCGGCGCAAGGACGACGTCGTCAACGTGGCGCGCAGCAACAGCGTCTACCAGACGATCGAGCGCCTGCTCCGCGACGGCCTCATCGAGGTCCACGAGAAGCTGGCGGCCGAGACCGGGCCGGCCCGGATCGTCTACGCCCTGACCGCCGACGGCAGCAACGCCCTCCGCCGCTGGATGGACGCCGCCCTCGCGACGCCGGCGCGCGAGTTCCCCGAGTTCCGGGCGGTCCTGGCGGTGCTGGCGATCACGGGACCGGACCTGGTCCGGGACCGGCTCGCAGAGCGCGTCACGGCCCTCGAAGCGGTCCTGGGCCAGGCCGAGCGCGACGCGACCACGGCGCAGGAATGGGGCCTGGCCAGGGTGCTCATGCTCGAGCACGAGCACCTCGTGGCCGTCACGCGCGCGGAGCTGGACTGGGTGCGCGGGGTCGTCGCGGACCTGGGCTCGGGGGCGCTGACCTGGGACACCGAGGAGATGCTGGCCTCCCGTCCGCCGGAGTGAATCGCCGCGCCGCCAGATCGAGGGTCGGGGCTGCCGGGCGTAGCATCCGAAGGTGCTCTTCAGGACGGTCGCCACATCCGCCGCGATCCTTGTCGCACTAGCTGTCACCGGCGCAGTCGCGGGCCCGGCCTGGGAGCCGGCGCCCGTGACGACGCACCTGCGCCCGGCCACCGGCTCGACAGCGATCGGGGGCGCCGCGCCCGACGTGGGCGCGCCCGGCGACTACGAGGTGCGCGAGTCCGCCGTGACGATCCCGCTCGCCGACGGGCTGGAGGTGGGCGGCCTGCTGCGCGAGCCGATCGATGCGCGCGGCGACGCGGCCGACGACCCCGCTGCGGACCCCGCCGAAGACCGCCCGGGGGTCGTGTTCGTGCACGGCGCGGGCACCGGTAAGGCCGCCGAAGCGTTCACGCTGGCCGCGACCGCGCTGGCGAGCGCGGGGATCGTCACGCTCGTGCCCGACAAGCGGCTGGACAACTACTCCGTCCGGCACCGCGACTACGAGGCAATGGCGCGCGACTACGCGTACTCGGTGAGCTTCCTGCGCGACGTCCCGGGCGTCGACCCGGACGACGTCGGGCTGTACGCGGAGTCCGAGGGCGCGTGGGTGTCGCCCGTGATGATGGTGAACGACCCGCGGCTCGAGTTCCAGATCCTGGTCTCGGCCCCGGTGGTGCCGCCCCGGCAGCAGGCCGCGTACGCCGTCGACAACTACCTGCGGAACACGGACGTGCCCGGCGGGGTGTTCCGCGCGATCCCGCGCGCGGTGGGGATGAAGGTGCCGGGCGGCGGGTTCGAGTACGCGGACTTCGACGTCCGCCCGTGGCTCAAGGAGCAGGACGACCCGATCCTCGCCGTCTACGGCACCAACGACGCCTCGATGCCGCTCGAACAGGGCACGCGGGAGCTCTTGGACGACGCCGACGACGTCACCGTGCGGTTCTACGACCGCGCGAACCACGGCATGAACGTGGAGACGCCCGAGGGCCTGCTGCTGCACCCGGACTTCGCGCGCGACGTCGCCGACTGGGTGCTCGGGCTGCCCGCCACGGCCTCCGCCCCGCCGCAGGTCGCGGGCGCCCAGCCCGAGCAGCTCTACCTCGCGGCCCCCGTGCCCCAGCCGCACTGGTACGGCGACGGCGACTGGCTGGTCGGGGTGGTGATCACCGCCTGCGGGCTGCTGGCCCTGGGACCGCTGCTCGTGGGCGGCGCGGTCCTGACGGGCCGCCTTGCCCGACGTCGTTCCGGTCGCCAGGGCGTCCACCTCGCCCCTGGGCTGCGCGCACCCCTGACCGGGCTCGCCGTCGGCGCGGTGGCGACGATGGTCGGGCTCGTGGCGTACGTCGCGGTCGTCGCGCGGCTCGCCCTCGACTACGAGAAGGACGCCCTCGTGGTGCAGGGCGGCTGGATCGCCGTGCGGCTCCTCGGCATCGTGGCCGTCGTCGCGGCGGCGCTGCTGCTGAACCGGGTCCGTGACCTGCGCGGCCGGGTAGCGCGGTCGGGGGTCGCCCTCCGACAGGGTCAGGAACCGCCGGTCGAGACCGCGCGTGCCCGGACCTCGCGCGCGGGCGTGCTCGTCGTCTCGGCGGGCTTCTGGGTGACCGCGCTCGGGGCGTCGGCGCTGCTGGTCACGCTGGCGTACTGGGGCGCGTACCAGCTCGGGATCTGACGGCGGCTCGCCGTCGACCCGGCATCGGGCAGCACGTCCGGGAGGCGCAGGTGACGCACCTGGTCCACGTGCGTGGTCGTCGCCAGCGCGGCGCTGTGCCCCGCGGGCGCGGGCACGTGCGTCAGATACGGGCGGGGGTGGGGGAGCCGGACCGACGGGTCGGCCGTGACGAGCGTCGGGCGTGGCCCGGTCACGTCGAGGTCGCGGAGCGGGATCGCCAGGCCGTGCCCGGTGAGCTTCGTCGTCGCCTCCTTCCGCGTCCAGGACGCGAGGAGCGCGTCGGCCCGGTCGCGCGCCGGGAGGCGGCGCCAGGCGTGGTGCTCGGCCCGCGTGAGCGCGGCGGCGGCGAGGTCGTCCAGGTCGCGGTCCGCCGGGCGGGCGTCGAGATTCGCGCCCACCCGGCCCTCGCCCACCACGGCGACCAGCACCCAGGCCCGGGTGTGCGAGACCGAGTAGTCGAGGGTGGTCCCCGGGACGTGCGGGCGCCCGTGCTGGGGGTCGCCGCAGCGGTCGCAGGACCGGTTCACCGTGATCTCCTCGGGCGCGACGCCGAGGTAGCGCGACAGGATGAGCCGCTGGGCGGCCCGCGACGTCAGGTGGACCTCGGTCGCGACCTCGTCGAGGCCTACGAGCTGCTCCTGATCCGGTACGGTCAGCAGGCGCGTCCAGGCTTCCCGGCGTCTGACCGGAACGAGCCAGACGTCGCAGGTGCGGGGTGCCGGTGTGGCAGCTGAGTCCACTGCGTCCTCCTGTGACCTCGACGTGCCGTCGGCTGCCGCCGACGTCGGTTGTTCCACGCACATCGGATGTGATGGTCGTGCGCAGAAATACAGCTGTGACCCGACTCGCCGTCGTTCGGCCTGACAGGGTCCGTTCCCAGCGGGTAGAAACGTGGTGAACCCTGCGCCGCCAGCCACACTTACCCCAGTCTCGACCAGCGGCGTTATCGAGGAGTGAACGGATGATGGACCAGCACGCCTCCGAGCGTGACGAGAGAACTTCGGCCGACGCCGCGCAGGACGTGAACGGCGCGCCGACCGAGAACCTCGGTCACGAGTACGTCACCACGATCTCGCCAGGGGTCGCGTCAGGCACCGCATCCGAGGACTCGGAGGCCGTCAGCCCCTTCGCGAACATCGCCGCGGCCGACTACGTCCGGGACGCCATCGCCGCGCTCGCCCTCCTCGTGTCGCTCGCGCTGCCGTGGAACCTCCTCGACCGCTCCGCCGACCGGGTCGAGGTGGTCCTGGCCGTCGCGCTTTCGCTCGCGTCGCTGTCCCTGCCCTACCTCGCGCGCTTCGCCGTGCTGCCCGTCACATGGACCGTGCACTCGACGCGGCGCGCGCGCCTGCTCGCCGGGCTCCCGCTGGCCGTGATCGGCCTGATCCACCTCGTGCTCGACCTGGGCGGCGGCACGGGTGTCGGCACCGGCCTAGGCCTCGCGCTCGCCGGCGCGGCGCTCGCCGCGACCCCGCGCGACAGCGAGCTGGGGCCCATCGAGCAGGACGGCGCCGTGGTGCGCAGGTGGCGGCTCGGCCTCGCCGGCGTCGGGATCCTGATCGCCGTGGGCGCCGTCGTCGCCACGCTGCTCGCCGAGCTCGCCGAGGACGCGACGCTGGGCGACCGGCTCCTGGCGCCCGTGTGGCTCGCGCTGGCGCTCGGCATGGCGTGGCTCCTGGTGGGCGGCACCGTGCGGCACGACCGCCCCTCCCGGCTCGTGCTCGTCGCCGTCGGCATCGTGCTCGCGCTGCTCTTCGTCTTCACCGCTGGCGGTGTGCTGACCGGCATGGAGTCCATGCGCCCGGGCGTGACGGACCCGAGCCGGTTCGGCCTCGTGCTGCTCCCGCTCGCCGCCGCTATCGCCGGTTCGCCCGCGGTGCGCCGGGACCCCGCGGCCGACGCCGAGGTCAGCACCGAGCGCGCCGCAGGCGTCTGGGTGCGCGTGGCGGTCCGGGCGTTCGACGTCATGGTGCTCCTCGCGGTGTGCAGCGCGCTCGCCGCGCTCGTGCAGCTCATCGATCCCGGCTTCGACGTGACGCTGATGGTGCGCCTCGTGCTCGGCGTCGTCGTCGCGGGCGTCGCGTGGTTCGCGCGCCGCTCCCTCCTGCGCGACCCCGGCACGGGGCACGTGCCCGCCGTGGGCGCCGCCTGTGTGGCAGGCGTCCTGGGCCTCGTGGTGGTCGTCGCGACGTCCGGGGCGGGCCTCGGCGTGGACCTCGGCGACCTGCTCATGGCCCTCGGCCTCCCATGCGTCGCGGCATGCGCGCTGATGGTGCCCAAGGCGGTGCGCGAGCACTTCCAGACGGCCGGCATCGGCGGCGAGGCCGACGTCGACCGGAGCCAGGCCTACGTGTGGGCACCGCCGCAGCCCAAGGGTGACAAGGCGCCGCCGGCCACGCTGCCGGAGCAGCCCGTGCGGAGCGCCCCTGAGCTACGCCGTCCGGCGGAGCCGCGCCGGGTCACCTCGACGGGCGCGGTGCGGACCGTCGCCGGTGCGACAGCCGCCCAGCGCTCGGCGGTGCGGGCCGCCGAACCGGCGTCGGGCGAGGTCTCGCTCGGCGCCATGCGCACGGTCGAGGACATGCCGGCCGCCGGCGCCCCGATGGGCGAGACGGCGACCATGCCCCCGGTCCGCTCGGGTCCGACGCCGGTGGCTTCCGGCCAGCAGCCGGTGGTGGCCGCGCAGCAGTGGGCTTCCGCCCAGCAGACCGCGCGCATCCAGCCGGTCGGGAACGGCCAGCAGGCGGCCAAGGCGCCGTCAGGTGGCTCGGCCGCTCGCGACGAGGGCCAGGAGCAGGTGACGCGCCGGGTCGTCGTCGGACAGGGGCAGGCCGCCGCGGGCTCGGACTACGGCTCCGAATCGGGGCACACCGCCGTACTGCCGCCCGTGGGCGGCAGGTGGAGCGCCGCGCAGGCGCTCGACCCGGCCACGCCGCTGGCGGACCTGGCGAGGATCGTCCAGGAGGCGCCCCACCTGCGGCCGCAGGTCGCCGCGAACCCGTCCACGTACCCCGCGCTGCTGGACTGGCTGGGCGCGCTCGGCGAGCCGCAGGTCGACGCCGCGCTGCGCAACCGCCGCTGAGGCGCGCCCGTCGGTCGAGCCGGTTTGGACCGGTCTCGACCGACGGGTAGACGTCCGCATCATGAGCCCGACTCGCGTACCGAACCTGGACGGGGGGTACAGTGACGTCGTGCGCCCGACGGTGATCCTTCTCCTTCGCTGCCGCGACGAGGCCTAGACAGGCCGGTCCCTCGTCGCGGAGGCTTGGTGTGCCGGCCAACCTCACCGAGCGAAGGACACATGATGGAGAACAGCACCACCGCCACCACCCCCGGCGGAGTTCACGACACAGAAGTGCGCGGCTCAGCGGGCGGGATCATCGAAGACAACCCGCAGCAGACGTCGGGCATGCCGATCCAGAAGTACCGGCCCTTCCACGAGCAGTTCAGCGTGGACCTCCCCGACCGCACCTGGCCCACCAAGCATGCCGAGCACGCGCCGCGCTGGTGCGCGGTGGACCTGCGCGACGGCAACCAGGCACTCATCGAGCCGATGAACCCGGAGCGCAAGCTCCGCATGTTCGAGCTGCTGGTCTCCATGGGCTACAAGGAGATCGAGGTCGGCTTCCCGTCGGCGAGCCAGACGGACTACGACTTCGTGCGCAAGCTGATCGAGGAGAACCGGATCCCCGACGACGTCGTGATCCAGGTACTCACCCAGGCCCGCGCCCACCTGATCGAGCGCACCTACGAGTCCATCGAGGGCGCCAAGCAGGTGATCATGCACCTGTACAACTCCACGTCCGTGCTGCAGCGCGAGGTCGTGTTCCGGTCCGACGAGGACGGCATCGTCGACATCGCGCTGGACGCCGCCAAGCTGTGCCGCAAGCTCGAGGAGACGGTCCCGGGCACGCGCGTCTACTACGAGTACTCGCCCGAGTCGTACACGGGCACCGAGCTCGAGTTCGCGGCGCGCATCTGCAACGAGGTGATCGAGGTCTTCGAGCCGACGCCGGAGCGCAAGGTCATCATCAACCTCCCCGCGACCGTCGAGATGGCGACGCCCAACGTGTACGCCGACTCGATCGAGTGGATGAGCCGCCACCTCAACCACCGCGAGAACGTCATCCTGTCGCTGCACCCGCACAACGACCGGGGCACCGCCGTCGCGGCCGCCGAGCTGGGCTACCTGGCCGGCGCCGACCGCATCGAGGGCTGCCTGTTCGGCAACGGCGAGCGCACGGGCAACGTCGACCTGGTGACCCTCGGCATGAACCTGTTCTCGCAGGGGATCGACCCGCAGATCGACTTCAGCGACATCGACGGGATCCGCCGCACGGTCGAGCACTGCAACCAGATGCCCGTGCACGAGCGCCACCCCTACGTGGGCGACCTCGTGTTCACGGCGTTCTCGGGCTCGCACCAGGACGCCATCAAGAAGGGCTTCGAGCACATGGCCGGGCGTGCGGAGGCGGCCGGGGTCGGCGTCGACGACCTGCAGTGGGGCGTGCCGTACCTGCCGATCGACCCGCGCGACGTCGGCCGGTCCTACGAGGCGGTGATCCGGGTCAACTCGCAGTCCGGCAAGGGCGGCGTCGCCTACCTGCTCAAGAGCGAGCACAACCTGGACCTGCCGCGCCGCCTGCAGATCGAGTTCTCCCACGCCGTGCAGAACGTGACCGACGCGCAGGGCACCGAGGTGACCGGCGCGGACATCTGGCGGATCTTCACCGACGAGTACCTGCCCGTCGAGGAGGGTGCGCCGTCCGGCCTGGAGCACTGGGGCCGTCTCACGCTGCGGGGCACCCGTGCGGTGTCGGCAGAGGGCGAGCAGGACACCCTCGAGGTGGACGTGGTGGACCGCGGGCAGGAGCTGACCCTGACCGGCACCGGCAACGGCCCCATCGACGCGTTCGTGAACGCGATCGCGCAGGTCGGCATCGACGTACGCGTGCTGGACTACACCGAGCACGCGCTGTCCGAGGGCGGCGACGCCAGCGCCGCGGCCTACGTCGAGTGCGCGGTGGGCGACGACGTCCTGTGGGGCGTCGGCATCGACCCGTCGATCACGCTGTCGTCGCTCAAGGCGATCGTGTCCGCGGTGAACCGCGCGGAGCGCACCCGCAGCTGACCCCCGCCCTGCCCTCTTGTTGTGGGCGCGATCGTTGCGGCTACCTGACCGCTTTAGGCGCAACGATCACGCCCACAACAAGGTGGACGGTCAGTTGACCCTTGTGTACGTCGCCTCGAAGCCGTTGCTGCCCCGTTCCGTGTAGGTCGTCTCGTCGCAGGTGTACTCCAGCGCCTGCGTCGGGACGTTGGGCTGGCGTTCGGCGCTCTCCCCGCTGAGCGCGATGGTCATCGTGACGTCCCGGAAGTCCGAACCTGACGTCGTGAGGACGCCGTCGTCGCTGGTCGAGACGATGTACGACGCCGTACCGGTCCAGGTCTCGGTGAGCTCCCCGATCGAGGTCTTGGCGCGGGCCGGCTCGGCGTCGTCGTAGTGGACCAGCTGAGTGCCGTCGGCGCGGAACTCCGTCACTCGTCCCTCGAAACCCGTGGCCTCGACGGTCTCGTCGAGGGCGTCGATGCGCATCTTCGTGGTCAGGCTGTCCAGCCGCCACTCACCCACCAGGCACTCGTCGATGGCCGACGGCGACGGCTCCGCGGAGGCCGACGCCGAGCTCGTTGCCGCGGCGTCGGGCTCGGCGCCGGGCATGCCCAGCACGAACGCGGTCGCGATGCCCCCGACGACCAGCACCCCTGCGGCCGCGAGGAGCCAGGTGATCGGGCGGGACATCCTGCGCGGCGCCGCCGGCTCGGGATCCGGGGTCGGTGCGGGCGCCCGCTCCGACGGCTGCACTTTCAGCACCGTTGCCTCGTCGTCCCTCAGCGCGGTCTCTTCGTCGTCGTAGACCTCCGGCACATCCGGTCCCGGGACGATCTTGGTGGTCGCGGTTCGGAGATCGGCCGGGGTCCCGTTCGCGAAGTCGACGATTTCCTGCAGGTTCGGCCGGACGTCGGGATCCTTGGCCAGGCAGGCCTGGACGAGTGGGAGCAGCCAGGCGGGGCAGGCGCTGAGGTCGGGATTCTCGTGGACCACCCGGTAGTACACGACGGTGGTGTCGCCCTCGCCGAACGCACGCTGCCCGGTCGCGGCGTAGAGCGCGACGGCGCCCAGCGCCCAGATGTCGGCCGCGGCCGTGGAGCCGCTCCCAAGTACCTGCTCGGGCGCCATGAAGGACGGCGTACCGACCTTCAGCCCGGTCCGGGTCAGCGACGTCGTGTCGGCCGCCTGGGCGATCCCGAAGTCGATGACGTACGGGCCGTCCTGGCCGAGCAGGATGTTGGACGGCTTGAGGTCGCGGTGCACGATGCCGACCTGGTGCACGGCCCGCAGGGCCTCCGCCAGGCCGGCCAGCACGCTGCGCACGTCGGGTTCGGACAGCGGGCCGTGGGCCTGCACGACGGCGGAGAGCGACGGGCCTTCCACGTACTCGACGGCCATCCACGGCTGGGCGCCATCCGGATCGGCGTCGATGACGGTGGCGAGGAACCGGCCACGGACCTTCATCGCCGCGACGGTCTCCCTGCGGAAGCGGGTGCGGAACTCCGGATCCTGGACGTACTCCTTCAGGATGGCCTTGAGGGCCAGCTTTCGGCCGGTGCGGGTTTCTGCGAGGTAGACCACTCCCATTCCGCCGGCCCCGATCCGACCGAGAAGCGGGTAGCCACCCAGCTCCTGCGGGTCGTTCGGTTCGAGCGGGTGGATCTGCGGGGCTGCCCCTGAGCCTGGCACGATCATGGGGGAAACATACCGGACTATCCTTGAATTCACCCGACATATCAGTCAGGGTGATTCGTATCTGCTCAGAGAGCTACCAGGTACCAGAAACACCAGCTACAGGGGGAAACATGAAGAGGAAGTTCGTGAGCCGGGCGCTTCCGTCCGCGCTCGTCGCGGGCAGCCTGCTGATCGCGGGCGCGATGTCGGCGTCGGCGGCCGACGAGAACGCCACGCCCAACACTGAGCAGTCGACCGGCGGCCTGGGTGATGTCCTGACGGGCACCGTCGACGCGGTAGTCGGTGACGGCGGTGCTGTCGACAGCACGCTGGACCAGGTGACGGACACCGTCGAGCAGGTCACCAAGAAGGACGGCGCCGTCGACGACACGGTGAAGGGCGTCACGGGCACCGTCGACGCGGTGGCCGGCAAGGACGGCGCTGTCGACGACGTGGTGACCGGCGCGACGGGCGGCAGCGCCACGACGTCGGCCAACGAAGGTGGTCCCGTGGAGGACGTCCTGGGCGGCGTTTCCGGCACCGTCAACGCGTTGGCCGGCCAGAACGGCGCCGTGGACGACGTCCTGGGCGCGGACGGGCCAGAGCGGGGCCTCACCGACAACCTGCCCGCCGAGATCATCAGCGACGTGGGTTCGGTCGGCGAGAACGTCGGCAACGCCGACGTGCCGGGCACGATCGGCGCGGTCGCCGGCGAGGACGGCGTCGTGGACGACCTCCTCGAGAGCCCGACGTACGCCAGCGCACCGGGCGGCAGCATCCCGGGTGACGGCGGTTCCGGCGACGGTGGCACGATCCCCGGGGCCGGCGACGGCGTGGGTGACGGGCTCGTTCCCGTCGTGCCCGGCGCGGAGGCGCAGGCACCCGGCGCGCTGGCGGAGACCGGCGGGCAGATGGGCGGAGCGGTTGCCGCTGGGATCGCCCTCACGGCCGCGGGGGCGGCGATGATCCGCGCCCGCCGCAGGATGCTCGAGGTCCAGGGCTGACCCCTCGCCGAGGCAGTCGTCCAGCGAGTTGGTCCTCGCTGTCCGACTGCCTCGGCGGAGGTAGCCTCCCGGCATGAGCTGGCCGGTCACCATCAACTTCCACCCCGACCGGCTCGTCGCCGACGGGAGCGAGATCCTCATCGAGCGCCTCGCGCACGACCGGGTGTGGCGCTCCCAGTTCGAGACAGGAACCAGCAACGGCGGCCTCACCGCGCACCCCGGCGGGGACCGGTGGCGCTGGGAGGCGCGTATGTTTGACGGCCGGTACGACGACGCGGAGCCGCACGCGCGCCCCCGCTACGGCGCGCTGAACCACCGGCGTCGGGCAGCGGGTGGCGCCGTCCGCTTCGGATCAGCCCACCTGCGGCTGCGCCCGCACGTGCTGGGGCGCACCACCTTCTGCTACCCCGACTCCGCGGTCGAGCCCGAGCACTTCGCTGCGATCGACCCGACGCCGCTGGTCGCCCTGGCCGACGCCGACACCGCGGCCGGCGCCCACGATCTGCTCGACGACTACGTAGAGGCCCAGGTGCACGGCCCGCTCGCCCTCCCCGACGACGTCGAGGCGGTCGTGCTGGATCCCTGCTACCGCGGCACAGCCGTGGCGGACGCCGCCCGCGGGCTCGGGATCGCCGTCGAGTGGTACCACGGGTTCCGCCTCCACAGGGACGAGGTGGCAGTGCGGCCCGAGTTCCGCGGGCCGGAGATCGTGGACGTGGCGCGGGCCGTCGCCGTCGGGCACACGAAGGACGGGTGGCTGGACGCCCGGGTGATCGGGGAGGCGCGACGTGCGGGGGAGCACCACCCGCAGGACCTCAAGAAGGTGTGGCACCACGTGGCCCGCTGGGGCTACGCCTGGTGACCGACGGCGGCAGCGGGCCGTCGCATGCAGGGCTGCAGTGCGGACTCGCGCGGCGGTCTGCTGGACTGCCGTGAGGGGGTCGACGCCTTGAATGCGTGAGGCCCAGGCCGAGACGTAGGGCACCGAGAACTGGGAGCTGTCCATCTGGTGCGCGGGGAGCAGCATCAGGCTTACGGATTGTGGCGATGCCGCGGTGGACGACGGCATCGGCGTCGTCCTTGTTGTGCAGGACGATGTGCTCGAGGTCGTGGGCGAGGGTCTTGACGCGTGCGGCGTCGTCCATGTCGGTGCGGACGTGGACTGTCTTCTTGAGCCAGCAGCCTGCGGGAGCGGGAGGGAAGGCTCACACCATGTCGACGAAGAGGAAGCGGCGCACTCCTGAGCAGGTGGTCCGGAAGCTGACCGAGGCTGACCGGCTGCTCGTCCAGGGCGCCGATACCGCCGAGGTCGCGCGCCAGCTGGGCGTCAGCGAGCTACCGAACCCCACGGGCCTACGTTGCGATCTGTACCCACTAATTGGCTCTCACGCGTCTGGTGTCGTAGGCCCAGATCGCGATCTCGACGCGGTTGCGGGCGCCGAGCTTGGTCATCAAAGACGCGACGTGGGTCTTGACCGTGCTCAGGCCGACGAAGAGTTCGGTGGCGATCTCGGCGTTGGTCCGGCCCAGTGCGACCAGCGCGAGCACCTCCTCCTCGCGCTCGGTGAGGGGGTCGGTGGGCTGGACCGGTACCACCGGCGCCTGGTCGGCGAGGGTCGCCAGCAGCCGGCGGGTGACGTTGGGGGCGATCAGCGCGTCCCCGTTGGCCGCCGCGTGGATGGCCTGCACGAGGAGCTCCGGCCCGGCGTCCTTGAGCAGGAAGCCGCGGGCGCCGGCGCGTAGGGCGCCGAGGACGTACTCATCGAGGTCGAAGGTGGTGATCACGACGACCGCCATCGGGTCCGTCACCTCTGGCCCGGCCAGGCGCCGCGTCACCTCGACGCCGTCGAGCCCGGGCATCCGGATGTCGACGAGGACGACATCGGGACGCAGCCGGGTCGCCAGGTCGAGCGCCGCGAGCCCGTCTGCTGCCTCCCCCACGACCTCGAGGTCGGGTTGCGCGCCGAGGATCATCACCAGCCCGGTCCGGACCAAGTCCTGGTCGTCGGCTACGACAACACGGATGCTCATGGCAGCGCCTCCACCGGCAGCACGGCCTCGACCACCCAGCCACCCTCGGGCCCCGGCCCCGCGGAGAGCGATCCGCCGAGGAGCTGGGCGCGTTCGGCCATGCCCAGCAGGCCGAACCCAGGCTCCGGGGCCGGCCCCGGCTCGGTCTGTCCGTCGTCGCTGACACGGAGCCTGACGGCGTCGCCCTCCTGGCGTACGTCGATCCCGACGCGGGTCGCGCCCCGGGCGTGCCGCAAGGCGTTGGTCAGCGATTCCTGCGCGAGCCGGTAGAGCGCGGCGTCCATGGGTCCTGCCAGCCGGGCCAGCGAACCGTCCAGCGAGACCTCGACGGTGGGTGTCGCGTCGGCGCGCGCCAGAGCAGGCAGGTCCGCGACACCCGGCTGCGGCGAGTAGGCGACGGCTTCCTCCTCACGCAGCACCCGCACCATGGATCTCATCTCCGCCAGGGTTCGCGACGCTTCGGACTCGATCGCAGCCAGGACCTCGGCAGCCTTCTCGGGCTGGATGCCGGCGACCACGCCACCGGCCTGCGCCTGCACCGCGATGGCCGAGACGTGGTGGGCCACGGTGTCGTGCAGCTCGCGCGCCAGCGCCACCCGCTCCTGATTGCGGATATCGCGCCGTTGGCGATGCCAGAGGCCCGCGCGGTAGCGGAACACCGCCGCGAGGGCGACGAGCAACAGCAAGAGGACGCTCCCGCCGAAGACGTCGGTCCAGCCCCCGGAGGTGGCGTACATCCCCAGAGCGACGACGACTGCCACGAACGCCGTCCCCAGGACCATCTCCCGTCCCGAGCCCCACCGCACCAGGGAGTAGAGCAGGATCAGGACAGTTATCATGGAGTAGAGGCCGAGGTCCCCGGCGTGCGTGGTCAGCTGGAGGACCGAGAGCAGCCCGGCGACGCCCCACCCGACCAGGGCAGCGATCAGGGGGCGGCCCCGCCGCCAGAGCAGGGCAGGCATCAGCGCCACGGCGAGCACCGTCACGAGGGGTCGCCAGGCCAGGTCCGGCCGAACGATGCCCTCGACCAACGCGGCGGCCGCGAACACGCCCACCAGCAGCCAGTCGAGACGACCGATGGGTGGGGCGTCAGCAGGCCGCGGCTCGTGCCAGATGGAACGCCCGACAGTGTTCACAGCTCCAGCCTAGGGATCGGCGCCCCTCGGCGTACCCGCCGAAAGAACGAGTGAGAGGCCATCCCATAGGCCAGGCGACTCCAGCCTCCGGGCCGATGCGCCCGCCGCCCGGGCTCAGCGATCGTGGACGCACCGATCCTCACCACAACAACGGAGCCCATGATGAGAACACGTCAACCCGCCACCACACTGGAAGACCAGCCGATCCCGGTCAGAGCCAAGCTCGCCGCAACGTGGACAAGCTTCGTGTTCCTGTACGCCTACGTGGACATTCTCAACTTCTTCACGCCCGGCGTCATCGAAGAGATCCTCGACGGCAAGGTCTTCGAGTTCGACCTCTCCCAGACCTTCTCGACCACGGCACTGACCCTCGTGGCCATCCCGATCCTCATGGTCGTGCTGTCGATGACGCTGCCCGCCCAGGTGAACCGCATCGCGAACCTCGTCGTGGCCTTGCTCTACGTCCCCGTCACGGCATTCAACGTGGTGGGCGAGTCCTGGCTGTACTTCTACGGCCTTGGCGTCCTACTGGAACTGATCCTTCTCGCCCTCATCGTGCGGTACGCCTGGACCTGGCCGCGCACCGTACCGCTGGCGACCATGGCGACCAGCCCGGACCGTGAAACCGTTCGCGCCCAACAGCAAGCGTGAACCCAAGAGCAGTCCCCGTCCTGTCCTCTGACAACGGCCGAGGCAGACGCTGCGGCTGGTGCACCTTCAGCACCCGCCGCAGCACCCGTTGCCGCGACGCCTCCGGGAAGAACGCACGGTGCCGAGAGTTGGCACCACGGATTTCGCCTCCGCGTGGACGAGCTGGCAGTGCGGCCCGAGTTCCGCGGGCCGGAGATCGTGGACGTGGCGCGGGCCGTCGCCATCGGGCACACGAAGGACGGGTGGCTGGACGCCCGGGTGATCGGGGAGGCCCTACGTGCCGGGGAGAACCACCCGCAGGACCTCAAGAAGGTGTGGCACCACGTGGCCCGCTGGGACTACGCCTGGTGACCGACCGCGGCAGCGGGCCGTCGCATGGTCCACAGGGGAGGGGCGCCGGGGTAGATCTCGTCGACCATCTCGGTGACCTCGAACCCGTGCCGCTCGTAGAACCGAACGTTCTTGGCGGTGCTCGTCTGCAGGGAGACTGGCTGCCCGTTCGTGTCCGCTCGTGCAAGGCCGTCGCGCAGGAGCGCGCTGCCGACGCCAGTGCCCTGGTGGTCGGGGTGCACCACGAGCGTTCCGAGGAACCAGCCGTTGTCGCACGGGTACGACTCGGCCAGCGCGGTGCACATGGTGGCGAGCGTGTGCCGATCACGGCCCGCCCGACGCATCATCGTGCGGGCGGCGCGGAGTACGCGCGGATCGGTCGCCGCAGCCGACTCGTGTGGTTTGGTCGCCCCATCGACGTTCCAGAAGGCGAGCCCAATGATCCGGCCGCCATGTTTGGCTACCCGGATGGTGTGTGACGGCTGGGTCGTGCGCAGCTGCGCACGGAGCAGGATCGTGTGCGGGAGCCTGCGTCGCCGGGCATCGGTCAGCGTGTGCCCCCAGATCGGGTCCTCGGCGAATGCGACGGCCGCGACCGCGGCGGCTTCCTTGCTCTGCCGCGGCCTGAAGTCGATGATCCCCACGGCCCGGAGCGTATCGGGCCCAGGTGCCGGCCCCGGCACCACGTCGACCTGCACCACCGCAGATGAGTTCCGGCCCTCGTCGTCGTCCATCCGATATGACTGAAAAAACTGAGCACCCGTCCGCCTCCTACTTCCCCTCGATCGAGAAGAAGTACGGCAAGCCGATCGCTGAGTGGAAGGCGCTGCTGCGATCGCACCCCGGGTACGGGACCGCCGAGACCAAGCACATGGATCTGGTCAGTTGGCTGAAGGCGGAACACGGGCTGGGGCACGGCCACGCGAATGCGCTGGTCGCCCACACCCTCTGGGAGGACCAGGAGTGACGGCCGCGCCCGACCGGCGGGAGTCCTTCGCCGGCGTGCCGCGCTCGGGAGCGGGCCGGACGACGAGCACGCCCGCGAGGCTGACGACGAACCCGACCACCGTGAGGAGCGGCAGCTCCTGACCGAACATGGCCCAGGCCCACGCGGCCGAGACCGCAGGGGTGAGGTAGAGCCAGGTGCTGACCGCGACAGGCCCGCGGGTTCGCTGGACGTACAGGTACATCCCGTAGCCGCCGAGAAACGCGAGGCCCACCAGCCAGGCGATCGCCAGCCAGAACGTCGGGTCGGCGGGCGGTGCGGCCTGACCGCTTGAGACCGCCACCACCGCGAAGAACCCGAGCGCGATCACGCTCTGCACGGCCAGGGAGTCGAGCACGCCGTGCTTCTCCGCTGCGGGCGGCGGCCACAGGTCGCCCAGGACGGCGGCGGCCGAGAGCGACAGCATGCCGAGCACCGCCCAGAGCGCTCCCGCGGCGCCCGCTCCGCTGCCGGTGAGAGCGTCCGGCCCGACGGCGAGCGCCACGCCGGCGAAACCGACGGCCAGGCCGGCGGCTTGGCGGCGTCCGCCCCTGCGCCCGAACCCGGACATGACGACGGCGACGAGGGCGGGCTGCAGCGACGCGAGCAGTGCTGCGGTCCCGGCCGGGAGCCCTTCCTCTACGGCGCGGAACACGCCGTAGAGGTACCCGGCCTGGCCGAGGGCGCCCAGGACCGCCTCGCGCCGCAGGTAGCGCGGCCCGTACCGGCGGCGGAGCGCCAGCACCACCACGACCATCAGGGGTGCAGCGACGACGTAGCGCCACAGGAGCGTGGTGGTGGCGGGGGCGACGGGTGCCGCGAAGGTGGCACCGACGAAGCCGGAGCTCCACATCACGACGAGCAGTGCGGGGGCGAGGTGCCGGAGGAAGCTCTTCGTCATGTCATTCAGGTAACCACACAGGTCGGTATACTCGCAGTGCACCCCGGCGAACGCCGGACGGAGGGATCCCGATGCCGCGACGCAGCCCCAATCCGCACACCCCGGCCGGCGAGAAGATCCTCGCCGCGGCGAGCGAGCTGTTCTACGAGCGAGGCATCCGCGGCGTCGGCGTCGACGTGATCGCTGACCGGGCCGGGGTCACCAAGAAGACGCTCTACGACCGGTTCGGGTCCAAGGAGGCGCTCGTGGCCGCCTACCTGACCCGTCGGCACGAGCGCTGGCGCGAGTGGTTCGCCGAGCGGTTCGCAGCGCGTGGCGCGAAGCTCGAGCCGGGAGCCGGCCAGGTGCTGGCCGCGCTGGAGATCGCGGGGGAGTGGGCCGAGGAGCACCTGCGCGGGTGCGCGTTCGTCAATGCGCACGGCGAGATCGGCGGTACCGGACACCCGGGCAACGCGGTGATCCTGGCCGACAAGCGGTACATGCTGGGCCTGTTCACGCAGCTCTTGCGCGACGCCGACCACCCGGACCCCGAGCGGGCTGGCGCGCAGGTCCATCTGCTCTACGAGGGTGCGATCGTGGCGCACGCGACCCGCGCCCAGCCGGACGCGTTTGCCACGGCCCGGGCGGCGGCACAGGCGCTGCTTGCTCCGTCCGCCCGATTTCAGTGACACCCTGTCGGGCCTGGGGTAAAATCAGGTTGTTGTCCGCTTTTCGGCCTATTTCGTCCATGTTTCTGACATGGAAAGCGGAGATGACTGCGGGGGGTGGCGTGGGTACTCGTGCAATTCAGGTCGTCCACTGTTTCCATCATGCGGGCGGCGGTCCCGAGGCGTTTCGGCGGTGGCCGGAACAGCTTCCTGGCGTGATGGTGGTTCCGGCGGACCTCGAGACGAGGGGTGGTGCCGAACGGACCACGATCAGCTCGCTGGTCGAGCACTGGCGGCAGAGCACCAGCGACAGGTCGGGTGTGTACTACGGCCACAGCATGGGTGCCCTCGTCGCCTTTGAGGCAGCAGCGGCCGCGTTCGCGGACGGCGACCCGGACCAGACGCCGAGCGCGGTGGTGCTCGGATCACCGCCGGCTGCTGGAGCGGCCGGGACGGCCGCACCGGCCCTGCGGCAGCGCGGCACGCTGAGCGTCCGGACGGTTCGGGGCCTCGAACGGGTCCGCCGCTACCTGCCGTCGCGCGATGTCCTGCCGGTACCGGTTCACGTGCTGTGGGGCGAGCTCGACGGCGTCGTGGACGAGCGCGACGCGCGGGCCTGGACCGGTCGGGGCAGTATGGGGTCGACCTGGCACCCGTTACGTCATGCAGGCCACATGTTCCACCTTGCACCGGGAGGAGACGTGAGCGCGGTCCTGCGGGACCTACTCGGTCAGGGAGACACAGTGGAGGAGGCCGCTTGAGTGCAAAAACCGAGGCCCATGACCGGGCAGCCGCGTTCCGGCGAGCCGAGCTCGCCAGCTTTCTGCGGCGCAAACGAGAAGCGACACGACCCGAGGACGTAGGCCTGCCCGCCGGCGAACGCCGTCGCACCCCGGGGCTGCGCCGCGAGGAGGTCGCGGTGCTCGCTCACGTGGGGGTCTCCTGGTACACGTGGATCGAGCAGGGCCGCGAGCTCACGATGTCGGTGCCGGTGCTCGAAGGCATCGCGCGCGCGTTGCGCCTCACCCCGGCGGAGAACGCCTACCTCCGGGAGGTCGCGGGGGTACCTCTTTCGCCGTCCGACGACGAAGACCTGCCGCCACAGGGGCAGCAGGAGCTCCTGGACTCGGTGCAGGGGCGCCCGGCCTACAGCGTGGACCGGTACTGGACCGTCATGGCGACGAACCGGATGGCCGAGTACGTGTTCGGTGTGCAGCCGGGGCGCAACTGCCTGGTCGACTTCTTCATGGAGGAGTCCGTGGCGCAGCGCTACCCGCATCGCGACGCGGTCGGCCGGATGCTCGTCGCCCAGTTTCGCGAGCATGCCGCACGGTACGCAGGGGACGTGAGGTTCGCCGACCTCATCGACGAGCTCAAGGAGCACCTGCCTGCGTTCCGCTGTCTCTGGGACGCGCACATCATCGGCATGCTCCCGCACGGCGACCTGGTCTACGACCATCCGCACCTGGGCAGCCTCACGTTCTCCACCGCTGTGCTGACCCCGTTCGGCGTGAACGACGTGCGGGTCTTCGTCTACATCCCGACCGAGGGGACGCCCACGGCGGCGCTCCTGGACGGCGTGGCATGAAGTCGGGCGCTCTCTCGCGTGCGCGTTGGGCGCAGCCCGCGGTGCGCCGGAGCCTCGCGCTCGGCGGGATCACCGCCACGTACCTTCCGGACGGGTACGTCGAGCTGCACCCCGCACGATGGTTCTCCCTGGACGGCGCGACGAGCCTGTACGACGACCGGCCGGAGCTGATCGCCTCGTCCGGCCATCTCATCGCGTCCATCGGTGTGCTCCTGCTCGAGGGCCCCGGCTGGCGGATCCTGGTCGACGCAGGGCTCGGCCCGACGTCGGTTCCCGCCGACGCCACTCACCCGGCGCTCGGCGTCATGCGGGGCGGCGGCCTGGCCTCGTTCGCTTCAGTGATTGGAGAGGTGGACGCCGTCGTGCTCACCCATGCGCACGACGACCACGTCGGATGGGCACGTCGCGGCTGGGCCGGCCTGCCCGGAGTCGCGGGCGCTCCGCACCTGGTGGGGCGGGACGAGCCGGCGCCCGGGGACTGGGAGCGCGTGGACGACGGGCAGGAGATCGCCCCCGGCGTCACCGCGATCGCGACGCCGGGTCATACCGCGGGACACCTGTCGCTCGTCGTGGAGGGGGACGAGCGGCGGCTGGTCGTGGTCGGCGACACGTTCCACAGCCCGCTGCAGGTCGAGGTCCCCCACCTGTGCTCATGTTTCGACGTGGATCCGGCCCGCTCGCGAGACTCACGCGCCCGCATGCTGCGAGAGCTCGAGCCACCTGGAACGGTGGCGGCCGCGACCCACTTCGCCGACGTGCCGTTCGGGCGGGTGCGCGCCGGTCGGTGGGAGCCCGTCGCCTGACCTGGCTCGTCCGGCGGAGAACCTTCGGCTCAGCCGACCGGGACCATGCAGCCACGCTGCCCGACCAGGTAGCCGGACCCGAGAATCCGGAGGAACGGCAGGTCAGAGGCATGATCGCCGTAGCCGACGGCCTCGGAAAGGTCGACGCCGTGCAGCTGCGCGTGGCTGATCACCGCATCGGCCTTGGCCTGGCCCACCAGCGGCGTCTCCACCGTTCCGGTGTACCGCCCGTCGCGCACGTGAGCGATGGTGGTGAGCAGGCTCATTCCCGGCCACCGTGTGCGCACCGCGGCGAGCGCCGGTGGGAAGGACGCCGAGACCGCGACGAGATGCGCGCCACGTGCCAGGTGCGCTTCGATCTCATCGGCGACGGTGTCCACGAACCAGGGCCCGCCGTCGGAGCGCTGCCGGTCGAGCCAGGCCCGGGCGGTGTCGTCGACGTCGGCCACCGT
The DNA here is from genome assembly GCF_014653785.1 of Promicromonospora soli. Lineage (GTDB taxonomy): Bacteria > Actinomycetota > Actinomycetes > Actinomycetales > Cellulomonadaceae > Promicromonospora > Promicromonospora soli. Next base: position 916,366 of record NZ_BNAS01000001.1, on the reverse strand, counting down.
GCGGCCGGCCCACCACCTGAAGTAGCGGCGGTTGGTCACCGCGCGCGGTGTCCCCGCGCGTGCCGCGTCGGTGAGCGCGGCAACAAACGTCTCGCCCGCCCGGGTCTGGTCCCGGCGTCCCGCGTCGAACCGCAGCAGGTCGAAGATCGAGCTGCCGTGGGTCACCGTGCCGTCGATGTCCGTGTAGACCGCTTTCACATCCATCACGGTGTCCTGTTGGTCTCTGCGCGGCTGTCGCGGCGAGCCGCATCGAGCACTGCGCGTGTCCGCGCTCGCACCGTTCCTCTGGCCGTGACGACCCGCGCTCCCGAGTCGGCCAGGACGCGCCTGGTCTCGGTGTCGAGCGCGTGCTGGAACGGGGCGCCGATCGGCGCTGTCGGTGGCAGAGCGTGCTCCGGGGCGAGGTAGACCAGCAGGTCGTACCGTTCCGGCAGCGACTGGGCGTGCTCGGCGAGGGCCTGCTCCGCAAGGCGCGCCAGCACCTCCGCGCCCGGTGTCTGCTGCGTGCCCGGTGCCGGCGGCCGGTGGAGGCCGGCCGCCAGCACCCTGAGGTAGACCCATTCGTGCAGTACGGAGCCGTCGGAGATCAACGAGGTCCCGAGCGCCGCCTCCGACCGCGCCCGTTCGTCGAGCCGGCGCAGGCTGAGCCGGAAGACCTCTTCCAGCGAGCACTGGTCGAGCGCCTTGGGCGTGCCGCGCACCGGATCGGCCATGGGACCGACCTGGGCGATCGGCCATCCGGTCGCCGCGGAGACGGCGTCGGCCAGCGTCGATTTACCGGCTCCGTAAGCGCCGGCGAGGGCTACCCGCACTGTTCGTCCTCCGTTCAGACCTCGGTCGGGTGGGCAGCCGCGACCCGGTGCTGTACGAGCGACGCGGCGGCGGCGAGGGTCCCCGCGTCACGCAGCTCCCAGTCCTCGATGTTCACGCGGAAGATCCGCGTGGCGACGACAGCGGTCTCGGCGAGCACGAGGGAGTCGATGTCGGCGGCGTCGAACCGGGTCTCCGGGTCCAGGTCCGCCGGGATGTCGGGTACCGACTCGGTGATGGCGCGGACGATCTCAGCCAGGTCACCGGCGGGGTTTCCGGTCAGTTCGTGGGTCATGAGGCCTCATCTCGTGAGCTTGGGTAGGACTTCGGTGCGGTCAGTGGCGGCAGGGGGTCTGCCGGTCTGCTCCGGCCAGGTCAGCGTCGTGGCGCCCCAGGTGGTCCCGCCGCCGAAGGCCGCGAGGACCAGACGGTCGCCGGTCCGGAACCCGGCAGCGTGGTGCGCCAGAGCCATCGGGATCGACGCGGCGGAGGTGTTGCCGAACCGGTCGAGGTCGCACACCACCCTGTCCTCGTCGATCCCGATGGCACGGCCCACCGCGGCGAGGATGCGCCAGTTCGCCTGGTGCGCCACGAGCCAGTCGCACTCCTTGGTGGTCCACCCGGACCGGTCCAGCGCCGTGGCGGCGGCGTTGGCCATCCGGGACACCGCGGCGCTGAAGACCTCTGGACCACGCATCGCGAAATAGCGGTCTCCGTGTGGCGTCGACGGCGCGAGCGGCTGTCGTGCACCGCCGGCGCGCACCATGATGTGGTCCGACTGCGACCCGTCGGCACCGAGGACCACGTCACCGAGGGTGCCCGCCTCTCCGGGCGTTCCGGCCCGGATGACGACGGCGCCGGCTCCGTCCCCGAAGATCACGGCGGTGCTGCGGTCCGCCGGGTCGACGATGCTCGTGAACCGGTCCGCACCGATGACGAGCACGGTGTCGGCCGACCCGGCAAGGACCGCTTCGCGGGCCCCGGCGAGCGCGTAGAGGAATCCGGAGCACACCGCTGCGACGTCGTACGCGGGTACGGTGCCCAGCCCGAGCTGGTGTGCCACCCAAGGAGCGGTCGCCGGGCAGGTGTGATCCGGTGTCGTGGTCGCCAGCACCACCCGGTCCACCCGGGTGACCCCTGCGCGGCGCATCGCCATGCGCCCCGCCCGGACGGCCATATCACCCGTGGAGGTCCCTGGGTCGGCCCAGCGCCGTTCGTGGATCCCGGTGCGGGAGGTGATCCACGCGTCGGTGGTGTCCAGGCTGTTCTCCAGCTCGGAGTTCGTCACGATCCGGTCAGGGGCATCGGCCCCCCAGCCGGCCAGCACCGCGACGCGGTCCGTCATGACTGAGCTCGCTCGAGCTCGCTCCGGGTGTCGATCGCGGCGTAGTCGGCCCTGGCCCGCTCCACCGCCTCGTCGATGCTGACCACGCGCGGGAGGCCGAAGTGCCCGGCGATGGTGTCCAGGCGCTTCTCGATGCTGCCGCCCGCGGTGATCGTCGGGATGCCCAGCGCGTCGACCTCGTCCTGGATCATCTCGTCGGCGAGCGCGCGGAACCGCTCGTTGACCGGCCGGTGGCCGTCGTCGACCATGGGGAACTCGATGGGCAGCCGGACGAAAGCGTCATACCCGGCCTTGGCGTGCTGCTTGGCCGGAACCCCGAGCTGGGTGATGACCTCCTCGAAGAACTCCAGCTCCGGGGTCCGTGGCACGTTCGCCAGTGACGTCGTCGCGGACGGGTTGATGCCGACGAGCACCCGCACGGTGCCGTAGATCCACTCGTGGAGCGAGGACCCGTCGGAGATGAACGTGTCGCCCAGGTGGGACTCGCTGACCGCGCGCTCCTGGTTCCGGCGGGTGATGAGCATGAGGATCTCCGCCCCCGTGCACTGCTCGAGGGTCTTGCCGGGTACGGAGATGGGAAGCAGCTCGCGCATGGTCATGGCAGCGCTGCGGGTGATCCCGGTGTAGTGGGAGAGGGCCATGGTGGTCAGAGTCTTGCCCGTGGAATAGGTTCCGGAGACGGCGAGGCGCACAGGCTTTTCCTTCGGTCGATTCGGCTGGGGTTCGATCGGTCGAGGTCAGATCTGATGGGCCACGGAGCACACGACCCCGTACGGGCCGAGCTCCGCGACGATGTCGGCGAGGCGCCAAGGTGCGCCGTCGCGTTCGACGAGTCGTCCGCGGGCCAGGGATACCCCGATGGGGGCAGGAGAGCCGGCCGGCAGCGGGCGGTCCGTCCGGATGGTCGTGCTCCGCATCCACAAGGTGCTGCTGGACCCGCGGTCCAGGCCGTCGAGCTCGTAGAGCAGCACCTGGCCCAGCTGCAGCGTGGCGACGAACACGTCGACGAGCGAGTACGCGGGCTGGTGCCCCGCCTCGATCCCGCTGGGCGGCGCAACCGGTGGCTCGTCCGAGACCTGGACCGACGCCGTGATGTCGCCGCCGCGCAGCCGCACGTCCCGCAGTCGCACCGCCCGGGACGCGAGGCGCTCGGTGTAGGCGCTCCCCTCAGCGCCGGTCACAGGGCCGGCGCCAGAGGATGCCGTGGTCTCCGGAGCGCCGGCGGCAGCGCACGTGATGGTCCCGGTGGCTCGGAGCGGCCCGACCGTGGCGGTGAGCGACTGTGTCGTGCCGGTCGTTCCCTGGGCACCGGCTCGTTCGAGCGTCGCCTCGACGGGGAAGGCGGCGAGGTCTTCGAGCGGAGCGGTCGATGCGCGGACATCGACCGCCGTCACCAGCGCGTCGTCCGCCGTCGACTGGTCGAACCGGGTGGCAAGCAGTGCACCGGCCGCCTGTGCCGCGAAGGCCAGCACGTCCGTGGTCGCCAGGTGAGGCCGCTGGAGGGTTCCGTCCTTCACGGACCACGCGCCGGCGACGGCGAGGCTCCCGGTAGCCACCAGCGTGGACCGGCTGGTGCCGTGCTGGACCCGCGTGTCGCGCAGGCGAGGGCTGGTCCTGCGGTACCCGGTGCCGAAGAACCGCTCGTCGGCCGGGCCCAGGTACTCGTCGACGTCACGCCAGGTCTGGTGCTCCCGAGCGCCGCCGACGGCGGACATCGGCGTGATCATCGGGTGGTGACCGGGTCGCCGTACTCGGCGTCGTCGTGCTCGGCGTCGCCCGTGGCGGTCGACGCGGGCGACGCGGTCCGTGGCACCCGGTAGAACGCCGCGATCAGGCCGGCGACGACGAGTAGCACGAGAGCATCGACGACGAGCCCGGTGCGCACGCCACCGAGATACTGTTCCGGCGACGCCGTGGCGGACACTCCCGCCGCTATCGCCACCGCGGCCAGCACCGGGGTGCCCAGCGTGAACGCCACCTGCTGGGTCATGGCGGTGAGGCCGGTAGCGAGCCCCTGCTCCTCGTCGGGCAGACCCGACGTCACGGCCACCGTGTAGGAGACGATGACCATGACGTGGCCGAACCCGCCAAGGGCGGTGGCAACGAGGATGATCGCGTAACCGGCGGCGAAGCCCTGCCCGAGCGCCAGGAACGCCAGCGCCGTGCAGCCCTGGATCAGCAGCCCGAGGACGAGGGTGCTGCGCGCACCGATCCGGTTGATGATCCCGGCTGCCATCATGCCTCCGGTGAAGGCGCCTGCCCCCAGCACGGTGAACGCGATGCCGGTCAGCAGCGGTGACGCACCGAGAACCTGCTGGAGGTAGATGGTCAGCAGGAAGACCTTGCCGCTCTCCATCGCGAACGTGGCGAGGCCACCCAGATTGCCGAGCGCCACCGAGGGACGCTTCAGGATCGTCACGGCGGCGAGCGGGTGGGTCGACCGGGACTCGATGAACCAGAACGCGAGCAGGAGCAGCACCGCCGCGGCGATCGGCCCCAGCGTGACCGGTGCCGCCCAGCCCGTCTCGCCCGCCTGCGTGAGGCCGAAGACCAGGGCCAGCAGGGCGAGGCTCAGGGTGATCGCGCCGGGAACGTCGAGCTTCTTGCGGGACGGTTCCGACGATTCCCGGATGACGAACGGAGCGATGGCGAGCACGGCGAGCCCGACCGGCACATTGATGAAGAACGTGAAGCGCCACCCGAGCAGCTCGGTCAGCACCCCTCCGAGCACGGATCCGGCCGCGAACCCGAGGGACAGGAGCGCCCCGTTGAGGCCGAGTGCCCGGTTGCGGGCCGGCCCCTCGGGGAAGGACGTCGTGAGCAGGGCGAGCGCGGACGGCGTCGTGATCGCGGTGGCGACGCCCTGCAGCACCCGCGCGGCGTAGACCACGTTGGGCTCGGTGGCGACACCGCCGACGAACGAGCCGACCGTGAGCAGCGCCATCCCGATCAGGAACAGCTTCTTGCGCCCGTAGTAGTCGCCGATGCGCCCCATCAGGAGCATCAGGCCCGCCGCGGACAGGGCGAAGAGCGTCACGATCCACGAGAGCTGGCCCGGTCCCATACCGAGGTCGGTCCCGATCGCCGGGAGGGCGACGGTGACGATCGAGAAGTCGAGTGCGAACATGAACTGTGCTGCGAGCAGGACGACGAGGACGATGACGTCCCGCCGCTCGAGTGTCGCGGGTTGTGTCTGGGCCATGGCCCTATCGTCGGAGCGTGCGGCGCACCTATCCAGGACCGCGTCAGAGGAGGACCGGCGCACCTGGTACCAGGACCACCAGGCTGAGCGCGCAGCGCCGCGGCGCTGCGCCCGGACCGGGGTCTGCGTCCCGGCAGCCGGTCGACCGGTAACCTCGGCCCGTGCACCAGCAGACCATCCTCCAGGCCGGCGTCGAGATCCCCGACGGGACGGCCTACCTGCCCACCTCCGTCGAGACCGCCTACTGGGGCCGCTTGCCCTGCGCGGCGGACAGCGCGGTGCTGTCGGTCGACCCCGGGCAGGAGGTGGTGGTCGACACCCTGTCCCACGAGGGCATCCTCGAGGACCAGGGCGGCGACCCGCTCGCCTACTTCGCGCAGCGCGGCGTCGCGCAGGACGCCGTCCTGGCGGACGCCGTCGAGCTCGCCGCCACCCGCCGCTCCCGCCTGGGCGAGCGCGTGCCCGGGCTGCCGGTCCAGCTCGGGCAGGCGGACGACGGCGCGCACGGCGGGCACGTCGTCACCGGGCCGATCGAGGTCCGCGGCGCGCGGCCGGGCGACCTCCTCGCGATCCGGGTGCTGTCGACGGAACCCAGGGTCCCGTACGGGGTGATCTCCAACCGGCACGGCCGCGGCGCCCTGCCGGACGAGTACCCCGCCGGCGGAACGGACGTCGTGAGCGTCTTCGCGGAGGTGGACACCTGGGCCGACGGCGCGGGGCGCGGCCGGTTGCCCCTTTTCGAGGGGTCGGACCGGACGGTGGGCTTCGACCTGCACCCGTTCCTCGGCATCATGGGCGTCGCCGCGGCCGGGGACGAGCGGCCGCACTCGGTGCCGCCGGGGCCGTTCGGCGGCAACATCGACATCAACCTCCTGGGCGCCGGGTCCACGCTGTACCTGCCGGTGCAGGTCGCCGGGGCGCTCGCCTACGTGGGCGACCCGCACTTCGCCCAGGGCGACGGCGAGGTGGCGCTCACCGCCTTCGAGGCCTCGCTGCGGGTGCGGCTCGGCTTCGAGCTGATCCCGGCGTCCGACGCCGTGGCGGCGTTCGGGGAGCTGGCCGGGCCGCTCGGCGAGACGGCCGAGTTCCTGGTCCCGACCGGGCTCGACCGCGACCTCGACGTCGCCGTGCAGAACTGCGTCCGCGCCGCGATCGCGCTGCTAGGGGTGCGGTACGGGATGTCGCCGGCACACGCCTACGCGTACCTGTCGGCCGCGACGGACTTCGACATCTCGCAGGTCGTGGACGTCGTCAAGGGCGCGCACGCGCGGATCCGCAAGGCAGACTTCGGGCCGAGGTAGGAGGTCGGCAGCGTCGGGGCTGGCAGCATGTGCGCATGACTTCCGACCTCAGCGTGTGGCGCGTCCGGCCCGAACCTGGCCCGCTCGTGGCCCCTACCGGCTCCGGCGTGCTCGACGGCGAGACCGTAGCGGTCAAGGACCTGTTCGCCGTCGCCGGGCAGCGGACGGGCGCCGGGAACCCGGCCTGGCTCGCGGCGACGGACGTCGCGGAGTCGCACGCGGTCGCCGTCGCGCTGCTCCTGGAGGCCGGTGCGTCCGTCGCAGGGCTCGCGCAGACCGAGGAGTTCGCATACTCGCTGACCGGCGCGAACGCCCACTACGGAACGCCGCCCAACCCGCGCGCGCCCGGTCGGATCAGCGGCGGCTCGACGTCGGGCCCCGCTACGGCCGTGGCCTCGGGCCAGGCCGGCATCGCGCTCGGGACCGACACCGGCGGTTCGGTACGCGTGCCCGCCGCCTACCAGGGGCTCTGGGGCATCCGCCCGACCCACGGCGCGGTCCCGGCCGGCGGGCTGGTGCCGCTCGCGCCCTCGTTCGACACGGTCGGCTGGCTCACGGACTCTGCAGAGCTGCTCCGACGGGTGGGCGACGTGCTGCTGCCGCCCGACGCCGGAGTCCTGTCCGGGCAGCTCGTGGTGAGCGACGCCCTGCTGGACCTCGCCGCCCCTGAGGTGCGCGACGCCGTCGAGCAGCTCGCCCGGGATGCCGGGGCCGAGCCCGTCGACTGGGCGCCAGAGCCCACGTGGCTCGCCGCCTTCCAGACGCTGCAGGCCGCCGAGGCGTGGACCGTGCACGGGGCGTGGCTCGGCGAGCAGATGGACACGCTCGGGCCCGCGGTGCGCGGGCGGTTCGAGCGGGCACGCGCGATCGGCGCGGCGGACGCCGAGGCGGCCCGGGCCGCCGTCGTCCAGGCCAGGGCCGAGATCCGCGACCGGCTGGGGGTGCGCGTACTGGTGCTGCCGTCGACGGCGACCGTCGCGCCGCGTCCCGAGGAGGCCGAGGCCGCCCGCGAGGCCACGATGCTGCTGACCTGCATCGCGGGCATCGGCGGGCTGCCCGCGGTGTCGGTTCCGGTAACCACGACGGGCGGTCTCCCGGCGGGTGCCTGCCTGGTGGGTCCGGCGGGCTCGGACCGCGCGCTGCTCGCGCTGGCGCGCCAGGTGGCGGAACCGCTGGCGACGTAGCCGGCGTGCGAGTGGACCCGGACGGCGCGACTGTGGAAACGCAGTACGGACGGACGGGAGAAGCATCATGACCCACTACACGGCTCCTCGGCCCACCCGAGGATTCCATCAGTGGCTAGCCTTGGTGATCGGCGTTGTCTTCCTGCTGGTGGGCATCGCAGGCTTTCTCGTGACCGGTTTCGGCGGTTTCTCGGAGCACGACGAGAGCCAGACGCTCCTCGGCTTCGCCATCAACCCGTTGCACAACATCGTGCACCTGGTGATCGGCGTGCTGGGCCTCAGCCTCTGGATCACCTCCGGCAGCGCCCGCATCTTCGGCTGGCTGCTCCTGATCGGCTACGGCGCGGCGTTCGTCTACGGCCTCTACGCCGTCGACGACCCGGAGATCAACTATCTGAACATCAACGACGCCGACAACTGGCTGCACCTCGGCAGCGCGATCGCCGGTCTGCTGATCGCGGTATGGCCCGCCCGCGCGACCGTCGTCCGGCAGCCCGGAACCGCGGAGGCGATGCCGCCGGACATCAGGTGACCCTCGCTGCCGAACGTAGGGTTGGTTGCTCTGTCGGGGGCGCTTCAGCGACCAGCCCTACGTTCGGTGCTGCCGAGGCCCGGCTCGCGGCACATGGGTCGAGGAAGTTTTTACCCATCTGAAACGCGTGTCTCACCGCAGGGGACAGTTTGAAACTAGGTTTGTCTCCGTGGACCTCGCGACCTTCAATGCTCTGCCTGCCGCCGACGCCGCGGCGACGGTGCGCCCGTGCGCCGACGTCGACCCCTGGGTCGACACCGTCGTGGCGGGCCGGCCCTTCCTCTGCCGGGACACGCTCCTGCTGCACGCGATGCGCGCCGCGGCGGACTGGACGGCCGCCGACGTCGATGCCGCCCTCGCGCACCACCCGCGGATCGGCGAGCGTGCGTCGGGCGACAGCGCCGAGGCGCGCCTCTCCCGTACCGAGCAGCCCACGGCGGCAGAGGCGACTGCCGCCCGGATCGCCGAGGGCAACGCCGCGTACGAGGCGAAGTTCGGCCGGATCTTCCTGGTCCGGGCGGCCGGCCGCACCGCGGAGGAGATCCTCGCGAACCTGACCGAGCGCCTCGCCAACGACCCCGCCACGGAGGCCCTCGTCACCGCGGAGCAGCTGCGTCAGATCGCCCTGCTGCGGCTGGAGACGCTCATCGAGGAGCCCGCGGACCCCACGGAGGCGACGCCGTGAGCACCGCCTCCACCCACGTGCTCGACGCCGCCCGCGGCCTCCCGGCCGCCGGCCTGGCGGTCACCCTCGGCACCCGCCAGGCCGTGACCGACGCCGACGGCCGCATCTCCTGGGGCGAGGTCACGCCCGGCCGGCACGTCCTGACCTTCGCCGTCGGCGACTGGTTCGGGGCGCAGGACCGGGAGACGTTCTTCGGGCAGGTGGTGCTCGACGTCGTGCTCGGGCCCGACCACACCCACGTGGCCCTGCTGCTGAGCCCGTTCGCCTACACCACCTACCGGGGGAGCTGAATGTCGATAGTCCTGGGTCCCAACCAGTACGGCAAGGCCGAGGTGCGGCTCGTGCGGGTCGACCGTGACACCGCGCGGCACCGCATCACCGACCTGAGCGTCACCTCGCAGCTGCGCGGGGACTTCCGGGCCACGCACGAGTCCGGGGACAACGCGGGCGTCATCGCGACCGACACGCAGAAGAACACGGTGAACGCGTTCGCCCGGGACGGCGTCGGCTCGCCGGAGACCTTCCTGCTGCGGCTGGCGCGGCACTTCCTGCAGTCGCCGCAGATCACGGGCGGCCGGTGGCTGGCGGAGCAGTACGGCTGGGAGCGCATCACGGCCGGCGGTGAAGGCCATGACCACGCGTTCGTGCGGGGCGCGGCCGAGCGCCGGACGGCGCTGGTGCACGCCGACGACGCCGGCCTGACCGTCCTGGCCGGGCTGCGCGACGTGACGGTCCTGAAGTCCACGGGGTCGGAGTTCTCCGGGTTCCCGCGCGACCGGTACACGACCCTGCCCGAGGTCGACGACCGGATCCTCGCGACCGACGTCAGCGCCTGGTGGCGGTACGAGCCGTCGTTCACCGAGACGGCAGGCCCCGCCGAGTACGACGAGCGGTACGGGGCGGTCCGCTCGATCCTGTTGGAGACCTTCGCGGACCTGCACTCCCTGGCGCTGCAGCAGACCGTGTACGCGATGGGCAAGGCGGTGCTGGAGGCGTTCGACGACATCGCCGAGATCCGCCTGTCCTGCCCCAACAACCACCACTTCCTCGTCGACCTGGAGCCGTTCGGGCTCGACAACCCGGGCGAGGTGTTCTTCGCCGCCGACCGGCCGTACGGGCTGATCGAGGCGGCGGTCCAGCGGTCCGGCGCGCCGACGGCCGAGCACCCTGTCTGGTCGACGATCGGGGGATTCGTATGAGTCTGAGGGGCGGCGACGGCAGGAGCCTGGTCATCGCGTCGGAGCGAGTCCTGGTCGAGGGCGAGCTCCGGCCGGCGGTCCTGCGCCTCGAGGGCGACCGGATCGATCAGGTGTGGTGGGGAACCTCCGACCCGCATGCCGTCCTGGGGCCGGCCGACGACGTGCTGGGCGCCACCCCCTCGGCCCCGCCGGAGGTCGTCGAGCTGGGCGACCAGGTGGTGCTGCCCGGCGTCGTCGACACGCACGTGCACGTCAACGAGCCCGGCCGCACCGAGTGGGAGGGGTTCGCCTCCGCGACCCGCGCGGCGGCGCTCGGCGGGGTCACCACGATCGTGGACATGCCGCTCAACTCGCTCCCGCCGACCACCACCGTGGCTGCCCTGGAGGCCAAGCGCGCGGCGGCCGAGGCGGTGCGGGCGCGGGGCGAGCTGCACTGCGACGTCGGCTTCTGGGGCGGGGCAGTCCCCGGTAACGGCGCCGATCTCGAACCGCTCTGGGACGCGGGCGTGTTCGGCTTCAAGTGCTTCCTCGCCGACTCGGGAGTGCCAGAGTTCCCGCCGCTCGGGCGGGACGAGCTCCTGGACGCGATGGACCGGATCGCGCGGTTCGGCGGCCAGCTCATCGTGCACGCCGAGGACCCGGCGGCCCTCGCGGCCGCCCCGCACGGCGGCAGCCGCGCGTACGCGGACTTCCTGCTCTCGCGCCCGCACGAGGCTGAGACGACGGCGATCGCCGGGCTGCTCGACGGCGTCCGCGAGACCGGGACGCGCACCCACGTGCTGCACCTGTCGTCCGCGCGGTCGCTCGACCTGATCGCCGAGGCCAAGGACGAGGGCCTGCCGGTCACGGCCGAGACCTGCCACCACTACCTCGTCCTCGACGCCGAGCACATCCCCGACGGCGACGCGGCCTTCAAGTGCTGCCCGCCCATCCGCGACCACGGCAACCAGGACGCGCTCTGGGACGGGCTGCGCGCCGGGATCCTCGACTGCGTCGTCAGCGACCACTCGCCGGCGACGGCCGAGGAGAAGTACCGGGGCGCGGCACCCGGCGAGACGGACCTGCAACAGGCCTGGGGTGGCATCTCCGGCCTGCAGGCGGGGTTCCTCGCCCTGGCGGACGCCGCCCGACGCCGGGGTGTCCCGCTCGCCGACGTCTCCCGCTGGACGTCGGCGAACACCGCCGCCCTCGTGGGCCTGGACCGGGGAGCGCGTCCGAAGGGCGTGATCGCCGAGGGCGCCGCCGCCGACCTGATCGTCTACGACCCCGAGGCGACCACAACCTTCCGCGCCGCCGAGATGGCGCACCGCAACAAGATCAGCGCGTACGACGGCCTGACCGTCACCGGCGCCGTCGCGCCTCTGCTGGTCGAGCCCTCGACCGGCGGGAGCCGCGGGACACTGCTCAGGAGGCCCACATGACCCAGATCCATCCGCCCGCCCGCCTCCTCATGGGACCCGGCCCGGTCGACGCCGACCCGCGCGTGCTGCGCGCCATGGCCGCGCCGCTGGTGGGCCAGTTCGACCCGTTCATGACCGACACCATGACCGAGGCCATGGTCCTGTGGCGCACCGTCTGGGACACCGCCAACGAGCAGACGTTCCTCGTGGACGGCACCTCGCGCGCCGGCATCGAGGCGGCGCTCGTGTCCCTGCTGGAGCCGGGCGACCGGGTGCTGGTCCCGGTGTTCGGCCGGTTCGGGCACCTGCTCGCCGAGATCGGCGCGCGCGCCGGCGCCGACGTGCACACCATCGAGACGGAGTGGGGCACGGTCTTCGACCCGGGCCAGATCGAGGACGCCGTCCGCCAGGTGCGGCCCCGCCTGCTCGCCGTCGTGCACGGGGACACCTCCACGACCATGGCCCAGCCGCTCGCCGACCTCGGCCGGATCGCCCACGAGCACGACGCCCTGCTGTACGTCGACGCGACGGCCACGCTCGGCGGCAACCACTTCCACGCCGACGAGTGGGGCATCGACGCCGCGACGGCGGGGCTGCAGAAGTGCCTCGGCGGCCCGTCGGGCAGCGCGCCCGTGACGCTGTCGCCCGCGGCGGCGTCGGCCATCAACCGGCGCAAGCACGTCGAGGCCGGGATCCGCACGGCGGACGACGTGGCGCCGCACGGCGTCCCCATCCTGTCCAACTATCTCGATCTCGCGCAGATCATGGACTACTGGGGACCGCGCCGCCTCAACCACCACACCGAGGCCACGTCCATGCTGTACGCGGCCCGGGAGTGCGCACGCCTCCTGGTGACGGAGGGCATGGCCACGGCGGTGGACCGGCACGCCCAGCACGGCGCGGCCATGCTCGCCGGCGTGCTCGGGCTGGGCCTGGAGGTCTTCGGCGACGTCGGCCACAAGATGCACAACGTGGTCGCCGTGCGGATCCCCGACGGCGTGGACGGCGACGCCGTCCGCGGCGCCCTCCTGGACGACTTCGGCGTCGAGATCGGCACGTCCTTCGGCCCGCTGCACGGCGTCGTCTGGCGCATCGGGACCATGGGTTTCAACGCCCGCCGGGACGCGGTGCTCACCACGCTTGCGGCCCTGGAGCACGAGCTGCGCCGGGCCGGGTTCGGCGCCCCGCCGGGCGGCGGCGTCGCGGCGGCGCTAGCCGTCTACGACAAGGCGGCCCCGATGGACCTGCTCGCCAGCAGCTACGACACCGTCGTCGACGAGGAGGCACGTCTGTGACAGAGATCGGCACCACCGCCTGGGTCATGGCCCGGTGCGAGGACCTGACGCGCCACTCGTCGCGGCCGGACGCCCTGCAGCGCGTCTACCTGTCGCCCGAGCACTCCGCCGCCAACACGGCGGTCCGGGCCTGGATGCTCGACGCAGGCCTCGACACCGAGACCGACGCCGCCGGCAACATCTGGGGCCGGCGCTCCGCCGACGGTACGCCCCAGCGTCCCGGCACCGCGGGCGAGCCCGCCCTCGTGCTCGGTTCCCACCTGGACACGGTGCCCGACGCCGGGAAGTACGACGGCATGCTCGGCGTCGTGCTCGCCATCGCCGTCGCGCACCGTCTGCGGGACACCGTCCTGCCGTTCGCGCTGGAGGTCGTCGGGTTCTCCGACGAGGAGGGCACCCGGTTCGGCAAGGCGCTGCTGGGCAGCTGCGCGGCGTCGGGCCAGTGGGACCCCGCCTGGTGGGACCAGGCCGACGCCGACGGCGTCACCCTGCGCGAGGCGTTCGCGCGGTTCGGGCTGGCCCCGGACCGCGTGGGCGACGCCGCCCGCCGGCCCGAGGACCTGGTCGGCTACCTGGAGGCGCACATCGAGCAGGGGCCGGTGCTGGAGTCCCGGAACCTGCCGCTCGGGTACGTCACCACCATCGCCGGGGCGCGGCGGTTCGTGCTGACGATCACCGGCGAGGCCCGGCATGCGGGCGGCACGCCCTTCAGCCGACGCCGGGACGCGCTGGTCGCCGCCGCGCACCTCGTCACCCGGATCGAGGAGCTGGCCAAGGCGACCGACTGCCTGGCCACGGTCGGCGACATCCGCGTGGAGCCGGGCGCGGTGAACGTCATCCCCGGCCGGGCCGAGCTCACCCTCGACCTGCGCGGCCGGACCGACGCCGGGCGCGACGCGCTGTGGGAGGAGATCGCGGCGACCGGCCGCGGGATCGCCCAGGAGCGCGGGGTGACCTTCGAGGTCGCCGAGACCCATCGGGCGCCGTCGACCGCGTGCGCCGAACGGCTGCAGGCCGCGGTGGCGGCGGGCATCGCGGAGGCGACGCGGACGACCGTGGGCGACGTGGTCGGGCTGTGGAGCCCCGCCGGCCACGACGGCATGGCGATGGACGCCGTGACCGACGTCGGCATGCTGTTCGTGCGCTGCCATGACGGGATCAGCCACCACCCGGACGAGCACGTCGAGCCCGAGGACGTGGGCGTCGCGCTCGACGCGTACACGGCGGCGGTGCTGGAGCTGGCCCGGGTGCACGGGTCGGCCGGACCGGCCTTGGTCGAGCCTGTCGAGACCAGGTCTCCGCTCGAGACCGTCGCTCCCATCCCGGGGGAGCTCTGATGACGTCGGTCGGGGCCACGCCGCTCGAGGACCGGATCGCCGCCGGCTATCGCGAGCTGTCGCCGCAGGAGCGGCGGGCCGCCGACGCCCTGCTCGACCACCTCGGCGACCTCGGGACGTACCGCGCGACGGAGCTCGCGGCCCTCGCCGGGGTCTCCAAGGCGACCATGAGCCGCCTGTTCCGCAAGCTCGGTTACGACGACTTCGAGGGCCTGCGGGAGAACCTGCGCGTCCAGCGCGGGCGCGGCCTGCCGATAGCCGTGGACCCCTCGCCCGGCCTGCGCGAGCGGCTGGAGCAGGAGGTCAAGAACCTGGAGCGGGCCTACTCGGCGCTCGACGAGGCCGCACTGGACGAGCTCGCCGACGCGCTCGCGACGGCGCGCGACGTGGTCGTCGTCGGACGGCGGGGATCGCTCGGGCCGGCGACCCAGCTGCGGCGCAACCTGATCCAGGTGCGCGGGCGGGTGCACCTCGCGCCGGCCCCCGGCCAGTCGCTCGCGGACGACCTCGTGGGCCTCGGCCCCGAGGACGTCGTCGTGGTGGTCTCGATCCGCCGGCACGCGTTCGGAGTGGGACAGATGGTCGAGTCCCTGCTGGCCGACGGCGTCCGCGTGCTCCTGCTCGCCGACTCGAGCCTGCGGCACCTCGCCAGCCGCGTGACCTGGTGGATCGAGTGCCCGATCACCACGGAGGGCGCGTTCGACTCGCTGGTGGCGGCGGTCAGCGTGGTGGCGGTGCTCTCCGACCGCGTGCACGAGGCGCTCGACGGCGCCACCGCGCGCGTCGAGGCGATTGACGCCAGGTACGCGCTGCTGCGCGAGATCGACGAGGGGTAGGCGCCACATGGACCTTGACATCGACACCGTTCGGGTGGCGCGGACACGCGCCGACTGTGCGCTCCGGCCCGGCGAGGCGTTCCTGGGCGGGGGCACGTTCCTGTACTCGGAGCCGGTGGCAGCCGGGGTGACCGGCCTGGTGGATCTCACCGGGATGGGCTGGGAGCCGTGGTCCGTGGACGGGTCCGGGCTGCGGGTCGCCGGGACGTGCACGCTGGAGGAGCTGGTGTCCGGGCCGGGTTCGCTCGGTGGGCCGCCGGGTGTTCCGGGGCCGTACCGCGGGCTCGGCATCGTGGGGGAGTGTGTCGCGGCGCTGACGCTCTCCGCGAAGGTGGCCCGGACGGCGACCGTGGGCGGGAACCTCGCGCTGGGGCTGCCCGCCGGGTCCATGGTCGGGCTGTTCGCGGCGCTCGACGCGGTGGCGGTCGTCTGGACGCCTGATGGCGGCTCGCGGGAGGTCGCCGTGTCCGACCTGGTCACGGGGGCGGGCTCGGTAGCGCTGTCCGGCGGCGAGGTGCTCCGGGAAGTACGGGTGCCCGCGGCGGCGCTCGGGCAACGGACGGCGTTCCGGCGCGCGTCGCTGACACCTAACGGACGGACAGCGGCCATGGTGACGGGGCGGCGGATCGGGGACGACGTGGCACTGGTGCTCACGGCGTCGGTGCCGGCGCCGCACGTGCTCCTGGTCGGGGTGGACGACCACGAGGCGCTGGACCGGCGGATCGAGGGGATCGCCGGCGCCGGCGACAGCGCCTGGTACGAGGACACGCACGGATCCCCTGCGTGGCGCGCCGCGATGACGCGGCGGCTGGCGCACGAGGCGCTCGAGGAGCTGGGCGGCACGGCATGACGGCCCCAAGCACGAGGAACCACGCATGAAGATCGACGGCGCCGACGTCGCAGCCGAGCCCCGACCGGGCCAGTGCCTGCGCACCTACCTGCGCGACCAGGGCGCGACCGCCGTGAAGAAGGGCTGCGACGCAGGCGACTGCGGCGCGTGCACGGTGCTGCTCGACGGCGCGCCCGTGCAGTCGTGCCTGATCCCCGCGCACCGGGCCGTCGACGCCGACGTGGTGACGGCCGCGGGGCTGGGCCGGTTCGGACCGGGCGGCGACCCTTCCGCCGACGCCGACCACCTGCACCCCGTGCAGCAGGCGTTCGTGGCGGCAGCCGGGTTCCAGTGCGGCTTCTGCACGGCGGGCATGGTCTGCACGGTCGCGGGGATGGCGGGCGCCGAGCCGGAGCAGGCACTCAAGGGCAACCTCTGCCGGTGCACCGGTTACCGGTCGATCCGGGACGCCCTGGCCGGCCGCGTCAACACCGAGGTCGCGGAGCCGGGGCAGGCGTTCGGCCGCGCCGTCGTCGCGCCCGCCGCCGCCCGGGTCGTCAGCGGGCGCGAGCCGTACACCCTGGACGAGCCCGCGCCGCCCGGCCTGCTGCACGTCGCGGTCCTCGGCAGCCCGCACCCCCACGCCCGAATCACCCGTATCGAGACGGCGGCGGCCCGCACTGCGCCCGGCGTGCACCTGGTGCTCACCCACCACGACGTCCCCGGCACGCTGTACTCGACCGCCCGGCACGAGAACCGCCTCGACGACCCCGACGACACCCGCATCCTCGACCCGGTCCTGCGGTTCGTGGGCCAGCGGGTGGCCGTGGTCGTCGCCGAGACGCCACGCCAGGCGCGCGAGGCGGTAGCCCTGCTGGAGGTCGACTACGAGACGCTGCCCGCGGTCTTCGACCCCGAGGCCGCCCGGCAGCCAGGCGCGCCCGTGCTGCATCCCGGCAAGACAGGGGCCGAGCACCGCGTCGCGGAGGCGAGCCGGAACGTCGTCGTGCAGATTCACCAGGAGCATGCCGAGCCGGGGCACGACGGCGTCGACGCCGCCCTCGCGGCGTCGGCCGCCGCGGTGACCGGAACCTGGACCAACGATCGCGTGAACCACGTGGCGCTGGAGACGCACGGGGCGCGGTCCTGGCTCGCGCCGGGGCCGCACGGCGACGTCCTGCACGTCCGCACCTCCACCCAGGTGCCGTTCCTCGTGCGCGACGAGCTCGCCCGGCTCCTGGACCTCCCCAAGGACCGGGTCCGCGTCGTGGCCGGCCGGGTCGGCGGCGGGTTCGGCGGCAAGCAGGAGCTCCTCGTGGAGGACGTCGTGGCGCTCGCGACCCTGCGCACCGGCAGGCCGGTGCAGTGGGAGCTCACGCGCGAGCAGCAGTTCACCACCGTGCCGTGCCGGCACCCCATGCGGGTCACGGTCCGGGCGGGAGCGGACGAGGCCGGGAGCCTGACGGCGCTCGCCATCGACGTCCTGGCGGACACCGGCGCCTACGGCAACCATGCGCCAGGCGTCCTGTTCCACGGCGTGCACGAGTCCATGGCTGTCTACCGCGCCCCGAACAAGCGCGTCGACGCCGAGTCGGTCTACACGAACAACGTGCCGTCAGGTGCGTTCCGCGGGTACGGGCTCGGGCAGGTGCAGTTCGCCATCGAGGGCGCCATCGACGAGCTGGCCGCGCGGCTCGGCATCGACCCGGTCGAGATGCGGCGGCGGAACGTGATCCGGCCGGGCGACGCCTTTGTCGTAGGGCAGCCGGTGGACGGGGACCTGGAGTACGGGTCCTACGGGCTGGACCAGTGTCTTGACCTCGTCGAGCGAGCGCTGGCCCGGCGGCCCTCGGAGCCTGTCGAGACCGGGCTGAACGAAGAGTGGTCGGTCGGGCGCGGGATCGCGCTCGCGATGATCGCCACCATCCCGCCGCGCGGGCACTTCACGCACGCCCGGGTCTCCTTGGCGGCCGACGGCGACTTCGTGGTCGACGTCGGGACCGCCGAGTTCGGCAACGGCACCACGACGGTGCACGCCCAGATCGCGGCCACGGAGCTCGGGGTGCCGACCGCCCGGGTTCGGGTGCGGCCGTCCGACACGGCGACCGCCGGGTACGACACGGGCGCATTCGGGTCGGCGGGCTCGGTGGTAGCGGGCCTGGCGGTCCAGCGCGCGGCACGCGCCCTGCACGCCCACCTCACCACGGTTGCGGGCGCGAATATTGCGCCTATACCGGGACATGAAGACGCAACGATCACGCCCACAGCCGAGGGGGGTGTCTCCGCCGAGGCCACGCATGACGGGTCGCCCCGGTCGGTGGCTTTCAACGTGCACGGGTTCCGGGTGGCGGTGCACCGGGAGACCGGCGAGGTGCGGATCCTGCAGTCGGTGCACGCCGCCGACGCCGGAGTCGTGATCAATCCGGAGCAGCTCCGCGGGCAGATCGACGGCGGGGTGGCGCAGGCGTTCGGCTCGGCGACGACCGAGCGCATGGTGGTGCGCGACGGCGTCGTCGTGACGCGCACGCTGCGGCACTACCGGGTGCCCCAGCTGGCGGACATCCCGGTCACGGAGGTGCTGTTCGCCGACACGGTCGACCGCCTCGGGCCCAGCGGCGCGAAGTCGATGAGCGAGGCCCCGTACAACCCCGTGGCCCCGGCGCTGGCGAACGCGATTGCGGACGCCACGGGGGTGCGCCCGCGTGACCTGCCGATACAGCGGGACCGGCTCTGGGAGCTGTTGCGCGCTACCGAGTCCTGACCGGCTGGTCCTCGGGAATCGCGCAGTCGATGCGTTTCGTCCCACACCTTGGATCAAACGGACAAAGCGACTATTGACAGCGACGAGTCGCGCTCGGCAGACTGTGCGGGTCGCCGGATGTTAGCGCTCACATCTCCGTCGTGCACCACCTTCGTCACCGCAGCCGAAGGACCGCGAGTACACAGCGCAGTGATCGCGCCGGGCGAACGCCCGCTGGTCGTCGCGCGCTCGCGGCCCGCCCCACCCGGAGGGAACCACCGATGTCCTTGCGCCACCGCCTTCTCGCGGCGTCCACCGCACTTGCCACTGCCGCCGTCGGCGCGCTCGTCGCCGTGAGCCTCACCGCGTCGCCCGCAGCCGCCGCCGACGACTACTCCGCCTACGTCATGGGCTACTTCAAGGAGTCGCCCAACGCGTCCGGCGACAGCTACGCCCTGCACCTCGCGGTCAGCCGTGACGGCCTGGACTGGATGCCGCTGAACCAGAACGACCCGGTCGCCACGCCTACGGAGGGTATGGGAGGTCTGCGCGACCCGTACCTCCTGCGCAAGCAGGACGGCACGTTCGTGGCGCTCGCGACCGACCTCAAGGGGCGCGTCTTCAACTTGGACAACCAGTACATCCACGTGTGGGACTCGACGAACCTGACCAGCTTCACGGGTTACCGGCGGGTCAAGCTGCACTCCATGGCGACGCACTCGTGGGCGCCGGAGGCGTTCTGGGTGCCCTCCCGGAACCAGTACGCGGTGATCTACTCCGCGTACAACGGCACCCGCGACGTGTTCATGGTCAACTACACGACCGACTTCGTGGACATGGGCACCCCGGAGGTCTTCTTCGACCCGGGGTTCAGCGTCCTGGACGGCGACGTCCTGGTCGACGGTTCCACGTTCTACCTGTCCTACAAGAATCTCAGCGACAGCAATCTGTACGTCGCGCGCTCGACCACCGGGGCTCCGAACAGCTTCACCACGATCAGCGGCGGACTGCGGCAGGGCGACGCGATCGAGGCTCCGGTGCTGGTCAAGTCGAACACGAGCAGCACGGTCTGGCTGTGGGGCGACTCGTTCGCGCCGGCCAACGCCGTCGTCTACGGCTGGCAGACCACGAACGTCGACGGCGGCTCGTGGTCGGCGATGAACCAGCGGGCGTTCACCCCGCCGATCAACGCCAAGCACGTGACGATCACCCCGATCACGTCGGCCGAGCACGATGCGCTGGTCGACCGCTGGGGCGCCCCGAGCTGGAACCGGCTGAAGTCGTCCAACTACCCGGATCGCTACGTGCGGCACGCGGGCAACCTCGCGCGGATCGACCCGTTCCCCATGGACCCGACTGCCGACCAGCAGTGGCGCGTCGTCCCGGGACTGGCTGACTCCGCCGGGGTGTCCTTCGAGTCCGTCAACTTCCCGGGCAGGTACCTGCGGCACTCCGCGTACAACCTGCGGCTCGACCCGAACGACGGCACCTCGATCTTCCGCGCCGACGCGACGTTCTACCCCACCGCGGGGCTCGGGGACAGCTCCTGGACGTCGTTCCGGTCCTACAACTACCCGGACCGGTACATCCGCCACTCCGGGTACGCGCTGCGCATCGACGTCCTGAGCCCCAGCTCGCCGGCGACGGCCCGCCAGGACGCCACCTTCGACATCACGTACTAGACATCACGCGCTAGAAGGGGCGCGGGTCACAGCAGCCGCACCGACCGGCCGTGCGGGTCCGTGAGCGCTACCGGCTCGCCGTCGCGGGCCAGGATGAACTGGGGTGAGAGGCCCTGGGGAAGCCTGGCCGCGACGGCGGGCAGGACGGTCCAGCCCTCGTTGCTCAGCCAGACGGCGCCGCGGGTGCGCCGCAGCTCGTCCATCGTGGCTTCGAACGTCACCAGCTCGGCGGGCGTGAGGTAGTAGAGCGCCGCGGAGTTCTGCACCACGACGGTGGCCTCGGCGGGCGCGGCGGCGACCAGATCCGGCAGGGCATCGAGCAGGTTGCCGGTGACCAGGCGCGGGGGGTCCTCCGCCACCACGTGCGCGGCGGCGCGGAGCGTCTCGATCCGGTCGGTGTGCTCGGGCCAGACGAGGGCTTCGAGCCAGGCGAGGTCAGCCGGGTCGCGCACGTCCAGCGGGTTGAGGTCGATGCCGGCGCGCCATACGACGTCGGGCATCCGGATGGGGACCGGGCCCTCGATGGTGCAGGGCAGCACGACGGCGCTCGGGCCGTCGGCCGGGTCGAGGCGGGTGCGGCCGCCGTCGGGGGACGTGTACACATAGGAATACCGGTCCGGGTAGAGGCACAGCCCCGCCGACGCGCCCACCTCGATCAGCGCGACGGGGCCGTCGATCGCCGCGAGGGTCGGCAGGAGCGTGGCGCAGCGGCGCGGCTCGTTGGTCTGCGTGGCGCGTGCCCGCATCTCGCGCTCGACCTCGGGCCACGCGGCCAGCAGCCAGGTCCGCACTCCGGCCCAGCCGCCCGACGGCGCCCCCACCAGCCGCGCCGCCGCGAACAGCAGGTTGGGCTGCCGCTTGGGCTCGGGCAAGCCGTCCAGCAGGGAGCACAACTCCGGGTCGGCGGCGACGCCGCGCGCCCAGTCCTGGTAGGTGGGGGAACCGCCGTTGAGGGCCTGGCTCTCGGCGAACTGCGCGTAGACGGCGGCGGTGTCCATGCCGGTCACGGTAGCGACTCTGGGGACCGATCTCAGGACCCGTCGCCCCCTCAGATCTCGAAACAGAGGTTTCACGCGGGTGACCTGCTGGGAACCCCGTTGAAACGCAGTGGTGCGACCATCAAAGGGTGAGCAGCCATATCGAGTCCGACACACCGCCCCGGGCCTCCGTCGGCCTCGACGACGACGCCTGGCTCGCCCGCGCCATCGTGATCGCGTCCCAGAACGTGGCCGACGGCGGTGGCCCGTTCGGGGCCGTCGTCGTGCGCGAGGGTGTCGAGGTGGCGGGCGCCGGTAACCGCGTGACCCGCGACCTCGATCCGACCGCGCACGCCGAGGTCGTGGCGATCCGGGCCGCCTGCCAGGTGCTGGGCACGTTCTCGCTGGCCGGAGCCACGCTCTACGCCTCGTGCGAGCCCTGCCCGCTCTGCCTCTCGGCGGCGCTGTGGGCGCGCGTGGACCGCGTGGTGTTCGCCGCAGACCGGCACGACGCCGAGCGAGCCGGCTTCGACGACCGCGAGTTCTACGAGCTGCTCGACCGCGACCGGTCGACCTGGCCCAACCCCGTCGTCGAGCGCCGGGTCGCCCGGGCCGGCGAACCGTTCGAGGCCTGGCAGACGCACACCGCGCGTATCCCGTACTGACCCGCCCGCGGGACCACTGACCCGACAACGGGCCACTGGCCCGCGCGCGCCGCGAAGCCCGGAACCGAGCGGCTGCGGCCGCATAACGATCCGATTGCGCGGGCACGTTTTACGGCCGCGTAACCGGCCGACGCGGAACCGAAACGGCAGGTCCCTACCGTCCTGCGAGATAGAAACGCGGGTTTCGGCTCACCCCACCCAGCACAACAGGAGAACCACTCATGATGCTTTCCCGTCCTGGGCGCGCACTGCGCCTGACGGCCGTCGCGGCCGCTGCCTCGCTCGCTCTCGCGGCTTGCGCCTCCGGCGACGACGCCCCCGCTGAGGGGGAGGGCCTCGGCGACCTCACGGTCCAGCTCTCCTGGATCAAGAACGCGGAGTTCGCCGGCGAGTTCATGGCCGACAGCAAGGGCTACTACACCGACGCGGGCTTCGGCGACGTCACGCTCAACGCGGGCCCCGGCGCCACGGAGAACCTGGTCGCCTCAGGCAAGGCCGACTTCGGCCTCACGAACGCCGTCACGGTGGGCCAGGTCGTGGCCAACGAGGACGCGCCCATCAAGATCGTGGGCACCACGTTCCAGAAGAACCCGTTCACGATCCTGTCCCTCAAGGACGGCGCGGACATCGCGACGATCGAGGACCTCAAGGGCAAGAAGATCGGCGTGCAGGACGGCGGCAACGGCCTGCTGTTCTCCGCGCTCCTGGCCGCCAACGGCCTCACCGAGGACGACGTCGAGATCGTGCCGGTGCAGTACGACCCGCAGCCGCTGGTCAACGGTGAGGTCGACGGGTTCCTCGCGTACGTGACCAACGAGTCGATCATCGTCGAGGCGCAGGGCGAGGAGGTCACCAACCTCCTGTTCGCCGACAACGGCCTGCCGTTCGTCGCCGAGTCGGTCATCGCCACAGACGAGACCATCGCCGAGCGCCCCGAGGCGGTCAAGGCGTTCCTCGAGGCCGAGATCAAGGGATGGACCGACGCCTGCACCGACCTGGAGGGCGCCGCGAAGCTGGCCGTCGACGAGTACGGCGCGGACCAGGACCTCGACCTGGACAAGGAGGTCGAGCAGAACACCGTCCAGTGCGAGGAGCTGGTCAACACCGACGAGACCGCGGAGAACGGCCTCTTCACGATCAGCGACGAGCTCCTGGCGCAGAACATGGCGACGTTCGAGGCGGCCGGGATCGACGCCACCCAGGAGGAGGTCTTCGACCTGTCGCTCCTGGAGGAGCTGCTCGCAGAGAAGCCCGAGCTCAAGGGCTGATCGTGACCGACCAGTCCGTCACGGATGCAACGACCGGCGTCGGCCCCGCCCTGGAGGGTGGGGCCGGCACCGGCCTGCACATCGCCAACCTGTCCAAGACGTTCGGCTCGGGCCGCAAGACGGTGACCGCGCTCGACGACGTCACCCTGCACACCGACCAGGGCAGCTTCCTGTCCCTGCTGGGCCCGAGCGGCTGCGGCAAGTCCACCATCCTGCGGATCCTCGCGGGGCTGGAGGCGGCGTCGTCGGGCACCGCCAAGGTGGACGGCAAGGACCCGAAGCAGCTGCGCGCCGGTCACGAGCTCGGGATCGCGTTCCAGGACTCGGCCCTGCTGCCCTGGCGCTCGGTCGAGTCCAACCTGCGGCTCCCGTTCGAGGTCTCGGGCCAGCCCGTCGACCGCGACCTGGTGGCCGAGCTGATCCGCCTCGTGGGCCTGAGCGGCTTCGAGAAGGCCAAGCCCGGCCAGCTCTCGGGCGGCATGCGGCAGCGCGTGTCCATCGCGCGCGCCCTGGTGGTCAAGCCGTCGGTGCTGCTGCTCGACGAGCCCTTCGGAGCCCTCGACGACATGACCCGGCAGCGCCTCAACCTGGAGCTGCTGCGGATCTGGACCGAGAAGCCGGCCACGACCCTCATGGTCACGCACGGCATCTCGGAGGCCATCTTCCTGTCGGACCAGGTGGCGGTCATGAGCCCGCGCCCCGGCCGGATCAAGGAGGTCATCGAGGTGGACCTGCCGCGCCCGCGCCTGCCGGAGATGATGCGCAGCCCCGAGTTCCACGCCCTGCACGACCGGGCGTCGGAGCTGCTGTTCTCCGACGGCGTCGCGGCCGGGGACGCAGAGAGCGCAGCCGGCGATGCCTGACCGCGTCCGCACCTGGCTGGGCGGCGCGGCGGGCCTGGCCGGCCTCGTCGCGCTCTGGTGGCTGCTCGCGGTCACCGTCTTCGACGGCTCGTCCATGCCGACACCGCCCGGCGTGCTGCGCCAGTACGGTGCCGACGGCTGGGCGTTCTACGCGACCAACTTCGGCGGGACCGTCGTCGAGGCGCTGATCGGGTTCGCGTGGGGCAACGGCCTGGCGCTCGTGCTCGCGGCCCTCGTGCTGCTCACGCCGCGGCTCGAACCCGTGATCTCGCAGATCGCGGTCATCAGCTACTGCGTGCCGACCATCGCGGTCCTGCCGATCCTGTACATCGTGCTGGGCCCACCGGACTCGGGCGAACCCTCGCCGACGGCGGTCGTGCTGGCGGCACTGTCGGTCTTCTTCACCACCGTGGTGGGAGCCGTGCTCGGCTTCCGGTCCGCCGACCGGGCGGCGCTCGAGATAGTGAGCGTCTACGGCGGCGGCCGCTGGAAGCAGCTCGTCTCGGTCCAGCTCGTGTCCGCGCTGCCGGAGATCATCAGCGCCCTGAAGATCGCGGCGCCCGCTGCGTTCCTCGGCGCGATCCTCGGGGAGTACATCGGCGGGGTGGACCGCGGCGTCGGGCCCGCGCTCATCGCTGCGGGCCAGGGCCTCATGGTCGAGCGAGCCTGGGGCATCATGTTCGCCTGCGCGCTGGTCGCGGGCATCGGGTACGCCGTGTTCGGCCTGCTGGGCCGGGTTGCGGTGCCGTGGTCGACCGGAGGGGGACGAGGATGAGCGGGCTCTCGACAGAGCTGGTCCGGGCGGGACTGACCGCCGGTGGCCGGGCCTCGGCCGCCGCGGGCACCGGCCGGGCCCTCGCGACCGGCCTGGGCAAGGCAGTAGGGACCGCCCTGCTCATGCTGGCGATCCTCACCGTGGTGTGGGTCGTGTCGGTGGCGCTGGTCGACAACACGTTCGTCGCGAAGGGCCCCGCGGAGCTCTACGAGTTCCTCTTCGCTGACGACGACGCCGCCCAGACCCGCGCCGAGATCGTCACCGCCCTCGGCGTCACGCTGGGCGACGCCGCTATCGGGTTCATGGCCGGCATGCTCGCCGCGACGGTCGCGGCGGCCCTGATCGTGCTGTCCAGGCCGGTCGAGACCGCCGTCATGCCGGTCGCCCTGATCCTGCGCGCTGTGCCGCTCATCGCGCTGACCCCGATCATCCGGCTGCTGTTCTCCGACGAGCTGGTGCGCGTCGCCGTGGTCTCCGGGATCGTGGTGCTGTTCCCCGCGCTGGTGAACATCGTGCAGGGGCTGCGCTCGGTGTCCGCGCAGATGTCCGACGTCGTGCACGTGTACGGTGGCGGCCCCGTGGCCCTGCTGGTCAAGGTAGCGTTCCCGTCGGCGCTGCCCGCGCTGTTCGCGTCGGTCCGGATCTCCGTGCCGGGCGCCATCACGGGCGCGCTGCTCGCGGAGTGGCTGATCACCGGCCAGGGGATCGGCAGCATGGTGGTCAACGCCGTGGGCCAGTCCGAGAACAACCTGGTGTGGGCGTGCGTGCTGGTGGTGACGCTCGCGTCGCTCGCGCTGTACCTGGTGGCGCAGATAGTCGAGTCGTTCGTCCTGGCGAGATACGGGCGGGCCTGAACATGAACGGGTGAGCATGGACCGCACAGCAGTCGTCGTCGGGATTGTGCTCGCCGCCGGCGCCGGCACCCGGTTCGGGATGCCAAAGGCGCTGGCCCGGGCCGACGGCGGCACCCCGTGGCTCGAGCTCGCCTGCCAGGCGCTGGTCGACGGCGGGTGCGGGGAGGTCGTCGTCGTGCTCGGCGCTCGGTCCGACGAGGCGGAGGACCTGGCGCCCTCCGGCGCCACGCCCGTGGTCGCGGCCGGGTGGGAGAGCGGGATCTCGGCGTCGCTGCGCACCGGCCTCGCGGCGGCCCAGGACACGGGGGCGGACGCCGCCGTCGTCACCCTCGTCGACCTGCCCGGCCTGCGGGCCGACGCCGTCCGCCGGGTCCTGGATACCGCCCTGGAGCCGGACGCCGCCCGCCTCGCGCTCGCCCGGGCAACCTACGGCGGAAGGCCCGGACACCCCGTGCTGGTGGGCCGCGCCCACTGGCAGCCGCTCGCCGCCGCGGCGCGCGGGGACGAGGGAGCCGGGCCGTACCTGCGCGCCCACGGCGCGGTCGCGATCGACTGCACCGACCTGGGCGGCGGGGACGACGTCGACAGGCCGTGACGGACGGCGAGCCGGGCCGAAGGTAGGGCCAGCCCTACCGCCCACTGGGTGAGATCCCTGGCCTTTCCCCGGTCCTGCCCGAATCGTGTCGCCGTGACCGGTCCGGCTACGTAGTCTCAGGAGCGTGGAGGCCACCGAACTCGCCCGCCTGCAGTTCGCGCTGCTGGCTGCGGTGCACTTTCTCTTTGTGCTGCTCACCCTCGGCCTCGGCCCGGTCGTCGCGATCTTCAACACGCGCTGGGCGCGCGCGAAGGACCCACCGCGCCGTGGTCTTCGAGAACGCCACCCGGTTCTGGGGTCAGCTCTACCTGGTGAACTACGCGCTCGGCATCGCGGCCGGGATCGTGCTCGAGCTGCAGTTCGGGCTGCACTTCCCGGGCCTGCTCGACGTCGCGGGCGAGGTCTTCGGGGCCCCGCTGGTCGTGGAGACCCTTGTCGCGTTCTTCCTGGAGTCCACGCTGCTGGGGCTGTGGGTGTTCGGCTGGCACCTGTTCCCGCGCGCGCTGCACGCCGCCATCTTCTGGGCCGTCGTGATCACCGGGTACGTATCGGCGTTCGCCGTGATGGTGGCCAACGGATTCCTGCGCAACCCCACGGGGTACGTGCTGGAGGGACTGCCGGGCGAGCAGGTCGCGCGCATCACCGACGTCGGCGCGCTGATCACCAACCCCGCCGCGCTGCTGTCCAGCCTGCACGTCGTGGGGGCGTGCCTGATGGCCGGCGGGTTCGTGCTCGTGG
The DNA here is from genome assembly GCF_014653785.1 of Promicromonospora soli. Lineage (GTDB taxonomy): Bacteria > Actinomycetota > Actinomycetes > Actinomycetales > Cellulomonadaceae > Promicromonospora > Promicromonospora soli. The sequence continues at coordinate 889,254 of NZ_BNAS01000001.1, read as the reverse complement.
GCATCTCGGCGTGGCACCTGCGGCGCAGCGGCGGCGGCCTTCGGCTGCCGACCGGTCCGGAAGAAGACCTGTGGCGGCACTCGATGCGGGCCGGCATCTGGACCGGCGCGATCGGTGTGCTGTTCGCCCAGGCGTTCGGCTACTCGCAGTTCGAGTACTTCGACGCGACGGGGGCGGTGGACGGGAACGCCGCGATCGGCGTCCTCCTCGAGGTCATGATGCGGACCGCCGACCTCGTCTTCCTCGGTGCGCTGGTGCTCCCGCTGCTGCTCATCGCCGGTGCCCTGTTCCGGATGCGCGGCCGCCGTGCCCTCTACGCCACGCTCACGGCCCTGCTGCCCCTACCGTTCGCCGTGGCGATCGCCGGCTGGCTCGTGCGTGAGCTGGGCCGCCAGCCGTGGATCATCCAGGGCGTGCTCCGGGTCGACGAAGTGACCTCCGACCAGTCCGCCCGGGCGGTGCTGGCCTCGCTCGTGCTGCTGGTGGGGCTCATGGTGACGCTCGCGGCGCTCGACTGGTGGGTGCTGGGCCGGCTCGCGCGCGGCGGCATCAGCCGGCTCGTCCTGGGGGCCGAGCCGGGCGACGTCCTGCGCGACGACGGCGCCGGGGCCGACGTCCTGCTCCGCTTCGGCGTGGTCGACACGCCGGACGGCGGCGCGGGTGCGCCCGGCGGCGACGGCAGACCGCACGACGGTCCGGCGCCGGAGGTGGCGCGATGAACGCAGCGGCGTGGGCAGTGCTCCTGGCCGCACTGGTCACCGGGTGGGTGGTGCTCGACGGCGCCGTCCAGGGCGCCGGCGCAACCCTGCTGCAGGAGCGCGACCCGGACGGGAGCGACCGGCGGCGGGAACCGGCGGAGCGCAGGGTGGTGCTCGCCGCCGTCGGGCCGCTGCTGCTGCCCGGCGAGGTGTGGCTGATAGCGGCGCTCGGGGTGCTGGTCGGTGTGTTCCCGCATGCCGAGGCGGACCTGCTGAACGCCGGCTACCCCGTGGCGATCACGCTCATCGCGTCGTGGGCGCTGCGCGACGCCGGGATCTGGCTGCGCAGCCGGCGTCCCGGGCATGTCTGGCGGGACGTGTGGGACGTGGTGCTCGTGGTGGCCAGCATCGTGCTCGCGGGGAGCTGGGGCGCGCTCCTCGGCGTGGCCTGGGGGAGCGGCCTGGCCGCGCTGGGCCTCGGCATCCTGGCGGTGGTGCTGACGCGCCTGCACGGGGACGCCGTCGTCGCGTGGCGGCTGCGCCGCACCGGGCCGCTGCCGGTGGTCGTCACGTCGGTGATGATCGCGGCGCCCGTGGTGGGTACGGCGATCGCGGCGTGGCCGCGGCTGATCGAGGGCGGGATCTCCGCGCAGGCCCTGGAGACGCTCGGGATCGTGGCGATAGTGGTGCTGCCGGTGGTCCTCGCGCTGCAGGTCGTCGCCTGGTGGCTCGTGTCCCGCCCGCTCGGGCGCCGGGACATGCTCTTCTTCTGACCCGACGGCCCCTCATTTTCGCCACCGAGCGGGCCGAGATGCCGGTAAAGTCCTACTCACCATGACCATGAAGAACCGCATCGTCTGCGCGCTGCTCGGCGGCCTGGCGTTCGCCACCGCGACCCTGCTCCTGCCGTGGCTCCCGGACGCGCTCGTGTGGCTGCTCGGGACCGGCGGCGTGATGCTTTTCCTGGCCGCGCTCGTGCTGCCGACGCACACCCGGCAGCCGCCCGTGCACAGCCTGACGATCCTCGACAAGGGGTACCTGACTCCCGCCGAGATCCACCAGATCCTCGGGATCTGGCTGCCCTCGGGCAGCTCTGCCCTTGACGCCCGGGACGCGCAGTGGACGGTGGCCCGGCACGTCGCCAAGTGGCGCGCCGACCACGTGGTCAACGTGATGGACTTCCACGGCGTCGTCGCCGAGCGCCGGATCGACTTTCTCTCGGTGGTGCAGTGGATAGGCGTGCACCTGCTGCCCGCGTTCCTCGGCCTGCTGTTCCTGATCCCCACCCTTGCGCTCAGCGGGTTCGACAAGATCGGCTACAACTTCCTGCAGACGGTCCTGCTTTTCGTTGTCTGGGGCACCGTCGCCCTGCTCGTGCGCCGCGTCCTGGAGAAGCACGTGATCCACCGGTTCGTGTGGGAACCGGAGCTGACGCCGGACGGCACGCGCTTCGTCGAGCGGTGAGGGCTCGACCCCGCTTGGCCGAGAGTGTCGGTGACTAGGGGCAGAATGGCTGTGTGCCCCTGTACCGAGACGACGCGATAGTGCTGCGCACCCACAAGCTGGGTGAGGCGGACCGCATCGTCACGTTCCTGACGCGCGAGCACGGCAAGGTGCGCGGGGTCGGCAAGGGCGTGCGGCGGACGTCGTCCAAGTTCGGGGCGCGGCTGGAGCCGTTCATGGCAGTCGACGTGCAGTTCCACACCGGCCGCAGCCCGCGGCCCGGCATGGGGCTCGAGACGGTGACGCAGGTCGAGACGATCGGCGCGTACGCCGGTGCCATCAGCCAGGACTACGGCCTCTACACGGCGGGCACCGTGATGCTGGAGGCCGCCGACCGGCTGGTCGCACAGGAGCACGAACCCTCGGTGCAGCAGTACTGGCTGCTCGCCGGTGGCCTGCGGGCCCTGGCTGAACGGCATCACGACGCCGGTCTGGTGCTCGACTCGTACCTGCTGCGCGCCCTCGCAGTGGCGGGCTGGGCGCCGTCGTTCGAGGACTGCGCCCGGTGCGGCGAGCCCGGGCCGCACCACTCGTTCAACGTGGCGCAGGGCGGCGCCGTCTGCCCGCGCTGCAGGCCGCCGGGCTCCATCGCGCCCGCCCCCGAGACCTTCGCCCTGCTGTCCTCGCTGCTGGCGGGCGACTGGGAGACCGCCGACGCGTCCGACGCGCGGCACCGCAAGGAGGCGAGCGGCATCGTCGCCGCCTACGGCCAGTACTACCTGGAGAGAACGTTGCGATCGTTGAAGATGGTGGAGCGCTGATGGCCCGGAACGCGAGCCGGCAGCTGGTGGCGCCGTACCCGCACCCGTCGGGCGAGCGAGCTCCCCGCATCCCGAAGGAGTTCGTGCCGCGGCACGTCGCGATCGTCATGGACGGCAACGGCCGGTGGGCCAACTCCCGCGGCCTGCCCCGGATCGAGGGGCACCGGGCGGGCGAGAAGTCGCTGCTCGACGTCGTCGCCGGGGCTGTCGACGTCGGCGTCGAGTACGTCTCGGCGTACGCGTTCAGCACGGAGAACTGGAAGCGCTCGCCCGAGGAGGTGCGCTTCCTGATGAACTTCACCCAGGAGGTGATGCAGCGCCAGTGCGACGTCATGGCGTCGTGGGGCGTGCGGATCCGGTGGGCCGGGCGCCGTCCGAAGCTGTGGAAGTCCGTGATCAACGTGCTCCAGGAGGCCGAGGAGCGCACCAAGGACAACGACCTCTGCACCCTGACGATGTGCGTCAACTACGGCGGCCGGGCCGAGCTGGCCGACGCCGCCGCGGCCATGGCCCGGGACGCCGCCGCCGGGCTGCTGGACCCAAAGCGGGTCAGCGAGAAGACAGTGCAGAAGTACCTGTACCTGGCGGACCTGCCCGACGTCGACCTGTTCCTGCGCTCGTCCGGCGAGCAGCGCACGTCGAACTTCATGCTGTGGCAGGCGGCGTACGCCGAGATGGTGTTCCTCGAGGAGCCCTGGCCCGACGTCGACCGGCGGCAACTCTGGCGGGCCGTCGAGGAGTACGCGAAGCGCGACCGCCGCTACGGCGGAGCCCTGGACACCCCCGGCGTCGCGAAGTAGAACGACCGAGAGACAGGTGAGCGCGCCGCCCTTGGTAGGCGGCGCGCTCCGGTCCAGCTACGGCGTTAGATCCGTGCGATAACGAACTGCCCACTCTTCCCGTGCGCATCGTCGATCGAGAGCGATGTGCCAGCCGACTTGAGATGCATCTCGACCCGCGTCGGGATGCCGTCGCACGACGCTTTGAAGGGCGAGTCGCTGCCCTCGTAGACGATGCTCAGCTCGCCTTCACCCTCGCACTTGACGTATACCGCGAACGAACTCGCTTCCACGTCGGGAACCTCGATCGGTGAGCCGTCGATGTTCCGCTCCAGGATGAGCTCCTCTCCTTCCCGCAGGTCGGCGGCCAGCGGCGAGGGCTCTGTGGATACGGAGGGGGCTGTGGGCTGGACCGGATGAGGATTGGCACCAGATCCTGGAGATGTGCAGCCCGTCGCGATCGCGACGACCAATACGCCCGTAGCGATCGTGACGCGCCAGCTTCCTGTCACTCGTGGAACTTCCAGGCGTTGCGCTCGGGTGCGGTCGAGGTCCAGTTCGCACGCACTCGTCCGCCACCAGGCCCGAGGTTCGTCGTCACGCTGTAACCACTCATCTTCTCGACCCAAGTTCCCCGGTCGCAGTAGATCCTGGACCTCGGGGGCACATTGAACGTGCCTGACGTCTCGTAACCGGTCGTGAGGCTCGTCTCCAGCGCGTAGCCGGCGGTCAGATCCATCTCGGCGAAGATCCCGGCCTTGATAGCGGTGCTGAGGCTCCCGCTCACGGTGTGCTTCGTCGTCTTGCTCTCCGTTGCCCTGCAAGTACCGCTGATCGTGCGCGAGGTGTCGTTGATGATCGCGTCACGGTAGGCGACCTTGAACGTCGATCCTTGTCTCGATGTCACCTCGGAACATGTTCGCAACGTTCCACCGCCCCCGTGGGTCCGGCACGTCTGTGCCGAGGCTGCGGGCGCAACAGCAATCGCAGCAGTGCAAGACAAGGCGAACGCGGCCATCACCGCGATGATCCGATGCAATGCGAGCTTGCGCATTGGGCTCCAGTCGTGTTGGGCGGATAGTACCTAGATGTCCAGGTAGGGCGGGGTGAATCTATGCGGGAATCCACTTGTGGGCAACGAAAATGATCGTGCCCGGTGCACCGTGACTGGTCGGTGCGCGTGGCGTCAGCCCAGGACTTCGGCAAGCTTGTCGACCAAGGCCGGAACACCGTCCGGATAGTCGTACGACAATGCGGTCGGCGGGCCGACGGATGAGACCGGAACGGTGCCAACTAGCTGAGCAAGCTTGCCGCCCTTTACGGCAGGCAGTGCCTGTAGCTCGGGCCTGGTCGGAACCTCTGCAGCGAGTTCCTCGGACTCCGAGTAGTTCACCACGACGTCCGACTCGAGCTTGTCCAACTCCTCGTAGGAAAGGGTGTAAGTGAACTCTTTCCCGTTCGTCGAATCGAGCTCGTCGACCGCCGGCGCCGTCGTGAAGCCGAGACGCTCCAGGAAGCCGGCGCGCGCGTCGGTCGAGTTGTACACGTAGACCGCGTCGAGTTCCGGGGAGTCCCAGATCGCGGCGACCGTCTTGCCCCCGAATTCGGGGTGTTCGTCCGCGAGGCCGGCGAGGTACTCGTCGATGCCGGCGAGCACCTGCTCTCCCGCGGTGCTGCGGCCGAGCGCCTCGGCGGTCAGCGTGATGGTGTCGTCCCACGACGTCTGCCACGGGCCTTCGGGGTAGGCGACGACCGGCGCGATCTCGCTGAGCAGGTCGTACTGCTCCTGCGTGAGGCCCGAGTAGGTGGCGACGATGAGGTCGGGCTCGGCGGCCGCGAACTCCTCGTAGGGCACGGTCGCGCCGGCCTCGGCGTCGGTCAGCACCGTGGGGTGCTCCACGCCGGCCTCGTCGTAGGCCTCCTCGACCCACGGCAGGAGGTTGCCCTCGCCGACCGTCCAGGTCTGCTCGGCGACGGCGACGGGGTAGACACCCGTGGCGATCGCGGCCTCGGTCGAGCCCCAGCCCCACGTGGCGACGCGCTCGGGCGCCTGCTCGAGGGTGGTCTCGCCGAGCGCGTGCTCGATGGTCAGGGGGAACTCGTCGGTCGCGCCGGAAGCGTCGGCCGACGGCGTCGCGCCGTCCGCGGCCGGGGCTTCGGACGAGCAGCCCGCGAGGGCAAGGGCGGACGCGGCGACAAGGCCGACAGCCGCCGCTAGGGAACGGCGAGGGCGCACGGTTTCTCCCGGGTATTCAGACGAACGACCGGCGGGCGCCGGTCGATGTGAGGTAAGCCTAACCATATTAGGTCACGGCAACGTTGCGGAATTGTCGTGAATTGGGTGACGTAACCCACGCTCAACCAGCGGACGGCTCAGCCGGCGGACGGCTCAACGGCGGACGAGTGGTACCGGCCCACGGGCACCACGAGCGGCGAGCCCGCTACCGGGTCGGGCACCACGTGGGCGCGCAGCCCGAACGCCTCGTCGACCACCTCGCTGGTGAGGACGTCCGACGGCGCCCCCTCGGCGACGATCCGCCCGGCCGACATCACGACCAGGTGGTCGGCATACCGGGCGGCGAGGTTGAGCTCGTGCAGCACCATCGCGACTGTGGTGCCGCGGTCGCGGTTCAGCTCCGTGAGCAGGTCCAGGAGGTCGAGCTGGTGGCGCACGTCGAGGAACGTCGTCGGCTCGTCGAGCAGCACGATGTCCGTCTGCTGCGCCAGGACCATGGCTATCCACACGCGCTGGCGCTGGCCGCCCGACAGCTCCGCGACAGGCCGGTCCGCGAGCTCTGCGACGCCGGTGGACTCCAGCGCGGTGGTGACCACGGCGTCGTCGTCGGACGAGTGCCTGCCGAACCAGCCCTGGTGCGGGTACCTGCCGCGGCTGACGAGCTCGGCGACCCGCACGCCGTCGGGCGCGATGGACGACTGCGGCAGCATGCCGACCTTGCGAGCCAGCTCCTTGCGAGGCATCGCCGTGATGTCGGCGCCGTCGAGCGTGATCCGGCCGCCGTCGAGCGGGTGCAGGCGGGCCAGGCCGCGCAGCAGCGTGGACTTGCCGCAGGCGTTCGGTCCGACGACGGCGGTGATCTTGCCGTCGGGCAGCGTCAGGTCAAGGCCCTCGATGACGCGTAGGCCGTCGTACCCCAGGCTGACGCCCTCGGCGCGCAGGTTGGTCATCGGCTCCTCTTCTCGTTCGTGGCGAGCAGCCACAGCAGGTAGGGGGCGCCCACGAGCCCCGTGACGATGCCCACGGGGGCGGCGACGCCGAGCAGCCCGTGCTGCCCGACGACGTCCGCCACCAGGGTCAGTGCCGCGCCGGTGGCGGTGGACGCGGCGAGCGCCGCGCCGCCGTCGTTCACCAGGCGACGGGCGATCGCCGGGGCGACCAGGGCGACAAAAGCGATGGGGCCGGCGGCGCTGGTGGCGAGCGCGACGAGCGCAACCGCGAGCATCAGCGCCCCGACGCGGGCGGCGTCCACGCGCACGCCCAGGGCGCGCGCGTTGTCGTCGCCGAGCGAGAGCGGTCCCTGGGACCGCGAGACGACTGCGACCGCCCCGAGCAGCACGAGCGTCCCGGCAGCGACGAGCGCGAGCTGTTCGCCGCGGATGTCGGACACGGAGCCGACGGTCCAGACGAGGACGCCCGCCGCCTCGTTCTCCTCCGCGCGGGCCATCGCCCAGGCGACCAGAGACGAGCACAGGTAGGCGAACCCTACGCCGACCAGCACGAACCGGATCGAGTGCAGGCCCTTGCGCCAGGCCAGCAGCCAGATCGCCAGCGCGACGAGGCCGGCGCCCCCGAAGGCCAGCCCCGACAGCGCTACCCCGGACATGCCCAGGGCGAGCAGGCCGATCACGGCCCCGAGGCTCGCTCCGCTGGAGATCCCGAGGATGTCGGGGGAGGCGAGGGGGTTGCGCAGCGTCGACTGGAACAGGGCGCCCGCCAGGCCGAATGCGGCGCCGACCACGACCGCCGCCTCGATGCGGGGCAGGCGCAGCTTCTGGATGATGAAGACGTCGCCCTTGTCGCCGAGCCCCAGTGCGCCGGCGATCGCCTGCCCCGGAGTCAGGCCGGCCGCGCCGATCAGGAGGGCGCCGGTCCCGGCGACGAGCACCACGAGGACCATGCCGGCCACGACGAGCGTCTGACGGCGGCGCCGGACGGCGCGCAGGTCTGCGACGGCGGTGACGGTGCTCATCAGGCTCCCACCACGTTCCTGCTGCGGGCCACGGCGATCAGCACCGGCGCACCAAGGAGCGCTGCGACCACGCCGGCCTCGAGCTCGGACCGAGGGAGGATCAGCCGTCCGAGGACGTCTGCCGAGAGCAGCATCACCGGGCCGAGGAGCGCGCCGATCCCCATGATCCAGCGGTAGTCCGTCCCGACCAGGCGCCGCGCCGCGTGCGGCACGACCAGCCCGACCAGCGCGATGGGCCCGGCGAGCGACGTCGCCGTGCCCGCAAGCAGCACTATCGCGATCGCCGCGAGCGTTCGCGTGGTGCCGACCCGCTGACCGAGCGCCGTGGCGACGTCGTCGCCGAGGGCCAGCATGTTGAGCCGGTGCGAGAGGACGGCGGCGAGGACGACGCCGACCACGATGAACGGCCACAGCGCTGTGACGGTGTCCAGGCCACGGCCAGTCAGGGAGCCGACCGACCAGAACCGGTAGAGGTTGAACGCCTGCTGGTCGCGCAGCAGGACCAGGGTGATGAGCGGCGTGATGAGCGCGGTCACGGCGGCGCCGACCAGCGCCAGGCGGACCGGCTGGCCGCGGCCCACCGAGAACACGATCGCGGCCGCTGCGGCAGCACCGAGGAAGGCGAACCACACGTAGCCGATGGGCGAGGTGACGCCGAACAGCCAGACCGCACAGACCACCGCGAGCGACGCGCCCGAGTTCAGGCCCAGCAGGCCGGGGTCGGCGATCGGGTTGCGCGTGACGCCCTGGATCAGGGTGCCCGCGGTGCCGAGCGCGACCCCGGCCGCCAGGCCCACGATGGTTCGGGGAAGGCGCTGGTCCAGGACCACGTCGTGGTCCATGAACCCGGCGACCGGCGAGGTCAGGGCCCGCCAGACCTCGGCAGGGGCGATGTCGCGGACGCCGAGCGCGAGGCTCGCGAGGACAACGAGCAGCAGCGCGGCGAGCGCCGTGACCAACGCGAGCGTCCGGCGTCGGGCGCGGTGCGCTACGGCTTCCGCACCCTCACGGCGTCCCGCAGGCGCAGCCGCAGGTGAGGTAAGCATTGCCTAAGTGTTCCACAGGGCAAGGTGTGGTCAGTACGCGCCGGTGGCACTCGCCGGTGCCGCTGCGGGTCAGTAGGAGTAGGCATCGCAGCCCCAGCCGTCGCCGTCGGCGTCGAGGCGGTGGTAGTCGCGCGAGCCGACCCAGACCGTCCGGCCGATGTCGGGGCAGTCGAGGTCGGGGTTGGTCGACGAGACGGGACACTGCCACCTGCCCGAGGCGTAGACGCAGACGGCGTCGGAGGCGCTGTGCGGCTGGAGGGAGCTGCTGCCCCCGAATTTCACGGTCCACTTGCCCGAGCGTGACGCGGTGAACGCGCGCGCGTAGCTGCCGTCGCTGGCCGTCGTGACGGTCGCGACCTGGCGCGGCCCGTCGGTTCCTGACGGGTCGAAGACGACGGCAAGAACCCTGGTCGTGGGCACGCGCCACCGTCCGTCCTTGTAGTACCTCAGGGAGCCCGTGACGGTGATCGTGCGGTTCTTGGCGACCGGCTCGGGCTTGGCGTTGACGGTCACCCTCGTGTCGTAGGTAGTTGTGGCCTGCGCCGGTGCAGATGCCGTGAGGGCGAGAGCGAGAACGCTCACGAGGGTGACGATGGTTCGGCGGATCATGGGTCCAACCTGTTCGGGGGCTCGGGGTGGATGTTGCGCGGTTCAAGTTCCAGAGCGCCCCGGTCGGACTATATGACTGAGATCGGGCCAACCTCACCCGGGTGATGTGGGCGGTCTGGGGCCTGATTTCACGCGGCACGTCCTGATCAGCAACGCTGAGAGCGACCCCTTGCCGGTCCAGCCGCTCCATGCGATCGAGACCACGGACAGATATGCCGCGCGCGTCCTGCGCCTGCTCCGGGAGCAGGCGCAGGACGCGCGCGACTAACGCTGGTCGAGCCTGTCGAGACCCGAGCCTGTCGAGATCTCAGACCCCGACGAGGTGGCCGGCCAGGTAGCTGACGACCTTGTCCAGCGCCACGCGCTCCTGCTGCATGGAGTCGCGGTGCCGGATGGTGACCGCCTGGTCGTCGAGCGTCTCGAAGTCGACGGTGATGCAGAACGGCGTACCGATCTCGTCCTGCCGGCGGTAGCGCTTGCCGATGGCCTGCGTCACGTCGTAGTCGATGTTCCAGTACTTGCGCAGCTCGGCCGCCAGCGACTCGGACGCCGGGAGCAGGTCCGCCGTCTTGGACAGCGGCAGCACCGCGGCCTTGACCGGGGCCAGGCGGGGGTCGAGGCGCAGGACGGTGCGCTTGTCCACGCCGCCCTTGGTGTTGGGCGCCTCGTCCTCGGCGTAGGCCTCGACCAGGAATGCCATGAGCGACCGGGTCAGGCCCGCGGCGGGCTCGATGACGTACGGGTAGTACTTCTCGTTCGACACCGGGTCGCGGTACGCAAGGTCCTTGCCCGAGGTCTCCGTGTGGGTCTTCAGGTCGAAGTCCGTACGGTTCGCGATGCCCTCGAGCTCGCCCCACTCGCTGCCCTGGAAGCCGAAGCGGTACTCGATGTCCACGGTGCGGGTCGAGTAGTGCGACAGCTTGTCCTTGGGGTGCTCGTACTGTCGCAGGTTGTCGGCCGAGATGCCGAGGTCCGTGTACCAGCTGACGCGGTTGTCGATCCAGTACTGGTGCCACTCCTCGTCCTCGCCCGGCTTGACGAAGAACTCCATCTCCATCTGCTCGAACTCGCGCGTGCGGAAGATGAAGTTGCCCGGCGTGATCTCGTTGCGGAACGACTTGCCGATCTGGCCGATGCCGAACGGCGGCTTCTTGCGCGCCGCCGCGGCGACGTTGGCGAAGTTCACGAAGATGCCCTGCGCGGTCTCGGGGCGCAGGTAGTGCAGGCCGGACTCGTCCTCCACCGGGCCGAGGTACGTCTTCAGCATCATGTTGAAGTCGCGGGGCTCGGTCCACTGGCCGCGGGTGCCGCAGTTGGAGCAGGCAATCTCGGCGAGGCCGCCCTCGGGGGCGCGGCCCTTCTTCTCCTCGAACTCCTCGATCATCTGGTCCTCGCGGAACCGCTTGTGGCACGAGAGGCACTCGGTCAGCGGGTCGGTGAACACGCCGACGTGGCCGGAGGCGACCCACACCTGGCGGGGCAGGATGACCGACGAGTCGAGGCCGACGATGTCGTCCCGGCTCGTGACCATCGCACGCCACCACTGACGCTTGATGTTCTCCTTCAGCTCCACACCGAGAGGGCCGTAGTCCCACGCAGAACGCGTTCCGCCGTAGATCTCACCCGACGGGAAGACGAAACCTCGTCGCTTGGCGAGGGAGACGACGGCGTCGAGCTTGGCGGTCTGCGCAGAGCGCACTGACTTGTCGGACACGAGGGCTCTCTCCAGGGGAACAGGCGGGAAACAATGTGCGCTCAGCCTACCGTTCACTCCCGGCGGTCAAGCTTGACAAGACCTGGTCCCGGCGGGCTCGACCGGTCCCGACAGGCGCGACCACCACGGCGTGACCGACCTCTCCGCCCCGATCTTTGACAACCGTTCTCAACAAGCGTGAGAATCGTTCTCATGACCTCAACTCGCGCCACCGGCGCTGCCCTGACCAGCCTTGCTCTCGCCGCCACGGCGACCCTCGCGGGCTGCTCGAGCCAGCTGCCAGGCAGCGCTGCCGAAGAGTCCGACGGCGTCACCGTGCTCGCGTCGTTCTACCCGCTCCAGTACGTGGCGCAGCAGATCGGCGGCGACCTGGTCACGGTGGACAACCTCACGCCCCCTGCCGCCGAGCCGCACGATCTCGAGCTCTCCCCGGCGCAGGTGCGGGAGGTCGGCACGGCCGACCTGGTGGTCTACCTGTCCGGCTTCCAGAACGCCGTCGACGAGGCCGTCGAGGCCCGCGCGCCCGAGCACGTGGTCGACGCCGCGGACGCGGCCGAGCTCGTGGAGCACGCTGAGGCGGCCGAGGAGGAGCACGCGGGTGAGACGGAGGAGGAGCACGAGGAGCACGCCGAGGAGGAGCACGGCGCGACCGACCCGCACTTCTGGCTGGACCCGAGCCGGCTGGCCGCCGTCGGCCAGGCCGTCGCCGACGAGCTGACCGCCGCCGACCCCGAGCACGCCGACGAGTACGCCGCCGGCGCCCTGCGCCTGGGCCAGCGCCTGGACAAGCTGGACCAGGAGTTCGCGGACGGCCTCGCCGCCTGCCAGGGCGCGTCCCTGGTGACGAGCCACGCCGCGTTCGGCTACCTCGCCGACCGCTACGCCCTCGAGCAGGTGGGCATCTCCGGGCTCGACCCCGAGGCAGAGCCCTCCCCGGCCCGCCTGCGCGAGATCGGCGACCTGGTGGAGGAGCGCGGCATCAAGACCCTGTACTCGGAGACCCTCGTCAGCCCCAAGGTCACCGAGACCCTCGCATCCGACCTGGGTGTGAACACCGCGGTGCTGGACCCGCTGGAGGGACTGTCCGAGGAGGCCACGGCCGCGGGCGAGGACTACGTCTCGGTCATGCAGGCCAACCTGGCTGAGCTGGAGGGGGGCCTGGTCTGCGAATGACGGACACTAGGCAGGTGACCGAGATGAGCGAACCCGTGATCGAGGCTCGCGGCCTGCACTTCCGTGTAGGCGCGAGCCACATCCTGCGCGGCATCGACCTGACGGTCGACCACGGCGAGGTCGTCGCGCTGCTCGGCGCGAACGGCTCCGGCAAGTCCACCCTCGTGCGGGCGCTGGTCGGCATCAACGTGCCGTCCGAGGGCACGGTCCGCCTGCTCGGCGAGCGCCTCTCGGCCGGCCGGCGCAGCGCGGCGGTCGACTGGGGCCGCATCGGCTACGTGCCCCAGCGCGCCGGCGCGGGAGGCGGCATCCCGTCGACCGCGCAGGAGGTCGTCGCCTCCGGTCTCCTGCACGGCCGCCGCCTGCGGCTGCCACGCGGCTGGCGCGAGCGGGTCGGGGCGGCTCTCGACCAGGTGGGCCTCGCCGACCGCGTGCACGACCCCATCCACCATCTGTCCGGTGGCCAGCAGCAGCGCATCCTCATCGCGCGCGCCCTGGTCCGCGAGCCCGACGTCCTCATCCTGGACGAGCCCGTCGCCGGCGTGGACATCGCCAGCCAGGAGGCGTTCGCCGGCACCATGAAGCGCCTGGTCGACGGCGGCCTCACGGTGCTCGTCGTGCTGCACGAGCTCGGTGAGCTCGCGCCGCTCGTCTCGCGCGCCGTCGTGCTGCGGCACGGCAAGGTGGTGCACGACGGCGCCCCGCCGCCGGCCCGGCCCGACCATGACCGTGTGGGGCATCAGCACCAGCACCCACACACCGACGACAACGCCCTCGACACCGCCGAGTCCAGGGCCCTCGACCTGGAGGTGCGCCCGTGATCATGCTCATGCTGACCGACCCGTTCATGCAGCGCGCCCTGCTGGCCGCGCTCCTCGTGGGCGTGACCGCGCCCGTCGTCGGCACCTACCTGGTGCAGCGCAAGCTCTCCCTGCTCGGCGACGGGATCGGGCACGTCGCCCTGACCGGAGTCGCCCTCGGCTGGCTCGTCGGCGCGGCCATGGGGCTGACGCCGAACGACGCCCTCGCCGTCCCCGGCGCGGTGATCGCCGCGGTGGCCGGCTCGGTCCTCATCGAGGCCGTCCGACGCCGCGGCCGCACCTCCGGCGACCTCGCGCTCGCCATCATGTTCTACGGCGGCATCGCAGGCGGCGTCCTGCTCATGGGGATCGCCGGCGGCTCCTCCGGGAACCTCATGCAGTACCTGTTCGGCTCGATCTCCACCGTGTCGGACGCCGACCTCGTGCTCACCGTCGTGCTCTCGCTCGTGGTCCTGGCCGTCGGCGTCGGCCTGCGGCACGCGCTGTTCTCCGTGAGCCACGACGAGGAGTTCGCCACCGCCTCCGGCCTGCCGGTCTGGGCGCTGAACGTCGTCGTCGCCGTCGTGTCGGCACTCACGGTTACTGTGGCGATGCGCGTCGTCGGCCTGCTGCTGGTCAGCGCGCTCATGATCGTGCCCGTCGCCGTGGCCCAGCAGGTCACGCACGCCTTCGGGCGCACCATGCTCACGGCGTGCGTCGTCGGCGTCGTGGTCTGCCTGACCGGCCTGACCATCACCTACTGGTACAACGTCTCGCCCGGCGCCACTATCGTGGTTCTCGCCATCTCCGTGTACGCGGTGGTCTCCCTGCTGGCGCCGCTCCTGACCCGACGGCGCCCGGTGCACGACCCACACCCCGACCTGCCCGACGACGTCGACCTGCCTGCCGCCGCCACCGAACGTGCGGTGGCCGCCGCAAAGGAGTGCCGCTGATGGCCGCACGAATGACCCGCCAGCGGACCGCTGTCGTCGAGGCGCTCGACGAGCTCGCGGACTTCCGCTCCGCCCAGCAGCTGCACGAGAACCTGCGCGCCCGCGGCGAGTCCGTTGGCCTCGCCACCGTCTACCGGGCCCTGCAGGCGCTCGCGGACGCGAGCGAGGTGGACGTGCTGCGCGCCGAGGACGGCGAGAGCCTGTACCGCCGGTGCGCGCGCCGCGAGCACCACCACCACCTGGTGTGCCGGTCCTGCGGCCGGACCGTCGAGATCGACGGACCCACTGTCGAGGCCTGGGCCTCGAAGGTCGCCGCCGCCCAGGGCTTCGACGACATCGAGCACACGGTCGAGCTGTGGGGCACGTGCGCGGACTGCCGCGCCGCGGCGTCGAAGTAGACACAGTCCTACTTCGGCAAGATCGGCGGGTGAGTGGGGGTTTCCCCTTGGTTTTGGTCGATGTGCAGGAAGAGTTCCGGTGCGTGTCCGCATTCACCGGAGCGCGTGGCAGGATGCGGTCATGACCTCAGCACGGCACCCCGTAGACCGTCGGGGACCACTGCCCGCGCGGGCTGAGGTGGTTGTGGTCGGCGGCGGCGCGCTCGGTGCGTCGGTGGCGTTCCACCTCGCCGAGGAAGGCGTGGACGTGCTGCTCCTCGAGGCCGACGAGCTCGCCTCGGGCAGCTCGGGCAAGCCGATCGGGGGAGTACGCGCACAGTTCTCGGACCCGGCCAACGTCGATCTTGGCAACCGCAGCCTCGAGCTGTACGAGGACTTCGCGAACCGCCCGGGCGCCGACATCGGGCTGCAGCAGCCGGGCTACCTGTTCCTCCTGCCGGACGCCGACGACGTCGCGCTGTTCGAGGAGTCCGTCGCCATGCAGAACGAGCGCGGCGTCGCGAGCCGGATGCTCGACCACGACGCCGTGCGCCGGCTCAACCCCTACGTCGACGCGGGCCGGTACGCCGGGGCCGCCTACGCCGCGCGCGACGGGTTCGCCTATCCGCACGCCGTGGTCGAGGGCTACGCGGCCGGCGCCGAGCGGTACGGCGGATCCGTCCGCACGCACGTCACGGTGACCGACGTCGAGACCAGGGGCGACAACGTCGTCGCCGTCCGGACCAACCAGGGCCGGGTGCGCACCGGCGCCGTCGTGCTGTGCACCGGAGCGTGGACCCGCGAGCTGGCGACCAGGGCCGGGCTCGACCTGCCCGTCGACCCGTGCCGGCGACAGATCGGCTTCACCCCGCCGCTGGACCCGGCGCCGCCGCGAATCCCGTTCACCATCGACTACGGCACCACGTTCTACTTCCACAACGCGGAGCCCGGCGGCCTGCTGCTCGGTATAGCCGACCCGGCGACCCCCATCGCGTTCGAGCGCACCTACGACCCGGGCTGGCTGCCGCTCCTGCGCGGGGCGATCGGGGCCTGCGCTCCCGAGCTGGTCGACGTGCCCGTCGCGGGCGGCTGGGCCGGGCTCTACGAGATGACGCCCGACCACAACGCTCTCATCGGCGAGGCCAACGGCGTGCCCGGCCGCGTGCTGTACGCCGCGGGCTTCTCGGGGCACGGGTTCCTGCAGGCTCCCGCCGTCGGCGAGGTGGTGCGCGACCTGTATGCCGGCCGCCCTCCCCGGATCGACGTGTCCGGGTTCAGTGCGGACCGGTTCGCCGCAGTTTCCGCCGAGACGACCACCACGAGCCCAGGGCGACGCGGCCCTGAGGCGAACATCATCTGAAGAACAGGAGAGACCGATGTCGGCACCGACGTTCCTCGAGCCCTGGCAGCTGAGGGCCGCGTTCGCGCGCAGCCTCTCGGACATGTACGGCAAGGAAGTGCCCGCCTACACGACGCTGCTGGACGTGTCGCACGAGGTCAACGCCGACTTCGTGGCCCAGCACGGCGCGGACGCCGAGCGGCTCGGCTCCATCTCGCGCGTCACCGCGGAGCGCCACGGCGCGATCCGGGTGGGCACGCCCACGGAGATGTCGCAGGTGGCGCGGATCTTCGGCGCCATGGGCATGCACCCGGTCGGGTTCTACGACCTACGTGACGCCTCGTCCAGCTCGGTCCCCGTGATCTCGACGGCGTTCCGCCCGATCGAGCGCGAGGAGCTGGCCCGCAACCCGTTCCGGGTCTTCACGTCGATGCTCGTCACCGCGGACCGCCGGTTCTTCACCGCGGACCTCGAGCAGCGCCTCGAGAACTTCCTCGGCGCCCGCACGCTGTTCGGCCCGGAGCTGCTCGCCCTCGCGGACCGCGCGGAGTCCGAGGGAGGCCTCCCCGAGGACCAGGCCGTGGAGTTCCTGCGCCTCGCGACGCAGGCGTTCGAGCTGTCCGACGAGCCCGTGGACCAGGCCTGGTACCGCGAGCTGGAGGCCGTGAGCGCCGTCGCGGCCGACATCGGCGGCATCGCCTCCACGCACATCAACCACCTCACGCCTCGCGTGCTGGACATCGACGACCTGTACGCCCGCATGGAGGCCCGCGGCATCACGATGATCGACGCGATCCAGGGACCGCCGCGCTGGGAGGGCCCGGACGTGCTGCTGCGCCAGACGTCGTTCCGCGCGCTCGCCGAACCGCGGACCTTCCGCACCGCCGACGGCGAGATCGTGCGCGACTCCCTCCGGGTCCGGTTCGGCGAGGTCGAGGCACGCGGCATCGCGCTCACCCGCGCCGGACGGGCCGCATACGATGCGGCGGTCGTCGAGATCGACGAGGCCGCCGCAGCGGCCCGCGCCGACAACCCCGGCTTCACCGAGGCACAGCGCCAGGAGCTCGCCCGCGCCGTCTGGCAGAAGACCTTCCCCACGACCGAGGCGGCGCTCGCCGACCAGGACCTGGGTTGGTTCACCTACGAGGTCGTCGACCAGTCCTCGCTGGTCGAGCCGTCTTCGCCGGCCGCGCCTGTCGAGACCCGCGCCTCCGCCGTCGTCCGTCAACCCGTCGTCTACGAGGACTTCCTGCCGCGCTCGGCGGCCGGGATCTTCCAGTCCAACCTCTCGTCCGACGGCGCGAAGGACGCCAGCCAGGAGGGCACCGACCGGGACGCCGACTGGATGGCGGGCGCCCTCGGTCGCGACCTGAACGACCCCTTCGACCTGTACGCCGACCAGGTGGCCAGGTCGCTCGCCGGTGCCGCCGAGACCCTCGGCGTCGACCCGGCCAACCTCACCACGCCCAACCGCACAACGGGAGTACCGCGATGACCAGCACCACCACCCACACTCCGCTGACGACCGAGCTGCGGGATGCCGCCCTCGCCGCCCTGGAGCGGCTCGGCGCCGCCGTCCCCGCGGGAGCTGGTCTACCCGTCGTGTCGCCACTGTCCGGGCAGGCGCTGCTCGAGCTCGAGCGCGACGGCGCCGCGGAGGCCGCCTCCGCCGTCGGACAGGCCGCTGAGGCGTTCACGACCTGGCGTTCGGTGCCCGCCCCCGTGCGCGGCCAGGTGATCAAGCGCCTGGGCGAGCTGCTCACCGAGCACAAGGCCGATCTGGCGGAGCTCGTCACGATCGAGGCCGGAAAGATCACGAGCGAGGCCCTGGGCGAGGTCCAGGAGATGATCGACATCTGCGACTTCGCCGTCGGGCTGTCGCGGCAGGTGGGCGGCCGCACCATGCCGTCCGAGCGTCCAGGTCACCGTCTCATGGAGACGTGGCACCCGATGGGCGTGGTCGGCGTGATCAGCGCGTTCAACTTCCCGGTGGCCGTGTGGTCCTGGAACACGGCGGTCGCACTGGTCTGCGGCGACACCGTGGTGTGGAAGCCGAGCGAGAAGACGCTGCTGTCCGCCGTCGGGGCCTCCGCGCTGCTCGACCGGGCGCTGGCCGAGGCCGGGTTCCCGGCGGGCGTCTCGCAGCTCCTCCTCGGGGACCGCGAGGCCGGCGAGGCGCTCGTGGCCGACCCGCGCGTGGCGCTCGTCTCGGCGACCGGCTCCGAGCGGATGGGGCAGCAGGTCGCGCCCGTCGTCGCGGGTCGTGGCGGCCGGTACCTGCTGGAGCTGGGCGGCAACAACGCGGCGATCGTGGCACCGTCCGCGGACCTCGACCTCGCGGTGCGCGGCGCCGTGTTCTCCGCCGCCGGCACGGCAGGGCAGCGCTGCACCTCGCTGCGCCGCCTGATCGTGCACGAGTCGATCGTGGACGACGTCGTCGCGCGGCTCGCGAAGGTCTACACGGGCCTTCCGGTCGGCGACCCCCGCACGGAGGGCACGCTGGTCGGCCCGCTGGTCGACGCCGGGGCGCGCGACCGCATGCTCGCCGCGATCGACGAGGCCGTGGCCGCGGGTGGCGAGCTCGTGGTGGGCGGTACCGCTGTGACGGTCCCTGGCGCCGAGGACGCGGCGTACGTGCACCCGGCGATCGTGCGCATGCCGCAGCAGGCCGACGTCGTCAAGCGCGAGACGTTCGCCCCGATCCTGTACGTGCTGACCTACTCCGAGCTGCCCGAGGCGATCGCCGTCCACAACGACGTGCCCCAGGGCCTGTCGTCGTCGATCTTCACGCTCGACGTGCGCGAGGCCGAGACGTTCCTGTCGGAGGTCGGCTCGGACTGCGGCATCGTCAACGTGAACATCGGGACGTCCGGTGCGGAGATCGGCGGTGCGTTCGGCGGCGAGAAGTCGACCGGCGGCGGGCGCGAGTCCGGCTCGGACGCCTGGAAGCAGTACATGCGCCGCGCCACGAACACGGTGAACTACTCGACCGAGCTGCCCCTGGCCCAGGGCGTCAACTTCGGCTGACCGGGCTGCTGGTCGATCCGCCGTTGGTCGAGCTTGTCGAGACCCGTCCGAGGTCTCGACACGCTCGACCAACCGGTGCGGCTGCCACGGTCAGGAACGAGCTGCTGGGACCACCACCATGGAACCGGTCTCGGTGGTCGGGACATCGGTGCTCGGGGCGTACCTGTTCACAGCGCTGACGGAGACCCCGAGCCGCGTTGCGACCTCGTGGAGAGTGAGGTTCTGTTCCCACCGGAGCACGCGAATCTCGCTGATCTGCTGTGTGGTGAGCGGTAGTGTCGGGTCCGGGACGGAAGGCGTCGTCACGTCGTCGGAATGGGCGTCCCAGTCCGTCACGGTGGCCGAGACCGGCGGGTTCACATGACGAGCACTCAGGTCCGCTACTGCCTTCACCGGTGCGTACTTGTCCTCGAGGTGCACACGCTCGGCGCCGTCGGTCCGAACAAGGTCGGGCAGCTCGGTGTCGAGCAGCTCTATGTCGTCGGTCGGCGCCGTGGCGCTGGGGGCGACGTCGGGCAGGTCGGCGTCGGCCGGAGCAACCTCGGACAGAGCGACATCCGACAGAGCGACCCCCGAAGGAGCGACGCCGGTCGAGGTGGCGGCTTCGGGGGCGGCGTCGGTCGCGATCTGCTCAGGTGCGACCGGCTCCGGCATCCACTCGCCGGCCAAGGTTGCGGCCTCCTGGACGACGTCGCGAATCGTGCGTTCCGACTCCAGGTGCGGACGCGTCACCTCTGCGGTGACAGCAGCGGGCACATGGCGGTGGACCCGTGTCACCGCTGCGTTCACGTCGGAGATGCGTTCCGCACGCTCATGGTCGGGAGCGATCTGCGCCAGCCGCACCGCGTCGAGCATGTCGAGCACAGCCGTCTCACGGTCTGCCTCGATCTTGGCCAGCCGATCGAGGTTGCGCGCGCTCGAGGCCGACTGGAAGAACAGGTGCACCGCGACCGCCGCCAGGACCGGGGCGACGGCGCGAGAAGCGGCGAAGATGCCCTCACCGAGCAGCCAGCCGTGCCAGGCGGCGAGAGCGCCGGACAGGACGCCGACGACTATCGCGCCGCCGAGCCAGCGCCCGTGCCCGGAGGGCTGGCGGCCGGTCTCGAGGTCCCGGTCGGCTCGGCGTCGTCCCTCCCAGGCGAGGCCGATCACCAGCGCCTCGTAGGCGACGCCGAGCGCGTAGCCGAGCCGGGGCCCCTCGTAGGCGGCGATGGTGTGTGACATGCCGATATAGGCCCAGGCCGACAGCCCAAAGGCACCCAGGGCGAACCCCGGGTTTCTGCGCGTATCAGCGATGACCGCAGGAACGCGTCGGGGGCGTTTCTCCGATGCCATGATGGGTGGATCCCTTTCCGTCGGTACAGATGAGTGGGGGCCCGGGGCGGCCGGGGAGCGTGCCGGCGCCCGGCCGCCAGCGCCGTGCAAGGCTGATCTTGGTCTACGTCGGGCCGTTTGTGCTCTTTACGGACAAGATCGACTTCCACCCTTTGTGAAAGTTCGCCCCGCCGCTGCCGGGGGGTTATCCACAGATGGTGCACCTTGAGGCTTGTCGGTGTCGTTTCCTGGTGGATCATGAACGTCATGACGTGGACACAGACCCCGATCGCAAGAGACCAAGCAGGCGCCGAGCCCGCCGTCGGCCCGCTCGACCGGCTGACTCTGCGCGAGCGCCGGGCCCTCGCGACCCGTCTGACGTACCGCCTGGTAGCGCACGTGCTGCGTCCCGCCAACGCGGAAGCCGTCGAGCGACAGGTCGCGTTCGTCCGGTCCGAGTCGCTAGTGCCCGTG
The DNA here is from genome assembly GCF_014653785.1 of Promicromonospora soli. Taxonomy (GTDB): domain Bacteria; phylum Actinomycetota; class Actinomycetes; order Actinomycetales; family Cellulomonadaceae; genus Promicromonospora; species Promicromonospora soli. The sequence goes on along the minus strand of NZ_BNAS01000001.1, from coordinate 868,479 downwards.
AGCGACGTCGACCCCGAGCGGTACGACACCGTGACGCGCGACTGCGCGGTGGACATGCTGGTCCACGCCGGGCCGCGGGAGGCGGGCGGTTCGCTGGTCCGCAGGCTGCTCGGGGAGGAGTCCCCTTCGGTCCCGGCGGACGCCGGCACCGCCCCGGCCGGCCTCGACGTGGACGACGCCGAGCGCGCCCTCCTCGAGCAGTGGCGCGACGGCGGGGTGCTCGGCCACTTCATCGTGACCGACCTGGTGGACGAGCACGCCGTGCTGCACAACCTCGAGGACGACCTGGAGTACCGGGTCTACACGGGCCGCTCCGAGATCCGCTCGATCGCGCTCGTCCCGGGCCTGCCGCTGTCCGGGCGGGTGCTGCCGGTCGGGGCGGCATGGATCTTCGCCGACACGCCGTCGGTCTTCTCGCCGAGCACCATCGTCGACGTCGTGCGCGGCGTCGTCGGGCTGCTGGCCTCCACGCCGTGCCCGGCCTACCGCAACCCCCGAACGCTGGCCCGAGCCCGCGAGCTCGTCGCCGACCACCACCGCGCGTTCTGCGACCTCTTCGGGGACGTGCTGGTGGAGGGCACGGCGACGCACGTCATGGACGCGTTCATGCGGTTCAAGGACCGGATCGGGTCGCCGGCCGAGGAGTTCGCGCTGCTGCCCGCGCTCCGCGACGAGCGCTGGCTGCCCGACGACGCCGCAGACCCCGACGACGCGGGGTTCGCCCTGGTGCACCACCCCGTCAAAGGGCTGCGCCTGCTCGACTGGTACGGGCAGCTCCGCGAGGTGCACACCGCCCCGCTCGAACCGTGGAAGCCCCAGCGGCTGGCGCAGGTGCTGGACGACCCGGACGTCCCGTCCTGGGTGCTGGCCCTGCTCGCCGAGCGACACCCGGACCACCTGGACGCGCTGTACCGGGCGGCGTCGGGCCGGCCCGGACTCGCCTGGGAGCGGGACGGTGCGGCGCTGCTGCGCGACCGCGAGCCGGCGTCGGGCCGGGACGAGCCGGGGCTGGTCATGGCGTCGTCGATCATGGGCCGCGTCCTGCCGCCGGAGTGGCCGCAACCGGATGGGCTGTGACGCTCAGCCCCGCTACGTCGGAACTTCGCCGCGCTCCCACGGACCCGATGCGAACGCGGAGAGGGCCCAGGCGTACGCGTCCGCGCACGTATCGGCGCACCCTTCGGGAAGCGTGACGTCGAAGACGGCGACATCGCCGTCGATCGAGTAGTCCACGACCAGCTCGCCGTCGTAGCCGAACTCCGTCGCGTGGGACGGGAAGCTCACCGTGTCGTCGTCGACGACCTCGAAGTCACCGCCGTCGACCTCCTCGCCGTTCTCGTCGTGCGAGCCGAACTGGCCGTCGTCGGTGAAGAAGTGATCGTGCTCCAGCGGTCCGCGAGCTCCCTCGCACGGGTCGCCTGTCTCCGGTCCCGGTTCACCGCCGTAGAAGTTCCCCTGCAGCCAGCCGAGATGTGACTCGGCGAGTCCGGCTGCCTGGAACGCTGCGAGCATCTCGGCGCAGCTCTGCGCACGATGCCAGGACCCGACCAGCTCGGTGGTGGCTCCATCCGCCGGCGGCGTGCCCGTCGGTCCGGTCGTCGTCGCGCCGGGCGGGGAGCCGGACTCCTCAGCGCTGCATCCGGCCACGAGGCTCAGGCACATCAGCAGGGCGACCACCAGGCGTCTCATCCCGCCCCCTCTCTCCTGCCCCCATGCTGCCTGCCGGCTCGCGCTGCCGCGCGGCGTACAGGAGACCGCTCAGCCCCTGCGCCGGGTCACCCGGCGGGAACGTACTCGTCCGGCATGGTGGACGTGGTGCTGAACTCGGCGGAACGGTAGCCCGCCCGCTGCGCCGCCACTGTCACGGTCACGCGGTTTCCCTTGTGGCTGCCGCGAATCCACATGCTCGGACCGACCGTGTACCCCGCCTCTCCCTCCTGCGTGATCGTCTCGCCGCTGTCGATGTCGACCCAGGTCCAGGTGTAGGTGACGTTCGGGTCTTGCTCGATGCCGCAGTGGGCCAGCCAGCCCACGTGCTCCTCGCCCGGGCGCAGGGTGATCGAGCAGCTCGGCTTCGGCACCGACGGCTGCGGCACGGTGGCGGTGGCGTTGGAGAGCGCCGCGGCGTCGGCGTACCCGGACCGGGTGGCGGTGAGCCTGACCTGGACAGCCTTGCCCACGTCGTCGAGCGCGACGGTGTAAGCGCACGACCCGAGGTTGTCCCGCTCCTCGCCGCCGATGCTCCACAGGCACGTGGTGTCGGCGGGCTGGGGCGTCCAGCCGGTCACTTCCGCGACGATCTCCTGGCCCACCTGGACCTGCGCGGGGATCGCCACGGCGCCGGGCCGGAACTGAGCCGGGGCGGCGTCCTGCTCGGTGGCCGACGTGCCGTCCTGCTCGCCGCCGGGCGTGGCGACCGGAGAGCTCTCGGGCGTCGCCGACGGCTTCTTCTTCGGCTTCTTCGAGGTCGGGCTGGGGCTCGGTTCGCGGGACGGCTCGGCCGAGGTCGACACCTCGGCCTGGGGCGTGGTTGCTCCGGCAGGCGTGTCTCCGGGAGCCAGAAAGTGCACGAGCGCCGCCGCGCCTCCGCCGCCGGCCAGCACCAGACCCGCGGCGACCAGGCCGATCAGGACCTTGCGCCGCGCCCGGCCCGACGGCGCGGGCGTCTCGGTGCGGTCCGGTGCGGTAGCGGCGTCGGACGGCGTTGTCCTGGTGCGCAGCACCGTCTGCTCGTCGGGCAAGTCGGGCAGACCCGGGCCTTCCAGGCCGGTGCCGACGGGCTCGGCGTACGGCGGATCGGCGAGCGACGCGAGCACCGCCGACGTCGCCGGACGCGCGGCGGGGTCCTTGGCCAGGCAGGCGCCGACCAGGCCACGCAGGCCGGGCGGCAGAGCGCCGACATCGGGCTGCTCGTGCACTATCCGGTAGGTGAGTGTCGCTAGGCTGCCCGTTCCGAACGGCGGTGTCCCGGCTGCCGCGAGGTGGGCGACGGCGCCGAGCGACCAGACGTCGGAAGCGGTGGTGACAGCCTCACCCCGGGCTTGCTCGGGCGACATGAACTGGGGCGTCCCTGGCTGCATGCCCGTCGTGGTCAACGACGTGGCGTTCGAGTCGGAGACGATGCCCATGTCGATCAGCACCGGCCCATCGGGGCCGAGCAGCACGTTCGCGGGCTTGACGTCGCGGTGGACGAGGCCTTCGCGATGGATCGCGCCGAGGGCCTCGGCAAGACCGGTGACGAGCTCGCGGACGGCCGCCTCGGGCAGGCTCCCCAGCTCGGCGATGGCCTGCGCCAGGGTAGGTCCGGGCACGTGCTCGGTGGCCAGCCAGGGCCGGGGCGCGTCGACATCGAAGTCGACGACGGCCGCCGTATGGCGGTTGCGCACCCTCGTCGCGGCAGAGACCTCGCGGCGGAAGCGGGCCCGGAACTCGCGCTCGTCGGTGCGTTCCGGGTGGATGACCTTGATCGCCAGCAGGCGACCGCTCCGGGTGGCTCCGAGGTACACCATGCCCATGCCGCCCTGGCCCAGCCGGCCGCGGATCTCGTAGCCGCCGAGCTCGTGTGGGTCGTGGGCGGTGGGCGGTGTGATCTCAGGTGCGCGGACTCGTCGCGCCACGTCGGACAGCACGGAAACTCCATGGGGTCGGGTTGCTCGCTCGGGAAAGGCCGGCCGGACGGCGTACGCGCCCACCGCGGGACGAGCGTATCGGAAGGTCAGAGCACGATTGCGGTGCCCGGCCCCCCGTGCTCAGCCGCCGCTGACGCTCAGCTCGGCCTCGCGCAGCTTCGCCTCGAACGCGGCGTCGAGCTCGCGCGAGTCCAGCCAGCCGTACGGGAGGTGCGGCGTCTTGGGGGAACCGGCGCGGCCGCGCGGGCCCTCGGCGTCGTCCCCGGGGTAGGGGGCGTCCAGGTCCAGCGCGTCGAGCCGCTCGCGCAGCTCGGCGAGGGTGTTGATCAGGGCGAGCTCGTGGCGCTTCTCGCCCCCGACGGCGTAGCCCTTGAGGTACCAGGCCATGTGCTTGCGCAGGTCACGCATGCCCTTGCCCTCGTCGCCGTCGAAGTACTCGACCATGAGCAGGCCGTGCCGGTAGATCGTGTCGGCGACCTCGCGCAGGCCGGGCCGGACCCGCAGCCCGGAACCGTTGAACGCGGCGGCGAGGTCGGCGAACAGCCAGGGGCGCCCCTGGCAGCCCCGGCCGACGACGACGCCGTCGGCCCCCGTCTGCTCGACCATGCGCAGGGCGTCCTCCGCGGACCAGATGTCGCCGTTGCCGAGCACAGGGACCGTCCGCACCGCCTCCTTGAGGCGCGCGATGGCCTCCCACTCGGCCTGCCCCGAGTAGTGCTGCGCGGCGGTGCGGGCGTGCAGCGCGACGGCGGCGGCGCCGAGCGACTCCGCGATCTGCCCCGCCTCCAGGTAGGTCAGGTGGTCGTCGTCGATGCCCTTGCGCATCTTGACCGTGACGGGCACTCCGTGCGGCTCGGCGGCGTCGACCGCTGCCCTGACGATGTCCGTGAACAGCTGCTTCTTCCACGGCAGGGCGGCGCCGCCGCCCTTGCGCGTCACCTTGGGCACCGGGCAGCCGAAGTTGAGGTCGACGTGGTCGGCGCGGTCCTCGCCCGCAATGATCTTCACGGCGGCGCCCACGGTGGCCGGGTTCACGCCGTACACCTGGGCGGAGCGCGGCGTCTCGTCCGCGCCGAATGTCACGATCCGCAGCGCCTCGACGTTGCGCTCCACGAGCGCGCGGCTGGTCACCATCTCCGCGACGTACAGGCCCGGGTCGAACCCGGTCGACTGCCCTGCCTCCCGGCACAGCGTGCGGAAGGCGCGGTTGGTCACCCCCGCCATGGGCGCGAGCACCACCGGCGTGCCCACGGTGATGGGCCCGATCTGGAGGGGCTGGAGCACGGGAGCGCCCGACGCCGGGCCGGATGCCGTAGGCGCCTGAGTGGTCGTGTCGAGGACGGAAGTCACGGCCCCATTGTTCCACCGGTGGGTCAGGCGCGGAGCCAGACCGTCGTGTCCTCCGGCACCGCGACCGCGCCGGCCCAGGTAACCAGTTCACCCGAGGCCACCAGCACCTCGGACCCGGCGGGCAGCGGAACCGGCGAGTCGCCCAGGTTGGCGAGCACGACGACGCCGGCCGCCTGGAAGGCGACGACGTCCGGGGAATCGACCAGCGAGGTGACCCACGAGAGCGCGCCCCCGCCGATCTTCTCGGTCCGGCGCAGCTGGAGCGCCGTCCGGTACATCTCGTAGGTCGAGCCCTCGACGCCGTACTGCTGGTCAGCGGCGAGCTCGGCGTAGACGGCGGGCTGGGGGAGCCAGGTCTTGCCCGTGGGGCCGAACCCGTTGCCCGGCGCACCGCCGACCCACGGCAGCGGCACCCGGCAGCCGTCGCGGCCGGCCTCGACGCCGCCGGTCCGGAAGAAGGCCGGGTCCTGGCGCACGTCGTCGGGCAGGGCGGTGTGGTCGGGCAGGCCGAGCTCCTCGCCCTGGTAGAGGTACGCCGAGCCGGGCAGGCCGAGCATGAGCAGGGTCGCGGCCCGGGCGCGGCGCAGGCCGAGCTCCGGGTCGGGCTGCGGGTCGTTCGCGCCGATTCCGTTCAGCGGGCCGCTCGCGACCTCGGCGAGGCCGAGCCGCGAGACGTGCCGGACGACGTCGTGGTTGGACAGCACCCACGTGGTCGGGGCGCCGACGGCGTCCATGGTGCTGAACGACACGTCCACGACCGAGCGCATGCGCGCCGCGTCCCAGGGCGTCGTGAGGAACGAGAAGTTGAACGCCTGGTGCATCTCGTCTGGGCGCACGTAGCGGGCCAGGCGGCTCAGCGGCTCCACCCAGGCCTCCGCGACCAGGCAGCGGTCGCCGTCGTACTCGGCAAGCACCTGGTGCCAGGCCCGGTAGATCTCGTGCACGCCGTCCTGGTCGAACATCGGCCCGTGGTTGCCGGCTCCGGTCGAGCCGTCCTCGGGGGCACCCGGGTTCGACGTCGGCTCCTCGACCGTGCCCTCGACCATCGCTACCTGGCCCTCCCAGTCGGGCAGGCCGGGCGCCTTGATCATGCCGTGCGCGACGTCGACGCGGAACCCGTCCACGCCCCGGTCGAGCCAGAACCGCAGCACCGCCTCGAACTCCTCGCGGACCTCGGGGTTCTCCCAGTTCAGGTCCGGCTGGGAGGAGTCGAACAGGTGCAGGTACCACTGCGGGCCGAGCGGCCCGTCACCGTCCCGCGGGGCCAGCCGGGTCCAGGCCGGTCCGCCGAAGATGGACTGCCAGTTGTTCGGCGGCTCGTCGCCGCCCGGGCCGCGCCCGTCGCGGAACATGTAGCGGTCGCGCGCGGCAGAACCGGGGGCGGCGGCGAGTGCCTCCTGGAACCAGACGTGCTGGTCGGAGGAGTGGTTGGGCACAAGGTCGACGATGATCCGCAGGCCGCGCTCGTGGGCGCCGGCGAGCATCTCGTCGAAGTCGGCGAGGGTGCCGAACAGCGGGTCGATGTCGCGGTAGTCGGCGACGTCGTACCCCGCGTCCTTCTGGGGGGAGCGGTAGAACGGGCTCAGCCAGACGGCGTCGACCCCCAGTGCCTTCAGGTGGTCCAGCTTGGCGGTGACGCCCGCCAGGTCGCCGATCCCGTCGCCGTTCCCGTCCGCGAACGAGCGGGGGTAGACCTGGTAGATCACCGCGTCGCGCCACCATTCGCCGGTCCCGGCGGGGGCATGGACGGGTGCTCCGGCGGTGAGGTCGTCGGTGATGAGGGCAGTACTTGTCACGTGTCGCGTCCTCGTAAGTCGGGGGGTTTGTCAGCTGCAACGCTTGCTGAAAGCGTACGGGAGAAATCACGCCCAAAGCGCAAAGCGGTGTGTTGTGGGCGTCAGGCGTGCCGGGCCGGGGCGGCACCTGTCGAGCCCCGTACCACCAGCTCCGGGGTGAACAGCAGCTCCGAGCGGGGCGCGCGCTCGCCGTGGATCTCGGTGAGCAGTGCGCTGACGGCGGCGTGCGCCATGTCGGCGACCGGCTGGCGCACCGTCGTCAGCGGCGGGTCGGTGAAGGCGACCAGGGGTGAGTCGTCGTAGCCGACGACGCTGACGTCGTCGGGCACCGACAGGCCGCGGGCGTGCGCGGCGCGCACGGCGCCGAGCGCCATCAGGTCGGAACCGCAGACGACGGCTGTGTGCCCGGCGTCGAACAGGTCGCCGGCCGCCGCCTGGCCGCCTTCCAGCGTGAAGAGGGTAAGGCTGACGTGCTCGCGCGCCTCCTGCTCGGTGGCCGCGAGGCCGTGCCGCAGGAGCTGGGCCACGAACGCCTCGATCTTGCGCTTGGCCGGCACGAACCGGTCGGGCCCGATCGCCATGCCGATGCGGCGGTGGCCCAGCGACACCAGGTGCCGGACGGAGAGCTCGACGCTGGCGGCGTCGTCGGGGGAGACGAACGGCGCGTCGATGCCCGCGGCGTACCCGTTGATCAGCACGATCGGCATGCCGCGCCCGCGCAGCCGCTGGTAGCGCTCGGTGGAGGCCCGGGTGTCGGCGTGCTTGCCGGAGACGAAGACGATGCCGTCCACGGCGTGGTCGATGAGGGTCTCGACGTACTCGTCCTCGGTGGTGCCGCCCGGCGACTGCGTGCACAGCAATGGCGTGTACCCGCGCGAGGCGAGCTGCGACTCGATGGCCTGTGCGAAGGCGGGGAACACCGGGTTGGACAGCTCGGGGACGACCAGGCCGATGAGTCCGGCGGGGCGGGCGCGCAGCGCGGACGGACGCTCGTAGCCGAGCACGTCCAGGGCGGCGAGGACGGCCTGGCGGGTCTCGCCGGCCACGCCGGGCTTGCCGTTGAGCACGCGCGACACGGTCGCGGTGGAGACCCCAGCCTGCTCGGCGAGATCGGTCAGTCGGGTGCGCACGCCTGGCAGCCTAGGTGACACGCGGCTCCTTCGTCGTGAGTGACCATCCACGGTGATCTCCGGCCTGCTTGCAAGCGATGCTGAAACTTTATCGCAACTAGTTGCAAGATTCCTCAGCGAGCCATACGGTTCGGGGGATCAGAACCAGGCCCGACGTCGGGCCGCGAACAACTGGGAGTGACGATGCGACGGAGCATCCTGACCGCCGCTGCGCTGACCGCGACGCTGGCGCTGGCCGCCTGCTCGGGCGGCGCAGAGGAACCAGCGGGCGAGGAGTCGGCCGCACCGAACGGCGAGGGGAGCACCCTGACCGTCTGGGTCGACGAGACCCGCCAGGCCGCCGTGGAGGACGCCGCGGCCGGCTTCGAGGAGTCGACGGGCGCCGAGGTGGAGGTGGTCCTGAAGAACTTCGAGGACATCCGCCCCGACTTCCTGGCCCAGGTGCCCACGGGCAAGGGCCCGGACATCACGGTCGGCGCGCACGACTGGCTGGGCGAGCTCACGACCAACGGCGTGGTGGCCCCGATCGAGCTGGGCGACGCGGCCGCGACGTTCGAGCCGGTCTCCGTGGCGGCCTTCACGCAGGACGACCAGGTCTACGGCCTGCCGTACGCCGTGGAGAACATCGCGCTCATCCGCAACACGGCACTCGCCCCCGAGGCGCCTGCCACGTGGGACGACGCCGTCGCGGCCGGCGAGGACGCCGGCACCAAGTACCCGCTCCTGATCCAGACCTCCACCGAGGGCGACCCCTACACGTTCTATCCGCTGCAGATGTCGTTCGGCGCGCCGGTCTTCGAGCAGAACGAGGACGGCTCGTACCAGCCGGAGCTCGCGCTCGGCGGCGAGGGCGGCACCGCGTTCGCGCAGTGGCTGGCCGAGCAGGGTGAGGCCGGCGTGCTGAGCACAGACGTCACCTACGACATCGCGGTGGCGGCCTTCGCCAAGGGCGAGTCGCCGTTCATCGTGGGCGGCCCGTGGATGCTGGAGCAGTTCGCGGACCTCGACCTGTCGATCGACCCGATCCCGAGCGCCGGCGGCGAGCCCGCCCAGCCGTTCGTGGGCGTGGCCGGCTTCTACGTGAGCGCGCAGAGCGAGAACGCGCTGCTCGCCAACGACTTCCTGGTCAACCACATGGCCACCCCCGAGGCGCAGCTCGCGCTCTACGAGGCCGGCGACCGCCCGCCGGCCCTGATCGAGGCCGCCGACACCGCGTCGGAGGACCCGATCACCGCAGGCTTCCGTGAGGTCGGCGCCGACGCCGTCCCGATGCCCTCGCTGCCCGAGATGGGCGCCGTGTGGGCGTACTGGGGCGTGACCGAGGCTGCCATCGTCTCCGGCAAGTCCGACCCGGCCAAGGCCTGGGACAAGATGGTCTCCGACATCCAGGGCGAGATCGGCTGATGTCGTTGCCTGCGACCCGGGGCTCCGGTCGGACCGGCTGGAGCCCCGGGTTTCTCGTCAAGCTTGTCCTGATCGCACTGGTCGACGCCCTCGGCGTCTACGCCGTCCTGGCCGCGTGGGGCGCCGAGTCGTGGGGCATCCTCGCCGCGATGGTGGCGCTGCTGCTCGTGGCGAACTGGGCGTACTTCAGCAAGCGTGCGCTGCCCCTGAAGTACATCCTGCCGGGGCTCGCCTTCCTGCTCGTCTACCAGGTGTACGTCGTGGCCTACACCGGCTACGTCGCGTTCACCAACTACGGCGACGGGCACAACTCCACCAAGGAGCAGGCCGTCGAGGCCCTCCTGGTGCAGAACGAGCGCCGGGTGGAGGGCTCGCCGTCGTCGCCCCTGACGGTGGTGGCCGACGGCGACACGCTCGGCTTCGCGATCGTCTCGCCCGAGGGCGTGGTCGAGGCGGGCACGGCCGAGCGGCCGCTCGCGGCCGTGGACGGCGCCGCCGTGGAGGCCGGCCGGGTCACCGGCCTGCCGGGGTACGAGGTGCTGGAGTACGCCGAGGTCCTGGAGCGGCAGCAGGAGGTCACCGACCTGCGGGTGCCCGTATCCGAGGACCCGAACGATGGATCGATCCGCACACAGGACGCCCGAACCGGCTACGTCTTCACGTCCACGCTGACGTACGACCCGGTGTCGGACGCCATGATCAACACCACCACCGGGGTGACGTACACCGCGAACGACGACGGCCAGTTCGAGGCCGCCGACGGGACGACTTTGCCTGTGGGCTGGCGCGTGCTCGTCGGGCTGGACAACTTCGTCACCGCGTTCGGGGACGACCGGTACGCGGGCCCGTTCGGCAAGATCCTGGTCTGGACGTTCGCATTTGCCGCCGTCTCGGTGGCGTCCACGTTCCTGCTCGGCCTGTTCCTGGCCATCGCGTTCAACGACGCGCGACTGCGCGGCCGGCGGGTCTACCGGACGCTGGTGATCCTGCCGTACGCGATCCCCGGGTTCCTCGCGGCCCTGCTGTGGTCGGGCCTGCTCAACCGGTCGTACGGGTTCGTCAACGAGGTGCTGCTCGGCGGGGCGCAGATCCCGTGGCTCACCGACCCGGTGCTCGCCAAGCTCGCGGTGCTCGGCGTGAACCTGTGGCTCGGCTTCCCGTACATGTTCCTGATCTGTACGGGCGCGCTGCAGTCCCTGCCGACGGACGTGCTGGAGGCCGCGAAGATCGACGGCGCCGGACGGTGGCGCACCTGGCGGTCCATCACCCTGCCGCTGCTCCTGGTCGCGACGGCGCCGCTGCTCATCTCCAGCTTCGCCTTCAACTTCAACAACTTCACGCTGATCTACATGCTGACCGGGGGCGGTCCCCGGTTCGACGACGCCTCGGTGCCGCTCGGGCACACCGACATCCTCATCTCGATGGTCTACTCGGTCTCCGGGCTCGACGGGACCGCGGCCAAGGACTACGGCCTGGCCAGCGCCCTGTCGATAGTCATCTTCGTGGTGGTCGCGACCATCTCCGCCCTCGCGTTCCGGCGCACCCGCTCGCTCGAGGAGATCGCCTGATGCGCACGACGAGGGTCCCTGCGACCCGGCCTTCCCTGGTCTCCCGGCGGTCCCTGTCCCGCCGCCCCTCCGCCGGCCGCTGGTTCTCCGAGATCGGCTGGCGGCACCTGGTCGGCGTGCTCGCCGTGGCCTACGCGGGCTTCCCGCTGGTCTACGTCGTGTCGGCCTCGCTGGCCGACGGCGGCACGCTCACCGGCTCCAACGACCTGTTCGCGTCGGTGTCCGGCGCCAACTACGCGGCCCTCGGCGGCACCCGGTTCTGGACCTGGATGGGCAACACCCTCGTGGTGGCGGTGGCCACCGGCGTGGGCACGGTGCTGATGGGCGCGGCGGCGGCCTACGCCTTCTCCCGGTTCCGGTTCAGCGGACGCCGGATGGGGCTCACCGCCCTGCTGGTGATCCAGATGTTCCCGCAGATGCTCGCGTTCGTCGCGATCTTCCTGCTGCTCATCTCGCTCGGGAACGTGGTGCCCGGGCTCGGCCTGGACTCCAAGCTGTCGCTGATCTGCGTGTACCTGGGCGGGGCGCTCGGGGTGAACACGTTCCTCATGTACGGGTTCTTCAACACCGTGCCGCGAGAGATCGACGAGGCCGCGAAGATCGACGGCGCCTCGCACGCCCAGATCTACTGGACCATCGTGCTGCGCCTGACCGCGCCGATCCTCGCCGTGGTGGGGCTGCTCAGCTTCATCAGCACGTTCGGCGAGTTCATCATCGCGCGCGTGCTGCTGCAGTCGGAGGAGAGCTGGACGCTCGCAGTGGGGCTCTACGGCTGGGTGTCGTCGCTGCAGGAGGCCAACTGGGGCCTGTTCACGGCGGGCGCCGTCGTCTCCGCGGTGCCCGTGCTCGCGCTGTTCCTGTTCCTGCAGAAGTACATAGTGGGCGGCCTGACGGCGGGCTCCGTCAAGGGCTGACCAGCCGGGCGTGCAGCGTGATCGCCGACAGGTCCGTCATGGACGCTACCTGGTCGACCACGACGCGCAGCCGCCCGGCGTCGTCGGGCGCGGCGTGCCAGTCCGCGGCGAACGGCGGCTCCAGCTCGGCGGGTGCGCGGTCGGCGATCACGCGGACCAGGTCGGCCAGGATCTCCCGCTCCCGCAGGTAGCGGGGCTCCTGGCCGCGCGGCGCCATGACGTACGCGACGGCGATCCCCTTGAGCGCGAGGATCTCGTGCTCGGTCTCCGCGGGCACCACCAGCCGGGCGGCGTAGCGCGTGAGCGGGCCCTCGCCGTAGGCGGCCCGCGTGGCGGCGATCGCCGCGCCGATGAACCGGCCGATGAGCTGGCTCGTCATGTCCTTGAGCGAGGCCAGGGACCGGCGCGACCCGTCGAAGGCCCGCACCAGGTGGCCCTCGCCGCGCAGGTAGTCCTGCAGACGGCCGAGCGCCTCGTCGATGGCGTCCGCGGTGTACCACTCGCCGTACCAGGCCCGCACGTACTCGGCCACGCGCGCCCGCTCCTCGGCGTGCGCCATGAGGTCCAGGTCGATCCGGCCGGCGACCACGCCGTCCTCGACGTCGTGCACGGAGTAGCTGATGTCGTCGGCGAGGTCCATGACCTGGGCCTCGAGGCACTTCACGCCGTCGGGCGCGTCCTTGCGGAGCCACGTGAAGACGGGCATGTCGTCGGCGTAGACGCCGAACTTGCGGCTCGCCGTGCCGTCGGGCCGTGCCGGGCCGGCGCCGTACGCCCACGGGTACTTGACGCTCGCGTCGAGGCTCGCGCGGGTCAGGTTGAGGCCGGCGGGCACCCCGTCGAAGCCGATCACCTTGGGCTCGAGCCGCGTCAGCAGGCGCAGGGTCTGCGCGTTGCCCTCGAAGCCGCCGATCGGCTCCGCGATCTCGGCGAGCGCCGTCTCGCCGTTGTGCCCGAACGGCGGGTGCCCGAGGTCGTGGGTGAGGCATGCGGTGTCGACCACGTCGGGGTCGCAGCCCAGTGAGCGGCCCATACCGCGGCCCACCTGGGCCACCTCGAGGGAGTGGGTCAGGCGGGTGCGCACGAAGTCGTCGTGCCCCGCGCCGAGCACCTGGGTCTTGGCGCCGAGACGGCGCAGCGCGGAGGAGTGCACCACGCGGCCGCGGTCGCGTTCGAAGGGGGTTCGGGCCTGCGACTTGGGCGGTTCCGTCACCCAGCGCTCGACGTCCTGCGCGCTGTATGACGGCGGGATGCTCTTCCCGAGGGCTTGCTCCACGCGAGCCACTCTAGCCACGCGCGGTGACATCCCCGGAATCCGGGCCGTTCCCGCGCGAACAGGCGACCCTGACCGCTCCGGACCGGAGGGTGCAGGACCGCCTGCTCGTGCGGGGGTCAGCGCCGGTGAATCAGCTCTGCCGCCAGCTGAAGGCACCGGGCAGGTCCACGCTGTGCTTCTTCGTCTTGGAGTTCCACGACCAGGGGCCGACCTTGAAGCTCCACGAAGAGAAGCCCCTCTGGGTGAAGTTGAACTTCACCGGGCCGAGCGACCAACGCTTACGGAATTTGATACCCATGGTGCTGCGCTTCCTCCTCGAGTCGGGGCAAAGCGTACCGAACCTCGCCTCCCCGACAAACCAAAAGAACGCCTACGGATCGTCAGGCGCGGTCCGCCATCCACGCGTCGCTCGCGCGCTGCACGTCGTCCGCCGTGACGGACTCGGCCACCGTCACGAAGTACCAGCGGTGACCGAACGGGCAGCGCACGGCGGCCTGCCGGAATCCCTTGAACCAGTCGGCCGGCTCGGCGAGGCTGGTCGCCCCGGCGCCGAGCGCGCGGGCGTAGGCGGCGTCGGCGTCCTCCACCGGGACGGTGAAGCTCGCGTGCGTGGGCGCGCCCGGCTCGGGGGCCACGGAGTCCGGGGGGAACGCGGCGGCAACCGTGAAGGTGGACTCGCCCGCGGCGGACCGCAGGACCAGGTCGGAGTGGATCACGGCGTCGCCGGCGGTGATCACGTCGAGCGTCTCGGCGCCGAGCGCCGCCTCGTAGAACGCGATGGCCGCGCGGGCGTCGCTCACGGAGATGTTGGGGTGCAGGGCTGAGTTCTTCATGGTTTCGATGCTGCCGCGGCCAGGCTGTGCCAGTCTTGGAAATGTGCGACAGGTGTTCGACGACGACCGTACGGTCACGCATGCCCTCGAGTCAGGGCCGACGCTCGGCATCGTGAACCCCGCCAGGGCACGCGACCGGTTCTCCCTGGCGCGCGTCGAACCCGCCCCGGACCTCGCCGACCTCGTGGACTGGCACTGGGTGATCACCTGGGACCTGCCCCCGGGCACTGCCTTCACCCAGACCGTGGTGCCCCACCCCGTGGGCCAGATCGTCGCTGAGGACGTCGGCTTTCTCGCCTATGCCATGCCCGCGGGGCCCACCGACCGGCGCACGATCGCCGGCTCCGGCGGCGTGGTCGGCACCAAGCTGCGCCCGGGCGGCTACCGGGCACTGCTCGGGCTCGCGCACCCGGGGGAGCGCGGCGCCGTCGAACCGGCCGGGTTCCTCGGCCCGACGGCGGAGGTCACCGGCGCGGAGGCGCTCGCCCAGGCTGCGGCCGGCCTGCCGGACGCCGCCGTCCGGACCGTCACCCCACTGCTCCGAGCCGCCGCCGAACGGTCCCGGACGCCGCGCTCCACCGCCGCGCTGGCCGCGCTCCGCGCGGCGTTCGCGACGATCGCCGACGCCGTGCCGGGCACCACCGTCGCGGCGCTCGCCGACCGGCTCGGCACCACCCCGCGCTCGCTGCAGCGCCTCTTCGCGGACTGGGTGGGCGTCAGCCCCAAGTGGGTGCTGCGACGGCATCGGGTGCACCTGGCCGCCGAGATGCTGGGCCGCGATCCGGCGCTGGACCTGGCGGGGCTGGCGGCCGCCGTCGGCTACTACGACCAGGCGCACTTCACCGGGGACTTCGTGCGCGCGGTCGGCGTCACGCCGGGCGAGTACGCCCGCCGCTGCGCGGCGGCGCTGACGGCGTCCGGGCGCTAGCCCGGGGATGTGGACGGAGGCGTCCCGGAGCCGGCCGCGAGCATAGACTTCGGACCGTGGCCGGGCTCATCAGACGCGAGGATGTCGACCTCGTCCGCGAGCGCGCGCGGATCGACGAGATCGTCTCGGCCCACGTGACCCTCAAGCCCGCCGGGGTGGGCGCGCTGGTGGGTCTGTGTCCCTTCCACGACGAGCGCAGCCCCAGCTTCAACGTGCGGCCCAGCGTCGGGCGCTACCACTGCTTCGGCTGCGGCGAGGGCGGCGACGTCATCGAGTTCGTCATGAAGATGGACGGGCTGAGCTTCACCGAGGCCATCGAGTACCTCGCGGGCAAGACCGGTGTGCAGCTGCGCTACGAGGAGGGCGGCTCCGCCCGCCCGCGCGACGAGCCCGGCAAGCGGCAGCGCCTGCTGGAGGCCAACCGCGTGGCCGCCGACTTCTACGCCGAGCAGCTCATGGGGCCCGACGCCGCCGCCGCGCGCGCATTCCTCGCCGAGCGCAGCTTCGACCGGACCGACGCCGAGCGGTTCGGCGTCGGGTTCGCCCCCAAGGGCTGGGACGCGCTGCAGCGCCACCTGCAGAGCCGCGGCTTCACGCAGGCGGAGCTGGTGGCGAGCGGGCTGATGTCCGAGGGCCGGCGCGGCATCTACGACCGGTTCCGCGGCCGCGTCATGTGGCCCATCCGGGACGTGACGGGGGCCGTGATCGGCTTCGGCGCGCGCCGCCTGTTCGAGGACGACCAGGGGCCCAAGTACCTCAACACCCCCGAGACCAGCCTCTACAAGAAGTCGCACGTGCTGTACGGGATCGACCTCGCCAAGCGGGAGATCGCCAAGGGCAAGCGCGTGGTGGTCGTCGAGGGGTACACGGACGTCATGGCCGCGCACCTGTCCGACGTGACGACGGCGGTCGCCACGTGCGGCACGGCCTTCGGCGCCGACCACGCCAAGGTGGTGCGGCGCCTGCTCGGCGACACGACGGCCGGCGGCGGCCTCCAGCTGAAGTCCGGCACGTCCCTCGGCGGCGAGATCATCTTCACGTTCGACGGCGACGCGGCCGGCCAGAAGGCGGCGGTGCGTGCCTTCGGCGAGGACCAGCGGTTCTTCGCGCAGACGTTCGTGGCCGTCGAGCCCGGCGGCATGGACCCGTGCGACCTGCGCATGGTGGGCGGCCCCGAGGCGGTGCGCGCCCTGGTGGACGGCCGCGTGCCCCTGTTCGAGTTCGTGGTGCGCAGCAAGCTCGACGAGTTCGACCTGAACACCGCGGAGGGCCGGGTCGGCGCCCTGCGGGCCGCCGCGCCCATCATCGCGGGCATCCGCGACACCGCCCTGCGGCCCGAGTACGCCCGACTGCTCGCGGGCTGGATCGGCACCGACGAGCGCGCGGTCGCCCGGGAGATCTCGCGCGCGGCGAGCACGCCATCCCTCCGGGAGGCGCCGGTGACCGGCCAGGGCGGCTCGGACGACCGTCCGGCGTCGGGCGGCGTGCCGCAGATACCGGCCCCCGACCCCCGCGACCCGGTGGCCCGGGACGAGCGCCTCGCGCTCGTGGCCGTGCTGCAGTACCCGCAGCACGTCCCGCCGACGTTCGACGCGCTCGACGAGGACGCGTTCGCGGTACCCGCGTGGCGGGCAGTGCACTCGGCGATCCGGGCGGCCGGGGGAGCCGCGGCCGGGCGCGAGATGTCTGCGGCGCAGTGGGTCGCGGCAGTGCTCGAGCAGGCCCCCGAGACCGTGGCGGGCGTCGTCACGCAGCTCTCGGTGGCGTCCCTCCCGGAGGACCGGGAGGCGGCCGTCGCGGCGTTCGTCGAGGGTGTGGTGCGCCGCGTCGTCGACCTGGGGCTCACGCGGCGCGTCGCGGACGCGCGCAGCCGCCTGCAGCGGCTGGACCCGGCGGACACCGAGAACTACCAGGCGGCGTTCGCCGAGCTCCTGGCGATCGAGAGCGAACGCCGGACGCTCCGCGACAGCGCGAACGCGTAGGGCCGGAGTGCGTGGTGCGTGACGGTGGACTCGGTGTGACGAGTTCGGTCCGATGCCACCCACACGCACATGAGATCGGTCGGTTGCCTTGAGATCGGTCATTTAATCGACCGATCTCAGGGCAAGGGACCGAAGTCATTGAGTTCGGTCAGGCATGCGACCGAAGTGACCCCGGTGGGCGCGGCACGCACTCCGGCCCAATGGCGTCAGGCCGGCTGGGGTACCGGGTGGTCCTGGCCGAGCAGCTCCGCGTCCACGGCCACCGCGGCCATCAGGCCGGACGAGGCCGCGGCCAGCACCGACGCGAGCGGCATCGGCGTCGCCGGTGTGTGCGCCATGTCGCCGGCGGCGAACACGCCGGGCACGCTCGTGCGCCCCATGGCGTCCACCTCGACCGCGCCGGACGAGAGCAGGTCCAGGCCGAGCTGCTCCGCGAACGGGGCGCGCTGAGCGAACTCGGCCGAGACGAACACCCCGCCGACCTCCTCGTCCGGGCCGTCGGTGAACGACACGGTGGCGCCGGCCGCGCTGGGGACCAGCTCCTTGACGGCCTCGGCCCGGACGGCGACCCCGGCGTCGGCAAGCTGGGCGCGGACGCCCGGGTCGAGCTCCTCGCCGTCGGCCAGGACGGTGAGCCGGCTCGCGATGCGTTCCAGCAGGAACGCGACGCGGGTCACGTGCGGGCCGCTGCCGAGCACTGCCACGTGCTTGCCGCTGAGCTCGTGCCCGTGGCAGTACGGGCAGACCGCGGCGACGGTCCCGAACAGCGGCTCCAGGCCGGGGGTCGCGGGCAGGGTGTCTCGCATCCCGGTCGCGAGCACGACGGTGCGGGTGGCGAGCGGTTCCCCGCCCTCGGCGTCGCCGCCCAGCTCGACCCGGAAGCCCGCGCCGTGGGGCACGACGGCGGTCGCCGCGGCCTCGCGGACGGCCACCGTCGCGTAGGCGGCGAGGTCGGCGCGGGCCGCGGCGCGGAACTCGGCCGGTGGCGTGCCGTCCTGCGTCACGAAGTTGTGCATGTGCTCGGCGGGCGCGTTGCGGTACTCGCCGGAGTCGAGCAGCAGCACGCGGCGGTGCATGCGGCCGAGGGTGAGCGCGGCCTGCAGCCCGGCGGGGCCGCCGCCGATGACCACGGCGTCGTAGGGGCTGTTCGAGGGGTCTGTTGCGGACATCGCGGGGCTCCGTCTCCTGGTACGGCTTGCGGTACGACCTCAGGATGTGACTTCATGTCAACATGAAGTCAAGCGAGACCTGGTCGGTCGGCGAGACGGCCCGGCGGTTCGGGCTGGAGACCCACGTGCTGCGCTACTGGGAGGACGAGAAGCTGCTGCACCCGGCGCGCGACGGGGCCGGGCGCAGGCGGTACGGGCGCGACGACGTCGTGCGGGTCGGCGTCATCATGCGCAGCAAGGCCGCTGGCATGACCCTGGAACAGGTGCGCGTCATGCTCGACGCCGAGGCGTACGACCGGCACCAGGTGCTCGAGGCACACATCGCGGACCTGGACCGGCGCATGGCCGAGATGGCGGCGTCGCGCGAGATGACGCTGCACGCGCTGCAGTGCCGGGCGCACGACATCGCGACCTGCCCCCGCTTCCGGGAGCACGTGCAGGACGTGCTCGACGGTGCGCTCGGCAGGTTCGCCGTCACGAGGACCGCGTGAGCCTCGGGTTGTCGCGGGGGAGCAGCAGCACCGTCCCGATCATCAGCGCGGCGACGCCGGCCACGCACCAGAACACCAGGTGCATGGCGTACGCCAGCCCCGGGCCGTCCGGTGTGCCGTCCGCGCCGACGGTGGTCACCGCGTTCACCACCGCGCCCAGCACCGCGACGCCCACCGCCTGCCCGATCGACCGGGCGAACATGTTGGTGGCGGTCACCGCGCCGCGCTCGCCCCAGTCCACGCTGTGCTGCGCGGCGAGCAGCGTCGGCACGGCCACCAGACCCATGCCGAGCCCGATCACGAACACGGCAGCGGAGATGTGCCAGACCGGGGAGCTCGTGCCGAGGGTGAGCGTGAGGAGGGCACCGGCCAGGACGATCACCGCGCCGATGACGGCGGTCCAGCGGAACCCGATCGCCAGGTAGATCCGGCCCGAAAGGGTCGCCGCGAGCGGCCAGCCCACCAGGAGCGAGGCAAGCGCGAACCCGGCCACGAGCGGCCCGACGCCGAGCACGCCCTGCGCGTAGATCGGCACGTACGTGGACAGGCCGAGTGTGATGACGCCGACCGCGAGCCCGGCCGCCGTCGACGCGCCGACCACACGGCGGCGCAGCAGCCCCAGGTCGAAGATCGGGTGCGCGTTCCTGCGGGCGGACACGGTGAACGCCGCGAGCAGCACCACCGCGGCGACGAAGATCCCGACCGACTGAGGCGACGCCCAGCCCCACGCGTGCCCGCCCTCGAGCAGGCCCAGCACCAGGAGCGTGCTGCCGCCGGTGAGCAGGGCGGCGCCGAGGTAGTCGATGGGCTCGCGCTCGCCCTCGCGCTTCTTCTCCTGGAACCGGCGCCAGAGCGCGTACGCCGCCACCAGGGCGATCGGCACGTTGACCCAGAAGATCCAGCGCCAGCTCACGAACTGGCTGAACACGCCGCCGAGGGTCGGGCCGAGCACGGACGACGCGGCCCACACGCTCGCGAGGTACCCCTGGGTCTTGGCGCGCTCGGCGAGCGTGTAGATGTCGCTCGCGATGGTCATCGACATCGGCAGGATCGCGCCGGCGCCCAGGCCCTGCAGCACGCGGAACCAGATGAGCGCGGGCATGCTCCAGGCGACGGCGCACAGCACCGAGCCGAGCAGGAACAGCCCGATCCCGAGCAGCATCACGCGCTTGCGCCCGAAGACGTCCGCCAGGCGCCCGTACAGGGGGACGGTCACGGCCTGCGCCAGCGTGTACGCGGAGAAGAGCCACGGGACCTGCTCGAACGCGCCGAGCTCGCGCGCGATGGTGGTCGAGGCGGTCGCAAGGATCGTGACGTCGAGGGCTACGAGCGAGGTGGAGAGCATCAGCGCGCCGAGGATCGGGCCACGGTCGCCGCGCAGCCCGAGCCGGGTGTCTGTGGTGCTGCTCGATGGTGCGGTCATGTCTGGGGCTCCCGGATGTGCTGCACGAGACTTACAAAGTTGCCTGGGGCACCGCCTATTCCCGGCTCACCTGGCGGTTGCCCGGCCAGCCCTCCGGGATCGGTCCGTTCCCGCGGTCTGGCACCGACCGGGCGAGGCGGCCGATGGTGTCGAGGAAGCCGTTGACGTCTGCCTCCTCCGGGCCGATCGCGTCCCGCAGCGTCCGGTCGAACCCGATCGCCGCGGACTTGAGGTCTTGATAGAGCCTCTCACCGGCGTCGGTGACCTCGATGCGCTGGACCCTGCGGTTCGACTCCTCGCGGGTGCGGACCACCAGCCCGCGGTCCTCCATGCCGCGCAGGTGGTGCGTCAGCGTGGCCTCGCGGATGCCCACGGCGTGTGCGAGCTCGCGCTGGGTGGCCGGTGTGCCCTGATGCAGAGCGAGCAGGATGTGCCAGACCTGCCAGCTGCCGCCATGTTCGGAAAGGAGTGCGTCGAACGCCCGCATGACGCGCTGCACGGACTGCCACATCGTGGGCACGACGGGCACCAGCCCGGGACGGCTCGGCCCGGTCTCGTGATCCGTGCCGCCTGGTTCGCCGATGGGCCGCCCGCTTGGTTGCATGGACGAAGGGTAGTTCGGCTGACGCCGAAATGCATTGACGGCTAATGCTTAGATGTCTAACGTTAGCGACGGCAAGTTCGGTATCTACTCGGAGGCGCGACGATGGCCACGCAAGACACCAGCACCAGCACACAGCTTTCGCCCGAGGCGCTCGAAGGCGCCCTGGCCCCGCTCACGGCCGCGCTCGGCGACCGCCTGCTCACCCCGCCCGCCGACGGGTTCGCCGAGACCGCCGCCGTGTTCCTCGGCGGCCCGGAGCGGATCCCGGTCGCGGTGGCGCGGGTCCGTACCACTGACGAGGTAGCGGCGGTCGTCGCCGTCGCGCGCGACGCAAACCTGCCGCTCGCGGTGCGCAGCGGCGGCCACAGCTTCGCCCGGCACGGCCTGGCCGACGGCGGGCTCGTCCTGGACATGCGCCTGATGGACGGCATCGAGATCGACGCGGACGCCGGCGTCGGGCACGCGCAGGGCGGCGTCCTCGCCGGCACCTACAGCACGGCGGCGGGCGAGCACGGCCTGGCCACCGGGTTCGGCGACACCGGGACCGTCGGCATCACGGGCCTCGCGCTCGGCGGCGGCATCGGCTACCTCAGCCGGCTCCACGGCCTCACCGCCGACAACCTGCTGGGCGCCGAGGTGGTCCTCGCCGACGGCCGAGTGGTGCAGGCCAACGCCGACGAGAACCCGGACCTCTTCTGGGCGCTGCGGGGTGGTGGCGGGAACTTCGGCGTCGTGACCCGGCTGGACCTGCGGCTGCGCGAGCTGCCGGTCGTCACGGGCGGCATGGTCGCGTGGCCGGCCGAGCCGGGCACGCTCGCCACCGTCCTTGCGACCCTCGCCGAGGCGCCAGAGAAGCTGTCGGGCATGGTCAACGTGATGACCGCCCCGCCGCTGCCCATGCTGCCGGCGGAGGTGCACGGCAAGCCGATCGTCATGGCCCTGGTGTGCTTCGCCGGCCCGGCGTCCGAGGCGGAGGCGGTGTTCGCGCCGCTGCGCGCGCTCGGCACGGTGTTCGACGGCGTCAGCGAGATTCCCTATCCCGAGATGTTCGTCGCCGGCGGCCCGGAGGGCGGGGCCTCGGCCGACGCGCGGCCCGGGTTCCTCGGCGAGGGTGTCTGGGCGCCCGACGAGGCGTGGGCCGCGGCCGCCATCGAGGCCGTGTCCAGTGCGCAACACGGGCTCGCCGTGGTGAACCTGCGGCCCATGGGCGGCGCGATCGCCGGTGTCGACCCGGCCGCGACGGCCTTCGCGCACCGCGACGCCGCCTGGATGGTGACCGTGCAGGGCATGGCGCTGGGTCTCGACGGCGTCCCGGCGCTGCGCGAGTGGGTGGCGTCGACGTCGGGCACGCTCGGTGTCGCCGGGCGCGGGTACGTGAACTTCATGGCGAACGCGACGCCGCAGGACGTGAGCGACGCCTACCCCGAGGCGACGCTGGCCCGGCTGCGCGAGGTGAAGCGGGCGTACGACCCGACCAACCTGTTCGCGGCGAACCACAACGTGGCGCCTTGAGGGCAGCCCCTTGTCGTCGGCGGGCTACGGCACTGCGTAGCCCGCCGCGCGGAACAGCTCGTACCACTCCGCGCGCGTCAGCGGCACGTCGGAACCGAGCGCGGCGGCCGCGACGCGCTCCGGGTTGGTGGTCCCCAGCACCACCTGCATCTGCGCCGGGTGGCGGGTGATCCAGGCGGTCGCGACAGCGATGGCCGGCACGTCGTACTGCTTCGCCAGGCGGTCGATCACGGCGTTCAGCTCTGGGTACTCCGGCGAGCCGAGGAACACGCCGGTGAAGAACCCGGCCTGGAACGGCGACCAGGCCTGCACGGTGACGTCGTTCAGGCGGCAGTAGTCGAGGGTGCCGGAGTCGCGGCTGACCGACTGGTCCAGCGCCTGCATGTTCGCGGCGACGCCCTGCGCCACGAGGGGCGCATGCGTCAGCGAGAGCTGGACCTGGTTGGCGACGATCGGCTGCGACACGGACTTGCGCAGCAGCTCCATCTGCCCCGGCGTGTGGTTGGAGACGCCGAACGAGCGCACCTTGCCCGCCGCCGACAGGTCGTCGAACGCGCGCGCCACCTCGTCGGGCTCCACGAGGGCGTCCGGGCGGTGCAGCAGCAGGATGTCGATGTAGTCGGTGCCGAGCGCGGCCAGCGAGCCGTCGACCGACTCGACGATGTGGTCGTACGAGAAGTCGAAGTACGGCCCCTCGCGCACGATGCCGGCCTTCGTCTGCAGCACGATCTGCTCGCGCTCGGACGACGTCAGCTGCATCGCGTCGGCGAACCGCTTCTCGCAGCCGTGCGTCTCGGAGCCGTACACGTCGGCGTGGTCGAAGAACGAGATGCCTGCGTCCCGGGCGGTCTTGACCAGGGTGCGCACCTCCTCGTCGGTCTTCTCCTGGATGCGCATGAGGCCAAGGACGACGTTAGGGACGGTGAGCTGCGTCCCGGGCAGGGTGAAGGTCTTCACGGGGGTTTTCTCCTGTGGGTGGGTGATCGGTATGTCGACGGCGTGGGTCAGGCCGCGGAGAGCCGGGCTACCTCGTCGGCCGTGAGCTCGAGCTCCGCCGCCGCGGCGGAGTCGGTGATGCTCGCGGGCCGCGATGCCCCGGGGATCGGCACGACGACGGGTGCGAGCGCCAGCTGCCAGGCCAGCACCACCTGGTACGGGCTGACGCCGTGGTCGGCGGCGACCTCGGCGAACGCGGCGTGCCGGGTCGCGAGCTCGCGCGCGTTCGAGATGCCGCCCAGCGGGCTCCACGGCAGGAACGCGATGCCGAGCTCGGCGCACAGGTGGAGCTCGGGCTCCGAGGAGCGGAAGCGCGGCGAGAACTGGTTCTGGACGGAGACCAGGCGGCCGCCCAGGATGTCCTGCGCCAGCCGGATCTGGTCGGGGTTCGCGTTGGAGATGCCGGCCATCTCGATGACGCCCTCGTCGAGCAGGTCGCGGATCGCGCCCACCGAGTCGCCGTAGGGCACGTGCGGGTCGGGCCGGTGGAACTGGTACAGGCCGATGGCGTCGACCCCGAGCCGCTTGGCCGAGGCCTTGGCCGCCTCCTGGAGGTACTCGGGCCGCCCGTCCTTGGTCCAGGACCCGTCGCCGGGGCGCAGGTGGCCGCCCTTGGTCGCGACGAGGACGCCGGAGGTGTCGCCGCCGTAGGAACGCAGACCCTCGGCGATGAGTTCCTCGTTGTGGCCCACGTCGTCGGCGTGCAGGTGGTAGGCGTCGGCGGTGTCGATGAGGGTGACGCCGGCGTCCAGGGCGGCGTGGATCGTGGCGATCGAGCGGTCGCGGTCGGGCCGGCCCTCGATGGACATCGGCATGCCGCCGAGGCCGATCGCGGAGACGGCGCGGCCGCCGATGGTGCGCTGGTGCATGAGCTGCTCCTCGTGTCGCAACGGGTTCGGAACCGAGACTAGGAAGCGATAACCTAGAAGTCCAACAACTCCTCATCATCATTCCTAGAACTGGTACTGCTTAATGGAACTGCGTCAGATGGAATACCTCGTCGCGCTCGCGGACGAGCGGCAGTTCACACGTGCGGCCGACGTCACCGGCGTCTCCCAGTCCGGGCTGTCCGCCGCAATCCGCAACCTCGAGGTAGAGCTGGGCACCAAGCTGTTCACGCGGACCACGCGCAAGGTCGAGCCGACCGAGGCAGGCCTCGCGCTGCTGCCCTTCGCCCGTTCCATGCTCTCCTCCGCGACGGAGGCTCGCGATGCGGTGGTCCAGGTCTCGCGCGAGCTCGCCGGGACCCTGCGGGTTGGCGCGGAGCAGTGCCTCGGCGTCGTCGACGTCGCCACTCTGCTGGAACGCTTCCACCGTCGGTACCCGCGGGTGGAGATCGCGTTCACCCAGGCGGGCTCGCACGAGCTCCTGGCCGGCGTGCGCGACGGCGAGCTCGACGCCGCGTTCGTCGCCACCACCGACCACGTGGGCGTGCTGCCGCGCACGGTCCTGGGGCAGGAGCCGGTGGTCATGCTGTGCCCGCCGGAGCATCCGCTGGCGTCCCGCGCGGCCGTCGACCGGGTCGACCTCGGCGACGAGAGCTTCATCGACTTCCACCCGTCCTGGGCGGTCCGCCGGATGAACGACGACGCCTTCGGCGCGCGGGGCGTGCACCGGCGCGTTCGGTTCACCGTCAACGACGTGCACACGCTCCTCGACCTGGTCGACCGCGGCCTCGGCGTCGCGCTCGTGCCGCGCCACGTGGCGGCCAAGCCGCAGGCGGCCCGGCTGGTCGCGGTCCCGGTCGCGCCGGACGGTGCGTCGGACTGGGTGGTCTCGGTGGTGACCGGCTCGGAGCGCCAGGACTCGCCTGCGCCGCACCTGATGGAGCTCCTGGCCGACGCCCCGGCGTGCGCGAGCTGAGCTCGGGCGGTTCTCAGCGCTCGCGGTCGTGGATGCCGCGGCGGAAGTCCGTCGGGCTGCAGGAGTGCACGCTGCGGAACTGGCGCGAGAAGTAGAACGGGTCGGGGTAGCCGACCGAGCGGGCGATGTCGGCGACGGGCAGCTGGGTGGTGATCAGCAGCTCGCACGCCCGGGCCATCCGGAGCCGCTTGACGTACTCGACCACGCCGCCGCCGGTGGCGGCCCGGAAGCGGGCGGAGAAGTGCGACGTGCTCAGGCCGAACCGGCGGGCTAGCGCCGCCACCTCGACGACGGCGTCCAGGTGCGTGCGCAGGTACTCCTGCGCGGCGCGTACCGGCTCGCCCCGGACCGGGCTGCCCGCGGCGGCGTCGGCCCCGATCTGGGCGAGCACCGACCAGGCGGCACCGGCGCAGCGCAGGAGGCTGGGGTAGGTCTCGTCCGTCTCGAGCGCCTGGACGACGCGTTCGAGGTCGGCGACGACGCGCACCAGGTCGTGCGCCTCGACCACCGCTACGTCGTCCGGCCCGGCGTGTGCCGCCAGGTCACGCTCGAACTCGTCCGCGTCGGGGCCTCTGGCGTGCATCCACCAGATCGTCCATGGGTCATCGTCGTCGGCCCAGTACTCGTGGGGCACTCCGGCGGGGATGACCAGGGCCTGAGCAGCCCCGATGCGGTGCAGACCGCCCGGCGTGCGGCACCAGCCGCGCCCGGCCGCGGACACGATGACGATGGTCCCGATGGCGCCGTGCCTGCGCACGCGCCCGTGGTTCGCGGCGTGCGGGAAATAGCCTGCGTCCGTGACCAGCAGTCGCGAGGTGGGGCCGTTCTTCGACGCCGCGCGGACCACGGTGGTCGGCAGCACCCGGAGGCGCTGTCCGGGGAAGCCGTCACGGATTCGCACCCCAGAAGGGTAGCGTCACGGCCCGTCGTCGTCAGCAGTCGGAGCTCCCGGCGGGAATCGTCGGATCGTCCAGGCAAGTGCATCGATACGTCGCTTCCCGGGACACCCCGGGGATTCGTAGCGTCGGGCCCATGCTCGATGTGGAGTCCATGCTCGACCTCCCCGACCGGCCCGGCCACCTGGCCGGACGGGCCGCGGCCGCCTGGGAGGCGCCGCTCACCCTGACCACCTACGAGCCCCTGCCGCCCGACCGGTTCCCCGCGTACCTGGACCGGCGGGTGTACCAGGGGTCGTCCGGCCGCGTGTACCCGCTCCCGTTCCACCACCAGATCGCCGACGAGCCCCACCAGCGGGCATGGCGCGCGGCGCACCTGGAGAACGAGTGGCTGCGCATCGTCGTGCTGCCGGAGCTGGGCGGGCGCATCCACGTGGCGCGCGAGCGCGGGATCGGCCGGGACTTCTTCTGGACCAACCCGGTGATCAAGCCGGCGCTGGTGGGCCTGGCAGGCCCGTGGGTCGCGGGCGGCGTGGAGCTCAACTGGCCGCAGCACCACCGCCCGGCGACCTACCTGCCGGTGGACGTCGAGATCGAGGAGGAGCCCGACGGCGCCGTCGTCGTGTGGTGCTCGGACCACGACCCGTTCACCCGGATGAAGGGCATGCACGGGGTGCGGCTGCGACCGGACAGCGCGGTGCTCGAGCTGACGGTGCGGCTGTACAACCGCAGCGAGCTGCCGCAGTCGTTCCTGTGGTGGGCCAACGTGGCGGCCCGGGTGGACGACGACTACCAGTCGTTCTTCCCGCACGACGTGAAGTTCGTGGCCGACCACGCGCGGCGCGCGGTCACCGCGTTCCCGCACGCGGACCGCCCCTACTACGGCGTCGACTACCCGGCGCGTGCGGGCGAGGTCCGCACCGCGCGCGACGGCGTGGAGCTCACACGCGACCGGCTCGACTGGTACCGCAACATCCCGGTGCCGACGTCGTACATGTGCCTGCGCAGCGACGAGGAGTTCTTCGGCGGCTACGACCACGCGGCGCGGCTCGGGTTCGTGCACGTCGCGGACCGCGCGCTCTCGCCCGGCAAGAAGCAGTGGACCTGGGGCAACGCCCCGTTCGGCCACGCCTGGGACGCCAACCTGGCCGACGACGGCTCGCACTACGTCGAGCTGATGGCCGGCGTGTTCACGGACAACCAGCCCGACTTCGCCTACCTCGCCCCGGGTGAGACCAAGGTCTTCTCCCAGTTCTGGTACCCGTTCCGCGACGTCGGCCCGGTGGACCGGGCAACGCTCGACGCTGCGGTCCGTCTGGAGCGGTTGAGTACCCGTTCGGGCACGACGGCGCGGACCGGCGTTGTGGTGCCGCGTCCCTTGGCCGGGATCGAGGTGACGCTGTCGGCCGGGGGCCGCGTGATCGCGACCGACGTCGTGGACGCGGACCCGACGCACCCCGCCCAGCTGGCGCACGACCTCCCAGCAGGGACCGGGCCGCTCACGGTGACGGTGACCCATGGGCGGCGCGTCCTGGTGACATGGGACGAGCAAGCTTCGACCGGCTCTGCCAGCGACCCGGAGCCCGACACCGCCGAGGAGCCGCCCGCACCCGAGCAGGTCGGCACCGTCGAGGAGCTGGCGCTGATCGCCGCGCACCTCGAGCTGTACCGCCACGCGGCGCGAGCGCCCGAGCCGTACTGGCACGAGGCGCTGCGCCGGGACCCGGGATACGTGGACAGCCTGGTCGGCCTCGCGCGGCACGCGTACACCGCGGGCAGCCACGAGCGGGCCGTCGAGCACCTCGAACGCGCCGTCGGCCGGCTGACCAGGCTGCACCGCAGCTCCCGCGACACCACGGCGATCCACCTGCTGGGCCTGGTGCGGGAGGCGCTCGGCGACGACGTCGGCGCCTACGAGGCCTACGCGCAGGCCGCGTGGTCGCGGGCGTGGCGGGCGCCTGCCGGCTACCGAATGGCGCGCGTCGACGCGCGCGCCGGCCGCCACGAACAAGCCCTGGCGCGGCTCACCGACGTGCGCCGGACCGAGCCCGAGCACCTGCAGGCGCTCGCGCTGACGGTGGTGTGCCACCGGCGGCTGCGGCAGCACGACGCCGCCGCATCGGTGCTGGCCGCCGCCCGTGCGCTCGACCCGCTCGACGCCTGGCTGCGGCACCTGGACGGCCGGCCCGCGAGCGGCGACGCCCAGACCCTGCTCGACGTCGCGATCGAGCTCGCGGGGGTGGGGGAGCACGACGCCGCGCTGGCCTGCCTGGAGGAGGCAGAGGCGCGCGAGGACCACCGGGCCGGGGGCCAGACCGCCGTCAGGCCGCTGCTCGCCTACCACCGCGCCCACTTGCTGGGGCTCGCGGGCCGTACCGCCGAGGCCGCCGCGGAGCGGGCGCGGGCCCGCACCATCGACCCCACCTGGTGCTTCCCCGGCCGGCTCGCGGACGCGGCGGTGCTGCGGGAGGCGGCCGACGCCGATCCGGGCGACGCCCGCGCGCGGTCGCTGCTGGGCCACTGGACCTACGCCGCCGGACGCCGGGGGGACGCCCTGTCGTCGTGGCGGGCGGCGGTCGCCCTCGACCCGGCCGACGCCGTCGCCTGGCGCAACATCGGCCTGGCCGCCGTCAACCACGAACGTGACCTGGCGGCCGCGCGCGACGCGTACGACAGGGCGTGCGCCGTCGCCCCGGGCGACGCACGGCTGCTGTACGAGAGCGACCAGCTCGCCGCGCTGACGGGGACCAGCCCCGCGGACCGCCTCGCCGCGCTGCTCGCGGAGGGCTCCGCACTCGACCGCGACGACCTCGCGGTCGAGACGCTGCACCTGATGATCACGGAAGGCCGGGCGGACCAGGCCCTGACGGTCCTCGGCCGACGCCGGCTGCACCCCTGGGAGGGCGGCGAGGGACAGGCGCTGCTCGCCTGGGACCGCGCGCACACCCACCAGGCACTGGACGCGCTCGCGGACGGCCGGGCGGCGGACGCCGTCGGGCACGTGCGGGCGGCCCTGGCGCCTCCGCGCAGCCTGGGCGAGGCGCGCCACCCCCTGGCCAGCACCGCGCACCTGCACCTGCTGCTCGGGGACGCGCTCGCGGCTGACGCCGATGCCGATGCCGACGACGCCTGGCACACCGCCGCTGCGCAGCGCGGCGACTTCGTCGAGATGAGTACGCAGGAGCACAGCGAGCAGACCTTCTGGACGGTCCTCGCCCTGCGCCGCACCGGGCAGCACGACGCCGCGGACGAGCTGACGGCGTCGCTGCGTGCCTACCGCGACCGGTATGCCGCCGAGGTGCCGCGCGTCGACTACTTCGCCACGTCCCTGCCCGACCTGCTCCTGTTCGAGGAGGACCCGCTGCGCGTACGCGACCGGCGTGTGCTCGTCCTCGACGCCCAGCTCGCCCTCCTCGCCGACAACACCGCGGCGGCCGAGACCCTCCTGCTGCGGCCGGCGCTCGCGGCGTCCCGGCACGCGGCCGACCTGCGCCACGCCGTGGCGCGGCGGGGCGCGGAGCTGCTGCACGGACCCGACCAGAAACCCGCTGACCCGAAGGAGTTCTCAGCATGAGCAACCTGCTCGCAGCCCCGGACCGCCCCCGTGTGGTGTCCCTGTGGGACTTCACCTGGTACACCCGCACCGGCCCCGGCGAGCCGTTCGAGGACCTGGACCGCGCCTTCGCGCAGGCCCGCGAACGCGGCTACGACACCATCCGCATCTGCGCCATGCCGTTCCTGCTGTTCCGGTCCGGCATCAACACCTCGGCGCTGGGCCTCGGCCCGCTCGGGGGCGAGTACGGGCAGCGGGTGCGGTGGTACGACGTACGGCACGAGACCACCATCGACGCGCGCGCCCACCTGCTGGAGCTGTTCCGCGCGGCCGACCGGCACGACGTCGGGATCATCGCGTCGTCCTGGGAGTACCAGCAGTCGCCGTCGTTCGCCGCGACGCCGCACTGGTACGAGGCGCTGCACGCCGTGGACCCGGAGGAGCGCGCCGAGGTGCTCGCGGACGCCCACGCGGACCTCGTCGACCTGCTGGAGGCGGAGGGGCTAGGTCACCGGCTCCTGCTGACCGAGCTCCACAACGAGGTGCAGATCGGGTACCTCACCGACGGGCTCGGCGTCGGCCGCGGGGACGACGCAGTGCGCGCGCTCACGCCCCGGCTGGAGCGCGGGATCACGCGGTTCCGGCAGCGGCACCCGGACCGGCCGGTCACCGTGAACTACGGCGGCGTGCCGGTCGGGGCGCTGAGCGCCCTGCCGGCGGACCTCGACGCCCTGGTGGTGCACCCGTACGTGTACGGGGTGCTGCAGGAGCTGATCGACACATTCCAGCTGCGCGGCACCGTCGACCAGTTCGACGAGGAGCGAGCGCGCGAGCTGCTGCGCCCCGACGCCCCAGGGATCGAGAAGTGGTCGGTGCCGCCGGGCCAGGAGTGGCGCATGCGGGCCACGATCATGTCGGTCCCCGAGGTGTACGTGCACGACTGGTGCGACCCCGACGCGTGGGACCGCTGGCTCTACGACCACTGGGGCACGCACCGCGCGGCCATGTACCAGAAGCTGACCATGTGGCTCGACGCCGCGGCGGACGCCGCCGCCAGCCGCGGCATCCCGCTGATCCTCGGCGAGGGCTACGTCGGCTACACCCCGCTGCACGGCCGGTTCGAGGAGGGGCCGGTCGGGGCGGAGCTGTGCCGGCACGCGATGCGTGAGGCGCGCCGGCTCGGCGCCTGGGGCGCCGTCGTCTGCTCCAACGCCGCACCGCAGCACCCCATGTGGGCCGACGTCGCTCTGCAGCGGGAGTGCGCGGCGATCCTGACGGGCGCGGACCTACCCGCACCCCTCTTCCCGCCGCCCAGCTCAACCTCCAGGGCGGTTACGCGAGCGCCTGGAGCGTGGTCGCGGCAAGATCGTTGATTGCGGCCGTCCCGACGGCGATCGTGTTCTTCATGTTCCAGAAGCAGTTCGTGTCCGGACTTCTCGTGGGGGCCAACAAGTGACCTGGATCCTGCCGACCCGCTCGGGCCGGTACGTCGTGGGCCCGGCGCCGCGCGGGGCGGGGCTGGTCGCGATCGGCTGGGGGCCCGACGCCGAGCAGGTGCGCCCGTCGGCGGCGGCGACGTCGTCGTTCGAGGCCGACCTTGACCTGCTGCCGCTGGAGGCGACGGCGCTCGGTACGCGCAACGTGCACGGCGCCGAGCTGGTGGTCCGGCGCGCGGACGGCCTGCGGGGCGCGCGCCTGGTGCTGTCCGGCGAGGTCACGGTCAGCCGGGACGACGACGGCGAGACGCACCTCGTCTGCCCGCTGGCCGACGACGTGCTCGGCCTGGGCGTGCGCCTGCACGTGCGCACCCACCCGGCCCACGACGTCGTGGAGAAGTGGGCCGACCTGCACAACGGCTCGGCGCAGCCGATCGAGCTGCTCCGGGCCTGGGGCGGGGCGTTCACGGTCCCCGTGTCGGACGGGGCGTCGGTCGAGCTGCTCGGCGGCGCGTGGTCGCGCGAGTTCACGCGGTTCGACGCCGAGCTGAGCGCCGGGACGCTGAGCCTCGGCAGCCGGCAGGGCATCACCTCGCACACGTACGCGCCCGTGGTGACGGTGGTGCCGCGGGGCGAGGGGGGCGGTGCCCGGTACGGCGTCGCGCTCGGCTGGAGCGGCTCCTGGCGGATGGCGCTGGACGCCGCGCCGTTCGCCGACCACGTCCGGATCTCCGGCGGGCCCGACGACGAGTCGGGCATCCTCACCCTGCAGCCCGGCGCCGGGCTGACCACCCCGGCGCTGGCCGGAGTGCGCGTCGACGGCGACGCCGACGACCTGGCGCAGGCCTGGCACCAGTACCAGGCGACGCTGGCCCGCACGCGCGGCCCCGCGCACCGCCCGGTGGTCTACAACTCGTGGTTCGCCACGACCTTCGACGTCCGCGTGGAGCACCAGCTGAAGCTCGCGGAGGTCGCCGCCGAGGTGGGCGCCGAGGTCTTCGTCGTCGACGACGGCTGGTTCCGCGGGCGCACGAGCGACAGCGCTGCGCTGGGCGACTGGGAGGCGGACCTCAACCGGATCCCGGGCGGGCTCGGGCCGCTCGCCGACGGCGTCCGCAAGCTCGGCATGCGGTTCGGCCTGTGGGTCGAGCCGGAGGCCGTGAGCCCCGACAGCGACCTGTACCGCGCGCACCCCGAGTGGGCGCACCAGGTGACGGGCCGTCCGCTGGAGACCCTGCGCAACCAGTACGTGCTGAACCTGGGCCGGCCGGAGGTCGAGGAGTGGGTGCTCGGCACGCTGCGCCGGCTGTTGGGCGACACCGACATCACGTACCTCAAGTGGGACATGAACCGCTCGATCGCCGACGGCGGCCAGAGCGTGCTCGGCGGCGACGACTGGTCCTGGCGGCACACGCAGGCCTACTACCGGATCCTGGACGCCCTGCGCGCCGAGTTCCCACGGGTCACGGTCGAGGCGTGCGCGGGCGGCGGCGGGCGGATCGACCACGCGGTGCTCGCGCGGACCGACGTCGTCTGGCCCAGCGACGAGACCGGGCCGCGCGACCGTCTGGCGATCCAGCACGGGTTCCTGGGCGTGCTGCCCGCGTGGACCATGAGCTCGTGGGTCACCGACCTGCCCGACCGGCTCGACACCGAACCGGCGAGCCTCGAGTTCCGGTTCGTGGTCGCGATGGCGGGGGTGCTGGGCATCGGCGCCGATCTTCTGGCGTGGGACGCGGCGACGCGGGAGCGGGTGGGTTCCTTTGTGGACCTGTACCGCTCGATCAGGTCGGTGGTGCACACGGGGCGGATGCGGCGGCACGGGGCGCCGGGAGACGCGGCGTGCGCCGTGCAGTACACAGGGCCGGACTCGGGCGGCGGGGCAGGCACGGTGGTCGTGCTGGCCTGGCGGCGGCCCTCTGCGGACGGGTTCGCGGCCGGCGACTTCACAGTGCACCTGCGCGACCTGGACCCCGAGGCCAGGTACCGGGTGCGCGGTGACGACGACGTGCCGACCAGCACGTTCACCGGCAAGGAGCTGAGCACCGACGGGCTTGGTGTTGCGTGGACCTGGCGGGACTGCGACGTCGTGATCCTGGACCGGGTGTGACTGGCTCGGGAGCTCCTGGACCCGGTCGGGCCGGACAGCCCCTGGCAGTCCGCGCCGACCTGGCGCACGGCGGGCGATGGACCTCGCTCGCCACGCCCGAGCATGTCCGGGTTCGACACCCCAGCTGAGCGAGAGCCGGTCGGCACCGTCCACGACGTCGACCCGGTCGGTCGTCGACAACGGCGCAGCGGGCGGTGCCATCGTCGGGGCCGAGGACGTCGAGGCGCACGCCCCTGCCGTCGGGCCAGGTACGGTGGCGGCCGGATGGCTTGGTGGTTGGAGGCCCGGGCGTCGCGCTGACGCCGGCAAGGGCGCCCCAGGTCAGAAGGGCGGCTGATCGTGGTGGCCGGAGTCGGTCGGGTCGGTGGGTCCGGCCGGTGCTGTGCCCCGTTCGGTTGTCCGGTGGCCGCGCGGCGGGCGTTGGCCGGTGAGAGCCCGGAGGGTGAGGCGGTGGCTCGTGTCGGGGTCGATGTGGTCGATCCCGACATGCGTGTCCAGGACGGTCGGTGGCCGGATGTGGTTCCTGCCGGTGGGGGTGGTCCAGGTCGTCACACCGGTGACGGGGTCGCGGACGACGCCCCAGCCGGCGTGTGTCTTGAGCAAGTGGTGACGGCGGCACAAGGGTTGAAGATTCTGCGCGCGGGTCTGGGCTGTGCCCGTGCTCTCGTGGTCGAAGGGTTCGACGTGGTCCAGGTCGCACCGTTCGGCCGGGGTGTCGCAGGTGAGGAACATGCAGGTGCCGTCCCTGGCCTCGACCGCCGCGCGTAGCACCCGGCCGGGCTTGTAGGTAGTTGTCGAGTGGTCGACCAACACCCCGGTGACCGGGTCGGTGACCAGTCGCTGCCAGGTCGCGTCCTGAGCGATCAACCGGGCGGTGTCGGCTGGTATGGGCCCGAACCCGGCCAGCTCACCGGGAGCGTCGTCCAGACCCAGGAGCGCAGTGGCCGGGACCGTGACCCGCACGACCGGCCGGGTCGGCGTCACCCGGACCGTCACCTCCTGGACGGGAGCCCGGCCACCACACGTGCAGACGGGGCCGTCCGCGTCGTCGCTCGCGATGCCGCCGGCGCTGCTCGCGCCGCAGTCGGCGCTGCCATCGGGATCGCCGTCGGGGTCCGTGCCTCCCGTGGCGTCCGACTCGGTGAACCGGTCGGCCGGCAGCAGACGGCCGGTGACGATTCCGGTCAGGCAGTCCGCGCGTAGCTGTCCCAGGTCGCGGTCCTCACCCGCGGTGCGGCGTAGCTGGTGAGCCATGTCGTCCACGACACCCCATACTGCTGCCGCGTCGACTGCCGGCAGGTAGGCCGAGACCCACCCCATGTCGTTCTCCGCTCGGTCCAGCTGCACGCATCGTCGCTGCGCCTCGGCCCGTGCCGTCTCGGCCGACCCGTGCCTGGCCTTGGCGAAGGCGAGCATCCGGGCTCGCAGCCACCGCCAGGTCCGTGTCGGGGCCTGAGGCAGGAACCGGCCGATCGCCTCGGCACGTTCGGCCAGGGTCAGCTGCGAGGCGGAGCGCAGCAGGGTGTGTGCCTTCTTCACGTCGATCCGCCCGCGGGTCAGCGCAGCGATCACCGTGGGATGGTCCGCACCCGACTCCGCCCGGACGACCACCTCGGACCCCTCCGTCTGGGTCACCGCGAGCTCGCCGGTGACTTGCCCCACCAGCGAAGCGTGCGCCAACGGGCTGGACTCACGGCTCGCGCGTTCGGCCACGACCCGCGCCTGTATGCCCGCGGCCCACGACTGCATGCGGCGGCACGCGACTGACAGGTCGCCCAAGGCATCATCGGGTAGGTCGGCCAGCAGGCCGGCGTCCACGTCAACGGCGTCGGCGACGACCCGGGCCAGCTGCGCCCCGGGCGCACCGCTCAGCGCCTGCCGCAGCAGGTCGACCGGCCACAGCACCACCGGTACAACATCTGGCGGCCAGTCCGGCCCGCCGGACGGTTCCCGCTCCCCGAACGGCACCGCCTCCTCGTCCGGCGCACGGTCAGGCATGACGTCGTAGGGCATCAGGTCGTCAGGTACGAGACGCAGCAGAGGCCCGTTGCGCACGCCGCGTTCGCCCGGGATTTCGTCGGACAGCGCTTCACACATATGAGCAAGCTCCTCACTCGATATAAGACTACTCAATCGGGCCATAACTGCGGACGTGTGTTCGATTCTATGCGCTCGAGCGTAACCCCGCGCGTCTTTCTGCCATCCGCGAAGTGCCCGGTGTGTTAGGGCGCGTCTCCCAGATCCGTGTCCAGCTGATGCACGCAAGGACGGTCACGTAGAGATTCACCTACCGAATGCATGGCGCTTTCCTGTGCGAGGCGTGAGCATCGAGTCAGGCACGGAAGCGGGTGGTGCAGATGGAACCTGTCGGAGAACGCCTCAACACGACTGCCGAGGCTGTGCGATGGTCTCGCCTCGAACGCGCGACGGGAATCACGGGCCTGGTATCGGTGGTCGTGCTCTTCACCCCGATCATCGCGATCAGCTCGCTGGGCGAGCCGCCGCTCGACGCGGCCGGCGCCGACATCGCCACGTTCTTCCGTGCCGCTGACGCGGGCTGGGTGGATGCGGCGGAGGCGACCGCGAGCCTGGGCATCCTGGCCTTCCTCTGGTTCGTCGTCGGACTCGCGCTGTTGCTACAGCGCGCCGAGGGGCAGCCGGCGTGGCGTTCGACCATCGCTCTCGTCTCGGGCGTCCTCCTTGCTGCGTACGGTGTGCTGGACGCCAGCTGGGACGCTGCGTTCCACCGGGGCACCGAGATCGACGAGACGCTCGCCGCGTACGCCTTCGACGTCGGCAACATCGGGTTCGCCAACTCCTGGCTCGCCTTGGCCAGCCTCAGCCTGACGGCCGGATCGGTCATCGTCAGCACGGGCGCCCAGCCACGCTGGACCGGCTGGAGCGCGATAGGCATCGGGATCGGCCTGGTGCTCGCGCGTTACTTCTGGTTCGTCGAGGGACTCTGGTTCGTGCCCTACGGGCTGTTCTGGGTGTGGGTCATCACCGTCTGCGTGCGGCTGATCAGGGGGTCGAGCGCCTCCACGGGCTCGAGGACGATGGGCGGCCAGACGTAGTTCGCGGTCACGCACCCATCGAGCCAGCAGCACGCTCAGAACGCCGCGGAGCGACCACGTGTCCTGGATCGAGCCCTGGAGAACCCCAAAACCTTCCACTGTAAGAATTTCTGGGTACGATCGTCGCGCGGCGCTGGGGGCGTGGCTGCGACGTGGCAGCCGTGCAGGACGCCGCGTCGTACACGTACCGAACGAAGGGGTTCCCATGCCGACGACATCCGTACAGCTCTACTCGGTTCGAGACGCGGTTGCCGAAGACCTGCACGGCGCCATCGCGCGCCTGGCCCAGATCGGGCTCGAGCATGTTGAGCCGTACGCCTTTCACGAACGCACCGAGGAGTACGAGCGGGCGTTCGCCGCGGCAGGCGTGACGGCGCCGTCGGGCCACGCGCCCGTCCTGGCGTCGGACAACCCCCAGGCGATCTTCGACGCGGCCGCCGCTCTGGGGATGGCCATCGTGATCGACCCGTTCGTCGCCGCCGAGCAGTGGCAGACGGCGGAGCAGGTGGCGGAGCTCGCCGAGCGCGTGAACAAGCTCGCGACCCTGGCCACCGAGCGCGGCCTCGAGTTCGGGTACCACAACCACAGCTGGGAGCTGAGCACCCGCATCGAGGGCAAGCACGCACTGGAGGTGTTCGTCGGGCACCTGGCGCCCGAGGTCGTGCTGGAGGTCGACACCTACTGGACCGGCGTCGGCGGCGCCGACACCCCGGCGCTGCTCGCCGCGCTGGGCGAGCGCGTGCGCCTCGTCCACGTCAAGGACGGCACGCTCGACGGCGACGTGAGCAAGCAGCAGCCGGCCGGATCGGGTGAGGTGGGCGTGGGCGCGGTCCTGGCCGCCGCACCGCAGGCGACCCGCGTGATCGAGTTCGACGCGTACGCCGGGGACGTGTTCGCGGGGATCGCGCAGTCGCTGGCCTGGCTGAAGGAGAACGACCGATGACGGCCGCGACGAACCGAGCCGCAACGGACCGAGCAGCGGCGGCCGGCGTCGGCATCATCGGCGCCGGCAACATCTCGACCCAGTACCTGGAGAACCTGACCAGGTTCCCCGACGTCGACGTCCGGTTCGTCGCGGACCTCGACCTGGCCCGCGCCGCCGCCCAGGCGGAGGCATACGGGGTGCCGGCCTCGGGCAGCGTGGACGAGCTGTTGGCCCGCGAGGACATCGAGGTGGTCGTGAACCTCACCGTCCCGGCGGTGCACGCCGAGGTCGGGCACCGGATCCTGGCCGCTGGCAAGCACGTGTGGAGCGAAAAGCCCCTCGCCCTCGACCGGGAGGCGGCGGTAGCGCTGCTGGCGGACGCCGAGGCGCGCGGCCTGCGCGTCGCGTGCGCCCCGGACACGGTGCTGGGCTCGGGCATCCAGACCGCGCTCCGGGCGATCACGCGCGGCGACATCGGGGAGCCGCTCACCGCGACCACGATGTTCCACGTGCCCGGCCCGGAGTCGTGGCACCCGAGCCCCGACTTCCTGTTCGCGCTCGGCGCGGGCCCGCTGTTCGACATGGGCCCGTACTACGTGACCACGCTCGTGCACGTCTTCGGTTCCGCGACCCGGGTCCAGGCGGTGGCCTCCACCTCCCGCCCGACCCGCACGATCGGGAGCGGCCCGAGGGCCGGCGAGGTGTTCGACGTGCAGGTGCCGACGCACCACGCCGCGCTGATCGAGTTCGGCGAGGGGCGCTCGGCGCAGTCGACGTTCTCGTTCCAGCACGCGCTGCCCCGGAACGGGTTCGTTGAGATCAACGGCACCGAGGGCACCATCGTCCTGCCCGACCCGAACGACTTCGAAGGGGCCTCGACCGTGTGGCGGTACGGGCTCGACGAGCCGACGAGGCTTCCTGCCGTCGGCCCTGGTCTAGGCCCCGACTTCGGTCGCGGCGCCGGCGTGGTCGACCTCGTGCGTTCGATCCGCGACGGCGGCACCGAGCGCGCGTCGGGTGCGGTCGCCGCGCACGTGCTGGACATCCTGCTTGCAGTCCGGGACGCAGCCGCAGGCGGCCGGCCGGTCGAGATCGCCTCCGCACTGGGGCCGATCGAGCCGCTGCCGGAGGAGTGGGACCCGACCGTCGCGACCGTGGAGTAGTCAGCGTGCGCCGGGCAGGAGCCGCTCCAGCACCTCCAGCGAACGGCGGACGTCGACGGCGTCGGGGTCGAGCAGCCATTGCAGCTGCAGACCGTCGGAGGCGGCCACGACGAGCGCGGCGGCGTCGTCCGGGTCGACGTCGGCCGCTATCGCGCCGGAGCGCTGCCCGGCCCGGACCCGCTCCGCGAGGTCCGCCCGCACGCGCCGGTACCGCGCCTGCACGAACTCGCGCGTCGCCGGGTGCTGCTGCTCCTGCAGGGCGTCGGTCGTCAGCGTGGCGTACAGCTCGACGAGGCCGGGGATCGAGCGGTTCCGCTCGGCGCTGTTCTCCATCATCGCCACGGCCGACACCTCGCTGCCCGCCGAACCCTCGTGCGCCTGCGCCTTGTGCACCCTGGCCTCGTGCGTCCGGTAGACCTCTACGAGGAGCTCGTCGCGGTTGGCGAAGTAGTAGCGCAGGGCGGCATGCGAGACGCCGATCGCCTCGCCGATCGCGCGTAGCGAGGCGCCGACCCCACGCTCGGCGAACAGCTCCATGGCGCTGAGGAGGATCTGCGCGCGCCGCTCCGGGCCCTTCCGGTACGACCGCTCGTGGGGTCCCGCATCGCCGTTCGTCATGGACGCATCGTACGAACGCCTGTGACGTACGACCTGAGTGCGGCCGGAATGCGGCGCCCGTTTTGGGGGTTGGCGCGCATATGACCACACTCGGCATCATCGGAGCAGGAAACATCGGCAGCCACGTCGCCCGCGCGGCGATCGCGCAGGGCTATGAGGTCGTGATCGCCAACTCGCGCGGTCCCGAGACCCTCGCGGACCTCATCGCGGAGCTGGGGCCGCAGGCCCGGGCGGCGACGGCGGAGGAGGCCGCCGCGGCAGCGGACGTGGTCCAGGTGGCCGTGCCGCTGCGGGCGTACCGCGACATCCCGGTCGAGCCGCTGGACGGGAAGATCGTGCTCGACGCGAACAACTACTACTGGGAGCGCGACGGCCACATCGAGGCGCTGGACCGCGGCGAGGAGACCTCCTCCGGCCTGCTGCAGAAGCACCTGCCCACCTCGAAGGTCGCCAAGGCCTTCAACCACATCGTGGCCTCCCACATCACGACCGACGGTTCGCCGGCGGGAACGGAGAACCGCCGCGCCCTGGCCACGGCGAGCGACTACCCGGAGGCCATCGACTTCGTCACCAGTTTCTACGACGCGGCAGGCTTCGACACCGTCAGCGCCGGCCCGCTCAGCGAGTCCTGGCGCGTCGAGCGTGACCGGCCCGCCTACGTGACCCGCCAGAACGCCGAGGAGCTCCGGGCGAACCTGGCCCGGGCGCCGCGCGTCATCGGCTGAGACAGCTCACGGGCCGGTGGTTCCCGCCACGGAGTGGACCACCGCGGTCTTGGGGTAGTCGCTGAGGCTGCGCGGGCCCGCCGGGAACTCGAACAGGTCGATCATGAGCTGCAAGGGATAGGCAAGGACCTGGGCCGACGTCCGGACGACGGCGCCGTCGACGAACAGGCGGACGCCGCTCGCGTCCCACCGAGCCGCATAGGAGTGCGGGGTGGTGGCGTCGATCGGCAGCCGGACGTCGGCCAGGTCGGTCTCCAGGCGCGGGTCATGGTGTGCCTTGATCCCGAGCCGGACAGTGGAGCCGTCCGGCCCCAGCCTGTCGCCGAAGAGCTCGGCCAGGCAGATCTCGCCGGAGTCCTCCGGCGAGCTCTCCTCGAAACCGACGAGCCAGATCCCGACCATGCAGGTGGGGTCAGGCGAGGCGCTCACCACCACCTCCACCTCGCCGGACGACGGCGTCCACAGCCGCCGGGTCGGTGTCGCGGTGCGGACGACCAGGCCGTCCGGCCGGTGCCGGTGCTGGCCGCGCGCGCTGCCGACGGGGCCGGTCCAGCTACCCGTCTGGATGTTCGAGACCCGCATCTCGCCGTCCTCGGGCCGCCAGGGCGGCTGGTCGTGGTCTATCCGCAGCCGGAGGCCGTTGCGAACGACGTCGTACCTCGCCGCGGACCGGTCGGGCGTGGTCCAGTGCGGCAGATAGTGAGCCACCCACCGCTCGGTATCGAGCGTGGACTCGTCGAACGTGTCGGCGAGCTCTTTGCTGCGGCGCGCCGAGCCGCTGTCCTGAGTGTCGTGCATGTGGCAAGTCTCACGGCGGGACGGCCGTTCCGATAATCTCCCAGCATGCCGACGCCGACCCCGGACGACACTTGGTCCAGCGTCGCCGACGACTGGGGCCGGTACTGGGGCGCCTTCGCCCGGCCCGTGTGGGAGCCTCTGCTGCGCGCCGCGCGGATCGGGACCGGGGCGCGCGTGCTCGACGTCGGCTGCGGCACCGGGGAGCTGCTCGAACACCTCCAGGCGCTGGGCGCCTGGCCCAGCGGCGTCGACCCCGCGTCCCGGATGGTCGAGCTCGCCCGGGCGCGCGCCGTCGGCGCCGATGTGCGGGCAGGCGACTTCGAGCACCTGCCGTTCGACGACGGCGCCTTCGACGCGCTGCTCGCTGTGAACGCGTTCCAGTTCGCCGAGGACCAGGAGCGCGCGCTGGCCGAGGCCGGCCGCGTGCTGGCGCCGGGCGGCGTCGTCGGCCTCGCCGGGTGGGCCGAGCGGGCGCGGAACGACCTGGACGTGATCAACAGCGCACTCGCGGCGGTGGACGACGAGCAGCCGCCCGAGGACGGTCCGCTGCGCGTCGAGGGCGGGCTCGCGGACGCGCTGCGCGGCGCCGGCTGGGACGTGCTCGACGACGGAGTCGTGCCTGTGCCGTGGACCGCCCGTCGCGACACGGACCTGGTGCGCGGGATCCTCTTCGGCGAGGACGCCTCGACGATCGCGGACCTCGCGCCCGTCGTGCGCCAGGCCGCCGCGCCGTTCCGCAGGCCGGACGGCAGCTACCGGCTCATGAACGCCTTCCGCTGGGCCGTGGCGCGCCGTCCCGAGCGCTGATCCCCGACCGCGGCTGACCGCTCAGGCCTCGCCCGCGTGGCCCGCGACGTCGATGACCACCTTGCCGAGCGCCTGGCCCTCGCCGTGGAAGGCCAGGGCACGCGGCACCTCGTCGAGCGGGAAGGTGCGGTCGATGTGGATGTCGACCGTTCCGGCCAGGCACAGCTCGGCCAGCGGCTCGAAGTGCTTGGGGCCCAGGCGCACGGGCAGGACCTGGATCCGGCGACCGGTCAGCAGGCCGGCGACGGTGCCAAGGGTAAGGATCTGCAGCAGGGTCCGCACGGGCCCGCCGACGCAGAGGTACCGGCCGCCGCGGGCCAGTGCGCGGCGGTAGGCGAAGACGGAGCGGTGGGCGACGAGGTCGAGGATCAGGTCGTAGGGCCCGGTCCTGGTGAAGTCCTCGGTGCGATAGTCGAGCACACGGTCGGCGCCGAGGAGGCGCATGTGGTCGAGCTTGCCGGCGTTGTCCACACCCGTCACGTGGGCCCCCGCCCGCTTGGCCAGCTGGATCGCGAAGGATCCCGAACCGCCGCCCGCGCCGTTGATCAGCACCCTGCGTCCTGGGCCTGCGGCCGCGGTGCCCTGGATCGCGATCGGCCCGGCCTGCGGCAGTGTCGACGCCTCGGCGAACGTCAGGGCCGCCGGCTTGTGCGCGAGGGCGGCTTCGGGCGCCACCGCGTACTGCGCGAAACCGCCCATGAGCGAGAGATTGTCGCCGTACACCGCGTCGCCCGGGCGTAACCGCGTGACTCCGGACCCCACAGCCTTGACCCGGCCGGCGATGTCTGACCCCAGCACCCTGCGGCCCGGCCTGCGCAGCCCGCCGAACCGCGCGTAGGCCGGCGACCCGTGCAGGCCCTCCCAGTCGGAGAGGTTGACCGACGTCGCCACCACTTCGACCAGCACCTGGTCCCGGCCGGGTGTCGGCACCGGCACCTCCTCGACCCGCAGCACGTCCGGCGGCCCGTACTCGTCGTAGACGACTGCCCGCATCCCGATCTCCTGTCGTAGCCGGCCGCTCTGTGGCCTGGTCTACACGGTCAGGCCGTGGGCGACAAGCCGCCCCGCCCCGGACGGCCCGTAGGGTGAGTTCGTGTGAGGCGGACGTCGCCCGACCAGGACCCGCCCATCATGCGCGTACCCGGGATGCGAGCGCTGGTCGGGGTGTCGCTGTTCGGCTTCGCCGACTGTGCGCTGCTCCTGCCGACGGCCCCCTGTGGGCGACCCGCGGCCCCCAGCTCCGGTCGACGGCGCTGCTGCTGCGTTCCTCGCCGAGAAATGGCTGGTCGCCCCGCTGCACTATGGACACGTGGAACCACACGAGGCCGGCGTCGGCAATGTCGTCAGCTGCGGTGCCGCGATGCGCGCGGCGACGGCGGGTGAGCGCACGTGAGGCTGGCCTGGGCGGAGCCGGAGGACCTGCTCGCGCACGAGCTCGTGCAGGCGACGGACGAGGGCAAGGACGTAGCGGACGTCCGCGACCGCTGGGTAGCGGCAGGCGGCTACCCGACGCCCGCCGTGAGCGGCGCCGGATCCGCCCCCGAGTCGCCCGAGCTCCGCGCCCTGGCGCGGGTGCTGCTGGACGAGCTCGACGCCCGGCCGGCGCCGTCGGCCCCCAGGGAGCCGGACGACTGGGGCGAGATCGCCGCCCTGCTGCCGCCGGCCCCGACCCTGCCCCGGCGGCCCTCCGGACCCGGCGGCCCCGACGCCGCCTACGCCGCGCGCGTGCACGGCGCCTGGACCGGGCGCGCGGCCGGCTGCCTGCTCGGCAAGCCCGTGGAGATGATCCCGCGGGCGGGCATCGAGGAGATCCTCCGGTCGACCGGCCGGTGGCCGCCGAGGCGGTACTTCACCGCGGTGGGCTTGCCCGACGACGTCGCCGCGCGCTGGCCATGGAACGGCCGGTCGGCGCCGACGTCGCTGGAGGAGAACATCAGCGGGATGCCGGAGGACGACGACCTGAACTACCCGATCCTCGCGCTCGCACTCCTCGAACGGCACGGCCGCGGCTTCACCACCGACGACGTGGCGCAGCTCTGGCTGGACGACCTGCCCGCCGGCCGCACCTTCACGGCCGAGCGCGTGGCGTACCGCAACATCCTGGACGGTCGGCCGGTGCCCGAGACCGCGACGCACCACAACCCGTTCCGCGAGTGGATCGGCGCGCTCATCCGGACCGACCTGCTCGGCTGGGTGTCGCCCGGCGACGTCCGCGGGGCGGCCCGGCTGGCCTGGTCCGACGCCCGGCTCAGCCATACCCGCAACGGCACCTACGGCGCGCTGTGGGCGGCGGCGCTCGGCGCGGCGGCGACGGTGTGCGACGGCGTGGAGGAGGTGCTCGACGCCGCGGACGCCGTCGTGCCGCCGGGGAGCCGGCTGGCCGCAGCCGTGCGGCTCGGCCGCTCGCTGGGCCGGGACAACGACGGCAGCGAGGCGGGCGTGCGGGCCGGGCTGGACCGGATCCACGCCGAGTACGGGCACCTGCACTGGGTGCACGTGCTGAACAACGCGGCGGTCATCGCGTTCGCGCTCACCGTGGGCCGGGGAGAGTTCGGGCCCAGCGTCTCGGTCGCCGTCACGGCCGGGTGGGACACCGACTCGGCGGCCGCGACCGTCGGTGCGGTGGTGGGTGCGCTGCGCGGCGCCGACGGCATCGGGGAGCAGTGGACCGCTCCGCTGGACGGGCGGATCGCGACCTCGCTTCCGGGCGGGGAGCAGCACATCGATGACCTCGCGGCGCGGACAGTGGCGCTGGCCGCGCCGGTCACGGGAGGCTGAGGCATGAGCGCCGGACACCAGAACGATGGAACCTTGACCGACGGCGGGCGGGTGGTGGTCGTCGGGTCGGCCAACGTCGATCTCGTCGTCGACGTCCCACGTCATCCAGCGGGCGGCGAGACGATCCTCGGCGGCGACCTGCGTCGGACGCCGGGCGGAAAGGGCGCCAACCAGGCGGTCGGCGCGGCGCGCGCCGGGGGAGCCGACACCACGTTCGTCGGCGCGCTCGGCCGGGACGAGTCCGCCCAGCTGCTGCTCGCGTCCCTGTCTGGGGCGGGGGTCCGGACCGACGTCGTGGAGCGGGTCGACGCCCCCAGCGGCACCGCGCTGATCACCGTGTCGCCCGACGGCGAGAACACGATAGTCGTCGCGCCCGGGGCCAACTCGCGCGTGCGGATCGGCGCGGCGCAGGCCGGACGGATCGCCGCCGCCGACGTCGTCCTGGCGCAGCTCGAGATCCCGCTCGACGTCGTGGTCGCCGCCGCCCGGGCGCGTAGGGAGGGCGCGCTCTTCGTGCTCAACGCCGCGCCGTCCTGCGAGCTGCCCGACGACCTGTGGGATCAGGTCGACGTACTCGTCGTCAACGAGCACGAGGCCGCGGACCTGGTCACGGGCCTGGCCGACAAGCTGACGCCGGGAGCGGGCTGGCCCATCCTGGCCGCCGCCGCGGCCGGCGCCGTCACGCCCCAGGGGCTCGCCGACGCACTGCTCGGGCGCGTGCCCGCCGTGGTCGTCACGCTCGGCGGCAAGGGGAGCCTCGTGGCTCGGCGCGGCGTCCCGGCGGTGCGCGTGCCCGCCGCCCAGGTCACGGTGGTCGACACCACCGGCGCGGGCGACACGTACTGCGGGGTCCTGGCCGCGGCCCTCGCCGGCGGTGCAGGCCTTTCCGACTCCGCCCGGCTGGCGGGGGCCGCCGGGGCGCTCGCCGTGACCCGGCCTGGGGCGCAGGACTCCGTGCCGGCCGCTGCCGACGTCGTCGCGCTGGCCAGGGCTGTGCCGGCCGGGGCTGTGCCGGCCGAGAAACATAGTGAGGCGCTATGACCCCATGAGCCCGGACAGGCGCGCGCACTCGTCCCACAACCGTCTCCGTGCGTCCGGGTCCGAGCCCATGCCGGGCGTCGGCAGCT
The DNA here is from genome assembly GCF_014653785.1 of Promicromonospora soli. Taxonomy (GTDB): domain Bacteria; phylum Actinomycetota; class Actinomycetes; order Actinomycetales; family Cellulomonadaceae; genus Promicromonospora; species Promicromonospora soli. The sequence goes on along the minus strand of NZ_BNAS01000001.1, from coordinate 823,601 downwards.
CCTTGCGGTTGGCCCACAGCTTGCCGGAGACCGCCTCCGCCTCAGGTGAGGTCGCGAGCCAGACCGCGGTGTCGGCGGCCTTCTCGGCGGACCTGCCGAACGTGTTCGTCATCCAGCGGAACGGTCCGCCGACGTCGTTGAGAAGGGCCGTGTGCTTGACGAGGCCCGGGTGCACGGCGTTCACGACCACGCCCGTCCCCCGGAGTCGCTCCGCGAGCTCCTGCGTGAAGAGAACGCGGCCCAGCATCGTCGGGGGCGTCGAGCGCGTGAAGCTGTACTTGCCCTGAGCGGTCTGGAGGTCGTCGAAGTCGAGCTTGGTGACCGACCAGCCATACGAGTACCTGGACGCGATGTTCACGATCCGCGAGGTCCTCGACGTGTCGGTCGCGGCCCGCTTGAGAGCGTCCAGGAGCAGGTTCGTGAGCAGGAAGTACCCCAGCACGTTGGTGGCGAACGTGAGCTCGAGCCCATCGGGGGTCACGTGGCGTTCCTTGCGGAACACGCCCGCGGCGTTGACGAGCACGTCGAGCTTGTCGTGGCGGGAGAGGAACTCGCGCGCCGCCGAGCGGATCGATGCCTGGACGGAGAGGTCGCACGCAAGCGGCTCGAGCCTCGCGGCCGGGGCAGCCGCGCGGATGTCGCGCATCGCGTCTTCCGCCCGCGAGCTTGAGCGTCCGACCACGACGACGGTCGCGCCTTCGCGCGCCAGGGCGGTCGCGACCGCCCTTCCGAGGCCACCCGTCGCGCCGGTCACGAGCGCCACTCGTCCATCCATCGAGCCATTATGCGCGCCTCGCAGAGCCGATGTCCGACTCGGGGGCAGCAGTCCGGCGGCGTCGGAGGAAGAGCTTGATGAGCTCCTCGACCACCAGGAGGCTCGTCGCGAGCGCGATACAGATACCCCACTGACGGCCGTCGAGCTCCGTGGTGGCGAAGATCCGTTCGAGCACGTCGATGGTGGTGACCGCGACGATCGCCAGGACAGCCAGGCCGTAGCGGCGCAGCTGGGCCCTGCCGGGTATTGCGTCGCGGTCGAAGATGGTGCCGAGCTGGTCGCGGGACAGCAGGCCGGCGACCACGTGGAAGATCGACAACGTGGTGAGCAGCATGGTCGCCGCGACCACCGGCCCGCCCAGGTCGGCGCCTACCTGGTACGCCACCAGGGCGCCCACCGTCATGACCGCGCCCTGGACGCAGAGCCGGATCCAGTCGGTCCGAGACAGCACGGGCGCCCCGACCGGCCGCGGCGGCCGCTCCATCAGGCCCTTGGTGGCCCGGTCGAAGCCGAGGGCGATCGCGATGGGGATGTCGATCACCATGTTGAGCCACAGGATCTGCAGCGGGTTCAGCGGTACACCCCCGGCGATCCCCAGCGTGCCCGCGGCCAGGAAGATGGCGATGTACGCGACGAGGGTCGACATCTGGAAGCGGAGGTACTTCACCAGGTTGTCGTAGAGGGTGCGGCCGTAGGAGACGGCGTTGACGATGGTCGCGAAGTTGTCGTCGGTCAGGATCATCACCGCGGCCTCCTTGGAGACCTCGGTGCCGGTGATGCCCATCGCGACCCCGATGTCGGCGGCCTTGAGAGCGGGCGCGTCGTTCACGCCGTCGCCGGTCATCGCCACCACGTTGCCCGAGCGCTTGAGCAGCTGCACGAGCCGGATCTTGTCCTCGGGCGCAACCCGCGCGATCACCCCGATGTGATCGAGCTGTGCCAGCACGGCATCGTCGCCCATGGCCGCGAACTGTGCCCCTGTCAGCGCCGCGCCCTCGATGCCGAGCTCGCCGGCGATCGCGGCCGCTGTCGTCGCGTGGTCACCGGTGATCATCCGCACCCGGATCCCGGCTGAGTGGCACTCGGCGATCGCTGCCTTGGCCTCCGGGCGCGGCGGGTCCACGATGCCGACCATCGCGAGCAGCGTCAGGTCGGTGACCAGGCCGATCAGGTCTTCGCCGCCACGCGATCGCACAGCGGCGAAGGTCGCGTGGTCGACGTCGCGCTGGGCGAGGACCATGACGCGCTCACCGGACTTCGCCATCCGGTCGTTCGCCTCGAGCGCCAGGTGCCGGTTCTCCTCGGTGACGGGTACGAGCCCGCCGTCCGGCGCCCGATAGCTTGCGCCGCGCGAGATCAGCACGTCAGGTGCGCCCTTGACGTAGCACCGCACCACGGCGCGCCCGTCGCGGTCGGTCATCTCGTGGAAGGTCGCCATGAACTTGTACTCGGAGTCGAACGGCACCTCTGCGATGCGCGGGAAGCTGCCTCGCGTGACGTCGACGTCCAGCCCGCCCTTGGCTCCGAGCACGATCAGCGCCCCCTCGGTGGGGTCGCCGACCAGGCTCTCCCCGTCGAGGACGGCGTCCGCGCACAGGACCATCGGCAACAGGTACGGGTCCAGGTCGACGCGTGAACCGCCGACGTGCTTGATCTCGCCGGCGGTGCCGTAGCCCTCGCCCGAGACGGTGAACACGCCGTGGCCGGGAATCGCCAGCTCCCGGGCGGTCATCTTGTTCAGCGTCAGGGTGCCGGTCTTGTCGGAGCAGATCGCCGACGTCGAGCCGAGCGTCTCCACGGCCGGCAGCCGCTTGACTATCGCGTTGCGGCGCGCGATGTCGCGGGTCCCCATGGACAGCAGGGCGGTGACGACGGCGGGCAGGCCGGTCGGGATCGCGGCTACCGCGAGCGCCACGCCGGTGATGAACAAGGTTTCGAAAGCTTCGCCCCGCGCAAGGCCGAGGGCCACCACGACGACCAGCGCTACGGCCGCGATGGACGCGATGATCTTCGACAGGCCGTCCAGCTGCTTCTGCAACGGTGTCTTGTCCGCCTCGGTGCTGGCCAGCAGGCCGGCGATGTGGCCGATCTCGGTGCCCATGCCTGTCGCGGTGACCACCATCTCGCCCCGTCCTCGGGTGACCGAGGTGTTCATGTAGGCCATGCAGGTCCGGTCGCCCAGCGGCACGTCGTGGCCCGGGACCGGGTCGGTCGACTTCCCCACCGGGAGGCTCTCGCCGGTGAGGGCAGCCTCCTCGATCTCCAGGGCGGCGGCCAGCGTGATCCGGCAGTCGGCCGGTACGCGGTTGCCTGCCTCGACGAGCACGACGTCGCCCGGCACCAGCTCTTCGGCGTCGACCTCGATCGCCTGGCCGTCGCGGCGTACCCGGGCGACCGTCTGCATCATCTTTGCCAGCGCGGCGACGCTCTCCTCGGCCTTGGCCTCCTGGCGCAGGCCGATGACCGCGTTGAACAGGGTCAGGCCGGCGAGCACCAGCGAGGTGCCGACGTCGCCGGTGATCAGGAGGTTCACCACTGCCGCGACGAGCAGGACGATCTGCATGAAGTCGCGGTACTGCCGCAGGAACGCCTGCAGCGGCGCCTCCTTCTTGGCCGCGACCAGCCGGTTCGCCCCGTAGGACTCCAGCCGGCGGCGCGCCTCGGCGGCCGGCAGCCCCTGGGCCACGTCGACGTAGAGCCGCTCCGCGACCTCGCGTGCGGGTTCGGACGCCGGGTTGGCCGCGGCCGCCTCGGCCGTCCGCGGGACGCTTGCCTTCGTCACGCCGGTGCCGTCCTGGTTTCGGCGGCCTCGCCGTAGCGCTGCAGGAACCGGGCCGTGCCGATTGCCATGTTCGCGATCTCGCCGGGGTCGACACTTTCGTTGGGGGCGTGGATCGCCGCGAGCGGTTCCTCCACGCCGACGAGGATGATCTCGGCGCCGGGGTAGGTGTCGGCGAAGACGTTGCACAGCGGGATCGACCCACCTTGGCCGAGCTTCGTCATCGGTCTTCTGTAGGCCTCCTCGAGGGCCGCGGCAAGGGCCTGGAACGCGGGTCCGTCGACCGAGGCGCGGAAGGGCTCGCCCTCGGCCTCGAGCGTGACCTGGACGGCGACGCCCCAGGGGGCTGCGGCGCGCAGGTGGCTCTCCAACGCCTGCCGGGCCTTGTGGGCGGTCGTGCCCGGCGGGACCCTCAGGTTCAGCCGGGCCGAGGCGCGCGGGGTGACCGCGGATGCCGAGCCCACCACCGGCGGGCAGTCGATGCCCAGTATCGTGAGAGCGGGCCGTGCCCAGAGCATGTCCGCGACGCTGCCGTCGCCGAGCAGCGAGACACCCTCGATCACGGTGGCGTCCCAGCGGAACTGGTCGGGTGGATAGGCCTCGCCTGACCAGGTCCCGCTGTTGTCGAGCCCCGCGATCGTGGTGTTCCCATGCTCGTCCCGCAGAGTCGCCAGCACCGCCACCAGTGCGGCAAGCGCGTCAGGGGCGGGGCCCCCGAACATGCCGGAGTGGACTTCCGAGCCGAGGGCCTGGAGCGTCAGCACCGCGTTGACCATCCCGCGCAGGCTGACAGTTGCGGCGGGGTGCCCGACGGCGGCGTTCCCCGTGTCGCACACGAGGACGGCGTCGGCGCGCAGGAGGTCGGCGTGCTCCGGCACGAACGCCTCGAGGCCGCCGGTGCCCTGCTCCTCCGAGCCCTCCACGACCAGCTTCAGGTGTACCGGCACCTCGGCGAGCGCCCGAAGAGCGGCCAGGAGCATGACGATGTTGCCCTTGCAGTCCGCGCTGCCGCGGCCGTACCACCTGCCGTCAGCCTCCGTCAGCTCGAACGGCGGTGTGCGCCAGGCCGACTCGTCCAGCGGTGGCTGTACGTCGTAGTGCGCGTAGAGCAGCACGGTCGGCGAGGCAGGGTGGGGGGATGACCTCGACCCGACGACCGCCATGCTGCCGTCCGCCGTACGCTCGAGGTGCGCGTCCTCGAAGCCGACGTCGGCGAAACGGGTCAGCACCCAGCGTGCGGCGCGTTCGCACTCCTCGGGCGGGAACTGCCGGGGGTCCGCGACCGAGCGGAAGGCGACGAGCTCGGCCAGCTCGTCCCGCACCCGCGGCATCTCCTTCTCGACAAGGGCGCGGAGCTGCGTCGTCATGAGCCGGCCACCTCGTCCGTCTCAAGGCCTGCCACGAACTCCTCGAACTCCGGCAGCTCGTCCGGGCAGTAGATCTCGATGATCAGGAGCTGCCCCCGCAGGATGTCACGGTCCGAGATGACGGGGCGCGCGCCGGGCCCGGCGGCGCCGTTGGTGAGCTGCGCATTCAGCGTCGACCTGCTCAGGGCGTCGTTCGGGTTGGCGCACGTCGCTCCGCCGTCCTCGCCGAGCACTGCGACGATCTGTTCCTGCGACAGTGTGGCTGTGGCGCCCGCGTCGACGAGCGCCTGGATCAGCTCGTCAGCCTTCGCCTCGGCCTCCCGGGTCTGGTCGGCTGCACGGTGGAAGACCAGGGCGAGCACGATCATGGCGCCGATTGCTATGCCCACCACCAGGTACAGGATCCAGCGCTCGCTTCGGGGCTGCGTCTCGTCGACGGTGCTCATGACGGGCTCACCCCCTCGGTTGTCGCTTCTTGCCTCCACGAGGGCTTGCGCAGGCGATAGAAGAGGTACGGGACCAGGAGCCCCAGGCCCAGAGCGCCGCCACCGACGATGACGAAGTAGATGCCGGCGTTGCCACCGCCGAACTGGGACGGCGGGACGAATCCGACGAGCAGGGCCGCGAGCGATGCGACGAAGCCGACGACACAGAGCGTGCCCAGGAGCGGTGCGTGGAAGCCGCGCGGATGGTCAGGGTACTTGCGCCGCAGCCCGATGGCTGCGACGAACATGAGCAGGTACATGATCAGGTACACCTGCGTCGTGATGACCGAGAAGATCCAGTAGGCGCTCGAGACGTCGGGGATCAACGCGTACATCAGGCCGATCACTGTCGTGATGATGCCCTGGACGACCAGGATGTTCTGCTGCACGCCGTTCTTGTTGAGCCGCTGCAGGAACGGTGGCAGGTAGCCCTCCTGACGGGAGATCAGCAGCAGGCCCTTCGACGGGCCGGCCAGCCAGGTGAGCATGCCGCCGAGCGAGGCGGCCACCAGCATGACCCCGACGATCGGGGTGAGCCACTGCGCTCCGAAGTTGGCGAAGACCGCGTCGAAGGCCTGCATCACGCCCGCGGTGAGCGACAGCTCCTCCGCGGGTACCACCCAGCTGATCGCCAGCGCGGGCAGGATGAAGATCAGCAGCACCATTCCCATGGCCAGGAACATCGCCTTCGGGAACTCCTTCGCCGGGTTCTTCAGCGACGAGACGTGCACCGCGTTCATCTCCATGCCGGAGTAGGAAAGGAAGTTGTTCACGATGAGTACGAGGCTGGCGAGCCCTGCCCACACCGGGAAGATGTTCTCGGCCGTCATCGGTGCCGCCGACTCGTTGCCCTGGCCGAGGAACAAGGTGCCGAGCAGCACGAGCACGACGCCGGGGATCAGGGTGCCGATGATCAGGCCCCCGCTCGCGAGGCCGGCGACACCCTTGGTCCCGCGCGAGGAGACCCAGACGCCGCTCCAGTAGACGACGATGATGACGCACGCGGTCCACACGCCGCTGCTCGCCAGCTCCGGGTTGATGACGTAGGCGAGCGTGCTCGCGACGAAGCCGAGCAGGCTCGGGTAGTAGAAGATCGTCATCGCGAACTGGCACCACACGGCGAGAAAGCCCATCGGCTTGGAGACGCCGCGCGCGACCCAGTTGTACACGCCGCCCTTCCAGCCCGAGGCGAGCTCGGCCGAGACGAGCGACGTGGGCAGCAGGAACACGACGGCCGGCACGAGGTAGAGGAACACGCACGCCAGCCCGTAGACCGCCATGGTCGGCGCGGCCCGCAGGCTCGCCACCGAGCTCGTGGTCATCATGGCGAGCGCGATCCAGGAGATCCACGCTGTCGCCGGTACCTTTGCCCGCGCCGCGGCCGCGGGCGGTCGAGAAGCGTCCATCGCATTCATGACCTGCCTCCGTCTCGGACAGTTCCACCGCGACGCGTCGGACGCGGCTCCAATACCAGGTCGGCAGGCCTGGTGGTCAGTTCCTACGCCTCATCCGGCAAGGAGCTTGGCTTTCTGCGCGCTGAACTCGGCGTCGGTGAGCACACCGTCGTCACGCAGGCGACCGAGCCGCTCGAGCTGAGCGAACACGTCGTCGGCCGCCGGCGGGGCAGGGGCCGCGACTGGTTGCGGCGCGGGCTCTGCATAGGCCTGCTGATAAGGGTCCTGCGCGGCCCAGCGGTTGGCCTGGCGCCGCGAGACCCGGTTGGACACCGCAGTGGCGGTGCCGGCGACGACGGCGGTGCGTGCCACGCCTCGGAGAAGTCCCATCACGTCGTCCTTTCCGTCTGTGTCGTGTCCTCGGGCGGCTGCTCCGCCTCGAGGGCGTCGAGCGCCGCGATCACGTCCGTGACCGGGATGCGACCGCTGGCGATCACCTGCGCTCCGGCCTCCCGCATCGCCGTCACGAACGGGCCGGCCCAGGTGTTCTCGTACACGATGAGACCGACCGCGTTACCGGGGGCGATCAAGGCGGCGGTCTCGCCGAGGTCGTCGTCGCCGAGCAGCCCGGAGCTGGCGCCCTCGAACACGGCGAGGTCCAGCTCGCCGTCGTGATCGAGATCGGTGAGCGCGACGGCCATGATGTCGCCGGCCTCGGTCCGCATCGCGACCCTGAGGTCGAGGATGCGGATGATCCCGCGTTCGACGAGGTCGAGCAGCGCCGCCAGGCCCTTGCCCTGCAGCCTGCTGCCCGGGAACTCGAGGGCAAGGTAGTCGATGGGTCCGACCTCGAGCTCGGGCCCCACGTCCTGCGTGGTCATCAGTGGTCTCCTCGGGTGGCTGTCGGGTGCTGCTCTCCCGCCGACCATGGCATCCGGGCGGGTAGCCCAGGCCCACCCGCGCGGGGGTGGTCCTCGGCAACCCGCACCGGGTCCACGATCGTGAGAGACACCTGGAGGCCACCATGTCCGTCATCCCGACCTACGACGCCGAGCAGCTCGCCGGCATGCTCGCGATCCTGCCCGACGTGGACTCGGTGGAGCTCAAGCTCACCGTCCCCGACGACTTCCAGCGTTCCGCCGTGCGGCTCCTGGGCATCGACCCGCTGGACGCGGTCCTGCGCCAGGTCGCGTTCGTCGACACCCCCGACCTGCAGCTCTCGTCGGCCGGAGTGGTGCTGCGCGCCCGGCGGACCCAGCGCAGACCCGCCGACCTGACGGTCAAGCTCCGGCCGGCGGTGCCGTCCGACGTCCCTGCGGGATTCCGGAACCACGATGGGTTCAAGGTCGAGCTGGACGCGTCACCGGCCGGCTACACCTGCTCGTGCTCGCTCACCGTCGAGGCCCCCGACCGCCGGGTGCGCAAGGTGATGACCGGCGCCCGCGGCATCCGCGGCCTGCTCGACGACGACCAGCGGAGACTGCTGAGCGAGCGCCTCCCGGACGGCGTCGGAGCCGACGACCTCGTCGTCCTCGGCCCGGTCAACCTGCTCAAGTGCCGGTTCCGGGCGAAGGGGTACCCGCGACGCCTGGTTGCCGAGCTGTGGATGCTGCCCGACGGGTCCCGGATCCTCGAGCTGTCCACGAAGGCACCCCCCGATGTGGCGTTCCAGGCCGCCGCGGAGACGAAGGCCCTCCTCGCGGGGAAAGGGCTCGACCTGAGTGCCCCGCAGGAGACTAAGACCCGGGCGGTGCTCGCCGCTCTGACGGCACCGGACGGCGAACGGACGGCCGGGGACGGTGAGCCCGACGAGAGGTGATGCCTCACCCGGTCTCGCGGCTAGCCTGTGTTCTCGCGGTCGTCGGCGGTCTTTCGGCTCCCCGCCGGGCGGGTCGGCAGCAGCCGGGTGAGGAAGATCGCGACGGCCGCCAGGACGGCGAGCACCCCGAGGCTGGTGCGCAGGCCGTCGATGCGTGCCGACGCGTTCTCGTCGACGATGGCGGTGACCTGGTCCTCGGGCAGCCCGGCCTCGGTCAGTCCGCTGCGCACCTGGTCGTCGGAGAGGAAGGGCACTCCCCCGACGAGCTGGACCGAGGCAGCCGACGAGAGGTCTTCCGGTACGGCGGGATTGCCCTCGATCCCGACGAGGAAGGTCGTGGTGAGGGCGCCGATCAGTACCGAGCCCGCGATGGCCGTGCCTAGCGACGCCCCGAGGTTGGTCGCCGTGTTCTGCAGCCCGCCGACGTCGCCGCTGAGCCGGTCGGGGACGGCGGAGACGGTGACCGCGCCGAGCTGGGAGGACAGGGCGCCCACACCGAGGCCGGCGAGCAGCAGGGGCACGGTCACGATCTCCGGACCGGCCCCCAGGTCGAGCGCAAGGATCAGCGCGATGATCCCACCGAGGAGGGTGGCCAGGCCGGCGGCGACCACCCGGCGTGGCGACGCGTTCGGCAGGAGCTTCGGGATGGCGACCGCCGCCACGAGCAGCGCCACTGACAGCGGCAGCAGGCGGACGCCGGTCTCGAACGCGCTCAGCCCGAGCGCCACCGAGAGGTAGAGGGGGATGGTGAAGAACATTCCCGCCTGGAGAAGGAACTGGAACAGGAACATCGTCAGGCCACCCGTGAGCTGGGCATTGCGCAGCAGCGTGACGTCGACGAGCGGCTCAAGACCGCGCTCCGTCCTGCGCGCCTGCCACCAGAAGAATGCCCGGACCACCAGCAGGCCGACGACGATCAGCCACAGCGTCGCCGAGATGCCGCCGACGGCGGGCGCGCCGGGCTTGGCCAGGATCCACCCCCACTCGCTCGAGCGGAGCACGCCGAACACCGCCAGGCCGAGGCCGAGCGCCGCCAGCACGGCCCCCACGAAGTCGAACGGCGTGCGCCCGCCCGGGGCTGTGTCCTTGATCCGCCGTGCCAGCACGAGGATCACCAGCACGACCACCACCTCGCCGGCAAAGACCAGGCGCCAGGTCCAGTAGGTCGTCACCGCGCCGCCGATCAGTGGTCCGGCTGCCACGGCGATCGCTCCCGCAGAGGCCACCAGGCCGTAGGCGCGCGGCCGGCCGGACGGCTCGAAGTTCGTCGCGACCAGGGCGACGATCGCCGGCATGATGAGCGCGGCGCCGAGTCCTTCCAGCACCGACCACCCGAGGATGAGCACCCCCAGGTTGGGGGCGAGCGCCGTGGTCAGCGAGCCCGCCCCGTAGATCACGCAGCCGATCGAGAACGCCCTGCGGCGGCCGATCATCGTGCCGATCTTCCCGCCGGTGATCATCGTCGTCGCCATCACGAGCGTGTAGAGGGTGATCGCCGTCTGCACCCCTGTGACGGTGGTGCCGACGTCCTCGGCGACCTGGGCGATCGAGACGTTCATGACCGAGCTGTCGAGGGTCATGAGGAACTGACCGGCGGCAAGTGTGGGCAGGACGATCTTCGGCGTGCCGGCCGTGCGGCCGACGGTGTCCGATGTCATCGTGTCCGTCCTTCCCGCGCTCGACGCCGGCTCAGCGGCTCCAGCCGCTCGACGGCCGACCGTTGCGGCGCCGGCTCATCAGGGCCCGCGCCATCTCAGCCGCCTCCGCCCGCGATCCGCAGCCCAGCTTGCGGTAGATCACCTTGAGGTGGAACTTGAGCGTGTTCACCGAGATGAACAGCTCGTCGGCGATCTCCCGCAGGGTGAGCCGGCTCGGCAGCATCCGCAGGATCCCCAGCTGCCGGTCGGTGAGGGCCTCGACGAGCTCGACCGGGGGAGTCCGGGACGGGGTCGCTCCGGAGAGCGGGAGGCGGCGGAGCCGGTCCAGCCAGGGCTTCGACACCTGCGAGGCGAGCCTCTCGATCGACTCGACGATCTCGGTCCCCTCGGACGCGACGGTCTGCACAAGGCCGTGCGCGGCGGCGAGCCGCACGGCGCGCAGGAGGGCCGCCTCGGCCTCGTCCGCATCGTGGGCCGTACGGCTCAGCAGCAGATCGAGGAGCACGTGGTGCCGCACGCATCGCGGGGTGGCCTCGTGCAGCAGGGCGCGCGCCGCCCCGACGTCACCATCGGCGACGAGCACCCGCGCGGTCTCGACAGCGCCCCAGAACGGGTCGTCGATCTCGGCGGCCCACTGCCGAGCTTCGTCCGGCCGGCTGTCGGCCAGGGCCAGGAGGGTGCCGGCGCGGGCCAGCAAGGCACGGCTGCCAGGACCGCTGAGCTCCGTTTCCGCGATCTCGGCAGCATCACCGAACGCGCGCTCCGCAGCCTTGGTGTCTCCGGCGTCGACCGACGACCGGGCCAGCTCGAGGCACGCGAGCAGCCGACAGTGCGGAACAGGGTCGCACGATGTCTCGACCAGGCGAGACAGGACGGGAAGCGCGGCCGACTGCTCACCGATCTCGCGGTTCGCGAGCGCCTCGGCGGCCATGAGCTCGGTCCGCGCCATCGTCATGTTCGCCGCCTCGGACGCCCGGCGAGTGCCGTACACCAGACGCAGGGCTTCGACCGGTCGCCCCGCCAGTGCTACCCCCAGGGCCCGGGTGGCCTCGAAAGCGATCCGCCGTTCCGGCACGGTGCTGAGCGTGCGGGCCACCTCGCGTACTTCGGGGCCGGCATCGTCCCACCGCTCGGTGAGCGCGATGTCGCGGGCCAGCACGTTCCAGCCGAACCTGCACAGGGGATCGACCGGCCACCGGTCGCCGATCTTGGTGAGAGCGGACCGGGCGGACCGCGCCCCGGCGCTCCAGTCGCCGGAGACCGTCGCCGAGACCCCGCGGAGCATCTCGAGCCGCGCGAGCAGCCACGGCTCCGGCTCGACCCCGTCGTCGTCTCGGTCCGCGAGGGTATCCACGGTCCGCACGAAGGCGTTCCGGTCGGAGAAGAGCTGACACCACGCGAGATCGACCGTCGCGGCGGTGTCGACCTCGGCGGCGCTCGCGGGGATCGCCCGGAGAATGCGCCGGACGGTTGCCTCGCGCCCGCTGTCGTAGAGCTGCGGGACGCACGAGGCCAGCAGCCGCAGCGCAGCACGGTCCTGGCCGGCGCGCAGCAGGTGCTCGAGCGCTGCGACGGGCCGCCCCGCGTTCTCGTACCAGCGCGCGGCGCGCCGGTGGAGCTCTGCCACGTGCTCCGGATCCCGGCGGCGCAGCTCGGCCAGGAGGGCATCCCGGACCAGGGCGTGCGTCTCGTAGGCCCCGGACGGCTCGATGCGGGCGGCGAACAGCCCGCGTTCCTCGGCCTGCTCCAGCAGCTCGGGGGCGTCGGGCCGGCCGGCGAGAACGCGAGCGAGGCCGGGCTCGACCCGGTCGACGACGGATACCGAGGCCAGGACGTCGACGACGTCGGCGGGTTCGCCGCTCAGCACCTCGTGCCAGACATAGTCGCCGAGGTACCGTCGTGCCTCGTCGGGCCTCGGGGCGTCGAGGGTTGCCCGGGCGTCGGCGGACCGGGCCGCCAGCGCGGCCAGCTGGATGCTGGCGGCCCAGCCACCGGCGTGCCGAGCGGCCTCGGCGACCTGCTGCGGTGGCAGCGCCGGAGCCAGGCGGGCAAGCATCTCGGTCGCTTCGTCGAACGAGAACCGCAGCTCGGAAAAGCGGACCTCGCCGAGCACTCCGCGGGCCCGCAGCCGGTCGACCGGGAGCTGCGGGACGTGCCGGCCCGCCATGACGACGTGCAGCCAGCGCGGGAGGTGCTGGACAAACATGCTCAGCTGCGCGGTCACCGCGACCTCGTCGACCAGCTCGAGGTCGTCGATCACGAGGACGCGCGGGCCGTACGGTCGCGACTCGAGGTCGTCGAGCAGGGACCCCAAGGCGTCGACAAGAGTCTGCCGGCGGCGGATCAGGTTGCCGGCGGGTTCCGCGCACCCCGGAGCGATTCCGTCGAGCGCGGCGAGGATGCTCAGCCAGAGCTGTGCGGGGTCACGGTCCGACTCGTCGACGGCCAGCCATGCGTGGGGCAGGTCGGTCCACCCCACCCAGTCCCTGAGCAGGGCGGTCTTGCCCGAGCCGGCCGGAGCGACGACGAGCGTGAGCGGCGCCTTCACCGCCGTGTCCAGCAGCTCGATGAGCCGGGGGCGCCGGACGAGGTACTCGGGATTGACGGCGGGACGCAGCTTCGCCTGGTAGACCGTCGCCAGGAGACCGTGGCTGGGTGCGGTCGTGCGGTCTTTCAGCAGGTCCCCGCCGAGTGCGTGCGTCATGTGCTGCTCCCAGGGTTTACCTCCCAGCAAGATAGGCCGAGGCCGCTCGACGTGGCTCGCCGGTTTCGGGTGAGGCATCACCCTTCCGTCGGGTGGATTCTCTGACTAAAGTCAGAGATATGGGTGCCGTCGAAACCGTCCGCCGCTTCAACCGCAGCTACACCCAGCGCATCGGCGTCCTGGAGCAGTCCTACCTCGGGACGGGGCGGCCGCTCGGCGCGTCGCGCCTCCTCTTCGAGGTGGGGCCCGACGGCGCGGCGGTCCGCGAGCTGCGCGAGCGGCTGGACCTCGACTCGGGCTACCTGACCCGGCTCCTGGCCCGGCTCGCCGACGAGGGGCTCGTCGAGGTGCGGCCCGACCCGGCCGACCGGCGTCGTCGGGCGGTGACGCTCACCGCCGTCGGACTGACCGCGTACCGCGAGCTGGACGCGCGCTCCGAACGCAAGGCCCGCAGCCTGCTGGAACCGCTCACCGAGCGGCAGCGCGCGCGCCTGGACGAGGCGCTCGGCACCGCGGACCTGCTGATCCGCGCGGCGACAGTGCACCTGCGGGTCGTGCACCCGGTGAGCGACGCGGCCACCACGGCGCTGGGGGAGTATTACGCCGAGCTCGACCGGCGCTTCCCCGGCGGGTTCGTGCCCGACCCACCGGACCAAGGCGCGGACGCGCTCCGCGCGCCGGACGGCGCGTTCGTGGTGGCGACCAGCGACGGCGCCCCCGTCGCGTGCGGCGGAGTGCGCCGGTTCGACGACTCGACGGGCGAGATCAAGCGCATGTGGGTGGCGACGGGCTGGCGGGGCGCCGGGCTGGGCGCACGGCTCCTGCGGCGCCTGGAGGACGAGGCGCGCCGGCTCGGCTACACGCGTGCCGTGCTGGACACCAACCGGGTGCTGACCGAGGCGATCGCCATGTACGGGCGGGCCGGCTACCGGGAGATCGAGCCGTACAGCCAGGACAACCCCTACGCGGACGCGTTCTTCGAGAAGACCCTGGGCTGACCCGCTGCGGTCCTCCCCCCGGTCAGCCGTACCGGCCGCATGCGAGGGCGCGCCACCTGTGCGACGGTGAAATTGCCGGGTCCAGCAGCGCGGTACTCATGACCGAGCGATGACACGGAGGACAACATGGCCAGATGTGACAAGTGTGGCAACGACTACGCCCACACGTTCACGATCACGAAGGACGACGGGACGAAGGGGACCTTCGACTCGTTCGAGTGCGCCGCCGAGGCCATGGCCCCGCGGTGCGCACACTGCGGCGTCACGGTGCTCGGGCACGGCGTCGACGCCGGCAGCAGGACCTACTGCTGCAGCCACTGCGCACGCGTCACGACCGGTGCGCAGATCCACGACAGCGTCAGCGTCTGACTCGTCTGACCCGTCTGCACCGCATGCGAACGGTGGGCCGTCGAGGCATGGTTGACATGCCGGTGAAGCAGCCCGCCGTCGGCCCTACCGAGGGAGGAGTGCGACATGGTGCAAACCGTCGCCGAAGTGATGACACCAGCGCCGACCGCCGTCGACGCATCCGATCCGATCCAGGTCGCTGCCCGGGCGATGGCCGAGGAGAACGTGGGTGCCCTGGTCGTCAAGTCCCACTCCAAGACGGTCGGGATCGTCACCGACCGGGACCTGGTGGTGCGTGGCCTGGCCAAGGGCCTCGGCGGTGACGCGACCATCAGAGAGGTAGCGAGCGAGGACATCATCACCGTCGCGCCCAGCGACCCGGTCGAGACCGCCGTCGAGGTGATGCGCGCAGCCGCCGTCCGACGAGTCCCCGTCATGGACGGCGACGTGGCGGTGGGCATCGTCTCGATCGGTGACCTCGCCGTCGAGCGGGACCCGTCGTCGGCGCTCGCGGACATCTCCGAGGCAGAGCCGAACCGCTGAGGCGAAGGCCGGCTGGGCTCGTTCGTCATAGTCCCCGACGAGCGGGCCCAGCATCGGAAGGGGGCAAGAGACGACCTCGGGCGCGGCCTCGCACCGAGACCCGGTGAGGAGACGCCATGACCCCAACGCCCGTCGACCTGACGGCCGCCGAGACGCTCCGCGTCGCCTCCATGGTGCTCGCCCCGCTGGTCGCCCAGGGGGCGATCATCCGTCGTCCGCGCGCCACCGCCTGGGCCGAGCGGCGCCAGACCGACCGCACGGCACGTGCCGTGCTGACCGGCCTGCGCGAACGCCACGGCGGTGCCCCGCTCGTCCTGCGGCTCGGGCCGCGCCGCCTCGTCCTGGTCACGGAGCCCGAAGACGTCCGGCGGCTCCTGGAGCACTCACCCGAACCGTTCACCCCCGCCACCCGGGAGAAGCGCGGCGCCCTCGCGCACTTCCAGCCCGACGGCGTGCTGATCTCCTCGACCGCCGAGCGCTGGCACCGCCGTCCGTTCAACGAGGCGGTGCTGCAGACGGATCAGCCCGTGCACGACGACGGGGCGGCCTTCGTCGACGCCGCGCAGCGCGGCGTCGCAGACCTGACAGGCCTGCTGGACCGAACCGCGCGGTTCGACGCCGACGACTTCGCCGAAGCCTGGTGGGGCGTCGTCCTGGAGGTGGTGCTCGGCGCCAGGGCGCGCGGGGACCGCGAGCTGCTGGACGCCCTCAACGAGTTGCGCCGCGACGCCAACTGGTCGTGGCTGCGTCCCCGACGAAAGGGGCTCCGCGCCGAGCTGGACGGCCGCATCGGGTCGTACCTGCCCAACCCGGAGCCCGGCTCGCTCGCCGCCGCCGCCCACGCGGAAGGGCCGGCCACGGCGGCGGGCCAGATCCCGCACTGGCTCTTCGCGTTCGACGCCGCCGGGGCGGCGACCCTGCGGGCGCTCGCGATCGTCGCCGCCCGCCCGGACGTTCGGGAGCGGCTGCTCGCCGAGGCGGCGTCGGCCGGGCCGGGTCCGGCGCTGCTGCCCTACGCGCGGGCCTGCATCCTGGAGTCCGTGCGCCTGTGGCCGACGACGTTCGTCGTGCTGCGGGACTCGACCGGCCCCACGGCCTGGGGCAAGCGCACCCTGCCGGTCGGTACCGACTTCATCGTCGTGAGCTCGTTCTTCCACCGCGACCCGGCCCGGCTCGAGCACGCCGACGGGTTCGCGCCCGAGGCATGGCTGGACGGCCGCAACAACGCCGACTGGGGCCTGGTCCCGTTCAGCGGCGGGCCGGTCTCGTGCCCGGGGCGGAACCTAGTGCTGCTCGTCACGTCGCACATGCTGACCCGGCTGGCCGCCGCCCGCGACCTGCGCGTCGCGCGCGGCCGCTACCTGGCCCACGACCCGCTGCCCGCCACCGTGGACTACCTGGGCCTGCGCTTCCGCATCGCCGGCAGCGCCGGGACCGGCGTCGGACCCGCCCGCTGAACCGCTCAGGACCGAGCGCTGCGCCATGGACGAGACCGGGATCCTGCCGGGCGTGCCGCACCTGCGTTCGCTCGCGGACCTGGCGCAGCTCGTCGAGGTCGTGTCTCCGGTCTACGTGCGGTTCAGCGCTGGGCCGGTGGCCGACGCCGCCACCGCGAGCCGGGACCACGAGAGCGGGTGCCTGCTGCCCGGGCTCAGCGTCAACCCGCTGACACCGGAGCCGTGGTGGGACAGGCGGCTCGAGCACTGGCTCGCGCGGCAGCTGTGCCAGTACGCCCACCTGCAGTCGCCGGAGCGATTCCCCTGGGTCCTCACGGGCGAGATCGTCGGGCGCGGACCCGACTGCGAGCCGCTCCTGGTCGACACCACCGTCATCGCCTCGATCGACCGGTCAGTGGTCGACGAGGCCGCGGAGACCTACGCGCGCGTCTTCCGTCCGGGGGACGACGGACGGTGACCCCGGAGGTCAGAGCCAGCCGACCAGGCCCAGCACGAGGCCGATCACCGCGCACACGCCCAGGGTCCGCAGCACCGACCAGCGCACGGCGAACAGCAGGAGAGCGGCGACGACGGCGATGCCCAGCGCGGCCGGCTGGACGGTCGTGAGGTCCGGGACGTCGAGTCGCAGCGGCCCGGCCGTCCAGGTGTTCGAGGTGGCGAACAGGACGTGCGTGGTGAAGTAGAGGGCGAGGTTCGCGATGACGCCCACCACCGCGGCGGTGATCGCGGCGAGCGACGCGCTCAGGGTCCGGTTGCCCCGGAGCCGCTCGACGTGGGGGGCGCCCAGGAAGATGAACAGGAACGACGGCACGAAGGTGACCCAGGTCGTCAGTAGCGCGCCGAGCAGCGCGGCGACCCACGGGTCGAGGTCGCCGGGGTTGCGGTAGGCGCCGAGGAACGCGACGAACTGGACGACCATGATCAGCGGCCCGGGTGTGGTCTCGGCCAGCGCCAGCCCGCGGGTCATCTCGCCGGGCGTGACCCACGCGTAGGTCTGCACCGCCTGCTGGGCGACGTAGGCCAGGACGGCGTAGGCGCCTCCGAACGTCACGAGGGCGCTGCCGGAGAAGAAGAGGCCCTGCTGGGTGAGGGTGCTTCCGATGCCGGTCAGCAGCGCCACCACCACGACGGGCAGCGACCACACCAGCAGCCCGACGACGAGGACACGCACCGCCCGGCGGCCCGACGGCTGCTCGGCGTGCAGGGCATCGTCGGGAATGAGCGGCGCCGGGCCGTCCGCCTGGTCCCGGCCTGGGGACACCGCTATCCAGTCGGGCGCAAAGCGGTGCACGAGCCACCCGATCACCCCGGCCCCGAGGACGACCAGCGGGAACGGGACCGCGAACAACGTCAGCGCCAGGAACGCGCCCACCGCCAGAGCGATGAGCGCCGGGCTGGTCAGCGCGCGCTTGCCCACGCGCAGCACGGCCTGGAGCACGATGGCCAGCACCGCGGGCGCAAGGCCGGCGAACAGCCCGGAGACGACCGTGGTGTCGCCGAACGCGACGTACACCGCGGACAGGACGAGCAGCACGAGCATGCCCGGCAGCACGAACAGGCCGCCGGCGACCAGACCGCCGCGCCACCCGTTGAGCAGCCAGCCGGTGTAGACGGCCAGCTGCTGCGCCTCGGGCCCGGGCAGCAGCATGCAGTAGTTCAGCGCATGCAGGAACCGGCCCTGCCCGATCCACCGCTTCTCGTCGACGAGCGTGCGCTGCATGACGGCGATCTGCCCGGCGGGGCCGCCGAAGGTCTGCCAGGAGATCGCGAACCAGGCGCGGACGGCGGTGCGGAACGGGATCAGGTCCCGCGGTGGTGTGGCGGTCGAGGATGCGCCGGGGTTGTCGGTGCTCATGTCTCTCCTGCGGTAGAACGTCGTCTTCGGTCGGACGTCTGTGGTCGGTCGGGTCGGTGGCTCAGGCTGGTTCGCGGCCCAGCAGGTAGGAGCGCCGGATGAACTCGTACAGGCCGTCGAACAACGGTCCGGTGACCGCGAGGGTGCGCTCGTCGTCGCCCGTCATGGACAGCCCGCGGAGGGCGACGTCCAGGCCCGGCGCCTCAGGCGCGTCGTACCGGCCGTCGTCCAGGTCCGCCTCGTGCACGATCTGCCCGATCCGGGCGAGGACCGGGTCGGCCAGCTCGTACCGGACCAGGAACGTCTCGAAGCTGCACCGGTCACCGTGGTGCCCCAGCTCGACGCCCCGCATGTCGAACGGCGTGGCGTCGGCCGGGACCTCCGCGGGATCGCTCACGAACACGAAGTCGCCGTCGGGATCGATGAACCGGCCGATCAGCCAGGCGCAGGCCGCGCGATCGATGTGCACCCCCGCACGGGTAGCCCACCTCATCGCTCAATTCTCTCTGCTGCGGCCGGCTCCATCCGCTCGGCGAGTGCACGGAGCGCCGCCTGGGCACCGTCCCGTTCGGCCGGCGGAAAGAAGTCCCGGCGGCTGATCTCGCGAAGCTTCCGGCGCAGGCCGGCCAGCAGCCGAGGCCGTTCGCCCGGCGTGCCGTCCATCGCCCGCTGGGCGGCCGTCACCAGCTCGGCGTACTCCACCGCCCGGGCCGCCGCCATGGCCGTCGCGAGACCCCGCTCCTGCGCGACGCTCGCGGGCCGAGCCAGCCAGACGCTCGCCGCACCGCCGCGCTCGACGACGTCGTCGGCGGCCCATTCCAGCTGCTCACGGGTCCGGGCGTCCGCGGGCAGGGCGACCAGCCCGTCGGAGACCTGGGCGACCCCGAGCCGCTTGAGCCGCCGCCAGAGCGCGACGCGCGGGGCGGACGGCTCCCTCGGCAGCCGGTAGCTCAGCAGCACCCATTCACCCGTCACCCCTGGATGTAACCATGGTTACATCCAGGCAGGCAAGCTGCGCTTCTCGGCCACCGTGGGCCTGACGTGCTGAACGCCACTCGGTCCGATCGCCGCGACGGGAACATGTGCACAGGCATGGTGTTGTCCCCGGTGTGAGCGAGGGACTGAACCGGGCGACGGTGGTCGTGATCGGGGCCGGACAGGCGGGCCTGTCGGCGGCGTACCACCTGCAGCACAGGGGATTCGTGAGCGCCGTCGACCAGCCGGACGCCGAGCGCACCTTCGTCGTCCTCGACGCGAACCCGGCACCGGGCGGCGCCTGGCAGCACCGCTGGGAGTCGCTGCGGATGGCGACGGTCAACGGGATCTTCGACCTGCCGGGCCTGGCCCAGCCCGCCGTCGACACGACGGAGGCCAGCCGCGCCGCCGTGCCGCGCTACTTCGCCGGCTACGAGCGGACGTTCGCGCTCCCGATCCTGCGCCCGGTCCGGGTGGTAGCGGTGCGCCGCGCCGACGACGACCCGGACGGCGACCTCGTCGTGACGAGCGACCGAGGGTCGTGGACCGCCCGCGCGGTCATCAACGCCACGGGGACGTGGACCAACCCGGTGCTGCCGCGCTACCCGGGGCAGGAGACGTTCGTCGGCCGCCAGCTCCACACGCGCGACTACGTCCGGGCGGAGGACTTCGCGGGGCAGCGCGTGGCGATCGTCGGGGGCGGGATCTCCGCGCTCCAGCTCCTGGAGGAGATCTCCCGCGTCGCGAAGACCCGCTGGTACACCCGTAGGGAGCCGGTCTTCCGCGAGGACGGGTTCCAGCCAGAGACCGCCGGCCGCGAGACCATCGCCAAGGTCATGGCCGACGTCGAAGCGGGCCGGCCCAGCGGCAGCGTCGTGTCGTACACGGGGCTCGCCTGGACGTCGTACGCGCTGGCGGCGAAGGAGCGCGGCGCGCTCGAGCGGCGGCCGATGTTCAAGGCCGTCGAGCCCATGGGCGTGCGCGAGGCGGACGGCACCTTCACGCCCGTCGACACGATCCTGTGGGCCACCGGCTTCAAGGCCGACCTGGCGCACCTGGACCCGCTGCATCTCCGCAACAAGCTGGGTGGCATCGCCATGCAGGGCACCCAGACGGCCACCGAGCCGCGGGTCCACCTCATCGGTTTCGGACCGTCGCAGTCGACGGTCGGCGCCAACCGGGCCGGCCGGGAGGCAGCGGCGGCGGTGGTGCGGCGCGCTCAGCCGTTCGCCAGCCCTGCCACCAGGTTGATCAGCAGCGCCACGACAACCGTGCCGAACAGATAGGCGAGCAGCGCGTGGACCTGCGCGACGCGACGCATGCTCGAGGAAGCCAGGTCCGTGTCGGAGACCGCGAAGCTCATCCCGACAGTGATGGCCAGGTAGGTGAAGTCGGTGTACCGGGGCGGCTCCATCTGGTGGAAGTCGATCCCGCCCGCCGGCGCTGTGTAGTAGGCGCGGGCGTAGTGGAGCGCGAACACCGTGTGCACACAGGCCCACGAGACCACCACCGCGGCAAGGACGGCGGCCATCGTGATGTCACCGCTGCCGAGCACGCCTCCCGCGAGCACAACTGCGACGCCAGCCAGGCTCGCGAGGGCGGCGAGCAGCACGATGAGGTTCGCGACGCCACGGGTGGGTTCCTCGCGGACGGCGTGCTCGCTGGTCGTCCGGGACCCCATGGGCACGATCACCAGCGCGGTCCAGACCACGAACACGAGCCCGGCGCCGGCCCAGCCGCCCAGCACGGCCGCCGCCGCGGAGCCCCACGGCAGCAGCCAGCCCAGTAGCAGACCGACGAGCAGGGCTACTCCGATCCGCACGCCGTGCGGGGTGTCCAGCACCCTGCTCACTCGCTGCAACCCCGTCATGCACCCAGTCAACCAGGACGTCGCTACTGCTACTCGTGGGTGTGGACGTCGAGCTTCTTCTTGCGTGCGGCGGCGGCGACCTTGTTGTCGAAGGTGAGCAGCGGTGAGTTACCAGGTGAAGCACCCCGGTCAAGGCCGATCGAGGAGCCGTCGGGCACCTCGCGCTCAGGTCTGGACGGATGCGGCGACAAGCCAGGCCGTGATCAGCACGATCACGACCATCAGCGACATCTCGCGGCCGGCGCTGCGGCGTAGCAGGTTGCCCGCCTTGTGGGCGCTGCGGACACTGGAGGGCCGCGCCGCGAGCCTGGGGACGACACGGAAGTGGTTGTACGCGCCGATCGCCCCGACGACCACGACGACGCCCACCTTGGCGAGCAGGAGGAGCCCCCAGTTGCTCTCCCAGAGCTGCGCCGGGCGGTCGAGGATCTCGACCGCGAGCACGATCCCGGCGGCGCCCACCACCGCGACGGACACGGCTGCGACGACGGAGAAGCGGGCGCCGACCAGCGCGGCGTCGAGGGCACGTCCGTCCCGGCGGCGGCTGTGCAGCAGGATCCCCATCGCGACGACGCCGCCCACCCACGTGGCCGCAGCCGCGAGGTGCGCGACGTCGGCGGTCACAACGACCCATCGGGGTTCGGCGGTGTTGCTGTGGCCGCTGAGAACGTGGCCGGCACCGACGAGCACGCTCCCGAGGATCGCGAGCCAGGAGCCGCGCAGGGTGTGCCTTGCCCCCGCCGCGATCGCAATGGCACCGGCGGCCTGGAGGCCGAGTGCCCAGCGCGCCGTGCTGGTGAGCGAGTCCGCGATCGAGGAGGGCGAGACCGCTGCGGCGACGTCTCCGTGCGCCATACGCACCGACCCGGCCGCGACGTGCACGACGAGGCCGGCCAGGATCAGCGCGCCCGTCCAGCGGACGGCCCGGAGCACGACCGGGACGTCCTCCTGGTCCCGGCCGCGAAGCACGAGGCCTGCGAATACCAGAGCGCCGCCGGCGACCAGCCCGCCCCAGAGGGACATCGCGCTGCCAAGCCGCGTGACCGCCGCCGCGACGGTGGTCACGGTGCTGTTCATCGCGGCCGCGTCATGGTCCATGCCGCCGTCTATGCCATCCATGTCATCCATGTTGTCGCCGGGGTCCGCCCCCGAGTGCGATTCGCCGTCGCCGGTCCTTCCCGGTCCCGTCGTCTCCCCACTACCGGCCGACGGCGCGGCGGCACCCTCGGCGGGTTCGGGCGGGGCGGGGCCCGCCCCGGTGACCTTGAAGGTGAAGGTGCCCTCCAGCGGATGACCGTCCCGCGCGGCGACGGTCCAGCTCACTGTGTATACGCCGGCGGTCAGTGGGTCGGCCGGCGTCGCGACGAGGACGAGGCCGACCTTGGCCGGGGCGACGTCGGCCGCGACGGCGCCCGCTGGGCCGTCGATGACGATCCCGTCGCCGAGCGAGGTCACCGGGAGAGTGAACCTCAGCGTGATCTCGCCGACCGGGCCGGCGGACGTCGAGCCGGCTGCGGGTGTCGACGACTCGAGCCGGGTGTGTGCGGTTGCGAACGGCGCGCACCACGTCGCGACCACGAGCGCCGCGAGCATGCCGACCACCGTCCGGGTCGAGACGCGCGCGATCCTGGAGGTTCGGTGCATGTCAGACCCCTTTACAGCCGGGGTGGTGCGCCGGCTCGTCGCCGGCGCACCACCCATCGGTCACATCGAGGTGAGCAGGTTCTCCATCGCTTCGATCTCTGCATTCTGCGTCTCGACGATGGTCTGCGCCAACGCATCGTGACCACGCCGATGATCACCGTCAGGATCATCAGCGCCGTTCAGGCGTCGCCCGGGATCGGCGACAGCCGAGCGAAGGAACGAGATCACGCGCACGCCACGGAGGCCATCGCAGCGCAGGTGCCCCGCGAAAACCACCCGCGGCCTGCTCGCGCACGGACGCCCCCGTCACCGGGACCTACTTGCCGGGTGACGCACCGACCAGCGCCTCCAGCGTCGCGTGTGCCCCGACCCGGTGCAGCGAGCCGAGCGTGTCGAGGTACGCCTCGACGAAGCGCGGCTCGTCCACCAGTGACCCGAACAGCGCCGGGTTACGCAGGAAGGCCACCGGGTCGTCCCGCTGCGACCGGGCAAGCGGGACGAGCTCGTCCGCGAGCCGGTCCACCACCTGGATCGGCTCGCCCTGCTCGTCCACCCCTTCGGCGTAGCGCGCCCAGCTCGCGATGATCGCGGCCGACCGGGCGATCTCGCCCCCCGAGCGGAGCTGCTCGCGCACCACCGGCACCAGCCACTTCGGGATGCGGTCCGACGTCTCCGCGCACAGCCTCGCCAGCGTGTCGCGCACGGCCGGGTTCCCGAACCGCTCCACCAGCGTCGTCTTGTACGCGTCCAGGTCGACGCCCGGCACCGGCCGCAGCGTCGGCGTCGCCTCACGGTCCATGAAGTCGCGTACGAACGCCGCCACCACCGGATCCGCCACCGCCTCGTGCGCGTACCGGTAGCCGCTCAGCCACCCGAAGTACGCGATCGCCTGGTGGCTCGCGTTGAGCAGCCGCAGCTTCATCAGCTCATAGGGCTCGACGTCCTCGACGAGCTGCACACCCGCGTCCTCGAACCGCGGCCGGCCCAGCGGGAACCGGTCCTCCAGCACCCACTGGAAGAACGGCTCGGCCACCACGGGCCAGCGGTCCTCGACGCCGAGGCGCTCGCGGACCAGGTCACGGTCCTCGTCGGTCGTCACGGGGGTGATGCGGTCCACCATCGAGCTGGGGAACGCGACGGCGTCGTGCACCCACGCGCCGAGCTCCGGGTCACGCAGGGCCGCGAAGGTCGAGAAGACGGTCCGGGCCTTCTCGCCGTTGCCCTGCACGTTGTCGCAAGACATCACGGTGAAGGGCGGCAGGTCGCGCGACCGGCGTCGGGCCAGGGCCTCCACGACGTAGCCGAACACCGTGGCCGGGACCGCGCCCGGACGGGCGTCGGCGACGACGGCGGGCGCCGTCACATCGAACTCGCCGGTGACCTGGTCGAAGTTGTAGCCGCCCTCCGTGATCGTCAGGGAGACGATCCGGGTCGCCGGGTCGGCGAGGCGCTCCAGCACGACCTCCGGGTCGTCCGG
This sequence comes from Promicromonospora soli, assembly GCF_014653785.1. Taxonomy (GTDB): domain Bacteria; phylum Actinomycetota; class Actinomycetes; order Actinomycetales; family Cellulomonadaceae; genus Promicromonospora; species Promicromonospora soli. The sequence goes on along the minus strand of NZ_BNAS01000001.1, from coordinate 799,453 downwards.
CGCGAACAGGTACTCCACGAGGCTGCCGACGACGCGGGCGTCCAGCCGTCCGTCCGGATGCTTGGTCACGAGGGTGTACAGACCGTCCTGCGCCTGCAGCGCGTCGCGCATCGCGGCGTCGCCCGGCAGCAGGCCGACGCCGCAGATGCCCCACTCGCGGGCCTCGCCGCGGCGCAGCAGCTCGTCGACCGCCAGCGCCTGGTGCGCGCGGTGGAAGCCGCCGACGCCGAGGTGGACGATGCCCACCCCGATTCCGGAGCGGTCGTACGGGGGCAGCTCGACGTCGAGCGGGGTGCCCACGAACGGAGCGCCCACGAGCGCGGTGCCGAGGTCCAGGGTCACTTGATAGCTCCCATCGCGAGGCCACGGACGAGCTGCTTCTGCGCGATCCACCCGGCGATCACGACCGGGACGATCGCGACGGTCGCCGCCGCGGACAGCACCGCGAGGAACTGGCCGCGGCCGTCGACGAAGCTCGTGAGGAACGGCGGCGTCGTACGTGCCACCTGGGCGGTCAGGAGGTTCGCGAGGAAGAACTCGTTCCACGCGAAGATGAAGCAGATGAGGCCGGCCGCTGCGATGCCCGGCATGACGATCGGCAGCACGACGCGGAAGATCTCGGTGCCCAGGCGGGCGCCGTCAAGCTGCGCCGCCTCGATGAGCTCGCGCGGCACCTCCGCGAGGAACGACCGCATCATCCACACCGCGATCGGCAGGTTCACGCCGATGTAGAGGATGGTCAGCCAGGTGATGTTGTCCAGGCCGCCCACGGACTGCAGGAGCAGGTACACCGGGATGATCGAGGCGGCCACCGGCATGAAGCGGGTCGAGATGAAGAAGAACAGGGCGTCGCGCACCTTGACGATCGGCCGGATGCTCAGCGCGTATGCGGCGGGCACCGCCAGCACGAGGACCAGGAGCGTCGACCCGACACTCGCACTGAGGGAGTTGATCAGGTACGGCAGCATGTCCCGGTCGAAGACCGCCTGAAAGCCGGACAGTGTGAGGTCGGGCGCGAACGTGGGCGGCATCGTGGCGGCCTGGCGCTCGGGCTTGAAGGCCGTGAACACCATCCACGCCACGGGGAAGAAGAAGGCGAGCACGAGCACCCAGGTGACCGCCGTCACCAGGGACCCGCGGAGGCGCGAGGTGGTCATCGTCCGAGTCCTTCCGTCGAGAAGACCTTGAAGAGCGTCCGCAGCGCGACCGTGGCGACGACGATCGTCACGAGCACGGTCATCACGCCGTACGCCGCGGCCTCGCCGACCTCCAGCCCGACGAACGCCCGCTCGTAGAGCAGGTAGGAGAGCGTCTTGGTGCCGCCGGTGCCGCGCGTCATGATCGCGATGGGGTCGAACACCTGGAGCAGCATGATCGAGGCCAGCAGCACCGCGATCTCGACGTACTGCCGCAGGTGCGGCAGCGTGATCCAGCCGAACGTGCGCAGCGGACCGGCGCCGTCCACGGCGGCCGCCTCGAGCACGTCCTTGTTCTGGGCCTGCAGGCCGGCCAGCAGGATCAGCATCGCGAACGGCGTGTACTGCCAGGTGAGCACCGCGATGATCGTGACGATCGGCACGTCGGTGTTCCAGGCGACGGGCGGGATGCCGACGAGCCCCAGAGCCCAGTTGGCCATCCCGGTGGTCGCGTCGAGGATCGACCACTTCCACACGAGGGCCGCCGCGGCGGGCATGACGAGGAACGGCGTGATCATCAGCGTCCGGGCCAGGCCCCGCCCGCGGAAGTTCCGGTCGAGGAGCACCGCGAACAGCAGGCCGAGCACGGTCGAGAGGACCACCGAGCTTCCGGTCACCGCGACGGTCGCCCCGAGCGACGACAGGAACGAGCCGTCGCGCAGCACGCTGACGTAGTTGTCGAGGCCGGCGAACCCCCGGTCACCCGGGCGCAGCAGGTTCCAGTTCTGCAGGGAGTAGAAGATCGTCACCACGAACGGGATCTGGGTGAGGACGATCGAGGTGGCCAGCGCCGGCCAGAGCATGGCGCGTGATACGGCGAGGCTGCTGCGCCGGGACTGCTTCGCGGCAGAGCCCGCCGAACGGGCGCGGCGCCTCGTCGTCGGGGCACTCATCAGAACGGTCATGTCGCCCTTCCTGGGGCTCGGGACGTCCCCGCGCGACGGCGGGGCGGGGCGCGGGGTGACCCCCGCGCCCCGGTCCGGCTTACTTCTGGGCGTCGCCCGCCTCCTGGGCGAGCTGCTGGGCACGTTCGAGCACGGGCGCGAGCTCACTACGTCCGGCGAAGACGTCGGCCAGATCCTGCGAGACCTGGTTCCCGAGGTCCGGGAACTCCGGGATCGTGACGTACTGGATGCCGGTCCACGGCTGCGGCGCCAGGCCCGGCTGCTCCGGGTTCACCGCGAGCATGATGTCGCGCGTGATCGGCGCGAAGGCCGCGGCGGCCTCCTGGTACTCGGGGATCTCGTAGGTCGAGTTCCGCGCGCCCGGGGGCACCCGGCTCCAGCCGAGCTCCGTGCCGACGAGCTGGTGGTACTCCTTGCTCGTCGCCCACTTCACGAACTCGACGGCCGCCTCGCGGTTCTGCGTCGTCTCGGGGATCGCGAGGTTCCAGGACCACAGCCACCCTGACTCCTCGGTCTTGACGACCGGGGCGTGCACGTAGCCCATCTTCCCGGCGACCTCCGACGACTCGGGGTCCTCGAGCAGGCCGGCGGCCACGGTGGCGTCCACCCACATGGCGGACCGGCCCTGGCTGACGGTGTTCAGGCACTCGGTGAACCCCGTGGACACGGGGTCGTCCTCGCCGGCGTCGCGCACCAGGTCCACGTAGAACTGCGTGGCCTCGGCGAACTCGGGGGAGTCGACCTGGGCGTTCCAGTCCTCGTCGTACCAGCTGCCGCCGAACGTCTGCACGACCGTCGTCAGCGGGGCGAACAGCTCGCCCCAGCCGGGCTTGCCACGCAGGCAGATGCCGTCGACGGCGTCCGAGTCGAGCTGGCGCGCGAAGTCCGCGACCTGCTGCCACGTCGGGTGCTCCGGCATCGTCAGGCCGGCCTCGTCGAACAGCTCCTTGTTGTACATCAGCATCGACGACTCGCCGTAGAACGGGACCGCGTAGAGCGAACCGTCGACGGCGAGGGCGTCCTTCACAGGCTCGAACAGATCGTCGACGTCGTAGTCGGCGTCGCCCTCGAGGTCTCCGGTGAGGTCGGTGAGCCAGCCGTTCTCCGCCCAGATCGGCACCTCGTAGGCGCCGACCGTGACGATGTCGTACTGCCCGCCGTCCGTGGCGACGTCCTTCGTGACGGCGTCGCGCAGGTCGTTCTCCTCCATCTGGATGAAGTTGACCTTGATGTCGGGGTGGTCCTTCTCGAACTCACCCTTCAGCTCCTCCATGTCCTTCATCTGCGGGTTGTTGACGGTCGCGAGCGTGAGCTCGACCGGCTCGCCGTCTCCCGCCGCGCCGCCACCACCACCTCCGCCACCAGCGCCGGCACAAGCGGTCAGCGCCAGGGCAAGCGCGGTGGCCGCGAGCCCGGCGGGCGCGGCCTTCCTGCGCGCAATCCTCGTGAGCTTCATTGCTTCGACCCTTCTCGTCACAGCGTCGTGAGATGCGTCCCGTTCGTGGGATGCGAATTCGCACATGCTTCGCCTGCGCGGGAGAAGGGGTCAATGACGGTATTTTTGAAACGGTCAGGGGGATGGTGGGAACGCACACGTCCGACGTCGCACACCGGGCCGGGCGACCCTGAAAGCCCGGACGGGGCGCGCGCTGAATCGGTCCACAACCGGGCACGAACTGGTGCCCCTGACGGGCCAATCGGTCATGCGAGGGAACGCTCGCCTCAGACCTGAACGATGTTTGCGCCGGCCGCGTGGAACGCGCGCGCACGGGCCGAACCGAGCTGCGTGCCGGTGATCATCGCCTCGAAGTCGTCCAGACCGGCGAAGCGGACGAAGCTGGTGACGCCGAACTTGTGGTGCGCCCCGATGAAGATCCGCCGCCTGCTCACCTCGATCGCGGCGGCCTTGACGCGCGCGACCGCCGGGTCCGGCGTGGTCAGGCCGTCCTCGATCGTGACGCCGTTCGAGCCGATCAGCCCAAGGTCGAGGCGGAACGTGCGGATCATGTCCACTGCCGTGCCGTCGACCACGCCGAGCGTCTTGCCGCGCACCCGCCCGCCGATCATGATGACCTGCACGTTCGACCTGGCCGACAGCTCGGTCGCGACCAGGAGCGAGGAGGTGAGCACCGTGAGCTCACGGTCCCGCGGCAGGGCCCGCGCTGCGAGCAGGGGCTGGAAACCCTCGTCGATGAAGATCGTCTGCGCCTCGCCCAGGTGGCGTGCGGCCTCCGCCGCGATCCGCGCCTTCTCCTCCGGGAAGCTCTGCCGGCGTGCCGACAGCGCCGTCTCGAACGAGCTCGTCTCGACGGGGAACGCGAGCCCGTAGCTCCGTCGCACCAGACCCTGCGCCTCCAGCTTGCGCAGCTCGCGGCGCACGGTCTCCTGCGAGACGGACAGCAGGCGGGCCGACTCGCTCACCTCGATCCGCCCGCGACGGCGCACGAGCGCGAGCAGCTCCTCGGTCCGCGACCCCTGCCGGGCGGCGTGCTCGGGTGCTGGGGACCCGGGGCCGGCGGATGCGTCGAACGCCATCGTCACGCTCCTGTTCTGCGGCTACCTGGTCCGAGTCTGCCGCGTGCCGCCTCATTCCGGAACTGCCCGCACCGCTCGACTGGCGACCTGCTCTGCCGGGGTGTACCGAATAGGGATGACTTCGCTGACGGACCGTGATGCCTGGAAGCCGACCGCGTACGCGCACAACGGTGACGTCGAGCTCGCCTACGACCGGTTCGAGCACGGCGGGGACACTCCTCTCCTGCTCATGATGGGCATGGCGATGTCCCGGTTCTGGTGGCCGGACGGGCTGTGTCACGCCTTCGCGGACGAGGGCTTCGACGTGGTCCGCTTCGACCAGCGCGACACAGGGGAGTCCACCCGGTTCGGCCGGTCCGAGCGGCACCGCTCGTGGACCGGTCTGCTCGGGACGGGCACCGCGCCCTACACCGCCGAGGAGGTTGTCGACGACGCCGCTGCCGTGCTCGACGCCGTCGGGTGGGAGCGTGCGGTGGTGTTCGGGCACTCCCTGGGGGGCGTGGTCGCGCAACGTGTCGCGCTACGTCATCCGCAGCGTGTGCTCGGTCTCGTCTCGTTCGATGCTCCGCCGAGCGACGCCTCCGGGCTGGGCACCCTGCGCTACCTGCGCTTCGGCCTGCTCGCGCGGCTCGCCACGAAGAAGTATCCAGATGGCCGGGAGGGCGACCTGGCCGCATCCTTAGCCGTCGCGAAGGGAATGGCGTCGCCGGCGAACCCCTGCGACGAGGTCGCGGCGCGCGCGCGGATCGAGCGCGGGCTCGACGCCGGGCCGCGCGACATGACGGCGCTGGGCCGCCAGCTCCGTGCCGAGTGGCACGGACCGCGGCTGCGCGACATCACCGCTCCGACGCTCGTGCTGCACGGCGAGGACGACCCCGTCATCAAGACGTCGGCGGCTCGCGCGACGGCGCGCGCTGTCCCGGGTGCGAAGCTGACGATCCTCTCCGGCATCGGCCACGACCTGCCGGCCGTGGCCTGGACGACGATCGCCGAGCAGACCCGGCGGTTGGTTGGGGCCTGACCCGGCTCGGCTCGGCGAAGTCGGTCCGCGAGCGGGGCCGCGCGCGGTCATCGGGGTGCCTCGTCGGCGAACGGGCTGCCGGAGCCGGGTGGCGCGTAGAGGGGCATCTCGCGCGCCTGGCTCACGAACCAGGGCGAGAAGGCCCAGGGTGCCGAGCGGAGTGCGCTGCCCAGCTCGCCGGGGCCGGCCCACCGGGCCTCCATGACCTCGAGCGGGTTCAGGTGCGGCTCCTCGTCGGTGACCGCGAGGAAGACGGGGCACACCTCGTTCTCCACGATCCCCGAGGCATCGGTGGCGCGATACCGGAAGTCCGGCAGCTCGGACCGAAGCTCACGCACGGACAGGCCGAGCTCGTGCCGGACGCGACGGACCACGGCGTCCTCGATCGGCTCGCCCGGCTGCGGGTGCCCGCAGCAGGAGTTGGTCCAGACTCCCGGCCACGCGCGCTTGCCCAGGGAGCGTCGGGTGACCAGCACCTGGCCCGCCGCGTTCAGCACATGGCACGAGAACGCCAGGTGCAGCGGCGTGCTCTTGGAGTGCACGACGTCCTTGCGCTCCGACCCGATCGGGTTGTGGTCCTCGTCCAGCAGGACGACGTCTTCGGTTGTCATGTGCCCTGTCCTCCTCGGTCGATTTCGCTAGCCTGGCTATATTCAACTTGGGGGGAAGCCGGCGGGGTGGTTCGTGAATCGTCAGAGCGGGTCGAGGCGAGCCCTGAGCAGGCAGAACTCGTTGCCTTCTGGATCGGCGAGCACGTGCCAGGGCTCCTCGCCGGTCTGACCGACGTCGGCGAGCACGGCCCCGGCCGCGAGGAGGCGTTCGAGCTCGGCGTCCTGGTCGCGGTCGGTGGCGTTGACGTCGATGTGCAGCCGGAGTCTCCCGATCCTCGGCTCGTCGCTGCGGCTGAGGATGATCGTCGGCTGCGGGCCGCCGAACCCTTCGCGCGGCCCGATCTCGAGGCCGTCCGGCTCGGTACCGAGCACCACGTAGTCCAGGACGTCGCACCAGAACCGTGCCAGCACCTCGGGGTCGTGGCACTTGAGCACGAGCTCGCTGATCCGGCTTGCCATGACGAAACCTGCTCTCGGCGTCGGGAGCTGCCGGGGTGGCCGGGACGGTCTCATGGCTCCCAGCAGTGGGAACTCTCGAGACGCTACCGAGCGACGCGTGCAGGGGCGAGGTGATTCGAGGCCTCACGCCCGCGCGATGACCGTCCATGCAGTTGCGGTCACCTCGAACGGCCCGTCAGGGAGCAGCTCGCGGCAGCGTGTCTCGACTGCCCGCCGAGCATCGGGCTCCAGCCCGGCGATGTAGTCCCCGACCAGCCCCACGCCGAGGGTGTACGGCTCCCACCACTCCGTGAAGTCGGCGTACCGCGACACGACGGTGAGCTCGTGGGATCGCAGGTCGTGGAGGCCGGCTTGCCGGAACAGGCCGGCGAGGTGCCCGTCGCCGGCGCCCGCGACTGCCGACTCGTCGACCATGCCCGGTTCGAGGTCCCGGGCGGCGCGCCAGAACGTGGACAACGGCGCTCTCCCGCCGCCGAAGTCCCAGACGCTCGCGGCGACCACGCCGCCCGGTCGGGCCACGCGCGCCATCTCCCGCAGCCCCGCCACGGGGTCGGTCATGAAGTGCACCACGAGCTGTGCGAGTGCCAGATCCACGGTGTCGTCGTCGAACGGCAGCGCCTCGGCCACGCCCTGGCGGACGTCGACGCCGGGGCACCGTCCGCGGGCCGCCTCGACGAACGGTTCGGAGGGATCGACTGCGACAACGGCGTCGGGCCCGAGCCGGCGTGACAGCCGCTCGGTCACCGCGCCCGGACCGCACCCGACGTCGAGCGCCCGCTGCCCGGAACGCGCGTCGACGAGGTCGACGAACCTGTCCGCCAGCGGCTCCGCGAACCTGCCCATGAACCGCGCGTAAGCGTCGGCCGCGACGTTGAAGGCCATGGCCCGACTCTAGGCCGCCGTCGCGCATCGGTCGTCCTGGGCTCCGTCAGGAGGCCCCCGGTGTCGCGAGGGCTTCCTCCAGGCGATCGACGAACGCGGCCTGCGCGCTCACGACGAGGCGTCGTGCGTCGTCCGGTACGAACCAGGCGACGCGGTCGATCTCGGGGATCTCGATGCGCCGTCCTGAACGCGGGGGCCACTCGATCTCGACCGTGTTGCCGGCGATCTGCTCGAGGTCGGGTCCCGCCTGGGGCCACTCGCGTGCCCAGGCGAGGACCCTCTTGCCCGCGCGCTGACGCACCTCGCCGAGCGCGAAGTCCGACGCCGACGACGACGGCAGCTCCATGCCGAGCTCCTCGCTGGCCTCGCGCAGAGCCGCGGCGTAAGGGTCCTCGCCGGGTTCGAGCTCGCCCTTGAGCAGGCTCCATGCACCCGCGTCCTTGCGTGCCCAGAACGGCCCGCCCATGTGGCCGAGCAGAACCTCGAGCCCGGCGCCGGGCAGCCGTCGGTAGGGCAGGAGGCCCGCACTCGTCGTCATGGGCCCAGTCTCGCGCGGTGACCCTCACTCTGGGCGCAGGTGCGCGATCGTGACGCGGTGCTCATCGGCCAACCGCTGGGCGATCAGCGAGCGGTGGCAAGCCTCTGGGTCACGCTCGACACAGAACAGCGCCGCGGTCCCACCACTCGACAGCGCCGACACGACCGGCGCGAGGTCGGCGCTGTCGAGGATCTCGGCGGTGTAGCGACGGGCGTACTCAGCAGCCAGCTCGCGGCGCGAGCGCCTGCCGACCCCTTGGCGGTCGTCCTCGGCGTACTGGAGCCGGCGTAGCTCGGTGGTGGGGGCGAGCTCGAGATGGTGCTCGTAGGCGATCCCGGCATCGGCCAGGGCCGCCTGCAGCCGGGTTGAGTTCGCCCAGGCGTACTCGGGTCCGCGGACACTTCGGCGCTGACGGACGTCGAGCAGCAGGCCGACGCCGGCGTCCCGCAGCCGTTGCAGGAAGGACTCGACGTCGAAGCCGTAGACGCCGATCGTCGCCATTCTGAGCATGAGAGATCACCCATCTGCTCGTTCCATTGTCGCGGTTGCCACCCGCTACCCGGACTCGTCCTGACGGTTTGACCGAGACCACACGCCGAACCACTGTTCGGCGCCGTATGCCTCAAGCCGCTCCAATTCGGTGAACCCCAGCCTCGCCACGCGCGAAAACCAGTGGAGCACCGTCGCTGTGCGCCACTACCGTGCTGCCGAACCAAGCAGTCGAGCCAAGGACGTGCCGTTGTACACCCTGTGAGACCTCCCGAGGCTGATTTGTCGCGCGTCGCGCATATGCGCCGCGCTCCCTTTTGCTGCGGACTTCTCACAGAGACCGGTGTACTTCTGTGCTCAAAAACTGGGTGGTGGTTCCCACCTGCCTGCCGCTCGTTCGCCGCCGTTGCCACGCGTGCGCGTCCGAGCGCTTCCGTGCAAGCGGTAAATTCCGCGTCAACGCAAACCACAAGCTCATCGACGCCTGGCTCCTCGCGCTCTGTATCGCTTGCGAGGAAACCGCAAAGCTCACCGTCCTGGAGCGGATGAATGTGCGCTCCATACGGCCTGAGCTCCTGGACCGGCTGCATGACAACGACCCTGGCCTGATAGTCGAGCTGCTCCAGGATCCGGCAGTCCAGCGCCGTAATCGCATCGTCCTCGACTGGGACAACGCCTGGCGCCTCGACACCGGCGGATCGGATTGCATGGACAGTGAGGTGATCGACGTCTCGGTCCACTTCGCCGCGCGCATCCCTGTACGGCCAGTGCGACTGATCGCTGAAGGCTGCGGTCTTTCACGGGGCGAGGTCGAGAGACTGATTGTGAAGGGGAAGCTCGTTTCGGCAGTCCGGCTGAGCGGCAAGCTCTCCGGCGACTTCACCTTCACGCTCAAGCGCTGAGCCCTCTCGGGGCCACGGGCCTGTCCGGCATGTTCGGCCGGACAGGCCCCGGCCTCAGCCCCTGTTGGGTCCTGCCGCTTGAAACGTCTCGTCGAGGAACTCGTACGCGGCGCTGCGGGCGGTCCGAGGGAAGTCGTGGCCGCCGGCTCGGATCTCGACGCGTGCGTGCCGGGTCCCACGTTGGTCGAGCCGGTCCCGGATGCTCGCGGCGCCGCGGCTCCATCGGTCGTCGTCAGTTGCGAGGATCAGGTATTGGCACTGGTGCGCCAGCGCGATGACGTCTTCGAGGTCATTCTCGGACGCGAAGTCGGGAACGACGAACTCCGCCTGGAAGCCGACGTCGCGCGCGAACGACTCCCGGTAGGGGACGCACCCGCAGTTGGAGACGGCGGCCCGGATGCGCTGGTCCCAGGCGGGTGCCCAGAGCGCGGCCCGGCCACCGTAGGAGTGGCCGATGAACCCGATGCGGTCGGGATCTGCCTCGGGCAGGGTCGTCGCGTAGTCCAGCGCGAGGCTGATCTCCTGCAGGCAGGTGGCCAGCAGGGTGCGGCCGACGACTATGCGGTTGGAGAGCTCGAACCAGGTGACGTTCTGTCCGTCGGTCCAGTTGCGGTCCTCGAAGCCGATCGCGTCTGGCGCGATGGTGACGAACCCGCGCTGGGCGAGCTCCGCCGCGTATGCCTGGTCCGGATCGCCGCGCAGGCCGCAGACCTCGCTCTTGCCGAGGTCGAACTGGCCGGCATGCTGGTGGTGGCAGAACACCAGCGGTGCGGTGCCGGTCAGCGCGTCGGGGACGCAGACGAAGGCAGAGGCTCTCCCGGCGGGGACGTCATACGACACGAGGCGGCGGACATAGCCGTCGCACGCCACTTCTTCCTCGACGGCCGGACGCAGCGGTCCGGGCTCGTCGACCGGCCCGAGGACCTGCCGCAACGACTCGCGCGTCATTCGGTCAATGGTCACGCCACATATCCTGCCGCGGACCCGACAGCGCCGACCGCGAGAACGACGAGGGCCTCGAAGGCCCAGTTCAACTGGGCCTTCGAGGCCTCCGGTTCCGTCAGCCCTGGTAGAGCCAGAGCCAGTTCCCGTCGGGGTCCGTGACGGCGGAGTTGCGGGGCATCCCCTGCGGCGAGCTGATCGGAACCGCTTCCGTTGCGCCCGCGCCGAGTGCACGCCGGTGAGCTTCGTCGAGGTCCTCGACGGTGAAGCCGATCGTGCCCCGGCCGGGGTTGTCGAACGCCTCTGGCTCCGACAGGACGAGCAGGAAGAAGCCGGGCTGACCGTAGGTGCCGAACTGGTAGCCGGTGAAGTCGGCGTCGTCGGTACGGCGGATCACGCCCTCGGAGAGCCCGAACGCCGCCGCGTAGAAGGCACGGGCTCGGTCCCTGTCGGCAACGGCAAGCTTGATCTGCACCGGCGCGGTACCGGTCACGGTGGTGGGCATGGGAACTCCTTCTGAGGCGTAGCGGGTCGACTGGGCGATCTGACGGTCAAGCTGCACCTGGCTTCGGACCAGCTGGTCAGCGTGAGCGGCGAGAACCTGCCGGGCCTCCGGGGAGTCCGGATCAGCGATGACGTCTCTGACCAGGTGGAGGGGCAGGTCCAGCCAGCGCAGGTCGCTGATGAGTCGGGCAGCAGGAAGCTGGCTGCGGTCGTAGCGCCGATAGCCCGTCTCCGGGTCGACGTCGGCAGGCGCGAGCAGCCCGACGGCGTCGTAGTGGCGCAGCGTGTGCACTGTCAGCCCCGCCAGCTTGGCGAACTGGCCGATCGACAGCAGTGTCTTTTCGCTCATGACACGAGTGTTCAGCCTCGGGTAGCCCGAGAGTCAAATTTCAGCGGGAGGCCTTGGCAAACGGGCCCCGCCGCGCGTCCACTTGCGGTGAAAAACAATGGATTTGAGCGCGTCGCGGGAGGGGGCTCGATTGGCGGAGAGTCCTGGATACGGTGATCCTGCTTGAGCAAGGGCTTTGCCACACTAGGAGGTCACGATGTCTCAGACTGCCGCGCCGGAGGTCAGCCCGAAGCTGATACTGCCGGCGTTTCTCTTGTGCTTTTTCCTCGGTGTACTTGGCGCTCACCGGTTCTATGTCGGGAAGGCCGGCACGGGTGTGGTGCAGATCCTGACGCTCGGGGGTCTAGGCGTGTGGGCGCTGGTCGATTGGATCATGATCATGACCGGCGCGTTTCGCGACAGCGAGGGGCGTGCTCTCAAGCAGTGGACCTGAAAACGACGAGGCCCCGAATCCCTAGTCTCAACTGGGGCTTCGGGGCCTCTGCCCGTTATTAGCGTGAGGCCTTACTGGATGTCGACCCAGTAGTTGTTGGTGTCGACGCGACCGTTGCCGTAGAAGACTTCGGTGCCGGCTTGGATGCTGGAGAGGTACTTGTCGCCGCTCAGCCATCCCCGCCAGATCAGGTCGCCCGTGAAGTCCCGCAGGTTGAGGTTCACCGAGCTCGTGTTCGACGTTCGGATGAACGAGAAGACGTTCCAGCCGACGCCGTTGCCCGCATTGATCCAGCCTCGGTACAGGTCCCAGCTGGCGCCGCCGATGTTGACGGTCGTCTGGTAGGTGCCGGCCGGTCCCGCCCCGCCGGCACGGTAGGGCCAGATCATGATCTCGTCGGTCGGGTTGTTCGACGAGCCGGGGTTGGACATCGGGTGCAGCCACAGGTCGTACGCGACGTTCATCGTCCCTGACTGGCTCACCGAGTAGTTCCAGGTGGTCGGGATGGAGCGGTAGTCGCCGACGCGCGTCGGAAGCTCGGTGCCCGGCCGCTGCCAGCCCCAGTGCCACCCGAGGACGACGCTGGAGTAGCTCTTGACCGAGTTGGTCTGGCCGCTCCAGTTCCAGGTGGTCCCCCAACCGACGGTGTCGCCGGACTGCCAGTTGTCCCACGAGCACTGCCAGCCCGAACCCGAGCCTGCACCCCAGAGATTGTTGTTCACGTAGTACTTGCCCATCGCGACCGTTCCGCCCGACGAGCAGGTCGAGGTGGCCTGTGCGGGTAGGACCCCGACGAGCGTTGAAGCCAGCGCGGCACTGATTACGATGGCCGCACCCCGGACAAGGCGTCTGATGAATGAACTTCGCTTCGTTGCGAGCATCATGTCTCCCTTCATCGAGCCCTGAGCCGTCGTTGGACCAGAGCCTCGATGTTTGCTGGGTAATCTTCCCAAACTATGATGCATCGGTACATTTCACCCGTCAATAGGTCGGATGATTCTGAGGTGGGGTGCCAGGGCGGGTGGTCGTGCGCCGTTTGACCCATAAACGGGCATTCTGTTCGAATGAACACGGCACGTGTTCGCTGTGTGGGATCGACGCGGGGGAGAAGTGCGATGAGGGCGGGGATCACGATCCTTCCGGAGTACCGCTGGGCCGAGGCGAAGCCGAGGTGGCAGGCGGCGGAGGCGTACGGCTTCGCCCACGCGTGGACGTTCGACCACCTGGGCTGGGGGCCGCTCGTCGGCGGCCCGTGGTTCGGCTCGGTTCCGACGTTGAGCGCGGCGGCGCTGGCGACGTCGCGGATCGAGCTGGGCTTCATGGTGGCGTCGCCGAACTTCCGGCACCCGGTGTCGTTCGCGCAGGACATCACGGCGCTGGACGACCTGTCGGGCGGCAGGTTGACGGTGGGCGTGGGTGCTGGCGGGGTGAGTGGCTACGACGTGGACGTCTTCGGCGGCACCACGAAGGCCGTGAGCCCGTCGAGGCGGTACAAGGAGTTCGTGGAGCTGCTCGACGAGCTGCTGACCAGGGACCGGGTCGACTACTCCGGCGAGTACTACACGGCTGTGGACGCCCGCAACGCCCCCGGCTGCGTCCAGCGTCCGCGCACCCCGTTCGTACTGGCCGCGAACGGTCCGAAGGCGTTGGCGCTGACCGCCCGGCACGGCCAGGGCTGGATCACCATCGGCACCGTCCACGACAGCCTGGACGGGTGGTGGAAGTCGCTGGCCGAGCTGTCGGCCCGGTTCGACGAGGCCCTGGCCGCCGAGTCCCGCGACCCTGCCACGGTCCGCCGCTTCCTCCAGACCGACGCCGCGCCGGTCTTCAGCCTGTCGAGCGTCGAGGTCTACCGCGACTTCCTGGGCCGTGCCGCGGAACTCGGTTTCACCGACGTCCTGGCGCCGTGGCCGCGGCGCGAGGGCCCGTTCGCGGGTGACGAGGCGGTCCTCGACGCCGTGGCCACGGATGTTCTGCCGACCCTGTCCTGACCCCGGCGCCCCGAGAACGGCAACAATGGCCGGCCACCGCCACGGTCACTTGTTCCACACAGGCAACCAAGCATCCAGGCGGTGGCCGCTCCACGTCCAGCGGTGATCAGCTATCTGCCGGCCGGCACGCCGTTACCGTCTGGTCCATTGCTGGTTGGCTTGTCCGTTGCCGCAGGTCCAGAGATGGACCTTCGTGCCGTTGCTGGTGCCAAAGCCCGAGGCGTCCAGGCACAGGCCGGACTGCACCCCGGTGATGGTGCCGTTGGCGTTGACGTTCCACTGCTGGTTGGCTTGTCCGTTGCAGTCCCAGATGACCACCCGGGTGCCGTTGCTGGTGCCCCGACCGTAGGCGTCCAGGCACTTGTTGCCGTACACCTTGAGCTCCTTGCCGGCGGTGTAGGTCCACCGCTGGTTGGAGCCACCCCAGCAGTCCCACAGCTGCGTGTCGGTGCCGTTTGCGGTGCCGACCCCGGTGACCTCGAGGCAGCGGCCGGACTGGGCGCCCACGATCTCGGTGCCGCTCGGGGTGCCGATGCTGCCGGGTACTGATCGCAGTGCGTTGTACCAGACCGCGGCCATCTTGTCGTAGCCAGCGGCGGTCGGGTGGACCCCGTCCTCCAGGTCGGCGGCGGTCAGGGCGCTGTGCATGTCGACCAGGTGCACGTTCTTGCCGGCGTTCACCTTGCTCTGCACGATGCCGGGGATCGCGGCGTTGTAGCTGTTGACCGCCGCGTCCCCTTCGCTCCACCCGAGCGGAATGATCTGCGCGACGAACACCTCGGCGTTCGGCGCCGTCGTGGTGATGCGGTCGATCAGCGCGGACAGCCGGTCCGGGGCGCCGGAGCTGTTGTCCTGCAGGACGTCGTTGGTGCCGATGTGCAGCAGCACGGTCTGCGGCTGGTAGGTGTTCAGCCAGCCGACGATGTTCGCGTCGATCTGGTCGATACGCCAGCCGGGGTGGCCTTCGTGATCGTGGTCGCCGAGACTTGCCGGCCCGTTGAACTGCGACCCGACGAAGTCGGTGGTGTACCCGGTGTTGGCGAGGCGCTGCCACAGGCCGATCCGGTATCCGCCGGGCGTCTGTGTGCCCTCGGTGATGGAGTCACCCAGCGGCATCACACGTATGCCGCCGTTGGACTCCGCGCTGGCGGGGCCGATCGGCGTCGTCACCATGGCCACCACAAGGCCCAGCGCCGCGATCGGTCCGAGCCACTTTGCTCTTGCTCGCATCATTTACTCCTGGCGTTCGTAGGAATCCTGCGCATTCCCGCCCGCGAGAGGGAATGCACATGTGAGCGCTAACATTTCGCGACGTAGTGGGCCACCGTCAAAGCCCGTCTTCGTCGCCCCGCAGTGCCAGCGACCCAGGTGCCGGTGGCACTCAGCATCGAGTGCAGCCGGCAAGCAGTCGCTGTGTGATGGTGAACTACCCGACAGACGAGCAACCCCACCAACGCCGTCGTTTCCGGTGTGGGGAATGCTCATGTCGAGTTACGCGAATCCTGGGTGATCGCTAACAACAAGTCAACCCCATGTTTGTGTCGCCGCCGACGGGGGATCCGAGGAGCTCGCAACCGAGAAGCGGGCCCAATCCCGGTCCGGATTCAGCCCGCTCCCCGGTTCAGCGTTAGACCTTGGATGGACCCGCCTAGTGGTTCTCGAGCAGTACCTTCACGTCCCACGGACCCAGTCGAAGCTGGGCGCCCGCCTCGTACTCGGTGTCGTCCAAGAGGTCCACTGCCGCGGCCGGAAGTTCGACCTCCGCCTCCTCCCAGGACCAGTTGTGCACGAACCGGACCGTCCGGCCCTCGGCCGAGGTGCCGCTGGTCGCCGTCACGCTCGGGTGGGCCGGGCGCCAGGCGTCCGCGGGAGCCATCCACGTGAACAGCGCTGCGCCGAAGGCGTCGTTGGGGATCGTGCCGACATAGGTGACCCGGCCCGACCCGTGCGCCTTCGTGGTGACGGCCGGGAAGCGGCCGTAGTGCGGGTGCACGTACTCGGCCAGCGCCTCCGCCCCGTCCAGGACCAGGCCGTCCGCCCACTTCGTCGCACCCGCGGTCGCGTTCAGCTCCAGGGGCGAATCCTTCGCGGGCCGAACCGCGATCTCGCCGCCAAGGTTGGCGAACTCGTCGTACCAGACCCCGGCCGCCTCGGTCAGGTGTGCGGGCTTGACTTCGAGGCGCGCCCGGGCCTCCTGGTCGCCGTAGCCGGTGCGCGGGCCGAGCACGAGGTGGCCGCCTGCGGCCGCATACCGATCGAACCAGTCGAGGAGGTCGTCGTCGGCCGCGTAGATCCCCGCCGCGACGAGCACCGGGAACTCCGCGACCGCCTCGACCGGGTCGCCGAGCTGCTCGGTGTGGACGATGCGCGTCTGGAGCCCGGCGTCGAAGGCCCCCTTGTAGAACGGTCCGGTGATCGACTGGAAGGACCCGTGGTCGGAGCTCCCGTCTGCGTTCGCGAGCGCCGGCTGCGCCGCGAGAGCCCACTCGCTCTCCTTCGAGTAGAGGACCGCGACATCGACATGGGGGACCAAGCCCTCGATGGCGGCGCCGGCCTTGCGGATCTCGGCCCCGAGCTTCGCGAGCTCGTGGTAGGCGCGGCCGGGCCGCTGGCTGTGGGGGAGGACCCCGCCCCAGTACGTCTCCGCTCCGAAGTGGAGGGTGTGCCAGTGCCAGTACTCGATCATCTTGGCGCCGCGCGAGATCAGGGCCCACCCGGCTTGGCGCCACTGCCCGTCGTATGCGGGCATGTTGTGCGACGGCTCTCCGATGGCCTGCGCGTTCGTCTCGGTAACCAGGAACGGCTCCTGCCGCGACCCGTACATCGAGTCCGCGGCATGGTAGAGCGCCCAGGTGCCCTCGAGCGTCCAGTGCGGGGTGGAGCTGGAGCGGTCGAAGGGCAGCGCGAGGTTGTCCTGCATGCGGTAGTACGGGTTTCCGGCGGTGACCGAGAGCTGATCGGCCACCGCGCGCTCGTCGATCCCGGGGCGGCCGTAGCAGATGCAGGTGGTCACGAACTGCTGCTCGCGGACGTACTCGCGCGCGATGTCGGCCTGCCAGCCGATGAACTCCGTGGTCTGCTCGGCCTGGAAGCGCCGCCACGCCTGCTCGTACTGCGGCTGCGCGTTCCCGTCGGGCCGCCAGAGGTCGGCCCAGGTGGACAGCCGGTGAGACCAGTACACCAGGCCCCATTCGCGGTTGAGCGTCTCCACGTCCCCGTACTCGTGCCGCAGGTGGTCCGTGAAGCGCTGGAACACGCCTTCGTTGTGGTAGAGCCGGACGCCGGGCTCGTTGTCGACCTGGATGCCGATCACCGCGGGATGATCGGCGTAGCGGGCCAGGATCTTGCGGATGACGCGCTCGGCGTGGAACCGGAACGCGGGGTGGGTGTAGTCGACCTCCTGCCGCGCGCCCCAGCCGACGCGCTGCCCGGTCTGGTGGTCGGCGGCGATCTCGGGGTACAGGCGCGCGAGCCACGGCGGCACCGCATACGTCGGGGTGCCGAGGACCACGGCGATCCCGTGTTCGAGCGCGCCGTCCAGGACCGGCTGGAGCCAGTCGACGTCGAAGCGGCCGTTCTCGGGTTCCCAGGTGCTCCAGACGGACTCGCCGACGCGGATGACGGAGAAGCCCGCCTCGACCATGAGGTCGAGGTCTTCCTCCAGTCGATGCTTCGCGCTCTCGGCGTCGAAGCCGCCGAGGACGGCGGGCTGGTACTCGTAGTAGTAGGCGGCGCCGAAGAGGATCGGGTTCGGCCAGTTTGACATGCGGGCTTCCTTTCAACGGTCGTTGGTGATCGGATGCGGCGGTTCGAGGAGGCGTCCCGGGGAGGACGGCGAAGATCCGGGCGCTCGGCCTCGACGGTACTCCCGGGCTAATGGTTCGAAGCGCTTCGACGAGAGAACCTCCTCTCGGCGCCCGAGGATATCTGTACCGGTTCACCCAGTTCGTTACGCCAACTTAGGGGTTGCGCACATTTGCACCAAAGCCCTACTTTGTTGAAGCGCTTCGAGGGAGTGGCCCCGTCGAAGCGGATGTTGGGCCGGCCACGATCTGCCGAGCGATGTCGCTCATCACCCCAGCGCGCTCGACGAGGAGCCCACCGCCCTCACCGAGCGCCACCCGTGCGCGAAGAAGGGCATACCGTGAAGAGACCCCCTTGGAAGAAGCTCGCCGCCCTGGCGGCCGGGCTGGCACTGGCGGCGAGCGTCGCTGCCCCCGCCGGTGCGCAGACGGCAACCGAGTCCGCCGAGCAGACGCCGGCGGAGGCGATCGTCGCGGCCATGCAGCCCGGCTGGAACCTCGGCAACACGCTCGACGCCATGTGCTGCAGCCCCGGCGCCGACGAGACCGCGTGGGGCAACCCGCGCGTCGACGACACCTTCTTCGAGGACATCAAGGCCGAAGGCTTCAACTCGGTCCGCATCCCCGTCAGCTGGGGCAACCACACCGGTCCGGCGCCCGACTACACGGTCGAGCCCGCGACCATGGCACGCGTGCAACAGATCGTCGACTACGCCCTCGAGGCGGACCTCTACGTCATGATCAACACGCACCACGACTCGTGGCAGTGGATCACGAACCTGGTGCAGCCCGAGAAGCACGACGCGGTCATGGCTCAGTACAGCGCCACCTGGACCCAGATCGCGGACACCTTCAAGGACTACCCGCAGGAGCTGGTGTTCGAGCCGGTCAACGAGGTGGGCTTCGACGAGACCTGGTCCCCTGGGACGGAGAAGGACCATGAGGGCATGGCGGAGCTGAACAGCTCCTTCCATGAGATCGTGCGCAACTCCGGCGGCAACAACGCAGACCGCCTCCTGGTCCTGCCGACGCTCCACACCGGGTCCGACCCGGGCGACATGAACGCCCTCGCTGCCGAGATCGAGGCGCTCGACGACCCGATGCTGGCGGCCACCACGCACAACTACGGCTTCTGGCCCTTCAGTGTCAACGTCGCCGGATACCCGTCCTACAACCAAGAGGTCCAGAACTTCTTGGCGGAAGACTTCCAGCGACAGGTCGACACCTTCGTCTCCCAGGGTGTTCCGGTCATCATCGGCGAGTACAGCCTGCACGACAACTACGAGAACAGGGTCGAGCGCGGCGAGGCGCTGAAGTTCTTCGAGCACTTCGGCTACCTGGCCCGCACCTCGGGCATTACGACCATGTGGTGGGACAACGGAAGGCACTTCGACCGCTACAAGCGTGAGTGGCGCGACCAGGAGCAGTTCGACTACATCTCCACGGCCTGGAGCACCCGCTCCGGCACCGCCTCTTCGGACAACGTGTTCGTCGACGCCTCGGACAAGATCCAGGACAAGTCGGTCACGTTGAACCTCAACGGCCTCGAGTTCAAGGCTCTTCGGTTCGGGAACACCACGCTGAAGCCCCAGCGGGAGTACACGCTGGACGGCACCACCCTGACGATCAAGGCGAAGGTGGTGGAACGCATCCTCGGCGACCGGGAGGTCGGGACCAGCGCGCAGCTGAAGGTGCACTTCTCCGCCGGCATGCCGTGGAAGCTCAACTTCATCAGCTCCGAGGACCCGGCAGTCGAGGACGTCTCGGGCACCAACGAGTCGCTGCTGATCCCGGCGGCGTTCAACGGCGACCGGCTGGCCACGATGGAGTCCGTCTACGCCGATGGCAGCGGGGCGGGGCACCACTCCTGGACGACCTTCCCGGAGTTCTGGGAGGACTTCCGGCCGGATTACGAGGGCGGGACCATCAAGCTGACCAAGCGGTACCTCGACAGCCTCAAGGACGGCGAGCCCGTGTCCCTGACGTTCCACTTCTGGAGCGGCCAGACGCTGGAGTACACGGTGACCCGCAACGGCACGGCCGTCACCGGCACCGCTGTCACCGGCACGGCCTGACATACGTAGACCTTCGGGGGCGGCGCCAACGCGCCGCCCCCGAAGGCGTTCCCCTGGCAGCCCTTCGACGTCGAGGCGTTGCGAGTCCATTGAGTACACATGCGTCAGAACCCGGAAACCGATCCGACCGGGGTCTTCTCGTCGGCGCCAACAACCATCCGCACGCTTTGGTCCCTATCCGGACTCCGGCTGAGTGTCGGACCTGCCCCGTACGATGCCAGGTATGGCCGATGATGTGCTCAGCTACTCCCAACCCGGACGATTTACCAGCCTGGACGCGATGCAGCTCGAGCTCATCGAAGGTCTTCCGGACGACCCTGTGGGCATCTGTGGCGTGGCGCAGGGCCTCGTGATCCAGCCCCACGACGCTGCCGCGTCAGGGATCGGCGACGACCGGCTCGCGGAGAAGGACATCCGGCCGGCGAACAAGCTGATCGCCGTGCTGACCGAACTCGATCCGTCGCCGCTGCACCACGCCCGAACGCCCGATCGGCGGGTGGTCGGGACGTGCCGCCATTTCACCATGCTCGCCTGCGCGTTCTTGCGGGCGCGGGGCATCCCCGCGCGGGCCCGGTGCGGCTTCGGGACCTACTTCCGTGAGGGACACGGCTTCGACCACTGGATCACCGAGTACTGGGACACCGACGATCGCCGCTGGGTGCGGGTCGACACCGAACACCTAGGCAAGGGCTATGTCGACCATCTCGAGGATCTCGCTCCGGGCGAGTTCCTGACCGGGGGTGAGGCCTGGACCCGGTACCGGGCCGGGCTGGTCGACGGGCAGAGGTTCGGAGTGCCCGGCACAGACCACGCCTGGGGGCCGGCTGAGATCAGCGCCAACGCAGTCCGCGACCTCGCCGCGCTGTGCAATCGCGAGATGCTGCCCTGGGACGAATGGGGCCGTATGACTGCCGCGTTTGAGGGCAAGACCGGTCACGACTACGACCAGCTGATCGACACGCTGGCCGATACCTGTGGGAAAGACGATGCGCAGGCTCTGGCCGTTCTGTTCAGCCACGAGGATCTGGCGGTTCCCGATCACATGCTGAGGTGATCTGCGCAGGCCTGGCACCCTGTAACAGAAGCAGCGAGGCCCGGAATCCTAGGGATTCCGGGCCTTGTGGCTCCCCCGTTGTTGAGGCGCGGAAATGACCTGTTCCTAGGTCAACGTCAGCGGCTCGTGGGACCCTGCGAGAATGACAGAAGTAGATGAAGGGCTCGGTCAGGCTGGTTGGCTTGTAGTGCCGGGTCTGGCGAAACTGCATAGGGCGGATTGCCCCCATCTGGTCGCTGATCGTCTCGCGCAGTTGCGACCTGCGACAGATGACGAGCTCACGACGTTCACGGCCTGCAGGAGCTGCCTGAACGGCAACCGGACAGGGTTCGACTCGTTCGAGTCGGCGCTGGAAGCGCTGCCGATGCCGCTCGAGAACCGGCCCAGGGCGCGAGAGGTCTTCCGCGCGTTGACCGTGACGAAGATCTGGGTCCCGGCATCGCGACAGTACATCGCGGTCGCACCTACAGCAGGTGACTCGGCAGTGGCCTACTTCAACCGGTCGTTCATCGACGTGCATGAGGAGGACGGCGGGTACGCGCGGGAGTACTTGCTCAGTGCGTCGCAGGCATCGACGGGCGCTACCGGACGTCGGGCGGAGGAGCGGCAGAACGACACCTGCAGTTCTTGCGGGATGCAACTGCCAAACACCGGGCGTTGCGACAACTGCGACGCCTGACGCGCGGCACGGTGCCAAGTTCTGCGCTGTGGGGCCAATTGTCGTAGTCGGCTGTTCTCGCAGGTCGGTAGGGTCCCGAGCATGGACACGCCGCTGCTCCTGGTCCCGTCCGACCCGCTTACTCCGCGAGTCCCTGATGAGCACTTCGAGCGTGAGGCCGACGCTGCACGGCAGGCGGGGTTGGACGTAGCGATCGTGGACCACGACGCGATCCTCGCCGGAGACGTCCGGGCAGCGGTACGCCGGGTTCCGATGGCCGACGGCGGACAGACCGCCTGGTACCGCGGCTGGATGCTTCCCTCCGCCGCGTACTCACTGCTCGCCACCGAGTTGGGAGCCCGGGGAGTTCGGCTGCTGACCGGTCCCGCCGCCTATCGGGCCGCGCACGAGTTGCCTGGCTGGTATGGCATGTTCGCGGATCTGACCCCGGCGAGTGTCTGGTTGCCTTGGAAGGCAGGCCGGGCGCCGACGACCGCGGACGTAAGCGCGCTGGCCGAAGCGCTGGGCGGCGGTGCCGGTGTGGTGAAGGACTACGTGAAGTCGCGCAAGCACGAGTGGCACGAGGCGTGCTTCGTGGCCGACCTCGCCGATACGGCGGCTACCACACGCGTGATCGCACGGATGGTCGAGCTGCAGGGGGACGACCTCGCCGGCGGGATCGTCGTACGTGCCTTTGAGCAGTTCGCGCCCGACGCCGGTGGTGGGCGCACCCAGGAGGTACGCGTCTGGTGGGTCGAAGGATCAGCGGTCTTGACCACCCCGCATCCCGATGCTCCCTCCGGGACCGCGGGTGAGGTGCCGAGCGAGGTGTACGAGGCCGTCGGCATGAGCGTGC
This sequence comes from Promicromonospora soli, assembly GCF_014653785.1. GTDB lineage: Bacteria > Actinomycetota > Actinomycetes > Actinomycetales > Cellulomonadaceae > Promicromonospora > Promicromonospora soli. The sequence goes on along the minus strand of NZ_BNAS01000001.1, from coordinate 777,250 downwards.
GTGCTCTGGGGGCCTTGTTCGTGACCACGGACCTCGCACTGCGGTCCGACGGCGTCTGGCGCGTGATCGAGGTCGGCGACGGCCAGGTCAGCGACCTTCCCGCCAATCAGGACCCCGCGCGTCTCATGATGGCGCTGATGCGGGCCTCGCCGATCCGGGAGTAGGGACAACCCCCGATCGAAGAGGGCTGCCAGCATGAGTTCGCCCGAGCCCTGATCTGCCTACTTTGGAATGGAGCCCACTGCCCAACGGAAGGCAAGTCATGCCACCGCTCAAGTGCTCCATGCTGTCTCGAATCACGGCCGTACTGCTGCTCATCGCCGCGCTTCTCACGCCAACCCTCCCTGCACACGCTCAGGACAGCACCGACCTCATCGAGACTCCCGTGTCCTTCGCCAACGGCGACCGGACCATCGGCGGCACGATCATCGCGCCGGCCGACTCGGCAACCGATCTGCCTGGGCTCGTGCTCGTCGCGGGGGCCGGCCCCGGACCTGATCGCGATCGATACCGCGAGCACGCCGAGGCATTCGCCCGGGCAGGGATCGCCACGCTCATCTACGACAAGCGCGGTGGCGAGGACGGATACAGCCAGTTCGCGGCGTCCATGGACGATCTGGCCGGCGACGCCATCGCCGCAGCTCAGACGCTTCGCGAGCGTCCGGGCGTCGATCCGGATCTCGTCGGCCTGCACGGGCACAGCGAGGGCGCCTGGGTGGTCATCGAGGCAGGCGCCCGGTCGGACGACGTGGCCTTCGTGATCGCCTCCGGCGGCAGCGCCTTCACCCCTGACCGTACGCAGCAGTGGATGAACCGCGTTCAGCTGTATCGCCTCGGAGTTGAGGACCGGTTCCTTGACGCACTCGGCTCCCAGCTGGTCTCAGCGATCGTCGCAGCGGACATGTTCCGGCTCGCCGGACACGACCCGCTTCCGACCCTCACGGAGATCGAACAGCCCTTCCTCGGAGTCTTCTCCGAACACGACCTGAACACGCCACCGGCGCAGTCACTGGTGAGCTACCGCGAGGCCCTGGAGGCCGGCGGCCATGAAAGCTACAGCCTGCGGGTCGTCCCCGGCGTCGACCACGAGATGGTGCTGCTCGACGGCAGTGCGATCGGTGCCGCCTACGTCGAGACGGTGTCGTCGTGGGTCACTGACCTCGCTGCGGGAATACAGGAAGTCCGGGTCGACGAGCCACCGTCGCAGGATCTCGAGAGCTCGCCCGCGGCGGACGTGCAATGGTTCGGCACCTGGACGGCGGTGCTCATCGCACTTGTGTTGTCGGTCGTGTTGTTCGGCGCGTACCCGGTCATGGCGCTGGCCTGCAAGGCCCGGGGGTTCGCGCCGATGGAGTCGAGCCGCTCGGCAAGGCTGCTCGCGGTCCTCGGTCTCACGGTTCCCGTGCTGGCGGTCGTCTACCTCATGATGGTCATGATGGTCGCCGGCAAGTCGGTGTTCGGCCCGGTCCTGGCCGGACGGCCCTTGCCGTGGCTGCTGCTCCAGCTCGCCGCCCTGGGTATCGCTGCCGTCGCAATAGCGGTGGTGGTTCAGGCGTCAAAGCGCTGGGGCGACATGGACACCGGCTCCAAGGTCCGGTTCGGCGCACTCGTCGCGGGAACAGTGGTGGTGTTCGTGCCGTGGGCCGCCTACTGGGGGCTGCTGATCGTCTGAGGGTTGGCACTGTGTCCCTCAGGTCTGCGGCACAGCCCCTCCGATGAGGGCTCACAACTAAGACAGCGAGGCCCGGAATCCTAGGGATTCCGGGCCTTTTGGCTCCCGCGGTTGGACTTGAACCAACGACCGTCCGATTAACAGTCGGATGCTCTGCCAGCTGAGCTACGCGGGATCGCGTTCGCCCGTCCCGTGCACCGGGAGGGCGACCGGTGAAAACTCTAACAGGTTCGGACGGATAGTCCTGACGCGTTTTCCGAGTGCTCTGTCACATGGCCGACGGCCCTCGGCGTCGGCGGGTGGGGCCGGACTTGGCGACATGCCGTGGCAACACGCAGAGTCGACGCGGGTCGGGGGACATTTCGTGCCTATCGGCGAGGTCTTGTGCCACCATCTTCGGGTGCGGCCAGCAGCAGACACACCACCGGAGGACACCTGGGTAGTAGGCCTGGACCTCGGAGGAACCGGTTCGCGCGCCGCTGCCAGCCCCGGGCCCGGCAGGCAGCCCGTCCGGGTGGAAGGGCCGCCGCTCCATGTCGTGGACGGGCGGTCCGATGCGCCCGACGTCATCCGCGGGCTCTGCCAAGACCTGGTGCGAGAGCTCGCCGTCGCGCGAGCCGGCGCGGGGGCGCCTCAGATCAGGGCGGCCGCCGTCGGGCTCCGCGGGATGATGGCGATGGACCGGGCCGGCCGTCTGGACCCGTATTCACTCCACGACGTTCTCGCCAACGGCCTGGGTGCCGAACGGACCGCTGTGTCGACTGACGCCGTGACAGCACACCTGGGTGCCCTGGGCGGCCGTGGTGGCGCTGTGCTGGTGGTGGGAACCGGTGCGGTGGCCGTCGCCGTCGACGAGTATGCCCGCTGGTACCTCGCTGACGGGCTGGGTTACCTGGTCGGGGACCAGGGTAGCGGCGCATGGATCGGCCGCGAGGGGCTGACAGCCGCGAACAAGGCCCGCGACGGACGTCAGGACGGCGCCTCGCACGTGCTGCTCCGGGCTGCCGAGCGGCACTTCGGCCGGGAACGGCATGGGATCGACCTCGTCAGTCGTCCGGACGCGCTCCGCCTGTTGGCCGAGTTCGCGAGGGAAGTCCTGGCCGCGGCAGAGGCCGGCGACCCCGCTAGCGTCGCGATCCGGGCGGCTTCCGCGAGAGGGCTGGCAGACACCCTGCGCGCGGCGCTCGGCCACCCGGGGGTAGAAGCCCGCGTTGCGACGACGGGCAAGCTGATGGCCAAGGTCCCGGAGCTGCGCGCCTCGGTTCTGGCTCGCGTGACCGAGGCCCGCCCTGACATCGAGATAGTTCCCGCCGCGGGGGAGCCGCTGGACGGTGCTCTCGTGCTGGCCCGGAGGCTGCTCGAGACGCCCGAGGGAGTGCCGTCGAACCGGCCGTTCCTGTCGGTCCGGATGGGGACACAGGGTCCCGGTGTGGTGTCGCTCGAGAGCGGCACCGTCCCCAGGGTGCCTCGGCGGCGCAAAGAGCTGCCCGACGCTGACGCGGCCACCCTGCGCGCAGGTTCAGGCGGGTAGTCCCGCCGCGTTGCGGACCCGCGCCTCAGCGGCATCGATCAGGTGCGCTATGTCCGGATCGGTGAGGTCGACGTCGTGTCCGCCGATCACCTGGGAGAACAGTTCCCCGTCTGCCCGGCGTCGGACCGCTACGCGGGCGGAGCGCCCGCCCGGCAGCTTGACCGGCTCCGCCAGGACCACCGACCACTGCACCCGTTCACGGAGCACCTGCGGCAGCACGGAGTGCCGGCCCTCGAGCGTCAGCGGCGTCGGCTCATGGCCGTCGACCCAGTGCACCCGGATGACGTTGGACTCCCTGTCGTAGGTGGCCCGGTCGACGTCGGACCACGCCCGGTGCACGACGACGGATGGCGCGCCCCGCGACTCGTCGTCGTCATCGCTCGCGCCCTCGGGTGCCGAGATCAGCAAGAGCTCGGCGCGCGTGGCGAACGCCCACGCCTCGCCCGCGGACGTGACCAGCTCGGCCTGCGCCAGCACCGCATCGGTGCGGTGCGAGCGCACGGCGCGGCGGACCGCCTTCTGCGGGCGGCGCCCGAACCACGATCGGAAACCCATGTGCTCACCGTAGTGCGGCAGGCCGAGGGAGAGCGCCCGGGCGTCGGGCGCGCGGCCGGTCCGCGCCGCCCTTCGGCCTGGGGTCAATCACCCGCGGATCGGTCAGCGGAGATCGGCTGGGTGCCGTAGGTTTTGGCCACGTGACCTTGACCAACGCTGCACGTCCCGCCGAGCCGTCGGACGTGAAGGCCGGCAGTACGGCAAGAGAGCGACGCGAGGAGAAGCGCCGTCGTCGGCGCACTACCCGGGCGGTCGTGGTCGCGACGCTCGTGGTCGTCCTCGCGATGGGCGCGGGCGGGCTCGCCTGGCGTCTCGTGTCGGAGACGGACGATCTCGCCGCACAGAACGCCGTGGCCACGGAGCTGCTGGCGTCCTCCGACGGGAAGGTGGCCGAGCAGACGACCCGCGTCGCCCTCTCCGCGCAGATCGGCGAGGTCGACTCGCTGCTGGCCGAGCCGATCCTCACGCGGCTGACGATCGGGAAGGCGGACGTACGGGCGTCCCTCGGGGCGGCGTCGGACGCCGTCCAGGCCTCGATGGTGGAGTTCGCCCGCAGCGAGGTCACGACCGCGCGCAAAGGCTTGGCGACCGCCGGGAACCTCGGCGAGGAGGTCTACGCCGCCACGAAGGGCAAGGGGGCCGACGCCGCCGTCCGGGCCCGGCTACGGGCGGCCCTGGACACGGTGACCGCTGTCGACGTCGCCGCGAACAGCAGCCTCAGCGGTACCGACCTGGCCGAGCTGGAACAGGCCGCACTCGACCTGAGCGCCAACCGCTCGGTGGTCACCGTGGCGACGCAGGCGCTGTACGACGCACAGGACGCGGTCACCTGCCCCGCACCGGACCAGGTGTGGGACCCGGACAGCGGCGCCGTGCCGAAGTCGGAGCTGGCCCCGATCCCGTGGTCGCCCACGAACCTCGTTCGGGCCGACGTGCTCGACGGGCTGATCGCGCTCGACGCCGCGTACAGCAAGGTGTTCGGCGAGCACCTGACCATCAACTCGTCCTACCGCACGTACGACGAGCAGAAGGCGCTGTACAACCCGTCGTCGCCGATCGCCGCCCCGCCCGGCTGCTCCAACCACGGCCTCGGGCTCGCGGTCGACATCGGGGGCGGCGTGGAGACGTTCGGCACCGAGCAGTACAACTGGCTCAAGACCCACGCCAAGGCCCACGGCTGGGTGCACCCGGCGTTCGCCGAGCCGGACGGGCGCGTGCCGGAGCCGTGGCACTGGGAGTCGGTGCTGGCGCGCGCGAGCTAGACGCGCCACCATCGCCGCTGGAGGCGACCCGTGCCGAACGCGAGGTAAGTCCGTCTCGACATGCGAGTGGGAGCCGACGGGGAGAGTGTCGAAGGTAGCGCGGCGCGACCGAGCGCCGCGACCGAAGAAGGAGACAGTCGTGCCTACGTGGCTCATTCTCGTCCTGGTCGGCGTGGCCCTCGTAATTCTGGGGGTAGCCACCAACATTGGTCAGTTCCTCATCTGGATCGGCGTGATCGTCCTCGTAGTCAGCCTGATCCTCGGCCTCGTCGGCCGCAGCCGGGCCTAGCTTGTAACGGACCCCGTTGACTTCCAGGGCACGCAGCGCAAGCTGCGTGCCCTGTTGGTCTGTCCGACCCGCCGGCCGTAGCACGTGGCACCACTACATCAGGTCGAGGGGTATAGGGCTTGCCATCTGAGAAACCGGTTACTAGGATCCGGGAAACCGGTTACCCGCGGTCCTGCTTTTCATCTGGGTGTCTCGCTCCAGCGCCGGGGCGGAGGCGCTCGGTGATGCCGCCGGCGACAAGTTGCGTATCGATGCAGCCGGCAATGCCGGGAACCCCGGGTGAGACCGGTGCGGCGGATCGTCCGCCGAGACAGTACGGAACGCAGCACAGCAATGTCCCGCATTCAACGACGAACGTGAGGCAAAACGATGAGACGACCAAGAGCTGTCCAGATCCTCTCGGCGGTGGCTGCGGTAACCCTCGCAGTCACGATCGGAGTGACTGCCCAGTCCGCTCCCGACGCCGCGGCAGCCACCGGCCCGGTGACGGGGTTCGCCACGCAGAACGGCGGGACCACGGGCGGCGCCGGCGGGCAGACGGTACGGGCCACGACCGGAACCGGCATCCACACGGCCCTGTGCAACCGCGCCACCAAGAGCACCCCGATCATCATCGAGGTCACGGGGACCATCAACCACGGCAACACGAGCCAGGTCTCGGGACCGGGCTGCAGCACAGCTTCGGGCGTGATCGAGCTCAAGCAGATCAGCAACGTCACGCTCGTCGGCGTCGGCAGCGGTGCGGTCTTCGACCAGATCGGCATCCACATCCGCGAGTCCAGCAACATCATCATCCAGAACGTGACCGTGCAGAACGTGAAGAAGTCGGGCTCGCCCATCTCCAACGGCGGCGACGCCATCGGCATGGAGAGCGGTGTCCGCAACGTCTGGGTGGACCACGTCAGCCTGCTGGCCTCGGGCGGCGAGGCGGAGGGGTACGACGGCCTCTTCGACATGAAGAACGACACCAAGTACGTGACCCTGTCCTACAGCACCCTGCGCAACTCCGAACGCGGCGGGCTGGTCGGCTCCAGCGAGACCGACCTGACGAACAGCTTCATTACGTACCACCACAACCTGTACCAGAACCTCAATTCCCGCGTGCCGCTTCTGCGCGGCGGCACGGCCCACGTCTACAACAACCACTACGTGGGCATAGTCGAGTCCGGCATCAACTCGCGGGCCGGTGCCAAGGCGAGGGTGGACAACAACTACTTCAAGGACTCGAAGGACGTGCTCGGCACGTTCTACACGGACCAGGCCGGCTACTGGCAGGTCGCCGGCAACGTCTACGACAACGTGACGTGGTCGGGCCGCAGCAGTGACTACAACCCGGCCGGCCCCAACCCGACGTCGAACACCTCGGTGAGCATCCCGTACTCGTTCACGCTGGACGGGGCGAGCTGCGTGCCGGCGGTCGTCAGCCAGACGGCGGGTGCCAACAAGGGCAACCAGGTGTCGGACGGCAGCTGCACGCCGACCAACCCGACCCCGACACCGACCCCGACCCCGACTCCGACCCCCACGCCGACGAACCCGCCGACCGGCACCAACCTGAGCCTCGGCGCGGGCGCCGACGGCTCCAGCAAGGCCGACGGGACGAGCTACGGCAGCGTGCTGGACGGCAACACCAGCACCTACTGGTCGCCGGCGGGCTCGACCGGCCGCGTGTCGATCAAGTGGGCAACGGCCACCACGGTGTCGTCGATCAACATCCGTGAGGCTGCCGGCGCCGTCGGCAACATCGGTTCGTGGCGGGTCGTCAACAACGACAACGGCGCCGTCCTGGCGACGGGCAGCGGGGCAAAGGTCGTCAGCTTCCCGGCGACCTCGATGAGCAAGATCAACTTCGAGATCCTCAGCTCCACCGCAACACCGCGTATCGCCGAGTTCGAGACCTACGCCGGTTCGTCGTCGTCGGCCACCGCTGCCACCTCTTCGTCCGCCGCAGGGACCATGGAGCCACTGGCTGCCGCCGCGGTGCAGCGGATCGAGGCCGAGTCGTCGGCGGCGACCTGCGACGGCACCATCGACTCCAACCACTCCGGCTACTCCGGCAGCGGGTTCTGCAACTCCACCAACGCGTCCGGCGCGGCACTGCAGTTCAGCATCGGCGGCGCGACCGCCGGCACCGCCACCCTCACGGTCGGGTTCGCCAACGGCGGCACCTCGGCGCGCACCGCGGACCTGATCGTCAACGGCACGAGGGTCCAGTCGGTCTCGTTCGAGCCCACCGGGGCGTGGAACACCTGGTCCACGAAGTCCCTGACGGCCCAGCTGAGCTCGGGCACCAACACCGTCCGGCTCGTCGCGACCAACTCGGGCGGCCTGCCGAACATCGACTACCTCGAATCCCCGACCGGCGGGACCACCGAGCCGCCTACCGGGGACGCGCTGTACGTTGCGCCCGGCGGGACCGACGGCGCCGCGGGGACACAGGCGAACCCGACGACGCTGACCGCGGCGATCGACCGGATCGCGTCCGGCGGGACGATCTACATGCGCGGGGGGACCTACAACCTCTCGCAGACGGTGAACATCGAGCCGGGCAACAACGGCACCTCGGGCAACCGCACGGAGCTGTTCGCGTACCCCGGTGAGCGGCCGGTGGTGAACTTCTCGGCGCAGAGCGAGGACCCGGCCAACCGCGGGATCGCCATCGGCGGCGACTGGTGGCACCTGCGCGGCATCGTCGTCGAGCACGCCGGCGACAACGGGATCCTCCTCGGCGGGGACAACAACATCATCGAACGGGTGGTGACCCGGCACAACAACGACAGCGGCCTGCAGCTCTCCCGCTACACCGCAGGGGCGCCCAGCAGCGACTGGCCCTCGAACAACCTCATCCTGTCGTCGGAGTCGCACGACAACGTCGATTCCGACGGCGAGGACGCCGACGGGTTCGCGCCGAAGCTCACGGTGGGTCCGGGGAACGTCTTCCGGTACACGGTGTCCCACAACAACATCGACGACGGCTGGGACCTGTACACCAAGCCCGACACCGGCCCGATCGGAACGGTGACCATCGAGGACTCGCTCTCGTACGAGAACGGGACCCTGTCGGACGGCTCCCAGGCCGGGAACGGCGACCGCAACGGCTACAAGCTCGGCGGCGAGGGCATCGGGGTCAACCACATCGTGAAGCGCAGCATCGCCTTCGACAACGGCAAGCACGGGTTCACCTACAACAGCAACCCCGGGTCGATGACCATCGAGAACAACCTGAGCATCGGCAACACCGAGCGCAACTTCAACTTCGACGCCGGCACCTCGACGTTCCGCAACAACACCTCCTGCAACAGCGGGTCGTCCGACCGGATCATCGGCAACGACGCCGGCGGGAACCAGTGGTGGTCCGGCTCCAACGGCTCCCGGTGCGCGCAATACTCCGGGTCCCTGGCCTGGTCCTTCGCCTCCGACGGTCGCCTGGTGGTGACGATCGGGGGAACCACCGTCAACCTGTGACCGATCCGGCCGGGGGGCACATCGCCAAACCATGCCGGGTAGGGAGGTGCGGATGAACTGACTGTCTTGAGCGGTGTCCTGGGGGCGTGCGGCGCTGCATTCCCCCGGGACACCACCCGTTTCGGTGCCCCTACCGGTGGCCGCCGCTCGCGGTCAGTCCCTCCGCTGTCGGCCTGCTAAGGGAGAGGTCCCACGGAGGAGTCCGGCTCGGCGTCGAGCTCAGCGGCGGCGGCGTCCAGCTAGGCGACCCACCACCAGAACCGGGGTCCGGCGCCAGCGAGCAGCCAGCCGGGCAGGAGTGTCAGGGACATGCTCGACCAGTCCATGAGGAACGCGTCGCCCAGCGTGCTCAGGAGCGCTGCGCTACCGAACAGGAGTACCGCCGAGACCAAGGCGACGACCAACAGCTTTAGCGTCGCCCGGCGCACGCGGCGCCCGCAGACCTCACCCATGAGCGACCCTGCGTGGACCGCCCGTCCATGCCGTCGTACGGGTATGGACGGGCGGTCGTGATTGTCGCTGTGTCGTCAGCGTGTGCCGAATGCCTCTTCGAAGGACGCGAGGAGGTCGGGGGTCAGCTCGCCGGTGTAGCCGCAGCTGTTGACGAACCCGTCCTGCGCGGAGACCAGGTAGGTCTTTCCCTGGGTCATCTCCACGCCCTCCGACATCTCGGGGCCAGGCTTGGACACGCGCACTGTGGTGACGTCGTCCTGACCGCCGCGGAACCAGCGGTCAACCTTCAGGACCGCGCTGGTGTCGCCGACGTCGACGACCTCGCCCTGGAACGCCACCGGCATCCCCTGCAGGAACGCGAGCTCGAACTCCGCGCACGCCGGGGCGAGGCTCCCGTCCGGCAGCTGCAACGTCATCACCTGGGCTGCCTGGGGAGTCCGTTCCGGGGCCAGGGGCCCAAGCGCAATCGTCGTTCCCACTCCGCTGGTCACGAGGACGGCTGCGGCGAGGGCGAACACCACCCGACGGCGCGGCCGGCTCGGAACGGCGGCACGGGTGACGGGGACCGTCGTAGGGGTGCGGTGGTGGTCAACGGGGGTGCTCATGGTTCGCTCCCAAAGGGCTCGGGCCTGCGGGCTGGACGCGGCGTCGACCGGTTGGCCGGCCGCGGGGTCGCGGCGGGACAGGGCGGCCCTTAGCTCATCGTCATTCATCCGGCTCATCGGGCCTCCTTCTCGCTCACACGTACTTCCTGTCCCGCACTGGCCAGATCCTGTCGCGCGCCATGAGACGCGAGATACGACTTCATCCGTCGTTTGGCCCGCGACAAACGCAGGCTCACCGCATTCGCACTCGTTCCCAGGGCAACGGCAATCTCCCGGGGCGCCAGACCTTCCCAGGCCCACAGCATGACAACCTCCCGTTCCTTGGCGGGCAGCGACGCGAGCGCGGCATCCACGCCCTGCCCACTCTCCGCTGCCGACCCGTCGCGATCAGGTGTCACATGCAGCTCGTCCGCCAGCCGCAATGTCAGGCGCACGCGGCGATGGGCTGATCGCCGCAGGTTTGCCACGCAGTTGCGTGCCACGTTGTAGCACCACGGCAGCTCCGCCTCGGCGGGGACGTCATCGAGCCGTCTCCACAGAACCAACAGGGTCTCGGCGACGATGTCGTCAACGTCAGACGGATCGACCCGGCGCATGGCGTATCGATGTATCGGTTCGTGAACGAGCGCCGCCAGGCGTGTGAAGTGCGCCCGGCGGTCGTCCTCCCGTGGTTCGGCAGCTGTCATGTCTCTCTTCTGTCCGGCTCGGTCCGCGATCTGTCATCGTCCGCACACTCGGCCCGCAGAGATATTGGGCACTGAGATAGTGCTCCAGCAGCGACGCTGCCGCTGACGTCCCGTCTACCATCCGAGAACGATCCCCTCACTCAACAACGAGGCGAGAAAACCTCAGTGCAGTGCTGTCGCGTCCTTCGAGATCTTGTTCCGTGGCCATCGCGTCGCCTCGGGCTCGCTGGCCTCGGCTGCTCGCTAGCTTGCCCGCGCTGGTCCAGCCTCACACTGAGGTGTCCCTATTCGGTGGAACCCCGGGTGAAGCGCCGAGACAGTGTCCATGCTGGGTGTGATAGCGCTGGGTTTCCGCTGGGTCGGCACCGTGTAACGGAAGCAGAGAGAGGCCCGGAATCGGCGGGATTCCGGGCCTCTGGTGCCCCGTACAGGACTTGAACCTGTGACCGAGAGATTATGAGTCTCCTGCTCTGACCAGCTGAGCTAACGGGGCGTGCGCGGCACCATGCCGCGCAAGGATCCTACTGCCTCAGCCGGTCAGCGTAGGTGCGGCCCGCGTGGGCACGTCCAGGGCGCACTAGCGACGACGTCGACTTCAGGACGCTCGGGGCGACTGACGCCGTCCGCCTCGGTACGCTCGAAAGTGAGCGGCGGGCCGGCACCCGCAGGGTGCTACAGACCCCCCCGCGAGAGCCGAGGCGGGCGACATGAGTACCGGACCGGGCGAAGGAACCGAGCCTGGCGGCGCGAAGAGCCGACGGCTCATGCTGCTGCTGGCGGCAGCGATGTTTGTGCTCGTGGTCGACACCTCGTTGATGAACGTGTCGATCTCTGCGGTCATCACGGACCTGGACACCACGGCCGGAGGCGTGCAGTCCGCCATCGCGCTCGAAGCGCTGGTCTCGGCGGCGTTCATCCTGATCAACAGCAAGGTGGGCGATCTGATCGGTCGCAAGCGCGCCTACGTCCTCGGGTTGCTGGCGTACGCGACGGGGGCGGTGGCCATGACGCTCGCGCAGAGCCTCACGGCGATCGTCGTCTTCTGGGCCGTCATCGGCGGGCTCGGGGCCTCGTTGCTCCTGCCGGCGATGCAGTCACTGATCCATGGCAACTTCGCCGGTGCGGCCCAGAAACAGGCATACGCGCTGGTCGGCGCGGCGGCCGCCATCGCTGCCGCGATCGGCCCGCTGCTGGGCGGGTTCGTCACGACCTACCTGTCGTGGCGGGTCGGGTTCGCGCTGGAGGCGCTCATCATCGCCGTCGTCCTGAGCCAGATCAGACTGGTGCGCGAAGTCCCCTACACCGGCTCCCGCCAGGTCGACGTCGTCGGCGCGATCCTGTCCGTCGTCGGCATGGGCGGCGTGGTGCTCGGGATCCTGGTCTGGCAGGAGGGCGGTGAGCTCGTCGGCCTGCTCATCGTGGTCGGGGTCGTGGCGCTGGTGGCCCTCGCCTGGTGGCTCAAACGACGTGCGCGTGCGCACAAGGTCCCCCTGCTTGATCCCGACCTGTTCCGCCATCCCAGCTTCACCACCGGGGTCACAGGTCAGATGCTCCAGCAGATCACGCTCGGTGGGGCCATGATCGCCCTGCCGCTGTTCCTGCAGATGACCCTCGAGTACAACGCCCTCCAGGCGGGTCTGGCCCTGACCCCGCTCTCGCTGACGATGTTCGCGGCCGCGGTCGTGGCGGGCAAGAGGGCCGGACGCCGGCGTCCGGCCGCGATCATCCGCGCCGGGTTCCTGCTGGCCAGCCTCGGGATCGCCGTCATCATCCCGTTCGTCTCCCGCGTGGACAGCGGCTGGTACCTCGTGCTCCCGCTCGCCGTCGCAGGCTGCGGACTCGGCCTGCTCGTCTCGCAGCTCAACAACTACACCCTCGCCCCCGTCGAGGAGGAACGGGTCAGCGAGGCCGCCGGCGTCAACTCGGCTGCCGGTTCCTTCGGCCTCTCCTTCGGCCTCGCCATGTCGGGAGGTATCTTGCTGGCCGCCCTCGTGCTCAACTTCAACCAGCTGACCGAGGACAGCTCGATCATCCCCCTCGCCCAGCAGCAGCAGATCGCCGCCGCGCTCGAGGCCGACGCCGAGGTCATGAGCAACACCCAGCTCGCAGAGCAGATCACGGGCCAGCCCCCGGCAGTCGAGGCCGAGGTACTGGCCATCAACGACGACTCCCGCAACCGCTCGCTGCAGGTTGCCCTGCTGGTACCGCTGCTCGCCGGCCTCGTCGGACTCGTCAACTCCTTCCGCATGATGCGACTGCCCGACTACAAGCCGTCGTCCTCGCTCGACGGGACAGAGCTCGGCTGACCTCGCTCGGCCCGGGCGGTCCGCGAAATGCCTGGCGCGCGCTCGCCGTCGGCACTTAGGTTCTGCGAGCCATTCCCCTCAAAGACCTGGAGCACTCCCATGTCGTCGAACTTCCCGGTCGCCCTGTCGGGCGCCCGGGCCCAGACCCTCATGTGGGCGCACGAGCACGACGTGGACCACGCCGCGCTGAACCAGCTGCGAAACATCTCGGCCCTGCCCTGGGTCGAGGGTGTGCATGTCATGCCGGACGTCCACCTCGGCAAGGGTGCGACCGTCGGCTCGGTCATCGCGATGCGTGACGCGGTCTCCCCGAACGCCGTGGGCGTCGACATCGGGTGCGGCATGATCGGCGTCCGCACCTCGCTCACCGCGGCCGACTTGCCGGACGACCTCTCGCGCCTCCGTGCGCGCATCGAGGCTGCGATCCCGGTCGGGTTCAACTCCCACGACGAGCAGGTGGACCTGCGCCGCCTGCGACCCGTGAAGGGCTCGGGAGGCCAGGAGCGGCTGCGCGGCGAGCAGGCGTTCTGGGACCGGTTCGAGACGCTGAACCCGAAGGTGCGGCAGCTGGAGACCCGGGCGCGCAAGCAGCTCGGTTCGCTGGGTGGGGGAAACCATTTTGTAGAGGTATGTCTGGATTCGGATGACCAGGTGTGGCTCCAGCTCCACTCCGGGTCGCGCAACATCGGCAAGGAGCTCGCTGAGCACCACGTCGGCATCGCGAAGCGCCTCGAGCACAACGTAGGCCTCGTGGACCGGGAGCTCGCAGTGTTCCTCGCCGGCACGCCCGAGATGGACGCGTACCTCAACGACCTCTGGTGGGCGCAGGAGTACGCGGCCCGCTCGCGGGCGGTCATGATGGCGCTCGCCGTCCAGGCGGTCCGTGACGAGTTCACGGCGATGTCCGACGGCGGCCGCGCGCTCACCTTCGACGAGGGCGTGAACGTGCACCACAACTACGTGGCGCGCGAGCAGGTCGACGGCGCGGAGCTGATCGTCACCCGCAAGGGTGCTATCCGGGCCGGCCTGGGCGACCTGGGCCTCATCCCCGGGTCGATGGGCACGGGCTCCTACGTGGTGCGCGGCCTGGGCAACCCGGCGTCGTACTGGTCCGCGTCCCACGGCGCGGGCCGGCGGATGTCCCGGACCCGGGCCAAGAAGGAGTTCACGGTAGAGGACCTCGCCGCCCAGACCGAGGGCGTCGAGTGCCGCAAGGACCACGGCGTGCTCGACGAGATCCCGGGCGCGTACAAGGACCTGGACGCGGTGATCGCGGCGCAGTCCGACCTCGTCGAGGTCGTGGCCCGCCTGCGGACGGTGCTCTGCGTCAAGGGCTGACCGCCGCGGGCTACCGCGGTCTGCGCGAGGCGCGACCACCCGCGACGACGGGTGGTCGCGCCGGCAGCGGCACCGTCCGGACCCTCGCGTCCGGGACTGCGGTGGACGTCGCGGACCTCGAGGATCAGAGTGGGTCCAGGTTCAGGAGGTGCCCGACGTGCAAGCACGCGATCCGCAGCGGGACGACGCCGGTCCCGGCACGAGGCCTGGTTGGACGATGATCACGTTCGGCCTGCTGCGTTCCGGGGCGATCTCGGTGTTCCTGGTGGTGCTCTACTACCTGCTGCCCCTTTCGCGCGGTTCGGTGTCGTTCCTGGCGACCGCACTGATCCTCGGCCTCACGGCGCTCGCGGCGACGGCGATCTGGGAAGTCCGTGCCATCGTCCGGTCCAGGGCTCCCGCCATCCGAGCGATGCAGGCCTTGGCGACGCTCGTCCCGTTCTTCATCCTTCTGTTCGCGTCGACCTACTTCATCCTGAGCAACCAGGCGCCGACGACGTTCAGCGAGCCGCTCTCCCGGTCCGATGCCCTGTACTTCACCATCACCACGTTCGCCACGGTCGGTTTCGGCGACATCGCGCCTCGATCGGAGGCAGTCAGGCTGCTGGTCGCCGGGCAGGTGCTGCTGGACCTCATCATCCTCGGCCTCGGGATCCGGGTGATCTTCGGCGCGGTCAAGAAGGGCCGGACCGGCTGAATCCTGGAGCGGCACGGGCTGGAACGGGACCGGTGCCTCTGGCAACCTGTGCGCGGTGAGCAGCGCACAGGGCGGCGAGGGTGCCCGCCCCCTTCCATGCGGGCCGGCAGACGAGCCGACGTATCGGGCACCCGCCGTCTCCCGGCGCGTCCGCGGCCTCGTACTCGCGGTCTGGGCGCTCCTGGCCGCGCACCTCACAGCGACATTCCTATGGGCGGCACCGGGGTACGTGACCGGCCTGCCGGACGATGACGCGCCTCCCGGCCGGGGACCCGCCACCGCCGCGCATCGTGCCCTGGAGACCTATATGACCCCGGTCTTCGCCCAGAACTGGTCGATCTTTGCCCCCTCGCCCCTGCACGTGGAGTACACCCTGCTCGTGCGTGGCGTGTACCCCGGCGGGCCCGACGGCGGCCTCGTGCCCGGGCCCTGGATCGACACCACGGCGGTCGAGGTCCGGGCGCTGACCGGACACCTGCTCCCGGCGGCGACCGAACGCCCGTCCCGCCGTCTGGCATCCGACACCCGCAACGCCTACCTCGCGCTGTCCGAAGAGGCACGGGCCGTCGTCCTGGCGTCGCCCACGAGCCTGCGGAGCCGGGAGGCTGGCACAGCGGCCGACGCCAATCCCTGGCCCGGCCTGCGCACCGCGCTGCTCGACGCCGGGGCCACGCCGGACGCCGTCGACCAGTACCTCGGCGAGGACCGGGCCCTGGCCGCCTACGCGACGCAGGTGCTGCGCGCGGACGGACCGGCCGCGGCCGGCCACGACCCCGTGTACGTCCAGGCGAGCATCGTGCGCCGCGCCGTCGCGCCGTACGGTGCCGGCGAGCGGCCGGAGCCCACCGAGCTGGTCCTCGGAGCCCGGCCGCCTGTCGTCGTAGCCGGACAGGACGACGCCGCGTTCCGCGCCACCTGGGATGCGCTGCGCACCGAGACCGCGCCCGGCGGGGACGTCCAGTGAGCCGGCTGCTGGACGCCGGGGTGCGCTGGATGACGGCATCCGCCCACGCGACCTACGGCGTCGCGCTGATGCGCATCGTGTTCGGCCTGGGCATCGCCGGCTACGTGGCGGTGAACTTCCCGGCGCGCCACGCCCTCTGGGGCGCCGGAGCCCGCTGGACGACGACGATCGGCGGGCATGCGCTCACCAGCGGCCCGCTGCTCACGGTGGGCTGCATCGCGCTGCTCCTGGTGGCCGTGCTGGTCGCCGTGGGCTGGCGGGTCCGGTGGACGCTGCCGCTGCTGCTGTGCGGCTGGACGGGGCTGACCGCCGTGAATCCCCTGATCGCCGACCAGGGCGACAACATCTCGCGGATCCTGCTGGTCTACCTAAGCTTCGCCGACACGTCGGCCCGCTGGTCGCTCGATGCCCGACGCCGGGGGAGCGTGAGCGGCGCGTCGGCACGAGGGGCGGCACCGCTACCGGCGTCGGCCCTGCTGCAACCCGAGCGAACCCAGGTGCGCAACCTGCTCCACAACGCCGCCGTGCTGGCGGTGGGAGCGCAGATCTGCCTGGCCTACGTGCTGTCTGGGCTGTTCAAGCTGCAGGGTGCCCAGTGGCGCGACGGATCGGCCGTGTACTACCCGCTGATGCTGCCGCAGTTTCGGCCGTGGCCGCCGCTGGCCGACCTCGTCGCGGGCAGCGGATGGCTCGTGGCCGCGGTGACGTGGGGGACGATCGTGCTGCAGCTGGCCTTCCCGCTCCTGCTGCTGCAGCGGCACCTGCGGGTGGCCGGCGTGGCCGGGGCGCTCGTCATGCACGCCGGCATCGGCGTGATCATGGGGCTGCCGTTCTTCTCGCTGTTCATGATGGCGGGCGACTGCGTGTTCCTCCGGGACGCGACCTGGGCCCGCCGAAGCAGTCAAGTGGCGAGGTGACCGCTTGACTACTTCGGCGAACCGGGGTGATCAGCCCACCTGGTGCAGCCAGCGCACCGGCGCGCCGAGCCCGGCGTACCGGAACGGCTCGAGCTCGTCGTCCCAGGCGGCACCCAGGGCGAGGTCGAGCGCGTCCCTCATCGCGCGCGGGTCGGCGAGCTCGAGGGCGGCACGCACCCGGTCCTCCTGGACCACGACGTTGCCGTGCACGTCGGTCATGGCGTGGAAGATGCCGAGGTCGGGGGTGTGCGACCAGCGAGCGCCGTCGGCGCCGTTGCTCGCGTCCTCGGTGACCTCGTAACGCAGGTGCGACCACCCGCGGAGAGCGGACGCCACCTTGGCGCCCGTGCCCTGCGGGCCCTGCCAGGAGTATTCGGCGCGGTACAGGCCACGTCCTGCGGGCTGCGGGGTCCAGTCCATGGAAACGCGCACGCCGAGTACGTTCCCCGCGGCCCACTCGATGTGGGGGCACAGGGCACGAGGCGCAGAGTGCACGAAAAGCACACCCCGCGTGGTGACACCGGCCATGTCTTCCTCCCTGGGTCGAGGTACGTCTTCCCCTACGTCCTCACCCGGGCGGTGACGCTGTGGTCGGCTGCACAGCGGTGCTTCGGACCACATCCTGCACGATTCGCGGGTGACATGCGAGGCGAAAGGTGCACAGACGTCGAAAGAAGCAGGGCGTGCGACAAGTTCCTTGCGGCACATTCTTGCCTAAAAGGGCGTAGCGCCACTAGTGCCTCTTAGGAGTTTCTTGAGATTCATCCCATAGGCCGGATGTGTACTAAACGCCCTAGGCCGAGCCTCACAGGCGCGCGCGAAGCTCCCGCATCGCCGCGCGCCGCGTCTCCTTCTGGAGGCGGTCGAGGTAGACCGTCCCGTCGAGGTGGTCGCACTCGTGCTGGAGGCAGCGGGCCATGATCCCGGTGCCCTCCACGGTGATGGGCTCGCCGTCGAGGTTGATGCCCTCGACCCGCGCGTAGTTCGCGCGCACCGTCGAGTACCAGAGTCCCGGCACGGACAGGCAGCCCTCGCCGCCGTCCTGCTGCTCCTCGCCCAGCTCGACGATGCGGGGGTTCAGCACGTAGCCGATGTCGCCCTCGATGTTCCACGAGAAGGCCCGCAGGGACACACCGATCTGATTGGCGGCCAGTCCGGCACGCCCTTCGTCGTCCACCGTGTCTACCAGATCGGCGACGAGACCGCGGACTCGGTCGTCGATAGTCGTCACGGTGTCGCACGGGGTGCGCAGCACTGGGTCGGGAACCACACGGATCTCACGCATTGCCATGCGGGCATTCTTCCATGTCAGAACGAGGGGGGTCGGACCCGACAGGCCGCACTCCGGCAGGGTTCGCCACGAACCGCGTGGGCACGCCTTTGGCATGGCGGGCCGCGCCGCGGTGGTCAGTCCAGCGGCCGCGGGCGCCTCGCTCCGGCGAGCGTGGCCGCCAGGATCGCCTCGATCGCGAAGGCGGTCGTCTCGGCGAGGTCGACGGCCGCTGGGTCGAGAAGCCACTGCACCTGCAGGCCGTCCATGGCGCCGATGACGGCGCTGGCAGCACGGTCGAGCTCGGCGTCGCCGATCCCGACGGGCTCGGCGTCCTCGCCGGCTTCGCGCGCGGCCGCGACCTCGGCGTCGACGATCTCGCGCAGCGCCTGGGCGATGTCGGCGCGCAGGGTCGCGAAGCGGTTCCTGACCCACGGCGCGGCCGGGTGCCCGTCGGTGACGGACTCGCCGGTGAGCACGGCGTAGGCCTGCACGATGCCGCGCCGCTCGATGTTGAGGTTCACGAGGTGCCTGAAGAGGTCGAGCCCGCCGGGCTTGCCCTCGAGGTGCTCGATGTCGATGCGGTGGCGGTACTCGAGGACCGCCAGCAGGAGCTTGTCCTTGCTGCCGAAGTGGTGGAGCACCCCGGCATGGGTGATCCCGACCTGCTCGGCGACGTCGACGAGCGAGCTCGCGTGGTAGCCCTTCGAGCCGAAGACGCGGGTCGCCGCGCTGAGGATCTCCTCGCGCCGCTCTGCGCGCGAGGGGCGCGGGGTCCGTGTCCGAGTCTGTGCGTCCGTCATGCGGCAACCCTAGACGTAGATCTGGCCCTTACTAACCGGTAAGTATGTGTGGTTAGATCCTCCAAGTCGTCCCGCGAGGCCGGGACCGTGCAAGGAGGCACATCATGAGAATTCGCAAGCACTCTGGCTTGGCGGCGGTCGCCGTTGCCGTGGCGCTGCTCGCCGCGGCCTGCGGCCCTGCGGGTGGTACCGCTCCCACCGGCGGGGGAGGCGAGGGCGACGTGCTCACCGTCGGCATGCCGAACGGCGTGCAGACGGAGAACCAGAGCCCGTTCGCAACCGGTTCGTCCGCGCTGTCGCTCGGCTACGCGTTCGTCATCTACGAGCCGCTCATGATGGTCAACGACGCCCGCCCGTCCGACGACCCCACACCCTGGCTCGCCGACAGCGTGGAGTGGAACGAGGACTTCACCGAAGCGGTGATCACGCCCCGCGAGGGCGTCACCTGGTCCGACGGCGAGGAGTTCACCGCCGAGGACATCGAGTTCTCGATCCGGCTTCGAATGGAGTCCGAGGGCCTGAACACCGCCGCCCTGCCGTACAGCGACGTCTCCACGGACGGCTCGTCCGTCACCGTCACCTTCTCCGCGCCGCAGTTCGTCAACCAGTCCAGGCTGTACAAGCTGCTGATCGTGCCCGAGCACGTGTGGAAGGACGTCGACGACCCGGCGACCTTTGCGAACACCGAGCCCGTCGGCACCGGCCCGTACACGCTCGAGTCGTGGACACCGCAGGCCGCCACCGTCGTCGCCCGCGAGGACTACTGGGGCGGCGAGCCGCAGGTCCCCACGATCCGGTACTCGTCCTACAACGACAACAACGCCCTTACCACCGCCCTGACCACCGGTGAGGTGCAGTGGGGCTGGACATTCATCGCGGACTACCAGAACGTCTACCTCGCGCAGGACCCGGAGCACTACCACCAGTACGCGGCCGCGGGCCTCGGCATCGACGTGCTCTACCTGAACAACGAGACGAAGCCGTTCGACGACAAGGCGTTCCGGCAGGCGCTCAACATGGTGGTCGACCGCGCCGAGCTGGTGCAGATCGCCACGTCGGACGTGAACCCGGCACTGACCAGCGTCACGGGCCTGCCCCTGCCCGCCGGCGAGGCATTTCTCTCCGCCGAGTACGCCAACGCCGAGTACGAGGTCGACGTCGAGGGCGCCCGCGCGCTCCTCGAGGACGCCGGCTACACGTGGGACGGCGAGACCCTCGTCGACCCCGACGGCGAGCCCGTCACGTTCGAGCTGGTCAACCCTGCCGGCTGGAACGACTACCTGACCGCACTCGACCTGATCAAGAATGCCGCTGCCGAGCTCGGCGCCACGGCCACTGTCGACCCCGTCAACCAGGACGGCTGGTTTGCCGACATCATCCCGCCGGGCAGCTTCCAGGCCAGCCTGCACTGGACCGACGGCGGGGCCACCCCGTGGGACATGTACTCGAACATCATGGACGGCGCCCACTACAAGCCGCTCGGCGAGCCGGCGAGCTGGAACTACGGCCGCTTCCAGAACGACGAGGTGACCGCGGCGCTCGCCGAGTTCGCCGGCAGCACCGACGACGCAGCCCGCAAGGCCGCCATGGACACCGTCCAGAGGGTGTTCGTCGAGGAGGTGCCCGCGATCGCGATCTGGTCGCGCCCCGCGACCGCCCAGTACTCCACGCAGAGCTACGTGGGCTGGCCGTCGGAGGACGACCCGTACAACCAGCCGCAGCCGTTTGGGCCGCAGGCCGCCCAGATCGTCATGAACCTCGAGCCTGCGGACGGATGAGGGTAGTGAACGACGCACCATTCGCCCCCGGACGGGAGTCACCGCCGAGCCCCCGGTGCTGGTGGCGACCGGTCTCACGAAGCACTTTCCTGTGGGCGGCGTGGGGGTCCGCAAGGTCGTCCATGCCGTCGACGGGGTCGACCTGGAGCTGCGGCGCGGCAGCGTGCTCGCCGTCGTCGGCGAGTCCGGCTCAGGCAAGTCGACCGTGGCACGCCTGCTTGCCCAGCTCCTTCCCCTGACCGCCGGGCAGGTCCTGCTGGACGGTCACGACGCCCGCGTGCGCGGCCGCAAGGCCTTCCGGCGCTACGTCAAGCGTGTCCAGATGATCTTCCAGGACCCGTTCGGCTCGCTGAACCCCGTCCACACCGTCCGCTACATCCTCACCCGCAGCGTCCGCATCCACCGCGGACGCCTGCGCGGGGCCGAGCTCGAGGCGGCCCTCACCGAGCTGCTAGAGCGCGTGCACCTCACGCCCGCCGAGCGGTACGTCGACTCGTATCCGCACGAGCTGTCCGGCGGCCAGCGCCAGCGCGTCGCCATCGCGCGGGCGCTCGCGGCTGACCCCGAGGTGCTGCTGGCCGACGAGCCCATCTCGATGCTCGACGTGTCGATCCGCCTCGGCATCCTCAACCTCCTGCAGGACCTCCGGGACCGGCTCGGCATCGCGATCCTGTACATCACGCACGACATCGCGTCCGCGCGGTACTTCGCCGACCGGACGACCGTGCTGTACGCGGGGCGGGTCATGGAGACCGGCGACAGCGAGTCGGTGACGCAGGACCCGAAGCACCCCTACACACGGCTGCTCGTGGCCTCGGCGCCCGACCCGGACGACCTGGGCGGGACCGTGGGCGGCCTGACGGCGGGCGAGGTGCGGGAGAGCGGCATCGGCGGTGAGCCGCCGAGCCTCATCGACCCGCCACCCGGCTGCCGGTTCCACCCCCGCTGCCCGTTCGCGGTGGACCTGTGCCGTCGAGAGGTGCCGGACCTCTTCGACGTCGGGGCCGGCCGGACCGCAGCCTGCTGGGCGTACTCGGACCGGGGCGACCGGCCCGTCATCGGGCAGCGCACCACGGGCGTCCGCGCGGACGAGGAGGCCGCGCCATGAAGTTCCTCGCGCGAAGGCTCGCGTTCTACGCCCTGACGGCGTGGGCGGCGATCACCATGAACTTCTTCGTGCCCCGGCTGCTGCCGGGCGACCCGGTGACGGCCCTGATCGGCCGCATGCAGGGCCGCATCGACTCGAACGCGGAGCACTCGCTGCGCGTGCTGTTCGGCCTGGACGAGAACACGTCGATGTGGGAGCAGTACGTGCAGTACTGGGGTCTGCTCCTGAAGGGCGACCTCGGGCTGTCGTTCACCCACTTCCCGACGCCGGTCGCCCAGATCGTCACCCAGTCCCTGCCGTGGACGGTGGGGCTCGTCGGCGTCGCGACGATCATCGCGTTCGTCGTCGGCACCCTGATCGGGACGGCGATCGGCTGGCGGCGCGGCACCTGGGCGGACTCGCTGCTGCCGGTGTCCACCTTCTTCTCGGCCGTGCCGTACTTCTGGCTGGGCCTGATCACGATCACTGTGTTCGCCGTGAACCTGCGGTGGTTCCCGTCCAACGGCAGCTACGACCGCGGGCTCCTGCCGGGTCTCACCTGGGAGTTCGTCTCCTCGGTCGGCTACTACGGATTCCTGCCGGCACTCACCGTCGTGCTGTCGTCGGTGGCCGGCTGGATCCTCGGGATGCGCAACATGATGGTCACCGTGTCCTCCGAGGACTACGTGACGGTGGCGCACGCCAAGGGCCTGCCGTCGCGCCAGGTCGTGCTCGGGTACGCCGCACGCAACGCGGTCCTGCCGCAGGTGTCCAGCTTCGCCTTGTCCCTCGGCTTCGTCGTCGGCGGCACGCTCATCATGGAGATGGTCTTCTCCTACCAGGGCATCGGCTACACGCTCTACCAGGCGGTGTCCACGCACGACTACCCGCTGATGCAGGGCTGCTTCCTCGTCATCACGCTGTCCGTGCTCGTCGCGAACATGGTGGCGGACTTCGTCTACGTGGCGCTCGACCCGCGCACCCGGCAGGAGAGCTGACATGACAACATCGACCACTCTCTCGGCGGCCTCGGCAGCCTCGGTCGCCCCGGCCGCGACGGATCCAGTGCCCGTGGTGCCTGCCCGGCGCAGGGCGCCGCGTCTGTTGTTCGTGCGCAACGCGAAAGCCCTGACCGGCCTCGCGCTCCTCGGCCTCTTCGCGCTGCTCGCGATCGTCGGGCCGTGGATCACGCCGTACGACCCCAGCCAGGTCAGCGCTGACCTGCTCCAGGCGCCGTCGCCGGCCCACTGGCTCGGCACGGACCACACGGGCCGCGACATCCTGTCGCAGATCATCGTCGGGACTCGCGGCGTCATGGTCGTCGGCCTGGTCGCCGGCGTGAGCGCCACCGTCGTCGGCGTGATCGTCGGCGTCACGGCCGGGTTCATCGGTGGCATCGGCGACGAGACGCTGTCGGCCCTGTCGAACGTGTTCCTCGTCATCCCGCAGCTGCCGCTGATCATCATCATCGCGGCCCAGCTCCCGTCAGCGGGCGGGCTCACGGTGGCCTTGGTCATCGGTGCCACCGGCTGGGCGTGGGGCGCCCGGGTGCTGCGGGCGCAGACCCTGTCGCTGCGGCGGCGAGACTTCGTCGAGGCCGCCCGGGCGAACGGCGAGCGCACGTGGCGCCTCGTCCTCGCGGAGGTGCTGCCGAACCTGACGGCCGTCATCGCGTCCGGGTTCGTCGGGACGGTCACGTTCGCCGTCCTGTCCCAGGTCACCCTTTCGTTCATCGGCATCACGCCGGTGAGCGAGTGGAACTGGGGGACCATCCTGTTCTGGGCCCAGAACAATCTGGCGCTGCAGCGCGGGGCCTGGTGGTGGTTCGTCCCGGCGGGCGCGTGCATCGCACTGCTCGGGATGGCCCTCACCCTTGTCAACTTCGGCATCGACGAGTTCGTCAACCCCCGCCTGCGGTCCACCGGCCTGCACGCGCGGTCCCTGCGCCGGCGCGGCATCCGGCCGCGCGTCGGGTTCACACCGGTGGTGCGGGAGGAGAAGTCATGAGCGCGTCCATCACGACGACGGCGGAGCGCGGCGCGGTCCGGGAAGGCGGGCGTCCTTCGTCAGGCGGCGAACCGGTGCTGGAGATCCGCGACCTGTCCGTGGACTACGGCTACGGCGACGACCCCACGCACGTGCTGCGGAAGGTCTCGCTCACGCTGAACCGGGGAGAGGTGCTGGGGCTGGCGGGGGAGTCTGGCTGCGGCAAGTCGACGCTCGCGTACGCGGCGACGCGCCTGCTCGCCCCGCCCGGGCTGATCACGAGCGGCGAGGTCTGGCTGACGGGCCGCGACGGCACGCGTGCCGACCTGCTGCGGCTGAGCGACCGCGAGCTGCGCAGCACGCGCTGGCAGGACATCGCGATCGTGTTCCAGGGCGCGATGAGCTCGCTCAACCCGGTGTACCGGATCGGGCGGCAGATCGTGGACGGCATCCTGGCGCACCGGCCTGGGCTGAGCCGGTCGGCGGCCGCGGAACGGGCGGCAGAGCTGCTGGAGCTCGTGGGCATCCCGGCGGACCGGCTGCGGTCCTACCCGCACCAGCTCTCCGGCGGCATGCGCCAGCGCGTGATGATCGCGATGGCGCTCGCGCTGGAGCCGCAGGTGCTCATCATGGACGAGCCCACCACGGCGCTCGACGTCGTCATGCAGCGCCAGATCCTCGAGCAGGTCATGGAGCTGCGCGACCGGCTGGGCTTCTCGGTCGTCCTGATCACGCACGACGTGTCGCTGCTGGTGGAGGTCGCGGACCGGATCGCGATCATGTACGCCGGAGAGATCGTCGAGCAGGCGGACGCCGGCGACGTGTACCGCCGACCGCGGCATCCGTACGCGCACGGTCTGCTCGGCTCGTTCCCGCCCCTGCACGGGCCGCGGCGTGAGCTGTCGGGCATCCCCGGTTCGCCGCCCGACCTGAGCCGGCTGCCCCAGGGCTGCCCGTTCGCGCCGCGGTGCCCGCACGCGACGGACGTGTGCCGCGAGGCCCGGCCGGTGCTGGGCACGACGCGCTCAGCGGAGCACGGCCGCCTGGTGTCGTGCCACCTGCACGACCCGGAGCTCAGGGACGTCCTGCCGGCAGAGCTCGCCCGATAAGAAGGTTCCGCACGTGTCAGACGCCCAGGTCGCCGGAGCGACCTGAGCGTCTGACACGTGCGCCGCCCTTCAGGCGGTGGCGGGCTCAGGCGCTCTGGATGACCAGCGCGACGTTGTGCCCGCCGAAGCCGAACGAGTTGTTGATCGCGGCAATGTCGCCGCCCGGCAGCTTCACCGGCTCGTCGCGCACGAGAGGCACCTGCAGCTCCGGGTCGGGGTTGTCCACGTTGATCGTGGGCGGGGCGAGCCGCTCGTTGATCGCCTTGACCGCGAACAGCGACTCGATGGCGCCGGCGCCGCCCAGCAGGTGGCCGGTCATGGACTTGGTCGCCGAGAGCTGCACGTGGTCGGCGTCGGACCCGAGGAGCGTCCGGATGGAGCGCGTCTCGGTGAGGTCGCCCACCTTGGTGGAGGTGGCGTGCGCGTTGATGTGCACGATGTCGGCGGCGCCCACCCCGGCGTCCTGCATGGCGAAGCGCATGGCGGACACCTGGCCCGTGCCCTCGGGGTCGGGGGAGGTGATGTGGTACGCGTCGGACGACAGGCCGACGCCCGAGATCTTCGCGTAGACGCGGGCGCCCCGGGCGGCGGCGTGCTCGGCGCTCTCCAGCACCAGGACCGCCGCGCCCTCGCCGAGGACGAAGCCGTCGCGGTCGATGTCGTACGGGCGGGAAGCGCGCTGCGGGTCGTCGTTGCGCAGCGAGATCGTGCGCGACGCCGCGAACGCGCCGAGCGGCATGGGGTGGATCACGGCCTCGGTACCGCCGGCCACCACGACGTCGGCCCGGCCGGTGCGGATCATGTCCGCCGCGTAGCCCACTGCCTCGGCGCCGGAGGCGCACGCGGACACCAGGGCGTGCGTGCCGGCGCGGGCGCCGAACTCGAGGGAGACGTACGCCGACGGCGAGTTGGGCATGAGCATGGGAACGGTCATGGGCAGCATGCGCCGGGCGCCGCGCTCCCGGAGCGTGTCCCAGCCGTCCAGGATGGTCCAGAGCCCGCCGATGCCGGACGACACCACGGCGCCGAGCCGTTCACCGTCGACCTCGGGGCTGCCGGCGTCGGCCCAGGCCTCACGGGCCGCGACGATCGCGTACTGGGTGGACGGGTCCATCCGCTTGGTCTCGGGGCGGGAGAGGACCTCGGCTGGGTCCACCTTGATGGTGGCGGCGAACGTGACGGGCAGGCCGTACTTCTCGGCCCAGTCGTTCTCCAGGGTGCGCGCCCCCGATGCGCCTGCGAGGGCGGCCTCCCACGTGGATGCCACGTCCCCGCCGAGCGGGGTGGTGGCGCCGAGGCCGGTGACGACGACTTCGCGTGCGGAGGTCATGATGTTGCTCCCGAGTGTGGTGGGGCGAAGGGGGCAGTTGCTGATGGTGCTGCCTTGTGGGCAGCGAGTGCCCGACGGCGGCGCGGGCCGGATCAGATGGCCGCGCGGCCGCCGTCGGGGGCGGCTCAGGCCTGGGCGCTCTTGATGAAGCTCACGGCGTCGCCGACGGTTGCGAGGTTCTTGACCTCCTCGTCCGGGATGCGAACCCCGAACTTGTCCTCGGCGTGCGTGACGATGGTCATCATCGACAGGGAGTCGATGTCCAGGTCGTCCGTGAAGGACTTCTCGAGCAGGACGTCGGCCGTGTCGAGGCCCGTCTCCTCGGCGACGATCTCGGCGAGGCCCTCGAGGATCTCCTGGTCCGTGTTGGCCATGGGACTTCCTTATCTTTCGTAACGGTCACCGGCGCCGTCGGGCACCGGTGTCTTGCTGGTCAGATCTTGGCGCATCCCGTGACCGGAATGCACGGCGGGCCATTTCTCCCACCCTGCCGCACCCTGGCTACGGCAGCACGACGACCTGCGCGGCGTAGACGAGGCCCGCGCCGAACCCGATCTGGAGGGCGAGGTCGCCGGACTTGGCCTGTCCCTCGGACAGGAGCCGCTCGGCGGCCAGCGGGATGGAGGCGGCGGACGTGTTGCCGGTCTCGGCGATGTCGCGGGCGATCACCACGGTGTCCGGCAGACCCAGCTGCTTCTTCACCTGGTCGATGATCCGCATGTTCGCCTGGTGCGGGATGAAGGCCTGGATGTCCGCGGCGGTGACGCCCGCCTCGGCCATTGCCTTCTCCGCGATGGGCGCCATCTGGAAGCTGGCCCACTTGAACACCGTGGGCCCGTCCTGGCGCAGCGTGGGCCAGCCCAGCGAGGGGTCCTCGCGCAGCTCGGTCCAGGAGTGCGTCTGGCGGATCGCGGTGGCCTTGGAGCCGTCCGAGCCCCAGACCGTGGGGCCGATACCCGGCGTGTCCGACGGGCCGACGATCGCGGCGCCCGCGCCGTCGCCCAGCAGGAAGGAGATGGAGCGGTCGGTCGGGTCGATGACCTCGCTGAGCTTCTCGGCGCCGACCACCAGCACGTGCCGGGCCAGGCCCGCACGGACCAGCGCGTCCGCCTGGCCGATGCCGTACGCGTAGCCGGCGCAGGCAGCCGAGATGTCGTAGGCCGCGGCGGGCGTCGCGCCGATGCGGTCGGCCAGGACCGCGGCGGCCGACGGCGTCATGTGCATGTGCGTGATCGTCGAGATGATGATCGCGTCGATGTCGGCGCCGACGAGGCCCGCGGCGTGCAGCGCCTTGTTCGCGGCGGCCTCGGCCAGGTCGAGCACGTCCTTGTCCGCGCCGGCCCGACGTCGGGTGATGATGCCGGTGCGCTGGCGGATCCACTCGTCCGAGGAGTCGATGGGGCCTGCGATGTCGTCGTTCGTCACGACGAGCTCACCGCGCTCCGCGCCGATCGCGAGGATCCGCGAGAACTGCGTGGGCTGTGCCTGCTGGAGGGAGGTCACTTGGCTGCTCCGGTAGCGCTCGTGCCGGTGGAAAGGACGTCGCTGTGTGCCGCGATGAGCTCGCGGGCCGCGTCGAGGTCGGCCGGCGACTTCACCGCCACGGTCTCGACACCCTTGAGGCCGCGCTTGGCGAGGCCGGTCAGAACGCCGCCGGGGGCGAGCTCCAGCAGGCCGGTGACGCCGCGCTCGGCGAGGGCGGTCATGATCAGGTCCCAGCGCACGGGGGCTGTGACCTGGCGCGCGAGGTTGTCGAGCACGGCGGCCGCGGCGCCGTGGCCGTGGGCGCCGCCGGTGTAGGCGGTCCCGTCGAGGTCGGCGAGGAAGGGCAGCGTGGGATCGGTGGCGGCCCAGCCGAGGGCCACCGGCTCGAACTCCGCGCGCGCCGCCTCCATGTACGGGGTGTGGAACGCGCCCGCCACCTGCAGCGGGATCACGCGGGCCCGGGTCGGGGGGTTCTCGGCCAGCTTGGCGAGGTTCTCCAGGGCGCCGGCCGCGACAGTCTGGCCTGCGCCGTTGACGTTCGCGGGCCACAGGCCCGCGGCCTCGATGGCGGCCAGCACCTCGTCCGGGTCACCGCCCACGACGGCGCTCATGCCCGACGGCGCAGCAGCTGCCGCCGTGGCCATCGCCCGGGCACGACGTGCGACCAGGCCGGCCGCGCCGTCGTCGGACAGGGCGCCAGCCACTGCTGCTGCCGACAGCTCGCCGACGGAGTGGCCGGCGGTGACGTCGACGACCTCCTGGGCGGCGCGCCCGTCCAGCAGGATGCGGAACGCGAGCAAGGAGGTGGCGACGATCAGTGGCTGGGCGACGGCCGTGTCGCGGATCGTGTCCGCGTCCGACGTCGTGCCGTGCGCCACCAGGTCCAGGTTCGAGGCCTCGGATGCTGCGGCGAGGCGTTGTTCGGTACCGGGCAGCTCGAGCCAGTCGCTGAGCATCCCGGGGGTCTGAGAGCCCTGTCCAGGGCAGACGACGGCGAGCACGCGTCCACTCTGCCAACCCGTTGCGCCCGCAGGACGTCGCGACCTGCACCAACCTGGTCGAGGGGCCTTGTGGGGAACCTACAAGGCGCTGACCTCGGCGAAGAGTTAGGGCGAAAGGTCAGCCCCGGCCGAGCTGGCCCAACGCCAGCGCGACCTGCAGCACGAACGACTCCCGGGCGTCCAGCGGGTCCCAGCCAGTGATCTCCGACACCTTGCGGAGGCGGTAGCGCACCGTGTTGGGGTGAACGTACAGATGGCGGGCGGCGGCCTCCAGCGAGCGGCCGGTACCGAGGTAGGCCGAGAGGGTCTCCAGCACGGCGCCGCCGGCCTCCTGCAACGGGGTGAACGCCTGGGCGATGAGCGTGGCGCGGGCCGTGTAGTCGCCGGTGAGGACGCGCTCGGGCAGGAGGTCGTCCGCCATGACGGGCCGGGGCGCCTGCGGCCACGCCGGGGCGGCCGTCAGCCCGGCGAGCGCCGACCGGGCCGACCGGGCGGCGTCGGTCAGGCTCGGCACCTGGGTGCCGATGACTATCGGACCGGTGCCGAAGCGGGTCAGGAGCGACGTGGCGGCGGCCACGAGGTCGCCCTCGCCGCCGAGCACGAGCACGAGGCGGTCGCCGTGGATCCCGACGAGGGCGTCGCCCGCGGCGCGCCGGGCGACCCGGCGGATCTCGGCGGTGCGGATCTCGTCGAGCTCCTCCGTCGCGAGCCCCACCACCACCAGCGCGTTCCCGCGGCCGCTCCAGCCGAGCGCGGAGATGCGCGACCGGAGGGAGTCGTCGCCGTCGCCGCGGACGAGGGCATCGACCACCAGTGCTTCGAGGCGGGCGTCCCACGCGCCGCGCCACTCGGCGGCCCGGGCGTAGACCTCGGCCGCCGAGAACGCGACCTCGCGGGAGTAGCGCAGCACGGCCTCGCGCAGGTCACGCTCGCCGCCGGGTGCGGCGATCCGGTCGGAGTGCGTCTCCACGACGTCGACCACCACGCGCACGAGCTGCAGGGTGTGCTGCAACGAGATGGAGCGGGTCAGCTCGGTGGGGGCCGCGGCGAAGATCTCGCTGACGCCGTGCGGCGGCCGGTCCGGGTCGGTGAACCACGAGGTGAACGCGTTGATGCCGGCTTGGGCGACGAGGCCCACGTACGAACGGTCCTCCGCGGGAAGCTCGCGGTACCAGCCGAGGTCCTCGTCGAGGCGTCGCATCGCCGCGGCGGTCAGGAGGCCGCTGGCCTCTCGCACCCGCTGCAGGTTCATGGGGAACCCGGCGGGGTCCGTGGCCGCCTCCGGAGCGGGCCCTGGGGCCGTCTTGCGCGCTGGGCTGCCCGGGCCGGTGCCGCGGCCGGCAGCTTGACCGGTGTCCTGGTTCTCGCCGCGGTCGGCTGCTTGCCCGGCCTCCCGGTCGGTCTTGCGGCCGCTGGTTCGCGCGGCTCGTCGAGTTGCTGGCACACCGGCAGCATACGAGTCCGAGTTGTGGGGAGTCCACAAACGGACTTTCGAGACAGCATCATCACAGTGCAGGCCGGAGGAAAACTGTAGGGTCGAGGCATGGCCCTGATGCAACGGCTCCGCCGCCTCATCCGTCGGCCCCTGTCCGCGTCCACGGTCGGCGCTCGCCGCCCGTCGCCGTCGGCGCCCCGACGGGGGGACGCGGTACACGAGGATGCGCTGCGCGCTCAGCTGACCGACGATCCCAACAACGAGGAAGCCTTCGGCGCCCTGGCAGAGATCGTCCGCCGTCGGGCAGCCGAAGATCCAACGCTGGAGGACCCTCTCCGAGACTCCGAGGACATACCCGAGTCGAAGCAGCACGACGCCGACCTCGCGGTCTGGGCGCTTGCCGAAGAGCTGGCCGGGCACCCGCGAGGCTGGTACCCCCTGATCGAGCTGGGCCGGCTGTCGCTGGCCGACGACCCGGAGGGCGCCGTCCGACGGCTCAGTACCGCGGCCGAGCGGGACCCGGAGGGGCGCGCCCTGGCCGAAGGGCTCGCCATCCTGCGCGACGCGGGGATGCCGGTGGAGGCCCTCGGGCTGGGCGTGGGCCACTGGCGGGTGCGGGAGCACTCGCCGATCGTGGGCAAGCACCTGGTGCTGGCCGCGCTCGAGGCGGACCGAGCCTTCGAGGCGCGACAGCACCTGCGGGCGCTCGACATGCACCCCGACACGAGGGCGGTCAAGCCGCTGCGGGACGAGCTGGCGAGGGCGATCGCGGCGAGCGAGCAGGAGAAGTCGGGCGCCTGACGCCCCCGCGAACATCCGCTCCGAGAATGACTTGAGGTACCGAATCCGCGGATCGGATCGGTACCTCAAGTCGTTCTCGGAGCGGACCAGCCGTGGATCAGCTGTCGCCGCCCGCGTTGCCGGACGTGCCGGCGGTGACGTCGAGCAAGCGGTACTTCTCGACAGCCTTCGGCACGACGTCGGCCGGGACCTCGCCGCGGCGGGCGAGGACCTGCAGCGTCCGGACCACCATCGACGGGCCGTCGATGAGGAAGTAACGCCGCGCGGCGGCCCGGGTGTCGGAGAAGCCGAAGCCGTCCGCGCCGAGCACCGCGTAGTCGCCGGGGACCCAGGCGCGAATCTGGTCGGGCACGAGGTGGTCGTAGTCGCTCGTCGCGACGAACGGCCCCTCGGCACCGGACAGCTTCTCCGTGACGTACGGCGTACGCATCGGCGCCGACGGGTCGACCAGGGCGTCGTGCTCTGCAGCGAGGGCGTCGCGACGCAGCTCGTTCCAGCTGGTCACGGACCACACGTCGGCCGAGACGCCCCAGTCCTCCCGGAGGAGCTGCTGCGCCTCGAGCGCCCACGGCACGCCCACACCGGAGGAGAGGAGCTGGGCCTTGGGGCCCTCGGCGTCGGAGACCGAGATGCGGTGGATGCCGCGCTTGATGCCCTCGATGTCGACGTCCTCCGGCTCGACCGGCTGGACCATCGGCTCGTTGTACACCGTGAGGTAGTACATGACGTCCTGGTCGCGGCCGTCGGAGCCGTCGCCGTACATGCGCTCGATGCCGTCGCGCACGATGTGCCGGATCTCGTACCCGTAGGCCGGGTCGTACTGCACGATCGCCGAGTTGGTGCCGGCGATGAGCGGGCTGTGGCCGTCGGCGTGCTGCAGGCCCTCACCCGTGAGGGTGGTGCGCCCGGCGGTGGCGCCGATGATGAAGCCGCGCGTCATCTGGTCGCCGGCCGCCCAGAACTGGTCGCCCGTGCGCTGGAAGCCGAACATCGAGTAGAAGATGTAGACCGGGATCATCGGCTCGCCGTGCGTCGCGTACGACGTGCCGACCGACTGGAACGCGGCCGCGGAACCGGCCTCGTTGATGCCGGTGTGCATGATCTGGCCCTGCTCGGACTCCTTGTAGCTCAGCATGAGCTCGCGGTCCACTGCGAGGTAGTTCTGCCCGACCGTGTTGAAGATCTTGGCGCTCGGGAAGATCGAGTCGAGGCCGAAGGTGCGCGCCTCGTCCGGGATGATCGGCACAATGCGGTTGCCGAAGTCCTTGGCCTTGAAGAGGTCCTTGAGCAGGCGCACGAACGACATGGTCGTGGCGACCTGCTGCGTGCCGGAGCCCTTCTTCAGCAGCTCGTACGTCTTGTCCTCCGGCAGCGGGAGGGTCTTCTTCGCGGTGCGGCGCTCCGGCACGAACCCACCGAGCTGACGGCGGCGCTCCAGCATGTACTGGACCTCCGGCGCGTCGGGGCCCGGGTGGTAGTACGGCGGCAGGTACGGGTCGGCCTCGAGCTCGGCGTCCGAGATCGGGATGCGGAGCGAGTCGCGGAGCGTCTTGAGGTCGTCGCCCTTGAGCTTCTTCATCTGGTGCGTCGCGTTGCGCCCGGCGAAGCCCGCGCCCAGGCCGTAGCCCTTGACGGTGTGCGCCAGGATGACGGTCGGCTGACCGGTGTGCGCCCGCGCCGCGGAGTAGGCCGCGTAGAGCTTGCGGTAGTCGTGCCCGCCGCGCTTCATGTTCCAGATGTCTTCGTCGGTCATGTTCTCGACGAGCGCCTTCGTGCGCGGGTCGCGCCCGAAGAAGTGCTCGCGGATGAACGCGCCGGACTCCGCGCGGTAGGTCTGGTAGTCACCGTCGGGGGTGATGTTCATCAGGTTGACCAGCGCGCGGTCCTTGTCCGCGTTGAGCAGGGCGTCCCACTCGCGGCCCCACACGACCTTGATGACGTTCCAGCCGGCGCCCTTGAACTGCGCCTCCAGCTCCTGGACGATCTTGCCGTTACCGCGCACCGGCCCGTCGAGGCGCTGCAGGTTGCAGTTCACGACGAAGGTCAGGTTGTCCAGCTGCTGGTGTGCGGCGTGCTGGATCATGCCGCGGCTCTCCGGCTCGTCCATCTCGCCGTCGCCCAGGAACGCCCAGACGTCCTGCTGGCTGGTGTCCTTGATCCCGCGGTTGTGCAGGTACTTGTTGGTCCACGCCTGGTAGATCGCCGACGCCGGGCCGAGGCCCATGCTCACGGTCGGGAACTCCCAGAAGTCCTGCATGAGGCGCGGGTGCGGGTAGGACGGCAGACCGCCACCCGCGTGCGACTTCTCCTGCCGGAACCCGTCGAGCTGGTCCGCGGTCAGGCGGCCCTCGAGGTACGCCCGGGCGTAGACGCCGGGGGAGGCGTGGCCCTGGAAGTAGATCTGGTCGCCGCCGCCCGGGTGGTCCTTGCCGCGGAAGAAGTGGTTCAGGCCGACCTCGTAGAGCGTCGCCACGGACGCGTACGAGGAGATGTGGCCGCCGACGCCGAGGCCCTCGCGCTGGGCGCGGGTCACCATGACTGCCGCGTTCCAGCGGATCCACGAGCGATACCGGCGCTCCATGGCCTCGTCACCCGGGAAGTACGGCTCCTCGTGCACCCCGATGGTGTTCACGTAGGGCGTCGCCATCGACGCGGGGATGCTCACATTCCGTTCCCGTGCCCGCCGGAGCAGGTTGAGCATGACGTACCTGGCGCGGGGTCCGCCCTTGTCGTCGATCAGCCCGTCGAAGGACTCGACCCATTCCTCGGTCTCGGCCGGGTCGATGTCAGGTACGGCGCTGAGCAGACCGTTGATCAGCGGTCCGGTCTCGTCAAACGAAGCCACCAGCAACCTCTCTCGGTGTCGCGCGGCGCGGTCGCGGTTCGCGCTCCTCGCCGCCTCGTCAGGACCCGTCGCGTCGGCGGTAGCGTCACCACAGCTGGGGTTGCGGCTGTGCACGCCCACGCACAGGTGGTCTTCCCATTCTGTCCCCTCACAGCGTGTCCTCACACCATAGGGCGGTCAAGAGTGCGTGATCTGCGTTACGTCTGTGCCGGTTCGCACCACTATTGATACGCAGTATCGCAATAATGAGACTGAGTGCATGACCTGTGCGTTGCCCTGGTCTCATCGAATCATCAAATAGAAACCACACCTCCTGGTTGCGAGGCATGGCGGGGGTGCGTGCACTACCTTTGGCGACGGAGGGCCCGACGTAGGGCCGACAGAACAGGCACACGACCCGGCTGCCAGTGCCGGACAGAGAGAGGGACGATCAACCAAGTGAGCACGGACACCCAGGGCGCTGGGCGCCTCGGTTTCGAGGCCGGCCAAGTGGTGCAGGAATTCGGCTGGGGAGACGATGTCGACGAAGAGCTCCGGGCCGACATCGAAGAGATCATCGGTAGCGAGCTGGAGGACGAGGACTTCGGCGACGTGACCGACGGCGTCATCCTGTGGTGGCGGGAGGACGACGGAGACCTCACCGACGCACTGGTCGACGTCCAGACCGTCCTGGACGACGGCGGCCTCATCTGGATCTTCACGCCCAAGCCCGGTCGGGACGGGGAAGTGGGCCACAGCGACATCCAGGAGGCCGCGACCACCGCGGGCCTCCAGACCACCAGCACCTTCGCCATCGCGGAGGACTGGTCCGCGACTCGGCTCGCCTACCGGGGCCGCGGTCGCTGAACGGCCTGACAGGATTAGAGCCATGACCGAGTCTGCCGCCACTGCGCCGACCGTTCCCATGATGTCGCTGAAGCCGGGTGATCCCGCACCCGACTTCACGCTCCCTGATACCCACGGCACCCCGACGACACTGTCCGACCTGCGTGGCGCACCGGTGCTCGTGGTCTTCGTGCCGTTCGCCTTCTCGGGCACGTGCACGAACGAGCTGTGCGAGCTGCGCGACAACATCGAGGACTTCGAGACCGCCAGCGTACGGCTGCTCGTGGTCTCGACCGACGCGGTCTTCACGCTCAAGGCCTGGCAGGCGGCCGAGGGCTACCAGTTCGACCTGCTGTCCGACTTCTGGCCGCACGGCGAGGTCGCGCGCGACTACGGCGTGTTCGACGAGAGCACCGGGAACCCGCTGCGCGGCACGTTCCTGATCGACGCCGACGGGATCGTCCGCTGGTGCGTCGTCAACCCGCGGGGCAAGGCGCGCGACCTTGAGGACTACCGCCAGGCGGTCGCGGAGATCTGACACGCCGCCCCATGCAGGCCAGTTCGGAAAACTAGGCCCGATGTGTGGTGTGGGCCAGGTATTGTTGTCCGCTGCCGGGCTCGTAGCTCAGTTGGTTAGAGCGCCACGTTTACACCGTGGATGTCGGGGGTTCGAATCCCTCCGGGCCCACCTACCGCCGTTCTTGGTATCTGACCTGTTCACAGGCCGTTTTCACTCGGACGCGAGTGGGCAGATCTACCCCCACGGGGCCATCTGTAGATGGGACCGTGCCCGGCTACAAATCCCGCAGTGGACCGCGTAGCCTCGCGGCGTGCACTCGCATCTGCGCTTCGAGAACCCTCCTGCCCTGCCGCACGACGTGGTTGTCGAGACGCTGGAGCGGGCGATCGGGAACCAGGCGCATGAACCCGAGGCGGCGGACGCCCTGGTGGGGAGTGCCTTGAACGACGACGACCGGGAGTTCGTCGAGCACTGGTGCGTGCAGGTCGGAACACGTGCTGATTCCGGAAGTCAGCTGCTGGGGCTGGCCGGCCTCTGCCTAGGACATGTCGCTCGACGGTTCGGCCATCTCGGCGATGAGGCCCTTGCGCTGGTGCATTCCTTGGCGGCGCGTGCTGACGTGGATTCAGCGGACGTGGACGGCCGGGCGATCGACGGCCTCGACGACGTCAGGATCTTCCTGCACCTTCGGTGAGGTTGGCTCCCCGCGTGTCCTCGGAACCCAGGAGCTCTGCTACGGAGGCGGACCTTCGCCGGGCTAGGCTGCGGCGCGTGGCCGAAGAGAATCACGCGACCGGTGTCACCGACACCGGGCTCCGCCTGGCGTACGACTTCGTCCCGGAGCGGTCGGACTACGTCGCTGTGCTCCGGGCCATGCCCACGATGCGAGCGGTCACTGTGCTCTCCTGGTTGGTGCTCGCCGTCGTGCTCACGCTCGCGGTCCTGATGAGCTACTTCCTCGTCGACCGGGACGGCGAACCCGTTGCCGACCGCACGGACCTGATGATTCTGCTGGTACTCGGTGTGCCGGCGGCTCTGATTCTCCTCGGGTACTCACGGCTGGGCGGGCATGCCGCCTGGCGCAAGCCCGCGAACCGCGAGCCCGTGCGCGCCGTGCTCGACGCCGACGGGTTCAGCCATGCTGGGCCCAGCGGGAGCCAGTCCTTCAGGTGGCCCATTGCGTCCCGTGCCCGCGAGACGACTGAGGCGTACTACGTCTACGTCCCGAACGGGTTGTTCTCACTCGTGTACTGGCTGCCCAAGAGGGCGGTCCCGGTCGACGAGCAGGTGCTGGTCAGGGCGCAGATCCAGGCGCACGTCGGTCGGTACAAGTTGCGCTGACCGGTCGTGACCCGGCTCGGTATCGCGTCGTCGATGCGTCGGGCGAGGTCACCCGGCGTGCCCAGGCGATCAGCCGCGCGTCGTCGGACAAGTCAGCCGGGCGACCTCAGGGCATGCTTGGGCGCACGGTTGGGCCGGGGGCACCGTAGCCAGGCCGCTGAGGCACCACGGGCAGTTACACGTTCGCGCAAGCGCGTCGTACGCTCGGCCGGGTGACCGTCATGATCCGCGAAGCCGTCCCGGCCGACCTGCCCGAGATCCTGCACCTCGTCCAAGCGCTCGCCGACTACGAGCGCGAGCCCGACGCCGTTGAGGCCACGGTCGACGACTTCGCGCGTGCCCTGTTCCCCGAGGCCGGCACGCCGACGACGCACGCGCTGATCGCCGAGCGCGACGGCGCCGTCGTCGGCATGGCCGTGTGGTTCGTGACGTTCTCCACCTGGACGGGGCGCAACGGGATCTGGCTTGAGGACCTCTTCGTGGACCCGGCGCACCGGGGTGCCGGCGCGGGCAAGGCCCTGCTCACGCGCCTCGCCCAGATCTGCGTCGAGCGTGACTGGACCCGCCTGGAGTGGGCGGTCCTGACCTGGAACGAGCCGGCCATCGCGTTCTATGACGCCCTAGGCTCGACGCCCATGAACGAATGGCAGACCCGGCGCCTGCACGGCGAGACGCTGCGATCCCTCGGGACCGCCTGACCGGGCGCCCGCGACCGCACGACGCTCCGTTCCCTCCGTCCGTCTCCGACCTCCGGGGCTGGCGATACCGTTCGGCCTCCACCAACCCGCCGGTGACGACCCCGCGCCGCCGCGTCAGCGCATCTTCCGAGGGCCACTCGGAGTCAAGAGTCCTTATTGTCCGGTAATGAGGATTTTGGCATAGGCTCTTCGCCGAGGGGAATGCCTTCATGTCGGACAAGTGAGGGGTGGCGTTTCGTTGAGGCCGTCTGATTGGTCGCCGGTGGGGTTGGACTCGGACCCGACGCCGGGTGACCCGGTGCTGGTGCTCTCGGGTGGGCAGGAGTATCTGGAGGTTGCCAGCTCGATCGACAACGCGGCCTCGGCGATGAGTCGCCTGGATGTCGAGGGCACCGTCTCGCAGGCGGTGGATGCGTTGATGGCGACCAAGGAAGACACCGTCGGCGAGATCCGCAAGGCGCACGGCCGGTACGTCGCCGCGGGTGAGGCCCTGGTCGGGTATGCGTCCGCGCTGGAGCGGGTGCAGTCCGAGACCCTGTTGGCGTTGGACAAGGCGCGGGATGCGCAGGATGCGGCGCAGGCCGCGTCGGGGTCCAAGGACCGGTGGCAGGACCTGGCCGACTCGGCGAAGGACGAGACGGAGAAGGCGGAGTACGAGCAGAAGGCGCGGCAGGCCGACGGCGAGGCGGACCAGGCTGCCGGCGCGATCTCCTCGGCGAAGTCGAGCATCGAGTCCGCGGTCTCGGACCGTAACCGGGCCGCGGAGCATGCGATCGACCGGATCGAGGAGATCACCGGCTCGGATGATCTGAACGACGGGTGGTGGGAGGACTGGGGGTCCAAGCTCGTCGCCGCGATCGCTGACATCGCCGACATGATCTCCACCATCGCGGGGATCCTGGCCGTGATCGTCGCGTTCATCCCGATCGTGGGCACCGCCCTGGCGGGTGTGCTCATCGTCATCGCCGCTGTCGCGGCGATAGTCAGTGCGGTCGCGAACATCACCCTGGCCGCCACCGGCGAACGGTCCTGGGCCGAAGCCGGCCTCGCCATCGCAGGTGCGGCACTCTCGCTCATCGGCCTGGGTGCCGCGGCCAAGGCCGCGACCGGTCTGGCCAAGGGGATCAGCAAGGGTGCCCTGAGGTCGGGCAAGACGTGCAAGTTCGGGTTCGGCAAGTGCTTCGTCGCCGGCACCCTGATCCACACCCCCGACGGGCCGCGTCCGATCGAAGACATCGCCGTCGGCGACAAGGTCTGGGCCCACGACCTGGTCACCGGCCGGGACGAGCTGCAGGTGGTGCAGCAGACGTTCGTCCGCACCACCACCGAGCTGTTCCACCTGACCATCGCGGGCGCCGTCGTCTCCACCACCTCGGAGCACCCGTTCATGGTCTCCGGCCGCGGCTGGATCGACGCCGCGTTCCTCAACGTGGGCGACCTGCTGGTCACCCCGGAGGGCGCCACCGTCCCGGTCGAGGCCATCGAGACCGAGACCCGTGACGGGACAGACGTCGAGACCGTCTACAACTTCCACGTCGAGACCCATCACAACTACTACGTGTACGCGGGTGACACGCTCGTCCTGGTCCACAACGCCGTGCACGCCGCGGACCTGCAGAAGAACCACACCTACAAGATCAACGGCGCCAGCTACAAGGTGGACGGGCTCGGCAGGCCCTCCGGGATCGAGGTCAGGCTCACCAAGAACAACATCGGTGGCTCGACCAACCCGTCGGTCAAGCCGCTGGACTACGACCCGTCCATCCACCAGGCAGGCCACCTGCACGGCGCACAGCTGGGCGGGCCGAACAACCACGCGGCCAACTTCGTGTCTCAGTACAACCGGTCCAACAACCCCTGGCAGAGGGCCATCGAGGGCGAGGTGCGCAAGGTCGTCGAGAGCGGCGAGGACGTACTGTACAAAGTGACGCCGCAGTACGACGGGGCGTCGAACGTCCCGCACTCGATTCACCTCAGCGGTCAGGGGTCGAACGGCTACACCCTCGACTACACCCTGCCCAACACTGACCTTCCCCTGCTCAGTGCTGAGATGAAGGCCGGGAACGTCGTCAAGAACGCAGATGGATTCCTCTTCGGAACGAGGTCATGACGCATGGCAAGCCTGGATGAGCTGATCGACGCCGGAGGACTGGTCCCGCCCGGCGAACCGTTCGACTGGGAGCAGGCCGAGGACGTCCTGCAGCTCCGGATCCCGCAGGACTACCGGGCGCTCGTCGACGCCGGAGGCGCCGGCCTCTGGTTCGACTACATCCGGGTCTACGCACCGGGCGAGCAGTACAGCGACCGGAACCTGCTCGACTCGAACGGCGTGTTCGAGGACCTGCAGATCTTCTGGGACAACGAGTTGTCCACCCCGCCCGACGACCTGCCGGCCGGTGCACGCCTCATCGCCTGGGCCAGCACGGGTACCGGCCCGGTGCTCTACTGGCTGGTCGAGCCGGGCTCATCCACCGACCCGTACCCCATCTACGTCCAGAACGCCGACGGCGACGCGTGGGAACGGTTCGGGATGACAACAACCGACTTCCTGCGCGGGGTGCAGCAGAACACCGTGCGGAGCGCATTCTTCGCCGAGGAGTTCCTCGACCGCGCGCAGACGTTCCGGGCCTACTCCGCCTAGGACAACCTTCCCCTCGGCCGACCACCAGCGCCCGCACGGGCCGCACCCCTCTGCACATATGGAGTGACTAGTCCGTCGAACCGCATTGCAGGTATCGCCCGGCCGGCCGGCGACCATGGGTACCTTCACCAGCATGACAACCAGTGCTCAGCAGCTGATCGAAACGGCACGTCTCACACCGCCGGCCGGCCCGTTCGACTGGGAACAGGTCGAGCAGCGGCTCGAGGCGCCCGTGCCGCAGGACTACCGCAAGCTTCTCGACGCAGGGGGTGGCGGACTCTGGCTGGACTTCTTGAGGCTCTTCGTTCCGGCGCCCGGCCCCGGTCTGAAGCATGTCGATCTCGAGCGGTCGGGGCTGGAGTTCGAACAGCTCCAGGATCTGTTCGAGGACGAGGTCGTGGGACCGCCCGACGATCTCGATCCTGATGCCAGGCTGCTGCCCTGGGCCTCGACCGGCTCGGGGGTCACGCTCTATTGGCAGGTCTCGCCCGACGCGGCGGCCGACTCGTACCCGATCCGGGTCTCGGACCGGAACGGCGACCTGTGGGAGCGGTACGACCTGCTCATCACCGACCTTCTCCTGGGAGTCGTCCAGGGCGAGGTGCGCAGCGATTTGCTCAACGAGTCGTGGATGGACCGCGACGTGCTCTTCAAGCCCTACGCCGACGAGTAGCGCGGGCCGGGGTCGCCGGCAGCCCACCCTCGTGCCCGAACTGCTGCTGTCCTGTGTCGGGCACGAGGGGA
This sequence comes from Promicromonospora soli, assembly GCF_014653785.1. GTDB lineage: Bacteria > Actinomycetota > Actinomycetes > Actinomycetales > Cellulomonadaceae > Promicromonospora > Promicromonospora soli. The sequence continues at coordinate 736,811 of NZ_BNAS01000001.1, read as the reverse complement.
GGCATCACGCGTCAGCCACGGTCACGCAGGGCGGCTCAGAAGAAGTTGCGCGGGTCGAACTTCTCGGCAATGTCCGAGAGCGGCTGGCCTGCCTCGGAGACCTGCTCCCCGAGCCCGGACACGGCACCGTCGGCCGAGCCTGCGAGGTCCTCGACGCCCGCAGTGGCCTCGTCGAGAGCGCCCGTGCCGAGTTCGTTGACGGACGACGTGAGCCCTTCGATGTCGACGCCCGACGCGAGCGCCTCGAAGTCGACCCCGAGGTTCGCCGCGTTCTCAAGGAGCGGGCCGGCCACGCTGCTCACCGCGGCACCGGCCGCGACTGCGCCCAGGATGCCCACCGCCCCCACGGCAACTCCCGCCACGGCTCCGCCCGTGCCGACCTTCGCGAGCACCGACCGCATGGAGCCGGGCCGGCGGGCCTCTGTACGTGCCGCCGCCCGGGACAGATCGGCGACCCCGGACGAGCGGGGCTGCTCGTGCGCCGGCAGCTCCGTCTGCATGCGCTTCAGCACCGACTCGCGCTGCGCCGGCGTCAGCCGCGCGAACGACTCGGCGTGGATCTGCTCGATCTGGTGCGGTTCGGCGGTGCGCATGAGGTAGTCGTAACGGGCGATGGCCTGCCGGTCGGCGTCGGTAGACGCCGGCGCGCTCGGCCGACCCTGCGGGGTGGTCCCGTAGCTCGGCGCCTGCGCAGCCTGGTCGCGCCCGCCCACCGCGGCGGCGACGTCCTCCAGGGTGGACCGCCAGGACTTCTGACCCGTCGAGCCGCCCTGCGGCGCGCCCTGCTGTTGCTGCTGTCCCGTCTGGGAGTCGAGCACCTTCTTGGCGAGGCCGATCATGTTGGAGAGCTTGGACATGCGGTCCGTTCCTTCCGTCGGTCTGGCGGACCACCTTTCCAGGCCATCATGAGAAATGTGTGAGAGCACGATGAGAGTTTCACCCAGTGGCCTGGCGCTGGAACTCGGGATCAGTGATCGTGTGGATCACGCGGGACGGCCGAATGACCACCGAGCGACGGAGGCACAGTGCATTCCCATCTCCCTGGACCGGGCCGCCGCACCCCGGTGAGCACCTACCGTCTGCAGCTCGGGCCTGGCCTGACGTTCGCGCAGGCGGAGGAGGCGCTGCCGTACCTCGACGCGCTCGGGGTCACGGACGTCTACCTGTCGCCCGTCCTCCAGGCCGCGCCAGGTTCCACGCACGGGTACGACGTCGTCGACCACACCCGGATCAGCGACGCGATGGGTGGCCGGGAGGGGCTCGAACGGCTCGCTGCCACGGCGCACGGGCGCGGGATGGGCGTCGTCGTCGACGTCGTCCCGAACCACATGGCGGTACCCACGCCTGCCTGGCACAACCGCGCCCTGTGGTCCGTGCTGAAGCACGGGCCTGAGTCCCCGTGCGCGAAGTGGTTCGACGTCGACCTCGCCGAGGGCGAAGGGCTGCTCATGCCTGTGCTGGGCGCGCGGATCGGGAGGGTGCTCGAAGCGGGGGAGCTCGTGCTCGACCGCGCCGTCGTGCCCGGCGACGGCGGCGCCGACGAGGAACAGCCCGTCCTGCGCTACCACGACCACATGTTCCCCGTGCGGCCGGAGACGGAGCACCTGCCGCTTGCGGAGCTGGTGGGCCGCCAGCACTACCGGCTCGCGTACTGGCGCGTGGGGAACGAGGAGCTCAACTACCGCCGCTTCTTCGACGTCGGGACCCTCGCGGGCATCCGCGTGGAGGACCCCGAGGTCTTCGACGCCACGCACGCGCTGCTGCTCGAGCTCTTCGACGCGGGCGTGGTCGACGGCTTCCGGATCGACCACCCCGATGGGCTGGCCGACCCTCGCGGCTACCTGCGGCGGCTGGCGGACGCCACCGGCGGGGCGTGGGTAGTGGCCGAGAAGATCCTCCAAGAGGACGAGGAGCTGCCCGACGACTGGCCCGTCGCCGGGACCACGGGCTACGACACGGCGTGGCGGCTGCACGCCCTGCAGGTCGACGCCGACGGCGCCGCGCCGCTCGCCGGCTTCATGCACGAGGTGACGGGCGAGCACACCACCCTCGACGACGTCGTCGAGGAGGCCAAGCGGCAGATCGTCGAGACCTCCCTGTACGCGGAGATCCACCTCCTGACGACCATGCTCGCGGACATCTGCCGCGAGGACGTCCGGCTCCGTGACCACACGTTCCGGTCCCTGCAGGACTGTGTCGTCGAGCTCGTCGTAGCGTTCGGCCGGTACCGCGCCTACATCGTGCCGGGGGAGGCTGCGCCGCCCGAGGCTGAGCGCCTCGTGCGCGAGACGGCAGACGTGGCCCGGTCCCGGCTGGACCCGGACCGGCACGACACGCTGGACGTCGTCGTCGACCTGGTGCTCGGGCGGGAGGTCGGCTCCGCGGGGCGCCGGGGCGAGGATCGGCGGGCCGAGCTCGTGGTCCGGTTCCCGCAGGTGTGCGGTGCCGTCATGGCCAAGGGCGTGGAGGACACCGCGTTCTACCGGTGGACGCACCTGGTGAGCCTGTGCGAGGTGGGCGGGGCACCGGACCGCTTCGGAGTAGGGCCCGACGAGCTCCACGAGCTGGCGCGGCGGACGGCCGAGTCGTGGCCCGCGACGATGACCGCGGGCTCGACGCACGACACCAAGCGCGGCGAGGACGTGCGCTCGCGCATCGGGGCCGTCGCCGCGCACGCGGACGCCTGGACCGCGCTCGTCCGACGCCTGCGCGATGCCACGGCGGACTCGCGCCCCGCCGACCTCGACGGCCGCACGGAGAACCTGCTGTGGCAGACGCTCGCGGGCACATGGACCGCGGCGGGACCGATCGAGGCCGAACGCCTCACCGCGTACCTGGTCAAGGCAGCGCGCGAGCAGAAGGCGTGGACCACCTGGACCGCGCCCGACCAAGCCCGCGAGGAGGGCTTGGTGCGGTACGCGACCGACCTGCTCGCCCACCCCGAGGTAGTCGCCGGGTTCACCGGCTGGGTCGAGCAGGTCACGCCGACCGTCCGGCGCTCGGTGCTCGCGACCAAGCTGCTCCAGCTCACGGTGCCCGGCGTCGCCGACGTCTACCAGGGCACCGAGGTCACGGGAACCTCGCTGGTCGACCCCGACAACCGGCGACCCGTCGACCTGGGGGCGCTCGCGACGACGCTCGCCGCGCTCGACGCGGGCCGGACGCCGTCGGACCTCGCAGAGGAGAAGCTGGCGGTGACGGCCGCGGCGTTGCGCGTCCGGCGGGCGCATCCCGGCGCGTTCGTCGGCGAGGACGCGGGCTACGAGCCGTTGCCTGTGACCACGGGCCGCGCGGTGGCGTTCGCCCGGCGGGACGCGGCTGGGCCGCGCGTCGCCGTCGTCGCGACCCGGCTGGGCGACACGCCCGGCCTTGCGGAGGCGACCGTCGTGCTGCCCGAGCCGACCCCGGGCGAGGCGTGGCGGTCGGTGCTCACGGGCTCGCCCGCCGACGGCGGCGCCGCGCGCCTCGGCGACCTCCTGGGCGCCTGGCCCGTCGCCCTGCTCGTGGCGGAGCCCGCCGGTCCGGCCTCGCCCGGGGACCAGGCGACAACGGACGGGGCGACCGCGTGACCGCGCCCTTGCGCGTCTGGGCGCCGCGCGCGTCCCGCGTCGACCTCATCCTCCCCGCTCCCGGCACCACGGAGCCCATGGCCGCCGACGACGGCGGCTGGTGGCAGACCCCGCGACCAATGCCGCCCGGCACCGACTACGCGTTCTCGCTCGACGGCGGCCCGCCGCGCCCCGACCCCCGCAGCCCCTGGCAGCCCGCCGGCGTGCACGGCCCGTCGCGCACGTTCGACGCCGCCGCACACCCGTGGACCGACGGCGCCTGGCCCGGCCGCGACGTGCTCGGCGCCGTCGTCTACGAGCTCCACGTCGGGACGTTCACACCCGCGGGCACGCTCGACGCCGCCGCCGGGCGCCTCGACCACCTGGTCGACCTCGGCGTCGACGTCGTCGAGCTCATGCCGCTGGCCGCGTTCGGCGGGCGGCACGGCTGGGGGTACGACGGCGTCGCCCCGTGGGCCGTGCACGAGCCGTACGGCGGGCCGGCCGCGCTGCAGCGCTTCGTGGACGCCGCGCACGCGCACGGGCTCGCCGTCTGCCTGGACGTCGTCGACAACCACCTGGGCCCGTCGGGCAACTACCTCGCCGAGTTCGGGCCCTACTTCACCGACCGGCACCAGACACCCTGGGGCGCGGCCGTGAACCTCGACGGCGAAGGCGCCGCCGAGGTGCGGGCCTTCGTCATCGAGAAGGCGCTGCGGTGGTTCCGCGACTTCCACGTCGACGCGCTGCGCCTCGACGCCGTCCACGCGCTCGCCGACGACTCGCCCCGGCACCTGCTGGCCGAGCTGTCCGACGCCGTCGCGGCGCTCGCCCGCGAGGTCGGGCGGCCGCTCTCGCTCGTCGCCGAGTCCGACGCCAACGACCCCCGCACCGTCACGCCCACCGGCGAGGCGTTCCAGGGCCGCCCCGGGCTCGGCATGACGGCCCAGTGGGCCGACGACGTCCACCACGCCCTGCACGCCCTCCTCACCGGCGAGCGGCAGGGCTACTACGTCGACTTCGGCGCGCCCGAGACGCTCGCCAAGGCCCTCAGCGCAGTCTTCGTGCACGACGGCGGCTGGTCCACCTTCCGCGGCAAGCCCTGGGGTGCGCCTGTGCCGCCCGACCTGGACGGGCGCCGCTTCGTCGTCTGCTCCCAGAACCACGACCAGGTGGGCAACCGGGCGCTCGGCGACCGACCGTCCCGGGTGCTGGCGCCCGGGGCGCTCGCGGTCGGCGCGGCGGTCGTGCTGCTCGGGCCCTTCACGCCCCTGCTGTTCATGGGGGAGGAGTGGGGCGCGACCACGCCGTTCCAGTACTTCTCCGACCACGAGGAGCCGGAGCTCGCCCAGGCGATCTCGCGCGGCCGTGCGAAGGAGTTCGGGGGGCACGGCTGGGCCGAGCTGTACGGGGCCGACGTCGAGGTGCCAGACCCGCAGGCGCGCGAGACGTTCGAGGCGTCCCGGCTCGACTGGGCCGAGCCCGGCTCGGACGGCGGACGCCGGATGCTCGACCTGTACCGGGCGCTGGTCCGGCTCCGGCACACCGAGCCCGCGGTCGCGTCTGGGGAGCGGCGGGCCACGACGGTGCGGGTCGAGGACGGGGCGGTCGTGATGACGCGCGGCGCCGTCGAGGGCGGCGACCGCGTCGACGTGGTGCTGGCGCTGGAGGAGGGGCCGGTCTCGGTGGTGGTCGAGCACGACGGCGAGCCACCGCGGCTCGTGCTCGACTCCGGGGTGGTGCTCGGGACCTATCCGGCGGAGGTGGAGAGCCGGCCCGGCGCGATCATGGTGACGGTGCGGGGTCCGGGCGTCGTCGTGCTGCGGTGAAACGCGCGCTACCGCGCCCCTCAGGCGAAGGCGGTGAACCAGGTGGCCGCGACGCCGCCCAGCAGCACTGCCATCACCGCGAGGCCGAGGCCGCCGACCCCGGCCAGGGTGCCGGCGAACGCCACCGTGGCGAGGACAGCTGCCACCCCGGCCCCGATGGTCAGCACCTTGACACGTCCGGCTCGGACCGTGTGGGCGGAGCCAATGGACATCGCCCACAGGCCCAGCCCAAGAGCAAGGGTCTGGAACATGGGGAGGCCGCCCACCAGGCCCACGGTCAGCACCACGACGCCCGCGCCGGCGAAACCGAGGAAGGCATAGGTCGCCAGCCGCTCCGGACGGCCCACGACATGCCGGTCGCGGCTGAGCAGCAGGACGGTGTTCATCAAGGGCTCGAGGCTCCAGCTGAGCACGACAGACGCGACCACGAGGACGAGCAGCACGGTCGCCCACATCTGGTCGTCGAACGGTCGCAGCAGCCGGGTCAGGATCAGCGGCAGGAAGACCATCCCCACCCGCAGCGCCTTCGGTTGCGCCTCCAGCCACATGCTGTACTGCAGCAGGAGGCCGTAGAGCGGGTTGCGCGACTTGAGCGAGACGGAGAGCCCCTCGCGCGCGCCGGAGTCCGTGGGCGAGAGGCGTAGCGCGGTCCGGTGTGCCTGGACAGCGGGCGCACCGCCACCACGGCGAAGCGCCAGCAGGCCCTGGACGCGGTGCGCGGCGACGTTCTCCGGGTTCAGGCGCAAGGCCTCGTGCACCGCAGCGTCAGCCTCCCGGAACCGCTGCATCTCGTACAGCACCGCGGCCTGCACCGCCGCGGCGTCGGAGTCCTCCGGGTGGAGGGCGCGTGCTCGTGCGACGCTCGCCAGTGCCTCGGCGGGAAGCTTCTGGGCCAGCAGCACGCGGGCCTCCTGGACGTGCAGCCCGGCGAAGTGCGGGGCCAGCGCGAGAGCCCGCCGGACTGCCTCGCGCGCATCGGACAGGCGATCGAGCCCAGCGAGGGACGCGGAGAGAATCGAATAGGCCATCACGTGCTCAGGGGCCGCGCCTACGGCCGCGCGACTGACGTCGTGCGCCTCCTGGTAACGGTCCTGCTCCAGGAGCGCCTGGGCCAGGTAGGCCAGAAGCTGCGGATCACCAGGGGTCGCGGCCAGCGCGGTGCGGAACTGTTTCTCCGCCTCCCGGCCACGGCCGAGGTCGAGCAACGCCCGGCCACGTTGCTCTGCGGCAGCTGCAGTCTCGTTCATCCCCACCCCAGCACACAGGTCATGGCTCGGGTTCGAGCACGAATCAGGCACACCGTAGAGGTCCGGGCACGACCAGTCAAAGTGGCCCGAAACAATCCGGTACCGTTCGGCGAATGACCCATCCGGTGATCGACGCACTGCTCGTCGCGCTGACCGCAGATCCCACCAATCACGCCGTGCGGGCACACGTTGCGAGACTGCTCGCGGAGGCCGGCCGCCCGGAGGAGGCGCTCACCCACGCCACCGCTGTGCTCGCGGCCGTACCGGATCACGTCGAGGCGCTGCGTGCCGCAGCCGGCGCCGCACGGGCGCTCGGTGACGAGACGAAGGCGGCGTCCTACGGCCGCCTCGCTGACGCGCTCGCTCCGGTGGACCCGCCGACCACTCCGGCCGGCGCAGCCGCGACGCCGTCCCCGGTCCCTCTCGCGGACGCACCGCACACGGGTGCGGCTGCCGTCCCGGACACCGCCGACGAGATCCTCGAACAGTGGTCCGGCAGCGAGCCCGTCGCGGAGCCCGCCCTCGGCACCCTCGGACAGGCAGGGGTCACGCTGGCGGACGTCGGTGGCCTCGCGAGCGTGAAGAAGCGCCTCGACCTGTCGTTCCTCACGCCGCTGCGCAACCCGGAGCTGAGCCGGGAGTTCGGCAAGTCCCTGCGTGGCGGGCTCCTGCTCTGGGGCCCACCCGGGTGCGGCAAGACGTTCATCGCCCGCGCGCTGGCGGGGGAGCTCGGTGCGAGCTTCTACGAGATCGGCCTGAGCGACGTCCTCGACATGTGGATCGGCAGCAGCGAACGCAACCTGCGCAGCATCTTCGACACAGCCCGTCGGAACCGGCCGTGTGTCCTGTTCTTCGACGAGATGGACGCGCTGGGCCAGAAGCGGTCGAACCTCCGCGGCGGCGGGTCGGCCATGCGGGGGGTCGTGAACCAGATGCTGTCCGAGCTGGACGGCGCGAGCACGGAGAACGACGGGCTCTTCGTCCTCGGTGCGAGCAACCACCCGTGGGACATCGACTCGGCGCTGCTCCGGCCGGGGCGGTTCGACCGGACCGTCCTGGTCCTGCCGCCGGACGTCGAGGGCCGCGAGGCGATCCTGCGGCTGCACCTGCGCGGCCGTCCTACCGAGCGGCTCGACCTCGCGAAGATCGCGCGGGCGACGGACGGCATGTCGGGCGCCGACCTCGCGCTGGTGTGCGAACAGGCGACGGAGACGGCGATGGAGGAGTCGATGGGGTCCGGCCGCGTAGTGCCGATCACCCAGCGTCACCTGCAGGAGGCGGCGAAGTCGGTACGGCCGAGCATCGGAGAGTGGATGGAGACCGCCAAGAACTACGCGATGTACGGCAACGAGGCCGGCGCGTACGACGAGCTCGCTGCCTACCTGAAGAAGCGCCGCCGGTAACGCAGCAGTCGCGTTGATCGTGTTCCTCGACGTCGACGGGACTCTCTTGCCGCTCGGTCCTGGCGACCGCTCGCAGGCCGTCGACGATCCCCGCGCGTGGCGGGCACAGTCCAACCCGCAGCTGGGCAAGCTGCGCCGGGCACCCAGCTATGACCTGGTCCGGCTCGGCGCCGAGCTCGTGTGGGCCACCACGTGGGGGCAGGACGCGAACGACGTCGTCGCGCCGATCTTGGTGCTGGGGCGGATGCCGGTCGTCGACTTCGAAGAGGACGACGATCTCCCGGTGCCCAGCGTGCCGCGGAAGTTGCGGGCGGCGAGTGTGTTCACGAGAGCTCCAGGCGGTGAGACAACGAGATGGGGTGTCAGCCATGGTTGACACCCCATCGCGTTGTCAACCAATGTTGACGCATCCCCCACGCCAACGTCGGCGCGTCTGGGTCACAGGGTCGGCTCGATCGGGACGATCGTGCCGTCGGTGCGGAAGGTCATCCGGTCGATGGCGACCTCGCGGTTGGTGCCGTTGCCCGCGGGGACGGCGAACCGGTGGTAGGCGACGTACCAGGTGTCGGTGCCGGGTGCCTGCACCACCGAGTGGTGGCCGGTGCCCTTGATCCCGAGGTCGAGGCGTTTGCTGAGCACGACGCCGCGCTTGGTCCACGGGCCGAGCGGTGACGTGCTGGTGGCGTATGCGACCTGGTAGTTCTCGTCCCGCGTGTCGTTCTCGGACCACATGAAGTAGTAGGTGCCCTGGCGCTCGAACACGAACGACGCCTCCCGGAAGCCGCTCGGGGTGATGTTCTTGACCTTGGCCGGGTCGAACGAGGTCATGTCGGCGTTGAGCGGCACGACCCACGCCGTGCCGTTGCCCCAGTAGAGGTAGGACTGGCCGTCCTTGTCGGTGAACACCATTGGGTCGATGGCCTGCCCGGAGTAGGTGCCGGCGCGCACCAGCGGCTTGCCGAGGGCGTCGCGGAACGGGCCCGCGGGGGAGTCGGCCACGGCTACGCCGAGGTGCTTGGCGGTGTCGCCGGACGCTGCGCCGCCGCTGAAGTACATGTAGTACTTCCCGTTCTTCGCGACGACGGCGGGTGCCCACGCCGAGTTGTCGGCCCAGGACACGTCCGGCCCGAGGTCGAGAACGACGCCATGGCTGGTCCAGGTCACGCGGTCGGTCGAGGACCAGGCGGTGTACGACGGCGATGACCAGCTCGCGTAGCCGTCCGTCGTCGGGTACAGGTAGTACCGGCCGTCGAGATAGGTGATGTGCGGGTCGGCGAAGAGGCCGGGAATCACCGGGTTGGTGTTCGTCTTCGGCGCCCACGGGGACCGGAGCTGGAACGAGCTGTCGGCGCGGAAGAGCGCTGTGTCCTGGTACGTGTCGATCCAGAGCGCAGAGTCGCGGTGCCGCAGGCGCCGCTGCGGGAAGTTGTACGACGTGAACGACACCGAGCCCGAGACCGAGCCCGTCTCGGCGCAGAACGTCGCGTCGCCGCGGAACGCGGCCGAGCCGTCATTCGTCTCCAGCCGCACCCGGTAGTCGCGGTGACGCAGGAACTGGCCGTTCACCGCCTGGAACGAGTAGCACGACGGCGACGCGAGACCGGGCACGACCGTGAACGACGCGTCCTGCTTGAGCTGGGCAGAGCTGGAGGACGTCACGGGGTCGATCCGGCCCAGCCAGTCCTGGTGCCGGACGAACCGCCCCGGGTAGTTGACCGACTCGAACGAGGCACGGCCCAGAGCGATCGTGGTGGGGGCCGCCTCTGCCGGCGGCACGAGCGCGGCCGGCACGAGGGTCAGCGCGAGCAGGGCGGCCAGACGGGTTCTTCGGAGTGCTGGGCTTCTCATGGTTCTCTCCCTCGAGGACCTTGCGGATGCGGGCATCAGCGCCCGACGTGCACAAAACGCCCTGATGTTAGCGCTCACACCGCGTGGGGGGAAGGCGACCACCACGGAGGTGCGGGCCGACCTACCCGACGGCGATCAAGGCCTGCATCGAAGCCGGTGGTGATATCGATACGACCGCCGCGATCGTTGGCGGGATCGTGGGCGCATACACCGGGCTCGGTGAGTGGGACGGCGTCGTGGGCGTGCCGTCCGCGTGGCTCAGTCATCGCGAACCCCTTCCCGCCTGGGTACCACCGGAGGCGTTGCGCTTCGGAGGCTGACCGCGGGATTCGTGTGACCGGCTTCGCCCGCCGCAGTCGTAGGCAATGTGCGATTTAGCGACGCTGGCGGGCTGTTTTCGTGCTGGATCTCGATCGAGCCTGGCGAGTGGTCGAGGAGTTTACGCAGACCGGGGATCCGGCCCGCGCAGGAAAGTGGTGCGAGTTGTAGCGCGCCGCTGGGCGGACCTGCTCTGCCCTGCATACGGAGCCAGCGCCTTGACAGAATGCCGATCTTCCAGACGCACTTTTTGGTCGTGGTCTCCTCGGTCAGCCCTGGCGCAAGCAACTTTCGAAGGCCGTCAGCACAGGGCGTCCAGGGCGAGGATCGAGAATCGCGAAGGTGACGTGCTCGAACCTCGGTCGGCCAACGAGAGCTTTGGCGAAGGCGGTCGCGACCTCGGCCGGGTCGTTGCCGAACACTCCGCAGCCCCAGGCGCCGAGGACGAGACGGTGGTTGCCGTGGGCAGCCGCCACGTCGAGCACACGGGCGGCCCTGCGGATCAGCGTGGCCGCGATCTCGCGCGTGGCGGCGGGCTGGCTGCGTGCGATCGCGGACCGGTTCGGAGCTGCCGCCGTCAGGAACGTGACCGCGTAGGGCTCGGCGAGCAGGGCGCCGTCGTCGTCCCGGAACACCGGAACGAGTGGCGAGACGATGACCCTGTCGCTGTAGAGCAAGGAGGCCTCTCGCCGGTGATGCTCGTAGAACTCGGGTACAGCGGTCTGGGTCGCGTACAGCGCCGAGCTGCGTGCCAACGCCTCCTCCTGGGCCTGGGCGCCGTTGAGGAAACCGCCGCCGGGGTTGCGTGCCGAGGCGAAGACCAGGCAGGCCGTGCCTGGGCCGAGGCGTCGCGCTGCTTCCAGGCTCGACTCGTGCCGTACCTCGATCGTGGTGGGCCCGGACCAGGTGGCGCCCCTCGCCAGCCGCGCGTCCGGGAGGATCAGCCGGGTGCTGGTGACCGCGGCGGCGACCTGTTCCGCGATGTCGACGCGTCGCCCGCCCGCGCGGTAGCTGCCTGCTCGGACGGCATCCACGGTCTCGGCTGCCAGGGCACGGAACCGGTCCCTGCTCCTGGTCATCGACGTCATGGCCGCAATGCTGGCCGCTGGCAACGTGGGCGGTCCACCGTATTCTCGTAGACCAGCTCGGTGGGGTGGGTGATTCGCCCACGCGACCTTCCTCCTCTACGTGCCGAAACGGACTGACTGCCGATGAGACCAGATCGCCGACGGCCCTGGCTCGGTACCGTCGAGATGCGGACCTACCTGTCTGTCGACCGCGAGTTCGTGCCGATCGAGGAGGCTCCGGTGCCCAAGCACTGGAGCGGGTACGAGGGCGGTGCGGTGCAGCTGGTGATCAACGGGCGCTCGATCATCAGGCCAGAGTCGTGGGACGACATCGAGCCCCTGTGGATGCTCCTGGCCGGCCTGGTCACCGCGATCGGCAAGGGGGCGTCGTACGCCACGGCGTCATTCCCCGACCAGCCGATCCCGGTCGGGATCGCGCTCCAGGCTGACGACCTGGTGGTTGTGGTCTGCGGGCGCGGCCAGCACCGGCGCCGGGCCGTCGCCGACAAGCGCACGTTCTTCGAAGCGTTCTGCCGAGCCGGGATCGACGCGTTCGATCAGTTCGAACGCCTCGGAGGCGGGCAGCACGCGGCTCTGGCCCGTCAGTCCTTGGTGGAGTGCCTGGATGATCTCTACCAGGGCGAATGGCCGAACCTTCGAACGACACCGTGTATTGGTGTGGAGAAGGCCGCAGCAGCTGAGCGAGAAGCGAAGGCGTTCTTCGGTGTTCAAAGGCTCAGCTGGTGACATACCGTCAGCCGTAATTTGGGCATATGCCCCAGTGTCGAAGTGCTCATGCGGCTGAGCGGATCGCTCAAGGAGCGTCTGGTCACCCGCCGCCGACGCTGGAGAACTCGGCGCCTTAATTCCAACCGCAAGGAGTGTAGGTGAAATACATACTGATGGCTCATGTTGAGCCTGACGTCCTGGAAGACGACGAGAGAATTCGTGGATTCGGTGATGGGTGAACTGGCCGATATTGACTTCCCGGATCGACGGTTCCAGCTGTGGGAGTACCGCGTGAGCCACGGTGGTCTCCTCATTCGTAGCCCGAGAGGTCCGAACGAGGCTGCCAACGTGGACCTGGTGTTTGACGGCGTCGAGTTCATCTCATGTCCTCGGTTGATGCGGGGGCTCCGCCTGGACTCCGCGGATGCGAACGACATGCGACGAGTTCGGGATGCCACCGGCCGAGAGATCGGTCCTCGTGATGAAGTCTTCGTGCTTGTGTCGCAGGGATCCCGCCACCTGGTGGTCGCATCGTCACTCCGGACGGACTGGCACAGCCGAGATATCTTCGACAGCCCATTTTCAGGGACCGGTTGACTCCATGATCGGTTGTCAGGATCCGCCGGGTCTCGACCTGCTTGCCGACGCACCTCCGCCGCCCGCCCGGCCCGTCGACGACGTCGCACCGACCGTGTGAGCCACTGGCCCAAGCAAAAATCCAGGGTGAAGCGTCCTTGCGCAACTGCCGATCTGCGTGCGATGTTTACGCAACCATTCGGCATCGGGCTGGCACTGGCCGCTTCGAGGCCTCGGACGGCGGCGCAGCGACGCGCCCCTAGATCGGAGTCCCATGACACGAGCAATCCGGACCGGCGCCCTTGCGGCCGTCGGCCTCCTCACGGCGGCAGTGGCGGTGGTTCCCGGTTCCGCTGTCGCCGCCCCGTCGGTCGGGCCGTCCGGCACCAGCGAGTTCCGCGGGGTCAACTGGGCAGACCCGCGCGACAACTACGCGGACGACGAGGTCGTGCCCTCCGGTCTGAGCACGGAGGACGACTACCTCACGACGTACGACAAGGCGACCGACATCGTCCTCGAGCTTCGGCACGAGACGCGCGCCAACACCGTGCGGCTGCCGATCAACACCTCGAGCGTCGGCACCGAGTGGTGGGACTCGTACCAGGGCGCCATCGACTCCGCCACGGACCACGGGTTCAAGGTCATCCTCAGCTACTGGGAGGCGGACAACGCCAAGGACGGCCGGGCTGACGACCCCGCCGCCTTCGACGCGATGTGGGACACGGTCGTGGCGGAGTACGGGCAGAACCCCAAGGTGTACTTCGAGCCCATGAACGAGCCGTTCGGTTACTCGCTCGACGCGTGGGTTGACCTGACCGCTGGATGGCTCGACGACCACGACGACGTGCCCCGCGGTCGCGTGATCATCTCGGGGACGGGCTACAACGACAACGTCACCGGTGTCGGCGCGGCCGAGGAGCTGAAGGGGACGCTGCTCTCGCTGCACTTCTACGGGTTCTGGGCCAACCACACGACCGAGGAGGAGTGGAAGGCAAACCTGCTCCCGCGCCTCGGCGAGTACGGCTGGCGCACGGTCGTCAGCGAGGCCGGCTCGCCGATGACGACGGGCCTCAACTACGGCAACCACGAGGGCGACGTCTACACCTCGTACCTCGGCGCGCTGACGGAGGTCGCAAGGGACCAGGGCATCGGGATCGTCTACTGGCCCGGCCTGCGCACTGGTGACGCCTACACGCTGACCGAGTTCGTCGGCGACGGCGACCTCGAGGTCACCAACGCCTCGGGGCTGTCCCAGATCCAGTGGGGCTGGAAGCTGCTCAAGAACGAGGTCCTGAACGACCTGCCGCCCGCCCCGCCAGGCGAGCCGCTCGTCAGCGTCCACCACAACGTGTGCGTCGACGTGCCCGGCTTCTCGACGACGGCCGGCACGGGGCTCGGCCTCTGGTACTGCAACGGGGGCGGCAACCAGTCGTTCAACTGGACCGCGGACAAGCAGCTCACGGTCTACGGCGACATGTGCGTCGCGCCGAGCGGCGCGCTCGCCGTCGGTGGCACGCTCGTCATCGCCGACTGCACGGGCACGGCCGAGCAGCAGTGGGAGCTCAACGCCGACGCGACGATCAGCAGCGTCGTCGACCCGAGCCTGTGCTTGGCGACTCCGGCGGACTCCTGGGGACTCATGCTCGCGAGCTGTGACGCGGGCGCCACGACCCAGCAGTGGAAGCGCTCGGCGTAGCGGGACCTGAAGCGGGCGGCTGCGCCGGACCTCCGGCGTAGCCGCCCGCCACGAGAACCGCACCCCAACTAGCCTTGGGCCCGTCAGCCGGCGTCCTGGCTGAGCAGCTCCCGCAGGGTTTCGGCTTCCTCGGCGCATGCGCCGCATCCGGCCAGGTGGGCCTTCATGGCGGGGTCCTCGTAGTGCGGGTCCGCGATCTTGCGCTCGACGTACTCGTCGATCTGGGCGAAGCAGTCGTCGCACGACAGGTACGGGCTCGTGTCAACGAGCAGGCTGCTGATCGTCGTGGGGCTCAGGCCGCGAGCTGAATCTGTCATGGGGTGCTCCGGTTGGGGCGGGCGTCGATATAGCCACCGTCGATGAGTGCGGCGCGCAGCCGACGGCGGGCGTCGTGCAGGGTCTTGTAGAGGGCGTTGCGGGTGCTGCCGAGCCGGTCGGCCAGGACGTCGATCGGCACGTCCTCCACCAGCAGAGCCAGCACCACGCGCCGTTGGTGCGGTGTGAGCTCGCCGGCGATCGCGGCCTGGACGGCACGGGCGAGCTGTGCGGCCTCGCTGTGTGCTTCCGGAGCCGGCGACCGGTCCGCGACGAGGGCCAGTGTGTCGGGCAGGGGAACCTCACGGTGCCGCCAGGCCTCGCGGCGCACTGCGACACCCGCGTGAAGCACCCCGAACTTGTAGGCCCAGGTGGTGAAGCGGCTTCGTCCCTCGAAGGTGCCGAGCTGGCGCAGCACGGCGACCAGGGCGTCGTTCGCAGCTTGCTGGGCCATGTCCTCGAGGTCTCCCGCACCTGCCCCGGGCAGGAGATCGCGTAGCCGCCAGACCTGGTGCCGGCTGGCCCGCACCAGAAGCTCACGGAGCCGTAGCAGCGCCTGCTGGCCAGCGGGGCCGTCGTCAGTCAGGTCGGCGAGCCACGTGTCATCCGAGGGTGGTGCGGGGGTCACGGCGGGAATCGCCCGGTTGACGGTGGTCACGGTGCCACCACCTCGCGAGGCAGTGGCGCCACTATGCGAACCGCCAGGTCGGGCGGGCAGCCGCGGTCGACCAGCTGCAGGAGGGCATGTAGGTCGAATCGGCCATCGGAAGCGACCGCGTCTGCGACCGCAGCCGGGAACCCGGCCTCGAGCAACCGACAGCGGCGCCACGTCTGGACGTCGACCGGGGGTCCGCTGCTGCATCCGGGTGCAGCCTGCGTCTTGTGCGGGGTCATGTCCTGTTGGTGTCGCCATGACGGCGCCGTCTTACCCCGCCCGGCCCGCGGGGGTAAGAGTCCAGCG
The DNA here is from genome assembly GCF_014653785.1 of Promicromonospora soli. GTDB lineage: Bacteria > Actinomycetota > Actinomycetes > Actinomycetales > Cellulomonadaceae > Promicromonospora > Promicromonospora soli. The sequence continues at coordinate 721,274 of NZ_BNAS01000001.1, read as the reverse complement.
GCTGCCGACACCAACATGGTCATGGCCCTCTCGACGACGTCTTCATCGTCACCCGCACCGCTGCGGGTGGTCAACGTCGGTGACGCGGACCTGCGCCAACCCAAGGAGACAGTGATGAGTTCATCGATCCTGACCAGACGCCGCGGCGGCAGCTTCCACTGACCCATGAAGAACGAGAGAGAGGAACTCCCGATGGCCATGAAGACTCCCGCCCCCGGCGCCACCCGAACGACCCTCGGCGCAGAACGCGCCTTCCTGCTGCTGCGTACCGTGTTCACCGTCGCGCCGATCGCCTTCGGCCTGGACAAGTTCGCCGGGCTGCTCACCGACTGGGAGCAGTACCTGGCGCCCTGGATCAACGACCTGGTCCCCGGCACCGCCCATGAGGCGATGATGGCAGTCGGCGTCGTCGAGGTCGTCGCCGGCCTCGTGGTCGCCTTCGCCCCGCGGTTCGGCGGGCCGCTGGTGGCCGCCTGGCTGGCCGGCATCATCGTCAACCTGGTGACCATGGGTGAGTTCTACGACGTCGCGCTGCGCGACTTCGGGCTCCTCGTCGGTGCGCTGGCCCTCACGGCGCTGGCCTGGGGCCGCCGCAAGGCGTCGGCGTGAGCAGCGTCGCGGCGATCTCCGCTGCTCGGGTCACGCCCGCTCGCCCCCGACCGCGCATCACGCATGCGAGGCCGGAGATCGACCCCAGGGCGGCCGAGGAGGCGGCTGCCGACCTCCTCACCGCCCTGGGGATGGACCTCACCGACGAGAACCTCGTCGACACGCCGCGCCGCATGGCAGAAGCGCTGATCGAGATGACCAGCGGGCCGGGCTTCGAGCTCACCACCTTCCCTAACGACGAGGGCTACGACGAGCTCGTGCTGGTCCAGGACATCCCGGTGCAGTCACTGTGCGAGCACCACATGCTGCCGTTCGTCGGCGTCGCCCACGTCGGCTACCTGCCCGGAAGCCGGATCGTGGGCCTGTCGAAGTTCGCCCGCATGGTCGAGCACCATGCCCGCCGACCCCAGACCCAGGAACGGCTCACCAGACGCATCGCCGAACACCTCCAGGATGAGCTGCGGCCCCATGGCGTCGGCGTCGTGATCGAGGCAGAGCACACCTGCATGAGCCTGCGCGGCGCCCGGACCCCTGGTGCCCGCACCTCGACCTCCACCTTTCTCGGCCGGCTGCGCGACGTCCCGGGCAGCCGCGCCGAGTTCCTCGCCCTCACCAGGAGCAAGCCGTGAACATCGTCGTCATCGGAGCCGGACTCACCGGAGCCAACGCTGTCGAGGAGCTGCGCAACCAGGGCTACGCCGGGGACATCACGCTCATCGGCGCTGAACCTCACCTGCCCTACGAGCGACCGCCCCTCTCCAAAGGGCTCCTGCTCGGCACGGCGGAGCCCGGATCCGTCTTCGCCCACGACCACGACTGGTACGCCGACCATCAGGTCGACCTCCGCCTCGGGTCGCCGGTGACCGAGCTGGACCTCGGCCGCCGCCGCGTCGGCGTTACCGGCACCCAGATCGCCTACGACCGCCTCCTGCTGGCCACAGGTGCCTCTCCTCGGCGACTGCCGCTCGCGGAGCCGTCGAACCCGGACGTCGTCTACCTGCGTACCCTCGACGACGCCCTCCGTCTCCGAGCCCGCCTGACCGGCCACATCCTGATCATCGGCGCCGGCTGGATCGGTCTCGAGGTCGCCGCCGCGGCCCGCCAGGCCGACGCAACGGTCACCGTCGTCGAGGCTGGGTCGCTCCCTCTTCTCGGCGTCCTCGGACCCGAGCTCGCACCACTGTTCGTCGGCCTCCACCGCGAGCACGGTGTGGACCTCCGGCTCAGCACGACAGTCGACAGCCTGACCGGAACGCAGGTAGACCTCTCCGACGGGACGCGGATCCACGCCGACACGGTCCTGGTCGGTATCGGCGCCAAGCCCGAGGACCAGCTGGCCGCACAGGCAGGCCTGGCCACCGACAACGGCGTGCTGGTCGACGCACGGCTCCGCACGAGCGACCCCCACGTCTGTGCCGCCGGCGACGTGGCCAACCACGACCACCCCCGGCTCCGGCGCCTCCGCGTCGAACACTGGGACAACGCCATCCAGCAGGGCAAGCACGCCGCCCGCACCATGCTCGGCGACGACACGCCCTACGTCCGCCAGCCGTACTTCTTCACCGACCAGTACGACCTCGGCATGGAGTACGTGGGACACGTCGGCCACGCCGGGTACGACGAGGTGGTCATCCGGGGCGACGCCGACACACGCGTCCTCACTGCCTTCTGGATCCGGGACAACGAGGTCCGGGCCGGCATGCACCTCAACGACTGGGACGCCATCGACCCGATCCGGAGCCTCGTCGAGCAAGGCACAACCGACCTGGACGCGCTGCGCGATCCAGAGGCCGCACTGCCCGTCCCCAGCGGGTAGTGCTCGGGACGTTCACCGCCGGCGCCGGGACCTTCGCCCCTGCTTCACGCATGCCGTTCGGAGGGATGTTGGAACCGGCGCCGCTCACCGCGGATGTCGGCCTCGCACCACCTTTCGAACGGAGCTGTCATGAAAGCCGCAGTCGTCACCGACTTCACCTCCCCGCTGCAGGTCATGGACGTGCCTGTCCCCGAGCCAGGGCCTGGCGAGGTGCTGGTCCGGATCGAGACCAGCGGCCTGTGCCACACCGACATCCACGCCGCCCGCGGTGACTGGCCGGTCAAGCCGACCCCGCCGTTCATCCCGGGGCACGAGGGCGTCGGCCGCATCGAGAGGCTCGGGCAGGACGTGATGGGCCGCACCATCGGCCAGCGCGTCGCGATCGCCTGGCTCGGCAACGCGTGCGGCGAGTGCCGCTACTGCATCGCCGGCTGGGAGACGCTGTGCGAGAAGCAGGCCAACTCCGGCTACTCCGTCAACGGCGCTTTCGCCGAGTACGCCGTCGTGCCCGCCGCGTTCGCCACGCCCGTCCCCGACGGCGTGTCTTCGCTCGACGCCGCACCCCTGAGCTGCGCGGGCGTCACCACCTACAAGGCCATCAAGGTCGCGAACGTCGCACCGGCCGAGACCGTGGCGGTGTTCGGCATCGGCGGGCTCGGCCACCTCGCGCTGCAGTACGCCCGGATCGCCGGCGCGTTCGTCATCGCCGTCGACGTCGAGGACCACAAGCTCGAGCTGGCCACCCGGCTCGGCGCGGACCACGTCGTCAACGCGGCCCGTGAGGACCCTGTCGAGGCCATCCAGCGGCTCGGTGGCGCCGACGTCGCGGTGGCGCTCGCCGCCTCGCCGGCCTCGTTCGACCAGGCGTTCCACTCGCTGCGCCGCGGCGGGCGGCTGGTCTGCGTCGCGCTGCCGGCCGACGGCACGATCGAGCTGCCGATCTTCGACACCGTGCTCAAGGGCATCTCGGTGATCGGCTCCATCGTCGGCACCCGCAACGACCTGGCCGACGTCTTCGCCCTCCACGCGGCCGGCCGCACCGAGGTCGTCGCCGTCGAGCGCAAGCTCGACGACGTCAACGAGTCCATCGCCGAGGTGCTGTCCGGCCAGGTGCCGGCCCGCATCGTCTTCGGCCTCTGACGGTCACCGATCGTCACCGCCGAAGTCGATCAGGTGCCCGACGCCCGGGAGTGACCTGCTGGTCCGCGGGCGTCGGGTCCTTTTCCGGTACTACTCCTCGAATGCGACGTTGCCGCGGCAAGCCTCGCCGGGGCTCGGCACGAAGTCCTTGAAGCCGTGGCTGACCCACTTGCCATAGGTCTGGACGTGCCCGTCCGTGACGAAGTCGTCGTCGAACTCGGGCGGCTGGTTCTCCTCTGCGTCGGGTAGGTCCTGACCCGAGAACGCACACGCCGAGCTCGCCATGTGCGCACCCGGGATCGGTTCGCCCCTGCCGTTGGTCTCGCCTGCTTGTGCCGACATGGCACCGCCCACGGTCAGGCCCGCTGTGACGACGAGCGTCATGATGACACGCTTCATAACACCACCTCCTTGTGGAGAAGGGCGCCCGGGTAGGTTGGTCGAACCCGGCCCGCCCCCCGAGGCTTTCAACGTACGTCTGGGTGGCGACGGGCACAGTCCGGTTAGCAGAGATCACCCGGGCGAACGGCGCGGTGCCCGCGCACCTGGCCGGGGGAAAGCCACTCGTGCAGCCAATCTTCACTCGGGCAGCCAACCTTGGAGGGGAGCTCGTGCTCAGCAACCTCGACCGGATCCGGGACGAGATCGTCGCGCACCAGTCCAACGCCTGGGCGCGCGACGCCGGCTACGAGCCGCTCTACTCGGCGGCGCCCGGCGCCCGGATCGCGCTCATAGGTCAGGCGCCCGGACGGAAGGCCCAGGAGAGCGGCAAGCCGTGGAACGACGCCAGCGGCGTCAGGCTGCGGGCCTGGCTCGGCGTCGACGACGCGCAGTTCTACGACCCCAACCTGTTCGCGATCATCCCCATGGACTTCTACTACCCGGGGAAAGGCGCGTCCGGCGACCTGCCGCCGCGCAAGGACTTCGCCGGGCTGTGGCACCAGCGGATCCTCGCCGAGCTGCCCGGTCTCCAGCTCACGATCCTCGTGGGCGGTTATGCCCAGAAGTACTACCTCGGAGACCGGGCGAAGCCGAGCCTGACCGAGACGGTGCGGGCCTACGCGGAGTACCTGCCGTCGACCATCCCGCTGGTCCACCCGTCGCCGCTCAACTTCCGCTGGCAGTCCAGGAACCCCTGGTTCGAGGTGGAGGTAGTGCCTACGCTGCGGTCACTCGTGGCCGGGGCGCTTGCGGGCTCGTAACGCAAATCCTCTCGCGTCGAAGGTGGCTACGCCTCGACCCCGCTGTAGATTTCGTCGATGCCGACCGAAACACCTCTCTGGCCTGAGCGGCAGGCGCCTCGGCGGCCCTCGTCGTCGGCGCGCGGCAGGTGGGAGCGGCAAGGCATGCGCAAGCGGTGGACGATCGGCATCGTCGCCGTCGCGGTGAGCCTGGTCGTGGCGACCGGTTGCGCGTACGCGCTCGGGCTCTTCGAGCCGGCCACACAGGCCACGGAACGGCCCTCCGCGGTGGCCGACGCGCAGGCCGCTGCCGCCGAGAGCGCGACGCTCCGCGCGGAGCTGACCACCGAGGTGCAGGATGCGCAGGCCGTCCTGAAAAGCCCGGACGGGAAGGCTGCCGAGCAGACCGAGCGCCGGGCACTCGGCGCGGCGATCAAGGACGCGCAAGGCGTGGTGACATCCCTGGGATCGGTGACCTGGTCGCCGTCGGGCACCGAGGAAGAGGCCACCGCCGTGCTGGAGCTCGCCACCACGCTTCACGCGGAGGTACCCGCCGTGCGGAGTGAGCTGCACGACGCGACCAAAGCGGTGGTCGCGTCGGGGCGGCAGGTTCGGCTGGAGCAGGCCGCGTCCGAGGCGCCGGAAGACACTGCGACAGAAGCTGACGCTGCCGGCACCGACCCCGCCGCCAACCCGGCCACCACCCAGGACACCGGCACCGACCCGGCCACCACCCCGGCCGGCACCTGCCCCGAACCGGACCAGGTGTGGTCCGCCGAGAACGGCCATCTGTCGTCGTCGGAGCTCGCGGAGATCCCGTTCGCGCCGGGCCATCACGTGCGTTCGGACGTCGTCGGCGGGCTGGCCGAGCTGAACGCCGCGTACGCTGCCGAGTTCGGAGTGAACCTGACGATCAACTCCTCCTACCGCAGCTACGAGCAGCAGGAGGCGCTGTACGACCCGTCGTCCGACACGGCGGCCCCGCCCGGGTGCTCCAACCATGGCACGGGCCTGGCAGTCGACATCGGAGGGGGCGTGGAGGCCTTCGGGTCGGCCCGGTACGACTGGCTCAGGGCCAACGCCGAACCATACGGCTGGGTCCACCCGCCCTTCGCCGAGCCGACGGGACGCAACCCGGAGCCGTGGCACTGGCAGTCCGTCCTGGCGCCCAACAGCTACTGACGCACCGGACGGAGCCGCCGCGGCTCCGGGCCGCAGCCCTACCGGCTCACCCGAACCGGCTCCCACGCGAACCCGTCCGGGTCCGTGAACTCTCCGAGGTCGCTGTTCACCGCGAGCCGGTGCGAGCCTGTTCCCTCCGGCGGCACCCCGGCGTCCTTGGCCAGCGCGGCGCGCTTGTACAGCCCGAACCCGATCGGGCTGGACCCCATCTTGAAGTCGACGTAGGAGCCGAAGCTCTTGCCCACGGTCAGGCCGCGCTCCACGTAGAACTTCTTGCTCGCCGAAACGTCTGTGGCGCCGATCAGGAGCACGATCTCGTCGATCTGCCGGGAGGCCGGGCCGGTGTCCTTCTTGGCGGAGGTTGCGACCTTCCAGATGGTTCCGTCGGGCGCCTGGACCGCGCCGCCGTGGCCCCACATGGACTTGGCCACGGGCTTGAGGACGGTGGCGCCGGCGTCGACCGCGGCGTCGAACAGGGCGTGGACGTCGGCCGGCTGGGAGGCGATGACGGAAAGGTGGAATCCGCGGAACCCGCTGGTGGGCGCGTCGGTCTCGCGGAGGTGGAGCCTGTCGCCCAGGTCGAAGGCGGCGTCGTAGAAGGAACGTGCGGTGCTGAGGTCGGTCACCTCGAGGGTGACGGAGTCGATGTTTGCCATGCCCACCACGCTAGATTCCGCGCGGCACGGAGTGCTTCTCGATTCCTGACCGACTCGCGCAGTAGCCTCCTGCCGTGCCCTACGCACCGGAGCTGCTCGACTGGTTGCTCGACAGTGACCCAGCGCTGCGCTGGCAGGTCGAACGCGACCTCGTCGGCGCGCCGGAGGAGACATGGCGGGCAACCCGGGCCCGCGTCGCGACGGAGGGATTCGGGGCGCGGCTGCTCGCGCTGCAGGATCCCGACGGGCAGTGGGCCGGCGGGGCATTCTTTCCGGCCGGCTACCAGGGCGACGACGAGGGCCAGCCCTGGACCGCGACGACGTGGTCGCTCACCACCCTCCGCGACTGGGGCCTCGATGCAGCCGCGCTGGCCGGCACGGCCGAGCTCATTGCCGCGAACTCCCGCTGGGAGTACGACGACCTGCCCTACTGGGGCGGCGAGGTCGACTGCTGCATCAACAGCTACACGCTCGCCAACGGCGCGTGGCTGGGCGTGGACGTCTCAGGAATCGCCCGGTGGTTCGTGGATCACCGCCTGCCCGACGGCGGGTGGAACTGCGAATGGGTCGAGGGCTCGACGCGCTCGTCGTTCCACTCGACCCTCAACTCCCTGAAGGGCCTCCTGTACTACGAGGCCGCGACCGGCGGCAGCGATGCCCCCCGGGCGGCCCGTCACGCCGGCGAGGAGTACCTCCTGGAGCGCCGGCTGCTCCGCACCCTGTCGACGGGCGACCTCGTCGGCCCGTGGGCGACCCGGTTCGGATACCCGTTCCGGTGGGGATACAGCGCGCTGAACGCCGTCGACTACTTCCGGGGGGCAACGCTGCACGACGGCGTCGGGCCGGATCCCCGGCTTGCCGACGCGATCGAGGTGATCCGCGCCGCCCGTCGCCCGGATGGCACCTGGCTGCAGGAGGGTCGCCATCCGGGGCGGGTGTGGTTCGAGGTGGACGTGCCGCCCGGCGAGCCGTCCAAGTGGCTCAGCTTCTACGGCACGCGTGTGCTCGACTGGTGGGACGGGGCGACCGGCGCGTAGCCGTCGCCGCGGGCGCTAGCCGACGGCGGCGGCGTCGGCGCGGACGGAGCCCGCCACCGCCAGGCACGTGATCGCCGCCGCGGCCGACCACGCCTGCGGCCGGCACGCTGCCGGGTAGGGCGTGGGCACGCCGGCGCGGGTCGCCGGATCTCCCGAGTGGAGCTCGGGGACGCGGTAGTCGAAGCCCTCCGCCGCCGCGAGCAGCCCGGCCGCTGCCCGCTCGGCGTGCTCGGCGAGGCCCGCCCGGAGCATGCCGTGCACCGAGATCGCGGTGTCGTGCGTCCAGACGCTGCCGCCGTGGTACGACAGCGGCCAGTACCCGGCCGCGCCGGTGGACATCGTGCGGATGCCGAAACCGGTCGACATCGTCGGGCCGAGCAGCAGGTCGGCGACGTGCCGCTCGGCCGCGGCATCCAGGATGCCGGTGCCGAGCAGGTGCCCGATGTTGCTGGTGAGGGTGTCGACGGCGCGCTTGCTCCGGTCCAGCGCGACCGCGGGATACCGGCCCTCTGGGGTCTCGACCCAGTACGCCTGCGCGAACCGTGCGCGCAGGTCGGCGGCCCAGGCGCGGAGCGCGGCCGGGCGCAGGGAGCCTGAAGCCGCGGGGTCTGATGCCGCCGGGTCGAACGCCTCGAGGAGATCCGCGCCCGCGAGCGCGGCCTCGTAGGCGTAGCCCTGGACCTCGCAGAGGGCGATCGGCCCCTCGGCGAAGGTGCCGTCTCGCCACTGGACCGAGTCGCCCGAGTCCTTCCAGCCCTGGTTGGCCAGTCCCTGCCCGGAGCGGTCGATGTAGTCGATGAACCCGTCGCCGTCGCTGTCACCGTGCTCGAGCAGCCACGTCAGGGCCCCGCGCAGGGCGGGCAGAAGGGCGGTCACATCGTCGTCGGGCATACCGGCGCGCCACGCGTCGGCGAGGAGACACACCCACAGGGGGGTGGAGTCGACGCTGCCGTAGTACAGAGGCGGTAGGACGACGCCGGCGCCCGGGATCTCCAGTGGCGTCGCGCGCAGCTCGTGCAGGATCTTGCCCGGCTCCTGGGCGGTCGCGGCGTCGTCCGCGGTGCCCTGGAGGCGCGCCAGAACGCGCAGGGTGGAGGCTGCGATCCCGGTGTCGAGCGGGAGCGCCAGCCGGGCAGCCCACAGGGCGTCGCGGCCGAACAGCGTGAAGAACCATGGCGCGCCGGCGGCGAAGACGTCGTCGGCCGGGTGGTCGGGGAGGGTGAGCCGCAGTGCGTCGAGGTCGTCGAGCGCGGTCGAGAGCCAGTGGCCGAGGCGGGGGTCGGCGCTGGACGGGACGTCTGCCCGGCGCATGCCGGACCAGGTGCCGTCCGCGCCCCGCACGACCAGGGTGTCGTCGTGCAGGGCGAGCGACCAGACCGCCTCCGCCTCGCCGCGTGCCGGGACGTCGAGCGGCCAGGACGCCTCTATCGCACCCTGCGCGGTGGTGGTCACCGTCGCGCCCTCGGCCGTCAGCGTGAACGACCGGCCGCCGGACCGTGCAGTCGCCGAGCCGGGCGCCACGATGACATCGACCTCTCCCGCGCCATCGGTGGCGCCGCCAGGTGCCGCGAGCCCCGCCTTGACGTCGTGCAGCGACGTGAAGTCGGGGACGAGCCGCAGGCGCAGGGTCACGCGTGCGCCCTCGGCGCGGTGCGATCGCACCGTCCACGCCTCGGCCACTGAGCCGTCGGCGACGCGGCGCTCGCGCACCAGACGCACCTTGGGATCGGCCTGAGCGCCGTCGACCGCGCGCAACAGGCCGCCGAACACGACGCGCGAGGCGCCCTCCGGGGCGACCGAGATGTACTCGACCGCAGACTCGGCACACTCCAGGGCCAGGCGCCGCAAGTGCCGGACGTCGCCGTGGTAGACGCCGTCGATCGGAGCGCCGCCGAGGTCGCCGTCGCGGCCCGACCACACCTGGGTCGGGGCACGCAGCGCGATGACGGCGTCGCTGAGCAGTGGCTGCAGCGGCGTGGTGCGCTCGGTGGAGGGGGTCGTTCCCTTGCTCATTCCTTGACGGCTCCTTGGCTGGTGTTCATGATGCGCCGCTGGAACACGAAGAACACGACCGCTACGGGAACGGTCATGATCGCCGCTGCGGCGAGCTTGATGGGGTACTGGCTGCCCTGGCTGAGCTGGCCGCTCGCGAGCGACGCGACCCCCTTGGTGAGGGTGGTCAGCGAGGGGGACTGGGCGGAGACGATGAAGTGGCTCAGCTCGTTCCACGACCCCTGGAACGACAGGATCACGATGGTGACGAGCGCGGGTCGTGCCATGGGCAGCACCACGGACCAGAAGATCCGGAACGTGCCCGCCCCGTCGATGCGCGCCTGCTCCTCCACCGAGGTGGGAATCGACTCGAAGAAGTTCTTCATGATGAACACGCCCGCCGCGTCGACCAGCAGCGGCAGGACCATGCCCGCGTACGAGTCGTAGATGCCGAGCTGGTTGATGACGAGGAACTTGGGGATCAGGAGCACGACGGTCGGCACGGCCATGACGGCGACGAGCGCCGCGTAGACCACGCCGCGCCCCCGGAACCGCAGTCGGGCCAGCGCATAGCCCGCCAGCGAGTCGAAGAACACCCGCCCGGCGGTCACGAGCACCGTCACGACGGCGGAGTTGGCGAACCACACCGGGAAGTCGGACCGGAGGAACAGGCGCCCGTAGGCGGCCCAGGTCAGGGGGTCCGGGATCAGCGAGACGGGGTCGGCTGCGGCGTCGGCCTCCGTCTTGACCGACGTCGCCAGCTGGACGAGGAACGGGTAGACGTAGACCAGCGCCAGGAGGATCAGCAGGGCGTAGAGCCCGGTCTGCCAGGCGAGCTCCTTGCGCGGCAGCCGCCGCGTGGTGCGGTTCATCGCCGCTCCCGGAGGATCCAGCGCTGCAGGATCGTCATCAGCACGATGATGACGAACAGGATGAACGCGATGGCCGCGCCCCGGCCCCACTCCTGGGACAGGAACGCCGACTGGTAGCTGAGGTAGGCGGGCGTCAGGGTCGTCTTGCCCGGGCCGCCCTGCGTGCCGGTGTAGATCTGGTCGAAGACCTGCCAGGTGCCGATCAGGCCCAGGGTGAGGACCGTGAAGAGCGTGGGCCGCAGCTGGGGGAGCGTGATGCGCCAGAACCGCTGCCAGCCGTTCGCGCCGTCCATCATGGCGGCCTCGTCGACGTCGGGGCCGAGGTTCTGCAGGCCCGCGATGAAGAGCAGCATGAACGTGCCGCTCGTCGTGAAGACCGCCATGATCACGAACGCCGACATCGCCACCGAGGGACCGGCCAGCCAGTCCCACCAGGTCACGCCGAGGAGCCCGTGCTGGGTCAGGGCGTCGGGGCCGGACTGGACACCGAGCGCGCCCAGCAGGTTGTGCAGGACGCCGCTCGGGTCGTTGAACCAGTTCGGCCCGGTGATGCCTAGGCGCGCGAGGACCGCGTTGACGACGCCCGACGTCGAGAAGAGGAACAGCCACAGCACCGTGATCGCCACCGAGCTCGTGACCGACGGGAAGTAGAACGCCGTACGGAAGACGCCGCGGCCCCGCAGTACGGCGCGGTTCACGAGCACCGCGAGGAACAGGGACAGTGCGGTCTGGAGCGGGACGACCAGCAGCACGTACCAGGCGTTGTTGCGCAGCGCGACGCCGAAGTCGCGCTCGGCGAGCCCGCCGTCGGTGGTCACCGCCGCGTAGTTGTCCAGCCCCACGAATCCGACGTCGGACGACAGGGGGCTGCCGCGCCCCGACCAGTCCGAGAAGCTGACCCACAGCGCCATCAGGACGGGGACCAGCATGAACACACCCAGGATCAGCAGCACGGGGAGCGTGAAGATCCAGCCGGTGACGGCCTCGCCGTCCCGGATCCCGCGAGGGGAGCCGGCACGACGGGGCGTCGCAACGAGAGCAGCCATGCGGGCTACTCGGCGATCGCTTCGAGGTTGGACTGGACGGTGCCGAGGATCTCCTGGGGGTCGCCCGTCTCGAGCGACTCCAGCTGGGAGTTGAAGTCGGTGACGACGTCGGTGGCGCCGGCCAAGGTCGGCGGGAACTGCGCGTACTCGGCGCCGTCCAGGAACGCGACCAGGTCGGGGTTCGCGCTCGTCCAGTCGGGCGCGGCGGACTGGATCGACGGCATCGGGCCGAACGCCTCGGAGAACGCGAGCTGCTGCTCGGCGCTCGTGAGGTGCTCGACGAGGTCCAGCGCGGCCTGCTGGTTGGGGCTGTCGGCGGCCATGCCCCAGCAGTTCGTGAACTGCAGGGTGCCCGGGCCGGCGGGTCCGGCGGGCAGCTCGGCGACCGTGTACTCGAGGTCGGGGAAGTCGTTGGTCAGGGCCCCGGTGATCCAGTTGCCCTCGACGGCCATCGCGGCCAGCTCCTTGCCGAACGCCTCGCCGGCCCAGCCCGCGCCCAGGTCGGCCGCGTAGGCGAACGTGCCATCCTCCAGGTGGGTCTGCGCGTACTCGAGGCCCTCCACGCTGCCCTCGCTGTCGGCGACCGGCTCGCCGTCCACGACGAGCCCGCCGCCGGCCTCGGCCATGAAGACGCCGAGGCGCTGGTACTCCGCGCTGAGCGCGAGGCCGGCGCGGTCGTCGGTGGTCAGGGTCTCGGCGACCGTCGCCAGCTCTTCCCAGGTGGTGGGGGTGTCGGCGTCGGTGAGGCCCGCGTCCTCCCACAGCTGGGTGTTGATGACGAGCGCGAGCGTCGAGAAGTCCTTCGGCGCGCAGTAGAACGTGTCGTCGACGGTGAAGTTCTCCACGAGCGACGGGTAGAAGTCGTCCTTGTTCGCCAGGAGGTCGCCGTACGGCTGGAGCGACCCGTTCTCGGCGTAGCCGGAGATCGCGTCGGGGGAGAGGTAGAACAGGTCTGGCGGCGTGCTCGCCGCGAAGCCCTGGGAGAGCTGCTGAGGCAGGTCGCCGGCGACCTGGACGTCGGCCGTGACCCCGGAGTCCGCCGACCAGTCGGCGACCGCGTCCGTGACCGCGTCGGTCTCGGCGTCACCGGACGAGGCGATGAGGACCGTGAGCGCGTCGTCGGAGCTCGTGAGCTCGGTGGTCTCGCCCGCGGCGTCGGCGGGCTCCTCGAAGCCGGAACCGCCGCAGGCGGTGAGCGTCAGCGCACCGGCGACGAGGAGGGCCCCGGTGCCGGCGAGGCGCCGTGAGATGTGGCGTGTCATGTGTCTCTTCTCCTTTGATGAGGCAGCACGTGGTGGTGATCGGTCTGGCCAGGCTGGCAAAGTTTGAACGATCAAATTATGCTAGCCAGGAGATTAGGGAGGGGCTGGGTGCGGTGTCAAGGCGCGGCCGCCGCCCCATAGGATGGCGGTTCGAACGTTCAAGACAACGGCCAAGGCACGAGGGGGTCACGATGGCGAAGGCCCCCACCGTGGAGGACGTCGCGCGCGCGGCCGGCGTCTCACGTCAGACCGTCTCGAACGTGCTGAACTCCCCGGCCATCGTGCGCGGCGCCACCCGCGAGCGCGTCGAGCGGGCGATCGCCGAGCTCGGCTACCGGCCGCACGCGGCCGCGCGCCGGTTGCGCACGCGGCGCAGCTCGACCATCGGGGTGCGCCTCGACCCGTACCGGGGCGGCATCTCCGGAGTGGTGCTCGACCGCTTCGTCCACGCGCTCACCGAACGCTCCAGCGAGCGCGGCATGCGGGTTCTGCTCTACGCCGCACGCACACCCGCCGAGGAGATCGAGCGGCTGAGCGACCTGGTCGACGGCGGCGAGATCGACGCTGTCGTCCTGACCAACACGTTCTACGCCGACACCCGCACCAGCTGGCTGCAGGCCCGCAATGTGCCGTTCGTGTCGTTCGGCCGCCCATGGCGTGCAGCCGACGACGACGACGAGCCCCCACACCCCTGGGTCGACGTCGACGGCGCCGCCGGGACCCGGGCTGCGACCAAGTACCTGCTCGCCCACGCCGGCCCGCGCATCGCGTTGCTCGGCTGGCCCGAGGGATCGGGGACCGGCGACGACCGTGCCCGCGGCTGGCATGAGGCGATGTCCGCGGCCGGAGCTTCCGGTCCCCGCTGGAGCACCGAGGACAGTCTCGCCCTGGCACGTGACCTGGTCGGCGCGGAGCTCGCGGCCGACCCGACGATCGACGCGATCGTCTGCGTGGCTGACTCGCTGGCGATCGGCGCGCACCTGGCCGCCACGGCGCTCGGGCGGCCCGAGCTCCCGGTCGTCGGGTTCGACAACACCCCCGCCGCCGAGGCGCTGGGGATCAGCAGCGTCGAGCAGCTGCCCGAACAGGTCGCCGCCGGGGTGCTGGACCTGCTGATGGGGCCGACGGGCGGCGTCGTCCTACGCCGAGACCCGGCCGAGGATGAGGCACACGTGCTGGTCGAGCCCCGCCTCGTGGTGCGCTGAACCGGCTGTCGCCCGGCCACTCCTGACCTCGGTTCAGCAGGCTCAGGAGAGCCGTGATCCTCGGGTATACGGACCCCTGGTGCCTGCTGAACGAGAGTCAGTCGGTGATTCGCCGGTCCGCTACCGCCCACGTTGCGCCGTCCGGGTCCGTGAGGCGCACGGAGACGACGTCGTGGACGGCGACGTCGAGCACGCCGCCTGCCGAGCAGGTGTCCGCCTCCACGACGCACGGGCCGAGCGCGATCTCGCGAGTGCCGGCCGTGAGGTCCGGCCCGCCGGGGTCTGGTCCGTCTGCGCCGTGCGGATAGTGGTGGGCGGGGTCTGATCCGGCGGCTGCTCCGGCCTCTGCTCCGTCATCGACCGTGACGACGACGTCGTAGCTCGGTGCCGCTCCGGCGTCGCGGACCACCACGTACGCCCAGGACGGGTTGCCCTCGTAGAGGAAGACGGTGCCGACGGACTGTGCGGAGCCTCCCGACCCGGTATCCGTCGTGAGGTCGGCGGCCGCGAGGTAGCGGCCGTTCGCCGTTTCGAGCGTCGAGCGGTAGGAGGTGGCCAGCTCGCGGTCAGGTGCGGTAGCAAGCCACACGCCCGCGCCGCCGGCGCCGAGCAGGCCCACCCCCACGGCCGTGGCGAGGACGGCGCGTCGTGCGCGGTGCCGCCGGACGGTCACCGGATGGACGGGTTCGGCCGCAGGGCGGTCCGGCTCGGCCGGCGTGCGGAGGTCCTCCGCCGGTGAGCGGAGGTCGGGGTCGGGCGAGAGCCGGGCGAGCACGCGGCCCTCGAAGTCCGCCGAGGGCTCGCGCTCCGGGGCGAGCAGGAGCACCTCGTCGGCCGCCGCGGCCAGAGACGAGAGCTCCTCCCGGCAGCTGTCGCACGTGGCGAGGTGCGCCATGACCGCGCCCCGGGTCGTGCCGTCGGCAACCCCCAGCGCCACCTCGGTGAGCGCGTCGCGTAGTGCGGCGCACCGTTCGGACGCCGTCATGGTGTGTCCACCTCCCGCATGGTCGTCAGCTCGTCGCGCAGGTGCCGCAGTCCCAGCCGGATGCGGGTCTTGGCCGTCCCCAGAGGCACGCCGGTCCGTTCGGCGATCTCCGCCCCGCTGAGCCCGAAGACCGCCGCGAGCACCACCGCCGTCGCCTGCTCCCGCGGCACCCGGGCGAGCGCGGCGTTCACCGCGGTGCCGGTCGCTACCCGCTCTGCGAGCCGGTCGGGGTCGGCGATCGTCTCCACCATGGCCACCGGGTCGACGGGGATGTCGCGTCGCACGCGGAGCACGTCGATCGCCGCATGCCGGGCGATCGCGAGCAGCCACGTCGTCGCGCGGCCACGCCTCGGGTCGAAGGCGTCGGCGTGCCGCCACGCGCGGACGAACGTCTCCTGCGCCACCTCCTCCGCGACGGCGGGGATGCCGACCACGAAGAGTGCGAGCCCGTACACCCGTGCCTGGTGCCGGCGCACGAAGACGGCTGCCGCGTCCGGGTCGCCCGCGGCCATCCCGGCGAGGAGCGCCTCGTCCGATGCCGTCATGTCCTTCCCTACGTACGACTCCCGCTCGTGGATCTCGCACCGGTGCGAGAGATCCGTCCGGGTACCCCGCCGCGTAAGGAGAGGTGACGGACTACCGGACCGAGGAGGAACCATGTCCAGACTACGAGGAGCCAGGCTCGCCGCAGGAGCGGCGCTGACCGTCCTGCTCGCTGCGGGTTGCGGCGGGGCAGAAACAGGTGGCGGCGGCGATGGGGGCGACGCCGGGGATGCCGGCGGCATGACCCTCGAGATCACGTCGCCGGCGGACGGCGACGCGGTCGAGGTGCCGTTCACCGTCGAGCTGGACTCCAGCGAGGAGCTCGGCCCGACCGATTCGGGCCTTCATCACGTCCACGTGTACTTCGACGGCAACGAGGAGGAGTTCACGGTGGTCGAGAGCGAGAGCACCGAGGTCACCGACCTGCAGGAGGGCGAGCACGTGGTCACCGCATCGCTGCGCAATGCCGACCACTCGCCCGCCGGGGTGGAGACCGAGGTCACGGTGACCGTCGGGTCCGGCGGCATGGGGGACGACACGGGCGACGACGGTGGTACCGACTACTGAGCGGGGCGACTCGCGGGCCGGGACGATCGAACGTTACTCGCGGCCGGCCCGCTGGTTCCATGCTGGCGTCTACGTGACCGTCCTGGTGCTGCTCGGCACCGGGTGGTGGCTCCTGCTGGGGGGAGAGGGCAGCCCGAGCGTGCTCGCGCGCGCCACCGGGACCTCGGACGTGGACCTGCACACGGTCACCGGCTGGGTCCTCGCGGGGCTGACCGTGCTGGCCGTCGTGATCGGCGCCCGCGGGTGGCGCACCTTCTGGCGCGATTCCGTCAAGTTCTGCCGCGGCGACGCCGCGTGGTTCCGGCGTTGGCCGGCCGCGATCTTCACCGGACGGTTCGGGCGGCACGAGGGCCGGTTCGACCCCGGGCAGCGCATCGCGAACCTGGTGCTCGTCGCGACGCTGCTCGCCCTCGTAGTGTCGGGGGTGGGGCTGGTGCTCGTCAGCGGAGGCCCGGCGTTCGTCTGGCTCTCCCTGGTCCACCGGTGGTCGTCGTACGTGGTGACCCCCGTCGTCGTCGGGCACATGATCATCGCCTCCGGGGTGCTGCCCGGCTACCGCGGGGTGTGGCGGGGGATGCACCTGGGTGGCCACCTCCGCCAAGCCGATTCGCACCGCGTGTGGCCGGCCTGGACGGAGCGAACCACCAACCGGCGTCCCGACGAATAGCCCTTTGTTGTGGGCGCGATCGTTGCGCCTGGAACGGACGGATAGTCGCAACGATCCCGCCCACAACCAAGGCCTGTTACTCGACGAGCTTGCCCGCCGTCGAGACCTCCTGCTGCTGGATCAGGGCGGCGATCTCCTCCGGGACGGGCGGGATCTCCTCGCGCTGGACCCCGGTGCGCGGAGACCAGACCAGGTTCACCTGCAGCGCCGGGTCCAGGTCCGGGTAGTCCGAGCGGTTGTGGCACCCGCGGGTCTCGCGCCGTTCGAGGGCGGCCTCCAGCGTGGCGCGCGCGGCGATGAGGGACGCCTTGAGGTCGAAGGCGTGCGCGAGGTCCTGGAACCCGGCGATGTCGGGGTGCACGCCGATCTGCGCGGTGCGCTCCTCGATCTCGTCCAGCTCGCGCAGGCCCGCGAGCAGGCCCTGCTCGTCCCGCACGACGCCGGCGTGCTCGGTCATCGTGTTGCGGACGGCGCGCTGCAGCGCCCGCACGTTCTCGTGCCCGTCGGCGACCAGCAGGTCGGCGACCTCCGCGCGAGCCCGGGCCTCGGCGTCGTGCGACCGCCGCTGCGCCTCGAGGCCCGCGGAGTAGGCGGCCGCGGCGCGGCCGACGATGCGGCCGAACACGAGCAGCTCGATCAGGGAGTTTCCGCCGAGGCGGTTGGCGCCGTGCAGGCCGCTGGACGCCTCGCCGATCGCGTAGAGGCCGTCGACCTCCGTGCTGTGGTCCTCGGGCCGCACCCACACCCCGCCCATGGAGTAGTGGGCGGTGGGGGCGATCTCGATGGGCTCGGCGGTGATGTCGAGCATCTGCAGCTCGAGCATCGTCTGATAGACGCGCGGCAGGCGCGTCATGATCGTCTCCCGGGGCAGGTGGGAGACGTCGAGCCAGACGCCGCCCTTCTCGGTGCCCCGCCCCTCCTTGATCTCGGTGTAGGCGGCGAGCGCCACCCGGTCGCGGGTGGACAGCTCCATCCGCTCGGGGTCGTAGCTCTTCATGAACCGCTCGCCCAGGGCGTTGCGCAGGATGCCGCCCTCGCCGCGCGCGGCCTCGGAGATCAGGGTGCCCGCCGCGTTCTCGGGCTCCAGGATCCCGGACGGGTGGAACTGGACCAGCTCGGGGTCGCGCAGGCGCGCCCCGGCCTCGACGGCGAGGCGGAACGAGTCGCCGGTGTTCTCGTCGCGGCGGGACGACGTGCGCCGCCAGATGCGGTTGTGGCCGCCCGCCGCGAGGATCACGGCGTCGGCGTGGATCAGGTAGCGGGTGCCGTCGGTGAGGTCGAACCCGTAGGCGCCGAACACGGCGCCGTCGTGCACGAGGATCCGGGTGACGTAGACCGAGTCGAGGATCGGGATGTCGAGCTGCGTGGCCCGGCTGACCAGGGCCCGCTGGATCTCCAGGCCGGTGTAGTCGCCGGCGAACGCGGTGCGGCGGTACGTGTGCGCGCCGAAGAACCGCTGGGAGATGCGGCCGTCCTCCTCCCGGGCGAAGGCCATGCCGTACCGCTCGAGGTCGGAGATGCCCTGCGCGGCGCCCTGGGCGACGATCTCGGCCGTGTGCGGGTTGGCCAGGAAGTAGCTCTCCTTGATGGTGTCGGCGGCGTGCTGCTGCCAGCTGTCCTCCGCGTCCATCGTGCCGAGCGCCGCGTTGATGCCGCCGGCGGCGAGCGACGTATGCGTGTCCATCCGGGGCCGTTTGCCCAGGGCCAGCACGTCCACCCCCTGCTCGGCGAGCTCGATCGCGGCGCGCAGGCCGGACCCTCCGGTCCCGATGACGAGCGCGGTGGTGGAGATGCGGCGTTCGATGGTGTCCATACTCAATCCGACCACCGGCGGGACCGATTCGTGACAGGGTCAGGGTGTGAAGAATCTCATCAGGTGAGATGGGTCATCGGGTGTGTGTCACACCGGCGGGAGCGCCTCGTCGTCGGCCACTACCGTCACCGACGGGTGGGTCCGCAGGAACGACGCCGGGACGGCGGCGGTGACCGGACCGCGCAGCGCGGCGTCGAGCGCCCACGCCTTCGTCGCGCCCGAGGCCACCATGACGATCGTCGATGCGGTCAGGATCGTCGCGATCCCCTGCGTGATGGCGTGCGAGGGCACGCGGTCCGCGTCGCCCGCGAAGTATCGCGCGTTGGCGGCGCGCGTGTCGTCGCTCAGGGCGACCACGCGAGTGCGGGAGTGGCGGCTCGAGCCCGGCTCGTTGAAGCCGATGTGGCCGTTGCGCCCGATCCCGACGACCTGCAGGCCCACGCCACCCAAGCCACGCAGGGTGGCCTCGTACCGCTCCGCGTCCTGCTGCGTTCCGCCGCGCGGGACGAGCACCCTGGACTCGGGGATGCCGAGCGGCTCGGCGATGTGCCGGACGACGTAGGAGTGGTACGACCGCTCGTCGCCAGGGTCGATGCCCACGTACTCGTCGAGCGCGGCGAGCGTGAGCCCCTCGGTGACCAGCCCCTCCGCCCGCAGCTCGGCGAGAGCGGCATACAGGCGGAGCGGGGACGCTCCCGTCGCGACGCCGAGCACACCCGTCGGGTGGCCTCGTACGTGGTCGGCGACGAGCCGCGCGGCGACGACACCCACCTCGTCCGTGGCCGCCGCGAGAACGAGGGGGCCACGGACAGGGTGGGCGACGGCGCTCGGGGCGGGCGAACCCGATCCTGAGACCGAGATCGAAGCCGAGGCCGACGCGTGCGTCAACCGTCCTCCCGCAGGAACAGCTCGACGACGGGGATCGCGACGTCGGGCCGCCGGACCGGCAGCCACAGCGTCAGGGTGTCGTCACCGGTGCCGGCGGCGCTGGTCATGTGCGACTCGGCGTCCGTCGACAGCACCTCCATCGGCACCTCCGAGGCGTCGTGCAGGAGCTGGGCGTACTCCACGCGTCCCGCGAGCCCGGGCAGGTGCACCGCCTCGAACGGCCAGGCGAACAGGTGCAGGTAGAGGCGGTTGCCGCGCTGGGTGTAGCGGCAGTCCGGCGGCGGGGTGTACGCGGCGGGTCCGGCGCCGTAGATCGCCCGGCCGTGGTGCGACATCCATCGTCCGATGGCGCGGAGGGTGTCCACAGCCACGGGGTCCAGCTCGCCTCGGGCTGTTGGCCCGACGTTGAGCAGGAGGTTGCCGTCCTTGGCGACTGTGTCGACGAGCATCCGTAGCAGCAGCTCCGGTGACTTGGCCGTGGTGTTGTCCCGGTCGTATCCCCAGCTGCCGTTGATCGTCTGGCAGGCCTCCCAGAGCGCCGGCACGCCGTCGATGGTCGGCGGCTCCGCCGGCTGGTACTGCTCGGGCGTGATGTAGTCGCCCGGGATGCCGAGCCGGTCGTTGACCAGGATGCCCGGCTGCAGCGTCCGGACCGTGGCGAGCAGCTCCGCGCTGCCCCAGTCCCACGGGCCCTTGCCGCCCCAGACCAGCGCCCCGTCGTGGATGTGCTCGGGATAGGAGAAGTCGAAGAACAGCTGCTCGACGGGGCCGTATCCGGTGAGCAGCTCGGCGACCTGGGCGTGCAGGTACCGGCGGTACTGGGTGATGTCGCGCGCCTCCGACCGCGCGGCGGCGTCGTCGCGCAGGGGGTGCAGCCCGTCGATCGGGAACTGCGGGTGGTGCCAGTCGATGAGCGAGTGGTACATGCCGACGCCGAGGCCGCGCGCACGGAAGGACTCGGTGATCGGGCCGATCAGGTCGCGCCGCCACGGCGTCGAGGCGACAGAGAAGTCGGTGTCCTGCTCCGTCTCCCACAGGCAGAAGCCCTCGTGGTGCTTCGTGGTCACCACGACGTACTTCATCCCGGCGGCCGCGGCGAGGTCGGCCCACTCCACGGGGTCGAACAGGTCCGGCTCGAAGTGCTCCAGGTACTGCTGGTACTCGGCGTCGGGCGTCCGTTCGCGGTGCCGCATCCACTCGTTGCGGGCCGCTGCCGAGTACAGCCCCCAGTGGATGAACATCCCGAAGCGTCGCTCTCGCATCCGGGCGACGGCTTCGGCACGCAGGGTGTCGCCGTGCGAGGCGACCTCGTGCGAAGCGCCGTCGTAGGTGGAGGTTGTCATCGGATTGCGCCCTTCGCGATGTCGCCGATGAACTGCCGTGCGCCGAACAGGAAGACCACCAGGAGGGGCACGGTCGCCATGAGCGCGCCGGCCATGATCATCCCGTAGTCCTGGCCGAACGCCGCTTGGAGCTGCGCCAGCGCCACCTGGAGCGTGATCCGGTGCGGATCCGTGAGGATCGTCAGCGGCCACAGGTAGTCGTTCCACGTGGAGATGAAGGTGAACAGCCCGAGGAATCCCAGCCCCGGGCGGATGAGCGGCAGGCACACGGTCACGTACTGGCGCATGAAGCCGCCGCCGTCGAGCACGCAGGCGTCCATCAGCTCGTCGGGCACGGCGGACTTGATGTACTGGCGCAGCCAGAAGATCCCGAACGCGTTGGCCGCCGCGGGGATGATGAGCGCCTGCATGCTCCCGACCCAGCCGAGATTCACCATCGTGATGAACTGCGGGATGATCGAGAGCTGCATCGGCAGCATGAACGTCACGAGGACTGCCGTGAACAGCGCATCGCGGCCGGGGAAGTCGAACTTCGCGAAGGCGAACGCCGCCAGCGAGTCGAAGAAGAGCACCAGGAAAGTCACCGCGAGTGCGACGAACAGGGTGTTGACCAGCGGAGCGACGAAGTCGATCTTGTCGAAGACCTTGCCGATGTTCTCGATCAGGTGGCTGCCCGGCAGGAGCTTGGGCGGCGACTTGTAGATGTCGCTCGTGGTGTTGCTCGCGATGACGAGGAGCCAGTAGATGGGGAAGAACGACAGGGCGGCGCCGGACCAGAGCATCAGGTAGAGCCCGAGCCGGCGGCGTCGGCGGTTCCCGGGGGACGGCGCGGGGCGTGCGACGCGGCGCGGTGTCACGGGTCGTGGCGAGGCGAGGATGCTCATCAGCGCGTGGGGTCCTCTCTCTTCACGCTGTAGCGCCAGCTGATGATCACGAAGACGAGGACGATGAGGAAGATCCCCCACGCGATCGAGGCGCCGTAGCCGAACTTGTTGTGGCTGAATGCCTGTTGGTAGAAGTACAGGACCATCGTGAGGCCGCCCTGCCCGGCGCCTCCGCTGTTCGGGTTGGTCGTGCTGGGGCCGCTGGTGAGCACCTGAGCCTCGGTGAAGCTCTGCAGCCCCGTGATGGTCGAGACGATGAGGACGAAGATCAACGTCGGCCGCAGCAGCGGGAGCGTGATGGAGAAGAAGGTCCGCACCGGGCCGGCGCCGTCCACCTTGGCCGCCTCGTAGACCTCGCTGTCGATCGACTGCATTCCCGCGAGGAAGATGATCGCGTTGTACCCGGTCCACTGGTACGTGATCAGGATCGAGATGGTCAGCTGGAGGCCGAGTGGTGTGGACAACCATCTGAAGTCCGGTATGCCGACCGCGTTGAGAAACGCGTTCATGAGCCCGAACGACTCGCCGAAGATCGCCCCGAAGAGGATCGCCATCGCCACCACGGACGTGATGTTCGGTACGAAGTACGCGATCCGCAGCGCCGTGCTGTAGCGCACGGCGTTGTTGAGCATCGCGGCCACCGCGAGCGCGAGGAGCATCATCGGGATGGTCGAGATGGCAAAGATCACGAAGGTGTTCCGGACGGAGAGCCAGAACGTGTCGTCGGTCGCCAGCCGCACGTAGTTGTCGAGACCGACCCACTCGGGAGAGCCGAGGCCGTTCCACTTCTGGAACGACAGCACGAGGGAATAGATCGTCGGATAGAGGCCGAAGCTCAGGAAGAGGATGAAGAACGGCGCGATCGCCACGTACGCGGGCCAGGCGCGCACGGCGCGACGCCGGCGGGAGCGCACAGAGGTGTGCACCCCCGCCGGCACCGTAGAGGCTGTGAGTGTCACGCGGACTCCAGAGCCTCCTTGGCCGCCGCGACTGCGTCGGCCCAGGCCTTCTCAGGGTCCTTGCCCAGCTCCACGTTCGTCAGCTCCGTGTAGTACGGGGCGGCGACCTGGTTGTCGAGCGGGCTGTTGTAGACGGTCGGCATGTTCTCCGAGGCCTCGACGAAGACCTCCACGGTGTCCTGGCCGCCGAAGAAGTCGTCGCCGTCGTGCAGGCCGGGCTCCTCGAAGGCCGTGGTGCGGGCCGGGAAGTTGCCGGTCTCGGTGTACATGACCGCCTCGTTCTCGGGGCTCAGTAGGGCCTTGATGACCTCGAGTGCCGCCTCCTTGTCCTCGGTCGCGGCCGGGATCGTGAGGAACGAGCCACCGATGTTCGCGGGACCCCCGGGCATCTGCGTGACTCGCCACTTGCCGGAAGTGTCGGCCGCGTTGCTCTTGATGTCGCCGGCGTACCAGGCGGCACCGCTCAGCGTCGGCAAGAGGCCGGCGTTGACGGCGGAGGCCCAGTCGGGGCTGCCGTCACCGATCCCGGCCACCAGGCCGCGGTCCCACGCCTCGATGGAGAGGTCCCAGGCGTTGCGCACCGCGTCGCTCTCGCCGAGGAACTCGCCGTCGGGGCTCACGAACTTGGTCTCGCTCTGGCCCATCACCTTGCCGAAGAGGCCGCCGGCCGAGACCTCGAGGTGGGCGTCCGGGACCGCCTTCTGGAGCTCCTCGCCGAACGCGAAGTAGTCCTCGTAGGTAGCGGTGGCCGCCCCGACCTCGGCCGGGTCGGTCGGCATTCCCGCGTCCGCCAGGACGTCCTCGCGATAGAACAGGCCGGCCGGGCCGATGTCGATCGGCAGGCCGAGCAGCGCGCCGTCCGGGGTCGTGGCCTCGGCGAGCTTCCACTCCGGGAACTCGCCGACGATGTCGTCGATGTCGAGCGTGTTCAGGTCGGTGAACAGCTCCGGGTCCTGGAGGAAGAACGGCATGTCCTCGCCCTTGACGCCGGTGATGTCGGGGATGTCCGCGTTGGCCGTGAAGCCGGTGAGCAGCTTCTGCTTGAAGTCGTCGCCGATGACGGACGTCTCGAGGCCAGGCGTGTCGGCCGTGACTGTCTCGACGACCGTGTCGCTGAGGCCACCCGGCCAGATCCACATCGTCAGGGATCCGTCGGAGGCGGTCTCATCGCCCGAGCCGCCCGGGGCGCTCGAGCACGCCGTCAGGCTGAGGGCCAGGGACGTGATCGCCGCGAACGCGGCGACACGGGGGCGGCCCCGTGAGGTGTTGAGGCTCATTTCGATTCTTCTCCATGTTCGGTCGAGCTGTTCGGTCGAGCTGTTCGGTCGAGCTGTCGGTGGAACTGTTCGGTGGAGGTCGGAAAGGGTGGAGGCGACGCCGCTCAGGGCACGGCGTCGCGGAGGAAGGCGAACCGCGCTGCGTCGGCCGCGGAGGGGTGTTGGTCGAGCCAGCGGACGAGGCCGGCACGGGTGGGGGCGGTGGCGGCGCCGCCGGGACGGGAGACCGTGATCGCCGCGGCGAGCGCCGCGAAGTCGATGCGCTCGCGCAGGGTCCAGTCCGTGAGCGACGCCACCGCCAGGGCGCCGACGAACACGTCGCCGGCTCCGGTGACGTCGACGGCGTCGACGGCGACGGGCTCGACGTGGACCCGCTCGCCGGTCTCGGAGTCCAGGGCGAGGACGCCGCGGGCGCCGAGCGTGACCACGCTGAGTGGCACGCGCGCTGCCAGCGACTCCAGGGCCTGCTCCGGGGTGTCGGTCCGGGTGAACGCCATGGCCTCGCCGTCGTTGGGGACGAAGGCGTAGCAGCCGTCGAGCCCGTCGAGGACCGTGGTGTCCCACGCCCCGCTGTCGTCCCAGCCCAGGTCCGCGAACACCCGCGTGCCGCGGTCGACGAGCGGGCGGACGACGTCGTGCGTGGTGTCGTCGACGTGGACGATGGCGACGCGGGGCCGGACGTCCGCGTCCAGGATCTCGCCGAGGTCTCGCGGCGCGGGCTTCCCGCCGGTGACGAGGGCGCGGTCGCCGTCGAAACCGAGCGAGGCCGTGACCGGCAGCGCCCACCCCGCGACGGTGTGGAGCCCCGAGGTGTTGATGCCCTCGCGTTCGAGGAGGCCCGCGCACAGTCCGCTGAGCGGGTCGTCACCCACGACGGCGCTGATCGCCGTCGACGCCCCGAGCCGGGCGGAGACGATGGCCATGTTGGCGATCCCTCCAGGGCCCCAGCCGAAGTCGGCGGTCCACGTCTCCTGGCCCGGGCGCGGGCTGCGATCCAGGCCGGCGAAGACGACGTCGAGGAAGAGCTGGCCCACCGCCAGGGTGTCCACCTGGGCGCCCATCGGGGCGTGCGCTTCAGGTCGCGCCTCGGATGCGCGCACCTCGGGTCCGCGCACCTCGGGTCCGCGCACCTCAGGGCTGAGCGCCCCAGGTCGCAGGCTCGTCGGAGCCGGTCCCATGGGTGCGTCCTGCGCGCCGCGTTTGATGGCCACGGTCCTCCTCGGTCGGGCAATCGTCCGTAAGGAATAGCACGACTCTGCGCGCCGCTGCAGTGTTTTGATTGTTACAGTTGAGTAAATGAGCGAAATTGAGCGACCGTGGTAGCGTGCTCCGCGTGAGAGATCTGCGTGAGCGAGTCATCCTGGATCACCTGCGCAAGACGGGAGCGGCCACGGTCGGCGAGCTCGCCTCCGTGACGGGGTCGAGCGTGGCGACCATCCGCCGCGACCTGCAGCAGCTCGACCAGGCGGGGACGATTCGGCGAGCCCACGGCGGGGCCGTGCTCGCCGAGGAGGACGCTCCGTTCGCCACCGTCGAGCCGGTTAACCGGGAGGCGAAGCAACGCATCGCCGCGCGCGCCGCCGAGATGATCGAGGACGGCGAGTCGGTGCTCCTCGACATCGGGACGACCACGCTGCAGCTCGCGCGGATGCTGCACGGCAGGCACGTCACGGTCATCACCCCGAGCCTCGCGATCTACGAGGCGCTGCGGGACAGCCGCAGCGTCCACCTCGTGATGCTGCCGGGGGACTACGACCCGGTGTACCAGTCGGTCTCGGGCCCGCTGACCACCGAGTGCCTGCGGATGATCCGTGCTGACCGCGCGTTCCTGGGGGTGAGCGGCGTGTCGGACACGGGCGACCTACGCGACACCACCATGGCCCAGGTGCCGATCAAGCAGGCGATGGCCGAGGTCTCGGTCGAGATCACCGTGCTCGCCGACCACAGCAAGTTCCCGGGCACCGGCCTCGGCCGCGTGAAGCTCCCGCCCAACGTTGCCCGGTTCATCACCGACGCGGAGGTGTCCGAGCCGGTCTCGAGCGCCCTCGCCGCCCAGCAGGTGGAGGTCGTCGTCGCATGAGACTGACCATGATCGGTGGCGGCGGGTTCCGCACACCGCTCGTCTACGCCGCGCTGCTGCGCGACCGCGCGCCCGGGCGAGTGACGTCAGTGGCGCTGGTCGACACCGACGAGGCCCGCCTGCGGACGATGACCCGCATCCTGGCCACCCAGGCCCAGGGCGTGGCCGACGCCCCCGCCGTCACCACCCACACGGACCTGGCCGAGGGCCTGCGGGGGGCCGACTTCGTGTTCTCGGCCATCCGGGTCGGGGGCATCGAGGGCCGGGCGAACGACGAGACCATCGGGCTGGCGCACGGGGTGATCGGGCAGGAGACGGTGGGCTTCGGCGGTATCTCCTACGCCCTGCGCACGCTGCCCACGGTCATGCACCTCGCCGAGGTCGTGAAGCGGGTGGCGCCGGACGCCTGGGTCATCAACTTCACCAACCCCGCCGGCCTGGTCACCGAGGCCATGGCGCAGGTGCTCGGGAGCCGGGTCATCGGCATCTGCGACTCGCCGATCGGGCTGGCCCGCCGGGCGCTGTCCGCGCTGGGCCTGCCGACCGGCCCGAACGTCGAGGTGGACTACGCCGGGCTCAACCACCTGGGCTGGGTGACCAGCCTGCGGGTCGACGGCGTCGACCGCCTGCCCGAGCTGCTGAGGCGGCCGCAGCAGATCGAGGCCTTCGAGGAGGGCCGGCTCTTCGGCGCCGAGTGGATCCAGACCCTGGGCGTGCTGCCGAACGAGTACCTGCACTACTACTCGTACCGGCGCGAGGTGCTCCACTCCGACCAGCTCGCCTCCCACACGCGGGCCCGCTACCTCCTGGAGCAGCAGGCCGCCTTCTGGTCCGACGCGCACGGCGCGCCCGACCCGCTCGCCGTCTGGGAGGCCGCGCGGCTCGACCGGGAGGCCACGTACATGGCGACCAGCCGCGACTCCGTGGGGATGGGGGAGCGCAACGCGGACGACCTGGTCTCCGGGGGCTACGAGAACGTGGCGATTTCGCTGATGCGCGGGATCGCGTACGACGAGCACTCGCGCCTCATCCTCAACGTCCCCAACGCGGGCACGATCCCCTGGCTGGACGACGACGCCGTCGTCGAGGTGCCCTGCATCGTCGACGCCTCCGGCGCGCACCCGATCCCCGGCGCCCAGGTGCCGGACTTCGGCCGCGGGCTGGTGACGACGGTCAAGTACGTCGAGCGCGAGACCATCGAGGCCGGGATCGGCGGCTCACGCGCGGCGGCGCTGCGGGCCCTGGCCCACCACCCGCTCGTCGACTCGGTCCGGGTGGCCGACGCCCTGCTCGACAGCGCTCGTGCCACGTTCCCCGAGCTGTCCTACCTCGACTGACCCGACTGACCCGACTGACCCGGAAGCAGACGCCATGCATCAGAACCAGAAGCTCGTCGAGGAGCGCATCCACCGGGTGCTCACCGAGCGGATCACCCCGGCCTGCTACTCGGCCCGGACGCCCGTCGCCCTCTCCGCGTGGGAGGTGCCCGACGAGCCGGTCCCGGTCGGCGAGGCGCTGCTCGCGACGTACTCGGACTTCGCTGTCGGCACGTCGTGGGGGCGGCCGTGGTCGACCTGGTGGTTCCAGGTCAAGGGTGCCGTTCCCGCGGACTGGGCGGGGCGCACCGTCGAGCTGGTCGTCGACCCCGGCTTCCAGGGCGACTGGCCGGGCAACCAGGCTGAGGGCCTGGTTTTCACCCCCGACGGCGTCCCCGTCAAGGGCATCCACCCGCGGAACATGTACGTCCCGATCGCGGACGTCGCCGCGGGCGGCGAGCGGGTGCACTTCTTCATGGAGGCCGCCGCCAACCCGGACATCCTCAAGAACGACTTCGTGCCCACGGTCTACGGGGAGAAGTCGACGGCCCCGGCTGACCCGGTCTACACGTTCGCGACCGCTGAGCTCGCGGTCCTCGAGCCCGAGGTCTGGGCGCTGCGGTTCGACGTCGAGGTGCTCTACCAGCTCGCCAAGGAGCTTCCGCCGGCCGAGCCGCGCAGGCACGAGGTGCTGCGCGCGCTCGAACGGGCGCTCGACGTGCTGCTGCTGGACGACATCGTCGGGACGGCGGCCGCCGCCCGGGCCGAGCTCACCGATGTCCTCGCGCGGCCCGCGAACGCGTCAGCGCACGTGCTCAGCGCCGTCGGGCACGCCCACATCGACACGGCGTGGCTGTGGCCGATCCGGGAGACCAAGCGCAAGGTCGGCCGCACGTTCTCCAACGTGCTCGCGCTCGCCGAGCGGTACCCGGACTTCCGGTTCGCGGCGTCGTCCGCCCAGCAGTACGCGTGGATCAAGGAGCGCTACCCCGACATCTGGCGTGGGATCCAGGCGGCCGTCGAGCGGGGCCAGTGGTTCGTCGTCGGCTCGCAGTGGATCGAGCCCGACGGAAACCTGCCCGGCGGCGAGGCCATGGTCCGCCAGCTGACGCAGGGCCTGCGCTTCTTCGAGCGCGAGCTCGGCGTCACCACCAAGGGCATCTGGATGCCCGACTCCTTCGGCTACACCGCCGCCTTCCCGCAGGTCGCCAAGCTGGCGGGCGTCGAGTGGTTCCTCACGCAGAAGATCTCGTGGAACCAGACGAACGAGTTCCCGCACCACACCTTCTGGTGGGAGGGGATCGACGGCAGCCGCATCTTCACGCACTTCCCGCCGGCCGACACGTACAACTCGACGCTCGAGGGCGAGGAGATCCACCACGCGGTCCGCGAGTTCCGCGAGAAGGGCAAGGCCACGACGTCGCTCGTGCCGTTCGGGTACGGCGACGGCGGCGGCGGGCCGATCCGCGAGATGATGGAGCGCCAGCGCCGCGTCGCTGACCTCGAGGGATCACCGCGGGTGCAGATCGAGAGCCCGGACGAGTTCTTCGCCCGCGCGCGGGCCGAGTACTCGGACGCACCCGTCTGGGTCGGCGAGCTCTACCTCGAGCTGCACCGCGGCACCTTCACGTCGCACGCGCGGGAGAAGCGCGGCAACCGCCTCGTCGAGCACCGGCTGCGCGAGGCGGAGCTCTGGTGGACGGCGGCGGCCCTTGGCGGCGCCGACTACCCGTACGACGCCTTCGAGCGCCTGTGGCAGACCACGCTCCTGCAGCAGTTCCACGACATCCTGCCCGGCTCGTCGATCGCCTGGGTGCACCGGGAGAACGAGGAGGAGTACGGCCAGAGCTTTGCGCGGCTCGACGAGCTGCTGGGGCACGCGCTCAAGCACCTCGAGGCGGACGGCGCGGTGGTCAACGCGGCCGACCACGCCCGCGTCGGCCTCGTGCTCGACGAGCACGGCGACCCTGCCGGCCTGGTGAGCGTGCCGGGCCACGGTCTAGCCCCCTTCGAGCCGCTCGAGCCCGCCCAGCCCGTGACGGCCGAGCGCGACGGCGAGCACGTCGTGCTGCGCAACGACCTCGTGCGGGTGCGCATCGACGCGCGGGGTCTCGTGACGTCGATCGTCGACCTGCGCGCGGACCGCGAGCTCGTGCCCGCCGGCCGTGCGGCCAACCTGCTCCAGCTCCACCAGGACCTCCCGAACGCGTGGGACGCATGGGACATCGACGCGCACTACCGGCACACCGTGCGCGACCTCGTCGAGCTCGAGTCGATCGAGGTCGTCGAGGACGGCCCGCTGCGCGCGCGGGTCGAGGTGGTGCGCACGTTCGGCGCCTCCCGCGTGACCCAGCGGATCGCGCTGCACGCCGACGACGCCAGCGTGCACCTCGAGGCGGAGCTGGACTGGCACGAGGGCGAGAAGCTGCTCAAGGCGTCGCTGCCCTTCGTCGTCCATGCCCAGCACCACTCGGCGGAGATCCAGTTCGGGCACCTCCGTCGTCCGACGCACACGAACACCTCCTGGGACGACGCGCGGTTCGAGGTCGTGGCGCACCGGTGGGTGCACGTCGAGGAGCCTGGCTACGGCATCGGCGTGGTCAACGCCGGGACGTACGGCCACGACATCACCCGGAGCGTCGGCGACGACGGCCAGGTCGAGACCGAGGTCCGCCTCAGCCTCGTGCGGGCCGCGAAGTCGCCGGACCCGCACCAGGACCAGGGGCACCACCTCTTCGCGTACGCGGTAGTGCCCGGCGCGTCCGTCGGCGACGCGGTGGCGGCCGGCTACGACATGAACCTGCCGCTGCGCCTCGCCCCGGGCACCACCGCACACCGGGCGGAGCCGTGGAGCGTCGTGTCGAGCTCGGACCCGGGTGTGCGGATCGAGGCGGTCAAGCTCGCCGACGACCGTTCGGGCGACGTCGTCATGCGCGTCTACGAGGCGCTCGGGCGGCGCGCCGAGGCGACGCTGTCGGCCGGGTTCGACGTCGCCGAGGTCGCCGAGGTCTCCCTCACCGAGCGGCCGCTGTCCGAGGGCATGCCCCGCGCGCGCTCGCTGCACGTCGCCGGACGCTCGATCACCCTGGGGCTGCGCCCCTTCCAGATCGTGACGCTGCGGCTCACTCGCGGCGTCCCCCACCCCTGACAGACCGCGCCCACAACCAACCGGGTCAGCAGTGGACCTCGGCGAGAGCCGAGAACACCGCACGGTTCAGCCGGAACGCGAGCTGCGCCTCCGAGACCGTAGCGGCGACCTCGTCGGGGCCGAGGGCGAGCTGGTCGAGCCGGTCGCGGTAGGCGTCCTTGAAGACCTTGACCTTCGGGATGTCCGGGAACGTGTAGAAGGCCAGCCCGCCGTCGGCGAGGCCGTAGTGGCGCTCGATCATGCGCTTGACGATCTGGCCGCCGGACAGGTCGCCCAGGTAGCGCGTGTACGCGTGGGCGGCATAGTGCGGCAGGCTGCCGCCGACCTCGCGCACGCGGTCCGCGTACTCGCGCGTCGCGGGCAGGATCCGGATCTCCTCGCGCCACGACGGCCCGTACAGGAAGGCCAGGTCCCGCTCGATCGCCGGGACCCGCGTGAGCTCGTCGAAGACGAGGCCGGCGCCGCGGTCGTCGGCGCGCACGTCGGTGCTCGCCGCTTCGAGGGCCTCGTAGACCGCGAGCTGCTGAGCCGCGAGGTCGGCGTAGGCGGCCCGGGTCAGTGCGCCGGACATGAGCTGCTCGATGAACCGCTCGGTCTCTGCGGCCGCGTGGTCAGTGCGCGTGCCCTCACGCAGCAGGGCGGACAGGGGGACGTCATCCTCGACGGGCAGGCTCACAGGGTCTCCTCCGACGCAGCGCTGACGTGCTGACAAAGTGTCATCACGTGGCGATCATAGCAATCAGAGTAAGGCCAGCCTAACTTCGCGAGCTCGGACCAGCGGGATCTCGGCGAGGCCGCCTCAGGGTCCGGGCGTCAGAGTTTTATCGTCGGGGCGTGACACAGCCTTCCGCCACGCCGCCTCCCAGCACGCAGCCGGTCCTGCCCGAGCCGGTCTTCGTCGACGTCGACGGCGCCGCCGTCGCCACCCATGTGCTCGAGCCGCCGGACAGGACCCCGCTCGCCGACGTCGTGCTCTGCCACGGCACTCCCTGGTCGGTTCACGTGTGGGCGCCGGTGGCGCTCGCGCTCAGCCGGGACTACCGCGTGTTCCTGTGGGACATGCCCGGGTACGGCGCGTCGTCGAAGGAGACCGGGCATCCAGTCGATCTCGTCGCCCAGCGGGAGCGGTTCGCGGCGCTCCTGCGGCGCTGGTCGCTGGACCGGCCCCACGTGGTGGCGCACGACATCGGGGGAGCGGTCGCCCTGGGTGCCCACCTCCTGGAGGGCGCCGACTTCGGGAGCCTGTTCCTGCTCGACATCGTGACGCTGGATCCCTGGGGGTCGCCGTTCTTCCGGCTGGTGGCCGAGAACGAGTCGGTGTTCGCCGCGGTGCCCGGACCGCTGCACGCCGCTCTCGTCAAGGAGTACATCGCCGGCGCGGCGAACCACGGCCTCTCCGCCGAGGCCGTCGGGGCGCTTGCCGAGCCCTGGCTCGGCGAGGTCGGGCAGGCCGCGTTCTACCGCCAGATCGCTCGGCTCTCGCCCGAGCACACCAAGCCCATAGTCAGCAGTCTCGGCGAGGTGCGCTGCCCGGTCCGCATCGGCTGGGCCACGGACGACCCGTGGATCCCGTTCGAGCAGGCCGCACGGCTCCGCGCGCAGCTTCCGGGAGAGCCGGAGGTGGTTGCGTTCCCGGGGCGCGGCCACCTGGTGCCCCTGGAGGACGACGCCGCCGTGGGCCAGGCCGTGCGCCAGTGGCTGGGTACCCGTCGCCCGGGCGTGTGATCGGGCAGGGAATGGGGTGGCGGGTGTGCCGCCGTCGGGCATAGCGTTTGGGTGGCGAGCGTGAGGCGTGACGAACCTCGGCCCGGGTGACCGGGCGAACGCCCTGCCCGCGCGTGCGGCGTACCGACGAGAGGCCGGGGTTCCCCGGCAAAGGAGTGGTGGCACCGCGACCTAGCCCCCGCCCGCTCCTCCAGGGCCTGCGCCTTCTGGAGGAATGATGAGACCACCTTTGCCGACCCCGAGCACGTCCACGAGCTCCCCGAGCCTGCCCACCAGTGCTCCTGCCCGCACCCTCGCCCGCGACCTGCCCGCGGCCGCGCCCGGAACGATGGTGCGCCTGCAGGGCTGGGTTCACCGCCGTCGCGAGCTGGCGACCGTGACGTTCCTGGTGCTGCGCGACCGCACCGGCCTCGCCCAGGTGGTGGTGCGCAACGGCGTCGGGCGGGCGCTGGAGGTACTGCCCGAGGAGACCACCGTCGAGGTCACCGGCACGGTCACCTCGAACCCGCAGGCGCCCGGCGGCGTGGAGGTCACCGAGCCCGTGATCACGCCGCTCACCGACGCCGCCGAGACTCCGCCCGTCGAGCTGTGGCGGCCGGCCCTGACGGCCGCCCTTCCCACGCTGCTCGACCATGCGGCGGTCGCCTGGCGGCACCCCGCGCAGAAGGCGCGCTGGGAGGTCGCGGCGGCGAGCCTGCGCGGGTTCCGCGCGACGCTGGACGCCGCGGGCTTCACCGAGATCTGCACGCCCAAGCTCGTGGGCACGGCCACCGAGTCCGGGGCGAACGTGTTCGCCGTGGACTACTTCGGCCGGCCCGCGTACCTGGCGCAGTCGCCGCAGTTCTACAAGCAGCAGATGGTCGGCGTCTTCGAACGGGTCTACGAGGTGGGCCCGGTGTTCCGGGCCGAGCCGCACGACACGGTGCGGCACCTCGCCGAGTACCGCTCGCTGGACGTCGAGCTCGGCTTCGTCCGCGACCACCACGACGTGCTGGCGGTCCTGCGCGAGGTCGTCGCCGGGATGGCGGACGCCGTGCGCGCCTCCGAAGCCGCCGAGCGGCTCGGCATCGAGGTGCCCGAGGTCCCGGCCGAGATCCCTGTGCTTCACTTCGCCGACGCCCTGAGGATGGTCGGAGCGCCCACCGACGAGCCCGACCTTGCCCCCGAGCACGAGCGGACGCTGGGCGAGTGGGCGCTGGCGGAGCACGGGTCGGACTTCATAGCGATCGAGGGCTACCCGATGGCGAAGCGGCCGTTCTACACGCACCCGCAGCCCGGCTCGGGTGTGGGCTCCGGTCCCGGAAACGAGCGGTGGAGCAACAGCTTCGACCTGCTGTTCCGCGGGCTCGAGCTGGTCACCGGTGGGCAGCGCCTGCACCGGTACGCCGACTACGTGGCGGCGATCGAGGCGCGGGGCGAGGACCCGGCGTCGTACGCCTCTTACCTGCAGGCGTTCCGGCACGGGATGCCGCCGCACGGCGGGTTCGCGATCGGGCTGGAGCGCTGGGTTGCGCGCCTCGTGAGGGCGGCCAACGTCCGCGAGGTGACGCCCTTCCCGAGGGACCTCCACCGGCTGACGCCGTAGTCATCGGTTAGCGTGTCAGTGGTCACCGCTAACTTGTGGCACGCGCTGCTGATGGCGGCGCGTCACAGGGGCGAGGTGTGCCCTCGTGACCTACGGCCAGGTGAGGGACGAGATGCTGCAGGAACTGGTGGACCGGGTCAAGGGCGGCGACGCGACGGTGCGGGCGGTACGGGACGCGCTGGCGCCGCTCAAGCTGCTGGGTACCGGCCTGTACGACGACGCCGTCGGTTACGTGCTGGAGGGCACAACACCCGAGGTGCTCACCAGGGTGCAGGGGTCCAGCACCGGCGACCTCGACACCCTGTTCGGCTCCCCGGCCCGGCTCTACAAGAGCTGGGTGTCACCTGACTTGGTCAAGCGGGTCGCGGCGGTGCACAAGGGCTGGAACGCCGAGAGCGGCGTCACCGCGCGCGGGCGCCTCTACGCGTCGGCCGACGTCCCGGTCGTGGCCCGCTTGGCGCGGCTGCTGGCGCAGGCCTGCGAGACCGCCGAAGTTCCCGCCGCTGCCGTACCCGAGTGGTTCTACGTCCTCGTCTACGACGGTGCCAGGAGGGGGAAGACCGACGGGCGCCACGCCAGCAAGTCGGCGGCAGGCGTCGCCGACCGGTTGACGCCCGCGTTCCTGGAGCAGGTCGCCATCGAGGGTGGGGTTCCCGACGCCGATGCGGTGCGCACCGTGCTCACCGCGCTCCTGCACCGGGCGACCGCCGAGCGCTCCTGGAACGCGGACCCGCGCCCGATCTTGGCCGAGCGCCAGGCGTTCGACGAGTACGTGTCGCAGAACGTCGGCACGCTTGCCGCCGTCACCGCAGGGCTCGGTGCCCACGGCAAGCAGGAGGTGCTGAACCGTATCGGGAAGCGTACGAGCGAGACGGGCCTGGCCGAGATCGTGGCGACGCTCGCCGTGGACAAGGCGAAGGGTGTCCGGACGAGCGCCCTGGACCGCCTCGCCTTGCTCGACGACGCCGTGCAGGTCGCGCTGCTCACGCCCCACCTCGTCAAGGTCCCCACCGGGCAGCTCGGTGAGGTGGTGACGCGGCTGGTCGGCCTGGAGGGTGGCATCGCCGTGCTCGACGAGGCGCTGGCCGCGATCCGGGACGAGAACGGGAAGGTCGCGGCCGGGCAGAGTGCGCGCGTGCGCCTCCTGGAGCAGACGGTGGAGCGGTCACGCGCGCTGGAGGCTCCCCTGCCGGGACCGGGCGCCGGCCCCGCTGCGGGCGTCCCGATCGAGATCCCAGGGTACGAGCCGCTGCCCGACGCGGCCGTGGAGCCCGGTTGGGCGGCGAAGGCCCGGAAGCTGCTCGACCAGGAGATCGCCAAGGCGCGGGAGCAGCTCGATCTCGCGAAGAAGCAGTCCGGCAGCGTGTCGAACAAGTACTGGATAGATCGCGCGCAGAGCAACCTGAAGGGCCTCCTGTCGATCACGGACGATGCCCTCGCGGCTGTCCCGGACCGCGTTACCGGGGCCGTTGCCACCACGGGCAAGACAAGTCGCCAGCACGCTGCCCTCTTCCAGTGGCTCACCGCGGAGATGCGGACGCTGTTCGCCGAACCCGGGCTCATGCTGGCGATCCGCCTGCTCGCGCTCCGGGACGGGGGCGTCCAGCCGAACTTCACCTGGGCCCTGCGCCCCTACCTCGACCACGTGACCGACCTGCGCCAGGTGCACGACGGGCTGGTGCGTGCCGGGGTGCCGAAGGCCGACGATCAGATCCGCGACATGGTGTTCCAGACCTGGTGGGGCGGCGACGCGCTGCCGCCGTCGGTCACCTGGCCCTACTTCGCCGAGCGGCCGGAGATCCTGGACCGCTACCTCGGCGGTGACACCGAGCTGCGCCAGACGGGCACCGCCCTGAAGATCCTGCGGGAGTTCCCGGTGCTACCGCCGGCGCTCCTGCCCCGGCTGACCGTTCTCGCGCTCGGGACCGGCAAGACGCACCGCCTCGCCGCGCAGCAGGTCCTGGAGGCCCACTCCGGGGCGCGGCACCTGGCCGAGCAGGCGCTCGCGGACTCGAAGGCGGAGGTGCGCGCCTCGGCCGCCGCGTGGCTCGCGCGTATCGGCGATGCCGCCGCGGTGCCGGCCCTGCGTGCAGCCCTGAAGAAGGAGCGGCGCGAGGCGGCCCGGGCGGCGCTGCTCGCTGCGCTGGAGACGCTGGGCGACGACATCTCGGCCGACCTCGCCCCGGAGACCCTGCAGGCGGAGGCCGTCAAGGGACTGGCGGGCAAGCTGCCCGCGAGCCTCGGCTGGTTCCCCTTCGAGCAGCTGCCCGAGGTGCGCTGGGCAGCGACCGGCGGCGTCGTGCCGCGCGACGTGGTCCGCTGGTGGGCCGTGCTGGCCACCAAGCTGAAGTCGCCGAGCGGCGAGGGCCTGATCGCCCGGTACATCGGCCTGCTGGACCCACCCTCCCGGGCCGCACTCGGCTCGTTCGTGCTGCGTGCCTGGGTGGCTCAGGACACCCGCGGCCCTTCGGTCGAGACCTCCCGCGCGTACGCCGACCAGAACGCGCAGGCGCAATGGACCAACCTCCAGACCGCGATCAAGCGGTATCCCGAGTACTACGGCGGCCAGGCGGGACAGACCGTCGAGGACTTCTGGAAGAGGCTCTACAAGCAGGACCAGGCGACCTACCTCGGCTCGGCCACACAGGAGAAGGGACTGCTCGCCCTCACGGTCGGGATGCCCGGGGCCGAGCTCGCCACCACCGCGCAGCACTACTTCGCCGCCCACAAGGGCCGTCGCGCGCAGGCCGAGTACCTGGTGCGTGCACTTGCCGCGAACGGGGACCGGGCAGCAGTCCAGCTGCTGCTCGCCGTCTCGCGCCGGTTCAAGCAGCGCAGCGTCCAGGAGACCGCGTCCGCGCTCGCGCAGGACATCGCGGACCGCAACGGCTGGGACGGCGACCAGCTCGCCGACCGCACGGTCCAGACCGCCGGATTCGACGACGACGGCATCCTGCGCCTTGACCTCGGCTCGCCCGACGGTGATGGAGCGGGTGAGCGGGTGGTCACCGGACGGATCACCGACGCGTTCTCGCTGGAGCTGCGCAGCCCCGCGGGCAAGGTCGTCAAGGCGCTGCCGGCGAAGCGGGCGTCCGACGACGACGAGGCCTACGCGGAGGCGAAGCGGCAGCTCAAGGAGTCGCGCGCCGAGCTGAAAGCCGTCGTGAGCCTGCAGAGCCAGCGCTTCGCTGAGGCCATGGTCACTGGTCGCACCTGGAGCACGGCCGACTGGCGCGAGTTCGTCCTGGGACACCCGCTGATGTCGCGCCTCGCGGCGCGCCTGGTCTGGGCAGCTGAGCTGCCGGGCGCCGGTGACCTGGCCGGCCCCGGCACCGTGACGTTCCGCCCGGGCGACGGCGGCGCGCTGATCGGCGTCGACGACGAAGACGTCACCCTCCCGGACGACGCGAGGGTTTCGCTGGTGCACGCCGCCACCCTCGGGGACGACGCCGAGTCCGGCGCGCCGGCCTGGCGCGGCCACCTCGCCGACTACGAGATCACGCCGCTGTTCGACCAGGGGCTGGGCACCGGGACGAGCGCGTCTGGTGCGCTGCCCGACGTACCGGACGACGCGACCGTGATCGACACCCGCAAGGGCTGGCTGAGCGACTCGTTCACGATCCGCGGGCGCGCCACAAAGCTCGGGTACGTGCGGTCTCAGGCTGAGGACGCCGGCTGGTTCTCCGCCTACTGCAGGGAGTACCCGACGCTCGGCATCACCGTCGAGATCGAGTTCACCGGAGCGTTCCTGCCCGAGGAGAACATCACCGCCGCCGTGTCCGAGCTCGTGTTTCGCCGTACCGGCACCTGGGGCGAACGGGGCCTCTTCGCGATCAAGGACGTGCCCAAGGTGCTGCTGGCCGTGTCCTACCGGGACTACCTGACAGTGGCCGACGGCGGTGCCTTCGACCCGGACTGGGAGAAGAAGAGCCAGTACTGAGCCGGTGATGTCAGCGACTCCCACCTTGATCGCACGCTGGGCGTAGCGCCCTGACCTGCGACGAAACGTCATTACTCGAAACGCAAGCACCGAAGGACACCATGACTAGCACGGGCACCACCACCGGTACGACGGCCGGCACGGGGATCGAACACGGCGGCGCGATCGACGCCGGTACTGATCCCGGTGCCGAGATCCGGCCGCCCGCCGAGATCCGCTACGCCGGGGAGCTGGCGACGCTCGACGCCTGGGACACCGAGCGCGGGCACGAGCGGCCGCCCGGCTGGCGGCTGAGCCCCCGTGCGGTGCGGGCGTTCGTCGTCGGCTCGGAGGAGCTCGGCGTGAGCCGGAAGTTCTATGGCGACGACCCGCTGGTGGACCGCGCCGTCGTCTCCCTGATGGGGAGGCAGGGCCTGATGCTCGTGGGCGAGCCCGGCACGGCGAAGTCGATGCTGTCGGAGCTGCTTTCCGCTGCGGTCTCGGGCTCGTCGACCCTGACGGTCCAGGGCACCGCGGGGACCACCGAGGATCACGTGCGGTACTCGTGGAACTACGCGCTCCTGGTGTCGGAGGGGCCGAGCGAGCGGTCGCTCGTGCCGTCGCCCGTCTGCACGGGCATGCGCGAGGGCCGGGTGGTGCGCTTCGAGGAGATCACGCGCTGCGCCCCGGAGATCCAGGACACGCTCGTATCGATCCTGTCGGAGAAGCAGCTCATGGTCCCCGAGCTCGGGCCCGACGCCCGGGTGGCGGCCCGGCCCGGCTTCACCGTGATCGCGACCGCGAACCTGAAGGACCGCGGCGTGCACGAGATGTCGGCGGCCCTCAAGCGCCGGTTCAGCTTCGAGACCGTGGCCCCGGTGCGCGACCGGGCGTTCGAGATCGAGCTGGTGCAGCGCCAGCTGGAGGCCGAGCTGGGTCCCGGGTCGGGTTCGGGCGGCGACCGGCCCGAGGTGCCGCTCGACGTGCTGGAGGTGCTCGTCACCGTGTTCCAGGACCTGCGGACCGGCAGCACGCGCGAGGGTGCGCCCGTGAAGCGGCCGGAGACGGTCATGTCCACGGCCGAGGCCGTCAACGTCGCGGTCGCCGCATCCCTGGAGGCCCGCTACTTGGGTGACGGTACGGTGACCGCCGCGGAGGTCGCGCGGCAGATCGCGGGTGTGGCGCTCAAGGGCGAGGAGGAGGACGCGCGCAGGCTGCGGCACTACGTCGACAACGTCGTGCGCGAACGCGCCCGGAACGACAAGCGCTGGAAGGCGTTCTTCACGGCAGCAGAGCCGCTGTGGCGGTGAGCGGCAGCGCCGCCTCAGCACGGGAGGGCGGAGCCGCGGCCCGGCGCGCGGATTCAGTCTGGGAGCGGGCGCCCGAGCGCCTGCGCGCTGGCGCCGACGCCGTTCGCCGGCTGCGGGCCGAGCGCGGTATCCACTTCGCTCCCGTGCGCCACCACAGCCCCGCGTGCGCGCTGGCGGTGCGTGCGGCGATCGAGGAGCTGCGCCCGGCGGCAGTGCTCATCGAAGGGCCGGAGGAGTTCACGCGGCTCATCCCCGATCTGCTGCACGAGGCGACGCGGCCCCCGATCGCGGTGCTGAGCCTCGGCGGCTCCGGTTCTGCCTCCAGCGCCGGAGACGGCGACAGCGGGGAGGGCGCCGGCTTCTACCCGCTCGCGTCATTCTCCCCGGAGTGGGTGGCGCTGCGCGCGGGGCACGACGTCGGTGCGGAGCTGGCGTTCGTCGACCGGCCGTTCGGGGAACGGTCGGCCGCGGAGGGTGCGCTCTCGGGTCGCGCCGCGTCCGGCCATGGGGAGGGCGGTGCGGACGGCGGAACGGGACAGGGCGATACAGGGCAGGACGACGCCGCTCGGCCCGACCCCTTCGCACGGACCCTCATGTCCGAGCGGTACCTGGCGCACTCGGAAGCGATCGCCGCGCTCGCGCGGCGGCTCGGCTGCCGCGACCACGACGAGGTCTGGGACCAGCTGTTCGAGGCGCGGCGGAGCGCCGAGCTGGCCGACTGGCGCACCGTGTTCGACGACGTCTTCGCCTGGTCCGCCCTCGCGCGCCTCGACTACGAGGAGAGCGTGCTCGCCGCCGACGGCTCCCTGGACCGCGAGGCGCGCATGGCGGCCCGGGTCGCCGAGACCGCTGACCGGTTGGCGGCTTCTCCCGGCGGCCCGGTGCTCGTCGTGACCGGCGCGTTCCACACGCTCGCGCTGGTGGAGGCGCTGTCCGGTGCCCCGGAGGGATCGGCGGTCCGCGACCGGCAGCCGGAGGGCGGATTCGGCCCGACGGCGCAGGGCGAGGCCTGGCTCGTGCGCTACGACCACGAGCGGCTCGACGGGCTGCGTGGCTATGGCGCGGGCATGCCCTCGCCGGGCTACTACGAGCGGCTGCACGGGGCGCACTTGCGGGAGCTGGGGCTCCTCGACGCCGCTCCGGACTCCGGTAGCGGCGATCCTCGTGGGAGATCCAGCGCCAGGCCGGCCCCGACATCGCGACCGGCCGGTCCTGTCGGAGCGCGCGCCCTCGCCACGGAGATCCTGGTCGACGTCGCGCGTGGCGCGTCCGGCCGAGGCCACGCGGTGAGCCTGCCGCAGGTCAGCTCGGCGGCCGAGTCCGCGACGCGGCTCGCGGAACTCCGCGAACGCGCCTACCCGTGTCGCACGGACCTGCTGGACGCTGTGCGGTCGTGCTACGTGCAGGACGACGGCGGCGTCGGCGGGCCCGGCGAGCCCGAGCGGCCGCTGGGTCTGGCCGTCGCCGAGGTGTTCGGCGGCCGGTCCCTCGGCGACGTGCCGCCAGGCAGTGCGTCGCCGCCGCTCGTGCGAGACGTCCGGGAGCGGGTGCGGGCGGTGCGGCTCGTCATCGACGACTCCGTGCCCCGCACGGCGCGCCTGGACGCGCGGCGGACGGCGGCCCACCGGGCGAAGCGCCAGGTGCTGGCGCTGCTCGA
Source organism: Promicromonospora soli (assembly GCF_014653785.1). Taxonomy (GTDB): domain Bacteria; phylum Actinomycetota; class Actinomycetes; order Actinomycetales; family Cellulomonadaceae; genus Promicromonospora; species Promicromonospora soli. Next base: position 680,610 of record NZ_BNAS01000001.1, on the reverse strand, counting down.
CTTCGTCGGCGCGGGCTTCGGGCAGCTGGTCTCCGGTCCGGACCATGTGGCGGGCCGCGGGCTCGGCCTGATCACCGAGGAGTGGCAGTACTGCTGGACACCCCTCGTCGAGGCGCGCCTGGTGGAGATGGTGCACCTCGGCGCGACGCTGGAGGCGGTGGCTCTCGCGCGGCTGTACGAGGCGGAGGAGCGGCTGGCCGGCACGGGGACCGCGGCTGCGGTCGGCGCTGGGGCCGGAGCGGGCGCCGGAACGGGAGGGGCCGCGTCGGTCGACGCCGTCGCCCGGCTCGTGGCCCAGGCGCTGGTGATCGGGATGGGCTCGCACCTGCCCCGGATCGTGTCGCTGCTGCGCACCACCCTGGACACCGACCGAGACCTGGACTCCGTCGTGTCGGGGGCGCGGCGGCTGCTCGGGCTGTGGCACGCCCGGGTGGAGCTCGGCGCCGAGGAGCACGCGGGCGAGCTGCTCGACCTGGTGAGCCAGGCGCTCGCGACGGCCGCCTACCTGGTCGATGACCTGGGCAAGACGCGCGCCGAGGACGAGGATGCGGCCATCGGCACCCTGATCGACCTGCGCTCCCTGCTCCGGGACGCGGCGTCGGCGGGCGACAGCGGCAGCGCGCTGGGCGGCGCCGGCGGCGCTGACGGCGTCGGCGGAGCGAACCGCACCGCCGTCGTGCGCGAGCTCGCGCGCCTCCGGGACGAGAAAAGCACCGCGCCCGCCGTGGCGGGCGCGCTCCTCGCCCTGGGCTTCACGGACGGCGAGGTGCCCGACGACGTGCTGGTCACGCGGGTGCGCGGTGCCCTGACCGCGGGCGCGGACCCGGGCACGGCCGTGCGGTTCCTGGGCGGCGCGATGCGCGCGGCGCCGGACCTGATCCTGCATACGCCGGAGATGTTCGACGCCGTCGACGACGCCCTGCGTGCGCTCCAGGGCGACGCCTTCCTGGCGGTGCTGCCGGATCTGCGGCGGGCCTTCACGTGGCTGCGCCCCACCGAGACGCACCGGCTGGCGCAGCGAGTTGCGGAGCGGACCGGTGCGCGCGTGGACCAGGTGGACGTCCGGGTGGCCCTGTCGGAGGAGGACCTGGCAGCAGGCCTCGCCCTGGACCGGGAGCTGGCCGCGGTACTGGAGCGGGACGGTCTGGCCCATTGGGCCGGCAGTGGAGCAGCGGACTCGACCGGAGGAAAAGCATGAGCACGATCTCGGACGAGGAAGCCGCCCGGCGCTGGCGGCTGGTGCTGGGCCGGTACGCGGCCGATCAGCTGTCGGTGGGACAGCAGGACGAAGGCCTGGAGCGGTCCTTGCGCTACCTGTACGACCGCGAGTACACGGCGCGTGGGCACCGTGTCGGGACGGGCCGGGGCGAAGGTGGAGCGGCGGCCGGTCGGGGCGCCGGCCTCGGCGCCTCGCAGCCGCACGGCGTGGACGTGACGGCGCTCGGCTGGCTCAACGAGGCGGGCAGCCTGTTCCCGCGCGAGACCTTCGAGCGCATGCAGGTCGACGCCGTGAGCCGGTACGGCCTCACCGAGCTGCTGCAGGACGAGGCGGCGATCGAGGCCCTCGAACCCTCGCGTGAGCTCGCCGTCGCGATGCTGCAGGTGCGGGGCGCCCTGAACGACCAGGCGGCGGCGGGACTGCGGCGCGTCATCCAGCGGGTCGTCGAGGACATCGTGAAGCGCTTGCGGACCCGGTTCACCACCGCGGTCAACGGCCGGATCGACCGGTCACGCCGTTCGATGCATCGGGTCGCACGGAACTTCGACTGGAAGCGCACGCTCCGCGCCAACCTCGGCCGGGTCGACGCCGAGGGCCGCATGACGGTGCAGGACGTCCGCTTCTCCTCCCGGGCGAAACGGACCCTGACCTGGGACGTCATCCTGCTCGTGGACCAGTCGGGGTCGATGGCCCCGTCGCTGCTGTACTCCGCCGTCTGCGCGGGAATCCTCTCGGGCCTGCCCGGCATCAACGTGCAGCTCTACCTGTTCGACACGTCGGTGGTGGACATGTCGCACCTGGCCGACGATCCGGTCGCCGTCCTGATGACCGCGCAGCTCGGTGGCGGAACCGACATCGCGAGGGCCGTGCGGCACGCGGAGCAGCAGGTGCGCAATCCGTCCCGGACCGTGGTCGCGCTGGTCAGCGACTTCTACGAGGGTGGTTCGGTGTCGAGCCTGCTGACGACGGTGCGACGGATGGCGTCGTCGGGCGTCACCATGCTGGGGCTCGCCGCCCTGGACGAGGCGGCAGAACCCGTCTACGACCAGGGCACGGCGCGGCACCTCGCCGAGTGCGGCATGGAGGTCGCCGCGCTCACGCCCGAGCGGTTCGCCGAGTGGCTGGGGGAGGTGCTCTCATGAGCGACCGGAAGACTTTCGCCTGGGCGGCCCCGTACGCGGGCCTGGACGACGACGCGCTCGAGGCGCTCGGCAATCCGGGCCTGCTGCGCCGCGCCCGCAAGGACACGGTGACCGAGGTGTCCCACGATCCGAAGGGCGCAGTGCTCGACGTGTCCGGGGCGATGGTGCGCGTGGACGGCCGCGGCCCGGCGGCCGTCTCCTGCGACTGCCCGACGGCGGGTGTGTGCCAGCACGTCCTCACCGCCTGCCTGTGGGCGGTCCAGCTCGCGCCAGACGCACCGCCACAGGGCGCTGTCCCCGTGGTCGCGCAGGCGGTGCCCAAGACCTCCGGTGCAGCCGGGACGCGAGAGACGTCGGCAGCGAGCGGGATGCGCGAGCCTTCGGTGGTGCGCAGGCCGTCCGAGGCGGTGCGGAAGCGTCGCCGGGAGGCGCTCGCGGAGGTCCGCGAGGTCGTGGGCCGGCTCATGTCGGGCGGGCTGTCGCACCTCGGCCCCGACGACGCCGAGTCCCTGCGTGCGCTGGCCGGCCGGGTGCGCCTGGCCGGGTTCCAGCAGGTCGCGACCGAACAGGTCGGCGGGGTGCGGTTCGACGGTCTGCTGCGTGTGGCCGGGGGCCTCGTGGCAGGCCTCGCGGGGCGGGACGACGCCGTCACCGAGTCCGAACTGCTCGACGCGTTCGCCGAGGCCTGGGCGATGTGCGAGGTGCTGCAGCGCGCTCTGGACACGGACGGGACGGCTCACTCCGCGCTCGGTTCGGCCCCGGCGTCGGACAACGCGGATGACGACGAGGTCGACCTGGCGCGATGGGTGCCGCTCGGCGCCCGGTGGTGGACGTCCCAGAGTGGTTCGCGCGGGCTGGCCTACCTGGGCTGGGACGCGGGATCCGGCCAGGTGCGCCAGGTCGTGACGGGCCGCCCGTCGGGCACGGACCCGAGGTTCCAGCGCAGCTGGACCAGTCCGCTGCTGTGGGGCAGATCCCTGAGCGGCCTGTGCGAGGGCGTGTTCGCCCTCACCGCGGTGCGGAGCAAGCCGGACGGCAGCCTGGGCGCGGGCGGGAACCCGGTACTCCGCCGCTTGGATGACGGGTCCGACGGCGTCGGCTTCGGCCTCGATGAGCTCCGGGCGATCGCCGAGCGCACGGGCGCCGGGGTGGCGCCGCGCGACGTCGTCGGGTTCGGGCGCCGTCCGGCCAACGTGCGGCTCGTACTGGTGCGCGACGTCGGCGAGGTCGGGATCGACGAGGTGCGGCAGGAGATGACGCTCGTCGTCGTCACGGCGGACGGCGAGCCGCGCATGCTGCGCCTGCCGGTGTCGGACGAGCAGGCGGTCGAGACACTGCTGTCGGTCAGGTCGAAGCTGGTGGCGGTGACGATCGAGCGTCGGGAGGACCGGGACGAACCGGTCGGCCTGTTCGTGCGCGACAAGGGTGCGATCAGGCTGATCAGCCCCACGATCACGCCGGCATGGTCGCTCGAGGGCGGTTACTGGGACTTCTGGCGCAGACGAATGCGCAAGCTGAAGGCACAGGCCTCCTCGGCGAGGACGGTCCGGTCCGCGGCCACGCCGCCGTCCCCGGTGCGCCGCGTGACGCTGCTGCTGGGCGACGTCCTCCTGGCGGCCGCGGCGACAGGGCGACCGGCGCTCACGGCCCGGCAGCGGTCCGACGTCGAACGGGCGCGCGGGCTCGCCCGGGACCTCGGGCTCGCGACGCTGGAACGGACGGCCGGCGGGCTGCTGGCCGGCGACCTGACCCCGCCGTCGGTCCTCCATGCGGCGTTCGTGGTGGGCCGTGCCCGAGCCGTGGCCGACGTCGCGGGCTGAGTCGGCGAGGAGCCTGATACGTTCGGCGCCATGGAGCATCCCAGCGCGTGCGGGCGGGCGATCGTGCTCGAGACCGAACGGCTGCTGCTCCGGCCCTGGCGAGTGTCCGAGGCCGTTGTCCAGCACGAGATGTGGACCGAGCGTGATCCTCGTGTCCCTCCGCATCGTCGGATCGGCGCAGATGGCCGCCCTACTGTCGAAGATGTCGAGGACTGGATCCGCAGCCGGTCGGAATCCGACTTTCTCGGGCTGCCGGCAGCGGAACTGAAGGGATCCGGTGACGTCATCGGCTACTGCGGCCTGATCGAGAACACTCATGGCCGGGAGAACGAGCCGGAACTCGCATTCGAGCTGCTTCGCAGGGCCTGGGGCCAGGGGTATGCGACCGAGGCTTCGTGGGCGGTCCTCGGCTGGGCGCAGGCGTCGGGGTACCGGCGGCTGTGGGCTACGGTCCGGGACTGGAACGCTGCTTCCCGCGGGGTGCTGGCGAAGCTCGGGTTCATCCAGACCGACCGCGTGGAACCCGACGAGGTCCATGGGGACTCGCTGTTCATGACGAAGCAGCTGTGACCACCGCCTGATCTGTCGGCGCTGCGGGACCGGCCGCCGACTGTCAGTGGCTCACGGCAGACTGAGCCCGTGCACACGGTGATCTCGCGGGAAGGTTCGGATATCGGCCTCCGGTCGGTTTCCGACTCCGGTGCGCCCGCGGGCGAGCCGCGCATCGTCGAGGCGTCCCGCCTGGCTCACGAGGTGGCGGCCCACGAGCCGTCCCACGTCCGCTGGACCTGGGACGACACGAACAACTGGTACCCGGCCCTCCTCGCCGACAGTGTCCGGGTCGACCGCGCGCACGACCTCCGGCTCGCGCACGCGGTCCTGCGCCGCTCTGCACTGGCCGCACACACGGCCCTCGCCGAGGCAGGACCCACGGCCTGGGACCGGTTGGCCCCGGTCCCGCCCCCCGGCGGCCCGACGGCCGCCGCTCTGGTCCGCCCCGAACGCCATCCCGGTTCCGAGCCGCTCTTCGACCTCGGCGAGATCAGTGCGCCCGCGCCCCGGTCCGAACCCGCCCGCGGCGCCAGGGATGAAGCCGCCCGAGGCGGCACGCACGCGCCCGGTGAAGGGCCGGGTGACGAGTCCCTCGACCCCGCGGCAGAGCTGGCCGCCCAGCTGGTGGCGCTCAAGGACAGCACCGACGCCGGCCGCCTCAGGCTCCTGCTCGCGGCCGAGTCCGCCGGGGCGCTCGCGGCAGCCGAGATGCACCACGCCGGACTCCCGTGGCGCGGCGACATCCACGACGAGATCCTCACCGAGGCGCTCGGCCCACGGCCCCGGCCGGGTGCACGCCCCGCGAAGCTGGAAGACCTGGCCAACCGGATCCGGGAAGCCCTCGACGCCCCGCCCACGCTCAACCCCGACTCACATCCCGACCTGCTGCGCGCCATGGAGTACGCGGGCGTGGGCGCTCGCAGCCTGCGCAAGTGGGAGCTGGAGAAGCTCGACCACCCGGTGATCGCCCCGCTCCTGGAGTACAAGGGGCTGTACCGCCTCTACACGGCGAACGGCTGGAACTGGCTGGACACCTGGGCGCCGGACGGCCGGTTCCGCATGGAGTACGTGGTGGGCGGCGTGGTCACGGGCCGCTGGGCGAGCACGGGTGGCGGCGCGCTGCAGCTACCGCACAACGTCCGGCGAGCGGTGGTCGCAGACCCGGGCTGGACCTTCGTCGTGGCCGACGCCGCCCAGCTCGAGCCGCGCGTGCTGGCCGCTCTGGCCCGCGACGAGCGCATGGCCGCGGCCGGCCGCAGCAAGGACGGAGCGAGCACCGACATGTACGCGGGGATCGTGGCGACGGGCGCCGTCGACTCCCGGGAGCACGCGAAGGTCGGCATGCTCGGCGCCATGTACGGCGGCACCACGGGCGTGAGCGCGCAGGTGCTGCCGCGGCTCGCCCGCGCGTTCCCGCAGGCCATCGACCTGGTCGAGCGCGCGGCGCGAGCCGGGGAGCGCGGCGAGGTGGTCAGCACCCGGCTCGGCCGCAGCTCGCCCCGGCCGGGGGAGTCGTGGGCAGCCGTACAGGGCTCTGCTTTCGACGAGGACGCCGGGGCCGACGCCCAGTCACGCGCTCGCAGCCAGACGCGCTCCTGGGGTCGGTTCACCCGTAACTTCGTGGTCCAGGGTACCGCCGCCGAGTGGGCGCTGTGCTGGATCGCGTCGATCCGCCGTCGGCTCTGGGCGCTGGGGGAGGCCACTGACAGCGCCCAGCCTGGGCTGGCGCCCGCGCCGTTCGATCGCCGACCGCACCTGGTGTTCTTCCTGCACGACGAGGTGGTGGTGCACGCCCCGGCAGCCCTCGGCGATGTCGTCGCACAGGAGGTGCGGGCCGCCGCCGAAGAGGCCGGCCGGCTCCTCTTCGGCGACTTCCCGGTGGACTTCCCGCTCAGCGTCGCCGTGACGGAGAGCTACGCGGACGCGAAGGGCTGAACCATCGCTCGCGTGGCCGGTCAGGCGGGCAGCAGGCCGAGCGCTGCGGTGACCACCCGCGCGGAGCGCGCCGCGGCGTCGTCCACGTGGGTGAGGAACTCGGTTCCGTCTGGTGCGCACAGGTCCGAGACGGCACGCACGGACACGAAGTCGACGCCGAAGTTGTGGCACAGCTGCGCCAGCGCTGCCGACTCCATGTCGATGGCGAGCATGTCGGGGAAGTCCGCGCGCAGCCGCAGCGCCAGGTCAGCGGTCGCGAACTTCTCGCCGGACCCGATGGTGCCCTCGCGCAGGACCAGTGGCTCCGGGGCCCCGGCGTCGAGAGTCGCCGCAGCGCGCCGGACGGCGTCGGCAAGCCCGGGGGCGGCGTCGTACGCCTCGGGCATGCCCGGGACCTGGCCGAGCACGTACCCGAAGGCGCGGGCGTCGGCGTCCGCGTTCACCAGGCGGGCGCCCAGCACGACGTCGCCCACGGCGACGTCCTTCGCGAGCCCGCCCGCACTGCCCGCGCTGATCAGCGGCACGTCCGCGCCGTGGCGCAGGATCGCGCTCACGCCGGCGGACGTCGCGTTGACGAAGCCGATGCCGGTGCGCACCAGCACGACCGGCCGGCCGGCCAGCATGATGCGCCGGTGCTCGGCGAGGCCCACGCGTTCCGGCTCGCCCACCTCGGACGCGAGGGAGAGGAAGGGCGCGGCCTCGTCGTCCATCGCGACGAGCACGACGGCGACGGGTCCTTCGGCGGTCACTGGCCGGTGGCCGCGTCGCGCGCAGCCGCCTCCCGCGCAGCCGCATCCCGCGCAGCCGCGTCCTCGGCCGACGCCTCGCCCGGGGCTCCGTCACCGAACACCTGCGACCACACGCCGCGCGCCGAGAGGAACACTGACGCCGCCTCCTGGGCTCCGGCCAGCGAATGGTTCGCCCCCCACCCGCACTGCACCTCGTTGGCCGCGGGTACCTCGTTGGCGGCGACGATGTCGCGCATCGTCGCCTCGACCAGACCCAGGACGTCCTCGTAGGCGGGCTCGCCCTGCAGCATCAGGTAGAAGCCGGTCTGGCAGCCCATGGGGGAGAAGTCCAGGACAGCGTCGGAGTGGTTGCGCGAGTGCTCGGCGAACAGGTGCTCCAGGGAGTGCACCGTCGGCATCTCCAGGTGCGCGGTGTTGGGCTGCGTGAACCGCACGTCGTACTTGACGATCACGTCCCCTCCCGCGAGCTGCTTGCGGTCGGCCAGCCGCACGTACGGGGCGGCGACGGCGCGGTGGTCCAGGTTGAACGACTCGACGTTCATGCGGGGTGCTGACTCGGTCACGACCCGAGCCTATGCCGTCAGCGGCCGACCGTCAGCGGCCGACCGTCAGCGCCCGACCTTCAGGCGATCCGCACAGACACGCCGCGCACAGCCTTGCGTACTACGCTGCATCGCGTGAGCAGCGACGCCCCCGCACGCGACGGGTCGAGGCCAGACAACTCCAGCGGTACCGCACACCCCACGCTGGCGCAGGTGGTCGGCGCCCTCGACGGCCTCTACCCGCCGTCGACGGCGGAGGGGTGGGACGCCGTCGGACTGGTCGCCGGCGACCCGGCCGCCGCCGTGCGCAAGGTGCTGTTCGCCGTCGACCCGGTGACCGCGGTCGTCGACCAGGCCCTGGACTGGGGTGCTGACCTGCTCGTCACCCATCACCCGCTGTTCCTGCGCGGCGTGAGCTCCGTGGCCGCCACCACGTTCAAGGGGTCAGTGGTGCACCGGCTGCTGACCGGCGGCTGCGCCCTGCACGTCGCGCACACCAACGCCGACGCCGCACCGCGCGGCGTAGCGGACGCCCTCGCCGACCTGGTCGGCATCACCGACCGACGGCCGCTCGAGGTGAGCGCCGCCGGCGAGACGCACGACCTGTCCCACGGCCTGGCCCCCGGCGCGGGTCACGGGACGGACTACGGCACGGACCGCGGCATCGGCCGCGTCGGACGCCTCGCCGAACCCACCACGCTCGCCGGCTTCGCCCGACGCGTCGCGGCCGCGCTGCCCGCCACCGCCCAGGGCGTCCGGTTCTCCGGTGACCCGGACGCGATGGTGACCACGGCCGCCGTCCTCGGCGGGTCCGGCGACGGCTACTTCGACGCCGTCCGCGCCGCCGCCGCCGACGTCTACGTCACCTCGGACCTGCGCCACCACCCGGCGTCCGAGCTGCGCGAACGGGCCGAGTTCGAGTCTCGCGCCGCGGGCGCCCCCGGGCCTGCGGGCACCCCGTTCCTCGTCGACACCGCCCACTACGCGAGCGAATGGCCCTGGCTGCGCTACGCCGTCGAGGACCTCGCAGCGGCGCTCGCGGCAGCGGGGTTCACGGTCGAGGCGCGCGTCAGTGAGCTCGTGACCGACCCGTGGACGGGCCAGGTCCCCTCCCGCTGACCCCGGCTGAGCGAGTGGACTCCACTCGGGCGGGCGCGAGGTAGCGTTGGACCACCCCCAGAACCCGACCGAGAGGACGCCTCCCGTGGCTACCGCACCACCCGAAGACCAGCGCAGGCTGCTGGAGGTCCAGGCGCTCGACACCCGGGCTCAGCAGCTCGCCCACCAGCGCAAGAACCTTCCCGCGCTCGCGAAGCTGACCGAGCTCGACGGCCGGATCGTCGACCTGCGTACGTCGCTCATCGAGTCGCGCACCCGGGTGGCCGACCTGAAGCGCGAGCTCACCAAGGCGGAGAACGACGTCGAGCAGGTCCGCACCCGAGCCGACCGCGATCGGCAGCGGCTGGACTCCGGTGGCGTGAGCGCCAAGGACGCCGTCGCGCTGACCGACGAGCTCAAGTCGCTCGCCGCCCGCCAGGCGGCGCTGGAGGAGATCGAGCTCGACGTCATGGAACGGCTCGAGGCGCACGAGGACGCGCTCGCCAAGGTCGAGGCCGCCAACGACGAGCTCGTCGCGGAGAAGACGAAGGTCGAGGCCGAGCGCGACGCCGGCTGGGCCGACATCGACGCGCAGGTCCAGGTGGTCGCGGGCGAGCGGGAGACGAGAGCCGAGGGGCTCGACAAGGCGCTGGTCACGCTGTACGAGAAGATCCGCACGCAGCTGGGCGGCACGGGTGCGGCGGTGCTGAACGGCAACCGTTGCGAGGGCTGCCGCATGGACCTGCCGCCGGCCGACGTGGCGGCGATCAAGGCCGCGGCGCCCGACGCCGTGGTGCGCTGCGAGGAGTGCGGCCGCATCCTGGTCCGCGTCGTGTCCGGCGCGACCACCGGCGCCGCCGCCGGATGACCGAGGCGCCCGGGTTCGGCACGCACCGGCGTGACTCCCCGGTCCCGGTCCGAGCGGAGGTCGCGGGCTCGACCGCTGGCTGACCCGCGCGCAACACCCGGCGTTCATGCGGGTGCAACATGGCGGCGGGAGCCTGTGTTGTCACTGTGCGCCCCCCAGGAGGACCCATGCACACCCCGTTCCGCGCCACCGACCTGCCACGCTGGGCCGACCCGTCGGTCCCGACCTCGTCCCTCGATCCCCAAGGCGCCTCGCGGCGCACGTTCCTGCGTCTCGGTATGGTCGGTGGGCTGGCGCTCGCCACTGGCGCGTACGCCGGTACCGCCGCCGCCTCGGGCCGCCACGGAGACCCGCAGCTCGCGTGGCTCGTCGGCGACCACCACGTGCACACCCGGTACAGCCACGACGCCAAGTACGACTTCGACCAGCAGGCCAAGAAGGGCGCGCAGTTCGGCCTCGACTGGATGGTCTTCAACGAGCACAGCAACTTCGGGCACGCCGACAAGGGCGCCGCCGCCGAGCACGCGGAGATCATGGCCGCGCGGGCCCTCAACCCGCGCCAGCTCATCTTCCAGGGCCTGGAGTGGTACATCCCCGCTGCGGAGCACGGCACCGTGTTCGCCGCGCCCGGTCAGCACGAGGTCGAGCTGCTGCGCGAGTTCGAGCGCCTGTGGGACGGCAAGCTCAACGGCTGGGCGGCCGACCTGCCCGAGAACGAGGGGCGCGCGGTCGAGGCGCTGCGGTGGCTCGCGGCCCGCAAGGCGGACCGGTACGTCGACGACGTCCTCATGCTGGCCAACCACCCGTCCCGGCTCGGCATCGACTCGCCCCACGAGATGCGGGCGTGGCGCGACGCTGCGGCCGGCATCTGCGTGGGCATGGAAGGTGCGCCGGGTGCCCAGGGCGACGCCGATCCTGCCTGGGTCGCGTACCGCGGCAGCACGCGGGCCCAGCGGGGCGAGTACAGCAACGCGCCGCGTACGGACTCGTTCTCCGGCTACCCGCTCGAGGCCTACCGCACGTTCGGAGGCTTCGACTGGATGACTGCCACCGTCGGCGGCATGTGGGACGCGATGCTGGCCGAGGGCACCCTGTTCTCGATCACGTCCAACTCCGACAACCACCGCACCATCTGGGACACCTGGCGCGACGGCGACATGCCGGCCGGTGAGACCTTCGACTCCCTCGGCTGGAAGCCGTCCCCCGTCGACACCGGGACACCTCAGCCGGGAAGCGACTTCTGGCCGGGCGAGTTCAGCCGCACCCACGTCGGCGTGACCCGGCACGGCTATCTCGACGTCATGGGCGGCCTCCGCCGCGGCCGGGTCTGGGTGGACCACGGACATCTCGTGGACGGAATCGACGTGCGGCTCGTCGCCGCGGGTCGGGATCGCGCCACCGGCACCACTCTCGGCGGCCGGCTCACTGTGGAGCGCGGGACCTCCGTGGAGCTGAGGGTCACGGTGCGCAGCGCGCACCGGCCCAACCCGCATGGGGTGCTGCCCCGGCTCGCTCACCTCGACGTGATCCGGGGCACCGTCACGGGACCGTCGACCGACCGGGACACCTGGCGTGCGCCCGAGACGCGCGTCGTCGAGCAGGTCGACACCAGCGGCCGTTCCGGCACCTACGGCCTGCGCATCCCGCTCGGCCGCATCACCGAGTCCTGCTACGTCCGCCTGCGCGGCAGCGACGGCAACCGCCACGGCGCCGGCTATCTCGGAGCGTCGGTCGACCCCACGGGACCCCTGCCCCATGCCGACAACGACGGCGACCCGTGGGCGGACACCTGGCTCTACACGAACCCGATCTACATCGACGTGCGCTGAGCTGATCTACGGACGGCTGACCGGGCCGGCGACCGGTTGGCCGCCCGGACGCTTCAGCGTTCCGCGGGCGAAGGCCGGCGCGAGCGGCACCAGCGCAAGCACCAGGACGGCGGGCAGGGCGAACCCGAGGCGGAGGTTTTCCGCCCCCACGAACCCGGTGGCCACCGAGCCGAGCAGCGCGCCCACGTAGTTGAACTGGTTGAAGCGCGCGATCACGGCGTCGGTACGGGCACGGTCGGGCTCGGGCGCCGGGCCGGTTGCTGCACCGGCAACGGGGTCGGCTGCCGTGCCCGCCGTGCCCGCGGCGATCCGGCCCGCGGCCGAGAAGCTGAGCGGCGCCACGAGGGCGATCGCCGCGCCGAGCACCGTGAAGCCGGCGACCGCGAGGGGCCACGACGGCGCGAGCGCCACCAGCGCCAGCGCCCCGCAGGCGATGATCGCTCCGATCCGGAGCACCGGAGCCACGCCGAACCGCGTCACGAGCTGCCCGCCCGCCAGGCGAACCACTATCGACGTCACGAGGTAGGGGAAGGTGGCGAGCGCCACCAGGTTGCCGGGTGCGTCGAACGAACGCGCGAGGTAGACCGGTCCCCAGGCCGCTGCTGTGGTGTCGACCATGTAGAACACGACCAGCCCCGCTCCTACCAGCCAGATGGGCCGCCACGGGATCGGAGCTGCGTCCGACGGGACAGGACCCGACGTGGCAGCCGCGGCTTCCGTCGGGACCACGTGGCCGGGTCCGCCGTCGGACACCCCCGCGACGTCCGTGGCGCGCGGGATGAACGGCGCGAACGCGATGGCCATCGGGACCAGGACGACGAACGCGCCGAGCTCGGGGGAGAGGTGCCCGGTGGCGAGTGCCACCACGGCGGCGATGATGCCACCGGTGGTCCAGTAGCCGTGGGACGACGGCAGGATGGGGCGGCCGTACCGGTGTTCGAGGTCGACGCCCTGCATGTTGGTGGTGGCGTCGACCAGACCTAGCGCGATGCCGTAGAGGGCCACCCCACCCACGAAGAAGCCGATCGCGGGGGCGAGCGTGAGCACGGGGACGGCGACGACGATCAGCCCGAGGCCGAGCCGCAGCATCACCGCGCTGCCGACATGCCGCGCCGCGCGCTCGGTGACCAGCGAGCCGACGCCGGCCAGCAGCACCATCATGAGCAGCAGCAGCGAGAGGGCGACCTCGTCGAGCCCCCACCGCTCCAGGAACCGCGGCAGGCGGGTGGTCAGGCTGATGAAGACGAAGCCCTGCGCGAAGAACGCCGCGGCCACTGCTATTCGGGCGCCCGTCAGGCTTCTTGTCTCCATGACCGGTCATCCAACCGGTCGGAGGGCGCCAGCACCAGAGCTACCCAGCTTTCTCTTTGTTGTGGGCGCGATCGTTGCGCCTAAAACGGGCGCGTAGACGCAACGATCGTGCCCACAACAAAGAGGGCGGCTCAAGCGAGAACGAGCTCCAGCGTCCGCGGGCCGCGGGGCTTGCCGTCCAGCAGGTTCGCCTCGATCAGGGTCTGGTCCTTGCCCGAGCCGATCTCGGTGAGCATCACGGAACCCACGAGCTCCTGCGCGGCCTTGAGCACGTCCTCGCTGGTCCGGGCCTCGGCCTCCCGGCGCAGCAGGTGTCCGGCCAGCACGCCCCGCGTGTGCTTGGCGTTGTGCGAGACGACGGTCCGCTTGCCGTCGGTCTCGCGCAGCACACGCACCTCGACCCACTCGGCTGCCGCGGCGCCCGTCGTCCTCGGCCGCCACGCGGCGACGTACGTCGCGGAGCGGCAGTCGACGACGACGTCGCCCGCGGCCCGCGCATCGAGGACCTCGGTGAGGGCGGGCTTCCAGAAGGTGGCGAGCCTGCCGACGTCGGGGAGCCCGACGCCCATGCTGAGCCGGTACGCGGGGATGCGGTCGCCGGGAGCGACAACGCCCCACAGGCCGGAGAAGGTGAGGACGCTCTCCTGGGCGCGCCGCGCGGCGCCGTCGGGCAGGGTGGCCAGGCCGGCGGCCGCGTACAGGACGCCCGTGTAGACCTCGGCCGCGCGGGCCGCTGGCGCCTCGCGGAGCGCCGTGTTCCGGGCCACCTCGTCGGCGAGTCCGTCGCTCACGCCCAGTGCCGACGTCGCCCCGGGCTGCGCGCTGACCTTCGCCAGGCCGGACAGGACCTGCTCGCGCCGCGCAGTGAGCTCCGGGTGGGCCAGCGCGTTCAGGTCGAGGGGAGCGGCGCCGTCGGGCGCGGGCGTCTTGCCCTCGGAGGGCGGGAGGAGCAGCATCACGCGCCCAGCCTAAGGTCGCCGGGCAAGGCGGCTCACTAGGGTTGGCGAACATGGCGCAGATCAAGGTGTACGGGAACCGGTCGGTGTGGGATGAGCGGCGCGGAGAGATCTCCGACGCGCTGCACGAGGCACTGGTCAGCACCTGGAGGCTTCCTGCGGACAAGCGGTTCCACCGCTTCCTCCTCCTGGACGACGGCGACCTGGTCGCTCCGCGCTCGGACGCCTACCTCGTCGTGGAGATCGTCTGCTTCACCGGTCGTAGCCGCGAGGCCAAGCGAGCCCTGATCGCCGCGCTGTACGACTCGGTTGCACCGCGACTCGGGCTCGCCGCCGAGGATCTGGAGATCGTGATCCTGGAGAGCGCGCGCGAGAACTGGGGAATCCGGGGGATGTCGGGGGACGAGCTGGCGCTCAGCTACCGCGTGGACGTGTGACGGGGCGAACCTGTTGAGGCTGCTCCGGTGTAGTTGCATAGGCAGGTAGGATTCTTCCTGCGGACGAGTCGGTCGGACGGTCGCGTTGGGTGCCCCCGGGCACCCGCCGAGGAACGTCCGGGCTCCACAGGGCAAGGTGGTGGTTAACAGCCACCCGGGGCGACCCGCGGGACAGTGCCACAGAAAACAGACCGCCTCCGGTCCCAGGACCGGGGGTAAGGGTGAAACGGTGGTGTAAGAGACCACCAGCGCTGCCGGTGACGGTAGCGGCTAGGTAAACCCCACCTGGAGCAAGGTCAGACAGACTGTGTTTGAGGGCTGCCCGCCCGACTCTCTTCGGAGAGGCACAGTCGGGTAGACCGCTCGAGCCCTGCGGCAACGCAGGGCCTAGATGGATGACCGTCGCCCGCGCGGGGGTAACCCTGCGCGGGAACAGAACCCGGCGTACAGACCGGCTCGTCCGCACGACCTCGGTCGCAACCGCAGAACGGCGGCTGACCTGCATTTTCGTCTCTCGACGTTGTGCAGTGTTTGCCGCCGTTTCTCATGCTCCCGTGTAACTCTCGTGTAATTCCCCAGGTCGCCAGTGCGGGTCTGGGCCTCAGCCATACTCCCGGCTCGGGGTCCCTGATCCTCCGTCATCCGTTGGCGCGGGCACGTCTCGGACATCGGTTCTGCCGGCAGTGCAACAGGTCCCGCCGTCCAGCTCCAGGTGCGGTGGTGCTCTCTGGTCGGGCGGGACCTGTTGCACTGCCGGCGGGTTCGGTGTCAGGTCCCGATCAAGCCAATGGATGACGTAGGAGCAGGGACACCGCGGTCCCCTCGATCCTCTTGACTCCTGCGGTGCCCGCCGGAGGCACTAGTACTACAGCCGTAGATCAGGTCGCTGACCGTGGGTGATGTCGTCTCGTCGCTGGGAGTGGGCTCGGTGCTGGTGGCGCGCCGTCTCGCACCCGCGCGACCACCGAGCAAATCCTGTCCTGGTCCCGCTGGCTACGACGCCACCAACACCGAGCCCGCACCGCCCACTACCGTAGACGCGAAACGGCAGGCCACAGCCCCAATCTACGGCCGTAGTACTAGGCCGTGTCCGGTGAATCGCGAGGCCCGAGTCGCTGCTCGGCCTTGTCCGAGCAGCGACGATCAGATGCAGCCGGTACCACGCGGTATGTTCTCGGCATGCCCACGATCGATCCAGACGCTGCTTCTGTTCTCGTCGGCACGATCGTCGGCGCGGGAATCGCAACTCTAGGGTCGTGGCTCACTACCCGCCAGCAGACGGACTCAGCGAAGATGCTTGATGAATCGAGGGCTGCGGAGCAGAGGCGCATCGCGATGACCGAACGCGTGGGCCAGTTCCTTGCTGCCACCTACCATGGCATCACCTCGCTCAGGCAGCTTGCGCTGGCTGAATCCGAACTGAAGTCGACGGTAGAGAAGGTGGAGGTCTGGCCGATAGTAGATCGGCTGAACAGCGCACTCGTGGCGATCGAGGTAAATGACCCGGAGGATGTCGTTGACACTGCACGTCGCATCGACCGTGCGGTTTATGCGCTCTCTAAGGCCGCTGGTTCAGAGACGTTCACGCAGGAGTCGTGGCGAGCCAAGCGTCAGGAACACATGGCGAATCTTCCGGTGGAACTCAAGCAGATCGTTCGACAGCACGCCACGCGACTCCAGGCTGGCATCCTCTCCTAGTAGCTTTGAGCAACGAAAGACGGTCCTGGCGAGTGATCCAGGACCGTCTTCGTCATGTGTGGGGTGAGCGCCGGAGGTGCCGGGTGGGGGAGGCGCAAGGGCGCCCGCGCCCGCCGCGCCCTTGGGGGCCCTTCACCCGGCGCCCGGCGGCGCGCCTTGATCTAGTAGAGGTCAACTCCACGATGGCTGCCTCATCTTCGGGCGGATCGTGGGTTGGAAGGTGACCTTGCCAGTCAACGCAGGGATAACCGACCGGAAGTCCGCATGAGCCCCGGGCACCACCAAGGATTGACGACGCGATCGCAGTCCGCAGATAGTCCGCAAGAGGTCCGCACCAGCCCCGACCCCAACACGACCAACGGCCGGGAACGTTGGAATTCCAACGTTCTCGGCCGTTGTCGCGTTTGTCAGACATGCCGGTGGGCCGGACTGCGATCCACGAACTGTCGCCGGCGTCGATGGCGATAAGGGACTCTGCGCGGACCAGCGTGGTCAGGGGTTGATGACGCCGTCGAGGGCGTCGGTGTACTCCACCGGCTTTCCGGTCTCGTGGGCGTACCGGATCTCACGTCGCGTGGCCTCCCCGATGTACCCACCCGGGTTGACCACCATGACGCGGTCGGCAAGGTCGATCTTCGCGAAGTGCAGCTTGCCGAGCGCAGCGTTCTGTTCGTCGGTGATCTGGTCGCCGGCGTGCTCGAACTCAGCGGGTGCGACGACGATTGCCCCGGCGAGAGTCAGGTCACGATTCACCGCGCGGAACTGCTCAGCGAATCGAGTCGAGCCGCACAGGCACACAATCTGCGGGCGGGCTTCCATCACGGCCGCAGGATCGATCCGTCGTCGCTGACCATGGCGACAGCCACTCCGTGCTTGGCAGCCAGCGCGGTGAAGGTGGCTCGCGCCGTCCGTGCCTGGCTCCAGGAGAACGCCCCGTAGACCAGCGAGGTGCCGATGCTGTAGTCCGACATCTGGCTTACGAGCTCGATGTCGTTGTGCCAGGTCTCGTACGCCGGCGCGCCCGGACCATTCATCGGCGGGTAGGTCTGGATCAGCTCGTTGTAGAAGGACCGCAGATTCACCGTCGTCACATCTGGGTCGTCGTACGAGTGGTCCTCGGACCACTGCGACTGCACCTCCCACCACGCAGGGAAGTCGGCGTCGGCGACCGCTGCCGGGTCGAACGCGAGGATGTCGTAACTCATGGGCGCACCGTAGCCGCCTCATTGGTGCGTTGATCGTCACCCGTCGTTGACGGGTAATTGCCGGGCCTACCCAAGGCTTGGGGCGCCCCGTGCGATGACGGGGCGCCCCCGGACTCGGCCCGGCTTGAACGGGCTGCCACCCTCTCCAATCGGGCGCGGTCATCCGGAGCCAGCGCGCCTTGAGCGAGGACCATGCAGAGCCTACTGGCGACGTTGGCGGCGACGACTGCGGGCGAGCGGTACACATTGGGTACACATGAACGCCGTCAGAGCCCGTATGACGCCAACCTCACCACCGCGCTGCGACCCCAAAGAATTCCCGAGACTCCAACGATCTCGCGGTGCCCAACCAACTCGTCGGACACCAACCGCGAGACATACCGGTACACCCTCCGGGAGAACCCGGCGTACAGACCGGCTCGTCCGCTTTTAATGCCCTGACCAGGGCATTCATGCTGCGGCGTCGCCCCGAGAGGGATCGGGAGCGCGCGCGTTACGCCGCGCACCCAGCACGGAAAACGAGGCACCGTCACACGAGCAGCGCCTCGAGTTCTGGAAGTCGGCCGAACATGTCGGGGAGGCCGCGAATGCCGTTCCGCGCGGACTCGTGCGACTGCGTGAGGTCGGGACCGGTGTTCGCCTCGGCACCGGCGAGGCAGCGAAGGATGTTAAACCTCGTGTGCCCGAGCCAGCCGCCGATCATGAAGACGAACCAGCTTGGGCCGGACGGCGGCAGCGTCCCGCCCCCTGCGACGTACCCGTCGAGGACCGAGCGGAAGATGGTGGACTCGATGTTGTCGAAGCCAGGTCCTTTCGCGAGGCTCAGCGCGGTCGAGCCGAGCTCACCGGACAGGTCGAGCATCCCCGAGAGCTCCCAGTCGAGCAGGACCGGCCGACCGGCTCGAGCGAGCAGGTTCCACGGTTGGATGTCCTTGTGGGTCAGCACGACGGGGCCTGGCCGTTCGCACGTGTCGACGAAGTGGGCAATCGCGAGGAACGTCTCGACGTGGGAGGCGAGCTCGTCGGCCCACGGCTGTCCGGTCGCCGCCGCCCGCTCGGCGAGCTCGGGCCAGTCCCGTGACGTCGGGTCCTTGACCGACACGTCGGTCCACTCGACGTCGAGCGCGTGGATGCGCGCGAGGATCTCACCGATCTCGAACGCGTACGCCGCCGACGCCGGCGCTTCGGGCACCTTCTCTCCCTCGACCCACCGGTGTACGAGCGTGTCGTGGCTGGCCGAGATCGGCTCTGGCATCGGAATGCCGGCGGCGAAGGCCGCCCGCTCGAACCTGAACACGTCCTCGGCGTGGTAGGTCCAGCGGCGGTCCACGAGGTTGAGCTCCTTCACCGCGAACGACCCCTGGTCGGTGTCGAGCCGGTACATCCGGTTGGCGAACCCGCCGTGGACGCGGATCATCGGCCCGATCGGCGTCCCGAGATGCGAGAGGTTCACGCAACGCAATCTAGGGCTCGTAGTTCATCGAGGCACCGGAATTACCCGGTGCCTACCGCAGGACGTCTCAGGGGTTCGCCCTAACCCCGCCCAGTCCGCGCCGAGTCCGCAGATAGTCCGCAAGAGCCCCACGAAGCGCCGTCGGACCTCAAGGTCCCCAACGCTCGCGAGCCGCAGAATTCCAACGCTCTCGGCAGTCTCCGCCGGGTACCCCGACAGGCCGTGAAACCTGCCAGGGAAACCCGGCGTACAGACCGGCTCGTCCGCACGACCTCGGTCGGAACAAAAAAGGCGGCTGACCTGCATTTCGTCTTACGACGTTGTGCAGTGTCTGCCGCCGTTTCCCATGCTCCCGTGTAGCTCTCGTGTCCCCAGGTCGCCAGTGCGGGTCTGTGACCCAGCCATACTCCCAGCTCTGGGTCCCCGGTCCTCCGTTTGCGCTGGGCACGTCTCGGACGTCGGTTCTGCCGGCAGTGCAACAGGTCTCGCCCGTCATGGTCAGGTGCGGTGGTGCTGGGTGTCGGCGGGACCTGTTGCACTGCCGGCGGGTTCGGTGTCAGGGTCCCGGTGAAGCCAATGGTTGACGGAGGGGCAGGGGCACCGCAGTTCCCTCGGTCCTCTTGATTCCCGGGTGCCCGCCGGAGGCTCTTGCCCTACCGCTTGTCCGCGTCTGTTGCCAGCGTGCCGAGGCGTTCCCGTGCGATGAGGAATTCGACGGCGAAGGCCACAGGTGCAAGGGCTGTCGCAGGCCAGGTGCCGAGTGTCACGCCGACGATTCCCTGCAGCAGGATCGCGGCTCCGTAGGCGAACCCAAGTGCGATCAGGCGGGGGCGGAGTCGGGCTCCCACGCGGGCCAGGTCGCGTGCCCAGCGTCGCTCAGTGATCAGGACCGTGAACGTCGGGATGCCTGAGGCGCCGGAGAGCGCGGTAACGATCCCGACCCACCACCACGGCATGCCTGTGATCGCGAAGAACAGGACGAAAGCGATCGAGAGGATGAACGTGCCCTGGGCCCGTAGGCGCCTGTGGTAGGCCGCAGTCTCAGCCGGGCTCTCGGAGGGGAAGCGGAAGGTCATCGGACCCATCCGGTGCCCGTCATTGGCTCGCTTTCAGGGCCCGTTCCGTCTGTCATAGCGGGAGGTTAGCGGACGGGGCCGGTAGGCCATCAGGGGCCCCTCGCGGAAAAATCGCGCTCAGCGCCTGGTCTCGTACCTGTTCAGGACCACACCGCCGGGAAACGTCCGCGTCTCCACCAGGTTCAGGTTCACCCAGCTGTCCAGCGCGGTGAAAAACGGTGTGCCGCCGCCCACCAGGACCGGATGGGTGACGATCGCGTACTCGTCGATCAGCCCGGCCCGCATGGCCGCCCCGGCGAGCGTCGCGCCACCGACCCTCATCGGCCCACCGTCCTCGGCCTTGAGTCGGGTGATCTCCGCGACCGCGTCGCCGGCGACCAGGCGAGTGTTCCAGTCGACCTTGTCGGTCGTCGACGAGAACACCACCTTCGGCGTGTCCCGCCAGTTCCGCGCGAACTCGATCTGCGCCGGGGTGGCGCCCGGCTGCTGGTCGCCGGTCGGCCAGTGGGAACTCATGATCTCCCACAGCTTGCGCCCGTACAAGAACAGCCCGATCGCCCGCTCCTGGTCGAGCCACCACTGGAACAGCTCGTCGCTCGACCCGCCCCAGCCGATGTCGTCGCCGGGCGCGGCGATGTAGCCATCCAGGGTCAGGTTCATGCCGTAGAGCAGTTTCCGCATGGCTCCATGCCTTCCGTCAGTCGGTCTCGAGTGCAGAGACCGGCACGGCGCGGGAAACTCATCGGTGCGGGAGAACCCGGCGTACAGACCGGCTCGTCCGCTTTCGAGCCTCTGACCTGATCAGCCGGCCCGCTGAGCCCGCTTCCTGGCTGCTTGGTCCGCAACCCGGAGATCGCCCGGGGCATGGATCAGTGAGCTTCGTCGCGTTGCTGGGCGGCCGTGAGGCCCCCGACCGTGGGGTCGAGGGCCTCACGGGCAGGCTCACACGAAGCGCCAGAGATGGTCGTTCGTGCCGTTGTCGTCCCAGACGAGCACCTGCGCGCCCTGAGCGGTCGACATGTTCAGGACGCCAAGAACGCGCCCGCCTGCAGCCTGGATTCGGAACGTCTCACCGGATGTGTACCGGAGCCGCCACTGCTGGCTCGTGGCCCCGGTGTCGGTCGTCTGCACGGCGCGGGTGCCGTTGGCCGTGCCGCCGGACTCCACCGCGAGGACCTTGCCCGTGTGCTGGTTGCGCAGCCGGAAGTACCCGTTGGTGCCGACGACGGCGGTCCACAGGTGGTCGGCGGTACCCGTGTCGCCCCACTGGATCACGAGCGCGCCGTCGGCGGTGGACATGCCGGTCACTCCGAGCACCTGGCCACTGTTGACATTCTGGATCCGCCGGGCGCCCGTCGGGACGAACCGCCACCG
The DNA here is from genome assembly GCF_014653785.1 of Promicromonospora soli. Lineage (GTDB taxonomy): Bacteria > Actinomycetota > Actinomycetes > Actinomycetales > Cellulomonadaceae > Promicromonospora > Promicromonospora soli. The sequence goes on along the minus strand of NZ_BNAS01000001.1, from coordinate 659,346 downwards.
GTTGTCCGCCGAGCCGTTGTCCGGGTCCATCACGACCTGGGCGCCCCGGGCCGTCGAGCCGCTCGCGGTGCCGAGCAGTTTGGTCGTGTGGTTGTTGCGCACCCGGTGCGTGCCGTCGCCGTTGTCGAGGATCGTCCAGAGGTGGTCGGCGGTACCCGTGTCGCCCCACTGCAGGACGCGCGCGCCGTCAGCCGTGGACATGTTCTCCACGCCGAGCACCTTGCCGCTGTTCACGCAGCGCAGCTTGACCGACGTGCCCGAGACGACGGGCACCCAGTCGTGGTCCGTCGTGCCGTTGTCGTCCCACTGCAGCGCAAGGGCGCCGTCCGCGGTCGACGCGTTCTGGATGCCGAGCACCATGCCGCTCGCGACGTTGAACAGCCGGAACGGGGAGCCAGCAGCGCCCGAACCGTTGACCGACCAGTACACCGTGTAGTTGAAGCCGTGCGCGTCGTAGAACGGCCCGAGGTTGACGTCTGTGCCGTTCGCGGTCGCGGTGAACGCGAGCGAGCTGCTGCTGGTGCGGGTCACCGAGGAGGCCGTGAGGGCCGGAGGACCCGACAGGCTGCTGCTGCCGTAGTTGCCGGCCAGGACGACCGGTCCGTAGAAGATCGCGGCGACGTTCGGGTTGTCGTTCGACGACTCGACCCGCACCGCCATGGGCAGCCGGACCGTGACGGTGTCACCCGAGGTCCAGGACCGAGTCAGCGTCGCGTACGTGCCGGGTGTGGTCGCGATGGACTGCGCCACGCCGTTCACGGCGACCGTCGCCCCGGTCGCCCACGCCGGGATGCGCACACGCAGGGCCCACGAGCCGCTGACCGAGCCGGTCACGGTGAGCGTGGTGGTGTCGCTGACCGGGTACGACGTCGTCTGGGTGACCGTGATACCCCGCTCGGTCCACGTCAGGACCGATGGCATGAACAGGTTCACCGTGAGCGTGGTGCCCGAGCGGAAGTAGATCGAGTCCATGAGCTTCGTGTTGGTCTCGAGGCCGGTGCCCTGGCAGCACCAGAAGGAGGCGTAGTCGGTGCTCCACGTACCGCCACCCCACTTCGGGCCGACGCCGCGCCGGCCGCCGGGCTGCAGCGGGGTGAAGTACGTGACGTGACCGTGTGCGTCGGCGGCGTTCTGCGCCCCGATGAGGTGGTTGAGCAGGGCGCGCTCGTAGTAGTCGAAGTACCCGGCGTTTTCCGCATCGAGCAACCACAGCTCGCGCGTGAGCTTGAGCATGTTGTACGTGTTGCACTGCTCGCAGGCGTCGTTGCTCAGGAACGTGGAGATCGCGTTCGGTGCCCGGAAGTGCTCGTCCTGGCTGTTGCCCCCGATGGCGTACGTGTGCGCGCCGACCGTGATCGCCCAGGCGTTGCGGGCGATGTCCCGGTACCGCGCGGTGCCCGTCGCCTTGTACTCGCGCGCGGCGCCGATCCACTTGGGCACCTGGGTGTTGGCGTGCAGCCCCGCGAGCTGGTCGGAGTTGTTTGCGAGCGGGTCGAACACGGCGGCGTGGTCGAACCGCTGGGCAACGGTCAGCCAGCGGGCGTCGTTGGTCATGAAGTGCAGGTCCGCAAGCACCGCGTTCATGCCGCCGAACTCGATCCTCAGCGTGGTCTGCATCTGCGCGGTCGTCAGCCGGGCCGTGCGGGTGTCGACCCACGCGGCCATCCGCAGGAGCACGTCGCGTGCCTGTGTGTTCTCCATGTACCGCCACACGTCGAGCAGGCCCGCGAGCGTCTTGTGCAGCGAGTAGTACGGGACGTTGCCGTTGCCGGTGCCCGTCTCCGCGACGCCGATGTCCGACTCGGGGAAGCCTGACAGGTAGCCCGCGGCGAAGTCGCGGGCGGCGTTGTTCGCCTGACACTTGGCCAGCTCGGCAACCATGTAGGCGGCCTTGTCGCGGCACACCGTGTCCCCGAGCACTGCCCACGCCTGCGCCCACGCCGACAGGAAGTGGCCCTGGCTGTGCGTGCGGAAGGGGAAGTCCGGCGCCTCCCACCCGCCCAGTGCCGCGGCGCCGCCGGTCGACAGCCCGTGGTTGGCGCGGAAGTTGTACAGCAGCCGGTCGACGTCCACGAAGCGCAGGTAGGACAGCGTGCGGTTCTGGTTGTCCATCCAGCGGCTGGCCGTGAGCCGGACCTGGCCCAGCGTGAACTCCGACGCCGCGGCACCAACCTCGCCGCGCGCAGGTGGGATGACTGCGGACGCCGTAGGGGCCGACAGGAGAGCCGGGCCGACGGCGGCTGCGGCCCCGGCGACGGCGGCCCCGCGGAGCACGGTGCGCCGGCGCACGTCCAGGGACGCCATGGCGGACAAGGGTGGGGCGGAGTGCTGACAGTTCTTCATCGAACCTCCAGATGAGCGGCAGGACCGGATCCTCATACGCCGCTGGCGTCCCGAGACGGACGCTGGAGCGCTGCGTCGAGCTCCAATAGCGGATGTTAGCGCTCACACGACATTTGGGCCATACCGTCGTCGTCAGGTGGGATCAAGCCCGCTGTGGCGACTACGGGCCGGCCCGGAACGAACTGCCTCAGCCCTCGGAATCAGCCGTCGCGTGTGCTCATTGGCCGCCGCGCCGGAGTGCGCGTAGGTACCGGCGGCGATAGACGCGCTGGGCGATCAAGATCAATGGAAAGAGCCCGCGCCAGGGGCCCCGGCCGGCGCGCGTGAGGGAGCGCAGCGTGAGGTTCACATTCCCGTTTTCGTCTCGGCGGACGATGAACGTTTCCTCTCCTGAGACCGGGTGGCCTTCCAGGGTGCCGTAAGCAAGTGCGGCCTGGCGGTCGGTTGCGATAGTCGCGACGACCTCGACAGGCTCCCGCACGTGGAGGGGACCGATGCGTGCGACGAGCCAATAGCGCTCCCCTCGACGTGCGATGCGTCCGGCCTCGAGTAGCGGGTCGACGGTGAACCCGCTCCGGGACTTGATGCCCCACGAGAGGACCGCCGACGAAGCTGCATTCCAGACGTCGGTTCCGGAGCCCAGCCGAACGGTGTGCTCGTACGCGCGCCATCCGTCGGGTGGTAGCCACGGCTCAGCAGCAGGTGCCGTGCCTCCCACGACGCTGTAGTTGAGGGCCCGTCGGCCGAGGTGGTGCTCCGAAAGCCTCATCAGGTCATCTGCCGCGCCACCGGCCCTGCTGATGGCAGACCTCACGGCGCGCTCCTCGGCAGGCGTGAGTGCGAAGGCTGCGCTAGTGCCGGTGTCGTTCGCATCCCAGATGAGTTCACCTTGGGAACTGGTTCCCGTGCAGCCGATGCTGAACGGCGCGAGCGCGAGCACGATGTCGAAGTCCTCGTCAACGCGCGGGTCGAGGGTGAGGGATACGCCGCCGTGGCGGTTCGCCGCCGAGCGACGTTCGGCCAGTCGGACAGTCGCACGAGCGCCCGCCGGCCAGTCATGGTCGGAGACCATGTCGACGTAGACGCTGGCCAAGCGGCTGCGCTGAGCCGCCAGGGCGCCCCTGATCGCCGCCTCAACGGTCGCCCGAGCCGCGTCGTCGCTCACGACGAACCAGCGCGCGCTGCCGTTGTCCTTCGCCGCTCTGCCCACGCCGCACATCCTGCCGCACCGCGCGGTGGCCGCAGGATCGACGGCTCCGAGAATGTTCATGTAACAGTATTGCGTTGAGTGACGGGAGTCCGTTACATTTGCGACCCGGGCCACCCGACCAGTCCCCAGGGACCGTCAACGACGACCAGGTGTACCCGAGCTGCACGACCGCGTGGTGCCCGTCCGGCTGGATGGGCGGTACGCGAGCACGACCTAAGCGGACCAGCAGGCAAGGAGGCCTCTGATGACCACAGCCACTCCCGTACCCGGCGGCACGACCGCAGGGCGATCCCCTAGCAGCCAGCCGACCATCCCAGGACGCAGCAGATCAGGTCTCGCGGTCACCGGCCTGTGTTTCCTCGCGATCGTCTTCGACGGCTACGACCTCGTCATCTTCGGCTCGACCGTCCCGTCTCTGCTCGCCGACGAGGCGTGGTCGATCGACGCGGCCCAGGTCGGCGTCATCGGCAGCCTGGCCCTCGTCGGCATGCTGATCGGGACCTTGTTCGTCGGCGCACTCACCGACATCCTGGGCCGCCGCACCATCATGATGCTGTCGATCGCCTGGTTCTCCATCTTCATGCTGGCGACCGCCCTTGCCCCCACCCCCGAGCTGTTCGGCGTCTTCCGGTTCGTCACCGGGATCGGCCTGGGCGGCGTCGTGCCCACCTGTGTGGCGATGACCGTCGAGTTCGCGCCCAAGCCGAGACGGCAGATCACCAACGCGGTCATGTACAGCGGGTACTCGGTCGGTGGCGTCCTCGCCGCGGTCCTCGCCCTCCTCGCTCTGCCGACCGTGGACTTCCGCTGGCTGTACGCGTTTGGCGCGCTGCCTCTCGTCGTCCTGCTGCCGGTCGTCCACCTCCTCATGCCGGAGTCGATCGCGTTCCTCGCGTCGAAGGGGCGCCAGGACGAGGCACGGGCAACAGCAGCCCGCTACGGCGTCGTCTACGAGGACGTCGTCACCCCGACGGACGCCGGCGCGGCTGTGGAGTCCGGGCGGTTCAGCGCACTGAAGGTCCTCTTCAGCGGCCCAATGCTCGTCGCAACGATCCTGTTCGGGCTCGCCAGCTTCTGCGGCCTTCTCCTCGTCTACGGCATGAACACATGGCTCCCGGCGATCATGCGTCAAGCAGGCTACGAGCTCGGCTCATCTCTGGTCTTCCTGCTCTCGCTGAACGCGGGCGCGATCGTGGGGGCGATCACCGCCTCGCACGTGGCAGACCGCATCGGCGTGAAGAAGGTTGTCACGGCGTGCTTTGCCATCGCCCTCACCTCGACCCTGCTCCTGAGCGTCGAGCTGCCCTACGCCCTCCTGCTCCTGATCGTCGCGTTCGCAGGTCTCGGCAGCGTGGGTACTCAGATCCTCATCAACGGCTTCGTCGCCACCCACTACCCGCAGACGTCGTCGGCCACTGCGCTCGGCTGGTCCCTCGGAGTCGGACGCCTCGGCGCGATCGCCGGGCCTCTCATCGGCGGGTACGTTGCCGCACTGGGAACCGGCTACGAGGTCAACTTCTACGTCTTTGCCGCCGTCGCCCTGGCCGGCGGGATCGTCATCGCCGCGGTCCCCGCCGCCCGGGCGGTCGCGCGTTCCACGTCGTGAGTTTGCACCAGATCTGGCAGGATGCCGAGGCTTCAGGTTCGGGCGGTGAGCCTGAAGCCTCGGCGGCGATGATCAGTTCCTTCGTGCAGTCGCCTCCATGGCAGCATGCGTGCATGAAGCTGCACGAGCGGATCGACGGCCGGCTACGCAAGTTCGTGGAGCGGCAGCAGGTGTTCTTCGTGGCGACGGCGCCGCTCGCCGCGGACGGGCACGTCAATGTCTCGCCGCGTGGTGTTCCCGGTACCTTCGCCGTGCTCGACGATCACACGTTCGCGTGGCTCGACGGCACCGGGAGCGGGAGCGAGACGGTGGCGCACCTCCGCGAGAACGGCCGGATCACCCTGATGTTCTGCGCCTTCGACGGCCCGCCGAACATCGTCCGGCTCCACGGCACCGGCCGCGTCGTGACCCGGTACGACGACGAGTACCCCGCTCTCGCGAGCCGGTTCGCCGACCTGCCCGGTGCCCGCGCGGTCATCGTGGTCGACGTCGAACGCGTCTCCGACAGCTGCGGCTGGGGCGTGCCACTCATGTCGTACGAGGGCGAGAGAGACCTGATCGGGCCGTACTTCGAGCGCAAGGGCGAGGCTGGGCAGCAGGAGTTCCGGCGTCGCAAGAACCTGACGAGCATCGACGGTCTACCGGCGTTCGACGTCGACCGGCCTGATGAGCCAGAGCCGGTCTCCTGACGGCGGACACAGGTGCCTGTCGTCGCTCCCCGGCGGTCTGCGTGGCGGAATGATGGCTTCGGGCGGATGGTGGAAGTGGCGAAAGGAAAGGCATCATGCCCAAGGCATCGAAGACAAGCGCATCAGAAACCGTTGACATGGAGGGCTACGAGGGTCACCTGGAACGCTTCGACGGCGGCTATACGGTGGCCTTCGAGAAGTACACCGCCGACGCCGACCTCTCAGCGTTCTTCAAGGGCCTACCGGACGACCAGTGCCAGGCAGCCCACTGGGGGTACGTTCTCAAGGGCAAGGTGACGTTCAAGACCTCCTCCGGCGAGGAGACGTTCGAGACCGGCGATGCCTACTACGTCCCCCCGGGTCACACCCCGTTCCTCTACGACGGCACGGAGGTCGTCGAGTTCAGCCCCACCGATGAGTTGCAGCAGACCATCGACGTGGTCACGAAGAACATGGAAGCAGCCGGCTGAGGCTTGAGGCCCCGCGAGGCGCCGTGGGACCAAAGCCTCAAACGCGCCCAAAGCGGTACGTCGACGCCATCGGACATTTGAAAGCGTCCCCAGATGGCCCGCGAATGCGGTTACGACGTCCCCACCCCCCGGGGCGAGATTGGTTATGTCCGACGTCGATCACACCCGGCGTCGGGCATTCCTGTCCTCGCCAACCGGAGAAAACCGTGACCGAGAAGACCATGACCGCGCCGCATACGACAGCCCTCGCCACATCGGTGCGGTTGGTGGCTCTCGATATCGACGGCACCCTCGCCGAGGCCGGGTACATCCCCGACGTCACCGTGGCCGCGGTGCGGGACGTTCTCGCGAAGGGGCACCACGTCGTGCTCGCGACTGGACGGTCCCTGGTCGGGGCAGTACCGATCATCAAGCGGCTCGGGCTGAGCCGAGGCCGCGTGATCTGCTCCAACGGCGCGGTGACGGCGTGGATCAACGGGCTTCGTCTGATCGTCGAGGACACGGTGAGGTTCGACGCCGGTCCCGCGCTGCAGCGGGCAGGCGATGCGATCCCGCACGTGCTGCTGGCGACCGAGGTGCTCGGCAAGGGCTATCGGGTCAACGCCAGGTTTCCCGACGGGTTGCTCAACGGCCCGCAGCACGTCGTGCAGCACGAACGCGCCCTGTGGGAGGTGCCCACGACGCGCGCCGTCGTGCACGCGCCCGACGCTGCCCGGCTGGCGCGCGAGCTGCGCCGGTTCGATGTGACGGCCACAGGGGGGTCGACGAAGGTGCCCGGCGACTGGCTCGACGTGACGGCGCCGAACGTCTCGAAGGCGACTGCCCTGGAGGCCCTTCGGCGCCGTATGCGAGTCGCCCGGGAGCGTACGATCGCCGTCGGCGACGGGCACAACGACCTGCCGATGTTCGAGTGGGCGGCCCGCGCGGTGGCGATGGGGCACGCTCCGGCAGAGGTCCGGGCAGCGGCCGGTGAGGTGTGCGGCAGCATCACCGAACACGGCGCGGTCGATGTCCTGCGTTCGGTCGCGCGCGTCCGGTGACGCCGCCTGTCTCAGAAGCCGGCGGCTCGCCCACGCCCGTCGACCGGGAGGCTGCCGCGCATCTCCGAGATCAGCTGCGGTGTGAGCGTGGCCTCGGTGCGGGACACCAACAGGGCCATCTCGTAGCCCACGAGGCCGATGTCGCACGTGGCCTCCGCGACCACGCCGAGCACTGACCCGTTGGAGACGCTCATCAGGAAGAGGAAGCCGTTGTCCATCTCGATGATCGTCTGACGGACGTTGCCGCCGTTGAGCTGCCGGGCAGCTCCACGCGTCAGGCTCGACATACCCGAGACGATCGCCGCCATCTGGTCGCCGCTGGTGCGGTCCAGCTGGTCGGACATCGCCATGAGCAGGCCGTCTGCCGACACCACGAGCGTGTGCCGGCTGCCCGGGACGGTGCGCACGAAGTTGTCGAGCAGCCACCCGAAATTCGTTGCTTCGGTACTGAGGGTCACTCTTTGCTCCTCTGGTACTGCTTGCCTGCGGTCGGGCTCAGCCGGCCAGCCGGTTGTACTTGCGGATCTGGGTGTGGAACATCTGCGACGGCACGACGCGACGCAGCGTGCTGAGCCGTCCGGCCAAGGGGCCGGCCGTGTATCGCAGCTTCGGTTTGGGGTCCGTCGCTGCCGCCACGATAGCCGTCGCAACGGTGGAGGGAGCGTCGCCGTCTCGCACCGACGCCGCCATCACCTGTTCAGCGATGCGTCGCTGCTTGTCATAGGCCTGCAGGGGCATTTCGGTCCGTTTGCATCTCGTCTCGAAACCGGTGCTGGTCGCGCCAGGCTCGACAAGAAGGACGCGCACGCCGTGTTCCCGGACATCGTGGTCCACGGACTCGGAGTATCCCTCGACCGCGTGCTTGGACGCGGCATGGGCGGCCAGGAACGGCGCCGGGATCAGCCCGAAGATCGACGAGAGGTTGACGATGCGGCCGCCACCCCGGGACCGCATGTGCGGCAGAACCGCCTGCGTCATACGGATGATGCCGAAGACGTTGACGTCGAAGACGTCCTGCGCCTGCGCGACCGAGTTTTCCTCGGCCGCACCCGTGAAGCCGACTCCGGCGTTGTTGACCAGGACGTCGATCTGCCCGAACCGATCGACCACCTGCTGGACCGCTGTGGTGACCGACGCATCACCGGCCACATCGAGATCAACGAAGGTCACACCGCTCAGCGGGTTGACGTGCGAGGCGTCGCGGCTCGTGCCGACCACGTCGAAACCCGCTCGGACCAGTGCGAGCGCGGCCTCCTTCCCGATGCCGGATGACGCACCCGTCACCAGTGCCACCGGCCGAGCTGTGGTCATCTGAACCCCCGCACCCATAGAGAAACCGAACGGCTTCGGCAAACCGTAAACCGATCGGTTTCCAGACGCAAGCCTGGCCGCCCCTGGCCGGCCGCAGCCGCGAGGCGGCGGTCCTTCAGTGCACGCCTGCCGCATCGAGCAGGGGGCTTACGGTGGGCGCAATGAGTCCCGTCAGGTCGTCTGCCCCGATCCCCGCCCGGGCGCTCGCGCCGTCGAAGACCAGGATGAGCTGGCGGGCAAGCAGATCAGGGTCGCTCGCCCCGCCCTGAGCTGCCTCGGCGCGGAAAAAATCCGTCAGGTCCTCCTTGACCAGGCGGGCCACCCGGCTCGCGGGGTGATGCTGATCCTTGAGCTCGATCTGGACGGCCAGGTATCGGCAGCCCCGGAACTCGGGCGGGCCCACCTGTGACTGCATCCGATCGAAGACGTACAGGATCCGTTCGCGGTGGGAACGGCCATCGTCCGCCGGTGGCAGGAGCCATGCGGCGTAGGCCGCGGCGCCCCGCTCCAGGCTTGCCGCCAGCAGCTCGTCCTTGCTGTCGAAGAGCTGGTACATGGAGCGCTTCGACACCCCTGCCGCCTTGCACAGCGCCTCGATGCCGACGCCGACACCCTGCTGGTAGCTGAGTGTGGCAGCCGCCTCCAGCAGCCGCTCTCGAGGGCCCGCCTTCACCTCGGTGGTCATGCAGTGAGTTTACGGTTCAGCCCAGGCGGATGAACGTCGGGCCGGACTGCCAGATGCTGGTGTACCGGACGGACTTGCCCGGTACCGGGGCCTCGATCTGCATACCGTCACCGGCGTAGATCGCGATGTGCCCGGGCGACCAGATCAGGTCGCCCGGCAGTGCGTCGGACCAGGACACCACGGTCCCGGCATATCGCTGCTCGGACGACGTGCGCGGAAGGTCGATCCCGACCTGGGCGTAGACGTAGGACGTGAACCCGGAGCAGTCGAACCCGGCGGGGGTCGTGCCGCCCCACACGTACGGGACGCCGAGGTAGCGCATCGCGATGGAGACCACCGACGCCCGTCGTTGCGCAGCAGCCTCCGCCTCGGCCTCGGCGGCACGCTCCGCCTGGTATGCCTCGTTCTCGGCGGCGGAGACGACGGAGACCGCCGAGCTCTCGACCTTCAGCTCCGCGTGAGGAGCGACGGCGACGACGCCCGACCCGGCGACCGTCTCGCGGGCCTGGGCGGTCAGGGCGTTGAGGTCGGCCGTGTTGAGCGCTCCCTGAACGGGCTCGCCGGTCAGGGCCGTGCCGACCTGTGTGACCGTGGCTGCCTGGGCGGGTGCGGCGATCAGGGACAGCAGCACGCCGGAACCGGCTGCCGCGATCACGGCGCCGCGCCCAGCGACCGCGCCGGCCTGCCCGGTGGCGGCTCGGGCGATGCCGGTCAGGACGGGGCGTTGCGCTGCCCGGTGACGGCCACGTCCCGGCTGGGACACGGTCGGGCTGGACTGGGGATCCATGAAGTCTGGGGCCTTTCAGATCGAAGGGCAGGTTTTGGTGCCGCGGTCTGCGAGCGCTGGAAGCCTGACCGTCAGGGCGCACTCGAACCCGCGCCGAGGACCGGCGAGCGGGGAGCGAAGGCGATATGTCGGACTCATAGCGAGCCCCAGAGTAACGGAGCGGACACGGTGCTGAACACCACCGCACGACACGCGTTCCCAGCGACGGCGACCGGTCGGAGAGAATGCCGTTCATGCGACTTCTGCTGCTGCGCCACGGACAGACACCCTCGAACGTGCATGGGCTGCTCGACACGGCGAACCCTGGTCCCGGGCTGACGCGGCTCGGTGAACGTCAGGCTGCCGCGGTTCCGCACGGACTCCGCGATCGCCGGGTCGATGCGATAGCCGTCTCGCGACTGGTGCGGACGTCGCTCACGGGGGCGCCGCTGGCGCGAGAGCGCGGCATCGAACCGATGACGGTGGACGGGCTGCATGAGATCGAGGCCGGTGAGCTCGAGATGGCCGGCGCCCACGAGGCGCACCAGCTCTACCTCAGCACCGTCTTCGCCTGGGCGCGTGGCGACGTCGACCGCGCTATGCCCGGTGGTTCGGACGGCCACGCGTTCCTCGGGCGCTACGACCGGGCCGTTGAGCAGATCGCCGCGCGAGGCTGGGACAGCGTCGTCGTGGTCTCTCATGGCGCGGCGATCCGTACGTGGGTGTCGGCGCGCGTGGCGGGCGTCGACGTCGACCACGTCGAGCGGACCACGCTGGCCAACACCGGTCTGGTGGAGATCGAGGGCGATCCGGTCAGCGGCTGGCAGCTGGTCGCGTGGACTTCCGACCCCATCGGCGGGACCGAGCTGGCCGCACCTGCTGCCGACGACCCGACCGGGGAGCCGGTCGAGGACTGAGGCGCTGGAAAAGACCTGGGTCGACCGCGGCCCCGATGGCAGGGTTGCGGGATGGACGTCACAGGGGACGAGACACGGGCCGCGTGGGCCATCGCATCGCGCAAGTACGAGGACGAGTACGCCGAACATCTCGAAGAGGCACGGACCGTCGCGCTCCTGCCGGAAGAGGTAGAGGCCCTGGGCGACCTCGTTGTCGGCGCCGACGTGGTGCATCCGATGAGCGGCCACGGCCTGGACGACATCGCGCTGGCGCGCCTGGGCGCGCGTTCGGTGCACGGACTGGACTACAGCGAGGCGGCCCTGTCGAGCGCGCAGCGCAGGGCCGACGAGCTCGGTATGCCCTGCCGGTACACGCGGGCGGTGATGCCGGACAGCGGGCTCGAGAGTGCGTGCGCCGATCTGGTCTACACGGGGAAGGGTGCGCTCATCTGGCTCCCTGACCTGCCGGCGTTCTTCGCGGAGGTGCACCGTCTGCTCCGGGCGGGCGGCTGGTTCTACGTCTACGAGGCGCATCCGCTGGTGCCGCTGTGGGGCTGGGACACCGACGAGATCCGAGTTCGTCCTGACCGCAGCTACTTCGCGCCCTCGCACGTCAACGACTCCTTCCCGGCCAACGGCGCCGTCGAGCGCCAGCACACGCTCTCGGAGATCGTCATGGCCTGCCGGCGTGCGGGCTTCGAGATCGAGCATCTCGACGAGCATCCCGAGCCGTTCTGGCGCCCGGAGCACTTGAACGCGGCCGCTGCGTGGGACGGCCGGCTCCCCAACTCGTTCAGCCTGCTCGCGCGCCGAGCCTGACGCCGAGCGCCCGACTCCGAGGACCGGCCCGGGGCGGGTGGCCCAGGCCGATCCTCCGTCGTTTGGCGTCGGCGGGCCAAGGCGGACCTGATCCGGTTCACGACCGCGTTGGTGGACTCGGCAGCGAAGTATTCGGTGAACGTCAACTGTGTGGTGCCGCACTGGATCGGGCTTCCGCGGGCGGTGGAGGCGTTCGACCGGATGGCTGCCGTGGAGCGCCAGCCCGTATACCTGACGTATCTCCCGCCCAGCCGGGCGTCAGGGTAGGGCACGGGGAGGCGCTCAGGCGGTCATCGGGTCGTCGCCGCACCTGCCTCGGACAGGGTCTCGTCCCGGTGCCCGATGCCCAGCTCCGGCGGCAGGTCGTCGTCGTGCCGCACGACGAGGGACGTGACCGCCCGGGTGAGGCAGACGTAGAGCCGGCGCAGGCCCGTGGCGTGGTTGGGCTCGGCCGCGACGATCCCTGCCGGGTCGTGCAGCACCACGTGGTCGAACTCGAGGCCTTTCGCGAGCGAGGCGGGCACCAGGTCCAGGTGGGCGTCGAACTCGGAGGCATCGTCCTCGTCCGCCGCGTCGTCAGGGCCCGGAGCGTCGTCCCGCTCGCCCACGACGGCGAACGTGAGCCCGACGGCGGTGAGCGTCGTGCGGACGTGCGGCAGGGCGGCGTCGGGCACGATCAGGCCGACCGATCCCTCGAGGCCCGTGACGCCGGGGAGGACGTCGCCGAGCGGCGCGGCGGTGATCCGGAGCCTGCCCCGGGCGCGCCGGACGGCCGTCGGCGGCTCCAGGCCCGGCGCGATGCTGGGCAGGAGCCGGGCGGCGAGCTCGATCACGTCGGCGGGCACGCGGAATCCGGCGGTCAGCTGCTCCACGTGCCCGTCGGGCTTGGCCAGGTGGTCCAGGACGTCGGACCAGTCGCTCGAGGCCCAGGGCGTCGTGGCCTGCGCGAGGTCGCCGAGCACGGTGAGCGAACCGGTAGCGGCGCGCCGCCCGAGGGAGCGCAGCATCATCGCGGACAGGTCCTGCGCCTCGTCGACGACGATGTGCGCCACCGACTCGGTCCGGTCCAGCAGGTCCGCGATCTCGTCGAGCAGCACCAGGTCAGCCGTCGTCCAGCGGGCGGAGCCCGGCGTGCGCGGCGGACGGTGCCAGGCCAGGAGGAGCTGCTCGGCGTCGGACAGGATTCCCTCGGCGCACTCGGCCAGGAACTGCCGGTCGGAGAACAGCCGGAAGAGCAGCCTGCGCGGCTCGACCGCCGGCCATACCGCTGCCGCGTAGTCGCGGACGGGCTTGGTCCGGGCCAGGACGTCCCACGCCCTGTCGTCGAGCGCGTCGCCCGTCTCCTCGATCTGGACGAGCACGCGGTGCGCCAGGGCGTGCCGCAGCTGGGCCGCGCCCAGGGCGTATCGCACGTCCCGCGCGATGATCTGCTCGACCGCTTCGCGCGCCTCGTACGCCGGGACCCGCCAGCGGAACGAGCCGCGCGGCAGGACCAGCGTGTCCTGCGGGGTGCCGATGTGCGACCAGACGGCGCGCCGCAGCACTGCCGCCATCCGGCCGTCGCCCTTGAGGGTCGCGACGTCGGCGGGCTCGGTGGCGCGGACCGGGGCGTGGTCGCCGACGATCTCCTCGATGGTCGCCTGCCTGGCATGGATCTCGCCGAGGGCGGGCAGCACGTCGCGGATGTACCGCAGGAAGCTCTTGTTGGGCCCGACGACGAGCACCCCGCGGCGGGTGAGCTGGTCGCGGTGCGCGTACAAGAGGTAGGCCGCGCGGTGCAGCCCGACCGCGGTCTTCCCCGTGCCGGGCGCGCCCTGCACGACGAGCGTGCGCTCGAGCGGCATCCGGACTATGACGTCCTGCTCGGGCTGGATCGTCGCGACGATGTCGCGCATGGGGCCGGTGCGCGGCCGCTCGATCTCAGCCTCGAGGATCTCCGAGCGCGCGCCGTCGCCGTCGCCATCGCCGTCCAGGGCTCGGTCGGCCCGGGTCAGCGACTCGTCCTCGAACGCGGTCAGCCGGCCGCGGGCGAACCCGTACCGGCGCCGGGCCGCGATGCCCATCGGCTCCTTGGGGGTGGCCCGGTAGAACGGGGTGCTCACCGGGGCACGCCAGTCCACCACCATCGGCTCGCCGTCCGGGTCCGAGACGTGGCGCCGCCCGATGTGGAAGGTCTCACCGGGGCCGGCGGTGCCTGCCTCGGGGGCGAGGTCGATGCGGCCGAAGAAGAGCGGGATGTCGGGGTCGTCGGTCAGCTGTTCCATCCGGCGGGCGAGCGTGGCCTCCAGGATCTCGGCGCTCACCCAGTTGCCGGCGCTCTGACCGTCGAGCGCAGCTACGCGGTCCCGCATGCGGCCGAGCTGTGACCGGGCCTCGGCGAGAAACTCACGCTCCTGGGCGAGCTCGGACTCGTCGGCAGGCATGGGGGACCCTCCAGGAGTCTGCGTGGGGATGTTCGCGGGAACGGACGCGCGAGTCTAGTGCTGCGGGGCGAACGGGGCGGCATCATTTTGTGGGCACGACGGCGGCCCGGGAGCATATGTCCTCCGAGTCCGTTTCCACTGTCGCACCAACCGGCCCCACGGTACGGTCGGTGCACGCCCGGCCAATCGAGGAGCCCCAGTGTCGTCCGACGAGCTGCCCCAGGAGTTCCAGATCGACGTGCCCGACGAGATGGAGACCGGCGTCCCGGCCGACTTCGCCTCCGTATGGCACACGCCGACGTCGTTCATCCTGGACTTCATCGCCGTGAAGCAGCCGCCGAGCCCGGTCTCCGATCCGGAGTCGGGAGAGGTGACGTCCATTACCGTGCCGGGCCGTGTGGTGTCCCGCGTACGAATTCCTCCGCAGCAGGTGTTCGAGCTCGCCAAGGCGTTAACCATGCAGCTCGACGCATGGGAGAAGGAAAGTGCACCGTCCGTGCGCAATCCGGGGGCCGCAGAGGGGCCCGATGGCCCGAATCGATCGTCGGAGAATTGAACCTTGTGAATCTATCTCTTGAACGCATGTCCAACTCGGGGTCCAATTGTCCGATCTGACCCGTCCGGATGTGACGATTTGCCCGGAGAAATACCATCTTATACCAATCCTGACAGCGAAATGTAACCCCGACCGGAGGTTCCACTTGCGATCTTCACGGATGTAGGCTGCCCGTGATCGCGACGAAGGCGTTGCAGTCTCCCAGAGTTGCCCGAGGGGTCGGGCGACCCGTTCCGGCGGCCATGTCGGGGAGCAATGAACAGGGGCGATGCAAGTGAGCAACACCGAATTCGACAACAGGGGGCGCACGGGCGGGATCATGTTCGAAGAACAGTCCCGTACGAGTGTCGTGAGTATGTGGGGAGAAATCGATGTCTCTTTGCGCGGGGAGTCGAGTGCTGCCATAGCTAATGCTCTGGAGAGAGCCAAGGCCGTGGTCATCGATACGTCCAAGGTGACGTTCATGGACTCGACCGGCGTCGCGTTTCTCATGCAGATGTACACCTACGGAACGCAGGACGGTCTGACCGTCAGTCTTCCGGAGCCGCCGCCGGTGGTCCGGACGGTCATCGAGATGCTCGGGGTCGACGCGCTGTTCGCACAGGAGGCCCACCCCGCCGTCGCGCAGGAGGCCTGAGCGGGTCCCGCCTGCGACCACGCGCACGGACGACGCAGCGGGCGACCAGGCCCGGCCCGAAGGCCGGGCGCCGGGATCAGCGCCCGGCCGCCAACGCCGCGGCGCCGACTATGCCGGCCGCGTTCCGCAGCTTCGCCGGGATGATCGGCGCGCGCAGGTGAAGGTTCGGCAGGTACTTCTCGTGATGCTTGCTCACACCACCACCCACGACGATGAGGTCGGGGGACAGCAGGTCCTCGACCACACCGAAGTAGCGCTGCAGCCGCTCCGACCACTCGTCCCAGGACAGGTTCTCGCGCTCACGCGCCGAGTCGGCTGCGCGGGACTCGGCGTCGTGGCCGTCGATCTCGAGGTGCCCCAGCTCGGTGTTCGGCACGAGGACGCCGTCGACCATGAGCGCGGACCCGATTCCCGTGCCGAGCGTCGCCACCAGCACCACGCCCTCGGCGTCGCGGGCAGCGCCGTACCGGACCTCGCCCACGCCGGCCGCGTCGGCGTCGTTCACCGCGATGACGTGGCGACCGGTCACGCGCTGGACGAGAGCGGGCAGGTCCACGCCGGTCCACGACTGGTCGAGGTTCGCCATGAAGCGGACCACGCCGTGCTGTAACGGGGCGGGGAACGCGACGCCGATCGGGACGTCGTCGGGCAGCTGATAGCTGTCGACGAGCCGGGCGAGCACGTCCGCCACAGCCTGCGGGGTGGATGGTTGGGGGGTCGGGATACGGGTCCGCTTCTCCGCGTAGTCGCCCGCCGTGAGATCGACGGGCGCGCCCTTGATCCCCGAACCTCCGATGTCGATGCCGAACGCCAGGTCACTCATGCCAGGATCGTCTCATGAGCACTGACGAGCAGTACTGGTACAACACCGAGACCGGCGCGGTCGAAGTCGGACACCGGTCGTCGTGGACCCACCTGATGGGCCCGTACAGGACTCGCGCAGAGGCCGAGCAGGCGCTCGTGCGCGCGAAGTCGCGCACTGAGTCCTGGGAGAAGGACGACGAGGACTGGCGCAACAAGTAGGACGTCGTCAGGCGTACGGGTCACGGGGGCGACCCGTACGCCTGACCGCCGCGTCGGCTACTTCTCGAACGAGTGCGCCTCGTCCGGGAAGGACGAGTCCTTGACCTCGGAGACGTAGTCCTCGGCGGCCTGCTGCAACGCCGCGCCGAGCTCGGCGTAGCGCCGGGCGAAGCGCGGCGACCAGTCGGTCATCCCGGCCATGTCCGTCCACACCAGGACCTGGCCGTCGCAGTGCGGCCCGGCGCCGATGCCGATGGTCGGGATGTGCAGGATCTCGGTGATCCGCGCGGCGACGGCGCTGGGCACCATCTCCAGGACGACGGCGACGGCGCCCGCCTCCTCGACCGCCTGGGCGTCGGCGGCGAGCCCCTCGACGGCGGCGTCGCCACGGCCCTGTACGCGCGGCCCGCCCAGCAGGTTCTCCGACTGCGGCGTGTAGCCGAGGTGTGCGACGACGGGGATCCCGGCGTCGGTCAGCGCCCGGATCTGCCGTGCGGAGCGGATCCCGCCCTCGAGCTTGACGGCGTCGGCGCCCGTCTCCTTGAAGATCCGCACCGACGTCTCCAGGGCCTGCTGCGGCCCGGCCTCGTAGGAGCCGAACGGCAGGTCGATCACCACGAAGGCGCGCTTCGCGGCCCGGGCGACGGCGCGCGCGGCGGGGATCATGTCGTCGACGGTCACGGGAATCGTGCTGGTGTGCCCGTGCATGACGTTCCCGATGGAGTCGCCCACGAGCAGCATGTCCATGCCGGCCGCGTCGAAGATCGCGGCGGTCACGGCGTCGTACGCGGTGAGCATCGCGAGCTTCTCCCCCCGGGCCTTGGCCTCGGCCAGGTGGTGCACGCGGACCCTCTTGGGGCCCTGAGTGGGCGAGGTGTGGGCGGACATGGTCCTCCTGTGGTTCGGGTGGCGTCGGTGCCGCAGGAAAGCCTACGACCGGTCGGCCAGGCCCGGTACACGCACCTGTAACAGGTTTAGTGCAAGATGGCCCCATGGACAGGCAGCAGGAGTTCGTGCTCCGCACGGTCGAGGAGCGCGACATCCGCTTCATCCGGCTTTGGTTCACCGATGTACTCGGTGTGCTGAAGTCGGTCGCTGTGGCGCCCGCAGAGCTGGAGTCCGCGTTCAGCGAGGGCATCGGCTTCGACGGCAGCGCCATCGAAGGGCTCACCCGTGTCTTCGAGGCCGACATGGTCGCGAAGCCGGACCCGACCACCTTCCAGGTGCTCCCGTGGCGCGGTGAGCGGCACGGTACGGGCCGCATGTTCTGCGACATCCTGACGCCGGACGGGCAGCCGTCGCTGGCGGACTCCCGCAATGTGCTCAAGCGCACTCTCGCGAAGGCGAGCGACCGCGGGTTCACGTTCTACACACACCCCGAGGTCGAGTTCTACCTCTTCAACCAGATGACCAAGACCGACTCCACGCTCGAGCCGGTGGACCAGGGCGGCTACTTCGACCACCTCGCCCGGGGGTCGACGCACGACTTCCGCCGCGCCGCGATCACGATGCTCGAGTCCATGGGCATCTCGGTCGAGTTCTCCCACCACGAGGCCGGCCCGGGGCAGAACGAGATCGACCTGCGGTACGCCGACGCGCTGACCACCGCGGACAACCTCATGACGTTCCGCACGGTGGTCAAGGAGGTGGCGCTCGAGCAGGGCGTGTTCGCGTCCTTCATGCCCAAGCCGCTGGCCGACCAGCCCGGCTCCGGCATGCACACCCACGTGTCGCTGTTCGAGGACGACCGCAACGCGTTCTACGAGCCCGGCGCCCAGTTCGAGCTGTCCAAGACGGCGCGCCAGTTCATCGCGGGCCTCATGGTGCACGCGGGCGAGATCACGGCCGTCACCAACCAGTACGTCAACAGCTACAAGCGGCTCTGGGGCGGTCAGGAGGCCCCGAGCTACGTGAGCTGGGGCCACAACAACCGGTCCGCGCTGGTCCGCGTGCCGATGTACAAGCCGGGCAAGGGCAACTCGGCGCGCATCGAGTACCGCGCGCTGGACTCCGCCGCGAACCCGTACCTGGCGTTCGCCGTGATCCTCGCCGCCGGCCTCAAGGGCATCGAGGAGGGATACGACCTCCTCGACCACACCGAGGACGACGTCTGGGAGCTCACCCCCGCCGAGCGCCGCGCCCTGGGCATCGCCCCGCTGCCGCGCGACCTCGACGAGGCCATCCAGTTCATGGAGAGGTCCGAGCTCGTCGCTGAGACCCTGGGCGAGCACGTCTTCGACTACTTCCTGCGCAACAAGCGCGCGGAGTGGGAGGCGTACAGCGCGCAGGTCACGCCGTTCGAGCTCAAGCGGTTCCTGCAGCTCTGATCCTGGCGACGGGCTGGAGGTGCTGCACCTCCGGCCCGCGTCGTAGGGTCAGGGGGTGCAGAGCCGCCGACCCGAGACCCTGACGACCCATCTGATCCGGGCTGGTTTCGCCGACCTCACCCGGTCGGCCTCGCTGTGGCAGGATCCCGACCTGGTCGCGGTCCTGGACAGCCGGCCCACGGGCAGCGCGGG
The DNA here is from genome assembly GCF_014653785.1 of Promicromonospora soli. Classification (GTDB taxonomy): domain Bacteria; phylum Actinomycetota; class Actinomycetes; order Actinomycetales; family Cellulomonadaceae; genus Promicromonospora; species Promicromonospora soli. Next base: position 640,353 of record NZ_BNAS01000001.1, on the reverse strand, counting down.
AGCGGGTCCTGCCGGGCCCGACGGCGGATCGGTCGAGCTCGAGCCCGCCGACGCCGCGCTGCTGCGGTCGCTGGCCGCCGTCGCCGACCCGGACCTCACCCTGCTGCAGCTCGTCCGTCTCGCCGCGGCCGCTCCCGACCGGCTGCGCCCGGTCCTGGCGGTCCCTGACGGCGGGTCCGCGGAGTCCCACGACGACGTGGACACGCCCCGCCCGACGGCGCGCGACCGGCTGCTGCGCGTGCTGGGCTCGTCCTCGGCGCTCGGCGACGAGCTGGTCCGGCACCCCTCGCTGCTCGACGTGATCCGCGACCGCACCCCGGGCACGGGCGTGCCGGCCGAGGTGGTCCGCGCCGAGCTGCTGCGGGCGGTCGACGCCGACCCGGACGCCGACGCGCCCGTCGCGGGCACCCACTCGCCGGCCGGCGGGACGGCGCGGGCCGAGGACGTCCCGCCGTCGTACACGGACCGGCTGCGGCGCGCCTACCGGGCGCGGCTGCTGCGGATCGCCGCCACCGACGTCACCGCGCCCGAGCCGACGGCGGTCCTGCCCGCCGTCGGGGCCGCGCTCGCGGACCTGGCAACCGCCGCCCTGGAGGGCGCGCTGGCCATCGCGCGTGCCGACGAGGCGGACCACGCTGCCGGCGTCCGTCTTGCCGTGCTGGGCATGGGCAAGACCGGCGGCCGGGAGCTGAACTACATCTCGGACGTCGACGTGATCTACGTGGCCGAGCCGGGCCGCCTGCCCGACGGAGCGCTGGCGTGCGACGAGGACCACGCCCTGCGGGTCGCCACGCGGCTCGCGGGACGGCTCGCGCAGGTGTGCTCGGGCGCCTCGGCGGAGCCGGCACTGTGGCAGGTCGACGCGGCGCTGCGGCCGGAGGGCAAGCAGGGGCCGCTCGTGCGGACGCTCGCCAGCCACGTCGCCTACTACGAGCGGTGGGCGGTGACCTGGGAGTTCCAGGCGCTGCTCAAGGCCCGTCCCGTCGCGGGCGACCTGGCGCTGGGCGAGGAGTACGTGGCCGCCGTCGGGCCGCTGGTGTGGCAGGCCGTGGAGCGGCCGAACTTCGTCGAGGACGCCCGCGCGATGCGCAAGCGCGTCGAGGACAACGTGCCCGTGGCCGAGGCGGACCGGCAGATCAAGCTCGGCAAGGGCGGCCTGCGCGACGTCGAGTTCACCGTGCAGCTGCTGCAGCTCGTGCACGGCCGCGCGGACGAGGACATCCGGTCGCGCACCACTCTCGAAGCCCTGGCCGCGCTGTCCCGCGGCGGCTATGTGGGGCGCGACCACGCTCAGCGGATGGGGGAGTGCTACCGGTTCCTGCGGGCCCTGGAGCATCGGATCCAGCTCTTCCGGCTGCGCCGTACCCACCTCATGCCCACCGCCGAGGCCGACCTGCGACGGCTCGGCCGCGGGCTGGGCTGCGGCGGCGCCGACGACCTCGTCAAGACCTGGCGGTCGGTGCGGCGCGAGGTGCGCGACCTGCACGAGGCCGTCTACTACCGGCCGCTCCTGCCGGCCACCGCCCTGCTGTCCACGGGCGAGGCGTCGCTCGCACCACGGGCCGCCATGGCCCGGTTCGCCGCCATCGGCTACCGCGACCCGGCCGGCGCCATGCGCCACGTCCAGGCCCTGACCGACGGCGTCTCCCGGCGTGCGGCGATCCAACGCCAGCTGCTCCCGGTGCTGCTCGGCTGGTTCGCAGATGGCGCCGATCCCGACGAGGGGCTGCTTGCGTTCCGGAAGCTGTCGGACACGCTGGGCTCCACCCACTGGTACCTCCGCCTGCTGCGCGACTCCGCCGAGGCCGCATCACGGCTGGCCCAGGTGCTCTCCTCGTCGCGGTACCTCGCGGACGCGATCGGGCGGTCGCCGGAGTCCGTGCGCTGGCTGGCGCAGTCCGAGGCGCTCGCGCCGCGGGGGGTGCGGCGGCTGGCGGCGGAGGCGGACGCGCTGCTCGGCCGGGCCCAGGACGTCGACAGCGCCACCGTCGCGCTGCGCGCGCTGCGGCGTCGCGAGCTGGCTCGCACCGGCGTCGCGGAGGTCCTGGGCGCCCTGGGCCCGGTCTCCGCTGCGCGGGCCATCTCGGACGCCGCCGACGTCGTCCTGGCCGGCGGGCTGCGCATCGCGGAGCACGAGGCGCGCGCAGAACGGAAGGTCATGCGCGGGGACGAGCCCGCGCGGCTGCTCATCGTCGCGATGGGCCGCCTCGGCGGCCAGGAGATGGGGTACGGCTCGGACGCGGACATCATGTTCGTGTACGAGGCGGTCGGCGGCGCGGCGGACAAGGAAGCCAACGACTATGCGCTGACCGTGGCGAAGACCATGCGGCACATCCTCACCACCGTCGGGCCCGAGCCGAGCCTTCCCGTGGACGCCGACCTGCGGCCCGAGGGCCGCAACGGGCCCCTCGTGCGGTCCTTCGAGTCCTACGTGAAGTACTACGGCCGCTGGTCCTCGCCCTGGGAGGCGCAGGCGCTCCTGCGGGCGCGCGCCCTGTCGGGCACGCTGAGCGTGGTCGCGGCGGGCGGCCCGGACGAGGGCGCGGTGGCGGCCCTCCTGTCCGACGGCGGTGCTGCCGCCGGCGTGTCCGGCGGTATGCCCGGCGGCAGCGTGTCCGACGTCAACGGCGAGCTCGACCTGGGGCCCGGCGCGGAGGGCGGCCTGTCGCTGGGCGCACGGTTCACTGCGCTCATCGACCCGTTGCGCTATCCGGAGGGCGGGCCGGACGCGGCGGTCCTGCGCGAGGTGCGGCGCATCAAGGCGCGCGTGGAGTCGGAACGGCTGCCGCGCGGCGCCGACCCGGCGCGGCACCTGAAGCTGGGGCGCGGCGGAGTGTCCGACGTCGAGTGGACGGTCCAGCTGCTGCAGCTCCAGCACGCGTTCGAGGTGCCAGGCCTGCGGACCACGGGCACGGTCGCCGCGCTGACGGCCGCCCACGAGGCGGACCTGCTGACCGACGACGACGCCGAGGTGCTGCTGGAGGCCTGGAGGCTCGCGTCGCGGCTGCGCTCGGCGATCGTGCTGTGGTCGGGGCGGACCACGGGCGCCGGCGTCGACATGCTGCCGCACGACAGCCACGCCCTGACCGGGATCGCACGCCTGCTCGGGGACGTGGGCACGGGCCCGGAGCTCGAGGAGCTGTACCTCCGGGTCGCGCGGCGGGCTCGCGCCGTGATGGAGCGCGTGTTCTACGGCGCGGAGTGAGCGAGGCGGGTCGCGATCTCCCTGGCGACCTCGGCCGGGCGCAGCAGCGTCGTCTCGATCACCTCGGTGCGCGTCGTGAGCCAGGGGAGCGCCGCGCGGTAGTCGGCGGCACGATGGCGCCGCCAGCCCACGTCCCCGTCGTGGATCTTGATCTCCTCGAGAGTGGCACTGGTGACGGTATCGTTCGCGATCCGCCGCTCGTGCTCGGCCGGCGTGCAGTCCAGCGTGAAGGCGCGCACGTCCACGCTCGCCGCGGCTAGGCCCGACGTGATCTCGTCCCAGTACTGCTCCACCACCACTGTCTGGGGTGCCACGACGGTGCGGCCCGTGTAGCGGTCCAGTGACGTCAGGGCTGCCACGACAAGCTCGCGCCACGGCCGCCAGTCCTGGAAGTCGCCCACCGTCTCGACGCCGCTCAGGGTCGGGACGATAGCCTCGCCCATCTTTTCCGGGTCGAACACGACCACGTCGGGCAGCAGGGTGTCGAGCTCCGCCGCCGTCGTGGTCTTGCCGCCGCCGAAAGGTCCGTTGAGCCACACGATCATGGCGGTAGGGTAACGGCGTTGTCGCTGGTAGAGCTGGGTGGGAGGGGTCCCGAAGGGTGCCTGTCACCCTTTCGTCGACCACAGCGGCGGGAGAGGAGGGTCAGTGCGTTTGCTCACCGAGGGCCGTCCGATCGGCGACACGTACGAGGTCGAGCGCTACCTCGGCGAGGGCGCCTACTCCGAGGTGTACCGGGTTCGGCACCGGTTCCTGGGACGCCAGGCGATTAAGGTCTTCAAGCGGGTCGGGACCCTGGCCGAGACGCGACGGATGCTCGGTGAGGCCGTGCTGCTGTCGAAGCTCGGCCACCGGAACGTCGTGCGGGTCTTCGAAGCCGGTACTGTCGAGACGCCGGCGGGCGAGCGCGGCTTCTTCACGATGGAGTATGTCGCGGCCGGGAACCTCGACGACTTCCGGCGGTCGCACTCGGACGGGTTCGTGCCGGTCGACGACGCGGTCGAGATCCTCGTGCAGCTCTGCGCCGGTCTCGCCGTGGCCCACCAGGCGGCCCCGCCGATCGTCCATCGCGACGTGACGCCGTGGAACGTCCTCGTCGGGTACGACCAGAACCGGCTGCGGGTGCGCGTCGGCGACTTCGGGCTGGCTCGGCGCGTCGACGCCGAGACGGGCCTGGCCGGCTCCGGGGGCACGCTCGCGTTCATGGCACCGGAGGCGCTCAGGTACGGGCAGGGCGCCTCTGCGGCCGGCGACGTGTACGCCGTCGGGACGGTGGCGTATCTCCTGCTGACGGACCTCCTGCCCTACTCGGACGTGCCGCTCACCGTCTTCGGCGCCCGGCACCGGGCGCCACCGATCTCACCCCACGACCTGAACCGCGACGTGGACCACGAGCTGGCGCAGGTCGTGCTCCGCGCCCTCGAGCCGGACCTGCAGCGACGCCCGGCCGACGCGGCCGCGCTGGGCCGAGAGCTGGCTGCCTGGCAGGCGTCCCGCAAGCACAGACAGCACCGACCCGGAGGCAGCTGACATGGAGAGGGCTGACATGGAGAGGACACGGAGAGCATGACGTCTGCTGTCGCCCGCGACATCGACCGGGTGCTGCGCCCCCTGGAGGGGCACGGCCTGTATCGGAACAACGCGTTCCGGGTGACCGGCCTGCCCACCGACGTGTCGGCCCGGCAGGTGCGCCGGCACCGGGAGGAGACCCAGAACCCGTACTACGTGACGCCGGCGCCCGACGGCGACGTGCCGCTGCTGCCGTCGGACGACGCCGACGCGCTGCGCGGCGGCTTCGAAGTCTTGCGCGACCCGCTGGCACGGCTCGTGCACGAGCTGTTCTGGCTCAGGCCGGACGGCGGGAACCACAGCGGTGACGGGCACGACCACGCGGTGTTCGCGCACTGCCGGGCGCTGGAGGCGACCCTCCCCGACGGGAGGCTGACCGGCGAGGCCGCCCGGGAGGACTGGAAGGTGGGCCTGCGCCTCTGGGCGCAGGCGCTCACCGCCGAGGAGACGTGGGCGTGGGTGCGTCGGCGCGCGGACGAGATCGACGACCCGCGGCTCACGGTCGCTGTGCTCCGGGCGCTACGCGACCGGCTGCAGGAGCACGTGATCGGCGTGTCCGTCGGGCTGGCCGTGGAGGCCGCCGGTGTCGCTCCCGCGGACGCGGAGCACCACCTGGAAGCCCTGCACGGGTCGGGATTCGAGCCGAGGCAGGTGCGCGACGTCGCCCGGGCGGCCGTCGAACCCGCTACGGACCGGGTGCGGGTCGCCTGCGAGACCGCACTGAGCGCTGATCCGTCCGCCGGGCTCTCGGCTGCCCGCGCGCTGCTCGACGAGACGACGACGGCGCTCGCGACCGTCACGGCGGTGCTGGGCCCTGACGACGACCTGACCGGCGCTGTCCGGGACGAGGTTGCCCGGACCGCCAACAACTGTGTGTTCGGGTACGTCAACGACCGCCTGGAGTCCGGCCAGCTCACTCCGGCGTCGGCGGAGCCGGCCCTGCAGCTGCTCCGCAGGGCCCGGCCCCTGGCGTCGTCCCCGTCGGCCGGCGCGCTCCTGGACACGAACCTCGCCGATCTTGAGAACTTCGCAGCGGGCGGGGTGCCCGTGTCCGCTCAGGGTGGCGCCGCCCTCGGCTGCTTCTTCACCCTCGTCGTCCTCGCGGCCGGTGGCGTGGCGTCCTGGTGGTTGCTCTACAACCAGCTCGGCCTAGGGCCGGTGTGGTCGACCGGGGGCGCCGTCTTCGGGGCGCTCACGGCGGTGGACGTCGTCGGGCGGGTCGTCGGGTTCTTCCGGAGGCCTTGATGCGAGGGCCGGACACACACGAACGTGAAGGAGTGGATGCGTGAACGCCGCACCACGGCGCCGGGACGGCGCCTCGAGCCTGTCGGCCTGGTTCCGGCAGCGCCGGTTCCCGGCCGAGTTCCGGATCCTGCCGCCCGCCGAGGGGGCTCACGGTGTGCCCGGCGCGGCGGCGCCGCCGAGCGCCGAGCCCAGCCCGACGGCGTCCGGCCCCACAGCGCCGCCGGTGCCGGACGGCCTGCCGGACGACCAGCCGAACGACCTGCCGGGCGCCCTGCCCGACGACTTGCCGGACGACCTGCCGGACGAGGTGGTCGCGGACCTGGTGACGGAGATCTGGCGGGCCCGCAACAAGGTGGGCGGACCCACCGCCGACCAGGACGCGGCGCGCGCGGTGCGCTGGGCCAACCGCTACCTGGGTGCCGCGGCGGACCGTCTGGCCCGCGCCGGGATCGAGGCGCACGGGCACGACGGGCTGCGGTTCGACGTGGGGATGGACCTGCGCGTGCTGGCCTACCAGGACGATCCGAGCGTCACCGAGGAGACAGTCGTGGAGACCGTCCGGCCCTCGGTGCGCCGCGCTGGGCGGGTCATCCAGGAGGGGGAAGTGATCGTGGCGGTGCCGGAGAAGGCAGCGCCGGAGAACGCAGTGCCGGAGCACGCAGCACCTGAGAAGGCAGCATCCGAGACGAGGGGACATGACGATGCGTGACACGATCGACGTCGGGATCGACCTGGGCACCACCAACAGCGCCGTCGCCGTGGCGAAGGGTGCGGGCGCCGAGGTGGTCCGCAACAACCACAACCAGGAGTTCACGCCCTCGGCCGTGTACCTGAGCCGCTCGGGGAACGTGCTCGTCGGTCAGAAGGCCAATGACCGCGTGGTGTCCGACCCCGACAACTCGTGCGCGGAGTTCAAGCTCCGCATGGGACGGCGAGACCAGGACAAGCTGTTCGAGGCCTCTGGTCGCACCATGTCGCCGGAAGAGCTGTCGGCGGAGGTGCTCAAGTCGGTGCGCGGCGACGTGCAGCGGCGCACGGGCGAGCAGGTCGAGACCGCCGTGATCACGGTCCCGGCCGCGTTCACCGCGGACCAGACGGCCGCCACCAGCCGGGCTGCCGAGCTCGCCGGCCTGCGGGTCGCGCCGTTGCTGCAGGAGCCCACCGCCGCCGTCTGGGCGTACACGGCAGACGCCGCCGAGGTGCCCGACAAGGGCTTCTGGCTCGTCTATGACTTCGGCGGCGGCACTTTCGACGCGGCGGTGGTGAAGATCGAGGACGGCGAGTTCATCGTCGTCAACCACGCCGGAGACAACTCGCTGGGCGGCAAGCGGATCGACTGGGCGATCGTCGAGGACATCCTGCTGCCCAGGCTGCAGCAGGAGCACGGCCTGAGCGACGTCACTCCTGACGACCCGCACCACCGGGGTGTGCTCGCGCACCTCAAGGGGCTGGCGGAAGCGGCGAAGATCGAGCTGTCGCAGCAGGAGACGGTCGAGATCGAGGCGGACATCAAGATCGCGGCCGGCCGCGAGATCGACTTTGCCTGCGTGCTGACGCGCGACGACCTCGACCGCATCGCACGGCCCCTGGTGGCCAGCTCGATCCGGCTCTGCCGCCAGTCGCTGTCCGAGAGCGGGATCCGGCCCGGGGCGTTCGAGCGCGTCCTGCTGGTCGGCGGTTCGTCCCAGCTCTCCCTGGTGCGCGAGATGCTGGCCGACCCGGCCGACGGCCTCGGCATCCAGCTCGATCACAGCCTCGACCCGATGACCGTCGTGGCGCGTGGCGCGGCAGTCTATGCCGGAACGCAGCGCATCCCCCGGGAGATCCGGGCGACCGTCCCGCTCGCGCCCGGCCGGGCGCGGCTGAACCTCGAGTACGCGGCGGCCGGGCTCGACCCCGACCCGCTGCTCGGCGGGCGGGCCCAAGCGGACGGCGTCGCCGACTGGACCGGGGGCACCGTCGAGATCCGTAACACGACGACGACCCCGCCCTGGAGCACCGGGGTCGTTGCGCTGCGCCCGGACGGGTCGTTCTCCGTGCGGCTGCGCGCCGAGGACTTCACCACCCACTCGTTCACCGTGACCTTGCGCGACCCGGCGGGCACCGAGGTCGCGACGGATCAGCCCGGCATCACCTACCAGCGCAAGAAGAGCGGCATGGGCGGTGCTCCGACCATGAGCCACTCGCTCGGCGTCGGCCTCGCGGGCAACGTCGTGGCGCCCCTGGTCCTGCGCAACACCGAGCTGCCGAGCAAGGGGGAGATCCGCGGGCTGCGGACGACGCAGGCGGTGAGCAAGACGTCCGGGGACGGGCTGGTCCGCATCCCGATCCTGTCCGGCGAGCACGCCCGAGCTGACCGCAACACGGTGGTGGGGCAGCTCGTCGTCCGGCCGGACGACATCGAACGCGACCTTCCGGTGGGTACGGAGGTCGAGGTGGTCGTGCGCGTCGACACCAGCTTCCGGATCGAGGCCGAGGCCTTCGTCCCCTTCCTCGACGCCGAGTTCGAGATCGACGTCGACCTTGCCCGCCCGGTGCTGCCGAGCCTCGCGGCCCTGAGGGCGTCCCGCGCGGCACTCGACCGCAGGTACCACGACCTGCGGAGCCAGGCCGACCAGGTCGGCGCCACGGAGACCCTGGCCCGCCTGGCACGGCTGGACTCGGACGGCATCATGGAGGAGATCGACCGGCTCCTGCGGCAGTCCGAGGCGGACCAGGACGCGATTGCGACCTGTCAGGCACGTCTGCTCGACGCCGACTCCGCGCTGGACGAGGCCGACGGGCTGCTGGAGCTGCCCAGGGTCGTCCAGGAAGGACGGGAGGCGCAGGGCATCGCGCAAGAGATCGTCCAGGAAGCGGGCGGTGGTCAGTACGTGCTGGATCTGCGCAAGGCAGAGGCAGAGCTCGAGGAGGCCATCGCGGACGGCAACCGGACGGTGATCGAACGGCGGACGAACGAGGTCAGGTCCATCGCGCTCCGGGTGTTCCAGGACAACGGGCAGCTTCCGCTGGTCCGGTTCGCGGGCCTGGAGGGCGAGCTGGACGGCGACTCACGCCGCGAGGTGCAGCGCTTGCTCGCCGACGGTCGCGCGGCGGTCGCCGTCGGCGATCTCAACCGGCTCGACGGGATCAACACCCGGCTCGGCCGGTTCGTAGACCGGACCGGCGGGAGCAGCACGACGTCATCGATCCTCGGGGACGGGCTCCTGGGGAACGGCGGTGGTCGGTGAGTGCCGTCGTCGAGGCCGCCGTCGTCGAGGCCGCACGGCACGCTCGCGCAGGCCGGTACGACCCCGCGCTGCGTCTGCTCGACACGGCCGGGGGTCAGGACAGCGGCGACGTGGAGGTCCTCGACCTGCTGGCCCGCGTGCACGCCCAGCGCGGGGACCTCGCCCGGGCCGACGCGTGCTGGGCCAGCGTCGAGCGACTCGATCCCGAACACGCCGGGGCGCGCGACGGCCGACGTCGGATCCGCGAGACCTGGGCCGGGAGGCGCTCCACCGGGGGCGCGGCCGTCGGCGCCGCGGCGGCCTGCCTCCTGCTCGCCGGCGGGGGAGCCGCGGTCGGCTGGGCCCTTGCTCCGGGGCCGACGTCGGACCAGGGGGCCGATCCCGCAGTGGCCCAGGAACTTACCCGGCTGCGACACGAAGTCGGCGAGCTCCGTGCGACGGCGCCGTCAGCGTCCCCTTCGCCGTCGGGCGGCGGGCCGACGTCGGAAGGTGCGATGTCAGAGGACCGGGCGGCCCTTGAGGAGGTGCGGGACGCGCTGGTAGACCCCAGGTGGACCACCACGCTCGACGCGCGATCCGTGGTCGTGACGTTCCGCGACCCGGTGTTCCTGGCGGGCGGCGCCGAGACCTCGGAACGCGGGGGCGACATGCTGGAGGGCCTCGCCGACCGGCTCGGCGACCTGGCCGACGTCGAGGTAACGGTGGTCGGCCATACCAGCGACACCGTACCCGTGCCGGGCGGCCCCTACGCGAACAATGCCGAGGTGGGGCTGGTCCGCGCGCTCGCGGCCGCGCAGGTGATCGCCTCGGGCAGCGGGATCCCGCTGGGCGCGGTGGACGTGGCCAGCGTGGGCGACGTCGACCCGCCGTATCCCAACACGAACGAGGCGGACCGGGTCAGGAACCAGACGGTGACCGTGGCGGTCGAGGTGGTGCCGTAGCGGTCACTCCGGCGTCGGCTGGAGCCCGATGGTCGCCAGGAAGGCGACCGTCGCGGGACTGGGCCCGGGGCTGCCCCACACGACGTACTCGACGCGGCTCGGCGCATTCGTCACGGTGATCGCGGCGAGACCGCGGAGCTCCGGGGCGCGCTGGAGGTAGGCCGAGGGGAGGAAGCCGATCGCGAGCCCGTGCCGGATCACCTGGGCCATCAGCGCAGCATCGGTGACCTCGAAGGCCACGTCACGGGTGAGCTTGGCGTGCGCGAAGGCGTGGTCGGTCTGGGCTCGGCCCGCCGAACCGTACGGGAAGTCGACGAACGGCTCGGCCGAGAGATCCGCGAGGTCCAGCTGCCCGCCGTCCGCGAGGGGATGGTCACGGGCGAGCACCGCGACGAGGTGGTCGCGGGCCAGCTCGTGGCTCTGCACGCCCGTCGGCCGGGAGCTGCTCGGCAGGCCGAGGAACGCCACGTCGAGCCGCCCGTTGGCCACCTCTGCCGTCAGGTCGTCGCTCGCGCCCGTGCGCAGCGCGACCCGCACCTGCGGATGGCGGCGGCGCAGGTCGCGCAAGGCCGCGGGCACGTCGACGGCGGCCACCGTCGGGATGACGCCGACGCTGAGCCGGCCGCGCACCTCACCGACGGTGGCGGCCGCCTCGGCGGCGGCCCGGTCCGCGGCCTCCAGGCACTGCCGCGCGGCCGGCAGGAACGCCTCGCCCGCCGGGGTCAGGCGGACGCGGCGGCTGGTGCGGGCGAAGAGCTCGGCACCGAGCTCGTGCTCGAGCCGCTTGATCTGGTGGCTCAGGGCGGACTGCACCACGTGGCAGCGCTCGGCGGCCCTGGTGAAGTTGGCCGTCTCGGCGACGGCGAGGACGTACCGCATCTGCTGAAGCTCCATCGATCAATCGTGAATCACGATCGATCAGATGAAAAGGATGTGTTGGACTCATCGCCCGTGGACGCCGAAGACTGGCCGCATGAACACCCTGACGCTTTCACCGGGCCGCAGCCGGGGCGGCACGGTGGCGCTCACCGTCGTGACCGCCCTCGCCCCCATGGTCTGGGGCACCACCTACTTCGTCACCACCGAGCTGCTCCCCGCCGGACACCCGCTCTTCGCCGGGCTCGTGCGTGCGCTGCCCGCCGGCCTCATCGCCGTAGCCGTCGGGATGGCGCTGCCGCGCGGCTCGTGGTGGTGGAAGAGCGCCGTGCTCGGCATCCTCAACATCGGGCTCTTCTTCCCGATGCTCTTCATCTCGGCCGAGCGGCTCCCCGGCGGCGTGGCGGCCACGCTCGGCGCGATCGGTCCCTTGGTGGTGGCGCTCCTCGCGGTGCCGGTTCTCGGCGAGCGCCTGTCGGCGCGGCGGATCGCGTGGGGTGTCGCGGGCGTGGCAGGCGTCGGTCTCGTCGTCCTCGGCCCAGGTGCGCGGCTCGATGCGGTCGGCGTCGTCGCCGGGCTTGTGGGCGCGGGCTCGATGGCGCTCGGCGTCACCCTGACCAAGCGCTGGGGGCGGCCCGACGGCGTCGGCCCGGTCTCGTTCGCGGGCTGGCAGCTGACGGCGGGCGGGCTCTTCCTCATACCAGTCACCCTCATCGCCGAGGGCGCGCCGCCCGCCGTCGACGGCCGCGCCGCCCTCGGCTACCTCTGGCTCGGGCTGGTGGGCGGACTGGTCGCGTACGTGCTCTGGTTCCGGGGGATCTCGAAGCTGCCGGTCACGTCCGTCGCGTTCCTCGCCCCGCTGTCGCCCCTGGTGGCGGCGGCGATCGGTGTCGTTGTGCTCGGCGAGAGCCTGTCGGCCGTCCAAGCCGTCGGGTTCGCGCTGGCGCTTGCCGCCGTGCTCGGGGGCCAGCTGCCGCCGCGAGCGCGCGCCGAACGTCCCGCTGCCCCGGTCGTCGTCGCGCCGCTGGGGGCCGCGCGGTGAGGGTCGTGGTTTTCGGAGCCACCGGCATGGTCGGCACACGCGTTGTGGACGAGGCGTCGGCGCGGGGGCACGACGTCGTGGCCGTCTCCCGCACGGGCGAGGGGCGTAGCGCCGTCGTGACAGCTTCCGTGGATGTTCGTGACCGGGTGCAGGTTCGAGAGCTGCTCCGCACCGCCGATGTCGCGGTCAGCGCAGTCCGGCCCCGGCCCGGCGAGGAGGCGAGCGTGCCCGAGACGACGGCCGCCCTGCTCGACGCCACCGCCGAGACCGGAACTCGGTTGCTGCTGGTCGGGGGGGCCGGACCGCTGACGAGCCCCGCCTCACCGGCACTGCTGGTGATTGACGACGAGCGCTACGTACCCCCTCAGTGGAGGTCCAGCGCGGTCGCGAGCCTGGCGCAGCTGCAGGTCTGCGAGGGGCATGAGGCGGCGTGGACCTATCTCAGTCCGCCGGCGATCCTCGAGCCGGGGCTGCGGACGGGCACCTACCGCCGCGGAACGACGATGCTCCTGGTCGACGGCACCGGCCGGTCGCACATCTCGGCAGAGGACCTGGCGGTCGCGGTCATGGACGAGGTCGAGAACCCGTCCGGCGTCAGGCATTTCACTGTCGCGTACTGACGCTGGCCAGCTGGCAGGAAATCCCGCGACACGCACGGCGCCCGCTCACTACGGTCGGCCTATGCCTGCCCGGATGAGGTCTTGCTCTCTACCGCTTGCCCCCGGTGACCAGTGCGTTCCGGACTCGTACCAGCGCCCAGGTGTTACCCCGTCTCGGGACGCACTGCTCGAAAGGAGAGGGTCACTGTGACTCTTCCAGAGACTCTTGCCGGCTGTCTGCTGATCACCGGGACGCCCGGGGCGGGAAAGACGACCGTGTCGCAGCTGGTGGCCGAGCGGCTGCCGCGGGCGGCTCGGCTGGACGGCGACGTGTTCGGCATGATGCTCGTCAGCGGCTGGGCGAACATGCTCGACGACGAAGGCCGGTGGAACCCCGGGCCTGAGGGCCTCCGACAGCTCCAGCTGCGGACCGAGAACGTGTGCTCCACGGCGGACAACTTCGCCCGAGCGGGGTTCACGCCGGTGATCGACTCTGTCGTCGAGACACGATCGGAGCTGGGCTTCATCCTCAGCCGCCTCGAGACGAGGCCCCTGCTGTTGGTGGTGCTGTGCCCGCCGCTGGACGTGGCGCGACATCGCAACGCGACGCGAGCACCCGAGACGCGAGTGGGTTACGACTTCGCGCCTCTTGCTCGGAACCAGCAGCGGGAGCTGGGCGATCTCGGCTGGTGGCTCGACTCCGGGGAGCAGACACCCGAGCAGACCGCGGAGCTGATCGTGGCCGAGGCCGCGCAGCGAGCCGTGGTGACCGACGACGCCGTGGATCGGCTGCCGCGGGCCGGCGGCTACCGCCCCGGCTTCACCGCCGTTGACGGCGAACTCTGAGCAAGCCGCCCGCCCGGGACCACCCTGGATTACGCCGGAGGGTGGTGTTCCTTGAGAAAGCCGATCACTCTCGGCCAGACCAGATCGGGGTCGCTGAACGGGGCGGCATGCCCGAGGCCGGGCAGCTCGACGTACTCTCCGCGCGGGATTGCCCGCGCGACCTCGCGTGCTCGGGAGACGAACGTGTCCGTGTCGAGCTCGAAGCCCATGATCAGACAGGGAACGGTGACGCCCGCGAGGTCCTGAAGTCGATCCTGGTACGTCGATATGAACGTAGCTGATCGTCGTCTCGCGCGTGGTTCGGGCGGGCCTGCCCAGGATGACTGAGCCTCCCGCAAGTTCCGCACGAACGAGTCATCAGCAAGACGGTCCGGCGAGAACGCCGTCAGGAGGCCCATCGCGAGTCGCACGGAGTCTGATCCGCCGTCCGCCAGGATGTCCCAGCACTCCTGCAACACCCTGTCGATCTCGTTCTGCCGCCCGTAGGTGGCGAGCAGAGCGGCCACTCGCACGCGCTCCGGGGCAGCAAGCGCCACTTCCTGCGCGATCGCCGCCCCCTGCGACCAGCCGACGAGCGCGACTGGTTCTCGCCTGCGAGCGAGGAACGCCTCGACGCAGGTGACACTGCTGCGCCAGTCCAGACCGCTCGGCCGATGTTCGAAGGTCGTCACCCGGTAGCCCAGGGCGAGAAGTTCGTCGCGAACACTGGCCGACCACTCGACGGGGTCGGCCAGCGGATTGCTCAGGAAGATCACCTCGGGGCCCGCGCCCCACGTATGTGTCACTCCCAGTTCGTCCTCCGCGCGCCGGCCCATGCGCGAAGCCTTCCACGACGACGGCGTCATGCGCGGTCCCGCTTGTGGCACTGCCGGCGGAAAATCCGTTGATCCGATCGCGCCGCCGGAGCATCGTGGTGCACCACCCGAGAGAACGGAACTCCCATGACAGCTGTCACGCCCCGTGCCCTGACCCACCGAATCACGGACGTGACAGCTCTTGTCGTACCTCAACCTCGGGATCGTCGCCCATGTCGACGCCGGTAAGACCAGCCTGACCGAACGCCTCCTGCACCACGCGGGCGTGATCGACCGCCCTGGCAGCGTGGACCGCGGCGACACCACCACGGACACGCTCGCGCTGGAGCGCGAGCGTGGCATCACCATCCGCGCGTCGGTGGCCTCCTTTCCCGCCGGGGGCATCACCGTCAACGTGCTGGACACGCCAGGGCACCCGGACTTCATTGCTGAGGTGGACCGCAGCCTCGCCGTGCTCGACGGCGCGGTGCTGGTGCTGTCCGCCGTCGAGGGCGTCCAGGCGCAGACGCTCGTCCTGATGCGCGCCCTGCAGCGGCTGCGCCTGCCGGTGATCGTGTTCGTCAACAAGATCGACCGGCGCGGGGCGCGCCCGCACGCCGTGGCCGACGCCGTCGCGCGACGCCTCAGCCCCGACGTGCTGCCCGTGCAGCGGGTGCTCGCCGCGGGAACGGCGTCCGCCCGGGTGGAGCCGCTGCCGGACGACGAGGTGCGCGACTGGCTCGCGGGGGAGTCGCGGCGGGGGAACGCGCATCCCGTGCTGTTCGGGTCGGCGGTGACGGGCGCCGGCGTGCCCGAGCTGGCTGCCGCGCTCGGTACGTACCTGCCGGTGGTTGACGCCGGTAGTCCCGTGGGCGCGGACGCCGGCACTGCCGCCGCTGAGCGCTCCGGCGGACCGTCCGGCGTCGTCTTCGCCATCGACCGGGAGGGCGGCAGGAAGCGGACGTTCGTCAGGATGCGGTCGGGCGCGCTGCAGGTCCGGGACCGCATCGACCTGGGTCACGGCCGGGCCGAGCGGATAACGGGGCTGCGCGTCGCGCACCGGGGCACGCTCGAACCGCGCCCGACGGCGAAGGCGGGGCAGATCGCCGTCTTGCACGGGCTGTCGACGGCGCGGGTCGGCGACGTCGTAGGGCCTGTCCTGCCCGGGGACGAGCGGGCAAGCCAGTTCCCGCCGCCGTCGTACGAGACCGTCGTGGACGCAACCCCGGCCGACCGCGGCCGGCTGTACGCCGCGCTCACCGAGCTGGCCGAGCAGGACCCGCTGATCCGGGTGCGGCGGCGCGACGAGGAGATCACCGTGTCGCTGTACGGCGAGGTCCAGCGGGAGGTGCTGGCAGCCGTCCTCCAGCGGGAGTACCGGGTCGACGCGGAGTTCGGGGAGGTTCGCACAGCGCGCACGGAGCGGCTCGTCGGCACGGGGAACGCTCTGGAGGTGAAGAAGCAGGACGGCAACGAGTTCCTGGCCACGATCGGGCTGCGGGTGGAGCCCGCGCCGGTCGGCTCGGGCGTGACGTTCGAGCTGGAGTGCGAGCGAGGGTCGATGCCGCCCGCGTTCTTCGACGCCGTCGAGGACACCGTCCGCCGCGAGCTGGCCCGCGGGCCGCTGCGCTGGCCGATCCCGGACGCCCAGGTGGTCATGACCCACTCGGGCTACGCGCCGCGGCAGAGCCACATGCACCAGAAGTTCAACAAGGCGATGTCCAGCACCGGCGCCGATTTCCGCGGGCTGACGCCGCGCGTGCTGGCCGCCGCGGTCCGGCGGGCGGGGACGGTGGTGTGCGAGCCGGTCCACCGGTTCGTGATCGAGGTGCCGGACGACGCCGTCGGGCCGGTGACCTCGCTGGTGGGGCGGCTGGGCGGCGTGCCGTTCGAGTCGCGCACGTCGGTCGCGGGGATCGCCGTCGTGCAGGGTGAGATCCCGGCCGGGCGCGTCGCGGCGTTGCAGCGGGAGCTGCCGGGGCTGACCCACGGGGAGGGGATGTGCCGGACGGAGCACGACCGGTTCGAGCCGGTGCGGGAGATGGCGCGGGCGTGAGGGGGGCGTCGATGCGCACGGCATACGTCGCTCATACGGAGGTTGACCATGCAGCTGCTACCAGGACCGCCCCGCTCCCGGCAGCAACTGCATGGTCAACGCGACGCGTCGAGCAGCTCGCCGCAACGATCGCCCGTTCGGGGGAGGCCTCCGGAGGTTCAGGGAGCTCTTATCGGGCATGCGTGGGTGAGAACCCGTGCAGCTCCTCGCTGCCACCCTGGACGACGAGGCACGTGGACTCCGGCACCTCTCGCCAGGCTCCGTGCAGGTCCCCAAGTGGTTCGGACACCACGAGCCGTGCGTCCTCGGAGAGCTTGTGCAGAACGGGGTTGTCGGGGTACTGGATTCGGAGCGTGGAGACGTCAGTGCTGCGGAACAGCGACCGAGACCTGCCCTCGCTGGAGTAGCGAAACGCCCACGTGGTTGTCCCGTCGGTGGTGGCCACGGTCATCTGGATCGGGTACTGGACGCCGTGCCGTCGCCCTGTCTCCTCGATGAGGCCGACTGCTCGGGCGACTGCTCCCGGTGGGTCTTCTTCGAGTCCGAATGTCAGGGCCAGGAAGAAGAAGAGCTCGGAGTCCGTCGATCCCTCGATCTCCGTGTAGAGGGCGGGATCGACGGCCAGGATCAGGTCGCGCTTGAGCAGCTTGAAGTCCGCGATGGCCCCGTTGTGCATCCAGAGCCAGCGGCCGTGGCGGAAGGGATGACAGTTGGTCTGCTGGACCGCCGTGCCGGTCGACGCGCGGATATGAGCGAAGACCCGCCCGGCGGCCGCATGGGCTGAGAGCTCTTGCAGGTTGCGGTCGTTCCATGCCGGCTCGGTGCTGTGGTAGATGCCCGGTGTCTCCAGGGCGCCGTACCAGCCGACACCGAAACCGTCACCGTTGATGGTCTCCACGCCCAGCCGTGAGTGCCTGCTCTGCACCACGAGCGAGTTCTCAGGCTTGTAGAGAAGATCTTCCAGAAGTACCGGCGAACCTGAATACGCGAGCCAACGACACATCTCAACCTCACTCTCCACTCCAGTGTGCGTCGGGGACAGACGCCGCGGGTCATCCGAAGCGGGTGAGGTCGAACCCGCAACTGGCCAATAGCCTCCCAATAGCATGGTCCCCACTGTCGACCTACGCCGGTCCGGCGACCCCCATCACCTGAGACCCAGGATCGGAGGGACATGGGAGCCTTCAATTCGCAGGCGCGGTTGGCCCGCGCGAGGTCGGCAAACCAGCCCCGATCCCGCGTGCCCCACACTGTGGTGGTTCTCCCGTCGTACAGCGTGGAATCGTCGCTGCTCGCGGAGTACGGGCAGCGCATCCCTGCCCTGGAACACCGACAGCTGCTGACCATGCTGATGCTTCCGCAGGTGCCGGAGTCGGAGATGATCTTCGTGACGGCCAAACGCCCCACGGAGCGCGTGCTCGAGTACTACCTGTCCTTCGTGCCGGCGGACCGCCGACACGACACGCGGGCACGGATCCGGCTCCTCGAGGTCCCCGACCCGACCCCGCGTTCGATTACGTCGAAGCTCTTGGACCGGCCGGACCTCATGGAAAGGATCCGGACGATGACGTCCGGCCGCCTGGCTTATATCGAACCGTGGAACGTCACGCATCTGGAGATGGAGGTCGCCCGCCGCCTCGGGTTGCCGCTCAACGGCACCGAGCCGAGCCTGTGGCCGCTCGGGTTCAAGAGCAACGGCCGAAGACTCATGCGCAGCGCCGGAGTGCCGCTTCCGCTCGGACAGGAAGACGTTCGCTCCGTCGCCGACGTCCTGGCAGCCGCGGAGGCCATCAGGCGACAGCATGCCGGCGCGGCCGGGGTGGTCATCAAGCTGGACAACAGCGGCACGGGCCACGGAAATCGCGTGGTCCGGTTCACGGGCTCGCCCACCGCCGCCGAGCTGCGGGCAGCCGTCGAGTCCCTGGAGCCGTGGTATCTCTCCGACCTCGCGGGCGGAGCAGTCGTCGAGGAGCTCGTCACCGGGCACCAGTTCTCCAGCCCCAGTGTCCAGGTCGACATCGCACCGGTCCGCCGCGTAGAAGTCATCTCCACCCACGAACAGCTCCTCGGCGGTGCCGGCGGACAGGTGTACCTGGGATGTCGGTTTCCGGCGAACCCGGACTACCGCAACCACCTCACGTCGTACGGCGAGGCCGTGGGCGAGCTTCTCGCGGACCAGGGTGCGATGGGCCGCTTCTGCGTCGATTTCGCGGCAACACGATCTCCCTCCTCGGGATGGCAGCTACACGGCCTCGAGATCAACCTGCGCAAGACAGGCACCTCGCACCCACTCTCTCTGTTGCACAACCTGGTTCCAGGGCACTACGACGCAGAGACGGGCAGCTGGTCGGCCGAGGACGGTTCTGAACGCTGCTACCGCTCGACCGACAACGTAGTCGACCCGGCCTGGCGCGGGCGCCCCGCTGACGACGTCATCAACGCCGTCCGCTCGGCCGGACTGGAGTTCGACCCACGGTCCGGAATCGGCGCGATCCTCCACAGCTTCATCGGACTCGACATCGACGGTCGGATCGGACTCACGACGATCGGCCGCTCACCCGGCCACGCCGAGCAGCTCCACCAGGCAGCAGTGGCCGCGATCGAGACGCCCGCCTCGCGCCACGTTCCTAGTGCTTGACGGCTCGCCAACGCGCACCACAGATGTCGATCGGACGCTGGAGAGCAGGCAGGGGATACGGGCGCCGGAGCGAGCGCGGGCGTGATGAGTGTCGACGCTGGTCCCAGTCGGGTTGCCGGGCCCGAAGAAGTTCATCGTGAGCGCTCGGACAGTGGGTGCTGGTTCCGATGTCGAGGATGTTTATCGGCCCCTGGAAGTTTCCTCGGAGCTTCATCTGCGCTGGACGAGCTCTAACCTTTGCTTCGCGACTATGGAGTCGCATTCCCCAAACGATGGATCAGAACCCTCTTCAAGCGTTCCGCTCGTCCCGAGCGAATACATGCTGACCAGCACGACCCCAGCCAGGAGAGTCACTTGCGCACATCGCACGACCCACACGGCCCAAATAGCTCGAGCTCCGAGATCGAGGTGAGTCGTCGCCGGGCACTCGGAATCGTCGGCCTGGGAGGGCTGGCTGCCGCCCTGGCACTCAGCGGATGCCAGACCCAGCCATCCACCGCCGGGGCTGCGGCGTCATCCTCCCCGACACCGTCACCGTCCGCTGCACGGCCGAAGACTCCCGCGGAAGCTCTGGCCAGGCTGAAGGACGGCAACGCGCGCTTCGTCGCCGGCAGTGCGATCCACCCGGACCAGGATGCGGAGCGCCGCCACGCGGTCGACGAACACCAGGAGCCGTGGGCGCTGGTCCATGGCTGCGTCGACTCCCGAGTGTCACCGGAGCTCCTCTTCGACCAGGGCATCGGCGACCTGTTCGTCACACGTACCGCCGGAACCGTTCTGGACGACACCATCGTCGGCAGCATGGAGTTCGGGACCGGTAGCCCGTACGAGGTGCCGGTCCTCGTGATCCTGGGACACACCGGATGTGGCGCCGTCGCTGCCACCGTCGACGCCGTGGAGGCCAACCGCGACAACCCCGCTGCGCCGGGCGAGGTCATCGACATCGTCAAGGAGATCGCGCCGGTCGTGCGCCGGACCAAGCCTCTGGAGGACAAGGCCGCCTACGTCGACGAGGTGGTCCGTGCGAACGTCATCTCCGTGGTCGATGCCCTGCTCGAGCGCTCGAAGATCATCCGGGACGCCGTGGACGCCGGCCGCACGAAGGTCGTCCCCGCGGTCTACGACCTGGACACCGGACAGGTGACCTGGCTGTAGGACGTCTGCACTGTCACCGGTAGTTGTCGGATCGCTGTTCGGGCACCCGAGGCCGTTCCGCCGGTAGCCGCGGCTGGGATCGTTGGAATTCCAACGATCCCAGCCGTTGGCGTGTTGACGGCGTGCATTCAAATCCCCGGGAGTGCCGAGCGCTGACCAGGAGGAACACCCTCCGGTCGCTGCGTGCGGGACGCGATCACAAGCGGCGAGTACGCCCCCGGCGACAAGCTGCCCTCCGAACGAGTCCTCGCCGCGACCTACCACGGGGCGCGGAACACCGCCCGCGCGGCCATCCAAGAACTGGTCCAAGAGGGCCTAGTGCGCAGCGAGCACGGCCGGGGATCGTTCGTCCGCGAGCGGCCCCGATGGATGCGGTTCGGACGACGCCGATACGGCAACTCCATGCGAGCCATCACGACGCACGGACCGTTCGGCGCAGAAACCCGAGCGCAGGGCAAGACGCCCCGTGTCGAGGTCCGCAGTGCGGAACGAGTCCCCGCCTCGACGCAGGTCGCGGAACGGCTCGGCGTTGAGCCGGGAACCGACGTCGTGCGGCGCGAGAACTGGTACTACGCCGACGAGGAGCCGATGCAGATCGGGATCACGTTCCTGCCCTGGTCCATCGCCACGGGCACGGTTCTGGCGAAGGCTGAGAATCTCGGCAAGGGAAGCCTCTACGGGCGGCTCGAGGAAGCGGGCTACACCATCGCGTACATCCGCGAAGAGATCTCCGCTCGGCCAGCCACCCGGGAAGAGGCCGAGGGGCTTGACCTTCCCGCAGGGGTGCCGGTCATCGACCTGTGGCACACAGGCATGACGGCCGACAAGCAGCCGTTCGAGGTCACCAACTTCCGCATGCGCGCCGACTACTCAGCACTCGACT
Organism: Promicromonospora soli; assembly: GCF_014653785.1. Classification (GTDB taxonomy): domain Bacteria; phylum Actinomycetota; class Actinomycetes; order Actinomycetales; family Cellulomonadaceae; genus Promicromonospora; species Promicromonospora soli. Next base: position 619,274 of record NZ_BNAS01000001.1, on the reverse strand, counting down.
ACGACATGCCCGTGGAGGACTAAGCCAATGACCGTCGCGATCCGCCCACGCCGTGACGATGACCTACCCGCCCTCGCCGGTGCCCTGGACCGAGTACACGCGCTCGACGGCTATCCCGTTGAGGGCGTAGCCGACCCAGAGGCATGGCTGCGCCACCCGAACGAGCTGCGCAGTTGGACCGCCGTCAACGACGACGAGCCGATCGGGCAGATTACCCTCACGCGTGCCACAGTGAACGATGACGCAGCGCGAGTCTGGCACGAGCACACGGGCGGCGACGTCGACCGCCTGGCAATCCCCGTGCGACTCTTCATCGACCCCAGCCACCGTGGCAGCGGCGCCGGACGTCTCCTGATGGAGGCCGCAACCACTTACGCGAAGGCTCGGGGACTCGCGATCGCGTTCGACGTCATGCTTAAGGACCGCGCAGCGATCCGTCTCTACGAACGCCTCGGTGCCCAGAGAGAATCGCCACCCTCACGCACCACTACGGCGACGGACTCACCGAACCCGCCGCCGTCTATGCCGTGCGCTGAAAAGATGCAGCGGGAAGGGATCGAAGATGCTAGGGACCGCCCGAGAAGTCGCTGGTGTCGGCGCGTCAACGATTGTCTTGGCCATTGCGTTGGGCGGGTGCGTCCCTTTCCTCCCGTCGGACCCAGTTCCAACGCCGGTGGGTGTGCGCGAGGATGACGGCGTCCTGTCGGTCATCGTCCGACGCTGCCAGGACGATGAACCACTTGGCGCGGAGATCGCGTCCTACGAATCGGACGCTGACGACATGGAGCCGGACTGGGCGGCCAAGGGCTATGTCGGCGGCACGTCGGACATCATTCGTCTGGACTCGGAACATTGGCAGGAGGTCGAGGGCTCGTATCAGAGCCTCGACTGGTTTGGGCTTTCGATCGACATGAGTAATCACTCCGAAGGTACCGAAGTTCGCGAAGACGACCCGTACCGCGGTCTCGGCCGGGACGAGTTCCTCGTCAACGACAAAGTGATGACCGCCGACGAATTCCGACGGCTTGTCGCGGCAGATTTCCCCTGCCTGCGTGACATCCCGACGGGGTCCCCCGGGCCATGATTTGAGTTGGGGCAGACGACGCAACTACTGCCGAATTGACCTTTATAAGATCAAGGGCGCGGCTCCGCCGCGCCGCCGTCGGGGCCCCGCGACGGGGCCCCCGCGCTCCGGGCGCGCGCCCTACGCGCACCCCCGTCGCACCCCGCCGGGCACATCAGGCTTTGCGTTGACTGATGTAGTCCCCGAGCGCCATGTCAGGCCACTTACGCCACACCTTCGGGCGGCGACCCCGGAGCCTCAGTTCGGCTGACTCGCTGACCTCGGCGTCGTTAGCGCCGGTCGCATCGGAGAGGGTTTGCCTGTCCGCGTGCCGGTTCGCGCGGTTCACCGAGGCCTTGCGGAACGGGATCGTCTTCCGGGACGCCTTGTCGTTCTCGCCGTAGTTGTTCCGGCGGTCCTTGGCAAGGCTTAGCTGTTTCTTCTCCTGTGGCGTCTTCCGTGACCGCATGGCGCAACGGTAACGGGCACGTCGAGCACTCCGGAAAGCAATTGTCGTGAGCCTCCGGCGGGCACCCCGGGAATCAAGAGGATCGAGGGAACCGCGGTGCCCCTGGTCCTCCGTCATCCATTGGCTTCACCGGGACCCTGACACCGAACCCGCCGGCAGTGCAACAGGTCCCGCCGACCGAGCACACCACGTCACCCAGACTCGATGTGCGGGGACCTGTTGCACTGACGGCAGAACCGATGTCCGAGACGTGCCCCGCGCCAACGGATGACGGAGGACCAGGGACCCCGAGCCGGGAGTATGGCCGGGTTGAAGACCAGCACGAGGGGCTTCGGAGGATCACGCCGGGGGAGCGGGGATCCGCCTGGGGAGTTACACGAGAGTTACACAGGATGACGAGAAACGGCGGCTAACGCTGCACAACGTCGCGAGACGTAAGCGCAGGTCAGCCGCCGTTTCGGGGCATCTCAGCAGGTCACGGGGGACCGGCGATCAGATGTCGTAGTAGAGCTCGAACTCGTGCGGGTGCGGCCGCAGGCGGATCGGGTCGATCTCGTTCTCGCGCTTGTACGCGATCCAGGTCTCGATCAGGTCCTCGGTGAACACGTCACCGGCGGTGAGGTACTCGTGGTCGGCCTCGAGCGCGTCGAGCACGCCGTTGAGCGACGTCGGAACCTGCGCGATCTGCGCGTGCTCCTCCGGGGGCAGCTCGTACAGGTCCTTGTCGACCGGTGCCGGCGGCTCGATGCGGTTCTTGATGCCGTCCAGGCCGGCCATCAGCATCGCAGAGAACGCCAGGTACGGGTTCGACGACGGGTCCGGCGCACGGAACTCGATGCGCTTGGCCTTCGGCGACGTACCCGTGATCGGGATACGGATCGAGGCGGAGCGGTTACGGGCCGAGTAGACGAGGTTCACGGGAGCCTCGAAGCCCGGCACCAGGCGGTGGTACGAGTTCACCGACGGGTTGGTGAAGGCGAGCAGCGACGGCGCGTGCTTCAGGATGCCGCCGATGTACCAGCGGGCGATGTCGGACAGGCCGCCGTAGCCCTTCTCGTCGTAGAACAGCGGCTCGCCGTTCTTCCAGAGCGACTGGTGCGAGTGCATGCCCGAGCCGTTGTCGCCGAAGATCGGCTTCGGCATGAACGTGGCCGACTTGCCGGCCTCGAACGCGACGTTCTTGATGACGTACTTGAACTTCATCAGGTCGTCGGCGGCGTGCAGCAGGGAGTTGAACTTGTAGTTGATCTCCTGCTGGCCGGCGGTGCCCACCTCGTGGTGCGCGCGCTCGACGGAGAGGCCGACCTGGCCGAGGGTCTTGACCATGTCGTCGCGCAGGTCCGCGAAGCGGTCGCTGGGCGAGGTGGGGAAGTAGCCGCCCTTGTAGCGGGTCTTGTACCCCAGGTTGCCACCCTCCTCCTCGCGGCCGGTGTTCCACGCGGCTTCGACAGAGTCGATGGAGTAGAAGCTCTCGTTCGCGGCCGTCTTGAAGCGCACGTCGTCGAAGACGTAGAACTCGGCCTCGGCACCGAAGAAGACGGTGTCGGCGATGCCGGTCGACTTCAGGTAGGCCTCGGCCTTGGCCGCAATGTTGCGCGGGTCGCGAGCGTAGGCGTCACCCGTGAACGGGTCCACGATCGAGAAGTTCACGATCAGGGTCTTGGCCTTGCGGAACGGGTCGATGTACGCCGTCGCGACGTCCGGCACGAGCTTCATGTCGGACTCGTGGATCGCCTGGAAACCGCGGATGGACGAGCCGTCGAACATGAGGCCCTCGCTGAAGGCGTCCTCGTCGAACTGCTCGACCGGGATGTTGAAGTGCTGCGTGATGCCCGGCAGGTCGATAAACCGGACGTCGACGAACTCCACCCCCTCGTTGCGGGTGAAGGCGATCGCCTCCTCGGCGTTCTTGAACATCTGCGCTCCTTGCTCGCTCGATAAGTTCAGGGGGAGTCCGTCGGACCATGCCGGACGAGCTGGGGCACGGTCACACTCGGATCGCCATGAACCTATGGGCAGGTGGTTTCTCTCTGGTTACTGATTGTTGCCGGGATGTTTCTCAGGCCTCTCGGCCGTGTAACCCCGGGAAGACGTGCTGGTCGAGGCTCCGGCAGCGCTCCCCAGCGTGCCAGAACTCACATGCCATGGCCCGGCGGCGTCCGTCCATCGGACGGATGAAGGGCTGGCAAAGAGGGCGCCTCCCCTTCAGGGAGGCGCCCTTGGCCACGTTCGCCGGTCGGGTGTCCGACGGCGTTGGCGGCCGGTCAGCGGCCGCGCATGCCCTTGCGGTCGGGGCGGGCACGGGTGGGATCGATGCCCTTGGGGATCGGCAGCTTGACGCCGCCGATGGCCTTGAGACGCTTGCTGATCTCGGCCACCTCGGCCCGGGTCAGGGTCGACTTGAGCCTGGTGACCGCGCGCGCCAGCTTGGTGAGCGGCACCTGCCCCTCGCCGTCGCCGCACTGGATCAGCGTGACCGGCACGTTGGACAGGATGCGGCTGACCTTCTTGCGCTCCTGGTCGAGCAGGCGCGTCGCACGGTGCGGCGGACCCTCAGAGACGAGCACCACACCGGCCTTGCCGACGCCCCGGAACACGAAGTCCTGGTTGCGCGCGTCGACCGCGACGGGCTCGTCCTCGAAGGTCCAGCCACCGCGGACGGTGCCGAGCGCGGCGCGCGCGGCACCGGGCTGGCCGGCGATCTGCGTGTAGGCGGCCTTCTCCGCGCTGCGCGACAGCACGAACATCGCCGCGAGCACGCCGAACGGCACGCCGATCACGAGCGCATAGACCCACGGGCCCGTCAGGACGCCGATGAGCAGTGCGACCGCCACGACTCCGATGAAGGAGGCGAGCATCCACCAAGTGACCAGCGGGTTCTGCTTGCGGGTCATCTTGTAGACGTCCCACAGCTGGTGATACCAGCGGCGCTTCTTGGGCTTCTTCTGCTTGGAGGCAGACGCTGCTACATCGTTGCGCGCGTCGTCCCCGGACGAGGTTCGGGCCATGGTCGTCAATTCTAGTGTGCTGCGAGTGGACTGGGCGCCCGATCAGCGAGCCAGCAGGCTCGCCGCCTCCTGACGAGAGGTGGTGGGCTGTGCGAGGTGCGAGAGCGCCTCGGGGATCGCGCGGCCGTGCTTGGTCATCGCCTGGCCCCACAGGCGGCCTGCGCGGTAGGAGGAGCGCACCAGCGGCCCCGCCATGACGCCGAGGAAGCCGATCTTCTCGGCGGTCTCGGACAGCTCCACGAACTCCTCGGGCCGCACCCAGCGGTCCACCGGGTGGTGGCGCAGCGACGGGCGCAGGTACTGCGTGATCGTGATGATGTCGCAACCGGCGTCGTGCAGGTCCTGGAGGGCCTGCTTGACCTCCTCGATGGTCTCGCCCATGCCGAGGATCAGGTTCGACTTGGTGACCAGGCCGGCGTCGCGGGCCCGCGTGATCACCGACAGCGACCGGTCGTAGGTGAACGCCGGACGGATCTGCTTGAAGATGCGCGGCACGGTCTCGACGTTGTGCGCGAGCACCTCGGGGCGGGACTCGTTGACGGCGTCGAGCAGCTCGGGGATGGCGTTGAAGTCCGGGATCAGCAGCTCGACGCCGGTGCCGGGGTTCAGCGCGTGGATCTGGCGGACGGTCTCCGCGTAGAGCCAGGCGCCGCCGTCGGCCAGGTCGTCGCGGGCGACGCCCGTGACCGTCGAGTACTTCAGGCCCATGGTCCGCACGGACTCGGCGACGCGGCGCGGCTCGTCCTTGTCGAAGTCGGCGGGCTTGCCCGTGTCGATCTGGCAGAAGTCGCAGCGGCGCGTGCACTGGTCACCGCCGATGAGGAAGGTGGCCTCGCGGTCCTCCCAGCACTCGAAGATGTTGGGACAGCCGGCCTCCTCGCACACCGTGTGCAGGCCCTCGCCCTTGACGAGCGATTTCATGTCGCGGTACTCGGGACCCATCACCGCCCGGGTCTTGATCCAGTCGGGCTTCTTCTCGATGGGCGTGGCCGAGTTGCGCGCTTCGATGCGCAACATGCGTCGGCCTTCAGGTGCGATGGTCACGCAGTTTCCCCTCCCAGGTAACGGGTTGGCTCAGCCTATGCCTCGGGCGCCCGCCCTCGTGCGGCCGTCCCGTCGATGGCCAGTGGCGTTGGTCACGCCGTCGCGGCGACTGCCTCGGACGACGCGCGAGACGGCTCCTCGGACGGCGTACCGCTCCGGACGAGCAGCGGCGCCAGACGTTCGATCAGAGCCGCCTCCAGGAGTGGCCGGACCTCCTCGACGGTGACCCGTCGGCCGAGCTCCGCGGTGAGCGACGTGACGTCGGCGTCGTCGATCCCGCAGGGCACGATGCGGTCGAACGCGGCGAGGTCGGAGTCGCAGTTCAGGGCCAGGCCGTGCATGGTGACGCCCTTGGCGACCCGCGCGCCTATGGCGCAGACCTTGCGCTCCCGCCGGGGGTTCGGCACGTCGGGGGAGTCGGCGCCGACCCACACGCCGGAGCGGCCCTCCACGCGGATGGTCTCGACGCCGACCGCCGCGCACACGTCCATCACAGCCCGCTCCAGGGTGCGGACGTACTCGACGACGTCGAACGGCTTGGCCAGCTTGAGGATGGGATAGGCCACGATCTGGCCCGGCCCGTGCCACGTGATCTTGCCGCCGCGGTCGACCTTGATGACCTCGGTTCCGTCGGTCGGGTACTCGTCGCGGTGCGTGCGCGCGCCTGCCGTGTAGACGGAGGCGTGCTCGAGGAAGAAGACCGTGTCGGCCAGCTCCTCGGCACGCACGGCCTCGTGCGTGCTGCGCTGCAGGTCCCAGCCCTCGTGGTACTCGATGTGCCCGGTGAGGTGGCGGATATCCATGCCCGCAAGCCTAAGCCCGCCGCCCAGGGGAGCACGGCCCGACCGGTTCACCGTCCGCTGACCGGGATTCAGCAGGCCGATGGCGGCCGTTATCGGGTCGATTACGGTCGTCCGGAGCCTGCTGAACCGAGCTCAGCAGCCGTCAGAGACGCACCGGGTCTTCGGAGCCGCCGGGCGCCGGCGTCCACCCGCCCAGCTCGTCAAGGCGAGCGGCCACCGCGGCCCCGATCCCGCCCGGCTGATGGTTGTCGGCGGGCTTGAAGCGCAGCATCACGACCCTCCCGGTCGCCAGCAGCCGGTTCTGCCGGGGTGCGTCGTTCACTAGCGCTTCCGGTGTGGAGTGCGGACCGACGCCGTCGATCTCTACCGCGAGCCAGCGCCGGTCGCGCAGGTGCCAACCGAAATCGCAGCGGGCGAGGAAGCGTCCGTCCTTGTGGAACACGACCTGGACACGGTCCGGGGGTACGCCGTGGTCGATGCAGGACAACCGGGCGCCAGTTTCGGCGGGGGATTCGTCGCTCCCGACGGCGAGGGCGAGCCAGCCCAGTGCTTGCCGGGCATCACGGCGACCGTGCAGCAGCCGCTCGACCTCGGCAAGTCCGGCCTGGCTGATCAGTCTCTTGTTCAGGGCGCTGCTGACCACGGCGACGGCGTCGTCCCGGGACAGGCGGGGCAGCGCCTGGGCGAGCGCGTGCTCGATCTTCGCGATACGCCAGCTGCCGTACCGCTCTGTCGCGAAGTTTCCGTACTGACGCACGATCACGCCATCCCGCCCTCTGTGGCGTGCACCCCCCGGAAGGGAGACCTCCGGCTCTATGTGGCGGGGCAGACCGGCCACCCCGTGCAGAGCAAGCGCGGCGGCTCCGACGGCCGCCGACCCCGGTCGGACGAGCAGCCCCTTTACGGCGGACCGGCGTCGGATGTGGTCGAAGTAGTCGTCTCGAATCCTTGTCGACGGCGGGGCGGGATCCGTGTCGATCACACGATCGCCTTCCCTTCGCCAGACGCCGTTCCGGACGAGTCGATGTATCCGGCGCCGGTCGACTCCGGCGGCGTAGCACTGCTCAACGGAGACAAGGCCCTCCTGCCGGGCGGCAAGGTCGCTCACCCCGTGAGGGACCGCGCTGAGTGAACGCATGCCGGGATCAGATCACCGCAGGACCCCGTGCCGAGCGTGCGCCGGTGGAGGCTGTGCACAACCTTGCCGAGCACCGTCCTGTGGTCGACCTCGCGGCGGTGCGCTCGCGGAAGGAGGGCTGTGACCGCCGTCGACCGATCTCCGGGGTGGGCGGGCGCGGGCTCGATCCTGAGACGGATTCAACAGGCGGATGGCGGCCGTTATCGGGTCGATTACGGTCGTCCGGAGCCTGCTGAACCGAGCTCAGCATGCGCCCAGCAGGGCAGGGGTCAGGACGCCGGGAGGGGCTCCGCCGGGCAGCTCGTCAGGACGTCCTCCATGGCGTCGTGCTCGGCGGGTGTGACCCAGAGCTCGTACTTCGCCTTGACCGCGATCTGCCGGGCGACGTACTCGCAGCGGTAGGCCTGGTTGTCGGGCAGCCACTCGGAGGCGTCCTTCGCCCCCTTGCCCATGTTGGCCGGGCCGTCGGAGGCGATGAGGTTGAGCGGGTCGTTCGCGAACTCGATGCGCGTGTCCCGGTCCCAGTCCGCGGCGCCGGTCGTCCAGCCGTTCATCAGGGCCACCACATGGTCGATCTGCACGTCGCCGGAGTCCTCGCCGCGCTCGAAGGCGATGGTCTCGCCCGTGTACGGGTCGTCGAGCGTGCCGGACGCGACCTGGCACGTGTCGCCGACGGTCAGCACGATGTCCTCGAGGTCTCGCTGGAGCATGTCGTTGCGGGTGTCGCAGCCGTTGTCGTCGGCGTCCTGCCAGGCGCTCCCGAAGTCGGCCTCGCGGTCGTAGCCGTCCTCGGTGGCGGGGTCCTGCACCTTGAGCGTCTCCAGCGCCGCGATGGCCGAGCCCTCGGCGCCCTCGGCGGGGGCGACGTCGTCGCCCAGGGACTGGAGTACGAAGTTGCCGGCGAGCACGAGTGCCGCGACCGCGATGAGCACGAGCTGCACGGTCTTACGGGTCTGGCTGGACTTGTTGGCTGTGGCGGACACGAGCCCCCTCATTCTGTCGGCCGGTGCTGTCCGGCCGCGCATGGCCGGACAGGACTGAGAACGCGCGAAACGTACCTCTTGCCCCAGTCTGCCAGAGTTGTATTACGGGTCTTGAGCGGCTGACCAGTGATCTCGCGTCGGAGTGTTTCCCGGGGCACCATGGCACTATGGCTCTTCGGATCGGGATTGTCGGCTACGGGGGTGCGGGCAGGCAAATCCACGCCCGCCTGGCGCGAGCAGCGGGAATGACGGTGACCGCCGTCGTCGCACGCGATTCCGGCCGGCGCGTCCAAGCGGCGGGAGACTGGCCAGGCGCACGGTTGTTCAGCGACCTGCCCTCGATGCTCGCCGAGCCCGGACTCTACGACCTGGTGGTCATCGCCAGCCCGTCCTCGCTGCACGCCGAGCACGCGAACGCCGTCTCCGTGGCGGGCAAGCCGTTCGTGCTGGACAAGCCGATAGCGACCACGGCGGCGGAGGCGCGGCAGGTGCTGAAAGCGGCGTCGTCGTCCGGCACCCCGTTCACCGTGTTCCAGAACCGGCGCTGGGACCCGGAGCAGCTGACCCTCGCCGCCCTGCTGAAACAGGGCGACCTCGGCAAGGTGCACACCTTCGAGCGGCACTGGGAGCGGTGGCGGCCCAAGCCGCAGCAGCGATGGAAGGAGAACGACGCCGTGGGCGGCGGGCTCCTGCTCGACCTCGGCTCCCACCTCGTGGACTCGGCGACCCAGCTGTTCGGGCCGGTCGTCGCCGTGTACGCCGAGACGCGGGCGCTCTCGACGCCCACCGAGGACGACGTGTTCCTGGTGCTGCACCACGCCGCGCCGGGCGGTCAGCAGGCCGGTAGGCCGGGCGCAGTCCCGGGCCGGGCCACCGGCGCCGACATTCTGTTCGGGGAGCCGCCGGCCCCCAGGGGCGTGGTCTCCCGGCTGTGGGCGGGCTCCCTCGTCGGCGCGCCCGGCCCGCGCACGCGCGTCCTGGGAGACGGGGGCGCGTACCTGGTGAACTCGTTCGAGGGCGACGCGTCGCCCTTCGACGTGCTCGACAGCGAACAGCCTGAGGGCACCCACGGCTGGCTCGTGCGCGGCAGGGAGCGCACGGCGGTGCCGCGGCCCAAGGGCGGGCACGGGGACTTCTACAGCGCCGTCGCCGACTGGCTCGCCGGTGAGGCCGACGTCCCTGTCGATCCCGCCGACGCCGTCCGGACCGCCGAGGTCCTTGACGCCGCGCGCGAGTCGGCCCTGGAAGGGCGGCTGGTCGACGTCTGAGGGGCCCGCCGCACCTCGCCGGGTGCTGCTCGGCGCACCCCGCCGGGCAGGTCCACGCACTCGGGTCTTCACCCACAGGGTCTTTGATTCGGCAAATCCTGTGGATAAAGGGCGGGCTCCGAACGGCCGGGTTCTCATGAACGGGTGCACTACATCGAATCCGCGGAACTGGTCCGCGTGGCCGTCCCCACCGAGGCAGCGGCACGCGAACTCCTGGTGCGCCGACTGGACACCCTCGCGACACTGGACCACCCCCATCTGGTGCCGCTCATCGCCATCTCCCCGAACGGCCCGGACAACCTCGACGTCCGGCTGTCGCGGACGGGGGTGGTCGACCTACCCACCGCCGTCGGCTCGCGGGGACCGCTGACCGCCGCAGAAGGCTCGGGAATCACCGTCGCTATCGCCCAGGCGCTCGCGGCGCTGCACAGCGTGGGCATCGTCCACGGCGGAGTCCGGCCGACGGACGTGCTGTTACGTAGCGACGGCAGCGCGATGCTGCGCCCTCGGGTGACGCTCCCGGCCCACAGCGACGACCCGGTCGACGTCACGTCACTGGCGACGCTCGTCGAGTCGGTGCTGGGCTTCCCTGGCCCCAGCCTGAACTCCGAGGCCGACGAGGCGCTGCGGGCCGTGCTGGCCCGCGCCCGGGCGGAGGACCCGCGCGACCGCCCCGAGCCGGGCACGCTCGCGGCGCTCGCGAACGACGCCGTGGAGCCCGAGCCCGTCCGGCTCCCGGCGGGGTCGGCGATGGTCTCGGCCGCGCTCAGCGGTCCGGTGCCCATCGTGGGCCACGTGCCGCTCGGTGCCCCTACGCCGTCGGCCTGGCGCTCGGCGGCCGGGTCGCTGACCGAGTCTGCGGTGGACGCCGTGGCCTCCCCGGCGCGGCGTCGGGCGACGATGCCGCTCACGCGCCGCTCCCGTTCGGCGGAGCGGGCCGGGAATGTCGCTCAGCCGGGGACCACGACCGTCTCCGTGTTCGCGACAGCCATGATCGCGGCGGGCGTCATCGCGGGGGTCACGGCCGGGGCAATGGCCCTGCCCGGGGTCTTCGGCGGCGAGGAGCCGGCGGTTGCGGTGCAGTCTCCGGTGGCGTCGTCGTCCCACGTGGTGGGTGTCAACCCGGTGAGCAACGCCAAGGATCCGGCAGGTGCTGCCGCCGAGCTCACGTCGCGCCGGCTGGCGCTGCTGGCGGGTGCCCTGTCCGACATCGGCGCCGTCAACGTGGAGGGCTCGCCGGCCTATCGGGCCGACCAGCAGATCCTCGACGAGCTCGAGCAGACCGGAGCACAGGTGGTCGGCGCGTCCGCCGAGGTGCAGTCGACGGAGGTCGTGACGGTAGGCCCAGGTGCCGCGTCGGACCTGCAACAAGCGACCACGGCGGCGCGCAACGAGACGTCCGGGACGCCGGGGGCCGCGGACGGGAAGCAGACAGCCAAGAAGGTGCCGATCGAGGCAGTGGTCCGGATCGAGTACACGATCACTGCGCACCTGCAGGTGTCCGATGGCGGCGAGACGGCGGTGCCCGCATCGCAGGAGTCGGCCGACCTGACCCTGATGTGGACCCCGGGCGGCTGGCGGGTCAGCGAGGTGCGCTGACCCTTTGCTCAGTGCTACGCGGCCTGCTCCACCACCCAGCGGGCCGCGTCCTGATGATCAGCGTGCGTCCAGGTGAAGCCCGTCCGGCCCAGCACGGCGGGCACGACCCGCTGGGAAGCGACAAGGTCGTGGGCGAACGGCCCGAGGGCGATCCGTAGCGCGAACCGCGGCAATGCCAGCGGGGCCGGCCGGTGCAGGGCCTCGGCGAGCGCGCGGGTCATGGCCCGGTTCGTGGTGGGCTCGGGCGCCACGGCGTTCACGGGCCCGCTGACGTCGGTGCTGATGACGTGGCGGATCGCCGCGACCTCGTCGGTCAGGGTGATCCAGCTCCACCACTGGCGGCCGCTGCCGAGCGGCCCGCCCACGCCGAGGCGCAGCAGCGGCAGCAGCCTGCCGAGCGCGCCGCCCGTCGGCGCCAGCACCAGGCCGCTGCGCAGCCACACGACGCGCCCGCCCGCATCGGAGGCTGGCGCCGTGGCGTTCTCCCAGGCCTTGACGAGGTCCGCCAGGAAGTCGTCTCCACGCCCGGACGCCTCGGTGAGCACCTCGTCACCGCGGTTCCCGTACGCCCCGATGGCGGAGGCGTTGACCAGCACCGGCGGGGTCTCGAGCCGGGCGATCGTGCGGGCGAGCAGGCTCGTGGTGGTGGTGCGCGAGCCGACGAGCGTCTGCTTGTACGCAGCGGTCCAGCGGTGGTCGCCGATCCCGGCGCCGGCCAGGTTCACGACGGCGTCCGCGCCCTCCAGCGCGGCCGGGTCGAGCTCGCCGGTCCGTGGGTCCCACAGCAGGTCGCGGACGCCGGTGAGCTCGGCGGTGCCGGCGGCCGCGTGGTCGCCGTCGGACGGCTTCGCGCCCCGGCGCACCAGGCGCCGCACACCGTGCCCGCGGCTGACCAGGTCCGCGACCAGCGCGGAGCCGATGAGGCCGTGTGATCCCGCAACCACCACATCCATGCGCTGAAATGTAGCCTGCTCAGCGCGGACGCGGCCCCGCGGACATGTAGCCGTGGCCGGCTCCGAACCCGGAACCGGCCACAGCCACGCGACGCGACCTTCCGCGTCAGAGAACTACGTCAGAGACCGACCTCGGACTCGAACGCGCCTTCCTCGACCCGGTTCTTGATGGCGGTGAGGAAGCGGGCGGCGTCCGCGCCGTCGACCAGGCGGTGGTCGTAGGACAGGAAGATGTAGGCCATCGAACGCACCGCGATGCTCTCGTTGCCCTCCGCGTCGGTCAGGACGACCGGGCGCTTCGTGATCGTGCCCGTGCCCAGGATTGCCGCGTGGCCGAGCGGGACGATCGGCGTGTCCATGAGGGAGCCGCCTGAGCCCGTGTTGGTGATGTTGAACGTGCCGCCCGACAGCTCGTCCGGCGTCACCTTGTTCGCCCGGGTGCGAGCGCCCAGGTCCTGGATCTGGCGGGCGATGCCGGCCAGGTTCAGGTCCCCGGCGTTCTTGATGACCGGGACCACGAGCCCGCGCTCGGTGTCGACGGCGATGCCGACGTTCTCCGAGCCGTGGTAGGTGATCTCGCCCTTCTCGGTGTCGATGGTGGCGTTGATCTTCGGGTACGCCTTGAGCGCCTCGACGGCGGCCAGCGTGAAGAACGGCAGGAACGTCAGCTTGGCACCCTCGCGCGCGGCGAAGGACTGCTTGGCCTTTGCCCGGAGCTGCGCGACGCGGGTGACGTCGACCTCCATGACCGTGGTCAGCTGGGCCTGCGACTGCACCGCCTCGAGCATGCGCTCGGCGACGATCTTGCGCAGGCGCGACATCTTCTCCGTGGTGCCACGCAGCGGCGACACCTCCAGCTTGGCCGGGGCCGACGGCGCCGTGGTCGCCGCGGGTGCGGCGGCAGCGGGAGCCGGAGCGGCCTTGGCCTCGGCCGCGGCGAGCACGTCCTCCTTGCGGATGCGGCCACCGACGCCGGTGCCCGTCACCTCGGCGACGTCGACGCCCTTCTCCGCGGCGAGCTTGCGCACGAGCGGGGTCAGGTAGGAGCCGATGGTGCGACCGGCGGGTGCGGGCGCCGGAGCGGCGGGTGCGGCGGGTGCCGGTGCGGGTGCGGCGGGTGCCGGAGCGGCGGCCGGAGCCGGAGCGGCGGCCTGCGCGGGGGCCGGAGCGGCCGGGGCCTCGGGTGCCGACGGGGCGGCCTGTGCGGGGGCAGGAGCCGGAGCTGCAGCCTGCGCAGGGGCGGGGGCCGGAGCAGCAGGGGCCTCGGCCGGAGCTGCTGCGCCCGAACCGACGAGTGCCAGGACGGCGCCGACCTCGACCGTCTCGTCCTCCTGGACGAGGATCTTCTGGAGCGTGCCGGCGACCGGCGACGGGATCTCGGTGTCGACCTTGTCGGTCGATACCTCGAGGAGCGGCTCGTCGACGGCGACGTCGTCACCGACCTCCTTGAGCCAGCGCGTCACGGTGCCCTCGGTGACCGACTCGCCCAGGGCGGGCAGGGGGACCTCGGTTGCGTCACCGGCCGGCGCCTCGGCCGGAGCAGCCTCGGCGGCCTCGGCCGGAGCAGCCTCGGCCGGAGCGGGCGCTGGAGCGGAAGCCTCAGCGGCGACCTCGGGCGCGGGCACCTCAGTGGCAGCCTCGGCGGCGGGAGTCTCAGCGGCTGCCGGCTCGGTGGCGGGCGCCGCCGGGACGGCGGCACCGGAACCCGAGCCGATGACGGCGAGGGTGGCGCCGACCTCCACGGTGTCGTCCTCCTGGACGAGGATCTGCTCGAGGACGCCGGCGACGGGCGACGGGATCTCGGTGTCGACCTTGTCGGTCGACACCTCGAGCAGAGGCTCGTCGACGGCGACCTCGTCGCCGACAGCCTTGAGCCAGCGGGTGACAGTGCCCTCGGTAACGGATTCGCCGAGGGCCGGCAGCTGCACGTTCTCAGACATGACCTGCAGGGTCTCCTTTGTCGTTTGGTCAGTTGTGGGCGTGCAGAGGCTTGCCGGCCAGCGCCATGTGTGCCTCTCCGAGTGCCTCGTTCTGGGTGGGATGTGCGTGGACGAGCGAGGCGACGTCCTCGGGGAACGCCTCCCAGCCCACGATGAGCTGGCCCTCGCCGATCAGCTCGCCCACACGCGAGCCGATCAGGTGCATGCCGACCACGGGTCCGTCCTTGCGGCGCACCAGCTTCGCGAAGCCCTGGGTACCCAGGATCTTGCTCTTGCCGTTGCCCGCGAGGTTGTACTCGATGGTCTCGACCTGGTCCGGGCCGTACAGCTCGGCGGCCCCCGCCTCGGTGACGCCGACGGACGCCACCTCCGGCTCGCAGTAGGTGACGCGCGGGATCGCTGCCTCGTCGATCGGTGCGGGCGAGAGGCCCGCGATCTGCTCGGCCACGAAGATGCCCTGCGCGAACCCGCGGTGGGCCAGCTGCAGGCCGGGCACGATGTCGCCGACGGCCCAGATCTGGCCGCCCGCGGGGGTGTCGACGCCGGTGCGGAGCAGCTCGTCGGTCAGGACGAAGCCGCGGTCGATGCGCACACCGGCCGCCTCGTAGCCGAGGTCGGCGGTCCGCGCACCGCGCCCGACGGCCACGAGCAGCAGCTCGGCGTCGAACGTGGTGCCCGACTCGAGCTCTACCTTGACGCCGTCGTCCGACTGCTTGACCTGGGCGAAGCGCTCACCCAGGGAGAACTTGATGCCGCGCTTGCGGAACGCCCGCTCCAGCGCCTTGGAGAGAGCGGCGTCCTCGTTCGGCACGAGGTGCGGCAGCGCCTCGACGATCTGCACGTCGGCGCCGAAGGACTTCCAGACGCTCGCGAACTCGACGCCGATCACGCCGCCGCCGAGCACCACCACCGACTTCGGCACGGTGTCCAGCGTGAGCGCCTGGTCGGAGGTGAGGACGCGGCCGCCGATCTCCAGGCCCGGCAGGCTCCGGGCGTACGAGCCGGTCGCGAGCACCACGTGGGTGCCGGTGTAGCGGGCCGACGTGCCGTCCGGGGAGGAGATCTCGACGACGCCGGGCGCGGCGAGGGTGCCGTGCCCTTCGGCGACGGTGATCTTCCGGGAGGCGACGAGCCCCTGCAGGCCCTTGTACAGGCCGGCGACCACGGAGTCCTTGTAGGCGAGCACACCGGGCATGTCGATGCCGTCGAGCGAGGTGCGGACGCCGAACTGCGCGCCGTGCGTGGCGGCGTCGGCCACCTCGGCCGCGTGCAGGAGCGCCTTGGTGGGCACGCAGCCCACGTGCAGGCAGGTGCCGCCGAGCTTGTCCTCTTCCACGAGGGCGACGCTCAGACCCAGCTGTGCCGCCCGGAGCGCGGTGGCGTAGCCACCGCTTCCCCCGCCGAGCACGACGACGTCGAACGTGGCCGGATTGTCATGCGTTGGCACGTGCTGGCTCCTCGTTGACTGCGTTGACTCTGGCCCTGTGCGCAAACCGCGTGCGGACTGCGTGCAGATAGCACCGCATGCCATCTTGACACTTCAGCGGGCGTGGCCCCAATCGTGCACACGGCTTGACGGGTGTGACCGTGGTGACATTGACGGGTAGGCGGGGCTGTGACAAGACGATGTGCGGCCTGTGACAGGACGACGGGCGGGCCTGGAGCAGGTGTGTGAGTTTGCTGAGATGGCGTGGAGATGCCTAGGCCGGTACGGGTCTCGCTAGTAGTCTCAGGTCATGCCCCGCCAGTCTCGTAGCTCGCTCGCGCGTTTCTTCCAGCGACGGTCCACGTCCGGCAATGCTGCGCGCCCCAGCAGCAACGACGCGCGCCGCCAGACCCTGGCGCACCTCGGTGAGTTCATCGGGTCCCGCGTCGGCGTCGAGGCCTATGTGGAGCCCCCGACCACGGACATCCCCAGCACGATCCTGCTCGTGGCGAGCACGGGGGAGTGGACGCGACGCCGGGTGCCCGACGAGCGCACCGCGTTCGACATCGCGAACCAGCTCGGGGTGCCGGTGTACAACGTCCGGTTCACCGGCTACCCCCAGCGGATGCGTGACTGGAACAGCGCCCAGCGCAAGACGAAGTAGAACAGGGCGAAGTAGAACCAGGGATCTACTTCGCGGATGCGCGGCCCTCGACGAACGCCAGGAGGGTGCGGACGCCCACGCCTGTGCCGCCCCCGGGCGTGTAGCCGTGCGCGCCGCCGTCGTTGAAGGCGGGGCCGGCGATGTCCAGGTGGGCCCACGGGTGGTCGCCCACGAACGTCTTCAGGAACAGGCCGGCGTTGAGCATGCCGCCCCAGCGCGGCCCGGAGTTCGCGACGTCGGCCACCTTGGACTTGATGTTCGACTTGAGCTCCTCCGGGAGCGGCATCGGCCAGAACAGCTCGCCCGTCGCGTCGGCGGCGGCCTTGACCTCGTCGCGCACCTCGTCGGTGCCCATGACGGCGGAGGTGCGGTTGCCGAGCGCGACCATCTGGGCGCCCGTGAGGGTGGCGATGTCGAGCACGACGTCGTGGCCGTCCTCGACCGCGGACACGAGGCCGTCGGCCATGACGATGCGGCCCTCGGCGTCGGTGTTCAGCACCTCGACGGTCTTGCCGCCGTAGATCGTGATGACGTCGGCGGGGCGCTGCGCGTTGCCGCCCGGCATGTTCTCGGCGAGGCAGAGGTAGCCGGTGACGGCGACCGGGAGGTTCAGCTTCGCGGCGGCGACCACGGTGGACAGCACGGCGGCGGCGCCGGCCATGTCGGACTTCATGGCCTCCATACCGGCGGCCGGCTTGATGGAGATGCCGCCCGAGTCGAAGGTGATGCCCTTGCCCACGAGCGCCACCTTCGCGCTCGGCTTGGCCGGCGTGTAGGCGACCTTGACGAGGCGCGGCCCACGGGACGAGCCCTGCCCGACGGCCGTGAGCCCGCCGTAGCCGCCCGACGCGAGCTGCTTGTCGTCCAGGACGGTGACCCTGACGTGCTTCACGTCCTTGGCGGCGGCCTTCGCGGCGTCGGCGAAGGTGGCCGGGTACAGCTCGTTGGGCGCGGTGTTGACCAGGTCACGCGCGGCGTGGACCGCCGCGGCGACGATCGCGGCGCGCTCGGCGGCGACCTTGGCCTTCTGGTTCTTGTGCAGCGGGGTGAGGATCTCGATCGCGGCGACCGGGTCCTTGCCGTTCTTCGCGTCCTTCGCCGCGTCCTTGCCGGAACCGTTGCCGGCGCTGCGATAGCGGTTGAAGGCGTACGCGCCGAGCAGCGCACCCTCGGTCACGGCGGTGATCTCGTCGTCGTCGGACGCGGGCAGCGCGATCGCGGCGGACTTGAGGCCCGCCAGCTCGCGGGTCGCCGCGCCCGCGGCGCGGCGCAGGGTCTCGGTGGCGAAGGTGCCGTCCTCTGCGCGCTCACCCAGGCCGGTCAGGACCAGGACGTCGGCGGCGAGCTTGGCGCCCGCGGGGATCTTGCGGACCTCGTCGCGCGCGCCGGTGACGCCGAGCTGCGGCGCGAGCGACTCGAGCTGCGTCAGCAGATCCGTGGGGAGCTGGTCGGACACGACGGCAACGCCGTCCGACGTCTGGGCGGTCGCCACTACTAGCGCTTCGGCCTTCACGGCGGTGGGATTCTTGCTGGAGAGGGTCACGTCGGTCACGAGGGCGATCGTAACCCGGGCCTCTGACGCTCGGCCGCTGGAGCCTGGCGCACTCATGGAGGCGCAGGTCACGCACGATCCGATTGCCGCCCCGCAGGTGCCGCCCGGTAGTCTGCGGGACGTGATCCTTGCTCTCCTGCTCCTCGTGGTCGCGCTGTGCGTGGTCCTGGCCGGGTGGGCCGGGTGGTTCGTCGCCCGCAACCGTGCGGTCATCCTGAACCAGCTGTGGGGCGGGGCCGTCGTCGAGTTCTTCTTGCTGGTGCAGGGTGTCGTCGCGATCGTGCAGGGCGCCGGCGGCGGCGGTGCGGCCGACCCGCTGCTGTTCTGGGGCTACTACGCCACCACCCTGGTGATCCTGCCGCTCGCCGCCGCGTGGGCGTTCGCCGAGCGCACCAAGTGGAGCTCGGTGGTGCTCCTGGCGGCGTCCGTCACCGTAGCGTTCCTTGAGTGGCGCATGTGGCAGATCTGGATGGGGGCGTGATGCCGGAACGGGCAGCCGAACGGCGGACCGGTCGGGGCTTCGGCCGAGTGCTGGTGACCGTGTACGGGATCCTGGCGTTCGCTGCTCTGGGCCGGTCGTCCTACGAGCTGGTCGTGAAGTTCGGCGAGGCCCCCGTGGCGTACACGCTGTCGACGCTCGCGGCCGCCGTGTACGTGGTCGCGACGTTCGCGCTGGCGATCGGCACCCCCGCCTGGCGGGTGACCGCCTGGATCACTGTCGGGCTCGAGGCGGTCGGTGTCGTCACCGTGGGTGCGCTGTCGCTCGCCGACGCCGGCGTGTTCGGCGAGTCGACAGTCTGGTCCGGGTTTGGCCAGGGCTACGGTTACGTGCCGCTCGTCCTGCCTTTCGTCGGATTGTGGTGGCTATGGCGGACGTCGCGCAGCGCGTCCGAGGAGAGGACTGCATGAGCTGGCCGTACTCGTTGTTGTTCAACGGCGTCTTCCGCCGGATGGACCCGGAAAGAGCGCACGAGCTCGCGTTCTCGATGATCGAGCGCGCGGGCAACGTCCCCGTGCTGCGGGACATCGTGCAGGGCGTGATCGCCCCCTACCTGGGCCAGCGCGCCGGGGGACCGGGCAGCGTGCGCCTCTTCGGCCGGGTGGTGCCGGCGCCGTTCGGCCTGGCCGGCGGGTTCGACAAGAACGCCAGGGCGGTCCGGGGCCTGACGATGCTCGGCTTCGGGTTCGTCGAGATCGGCACCGTCACCGCGCGTCCGCAGCCCGGCAACGAGAAGCCGCGCATGTGGCGCGAGCTCGACGTGCGCGGCGTACGCAACCGGATGGGCTTCAACAACGAGGGCGCCGCGGTAGCGGCGGACCGGCTGCGTGCGCTGCGGCGCACCGCCGCGGGCCGCGCGATCGTCGTCGGCGCAAACATCGGCAAGTCCAAGGTGACCCCGCCCGAGTTCGCCGCCGCCGACTACGCCATGTCGGCCCGCCTGCTGGCGCCGTGGGCGGACTATCTCGTGGTCAACGTCTCGTCCCCGAACACGCCCGGGCTGCGCGACCTGCAGGCCACCGAGTCGCTGCGCCCCATCCTGGAGGCGGTGCGCGCCGCCGCGGACGAGGCAAACGCCACGGTGTCCACGGGTGCTGACCGGCGGGTCCCGCTCCTGGTGAAGATCGCCCCCGACCTCGCGGACGAGGACGTCGACGCCGTCGCCGACCTCGCGCTCGAGCTGGGGCTGGACGGGGTGGTCGCGGTCAACACGACCATCGGCCACAACCGCGGACCCGGTGGGCTGTCCGGCCCGCCGCTGCTCGGCCGGGGCCTCGAGGTGGTCGCGCGGCTGCGCGAGCGGCTCGGGACGGGTCCCGTCATCATCGGCGTGGGTGGCATCACCCGGGCCGACGACGTCCGGGCGTACCTGCGCGCCGGCGCCGACCTGACGCAGGGTTACACGTCATTCGTCTACGAGGGGCCGCTGTGGGCGTCGCGCATCAACCGCGCGCTGACCCGCTCGGCCGGCTCGACAGCAAGTGGGAGGTACGAGTGATCCGTCCGCAGTGGGAGTGGGCCCTCGACGACGTCGAGGGGCGCCGCCTGAGCACGCCCGTCACGCCTGTCTTCACCGCGCAGTACGACGCCGAGCAGTGGCTCGGCGAGCACTGGCGCGAGCTGGCCGCGGCCGGTGCCGCACAGGCGAGCCTGCTGCACGACGGCAAGCAGGCCGCGCCAGGCGTGGAGCTGCGGTTCCCTTGAGCGCTCCGGGCCAGCTCACGCCGGACGAGGCCAGGGCACGTTTTCGTGCCGGCCTGCGCGTGCCGACGTCGGGCTGGTCCGCGGGGTGGACCCAGGCCAACCTGATCGCCCTCCCGCGCGCCGACGCGTACGACTTCCTCCTCTTCGCGCAGCGCAACCCCCAGCCGTGCCCCGTGCTGGACGTGACCGAGCCGGGAGAGACGTCGGCGTCGATCTTCGCGGGGGACCTGCGCACCGACCTGCCCGCCTACCGCGTGTATCGCGACGGCGAGCTGGTCGAGGAGCTCACCTCCGTGACGCACCTCTGGCGCGACGACCTGGTCACCTTCCTGGTGGGCTGCAGCTTCACCTTCGAGGCCGCGCTGCTCGAGGCCGGGGTGCCCGTGCGGCACATCGAGGCCGGTTCCAACGTGCCGATGTACAGCACGAACCGGGAGTGCCGGCCGGCGGGCGCCCTTTCGGGGCCGCTCGTGGTGTCGATGCGGCCGGTCCCGGCGAGCCAGGTGGCCGACGCCGTCCGGATCACGTCCCGGTATCCCGCCGTGCACGGCGCCCCGGTACATGTGGGCGACTCGGCTGCGCTGGGCATCACCGACCTGGCCGTTCCGGACTTCGGGGACCCGGTGGAGGTGCGCGACGGCGAGATCCCGGTGTTCTGGGCGTGCGGGGTGACTCCGCAGGCGGCGGTGATGCGGTCGCGTCCGTCGTTCGCGATCGGCCACGCGCCGGGGCACATGGCGATCACCGACGCCCGGGACTCCACGTACGTCGTGCCGTGACGGCCTACCGGCGCTGACGCCCCGCGACTCGCCCCCACGCCCTGACCAGGCGCGGCACGGCGTCCGCCAGCTCGGCGGGCGAACGGGTGAAAGTCATTCGCACGCGCGACGCCGCCCCGGAGCTGTCGGGCGTGAACAGGGGACCCGCCGCGACGAGCGCGCCCTCCGCCGCTGCCGCCGCCGCGAAGGCCTGCGCGACCGGCCGGCCCAGGTCGACCCAGCAGAACAGCCCACCCGGCGGCGTGGGCACGTCCCAGGGGAACGACTCGCGGAGGCTGCTGACGAGGAGGTCGCGCCGTTCGCGCAGCATGTGGCGCCGGCCCGCCATGACCTCGGCGCGGCGCCCGAGCAGCTCGGTCACGGCGAGCTGCTCCAGCACGGCCGTCGCGATGTCCGCCGACTGCCGCGCCCGCGCGAGCTGCGCGATCACCTGCGGGTGCGCGCGGATCCAGCCGACGCGGAGCCCGCCCCAGAACGCCTTCGAGGCCGAACCCACCGACACCACGTGCGGCGACGTCCCGTCCCCGGCGAACGCCGGCGGCGTCTCGTCGTCCGACAGGCCGAGCTCGACGAGCGTCTCGTCGCCCACGACGGTGACGCGGTACCGGTCGGCGATCTCCCGGACCGCCGCCCGCTCGTCCGCGGACATCACGAAGCCCGTCGGGTTCTGGAAGTCCGGCACGAGGTACACGAGCCGCGGCTTCGCGCGGCGCACAGTGGAGGCGAGCAGCTCGACGTCGAGCGGCCCGGTGGGGACGCCGACCACGCGCCCGCCGGCGTCGCGCATGGCCTCCATGGCGTGGAAGTAGGTGGGCGACTCCACCAGCGCGCGGTCGCCCGGGCTCAGGTGGGTGTGCGCGAGCAGGGATATCGCCTGCTGCGCGCCCGTCGTGATCAGGATCTCGTCGGCAGTGGTCGGCACGCCGCGCTCGCGGTAGCGCGCGGCGACGGCCTCGCGCAGCGGCGCGAGGCCGAAGGGCTCGTACCCGCCCGAGTCGAGATAGGCGGGCAGCCGCTCCAGCGCTCGTGCGAAGGCCTCGTGCAGCTCGGGCGGCGCGGGCGGCGTCGCCTGCCACAGGTCGAGGTGCCCGACGCCGGACGGCCCGCCCGCCGGCGTCGCGACCCGCAGGGCGTCGTCGACCACGGGGGCGTCGCCGCCGGTCGGCCGGTCCGCACCGGGCCGGACTGCGCCCTGCGGCAGCGTGGTGACAGTGCCCGAGCCGACGCGGCTGACCGCGAAGCCGAGCTCCCGCAGCCGTGCGTACGCGCCGGACGTGGTGGTGCGCGAGACGCGGAGCGTGGCCGCGAGCTCCCGCTCGCTGGGCAGCCGGGTGTTCGGGGAGAGCGTGCCGGACAGGACCGCGGCGCGCAGCGCGTCGGCGAGGGCCACGTAGGCCGGTCCGCCCGCATGCCACGCGCCCAGCAGCCGGGCGGTGTTGGCGGGAGAGAGCTGGCGGAGCACAGTGGGAGTCGCGGCGGACATGGGGCCACTCTTGCGCGATTGGCCATGGATGACAAGGCCAATGGCCCGGCACCATGAGGAAATGACGACGACCACCGGCCACCCGGCCGAGCACGCCCCACTCCCCGAGACCGCACCGGCCGAGGGCCGTTCCGCACCCGTTCTGATGGGCCCGGCACGCCGCGGCGTCCAGCTCGTCCTGGGGCTCGTGGGCTTCGGCGTCGCCACGGCGATGATGCTGCACTCGGGTCAGGGCGCGATGCCGTGGGCGGTGCTGGACCAGGGCATCGTGGACCGCACGGGCCTGGCCTACGGGTGGGTGGTGCTCGGGGTCGGGCTGCTCGTGATGCTCGCGTGGATCCCCCTGCGGCAGAAGCCGGGCATCGGGACGGTCGCCAACATCATCGTGATCAGCCTGGTCATCGACCCGACCCTCTGGGCGCTGGAGCGGCTGCTGCCCTCTCCGGCGCTTGCGGCCGGGACAGGGCTGGCCCTGGGCGGGATTGTCCTGCTCGGTGTGAGCACCGCCGCCTACGTCGGGGCGCGGCTCGGGCCGGGGCCGCGCGACGGGCTGATGACCGGGCTGGTGCAGCTGAACGGCTGGCCGGTCTGGCTGGTGAAGACCGGCATCGAGGTCACGGTGGTGGTGCTCGGCGTGCTGCTGGGCGGGACGTTCGGCTGGGCGACAGTGGTGTTCGCCTTCGGCGTCGGACCCGTCGTGCAGATCGCCGCGCGGTGGCTCGCGCCGTCGGGCCTGACCGAGGGCCACTGACGAAGACCGCGGTCTTGCTGGCGCCCCGGGCGGGAGAACCTCCACCATTGCGACCATGACCAGCAACGACGTCGAAGTCTCGCGCGTGGGGATCCGCGCCGTCCTGCCAGGGCCCGTGTCCCGGATCGCGTGCGGTGCGCTGCTCGTCGCGGTCGTGATCCGCGTGACGGGCGACGTGACTCCGTGGGACGACGCCGGGCTCACGGCGCCCCTCGTGGCGCACCTCCTGCTGCTACCGCTGCTGGCGCTGACGCTGTGGGCGGCAGCGCCGCCGTCCGGCGGGGTAGGGCGGCCGCGCCCCGTGGTCCCCACGCTCGTCGCGCTGGCGCTCGGCTACCTGGGCGACATGGTCGTCACGACCACGCTCTTCCCTGGAGCGTGGGAGGCGCTGATGGGCAACATGGAGCTGGAGGGACTCGTCTACGGGGCCATGCTGAGCGCCGCGGTTCTCGCGCTGGCTCTGGTCGTGCAGGTCGTCGCGTTCCGGGGGTGGCTGGGTGCGGGACGCCTGCGCTCTGCGGCGGATGTCACCTGCTGGGTCACGGCCGCGGTCGCGGTCGCGGTCCTGGTCGCCGGGGTCGCGCACGCGGACCTCGGCGACTACGCCGTCGCGGCGGTGGTGGCAGGCGCGGCCTGGTGCGCCGCTGTGTCCCTTCTGGCAGTGGTGGCCTGGCGGGCCGACCGCCTCGCGGGCGTCGGAGCCCTGCTCCACGTCGCGACGGCGGTGCTGTTGCTGATCGGGCCCATCACGGGTGGAGCCGGCACCGTGAGCCTTCGAGCGGCGGCCGTGACCTACGTCGTCGGGCAGGCCCTCCTGGCCGCGGGCGTGCTGCGCAGGCTCCGTCGCACGTCGGCGGGTGCGGACCACCCCCTGTAACGTCACGGAGGCTCTTCCCGAACCGGGCATGTCGCCCGGGTCGATTCGATTCGAGGGATTGTCGTAGGGTGCGGCCATGGTCAACTATCGGTACCTCGGTAACAGCGGTCTCAAGATCTCTGAGATCACGTACGGCAACTGGCTCACGCACGGCTCGCAGGTGGAGAACGACGTCGCCTCGGC
Organism: Promicromonospora soli; assembly: GCF_014653785.1. GTDB lineage: Bacteria > Actinomycetota > Actinomycetes > Actinomycetales > Cellulomonadaceae > Promicromonospora > Promicromonospora soli. Next base: position 595,088 of record NZ_BNAS01000001.1, on the reverse strand, counting down.
GTGCGTCCGCGCCGCGCTGGACGCGGGCATCACCACCTTTGATACCGCGGACGTGTACGCGAACACGGCGGCGGAGCAGGTTCTCGGCGACGCGCTGAAGGGCGAGCGTCGCGAGTCCCTGGAGATCTTCACGAAGGTCTACTGGCCCACCGGGCCCAAGGGCCCCAACGACACTGGCCTGTCGCGCAAGCACATCATGGAGTCCATCAACGGCTCGCTGAAGCGCCTCGACACTGACTACGTCGACCTCTACCAGGCGCACCGCTTCGACGTGGAGACCCCGCTCGAGGAGACGATGCAGGCGTTCGCCGACGTTGTCCGCCAGGGCAAGGCCCTCTACATCGGCGTCTCCGAGTGGACCGCCGACCAGATCCGCGACGGCGCCGCCCTGGCCAAGGAGCTCGGCTTCCAGCTGATCTCCTCGCAGCCCCAGTACTCGATGCTGTGGCGCGTCATCGAGGACGAGGTGGTCCCGGCCTCGATCGAGACCGGCGTCTCGCAGATCGTGTGGTCGCCCATGGCGCAGGGCGTGCTGTCCGGCAAGTACCTGCCGGGGCAGCCGGCGCCGGCCGGCTCGCGGGCCACGGACGAGAAGGGCGGCGCCCAGACGATCAGCCGCTTCATGAACGACGAGACCCTGACCGCCGTGCAGAACCTCAAGCCGGTCGCCGACGAGCTGGGCCTGTCCATGGCGCAGCTCTCGGTCGCGTGGGTGCTGCAGAACGACAACGTTGCCGCCGCGCTCGTGGGTGCGTCGCGTCCCGAGCAGGTCGCGGAGAACGTCAAGGCCTCGGGCGTGACGATCCCCGCGGAGCTGATGAAGCAGATCGACGCCGCCCTCGAGGATGTCGTCGTGCGGGACCCGGCGAAGACCCTCGAGGGCATGCCGAAGAAGCGCCCCGCCTGACCCAACGCCGAGGTAGAACTCTGGCGAGATAGAACTGCAGTTCTATCTCGCCAGAGTTCTATCTCGGCAAAGGGGGTTACTCCGGGTAGCTGCCGCGCTTCTTGCTCATCGGCTTCGGCAGCCGCGACCGGCGCAGCTGGTAGGCGCGCGTGATCGTGTACATCAGGAGGCCGCGCGGGACCTCGCCGAACTTCGCCGTCAGGCGCTTCTTCAGCGACCGCCACATGAGCCACGCGTCGATGATCGTCAGGAACAGGAACCCGTACAGGCCGAGCATCACGACGATGCTGAGCTGCGGGTACTGCTGCGTGAAGAACGTCGCGAACAAGAAGATGAACGCGACCGGCAGGAAGAACTCGCCGAGGTTCCAGCGTGCGTCCACGAAGTCGCGCACGTACCGGCGCACCGGGCCCTTGTCCTTGGCCGGCATGTACTTCTCGTCGCCGGTCTGCATCGCCTCGTAGGCGCGCTCCCGGTCGATGCGCGACTTCTCGCGCTGGGCCTTGCGGGCGGCCTTCCGGTCGTCCGGGACCAGCGGTCGCTTGTTCGCGGCCTGCGCGACGTTGCGCTTGGGCGTGGGCCGGCCCTTCTTGAGGGCCTCGCCCGACGTCGCGTCGGACGCGGGCGTGACCTCGTCGGGAGAGTCGCCCACGGGGGTCACGCCGTCTGGTGTCGAAGTCTTGCTGCGGGAGAACACCTCCCCAGCCTAATGGCTCCCGGCGGCGGCCCGCTGCCAGCCGTTAACGTGGGGTCGTGACCATCGATACATCAGCGGCCCTCCGCGCCCGCGTCGCCGAGCTGTTCCCCGCCCTGCAGGCCGACCTGGAAGCGCTCGTGCGCATCCCGAGCGTCTCGGCCGCCGCGTTCGACCAGGCGTACGTCGCCGCGAGCGCCGCCGCGACGGAGCAGCTGCTGCGCGACGTCGGCCTGCCCGACGTCCAGATCCTCTCCGCCCCCCGGCCCGACGGGACGCCGGGCGCGCCCGCCGTCGTCGCGCGCCGGCCCGCGCCCGAGGGTGCGCCGACCGTGCTGCTGTACGCGCACCACGACGTGCAGCCGCCGGGCGACCCCGCAACCTGGGACACCGACCCGTTCGAGCCCACCCAGGTGGGGGAGCGCCTGTTCGGCCGGGGCGCGGCCGACGACAAGGCGGGCATCGTGGCCCACCTTGGCGCCCTGCGTGCCCTGGGTCTGCCTGACGGCGCGGACCTGCCCGTCGGCGTCACGGTGTTCCTCGAGGGCGAGGAGGAGTCGGGGTCGCCGTCGTTCCGCGCTTTTCTCGAGGAGCACCGCGACCTGCTGGCCGCCGACGTCATCGTCGTGGCGGACTCCACGAACTGGAAGGTGGGCGTCCCCGCCCTCACGACGTCGCTGCGCGGCCTGGTGGACGGCGAGGTCGAGCTGCGGGTCCTGGAGCACGCGGTGCACTCGGGGATGTTCGGCGGCGCGGTGCTGGACGCCGTCACCCTGATGTCGCGCCTCGTGGCGACGTTCCACGACGAGGCGGGCGACGTGGCGATCGAGGGTCTGGTCACCGCGCCCGAGCCGGAGGTCGACTACGACGAGGCCGCCCTCCGGGCCGACTCCTCGCTGCTCGACGGCGTGTCCCTCGCGGGCACCGGCACCGTCTCCGGACGGCTGTGGACCAAGCCCGCGCTGTCGGTGATCGGCATGGACGTCACCTCGGTGGCCGAGGCCTCGAACACGATAGCGCCGAGCTGCACCGCGAAGATCTCGCTGCGCCTCGCTCCGGGCCAGGACCCGGCGGCGGCGGACGAGGCGCTCGCCGCGCACGTCGCGAAGCATGCGCCGTTCGGCGCGCACGTCACCTGGCACCCCGGCGAGGCCGGGAAGCCGTTCTTCGCGCCGGGCGACTCGGCTGCGATGCGGGCGGCGCGTGCGGCGTTCACCGAGGCGTGGGGCACGGCCCCGGTCGACGTCGGCGTGGGCGGGTCCATCCCGTTCATCGCCGACCTGCTGGAGGTCTTCCCCTCCGCTGCGATCCTCGTGACCGGCGTCGAGGACCCGGACTCGCGGGCGCACGGCGCGAACGAGTCGGTGCACCTGGGCGAGCTGCAGAAGGTGGTCCTGGCCGAGGCCCTGCTGCTGACCAAGATCGCCGCAGGCCTCTGACCCCCTTTTGTTGTGGGCGTGATCGTTGCGCCTAAAACGGGCAGGTACTCGCAACGATCGCGCCCACAACAAAGGGAGGCTAGGCCGGGCGGCCGGCTCCCGCGGCGGTCGGGCGGTGGGCGACGTCGATGGCCCGCGCCCAGGCCAGGACGTCCCCGGGGAGCTCGGGGGACGGCATGTCCTCGCCGGTGGCGTCCCGGACCACCTCGATCGGCGAGATCCGGTTGCCCTTGCGGTCCAGGAACCGGCTGGCGACGAGGCCCCGCGCGCAGAGCTTCTCGCCGCGCGTGAACACCTGCTCCAGGTAGAACACGCGCTCGTCCCAGCCCAGGATCCGGGTAGTGATCTCGAACCGCTCGAACGGCTGCAGGGACCGGCGGTACTTCATGGTCGACGCCGCGACCACCGGGGCCCAGCCCTTCGCACGGGCGACCGGGAACATGCCGAGGTCGGCGATCTGGTTGTTCCGGGCCACGTCCATCATCTGCAGGTACGTGCCGTTGTTGACGTGCAGGTACGAGTCGAGGTCCAGGAGGCCGACGCGCATCCGGGTCACCGACGGGTCGAGCAGGGTCTGTCCGGGGCGGGCCTTGCGCGGGAAGAGTCCGGACCAGGTGAGCTGGAGCATGCGAGCCATGCGTCGAGGTTATACCGAGAACCGGCAGTATCAGGTATGTATCTCGTACGAGTTCTCAGGCGCCCGTGTGCTGGATCTCGAACCGCACGGACCGCGCCACCGCCGTCGTCTCGAGCCGTTCGACGAGGTGCAGGGCCATGTCGATCCCCGCCGACACACCCGCGGACGTGACCACGTCGCCGTCGTCCACGTACCGCGCCTCGGTGTCCACGAGGATGCTCGGGTCCAGCTCGGCGAGCTCGTCGTAGTGGTTGTGGTGCGTCGTGGCGGGCCGCCCCGCCAGCAGGCCGGCGGCCGCGAGCGCCAGGGCACCCGTGCAGACGCTCGCCATGATCGGCGTCTGCTTGCGGATCTGGCGCAGCCACTCGAGGTGGCCGGCCTGGGCCAGCAAGGGCCGGGTGCCCAGCCCTCCCGGGTAGACCAGCATGTGCAGCGGCCCGACGTCGTCGGCGCCGTGCGCCGGCAAGATCCGCAGCCCTTTCGCGAGCCGCACGCCGGAACCGTCCCAGGAGAACGTGCTCACGGACGGCCGCAGCTGGGAGTGGGAGCCCCACTCCGCGAACACCTCGAAGGGCCCGACGACGTCGAGCTCCTCCGCCCCGTCGAAGACGAAGATCCCGATGCGCAGCCCTCCGTTGCCGCTCACATGTCCGCCCGGGTCAGATTCCGGGGAGGGCCAGCATCTGGTCGAGCGCCACGCGCGCCCAGTGGGCGTCGTCGGCGTCCACGACTATCCGGTTCACCATGCGTCCTTCCACGAGTGACTCCATGGCCCACACGAGGTGGGGCAGGTCGATCCGGTTCATGGTGGAGCAGAAGCACACCGTCGAGTCGAGGTAGTGCACGTTCTTGTCGGGGTGTGCCTTGGCGACGCGGCGTACCAGGTTCAGCTCGGTGCCGATCGCCCACGAGGAGCCGGGCTCGGCCGCGTCCAGCTTCTTGATGATGTACTCGGTCGAGCCCACGTAGTCGGCCGCGGTGACCACCTCGTGCTTGCACTCGGGGTGCACCATCACGTTGACGCCGGGCAGCGCGGCGCGGATGTCGGCGACGTTCTGCGCCGAGAAGCGCCCGTGCACCGAGCAGTGCCCGCGCCACAGGATCATCCGGGCGTCGCGCAGCTCCTGGTCGGTGAGCCCACCGTTGGGCTTGCGCGGGTCGAAGACGACGCACTCGTCCAGGGACATCGCGAGCTCCAGCACCGCGGTGTTGCGGCCCAGGTGCTGGTCGGGGAGGAACAGCACCTTTCCGGTGCCGTCGATCCCGCCGACCTGGTCGAACGCCCAGCGCAGCGCGACCTCCGCGTTGGAGGAGGTGCACACGGTGCCGCCGTGCCGGCCGGTGAACGCCTTGATGGCCGCCGACGAGTTCATGTAGGTGACGGGGATCGTCGAGTCCGCGATGCCGACGTCCTGCAGCACCGCCCAGGCCTCCTCGACCTGGCCGATCGCCGCCATGTCCGCCATGGAGCAGCCGGCCGCGAGGTCGGGCAGCACGACCTGCTGATCGTCGGAGGTGAGGATGTCCGCGCTCTCGGCCATGAAGTGCACGCCGCAGAACAGGATGAACTCGGCCTCGGGCCGGGCGGCGGCCTCGCGCGCGAGCTTGAAGGAGTCGCCGGTGACGTCGGCGAAGTCGATGACCTCGTCGCGCTGGTAGTGGTGCCCCAGCACGAAGGCGCGGCTGCCGAGGGCCGCCCGCGCTGCGCGGGCCCGGTCGACGAGGTCCGGGTCGCTCGGTGCGGGCAGCTCGCCGATACACTCCACGCCGCGCTCGGAGGCCAGGTCACGGCCCTGGCCGAGCAGAAGCAGGGGGGACGAGGCGGGCTCGGAGAAGCCTGAGTATTCAGCCAGCAGGGTGCTCACGATCACCATCATGACACGCGGGTGACACACAGTCTGCGGCGGTGACACGATGCGTCTCGTGCACGTGCTGCTGCTTGCCGAGACCCTGTCCGACGCCGAGCGACTCGCCTCCGCGTGGCGCGGAGCCGCGCCCCACGTGGGCACGGACGTGCGCGAGGTCCGGGTGCCGCAGGTTGTCGGGGCGTCCGCGGGAGGTGCTGGCCATGGCGCCGGACCGGGCAACGGATCGGGCGAGGGGCAGGGCAGCGGCGTCCTCCTGGCGGGGGCAGCGATCCCCGTGGGCCGGCCGGACGCCGTCGGGCCGCAGGACGTGGGCCCCGCCCATCCCGGCCCGACCCCGCCCGGGCCCGCTCGCTCCGTGCTGCCCCGCGTGGAGGGTGCGGCTCTGGCCGAGGCCGCCGCGCGGGCCGACGTCGTAGTGGCGTACGTCACGCGGCTCGACGGCGAGGGGTTGCACCGGGGGGTGGTCGTGGAGGCCGCGGCGGCGGCCGCGCCGCATGCCGTCCCGGTCGTCGTGGTCACGGAGCACAGCGAGGTGAGCAGGCGTGAATGGTCGACGGCGGGCCTCAGCGGGGTGCACGAGGTGGCCGACGGCGACGTGGCCCGCGTGGCCCGGACCTGGACGCCGGGCTGGGCGCGCTGACACTGGACAGGTGATCGGCTCCAGCGGCCCGCTGGCGTACGATCGATGAGATACAGACCGGAACGGGAACAGACGGACTGGCCGATGGGTTGGCACCGCTGAGACATTCGACTACCGGTATGTCGAACACGATCGGGAGATGACATGACCGACACCACCACGGACACCGCAACCCACGGCGTCAACGTCACCGACGTCGCCGCGGGCAAGGTCCGTAGCCTGCTCGAGCAGGAGGGCCGCGACGACCTGCGCCTCCGCGTCGCGGTGCAGCCGGGTGGCTGCTCCGGGCTGATCTACCAGCTCTACTTCGACGAGCGCGTGCTCGAAGGAGATGCGCTGCGTGACTACGACGGCGTCGAGGTCGTCGTGGACAAGATGAGCGTGCCGTACCTCGAGGGCGCGACCATCGACTTCAAGGACACCATCGAGCAGCAGGGCTTCACGATCGACAACCCGAACGCAGGCAGCGCGTGTGCCTGCGGCGGGTCGTTCTCCTGATCGAAGCTCTCTGCACGACGAACGGGCCGGTCACCTTCGCGGTGACCGGCCCGTTCGCCGTCCTTGGCTGTGGGCGCAATCGTTGCGCCTAAAACGGGCGCGTAGTCACAACGATCGCGCCCACAGCAAGGTCACGGTCAGCCGAGGCGGACCTTGACCGCCCAGCCGTTCCAGCTCGTCTCCTCGCCGGCCCGGCCCGCTCCACCGGCGCTGCCGTCCGCCCGGTGCTCGCGGGTCTCGACGTGCTCGTGCCCGCGCATGCGGCACCACGCGGGCACGTCGAGCTTGGCGGCCGGGTCGGTCGAGAGCACCGTCAGCACCGTGCCCGCAGGCAGGCCCCTCGCGGCCGCGGCGAGCCGGATCACGGGCAGGGGGCAGCGCAGCCCGCGGGCGTCCACCAGCGTGTGAGACACACAGCTCACCATAGTGACCCGTACGTCCGAGCGTCAGAGCCCACCCACCCCGAGCATCTTCCGCACCTGTGCCACAGCGTCCGGCAGCACCGCGCAGAAGCGGTCGATCTCGTCCGCGATGGTGGTCCGGTCCAGGGCGATCCGCACGTTGCCGTGCGTGAGCACGCCCATCGCCGCCAGCACGTGCGAGGGCTCCAGCGTGCTCGCGGTGCACGCCGAGCCCGACCCGACCGAGAACCCGTGCCGGTCCAGCTCCGTCACGAGCGCCTCGCCGTCCACGTAGAGGAACGAGAACGTGGCGACGTGGGGGAGCCGGCGGGCCGGGTCGCCCACCACCTCGACGTCGGGGATGCGCGCCGCCTCGGCCCGCACGCGCTCCACGAGCGCCCGACGGCGCGCCTCCTGCACCGCACGGTCTGCCTCGACCGCCTGGAGCGCCACCGCCGCGGCGAACGCGAGCGGCACGCTGACGCCACCCGGCGCCCACGGGTCCTCGTCCTCGGGTCCAACTCGGGCCGTGCGGACCCGCTGCCGGACGGCGAGCACGCCGACGCCGGCAGGCCCGCCCCAGTCGGCAGGGTCGGCGGCGAGGAGGTCCCAGGTCTGCGGGACCACCATGTGGCCGACGCTCGCTCCGGCGTCGACCAGGAGCGGGACGCCGGCCGCGCGGGCGGCCTCGTGCACCGCCTCGACCGGCTGAACCGTTCCCACCTCGCCGTTCGCGTGCTGGAGCGCGGCTAGGGCGACGCCGGGCGCCCGGACGGCGCCGATCATCGCGTCGACGTCGACCCGCCCGAGCCGGTCGACCTGGACCGGGCTCGGGACACCGGCACCCGCCGCGCCGGCGGCGTGGCCGGCCGCGTGCAGCACGGCGGCGCGTTCGACGGCGCTGGTGACAATCGCGGTGCCGGCGCGCCGCCGGGCCGCGGCCCCTGAGGCGACCGCCATCTGGAGCGAGGCCGTGTGGCTCGGCGTGAAGTGGACCTCCTCGGTCCGTGCGCCGAGCACGGCGGCGACGGCCTCGCGGGCGCCGTCGAGCAGGCGGGCGGCTCGCCGGCCCTCGGCGTGCAGGCGGCGCGGATCGGCCCAGCCGTCAGCGAGGGCCTGCTCGAACGCCTGCCGGGCGAGCGGGTGCCACGGGGCGCGCCCGCCGTTGTCGAGGTACACCCGGCCGGGGGCACCCGGGGTGGCGTGGCTCACACGTCCTCCTGCTCCTGTGTCCTGATACGTCCTGCGGTGCGTCGGGCCCGATCACAGGCTCCGACGGCGGCGTGCGGCTGCTGCCGTGGCCGTACACCTGATCCTCGCACCTGCGCGTACGGGCCCGCCGCGGCGATCGTTCTGACACGACCTGGGTGCGTGTCCTGAACAGCGTCGATACGCGCCCCAGGTGCGGAGTGCGTCACGTCGCCCGGGGTCCGTTCCGGGCATCATCAGCCCCTGGGGCGCGCTAGGCTGCATCCCATCGAGGACGAAGGTTCTGCGTGGAGCTCGGGAGGAAACCGGTGCGACGCGCCGGACGAGACGTGAAAGGCCTCCCTTGCACTCGAAGGCACCTACCCGCACCCGTCGGGCCATTCTGCGCGCGTCGGCTCTAGCCGTCGCCGTCGCAGTAGTGGCTACCGGCTGCGCAAGCGAATCCGTCCAGCGCGGATACCTGCCCGGCTACAGCGACGGGGAGGTGACTAACCAGACTGCGCGCATCACCGATCTTTGGGTGGGCTCGTGGATCGCTGCCCTGTTAGTGGGCATCGTGACGTGGGGCCTGATCCTTTGGTGCATCGCGGCGTACCGCAAGCGCAAGGACGACCACCAGCTCCCGGTGCAGACGCGCTACCACCTGCCGCTCGAGCTCATGTACACGGCCGTGCCGCTCATCATGGTGCTGGTGCTGTTCTGGTACACCGACCGGGACGTGACCGCGATCAAGACCGTGGACGGCACCGCGACCGAGCACATCCAGGTCATCGGCAAGCAGTGGAGCTGGGACTTCAACTACCTGGACGCCGACGTCTACGACTACGGCCAGCACGAGTCCGACCCCGGCGGGGTCACCGCGGAGGACGAGCTCGACGGCGCCATCGGCACCTCGACGTCGTTCCCGACGCTCTACCTGCCGGTGAACGAGACGGTGGAGTTCACGCTCGACTCTCGCGACGTCATCCACTCGTTCTGGATCCCCGCGTTCCTGTACAAGCAGGACATGATCCCGCAGCGGACCAACACGTTCCAGGTGACGCCGACCCGTGAGGGCACCTACGCCGGGAAGTGTGCCGAGCTCTGCGGCGAGTTCCACTCCGGCATGCTCTTCAACGTGAAGGTCGTGTCCGCCGAGGAGTACGACGCCCACATGGCGGAGCTTGCCGCGAAGGGTCAGACCGGCGCGCTCGGCATGGACCTTGCTCGCACGCAGGGTCCGGTGGACGATGAGGAAGAGGAGGCTGGGCAGTGAGGGCCACAGAGACTACGACCGAGCTGATCCCGGGTCTGGCACCCGGGCGGCAGACGCTCGGCCGGACGGTCATCAAGTGGATCACGTCCACTGACCACAAGACGATCGGGTACCTCTACCTGATCACGTCGTTCGTGTTCTTCTGCATCGGCGGCCTGATGGCGCTGGCGATCCGGGCCGAGCTCTTCGAGCCGGGAATCCAGCTCGTGCAGAGCAAGGAGCAGTACAACCAGCTCTTCACGATGCACGGCACGATCATGCTGCTGCTCTTCGCGACTCCGCTGTTCGCGGGCTTCGCGAACGTGATCATGCCGCTCCAGATCGGCGCCCCTGACGTCGCGTTCCCCCGCCTGAACATGTTCGCCTACTGGCTGTTCCTGTTCGGCGGACTTATCGCGACCGCCGGGTTCCTCACGCCGCAGGGCGCCGCCTCGTTCGGCTGGTTCGCCTACGCGCCGCTGTCGACCACGACATACACGCCAGGGCTCGGGGGAGACCTCTGGGTGTTCGGCCTCGCGCTCGCCGGTTTCGGCACGATCCTCGGTGCGGTCAACTTCATCACCACGATCATCACGATGCGCGCGCCGGGCATGACCATGTTCCGGATGCCGATCTTCACGTGGAACACCCTGGTCACCAGCCTGCTGGTCCTGATGGCGTTCCCGCCCCTGGCCGCCGCGCTGTTCGCGCTCGGCGCCGACCGTCGCCTCGACGCGCAGATCTTCAACCCGGAGAACGGCGGCGCCATCCTCTGGCAGCACCTGTTCTGGTTCTTCGGGCACCCCGAGGTGTACATCATCGCGCTGCCGTTCTTCGGCATCGTGTCCGAGATCTTCCCGGTGTTCAGCCGCAAGCCGATCTTCGGCTACACGGGCCTGGTCTACGCGACGATCGCGATCGCGGCGCTGTCGGTGACGGTGTGGGCGCACCACATGTACGTGACCGGCGCGGTCATGCTGCCGTTCTTCGCCTTCATGACGATGCTGATCGCGGTGCCGACCGGTGTGAAGTTCTTCAACTGGATCGGCACGCTCTGGCGAGGGAAGCTCACCTTCGAGACGCCGATGCTCTGGTCCATCGGCTTCCTCGTGACGTTCCTCTTTGGCGGCCTGACCGGCATCATCCTGTCGAGCCCCGCCCTGGACTTCCAGCTGTCGGACTCCTACTTCGTGGTGGCTCACTTCCACTACGTGGTGTTCGGCACCGTGGTGTTCGCGATGTTCGCCGGCTTCTACTTCTGGTGGCCGAAGATGACCGGCCGCATGCTGTCGGAGCGCCTGGGCAAGCTGCACTTCTGGCTGCTCTTCGTCGGCTTCCACACCACGTTCCTCATCCAGCACTGGCTGGGTGTCGAGGGCATGCCGCGCCGTTACGCGGACTACATGCCGCAGGAGGGCTTCACCTGGGAGAACCAGGTGTCCACGGTCGGCGCGTTCATCCTCGCGGTGTCCACCCTGCCGTTCCTCGCGAACGTGTACATCACGTGGCGCAAGGCGCCCATGGTCACGGTCGACGACCCGTGGGGCTACGGCCGCTCGCTCGAGTGGGCCACGTCCTGCCCGCCGCCGCGGCACAACTTCGCCTCGCTCCCGCGCATCCGCTCGGAGTCGCCGGCGTTCGACCTGCACCACCCCGAGGTCGTCGCGATGGAGCGCCCGGAGTACAACCGTGGCGTGCTCGACAACATCTACGGCGAGGCGGACCGGCGCGGTCAGGACAAGCAGGCCCAGCGGCGCGCCGCGGGCGACGGCGGCGAGCCTGGGCAGAGCAGCACGGTGATCGTGGACGAGCCGGACGAGGGGACCAGCAAGTGAAGATCGAGACCCGGCTGTTCCTCTGGGGAACGCCCATCTTCGTCGGGGCCGGCATCGTCTACGGCTTCATGACGGACTGGTCCGAGCCCGTCGGCTACCTCGGCATGCCACTCGTCGGCGCCCTGGTGGCGATGATCGGCGCGTACCTGGCCCTGACGGCCCGGCGCATCGACGACCGGCCCGAGGACGACCCGAACGGCAACATCGAGGACGCAGCGGGCGACCAGGGCGTGTACGCGCCCTGGAGCTGGTGGCCGCTGGCGATCGGGGCCTCCGCCGCGATCTCCTTCCTCGGCCTGGCCGTGGGCTGGTGGGTGCTCTACATCGGCTTCTGCGCGGGGGTCATCGCGCTGGTGGGCTGGGTGTTCGAGTACTCGCGCGGTATCCACTCGCACTGACCGCACTCCCCTTCGCTGCCCGACGCCGGCGCACCCTCCCCAGGGTGCAATCCGGCGTCGGGCATGTTCTTTCACCCGGGCTTTCACCCGCCTGCGAGCGGGGCGTAGCGCGCGCGCCGTGGTGAAATCGAACGGTCGCTGGACGGTTTTCGGACGCAAAGGTGCGTCGGCTGTACCGCGGACAGGGAGGCAACCATGCACTACTCGAAGATCGCGGCTCTGGCCACCGCCGGCCTGCTGACACTGGGTCTGAGCGGCTGCGGCACGCAACCTGACGGATCCGGCTCGACGCCCTGGCAGGCCGCGCCTGAGCAGGCCGCGCCCGAGCAGGCCCCGGTCGAGCTGACCGAGGCTTCGTTCGTCAAAGAGCTGACAGAGGCGCAGACCGAGGCGGCGACGGTCCACATGACCATGACGTACGGCGGTGCGGCGGCTGAGGCCGCAGGTCTGGCCGGGGCGCCGATGGAGGCTGACGTGGACGTCACCGACCCGGAGAACCCCGCGATGTCGATGCGGATGGACCTCGACGGCGAAACCTTCGACATGGTCCTGGTCGACGGGGACCTCTACATGAACATGGGGGAGATGACGGCGGGCAAGTTCGTCAGCCTCTCGGAGGCAACCGGGACCGACAACCCGATGGCTGAGATGTTCGAGAGCCTCGGTGACATGACGGAGGCCAGCGTCCAGGACATGGATCCGGCGGCGCAGCTCGAGGGCATGAAGGACGCCATCACGTCGTTCGAGAGGTCCGGCACGGAGACCGTCGACGGCACGGAGACGGACGTCTACACGATGTCTGTGGACCCGCAGAAGATGACCGGTCCCCAGGTCGACGGCCTCCCGGACGAGGCCCTCTCGCAGATGGGCGAGATGGAGATGGTCTACTACGTCGGCAAGGACAGCCTGCCGCACAAGATGGACATAACGATGACCATGGAGGGGCAGGAGATGGTCATGAGCGGCTCCTTCTCCGGATGGGGAGAGCCGCTGGAGATCGTGGCGCCGGCGGGCGACGAGCTCATCAGCCTGGACGAGCTGATGGGCGGTCCGCTCGGCTGACGGCAGTCCCGTGAACGCACACTGCACGAAACGGCGGCCGGTCGTCTCGACCGGCCGCCGTTTCGTGCACTGTGCGGACCTCAGCGGCTTGCGGCGACCCAGCGGTCCAGGGTGGCCTGCGCCGCTCCCGAGTCCACGGCCTGCGCCGCGAGATCGATCCCGGCGGTGAGGCGCTCCACGAGCGTGCCCGAGCCCGTCCCGGGCAGCGTGCCGTCGGCCACCAGGCCCGACGCCGCGTTGAGCAGCACGGTCTCCCGGACGGGACCGTCCTCGCCGGCGAAGACCGCGCGGGCGACGCCCGCGTTGTAGGCGGCGTCGTGGCCGCGCAGGTCCTCGACCTTGATGCGCGTGAGGCCGAGGTCGCCGGCCGGGTCGAGGCGGTGCTCGGTGACCGCGCCGGCGGACACCTCCCACACGGTGGCGCCCGCGGTCGCCGCGAGCTCGTCCAGGCCCTCGTCCCCGCGGAACACGAGCGCGGACTTGCCACGCTCGGCGAACACCCCGGCCATCAGCGGCGCCATCCGCGCGTCGGCGCAGCCGACGGCGGCAGCGCGGGGCTGGGCCGGGTTGGTCAGCGGCCCCAGGAAGTTGAACGCCGTCGGCACGCCGAGCTCCCTGCGGGTCACGCCCGCGTGGCGCATCGCAGGGTGGAACGCGGCGGCGAAGCAGAAGGTGATACCCGCCTCGCGCGCGATCTGCGCCACCCGCTCCGGGGGGTGGTCCAGCCGGATGCCGAGCTCCTCGAGCACGTCAGCGCTACCCGACGACGACGACGCCGCCCGGTTGCCGTGCTTCACCACGCGCAGGCCGGCCCCCGCGATGACCACGGACGCCATCGTGGAGATGTTCACGGTGTGCGCGCGGTCGCCGCCGGTGCCGACGATGTCGACGGAGGGGCCGGGCACGTTGATGCGGGTCGCGTGCCGGACCATGGAGTCGGTCAGCCCGGCGAGCTCCTCGACGGTCTCGCCCTTGGCGCGCAGCGCCACGAGGAAACCGGCCAGCTGGACGGGTGAGACCTCACCGGTCATCACCTGGTCCATCGCCCAGGCGGCTTGCTCCTGGCTCAGGTCGGTGCCGGTGATGAGCCCGGCGAGCAGGCCGGACCACGTAGGTGCTTCGAGGTTCACGCGGTGCCCGCCCCGGGGACGGCAAGGAGCTTCGCGACAGCCTCCTGGACCTTGATGGCGTCGAGCGGGCGGGACACCACGCCGTCGGCCAGGGACCAGGACGCGAGCCAGGCGTCTTCCGGGCGGCCCGTGAGGACGAGTACCGGCGGGCACTCGTAGACCTCGTTCTTGAGCTGGCGGCACAGGCCCATGCCGCCGGCCTGGTCGGCCTCACCGTCGAGGACGAGCAGGTCCCACGTCTCGTTGTCAGCCTTGTCCACCACGGCGGCCGGGGTGGCGGCCTCGGTCCAGTCGATGTCGGGCGCGCCTGCACGGAGGCGCGGGCCGACGGCGAGTCGCACCTGCTCACGCACCGTGCGGTCGTCGCTGTACAGGAGGACTCGCGGGCTCGACGTCGCCACACCGTTCGTACCTGCGCTGGTCACATCCGTCGTCATGCCGGTCATGCGTCGATCGTGGCACAGACCCCGCTCCGACGGCAGATTTGTCCACGTCCTTTTCATGGCACTCTGCGGGATCGCGTCAGCAAGAGACGCTCCAGGTAGGGCGTTGAAAGGACTTTGTGAGATTCCGCGCGAGGGTCGGTGGTGCTTCGGCGTTCGGGACACTCGAACGTCGGCCATAATGGCTGTCGTGTCGACCGCAACGGCTGCAGCCACCCCCACACACCAGCACGTGACAGTCAATCGTCCGAACCCGGTCTCGGTCGGAACGATCGTCTGGCTCGCGAGCGAGCTCATGTTCTTCGCGGCGCTCTTCGCGATGTACTTCACGGTCCGGCAGACCATGCCGGCCGAGGAGTGGGCGCTGCAGGCGGACAAGCTGAACATCACCTTCTCGACGATCAACACGATCGTCCTGGTGCTGTCCTCCTTCACCTGCCAGGCGGCGGTGTTCAAGGCCGAGCAGTTCCAGCCGTCGCGCACCGGCAAGCTCTTCCAGTTCTGGACCTGGGGCATGCACGAGTGGCTCACGCTGACGTACCTCATGGGCGCGTTCTTCATCGGCGGCCAGATCTTCGAGTACACCGAGCTGGTCCACGAGGGCCTGACGATCTCGTCCAGCGCGTACGGCTCGGTCTTCTACATGACCACCGGCTTCCACGGCCTGCACGTGACCGGCGGCCTGATCGCGTTCCTGTTCGTGCTCGGCCGCTCGTTCGCCGCCAGGCGCTTCGGCCACCACGAGGCCACCACCGCGATCGTCACGTCCTACTACTGGCACTTCGTCGACGTGGTGTGGATCGCGCTGTTCGCGGTGATCTACCTGCTGCAGTGATCGGCAGCACCAACGCCCTCGGGCGCAGGTGCATCGAGGCCCCGTGCGGTGGCATAGGTTCATGACAGAGAAGCTCAAACACTCAAAGCGAGACGAGGACATTTTCGTGAAGGCACTCGCCGCCCGCAGGCACCACCGGTTGGCTCCGGTCGTGCTCCTGCTGCTGGCGCTGCTGACCACGGGCGGCGTCTACGCCGCCCTGGCTCCGAGCACGGCTAACGCCGAGACCGTCAGCACCGCGGACATCGAGACCGGTAAGAAGCTGTTCCAGGCCAACTGCGCGACGTGCCACGGCGCGAACGCGGAGGGCAGGGACGGTGTGCCGTCCCTGGTGGGCGTCGGCGCAGCCGCCGTCGACTTCCAGGTGTCGACGGGCCGGATGCCGATGCAGATGAACGGTCCGCAGGCGCGGGCCAAGCCGGCCCAGTTCAACGAGGAGCAGACCGCGGCCCTGGCCGGGTACGTCGCCTCGCTGGGAGCCGGCCCGGCTATCCCCACGGACGAGCAGGTGGACGCCGAGCTGGGTGATGCCTCGAACGGCATGGCCCTGTTCCGCACCAACTGCGCCATGTGCCACAACGCCGTAGGCGCCGGCGGCGCACTCTCGGAGGGCAAGTTCGCCCCCGCGCTGTGGGAGACGTCGGAGCGGAACATCTACCAGGCGATGCAGACCGGCCCGCAGTCGATGCCGGTGTTCAACGACGCGAACATCACGCCGGAAGAGAAGCGCGACATCGTCTCGTTCCTCGTCGAGCAGCGCGAGGGTTCGGCCGGCGGTAACGCGCTCGGCGCCCTCGGCCCGGTGTCCGAAGGCCTGTGGGCCTTCGCGATCGGCCTCGGCCTGCTCATCGGCGCTGCTGTGTGGATCGGAGCGAAGTCCTCGTGAGCGAGAACCAGAACACCCCCGCCGACGCCTCCACCGAGGTGACGGTCGGCTCCCAGGCGGGCACCGCCGTCGGGCCCGCCGAGCGGTTCCCCGACCCGGGAATTCCGGAGCACAAGCACCGCCTCACCGACACGGACCCGCGCGCGGCGCGCCGCGCCGAGCGGACCGTGACCCTCCTGTTCGTCCTGTCGATCCTCGGCACCATCGGCTCGATCGTCGCCTACGTGATGGTCCCGCCGGACGGCACGGCGTCGGGCGTCCGGCTCTCGACGCTGCTGATCGGCCTCGGCCTCGCGGTGTCGCTGCTCGGCATCGGCATCGCCGGTATCCACTGGGCCAAGGCGCTCATGGGGGACCGCGAGATGGTCCAGGAGCGGCACCCGCTCGCGACGAACGACGCCGACCGCATCGTGGCCGTCAAGGACCTGAACGACGGCCTCGCGGACTCGGGCGTCGTCGGACGCCGCGGCGTGCTCAAGGGGGCGTTCTTCGCCGCCCTGGCGCTGTTCCCGGTGGCCATCGCGGTCCCGCTGATCGGCTCGGTCGGCGGCGACTGGAACATCTCCGCGTTCAAGCACACGATGTGGAAGCGGGGCACGCGCCTCGCGATCGACCCGTCGGGCCGGCCCATCAAGGCTTCCGACGTCACCGTCGGCTCCGTGTTCCACGTCATCCCGGAGACCACCGAGGAGTTCCGCGAGACGCACGAGTGGATCACGGAGAAGTCCAAGGCCGTCGTCCTGATGGTGCGCCTCAACCCGGAGGACCTCCGGACGGACCAGTCGCCCGAGGGCGAGACCTGGTCGCACGAGGGCATCGTCGCCTACTCGAAGATCTGCACGCACGTGGGCTGCCCGGTGGCGCTCTACGAACAGCAGACCCACCACCTCCTGTGCCCGTGCCACCAGTCGACGTTCGACATCGCGGACAGCGCGAAGGTCGTCTTCGGCCCGGCCAACCGCCGGCTGCCGCAGCTGCCGATCACCGTCGACGACGAGGGTTACCTCGTGGCGCAGGACGACTTCGCCGAGCCCATCGGCCCGAGCTTCTGGGAGCGCCTGAAGTGAGCAACGCGACCCACGACACCACCGTCGAGGCACCGGCCAAGCCGACGACGACCGTCGGCAAGGCGGCCGACTACCTCGACCAGCGCACCTCCATCGGCGTCGCCGTCAAGGAGTTCGCGCGCAAGGTCTTCCCGGACCACTGGTCCTTCATGCTGGGCGAGATCGCGCTGTTCTCATTCGTCGTCCTGATCGCCTCGGGCTTCTTCCTGACGATGTTCTTCGAGCCGTCGATGGCGCTCACCACCTACGAGGGCGAGCACCCGGCGAACATGCACGGGCAGCTCATGTCCGTGGCGTTCTCCTCGACCCTCGAGATGTCGTTCGAGGTGCGCGGTGGTCTGCTCATGCGGCAGATCCACCACTGGTCGGCCCTGATCTTCATGGCCTCGATCGTGGTGCACATGATGCGCGTGTTCTTCACCGGCGCGTTCCGCAAGCCGCGCGAGATCAACTGGATCGTCGGAATCCTTCTGATGATCCTGGGCCTGGGGGCCGGCTTCACCGGCTACTCGCTGCCCGACGACGTGCTGAGCGGCAACGGCCTGCGCATCACCGACGGCGTGGTCAAGTCGATCCCGGTGCTCGGTTCGCCCCTGTCGTACCTGATCTTCGGCGGGGAGTTCCCGGGCCACCACATCGTGCCCCGCCTGTTCACCCTCCACATCTTCGTGATCCCGGGCATCCTGCTGGCCCTGATCGCGCTGCACCTGTTCCTGATGGTGCTGCAGAAGCACACGCAGTACCCGGGTGGCGGCCGCACCGACAAGAACGTGGTGGGCTACCCGGCTGCGCCGGTGTACGTGGCCAAGATGACTGGCAACTTCTTCATCGTCGCCGGCGTGCTGACGCTGATGGGCGCCACGATGGCGATCAACAACGTGTGGAACTACGGTCCGTTCGACCCGTCGCCCGTGTCTGCCGGCGCGCAGCCGGACTGGTACATGCTGTTCCTGGAGGGCTCGCTGCGTCTGATGCCCGGCCAGGGCACGGAGTGGGTCATCGCCGGGTTCACCCTGCCGCTGAACGTCCTGGTCCCGGCAGTAGTCATCCCGGGCATCCTCTTCACGTTCCTGATCGTCTACCCGTTCCTCGAGGCGAAGGTCACGGGCGACGACCGCGAGCACCACGTGCTGGACCGCCCGCGCAACAGGCCGGCGCGCACCGCCCTCGGTGTCGCGTTCCTGGCGGCGTTCATCATCCTGGCCCTGGCCGGGTCGAACGACCTCATCGCCACGCACTTCGGGCTGTCGATCAACGCGATCACGTGGGTGTTCCGCATCCTGTTCTTCGTCGGGCCGGTGTTCGCGTACTACATCACCAAGCGCATCTGCCTGGGGCTGCAGCGCAAGGATCGCGAGCTGGTGCTGCACGGGCACGAGTCGGGCCGCATCGTGCGCTACGCCCACGGCGAGTACGTCGAGGTGCACACCCCGCTCGACGAGCAGGAGCGGTGGCTGCGCGTCAACTACGAGGCGCCGGCTCCGCTGGCGATCGCTCCGAAGACGGACGCCCGCGGTGTGAAGCGCAAGGGCTACGCCTCCGACAAGCGGTGGCAGGGTCTGTCCCGGTTCTTCTACGAGGACCGCGTGTCGCCCGTCACCCCGGCGGAGGTCGAGGCTGCGCACTCGCACGGCGAGCACGACCAGCTCGACGGATCCGAGCGCCAGGCCGTCGAGGCCGGCGTAGGTTCCACCTCGCGGGAGCACTGAGCGACCTGCGACACCAAGCGATGGCCTGTGTCTCCCGGTCCGCATCTGCGGTCGGGGACACGGGCCATTGCCGTCCCGGCGGGCACCACACAGGCGCACGACCAGGACGGCGTCATCCCCTGCGCACCGTCCGGTGTGCGGACCGATCCTGGAGGTACCTCAGCAATGGCTGTTTACACGCTCCCTGACCTGACCTACGACTACGCCGCGCTCGAGCCGCACATCTCGGGCAAGATCATGGAGCTGCACCACTCCAAGCACCACGCGACGTACGTCAAGGGCGCGAACACTGCCCTGGAGCAGCTCGAGGAGGCCCGCGAGACGGGCAACCTGGCAAACGTCAACAAGATCGAGAAGGACCTCGCGTTCAACCTCGGTGGTCACATCAACCACTCGATCTTCTGGACGAACATGGCGCCCGAGGCCGGCGGAGAGCCGACCGGCGACATCGCCGCCGCGATCGACGAGCACTTCGGCTCGTTCGAGAAGTTCAAGGCGCACTTCACCGCCGTTGCCGCCGGTGTGCAGGGTTCCGGCTGGGCCGTCCTGGCCTGGGACTCCGTCGGTCAGAAGCTCGTGGTGGTCCAGCTGTTCGACCAGCAGGGCAACATCCCCTTCGCGCTCACCCCGGTCCTCATGCTGGACTGCTGGGAGCACGCCTACTACATCGACTACCTGAACGTGCGCCCGGACTACATCAAGGCGTGGTGGAACCTGGTGTCCTGGAGCAACGTCTCCGAGCGCCTGGAGCGCGCCAAGACGCAGACCGCTGGCCTCGTCGTCGCGTCGGCCTGACCGTCTGACCCCGCCTGACCAGATCCGGCGCACCCACGGGAGCTTCCCCGAGGGGTGCGCCGGATCTGTCGTGTCACGGATCGTCCCGCCATTTCGTCGTCATAGGTGGAAACCAGCGCCCGGCACGGTGTCTACTGGAGAGGCACGGATCAACAGGCGCGTATCTCCTACCTCAGGGGTGATGACGTGGCACAGCAGCAGCGTCCGACCGCCGTCGGCAAGGCCGCCGACTATCTGGACCAGCGCACCACCATCGGTGTGCTGGTCAAGGAGCTTGCGCGCAAGGTCTTCCCCGACCACTGGACCTTCATGCTGGGCGAGATCGCGCTGTTCTCGTTCATCGTGCTGATCGCCTCTGGCTTCTTCCTGACGATGTTCTTCGACCCCTCCATGGCCTTGGTGCGCTACGAGGGTGAGCACCCCGCCAACATGCAGGGCCAGCTCATGTCGGCGGCGTTCCACTCCACCGTGGAGATGTCGTTCGAGGTGCGCGGCGGTCTGCTCATGCGGCAGATCCACCACTGGTCGGCCCTGATCTTCGTGGGCTCGATAGTGCTGCACATGTTCCGGATCTTCTTCACCGGCGCGTTCCGCAAGCCGCGCGAGATCAACTACCTGGTCGGTCTGACCATGCTGATCCTGGCGCTGGCGGCCGGGTTCACCGGCTACTCGCTGCCCGACGACGTGCTGTCCGGCAACGGCCTGCGCATCATCGACGGCGTGGTCAAGTCGATCCCCGTGATCGGCTCGTTCATGTCGTTCATCGTCTTCGGTGGCGAGTTCCCGGGGCACCACATCATCCCGCGCCTGTTCACCCTCCACATCTTCGTGATCCCGGGCCTGCTGCTCGCGCTCATCGGGCTGCACCTGTTCCTCATGGTGCTGCAGAAGCACACCCAGTACCCCGGCGCCGGCCGCACCGACAAGAACGTCGTGGGCTACCCGGCAGCGCCGGTGTACGTGGCCAAGATGACCGGCAACTTCTTCATCATCTCCGGCGTGCTGACCCTGATGGGCGCCACGATGGCGATCAACCACGTGTGGAACTACGGGCCCTACGACCCGTCGCCGGTCTCGGCGGGCACGCAGCCGGACTGGTACATCCTGTTCGTCGACGGCGCGCTGCGCCTGATGCCAGGGCCGGGCTGGGAGTGGGTCATCGGCGGCTACACGCTGAGCATGAACCTGCTGATCCCGGGCATGATCCTGCCGGGCATCCTGTTCACGCTGCTGGGTGCGTGGCCGTTCCTCGAGGCCCGCGTCACCGGCGACCACCGGGAGCACCACGTCCTGGACCGGCCTCGCAACCGGCCGGTGCGTACGGGCGTGGGCGTCGCGCTGTTGGTCGCGTTCGTGGTCTGTGCCCTGGCCGCCACGAACGACCTCATCGCCACGCACTTCTCGCTCGACATCTTCGCGATCACCTGGGCGCTGCGCGTGCTCCTGGTCGTGGGGCCCTTGTTGGCGTTCTGGGTGACGAAACGGATCTGCCTGGGGCTGCAACGCAGGGACCGCGAGCTGGTGCTGCACGGCCACGAGTCGGGCCGCATCGTGCGCTTCGCCAACGGCGAGTACGTCGAGGTGCACACCCCGCTGGAGCCGGAGGAGGTGTGGTTGCGCACCTATCACCAGGCCCCGCGGCCGCTCGATATCAAACCCGCCATGGACGCGCGCGGTGTGCGGCGCAAGGGCTACAAGTCCGACCGGCGCTGGCAGCGGCTGTCCCAGTTCTTCTACGAGGACCGCGTGGAGCCCGCCACACCTGCGGAGCTCGCGGCGGCGCACTCGCACGGCAAGCACGACGAGCTCGAGGCGAAGACGCCGGCCACCTCCGGGTCGGCCGTGCGCCGGCGCCGATAAGAGCGGGCTGACGGCCCCGGCTCAGGCTCAGTCGCCGCTCAGACTCAGTCGCTCAGCCTCAGTCGTCGAGCCCGAGCGCGAACGCCTGCTCCAGGTCCGCCTTCGAGAAGGCGCGGAACGCGATGAGGGTCTCGGTGTTCTGCACGCCGGCCACCTTGTTCACCGCGTCGGACACGACGCCCGCGAGCTGTTCGTGCTCGGGCACGCGGACGATGGCGACGAGGTCGGTCTTGCCGGTCACGGAGAAGACCTCGCTCACTCCGTCGATGTTCGCGACCTCCTGCGCGACCTCGGGAATGCGGGACGTCTCGGCGTCGATGAGGACGATCGCGGTCAGCATGCAGTCATCGTATCCACGTGCTGCGGGTTCTCGGGTTCCGGAGCGGCGGTGACCCCGGCATCGGCTCCGTCTGCCGCGCCGACATGTGCGGCGTGAATCGAGTCCGCTGCACCGCGGTCCGCCACCGCGGGACCGATCTCGGCCCGCACCCGGTCCGACGCCCACGTCAGGTCCGCGTGCGCCCCGGCCGCGCGCACCGGGCACGCCCAGGTGTCGCTGACGTGCACCAGGCGCACGCCGGGGGAGTCGAGCCACGCGAGCAGCAGGTGGGTCTCCTCCGGGTGCGCGGCCGGTGCCGGCGGGACGGGCGGCTCGACGTGCTCCGCCGTCGTGCGCAGCGCGGCCACGAGGGGGAGGGGATCGGCACGCGGCGCCGAGACGTCGGTGGCGGCGAGCCTGCCGTGCTTGATCACCACGATCTCCCAGCCGCCGGGCTTGCCGGGGGCGTCGCCGATGCCGGAGGGACGCGCCGCGACCAGCTCGGCGCAGCCCGCCAGGGGCCCCAGGCGCTGGGCCCGGTGCGCGCCCGACACGAAGGCTCGCAGCCGCCGCGTCACCTCGCCCGCCTCCTCGTACCGCTCCTGGTGGGCGAGTGTTGCTATCCGGTCGGAGAGCGCGCGCACCACCGGGGCCGGGTCGCCGGTCAGGGCACTGCGGGCGGCCTCGGCCACCTGCTCGTAGGACGCGTCAGGGGCCTCCGTGGCCACGCACGGGGCGGAGCAGCGGCCCATGCCCGCCAGCGCGCACGGGCTGCCGGGCTGCTTGGAGACCAGCGGGATGCGGGCGGTGCACTGGCGCAGGTTCAGGGCGTCGTGCAGGGCGTGCACGGCCTCCTGGGCGGTGCGCCGCGACCCGAACGGGCCGATGTGGGCGGCGCCCGCCACGACGGCGCCCACCACCGAGAGGCGCGGATAGGCCTCGTCCGTGAGACGCACCCACGACTGCCGCTCGGGGTACTTCGAGCGCCGGTTGTAGCGCGGGGCGTGCTCTGTGATCAGCCGCAGCTCGCGCACCTGCGCCTCCAGATGCGTGGCGCACGCGACGGGCGTGACCCGCTCCGCGATGCGCACCATCTCCGTGATCCGCTTCCGCTTCTCGGCGGCGGTGAAGTACGAGCGCACGCGCTTGCGGATGTTGACGGACGTGCCGACGTACAGGACCTCGTCGCCCGGGCCCCGGAAGAGGTAGACGCCGGGCGCGTCGGGCAGGTCGTCGGCGAGGTGCCGCTTGCGGCGCACCTCGGGCGGCACGGGGTCGGCGGCCGTGGCCAGGTCCTCGAGGTGAGTGATGCCCATCGGCGCGAGGCGCTCGAAGAGGGCGTGCAGGACGTCGACCGTCGCGCGGGCGTCGGCCAGCGCGCGGTGGTCGGGGGAGACGCTGGCGTGGAACAGGTTCGCGAGCGTGGACAGCTTGTGGTTGGGCGCCTCGTCCCGCGTCACCAGGCGACGGGCCAGGGGCACCGTGTCCACGACGGTGAACCCCGGCCACTCGTAGTCCAGCCGGGCGCACATCACCTTGAGGAAGCCGACGTCGAACGGCGCGTTGTGCGCCACCAGGACCGAGCCGCGCGCGAACTCCAGGAAGCTCGGTAGCACCAGGGCGATGTCCGGCGCGGTGGCGACCATGGCATTGGTGATGCCCGTCAGCCGCGCGATGAACGCCGGGACCGGCTGCCCCGGGTTCACCAGCGACTGGAACTCACCCAGCACCTCGCCGCCGCGCACCTTCACCGCGCCGATCTCGGTGATGCCGCCCTCTTTGGCGCTGGTTCCTGTGGTCTCCAGGTCCACCACCACGAAGGTCACGTCCCGCAGCGGCGTGCCCAGCTCCTCGAAGGTGGCCTGATAGGCGGGCGCGGTGGTGCTCACGGCGAGCACGCTAGCCCTGGTCACTGACACTCCCGTCGGCGTATCCGCCGCCGGGCATCAGGTCCAGGTCTCGCCGGTGAGCTGTTCGTAGATCTCGACGTACCGGGCGCGGGTCTCCTTGACCACACCGTCCGGGATCTCGGGGCCGGGGTAGGTGCGGTCCCAGCCGGTGAGGGTGGAGGACCAGTCGCGCACGAACTGCTTGTCGTAGGACCACTGCGACCGGCCCGGCTCGTACTCGCTCATCTTCCAGAAACGCGACGAGTCCGGCGTCAGCACCTCGTCGGCGAGGGTGAGGACGCCGTCGGCGTCGTGCCCGAACTCGAGCTTTGTGTCCGCGATGATGACGCCGCGCTCCCGCGCGATCTCGGCGCCGCGGTCGTAGATCGTCAGCGTCAGGTCGCGCAGGCGGGCTGTCGTCTCCTCGCCCAGGTCCTTGGCGATCTCCTCGACGGAGATGTACTCGTCGTGCCCCTCGTCCGCCTTGGTCGACGGCGTGAA
Source organism: Promicromonospora soli (assembly GCF_014653785.1). Classification (GTDB taxonomy): domain Bacteria; phylum Actinomycetota; class Actinomycetes; order Actinomycetales; family Cellulomonadaceae; genus Promicromonospora; species Promicromonospora soli. Next base: position 570,832 of record NZ_BNAS01000001.1, on the reverse strand, counting down.
GACGGGCTGCGGGAGGCGGTCGGCCTCCACCAGGCCGGGCGGGAACGCCACCCCGGACACGCTGCCCGTCTCGCGGTAGCTCTCCAGGCCTCCGCCCGCGAGGTACCCGCGCGCTATGCACTCGACCGGCACGATCTCCAGCCGCTTGCAGCGGATCGCGCGCCCCGCCCACTCCGCCGGGACGTCCTCGCTGATCACGTGGTTGGGCACCAGGTCGGCGAACTGCCGGAACCACCACAGCGAGAGCTGGGTCAGGATCGCGCCCTTGTCGGGTACGGGCGTCGGCAGCACGACGTCGTACACCGACACGCGGTCCGAAGCCACCAGAATCACATCGTCGCCGTCCGCGTAGACCTCGCGAACCTTGCCCTTACGGATCAGTTCCACGGGCCCAAGGCTAACGCGCGTGCCGGAAGCTCTCGGGCGCGTCCAGGTCCAGGACGGCGTAGCCGTGCCCGTCGAGGTGGACGATGTCGTGCCTGCCGTCGCCCGCCTCGGTGCGGCACCCGCGGGCCACGAGCGGCTTGGCCCGGGCGGCGCCGTCGAGCTGGAACCGCACGTCCAGGCGGCCCGGGTTGAGCACGATCGCGAGCGTGCCGCCCCGGAGGTACGCCATGGGGTACCCGGAGGCGAGCACCTCGACGGGAGAGTCGACGTCGAGGCGGTCGTCGCGATGCCGCAGGGCGATGAGCTCGCGCACCAGGTGCAGCAGCGAGCTCTCGTCGCCCAGCTGGCCGGCGACGGTGGGCAGGCCGGGGTCGGGGTCCTGCGGCAGGTACGTGGGGGTCGCGGGGCTCCCCGGGCCGAGTGTTCCGGCCGGGAGACCGCCCCACTGCATCGGCGTGCGTGAGCCGGCCCTGTCGTAGGTGGGGCTCAGGCGGGAGCCCTCCAGGGTCGGGGTCCCGGGCACGTACCGCATGCCGATCTCGTCCCCGTAGTAGACGGACGGCAGGGCGGGCCAGGTCATCGTGAGGACGTGGGCGACGCGGGCCTGCTCGGCGTCGCGCGCGCCGGCCACCAGCCGCGTGAAGTCGTGGTTCGACGTCGGCAGGCCCACCACCCCGCCGCGGCCGGTCGCCGCTATGGCGTCGGCCGCAGCCTGCCAGGCCTCGACGAACGTGCCGGCGTCCCCGTCCCCGTCGGCGCCGGCCCAGGCCGGTACCTCGCCCCAGGACTGGTTCACCGTCCCGGCGCCGTTGTTCCACAGCGACCGGAACGGGAGCCCGTCGTCGTCGCCCCCGAACTGGAGGAAGAAGTCGACGTGGAAGCCGGCCGGGACGGCGACCCGCGGGTTGCCCCACTCGCTGATCAGCACCCGCCCGGGGTAGGAGTCGTCCAGCCAGGCGCGCATCTCGCGCCACAGCCGGCCCGTCTCAACATGCCCCGGATCATCCTTGACCAGCGACGACGCCATGTCGACGCGGAAGCCCGCGACCCCGAGGCCGAACCAGTGCGACATGATCTCGCGCAGGGCGGCGCGGTTGGCCAGCGGACCCGGGGCGTCGACCGGAAGCCGCCACGGCTCGGCGGGATCGGAGCGCGCGTAGCCGTAGTTCAGCGCGGGCTGGAAGGGGAAGAAGTTGGGCCGGTAGTACCCGCCGCGCGCGCCTGGGCCGGCCTGGAACCCGTCCACCGGCAGGTCGCTCCAGACGAACCGGTCATCGTCCGGGTCGTCGGTGGACGCGCGGAACCACGGGTGCTGGTCCGAGGTGTGGCCGGCCACGAGGTCGAGCAGCACGGAGATGCCGCGGCGGCCGGCCTCCTCGGTCAGCCGGGCCATGTCCTCGTTCGTGCCGTAGCGCGGGGCCACCTGGAAGTAGTCCGCGACGTCGTACCCGGCGTCGGCGAACGGCGAGACGAAGCACGGGCTGAGCCAGAGCGCGTCCACCCCGAGCCAGGCGAGGTAGTCCAGGCGCTCGGTGATGCCGGCCAGGTCCCCGATCCCGTCGCGGTTCGCGTCCGCGAAGGACTGCGGGTAGATCTGGTAGAGCACGGTGCGCCCCAGGCGTGCGGCGAGGTCCACTGCGGTGGAGGTCAACGGTCTGCCCCTTCGTAGGTGGTGCGGAAGGCCCCGGCGGGCGGGGCCTCCCGCGACGATGCTATTCACGGCCACCGACACTCGGGCGGGCTACCGCCGCCCGACGGCGAACTCCTCCATCTTCATCAGTGGGCGGACCTTCTGCTCCAGGGCGCCTTCCGAGACGTAGCGCCGCACGGCGTCGTCGGCCAGCTCGTTGCCCAGCGCGGCCATGATCATGCCCTGGTCCAGGGCCAGGTAGCGCTGGGAGACCTGGCCGCTGCGGACCGCCACGGCGTCGTAGAAACCGCCCGGGCCGTAGGCGTCGAAGTCCCGGGAGATGCGCTGCAGGTTGGCGATCGCCTCGCCGGGGGCGTACCGCAGCGCGAGGAACGACGCGTGCGGCGTCACGACGCCGTCGCCGTACTCGGTGGGAGCGGGCGAGCCGTCCCTGCAGCCTGCGTACGGCTGGTCGACGGCGGTGCGCTCCTGGTCGGACGTGTAGCCCGCGCCGTCCAGCCCCAGCTGGTCGACGCCGTACTCGCGGTACCCGCCGGCCGGGTTGTTCGACGGCGAGAAGCCCCAGTACCCGTAGCCCGCCTCCCGCATCCCGTGCTCGATCTGCCCGCGTACGTACAGCGGGTGGTTGCGGCCCCACGACCGAGGACCCCACGTCTCCTCCGGCACGAAGAGCGGCACCATCAGCGCCTCGAACATGCTGCCGCCCCAGGACGGGACCACCCGCATGCCGCGGTACGGCAGGGCGCCCTCGAAGACGGGGACCCCCAGGTGCTCGGCCCACTCGCCGGCCGGTCGCGTCTCGGTCCAGTCCCAGTCGCAGGTGTCGGGGAAGGTGCGGTACGTGCCGAAGTAGTGCTTCGCCGGGATCTGCTCCCCGGCGATGCCGAGGTAGGACGCGATCCGCGGCTCGGTGTTGAACGCGCCGTAGTGGTGGCCGGTGTACCAGACGTCGGCGCCCATCCCGCAGTAGTCGCCCGGGACGGGCGCCGGCTCCTGCGGGTCGGTGTCCCAGAACCCGCCGCGGATCTGGTTCTGCGCCGGGTCGTAGTAGCAGCCGAAGTCCATGCGCTCGCGGACGGCGTCCGCCTCGTCGGCCAGGGACGGCTCCGCGCGGCTCGCCAGGAGCAGGCCGGTGGCCAGCCAGCCGTTGTCCACGCTGGACAGGAAGGGCTTGACTGCGTCGCCCGAGCCGGGGAACGTCGTGAGCTTGGCGCCCGTGGCCGGGTCGTACCAGTTGTAGAACATGCCGCTGGGCTCGTGCTTCTCCAGCCGGGCGACGGTGTCCAGCGTGGTCGCCATGCGGGCGCGGGCCTCGTCCGCGCCGATCAGCCCGAGGTCGCGGGCCACCACCGTGCTCCAGAGGTAGGCGCCGATGTTGGTCGGGGAGGTGTACCCGCCTCGGCTGCCTGGGCTGAGGTCGCCTCCGATGTTGTCGTCGGGCAGCCCCGTCTCCTCGACGACCAGCGCGTCGAAAGAGCGCCAGGTGTCGGCCGCCCAGGTGTTCAGCAGGCGCTCGTCGCCCCCGGTGTTCCGCGACGCCTCGCCCGTGCCTGCGGTCGCCGGCGCGGCCATGAGCGCCAGGGCGGCGACGGCGGCCGCCGCGACCGCTGTTCTGTGTCTCCTCATGATGTGTCTCCTCTACGTCGTCGTAGTCGTGACGGGTCGTGCGGTCTGTGGCCGGGCGGCCGCCGTCGGCCCTTCGGCTCAGGGCAGCTCGCCCGTGCGGGCTACCTTGCCGAGCCACGCGAGGCTCGGCTTGGGCGTGCGCTCGAACGTCGTGCGGTCGACGGCGACCAGGCCGAACGTCGGGGCGAAGCCGCTCATCCACTCGTAGTTGTCGAGCAGCGACCAGTGGAGGTACCCCTCGACACGGCAGCCGCCGGCCATCGCGCGGGCCATGCCCGCCAGGGCGTCCCGGGTGTAGTCGATGCGGCGGGAGTCGTCGGCGGTCGCGATGCCGTTCTCGGTGACGATCATCGGCACGCCGCCTGTGATGCGGTGGGTGTACCCGAGCGCCTCGCCCAGCGCCTGCGGGTAGTACTCCCACCCGGTGAGGGTGCGTTCGACGTCGTCGCCGGCCGGCACCGGCTCGCCGTCCGCCCCGATGACCGTGCGCAGGTAGCTCTGCACGCCGACGAAGTCGTCGCCGCGCGCGACCTCGAGGAAGAAGTCCTCGCGCGGGTAGGCGTACCCGTCGCGTGCTGCCTCGGCCCCCGGCGCGGCCTGGAAAACCTGGTTGGCGATGGTCCATCCGGCCCGCACGTGCCCCAGGCCGTGCAGGATCTCGACGGCCCGGCGGTGCGCCGTCGCCTGGACCTCGGAGGCGGCCTGGTCCGGGGCGGCGAGCCCCGCGGCGTCGAGGTTCGTGCGCCGGCTCGCGCCGAGCATCATCGAGGTGATGTTGGGCTCGTTGATCGTGACCACGTGGTGCACGTCGCCCAGGATGTCCGTCGCGATCTCGACGTAGCGGCTGAACGCGTCGACGGCGTCGGGCGCGAACCAGCCGCCGCGCTCCGCGAACCACCGCGGCAGGGTGAAGTGCAGGAGCGTGACCACCGGCGTCACCCCGGCCGCGAGGCACGTGTCGATCATGCGCCGGTAGTGCGCCAGCTGCGCCCGCGAGATCTCGCCCTCGGCGGGCTCGATCCGCGCCCACTCGATCGAGAAGCGGTACGCGCTCAGGCCGGCGTCCGCGAGCAGGCGGACGTCCTCCGGGTAGCGGTGATAGCTGTCGACGGCGTCGCCGGAGCTCTCCGCGCACAGCGTCCCGGCGACGTGCTCCTTCGCCCACCAGTCGCTGTTGACGTTGCCCCCCTCGATCTGGTGCGCGGCGGTCGAGGCGCCCCACAGGAAGTCGGGCGCGGTGGGCAGCGTGATCTGGTCGGTCACGAAAAACTCCTACTTGAGGCCGGTGGTCGAGATGCCCTGCACGATGTGCCGCTGCAGGGCGAGGAAGACGATGAGGATGGGCAGCACGATGACCGTCGCGCCCGCGACGAGCAGGCCGTACTGGACGGTGTTCTGCCCGGTCGAGTACAGGGCCAGCGCCACGGGCAGCGTGTACTTGTCGGCCGACTGCACGGCGACCAGGGGCCACAGGAAGTTGTTCCACGACCCGAGGAACGTCAGGATTCCGAGCGTCGCCAGCGCCGGCCGGGTCTGCGGCAGGACGATGCGGAAGAACGTCCGGAACTCGCCGGCGCCGTCGACGCGCGCGGCGTCGAGCAGCTCGTCCGGGACGTCGAGCATGAACTGCCGCATCAGGAACACGCCGAACGGCGCCGCCAGGAACGGCAGGACGAGCGCCGCGTAGGTGTTGATGAGGTCCAAGTTGGCTACGAGCACGAAGAGCGGCACGAACGTGACCATGCCCGGGACCATCAGGGTGCCCATGACCAGCGCGAAGAGGGCGCGGCGGCCCGGGAAGTCGAGCTTCGCCAGGGCGTAGCCGACCATCGCGCTGAACAGGACCGACCCGACGGTCACGACCAGCGCCACGACGACCGAGTTGAGGAAGTACCGCGGGAAGTTCAGCGACGCGAACAGCTCGGTGTAGTTGGTCCACGTCACCTGGTCGGGGATCAGCGTGGGCGGGAACTGCCGGATCTCGCCCTCTGGCTTGACCGACGACACGACCATCCAGACGAGCGGCCCGAGCGAGGCCGCGAGCCCGGCCAGGAGCGCGACGTTGAGGAGGATCGCGCGCGGGCTGGAGCGGCGCCGGCGGGGCGCGTCGTCGAGCCGGGCGCTCGCGGCCGGCGGAGTGGGAGCGGGAGCGGGCGTGCCGCCCGCCGTGGGCAGGGACGTGGTGGTCATGGGCGGTCCTCTCGCCGGTACGGGCGCGCCATCAGCTCTTGGGCCGCAACAGGCGGAACTGGAGGTAGGACAGGATCACGATGGCGACGAACAGCATGTAGCTCATCGCGGCGGACAGGCCGTAGTTCCCGAACCCGAACTGGTTGAAGATCTCGTACGCCACCGAGTTGGTGGCGCCCAGCGGCCCGCCCTGCGTCATGACGAACGGTTCCTCGAAGAACTGCAGGTAGCCGATTCCGGTGATGACGGCGCAGAACAGCAGCGTGGGCCGCAGCAGCGGGACCGTGATGGACCGGAACTGCCGCACCGCGCCCGCACCGTCGATGGCCGACGCCTCGTACAGGTCGCGCGGGATGCCCTGCAGCCCCGCGAGCAGGATCACCATCGAGTACCCGACGTTGCGCCAGGTCGCCATGACGATCAGCGACGGCATCGCCCAGACCTCGTCGGTCAGCCAGCGGGGCCCGTCGATGCCGACCAGGCCGAGCGCCGAGTTCACCAGGCCGAAGTCGGGCTGCAGCAGGAACCGCCAGACGACCGCCACCGCGACGATCGAGGTCACGACCGGCGCGTAGAACCCGACGCGGAACACCGACCGGAACCACACCAGGCCCGAGTTGAGCAGCACCGCCAGGAGCAGCGCGACCGCGAGCGTGAGCGGCATGGCGACGCCCACGAAGTACAGCGTGTTGCCGGCGGCCTGCTGGAACTTCGGGTCCGCGAGGACCTCGACGAAGTTGTCGAGGCCCACGAAGTTCACGGCCAAGGGCGTCCGGAGGTCGGCGCCGTGCATGTCGGTGAACGCCATGTACAGCGACGACGCCACCGGCAGCAGCATGAACACGGCGAACAGGACCGTGAAGGGCAGCGCGAAGCCCCAGGCGGCGAGGCCGGTGCGGCGCTGGCGCGCGGTGACGGCCATGGTTAGTCCAGGCCCGTCCCGATCGAGGTGGCGGCTTCCTGCATCTGGTCGGCCGCGTCCTCGGGGCTCAGGTCGCCGGCGATCACCTGTTCGATGATGAGGTCGAGCTCGTGCTCGATCTCGGCCCAGGTGGGGATGGCCGGGGTCGAACGCGCGGTCTCGAGCACGTCCCCGTAGACGGCGACCGCCTCGTCGTCGGCCAGCGCCGGGTCCTCCCAGGAGGCCTGGACGGCCGGGAGGTCGCTCGAGATCTCGAACCAGTCGACCTGGGTGGCCGGATCCGTGGCGTACTGGACGAACTTCCACGCGGCGTCGGGGTTGGCGGCGTCGGCCAGGACGGCGAGGTTGGAGCCGCCGATGAATGACCCTGTGGTCTCGTCGTCGGGCAGCGGCACCACGCCGAACTTGTCGGCGAAGTCGTCGCCGGCGGTGGTCAGCAGGTTCGCCCGCTCCCACGGGCCGGAGACGAACGAGCCGAGATCTCCGTCGATGAAGTTCTGCACCTTCTCGTCCTCGACGAGCACCTGCGGGGCGAGGCCGTCGCGCATGAACGACGAGTAGTAGTCCAGGGCCTTGGCCTGGGCGTCGTTGGCGAGCGTGAACTCGCCGGCGTCGTCCATGATCTCGCCGCCGGCCTGCCAGTAGAACGGGAGGTACATGAGGCTGGTGGAGTTGCCGCGCGTCTGCAGGGCGATGCCGTGCTCGGCGCCGGCGTCCTGCAGCCCGGCCGCGAAGGCCGTCAGGTCCGCCCAGGTCGCGGGCGCCTCCAGGCCGGCCTCCTCGGCGAGATCGGTGCGGTAGTACAGGACGCGCGTCTCGACGTACCAGGGCACGCCGTAGGAGGTGCCGTCGACGACTGTCGTGTCCCAGGCGCCCGGGAAGAACGCCTCGGAGTCGATGTCCTGGGGAGTGGGTGCGAGGCCGCCGAGCTCCACGAAACCGCTCATGAGCGTGGTGCCGACCTGCATGACGTCAGGCACCTCGCCGGTGGCGATGGCGGTGTTGATCTTCTCGGTGGACGACTCCCACGGCACCGGCGTGACGTTCACGGTGACGTCCGGGTTGTCGGTCTCGAACTGCTCGGCGAGCTCAGGCAGCAGCTCGCCCTCGGTGCCCATCGCCCACACCTCGACGGTGCCGGTCGCGGGGCCCTCCGAGATGCTGCTCGTGCTGTCTGCCGGGGCGCCGGCCTCGTCGCTGCGTCCGCAACCCGTCAGGGCGAGGGCCAGCGTGAGGGTCGACGCCGTCGCCGCGGCGGCGAGGCGAGGTGTCCTGTTCACGATCACTCCTTTGTTGATCTGCAGTCCGAAATTTCGAAGCCGAATCTCGGAAAGACCACGGGAGATTAGACGCGGAGCCGGTCCATGTCAACGGCCGGGTCGGACCGATGCATGGCCGATGTGCTCGACGAATGCCGGGGCACCCGGCGGATTCCGCTACGATCCTGATTTCGGAAACGCTGACCCGCCAACGCCCGACGGAGGTCTCCCATGGCACAGGATCGGCCGCACATCCCGCTCGCCGTCGTGGCGGCTGAGGCCGGCGTCTCGGTCCCGACGGTCTCCAAGGTGCTCAACACCCGGCCCGACGTCGCCGGCTCGACCCGCGCCCGCGTCACCGAGGTGCTGGAGCGCCACGGCTACGTGGTCCGGCCCCGGTCGGCGAAGCCCACGGGCATGATCGACGTCCGCATCGTCGACTTCGAGGGGACGTGGTCCGAGGCCGTGGTCCGCGGCGCCGTCGCCGGCGCACGGCGGCTCGGCCTCGACGTGGTGCTCGCGGTCGAGCCCGATCCCGACGACTGCAGCTCCTGGGTGCGGCACGCCCTGGAGCGCGGCACAGACGGCCTGGTCAGCATCGTCGCCGTGCCCGACGCCGAGGCGCGGCGGGCCCTGGAGGACACCGGAACGCCGCTCGTCGTCGTCGACCCGCGGCAGCGGCCGCCGGAAGGGATGCTCAGTGTCGGCGCCACCAACTTCCAGGGCGGGCTGGAGGCGACGGCGCACCTGCTGTCGCTAGGCCACCGGCGCATCGCCACGATCACCGGGGCGCTCGAGCAGGACAACGCCATCGCCCGGCTCGCGGGCTACCGCGCCGCCATGATCCGGGCCGGCGCCCCCACGGACGACGAGCTCGTGTACGTGGGCGCCTACGGCGTCACCTCCGGGTACGAGGGCGCCCAGCGGCTGATGAGCCTGGACGACCCGCCCACCGCGATCTTCGCCAGCAGTGACGACACCGCCCTCGGCGCCCTACGTGCCCTGCGCGAGGCGGGCCTGGTGGTACCCCGCGACGTCTCGCTCGTCGGCTTCGACGACCTGCCGATCGCTCCCTGGATCGACCCGGCGCTCACCACGGTGCGCCAGCCGCTCGCGGAGATGGGCGCCACCGCCGTCGACCTGGTGCACCGCGCGCGCACGGCCAGCGGCCACACCCTCCGCACGGAGCTGGCCACCACCCTGGTGGAGCGGTCCTCCACGGCCCCGCCGCCCCGCTGACCAACCAAGGGCGGGTCAGCGCTTGGGGCGGTGGGGCTTCTCGACATCCGGGAGCGGGAGGCCGCCGGGGCCTTCCTCCGACGCCGGGATCGGCGGCTCGCCGTGGGCGGCGCGCTCCTTCGCGCTGGCCGCGTACGCGTCGACGTACTCCTGGCCGGACAGGGCGAGGATCGCGTACTGGATCTCGTCCGCGACGGCGCGCAGCACGAACTTGTCGGTCTCCATGCCCTTGTACCGGCTGAAGTCGAGAGGCTCGCCGATCACGGCGCCGAGGGGCATGAACGTGGGCAGGCCCCGGCCGGGCGGCTGGGCGACCTCGGTGTCGACCATGGCGACGGGGATCACGGGGGCGCCCGACTCGAGCGCCATCCGGGCCACGCCGGTCTTCGCCTTGTAGAGGCGGCCGTCGGGGCTGCGGGTGCCCTCCGGGTAGATGCCGAACAGACTGCCCTCGCTCAGCACGCGCAGGCCGGTGCGCAAGGCTGCCTCGCTGGCGGCGCCGCCGGAGCGGTCCACGGGGATGACGCCGATACCCGTCATGAACCAGGCGATGATCCTGCCCTTGAGGCCCTTGCCCACGAAGTAGTCGGACTTGCCGAGGAAGGTCACCCGGCGCGGGACCACCAGCGGCAGGATGAACGAGTCGATCACCGCAAGGTGGTTGCTGGCCATGATCGCCGGGCCCGTGCGCGGCACGTTCTTACCGCCGATGACCCACGGCTTGTACGCGAGGCGCAGCAGCGGGCCCACCAGCAGGTTCCTCATCACCCAGTAGAACAAGATTTCCTCCTCAAGACCCGACCCCGCGGGCTCCCTGACGACAATAGAGTGTGCCCATGGCCGCATCGAACACCGACGACCGCGACGACGACGTGCCCGGCGACACCCCACGCGAGCTGGGCGACGACGACGTGGCATCGCGCTGGGCCGACATCGTCGCCACTCTCGGCGACATCGAAGCCCCTCGGACCGACGACGAGGCCGACGACGGGGAGAAGCCCGCCGAATCGTCTCAGATATCGCGGCTCGATGACGAGGGAGCGACGGATGGCCCCGCCGACGCCGAGCCGGGGACCGAGTCGCGCCTGATCCTGCCCGCCGGCCCGCGAGACTGGCCGCTGTCGCCGGAGACCGAGGCGCTCGAGGAGGCCGAGGCGCACTTCACCCCGCCGGAGCCCCCGCCGCTGCTGTCCCGCGACCCGCTGCTGACCATGGCGTGGGGCTTCGTGGTGGGCGTGCCCGTGCTCGCGGTGATCGGGATGGTCGTGTCGGCGGCGGTGCCGTCCATCGCGATCCCGCCGCTGGCCGGCCAGATCGGCATCGGCCTGTTCGTCGCGGGCCTGGGCGTGCTGATCTGGCGCATGCCGCACCAGCGGGACCCGGACGACGACGGCCCCGGCGCCGTCGTCTGACGCGAGATAGAACCGTGGCGAAGTAGAACTCTGGCGAGATGGAACCGCAAGGACTGCTGCGGTTCCATCTCGCCAGAGTTCTATCTCGCTCCAGTTCTATCTCGGGTCAGCGGCGGGCGAGGTCCGCAGCGCCCACGATGCCCGCCTCGTTGCCGTGATGGGCCAGCTCGATCGTCGCCACGGGCCGGTGCCCCATCGCGGACAGCTGGGCCTCGAAGCCGCGGCGCACCGGGCCGAGCAGCAGCTCGCCGGCCGCGCCGACGCCACCGCCGATGACGATGAGCTCGGGGTCGAGCAGGGCCGCGACCGATGCCGAGCCCTCGCCGATCCAGCGCCCGAGGGTGGCGAGCAGCTCGATCGAGAGCGGGTCGCCCTCCTGGGCGGCCTCCGTCACCATCTTGCCCCGGATCTCTCCCGGGTCGCCGCCGGCGAGCTCCAGCAGGTGGGCCGCCTGGTCCACCCGCGCGACGGCGGCGTGCTGGGCGTCGCGCTCCAGTGCGCTGCCCGACGCGTACTGCTCCCAGCAGCCCTCGTGGCCGCAGCCGCAGTAGTGGCCCTCCGGCACGACGCGCATGTGCCCTACCTCGGCGGCCATGCCCCACTTGCCGCGGACGAGCTCGCGCTCGGAGATCACCGCGCCGCCCAGGCCGGTGCCGACAGTGAGCATGAGCATGTCGGTGGCGTCGCGGCCGGCGCCGAACCGGAACTCGGCCCAGCCCGCCGCGTTGGCGTCGTTCTCCACCACGATGGGCATATCGGCGTGCACGAGCTCAGCCACCTTCGCGGCCAGCGGGTACTCCCGCCAGGCGATGTTGGGGGCGAAGTTCACGGACGTCCGGTCGGGGCTCACGAAGCCCGCGGCGGCCAGGCCGATGGCGCCCACCTCGTGCTCCTTGATGAGCTCGTTGCACGCGTCCGCGATGGCCTTGTCGATGTGCGCGACATCGTCGGCATTCGTCTCCCGGCGCACCTGGGCGAGGACCTTGCCGTCCTCGTCGACGACTCCCACAGCGATCTTGGTGCCGCCGATGTCGACCCCGATGGCGTGCATTCGTCCTCACGTTCTCTCGTGTGCGCGACGGCCCCAAGGGCCGTCGAGAAGGGGGCTGCACCGATGTCGGTGCGCACACCCAGGGTAGCGACCGCGCGGGATGCAACACGCGGAGTCCGTTTCCCGGTATCTTTGCAGGCAAGGTCAGTACTGCCACTGGAGTCAGAATGGACGAGATCTTCAGCCCGATCCTCATCGAGCTGCCCCCAACCTCCAATCTCAACGATTTACTCGCGGAGCGGGTCGGCGCCGGTGCCGACAAGCCGATGATGGAGGTTCCCACCGGTAAGGGTGAGCCCTGGCGGGTCGTCACGGCCGGCGAGTTCGACGCCGAGGTCGTCGCTGTGGCGAAGGGCCTCGTCGCCCGCGGGATCGAGCCCGGGGACAAGGTCGGCATCATGTGCCGCACGCGGTACGAGTGGGCGGTGCTGGACTTCGCGGCCTGGGCCGCCGGCGCGGTACCCGTCCCGGTCTACGAGACCTCCTCGGCCGAGCAGGTCGAGTGGATCCTCTCGGACGCCGAGGTGAAGCTGGTCTTCGTCGAGAACGCCGACCACGCCGCCACCGTGGCCGAGGTACGTGCCGCCTGCCCGCTCGTGACCGACGTGCTCGTCATCGACGACGGCGCGCTGGACGCGGTAACGGCCGAGGGCGTGGACGTGCCCGACGCCGAGATCGCCCGCCGCCGGGGCATCGCCGACCTCGACGACCTCGCCACGATCATCTACACCTCGGGCACCACGGGCCGTCCCAAGGGCGCCGAGCTGACGCACCGCAACTTCGCGTCGCTCTCCGTGAACGCCGTCAAGGCCGTGCCGGAGGTGTTCGCCAAGGAGGGCGGACGCACCCTCCTGTTCATCCCGATGGCGCACGTGTTCGCGCGCTTCGTCCACGTGCTCGCCGTGGCCGGCGGCGTCGTCACCGGGCACTGGGGCGACACGACGACGCTGGTCGACGGCCTGGGCGAGTTCAAGCCCACGTTCATCCTCGCGGTGCCGCGGGTGTTCGAGAAGGTCTACAACACGGCCGAGCAGACGGCGGCGGCCGGCGGCAAGTCGAAGATCTTCCACTGGGCCACGGCGACGGGTATCGCGTGGTCGCGGGCGCTGGACACGCCGTCAGGCCCGAGCCTGGGCCTGAAGCTGCAGCACTCGGTCGCCAGCGCGCTGGTGTTCTCGAAGCTGCGGGCCAGGCTGGGCGGCCAGGCGGAGTTCGCGGTCTCGGGCGGCGGCCCGCTGGGCGAGCGCCTCGGCCACTTCTACCGTGGTCTGGGCCTCACCGTGCTCGAGGGCTACGGCCTCACCGAGTCCACGGCCCCGGCAACCGTGACCCGCCCGACGGCGACGAAGATCGGCACGGTCGGCCCGCCGCTGCCGGGCTGCGCCGTCAAGATCGCGGCCGACGGCGAGATCCTCCTCAAGGGCCAGAACATCTTCCGGGCGTACCACAACAACGAAGCCGCCACCGCGGAGTCGTTCACCGAGGACGGCTGGTTCCTCACCGGCGACCTGGGCGTGCTGGACGACGACGGGTTCCTCACGATCACCGGCCGCAAGAAGGAGATCATCGTCACCGCGGGCGGCAAGAACGTGGCACCGTCGATGCTGGAGGACCGCATCCGCGCGCACGCCCTGGTCAGCCAGTGCGTCGTGGTCGGCGACAACAAGCCGTACATCGGGGCGCTCGTCACCCTGGACGCCGAGGGGCTGCCGGGCTGGCTGAAGATGCACGGCAAGCCCGTGATGTCCGTGGACGAGGCCAGGAAGGACCCCGACGTGCTCGCGGCGCTGGACGGGGCGGTGCAGCGGGCCAACAAGGCGGTGTCGAAGGCGGAGTCGATCCGCAAGTACACGGTGCTCGGGGGCGACCTGACCATCGAGAACGGGTACCTCACGCCGAAGCAGAGCGTGCGGCGCGCGGTGTTCCTGAAGGACTTCGACGCCGAGGTCGAGCGCCTGTACGCGGACAAGAACAAGGAGAGCCTGCACCTGATCGGCTGACCAGGCTCTGCGGCTTCGGTCGGTTGCTTCGAGGTCGGTCCAGTGATGGACCGACCTCGAAGCAACCGACCGAACTCGTGTTGTGCGGCTAGCCGGTCGTGAGCGAGATCCAGGTGTCCGGCGGCGCGTCCGGCCGGCCGGGCACCGCACGGTGCTCCTCGGTCCACGCCTGCCCGACGGCGTCAGTGGCCACCGCCCGCCAGAACTGCACGGCGGGTGGGTTGGCGTCCTGGAACGCGATCTCCCACCTGCCGGGCAAGCTCGCCAGCACGTGGGCCGCCAGGTCCCGCCCGATGCCCATCCGGCGGACGCCGCGCACCACGAAGAACGAGCTGAGCACGCGCGTCGGGCCATCGAGCCCCCGTACCAGCGCGAACCCCACCGGCGACGCCGGGGCGCCGTCGGCCGGCTCCAGGTGTGCGACGACGCCACGCCAGCCCGGGTCGGTGAACGCCGCGTCCAGCCGCTCGCGCCGGAACTGTCCGCTCGGGTCGGGGAGCGACCCAGAGACTTCCGACATGTCGTGCCGGAACAGGAGCCAGAGCCGCTCCAGGAGAAGGCGGTCGGCGGGCGTCGTCGGCCGGATCGTCAGCCGTGCGGGCGGCGAGGCGTGAGAGTTCGTCATGACACAAAGCCTCCCGGGCCGCTTGGCACCGGGAGGCTCAGGACAATTCTCGCACGCGCCGCGGGCCTGAGTCGAGACCCAGCCGACCGGAGATGGTGGCAGCTGGGCTGCATCCCGGCGCGCAACCTCGGTGCCCACGGAGCGCCCGCGAGGCGCCGTCGGGCAAGGTGCTCATTCACCGGACGTGCCAGGCGCAGTCCCTGGCCGTCAGTAGGATGACGATGAAGGGTGCCGCGCGGGCGATCGCCGGCGGTGGCGCCCTAGAAATTTCCCCGATGAGAGGTGCTCCTCCGATGGCTGTACGTCGTGTGGCCCTGCTGACCGCCGGCGGCTTCGCGCCCTGCCTGTCTTCCTCGGTCGGCGGTCTGATCGAGCGTTACACCGAGCTCGACCCCGAGATCGAGATCATTGCCTACCTGCACGGCTACCACGGCCTGCTGACCGGCAACAAGATCGAGATCGACGAGGAGGCTCGCAAGCAGGCCCCGGTCCTGCACCGCTTCGGCGGCTCGCCGATCGGCAACTCGCGCGTGAAGCTGACCAACGTCAAGGACGCGGTGAAGCGCGGCCTGGTCCAGGAGGGCCAGGACCCGCTGCACGTGGCCGCCGAGCAGCTCAAGGCCGACGGCGTCGACGTGCTGCACACCATCGGCGGTGACGACACCAACACGACGGCCGCCGACCTGGCCGCCTACCTGCACGAGAACGGCTACGAGCTCACCGTGGTGGGCCTGCCGAAGACGATCGACAACGACGTGGTGCCGATCAAGCAGTCGCTCGGCGCGTGGACCGCCGCCGAGGAGGGCGCGAAGTTCGCGGCCAACATCATCGGTGAGAACCGCGTGGGCCCGCGCATGCTGATCGTGCACGAGGTCATGGGCCGCCACTGCGGCTGGCTGACGGCGGCCACCGCGAAGTCGTACCGCGAGTGGCTCGACGAGCAGGAGTGGGCGCCCGCCCTCGGCCTGTCGCGCGAGCGCTGGGACGTGCACGCGGTGTTCCTGCCCGAGCTCGAGATCGACCTCGAGGGCGAGGCCAAGCGCCTGCGCGGCGTCATGGACGAGATCGGCAACGTCAACATCTTCCTGTCGGAGGGTGCCGGCATGCACGAGATCGTGGCCCAGCTCGAGGCGGCGGGCGAGACGGTGGAGCGCGACCCGTTCGGGCACGTGAAGCTCGACACGATCAACCCGGGCCAGTGGTTCGCGAAGCAGTTCGCGGAGAAGCTGGGCGCCGAGAAGACGATGGTGCAGAAGTCGGGCTACTACTCGCGTGCCGCGGCCGCGAACAGCGACGACCTGCGCCTGATCAAGTCCATGACCGACTACGCGGTGGAGTGCGCGCTGCGCGGCGAGTCCGGCGTCATCGGCCACGACGAGGAGGACGGCGACCGGCTCAAGGCCATCGCCTTCCCGCGCATCGCCGGCGGCAAGGCGTTCGACGTCTCGCAGGAGTGGTTCGGCGAGATCCTCGCGGACATCGGCCAGCCACTCGTGCCGGCCGCCCCGGCGGAGCACTGAGCACGGTGCGGGTACCGCAACCGGCGAGCCGATGAGCACCGTCACCGATCCGGCCGAACGGTCGGCGGGTCCGGCCGGGCTGGACCACTACCGCACGCTCACGGCCCGCCAGCAGCCGACGTGGCCGGACCCGGCCGCGCTGGCGGCCGCCACGGGCCGCCTGGCCCAGGCCGCGCCCATCGTGGTGCCCGCACAGGCCGACACCCTGACCGAGCGGCTTGCCGCCGCCGGTCGGGGCGAGGCGTTCCTGCTCCAGGGCGGGGACTGCGCCGAGACGTTCGCCGAGGCGAACGCCGACCGCATCCGGAACAAGATCCGCACCATCCTGCAGATGGCGGTGGTGCTCACGCACGGCGCGAGCACCCCGGTCGTGAAGATGGGCCGCCTGGCGGGCCAGTACGCCAAACCGCGCTCCAGCGACACGGAGACGCGCGACGGCGTGACGCTGCCCGCCTACCGCGGTGACATGATCAACGGTTTCCCGTTCACGCCGCAGGACCGCATGCCCGACCCGGAGCGGCTCGAGCAGGCGTACCGGATCTCGTCGGCGACGGCGAACGTGGTGCGCGCCTTCACCCAGGGCGGCTTCGCCGACCTGCGGCAGGTGCACGAGTGGAACCGCGGCTTCATGCTCAACCCTGCCTACGCGCAGTACGAGAAGACGGCGGACGAGATCGACCGCGCCATCCGGTTCATGCACGCGTGCGGCGCCGACTTCGACGCGCTGCGCTCCGTCGAGTTCTTCCTGAGCCACGAGGCCCTGGTGCTCGACTACGAGCGGGCACTGACCCGCACCGACCAGCGCACCGGCAAGGCCTACGACACCAGCGCACATTTTCTTTGGATCGGGGAGCGCACGCGTCAGCTCGACGGCGCCCACGTCGACTTCATGGCCCGCATCGCCAACCCGATAGGCGTGAAGCTCGGCCCGACGACGACGCCGCACGACGCCCTGGCGCTCACCGAGCGGCTCAACCCGGAGAACGTCCCGGGACGGCTCACGTTCATCACGCGCATGGGCGCCGGCCAGGTCCGGGACGTGCTGCCGTCCATCGTCGAGGCCGTGACCTGGGCGGGCGCGAACGTCACGTGGGTGACGGACCCGATGCACGGCAACACGATCACGTCGGACAGCGGCTACAAGACGCGCCGCCTCACCGACGTGCTCGACGAGGTGGCCGGGTTCTTCGAGGTGCACCGGGCGCTGGGCACCGTCCCGGGCGGGCTGCACATGGAGCTCACGGGCGACGACGTCACCGAGGTGCTCGGCGGCAGCGAGGAGATCTCCGACGCGGGCCTCGCCCTGCGCTACGAGACCCTCGTGGACCCGCGCCTGAACCACCAGCAGTCGCTGGAGCTGGCCTTCCAGGTAGCGGACATGCTCCGGAGCTGAGGATGAAGGGCTAGAGCTGCGTCTGCGCCACCCGGCGCACGGCGGCGCGCTTGCCGTTGATCAGGGCGTCCACCGGCCGCTCGCCGAGCTCGTCGTTCGGCGTGAACAGCCACTCGAGGATCTCCTCCTCGGTGAAACCGGCGTCCGACAGCACTATGACGGTGCCCCGCAGGGTCGGGATGATGCCGGGCCGGCCTTCGACGTCGGGCAGCACGAACGCGGCCGGGACCTGGAAGGTCGTGCGCTCGCCGCGCTTGATGCCGACGACGTGCTGGTCACGGACCAGGCCGCGGGCCTTGCCGACCTCGATGTCGAGGGCCTCGGCGAGGTCGGGCAGGGTCAGCCATTCGCCCACGAGGGCGTCGAGATCTGTCACACCAGAAGAGTAGGCGACCAGGCGGCGACTCGGGGCACGGCAACGATCCGGCAACGGGTCGCTGCATGCCATGGGCGTTTCCTCGGGGGCGTCGGTGGTCACCCGTACACTCCCATCCGTGGCTCAGGTGACGGCAGACCCTCTCATCGGCCGCCTGGTCGACGGGCGGTACGAGATAGTCGCGCGCGTGGCGCGCGGAGGCATGGCCACGGTGTACCGCGCGCACGACAGGCGCCTCAACCGCGAGATCGCCCTCAAGGTGATGCACCCGCACCTGGCCGACGGCGAGCAGGCCGCGAGCTTCCGCCAGCGCTTCGAGCGCGAGGCGCGGTCGGCGGCCGGCCTGCAGCACCACGGTGTCGTGGCGGTCTACGACCAGGGCACCGACGCCGACATGCGCTACCTGACCATGGAGTACGTGCCGGGTACCAACCTGCGCCAGCTGATCCGCGACGGCGACCTCACGCTGCGCCGCTCGTTCGCGATCCTCGACGTCGTGCTGTCGGCGCTCGCTGCCGCGCACGTCAAGGGGATAGTGCACCGCGACATCAAGCCGGAGAACGTGCTGCTCGAGGAGGCCACCGGGCGTCCCAAGGTGGCGGACTTCGGTCTGGCCCGCGCCATCTCCGAGGTGTCGAACACGACGACGGGCACCGTGCTGGGCACGGTGGCCTACCTCGCGCCCGAGACCATCTCCACCGGGCACGTCGACGCTCGCGCCGACGTGTACGCCGTGGGGATCCTCGCGTTCGAGATGTTCACCGGCCGCCTGCCGCACGAGGGGGAGGGGCCCATCCAGGTCGCGTTCGCGCACGTCAACACTGACGTACCGCCCGTGAGCGCGTTCGCCGGCCACCTGGGCCGCCCCCTGGACCTGCTGGTCCGTGCCCTCACCGCGCGCGATCCCGACCGGCGCCCGCGTGACGCCGCGGTCGCGCTCGACGTGCTGCGGAGCACGTTCCGGCAGATCCCGAACGAGGTGCTCGACATACCGGCCAAGGCCGCGCCGCCGCCGTCGTCCGCCGCCGTGAAGGCGGCGCGCACCGCCGTGGTGGAGCGCCCGCCCGCCGGCGTCTGGGTGGCCCAGCAGCCGCCCCAGCCTCCGCCGCCGCCGGCGCGGCGGCCCCGGCGCGGCGGCAAGCTCCTGCTGGCCGTCGCGGTCGTCGCCGTCCTGTTCAGCGCCTGGTGGTACACGGAGCACGGTCCGGGTGCCTACGCCGTCGTGCCTGACGGCGTAGTGGGCGTCAGTGCCGAGCAGGCCAATGAGGCGCTGATCCAGGCGGGCCTGACACCGTCGAGCGCGAAGCAGTACGACTCGGACGTGCCTGAGGGCGACGTGGTCTCGGCGGACCCGGGCGAGGGACAACGGTGGAAGCGCGACGAGCCGGTACGCCTGGTGATCTCGCTCGGGCCGGAGCTGGCCGAGGTGCCGGCGGACCTGGACAGCATGCGCGAGAGGGCGGCGCGCGCCGCACTGCGGGGCGTGGGCCTGACGGACATCAAGGTCTCGCGGGAGTACTCCAGCGACGTCGTGCGCGGCGAGGTGATCTGGGCCTCCGTGCGCGGGGGCGACATGGTCCCGACTGACGAGACAGTACGGCTCACAGTGTCGAGCGGGCCACCGCCGCTCACCGTGCCTGACGTCACGGGCCTGGGGCCCGCCGACGCCGCTGACACGTTGGTAGGCATGGGGTTCGAGGTGGAGCGGAAGGACAAGTTCGACGATCTGGCTCCCGTCGGCACGGTGATCAAGACCGAGCCCGGCACCGGCAAGGGCGTCAAGGACGGCGGCACCGTCACGATAGTTGTCAGCATGGGCCCCAAGGGCACCGTGCCGGACGTCGTGGGAATCTCGGTCGAGGACGCGAAAAAGGTGCTCAAGGAAGCCGGCTACAAGGTCGAGGTGCGCGGCTTCGGCGAGCTGTTCGGCGAGGGCGTGCAGGAGACTGAGCCTGCAGCGGGCGAGCTCCTGAAGCAGGGCGAGAGCGTCACGATCTGGACCTGGTGACGGTCCTGCCCTGGATCTGAGCGGTCAGGCCGCCCGGTCGACGGCGGCGTGGGCCAGGTCCGTCAGCAAGCCCCGGCCGGGCTCCGTCAGGTCCGCCATGTCCAGCAGCGCGTGCGCGCGGACGGCGAGGTCTTCGATGAGCTGCTCGACGGCGTCCAGCGCGCCCGAGCCGACGATGACCTCGCGCACGCGCGCCACGTCGTCGTCGGACAGGTCAGGATTGCCCAGAGCGGCGATCAGGGCCGCCGCGTCGGGGCCCTCGGGGTCGGGCAGCAGCGCCAGGGTGCGCGCCACGACCACCGTGCGCTTGCCCTCGCGCAGGTCGTCGCCCGCCGGCTTGCCCGTGACGGCCGGATCACCGAAGACGCCGAGCACGTCGTCACGGAGCTGGAACGCCTCACCCAGCGGCAGGCCCGCCGCCTCGACGGCCGCCGCCGCCCGCGGGCCCGCGCCGGCCAGCAGCGCGCCCAGTGCGAGCGGAGCCGCTACCGAGTAGCTCGCCGACTTAGCGCGCAGCACCTTCCGGGCGCGCTCCTCGTCCGAGGCGGGGTCATGGCCCCAGGGCTCGGCCTGGACCAGCACGTCGAGGTACTGGCCGACCACCACCTCGCTCTGCATCGCGTCGAACCGGGCACGCGCGGCCTCGGCGACGGCAGCCGGCACCAGTGCGAGCGCCGCCGACAGCTCGCGCTGGGCCGCCAGGAGCACGAGATCACCGAGCAGGATCGCCGCGGAGTCGCCGAACTGCACCGGCTCGCCGGCCCAGCCCGCGGCCGCGTGCTTGCCGGCGAACGCCCGGTGCGCGGTGGGGCGGCCGCGGCGGGTGTCGGAGTTGTCCATCACGTCGTCGTGCAGCAGCGCCGCAGCCTGGAAGAGCTCGAGCGCGGCGCCCACGCGGACCGTCGCGATCCGGGCGGAGTTCGCCGCGTCGGCGGAGCCGCCGTGCGCGCGGAAGGACCAGTAGCAGAACGCGGCCCGCAGGCGCTTGCCGCCCATGAGCAGGCCCGCTGCCTCCTCGACCATGGCCTCGGCGCTCGGGCTGATCGCGCCGACCTCGGCACCCAGCCGGTCGAGGTGGGCAGTCACGGCGGCATCGACGTCGGCCCTGAGGTTCTCGGCGTCGACGAGGGCTGCGGGGTTCAGGGCGCTGGCACGGGTGGGTGAGGCGGGCACAGGCCCAGCCTATGGGGTGCGGACCGTGCCACTGATCGAGCAGAGGCGTCGTTCGCCGTCGTCGAGCACACCGACGACGAGCGACTCCTGCACCTCGCCGGTCTTCTCCCTGGTGATGCGCAGGAACGCCGTCTGCGCGGTGAGACCGCTGGACTCCGGCGCGGGAATCTGCTTGAAACCCTTGCTGGTCAGGATCTCCTTGGCCTGCGCGATGACCTCTTTCGTCGGGCGGCTCGAGGACAGGTTGAGCGTCACCTGGGTCATCGGGACGCTCTTTGCCTTCGAATCCTTGGCAGAGGGCGCCGGCTGCGCTGACGACGCGAGCAGGGTGGCGTCCTCCGGTACCGGGAACAGGTCGGCCGGGAACCCCTGCGCATAGGTGCCCACGGCGGACGACGGGTCGAAGGTCGGCAGCTCGGTAGGCCCGCCGGAGGTCGCCGTCCTCGGCGCCGGGGTCCCCTCGGCGGTCGCGGCTGACGCCGCCGGCTCTGACCCCGTGCCGCACCCAGCGGTCGCGAGCGCCAGCCCGATGGCCGCGGCGAGCGCGGCCGGGCGACGGGCGGTGGCGAAGCGGGGCACGTCGCACACCGTAGCCGGAGAGACCCTCGCGAGGACAGTTCGGGGGGCCGAGCGCGACCACAACGAATTTGTTGTCCACACGGCGCTCCTGGGCGCGCCGCCGCCCTCGCCGGCGGCTGGGATCGTCGACATGAACTCCAGGAACAGCACTCCCAAGAACCTCGGCCGGGCTCCGGTGGTCCCGGCCGCCACGGTGGTCCGCGTGGCCGGGCCCGAGGACCTCCTCGCGTACATCCCCTACCGGCTCGGCTTCGAGCCCGTCGAGTCAGTGGTCGCCGTGAGCCTGGCCGGTCCGCGGCAGCGTGTCGGGCTCGTGGCGCGCGTCGATCTCGACGACCTACGTCTGCGGCGGCCTGACGATCCGGAGGGGCCCGACGGTGCGGCCACCGCCCGCTGGCTCACCGACCATGTGGTGGCCGACTGCGCGGACCGCGCGGTAGTGGTGCTGTACACCGCCACCGATGCGACGGCGCCGTCGGGCGTGGCGCGTCGCGCCGCGGAGCTGCTGCGGGCGCGGCTCGAACGGCGCCTTCCGGGGACCGAGGTGTGGCTCGTGACTCCCACGGGCTTCCGGGCGCTCGACTGCACCGACCCGATGTGCTGCCCGGCCGAGGGCAGGCCGCTGTCCGCGCTCCAGGGCACCCGGATAGCGGCCCACATGGTGCTGGAGGGCCGATCCGTGGCCGGCACCCGCGAGGAGCGGTACGCCCTGCGCGCCGCGCCGGAGGTCGCACGCACCCAGGCGCGGCGGGCGGCGGCACGCTGGACCGATGCCCACCGACGGCTCGTGAACGGAACCAGGTTTCCCGCAGCCGAGGCAGAGGCTCGGCGTGCCGAGCGGGCGCTGGCGGAGTGGGGGGCCGAGAGCCTGGGCCTGTGGCGCTCCGCCGTGCGGGCAGCGGCGGGCGCCCGGCCCGGGCAGCCGGTGACGCTGTCCCCGGTGGACCTCGGGAAGATCGGCGCTGCGCTCGCGGACACTCCGGTCCGGGACGCCGTGCTGCTCAGCCTGGCGCCGGGCACCGAGGCGACGGCGTTGCGTACCGCGCGGCGCGAGGTGGACGGCGACACGGACGCGGCCACGGGGACCGTCATGGCACAGATCGTCGACCCGGAGCGGGGTGTCCCGCCCGACGAGGAGATCACGCGTGCGGCGTCTCAGGTTCTGGAGGCGGTCGCGACGCACGTGCCGCGAAACCGGCGGGCTCCGGCCTACCTGCTGCTGGCGCTGGTCGCGTGGTGGCACGGCGACGGCGGGCTGGCGGCCGAGCGCGTGTCGGACGCGCTCGGGGTGGACCCGGAGTACCGGCTCGCGCTGCTGCTGCGCGGGGCGATCGCCGGGGGAGTGCCGCCCGGCTGGGTGCGGCGGGAGCAGGCCTCCTTCCACGGCGATCCGGAACCGGAGGAGGTGGCCGCCGTGTAAGGCACGGTCAGGGGCGCTATGTGGGGTAGCGTCGGTCGACATGACGATCGTCGTCGGACACCTCGCCACGCCCGAGGGCCAGGAGGCTCTCCGCACCGCAGTCACAGAGGCCAAGGGACGCAAGGTCCCCCTGGTCGTCGTCACGAGCGGGAAGCTTCCCGTCGACGAGTGCCGGGCTGAGATCGAGGAGCTGGTAAGCGCCCTGGGGGCGGAGGTCGACGTGCGGGTGGAGCCCGGCACCGGTGACCTCGCCGAAGACCTCATCCGCACCGCGACGAGCACCCACGCCGAGCTGATGGTGATCGGCCTGCGCAAGCGCAGCCCCGTCGGCAAGCTCATCCTCGGTGCGGGTGCGCAGAGGATTCTCGTCGAGGCGCCCTGCCCGGTGCTGGCCGTCAAGGTGTGACAGGCAGCGCCCGACCTGCGAGACGGCCGTCTCATCTGCGGGGGGTCCCTGCCCTGGTCCAGGGCAGATTCACGTAACCGGGAATGGTGCGGCGAGCTCATTCGTTGACTCTTGGCACGCGAAACAGAAACAACCGTGGGGCTGCCCGCCCGACGTGACTTCGCACTGACTTTGCCCATATCACCGCGTTCGTCGCGGTGTACAGGGATGCCGACGCTACAATATATATGTTCGCCGGCGGAAGAAGAAGGTCCAGTGAAGGCCCCGCCGGTGGTACGCCGCCCCCTCGAATGCCGAAAGGTCGGTTTGTGGCGCCCACTCCGCTGAAAGCCTCCCAGGACATCGCTCCTGTCCCTGCACGCGACAACCTGCCCCGTGAGTTCGAGCATCCTGCCCTGCAGGAGCTCCTCGCTCGCGGCGCCGCCGACGGCTCGGTCGACGCCGAGAGCTTCCGGCGTGCATGCGAGACCGCTGAGGTCGGTGACGCCAAGCGGCTCAAGGCGGTGCTGCGCGCTCTGGCCAACGCCGGTGTGCAGGTCGGTCTACCCACCGTGACCAAGGTGGCCGCCGCCGCGGCCACGCGCTCCACCGCGGTTGCTGCGAAGGCACCTGCCGACGAGGCCGATGCCTCCGCGAAGCCTGCCCGGCGCACCCGGTCGACCGCTGCGAAGACTCCGGCCGCGAAGAAGCCGGCGTCGCCGCGCTCCACCGCGAAGCCGAAGGACGACGACACGCCCGACGAGATCGACCTTCCCGAGGACATCGACCTCGACGACATCGACGATGCCGACGAAGAGGCCACGAGCACGCGGAAGAAGCCGGCGGCGAAGACCGCCGCCAAGAAGCCGGCCGCTCGGGGCAAGTCGAAGTACGACAACATCGAGCCCGACGGTGTCGCCGTCGAGGACCCCGAGGAAGAGACCGACGCCGGTCCCGAGATCGTCACCAAGGCGACCCGTGGGCGCGGCGGCAAGGCGGCCAAGGAGGAGAACGAGAGCTCCGGGTTCGTCGTCTCCGACACGGACGACGACGACCAGCCCGCGCAGCAGGTCGTCACCGCCGGTGCCACTGCCGACCCGGTCAAGGACTACCTGAAGCAGATCGGCAAGGTCGCGCTGCTGAACGCGGAGCAGGAGGTCGAGCTCGCGAAGCGGATCGAGGCCGGCCTGTTCGCGGAGGAGCGTCTCGCCACCACGGAGTTCGACCGGAACGACAAGGACCAGCGACGGTTCGAGCGTGACCTCAAGTGGATCGCGCACGACGGCAAGCGGGCCAAGAACCACCTGCTGGAGGCCAACCTCCGCCTCGTGGTCTCGCTGGCCAAGCGCTACACGGGCCGCGGCATGCTGTTCCTGGACCTGATCCAGGAGGGCAACCTCGGTCTGATCCGTGCGGTCGAGAAGTTCGACTACACCAAGGGCTACAAGTTCTCGACGTACGCCACCTGGTGGATCCGGCAGGCGATCACGCGAGCCATGGCCGACCAGGCCCGCACCATCCGTATCCCGGTGCACATGGTCGAGGTCATCAACAAGCTGGCCCGCGTGCAGCGCCAGATGCTCCAGGACCTGGGCCGCGAGCCCACGCCGGAGGAGCTGGCCAAGGAGCTGGACATGACCCCCGAGAAGGTGGTCGAGGTCCAGAAGTACGGCCGCGAGCCCATCTCGCTGAGCACCCCGCTCGGCGAGGACGGCGACAGCGAGTTCGGCGACCTCATCGAGGACTCCGAGGCAGTTGTGCCCGCCGACGCCGTGTCGTTCACGCTCCTCCAGGAGCAGCTGCACCAGGTGCTCGACACGCTGTCGGAGCGCGAGGCCGGTGTGGTCTCCATGCGGTTCGGCCTGCAGGACGGCCAGCCCAAGACGCTCGACGAGATCGGCAAGGTCTACGGCGTGACGCGTGAGCGCATCCGCCAGATCGAGTCCAAGACGATGTCGAAGCTGCGCCACCCCTCGCGGTCGCAGGTGCTGCGCGACTACCTCGACTGATACGAGTCCCTCTACCGACGCCGGGTAGAGCTTGACGCCGGGCGGGTGAACTTCTTCTTAGTTCACCCGCCCGGCGTCGTCGTATGGAAATGTGCGGGATGTGTCCTCACTGATCAGCGCCCCTCCCGGACCACGTCTCGCCCGAGCGGTAACTTCCGCCCTCGCCCTGTTCCTCGCGATCGGCCTGTCTGCCGTGCCCGCCGCCGCGGCCGGGTACACGCTGAGCGCGGCCGGCACGTCGACCACCACGGCGTCCGAGCCGAAGAGGCTCTCGGTGGTCTACCGATACAACGACGCCCCGGTGAGGGACGCCACGGTGTCCCTGCAGAGGTACAGCGGCGGCCGGTGGGTCCGCGTCAAGTACGTGACCACGGGCTCCACGGGCCAGGCGAGGACGACGGTCAACCCGAGCGTCACGACCAAGTACCGGTTCGCGACGAGCAGGGCTACGAGCGCCACGGTGACGGTGACCGTCGTTCCGGGCTCGTGGAGCATCGCGGGCTCCGGCAACGGGCACGGCGTGGGCATGTCGCAGTGGGGCGCCTACCAGATGGCGCGCACGGGCAGCACGGCGTCCGACATCCTGCGCTACTACTACCCGGGCGCGACGGTGGACACCACGACCAACCCGTGGACGTCGATCGACGTGCAGGTGCTCGGTAGGACGACCGATCCGGCCACCACCACCCTGAGCTTGTCCGCAGGGTCGTGGCGGCTGCTCGACGGCGACCTGACCCAGCTCGCCACCGGCACGTCGGCGCGCAAGGTCTCGATCGCCCGGACGACGTCCGGCGTCACCGCGAAGATCACCGAGAACGGCACGGTGCTGCAGACGATCGGCGCCCGCCCCACGCTCTACCTGGAGTGGACGGGCACCGACTACTGGGCCGGCACTTCGGGCACCGTGACGGTGGCCGGGGCGCAGGGCAGCTACCGCCACGGCCGGCTGCGGATCACCAGCCCCAACGCCCGGCCCAACGTGGTCAACCAGGTGGTCATCAACGACGAGTACCTCTACGGGCTCGACGAGATGCCGTCCCTGTGGGGCACGAGCGGCTACGGCGGCGCCGCGGCGCTCGAGGCGCAGGCGGTCGTGGCGCGCAACTACGCGATCCTGGACAAGATCGAGGGCCTCAAGGCCGCGTGCGACTGCCACCTCTACGACGACACCAGCAGCCAGAACTACACCGGCTGGAAGAAGGAGGGCGGCGAGGCGGGCGCTACCTGGCGTGCAGCCGTGGACGCAACGCGGCAGGACGGCGCCGCAACGGTCTTGATAGTGCGCAACACGTCGGGCGGCATCGCCGAGACGCCGTACTTCGCGTCGTCGGGCCGCGGCGGCAGCTACTCGGGCACCGCCAACAACCAGGATGCGTTCGGCACGGCCGCGCAGTCCCATCTCGCGCACGTGGCCGACCCCTACTCGGCCCAGGCGCCGGGAAACCCGTACGTCTCGTGGACGGGCATTCTCACGCAGGCGAAGGCGACGAGCATCTTCCAGCTCGGCTGGGTCGGGTCGGTCAAGGTCACCGCGCGCTACTCCAGCGGGCAGATCAAGACCATGCAGGCGGTATCGGACAAGGGCGTCACCCGCACGGTGACGAAGACGGCCGAGGGCTGGCGCATCAACCTCGGGTTCCGGGGGTCCTGGGCGCACACGGTGACTGCCCGAAAGTAGCCGGAACGCCGGGCCGGGAATGACGACGGCGG
>NZ_BNAS01000001.1:0-543888 GCF_014653785.1 Promicromonospora soli | reverse complement strand
GGGTCACCTCGCGAGGTGACCCACCGCCGTCTTGGATCTAGGTCTAGGTCCCGTGGATTTCCGGCCTGGAGCTCAGGCCTGGCCGTGCTCCGCGTGGAGCCGGTCGGTCTCGTCCTGGACATGGGAGGCGACGTCCACATAAGCGGACGCGTGTGCGCGTGCGTGGTGGCCGCAGAAGAGCAGCTCGCCCACGGGCAGAACGACGCGCACGTAGGCCTGCGCGCCGCAGCGGTCGCAGCGGTCGAGGGCGGTGAGCGGTTCGGTCGTCAAGGTCGTCACGTCTCCATCCAACCATTTGCTCGCGCGGTTCATGCCAGCCCGGGTGGCCGGTTCGCTGCGAGCATAGCGGTGTGAGTCACAGTCTTGGGTCCCATCCGCCCCCAATTGCGCTGAAAGGGTAATTTCCGCCATGGGGTGAATCTCCGATGTCACACCGTCCGCCGGGGAGCGCCTCACCGAGGTTGTCGGTGTCCTCGTCTACGCTGTCGCCGTGACCGCAACGTCCGAGTCGTACACCGCTCGCCACCTGTCCGTCCTCGAGGGTCTCGAGGCGGTTCGCAAGCGTCCCGGTATGTACATCGGGACCACCGACTCCCGTGGCCTGATGCACTGCCTCTGGGAAGTCATCGACAACTCCGTGGACGAGGCCCTGGGTGGCCACGCCACGAAGATCGGCGTCGTGCTGCACGCCGACACGTCCGTGACGGTGACCGACGACGGCCGCGGCATCCCGGTCGACATCGAGCCGAAGACCGGCCTGAGCGGCGTCGAGGTGGTCTACACCAAGCTGCACGCGGGCGGTAAGTTCGGCGGCGGCTCCTACCAGGCGTCCGGCGGTCTGCACGGCGTGGGCGCCTCCGTGGTGAACGCGCTGTCCGCGCGTCTCGACGTCGAGGTGGACCGCGGCGGCAAGACGCACCGCATGACGTTCCACCGCGGCGAGCCGGGCACGTTCTCCGACCCGGCGTCCGGACCCAGCCCGGACTCGGCGTTCCACCCCTTCGTGGACCACTCCGAGCTCGCTGTGGTCGGCAAGGTGCCGCGCGGCCGCACGGGCACGCGCGTGCGCTACTGGGCCGACCGGCAGATCTTCCCCAAGTCCGCGGTGTTCAGCTACGACGAGCTGGTCACCCGCGTGCGGCAGACCACGTTCCTGGTGCCGGGCCTCGAGATCCTGGTGCGTGACGAGCGCGGTCTCCCGGGCACACCCGGCGAGAACGGCCCGCACGAGGAGGTCTTCAAGCACACCGGCGGCGCCGCCGACTTCGTCGAGTTCCTGGCCCCCGACTCACCGGTCACGGCGACCTGGGTCCTGCAGGGCTCGGGCAACTTCACGGAGACGGTCCCGGTGCTGGACGAGCGTGGCCACATGTCGCCGCGCGAGGTGCAGCGGGAGTGCGAGGTGGACATCGCGCTGCGCTGGGGGACGGGCTACGACACCGAGGTGCGCTCGTTCGTCAACATCATCTCGACGCCCAAGGGCGGTACGCACCTGACGGGGTTCGAGCAGGGCCTGCTCAAGGTGATCCGCAAGGGTGTGGAGACCAACGCCCGCAAGCTGAAGGTCTCCACCAAGGACGGCGCCGAGCGCATCGAGAAGGACGACGTGCTCGCCGGCCTCACCGCCGTGGTCACGGTGCGTCTGTCCGAGCCGCAGTTCGAGGGGCAGACCAAGGAGGTGCTGGGCACCGGCCCGGTGCGCCTGATCGTCTCCCGCGTGGTCGAGAAGGAGATCCAGGCCCGCCTGACCTCGGCCAAGCGGGACGAGAAGACGCAGGCCTCGCTGCTGCTCGACAAGGTCGTCGCCGAGATGCGTGCGCGCATCACCGCCCGCAAGCAGAAGGAGATCTCGCGCCGCAAGAACGCGCTGGAGACCTCGTCGCTGCCTGCCAAGCTGGCTGACTGCCGCTCGAACGACGTGGACCGTTCCGAGCTGTTCATCGTCGAGGGCGACAGCGCGCTCGGCACGGCCAAGCTCGCGCGCTCCAGCGACTTCCAGGCGCTGCTGCCGATCCGCGGCAAGATCCTGAACGTCCAGAAGGCGTCGATCAGCGACATGCTGCGCAACGCGGAGTGTGCGGCGATCATCCAGGTGCTCGGCGCGGGCTCCGGCCGCTCCTTCGAGGTCGAGGCTGCCCGCTACGGCAAGATCATCATGATGACCGACGCCGACGTGGACGGCGCGCACATCCGCACGCTCCTGCTGACCCTCTTCTACCGGTACATGAAGCCGATGGTGGAGGCCGGGCGCGTGTACGCCGCGGTCCCGCCGCTGCACCGGGTCGAGGTGATCGGCAACGGCCGGCGCAAGAACGAGTACATCTACACGTACTCGGAGGCCGAGCTGGGGACCACGCTCAAGAAGCTCGACAGGGCCGGGCGCCGCTACAAGCCGGACATCCAGCGGTACAAGGGTCTGGGCGAGATGGACGCCGACCAGCTCGCGGAGACCACCATGGACCCGCGGTACCGCACGCTGCGCCGCGTCACGGCGGAGCACGCCGAGGCCGCCGAGCGGGCGTTCGAGCTGCTGATGGGCACCGACGTGGCCCCCCGCAAGGAGTTCCTCATTGCCGGGGCGGCCGAGCTGGACCGGTCGCGCATCGACGTCTGAGCCGGAGGTGAGGGAAGCGGTCCGCCGAGGGACGAGGCGGGCCGCGGGAGCGAACCGCAGGCTCAGGCGTCCACGGGATCCGCGTCTGAGTCGTGCGCGGCCAGCGCTGAGGTCGGCCGTGCCGCGAGTGAGCACGGCCATCGCCGGGTACGGTCGTGTCGGAGAACACCACGAAGGGTAGCGATGAGCACCGACGCCACGCGCCACACAGTCACCGCGACGACGCACATCGCCGAGCCGCCCGAGCGGGTGTGGGCCGAGCTCACGCACCCCGCGGCGCGGTGGGTGCTGGGCGCCAATATCGAGACGGACTTCCAGCCGGGCAGCCCGATCACGTTCGAGGGGCACTTCTTCGGCCGTGTGTTCGCCGACAAGGGCCAGATCATCGCGGTCGAGCGGCCTCGGCTGCTGCACTTCACGCACTTCGCGCCGCTGAACGGTCACGCGGACGTCCCCGAGAACTACCACGAGATCCGCATCATGCTCGAGCCCGATGACGGCGGCACGCTCGTCACCGTGGTCGAGGAGAACATCGACACCGAGCGGCACGCGGTCGCTGCCGAGGGGTACTGGAAGGACGCGCTCGCCACGCTCGCGCACCGCGATGACGGAACCCGCACATCGAGCTGGTGACCCAGAGGCCCGACGCCTGAGACGGCCACGCCGCACGGCGGGCGCCGACCTAGACTCGCGGTGTGAACACGATCTCTCGCCGCCCGCTCCGGGCGGCTGTCGCGGCTGCTGCCGCCCTCTTGATGACCGGCCTGCTCGCGGGCTGCGGCGGCTCGGCCGCTGCGCCGGAGACGACAACCTCGGCGACGGCGAGCGCGCCGTCGGACGCCGCCTCCAGCAGTGCGTCGCCGTCCGCGGGGGCGGAGACCTTCAGCTACGCGGGCCGGACCGGGGCGACCGCCCTTGAGCTCCTTCTTGAGGCGGACCCGTCCGCCGAAGTAACGGGTGAGGGCGAGAGCGCGTTCGTCACCGCGATCGGCGGTCGCGTGGCCGACGACGCCAAGAGCGAGTTCTGGTCGCTGTCCGTGGACGGCGAGCCCGCGCAGGTCGGCGCGGGAACGCTGGAGACCGAGAACGGCCAGGAGATCACGTGGACGATCGAGACGTACTGACGCCGGCCGGCCGGCGTGACCTGACGGTCCGGGAGCTCGCCCACCGCTGGTGGCGGCCCGCGACCGTGGTGCTGGTGCTCACCGCCGCAGTGGTCTGGCGCCTGGTCGCCCCCGGCCTGGGTGCACCACCGAACCTCGAGATCGCCACCGCGGCGACGTTCCTCGCGGTGCTCCTGCTGCGCAACCGGTGGGCGGCGGTGGTGCCGTTCGTCGTGGTCGCCGTGAGCGACGCGGTACTCGGCAACACGCAGATCATGTGGTTCACCTGGTCGGCGTGGGCCGTGGTGGGCGTCGGCGCGATCTTCGCCCGGCACCTCACGGGACCGGCCCGGTACGCGGCAGCGTTCGGCGTGGGTGTGGGCGGCTCGCTGTGGTTCTTCGCCTGGACCAACTTCGGCGTGTGGCTGATGGACGGGATGTACCCGACGACCTTGGACGGGCTGCTCGCGAGCTACGTGGCGGGGCTGCCGTTCCTGCGCACCATGCTGCTGGGCAACCTGGTGCTGGTGCCGCTCGCCGCCGTCGTCGCCTCCCTCGTGGAGCGGGCCGAGGCGCGGGCCGTGGCCGGGGCCGGGCTGCACGCGGCCCAGAACTAGATTCACGGTCCGCGCCAGGCCCTGCGATGGCCGGGCCGGTCAGTGTTGCGGCACCGTGCTGAGCCCCTTGAGCGGCGAGGCCACTGAGTTCGGTCACTTGCATCGGGGTGCCGCTGACTTCGGTTTGTTGCAACAGGGTGGCGCTGACTCGGTCGGTTGCCTTGAGATCGGCCCATCGACGGACCGATCTCGAGGCAACCGACCGATCTCGCAGGTACCCAGGTGTTCCGGGTGCCCCAGGTGCGGGGGAGTCACAGTGCCCCAGGGCACGCGCACCGCCGTCGGGCTGACTCTGTTGCCCGGGCGTTATTGGGGTTACAGTCAGTAGCGGCCCCGCACGGGCTGCGGGCGCTCAACGCCGAGTGTCCGAGGACCTCAACGAGGAGATCCGATGCCGCTCGCCGCCGACCCGCACACACCCGCGTCCCCGCCTTCAGCACCCGGCCGAGGTCGCACGGCGCGGCATCGGGCCGCCGTCGTCGCTACGCTCGCCGCGCTGGTGCTCCCGGCCGTCGTCGGCGGCTCGCCGGTCGCGGCCCACGCCGCGCCCGCAACCACCGTGCCGCCCGCATCCGCGTTGCCCGCAACCACGGCGCCCGCGACCTCGGCGACCGCAGTCACCGCGCCCGCACCCGCCGCACACAGCGCCGCCGTCCCGGCTCCGCTCGCACTCGACGACGACTTCTACACCCCGCCCGACCCGCTGCCCGACGGCGCGGACGGCGAGGTGGTCCGGTGGCGCGAGGAGCCCCGGCAGCTCAGCGCCCGCAACTACCTCGTGATGTACCACTCGACGAACGCGACCGGGCATGACGTTCCTGTGACCGGGCGCGTGCTGGTACCCGGCACGGCTTGGCGGGGAGACGGCCCGCGGCCGATCGTCTCCGTGGCGAGCGGGACGCGGGGCGTCGGCGACAGCTGCGCACCGTC
Source organism: Promicromonospora soli (assembly GCF_014653785.1). Classification (GTDB taxonomy): domain Bacteria; phylum Actinomycetota; class Actinomycetes; order Actinomycetales; family Cellulomonadaceae; genus Promicromonospora; species Promicromonospora soli. The sequence goes on along the minus strand of NZ_BNAS01000001.1, from coordinate 538,624 downwards.
GCGCTGGCTCGACTACGAGCGGCCCTTCATCGAGCCGATGCTGCTGGCGGGCTGGGCCGTCGTGGTGACCGACTACGAGGGGCTCGGCACGCCGGGCATGCACACCTACGTCGTCGGACAGTCGGAGGGGCGGGCCGTCATCGACATGGTGCGCGCCGCGACAAACCTGCCCGCGACCGGGCTGCGGGCGGGCGGTAAGGTCGCGTTCTCCGGCTACTCGCAGGGCGGCGGGGGAGCGATGTGGGCCGGCGAGCTGCAGCCGGACTACGCGCCGGAGCTGGACCTGGTCGGCGTCGCGGCGGGCGGCGTGCCCGCCGACCTCACCGAGGTGGCCGAGAGCCTCGACGGGCAGGTCGGGTTCGGGTTCCTCCTGCTGGCGGCCTACGGGCTCGACGCCGCCTATCCCGAGCTGGACCTCGACTCGTACCTCAACGAGCGCGGGCGGGAGACGTTCGAGCGCGAGAAGGACGCATGCGTGGACGTCACGCTCACGCACGCGTTCCAGAACATCGGCATGTTCACGGCGACCAACCCGCTGCGCGCGCCGGACTGGCAGGCGCGCCTCGACGAGAACCGGCTCGGCGCCAACCCGCCGGACGTGCCCATCCGGCTCTTCCACGGCACGCTCGACGAGATAATCGCCCCCGGCCAAGCCAGGACGCTACGGAACGAGTACTGCGCGGCGGGCGCGGAGGTCCAGTGGGAGTGGCACGTCGGCGAGCACGTCTCGACGATGGTGACCGGTGCGCCCGGCGTCGTGGCGTTCCTCGACCGGAGGTTCAGGGACCGCCCGTTCCTGGTCCACTGCTGAGTACACCGACGTCGACCGGTGGATGGGCCGTTGTTGGTTCATTCGGGTGCCGAGCCGCAAAGTTGCTGGTGGGTTGTGCGCCGAGCCGCAGGTTGTTCGTCGATTCGGGTGTCGAGCCGCAACATCCGCGTCTCTCAGCCGCCCGATCGACACACGAGCTACGGTTCGGCACCCGGATACACCCGCAGCTTGCGGTTCGACGTCGGCGGGGGAGCTGGTCGACGAGTTTGCTGCGGTTCGACGCCGGTGGGGGAGCCCGATCGACGACCAGCTTGCGGTTCGGCGGACGAACGTCGGAACGAGCCGCGCGCGGGGCGGACGGCGGCCTCGCACGACGGGCATCGCCGTGCCACCGTAGGACCGTGCCAGCGGACGACCCGACAGACCTCGACGCCGCCGTCGACGCGCTCTACGCCCGGCCCCTCGACGAGTTCATCGCTGCCCGCGACGCCGCCGCCCGGCAGGCGGCGGACAACGGCGACCGGCTGGGCGCCGAGCGGGTCAAGCGCCTGCCCAAACCGTCGGTCGCAGCCTGGGTGATCAATCACGTGGCGCGGGACCACCCGCAGGAGATCCAGGCGCTCGCGGATCTCGGCGACGAGCTGCGGGCCGCGACCGAGGGCCGGGACCGCAGCCGCATCCGGGCGCTGGACCACCTGCGGCGGGAGCGCACCGACGCCCTCGTCCACACTGTGCGCGACGCCGGCGAGGTGGGTGGCCGGGCGGTCTCGCCCGCCGTGCTGGACCGCCTCACCGAGACGCTGACCGCCGCCGTGATGGACCCCGACGCCGCGGCCGCCGTCCGGGCCGGGCGCCTCTCGCGTGCGCTGCAGCACGTCGGGTTCGGCATCGTGGACGAGCAGGGCGAGGAGGCGGACCTCGTCGCGCTGCGCCCCGCGGCGTCCGACGCCGGGCCCCGCTCCGGCGCAAAGCCCGCGAAAGCGGCGGGGGCGGACGGGGCAGCTGCCAAGAGAGCAGGCCGGTCCGGGGACGCGCCTCGAGCCGACAAGGCCGGCCCAGCCGCGGCAGATCCCGCCGTCGCGGAGCTGGAGGCGGCCGAGCGGGCCGTCGACGAGGCGTCCGCTCAGGTCGACAAGCTGGAGGCGCGTCGTGACGACGTCGACGAGCGCCTGCGCGCCGCGGAGGAGCAGGTCACGCGCGGGGAGGACGACATCGCTCGCCTGGACCGAGAGCTGGAGCGGCTCGCCGCCGAGCGCGACGATGCCCGGCTCGCGCTCGACAAGGCGCGGGCCGCCGTGGACGAGGCGCGCGCCGACCTGAGCACCGTCGAGGACGAGCTCGACGACGCCGAGGAGCGCGCCTCCGAGGCGCGGCGCCGTCGTCGGGAGGCGCGCCGGAGATGAGGCCGGCGCCGACCAGTCGCCACGTCCCGCTCGGGCTCGACGCCGGGCTGGAGCCCGCCGCCGCGCTCGTACGCTGCCAGTGCTGCAGAGACACCGAAGCAAGGAGCCAGATCACGTCATGACCGAAGTTCTCGAGCCGGCCCTCACCCCCGACGAGACCACCGCCGACGCCACGTGGTGGCGCCAGGCCGCCGTCTACCAGATCTACCCGCGCGCGTTCGCGGACTCCAACGCGGACGGCATCGGCGACCTGCCCGGCATCGTGAGCCGTGTCCCGTACCTGCGCGCGCTCGGCGTCGACGCCGTCTGGCTCAGCCCGTTCTACCCGTCCGCTCTGGCCGACGGCGGGTACGACGTCGACGACTACCGAAACGTGGACCCGCTGCTCGGCACGCTCGACGACTTCGACTCCCTCATAGCGGCGCTGCACGACGCCGGGATCAAGCTGATCGTCGACCTCGTCCCGAACCACACCTCGGACCGGCACGTCTGGTTCCAAGAGGCCATGGCCGCGCCGAAGGGCTCGCCCGCCCGCGACCGCTACATCTTCCGCGACGGCAAGGGGCCGGACGGCGCCGAGCCGCCCGCTGACTGGACGTCGGTCTTCGGCGGCCCGGCCTGGGAGCCGGTGGGGGACGGCCAGTGGTACCTGCACCACTTCGCCAGGGAGCAGCCGGACCTGAACTGGAAGAACCCCGAGGTACGGGCGGACTTCCTGCACACGCTGCGCTTCTGGTCCGACCGCGGCGTCGACGGCTTCCGGGTGGACGTGGCGCACGGGCTCGCCAAGGACCTGCTCGACGAACTGCCGAGCCAGGCCGAGCTCGACGCCCATCCGAAGGACGGCACCCACCCGCTGTGGGACCGCGACGAGGTGCACGAGATCTACGCCGAGTGGCGCAAGGTCTTCGACTCCTACGACCCGCCCCGCACCGCCGTCGCCGAGGCCTGGGTGGTCGCCGGCCGCCGCGCCCGCTACGCCAGCGCGCACGGGCTGGGGCAGGCCTTCAACTTCGACCTGCTCGAGGCCGACTTCGACGCCGCCCAATTCCGCGACATCATCACCTTCAACCTCGAGCAGGCCGTCGGATCCGGGTCCTCGACGACCTGGGTGCTCTCCAACCACGACGTCGTGCGGCACGCCACCCGCTACGGCCTGCCGCCGCGCGGCCCCAGCGCGGGGGGTGGCGACCACACCGCGGATAAGCAGGGCAAGGAGTGGTTGCTCACCCGCGGGGCCGAGCCGGTGCTCCAGCGCGAGCTCGGGCTGCGCCGCGCCCGCGCCGCGACGCTGCTCGAGCTCGCCCTGCCGGGGTCGTCCTACCTCTACCAGGGCGAGGAGCTGGGCCTGCACGAGGTGCCCGACATCCCCGACGAGGCGCGCCAGGACCCGACCTTCTTCCGCAGCCAGGGCGCCGAGATCGGCCGGGACGGCTGCCGCGTCCCTCTGCCCTGGACGCGGGACGGCGCCTCGTTCGGCTTCGGCGACGGGAAGGCGGACCTGCCGCAGCCCGCCTGGTTCGGGGACCTCGCGGTGGAGGTGCAGGACGGCGACCCCGCCTCGACGCTGACCCTCTACCGAGAGGCGCTGGCCCTGCGGCGCGAGCTGCAGACCGCGGAGACCATGACCTGGCTCGACACCGGCCGCGACGACGTGCTCGCCTTCCGGCGGCCCAACGGCTGGGTGTGCGTCACCAACTTCGGCGACGACGTGGTCGAGCTGCCACACGGCGAGGTCCTGGTCACCAGCATGCCGCTGGACGACGGGCGCCTGCCGGGGGGCACGACGGCCTGGTTGCGGGGCTGAGCCTCACCGGGGGACGATCCCGCTCCGCCCCTGCCACTCGCCGTGCTCGGACAGCGGCCGGAACCGCAGGGTGGCGAACTCGTGGTGGAAGTCCCTCCTCCGGCGTTCGACCATCGCGGCGGCATGACGGTCGGGCGCCGGGACGGCGCTGTGGCCGTGCACCATCTCCTCCATCTCCCGCACGGACCGCCAGACCGAGAACGTCGAGATCGTCCGGGGCGGGCGCATCGCGGCGAGCGCCAGCGTGGTGCCGGGATGGTCGCGGACCAGGCGCTCCACCGGCTTGCCCCACCTGAGGAACCTCGGCGCCTCCAGGAGCCGCATCCGGGCCAGGGTGACCGCCACGACGGGTTCCTCAGGGTCCCACTGCCCCGTTCTTGCGGGTAGGTCGGGCATCGCCGCGAGCCGCGACCAGCGGCGCAGGAACTGCATCCGCACGTGCCAGCCTGCCGCCAGCTGCCTGCCCAGCGCGTCGTCCGCCAGGAAGGCGTCGACGGCGGCCTCGTCCTCCCACCGCGCGAACATCGCCATCCGACGCAGCTGCATTCGTGCCGGCGAGACGGTCGGGGCGCCGAGCTGCATCAGCGCCAGGCACTCAGCGTGTCTCAACCCTGGCATGGAAGCCGCGGTCGGCGCCTTCCACAGCGCCCCGGCCGTCGTCGTCGGACGTAGCTCTGCGAGGTGGAACGTGAAGATCGTCATCGTGGCGCAACGATCCCACGACCGTCAGCCTGCGGCCGGAGGCAGGCCGGGCTACAGGCTCATGAGCTCTCCGCCCACGAGCACCACTGGGTCGACCACCACGTCGAGCCGCTCCCGCACCCACCAGTCGCCGGTGCGGCGTCGTTCCTCGGGTGTGGTGTACCGGTAGCGGTGGAGGACCGCCCGCACCACGCGCGGCGGCTCTCCGTCGAACGGGTCTCGGCGGAGCATGCGCAGGGTCGGGGGATCGGCCTCGAGCAGCCGGCGCAGGAACACCGCGAACCACCGGGCGGGGTGCCCCAGGGGAATGAACCACATCAGCCAGTCCAGCCGCAGGTGGTACGGCGCCACCTGCGGCGGACGCCGGTCGACGGGGCCGGGCTTGCCCCGGAACTCGTACTCGACCCAGTCGTCGGGCCCGGGATTCTCGGTGCGGGTGCCCTCCACGGTGAGCTCGTCGCGGCGCTGCGTGACCGAGCCGAACGCGCCGTAGGCGTTGACCAGCCGGAACGGCTCGAAGCTTGCGTTCATCAGCTGGTGCCGCGACGCGAGGTTCAGGGCGGGCCGCACCGACAGCACGAGCAGCAGCAGCGCGACGGCGCTCACCACGACCACGAAGGCGAGCGGCGCCGAGGCGGCCGCGGTGGGCGCGGCGGCGCCGTCGGGCAGCCCGAAGAGGCCACCCAGCCAGGCCCACGTGCCGTCGTTGACCACGCCGAGGGCCAGGACGATCGTCGCCCAGTTGAGCCACGCGAAGTTGCCGGTCAGCACCAGCCAGCCCTGGGTGAGGACGAAGACCAGGGCGGCGACGGACGGGAGCGGCTGCGGGAGGAACAGCAGCCACGGGACGACGAGCTGGCTGAGGTGGGTGCCGACCACCTCGAACCGGTGCCACCAGCGCGGCATGTGGTGGGCGTGCCAGGAGAACGGGCCGGGCAGCGGCTGGGTCTCGTGGTGGTAGTACAGGGCGGTGAGGTCGCGCCAGGAGGAGTCGCCGCGCCACTTGATCAGGCCGGCGCCGTGCTCCAGGCGGAAGAGCAGCCAGCGCACCGCCAGGATGATCAGCAGGGGCACGGGCACGGCGTCGGACCCGAGGAACGCGACGACAAAACCCGCCTCGCACAGCAGGGACTCCCAGCCGAAGGCGTAGAAGGTCTGCCCCACGTTGACCAGCGACAGGTAGAGCCACCACAGCGCGAGGAACACGAGCATGGGCACCCACCAGGGCCCGGCCTGGGGCAGCCCGACGATGACGCTCACCCCCAGCAGGACGCCGCACCAGGCGACCACCGCGAGGAGGCGGTCGGAATATCGCCACCGGAACAGCGACGGCCCGTCGCGCCAGTGCGTCCGCGCCACGTACCGCGGGACCGGCGCCATGCCGTGCTCGCCGAGCAGTGGCCGGAACTGGCTCAGCGCGCCCCAGAAGGCGAGCGCGTACAGCGCGCCGAAGCCACGCTGGAGCACCGCGCGCGCGACGTCGTAGTCGGCGCTCGACCACCAGCCGAGCCAGTCGGGCAGAGTGCCCACCATGGCTTCACGCTATCGGGCCGAGGTGTCGGTCGCCGGTTTCCGGCAGGCGACGGGCCCGCGGCCCAGGCTCTTCCAGGTGTCCGACGGCGAGCCCCGGCGTACCGTGAAATGGACCACGCGGTCAACGATGATCGAGGAGGCTTGTGATGGTTGCACTGGAGTCGAAGAGCTTCGACGAGACTGATGATGTCCGACCGTTCGTCGGCAAGGGGGTGGGGCGGTTCGTGACGCTCGGTGGTAGCACGGTGGCCAGGGCCAGTTTCGAACCGGGCTGGCGGTGGTCGGAGAACGTGCGTCCCATCGCGGGCACGGACAGCTGTCAGTCACCCCACTTCGGTTACGTGATCTCGGGGCGGATGCGCGTGGTGATGGACGACGGCACCGAGGGCGAGGTCGGACCCAACGACGTCGTGCGCATCGAACCGGGGCACGACGCCTGGGTCGTCGGTGACGAGTCGTGCGAGATGGTCGACTTCGGGACGTCCCCCACCTACGCCAAGAGGGACGCCTGATCTCGCCCCCGGGCGGTGGGGAACAGACGACTGCCGGGGTACTCGGACCCGGAGAGCGCGAGGGCGAAGCCCGATCCGAGCGGCGGTGATCGGGCCGAAGCTGTCGCCGTCGAGCTCGATGTTCTGCGGCGAGTCGAACCGTGCCGCCAGACGCCGAGCCTGCACGTACTCCATGGCACGGAGCCGGGGTGCGGCCTGCAGAACCACGCGGCCCCCGCTCGTACGCTGGAGGATGCCCCCGATGGTGAGCCGTGATCCGACGCGTAGCCATTGCCAGAACCCTTGGGGACGCAGGAGGACGACGTCGAGGAGGCCGTCGTCGACCTCCGCGTCGGGAAGCAGCAGGATGCCGGCGGTGAGGGTGCCGCAGTTGCCGACGATCACGGTATGGGCGCTGATCGAACGCTCAGTGGCCCCGTCCACGCGGTAGTGCATCAAGAACCGCTCGTTGCCAAGGACCGACCTGCTGATGGGGTCGGCATAGGCGAGCCAGCCGATTCGCCTCTTCAGGATGCTGTTCGTGCCCGACGCCATGCTCGCGTCCAGCCCGATGCCTGTCATCACGAGGAACAGGTGGGTGGTGGCCGGTCCGTGCTCGCGCTCGAGCTCGGCGATGCCGACGTCGATGGCGCGATCCGACCCGGTGAATGCTGTGCGGACCGACGCCTCGAACCCCGCCAGGAGGCCGAGGTCTCGGGCGAGCAGGTTCCCGGTCCCTCCGGGAACGACCGCAAGGGGTATGCCGCTTGAGACGACTTCTTCGGCGACCGCGCGAATCGTGCCATCCCCGCCGGCAACGATCACGACCGCCGGATCGAGCTGCAAGGCGGTCCTCGCCGCCAGTTGTCCCGGGTCCTCGATGGTCGTCTCGAACCACAGGTGTGGCCCCCAGCCGTGCCGCTCCTCCTCAAGGGCGACAACCGAACGGAGCCGCACGGTGTCGACCCCGACCGGGTTGACGATGACGGCGGCATGCTTTGTCGACGAGGAGCGGGTGGCGTGCGAGCTCACCGGCGTCGTCCGGTCACCTGCTTCTCGGGCCCGCAGCCTTCAGGTGTGCTGCCGGGTCCGTTGGCGGATGATGCCCACGATCAGCGTGCCGAGGAACAGGATGATGCCGACCACGGTCAGCCAGAACAGGCCCTCGAAGAAGTAGCCGACGACCGCCAGGATCGCCCACGCGACAAGCAGAACCACTATCAAGGTCCACATACTTCCTACGGTACGCGCACCATCGGGATGAATAGATGACTGATTCGATGACATTCCCGGCCTGAGTGTCGCGGTGACCCCGGCTCGGCCACCGCGACGGCTCGTGTCAGGGCTTGGTGCGGGGCAGCCGGATGCTGGTGGCGATGAGGCCGATTCCGGCGAGGATCGCCGCGCAGGCGGCGGCCAGCAGCGGCACGTTGGCGGACGGACCCGTGACGGCGAGTGTCTTCGGCGTGCCGTTGCTGCCGCCCGGCGGCAGGTCGTCATCACCGTTGGGTGGGGTTCCGTTGTCGTCGCCGTTGGGTGGGGTTCCGTCGTCATCACCGTTGGGTGGGGTTCCGTCATCGTCGCCGGGCGGGGTTCCGTTGTCGTCCCCGGGTGGGGTTCCGTTGTCGTCGCCGGGTGGGGTCGCGGTCGGGTTGTCGGTCGGCGTGGAGGTGCCGGTCGGCGGGGCGGTCACGCAGGCGCTGCTGGTGAAGATATTGGAGTCGAGGGTGACCGCGCCGTTGCGCGCCAGGGCGCGTCCGTCCACGGTGGCGCCGGTGTTTGCGGTGATCGACGTCAGCGCCATGATCGTCCCGACGAACGTGGTGTCAGTACCCAGCGTGGCGGAGCTGCCGATCTGCCAGAACACGTTGCAGGCCTGCGCATCGTTCAGGAGCGCGACGGTGCTCGCGCTCGCGGTGGTGAGAGTCGAGCCGACCTGGAAGATGAAGACCGCGTTGGGGTCGCCCTCGCCGTCGAGCGTGACCGTCCCGGTGAGCCCGATGGAGCTGGACGCGTTGTAGACCCCCGGAGCGAGGGTCTGCCCGCCCAGGTCGCCGGCGATGCTGGCATCGGGCGCCTGACCCGCGGCGTTGTTATAGGCGATGGTGAGGTCGCTCTGTGCTTGGAGCGCGTGAGCATCCGCCGGGTGGGTGGCACCGAGGGCGACGCCGGGCGGAAACCCGGTGATCGCGGTACCCGGGCTGACGCCGACGTCGCGGTTGAGGACCGAGGGCCCGGTGTTGGTGACGGTCTGGCCGCCAAGGACCGAATAGGACGCGGTGGTGCCAAGGGGGACGGCGGTGCCGATCGCGGCCGCCGGTTGTGTGGCGAGCACGAGCGCGATGATGCCGCTCAGAGCGAGCACCGTACCTACGGTGGCCCGCAGAGGTGAAGGTGACCGTGTGGACGGCCTGGAGTGCTGGGCTATCTGATTTCTCATGGAGAAGTCTCTTTAAATCCTCCGAATCGCGGAGGCGCAATCACAGATTGTGAATGTAAGCAACACTATGCCCTTGGAGGATATCCGGCATTTTGTCGTGCTTTTGCTCGGGTTTCAGATGCATTGCACGTTGCTATATGCCATATCCGGGGCGCGCTATGGCATGCGATTCGGACATTTTCGTGCATCTGCATGTTTCGCGGCTCCCAGTCGAGGCCGGGATCCTTCGAAAATCTCGCGGCGGGCACGGTGGACGGTGCCCGCTAGCCGTCCCGGTGCAGGTGGTGGGCCAGGCTGGTGTGCGATGGCAGCCCTCACGTATTCGCCATTCGAAATCCAGCGAGGAGGCGGGAATTAGAGGGTGCCTGAGTTATCCCATGGCATTACCGGCATTTCGGGACATCTATTTATGAAGCGAGAGTTTCGGGTGCTACGTTCCGTGTCAGTGGTCCCTGCTCTGGGGGCGGGGGCCACCAACACGGTAGCTCCCGTATTGGGGGTCGGTCCCTTCGGTGAATAGCGTCGAGGCTGCATACCAAAGCGCACGCCCAACCCGAAGGAGCTCGTCATGGCGAAAACCCTGCACCAAGACAAGAAACGCATCGCTGTCATTCTTGCAGCGGTACTCACGATCACCGGGGTTGGGGTCGCCTTTGCGTACTGGACCTCCACCGGTACCGGCACGGGGTCGGCGACGACCGGAGAGAGTGTCGCCTTCACGATCACCAGCGACCCCGCTGTCGGCACGCTCGCGCCAGGCAGCGCCGGGCAGACCGTCGACTTCACTGTCACTAACCCCGGTGAAGGAACCCAGAACCTGACCGATGTCACGGTCACGCTGGCCACCGTCGACGGAACCCCCTGGGTACCGACCGGTGACAACTGCCTGGCGGCCGACTACACGGCCACCGTCACCGACGTTCCCGCCGGGCAGATCCCCGCCGGTGGGTCCCTGGACGGCACGGCAACGGTGACGCTGACGAACACCACCGCCAACCAGGACGACTGCCAGGGCCAGGAAGTCCCGCTCTACTTCACGGCTTCCTGACCCACGACCGACGCCCAGGGGGTGCTGCCGCACGCGGCGCACCCGCTGGGCGCTCGGCGGGCAGGCACAGGCCTGCCGCGGCGATCCACTCCCACGCCGCGCCCGTGTACGGCCAACAGGACGTAGTCGTCGATCATGAGCACACCTACCGGACGATCTCGAGCCGACCGCGGCGGTCGCAGGAGCGCTCGCATGTCCGGCCAGGCGTCCATCCTGATCGTGGTGCTCGCCCTGGTCCTGGCAGTCCTGGCCGAAGCAGGGCCCGCATCGGCGTACTGGAGCGGGACGGGTTCGGCGTCCGCGTCTGCGGTTACGGCGATCCTCGCCGCACCGGTCGGCGTGACTGTCCCGCAGACCGCTGAACCGGATGTCACGGTCGGCTGGGCCTCCGGCGTCGGCGGTGTTCAGCCGACGGGCTACTACGTCACGCGGCACACCGGTGAGGCGATCGCTCCGGCGTGCGCGAGCAGCCCCACCTCGCTGATCGAGGGGACCGCCTGCGTCGACGCGGCCGCCCCAGCAGGAGTACACAGATACGTCGTGACCGCCGTCTACAGATCATGGACGGCCCACAGTGCTGCCAGCGCGACGGTTACCGTGACGGCTCCCACCTTGTTGGGGGCCGCGCAGAGCTATTCCGTCCTCGCCGCCACTGCGGTGGTCAGCACCGGCACCACGACGGTTAGCGGCGACCTCGGCGTGAGCCCGGGCACCACTGTCAGCGGAATCGACCCGATGAACGTCGGCGGTGACATCCGTGCGGGCGATGAGCACGCCGCCGGCGCGCAGGCCGCCCTGGCTGACGCCTACGAGAGCCTGGCCGCACGACCGGCAGACGCCGAGCTCGTCGGCGACCTCGGCGGTCGCACCCTGACATCGGGCGTCTACCACACCACAGCCGCGATGGCCGTGACCGGAACCCTCACCCTCGACGCTCAGGGGGACCCTGACGCGGTCTTCGTCCTGCAGTCGTCCGCGGCGTTCAATACCGCCGCCGCCAGCGTCGTCGACCTCGTGAACGATACACAGGCGTCGAACGTGTTCTGGGTCGTCGCCGGCGCCGCTGGAACGGGAGCGAACTCCTTCCTGTCGGGCACGATCGTCGCCCAGGGCGCCATCACGCTCGGCGCGAGCACCGAGCTCATCGGTCGGGCGCTCTCGCTGGACGCAGTGACCCTCGCGTCAAACACCATCAGATTCACCGATGCGCTCCCGCCCACTCTCAGCATCGACGACGGACCCGCTGCGGTCACCAAGGACATCACGCCCACGATCACCGGCGTGAGCGACGCCGCGGAGTCCAGCACGATCAGCGTCGTCGTCGACGGCCAGAGCTTGTCCACCACCGTCACGGCGGGCGGTACCTGGGTGGCCACCGCGGCGGAGCTCGCCGCGGGTCGGTACGAGGTCGTCGCCAGAGTGCGCGACGCCAACGGCGATGGCGCCGCTGCCTCCCAGACCCTCACCGTCGAGGTGAACCCTCCGCCGATCGACCTCAGAGCCGCCGCCTCGTACTCTGTCCTCGCAGCTACCGGTGTCGTCAACACCGGAGCCACGACGATGAGCGGCGACCTCGGTGTCAGCCCCGCGACCTCGGTGACCGGCTTTCCGCCGGGCACCTATGACGGGAGCCTCCACACGGGAGATTCCGCCGCTGCGCTCGCACAGGAAGACCTTCTCGCGGCACTGGACGAGGCATCCTCGCGCGCGCCCCACTCGGAGATCGCCGGCGACCTGGGCGGACAGGTCTTCCACGCCGGAGTCCACCACATGACCGCCGCGCTGGCCCTCACGGGGACCGTCACCCTCGACGGTGAAGGCGACCCCGAGGCCGTGTTCATATTCGTGGGCGACGCAGCTTTCGACACCGCCGCCGCCAGCACCGTCTCGCTCGTCAACGGAGCCCAGCCCGCAAACGTGTTCTGGGTCGTCGCCGGGGCCGCGGGGACCGGCGCGAACTCGTCGATGTCCGGCTCTCTTCTCGCGCGAGGTGCAATCACCCTCGGCGCCGGCACGGCGCTGACCGGGCAGGCGCTCTCGCGCGGCACGGTCACTGTGGCCGATGGTTCGCTCACCGGTGTCACTCCTGCGCCGATGGCTCTCCTTGCCCCGTCCGAGAGACCCCTGGACGAGTCCGCCGAGCCGCCCGGGCCCAGCACTCCTGCGCTCCCCGAGACACCCGATGTTCCCGAGCTTCCTGAGGCACCCGATTCGAGCGTGCCACCGAAGGAAACGGTATCGCCGGGCGACACAGACGAGGCCGACGCGACGGTGACGCCATGAACTGTGGCCTGCTGTCGCCCACCAGCCCTGATGTCGATCCCGGTCTCATTCTGCTACTCGCGACCGCCTGCCTTGTCGCCGGAGCCATGTTCCTGCTCATAGCCCGCAAGCGTCACAGGGCAACGGCCGCACTGGTCCTGATCCTCGTCGCCGGCGTCACGGTTGCGCTCAGCCCCGGAGCCTCCGCGCCGGCCGCCGCCGCGGATTGTGCCACCGCCGACAACTCGTTGGCCGTCACCCAGACCTCCACATCGGAGGGCCTCGCGCCCGGCGTCGCGCCGGTGCCCATCACAGGGCTCGCCGTGAACAAGGGAACCGACAGCACCTACATCGCGGCGGTCACGGTCGAGATCACGTCCGTCACTGCCGACCCCGGAGCGCCCGCCGGAGCCTGCGGCGTCGGCGACTACCTCCTCCTCGACACCACGATGGCCGTCGGGAAGACTCTCGGCCCCGGCGGCACGGCCCCTTTCGGCGGGGCCTCGATCGGCTTCGCCGACAAGACCACCAACCAGGACGCCTGCCAGCACGCCACCGTCCACCTCTTGTACACCGCCAACCCTGGCGGGTAGGTCGCTACTCCAGCACCGCCCCCTTCGACGCCGACTGGACGAGCTTGGAGTACTTGGCGAGCACGCCGCGCTTGTACGGGTGGGGGAGCGGTGCCCAGCCTACCTTGCGGGTCTCGATCTCGGCCGGCTCCACCAGGAGGTCGAGCGTCTTGGAAGCCACGTCGAGGCGGATGCGGTCGCCGTCGCGCACGAACGCGATCGGACCGGCGTCGACGGCCTCGGGCGCGATGTGCCCGACGCACAGGCCGGTGGTCCCGCCGGAGAACCGGCCGTCCGTGACGAGCAGGACGTCCTTGCCGAGGCCGGCACCCTTGATGGCGCCGGTGATGGCGAGCATCTCGCGCATGCCCGGGCCGCCCTTGGGGCCCTCGTGGCGGATGACGACGACGTCGCCGGCCTGGATCGTCCCGTCCTCCAGGGCGTCCAGCGCGCTCCGCTCCCGCTCGAACACGCGCGCGGTCCCCTCGAACACGTCGGAGTCGAAACCCGCCGACTTCACGACGGCGCCGTCGGGCGCGAGCGATCCGTGCAGGATGGTGATGCCACCCGTCTTGTGGATCGGGTTGTCCAGGGCGCGCAGGATCTTGCCGTCCGGGTCGGGCGGGGCGATGTCGGCGAGGTTCTCGGCCATGGTGCGGCCCGTCACGGTCAGCGCGTCCCCGTGCAGCAGCCCGGCGTCCAGCAGCGCCTTCATGACCACCGGCACGCCGCCGATCCGGTCGACGTCGTTCATCACGTAGCGCCCGAAGGGCTTGAGGTCGCCGAGGTGCGGCACGCGGTCGGCGATGCGGGAGAAGTCGTCGAGGGTGAGGTCGACCTCGGCCTCGTACGCGATGGCCAGCAGGTGCAGCACCGCGTTCGTGGACCCGCCGAACGCCATGACCACGGCGATCGCGTTCTCGAACGCCTCCTTGGTCAGGATGTCGCGTGCGGTGATGCCAAGGCGCAGCAGGTTGACCACAGCCTCGCCCGACCGGTGCGCCCACACGTCGCGCCGGCGGTCGGCCGACGGCGGCGCGGCCGACCCGGGCAGCGACATGCCGAGCGCCTCGGCGGCCGACGCCATCGTGTTGGCCGTGTACATGCCGCCGCAGGCTCCCTCACCGGGGCAGATCGCCCGCTCGATCCGGCCGACGTCCTCCTCGCTCATGAGCCCGCGCGCGCACGCCCCGACGGCCTCGAAGGCGTCGATGATCGTGACTTCCTTCTCCGTGCCGTCCTCGAGCTTGACCCAGCCGGGCATGATCGAGCCGGCGTAGAGGAACACGCTCGACAGGTCCAGGCGCGCGGCCGCCATCAGCATGCCCGGCAGCGACTTGTCGCAGCCGGCCAGCAGCACCGAGCCGTCCAGCCGCTCGGCCTGCATGACCGTCTCGACCGAGTCGGCGATGACGTCGCGGGACACCAGCGAGAAGTGCATGCCCTCGTGGCCCATGGAGATGCCGTCGGAGACGGAGATGGTGCCGAACTCCAGGGGGTAGCCGCCCGCGGCGTGCACCCCCTGCTTGGCCGCCTTCCCCAGCCTGTCGAGCGAGAGGTTGCAGGGCGTGATCTCGTTCCACGAGCTCGCGACGCCGATCTGGGGCTTGGCGAAGTCGTCGTCGCCCAGCCCGACGGCACGGAGCATCCCCCGGGACGCGGTGGCTTCCAGGCCATCGGTCACCTGGCGGGAGCGGGGCTTGACGTCGACCGGGTTCTCAGGGCTGGTCATGCGGTTCATTGTGCCTGGCTTGCGGGTCCCGCGCCCAGCCCCGAATTGTGCTACCTACGCCGAAATTATTCGTCACTCTCGCGTCATTCCGCCGAAACGGGCCGTCCCTACCTTGATAACCGGACGCACAACGAGTGGGTTCAAAAGCGCTACTAGTCAGCACAATGCGGCTTCTGTCGTCGCGCTCTACTGACTCTCGCGATAGGAGTCTCCCGTGCCAATCTCTCGACACACGACGGCCCGGCTTGCCGTCGGCGCTGCCGCCGTCTCCGTCCTCGTGCTCTCCGGCTGCGGCCGCAGCACCGAACCCGCATCGTCGGCCGCGTCAGCGCCTGTTGACGACGGACCCGCGACCGGGACCGTGGAGCTGTGGGCCCCGGACGGCGACGCGACAGTGCTCGACGACGTCGTCGCCTCCTTCAAGGCGGACAACCCGGATCTCGACCTCCAGGTCACGCTGGTCCCGTCGGACGAGTACACGACCAAGCTGCAGTCGGCGGTCGCCGCGGGCGGCGGACCCGACGTCGCGCAGCTCTACACCGAGTCCCAGGCGCAGTTCATCGCGGGTGGCGCGTTCGCTCCCGTGCCCGACGGGCTGGTCGACAGCGCCTCGTTCTTCCCGGGCGCGTGGGAGTCCGGAGTCGTCGACGGAGTCGCCTACTCGGTCCCGTGGTACGCCTACACCTACGCGATGGTCTACCGTTCCGACTTCGCCGAGGCCGGCGGCGTGGAGGCGCCGGCCACCTGGGACGACGTCATCCCGTTCTTCGAGGCGCTGCAGGACGGCGGGGCCGAGAAGGGCCTGGGCGCGGACGTGGGCTGGGACGTCTACAACGGCCAGGACGTCACGCAGTACCTGTGGCAGGCGGGGGGCCGGCCGATGTCGGACGACGGCGCCGAGTGGACCCTCGACACCCCGGAGATGGTCGAGGCGCTGACGTACAACCAGTCCTTCTTCACCTCTGGGATCGCCGACCCCGACGCGCCCGGCTTCCTCGACTCTCAGCCGTACTTCGTCGAGGGCCGCACGGGCGCCATGATGACCGGCCCGTGGGTGATCGGGCAGCTGGACGACGTCGCCGGCGAGGAGGGCTGGACGCAGGAGCACGTCGCGACGGCCGCGCTGCCCGGTGACGCCGGCGGCAGCGTCGGCGCGATCGCGGGCGGCAGCTGGGGCGTGCTGGCCGACAGCGACAACTCCGATGCCTCGTGGAAGCTGCTGCGGCACCTCGCCGAGCCCGAGACACAGGTCGCCCAGTACGAGGCGTACTCCTCGCTCCCCGCGGTCAGCTCCGCGTGGGACGACCCCGCGATCGCGGACCAGCCGCTCCTCGACGCCTTCTTCGAGCAGCTTCAGAACACCGAGACCTATCCGCAGGTGGCGACCTGGGCGCAGATCGCGACGCAGCTCGGCGTCGAGATGGAGGCGGTGGCCAAGGGGAGCCAGACACCGGAAGAGGCCGCGGCGGCTATCCAGGCCTTCGCCGAGAGCCTGGGCACCGGGGCGGAGTAACGCGACCATGACTCGCCGCCGCTCCCTGATCGCCTGGCTGTTCCTGATGCCGTTCCTGGCGGTGTTCGTCGTCTACACGGCGATCCCGACCGTCGCGGCACTGGGCTTCAGCCTCACGGACCTGCGGGGAACCGACCTGCGTAGCCCGTTCGCCGTCGACTTCGTCGGCCTGGACAACTACGCCTGGCTCTTCTCCGACGGCCGGTTCGTCCGCGATCTCTGGAACACGGCGGTCTTCGTCCTGGTCGGGGTCCCGCTCACCATGCTGCTCGGGTTTGTCCTCGCCCTCGCGCTGAACGCTGGGATACGCCGCATGCGCGGCGTATTCCGGACCGTCTTCTTCGCTCCCGTGGTGACCAACGTCGTGGCAGTCGCGCTCATCTGGCAGTACGCGTTCAACACGAACGGCACCGTCAACGAGGTGGCCGCGAGCTTCGGGTTCGCCGGGCCGAACTGGCTCGGCGACCCGAACCTGGCGATGCCAGTGGTGATCCTGCTCGGCGTATGGCGTAACTTCGGCATCGCCATGGTGCTGTTCCTGGCGGGGCTGCAGGGTGTGCCGGAGGACGTGCACGAGGCGGCCGCCCTGGACGGCGCGGGGTGGTGGCGCCGGCTGTGGCACATCACGATGCCCCTGCTCATACCGACGATCCTGCTCGTCTCCGTGCTGCTCACCGTGTTCTACCTGCAGGTGTTCGACGAGCCCTACCTGCTCACCGACGGCGGCCCGCTGGGGTCCACCGAGTCGATAGCGCTCTACACGTACCACCAGTTCGGGTTCGGCCAGTTCGGGCTGTCCTCCGCCGCATCCTTCGTCATCCTCGCCCTGGTGGCCGTGGTGAGCATCGTCCAGTTCAGATTGCTGAGGCCTCGCGCATGACAGTCGTCGCGCCGACCGAGATCACCCATGAGGACGTCCTCGTGGAGCAGGGTGCCCGCGCTGCGCCACGAGGGCTTCGCACGCCGGAGGTGCTGCTGTACCTGGCCCTCGCCGGCGTCGCCGGGCTCACGCTGCTGCCCTTCGGGTGGGTAGCCAGCGGCTCGCTGCGGAGTCTGGACGACATCCGGGCCGACCCCGGCGCGTGGCTGCCGAGCGAGGTGACCTTCGACAACTTCGTGCGGCTGTTCGCCACGCAGGGATTCAGTACCTACCTCGTGAACAGCGTCGTCGTCGCCGCAATCGTCGTCGCGGGAAACATCGTCGCCGCATCCGCGGCGGGGTATGCGCTCGCCAAGTTCGACTTCGCCGGCAAGCGGATCGCCTTCGGCGCCGTCATGGCGGCGCTCATGGTGCCGTACACGGCCACGTTCGTCCCGCAGTTCGTCGTCACCACGAACCTCGGCCTCGTCGACACTCTCGCCGGTATCGCCCTGCCGAGCCTCGCGCTGCCGATCTCGATCTTCATCATGCGGCAGTACGCGTCGGCGGTCCCGGACGAGCTGCTCGAGGCGGCGCGCATCGACGGCGCGGGGGAGCTGCGCATCTTCCTGCGCATCTTCCTGCCGCTGGCCGGTCCCGCCCTCGCGACGGTCACGATCATGTCGTTCCTCGCGTCGTGGAACAACTTCATCTGGCCGCTCGTGGTGGCCCAGAGCACCTCGGCCTACACCCTTCCGGTCGGGCTGGCCGCGACCAGCCAGGCCGCGCAGAACGTCACGGACTACGGGCTCATGCTCGCCGGCGCCATCGTGGTGATGCTGCCCGTGCTGGTGCTGTTCCTCTTCCTGCAGCGCTACTTCGTCCAGGGCGTCGCCGCCACGGGGCTGCGATGACCGGCGCTGCCTTGGGCCTGGACCAGAGCGGCGTCCGCCGCCTCAACACTTCCGCGGCGCTGCGCGCGCTCGCGCTCTCCGCCGAGGCGATGACCATGACGGCGCTCGCCGAGCGGACCGGCCTGTCGCGGCGGACGATCGAGCTCATCCTCGACGCGCTCGTCGAGGCGGGCTGGGTCGCGGAGCTCGCCCGCGTGCCGCTCACGGGCGGCGCCGGAAGACCGCCGAGGCGGTTCGAGCTGCGCGCTCAGCACGCCCTGCTCGCCGCGGTGCGGGTGAACACGCTCGAGGGCGCGGCCGTGGTGTCCGACGTGCGCGGGAACATCCTCGGCCGCGCCCGGCGTGCGCTGCGGGAGTATCACGACCCGCAGTCGACGCTCGACGACGCCGCCGACCTCGTGCGGGAGGCGCTCGTGGACGCCGGCGGGACGATCGAGCGCCTCCGCGCGGGCGCCATCGCGAGCGGCGGCGCAATCGACGCGGACGGGGTCGTGCGGCGGCTGGTCTTCACGGAGCACTGGGAGGGCGTCGACCTGCCCGCCGAGCTGGGCAGGCGGATCCGCATCCCCTGGTTCGCGGACAACGACGCCAACCTCGGTGCCCTCGCCGAGCGCTGGCGGGGCGCTGCGGGCGACCACGACGACGTCATCTGGGCGCAGCTGGGCAACCGCGCGGGTCTGGGCATCCTCATCCGCGGCACGGTCCATCGCGGGTTCCAGGGCGCGGCGGGCGAGATCGTCGAGGCGGTCTCGATGCCGGCCGGGTCGATCGACGATCACCCCATCGCGTGGCTCACCTCCCCGGTCCCCGAGCAGCGCAGGTTCGCGCGTTCCCGGGTGGACGCCGCCCGGGCCGGGGAACCGGAGGCCGTGGCCGAGGTCGACGAGTTCGTCGAGCACATCGTGTCGATCCTTACCACCCTGTCCTGGACCATCGCGCCGTCGCTCATCGTGCTCAGCGGCGGGCTGGAGGACGCCGCGGACGTTCTCCTGCCCCGTGTCCGGGAGCGGATGCGGGCGGCGCGCACCCCCGGGATCGAGCTGCGGGCGACGACGCTCGGCCGCGACGGCCCGCTCATCGGGGCGCTCAAGTTCGCCCTCGACCGCATGGACACCCAGCTCTTCGGCCCGATCGTGCACCACGCGTGACGACCTGCCGGACGTACAGGTCACCGGCGTGACCTGTACGTCTGACACCTACGTATCTTTGGAGCATCACTTGACTCACTCGCGCAGCGCCGACGTCCTGATCGTCGGCAGCGGCATCATGGGCTCGACAGTCGCCCGGCTCGTCAGAGAGGCCGACCCGGCCGTGCGCATCCTCATGGTCGACGCCGGGACGGCGATCGGCGACACCCCGGGGCTGCACCTCCACGACGTGCCGGACCCCGAGCTGTGGGAGCGTTACAACGAGCGCGTCGCGAGCGGCATCCAGGGCATGTACACCGGGGCCACCGTCGACCGGGAGTCCGTCGGCGACGTCGTCCGGCTCCGGCCAGGGATCTTCCACGCGCTCGCGTTCGGCGAGGAGGCCGAGGAGATGCCAGGTGCTGCGATCGCATGGAACGCGGGTGGCATGGGCGTGCACTGGACGGCGGCCACCCCCTGGCCCGCCGGCGAGGAGGTGTTCGACGACGGCGACCCGCAGGGCTGGTCCGACGACCTGCGGACCGCGCGGCGAGTGCTGGGCGTGCATCCCGGCCCCATCGGACCCACCGCGGCCGGGCAGGTCGTGCTCGACGTGCTGGGGGAGCACCTCGCCGGGATCGGACCGAGCGAGCGGGCGCCGCAGCCGATGCCCATGGCGGTCGCCCCGGCCGCCGAGGGCCCGATGACGCGCACGGGTCCCTCGGTGATCTTCCCGCCGATCGCGTCCGGCGGCGACGACCGCTTCGAGCTGCTCACCGGCGCCCTCGTGACAGGGCTGCTGGTCGACGGTGACCGGGTGCGTGGTGCCCGGGTCCGGCGGGTCTCCGACGGGACGGAGCAAGAGGTGCTCGCGGACACCGTGGTGGTGTGCGCGGACGCTCTGCGAACACCACAGATCCTCTTCGCCTCGGGCATCCGGCCATGGGCGCTCGGGCGCTACCTGAACGAGCACGCGTTCATCACCGGACGCGTCCTCATGGACATCGACCGGTTCGGGCTCGACCTCGCGACGCTCCCGCTGCCGCGGGTCGGGGAGTTCTGCACCGACTCGCTCTGGATGCCGCAGAACGGGCCCGATCAGCCGTTCCACGGGCAGATCATGAACACCACCTACGTCGACGCGGCCGGACGACCCCTCGCCCACTCGGTAGGTCTGTCGCTCTACTCGCCGGTGGAGTCGCGGCCCGCGAACCGCCTCGTGTTCTCCGAGACCGCGACGGACGCGGCGGGCATGCCGCGGATCAGCATCGAGTTCGGATACTCCCCGGCCGACCTCGAGCTCATCGACCGCGCGCTGGCCCAGGTGCAGGAGATCGCCGAGCTGTTCGGGCCCTTCGACCCCGAGTCGGAGCGGGCCCTGCTGGCGCCCGGATCCTCGCTGCACCTGACCGGCACCGTCCGGATCGGGGAGCACGACGACGGCACGAGCGTCGCGGACACCAGCGGACGGGTCTGGGGCTTCGAGAACCTCTATGTCGCCGGCACCGGGGCGGTGCCGACTCCCGTCGCGGCGAACACCACTCTCACCGGCGCGGTCACGGCCGTCCGCACCGCCCGCGCGGTCGCGCGCCGGTCCGCCGCGCTCGCCAGCTGACCCAGCGCTCGCCACCTGACCCGCGCTCGCCAACCGACCCAGCGCTCGCCGACTGAAAAAGGACTCCGAAAATGCTCGCTCAGGAGATCTCGACCGAATACCGCATCGCCTTGCCGCCCTGGGTGCGGGACGAGCTCGCCGACGTCCCGGACCGCATCCCGGAGCCGGACGACCGGATGCGGCTCGTGCACCGCCTGGCCGACCGCAACTGGCGGGAGGGGAACGGTGGCCCGTTCGCCGCCCTCGTCGCCGAGAGCGAGACCGGTCGGATCGTCTCCGTGGGCGTGAACGTCGTGCTCGGGAGCGGGGTCTCGAGCGGCCACGCGGAGGTCGTCGCGCTGGGGCTCGCCCAGACCCGGCGGGGTGCGTGGGACCTCGGCGGGGCCGGCACGCCCGCGCACGAGCTCGTCGTCAACTGGCGGCCGTGCATCCAGTGCTACGGGGCGGCCATGTGGTCCGGGGTGCGCGCCCTGGTGGTCGCCGGCGAGGGGCCGGAGCTCGAAGAGATCACCACCTTCGACGAGGGCCCGCTCGGCGACGACTGGGCGGAGCAGTTCGAGCGCCGCGGCATCCGCGTGGTGAAGGACGTGCTGCGAGACGAGGCGCTCGACGTCTTCCGCGCCTACCGCGAGCGCGTCGATGCGGGGGACCTGACGGTGTACAACGCGCGCCAGGGCGCAGCGGAGGGGGAGGCATGAGACTGCGCGCCGACCGGGTGGCACTGAACCCGATCCAGTGGGTCAACATCAAGGCCGACCCGTCCGACCCGGACAGCGAGGACCTCTGGCTCTTCGCCGACCCGGCCTTCCGGGCCGACTATCCCGGCGTCCTCGCCCAGGTGCGGGACGCGGGCTTCGCCGCGGTGATGATGCAGCTGCTCGATACCCAGACCCTGCAGTCGTACGAGCGGATGGTGCGGGATGCGGGCCTCGTGCTCGCGCCCGGCTATGCGAGCGTCGCCCTGCCGGAGGACCACGGCGTGCTGCTGGCCCCGGGGAGCGCCGAGCAGGTGCGCTGGTACGACGGGATCCGCCGGATCGCGGAGGAGTCGAACTACTTCGGGCTCAGCACCGTCTTCCTGTCGCCCGAGATGAGCTGGGCGCCGGGGACCCGGCGCACTCTGGAGCAGACCGCTGTCGGGGCGGACTTCGACAGCTCGCGCCTGGACCGTCTCATCGACATCCTCGGAGCCGCGGCGGAGGTCCTCCGCGAGGAGGGCGTGCGCGCCGGGCTGCACAACCATGTGGGCACATGGATCGAGACCGAGGAGGAGATCGAGCGGGCGCTCGCGGCGATCTCACCGTCCCTGCTGGGCGCCTCGTTCGACATCGGGCACCTGGCGTGGGCGGGGATCGACCCGGTGCGGATGCTGCAGCGGCACGCCGACCGGCTCGTCGACGTCCACATCAAGGATCTCGACCTCACCGTGGCCGCGGCCAGCCGCGCCGAACCGACCTCCTACAACGCGGCTGTCGACCGCGGCCTGTTCCGCGAACCAGGACTGGGTGATCTCGACCTCGACGCGGTGCTCGCGGCGCTGCCGGACGGCTGGGACGGCTGGGTGATCGTCGAGGTCGACCGGGCCTCGATGGAGCCGCGGGCCAGCGCCGAGGTGAGCCGGGCCTGGGTCGAGGCTCGGCTCACCGTCGCTGATCCCCATCCTGCGTGACCTTCGGGGTGTCCAGCGGCCGGCGTCAGGCCATCTCGGGGACGTGGAGGTGTGCGAACGCGATCTCCATCTCCTCGACCTTGTCGACCTTGGCGCCGAGCTCGCGGACGATGCCGGTGCGGATCTCCTTCGTGGGCTCACGGCTGGCCTCGAGGGCTTCGCGGCTGTCGAAGGCGGCGGTGCCGACGACCCGGCCGGCCTCACGGTCGACCATCAGGCTGGCACTGCAGAACCCGCCCATCTCCTGGATCCGCGGCAGGACGACCATCCGGTACATGTCGATGGCGTTGTCGACCATGTTCTCGTCGCCGCTCAGCCAGGTGAGGCGGGCGCAGGCGCCGTCGGGGGTGGCGTGATCGCGGTGGACGACGGCGACCTCCCACTGGTGGACGTACCCGCTTCCGGTGCTGCCCAGGGTTTGCGCGGCGCGGTCGCGCATCGGTCGCACGGCGTCGGCGGTCGCCAGCATCGCGTCCTCGGACGACCACGCCGTCGTGGCGATGCAGCGGCCGGACTCCCGGTCGACCAGCATCGACATGCCGATACAGCCGTCCATCTGGGAAACTGCCGGGAAGATCTCATCGCGAACGAGCGTCATCCCGTCGGCGATCATGGCGGGATCGCCTTGGATCTCTGTGGTGCGTACGTACATGGCGGACTCCCTGTGCTCGGGGCAGCGCCGGACGGCACTGCCGTCACTTATCACACTCCGCCGCCGCGTGACGTCGGTCAAGTCGAACGGAGTCCGGCTACGAGACGACGGCCGCGGGGACCCTCGGGGACGCCTAGGGTTCGGGCGTGCGAGTGCTCCTGGTAGAAGACGACGAGTCGGTGGCGATGTCGTTGCAGCGCGGCCTGGTCCGGTACGGATACGAGGTCGAGTGGGTGGCGAGCGGCGCCGGGGCGCTGCGGGCGGGGCCGGTCGACGTCGTGCTGCTTGACCTGGGGTTGCCGGACACCGACGGGCTGGACGTGTGCCGGTCGCTGCGGGCCCGGAGCGACGTACCGATCATCGTCATCAGTGCGCGCAGCGACGAGGTCGACCGGGTTGCGGGCCTGGAGCTTGGGGCCGACGACTACGTCTCCAAGCCGTTCGGCGTGCGCGAGGTGATCGCCCGGATCAGAGCGGTGATGCGGCGGGTGAACCCCGGTCAGGGGTCGGCCGTCGCCGGCCGCTACGGTCGGGTCACCGTCGACCGAAGGTCGGCACGGGTGTTCCTCGACGGGGTCGAGGTGCCGCTCGCCCGCAAGGAGTACGAGCTCCTCGCCTTCCTGACCGAGCAGCCGGGCGCCCTCCTGACGCGGGAACGGATCATGGAGGCGGTCTGGGACGCGAACTGGTTCGGTCCCACGAAGACCCTCGACGTGCACGTCTCCGCGCTGCGGCGCAAGCTCGCGGGCGCGGTGACCATCGAGGCGGTGCGGGGCGTGGGCTTCCGTCTGGTCGTCGATGCGGCGGCCACGTCATGATCCGGCGCCTGACCATCAGCTACGCGGTCCTGGTCGCGGGGGCGCTCCTTGCCTTCAAGCTGCCGCTCTCGGTCCCCGTCGGCGCGCACCTGCGGGAGGACACGGAGGCGACCGTCCAGCGCGACGCCACGACGATGGCGCTCTTGCTCGCACACGGAGACGAGACGTCGCTCGATACCCTGGCCGATGCGATCCGGGCCTACGAGCTCCAGACACCTGGCAGCGTGGAGGTGCTCCCGTCGTGGAGCAGAGGCGCCGCGGCTGACTGGAGTGACGCCGCACTGGTCGTGACCGTCCCGGCTCACTCGAACGGTGCCGTCCAGATCAGCTACCCGACCAGCGCGCTGGACGAACAGGTCTGGGAGGTCTGGGGGCTGCGGGCCTTGCTGGCTGTCGGGATCCTCACGGTCGCGGCGGGACTCGGTGCGGTGGCGGTGCGCCGGCTGACCAGACCGCTGGCCGAGCTCTATGCCATGGCCAGCAGACTGAGCGACGGTGACCTCACGGCCCGCTGTGCCGTCACCGGCCCGTCGGAGACGCAGACGCTGGCTCGTGCACTGAACTCCGGCGCCGAGCGTCTGGAGACCCTGATCGCGGCCCAGCGGGTGTTCGTGGCCGACGCCTCCCACCAGCTGCGCACGCCGCTGACGGCGCTCCGGCTCTCACTGGACAACATCGCCGACGGCGCGGGTGACGTGACGATCCGGGAGGACGTCGAACGGGCGACCCGGGAGGTGGTCCGGATGAGCGGCCTGGTCAACGGGCTGCTCGTGCTCGCCCGCGCCGAGGCTCGGACCGGCGGCGCGGAGCCCGTGCACCTGGCGGACGCGGTCGAGCAGCGGCTCGCTCTCTGGCGCCTCGAGGCCGACGAACGCGGCATCCGTTTCCGGCAGACCGGAGCATGGGACGCCGAGCCGGTGATCCTGGCAGGCTTCGGGCAGGTCGAGCAGATCCTCGACAACGTGCTCTCGAACGCGCTCGCCGTCTCGCCCGACGGGGCAACCATCACCGTCGACGTGCAGGCCGGTGGCGACCGCGTGGTGCTCGAGGTGCGCGACGAGGGCCCGGGCATGACCGCGGCGGAGAAGGCGCGGGCGTTCGACCGGTTCTGGCGCGGGCCGGGCCACACGGGCCAGGCCGGCTCCGGCCTCGGCCTCGCGATCGTCAGGCAGCTCGCCGCCGACGCCGGCGGGGACGTAGTGCTCGACGACGCCCCCGCCGGCGGCCTGACCGTGCGGATCAGCTGGCGGCCGGCACCAGCGAGGAGTGGTGGTTGACGATCAGCCACCGGCCGTCCAGCTTCTCGTAGACGAAGGTGTAGCGCGCGTCCGCGAACGTCTGCGTACCGTCCGCAGCCGTGAAGGTGAACCGGTACAGGCCGGTGTCGATCGCCGTCGTCCCGTCGAGCACCTCCACGACGGAGCGGGTCCGCTCGCCGCTCGGGTTCTTTGCGAGGAAGTGCTCGAAGTAGTCCACGATCCCGTCGTGGTCCGTCCGGATCTCGGGCGAGAGCGTGGGCAGCAGCACGGCGTCCGGGGCGTAGAGGGCGGCCACCTTCTCCGGGTCACCGGTCTCGACCGCGGCGTTCCACCGGTCGAAGAGCGCGTCGATCTGAGCCTCGGTCGGCAGGGCGCCGTGGGTCGCCACCTGTGCATGGCGGGCGGTCTCGACGGTCGGCGCGGACGCCGAGGCCACCGCCGGTCCACCGAACGCGACGGCGGCCAGAGCGGCCCCTGCGCCGATGACCCAAAGCTTCTTCATGGATGTCTCCCTGGTCTGACGGAACCGGAACCATCACTGTCGCAATCGGTGGGTTAGCGGAGAGCCAGCACCGATCAAGCCGGCGGACAACGATGATCCGGCCTGAGCAGTGGGTGAAAAAACTTGCGTGTTCGGAAAAACTGCCAATCAGGCTTGACTTGCGTGTCACGCAGATGTCAGCCTCGAACAAGCCGAACCAGGGCGCTTTCACCCAGCTTCTGCCAGCCCCTGGCCTCCTTGGACAGGGGAAAGTCATGTCACACGCCGGAATCGGTCGCGCCCTGAAGCGACCCGACTCCACCCAGCGCGGCAGCTCTCCGACGCGCCGTCTGATGGTGGCCGTCGCGCTCGCGCTGGCCATCGTGACCCTGACCACGGCCGACGACGGCCTGGCTGCCCGGTCTCCGATCGCGGCGAGATACTTCGCGGTCATGGCCACGCCGTCGAGCACGCCCACCGCCGCCCCTTCGCCGACCGCCGTCCCGGCGGTCGAGGCCAGCGCCGAGGTCGCGACCGTGGTGGAGGCAGCCGGCGAGGCGCTCTCCGACTCCCAGTACCTGACCACCGAGGCAGCTGTGGACCGCGCCGACCGTGACCGGATCATGAAGGCGGCGTCCAAGCTGCGCACCCTGGTCCGCGAGGCCTTCACCGAGCCCGTCGCGCCCGAGCAGACGCGCGTCGCCCAGCGCGCCGGTGAGCGCTCACCCCGCCCAGAAGCCACCAGCCGCCCGAAAGCCACCAGCCAGAAGGAAGCCACCGGCCGGACGGCGGCCGATGCCCCGGCTGCGGTCGCCGATACGGCGGTTCCGTCCGGCAACGGCAGGACGTCGGCCGCCACAGGGGAGCCGGCCGACGTGCGAGACCGCCCCGTCGTGGAGCCGGCTGTTCCCGACGAGCCCGGCGAGGCGCCCGACCGGGTCCCCACGACAGCGACGCCGACTCCCGAGAAGGCCGGACCGGCGTCGGACAGCGCGCGGACGCCCGACGAGGCCGCAGCGGCGATCAAGAAGGCGACCGACGCGCTCCGCACGGTGCTCGATGCGACGCCCGCCGCCGCGGTGTCCGTGAAGCCCGCGCCTCCCACCCCGGAGGAGATCGCCGCCCAGGAAGCGGCCGCTGCGGCCGCCGCTGCCGCCGCCGACGCCGAACGCATCGCCCAGCTCGTAGCCGCCACCGCCGGCTACGGCAACGGACTCATTCCCCTCGAGCTCCTGTGCGAGCTCCGGTTCTCGCCCGGTCAGCGGCTGCGCTGCGACGCGGCCGCCCAGCTGGAGCACCTCAACGCGGCGTTTGCCGCCCAGTTCGGGCGAAACCTGGGCGTCAGCGACTCGTACCGGTCCTACGCGGCGCAGGTCGTGACCAAGGGGCTCAAGAAGGACCTGGCGGCCGCGCCGGGCACGTCCCAGCACGGGTGGGGTCTCGCCGTCGACCTCTCGGACGGGATCCAGAGCTATGGCACCGCCGAGTACGAGTGGATGCGCGCGAACGCGCCCGCGTTCGGTTGGGACAACCCCGGCTGGGCACGCCAGGGCGGGTCCAAGCCAGAGCCCTGGCACTGGGAGTACGACGCCCCGGCCTGAGGGAATGTCCTCGCCGGCCGAACGGCGGGGTCCTCGACCCACACCTAGCAGGGCGTGCCGGGCCGCTTCAGGCGAGCTCGCGGGGGTACGTGACGACGTCGACGAGGGCGCCGTGCCGCCACACGGTGACCTCGATGCGACGGTCGATCGCGCCCTCGACCATGGCCTTCTGCACAGCGGTCGTGGTGACCACCGGCACGCCGTCCAGCTCGACGACGATGTCGCCCGGGAGCAGGCCGGCCTCCGCCGCGGGGCTGCGGGGCGTCACCGCCGCGATCTGCAGGCCCGTGGGAGAGCCGAGACGCTCGGCGAGACGGGGAGGCAGCGGCGCCTGCGTCCCGGCGATGCCGAGCCATGCGCGCCGCACCCGGCCCGTGGTCATCAGGGTCGTCACGATCTCCCGCGTGGTCGCGTTGATCGGCACGGCCAGCCCGACGCCGATACCCGCCACGGCCGTGTTGACGCCGATCATCTGCCCGGTGCTGTCGGCCAGGACGCCGCCGCTGTTGCCGGGGTTGAGGGCGGCGTCGGTCTGGATGACCTCGTCGATCACGCGGCCGTTGCCCGTGGGCAGTGAACGGCCCAGCGCGGAGACGATGCCCGCCGTGACGCTGCCGGCGAGCCCGAGCGGGTTGCCGAGCGCGACGACGAGCTGGCCCACGCGCAGCCGCGCGGCGTCCCCGAGCGGCACGGGTGCGGGCACGTCGGCCCGGGCGTGCAGCACGGCGAGGTCCGACAGGGGGTCCCGGCCCACGACGTCGGCCCGCATGCGCGTCCCGTCGGCGAACGCGGCGTCGGCCACGTCGGCGCCGGCGACGACGTGCGCTGACGTGAGCAGGAACCCGTCGCCCGTGATCACGCTGGCGCTGCCGGCGCCCTCTCCCCGCCGGGTCGCGATGGTCAGGCTCGCGACGCTGGGCAGCACCGCGTCGGCGACCGCGACCACGGCGCGGGAGTACGCGTCGAGCGCCTCGGCGTCTACGGCGTCGGGGCCCGATGGCTCGGCGCCGTCGTCCGGCGGGGTATCGAGGGCCACACCTGTGCAGCGTCCGGGGCGCGGGCGTTGTGCCCGTGTTCGCCGAGGGCGGAGCCGAGCGCGGTGACCGGGTCGGCGTCAGGCCATCTCGGGGACGTGGAGGTGCGCGAACGCGATCTCCATCTCCTCGACGTTGTCGATGATGGCGCCGAGCTCGCCGGAGACTCGTTCGCGGAGGCGGGCCGCGGCGTCGCGGGTGGCCTCGAGGGCTTCCCGGCTGTCGAAGGCTGCCGTGCCGACGACCCGACCGGTCTCGCGGTCGACCATCAGGCTGGCGCTGCAGAATCCCCTCTGCTCCTGGAGCTGCGGCAGGATGACCATCCGGAACATGTCGATGGCGTTGTCGACCATGTGCAGGTCGCCGCCGCTCAGCCACGTGAGGCGGGCGCAGGCGCCGTCGGGCGTGGCGTGATCGCGGTGGACGACGGCCACCTCCCACTCGTGGACGTACCTGCCTCCGGTGCCACCCAGGGCGCTCTCTGCGCGGTCGCGCAGCGGTTGCACGGCGTCGGCGCTCGCCAGCATCGCGTCCTCGGACGACCACGCCGTCGTGGCGATGCAGCGGCCGCTCTGCCGGTCGACCAGCATCGACATCCCGATAGAGCCGTCCATTGCGGAAACTGCCGGGAAGATCTCTTCACGGACGAGCCTCAGCCCGCCGTCGATCATGGAGGGATCTCCTCGGAACTCAGTGGTGCGTATGTACATGGCGAACTCCCCGTGGTCGGGCAGCGTCCCGGCGGCGCTGCCGTCCCTACTCACACTCCGCCGCTGGGCGACCCAGGTCAAGTCGAGCGCCGTCGCCACGTCCGGAGCACCGGGGCACGGTCGTGACGCGAGGACGGTTCCCGTGAACGCCATCTTCACGGCTAGGCTGGATACATCGGATGTTTCCACCTAATGTCCTGAAGGGGGCAACGGTGCTGCACGACGTCGTGGACGCGCACCATCATCTGTGGGTGCGTGCGCGCACGCCCCAGGGCTGGATCGACCCCGTGACCATGGCCGCCATCGACGCCGACTTCACGCCCGCGGACCTGCCGGCGGCGGCGCAGGGTGTGAGCGCGACGGTGGTGGTTCAGTCCGCGAACCTGTGGTCCGAGAGCCGCGAGCTCCTGGCGATCGCCGCGTCCGACGAAGGACGCGCGGCCCGGATCCGAGGCGTCGTCGCCTGGGCGGACATCCTCGACCCCGGCGTGGGCGACCATGTCGCAGCGCTGCGGTCGGGGCCCGGGGGCGGCGCGCTGGTCGGCATCCGCACGCAGGTGCAGGCCGAGCCCGACCCCGCGTACCTGGACCGCGACGACGTGCGGCGCGGCATCGCCGCGGCCTGCTCGGCCGGCGCGGCGGGCACCGGCGGGCTCGTCTTCGACCTGGTGGTGCGGGCCGACCAGCTCCCGGCGTGCGCGCGGCTCGCCGCGGCGCTGCCCGAGGTCTCCTTCGTGCTCGACCACCTGGGCAAGCCGCGCCTCGGCGGCGCCGCGGACGCCGGTACCGACCTCGCCGCATGGAAGCGGGGCCTGACCGCGCTCGCCGCCCGGCCGAACGTGACGGCAAAGCTGTCCGGGCTCGTCACCGAGGCCCGCTGGGACGCCTGGGAGGCGGACGACCTGCGGCCCGCCGTGGACCACGCGCTCGAGGTGTTCGGGCCGGAACGGCTCATGTTCGGCTCCGACTGGCCCGTGTGCCTGCTCGCGAGCGACTACGGCGGGTGGCTCGACACGCTCGGCGACCTGCTCGCCGGGCTGGGCCCGGACGATTCCGCCGCCGTGTGGGCCGGGACCGCAAGACGTGTTTACCAACTGGAGGAGGACCACGCATGACTTCTGAGAACACAGCACCGACCGCTGTCGAGGCCACGCCGGCAGCGGAGCTCGCCGGCGTCCGCGCGATCGTCACCGGCGGCGCGTCGGGCATCGGTGCCGCCATCGTGCGCGGCATGCTCGCGCGTGGCGCGCAGGTGACGTCGATCGACCGCGTGACCGAGGGCGTCCCGCTGGGCGCCGGGGCCCAGGTGGCCGACGTGACCGACGACGCCGCCGTGCGCGCCGCCGTGACAGCCGCGGCCGAGGCCATGGGCGGCATCGACGTCGTCGCCAACAACGCCGGGATCGGCGCGCAGGGCACCGTCGCGGACAACGACGACGCGGAGTGGCTGCGGGTCCTCGACGTGAACGTGCTCGGGATCGTCCGCGTGACCCGCGCCGCGCTGCCGTACCTGCGCGAGTCGCAGCACGCCGCCGTCGTGAACACCTGCTCGATCGCCGCGTGGACCGGCCTGCCGAACCGGGCCGTGTACTCGGCGTCCAAGGGCGCGGTCCAGGCGCTCACGCTCGCCATGGCCGCGGACCACGTGAGCGAGGGCATCCGCGTCAACTGCGTCAACCCCGGCACGGCCGACACGCCGTGGGTGAGCCGGCTGCTCGACGTCGCCGACGACCCGGCCGCCGAGCGGGCCGCGCTGGAGGCCCGCCAGCCCTCGGGCCGGCTCGTCAGCGCCGACGAGGTGGCGCACGCCGTCTGCTACCTCGCCAGCCCGCTCGCCGCGGCGACGACCGGTGCGATGCTCGCCGTCGACGGCGGCTCGCACTCCCTGCGCACCCGTGCTCCCGAGCAGGGCTGAGGCCGGAACGGGGCGGGGCGACACGATGGACACGACGACGGTGCGCGCCACCGGGGTCCGCCTGACCTCGCTCGGCCTCGGCGCCGCACCCGCGGGCAACCTGTACCGGGCGACGACCGACGAGGAGGCGTACGCGACGTTCGAGACGGCCTGGGACGCCGGGGTGCGGTACTTCGACACCGCCCCGCACTACGGCCTCGGGCTCTCCGAACGCCGGCTCGGCGCGTTCCTGCGCACGCGGCCGCGCGACGAGCTGGTGGTGTCCACAAAGGTCGGACGACTGCTCGTCCCGTCGCCGGAGACCGCCCACCGGTCCGACCCCGACCTGTTCGAGGTGCCGGCCGCCGCGCGCCGGGTCTGGGACTTCTCCCGCGACGGCGTGCTGCGGTCGCTCGAGTCCAGCCTGGAGCGCACCGGCCTGGACCGGGTCGACGTCGTCTACCTGCACGACCCCGACGACCACTGGGAGCAGGCGGCGCACGAGGCCCTGCCCGCGCTCACGGAGCTGCGGGACCAGGGCGTGGTCGGCGCGGTCGGCGCCGGGATGAACCAGTCGGCCATGCTCACCCGGTTCGTGCGCGAGACCGACGTGGACGTGGTCATGTGCGCCGGGCGGTTCACGCTCCTGGAGCAGCCCGCGCTGGCCGACCTGCTGCCCGCTGCCGCGGAGCGGGGCGTGGCCGTCGTGGCCGCCGCCGTCTACAACTCGGGCATCCTCGCTTACGACGACCCGCCGCCGGACGCGACGTACAACTACGCCCCCGCCGCCGCGGACCTGCTCGACCGCGCCCGCCGGATCGCCGCCCTGTGCGCCGACCACGGCGTCACGCTGCCGCAGGCGGCGCTCGCCTACGTGCGCACGCACCCCGCGGTCGCGAGCACCGTCGTCGGGCTCGGGAACCCCGAGCACGTACGGCAGGCCGCGGACCGCGCCGCGGCGCGGGTTCCGGCCGGCCTGTGGCGTGCGCTGGCCGACGCCGGCCTGCTCGCCGAGGCCGCCGTCCCACCGTTCGACGGCCCCGCGAACCCGTTGCACCTGGACCACACCGAGAACCCGCACCACCCCGAGAACCCGCACCACCCCGAGAGAAGGTCATGATGCGTCTGCTCCGACTGGGCCCCGTCGGCCAGGAGATCCCCGCGGTCGAGGAGGGTGGCACCGTCCACGACCTGCGGCCGCTCACCGCCGACATCGACGGCGGATTCCTGGCGTCCGACGGGATCGCCCGTGCCCGGGCCGCCCTCGCCGCGGGCGAGCTGCCCGTGCTCGACGACGCCGACCGGCTGCGCCGCGGGGCGCCGATGGCGCGGCCGGCCGCGGTGATCTGCATCGGGCAGAACTACGCGGCACACGCCGCCGAGTCGGGCGCCGAACCGCCGACGTCCCCGATCATCTTCCTCAAGCACCCCAACACCGTGGTGGGTCCGGACGACGACGTCGCCATCCCGCCCGGCGCGGACAAGGTGGACTGGGAGGTCGAGCTCGGCGTCGTGATCGGCAGGCGGGCCTGGCGGCTGCCGTCGGCGGACGCCGCGCGGGAGCACGTCGCCGGCTACACGATCGTCGACGACCTCAGCGAGCGCGCCTGGCAGATCGAGGAGTCCGGCGGGCAGTGGTCCAAGGGCAAGTGCGGTCCTGGGTTCGCGCCCACCGGCCCGTACCTGGTACCAGGGGACGACGTCGACTCGACCGGCCTGCGCCTGCGGTCCTCGGTGAACGGCGAACCGCGGCAGGACTCGGTGACTGCCGACATGATCTTCGGCGTCGACCACCTGGTGCACCACCTGTCGCAGTACATGGCGCTCGAACCGGGCGACCTGATCTGCACGGGCACCCCGGAGGGCGTCGCGCTCTCCGGGCGGTTCCCGTACCTGCGCGCCGGCGACGTCGTCGAGCTCGAGATCGACGGACTGGGCCGCCAGCGGCACGCGCTCGTGCCCGAGGCCGTCGAGGGCTGAGGGGCGGACCCATGCTGAGCTACGAGCTGATCCACCCCGACCTGCTGCGGGCCCTGGCCGCCGCCGGGCACGGGTCGCGCATCCTGCTGGCGGACGCCAACTACCCGCACTCCACGGGCGCGCACCCCGCGGCGGCCCGCGTGCACCTGAACCTGCGGCCCGGGCTGGTGACCGTGGAGCAGGTGCTCGAGGTGCTGCTCGACGCCGTACCCCTGGAGAGCGCGGCGGTCATGGTCCCGGGCGGTGTCCCGGGCGACGTCGTCGCGGCCGACGAGGCGATCCCGGTGCACGCGGTCTACCGGGCCGCCCTGGGGGACGGCGTCGCCTGGGAGACGATGGACCGGTTCGCCTTCTACGCCGCTGCCCGCGGCGACGACGTCGCCCTGGTCGTGGCCACGGGCGAGCAGCGCGTGTACGCCAACCTGCTGCTGACGATCGGGGTGCGGCAGGCCGAGGGAGTCATCTGACCTATCGTCGTCAGAAGCCGGTCCGACGGGACCGATCATGCCGATACAGCGTCGATATGGCCCGGGATCTTGAGATGCATCGGATGTCTGGGGTATGAATGCGACTACACGTAGGCAAGGGAGCATCACGTGTCGGACAGTCCAACCCTTCTTCTTCGCGCCATGGGGATCAGCAAGTCCTTCCCCGGGGTCCGCGCGCTCGACGACGTCCACATCGACCTGCGGCACGGTGAGGTGCTGGCGCTCGTCGGCGAGAACGGGGCGGGCAAGTCGACCCTGATGAAGCTTCTCGCCGGCATCTACCAGCCGGACGCGGGGACCATGGAGCTGGAGGGGGCTCCGATGAGCCCCGCCGGCCCCCGGCAGGCGAACGAGCTCGGCATCAGCGTGATCCACCAGGAGTTCCACCTGATGCCCGACCTGACGGTCGCGCAGAACATCTTCATCGGCCGCGAGCCCCGGCGGGCGTCCCTCATCCGGGACGACGAGCTCGAACGCCGGGCGGGCCTCCTCTTCGAACGCCTCGGGATCCCGCTGGACCCGCGGCAGCCGGTGTCGCACCTGAGCGTGGCCGGCCAGCAGATGGTCGAGATCGCCAAGGCGCTCTCGTTCGACGCCCGGGTGCTGATCATGGACGAGCCGACGGCGGCGCTCACGGAGACCGAGGTCGCCACGCTGTTCCGCATCGTCCGCGACTTCGTCTCCCCGCGCACCGGCGTCATCTACGTCTCGCACCGCATGGAGGAGGTCAAGGAGATCTCCGACCGCATCACGGTCCTGCGGGACGGCCACTACGTGGACACGATGCCGACGGCGGAGACCGCTACCCGGCAGGTCATCGCGGCCATGGTGGGCCGGCAGCTCGAGGTCGGCGTGCGGCCCGATCCCGCGGCGCCCGACCCGGCCGAGCGCGAGGTGGTGCTCTCGGTACGCGGGCTGACCACCCGGAAGCTCCTGAAGGACGTGTCCTTCGACCTGCACCGCGGCGAGATCCTCGGCTTCGCGGGCCTCATGGGCGCGGGACGCACGGAGGTCGCCCGGGCCATCATCGGGGCGGACCGGTCGACCGGCGTCGTCGAGGTGAAGGGCAAGCGGGTCGCGGTGCGCAACCCCGCCGACGCGGTGCGGAACGGCATCGGCTACCTGTCGGAGGACCGTAAGCGGTACGGCCTGCTCCTGGACCAGGACGTGGTGCGCAACGTCATGCTGTCCTCGCTGCCCGGCATGACCCGGGCGGGCTTCGTCCGCGACCTCGACGGGCGCCGTGTCGCGCGGCAGATGGTGGACCAGCTGGCGATCAGGACGCCGTCGGTCACCCAGACGACCAAGAACCTCTCGGGCGGCAACCAGCAGAAGGTGGTCCTCGCCAAGTGGCTCGTGCGCGACTGCGACGTCCTGATCGTCGACGAGCCGACGCGCGGGATCGACGTCGGCGCCAAGGACGAGATCTACGGCCTGCTCACGAGCCTGGCCGCGCAGGGCAAGTCGATCATCGTGATCTCGTCCGAGCTGCCCGAGGTGCTGCGGCTGGCCGACCGGATAGTCGTCATGTGCGAGGGCCGGATCACCGGGACCCTCGCCAACGCCGACGCCACCCAGCACGACATCATGGAGCTCGCGACGCGGTTCGGTGCCGACCATCTCATCACGACCGGAGACGCAGAATGACTACAAAGACCACGGCGACCAAGAGGACCCCAACGCGGTTCGGCAACCGGCAGCAGCTGCAACAGATCCTCGCCTTCGCGGGGCTGGTCGTCATCTTCGGGTTCTTCTCCTTCGCCAGCCCGTACTTCCTCGACTGGGCCAACGTGAAGGGCATCCTGCTCGCCACCGCGGTCACCGGGATCATGGCGCTGGGCGCCACGTTCGTCATCGCAACGGG
Organism: Promicromonospora soli; assembly: GCF_014653785.1. Lineage (GTDB taxonomy): Bacteria > Actinomycetota > Actinomycetes > Actinomycetales > Cellulomonadaceae > Promicromonospora > Promicromonospora soli. The sequence continues at coordinate 503,384 of NZ_BNAS01000001.1, read as the reverse complement.
CGGCATCGACCTGTCGGTCGGCACGGGCATGACCCTGTGCTCGGTGATGACCGGCGTGTTCCTGGCGAACCTCGGCCTGCCGCTCGTCGTCGGCGTGCTGGGCGGCCTCGCGGTCGGCGCACTCATCGGCCTCCTGAACGGCCTGAACGTCTCGTACCTGCGGCTGCCGCCGTTCATCGCGACGCTGGCGATGATGATGGTGGCGCAGGGGCTCTCGCTCGTGATCTCCGGGACCAAGCCCATCTACTTCAGCGACGTGGCCGGGTTCGACGAGCTCGCTGGCGGCGAGCTGATCCCGGGGCTGCCCAACGCCGTCCTGATCTTCTTCGCCGCCGCCGCCATCGCGGGCGTCGTGCTGAGCAAGACGCTCACCGGCCGCTACGCGCTGTCGATCGGCTCCAACGAGGAGGCGACGGCGATCTCCGGCGTCGACGTGCGGCGCTGGAAGGTGGTCATCTACGTCGTGGCCGGGCTGTTCACCGGCCTCGCCGGCGTCGTCATGGCCTCCCGGCTCAATTCGGCGCAGCCCGGTCTGGGGCTCGGGTACGAGCTCGAGGCCATCGCCGCCGTCGTCATCGGCGGCACCTCGCTGCGCGGCGGCAAGGCAACGATCCTCGGCACCGTGATCGGTGCGCTCATCATGGCGACTCTCACCAACGGCCTGCGGATCATGTCGATCCCGCAGGAGTGGCAGAAGGTCGCCGTCGGCATCGTGATCGTGCTGGCCGTGTACGCGGACATCCTGCGCCGCGGCAAGGAAGCCTGATGTGACCACCGAAGGAGATGGACTTGCATGAACGTCAAAACCACCAACACCCGCAGACGGTTCGCCGCAGCCGCGGCGGCCACCACGTCCGTAGTCATGATGCTCGCCCTCGCCGCATGCGGCGAGGGTGACGGCGGCGGCGAGCCCGGGGGAGCGGGGGGCGAAAAGCCCTACGTCGCCCTGGTCTCCAAGGGCTTCCAGCACCAGTTCTGGCAGGCGGTCAAGCAGGGGGCCGACGACGCCGCGGCCGAGCTCGACGTGGAGGTCACGTTCGAGGGGCCCGAGACGGAGACCGAGGTCGAGAAGCAGCTCACCATGCTGCAGACCGCCCTGGACAAGAACCCGGACGCCATCGGCTACGCCGCCCTCGACTCCGAGGCGTCCATCCCGATGATGACGGACGCCGAGTCGCGCGGGATCCCGGTCATCGCCTTCGACTCCGGCGTGGAGTCCGAGGTGCCGGTGACCACCGTGTCCACCGACAACCTCGCAGCTTCGGCCGAGGCGGCCAAGCACATGGCCGAGCTGGTCGGCAGCGGCAAGATCGCCATCATCGGGCACGACCAGACGTCGCAGACCGGGCAGCAGCGGGTCGAGGGGTTCACCCAGTACATCGAGGAGAACGCGCCGGAGATCGAGATCGTCGACACGCAGTACGCGGCCGGCGACCAGCTCAAGTCCGCCGACGCCGCGAAGGCGATCCTGCAGGCCCACCCCGACCTCAAGGGCATCTACGGCACCAACGAGGGCTCCGCCATCGGCGTGGTCAAGGCGGTGCAGGAGACCGGCAAGTCGGGCAAGCTCACGGTGATCGGCTTCGACTCCGGCAAGGCGCAGACCGACGCGATCCGCGACGGGCTGATGGCCGGGGCGATCACGCAGGACCCGATCAAGATGGGCTACGAGACGGTCAAGGCCGCCGTGGCTGCCATCAACGGCGAGGAGGTCGAGCCGGTCATCGACTCGGGCTTCTACTGGTACGACAAGACGAACATCGACGACCCGGAGATCGCCGCGGTCCTCTACGAGTAGGTCTTTGGTTGTGGGCGCGATCATTGCGCCTAAAGCGGACGCTAAGTCGCAAAGATCGCGCCCACAACCAAGCCTTTCCGCGCAGGCGGGTCAGGACTCCTCGTCCAGGCTCCCCCGGCGGGGGAGCGAGTCCTCCACGCCCAGCAGGTGGCTCGCCATCCGGATCCGGGCCGCCGCGGGGTCACGCGCGGCGAGCGCGCGCCAGATGGCCTCGTGCTCGCCGTGCGTCCGCTCCTCGATGCCCTCGGTGTGCAGGGTGCGCCACAGCCGCGCCCGGACGGTGCGGGCGGCGAACGACTCTATGAGGGCCTCCAGCACCGGGTTGCCGGTGTGCGCCGCGATGACGCGGTGGAACGCGATGTCGATCTCGATGAACCTGTCGTGGTCCACCGGCGCGACGTGCAGGACCTCCGTGACCTGGTCCAGGATCGCCCGCGCCTCGGCGACCGCGCCGTCGGGCATCCGGGTGGCCGCCAGGCCGGCGGCCTCCGTCTCGAGCACGCGGCGCACGCTGTGGAACGCGGGCATGGCGCCGTCGTCCTGCAGGTCCAGGACCAGCGCCATGGGGGAGAGCAGCCGGGCTGGGTCGAGGCTGGTGACGTAGGTGCCGTCGCCCTGCCGGGTGTGCACGACGCCGAGGATCGACAGCGCGCGTACTCCCTCCCGGAGGGAGCCGCGGGAGACCTGGAGCGTGTCGGCCAGGTCCTTCTCGACCGGCAGGCGGTCGCCGGGCCGGAGCCGTCCGTCGAGGATCATCCTGCGGATGCCGTCGACGACCTCGTCAGTGCGGGACATGGACGGCATTATGGCGCAACCAGTACGTTCCGTGCGGAAACCTGAACTCCCCCAGGGACTCCTCGTACATCTGCGTGGAGTAGCCCGGCCGGGACGGCAGCACGTACGCGGTGCCCGCGCCGCGGTCCGCGACGATGCACGGGTCGGTGAAGTGCTCGTGCAGGTGGTCCACGTACTCGGTCACGCGGCCGGTGAGGTCGCCGCCGATCGCCACGTAGTCGAGCACAGAGACGTGCTGCACCATCTCGCACAGGCCGACGCCGCCCGCGTGCGGGCACACCGGGACGCCGAACTTCGCCGCGAGCAGCAGGACGGCGACTATCTCGTTGATGCTCGCGAGCCGCCCGGTGTCGAGCTGGCAGTAGTCGATGGCGTCTGCCTGGAAGAGCTGCTTGAACATCACGCGGTTGTGGCAGTGCTCGCCCGTCGCCACCCCGATCGGCGCGACGGCGCGGCGCACGGCCGCGTGCCCGAGGATGTCGTCGGGCGACGTGGGTTCCTCGATCCACAGCGGGTCGAACTTGGCCAGCTCGCCCATCCACTCGATCGCCTGCGGCACGTCCCAGACCTGGTTGGCGTCGATCATCAGCGCGCGGTCGGGGCCCAGCACCTCCCGCGCGATCGCCAGGCGGCGGACGTCCTCGTCGAGATTCGCCCCGACCTTGAGCTTCACGTGGTGGTACCCGGCGTCGACGGCCTCCTGGCACAGTCGCCGGAGCTTGGCGTCGCTGTAGCCGAGCCAGCCGGCCGACGTCGTGTACACCGGGTAGCCGGTCCGTTCCAGGTTGGCGATCCGCTCCTGCCGCGTGTCCTCGCGGGCGCGGAGGATGGCCAGCGCCTCGTCGCGGGTCAGCGCGTCGGAGAGGTACCGCAGGTCGGCGATGTCGACCAGCTCCTCCGGGGTCATGTCGACCAGCACACGCCACAGCGGCTTGCCCGCGCGGCGCGCCACCAGGTCCCAGGCCGCGTTGAGCACGGCGGCCAGCGACAGGTGCACCACGCCCTTCTCGGGGCCGAGCCAGCGCAGCTGGCTGTCGGCGGTCAGGTCGCGGTAGACAGCTCCCATGTCCGCGGCGAGCTCGTCCACGTCCCGGCCCACGAGAGCGGCCGCCTGCTGGCGCGCTGCCTCGGCGACTATGTCGTTGCCGCGGCCGATGGTGAACGTCAGCCCGTAGCCGCCGAGGGGGGCGCCGCCGGGGTCGGCCGGGTCGGGGGCGTCCGTCTCGAGGACGACGTAGGCCGCGGAGTAGTCGCCGTCCTTGTTCATCGCGTCGGAGCCGTCCGCGGTGGCCGACGTCGGAAACCGAACATCCTCGACCCGGACGCCTGTGATCGTAGCCATGCCGCTCCCTTGCCAAACATCCGATGAACTGCCTGCAATCTACGGACGAGCGGGGCGACGGTCAAGGCGCGAGCATCCCAGAGCCGGGCATTGGTTTGATCTATACGGCCCTCACGCGGGCCGTCGTCAGGCTGCGTAGGGCCCGGAGAGCTCCGCCATCCGGGCGACACCGGCGGGCGCATTCCGCTTCAGCCGCGCGACGGCGTCGGCCACGTCGGCCCGGTCCATGTCGTCAGGTCCGATCCGCGAGGGGTTGAGGACCGTCGTGTTCGCCCACGCGCGGATCTCCGGGACGGCGCCGAACGACAGGGACGCCCGGTTGCCCAGCACCTGCATCGCCATCCAGTCGGTCGGCGTGTTGCTGTACGGGGTCGGTGGGCACAGAGCGTTCTTCTCGGCGTCGTCGCCGCGAGTGGCTTCGACGAAGCCCGCGAGCGCGGCCCCGAAGCACGGGAACCCGGTCCGGATCGGTTGCAGGGTGATCGTCTCGTCCCAGATGGGAACGAGCGGCGAGTACTTCAGGCCCGGTGCGGCGCAGTGCACGACGACGGAGCCTCGTCCCGTGACGGCCTCGCCCCGGTCGAGCAGGAGCCGGTCAGGCATGGCGCGCCGGATGTGCCCGAGCCGGACGACGTTCTCGATGGTGCGCAGCTCGTCGAGCTCCCACTGTGCGAGCGTCGGCGTCTTGGCCATGGTGGGCGTCACGGAGCGGTCGACGCGCAGCACGATGCCGTGGTCCTCGAGCCGGAGGAAGAGGTCGTCGGGCGAGGTCGCCTCGGCCGCCGAGGCCAGGAGGTCCGCGGCCATGCCGAGGAAGATCGCCGGGTCGGGCTGGATGACGGCGCGGTTGAGCATCCACGGGTCGCGCGGCCGCACCCAGCAGATCGCGTCGGGGTCAACCCCCTGGGCGAGCAGCCAGATGCATGCGTCCGTCGCCGTCTTGCCCGAGCCGACGACTACCCACCGCGCGGGCATCCGGCTGAGCTCGAGCGACGGCAGGGCGCCGACCGGCACGACGCGTGCGCCGTCGTCGACCGCGAACGGCGGCGGCGTCGTGGCCGGGATGTCGGGCGAGAGGTATCGCGCGTCGACGACGCGCCGGACACGCACGTCGACGGTCTCGCCGGTGTCGAGCGAGCGTAGCGTCCCACCGCCGAGATGCTCGTGGCCCGGGTAGAACGCGACCCTGCCCGAGGCGAGCAGGCGGTCGTCGAGCACCTTCGCGTAGTAGGCGGTGACCTCGGCGCCCGTGGCGCGCTCGTGCAGACCCGCTTCAGGACCCGCGGTCTGGACCCGCCCTGTGCCAAGGTGCGTCGATGCGACGCCGTAGAACTCAGATGCCTGGTGCAGGCGTACGAACGGGTAGGCGTCAAGCCAGTGGCCCCCGGCGCCGGCGCGCCGATCGACGAGGATCACGCGCGCGTCGGGGTCGTGGTCGATGAGTGCGTCGACGAACGCCATCCCGGCGGCCCCGGCGCCCACGACCAGGTAGTCCGACTCCACGGCGTGCGCCATACCGTTCACTGCAACATCGCCACGCTGGGGAGTCAACGGGCGCCACGGGTGAAGGTGGTCGGACCTGGTTCAGTGACCCTCGCGGGCCAGGGCGGCCACCTCGCGCACTGATCCGGCGACGGCCAGGAAGTCCTTCTTCAGGATCGCACCGTGGTTGCTGGCGACCTTCGCGCCGATCCTGATGTTCGGGTTGCGGGCGGTCACCGCGTCGAGGCTGGCGCGGATCACCTCTTGTTCGTCGCCCTTGCTGCCGAGCGACGTCCCCGAGGCGACCACGTACCGCGTCGGGATGGTGATGCCGTCCAGCACCGGGCCGAGCTCGGCCGCCCGGGAGATCTTGCCGAGCTCGATGTTGCTGTCGGCCTGCTGGTCGGCGGTCAGCCGCGGGGCCAGGCCGGTGAGGCGCATCGGCACCGTGAGCCAGCGCAGCCGGCGGAACAGCTTGCGGATCCGCTGCTCCATGGCGTCGTCGAGCCAGTCGTGCGGGAACGCGCCGTCGACCAGTACCGCACCCAGCGCGCGGTCCGGATTGCGGGCTGCCCAGTGGGCCGCGACGACCGCTCCGTAGGACCAGCCCACCAGCACGGCCCGGTCCACGCCCCGAGCCGCGAGGACGGCGTCGACATCCCGGACGGCGGCCTCGAAGGAGTAGTCCGCCGAGGTCTTCGACTTCCTGCCGCGAGCCCGCTCGTCGTAGGTGATGTGGCGGAAGCCGGGGCCGAGCTCGGCGATGGTCCGCCGCCAGTAGCCCTGCGTGGCGAACTGGCCGTTGAGGTAGATCACGGGGATGCCTGGGCCCCCGGTGTCGGTGACGGCCAGGGCCGTGTCGTCGACCGGCACCAAGCCGGTCCACTTCGAGTCGGTCGAAAGAGCGTTGTCGTTGGTCATCTTCTTCTCCTGGTCGGGTGGGACGTGCCGGACGACTGGCCCGGGCCTGCTGGGTCGCAGGCCCGGACCGGCCTCAGAGGCTGCGGGCGGTGATGTCGCCCTGCATGGTGGTGGCGCGGATCTCGAGCTCGGCGGTACCGCCGTTCTTGAGGGCGTTGCTGATGCGGCCCAGGGTGGTGCCGGCGTCCAGGGCGGCGGAGACGCCGGCGGCGGCGTCGACCGAGATGTTGCCGGACTGGGTGCTGAGCACGACCGTGCCGCGCACCGCCTCGGCGATCCGGATGTCGCCCCGGGTGGTGGAGATCTCCGCGGGGCCGCCCAGCCGGCCGACCTCGACGTCGCCGTCGACCGCGCTGAGGCGGGCGCTCGCGGCCTCGTCGATCTTGATCTGGCGGTACACGCCTTCGAAGACGACGTCCCCCAGGCGGCCGACGCCGCGCAGCTCGGAGCTGGCGGACCTGGCCTCCACGTGGGAGCCGGCGGGCAGCTGGACCGTCACCTCGACGGAACCGGAGGGACCGACGAGCCGGCTCTTGGGCTCGGGGGTGCTGATCCGCAGGACACCGTCGGCGTAAGCGACGGTGGTCTGCTCCGCCACCTTCACGTCGCGGGCCTTGGCGGGGTCGGCGGGCCGGACCTCGACGGTGGTGTCCGCGCGGTCGGCGGCGATGAGCTGGACGCGTCCGGCGGGGATGTTCAGGACGGCGGAGATCGGGGCGGGCGTGTTGAACGTGTTCATGGCGATCGGCTCCTGTGCTTGGTGGTGCTCTGTGTTTCTGATATCGCAAACGCTACGTTGCGTTCGCGACACAGGCAACATAGTTGTTGCGCTGGAGTGACGTATGCGCAGGTCAAAGCATGGAAAATGTTGCAATGGATCAGAGAATAATGCAACGTTAGCCGCTTCGGGCGTTGCAATGAGGAGGAGTGAACGCTATGGTGGGCGAGCGGGGGGCACGACGAGGAACCACGAAGGAGATCGCGATGCCGGGAGGCAGGCTCACCAAGCAGGAGCGTCAGCAGATCGCGCTGGGGCTGGCCGACGACCTCCCCTACGCGGAGATCGCCAGGCGTCTGGACCGTCCGACCTCGACGGTCACGCGTGAGGTGATGCGCAACGGCGGCCCCACCACGTACCATGCCGACCTGGCGCACCGGGCCACCGAACGCCGCACGCACAAACGCCGGGTCGCGTCCGACCGAGGGCCCGGGCGGGCCACTCAGCCCTATGGGCGCGACGCCGACGCCGTGCGCGAGTTCGAGGAGGCCTTCACCACCCTCTTCATGCAGTCGGGCGTACCACGTATCGGAGCGGGGGTGCTGACCTGCCTCTTCACCACCGACGCGGGCAGTGTCACCGCGGCCGAGCTCGCCCAGCGCCTCGATGTCAGCCCGGCGTCCGTGTCCAAGGCGGTCTCGTTCCTCGAGGGTCAAGGCCTCGTCCGCCGCGAGCCCGGCGAGGGCCGCCGCGAGCGCTACGTCGCCGACAACGACGTCTGGTACCAGTCGATGATCTCCACCGCCCGGTCCAACGCCCAGCTCGCCGAGACCGCACGACAGGGCGTCAGCGTCCTCGTCCACGGCACCCCTGCCGCCGTCCGGCTCGAGAACATCGCACGCTTCATGGACTTCGTCAGCGAGAGCCTCGTCCGCGCCGCGGAGCAGGCCCGCGAGATCCTCCACACCAAACCCGGAGCCACGTCGGACGACACGGCCGTGCCGAGCCCGGGCCGCGGATAGACCACCGTCTCGGCTGTCGCGCGCACCTACTGCCTCCGGCGGTGGCGGTCTGCCTTCCCCGTCCAGTGCCCGACCCAGACCGCGCCGGCCAGTGCCAGCAGGCCGATCACTACCGGCGCGGCGGCGAGCGGCGCGACGGCCGCCACCGCGGAGACGAGCAGCGGCCCTCCGGTGTTGCCGATGTCCCCGCACAGCCGCCAGCCGCCGAGGAACTGTGCGCGGCCCTTCTCAGGCGCCGCATCGGCGCCGAGGGTCATCACGATCCCTGAGCCGAGCCCGTTGCCGAACGCGATGAGCGCCATCACCAGGCCGACGCCGAGCGCGGAGTCCGTCAGCGGCAGCAGCAGGCAGCCGACGCCGACGGCGAGGACCACCGGCACCGCCACCACCCGGCGTCCGCGCGTGTCCAGCAGCCAGCCGCCCGGAAGGGTGAGCGCGATGTCTATGGTCGCGGCGACCGCGAAGAGCAGGGAGACGACCGCGGCGGAGATGTGGATGTGATCGGCCCACAGCGGCAGCAGGCCGGTACGCACCGACCGGGACGCACCGATGATGACGACGGCAACGCCGAGGGTGAGCAGCGTGCGCCGGTGCTCCCACAGCACCGTGCGCACCGGCAGCGGGGTGATGCCGCGTCCCGCCCGTCCGAAGTCCGGCATCCGCGTCACGATCAGGGCCGAGGCGAACGATGCGCACGCCGCGAGCACGAACACGGAGCGGATCCCGAACAGGTGGATCAGCAGCGCCCCCAGCAGCGGACCGACCAGGACACCCAGGCGCATCGACCCGCCCAGCAGCGCCATCGCCCGCGCCCGGTGGGTGATCGGCACAGCGTCGATCAGGAACCCCTGGCGGCCCTGCAGGAACGCCGTCCAGCTCATGCCGCTGACGAAGACGCACACGCAGAGCAGCCAGACCGAGGGGACAAAGAAGGCGGCCAGCATCGCCACCGCGTCGACCAGCCCGGCGATCACCAGGGTGCGGCGCTCGCCGAGCCGCGCCACGATCGCGCCCGACGGAAGCGAGTTGGCCAGCTGCCCGATACCGAGGAGCGCGACCACCAGTGCGGCCAGGGCCGTGGTCGCACCCAGGTTGCCGGCATGGATCGCCAGCACCGGCAGCACGGCACCGTGGCCGATCGAGCTGACGACGGACGGCAGGTAGGCGACGACGGCGATATCGCGGAAGCGAAACATCGGATCTTCGCCTGCGTCGCCCGTTCCCGTCACGCTGTCATCCTGCCAGATAGTTAGCCGCGGCAACGACTCTCGCCGGACGACGGCCCGGCGTCGACGAGTCGTTCGTGCACGCCGTCATCGCGGCGGCTCGGCCCGTCCTGTCGACTCCCGCCAGACGATGCGCTGGAGGGCGGATGCACGCGGCGGTGGTTCTTCGCCGCGCAGCGCCGCGACGAGGAGGTGCATCGCGTGGCGTCCGGCCGCCTCGAAGTCGACGTCGACGGTCGTGAGCGACGGCGTGGTGTAGGCGCCGAACTCCGCGTTGTCCCATCCGGTCACGACGAGGTCGTCCGGTATCGACCACCCGCGCTCGGCGGCGCCGCGGAAGACGCCCACCGCCAGGATGTCGTTGCCCGCGATCACGGCGACCGGAGGCGCGTCGTCGGGTAGCGCGAGGACGGCCTGCCGGCCGGCCTCCGCGGTCCACTCCCCGCCGAGCACACCGAGTGATTCGACGCCGAGGCGCTCGACGCAGGCGAGGTAGGTCTCGGCGCGTGCGCGGCCGGAAGCGTAGTCCTGGGGCCCGGCGACGTGCGCGAACCGGCGGTGGCCGGCCGCCACGAGCGCACTGATGAACACCTCCAGCAGGCTGGCGTCGGCCAGCTCGCCAAGGCTGTGCATCTTGTCGTCGAACGCCGTCGCGGCCAGGACCGGAGGCGTGCCCGGGCCGTTCGACAGTGCCGCGGAAAGAACCGGGACGAAGGTCAGGATGCCTTCGTACTGCCCGCCGGCCGTCAGCTCGAGCACCCGTTCGGTCCGGTCCTCCACGGTGCCGTCGAAGCTATGGGTCTCCATGACGTAGCCGGCCTCGTTGGCCACGTGGGCCGCGCCGTTGAGCATGCGCATCTGGTTGTCGATGGCGACGCCGGTGATCGCGGCGAGGCGCCCGGAGCGGCGGGTACGCATCGACCGTGCCGCGAGGTTCGGGCGGTAGCCGATCGACTCGGCGACCTGCAGGACGTGCTCGCGGGTGGCGGGGGAGATCGAGCCTTTCCCGGTGAGGACGTAGGACACCGTCGTCTGCGAGACGCCGGCGATGCGCGCGACGTCGCGGCTCGTTGGTGGGAGTGACACGCTCACAATTCTCCATCCCCTTGACAGTGGCCCGCTCAGCCCACAACCATAGTGACACGTATCACTGGTGACACGTATCACCGACGTCGCCCGAATGCGGGCCGTGACCCCTCAAGGAGGAGGTGTCCATGTCTGTCGCTGAGCTACAACGGCTGGCACGAAGATCCCCACGCACCCCGCAGGCCACGCCGGACAACAAGGCGGCGCTCGCGTTCCTGGGGCCGTGGGTGCTCGGCGCGCTCGCGCTGACCCTCGGGCCGATCATCGCTTCCCTGTACCTGTCGTTCACCGACTACAACCTGCTGCAGAACGCGAACTGGATCGGGCTCGCCAACTTCGAGCGAATGCTCACCGACACGCGGCTGCACCACTCGCTGGTCGTCACGTTCGTCTACGTGCTGGTGGGGGTGCCGGGCCAGCTCCTCGTGGCGCTCGCTCTGGCGCTGCTGCTCGACCGCGGGCTACGCGGCCGGGCGATCTACCGCTCGGCCTTCTACCTGCCCAGCCTGCTCGGCGCCTCGGTGGCGATCGCGGTGCTGTGGCGCCTGGTGTTCGGGGGACAGGGTCTCGTCAACGCGATGCTCGGCCTCGTCGGCATCCACACCACCACGAGCTGGATCGGCAGCCCCGACACGGCCCTGGGCACGATCATCCTGCTGCACATCTGGACGTTCGGGTCGCCGATGGTGATCTTCCTGGCCGGCCTGCGGCAGATCCCGGTCGAGCTCTACGAGGCCGCCGCCACCGACGGCGCGGGCCCGTGGCTCCGGTTCCGCGCCATCACGCTGCCGCTGCTGACCCCGATCATCTTCTTCAACCTCGTGCTGGCGATCATCAACTCGTTCTCCTCCTTCACCCAGGCGTTCATCGTCTCGGGGGGATCAGGAGGGCCGTCCGACTCGCTGCTCTTCTACACGCTCTACCTCTACCAGGAGGGCTTCTCGTCCTTCCGCATGGGGTACGCGTCGGCGCTCGCCTGGCTGCTCGTCCTGATCATCGGCGCGCTCACCGCTGTCAACTTCTGGCTCTCGAAGTACTGGGTGCACTATGACAACTGAGTCCACGACCCGAAGCGCGCAGCACGACGTCGCCGCGACCGCCAGAACCGCGCCGCCGGAGGCCGCCCCGCGCAGTCCGGACGGCCGCCAGGTCAGGCAGGCGCTCCGCAGGGGTGCCAAGCACGTCCTGCTGATCCTGGGCGTCCTCACCACCCTGTACCCGGTGCTGTGGATGGTCGTCAGCTCGCTGCGGCCCGACGGCCAGATCTTCGGCAACCCGTCGCTCCTGCTGACGACCCTCCACGTGGAGAACTACACCTACGGGTGGACGGCTCTGGGCAGGCCCTTCAGCGCGTACCTGCTCAACTCGGCGCTCGTCGTGATCGGCTCGATCATCGGCAACCTCGTGAGCTGCTCGATGGCCGCCTACGCGTTCGCCCGCCTGCGCTTCCGGTTCCAGCGGCCGGCGTTCGCCTACATGCTCATCACGATCATGCTGCCCGTGCACGTCGTGATCGTGCCGCAGTACATCCTGTGGGCGCAGGCGGGGCTCGTGAACTCGTTCCTGCCGCTCATCGTGCCCAAGCTGCTGGCCACCGACGCGTTCTTCATCTTCCTCATGGTCCAGTTCATCCGCGGGCTGCCCCGCGAGCTGGACGAGGCCGCCCGCATCGACGGGGCCGGGCACGGCCGGATCTTCTTCCTGATCATCCTGCCGCTGATGAAGCCGGCCCTCGCCACCACCGCGATCTTCACGTTCATCTGGACGTGGAACGACTTCTTCTCCCAGCTCATCTACCTGACCGACCCGCAGCTCTACACCGTCCCGATCGCGCTGCGCTCGTTCATCGACGCGCAGTCGACGTCGTCGTTCGGCGGGATGTTCGCGATGAGCGTCGTCACCATCGTGCCCCTCGTCCTCGCCTTCGCCCTCGGCCAGAAGTACCTGGTCCAGGGCATCGCCACCACCGGGCTCAAGTAAGCCCCCACACGAGAAGGAACCCGCCATGAACCGGATCCGTCGTACCGCCGCCGGCAGCGTCGCCGCGGCCCTGACGCTGACGCTCGCCGCGTGCGGCGTGGCTCAGCCCCAGGGATCGGCCGAGCTCGCCGACGAGCCCGTCACCCTGCGCGTCACGTGGTGGGGCGGCGACACCCGCCACGCCCGCACCCAGGAGGTCTTCGACCTCTTCGAGGAGCAGTACCCCAACGTCACGATCGAACCGGAGTTCTCCGACTGGAGCGGCTACTGGGAGAAGCTCGCCACCGCCACGGCGGGCGGCAACGCGGCCGACGTCATCCAGATGGACCAGCTCTACCTCTCCTCGTACGCCTCGCGCGGCAGCCTCACGGACCTCGGCTCCCTGTCCCAGCTCGACACGTCGGGTCTGGAGCAGCCCGTGCTGGACATGGGTTCGTGGAACGACACCCTGTACGGGATGCCGATCTCGACCACCTCGACCGGCCTGCTGGTGAACACGGACCTCGTCGAGGAGATCGGTGTCCCGCTGCCTGACACCTCGACCTGGACCTGGGACGAGTTCGAGGCCTGGGCCCAGGAGGTCACCGAGAAGTCGCCGGAGGGCACGTACGGCACGAACGTCATCTACAACGAGTTCTCCCTGCAGCTCTTCGCCCGCCAGCACGGAGACCAGCTCTTCTCCGAGGACGACATAGTGATCCGGCCCGAGACACTGGCCGACTACTTCCAGCTCGCGCTCGACTGGACCAAGAGCGGCGCCGCGCCGTCGGCGTCGACCACCGCGGAGACCATCAGCCTGCCGCTCGACCAGACCCTCTTCACGACCGGCAAGACCGCGGCGATCTTCACGCCCTCGACCATGATCACGGCGTATGCGGCGGCCAGCGGGGCCGAGCTCGAGCTCGTGCCGCTGCCGACCCCCGACGAGGACACCGCCAAGTACGACTACTACAAGCCGGGGATGTACTGGTCGGTGTCGTCCAAGTCCGAGCACCCCGCTGAGGCGGCGCTGCTCGTGGACTTCCTGGTCAACGACCCCGAGGCGGCCAAGATCATCGGCACCGAGCGCGGCATCCCGGCCAACGCCAAGTCGCTCGAGTCGCTCGGCGAGGACCTCACGGCCGAGGAGCGCAAGGCCGCCGACTTCGCCGAGCAGCGCGAGCCGCACCTGGGCGACGCGCCGGCGATCGTCCCGAACGGCGCCTCGGACATCGAGACCATCCTGCTGCGCTACCTGCAGGACGTCGTATTCGAACGCCAGACACCGCTGGACGCGGCGAACGCCCTGATCGCCGAGGTCCAGAGCTCCACCAACGCCGCCAAGTGACCGGAGGAACAGTGCTCAAGATCGGCATCATCGGGACCGGCGGCATCGCCGCCGCCCACATCGACGGCTACCGGCGCTTCGCGGACGAGTGCGAGATCGTCGCCCTGTGCGACGTCGCACCCGGCAGGGCCGCCGCACTGCGCGCCCAGCCCGGCCTGACGTCGGCGCGAGCGTACGAGCGGGTCGAGGACATGCTCGCGGCCGAGAACCTGGACCTCGTCAGCATCGCGACGCCGCCGTCGACCCACGCCGAGCTGACGATCGCCGCCCTGCGAGCCGGCGTCGACGTGCTCGTCGAGAAGCCGATGGCGCCGTCGCTCGAGGAGTGCGACGCCATGATCGCGGCCGCTACCGAGAACGACCGGATCCTGTCCGTCGTCGCGCAGAACCGCTTCCGCGACGACATGGCCACCCTGAAGGAGGTGCTGGACTCCGGCCTGATCGGCCCCGTCTCCCACGCACAGGTCTCCTCGGCCTGGTGGCGCGGTACCGCCTACTACGACCTGTGGTGGCGCGGCACGTGGGAGTCCGAGGGCGGCGGGTGCACCCTCAACCACGCGATCCACCACCTGGACCTCACCCTCTGGCTGCTCGGCGCGCCCCGCGCCGTCACCGCGGTGCTGACCAACGCCGCACACGAGAACTCGGAGGTCGAGGACCTGTCGGTGGCCGTCCTCCAGTACGACCGGGCGCTGGCCGAGGTCACCAGCTCAGTGGTGCACCACGGGGAGGAGCAGGCGATCGTCGTGCACGGGCGGCATGCCCGCGTGTCCCAGCCGTGGAAGGTCGTCGCCGACGCCGCCGAACCCAACGGGTTCCCCGTCCCCGGCGGAGACCCCGGTCGCGTCGCCAAGATCGAGGCGCTCGCTGCGTCGCACCGCGCCCTGGAGCACGTGGGCCACCCCGGGCAGATCGGCGACATGCTCGGGGCGGTTCGCGAGCGCCGTCGGCCCGCCGTGGACGGCACGGACGGACGCCGTGCCATCGAGCTCGTGACCGCTATCTACCAGGCGGGCATCGAGCGGCGCACCGTCGACCTGCCGGTGTCGGCGGACGACCCGTACTACCGCGCGGGCACGCTCGTCGAGCGCGCGCCGCACTTCTTCGAGAAGACGACGGCGGTGGCCGACCTGCCCGGTGCGATCACCGTCGGCAGCAGCTCGGCCATCGACGACTGACGACCCCTCCCGCGAGAACAGGACCAGAGACTTCATGACGACGACCAGCGGCGCCGCCTATGCGCCGGAACCCATACCCGCACCCGTCGTGGGTCCCGGAGACTTCCACTTCGCCGCGGTGCGTCTCGACCACGGGCACATCTACGGGATGAGCGAGGGGCTGGTCTCCGCCGGCGCGACGCTCAAGTGGGTCTACGACCCGGACCCCGCGAAGGTCGCCGAGTTCTGCGAGCGGTTCCCCGACGTGCGAGTCGCCCGGAGCGAGGAGGAGGTGCTCGACGACGAGGACGTCCGCCTCGTCGCCGGCGCCGCGGTCACGTCGGAGCGCTGTGCGCTGGGCCTGCGTGCCATCGAGGCGGGCAAGGACTACTTCACCGACAAGGCGCCGCTCACCACCCTCGACCAGCTCGAGGCGGCCCGGCAGGCGACCTCGAGGACCGGGCTCAAGTACGCCGTGTACTACTCCGAACGGATCCATGTCGAGGCCGCCGTGCTCGCCGGACAGCTCATCGACCAGGGGGCGATCGGCCGCGTCCTGCAGGTGATGGGACTCGGTCCGCACCGGCTCGGCACCGGCCGCCCCGACTGGTTCTTCGAGAAGGAGAAGTACGGCGGGATCCTGTGCGACATCGGCAGCCACAACTTCGAGCAGATGCTTTTCTACGCGGGAGCGAAGGACGCCGAGGTCGCGTACTCGGCGATCGCGAACTACCACCATCCCGAGCATCCCGGCCTGGACGACTTCGGCGAGGCGTCGATCGTCATGGACAACGGCGCCACCGGCTACTGCCGGGTCGACTGGTTCACCCCGGACGGCCTCAGCACCTGGGGGGACGGGCGGACCTTCGTGCTGGGTACCGAGGGATACCTGGAGCTGCGCAAGTACGTCAACGTCGCCACGGAACAGGGGCCCGGCCACGTGTTCCTCGTCGACGGACGCGGGGAGCACCACCTGGTGGCCGACGGGAACGTGGGCTACCCCTTCTTCGGCCGGCTCGTCCTCGACTGCCTCGAGCGCACGGAGACCGCCATGACACAGGAACACGCGTTCAAGGCCGCCGAGCTCAGCGTCCTGGCCCAGCAGAGCGCAAGACTCCTCACCCCGTAACCGTTTGTTGTGGGCGCGATCGTTGCGCCTAAACCGGGCAGGTAGTCGCAACGATCGCGCCCACAACAAACCCGGGGGTCAGCGGTGCGCCGCGACCGCGTCGCGGATCGCCTCGAGCGTCGCGTCGTCGACCGCGGGGAGTGCCATGCGGCACGCCCACGGCGCGCCGTCACGTGCGGACATGGCAGCTTTGAGCCGCGGGACCGTGGAACCGGCGAGCGGGACGATTTCCTCGACCACGGCCTGGACGGCTTCGGCCTCGGGGCTCCCGGCGTCGAGCGCCCGGGCGAGCGCGGCGAACGTCTCGGGGAACGCACTCGACACGCCCGAGACGACTCCCGTCCCGCCCAACGCGAGCACGGCCGGGAGCGTCGAGTCGTCGCCCGAGTAGAGCTCATGGTCGGGACCGAGCACCGCGGCGTAGTCGGGCAGCTGCGCGGCTGCCCCGCCCGACAGCTTCACGCCGACCAACCCGGGCAGCGCGAGGACGCGCGCGAGCGTCTCGGGCGGGACGTCCATCCCGGTTCGCTCCGGGAAGATGTAGGCGTAGACCTCGGCCTGCGGGTGCGCCTCCGTGAGAGCCCGGTAGAACTCGACGACGCCGTCGTCGTCGGTCGGCAGGTAGTACGGGCTGAGTAGGGCGAGGCGACGGATCCCCGTCGCCGCTGCGGCGTCGGCCAGTCGCAGGACCTGGCGAGTGCTCCCGTGCCCCAGGTGTGCGATGACGCGCTCCGTGCCCAGCACGTCCGCGGCCCGCCGGAACAGCTCGACGCGCTCGTCGTCGTCGAGCGCGGGGAACTCACCCATGGTCCCCGCGACCAGCGCGCCGCCCACGTGCGGCGCGAGCGCGGCGAGCGCGGCGTCGTAGGTGGCCAGGTCCAGCGAGCCGTCGGTGGTGAACGGGACGGGTACGGCGCTGATGATGCGAACGGGCATGGCATTCCTTCGGTGTGGGGGAGCAGCGCGGGTTGGCTCAACCCCGCGCGGCGCTCGCCGCCCGTTCGTAGCCGGCAGGCTCGATCGTGAGCTCGGCACGGCCCCCGGTCAGCGACCGCAGGTCGAGGACGTAACGGCTGAGCTCCGCCTCCGGCACAGTCGCGACGAGGCGCGCTCGGCCGTCGTCGGCCAGCTCGGTCGCCGAGACGCGCCCGCGGCGCCCCGACAGGTCGGTGAGCACCGCACCCTGGTGCTCAGGCGGGAGGGTCACGGTCACGGTCGAGACGGGTTCGAGCAGCACCGTCCCGGCGTCGGCCAGGGCCGCCCTGACACCCGCGGCCGTCGCGATGCGGAACGCCATGTCGGAGGAGTCCACCGAGTGCGCCTTGCCGTCGTACACCTCGACGCGCAGGTCCACGACGGGGTGGCCCTGCGGCCCTCCGGCGGCCATGGCGTCGTGCGCCCCCTTCTCGACGGCCGAGATGTACTGCCGGGGCACCGCGCCGCCGACCACCGAGTCGACGAACTCGAACCCGCCCTCACGCAGGGGCCCGACCCGCAGCTGGACGACGGCGAACTGGCCGTGCCCGCCCGACTGCTTCTTGACCTTGCCCTCGGCCTGCGTGGGCCGCGCGATCGTCTCCCGGTAGGCCACGGGCACCGGCCCGGTCTCGACATGGACGCCGAACACCCGCGCGAGCCGCTCGACCGCGACGTCGAGGTGCGTGTCACCGAGGCCGCGCAGCACCGTCGCATCCCCGACGCGGTCGACGACGAGCGTCGGGTCCTCGGCGACGAGCCGGGCCAGCGCCGTCGACATGTGCTCGTCGTCGGACTGGGAAGCCGGCACCAGCGCCGCGGCGTAGACGGGCTGGCGCGGCGGTGGAAGGAAGGGCCGGGCACGGCCCGAGGGCCGCGACCAGAGCAGCGTGCCCGTCGGCGAGCCGCCCAGCTTGGCGACGGCGCCGACCTCGCCCGCGGCGAGCTCGCCGACCGGGATGTGCTCCTTGCCCTGCAGCCGGAACAGGCCGTGGATGCGCTCGTCGGCGCCGGTGGTCGCGTTGCGCAACCGGTCGGAGGTCCGTACGACCCCGGAGAGCACCTTGAGCATCGAGACCTGGCCCACGAAGGGGTCGACCACGGTGCGGAAGATGTGCACGAGCGGCTCGCCGGACGGGTCGGCGGCCACCGCGACGGTGCGCCCCGCGTCACCGGCGCCGCCGTTGCCGTTGCCGTTGTCGGAGCCCGAGCCGACGACGATCCGGCTGTCGCGGTCGGTCGGCGCCGGCGCCAGCTCGCACAGCAGGTCGATGAGGCGGTCGACGCCGGTGGCGGTGACGCCGGACGCGACGACGACGGGCACCGCCTCGCCCGTGGCGACCTCGTGCGCGAGCGTCCGCTCGAGGTCGGCAGCGGCCGGCTCATGTCCCGACAGGTACGCGTCGAGCTGCTCGTCGTCGTGCGACACGAGCTCCTCGGTCACGTCGACGTGCATCCGGTGCTCCTCGTCGACGACCTCGGCCGGCAGGTCCTCGTCGTGGTGGCGGCCTGCGTCGTCGTAGACGAGGGCGTGCTCGCCGAGCACGTCGGCGATGGAGCGGAACGCTTGCTCCTCGCCGAGCGGTAGCTCGATGGGCCACAGGTGCCCGCCGAAGGCCTCGCGCAGCTCGGCGAGCACTTGCCGGAAGTCTGCGCGGGCCCGGTCCTCCTGCGTCACGACGACGAGGCGCGGCACGCCGAGCGCCTCGGCGGTCGCCCACGCGGCCCGGGTGCCCGGCTGCACGCCGTCGACCGCGCTGACGACGACGAGCGCGAGGTCCGCGACGGACAGGGCAGTGTCGAAGGCGCCCGCGAAGTCCGGGTGCCCCGGCGCGTCGGCCAGTGTCAGCGTGCGCACGGTGCCGTCGGGACACGTCCAGGTCAGCGTCCCGAGCGCGAGGCCGAGCGAGATCCCGCGCGCGACCTCCTCGGGCTCGTGGTCGGTCACCGTGGTGCCGTCCTCCACGCGGCCGGCGCGGGGGATCGCGCCGGCGCGGTGCAGAAGCGCCTCGGTGAGCGTCGTCTTGCCCGCGCCCGACGCGCCGACGAGGGCGACGGTCCGGTGGGTGGTTGTCGATACCGGCTCCATGAGGCCTCCCGCCATTGGGTGCTACCCGACATGATGGCGCGTCAGGCGGCGAGAATGCACGTCCAGGCGGGGGCGGTTTCAGTCGCCGCGTCCGACGCCGCGGTCGGGCGCGGCCATGTCTCCCGTCGCCGGCGTGCCGCCGGCGAGCTCGTAGCGCAGGTACACGGTGCCCTTGGGGCTGGCCACAGGTGGTTCGAGGAGGGTGACGTTGGTGGGAACCTCGCCGCCGTCGAACACCTTCTTGCCGACGCCGAGCATGATCGGGTGCACCCAGAGGTCGAGGCGGTCGAAGAGCTTTTCGCGCAGGAGGGTCTGGACCAGGTTCAGGCTCCCGACGACCTTCACGTGCTCGTGCCGGTCGCGGATCTCGCGCACCGCGCTCGCCAGGTCGGGGCCGAGCTGCGTGGACCCGGCCCACGGCAGGCTGGGCGTGCCGCGGGAGGCGACGTACTTCGGGACACGGTTGAAGAGGGTGGCGATCTCGTTGTCCTCGCCACCCTCCTGGTGCGGCCAGTAGGCGGCGAAGATGTCGTACGTCCGCCGGCCGAGCAGGAGGGCGTCCGTGCCCTCGTACGCGGCGCCGACCTGCGCCCCGACGACGTCGTCGAGCAGGGGTGCCTGCCAGCCGCCGAACGGGAACTCGACCGGGTCCTCCTCGGGGCTGCCGGGCGCTTGCCCGACGAGGTCGAGGGTTGCGAACAGCTCGATCTGGATGATGCCCATGGTTCGTTCACTCCCGATGAGTGTGTGTGCTTGGTCAATCGGTCAAGAGGGAAGACCTGTGGGCACCGGCAAACTCATCTGCCCCGGCTCCCGCTCAGGTGGCTCGGACCTTCAGCATCCGTTCCTCGCGGAGCGCCACCTCCAGCACCATGAAGGCCAGCACGTCCAGGAGGAGCCCGAACGCCGCCGTCCACTGCACCGCGCGGAACACCAGCAGCTGGGTGAACAGCAGGCTGATGAGCACCGCACGGCGCACCCAGACCGCACCACCGAGGTGGTCCCGACGGCCGACGACGACGCCGACGGCCAGCAGCACGACGGACGTCCCGACGGCCGCGAGGATCGCGATGCCGGTCCACTCCGGCAGTCCGGGCACCAGCCCGCGCACGACGCGAACGCCCACTCTCGCCTCGATCGCGCCAACCAGCAGGAGCACAGAGATCACCAGCCACGCCGCCCACGCCCGGTCCACGAGCGCGTCCAGCCACCGCACGACGCGGTCGACGCCGCCGCGGACCGGGTCGGGCACGTCGGTGTCGTCGTCGGGCACGGCGTCGATCAACCCGGCGACCAGGTCGGCGCCGGGCTCGCCGGCGCCCCTGGCGGCGAGGGCCCGCGCCTCGTGGCGTGCGGCCGGTGTGAACCCGCCGGCCAGACCAGCGGTGAGCCGGTCGGCCGCCACGGCGAGGTACTCGGCCGGGTGGTGTGCCCGGCGGCCGTGCATCCCCTCGACGACCAGGACGAGCAGCACGGTGACGAAGTAGATGATCGCGGCGGTGGGCGCATAGAAGTAGTCGTTGTCGGACGTGACGAACTTGCCGACCTCGTCGATGAACAGTCCGAAGCCGATCCCGCCGAGCACCGCCCCGAGCGACCGCGGCGCCGGCCCCACGTACGACAGCAGCAGCATCATCGCCAGAGCCATGAGGAGCCCGCCCCACAGGACGTGGGCGAGGTGCAGCCCGCCTCCGCCGATCTGCGGGTAGTCCATCGCGGCCAGGTAGGCACGCGTCACCAGAACGGTCACGACACTCGCCACGAGGAAGGTGACCAGGTGCCGCACGGCCGCCGTGTCACGCGGCGCACCGAGGCGCAGCAGGTGGCCGCGGCCGGCGAGGCCGCCTGGTTCGGTCGTCAGCTCGTTCGTCACGCCGTCTCCCCTCGCGCCGGCCGCACAGGGGCCGGCTTCTCCACGGTGCATCCTTCCGCACGGAGAACGCATCCGGGCGGCGGATTCCACTCTCCACGAACGCGACGACCGCCGTGCTGCCGCGCTCTCGGCGAGGGCAGTTGGGCCGGATATGCAACCTTTGGGTAGGTTCGCGACGTCATACTCCGTGCCGGCCCACAACGGGTTGAGCCACACACCCTGAGGAGGACCTGCCCCTATGAGCAGGAGATTTACTCGTTCGTCAGCGTTCACGAGCGCGCTGGCCATGGTGCTGGCCGGCGCCGTCTCGGCGAGCCCTGCCGACGCCGCGACCGCCGGCTCGGAGCAGGATTCGCCGCGGGTGCCGACCTCGATCGGCTATGGCGGCGCAGTCAGCTCCCTCGACCCGGTCGTGTCCGACGTGGGCCTGAAAGTGCTGCGTCAGGGCGGCAACGCCACCGACGCCGCGGTCGCTATGGCCGCGGCGATCGGGGTGACCGATCCGTACAGCGCCGGAATCGGCGGCGGCGGGTTCTTCGTGCACTACGACGCCGCGACCGGCCAGGTCGAGACGATCGACGGGCGCGAGACCGCGCCGGCGGCGATGGAGCACGACGCGTTCGTCGACCCGGCGACCGGAGAGCCGTACCCCTTCTACCCGGACCTCGTCACCGGCGGCGTCAGCGTCGGCGTCCCGGGCACGCCTGCCACGTGGGAGCGCGCGCTGGAGCGGTGGGGTACGACATCGCTGAGCCAGGCACTCCGGCCTGCGACGACCGTTGCGGAGGAGGGCTTCGTCGTCGACCAGCTCTTTCACGACCAGACCGTGGTCAACCAGGGGCGGTTCGAGGCACTGACCTCGACGAGCGAGCTGTTCCTGCCGGGCGGCGAGGCGCCCGAGGTCGGGTCGGTCTTCCGCAACCCGGACCTCGCGGCGACGTACCGGACGCTCGCCCGCGGAGGTGTGGAGGCGTTCTACGAGGGGGAGCTCGCGCAGGATGTCGTGGACGCGGTGCAGGCGCCGCCTGTCACGGACGACACCGAGCTCCCGGTGCCGGTCGGATCGATGACCGCCGAGGACCTCGCGTCGTACGAGGTCGTGGACCGGGACCCGACCGCCGTCTCGTACCGCGGGTACGACATCTTCGGGATGGCGCCGCCGGCGTCGGGCGGGACCACCGTGGGTGAGGCGCTCAATATCCTGGAGCAGTTCGACCTGGGGTCCCTGGAGGACCCGGCCGCGATGCACCACTACATCGAGGCGAGCGCTCTGGCATACGCGGACCGCGCTGCCTACCTGGGCGACGGCGACTTCGTGGACGTTCCGGTGGCCGGGCTGCTCGACGACACGTTCGCAAAGGAGCGGGCCTGCCTGCTGAACCCGGAGGTTGCGGCTGCCAAGCCGGTGGCGGCCGGCGACGCCAGGTCGTACGACGGAGTGTGCGCGGAGCCCGCCGCGGAGGGCATCAACCCCGAGGACACCGAGAGCACGTCGACCACGAACCTGACGGCCGTCGACCGGTGGGGCAACGTGGTCGAGTACACGCTGACGATCGAGCAGATCGGCGGGTCGGGGATCGTGGTGCCCGGACGCGGGTTCCTGCTGAACAACGAGCTCACGGACTTCAGCATCGAGTACGACGCTGAAGACCCGAACCGGATCGAGGCGGGCAAGCGCCCGCGTTCGTCCATGTCGCCGACGATCGTCCTGGCCGACGGGCGTCCGGTGCTCGCACTCGGTTCGCCGGGCGGGTCGCAGATCATCAACACGGTCACGCAGATGCTGATCAACCGGATCGACCTCGGCATGACGATCGAGGAGGCGATCGCCGCCCCGCGGGCGGCGCCGCAGAACTCGGTGCGCACGACGGCGGAGCAGGCGTTCGTCGACAGCTACGGCACGGCGCTGACCGGGTACGGGCACACACTCCGACCGACCGCGAACGCGATCGGCGCGGCGACCGCCATCGAGATCGGCCCCGGCGGCCTGCTCACCGCCGTGGCGGAGCCGACGCGGCTCGGCGGCGGATCCGCCCGCGTGGTGTGGCCGGCGGGGCACTGACCTAGTTCGAGTGGCCGGTGCGTCGACGACGTGCCGGCCACTCGCATCTGTCGCGGAGTAGACGGTTCGGGCATACCACTACCAAAGTTACAGAACCGTGATTGGGCGTGCTTGACCGGACGAATGCCACGGCCTACCCTGATGTTCACGTTAACTGTTATCGTTAACATCGGCGAGCGACGACGCTCGGTAGGGCCTTCAACGGAGAGTGGCACATGAAAGACAACCCGGTCAGCGAGCCGGCTGAACAGCGATCGCCATGGTTGCCGCGCTGACGCCGGCGCGCGTCCAGCTGCGCGAGGCACCGACGACAGACAAGCCGAGGTCGCTGCTCAGCAGGATCAGCCGTAACAAGACGCTGCTCCTGATGTGCCTGCCGGCCATCGTGTTCTTCATCGTCTTCAACTACATCCCGCTCCCGGGGGCGTGGATCGCATTCACGAACTTCAACTATCGGGACGGGATCTTCGGGAGCCCCTTCGTGGGCATGCGGAACTTCGAATTCCTCATCCAGTCAGGGCAGCTGTGGCTGCTGACGAAGAACACGCTGCTCTACAACCTGGCGTTCATCGTCCTGGGAAACATCCTTCAGGTCGCGCTCGCCATCATGCTGAACGAGATCAGGTCGAAGTACTTCAAGAAGATCAGCCAGGCTGTCATGTTCTTGCCGTACTTCATCTCGGTCGTCCTCGTCGGCGTCATCGCCTTCAACCTGCTCAACTTCGACACGGGTGCCCTCAACGCGCTCATCGAGCAGACCGGCGGGGACCCGATCAAGATCTACAGCATCGCCGGGGCCTGGCCGATCATCATCATTGCCTTCCACCTCTGGCAGAGCACCGGGTACGGATCCATCGTCTACTTCGCCGCGATCATGGGCATCGACAACTCCCTGTTCGAGGCGGCCGCGATCGACGGGGCCTCGGCCTGGCAGCGCATCCGGTACATCATCCTCCCGAGCCTGAAGCCCACGTTCATCATCCTTCTCCTGTTCTCGCTCGGCGGGATCATGAAGGGGAACTTCGGGCTCTTCTGGAACCTGGTCGGAAACAATGCGGCGCTCTATCAGACCACCGACATCATCGAGACCTCCGTGTACCGCATGATCATTTCTCAGAACAATTTCACGTCATCCGCAGCGGTCGGCCTGTACCAATCCCTGTTCGGGTTTGCGATCGTCATGCTGGCCAACTGGATCGTCCGAAGGATCAACGAGGACTATGCGTTGTTCTAACAGAGAGGGGGCGTGATGAGCGCCGCTGTGGCAACGAAGCCGCGGAAGGTCAGGCTCGACAGGAGCGACTATGCGCTACGGGGCATCTCGTACGCCTCGGTCGCAGTGTTCGCCGCCTTCTGCGCGCTGCCCTTCATCCTGATCGTCTCGGCGTCCTTCTCCAGCGAGGCCGCGATCATGAAGGACGGCTTCGGGCTGCTGCCCAAGGAGTTCACGTTCGCTGCGTACGAGTACATCTTCCAGGCACCCAGGCAGATCATCGGCTCGTACGTCGTCACGATCGTGATGACGGTCTCGGGTACGGCGATCGGGCTGTTCGTCATCGCCATGACGGGTTACGCCCTGCAGCGGAAGGACTTCCCGTTCAGGAACAGCATCTCGTTCTTCATCTACTTCACGACCCTCTTCTCGGCGGGGCTCGCGCCCACCTACATCTGGGTCGCGCGCTACCTCGAGCTGAAGGGTAGCTACCTGGCGGTGTTCCTCCAGCTGTTGATGACCCCGTGGCTCATCATCCTCATGAAGAACTTCGTGCGGTCCGTCCCCTACGAGGTCGTCGAGTCGGGAAAGGTGGACGGGGCCGGCGACTTCCGGATCTTTCTCCAGCTGGTGCTGCCCATGATGAAGCCCGCGCTGGCCACCTGCGGCCTTTTCCTGGCCTTGGGGTACTGGAACGAGTGGTATCTGTCCTCGCTCTACCTCGGCAGCACCGTGGAGTTCAAACCACTCCAATACCACCTGTACAACATCATCAACACGGCCAATGCGCTGAGGAATTCCGTTGCCGGCTCGAACGTCAGCATCACGGATCTTCCGAGCAACACCCTGAAGATGGCGAGCGCCGTGGTGGCGACAGGGCCGATCGTCCTGCTCTACCCGTTCGTCCAGAAGTACTTCGTCAGCGGTATCACCGTCGGCGCGGTCAAGGGCTGACCGCCCGCGACGGCAAGGACTGCAGCACCGAACTAATCACCGAACGAATCACCGAACGAATCAGATCAAGGGAGTCTCAACGATGAGGAAGTCTCTCGCCAGGGCCGGCGCCGCCGCCCTCACCCTGGCCATGAGCGTGACGGCCCTCGCTGCCTGTAGCCCGGGCGAAGCCGAGGAGTCCGGGGAACCGACAACGATCACGATGCTCGTGCTGGGCGACAAGCCCACCAACGGTCGCCTGGAGGCGATGCTGGAGAAGCTCAACGTGCGCCTCGAGGAGGAGGCGAACGCCAACCTCGACCTGTTCTACGTGGAGTGGGCCGACTGGCAGACCCAGTACAACACCCAGCTCCTCTCCGGCGACGACAGCATCGACCTGATCACCACCGCGACGGACTGGCTCTTCGCCTGGGAGAACGCCGAGAAGGGCGCCTTCCTCCCGCTGTCCGAGGAGATGCTGCAGGAGCACGCGCCGAGGACCTGGGAGCAGGTCGACGCGGAGGGGCACTGGGAGCTGACCAAGCTCGACGGGGAGATCCAGTTCATCCCCGAGGACAACTTCACCCAGTGGACCAACCATGGGTTCTTCTACCGCGGCGACTGGGCCACCGAGGCCGGCTTCGAGGACGGCACGATCACGAAGTTCGAGGACTTCACCACCTACTTCGAGTGGGTCAAGGAGAACCAGAAGGAGGCCTACCCCTGGGACGCCGCCGCGGGAGCCAGCGACGTCGCGCTGACCGGGTACCTCCAGGGGCACACCGACGGCCAGACGATCCAGCAGGTCAGCGCCGGCAACTACTTCCCGTTCCAGACCACTGAGTCCGACCCCAACACCGTGGGGTCCTGGTACATGGAGGGTGACGAGCTGCTGGAGGCTGCCGAGCTGGCGAAGGAGTGGAACGAGCTCGGCGTCTGGCGCGAGGACGCGCTGAACTATGACGGCGACACGCGCGAGGAGTTCTACGCGGGCCTCTCCGGAACGGACCAGCACCACACGCAGACCTTCGTCGGCTCGATCGTCGACAACATGACCAAGAAGCAGCCCGGGTCGGACCCGAAGTTCTTCTACTGGGGTCAGGAGAACGGGAACTACTTCAGGGACATCCTCACGCACGGCGCCATGGCCGTGAACGCCACCTCGCAGAACCCCGAGAAGGCGCTCGAGGTCTACGACGTCCTGCGGAACGACGAGGAGGCCTACAAGCTGCTGAACTTCGGCATCGAGGGCACTGACTACGTCATGACCGACGACGGCAAGCTCGGCTACCCGGAGGGCTACGACTCTTCCACCGACGCCCTGGGGTCTAACTTCTGGGCCGGCCGCATGGACGAGTTCGAGCCGGACCGGGTCACGGACGCGCCGAACAAGCAGGAGATCTACGACCAGCTCGACGCCTCGGCGAAGGACTACCCGTACTCGACCCTCATCGTGAACAAGGATCTGATCGATCCCACGCTGGCGGCCATGGGCGGGGTGCTCTCCGAGTACATCCCGCAGCTCCAGTACGGGAAGTTCGACGACCCGGCCGCCGCCATCGACGAGATGCGGCAGAAGCTGATCGACGCGGGCTACGAGGACGCGCGGGACTCCATCCAGACCGACCTGGACGCCTGGGCGGAGTCGCAGGGCTAAGCCGCTGCCGATTCCATGACGCTGTGCGGGCCCGCGTGCGCAGACCGCGCGCGGGCCCGCACAGCCCGTACCTACAGCCGTTCCGACAGACAGGGCGATCGTGCGCAGCATCTTCGACGCGAACTCACCGCTCCTGCGGTTCCTGACCAGGGTCGCGGACCTGATGATCCTCAACGTGGTGTTTGTCGCCACGTCCGTCCCGGTCGTCACGCTGGGGGCATCGCTGACCGCCCTCAACTACACCGCCATGAAGATCGGCTCGAACGAGTGCGAGTCCGTGACGGGCGACTACTTCAGGTCGTTCCGGGCGAACTTCAGGCAGGCGACCCTCCTGGGGCTGGCCGTGGCGTTCCTCGCGCTGGTCCTCGCAGCCTGGTACGTGGCCGTGGAGATTCTTGACCTCTCCGCCGTCGCTCGGTTCCTCCTGCAGGCGATCTGTTACCTGGTGGCTTTCAGGGTCGTGCTGGTCGCCCTGTATGCGTTTCCCTACCTGGCGAAGTTCGACAACAGCGTGCGGGACGTGCTGAACAACTCGCGCCTGATGTCGCTCCGGCATCTGTTCGCGTCGCTGACCGTCCTCGTCGTCACCGCGCTGCCCGTCGTCATCACGGTCTTCTATCCGGCGGCCACGGTCTACGGCCTGCTCTGGTTCCTGATCGGCTTCGCGGGAACGGCCTTCGTGAACGGGTCCGTGTTCACGAGCATCTTCGGCAAGTACATCGAACCCGAGGCGACCGTCTCCGTGGAAAGCGCAGGAGTGAATTGACCGAGATCACCGCGACCGCCGTCACCCTCGGCCCGTCGGGGCTCGTGCTCGACGGCGGCGAGCAGGTGCGCCTGTGCGCCTCTCTGTTCTACTTCCGCATCCCGCGCGAGTCGTGGGCCTCACGCCTCGAGGCCGTGCGGGCGTCGGGCTACGACCTCGTCGACGTCTACGTCCCCTGGAACTTCCACGAGATCGCCCCCGGGCGGTGGGACTTCGAGGGGCGGCGCGACGTCGCGGCGTTCCTCGACCTCGCGCACGCCGCGGGCCTGCGGGTGATCGCCCGTCCGGGCCCGTACATCTGCTCGGAGTGGGACGGTGGCGCCCTGCCCGCATGGCTCACCCTCGAGGAAGGGCTGCGGCTCCGGCAGGCCGAGCCGCGCTACCTTGCCCACGTGGAAGCCTGGTTCGACCAGGTCCTGCCTCTGATCGCCGCGCGCGAGCACGGGCGCGGCGGCGCGGTGGTGGCGGTCCAGCTCGAGAACGAGCTCGACTTCTTCGACTGCGCGGACCGCGCCGGGTACGTCGGCCGGCTGCGTGACCTCGCCCTGCGGCACGGGATCAGCGTCCCGCTCGTCGCGTGCGCGGGCCAGGGCGACCTGAACGGCGCCACGGGGGACGTCGACGACGTCGTGCCCGCCTTCAACTTCTACCCGGACGACCGCTCGGCGTTCATCGAGCCCGAGGTCCGGCGCTACGCGGACCTCGTCGCGGACAGCGGTCTGCCGCTCCTCGTCACCGAGACGAACCGGCTGCACGCCACACTCCGGCGGCTGGTCGTCAGCGGGGCCAAGGTCGTCGCGCCGTACCTGCAGGCGTCCGGATTCGACTTCGGGTACACGCCCTCGGTGGGCAACTGGGGCGACCCCGGCGGCTTCATGTCGCACGACTACGACTTCGGCGGATACCTCGACCCCGTCGGCGGCGCGCGCCCCGAGCACGCGGAGGCGCGCGTCCTGTCAGCCGTCCTGCGCACGCTCGGCCCGGCCCTCGCCATGGCGACCACCGCCCCCGCCGACGACGCGTACACCGCCGACGTCGCCACCAGCGCCTCACCGTCGCGGCTCCTGCTCGACGGCGGTGGCGAGCTGATCGGCGTCCCGAACCTGACCGACGACGCCGGGACGGCGACGCTCCTGGCCTGGCCCGGCGGCCCCGAGGTGGCGGTGCCGCTGCCCGCGGCGTCGTGCCTGCTGGTGCTCCGCGACCTGCCGCTGGACCGGTTCGGGCTGCCGGGGACCCTGCGACTGGCGAGCGCCGACCTCGTCGGTGCCGGGCCGGACGGGCTCGAGCTCTCGGCGGCGGGCGCTAGCGCGATCGTGCTGGCGGCCCCGGACGGTGAGCCCGTGCTGGTGGAGCTCGGCGCCCCTGCGCCCGGTGCGCCGGTCCAGGCCCGGGTCGAGGCCGGGGCCCCCGGCGTGGCGTGGGACGTCGTCGTCCGCCACCCCCGGGACGTGGCCGCGCCGTCGGGCGGCGCTGCCGATCCGGTCGGCGCTTCCGGCCCGGCAGGGGCGGACGCCGGTCCGGTGGCGGCCGAGCACCCGCCGGTCACGGCCCTGACCAGGCTCGATCTCGCCACGCGCAGCGGGTTCACCACCCGGCACGACTTGCCGCCGTCGTCGGAGGAGCTGGGCGTCCACCGCGGGCGCACGCACTACGCGGCCGGCCTCGCCGGAGTGGACGAGCTGCTGGTCGAGCGCGCGTCCGACATCGTCGACATCGCGCTCGACGGCGCGGCGCTGCCCACGATCGCCCGCTTCGGGGCCACGTTCCTCCTGCCCGTGGCCGGGGCGGGACGCCTGGACGCGACCGTCGAGACCTGGGGGCACGCGAACTTCGACGACGTCCGGCTACCGGCCCTGCAGCTCGGGTCGCTGCGCGGGCTCGGCCGAGTGTGGTCGGTCGTCGGCCGGTCCGACGTGTCCGCTCTGTGGCATGTGAGCGCCGCGGGCGGCTGGCCGGGCGAGCCGGCCCCGCTGCGCTCGCTCGCAGGATGGAGCAGCACCCGTGCCGGAGAGTCGACCACATACTCGCGCGGCCTTCCCGTGGACGGGATGCACCACCATGCGTTGCGCCTGGGCGGGGTCGCCGGGTCGGTCCAGATGACAGTGGACGGCGCGGCGCGCACCGTGACCGAGGATGACCCGTGGCTTCACCTGGCACCCGGCGAGGGCCACGACGTCGCGATCACCGTGCCGCACCTGCCGGGGGGCTCGCTGGTCGCCGAGCTGTTGCGGCTTGAACCGGTTCTCGGCTGGGACGTGGAACCGCAGCCGGACGAGGCGATCCTCGACCTCGCGCGCGCCGACGCCGCAGGTGCGACCGTGCCGCTGCCGCTGGAGCTGGAAACCGGCGAGGAGCGGTGGTTCGACGCGGCGGTTCCCCCGGGCGGGCTCTCGCTCAGGTTCGAGGGTGCCCAGGTCCGGGTCAGCGCGTTCGCCGGCGGGGAGCTCCTGGGCAGGGTCTGGCTCGACGATCCTGCACGGCCACGCTTCACGGGCGGCGACGCCGGCCGGTTGTGGCTGCCTGCCGCGTGGAATGCCGGGTCGATCCGGTTCCTGGTCCGCGGCACGGTGGGGGAGGAGTCCCCGGTCCTGAGCAGCGTGCGTCTCGCGGCCACCCAGGAGTGAGCTGCCCTGGGCTGGTCGCGGTCAGTCGAACAGGCGCCGGAACACGTTCGTGTCGGCGAGGTCGACGAGCTCGTCGCCGCACCCCGACATGATCGTCCGGATCGCGTACAGCGTGAAGCCCTTCACCTGCTGGGCCGAGATCGCCGGCGGGATCGACAGTTCCTGCCGGGCGGTGACGACGTCGACGAGCGCCGGGCCGTCGTGGTCGAAAGCCGCGCGCAGAACGACCCGATCAGCCGGCGCGCGCCGTTCATCTCCAGATAGCGGGCCGCCCAGACGACGGGGGAGCCGACGTCCGGGATGAACACCGCGTCGTCGCTGGCCAGCTCGCTCACCAGCCGCGCGAGGTACTGCGGATGGATCGGCTCGCGGTTGCGGTCGTTGTCGGCTAGCTCGTCGAGGTCCTTCCGCGCCTTCGCGTAGTGCTTGAGCGACGTGTCGAGGTGCTTGCGGTTGGCGCGGTCGTCGAGCAGGGGCAGCAGGGCGTCGATGGTGTCGCCGACGCCGCCCACCAGCCCTAGGTCGATCGGCGTGCGGCGCCCGAGCTGCTCGCCCCGGATGTCGACCTGCACGATCTTCGCCTTCGACGGATAGAACTGCTGGTAGGGAAAGTCGGTGCCGAGCATCAGCAGCGCATCACAGCTCTCCATGGCGCGGTAGCCCGAGGCGAAGCCGAGCAGCCCCGTCATGCCGACGTCGTAGGGTTGTCGTACTCGAGGAACTCCTTGCCGCGCAGCGCGTGCACGATCGGCGCCTTGAGCTTCTCGGCGATCTCGACCACGCGCCTATGGGCGCCCTCCGTGCCGGCGCTCTGCGTGCGCCTCGCTCGTCATCAGGTTCGGCACTTCGATGTCAGGGAATCCGTTCGAACCTAGACCGGGTGGGATGCCGTCGCAATGTCACGTGCGACAGCTACGACCAGCTGCCCACCACTCTGCTCAGCGGCGCGGGCGGCGCATCCCGGTGACCCTGGAGATCCACGCGATGAGTGCCGCACGCCGTGCATCTCACGTACAGCACGTATCCCACCGACGTCGGGTGGCGTGACTCCGTCGCCCACGAGTGCTCGTGCTGGGCATCGCGGGCGCTGATGAGCCGTGTCGGGCAGGTATCGATCGTGGTCATGCACCCCACGATGATGTAATGGCATTGTGCATCTCAACCCTTACGGTGAGTACGCGGTCCTGCTTGCCGCATCGCTCGCCAACGAATGGCCCGACGACCGTGCGGGGATCGAGGAGCGGACGCGCGAGTTCGGCATGACCATGGAGTTCCAGGCGGAACCGGAGGACCACGCTCGCTCGCGCCTCGTCATCGACGACTGGCTGCGCATCGTAGATGCGTCCGATCCCGGTCGGCGTGCCGCGCTGCTGAACGCCCAGATGGCCGCCACCGCGGCCTATCCACGTCTCACCGATCACGACGGCGAGGGGTGGCACCTGCACTACCGGGACGAGAACCAGGTTCTGTCCTCGGTCCTGCGCGCCGTGATCAGCGTGGGGACCTCGCTCCACCTGGTCACGCGTGGGATGCACCGGCTGGGGCGCTGCGCATCCGAGCCGTGCACCGCGGTGGTGGTCGACGTCACGCGCAACGGGCGACAGCGGTACTGCTCGGTGCGCTGTGCCAACCGAGCAGCCGTACGGAGGCACCGCGAGCGAGCTCTGCCGTGACCAGGCTCTAGTGGTGCAGCGACAGCTTCAGCACGATCATGGCGACACCAAGCAGCCCCGCGATGGCCGTCGACCACAGGCGGCGGACGCCCGTCATCCCGCCGGCGGTGCTCATGCGCCACCCCACGACCAGCAGCAGTGCGAGGTTGACCATGAGGGCCACGTCGACCGCGACCGAGGTCCGCACGCGCAGTAGTGCCTCGACCAGCAGCACCACAACGGGCACGGCGCAGGCGGCGACGAGCGGCAGCCCTTCGGCGAGCAGCTCCCGGCGTTCGGTCGCGAGCAGGGGCCGGCGCGCGCGAGTTCGCGCGGTGATCAGGTCGGCGTAGGTCTCGGCGCACCAGTAGACGACCAGGGTGCCGCCCAGCAGCGCCACGATCCGGACGAGTCCGCTGTCCTCTGGCGCGGCTGCGAGGACCGAGCCGGTGATCACCAGTCCGTACAGGTAGGCCGAGCGGTGCTGGTACGACTCGTCCGGTGTGTGGACCGGGTCGATGCGGCGTGGATCTTGCCTGTCGGTCGGCACGGTGGCGCGCCTACTGCCGTGCCAGCATCGTGCGGACGTGCGGGTCGGGACGCATGGTTGGCTCCGCTCCATCGCGACGGGCAGATGGGACCTCTCCACTCTGGGAGCGGTGGTGCGGGGGTACCTCACCCGAAAACGGTGAGGCCGGGCGCGGGCATAATGGGTCGGTGATCTCTACCGAGCTCGCCGCGAAGCTGCGCGACGCCGGCCTGGTCTGGAACCCGGTCGACGGCGATCAGTTCCGCATTGCCTCGCCCGAGCTCGCGAGCGACGTCTTCACCGTGAGCACCATGACCATCGAGGCGCACGCGTACCCGACGGGCACGATCCTCGGCTTCAACGGCACCACCGAGTGGGCGCTCGACTCGGTAGCGATCGAGGACGCCCTCTGGCTGCCGCGCGAAGACCAGCTGCGCGCGCTCCTGCGATCGAGCTTCCGCGCCCTGCGCCGCACCGACGGCGGCTTCGAGGTCGAGGTCGAGACCCTTGGCCGGCGTCAGGTCTTTGCCGACCCGGAACCCGCCGACGCCTACGGGCAGGCCCTGCTCGCGCTGATCGAGCTCAGCCGCTGACCGTCATCGGAGCGGGGCGACGCAGGCCACCGCTCACGCTTTGCTGCAGACGTAGAAGTCGTTGAACGGATCGTCCTCGATCTCCCGTATCTCGACGGATGCGAACCCGGCGTCGTGCAGCATCGACGTGGCGAGCTGACGGCCCCACACCGTGCCCAGGCCGACCCCTCCGAGGCCCAGCGAGACGCTCAGGCAATGGAAGACCGAGAACGCGTAGAGGCCAGGGGCGAACGGGTTCTCGATGTTGTCGTCGACGCTGCTCGACGCCTTGATGTCGACCATCAGGAACGTTCCGCCAGGGCGCAATGCACGAGACACCTCGGCCAGCACCCGCGCGGGGAATGCCTGGTCGTGGATCGCATCGAACGCGGTGACCAGGTCGAAGCGCCCCGGCTCGTCCAGCTCGGCGACGTCGCGCACCTCGAACCGTGCGTTGGTCAGTCCGAGCTGGGTCGCCTCGGCTCGCGCCCGGGCGATCGCCTCCTCGGAGAAGTCGTAGCCGACCAGCCGGCTCGCCGGGTAAGCCTGGGCCAGCACATTGATCGCGTGTCCGCTGCCGCACCCGACGTCAGCGACGTCGATCCCGGCCCGAAGCCGCTCGTCGAGACCGGGTACCAGCGGCACTACGACGTCGAGCAGAGCCACGTCAACCGTCGCACGACTCTCGGAGTCCATCCAGGCGTGGAACCGGGGGTACCTGTCGTAGGACAGGCCTCCGCCGTCGCGGAAGCAGGTCAGGATGTCCTGCTCGACCTCGGCCAGCATCGGGACGAACTGCAGGGTGCGCGCCATGTTGTTGGGGCCGGCGTCGGCGGTCAGCCACGCGGCGTGCTCGGGCGGCAGCCGGTAGGTGTCCGCCTCTGGGTTGTGACGCACGATGCCGGACACGGTCAAGCCGCCCAGCCACTCGCGGACGTAGCGCTCGTCGCAGCCCGCAGCCTCGGCGAGCTGCGTACTGGTTGCCGGCCCGATGGCCGCCAGCGTGTCGAACAGCCCAGCTTGGTGGCCGAGGCTGACCAGCAGCCCGGTGAGGGCCTCGTTCAGCATCTGGACCATGCGGTCGCCGAACGCCTCGACGGCCGTCGGATCGGGAGAGGTCTCGAGTGCAGTCATGTCGGCTCCTCGGTCGGGGCCCGCCGTTTGCGGGCCGTCGACTTCGAGCGTCGTCCACCAGGTCTCCCGGGCGCATCGACCATACGGTGAGTCCTGGTCCGGGCCCATGGTCCGGATGATGTATGCCGGACCCCGCGGGACCGATCCAGGCCGTCAGGCGCGCGCCTCGGGGACCAGCCCGTGCCGGTACGCCCAGGCGGACGCCGCCGTGCGGGTGCGGACCTCGAGCTTGAGGTAGATGTTCGCCAGGTGCCGTCGGACGGTCGCCTCGCTGATCGACAGCGACTCCGCGACGTCGCGGTTGGCGGCGCCGGTCGCGACCCGGGCCAGGATCTCCGCCTCACGGGCGGTCAGCACACCGTCGAGCTCGCTGCGCGGTCGTGGCATCACGGTGGGCGTGGGCATCCCCAGCCGGTGGAACACGGCCACGGCAGAGTCCCGATACTGCTCGGCCTTCGCGGCGTCGCCGAGGGTGGCGTGCACGTCGGACAAGAGCAGGTCCGCCGCGGCGGCGTCGCACCATGCGCGCATCCGGCGGAAGTCCGAGGAGGCGCGCACCAGGGGAGCGAGCGCGCCGGCCGCGTCGCCGCGCGCAAGGGCGACGACGCCGTAACAGTGAGCGGCCCAGGCCTGGAAGCCGGGAGTTCCGAAGGTGTCGGCGAGCTCGCGCAGCCGCACCGCGGCATTCGCTGCTGCGTCGGGGTGCCCGGCCGCCACGCCGATCTCCACCAGTGCACGTAGCAGCCTGGCGCTCCGGAACGGGTCCGTGGCCGCGCGGGCAGCCGCGTCGCAGACCGTCTCCCAGGCAGTCGCCACGTCACCGCGCGCCAGCGCGAGGAGAGCAGTGCCCGGCTGGGGTTCGCAGCCGAGCGCCGCCGCGCGCCCGTACGAGACCTCCGCCTCGTTGTACTCACCGCGCAGGCGATGACACTCGCCCCGCTGGTACTCGACCTCGGCGACCGCCTCGACATTCAGGTCCGCCAGGTCTCGCACGACCAGCTCCGCCTTGCGCTCGGCCGCAGCCCAGTCGCCCTCGATGACCAGCAGGTCGACGTCGTGCGCGCGGCATACGCCGGTGAACATGACAGCGTGCTCGAAGTCCTCGAGCCACCTGTACGCGGCCTCGGAGCAGAGCCGCGCACGGTTCAGGTCCGCGACGTCCAGGCACGCGGACACGATCATGCAGCAGATGTGACCGGCCCATTCGGGGTCGACCTGGCCGCCGACGACGAGCAGCATCGCCTCGTCCATCTGCCCGAACGCCTCTGTCACTCGGCCGCGGCGGAGCAGGACGAGTCCTTGGCCGAGGTGGCCGAGCGCGACGTACTCGTCATGGCCGTGCGCCTGACCCAGCCGACGCAGCTCCTCCGCCGTCCGCGCGGCTTCGTCGAGCCGGCCCTCCTCGAGCGCGAACGACAGGTCGACGTACCAGAGGGTGCCGTGCGCAGGCCCGACCGGGAGCCCTTCGAGCAGGCGGCGCGCCCGGCTGAGCCAGGCGGACGCGAGGGCCGGCTCGCCGCGCATCGCGAGCATGCCGCCGATGTCGAGCGCCTGGGTGGCGGCCCGGTCGAGGTGCCCGGTAGCGAGGAAGTCCCGGTGCGCCAGCTCCGTGAGGCGCAGGCACTCGGGCAGAAGGCCCAGCCACCACGCGGCGTCGGCGAGCCGGTGCACGTCTTCGGGGCCCAGGGCGCCGAGCTCGCGGGCGGCGCGCAACGCGTCGTAGGCCACGTCATACCGGTGCTCCCGGTGCGCGGCGCGTGCCTGCTCGATCAGAGCTCGCTGGTCAGGACCTTTCGACCCCACACGTCCACGGTAGACCGCCGCCCGCCGGACGGCGGCCGCACGTCATGAGACCAGGTTCACGATCGTGGCCTTCGGTTCCGTCATGGCCTCGACGGCGAACTGCACCCCTTCTCGTCCGATGCCCGAGTTCTTGAAGCCGCCGAACGGCATGGAGTCCACGCGCAGGTCGCTCGTGCCGTTGACGACGACGGCCCCCACGACCAGCCGAGCGGACACAGCGAACGCCGTCTCGACGGACTGGGTGAAGACCCCCGCCTGGAGCGCGTACTCAGTGTTGTTGGATGCCGAGATCGCGATGTCGAGGTCCTCGAAGGGGATGATCGTCACGACCGGGCCGAAGACCTCGTCGGTGAGCACCTGCGAGCCGTCGGCGACGCCGGTGAGGACCGTCGGCTCGTAGAAGGCGCCGCGTCGGATCCCGCCCGCGTGGACCGTCGCTCCGTCTGCGACCGCCCCGCCGACCCACAGCTCGACGCGTTGTGCCTCCGCCTCGCTGACGAGCGGACCGACGTCCGTCCCCGGGTCATGCTTGCTGCCGACCCTGAGCCGCCTGGTTCGGGCGACGGTGTCCTGGAGGAACTCCTCGTAGACCGAGGCATGGACGTAGACACGCTGGACCGACAGACAGTTCTGCCCGGCGACGCCGAACGCGCCGTCGACCACAGCCTCGACGGCGTCGGAGAGGACCGCGTCCGCGCACACGATCGTCGGGTTGTTCCCGCCGAGCTCCATCAGCATCTTCCGCGGTCCCGCGGCCGCGGTGATCTTCGCCGCGGTCCTCGGCCCACCGGTGAAGGACACGAGCGCGACCCGCTCGTCGGTAACCAGTGCCTGCCCGGCCCGGGCGCTCCCGCAGACCACGGCGACTCGTCCCGCCGGCACGCCGGCCGAGAGCAGGAGATCGACGAACGCCAACGAAGTGAGCGGCGTGTGGTCCGAGGGCTTGAGGACGACGCCGTTGCCGCCGATCAGCGCCGGCCCGAGCTTGTGCGCCACCAGGTTGAGAGGGTCGTTGAACGAGGTGAGCGCGGCGACCACGCCGACGGGCTCGCGGGTGAACCAGCCGACCCTGCCGCGACCGCTCCGGCTCGCCGAGAACGGGATCGTCTCACCGGTGAGGACCGGCCCGGCTTCGGCGGAGAGCCGCAGGGTCTCCACACAGCGGACCACCTCGCGCCGCGCTTCCGCGAGCGTCTTGACACCTTCGGAGGCGATGAGGTGGGCGAACCGGGCCGAGTCCTGCGCCAGCAGCCGTGACGCCTGGTGGAGTGCCTCGCTGCGGGCCCACAGCGGCCAGTCCTCTCCTCCGAGCGACTCCTGGACGCCGGACACCGCAGCCGCGACGTCCGCCGGGGTCGAGTCAGCGACGTACCCCAGCAGCCGACCGTCCTCCGGATCGGTAACCGGAAGCCTGAGGTCGTCGCGCTGCCAGGAGCCGTCGATGAAAGCCCCGCCGGGCACGGACAGGTCGGGGGCAGGATCGCTGACGAGCCGAGGCTCGGCGGCGACGTCCTCGGTCACCACCCACTGGTTTGATGCGCTCATGTCTGGACTCCTCGTCAGCTGAACCGGTCGACGACCTTGGCGTACCCGCCGATGATCGGAAGGAACCAAGGCGGTCCGAAGTGGCCGGGGACGGCGGGGTACGGCAGGTGCTCCCACAGGTTCCGCGACGGCTTCCCGAGCATCGACAGCGCCATCTGCTTGCCCATGTAGGTCGCCATCTGGACCCCGTGGCCGCTGTAGCCGAGCGAGTAGTGCACCCCGTTGCGCTCCCCGGCATGCACCATCTGGTCCATGGTGAGGTCGACGAGCCCGCCCCAGGTGTAGTCGACGCGCGCCGAGGAGAGATAGGGGAACAACGTGCTCATTGCGCGCTTGAGGATCTCGGCACTCTTGAGGTCGGAGTCCGGGCTGGACAGCGCGAACCTGGCCCGGCCTCCGAAGAGCAGGCGGTTGTCCGGCGTCAGGCGGAAGTAGTACGTGAGCATCTTGTTGTCGGCGGCCTGCCGGTTGCGAGGCAGGATCCGCTGGGCCGTCTCGAGCGGCAGAGGCTCCGTCACGATGATGAAGCTGCCGACCGGGATGGTCCGCCGCTGCAGCCACGGCGTCAGCGATCCGGTGTAGCCGCTGGTCGCGACCAGGACCCGGTCGACGTCGATCACGCCGCGCGTCGTGCGGACCGCGTGACCGCCTCCGGGACGGGCGGCCAGCTCGGTGACCTGGGCGTCCTCGCAGATCGTGACCCCTGCCCGGGTGCCGGCCTCGGCGAGCCCGTGCACGAACTTGCCGACATGGACCCCAGCCCCCAACGGGTCCACCATGCCGCCGGCGTAGAAGTCGGTGCCGATCTCGCTGTGGAGGTCCGGCTTGTCGACGACGGTCACGGAGTAGTCCGCGAGCTTCGCCAGCGTCTCCTGCGTCTGACGCATCTGGCCGACCTGCTTGGCGTTCATGGCCAGCGTCAGCTTGCCGGAGCGCTGGAAGTCGCAGTCGATCGAGTGCTCCTTCACCAGCTCCTCGATCGTGTCGATGGCCTGGTTGTACTCCGAGAACATCTCGAGGCCACGGGCCTGGCCGTATCGCTTGATGGCCTTGCCGAGCCCGATCGCGAGACCGGTCGTGGCCATACCGCCGTTGCGACCGGATGCGCCCCAGCCGACCGTGTGCGAGTCGAGCACGACCACGGATGCGCCGTGCTGCGCGGCCTCGAGGGCAGCGGACAGGCCGGTGAAGCCGGCGCCGACGATGGCGATGTCCGCGCGCTCGGGCACGGGGGTCCGGCGGTAGTCACCGGACGGCGTCGCGGTGTCGAGCCAGTAGGGCGTGAGCTTCACATTTCCTCCTGAGGTGCGCCGGGTCAGATGCCGAGGAGCGAGTTGAGCTCGTCCAGGGACTTTACGGTGGTGTAGTTGTAGGCCGGGCTCTGAACGTCGTAGCCGCGGTCGAGGTAGACCTTGTTCGTGAACCCGAGGTCGTCGGCGGGCATCAGGTCGTAGCGCACGTGCGAGGAGACGTGGAGGAAGTCCTCCGGCTTGGCCCCGAGCTGGTCGAGCATGTACTCGAACGCCTGGTAGCGCGGCTTGTAGAAGCCGGCCTGCTCCGCGGTGTAGACCGCGTGGAAGTCCGCCCCCAGCTTGGGGACGGAGACGTCGAGGTACTTGGTGTCGGCGTTCGACAGGATCACGAGGGCGAAGTTGTCGCCGAGCTTCTTCAGCGGCGCGGGAACGTCGTCGTGCGGCTCCCAGGAGTACACCGCGGCGGCCAGCTGCTGGCCGGCGTCCTCGTTGACCTCGAGCCCCCACTTCTTGCAGGTACGTGCGTAGGCGTCGTGCAGGACCTGGTCGTAGGCGTAGAACTCGCCGCAGACCTGGTCGTAGCGGTACTTGCGGAAGTCAGTGAGGAAGATTTCGATCTGGTCCTCGGTCAGACGGTCGCCGAGCAGGCGACGGGTGGTGCTGACGATCTCGAAGGAGATCAGCGTGCCGTAGCAGTCGAAGGACACGTACTGCGGGCGGGGGATTGAGGTCGACATCGTTCGTTCCAGTCGGTGTGCGGAGCGGTCGTGCGGGCGCCGTCGTCGGCGTGCACCGAACATAGCGCAAGACCTGACGATTGTCGACAGTCGGCAGAACGCTGTTGACAGTTGCCTGCTGGGGGCAGAGAATGCTGGAGGCAACGTGGCGGCGGCCGACCAGCGGTGCCGGCGGTGACCGAGGGGAGTCGATCGTGGCTGTGTCGGGTCTAAGTGGGCTGAAGACGTTCGAGCGGAAGTCGACCTCTGATCGCATCAGCGAAGAGCTGCGGCAGATGATCATCGAGGGGCGGCTCAGGCCCGGCGAACCGCTGGCTGAAACTCGGATCGCCGAGCTGCTCGACGTGTCCCGTGCCCCGGTGCGCGAGGCGCTCCAGCAGCTCGTCCAGCAGAAGCTGCTGGTCTCTGCGCGCAACCGGGGTGTCTCGGTGGCGGCTTTCACGGCTTCGGACATCTGGGAGATCTACGACGCACGATGCGCGATCGAGAGCCACGCTGCCGGAAGGATCATCGACGGCGGGCCGGGCACTCGGGCCCGTGCGACTGACGCCTTGCGGGCGGTGCTGGACAGGCTGCGCATCGCTCTGAAGCAGGGCGATCGCCGGAAGATATCGGCCATTGACCTGGAGTTTCACACCACGCTGGTTGCCTCTGCGGGCAACTCGCGCCTCGACGACGCCTACTCGATCCTCTCGGCTCAGACCCTGGCGTGCATCAACAGGCTCGAGATCGCACTCCCGTCCGGCGAAGAGCTCGTCGACGAGCACGGCGTCCTCATCGACGCCCTCGCGGCCGGTGAGCGAGAGACGTTGCTCAAGGCCATCAACGACCACCTGACCCTGGCCGCGAGCCATCTCACCGGGTCGCAGCCCTCTAGCAACTGACCCCGCGCGCGAACCTGGCTGCCCCGGCGCTCGCCGGGCACTGATCCGCGTAGGCGCGACTCGTGCGCGAGCCACTACCACGACGCCCGTCCCCGGAGATCCTCAGTTTTCTGTCGATCTCCCGGTGACGGGCGTCCGTCGTTCGAGTGGCGTAGGGCTGCTCCCGAACTCCGGGCGCGCTCAAGCTCCAGTGAAACGAGATGTTTACAGGCGAGTGTCGACAATCGGCGATCATCATGGTTGTATGTGGCAAGCCATTCACCGCCTGAAGGGAAACGACATGAGAGTGCAACGAAGCAAGCTCGCCGCGTCAGTCTTTGGCGCCGCGCTGCTGATGACGGCCAGCGGGTGCAGCGCCCCCGCCGCCACCCAGGAGGCGCCTGGCGCCGACGCCGGCTCCGCCGAGGAGCTGCCGCAGGTACAGCCCGACCCCGAGGCGATCAAGCTGCTGCCGGGAGACCTGCAGGAGGGCGGCACGATCACCATGGCCGCGGACCTGCACTACCCGCCCACCTCGTTCCTCGCCGAGGACAACAAGACGCCCGTCGGCTACAACGTCGACGTCGCCCACCTGTTGGGTGAGGCGCTCGGGCTCGAGGTCGAGGTCAAGAACGTGACCTGGGACGGAGTGATCCCCGGCATCGCCGCTCACCGCTACGACTTCACCGCCACCAACATGAGTCCGACCCCCGAGAGGCTCGAGGTGCTGGACATGATCACCTACTGGGAGGCCGGGTCGTCCCTCATCGTGGCGACTGGCAACCCCCAGGGCCTGAGTCTGGCCGACCAGTCCATCTGTGGCAAGAAGATCTCGGTGATGTCGGGCAGCACGCAACAGGAGACGTTCCTGCCCGAGATCTCCCAGACGTGTGAGGCCAACGGCGAGGACGCTGTCGACGCCGTGGTCCTGGCGGACATCCAGGGTGCGCTCACCCAGCTCGCGTCGAAGCGCATTGACGGCATCTTCTCCGACACCTCGCAGCTGGCCTGGGCGGCGCAGCAGCAGCCGCAGGCGTTCGAGCTGCTCTCGCCCCAGTACCAGAAGAAGGAGGGCGACTCCATCGTCGCCCTCGGCCTTCCCAACGACTCCCCGCTCACCCCGGCGTTGCATGCCGCGATGCAGCACCTGATCGACAACGGGGCGTACCAGGCCGCGCTGGACCGGTGGGGGCTGGGCGCGGGGGCCATTCCCACCTCGAACATTCTGAACTAGACCGATGGCTCCAGATACCGGCCTGGTCGAACGCGACCGAACTGAGGAGGCGAAGGCTATGGATGCCACTGACAAGCCGCGGCTGCACAGGCGCGGACCGCTCGAGTACGTGGCCTGGGCGGTGTGCGTGCTGGTTGCCGGCGGGCTGGCCCATACCCTGGTCACGAACGAGAACTATCAGTGGGACGTGGTGGGCCAGTACTTCACGGCTCCGACCATCTTGGAAGGCCTACGGCTGACCATCGTTCTGACGATCCTGGCGATGCTCTTCGGGGGCATCCTGGGCATGGTCGTCGCAGTGATGCGGGCCTCGACGGTGCGCCCGGTCCAGCTCCTGGCGTCGGGCTACATCACCTTCTTCCGGGGAACCCCGGTACTGGTGCAGCTGATCTTCTGGTTCAACATCGCCGCGTTGTACCCGAACATCGCGGTCGGGATCCCGTTCACCGGCATCTCGCAAGCGGTCGACGTGAACGCGCTGATGAGTGCGACCACCGCGGCGATCATCGGCCTGTCGCTCAACGAGGCGGCCTATCTCGCAGAGATCATCCGGGGTGGCTTCGCGTCGGTGGACAAGGGCCAGATCGAGGCGGCCGACTCGCTCGGGATGAGCGCCCGGAAGAAGCTGTTCCGGGTGATCATCCCGCAGGCGATGCCCACCGTCGTCCCGGCGACCGGGAACCAGATGATCGGGATGTTCAAGGAGACGTCGTTGGTCAGCGTGCTGGGTGTGGCCGAGCTGCTGCAGAGCACCCAGCTGATCTATGCCCGCACCTACCAGACCATCCCGCTGCTGATCGTGGCCTGTCTGTGGTACCTCATCATGACGCTGGCCCTCAGCTACCCCCAGTCCTTGATCGAGAAGAGGTATTCCCTCGTGAAATCCCGGGTGAGCAGCGAGGCCGCGGTCGACCCTGTGCCGCTGGGTGGTGAGGCGCGATGAACGGCGACGGAACCGTCTACGCCCGCGGGCTGCGCAAGTGCTACGGCGACCGGGTGGTGCTCGGCAGCATCGACCTGGACGTCAAGTGTGGCGAGATCGTGTGCGTCATCGGCCCCAGCGGGTCGGGCAAATCCACGCTGCTCCGTTGCATCGACGGGCTCGAGGAGGCCGACCGGGGGATCCTCAGGGTGAACGGCGAGGACCTCGGGTTCGTCGAGACCGAGACCGCCTACCGCGCGCGCAACCGCAAGGAGGTGGCGATGCAGCGCACCCGGATCGGCATGGTCTTCCAGCAGTTCAACCTGTTCCCGAACATGACCGCGCGGGAGAACGTGATGGCCGGCCCGGTGCTGGTCAAGGGTGTCGCCAAGAAGACGGCAGCCCTGCGAGCGGACTCGCTGCTGGCAGACGTCGGCCTGTCCGGACACGGCGACCACTATCCGTGGCAGCTCTCGGGCGGCCAGAAGCAGCGCGTGGCGATCGCCCGTGCCCTCGCCATGGATCCGAACGTGATGCTCTTTGACGAGCCGACCAGTGCCCTGGACCCGGAGCGGGTCGGGGAGGTCCTCGCCGTCATGAAGGGCCTGGCCGAGCGGGGGATGACCATGCTCGTGGCCACTCACGAGATGGGCTTCGCCAAGGAGGTGGCCGACACCGTGATGTTCATGGACGGCGGCGTGGTCGTGGAGCAAGGACCGCCCACTGAGGTGCTGGGCAACCCCAAGGAACCACGGACGCAGAAGTTCCTGGAAAAAGTGCTGTGACGTCGGACGGTCCGCTCGCAGTCATCGGCGTCGGCAGTGTCGGCACCATGGCGCTGTGGCAGGCCTCGAAGCTGAGCGTCCCCGCGGTCGGCTTCGAGGCTGCGTCGCCGGCGCACACCCCCGCAGCGCCGTGGGCGGCGACACTCGGCTGTTCCGGATGACACTCCGAACGGTGCGGGGGTGGTCAAGGACGCGCGGGTTCGCGCGGTCCGTGAGCTCCCCGGCGGTGCCCGGTCAGGAGCTGTGGGAGATGCGTCGTCGGAGCTGACTGATGCGGATGGTGCCGATGACCATGGCGACGATCCCGACGCCGATCCCCGCGATGAGAAGGGCGAGCGCAAGGGGCACCG
The DNA here is from genome assembly GCF_014653785.1 of Promicromonospora soli. Taxonomy (GTDB): domain Bacteria; phylum Actinomycetota; class Actinomycetes; order Actinomycetales; family Cellulomonadaceae; genus Promicromonospora; species Promicromonospora soli. The sequence continues at coordinate 459,827 of NZ_BNAS01000001.1, read as the reverse complement.
ATCCCTGCATGCCGAGGAACGTCACCAGCACCAGCTCGGTGTTCTGCAGCATGAAGATGATCAGAGCGACCAGGACGAGGGCCGCGATGCAGACCCCTACCCAGGCCGCGCCCGCACGAGTGCGTGGAGCCCTCCGGCCGGCACGCGGCACAGCGTCTCGACCGGGGACTGCTCTGCCGGGATCACCGTTGGTGGCGGCGCCGAGGGGGTGGGTGGCCAAGATGGCCTCCTTGCGGTTCCGGGCCCGCGCACCTCAGCTGGGGCGCGTTCGCCCGGATAGTCCGATCCTACGCCCGGTGCGCGGCCGGGCGTGGGGGCCTCAGCGACCGTACATACCCGCGACGGGGCAGGTGAAGGGGTCGCGGGCTTGTCGCTCCACGTTGTTCAGGTAGGAGATGACGATCCGGTAGGACGTGAAGAATCCGACCTCGGTGTAGGCCACGCCGAGCTGGGAGCAGTACTCACGCACGAGGGACTGAGCGTGCTTGAGGTTGGGCCGGGGCATGCTGGGGAACAGGTGGTGCTCGATCTGCCGGTTCAGCCCGCCCATCAGGAGGTCGATCACCCAGCCGCCCCGGATGTTGCGGGACATGAGCACCTGCCGGCGGAGGAAGTCGATCTCGGCGGTCGCCGGGACGATCGGCATGCCCTTGTGGTTCGGGGCGAACGCCCCGCCCAGGAGCACGCCGAACACGGCGAGCTGTACCGCGAGGAACGCGATCGCGAGCCGTGGTGGCAGCAGGAGGAAGAGGACGCCGACGTACATGGCGAGCCGCGTGAGCAGGACAGGTGCCTCGACCCAGCGATGGGGCAACGGTTCGCGGCCCAGAACTGTGCGTACGCTCGCGACGTGGAGGTTGAGGCCCTCCAGCGTGAGCAGGGGGAGGAAGAACCAGCCCTGGCGGCGAGCCAGCCATCCCCGCCAGCCCCGGCGGCCGGCCATGACCGCGCGAGTGAACGCGATGACCCCTGGTGAGATGTCCGGGTCCTGTCCCTCCTGGTTCGGCGCAGCGTGGTGCGCGTTGTGCTTGGTCGTCCACCATCCGTAGCTCAGCCCCACGAACGCGTTCGCCAGGATGCGCGCGGCCCAGTCGTTCCACGCCCGTGAGCGGAAGACCTGCCGGTGCGCGGCGTCGTGCCCGAGGAACGCGAGCTGCGCCAGGACGAACGCCATCGCTGCCGCAAGGGCCAGCTGCCACCACGACTCGCCGAGCAGCACGATCCAGACCCACACACCCGCCAGGGCGCCGATCGTCAGGCCGAACCGCGTCCAGTAGTAGCCGTGGCGCCGTCGCAGCAGGCCGGACTCGCGGACGATGCGCGCGAGGACCGAGTAGTCGTTCGTCACCCGACGCGCGGCCCGGCGTACGCGCTCGACCGACCCCGGAACCTGGGGGTTCTCACTCGAAGCGGACACGCTCGGCCTCCGTCTCGAGCTGCGGGGGCAAGGCCGTGTCCAGCACGCCACGCGGGCTCAGGACTACCTCCTGCGGCGCCCCGGAGGACGAAGGAGTGGTGGCTTCCATGATCCCATCCGACCATCAAAGCCGGTTGGTCGCCTCACGTTCGTCGGCGTTCAGGCAGGCGGTGCAGCGCCTTGCACCCAGCCGACGACGATGACGGCGGCGGTTCGTCGTCTTCCAGGCCGGGCTCGAATCCACCTGATCGGCTCGGCGCTGGAGAAGGACAGCTCGCCGCGGGGCGGCAGCCTGTGCAAGCACCGATGCAAGCCGGGCCATTCCAGAGCTGGGGCTCGAAAACACCGGGATGGACAGGGCTCCCGGCTCGAGAGTGGCAGGGGATGACCGCGCAGCGGTGACTCCGACAGCAGCCGATCGCCTACGAAGACGTGTCCTTGGTCAGATGCCGAGCATGAGGTTGAGCTCGTCCAGGGACTTGACCGTCACGAGGCCGTAGCCGTCCGGCACCGGGTCGCAGCCACGGTCCAGGACCACCAGGTTGCGGAAACCCATGTCGTGCATCGGCAGAGGGTCATAGCGGGTGTGCGACGACACGTGCACGAAGTCCTCCGGCGATGCATCGAGCTGGTCGAGCATGTACTCGAACGCGGCGTACCGGGGCTTGTAGAAGCCTGCCTGCTCGGCGGTGTAGACGGCGTGGAAGTCGGCTCCGAGCCGGGGCACGCTCTCGGCGAGGAAGGAGTCGTCGGCGTTGGAGAGGATCACCAGCTTGTAGTGCTCGCCCATCTTCTTCAGCGGCGCGGGCACGTCCGGGTGCGGGCCCCAGCTCCTGACGCCGTCGGCGAAGCGCTTCCCGGCGTTGGGGTCGGCCTCGATCCCCCACTTGCGGCAGACCCGCTCGAAGGAGTCCTGCAGCACCTGCTCGTAGGGGTAGTACTCCCCGCTGACCTGGTCGTAGCGGTACCCGCGGAACTCGGCGACGAACTGGTCCCAGTGCTCCGCGGGGATCTGGTCACCGACCAGCTCCTTGGTGATGGGCGTCATCGGCCAGCTGATCAAGGTGCCGTAGCAGTCGAACGAGACGTACTTCGGCCTGAAGTTCGGGTGGCTCATCAGGGGGGTCCTCTCGGGTGCTGGGTTTACCGAAGGGACCGTATGGCCCTATCTCGTCGATTGTCAACAGTCCACAGTCTGCGGGCGATGTGCAGGTCCGGGGCCGCGATCCCTTGGGCTTGCCGCACCCAGGCGCCGCTGCGTCCCACGACAAACCGCGCGTGCTGCTGAAATTGTTGACAATCGACACCGACGCTCGTAGGTTGCGTTGGGAGCCCGGCGCGACCCGGCGGCCCGAAGCTCGAGCGCCGGCAACGAGGCCGACGGTGATCAGGGCGCCAGCGCCCAACTGTCTTGGGAGAGGACGAGCGGATGAGCACGAGTGGAGCCGACGTGGCCGTGATCGGCCTGGGGGCGATCGGGTCCATGACCCTGTGGCGCCTGGCGGAACGGGGCGTGACCGTCCACGGCTACGAGCGCTTCGGCATTGCGCACGACCGGGGTGCCTCTGCGGGTCAGACTCGCCGCTTCTCGGTACAGAGCCAGCGTGAGCCTCGCCTCACGCCGCTGGCCGTGGAGGCTCTCGGCTTGTGGCGCGAGCTGGAGGAGCACACCGAGCGCGAGCTGCTCCGGCAGACCGGCGGTGTGGTACTCGGGCCGGAGGGCACTCCGGAGATCCTCGCTGCGAACGCGTCCGCCCGGTACAACGGGCTTCCTCACGAGGTGCTCGACGCCGCCGCCCTCGGCCCGCGTTTCCCGCAGCACGTGATACGGGCCGGCGACGTCGGCGTGACCGACCCCCTGGCGGGATACCTACGGCCCGAGGCGAGCGTCGCCACCGCCGTGGAACGCGCGTCCGCCCTCGGTGCCGCCGTGAGCCCGTACACCGAGGTGGTCGCGGTCGAGCCGCGGGAAACCGGTGTCGCGGTCGTGACGCGGGGCGGCGAACAGGTCTACGACCGCGTCGTGCTCGCACCGGGTCCGTGGGCGGGCGAGCTCGTCCCCGGGGCGGGTCAGCGCGTCGTCCCCCGACGGATCGTGCAGGCCTGGTACCTCGCCCGGAGCCCGCGCGACTACCACCCGGACGTGTTCGGCGTCTTCGAGCGCGTAGGCGACATCCAGGCGTACGGGTTCCCCACGCTCGACGGTGCCACGGTGAAGGTCGGCATCAAGTTCGAGACGCACCCGGAGGTCCGCGATCTCGCCAACGTCGACCGCGTCGTCGACCCGGCGTTCGCATCCCGGGTGGCGGCCGCGGTCCGCGAATTCTTCCCAGGCCTGCACCCGGATCCGGTCAGCCTCCAGACGGGGGTCGAGGGGTTCAGCCCTGACAGCATGCCGCTGCTCGGTCCCGCCACCTCCGATGCTCGGCTCGTGGTGGCCTGTGGTTTCTCGGGCTCCGGCTTCAAGTTCGCCACGGTCATGGGCGAGATCGCCGCCGACTTCGCCACGAATGGTTCGACCGGCCGGGACGTGTCGTTCCTGGCGCCCGGCCGGCATCTGCTGGAGCCATCGACGAGCAGATGACCGGGATCCGGTCGTCCCGGGTGGCGCAGCGCAACGAAGTGACTGCCCCTTCCGGGGAGACTGGCCGGCGAGGAAGCTGCGGCTTCGAGCTCAGTCGCGACCGTTCAGGATCTCGATGACCCGCCTGGCGTTCTCCTCGACGTGGCTGCGAACCTGCTGGACTGCGGTGGCGGTGTCGCCGGACTCGATGGCCTCGAGGATCACCCGGTGCTCCGCGAGGATGTCGTCGGGGTGCTCGAACTCGCGATCCTCCAACGACAGCACGGTCAGGTAGAAGCGGAGCTCGACCATGAGCTCGGCGTAGAACTCGTCGAGGCGGCTGCTGCGCAACATCGCGACGATCGCGGAGTGGAATGCCAGGTCCAGGTCGACGATGCGAAGCGGGTCGTGCGAGGCCGCTGCCTCGACGAGCTCGTCGTACGCCGTCCTCAGTGCCGCCAGCTCAGGCTTCCCCGCCGGGCCGGAAACGGCCGCGGTCTCCAGCACCTCGCGGGCGGTGTAGAGGGCGTCGACCCTCTCCGGCGTAGGTGAGATGACGACGGCGCCGCGGTTGACCTGATACTGCACGAGCCCGCTCTGCTCGAGGATCCGGACCGCCTCCCGCACCGTGTTGCGGGCGACACCCAGCTCCGTCGCTATCGCGCTCTCCCGAAGCCGGTCGCCCGGCGCGAATGCGCCGGCGACGATGCGCGAGGCGAGGCCCGCGGCCAACTGCTGCGCGGCCGTGGACCGCTGTACCACCAGACCTTCGAGTGCTGACATGCCATGAAGAATAGTCCCTCCGAGGGTCTTGTGCACTACAGCGCAACTGTCCTACAGTTGCGCACATGGCAACGACGAAACCAACGGGCGACGCGCTCTGGAACCCGCAGGCACAGATGCCGACCGCACGGGCCAAGCGCCTCGTGCTGACGGGAGGTGAGGGTGCGTGGCTGACGAGCTCGACGGGGCGGCGACTCCTCGACGCCACCGCGAGCCTGTGGCACGCGAACATCGGCCACGGACGGGCTCGTCTCGCCGATGTCGCATATCACCAGATGCGGAAGCTGGAGACGTACCACACGTTCGGTCGCTTCGCGAACGAGCCTGCCCTCCACCTCGCCGACCGCCTCGCTGAGATCGGGCCGGTGCCGGACGCCAAGGTCATGCTCACCAGTGGCGGCTCCGACTCGGTCGACCTGGCGTGCAAGCTGGCGCGCCGGCACTGGCAGCTCGAGGGCCGCCCCGAGAAGACGATGATCCTCAGCCGCGTCGGTGCCTACCACGGTCTCCACGCCTACGGGACCAGCGTGGCCGGCCTCCAGTACAACCGGGACGGCTACGGCACCTCCTCGCTGGTCCCGGAGACGGCGCGGGTCGCCACCAACGACATCGCGGCGGTCCGACGCTCGGTCGCCGAGATCGGCCCGGAGAACATCGCCGCGATCATCGCCGAGCCGGTCATCGGCACGGGGGGCGTCATCGGTCCCGCCGAGGGATACCTCGAGGGGCTGCAGGAGCTCTGCCGGAGCCACGACATCCTGTTCATCGCCGACGAGGTGATCACAGGCTTCGGCCGGACCGGGAAGATGTTCGCGTCGCACCGGTGGGACATCCAGCCGGACATGGTGACGATGGCCAAGGGCATCACCTCCGGCTATGCCCCCCTGGGCGGGGTCCTCGTGTCGCCACGCATCTCCGAGCGGTTCTTCGAGGGCGCGGACGCGCCGATCTTCCGTCACGGCCTCACGTACTCCGGTCACGCCACGGCCTGCGCGGTGGCCCTCGCCAACCTGGACGTGATCGACGAGGAGGGCCTGGTCGAGCAGGCGGGCAGGCTCGAGACCGTGCTGGCGAAGGCGGTCGAGCCCCTGCGTGACCACGAGCTGGTCGAGGAGGTGCGTTCCGGAGCCGGCTTCATGGCGGGAGTCCACCTGCACGAGGGCATCAACGGCGACGCGATCGCCGAGGCCTGCACCGATGCCGGAGTGCTTGTCCGGGTCATCCACGACAACACCCTGCAGATCTGCCCGCCCTTCGTCACCACCGAGGACGAGGTCGAGCTGATCGCCGACACCATCACTCAGGCGCTCGACGCCTACCAGCACTAGGAGAAGAATCCATGCGTATCTCAGTGGTCAGGGAGATCAAGCCGGCCGAGCGCCGCGTGGCGCTGACCGACGCCGGGGCACGTGCTCTGGTCGCGGAAGGCCACGAGGTGCTCGTCGAGAGCGGGGCCGGCGTCGGATCGGGCATCCCGGACGAGGCCTACGAACGAGCCGGGGCCAAGATCGTCGGCACCGACGACGCGTGGGCGGCGGAGCTGGTGGTCAAGGTCAAGGAGCCGGTGGCCGCCGAGTACGGCCTGCTGAGCGAGGAGAGCGTCCTCTTCACCTACCTGCACCTGGCCGCCGACCGGCCACTGACCCAGGCGCTCCTCGACAACCGCGTCACGGCCATCGCCTACGAGACCGTTGTCGACGACCGCGGCGAGCTGCCGCTCCTCAAGCCGATGAGCGAGGTCGCCGGTCGCCTTGCCGCCCACGCCGCTGGGCAGTACCTCATGCATCCGTACGGTGGACCCGGCCTGCTCCTCGGGGGCTCGCCCGGCGTCCCGCCCGCCAAGGTCACCGTGCTCGGCGGGGGAGTGGTCGGCACCCAGGCGGCCTCGCTCGCCGTGGGCATGCGGGCCGACGTCACGATCCTGGACACCTCGTCGCGCCGGGTGCGCGAGCTCGAGGAGCACTTCGGGAGGTCCGCGCACGTTCTGCAGTCGGCAGGCGGACCGGCGATCAGCGCTCTTCAGGACGCCGACGTCGTGATCGGAGCGGTGCTCGTACCCGGAGCCGCAGCGCCGAAGCTCCTCACACGTAGCGACCTCGGCCTGCTCAAGCCGGACGCCCTCCTCATCGACGTAGCCATCGACCAGGGAGGCTGCTTCGAGACGTCGCGGCCCACCACCCACGACGCACCCACCTACGTGGTGGACGGCATCACCCACTACTGCGTGGCCAACATGCCAGGCGCCGTCCCGCGCACGTCGACCCGGGCGCTCACGAACGCGACGCTGCCCTACGTGCGCCGCCTGGCCGGGCTCGGCGTGGACGAGGCGCTGGAGCGCGACCCGGGCCTGCGGAGCGGCCTCAACACCCGAGCCGGGACCATCACCCACGACGCCGTCGCCGCGGCATTCCGCTGAGTGCGGAGAAGGAGACAGAAATGACCCGGACAGAAGTCGCCCCAGCACGCGTCGACGTGACCGACGTGCTGGCGGGCGTGCCACGAGACCTCTTCCTCGGCGGCAGGTGGGTGCCCGCCGCGAACAAGGATCGGATGCCGGTGGTCAACCCCGCCACCGAAGAGGTGCTGACGGAGGTCGCCGACGCCGGCGCACGGGATGCCCTTGCCGCTCTGGAGGCGGCCGAGCGGGCTCAGGAGTCCTGGGCCCGTACCTCCGCCCGGACGCGATCGGAGATCCTCTACCGCGCGTTCGAGCTGACCGTCGAGCGCACCGAGCAGCTGGCGCTCCTGATGACGCTCGAGATGGGCAAGCCGCTGGCCGATGCGCGCGGCGAGGTCGCCTACGCCGCTGAGTTCTTCCGCTGGTTCGCCGAGGAGGCGGTCCGGATCGACGGGGGCTACTCGCACCGCCCCGACGGGGCCGCGCGGAACCTGCAGGTCAGGCAGCCGGTCGGTCCATCCCTGCTGATCATCCCGTGGAACTTCCCGCTGGCGATGGGTGCCCGAAAGCTTGGTCCGGCGATCGCGGCCGGCTGCGTCAGCATCCTGAAGCCCGCCCCGCAGACGCCGCTCTGCTCGCTGGCGCTCGCGGAGATTCTCGCCGAGGCCGGCCTCCCGGACGGCGTGCTCAGCGTCGTGACCACCAGCCGGGCCGCGGACGTCGTCACGCCGATGCTGGAGAGCGGGGTCATCCGCAAGCTGTCCTTCACCGGGTCCACCGAGGTCGGCAAGCTCCTGCTCGCCCAGGCGTCGCGCAACGTCCTGCGCACCTCGATGGAGCTCGGCGGCAATGCGCCGTTCCTGGTGCTCGAGGACGCGGACCTCGACCGCGCGGTCGACGCGGCGTTCCAGGCGAAGATGCGGAACATGGGCGAGGCCTGCACGGCCGCCAACCGGTTCTTCGTGCACGCGACCGTCGCCGAGCAGTTTGCGGGACGGCTGGCCGAACGCATGGGCGCCCTGACGGTCGGTGACGGCACGCGCGACGGCGTCGACGTCGGACCGTTGATCGACGAGCCCAGCCGCGAGAAGGTGCGCGTGCTGATCGACGACGCCGTCGACCGTGGTGCGTCGGTTCTCGTCGGCGGCGGTCGCCCCGACGGACCCGGGTACTTCGTGGAACCGACGGTGCTGACGGGTACTGATCCCCGGAGCGCGCTGACTTCCACCGAGATCTTCGGGCCGGTCGCCGCGATCCAGACCTTCACGAGCCTTGACGACGCGATCCGCCGGGCGAACGACACCGAATGGGGCCTGGTCGGGTACGTCGCCACCCAGGACCTCGACAACGCACTCAACGTGGCTGAACGCCTGGAGGTCGGCATGGTAGGCATCAACTCCGGCGTCGTCTCGACGCCGTCGGCGCCGTTCGGCGGCGTGAAGCAGTCCGGTCTCGGGCGTGAGGGCGGTCGGATCGGGATCGACGAGTTCCTCGAGACCAAGTACATCTCGATCCCGGTGCGGCCATGAGCGGCCCGCGCGCGTACACCGTCGACGTGATCGCCGGCGACGGGATCGGCCAGGAGGTCATGCCCGCGGCGATCACCTGCATCGACGCGATCGCTCCCGCCCTGGGCTTCACGGTCACCTGGCGCGACCGGCAGTGGGGCTCCGACCACTACCGTGCCAACGGCCGGATGATGCCGGTGGACGGCCTCGACCAGCTCGCCACCGGTGACGGCATCCTGCTGGGTGCGGTCGGCGCCCCCGACATCCCGGACGACGTCACGCTCTGGGGGCTGCTGATCCCGATCCGCCGGGAGTTCCACCAGTACGTCAACCTGCGCCCGATACGGATCCTCCCGGGCGTGGTCTCGCCCATCGCCGGCCTGGACGAGCTCGACCTCGTCGTCGTCCGGGAGAACGTCGAGGGGGAGTACTCGGAGATCGGCGGCCGGGTCTACCGCGGGCGCCCGGAGGAGACAGCCATCCAGGAGGCGGTGTTCAGCCGGACCGGGATCGAGCGGGTCGCCAAGTACGCCGTCGACCTCGCGAGCCGGCGCCAGGGACGCCTCGTCTCCGCGACCAAGTCCAACGGCATCATCCACACGATGCCGTTCTGGGACGAGGTCGTCCGGGAGTGCGTCGACGCGAGCCCTGGCGTGACGCTGGAGAGCGTCCTGATCGACGCTCTGGCCGCGCGGGTCGTGCTCAAGCCCCGGACGCTCGACGTGATCGTCGCGTCGAACCTCTTCGGCGACATCCTCTCCGATCTGGCGGCCGCCGTCGCCGGGTCGATCGGCGTGGCCCCGAGCGCCAACCTGAACCCGCCTCGGCAATACCCGTCGATGTTCGAGCCGGTGCACGGTTCCGCGCCCGACATCGCGGGCCGGGGCATCGCGAACCCGGTGGGTCAGATCTGGGCATCAGCCATGATGCTCGAGCACCTCGGCGAGCCCCTCGGCGCCCAGATCCTGGTCGACGGCATCGAGTCGGCACTGGCAGACGGCGTCCGAACGGCTGACCTGGGCGGCACAGCCACGACGACCGAGGTCGCGGACGCCATCACGCGCCACTGCCTGGACGCGATCGCGACCAAGGGCGAGGACGCGCATGAGTACCAGCACTGATCTCGCCGACGAGGTTCGTCTCGAGCACGATCTGCTCGGCGGCTACGCCGTACCCGCCTCGGCGCTCTACGGGGTCCACACCGCCCGGGCGCTGGCGAACTTCGACATAACCGGTGACACGCTCGCGCGCTACCCGCTGCTGATCGAGGCGCTGGCGGCGGTCAAGCAGGCCGCGGCCGCGGCCAACCGCCGGTGCGGGCGGCTGGACCCGAGGATCGCGACAGCGATCATTGGCGCCTGCGAGCAGGTGCGCCGGGGTGAGCACCACGACCAGTTCGTGGTCGATCCCCTCCAGGGCGGTGCCGGCACCTCGACGAACATGAACGCGAACGAGGTCATTGCCAACCTCGCCCTCGAACGTCTCGGGCGGGACCGGGGCGCGTACGACGTCGTGCACCCGCTCGAGCACGTCAACCTCGGACAGAGCACGAACGACGTCTACCCCACGGCGGTCAAGCTTGCGCTGCACCGAGCCGCGGGAGACCTCCAGGAATCGTTGGAGCTCCTGCAGCGAGCCTTCGTAGTCAAGGCTGAGGATCTTGCGACGACGGTCAAGCTCGGTCGTACCCAGCTGCAGGACGCCGTCCCGATGACGCTGGGCCAGGAGCTCGGCGCCTTCGCCGGCATGCTCGCGAAGGAGAGAACTGCGCTGGCCGGTGCCCGCCGGCAGCTGTGCGAGCTGAACCTGGGAGGAACCGCGATCGGGACGACGCTCAACGCGCACCCCGACTTCCGGGTCTACGCGCTGGCGGAGCTGAGGAGCATCACAGGCATCCCGGAGCTGGGCTCAGCGGCCGACCTCGTCGAGGCCACCCAGGACACCGGAGCCTACGTCCACCTGTCCGGCGTCATGAGACAGGCGGCCGTCAAGCTCTCCAAGATCTGCAACGACCTGCGGCTGCTGAGCTCGGGCCCGCGTGCGGGTCTCCACGAGATCAGTCTCCCGGCCGTCCAGGCGGGATCGAGCATGATGCCCGGTAAGGTCAATCCGGTCATCCCGGAGCTCGTCAACCAGGTCGCGTTCGAGGTCATCGGCAACGACCTGACCGTGACGCTCGCGGCGGAGGCCGGGCAGCTCCAGCTCAACGCGTTCGGGCCCGTCATCGCACGTTCGCTGCTGGATGGTGCGGCGCATCTCGCCGCGGCCGTGCGTGCTCTCGCGGAGCGTTGCGTCGCAGGCATCACCGTCAATCGCGAGCACCTGGCGAATCTCGTGCCGGACTCCCTCGTCACCGTGACCCACCTCAGCCCGGTCCTCGGCTACGCGCGGGCAACCAAGCTCGCCGTCGAGGTGGACTCGGTGGGTGGGGGAGTCCTTGACCTGGCTGTGAGCAAGGGTCTGCTCGACGACGTCCAGGTCCGGCAGATCGAGGAAGCCGCAGCGGCGCTGCCTTGCGCCCCCGGCGCCATGGCGTGAACGCCATCTTTTGACGGATCGCGCCACTCGGGTGGGCAGCCACGTCACCACCTCGTAAGCGCGGCGTAAGACCGCCGTCATGGAACTGACGGCCCTCGCGCGGTTCGGTGGAGGAGGGCCGGCCACACGGGTCGGCCGGAGGGAGAATCATGAACCGCACACGCACGTTGACCGCCGTCGCCACCGCCGTCCTCGCGGCCGGAGCCGTGCTGCTGCCCGCCGCGGCCGCCCAGGCCGGTGTGAGCGGGGCGGCGTTCTACGTCGACGGAGTGGCGTACCGGACCGTCGCGACGCCGAACGACCTGTCCGGCACCGGGGCGCCGGCTCACTCGTTCGACGTCATCTACGACCTCGGCGGCCACCAGCTCAACGTGGCCCAGGCTGCGCCGGGCGACACCGACTACAACGGCGGCCGCTGGATGGTCCACGCCGTGTCGTTCCCGTCCGGCTACGACGACGCACTGGCGGCGGGCGACCTGGACGGCGACGACGTGCTCGGCAGCGCCGAGGAGGTCGCGGCCGCGATCGGCGCGGGCTTCGCCGTCGACGCCGGCGTGGTCGCGTCGTTCACCTGCCCGGTCATCCCGCTGTCGCGCGCCTGACCCGCTTGCGTCGGCGGCCTCTAACTACTGCTGCTGGAGGCCGCCGGCCACGTGCGCTTCGCCTCCAGTACCCAGAACGCTGAGAACAAGGCGATCTCCCAGGCCTCGAGCACGATCACCGTGTATTGCGATTGCAGAAACGCGAGAATAACGGCGAGCGGGATCCCGGCGAGCATCAGGAAGAAGATCGTGCGATAGCCGTTGACGCCCGGCCCTGTTCCGCCGAACGGGCCCGGCCAAGCGTGGCTGGCCACCGCCGCCGCGAGGCTCACGAAGAGCAATATGGCTGCGGCGACGTGCACGCCCTGGAAGCTGTCGTCCGCGAATCCGCGGAGGGCAATGAGAGCAAGAAACGCGATGCCGAGCACGTTCGTCGTTATGAACACCCATTTGGTTGCCCGCCGCTCCAGCAGGTTGGGGACAGTCCAGTGCCCGAAGCGCCATTCCAGGAGTGCGAAGACAACAGCGATCACGATGACAGCACCAATGGTGGTGCGTAGCGCGTATACCGCCTCTCGGCGTTCCTCGGTCCCGAGGGACGCGAGAGTCTCCGCGAGCCCCGTCGGCACGAAGGCGACGAAGATCGCATAGACGCCGGCGACATTGAGGGTGTAATCCTCGAATGGCGGAAAGCCTCGGTAGACGATCAGGCACACGCCGGTGCCCACCATGGCGCCAACAAAGACGTCGCGGATCGGACCCAGGTAGTAGGCGCTGATGGAGCCTTCCACCTGTCCGGCGAAGGAAAGGATCAGGATCGCGAGAAACATCAGCGCGGTCAGCGTCACCAGCATGAGTCGCAGGTGGCGGTAGGTCTCGCGTGCCAAAATATTGGCTGCGTCGCCAGCCGGGGGCTGAGCTGCGCTTGCCACAACGTCATTGGTGTCGGCCATGCATTGATGCTCACCCTGCCCGGCCGTTCTGTCCAGCGTGTCCGGATTAATCACCCGTCCACGCCGGATAAGTGTTCGTGATTCCGTCGCCCGGATTTCACCCGGGTGGTTGTGCATCTGGAACGGCTCACGACATTCTTTGTTGAGGCCGCCGACGCCGGGATGGGCATCGTCCTGTGGCTCGACTGAAAGTCGTCATGCCACAGTCGTGTGATCGCTCGCGCGGGGCGGCGGTCAGTCCTCGCGCCCGGGCTTCGACGAGCGCAGCCGCTTGGTCGCGGACCGCTGCTTCTTGGTGGTCAGCCGCCGCTCCTGCGAACCGCGGGTTGCACGCGTGGCGCGGCGGCTCCGTGGGGGAGGGGCCAGAGCGTCGACCACGAGGGCGGCCAGGCGCCGAGCTGCGGCGTCGCGATTGCGCCGCTGCTCCCTGTGCTCCGAGGCGACAACGGTGAGGACGCCGTCGACGAGGCGGTCCGCGAGCCGATCCATGATGCGCTGGCGCTGCACCTCGCTCAGGACTGCGGACCGGCTGGCGTCCCAGGACAGCTCGACGCGCGAGTCCGTCGTGTTCACGCCCTGACCGCCCGGCCCGGAGGAGCGGGAGAACCGCTCGGTGAGCTCGGCCCGAGGAATCGTCAGGGCGGGGCTGACCGTGAGACCAGGGCGGACGGGTGAAGGCATGTGCTCATCGTCTCGCCATCGGCGGCGTGGGTCACCATGAATTGGGCTCACTCCAGTCCCACCTGATCCCGGGCACTCCGAACCGTTCACTCCGGGCCGGGCAGGCCGAGGCGGGCCCTGGTACGGCACCAGGACCCGCCTCTGATGGATTCGCTCAGGATCAGGGCTGGATCGTGGGAACGAAGTTGTCCAGGAAGAACTGGCCCTCCGTGCCCGCGGGCACCTCGGCCATGAACCGGGTGACGACGCCCGTGCTCGCGGACCGGACGTAGACCTCGAACTGGATGGCCTCGACCGACGGGTCGGCCCAGCGCCCGTACTTCCCGGCCGCAAGTACGGCCTCCGAGGCGCCCTCGTGCGGGGTCGGCGACGGCGATCGTCGTCGAAACGGTCGTGAGGCCTACGACGAGGCCGGCCGTCAGCACGATGGAACGCCCCTTCGTATGTGTGTGTCTCATGGCTTCCCAGACGCAGCAGGCGGCCGGAGGGTTGTGCCCGTTCCAGAAGACGCCCCGAACGGTGCCCCGACGCTGCACGCGGTTCGGGCGGAGTTACTCCGACCGCTCATTTCGGGTGCACGGTTAGGGTAGCCTAACCTCCGGAAAGCTCCGTGACCGCGGGGCACTGCAACGAGATCAGGAGACCCCGTGGCCACCACTGGATCACGCACGCGCGCGGCGACGCTTGCCGTCGCTGTCGCTATCGGCCTCACCGGATGCGGTGCGTCTGAGGTGGTGGAGGCGGAGCGACCGGCCGCGACCGGTGAGGGTCGCACGGAGTACCCGCTCACGCTGGAGAACTGCGGTCAGGAAGTCACCATCGAGTCGGCCCCTGCCCGGGTCGTGTCCCTTGACCAGAACTCCACCGAGATTCTCCTGTCGCTCGGACTTGAAGACCGGGTCGTCGGTACCGCGTCATGGACGGACCCCGTGCTCGACTCTCTCGCCAAGGCGAACGAGGACGTTCCGAGGCTCGCGGACGATGCGCCGACCTATGAGGTGCTCCTCGGGGCGGACCCAGACTTCGTCACGGCGTCGTTCGGACGTCATTACAACGAGGGGGGCGTTGTCGAGCGCGAGCGTCTCGAGGAGACCGGTATCGGCTCGTATCTCTCGCCGACGGACTGTGACAACGGTCAGAGCATCAACGGTGGCGGCACCCGGACGGCACCGCTGACAACCGATGCGCTGTACCAGGAGATCCGGGAGCTGGCGGAGATCTTCGATGTCGCCGACCGTGGCGCGCGGCTGGTCGCTGATCTGCAGGAGCGCGCGGCGGCCGCCACGGAGGGCGTCGACTTCGAAGGGCGAACCGTCATGTTCTGGTTCGCCGACACCAAGACCCCCTACGTCGCGGGTGGGTTGGGCTCGGCGTCTCTTCTGGCGACGACGACCGGGATGGAGAACGTCTTCAAGAGCGAAGCGGATGACTGGCCGGCGGTGGGATGGGAGAGCGTGGTCGAGGCAGACCCTGACATCCTCGTCCTGGGCGACCTCCAGCGGGACCGTTTCCCGGGAGACCTCCTCGATGACAAGGTCGAGTTCCTCGCACAGGACGAGCTGACCAGCACGCTCGACGCGGTCGACCAGGAGCGGTTCATCGCGCTGCACGGCGCGGAGATGAATCCGTCCATCCGGTTCGTCGACGGTCTGGAGAAGATCCAGACGTGGTGGTCGGCGAACAAGGACGAGCTCTGAACGCCCTGACGCTGCCCGTCGCCGCTGATTCCCCTTCCCGGCGCGAACGGCAGTGGTCGCGCTACGGTGCGGCGTCAGTTCTGACACTTGGCGGGCTCATCGTCCTCGCAGTGTCGGTCGGTGTCGCTGTCACGTTGGGTCCGGCCGACGTGTCCCTCGTGAACGTGCGGGACATCCTCCTGAACCACCTGGGGCTGGCTGAGATCCCCGTGCGGGTCTCCGAGGACGCCATCGTGTGGCAGGAGCGACTGCCGCGGGCCCTCGTCGCCGCTGCCTGCGGCGCTGGGCTGGGCCTGTGCGGAGCGATCCTGCAATCCCTCCTGCGGAACCCCCTGGCTGATCCGTTCGTGCTCGGAGTCTCGTCCGGGGCCTCCACGGGAGCAGTCGCGGTGGGCATGCTCGGCCTCGGCGGGAGCTCGCTCGGGTTGTCAGGCGGCGCGTTCCTCGGCGCGCTCGTCGCCTTCGGCCTCGTTCTGCTGCTGGCACGCTTCGCCAGCAGCGGCACCTCCGGGGTGATCCTCGCGGGAGTGGCGAGCACGCAGCTGTTCTCGGCGCTGACCTCCCTCATCATGTTCGCGTTCGCGGACTCTGACGAGGCCCGCGGGGTGATGTTCTGGCTCCTCGGCTCCCTGGAGGGGATGCGCTGGAACGACGTCGGTCTCAGCACCGCCGTCGTCGGCGTGGGCGCCATCGTCTGCATCGCCTCGGCCCGCTCACTGGATGCCTTCGCCTTCGGTGAGGACGTCGCGGCGTCCCTCGGTATCCCGGTGGCACGGACTCGTGTGCTGCTGCTGATCCTCACGGCTCTGCTCACCGCGACGCTCGTGAGCATCGCCGGTGCCGTCGGCTTCGTGGGACTCGTCCTGCCGCACGCGGCACGGTTGCTGTTCGGGCAACGACATGCCCGGGTGATCCCGGCAACGATCGTCCTCGGCGCGGTGTTCATGGTCTGGGTGGATGCCGCCTCGCGAGTCGCTTTCGCGCCGACGCCGCTGCCGGTCGGTGTCGGGACCGCTCTCGTCGGCGTCCCGGTGTTCGTGCTGTTGCTGCTGCGCAGAAAGGGGCGCGCATGACGCTCAAGGCCCAACATGTCTCGTGGCGACGTGGAGGCACACTCGTCGTCGACGGCGTGACACTACAACCCGCGCCCGGGTCGACCGTCGGACTGCTGGGCCCCAACGGTTCGGGCAAGTCCTCGCTCCTGAGGCTGCTCCAGGGGATCGCCAAGCCCGACTCGGGGACGATCACGCTCGATGACACCGACCTGGCTCTCCTGCGCCGCCGCGAGGTCGCCCAGACCGTTGCGAGCGTTACCCAGCACGCCGACACCGATGTCGACATCGTGGTTCGCGACGTAGTCCGGCTCGGCCGCACTCCGCACCGTTCCCCGTTCGGCGGCGAGCTCGCGCGGGATGAACGCATCATCTCGGAGGCTCTTGAACACGTCGGACTCACGGCGAAAGCGGATCGCCTCTGGCACACGCTCTCCGGCGGGGAACGTCAGCGCGCGCACATCGCACGGGCGCTGGCCCAGGAGCCGCGGGAGCTCCTGCTCGACGAGCCGACGAACCACCTGGACATCCGCCACCAGCTCGAGCTGCTCGAGCTCGTTGCGGCGCTGCCAGTGACCGCGATCGTCGCCCTGCACGATCTCAACCTGGCCGCGATGTTCTGCGACACCGTCGTCGTGCTGCAACACGGTCGGGTCATCACCGCCGGCCCTCCGGCGGAGGTTCTCACCCCGGAACTCATCGCCGATGTCTACGGCGTCAGGGCACATGTGACTCGTGATGACTACACGGGCCGCCCGACCGTGACATTCCAGCCCGGACCGCCGAAGGGCGAGGTTCTGCGGCCCTTGCAGGCCTCGACGTCGGTCCGGAGTGCCTAGACGCGAGCTTGTCTCGGCAGGCCCACTCCTCTGAGCCGCCGCCTGGGCGCGCGAGCCAGCTCGCCAGAGGGGAACCTTTGAGCATGAGCGGCCGCCTGCCCGACGCGCCTGTGCGCCGACCGATGAGCCTCCAGCGTTGGGAGCACGTGGCGTTCGTCCACTGGCGATACCCAGCCTCAGCGCTGCGACGGTTCGTGCCGGCGGGCCTCGAGGTTCAGGAGATCGACGGATCGGCCTGGGTCGGGTTCGTGCCGTTCCTCTTTGCACGGCTGCGCGCGCCGGGCCTGCCGGCCGTCCCGGGATGGTCGACGTTCGCTGAGCTCAACCTGCGCACCTACGTGTCGGACGGCGAGCACGACGGTGTGCTGTTCCTGCGGGTGCTGTGCGCCCGGCGCCTCGTCGTCGGGGCGTTCCGGGCCGGCCTCGGCCTGCCGTACGTGCACTCACCGGGCTGGGTCGAGAGGACCGCGGACGCGACGTCGTACGAGGCGGCGGGTACGCACGCGCTCGTCGTGGTCGGGCCCCGGGAGGAACCTGACGCCCTCGTCACGTCGCTCACCGGCCGCTGGTCGACGTTCACCCGGCACCGCGGCCGGCTCTGGCGCGTCCCGGTCGAGCACCAGCCGTGGCCGCTGCACCGAGCTCGGCTGGAGCGCCTCAGTACCAGCATGCTGACCGACGCCGGGCTGCCGCCGCCGGAGGGCCAGCCGCTGGTCCACTGGTCCCCGGGCGTCGACGTGCGGTTGGGGGCGCCGCGGCCTGCGGCGTGACGAAGGTGGACCTGAGCTTTGGCCACGTTGCAGCCGAAGCGGAATGTGCGCGCTAACATTTCGCGCCGGCCAAAGCGGCCCGGCCACTTGAAGGTCCTGGGAGACCCCATGCGCACAACCCTGCACGACGGCGTGCCCGCCCGGCCGCGCCGCCTCCGAACCCTACTCGCGGGCGTTCTCGCCGCCGTCACGGCCACGATCGGCCTCACAGCTCTGCCCGGCGCTCCGGCCGCGGCCACGCCGACCGTGGGCCAGTGGTACGCCATCACCAGTGCCCACTCCGGGATGGCCCTGCAGATCTCAGGCGGCTCGACCGCCACCAGCGCCGAGCTGGTGCAGCAGCCCCGCACCGACGCGACGAGCCAGCAGTTCCGGCTCGTGGACTCCGGCGGCGGCTACTTCCGCCTGCAGGTCCGGCACTCGAACCAGGTGCTCGACGTCCTCGGCCGGAACGCCGCCGACGGCGCCACCGTCGGCCAGTACACGGACCTGAACGGCACGAACCAGCAGTGGTCGATCACCGAACAGTCGAACGGGACCTACAGCTTCATCAACCGGTTCTCGGGCAAGGCGCTGGACCTGTGGAACTTCTCGACGACGGCAGGCGCCCGAGTCTCGCAGTTCACGTACAACGGGCTGGCCGCACAGCGGTGGATCCTGAACCCGATCGGTACGCCCGCGCTGTCCAACCCGATCCGCTCCAACGGGGCCGACCCCTGGATCGAGTACTGGGACGGCTTCTACTACATGTCGACGACCACGTGGGACTCGACGGTGATCATGCGCCGCGCGACCACCCTGGCCGGCCTCAAGACCGCGACGGACACCGTGGTGTGGGACGACTCCGGCGTCTCGAACCGGTGCTGCAGCCACTGGGCTCCCGAGTTCCACCGGATCAACGGCACCTGGTATCTCATGTACACGTCGGGGAACTCGCAGACGGACTTCGGCGGCCAGCGGATGCACGTGCTCCGCTCCACCAGCAGCACGCCGATGGGTCCTTATGAGTTCATGGGCACCCCGCTGCCGAACCAGTGGAACATCGACGGGACCTACCTCGAGCTGAACAACAACCTCTACCTGCTGTGGTCCGAATGGATCGGCGACAACCAGTCGATCCGTATCGCGCAGATGTCGAACCCGTGGACCGTCTCGAGCAACCAGTACACGATCGCCCAGCCCAGCTACTCGTGGGAGACCGTGGGCGCGCGCGTCAACGAGGCCCCCGTCGTGCTGCAGCGCAACGGGCGGACCTTCCTCACGTACTCCGCATCGTCGTGCACCACGGCCGACTACAAGCTGGGGCTGTTGACCCTCACCGGGACGAACCCGCTGCTGTCCGCGTCGTGGACCAAGCGGTCCACGCCGGTGTTCCAGCAGGGCAACGGCACCTACGGGCCCGGGCACAACGGATTCTTCACCTCGCCGGACGGCACGGAGAGCTGGATCGTCTACCACGGCAACACGTCGTCCAGCCAGGGCTGCGGCTCGACGCGGGAGACGCGCGTGCAGAAGTTCACCTGGAACTCCGACGGCACCCCGAACTTCGGGACGCCGGTCTCGCGCGGCGCGACGCTGACGCCGCCGTCGGGCGAGTAGCCCGCGGGGGGCGGGGCGGTTCCGGGTCAGCGATCCCGGAGCCGCCCCGCCGCCGCCCGGTGTGCTCGCCCCACAGTGCGGACCAGGTCAGGTCGCGCGACCTGGCTACGCCGCCTCGGCCGCCGGGACGACGCGGTAGCGCAGGCACGTGCGCACTCCGACCTCCTGGACGCTCACCTTCTCCAGGGTCGCCGGCGGGTCGCCGTCGAACAGGCGCACACCGTCGCCGAACAGGACCGGCATGACGTCGACGGCCAGCTCGTCGACCAGACCCGCCGCCAGAAGCTGGTGGAACAGGTCGGCGCCGCCGATCAACGTCACGTCACGCTCCCCGGCAGCCTCGACTGCGCGCTTCACGGCCGCCTCGACACCGTCCGTGACGAACGTGATCCACAGCCGCTCGTTGCGCTTCGGCTCGACCGGCGGCGGGTTGTGCGTCACGACGAAGATCGGCACCTGGAACTCGTAGTCCACCGCGTAGCTGTCGGGGTCCTCGGCGAGGTCGAACGTGCGCCGGCCCATGAGCACCGCGCCGGTCTCGTCCTGCAGCGCCCGCATGTACGCGCTGCCCATCAGTTCGTCGTAGTCCGAATACAGCGCCGCGAAGCTCCCGTGGGCGTCCTGGACGAAACCGTCGAGCGAAACCGTCGCCCCCGCGATCACCTTGGCCATGGCGTTCTCCTCCTTCGCGCACGATGCGCGGTCAAGGGGAAGACCCGATCCCGGCGCACAACTCATCGGTCGACCTCCACTGCTTGGGTCCCGTGCCAGACTGCCGATATGCCCGTGCCCTCGTTGCTGCTCCCGTCACCGGTCGAGTTGCTCGAGGACGAACGTCTCGACGCCGCGGGTGTGCAGGTGCTGATCAAGCGGGACGATCTGATCCATCCAGATCTGCCGGGCAACAAGTGGCGCAAGCTGAAGTACAACCTCGAAGCAGCCCAGGCTGCCGGCGCCTCGCGCCTGCTGACGTTCGGCGGCGCGTACTCCAACCACATCCGGGCCGTGGCCGCGGCGGGCGCGTTGTGCGGGTTCGAGACGATCGGCGTTATCCGGGGCGAGGCATACGACCCGCTGAACCTGTCGCTGCGGTTCGCTGTGGACCACGGCATGCGCCTGACGTACCTGGACCGTCAGACGTACCGGCGCAAGACCGACCCCGACGTGGTCGACCGCCTCCACGCAGAGTTCGGCGAGTTCCACCTGGTGCCCGAGGGCGGCACCAATGCCCTGGCCGTACACGGGTGTGCCGAGATGGTCAGTGAGATCACCGAGGGCTTCGATGTCGTCTGCTGTGGCGTCGGCACTGGTGGGACCCTGGCTGGCATAGCAGCAGGGCTCAGGCCCGGACAGCGGGCGATCGGGTTCTCCTCGCTGAAGGGCGGGGACTTCCTGTCCGACGACGTAGGTGCGCTCCAGCGTGACGCGCTCGGAGAGGTGACCAGAAATTGGGAGATCGAGACCGGTTACCACTTTGGCGGGTACGCCAAGTCCAAGCCGGAGCTGGTCGCGTTCATCGACGACTTCCAAGCCCGCCACGGACCGCGGCTGGACTGGGTTTACGTGGCCAAGATGATGTACGGCGTCCATGAACTCGCCGCTCGGGGGAGGTTCCCCGCGGGGACGAGGATCGTCGCGGTGATCACCGGTCCCGACTTCGATACTCAGACCCGCTCGTAGTACTCCCGCTGTCGAGATCGAGCGGCCGCCTCTCGATGCGGTTCCCGGACCGCCGGTGCGGCACCGTGGATGAGGGTGCGCAGTGGGCACCCGGGTGCGACGATCGGAAGGCGGGGGCTGGACCGTCCCGAGAGGATGATGATCACGATGACCGCGTTCACCGTTTGGAAGTTCGACGATCCCGGGGGCGCCGAAGCGGCCGCGGCGAACCTCAAGCAGGCGGCGTCGGAAGGGCTGATCACCGTGGTCGATCACGCCGTGGTGTCCTGGCCCGAGGGGCAGGCGAACCCGACAACCAAGCAGGCGCACGACAGCGAGTGGCGCGGCACCGGATTGGGCGCGTTCTGGGGGCTGCTGCTCGGCACCTTGTTCTTCGTGCCGATCATCGGCGCTGCTGCCGGTGCGGCGATCGGCGCCCTGGCCAGGCACACCGAGGCCGTCGGCATCGACCGGAAGCAGCTCGAGACGATCCGGGAGCAGGTCACGGCCGGCACGTCCGCGCTGTTCGCCGTGACCCAGGAGGGGGACCTCGACCGCGTCGGCGAGCGGTTCCACGGCTTCCGCGGCAAGCTGATCGCGACCAACCTCACCGAAGCTGAGAGGTCCACCCTGCTGGAGACGTTCGGCCCCTGACCTGGTTGATCCGGCTGGAGCCGGCCGACGAGGTCCGGCTGTCCAGGGTGGGGCTTGAGCGGCGGTCGGCCGGGCGATCCCCGGCGCCGACCCGTGCTGACGCGCTACTTGGAGCGCTCGCGTGGCCGTCCGATGCGCGTCCAGTCACCCCTCGATTCCGGCACCTGACCCCGTGACGATCGGTGACGCGAGTCAACCGTTGTCGCAGGTCAGGTGCCGGGCAAGTGGTCCGAACGTCAGGGCTCCTGGGGCGGTCGTGGGGAACCCGGCGCCGTCGTCTCGGCCAGCCTGGCGGTGCGCTGGTACCGGGACCACAGGATGAACGCCGTGCCCGCGACGATCAGCAGGATCGCGACCAGCACCGCAGAACTGGTACCTGATGGGCCGGTCGCGGCGAGCTCACCGTCGTCGGGTCCGTCCGCGCCGTCCGTGGGCCCCACCGGGTCCTTCGTCGGCGACGGCTCGGGCTCCCGTCCGTCGCCCATGTCGGGCGGCGGAGCCGGGGTGGGCGGACCGGACGGCGGGGGCGTCGTCGGGCTGGGCGCCGGGCCGGGATCGGTCACGACCGCGGTGTCGCCGCCGAGATAGCCGGTGGTGCTGTCGATGTCGCCGTACCGCACCGTCTCCTTCGCCGACTGGCTCGTGGTGACCGGCATCTCCGGGTGTTCCGCCTGGAAGCGCAGCCGGTTGATGTTCTCCTTGGGCTGCTTGTCGAACATCACCCCGCCGGTGTAGAACTCGTACTCGAGCACCACGCCGTCCTCCTCGTACTCCCGCGTGAAGTGGAAGTCGCCCTCGTAGTACGACTTGCGATACTCGGCGAAGATCGCGTTCCGGTCCCATTCGACGCGTGACGGCCACGCGCTAGCGTCGTCGGAGCCGATGATCGAGTTGTAGGCACCGGCACGTTCCGCGTTGCGCTCCTTGACCCACTCCGCCGCCACGCGGGACGTGTAGACCGTCCGCAGGTCGGCGTACCGCAGGTCGGCGTTCACGATCTCCTCCACCTCAGGGGCGATGATCTCCTGGATCTGGCGGTCGTTGTGGTCCTGGACCCACTGCGGCTGGTCGCACGCCTGGCCGGGCAGCGAGTCCCACGGCTCGACGCTCACGTTCAGCGGGGCGTCGATGATGTAGAACCGGCCGTCCTCCTCGCGGACCTGCGCCGGGTGGGGCTCGATCCACATGCGGTACCCGCTCCAGCACGGGGCCCCGTTCTCGTGGGCGAGGGAGTCCCAGAAGCGGTCGCCGACCGGGTTGCCCGGCGCCATCAGCCGGGCGAAGTCGTGCTTCATCTCCAGGTCGGCCTCCAGCAGGACACGCCCCGCGTCCGTCTCCGCGAACTTGTCGTCGACGATCACGTCCGGCTGGTCGGGGTGCAGGTTCACCCAGAACCGGTTCGGGTGCAGCGCGAGCCAGGTGAAGAACGAGTCGGACGCCAGGTCGAGCTTGGCCTGGCCGCCCCAGGACGGGTTGGCCTCGTCGTCGTTCAGGCCCGCCTTGAAGGAGTACTCCATGCCTTCGCCCGCGGCGGGCTCGGTGATGTACCGCAGCTCCAGCGAGGTCCAGTCGATGCCACCCGGGGCCCGGACGGCGTTCATCGCGTTCGGCGCCCTGCGGAACGCGTCGGCGATGCGCCGGGCGTCGGTGGGGGTCTTGCCGGACTGGCGCGCGAGGTCGGCCACCGGGCTCTGGGGGAACATGTGCAGGTTCCCCCCGGGGATCCGTCGTATCTGGAACGCGCTCGGCTTCGCCGTGGAGCTGGTGGGCGTGTAGACCCTGCGCTCGACCGGGGCGTACGTGTGGTGCCCGATGCCCCGGCTGGCGAGCCGCTGTTGGTCAGCGGGGGTGATGCTCCGTCCGACGACGGTCGCTCGGGCACCGGTCTCCTTCGCGAGCTTCTGGTCGAACCGCTCCTGCCACGCGTTCGGTACCTTGCCGGCCTTCGCGTCCATCACGTGCTTGATGTTCTTGGTGGTGTCTCGGCGGGCGAAGTCGACCACCCGGTCCTTTTTCACGAACTTGTCGGCAAGCTTCCTGGCCTCGGCGTCGGTCTTGCCCGCCCGCTTGTGCCGGTCCATCTCGTCCTTGTGGATCTCGTCGCGGATCTTCTTGAAGAGGTCGGGGTGGTTGTTCCTGATCGAGTACTGGCAGAACCACTCGTCGCCGCCGAGCTCCATGAACTCCGCGACGTCCTGCTCGTATGCCGGGCCGCGGCGGCCGTTCCCCTCACCGTTGATGTAGCTGTGCGCGAGGTAGTCCTCCCACGTGCCGGGGTCCGTGCCCTTCTTCTTGTGCGCGTTCAGATGCTTCTGCCAGTACTGGTAGGCGTGCTCGATCGTCGCGTTGTCATACTTCTTCTTCAGGCTGATGTTGGCGAGATCTGCGGCCGTGGGTGCCTTCAGGCCGGACAGTGTCAGACGGGGCCAGTTGAGGTCGTACGTCCTCGCGACGTCCCCCCTGCTGCGGAACTCGTAGGCGCCCGGCGGGCGTTCGCCCGGCAGGGTGCCGGGCCGGGGCGGGTTCTTGATGTTGTACGTCTTGTCGCAGGTCCGGGGTACCTTCGGGGCGGCGAGCGGGTCGACGTCGTCCGGGTCGTCCTGAGCCGCGGGACGCTCACGCGTCCCACCCGGCTCGGTGGTGCCGTCGGTCGGGTCCGGCGTGCTGCCGACCGCCGGTTCGCCCTCGCTGCCGGAAGGGCTGGGAACGGTGGAGCCGTTCCCCGGGTCCGGCTCCTTGCCCCCTGGCCCGACCAGCCCGTCGAGAAGTCCGTCGAGGAGACCGTCCTGGTCCCCGCCCTGGTCGTCCGAGGCCGTTGTCTGCACCGAGCCGGAAGCTGACGCTGTCGCGACGCCCGGCGAGAGCACCAGCGTCGCTGCCAGGATGCCGACGAACCACCGTCTTGGCCAGCCGTCGGACCTGTCACTACTCCACACCATCACGCGCCCCTTTTCGAGGGCACCGCCAAGTCGCGCGCGATGTGCGTGCCCCCTCAGACAACACCGCCGCGAATCAAGTTAATGTAGAAATGACCGCATTGCCACGATATTGAAGGCTGCTCGACTGAACCGCGAATGCCTAGCAGAACACCTGCCGTTAGCTGGCAGACGACCTCGTACCCGGACGGGAACACATAGGCGCACGAAATGCTGCGCCAGGTCAGTGCCGCTCCGTCGTGTGGAAGCTGAACCGCGCCACCTCGCGCACCCACGCGCGGTAACTGCCCACCTCGGCGGGGACTCCCGCGGCAGCTGCGCGCTCCGCGACGCCGTGCATCCGCCGCCATGCCGCGCACGCGGCGCACCGCTCGTGGCCTGCGGACGCGTGCTGGCCGCCCAGGGTCTCGATCACGGCGGTGAGGTGCGCGGCGTCGGCCCGGTCCTCGAGCTCGCCGAGTAGTTGCGCGGTCTGCTCGGGAGCGCCCACGAGCAGGGCCAGCAGGAGGGCGGCGGGCCGCAAGTCGCCGTCGGGCCTCGTCGCGAACCGGACCAGCTGGTACAGCGTGAGCAGCTTCTTCGCCGCGCGCGGCGTGGTCACGGCCCCGTAGACCAGCGCCAGGAGCTCCGCCTCCCGGTCGCTCAGGGTGCACCCGGGGACACGTGTGGCGTCAGTCGAAGAGCGGCGCGACGGCGCCTATGACCGGCCACGCGCCCTCTGAGGTGTTGCCGACGACGGTGGCGGTGGTCCGCGTCCGGGGGTCGTGCGTCGAGCGGAACGAGACGCCGGCGTCGTAGCCCTCGATGACCAGGGCCGGCCCGCTGTGGTGCAGCCACAGGCCCAGGCCGTAGCGGAGGTTCTCGGCCGGCACGTCGTGGCGGGGCCGGCTCATCTCGGCGACCGTCCCGGGCGACACGATGCGGCCTGCCGTCAGTGCCTGCCAGAACGTGTGCAGATCGTTGGCGGTGGTGTAGATGCCACCGTCGCCGTTTCCGCGGACGGGAAGGTGCAGCACGTTCGTGCGGTAGCCGGTGGCGTGCAGGTAGCCGAGCGCGGCGTCGCCGGGCAGCTCGTCGGAACGCAGGAACCGAGTCGCCGCCAGCCGCGCTCGGTCGCACACGTCCTGCTCGACGAGCTCGTGGAAGCCGCGCCCGCTCGCCCGTTCGGCCAGCAGGGCCAGGACTACGTATCCGCCATTGTTGTAGGCGAACCGCTCGCCGGGCGGGAACGCCTGCGGGTAGCCGTCGAGGACGGGCACGAACGCTTCCGTCTCGGCGAGCGTGTGCACGGGCACCGGCAGGACGTAGTCGGCGGCGTCCCATTCGGCCTCCTCGTCGAGGTAGTCGCCGATGCCGGACGTGTGGGTGAGCAGCTGCTCGACCGTGACGTCGTCGTCGATGAGCGGCAGATCGTCGCCGAGCAGCGGGCGAACGCGGTCGCCGAGGCCCAGCACGCCCTGTTCGACGAGTCGGAGGACGGCGAGCGCAGTGAACACCTTGCTGCCGCTGGCGATGGCAAACCGTGTGCCGGCGGTGTTCGGGACCCGCAGCGCCCGGTGGGCGAACCCGTAGCAACGCTCAACTTCGCGGCGGTCGCCGACGTCGACGGTGACGATCCCGCTGAACGACGCCTTGGCCGCTGCCTCGTCGAGCACCTGCTCCTTGAGCTCCATGCCGCCGACGCTACGCGCGCAGCTCCATCCACGGATCCCTTTAAGGCTGTCGGGCAGGTCGGCACGGGCCCGAGAAACCACCCGCGATCCGGGCCTCCAGTGGTGGCGCCAACCTCTCGACTCCGGTTGACTGGCTTGCGCCGCTCTATCCCGACACGTAGAGATTGAGGCCATATGTCCGTCACGTCGGAGACTGATCCGCCAACCGCAGACCCGCCCGCGGGCGATCCGCCTCCCGTCAAGCGGCCGAAGGGCGGCTCTGCGGAGCCTCCTCGGCGCCGATCCAAGTTTTCCGAGCAGACGATCGGTGGCCTCATCGGCGCTGCGGCGACCGCGGTCGCGACGATCGTCGCTGCGTTCATCGGCATCAGCAACGAGACCATCATCGTGCCCGCGGTCGACAACCGGCCGATCGACGTCTTGAACGAGAAGATCGACGATCTCCAGACTTCAGTCGAGGACCTGTCCGGAGAGAACGAGGGACTGCAGGCGGAGGTCCAAGAGCGTGACGCAGAGATAGCCCAGCTCCAGACAACGGAACCGACGTCGCCGCCGAGCACGCGACCTGTCGAACCCGCGCCCGCGAGTACCGTCTACGCCGACCAGCGGGTCGCCCTGGTCGGTTCCGACGAGAGCGGGCGTATCGCCTTCGTCGAACTTGATGACGCTCCGGCCGCGGACACGATGCTCTCCTCCGAGTGGGACGAGACACGGTCGAAGGGCGGGCCCCTCGGCGACATCGGTACTTACGGCACCTTCCACGGCGACGAGCTCGCCTGGTCCCGAACCGGCACGTGGTACAGCAAGGTGAGCGCGCCGGCCGACCCCGCGGAGTGTCGGGAGGGCGCGAACGGCTCGGACGACTCTGACGTCACGCTCGAATTTCTCGCGGTCGGCGACGTGATCTGCCTCCTCACCACGGAGGACGGAGTTGCGCGGCTGACGGTCACGAAGGTCGATGCCGAGAGCTCGCCCGGAAGCGTGGAGTTCTCCGCGACCCTCTGGAAGTAGTCAATCGGGAGGCGCGTGTGCGCCGGCGCTGCGCGGCGCTCAGGACGGCGAACGAAGCGGCATCCCAGGACAGCTCGACAGGCGAATCCATCGTGTTCACCCGTTGGCCGCCGGGGGCGGAGGAGCGGGAGAACCGTTCCTTGAGTTCGGCCCGGGGATCGTCAGAGCGGGACCAGCCGCGCGACCGTGGCTGACGGGTGAGGAAATTCGCCCATGGCCCCATGGCCCATGGCCCCATGGCCCCATGACCTCGACCAGTGATGAACCGTTGGTACCCTTTGCGCGGCTTGTGGTCAGTGAACTGCGCAGCGCCTACTCGAACGGACCAGCATGAAGACAGTGAGGCACGCCGCGCGGCAAGGCGGGCGCAGATACCGGCTCATATGGGGCGCCGCGGTCGCGCTGACCGTCGTGGGCGTTCTCTTGTACTCGGTCATGACGCCGCTATTCGACGGCGCGGTCGACACCGCGCGGACCGAGGTCGTTCCTGTCAACGGCACCCCGCAGGTGAGCGACCCGACCACCACCGCGACGGGCACACCGACCCCCTCAGGCAGCCCGACCCCCACAGCCAGCCCGACTCCGAAAGCCAAGGCATCCGCCAAGGCGGCGCGGCCGTCGCCCACCGCGACCCCGCCGCCGCCGTCGACCACCGCCGTGTCCGCGGGACGGATCGGCCCCGGGACCACGTACGAGGGCGACGCCACCGTCTACGAGGCCGGAGACGGCAACGGCGCCTGCAGCTTCGGCCCGAGCGACGACATGATGGTCGTGGCGATGAACGAGACCGACTACGAGACCTCCAGGGCGTGCGGCGCCTACGTGCTCGTCCGTGCGGCGAACGGCAACTCCGTCACGGTGCGCGTCACCAACGTGTGCCCCCTGCCCTGCGCACCCGGGCAGCTCGACCTCAGCAAGCAGGCGTTCGCCGAGCTCGCCGATCCGATGCTCGGCCGGATCCCGGTCACCTGGAACCTGCTGAGCCCCGGTTCTGCCGGCACGATCTCCATCCGGTACAAGGACGGGTCGAGCCAGTGGTGGTGCGGCATCCAGGCGATCGACCACCGGAACCCGGTCGCGAAGCTGGAGGTCGACGCCGGGGACGGCTGGCGGGCGTTGCCCCGTACCGGGTACAACTACTTCCTCTCCGAGAACGGCAGCGGTTGCGGCGGCGATATCAGGATCACGGACATCTACGGCGAACGGCTGACCGTCAGAGGACTCCCGGTGCGCGCGGACGTCGTGCAGCCGACCGGGGTCCAGTTCGCCCAGCACTGAGGACGCGCCCCGCCCAGCACCGCGAGGCGGTGGCAGAACGGAATGCTTCGGTCATACCGCGAGCAGACTTCCGCGGCGGGCGAGGCCGCGCACGTGCGGGCGGGCGCGGGCGCGGTCGCGAACGATCAGCTCGTGCAACAACTCACGGACGATCGTTGAGTTGTGGACCCCGTCTGACGAGACCCTCTCGGCCTCCAGCAGGACCAGCGCCGCGGACTCGTCCTCACCACGTCGCACGAGACTGCGAGCCATGGAGATCAGCGCGGCCGACCTGCGCTCCACGCTCGGCATGCTGTCCAGGTCGAGCCGAGCTGACAGCTCGACGACGTCGTCCGGACGCCCGAGCGCGGCGCTGATCGCCAGCGCATGGATGTCGACGTTCCCGGAACCGAACTTGGTCCACGGGTCGCAGTAGTCCCGCCCGAGGGCATCAGCGGCATCCCGCGCGACGCGGTGCAGCGCCCAGGCGCGGCCGTCCTGAGCGGACTGCGCGGCGCAGACCGCCGCTGCCAGGTGCAGCATCCCGTACGCGCCAAGGAGGTCCTTGCGTGGGTTCGCCGGGTCGATGCGGGCGTGGAGCTCGTCGGCGGAGACGAGGCAGATCCGGGTCGCCTCGTCGTGGTGACCGGCGCTCCGGTACGTGCCCGACAGGGCCCAGGCGGACAACGCGATGAGGTACGGGTCGTCCGCCGCGCGGGCTATGTGGGCGGCGCGGTCCGCCACTACCCATCCCAGGTCTCCGGACGGGACATGGTGCAGCCACTGTCGCGCGATCTGGTAGGCACCCGCCAGGGTTCGAGCACCGCGCGCCTGGTCCGAGGACGTCGCATGGGCGGCGTGAGCGTCAGCCACGAGCGCGGGAAGGACCGCGCCTACCGCACGGTGCGCGGACGGCGACTCGTGCCAGATCCTCCAGGCCTCGTCGACGCGGGCGGCCACCTCAGCCAGGTCGGGTGCCGGGTCAACGACGGAGATCGGTCCGGCCGAGCGCATGATGACCTCGCGCAGCGCGGTCACGGTATCGGCCTGCGAGTGGCCGGCACCGGGAGTCAGGGTGTCCAGGGGCCTGCCGATCAGGTCATCGAGGGTGCAGCCGACCACCGATGCGATCTGGACCAGGTCCGTGAGCCGCTCGGCGTGCCGGCGGCCCTGCTCCACGGCGGAGACCCACTGGACGGACCTGCCTATGCGCTCGGCGAGCGAGAGCTGCGTCACGCCTACGGCGCGACGGTGGGCGGCGATCGCCGCTCCCACGCCACGCAACAGGTCCGCATCCCCTGCCATGTCTTCAACGATAGGCGGGCTGCGGGCGGACGAGGATAACGAAAGGGGCCTCAAACTGCTACGTGTGTAGCAGCCCGCACCTCCCTGGTGCCCTAGCGTCGTTCGCGATGGAAGCGCTACCACGGATCGGACGTGCCTTCGGCCGGGAAGGCTGGCCCGAGATGTTAACGCTCACCCTCGCGGCCCTGGTGATGACACTGGGCGCCGCAGTATGGCAGGCCGTGCGTCACGAGCTCACCGCAGCAGAGCGCCACGCGCGGAACGTCTATCCGCACTGAGCAAGGGAAGCAAGAACCATGTGGGAAGTCACAGCACACCGCGTCACCACGAACGGCGAATTCGAGATGCCAACGGCCTATCTCAGCGCACGGGTGTACGACATCCGGAACAACCGCGACGCGCGTACTGCGGCTAGCCACCTCTTCGGCCCGGACGTCCGCTTCGAGGTTCGCGCGATCGGCGTCGACTCGTGAACGCGCCGAGGCCGGTCGCCATCGGACACGTCTACGGTGCCGATGACCTCTTGGTGAAGCGGCAGCGTGCGGAGGTGACCAGGTATGTCGTGGCCGAGGGCCTCGCCCTGGCGGACGTCCTGCATGACCACGGTGACCGGCTGACCACCAGCCAGGTCGCGGACGCAGCCCGTCAGCTCGGCGCCGCTGTTGTGGTCCTCCTCAGCAGGTCCCGGCTCGCCGCCGCCTCCACGCGCCTGGCCTCCGAGCTCGAGCAGCACGGCATCCGATGCGTGCTGCTGGGAGCGGTCCCACGGCCGACCGTGCGGCCCGGTCGGCCCAGAAGATCGTGCTCGAGGTCAGCCGTGGCGGGGCTGGCTTCCGCATGAGCAGCACGCCCACGAACGCCTGGACGACGCCGAGCCTGGTGGCGCTGGACATCGACGGCACGCTGATGCACCCCAACGGGCACATCAGCCGCGAGGTGCGCCAGGCGATCGACCTGGCCCGCGCCGCCGGACATCACCTCGTCCTGGCGACCGGCCGGTCGCTGGCCGGTCTCATGCCCGTCGCCGCCCGGCTCGGACTCACCGACGGATACGCGGTGGCGTCCAACGGTGCGCTCGCGATCCGCCTCGACCCCGACGCGCCGGACGGGCACCGGTACCTGCGCGCCCGGTTGTTCGATCCCGACCCTGTGATCCGTCGCGCGAAACAGCTCGCACCGGAGGTCTGCGTGGCGGTCGAAGAACCCGGTTGGGGATGGCGGGTCAGCGGGCTGTTCGACCCGGACGCCCTCCACGGAGAGCACGAGAGCACCTCGGTCGCGGACCTGAGCGCGGCACACGCCGTGCGGGTAGTGCTGTCCGGTTCCGGGATCAGGCGTCATCTGGACGCGCTGCGCACAACCGGGATGACGGTCACGCCGGCCGGTCCGGACTGGCTCGACGTCACCGGCGTCGGCGTCTCGAAAGCCACGGCCCTGGAGTTCCTCCGGACGAAGCTCGGAGTCCCGGAGGAGGCTACGGTCGCGGTCGGCGACGGGGCCGACGACGTCGAAGCCCTGATCTGGGCCGCCCGTGGCGTCGCGATGGGCCACGCGTCCGCGACCGTCCGCTCGGCCGCCGACGAGGTCACCGGGACGATCACCGAGAACGGCGCCGCGACCGTGCTGGCCTCGCTGCTGCCGACGCCTGATCATTCGGCGGGTCGCACCCTCTGAATGCCCGCGGGCGCTCTTGTCGCGTCACCTCGTGCTCGGTGTCGCTAGCCTGGTGCGATGCTGATCGAGGGAGTGCAGGTCAAGCCCGCCCTGGTCGAGGAAGGCGTCTGGCCGTGGACGGTCCCGGCCGTTGCTGAGATCGCTGCCCACGGCGTGCGCCTCAACAGCAGCATCGTGGTCCTCATGGGCGCCAACGGCAGCGGCAAGTCCACCCTGCTGGAAGCGATCGCCGAAGGGTACGGGCTGGACGTCCGCGGCGGCCATGGCGGCCGGAAGTACGCCAGCACCCTGGAGAGGAGCCCCCTGGGCGAGGCGATCATGCTGGACCGCACCTCGGTCGGGTCGGGGATGACCCGACGCAACGCAAAGGGTTTCTACCTGCGGGCCGAGACCGCCTTCGGGATGCTCGAATACATGACCGGCGCCGGAATGCCCGGCTACGGCGACAAGCCGTCCTGGGAGGTCAGCCACGGCGAGTCCTACCTCCAGGCAATCCTCGGGCGGTTCAGCGGGCCTGGCTTGTATCTCCTGGACGAGGCCGAGGGACCGCTGTCGTTCGAGTCGACCCTGCAGCTGCTGTACCGCCTGCAGGACGTCGCGGCCGAGCGTGCCACGCAGGTCATCTACGCGACGCACTCGCCGATGGTCGCGGCTCTGCCCGGGGCGCAGATCCTGGAGATGACCGAGCACGGTGTCGCCGAACGCAAGTGGGCAGAGCTGGAGTCGGTGGCTCTGTGGAAGAGATTCCTCGGGCGGCCCGATCGGTTCTTCGACGCTACCTGATCGGTTGGTCGGATCAGCACCCGCTCCCAGTGCAGGGGACGCGGTCCGGCGCCGTCCGCGGAGACCGTCGATCCGGATCTGCACCTCGGATCGATCGGGCGACTGGAAACGTCAGATGTATATGGTCGCGTTGTCAGAGTGTGCGATCCGCACACGTCCCGATCGCCGCAGTGCGGGACGTGAAAGATCTGATGAAACTTGCGCCAGATATTGAAACATGTACAACGCGGGGATATCGTTATCCCAGGCGGCGTACCCGTGTCGACCGTCCTAGGACTGCGGTGGCCGGCGTCGTTCACCGCATGGCGCAAAGGAGCACCATGTCCGACCTACATCAGACCGAGTCCGGCCGCGGCCCGAGCTTCGGGCGGCGGAACCTCTTCAGGGGAGCGATCGTCGTCGCCGGCGGCTTGGCGGCCGCCGGAGCCGGCGGGATCGGTATCGCCCAAGCACAGTCCTTCACCCACCCCGGGCTGCTGCTCCAGGCCGACGACTTCGACCGGATGCGGAGCACCGTCCAGGCGAACCGGGAGCCGTGGATCTCCGGCTGGAACCGGCTGACCAACAACTCGCACTCCTTCTCCAGCTGGCAGCCCCGGGCGGTCGAAAGGATCATCCGCGGCAACAACGGCACCGATCCCGAGAACTATTGGCTGCTCATGAACGACATGCACGCGGCCTACCAGAACGGGCTGCGCTGGAAGATCAGCGGCGACACCGCCCACCGCGACGCGGCGATCCGGATCCTCAACGCCTGGTCGGGGACCCTGAGGGAGATCGGCGGCTGGACCGAGACCTCCCTGGCGGCCGGCATCTACGGCTATCAGGCGGCCAACGCCGCCGAGCTCGTGCGCGGCGAACCCGGTTTCGATCGGGCCCGGTTCCAGTCGATGCTCGCCAACGTGTTCTACCCGTTGAACAACGACTTCCTCGTCCGCCGCCACGGCACCTGCGACGGTCACTACTGGGCGAACTGGGACCTGTGCAACATGGCCGCGATCCTGGCCATCGGCATCTTCAACGACGACCAGGCCAAAGTCGACGAGGCGATCGAGTACTTCTGGAACGGCAAGGGCCAAGGCTCGATCCAGCACGTGGTCCCCTTCATCCACGGCGACCTCGCCCAGTGGCAGGAGTCCGGTCGCGACCAGGCCCACTCGATGATGGGCATCGGATTGATGGCCGAGTTCATGGAGATGGCCTGGAACCAGGGCGTCGACCTCTACTCCGCCCGCGACCACGCGTTCGCCAAGGCCGCCGAGTACGTCGCCCGCTACAACAACGGGCACGACGTGCCCTTCACCAAGTTCGTCTGGTACAACGGCCACAACTGCGCCTACAACGAGCAGACCGTGATCGGTGAAGGGGGACGCGGCCAGGGACGGCCGGTGTGGGAACTGGTCTACTCCCATTACTACGGCCGGCTCGGCCGCGCCATGCCCAACGTGTGGGAGATGCTCGGCAAGATCCGGCCCGAAGGCGGCGGGGGCGACTACGGCTCCACCTCCGGCGGTTTCGACTCACTCGGCCTCGGCACCCTCGCCTACGTGCAAGAACGGAAGCCGGTCGCGCTCAACCGGTTACAGTCCTACAACCTCCAAGATCGACACGTGCGGCACGCCTACTACGACGTCCGCTTGGACGCCTCGATCAGCCCCGCCGCCGACGCGCAGTTCCGACTCGTGCCCGGCCTCGCCGACAAGACCGGGGTCTCCTTCGAGGCGGCGAACGTCCCCGGCTACTACCTGCGCCACTACAGCTACGACTTCCGGCTGGATCCCAACAACGGCTCCTCCGTGTTCGCCGCCGACGCCACCTTCCACCCCGTGCCGGGCCTGGCCGACGGCTCGTGGACCTCGTTCCGGTCCCACACCCACCCCGACCGGTACATCCGCCACTACGACTACCTGCTGAAGCTCGACCCGATCACCACTACCACCGGCCGCGCCGACGCGACCTTCCGAATCACGAGCTGACCGGGCTGGACCTGCCCGAGGCGGACGTCGCCCGCGAGCTCGGCATCGCCGTCGGCACGGTGAAGGCGGCGAACTCGCGGGGGCTCGCCCGGCTGCGCGACCTGCTCAGGGCGGGCGCGGAGGCCATCGAGCCGCCGGCGCTCGACGAGCGCGCCGTGCTCGACCGGAGCCGCGCGGCTGTGGGGCCTGACCCCTGGCGCCGGCGTAACCAGCACGACGTCGATCCGGCTGTTCGACGACCTGGCCGGCGGGGAGGTCACCGGTACCGTGCTTCTCGAGATCGAGCACGACTCGTCGTCCGAGGTCGCCGTCTCGGACGACGTCATCGCGTGGACGGTCATGCCTGTCGGCGCCGGATCCGGTGCCCTCTACGTCTTCGACCGTGTCGGTGACGGCGACAGCGTCGTGCAGCTCCCCGACGGCGTCGTCGACGACCTCCGCGCGTCGGGCGGCCTGGTCTCGTGGACCAGTACCGACACCGCGGCCGAGAACCTGGCGGACGTGTCCTACCTGTATCGCGCGACGGCGTCGGCCTCCGGATACGACGGCCCTGACCTGGCCGGCTTCCCGGGCGGGTCGGTGACGGCGAGCCTGGCCGGCGACCGCACCGCTTGGCTCGAGAACGCGGGTACGCGCCAGTGGCTCGTCGGGGGCGCGGTCATCCCCGTCCTGGAGCGCGGCTGAGCCGGCGAGTTGACAGGGCTCCTGCCCGAAG
The DNA here is from genome assembly GCF_014653785.1 of Promicromonospora soli. Taxonomy (GTDB): domain Bacteria; phylum Actinomycetota; class Actinomycetes; order Actinomycetales; family Cellulomonadaceae; genus Promicromonospora; species Promicromonospora soli. The sequence continues at coordinate 424,844 of NZ_BNAS01000001.1, read as the reverse complement.
GCTCAGCGCAACGTCGGCCCTTCCACCACCACCGGCCCTGGTGCGATGGGATGCTCGATCTGCAGGTTGAGGGTGCTGCGCGACGTCGGGATCACGGCGAGCTGGGCTTCGTTGCCGCTGTTGTCGATAGCGCGCACGTGCAGGTGCCCGTCCTTGAGGCGGATCGCGAACTGGTCGTCCCCGGCGACGAAGCGCACCTCGCTGTCGTCGTTGATCACGGTGGGGCCCGAGGGCAAGGTCTTCGGCATGGGTACAGCATGCCTGGCGCGGCGAGGAGGGCCCGTCGACGTGCCCGGCGGCTTCGTACCTATGCAGGGCAACGATCTGTATGACCCGCCGTCGATCGAGCTGCCCGGACCTTCAGGCAAGCTGGTCACCTTCCGGTTCGCCGACCAGGTCCCCGACGACTTCGCGGTCACCGACGATGTTCTGGCTGCTGAGCCCGCGGAGGCATGGTCCGGTTCGGGCTTTCGCCCGTGGTCCAGACGCCGCCAGGAAGCAGGGTCTTCGTCGTGGCCAGCCATGCGGGCGGTGACGGGGGCGAAGATCTGGTAGCCGGCCTGGTCCTGGATGACGTGGCGGCCCAGGGCCTGCCACTTGCTCGCGGCCCCGCATGGCCGAGGCCATGCTGCACTCGCACTTCCCGCTGCAGGCCCTGCTGTACGGCGTGGTGCTGCACCGCTACCTGCGCAGGCGGCTGCCCGGCTACGACCCCGACACCCACCTGCTGGACCAGCGACGACCCCCACGACGCCCGCCGGGCCCTGGGCGCGACGGGGCTGTTGCGCACCTTCAACGACGCCGGCGTACTCACCGCAACCGACGTGCACGTCGCGCGCCGCGCACGGCCGACGTCGTCGGCGAGGACGACGAGACCGTGCGGCTCGCCGTGGCGCTCGCGGTGCGCGCGGTGCGGCAGGGGTCGGTCTGCGTGGACCTGGGTGCGTTCGGGCCAGTGGGCTTGGTGCGGCTGCGGGGCTGAGGTGCAGCTCAAGACATTGACGACACTCGTCACATGTCATACCTTTGACGCGCCGTAGCCGACCCACTGTGCTCTCCCGGACGTCAAGGCCGGGGATGACACGTGCGACCGCGGCTGCCCGAATCAATGGAGATTCTCGAGAGGAACCGATATGGCTTCACTTTCTCGTGCCAGGCGGACACTGTCGTCGTTGCTGGCGTTGACGTTGTTCGCGCTCTTCCTCGCGGGTTCCGCGCAGTCGGCGGCAGCCGCCCCCCAGGCGACGTACTACGTCTCGCCGTCCGGCAACGACACCAACGCCGGCACCATCACGGCGCCGTTCCGGACGGTGCAACGTGCGCGGGACGTGGTTCGCACGGTCAGCTCGAACATGACCGGCGACATCCAGGTGTACCTGCGTGGCGGGAACTACCCGGTGACGAGCACGATCGAGTTCGGGTCGCGCGATTCGGGCACGAACGGCCACCGGGTGCTCTACTCCGCCTACGCCGGTGAGACACCGGTTCTCAACGGTGGCGTCCAGGTGAGCGGGTGGACGCAGCACAGCGGGAACATCTGGAAGGCCCCGCTCAACCGCGCCAACAAGCTCCGTGCGCTCTATGTCAACGACAAGCGCGCGTCCATGGCGTCCGAGACGATCACCTCGGCCGGCTGCTACGGGACCTACTCGGTCATGGCCGGCCAGGCCCCCTGGGCCTGGGAGTCGGGTTCACATTGCGACGGGGCCAAGTACAGCCTCTCCGACCTGCCCGCCGTCGCCGCCAACCAGGACGACGTCGAGATCAAGTCGGCCACGACCTGGACCACGGCCATCGTGGGCGTCCGTCAGATCACCACGAGCTCGGACGGCGCCAACCGTGTGGCCCTGTTCCAGCAGCCGGGTGCGGCCATCGCCCAGGCACCGCCGTACGGCCCGTTCAAAGCCGGCGGCAGTCATACGTTCATGAACGCGTACGAGTTCCTGGACGAGCCGGGCGAGTTCTACTTCAACAAGACCACCCACACGGTGTACTACTACAAGTCCGGCTCCGAGGACATGACCACGGCGGAGGTCTTCGCGCCGAACAACGTTTCCACCCTCCTCAAGATCGCCGGCACGTCGAGGACCGACCACGCGCGGAACATCACGTTCTCTGGGCTCACGGTCGAGCACTCCGACTGGAACCTGGTCAACGTCGCGGGCTCCGTCTTCCGGCAGTCAACGCAGGGCAACACCATCTCGACCGTGTACGCGAAGAAGAACTTCCACGCCTACACCTACCGCAACGTCGACCTGCCGCCGGGCATCATCCAGATCGAGAACGCCGACGGCATCACCCTGCGGGGCAACACGGTGCAGCACACGGGCGCCGACGGAATCAACATGATCAACGACGTGACGGACTCGCAGCTGACCGGCAACGTCACGAATGACATAGCCGGCTCCGCGATCACCGTGGGGCACCCCCAGCACGTGTACATCGGGGACTACACCTCGACCAACAACGAGAAGTACCTGGTGAACGTCGAAGGGATCTGCAAGAACATCTCGATCACGAACAACTACCTCTACGACAGCGGGGCGTTGTTCGAGGCCTCCGGCCCGGTGTCGGCGTACTTCGTGGACTCCCTGTCCGTGGAGCACAACCGGATCGAGAAGTCCCCGTGGGCGGGTGTCACCCTCGGCTGGGGCTGGTGGAACTTCGACGGTTCGACGAACTCCATCAATCCCGGGAACCCGACCAGCACGGCAAAGAACAACACCGTCCGCTACAACCAGATCGTCGACACGATGCAGACGCTCGGCGACTCCGCCCCCATCTACACCCTGGGAGAGCAGCCGGGAACCGATATCAGCAGCAACTACATCCAGGGCGTTCCGGCCGGCCACAAGTACGGCCTGCACCCCGATGAAGGCTCCGCCTTCATCAACTACCACGACAACGTGTTCGACGTCGACCCGGGCCTGGCGTACACCGTCAACTCCGGCACCTGGGGCCGGCAGCACGACCTGAGCATCACCAACAACTACGGCACCGTCAACAAGATCGCCGGCAGGAACGTCCCGAACAGCACGATCACGGACGTGCGGGGGTACGGGGACAATGTGTGGCCGTCGCAGGCGTACGGCATCGCCCTGAACGCGGGTCTGGAGGACGCCTACAAGAACCTCGTCCCCCAGAGCAGAGTGGCTCTCCAGGACTACACCCTGCCCGCGAGCACGTTCGCCGGCACGGGCGTGATGACCATTCCGGTGCGCAGCCCCAAGGACGCGACCAAGACGCTGTGGCTGGCTCCCGCCGGTACCACGACGTTCGCCGCCGGTCCCACCATGACCAGCGCGAGCGGCACCTCGACGAGCATCCGCGTCCCGCAGACGGCGGGTGACTACCGGCTCTACGTCGTGGACGCCCAGGGCAACGCGTCCCCCGGGTCGAAGGCCCTCGTGCGGCAGCGCTGGAACCACGTCGACGACAAGGCCGCGGGCGTGACCTACTCCGGGACCTGGTCGAACTGGAACGACACGAAGGACATGAACGGGTCCGAGAAGGTCACGAGCACCGCGGGCAACTACGCCGAGTTCTCGTTCACCGGCACGGGCGTGCGGTACCTGAGCATGACGCAGCCGAACATGGGCAAGGTGGACGTCTACATCGACGGCACCCTGGCCCAGGCGGGCATCGACGCCTACGCCCCGACGGTGACGAAGCAGGTGCCGCTGTTCGAGAAGACGAACCTGGCCGCGGGCCCGCACACGATCAAGGTGGTGTGCACGGGGACGAAGAACACCGCCGCCTCCAGCACCGTCTGCGCACTGGACGCGTTCGCCTCCATCCAGTTCCCCGCGAAGAACGCCAACTACAAGGTGGTCAACAAGAGCAGCAACAAGGCCATCGATGTGTCAGGCGGATCGCTGACCGCCGGAGCCAACATCATCCAGTGGACCGACTCCGGAGCCGGGAACCAGAACTGGCGCTTCGTCCCGGTGGGTGACGGCAGCTACGAGATCGTCAGCCGGAACAGTGCCCTGCTCATGGACGTCAGTGGTGCTTCCACCGCGGACGGCGCGTCCGTCATCCAGTCGTCCGACACCAACGCCGCGAACCAGCACTGGACCTTGGTCGCCACCGGAAACGGCTACTACAAGATCAAGAACGTGAACAGCGACAAGGTGCTCGACGTGTCCTCGGGCGGCACTCAACTCGTCCAGACGACGGACACGAACGCCGACAGCCAGCTGTGGAAGGTCGTCAACATCGACTGATCCGCGAGACAAAGGGGTGCGAGGGACGGTGCCGGCCAAACCCGGACCGGCGCCGTCCCCGCGTACCTCCATCACCGTGCATTCGAATCGAGCAGTACCACCTCACATCTGATGACCCCTACCAAGGGACGGGACTTGTGGACATAACCAGACGACAGCTCGGCCAGCTCGCCGCGGTCGGCACCGGGGCGCTCCTCCTGCCGAGCCTGCTGCCACCAACCAGGGCGGCGGCAGCCGTACCTCCCGCCGGCACGTGGGGTGACCAGGGCGACGGCACGTACGCCAACCCGATCATCCCCGCCGACCTCAGCGACTGGGACTGCATCCGGGTCGGCTCCGACTACTACGGCATCACCAGCACGTTCGGGTACTCGCCCGGCATGGCCGTCCTGCACTCGAATGACCTGGTCAACTGGCGCCCGATCGGCGGCTCGGTCGACGACGTCACCCGCATCGGGCCGGAGCTGAACTGGGACCGGATGAACCGCTACGGCCGCGGCGTGTGGGCCGGTGCCATCCGCTTCCACGCGGGGCGGTACTGGGTGTACTTCAACACGCCCGACGAGGGCTTCTTCATGACGTCGGCCCCGTCGCCGACCGGGCCGTGGGAGCCGTTGCACTCGATGTGGCGGACCTCCGGCTGGAACGACGTGTGCCCGTTCTGGGACGATGACGGCCAGGGCTACCTGGTCACCACGCACTACTCGGACGCCTACAAGATCCACCTGTACAAGCTGTCCGAGGACGGCAAGTCGCTGGTCGGCCCGGCCCCGGTGATCCACCAGTCGAACCGCAGCGAGGCCAGCAAGCTGTACAAGATCGACGGTGTCTACTACCACCTGTTCAGCGAGGTGAAGCCCGAGGGCCGGGTCCTCATGATGAACCGCGGCTCCAGCATCTTCGGCCCCTTCGAGACCCGGCAGCTGCTGCACGTCAACACCTCCGTCGACCGCGAGCCCAACCAGGGCGGGCTGGTGCAGACCCCGGGCGGCGACTGGTACTTCGTGACCCACCACGGCCACGGCAGCTGGGAGGGGCGCGTGCTGTCCCTGCTGCCGGTGACCTGGGTGGACGGCTGGCCGATCCTGGGTGAGGTGGGCGCGGACGGCATCGGCAACATGGCGTGGACGGGCCAGTTGCCCGCCGCCGGCACCCCCGGCCTCCCCGTCGACGCGCTGCCCGCCGTCGTGACCAGCGACTCGTTCACCGACACCCGCCTCAAGCCGCAGTGGGAGTGGTACTACCAACCCCGCGCGGGCTACTGGTCGTTGACCGAACGCCCCGGCTATCTGAGGCTGAAGGCGTTCGCACCGCTGGCCGGGGACAACCTGATGAAGGTGGGCAACACCCTCACCCAACGAGTGCTGCGCACCGCGGGCGGCGCCACGGTGACCGTCCGCCTCGAGCTGGCCGGCCTCGCGGACGGCCAGCACGCCGGGCTGTGCCACTACGCCGCCACCTACGCCGGACTGGGTGTCCGACGCTCAGGGACCACCACCACGATCGAGCACAACGCCGGCGGCACCCTGACCAACGGTCCGGCGATCACGCAGAACGCCGTCTGGCTGCGCACCTCGTGGGACGTCAACGGGGTCAGCCGGTTCTCCTACAGCCTCGACGGGAACACGTTCACCTCGTTCGGCAACACCTACCAGCTCACCTGGGGCGGTTACCGCGGCGACCGCGTCGGCCTCTACACCTACAACCCGAACGGCACCGGCTACGTCGACGTCGACTCGGTGCAGTACGCCATCGCGCCCACCAGGGCCTACACGTGCGTCAGCGTCCGCAGCGGCAAGGTCGCCGACGTCTCCGGTGGGTCCAAGGCGGACGGCGCCACCGTGATCCAGTGGCGCGACACCGGCGCACCGAACCAGCAGTGGGCCTTCCAGTCCACCGCGGACGGCTATCACACCATCACCTGCGTCAGCAGCGGCAAGGTGCTCGACGTGGCGGGGTCCTCGACGGCGGACGGCGCGGCGGTTGTGCAGATGACCGCCGACGGCCGGGCGAGCCAGCAGTGGCAGCTGCGCCCGCAGGCCGGTGGCGAGTTCGTCCTGGTCAACCGCAACAGCGGCAAGGTGCTCGACGTCAAGGGAGGCAGTACGGGCGACGGCGCCGCGCTGATCCAGTACCGCGACGCAGGCAGTTCCAACCAGCGGTGGACCTTCCACCGCGTTACCTCATAGGGGCGGTAGCAAAATGGCACACACATCGGGATGGTCGCGCCGGGGTTTCCTGGCGGCCACCGGTATCGCAGCGGCCTCGGCCGCGGTACCGGGTTTGACGGGGCACGTGCCGCAGGCTTGGGCGGCGGACCCTCAGACCGACCTGTCGAGACTGGTCGACCTGCGGTTCGGCATGTTCAACCACTTCAACCTCGGCACGTTCACCAACGAGGAGTGGGCGGCGGGCGGCCAGAGCCCGTCGAAGTTCGCGCCGCCGTCCGTTGACTGCGCGCAGTGGGCGGCGGCCGCTGCCGCCGCGAAGATGAGCTACGGCGTGCTCACCACCAAGCACCACGACGGCTTCTCCTTGTGGCCCACGGCGTTCGGCACCCAGAACGTGGCCTACTCCGGCTACCGGCAAGACGTCGTCCGCCAGTACGTCGATGCGTTCCGCGCCCGGGGACTGCGGGTCGGACTGTACTACTCGGTCTGGGACCGCACGCACACCATCGAGGCGTACGGCGGCTATCACGGCAAGGATCCGCTCCAGGCCATCGAGCCCGGCGACATGACCGTGGTGCTCGGCCAGATCCGCGAGCTGCTGACCAACTACGGCACGATCGACGTGTTCGTCACCGACGGCTACGCCTGGCAGATGGGCCAGCAGCAGATCTCCTACCAGGAGGTCCGCAACCTGGTGAAGTCGCTGCAGCCGAACTGCGTCATGGTCGATCACGGCGCCCTGTCGCAGCCCTGGCTCGGCGACGCGATCTACTTCGAGGCCCCGCTGGGCTACCGGGCGCCGGCGGGGAACACGTTCGCGGGCATCCAGGGCGAGACGATCAGCCGTGGTTGGTTCTGGCACCCGCACACGCCGACGGAGGCACCGCGCAGCGTGGACGCCATCGTGGCCGACCTCAGGGACCTGGAGCCCAAGTACACCTCGTACCTGTTGAACTGCCCGCCCAACCGCCAGGGCAGGCTGGACACCAACATCGTCGACCGGCTGGCGGAGGTCGGCGCGGCCTGGAGCCCGGACACCTCGCGTCCGCCGCTGCCCGCCCAGCCGCTGCGGGTCGAGTGGCCGGTGAACGCGGTGGCCGCCTACGCGTCGTCGTACAACTCCGGCGAGTTCGCGTACAACGCGATCGACAACCGCAGCGACAACAAGCTCGAGACCTGCTGGTCGACCTGGGGCGGCGGCCGCACGCTGCCGCAGACGATCACGATCGACCTCGGCGGGGTGTGGAGCAACGTCTCCACGCTGGAGTACCTGCCGAAGCAGTGGAACCGCAGCAACTCCACCGACGGCGATATCACCGCGGCCACCATCGCCACCAGCACCGACGGCGTCACTTTCACCACGGTGGCCACCGTGAACTGGGCGGCGGACGGGCGGTTCAAGCTCGCGGAGTGGGCCAACCGGGACGTCGGCTTCGTGCGCATCCACGTCACGGCTGCGTCCGGTGGGTACGTCAACGTCAACGGCGTGCATGTCGGGGGTCGCAGCGTCCGGCCCCAGCTGGTCTCGCGTTTCCCTGTGGCGAACACTGTCTACCGCATCGAGTCGAGGAGTAGTGGCAAGGTGCTCGACGTGCGGTCTTCCGGGACGGCCAACAACACCCCGGTGCACCAGTGGCCGTGGTTGAACAGCGCGAACCAGAAGTGGACCTTCATCTCCACCGGGGACGGGTACTTCAAGATCCGTGACCAGAACAGCGGCAAGCTGCTGGAGGTCGGTGGCCGGTCCCGGGCCAACGGCGGAACCATGAACATCTGGGGTGACGCGAACGTCCACCAGCAGCACTGGGCTGTCACGCCGGTTGGCGGCGGGTACTTTCTGCTCACCAACCGGCTGAGCCAACGGGTGCTGGAGGTGCCGGGCGCGTCCACGGCGGACGGCACCGTTCTCGACCAGTGGGACCACAACGGTGGTGGGCACCAGCAGTGGCGGCTGATCCCTTAAGAGCACGCTGGAGCGCGGACTGACCCGCAACGAGCTGTGCCCCGCGGTCACGGGAACGCGGGGCACAGCTCGTTGCGGGTACCTACCGCCCGAGCAGGCGCCAGATCTGGACTGGGCGTCTTGGTCCATACGCCGAGATCAGGCCACGAGCAGACCGCCGCGGCGGGCGAGCCCGCGCACGTGCGAGCGGGCGCGGGTGCGGTCGCGAACGACCAGCTCGCGCAGCAGCTCACGGGCGACCCTCGAGTTGTGGACCCCGTCGGAGGAGAGCCGCTCGGCCTCCAGCAGGACCAGCGGACAACAGCGAAACTCCTGTGAGACGGCTTGTCTTGGCGGACAGACCTCACTTAGAGGAGCTTCGCTGCTATGACCAGCACAAACACGGACTTGACACTCAACACCGGCCACCTAACTTCCCGGCATTGGTAATAGAACCACAGCGTGGCTCACCTCGCCCTGGTTCTACTTCGGCGCATGGGGAGGGCCGGGCGGGGTCGAGGCGCCAGACCCCGCCAGGTCGAGGCCGCTGAACACATTGATCGCGGCAGTGGTCGCGTCGTGCGACGTCGAGAAGACCCCGCCGTCCTGGACCTCAGCCGCGCCCGGGAGCGTCACCGGTGACCCGACCTGCCGGTAGTTGACGCCGTCGTAGGAGTAGGACGCCGCCACCTGATCGCCCGCGCGATCCAGCCGGACCCACACGGCGCGGTGCGTGTCGACCCGCGCCTGGCCGGCGCTGTCCAGGTAGCCGTCGCCATCCGAGTCCCACTGGAAGACGACGCCGTTGCGCGGCGTCACGGCAGCTATCGCATACCCGGACGATGCCCCGGGCGCGGTCATGTCGTTGCGGACCATGACCCCGCTCTTGGCCCAGGCGTTGGCGTCGTTGATCGTGTCCACGCGGACGGACACGCTCGACCCGGCCGAGAAGGAGCCCGCCCGGTAGATCGCTCCGAACTCGTCGTCCCGCTGGCCGCCCGCTCCCCACACGTCCGCGCCCGCGGCCGCTATGCCGAACGCGGTTCCCCGCTGCCCGAAGTAGCTGTCGCTCGCCGACGCCGCCGTCGTCTCGTACTCGTTGCTGACCGGAGCCTCCACCGGGCACTGGGCGAGACCGAACAGGTTGGCGTTCAGCGTCGTGCTGTACTCGGGCGCGACGCCGGCGTAGCACATGACCTCCAGCGCCCCTTGCGGCCAGCTGGTGCCCGAGACCGAGACGTTGTCGATGAGCTGGTTGTTCCGCTCTTCGGCGTTCGGGATCTGGGCGCCGCCGGAGTTGAACCAGTTCTCGCGGATCATGTTGTCGCTGGTGTTGTTGCCGTCGCTGTAGGCGTTGGTGAAGATCCACGGGCTGGTGCCCTGGAGCACGTTCTGCCGGTAGGTGGTGTACCGCGTCCCCTCGTCGAGGTAGAGGCCGACGCCGGAGACGTTGAACAGGTAGTTGCGCTCCACCACGGTGCCCGGGCTGGCCGAGAGGTTGTACAGCGACCCGCCGTCCGCGAACCGTGCCTTGGTGTGGTGCACGAGGTTGCCCGCGACGAGGTTGTCCTTGAGCGTCGTCGGGGTCGTGTACAGGGGGTGCCAGTTGTAGTAGCCGCGGCGGACGTACTCCTCGGAGCCGCCCGCATCGTTGATGCCCCAGCCGTAGCCCGTGTCGATGCCGTCGTAGGCGACGTTGGCGATCTCGTTGTGCACGATCTGGACGTTCGTCGCGTACGTGCTGAGAATGCCCGAGTTGTCCTTATACTCGATGGCTACCCGGTTGACCGTGTTGTTCTCGATGCGGATGTCCTTGTTGATCATCCGCGGGTCGCTCGGGTGGTGCGCGTCCTCCCGGACCCCGCCGACGGCGATCCCGTGCCCGCCGACCTCGTTGAAAATGTTCCCCACCACGTTGATGCCGCTGGCGCCAAGACCGACCCCCGAGAGCATCGCGTTGGCGTCGTTGCCGATGCCGAGCGCGGTCTGGCCGAGGTTCGTGAAGCGGTTGTTCGTCAGGGAGATGTCGTGGGCCGCGGAGACCTGCACCGCCGCCGGCTCCTGGTACCAGGCGTCGAAGCGGGCTCGTTCGAACATCTCGCAGCCCCGGGAGCAGCTCGTGAAGGCGTCGTCCGGGCGGTACTCGTACGCGTCCTTGATGAACGCGCCGTTCTGCTGGGTCGCGTAGCCGTGGGTGGACGGGCCCAGCCACGAGGTCCCGGTGAACTCGATGCCGTCGAACGCGAGGCCGGTCACCGGCTCGTCGTACGTGCCGCTGATGCTCACCAGCGACTCCACCTGCGGGAGCTCGACGTCCAGGTCGTCGGGGTCGACGCCGTCACCGGGCTTGTAGTACAGCTTCCCCGCGGACGGGTCGAGGTACCACTCGCCGACGTCGTCGAGGAACGCGAGGGAGTTCTCCAGGGACCACGTGGGCCGGGCCAGGAACGAGTTCTGTACGGTGTCCCAGCCCCAGGTGTTGTTGTCCCATGCGGGCTGCGCCATGGTGATCGTCGAGCCGTCGATGGACTCGACGGGGGAGTAGCGGTTGGTGAAGTCGCCGAGCGACTGGAACTCGATCCGTCCCTGGTCCGGCAGGCCGCTGAGGTAGCCGAGCTGCTGGTTGTTGATGGTCATGCCGGTCGCGGTGGGCGTGACGTCGGAGTTGGCCAGCGGCAGGGAGGCGCGCTGCGCGATGATCCCGTTCACGTAGAGCTGGCGGCTGTCGACGCCGCGCGGCGTGTCCGCGACGTAGATGCCGGCGTCCTCGTCGTGGACCGACCACCCGGAGATCGCGGTGGAACCGGAGATCACAGGGTGGGCACCGGGCGCGGCCGTCCACCGCACGGTGTGGCCGTCGCGGCCGCCGTCCTGCGCGCTGAACTCGAGGGGCTCGGTGACCCGGTAGGTCCCGTCCCCGAGCACGACGGTCACGTCCCTGCCCTTGCGAGCTTCCTGCCGGACCAGCTCCTGCGCGCGCTCGAGCGAGCACGCGTGCCTCACCTCGCAATCACCGATCTCCAGTCCGTCTGCCGCGGCAAAGTACGTGCGGTCCTTGCCCGGTGGCGCGGCCTGCGCTGCCTGAACGGGAACCAGCGTCGAGACGATCACTGCTACGGCACTCAGGGCAGCCATGGCTCCCGCTCTCTTCAATCGATTTCGGAACCGCGGTGTGCGTGACTTCAGTGTCATCGTTCCATCGCTTTCTGCTGAGGCGATTGGGCTACCTTGCCCGCCGCGAGAGTAGTCACACATATGATGTGTCCGCAATGGTCGAACAGGCCTCGAGGGATACCCGGGCGATACGATGAGCGATCGTGCGGCCCCTCGAGATCGCGCGCCGGAGAAGGAGAAACACGTGGTTCAGCAGGTACCGACCAGCACGCAGGTGACCCGAAACAGGCCGGCGCTCGCCGAAGCGGTCATCCGGGCGCTGGTGCAGGACGTCGTCACCGAGAAGTACGCGCCGGGTACCGCGCTGCCCTCCGCCGCCGCGCTGTGCGAGACGTTCACGGTGAGCCGCACCGTGATCCGCGAGGCGCTCACGGCGCTGGCGGAGAAGGGGCTGGTCGCCGCGCGTCAGGGCTGGGGCACCGTCGTGCTCGACCGGGAGTCCTGGGGACTGCTCGACCCGATGGTCCTGGAGGCGATCTTCCAGCGCGAGGACAGCCTGTTGTTCATGGACCAGCTCATCGGGATTCGAACGGCGCTAGAAGGCCTCATGGCCTCGTCAGCAGCCAGGCAGATCACCGACGAGGCCCGTGCCGACCTCGCGCGCCAGTTCGAGGTGCTGAGCGGTTCGCTCGACGAACCCGAGAGGTACGAGGACGAGGACATCGCGTTCCACGCCCTGGTGCACCGCATCTCCGGCAACGAGTTCGCGCGGGCGATCATCTCCAGCATCCAGGGCAAGGCCCGTCTCGTGGCCCAGTACACCGGCGCACCGCCGCAGGGGCACATGGAGCTGACGCACGAGGAGCACCGGCACATCTTCGAGGCCGTCGTGGGTGGCGACACAGAGGCATCCGCGGAGCTCATGCGCGCGCACATCTCACGGAGCTGGGCTCGCCGGCGACCCAAGAAGTAGATGTCATTCGTATGATAAGTTACCACCCATGAAGATCACGGGGTACCGGAGCCTGCTCACCGTGCACCGGTGGGGTCGGCCTGTCGGGGACGTCAACGGCGTGGTGCGCAGCGGCGTGACCGAGGTCCCGGTCGTCCTGGTCGAGACCGACGGCGGTCTCACGGGTGTCGGCCTCGGCAACCATGACGCGATCGACCGAGTCTTCCCGGCGATCGAGGGGGAGGACCCCCGCGCGGTCACCGCGCTGTACGACCGGATGCTCTCCTGGGTCTTCAAGGCCAGTCACGCCGGATCGACCTTCGCCACGATCGGGGCGCTGGACATGGCGCTGTGGGACCTCAAGGCGAAGATGGCCGGGGAGCCGCTGTGGCGCCTGCTGGGCGCGCGGGACAGGTTCGTGGCCGGGTACGCGTCGGGCCTCGAGTACGGCCTGGACGACGACGAGCTCGTGGACCTGTACTCGCGGTTCGCCGACCGCGGGTTCAACGGCGCCAAGGTCAAGGGCGGGCTCGACCTGCGCCGTGACGTGGCTCGTCTCGGCGCGGTGCGCGAGGTGCTGAGCCGCAACAGCGAGAACCCGGCGCTGATGTACGACGTGAACGAGAGCTGGGGCAGGCACCAGGCTCGGCGGCTGCTGGCGCAGATCGAGGCGCAGGTCGACCTGACCTGGATCGAGGAGCCGGTGCGCCGCTGGGACGTCGAGGGGCACCTGGCCCTGGCGAGGTCGACGTCGACCGCGCTCGCCACCGGCGAGAACCTCACCGGGCTGGAGCAGTTCCGGCCGCTGGTCGAGGCCGGAGCCGTCGACGTGGTGCAGACCGGGAGCGGCTGGGGCCTGACGCACTTCATGCGCGTGGCTGCCTTCGCCCACGCCCACGATCTGCCGGTCAGCCCGGTCGCGTACAACTGCAACCCGCTGGTCCATGCGGCCGCGATGGTGCCCAACCACCTCGTGACCGAGGTGCAGGACCTGTCGTTCCCCGTGGGCCTGACGGTCGACCAGTCCTTCGAGGACGGCGGGATCGTGCTGGGCGACGAGCCGGGCCTCGGCATCGCCGTGGACGAGGCGGCGATCGCGGCGAGCACCGGGACGGGCTCCTGGGCGACGCCCGCCGGTCCGCACGTACGTCCGCGCGAGGCAGGGCTGCGGCTGGCGATGCGCCGTGACCCGGCGGCTCCGCGCACGGTGGCATCGGTCGGCTGACGCCCGCTCAGCGGGCCAGCCAGCCGCCGTCCACGGCCAGCACCTGCCCGTGGACGTAGTCGGCGGCCGCGGAGGCGAGGAACACCACGGCCCCGCCGACGTCGGCGGGCCGGCCCCACCGGCCCGCCGGGATGCGGTCCCCGATCTGCCGAGAACGGACCGGGTCGGCCAGGAGCGCGGCGTTCATGTCCGTGTCCATGTAGCCGGGCGCCACCGCGTTGACGTTCACGCCCTGCGCCGCCCACTCGTTGCACAGCGCCTTGGTGAGCTGCGCGACCGCGCCCTTGCTCGCCGCGTAGGCCGGGACGGTGAGGCCGCCCTGGAAGCTGAGCAGCGACGCGAGGTTCACGATCTTGCCGGCACGGCGCTCCAGCATGGGGCGGCCGAACGCCTGGCAGAGCTGCAGCACGGCCCGGAGGTTGACCTGGAGCACCGCGTCCCACTCGTCGAGCGGGAACTCGACGGCCGGGTGCCGGACCTGCGTCCCCGCGTTGTTGACCAGGACGTCCACGGGGCCGTGCGCCAGCACCTGTTCGGCGGCCCCCTCGATCGAGCGGGGATCCGCGAGGTCCACCCGCACCCCGGAGGCGGTGCGGGAGTGCTCACGCGCGTGCGCGACGAGCTCGTCGGGCACCTCGCCGCGCGACAGGACTATCACGTCGGCGCCGGCGGCGCTCAGGGAGCGGCTGATGCCCAGCCCGAGCCCGCGTCCGCCCCCGGTCACGACGGCGGTCCGTCCGGTCAGGTCGAACGGGTTCACGAGCGCTCGCCCCCCTCGTGGGACGCGACCATGACCTTGAGATACTCCGCGGCGCGGGCGGCGGAGACCGCCGTCGCGGCCTCGGCGAGCGGGAAGACCCGGGTCGGCAGCCGGTCCAGGCCGAGGCTGCCGTCGACGACCAGCCCGATCGCGCGCCGCACGTCGTCCGACGTGTAGACGCGGACGCCGCGGATGACGAGCTCCTTGAAGCAGACCTCCCGCAGGTCGACCGGCGTCGGCTCCTTGTGCACCGCGACGATCACCACCGTTCCGCCCACTCGCGTGGCCGCGGTCAGGTCGGGCGCGACGGCGGGGTGGCCAGCCGCGTCGAAGGTGACGTCCGCACCCTCGCCGTCGGTCAGCTCGTGGGCCGTGGCCGTGAGCGTTCCCCGCGCGGGGACGACGGTCAGGCCGAGCCGCTCGGCGAGCGCGCGCCGCGCGGGGGAGGTCTCGCTGACGATCACGCGCCCCGCCCCGGCGTGCCGGGCGGTCAGCGCCGTGAGGATCCCGATCGGGCCGGCGCCCGCTACCGCCACCGTGTCCCCCTCCCGCAACCCGGCCAGGTCCACCGCGTGGACCGCTACCGCGAGGGGCTCGACCAGGGTCGCGAGCCGCAGGTCGACGCCAGCGGGTACCTCGTGCAGCACCTCGGGCGGGAGCGCCACGTACCGGGCGAGGCTGCCGGGTACGTCGATGCCGTAGAGGCCGAGGTCGCGGCACACGTGCGTGTCACCGCGGCGGCACGCACGGCAGTGGCCGCACGAGATGAGGGGCTCCACGACGACCGAGCTCCCGGCCTGAGGTCCGGTCGGCGCTGCCCGGACGACGCGCCCGGAGATCTCGTGCCCGAGGATCAGGCCGTGGCGGGCGCGGGGATGCTTGCCGTGCACGATGGCGAGGTCCGTGCCGCAGATCCCCGTGTAGGCGACCTCGACCAGCGCCCAGCCCGGGGGCGGCTGCGGGATGTCGACGTCGCGCAGCTCCAGCGTGTCGTCACCGGTCCAGAGGACCGCAGGCATGGTGGTCACCGGGCACCTCCGGCGATGTCGTGCGTCAGGGCCGTCCGGCCGGTGCCGAGCGCCTGTGGGTTCACGATGTTGCGCGGGTTGCGTCCCGCCAGGACCTCGACGACGTTCTCGATGGTGCGGCGCTTGAGCTCGCCGTAGGACTCCTCCGTGTACCAGGCAAGGTGCGGGGTCAGGACCACGTTGTCGAACCGGGTGAGGGGATGGTCCACCGGGAGCGGCTCGTCCTCATGGGTGTCGATCCCGGCTCCGCCGAGGCGGCCCTCGCGCAGCGCGTCGACCAGGGCGGGCACGTCAACCACACCGCCGCGCGCGGTGTTGACGACAATCGTCGTGTCCCGCATCAGCGCGAGCTGCTCGCCGCCGATCAGGCCGCGGGTCTCCGGCGTCAGCGGTACGTGCAGCGACACGACGTCGGCGCGTGCGCACAGCTCGTCGAGCGTGACCGCCGGCACACCGTGGTGGGTGGTGCCTGGCTCGACGACGCTGTCGTGCCCGATGACGTCGTAGCCGAGACCGGACGCCTTGCGTGCAGTTGCCGCGCCGATCCGGCCGAGGCCGATCACCCCGAACGTGCGTCCCCGGGTCTGGTACAGAGGTCTGACGGCGGGCAGGTCCACCCGCCCCTCGCGCAAGCCCCGGTCGGTGCGGGGGATACCCCGGGCCACGGCGAGCGTGAGACCGATCGCGTGGTCCGAGACGGCCTCGGTGCCGTAGTCGGGAACGTTGCAGACGGCGATGCCGCGCGCGGTCGCGGCGTCGATGTCTATCGAGTCCACGCCGACGCCGTAACGTCCGATCGCCCTGAGGCGGGGCAGGGCGTCCATGACGTCCCCGTCGATCCGGGCGTACTGCACCAGCAGCCCGTCGGCGTCCCGGCAGGTGTCGATCAGCTCGTCGCGAGTGCGGTTCTGGCGGATCAGCAGCTCGACGCCGCCCTCGCGCGCAACGGACTCCTCCTCCAGGAACGCGTCGTGGTCGCACTCGGTCACCGCGATGGTGGGTGGCATGGATGGCTCTCCTCCGTCGGAATGCCTGTCAGGGCCTGGGTCCGGCGGTCGGCAGACGCGTCCGGGGTGACACGTAGTATATGTGATGACCAATGGCACTTGGCATACATGTTATCTCTGGTAGAGTCTGGCGCGAGGCAAGGGGGCCGAGTCCAGCCTCCAGTCGCGCACTCCTCCAGTCACGTACTGTCGCTGATGAGATAGGAACAACGATGTCCTTGCGTACACGTTCAGCCGGCCGCACGCGGTTCGGGCGACTCGGCCTGGTGGCGGCCCTCGCGGTGCCCGCGCTGGCGCTCTCCGCATGTGGCGGTGGTGGATCCGGTTCCGGCGCCGACTCGCCCTACGGCTTCGAGGCCGAGGAGCAGGAGGCTGACAGCCCGATCACGGTGTGGGTCGACGCCTCGCGCGAGCCCGCCGTCGACGCCTTCACCAAGGCCCACCCGGACGTCCCGGTCAACGTCGAGACCTACGACGGCGGCGCGAACGGGTCGGGCAGCTTCCAGACCAAGATCACCGCGTTCGACCAGGCCGGTTCCGGCTGGCCCGACGTCGTCTTCTCCACGCAGAACAACGACGCGGCCTGGGCGGCCGTCGGCCAGACGCCGTTCGCTGCCCCGCTCGACCAGGGGTACTTCGACCAGGAGTTCCTGGACGGGTTCACCCCCGGCGCCCTCGACCCGACGACCGTCGACGGCACCGTGTACGGGCTGCGCAACGACCTCGCGTCCGTCGTGACGTGGTACGACCAGAGCCTGTTCGACGAGTTCGGGTACGAGGTCCCCACCACGTGGGAGGAGTACGAGGAGCTCGGGAAGCAGGTCGCCGAGGAGCACCCCGGCTACATCGTGGGGTCCGTCGGCGACGCCTGGGCGCCCGAGGTGTACTTCTGGGGAGCGAAGGCGCCGATCAACACGGTCACCGGGACTGACGGCTTCAGCGCCGACATGTCCGACCCCACCACCGTGAAGATGGCCGAGACCCTCGACAGCCTGATCGACTCGGGATCGGTGGTGCAGGACAGCGTCTTCGACGCCGAGTTCGTGAAGAAGTACACGGGGAAGGTGCTCATGCTGCCCGGCCCGATCTGGTTCAGCGGTGCGCTCTTCCAGAACGCGGACTCGCTCGACGCCCCCAAGGGCACCATCGCCGCGGGGCTGCCCCTGGCCTGGGAGGGCGAGGAGGCCGCCACCGGGAACGTCGGCGGCGGCACCTGGTTCATCTCCCAGCACTCCAAGAACCTCGAGGCGGCCAAGACCTTCCTGGAGTTCGTGACCAGCGCCGACGACTACCAGGTCGACCTCGCGCCGGGCCTCCCGGCCTACGCCTCCGCGGCGGACAAGTGGCTCGGGAACCAGGCCAAGTCCGGGTACTTCGCAGGGGACTTCGCCGAGGACGTCACCACGGCGTCCGGCCAGGTCTGGGACGGGTGGGGCTACCCCCGATTCAGCCAGGAGGCCGTGTTCGCGAAGACCGTCACGCCTGAGCTCGCCGCGGGCAAGAAGCTCGTCGACCTGCTGCCCGACTGGCAGACGGCCCTGGAGAACGAGGCCCAGGTGAACGGGTACACGGTCGAGTGATGGCGACGGCACAGCAGTCCGGCGCCGCTCCCGTTCCGGGAGCGGCGTCGCTGCGGGCACCGGGCACCCGGACGGCCCGGCACGGCAGCATCGAGCGGAGCCGCGGCCGGATGTCGTACCTCTTCGTCTCCGGCTACACGGTGCTCCTGTTCACGTTCGGCCTGGCCCCCACGCTCTATGCGGCGTACCTGTCCCTGACCAAGGAGGGGCAGTTCGTCGGGTTCGACAACTTCGTCCAGGTGATTCAGGACTTCCGGTTCGGGCCGGCCGTGCTGCACGTGGCGTTGTTCGTCCTGTTCTGGCTGGCCGGGCTGGTGCTCTTCGTCGTCGTGCTGTCCCTGCTCGTCCACGGGCTCGCCAGCCGCGGGCTGAGCACCGGGCTCCGGTTCGTCTACTACATCCCGGGTGCGTTGGCGGGTGCGTCCAGCGTGATGCTCTGGCTCTTCGTCCTCGACCCGACGGTCAGCCCGGTCTCCTGGGTGCTGCACGCGATGGGCATGCAGACGTTCGTGCAGACCGTCTCGCCCGCGAACCTGCCGGTGATCTTCGCGATCATCGCGTTCTGGACGGGAGCCGGTGGCTGGATCGTCGTCCTCTACGGGGCGCTGAACAACGTGCCCGGCGAGGTCATGGAGGCGGCGAAGATCGACGGCGCCGGTCGGCTGCGGACCGCGCTCAGCATCCAGCTTCCGATGATGCGCAAGTGGATCTCGTACATGGCCGTCATGTCCCTGGCCGCCGGCACCCAGCTCTTCGTCGAGCCGCGCATCCTGTCCCAGGCCAGCAAGGGGGTGGTCCCCGTGGACTACTCGCTCAACCAGCTCGCCTACCTCTACGCGTTCAAGCAGACCGATCACAACGGGTCGGCCGCGATCGCGATCCTCCTGCTCGTGGTCTCCCTCGGCCTGAGCATGTTCTTCGTCATCAAGGGAGGACTCTTTGAGCGCGACTGACCTGGGCTCCGCTGCCCTGACCACAGGTTCCGGCCCTCGGGGTCGACGAGGGGCCGAGACCGACCCCCGCTCGTGGCTGGGACGCGCCTTCATCGCAGTGGTGCTGACATTCTTCGCCCTGTTCTTCGCGGTGCCGATCCTCTGGCTCCTGAACGCCACGGCGAAGTCGCCCCGCGATCTCCTCACCACCGCGCCTTTCGCGCCCGGGACGTTCGGCGACCTGGCCGCGAACTGGGACGCGCTCGTGAGCTTCCAGGACGGCATCGTGTTCCAGTGGCTGGGGAACGCGGGCCTGTACTCCGGCGTCGCGCTCGTCCTGACGCTGGTGACGAGCATCCCGGCCGGCTACGCGATGGCGCTCGGCACGTTCCGGGGCCGCAAGGTGCTGCTGACCACGACCCTCGTGGTCATGCTCATCCCGAACACGGCGCTCGTGCTGCCGATCTTCCTCGAGCTCTCGGCGCTGCAGCTCGTGGGCACCGCGGCGTCGGTGATCCTGCCGTTCTCGTTCTTCCCGTTCGGCGTGTACCTGACCTACATCTACTTCTCCTCCAGCATTCCGGCGGACCTCCTGGCTGCCGCCCGGATCGACGGCTGCGGGGAGATGGCGGTGTTCACCCGGATAGCGCTCCCGCTCGCCAAGCCGGTGGTGGCGCTCGTCGGGTTCTTCAGCTTCGTGGCGAACTGGAACAACTACTTCCTCCCGTTCCTGGTGGCACCCGGGCCGAAGGCGCCCATCCAGGTCGGGCTGGCCGAGATGCTGGCGAACGTCCCGCAGTTCAATCCCACGGCTGCCGGCGTGACGACGATCGAGTTGCCCGTGCTCGCACTGGCTACCGTGCTGTCGGTGGCCCCGGTGCTGCTGATCTTCCTGTTCTCACAACGATTCCTGGTGGCGGGCATGACCGCCGGCGGGACGAAGGAGTGACCTTGACGATGGCTGTCGAGCGGCACGGTCTGGTGGTCGACGTGGTCCCGGAGAAGCGCGAGGAGTACCTGCGCCTGCACGCCGCCGTCTGGCCGCAGGTCGAGGCGACCCTCCAGGCGTGCAACGTGCACAACTACACGATCTTCGTGCTGGAGAACACGCTGTTCGCCTACTACGAGTACACGGGCGTCGACCATGAGGCCGACATGGCGCGGATCGCGCAGGACCCGACCACCCAGGAGTGGTGGACGCACACCGATCCGTGCCAGACGGCATTCGGGCGGGACGCCAAGCCGGGCGAGCGGTGGCGGGACATGCAGGAGGTCTGGCACCTGTCATGACGCGCCACCTCATCGATGCCCACCTGCATCTGTGGGAGCTGGACCGCCACCCGCAGCCCTGGATCGACCCCGAGTCGATGAGCGAGATCGACCGCGACTTCACCGCGTCGGACGCCGCCGGCGAGCTCGGCAGGCACGGGATCGTGGACGCCGTGGTCGTCCAGGCCGACAACTCCCTGTCCGAGACGGAGGACCTGATCGCCGCCGCCGCGACCGGATCGGTGGTCAAGGCGGTGGTCGGCTGGGTCGACCTCCTCGGCGACGTGCCGGCGCAGCTCGCGCGCCTGCGCGGACTGCGCGGGGGAGCGGCGCTCGTGGGCGTTCGCCATCTCGCGCATCTCGAGCCGGACCCCGCCTGGCTGCTGCGGCCGGACGTGACAGCGGGCCTCACCGCGGTGGCCGAGGCGGGCCTGGTGGTCGAGCTCGTGGTGCGCGCGCACCAGCTCCGCGTGGTGACCGAGCTGGTCGACGCGCTGCCCGCGGCGTCGTTCGTGCTCGACCACCTCGGCAAGCCCCCGCTGCTGGCGGGAGGCGCGGAGCTCGAACGGTGGCGTACCGACCTCGCTGATCTCGCCCGGCACCCCAACGTGGTGGCCAAGGTCTCGGGCCTCGGGCTGGAGGCCGACCACCTCGGCTGGACCGCGGCCTCGCTGCGGCCCGCCGTCGACCACGCGCTGGAGACCTTCGGACCGGACCGGCTGATGTTCGGCTCGGACTGGCCACTGGTCCGGCTCACCCGCGGGTACACCGCCTGGTGGGAGACGTATCTGCAGCTCACCGCCGCGCTCGGCGCGGCAGGACAGAAAGCGATCGACCATGGCACCGCACGACGCACCTACGGGATTCCGAGTGCCTGAATCCGCTGTGCCTGAATCCGCGGTGCCGGAGTCGACGGCGCCCGAGCTCGACCGGCGCGAGGTCGGCCGCACCGGCCTGCGCCTGACCGAGCTCGGGTTCGGGGCGGCCAGCATCGGCAACCTCTTCCGGGCCACGAGCGACGACGAGGCGCGCGGCGCCGTCGAGCGCGCCTGGGAGCGCGGCATCCGCTCCTTCGACGTCGCTCCCCACTACGGGCTGGGCCTGGCGGAACGCCGGCTGGGCGCCGTGCTGCGCCGCTACGACCGGGACGAGTACGTCCTGTCGACCAAGGTGGGCCGCCTCATCGAGCCCAACCCGCACCCCACGGAGCTGGACGACGACGGGTTCGTCGTCCCCGGTGACCTGCACCGCGTCTGGGACTTCAGCGCCGACGGCGTCCGCCGCTCGATCGACGACTCGCTGAGCCGACTCGGCGTCGACCGGATCGACATCGCCTACGCCCACGACCCCGACCAGTGCCGCCCCGATGCCGCACGCACCGGCCTGGAGTCGCTGCGGCAGCTCCGCGACGAGGGGGTGGTGAAGGCCATCGGCGTCGGAACCAACAGCACCAGCCAGCTCGCCGACCTGCTGGACGACGGGCTGATCGACGTCGTCATGCTCGCCGGGCGGCACACCCTGCTCGAGCAGGGCGCCCTCGACTCCGTGCTCGAACCGGCCCGGCGCGCCGGGGCAGCAGTGGTCGCCGTCGGCGTCTTCTACTCGGGCCTGCTGTTCCGCAAGGCCCGGGTACCGGGCGCGAGTTACGAGTACAGCGGCAGCCCGGAGGCGCTGGTCGCCAAGTCCGAACGGATCGAGGCGGTCTGCGCAGACCACGGCGTCGCGCTCGCCGAGGCCGCGCTGGCCTTCCCGCTGCTGCACCACGCCGTCGTGAACGTGACGCTCGGGATGCGCGACGCCGAGCAGGTCGACACGAACGTCGCGCTCGCCGAGGCCGTGGTTCCCGATGCCCTCTGGCAGGACCTGGCCGCCCAGGGGCTCGTCGACGAACGCGCCGTGGCCTCCTGAGCGGTGCCCGAGGCGGCAGTCGCCATCGAGTAGGGGGACATCCCACCTCGGTCGGCGGTAGGCCCCATGGTGGGACGGCCCGCTCACCCGAATGCTGGCAGCACGACAACCATGGCCCCCCACCGGTACGACCTCGGCACCGCCCGGGCGGACGTGCACTTCTGGAACGCCCCCGTCGCGCGCCGCACCTGGCGCCGGTACGGGTTCCTGTGGCTCGTGCTGCTGCTCGCGCCGTTCGCCCTCGCGTACGGGGCCCGCATCGAGGGCAAGGACTACGTGATGAAGGACGGCGACGTGGTGGAGTTCCGCATCAACGTGTGACCTGGCGCGTCAGGGAGCGGGCGGGATGTTCTGGTTGAGCCGGAAGACGTTGTCGGGGTCGTACCGGCGCTTGAGCGCCGTGAGCCGGTCGTACTTCGCCGGCCCATATGCCTGACGAACCCGTTCCGTGCCCTCATCCATCAGGAAGTTGACGTAGACGCCGGAGTGGTATGGCGCGAGCGCCGACCAGCAGCCGCGCGCCCACTCACGTTCGGCGTCGAAGCCGTCCGCCGTGTAGCTGTTCCCGTTGATGTTGAACGTGAAGCCGGCGTCGCGTCCGTTGAAGGCGGTCTCGTTCTCGCCGACGCGGGCGACCGCTCCCCCCATCTGCCACAGACCGAGGGTCGTGATCGGTGACACGATCCGCCGACCGTGTTCGACCATGATGTCGATCACGTCGTCGGTGAGTTCGGCGACGTCGCAGGCCCGGACGTAGTACCACCAGCCGTGCGGGTAGCTGGCGTCGAACATCGACTGGTGGATCAGGTACGGCTTGGGCGCGCAGAGGTCGAGCAGAGGCCGGCCGAACGACGTGAGCGGGCGCATGACCCGTTCGCCGTCGTCCACGGTGCCTGCGTGACAGACCACCACGGCGATCAGGTGTCGGCCGACCAGCTCGTCGGGTACGACCGGAAGCGCCGGAGCCCGCCGCTGCACGACGATCGTCGTGAGCTCGTCCGGGCTGTCGGCGATCCAGTCGCGGTAGAAGCGCAGCACCTCCGGCGCATCCTCCATCGCCCAGAAGATCGGTCCCGCGAAGACCTCAGGTCCGACCGGATGCAGCCGAAACTCGAACTCGGTCACGATCCCGAAGTTGCCACCGCCTCCGCGGACGCCCCAGAAGAGGTCGGTGTTGTGTGTTTCCCCGGCGGTCACGAACTCGCCGTCGGCGGTGACGAGGTCGACCGACAGCAGGTTGTCGATCGTGAGTCCGTACTTGCGCTGGATCCAGCCGAGGCCCCCGCCGAGCGTCAGGCCAGCGACGCCGGTGTGAGTGACGATGCCGGCGGTGACCGCCAGGCCGAACTCCTGAGTCTCCCGGTCGAGCTCGCCGAGGAGCACGCCGGCCTGGACCCGAGCGGTGCGCGCGTCGGGGTCGACCCGGATTCCCTTCATCAGGGACAGGTCGATCACCATGCCGGCGTCACAGACCGAGTAGCCGGGGAAGCTGTGCCCGCCGCCTCGTACGGCAACCAGCAGCCCATGCTCCCGGGCGAACCGGATCGAGGACCTGACGTCCGCGACGCCGGCGCAGCGGGCGACAAGCCCGGGGTGCCGGTCGACCGAGCCGTTCCACACCCTGCGGTGTTGCTCGTATCCTGGCTCGCCGGGCCGGGTGAGCTCGCCGCGAAGGGACGTCGCGAGCTCGTCGACCGCGAGCGGATCAAGGGAGCCCTGCTTAGCGTGCCTGGTCAAGATGGTCATGTCTTGGAGTGTTGCCCCGGGGGCCGCCGCTGTCAGGAACCTGGGTTCCATCCCTGCCCAGGGACGAGCCGGGCCGGGTCGAGGATCACGATCCGGTCGCGCTCGGTCCGTAGCACGCCCTCCTGGCGGAGCTCCCGCAGCACGCGTACCACGACCTCCCGCACCGTCCCCGCCGCGTCTGCCAGCTCGTGCTGGCTGACCGTCACGACGATCTCGCTTCCGCCGTCACGCCCCGGTTCCCGCTGCGCAGCGAGCTCGAGCAGGTGCCGGGCCACCCGCTGCCGCACGGTTGCGAAGGCGCTGCCAGGGATCTCGTCGATGAAGCTCAGGACCCTCTCGCTGAGCTCGCGGAGAAAGACCGCAGCGACGCGGGTGTCCCTGGCGACTGCCTGACGAGCGACGGCCGGAGACATCCTCAGCAGTTCGGCGTCCACCAGGGCCTGCACCGTCGCCGGCATGATGAAGCGATCCGCGAACAGTGACACAACACCCAGGAGGGCGCCGGGCCTGCAGTAGCGGACGGTCATCGTGCGCCCGTCAGGGGCAGTGACGAAGACCCGTACGACGCCGGCGACAACCAGCTCGAGGTGCGGAGCGGGCTCGCCTTCCCGGTGGGTGACCCAACCGGCAGGTGTCTTGGCGCGCACCGCGCCGGCCAGCAGCCCGTCGAGGACGTCGGGCGGCAGGGCGTGCAGGTGCGACTTGACGACGGCCGCGCGCACGTCAGCGTCCACGCTCCGAACGATACGGACCTCAGATCCTCAGGGCCATGTGCGCTGCTGCGTCTCGCTCAGCGAGGCGATCGTCAGTCGCTCCAGCTCGGCCCAGGCGTCGGCGACCTTCGTACGCAGGGCGAGGCTCGCCTCGGTCGCCTCGATGATCACGGCACGGCGGTCTGTCGGCGACGGCGCGCCAGACGAGTCCGGCCCTCTCCAGGCGGGCGATGCTGCGCGCCATGGTCGGGGCGTCCGCACGATCGGCGCGGTCCTGACAAGGGCCACTGACCGCCCGGGCGCGCCACAGACCGCCCCTCCCACCCGGCCGACGCCGAACCCACCCCGTCACCCCCAGCCCCTCCGTTTTCCGACTGCCGGGCTGTTGGCTCCCGGCCCCCGGCCGTCCGGTTCCGGCCGCGCGCGCCCTCGGTCCCTGACCCTGGGCCTTTCGCTCTTGGCTATTGGCTGTTGGCTCCTGGTTGCCCGGGCCGTCCGCTGCTGGCCGCCAGGGTCCCCCGTGTGGCCGTCGGTGTCCTTCGGCGGGTCGGTCCGGAGTTCTACGGTTGCTCCAATTCGCGCACGCCGGCCCGTCCACGGTCCGTGACAGGAAGAGGGTCTCCCATGACCGCATCCGTCGGAGCGACGGCTCCGCCCCGGTCCGCGAGCGGCGGCTCGCTCGCGGGAGCCCGTCGGGTCACGGCCACCGTGTTCGCCGCCCAGGGCGTGGCGGTGGCCGCCGTTTCCACCACTGTGCCCGCCGTGGCGAACCATCTGCGGCTGTCGTCCCTGGAGATGACCGCCCTCACGATCGCCCTGACGCTGGCCGCGGGCGCTGGCAGCTTCGCGGGTCTGGCCGCCGTACGCCGCTCGGGTCCCGTCGCCGTCATGCGCGCGGCGGTGTTGACCGCGGCCGCGACCCTGCTGTCCGTGGCGTGGGCACCCGGCCGGGCCGCCGCCTCGGCGGCCTACGTCCTCTTCGGGCTGGCGCTGGGCGCCATCGACGTGTCCGTCAATACCCGCGCGGCCACCGTCGAACGGCACTACGGGCGCAGCATCCTCTCCTCCTTCTACGCCGCATGGAGCGCCGCGGGCGTGGCAGCCGCGCTGCTGACGGCGGGCGTCTCCCAGCTGGGCTGGCCTGTCCAGTACGTCCTGACCGCGCACGCCGTACTCGTGGCCCTCCTGGCGCTGACCGTCCGGCCCCAGGCCCTCGCGCCCGTGCCCTCCTCATCCAGCGACCGACCGGCGCCGGACGACGAGATCCAGGGTCGGCGGGTGTGGTCGCGGCTCGTCCCCTTCGGTGTCGTTCTGCTCGTCGCCTACGTCGTCGACTCCACGGTCTCGGCCTGGTCGACGGCCTACCTTCACCAGACGCTCGGTGCGTCCCTGGCCGCCGCGCCGCTCGCGTACGCGGCCTACCAGGCGGGCACGGTGACCGGCAGGGCGGGCGCCGACCTCATGGTGCGCCGGGTGGGGCAGGTGGCGGTGGTCCGCGCCGCCGCCCTGCTCACGGCCGCCGCCCTGGCCTCCCTGGCAGCGGCCCGGAGCTGGCCGTACGCGGTCGTCGCGGCATGCTGCGCGGGCCTCGGAGTCGCCGCCCTCACCCCGCTGTGCGTCGCCGCCGCCAGCCGGCTGCGACCCGGCGCCCCCGAGACGGTGCTGGCCCGGCTCAACGTCTTCAACTACGTCGGCGTGCTCGTCGGAGCCGGCGCGAGCGGGGGACTGGGGGCTACGGGCCACTTCCGCATCGCCTACGCGATACCCGCCGCCCTCGCCCTGGCCCTGGTGACCACCGCATGCTTCTTCCGCCCGACGGCACCCGGGCCGCCGCATGCGTGGACAACCCGCCGCCCGGGCTCGGCCCACGTCCTCCCCGTGGCCGTGGACAGAGGTCGTAGGCCCTGACCGCGATTTCCCGCCCGGCCGGACGTTCCCGGACGCTACGCGCCTCGACTCGGTTGATGGTAGGCGCTAACTCACCCTTTCTCGTCGCGCTTGTCATGGAAGCGTTAGTGACACCCGCGGCCCGTTCGGCGAGCCCTCTCTGGCCACGACCCGCGAGACGCAGGTGGAGATCGTCCGTCCGTCGGCTTTCTGGGTGGTGCTGAGAAAGACGTCGCGGTGGTCGAGGGCGCCGTCGACCGCCTCGACGTCGAGAAGGCACAGTCCGCACTCACCCTTGCGGCAGTCGTACATCAGGTCGATGCCGGCGCGGGTCAGTGCCCCGAGTATGGTCTCGTCGCTGCGGACGGTCGCCTCCACCGCTCGTTCGGGGATGGTGACCACGAACTCCTCGGGCTGGAACCAGCCGCTGCTGCCGAAGGTCTCGTAGCGCAGGTTGACCAGCGGCAGGGCCGCACTCTCCCAGGCCCGGCGCACGGCGTCCATCAGCCGGATCGGCCCGCACATGTAGAGCTCGGTGGCCCCGCTCCGCGGATGCCGGCCGATCGAGCCCACCAGCTCGGCCACGTCCAGGGGCGTCTGCTCGGCATCGATGTGGACGACCAGCCGGTCTCCGTGGAGGCCGGCCAGCTCGTCGAGGTACGCCATCCGCTCCCGGCTGCGGCCGGCGTAGACCAGCGTGTAGTCGTCACCCGCGCGACGCAGCGCCTGCGCCATCGCCGCCACCGCGGTGATGCCGATGCCTCCGGCCAGCAGCACGTGTCGTGCGGCGGCCACGCTGAGCGGGAAGTTCTGCAGCGGCTGCGTCACTGGGAGCTCGTCGCCCGGGACGAGGGTGTGCATGAAGGCCGAGCCGCCGCGGGACTGCGGCACCCGGAGCACGCTGATGGTCAGCTGGGAGCCGTCGTCGTCGGACTCGACGATGGAGTAGGACCGGACGTCGGTCGTGTCACCGACCGGCACCCGGACGTCGAGGTGGCTGCCCGGCGCTGCGCGGCCGCGTGCGGGGCGCTGGATGGTGATCCGCTGGACGTCCGCTGCCACCGGGGCGGTGGCGAGGACCCGGCCAGTGCTCCAGTCGGGCTGGGCGCTGGTGGTCATGGTGCCGACCCGACTGCCGACCCGGCTGCCGACCGGACGGGGGCGCGGTCCTCGGCCTCGAGCATCCGGTCGAGGATCCGCCGCACCCACATGCCGCCGGCGTCGATGTTGAGGCTGTAGAACTCGTGGTCGGGGTTGGCGTCGATCGCCGCCTGCTGTGCGGCCAGCATCGCCTCGTCCTCGGCGAACACGTTCCGCACGCTCTCGCGCAGCTGCGTGGTGATCAGCTGGCTGTCGAGCCGGTAGTTGCGCATGAAGGCCCAGAAGTAGTGGGACGTCCGGTCGGTCTCTGGGGTGATCGTGTTCATGACGTAGCCGTTGACGCCGTGGCTGCGGTCGCCCTCGGGCGCGCCGGTGCCGGCGGGGGCTACGCCGACGTCGATGCAGATCGTCGAGGGCGCGTAGTAGTGGATGATCTGCCAGCGGTCGACCCGACCTTCGAAGTCCGGGAACCGGTCGCGGATGTTCTTGCGCCAGAACGGCGGCGGCTCGACGTCGAGCATCCAGCGCTCGACGGTCACGCTGCCGTCGGACTCGAGCCGGGTCCGGAACTCCGACTCGCTGAGCTCCTCCTGGCCGATGCTGCTGCCGTGCACGAACTCCTCGTGCGTGAGGTCCATCAGGTTGTCGAGGATCAGCTGGTAGTTGCAGGGTGCGTGGATGGTCAGCCCATCGCCCGCCCACTCCGGGTGGTCCATCTGGTGCATGTCCGGGATCAGGTCCGGGTCGGCCAGGGTGCTGTCACCCGGCCAGACCCAGACGTAGCGGTAGCGCTCGACCGTCGGGTACGACGGCACCATCGCGCTCGGGTTGACCGTCTCCTGGGCGGGCATCGCCGTGCAGCGACCGGCGGAGTTGTAGCGCAGCCCGTGGTAGGGGCACTGCACCTCGTCGTCGCCGACGAGCTTGCCCATCGACAGCGGTGCGAGCCGGTGCCAGCACGCGTCGGCGAGGGCGACCGGCCGGCCGTCCCTGGTCCGGTAGAGCGCCATGGGCCGGCCGGCGACGGTGCGCGACATCAGGGCCTTGCCGGTCACCTCGTGGTCCCATGCGACGGCGTACCAGGCGTTCAGCGGGTGCGGGAAGATCTTGGCTGTCACCTTCCCGCTTGGCATCAGGTCGGCCATCAGGGGCTCCTTAGTCGGTGTGGCTGTCGTGCACCACTGTGCGAGCCGCACCACCATCAGGGAAGAACAGATTGATGATCACCCCCATCCAGGAGGTTTATGGTGATGGGGTGACCGGGCCGACCCTCCGCCACCTCGACGTCTACCTGCTTCCGACGCTGGCTCGGCCTTCATGCACACCCTCGTCCCGGGCGACGAGCTCCCAGTGACACAGCCGCCGCAGAACTTCCCGCTCAGCGTGGCCGCTGGCCTTGGCCGGCGTCGTGCTGGGCGTCGTCAAAGCGACGCCGCACGTCAAGCGCTGGTGGAGCGAGACAGCGGTGCCCGCCGGGAAGTCTGCTTGGAAGCGTGTCACCGGGCCGCGCGGGGCGAGTGGCCAGGTCGCTGCTGCCGCGTCATTCCCTGTGAGCCAGGCGACGCTCGTGGCCTCCGCCGCTGGGGTGGAAGTCGCGCTCGCAGAATCCAAGATCAGCATGAGCCGAGCCGAGTGGGAGCACCGCTTCCACGCGATGCTCGCGGCCGGGGCATTCAAGGACGAACAGCAGCGCATCCTGGCCAACGCTCGAATCGAAGACGATGACACCGCCATGGACGCGTCGAGCGCGATCGAGGAGCTGACCCCTCAGCAGTTTGCCGAGCGCCTCAAGCTGATGCTTGAGGCCAATCCCTCGTTGCTCGACGAGGAGACTTCGGCCGAGTTGGTAAGAGTCTTCGGCCCGCGGTCAATGCCATCCGACGACCCGGGCCTCCTGGAACTGGGGCGCTGACGACGCGTCGGTACGGCAGCCTGCGGTGTCGATGCCCCTCTACGTCGTCCGAAACACCCGCATGATCGTCGAATCGCTCACGTCGAACAGCGCCATCAGCTCGTGTCGGGCTGCCCGTCCGCGAACAGGCGTGCCTCGACCTTCTGCTCCTCGCCCTCGACCGTCCCGATGCCGTCCGGCGATCAGGTTCCAGTACTCGTCCTCCAGATCGAGCCACCGCTTCCTCCCTGCGGGTCGTGGTCGAGCAGAGGGCGACGAAGCGGAAGCGCACCTCACACCGAGAAGTACTTAGCCTCCGGGTGATGGAACACAAACGCATCCGTTGACTGCTCCGGATGCAGCTGTAGTTCGTCCGACAGCGTCACCCCGACCCGCTCCGGCCGCAGCAGCTCCACCACCTTGCGCCGGTCCTCCATCTCGGGGCATGCGGGATACCCGAGAGAGAACCGCGCCCCCCGGTACTCCAGCTTGAACATCCCCTCGACTCCGGCAGGTTCCTCGGAAGCAAACCCCAGCTCCGACCGCACCCGCGCGTGCCAGAACTCGGCAAGCGCCTCGGTGAGCTGCACCGACAGCCCGTGCAGCTCCATGTACTCCCGGTACTTGTTCGCCTCGAATAGCCGACCGGTGTGAGCAGACACCGAGTCCCCGACAGTCACCAGCTGCACCGGCAGCACATCAAACCGCCCGGTCTCCTCAACCCATGACCGAGGCCGCACGAAGTCAGCCAGACACAGATGCCGGTCCCGCCGCTGCCGCGGGAAGTGGAACCGCAGCCGTTCGGTCCCGGCAGCACCACCAGAGCCGCCATCGGGCGCCCCGATCCCCGCCAGGTCGCCGTGGTGCGCCACAACAACGTCGTCGCCGTCAGACCACACGGGGAAGTACCCGTAGACCACCGTCGGGTCCATGATCTGGTCGGTGAGGATCCGGTCCATCCACTCCGCCAGCCGCGGCCGCCCCTCGGTCTCGACCAGTTCCTCATACGAAGCCCCGTCCTCCGAGCGTCCAGGCTTCAGCCCCCACTGCCCCATGAACGTCGCCCGCTCGTCCAGGAACGCCGCGTACTCGCCGAGCTGCACGCCCTTCACGATCCGCGTACCCCAGAACGGCGGCTCCGGCACGGGGTTGTCAGCAGCGACGTCCGACCGCGCCGGCAGGTCCTCCTCAGCCGTCTGTGTAACCGTCACCACGCCATGCCGCCGCTTCCGCAGGGCCGGCAGCCCGACCTCGTCCGGCGACTCGCCCCGGGCAACGCGCACCAGCGGCTCCATGAGCCGCAGGCCCTCGAAGGCGTCCTTCGCGTACCGCACCACCCCAGGGAACGCCCCGGCGAGATCGTCCTCGACATACGTCCGGGTCAGCGCGGCCCCGCCCAGCAGCACCGGCCACCTCTTCTCCAGCCCCCGGGAGACCAGCTCCTCCAGGTTCTCCTTCATCACCACTGTCGACTTCACCAGCAGCCCCGACATGCCGATGACGTCGGCGTCGTGCTCGAGAGCGGCGTCGATCATGGCGCTCACCGGCTGCTTGATGCCGATGTTCACCACCTTGTAGCCGTTGTTCGTGAGGATGATGTCGACGAGGTTCTTGCCGATGTCGTGCACGTCGCCGCGCACGGTCGCCAGCACGATCGTGCCCTTGGTCTGGTCGCCCTCGACCTTCTCCATGTGCGGCTCCAGCAGCGCGACGGCGGCCTTCATCACCTCCGCCGACTGCAGCACGAACGGCAGCTGCATCTCGCCCTTGCCGAACAGCTCGCCCACCACCTTCATGCCCTCCAGCAGGTGGTCGTTGACGATGTCGAGCGCCTTCATCCCGCCGCCCAGCGCCTGCTCCAGGTCCGGCTCCAGGCCCTTGCGAGCGCCGTCGATGATGCGCCGGGCCAGGCGCTCGCCGATCGGCAGCGCGGCGAGCTCGGCTGCCCGCTGGTCCCGGATCGCCGCGGCGTCCACGCCCTCGAACAGGTCCAGCAGCTTGGCGAGCGGGTCGTAGACGAGGTTGCCCTCGTCGTCCCAGATCCGCTTGTCCCACACGAGGTCCAGCGCGGTCTGCCGCTGCTCGTCGGGGATCGAGGAGAGCGGCAGGATCTTCGCCGCGTGCACGATCGCCGAGTCCAGCCCCGCCTCGGTGGCCTCGTGCAGGAACACCGAGTTCAGCACCGCGCGGGCCGCCGGGTTGAGGCCGAAGGACACGTTCGAGACGCCGAGCGTGGTGTGCACGCCGGGGTAGCGGCGCGTGAGCTCGCGGATCGCCTCGATGGTCTCGATGGCGTCGCGCCGCGTCTCCTCCTGCCCGGTGGCGATCGGGAAGGTCAGGGTGTCGACGATGATGTCGTCCACGCGCATGCCCCAGTCGTTCACCAGGGTGTCGATCAGCCGGGACGCGATGGCGACCTTGTGGTCCGCGGTGCGCGCCTGGCCCTCCTCGTCGATCGTCAGGGCGACGACGGCGGCGCCGTGCTCCACCACAGCGGGCATGATCCGCCCGAATCGCGACGTCGGCCCGTCGCCGTCCTCGAAGTTCACCGAGTTCACCACGCCGCGCCCGCCCAGCAGCTCCAGGCCCGCGCGGATCACCGCGGGTTCGGTGGAGTCGATGACGAGGGGCAGAGTCGAGGCCGAGGCCAGCCGCGAGACCACCGCGCGCACGTCCTCGACGCCGTCGCGCCCCACGTAGTCCACGCACACGTCGAGCAGGTGCGCGCCGTCGCGGGTCTGGGCGCGGGCGATGTCGACGACGTCGTCCCAGCGGCTCTCCAGCATCGCCTCGCGGAACGCCTTGGAGCCGTTCGCGTTGGTGCGCTCGCCGATGGCTAGGAAGCTCGTCTCCTGGCGCAGGTCCGTGGACGAGTACAGCGAGGCGACGGCGTTCTCCCGCACCGGTTCGCGCGGTGCCACCGGAAGACCGTGCACGGCCTCGACCACCAGGCGCATGTGCTCCGGCGTCGTGCCGCAGCAGCCGCCCACCAGGCCAAGGCCGAACTCGCGCGCGAACTGCGTGTGCGCGGCCGCGAGCTCCTCCGGCGTCAGCGGGTAGGAGGCGCCGTTGGGCCCGAGGACCGGGAGGCCCGCGTTCGGCATGCACGTCACCGGGATCTCGGCGTGGTGCGAGAGGTGCCGCAGGTGCTCGCTCATCTGCTCCGGGCCGGTGGCGCAGTTCATGCCGATCGCGTCGATGTCCAGCGCCTGCAGCGCCACCAGCGCGGCGCCGATCTCCGAGCCCATCAGCATGGTCCCGGTGGTCTCCACGGTGACGGACACGATGATCGCGACCCGCTGCCCGACGTCGGCCATCGCCTGCCGGCAGCCCGTCACGGCGGCCTTGGCCTGCAGCAGGTCCTGGCTGGTCTCGATCATCAGCGCGTCCGCGCCGCCCTCGATCAGGCCGGCCGCCTGCTCCGCGAACGTGTCCCGCAGGTGCGCGTACGTGGTGTGCCCCAGCGACGGCAGCTTGGTGCCCGGGCCCATCGAACCCAGCACCCAGCGCGGCCGGTCCGGCGTCGTGTACGCGTCCGCGCGGGCGCGGGCGATCGCCGCGCCCTCCCGCGCAAGCTCGCGGATCCGGTCGTCGATGCCGTAGTCCGACAGGTTCGACCAGTTGGCCCCGAACGTGTTCGACTCGATGGCGTCCACGCCGACCTCGAGGAACGCGTCGTGCACCCCGGCGATCATGTCCGGGCGCGAGACCGTCAGGATCTCGTTGCAGCCCTCCAGGCCCTGATAGTCGTCCAGGGTCGGGTTCGCCTCCTGGATCATCGTGCCCATCGCGCCGTCGGCCACGACCACGCGCGTGCGCATGGCCTCCAGCAGGGCGGCGGAGCGTTCGCCGAGAGCGGGCAGGGCGGCGGGAAGAGCGGTCACACCGGCAGCGTAAGCCTTGCCCGGACGACGGCGCCGCGCCTGCCCGGAGGTCGGTACCGAGGGCGGCGTCGAAGATAGGTATCGTCCCCGCCATGACAACGCGCGACTACCTGGCCTCCCTGTTCTCCCTGGAGGGCCGCACGGCGGTCGTGACCGGCGGCAGCTCGGGCATCGGGCGGGCCATCGCCGAGGCGCTGGCGCAGGCCGGGGCGCGCACGGTGCTCGTGGCGCGCGGCGCCGAACGGCTCGATGAGGTGACGACAAGCCTGCGCGAGCGCGGCTGCGCGGTCGAGCCCGTGGTCGCGGACCTCTCCACCCGCGACGGCATCCGCGCCGCCGCCGACGGGATCGTCGCGGCCGCCGGCGAGCCCGACATCCTCGTGAACAGCGCGGGCATCAACCTGCGCCCCCACATGAACCAGCTCGACGAGGCCGTCTGGGACACCACCATGACCGTCAACCTCGAGGCACCGTTCCTGCTCGGCCAGCGGTTCGGGCCCGGCATGGCGGATCGGGGCTTCGGCCGCATGATCCACATCTCGTCGCAGCAGGCGCACCGGTCGTTCGTCGACAGCGGCGCCTACGGCGTCTCCAAGGGCGGGCTCGAATCGCTCGCCCGCTCCCAGTCCGAGGCCTGGTCGGCGCGCGGCGTCACCGCCAACACCCTCGTGCCCGGCTTCGTGCTCACCCCCCTGAACCAGCGGCTCCAGGACGACGCCGAGAAGGTCGCGGCGCTCGCGGCCCGCACCACGGTGGGCCGCAACGGCGTGCCCGAGGACTTCGCGACCGCCGCGATCTTCCTGGCGAGCGCCGCCTCCGGCTACGTCACGGGCCACTCGCTGTTCGTGGACGGCGGCTTCTCGGTGCACTGACCCTGCCGGCCGCTGTGCGGTGGGTAGGCTCGCGCGGTGAGCGCTGATTTCCCGGGACTGGGCACCATCATCAATGTCGGGGCGATCGTCGTCGGTTCGCTCCTCGGAATGGTCGTGGGGCACCGGCTGCCCCAGCGCACCCATGCAGTGGTGACCGACATCCTCGGCCTCGTGACCCTGCTCGTCGCCGCGCTGTCGGCTGTCGCGGTCACGGACGCCGCATTCGTCGCCGCGACAGGCTCCGGCGCCCCCGTGCTGATCGTGCTCGGGTCCCTGCTGATCGGCGGCATCGCCGGCTCGTTGCTGCGGGTCGAGGCACGCCTGGAGGGTCTGGCCGGCACGATCCAGGGCTGGCTGGCCAGACGCTCCGGCGCGCGCGCCTCTCGACACCATCTGCTGATCGACGAGACCGAGACGGGGCAGGACCACGCGGCCCGCGAGCGCTTCATCGAGGGGTGGCTCACCGCGTCGCTGCTGTTCTGCGTGGGGCCGCTCGCCATCCTCGGGTCGCTGTCGGACGGGCTCGGTCGCGGCATCGACCAGCTCCTGCTGAAGTCCGTCCTCGACGGCTTCGCGGCGCTGGCGTTCGCGTCCTCGTTCGGCGTCGGCGTGCTGCTGTCCGCGGTGTCGGTCGCCGTCGTCCAGGGTCTGGTGACGCTGGCGGGGGTGCTGCTCGGGTCGGTGCTGCCGGACGCGCACATCGCCGCGCTGACGGCGACCGGCGGCCTGCTGCTGGTGGGCATCGGCCTGCGGCTCCTGCACATCAAGCAGGTCCCCGTGGGCGACCTGCTGCCGGCACTCCTCGTGGCGCCATTCCTGACCCAGCTGGTGATCGCGTTGCGTTGACCTCAGGGGGTAAGACCTACGCAGCCGGGTAGGTAACGGAGACGTAGCAATGCTCCCTGTCCGTTACCCACCCGGCTGCGTAGGTCTTACCCCCGACGAGTCGAGCGGCCGGACGGTTCCCGGCGAATGGCAGCGCCCGATGGCGGTCGGGCTTGTACCAGCACCGAGAGCATCACCCGCAAAATCCCGTGCCCGACGGCGCCCCCGCGCATAGCGTGGCGGTATGTCCAAGCCTGTGTCCGGCCTGTTCGCCGTGTCCGAGTCGCCGCGACCGTCGATCGCCGAGCGCGCTGCGGCACCCAGCACCCTGCCCGTCCCGAGGGCGGGCGGCCTCACCTGGCGCGCCTGGACCCGCCAGGACGTCCCCGCGCTGGCGGCGCTCATGCACGCGGCCGAGCAGGCGGACGGCCGCGACTGGTTCACGTCGCCCGGCGAGGTAGCCGAGACGTTCGACGCCCCGATGTTCGACGCCGCCGCCGACACGCTCGTGGGCCTGGACAGTGACAGTGTGATGCGGGCGTACGCCCACGCCGAGCGGTTCCCCACCGACGGCGTCACTCTCCTGCGTGCCGCCCTGTCCGGCGGCGTGCACCCAAGCCGCCGCGGTGAGGGCATCGGCACCGAGCTGCTCGCCTGGGCGACTGGACGCGCGCGGCAGGCGCTCGCTGCGGCGGACGCTGATCCGCGGCTGAGCCGCCTGCCCGGGCGGATCTCCGCGCACATCGAGGACGGCGACCCTGCCGAGCGCCGCGACCTGCTGCGCGCCGGCGGGTTCGAGCCCATCCGGTACTTCGCCAACCTGATGCGCGACCTGAGCGTGCCGGTGCCAGCGATCGGCCTGGAACCGCCGCTGCGCCTGGTGCCGTGGTCGGACCCCCTGGAGGATGCCGCACGACTGGCCCGGAACGACGCCTTCCGCGACCACTGGGGCAGCCAGCCCCGCACGCCCGAGTCGTGGCGGGCGTTCCGCAGCTCGTTCGCGCCGCAGTGGTCGTTCCTGGTGGTCGACGAGTCGGTCGAGTACGAGGGGTCCGAGCAGGAACAGCCCGGGGACGGGACCGTCCCGCCCGGCACGCAGTACGTCGTGGGGCTGCACCGGGCCGGACGGTACGAGCACGACTGGGAGTCGCAGGGGTACACCGCGGGCTACACCGACCTGCTGGGCGTGCGCCGCGCCTACCGCGGCCGCCGTATAGCGGCGGCGCTGCTGACCCACGCGATGCACGCCTTCGCCCACGACGGAATGCAGCACGCCGAGCTCGACGTCGACACGGACAACCCGACGGGGGCGCCGGCCCTGTACGCGCGGCTGGGCTACACGAAGAACGCCGGCTCCGCCGCTTACACGATCGAGCTCTGAGGAATAACCCATGACTGCCGAGACCAACACCCTTCCCCCGATCACCGAGCGCGCCGCCCCGCCGGCGACGCTCACCGTCCCGACGGCGGGCGGCCTCACCTGGCGCGGCGCCACCCGCGACGACGTGCCGGTGTGGCTGGCGCTGCGTCACCACATCGCCCGGGCCGACGCCGAGCCGTACGTCGAGACGTTCGAGGAGATCGACGAGCTGTTCGACGGGGAGTGGCGCGACATGTCCACGGACTCGCTGCTCGGGTTCTCCACCGATCCGGCGGACGACGGCGCGCTCGTCGCCTGGGCCCAGATCGAGTGCCCGCCGGGCGACGTGACCGAGGTCCGCGCCTTCTGCTGGGGCGGCGTGCGTCCGGACCGTCGCGGCGAGGGCATCGGCCGCGAGCTGCTGGCCTGGGAGATCGGCCGCGCCCGGCAGATGCTGGCGGCGTCGGGCAAGGACGTGCCCGGGCGGGTAGCCGTGTTCGCCGAGGACGACGCGCCCGCCTCCAAGCACCGGCTGTACGAGCGGGCCGGGCTCGAGGTGCGCCGCTACTACTCCGACCTGGCGCGGCCGCTCACCGGTCCGGGCGCGCAGCCGGTGCCGGACGTGCCGCTGGCCGGGTCGCTCCGGCTCGTGCCGTGGTCCACGGACCTGGACGAGGCCACGCGTCTGGCGCACAACGACGCCTTCCGGGACCACTGGGGCAGCCAGCCGCAGACCCACGAGCAGTGGACGCAGCGCGCCGGCTTCGCGCCGGAGTGGTCCACTCTCGTGATCGACTCCGCCCCCGACGTCGACGCGCTCCTGGCCTCGCCGGACACCGACGACGCGACGGCCGCGGCCCTGCGCGCGGGCGAGCCGCTCGTGGTGGGCTACCAGATCGCGGCCCGGTACACCGAGGACTTCGCGGTGCGCGGGTACTCGTTCGGGTACACGGACATTCTCGGCGCGCGCCGCGCGTACCGGGGTCGCAAGGCGGCCCTCGCGACGCTCGCCGCCGGCATGCGGGCCTTCGCGGCCGACGGTATGGAGTACGCGGTGCTCGACGTCGACACGGCCAACCCGAGCGGCGCCAACGGCCTGTACGCGAGCCTGGGCTACACCAAGACGACGGGTTCGAGGATGTACTCGATCGAGCTCTGAGCCCGTTCTACTTCGCCAGGCGCTGGCGGCGGGCCTCGTAGAGCACCACCGTCGCCGCGTTCGCGGCGTTGAGCGAGCTCGCCGAGCCCGACATCGGGATGCTCAGCGAGACGTCGGCGACCTCGCGCCACGCGTGGGTCAGGCCGCCGGTCTCGTTGCCGACCAGGAGCAGGACCGGCTGGGTGAGGTCGTAGCCCGAGACGTCGGCGTCGCCGCCCTCGTCCGTGGCGACGACGACAACGGGGACGCCGGCGGCGCGGCGCGCGTCGACCCACGCCATGACCTCGGCCGAGGAGGGGGTCCGCACGACCGGCATCGCGAAGAACGAGCCCGTCGTGGCCCGCACGGACTTGGGGT
This sequence comes from Promicromonospora soli, assembly GCF_014653785.1. GTDB lineage: Bacteria > Actinomycetota > Actinomycetes > Actinomycetales > Cellulomonadaceae > Promicromonospora > Promicromonospora soli. Next base: position 386,935 of record NZ_BNAS01000001.1, on the reverse strand, counting down.
CGTAGGCGTCGGCGGCGTGCCCGGTCACGATCACGCCGTCGGCGCCGAACGCGTCGGCGGAACGCACTATCGCGCCGATGTTGCCCGGCTGGGTGGGGCGGTCGAACACGACGCCGAGGAAGTCCGGGCCCGCCTCGATGCGGTCCAGGTCGTCGGGCCGCATGGCGATGACGGCGAGCAGCTCGGTGTCGTCCTTCTCGGCGAGCTCCGCCAGGAGGTCGGGCGCCATCTTCACGTGCTCCACGTGCGGGTAGGCCGCGAGCAGGTCCCTGGCCCACCGCGAGAGGTGGCGCTCGGCGTCGTACAGGAGGGCGCGGACCTCCCAGCCGTGCTCCACGGCCATGGTGATCGGGCGCACCCCCTGGACGATGAACTCGGCGGCCCGGAACCGCTTGTTGCGGTTGGTGAGCAGGGTCTGCAACTGCTGGAAGCGCGCGTTGCGCGCGGAGATCCGGATGGCCACACCCCTATCCAACACCGTTCCCGCCCGGCGGCGCGGCTCAGTGCGCCAGCAGCTTCTCCATCGCCGCGCGGGCGCGCTCCGAGCCGAACAGCTTGGCCGACATGGCGACGGCGTCGTCCACGCGCTCGTCGAAGCGGGCCAGGGCGTCCGCGTTGAGCAGCTCCTTGGTGGCGGCCAGCCCCTGCGGGTCGCCCGTGGCGAGGCCGCCCAGCACGGTCGTGACCTCCTTGTCGAGGTCGTCGAGCGGGACGGTCTGGGTCACCAGGCCCCAGGCGGCGGCCTCGGCCGCCGTGAACGGCGCCCCCGTGAGGAACGTGCGCGACGCCGCCCGCGGCGTCATCCGCGGCAGCACCGCCAGCGAGATGACGGCGGGCGCGAGCGCGAGGCGGGCCTCGGTGAAGGCGTAGGTGATCTTGTCGGCGCTGATCGCGACGTCGCACGCGGCGACCAGCCCGATCCCACCGGCCCGGACCGGCGCGTGCACGCGCGCCACCACGGGCTTTGGCAGGGCGAGGATCGTGCGCAGCACGTTCGCGAGCTTGCGTGCGGACTCGGTCATCCCGTCGGCCAGGGCCTCGGTGAGGTCGGCGCCGGAGCAGAACGCGGTCCCGTTGGCTGCGAGAACCACGGCGCGGACGTCGTCGTGCGCGGCGCGGTCGAGGGCGGCCTGAAGCTCGTCGAGCAGGGCGAGCGAGAGCGCATTGCGCCGCCGGGGCGAATCGAGCGTGATCCGGGCGTAGGGCGCGGACGGCGCGTCGGGCCGCTCGAGCGCGACGACGTCGTACGCGACCTGTTTCTGGCTGGGCATCGGGAAGTCCTCCGTGGGGCCTGGCGCTGCAAGGTTAATGGTGGTTAACCTCAGTGATATGCGCAACATGCATACCTCACCAGAGAACCCCGAGCACACCAAGCTCCGGGACGCGGTACGGGAGTTCGCCGACCGCGAGATCGCGCCCCACATCGCCGGATGGGACAGGGACCAGCGCCTGCCCGTCCAGGTGGTGCACCAGATGGGGGAGCTGGGCCTGTTCGGCCTGACTGCCCCGGAGGAATACGGAGGGTCCGACGTCGGGCTCACCGGACTCAGCATCGCCGTCGAAGAGATCGGCCGCGTGGACCAGTCCGTCGGCATCACGCTCGCGGCCGGCGTCGGCCTCGGGATCGGAACCCTGCTCGCCTTCGGTACCGACGACCAGAAGGACACCTGGCTGCCGGATCTCGTGGCGGGGCGCCGCCTCGGCTCGTTCGGCCTCACCGAACCCGGCGCGGGCAGCGACGCCAACGCAATGACCACCACCGCGGACCTGGTCGACGGCGAGTGGGTCATCAACGGCGCCAAGCAGTTCATCACCAACTCGGGAACGCCCATCACCAGCGTCTGCGCCGTCGCCGCGCGGACCGGCACCCGGCCGGACGGCAGCCCCGAGCTCAGCGCCATCCTGGTCCCCAACGACACCCCGGGGTTCGTCGTCGAGCCCCTGCACGACAAGATGAGCTGGCGCGCCTGCGACGTCCACCCGCTGCGCTTCGAGAACGTGCACGTCCCTGAGGCGAACTTGCTGGGCGAGCGGGGCAACGGGTTCAAGCAGCTCATGATCTCCCTCAACACGGGCCGCGTGGCGGTGGCGGCGCTCGCGACCGGCTGCATCCAGGCGATGCTGGAACGATGCGTGGAGCACGCCGGTGTGCGCCCGACGTTCGGCGGGCCGATCGGCCGCAAGCAGGGCGTCGCGTTCCAGATCGCCGACATCGAGGTCATGCTCCAGGCGAGCCGCGCGCTCACCTACCGGGCGGCCGCGCTGAAGGACGGCGGGGCCCCGCTCGACGAGTTCCGGAGGGCGTCGTCGGTCGCCAAGCTCTACGCCACGGAGTCCGCCGTGACGGCCACGCGCATGGCGGCGCAGGTGTTCGGCGGCTACGGCGTCATGGAGGACGGGCCGATCGCCCGCTTCTACCGGGACGCGAAGGTGCTGGAGATCGGGGAGGGCACCTCGGAGCTCCAGCGCATGCTCATCGCCCGGGGGCTGGGCCTCCCCGTCGAATAGGTCAGGGGAGCAGGGCCGCGCGCGCCATGCGGGTCAGGAGGGACCGCATGGCGTCGCGGCCGATGCGCGCGCTGTGAGGGGTCGAGTTCAGCAGGCCGAACGCCGCCTGCACCGCCGCCCGGGCCTGCCCCGCCGACAAGTCCGGGCGCAACGGCCGCAGCGCGTCGCACCACACCTCGATGTAGGCGAGCTGCCGCTTGCGGACCTGCGCGCGGGTGTCGGCGCCGAGCGCGCCCCACTCCCGCTCCTGCACGACGATCAGGGCGGGGTTGTCGAGCGCGAAGTCGGCGTGCCGGGCGATGAGGGCCTCCAGGGCGCCCTCGGGCACGGCGTCCTCCAATCCCGGCCCGACGGCGGAGCTCATCCCGCCGTCGGACAGCAGCTCCCGCGCCCCGGCCAGGAGCTGGTCGGAGGCGTGCATCAGGCACTGCCCGAGGATGTCCTCCTTGCCCGCGAAATGCTTGTACAGAGCGGGACCGGAGACGCCGACGGCCGCGCCGATGTCACCCATGGAGACGCCGTGGAAGCCACGGGCGGCGAACAGGTCGGCTGCCGTGCTCAGGATCTGCTGCCTGCGCGGAGTCACGGGAAGCAGTCTAGGAGTGTGGTCGGCCGGGGCGCCGCCCGCGCTCAGCGGGCCAGGGCAGGCTTCCGCAGGGCGGCGGGCAGCAGCGCCGCGTGCGCGTCGAACAGCTCGTCGGTCATCGCGCGGATCTGCTCCAGCGTGCAGTGCGCGGAGGTGAGCGGGTCCATCGCCACGGCATGGTGCACGTGCTCGACGTCGCCGGTGAGCGCCGCGCGGACGGCGAGCGTCTGCACGTTGACGTTGGTGCGGTTGAGCGCCGCGAGCTGCGGGGGAAGGTCCCCGACGCTGGTGGGCTGGATGCCGTTGGCGTCGACCAGGCACGCCACCTCGACGCACGCGTCGTCGGGCAGGTTCGTCACGACCCGCCCGGCGTTGGGCACGTTGCCGTACACGACGGCGGGCACGCCCGTGACGACGGCGTTGACTATCGACGCCCCGTACTCGACGGACGGGCTCAGGTCCGCCTTGAGGCGCTCGAGCTGCTCGTCGACGTCGCCCTGCTCGTCGTGCGCGGCACAGATCTCGTAGTAGTCCCAGCGCTCCGGGATGTACTCCGCGGTCGTCACGGCGTCCTTGCGGAAGTACGGCACGTACTCCGACGCGTGATGGCTCGACTCCGTCTCGAAGTAGCCGAAGTGGTTCATAAGCGTCGTGCGCACCTGCTCGTTGCCGCCCTCGTAGTTGCTGGCCGCCAGGGCCTCCTCGGAATGGTCGCCGTCGTCGGCCAGGAGGTCCGCCGCCGCGCGGCCCGGCCGGTGCCGGTCCGCCATCACCTCGCGCAGCCGCGGGTAGAGGTCCTCCGTGCCGCGGCGGAACTCCAGGACCCATGCCTGGTGGTTGATGCCCGCGCAGCGAAAGGACACCTCGTCGTACGGCACGCCGAGCGTGCGCGCGAGCATCCGGGTGGTGCCCTGCACGCTGTGGCAGAGCCCCACGCAGCGCAGCCCCAGCGCGTTGAGGTACGCCGTCGCCATGGCCATCGGGTTGGCGTAGTTGATGAATTGAGCGTCCGGGCACACGTCCAGGGCGTCGGCGGCGATGCCCTGGTAAGCGGTGACCGAGCGCAGGAAGCGGAACACGCCGCCCGGCCCCACCGTGTCGCCCACGGTCTGGTCGACGCCGTAGCGACGCGGGATCTCGACATCGTGCCGGTAGGACTCGACGCCGCCGACCTGGAACGTGATGATCACGAAGTCGGCGCCACGCAGGGCCTCGCGCCGGTCGGTCGTCTGCTCCACGACCGTCGGTAGGCCGTGGTGGGCCACCAGCTCGCGGGTGGCCGTCGCCACCCGGTCCAGGCGCGCGCCGTCGACGTCCATGAGGCTGAGGGTGGCGCCGCGCAGCGACGGAAAGCTGAGCAGGTCGCCGATGAGGCGGAGCGGGAAGACGAAGCCACCGGCGCCGATGATGGTGATCTTGGGGGAGGAAGCCATGCTGCGACGTTAGGTCCGAGGATGGCGGCGAAACCTCCGGCTGCGTGCCCCGACTCTCCGGGATCCTTAGGCCTGCGCTCGGGGCGACCAGACCCTCCTTGTTGTGGGCGCGACCGTTGCGCCTAAAACGGGCATGAAGTCGCAACGATCCCGCCCACAACAAAGTCTGCGAGGCTGGAGATTCACGACCGGATGAAGGAGTGCGACATGTCCTACAACCTTCCCGCAGTGACCCCTCGCCCGGAGGTGGCGCCGAAGACGGCTTACCTGGTGGCCAGCGGCGACCTGCGCGAGTCGGCGAACCAGGCGGGCTGGCCCACGCAGGCCGCGATGGAGGCCGACGTCACGGCCGCGTTTGCCGAGCTCGGCTGGAGCGTCGTGCGCGCCAACGGGGTGGACCCCGCCACGGGGCACGGGTTCATCAGCTCACAGCGGATGGGCCTCGAAGTGTTCCGGTCGATCCCGCCGGACGCGCCGCTGATCGTGGCCGAGGCGGTCTGGCAGTACAGCCACCACGTGCTGGCGGGGCTGCGTACCCATGAGGGCCCGATCCTGACCGTCGCGAACTTCGTGGGGGACCGGCCCGGCCTGGTGGGCATGCTCGGCCTCAACGCCGGCCTGGTCAAGATGGGCAAGCCCTACTCGACGATCTGGAGCGTCGACTTCACCGACGCGTGGTTCCGGGACGGCATCCGCCAGTGGCTGGAGACGGGCCGGATCGAGCACGACGCCTCGCACGTCACCGACTCGCCCGCGCTGCCCGCGGGCCCGCAGGCCGACCTCGGGCGTGCGCTGGCCGCCCAGCTGCTGCGCGACAAGGCGATCGTCGGCGTCTTCGACGAGGGCTGCATGGGCATGTACAACGCGATCATCGACGACGAGCTGCTCAACCCGATCGGCATCTACAAGGAGCGCCTCAGCCAGTCCGCGCTGTGGGCGGAGATGCAGCAGGTGCCGGACGCCGAGGCGGCCGCGGTCCAGGCCTGGCTCGAGGAGGCCGGCATGACGTTCCGCCTCGGCGAGGACGAGGCCACGGAGCTCACCGCAGCGCAGCTGGCCTGGCAGCACAAGATGTATATCGCCGCGCTGCGCATCGCCGACGACTTCGGGCTGGACGCCGTCGGCATCCAGTACCAGCAGGGGCTGAAGGACCTCAGCCCGGCCTCGGACCTGGCCGAGGGCCTGCTCAACAACGTGGTCCGGCCCCCGGTCACCTCGCGCGACGGCGCGCGCGTGCTGTGGGACGGCAAGGCCCTGCCGCACTTCAACGAGGCCGACGAGGGCGTCGCCGTCGACGCGCTGGTCACCAACCGGCTGTGGACCGCGATGCGCCTGGACCCGGCCACGACCCTGCACGACGTGCGCTGGGGCGAGGACTTCGACGGCCGGTTCGTGTGGGTCTTCGAGATCTCGGGCTCCGTGCCGCCGTCGCACCTGGAGGGCGGGTACGCGGGCGCCCAGGGGTGGCGGCAGAACCCTGTCTACTTCCCGCTCGGCGGCTCCACCATCAAGGGGGTCTCCAGGCCCGGGGAGATCGTCTGGTCCCGCGTCTACATCGCCGGAGGCCGGCTCCACGTCGACCTCGGGCGGGCCTCGGCAGTCGCTCTGCCCGACGCCGAGACCGAGCGCCGCTGGCAGGCGACCAACCCGGAGTGGCCGATCATGCACGCCGTGCTGCACGGCATCTCGCGCGACCAGTTCATGGCCCGCCACAGGGCCAACCACCTCAGCGTTGCCTACGCGCCGGACGCCGCGACCGCCGACGACGCGCTCGTCGCCAAGGCTGCGCTCTTCCAGGAGCTCGGCGTCGAGGTGCACGTGTGCGGTGACGTGGCGGCGCTCGCCTGAGACCGCTGGGGTTAACGATCGTTAACCGGCGGACTATGCTGCCTGACATGGCCACCGACGTTGGTGTTGGAACGGATCTGCGCACCCTGACCGCGCAGCTGAGGGAGCGGATGGCACGCGTGCGCCAGGGCGGATCGCCCGAGGCGCGCGCACGTCATACCGGGCGCGGCAAGCTGCTCGCCCGCGACCGCGTGGACCGGCTGCTCGACCCGGGCAGCGCCTTCCTGGAGATCGGGGCCCTGGCGGCCTACGACATGTACGGCGGCGAGTGGGCGGTGCCCAGCGCGGGCATCGTCACGGGGATCGGCCGGGTGGCGGGGCGCGAGTGCGTGGTCGTCGCCAACGACGCCACCGTCAAGGGCGGCACCTACTACCCGGTGACGGTGAAGAAGCACCTGCGCGCGCAGCAGGTGGCCGCCGAGAACAACCTGCCGTGCGTCTACCTCGTCGACTCCGGCGGCGCGTACCTGCCGATGCAGGACGAGGTGTTCCCCGACCGCGAGCACTTCGGACGCATCTTCTACAACCAGGCGAACCTGTCCGCGCGGGGCATCCCACAGGTAGCGGCTGTCATGGGCTCCTGCACCGCGGGCGGCGCGTACGTGCCGGCCATGAGCGACGAGGCGGTCATCGTGCGGGACCAGGGCACCATCTTCCTCGGCGGCCCGCCCCTGGTGCAGGCCGCGACGGGCGAGGTGGTCACGGCCGAGGAGCTCGGCGGTGGCCTGGTGCACACCACGACGTCGGGCGTGGCGGACCACCTGGCCGACGACGACGCGCACGCCCTGCGCATCGTGCGCGAGATCATCGGCACCACCCGGGCCGCCCCGCCGAGCCTGGACCGCGCCCAGTCCGAGGAGCCCGAGCTGGACCCCGACGGGCTCTACGACGTCCCCTCCGACCCGCGCACCCCCTACGACGTGCGCGACGTGATCCGGCGGATCGTCGACGGCTCCCAGCTCGCCGAGTTCAAGGCCCGGTACGGCGAGACGCTGGTGTGCGGGTTCGCCCGCATCGACGGCTACCAGGTCGGGATCATCGCGAACAACGGCATCCTGTTCTCGGAGTCGGCGCTCAAGGGCGCGCACTTCGTGCAGCTGTGCGACCAGCGGCGCATACCGCTGGTGTTCCTGCAGAACATCGCCGGGTTCATGGTCGGCAAGGAGTACGAGAACCGCGGCATCGCGAAGGACGGCGCCAAGCTCGTCACCGCCGTGGCCTGCACCTCCGTCCCGCGGTTCACCGTGGTGCTCGGCGGTTCGTTCGGCGCCGGGAACTACGGGATGAGCGGCCGCGCCTACGACCCCAGGTTCCTGTGGATGTGGCCGGGCGCCCGCATCTCCGTCATGGGCGGCGAGCAGGCGGCGTCGGTCCTCGCGACCGTGCGCCGGGAGCTCGCCGACGCCCCCGCCGCCGAGGTGGAGGCGTTCAAGGACCCGATCCGGGCCCAGTACGAGGCCCAGGGCAACCCCTACTACGCCACCGCCCGCCTCTGGGACGACGGCGTCATCGACCCCGCCGACACCCGCCGCGTCCTCGCGCTCGGCCTGGCCGCCGCTGCCGGCGCCCCGATCCCCGAGCCGTCCTACGGCATCTTCCGGATGTGATCGAGATGCGCACCCCGATACACACCTTGCTTGTCGCCAACCGCGGCGAGATCGCCCTGCGGATCATCCGCACCGCCCGTCGCCTCGGCCTGCGCACCGTCGCGGTCTACTCCGACGCCGACCGGGCCGCCCCGCACACCCGGGCCGCCGACGTCGCCGTGCGCCTCGGACCGACGTCGGCTGCCGAGTCCTATCTGTCGATCCCCGCGATGATCGCGGCCGCGAAGGAGACCGGCGCCGACGCCGTCCACCCCGGTTACGGGTTCCTGTCCGAGCAGGCCGATTTCGCTCGCGCCGTCATCGGCGCCGGGCTGACCTGGGTGGGGCCGCCGCCAAAGGCGATGGACGCCATGGGCCGCAAGGACACGGCGCGGAGGATCGCCGTGGCCGCGGGAGTGCCGGTCCTTTCGCAGGTTGCCCTTCGACAGGCTCAGGACCCGCTCGAGACCGGGGTCTCGACAGACGCGACCAGCGGGGAGGGCTCGATAGGCGGGGGGTTCCCCCTGCTCGTCAAAGCCGCGGCCGGCGGCGGGGGCAAGGGCATGCGCATCGTGCGCAGCCAGGACGAGCTCGGCCCCGCCGTCGCGGCCGCCCGCCGTGAGGCAGCGGCCGCGTTCGGCGACGACACCGTGCTGCTGGAGCGTTACATCGAGCGGGGCCGCCATGTCGAGGTGCAGATCCTCGCCGACGAGCACGGGAACGTGCTCCACCTCCACGAGCGGGACTGCTCCGCCCAGCGCCGGCACCAGAAGGTCCTGGAGGAGGCGCCGGCGCCCGATCTCGACCCCGTCGTGCGCGAGTCGCTGTACAAGTGGGCCGTCCGCCTGGCCCAGGAGGTCGGGTACACCGGCGTCGGGACGGCGGAGTTCCTGGTGGAGGCAGGCTCGACCCCCGAGGGCGCCTGGTTCCTCGAGATGAACACCCGCCTCCAGGTCGAGCACCCCGTCACCGAGGAGGTCGTCCGGGTGCGCGGCGAACGGATCGACCTCGTCGAGCAGCAGCTCCGGGTGGCGGCCGGGGAGGAGCTGGACTTCGCGCAGGACGACGTCGTCGTCGTCGGCCACGCGATCGAGGCGCGGATCTATGCAGAGGACGCGTTCGGCGGGTTCCTGCCGCAGGCCGGGACCGCCACCCGCGTGCGGTGGCCGGCGGCTACGGGAACGGCTGGCTCGACAGGCTCGACCACCGGGACCAATGGGAGCACCGTGCGGGTGGAGGCCGGCATCGAGGACGGCACGGTCGTGCCTGCCGCGTACGACCCCATGGTCGGCAAGGTCATCGCCCGCGGCGCCGACCGGGAGGCCGCCCGACGCGGCCTCGTGGACGCGCTCGACGCGACCGCGATCGGCGGCCTGGTCACCAACACCGGGTTCGTCCGGGCGCTCGCGGACTCCGACGCGTTCCGCGACGGCGAGGTGCACACCGCGTGGCTGGACACGCATCCGCTGCCCGCTCCGGACCCGGGGCCCGCGCTCGTCGCGGCGGCCTGGGCGATCGCGGCGGCAGCAGCGCGAGACGGAGGCGACGGGTGGCGGCTCGGCGGGCCGCCCGCCGACACGTGGGTCGAGCTCGACGACGCGGTGCTCCGGGTGAGCATCGGCAGGGGCGAGGTGCGCCGCGACGGCGAGACTCCGACGTCGTGCCGCGCCGTGGGCGGAGCGGACGGTGAGGGCCTGCTGGAGCTGGACGGAGTCGCCGCACGGTTCGCGATCGACGTCCGTCCGCGGTCCGTGGAGGTGAGCACCCGCGGGCACACGTTCCGGTTCGTCCGGCCGGGCGCGTCGAGCGTCGCGGGGGCCGAGCTGTCCGACGGCGTGGTGGTCGCCGCGATGCCCGGCTCGCTGGCCCGTGTCGAGGTGCGCGACGGCGAGCAGGTGACCGCCGGGCAGTCGCTCGGCGTGCTGGAGGCGATGAAGATGGAGGTGTCGCTCGTGGCGCCGTCGGCCGGTGTGGTGCGCGTGCGCGCTGCGGCGGGGGAGCAGGTGGCGGCGCGGCAGGTGCTCTTCGAGATCGAGGCGACCCCGGACGAGAAGGAGGCTTCCGATGTCTGAGCAGGTCCGCAGGCCCCAGGTGGTGCCCGACCCGAGCCTGCCCGACCGCGTCACCATCTACGAGGTGGGCCCGCGCGACGGGCTGCAGAACGAGAAGGCCGTGGTCCCGACCGCGGTGAAGGTCGACCTGGTCGAGCGGCTGCTCGACGCCGGCCTGCCGTACGTGGAGGCCACGAGCCTCGTGCACCCGCGCTGGGTGCCCCAGCTGGCCGACGCCGAGGAGGTGGTGGCCGCCCTGGTGCGGCGCCTCGGCGACCGCGCCTACGACCTGCCGGTGCTCGTGCCGAACGAGCGCGGCCTGGAACGCGCCTACGACCTGGGGCTGCGGCACATCGCGGTCTTCGCCAGCGCTACCGACTCGTTCGCGCGCCGGAACCTGAACCGGTCCCTGGACGAGCAGTACGCGATGTTCGAGCCGGTGGTGGCGCGGGCGCGGGCGGCCGGGATGCGGGTGCGGGCGTACGTCTCGATGTGCTTCGGCGACCCGTGGGAGGGCGACGTCCCGCTGGACCAGGTGGTCGCGGCAGGCAAGCGGCTCATGGACCTCGGGGCGGAACAGCTCTCGCTCGGGGACACGATCGGCGTCGGGACGCCGGGGCATGTCGTGGCACTCCTGGACGCGCTGAACGAGGCGGGCCTGCCCGACGACGTTCTCGCGCTGCACGCACACGACACCTACGGTCAGGCGCTCGGCAACGTCGCCGCGGCGCTGCGGCACGGGGTGACGACGTTCGACACGTCCGCGGGCGGGCTCGGCGGGTGCCCGTACGCGGAGTCGGCCACAGGGAACCTCGCCACGGAGGACCTGCTCTGGATGCTGGAGGGACTCGGGATCCGCACCGGCGTCTCCCTGCCGCGGCTGGTGGAGACCAGCGCCTGGCTGGAGCCTCACCTGGACCACGCGCCGGTCAGCCGCGCCTACCAGGCGTTGCGGGGTACTCCAGCTCAGCCCGCCGCCCGCCGGTGACCGTCTGACACGTTGACCTGGCCGGATGTGATCTGCGCGACCACCGGGTTTGTGTGTCGGTGATCGAGCGTAGGGTCTGAGGCGTGACTCTGAAGATCGGTTACAAGGCGTCCGCCGAGCAGTTCGGGCCGCGCGAGCTGGTTGAGCTCGCAGTACGCGCCGAGGAGGTGGGACTGGACAGCGCGATGGTCTCCGACCACTTCCTGCCGTGGCGGCACGAGGGGGGCCATGCGCCGTCGGCCCTCGCCTGGCTCGCCGCGGCGGGCGAGCGCACCTCCCGCATCCAGCTCGGCACGAGCGTGCTGACCCCCACCTTCCGCTACAACCCCGCGGTGATCGCGCAGACGTTCGCGAGCCTCGCCCTGCTCACCGATAACCGCGTGATCCTCGGCGTCGGGACGGGCGAGGCGCTCAACGAGATAGCCGTCTCGGGCCGCGAGTGGCCCGAGTTCAAGGAGCGGTTCGCGCGCCTGCGCGAGGCCGTGGAACTCATGCGGGCCCTCTGGACCGAGGACAGCGTGGACTTCAAGGGCGACTACTACGAGCTGGTCGGCGCCCAGATCTACGACCGGCCGGAGAACCCCGTGCCCGTCTACATCGCGGCGGGCGGCCCGCTCGTGGCCAGGTACGCGGGGCGCGCGGGCGACGGCTTCATCTGCACGTCCGGCAAGGGCATGGACCTGTACACGGAGAAGCTGCTGCCCGCCGTCGCGGAGGGCGCCGCCAAGGCGGAGCGCGACGCTGCCGACATCGACAAGATGATCGAGATCAAGATCTCCTACGACCGCGACGCCGCCACCGCGCTGGAGAACACGCGGTTCTGGGCGCCGCTGTCGCTGACGCCGGAGCAGAAGCACAGCGTCCACTCGGCGACGGAGATGGAACGCCTGGCGGACGAGCTGCCGATCGAGCAGGTCGCGAAGCGCTGGATCGTCGCGTCCGACCCGGAGCAGGCCGTCGAGATGATCAAGCCCTATGTCGACGCCGGCCTGAACCACCTCGTGGTGCACGGCCCCGGCCACGACCAGGAGCGGTTCCTCACGCAGTTCAGCGAGGACGTCCTGCCACGCCTCAAGGCGCTCTGACGAGCCCCGTCTCGTAGGCGAGGATCACCAGCGCCGCGCGGTCCCGCGCGCCGAGCTTGGCCAGCAGCCGGCTCACATAGGTGCGTGCGGTGGCTGGGCTGAGGTAGAGCTCGCGGGCGATCTCGTCGTTCGTCAGCCCTCGGCCCAGCTGCTGCAGCACCTCGCGTTCGCGCTCGGTGAGGCCGGCGAGCCGGTCGTCAGCGGACCGGGGTGCCGGGCTCGCGGCGACGGCCCGCAGCACCGTGGCGGTGACCGCCGGGTCGAGCAGCGCGTCGCCCGCCGCGACCACGCGGACGGCGCGGCGCAGCTCGGCCGGCGCGACGTCCTTGAGCAGGTAGCCGGCCGCCCCGGACCGGACGGCCTCGAAGACGTGCTCGTCCTCGTCGAACGTGGTCAGGATGAGCACCCGGGTTCCGGCCAGGCCCGGGTCGGCGACGATCTCCCGGGTGGCGGCCAGGCCGTCCAGGTTCGGCATCCGGATGTCCATGAGGACGACGTCGGGCCGCAGCTCCCGCACGCGCGACACCCCGGAGCGCCCGTCCGCCGCCTCGCCGACGACGGTGATGTCGCCCTCGCTCTCCGCGAGGGCGCGCAGGCCCGTCCGCACGAGCTCCTGGTCGTCGACCAGCACTATCCGGATCATGGGACCAGTCTCACGCTTCCAGCCGGAGGGGCAGGTCGGCGGCCACGCGGAACCCGCGGCCCGGCGCGTCGCCCGCGGTCAGGCTGCCGCCGAGCAGGGCGACCCGCTCGCGCATCCCCGAGAGGCCGGAGCCGGGGACGAGGCCCGCGCCGGCCCCGCGGCCGTCGTCGGACACCCGAAGCACGAGGCGACCGTCGGTGACCCGGACGGAGACCGCCACGTGCGTTGCGGCGGCATGCCGCAGCACGTTGGTCAGGGACTCCTGCACTATCCGGTAGGCGGCCGCGTCGATGGCGCCGTCGAGCAGTCCGGGCGGCACGTCGAGCGTGACGTCGACGCCGAGGCCCGCCGCCTGCGCCGACCGCACCAGGGCGCCGACGCCGGCCAGGCCGGTCGGTGCGGGTGCCTCGGACGAGGCGGAACCGCCCGCCGAACCGCCCGCCGGACCGCCCGCCGAGCCGCCCGGCGAACCGCGTAGCAGCCGGACGGTCGACCGGAGCTCGTGCAGCGTGCCCGACGCCGCCTCCCGCACGTGTTCGAGCGCGCCCCGGGCGGCGTCGTCGTCCCGGCCCACTGCCTCGGCGGCCACCCCGGAGTGCAGGGCGATCACCGACAGGTTGTGCCCGATGACGTCGTGCAGGTCCCGGGCGATGCGCAGGCGCTCGGCCTGCAGCCGCTGCTCGGCGGCGCGCGCCTCGTGCACTCGTGCCTCGCGGGACAGCCGAACCGCCACGCCGAGCGCGATCGCCGCCGCGACCAGCGCCAGGTTCGTGACCAGGTCGTACGGCGTCAGCTGCTCCTCGGGAGTATTGCCCACGGTCCGGTAGTAGGTCGCGACGGCCACCAGCGTGGCGCCCGCGCCGACCGCCCAGCCGGTGCGCCGCAGCTCCGCCGCCGAGTACAGCGCCGCGACCGCGGGCAAGGCCATGCCGATCGGCGCGAACTGCAAGGTGTAGTAGGCGAACACGGCAAGCACCGTGACCACGAGCACCGTGCGCGGCGCCCTGCGCCGCAGCAGGACCAGCGCCCCGAAACCCGCCGCGAACAGGTACGCTCCCGGGCCGGCGTGCTGCTCGGCGTCGGGGTCCGCGGCGATGACCACGGCGACCACCAGGGCCATGGCCAGTGCCAGGACAACGTCGGTGACGCGCGGGTCGACGGTCCGCGGGACCGCACTCTGCTCGGGCACACGGCCACCCTACGGACGGGAAGTCCCTGAGGCATCAGCCCGTGGGAGTCAGGGTGGTGTCGCTCGCAGGCGACATCAGGAGACGATCCGGGGCCGATGTGGGACAGGTGCCCCAGCGGGCACCGTCGAGGCATGACATCACGACAGCTACCGCTCCAGCCGACGCCGCAGCCCCCGCCCACCGCGGCGGCCGTCCCGTGGGGGGTCGTCGCCGGACTCTCCACGATGGCCCTGCTCTGGCCGCTGACCGGCCTGACCGGCGTCCTCGGCACCGGGGCACCCCGCGCGTTCGTCGTCATCGGCATCACCGCCGTCGTCTGGATCGGGGTGGTCGGCCTTGGCCGGGTGCCCCGGCCCGTGCTCACCCTCACGCTCACCGGCGTCGCCTACGGGCTCGTCGCTACGACGCTCGGGCTGCTGGTCCCCGTCCTCGCGGGCTTCGGCGGTCCCGGCGGCGGCCCGGCGTGGACCATCGTCCCGGCGCTGCTCTTCGACGCGATGTGGGGTGCGATCGCCGGCCTCGCCGCGGCAGGCGTGCAGCGGCTGCGAGGGACGGTCCGATGAGCCGCCGTCCTGCCTTGGGCCGCGGACGTGCGAACCTGCGGACCGCCGTCGGCTCGCTCGTCGCCGGTCTCGCCGCGCTCGCGCTCGCGGGCTGCGGCGCGATCCCGGGCTCGGTCACCCCGGTGGACGAGGCCGAGTTCACCAACGAGCTCGCCATCCCGCCGCTGGCGCCGTCCCGCGTCGTGGACGGCACACGCGTCTTCTCCCTGACCGCGCAGGAGGGCGCCACGGAGTTCCTGCCCGGCGTCCAGACCGAGACGTGGGGTTTCGACGGCTCCTACCTCGGGCCGACGCTGCGCGCCGAGCGCGGCGAGCGGGTCGCCGTCGAGGTCACCAACGACCTCGGCGAGCCGACCAGCGTGCACTGGCACGGCATGCACCTGCCCGCCGCGATGGACGGCGGGCCGCACCAGGAGGTCGCCCCCGGCGCCACGTGGCGCCCCACCTGGGAGATCGACCAGCCCGCGGCCACCCTCTGGTACCACCCGCACCCGCACGGCGCCACGGAGGAGCACGTCTACCGCGGCCTGGCGGGAATGTTCCTCCTGGACGACGACGCCTCGCGCGCCGCCGCTCTGCCGCAGGAGTACGGGGTCGACGACGTGCCGGTGATCGTGCAGGACAAGGCGCTCGACGACGACGGGCAGCTCGAGCCGGGGAACGGCGGCGAGCCGGGCATTCTGGGCGACGTCGTCATGACGAACGGAACGGTGGGCGCTTATCAGGAGGTGACCACCGAACGGGTGCGCCTGCGCCTGCTCAACGGGTCGACGGCACGCACCTACCAGCTCGGCTTCGAGGACCTGGACATGGACCTCGTGGCGACTGACGGCGGCCTGCTCGACGCCCCCGTCCGGCTCGACAACGTGCGGCTCGCCCCGGGCGAGCGGGCCGAGGTGGTCGTGGAGATGGAGCCGGGGGAGACCACTCGGCTGCGCTCCGTCGAGGCCGACCTGGGCAACGTCGCAGTGCCGTTCGCGATGGGTGGCAACGACGCGTTCGACGTGCTCGAGCTGCGCGCAGCCGACACGCTGGCGCCGTCGCCCGAACCCGGATGGGACGCCTCGGAGCACGCTGCGGGGGACGAGCTGGACGAGGCAGACGCCTCGGTGACCCGCACGTTCGAGCTGGACGACAGCAGGATCAACCGCCAGCGGATGGACATGGGCCGCATCGACGAGGTGGCCACGGTCGGCAGCACCGAGGTGTGGGAGGTGCGCAACACCGTCCCGATTCCCCACAGCTTCCACGTGCACGACGTTCAGTTCCGCGTGCTCAGCATCGACGGCGAGGCGCCGCCGCCGGAGCTGGCGGGCCGCAAGGACACCATCTACGTGGAGCCCGGCAAGGACTATCGGTTCCTGATGCGGTTCGACGACTACGCCGACCCCGACATGCCCTACATGTTCCACTGCCACATGCTCATGCACGAGGACGACGGGATGATGGGACAGTTCGTCGTCGTCGAACCGGGGCAGGACGCAGGAACCGTGCCGGGTGGCGGGGCGGACGGGCATCAAAGCCACCACTGAACCTGTGGCACGCTCACGTGGTGACCCTCTCTCTTCCCCGCCGCATCACGCACGTCCTGCTCGACCTCGACGGCACCCTCACCGACTCCGCGCCCGGCATCATCGCGTCCCTGCGCACGGGCTTCACGGATGCCGGCTTCGACGTCCCCTCCGACGAGGTCCTGCGGACCTTCGTCGGCCCGCCCCTGGGGGCGAGCCTGACCCGCATGGGCCTGTCCGCCGCCGACGCCGCCACCACGATCGCCGCCTACCGGCGCGACTTCGAGGCGTACGGCATGTTCGACAACTCGGTGTTCGGCGGCGTCCCGGAGGCGCTCGCGGGGCTGCGTGAGACCGGGGTGAGGCTCCTGGTCGCCACGGCCAAGCCCGAGCGCTACGCGCGGCAGATCGTCGCGCACTTCGGGCTGGACGGTTACCTCACCGGAGGGCTCGACGGCGTCCACGGCGCCGCCGACTACGAGGCAGGCGAGGCGCAGGGCAAGGAGGTGGTGGTCGAGCGCGCCGTGGCGCACGCGGTGGCTCTCGGGGCCGACGCCGGGCAGATCGTCATGGTGGGCGACCGCGAGCACGACGTGCACGCGGCCGCCCACCACGGCGTGCCGACCGTCGGCGTGACCTGGGGATACGCCGCGCCCGGCGAGCTGGAGGCCGCCGGCGCGGCGGCGATCGCGACGACGCCCGAGGAGCTGCGCAAGCTCCTCACGAGCTGAGCCGGCCGCGACAGTGACCACGTACGACACCTGGACCGTCGCCCCGGAGCCGTTCGACTCGCCCGACGCCGCCGCCCTCTGGCGGGAGTGCTACACCCACATGAGCGACAGCTGGTACCTGCTCAAGGAGGACCGCCGCACCGACCCGCACGAGCTGGAGCGGGAGATCGCCGCGAACCCGGGCACCGAGCTCGCGGCGCCCGGCGGATCGCTGGTCGTGGCCCGCCACGACGGCGCGGCGGCAGGCATGGCCGGCGTCCGGCTGCTCGACGACGAGCGGGCCGAGCTGAAGCGCGTGTACCTGCGCCCGGCGTTCCGGGGCACGGGCGGTGCCGCGCTCATCGTCCGCGCGGCCGAGGACCAGGCCCGGCTGCTCGGGGCGAGCCGGATGGTCCTCGAGACGAGGTCGGACTTCGTCGCGGCCCGGGCCCTCTACAAGCGCCTGGGCTACGACGAGATCGAGCCGTACACCTTCACCCCGTATTCGGAGCACTGGTTCGGCAAGGAGCTCTGAGCGGCGGCCCGGCGCGTGGCACAGCACTGGTTGGGCCGGGCGCTCGGCCCGGGCGGGGCGTGGCGGGGTCCGCTCGTCAGGCCATGCCGATGGCGTCCTCGAACGCGTCCCGGATGCGCTCGTCGACGACCACGAACCGCACCTCCTGCGGGCTCCCGTCGGGATGTTCGGCGAGCCAGCCCCGGCAGGTCGTGACGGCGATGCGGGCGACGTCGGGCACCGGCCAGCCGTAGGCGCCCGCGCTCACCGCGGGGAACGCGACCGATCGCGCATCGAGCTCGGCGGCGACGTCGAGCGACCGGGCGAAGCACGAGGCGAGCAGGGCCGGATCGTCCTGGCCGCGGTGCAGGTTCGGCCCGACCGTATGGATCACCCAGGACGCCGGCAGGTCGAACGCCGGGGTGGCGACCGCGTCGCCGACGTCGAGGCCGCCGCGGTGGGTGGTGTTCCGGAGGCGTCGGCAGGCCTCGAGCAGGCGCGGCCCGGCCGCCGCGTGGATGGCGCCGTCGACGCCGCCGCCACCCAGGAGCGTGGAGTTGGCGGCGTTGACTATGGCGTCCGCCTCGACCTGGGTGAGGTCCCCGATCTCGACCGAGATGCTCATACGCTCAAGCGTTCCATCCACTTGTACTCCTCGGCGACCGGTGTCCAGCCGAACTGTCCGTAGAGGCCGTGGGCGTCGGCGGTCGCGAGGAGGATGCGGCGCAGGCCGAGCGGCTCGACGTCGGCGACCACGCCCGCGACCAAGAGCTTGCCGATGCTGCGCCCGCGCAGGCTCGGGTCCACGACAACGTCGGCCAGCCAGGCGAACGTCACGCCGTCGGTCACCACGCGCGCGAACGCGACCTGCTCACCGGTGTCCGTGCCGTAGACGCCGTAGGGCCGCGAGCCCGCGATCGCCGCGTCCATCACCTCGCGCGACCGGTCCTTGGCCCAGTAGGTCTGCGTGATGAGCTCGTGCACGCGCGCGGCGTCGATGCGGGTGGGGTCGGCGGAGAACTCGTAGGGCGAGGTGTCGTTCATGGTCCGGAGTCAATCACTGGGTGGTGGCGCTGTCCGAGGGAAATACGCGTGCGCTGTGTGAGTTCGGTCCCACGGTTGACCGAACTGAAGTGACTCCGGTCCGTTGCACTGAGACCAGTCAATTAGCCGACCGATCTCAGGGCAACGGACCGACCTCATCTGGAGGGCTCGGTGCTAGGGGCTCCCGGCGTATCGGCGGCAGAACTCGCGCAGCGGGCCGGCGGGGATCACGTCCAGCAGCTCGCGGTAGCGGCCGGCCGCCTCGTCGGCGCGTCCGGTGCGCCGGGCGAGGTCGGCCAGGGCGAGGCTCGCATCCCGCGCGGCATACGGCGGGCCGTCGGCGAGCAGGTCCTCGAGCTCGCGCTCGATCGGGGCGAGGTCGCCGCCGTCGTGCAACGCGACCCGGCCGAGCACGACGAGGCGCGCGACCCGCGTCGCCGGCGACGGCCAGACGTGCAGCAACGCGTCGTAGAGCTGCGCCAGCCGGGGCCAGTCGGTGCTCGCCGCGTCGCGAGCCGTGGCGTGCACGCCCGAGATCGCGGCCTCCAGCACGAAGCGGCCGGGGCGTCCCGGCGTCTCGACGCGGGCGAGTGCCGCCGTGGCGTCGTCCAGGCCGGCGGACAGCAGGCGCCCGTCCCACGCCGAGCGGTCCACCTCGTCGAGGGGCAGCGCTACGCCGTCGCGCACCCGTCCGGGGCGCCGGGCCAGCCCGAGGCGGCACACGGCGCGCAGGCCGAGCACCTCGGGATCGTCCGGGTACTCCGCGACGAGGGCCTCAGCGAGCGTCGAAGCGTCGCGGGCCGGGTCCTGCGTGGCGTCGGCGGGCTGCAAACCGTCCCGCTGTCCCACCGTGAACAGGCCGGCCACGCAGGCGAGCACTACCGGCAACCGTGCCGCTCGCGCGGCGCCGTCGGGCACCGCGAACTCGCCGCGGGCGCGGGCCAGCGCCGACTTGGCCCGTGTGAGCCGCGCGGCCGCGGTCGCTTCGGCGACGCCGAGGTGTCCCGCGATCTGCCGGATCGAGAGGCCGCAGACCACCCGCATGGCGAGGACCAGCTGTGCGCCGGGGGCGAGTGCGTCGTCGCAGGCGACGAAGAGCAGCGCGAGGCGGTCGTCGAGGTCGTCGGAGGGCTCGGGCGGCACGTCCACGTCGGCCACCTCCGGGCGGGCGAGCTGGGGCTGGAGCCGGGCGAACACCGCCTGATGACGCACCGTGTCGAGCCACGTCCGGCGTCCGACCCGGACGCACCAGCCGACCAGGTCCTCGATCGCCCCGTCCGGCTGTGCCGCGGCCCGCGCGAACGCCTCGGCGGCGTACTCCTCACCGCTGTCCAGGCTGCGCGTCGACACGGCGAGCGACCGCACCACCTGGGGCCAGGCGGTGCGGAACGCCGCGGGGTCGATCGGCACTGAGCGGTCTGCGGCTAGGAATCGAAGCTGATGACCTTGCGCCACTCGACCGCATTGCCGCTGGGCACGAGCGCCGCGAGCTTGCGCGCGGTCGCCTCGTCGCACTCGACCTGGTAGAAGCCCGTGATCACCTCGTTGGTGTCGGTGAACGGGGCATCGGTGTAGACGGGCTCGTCGCCGTCCTTGCCGGGCGCCACCCAACCGCCGTACTTGGCGTTCTGCAGGGCGGCGGCACCGGTGAGCTTGGCGCTCAGGTCGGTGATGGCCTCCTGGAAGCGCCCGTGGGCGGCCAAGCTCATGTCCTCGGAGGGGTCGCGGCCCTGCAGGTTCTCCGGGAGGTAGGCGTCCGAGTCCCAGTCGGACTCGCGGATCAGGAATACCCAGGTGTCAGTCATGTCGAGCTCCTCGTTCATGGAATGTTGACACGCCTTGGACGGGCGAGCGACGCCAGAATCGACAGCCTCGACAAAACTGGTCAGGCCTCAGCCGATCACCGCGACCGGCGCAGCGATCGGAGTACCGGAACCGTCGCGGCGCTGGTCCACCTCGGGCAGCTCGACCGGCTGGCCGCCGGCGCCGAGCGCGCGCGGGGGAGCGGCGCCGACCCAGGCCAGGATGAGGCCGTCCTCGCCCTTCAGGAGCCGCTGCGACCGCACACCACCGGTGGCCCGGCCCTTGCCCGGGTACAGCTCGAACGGCGTCACCTTGCCCGAGCCGGCCTCCACGCCAGGCAGCGAGTCGGCCATACCCGCGATGGTCACGACGGTGGCGTCCACCCCGGCGGGGACGGCGCCGAAGAACACGGCCCGCCGGTCCGCGGCGAGCTTGATGCCCGCCATACCTCCGGCGGCACGGCCCTGCGGCCGGACGGCGGAGGCGGGGAAGTGGAGCAGCGACGAGTCGTCGGCCACGAAGACCAGCTCGTCGTCGTCGCGCACGACGGCGGCACCAACGACGGTGTCGCCCTCCCTGAGCGCGATCACCGGCCACTCGTCGCCCTTGGCGGGAGCGTCCGACGGCGCGATGCGCTTGACGATGCCCTGCGCGGTGCCGACGGCGATGGTCGGCGCGTCGGGACCGAGCCCGGTCACCGTCCGCACGGTCTCGCCGTGCTCCAGCTCCACGAGCTCGCTGACCGGGATCCCGCCGGACAGCGACGGCGCGCCGTCGGTCGGCGGGAGCGAGGGCAGGTCCAGCACGGAGATGCGGAGCATGCGGCCGGCCGACGTCACGAGACCCACCTGGCCGCGGGTGGTCGCGGCGGCGTCGCCCCGCAGGGCGTCGTGCGCTGCGCGGTTGCCGTCGCGCGGCACCGGGACGTCGTCCGGGAGCCGGGCCAGCAGGCCCGTCGCGGACAGCACCACGCGGGTGGGCAGGTCCTTGATCTGCAGGTCGATGGGCTCGACGACCTTCTTGCGCCCGTTCGCCGGGGCGACGGCGGCCAGCGAGCCGACGGAGCCGCCCGCGGCGTCGAGCAGCACGGTGCGGCGCGGCGTGCCGTAGGTCCGGGCCACCTCGCCCATCTCGGTGCTGACGAGGCGGCGCAGCAGCTTCTCGTCGCCGAGGATCTCCTCGAGCTCCGCGATCTCGCGGCGCAGCTCCTCGGCCTCCTTCTCCAGCTCGATGCGCGAGAACCGGGTGAGGCGGCGCAGCTGCAGGTCGAGGATGTACGACGCCTGCGGCTCGGACAGTTCGAAGATCTCGCGCAGGCGGTCGCGCGCGATACCGGCGTCGTCGGACGACCGGATCACCTGGATGACCTCGTCGATGTCGACGATCGCGACGAGCAGGCCGTCCACCAGGTGCAGCCGCTCGACGCGCTTGTCCAGGCGGTGCTGCGACCGGCGCCGGACCACCGAGATGCGGTGGTCCACCCACACGCGCAGCATCTCGACCAGGCCGAGCGTGCGCGGCTGGCCGTCGACCAGGGCCACGTTGTTGATGCCGAACGAGTCCTCGAGCGGCGTGACGCGGTACAGCTGCTCCAGCACGGCGTCGGGGTCGAAGCCGGTCTTGACCTCGATGACGAGCCGCAGCCCGTGCGTGCGGTCGGTGAGGTCCTGGACGTTGGTCACGCCCTGGATGCGCTTGGCCTTGACGCCGTCGGCGATCTTCTCGATCACCTTCTCCGGGCCCACGAGGTACGGCAGCTCGGTGACGACGATGCCCTTGCGGCGCGGGGTCACGTTCTCGATCCGCGCGGTGGCGCGGGTCCGGAAGCTGCCGCGGCCGGTGCGGTACGCGTCGCGGACGCCGTCCAGCCCGACGATCTTGCCGCCCGTGGGCAGGTCCGGGCCGGGCACGAACCGCTGGAGGTCCTCGAGCGTCGCCTCCGGGTTCTTGATCAGGTGCTGCGCCGCGGAGACGACCTCGACGAGGTTGTGCGGCGCCATGTTCGTGGCCATGCCGACCGCGATGCCGGACGCGCCGTTGACCAGCAGGTTCGGGATCGCGGAGGGCAGCACCTCGGGCTGGGTGAGCTTGTTGTCGTAGTTCGGGACGAAGTTCACGACGTTCTCGTCGAGGCCCGTGGTCATCGCCATCGACGACGCCGCGAGGCGCGCCTCCGTGTAACGGGGGGCGGCGGGGCCGTCGTCGAGCGAGCCGAAGTTGCCGTGCCCGTCCACGAGTGGCAGCCGCAGCGAGAAGTCCTGCGCGAGACGCACGAGCGCGTCATAGATCGGGGCGTCACCGTGCGGGTGCAGCTTTCCCATGACCTCGCCCACCACGCGCGACGACTTCACGTGCGCGCGGTCGGGGCGCAGCCCCATGTCCGACATCATGTAGAGGATGCGGCGCTGTACCGGCTTGAGGCCGTCGCGCGCGTCCGGGAGGGCCCGCGAGTAGATGACGGAGTAGGCGTACTCGAGGAACGAGGCCTCCATCTCCGAGGCGACGTCGATGTCCACGACCTTCTCGTGGATCTCGCTCTCATCGAGCGGCTGCGACGGCTTGCGCGCCATGGTTCTGGGGCTCCTGAAATCTGGGGCGGATTCGGACAGGCAAACCGTACCCCGCGCCGCCGACACTCCCGTGGCACCGCGCGAGGGTCACCCGCTGAGGCATGTGCACTTTTCACGTATCACCTGGCACTATTCGCGTATGCCCGAAATGCCGTTGCTCAGCAGGTCGACCGGCCTGCCGGGCTGGCTGGTCCGCGTCGGGCTCGCCTACGGCGTCGTCGGGCTCAGCGTGCTGCCGATCCTGGTGCTCGGCGCGCTGGTGACCTGGTGGATGCAGTCCTGGCAGTGCGCCGAGCAGGAGTGGGGCTGCCTGGAGGAGGGCATCACCATGTGGGCCGGCCTGGCGGTGCTCGCCGCCGTGCTCCACGTGGTCGTCTCGATGCGCGTGGGGCTCGGAGTGGTGCACGGCGTGGTGGTCGTCGTGGTCGCCGCCGTGTCCGCGAACGTCGCCCCGGCGCTCGGCGCCTGGCTCCTGCTCGCGGCAGGCCCCGCGATAGCGGCCATCCTCACGGCGTCCGGCCCGAGCCGCCGACAGCGGCTGGTGCTCGTGGGCTTCGGCGTGATGCTGCTCGTCGGCATGGTGCTGGTGCGCTGAGTGCTGGTGCGCTGACTGCCGGTGGCTAGCCTTGGTCCCGTGGACGAGCCAGCACGGGTCGGCAGCGTGCGCCTGCCGTACTCGACCGAGTACCCGGTCGAGTGGGAGGCCGACGTGGTGCTGCGCGACGGTTCCACCACGCACGTACGCCCGATCCGGCCCGACGACGCCGACGCGCTCCAGCGGTTCCACATGACCCAGTCGGAGCGTTCCACCTACCTCCGGTTCTTCGCCGCCCTGCAGCGCATCCCCGACCGCATGCTCACCCAGTTCGTCACGGTGGACCACGTGCGCCGGGCGGCGCTGGTCGCGGTCCGGCCGGCCCAGGAGCCGGGTCCGGACCAGGCCCAGGGCCAGGACGGGCCCGGCCGCGAGGACATCGTCGGGGTGGCCCGCTACGACGTGACCGACGACCGGCCGGGACGCCGCACCGCCGAGGTCGCGTTCAACATCGCGGACGCGCTCCAGGGCCAGGGCCTCGGGTCGGTCCTGCTGGAGCACATCGCCGCCGCCGCACGCGAGCGGGGCGTGCACCGGTTCATCGCCGAGGTGCTGCCCCAGAACCGCGCGATGCTCGGCGTGTTCCGGGAGGCGGGCTACGCCGTCGAGCAGCACCTGGACGACGGCGTCGTGTCCGTCTCGGTCGACCTCGACCCCACGGACCGGTCCCGCGAGGTCATGGCGGACCGCGAGCACCGCACCGAGGCCCGCTCGATGCAGGGGCTGCTCTCCGCGAAGCGGGTGCTGCTGGTCGGCCCGGCGCAGGGCGGCACCGTCGACGAGCTCCTCGCCGCCCGGGTCCGCGAGGCCCACGCGGCCGACCCCGGCGACACCGAGCTCCTGGTGCTCGGAACGGAAGTGACCTGGGCGGACCTCGGCCAGGTCGGGCTGGGCGGGGAAAGGGCTGCCGGGGAAGGCACAGCCGGGGACGAGACCGCCGAGATCGACCTCGCCGTGATCGCCGCGCCGCCGGAGGAGGTGCTCGACGCCGTCCGGCGCCTGCGCGGCACCGGCGCCCGCGGCGTCGTCGTGCTGTCGGCCGGCTGGGCCGAGGCGGGGCCGGACGGCGTCGCCCGCCGCCGCGAGCTGCTCCGCACCGCCCACACCGAGGGCATGCGGGTGGTGGGCCCGGCGAGCTACGGCCTGCTGACCAACGTCCCGGGCGCGCGCCTGCGCGCGAGCCTCGCGCTCACGGCCCCGCGACCGGGCCGCGTCGGCCTGTTCAGCCAGAGCGCGCCCGCCGCCGTCACGGCGGCAGCCACCGTGAACCGCCGCGGCCTGGGCCTGTCCACGATGGTCTCCGCCGGGCACCGGGCGGACGTGTCGGGCAACGACGTGATGCAGTACTGGCAGGACGACCCGCACACGGACGTCGTGTGCCTCTACCTCGAGACGCTCGGCAACCCCCGCAAGTTCTCGCGTATCGCCCGGCGCCTGGCGCAGGTGAAGCCCGTGATCGTGGTCGTGGCGGGCCGCCACGGGAGCGTGGTGCCGCCCGGGCACGCGGTGCGCGCCACGCGCGCGCCGCGGCGGATGCTCGACGAGGTGCTGCGGCAGTCCGGCGTGATCCGCGCGGAGAACACGCACCAGCTCATGGACGTCGCCCAGGTGCTGGCGCACCAGCCGCTCCCGGCGGGTGGCCGGGTCGGGATCCTCGCGAGCTCACCGTCGCTGGCGGCGCTCGTGGCCGACGCCGTCGCCGCGGCGGGCCTCACCGTCGTCGGGCCGCCGGAGCCGCTCTCGGCCAGTGCCCCCGACGACGAGATCGCCGCCGCCGTCGACGCCCTCTACGCGCCCGGCGCGTGCGACGCCGTCGTGGTGGTCTCCGTGCCCGTGGTCCTGCCGCGCACCGACGCGATAGCCCGCGCCGTGGCCCAGGCCGCCGCCCGCACCGGTCGCACCACCGTCGTCAGCGCGCTGGGGCTGCACGGCATGCCCGACGAGCTCGCCGCCGGCGAGATCCGCATCCCCGCCTTCTCCACGCCCGAGGACGCGGTCTGGGCCCTCGGGGAGGTGGTGCGCTACGCGCAGTGGCGCACACAGAACCACGGCACCCCGGTCCGCCCGGCGCTGCGGGAGGGCGTGTCCGACGGCGCGGCGAGGGCGCAGGCGCGCACGCTGGTCGAGTCGCTGCTGGGCCAGGACCCCGACGGCACGGTGCTGGACCAGGCCGCCGCCACCGAGCTGCTGGCCTGCTACGGCCTGGCCCTGTGGGGCTCCCGGACCGTCCGCACACCCGACGATGCGGTGGCCGCCGCCGAGGAGCTGGGCTGGCCGGTGGCGCTCAAGATCGCCGCGCCCGCCCTGCGCCACCGCGCCGACCTGGGCGGCGTGCGCCTCGACATCGCCGACGCCGAGGACCTGCGCGAGGACGCCGAGCGGATGCTCACCGCGGCGTCGTCCCTGCTGCCGGCGCCCGACCCGGCGCTGGAGGTGCAGGCCATGGCGCCCACCGGCGTGGCATGCGTGGTGCGGTCGGTGGAGGACGAGCTGTTCGGGCCCGTGGTGTCGTTCGGGGTGGCGGGCGACGCCGTCGACCTGCTCGACGACGTGACGCACGGCGTGCCGCCGCTCACCGACGTGGACGTGTCGCGCATGGTGCGCGGCGTCCGGGCAGCCCCGCGCTTGTTCGGCTACCAGGGCGCGCCCGCCGCCGACGTCGACGCGCTCGAGGACGTGCTCGCCCGGGTGTCGGTCATGGCGGAGGACCTGCCGGAGCTCGCGTCGCTGGAGCTGTACCCCGTGGCGGTCGCGGAGCGGGGCGCCTCGGTGCTGCACGCGACGATCCGGCTCCGTCCGGCGGAACGCCGGACCGATGCCCTGCGCAGGGCGCTGCCGGGCTGAGGGCGCCGGCGACCGTCAGGACGGCGAGTCCGGGTCGTCGCCGCCGAAGTTCGCGAACACGTCGGTCATGACCTTGCCGATGTCCTGAGCGCTGGTCGCGTCGTAGAACGTGCCGCCGGTGGCGGTGGCGATGTCCTGGAGCGCTCCGGTGGCGTTCTCGGCGTCGGCCCCGTAGGCCACCGTGTACACCTGGACGCGGTGGTCGTCGTTGTTCAGGGCTGGGTCCCGCAGGTGCGTCAGCAGGTCGTCGAGCCCGCCAGGGTTCTTGGTCTCCTCGCCGTCGCTCAGCACCACCACCGCGTTGATGCGGTCGGCCTCGTGGCTGCTGTGCGCCTGGTCGAACGCCGTGCCGACGGCCTCGTAGAGGGCGGTGTTCCCGCGCGGAACGAGCGCGTCGACCACGCAGCCGCGCAGGGCCGCGGCCGGCGCGTCGTCGCAGTCCGCGTCGACGCAGGCGCCCGTCTGGCCCGCCGCGCACGGCGGCAGCATGCCCGCCGCGCGCAGGTCCGTGAGGGGCAGGACATCGCGGACGGTGTCGGAGAACACGGTGATCCCGAGCCGGTCCTCCGGGGTCAGCATGCCGAGCCCCAGCGTCGCGGCGTCCTGGGCGAGCGCGATCTTCGTGCTGCCGCCCGGGCCGGCCGAGTCGCCCATCGAGCCGGAGACGTCGAGGGCGAGCGTCACGTTGGCGCGGCGCTGGATCCCGACCCAGGTGTCGAGCATCCGCCGCAGGACGTCGGCGGGCGGCGTGGGCAGCACGTCCTGCTCCTGACCGGGCAGGATCGCGAGCGAGCTCTCCAGGGTGGGCGTCGGGTGGGCGAAGTCGTCCGCCTCGCGGAAGCCGAGCTCCACAAACTTCGCCTGTGCCTCCTCCCCGCGCAGGTACTCGTAGAACGCCTCGGCGGCGGCGCGCGTCTCGCCGTTCGGCGGCGTCTGCCCGAGGAGGACGAAGGGGTGGTCCAGGGCGAGAGAGCCTTCCGCGGGGTACACCGCGGTCAGGGGCAGCTCGGGCGGGTCGTCGCACTGGAGCTGGCCGATCTGCCCACCCTCCGGCGCGTTGCAGTTGTACAGGTGGATGAGCTGCTCCTGGACGACGACGGCGTTCACGGGCCGCTCGCCGTCGGGGCCGCCTCGCTGGCCCTCGTCGTAGATCTCCTGCATGAACCCGGTGGCCTCGAGGCCGTAGCGCTGCACCGACTGCTCGATGCCGTGCACGAAGCGGCCGACCGCCGGGTCGTCCACGAGGCCCTGGACCGCCGCCCAGTCCGGGTCCGGGCCGAGCACGTCGCCGTGACCGGCCGACGTCATCCCCGCGTAGTAGGCGGCGACGGTCGCAGCGAGCCCCGACGTCGAGTTGTGCGGGTTGTCGCGGCCGAGCACGAACCCCGGGTCGGCGGACAGCTCGCGCAGCCGGTCCCAGTTCTCCTCACCCTCCGGGAACAGCTCGTCCTTGTCGGCCGCCGGTACGGCGATCGCCAGGACGCTGCTCGTCACGGTTCCGAGCCGCCCGTCGTCGGGCACCATCTCGGGCGACGCCGCGGCCACCTGCTCCACCGACATGCTCGACGTCGGCAGCCAGAGGTCCGGCCGGTTCCCGACGGTGACGGCGGGGTCGTCGTACTGCCAGTCGTTCGCGATGGCGGCTGCGGCGACCCCGGAGGTCAGCCCGGTGACCCGCACGTCGATGCACTGCTGGCCCACGCCGAGGCCGTTCTCGAAGTCGTCCGCGAGTTCCGCGACGAGCTCGTCCTTCTCCGTGGACACCGTCGCGTTCAGCACCACACAGTCCCCTGGGGCGGGCCACCACGGGACCCCACCCGTGAGCAACGACGTGGCGGCGACGGCGAGCAGCGCCGTCGCGAACACGCCAACGACCGCCCGCCAGCGCCGCGTGAACAGGGCGGCGACGCGGGCCCGGAAGGCCCGTGCCCTGGGTTCGAGGCGGTCGCGCAGCGGGACGGGCGGCAGCAGCGCCTTGATCGTCCTGGCCGGGACCGCCCGGGCGTTGCCATGCTCGCCCGTGTCCGCGGTCTCTACGAGCATCCCCATGACGTGCCCGGTGCCCGATTCGATGACGGGAGTGCCGCTGAAGCCCGGCTGGAGCGGCGTGCCGCCCTGCGAGTTGAGCTGCAGGCGGTCCCGGTCGTCATAGTCCGCGACGGTGGACTCGTTCCATGACCCGTGGGGCCGGTCCGTCGGGTAGCCGAACAGGTCGACCTGGGCACGGTTCCGGGGCCGGGTCAGCCGCATCGTGTGCACGTTCTTCGGCAGGACCGCCCGACGCGGGATGTGCAGCACCACGACGTCCAGGCGTGCGTTGTCGACGACGACGTCGGCCGTGCGGGTCCGGTCGTCCGCGAAGAAGGTGACGGAGACCTGAGAGCCCTCCGCCACCACACCGGGCAGCCTTTCGAAGAGGTGGTGGCACGTCACAACCGTGCGGGGGCCGACCACGAAGCCGATGCCGACCGGTCCGTCCGGACCGTTGACCGTGACCAGGCCGTTGACCAGACCGTCGCGGAGCTCCGGCATCACCGCCCACCGCCCGACCAGGTGAGCCGGACCGTGAAGTTCACCTCGGCCGAGCCGCTGGCCACGATCACGGACGTCCCGCCCGTGAGCTTGAGCCCGAACTCGACCTCCGCCGTGTCCGGTCCGGCCGACCTGGCCCACTCGGCCAGCGAGCCGAGCACGGGCCGCAGCTCGCTCAGCGCCGCGTCGAGCGTCGCACCGGCGCGGCCCACGACCGCCCCCGGCCGCGCCGCGGGGACCAGCCCGGCTGTGGTGGGCCGGGACACCTCGACGAGAAACGAATCACCGTCTTCGAGCGGGATCTCGATGACCTGCACCTGACTCGACATTTCCGACATGCCCCCATGCGGTCGTTTTGGAGCACTGTAGTGCTCACCAGGGATTTCGTCCCGCGAGAAGGTTCCTCCGCATCATGTGGACCGGACCTCCGCGCGGATGGGATGATTCTCTTTGTGCCCCATGCCCCTACCGATGCCCGTGACGACCTGACCGCCCACCTGCACCGGGCCGGCTACTACCCGGAGCTCGTCGAGGACGTGCTCGACGTGGCGCTGGCCGGCGAGGAGGTGGTGGCTCACCTGGTGCAGGCCGAGACCACCTTCGACTCGGAGGTGCGCCGTCACCTCACGGTCCTGGTGCTGACGCCGACCCGCCTGGTCACCGCGCACGTGGACGACCACGCGGGGGACGACCCGGCCCGGCCCGGCTCGGCGTCGGCCACCACCGAGGTGGTGCCGGTGCGCGAGATCCGTTCCGTGGCGCTCACGCACGTGATCGCGGACCCGGAGCGGTACCCGCGGCGCGCGGCGACGCGCGAGGTCACGCTCGCGGTGGGCTGGGGCGCGGTGTCGCGCATCGACCTGGAGCCCGCCACCTGCGTGGACCCGAACTGCACGGCGGACCACGGCCTGACCGGCCAGATGACGCCCGACGACGTGGTGGTCCGGGTCTCCGGCGAGGCCGAGGGCGACGCCGCGGTCCGGGCCGCCGTCGACTTCGCGCGCGCACTGTCGCGGGCCACGACTGCGTGACCGCACCGGCACTCCCCGACGGCCTCGTCGCACCGTCCTACGACACCGCCAGCCTGGCCGCCGTGATGCCGGCCGCGGCGGGCGCCCTGGGCCACGACCTCACCACGGCGACCGGCCTCACGGCGGCCGCCTGCCGTGCGGCCTTCGGCCTGCCCGACGCCGACCGCGTGGTCGTCGTCCTGGTGGACGGGCTCGGCATCCGCAACCTCGCCGAGCGCGGGGGGCACGCGCCGTTCCTGCGCGGGCTCCTGCGTGAGCAGGGCGAGGAGGCCGCCACGCTGACCTCCAGCTTTCCGTCCACCACGGCCGCGGGCCTGAGCACCTTCGGCACGGGCACCGCCCCCGGCCGGACCGGCATGCTGGGCTATACGCAGCGCAACCCGGCGACGAACCGGCTGGCCTCCGTGGTGCAGTGGCGGGAGCTCGGCGACCCCGCCGACGTGCAGCGCGAGCCGACGGTCTTCGAGGCGCTCGCCGCGGCCGGCACGCAGGTCACGTCACCCGGCCCGCGGAAGTTCGCCGGGTCCGGCATGACCCAGGCCGCGCTGCGCGGCCCGGCCTATGTCGCCGCGGAGACGTTCGAGCAGCGGGTGGACGCCACGGTCACGGCGCTGCGGCAGCCGGGTGGCGGGCAGCGCCTGGTCTACCTGTACCAGGGCGACGTCGACAAGACCGGGCACGGCTACGGCTGGGACTCCTGGCAGTGGGGCGACGCGCTGGAGTCGACCGACCGCGAGCTGCGCCGCCTGCTGCGCAGCGTCCCGCGCGGCACGCTCGTGCTCGTCACGGCGGACCACGGCCAGATCAAGGCAGACCTGAGCACCCAGTGGGACGTCGCGTTCGACCCGGCGCTGAAGCCGGGCGTATCGATGGTCGGCGGCGAGCCGCGCGCCCTGCACGTCTACGCGGACGAGGACGTCGACCCGGCCGACGTCGCGCGGCGGTGGGCCGAGCGCCTGGGCGACCACGCCGTCGTCGTGCTGCGGGAGCGGGCGATCGCTGCAGGCTGGTTCGGGCCGGTCGCCGAGCACGTCCTGCCCACGATCGGGGACGTGGTGGTGGCGATGACCGGCGGCGCGACCGTGGTGGACTCGCGGGTGCACTCCGCGGACGCCCGGGGGCTGCCCGGCGTGCACGGCTCGTTCACCCCGCACGAGATGCTGGTGCCCCTTCTCACGGCAGTCGCGTAAGGAGTTCCCGTGGCCGAGCTCGTCTTCTTCTCCGGGACCATGGACTCCGGAAAGTCCACCCTGGCCCTCCAGACGGACCACAACTACCGCGCCCGCGGGCGCGAGGGGCTCATCTTCAGCCGCGGCGACCGGGCGGGCCCGGCCCGGGTGTCCAGCCGGCTGGGGCTCGAGGTGGCCGCCCTCGACGTGGCGGACGACACCGACTTCTGGGCCGAGATCAGCGGCCGGCGGTCGAGCGGCGAGGCCGTCGACTACCTCGTGTGCGACGAGGCGCAGTTCTACTCGCCCGCGCAGGTGGAGCAGCTCGCCCGCCTCGTCGACGAGATGGAGATCGACATCTTCGCGTTCGGCATCACCACCGACTTCCGAACCCGGCTCTTCCCCGGCTCGGCCCGCCTCATCGAGCTCGCCGACCGCATCGAGGTGCTCCAGGTCCAGTCGCTGTGCTGGTGCGGGGCGCGCGCCACGCACAACGCCCGCACCGTCGACGGCGTGATGGTCACCGAGGGCGAGCAGGTGGTGATCGGCGACGTCGGCCTCGCCGAGGTCGCGTACGAGGTGCTGTGCCGCCGCCACCACATGCGGCGCATGACCGCGCTGACCGCGCGCCGCCGGTCGGCCCACGAGTCGCTCTGGGGCTGAGCCCGGGCTAGACCTCCGGGCGTGAGCCGAACACGATCTCGTCCCAGCTCGGCACCTGCGCGCGCGACTTGCGGCCGCGCTTCGGTGCCGGCCGCTTGGCGGCGGCGGGCTCGGCCGGCGGTTTCTCCGGCTCGGGCTCCGGCTTCGGGGCGGGTTCGGGTTCCGGCCTGCTCTCGGCGCCCGACGCCGCGCCCGACGCCGGGCCCGACGCAGTATCGGACGTCGTATCCGGCGCCGGGCCCGTGATCTCCCACTGGCTCGGCGCCTCCCACTCGAGGTCGGCGGGGGAGTCCGGCACCTTGACCCTCGGCATCTTCGGGCGGGCCCCGCTGCGCCGCGCGCCGAGGTCGACGACCGAGGCGGGCTCCGTCGCGGGCTCGCTGGGGGCGTCGTCCGGGCCGGAACCCGGCCCCGACCCGGGCTCCGGCCAGGGCGGGCGCCCGTCGGGCCCGTCCATGTCGTCGAGCTCCATGTCGTCGAGCTCCATCAGGTCAGGCCGCTCCGGGTCCGGGGTCGAGCGGCGCGAGGGCCGCTGGCCGCGCCGCTCCGACAGGTTGTCGAGCAGCAGGTCGGTGTCGTCGGGCTCGGGCGGCGTCGTCCGGAACGACCGCTGGTTGCTCCGCTGCGGCGGCAGGGCGGACACCCCGGCGAGGGCCGGGACGCCGTCATCCTCCGGGAGGCCGAGCCAGCGCGCCTCGTCGTCGAGCGCCGTCACGAAGCCGCCGCGCGGGTCGAGGGACCAGCTGGCGGTACGCGTCCGCTCGCCGGCCTCGAACTCGACCCGCACGATCCACGGGTGGCTGCCCTGCCGGGTGGCGCTCCAGCCGGCGTCGTCGGGCCGCACGCCGCGCGAGCGCAGCCGCTCGTCGGCGACCTCGCCGAGCGTGGTGGCGCCGTCGTCGTCCGTCAGGACGGCCTTGGCGCGCACCCGCGCGATCGAGTGCTCCCGCTCGGAGATGACCGCGTACTCGAAGCGCCGCACGTGCTCGATCGGCAGGCCCGAGGCCTCGGCGAGCTGCTCGCACGTCTCGCCCGCCCGGAGGCGGGCCTGGATCTCGCGGGGACGCAGGGTGGACTCCTCCTGGGCGCGGATCGACTCCAGGCGCGGGCGGTCACCACGGATGGCGGCGCGCAGGGCGTCGGTGATGGGCAGGGTGCTCTGGGCGCCGTCGCGCGCAGCAAGGACGAGTCGTTCACCGTCCTCGTGCAGCCGTACCAGCTCCAGCTCGTCCATGCCAGTCCTCCCGGGGTAGTCCTGTGGGCCGAGCCTGCCATCGCGGGGCGGCAGTGCGGCGCAGGCGCGTCGGTGTGCCGCGGGATCGTACGCCGCTGGCGGTTGCGGCAGGATGGGTACGTGATCTCACCCGCACTGCCCGAGCTGCCCGACGGCGCCACAGTCACTTCTCTCCGCGATCTCGCCGTCCGTCTCGCGACGGCCGCAGGCGCCCTGGTGCGTGAGGGCAGACCGGAGCGCGTCGTGGTCGCCGCCACCAAGTCGAGCGACGTGGACCCCGTCACCGTCATGGACCAGGCCTCGGAGGAGCTTCTGCGCGAGATGATCGCCGCGGAGCGCCCCCACGACGCCATCCTCGGCGAGGAGGGCGACGACGTGGCCGGCACCAGCGGCCTGACCTGGGTCCTGGACCCGATCGACGGCACGGTGAACTACCTGTACGGCGTCGCGTCATGGGCGGTGTCAGTGGCTGTGGTCGCCGGCCCGCCGGAGCCCGCCTCGTGGACGATCCTGGCCGGGTGCGTGCACAGCATCGCCGACGGGCGCACCTGGTCGGCCGGGCTCGGCGAGGGCGCCACCCGGGACGGCGTGCCCGTCCGGGTGGGTGCCCCCGCCTCCCTCGGCACCTCGCTGGTGGGCACGGGCTTCGGGTACGACGCCGGACGCCGCGCCCACCAGGCCCAGGTCCTCACGCAGGTGCTGCCGAAGATCCGGGACATCCGGCGGCTCGGCTCGGCGGCGATCGACCTGTGCCTGCTCGCGGACGGCTCGATCGACCTGTACTACGAGCGGGGCCTCAACCCGTGGGACATGGCGGCCGGCGCGATAGTGGCCACCGAGGCGGGGGCGGTGGTGACGGGTCTGCGCGGCGGGCCCGCCGGGAACGCGATGACGGTGGCGGGCCCGCCCGACCTCGTCGCGCAGCTCACCGCGATTCTCGAGGCGGCGGACGCCGACGGCGCGGGGTCCCTCGAACGAGGGTGACGTCTTTATGTGACGCGCCCACGGGCAGTGATCACGGTGAACCCGCCCAAAGCCGAATATCCAAGCGTTGTTGCAGGTCAGGGCATACGTGACCTCGGTTACACGTGCAAATGTAGCGCGCCTGCCGGAAATGGTGCACAATCCGTGGGCCGACTCGGGAACAAAACCGGGGCCGTGTGCATTATCTGCGCGTACACCCGTAACGGACGCCGTTCGACGGCGCTTGCGGTGACCCGGCCGGGGTGGCGTCGAACCCCCGGATGACCCGAACCTCCCGGCATGACCACCTACTCACGGAGAACACCACATGGCAACTGACTACGACGCCCCACGCAAGACCGATGAGGATGTCGAGCAGGATTCGATCCAGGAGCTGCAGGC
The DNA here is from genome assembly GCF_014653785.1 of Promicromonospora soli. Lineage (GTDB taxonomy): Bacteria > Actinomycetota > Actinomycetes > Actinomycetales > Cellulomonadaceae > Promicromonospora > Promicromonospora soli. Next base: position 352,869 of record NZ_BNAS01000001.1, on the reverse strand, counting down.
CCGTCGTTCTGACAAGTCATCGGGCGTTGTGGACGAGGACGAGACCGAAGCGGCCGAGGGCTTTGAGCTCCCGGGCGCCGATCTGTCCGGCGAGGAGCTCGCAGTACGTGTGCTGCCGCGGCAGGCGGACGAGTTCACGTGCTCCAGCTGTTTCCTTGTGCACCACCGCAGCCAGCTGGCCTACGAGAAGGCCGGCCAGATGATCTGCACGGAGTGCGCCGCCTGATCCACCAGGCCTTCGGCACCGACGACACGACCGGGCTGTCATGCAAGTGCGTGGCAGCCTTCGTCGTGTCCGGGGTCGGGCCGGCATCCGGCTCAGCCCTGCAGGGCCTGCACCAGGAGCTCCGGGCGGCGCGTGGAGATGAGCCAGTAGGGGGTGGGGTCGGCCGGGTCGTCGAGCGCGACCCGCACCCCGGTCCTGGCCCACGCGCGGAGGCACACGTACGCGCGCGCGTCCAGGCCGGGGCCGAGCTCGTGCCGCATGGCAGCGACGTCCAGGGCCTCGGCAGCGCCGAGCAGACCGACCGGGATACGGGCGCTCCCGGCACGCAGGACGCCGTCGGACACCTCCACGACGGGCGAGGTCGCCCCCAGGGCGACCGCCGATCCCACGCACACCAGCAGCCCGGCGACGACTGCCGCCGCCGCTTGCACCGGCCACAGCGCGATCGCCGCGATGGCGCCCAGACCGACCGTGCCGAGCCAGCCACCGGGACCAGGCAGAAGACGCTCGTGGAAGGTGAGGGTGGTCGCCGTCATGGGGACATCATCCCAGGCCCGCACGCCTGGCAGGGCACTCTTGCGGCGCCACGCGCCGAGGTGGCGTACTCTTCCGGCGTGCCCACCCCTGTGCCATCCGACGACGGCAGCACGGTCGACGTGCTCATCCGCCTCCTCGACGACGTTCCCGTCCCCTCCTACGCGCACCCCGGCGACGCCGGGGCCGACCTGGTGACGACGGTCGACGTCGAGATCCCGCCGCAGGGCCGGGTGGTGGTCCCCACGGGGGTCTCGATAGCGCTGCCGGACGGCTACGCGGCGTTCGTGCACCCCAGGTCGGGACTGGCCGCGAAGCACGGGGTCACCATCGTGAACGCGCCGGGCACCGTGGACGCGGGCTACCGCGGCGAGATCAAGGTCACGCTGCTCAACACCGACACCACCGAGGCCGTCAAGCTGGCCCGTGGCGACCGGGTGGCGCAGCTCGTGATCCAGAAGGTCGAGCGGGCGCGGTTCCTGGCCGCCGAGACGCTGCCCGGATCGCAGCGGGGCGACGGCGGCTTCGGCTCCAGCGGCGGTTTCGCCGGGCGCTGAACGCCCGGCGCCACGCTGTCCCGGCTTCCGTCCCGACTCCGCCCTGGACGGGTCTAGTCTGTAAATAACGAGCGGATAACGACGCCCGGCGAAGCAATCGCGGGCGCCCGAACTACGAAGGAGCGTGGCTGTGGGTCTGTTCAGCCGACGAGGCACGGCGAATGAGCCCGCATCGGTCGAGTGGGCGTCGGTGGAGGCCGAGCAGCAGAAGCGGCCGCACGGACCGTTCGACCGGTCGCAGGTGGAGGAGATGGGCCCCCGTGTCGACCTCGGTGCGATCTGGCTGCCGGTGATGCCCGGCCTCGAGCTCCGCATGGAGATCGACAAGAAGACGCAGAAGGTGACCGGCGTGACGGCCGCGCTGGAGGGGTCGAACCTCCAGATCCAGGCCTTCGCCGCGCCCCGCACCGAGGGCATCTGGGACGAGATCCGGCACGAGATCGCCCAGTCCGTGAGCGGGCAGGGCGGGATCGTGGACGACGTGCCCGGCGTGTTCGGCCGCGAGCTGCTGGTCCGCATGCCCGTGACCGGCCCGGACGGGCAGTCCGGCCAGCGGCCCGCGCGGTTCGTCGGGGTGGACGGCCCGCGCTGGTTCATCCGCGGCGTCCTCGCGGGCAAGGCGGCGCTCGACGCCGAGGCGGCCAAGCCGCTGGAGTCGGTGTTCGCGAACATCGTGGTGGTGCGCGACCAGAGCCCGCGCCCGCCTCGTGACCTGCTGCCCCTGGCGCTGCCGAAGTCGGCGCGGAAGGATGGTGCCCAGCCGGCCGCATCCGCTGCCGGCCCGGAGGACGCCGTACCGCAGGTTCCGGACCTCGGCCCGCTGCGCCGCGGCCCCGAGATCACCCAGATCGGCTGACGAGGTGAACCACTGATGTCGCTGCGGTCGGCACTCAAGTCCCGCATCGCTGAGACGCTGGCGTCCAACGAGCAGGTCCAGAACATCGAGGAACGCTCCGACGCCTCCAAGAACGTGGGCTGCAAGGCCGTCGCGTCGCTGCCCGTCCGCACCCGCGGCAAGGTAGCCGGCGTGCTGCGCTCGGTGGTGCTGCGCCCGCGCGAGGGCGTGCCCACCACGGAGGCGGAGCTCTTCGACGGGTCCGGCGCCCTTGACCTCGTGTGGCTTGGCCGGCGCACCATCGACGGCATCGAGCCGGGCCGCCGGATCCGCGTCGAGGGCATGGTGTGCGACGTCGATGGGCGCCGCACCATGTTCAACCCGCGCTACGAGCTCCGGCCGCGGCCGGGCGAGTGACCGTGCGCGTGGTCGGGTGAATCAGCACCCAGGCGAGCACGGCACAATGAGTCCCATGAGCGAACCAGCACGTCGCGACGTGCCCCAGCAGTCGTCAGACACCCCAGCGGACGCTCCTGCGCGCGGCGTCCGTGCCCTCGCGGGCGAGGAGTTCTCCGCAGCCCAGGCGATCGGCGGCGTACGCGGCCTGGTGGAGGCCGTGCTGCCCGGCCTGGTGTTCGTGGTCGCGTTCGTGATCTTCACCCCCGACCTGATGATCCCGCTCGTCGCATCGGTCGTGGCCGCGCTGGTGCTCGTCGTGGCGCGCCTGGTACAGCGCACGCCCGTCACGCAGGCACTGGGCGGCCTGCTCGGCATCGCCATCGGCGTGCTGTGGGCCTGGCGGTCCGGCGAGGCGGAGAACTACTACGCGGGCGGCCTGCTGCTCAACGCCGGTTACCTCGTGGTGCTGCTCGGCACGATCGTCGCGCGCCGCCCCGCCGTCGGCTACGTCGTCGAGGGCCTACGCGCCGGCCTGACGCCCGAGGCCGTGAAGGCGGAGGCCAACCGCGCCGCCGACGGCGAGGAGAGGAAGGACGACCAGCCCTCGCCCTTCGCCGCCCTGACGGCCTGGCGGGACGACCCGGCGAAGATGCGCATGTACGCGATAGCCACCTGGCTCTGGGTGGGGCTGTTCGCCCTGCGCCTCGCGGTGAAGACGCCGCTCTACTTCGCCGGTGACATCGCGTGGCTGGGGACGTTCCACCTGCTGCTGGGCGTGCCGCTCTGGGCGCTCGTGCTGTACCTGACCTGGTACGTCGTGCGCCGGCGGCCCGAGCGCTAGCCCTTCGGGACCAGCAGCTTCTGGAGCGCGTCCGTGTCGGCGTCCGCGCCGGCGACCAGCAGCAGCTCGTCGCCGGCCTCCAGGGTGTCGTCGGGGCTGGGCGCCAGCGGCCGGCCGTCGCGCACGATGGTCGCGAGCGTGACGTCGGCCGGCCACACCACCTGGCCCACGCGCGTCCCGGCGACGCGGGAGTCCGCGGGCAGCGTGAGCTCCAGGATGTCGGCGGCGGAGTGGCTGAAGCTGAAGATCTTCACGAGGTCGCCCACGGCGACGGCCTCCTCGACCATCGCGGTCATGATGCGGGGCGTCGAGACCGCGACGTCCACGCCCCAGGACTGGTCGAACATCCACTCGTTCTTCGGGTTGTTCACGCGCGCGACCGTGCGCGGCACGCCGAACTCCGTCTTGCCCAGCAGGGAGAACACGAGGTTCACCTTGTCGTCGCCGGTGGCGCCCACGACGACGTCGGCCTGCTCCAGCTCGGAGGCCTCGAGCGCGGGGAGCTCGCAGGCGTCGGCGAGCACCCACTCCGCCTCGGGGACCTGCGAGACCCGCATGGCCGAGGGGTTCTTGTCGATGATGGTGACCTCGTGGTCGTGGCTGAGCAGCTCCCGGGCGATCGAGCGGCCCACGGAGCCGGCCCCGGCGATGACTACGCGCATCAGTCCTCCTCGACGGGCGGGGCGGCGGTGAGCATCCGCTCCACGACGGCGGTGCTGTCGGTCGTCATGAGCAGGTGCAGCACGTCGTTCTCCTGGAGCACTGTGTCGGGTGTGGGCAGCACCGCCGTCGTGTACCGGATCACGAAAGCGACGCGCGCTCCGGTGGCGGCCTCGAGGCTGAGCAGCGTGCGGCCCACCCAGCGGCGGTGGTAGTCGATCTGCGCCAGCCGGACGGTGCCGGACGGGTCGACGTACTCGTCGGTGGCACCCAGCGGGAGCATCCGGCGCAGCACCTGGTCCGCGGTCCAGCGCACGGTGGCGACCGTGGGGATGCCCAGACGCTGGTAGATCTCGGCGCGGTGCGGGTCGTAGATGCGGGCCACCACGTTGTCCACGCCGTAGGTCTCGCGCACCACGCGGGCCGCCAGGATGTTGGAGTTGTCTCCGTCGGACACCGCGGCGAACGCGTACGTGTCCTCGATCCCCGCCTGGACCAGGGTGTCGCGGTCGAAACCGACCCCGGTCACCTTCTTGCCGGAAAAGTCTGCGGGCAGGCGCCGAAACGCGTCCGGGTTCTGGTCGATGACGGCCACGGAGTGCCCGCGGCCCTCGATCTCCTGCGCGAGGCTGGAGCCCACGCGGCCGCAGCCCATGATCACGAAGTGCACGGACGGAACGCTACCGCGCCGGTGACGCCTTTGGTGCGCTACCGACCATCAACGGGCATAGAGTCTTCCAACGTGTCGGACATTGTCGATGCGGCCAAACGACTGCTCGTCGGCCGCCCTATGCGCAGCGAGAGCTTGGGGCACACGCTGCTGCCCAAGCGGATCGCCCTGCCCGTGTTCGCCTCCGACGCCCTGTCGTCCGTCGCGTACGCACCGGACGAGATCCTCCTGACTCTTTCGCTGGCCGGTGTGGCCGCCCTGGCGTTCTCGCCATGGGTCGGCCTCGCGGTGGTAGTGGTGCTGCTCATCGTGGTCGCGTCCTACCGCCAGAACGTGCACGCCTACCCGTCCGGCGGCGGCGACTACGAGGTCGCCACCACCAATCTGGGCCGGTCGGCGGGCATCGGCGTGGCGTCCGCGCTGCTCGTCGACTACGTGCTCACCGTGGCGGTGTCGATCTCGGCGGCCGCCCAGTACGCGTCCGCGGCCATCCCCGCGCTGCGCGGGAACGAGGCGACCGCGGCGGTGATCGCCGTGGCGCTGCTCACCCTGGTCAACCTGCGCGGCGTCAAGGAGTCGGGCACGGCATTCGCGATCCCGACCTACTGCTACATGGCGATCGTCGGGGCCCTGGTGGTCACCGGCGCGTTCCGCTTCTTCTCGGGAAGCCTGCCGAAGGCCCAGAGCGCGGAGTTCGAGCTCTCCGCGGAGGCAGCCTTCGACCAGGGCCTGATCGGCATCGGGGGCGCGTTCCTGCTGGCCCGGGCGTTCGCGTCCGGCTGCGCCGCCCTGACCGGCGTCGAGGCCATCAGCAACGGTGTGCCCGCGTTCCGCAAGCCGAAGTCGCGCAACGCCGCGACCACGCTGCTGCTTCTCGGCACCATCTCCTCGACGATGATCATCTCGATCCTGCTGCTGGCCCAGGCCACGGGCGTCCAGTTCGCCGAGGACCCGCACAGCCAGCTCACGCTGAACGGGGAGCCGGTCTCCGACCACTACGTGCAGATCCCCGTGATCGGCCAGCTCGCCGAGGCCGTGTTCTCCGGCTTCCCGCCCGCCTTCTACGCGGTGTCCGCCGTCACGGGCCTGATCCTGGTGCTCGCCGCGAACACGGCGTTCAACGGGTTCCCGGTGCTGGGCTCGATCCTCGGCCGCGACGGCTACCTGCCGCGCCAGCTGCACACCCGCGGCGACCGCCTCGCGTTCTCGAACGGCATCATCACGCTTGCGATCGCCGCGATAGTCCTGATCATCGCGTTCGACGCCGAGACGACCCGCCTCATCCAGCTCTACATCGTGGGCGTGTTCGTGTCGTTCACGCTGTCCCAGCTCGGCATGCTGCGGCACTGGACGCGCGAGCTGCGCACCGAGCCCAACCCCGAGGTGCGCAGCCGCATGAAGCGCTCGCGGGTGGTCAACGGCATGGGCTTCGCGCTCACTGGCACCGTCCTGATCATCGTGCTGGCCACCAAGTTCACCCACGGCGCCTGGATCACGATCCTCGCCATGGGCGTGCTGTTCGTCCTCATGCAGGGAATCCGCAAGCACTACGACCGGGTGCGCGACGAGCTGGCGCTGGACGACGTCTCCGCCGCCCGCGCACTGCCGAGCCGCGTGCACGCCATCGTGCTGGTCTCCAAGGTGCACAAGCCGACCATGCGCGCCCTCTCCTATGCGCGGGCGGCACGGCCCAACGTGCTGGAGGCGGTCACCGTGGGCGTGGACCGCGAGGACATCGAGGGCCTCGTCGCCCAGTGGGAGGCCCTCGACCTGCCCGTGCCGCTGCGCATCCTCGACTCGCCGTTCCGCGAGATCACCCGGCCCGTGCTCAAGTACGTGCGGTCGGTGCACCGCGAGTCGCCGCGCGACCTCGTGATCGTCTACATCCCCGAGTACGTGGTGGGGCACTGGTGGGAGCAGCTGCTGCACAACCAGTCCGCGCTGCGCCTCAAGGGGAGCCTGCTGTTCACCCCCGGGGTCGTCGTGGCATCCGTGCCGTGGCAGCTCGCCTCGACGCAGGGCCAGACCGGCCTCGAGGGCGACACGTTCATGGACGGCCGCCGGCTCTGAGGCGCAGGTAGGCCACGGGCAGCCGTCCGGGCAGGGGATACTGGGGGCATGCCCCGCAACCCCGACCGTCGCACCGCGCCCGCCGACCCCGAGCAGGGCGGCCGCCCGCGCCGTCGTCCGCAGCGTTCCCCGCGGCCGGGCCGGGCCCGCCGCGTGAGCGACGCCGCGCCCGCGGCCGAGGTGGGCCTCGAGGTCGAGCTGGAGGTCGGTCCCGTCGCGCACGGCGGCCACTGCGTGGCCCGCCTGGACGGCCGCGTCGTCTTCGTCCGCCACACCCTGCCGGGTGAGCGCGTCCGCGCCCGCGTCACCGAGGGCGGCCCGAGCTTCTGGCGGGCCGACGCCGTCGAGGTGCTCCAGGCGTCGCCCGACCGTGTCGAGCCCGCCTGGCCCGCCGCCGGGGCCGACGGCGTGGGCGGTGGCGAGCTGTCGCACGTCGCACTGCCCGCGCAGCGGCGCTGGAAGACCGACGTGCTCGTGGAGCAGCTGCAGCGCCTGGGCCGCATCGACACCGAGTGGCTGGCCCGCGAGGTCACCGTCGAGGCCGCGCCCGGTGACGACGAGCGCCGCGGCCTGCACTACCGCACCCGCATCGACCTGGTGGCCGACGCCGACGGCCGCGCCGGAATGCGCAAGCACCGCTCGCACGACGTCCTCGCGCTGAAGAAGATGCCGCTCGCGACCGCCGAGCTCTCGGCGTTCGCGATCGCCGAGGAGGTGTTCACCCGCACCTGGCAGCCGGGCGCGCAGCTGGCGCTCGTGGCGCCGTCCGAGGGCGACCCGGTGCTGCTGGTCGACGGCGAGCCGTGGCGCCGCGGCAAGCCCGACAGTCGGCCCAACGCCCGCCGCGCGGTGACCGAGACGGTGACCGGGCCGTGGGGCACGCACCGCTACCGCGTGGCCGCCGACGGGTTCTGGCAGGTGCACCGCGAGGCGCCGGCCGTGCTGACCGGCGCGGTGCTGGAGGCGACCGGCGCGACGTCGGGCGAGCTGGCCGGGGCCACCGTGCTGGACCTGTACTCCGGCGCCGGGCTCTTCACGCTGCCGCTCGCGGACGCCGTCGGGCCCGACGGACGGGTGGTCGCGGTCGAGGGCGACACCCAGGCCGCGAAGGACGCCCGCCGCAACGCGCACGCGTTCGGGCAGGTGGAGCTGCAGGTGGGATCCGTGGAGCGGGTGCTGGCGGGCGGCCCGGGCGAGGCCGTCGTGCCGGACGCCGACGTCGTGGTGCTGGACCCGCCGCGGTCCGGTGCCGGGCGAGCAGTCGTGGACGCCGTCGCCGGCCGGGTCCCGCGTCGCGTCGTGTACGTGGCGTGCGACCCGGCGGCGCTCGCGCGCGACGTCGGCTACTTCGCCGGGCACGGTTACACCCTCACAGGCGTGCGCGCGTTCGATCTCTTCCCGCACACGCACCACGTCGAGGCGGTAGCCGTGCTCGACCGGCAGGGTTGACGGGCAAGATGGACAAAGCGCCCTGTTCGGGCGCATAGGATGCGCATCGTGAAGCGGTGGCTGGTAGTCGGCGGGATCGTAATTTCCGTGGTGGTGGCGTTCGCCGTCGCCGTCGCGGTGGGCATGATCGTGGGTGGCGGCGGCATGACGTCCGGCGAGCCCACCCTGGCGCCGGACAGCTCGTCGGCCCCGGTCGCGACGGTGTCGCCGTCGCCGACGCCGGCTCCCACGCCGTCGGCGACGAATGCCGAGACCGAGCCGCTCACGGCGCTGTTCGTCGGCGACTCGTACACGGTGGGCCAGGGCGCGTCGTCGCCCGCGAAGCGGTGGAGCACGCTGGTGGCCCGCGAGCTGGGCTGGACCGAGCGCAACGTCGCGGACGGCGGGACCGGCTTCGTGCGCAGGTATCCGGAGCGGGACCTGCTCTCGTACCGGGAGCAGCTGCGCTCCGTGGGCCCCAAGGGCGTGGACGTCGTGGTGATCGCGGGCGGCCAGAACGACTTCGGCGAGCTGCGGACGAGGCCGGCGCGCGTCTTCGAGGCGGTCGCCGACACGTACGCGCTGGCCGCACAGCGGTTCCCAGAGGCGCAGATCGTCGCGGTCGGGCCGTCCACGCCGTGGGCCATCGGGCTGGAGGCTCGCGCCCTCGACAGCGCGGTGCGGGCGGCGGCAGAGAAGCACGGGGCAACGTACGTCTCGCTGATCGACCCCGACGTGGTGCGGGAGGGCTACGTGCACGAGGACGGCGTCCACGTCACCGACCTGGGCAACGCAGCGATCGCGCGCCGGGTGATCTCGCAGATATCTTGACGTCAAGATAAATGCGTTATGCTGGCCTGAGCAGCCCGGCCTAGGCTGGGTGAAGCCCCCTGGAACCCATGCGAAGGCTCCTTTGCGCGATGACCGCGCCTGTGAGAGCCGACGCCCCGTCAGCCCCGCAGAAGGAGCCACAGTGAGCACCGTGGACACGTTCGGATCGAAGGGAACGCTGGAGGTCTCCGGCAAGTCCTACGAGATCTTCCGGCTCAGTGCGGTCGAGGGAGTGGAGCGCCTCCCGTACTCGCTGAAGATCCTCGCCGAGAACCTCCTGCGCACCGAGGACGGCGCGAACATCACCGCCGACCACGTGCGCGCCCTCGCGTCCTGGGACCCCGACGCGCAGCCCGACACCGAGATCCAGTTCACGCCGGCGCGCGTGATCATGCAGGACTTCACCGGCGTCCCCTGCGTCGTGGACCTCGCCACCATGCGTGAGGCCGTCGCCGCCCTCGGCGGTGACGCGACCAAGGTCAACCCGCTCGCCCCCGCCGAGATGGTCATCGACCACTCCGTGCAGATCGACGTCGCCGGCCGCGCCGACGCGTTCCAGCGCAACGTCGAGTTCGAGTACCAGCGCAACCACGAGCGCTACCAGTTCCTGCGCTGGGGCCAGACGGCGTTCGACGACTTCAAGGTGGTCCCGCCGGGCACCGGCATCGTGCACCAGGTCAACATCGAGTACCTGGCCCGCACGGTCATGACCCGCGAGGTCGACGGCGCGCTGCGCGCCTACCCCGACACCTGCGTCGGCACCGACTCGCACACCACCATGGTCAACGGCCTGGGCGTGCTGGGCTGGGGCGTCGGCGGCATCGAGGCCGAGGCAGCGATGCTCGGGCAGCCGGTCTCGATGCTCATCCCGCGCGTCGTCGGCTTCAAGCTGAGCGGCTCCATCCCGGCGGCCGTGACCGCTACCGACGTGGTGCTCACGATCACCCAGCTGCTGCGGGAGCACGGCGTGGTCGGCAAGTTCGTCGAGTTCTACGGCGAGGGCGTGGCCCAGGTGCCGCTCGCGAACCGCGCCACCATCGGCAACATGTCGCCGGAGTTCGGCTCCACGGCCGCGATCTTCCCGATCGACTCCGTCACCGTGGACTACCTGCGCCTGACCGGCCGCTCCGAGGACCAGCTCGCGCTGGTGGAGGCGTACGCCAAGGAGCAGGGCCTGTGGCTCGACGCCGAGACGCCGGAGCCGCTGTTCTCCGAGTACCTCGAGCTCGACCTGTCGACCGTGGTGCCCTCGATCGCCGGGCCGAAGCGCCCGCAGGACCGCATCGAGCTGTCCCACGCCAAGAGCGCCTTCACGCGCGACCTGCCGAACTACGCGCCCGAGGTCACGGACCAGGTGGACGAGGCCGAGAAGGAGTCGTTCCCCGCGTCCGACTCGCCGGCCATCACGCCGAACGGCCGCAAGCACGTGCACGTCACGAACAGCGAGGGCAAGGAGTTCGACCTGTTCCACGGCGCCGTCGCGATCGCCTCGATCACGTCCTGCACCAACACCTCGAACCCGTCGGTCATGATCGCCGCGGCGCTGCTCGCGAAGAACGCCGTCGAGAAGGGCCTCGTGTCCAAGCCGTGGGTCAAGACCTCCATGGCGCCGGGCTCGCAGGTCGTGACCAACTACTACGAGAAGGCCGGCCTCTGGCCGTACCTCGAGAAGCTGGGCTTCCACCTGGTGGGCTACGGCTGCGCCACCTGCATCGGCAACTCCGGCCCGCTCGACGAGAAGGTCTCGGAGGCCGTCAACGAGCACGACCTGTCGGTCGTCTCGGTGCTGTCGGGCAACCGCAACTTCGAGGGCCGCATCAACCCGGACGTCAAGATGAACTACCTGGCGTCCCCGCCGCTGGTCATCGCGTACGCCCTGGCCGGCACCATGGAGTTCGACTTCGAGCACGACCCGCTGGGCCGCGACGAGGCCGGCAAGCCGGTGTTCCTCCGGGACCTGTGGCCCTCGCCGGACGAGGTCGAGAAGACGATCGCGTCCTCGATCGACCGCAAGATGTTCGAGTCGGACTACGCCGACGTCTTCAAGGGCGACGAGCGCTGGGCCGCCCTGGAAACTCCCGAGGGCGACACGTTCTCCTGGGACCCCGAGTCGACCTACGTGCGCAAGCCCCCGTACTTCGACGGCATGGGCATGACGCCGGAGCCAGTCGCCGACGTCACGGGCGCCCGCGTGCTCGCCAAGCTGGGCGACTCGGTCACCACCGACCACATCAGCCCGGCCGGCTCGATCAAGCCGGACAGCCCGGCGGGCAAGTACCTCGCCGAGCACGGCGTGGGCCGTCGCGACTTCAACTCGTACGGCTCCCGCCGCGGTAACCACGAGGTCATGATCCGCGGCACGTTCGCGAACATCCGCCTGCGCAACCAGCTCCTGGCCTCGGAGAACAACGGCGCGGGCGTCGAGGGTGGCTTCACCTTCAACTTCGTGAAGGGCGCGCAGGACACGATCTACGACGCCGCGCAGGACTACGCCGCGGCCGGCACCCCGCTCGTGGTGCTCGGCGGCAAGGAGTACGGCTCCGGCTCGTCGCGTGACTGGGCCGCCAAGGGCACCGCGCTCCTGGGCGTCAAGGCGGTCATCACCGAGAGCTTCGAGCGAATCCACCGCTCGAACCTCATCGGCATGGGCGTGCTGCCGCTGCAGTTCCCGGTCGGCCAGAGCGCCGAGTCGCTGGGCCTGGACGGCACTGAGACCTTCGACATCACGGGCGTCACGGCGCTGAACGAGGGCATCACGCCCGAGACGGTCAACGTCACGGCGACCAAGGCCGACGGCTCGCAGGTCGAGTTCGGCGCCGTGGTCCGCATCGACACCCCGGGCGAGGCGGACTACTACCGCAACGGCGGCATCCTGCAGTACGTGCTGCGCTCGCTGGTCGCGTGAGGTAGTACCGGGTCTCGACAGGCTCGACCACCGGTGGTCGAGCCTGTCGAGGAACCCTTCGTTGTGGGCGCGATCGTTGCGCCTAAAACGGGCGCGTAGTCGCAACGATCGCGCCCACAACATGGTGGTGGTTAGGCGTCAGCGGGGACCGGGGCTGTGAGGTGGTCGACGACGCGGCCGCGGACGGCGTGGTCCCGGACGATCCGGTTGTGGCCGAGGCCTGTGGTGGTCACCAGCTCCGCGGAGTCTGCGTGCACCGCGAGCAGGAGCTCGGCATGGCGATACGGGACCTGCCGGTCGTCCGTGTCGTGCAGGAACAGGGCGGGGACCGCGCCGGGCACCGGCCGCCGCGTGAGGTCGTACCGCTCGTAGACGTCGGGCACGTCGGGGAACCTGCGGCGGCGGACGACGTCGTCGAACTGCGGGCGCAGGCTCGGCGGCAGGCCGGCGAGCGCGAAGAACCCTTCGGCCAGCGCGGACGCGGACGAGACGCCGGACAGGCTGGTGAACCGGCGCGCCGCCACCCCGTCCGCCAGCGCGACGCCGCCGGCGAGGGCCCCGGCGGAGTGGCCGACGACACCCGCCCACGCGGCCGGCTCGGCGTCCGACAGGCGGTGGATGATCGCCACGTCGTCGACGATCGTTCGCCGGCGGCCGCCCGAGTCGCCGTGCGCGGGCGCGTCGTAGGCGACGGCGCGCAGGCCGGCCGCCAGCAGGTCCTCGACGAACGGCGCGAAGAACGACGCGCGGGACTGCCAGCCGTGCACCAGGAGGACGCCGGGCGCGTCGGTCTCGCCCCAGGTGTACACGACGACGTCGACAGGCTTGCGCCCGGTGGTGGCCATGCGCTGGTGCCGGATCGTGCTGGTGCGTGCCGCCTCGTGGACCGCGCGCTCCTGCGGGCGGACCGCGGCAGGCGGCCCGACGCGGAAGTAGAGCCGGGTCGCGACCTCGGCCGCGAGCGGCGGCGCGATGCGGGCGAGGGCCCGGAGCGAGGCGGCGGTGACGCGCAGGGCGGGGGGCATGGTGCGCTCCTTGGGTGCTGAAGAAACTGTCCGTACGATCGTTCGGACACTAGCACGCTGTCCGAACGGTCGTACAGTTTCTTTCGGTTCCCAGGCGGCCCAGGGCCCGGTGATCGGCAAATGGTCAGGAGATCGGCAGCTCGGACTGCCGATCTCCTGACCATTTGCCGACCGTTCTGCTTGGCTACCGCCCGACGTCGGACCGCTTGGCCGCGGCCACCAGCTTGTCGGCCTGCCTCGTGGTGAGGACGCCGGCCGTGCTGAGCCGGTCGGTGACCTGGCCGACGTGGCTCACGAAGGCGGTGTGGCTGACCCACGGCCCGTCCGCGTCGATGAGGTCGGCAACGGTGCACCCGTTGCCGGTGTCGACGTTGGCCACCTTGCTGTCCACATCCGAGATGATCACCGTCGGGCGCTCGTCGGAGACCGGGCAGGCGTCGATGCCCTCCCGCGACACGGAGAACCTGAGCGTCCCCGTCCGGGTGACGTTCCCGGCGTTGTCGGTGGCCCGGTACCGCAGCTCGTGCGCCCCGGAGCCGGTGACGTCGAACGGGCCCGTGTACTCCCGGAAGGCGGTGTCGCTGAGCGCGTACTCGATGAACGCCACCCCGGACTCGTCGTCCCGGGCGCTGATGGACACCGTCGCCGAGTCGATGTAGGCACCGAGCTCGTCCTGCTCCCCGTCGACCTGCGCCGACGCGATCGGCGGCGTCCGGTCCGGCGGATCGCTGCCGCCGACGACGACCAGCTCCACCGAGCCCGGTGGAGAGGTGTTGCCGGCGTTGTCGGTGGCCCGGTACAGCAGCCGGTGCGGGCCTGTGACGTCGACGACGACCGGGGCCGTGTAGGCCACGTACCCGGCGCCGTCCAGGTTGTACTCGACCCCCGCCACCCCCGTTCCGGCGTCCTCGGCCAGGACCGCCACCGTCGCCGAGGCGATGTACGCGCCGCCGCCGTCCTGCTCGCCCGTGACCTGGGTGGTGACGGTCGGTGGCGTGGTGTCCTCCGCCGACGGTTCGACGACGGTGAACGTCGCCGAACCGGGTTGGGACGTGTTGCCGGCGTTGTCGGTGGCCCGGTAGGCCACCGTGTGCTCGCCCGGCGTGTCGACGACGACAGGGCCCGTGTAGGTCGCGTACCCCGCCCCGTCCACGTCGTACTCGACGGTGGCCACGCCCGAGCCGGCGTCCAGGGCCGTGAGGTTCACGGTCGTGGACCCTACGTAGGCACCGTCGTCGTTGAGCTCGCCCGTTATCTCGGGAGTGACGACGGGCGCCGTCGTGTCCTCCCCGTCGGCGGCCACGACCACCACGTGCACCGTCCCGGGGTCCGAGGTGTTGCCGGCGTTGTCCGTGGCCCGGTGCTCCAGCATGTACATGCCGGGCTGGTCGAGGACGACCGGCTCGGTGTACGGGACGTACGCGCCGCCGTCGACCGAGTACTCGACGGAGGCGACGCCCGAGCTGTCGTCCTCGGCCGCGAGGCTCACGGTGGCCGAGCCGATGTACGCGCCGTCGGCGTCCTGCTGGCCGGCGACCTGCGCCGTGACGACCGGGGCGGTGGTGTCCTCGCCCGGCCCCTCCGTGACCACGAGCTCGCCCACCATCGTGCCGTGGCCCGGGATCGCGCAGAAGTACCGGTAGGTGCCCGGGGTCAGGACGACCTCGGCCTCGTAGCGGCCGCCGTTGTTGTCCAGGGGGTTGGCCAGGATGTCCAGGGTGACGTCGTGGTTGTACCCCGGCGTGCTGGTGTCGAACGTCAGGGTGTGGGACATGCCGATGTTGTTGCCCGTGGCGACGCTGTTCTCGAAGACCACGGTGGCGGCCCCGGCGGTCGCCGTGGCCGGCGCCGAGGCGTACGCCGAGACGCCGGCGTTCGCGGTCCAGGTGAGGACCTGGTCCGCTGCGGCCTGGTCCGCCACCTCAGCGGTGGACCAGGCGGTCACGCCGTCGCCGCGGTACTCCACGGCGGTGGCCCCGGTCGAGGCCAGCGGCAGCGCCACGAGTGCGCCGGCCGCGGCAGCGGCGAGCAGGCGGGACAGCTTCTGTCTGAACATGGGGGCGCCTCTCATCTTCGCGGACGTGGTCACAGGTCTCGCACCCGGATGTTGCGGAACTCGATGAGGTCCGAGCTGCCGTGGTTCTGCAGCCCCACGAACCCACTGAGGAACTGCCGCAGGTCCGTCGGCGGGTCACCGGGGCGGGAGGACTCCTTGCCCGGAGAGTTGTCGAACTCGTTGATCACCGCGCCGTTTCGGATGATCGTGTACTGCTGGCCGACCACCCGGACCTCGTACTCGTTCCAGACGCCCTTGGGGGTCGCCCCGGCGCCGTCGAGCGTGACCGGGTCGAAGTTGTAGACCGAGCCCGTCTTCTGGGGCTCGCCCGCCTCCCCGTCGTAGATCTGGATCTCCTGGCCGCAGTAGATGGCGACCCAGGCCTCGGCGTCGGTCAGCTGCCCGCACTCCGGAAGTTCGTCACGGGGGACCCGCGGGTCGGGGAACCGCGTGAAGATGCCGCTGTTGGCACGGGTCGCGCCGGCCGACACGTCCTGGAACTCCAGCTTCAGCGAGAAGTCCTCGAACTCCTCCGCCGCGTACCAGAGCATGCCCAGACCGCCCTGCGACCGCAGGGAGCCGTCCGGCCGCAGGTCGAAGCTGCCGCCCGGCGCCTGCCGCCAGCCCCCGAGGGACTCGGAGGTGCCGTCGAACAGCCACCGGTACCCGGTGCTGCCCTCCGTCCCGATGCCGGACTTCGTGGCGGTCGAGACCAGCGCCGTCTTCTCCTTCCTGGTGATGACCCTGTCGGCCAGGAGCTGGTCGGCCACCGCGGTCACGTGGTTCACGAACTGCCCGCTGGTGTCCCACTCGGCCTCGTCGCGGATCAGGTCGTTGATCGTGCAGCCGCCCAGGTCGTCGTTGGTGACACCGCTGTTCTCGTCGCCGATCCAGACGGTGTCCCGGTCGTCCGGGACTGTGCACGTGGTCCTGACCGGTACGTCCACTTCTCTCGACTCGCCGTCCGCATAGGTCACCGTGAGCTTCGCGTCGTAGCTGCCGACGCGCGGGTAGGTGTGCCGCGGGTTCGCCTCCGTCGACGTGGTCCCGTCCCCGAAGTCCCAGGCGTAGGAGACGCCGCCCGAGCGGTCGCCGGTGAAGGCGACGGTGAGCGGGTCGCTCTGCACGCTCGCCCCGGAACCGGCCGGTGCCGGCGTGGCCGGACCGCCCGTGTAGCTGATCCGGACCAGCTTCTGGCGATCGGTCAGGGAGAAGAAGCCGCCGCCGTAGTCGAGCAGGTACAGGGCGCCGTCGGGACCGAACTTGGCGTCCATCCACTGCTCGACGTCGTTGTCGCCGTTGCCGCCGTGGACGATCTGGCGCAGGTCCTCGGCGAAGACCGGGGGACCGGCCTCCTCGACGGTGTCCGGGTTCACCGTGACGGCTACCCGGTTGTTCGCGTTCGACTGGTCACCGATGAACCACTTGTTGTCCCAGTACGCGGGCCAGGCGACGCCGCTGCCCGTGTCGACCTCGGACCGGTGGTAGGTCGGACCGTTCATCACGGCCTGCCCGCCGCCCCGCAGGTACGGCTGGGTGTAGGTCGCCTCGGAGTCCACGTAGGACGGGACGCCGTTCTCCCGGGCGGGGAACACCGGCCCGCCGCCGCTCGGCGAGTACCAGATCATGTTGTCGCGCACCGGCGGGAGGTCGACCAGGCCGGTGTTGCGCGGCGACGTGTTCTTCGGGTTGTCGCAGTCGTACCAGCCCGTCAGGACCGTCGCGTCCTCGTTGCTGCGGTCCCGGTAGGGCTGCCCGTTGCCCATGCAGTAGGGCCAGCCGTGGTTGCCCGCCGAGGTGATGATCGTGGCGGTCTCGTACTTCGCCGGCCCGAGCTCCGGGTCCGGCAGGCCCGCGTCCGGTCCGACCCACGCCGCGGTCAGCCAGTCGTTCTTCGTGTCGTAGGCCAGCCGCGAGATGTTGCGCACGCCCATGACGTAGATCTCCGGGAGCGTCTTGTCGCCCGGGTCGTCCGCCTCCGGGAACAAGTTCCCCTCCGGGATCGTGTACGTGCCGTCCGGCTCCGGGTGGATCCGCAGGATCTTGCCGTTCAGGTCGTTCGTGCTGCCGGCGGTGCGCCGCGCGTCCTGGAACGAGATGCCCGCGTACTCCTGGGTCCAGTTGTTGCCGGAGTAGCCGCTCGACCCGCCCGACGAGTTGCTGTCGCCCGACCCGATGTAGAGGTTGCCCTCGTTGTCGAAGTCCATGCCGCCGCCCGCGTGGCAGCAGCTGTGGATCTGCGTCTCCCACTGCAGCAGGTCCTTGCGGGTGGACTGGTCGATCGTGTTCGCCTCGGCGTCGTACGTGAAGCGCGACACCGTCCGCTGGCCGACGCGGCGCTCGCGGTCGATCGACTCGTGCGGCATCCAGTAGAGGTAGACCCACCGGTTCTCGTCGAACTGCGGGTCGAGGGTGATGCCGAGCAGGCCCTCCTCGTTCTTGACCAGCTCGCTGCCGCTGCCGCGGTTGCCCATGACGTCGAGGGTGGTCAGGAGCTTCGTGGTCCCGGACTCCGGGTCCCAGCGGTGGACGGTGCCGCAGCCCAGCCCCACGTTCGCGTCCTCCCACGCCACGACCGGTCCGGAGGGGCAGGCGGCCTTGCCGATGTAGAAGACGCCGCCGTCCGGCGCCACCGTGAGTCCGTGCGGCTCGCCGATCTGGTCGAGCGCGCCCGCGGCGTTCTTCACCGTCAGGCGCTCGGACTCGTAGTTCGCCGCGATGGTCGCCTGGCAGTCGCCGCGCACCATGCCGGTCGACCAGAGCAGGCCGCCGAGCAGGTGGTCACGGAACTCCGCCTCCGCGTAGCTCGCGGCGGTGCCGCCCATGCCGGTGTAGAACGACCGGCCGCCGTCGTAGTCGCGGCACCACGAGACGGGGTGGAACGGGCCGTTCGCGCCCTCGCCCGGCTCGTAGTCCCACTCCTCGACCTGCGCCACGGTGTGCACGTCGCCGACCGGGTTCGGCGACCAGTTCAGCCACCGGTCCGAGCGGGTCCAGCTCAGTGGGAGCCCGCCGCCCGCCGGGTGCGCGCGGTCGACGACGTTGACCGTCGCCTCCTGCACCGGGACCTCGGGGTCCGGCTCCGCCTCGCCGGAGCTGTCGAAGAGCTGGATCTCCGCGAGCTGGGTGAGGTCGTCACCCGCGTTCGCCGTGATGTCGAGCCGGTAGTGCTGGTAGGCGACCGTGTTCTCGAACCGGTAGTCGTTGGGGGTGAACCGCTCAGGGAAGTCCTGGTCGGTCTGCGTGTCCAGGTCGGTCCACGTCGTACCGTCCGTGGAGCCCTGCAGGGTCCAGCTCTTCGGGTCACGACCGGCGAAGTCGTTGGCCGACGTGAGCGCGTACCGGGAGGCGACGACCGGCTCGGCCATCTCGAGGTCGATCACCGCCGTCGGCTCGAAGGCGAGCCACTTGGTGTTCGCATCGCCGTCGATCAGGTTCGGGGCGTCCTCGTTCGGCGGGTTCTCCGCGCTCGCGGTGACGCTCGCGACGGCCAGCGGGTCCGGCAGGTTGCCGGCCGGCCGGGTGCCGATCAGGCCCGTGAACCACTGCGAACGGTCCTGCGCCCGCGCCGCGTCGCGGATGCCGAGGAACCCGCCGCCGCCCTGTACGTAGGCCTTGAGGGCATCCTCCTGCGCGGTGGTGAGCTGCGTACCCTCGGCGGACAGGAAGACCACGCCGCGGTACTCCGCGAGATTCTTCGCGGTGAAGACCTTCGGGTCGCTCGCCGTGTGCACGGTGAACCCGTGCTCCGCGCCGAGCTCCCGGATGGTCCTGGTGGCGACCGCCACCGGGTCGAGCTGCTTGTCCGGCGCCCCGTGGAACACGAGCACGGTGACGTCTGCCGCGTCCGGGGTGGTGGCGAGTGCGGCGGGTGCGACGGCTGCCGGGGCGGCGTCGGCCGTGGTGCTCCGCCGGGCCTGCGCCGGGACCGTAGCCAGCCCGACGACGAGGGCGGCGCCTGCCACTGCGGCGAGGATGCGTCTTCCTGTCCGTTCCATCACTGCTCCTTTGCGCGTGATCGAAAAGTCGTCCGGGATGTCCCGGTCAGTGGCCGGTGTGGCCCTCTTCTGCGTGCGTGGCGGCGTCGGTCTGGGTGCGGGTCTCGGCATCGGTCCCGGCGGTGCTGCCCGCCGTATGGCCGCCGTGCTCGTGGAACCGGTCGATGGCCTCCTGCGCGCCGGCGGGCATGGTGCCGTCGGCGTTACGTACCAGGAAGATCCCGGCCATGCCGCCGTCGGAGTGGAACTGGACGTGGCAGTGGTACATCCAGGCGCCTGCGCCGACCGCCTGCCCGGCCTTCACCTGGAACCCGAACGAGTCGCCCGGGTTGAGGTCGCGGGTGTCGATCACCTGGCTGGGGTCGTCGGGGCCGGTCAGGTAGCCGGTCCGGTTGTTCGCCCAGCGGTGGGCGTGCAGATGGAACGTGTGGAGCTGGTCCCCGTGCCCGATCGCGACGAACTCGACGGTCTCCCCGAGGTTCGCCTCGAACATCGGGGTGTCGGGGGCCGACTTGTTGTTGATGGTCATGTCGTTGAACACGACGGTGTACGTGCGGTCGGGCAGGATGTCTCCCTTGCGCCGCACGACGAGCCCGCCGTACAGGCCCGCGCGCAGGCCCGCCGTGCCGTGCTCCCCGTCCATCGCGTGGTCGTGGTAGTGCCAGTAGCCCGCGGTGCCGGGTACCCAGTGGCCGTCGTCGAGCTGGGTCTGCGCGTGGCTGCGCCAGGTGTAGGTGCGGGTCTCGCCGGGCTCGTTGAACGAGTCGTTGAACGGGCTGCCGTCCGACTCGGTCGTGTAGTCGACCCCGTGCGGGTGGATCGACAGGCGCTTGTCGGTGTTGTTCACCAGCTCGACCTGGAGGGTGTCGCCCTCCCACATCTCCAGAAGGGGGCCGGGGATGGTGGCCTTGCCTGGGGCGAGCCCGTAGCCGTGGAGGCCGCCGGGCAGGGGCTCCGCGTAGACGGTGATGTGCCGGGTGGTACCGAGCGGTCTGATGGGCCCGGGGCCGACGGCGGCCGCACCGTCCGCGCCGAGCGTGAGGGCCGCCGTCGGCACCATGAGCCCGGCGAGCGTGCCGGTCAGGATCGAGCGACGGGACACGCCGCTCTGCTGGGATCGGGTGTCAGAGCTGTACTGGGGCATGAGTCTCCGTTCGACGCCGTCGGGCAGCCGTTCCGGCCGTTCCGACGAGACAGGAATCGGGTGGGGACCGGGCTCAGGCGCGCGAAGCCGTCGGCGTCGCCGCGAGTGACAGCGGTGTCACGGACACGAAGGTTGACCTCATCGTCGTTCCCTCCATGGGTGGGTCACCCGACGGGTGATATTGCGAACATAGGAGGACTTATGACGGGTGTCAAGCAAAAGTTCGACAGGGAACGGCAGACTTCGCGTGCAGCACCTGGGAAAGATCAGCCCCGCGCGGCGACGAGGTCGAGCGTGATCTGCGCCACGCCCGCGACACCCGGCGCGCCGGCGATCTCCGCCTGAAGGGCACGTGCGTGCTCCCGGTAGGACGGGACAACAAGCACCTCGTCCACCGCCCGTGCGATGGTCGCCTCGTCGGGTCGTGCCGTTCCCAGGTTCACCCCGGTGCGCGACCACTCGACACGCCGCGTCGTCTCGGCCTTGTCCTCGGTGTCACCGGCGACGACCATCGGCACGCCGTGCGCGAGGGCGTAGTGGAGCCCGCCGTAGCCGCCGTTCGTGACGAAGACGTCGACCTTCGGCATCAGGTCGTCGTAGCCGATGAACTCCGCCGCCCGCGCGTTGGGTGGCAGGGTGCCGAGCGCGGCAAGGGGCGCACCTCCCGTGGTCACGACCACGAGCACGTCGCGGTCGGCCAGCGCGCGAAGCGTGGGGACGATCAGCTCGCCCGGGTCCTCGTTCGCGACCGTGCCCTGCGACACGTGCACGACGGGGCGGCTGCCGTCGAGGTCCGACCACCAGGCGGGCAGCGCAACGGGCCTCGAGGTGCGGGAGACGGGGCCGACAAAGCTGACGGTCGGGGGGAGGTCGCGGCGCGGGTACTCGAACCCGGGCACGGTGAACTGCACGAAGTGGTCGGCGTGTACCGCCCAGTCCAAGAAGTAGACGCCGAGGTCCGCACCGGTCACCTCGTGCACGAACTCCGCGACCTGGTGCTGTGGCTTGCGGAGGATGACATGCCTCGCCATCAGGTTCAGGAAGCGATTGCGGGTGCGACCGATCAGGTCGTCGCGGGGCAGGATGCCCAGTCCCCATGGGGCTGTGTCGACGCTGGACAGCCCCAGCGGAAGGACGCCGCACACCACGAGCGGGGGCCGCGGCTCGCGCGACTGTGCCAGAGCTGCGGCGCCGACGACCGTGAACTCGGTCAGCACCGCGTCGGTCGGCTCTGCATCGATCGCCGCACGCAGCGCCCGGTACTGGTCCAGGGCGGGCGCGATGAAGAACTCCTCGATGTTGCGAACCATCCCCTTCGTCCCCTCGCGCCGGTCTCCGCCCCGGCGGGACTCGGCCATCGCAGCGCGGTGGTCGATCTGGGCGCCGTCCGGCCATCGGATGAATTCCGCACCCGTGCCGCGGACCGCGTCGGCGAACCGGTCGCCGGCGAGGAAACGCACCCGGTTCCCGACGGCGGTGAGGTGTGCGGCGACGCCGAGCATGGGCGCGACGTGCCCGTCCGCGACGTGTGCGGCAAGAAGCATGGAGCGCATCACGGTCCCCTTCGTCCGATCCGCCCGGGCAGGCTCGGCCGAACGTCGTGTCAATGATGCTATTCCTGCCGTCGTGTCGCGGCGCGGCATTCCTCCGCCCACCCTGACCCGGGCGGGTGAGACGTGCCCTAGGCGAGAGCGACGAGCAGCCAGACCGCCGACGCCACCAGGACCGCCCCGGTGAGCAGGCCGGTCAGCGGGTGGGCGAGCGCCGCCGTCGGACGGTGGCCCCGCGGGTGGGTGGCCGTGCGGAGCGCCCAGCCGAGCGGCCACGCCAGCACCGCGGCCGCGAAGGCGGCGGCCGCTCCGAGGTACAGCTCCGGCACGTCGAGCGTGTTGGCGATGACGCCCACCTGGATGGCGGTGGAGATCGCGACCACCGTCGGGATCAGGTGGAGCCGGGGCTTGCCGGCGGTGACGCCCGCCTTGTCCTCGTCCTTGGCCGCGGCGACGGCCCGGCGGTACTTGCTCGCGACGAGCCCGGTGCACAGCCGTGTCAGGGCGCCATGAGCGATCAGCGCCGCGACGTAGATGCTGACGACGCGGCCGGTCACCACGGAGCCGTCGGGCCAGGCGCGAACGGTGGCCAGCACGCCGATCGCCACGACGACCCCGGCCAGCGCGACGCCGGCGACGGGGAGGAGCCGCGTCCAAGGGCCTGAGTGCCGGATCGTCCAGGCGAACCACAGGCCCGCCAGGACGCTGACTGCCGCCGCCGCCAGGGCACCGTCGCTCGTGTGCTCCATCGTGTTCCCCTCCGCGCAGAATCGGTATAAACCGGACAGGAGCGTACGGCGTTTCCGCAGGTCAGGGAAGATTCTCGGTATTCGTTTGGTGATGTCGTGCCGGGACTCGGCCCTGGTTCGGCAAGCAGATCAGCACGGCCGTACAGATCTATCCGAACGGTCGTACACTTTCCACCATGGCCATGAACATCGACGGCCGGCGCGTCCGCGGCGACCGCACCCGTCGCACCGTGCTGGACCACGCAGTGCAGGAGGCGTCGGTGCGCGGGCTGGACGCGCTGTCGTTCGGCGCGCTGGCGGCGACGGCGCCCGTGAACAAGAGCGCGATCGCCGGGCTGTTCGGGTCCAAGGAGAAGCTGCAGCTCGCCGCGGTGGAGCGAGCCGCGGAGATCTACACGGAGCACGTGATCGTCCCGGCGCGGTCCGCGGAACGCGGCCTCCCGCGGGTGTGGGCGCTGGTGCTGGCCTGGATCGAGTACTCGCGCGGGCGGGTGTTCCAGGGCGGGTGCTTCTTCCGCAGCGTCGAGGTGGAGTTCGACATGCGGGAGGGCGCCGTGCGGGACGCCGTCGTCGCGGCGCAGCGGTCCTGGGAGTCGTACGTCGCCCACCAGGTGCGGACGGCGGTCGACGCCGGCGAGCTGGCCCCGGGTACCGACCCTGACCAGGTGGAGTTCGAGATCAACGCGCTCTTGAACGCCGCGAACGACAGGTCCCTCCTGCTCGGCGACGACGGCGTGTACGGGCGCGCCCGGGAGGCGGTCCGGGCGCTGCTGGTGGCGCGGGGAGCGGATCCGGCCGGCCTGGTCTAGCGAGAAGTTCAATTGTTTCAAGCCGGTATACACGTTCTAGTTACCCTCAGTTCATGGCGACGTCGCACGAAGTTCCCGACGGCAGGTCCGAACCACCCGCTGCCGTCGCGCTCGCCACGACCCGCTGGGGCACCGGGCCGGGCCGGGCGCTGTTGCTGCACGGCATCGTGTCCGCCGGGGCCACCTGGTGGCGGCTCGGGGAGACGCTCGCCGACGACGGCTACGAGGTCGTGGCTCCTGACCTCCGCGGACACGGCTCGAGCCCGCGCGCCGACTCCTACCTGCTGGCCGACCACGTCGCCGACATCCGCGCGCTGGGCACCGGCTGGGACCTCGTGGTCGGGCACAGCCTCGGCGGCCTCCTCGGCGCGCTGGCCGCCGACGCCGACCACGGGTTCACGCGGCGCCTGGTGCTGCTCGACCCCGCCCTCGACATAGCGGAAGACCGGTTCGACACCGGCGCGGACGCCGAGATCGAGGACGCGATCCGTCCGCCGTCGACCAGGGTGGTGCAGGGCGCGCACGCCGGCTGGGACCGCCGGGACGCCGCGGCGGTCGCCGCCGCCGCGAGGGCGGCCGACGCCACGGCGGTCGCACACACCCTGCGCGACAACGCGCCCTGGCGGCACACGGACGTGATCACGCGACTGGTGGTCCCGACGCTCGTGCTGGGCGCCGACCCCGCCTACGGCGCGCTGTTCCGCGCCAAGACCGGGGTCGAGCTCATGATCCGTAACCCGAGCGTCCGGGTGCGCGTAGTGGTGGGCGCCGGGCACGCCGTGCACCGCGACCGGCCGTCGGCGGTGGCGACCGCCATCCGGTCGTTTCTCTGGTGAGCCGGAGTGTCAGCGACCCGGGTTAGGGTCGGTCGGTGAGCACTTCCGCATCCGCACGCAAGCAGCTGGTGGCCCTCGCTGAGCGGGGCTTCGAGGGGCCGTGGCGGCACGCGCGCGGTGACTTCTCGGACAGCGCGCGCCCCGCGTCGGTCCTCGTCCTGTTCGGCGTGCTGGACGACCTCGCTGCGGACCGCGACGACCACGACCTGGCGGTGCCGGCCGACCTCGACGTCCTGCTCCTCGCGCGCGCCGCGACGCTGCGCAGCCACGCAGGGCAGGTCGCCTTCCCTGGCGGCCGCGCCGACGACGGGGAGGACGCCGTCACCGCGGCACTGCGCGAGGCAGTGGAGGAGACCGGCCTCGACGCGTCGGGCGTGGAGGTGCTGGGCACGTTCGGCGAGCTGCCCATGCCGGTCAGCAACCACGTGGTCACGCCCGTGCTCGGCTGGTGGGCCCGCCCCACGCCCGTGCGGGTGGTCGACGTCGCCGAGTCCGCGCACGTCTTCCGCGCCCCGGTGGCCGACCTGCTGGACCCCGCCAACCGCTTCACCGTCGTGGTGCGCCGGGGCAACCAGACCTGGCGCGGCCCGGGCTTCCACGTGCACGACGGCGATCTGACGCATCTCGTGTGGGGGTTCACCGCCGGGGTCCTCGACGCGATGTTCGACCAGCTCGGCTGGACCGAGGACTGGGACCGCACCAAAGAGCTGGCCATCAGGTGATGTTCACCAGCGACACCCGCGAGGCGCTGCGCGAGATGCTGGTGGCCGCGGCCCGGGCCGACGACGCCGTGGCCGCCGCCGCGCTGGTCGGCTCCGGCGCGACCGGGCGCGAGGACGAGTGGTCGGACATCGACCTGGTGCTGCGGATCGCTGCCGACGGCGAACCCGCCGACGTCGCCGCGCGGTGGACCGAGACGATGTACACGACGCACGGCGCCGTGCATCATCTGGACGTCGTGGCCGGCGGCGTGCTGTACCGGGTGTTCCTGCTGGCCGGGTCGCTGCAGGTGGACGTGTCGTTCTGGCCGTACGAGCGGTTCGGCGAGACCGGTCCGGGGTTCCGGCTGCTGTTCGGAGACACCAACCCGCCCGCGCACCTCCCACCGCCCGGCCCGGAGCGGCTGATCGGCATGGCGTGGCTGCACGCGCTCCACGCCCGGTCCGCGATCGCCCGCGGCCGCCACTGGCAAGCCGTGAGCATGCTCGACGGCGTCCGCGAGCAGCTCGTCTCGCTCGCCTGCCTGCGGCACGGGCTCAACCCCCATCAGGGCCGCGGCGTCGACGACCTGCCCGCCGCCGAGCTGGACGCCCTCGCCCGGGTGCGCGCGGCGGCCGTCGGCCCGGTGGAGCTGCGGAAGGCGCACGACGCCGCGGTCCGCGCGATCGGCGACGAGGCTGCACGGCACGACGCGGCCCTCGCCGGCAGGCTGACCGGAGTGCTCGAAGAGCTCAGGAGGACGCGATGACCGAAGTGACCCGCGACGCGATCCGCGACGCCGCTGCCGTGATCCGCCCGCACGTGCGGCACACGCCCGTGCTGGACGTCGACCTGGCGGACTTCGGCCGCCCGGCGCGGCCGGTGGCGCTCAAGCTCGAGTGCCTCCAGCACTCCGGCTCGTTCAAGGCACGCGGCGCGTTCACCAGCCTCCTGACCCGCGACGTGCCCGACGCCGGCGTCGTCGCGGCCTCGGGCGGCAACCACGGGGCGGCCGTCGCCTATGCCGCGGCCCGGCTCGGCATCCCCGCGACGATCTTCGTGCCGAGCGTGACCTCCCCGGCCAAGGCCGAACGCATCCGCGGGTACGGCGCGAAGCTCGTCGTTGGCGGCGACCGCTACGCCGACGCGCTCGCCGCGAGCGAAGCGTTCGTCGCCGGAACGGGCGCCATGACCGTGCACGCCTACGACCAGCCCGAGACCCTGATCGGGCAGGGCACGCTCGGGCTGGAGATCGCGCAGGACCTGCCGGACCTCGACACGCTGCTCGTCGCCGTGGGCGGCGGCGGGCTCATCGGCGGCATCGCAGCCTGGTACCGCGGCGACGTGCGCGTAGTCGCCGTGGAGCCGGAGGGTGCGCCGACCCTGCACCGGGCGCTCGCGGCCGGCATGCCGGTGGACGCTCCGACCGAGGGGATCGCGGCCGACTCGCTCGCGCCCAAGCAGGTGGGGCAGCTCATGTTCCCGCTGGCTCAGCAGTTCGTGGCGGAGTCCGTCCTGGTCACCGACGACGCGATCGCGGCGGCCCAGCTCTCCCTCTGGGAGGCGGCGCGGGTCGTGGCCGAGCCCGGCGGCGCGACGGCGCTCGCCGCGCTGCTGTCCGGCACCTATGTGCCGGAGCCGGGGGAGCGGGTAGCAGTGCTGGTGTGCGGGGCGAACACGACGGCCGTCCAGCTCTGACCCGACGGACGGTCAGGCACCCTCGCTGAAGAGCTGCTCGACCGCGTGCTCCCCGACGCGGACCATGATCGGGTGCGTGTCCGGGTAGGAGAAGCAGATGGTCGTGTACAGCAGGGCCCAGCCCTGGGCCCTGCGCCACATCCCGGTGTCCCAGCCGCGCCCGTCCCGCGCCTCGGCGTCCACAACGCGGCGGAACCTCTTCCGGCCCTCGGCGTCGAAGGTGAGCCACATCGTGCCGAGGTCCGACGCCGGGTCGCCGCTGGTCACGTCCCCGAAGTCGATGACCGCGGAGAGCCGGCCGTCGTCCGTCGCGGGCTGGTGCAGCGCCACGAAGAAGCGCGCCAGGTGTTCGGCCCAGGGGGTGCGCTCCGTGGCTGGGACGGTGGCCGCCGCGACGCCGTCGGCCCAGCGCACGACGCCCCACGGCCACGGGTAGCCGAGCGCCGGGCTGGGCACGCCCGTGCGGACGGGGTCAGGGACGGCGACCGGCAGCCGCGGGGCGAGCAGCGGGAGCACCTGGTGCTCGTTGCGCATGAGCTGAGCCCCGAGCTCGCGCCGGGGGAGGCGCAGGGCGAGGTCGTCGCCCAGCCGGATCATCACGTTGTCCCAGCCGTTCGCGACCAGCTGGAGCGGCCGGTCGGCGAGGTCGGGGTGCTGCTCCTCCAGCAGCGACCGGGCGAGGTCGACGGTGACGTCGAGGTCGGCAGCGACCACGGCGGCCTCCTTGTTGGTGTGCGGCTTCTGCTGTGTGGCGTGGTGAGGGCGATCGTCAACGGTACTGGGTGCCCGCCTCGCGCCGTCGGCCGACCAACCGAGCAGTCGCATGCCCATACTGGGACCATGGTCACTACCTGGACCGACGACGACCCCGCCGCCTACCTCGACGCGGTCACGCCGGCCGTCCGGCGGCGCGACGCGCACACCCTCCGCGACCTCATGGAGCGGGTGACGGGCGAGGCCCCGCGCATGTTCGGCACGTCGGTGATCGGCTTCGGCGAGTACCACTACGAGTACGCCAGCGGCCACTCCGGGGACGCCCCCGCCGCGAGCTTCTCGCCCCGAAAGGCCGCCAGCACCGTGTACCTCCCGGACGGGATCGGCGCGCACGAGGACCTGCTCGCCCGGCTCGGCCCGCACACCACCGGCGTCGGCTGCCTGTATCTGAAGGACCTGGAAACGGTGGACCTGGCGGTGCTCGAGGAGATCTTGCGCCGCTCCTGGGCGACGGTCACCGCCGGGACGTTCGGGCAGCGGGCCCGCGAGTCCTGACCCGCCGGCTGAGCCCGCTGCCAGGCCCGTCGCCAAGCCCCTCGCCAGGCCCCTCGCCACGCCCGAGTGCGGTGCATACCTGGGAACGTTCTGGGATTCGTCCGCGTTGACACCAGGCCCCCGACCAAGAGGAGACCCGTGCAGCAGCGCCACACCGAGCAGGCCGTCGAGCAGGAGCACGTCAACGCCATGTACGCGCGGCTCGACGGCGAGGTGGCGCGGGTGCGCGCGGACCTCGACGACGCGGTACGCAGGTCCTCGACCGACCCGGGGGAGGCGTACACCCGCGAGGTGCGCGTCGCCATGCTCAGTCGCCGGGCGCGCACCCTGGGCGCGGCGGAGCACCACCTCTGCTTCGGCCGCATCGACGGTGCCGACGGCCGCTCGCTGCACATCGGCCGCACCGGTCTGAGCGACGGTGACGACCAGCTGCTCGTCGACTGGCGCGCCGACGCGGCCCGCCCGTTCTACGCCGCCACCGCCGCCCACCCGATGGGGCTGCACCGGCGCCGGCACCTCCGTCTGGACGGGCGCAGGGTCTCGCAGGTCAGCGACGAGCTCCTGGACGGCACGGAGCCCGGGCAGGACGACGTCGTCGGCGACGGGCCGCTCCTGGAAGCCATCAGCGCCCGGCGCACCGGCCGCATGCGCGACGTCGTCTCCACGCTGCAGGCCGAGCAGGACGCGGTCATCCGTTCGGCACACCGCGGCGTCACCGTCGTGGAGGGCGGCCCGGGGACGGGCAAGACGGTGGTCGCCCTGCACCGCGCGGCCTACGTCCTGGCGGGTTTCGACGAGGCCCGGGCCGACGGCGTCCTCGTGCTCGGCCCCAACTCGCGCTTCCTCGACTACATCGCCGAGGTGCTGCCCTCGCTCGGCGAGAACGACGTGGCGATGAGCACCGCCGACCACCTGGTCGCCGACGCCCTGGGCGTGGCCGAGGCCCCAGCCGTGGGCCACGACCTGCGTCGCGCCGCCGGCGACGTCCGGCTCGCCGACGAGATGGCCGACATCGTGCGGCAGTACCAGGCGCCCGCCGGCACCCTGACGGTGCTGGTCGACGGCGACCCGGCCACGCTGGACGAGCGCGCCCTCGCTGAGGCGCGGCAGACCGCCGGGGGTGCCGGCCTGCCGCACAACCAGGCCAGGGCGCTGTTCAAGGATCTCGTCGTGGACTTCGTGGCCGACGAGGTCCAGGCCCGTGCCCGCGTGCTGCTCGCGAGGCTGGACGAGGACATGGAGGTGCTGACCGGCGGCGTGAACCTCGACCGGGCCGCGGGGAAGGACCTGGAGCGGCTGGGCTTCGCCCCCGACGAGGGCGGCGCCTTCGGGCACGCCGCCGCCGTCGCCGAGCTGGACCCGGGTGCGCTGCGGGCGGAGCTGGCCGACGACCTCGCCCTGGAGCGGGCGGTCGAGGCCGCGTGGCCGCGCCTGGATCGGGACGACGTGGTGCTGGACGTGCTGGAGGCGCACCCGGAGCTCGCGCTCGACGGCGCCCTCGGGGACGCCGAGGCCTGGACCGCCGCCCACCTGCCGCTGCTCGACGAGGCCGAGCACCTGGTGAACGGACCGCCGGCGAAGATCTACGGGCACGTGGTCGTGGACGAGGCCCAGGAACTGACGCCGATGCAGTGGCGCTCGGTCCTGCGCCGCTGCCCGGGCCGCTCGATGACGGTGGTCGGCGACCTGGCCCAGGCCGGGCCCGCGACGGGCGCCGCGTCCTGGGCCGACGCGCTGGGCAGCGACCTGGCGAAGCGCGCCGACGTGCGCACCCTGACCGTCTGCTACCGCACCACTGCCGAGGTCCTGGAGGTGGCGGCGCCGCTCCTGGCGGAGATCGCCCCGTACCAGGCGCCGAGCCGCGCGGTCCGGCACGGGGACGAGCCCCGGCGTCGTCCGGCGGGCGGCGACCTGGCCGCGGCAGTGGTGGAGGAGGTGGCCACGGAGGCGGCGCACGGCGACCTCGTGGCCGTGGTCGCGGCGGACGACGCCGCGCCCGGCCTGGCCGAGGCGCTGGACGGTGCGGCGCGCGTGGTGCCGGTCTCCCAGGTGCGCGGCCTGGAGTTCGACGCCGTGGTGGTCGCCGACCCCGAGGGCATTCGGCACGCGCGCCCGGGCGGCGAGCGCGACCTCTACGTCGCGCTGACCCGCCCGACGCGCCGGCTGGTGATCGTCGAGTGACCGCGAGGTTGGTTGTGGGCGGGATCGTTGCGACTATGCGCCCGTTTTAGGCGCAACGATCGCGCCCACAACCAAGGGGGTTACCAGCTGGTCTCCAGCGGCATGCCCTCCTGGTAGCCCGCGGCCGACTGGATGCCCACCACCGCGCGCTCGGAGAACTCGGCCAGCGACCGGGCGCCCGCGTACGTGCACGCGGACCGCAGGCCGGACGTGATCTCGTCGAGCAGGTCCTCGACGCCCGGCCGGGCCGGGTCGAGGTACATCTTGCCGGTGGAGATGCCCTCCTCGTAGAGGGCCTTGCGCGCACGGGCGAACGCGGTGCCGGCACCGGCGGTGCGCGCCGCGACCGCCCGGGCGGAGGCCATGCCGAACGAGTCCTTGTAGAGGCGGCCGGAGCCGTCGGACTTCAGGTCGCCGGGCGACTCGTACGTGCCGGCGAACCAGGAGCCGACCATCACCTGCGACGCGCCCGCGGCCAGCGCCAGGGCGACGTCGCGGGGGTGGCGCACACCGCCGTCGGCCCACACGTGCTTGCCGAGCTCGCGCGCGGCGGCCGCGCACTCCAGGACCGCGGAGAACTGCGGCCGCCCGACGCCGGTCTGCATGCGCGTGGTGCACATCGCGCCCGGGCCCACGCCGACCTTGAGGATGTCGGCGCCCGCCGCGACGAGGTCGCGCACACCGTCGGCCGTGACGACGTTGCCGGCCACCACGGGCACCGTCGGGTCCACGGACCGGACGGCGTCCAGGGCCGCGAGCATCTTGGCCTGGTGGCCGTGCGCCGTGTCGACCACGAGCACGTCCACGCCCGCCGCGAGCAGGTCCTTGGCCTTCGCGGCGACGTCGCCGTTGATGCCGACGGCGGCCCCGATGCGGAGGCGGCCGGACGGATCGAGCGCGGGGCTGTAGATCGAGGAGCGCAGCGCGCCCTTGCGGGTCAGGACCCCGGCGAGCCGCCCGTCGCGCACCACGGGCGCCAGGTCGAGGCGGGCGGAGTGCAGCACGTCGAAGGCGGCCTCCAGCCCGTCCGGGCCGTCCAGCAGGGTGGCGTCCAGGATGCGGGGCTCGGCGGACATGACCTCGGAGACCCGCGTGAACCGGTCGACGTCGGCGCAGTCCGACTCGGTCACGACGCCGACGGGCCGGTCGTCCTCGACCACGACCGCGGCACCGTGCGAGCGCTTGCCGAGCAGGTTCAGCACGCTGTGCACGGTGTCCTGCGGCGCGACGATAACCGGCGTCTCGATCACTGGGTCCTTGGCCTTCACGTCGGCGACCACGCCCGCGACGACGTCGGCGGGGACGTCCTGCGGGATGATCGCTATGCCGCCGCGCCGGGCGACGGTCTCCGCCATGCGGCGACCCGCCACGGCGGTCATGTTCGCGACGACCACGGGGATCGTCGTGCCGGTGCCGTCGTCGGACGCGAGGTCGACGTCGAACCGCGACGTGACGTCGGAGCGGGACGGGACGAGGAAGACGTCACCGTAGGTGAGGTCGGTGGCCGGGGACTGCTGGGGAAGGAATCGCACGTTAACTCATGGTAAAGAGTTCTCCTCCTGGTGCATATGAATCTGGCCACATCGGTGTGGAGGTTCGGGAGACAGACGTGCGAGCCAGGGCTCACGTGGCACAGTGGAGAGGTCGGCGCCCCTTAGAGTGGGGCCCCGATTCCCCTGCTGGGGGGCACGACGAAAGGACGCGCATGGGTCTGCTGAGTGATATCCGCATCCCCGAGGACGTCCGGGCGATGACGCCCGGGCAGATGCCGGAGCTCGCCGAGGAGATCCGCAGGTTCCTGGTCGACAATGTCTCGCGCACCGGCGGGCACCTCGGCCCGAACCTCGGTGTCGTCGAGCTGACCATCGCCCTGCACCGCGTCTTCGACTCGCCGCGCGACACCCTCGTGTTCGACACCGGCCACCAGTCCTACGTGCACAAGCTGCTCACGGGCCGCCACGACTTCTCCGACCTGCGCAAGCGCGGCGGCATGTCCGGCTACCCGAGCCGCGCCGAGTCCCCGCACGACGTCGTGGAGAACTCCCACGCCTCGACCGCCCTGTCCTGGGCGGACGGCATCGCCAAGGCCAACCAGGTGCGCGGCAAGGACGACCACGTGGTCGCCGTCATCGGCGACGGTGCCCTCACCGGCGGCATGGCCTGGGAGGCCCTGAACAACATCGCGGAGAGCCGGGACCGCAAGCTTGTGGTCGTCGTCAACGACAACGGCCGGTCCTACTCACCGACCATCGGCGGGCTCGCGAACCACCTCGACACCCTGCGCACCACGCGCGGCTACGAGGCCTTCCTCAGCTGGGGCACGCGCGCCCTGCACCGCTCCGGCCCGCCCGGACGCTTCGCGTGGCGCTGGCTGCACGGCCTGAAGAAGGGCCTCAAGGACGTCGTGGCGCCTCAGGGCCTGTTCGAGGACCTGGGCATCAAGTACATCGGCCCCGTCGACGGCCACGACACCGAGGCGCTCGAGCGGGCGCTCGGCCGTGCCAAGGCGTACGGCCGCCCCGTGATCGTGCACGCGATCACCGAGAAGGGCCGTGGCTACAAGCCCGCCGAGGAGGACATCGCCGACCGGTTCCACGCCGTCGGCGTCATCCACCCCGAGACCGGGCTGCCGGTCGCGCCCAGCCGGTTCGGCTGGACCAAGGTCTTCGCGGACGAGATCGTGAAGATCGGCCGCCGCCGGCCCGACGTCGTGGCGATCACCGCCGCCATGCTGCACCCCGTGGGGCTCGCGCCCTTCCAGGAGCAGTTCCCGGAGCGCACGTTCGACGTCGGGATCGCCGAGCAGCACGCCGCGACGTCAGCGGCCGGCATGGCCTTCGCCGGCCTGCACCCCGTCGTCGCCGTCTACGCCACGTTCCTGAACCGGGCGTTCGACCAGGTCCTGATGGACGTCGCCCTGCACAAGGCCGGCGTCACCTTCGTGCTCGACCGCGCCGGCATCACCGGCGACGACGGCGCCAGCCACAACGGCATGTGGGACATGGCAATGCTGCGCATCGTCCCCGGTCTGCGCCTCGCCGCCCCGCGCGACGAGACGACGCTGCGCGCCGCGCTGCGCGCCGCCGTCGACGTCGACGACGCGCCCACCGTGGTGCGCTACCCCAAGGGCGCCGTGGGCGAGGACATCCCGGCGGTCGAGGAGCTCGACGGCGTGGACGTCGTGGGGAAGTTCGAGGCCAGGGTCTCGACCGGCTCGACCAGCGGGGTGACCCGGCGCGTGCTCGTCGTCGGCGTCGGCTCGATGGCCAGCTGCGCCATGGAGACCGGCGAGGCGCTCGCGGCGCACGGCGTCGAGGCCACGGTCGCGTCCCCGACGTGGGTGCTGCCCGTCCCGGAGAACCTGGTCAAGCTGTGCGGCGAGCACGACCTGGTGGTCACGGTGGAGGACGGCGTGGTCGACGGCGGCGTCGGCGACATGCTCGCGCAGCGCGCGGGGGAGCAGGGCATCGGGACGCCGCAGGTGCACATCGGCCTGCCGGTCCAGTTCCTCGACCACGCGAGCCGGGACCACATCGTCAGGGCGCAGCGCATGACCGCCGCGGACGCCACCCGGGACGCGCTCGCGGCACTCGCGCTGCTCTGACGCCTGTCCCGTGTGCGGCGTGTGAGACTGCGAGGGTGACTGGCACGGGGACTGGGACGGCGCGCACCGTCGGTGTCGAGGAGGAGCTGCTGCTGGTCGGGCACGACGGGGCTCCGGTCCCTCGGGCCGGGGCCGTGATCGGTACTGCCGAGCCGACCGACGGGCCGCTGGAGCACGAGTTCATGCAGGAGCAGATCGAGACGGCCACGCCGCCGCTCGCGGCGCTCGAGGACATCGCCGCGGCGATCCGGGCGAACCGGACGGGGGCACAAGCCGCGGCGGACCGGCACGACGCGCGCATCGCGGCCCTCGCCACCTCACCGCTGCCGGTCGACGGCACGACCGTCGACAAGCTCCGGTACCTGGCCGCCCGCGCGGAGTTCGGCCTGACCGCCCGCGAGCAGCTCACCAGCGGCTGCCACGTGCATGTCGCGGTGGCCGACGACGCCGAGGGCGTAGCGGTGCTGGACCGCATCGGGCCGTGGCTGGCGCCGCTCATGGCCCTGTCGGCGAACTCGCCGTACTGGATGGGCGTCGACTCCGCGTATGCGAGCTTCCGCTCCCAGGTCTGGTCCCGCTGGCCGACGTCAGGCCCCACGCGGTGCTTCGGCACCCCGGAGGCCTACCACGCGGCCGTGGACGGCCTGCTCGCGACCGGAACGATCCTGGACAAGGGGATGATCTACTTCGACGCGCGCCTTTCGGCGCGCTATCCGACCGTGGAGATCCGGGTCGCCGACGTGTGCCTCTCCGCGGACACGGCGACGCTGCTCGCCGCGCTGGCCCGTGGCCTCGTGGAGACGGCGGCGCGGGCGGCGGACTCTCCAACACCCGACGTACCCATCGAGATCCTGCGCACGGCGCTCTGGCGGGCCGGGCGCTCGGGCCTCGCCGGTGACCTCCTGGACCCCCGGACCTGGCGGCCCGCCCCGGCGCACGACGTCGTGGGCGCGCTCGTGGACCACGTCCGCGACGCCCTGGTGGACATGGGCGACCTCGACCACGTGACCGAGCTGCTGGGCGTGCTCTGGGCGGGCGGCAACGGCGCGTCGCGCCAGCGGGCC
Organism: Promicromonospora soli; assembly: GCF_014653785.1. Taxonomy (GTDB): domain Bacteria; phylum Actinomycetota; class Actinomycetes; order Actinomycetales; family Cellulomonadaceae; genus Promicromonospora; species Promicromonospora soli. The sequence continues at coordinate 318,231 of NZ_BNAS01000001.1, read as the reverse complement.
TGGGCGGTCGAGGCCGACGGCGATCTGGGTGCGGTAGCGCTGCGGGCGGCGGACGCGACGCTGCTGTAAGGCCTGATGTCCGAGGCCGGAACGGGCTCCGTGGAGCTCGTCAGCAGTTCCCGGCGATGTCCCGCACGGGCTTGCGCGGCTCGTTCACGAGGACGGCGGGATCGCAGCCGAAGAGCTCGGCGATCACGCCGACCTGGTCCAGTGTCCAGGGCGTCCGGCCCCGGAACCGGTCGGAGACCGCCGCGCGGGAGAGCCCGACCTCGGCCGCGATCTGCATCTGGCTGAGGCCGCGCCGAGCGGCCTCGAACCGGATCGCCGCGGCGCACAGCAGGGCGAGCCCGTCGCGCTTCAGCGTGGGTGCGGGCCGGGGTCGGACGACGGGTCGGACCTCGTCGTCGAGATCGGGGTCGAGCGTGCCGTCGAAGAGCGGGTCGGGGTCCAGGGGGTCGTAGGTGGTGCGTGCCATGGAACCAGCCTGGCGCCTGCCGAGGGCTGGCGTCCGGGGCCGTCCACAGGGCTAGTCGTGCTGTGGCTCTCTCATGTGCGGAGCCCTGTCGTGGCGGGCTGCGTGGGGACAGCTACACCCAGCCGAGGGGTTACCAGGTGCGGTGAATTTCGTTCGGCTGAACCCTGTCCAGCTCACCGTGGCCGAACAGATCGGCTGAGCCGGATCACGCGTGGCTGAGGCGAACGAAATTCACCGCACCTGACAACCCTTCACCTGGGTGTGGTCTCCGCCGCAGTGCCGGCCACGCCATCCGCGGCCGTCGACCACGCCGCCCCGCGGCTGTGTCGAGGCATCAGCCGCCCGCTCGACCAGAATTCCCGTTGCTCCGGCCTGCGCAGTCTGGGACATTTCCGCGCATGGATCTTGCCACCGCCTTCCCGCCGTTCGGCCTCCGGGCTACCTGCGGGGACCTCGAGCTGCGCCTGCCTGACGACGCCGAGCTGCTCCGCCTGGCCGACGTCGCCCTGGCCGGCGTCCACCCGCCCGAGCGGAGCCCGTTCTTGCACCCCTGGAACGTCGGCGAGCCCGATGAGGTGCGTCGCGGCCTGCTGCAGTACCACTGGTCGTCGCGCGGCAAGGTCTCGCCCGAGGGATGGGCGCTGGAGCTCGCGGCGTTCCGCGATCGCGAGCCGATCGGTATCCAGAGCGTGGGCGCCAAGAACTTCCCGGTGACCCGTTCTGCGGGGACCGGCTCCTGGCTCGGCCTGGCACATCAAGGTCAGGGCATCGGCAAGCGGATGCGCCTGATGGCGCTGCACCTGCTGTTCGAGGGGTTCGACGCCGTCGACGCGACGACCGAGGCGTTCGACGACAACCCGGAGTCCAACGGGGTGACGCGGTCGCTCGGCTACGTGCCGAACGGGGTCGGCCTGGCGGACCGGCAGGGCGAGGCGGCCACCGAGAACCGGTACCGGATGACGCGCGAGATGTGGGAGGCGCGACCGGCTGTGCACCGGCCGGACGTCACGCTCCACGGGGTGGACCCGGTCCGGGCAATGCTGAAGATGGACCCTCAGCCGTAGGTCGTTCTCGCGTCTCACCCGGACCGGGGCCGGTCACCCGTAGATCGTCTCGGCGTACTTCGGGCCGTAGTGCTCCTCGACCTCTTCGAGCGTCTGGTCCTGGCGCTCCAGGGTGTGCGCGATGACGGCGCGGCGCGGCACCGACTCCAGGTCCCAGGCGGCGGGGTCCCAGGTCTTGGAGCGGAGGAACGCCTTGGAGCAGTGGTGGAAGACCTCCTCGACGTCCACCTCGAGCGCGAGCACGGGGAGGTTGCGCCGGACCTGGAGCTCGGCGAGGTAGGGCGCGTCGCGTACGAGGCGGGCCGAGCCGTTGATCCGCAGCGTGTCGCCGCGCCCCGGGATCACGAAGATGAGGCCCACGTGCGGGTTGGCCAGCACGTTGAGGAACCCGTCGGTGCGGCGGTTGCCGGGGCGCTCGGGGATCGCGATGGTGCGGTCGTCCAGGACACGCACCAGCGAGCCTGCCGGGTCGCCCTTGGGGGAGACGTCGAGGTTGCCCTCGGCGTCCGACGTGGCGACCAGGCACAGCGGCGCGGCCTGGAGCCACTGCCGGTCGAGGTCGTGCAGCGCGGTGCGCACCTTGCCCGCCGCCGGGCCGAGGGGCGGAGGGATGATCTCGCGGAGCTCCTCGACGGTGGTGACGGGAGTCCCGCCGAACCTGCTCGGCTGGTTGGTCATGGCCTCAACATAAGCCGGTCGCGTCGTCGGCGACCAGTGCCTGACCCACACCCCGCGAATGGGGCATGTCAGACCATCCGGGTACGCTCGCAGCGCCATGACCGAGCAGACGACCCTCCCCAGCCCAGCAGACGCCCCCGCCGGCACGCCCCGGACGTGGAAGGCCCGCGCGGCACGCCGCGTCGTGGAGCAGGCCCAGGCGCTGCTCGACGACGCCCGGCTGCTCACCACCGCTGACGTCGGCCTGCGCGAGCGGGTCCGCGACGCCTATGCGGCTACCCGCGAGGTGCGCATTCACGCCGACCTGCGCACCGTCGGCGTCACGGCCCTGGAGGAGCGGCGCAAGAAGCTGCGCGTCGCCGTCCTGGAGAAGGCCGGGTTCAAGACCGTCACCCAGGTGCTCGTCACTGGCACCGACCGGCTCGTCGAGGCGGGCATCGGCGCGGGCACCGCGAAGCTCGCGACCTCGGCGGCCCGCGAGCTCGCCGACGAGGTCGACGCCGACCTGCGGTTCCGCATCGACGTCGACCCCGACGACCCGTACGCCACGGTGCTCGTCCAGTCCCTGTACGCGTTCGGGCTGGCCACCGACGCCCGGCACCGGCATCTCGACGAGGCGCGCCGCGTGTCCGCCGTCGTGCCCGGGCACCTCGAGCCCGCCCGGCTCGCCACCAGCGTCTGGCGCCGGCTGGTGGCGCCCGCCGACCGCAGGGCCGCCGCCTTCGGGGCGGTCTCCGCGCTTGCCGACCAGGTCGGCGGTGCGCGGCTGACGGACGACGCGCGTGCGGTGCGCGCCGCTGTCGGGCAGCCGCCCCAGGGGTCAGAGGTGTGGGCGGACTTCGAGGCCCGGTCCGCGGAGTACTACGGCCTGCTGTCGCAGGTCGTGGACCTGGGCGACGATCACGAGGCCGCCGAGGGCGGCCTGCCCGCCGACGTCGTGCGGCGGGTCGAGGCGCAGCCCCTGGACCGGACCCTGCTGCGCGCGAACCTGCGCGGTTATCAGCAGTTCGGCGCCAAGTACGCGCTGGTGCAGCGGCGCACGATCCTCGGCGACGAGATGGGCCTCGGCAAGACCATGCAGTCGATAGCGGTGGCCGCGCACCTCATCGCCACCGGCGGCACCCACGCGCTCGTGGTGTGCCCGGCGAGCGTCGTCACCAACTGGAAGCGCGAGGTGGAGCAGCACTCCGACCTCACGGCCGTGGTGATGCACGGCAACGACCGGGAGGAGGCAGCGACGGCCTGGCTGGACGGCGGTGGCGTCGCGATCACGACGTTCGAGGTGCTGGGGCGGCTCGACCTGCCGTACGACCTGCGGCCCGCACTCCTGGTCGTGGACGAGGCGCACTACGTGAAGAACCCCGAGACCCTCCGCGGCCGCGAGGTGCGGCGCTGGGCCGACCGGTCCGACCGCGTCCTGTTCCTGTCCGGCACCCCGATGGAGAACAAGGTCGCCGAGTTCAAGAACATGGTGGGCTACCTGCAGCCCGAGGTGGCGGGGCAGCTCGACCCGAACGCGGGCCTGTCCGGGGCCAAGGCGTTCCGCCGGATCGTCGCGCCGGCCTACCTGCGGCGCAACCAGGAGGACGTGCTCACCGAGCTGCCCGAGATGGTGCAGGTCGAGGAGTGGGAGCAGTTCGGCCCGGTTGACGGCGCCGCCTACCGCGACGCCGTGCTCGCCGGGAACTTCATGGCGATGCGCCGGGCCGCGTTCGCGGTCTCCGCGCCCGAGGAGTCGGCCAAGCTGGTGCGCCTGCGCGAGATCGTCACCGAGGCGGTCGACGGCGGCCGCCGCGTGATCGTCTTCTCCTACTTCCTGTCGGTGCTGGAGCAGGTGATGGACCTGCTCGGGGACCTTGCGGTGGGCCCCCTGACCGGATCGGTGCCCGTGCCCGAACGGCAGACCATGGTGGACGCCCTGTCCGAGCCCGGCGGGCCGTCGGTGCTGGTCAGCCAGATCACCGCCGGGGGAGTCGGCCTGAACGTGCAGGCCGCGAGCGTCGTCATCTTCTGCGAGCCCCAGGTGAAGCCCACCATCGAGGCGCAGGCCGTGGCGCGGGCGCACCGGATGGGCCAGACCCGCACCGTCCAGGTGCACCGGCTCCTGGTCGAGCAGTCGGTGGACCAGCGGATGATGGAGATCCTCGGCTCCAAGTCGGCGCTGTTCGAGGAGTTCGCCCGGCAGTCCGAGATCACCGACGCTGCGCCGTCGGCGGTGGACGTGGCGGCGCCGTCCGAGACCTCGCTGTCGCGCACGATCCTCGCCGAGGAGCAGGAGCGGCTGAGCCGCACAGCCTGAACGCCCCGCGCACCTTGCAAAACTGATGTTTCGTTAATGTCTAGACTTGACTAGTTTGTTGCCTTAGCATCAAATTCCTGGAACCAGGTCGTTCTGCGCGATTCCTGGGGGTGGTCCACATGAAGAACTGGGCTCGGGGAAGTCTCCTGGTCGTTGCGCTGGGTGCGATGTCGAACCTCGCTCTCACCTTCATCCCTGACGTGATGCCGCACCAGGTCACGATCCCGATCATCTGGTGCACCGCCGTCGCCACCGTTGTCATCGCCGTCGTGTACCTGTTCGAGCAGACCATCGCCGCCCGTCAGCGGGTGGAGCGGGAGGCCGAGCTGGAGCGGGCGCGCCTGCTGAACGAGCTGCGCCAGTACCGGGGCATCGAGTGGGTGAGCGCGGACCGGGAGCACCGGAACGCGTCGCTCGACATCTGGAAGACCGCCCGGCGTCAGGTCGTCGTGTTCGGGTTCGGCATGACGAGCGTGGCGCGCGACCCCAACCTGATCTGGGCGATGGTCAACCGCGGCGTGGACGTCGATGTCATCAAGGTCGATCCGGAGTGGCTCGTGAACCACCCGGCGATCGCCGCGACCATCGACGGGTACTACGACCGGAACGAGGCGTTCATCGGGCAGGTTCTGCAGGCGCACGACCGGTTGGAGGAGCTCGCTCGCCAGATCAACGCGGCGGGGCGCGGTCAGCTGACCATCCACACCTACCGGACCACCGTCCAGTACAGCGGCTCGATCCGGGATCCCGGGACGTCCGGAGCCTCCGGCTACGTGGAGTTCCATCTCTACCGGAAGTCCATCGAGCGGCTCGGCATCGGCCTGACGCAGTACGACGGCGATGACGACCTGAATCCGCCGATCCTGCAACACGTCCTGCACTCGCTCGCGCTGGCCGTCGGGCATCCTGTGCCCGCGGAACGGAGGCCGCCCCCGCTGAGGGTCGGCGACGAGGGGCTGGCGCTGGGCGAGGAGTCCGACTGAATCGACGTGACGCGAAGCCAGGGTGTGGGACGATCCAAAGCGTGCTTTTGGAGCGGATTGCCCTCATCAGTGATGTCCACGGCAACCTCACCGCCCTCGATGCAGTGCTCGACGACATCAAGTCACGTGGGATCGAGCGGATCATCAACCTCGGTGACTTCGTCGGGAAGGGGCCGCGGGGGAGTGAGGTCGTCGACCGGTGCGCCAAGGCGTGCGACGTCAATATCCGTGGCAACTGGGACGACCACCTGCCGGTGTGGAGCGACGAGTCGGCGACGGAGATGGTCTGGTGGCGCGACGAGCTGCGCCAGGACCAGCGTGACTGGCTGAGGGCGCTGCCGCTGAGCCACGACCTGCTGATGAGCGGGCGGCACATCAGGCTGTTCCACGCTTCGGCGACCAGCCCGCACGTGCGTGTGCATGCCAACCACACGGCAGAGGAGTTCGAGGGCATGTTCGTCAACACCGGGATGACCGGCAACGGGCCGGTGCCCTCCATGGTGGGTTACGGCGACATCCACGACACCTTTGTCGAGGTCGAGCGCGGCCGGACGCTCTTCAACGTGGGGAGCGTCGGCAACCCGTTGGACGAACCGGTCCCCAGCTACGCGATTCTTGAGGGCGTCGTCGACGAGCCCGAGCAGGCGCCGTTCGGCCTGCACTTCATCCGCGTGCCGTACGACATCGAGGCCGAGATCGCCGCAGCCGCGCGCCTCGAGATGCCGTCGTTCGAACCGTACGCGGTGGAGCTGCGGACGGCCGTGTACCGCGGGTCTCAGGGGATGTGATCAGGCCGGTCGGGTCACGACGACGTCGACCCAGAGCTTTCCTTCGGAGTCCGGGTCCACGACGACCCAGGGCCGCACCGGAACCTTGACGCCGAACACGTCGCGGGCGGCTTCGCGAACGAGCCACACGAAGTATTCGAGCGTGTAGTGGTTCCGCCAGCGGCGGGCGACCTGCCCGCCCGCTCCGACCTTGAGCTCGAGGCCCCGCCGGTTCGACATCGCGGCCGTCGTCGAGAGCAGTGCCGTGCCGCCGGGGGCGACATGGCTCAGCACCTTGCGGACGGCGTCATCGTCGGCGTCCGGCGGGAAGAGGTGGACGAAGGCGGTGGCGAGCACCAGGTCGAAACGCGCGCCGTCGATCCGGGCGCGCGTACCGTCCTCGTCGACGTACCGTCCGGCCAGGAACTCGCCGTGCAGCAGGGACGGCTTGTTCGGGAGTGTCGGGTCGTCCGTGAGCTCGCGCGCGGCGGAGATCATCTGCGCCGAGAAGTCGACGCCCGTGACCGTGTACCCGAGGGCGGACAGGACGCGGGAGTGAGTGCCGTCCGCACATCCGACGTCCAGCGCCGTCCGTTGCCCCGCGGTGGTGATCTCCGGCAGTCGCTGAATGAGCCACTTCTTGGCGTTCTCTTGACGCACCGCGGCCGTGCCTTTGTACGTTCTCGCGAGGATGTCGTAAGCGGCGCGATTGATATCAAGAATGGACAGGAGATCGGGAGGGGCGCTGCTAACGGCTGGAATGAGTGTGGGCACTGCGGACGGCGCGGCCATCCATCCCCCTCGCGCGCGACGGATCGTTCCGATCCGCCAGTTGACAGGAAATCGCCGATCTGCAATCGCGATCGGCCGAATGGCGCTTATCGTGTCACATCTTGCGTGGCGCTGCTTTCAGGCGTTCGACGTGGTGAGTGGGCAATTGCCGCGACACTCTACCTCCCGGAGAAAAGAATCACCGGCCGGATAGCGAAACTCGGACCGATTCGACTGGACTTCGGCCACCTCGACGCGCAAGACTGGTTGTGTGAACGAAATCACATTGGAAGCAGAAGTCAACAGGCCGCACCAAGACCTCACTGCGCTCGAAGCCGCGCGGCTGCTGGGCGTCTCGAAGCTGCACGTGATCGACCTTCTCGAGGCTGGTGAGATCGACTACCACATGGTCGGGGCGGACGTCATGTTCAACGCCGCGGAGATCGAGTCCTACAAGTCGGACCGCGAGCACCGCGACGCGGAGGCACTCGTATCCGCATGACCCCCGCGCGGCGGCAGGCGCTCTGGCGCTTCCGCTGACGCAGTGCGTCGGCCCCGCGAACCGACGAAGCCACGCACCCTGACGCCTGAGCGCACGTTCATCACCTCCGAACGTGCGCTCTTGTCATGTCCCGCCTCATGTCACGCCCAGCTCGAGGGCTCCAGCTCACCTGGCGTAGTCATGTCAGAACGCATTCAACCGCTCCCGCGCCGCCGGGGGAACTGAATCCGGCGGTGCGGGAGCGTGTCGGGCGCTCAGGGCTTGTAGATCCAGGTGCAGTACCAGGTGCCGTCAATGCTGAAGTCCGCCTTCTCAACACTCTCCTGACCACCGTCGTCCATCCAGCCGGTCACGACTCCGTCGCGCCGGACAGCCGTGAGGTAGCTGCCGGCGGGGACCGTGACCTTCGTGCTCGGGACGGTCAGGGAGTAGCCGGTGCACTCCGGCGCGTCGCCCTCCGCGTAGTACGTGCAGTCGTCGCACGGGTCGATCGTGACCACCCCCGTCGCTGGGCCGGTGTAGACCATCTCGAAATCGTCGGGGCTGTAGTTGTAGACGGTCAGCGTGATCGTTGCCTCGGGCTCGGTGCGGGCGGGGAGCTTGACGCCTGCCTTCGGGTCCACATTCGCGATCCCCGCGGCGATCTGGAGCCGCTCGGCGTAGCCGGTCTCCTTGGCCCTCGGGTACGAGTTGAGGAGACCGTCCAGGTTCTCCAGCGCCGCAAGATACTGCTGGTTCTGAAACTGCCGCTCCGCGCACTTGAGCATGCCGGCCGGCACCTGCTTGCGTACCTCGTCGGCCAAGGCGCTGACCTTGCCGGAGTCGAACCCCCCGAGGAAGTGCACCGAGTCCCTCGCGTCCTCCGTGTCGGTGCAGCCGCCCTTGGCCGCGAGCTTCTTGAGCAGGCGGTCACGCCATGTCGCGAGGTCTTCGGGCAGGGCAGCGGCAGGCTCGCTGGCCGGGTGGTTCGCAAGCAGCTCCTCGAGCGTGGGCCGCGCGTTGTTGAAGTCGCCGTCCTCGGTGGAGCGCATACCGCAGTCGTGCAGCGCGCCGGGCAGCTCGTCCTCCGCAACCAGCTGCAGAGGGCCGGGCGTCTTGGGCTTCGCGAAGTGCCGCACTGCGATGAGCGTCTTGCACTCGTCCTCGTCCTTGGCCTGCGCGTACAGGCCGTCGATGAGCTCGGGGACCCGGTCGGCGGCGCGTGTGTCGGGGTGGTCGGCCGCCGTCTGCACGTAGGTTGCGTACGCGTCGTCGTACGTGTTGGTGAACGTGCCGAACGAGGTGCCGATGGACTTCAGGCTCTCCTCGGCCTCGTCCAGGTCGTAGGCGAGGTGCTGCTCCAGCACCTCGTGCTGCGTCACCACGTACGCGGCGCCCAGGAGCGGCACGACGGCGAGGGTCGCCCAGGCGGCACGGCCGGCGGCGCGGGGCGACCAGACGGTGCGGCGCCGCGCCGGGCGCCGTGCCCGGCGTCGGGTGAGGAGTGCCGCGTCCAGCGCGAACAGGGCGAGCGCGCCCAGGTAGCCCACCGCCCACCAGAGGTCGATCGGCTCGCGCCCGATCGGCAGCGCGACCCACGCGAGCCCGGCCGTCGCGGCGAGCGCGACGACCAGCCGGACCCACGCCCGCAGGTGCAGGTAGCCCAGTCCGAAGCCGCTCAGGTTGAGCAGGGCTGCGGTCAGCGGGCGGGCCGACGGCGGGGGGTCGGCCGGGACCTCGTCGGGTGCCTCGGACGTCTCGGGCGCCCCAGTCTCCTCCGTCGCCTCGGGCGTCTCGCCGGTGGTCCCGAGGAGGGGCCCGACGGGGGTGTCGACGGCCGCGTCGGCCGGCTCCGCGGGTGGGGTCGCCGTCGGCGCGGGTTCACTGCTCATGAGCCGCGATGCTAGGGCCGGTATCGCCCCGAAAGGAGCCAAAAAGCTGTATCAAGCCGGGTGAATTGCCCCGATGAGTCTGAACTGTAATGAGCGACGCGATGCGCCATGATCGGCTGGTGGACCTCGCCGTCGATCTCAGCAGCCGCACCGGGCGCACCGACGCCATCTACCGCGCCCTGCACGCGGCCCTCACCACGGGCCGCCTGCCCGCAGGGGAGCGGCTCCCCTCGACGCGTGACCTCGCCCGCGATCTCGGCGTCTCGCGCGCGAGCGTCGCCACGGCGTACGAACGGCTCATCGCCGAAGGCTTCCTGGAGACCCGGACCGGCGCGGGCACCTTCGCCACCACGGCGGCGAGCGACGCGCCACCCGTGCGGCACCGTAGCCCGGGCGCTCTGCGCCCGCGGGCGGGCTGGCGCTGGGCGGTGCATCCCGCCAGCGGCGACGCGCCCGTCCCGGCGCACGACTTCCGCGTCGGCATCCCGGACGCGAGCCTCTTTCCCTTCGACACGTGGCGGCGGCTCCTGGCCGCCGAGTCGCGCGCGGGCGGCCCCGCGGCCGGCTCCTACGCCGGTCCGGCGGGCCTGCCGCGGTTCCGCGAGGCAGTGGCCCGCTACGTTGCCGGCTCCCGCGGGGTCCGCGCCGGGCCCGACGACGTCATCGCCACCACGGGCGCCCAGCAAGCGCTCGATCTCGTGTCGCGGGTCCTCCTCGAGCCGGGGGACGTCGTCGCGATGGAGGATCCGGGGTATCCCGAGGCGCGGGAGCTCTTCGCGCTGCACGGGGCCCGGGTGGTGCCGGTGCCCGTCGACGCGGAGGGCCTGGTCGTCGGCGAGATCCCGGCGCGCGCCCGCCTGATCTACACCACGCCGTCGCACCAGTTCCCGCTCGGGATGCCGTTGTCGCTCGCCCGGCGCCGGGCCCTCCTGGCGCATGCCGCACGCCACGGCGCGGCGGTGATCGAGGACGACTACGACAGCGAGTTCCGCCGCGCCCGCCGCCCGCTGGAGTCCCTGCAGGCCCTCGACCGGGACGGCCGCGTGGTCTACGTCGGCACCTTCTCGAAGTCGCTGCTGCCCGGCCTGCGCGTCGGCTACCTGGTCGCGCCGCCGTCGCTGCGCGAGGCGCTGCTCGCGGCGCGCCAGCTCACCGACGGCCACGGGGCCGTGCACGTGCAGGCCGCGCTCGCGCGCTTCATCGACGACGGCCTGCTCGCCCGGCACGTGCGGAAGGCCTCGGCGCTCTACACGGAGCGGCACGAGATCCTGCTGGACGCGCTGGCGGACCTGCCCGTCGAGCCCGTCCCGTCGGCGGCGGGCCTGCACGTGGCGGCCTACCTGCCCGCTGACGCCCCGGTGGGTTCGCCGGCCCTCGTCGCCCGTGCCCGACGCCGGTCGGTCGCCCTGGACTCCCTCGCCGCCTTCGCGGTGGGTCCCCACCGGGACGGGATGGTGCTCGGGATCGGCGGCGCGGTCACGAGCTCGATCCGGCCAGGAATTCAGGCGCTGGGGCGTCTGCTGGCGCCGTGACGGCCGCCGCCGCCCGTGCCCGTCGCCGTCGCCAGGTCGCCCAGGCGAGCCCGCCCAGCGCGGCGACGACCGGGCCGGTCATGTGCGCCCCGGTCATCACGAGGAGGCCGAGCGCGGCCACGAGCGAGAAGGCCGCGCACCACCAGGCCGCGCCCCACCGCGGCAGGAGGCGCAGCGCCGCGGCCGTGCCCACCACGTAGAGCAGAGAGAACGTCGCCGTCGCCATGAGGAGGATCGCGTCGGTGGACAGGTGCAGGGCGGCGAGCACCGCCGTCGTGCCGAGGGCGACAGCGGTGATGAGCGCCAGGGAGCGGCGGGGCGTGCGGCCCGGCCGGGTCGCGAGCCACGCCGGGAGCGCGCCGTCGCGCGCGAGGGCAGCGCCCATCCGGCTGCCGCCCGCGAAGTAGACGTTGATGGCCCCGACGGTCAGCAGCACGGCCACGACCGTGGTGACCGGCCGCGCCTGCTCCCCGAACCCGAGCACGAGCAGGTCCGAGAGGGGCGCGGGGCCGGGCGTCGGGCCGAGCACCGCGACCGTCGCGAACGCGACGCCCAGGTACAGCACGCCGACCACGGCCACCGCTATCGCCGTGGCCCGCGGGATGTCCCGGGCGGGGTTGCGGTACTCGGCGGACAGCGAGCCCAGGATCTCCCAGCCGGCGAACGCCCAGACCAGCAGGGCCGCCGCGGAGCCGACCGCGCCCCAGCCGTGCGGCGCGAACGGCGTGAGGCTGCCGACCTGCGCGTGCGGCAGCGCCACCACCACGGCGACGGTCAGCAGGAGCGCCACCACCCCCGCGATGACCAGCTGCGCGGTGCCGGATACCCGCAGGTCGAACCAGTTCATGACCGCGCACACCGCGATGATGGCGACGGTGGTGGCCAGCGCGGTGCCCGTACCGCCGCCCGTCGCGTCCGCGACGTAGGCGCCGGCGAAGCCCGCCGCGGCGGGGGCGCCCACCGGGATGGTGGCGTAGAACGCCCAGCCCACCATGGTGGACGCCCGCTCGCCGAACGCGAGGCGCGCGTAGGTGGCCACACCGCCGCCGTCGGGGTGGCGGGCGCCGAGGGCCGCGAACGTCGTGGCGAGCGGGATGGACAGGAGGACGAGCGCCGCCCACGCCACCAGGGACGCCGGGCCGGCCACGCCCGCGGCGAGGGCCGGGAGCGAGATGACGCCGGTGCCGAGCATCGCGCCGAGGGTGAGCGCCGCGCCCTGAGGGACGCTGAGTCCGTTCTGCATGACCCTGACGCTATGCGCCCGGTGGACCGGCGAACGGGCCGATCCTGGGCCAGTTGTTCAGGCCGGTTCGGCAGGCCGGCCGGCCTGGTCGTCCAGCTACATCCGCAGCGGTGGCCGCGCCATCTCGCGCACCCGGCTCAGCCCAGCGGTGGTGGCGATGACGACCACCGTGTCGCCCGCGTTCAGGTACCGGCCCTCCGACGGCTCGATGGTGACCCCGCCGCCGCCACTGGGATGGCTCCTTGTCCGGATCGCCAGGAGCCGGCTCTTGGCGTCATCGTCGCCGTGCTCCCCGGACCCGTCGAGGTCGACGTCGTCGGGGCGCATGCGGGCCATCGGGCTGCCGTCCAAGATGAGTACCTCGGCGAGCACGAGCACCCGGTCCAGGTAGGGGACGGTGGCCGTGACGTCCTGGCCGATCATCGCGGCGGCGAACGACGGCGCGGCGAGGAACGAGGAGCTGAGCCCCGCTGAGTCGGGGATCTCGCGCCGGATGCGCCGCGACAGGTCCTTGTCGAAGACCCGCAGGACGGTCCGCAGCGCCGGGGCGTCCTTGGACCGGGGGATCGAGCGTGCCGCGAAGCCGATGCCGATGGTGATCGCCCCGCCGCTCGTGACGACCACTATCGCCTGGGCGGCGTCCACGTACGCGGCGCTCAGGGTCGCCGCCCGGCGGGCGTCGCCGATCACGACGGGCACGTCCCGGGACCGCGCGACGGCGATACCGCGCGCCGACTCGTCGATATCGACGGCGACCACCGGCACGCTGCGCCGGTCGAGGGAGCGCACGATGCGGGTGCCGAGGTCGCCGAGCCCGACGACGACCACGTGGCCGGCCATCGGGCGCCGCGGCGAGCCCGCGTCGAGCAGGCGCTGGGTGCGCACCACGCCGTCGACCACCACACCGGTGACCCACGGGATGACGGCGACGCTGACGATCGTCAGGACCACCTGGGTGGCCTTGACCAGGGGGCTCGCGTCGTGGTCCGGGTCGCTGCCGGCCAGGGAGGGCAGCACCGCCTCGTACAGCGCCCCGGCGAAGGACGAGCCCGTGGCGAGCTGCATGGTCACTGCGCCGATCAGCACGACCACGAGGAGGACGCCGGCGGCGAGCAGCAGGTTCCGCCCGGACGTGATCGCGAGGGTGCGCAGGTACTCGCCCACCCGGCGCCGGCGGTGCGGGTCCACCTCGTCCTCGTCGGGCTCCAGGTCCGCCTTGACCTCCGGCAGCACGTCGTCCTCGGCGGCTTCCGCCAGGAGGACCTTCGGGGTGAGGCCGTTCGCGATCTCCTTGTCGCTGGGGAGCGCGGTGACGGCGCCGTCCCGGTCGGTCGCGAACAGCACCATGTGCGGGCGCAGGGACGTGACCTCGTCGGACACGGCGACCAGGCGCCGCCCGCCGCGCACCGGCAGGCTGATCTGCCGGCGCAGGGCGGCGCCGACGATCTCCGGCGCGGCGAACGCCGACGACGACAGCACGGTGCAGTGGTCGCGCTGCAGGTGCCGGCCGAGCGACTCGTCGAAGATCCGGACCACCACGTGCAGCCTCGGCCAGGTCTCGCGGAGCAGGAGCGCCAGGGCGACGTTCCCGCCGTCGTCCTGGTTCACGAGGGCGGCCGCCGCGGCGCGGTCCGCGCCGGCCTCCTTGAGCGCCCCCTCGTCGACCCGTTCGGTCTCGAACAGGCTGACGAGTTCGAGGAGTTTGCCGTCGCCGTCGCGCTTGGGCTTGCCGTCGTCGTCGAGGTTGAGGTTGAGCATGTCCTGCGCGTACCGGGAGGTGCGGTCCGGGACCACGACGGTCACCGTGCCCCGGAACCGCGTGCTGAGGGCGCGGGTGAGGCGATAGGCGAGGGGATTGTCACCGACGACTATGTAGTGCGCGTTCGTGCCCGGTACGGCATCCGTCATGGTGGCAGAGCGTAGCCGGGCCCTCCGACAACTCCCACGAATGTGTGGGCTGGTCGCCGGAGGGCCCGGGGGACTCCAGGTCAGGAGGGGACGTTCGCCACGCCGTCGGGCAGGAACCGCCTGCCCAGGATCTTCTCGCTGTAGCCGGTGCGGTCCAGGTACGGCGTGATGCCGCCCGTGTGGAAGCCCCAGCCGGCGCCGAGGATCATGGCGAGGTCGATCTGCTCCGGGCCGGGCACCACGCCCTCGTCCAGCATGAGACCGATCTCGACGGTCAGGGCGCTGAGCACCGAGTCGAGCACGCCGTCGGCATCGAGCACGCTCTGCCCGCTCCTGCCGGGCTCGCCCGGGCTGAGCGCAGGGCCGAAGTACTCCTGGATGGCCGGGTTGACGGGCTTGGGCAGGCCCTTGGCCGGGGCGTCCAGCACCACCCGGGTGCCGTCCTCGACGATCTTGGCGAGGCCCGCCGACGCCGGGATGCGGTCGCCGAGGTTCTCCCGCAGCGACGTGAGCACGTGCTGCGCGACGGCGGGGCCGACCAGGTCGGTCAGCTCGAACGTCGGCATCGGGAGGCCGAGGGGTGCGAGCGCCCGGTCGGCGACCTCGACGGGGGTCCCGCCCTCGATCGCCTCCATCACCTGGCCCATCACGAGCAGCAGCAGGCGGTTCACGATGAAGCCCGGGCGGTCGGCCGACATGATCGCCGTCTTGCGGAGCTTCTTCGTGATGGCGAACGCCGTGGCGAGGGCCTCGTCGGAGGTCCGCTCGGCGTTGATCACCTCGACCAGCGGCATCTGGGCCACCGGGTTGAAGAAGTGGATGCCGACCACGCGCTCGGGGTGCTGCAGGTCCGCCGCCATCTCGGTGACGGACAGCGCCGAGGTGTTGGTCGCGAGCACCGTCTCGGGGGTG
This sequence comes from Promicromonospora soli, assembly GCF_014653785.1. Taxonomy (GTDB): domain Bacteria; phylum Actinomycetota; class Actinomycetes; order Actinomycetales; family Cellulomonadaceae; genus Promicromonospora; species Promicromonospora soli. The sequence goes on along the minus strand of NZ_BNAS01000001.1, from coordinate 303,226 downwards.
ATGACGCCCTCCAGCTCGGCGAAGACCTTCTTCTTGAGGCCCATGACCTCGGTGACGGCCTCGATCACGAAGTCGCAGGAGGCGAACTCGTTGAGGTCCGTGGTGCCGGACACGGAGGCGACGATGCGAGCAGCGGCGTCGGGTGAGAGGCGCCCGCGGCCGGCCAGTTTCTCGGCCGTCTCGCGGACGAAGGCCAGGCCCTTGTCCACGCGCTCCTGGTCCAGGTCGCGCATGACGACGGGGACGCCGAGGCGCTGCGCGAAGAGGAAGGCCATCTGGGCGGCCATCAGGCCGGCGCCCACGACGCCGACCCGGGTGACGGGCCGGGCGAGCTGGGGGTCCGGGGCGCCCTGCGGCTTCTTGCCGCCGCCCACGAGGTTGAACGCGTAGATGCTGGCGCGCATCTCGTCGGACATGATCAGGTCCGCCAGGGCCTGGTCCTCCGCCGCGAACGCGTCCGCCTTGGTCGCGTTGCCGGCGGCGGCGATGAGCTCCAGCGCGCGGTGCGGCGCGGGGCGTGACGCGCCGACCAGGGTGTCGACCTGCGCCTTCGCGGCGGCGACGACGCCGTCCCACACCGGCTGCGGGTCGAGCTCGCGGCGGGGCACCTCGATCTCGCCGGTGACGACCTTGGCGGCCCAGATGATGGACTGCTCCAGGAAGTCGGCGGCCTCGAACAGCGCGTCGACCAGGCCGATCTGCAGGGCCTCGGCGGGCTTGTACGGCTTGTTCGCCGCCGGGCGCGTGAGGATGACCTCGACGGCCTTCTCGACACCGACCAGGCGCGGGACCAGGTACGCGCCGCCCCAGCCGGGCACCAGGCCGATGCCGGTCTCGGGCAGGCCGAGCGCGGCGGCGTCGGACGCCACGGTGCGGTAGTCGCAGTTGAGGGCGACCTCGAGGCCGCCGCCGAGGGCGAGGCCGTTCACGAACGCGAAGGTCGGCACGCCGGTGGCCGCGCGCAGGTCGCCGAGGATCGTGTACGCGGCGTGGCCCATGCGGCCCAGCTCGACCGCCTCGTCGTGGCTGCGCACGGAGGTGATGCCCTTGAGGTCGGCGCCGGCGGCGACGAAGTAGGGCTTGCCGGTCACGCCGACGGCGGCGATCTCGCCGGCCTCGGCGCGGGTGCGGACGACCTCCAGGGCCGCCTTGAGCTCGGCGATGCCGGCCGGACCGAGGGTGTTGGGCTTGGTGTGGTCCAGGCCGTTGTCGAGCGTGACCAGCGCGAGGACGCCGGCACCGCCGGGCATCTGCACATCACGCACCAGCGAGTGGGTGACGCGCTCGCTGAACGTCGAAGGGGTCTCAGGCACGGGTCAGTTCTCCTCGTCCGTGTGGCCGGAGTAGTCGGCGTTGTGCGGGTTCTCCCAGATGACGCTGCCGCCCTGGCCGAGACCCACGCACATGGCGGTGAGGCCGTAGCGGACCTCGGGGTGCTGCTCGAACTCGCGGGCGAGCTGCGTCATGAGGCGCACGCCGGAGCCTGCCAGGGGGTGGCCCATCGCGATGGCGCCGCCGTACGGGTTGACCCGCGGGTCGTCGTCGGCGATGCCGTAGTGGTCCAGGAAGGACAGGACCTGCACCGCGAACGCCTCGTTCAGCTCGAACAGGCCGATGTCGCCGATGGTCAGGCCGGCGGTCTTCAGGGCCTTGTCGGTGGAGGGCACCGGGCCGTAGCCCATGATCTCCGGGGGCACGCCGGCGAAGCCGTACGACACCATGCGCATCTTGGCCGGCAGGCCCAGCTCGGCGGCGACGTCGCCGGCCGCGAGGATGGCGCCTGTCGCGCCGTCGGTCAGCGGGGACGACGTCGCGGGGGTGACCCGGCCGCCCACGCGGAACGGCGTCTTGAGGCCCTGGATGGACTCGAAGGTGGTCTCGGGGCGGGGGAGCTCGTCGGTGGTGGCCAGGCCCCAGCCCTGCTCGGAGGAGCGGATGGCCACCGGGACGAGGTCCGGGTCGATGTTGCCGTTGGCCAGCGCCTTGGCGTACTTGGTCTGCGACTCGACGGCGAACCGGTCCGCGCGCTCCTTGGTGAGGTGCGGGAACTTGTCGTGCAGGTTCTCCGCTGTGACGCCCATGTTCAGGGACTGGGGGTCCACGAGCTTCTCGGCGACGAAGCGGGGGTTGACGTCGGCGTCGAAGCCCATCGGGTGGCGGCCCATGTGCTCCACGCCGCCCGCGATCGCGATGTCGATGGCGCCCATGGCGATGCCGGCGGCGGTCGTCGTGGCGGCGGTCAGGGCGCCGGCACACATGCGGTCGATGGCGTAGCCCGGCACGGACTGGGGGAGGCCGGCGAGCATGCCTACCGTGCGGCCGAGCGTGAGCCCCTGGTCGCCCTGCTGGGTCGTGGCGGCGATGGCCACCTCGTCGATCCGCTCCGGCGGGAGCTCGGGGTGGCGCCGCAGCAGCTCGCGTACCACCTTCACGATGAGGTCGTCGGCGCGCGTCTCGGCGTAGAGGCCGTCGGGCTTGGCCTTGCCGAAGGGCGTGCGGGCGCCGTCGACAAAGACGACGTCGCGTACCGCACGGCGGGCACGCGGTGTTTCCGGGGCTGCGGTCATCAGCAGAACTCCTGGTTTTGGGGACGGCGGCGTCCGTTGAGCGGCGCCGCTGGATCGAGATACACGCTACCGCGAGTACCGGTAAAAAGCACGCACGAAGTGAGACCCGGTTCGGTGGAACGTGACACCGAGTCTCGGATGGCGGTGCGGGAGCCACTGCGGCGCGTCGGACGACGACGGCGGCGCTGCCGTGAGTTCGGTCAGTGGCTACCGGCGCTGGCATGAGTTCGGTCGCCTGCCTTGAGATCGGTCCGTTGAACGACCGATCTCAAGGCAAGCGACCGAAGTCAGCGTGATGTGGCGTGCGGGGGACCGAAGTCACCGTGATGTGGCGTGCGGGGGACCGAACTCAGCCGTTGCCGCGGAGCTTGCGGACTACCTTCTTGGCCGTCGGCAGCGCGGTGTTCCAGGTGTTGTACCAGCGCGAGAACGCGACGTCGATCGAGCCCACGAGCTCGTCGGTGTGCTTGGCGAAGCTCTTCTTGAAGTCGCTGATGCCGTCGTTGAGCAGGCCGTTCATGTCGTACCGCACGAGGCCCTGCTCCCGGGCGATCTCGATGGTGCGCCAGTAGGTCGGCGCGGTGGCCGTGGCCTTGCGGCCGGCGTCGTTGCCGCCCCCGTACAGCAGGAACGAGGTGCTGGCCGAGTTCACGCACCACGCGAAGCATGCGGGCGCGTCGTCGATGTAGGTGGCCACGAGCACCGACTTGTCGCCGAGCGACCGGTTGACGTCGAGGTAGTACTCGTCGGAGTGGATGGCGAAGCCCGCGCGCTCGGCGGTCTCCTTGTAGACGTCGAGCACGCGCAGCACCTCCGCGTCCTCCGTGACCCGGCGGATGTCGAGGCCCGCCCGGCTGCCCTTGCGGATCTCGTACCGGGTGGACTTGCGCATGTCCGCCAGCAGCTCGTCGGCGGACTGGGTGAGGTCCAGGATCAGCGTGCTGGGGATGAGGATCTGGTTCGGCGCGTACCGCCGTCCGGCCAGGTCGAGCTGGGTGCCGGCGGGCCAGTCCGGCTCGATGGTGATACCGACGCCGCCCACGTTCTCGCGCGCCCACTCCACGACGGTGTTCGTCACGGCGTTACGGGTGGCGGTGTCGCCGACGCCGAAGACGGCCTGGGCCGTCTCGCCGTCGTGGTGCGCGACGACGGGGCCGCGCGGCACGTACGAGAGAGCCTTGAACTGGGCGGGCAGCGGCCGCACGAGCAGCTGCGCCAGGCCGACGGTGGCGCCGTCCTCAGTCACCCGCAGGCGGTGCGCGCGCCAGTTGCCGGCCGCCTTGACCTCGCCCCATCCCCACAGCTGGAGCGGGTGCCCGCCCAGGGCGAGCACCTCGCGGTCCCAGGTCGAAGGTTCGGTGACGACGTCGACGGCGAGCGTGATGGGCTCCGACAGGGCTGGCATGGGGACGACTCTACTGGGGTCGACGCGGGGCTTTCACACCTGTTCCCGTGTCACCTCGGCGAACGCCCGCTCCAGGCCCTCCACCAGGAGGCCGAGCTGCCACTCGCGGGCGCCACGGCTCCGCAGGAACTCGGTGATCGCGCCGGCGTCGGCGGGCGACGGCGGCGTCCAGCACAGGCGGCGCAGCGCGTCGGGCTGCAGCAGGTTCTCGACCGGGATGCTCAGGTCCTCGGACAGCGCCGTCACGAGCTCGCGGGCCGCCGTGAGGCGGCGCGCCGCCGTGGCGTCCCGGTCGCCCCAGGTGCGCGGGGGCGGCGGGCCGTCGGTGCGCGGGCCGCGCACGCTGGGCAGCTCGGCGTCGGGCAGGGCGCGTGCCTGGTCGATCGCACTCTGCCAGTAGGCGGCCCGGCGCCTGGTGCCCTTGCCGGCGAACTCCGGCAGCAGCACGAGCTGGCCGGCGGTCTTCGGCATGGCCTTGGCGGCTGCGACTATCGCGCGGTCGGGCAGGACCCGGCCGGGCGAGATGTCCCGCGCCTGGGCGCTGGCGTCCCGCGCGAACCACATCGCCCGCACCGCGGCGACCTGGCGCGGGTTGCGCAGCACGTGCATGCCGGACGTGCGCCGCCACGGGTCGACCCGCGGCGCCGGCGGGGCGGCGGTGCGCACCGCCTCGAACTCCTGTGCCGCCCACTCGGCCTTCCCGGCGGCCTCGAGCCGCTCGGCGAGCCGGTCGCGCAGCTCGACGAGCACCTCGACGTCGAGCGCCGCGTACCGCAGCCAGTCCTCCGGCAGCGGGCGGGTGGACCAGTCGACGGCGGAGTGCTCCTTCGCCAGCCCCAGCCCCAGCACGTCGGCGACGACGGCGGCGAGGCCCACGCGCTCCATGCCGAGCAGCCGCGCGGCGAGCTCGGTGTCGAAGACCCGGGCGGGGCGCAGCCCGTGCGCGGCGAACCCCGGCAGGTCCTGCGAGGCGGCGTGCAGCACGAACTCGGCGTCGCCCACGGCCTCGCCCAGCGGCGAGAGGTCGGGGACGCCGACGGGGTCGATCAGCGCGGTGCCCGCGCCCGCGCGCCGCACCTGGATCAGGTAGGTCGCCTGGCCGTACCGGTACCCGGAGGCGCGCTCGGCGTCGGCGGCGACCGGCCCCGAGCCGGCGGCGAACGCCTCGACGACGCGCGCGAAAGCACTCTCGGTGGCCACGACGTCAGGCAGTCCGTCGGCGGGCTCGGTCAGTGGTGTGACGGGGGCCGGCACGGGCGTCGATGTCTCCGCAGGGACGCCTCGCTCCGTGGTGGTCATGGACCTACCGTATGGCGTTGCCTGGACCTGTCGGTAAACCGCCTGGTGAGGGTAGCGACGCCCTCGGGAAGCGGGGGCACTCCCGCGGCCATGGTGAGCAGCGCCGCCCACGCGCTCAGGTGCCTGCCCAGCAGCGTGTCCAGCGGTGTCCACGACGCTCGGATCTCGAGGTCCACCGCGTCGGGCGTGCCGTCGAGGGCGCCGTAGCTCTGGGACAGCACCCGGGTGACCGTGCCGCCGTCGGCAACGGTGTCCGTGCCCGGGGCGAGCCCTGCGGACTCGAGGCACTCGTGGACCCAGGACCAGGCGACGTCGGCCAGCATCGGGTCGGCGGCCATCTCGGGCTCGAGCGTGGCGCGGACCAGCGTCACCACGCGGAAGGTGCCGTGCCAGGCCTCCTGCCCGGCCGGGTCGTGCAGGACGACGAACCGGCCGGTCGCGAGCGGCTCATCGGAGTGGTCGTGGTCCTTGTCACCGCCCCGGTCGGGCCGGCCCTGCGGCGCGCCGGGCAGGACGTCGCCCGAGAGCGCCACGCTGAACGGTGCCACCCGGCGGGGCGCGGGGATCTCGGTGAGGCGCACCTCGGCGCGCAGGGCCTGCCGTCGCAGGTCGGCGAGGGCTGCTGCGAAGTCGACGGGAACGCCGGTGGGCGGGCCGCTGGTCACTTCTTCACGGTACGTCCGGGCCGGTGCCTCCAGGCGGAGGCGCGCGGCTGTCGCCGGATCGTGACCTGCGTCGCCCTGTGTTCACGGGCCCTACTAGGCTGACCGAGGGTCACGGCGCGCTGCGCGTGTGCCGGCCCGTTCCCACGGAGAAGGAGCAAGAACGTGTCAGGCACAGCACAGATCGGCGTCACCGGGCTGGCGGTGATGGGTCGCAACCTCGCGCGGAACTTCGCACGTCACGGCTACACGGTGGCGGTCCACAACCGCTCGTACGCCAAGACCGAGTCGCTGGTCGCGGAGCACGGCAGCGACGGCGAGTTCGTCCCGGCCAAGTCGATGGCGGACTTCGTCGCGTCGCTCGAGCGGCCGCGCAAGGTGGTCATCATGGTCAAGGCCGGCGGTCCCACGGACGCGGTCATCGACGAGCTGGTGCCCCTCCTGGAGGAGGGCGACATCGTGGTCGACGCCGGTAACGCGCACTTCCCGGACACCATCCGGCGCGAGGCCGCCCTGAAGAAGCACGGACTGCACTTCGTCGGCAGCGGCGTGTCCGGCGGGGAGGAGGGCGCGCTGAACGGCCCGTCCATCATGCCGGGCGGCACGCCCGAGTCGTACGAGTCGCTCGGCCCCATCCTGGAGGACATCTCCGCGAAGGTGGACGGCGTCCCGTGCTGCACCTACGTGGGCTCCGACGGCGCCGGGCACTTCGTCAAGATGGTGCACAACGGCATCGAGTACGCCGACATGCAGCTCATCGCCGAGGCGTACGACCTGCTGCGCCAGGGGCTCGGGGCTTCCGCGGCGGAGATCGGCGAGATCTTCGCGCAGTGGAACACCGGCGACCTGGAGTCGTTCCTCATCGAGATCACCGCCGACGTGCTGCAGCACGTCGACGCGGAGACCGGCAAGGCGTTCGTCGACATCGTGCTGGACCAGGCGGAGCAGAAGGGCACGGGCCGCTGGACCGTGCAGAACGGCCTGGACCTGGGCGTGCCGATCACGGGCATCGCGGAGGCCACGTTCGCCCGCGCTCTGTCCGGCTCGGTGCCGCAGCGCGCCGCCGGCCGCGCGGCTCTGCCCGCGCACGCCGCGAGCTGGGAGGTCAAGGACCGGGCAGCGTTCATCGAGGACGTCCGCCAGGCCCTGTACGCCTCCAAGGTCGTCGCCTACTCGCAGGGCTTCGACCAGATCGCGGCGGCCGCCACCGAGTTCGGGTGGGACATCGACCGTGGCGCGATGGCCCGCATCTGGCGCGGCGGCTGCATCATCCGTGCCCGGTTCCTGAACCGGATCACCGAGGCGTACGAGCGCGACCAGGACCTGCCCCTGCTGCTCGCGGACCAGTACTTCACCGACGCCGTCGCGAGCGGTCTGCCCGCGTGGCGCCGCATCGTGGCCGGTGCGGCCCAGAACGGCGTGCCGACGCCGGCGTTCTCCTCCTCGCTCGCGTACTACGACGGCGTCCGCGCCGAGCGGCTGCCCGCCGCCCTGGTGCAGGCGCAGCGCGACTTCTTCGGGGCGCACACCTACAAGCGGGTCGACCGCGAGGGAACGTTCCACACCGAGTGGTCCGGGGACCGCACGGAGGCCGAGGCGTGAGGGGTTTCCCCGCGGACAAGGGGCTGGCAGGTGGCGGCGGGGAGAGCCCGGTCCCCGAGATGATGGTGGTGGGGATCGGCGGCGACGTCGGGATGTACGCCCTGGTGCGCGCGTTCCACGAGCAGTACCGCACCCACGCCGTCGTGCTCTCCAAGGTCGCCACCCGCGCGATGCAGGACTCGGCGATCGCAGAGAACCTCGTGGTGCCCGGCCTGGACGAGGTGGACGTGTTCCTCGCGACGCTCGAGGGCATCGCGCAGCAGCACAGGGACAAGGTGCTGATCCTGCTGACGAACGCGGACTGGCACGTGCGCACCGTCATCCTGAACCGGGAGCGCCTGGAGGCGGCGGGTTACGTGCTGCCGTACCCGTCGCTGCCCGTCCTGGAGCAGGTGAGCAGCAAGGAGGGCTTCGCGCAGGTCTGCGACCGGCTCGGCATCCCGACGCCGCGCACGGTGGCGGTCGACGTCGCCAAGCTGGTGGCCGAAGGCGGCCGTGCCGCCGTGCCCACCCTCGAGGTGGACCTGCAGTACCCCGTGGTGGGCAAGCCGTCGAACAGCGCCGAGTGGTACTACGTGGACTTCCCCGGCAAGGCGAAGATCCACCACATCGACTCCCGCGCAGAGCTGGACGAGCTGCTGGGCAACCTCGCGGACGCGAAGTACCCGGGCACGTTCTTGGTGCAGGAGTTCATCCCGGGCGACGAGACGCAGATGCGGTCCCTGACCGCGTACCGCGACACGTCGGGCGAGGTGACGCTCCTGGCCACCGGGCGGGTGCTCCTGGAGGAGCACACGCCGGGCACGCTCGGCATCCCGGCGGCGATCCTGGTGGAGGCGTACGACGACGCCATGGACGCCGCCACCCGGTTCCTCGACACGACCGGCTACGTGGGCTTCGCCAACTTCGACTACAAGCTGGACCCGCGCACGGGCCGGCACGTGTACTTCGAGGTCAACCCGCGCATCGGGCGGAACAACTACTACGTGACGGCGGGCGGGGCCAACGTGGCCCGCGTGCTCGTCGAGGACTGGATCCTGCACCGCCCGATCCGCCCGGTGCGGGCGGTGCGTGAGGTGCTGTACACGGTGGTGCCGTTCGGCCTGCTGTCGAGGTACGTCCTGGACCCCGAGCTCAAGGCCCGGCTCAAGGCGCTCAAGTCCAGCGGCGACGTGGTCAACCCCCTCAAGTACGACGCCGACTCCGGTCTCAGGCGCCGGCTCATCGTCGAGGCGATCACGCAGAACTACCGCCGCAAGTACTCGCAGTACTACCCGGAGCCGACCGCTACGGGCTACTGAGGCGGGCAGTCCCGCCGACGTGTCAGACGCTCAGGTCGCCCAGGTGACCTGAGCGTCTGACATGTCCGGGCCGGGCCATGGGTACTTCTGCCCAGGTCCCCGGCTTGTCCGTCGCACGACGCGCCGAGACACTGTGGGCACATCGCCGGAGGTGTCCTGGACAACCGGGTCCTCCGGCCCGACCCACAAGACAATAGGGAACTTCCAACACATGTCGTTCTTGGACTCCGTCCGGACCTGCCTGCGCAAATACGGCGACTTCAGCGGGCGTGCGCGCCCCTCCGAGTACTGGTTCTGGTACCTCGCGGTGTCGGCCGCGTACGTCGTCGTCTTCGTGGCGTTCATGATCCCGGCCCTGATCACGATGGACCCGGTCACCGAGGAGCCCGGGGTGCTCGGCACGATCGGGATGATCCTCTGGACGATCCTCGCGCTCGGGACCGTCGTGCCGATGATCTCGGCAGCGGTCCGCCGCCTGCACGACACGGGCAAGTCCGGCTGGTTCTTCCTCCTGACCTTCATCCCGTTCGCCGGCGGCATCATCGGCATCGTGCTGCTCGCGGCGGGCGGCGAGCCCGGGCCCAACCGGTTCGGGCCGGACCCCAAGGGGCAGCAGACGGCGCCCGCGCAGCCCGCGATCGCGTACTGACGAACACACCTGGGGCGGGGCGATTCATACCTTCGGAGTGGACCGCCCCTTCTGCCCCATTTCAACCTTGTGCAGAGTTCTCCAAATCAGGAGACTATGTGCGCAGTTGCCGGAGATCTCCGGCACAACACCTGAGAGAGGTTTTCCTCCGATGTCGTTCATCGAATCGATCCGCACAGTGCTGTCGAAGTACGCGGTCTTCAGCGGCCGCGCCCGCCGCTCCGAGTACTGGTGGTTCGCCCTGGCCTACACGATCGTCATGTCGATCCTCTATTTCGCCCTGGTCGTGCCCGGCCTCACCGCCTACACGGCGGACCTCATGGCTGACCCGGCGGCGCAGATGCCCGGCTCCGTGATGACCGGCTACCTCATCGTGTCGGTCGTCGGCCTCGCGCTGTTCCTGCCGAGCCTGGGTGTCCTGGTCCGTCGCCTGCACGACACCGACCGCTCCGGCTTCTGGTACTTCTTCGCGTTCGTTCCGGTCGTCGGTCCGATCATGCTGATCGTCTGGGAGGCGACCGAAGGCACCCAGGGGCCCAACCGCTTCGGCGCGGACCCCAAGGCAGTGGAGCAGACGTCTGCCGTCTGATCTAGCCTGAGCCAGTGAACAGCCCCCGCCCCGTCCTCGTCGTCGGGGCGAGCGGGTTCGTCGGCAGCCGGGTCGCTCGCGGCCTGGCTGCCGGCGGTCGGCCGGTGCTCGCGGCCGCGCGCCGTCCGCTGCCCGAGTGGTTCATCGCCCAGCCCGGGGTGATCCCCGTCCTCAGCACCGAGGTGACCGCACTGCCCGGCGCCGTCCGCGCCGCCTGCGCGCAGGCCGGCGCACCGCTGCCCGGGGCCGTCGTGGCGTCGATCGGCGGCTGGCACAAGGGCGCCCCGCTCCTGGACGTGGACGCGTCCGAGTGGTCCGCGACGCTGGCCTCCCACCTCACCGCGCACCTCGAAGCCGCACGCGCGCTCGTGCCGCTGCTGGAGCCGGGCGACCCCTACATCGTGCTCAACGGCGCCGCGTCCCGCGAGGCCATGGCCGGGTCCGGCGCGATCAGCGTCACCGGCGCCGGGCTGGCGATGCTCGTCCAGGTGCTGCGCCTCGAGTCCCGACAGGCTCGACCACCGGAAGCCGGGCCGCCCGTGCGCTTCCACGAGCTCGTCATCGACCACGCGGTCTCCGGCGACGACCGCAACGAGGACCCGGCCCAGACCAGGACCCCGGCCCAGGTGGTCAGCGCCCTCGGCGAGCTCCTCGACCACCCCGGCGCGCCCGTCGTCGTGCACGTGTGACGTTGCTCTCCCGGCACGCCCGGTGAGCCGACCCGCCGGTAATCTTTTGCTTCGTGACAGCCGCTACCTCGACCGACAGCCAGACCGCGACGACAGCCCTGTGCGCCGTCCGACCGCAGGTGCCTGTCGACCGGCTCGTCACCGACCTGGTGCCGCCGCGCCACTTTGCGCAGGCCCGGTTTGCCACCTACCGCGCCAACCCGGTGCACCCCAGCCAGGGCCGAGCGCTCGCCCGCCTCCAGGAGATCGCGCAGCAGATCGCGGCCCCGAAGCGCGGCCTGTTCGCCCGCCGCCAGGCAGCTCCCGCGGTCTACCTCGACGGCGGCTTCGGCGTCGGCAAGACCCACCTGCTCACCTCGCTCGCCCACGCCGTCGGCGAGGCGCTGGGCCGGGACAAGGCCGCATACGGCACGTTCGTCGAGTACACGAACCTCGTCGGGGCGCTCGGCTTCCTCCCGACCGTCGAGGCGCTCGCCGCCAAGAAGCTGGTCTGCATCGACGAGTTCGAGCTCGACGACGCGGGCGACACGACCCTCATGTCCCGGCTCATGCGCGAGCTCGCGGACCGGGGCGTGGCGCTCGCGGCGACGTCGAACACGCTGCCCGGCGCGCTCGGCGAGGGCCGCTTCGCCGCCCAGGACTTTCAGCGCGAGATCAAGGCCCTGTCCGACCGCTTCGAGACCCTGCGGGTCGACGGCGAGGACTACCGCCACCGCGACGTGGTGACCGACCCCGAGCCGCTGACCGCTGACGCGGTGGCGGCCGCCGCGGCCCACCCGGGCGCCACGCTCGACGCGTTCGACGACCTGCTCGCGCACCTCGCCACGGTGCACCCCAGCCGCTACGGCGCGCTGCTCGACGGCGTCTCCGCCGTCGCCCTGACCGGTGTGCACCCGGTGACGGCGCAGGACGTGGCGCTGCGCCTGGTGGTGCTCGTGGACCGCCTCTACGACCGGGACGTGCCCGTGCTGCTCAGCGGCACCGAGGACAGCCTGTTCACCGCCGAGATGCTCGCCGGCGGGTACCGCAAGAAGTACTACCGCGCGCTGTCCCGCCTGGGCTCCCTCGCCGAGGAGGGGCGCCGCCTGGTCTGACCCCTTGGTTGTGGGCGCGATCGTTGCGCCTAAACCGGACGGATAGTCGCAACGGTCGCGCCCACAACCAGGATCCGGTCAGCTGGCCGCCAGGCGTTTCTTCTCCGCCTCTACGTCGAAGCCCGCGGGCGGCCAGCCCAGGTCCAGCGACCGGAGCGCGCCGGTGAGCAGCTCGGTGACGGCCAGGCGCGCGTACCACTTCCGGTCCGCCGGAACGGCGTACCAGGGCGCCACCTCCGTTGAGGTGCGGTCCAGCATCTCCTGGTACGCCGCCAGGTACTGCGCGCGCTTCCGGAGCACCTCGATGTCGCCCGGGTCGTACTTCCAGTGCTTGTCCGGTCGCTCGAGCCGCGCGGCCAGGCGCTTCTTCTGCTCGTCGGCCGACACGAAGAGCGCCACCTTCACGATCACGGTGCCCGCAGCGGCCACCTCGGCCTCGAACTCGTTCAGCTCGCGGTAGTGCTCGCGCCAGGTCTTCTCCGGTTCGAGCCCGTCCACCCGGACCACCAGGACCTGCTCGTAGTGCGACCGGTCGAAGGCGCCGAGGTAGCCGGGGCGGGGGAGCGCGTTGCGGATCCGCCACAGGTAGCCGTGCTCCCGCTCCTCCTCGGTGGGCACGCCGAACCCCCGGTGCATCACGCCCTGCGGGTCCACCATGCCCACGACGTGCCGCACGATCCCGCCCTTGCCCGCCGTGTCCAGGCCCTGCAGCACGAGCAGCACGGCGCGGTCACCGCCGGTGCGGCCGTGTGCGAAGAGGCGTTCCTGCAGGTCGGCGAGCTCCGGGGCCAGGGCCTCCTGGAGCGCCTTGCCGTCGCTCCGCTTGCCGGCCCAGCCGGGCTTGGCGCCCTGGTCCAGACCGTCGAGATCGGTGCCGCGCACCCACCGCAGGGCCTCCTGTGCCGGGGTCTTCCACAAATCGGGCTTGTTCGCCATCTGGGGTGCCTCCTCCGCGCGACCGGTCGGCACCGGTCCCAGGATCTCAGGTTCCCAGGTCAGGTGCCCGCGCGCAGCACGGCGGTCATCCGCGGCGGGACCGTCAGGGTGTCGCCGACCAGGCGCGTCGCGCCCGGCTCCCAGGCGGCCGCGAGCCTGAACGCAGCGGGCAGCGGCGCCTTGACGGCGCCCTCGGCGGGCCGCAGCAGGCTCCCGAGGCGCAGGGCGGCGAGGCCGTGGCCGGTGTTCAGCACAAATGCCAGGCTGCCGCGCAGCACCGCGATGACGGAACGGTCGGCGGTGGACCGGACCTCCAGCGGGAGGTCCAGCTCGTCGGCGATGCTGAGCCGGATGGTGATCAGCTCGTGCGCCCAGCGGACCAGGCGCCGGTCGTTGTCGTTGTGCGGGACCACCGGGACGTGCACGGTGTCCAGGACCAGCGGGTTGCCCGCGAGGATGACGGCGGCGAGCACGCTGGACCGGATGTCGACGTCGTCCACGCCGAGAAGCGCAGTGGCGGGGCTCTCCTCGCCAGCCCACGGAACCGTGAGCTGGGTGCCGGGGAGCCGGGTGATGTCCTCGACCACGCTCGCTCCGGCCCGGACCCGGTTGCGCCGCCCGCCGCTCTGGCGGGTGGCCCGGCGCACCGACGGGTGCACCAGGTCGGCGAGCATCTGCAGCGCCTGGATGTCCTCGGACCGGCCGGGGCCGGACAGGATGCGGAGCAGGATCGTGGTGAGCCGGTCGCTCCGGCCAGGACCGTCCACGAGGAGGCTGAAGCGGCGGTCGAGCTGTTCGCCCATCCCGACCACGTAGTCCGCCAGCTCGCCGAGGAAAGGGTTGGGCGAGCGGTCCACGAGCGCGTCGACGTCGAGCACCAGGCCGTCCACGTGGTACTCGCGCAGCCAGTGCCGGGCGTCGTCCACGAGGAAGTCGCGCGGGCCCCGGCTGCCGCTGCCGTCGAGGTTGATGCGGTCGCCCACGTAGTCGGTGCGGACCGTCGGCGCGGACGGGACCTTGCCGGCCCGCGTGCCGATCGCCGGGACCTGGCCGGTACGCAGCTGGATAGGGCCGGTGCGCGGCCGGTCCAGGGGGACCTGCCCGGTCCGTGGGCGCATCGCCTGCAGGGCGTGCTCGCCCGCGTCGCCGACGTCAGGGCGCGGCGTGCGCGACCGGCCGCCGCCGCCCGTCAGGTACGGCCCGTAGGCCTCCAGGCCGAGCTCGTCGGCCACGGACCATCGGTACGGGATGTCCAGCACGACGGCGAGGCCGGCGGCGTGCGCGGCGTCGACGAACCGCTGCAGCGCCCGCGGGCCGCCGTACGGCTCGTGCACGGAGTAGAGGCGCACGCCCCGCGCGGGGCCGAGCGCGGGGTCGAACGCCGCGACCGGCGCGAGCTCGACGCCGTGCATGCCGAGCTCCGCGAGCGTGGGCAGCAGCGCCGCCGCGGCGTCCAGGGTGCCCTCCGGTGTGAACGTCTCGACGTCGACGTGCATGAGCACGCTCGTGGAGAGGTCGGGAGGCGACCAGGTGCCGTCGGTCCACTCGAAGGCCGGGTCGAAGACCCGGGTGGGCCCGTGGATGCCCTGCGGCAGCCACACGCTGCGCGGGTCGGGCAGCATGGGCCCGCCGTCTATCGAGTAGCCGTAGTCGGTGCCGTGCCCGAGCACGCTGTCGGCGCCCCAGTACCCGGGCTCGCCGGCGCCCACGAGGCGCAGCGGCATGTGCTCCGGCTCCTCGTACTGGTCGTAGGGCACGACCACCTCGATGATGCGGGCGCGCGGGGCCCATACCACCGGCCTGGGCCCGGGAACAGGCATGTCAGGCCCTGGTCGGGGCGGTGGCGTGGTTCCCCCGGTTCCACTCCTCGGTCCGGTCACGCCGGACAGCCTAGCCCGGTGTTCCGGGTGGGCGGGTCAGTACGACGACGCTGCGGCCCGTCACGGTGAGGCCGGTACCCGCCTCCAGCACGCTCCCCGGCGCGGCACTGCCGTCGGTGTCCAGGACGACGGTCCAGTCCTTCCCGTAGGCAGCGGGCGGCAGGGTGAAGCCCAGAGCCCCGGAATGGGCGTTGAGCAGCAGCAGGAACGAGTCGTCGACCACCGCCTCGCCCCGTCCGCCCTTCTCCGTGATCGCGTCGCCGTTGAGGAAGACGGTCACCGTCCTGGCGTACGACTGGAGCCAGTCGGTGTCGTCCATGAGCGCGCCGGTGAGGTCGAGCCACTCGACGTCGCCGAGCGCATCCGTGCCGCTGCCGTCGAAGAACCTGCGGCGGTGCAGGATCGGGTGGTCGCGGCGCAGCCGGACCGCGTGCCGGGCGAACTCCAGCAGCTTGGCGCCCTCGTCGTCGAGCCCGTCGGGGCCGCCCCAGTCCACCCAGGTGAGCTCGTTGTCCTGGCAGTAGGCGTTGTTGTTGCCCTGCTGCGTGCGCCCGAGCTCGTCGCCGTGCGCGATCATCGGCACGCCCTGGCTCAGCATGAGGGTGACCAGGAGGTTGCGGCGCTGCCGGGCGCGCAGCTCCCGGATCTCCGGGTCGTCGGTGGGGCCCTCCACGCCGCAGTTCCAGGACCGGTTGTGGCGCTCGCCGTCCTCGTTGTGCTCGCGGTTGGCTTCGTTGTGCTTCTCGTCGTAGGCCGTGAGGTCGGCGAGCGTGAAGCCGTCGTGGGCCGTGACGAAGTTGATGGAGGCGCTGGGCATCCGGCCGCTGTGCTCGTACAGGTCGCTGGACCCGGTCAGGCGGGAGGCGAACTCCGGCAGCGTGGCCGGCTCCCCGCGCCAGAAGTCGCGAACCGTGTCGCGGTACCTGCCGTTCCACTCGGTCCACAGCGGCGGGAAACCGCCCACCTGGTAGCCGCCGGGGCCCAGGTCCCACGGCTCGGCGATCAGCTTGACCTGGGAGATCACCGGGTCCTGGTGCACGATGTCGAAGAACGCGCTCAGCCGGTCGACCTCGTGGAACTGGCGGGCCAGGGTGGCCGCCAGGTCGAACCGGAACCCGTCGACGTGCATCTCCTCCACCCAGTACCGCAGCGAGTCCATGATCAGCTGCAGCACGGCGGGGGAGCGCATGAGCAGGGAGTTGCCCGTGCCGGTGGTGTCGAAGTAGTGCGCCTCGTCGCTGTCCACCAGCCGGTAGTAGGCCGCGTTGTCGATCCCGCGGAAGCTCAGGGTCGGGCCCAGGTGGTTGCCCTCGGCGGTGTGGTTGTAGACGACGTCGAGCAGCACCTCGATCCCCGCCTGGTGCAGTGCCTTGACCATGGCCTTGAACTCCATGACCTGCTCGCCGCGCTGGCCGTAGCCCGCGTACCTGTTGTGCGGGGCGAAGAACCCGATCGTGTTGTAGCCCCAATAGTTCGTCAGGCCCTTGGCCCGCAGGGACGGGTCGGTGACGAACTGGTGCACCGGCATGAGCTCGATCGCCGTGACGCCCAGCTTGGTCAGGTGCTCGATCACCGCCGGGTGGGCGAGCCCCGCGTACGTGCCGCGCAGCTCGTCCGGGACGTCCGGGTGGCGCATCGTGAGGCCCTTGACGTGCGCCTCGTAGATCACCGTGTCGTGGTACGGCGTAGCCGGCGGGCGGTCGTGGCCCCAGTCGAAGAACGGGTTGACCACCACGGACACCATGGTGTGGCCCAGCGAGTCGGCGGAGTCCGGCGTCGTGCCCGTCGTGGCCTGCCGCGTGTCCGAGAACGGGTAGGAGAACAGGGACGGGTCGCCGTCGAGGTCGCCCTCCACCGCCTTGGCGTACGGGTCCAGCAGGAGCTTGGCCGGGTTGCAGCGGTGACCTGACGCCGGGGCGTACGGCCCGTGCACGCGGTATCCGTACCGCGTCCCGGGGCCGACGCCGGGGAGGTAGACGTGCCACACGTGCGCGTCGGTCTCGGTCACGTCGATGCGCGTCTCGGTGTTGTCGTCAGTCAGGAGGCACAGCTCGACCCGCTTCGCCACCGACGAGTAGAGAGCAAAATTGGTGCCCGTACCGTCGAACGTCGCGCCGAGGGGGTAGGGGCGCCCTGGCCAGGTCTGCATCGCACGATCATCACACTCCTGCGGGGTAGGTGGGGGGAGATCTGCGTGCTGGGCGTGCCGTCGTCGTGGAGGCTTGGCGCCGATTAGAAATACTGTGCCAAGCGGGTGCGCCGAGGTCCGTTTTGCTGCGAGAATGAGACCATGATCACGGGGGAACCCCAGCCCGCCACCGACCCTGACGATTCGGTCCCGACCGATCTGATCGACGAGTCGAATGCTTTCTATGCAAGCATCGCGCCGCCGGCCGTCCGCCGCGCCGCAACCCGCCGAGGCCTGCTCGGCGGCGGAGACGTCTCCAAGGCGCCGCGCAACCTCACCGACTGCGAGCTCGACCCGATCTCAGGGGCCTCGAGCGGCGTGTCCTGGGACGACCCGGACGAGCTCTGACGCCCCGCCCGTTCAGCGGGGCAGCCGCCCGGGGTCCACGGGGATGATGCGCGGCATGCCCGCCGGCGCAACGCGGCTGAGCGCCAGGTAGCGCGCCTCAGCCCGGTGCAGGCGGATGTGCTCGTCGAGCGACCACTGCGGTCCGTTCGTCAGCGTCATGCCGCAGGAGCAGTCGATCTCCTCGCGGTTGCCCGGCAGATGCCGCACCAGGCCCACGGTGACGTGGGAGGCGCGGGCATCGGCCTTGGCGCGGTGCATCGCTGCGCTCACGGGGGAGTGTTCTGTCACGCGGGCCAGGCTAACGGGCTCGACCCGCGCGACCAGCGGTGCGCCGCGGTGACGTGGTTCAGATCCGGTCCAGCGCTTGCAGCACGTCGTCGAGCAGGTCGGTGACGTCCTCGAGCCCCACCGACAGCCGCACGATCGACGGCGAGACCTCGGCCTCCGTGCCACGCACCGACGCGTGCGTCATCTCGCTCGGGTAGTTGACCAGCGACTCCACGCCGCCGAGCGACTCGGCGAGCAGGAAGACCCGCATCGACTCGGCGAACGTGCGCGCGGCGCGCTCGCCGCCCGCGAGGTCGAGCGAGATCATGCCGCCGAAGCGCGACATCTGGTGCGCGGCGGTCTTGTGGCCCGGGTGATCGGGCAGGCCTGGGTACAGCACACGGGCCACCGCCGGGTGGCCGACCAGGCGCTCGGCGAGCGTCTGGGCGTTCTCGGAGTGGCGCTGCATCCGAACCGCGAGGGTCTTGATGCCGCGCGTGGTAAGGAACGCGTCGAACGGGCTGGACACGGCGCCCGCGGCGAACTGCACGAACCGCACCTGGTCCGCGAGCTCGTCGTTGCCGTTCCCCACGACGACGGCGCCGCCGACGACGTCCGAGTGCCCGCCGAGGTACTTCGTCGTGGAGTGCACGACGACGCCGGCCCCGAGGTCGAGGGGGCGCTGGAGGGCGGGCGACGCGAACGTGTTGTCGACGACCAGCAGCAGGCCCGCGTCGTCGGCGAGGCCGGCCAGCGCGGCGATGTCACTGATCTTCATCAGCGGGTTCGACGGCGTCTCGACCCACAGCACCTTCGACTCGGGCCGGACAGCCGCGCGCACGGCGTCGAGGTCGGCCGTGTCCACAGTCGTGTGCTCCACGCCCGCGCGTCCGTGGATCGTGCGCACGAGCCGGTGCGTGCCACCGTAGACGTCGTTCGGCACGAGCACGTGGTCGCCGGGCGAGAGCACGGCCCGCAGGAGGGCGTCCTCCGCGGCGAGGCCGGACGCGAACGAGATGCCCTGCGCGCCACCCTCGATCGCCGCGAGCTGCTCCTCGAGGGCGGTGCGCGAGGGGTTGCCGCCGCGGGAGTACTCGTACCCGCCGCGCAGCCCGCCGATGCCGTCCTGCACGTAGGTGGAGGTGACGTGGATGGCGGGGATCGCGTCGCCGGTCGTGGGGTCGGGGTGCTGTCCTGCGTGGATCGCGAGCGTGTCGAAACGGCTCGTCCGTGCGTCGTTCATGGTCGCCTCTCTTCGGCGTTCTGGGCGTTTCGGCGTTGTGGTGCGGTCAGACCGCGAGGTAGTCGAGCAGGTCGGAGCGGGAGACCACACCGAGGGCCTTGCCGCCGTCGGTCACCAGCAGGGCGGTCTCGTCGGCGAGGGCGGCGCGGAGCGTCCCGACCGGCTCGTTGACGCCCACGAGCGGCAGGGGCCGGCCGATGAGCCCGCCGACCTCGTCGGAGAGGTTCACCTTGCCCGTGAACACCCCGTCGAGCAGGTCCTCCTCGTGCACAGCCCCGGTGATCTCCCCGAGCACCACCGGCGGTTCCGCGGTGAGCACGAGCAGCTGCGAGACGCCGGTGCGCGTCATCCGGTCGATCGCGTCCCGCACGGTGTCGGTCTTGTACACGTAGACCAGCGGCGGGGTGCGGTCCGCCCTGGCGGCCAGCACGTCGGCGACCGTGTGGCTCTCGACGGCGGGCGAGAACCCGTAGGACCGCATCCAGGTGTCGTTGAAGATCTTGCCGAGGTAGCCGCGGCCGCCGTCGGGCAGCAGGACCACGACGACGTCGTCCGGGCTCGCGTCCCGCGCGGCACGCAGGGCTGCGACGACTGCCATGCCGCTCGACCCGCCCACGAGGATGCCCTCCTCGCGGGCGAGGCGCCGGGTCATCGCGAACGACTCGGCGTCGCTCACCGCGATGACCTCGTGCGGCACGCTCGGGTCGTAGGCGGACGGCCAGAAGTCCTCGCCGACACCTTCGACCAGGTACGGGCGGCCGGTGCCGCCGGAGTAGACCGACCCCTCGGGGTCGGCGCCGACTATACGCACCCGGTCGCCCGAGACCTCGCGCAGATAGCGGCCCGCGCCCGTGATCGTGCCGCCAGTGCCGACGCCCGCGACGAAGTGCGTCACCCGGCCGTCGGTGTCCCGCCAGATCTCGGGACCGGTGGTCTCGTAGTGGGAGCGGGGACCGTTGGGGTTCGAGTACTGGTCCGGCTTGAAGGCGCCGGGGATCTCGCGCACCAGCCGGTCGCTCACCGAGTAGTACGACTCGGGGCTGTCCGGCGCCACCGCCGTCGGGGTCACCACTATCTCTGCGCCGTACGCCGTGAGCACGTTGCGCTTGTCCTCGCCCACCTTGTCGGGCAGCACGAAGACGCACCGGTAGCCGCGCTGCTGGGCGACGAGCGCGAGGCCGACACCGGTGTTGCCCGACGTGGGCTCCACGATGGTCCCGCCCGGCCGGAGCTTGCCCTCGCGCTCGGCCGCCTCGATGATGCGGGCCGCTATGCGGTCCTTCGCGGACCCGCCGGGGTTGAGGTACTCGAGCTTGACGAGCACGGTCGCACGCGTCACGCCCTCGGTCACCCGGTGGAGCCGGACGAGGGGCGTGTTGCCGACCAGGTCTACGACAGAGTTGACGTACTGCACCTGTTTCTCTTCCTGTTGCTGTGCGCGCAGCAGTGCGCGCGGACTACGGACGGGTCCGGGGTCAGCGACAGCAACAGGCGAGGCGGGCGAGCACGCCGCAACTGTAACGGCGCGGCCCGCTCAGTGCGAGTGCGCGATCCCCAGCTCGTGCATGCGCTCATGCTCCTCGCGCTCCTTGATGCGCTGCGCGATGCGCGCCTGGACCTCCGCGCGGCGCAGCGGCGGCACGTTCTTCGGTGGCTGACGGCGTTCAGGCAGCGTGTCGAGCAGGCGCGTCACGATGTCCGCGATCTCCTGCGTGGCCTGCTCCACCGGTTCGCGGGTGGCGTCGCTGACCTTCGTCACACCCGTGACCTTGCGCACGAACTGCAGGGCCGCGGCCATGATCTCCTCGTCGGTGGCGGGCGGTTCGAGCCCGCGTAGCGTGGTGATGTTCCGGCACATGCTCCGACCGTACGCTGCTCGGTGGTCCTCCTGCAGGGCCAACCTCACGGGGCCGTGGCGACGCTCGGGATGGCGTACGTTGTGCATGATGCATAGACGCCGACCGGCGGCGCCGGACCGGAGGTAGACGATGTCGTCCCCGATCAACCGGATCGAGTACGAGGCCATGCTGTTCGGTCGGCACCTGGCGACGTTGCCCGCCGGCCGCTCACGGCGCAAGGGCGGGCGCCTCGACCAGAGCGCGTACACCCTGCTCAGCCTCCTCGACGCCGGGGGACCGGCCAGCCTGGCCGAGCTCGCCGTCGCTACCGGCCTGGACGTGTCCACGCTGAACCGGCAGACCGCGGCGCTGCGGCGGGAGGGTCTCGCGGAGCGCTTCGAGGACCCCGACGGCGGTCAGGCGCGCAAGCTCCGGCTGTCCGACGTCGGACGCCGTCTGCTCACCGAGGAGCGCGAGGCGAGCCAGGCGCTGCTCGCCGACCTGCTCGCCGACTGGCCGGAGGAGGACCGGGTCCAGCTCGCGGAGCTGCTCGGCCGCTACAACCGGGTGGTCGAGGAACGGTCGGGTCGGCGCTGGCCGCGGCCGTGAGCCGTGTGCGGGCAGCAGGCCGGGAGCAGGACGACCCGATCGGCTGGCGAACGAGTCGGGCCGTGCGGCAGGGTGGCCGCATGAGCGCAGCCGCCGAGACCCTTTCCGTGACCACCGTGCGGGAGGCCCGCGCGGAGGACTGGCCAAACATCTGGCCGATCGTGGAGGAGGTCGTGCGCGCGGCCGACACGTTCGCCTACGAACCCACCATGACCGAAGAACAGGCCAGGTCGGTGTGGCTGGACGCGCCCGAGCGCGTGGTGGTCGCGGTGCGCGACGACGTCGTGGTCGGCACGGCCAACATGTACCCCAACCGGCCAGGCCCGGGTAGCCACATCGCCTCGGGCAGCATCATGGTCGACCGCGCGGTCCGCGGCACCGGCGCCGGCCGAGCGCTCGTCGAGGACATGATCGACTGGGCGGGCCGGCAGGGGTACGCGGCCATCCAGTTCAACGCCGTCGTCGACACGAACGCCGCCGCGGTGCACCTGTACGAGAGCCTCGGCTTCGTGACGCTCGGCATCGCGCCCGGCGCGTTCCGGCACCCCGAGCTGGGCGACGTCGGGCTCCGGATCATGTGGCGCGACCTGGGCCGGCCTGCGGTCGAGCCCGCCGGCGACGCCGCCCTCGAGAACGGGACGGGCGCCTGAGATGCGTTTCTCCGTGAACGTCCCCAACTTCGGCGACTTCGCCGATCCCCGTGCCGTCGCGAACGTCGCCCGGGCCGCCGAGGACGCCGGCTGGGACGGGCTGTTCGTCTGGGACCACGTGGTGCACAGCAAGGAGATGCGCCGCGGCCAGCCCTTCGGCGACCCGTGGATGCTGCTGACCGCCGCGGCGCTCGCGACGTCGAGCCTCCGGCTGGGCACCCTGGTCACCCCGGTGGCGCGGCGCCGCCCGGAGCAGCTCGCCCGGCAGGTGGCGACGCTCGACGCCGTCAGTGGCGGCCGCGTGGTCTTCGGCGCGGGCCTGGGCGGGCCGGTCGAGGACGAGTTCGGCAGCTTCGGTGACGAGACCGACCCGGTGGTGCTCGCGGAGAAGCTGGACGAGGGGCTCGGCCTGCTCGGCCGCTACTGGGCGGGCGAGCGCGTCGACCACGACGGGGAGCACTACTGGGTGCGGGACGTGGAGATTCTCCCGCCGACGGTGCAGCGGCCACGGCCACCGGTCTGGGTGGGCGGCTTCTGGCCGAACCGCCGGCCGTTCCGGCGCGCGGCCCAGTGGGACGGCGTCGTGCCGCTGTTCGCGTCCGGACATGGCACCCCGCCGACACCGGACGAGGTGCGCGAGGTGGCCGGCTACGTCGCGGAGCACCGCACGTCGGACGGCCCGTACGACGTCGTCGTCGGTGGCCTGACGACGCCGGAGGCGGCGGCCGACGTCGTCGGGCCGCTGGCCGAGGCCGGGGCGACCTGGTGGGACGAGCGCGGGCTGTACGCCTCACCGGACCTGTACTCGCTCGGGCCGGTGCTGCGCCGGGTGGAGGCCGGGCCGCCCCGGCCCTGAGGCCCGCCTCAGACTTCCCGCGCCGAGCTGCTCCAGCGTGCGATGTCCTCGTCGGTCACCTCTACCGGACCGGTGGCCGGCTGGGTGATCCGGATGTGGTTGCCGAACGGGTCGCGCAGGGCGCAGTCGATCCCGTACGGCTGCTCGACCGGCTCCTCGGTGAACTCGACGCCCTTGGCGCTGAGCTCGGCGTAGGTACGGCGACAGTCGTCGGTGGTGAGGATGCACGCGACCCCGAGCGCGCCCTTGGTCAGCAGGTCCCTGACCTGTGCCGCGACTTCCTCGCTCAGCGCTGGAGGTCCCGGCACCTCGAGGAGCAGGTGGCGGTCGGGATCGGCCGGCAGGGAGATGGTCAGCCAGCGCATGAAACCCATGTCGACGTCGTTGCTGACGTCGAACCCGAGCTTGCCGACGTAGAAGTCGAGGGCCTCGTCCTGATCGATGACGTACACGGCGGTGATGGAGATGTTCTTGAACATGTCGACCACGCTACGGCGGCTCCCGCAGGGCGCGCTTCTCCGAAACTGCTCAGCCGGCAGGCCGCATCCAGCTCTTCGTGAAGCAGACGGGGGCTGCTACCCGGCGCGCCCGGCGCCGGTACTCGCTCGGCGAGACGCCGACGATGTCCCGGAAGGTGCGGCTGAACGTCCCGAGGCTGTTGGACCCGACCATCAGTGCGACGTCGGTCACCGGGTCCGCGGTGTCGCGCAGCAGCGCCATCGCGCGCTCGATCCGGCGCCGCTGCAGGTAGCGGTGCGGTGTCTCCCCGAACGTCGCCCGGAAGCTCCGGCTGAAGTGTGACGGCGAGACATGAGCGATACGGGCCAGCGCGGGTACGTCGAGCGGCCGGCCGTAGTCGCGGTCGATGGCGTCCCTGGCCCGCAGGAGCCGACGATTGTCTCGCTCTCGTGGGGACATCATGCGGCCCGACGCCGGGCGGCTCATCGTGCTGGACGTCACGCGGTCAGCCTACGACGCGGACCTGAGAGCCGGTGTCGCACCATCAGGGTGCGCATGGGGTCGGCGGAAGCGGACCTTCCGGCCGACGGCGGCCTATCATCACGTCCCGTGAGTGCGTCTCGCCGGAAGAACCACCAGATCGCCGTGCTGGTGCTCGAGGGCGCCAAGCCGCTCGACGTCGGCATCCCCGCGCAGGTGTTCTCCAACCGGCCGAGCATGCCGTACGAGGTGCGGGTCTGCGGCGCCGCGCCCGGACTCGTGACCGGTGGCGACGGCCTCTCGTACCACGTGGCCGAGGGGCTGGACGCCCTCGAACGCGCCGACACCGTATTCATCCCCGGCTATCGGACGCCGGCGGCCGCCGACCCGCCGGCCGTGGTGGTCGACGCGCTCAAGACCGCACACGCACGGGGGGCGCGTCTCGCCGCCATCTCGACCGGGGCCTTCGCTCTGGCCGCGACGGGCCTGCTCGACGGCAAGCGGGCGACCACCCACTGGCACTACACCAAGGTGCTCCGGGAACGGCATCCGCGCGTGCAGGTGGACGAGAACGTTCTGTTCGTGGACGAGGGCGGCGTGCTCACGTCGGCGGGAGCGGCGTCTGGCATCGACCTCTGCCTGCACCTGGTGAGGCGCGATCACGGCGTCGGCCTGTCCAACCACGTGGCCCGCAGGCTGGTCGCGGCGCCGTACCGCAGCGGGGGGCAGGCGCAGTACGTACCGCGCAGCGTGCCCGAGCCGCTCGGCGACCTGTTCGCGGACACGCGCGCGTGGGCGCTGGAGCACCTCGCCGAACCGCTGACCCTCGAAGCGCTCGCGCGCAACGCGCGGGTCTCGGCGCGCACGTTCTCGCGGCGATTCGTGGAGGACACCGGGTACACGCCGATGCAGTGGGTGCTCCGGGCGCGGGTGGACCTGGCGCGGGAGCTGCTGGAGCGCAGTGACCTGAGCGTCGAGCAGATCGCGCACCGGGTGGGGCTGGGCACCGCCGCCAACCTGCGTCTGCACTTCCATCGGATCCTCGGTACGTCACCGACGGAGTACCGGCACACGTTCTCTGCCTGAGCCGGAGTGGCCGGATCCTTGCGGGTAGTGGCGAAAGGTCTGGCGGAATACTTGCGCACCATGGCGTTCAAGCCGCTTTCGGGCCGCCGCCCAGGCGCCGAGCATTGAGGCGAGAGAAAGGAACCTCCATGACTCGCATCGCCATCAATGGCTTCGGCCGCATCGGCCGCAACTCCCTCCGCGCTCTGCTCGAGCGCGACAGCGACCTCGAAGTGGTCGCGATCAACGACCTCACCGCCCCGGACGCACTCGCCCACCTGCTCAAGTACGACAGCGCGCTCGGCCGCCTCGGCCGTTCGGTCGAGGTCGACGGGACCGAGCTCGTGGTCGACGGTCGCCGGATCAAGGTGCTCGGTGAGCGCGAGCCCGCCAAGCTGCCGTGGGCGGAGCTCGGCGTCGACATCGTGCTGGAGTCCACCGGACGCTTCACCTCGGCCGACGCCGCCCGCGCGCACCTCGACGCCGGGGCAAGGCGGGTGCTGGTCAGCGCCCCCTCTGCCGGCGCCGACGTGACGCTCGCCTACGGCGTCAACACCGATGCCTACGACCCGACCCAGCACGTGATCGTCTCGAACGCCTCGTGCACCACGAACGCGCTGGCTCCGCTGGCATCCGTCCTGGACGATCTGGCCGGCATCGAGCACGGCTTCATGACGACGGTGCACGCCTACACCCAGGAGCAGAACCTGCAGGACGGCCCGCATCGGGACCTGCGTCGGGCCCGTGCCGCCGCCGTCAACATCGCGCCGACCACCACTGGCGCGGCCAAGGCCATCGGCCTGGTGCTGCCCAACCTCAACGGCAAGCTGTCCGGCGACTCGATCCGGGTGCCGGTCCCGGTGGGCTCCCTCGTGGAGCTGAACACCGCGGTCTCGCGCGAGGTCACCCGCGACGAAGTGCTCGCGGCCTACCGCGCAGCGGCCGACGGCGGGCTCAAGGGCATCCTCGACTACTCCGACGAGCCGCTGGTCTCCAGCGACATCACCGGCGAGCCGGCGTCCGCGATCTTCGACGCCGCGCTGGTCCGCGTCGAGGGCAAGCACGTCAAGGTGGTGGCCTGGTACGACAACGAGTGGGGCTTCTCCAACCGGGTCATCGACACGCTGGAGCTGCTCGCGCGCGACTGAGCGACCCCGGGCCCTCGACCGGCATTCCTGCTGGTCGGGGGTCAAGGCCACGGAAGGGAAATCGCCTCATGATGAACGGCCTGCCGTACTTCTCGGCTGGTAAGGGCCCGCCCCTGGTGGTTCTCCTCTACACGCCGCGAGCTGCCAACCCGACTGGTCTGGCTCGCTGGTCGACGATGCGGATGCTGCGTCCGTTCACCGAGCACTTCACCGTCTATATCGTCAACCGCCCACCGGGGCTGCCGCCGACAACGACGATGGCCGACCTCGCGGCCCTCTTCGCGGCAGCGATCAAGACGACCTTTGAAGGGCCGGTGAACGTGCTGGCCATCTCCACGGGCGGATCCATTGCCCTCCAGCTTGCCGCGGACCATCCCGACCTGGTCGACCGTCTTGTCCTGGGAGGTGCGGCCTGCACTCTCGGCCCTGTCGGCAGACGAGCCCAGCGCGCCTACATCGAACGCGCGCGCCAGGGCAAGCGGCCAAGCCCCGCGCTGGCCGAGGTCGTCACGGAATCGGCCACCGGCCGGAGACTGCTCAGCGGCCTTCTCTGGATGTCGGACGGCGGCAACGAGGACCACACCGACGCCGTCACCGTGCTCAATGCCGAGGACGGCTTCGACCTCCGTGGACGGCTGCACGACATCAAGGCACCCACGCTGCTGATCCAGGGCGACAAGGACCTGGTCTATCCGATGGAGCGGGCCAGGCAGACGGTCGAGGGCATCCCTGACGCCAGACTCGTCGTCTATGCGGGCCGAAGCCACAGCGGCACGTTCAACGACAAGCGCTTCGCTCCTGACGCGCTCGCCTTCTTGCTGTAGTCGCACTTCACGCGTGGTGTCGAGCTCCGGCCAGCACGTCAGCTGGAGAGAGAAGCCGCGACGGTCTCGACCCAGCGCTTCTGGGCCCGGGTCTCCACCGCGCGCGGGTGGTAGTGCGCGCGGACCCAGGCCACGGCGCCGTCGGGCGCGACGCCGCTCATGATCGCGAGGACCGCCAGCGCGGTGCCGGTCCGGCCGATCCCGCCGCCGCAGGCGATCTCGACCCGCTCGGACTCCGCGCGCGTGTGGACTTCCCGGAGCGCTGCCAGTGCTTGGTCCGTCGAGTCGGGCAGGCGGAAGTCGCGCCAGCGGACCCACTGGTACTCCCGGTCGGGAACCCGTGGGTCCCGGCCGAGCAGGTAGACGGCGAAGTCCGGGACGGGGGCGTCCCGCCGCCGACGCCGCAGCCCGGTGCCGCGGACGCGGCGGCCGTCGGGAAGCTCAACAACGCCGTAGGTCATGTCCCAATGGTCCATCGCTCCAGGCTATTTGGGCCGCGCACCGATGAGTACTGGGGTCTTCCGCCGTCGGACAGTTGTGGAAACCGGAAGGAGCCGGCAATGAGCAAGGTCTTCACGCACATGACGATGTCGCTGGACGGATTCATCGCCGAACCGAACAACGAGATCGGAGAGCTCTTCGAGTGGTATCAGGCCGGGGACGTGACCGTGCCGAACCCGAACGAGCAGGTCACCATGAAGGTCGACGAGGCCAGCGCGGGCGTGCTGCGCGACATCCTCACGAACACCGGTGCGCTCGTCGCGGGCCGGCGTCTGTTCGACATCGCCGACGGGTGGGGCGACAACCATCCGGTGGGCGCCCCCGTCGTCGTGGTCACTCACCGCCCGCCCGAGGACGCCGACAAGTGGCCGAGGACTACGTTCGTCGACGACGTCGGCACGGCGATCGCCCGTGCCAGGGAGATCGCGGACGGCAAGGACGTGACGATCGCGAGCGCGAACGTGGCCCAGCAGGCGGTCAAGCTCGGCCTTGTGGACGAGGTGTGCGTCAGCCTCGTGCCGGTGCTGTTCGGCGAGGGGATCCCCTACTTCGCCAACCTGGGCGGCCACCAGCTCCTGGAGGACCCGGTGGTCGTCCAGGGCCGCCGTGCCCTGCACCTCAGGTACCCCGTGCGGCGCTGAGCGGGTACACGCTTGGACGGCAGCCTTTAGTCTTCGAGGCAGACAGTGCACTCCCTCGGAGGCAGTGGAAACCACACGGACGGAGGCCTGGGGATGGGCAGAGATGTGTTGCGGACCGACGCGGCGCCGAGCTCTGCGCTGTACGCGCAAGGCACCAAGAACGGTCAATTCATCGTTGTGTCCGGCATGGTGGGCATCGACCCGGTCACGGGCGCCCTCGCGGGCCCGACCGTTCAAGAACAGACCCGCCAAGCCGTAGCGAACTGCTCGGCAGTACTCGGGGCCGGAGGCGCAACGCTCGAAGACGTGCTGGAGGTTGGTGTGCTCCTCGCGGACCCTGATGACTTTGCGGGCCTGAACGAGGCATGGGCCGAACTCTTCGCCGCTGACCCGCCGGCTCGCTACGTCGCCAAGCTCGGTGCCGTGCTTCCAGACGTCCTGGTCTCAATCCGGATGACGGCCATGACCGGTTGATACATGTCACCCACTTTGTCCACCCGACCTCTCGCCCGGGCGGGTTTGGCGCAACGCGAAAGGCCCCCCGCGTCAGCGTTTCCGCTGGCCGGAGGGCCCTTCGACACGGTGGGCGATACTGGGATCGAACCAGTGACCTCTTCGGTGTGAACGAAGCGCGCTACCCCTGCGCCAATCGCCCGTGCTGCATGCCCGCTAGGGCGTGCGTGGACGATATTAGCCTGGTTCGAGCGCGGATGCGAAATCCAATCGCCCCGTCGGGTCAGGGATCCAGTCGCTCGCGCATGAACCGCTCGAACACGTCGCGCGCGGCGGCGGAGAGCTCGCCGATCGGCAGGTCGACGCCGTCGAGCCACACCGTCGGCTGCACGTTCCGCACGGAGCCGGTCAGCAGCATCCGCGCCTCACCAGCGGCTACCTGGTCGAGCACCGAGAACGGCAGTTCCCCGTCCTTCGCCTCGCGAACGGGCAGCCCCTCCTCGGTGCCCCACTCGAGCAGCAGCTCACGCGTGATCCCGGCGAGGCAGCCCGAGCTGAGCGGGGGAGTGACGAGCTCGCCGTCGAGCTCGATGAACACGTTCGAGCCGGTGCCCTCGCACAGGTCGCCCTTGGTGTTCGCGAACACGGACTCGTCGGCGCCCTTCTTGATCGCGTTCGCGAGGGCCACGACGTTCTCGGCGTAGGACGTCGTCTTCAGCCCGGCGACCGCGCTGCGCTCGTTGCGCGTCCAGGGGGACCGGGCGGCGCGCCCGATCGGCACGACGACGGCGGCGGACGCGGCGACGACCACCGTCTGCGGTCCGACCGAGCGTCCGGAGCCGAGCGGCCCGACGCCGTCGGTCACGGTGATCCGCAGCCGCCCGGCGTCGGGTGCGGCGGCGAGCACGGCGGCCACGCCGTCGTGCACCTTCTGCAGGTCCGGGCGCGCCATGCCCATGCCGGACGCCGACCGCTCCAGCCGCGCGAGATGTCGCGTCAGGGCGAACGCCTGACCGTCGAGGACGGCGCAGGTCTCGAAGACGCCGTCGCCGACCGTGATGCCGTGGTCGACCGCGCTGAGCGCGGCCTCGTCGGGCGCGACCATGCGCCCCTCTGTCCAGATGACCGTCATGCCTTCCAGTCTGTCACCGGCGCAGCGTCATGTGCGTGACCTCGGGCGTGTGCCGCACGGTGGTGGAGGAGAACTCGATGGGCGGAACGCCGTCGAACACCCGCGTGCCCGAGCCGAGCGTGAAGGGCACGATGTGCAGCCGGAGCTCGTCGACGTACCCCGCGGCGAGGTACTCGTTGAGTGTCGTGGCCCCGCCCGTGATGGAGATGTCGTTGTCCCCTGCAGCCGCCAGTGCCTGCTCCATCGCGCTCTCCAGGCCTTCGGTGACGAAGTGGAACGTGGTGCCGCCGTCCATCGGGATCGGGTCACGTGCGTGGTGGGTGAGTACGAAGACGGGTCCGTGGTACGGCGGATTGTCGCCCCACCAGCCCTTCCATTCCGGGTCCAACGGTCCGCGCCCGGGGGAGAACATGTTGCGCCCCATGATGTACGCGCCGGCGCCGACGATGGCGTCTACCTCCGCCTTGTGCTTGTCCCCGTACTCGAACATCCAGGTGTGCAGGCGTTCGCCGGCGAGCGGTCCGAACGGGTGCTCGAGAGTCTGGTCGTGGCCGGCCGAGTAGCCGTCGAGCGAAACTGCCATGTCTGCCTTGACGATTCCCATTCCTGTCCGACGACGAGGGCGCTGCGAACTCATCGGTGGGTGACCCTTCGCGCGGGATAACGTTGTCCGCCAGCCCGTGGGCGAGACCAAGGCTCCGATGCCTGTTATGAGACCGTTGCTTGACACATGGGGTCAGTCCGTTAATCTGAGAACGTTTTCCTGCGCCGGACCGCGGCGCGGCTCAAGGGAGAGTAAATCTCAAGGGAGAGAGTCATGATGCGATCACGCGCACGCTGGGCGACCGCAGGGCTGGCCGTCACGGCGCTGACTGGCCTGACCGCCTGTTCGTCGACCGGAGCGTCCGCCGGCCCGGCCGAGGCCGAAGGCCCGGTCACGATCGAGATCTGGGGCTGGAACGCCGAGACCGGCGAGCAGATCGTCGACGCGTTCAACGAGGCACAGGACGACGTCGAGGTGAAGTACGTGCTGCAGGCCAGCAACGTCGCCACGCAGACCAACTTCCAGAACGCGATGGAGGCCGGCTCCGGAGTGCCGTGCCTGGTGCAGGGCTTCGCGCCGCTGACCACCATGGTCGTCAACGGCTGGGCGCAGGACATCACCGAGCAGGTCGAGGGCTCCGCCGACCTGTACAACGAGGGCGCGCTCGCCGCGGCCCAGGTCGACGGCCGGTACTACGGCCTGCCGTCCGGGTCGGACGGCCAGTTCTACATCGTGAACCAGAAGACGTTCGACAAGTACGACGTCGAGGTGCCGACCACCTGGGACGAGTTCGTCGACGCGGGCCGCGAGCTCAAGCCGCACGGCGTCGACATCACGAACCTGGCCGGCGAGGACCCGAGCAGCCTGATGAACCTGGCCCAGCAGGCGGGCGCCGAGTGGTTCGCCATCGACGGCGACCAGTGGGTCGTCAACTTCACTGACGACGGCACGCTGGCCGCAGCCGACGTGTTCCAGCAGCTCATCGACGAGGACCTGGTATCGAACCAGACCTACATGGACAAGCCCGCACTTCTCAAGTACTTCGACTCGGGCAAGATGGCGTCCGTGACCACGCAGTGGTGGTCGCTTGGCGGCTACCAGGTCGGCTTCACCGACTCGGCGGGTGACTGGTCGGCGCACCCGATCCCGCAGTTCGCGGACGCGGCCGCGCCCGTGACGCCGGGGCGCACGGCTCCGTCGTTCGTGCCGGAGGGCTGCGAGGAGCCCGACGCGGTCATGGCCTACACGGACTGGCTCACTACTCCCGAGGCCGTCGAGGCCGGCCGGAACGCGGAGACGGGCGCCATCGGCTTCCCGACGCAGATTCAGGACCCGGCTCCCTACGTCGAAGAGGTCATCCCGAAGGACTTCTTCGCCGACGAGAAGGCCGCGGGCGAGGAGATCGTCGCCGCCCAGGAGACCGTGATCGGCAAGTTCGAGCTCGGCCCGAACTACGACGCCTGGTTCCCGGAGCTCCAGGACCAGTGGGGCAAGGCCGTCGCGGGCAAGATCACGCTCGAGGAGGCCATGACCGCCGTGGAGGAGTTCGTCGCCTCCGACCTGGAGAGCAAGGGCATCTCCTACACCGTGGCCGAGTGACCCACTGATCCACGAGGGGAGGACGCCGATGTCCGTCAACACGCAAGACCACCACACCACCGCGCGCGAGCCGGTCCCCGGCTCGCCACCTGGCGGGCGTGCCAGGAGCGGCTCCTCCCCTCGTGGGCGTACCCCGCTCTGGAACTGGCGCACCGCACAGAGCGTCAAGGGCGCTTCGCTCACCTTCCCGTTCCTGGCCGGCTTCGCACTCTTTGTGCTCGTGCCGGTCGGGATGGCCCTGCGGGAGAGCGTCTACACCACGAAGTCCACGGGCGGCCTGGGCTTCGGCGGGCAGACCGTCTCCTTCGCCGGGCTGGACAACTTCGCCGCCGGCCTCGTCGACGGCTCCTTCTGGACCGGGATGCTCAGGGTGTTCCTGTACGCCCTGGTCGTGGTCCCGCTGACCCAGGTGCTGAGCCTCGCCCTCGCCCTCCTGCTCGACGCCGCGCGCCGCCGCGCCGCTGCCCGGTTCCGGATTGCGCTGCTGCTTCCCTACATGGTGCCGGGCGTCGTCGGCACGATGGTCTGGATCTTCCAGTACAGCCCGACGGTCGGGCCGCTGACCCCGTTCTTCGAGATCTTCGGCCTCGACGTCAACTTCTTCTCGAGCTCGATGGTCTGGGTGTCGATGGGCAACCTTGCGGTCTGGGGCTCGCTCGGGTTCACCATGCTGATCCTCTACGGGGCGCTCCAGTCGGTGCCCCACGAGATCTTCGAGGCGGCGCGGCTCGACGGCGCGTCCGAGCTGCGGATCGCGTGGTCCATCAAGGTCCCGTTCGTGCGCGCGTCGCTGGTGCTGACGTCGCTGCTCTCGATCATCGGCACGCTGCAGCTCTTCGACCAGCCCCTGCTGTTCCGGGCGGTCACCCCCGAGACCATCACGCGGGACTTCACGCCGGCCATGATGATCTACGACCAGGCGTTCAAGGTGGGCAACCTCAACTACGCCACGGCTCTGTCGGTCATCCTCGCCCTCGTCGTCGGCGTCGCCTCCGCGATCATCTACCGCTTCATCAACAGGGAAGAGCCATGAGCGACACGACACTGGTGCCCGATGCCGCCGCCGTCGGCGAGACCGCGCGCAAGCCAGGACGACGTCGTCGACGGGCCGACGAGTACTCCTCCGTCGCGGAAGCCCGCGGCGCCTCCCGCTGGGTGGTCCTGGGGGTGCTGGTCGCCCTGGCGCTGTACGCCGTCGGGCCGCTGTGGTGGCTGCTCGTCGCAGTGACGAAGAACCAGCGCGAGCTGTACACGACCAACGGGCTCTGGTTCAGCCAGTTCAACCTGTGGCAGAACCTGGGCGACCTGTTCACCTACCAGGACGGGATCTTCAGCCGATGGCTGTGGAACACCGTCGTGTACGCGGGGCTCGGTTCGCTCGGGCTGACGCTGGTCGCGCTGGCGGCCGGCTACGGCATCGCCAAGTACCGGTACCGCGGGCGTGGGCTGACGATGGGCCTGATCATCGCGTCGTTCCTGATCCCCGGCTCGCTGATGGTCGTGCCGTCCTTCATCCTCTTCGTCAACCTCGGCCTGTACGACACCATCTGGGCAATGATCCTGCCCGGGATGTTCGGGTCGTTCTCGGTCTACCTCGCCAAGGTCTACGCCGAGGGCGCGGTCCCGACCGAGCTCATGGAGGCCGCCCGCATCGACGGCGCCGGCGAGTACCGGATCTTCTTCTCCATGGGTCTGCGCCTGCTTTCCACGGCGGGTGCGACGATCTTCCTGCTGCACTTCGTGGCGTCGTGGAACACGTTCATGTGGCCGCTGGTGTTCCTCAAGGGGGCCGAGAAGTGGCCCGTGATGCTCGGCATGTACTCGTGGCTGCAGCGCGGCACCGACAGCACCGTCGACCTCACCAGCCTGGTCCTGACGGGATCGCTCATCTCGACGATCCCGATGGTCGTCCTCATGATCGCGATGCAGCGCTACTGGCGCTCGGGCGTCACGCTCGGAAGCCTCAAGTAGTGGGCCGCTCAGCCCTTCGGCGGAGCGGTCGACTCCCGCACGACCAGCTGCGGCGCCTTGACCGACGACGCCGCGTCCGGCTCCCCGCCGATCACCTGGGACAGGAGGCCGAACGCGCGGGCGCCGAGGTCCTCGAAGTCCTGGTCCACGGTGGTCAGGGAGGGGCGCCACAGGGCGACCAGCGGCTGGTCGTCGAAGCCGATCACGGAGATGTCCCTCGGGACGTCGATGCCGCGGTCGGACAGGGCGCGCATGAGGCCGAGCGCTATGTCGTCGTTGGCGCAGAAGACCGCGGTGACGTCGCTCATCCCGGCGATCCGTTCGCCCCAGCGGTAGCCGGCGCTCGCGTCCCAGTCGGCCCGCATGATCTGCGGGGCCGGGGCGCCGGCGGCGGTGAGGGCCGCGCGCCAGCCGTCGGTGCGGCCCGAGTGCTTGCCCTCGGTGGGTCCCGCGATGTGGTGGACCGTCCGGTGGCCGAGGTGGAGCAGGTACTCGGTGGCCTGGCGGCCCGCCGCGCGCTCGTCGATCAGGGCGGCCGGGACCTGGCCGGTGCGCCGCGAACCCCCGCCGGCGACGACGACGGGCAGGCCCTCGGGCAGCGCCTTGGCGGCGTTGATGCCCGCGCGGTCGAACTCGAGGACGATCACGCCCGCCGTCGGCTGCGCCAGCGTGAGGTCGATCGCAGCGCGGACGTGCTCGTCTTCACCGGACTCCACGACGGTGATCGAGACCGACATGCCCGCACGGCGGGCGGCGGTCTCGACGCCCTGGAGCGTGCGCGCGTAGCCGTAGTTGGCGGTCGCCCCGGCCAGGACCGACACGAGTGTCCGCCGGCCGGACCGCATCGAGCGGGCTGCGCCGTTCGGGCGGTACCCGAGCGCCTGCACTGCCTCGTTCACCCGCTGCGCCAGGTCGGGCGCCACGTACTTCGAGCCGTTGAGGACTCGGGACACGGTGGGCACTGAGACGTCCGCCGCCCTGGCGACATCGGCGAGGACGGGTGCGCGGTACGGCTTCGGACTGGCCATAAGGCCGAGCATACTTCAGATGATAACGTTTTCCCCCGATCTAGGAGACTGTGTGTCCACCCATCCGCGAGCCGCACGTGAAGTCATCGCACCAGGACGGCTCTTCGTCGACGACCAGGGCGCCGTCGCCCAGCTGCACGGCGTCGGCATCCAGAAGTTCGGGAGGAGGTTCTACGCCTGGGGCGAGGACAAGACCAACGCGGGGAAGTTCGGGGGAGTGGCCTGCTACTCGTCGACGGACCTCGCCACGTGGACCGCACACGGGCACGCCCTGCCGGTCTCGCCGGACGTCCCCGACCTCGCGCCCGGGCGGGTGATCGAGCGGCCGAAGGTGCTGCGCAACCCGGCCGGGACGTACGTGATGTTCCTGCACGTCGAGTCCGAGGACTACTCCTACGCCCGCGTGGGCTGGGCGGTGGCCGACCGGCCCGAAGGCCCGTACACCTACCTGCGCAGCGAGCGCCCGCTGGGCAACATCAGCCGGGACATCGGCGTCTTCGCGGACGACGACGGCACGGGGTACCTGCTTTCGGAGGACCGTGAGCACGGCCTGCACATCTACCGGCTGTCCGCGGACTACCTGGCCGTCGAGGAGATCGTCTCGACGACGCTCACGCCGCCGAGCGACCACCCGGCGGGCCCGCACGGGTACGAGTCGCCGGCGCTGGTGAAGGTGGACGGCCTCTACTACCTGTTCGGCTCGGACCTGACGGGCTGGTCCACGAACGACAACAAGGTGGCGACGGCGTCGGCGCTCGCCGGGCCGTGGAGCGACTGGGCGGACATCGCGCCGCCCGGGTCGGCCACGTACGACTCGCAGATCTCGACGATTGTGACCGTCCAGGGTTCGCAGACCACGAGCCACGTCTATGTCGGCGACAGGTGGGACAGGGACGACCTGTTCCACTCCGCGCCGGTGTGGCTGCCGGTGCGGATCGGGGGCGGCGCCGCCGAGCTCGAGTGGCGGGACGAGTGGACGATCGACACCGTCACCGGCGTGATCGCATGAGCGTCACCCTTCCGGGCCTGGCGGACGACACCGAGAGCAACGTCGAGTGGGGCAACGACGTCCTGCGGCTCCTGATCGCCCACGGGCCGCACACGACCCCGCGTCTGGTGGCGCTGTGGCACACGGCCGAGGACGGGCCGGACCAGCTCGGCCTGCGCCGGTCCGCGCTGCCCGTGCTCGAGGTCGCCCTTGCCGGCGACGGCCGGGTCGGCACCTCGGGCAAGCGGCACGTCGACGGCGCGGCCGCGCAGCGGATGCGGCTCACCGGCATCGCGGAGGACCGGGAGAAGACGCTGCGGCGGCTGCGCCTGGAGCTCACGGACGAGACGTCGGGCCTGCACGCTGTGGTCCACCTCGAGCTGGCCGACGGGATCCCCGTGCTGCGCTCCTGGGCGGAGCTGTCCTCGGATCGCGGGGTGGCGGTCGACTACGCCACGACCGGGGTCGTGTCCGGCCTGGGCCACGGCGCCCGGTGGGAGGACGAGCTCGCCGTCTGGGAGGCGGCCAACCCCTGGAGCGGCGAGTTCCGCTGGCGGCGCTCGACCCTGTCCGAGCGTGGCCTCTACGACGTGGGTATGACCCGGTTCAACCAGGTCGGTTCGAAGAACCGCGTCAGCCTCACGTCGACCGGGGCCTGGTCGACGTCGGAGCACCTTCCGCTGGGCATCGTCGAGGACTTGCGGACCGGCCGCATGCTGGGCTGGCAGATCGAGTCGAGCTCCGCTTGGCACGCGGAGCTGGGGGACCGGTACGGGGACGTCTACCTCGCTGTGCTCGGCCCGACGTCGCACGAGCACCAGTGGGCCGCCGAGCTGATTCCGGGTGACACCTTCACCACCGTCCCGGTCGCGTTCGCGGTAGTTCCCGGAGCGGGCGACGTCGACACGACCCTCGGTGCGCTGGCGGCGGCGCTGACAGCGCACCGCCGGCGAGCCCGGCGTCCGCACCCGGACCACACGGGGCTCCCCGTGATCTACAACGACTTCCTCAACGCGCTGATGTCCGACCCGACGACGGAGCGCGAGCTGCCGCTCATCGAGGCGGCCGCGGACCTCGGAGCCGAGTACTTCGTGATCGACGCGGGCTGGTACGACGACGAGTCCGGTGGCTGGTGGGACTCCGTCGGCGCGTGGGAGCCGTCCACGAGCAGGTTCCCCGGCGGCGGGCTCGACGCCGTCATCGGCCGCATCCGCGAGCTCGGCATGAAGCCCGGGCTCTGGCTCGAGCCCGAAGTCGTCGGGGTGCGTAGCCCGGTTGCGGACGAGCTGCCCGACGAGGCGTTCTTCCAGCGCGGCGGCCGGCGGGTCGCCGAGTGGGGCCGCTACCAGCTCGACCTGCGCCACCCCGCGGCCCGTGCCCACGTCGACACTGTCGTGGACCGCCTCGTCGGCCGGTTCGGCCTCGAGTACCTCAAGCTCGACTACAACGTCGACACCGGCCCCGGGACCGACGGCGGCTCGGGAGAGGCGGTGGGCGCCGGGCTCCTCGGGCACAGCCGCGCGCATCTGGCCTGGGCGGCGGACGTCATGGACCGGCACCCCGGCCTGGTGGTCGAGGGCTGCGCCGCCGGCGGGTCACGCATGGACGCGGCGAGCGGGTCGGTGTTCCCGGTCCAGTCGCTCACCGACCAGCAGGACTTCCGGCTCGTGCCACCGGTGGCTGCGGCGGCGCCGCTCGCCATCACGCCGGAGCAGTCCGGCGTGTGGGCCTCGGTCGAGGGGTCGATGAGCCAGGAGGAGCTTGCCTTCTCCCTCGTCACCGCGATGCTGTCGCGGGTCCACCTCACGGGACGCATCGACACCCTCGACGAGCCGCAGCGCGCCGTCGTCCGCGACGCCCTCACCGTCTACCGGACGGTCCGGCCCGCGATTGCCCGATCCGTACCGGTCTGGCCGCTCGGCCTGCCCGGCTGGCGGGACCCGTGGGTCGTCCTGGGCGCCCTCGACGGCACGGACCTCTACCTCGCCGTCAGCCGGCGTGGCACCGAGCCGGGCGGCGCCGACGTCGTCCGGCTGGCGCTGCCCGGGCTGCGCGCGGTCGGCGAGGTCCAGGTGCTCTACCCGGCCTGGCACGACGACTCGATCGCCGTTGCCGACGACGGCTGCTCGCTCGAGATCAAGCTGCCCGCCCCGATGACGGCGCGACTCCTGCGCGTCACCGTCACCCCACGCTGAGGAGGACCCGTGCGTCTCGTCAACCCCGTGGTGCGCGGATTTGCACCCGACCCCTCGGTGATCCGCGTGGGCGACTGGTACTACCTCGCCACCAGCTCGTTCGAATGGTTCCCGAGCATCCCGCTGTACCGCTCGCGGAACCTCGCGGACTGGGAGCCGGCCGGGGCGGTCGACACCGCCGCCCCCGGCCGGTCCCTGCTCGGGGTGCCCGACTCGGCCGGGATCTGGGCGCCCGCCCTGAGCCACTCCGACGGCGTGTTCTGGGTCGTGTACTCGATAGTCCGCTCGCTCGGCACGCGGCACTTCGACCTGGAGACGTACCTGTGCACGGCGGCCGACGTCGGCGGCCCGTGGTCGGAGCCCGTGCGCCTGCCCGGCCATGGGTTCGACCCGTCGCTGCTGCACCACGAGGGCCGGCACTACCTGCTGAACCTGCAGAACGACTCGCGGGTCGGCGGACGGCGGTTCGACGGGATAGTGCTCACCGAGCTCGACGTCCCGCTGACCGGCGGCGTGCCCGACGTCGACCGCGTCCGCGCCGTGGGGCCCACCCGCCTGCTGATCCAGCGTGACGAGCTGGTCGAGGGGCCCAAGATCACCGTCAAGGACAGCTGGTTCTACCTGTTGCTCGCCCAGGGCGGTACCGGCGTCGAGCACGGTGTGCTCGTCGCCCGGAGCCGTTCGCTGACCGGGCCCTACGACGTGGACGACGTCCCGCTGCTCACCTCCAGGGACGACCCGGCGGTCCCGCTGCAGAAGGCCGGGCACGGCGAGCTGGTCCAGGCGCCGTCGGGCGAGTGGTACCTGACGCACCTGGCGGCCCGGCCGCTGCAGACGCCCGCCGGGCCTCGCAACACGCTCGGCCGCGAGACGGCGGTGCAGCGGGTGGTCTGGACGGACGGCTGGCCGCGGCTCGCGCAGGGCGGCTGGCATCCCGAGACCGAGGTCGAGGTGCCGGACGTCGCCGCTGCCCGTCTCGATCCCGCTGGGGTGGCCGGTCGAGACCCGGGTCTCGACAAGCTCGACCAGCGGAGGCTCGACCAGCGGAAGCTCGACCAGCCGGGCGGGCTCGACGTCGCGCCTGCGTGGCCCTGGTCGACGCTGCGTGAGCCGGCGGGGGACTGGGTGGAGCACGTGCCTGGCCGACCGGACACGCTGCGGCTGCGCGGCCGGCTGTCCGCCGAGTCGCTGTGGCAGCAGTCGCTCCTTGCCCAGCGGCTGACCGAGCACCGGGCCGAGGTCGAGGTCACTGTCGATGCCGAGCCCACGACGTTCACCCAGTCCGCCGGGCTCATGCTCTGGTACGGCACTGCGTCGTACTACCAGCTCCACGTGACGTGGGCCGAGCCGGAGGGCGAGCCCCAGGCGGGCCAGCAGTGGCAGGGGGGCCGGGGCCGCCGCGTGCTGGTCCTCGTGCACGGGCACCCGGACGGCGCCCGGGTGCTGGACACCGTGGACCTCGACGGCGGGCCGGTCCGCCTGCGGGCGCAGATCGACGGCGCCACGGCGAGCCTGTGGTCGGCGGGCGGCGGCGGGCCGTGGGCACAGGTCGGGCCGGACGTCGACTTCAGCGAGCTCTCCGACGACTTCGGCCCGAGCCTGCGGTTCACAGGCGCCTTCGTCGGGATCAGCGTGGTCGACCTCGTCGACGGCGCCTTCACCGCGGACTTCTCCGACTGGGCCCTCCGGCACCGGAGTGCCATGCCGGGTGGCTGACTCGCGGGACCTGCTGTCCTGGTCAGGCTGCCGGGCCGCCGACCCGTAGGTCAGGCGGCTTCGGCGGCCGGCGGTGGCTCCGCGGTCTGGTCCGCGGGCAGGTCGGTGCCCGGCGGGGGTAGGACGTCGATGGCTTCAGGCAGGCGGATGCGGTGCCCGCGGGCATCGGTGAAGACCCACCCGGTCTCCACCAGCACCCCGGCCCCGGTGCCGGTCATAGGCTTGCCGGTCCAGTGCATGGTGATGCCACGCGCGTCGACGAGCTGATGATGGAACCAGCACAGCAGGGCGCTGTTGGCCACCGACGTCTGGCCGCCGTCGGCCCAGTGCCGTACCGCGTGGTGGACCTCGCACCGTGACGGCGGCTGATCACACCCCGGATACACACAATGCTCATCCCGCGCGATCACCGCACGACGCATCTGCCCCGACACCGTCCGCTGTGCACGCCCGACATCCAGCACGGCACCATCCGGCCCGAACACGATCCGGGTGACCGCACTGTCACACGCCAGCCTGCGCAGCAACGCCCGTGGTGCCCGGCCACCGGTCTCGGTGAAAACCGGACCGCCCGCTGACAGCAACCGGGACACCGCCGCCGTGCCTGCCACACCCCAGCCTGCTACATCCGAGCCCGCCGTCGTCGTACCGCCAGCGCCTGCCGCGCCGGTCGTGCCCGCGGCACCTGCCGCGCCCGCCGTGCCTGCCGTGCCTGCCTGGTTCGTGCGTGTGGGCGTGGACTGTCCGCAGGTCAGGCACAGGCCGTCCCGGGTCCGCGTGACCTGGGTGACCAGCTCGGTCCAGGACACCGTCACGTTCAGGTGCGCCGCGATCGCCGCCCCGGGGGAAGCCTGGTTGGTGTCCAGCACCACGCGGGCCACGTCCGCCAACCCCTGCGCACGACGCTGCCCAGCCGTACGGGTGTCTTCGGCAGCGGGCGCACCCATGACCGCGGTGATCGCGGTAGTCAAAAGCAGGCCGTGCTCATCGGTCAAGAAGCCCGCCACGTGATACCCGCCGAAGGTCTTGGCCAGGTCCAGGAACTCGCCCTGCGCGGCCTTGTCGTCCTCGGCGTCGTCGGTGTCCGGGTCGGTCACCGATGCGAACCGGCGCGCCACGATACGGAACTGGTCCGCGTTCAGCACGGTCGCCTCACGCAGGACCATGCCCTCCCCGGTCACCAACGTCCCCACCGCCACCGCCTCCTCCAGCACCGCGGTGAACAGTTCACGGGTGCGGTCACCGTCCGGGTCCTCGACCGGGTCGGGGAAGTCCACCGCGACCGTCTGCACGAACTGCTCCGGTGTGGTCGTCTCTCCGGTGCGGGTGTCGATCAGCCAGGCCAACGCGTCCGTACGCGTCTCGCTGGTGGGCGCGACCTCCGTCATCACCCGGGCATGATCCACACCCAGGTCTCCGGCGACCATGCGCTCCCGGGTCACCGGGAGTGCGGTGGCCAGGCGGCGTGCCATCGTCATGTCCTTGCTCGCGGTCGACGCCGACACTCCCTCACGCACCCGCAGCCACGACGTGAACGTGCGGGCCATGCCGCCCGAACGCCACGAGCCCTCGGCTTCGATCCGCGGTAGAAGGGTGTACCGCACCCCGTCCAGACGACCCGTCACCCGACGGATTCGCGTGTGCGCCTCGGCCAGACGCGCGACGCTCGGCACGTTCCACCCGTCCAGCACCTCGGGACCGGTCAGGTCCGCCAGATCGTCCATCGCGTTCTCGATCCGGGCCAGCGCCTCCTCGATCGACTCCGCCGGCGGCATGCCACTGGCCGTGCCGTTCGTCGACTGCTCCACCAGTCACCACCCCCACCCGTTGTCCGCTGATCCCTTGTTATTCGCTGACCCCATTCTCTCGAACATTCGTATGACCTGCTAGTGCTATCTGGAATCTGTGGATAACTCTTCGAGGCACGATTGACCTTGTGCGATAGCTGTGACCGTCCTCGGCAGTGCCACAGGGATCACCAACCCGAGCTGAGCTTCTCCAAGCACCTGAGAGGTCGCGCGGACGCGTCCCAGGACCCCTTGTGCTCGTCGGTGGCATCGGGATAACGTCTTCCTGGGATAACGATATCCCGATCACGACGAGGTGACGACGGCGCGGCCCCAGGTCGCGCTCGGCCCGCAGAGCTGCGGCCGTGAAAGGGAACACCATGAGGCAACGCACGTCCAGGCTGCGCTCGAGGGCCGCGGCACTGATCAGCACGGCGGCCGTCCTGGCCGCGGGGGTGGTCCCGGCACCCGGGGCGGTGGCCGACGTCGGCCCGTCGGCCGGGCAGGCCGTCGAGATCCACGAGACGTTGAGCGACGCGGGGTTCGCGCACCCCGGCGTCGGGCTGACGGCGGACAACCTCGAGAACATGCGGACCCAGGTGCTCGCCGGCGTCGAGCCGTGGGCGAGCTACTACGACGCCATGAAGCAGACGCGCTTCGCTGCCGTCGACTTCAAGGCGTCGATCCAGGGGCCGGCCGACGACCAGCCGACGGCCGTCGCCTACAACACCGCGAGCATGCGTAGCCGCCAGCACGCCGACAGCATCGGCGCGATGACGCAGGCGCTGCTGTATGTCGTCACCGGCGACGAGGTCTACCGGGCCAACGCGTTGCACGTGATCCGCACCTGGAGCAGCCTGGACCCGGCCAAGTACCAGTACTTCCCCGACGCCCACATCCACACGGGCGTCCCGCTGTACCAGACGCTGGTCGCCGCCGAGATAATCCGCTCCACGGAGCCGGTGAACGACGAGCTCGACGGCTACGACCTCCGCTGGACCGAGCGCGACCAGCAGCGGATCGAGGACAACCTCGTCCGCCCGGTGCTCGACACGTTCCTGTTCTCCCAGAACCGCCTGTGGAACCAGCACCTGTACGGCGTGATCGGCATGGTGGCCGCCGCGATCTTCCTCGACGACGCCGAGCTGTACGCCGAGCGCGTCGAGTGGTTCACCGTCAACGCGGGCTACGAGAGCGAGCACACGATCAACGGCGGGGACGTCAACGGATCGCTGGCCGCGCTCTTCCGCACCATCGACGAGGACGACCCGCTCAACCCGTACGGCAAGGACTTCGTCCAGCACGTGGAGATGGGCCGCGACCAGGCGCACGCCGAGGGCGACGTCGACCTCCTGGCGGCCCTGGCCCGGATCGTGCACAACCAGGGCACCCAGATCGACCCCGCGGACGGGACGGTCTCGACCGCGCCGGACGCCGTCACCCCGTACGAGTTCCTGGACAACCGCATCCTCGAAGGAGGCGACGTCTTCGCCGCCTACATGATGGGCGAGGAGCCGCCCTACATCGACACCTCCGGCGGATCGGGGAAGCTCTCCGAGGCCTACCGGGGACGCCTGCGCGAGCCGCTGAACGAGCTGTACTACCAGTACAAGTACGTCGCCGGCGTGGACGTCGAGAAGGAAGCGCCGTTCGTCGCCGAGATGTATGAGCATGGCGACGGGCCCCTGTACCGCTACGGCACGGGAGTCTCGAACTTCTGGAACGAGGCCGGCTCGGACTTCACCGGAGCCGAGTACTGGGTGGCGTTCCCACCCGCGCTCGCCGACCAGGACGTGACCGTCCCGCCGTTGGGTGATGGGCCAGAGCTCCCTCTGGAGCAGTTCGGCCACACCCTCGGCAAGGGCGCCAAGCAGCTGACCGACGACGCCGGCGAGAGCTTCGTGCGGCTGGACGCCACGAAGGACGACGCCGAGGTGGCCGTGCGTCGCGTCGTGTACCGCGACCGCAGCAGCACGGCGCTGGTCGGGGTGCGGGTCCGCACCCAGGCCACCGCGACCCTGGAGGTCTCCCGGACCTCGTACGACGAGCCGTTCACCACGGTCCAGCTCCCCGACACCGACGGACGGTGGCGCTACGTCTGGTTCGACGTCGCCTTGGCGAAGGTGCCGAACGCCGGCGCCAACCTCGTGGTGCTCCGCGCGACCGGGGGTCAGACCCAGGTGGACGTCGCGGGCCTGCTCGCCGACGCGAACGGGACCCTCGCCCCACCAGTGTTCGCCGACGGCGCGTCGCTGGACGCCGTTGCCGTGGCCGGCGAGCCCTACACCAGGGACCTCGGGGTGACCGACACCGACGGCGACTTCTCGCTGGCGCTCCAGGACGCGCCACGCGGCGCGGCGGTCTCGGCGGACGGCACGTTCGCGTGGACGCCGGACGGCAGGCGGGGCGTGGAAGACCTCGTCGTCGTCGCTTCCGACGACGAGGCCGACACGGCGCTGCCCGTCTCCCTCACCGTCGCGCCGGACCGGGCGGGCGCGGTGGCCGCGCTCCTGGACGGGCTGGCGGAACCGGCGGCATACACGACCGCGAGCTGGACGCCGGTCGCCGAGGCGCAGGTCGCCGCGCTGGACGCCGTGGACGGCGCCGGCCCGGCAGCGTTCGGGGTCCTGCTGGAGGGTCTGCGGCTGGCCGTCGCGGACCTGGAGCTGCTCGACCCGCGCCTGCCGGACGACACGCTCGACTTCTCCCGCATCGTCTCCTCGGCCCAGATCACGCCGAGTACCCTCCTGGCCCTGACGGACGGGGACAGCCAGTCCACCTGGGGCGACCTGCGGGTGCCGAGCGTCGTGCTCGACTTCGGACCGGGCTACCGCGTCCGGGCCGACGGCTTCGGGTTCCTGGCTCGGGACACGTTCCCCAACCGGGCCGAGGGCACGAACGTCTACGGGTCGTCCGACGGCCAGGCCTGGACGCTGCTGACCGAGCATCCCAACGCGGGCGACGACACCGACATCGAGCAGGTCGCGGTGCGCGAGGAGGAGCGCGACAGTGCCTTCCGGTACCTCAAGCTCCAGATCGATGAGCCCGGCGTGCCGACGGATCCGGCGTACCCGGCTGTCATCTGGACTCTCGCGGACTTCCGGATCGACGGTGAGCGGATCGAAGCCGGCCTGGACATGCTGCTCACCGAGGCGGAGGCCGCT
This sequence comes from Promicromonospora soli, assembly GCF_014653785.1. Taxonomy (GTDB): domain Bacteria; phylum Actinomycetota; class Actinomycetes; order Actinomycetales; family Cellulomonadaceae; genus Promicromonospora; species Promicromonospora soli. The sequence continues at coordinate 258,859 of NZ_BNAS01000001.1, read as the reverse complement.
GACCTGTCGGGCTACTCCCGTGGGTCGGTGGTGCTGTTCACGCGGGAGGTCGAGGCAGTCCGTGCGGCCGTGGAGCCGGGAGCGGACGAGACGGCCCTCGCTCAGCGCGTTCTCGGCGCCTGGGACCTGCTCGAACCGCCGACGCCCGAGCTCGCCTCCGTCGAGCAGGCGTGGGTGACAGCGAGCACGCCGTCGTGGGACGGCAGCCGGGACGCGGCAGGCAACGGCTGGGCGATGTTCGACGGCGACCCGGCCACCTTCACCGACACGAAGCTGGCCAGCGGCTGGGTCCAGGTCGTTCCCGACGACGGCACGGCCTTCCACGTCGAGTCGGTGCGGTACGTGCCCCGGTCCACCCATGTGAGCCGCGCCGAGGGGATCCAGTTCCAGGGATCCGCCGACGGCGGCCAGACCTGGCAGACCTTCGCCACGGTCAAGGGCGCGGCGGCGGGCTGGAACCAGATCGACCTGCCCGAGCCCGTCGACACGGGCGCGATCCGCGTGCTGGCCACCTCGGGCAACACGAACGTGGCCGAGGTGGCGCTCGTCACCAGCACCGTGGACCGCTCGGGGCTCGACCTGTACCTGGCGGAGACCGCGGACCTGGTCGCCGCGGACTGGACCCCGGAGTCGTGGCAGCGCCTCGCCGCCGCCCGCGATGCGGGCCTGGCGCTCCGTGCGGACGACGCGGACCCCGGTCAGGAGGAGGTGGACGCCGCTACCGACGAGCTCGCAGCGGCCGTGGCCGCACTGGAGGAGTCCTGATCTGACGTCACCGGGGCTCCGACGCCAGCGAGACCAGCCGCTCCGCCTTGAGCTCCGTCTCGTGCCACTCCGCCGTCGGGTCGGAGCCCCAGGTGATGCCGGCGCCCGTGCCGAACCGGAGCACCCCGTCGGCCCACCAGAACGTGCGGATGCCGACGGCGAGGGAGGCCTCGCCGTCGGCCACCCACCCCACGGCGCCGCAGTACGGGCCGCGCGGCACGGGCTCCAGCTCGCGGATGATCCGCAGCGCGCTCGACTTCGGCGCGCCCGAGACCGAACCCGGCGGGAAGGTGCCGGCCAGCAGCCGCCGCCACAGCTCACCCGAGCGCGCGACGTCGTCGGACAGGACGCCGCGCACGCGCGAGACCAGGTGGACCAGCCCCGGGTGCACCTCGACCTCCAGCAGCGAGGTGACCTCGACCGTGCCCGGGCGGCAGACGGTCTGCAGGTCGTTGCGCACGAGGTCGGTGATCATCACGTTCTCCGCCCGGTCCTTGTCCGTGAGCCCGTCGGGATCGCGCGCGGTGCCCTTGATCGGGCCCGACTCCACGACCCGTCCGATCCCGCCCGGCTCGTCCCGCAGGGACAGGTACAGCTCGGGGGACGCGCTCACGACCCACACGGGGTCCAACCCGGAAGCAGCGGGGACGTGGACGGCGGCGGCGTGCGGCGCCGGGTTGCCCGCGGCGAGCCGGGCCGCGAGCGCCCAGGCGTCGGGTTCTGCGCCGGCCGGGCCGGCGTGCGGCGCCGACAGCACCCGGCAGATGTTGGCCTGGTAGACGTCGCCCTCGCGGACATAGGCGCGCACCCGGTCGACGGCTGCCTCGTAGGTGGTCTGGTCCATGGAGGAGGTCCATGCGTCGGGTGCCGGTCCGTTCCAGGTGGTGGCGGGCGGGGCCTCGGCGTCGTGCACCTGGGCGAACCGCCAGGCGCGTGCGCGGCCCTGCGAGCCGGTCCCGGAGCGGTTCCCCGCCGCGGCTTCGAAGTCGGCGACGACGAACCACGTGCCCGTCGTGAGCCGTTCGGGCTCGGCCAGGACATCGACGCACTCGACCGCGTCCGTGGCGATGCGTCCCGCGAAGCTCGCCCAGCCGGTGTCGCCTGTCACGTCGGAAAGAGATGTGGGGACTCCGGGGCGGGACGGAACCGGTGGGATAGTGCGGTTTGCGGGCGGATGAGCCGGACTGGGGGACACGGGACAACGGTACGGGCGGCGTGCGCGATTGGACGGTTCGCCCCCCGTTCGATTAATGTTCAGAACGCGCCGGAACGCCGGGGGAAACCCCAGGATGCCCGGCTTCGCGGATGTAGCTCAGTGGTAGAGCATCACCTTGCCAAGGTGAGGGTCGCGGGTTCAAGTCCCGTCATCCGCTCGGAACGCCGCTCTCGTGATTCTTCGGCTGAAGAGAGCACCCCAAGGTCGTAGGTTGGCCGAGTTGGTGGGTTGGCCGAGTGGCGAGGCAGCGGCCTGCAAAGCCGTATACACGGGTTCGAATCCCGTACCCACCTCGCAGTGCAGCATGGGCGATTGGCGCAGCGGTAGCGCGCTTCCCTGACACGGAAGAGGTCACTGGTTCGATCCCAGTATCGCCCACCAGCGCGTAAGGCCCGGACCTGACGGTCCGGGCCTTCGCCGTGTTCCGGCGCGGCGGCGCTCAGCTACTGGCGCCGGGCGGTCCTTCCAGCACCCGGGGCACGTACTCGAGCAGCTGGATCCGACCGTCGAACGTGCGGCTCTCGACCAGGTCGAGGGCGACGTCGGGATACCCGTCGAAGATGCGCTCCTTCCCGGTGGCGCCTGTGATCACCGGGAACACGCCCACCCGGAAGCGGTCCACCAGGCCAGCTGCGAGCAGTGACCGGCACAGGCTGAGGCTGCCGATCGTGCGCAGGGGCCGCGAGGAGCTCTGCTTCAGGTCCCGGACGGCTTCGACGGCGTCCTCGCGGACCAGCTCGGTGTTGGCCCACGAGAGTGGTGCCTTCAGGGTCGAGGAGAACACCACCTTGGGCAGTGCGTTCATGGCGGCCATGCCAGGATCGTCGGGCATCTTGGCGGCGAACCCGGACATCAGCCGGTACGTCGTCGCACCCATGAGGGCGGTGTGCTCGTACTCGGGTCCGGAGGTGACCCACTCCAGGTACTCGGGCCCCTCCATGCCCCAGAAGCCGGGCCAGCCTTCCGCGGACGCGTAACCGTCGAGCGAGATGATGAAGTCCACCATGAGGTTCGGCATCGGTCTCTCCCTTGTCTTCCGTCGGGGTGCGCTACCTGTGGTGACCGACGGCGAGACGGAAAGTCATCGTGTCGCTCCCACGTCGCTCAAGCGAGCCGTGCGGGTTAAATTTGGCGGGAGCATTACAACAAGGATCTTGGTGATTTGGCGTAGTTGATCGTGGAACGTGGCACTCTGCCCGGTTCTCGCGAGGTGTGCCTACTGCGCCGTGTAGTGCTCGATGCTCATCACCAGGATGACGCGGTCGGCGCTGTCCGCCGGCGCCTGCTGGTCGGGGTTGCCGTACCGCTTGCCCAGATGCACGTAGAACTCGCCGGTCGGGTCGGGGATCACCTCGATCAGCTTGCCCCGGACCTCGACATAACTGAATACGTTCTTATCGTCGAGGATCGCGAGGCTCATCGACGGGTTGTGCTGCAGGTTGCGGTACTTGGCGCGGTACGTGGTGTGTGTGAAGCGCAGCGTCTCGCCGTCGAAATCGAACCACATGGGGTTGACCTGGACCGTGTCGTCCGGACGGATGGTGCCGAGGAACGCGTAGTTCGGCGCTTCCAGGAGCGGGATCAGGTGGGCGGGGATGATGTCGGTTGCACTCATGCCGCTGAACATAGCCCCTCGTGGACGGCCGAACTCGCCTACCTGAAGGGGTTGCCATGAGGTTCATTCCCACGACGCCAGGCTCCGTCGCCACGAGACCGGCCCGTCTCATCACTCTCGTCGCGCTGGTCGCGCTCGTGACGTCGGCCATGACCGGGCCGGCAGCCTCGCGAGAGCCCGACGGCCGCACAAGCTCGCCGGAGCCCGACGAGCCGACGGCCGCCGAGCTGGCCGAGGTGCACGCCGCCGTCGGCGAGGCGGAGGTCGACGGGCTCGCCTGGTACACGGACGCGGCCACCGGCGAGGTGGTCGTGACGGCCGACTCCACCGTCTCCGCGGCCGAGCGGAACGCGGTCCGCAAGGAGGCCGGGGCCGGAGCGGACGACCTGACCATCAAGCGGGTCGACGGTGTCTTCAAGCCGATGCTGGCGATGTACTCCGGCAACCCCGTCTACGGCCGGAGCACACGCTGCTCCCTGGGCTTCAACGTCCGCAGCGGCGCCAAGCACTACTTCATCACCGCGGGACACTGCGGCAACAAGGTGTCCATGTGGTACGCCAACTCGTCCAAGACCAAGCGGATCGGCCCCACCGTCGGCTCCTGGTACCCGAACAACGACTACGCGCTCGTCAAGTACGACCCCACGGGGCTGAAGCGGCCCGGCGGATACATCCTGGGGCATGCCTGGGTGGGCCGGGGAGTGACCCGTGAGGGCTCCACGACCGGTCGGCACTCCGGCACGATCACCGCGGTCAACGTCACCGTCAGGTACGGGGGCGGCATCGTGGTGCGGGGCATGATCCAGGCCGACATCTGCGCCGAGCCGGGCGACTCGGGCGGCCCTCTGTACAGGGGCCGCAGGGCCATCGGCATCACGTCCGGTGGCGCCGGCGACTGCCCCTCCGGCGGCATCACGTTCTACCAACCCGTCGCCGAGGTGGTCAAGGCATACGGCGTCAAGCTCTACTGACGACCAGCTGCGCCTGACCTGCGCGGGCAGTGGCCCGAGGGTGTCGGGCCGTGCCGGGTGAAACGGCTCTGAGGAAGCCAATTTCGTTTCCGGTCGGTTACATTCGGTTTGGGGTCTTGTGGGGTGAATTGGGGAGGGGCAATACTCGCGCCCAGCGAGACGGTGAGCGACGTGACCCGTCCTTGCCGAGCTGGGTCTGCCGCCAGCGGGCCCCTCACCCCAGGAGGATGCAATGAGGTTCATTCGCACCACACTCCGCCCCCGCTCCGCGAAGCGGGCCCGTCTGATCGCACTCGCAGCAGGCCTCGGGCTTGCGGTATCCACCATGGCGGGGCCTGCGGCCACCGCCGCGCCCGACAAGCCGACCTCCGCCGAGCTCGCCACGGTGCACGCCGCCGTCGGCAAGGCGGACGTCGACGGCGTCGCCTGGTACACCGACACCGCGACCGGCAAGGTGGTGGTGACCGCCGACTCGACCGTCTCCGCGGCCGAGCTGAAGGCGGTCCGCAAGGCGGCCGGCGCCGACGCCGACGACCTGACCATCAAGCGCGCCTCCGGCGTCTTCAAGCCGTTGCTGGGGTCGGGCGACGCCATCTACGGCTCGGGGTACCGCTGCTCGCTGGGCTTCAACGTCCAGAGCGGCGGCCAGTACTACTTCATCACCGCCGGGCACTGCGGCGACGTGGCTCCCACCTGGTACGCCAACTCGGCGCAGAGCACCCTGATCGGCCCCACCGTGGCCTCCAGCTTCCCCGGCGACGACTACGCACTGGTCCGGTACGACAACACCTCGCTGACCCACCCCGGCGGCTACACCGCAGGAAACGCCTACGTGGGCGAGCGTGTCACCCGTGACGGCTCCACCACCGGCGTGCACTCCGGGACCGTCACCGCGCTCAACGTCAGCGTCAACTACCAGGGCAGCGGCCGCGTGCGCGGGATGATCCAGACCAACGTCTGCGCCGAGCCGGGCGACTCCGGCGGCGCCCTCTACGACGGCACCATCGCCCTCGGCATCACCTCCGGCGGCAGCGGCAACTGCACCACCGGCGGCACCACGTTCTTCCAGCCCGTCACCGAGGCGCTGAGCGCGTACGGCGTGTCGATCTACTGACGACCGACCGCGCCTGACCTGCGCGGGCGGTGTCGCCGGACAGTTCCGGGGCACCGCCCGCGTTCTGCTCCGGGCCCTCGGGCATGGCGCAGGTGGCACGGCATTTTCGATTGGACCGGCACGCCGTTTGTGAACTACTCTTCCGGAGCGTCACCACGGGGGTCCGAAAGGGTCCAGGATGGTGGCAACGCGGATGTAGCTCAGTGGTAGAGCATCACCTTGCCAAGGTGAGGGTCGCGGGTTCAAGTCCCGTCATCCGCTCGATACCCGCTTTTGGGTGGGGAGCACGGTGGGTTGGCCGAGAGGCGAGGCAGCGGCCTGCAAAGCCGTACACACGGGTTCGAATCCCGTACCCACCTCGGGCGATTGGCGCAGCGGTAGCGCGCTTCCCTGACACGGAAGAGGTCACTGGTTCGATCCCAGTATCGCCCACCAGCAAGGCAAGGCCCTCTGACCAGCGGAAACGCAGGTCAGAGGGCCTTTTGCATGTCTGGCGCTGGTGACGCACGTGGCCAGGAGGAGCCCGGTCGAGAAGGAGGGGTTCCTGATTGTCTGGAGCAGGGCGGTAGGTTCTCGCTGTGTATCCCTGGACGTACTGGCGCAGGTTCGGCATCTACGTCAAAGGACTCGCGCCAGAGGCGAGTCATCCGGCGTACGTAGCCATCGTTCCGGAGTCGTTCTACTCCGGGACGGACGAGTTCGCGCCCTTCGGCAACGACAGCGGCCACGACATCCTCGGGTCGCTCGAAGACTGGTACGTCGCCGGCGGACGGGACGACGACGTACCACGCTTCCTTGCTGAGACGTTCGTCGCTTACGAATTCGACGTGCCGACAGACTTGTGGAGTGCGGACTCCGACGACGCTCGTGCCTGGGCCAAGGCGGTGCCCGACGAGGTCGACCACATAGTGGACGCGGCGGCGCAGACGGCGATCGGTGTCGCGATCGGGCAGCTCAAGATCCGCGGTCACATCACACCGGCGGTGCGTCGCATCGGGTGGCAGGCCATCACGCTGCAGCGCTTCATACTCGAACGAGCATCTCGGATGCATCCCGCCTGGGCGCACACGGACGATGCAGCCGCCGGCATCAAGGCCGTCGTGCGTGTGCTGTCGCGCGCGCCGTCGGTGAGATGACGAACTCTCGGGGTCTTCGCGTCACAGCCGACCGTCACAGCCGACCGTCACATCCGACCGTCCGACCAACTCGCCCGACCAGGTCACCCGACCAGGTCACCCGACCAGCCGGGTCCGCAGTGCCCGCACGTGCCCCGGGGTGAGCCCGCCCTGGGCCAGGTACGCCTCGACCGAACCGTGCCGCGTGCGCAGGTGCTCCAGCGCCCCGAGGATGACCTCCCGGGTGGGCGGGACGAGGCGGCCGACGGGCCGGTCGTAGTCGGGCTCGTCCGCCAGCTGGGCGTACCGGGGAGCGAGCCGCTCGTTGGTGATCTCGTAGTCGTCGGCGAGCGCGTCGGCGTCGGCCCCGACGAGGGTGAGCGCGAGCGCCACCACGAGACCCGTGCGGTCCTTCCCGGCGGCGCAGTGCACCAGCACAGGCCCTTCGGGCGCGTCGGCGACCGCCGCGACCGCGCGCGCGAACAGCTCCGGACGCCGGTCCAGCAGCCCCGCGTACAGGTGGACCCACGGCCCTTCCTCGGGGTCGTCGGGCTCCTGGACCGGGAGGTGGAGGTGGGCGGGGAGGCCGCCGAGCCTGCTCGGCCACCGATCGATCTCGTCCGGGCGGCGCAGGTCGATGATCCGCGACAGGCCGTAGTCGGTTGCGGCTACGACGCCGTCGTCGGTCAGGTAGCTGGGGCAGTCGGAGCGGACCAGGACGCGCTCGCGGATTGTGCCGCCGCCCGTGAGCGGGAGTCCGCCCAGGTCACGCACGTTGAGACAGCCCGGCCAGTCGAGGTGGAGCGGTATGTATTCCGTCACGTCCGGAGGCTAGCGCTCCGGCTCGTCGTTGCGTATCGGTTTCTTGCCCTTGCGCATCTCGACGGCTATCTGCTCGGCGTCGAGCAGGTCCAGGACGTTGCCGAGCTGGGCTGAGTCGTAGGTGCCCGCGGAGCGGGCGGCGAGCAGCTCGGTGCGCTGGGCGGCGATGGTCGCCAGCCGCAGCTCCCGGTACTGGATGAAGCGCTCCCTGGTGAGCACCGCGTCCTCGTCCTGCGACTCGTGCTCCCGGAACGTGTCCTTGCGCACCCGGGCGACGACCCCGGCGTCGTACGGCGTGCCGTCGGGGCGGCGGGGCTCGGCGAGGAAGGCGCGGGCCGCCTGCTCGGTCTCCCGGCGCAGCGCGGGCAGGTCGCCGGTCGTGTCCTGCCCGACGAGCCCGAGCCGCCGCGCCACCCACGGCAGGGTGCTGCCCTGGACCAGGAGCGTGCCGAACGCGACGCCGAAGGCGACGAGGACCAGGAACGACCGGTCGGGCGTCTCCGCGGGCAGGGTCTGCGCGGCGGCGAGCGTCACGACGCCGCGCATGCCCGCCCACACCAGCAGGGTGCCCTCCCGCCATCCGAGCGGCTTGGCGAGGACGTAGTCGATGTCGGCCCTCCGGCGTCGCAGCGTGCCCTGGATGCGTTCCAGGCGGGCCGCGGGCGAGCGCCGGCCCGTGCCCTCGGTGGACTCGATGCCCGTGGGCGGTGCCGCGGCGGCCCGCTCGTCGAGGCGGTCCTGGATGCCGGTGAGGGTCTCCCGCACCGCCTCGCCGCGGCGCGCCCGGCGGCCCTGGATGCCGATCAGCGGGGTCACGAACGCCGCCCGCACCAGGAGCACCGCCGCGCTCGCGATCGCCGCAACGACGGCGGCGTGCCAGACCGAGCCGCTGCCGCGCTCCGCGTCCTCGACGAGGTCGAACAGCTGGATCCCCATCGCGAGGAAGACCGCGCCCTCGAGCAGGAGCTCGACGGTCTGCCAGTTGGACCGTTCGGCGATGCGGTCCTGCGGCCGCAGGTGCCGCGCCGACCCGTTGCCGGTCACGAGGCCCGCCGCGACGACGGCGACCAGTCCCGACGCGCCCAGCTCCTCAGCGGGCAGGTACGCGACGAACGGGACGACGAACGACATGGCGGTGCTGAGGGCGGCGTGCCGCAGGCGCTTGCGCACCCGCAGGCCCACCCAGCCGACGGGCACGCCGATCGCGACGGCCACCGCCGCCGCGTACGCGAAGTCGCCCACGACTTCCCACAGGCTGACCGTGGCTGCCGTCGCAGCGATCGCCGACCGCAGCAGCACCAGGGCGGAGGCGTCGTTGAGCAGGGACTCGCCCTCGAGCATCGTGACGCTGCGCGGGGAGGCACCGAGCCGCTTCACGATGGAGGTCGCCACGGCGTCGGTCGGGCTGACTATCGCGCCCAGGGCGATCGCCGTGGCCAGGTCGATCCCGGGGACCAGCAGCCGGAAGAGCAGCCCGACCAGCACCGAGCTGATCACCACCAGCGTCACGGAGAGGCCGCCGATGGCCGTGAAGTCGCGCCGGAAGTCCATCGACGGCAGGCCGACCGCCGCGGAGTACAGCAGGGGCGGCAGGACGCCGCCGAGGATCAGCTCGGGGGGCACCTCCACGGCGGGGACCCACGGCAGCAGGCTCACCCCGGCGCCGAGCACCACGAGGACCAGGGGCGAGGCGACCCCGGCCCGGGGCGCGAGCGCGGTCACGGCGATGACGAGGATCGCCGCGACGACGGCGATGGTCAGGTACTCCACGTACTCCACGGCCTGACGTTACGAGACGGCGGCCGCCGGCGCCGACCTCGCCGCCGTCGGCAACCGGCGCGACCGGCGGGCACGGGACCGGAACTGAATCGGTACGATCGAGGGGCACCGTCTCAGTGGACGGGGCCCCTCGATCCGTTTCTTCCCGTTTCCCCCCAAGGAGCACTCCTGTGTCCGACGTCGCATCGCCGCCCAGCCCCATCAACCTCGCCGGTGGCGAGACCCTGGCGCAGGCCTCCACCGAGGCGACGACGACCACGGCCACGACTACGGGCGTCGAGCTGTACGGCGAGCGCCGCGACGTGGTCGTCGTCCGCGTGGACGGCGAGCTGTGGGACCTCGACCGCGAGATCCCGGCAGGCCACAAGGTCGAGCCCGTGACCATCGGCGAGCCCGACGGCCTGGCCGTGCTGCGGCACAGCGCCGCGCACGTGCTGGCGCAGGCGGTGCAGCAGGTCAACCCGGACGCGAAGCTGGGCATCGGCCCGCCCGTGACCGACGGCTTCTACTACGACTTCGACGTCGAGACGCCGTTCACGCCCGAGGACCTGAAGGCCCTCGACAAGATCATGGGCCGCATCATCAAGGAGGGCCAGACGTTCCGCCGTCGGGTCGTCACCGAGGACGAGGCGCGCGCCGAGCTGGGGGGCGAGCCCTACAAGCTGGAGCTGATCGGCCTCAAGGGCTCCTCCGCGGAGGCGGGCGAGGGGGCCGACGTCGAGGTCGGCGCCGGCGAGCTGACCATCTACGACAACGTGCGTGGCGCCGGGCGCGAGACCGAGGCCGTGGTCTGGAAGGACCTGTGCCGCGGGCCGCACCTGCCGTCCACCAGGCTGATCGGCAACGGCGTTCAGCTCATGCGCTCGGCCGCGGCGTACTGGCGCGGCAGCGAGAAGAACCCGATGCTGCAGCGCATCTACGGCACGGCGTGGCCCAGCAAGGACGAGCTCAAGGTGCACCTCGAGCGCCTGGCCGAGGCCGAGCGCCGCGACCACCGGCGCATCGGCTCGGAGATGGACCTGTTCAGCTTCCATGACGAGGTCGGCTCCGGGCTGCCGCTGTTCCACCCCAAGGGCGGTGTGATCAAGCGCGTCATGGAGGACTACGTCCGCCAGCGGCACATCGAGGAGGGCTTCTCCTACGTCGGCACGCCGCACATCACCAAGGACGGGCTGTTCCACACCTCGGGCCACCTGCCCTACTACGCGGACACCATGTTCCCGGAGATGGACCTCGAGGGGTCCAAGTACCGGCTCAAGGCCATGAACTGCCCGATGCACAACCTGATCTTCGCCTCGCGCGGCCGCTCCTACCGTGAGCTCCCGCTGCGCCTGTTCGAGTTCGGGTCGGTGTACCGGTACGAGAAGTCCGGCGTCGTGCAGGGCCTGACCCGCGTGCGCGGCCTGACCCAGGACGACTCGCACTCCTACGTGACCCCCGAGCAGGCGCCGGCGGAGGTGAAGCACTTGCTGGACTTCATGCTCAGCGTGCTGCGCGACTTCGGCCTCGACGACTTCTACCTGGAGCTGTCCACCCGTGACGACTCCAAGCCGGAGAAGTTCGTCGGCTCCGACGAGGACTGGGCCACCGCCACGAAGATCCTCGAGGACGTCGCGCGCGAGACCGGCCTGGACTTCGTGCCCGACCCAGGCGGCGCGGCGTTCTACGGCCCGAAGATCTCCGTGCAGGCCAAGGACGCCATCGGCCGGACCTGGCAGATGGGCACCGTGCAGTACGACTTCAACCAGCCCAAGGGCTTCGGGCTGGAGTACACCGCCGCCGACGGCTCGCGGCAGCAGCCCGTGATGATCCACTCGGCCAAGTTCGGCTCCATCGAGCGGTTCATGGGCGTGCTCATCGAGCACTACGCCGGCCAGTTCCCGGCGTGGCTGGCGCCCGTCCAGGTGCTCGCCGTACCCGTCGCCGACGCGTTCGACGACTACCTCAAGGACGTCGTCGCTCAGCTGCGGTCCCAGGGCATCCGCGCCGAGATCGACCTGTCGGACGACCGGTTCGGCAAGAAGATCCGCAACGCCGCCAAGGACAAGGTCCCGTTCGTCCTGATAGCGGGCGGGGAGGACGCCGAGGCGGGCGCCGTCTCATTCCGCTTCCGCGACGGCACGCAGGAGAACGGGGTGCCGGTCGCCGACGCGATCGAGCGCATCGTGGCCGCCGTCCGCGACCGCGTGCAGGTCTGACGGGCCTTCGATGGTCATCCGATGAGCGGCGATCCCATCTCCGAGTCACCGGCTGGGTTCGGCCCGCCGCACGACAGCCTGCAGCGACTCTGGACGCCGCACCGCATGGTCTACATCGGTGGGCAGGACAGGCCCAGCGACTCGACCATCGAGACGTGCCCGTTCTGCCGCATCCCGGCGGGCGACGACGAGCTGGGCCTCGTCGTCGCCCGCGGGCAGCTGTGCTACGTGGTGCTGAACCTGTACCCGTACAACTCGGGGCACCTGATGGTGCTCCCGTACCGGCACGTGTCGGACTACACGGACCTGGAAGCGGCCGAGACCGTCGAGCTGGCGCAGATGACTCAGCAGGCCATGCGCGTGTCGCGCGCGGTGTACGCGCCCGCAGGCTTCAACCTTGGTATCAACCAGGGCGAGGTGGCGGGCGCGGGCATCGCGGCACACCTGCACCAGCACGTGGTGCCACGCTGGCTGGGCGACGCCAACTTCCTGCCCGTGGTGGGCCAGACCAAGGCGCTGCCCGAGCTTTTGGGGGACACCCGCCGCCGGCTCGCGGAGGCATGGACGTCCGCGGGGGGCGGCGGCGGAGAGGAGAACTGATGTTGCGGGGCCTGCGTTCGTTCATAATCACGCTGTTCACGCCCCTGGCCAGGCTGCTGCTCGCGCTGCGGGTCTCGCCGGACGCCGTGACCATCGCCGGCACAGTGGTGGTCACCGTGGTGGCCCTGACGCTGCTGCCCACCGGGCACACGCTCGTGGGTGGTCTCCTCCTCGGCTTCTTCGTCCTCTTCGACTCGCTCGACGGCTTGATGGCGCGCATGGCCGGGCGTTCGGGCCCGTGGGGCGCGTTCCTCGACTCGACGCTGGATCGCGTGTCGGACGGCGCGGTGTTCGCCGGGATCACGCTCTGGTTCGTGCTGCACCCCGACGAGCACCACGGCCTGTGGGGCATCTCGGCCGCGCTCGCGTGCCTGGTGCTGGGCAGCGTGGTCCCGTACGCGCGGGCCCGGGCAGAGAGTGTGGGTGCTACCGCGCAGGTCGGCATAGCCGAGCGCGCCGACCGGCTCCTGCTGGCGCTCGTCCCGATCACGTTCATGCAGGTCGGCCTGCCGGTCGTGGTGCTGGAGGTGATGCTCACGCTGCTGGCGCTCGCGAGCCTCGTGACCGTGTTCCAGCGCATCGCCACCGTGCGGGCGCAGCTCACGCGGCGCATGGTCCCTCCGCGCGACGACCCGCCGGCCGGCCAGGGGGCCTGATGAACGTCGCGGCGGTGTTCACGTTCGCGTGGCGGAACGCCACGAAGGTCCCCGAGCCGGTGCTCCGGGGCCTGTTCACGGTCGTGGCGGACGTGACCTGGCTGCGCCGCACCAAGAGCGTGCGCCGCATGGAGGCCAACTACGCGCGGGTCCGGCCGGACCTGGACGCCGCGGCGGTCCGCCGGCTGTCCCGGGCCGGCATGCGCAGCTACATGCGCTACTTCCGGGAGGCGTTCACCCTCCAGGGCGTCACGCCGGAACGGCTACTGGCGCGCGTGCGCGTGGAGGGCTACGACGAGCACGTGCGGCCGGTGGTCGACGGCGGCGGCGCCGCCGCGCTCGCGCTGGGCCACCTCGGCAACTGGGACCTGGCCGGCGCGTACGGCTCCCAGTACCTCGCGAGCGTGCTCACCGTCGCCGAACGGCTCAAGCCCGACGAGCTGTTCGAGGAGTTCGTGCGGTTCCGCAGCTCGCTCGGCATCGACGTCCTGGCCCTGGGCAACGGCGACGTGCTCGGCGCCCTGGTCCGGGGGGCCAAGGAGGGTCGCAAGCTCATCCCGCTGCTCAGCGACCGCGATCTCGCCTCGACCGGCATCGAGGTCGACCTCGCCGGACACCGCGCCCGGGTGGCGGCCGGGCCGGCGCTGCTCGGCCTGGAGGCCGGCGTCCCCGTGCACGCAGTGGGGATCAACTACGAGCGGCTCCGGGGCGCCCGCCGTCGGGCGGCCGGGACGCCGTGGGGAATCGTCATCCGGTTCTACCCGCCCCTGCCCGTGCCCGACGCCGGGCTGCCGCGCGACGAGCGGGCGCGCCTCCTCACGCAGGGCTGGGTGGACCAGGTCGCGCAGACCATCGTCGAGCACACCCAGGACTGGCACATGCTGCAGCGCGTGTTCGTCGCCGACCTCGGCCCCGCCCGCCAGCGTTCGGCCGGCGGTCAGGAGACCGGATGATCACCATCCGGCGGCGCGGCCACCGCACGCTGCGCGTCGGGATCGTCTGCCCCTACTCGTTCGACGCTCCCGGAGGCGTCCAGTTCCACGTGCGCGACCTCGCGCAGGCGCTGCAGGCCGCCGGGCACCACGTGTCCGTCCTGGCCCCGTCCAGCGACGACACCGAGCTGCCCGACGTCGTCACCGCCGCAGGCCGGGCAGTACCCGTGCCGTACAACGGGTCGGTGGCGCGGCTCACCTTCGGCCCCCTGGCCGCCACCCGGGTACGCCGCTGGCTGGAGGGCGGCATCGACGGCCGCCCCTACGACATCGTCCACCTGCACGAGCCGATGGTGCCGTCACTGTCGATGCTGGCGCTGTGGCAGACCACGGAGCCGGTGGTCGCCACGTTCCACACCTCCCAGGTGCGCTCGCGGGCGCTGCAGGTCGCCTACCCGCTGGTGCGGCAGTCCCTGGAGAAGATCGCCGCCCGCATCGCCGTGTCCGAGGACGCGCGCCGCACCCTGGTGGACCATCTCGGCGGCGACGCGGTAGTGATCCCGAACGGCGTCTACACCGAGGTGTTCGCGAGCAGCCCGCGGCGGCACGAGTGGACCGGGACGCCCTCCGCTCCGACCGTCGCGTTCCTCGGCCGGCTCGACGAGCCGCGCAAGGGCCTGCACGTCCTCGTCCAGGCGATCCCGGCGATCCTCGACCGGATGCCCGGCGTGCGGTTCCTGGTCGCCGGCCGCGGGGAGGACGTCGTCGGCGAGACCCGGGAGCTGCTGGGGGCGCGGGCCTCCTCCGTCGAGTTCCTGGGCGGGGTGTCCGACGCCGACAAGGCGGCGCTGCTGGCGTCCGCCGACCTGTATGTCGCGCCGCAGACCGGCGGCGAGAGCTTCGGCATAGTGCTCGTGGAGGCCATGAGCGCCGGGTCCGTCGTGGTGGCCAGCGACCTGGGCGCGTTCCAGCGCGTCCTGGACGACGGCGCCGCCGGCGCCCTGTTCCGCAACGGCGACCCCGCTGACCTCGCCGCCACCGTGCTGGACCTGCTCGCCGACCCCGCGCGGCGGGACGCCTACCGCGCCCGTGCCGCCGAATGGGTCCAGCGGTTCGACTGGTCCGGCGTGACCGAGCAGGTGCTCGCCGTCTACGAGATGACGCTCGCGGCCGACCACGCGATCGGCGGCGACGTCGTGGGGCGCTTCATGGGCCTGTTCCCCCGCCGGGTCGGAGGCGACGCATGACCTGGTCCGAGATCGCGCTCGTCGCGCTGGCAGTGCTCGCGGTCGGCCTCGTGTTCGCGTGGCAGGGTGCGTCCCGCCTGGACCGGGTGCACCGCAAGGTCGCCGCGTCCCGGATCGCGCTCGACTCGCAGCTCGTGCGGCGGGCCTCGGCGGCCATGGAGCTGGCGGCGTCGGGCGCGCTGGATCCCGCGAGCGCGGTGCTGGTGGCCGACGCCGTGTACACGGCATCGGACATCGGGCCGGTCACCTCGCCCGCCGCCGCACTGAAGATGGACGGGCTCGGCGCTGAACGCGAGCGGGCCGAGTCTGGGCTCACGGCGACGCTGCGGGAGGCGCTGGGCGCTCCCGAGGCTGTGCGTGGCCTGCGGGCGGGGCCGTCGGGCGAGGTGGTGGAAGGACTCGCGGCCGCCTGGTACCGGGTGACGCTGGCCCGCCGCTTCCACAACGAGGCCGTGGCGCAGGCTCGGCGGGTACGCCGGCTCTGGTACGTCCGGCTGTTCCACCTGGCCGGCCGCGCCCCGATGCCGCGCACGGTCGAGCTGGACGACGCCCTGCCGCACGGCCTGGAGCCCAGCGGCGGGTGACTGCCCTGCCGGGCCGGGGCCGGGCAGGGCGGGCAGGGCGGGGCGATAGGATCGAGTCAGGGCGCCGACCGCGCCCGGAACGACCCCGTCGATCCCACCGGCGAGAACTATGCGAGGTAACCGTGACTGAATCCGTGACCGGCGAGAACACCGTGGGTACGGTCGGCACAGCGCGCGTGAAGCGCGGCATGGCCGAGATGCTCAAGGGCGGCGTCATCATGGACGTCGTCACGCCCGACCAGGCGAAGATCGCCGAGGACGCGGGCGCGGTGGCCGTCATGGCGCTGGAGCGGGTGCCCGCGGACATCCGCGCGCAGGGCGGCGTGTCGCGCATGAGCGACCCCGACATGATCGACGGCATCATCGAGGCCGTCTCGATCCCCGTGATGGCGAAGGCGCGCATCGGGCACTTCGTCGAGGCCCAGGTGCTGCAGGCGCTCGGCGTCGACTACATCGACGAGTCCGAGGTGCTGACCCCCGCGGACTACACGAACCACATCGAGAAGTGGAACTTCACCGTGCCGTTCGTGTGCGGTGCGACGAACCTGGGCGAGGCCCTGCGCCGCATCACCGAGGGCGCCGCGATGATCCGCTCGAAGGGCGAGGCCGGTACCGGCGACGTGTCGAACGCGACCACGCACATGCGCCAGATCCGCCAGCAGATCCGCCGTCTGACGTCGCTGCCCGAGGACGAGCTGTTCGTCGCGGCCAAGGAGCTGCAGGCGCCGTACGAGCTGGTCAAGGAGATCGCGACCACCGGCAAGCTGCCGGTCGTGCTGTTCACCGCCGGCGGCATCGCCACCCCGGCGGACGCGGCGATGATGATGCAGCTCGGCGCCGAGGGCGTCTTCGTCGGCTCGGGCATCTTCAAGTCGGGCAACCCCGCCCAGCGTGCGAAGGCGATCGTGCAGGCCACGACCTTCTTCGACGACGCCGACGTGATCGCCAAGGTCTCGCGCGGTCTCGGCGAGGCGATGGTCGGCATCAACGTCGAGGAGGAGCCGGCGCCGGTGCGGCTGGCTGAGCGCGGTTGGTGAGCTAGGTCGTCGGAAGGCCCCGCAGACGTCGTGTCCGCGGGGCCTTTCCGTCTTGCCCGCCAGGGCATGAAAGGACCTGCGAGGCGATTTCCCTTCGCCGGCATTGTCCGGATCAGGTTATGGGGGTCGCCAGCCGGCCTTTCGACCTTCTGGCCTCTCAGCCTCTCGGCTCCCTCGCCTGTCTCGCAGGCCAATACTTACGCTACCCCCGCCCGGGCTGGTTGGGTAGGGCCTTCTGGTCCCTAGTTTCGAGCCTCAGCCAGGAGCGTGCGCGAAGGTGTTCGTGGGTTGAGCGCTGCCGACTGCACCAACGAGTAGGCTCCTTGCCTATGGACATGCTGACGGGGAAACAGATCGCCGCGGCCAACCTGACCGACTGGCGCAAGCTGGCCCAGGGGCTCCATGCCCGCTACATAGTCGACGATTTCGGCAGCGGTGCACGGTTTGTCGCCACGGTGGGCGAGGCGGGCGACGAGCTCGGACACCACCCGCGCGTGTCGATGGGCATTGGATACGTCGACCTCAAACTGGTCAGTGACGACGCCATCTACCGCGACGACGCGGGCACCGAACACGTCGTCGAATGGGTGACCCAGCAAGACCTCGACCTCGCGCGACGGATCACCGAGATCGCCGCCGACCACAGGGTCGGTGCCGACCCTGCCTCGGTCAGCCACATCGAGCTCGGCCTCGACACGTCGCGCTCCGCGATCATCGCCCCGGTGTGGGCCGCCCTGCTGACCGGGAGTGCCGAGGCTCAGGGCCGCGGGACCCCTAGCGACGAGATCCGGGACGCCACCGGACGGGTACCAAACCTATGGTTCGGGCCTGCCGACGAGCACGAGACCCCGCCTCAGCGGTTCCACATCGAGGTCTATGTGGCGCCCGAGGTGGCCGAGCAACGGATCGGCGCTGCCCTCGCCGCCGGCGGGACCGTCGTCGATGACAGCAACGCGCCCTCGCTCACCGTGATCGCCGACCAGGACGGCAACAAGGGAATCGTCTGCGTCGACGTGTCCGCCACCCTAGGTAGTTGATCTCTCAACCACCGAGGGTCATCTTCCAGTTCTACCAGGGCGACGGCTCGTAGTCCTTGAGGAAGCAGCCGTACAGGTCGGTCCCGGCCTCGCCCCGGACGATCGGGTCGTAGACGCGGGCCGCGCCGTCGACCAGGTCGAGGGGCGCATGCCAGCCCTCGGCGGCGATCCGCAGCTTCTCCTGGTGCGGGCGCTCGTCCGTGATCCACCCGGTGTCCACCGCGGTCATCAGTACCCGGTCCTTCTCGAACATCTCCGCCGCGGAGGTCCGGGTCAGCATGTTGAGGGCGGCCTTGGCCATGTTGGTGTGCGGGTGTCCCGCGGACTTGTATCGGCGGGAGAACTGCCCCTCCATCGCAGAGACGTTGACGACGTACCCGCGTCGCGCCTTGGACGTCGCGGCCCGCATCGCGGGCCGCAGCCGGGAGATGAGCAGGAACGGCGCGATCGCGTTGCAGAGCTGGACCTCCAGGAGCTCCAGCGGGTCCACCTCGTCCACGACCTGGGTCCACGAGTTGGTCGTCTGCAGGTCGGGGAGGAGCCCGCCGGCGTCGACGGCGGTGCCGGCCAGGTGGGCATCCAGGGAGGCCGAGCCCGCCCTAAGGGCCAGCGCTGTCAGGGACGCCGCGGTGTGCATCGCGACGGCGTCGTCCTGCGACTGCCCCTCGTGGTGGGCGACCGACAGGGCGGTCAGTGCCCCCGCGATCGCGGCAGGGTGCGCCTCCGAGATGCGATCGAACGTGACCATCTCCGGCGCTACCAGCCCGTGGGGAAGCGGGGCGACCGGCGACGACTCGCCCGTGACGAGCTGCGAGTAGGACCCCGGGGACCGGCGGACGGTCTGGCAGGCGTTGTTGACCAGGATGTCGAGCGGTCCCGCCGCGGCGACGTCGTCGGCCAGGGCGATCACCTGGGTCGGGTCACGCAGGTCGATCCCGACGATCTTGAGCCGGTGCAGCCAGTCGGCGGCGTCGGGCATCGCCGAGAAGCGGCGCACCGCGTCTTTCGGGAAGCGGGTGGTGATGGTGAGGTGAGCGCCGTCGCGCAGCAGGCGCAACGCGATGTACATGCCGATCTTCGCCCGGCCCCCGGTGAGCAGGGCGCGGCGGCCGGTCAGGTCAGTGCGCTGGTCGCGCCGCGTGTGGCTCTTCGCGGCACAGGCGGGGCACAGCCCGTGGTAGAACGAGTCGACCAGCGTGTAGTCGGTCTTGCAGATGTAGCAGGCGCGGGCGGTGCGCAGCTCCCCGGCGAACGCCCCCGGCGCGGTCGAGACCAGCGGGATGCCGGCGGTCTCGTCGTCGATCCGCGCCGCCGAACCGGTCGCCGTCCGCTCGATGACGCTCCGGTCGTGCGCCTGGATCTCCTCGCGGACCGCGGCCTTACGGGACTTCTTGAGCAGCTTCCACATGTAACCGGTCGCCCGTTTGACCGTCTGGACGTCGGGATGGTTGGGTTCGAGGTCCTTGAGCCGGCCCAGCACCCGGAGGGTGGTGGCAAGCTCGTCCGGGTCGATCCCCGCGTTCGTCGGCACGCCGTAGGATAACCGGCGCGCAGGCCCGGCACCCTGCTCGGTCCACACGGAGCGGGCTATCGTGACCGGATGTCGGGAGTCCCATGCTGAGTCGGGTAGCGGACGGCGTGCTGACGCACCAGAGCGAGCTGCTGGAGAACAATGCGGTCGTGGTGCAGGGCCCGAGCGGCGTACTGCTCGTCGACCCGGGGTTGACCGAGTCCGAGATGACCTGCCTGGCACGCGATCTTCGCGAGCTCGGCCAGAGCGTCGTGGCGGGCTTCGCGACCCATCCGGACTGGGACCACGTGCTGTGGCACCCCGAGCTCGGCGATGTGCCCCGGTACGGCACGGCACGCTGCGCGGCGGTCATGCAGGCGTTCCGGTCGGACCCGGACTGGAAGGCGCACGCCGCCGAGGCGCTGCCGCCGGAGATCGCCGAGGAGACGCCGCTGGACCTGTTCGGCCTCATCACCGCGCTGCCGGCCGGAACCACGGAGATCCCCTGGGAGGGACCCCGGGTCCAGGTCGTCGAGCTTCCTGCGCATGCTCCGGGGCATGCGGCGCTGTTCATCGAGGAACGCCGGGTGCTCGTCGCCGGCGACATGCTCTCCGACGTCCTGGTTCCCAATCTCGACGTCCTGAACGACACCAACGACCCGATCGAGGAGTACCTCGTCGGACTGCAGCGGCTCGAGGACCTGACCGGCAAGGTCGATGTCGTCGTCCCCGGGCACGGGTCGGTCGGCAGCGCCGACGAGCTGCGCGCACGGATCGAGCTGGATCGCGCGTACGTGCTCGCCTTGCGCGAGGGCCACGTCCCCAGCGACCTCCGGGTCGGCGAGACGGCGAAGCCCGGCTGGGAGTGGACCAGCGACATCTCCGCCGAGCAGGTCCAGCGCCTCTCCGAGCGAAGCCGACACGGCGGCAACCCCGACTAACTCGGGACCGGTCCCCAAAGATCTGGTCGCTCTCCCGCTCGTCCGTGCCAAGATTCGTCGGTGGAGATGACCGACGTGACCCGTGCGATCGCGGCTGCGACCTCGGTCGCCGCATCGCTGGACCTGCCTGCCAAGGACGCCATCGTTCTCCATAACTCGAACAAGCTGGCACTGCGGCTGATGCCATGCGACGTCCTTGCTCGGGTCGCCCCTCTGGGGCAAGAGGTCGCACAGTTCGAGGTCGAGCTCGCTCAGCGGCTCGCCGACGTCGGAAGCCCGGCGGGCCGGTTGGAGCCGAGGGCGGACCCGCGTGTGTACACGCGGGATGGCTTCGCAGTGACGCTGTGGACCTACTACGAGCCCGTGACACCCCACACCTCACCAGCCGACTACGCCAAGGCGCTGGAGCAGTTGCACGACGGCATGCGCAAGGTCGACGTGCCGAGCCCGAGGTTCACCGACCGGATCACGGAGGCGGAAGAAATCGTCGCCGACCCGGACCGCTCGCCGGCGCTGGCCGACGCGGACCGCGTATTCCTCGGCGGCAGGCTGGCGAGCCTGCGACGAGCGATCGACGACCGCGGCGCCGTGGAACAGCTGCTCCACGGCGAGCCGCATCCGGGCAATGTGCTCAGCACGACGAACGGCTCATTGCTCATCGACCTCGAGACGTGCTGCCGCGGGCCCGTCGAGTTCGATCTCGCCCATGTTCCCGAGGCGGTCTGCGAGCACTACCCGGGCCTTGACCAAGGGCTGCTGGACGAGTGCCGGCAGCTCGTCATCGCGATGGTCGCCGCGTGGCGTTGGGACCTCGATGACCAGTTTCCGAACGGGAGGCGGTTCGGGGAGGAGCTCCTGCGCTTGCTGCGCGAGGGTCCTCCGTGGCCGACGCTCGACACGGTGACCCGGCGACTGGACGGTCTGTAGAAATCGCTGAAGATCAAGCGGACTCGCAGATGCAGAGTTGAAGGGGAGCATCCATGGCAAATGGGCGACCGGACCAGTCGCCGAAGCGTTCGACGAGCTGGAGGCCGCCGAGCGAGAGGAGCAGTGGCAGCTCCTGCGGGAAGATGCTCCTGATCTCGAGCGGTGCGACGACGAAGTCTGGCTCGGAGCTGGTCGAGAGGTGCCACGTCCCGCGTGTTACCTGCGCGGACGCGTCGTAGGTATCGGCGACATCGACGCTGACGTCGCCACGGTCCGGGTCCCTGAACGACAGCGACTTCCGGTTGCGTCGCACCCCATCGGCTTCGGCAAGTAGCCGCACGCTCGGGTTGAATACATCGAGGACGAACCTTGCTCCAGGTGCCAGGTGTCTTCGAATCGACCGGAAGCAGCTCACCAGATCCTCGGCTTCGTGCAGATGCAGCAGAGAGTTGGCTGCGATGAACACGTAGTTGAATGTGCGGCCCAGATCGAAGTCCCGCATGTCGCCCTGGATCCACTCCACCCCGACACCGCGCTCGTTCGCCTTGCGGCGGGCCTCGGCCAGCATGTCTGCCGAGAGGTCCAGGCCGACGCACTGC
This sequence comes from Promicromonospora soli, assembly GCF_014653785.1. Taxonomy (GTDB): domain Bacteria; phylum Actinomycetota; class Actinomycetes; order Actinomycetales; family Cellulomonadaceae; genus Promicromonospora; species Promicromonospora soli. Next base: position 237,194 of record NZ_BNAS01000001.1, on the reverse strand, counting down.
TGCCCGTCGGACGCGATGGGGATCAGCTTGCGCCCGGTGCCGCACGCGAGTTCCAGCACGCGCCCGCCTTGCCGTTTCGCGTCGGCCCGGTAGAAGTCGACCGAGGGCCCGCCGCCCGGGAACATCAGGTCGTACAGCCTCGCGTGCGAGTAGAACGCTTCACTCTGGTTCGAGGGCTGTCGTCGACGACTCACGCCGAGAGCCTACTGACCTTCTCCCCAGGAAACCGCCGCCCTGTCTGTTGTCAATGGACGGGGGTTCGGCAAGACTCGGCTGGCCGGAGCCATGCCGGTGCGTCGACAGGGCACGGTTTCGGCTGGAGGATCACGTGATCAGAAGGCTCGTGTCGTGGGCGTTCTCGCTCGTGTCCTTCGGGGGCGGTGGAGCCGCCGCAGTGCTGATCTATCCGCTGCTGGCGATTCCGCTCTACATGGTCCTGGTCGTGGTCGCGATCCTCACCGACACGTCCACGGGTGGACCGTTCGCTCTGCCGCTCATGCTCGTCGTGGCGACGGTCGTGGGCATCGTGTACACGGTGCTCGCCTACGTCGCGGTCGGGGTTCGCGAACCGGCGATGACCATCATCGAAGCCCTGGCCTGGTCGGCCAGAATCGCGGTTGTCGGACTCCCCGCGTGGGCGGTGATCGCGTCGGTGTGGTTCGGTCTCCGCATTGTTCGCGGGGCGGTTCGACTCGCCGAGAACTCTGTTGTCCACCAAGACCGCGCCGTCGTCGGAGTATGAGTGGCGCTGACCGGGGCCAGGAGTGGGGGCGCACCTCGATGCTCTACTCGCGTGAAGAGGTCCGGCTGATCAGGCGGCTGGTTCGGCCGTTCTACCTGAAGATGTACCTGGTGGAGGCGCCGACCGAAGTTGATCCGGGCGCTGCACCTCGGTTCCGGCGAAGGCTGATCAGAGCGGGTAGGGGACTGACTTCCGAGCAGGTGGAATGGCTGCTCCTGAGCGGCGGGTGGCGTGAACAGACCATGGGCGCGTGGTTCGCTCTGGCGGTACCCGTCGACAGAGTTCGCGAGGCAGTCGCCGCGGCGTGGATCGACGGGCCCTCCCATGCTGCAGGCCCCTTGGCGGTCGTCAGCGCGCTGATCACTGGGTCGGACGCCGTCGCGGGGATGCAGTCGTTCGTTGCGCGTCCCGATGGCCGTGATGACCTCGGAACCACGGGGTTCGTATCGGCGGCCATCACCCACCTGGGTGGTTCTCCGCCCTTCGATCCCGATCCCATGGTCGTTGCCTCGTTCCAGGACTCACTGAAGGTCGCTACCGATCTTCAGAGCGACTTCCGAACGGCGCGTGGTTCATTGTGGCTTGCCTCTCTGGCGGGGCGGTAGAAAAAGTTATACCGTTGCTTCATGAAGACAGCGATCAGCCTCCCGGACCACACGGCCGAACGCTTCGACCACATCGCCCAGAAGCACGGCATGACGCGGTCGGAGTTCTACAGGCGTGCTGCCGAGCACTACGCCGACGAGCTGACCGGTGCGGACCTGACCGCCCAGATCGACGACGCTATCGAGGCCATCGGCCAGCCCGGCGACGACACCGCCGACTTCCGTCGCACTGCGAACGCCCGCCTGGTCGAGGCCTCGGACGAGTGGTGATCCGGCGCGCGGAGGTGTGCTGGGTCGACTTCGGAGAACCCCGGGGAAGCGTTCCGGCCAAGCGGCGCCCAGCCGTCGTCGTGCAGTCCGACCAGTACAACAAGTCCCGCATCGCGACTGTCGTCGTCCTGCCGATCACATCCAACACGGCCCATGCGCGGCACCCTGGCAACGTGTTCCTCCCGGCTCTGGCGTCCGGGCTGCCGAAGGACTCGGTCGTCAACGTGTCCCAGCCGATGACCGTGGATCGCGCCGACATCGACGCCACCGGATTTGCGCTTCCTGACAACCTGATGGACGCCGTCGACGCCGGCCTTCGACGCGTCGTGGACTTGTAAGGGTCGACCTGGCGGGTGGGCGATGGAGGAGGCGGTTCCTCCGCCGTCTCGTTGGTCCTGAAGCCCGATCAGCTCAGCGGAACGATCCCGGTCCGCCCCCCAGGCGCCGTGCTCCGAGAGCGGTCGGAAGGCGGCCAGGGCGAGCGTGGTGCCGGGGTGGTCGCGCACCACGGCGGCCGGCATCTCGGTGGGTGGAAGGTGTGGTTCATCTGGCGTGCTCCATCTTGTAGTGCAGGCGCATCATCCAGGTGCGCCACATCCGCAGCTCGTGGTCGGTGCGGAGCACCCCGTACGGGTCGCGGTACAGGCGGAAGGTCTCGTGGAGCGGGACGCGCGCTGCGAAGTCCCGTCCGCCGTCGTGGACGACGACGTACGCGCCGTCCTGCCCGAACCGTCCCGGGGGCGACTCCAGGACGAGCCCGCCCTCGTCGGTGACGGCGGGCCGCAGGAAGACCTGGACGTTGCCGGACTCGAGCGGGAACGCGACGTGGACGCTCGGCCGCGCTGCGCCGGGAATCCGACGCGCCGAGTAGCAGCCGCTGAACACGTAGCGGCCCGACGGCTTGAGCGTCCGCAGCCACGCGGCGCCCACCTGCTCGCCGTCCCGGTCGCGGATCACGCGGACGCGGCTGTCCATGCCGTGCGCGACGTCGAGCGGGCGCATCGGGAGAGAAAGCTGCTCGACCCGGCGGGCGAACAATCGCGCGATCAGCTCACCCGCCGGCCAGAACAGCGGCGACCATCCGGTCCACACCTCCATGTGCCAGGCGGCGGTGTGCTCGTAGAAGTCGCGGATCTGCGGATCCAGCCGGGCGGCGTCGAACCCGGGACCGTCGAGGACCGTCATCGCCGGAAGCAGGCCGGGCGCCGGGCCTGCTGACGGATCCGTGGTCGCGGGGGCGTCGTCGACCGTGCCGCCGTGGTGCGCGGCCTCGGCGGCGAGCCAGCCGTCCCCGACCGTGGACGAATGACTCATCGGGGCGCGCAACCAGGAGTGGTGCGTGGCGAGGTCGACGGGCTTGCCGACCAGTCGCCAGAACTTCCGGGACCCGAGGTCCAGCAGATGGTTCACGAGAACGCATTCTCGCAGGGGGTGAGCGGTCGGTTACCGTCAGGGCGTGCTGCTGCCTGAACCGTCGGTGCCCGGGGCGGACCTGCCCGTCCGGGCGGTGCTGCCTGCCGCGGTCGACGCGGTGCGGTCGCACGGTACAGCGGTGCTGGTCGCGCCGCCTGGATCGGGGAAGACCTCGCTGCTCCCGCTTGCGCTGGCCGACGCGCTCGGGGGCACGATCATCGTCGCCGAGCCGCGAAGAATGGCAACCCGTGCGGCTGCTGCTCGCCTGGCGATGCTGGTCGGCGAACCGCTCGGGCAGCGGATCGGCTACGCGATGCGCGGTGAACGCAGCGGCGGCAAGGGACTCCGAGTCGAGGTGGTGACGACGGGGCTCCTAGTCCGGCGTCTGCAGCAGGACCCGGAGCTGCCGGGTGTCGCCGCGATCGTGATCGACGAGTGCCACGAGCGGCACCTCGATGCCGATCTGCTGCTCGCGCTCTGCGTCGACATCCGGGCGAATCTCCGGGAGGACCTGGCGATCGTCGCGACCTCGGCCACGGCGGACACGGTCAAGCTGAGCCGCGCACTGGGCACGGACGTTCCGGCGCCCGTGATCACCGCAAATGCCGCGCTGTTCGACGTGGCGGTCGAGTGGGCCCCACCCCCGGTCGCCGTGCCGCTGCTGCCCGGTGGGCGGGTCGACCCGCGTCTGCTGGACCACGTCGCGGCCGTCGTCCGGCGTGCCCTGACGGAGAACGACGGCGACATCCTCGTGTTCGTCCCGGGGGAGGGGGAGATCAACGGTGTGACCCGCCGGTTGGCCGGTGAGAACGTCCTGCCGTTGTTCGGTCGCCAGTCGAGGGCTGAACAGGACCGCGCGCTGGCGCCGGCCGCCACTCGCCGGATCGTGGTCACCACGTCGGTCGCGGAGAGTTCGCTGACCGTGCCCGGGGTCAGGGTCGTGGTCGACGCGGGTCTTGCCCGGGAGCCGCGGACCGATCAGTCCCGTGGGCTCGGTGCGTTGGTCACCTGCCGGGTGTCGAGGTCGTCGGCCGACCAGCGAGCGGGTCGCGCCGGGCGGGAGGCGCCTGGCCGGGTCTACCGGTGCTGGTCCGCCACCGACCACGGCCGTCTCGACGATCATCCGGCGCCGGAGATCGCGATCGCCGACCTGGCAGCTTTCGCCCTCGACCTCGCGGCGTGGGGCGCGCCCGCTGGTGACGGTCTGACCTTGCTCGACGCGCCGCCGGCGCCGGCGATGACCGCGGCCACCGAGCTGCTGCGCCGCATCGACGCCTTGGACGACGACGGCCGGATCACCGAGCGGGGCCGGCGGATGAGGGCGGTCGGGGCGCATCCTCGCCTTGCTCGTGCGTTGCTGGACGGGGCGCCGCGGGTCGGCGCCGACCGGGCGCGCGAGGTCGTCGCGATGCTGTCGGACGACTCCGGCCGCGGCTCCGGCGATGACCTGCCGGCCCGCTGGCGAGCCCTTCGCAGCGGCGCGGACCGCGGAGCCACGGCCCGCTGGCGCGAAGAGACGAAGCGCCTCGGCCGAGGCACGACGTCCGGCGACCCGTCGGGTGGGCAGGCTGGCCGGGGGACGCGGGGCGTCCCGGACGATCTCGCAGCGGGAATCGTGGTGGGGCTGGCGTATCCGGACCGGATCGCGCGGGCCCGGGGGACCGACTCGGCGACCTACCAGATGTCCGGTGGCACGGGTGCCGCCCTGGATCCGCAATCGCCCTTGCGGACCACGACCTGGCTGGCCGTCGCGGTCGCTGACCGGGCACCGGGTCGCGCCGACGCCAGGATCCGTTCCGCCGCGCCGATCGACGAGCAGACCGCGCGAGACATCGCAGGCGACCTCGTCTCGACCACCGACCAGATCCGCTGGGACGACGGCCGGATCGTGACGCGGCGCGTGGAGACGCTCGGCGCGATCGTGCTCGGCGACGTCCCGCTGACCAATCCCGACCCCGTGCTCGTCCAGGCGGCCGTGCGCGACGGTATCCGGCGCAGCGGTCTGTCCGTACTGCGCTGGTCAGAGGCCGCACTCGCCCTGCGGGAGCGGCGCGCCTTCTGCCACGCCCACCTGGGCGCCCCGTGGCCTGCGGTCGACGACGAGGCGCTGCTGGCCGATCTCGACGGGTGGCTGGGTACCGAGCTCGCCTCGGTGCGCGGCTCGCGCGACCTTGCCCGCATCGACGTGGCGTCGGCGCTGCGGCGGCTGCTGCCCTGGCCTGCGGCAGCCCGGTTCGGCGAGCTCGCACCGGAACGGCTCCAGGTCCCATCGGGCTCCGAGGTCCGGCTCGCGTACGACGGTGTCGAGCCGCCGGTCCTCGCAGTGAAGCTGCAGGAGGTATTCGGCTGGACCGCCACGCCGGCCGTCGCGGACGGGCGCGTCCCCGTCGTGCTGCACCTGTTGTCGCCCGCACAGCGTCCGGTCGCGATCACGAGCGATCTCGCCTCGTTCTGGAAGCAGGGCTATCCGCAGGTCCGGGCCGACATGCGAGCCCGCTACCCCCGCCATCCGTGGCCGGAAGATCCACTCACCGCCGTCCCCACCAAACGACTAAAGCCTCGCCAGTGAACTGAACTGCCCACGCCGAGTTCTGTCGTGTGGGGGGTAGTGGTTCGGCCAGACGGTCGCGTGCTGCGCGGGCACGGCCGCCCGGTGTAGGACTTTGCCCGGTGCGAACGTATCGTCAGCGGCATGACCTGGCGCAGCGACAGCTCTGAACAACGTCGAGGAGAGGCCGGCTCCCGTCCGCCGGGCGGAGCGTGGCTGGTGACAGACGTCTCGTCGCAGCCGTCCGGCCTCGGTACCCCGCCGGCCAGCACCTCGTCCCTCGGGGACGAATGGGTGCCGGGGCCGGACGGTATCCGCGAGCGCTCAGCGGCCCGCGTCATCCTGATGGACGACGACGGCCGCGTCCTTATGATCCGTGGGCACGACGTGAACCAGCCGGAACGGTCCTGGTGGTTCACGGTCGGCGGCGGGATCGACGCGGGGGAGACACCGGTTCAGGCCGCGCTGCGTGAGGCCCGCGAAGAGGTGGGGATCGACCTGGCGCCCGGTGACCTCGTGGGGCCCGTGCTCACCCGCACGGGGATCTTCGAGTTCTTCGCGGAGACGTGCCGCCAGTACGAGGTCTTCTTCGTGGTGCGGACACCAGTAGCGGTCGAGGTGACGACGGCCGGCTGGACCGCCGCGGAGCGTGAGCTCCTTGACGAGATGGCCTGGCTGACGGCGGCGCAGCTGCGGGAGCAGCCGCTGGAGGTGTTCCCGCCGGAGCTGCCGGACGTCATCGACCATCTCGTGGCCGGCTGGGACGGTGAGGTCCGCCACCTCGGCGAGCAGTTCGACGACTGACGGCGTGCCTGCCCCGGTCCGCGGCGACGTAAGATCGACGGTTGTGACAACCCCGACCGTCGGAGTCCTCGCCCTGCAGGGCGACGTCCGTGAACACCTGGCCGTCCTCGAGTCCGTGGGTGCGCGCGCAGTGACCGTGCGGCGCCCGGCCGAGCTGGCCGACGTCGACGGGCTCGTGCTCCCCGGCGGCGAGTCGACGACCATCGACAAGCTGCTGCGGATCTTCGAGCTGCACGAGCTGCTCCAGGCCCGGATCAAGGAAGGGCTGCCGGTGTACGGCTCGTGCGCCGGGATGATCCTGCTCGCCGACCGGATCCTGGACGGCACGGCCGACCAGCAGACCGTCGGCGGCATGGACATGGTCGTGCGGCGCAACGCGTTCGGGCGGCAGGTCGACTCGTTCGAGACCGACCTCGACTTCGCAGGCATCTCCGACGTGGGCAGCGGCGGCCCGGTGCGCACGGCGTTCATCCGCGCTCCCTGGGTCGAGGAGGCCGGGCCCGACGTCGAGGTGCTCGCCCGGATCCCTGCTGTGGATACGCAGGGCCGTTCGGTGGCGGCCGCCGGTAGGATCGTTGCAGCACGGCAGGGGCCGCTGCTCGCCACCGCATTCCACCCTGAGATCACGGGGGACGCGCGCGTGCACGGGCTGTTCGTCAGCATGGTTGCGGGCGGCTGAGCGGTTCCCCGCCCCGCCGTCCGAGCGCCATCGAGATAGCAAGGAGTCAGGTAGAGGCATGTCAGGTCACTCCAAGTGGGCCACGACCAAGCACAAGAAGGCCGCGATCGACGCCAAGCGCGGCAAGCTCTTCGCGAAGCTGATCAAGAACATCGAGGTCGCGGCGCGGACGGGCGGCGGCGATCTCGCCGGTAACCCGACGCTGTTCGACGCGGTCCAGAAGGCGAAGAAGTCGTCGGTCCCGAACGACAACATCGACCGCGCGCTGAAGCGCGGTTCGGGCGAGGGCGCCGACGCCGTCGACTACCAGACGATCATGTACGAGGGTTACGGCACGAACGGCATCGCCGTCCTGGTCGAGTGCCTGACGGACAACAAGAACCGGGCGGCCTCCGAGGTGCGCCTCGCGTTCTCCCGCAACGGCGGCAACCTCGCCGACCCGGGCTCCGTGTCGTACCTGTTCTCCCGCAAGGGCCTGATCGTGGTGCCGAAGGCCGACGGCGTGGGCGAGGACGAGGTGATGATGGCCGCGCTCGACGCCGGCGCGGAGGACGTCACCGACCAGGGCGACGTCATCGAGGTCCTGACCGAGGCGACCGACCTGGTGCCGGTGCGTACCGCGATCCAGGCGGCCGGCATCGAGTACGACTCCGCTGACGTGATCTTCCACCCGTCGATGCAGGTCGAGGTCGACGTCGAGGGCGCCCGCAAGATCATGCGGCTCATCGACTCGCTCGAGGACAGCGACGACGTGCAGAACGTCTACGCGAACTTCGACGCGAGCGACGAGGTCATGGCGGCGCTCGACGAGGAGGAGTAACCCTCCGGCCGCGTTCGCTGGTCGCCTACGTCGGCTGGTCGAGGCCGCGTTTGCTGGTGCGCCTGTCGGGACCGAGCTCGGCGCCGTGAGAGCCTGACGCCATGCGCGTCCTAGGAGTCGATCCCGGCCTGACCCGGTGCGGCATCGGTGTCGTCGACTCCCTGCCCGGGCGGCGGGCCCGGATGGTTGCCGTCGGGGTGATCCGCTCGGACGCCGACCTGTCCACGGACGTGCGCCTGCTGAAGATCGCCGAAGGCCTCGACATGTGGCTGGATGAGCACGTACCCGACGTCGTGGCGGTGGAGCGCGTCTTCGCGCAGCACAACGTCGGCACGGTGATGGGGACCGCCCAGGCGGCGGGCCTGGCCATGGTGGCCGCGGCCCGCCGGGGCGTGCCCGTCGCGCTGCACACGCCGTCCGAGGTAAAGGCGGCGGTGACCGGCTCGGGCCGCGCCGACAAGGCGCAGGTGACGACCATGATCACCCGCATCCTGGACCTCGACGAGCCGCCCCGGCCCGCCGACGCCGCCGACGCGCTGGCGCTCGCGCTCTGCCACCTGTGGCGGCCGGCCGGTGCCCTGCAGGGCGGCGAGCGGCACGAGCTCACCCCCGCCCAGCGGGCCTGGGCTGCCGCGGAGCAGGCCGCCAGGCAGCGTCCGCGACGCTGACGCGGCCGTATCACCCCGTGGGCGATGCGCGAAGGACGGCGTGGCACGCCCTGAGGGGTTCAGGGCGCTTGTTAGGCTCATCGCACTAACGTTCGATCGGGTCTCGACAGGCTCGACCACCGATGGAGGGGGAGAGCCCGTGATCGCCTCGCTGACGGGGACCGTGGCCCACGTGGGCCTGGACCGCGCGGTGGTCGACGTCGGCGGCGTCGGCTACCTGGTGCACGCCACGCCGACCACGCTCGCCGGGCTGCGCGTGGGCGAGAGCGCCGGCGTCGCCACGAGCATGGTGGTCCGCGAGGACTCGATGACGCTGTACGGGTTCGGCGACCCCGACGAGCGCGACGTGTTCGAGATCGTGCAGACCGTGTCCGGCGTCGGGCCGCGCCTTGCGCTGGCGATGCTCGCCGTGCACACCCCGGACGCGCTGCGGCGCGCCGTTGCAGGCGAGGACCTCGCCGCGCTGACGCGCGTGCCGGGTATCGGCAGGAAGGGCGCCCAGCGCCTCGTGCTGGAGCTGGCCGACCGGCTCGGGCCGCCGTCGGGGGCAGCGACCGGTTCGGCCAACGGTTCGCTGGTCGAACCGGTCGAGACCGACGCCGACCACTCCGAGCGCGTCGTCGAGGCCCTCGCCGGCCTGGGCTGGCCCGCCAAGCAGGCCGAGGACGCCGTCGCGAAGGTGCTCGCCGAGGCGGGAGTCGACGCCGTGGCTGCGGACGACGTCGCCTCGACGCTGCGCTCCGCGCTGCGCGTGCTGGGAGGACACCGTGGCTGAGGTCTCGACAGGCTCGACCACCGGGCACGGCTCGACCACCGGGACGGAGAGCACCGGCAGCCGGATCGTCGCCCCGAGCGCCGACGAGATCGAGCGTGCCGCCGAGGCCGCGCTGCGCCCCAAGCGGCTCGACGACTTCGTGGGCCAGCGGGTCGTGCGCGACCAGCTCTCGCTGGTGCTGCAGGCCGCGATCGCGCGCGGCAACCCGCCCGACCACGTGCTCCTGTCCGGCCCGCCCGGCCTCGGCAAGACGACCCTGGCCATGATCATCTCGGGCGAGCTGGAGTCGCACATGCGGCTCACCAGCGGCCCCGCCATCCAGCACGCGGGCGACCTCGCCGCCGTCCTGTCCTCCCTCGAGGAGGGGGACGTGCTGTTCATCGACGAGATCCACCGGCTGGCCCGCCCGGCAGAGGAGCTGCTGTACGTCGCGATGGAGGACTTCCGGGTCGACGTCGTGGTCGGCAAGGGCGCCGGCGCGTCCGCGATCCCGCTCGCGCTGCCGCGGTTCACCGTCGTCGGCGCCACCACGCGCTCCGGCCTGCTGCCCGCGCCGCTGCGCGACCGCTTCGGGTTCACCGGGCACATGGACTACTACTCGCCCGAGGAGCTGGAGCGCGTGATCCTGCGCTCCGCCGGCCTGCTCGGCGTGCACCTCGAGCACACGGCGGCCCAGGAGATCGCCGGCCGCTCCCGCGGCACACCCCGCATCGCCAACCGGCTCCTGCGCCGCGTGCGCGACTGGGCCCAGGTGCGCGGCGACGGACGGCTCGACCTGCACGCCGCCAAGTCCGCCCTGGAGGTCTACGAGGTCGACCCCATCGGCCTGGACCGCCTCGACCGCGCTGTGCTCACCGCGCTGTGCACCCGGTTCGGCGGCGGGCCCGTAGGCCTGTCCACCCTGGCCATGACCGTGGGTGAGGAGGCCGAGACCGTGGAGACGGTCGCCGAGCCCTACCTCGTCCGCGAAGGCCTGGTAGGACGCACGCCGCGCGGTCGTGTCGCGACCCTCGCCGCCTGGGAACACCTCGGGCTGACGCCGCCCGCGCCGACGCCCGGGTACGGCACCGGGACCACGAACCAGGGAACTTTGCTCGACCCCTGACGTTGATCCTGTGTTGCCCCGAGCGGGGAAACCCGAGGATCCAGCCCGGCACTACACTGGGGTGGATCCTCGTCGCACTTGCGCCGCCCAGGCGAGCGCAGCACATCCGACACAGCAATCGAACAGGGACCTCACCGTGGAAATGCTCATTCTCGTCGCGATCCTCCTCGTGGCGATGTTCTTCATGTCCTCACGCACCCGCAAGCAGCAGCGCGCGGCGGCGGAGTTCCGAAACAACCTCACGGTCGGGACCAAGGTCATGACCGCGTCCGGCATGATCGGCACCGTCGTCGACGTCGACGACGCGAACGACCAGGTCACCATCGAGTCGTTCCCGGGCAGCCCCACCACCTGGCTCCGCGCCGCCATCTCCAAGAACATCGAGGAGCCCGTCGCCGACGACGCGGACACCGACGACGCGGCCGATGAGTCCGACGTCACAGCGGAGAGCGAAACGGCAAGTACGATCAGCCCCGACGCGAAGGACGTTCCTGACGACCTGTCTGACCTGGACACCGCCCAGCGCGAGTACCGGGAGCAGCAGCGACGGGACGCCGACGCAGACGGCAAGTGACGGCCGCGCCGTCCGGTAGTCCCGGACGGCGCCGAACCCGCGCCGGTCGTACCCCGGCGCGCACACGAGAAGAGACAGACGTTGGCGACTGACACCCGGCGCTCGCGGCCGGTTCGCACGATCGTGCTCCTGACGATCCTGACGATCCTGCTGCCCTTCGGCGCCCTCTTGGCCGGTTGGCAGTTCGACGAAAAGTCGAGCGACAATCCTGACGGCGCGAGCCTGGCCCCCGGCCTGGCGCTCGACCTGCAGGGCGGCACCCAGGTGATCCTGGAAGCCGTCACCTCCGACGGCTCCGAGATCACCCCGGAGGCGATGGAGGAGGCCATCGGCGTCATTCGGCAGCGTGTGGACGCAAACGGCGTCACCGAGGCCGAGATCTCGAGCCAGGGTGCAAGGCAGATCGTGGTCGAGATCCCCGGCGAGGTCGACGACGAGACCGTCGCGCTGATCTCCCAGGCCGCGCAGATGAAGTTCCGCCCGGTCCTGACCTACGGCGCCCCGCAGCCGACGGTGCAGCCGTCCGCGTCGCCCAGCGCGTCCGCCAAGGGTGGCTCCGGCGACGACGCCGCGGCCGACGGCGGCGAGAACGCTGGCGCCGAGGACCCCGCCGAGCTCGAGAAGAAGGCCGTCGAGGAGGCCAAGGACGTCAACCCGACGGACGGGAGCGACCTGGCGCAGATCACGCCGTCGGTCCAGGCCCTCTACGACCAGCTCGACTGCACCAACCCGAAGAACCTGGAGGGCGGCGGCGGCGACCACCCGGACCGGGTGCTCGTCACGTGCGACCAGACCGGCGCGGCCAAGTACATCCTGGGCCCGGTCGAGGTCGACGGCACCGACCTGACCTCCGCCACCTCCGGTCTGATTCCGGGTTCGAACGGCACGGTCACGAACGAGTGGGGCGTCACCCTCGACTTCAACTCGGAGGGTACGACCAAGTTCCGCGAGACCACCGAGCGGCTGACGTCGCTGGAGCCGCCGCGCAACCAGTTCGCCATCGTGCTGGACGGCCTGATCGTCTCCGCGCCGAGCAGCAACGAGCCGATCACGAACGGGCAGGCGACCATCTCCGGCTCGTTCACCCGAGACTCCGCGGCCACGCTGGCCAACCAGCTCAGCTTCGGTTCACTGCCGCTGACCTTCGAGGTGGACGGCCAGAACCAGATCTCGGCGACGCTGGGTTCCGAGCAGCTGCAGCGCGGTCTGTTCGCCGGCCTCATCGGCCTGGCGCTCGTCGTCGTGTACTCGATGTTCCAGTACCGCACGCTCGGCCTGCTGACGGTCGCGTCGCTGGTCGTGGCGGGCGCGATGACCTACGTCGTGATCGCGCTCCTGAGCTGGACCATGGGCTACCGCCTCTCCCTGCCGGGTATCGCGGGTCTGATCGTGGCCATCGGCTTCACGGCGGACTCGTTCATCGTCTACTTCGAACGTATCCGAGACGAGCTGCGTGACGGCAGAACACTGCGGCTGGCGGTCCAGCGCGGCTGGGTGCGTGCGCGCCGTACGGTGCTCGCCGCGAAGTCCGTGAACCTGCTCTCGGCAGTGATCCTGTACTTCATGACGGTCGGCGGCGTGCGCGGCTTCGCGTTCACCCTGGGCCTGACCACGATCATCGACATCATGGTGGTCTTCTGGTTCACGCACCCCGTCATGGAGCTCATTGCGAAGATCCCGTTCTTCCGCGACGGCCACAAGGCGTCGGGCCTCTCGGCCGACCGCCTCGACCTGGACAAGGGCCCGCGGTACCGGGGTGCCGGCCGGTTCTCCACCCCGAAGCCGGAGGCCGCGGACGCGCCCGACTACGGCACGCCGAGCAGGGAGCGCGAGCTGGTCACTGCGCAGTCCGTGACCCCGACGCCACGCACCACCGAGGACGGACGCAGGATGACGATCGCCGAGCGGCGTGCCGCCGAGCGCAAGGCTGCCGCCGGGTCTGCTGAGACGACCCAGACGGCTCAGAACGAGGAGAAGCACTGATGGCCGGCAGCTTCGCTCACTGGGGCAACGACCTCTACACCGGGCGCAGGTCCTACCCGATCGTCCAGAGGAGGGGCCTCTGGTTCTCGATAGTGGGCCTCCTCTCGGCCGCCTCGATCCTCGTGCTCGTGTTCCAGGGCCTGAACCTCGGCATCGACTTCCGTGGTGGCTCCGAGTTCACCGTCTCGGGTGTGGCAAGCACGGACGAGGACATCGCCCTCGACACCGTCGCCACGGTCGCGCCGGGAGAGGTGCCGCACGTCACCCGGGTGGGCGCGGACTCAGTCCGCGTGCAGGTCTCGCAGCTCGACAACGACGAGACCGGTGAGCTCCAGGACGCCCTGGCGCAGGCCTACGGGGTGGCACCGTCTGAGGTCACGGCGAACTTCATCGGCCCCACCTGGGGCGAGTCCGTCAGCATGCGGGCACTGTGGGGCACCGTCGCGTTCGTGATCGCGGCAGCGGTCTTCATGGCGGTGTACTTCCGCGCGTGGCGCATGTCGTTGGCCGCTGTCGTGGCGATGCTCGCCGACGTGCTGGTCTCGGCCGGCGTGTACGCGGTGATCGGCTGGGAGGTCACGCCGTCGACGATCATCGGCTTCCTGACCATCCTGGGCTTCTCGCTGTACGACAAGATGGTCGTGTTCGACAAGGTGCGCGAGAACACGGTCGCCGTCACTGAGCAGACCCGCAGCACGTATGCCGAGCGGGCGAACCTCGCGGTGAACCAGACCCTGGTCCGGTCCATCAACACCTCCGTGGTGGCGCTGCTGCCGGTGGCGGGCATCCTCTTCGTGGGTGGCTTCCTGCTCGGGGCGGGCACGCTGAACGACATCTCGCTGTCGCTGTTCGTCGGCATCGCGGTGGGTGCGACGTCGTCCATCTTCCTGGCCACGCCGCTGGACGTGGCGCTGCGCGAGCGCGAGCCCAGGATCGCCGAGCACACCAAGAAGGTCATGGACCTGCGTGCGGGCCTCGCGGCCGAGGGCGCCTCCGACGACCTGCTGGCCGCCGCAGCGTCGGGCTCGGCGCAGCTCGTCCCCGGACACCACCAGGGACACACCGCTCAGCCCAAGCGTCGCCGGTAGGCTCCGCCTCGTGGCAGACGACATGACCGACGTCGCCCTCTCCGGCCTGGTGCCGGAGAGGGCGACGCGCATTCGCGACCTGATCGCGGACGTCCCGGACTTTCCCTCACCGGGCATCCTCTTCAAGGACATCACGCCCCTCCTGGCCGACGCCGAGGGGCTGGCCGACGTGGTGGAGGCGTTCACGCGGCTCGCGCTGGCCGACGGGGTCGATGTAGTAGCGGGGATGGAGGCCCGCGGCTTCCTGCTCGGCGCGCCCGTGGCGCACGCGCTCGGCCTGGGGTTCCTGCCCCTGCGAAAGGCGGGCAAGCTCCCGCCGCCCACGCACAGCGTCTCGTACGACCTGGAGTACGGCTCGGCATCCATCGAGCTGCGCTCGGGAACACTCACCCCGGGTGCACGCGTTCTGATCATTGACGACGTTCTCGCCACGGGTGGTACCGCGGCGGCGGCCGCGCAGCTGGTGGAGAAGTGCGGCGGAGTGGTTGCCGGGCTCGCCTTCCTGCTCGAGCTCGAGGCACTTCACGGCCGGGACAAGCTCAAGGGCCACAACGTCGATACTCTCCTGCGGGTAGACACGACGTCCGGTGAATGAGCCGGTCGGACGGGGAATAGAGGTCCAGGGCTAGACTGGCGACTCCGGGTCGGACCCGGGGAAGGAGGCGCGTACATGGCGGAGAACACGGTGTCACGCGCTCCTGTGCCTGAGAAGAGCCCGCCCACTCCGCCCGGTGGCAACCGGATGCGGAACCGGCTGGTGCGCCTCGGTGTGCGTAGCGTGGGTGGCGGCACGCCCGCGGCGATCGAGCCGCTGCTGCAGGCGATCCGCAGCAACCACCCCAAGGCCGACGTCTCCCTGATAGAGCGAGCCTACGTCGTCGCGGAGAAGGCCCACCGCGGGCAGATGCGCAAGAGCGGCGACCCGTACATCACGCACCCCGTCGCGGTCTCCACGATCCTGGCCGAGCTCGGCTTCGAGGGCACCACCATCGCGGCGGCGCTGCTGCACGACACGGTGGAGGACACCGACTACTCGCTGGACACGCTGCGCACCGATTTCGGCGACGACGTCGCGCTGCTGGTGGACGGCGTCACCAAGCTCGACAAGGTGAAGTACGGCGACGCGGCGCAGGCCGAGACCGTGCGCAAGATGGTCGTGGCGATGGCCAAGGACATCCGCGTGCTGGTCATCAAGCTGGCCGACCGCCTGCACAACGCCCGCACCTGGAAGTACGTACCGTCCAAGTCGGCGGAGCGCAAGGCGCGCGAGACCGTCGAGATCTACGCGCCCCTGGCCCACCGGCTGGGCATGAACACCATCAAGTGGGAGCTGGAGGACCTGTCCTTCCAGGCCCTGTACCCCAAGGTGTACGACGAGATCGTGCACCTCGTGGCCGAGCGGGCCCCCGCGCGCGAGGAGTACCTCGGCGTGGTGAAGGGCCAGATCGAGTCCGACCTGCGCAGCGCCAAGATCAAGGCCGCCGTGACGGGCCGGCCGAAGCACTACTACTCGATCTACCAGAAGATGATCGTTCGCGGTCACGACTTCGCGGAGATCTACGACCTCGTCGGCACGCGCGTCCTCGTGGACACCGTGCGCGACTGTTATGCGGCGCTCGGCGCAATGCATGCGCGGTGGAACCCGGTTCCCGGCCGGTTCAAGGACTACATCGCGATGCCGAAGTTCAACATGTACCAGTCGCTGCACACGACGGTGATCGGCCCGGGCGGCAAGCCCGTGGAGATCCAGATCCGCACGCACGACATGCACCGGCGGGCCGAGTACGGCGTCGCGGCGCACTGGAAGTACAAGGAGAAGACGCCCGCCGGCGGGACGGGTGGCAACGACCCGAAGAACCAGGACATGGCCTGGCTGCGCCAGCTCGTGGACTGGCAGCGCGAGACCGCCGACCCGGCGGAGTTCCTCGACTCGCTGCGGTTCGAGATCGGCGGCGACGAGGTCTACGTCTTCACGCCGAAGGGCATGGCGATGGCGCTGCCGGGCGGCGCGACGCCCGTCGACTTCGCGTACGCCGTGCACACGGAGGTGGGCCACCGCACGATGGGCGCCCGCGTGAACGGCCGCCTCGTGCCGCTGGACTCGCCGCTGGAGAACGGCGACGTCGTCGACATCCTCACCTCGAAGTCGGAGACGGCCGGGCCGAGCCGCGACTGGCTCGGGTTCGTGAAGTCGCCGCGCGCGCGGAACAAGATCCGCCAGTGGTTCACCAAGGAGCGTCGCGAGGAAGCCGTCGAGACCGGCAAGGACGCGATCGCCAAGTCGATGCGCAAGCAGGGTCTGCCGATCCAGCGCCTCATGTCGCACGAGACCCTGGTCGGGGTCGCGAACGAGATGAACTACCAGGACGTGTCGGCACTGTACGCCGCCGTCGGCGAGGGGCAGGTCTCGTCCGCGCACGTCGTGGAGAAGCTCGTCAAGGCGCTCGGTGGAGCCGACGGCGCGGAGGAGGACGTCGCCGAGGCGGCCCGGCCCGGCGGGCTCACCGCCCGGCGCGTGCGCGCGGGCGACCCGGGCGTCATGCTCAAGGGCTCCGACTCCGCGGACGTATGGGTCAAGCTCGCCAAGTGCTGCACCCCGGTGCCGGGCGACGACATCGTCGGCTTCGTCACCCGCGGCCAGGGCGTGAGCGTGCACCGCACGGACTGCGTGAACCTGGACGGGCTGCGCAAGCAGCCGGAGCGCCTGGTCGAGGTGGAGTGGACGCAGGGCGCCAACACGATGTTCCTGGTCCAGATCCAGGTCGAGGCGCTCGACCGTTCGCGGCTCCTGTCGGACGTCACGCGTGTGCTGTCCGAGAACCACGTCAACATCCTGTCGGCGTTCGTCTCGACGTCGGACGACCGGCTGGCCGTCTCGCGGTTCATCTTCGAGATGGCCGAGCCCGCGCACCTCGCGACCGTCCTCGCGGCGGTCCGGAAGGTCGAGGGCGTGTTCGACGTGCACCGCATCACCGGCACCAAGCCGGTGGACCGGCCGCAGCTCCCGGTCTGAGAATCGACAGTCCGCTCCCGGTCGAGCCTGTCGATACCCCGCGATGTCCGGTTGCCGCAGGTGACCGCTATGGCCTGCTTTGACCGAATTGGTACCCCCTGTGGGTATCCAGCACGTTAAGTTTCGCTTTCTCCTCTTCACACCATTCCCTCTCAGCCCTACGGTGATCCGATCGCGCCGTATACCCCTGGGAGGTACCCGTGCAGTTCCGACGCCGGAAGTTCGCGACGAGCTCGGTAGCCGTGCTCGCCCTGATGCTGAGCGCCTGTGGTGGGGGAGGTGGAAGCGGCACGTCGGAGCCCGGGGCAAGCCACGAGACGGCTGACAAGGTCACCATCGCGATCGCCTCGGACGAGGGCACGCTGACGCCCTTCACCAACCAGACCGGGTACCCCGGCAACAACCTGGTGAAGCTCGTCTTCGACACGCTCGCGGTCGTCAGAGGCGACGAGGTCGTCGGCCTGCTCGCCGAGGAGCTGAAGACCGAGGACAACCAGACCTACACGCTCCCCCTGCGTGACGGGCTCACCTGGCACGACGGCGAGGAGCTCACCGCTGAGGACGTCGTCTTCAGCGTGGAGTTCTACCGCGACCACGCGGAGGGCGACTCCGCCGTGGACGTCAGCATGATCGAGGACGTCTCAGCCGAGGGCAGCACCGTCACGATGGTGCTCGACCGGCCGGACCCGGAGTTCTCGCGGATGGTCCTCGCCGACATGGCCATCCTCCCCGAGCACCTGTGGGCCGATGTGCAGAAGGTCAGCGAGGCCGGCGCCGACCTTGCCGTCGGGTCCGGGCCGTATGTGCTCGACAGCTACGACAACTCCCGCGGATACACCCTTACCGCCAACCCCGACTACGCGCCGGGTGAGGTGAAGGTCGGCACCATCGAGGTCGCCGTCATCCCCGAGGAGTCGACGCAGTTCGCCGCGCTGCGGACGGGCGAGATCGACATGTCCACCCGCATCGTGCCGCCGCAGCAGCTGGAGCAGCTCCAGAGCCAGGCCAACATCGAGATCGTGGAAGGCACTGAGTTCGCCTCCACGCTGCTGCTGTTCAACAACGGCCGTCCACCGTTCGACGACCCGGCTGTGCGGCGCGCCATCACGCAGGCCATCGACACCAGGGACCTGATCGACACAGCGCTCCTCGGTTCCGGCACGCCCGGCAGCCCGGGCTTCGTCCACCCGGCCTCGCCGATGGCCGCAGGCGACGGTTCCCCCTATGACGTCGACGCGGCGAACGCCGCTCTGGACGAGCTCGGCGCCGAGCCCGGCGCGGACGGCGTCCGGGTCCTCGACGGGGAGCCGATGTCCTACGACCTGCTCGTGCAGTCGACCTCCACGGACCGGCTCCGCTCGGCTGAGCTGATCCGCGAGATGCTTTCCGAGGTGGGGATAGAGGTGAAGATCTCCTCGATGGAGTCCGACTCCCTCGATGCGAAAGTGTGGCCGGACTATGACGTCGCGCAGGGCCGCAACTACGACATGTCGATGTGGGGCTGGTCCGCGCCGGTCATGCTGTCCAGCGGTCTCATCGCGCAGCTGCTGTACTCCGACCCGGCCGACGGGCCGCTGAACGTGGCCGGGTTCTCGGACCCGGAGACCGATGCCGCCCTGGACGCACTCACCGCCGAGGAGACCCTCGAGGGTCGCGTCGCCGCCGCCGCCGACCTGCAGACGCGCATCGCGGAGCAAGCGCCGTGGGTCACGCTGTACTACAGAGACGGTGCGTACGCGTTCCGGAGCGACACCTACAGCGGGTGGACGTGGCAGGACGGCAGGTCCGTCCTGAACGGCTTCTCGTTCGTCGACTACGACCTGTGAGCGCCATCCAGACGTCCGCGCCCGACACCTCCCTGGGCCGGCCCGGACGCGTGACCTACCTCGGGGGCCGCGTCGCGGAGTACGTGGTCGTGCTGTTCGTCGCAGTGACGCTGAACTTCCTGCTTCCCCGGGCGCTGCCCGGCGGGCCGCTCAAGCTCTTCGGTAGCCCGGAGGCGCTGGCTCGGCTCACGGCGGAGGAGCGCGCCCAGATCGCGACCGAGTACGGCTTCGGTGACCCGGTCCACGTCCAGTTCTTCGCCTACCTCAGGAGCGTCGTCACCCTTGACCTGGGGACGTCGTTGTCCGACGGGCGTACGGTCACCGAGGCGATCGGCGAGGCGCTGCCGTGGACCTTGCTGCTGGTCGGGACGAGCATCGTGTGCACAACCCTGATCGGCATCGCCCTCGGGGTCATCGGGGGCCTGCGCCGCAGCGAGGGCAAGGGTGCAGGCACTCTCATCGGCGCGATCGTGGTCGACTCGATCCCGCAGTTCTGGCTGGCGATGGTGCTCATCGTGTGGTTCGGCGTGAAGTGGCAGGTCGCACCGACCTTCGGCGCCACTGGGCCCGACGGCGTCACGGTCACCGGCCTCGCCCAGCACCTGGTGCTCCCGGTGGCGACGCTCACCATCACCGGCATCGGCTACATCTTCCTGTACACCCGGTCCTCGATGCTGAACGTGCTGACCAGCGAGCCGGTCCAGCACGCGCACGCCCGTGGCATCCCGCGGGGCAGGCTGGTGCGTCGCCATGTGCTCCGCCCGGCCCTGCTGCCTGTGCACACCCTGATCATGCTCGACATCGGTTTCCTGGCCGCCGGAGCCATCGTCGTGGAGACCGTGTTCGCGTATCCGGGCCTGGGCCGGCTCACCTTCGGCGCGATCGCGGCGCGCGACTACCCCCTGATGCAGGGCACGTTCCTCGTGCTGACCCTCATGGTCGTCCTGATGAACCTGTTGGCAGACCTGACCTACCCCCTGCTGGACCCGCGGACCCGTACCGGAGGTGAATCCTGATGAGTGCTGCCACCGTTCCGGAGGCCGGCGCCCGACCGCGACGCCGTGACCTCTTGGGCCGTCAAGGGCGTGCCGGTGCGGCGCTGCTCGCGCTGATCGTCGGCACGGCGGCCTACGGGTTCTTCTTCCTTCCTGACGGGGCGGGAAAGACCCGAGAGGCGGTGCCGTACGAGGCGCCGTCCGGCGCCCACCCGCTCGGCACCGACGACCTGGGCCGCGACCTGCTCGACCAGCTCCTCGTCGGCGCCGGCACCTCGCTCACCCTGGCGTTCCTCGTTGCCGCGGTTACCACGGTCCTCGCGGCCATCCTGGGCGGCATGGCCGGCATCGGGCCGCGATGGCTGTCGGCGACCATCATGCGGGGCATCGACGTGATGCTCGTGCTGCCCGAGCTGGTGCTGTTCATCCTGGTCGCGACGTTCCTCGGACAGAGCTTCGGCATCCGTGCCGCCATCCTCGCGCTCATCCTCTGGCCCGCCCCGGCACGCGTGCTGCGTGCCGCGGTGCTGACGTCGTGGTCGCGGGCCCACTTCGAGGCGGCCCGCGCCATGGGGGCAGGGCACGCGTGGCTGCTGGCCAGACACGCCTCCTACTTGATCGGCCCGCTGCTGGTCCCGGTCTTCGTGCGGACCGCGATGCGCGCCATCGTCTATGACGCCACGCTGTCCTTCCTCGGCCTGGGCGACCCGACCGTCCCGAGCTGGGGCACCACCTTGTACTGGGTGCAGGTCAACGGCGTCTTCCTCTCCGACGCATGGCTGTGGTGGGCCGGGCCTCCGGGCCTGGCGATCACTCTCACCGTCGTCGCCCTCGCCCTGGTCGGCACCTCTATCGAGGACCGCCTCAATCCGAATCTGCAGGAGTCGCGATGACGCTGTCGGTGCAAGACATCACGGTCCGCTACGGCGGCAAGGTCGCCGTCGACCATGTCGACCTCGAGGTCGCGGACGGCGAGGTGGTCGCCGTCGTCGGGGAGAGCGGCTGCGGCAAGACAAGCCTGGCCCGAGCCCTCGCCGGGCTGCTGCCCGGGAGTGCCGAGGTTAGCGGTCGCGGAGTGCTGCGCAGCGACCGCCACCCCGACCTTGACCTCGGTGCGGTCGAGGACTGGCGCGGAATCCGGGGCCGCCGCATCGGCATCGTCCCGCAAGGGGCGATGTCCGGCCTCAGCCCGATCCACCGTGTCGAGGCCCAGCTGCGCGAGATGCTGACCGTGCACGACGGGACGGCGGAGCCGGGGGACCTGCTCGAACGGGTGGGCCTGACGGCGCGCGAGCTGCACAGCTACTCCCACCAGCTGTCCGGGGGGCAGCGGCAGCGAGTCGCGATCGCGCTCGCGCTCGCCGGAGACCCGGACCTGCTCATCGCCGACGAACCCACGACTGGCCTGGACGCGGTCATGCAGGGCAAGGTCCTCGGGCTCATCGCCTCGCTCGGCATCAGCACTCTCATCGTGTCCCACGACATGGCCGGGCTGCTGCCCTACGCGGACCGATTCGCAGTCATGTATGCGGGTCGGCTGGCCGAAGTGGTGCCGGTGACGTCGCTGCATCAGGGCCGGCACCATCCGTACACGGCCGGCCTGCTGGCCGCGACCCCGTCGACGGACCGGACCGTCACTTGGGCAAGCATCTCAGGATCCGCGCCACCATTGGACGATCTCCCGGAAGGGTGCCGGTTCGCGCCACGTTGCCCCGTCGCGGCCGACGAGTGCCGCACCACCGTGCCTGATCTCCGGGTCGTCGGGGACGGCGCGGTCGCTTGCCACAGGGTCGAGGTGGCGACAGACGTCGGCTACCCGGCGGTGCCGAGAGCTGCCGGTACGTGCGGCGACCCGGTACTGACCATGTCGGGCATCCAGCACACCTACCGGTCGCGGAGCCGCACGACGACCGCTCTGAACGGCGTCGACCTGACCGTTGGCCGCGGCGAGATCATCGGCCTCGTCGGTGAGAGCGGGTCGGGCAAGTCCACCCTCGCGCGTATCGCGCTGGGCCTGATCCGGCCCAGCCAGGGTGCCGTGACGCTCGGGAAGGACGAGGTCACTGGATCCCGCGGACGACGGTTGCGCGCGGTACAACGCCGCGTCGGGTTCATCCATCAGGATCCGTACGACTCGTTGCACCCGGGCATGAAGGTCGCCGCACTCATCGCCGAGCCGCTCGTCATCGCCAAGGTTCCTCGTGGCGAACATGACGGGAAGATTCGCTCGGCACTGGCCGCAGCGGGTCTGCCCGAGTCGTTGCTGGGCCGGTACCCGGGTCAGCTGTCCGGCGGGCAGCGGCAGCGGGTCTCGATCGCCCGCGCCCTGGTGAACGATCCGGAGCTGCTGGTAGCCGACGAGGCGTCGTCCATGCTGGACGTGTCCACCCGCGGTGGCATCGCGACCACGCTGCGGTCGGTCGCCACCGAGCGTGGCCTGGCAGTCGTGTTCGTCACCCACGACATGGGAGAGGCGATCCAGTCGTGCGACCGGATCGTGGTCCTCCGCCACGGCCGCGTGGTCGAAGCCGGAGCGTGCGGCACCATCAGCTCCAGCCCTGAGCACGAGTACACCGCGCAGCTGCTTGCTGCCTCCCACCACTGAGAGAAGGCCTTGATGCGACCAGCCCCCAACGTTGCCGGATTTCCTCCCGCTACCGACGTGTTCGACCGCCTGGCCGGTATCGCGGACCGGTTCGCCCTTCAGCGCGACCTGGCCGGCTCGGACGACTGGATCGCGTGCGAACGGCTGCACGATCCCGGCTCACCCGAGCTGGCAGCCGTCCTGGAGGCCGAGCGGGTGGCGAGCGGCCAGGTGTCGGAGCATGCGACGGCGCTGACCGTGATGGCGGTCTATGCCGGGACCGTCACCTCCGCAGCCATGCTGGCGTGGGCGCTGGAGGATGTCGTCATCGACATGCGTGCCTCGAACGTCGCGGTTCGCCTGAGCGACCATCACGGGTTCGAGGGGTACGGGCTGCGGGAGGCGACCGTGACAGCCGGTGCGCCGGTCGAGCTGCTGGTGGAGCAGGTCGTGCACCAGCATCTCGTCCCGCTGGTGGAGGCGATGCACACCAGGACCCGCGCCGGGTACCGGCAGCTGATGGGTGGTGCCGCGCACGGCTGCGCGGCCGCGTTCTGCCTGGCCAGTCGCATGGGTCAGGACGTCGACCTGATCGAGGAGCGGTACAACGCGTTCCTGTCCGCCACGGACGTCGGGTTCGAGAAGCTGGGCCGGGTCATCCGGCTCCGGGAAGGCGACCGAGAAGGATTGTTCTACCTGCGGGACACATGTTGCCTCTACTACACCTCGGCGGAGAAGACGAAGTGTTCGAGCTGTTGCCTCGACTCGGTCTCGGACCGCATCGCGAACTACCGTGAGGTCCTCCGACGGGGCACAATGCCCCATTGACCGCGGCCGCGTCAGGCGGTCCCCGGGGCGCCCGGGAGCAGCTCGCCGAGGTCGAAGCTGACCGGCTCCTCCAGCTGCTCGTAGGTGCACGACGTCGGCTCGCGGTCCGGGCGCCAGCGCTTGAACTGCGCGGTGTGCCGGAACCGGGTGCCCTCCATGTGGTCGTAGCCCACCTCGAGCACCCGCTCCGGCCGCAGCGGCGTGAACGACAGGTCCTTGCCCGAGCTCCAGCGTGACTGCGCGCCGGGCAGCCGGTCCCCGGCCTCGGCGTTCGCCGGGTCGGTCCAGCCGCGCCATGGGTGCTCGTCCGCCGCGGGCGTGCCGGGCTCCACGACCAGAGGGGCGAGCTCCTCGACGAGCTCCGCGCGGCGGGCCGCGGAGAACGACGCCGCCACCCCGACGAACTGCAGCCGCGGCTCCTCGTCGGACTCGTCCCACAGGCCCAGCAGCAGCGAGCCCACCAGCGGCGCCTGGGGCGTCGAGGTCTTGTGCAGCCGGTAGCCCGCCAGCAAGACGTCGGCGGTGCGCGTGTGCTTGATCTTCAGCATGGCGCGCTTGTTGGGCGCGTAGACGCCGTCCGCGGGCTTGGCGACCACGCCGTCCAGGCCCGCGCCCTCGAACGAGCCGAACCACTCGGTGGCCAGCGAAGCGTCCAGCGTGCGGGGCGTCGCGAACACGAGCGGCCCCTTCAGGCCGAGCCCGTCCAGCGCCGCGAGGCGCTCGGTCAGCGGCCGGTCCACGAGCGACTCGTCGCCCAGGGCGAGCACGTCGAACACGACCAGCGCGGCGGGGGTGGTCTCGGCGAGCATGTTCACGCGGGACGCCGCCGGGTGGATGCGCTGGGAAAGCAGCTCGAAGTCCAGGTGCGCCCCGGTGGGCGAGCCCGTCCCGGTGGTCGAGCCCGTCCCGGTGGTCGAGCCCGTCGAGACCCCGGAGGTCTGCGCGATGACGATCTCGCCGTCGACCACGCACCGTTCCGGGAGGGCCCCGCGGACCGCGGCGACGACGTCCGGGAAGTAGCGGTCCATCGGTTTCGCGTTGCGCGAGTCGATCCGCACGTCGTCGCCGTCGCGGTACACGATGGCGCGGAAGCCGTCCCACTTGGGCTCGTAGACGTACGCGGGGCCGGCGTCGTCAGCGGGTGGCTGGGCGGGGATCGCCGCCACGCTCTTGGCGAGCATCGGCAGGACCGGGGGCTGCACCGGCAGGTCGAGAGTGGTCATGTCGTCAAGGCTGCCTCAGCGCGGCACGTAACGCAGGTAGACGCACCCGTTCGCGAACGTCCGGGTGTCGACGAGGCGCAGGCTGAGCCGGGCGCCGGGTGGCAGCGCCGGCAGGCCGCCGCCCACGACCTCCGGGTAGACAAAGAAGCGGAACTCGTCGATGAGCCCGTGCCGGATGGGTTCGGCAGCCACGGTGGGCCCGCCCACGGAGACGGCGCCGGGCGCGCAGTTGGCGATCCGCCGCAGCTCGCCGAGCTGCAGGTCGCGCACGAGGCGGGTCCGCGCCGACGCGACGGCCTCCTCGGGCAGGGACGACGACGCGACGATCTTCTCCACCCCCTGCCAGATCTCCGCGTACCGCGTCATGTGCGGGTTGGGGTCGGGCCCCGGTTCGTGGGTCTCCCAGTAGACCATCGTCTCGTACATGCGCCGGCCGTGGATGTAGACGGCGACGTCCGCCTCGATCTCGTTGATGAACGCGAGCACCTCGTCGGTGGGCACTATCCAGTCGAACTTCCCCTCGGCGTCGACGGTGTACCCGTCGGCGGACATGTTGGCGAAGTAGCGCAGGATTCCCATGTACGTTCCGACGCCGCAGCGGGGTGGAACTCATCGGCCCACTCGGTCCGCGAGCGTGCGAGTCGTCCGGGGCTGCGCCATCGTGGAGAGTGAACGACCAGACTGAGGGGAGGAGCAGCCATGCCGAGGCGTGACCCTGGCCCGAGCGTCAAGGACAAGGAGTTGTACGAGAAGCTGCGCGACGAGGGCAACTCCAAGGAGAAGGCGGCACGCATAGCGAACGCCGCCGCCGGCTCGTCCCGCAAGAGCCTCGGCCGCAAGGGCGGCAGGAGCGGCGACTACGACAACTGGACGGTCGAGCGGCTGCGCAAGCGTGCGGCCGAGATCGGCATCGAGGGCCGGTCCTCGATGCGCAAGGGCGAGCTCGTCAAGGCGCTGCGGAACCACTGACCCGGTCTTGGGTTGTGGGCGTGACGGTTGCGACCACGCGACCGATATAGGCGCAACGATCGCGCCCACAACCAAGGATCAGTCCTTTGTCCTGTCCCGGTCCTTGTCGCGGCTGGGCTGGACCCGCTTGGGCTCGCCCGGCATCTTCGGGTACTCGGGCGGGTAGGGCAGGTCCTCGAGCCCGTCGGCCTCGTCGCGGGCCGCGAGCTCCAGCGCGTCGTCCAGGGAGCAGTCCAGCTCGGGGTCGCGGTCGGCCCGCAGCGCCGCGAACAGGTCGCCCCGCTCCGCGAACCGACCGGGAGCAGTCAGGACGTCGAAGTCGTCGGGATGCACCTTGTCGACCTCGTCCCACTCCAGGGGCATCGAGACGGTGGCGCGCCCGTTCGCGCGGATCGAGTAGGCGGAGGCGATGGTGCGGTCACGGGCCATCTGGTTGTAGTCCACGAAGATCGCCTCGCCGCGCTCCTCCTTCCACCACCGCGTAGTGACCTTGCCGGGCAGGCGGCGCTCCAGCTCGCGCCCGATGGCGATGGTCGCCCGCCGACCCTCGGTGAACGTCCACCGGGGCTCCAGCGGCACGAACACGTGCAGCCCACGGCCGCCGGAGGTCTTGGGGTACCCGATCAGGTTCAGCTCCCCGAGCAGCTCCCGCAGGTGCGGGGCGACGGCGGCGGCCTCGGCGAAGGCCGTGCCGGGCTGCGGGTCGAGGTCGATGCGCAGCTGGTCGACCGCCTCGACGTCGTCCCGCCGGACCGGCCACGGGTGGAAGGTGAGCGTACCCACGTTCGCGGCCCAGGCCACGACGGCGGGCTCGGTGGGGCACACCTCGTCCGCGGTCCGGCCAGACGGGAACGCGATGGTCGCCGTCTCGACATAGCCCGGCGCGCCCTTCGGGACGCGCTTCTGGTAGAAGCCGTCGCCCTTCGGGTCGTCCGGCTTCGGCATGCGCGCGGTGAGGCGGGCGCCCTCGTGCCAGCCCTTCGGCCAACGCTCCAGCGTGGTGGGGCGGTCCAGGAGGGCGCCGGTGATGCCGTCGGACACGGCGACGAAGTACTCGACGACCTGCAGCTTGGTGATTCCTCGGGGGAAGACCACGCGGTCCGGGCTCGTGACGCGCACCGTGCGGCCTGCGACGTCGAGCTCCACCGCGGGTGTCTTTGATCCGGCCATGCACCGAACCTAGCCCGCCAGCTGCTCCAGCGCTGCTGAAAGCGCCCGGTGTGCCGCGGGGCGGCCCACCACGCGGGCTCGCTGGTCGAGCACGCGCTCCGCGTGCCGCAGGTCCACACCACGCTCGGACAGGGCGACGAGGATGGGTACGGCGGCCGCCGCCGGCGCGGTGCAGGCGACATCGATAGCGGTGCGGGTCAGCCGCGTCACGGGGACACCCGCGAGGTGGATCGTGTCCCGCGCGAGCCCCGGTGCGCGCCGCGCGACCTGTCGCGGGCGCGCCACGGGGCAGTGGGTGTCGGGGGAGTAGGCCAGCTCGATCGGCGCACCGGCGGGCCAGGCCGGGGAGACGACGCCGCCGTGCAGTCCCGTGTAGACCCACGCGGCGGTGGACGCGGCCAGGACGCAGCGGGCAGGCACCTCGTGCGCGAGCGCGAGGGCACGGTGCCGAGGCCCGACGACGGAGCCGATCGCGACCGCCGCGCCGTCGTGCAGCTCGACCAGGGCGCCGGAACGCCGCAGGTCGGACCAGGCCACCGGGCCGCCGACGTGTGCCGGAGTGACCACGATCGGGGCGGGCTCCGGACCGGGGTCGAGGAGCGCGGCGAGGGAGGTGAGCTGGGACGGCATGCGCAGAACCTACGTGCAGCGGGCCCGGTCGCGCAGTGCGCTACCGGGCCCGCTGTGGACAAGTCAGAGGCAGCGCGAGCCGGCGCCGCCCCTGGGCTCAGCCTCGGGAGTCCTGGGCTGCCTTGACTACCTGCTCGAGCCACGAGCGGCGGGCCGCGACCGCGGCCTCCAGCTCCGACACCTTGCGCTTGTCACCCTTGGCCTGGGCGGCCGCGAGGTCGGCCTCGAGGCCCTCGATCGCGGCCTCGAGCTGCGCGGCCGCACCCTCGGCGCGCGCACGCGTCTCCGGGTTGCTGCGCTTCCACTGCGCCTGGTCAGCGTCGCGGATCGCGGTCTCGACCGCGCGCAGGCGGCCCTCCACACGCTGGATGTCGCCGCGCGGGACCTTGCCGGCCTCCTCCCAGCGCTCCTGGATGTTACGCAGCACGGCCTTGGCCTTGTTCAGGTCCTTGACCGGCACCAGCGCCTCAGCCTCGAGGAGGAGCTCCTCCTTGACCTTCAGGTTCTCGCCGTACTCCGCGTCGATGACCGCGTTCTCGGCGTCCCTGGCCTCGAAGAACCGGTCCTGGGCGGCCCGGAAGCGAGCCCACAGGGCGTCGTCGTCCTTGCGGGACGCACGGCCCGCCGCCTTCCAGCGCGTCATGAGGTCGCGGTAGGCGCCCGCCGTGTAGCCCCAGTCGGTGCTGGTGGACAGCGCCTCCGCCTCCGAGACCAGCTTCTCCTTCTCGGTCTTGGCGGCGCTGTTGCGCTGCTCCAGGTCGGCGAAGAAGTGCCGGCGCTCGCGGTCGAACGCGGTGCGGGCGTGGCTGAACCGCTTCCAGAGAGACTCTTCGGTGGGGCGGTCGATCCGCGGCCCGGAGCGCTGAGCGTCCTTCCAGCGGTCCAGCAGGGAACGCAGCTCCTCGCCGGCGGGTCGCCACTGCATCTTGCTCGGGTCGGTCGCCGCGATCTTCTCGGCGGCCTCCACGATCGCGGTGCGGGACGCGACGGCCTCCGCCTTCGCGGCGCTACGCGCCTCCTCCAGGGCGGCCCGACGCTCCGCGGAGAGGCCCCGCAGCACCTCGACCCGGCCCCGGAGGGCGTCCAGATCGCCGACGGCGGCTGGCTCGGCCGTCTCCTCGGTGAGCTTCTGGAGCGTCTGGTCGATCTCGCGCACACCCAGGTCCGCGCTCTCCAGGCGGGCCTCGAACAGGCCGACCTTCGCGCTCAGGTCGAGGTACCGGCGCACGTACAGGGCCAGCGCCTCCTCGGTGGTGACACCCGGGAACTGACCCACGACGCGCTCACCTGCGGAGTCGCGCACGTACACGTTGCCATCGGAGTCGACGCGGCCGAACTTCTCCGCCTCGGCGTGCGCGACGGCGTCGGCGGCAGCGGGCACCACCGGGGCGGGCGCGGTCGCCGGGGCGGACTGCGCCGCCGGAGCCGACGGCGCGCCCGGCTTGGGCGGCCGCGGACGCGCGAGCGCGGCCGGCGACGGGATCGCCGACGGCTTGGGCGTGGCGGGCTTCGGGGCAGGAGTCGAGACGGGGGCGGGCTCCTCCGTCGGGGCCTCGGCCTCGGCGGCCGGTGCCTCCGCGGCAGGGGTCTCAGCGACGGGAGCTTCTTCGGCGGCAGCCTCGGCCGTCGGGGTCTCGTCCGCAGGAGCTTCCTCGGCGGGGACCTCGGCTTCGGCGGCGGGAGCTTCCTCGACGGCCGGGGCCGCTTCGGCGGGAGCGTCCTCCGCGGCAGCCTCAACCTCAACCTCAGCTTCAGCCTTGGCCGCAGCTTCCTCGGCAGGAGTTTCTTCCGCGGCAGCCTCAGCCTCAGCCGGGGCCTCCTCGGCGGGAGCGTCTTCCGCGGGGACCTCGGCCTCGGCAGCCGGAGCCTCCTCAGCCGGGGCTTCCTCAGTGACCTCCGTGACCTCCGTGACCTCCGCGGCAGGCGCCTCGGCCTCGGGTTCGGCAGCCTCCTCGACGGCAAGCTCCTCAGCGGGGTCCTCGGGGGCCGCCTCTGCGGGGACCTCGGGTGCCTCCGCTGGTGCGTCCGCCTCGACGGCTGCCTCAGGCGCTTCGCTCACCGCCTCTGCGGGAGATTCGGCTGCGGTCGGAGTCTCGGCCACGGGCTCGGCGGGCGCGTCCTGCTGGACGGGCTCGGACGAGCGAGAAGTGGGTTCGCTCACTGGGTCTCAACTCCTTCGATGGTGACCGGATCGACAGGCTCACCGTCTGGTGCACCGCCTGCCGTTCCCGCGTCAGCGACTGCCTGGACAAAGTCCAAGCCGGATGTGATCGTGCCGAAGACCGTGTACCCGCCGGCGGCGTCGGAGGGGATGGTCGATTCCTCGTAGACGAGGAAGAACTGGGAGCCCATGGACTCGGCGTCGCCGCTCTGGCGCGCCATCGCGACCGTACCGGCGGGGTAGACGTCGTCCGCCGGGGCATTCTCGACGGGGCCGAACGAGTAGCCAGGGCTGCCGGAACCCGTGAAGGTCGGGTCGCCGCACTGGAGCACGAAGATACCTTGCGTCACCAGGCGGTGGCAGCCGGTGCCGTCGAAGTAGTCACCCTGGGCGAGCGTGACGAAGCTGGCCACGGCCTGCGGGGCGCGTGCGCCGTCGAGCTCGAGGACGATGTCGGCCTCCGTGTCGCCCGAGCAGGCCTGCAGCGTGACGGTCCAGGTGCGGTCCTCAGCGACCTCGGGGTCGGCGAGCTCGTAGTCCTCCCGCGCCTCCTCGACGCCGGCAGGGCAGGCGCCGGCGTCAGCGTCGTCCGACCCGCCGGTGTTGATCAGGGCGGCGACCACGAAGGCGCCGACGAGCGCGAGGACCGTGAACAGCGCGATCAGCATCCAGAGGCGCTGCCTCTGGGCGCGCTTGGCTGCCTGCCGCTGCGCCCGCTTCTCCGCCTGCTTGGTCTGCTGAGCGCGCTGCCGCTGCTTGGTGGACGCCACCGCGTTCCCTTCTCCGTGCTCTCTGGTGCTCGCCTCGACCCGTGTGCGATCCCGCTGGACCGTTTCACTGCCGGATCCGGGGCGAATCACCCCGTGCGGGGACAGTGTAGGCATCGGACGCCAGGTCACACTGTCTGAGCCGTTTCGCACCGGGGTGAAGATGGGGTCTGCCGGCGGGGACGCCTGCCGCTACCGTGGGCCGCGTGGAGCTCCGTCTAGTCGTCGCGCCGGTGTTCGGGACCAACTGCTGTGTCGTGTCGTCGGGCACCGACTGCGTCGTCGTGGACGCCGGCGCCGGGGTGGCCGACGCCGTCGGGCGGCTGATCGACGGCGCGGGCCTCACGCCGCGCGCCGTCCTCGCCACGCACGGCCACGCCGACCACACCTGGGACGCGGGAGCCCTGTGCGAGCGGTACGGGATCCCGATGAGGCTGCACGAGGCGGACGCCTACCGGCTGGCCGACCCGTTCGGCACCCTCAGCCCCGCGCTGGAGAACGCGCTCGGGCTGCACCGCGACGACTACCGCGCGCCCGCCGTCGTCGAGCCGTTCGCCACTCCCGGCGGTTCCGCGACGCTGACCTTCGGCGAGGTCACGCTGCACGCCCTGCACGCGCCCGGCCACACCGAGGGATCCACGCTCTACCGCCTCGACGACGAGGTGGTCCTGACCGGCGACGTCCTGTTCGCGGGCTCCGTCGGCCGCACCGACCTGCACGGCGGCTCGGGCCAGGTGATGACCGAGACGCTGCGCGCCGTGGTGCGCGCGCTGGACCCGGCGCTCGCCGTCGTGCCAGGGCACGGGCCCACCACCACGGTGGCGCACGAGCTGGAGACGAACCCATTCCTCGCCGCGGGCCGAGCGTGAGGGCGTACGCCCGCGCTGTGGAAAAGCTGGGCTGACCACCCGGCGCTCGTGGGAAGATCTGAGGCATGGCAAAGCCCACTCCTCTCTCCGGTTTCCCCGAATGGCTCCCTGACGGTCGCATCGTCGAGCAGCACGTCCTCGACACGCTGCGGCACACCTTCGAGCTGCACGGGTTCGCCGGGATCGAGACGCGGGCCGTGGAGCCGCTGGACCAGCTGCTCCGCAAGGGCGAGACCTCCAAGGAGGTCTACCTGCTGTCCCGCCTCCAGGAGGAGAACAGCCAGATCCCCGACAAGCAGCTCGGCCTCCACTTCGACCTGACCGTGCCGTTTGCGCGCTACGTGCTGGAGAACGCAGGCAAGCTTGCGTTCCCCCTCCGGCGCTACCAGATCCAGAAGGTCTGGCGCGGCGAGCGCCCCCAGGAGGGCCGCTTCCGCGAGTTCATCCAGGCCGACATCGACATCGTCGGCGCGGGCGAGCTGCCGTACCACTTTGAGGTCGAGGCCCCGCTGGTCATGGCCGAGGCGCTCGGCGCGCTGAGCGAGATCGGCCTGCCGCCGGTCCGGATCCTGGTGAACAACCGCCGGGTCGCCGAGGGCTTCTACCGCGGCATCGGCCTGGACGACGTCGAGGGCGTGCTGCGCCAGATCGACAAGCTCGACAAGATCGGCCCGGACAGGGTGTCCGAGCTGCTCGTGACCGAGTGTGGCGCCACAGAGGACCAGGCAAAGGCCTGCCTGGCGCTGGCGTCGATCTCGGGGTCGGACGTCGGCGTGATCGCCGAGGTGCGGGCCCTCGCCGAGTCCCACGGCGCCGTGACCGAGCTGCTGGAGACCGGCCTGGCCGAGCTGGGGGCGCTCATCGCTGCCGCCTCCGAGCGGGCGCCGGGCGTGGTCGTGGCGGACCTGAAGATCGCGCGTGGCCTCGACTACTACACGGGCTCGGTGTACGAGACGGTGCTGGTGGGGCACGAGCAGCTCGGCTCGGTCTGCTCCGGCGGCCGCTACGACACGCTCGCCTCCGACGGCAAGAACACGTATCCGGGCGTCGGGCTGTCCATCGGCGTCTCCCGCCTCGTCTCGCGGCTGCTCTCCGCGGAGCTGGTGGAGGCGACCCGGTCTGTGCCGTCCGCGGTGCTGGTCGCGGTGACGTCCGAGGAGGAGCGCGCGGCGTCCGACGCCGTGGCCACGGCCCTGCGGGCCCGGGACATCCCGGTCGAGGTGGCGCCGAGCGCCGCGAGGTTCGGCAAGCAGATCAAGTACGCCGACCGGCGCGGTATCCCGTTCGTATGGTTCCCGGGGTCCGTGGGCGACGACGGCGCCGTGGCCGACCAGGTCAAGGACATCCGCTCCGGCGATCAGGTAGACGCCGACGCCGCGACATGGGAGCCGCCGGCCGAGGACCGCTGGCCCCGGGTGATCCCGAAGGGCTGAGGCCCAGCGCCTGGATGCCGCAGGCATGCTCCACTTGACCTTGGCTCGAACGAGTGTTCGAATCAGGGTATGCGTTGGCAAGGTCAGGCGATCGATCACGACGATGGTGCGCTGCCCGGGCTCGAGCTGCCCGGGCTGCGCACCGCGGGCCTGCTGCGCACCGTCCGGTCGCCGGAGTTCGCGGGCGTGACGTTCCACGAGGTGCTGGCCAAGAGCGCGCTGTCGAAGGTCCCGGCGGCGTCGCAAATGCCGTTCCGCTGGACGATCAACCCCTATCGCGGCTGCTCGCATGCCTGCTTTTACTGTTTTGCCCGAAATACTCATGAATATCTCGACCTGGACGCCGGGCACGACTTCGACTCCCAGGTCGTCGTCAAGGTCAACGCCGACCAGGTGCTGCGCGCCGAGCTGGCCAAGCCGTCCTGGACCCACGAGCCCGTCGCACTCGGCACCAACACCGACCCGTACCAGCGGGCAGAGGGCCGCTACAAGCTCATGCCCGGCATCATCTCGGCGCTCGCGGACTCGGGCACGCCGTTCTCGATCCTGACCAAGGGCACGCTCCTGCGGCGCGACCTGCCGCTGCTGGTGCAGGCGGCAGAGCGGGTCGACGTCGGGCTGGGAGTTTCCCTTGCCTTCGCCGACGAGGAGCTGCAGCAGTCCGTTGAACCCGGCACGCCCTCGCCGCGCGCCCGCCTCGACCTGATCCGCGCGATCAGGGCGGCAGGCCTGCCGTGCGGGGTCATGGTCGCGCCGGTCCTGCCGTGGCTCACCGACTCGCTGGCGCACCTCGAACGGCTGCTCGACACCCTGGTCGACGCCGGTGCGACCGGTGTCACCGTCCTGCCCCTGCACCTGCGCCCCGGCGCCCGCGAGTGGTACCTGGGCTGGCTCGAACGGTCACACCCGCACCTGGTGGAGGGTTACGGGCGGGTCTACGCCCGTGGTGCCTACGCGCACAAGGGCTACCGGGACTGGCTCTGGGAGCGGGTGCGGCCACTGATCGACGAGCGCGGGCTGGGCGGCAGCGCCATGCACCGCGCCCGGGCCCGCGGCGAGACCGAGGGCGATCAGCACGCGGAGGGCGACTACCCGCGGGGTGCCTTCAGCGGCGTGCGCGCCGACGGCACCGGTGCGGCGTCCTTGGCCACGGACGTCGGAAGCGAGACCTTGTTCTGATGAGCCCGACCACGGACCGAGGCTGACCGCCCTTGAGCTGACTCCCGTTCAGCATGCGCTTGCTCCCGGAAACCGGCTCGATTCCCGGAGCAAGTGCATGCTGAACGGGGGCGAGTGCTCCCGTCGAGGAGCAGTCAGGCCCGCAGGGTCTCCAGGTGCTCCGCGATCCGGCCGATCGCCTCGGTGAGCACGTCGACGTCGGGCAGCGTCACCAGGCGGAAGTGGTCCGGCTCGGGCCAGTTGAACCCGGTCCCGTGCGTGACGAGGATCTTCTTGTCGCGCAGCAGGCCGATGACGAACGCCTCGTCGTCCTTGATCGGGTACACCTCGGGGTCGAGCCGCGGGAAGCAGTACAGCGCCCCGCGTGGCCGCACGGAGGTGACACCCGGGATCTCGTTGAGCAGCTTGTCGGCCAGCATGGACTGCTCGTAGAACCGGCCGCCGGGCACGATGAGCTGGTCGATCGACTGGTAGCCGCCCAGCGCCGTCTGGATGGCGTGCTGTGCCGGCACGTTGGCACACATGCGCATGTTCGCCACCAGGGTCAGACCCTCGATGAAGTCGGCGGCGCGGTGCTTGGGGCCGGAGATCATGGCCCAGCCCGAGCGGTAGCCGCAGATCCGGTACGCCTTCGACAGGCCGCTGAACGTGATGCAGAGGACGTCGTCGCCCGCGAAGGTGGCGGTGTGGTGGTGGGTGGCGCCGTCGAACAGGATCTTCTCGTAGATCTCGTCGCTCAGGAGCACCAGGTCGTGCTTGCGCGCCAGCTCCGCCAGGCCCTTGACGGTGGACTCGCTGTACACGGCGCCGGTCGGGTTGTTCGGGTTGATGATCACGAGCGCCCTGGTGGCGGGGGTGATCAGCGACTCGATGTTCTCGAGGTCAGGGTTCCAGCCGTTGTCCTCGTCGCACAGGTAGTGCACGGGCGTGCCGCCCTGCAGGCTCACGGCCCCGGTCCACAACGGGTAGTCCGGCGCGGGGACCAGCACCTCGTCGCCGTCGTCGATCAGCGCCTGCAGCACCAGGCTGATCATCTCGGACACGCCGTTGCCCACGTAGACGTCGTCCACGTGGGTGTCGAGGCCGTGCGACTGGTAGTAGTGCGCCACGGCCGTGCGCGCCGAGTAGATGCCACGGCTGTCGCTGTAGCCCTGCGCCTCCGGCAGGTGGTGGATCATGTCTGCCAGGATCGCGTCCGGCGCTTCGAACCCGAACGGCGCCGGGTTGCCGATGTTCAGCTTGAGGATGTGGTGGCCCTCGGCCTCGAGCCGGTACGCCTCCTCGAGGATGGGACCCCGGACGTCGTAACGGACCGACTTCAGCTTGCGGCTCTGCCTGATCTCTCGCACCGGCACATGCTCTCAGACCTGGCCCCGTTGGTAGTCATCGTGAGGGTGCGCAGAGGCATCCCGTCTCGCGAAGTTCACCCGGGCAACAGCCGGGATCCGGCCCGGTGCGGTCCGCGGCACCAGTAGCCTCCCGTCGGGCGATCAGCGCCCCATCCACTCGAACGCCCGGACAGGTATCAGATGGCCACTCCCCATGACGAGGCACCAGCCGCCGCTTTCTTCGACCCGTTGGCCAACGTGCCCGACGGCGCCGCTCTCCGAGCGGCCTGCGCGGCCGGCGACATCGCGAAGGCGCTCGCGCTCCTGTGCCCCCTCAGGGCGAACGACGACCTCTCGACCGCTCTGATGGGGATCGCCGGGACCGCGACCGGGTTGTCGGACCAGGCGCGACAGTTCACGGCGGCCATCGACGCGGCCGACGACGGCACGCCGCTGGCCCGGACGCTCCGCGCAGTCCGGTACACCGCGGTCGGCTGGTCGATCCGCACGCGGTACCGGGCGGAGCACGTCTCGGCCAGCCAGTTCGAGCAGTTCCACGACTGGCTCCGGCGGGCCGAGCGCCTCCTGTTCAACGTGTGCGCGGAACACCCCGGCTACGTGCCGGCCTGGGACGCCCGCATCACCACGGCCCGTGGCCTTGAGCTCGGGCATGGTGAGGCGCGACGCCGGTACGACCGGCTCGCGGCCCTCGACCCGGGTGTGTTCGCCGCACAGCGCATGTATCTCCAGCAGGTCCTGCCCAAGTGGAGCGGCTCGTGGGAGGAGGCGTCGCGGTTCGTCGAGGAGTGTGCGACCGGCGTGGCGCCGGGTTCACTCGGCCCTGCCCTCGTGGTCGACTACGCGGTCGAACGGTGGCTCGACGGGGAGAAGGCCGTGCCGCCCGCGATGGTCGAGCGGATCCGCGCGGCAGCGGCCGCCACGGTGCTGCACCCTGAGCACGTCCGGACCGCCGCGAGCGCGACGGCCCACACGAACTTCGCGCTGTTCTTCACGATCGCCAAGCGACCGGCCGAGGCCTGGCCCCATTTCGAGGCGCTCGGGGACTTGCCTGCCCAGGGCCTTTGGGACTACTACGACCTCCGGCCCGAGGTGCGGTACCGGGCGCAGCGCGCCGCCGCCGCCAAGGCAGGGTCGAAGGCCGCCGGTCGCAAGGGCGTGCGGGTATGACCGCCCCCGCGCTCCCGGTGCTGACGGACCTGCCCGGCATCACCCTCGCCGAGGCTGACGGCGTCCCGCTGCTCCTCGCGCCCCGCGAGGGCAACACGACCGGCGGCATCATCTTCCGCGTCGGTTCGGCCGACGAGACGCTGGCCACGGCTGGCATCACGCACCTGATCGAGCACCTCGCACTGCGCACCCAGGTGCTCAGCGAGGCCCACCTCAACGGGCACACGCGCTCGGACGTCACGCTGTTCCACGTGGCCGGGTCCGCCGCCGACGTCGTCGCCTACCTCAACGCAGTCTGCGAGTCGCTGCGCGACCTGCCGCTCGACCTGATCGAGACCGAGAAGGACATCCTGCGGTCCGAGTCCGACGGGAGGAGCCCCGGCTTCGGCGGACAGCTGCGGATCAACCGCCACGGCGCTCGCGGCCATGGGCTCGTGGGCTATGGAGAGCGCGGCCTGGACCGGATCACGCCGGACGAGGTGCGGGAGTGGGCCGCGCGATGGTTCACCCGGGAGAACGCTGTCGCCTGGATCACGGCGGACGCCGTCCCGGACGGCCTGGACCTGCGGCTCCCCGCGGGCAGCCGCATGCCATCGCCGACCGTCACGAACGTGCTCCGCGGTACCCCTGCGTACCTGGCCGGGCTGCGTGACGGTGTGGCGCTCGACGCGCTGGTACCGCACGGGAAGGCGGGTCAGCTGACGGCGGGTGTCATGAGGGAGGTGCTGCACGGGACGCTGCGCCGGGACGCGGACATCGCTAGCTCGGTCGACGTGAGCTACGAGGCCCTGAACCCCGACCAGGCGCGGATAGGCGTGGTGGTCCAGGCCGCTGAGGGACGTCAGGGTTCGGTGGCCGGCGCGGTGGCGGACGCGCTGGGCAGACTCTGGTTCTACGTCGCGGACGACGACCTGGCGGCCGCGCGTACCGCTGCCGTCGAGGAGCTGGCAGGGGTAGCGGAGCTGCCCGCCGCGGACATGCTCCCGTCGGTCGCATACCGCGTGCTCAACGGGCGCCCGGTTGAAGGCGCGGAGACCATCAGGGCGCACGTCGAGCTCGTCACGGCTGACGACGTCCGCGCCGTCGCCCGCGACCTGTGGGGCACTGCGCTCTGGTACGTGCCTGGAGCCCTGGACTGGGCGGGCATCGTCCCCGTCCCGCAGTGGTCGGAGCAGCGTGCACGGGGGCGTGAGTTCCGGCGCATCGACGCCCCGGACGTCTCGCTCGTCCTCGCCGAGGACGGCGTAGGGCTGGTCGCGCCGCAGGGGGCCGTCACGGTGCGCTTCGCCGACTGCGTCCTGCTGGAGACCGTGCCCGACGGCGCCCGTGTGCTCACCGGGGCTGATGGATTCCGGGTCCTGATCGAGCCGACCGTGTACCGGGACCTCACCGGCGAGGACGTGGCGAGGCACGTGGACTCGCGGGTCGCCGCGGACGTCATCGTGCACCACCCGCCGCGGGATCCGGAGCGAGTCCCGGTGGCGGAACCGCCCAGGCCCCCGGGCGCGAAGCGAGCGGATCGGACGTCGGTCTCGGGGACGATCGAGCGCCTGGTCGGCCTGTGGGTCGTCGGGTTCCTCGTGCTCGGCGGAGGACAGCTCGCGGCAGAGGAGCTTCTGGACCTCGAGATCCGCCTGGGCGTTCTCCCGCTGCTCGCCCTGGGTGCGGCCTCGGTGGCGCTGGTCCGCAAGCGGCACGGCAAGGGGGCGCGATGACGACCGCCGCCCACGAGGTGCCCCGCGTGCTCCACGCCGGGCGCCCGGGCCGCACTACAGGTGGTCTGGTGTTCCGGGTGGGCCTCGCCGACGAGACGCTCGCGACCAGCGGCATCACCTCGCTGGTGGTGGCGTTGGCGCTGCGCGCGGTGGAGCGGCCGAGCCTCGAGATCGACGCCTCGGTGGGCCCCACAGTGACCCACGTCCGTGTGAGCGGGTCCAGCGACCGCGTGCGGACGACCCTGCGCGACCTGACACGCGCCCTGGCGAGCCTGCCGGTGCTGCACCGTGCGACCGAGACCCGTGCGCTGCACGAGCGTGCGACGGACAGCGTCGGCGTCCTGGCCTGGCGGTACGGCCTCCAGGGGTACGGCCTGGGTCCGGGGCACTACGTGGGGCTGCACCGGATCACCGACGCCGACCTTCGGGCCTGGGCCGCCGAACGGTTCACCCGGGCCAACGCGGTCGCCTGGTACACGGGCGACGACGAGCCGGAGCTGGACCTGGAGCTGCCCGCCGGAGCGGTCGGCTCCGCCGCCTACCCGCCATTGAGCGTTCCCGACACGGCGTTGGAGCTGCCGGCCGAGGCACCGGCCGGCGGCGCCAAGGTGATCTGGGACGCGGTCGTGCCTGACGTCCCGGCCCTCGCCGTGCTGGCGGAGGTCGCGCGGCGTGCGCTGTTCCAGAGCGTTCGCATGGACCACGGCTGGACGTACGACGTCTCAGCGGTGGTGAGTCCGCTCGACGGTCGGCAGGCGAGCCTCCAGATCTCGGCGGGTCTTCGGCCCGAGACCGCTGGGCAGGCGACGGGCGAGTTCCTGGACACGCTGGGGCGCCTGCGGCACGTCGTCACCGACGACGAGCTGGTCACTGTGCGGGCCCATCTGCTGGCGCCGTACGACGAGCCGCACCAGGAGGCCATGTGGTTGCCCCAGGACGCCGTCCTGACGCTTCTGGGCCTGCCGGTCCCGACGCCGGCCGAGCGGCGGGCCGCGATCTCCGGGGTGACTGCGGACGTCGTCGTCGCGCTGGCCCGAGAGGTCTGGGATCGCGGGCTGCTGGTGACGCCGGTGGGCGCAGGGTGGGCCGGGACACAGCTCCTGCACCGTGGGGCAGGAGACGTCGTCCCGGGTCGGGCCTTCGAGCGTCTCGATGCCGACGCGACGATCGTGGTCGGCGACGAGGGCGCCACGCTGCGCGAGGGACGGACCTTGACGACGGTCCGGTTCGGCGAGACCGCCGCTCTGCTGGCCTATCCCGACGGCGGGCGTCTCCTGGTCGGGCTGGACGGTGCGCAGGTGCCGTTCGAACCGACCCTGCATGACGACCTCGGCGGGCGGGACCTCGCCGAGCTCGTCGACCGGCACGTGCCCGAGGAACTGGTGGTGCCCGTGCCCCGCGCGGCGGCGCCGGAGCGGCCGGTCAAGGAGCAGATCGCCCGGGCGGCCCGGGCGCGCGCCGACCGCGAGGTCGAGGAGGACGGCATCCTGCGGACCGCTGGGGCCGCGGCGGCCTCCACCGGCAAGGCGGTGCTGGAGCTCGGCAAGGTGGTGTTGGAGCTCGGCAAGGCGGCGGTAGTCCTCCTCCTCGTCCTCGTGCTGCTCGCCGGTGTCGGGGGCACCATTCTGGCTGCCGTCCTCACCCTCGGAGAAGTGGGTGCCTGGCTCGACGGGGACGGTACGTGGCGGAAGCTCGCCGTCGTCGTTCCGGCCGGTCTCGGCAGTGCCGGCGTGTCCTGGCTGTCCTATCGGGCGATCCTGCGGCTGGGCGGCGAGGCGAAGGGCGCCGCCGAGAAGAACGACTGACGCCCGGTGGCGACGACCGGGCGGGTCACCCCTCCGCGAGCCGAGCAGGGAACCCGCCCGTCGCGATCGGACCCCACCGCTCGATGGTGATCCGCACTATGGACTTGCCCTGCTCGACCATGGCCGCGCGGTACTCGTCCCAGTCGGGGTGCTCCTTGCCGGCTGCGGCGCGGAAGTAGTCGACCAGCGGCTCGACCGACTCGGGGATGTCCAGCACCTCGGCGGTGCCGTCCAGCTGGACCCAGGCCTCGTTGAAGCCCTCGCCGAGCGCCATGAACGACGCCGCGGGCCGCTTCCTCAGGTTCCGCACCTTTGCCCGCTCCGGGTAGGTGGAGACGACGACGCGCCCCTGCGGGTCTACCCCGTACGTCACGGGGCTGAGCTGCGGGGCGCCGTCGGCCCGGCTGGTCACGAGGATCCCGTTGCGGCGCGAGCGGAGGAACTCCAGCAGCTCGTCACGGGTCACTGTGGTGTTGGTAGCGATCGTCCTGGGCATGCGCAGCAGGGTACGCCAGGCAGGGCAGGAGCCCTGGCGACGGCTCGCCAGGGCTCCCTCCCACCGGGTCAGACGCCGGCCGGGCTCGGCGCTGTCGGAGCGGGCGTCGCGGGGCTCGGCTCGGCAGGGCCGGGTTCCGGTGACGCATCCGTCGGCGTGTTCTCGCTCGGCTGGCCGAGGATCCACTCCGTGGAGAACAGGACCTTGTCGGTCAGCCGCAGCATCTCGTCGCGGATGCCGACGTGCGGCGTGGAGAACGCGAGCCGCGCCACCGACTGCTTGCCGGGCGCCTCGGCCCAGTAGTCGATCAGGAGCAGCGGGACGTCCTGGCCGCCGACCTCCTCGGAACCGTGCGTGAGCCGGATGTGGCGCAGGAACGGGCCGGACAGGGTCTCGGTGCGCGTGAGCGCGTCGTCGGGACCGAGGTTGGCCTCGAGGCGGTCCTGGATGCGCTGGAGGTGGCTGGTGCTGCCGGCCTCGGGCCCCAGGTCGTGCCAGTAGAGGGTCACGTTCAGCGCGAGCGCCGTCTCCTGGCCGGGCAGGAGCAGGTAGGCCATGACCTTCCCGCCGGCGGCCTCCGCCTTGTCGGCCACCTCGATCATCTTCTGCCGCAGGTCGCGCCGCAGGGGTGCGGAGCGGTCGCTCAGCTTGACCGTCTGCTGCTTGACGATCTCGCGGATCTGACGTTCGCGCTGCTCGGGCTCGTCGAGCTCGATGATGGCCCAGTGGTCGGGCAGGTTCAGCTCGATGCCGATGCCGCGGAACCCGCCGGGGTCCTCGACCGTGCCCAGGGCGTGCAGGGCCTCGCCGCTGATCCCTGTACCTGTCTCGTCGAACAGCCCGGTCGGGTCGTCGGCGGGCGGCTGCGGGTCGAGGAGGGCCAGGGTCTCGGCGACCCCCAACGACATCGGGCTGGGCCCGGCGGGGTCGATGACCACCTGCTCGAGCGCGGCGCCGTGCCGGGTGATGAACGGCGCCAGCGACTCGCGACGGCGCAGGCTGAAGGCGCGGTCCGGTGCGTCCTGGAGGAACGCCGACAGCGTCTGGGTCGAGGAGAACAGGTGCAGCTGGTAGGGCTTGTCCGAGCCCTCCGGCGCGGGGAACACCTGTACCTGGGGTGTGCCGTCCTCGCGATCGAGGATCGGCACCACGACTACGTCGTCCCGCAGGGACCGGCCGACGGCGGCGCGGTCGCCGGCGGCGAGAGCGAGGGCGAGGGCAGCTGATCCGACGTCGGACCGCGGCGCGACGGAGGCTGGGGGCCGCTGAGGCTCGGGCGGCGTGGGGCTCTCCACGGATGGAACGTCGGTCATGCCTGCTTACTCCTGGTGGTCGTCATGGTCGGGGCGCCGAGGCAACAATCAGCCGTTCGGCCTGGCCAGCTTGAAAAGCCGGGCGAGCTCGTCGTAGAGCTCGTCGACGATGGCGTAGCCGGCCTGGCCGGGGTTCGGCAGCTGGAACAGGAATGACGTACCGATCACGGTCTTCACCGCTTGGTCTCCGGCTCGGAGCTGGTCGTTGAGGAACTTGAGAACCGCGCGCCAGTCGAGCTGGTCGCCGGTCGAGTCTCCGCTGACGTCGGCGATGTACGCCGCGACGACCTTCGGCGTGACCTCCACCCCGAAGTACACGTGGGCGAGAAAGGTCTCCGGATCGTCGTAGTAGAAGTCGATGTTCTCGCCGAGGCTGGGGAAAGCCTCAGCCAGTTCGACGGCGAAGGTCTCGTCGGACTGTGTCACTTGCAACCACCAATTCCATAGGCGCTCAGTCGTCCCTTGTACTGCCCGGCGTGTGCGTCGTCGATGGCCGAGATCATGCCCTTGACGGCGGGCTTGTCGACCTCGGTCAGCTCGATGACCTGAGCCGTCCTTCTCGTCTTTCCGATCGGTATCCCGTCCCGCATCT
The DNA here is from genome assembly GCF_014653785.1 of Promicromonospora soli. Classification (GTDB taxonomy): domain Bacteria; phylum Actinomycetota; class Actinomycetes; order Actinomycetales; family Cellulomonadaceae; genus Promicromonospora; species Promicromonospora soli. The sequence goes on along the minus strand of NZ_BNAS01000001.1, from coordinate 195,036 downwards.
TGACCAGGCGGCTGCGGTACTGGCTAGTGCTGGCGACGTGGTCGACCCCGTTCGTGAGCTGCCCGGTCAGGACCTCGTTGTTCGCCGCGGCCAGGGCGGTGCCGTCGCCGATCGGGTTGGCGCTGCCCACTCCGTGCGACAGCGCGTCGAGGATGTTCTGGACCGGCTCGCTGTAGCCACCCGAGTTGTGCACCAGCACGGGTACGTCACCGGCGAGGACATAGTAGGTATGGTCCGTCGCGACACGGAAGTTGTAGACCGTCTCCGACCGGGCCTCGACGTCGACGTGGTCGAGGACCACGTGCCCGTTCGCGGTGACGAGCAGGTCCCCGGGCCGGAGGTCGGCGGCCGCGGTCCAGCCCCGATCGTGCACCATGAACGGGTGCTCTGCGGTCGTGGTGAGGAGAGCGCCCGCGATAGTGAGGTGGTGGAGTGCCGTCGTATGCCGTACGAAGGTCTCCTCGACGACACGCAGCTCGTCCCGACCGGTGGCGACGTTCCGGGCCCAGACCTTGTCCTCGGCCTGGATCTCCTCGATCGGCTTCTCGCCGTCCGCGGTGCGGATCATGGTCCCCGCGGTGAAGCACGCGCCGAACCTGAACTTGCACCAGGCGTTCTTCATGCCCTGCTTGACGCCGCCCTTGAACGCTCCCTTGGCGATGGCCTTGGACAGCCCCATCGCGGCCTTCGCGGCACCACCCAGACCGATGAGCGAGAGTGCCGCACCGGCGATCGCGAGGCCCGCCTCAGCCCACGACCGTTCACCGGTCGCGGCCAGGGTGATGTTCGCGACCGCACTGACTATCGCGGCAACAGCGGCGATCACGAGGAGCACCCCGGCCAGTGCGGTGCCCACGATCGGGATGAACGCCACGATGATCGCCAGGATGCCGGCGATCATGGAGATCATGTCCGCGATATCAGCGATCGCCGCGACGAGCTTGGAACCCCAGTCCTCCCACCACCCGTCGTTCAGATCATCCGACCCGGTGATCTCCTCGATCCGATCGATCGCATGCTCCGCGGCACGGTTACGGTCCGACACCGCGGACTCGATGCTCGACTTCGCCGAACTGATGGCGCCGGCCGCCTGGTCCGCCTCGCCGTCGGCCTGCCGCGCCTTCTGCTCGTACTCCGCCTTCTCCGTCTCGTCCTTCGCCGAGTCGGCCAGGTCCTGCCACCGGTCCTTGGACCCCGACGCGGCCTGCGCCGCATCCTGCGCATCCCGCGCCTTGTCCAACGCGGCCAGCGTCTCGGACTGAACGCGTTCCAGGGAGGAGGCGTACCCGACCAGGGCCTCCCCGGCTGCGACATACCGGCCGTGCGCCTTGCGGATCTCGCCGACGGTGTCTTCCTTGGTCGCCATCAACGCATCCACCGCCTGCGACACGGTGCCCTCGACATCCAGCCGGGACATCGCCGACGCGGCGTTGTCGATCGAGCTGGCGACCTCCAGATACTCCTGCCCACCCGAGAGGACCAGCACCGGGTCACCCGGCGTCGGGTCCGAGTCCAACCCCACCGGCGACCAATCAGACGGCCTCACACTGCACCGTTGGCAGGTGCGGAGCCATTGCCCGAGACGCCGTCGGCCAGCTGCCGGTCCACGTCCGAGAACGCGTCAGCGACCTGCGTCGAGGACTCCGCCAGCATCCGCAGGTTCGCCGTCATCTTCTCCCGCGTGTCATCCCACTTGTGCGCAAAGTCGCGCACCACGCCCGCCAACCCCTCGTGCCCCACGGCACCGGCGATCCGGTCACTGTTCGCGTTCGCGTTCTCGAACTCGTTCGCCACCGTCGTCAGGCTCGAACCGAGCTCACGCACCGCGTCCAGGTCCATCTTCAGATCAGCCATCGCACACCCGCCCTTTCACCAGCAGTCGCCCGTCTGAGCAGCGAGGATACTGGGCGTGCGCGCGGCGGGCCATGGGTTTAGGTACCCATGGACACCAGCTGGCCGGACGAAACCGGCAACCTGGGCCGCAAGGCAGCCGGGGCAGGGAACCAGTACCACCGATTAGACTTCCGACGGCGCACGCTGCGCCCCGCTGTCGGACCGCCCCCTGGCGACGAACGGCGGAAATCACCCCACGCTGGAAGGACCTCTCAGTGCTCCGCACCCACACGGCCGGCTCACTACGGGCCGAGCACATCGGCCAGACCGTCACCCTCACGGGTTGGGTCGATCGCCGCCGTGACCACGGGGGAGTGGCGTTCATCGACCTGCGTGACGCGTCGGGCATCACCCAGGTGGTCATCCGCGACGAGGAGATCGCCCACCCGCTGCGCGCCGAGTTCGTGCTGCAGGTCACCGGTGAGGTGAGCCGCCGCCCCGAGGGCAACGCCAACCCGAACCTCGCCACCGGCGAGATCGAGGTCATCGCGTCCGAGGTCATCACACTGAACGAGTCGGGCCCGCTGCCGTTCCAGGTGTCGACCGCGCTCGCCGACACCGAGGTGATCGGCGAGGAGGCTCGGCTCAAGCACCGCTACCTCGACCTGCGCCGTCCGGCACCGGCCGCCGCGCTCCGCCTGCGCGCCAAGGCCAACCAGGCCGCCCGCCGCGTGCTGGACGAGCAGGACTTCGTCGAGATCGAGACGCCGACGCTCACGCGCTCCACCCCGGAGGGCGCGCGCGACTTCCTGGTCCCGGCCCGCCTGGCGCCCGGCTCCTGGTACGCCCTGCCGCAGTCGCCGCAGCTGTTCAAGCAGCTGCTCATGGTCGGCGGCATGGAGCGGTACTACCAGATCGCGCGCTGCTACCGAGACGAGGACTTCCGCGCGGACCGCCAGCCGGAGTTCACGCAGCTCGACGTCGAGATGAGCTTCGTGGACCAGGAGGACGTGATCGCCCTGGGCGAGCAGATCCTGGGCGCGCTGTGGGACCTGATCGGCTACAAGATCACGACGCCGATCCCGCGCATCACCTTCCACGAGGCGATGCGTCTGTACGGCACGGACAAGCCCGACCTGCGGTTCGACAACCCGATCGTCGAGCTCACCGACTACTTCAAGGCCACGCCGTTCCGCGTGTTCCAGGCGGAGTACGTGGGCGCCGTCGTCATGCAGGGCGGGGCTGCGCAGCCGCGCCGGCAGTTCGACGCCTGGCAGGAGTGGGCCAAGCAGCGCGGCGCGCGCGGCCTCGCGTACGTGACGTTCTCGGAGGAGGGCGAGCTCGGCGGCCCGGTCGCCAAGAACCTGTCCGACGACGAGCGCGAGCACCTCGCCAAGGTGACCGGCGCGGCCCCGGGCGACGCCGTGTTCTTCGCCGCGGGCAAGACGTCGGACGCGCGCGCCCTGCTCGGCGCGGCCCGCCTCGAGATCGCGCACAAGACCGGCCAGATCGACGAGGACGCCTGGTCGTTCGTGTGGGTCGTGGACGCGCCGCTGTTCAAGCCGGCCGGCGAGGACGACGACGTCGACCTCGGCTCGTCCGCCTGGACCGCTGTGCACCACGCGTTCACGTCGCCCACCCCGGAGTGGATCGACACGTTCGAGAAGGAGCCCGGCGAGGCCCTGGCCTACGCCTACGACATCGTCTGCAACGGCAACGAGATCGGCGGCGGCTCGATCCGTATCCACCGCCGCGACGTGCAGGAGCGCGTGTTCGAGGTAATGGGCATCGGCCAGGAGGAGGCGCAGGAGAAGTTCGGCTTCCTGCTCGACGCCTTCGCCTTCGGCGCCCCGCCGCACGGCGGCATCGCGTTCGGCTGGGACCGCATCGTCGCCCTGCTGACGAAGTCGCCGTCGATCCGCGACGTCATCGCCTTCCCGAAGTCCGGCGGCGGGTTCGACCCGCTGACCGCGGCCCCGGCGCCGATCACGCCGGAGCAGCGCAAGGAGGCGGGCGTGGACTTCAAGCCGGAGGCGGCGGCGCCCGTGGGCGCGCCAACGGCTTGACCCCTGGCACCTGGGCCCTGGCCGGAGAGAACCTCTCCGGCCAGGGCCTTCGGCGTGCCCGGAGGAGCCGTGGCAGCACCGGTGACTCGCGCGTCTCCCGGGCAGGTCTGCGCCCGGGCTGGTTAAGTGGTGGAGGGGCGCCGGTCCCGACGCCCCCTGGCTCCGTGACCAGGAAGGCAGCCTGATGACCCAGAACGACGGTGGCTCACCGTACGAGCCCAAGCCAGATCCCGAGACGCCGCCCACGCGGCCTCTGCCTGAGCCGTCGCGCGGTGGGGAGCGGCCGCCGGCCTCGGGTGGCCGGCAGGAGCCGCCCTCTGGCGGGCCGGCGGAACCGGGCGAGACCGCGCCCTACGGGCGGCACGAGGCGACACCGTACGGGCAGCCCGGTGCGCCCGGGGCCTACGGGCAGCCCGGTCCGCCGGCGGCGGCCCAGTACGGGTACGCGTCGACGCCGCCCAAGAACGACCTGGGTGTCTGGGCGCTGATCACGGGCATCCTCAGCTTCATGCTCTGCCCGCTGCTGCTCGGCATCGCCGCGATCATCACGGGCACCATGAGCCGCAAGGCCGCCGACCAGGGCCTGGCGAACAACCGCGGGATGGGCACGGCGGGCCTGATCCTGGGCTGGGTCAACGTGGCGCTGTCGGTGGTCGGCATCGTCCTCTTTGTCATCCTGCTGGCGGCCGGTGTGATGTCCGGCAACTGGAACGACCTGAACAACCTGAACGACCTGAACGACATGAACAACGGCACCTACTGACCTCCCGGCCTGGCGGTACGTGGGGAGGCCTCCCCATGCTTATTTCGTGCCGCATAGGGCGTCCTACCTGTAGGTTTGGCTCCTCCGCGCCGGGGCAGCCCGGCCCATCGCGATCAGAGAGGCAGCACGATGACCCAGCCTGACGGTGGCCAGTCGCCGTACGACCCGCCGCAGCAGCCGCTGCAGCCCGAGCAGGGCCAGCAGACGCCGCCGCCAGGAGCAGTCCCCGGGCAGCCCGCCCCGTACGAGCAGTCGCCGTACCAGCAGCAGGCGCCGCAGGGACCGGCCTACGCCCAGGGCGCGCAGCCTTACGCCTACGGTGCCGCGCCGCTGCCGAAGAACAACCTGGGCGTCTGGTCGCTCGTGCTGGGCATCCTGGCCGTGCTGGGCTGCGGCATCCTCACGGGTATCGCGGCGATCGTCACCGGTCACAAGAGCCGCAAGGCCCAGCGGGAGGGCCAAGCCGACAACGGTGCCATGGGCCTCGTGGGCATCGTCACCGGCTGGGTCGGCATCGCGTGGACCACGGTCCTGGTCGGCTTCCTCGTCGTCGGCGCGATCATGGCGGCCACGGCGGTCAACGACCCGGCGTTCCAGGAGGAGCTCCGGGAGAGCTACGAGCAGGATCTCGGCGACACCGGTCAGACCATGGATCCTGAGCTCGAGGAGCTCATGGACGAGCTCGAGAACCTCGAGAACGGCTGAGTCCCTCTCCCAGCCGTCGGTCGGCCCGCCGCATCCGAGGTGAGTTCTCCCTCGGGGTGCGGCGGGCTGACTCGTCCTCTCCCGTCCGCGCCGCCTGGCGCGGCTGAGCCCGGAAGGCCGCACCATGACCCATACCGACGACGGGCACTCCCCGAACGACGCGCCGAACCAGCCGGCCGTCCCGCAGCCGCCGGGGGAGCAGCCGCAGTCCCCGCCCATGCCCTCGCCACCCGCCGGTCCGGCGTACGGGCATCCCGTGCAGTACCCGTCGGGCCAGCCGTTCCAGGGTCCTGCGGGCCAGCCCGCGCAGTACCCGTCGGGGCAGTACCCCTCGGGTCAGTTCCCCTCAGGGCAGCAGTTCCCCTCTGGACAGCTGCAGCCCTACCCGCCGCAGGGCCCGCCTCAGTACCAGTACGGCCCGCCGCCGCAGTATGGCTACCCGGCCGCGCCGCCAAAGAACGACTTGGGCGTCTGGTCGCTGGTGACCGGCATCCTGAGCTGGATCCTCTGCCCGCTCATCCTCGGCGTCGTCGCGATCGTTACCGGGAACGCCAGCCGGAAGGCGGTCCGGGACGGCCTGGCGAACAACCCCGGGTCGGCGACGGCCGGACTCATCCTGGGCTGGATCAATGTGGGGCTGGCCGGTGCTTTTGTGCTCTGGTGGCTCGCCATCCTGATCTTCGGGCTCATCGGCGCGGCGTTCTCGGTCTCCCAGGCATAACTCGATCAGGCCGCTCGGCGCGGTGCACAGCGCCCGGCACGCACTATGTGGAAGGTAGGACCATGAGCCAGCCCGACGAGTGGAAGTCGCCGTACGACCCACCGCAGCAGCCGAGCACCCCGGAGCCCGGCTCCGGCCCAGTGCCCGACCGTGGCCCCGCGCCCGCGTCGGCACCGGACCAGGCGGGACCGCCCCGCCCCTATCAGGAGCCGTACGAGCAGCGCTATCAGCAGCCGTACCTTCAGCAGCCCGCGGCGGGGCCCGCGTATCAGCAGGGATCCGAGTACCGGCTCGGGCCCTACCAGCCGCCGCAGGCCGGGGCGCCCTACGGGTACTCCGCGCCACCCGAGAAGAACGCCCTCGGCGTGTGGTCCCTCGTGCTGGGCATCCTCAGCGTCGTCATGTTTTTCAGCTGCCTGGTCGGCTTCCTCGCGGCCATCCCCGCGGTCATCACCGGGCACCTGAGCCGCAAGGCGCAGAGGGAGGGCCTGGCGGACAACGGCGGCCTCGCCCTCGCCGGCATCATCACGGGCTGGGTGACGATCGGCCTGACGATCCTCCTGATCATCGGGATAGCCGTGCTGTTCAGCATCCCGGACTTCCGGGAGGGCTTTTTCAGCGAGACCAGCTCCAGCTACTGATCGGGTGACCGGGGGTCGTCACGCCGCGGGAGCGGCGTCGGCGAAGTAGCCGTCGGGGCGGACCAGCAGGGTGGTCGCTCCGCCGTCGGCCCGGCGGACGAGGACCCGCTCGGCGGGATCCACCTCGCCGGGCGCACGTCCCATCTCCGGCACCGGCGCCCCGGCAGGGGCGACCAGGACGAACCGGCCCGCGCGGAGCGCCTCGGCGAGGCGCGACCCGCCCTCGAGCGGTAGGTCGCGGGCCCGCGTCCCGACCAGCGGGTGCGCCCCGCGGGGGCTCGGGTAGGCGACGCCCAGCGCCGACACGGTGAGCGCTGCCCGACGCCGGATCGGGCTGACCTGTGACACCATCCCGATGACGGCCGTCCGCAGGGCCGCGATCAGCGGCCCCTGGCGGGTCGCGATCCGCAGGATGCCGCCGCTGGCCCGCAGGACCTGCCGCCCGACGGGGTGCCGCTCGGCGTCGTAGCTGTCCAGGATGTCGACGCCGCGCAGCGCGGCCGCGAGCTTCCAGCCGAGGTTCGCGGCGTCCTGCAGCCCCGTGTTCATGCCGAGCCCGCCCGCGGGGCTGTGCACGTGCGCGGCGTCGCCGGCCAGCAGCACGCGGCCCTTGCGGTAGGTCGGGGCCTGGCGTTCGTCGGCATGGAACCGGGACAGGAAGCGCGCCTCGGCCATGCCGTAGTCGTCGTGCAGGGTGGCTCGTGCGATGGACCGCACCTCGTCGAGGTCGACCGGCTCGTCCTCGCCCACGTCCCGGTTGCCGTGCCAGCCGATGAACCGGTACCAGCCGTCGCCGAACGGGGCGAGGAAGCCGAGCGAGTCGTTCGCGGCCGCGACCGTGAGGAGGTCGGGCGGCTCGCGGGTCAGCCGCACGTCGGCCAGGACCATCGAGCGGATCACGGCGCGGCCAGGGAACGGGATGCCCACCGCGTCCCGCACCGTGGAGTGGACGCCGTCGGTGCCCACCACGTACTCGGCGCGCAGCGTCGAGCCGTCGGCCGTGGTGACGGTGACACCCAGGCCGTCCTGGGTCAGGCCGGTGACCTCGGCGTCGTGCCGGAAGACGGCACCGGCCTCCTCGGCGCGGCGGCGCAGCAGCCGCTCCACCTCGTACTGGGGCGCGACGAGCACGTACTGGAACCGCGACGGCAGCTCCTTCAGGTTGATGGTGAGGCGCTGGAAGAGCCGCAGGCGGTCGACGGGCTGCCCCTTCCCGAGCAGCTCGTCCGCGAGGCCGCGCGCGTCGAGCACCTCCAGGCTGCGGGCATGCACGGCGAACGCGCGGGTCAGGTTGCTCAGGCCGGCCGGGCGCTTCTCCAGCACGGTGACGCGTACCCCGGCCGTGGCGAGGTCCCCGGCGAGCAGGAGGCCGGTCGGCCCTGCCCCGACGACTACGACGTCCGTGTCCATGATGTCCTCCTGGTTCTCCGGCCAACGACTGTTTGCCAACGCTTGTTGACCACCGTAACCGAGCCGACGGGCGGAGGTCAACGCATGTTGGCATACAGTTGTTGACATGACAGACCCCGATGCCCCGAGGCGCCGCTCCGACGTGACCCGCACCGCGATCCTGGACGCGGCACGGGAGCGCTTCGCGTCCGACGGCTACGAGCGCGCCACGGTGCGCGCCATCGCGCAGGACGCCGGGATCGACCCGTCGATGGTCATGCGCTATTACGGCTCCAAGGAGGGCCTGTTCTCGGCGGTGATCGACGTCGAGCTGGTCCTCCCGGACCTGGGCGCGATACCGGTCGACGACGTCGGGGCAGTGCTGATCGGCCACTTCCTCGACCTGTGGGAGAACGACAGCGTGCTGCAGACCCTCCTGCGCGTCGGAGTGACGAACGAGGCCGGGGCCGCGCGGATGCGTGCCGTGTTCGCCGGCCAGATCCTGCCGCTCGCCGAGCAGTTCGTCGTGACCAGCCAGGACGCGGCGCGCCGCGCCGCGCTCGTAGCCTCGCAGGTGCTCGGCATGGCGCTGGTGCGGTACGTGCTGAGGTTCGGGCCTGCCGCGGACATGCCCAGGGCCGACGTCGTCGCCTGGCTCGGGCCCACCGTGCAGCGCTACCTCACGGCGAAGGCGCCGTGACCAGGCCGGGGCGCCGTGAATCACGTTGCGCCTCGGCGAGGGCCGTGTCAGTCTGGGGCCGCTCCTGCGGGTGTGCCGCGCGTGTGAGGGAGCGATGCGAAGGACTGTGATGACAGACATCTCCCGGTACGAGAACACCTCGCGCTGACGTCTGCCCGCATTGCGGTACCCGGCGTCGGCACCAGCCACCACCCCGGGAGTCCTTCTGTGTTTTCCAACCCTTCTGTCGTGCTGCACGACGTCACCTTTGCCTGGCCCGACGGCGCCGTCGCGCTCGATCACGTCTCCGGCGCGTTCGGCCGGGGTCGCACCGGCCTGACCGGCCTCAACGGCGCCGGCAAGTCCACCCTGCTGCGCCTGGTCGCCGGCCTGCTCACGCCGACGTCGGGTCGGATCGTCCTGAGCGGCACCGCCGACTACCTGCCGCAGCGGATCACGCTGGACGCCTCACCCCACGAAATACCCTCGGTTCGTTCCGGCATTTCGCGCGGACCCCGGGGGATCGAGGCCACGGTCGCCGACCTGCTCGGCATCTCGCCCGTCGTGCGTGCCTTGCGTGCGATCGAGTCGGGCGACGTCGACGTTGCGCACTTCGACGCCGTCGGCGACGACTGGGACGTCGAGGAGCACGCCGTCGCCCTGCTCTCGGCGACCGGGCTGCCCACCGGGCTGGACCGGTCCGTCGCTACCCTGTCCGGCGGCGAGGCCGTGCTGACCGCGATCACCGGGGTCCGGCTGCGCCAGTCGAGCGGGAGCTCCGCCGTCGCGCTGCTCGACGAGCCGACGAACAACCTGGACGGTGCCGCCCGCGAGCGCCTCTACGAGCTGGTGCGGGGCTGGAAGGGCGCGCTCGTCGTCGTCTCGCACGACCTGGCGCTGCTGGAGCTGATGGACGACACGGCGGAGCTGCGCGCCGGGTCCCTGACCACGTTCGGCGGCCCGTACTCGGAGTACCGGGCGTGGCTGGAGGTGCAGCAGGAGGCGGCGGCGCAGGCGCTGCGCTCCGCCGAGCAGACGCTGCGCCGCGAGAAGCGGCAGCGGATCGAGGCCGAGGAGCGGATAGCGCACAGCGAGCGCAAGGGGCGTAAGGACGCCGCGAACAGCAAGTTCGTCAAGGCCGCGATCAACGACCGCCGCAACAGCGCGGAGAAGTCACAGGGTGCTCGGCGCGGTCTGCTGGACGACAAGGTCGATGCCGCCCGCGCGGCGGTCGACCAGGCGGAACGGGCGGTGCGCGACGACGACCGGATCTCCGTCGACCTGCCCGATCCGGGGGTGCCCGCGGGCCGGCGGCTGGCGGTGCTCCGGGGCGCGGACGGCCGGGAGATCGTGATCCAGGGTCCGGAGCGGATAGCGCTGACGGGCCCGAACGGCGTCGGGAAGACGACGCTTCTGGAACGGCTGCTGGCGGGCACGGCTGGGAATGCGTCCGGCCAGGGATCGGGCGGCGCTGCGGACGGCGGGGGAGCTGACGGCGAGCCGACGGCGGCGTCCGGCGAGCTGCTGACCGACCGCAAGGCGTACCTGCCGCAGCGGGTCGACGTCCTCCCGGATGCATCGGCGGTGCTGGACGCCGTGCGTGAGGGTGCACCGCACGTGCCGCCGGGAGAGCTGCGCAACCGGCTGGCGCGGTTCCTCGTGCGAGGTGCGGCGGTGGACCGGCTGGTCGCGACGCTGTCGGGCGGCGAGCGGTTCCGGGTCACTCTGGCCCGGCTGCTCCTGGCCGACCCTCCGGCGCAGCTGCTGGTGCTGGACGAGCCGACGAACAACCTCGACATCGCGAGCACGGACCAGCTGGTGGACGCACTGTCGGCGTACCGGGGCGCGCTGCTCGTGGTGAGCCATGACGGGGCGTTCCTGGAGCGGCTGGGCCTGGACGCGGAGATCCACCTGGACGCGGCGGGCAATCTCACGGAGGAGCGGCGGTAGCGGGTCCGGGAACCCAGATGCGCCGGACCTATGCGTAAAGATGTGCGTATGACCTCCATCCATGAGACCACCATGTCCACGGAGCTGGACCCGGCCAACCCCTTCGCCGCGCCGTCCGGCCTCCCGTACGAGCTGCCCGACTACTCGGTGATCCGCGAGGAGCACTACGAACCCGCCATCATCGCGGGCATGGCGGCACACCGAGCCGAGGTCGAGGCGATCGCCACCGACCCGGAGCCCGCCACCGTCGAGAACACCCTCGAGGCGCTGGAGCGTGCGGGGCAGCTCCTGGGGCGGGCGGCGACGGCGTTCTACAACCAGCTGCCCTCCGACTCGACCCCGGGACTGGAGGACATCCAGGAGCGGCTCGCGCCGCTGTTCGCGGCCCACCAGGACGCGATCCTGATGGACGCGCGCCTCCACGAGCGCGTCAAGTCCCTGGCCGACGCCGCCGCGGCCGGTGCCCTCACCCTCGAGCCCGACACCGCGTACCTGCTCGAGAAGCTCATGACGCGGTTCAAGCGGGCCGGCATCGCGCTGCCCGGAGCGGACCAGGAAAAGCTGCGCGACCTCAACGCGCGGATCACGTCGCTGCAGGCCGGCTTCGGGCGCAAGCTCCTGGCCGGTGCCAACGAGGCGAGCGTGCTGGTGACCGACGAGGCCGAGCTCGCCGGCCTGTCCCCGGACGCCAAGGCCGGTGCCAAGGCCGCCGCCGCGGCTCGGGGCCAGGAGGGGTGGCTCCTGGAGATGCAGCTCTTCACGCACCAGAACGTGCTCGCGTCCCTGCAGGACGCCGGGCTCCGGGCGCGCGTCCAGGAGGCGTCCATGGCCCGTGGCGCCACGGGCGGCGAGAACGACACCCGCGAGGTGCTCCTCGAGCTGGCCCGGCTGCGAGCGGAGCGCGCGCAGCTTCTCGGCTACGAGCACCACGCCGCGTACATCGCGGCCGACGCGACGGCCGGCACCACCGCCGCCGTCAGCAAGATGCTCGCCCGGCTCGCGCCCGCCGCCGTCGCCAACGCGAAGCGGGAGGCGAGCGAGCTCGCGAAGGTGAGCGGGGCGTCGTCAGGCGGCGAAGGCGGCCCGGGTACCGTGGCCGCCGCCGACTGGTCCTACCTCAACGAGGCGGTGCGCAAGGAGCGGTTCAACCTGGACGACGCCGCCCTGCGCCCCTACCTCGAGCTCGAGCGCCTGGTGCACCACGGCGTGTTCAAGGCGGCCGGGCTCCTCTTCGGGCTGTCCTTCGCCGAGCGCACGGACCTGCAGGGCTACCACCCGGACGTACGGATCTTCGAGGTGTTCGACGCGCCCGAGCCGGGGGAGCCGAACACCGGCCTCGGCCTCTTCCTCGCCGACTGGTACACCCGTGAGTCCAAGCGCGGCGGGGCCTGGATGGACAGCCTCGTGACGCAGAACCACCTGCTGGGCCAGAAGCCCGTCGTGGTGAACAACCTCAACATCGTCAAACCGCCGGCGGGCGAGCCCACGCTGCTCGTGTGGGACGAGGTCACCACACTGTTCCACGAGTTCGGGCACGCGCTGCACGGGCTGCTCAGCGACGTGCGCTACCCGTCGCAGTCGGGCACGTCCGTGCCGCGCGACTTCGTGGAGTACCCGTCGCAGGTCAACGAGATGTGGTCCTGGGAGCCGGAGATCCTGAAGTCGTTCGCTGTGCACCACGTCACCGGCGAGCCGATGCCGTCCGAGTGGGTCGACACCATGCTCGCCTCCCGCATCTGGGGCGAGGGCTTCGCGACGACGGAGTACCTCGCCGCCGCGCTGCTCGACCAGGCGTGGCACCAGCTCGCGCCGTCGGAGGTCCCGGCGTCGGTCGAGGACGTGCTGCCCTTCGAGGCGGCGGCGCTCGCCGCGGCCGGGGTCGATTTCGAGTCCGTGCCGCCGCGATACCGCACCACCTACTTCAACCACATCTTCGGCGGCGGGTACTCGGCCGGGTACTACTCGTACATCTGGTCGGAGGTGCTCGACGCGGACACCGTCGAGTGGTACGCGGAGAACGGTGGCCTGACCCGCGAGAACGGTGAGGCGTTCCGCCGCAAGCTGCTCGCGCGCGGCGGGTCGCAGGACCCGCTGGCGTCGTTCGAGGACCTGCGGGGACGGCCGGCGGACATCGCGCCGCTGCTCAAGCGCCGCGGCCTGGCCTAGGCACTCCACCAGCCGGTCGTGCGGCTGGTCGGTCGAGCTGTCGAGACCTCTGGCCTCGACAAGCTCGACCAACGGGACGGGTGCGTTGCGTGGGCCGGTTACGGTGGCACCGTGACTGAGACTGTTCCGACCCCCACGCCCGTGCCCACAGCCGCCGACGAGGTCATCCGGATCTGCCAGGAGCTGATCCGGATCGACACGTCGAACTACGGCGACAACGAGGGCCCGGGGGAGCGCGCCGCGGCCGAGTACGTCATGGAGCTGCTGCACGAGGTCGGGCTGGAGCCCGAGCTGTTCGAGTCCAGCCCGGGGCGCGCTTCCGTCGTCGTCCGGCTGGAGGGGCAGGACCCGAGCCGGCCGGCGCTCGTCCTGCACGGCCACCTCGACGTGGTGCCTGCGGCGAAGGACGACTGGAGCGTGGACCCGTTCGGCGCCGAGCTGACCGACGGGCTGCTGTGGGGCCGCGGCGCCGTCGACATGAAGGACATGGACGCCATGATCCTGGCCGTCGTGCGGCAGATGGTGCGCGAGGGCCGCAAGCCGGCGCGCGACCTCGTGGTCGCCTTCTTCGCCGACGAGGAGGCCGGCGGCGTGTACGGCGCGCGGTGGGCCGTGGAAAACCGGGCTGAGCTGTTCGAGGGCGCGACCGAGGCGATCTCCGAGGTCGGAGGCTACTCGGTGGAGCTGGGCGGCAAGCGCGCCTACCTGCTGCAGACGGCGGAGAAGGGGCTCGCCTGGCTGCGCCTGGTCGCGGACGGCCGCGCCGGGCACGGATCGCAGGTCAACGAGGAGAACGCGGTGACGGAGATCGCCGCCGCCGTCGCGCGGATCGGACAGCACGCCTGGCCGTACACGATCACGCCCACCGTCGACGCGCTGCTGCGCGGTGTCGGAGACCTGACGGGACTTCCCGTGGACTACTCCGACCCCGCGACGGTCGACGACCTGGTCGCCGCGCTGGGCCCGGTCGCGAAGTTCGTGGGCGCAACGGTGCGCAACACGTCCAACCCGACGCAGCTGCAGGCCGGGTACAAGGCGAACGTGATCCCGGGCCGCGCCGAGGCGACGCTCGACGTGCGGCTCCTGCCGGGTCACGAGGAGTCCGGCATGGCGACGCTCCGCGAGCTCGCCGGGCCCGGGGTGCGGATCGAGACCATCCACCAGGACACGGCGCTCGAGGTGCCGTTCAGGGGGTCCCTGGTCGACGCCATGGTCGCCGCGATCGGCGCCGAGGACCCGGGCGCGACGGTGCTGCCCTACACACTGTCGGGCGGCACGGACAACAAGTCGCTGCACCGGCTCGGGATCACCGGCTACGGCTTCGCGCCGCTGCAGCTGACGAACGACCTCGACTTCGCCGGCATGTTCCACGGCGTCGACGAGCGGGTGCCGACGGAGGCCCTGAAGTTCGGCACGCGTGTGCTGGACCGCCTGCTGGCGGACTGCTGAGCCCTGCGGTTCGCAGGTCTCGTTGGTCGGGCCTGTCGAGACCGGTCTCGACAGGCCCGACCAACGACGCCTCGAGCAACGCTCAGAGGGTCGAGGAGACCTTGATGATCTTGCGGCGGAGCCAGACCTTCCGTCTGCCGCCGATATAGAGAAGGGTCCTTGCCAGTTCCCAGCGGCCGTACTCGGCCTCTTCGGTGAGCAGCTTGCTGGCGTCCGGGACGGTGGTGTCCGGGTCGAACGTCACGACGCGGTACTCGTACTGACTGTGCTTGCGGAACACGGAGCCGTCTCGCGCCATCTGATGCACCGTCCTCGGGTCGCGGGTGAGGTCAGTTTATGCCGTTTTCGTTGCAGAGCGGTGACAGCAACAAATTTCGTCTGCCCATTGTGGCCCATGGGGCGCTACCTTCAAGGCATGACCGTTGATCCGCGTGCCGCGCTCGACCGCCTCGTAGCCGCACTCGAGGCCCACCATCACGCGGTCGCCACTCGCCGGAGTGACGACGACCCCGCAGTAGACGACGCCTACGACGTACTCGCCGACGCCTACGAGGTGTACGAGGACTCCTTGGCCACCGTGTTCGGCGAGGTGACGCCGTTCTACCTGGCCGACGAGGTCGACGAGGACGACGAAGAGGACGACGAGGACGAGGACCTCGAAGACATCGACTTCGACGACGACCTGGGCGACGTGGAGGAGATCGAGGAGGACGAGCCGCAGCCTGCGCAGCAGCGCTGATCAGGCACGGGCAGGGGCACGGTCACCAGCGTTCCGGGTAGCCGATCTCGGGCGCGGAGACGTCGTCGAGCGCGGCATGCACCTCGTACGGCAGCTCGAGGGTCACGGCTTCCAGCGACGAACGGAGCTGGGCGGGCGTGCGTGCGCCCACGATCGCCGACGCGATGGCCTCGCGCTCCAGGAGCCACGCGATGGCGACCTCTCCCGCGGTGCGGCCCAGCCCTTCGGCGGCGGTCGCCACGGCCTCGACGACGGCGGACGCCGGCCCCTCCAGGTACGGCTGGACGAAGCCCGCCAGGGCGCCGGCGGCCCGGGAGTCCGCGGGGATGGCGCGCCGGTACTTGCCGGTGAGCACGCCGCGCCCCAGCGGGGACCAGGCGAGCAGCCCGGCCCCGAGGGCGTCGGCGGCGGGTACGACGTCGCGCTCAACGCCCCGCTGCAGCAGGGAGTACTCGAGCTCGACGGCGGCCAGGCCGATGTCCGGCTCGAGCAGCGTGGCCATGCGGGCAGTGGCCCAGCCCGGGTGGTTGCTCAGGCCCACGTACCGGGCGCGCCCGCTGGTCACCGCGATACGCAGCGCATTGCACGTCTCCTCGAGCGACGTGTTCGGGTCGGGACAGGCCACGAGGAACAGGTCCACGTGGTCGGTGCCCATGCGCACGAGCGACTCGTCGAGGCTGTCGAGCAGGCCGCCGCGAGAGGCGTCCACGACGCGGCCCGGGCCGCCGTCGGGCCGGGACTCGGAGCGGATGCCCGCCTTGGTGGCGAGGACCACCTCGTGGCGCGCCACCTTTCCGGACAGCAGGGTGCCGATGATCCGCTCGGCGTCGCCGTCGGCGTAGCTGGCGGCCGTGTCGACCAGGGTGCCGCCGGCGTCGAGGAAGTCCCGTACCTGCTCGGCCGCGTCGATCTCGTCGGTGTCGCGGCCCCATGTCATGGTTCCGAGCCCGAGTTCAGAGACCCGCAGGCCCGATCTGCCCACGCGGCGTCGTTCCATGTGCGGCAGGCTACCTGCGGCCCCCGCGGGTGCGTCCGGAGGCGCGCCGTGGGGTAGTGTCACGGCCCGTGACTGCGTGGGAAGCGATCCTTCTGGGCCTGGTTCAGGGCCTGACCGAGTTCCTGCCGATCTCGTCGTCCGCGCACCTGCGGATCGTCGGCGAGCTGATCGGTTCGAGCGATCCCGGCGCTGCCTTCACCGCCATCACCCAGATCGGCACCGAGGCGGCGGTGATCATCTACTACCGCCAGAAGATCGGGACGATCCTCGTCGCCTGGTTCAAGGCGCTCTCCGGTGCGAACGGCCGCGGCTGGCGCGCCCGTGTCGGTTTGGGGCCACGCCCCGGCTCGGTCGACGTGCGGCACAGCCGCCCCGGTGTCATCGCGAACCACGACGCCGCGATGGGCTGGTACATCATCTTCGGCTCGATCCCGATCGTGCTGCTCGGGCTCCTGTTCGAGGACTACATCGAGACCACGCTCCGCAACCTCTGGCTCACCGTCTTCACGCTCACGTTCTTCGGCCTGCTGCTGCTCCTCGCCGACATCTTCGGCCGTCAGGAGCGCGAGCTGACGTCCCTGACGGGGCGCAGCGCCATCACCTTCGGCCTGGCCCAGGCGCTGGCCCTCGTGCCGGGCGTGTCCCGCTCCGGCGGCACCATCACCGCCGGCCTGGCCATGGGCTTCACCCGGAAGGCGGCCGCGGACTACTCGTTCCTGCTGGCGCTGCCCGCGGTGCTCGGCTCGGGCTTCTACCAGCTGTTCAAGACCCTCGGCGAGCCGATACCCGCGGGGGCGCCCGGCTGGGGCGCCACGATCATCGCGACGATCGTCGCGTTCGGCGTCGGGTACGCGGTCATCATCGGGTTCCTCAAGATCATCGGGAACTACTCCTACAAGCCGTTCGTGTACTACCGGTTCGCGCTCGCCGGCGTGGTCGTGTGGCTCCTGCTGTCGGGCAACATCGAGCCGCACGGCGGCATCGCGTAGGACACACTCCCAGGGCCCTGATCTGGTCAGGGGGTGTCGGTAGTGGCGGTTATCGTTGGTCGCGTGCACGCCTGGCCCACACCCCAAGTCCCGCAGCTTCCCGGCTCTCCCGCACCCGCGCCGGTGCGGGTCCACGACTCCTCGTCGGGTGAGCTCGTCGAGGCGGCGCCGGGGCCGCAGGCCCGGCTGTACGCGTGCGGCATCACCCCGTACGACGCCACGCACATCGGGCACGCGAACACCTACGTCGCGTTCGACCTGCTGGTTCGCGCCTGGCGCGACGCGGGCAAGGACGTCATCTACGCCTCGAACGTGACCGACGTCGACGACCCGCTGCTGGAGCGCGCGGAGGCGACCGGTATGGACTGGCGTGAGCTTGCCGCCGCCCAGACGGCGCTGTTCGGCGAGGACATGACGGCGCTCGGCGTCATACCGCCGGGGACGTGGACGGGTGCCGTGGAGTCGATCCCCGACGTCGCGCGGGCCGTGGCGGCCATGATCGAGTCCGGAGCCGCCTACCGCGTCCCGCTCGAGCCCGGCGCCGGCGGGTCGACGCCGGACCTGGGTGACGTGTACGCGGACCTCACCGCCGACCCCGGCTTCGGCTCGGTCGCCCACCTCGACCGCGAGCAGGCGCTGGCAACGTTCGCCGAACGCGGCGGCGATCCGGACCGGGAGGGCAAGAAGGACCCGCTGGACCCGCTGATGTGGCGCCGCGAGCGCCCCGGTGAACCGGCCTGGGACGGCGGCCCGCTCGGCAGCGGCCGCCCGGGCTGGCACATCGAGTGCGCCGTGATCGCGCGCGACGGGCTCGGCCTGTCGGCGGGGGAGCGGTTCGACGTGCAGGGCGGCGGCACGGACCTGCTGTTCCCGCACCACGAGATGTCGACGTCGCACCTGCGCGTCCTGTGTTCGGGGCCCCACGGCGGGGCTGCTCCCGATGGGTCTGCTCCCGGCGGCGGGTCCGCTCCCGAGGGCGGCGAGCGGGCAGGTGCCCGCACGCACGTGCACGCGGGCCTGGTCGCCTATCAAGGCGAGAAGATGAGCAAGTCGCTCGGCAACCTGGTGCTGGTGTCGCGTCTGCGTGACGCCGGGCACGACCCCATGGCGATCCGGCTGGCCCTGCTGGCCCACCACTACCGCACCGAGTGGGAGTGGGACGAGACCTCGCTGCCGGCGGGCGAGGCGCGGCTCGTGCGGTGGCGCGACGCGGTGTCCGGCAACGGCGGCCCGTCGGCCGACGAGACCCTGGCCGCGGTCCGCGCGGCTCTGGCGAACGACCTCGACGCTCCGGCCGCGCTGGCCGCCGTCGACGCCTGGGCGGACCTGGCCCTGGAGCCGTCGAGGGACACGTCCGCCGACGAGGAGGGCGCTCCCGGCGTCCTGGCCCGCACGGTGAATGCCCTGCTCGGAGTGCGTCTCTGACCGTTCGGCGGCCCGGTTTCCGACAGGTAGGCCAGAGCCACGCCGGGCGCTCGTCAGGTTAGTTTTGGCCCCTGCTTCCGTTTGCATTTAACCCGGGGCAGGATGGTGACCATGACGGAGTACGAGGAAGACTTCACGGGTGAGACCCGGGTCACCGTCACGACGACGCCCCGGTGCAGAACACGCTATCGAGTGGTGCGCAACGGACCGGGATACGCGCCGGTCTACGACCGAGTCGAGGACGCCGCACGGTGCGTCGAGACATGGGTGGGCTTCCACGGTCCGGACGCCGGAGTACGGATCGAGCCCATCTCGAACAGCGCGTGAACCCACGCCGAACCGAGATGCCAAAGGCCTGAGCCCCTCGGGGCCCAGGCCTTTGTGCTGAGGACGATCAGAGCTTCTCGGGCCCGCTGTCCTTGCCGCCGATGTCGCGTCGGCGCAGGTAGCGTTCGAACTCGCGCGCGATCGCGTCACCGGACGCCTCAGGGAGCTCCGCCGTGTCCTTCGCCTCCTCGAGCTGGGCCACGTACTCGGAGATCTCCGAGTCCTCGGACGCCAGCTCGTCCACACCGTGCTGCCACGCGGCGGCGTCGTCGGGCAGCTCGCCCATCGGGACTGACTCGCCGAGGATCTCCTCCACGCGCGTGAGGATCGCGAGTGTCGCCTTGGGCGACGGCGGGTTGGCCACGTAGTGCGGCACGGCCGCCCACAGGCTGACCGACTGCAGGCCCAGCTGCGCCGCCTCGTGCTGCAGCACCCCCACGATCCCGGTCGGGCCCTGGTAGGTGTTCGCCTCGATGTCGAGCACGGACTGCAGGCCCACGCTGTCCGACGTCGCGGTCATCGGGATCGGCCGCGTGTGCGGCACGTCGGCCAGGAGCGCGCCGAGCGTGATGACGGTCCGGACCCCCATCTCGTCCGCGACCTTCAACAGCTCCTCGCAGTACTTGCGCCAGCGCATCGACGGTTCGACGCCGTGCACCAGCACCACCTTGCGCTCGCCCACCTGGGCCACCGACACGGTCGTCGTGGGCCAGGTGATGGAGCGTTTGCCGTCGTCGTCCAGCGAGATGTACGGCCTGTTGACCTGGAAGTCGTGGAACTCCTCGGGGTCGAGCTCGGTCACCTTCTCGGCGCCCCACACCTCGGCCAAGTGCGTGAGCGCCGTCGTTGCGGCGCTGCCCGCGTCGTTCCAACCTTCGAAGGCAGCGAGGAGCACGGTCTGGCGAGGCGAGGCCTGCTCCGGCTGCTCGTGATGCGCGTCGGTCATCCCCCCAGCCTAGGGTGTGGGGCGCTCTACGTGACCAGGGGCGCGGCCACGTTCGCGCACGGGCGAATTGGTCACCCGGCGTCGGCGCGTGGATCGCTGTCAGGTGCGAAGCCTGCGATCGAATCGACGAATCCAGGGACGAACGGCTTGAGGCGACCCAGGAGATCGATGAGCCCCATAGGCGGGTTGCGGTACCTCGACAGAACTGGTCGCGATAGGCCAGCGTGAGGAGCGTGTCGCACAGGTTGATGGGCAGCAGGACACAGGTATCCAGGACGGCTCTCTGCATGGCCGCCTTACCGGGTCTCGACGAATCCGGTGAGCCCGTCCTGCTGGGCCTCGTCGGCCATCTCCTGGAGAGCGCGGCCCTGCTGCTCCCGCAGCTTCGCCCGGTAAGCGAGGACGTCGGCAAGGAGGACACGTCGATGTGTCTGGGGCTGCGTGTAGGGGATCAGGTGCTGGTCGAGCAGGCGCACAAGCGTGGGCCGAGAGACGCCGAGCAGATTTGCTGCGGCTTGCGTTGTGAGCACTGAGTCCCGGGTTGTGAGCGTGACGGCACGACCTGACGCGAGATTTGATACCGCGTCGCGGAGTAGTTCCACAAGGTCGCCAGGGATCGGGGCTCGGGCGCCGTCGCGCACGACGATCTCTGCCGCCGAGACGGAAGCGAGTGTGTCGGCCAGCATTGTCAACGCATCTGCGTCGCGCTCTTCGGGGACCACCGTGCGGCTATCGAGTGCGGTCATGCCACCCAGTCGAATTCGAAAAATTCGAATGTGCGACGTCGCGCTCACGCCCGGCTGTAGCCCGGGCCCGGGCCCGGGCCCGTGCCCGTGCCCGGGCGACGGGGTCAGAACACCGGCACCCCGGCGCGCAGCGCGCCGCGGACCTGCACCTCGACACCTCGCCAGGTCCCGGTCCACAGCGTGTACCCAGGGTTCAGCATGCGCTGGTCGATGGCGTGGTCGAGGCCGAGCGCGCGGGCGATGCTCTCGCCGTCGTCCAGGTGCCACGGCTGCAGGCACACACGTTCGGGCGTGACGGTCAGGACCTCGATCCAGTCCGCTCGAACGTGCCGCAGAAGATCGATGACATCGCCGAGACGTTCGGTGACCGACTGCGTCGCACTGGGATTCAAGAGACTCTCCGGACACGCGTAGGGCGGGGTGACTGCCGAGACCACTCTGCGCCGTGGGCACGGGACGTGCCATCGGCAGCGGCCGGGACGTTTCGGTGATAGATACGTCCCTAGGGGGTAACACGTGAGGAACCAGAGACTTGTCGCGGCGATGAGCCAGGCGGGCCTGAGCCAGGTACGGCTCGCGGCCGCCGTCGGCGTCGACCCGAAGACCGTGGAGCGGTGGGTGGCCCAGGGCCGCACGCCGCATCCGCGCCATCGTGTTGCGGTGTCCGACGCGCTGGGCTGCGACGTCGCAGCGCTGTGGGGCGACGTCGACCGGGCCGAGGCCGCCGCCCAGGAGATCGTGGGTGTGTACCCGGCGCGGCGCGCCGTGCCGTCCGGGACCTGGCGGGCCTTCCTGGCGGGAGTGGAGCAGCGGTTCGAGCTGCACGCCTTCGCGGCGACGTTCCTGCCCGACCAGACTCTCGACCTGACCACCGAGATCGTCTCGATGGCGGCGCGCGGAGTGCAGGTCCGGCTGCTGCTCGGCGACCCCGAGAGCGACGCGGTAGCCGTGCGCACCCAGGAGGAAGGCGGCACGGGCCTCGCCGGCCGGATCGCGCTGGTGCTGGCCTACCTTGCGCCCGCGCTCGGCACGTCCGGGGTCGAGGTGCGGCTGCATGACCGCACCCTCTACGCCACGACCTTCCGGTTCGACGACGACCTGCTGGTCAACACGCACGTGTGGGGCTCGCCCGCCGGAGCCAACCCGCTGCTGCATCTCAAGGACGGCCCCGAGGCGTCGATGGCGCCTGCCTACCAGGCGGGGTTCGAACGGGTCTGGAGCGCCGCAAAACCCTTGGAGGCTTGGCCTCGGACGGAGGACTCGGGCAGGGTTGCGTGATGGTCCGGTCCGACTACTTCGACGATCCGGCCGCGCCACGCGTGAACTCCGTCGTTCCTTCGGTCACGGTGGCTGTGCAGGACGATGCCGGACGCCTGCTCCTCATCCATCGCACCGACAACGACCTCTGGGCACTGCCGGGCGGGGGCATCGACCCGGGGGAGACCGTGCGTCAGGCGGGCATCCGGGAGACCGAGGAGGAGACCGGGTACCGCGTGGGGATCACGGGCCTGGTCGGGATCTACACCGATCCCCGGCACGTGATCGTGTACTCGGACGGCGAGGTCCGGGCGCAGTTCTCCATCTGCATGCGCGGCGTGGTCACCGGCGGAACCGCGCGGACCTCGGGTGAGTCGAGCGAGGTCGTCTGGCAGCCGGTAGACCGGCTCGACGAGCTGGACATCCACCCCTCGATGCGGCTGCGCATCGATCATGCGGTGGACTCGTCGAGGACCCAGCCCTATCTCACGTGAGCTTGAGCCGCTCCTCGACGGCGGACACGACCCGCCGCAGGTGCGGCTCGGCGCGGCGCATGCTGCGTGACACGAGGTGGCCGGGCGGGTAGCGGTCGTAGATGCAGCCGAACCGCTCGTCCACGGTGACGGGCTTGCCCTGGGACGAGGTGGTCATGTCGCAGTAGGTGAGCAGGTCCAGCAGCTCGCTGTCCGACGGCGGAGCGAACTCGCCCCGCAGCTGCGCGTCGAGACCCCGGGCCGCGGCCTCGACGATCGCCTCCGTGTGGTGCGCGACGAGGCTCGTCAGGTCGTCCGGAGCGCCGAGGAGGCGCAGGTAGCGCGCGCCGTCGAGCTGGTGCAGCCCGGTGTCGCATGCGGGCGCTGCGTAGCCGACGTCGTGCAGGTACGCGGCGGAGACGAGCAGGCCTGGCCGGTCCAGCGCCTTCGCTACGTACTCCGCTCGCTGCCCGACGCCGAGCGAGTGGGCGAGACGGTCGGCGCCGGGCTCGAAGAGCTCGGTCAGCAGTGCCTGCGCGCCCGCGGGTTCGAGTTCCCGCGGGGTGATTTCGTACATCGGTTCACCGTAGAGCGCCGGGGCGTGTGTGGCGCGGCGGGCCGGATGAGGAGCGGTCAGAGAAGGTGTGCTGGTCTGCATCCTGGCTCTCCGTCGTCGTCAGAGCTGTCGTCTAAGAGGCGTCGTCAGAGCTCCGGGCGGCCGTTGACTATCCACTCGCGGACCATCGCTGTCGCGCGGTTGTGGCCGGCCAGCGCGGCCTCCCGCGTGGCGTGCATCTCCGCGTACTGCTCGGTGCAGTCGAGGCGGTCGTCCGCGGAGAGCACGCCGTCCGGGTCGAGTCGCTCGACGAAGACCATGGTCTCGTAGATCAGCGGCGTGTGGTCGCGGTCGTCCTCGCGCGGGGTGGTGTCGGTCCCGGTCCAGATGGTGGACACGTGGTAGATCCCGATGTGGTCGCGCGCGACGTGAGCGCCGCCGGCCCCGAGACGCAGCACCGACCACTGGTCCTGACTGATCGGGTTGCCGTCGAGGTCGTAGTACGTCCGCTGCGAGAGTCGCTCGAAGAAATCGGGTCCGAACACGGTCTGTTTCCCTTCGGTCGGTGCTGCGAGGGGCTGGCGAGGCCGGCCGAGGGCCAGCATCGCGCAGTACGTCGCGGCGCGCGCGGCGGGGCTGTGGGTTGCGCCGGGCCGGGGCGACCAGCCTGCTTCGAGCCCGAAATAAGCGCATATGCCCGATAGCTCCCCCACGGATCACACCATTCGCCATGCCGAGCACCCCTGGTTCGGGTGACTATGAACCAATGCTCAACCTGCGAAATCGCCAGGCCATGCTCTCCGTCGTCGGAGCGTTCCTCGTCGCCGGCGCCGGCAGCGGCATCGCCTGGTCCCAGGCCGAGCGCGCCGGCGAGCCCGCTGACGTGCTGCTCGACGCCGTGGAGGACAGCGAGTCGACGATGCGCGACTACATCGACGAGGTCAGCGGCCGGTTCGACGAGATCGAGGCCACGTCCGACGCCGAGGCGAAGGAAGAGCTCGCCGCGGCGCTCATGACGGACGTGCCCGACCTCGCCGAAGAGGCACGCACCGGAGTCCTTGCCGCCAAGGACAACGCCAACGCGGTGCCGCTGTCCGACGGCGACGCGCTCGACCAGGCACGCGACGCCTACGTGGCGCACATCGACGCCTGGATCGCCGAGTACGAGCAGGCCATCCTCGCCCCTGAGGGTGTCGTCGACATCGAGCCGACGGTAAACCGGACGTTCGACAAGGCTGTTGCCGCGTTCGACCGGCTCGACCTGGACGCCGACCAGAAGGACCGCGCGGAGGAGCTCCTTGCCGACTAGGTCGACGTGCAGCAAGGGTGCACCCGCTCGTTACCGGCGGTACAACGTCGGCACCTAGCATGTGCGGGTGCCCCGCGACTCATCCGCTGCCCTGCCCGCCGCCGTCCTGTTCGACATGGACGGCACCCTCGTGGACTCCGAGCCCTACTGGATGCGCGCCGAGCGCGAGATCGTCGCAGAGCACGGGGCGACGTGGACGCACGAGGACGAGCTCGGCGCGGTCGGGCAGGCCCTCCTCACCACCGGCAGCATGCTGCGCGACGCCGGCGTCCCGCTGGAGCCCGCCGAGATCGTGACCTGGCTCGTGTCCCGGGTGAACGAGCAGCTGCGCGAGACGGTGCCGTGGCGTCCCGGCGTACTGGAGCTGCTCGAGGACCTGCGCGCGGCGAGCATCCCGTGCGCGATCGTGACCATGTCGTACCGCAGCCAGGCCCAGGTCGTCGCCGACGGCGCCCCCGCCGGCACCTTCGTCCACCTCGTCACCGGCGACGAGGTGGTGCACGGCAAGCCGCACCCCGAGCCGTACCTGGTGGCCGCCGGCCTGCTGGGCGTGCCGCCCGAGCAGTGCGTGGCGATCGAGGACTCCGGTCCCGGCATCACGTCCGCGCTCGCGTCCGGGGCGCGCACGCTCGGCGTGCCCGCGGAGGTGCCGGTGCCGCCCCGTCCCGGCCTGAGCCGGGCGGCGTCGCTCAAGCAGATCGACCTCGAGGTACTCGGGCAGATCGCGTCGGGCGAGGTCGTGGACCTGCTCGCCTGATGCCCTGACCGGCTCAGACGGCGATGCCCAGCCGCAGCGGGATGGCGCCGTCCGGGATCTCCGGGGGTGTGCCGCCGAACTCCGGGCACATCGCCTGGTGGGCGCACCAGCCACACAGCTTGGACTTGCGGGGCTTCCACTCGCCGGTCCGGGCCGCGTCCTCGATGGCCGACCAGATGGCGCGGATCTTCTGCTCCGTGTGCTCCAGATGGCCGGTCGTCGGCTCGCCGCGCAGCACCTGGCCGTCGCCCAGGTACACGAGCTGCAGCATCTTCGGCAGCACCCCGCGCTCGCGCCACAGCACCAGCCCGTAGAAGCGCATCTGGAACACCGCTGACGACTCGTACCCCGGTCGCGGGGAGCGGCCCGTCTTGTAGTCGACCACGCGCACGGCGCCGTCGGGCGCGACGTCAAGCCGGTCCACGATGCCGCGCAACAACGGACCACCCTCGAGCTGCGACTCGACGAGCAGCTCGCGTTCGGCCGGCTCCAGCCGGTTCGGGTCCTCCAGCGTGAAGTACGTGCCCAGCAGCGCACTTGCGCCACCAAGCCAGCCCGCGCGGTCCTGCCCGTCCGGGCCGATGCCGTCGGTGAACAGCGACGTGTACCGGTCGTCCGCCTCCAGCAGACGGTCCCACTCGCCAGGCAGCAGGTCGTGCGCCGCGGCCAGCGTCCGCTCGCCCAGCGGGGCGTCGTACAGCCGCTCCAGCACCGCGTGCACGAGGGTGCCGCGCGCCGCTGCGGCCGACGGCGGCTCCGGCAGCCGGTCCACCGTGCGGAACCGGAACAGCAGGGGGCACTGCATGAAGTCGTTCGCACGCGACGGCGACAGGGCGGGCGGCCGTGAGGACGCGCGCAGGGCCGACACTGCGTCATCAGCAGCCTCCGCCACGTCCAGCACCGGCTCCTCGGCAGTCTCCGTCGTTGTCATGTCCTCAACCCTAGGGGCGGCCACTGACATCCCCCGGGAGTTGTCCACAGCGCGCCGTGACCCCCGGACCGACAGGCCGGATAGGTTGGTCCGGTGACCACCTCGGAGCCCGCCTCCACGCCCGCACCCCCGTCCCCACCGGCCCCGCCGCTCTCGAAGGGGTTCGTGGTCGGGCGTGTAGCCGGAGCGCCCGTCATCATCACGCGGTCCTGGTTCCTCGCCGCCGTCGTGCTGACGATCCTGTTCGTACCCAACGTGCAGGCGATCGCACCGCACCTCGGCGCGAGCGCCTACCTCGTCGCGTTCGCGTTCGTGCTGCTCCTGTTCGGGTCCGTGTTCCTGCACGAGACCGCGCACGCCCTCGTCGCAAGGGCGCGCGGCCAGCAGGTGACCGAGCTCGCCGTCACGCTCTGGGGCGGTCACACCGCCTACACCGGCGGCCTGGGCCGGCCGCTCGACGGCTTCCTCGTCGCTGTCGTCGGGCCCCTGACGAACCTGGTGCTCGCCGCCGTGTTCTGGTTCGCGTACGTTGCTGCGCCGGTGCAGAACGTGCCCACGCTGCTGCTCTACGCGGCTGCGGTCTCGAACGCGTTCGTAGGCGCGTTCAACCTGCTCCCGGGCCTGCCGCTCGACGGAGGCCAGATTCTCGAGTCCCTGGTCTGGGCCGTCACGGGGAAGCGCACGACCGGCACCGTCGTGGCCGGCTGGGTGGGCCGCGTCGTCGCCGTCGGCGTCCTGGTCTGGGCCCTTGTGGTTCCGCTGCTCGAGGGCACCTCACCGAGCATCACCACCGTCCTCTGGTCGGCGCTGATCGGCGCGTTCCTCTGGGCAGGCGCCGGGGCGGCGATCACCAACGGCCGACGCCGCGAGAGGATCGCGGGGCTGTCCGTGAGCGGGCTCGCGGCCCCCGCGCTCCCGGTACCGCTAGGCTCCACGGTCGCCGAGGCGCTGAGCGCCAGGGTGACGGCGGTCGCCGACGACGCGCCGCCGTCGGCGTCGTACCGCCTGGTCGTGGTGGGGCCCGACGGCGTACCGGTCGCCGTGCTCGACGACGACGCCGTCGCCGCGGTGCCCGCCGCCGCCCAGCACCTGACCCAGGTCGACGCCGTGGCCTTGCCGTTCGTGCCGGGATCCGAGGTCGACCCGGGCATGTCGGGCTCGGATCTGCTCAAGCACCTGGCCCAGACGTCGCGCGGTTCCCGGCTGGTCCCGGTGGTCTTCGCCGGCCGCGTCACCGGCGTGCTCGACCTCGCCGACGTCGCCCGGGCGGTCCGCGCCAGGGCGTGACCTCCTTCCGCCCCGCAGGCGCACGCGAGGCACCGGCGCTGCACCTAGACTGGTCGGTCGTGACCACTCCCACCAGTACCCCGACCGCCACCGGCGCCGAGCTGCGCCGCGGCCCGTTCCGCGTGGGCGACAAGGTCCAGCTGACCGACCCCAAGGGTCGCCTGCACACGATCACGCTGCAGCCCGGCGGGACCTTCCACACGCACAAGGGCTACTTCAAGCACGAGCAGATCATCGGGCAGCCCGAGGGCTCGGTGATCGTCAACACCGCCGAGATCGAGTACCTGGCACTGCGCCCCCTGCTGGCCGACTATGTCCTGTCGATGCCGCGGGGCGCCGCCGTCGTCTACCCGAAGGACGCCGCACAGATCGTCGCCATGGCCGACATCTACCCGGGTGCCCGGGTCGTCGAGGCCGGCGTCGGCTCCGGCGCGCTGACCATGTCTTTGCTCCGCGCCGTCGGCGACGCCGGCCACGTGCACTCGATCGAGCGGCGCGAGGACTTCGCCGCGATCGCGCAGGGCAACGTGGAGACCTTCTTCGGCGGACCGCACCCGGCCTGGGACCTGTCGGTGGGCGATCTCGCCGATGTCCTGCCAGTGGTCATGGAGCCGGGCTCGGTCGACCGGGTGGTCCTGGACATGCTCGCGCCGTGGGAGAACGTCGACGCGGTCGGATCCGCGCTCGCACCCGGCGGGGTCCTCATCTGCTACGTGGCCACCACGACACAGCTTTCGCGCACAGCAGAAGATCTCCGCGCCGACGGACGGTTCGCCGAGCCGTCCGCCTTCGAGACGATGATCCGCGGGTGGCACCTGGAGGGCCTCGCGGTCCGTCCTGAGCACCGGATGATCGGCCACACGGGCTTCCTCATCACCACCCGCCGGCTGGCCGACGGCGTCACCCCGCCCGAGCGGAAACGGCGTCCTGCCAAGGGTGCGTACCCCGTGACCCCCGAAGCGGAGTGGACGCCGGAGGAGCTCGGGGAGCGAGCCGTGTCGGACAAGAAGGTCCGCAAGGTGCGACGTGACCTAGGCGTTGCGCCGGAGGCCGGTAACACCCCCCTCGCGTGAACGGGCTGTAACGATCGGGTACCCCGCACGTCTCAAACTGGTGTTCTTACTCCCGGTATGTCAGTGACTGTGCTTAGAGTGCTGTTCTCGGAGGCGATTGCGTCGTAGGGTCGCCTCCCGGGCCCTAAGAGAGGGGATGTCATGACCGAGAACACGTCAGGATACAACCATCCCGAGCACGAGCCTTTGCCAAGTCGCGACTACGAGCGCCAGATTGCCCTCCTCTCAGCAAAGAACGAGCGCCTCGCAGAGGCGCTCCGTGCGGCGCGCGATCAGATAGTCGAGCTGAAGAAACAGCTCGACGACCTGGCCAAGCCGCCGGGCACGTACGCCGTCTTCCTGGGGGCGCACGCCGACGGATCGGTGGACATCTCGTCCGCCGGCCGCAAGATGCACGTGTCCGCGAGCCCGAGCCTGGACGTCACCCGGCTGAGCCCCGGCCAGGAGGTCAAGCTCAACGAGGCCATGACGGTGGTCGGCGCCGGTGAGTACGAGCGCACGGGCGAGCTGGTGACCGTCAAGGAGATGCTGGGTGGTGACCGCGTGCTCGTGGTCGGCCGCGCGGACGAGGAGCGCGTGGTGCGCCTCGCCGGCTCGGTGATGGACGTCCCGCTCCGGGTCGGGGACTCGCTCACGGTCGACACACGCAGCGGGTTCGTGTTCGAGATCGTGCCCAAGTCCGAGGTCGAGGAGCTGGTCCTCGAAGAGGTCCCGGACATCGAGTACGAGGACATCGGTGGGCTCGGCCCGCAGATCGAGGCGATCCGGGACGCGGTGGAGCTGCCGTTCGCGCACCCCGACCTGTTCCGCGAGCACGGGCTGCGTCCGCCCAAGGGCGTGCTCCTGTACGGCCCGCCCGGCTGTGGCAAGACGCTCATCGCCAAGGCGGTGGCCCACTCCCTCGCCGGGATGGTGGCCCGCGCCAACGGGGGCAACCCCGAGGTGAAGAGCTTCTTCCTCAACGTCAAGGGTCCGGAGCTGCTCAACAAGTACGTCGGCGAGACGGAACGGCACATCCGCCTGATCTTCGCCCGGGCCCGGGAGAAGGCCAGCCAGGGCATGCCCGTCGTCGTGTTCTTCGACGAGATGGAGTCGCTGTTCCGCACCCGCGGCACCGGCCTCTCCTCGGACGTCGAGACCACGATCGTGCCGCAGCTCCTCGCGGAGATCGACGGCGTGGAGCGGCTCGACAACGTCATCGTCATCGGTGCCTCCAACCGCGAGGACATGATCGACCCGGCCATCCTGCGCCCGGGGCGTCTCGACGTGAAGATCAAGATCGAGCGTCCCGACGCCGAGGGTGCCAAGGAGATCTTCGGCAAGTACCTCACCAAGGACCTGCCGATCCACTCGGACGACCTGGACGAGTACGGGAACAACATGGCCGAGGCCCTCGACGGCATGATCACCTCGGTGGTCGAGCGGATGTACTCGGAGGACGAGGAGAACCAGTTCCTCGAGGTCACGTACGCGTCCGGGGACAAGGAGACCCTCTTCTTCAAGGACTTCAACTCGGGCGCCATGATCCAGAACGTGGTGGACCGGGCCAAGAAGAACGCGATCAAGGACTTCCTGGCCTCGGGGCAGAAGGGCATCCGCGTGGAGCACCTGCTGACCGCGTGCGTCGACGAGTTCAAGGAGAACGAGGACCTCCCCAACACGACGAACCCGGACGACTGGGCCCGCATCAGTGGCAAGAAGGGCGAGCGCATCGTCTTCATCCGCACCATCGTCCAGAAGAAGGGCGAGGGCGCGACGCCCCGCACCATCGACACAGTCCAGAACACCGGCCAGTACCTCTGACCGCATACCAGGCAGGTCCGCGTCCGTCCAGCGGGCGCGGACCTGCCTGACCAACGGGACTACTCCGCATAGGGTGGTGAACGTGAGCGCGCGTCGTGTGATGGGCATCGAGACCGAGTACGGAGTGCTGCAGCCTGGCCGGCCGATGGCCAACCCCATGCTGCTGTCGAGCCAGGTGGTGACTACCTACCGGGCTATCTCCACGCGTGCCGAGGGTACGGGTGGCAAGGCCCGCTGGGACTACGACGACGAGGACCCGCTGCAGGACGCGCGCGGGTTCCACCTCGACCGCGCCTCGGCGCAGCCGTCGATGCTGACCGACGACCCGGCGCTGCCCGCGCCGGCCGGCCCGGTCACAGGGCAGGTGCCCGTCGTGGAGCCCGGCCTGCCGGGCCGCGGCCGGCGCCGGGCCGGGTCGACGCAGGAGGTCGAGCGGCCCGCCACCGAGGAGTACGACGACCCGAGCGCCGCCAACGTGATCCTCACGAACGGGGCCCGCCTGTACGTGGACCACGCCCACCCCGAGTACTCCTCGCCCGAGGTCATGACGCCCGAGGACCTCGTGCGCTGGGACGTCGCAGGCGAGCGGGTCATGCTCGCCGCCCTGCGGGAGCTGGCAAGCTTCCCCGGCAACGAGGTGGTGCTCTACAAGAACAACGTGGACGGCAAGGGCGCCAGCTACGGCACCCACGAGAACTACCTCGTGGACCGGGCGCTGCCGTTCACCACGCTCGCCGAGCTGATCACGCCTTTCCTCGTCACCCGGCAGGTCTTCACCGGCTCCGGCCGCGTGGGCCTGGGCGCGACCAGCGGCACGGCCGGGTACCAGATCTCACAGCGCGCCGACTACATCGAGGCCGAGATCGGCCTGGAGACCACGCTGCGGCGCCCGATCGTCAACACGCGCGACGAGCCGCACGCCGACCGGCAGCGGTGGCGCCGCCTGCACCTCATCCTCGGGGACGCCAACCTGATGGAGGTGCCCACCTACCTCAAGACGGGCACGACGTCGCTGGTGCTGTGGGTGCTGGAGCACCTGGACGAGCTGGCCGAGGCGGGGGTGGACGCCCGCACCGAGCTCGGCGCGCTCCGGCTGGCGGCCCCGGTGAGCGATGTGCAGAAGGTCTCGCGCGACCTCGACCTGACCGCACCGCTCGACCTCGCGGACGGCCGGACCATGACGGCGCTGGAGGTCCAGGGCGAGGTGGTCGACGTCGTGCGACGGTCCCTCAAGGTGCTCGGCACCGACCCGGAGTCGGACGCCGTGCTGGACCGCTGGTCCTCTCTCGTCGAGCGGCTCGGCACGGACCAGGCCGGCTGCGCGCGCGAGGTGGAGTGGATCGCCAAGCTGCGGCTGCTGGACCGCCTGCGCTCGCGCGACAACCTGGAGTGGGACCATCCGCGGCTGCACGCGATGGACCTGCAGTGGTCCGACGTGCGCCCCGAGCGCGGCATCTACCACCGGCTGCTCGCCAAGGGGGCCGTGGACCGCATAGTCGACGAGGAGAGCGTCGCCCGGGCGGTGCAGCACCCGCCGCAGGACACCCGCGCCTACTTCCGCGGCGAGGTGATGGCCCGCTACGGGAGTCAGATCTCCGCGGCGAGCTGGGACTCCGTGATCTTCGACGTCGACGGCGCCCAGGCGCTGCAGCGCGTTCCCATGCTCGACCCGACCCGCGGCACGCGCCGCCACATCGGCGCGCTGCTCGACGCGAGCCCCGACGCCGCGGCCCTGCTCGCGGGACTCTCCGGAAGGAGGTGACATTCGATGTCAGTGTCACCACCTAGGGTCAATGTCTAGGGTCAGGGCCTAGGCTTCGAGACCAGCAATACGTCAGAGAATCACCAGGAGGCGACCATGGCCGGTCAGGAACAAATCAACCCGTCTAACGAGGACCGCACTCCCGACGACGACGCCGAGACCCCGGCGCCCGCCGCTGCGGCAGCGCAGAAGGACGACGACGAGGTCGACGCCCTGCTCGAGGAGATCGACGAGGTGCTCGAGACAAACGCCGAGTCGTTCGTTCGTGGATTTGTCCAGAAGGGTGGGCAGTGATCTGAGCGCAGACCGCACCACAGGACGCCTCCCGGACGCCTTCCTGCGTCCGGGATCGTCGTCCTTCGTGGACTTCCTGGCCGAGCACGCCCCCGACCGGCTGCCCGGGAACCGGAGCATGCCCGCCGGCATGACCGACCCGGCGACCCTGTCCCCGCACGCCACCACGATCGTGGCGATGACGTTCGACGGCGGTGTGCTGATGGCGGGTGACCGCCGGGCCACCGCCGGGAACATGATCGCCAGCCGCAGCATCGAGAAGGTGTTCCCCGCGGACGAGTACTCGGCCGTCGGCTTCGCCGGCTCCGCTGGCATCGGGCTGGAGCTGGTGCGCCTCTTCCAGCTCGAGCTCGAGCACTACGAGAAGATCGAGGGCTCGCTGCTGTCGCTCAACGGCAAGGCGAACCGCCTGGCCACGATGCTGCGGGGCAACCTGCCGATGGCCATGCAGGGGCTTGCGGTCGTGCCGCTGTTCGCGGGCTACGACCTGGACAAGGACACCGGCCGCATCTTCAGCTACGACCCCACCGGTGGCCGGTACGAGGAGCACGAGCACCACGGTGTGGGCTCGGGCTCGGTGTTCGCGCGGGGCGCGATGAAGAAGCTGTGGCGGCGAGGGATGGACGCGGAGGCCGCGGTCCACGTCGCGGTCGAGGCGCTCTACGACGCCGCGGACGACGACTCGGCCACGGGCGGGCCTGACACCGTGCGGCGCATCTTCCCGGTGGTCGCCACCGTGTCGGTGGACGGCTATCAGCGGATCGAGAGTGCCGAGATCGCCCGCGTGGCGGAGCAGATCGCAGATGAGCGTCGCGAGAGGGGGTCGATCGCATGAACATGCCGTTCTACGTCTCGCCCGAGCAGCTGATGAAGGACCGGGCGGACTTCGCCCGGAAGGGCATCGCGCGCGGCCGGTCCGTGGTGGTGCTGGCCTACGACGGCGGTATCGCGTTCGCCACGGAGAACCCTTCGCGTGCACTGCACAAGATCTCGGAGATCTACGACCGCATAGCCTTCGCGGCCGTAGGCAAGTACAACGAGTTCGAGAACCTGCGGGTCGCCGGCGTGCGGTACGCCGACATGCGCGGGTACTCCTACGACCGGTCGGACGTGACGGCGCGCGGGCTTGCGAATGCGTACGCGCAGACGCTCGGTACCGTGTTCATCACGGAGTCCAAGCCGCTCGAGGTGGAGATCGTCGTCGCCGAGGTCGGCGCGGAGGCCGCGGACGACCAGATCTACCGGCTCACCTACGACGGGACCGTGGCGGACGAGCACAGCTTCGTCGTCATGGGCGGGCAGGCGGAGCAGCTCGGCCGGCGCGTCAAGGAGGGCTGGCGCGAGGACATGTCGCTGGGCGAGGCGCTGCGGCTCGCCGTGGCGGCGCTCGGTTCGGGCGAGGGCTCTTCGCCGCGCACGATCGAGGCGGCCCAGCTCGAGGTGGCGGTGCTGGAACGGGACCGGCCGCGGCGCGCGTTCCGGCGGCTGACGCGGCAGGTCCTCGCCGACCTGCTCGCCGAGGGTGGGGAGGGGCCGTCGGGCGCTGCGGCGCCCGCGGACGATCTCCCGCCTGCGGACGACCTTCCGGTCGGTCCGGCAACGCCGGGCATGGGAACGGCGGACACGGCCCCGCCGGACGGCGTCGACTCGACCGAGCCGGAGGCCGGACCGAAGTCCTCCGACGAATCCCCGACCGACGAGTCTCCGACGGAGGAGAAGCCTGACGCAGGGCCGGACAAGTCGTCCGGCACCACGCCCGGCGCCGACCACTAGCAGCAGGTACCGCGAACAGGGAGGGGAAGTCCATGGACCGCAGGATCTTCGGCCTTGAGACCGAGTACGGCGTGACGTGCGCGGCCGACGACGGGCGGGGCCTGTCTGCAGACGAGGTCGCCCGCTACCTGTTCCGGAAGGTGGTGGCGTGGGGCCGTTCTTCGAACGTGTTCCTGAGGAACGGCTCCCGTCTCTACCTCGACGTGGGCTCGCACCCCGAGTACGCGACGGCGGAGTGTGACGACGTGCGCCAGCTCGTCTCGTACGACCGGGGCGGGGAGCGCATCCTGGAAGGCCTGGTGGCGGACGCGCAGCAGCGCCTCGAGCACGAGGATCTGCCAGGCCGCATCCACTTGTTCAAGAACAACACCGACTCGGCGGGCAACTCCTACGGATGCCACGAGAACTACCTGGTGCGGCGGTCGGGCGACTTCTCTCGTCTGTCCGACGTGCTGGTGCCGTTCCTCATCACCCGGCAGATCCTGGTCGGCGCGGGCAAGGTGCTCTCGACCCCGCGGGGCGCGGTCTTCTGCCTCTCGCAGCGCGCGGACCACATCTGGGAGGCCGTCTCCAGCGCCACGACGCGGTCGCGTCCCATCATCAACACGCGCGACGAGCCGCACGCCGACGCCGAGCTGTACCGCCGGCTGCACGTCATCGTGGGCGACTCGTCCATGGCGGAGCCCACCACGATGCTCAAGGTGGGGACCACCGACCTGGTGCTGCGCCTCGTCGAGGCCGGCGTCCCGATGCGGGACCTCACGCTGGAGAACCCGATCCGCGCCATCCGTGAGATCAGCCACGACCGCACGGGCAAGCACGCCGTGACGCTGGCCAACGGCCGGACCATGACGGCCATCGAGATCCAGTCGGAGTACTACGAGCGCGCACGCGAGCTCGTCGAGGCCAACCTCGAGGTGACACCGGTGGTCAAGCAGGTGCTCGACCTGTGGGAGCGCGGACTGCGCGCCCTTCAGGCAGAGAACCTGTCGCTCGTGGACCGTGAGCTGGACTGGGTCATCAAGCACAAGCTCATCCGGCGGTACCAGGAGAAGCACGACCTCGGGCTCGACGACCCGCGGATCGCCCGGCTCGACCTCGCCTACCACGACATCTCCCGCACGGAGGGCCTCTACAACCTGCTCGCGGCGCGCGGCATGGTGGAGCGGGTCACGACGGACCTGGAGGTCTTCGAGTCCACGGCCCTGCCGCCGCAGACCACGCGGGCCAAGCTGCGCGGCGACTTCGTGCGCGCGGCCCAGGAGGCGCGGCGGGACTACACGGTCGACTGGGTGCACCTCAAGCTGAACGACCAGGCCCAGCGCACCGTGCTGTGCAAGGACCCGTTCAAGAGCGTGGACGACCGCGTGGAGCGCCTCATCGAGAGCATGTGACGTTCGGCGGTGCCCCGGAACCGGCCACCGGGTCGGTTCCGGGGCTTCGTCGTTCTGGGGGCGCTGCCGCGTCATGGCAGACTCTCCTGGTGAGTTCCTGGGTACGCGTCATCGTCGGTGCGCTGGCAGCGGCGGCGCTGATCGCTACCACGGCGTGCGCGCCGGCCTCGCTCCCGGTGGAGGTAGGCCCGGCGCCGACGTCGTCGGCGTCGCAGGCTCCGTTGCAGGTCACGGGCGCGAGCGGTCTCCCGCCCCGGCTCAAGTACGAGAAGCCGTTCGCCGTGGTGCAGCCCGGCTCGCACATGGTCTGGCCCGGTACGGGCGATGTGCTGGAGCGGGACGACGCGGTGCTGCTGAACCTCTACGCGCAGGACGGCCGCGACGGCACGGAGCTGCAGAACACGTTCCGCACGGCGCCCGCGGCGTACACGATGACCGAGCAGTCGCTCGGCAACCATCTCTTCGAGGCGCTCGAGGGCAGGCGGGTCGGCACGCGCCTTTCCCTCATGGAGGAGCAGGACGGCATCCCTGTGCTGCTGGTGGTGGACGTGCTGCCCGCGCGGGCGGCCGGCACGGTCGAGGAGCCTCCGGGCCACCCCCTGCCGCAGGTAAGCCTCGACGACCTCGGTGCACCGACCGTAAGCATCCCGCGGGGCGTCGATCCGCCGTCGGACCTGGCGGTGCATCCGCTGATCCGCGGGACGGGGCAGCAGGTGCGGGCCGGCCAGATCGTCACCGTGGAGTTCACCGCGGTGCGCTGGAGCGACGGTGCGGTGGTCGACACGACGTGGACGGAAGGCACACCGCCGCAGTCTGCGGAGATCGGGATCGGCAGACTCGTTGAGGGCTGGGACCGGGGCCTGCTGGAGCAGACCGTGGGATCCCAGGTGATGCTGGTGGTACCGCCGCAGAGCGGCCACGCGAACACCAAGAGCCGGCTGGCCGGCGAGACAATGGTGTACGTGGTCGACATCCTCGACGCGCACAAGGCGCTGGCCGAGGAAGAACCGAAGAAGAAGGAGGAGGGCTGATGTCCGTCGCGATCCGCGTGATCCCGTGCCTTGATGTCGACGCGGGTCGAGTGGTCAAGGGCGTCAACTTCGCCGACCTGCGCGACGCCGGGGACCCGGTCGAGCTCGCCGACCGGTACGACGCCGAGGGCGCCGACGAGCTCACGTTCCTTGACGTGTCCGCCTCCTCCGGCGACCGCGAGACCATGGTGGACGTCGTCCGCCGCACGGCGGAGCAGGTGTTCGTGCCGCTCACCGTGGGTGGCGGCGTGCGCTCGACGGACGACGTCGACCGGCTGCTGCGGGCCGGCGCCGACAAGGTGGGCGTGAACACGGCGGCCATCGCGCGCCCGGAGCTGATCTCCGAGATCGCGCAACGGTTCGGCTCGCAGGTGCTGACCCTGAGCGTCGACGCCCGCCGCGTCACCGGCGGCGTCACGACGCCGTCGGGCTACGAGGTCACCACGCACGGCGGACGGCGCGGCACCGGGCTCGACGCCGTGGAGTGGGCCGAGAAGGCCGCGGCGCTGGGCGCCGGGGAGATCCTGCTCAACTCGATGGACGCCGACGGCACCACCGCGGGGTTCGACCTGGAGATGCTCCGGGCCGTGCGCGAGCGGGTGCACGTGCCGCTCGTCGCATCCGGCGGGGCGGGCACGCCCCAGCACTTCGTCGAGGCGGCCCAGGCGGGGGCCGACGCCGTCCTCGCGGCGTCGGTGTTCCACTTCGGCGCGCTGACGGTGGGCGAGGTCAAGGACGCGATGCGGGCTGCTGGCGTCGAGGTCCGCTGAGGGTGTCGCCCAGCGAAAACCGGGGCTAGGCGGCCGGAAGAAGAGCCTCGGCTTCCCGCTGGTCGACCCTTTCGAGACCCCTTGACCTCAACTTTGGTTGAGGTTCTAACGTCGTTGATGCCCTGGGCGAAAATCAGTCGAATCGATTCTCGTGCCATGAGAAAATTGCGGTGTCCCCGAAGGAAGCGAGGTCTTGCCGTGCCCTCAGATGCCCCGCGATCCGACCCGATGGCCCTGACCGGCTCTCGCGTACGCCGGTCGATGGCCGTGATGTGGCGCGGCATGCGCTCGCACCCCGGCACCTACGCCCTGGCCGTCGGCGCCTCGGGCCTCTTCGGCGCCCTGACCGTCGGCGTGAGCCGGGCGGTCGGCTGGGCCACGGACTCCGTGGTGGTCCCTGCGATCGCCGGTGACGCCGCGGCGCGCGACCGGATCTGGCTCGGCGGGCTCGTGCTCGCCGCCGTCGCCGTGACTCTCGCCCTGTCGGTTGCGGGCCGCCGGATCTGGGCGGGCTTCGGCTACGTTCACATCCAGGCCGACCACCGCACCGCCCTGACCCGCCAGTACCTGCGCCTGCCCGTGTCGTGGCACCGGGCGCACCCGGCCGGCCAGCTCCTGAACCACACCACCTCGGACACCGAGGCCGCCACCGGCGTCTTCAACCCGCTGCCGTTCGCGCTGGGCGTGGTGGTCATGATCGGCGTCTCCGTGGTGATGCTCCTGATGATCGACCCCTGGCTCGCGCTCGCCGCGCTCGCGATCATCCCCGTCACGGTGGCCGTGAACGCGGTCTACCAGCGGCACATGTCGCCGGCCGTCACCCGGGCGCAGCGCCTGCGCGGCGACGTGGCCGACGTCGCGCACGAGAGCTTCGAGGCCGCCCTGCTGGTCAAGGCGCTCGGAACCGAGGACCGCGAGGAGAGCCGGTTCGGCGGCCGCACCCAGGAGCTGCGGGCCGCGAACGTGCGCGTCGGCATCGTCCGCTCACTGTTCGACCCCGTGATCCAGACCCTGCCGGCCGTCGGCACCCTGCTGGTGCTCGGCATCGGCACGTGGCGCATCTCCACCGGCGACGTCGCCCCAGGCGACATAGTCACCGCCGCCTACCTGCTGACGATGATGACGGTGCCCGTGCAGGCGTTCGGCTGGGTGCTCGGCGAGCTGCCGCGCGCCCTGGTCGGCTACGAGCGGATCGCGCAGGTCGTCGACGCGACGGGCGCCCTCGCCTACGGCGACGCCCGCCTGCCGCGGACCCGGGGCCAGGCGGGGCTGTCCGTCCGCCTGGACGACGTCGGCGTCGACGTGCCGGCGATCAGCGGGGCGCTCGGCCGCTCGATCACGCTGCTCGACGGCGTGGACGTCGAGGTCGAGCCAGGCGCCACCGTGGCCGTCGTCGGCACCACCGGTTCAGGCAAGACCACCCTGGTGAGCCTCCTGGCGCGGCTGTCCGACCCGACGCGCGGGCGAGTCCTGCTCGACGGCGTCGACGCGCGCACGCTGGCCGACGGGGAGATCCCGGCGCAGGTCGCGCTGGTCACGCAGTCCACCTTCATCTTCGAGGACACGGTGCGGAGCAACGTGACGCTCGCCGACGCTGGTGCCGAGGGTGCGCCGTCTGACGACGAGGTGTGGGAGGCCCTGCGGCTCGCGCGCCTCGAGGAGACGGTGCGCGACCTGGCCGGCGGTCTCGACGCTCCCCTCGGTGAGCGCGGCGCCAACCTGTCCGGCGGGCAGCGGCAGCGCCTCGCGATCGCGCGCGCCCTCGTGCGCGGCCCTCGCCTGCTCGTGCTCGACGACGCGACCAGCGCCGTCGACCCGCGTGTGGAGCAGGAGATCCTGCGCGGCGTGGCCGACCGGGCCGACGAGAGGGCCGCCGACCAGGCCGACGACGACCGGGCAGACGACGACCGGGCAGACGGTGACCGGGCCGGCGACGGCGGGCGCGACCCCCGGCCCGGCACGACCGTGATCATGGTCGCCTACCGCATGTCGTCGGTGGCGCTCGCGGACCGAGTCATCCACGTCGAGGGCGGTCGCGTCGTCGACACCGGGACGCACGACGAGCTCATGGCGCGCGACCCCGGATATCGCGCGCTCGCCACGGCCTACGAGGCCGAGACCGAACGCCGGGAGAAGGAACGGGCCGATGAGGCCGCTGCCGGCGTCCTGGACGACGAGCTGGAGGAGGTGGCCCGATGACCGCGGTGACGGACGAGCCCGATGTGACGGACCTGCCCGAGGACCTGCTCGACGCCGATGGCGCCCGCATCCAGTCGACCAGCGGCCTCGGCGTGTTCGCGACACTGCGGCGCGGCATCGAGATCAGCCCCGAGATCACCAGGGGGCTGTGGGTCACTCTCGGCCTGGCGTCGCTCGCGGCCACCGGCCGCGTGGTGGTGCCGCTCGCGGTCCAGCAGACCATCGACGTCGGGATCCTGACCGAGGGCGGGCCGGACGCCGGACGTGTGGCGCTCCTGGCGTCCCTCGCGGCGGGCGCGCTGGTCCTGGCCGCGCTGTGTGCCGCACTGGTGAACGTGCGGTTGTTCCGCTCGGCCGAGGCCGGGCTCGCGACGCTGCGGATCAAGGCCTTCCGGCACGTGCACGACCTCTCGACCCTCACGCAGAACACCGAGCGCCGCGGCGCCCTGGTCTCGCGCGTGACCAACGACGTCGACACGGTGTCCCTGTTCGTGCAGTGGGGCGGCATCATGCTGCTCGTCAGCGTGCTGCAGGTGCTCGTGGCAACCGGCCTGATGCTCGTGTACTCGCCGATCCTGACCGCGGTGGTATGGATCAGCTTCGTGCCGATGTTCCTCGTGATCCGGTACGGGCAGAAGTACGTGAACCGCGCCTACACCCTGGTGCGCGAGCGGGTCGGCGCGATGCTCGGCGCAATCTCCGAGTCCGTCGTGGGCGCCGAGACGGTGCGCGCGTACGGCGTGGCGGAGCGCACTGGACGGCGCATCGGCGGCGCCGTCGAGGAGACGCGCAGCGCGCAGGCCCGGTCGCAGGTCCTGGTCGCGGCGACGTTCTCGTCGGGCGTGCTGATCTCCAACCTGGTGCTGGCCGTCGTGGTTGTCGTGGGATCGCTCCTCGGCGTGGGCGGCGGCCTGACCGCGGGACAGCTGGTGGCGTTCCTGTTCCTGGTGCAGCTGTTCACGGGTCCCGTACAGATGGCCACCGAGATCCTCAACGAGCTGCAGAACGCCGTGGCCGGCTGGCGCCGCGTGATCGCCGTCATCGAGACGCCGGTGCAGGTCGCCGAGAAGCCCGGCGCGGTGACCCAGCGGCGTGGTCCGGCGCACGTGACGCTGCGCGACGTCCGGTTCTCGTACCCCAGCGGGCCAGAGGTGCTGCACGGCGTGACGCTGGACCTGCCGCCCCGTACCAAGGTGGCGGTGGTGGGGCAGACGGGCTCCGGCAAGACCACCATCGCCAAGCTGGTCACGCGCCTCATGGACCCGACCTCGGGCGTCGTGGAATTGGACGGCGTGGACCTGCGCGACCTGGCGTTCGCGTCGCTGCGCGAACGGGTGGTGCTGGTGCCGCAGGAGGGCTTCCTGTTCGACGGGACCGTGCTGGACAACGCGGCGTACGGGCTGCGGGGGGTCTCGACGGGCCCGACCAGCGAAACGGGCTCGACCCGCCGCGACGCCTCGACCGGCGCCGAGGCCGAGACCCGCAGTGGCGCGTCGACCGGCCGCGAGGCCGAGACCCGGGCCGCCGTCGAGGCGGCGTTCGCCGAGCTCGGCCTGTCCGACTGGGTCGCCGACCTGCCCGACGGGCTCGAGACCGAGGTGGGCCAGCGCGGCGAGGCGCTTTCCGCGGGGGAGCGGCAGCTTGTAGCGATCGCGCGCGCCTACCTCGCCCAGCCGGACCTGCTGGTGCTCGACGAGGCGACGTCGGCGGTGGACCCCGCGACCGAGGTCCGCATCGCGCGAGCCCTGGACTCCCTGACGGCCGGCCGGTCCACGATCACGATCGCGCACCGGCTCTCCACCGCGGAGGCGTCCGACCTGGTGGTCGTGGTGGACCAGGGCCACGTGGCCGAGGTCGGCCCGCACGCAGAGCTCGCGGCGGCGGACGGGATCTACTCCCAGATGCACGCCAGCTGGATGGCCCAGACCCGGTAGGCGGACGCGAACGGCGCGCCGAACCGCAGGTTGAACGTCCACCAGGGGTGCCGAACCGAAGGGTGCGCGTCCGGCACCGGCGTTCGGCGCTCGATGGCGCGAGACCTTCGATCTCGCATCGGACATGCTCCGGCGGCGGACATCACACCGCTGGCGGCCCTCGACGTGGCAGGATTCTCAGGTGCCCGAAGTTCTCGATCCCACGATCTCCGCCCGCCTCAAGCGGGACGACGCCGGCCTGGTGGCCGCCGTCGTGCAGCAGCACGACACGGGCGAGGTGCTCATGATCGGCTGGATGGACGACGAGGCCCTGCGCCGCACGCTCACCGAGGGGCGCGTGAC
The DNA here is from genome assembly GCF_014653785.1 of Promicromonospora soli. Taxonomy (GTDB): domain Bacteria; phylum Actinomycetota; class Actinomycetes; order Actinomycetales; family Cellulomonadaceae; genus Promicromonospora; species Promicromonospora soli. The sequence continues at coordinate 153,560 of NZ_BNAS01000001.1, read as the reverse complement.
CTTCTGGTCCCGCAGCCGCAAGGAGTACTGGCGCAAGGGCGACACGTCGGGGCACGCCCAGTACGTCAAGGCCGCGAGCATCGACTGCGACGGCGACGCCCTGCTGGTCCAGGTGGACCAGGTCGGCGCCGCGTGCCACACCGGCACTCGCACGTGCTTCGAGGCCGGGGGCGACCTGGGCGCGGTGGTCGGAGAACGCGGCCAGCACAGCAACGAGCACGACGGCGACGAGCACGACAGCAACGAGCACGACCGCACTGAGCAGAACGGCAACCAGAGGAACGAGGAGAACCGGTGACCCAGCTCGACAGCCAGCTCGACACCCATGAGGCCCGCACGGCGACAGCACCCGCCGACCTGCCCTGGGGTCGCACCTGGCCGAGCCTCGGGGAGTTCCGGGACATGGCCGCCGACCGCCGGGTGATCCCCGTGGTCCGCCGCCTGCTCGCCGACGACGCCACGCCCGTCGGCCTCTACCGGACCCTGGCGCAGGGCAAGCCCGGCACGTTCATCCTGGAGTCCGCGGAGTCGGACGGCGTCTGGGCCCGCTGGTCGTTCGTCGGCGTCGCGTCCCGCGCGACGCTGACCAGCGACGCGGGCCAGGCCGTCTGGACCGGTGACGTGCCGGTCGGCGTCCCGACGGAGGGCGACGTCGTCGACGTCGTCGAGGCTGCCCTTGCCGCGCTCCACGCGCCCGGCGTGGCGAACCTGCCGCCGCTGACCGGTGGCCTGGCCGGGGTGCTCGGCTGGGACATCGTGCGGCACTGGGAGCCCACGCTCCCCGCGAACGCCCCCGACGAGACGGGCGCGCCCGAGCTCGCCCTCTGCCTCGCGACCGACCTCGCCGTGGTGGACCACCGGGAGGGCTCCGTGTGGCTCGTCGCGAACGCGATCAACGCGGACGCCACGAACGAGCGCGTCGACGAGGCCTTCGCCGACGCCGTGGCCCGGCTCGATGCCATGGAGGCGCAGCTCGCCGACGCCGGGCCGCGCGTCGCGTCCGTCGTCGTCGAGGACGCGCCCGAGCCGCAGCTCGAGTTCCGGTCCACCCGGGAGGAGTTCGAGAACGCGGTGCTCGCCGGCAAGGAGGCGATCCGCGACGGCGAGGTGTTCCAGGTGGTGGTGTCCCAGCGCCTGGACCTGGACTGCCCGGCAGACCCGCTGGACGTCTACCGTGCCCTGCGCACGGTGAACCCGAGCCCGTACATGTACTACTTCCACCTGGCCAAGCCGACCGGCGAGGAGTTCGCAGTGGTGGGGTCCAGCCCGGAGACCCTGGTGAAGGTCGACGACGGCCACGTCACGACCTACCCGATCGCCGGGTCCCGGCCACGTGGCGCGCACCCGGAGGAGGACGCGGAGCTCGGCGAGGAGCTCCTGGCCGACCCCAAGGAGCGGGCCGAGCACGTCATGCTCGTCGACCTGTCCCGCAACGACATGGTGAAGGTGTGCGCGCCCACCAGCGTCGAGGTGGTCGAGTTCATGACCGTGCGCCGGTTCAGCCACATCATGCACATCTGCTCCACCGTTGTGGGCCGCCTTCGCGCGGGCTACAGCGCCGTGGACGCCCTGAAGGCGACGTTCCCGGCAGGCACCCTCTCGGGCGCTCCCAAGCCCCGGGCGATCGCTCTGATCGACGAGCTGGAGCCGGCCTCCCGCGGCATCTACGGCGGGGTCTGCGGGTACTTCGACTTCGGCGGGAACATGGACATGGCCATCGCCATCCGCACCGCGTACATCGCGAACGGCCGCGCCAGCGTCCAAGCGGGCGGGGGCATCGTGGCCGACTCGGTGCCCGCCCTGGAGTACGCGGAGTCGCGGAACAAGGCCGCGGCGGCGGTGCGCGCCATCCAGCTCGCGTCACGCCTCGCGCCGCTGCGGACGGCGGGGGGCGGCGAGTGACCCGTACCCGCACGGTCCTCGCGCTGCTCGTGCTCGGCGCGCTGACGTTCGGCACGGGCTCGCCCACGTGGGTGACCACCACGGTGGCCACCGCGCTGGAGCCCGAGGTGGCGGTCGCCGCCTCGGGCACCTCGGCCGCGCCCGGCGTCGGGGCCGGGGCCCTCGTGCTCCTGGCGGCCGGGATCGCGTGTGCGCTCACCGGCCGCGTGGCCCGGTACGTGGCGCTCGTGATCGCGGCGGCGGCCGGCGTGCTGGTGGTGGTGAGCACGCTCGTCGTCGTCGGCGACCCCGTGCCGGCCGCTACCGCCGCCGCCTCCGCCTCGAGCGGCGTCACCGACCTGACCTCGCCCGTCGCGCTGACCGCGTGGCCGTGGGCAGCCGTCGCCACGGGTGTGCTCGCCGTGGTCGTCGCGGTCTGGGGCGTTTTCGCGGCCCGGGGCTGGACGGCGACGTCGGGCCGGCACGAGCGCGCGGACCAGGCCGGGGCGCCCGGCGCGGCGACCGCGGGCGGCGCGTCCGCCGCTGCCGCCGGGGGGTCCGCCGCTGGTCCCGACGACGGCTCCGACAACAGCTCCGACAACGGGGACGACGACGAGATCGACCCCCACGACGCCTGGGACGCGCTGTCCCGCGGCGACGACCCCACGGGCCGCTGACCTGACCCGAAGCGGGTTAGGCTGGGCGCGTACCGCACGACACGAGAGGCACCAACCTGCGATGACCGAGAACAAGCCCGAGATCGCCTACCTTCCGCCGGGCGTCCCGCCGCACAACCACGGCCACACGGTCGCCGCGTGGGTGACGATGTCCGGCATCACGCTGGGTGCGCTGCTCGCCGCGTGGGGTGTCCTGATCGCGCAGTCGTCGTCGGCCTGGCTGGTCCTGTTCCTGCTCGGCTTCGTCGTGATCGGCGCCTCGCTGATCGTTGGCCTGGTGCTGCGCAACATGGGCCTCGGCCAGAAGGAAGTCCAGCGGACGTCGGCGCGATGACCGCCCTGGCGATGCCCGCGCAGCCGGCCACGTACCCCCGGAACAGCCTTGGGGTCTGGTCACTCGTGCTGGGCCGGGCCTCGCTGGTGATCCTGGCGCTCGTGGCCGTCCTCGTCATCGTCCGTCTCCTGGCGGGTGGGTCCGGTTCCTGAGGTGGCCGCCCCGACCGCCGTGGCGCCCGCGCTGCGCGCGCCGCTGCTGGCGGGCGCGGCCGTCGGGGCGGCCACGCTGCTGGTGGCGCTGAGGGACCCGCACACACCCGGCTCCTACGGGTTCTGCCCGCTGCTGGAGCTGACCGGCCTGGCCTGCCCGCTGTGCGGGGGGCTGCGCGCGACGCACGACCTGGCCCACCTCGACCTCGCCGGCGCCTGGTCCGCCAACGCGCTGTGGACCGTCGCCGCGCCCGTAGTCGTGGTCCTCTGGCTGACCTGGCTCCTGGCGGCCGTGCGGGGCCGGCCCTTCCGCGGCCTGTCGAGCACGGCCGGGTGGGTAACGCTCGGGGTTGCCATCGCGTTTTTCGTAGCGCGAAACGTCCCCGCGCTGCAGCCCTATCTGACGCCGTGGATCTGATCAGGTGATCCCCGGGGAGCGCCCGTTCGACTCCCGGCCGGTATCTGACGAGACGTCGTCTCACGGTCCGGGAGTGGTCAGGACCACACCGTCGGTCCGCCTACGATGGCCATGGGGCGAACGGCCCCAGCAGGCGTACGAGGCGTAGTCAGGCCGCATGAGGCCGCATGACGAGGGCAGAGCAAAGGCACGGGGAGGCTCATTACATGTCGGTCCTGGAGGACATCGTCGCGGGGGTTCGTGAGGACCTCGCGGAGCGTGAGGCACGTGTGCCTCTCGACGCGCTCAAGGAGCGCGCCACCGCGGTGCCCGGGGCCCTCGAGTGCCTCGGTCGCCTGAAGCAGGCGGACGCCGTATCGGTGATCGCCGAGGTGAAGCGCTCGAGCCCCAGCAAGGGGTCGCTCGCCTCGATCGACGACCCGGCGGCGCTCGCGGTCGAGTACGAGACCGGCGGAGCCTCCGCGATCTCGGTGCTCACCGAGCAGCGCCGGTTCAACGGCTCGCTGGCGGACCTGGACGCGGTGCGCGGCAGGGTGGACGTCCCCGTGCTGCGCAAGGACTTCATCGTGACGCCGTACCAGGTGTGGGAGGCGCGGGCGCACGGGGCCGACCTGGTGCTGGTCATCGTGGCCGCCCTGGAGCAGACCGTGCTCGAGTCCCTCGTGGAGCGCGTGCACTCGCTCGGCATGACCGCGCTCGTCGAGGCGCACAACCTGGAAGAGGTCCGCCGGGCCGTCGACGCCGGCGCGCGGGTCGTGGGCGTCAACGCCCGCAACCTGAAGACGCTCGAGCTGGACCGCGGCCTGTTCCGGAGCCTCGCCGAGTACATCCCGGACGACGTGATCAAGATCGCGGAGTCCGGCATCCGGGGCCCGCACGACGTGATGGAGATGGCTCGCGCCGGCGCCGACGGCGTCCTGGTGGGCGAGGCGCTCGTGACCGACGGCGCCCCGCGCGCCTCGGTGGCCGACCTCGTCGCCGCGGGTTCGCACCCGTCGCTGCGGTCCGTCCGTCCGGCTTGAAGGGATTCGAGGTGACCGACGTGAAGCTTTCCGACGTCTCCGGCCCGTACTTCGGCCAGTACGGCGGGCGGTTCGTGCCCGAGGCACTCATCTCGGCCCTCGATGAGCTCGACACCGAGTTCCGCAAGGCGGCCGAAGACCCCGAGTTCGCGGCCGAGCTGCAGCGCCTGCACCGGGAGTACACGGGCCGGCCGAGCCCGCTGACCGAGGTGCCGCGGTTCGCCGCGCACGCTGGCGACGCGCGCGTGTTCCTCAAGCGTGAGGACCTCAACCACACCGGCTCGCACAAGATCAACAACGTGCTGGGGCAGGCCCTGCTGGTCAAGCGCATGGGCAAGAAGCGCCTCATCGCGGAGACGGGAGCGGGCCAGCACGGCGTCGCCACCGCCACCGCGGCCGCCCTGATGGACCTCGAGTGCGTGGTCTACATGGGCGAGGAGGACACCCGGCGGCAGGCACTGAACGTGGCGCGGATGCGCCTGCTCGGCGCTGAGGTGGTGCCGGTGAAGATCGGGTCGCGCACCCTCAAGGACGCGATCAACGAGGCCCTGCGCGACTGGGTGGCCAACGTCGAGACCACGCACTACCTGCTGGGCACCGTCACGGGCCCGCACCCGTTCCCCGAGATGGTGCGCCAGTTCCACCGCATCATCGGCGAGGAGGCGCGCGAGCAGATCCTGGAGCGCGCGGGCCGCCTGCCCGACGTCGTCGCGGCGTGCGTGGGCGGCGGGTCCAACGCGCTCGGCATCTTCAACGCGTTCCTCGACGACAAGGACGTCGACCTGTGCGGCTTCGAGGCCGGCGGCGAGGGTATCGAGTCGGGCCGGCACGCCGCCCGGTTCAGCGGCGGCGCGCTGGGCGTGCTGCACGGCGCCCGCTCCTACCTGCTGCAGGACGACGACGGCCAGACCCTGCCCAGCCACTCCGTGTCGGCGGGCCTGGACTACCCGAGCGTCGGCCCGGCACACGCCTGGCTGCACGACCTGGGCCGCGCCACCTACGAGCCGGTGACCGACGACGAGGCCATGGAGGCGTTCCGCCTCCTGTGCCGCACGGAGGGCATCATCCCGGCCATCGAGTCGGCCCACGCCCTCGCGGGCGCGATGCGCGTCGGCAAGGCGGCGGCGGCCCAGGGGCGCACCGGCCCCGACGGCGAGCCGCTCCTGATCCTCGTGAACCTCTCCGGTCGCGGTGACAAGGACGTGGCCACGGCGGCCAGGTGGTTCGGCCTGCTCGACCAAGGCGTCGCGTCGGAAGAGCTCGAACGGCAGGAGGGCCGGGGATGAGTGCTGTGACGGAGCCGGCCACCGGGCCGCAGACGGGTTCGAGCACGAGCGACCTGATCGCCCGCCTGCGCGAGCAGGAGAACCGGCCCGCCCTGGTGGGCTACCTGCCCGTCGGCTACCCGACGGTGGACCGGTCGATCGAGGCGCTGAAGACGCTCGTCGACCACGGCGCGGACATCATCGAGCTCGGCATCCCGTACACCGATCCCGTCCTGGACGGCCCGGTGATCCAGGCCGCCGCGCAGGCTGCGCTCGACGCGGGCGCCCGGGTGCGGGACGTGTTCCGCGTGCTGCGGGAGCTGACCGACTACGCGCCGCACGTCCCCGTGCTGGTCATGACCTACTGGAACCTGGTGCTCAAGTACGGCCCGGACGCGTTCGCGCGCGACCTGGCCGAAGCAGGCGGGGCCGGGCTGATCACCCCGGACCTCGTCCCGGACGAGGGCGCCGACTGGCTGGCCGCCAGCGAGGCGCACGGGCTGGACCGCGTGTTCCTCGTGGCCCCGAGCTCGACCGCGGACCGGCTGCGGCTCACGGTCCAGGCCACGCGCGGGTTCGTCTACGCGGCGTCGCTCATGGGCGTGACGGGGGAGCGGAGCGAGGTTGGCTCGCGCGCCGAGCAGCTCGTGGCCGACACGCGCGCCGCCGGCGCGGCGAACGTCTGCGTGGGCCTGGGCATCTCCACGGGCGCGCAGGCGGCCGAGACGGGCCGCTTCGCCGACGGCGTGATCGTCGGCTCGGCGCTGGTGCGGCCGCTGCTGTCGGACGGCCCGCTGACCGACGATGAGTGGGCCGCCCGTCTCACGAATCTGGCCGAGGTGACGGAGGACCTCGCCGCCGGGGTACGGTCTGCGCGCGCCAACGCGCTAACTGACGACACATCCGACGCCGCGCCTGCCGGCGCGACCATCTCCGGAGAGGCCCCGTGACGCTGCTGACCGCACTGCCGGCTTCCCTGCCTGCTCTGCTGCCGGCTGCTCTGGCCACCGAGATTCCCAGCCCGTCCGAGCACACCTGGTACCTCGGGATCTTCCCGCTGCGCGCCTACGCGCTCGCGATCCTCGTGGGTATCGTGATCGCCGTCTGGATGACCGCCAGGCGATGGAAGGCGCGCGGGGGCAACCCCGACGACGTGCTGGAGATCACGTTCTGGGCGGTGCCGTTCGGCATCGTCGGCGGCCGGATCTATCACGTGCTCTCCTCGCCCGACCGGTACTTCGGCGAGAACTTCTCGGGCGGGGGCGAGCCGATCAAGGCGCTCTACGTCTGGGAGGGTGGTCTCGGTATCTGGGGCGCCGTGGCGCTCGGCGCCGTCGGCGCATGGATCGGCTGCCGTCGGCAGGGCGTCAGGCTCTCGTCCTTCGCCGACGCAGTGGCGCCCGGCCTGCTGGTGGCGCAGGCCGTCGGCCGGCTCGGCAACTGGTTCAACCAGGAGCTGTACGGGCGGCCCACCGAGCTGCCCTGGGGCCTGCACATCGACGCCGGGTACCTGGTGTCGAACCCGGCCACCGGTGTGGCGTACCCCGAGGGCACGCTCTTCCACCCGACGTTCCTGTACGAGCTCCTGTGGAACCTGGCTATGGCAGGAGTTCTCCTGTTTGTCGACCGTCGGTTCAGGTTGGGTCATGCGCGGGTATTCTGGGCGTACGTCCTGCTCTACACTCTCGGACGGGTCTGGATCGAGATGCTCCGCATCGACGATGCGGAACTGGTGCTGGGGCTCCGCCTCAACGTCTGGACCTCGATCCTCCTGGGTCTCACGGCCCTGGTGGTCTCGATAGTGCTGGCTCGAAAGTTCCCCACCAGGGAAGAGTCGGTACGGCTGCGGCCGGAGGGCGACGATCCGTCGGCCGGGGCTGGGGCCGAACCAGAGCCCGACCCAGGAACTGAAGAAACTGGCGAGGCGGACACCGCGCCAGCGGAAAAGAAGGAAACGAAGACAGCAGCAGTGGAGGAGTCCGACGCGGACACCTCCGCGCGCACCTAGGGGCGCGTCCGCCGGGACCACCGGACGACGAGCCCCCTGACCGACCGGGCCGCCGTCGTCCCGGACCACCGCAAGGAACTGCGCCCGGCCACGGCCGGGTGCCTGTGAGGACCCATGACCAAGCCGTTGCCGACACAACAGGTGGGGATGCCCGCACAGGGCCTGTACGACCCGGCGGCCGAGCATGACGCGTGTGGCGTCGCCTTCGTAGCGACCCTCCGTGGCACGCCCGGGCGCGACATCGTCGATGCCGGACTGACCGCCCTGCTGAACCTCGACCACCGCGGCGCGGTGGGGGCTGAGGAGGACAGCGGTGACGGCGCAGGCATCCTGACGCAGATCCCCGACGCGTTCATCCGCGACGTGGTGGGCGTCGACCTTCCGCCCGCCGGGATGTACGCCATCGGTACGGCGTTCCTGCCCACCGACGACGCCGAGCGGGACGCCGTCGTGCGCCGCGTGGAGGCCCTGGCCGCCGAGGAGAAGCTCGACGTGCTGGCCTGGCGCGACGTCCCGGTGGACGCCGGGATCGTGGGCCCGACGGCGCGCGCGTCGATGCCGGTGTTCCGCCAGATCGTCGTGGCCGACCCCTCGCGGGGCCTGTCCGGGATCGACCTGGACCGCCGCTGCTACCGCCTGCGCAAGCGGGCGGAGAACGAGGTGGGGCTGTACTTCGCCTCGCTCAGCGCCCGCACCCTGACCTACAAGGGCATGCTGACCACCGCGCAGCTGGAGCCGTTCTTCCCGGACCTGTCCGACCCGCGGTACGCCACGGAGCTCGCCCTGGTCCACTCGCGGTTCTCCACGAACACGTTCCCGTCGTGGCCGCTGGCCCAGCCGTTCCGGCTGCTGGCCCACAACGGCGAGATCAACACCGTGCGCGGCAACCGCAACTGGGTGGCGGCGCGCGAGGGCACCATGGAGTCCGACCTGCTCGGCGACCTGAAGGCGCTCCAGCCGGTGTGCTCGCCGGGGGCGAGCGACTCGGCGAGCTTCGACGAGGTGCTGGAGCTGCTGCACCTGAGCGGCCGGTCCCTGCCCCACTCGGTGCTGATGATGGTGCCGGAGGCCTGGGAGAACAACCCGGGCATGGACCCCGCGCTGCGCTCGTTCTACGAGTACAACGCGAACCTCATCGAACCGTGGGACGGCCCCGCCTCCCTCACGTTCACCGACGGCACCCTGATCGGCGCCGTGCTGGACCGCAACGGCCTGCGCCCCGGGCGCTGGTGGGTCACGGAGGACGGGCTCGTCGTGCTGGCCTCAGAGGCCGGCGTGCTCGACATCGACCCCGCCACCGTGGTCCGCAAGGGTCGCCTCGAGCCCGGCAAGATGTTCCTGGTCGACACCGGCTCGGGCCGGATCGTCGAGGACGAGGAGGTCAAGTCCGGCCTCGCGGCGATGCACCCGTACGGGGACTGGATCCGCGAGCACTCGGTCCACCTCGACGAGCTGCCGGACCGCGAGCACGTGGCGCACAGCCCCGCGTCCGTCCGCCGTCGCCAGCGGGCCTTCGGGTACACCGAGGAAGAGCTCAAGATCATCCTGTCGCCGATGGCGACCACCGGCGGGGAGCCGCTCGGCGCCATGGGCTCCGACACGCCCGTGGCTGTGCTCTCGCAGCGCCCGCGGCTCCTGTTCGACTACTTCACGCAGATGTTCGCGCAGGTCACTAACCCGCCGCTGGACGCGATCCGCGAGGAGCTCGTCACCGCCATCGGCAGTGCCATCGGGCCGGAGCCGAACCTGCTCGCCGACGTGCCGGAGCACGCGCGAAAGCTCGTGCTCGGCTTCCCGGTGGTGGACAACGACCAGCTCGCCAAGATCGTGCACGTCGAGCGCGACCGCGAGCTCGAGGGCGTGTTCCAGGCCGAGACCGTCCATGGCCTGTACGAGGTCTCCGGCGGAGGCGCCGCGCTGCTGGCCCGCCTGGAGGCGATCTTCGCCGACGTCGACCGGTACGTGGAGGAGGGCGCCAGCTTCCTGGTGCTCTCGGACCGCGACGCCAACTCCGAGCTGGCGCCGATCCCGTCCCTGCTCCTGACCAGCGCCGTGCACCACCACCTGGTGCGCAACCACACCCGCAACCGGGTGTCGCTCGTGGTCGAGGCAGGCGACGTGCGCGAGGTGCACCACGTCGCGCTGCTCATCGGCTACGGCGCGGCCGCCGTCAACCCCTACCTCGCGATGGAGACGGTCGAGGACCTCGCCCGCCGCGGGTACCTGGACGTCACGCCGGAGAAGGCGGTCGCGAACCTGATCAAGGCGCTCGGCAAGGGCGTGCTCAAGGTGATGTCCAAGATGGGCATCTCCACGATCATGTCCTACCGCGGCGCCCAGATCTTCGAGGCGATCGGCCTGTCCCACGACCTGGTCGAGGACTACTTCACCGGCACCACCTCGCGGCTCGGCGGCATCGGCCTTGACGTCATCGCGGCCGAGGTCGCGGCGCGTCACGCCGAGGCGTACCCGCCGTCGGGCAACAAGAAGCCGGGCGAGCGCCTCACCACGGGCGGCGAGTACCAGTGGCGGCGCGACGGCGAGGACCACCTGTTCGACCCCGAGACCGTCTTCCGCCTGCAGCACGCCACCCGGTCCGGCCGGATGGACATCTTCCGGCAGTACACGCGGCGCGTGGACGAGCAGTCGAACCGCCTCATGACGCTGCGCGGCCTGCTGCGCTTCAGCCCCGACCGCGAGCCGGTGCCGATCGACGAGGTCCAGCCGGTCTCGGAGATCGTCAAGCTGTTCAACACGGGCGCCATGTCCTACGGGTCTATTTCTGCCGAGGCGCACGAGACCCTCGCGATAGCGATGAACCGCCTCGGCGGCCGTTCCAACACGGGCGAGGGCGGCGAGGACCCCGAGCGGCTGTACGACGACGAGCGGCGCTCGCGCGTCAAGCAGATCGCCTCGGGCCGGTTCGGCGTGACCTCTGAGTACCTGACGCACGCGACCGACATCCAGATCAAGCTCGCGCAGGGCGCCAAGCCCGGCGAGGGCGGGCAGCTGCCCGGGCCGAAGGTCTACCCGTGGGTGGCGCGCACCCGGCACTCGACGCCGGGCGTGGGGCTCATCTCGCCGCCGCCGCACCACGACATCTACTCGATCGAGGACCTGGCCCAGCTCATCCACGACGCGAAGAACGCCAACCCGGACGCGCGTGTGCACGTCAAGCTGGTCAGCGAGTTCGGCGTCGGAACGGTGGCCACGGGCGTGTCCAAGGCGCACGCGGACGTCGTCCTCATCTCGGGGCACGACGGCGGCACGGGCGCCTCGCCGCTCACGTCGCTCAAGCACGCCGGCACACCCTGGGAGATCGGCCTGGCCGAGACCCAGCAGACGCTCGTGCTCAACGACCTGCGCGACCGCATCGTGGTGCAGGTGGACGGCCAGATGAAGACGGGTCGCGACGTGATCGTCGCGGCGCTGCTCGGGGCCGAGGAGTTCGGCTTCGCGACGGCGCCGATGGTGGTGTCGGGTTGCGTCATGATGCGCGTCTGCCACCTGGACACGTGTCCCGTCGGCGTCGCCACGCAGAACCCCGAGCTGCGCGCCCGGTTCACGGGCAAGCCGGAGTTCGTCGTGAACTTCTTCGAGTTCATCGCCCAGGAGGTGCGCGAGCACCTCGCCGCGCTCGGCTTCCGCAGCCTCGAGGAGGCAGTGGGCCAGGTGCAGGTGCTCGACACCCGCAAGGCCGTGGACCACTGGAAGGCCGAGGGCCTCGACCTGACGCCGGTGCTCGCACGGCCGCAGCTCAAGGACGGCTCCTCGCTGCGCCACACCACGAAGCAGGACCACGGCCTCGCGAGGGCGCTGGACAACCAGCTCATCGCGGCGGCCGCCCCGGCGCTCGACCGGGCCGAGCCGGTCAAGATCGAGCTGCCCGTGCGGAACGTGAACCGCACGGTCGGCACGATGCTCGGCCACGAGGTGACCAAGCGCTACCGCGGCGAGGGCCTGCCGGACGACACGATCTCCGTCACTCTCACCGGTTCGGCCGGCCAGTCGCTCGGCGCGTTCCTGCCCCGCGGCATCACGCTGCGCCTCTTCGGCGACGCGAACGACTACGTCGGCAAGGGCCTGTCGGGCGGCCGCATCGCGGTGCGGCCGGACCGGTCGGCGGTGCTCGACGGCGCCAACGTCATCGCGGGCAACGTCATCGGCTACGGCGCCACCTCCGGCGAGGTCTACCTGCGCGGTCGCGTGGGGGAGCGGTTCGGCGTGCGCAACTCGGGCGCCACCCTCGTGGCGGAGGGCGTGGGCGACCACGCCTGCGAGTACATGACGGGCGGCACCGTGCTGGTGCTCGGCCCGACAGGCCGCAACGTCGGCGCCGGCATGTCCGGCGGCACGGCGTACTTCCTGGACCTGCGGGTCTCGCGTGTCAACCAGGCGGCGCTGGAGGCGGGCGAGCTCGCCGTCGGCGTCCTGGGCGACGCGGACTGGGAGACCGTGCGAGGGCTGCTGGAGCGGCACCTTGCCGAGACCGGCTCGACCGTGGCCGCCGAGCTGCTCGCGAACCCCGCCGCGGCACGGGAGCGGTTCAGCCGCTTGCTGCCGCCCGGGTGGGCGCGCGTGCGCCTGGCGCTCAGCGAGGCAGAGGCCGCCGGCGCCGACATCTCGGGCAGGTCCCACTGGGACCCGACCGTGTGGAACCAGATCATGGAGGTGGCACGTGGCTGACCCCCGAGGATTTCTCAAGGTCCGTGACCGGGAGCTCCCGCCGAACCGTCCCGTCGAGGTGCGGCTGCGGGACTGGCAGGACACGCACGCGCACCGCGCGGAGGGCCAGCCGTTCCTGAAGGAGCAGGCGGGCCGCTGCATGGACTGCGGCGTGCCGTTCTGCCACCAGGGCTGCCCGCTGGGCAACCTGATCCCCGACTGGAACGACCTGGTGTGGCGCGGCCAGTGGGCCGACGCGATCGACCGCCTGCACGCGACGAACAACTTCCCGGAGTTCACCGGCCGCGTCTGCCCTGCGCCGTGCGAGTCGTCCTGCGTCCTGAGCATCAACCAGCCCGCGGTGACCATCAAGAACGTCGAGGTGTCGATCATCGACGAGGCGTTCGCCCGAGGCCTGGTCACGCCGCACGTGCCGGAGCGGCTCACGGGCTCGACGGTCGCCGTCGTCGGCTCCGGCCCGGCGGGTCTCGCCGCGGCGCAGCAGCTGACGCGCGCGGGCCACACCGTCGTCGTCTACGAGCGGGACGACGCCATCGGCGGCCTCCTGCGCTACGGCATCCCCGACTTCAAGCTCGAGAAGCTGCACATCGACCGCCGTCTGGCGCAGATGGAGGCCGAGGGCACGCGCTTCCGCGCGGGCGTCACCATCGGCGAGGACATCAGCTGGGACGCCCTGCGTCGCCGGTTCGACGCCGTCGTGGTCGCCACGGGTGCCACCGTGCCGCGCGACCTGCCGCTGCCCGGCCGGGACCTGGCGGGCATCCACTTCGCCATGGACTACCTGACGCCCGCGAACCACGCGGTCGGGGCGGGCACGCCGGACATCCTGCCCGAGGGTGCGCCGTCGGCCGCTGGGAAGCACGTGATCATCATCGGTGGCGGCGACACCGGCTCGGACTGCCTCGGCACCGCGCTGCGCCAGGGCGCCGCCAGCGTCACCACCCTCGCGATCGGCAAGAAGCCGCCGCTCGAGCGCACGGCGAACCAGCCGTGGCCGACCGACCCGATCCTGTTCGAGGTCTCGACCTCGCACGAGGAGGGCGGCGAGCGCACGTACCTCGCCTCGACGGTGGAGTTCCTGCCGGACGCCGAGGGCAACGTGCGGGCGCTCAAGGTCGCCGAGACCCAGTACCTGCCCGGCGGCCGCCGCGCCGCCACGCCCGGTACGGAGCGCGAGATCCCCGCGGACCTCGTGCTCGTGGCCATGGGCTTCACCGGCCCCGAGACCGGTGTGCTCGAGGAGCAGACCGGTATCGAGATCACAGAGCGTGGCCTGGTCGGTCGCGGCGACGACTACGCTGCAAGCCTGCCGGGCGTGTTCGTCGCCGGCGATGCCGGCCGCGGACAGTCCCTCATCGTGTGGGCCATCGCGGAAGGCCGCGCCGCGGCTGCCGCGGCCGACACCTACCTGCAGGGCAGCACCGAGCTGCCCGCCCCGGTGCGTCCGCGCACGCTCGCTCTGCGATCGTGACCGGAGAACGCGACCGGGAGTTGTACACCCCCACAGGGCGCTATCGCGCCCCCCGTGCCTAGGCTGGAGACATGCGCAGAGCCAAGATCGTGTGCACCATCGGACCCGCCACAGAGAGCCCGGAGAAACTCCGCGAGCTCGTAGACGCCGGCATGAACGTGGCGCGGATCAACCGCAGCCACGGCGAGCAGGAGGCGCATGCGGCGGTCTACCGCAACGTGCGAGCGGCCGCCAAGGCGGCTGGAAAGTCGGTCGCCGTACTTGTCGACCTGCAGGGCCCCAAGATCCGGCTCGGCCGGTTCGCCGGGGACGAGAAGCACTTCCTCAACAAGGGTGACACCTTCACCATCACCACCGAGGACGTTCTCGGGACGCGCGAGCTGGTGTCGACCACCCACAAGGGGCTGGCCAACGACGCCAGGGTCGGCGACCCGCTGCTGATCGACGACGGCAAGGTGCGCGTGCGCGTCACCGCCGTCGACGGCCCGCGGGTCATCACCGAGGTCGAGGTCCCTGGCCCCGTCTCGAACAACAAGGGCATCAACCTGCCCGGCGTCGCCGTGTCCGTGCCGGCCCTGTCCGACAAGGACGAGTCCGACCTGCGCTGGGCGCTCCAGCTCGGCGCCGACTTCATCGCGCTGTCGTTCGTGCGGTCCGCCAAGGACTACGAGGACGTCCGCCGGGTGATGGAGGAGGAGGGTCGTACGGTCCCCGTCATCGCCAAGATCGAGAAGCCGCAGGCCGTGGAGAACCTCAGCGAGGTCATCGCCGCGTTCGACGGCGTCATGGTGGCCCGCGGCGACCTCGCGGTCGAGATGCCGCTGGAGCAGGTGCCGCTCGTGCAGAAGCGCATCGTCGAGATGGCGCGGCGCAACGCCAAGCCGGTCATCGTCGCAACGCAGGTGCTCGAGTCGATGACGACGTCGCCCACGCCGACCCGTGCCGAGGCGTCGGACTGCGCCAACGCCGTGCTCGACGGCGCCGACGCGGTGATGCTGTCCGGTGAGACCTCGGTGGGCGACTACCCGATCCTCACGGTGGAGACCATGGCCCGGATCATCGAGGCCACGGAGGAGGCAGGCCGGGAGCGCATCGCGCCGCTCGGCTCCACGCCGCACACCCGTGGTGGCGCCATCACGCGTGCCGCCGCCGAGATCGGCGAGACGCTCGGGGTCAAGTACCTCGTGACGTTCACGCAGTCCGGTGACTCCGCCCGCCGGATGTCTCGCCTGCGCTCGTCGATCCCGCTGCTCGCCTTCACGCCGGAGCAGCACGTCGCCAACACGCTCGCCCTGACGTGGGGTACCACCCAGTACCTGATGCCGAAGGTCGAGAACGTCGACGCGATGGTGCAGCAGGTGGACCAGACCCTGCAGGAGCAGGGCCTCGCCGAGAAGGGCGACCTGGTCGTGGTGGTCTCGGGCGCGCCGGTCGGCGTGCCGGGCACCACGAACTCGATCCTGGTGCACCGCGTCGGCTCGGGCGTGGACGGCCGCAGCGGATTCTGACGGTGGCTTCCGGCCGGTAGCACGGCCGGCACCGAACGGGCCCGGACCCCCTCGCGGGAGTCCGGGCCTTCTCGTGTCCGGGTTCTCTTCGAGTTGCGGGTCACTGGGGGAGATGTCGCTATTGTTCCGGTCGTGACCCGCACCTCCTTCCCCTGGACCCGCCTCGGCTTCGCCGCCCTCGTCGTGGTCTCGCTCGGACTCGGGTGGTGGGGCCTCGCGCTCGACACCAGCCACCTGCCCGGGCGCACCTGGTACGACGTCGTCTACCACGACCTGCAGCTCTTCGTGATGGGCGCCGACCCGGCCAGCGGGGGCGGGCCGCTGTCCTGGCAGCTCCAGGTGGCGCGGTTCCTCGCGCCCGGCACCGCCGTCTACGCGCTGTTCGAGGCGGCCCGCGCCCTGTTCACGGGCGAGATCCGCCGGTTCAGGCACCGGCGGGCCAAGGGGCACGCCGTCGTCGTCGGGCAGACCGACGCCGCCGACACCGTCACCGCCGCACTGGAGGCGGCAGGCCACCGGGTCCTGCGCACCCCGGACGCCGCCGGGCTCGCCGACGTCGGCCTCACCGGCGCGACCGTCCTGTACGCGTGCGGCGACGACACCACCGACGCGACCGCCAACGTGCTGACCGTGGCCGAGGCGGAGAACGCCGTCCGCCGGGCGGGCAGCGGACCCGACCGGCTCTACGCCCACGTCAGCGACCCCGACCTCGGCGTCGCGCTCCAGGCGCGGCACCTGAGCTGCGCCGAGCCGGGCGTCGACTTCTTCACGCTCGACGTGATCGCCGCCCAGGCGCTCGCGGTGCGCGAGGTGCGGCGGATCGTGGACGGTCCGGCCGCGCCCGCGCCGGTGACCCACGTGGTGGTGGTCGGCTCGGGCGAGTTCGCCAAGGCCCTCGTGGTGGGGCTCGCCCGCGAGTGGGAGCTCGCGGGGGACGGCGTGCGCCTCGTGGTCGACCTGATGGCCGACGACGCCGGCCGGGTCGTCGAGGAGCTGCGTGGCCGGTGGTCACCGGTGGCCGAGAAGATCGACCTGCGGGCGGCCCCGGCGCTCGGCACGGGGAGCACCGCCGTTCCGGACACGGTGTACGTGTGCCATGCCTCAGAGGGCACCTCACTGCGGATCGCCCTCACGGCAACGAAGCTGTGGCACGGTGGCCCCGGCTCGCTGGTGCTCCTGCTCGACGGCCTGGCGGGGCTCACGGGCGCCTTCGGCACGGAGGCCTCGCGCGTCCTCGACAACCTCGACGGCCGGCTGCGCACCGTGACGATGCGCGACCTGCTCGCCGACGTCGAACGGGCGGAGGCCCGCGCCCACGCCGACATGTACGAGCGGATCGCGCGGTCCGTGCACCACGTGTACCTGCGCAACCAGCGGGAGCGCGGCGTCGCCTGGGGCGCGGTCCCCGCGATGGTGCGCTGGGAGGACCTCTCCCAGGACCTGCGGGCCTCCAACCGGGGCTGGGTGGTGGGCCTGCCCGCGCGCCTCGCGCGGATGGGCGCGACGATCGCGCCGCGCGACGGCGCTCCCGAGGTGGTGTTCGAGGGGGCCGAGCTGGACAAGCTCGCCGAGGCGGAGCACGAGCTGTGGGAGTCCGTGCGCGTGGCGCAGGGCTGGCGCAGCGGGCCGGTGCGGGACGACGAGGCCCGCGTGCACCCCATGATCGGCGTGCCGTGGTCCGAGCTGCCCGAGGAGAACCGGGAGAAGGACCGCGACGTGGTGCGCCTGCTGCCCGAGATCCTCGCGGAGTTCGGGCTGGAGGTCGTGCGGTACGCCGAGAGCCCGGTGCCCGCGGCGATGAGCTGACCGTGCGCTCGGTCCGGTGAGTCTGGTGTGCCGGGTGTGGGACTCGAACCCACATGTCCTTTCGGACAGCGCTTTTTGAGAGCGCCGCGTCTGCCTGTTCCGCCAACCCGGCCTGCCGGGACACGAACTGTGTCCCGGCGGACATCGAACCATACCGCTGGCCTGGGACCCAAGCCCGGGCACGCGACGTAGGATGTCCCCGTGACCGACGAGAACACCGAGAAGCTTTCCCTGGATCTGCCCCCGATGGTCGATGCCGAGCCGGAGGCCGCTCCCGCCCGCCCGTCCCGCCGCGCCGTCGTGGCGGAGGACGAGGCGCTCATCCGCATGGACGTGGTTGAGACTCTGCGCGAGGCAGGTTTCGACGTGGTCGGTGAGGCCGGCGACGGCGAGACCGCCGTCAACCTGGCGATCGAGCTGAAGCCCGACGTCGTCGTGATGGACGTCAAGATGCCCGAGCTGGACGGCATCTCCGCCGCCGAGCGCATCGGCAAGGCTCACGCTGCCCCTGTGGTGTTGCTCACCGCGTTCTCGCAGACGGAGCTCGTCGAGCGTGCCCGCGACGCCGGCGCCATGGCCTACGTGGTCAAGCCTTTCACCCCGGCCGACCTGCTGCCCGCGGTGGAGATCGCGATCTCGCGCTACTCGCAGATCGGCGCGCTGGAGGCCGAGGTCGCTGACCTCACCGAACGCTTCGAGACCCGCAAGCGCGTGGACCGCGCCAAGGGCCTGCTGATGACGAAGATGGGCCTGTCGGAGCCCGAGTCGTTCCGCTGGATCCAGAAGACCTCGATGGACCGCCGCCTCACCATGCGCGAGGTCGCGGACGCCGTCATCGAGCAGGTCGGCGCCTGACCCTGACGGCCGCCTAGAGCGGGTGAAAGTGGGGTTTGCGTGTTTTCTGCCGGGCCGGGTCGGGTCTAGTGTCTGCGCTTAGCTGCCCTTGAACCTCGGACCTCAGATCCCCGGGAGGAGATAAGCGTGCGCCCTGTGCTCGATATTCATCCCGCTCGCGAAGACGACCTGCCTGCCATCGCCGCCCTCGCCGCCGAGGCGCGTGACGACTCGCCCACCGGGGCGCAGCTCGGAGCGCAGGAGACCGACCGCCTGCTGGAGCACCTCAGCGTGCTGCTCTCGGCCGGAGGGCACGTGCTGGTCGCGGAGCAGGACGGGCAGGTCGTCGGCGTCGTTCTCGGTCGCGTC
Organism: Promicromonospora soli; assembly: GCF_014653785.1. Lineage (GTDB taxonomy): Bacteria > Actinomycetota > Actinomycetes > Actinomycetales > Cellulomonadaceae > Promicromonospora > Promicromonospora soli. Next base: position 135,129 of record NZ_BNAS01000001.1, on the reverse strand, counting down.
GTCGCGGCCTATCTCTTCGCGCAGCACGCAAGCCTGTACCTCGACATGCTCTTCGTCGCGCCCCGGGCGCGCCGCCACGGCGTCGGCCACGCGCTGCTCCGTGCGGCCGCGGATCTCGCGGCGGAGCACGAGTGTCACGACATCTACTCCGCGCCGGTGCCCGGCAACCGCGGAGTGCAGCGTTTCCTTGCCCGGCTCGGGTTCGCCCCGGCCGCGGGGCACCGCGTGGCGTCCGTCGCTGCGCTCCAGCGTCGCCTTGGGATCGATCCCACGGCGCGCGACGCCGGGCGCCGGTTCGGCCGCGGCGGCCTCGAGGACCTCATCGCCCGACGCCGTCGCGCCCGGTCCGTCATGGAGTCCGGGCCCATCGACATGCGGACGGTGGGCGGCGGCGCGCCGTCACGCCGCCACCCGGCGAAGGCCGGCTGAGGCTCAGCTCAGCTTGTTGTCGGCTGAGTGCGACGTTCCGCTTCGGGCGAGTGCCTCGCAAGCTCGGCCCTCACCCTGCGCTGCACTCTGCCCTCAGCCGAGGATCAGGCAGGTCAGGCGAGCCGTGCACACCCGCTTGCCGGCGTCGTCGGTGATGACTATCTCGTACGACGCCGTCGTGCGGCCCAGGTGGATCGCCGTCGCGGTGCCGGTGACGTAGCCCTCGCGGGCCCCGCGGTGGTGCGTGGCGCTCACCTCGATGCCGACGGTCTTCTTGTCCGGTCCGGCGTGCGCCTGCGCGGCGAGCGAGCCGAGCGTCTCGGCGAGCACGACGGAGGCGCCCCCGTGCAGCAGGCCCGCGGGCTGCGTGTTGCCCTTCACCGGGATGCGCCCGACCGCGCGGTCCGGCGCGAGCTCCAGGAGCTCCATCTCCATGCGCTCGAACAGCGTGCCCGTCGTGTCGACTCCGTACAGGGCTTTCCAGTCGATGGCGGGCCCGGAGGGCGTCGCGGAGGCGCTCGTGTCAGTCATGCGGGCTATGTTGTCAGGCGTGACCTCCACTGCGCCAAGCCGTACTCCGGGCAAGCCTCTACCGGGCCGCCCCCGTCTCCTGCTGATCGATGGCCACTCCATGGCCTATCGGGCGTTCTACGCGCTGCCCGACACCCTCGCGACCAGCTCAGGACAGATCACCAACGCCGTCTACGGCTTCACGTCGATGCTGACGAACCTCCTGCGGGACGAGCAGCCCACCCACATGGCGGTGGCGTTCGACGCCGGTCGTGTCACGTTCCGCACCGAGCGGTTCCCCGAGTACAAGGGCACGCGGGACGCCACGCCGGACGCGTTCAAGGGCCAGGTGCCGCTCATCAAGGAGGTGCTGGACGCCCTGCACGTCTCCTCGATCGAGCTCGCGGGCATCGAGGCGGACGACATCCTCGCGACCCTGGCGCTGGAGGCCAAGACGGCCGGCATGGAGGTGCTGGTGTGTTCCGGCGACCGCGACACGCTGCAGCTCGTGAACGGCGACGTCACCGTCCTGTACCCGAAGAAGGGCGTGTCCGAGCTGGCCCGCATGGACCCGGCTGCCGTCGAGGCGAAGTACGGCGTACCACCGGAGCGCTACCCGGACCTCGCGGCGCTCGTGGGCGAGACGAGCGACAACCTGCCGGGTGTACCCGGCGTCGGGCCCAAGACCGCCGCCAAGTGGATCACCGCGCACGGCGGCCTCGCCGCGCTGCTGGACGCCGCCGAGGAGATCAAGGGCAAGGCCGGCGAGAGCCTGCGCGAGCACCTCGAGCAGGTGCGGATCAACCGCGAGCTCAACCACCTGCTGACCGACGTCGAGCTCCCGCTCGGCGTGGCCGACCTCGCCCTGACGGGCTTCGACCGCGAGGCCGTGCACCTCGTGTCCGACACCCTGCAGTTCGGCCAGCTGCGCGACCGGCTGCTCGCCGTCGACCCGGCGGGTGCGGCCGCCGAGGAGACGACCGCCGGTTCCGACGCCAGCCTCGACCTGGCCGACGTCGCCCCGGGGACCCTCGGCGCCTGGCTCGCCGCCCGCACGGGGCGCGTGGGCGTCGAGGTGGCCGGCAAGGCCGTACCCGGCGGCGGGGACGCCTGGGCAGTGGCCGTGGCCGAGCCGGCGGGTGAGGCCGTCTACGTCGACCTCACACAGCTGGGGGCCGACGACGAGAAGGCGCTCGCGACCTGGCTCGGCGACGCGAGCGCGCCCAAGGTCCTGCACGGGGCGAAGGCGGCGGCCCACATGCTCGCCGCGCGCGGCATGGACCTCGAGGGCGTCGTGTTCGACACCGAGCTCGCGGCCTACCTGTGCCACCCGGACCAGCGTGGCTACGACCTGGGCGACCTCGCCGTGCGGCACCTCGGCCGGGAGCTCAAGGTCGCGGAGCCGGAGGGCGCACAGGGCGCGCTGGACCTGTCGCTCGAGGGTGAGGCCGAGGGGCAGGCGGAGGCGGTGCGCGCGCACGGCGTGGCCGAGCTGGCGACGGCCCTGGAGGGCGAGCTCGCCGACCGCGGCGCCACCCACCTGCTGGACGATGTGGAGCTGCCGCTGTCGGGCGTGCTGGCGCGGATGGAGCGCATCGGCATCGCGGCCGACACCGAGTACCTGACCAGCCTGGAGCAGCAGTTCGCGCAGGGGGTCGCGGACGCCGCGGGCGAGGCGTACGACGTGATCGGCCGTGAGGTGAACCTCGGCAGCCCCAAGCAGCTGCAGGAGGTCCTGTTCGACCAGCTCGGCATGCCCAAGACCAAGAAGATCAAGACGGGATACACCACCGACGCCGCGAGCCTGCAGGACCTGTTCGTCAAGACCGAGCACCCGTTCCTCGCCCACCTGCTGGCGCACCGCGACGTGTCCCGCCTGCGGGTGACGGTCGAGGGGCTCCTGAAGTCCGTGGCGCCCGACGGCCGCATCCACACGACGTTCCAGCAGACCATCGCCGCCACGGGCCGCCTGAGCTCGACCGACCCGAACCTGCAGAACATCCCGATCCGCACGGAGGCGGGCCGGCAGATCCGCCGGGCGTTCCGGGTCGGCGAGGGCTACGAGTCGCTGCTGACGGCCGACTACAGCCAGATCGAGATGCGGATCATGGCCCACCTGTCCGGGGACGAGGGCCTGATCGAGGCGTTCAACTCGGGGGAGGACCTGCACCGGTACGTGGGTTCGCGCGTGTTCGAGGTCGCGCCCGCCGACGTGACCGCCGAGATGCGGTCCAAGATCAAGGCCATGTCGTACGGCCTGGCATACGGCCTGAGCGCGTTCGGGCTGTCGCAGCAACTCAACATCGCCACGGGCGAGGCGCAGACCCTCATGAACGAATACTTCGAGCGGTTCGGCGGCGTGCGGGACTACCTCTCGGGCGTGGTCGAGGAGGCGCGCCCCACCGGGTACACCGCAACGATCCTCGGCCGGCGCCGCTACCTGCCGGACCTCACGAGCGACAACCGGCAGCGCCGGCAGATGGCGGAGCGCATGGCGCTCAACGCGCCCATCCAGGGCAGCGCCGCCGACATCATCAAGCTCGCCATGCTCAAGGTGCAGCACGAGCTCGACGACCGTGGGCTCAGCTCGCGCCTGCTGCTGCAGGTGCACGACGAGCTCGTGATCGAGGTCGCGCCGGGGGAGCGGGCCGCCGCCGAGGAGGTGCTGCGCAGCCAGATGGGCGCGGCATTCGTGCTCAACGTGCCGCTGGACGTCTCCGTGGGCACGGGATCGACCTGGCACGAGGCAGGTCACTGACGTGGCGCCCTACGTCGGCGTCTCCGTCACGAAGACCGCCGTACCCGGCAGGTAGCGGCCGCGTTCCGGGCCCCAGCCGCCCCAGACCTGGTCGTTCCAGTCCGGCCACTCAGGCTCGACCAGGTCGGTCAGGCGCAGCCCGGCAGCGGCGAGGTCCCGCACGTGGTCGCCGACGGTGCGGTGGTACTCCGCGTACTGGACGCGGCCCGCGGCGTCGGCCTCCACGTAGGGGCGCCGGTCGAAGTACGAGCGGGTAGCCGTCAGGCCGCGCCGCGTCGGGTCGTCCGGGAACGCCCACCGCAGGGGGTGGGTCACCGAGAACACCCACCGGCCGCCGGGCCGCAGCACGCGGGCGGCCTCGCGGTGCACGCGGACGGCGTCGGGCACGAACGGGATGGCGCCGAACGACGTGAAGGCGACGTCGAACGAGCCGTCGGCGAACGGCAGCGCCCGCGCGTCGGCCTGGACCCGCGGCACGACGACGCCGGTGGCGGCGTCGAGGGGGCCAGCGCCGGCCAGCATGCCGGCCGAATAGTCGGTGGCCACCGCCCGAGCCCCGCGCGAGATGAGCCAGCGCGAGCAGTGCGCGGCGCCGGCCCCGACCTCGAGCACGTCGCGGCCGGCGACGTCGCCCAGCAGGCCAGCCTCGGCCTCGGTCAGGCCCTCCGGGCCCCAGCGGAAACCGGCATCGCCGAGAAAGTCCCGGTGCTCCTCGAGGTACTCGTCGGCGTTGGCGTCCCACCAGGTCCGTGCGGCGCGGCCGTCGTCCGGCAGATCGCGGTAGCCGTAGGTCACGGGTTCGTTGTCGCTCACAGGGCCATCATCCCCGCCCGCACGTGCCGGTGAACCGCAGGCCAATTACCACATTCATAGCGGTAACAAAAGCATCACAATTGGATTGCGAGTGCCGACCGAAATACGGAAGCAACCAAACGACTCCTAAGGTCAAACGCAAACGTCTGCGCTTCGTCGTGTCCGAACCCGGACCCCGACGGAGCGCCCGAGGAAGGAGAGTGCCATGCGTCGACGCGCTACGCGCCTCGCGGGCGGCGTCACCTTGGTGACCACGCTCGCAGTAGCGCTGAGTGGTTGTGTCGCGAGCGAGCGGGACGCCGAGGGCGGCGAGGAGAGCGGCAAGGACACGTTCGTGTTCGCCGCCTCCGCTGACCCCGGTTCGCTCGACCCGGCGTTCGCCAGTGACGGCGAGTCGTTCCGGGTCGCACGCCAGATGTTCGAGGGTCTCGTCGGGGTCGAGCCCGGCACGGCCGACCCGGCCCCGCTGCTGGCGGAGACCTGGGACATCAGCGAGGACGGCCTGGAGTACACCTTCCACCTGAAGGAGGGCGTCAAGTTCCACGACGACACGGACTTCGACGCCGAGGCCGTGTGCTTCAACTTCGACCGCTGGGCGAACTGGACCGGCCTGGCCGCGTCCGAGTCGCTGTCGTACTACTACACGCACGTGTTCGGTGGTCAGGGCGAGAACGGCAAGTACGAGTCGTGCGAGGCCTCCGACGCCGCGACCGCCGTCGTCAAGCTGAAGAGCCCCCTGCCCGAGCTGGTCCCGGCTCTCTCGCTGCCGTCGTTCTCCATGCAGTCGCCCGCGGCGCTGGAGGAGTTCAAGGCGGACGAGGTCGGCGGCGCCGAGGACGCCCCCGAGCTCTCGGCGTACGCCACGGAGCACCCGGTCGGCACCGGCCCGTACACGTTCGAGGAGTGGAAGACCGGCGAGTCGATCACCCTCAACGCATTCGACGGGTACTGGGGCGAGATCGCCGACGTCAAGTCGATCGTCTTCACGGTGATCGCCGAGCCCACCGCCCGCCGTCAGGCGCTCGAGGCCGGTGACATCGACGGGTACGACCTGGTCGCCCCGGCCGACGTCGACGCGCTCGAGCAGGCCGGCTTCCAGATCCTGGACCGCGACCCGTTCAACATCCTGTACCTGGGCATGAACCAGAAGGCCAAGCCGCTGGACGACCCGCTGGTGCGCCAGGCGATCGCCCACGCGATCGACAAGGAGGCGCTGGTCGCGGCCGCGCTGCCGGAGGGCACCGAGGTCGCCACGCAGTTCGTCCCCTCGATCGTCTCGGGCTACAGCGAGGACGTCCCGACGTACGAGTTCGACCAGGACAAGGCGCGGGATCTTCTGGCGGAGGCCGGGCAGGAGAACCTCGAGCTCGAGTTCAACTACCCGACCGACATCTCGCGGCCGTACATGCCGGACCCCGCGGCGATCTTCGAGGCCATCTCGGCCGACCTCGAGGAGGTCGGCATCACGGTGACGGCGACGCCGGAGCCGTGGAGCCCCACCTACCTCGACACCATCCAGGGCAGCGAGAAGCACGGCCTGCACCTGCTGGGCTGGACTGGTGACTACAACGACACCTACAACTTCATCGGCACGTTCTTCGGTGCGGAGTCGTCCGAGTGGGGCTTCAACGACCCCGACCTCTTCAAGAGCCTCGCCGACGCCCGCTACGCCGACGTCGACCAGCAGGAGGAGCTGTACAAGGCCGCGAACGAGGCCGTCATGGAGTTCCTGCCGGGCGTGCCGCTGGCCAGCCCGGTGCCTTCGCTCGCGTTCACGGACGTCGTCCAGGGCTACCCGGTCTCGCCGGTCCAGGACGAGGTCTACAACGTCATCACGTTCTCGGAGTGAGAGAAGGCTGATGACATGCCTAGGGCGCATCACGTCTTAGGGTGAAGTGCTCAGGTCGGGGCGCGGCGCCTGCCGCGCCCCGACCGCTGTCCGTGACATTCGAGGAACCCACCGAGGATAGGTATGATCCGCCTCATCGTGCAGCGGCTGCTGCTCTTGATACCGCTGCTCCTAGGGCTGTCGGTCCTGTTGTTCGCCTGGGTCCGGGCGCTGCCCGGCGGCCCCGCGACCGCCCTGCTGGGCGAGCGGGCCACGCCGGAGGCAATCGCCCGGATCAACACCCTGTACGGGTTCGACCAGCCGCTGTACATCCAGTACTTCAAGTACCTGACCCGCCTGCTGCAGGGCGACTTCGGCGTCTCCACGCGGACCGCCCGTCCGGTGCTCGACGAGTTCATCACGCGGTTCCCCGCGACGATCGAGCTGACCGTGGTGGCCCTGATCATCGCGATCGGCATCGGCATCCCGCTCGGCTACGTCGCGGCCCGCCGCGCCGGATCGATCATCGACCACTCGTCGGTGGTCGTGTCGCTGATCGGCGTGACCGTGCCCGTGTTCTTCCTCGCGTTCATCCTGAAGTACGTGTTCGCCGTGGAGCTGGGCTGGTTCCCGTCCACCGGGCGTCAGGACCCGACGATCAACGCGACGCACCCGACGAACTTCTACGTGCTGGACGGGATACTCACCGGTGAGTGGGACGCCGCGTGGGACGCGCTGATGCACCTGGTCCTGCCGGGTATCGCGCTCGGCACCATCCCGCTAGCGATCGTGGCGCGCATGACGCGCGCAGCAGTGTCCGAGGTGCAGAACGCCGACTACGTCCGCACCGCCCGCGCCAAGGGCATCAAGCCCGCGCGGCTGCGCGGTGACCACATCCTGAAGAACTCGATGCTCCCGGTGCTGACGACGATCGGCCTGCAGGTCGGTCTGCTGCTCTCGGGCGCCGTCCTGACCGAGACGGTGTTCGCGTTCGCCGGCATCGGCTCGTTCCTCGCCGAGGCCGTGTTCAACGCGGACTACCCGGTGATGCAGGGCTTCGTCCTGCTGATCGCGGTCGTCTACGCCCTCGTAAACCTGTTCGTCGACGTGTCGTACGGGCTGATCGACCCCCGGCTGAGGAGGCAACAGTGAGTGCCAACGAGCTTCCGCTGACCGACGGTGCGGCCGCCGCGCCGCTCCACACCAGCATCCACGGCGACGGTCCCGGCGGTGAGGACCACGCCGGCGAGGGTGTCTGGGGACGCGCCTGGCGCACGCTCCGCAAGAACCCAGTGGCCATCACCGGCTTCATCATCGTCGCGGCCTTCGTGCTGGTGGCGCTGTTCGCGCCGTGGCTGGCCCCCTACGGCCCCCACGAGCTGCCGGGCCGCGACGAGGTACGCCCGACGATGATCCCCGGCCCGTCGGCCGAGTACCCGCTGGGCCTGGACCGCTACGGCGGCGACGTGCTGAGCAAGCTGATCTGGGGCGCCCGCGCGTCGCTCCTCGTCGGCGTCCTGTCCACGCTGTTCGGCCTGGCCGGCGGCATGGCCCTCGGCCTGCTCGCGGGCTGGTTCGGCAAGTGGGTCGACTTCGGCGCGATGCGTCTGGTCGACCTCATGCTGTCCGTGCCGTCGCTGCTCCTGGCTGTGTCGATCGCCGCGATCGCCGGTCAGTCGTCGATGTCGGTGATCGTCGCGATCGGCGTCGTGCAGATACCGATCTTCGCCCGGCTGCTGCGCGGCTCGATGCTCGCGCAGCGCGGCCAGGACTACGTGCTGGCCGCGTCGGCACTGGGCCTGAGCCGGCGGTCGGTGACGATGAGCCACGTGCTGCCCAACAGCGTCGGCCCGGTCATCGTGCAGGCCACGCTGACCCTCGCCACGGCCGTGATCGAGGCCGCGGCGCTCTCCTTCCTGGGCCTGGGCGGCGGCGAGCCGTCCACCGCGGAATGGGGGCGCATGCTCACCGCGGCGCAGCAGGAGCTGGCGGTCGCACCACGCCTGGCGATCCTGCCCGGCATCTGCATCGCCGTGACGGCCCTCGGCTTCACCCTCGTGGGCGAGAGCCTGCGCGAGGCCCTCGACCCCCGGAACAGGACCCGACGATGAGCGACACCCCTGAGAAGACCCCCGCCACCTTGCCCGGCTCGATTGCCGACGACAGGGCCGACGACAGGGCCGACGACGTCGTCCTGCGCGTCGAGGACCTGTGCGTCGACTTCCGGACGGAGAACGGCGCCGCACGCGCCGTGTCGAACGCGAGCCTGACCGTCCGGCGCGGCCAGACCGTCGCGATCGTGGGGGAGTCCGGCTCCGGCAAGACCACCCTCGCCATGGCGGTGCTGGGCTTGCTGGCGAGCAACGGCTCGGTGGCCGAGGGGCACATCTGGTTCAAGGACGAGGACCTGGGCCGTGTATCAACGCAGCGCATGGCGCACCTGCGGGGCACGGAGCTGGGCCTCGTGCCGCAGGACCCGATGACCAACCTCAACCCGATCATGCGGATCGGGCAGCAGATCGACGAGGGCCTGATCGACAACGGCCTGCGGTCCCGCCGGGACGCGCGGACCCGCACGGTCGAGCTGCTCGACGAGGTGGGCCTGCCCGACGCGGGCCGTCGGGCCAGCCAGTACCCGCACGAGTTCTCCGGCGGCATGCGCCAGCGCGCGCTCATCGCCATGGGCCTGTCGGCCCGGCCGGCGCTGCTGGTCGCGGACGAGCCGACGTCGGCCCTCGACGTGACCGTGCAGCGGGGCATCCTGGACCAGCTCGCGGGCCTTACCGAGGACCTGGGTACCGCGGTGCTGCTCATCACGCACGACCTCGGCCTCGCGGCCGAGCGGGCCGACACCGTGGTGGTCATGTACCAGGGCGAGATCGTGGAGCAGGGCCCGGCCCGCCGGGTGCTCACCGCGCCGCAGCACGACTACACCAAGCGCCTCATGGCGGCGGCCCCGTCGCTCGCCTCCCGCCGCATCGAGATCGCGCGCGAGCGCGGCCTGGACGACGTGCTGGACGACGCCCTGCTGGCTCCCGGCGAGGACGGGGCGGCCGACGGCACGGCCGCGGCCGACTTCCTCGTGTCCGTCAAGGACGTGAGCAAGGTCTTCTCGATCCGCGGCAGCGGCCTGCTGTCCCGCAGCAGGGACTTCACGGCCGTGGACGGCGTGAGCCTCGACATCCCGCGCGGTTCCACCGTGGCGGTGGTGGGGGAGTCGGGCTCGGGCAAGTCGACCCTGGCGCGGATGATCCTCGACATCGAGAAGCCCACCACGGGCACGATCACGTTCGACGGCGTCCTCGTGGGCGCCGGGGGGCACCGGGACCAGATCGCCTACCGGCGCCGGGTACAGCCCGTGTTCCAGGACCCGTACTCGTCGCTGGACCCGCTCTACTCGGTGTTCCGCGCCATCGAGGAGCCGCTGCGCGCGCACAACTACGGCGACGCCGCGGCTCGGCGGGCCCGCGTGGAGGAGCTCGCCGAGCAGGTGGCGCTGAGCAAGGGCCAGCTACGGCGGTTCCCCGCCGAGCTGTCGGGCGGCCAGCGGCAGCGGGTGGCGATCGCGCGCGCCCTGGCGCTGTCGCCCGAGCTCGTGGTGTGCGACGAGGCGGTCTCGGCGCTCGACGTGGTGGTCCAGGCACAGATCCTGCAGCTGCTCGCCGGCCTGCAGGAGGAGCTCGGCCTCACCTACCTCTTCATCACCCACGACCTCGCCGTCGTGCGGCAGATCGCCGACCGCGTGCTGGTGATGCAGGAGGGCCGCGTGGTCGAGGAGGGGACCGTCGACGAGGTCTTCGACTCGCCGGCCACCGACTACACGCGGGCGCTGCTCGACGCCATCCCAGGCAAGGATCTGGAGCTGGCGCTCTGAACCCCGCTACCTGGGCGGACACCCGCCGAACCGTTGCCTCGAACCGTTCCGCAGGCCGGAATTCTGAGGCTCGTGCCACTCTCGCTCGCGTTGACCGGGGCACTGCGACGCCACTAGGATGACTGGCGGTGCCGTGCGCCTTTTGGCGACCATCGGTACCTCACGAGCACAGCACAAGCAGAGCTCAAACAGACCCTGTCCGTACTACGCCATGTCCGCATCGGAGCATCGAACTCAATGACCATCTCCACCCCTGCGAAGTCCGCACCCCAGGTTGCCATCAACGACATCGGCACCGAGGAGGACTTCCTTGCTGCCATCGACGCCACCATCAAGTACTTCAACGATGGTGACATCGTCGAAGGCACGATCGTCAAGGTGGACCGCGACGAGGTCCTTCTCGACATCGGCTACAAGACCGAGGGTGTGATCCCGTCCCGGGAGCTCTCGATCAAGCACGACGTCGACCCTGGCGAGGTTGTCGCCGTCGGTGACGCTGTCGAGGCCCTGGTCCTCCAGAAGGAGGACAAGGAAGGCCGCCTGATCCTGTCCAAGAAGCGCGCACAGTACGAGCGCGCCTGGGGCACGATCGAGAAGATCAAGGAAGAGGACGGCGTCGTCACCGGCACCGTCATCGAGGTCGTCAAGGGCGGCCTCATCCTCGACATCGGCCTGCGCGGCTTCCTCCCCGCCTCTCTCGTGGAGATGCGTCGTGTCCGCGACCTCCAGCCGTACGTCGGCAAGGAGATCGAGGCCAAGATCATCGAGCTCGACAAGAACCGGAACAACGTCGTGCTCTCGCGCCGTGCCTGGCTCGAGCAGACGCAGTCCGAGGTTCGCTCCACCTTCCTGCAGACGCTGCAGAAGGGCCAGGTGCGCCCGGGTGTCGTCTCCTCGATCGTCAACTTCGGTGCGTTCGTGGACCTCGGCGGCGTCGACGGTCTGGTGCACGTCTCCGAGCTGTCCTGGAAGCACATCGACCACCCGTCCGAGGTCGTCGAGGTGGGCCAGGAGGTCACCGTCGAGGTGCTCGACGTCGACTTCGACCGCGAGCGTGTCTCCCTGTCGCTGAAGGCGACGCAGGAGGACCCGTGGCAGACCTTCGCCCGCACGCACGCCATCGGTCAGGTCGTGCCGGGTAAGGTCACCAAGCTGGTTCCGTTCGGCGCGTTCGTCCGCGTCGAGGACGGCATCGAGGGCCTGGTCCACATCTCGGAGCTGGCCGTGCGCCACGTCGAGCTGCCGGAGCAGGTCGTCACCGTCGGTGCCGAGGTGTTCGTCAAGGTCATCGACATCGACCTGGAGCGCCGCCGCATCTCGCTGTCGCTCAAGCAGGCCAACGAGGGCGTGGACCCGGAGTCCGAGGACTTCGACCCCGCGCTGTACGGCATGGCCGCCGAGTACGACGACGCCGGGAACTACAAGTACCCGGACGGCTTCGACCCGGAGACCAACGAGTGGCTCGAGGGCTTCGAGGCGCAGCGCGAGGCGTGGGAGGCGGAGTACGCCAAGGCGCACGAGCGCTGGACCGCGCACCGCAAGCAGGTCGCCGAGGCGCTCACCGCGGACACCGAGGCGACGACCGACGCCCCGGCCGCCGCTCCGGCCGGTGGCAGCACGACCTACTCCTCGGCTCCGGTCGAGGAGGTCGGGACCCTGGCTTCGGACGAGGCGCTCGCTGCGCTCCGCGAGAAGCTCACGGGCAACTGACCTGAGCTGTCCGACGGCCCGTCGCCCCTTCGGGGGCGGCGGGCCGTCGTCGTGTTCTCTCAGGCGTGCTGCGGGTGCTCGTGGGCTGAGTGCGTGCGCGGCTCGACCTGGAACGTGGAGTGCTCCACCGCGATGTCGAAGTGCTCGGCGACGCACTCCTGCAGCTGGTCCAGGATGCGGGCCGCGTGGCCGTCGGTGAAGCAGTCGGTGCCGACCACCACGTGGGCGCTGATCACCGGCAGCCCGGTGGCGATCAGGGACGCGTGCATATCGTGCACGTCCTCGACGTGGTCCAGCTTCAGCAGGTGCGCACGGACCTCGTCGAGGTCCAGGCCGGGCGGTGAGGACTCCAGGAGCACCGAGACCGTCTCGCGCAGCAGCCTGAGCGCCCGCGGGAGGATCAGGGCGCCGATGAGCAGCCCCGCGAGGACGTCGGCCCGCTGCCAGCCCGTCAGCGTGATGACGACTGCCGCAACCACCACCGCGAGCGATCCCAGCGCGTCGTTCGCCACCTCGAGGAACGCGGCGCGCAGGTTCAGGTTCGCGGACCGCCGCCCGGCGAGGACGGCCATCGCGGCGATGTTGCCGGCCAGACCGATCACCCCGAAGACGACAAGCTCGGGGCCGGGCACGTCGGGCGGCGACGCCAGCCGCGCGATGCCCTCCACCAGGACGTACACACCCACGACCAGCAGCACGCCGGCCTGGGCGAGCGCCGCGATCACCTCTGCCCGGCGGTAGCCCCAGGTGCGCCGGGCCGACGGCGGACGCTGGGCAAGGTGTGCCGCGAACAGGGCCATCGCGAGGCCGGCGGCGTCCGTCAGCAGGTGAACCGTGTCGACCAGCAGAGCGAGGCTGCCCGTGAGCACGGCGCCGACGATCTGGGCGAGCAGCACCGCCGCGGTGATCGTGAACGCGGCGGTCAGGCGGCCGCGGTGGCCGTCCGGCAGGTGATGGTCGTGGAAGTCCACACGGCACATCCTCCCAGCCCCGGCCGCCGAGCACCCGCCCAGTTCTTTGCACGAAGAGCGGCGTGCTTTCCTTGTGCTCTTGCGGCACCGAGCGACTCGCTCTGGTGCCCACCGTCGTTCCGTTGTAGCGTTCTTCTTGCGAGGGGCAGTAGCCCCGAGAAGTGAGCCCGGGAGCCCGCCCTTTCGACGGGTAACCCGGGCTTCGCGCTGTCACGAACCATCGATCTCGATGACCTCCGTCACGGCGTCACGCACCTTGTCGCGCCATTCTCCGCCACGCTGCCAGCACCACGCGATGGCATCGGGAATCCACAGGAGCGCGTCGCTGTGTCGGTCTGCGTGGTCGTAGCGGATCGATGTCTTGACCAGTTCCTGGAAACGGGACGCCACCTTCGAGGTCTAGACGGCTAGGTTAGTGTCACCGGTGCTGGGATGCCTGCCGAGGTGGACCATCGCCTGGCTGCGCTCCGTGCCATCAGCTCCCGCTCATGCCGTCTCGGCGAACTGGGTGCGGTACAGGTCGGCGTACAGGCCCCCGGCGGCGATGAGCTGGGCGTGCGTGCCGGACTGGGCCACGCGGCCGTCGTCGAGCACCACTATGCGGTCCGCCGCGCGGACCGTGGACAGCCGGTGCGCGATGACCAGCGACGTCCGCCCGGCGAGCGCGTGGTCGAGTGCCATCTGCACGGCGGCCTCGGACTCCGAGTCGAGGTGCGCAGTGGCCTCGTCGAGCACCACCACGTCGGGCGCCTTCAGGAGCAGCCGCGCGATGGCGAGGCGCTGCCGCTCGCCGCCGGACAGCCGGTAGCCGCGGTCGCCGACCACGGTCTCCAGGCCCTCGGGCAGCCGGTCGACCAGGTCCCAGATGCGCGCCTGGCGCAGCACCCGCTCGAGGTCGGCGTCCGTCGCCTCCGGCCGGACGAACCGTAGGTTCGCCGCCATCGTGTCGTGGAACAGGTGCGCGTCCTGCGAGACGACGCCGACGGTCGCCCGCAGCGATGCGAACGTGACGTCCCGCAGGTCGGTCCCGGCGATGCGCACCGCGCCCGACGTCGGGTCGTACATGCGGCTGACCAGCTGTGACACCGTGGTCTTGCCCGCACCGGACGGGCCGACGAGCGCCACCATCGAACCCGCGGGAACCTCGAAGGAGACGTCGTGCAGCGTGTCCGTCGTCGGGTCCTTGCGCTGCCCCGCTACCGACTCCAGGGAGGCGAGCGACACCTCGTCGGCCCGCGGGTACCGGAATGTCACGCCCGTCAGGGAGACGGAGGCACCACGGGCGGCGACGGCGGCACGCAGGTCGACGGCGTCCGGCTTCTCGGCGACCGACGGCTCCAGGTCAAGCACCTCGAGCACCCGCTCGAACGAGACCAGCGCCGTCATCACGTCGACCTGGACGTTCGCCATGGCCGTCAGCGGGCCGTACAGGCGAGTGAGGTACGTGGCGAGGGCCACGACGGTGCCCACCGTGAGCTCGCCGGCGATCGCCTGCAGGCCGCCCATCCCGTACACGCCGGCCACGGCCAGGGACGCGATGGTGGACAGGCCCACCCGGAACCAGGTCCCGAACAGGGCGGTCCGGACGCCCACGTCGCGGCGCTCGCGGGCGGGCTCGGCGAACCGCTCGGACTCGGTGGCCGGGTCGCCGAAGACCTTCACGAGGTGGGCGCCGGCCACGTTGAAGCGCTCGTTCATGACCTGGCCCAGGTCGGCGTCGACCTCCATGCCGCGGCGGGTCAGGACGGCGAGCCGGCGGCCGAACCAGCGCGCCGGGAAAACGAACAGCGGCACCAGCACGAGGGCGCCGAGCGTGAGCTCCCACGACATCGTGAACATCGCCGCGAGCGTGAACGCGATGGTCAGGGTGTTGGAGACCACCGTCTGCAGGGTCGAGGTGAACGCGCGCTGGGCTCCGAGCACGTCCCCGTTGAGACGCTGCACGAGGGCCCCGGTGCGGGCCCGGGAGAAGAACGCGAGCGGCATGCGCTGGACGTGGTCGAACACGGCGATCCGCAGGTCGAGGATGAGCCCCTCGCCGACCTGGGACGAGACGAGCCGGTCCGCGACGGACAGCCCGGCGGCCACGATGGCGAGCAGCCCCGCGGCGCCGGCGAGCAGGACCACCAGGCGCGTGTCGCCGTCGACGATGCCGTGGTCGATGATCCGCTGGAAGAGCAGCGGAGTGGCGGCGCCTGCCGCGGCCTCCAGGGCCAGGATCAGCACGAACAGGATCAGCCGGCCCCGGTACGGCCGCGCGAAGCCGACGATGCGCCGCAGCGTGGCCCACCCCACACGCTGGTGCGTGACCGAACCGTCCTGTGTGAAGGACCGCATCGCGCGGCCGCCGCCCATGCTCCCGCCGCCTCCGTGCATGCTCACGCTCGCATCGTCCCACGGGGCCCGGCCACTGGAGACCATGGACGGCCTCGGGGACCAGGCGCGCACAGGCGCGACGACGATAGCGGGTGAACCGAGGGTGACCTGGACCACAGGGGTGTTACGCATTCGTCGCCGCTCGTGATAGAAACCCTCGATCGGGCGTCTACGCAGGTCGCCCCCCTATTTCGACGGATGATTCGATGAATCTCGACGGGTGGAGGGCCATGTCTGACCGGGAACCGCAGCGAAGCGGAGGTCGGGTGGCTCTGGTGGACCTGACCGGCACGGAGGACATGGCCGCGGCGCTGCGCGAGCTCCAGGACCACTGGGGGCCGGTGGCCCCGGTCGACCTGGAGCCGGGCGTGCCGGGCTGGCTCGTGCTCGGGCACGCAGAGGTCATGGAGGTGATGCGCACGGAGAGCGTCTTCGCCCGGAACCCCCGGCACTGGAAGGAGCAGCTGCCGCGGGAGTCCTCCCTGCACGCCATCCTCTCCCCGGCCGGGCGCCGGGCGCTCTACTACGCGGACGGACCGGACCACCGGCGGCTGCGCCTCCCCGTGGACGAGGCGTTCGCCGGGATCGATGAGGCGCGCACCGCCGCGCTCGTGCGCGGCGTCTGCAGCCGGCTCATCGACTCGTTCTCCGCCCAGGGCCAGGCCGACCTGATCGGCGGGTACGCGGCGGCGGTGTCGTTCCTGGCCGTGTCGGGCATGTTCGGGTTCGACGACAAGCAGGGGATCGCCCTGCTGCGCTGCGCGAGCGAGGTCTTCGGGCACGGGGGTGACCCCGTGGCCGCCCTGGCCACGATGGACCAGATCGTGCTGGACCACGTCCTCGCGACCAGAGAGGCGCCCGGGCAGGACCTGACCGCCAGCTTCGTCGCGCACCCGAACTTCCAGGACGACACGGAGATCGTGCACTCCATGGTGGTCGCGATCTGCGCGGCGAACGAGATGCTCGTGACCTGGATCGCGGCCACTCTGCGCCGCATGCTCACCGACCCCCGGTACACGGGCCGCGTCACGGGCGTGCGCCGCGGCCTGGACGACGCGATGGACGAGACGCTGTGGCGCGAGCCGCCCGTGGCGAACCTGCCGGCCCGGTATGCCGTGACGGACTGCACGCTCGGCTCGGCGCACATCCGGGCCGGGGACGCGATAGTGATGGGCTTGGCCGCCGCGAACAACGACCCGCGGGTTCGGCCCGCGGACGACCTGTTCGAGGCGGGCAACCGGTCGCACCTGTCGTTCGGCGTCGGGCCGCACGCGTGCCCAGCGCGGCGGCCGGGCCGGCTTGTCGTGAAGATCGCCGTGGAGAGCCTCATGGAGCGGCTGGACCTGCGGCTCAGCGACCCCGACGTGACGTGGGCGCCGTCGCCCTGGTCGCGCTACCCAGCGGTGCTGCCGGTGACGTTCACACCCGAGCGTCAGGTGGCCCGCACGCCGGCCCGGGCCTGACCCGCCGCTGACCTGCGCCCGCGACCCACGTCTGACAGGTGCGGGCCCGAGAGGGCAGGATGGGTCCATGTTTCGCATCGGACTCACCGGAGGGATCGCGGCCGGCAAATCGGTCGCGGCCAAGCGCCTCACCGAGCTCGGCGCCCTCGTGATCGACCACGACCTGCTGGCCCGGGAGGCGGTGGCACCCGGCTCGGTCGGCCTGGCCGAGGTCGTCGAGGCGTTCGGCGACGGCGTCCTCGCCGCGGACGGCAGCCTCGACCGGCCGGGCCTGGGCGCGCTCGTCTTCGCCGACGCCGCCGCCCTCAGCCGCCTGAACGGCATAGTGCATCCCGAGGTGCGCCGGCTGTCGGCGGAACGGGAGGCCAAGGCGGCGGCAGCGGACCCGGGCGCCGTCGTCGTGCACGACATCCCGCTGCTGGTGGAGACCGGGCAGGCCGACCACTTCCACCTGTTGGTGGTGGTGCATACCCCCGCCGAGCAGCGCGTGCGCCGCCTCGTGGAGGGGCGCGGGCTGAGCGAGGACGCCGCCCGCTCCCGCCTCGCCTCGCAGGCCACGGACGACGAACGGCTCGCCGCGGCGGACGTCACGCTCGACGGGTCGGGGAGCGAGGACGACCTGCGCGCCCAGGTGGATACTCTGTGGCAGCGTGTGGCCGGAGAGGTCGCGCAGGAGGCGGAGGCTGACTCCGTGTGATCGGCCGGCTCCGGTGATCCGGCCAAGGTGAGGAGCGTGCGCGATGAAGGTCTTGGTCACTGGGTTCGAGCCGTTCGGCGGTGACGCCGTCAACGCCTCCGCTGAGGCGGTCGAGGCCCTCGCCGCGAGCTGGGCCGGTCCGGACGAGCTGGTCACCGCAGTGCTTCCCGTGGCGTTCGACGAGGTCCGCGCCGTGGACGGCGCGCTGCTGCGGCTGCTGGACGAGCACGCCCCGGACGTCGTCGTCGCGGTGGGACTGGCCGACGGCATCACGAAGGTGCAGCTCGAGCAGGTGGCCATCAACCTCATGGACGCGCGAATCCCCGACAACAACGGCGCCCAGCCCGTCGACGCACCCGTGGCCGACGGCGGTCCCGCCGCCTGGTTCACCACCCTGCCGGTCAAGGCCGCTGCCGCCGCCGTGCGCGAGGCGGGCGTCCCCGCGGCCGTCAGCTACAGCGCCGGGACCTACGTCTGCAACGCCACCTTCTACGCCCTGCAGCACGCGCTGGCGGCGCGGCCGGGCGTGCTCTCCGGCTTCGTCCACGTGCCGCGCACCACTGAGGAGGTCGGGGGTAAGGCCGCGGCCTCGGCCCTGTCCGACGGCGGCGAGCCGCACCTGCCGCTCGCCGCGCTCGCCGGCGCCCTGGAGACAGTGGCCCGCACGGCGCTCGCGGCGGCACGCGGCGAGGTGGAGGAGCCTGCGGCGGCAGCGGGGACGCTGCACTGACCCGACCTCCCGCTCGGGAGTGTCAGTGGTCCGCCGTACCGTAGTCACATGCGACCCGTGACCGACCTGCAGCGCACGGTGGCCCCGTTCGAGGTCATCTCCGAGTACGAGCCCGCCGGCGACCAGCCGACGGCGATCGCCGACCTGACCGAACGCATCCAGGCCGGCGAGAAGGACGTGGTGCTGCTCGGCGCCACGGGTACGGGCAAGTCGGCGACGACGGCCTGGCTCGTCGAGAAGCTGCAGCGCCCGACCCTCGTGATGGCGCCCAACAAGACCCTCGCCGCGCAGCTCGCCACGGAGTTCCGGGAGCTGCTGCCGAACAACGCGGTCGAGTACTTCGTGTCGTACTACGACTACTACCAGCCCGAGGCGTACATCGCGCAGACGGACACCTACATCGAGAAGGACTCCTCCATCAACGACGAGGTGGAGCGGCTGCGGCACTCGGCCACCTCGTCGCTGCTGACGCGGCGCGACGTGATCGTGGTCGCCTCGGTCTCCTGCATCTACGGCCTGGGTACGCCGCAGGAGTACGTGGACCGTATGGTCCGGCTCGACGTGGGCGACGTGATCGACCGCGACCAGCTGCTGCGCCAGTTCGTGACCATGCAGTACACGCGCAACGACATGTCGTTCACCCGCGGCACCTTCCGGGTGCGCGGCGACACCGTCGAGATCATCCCGGTGTACGAGGAGCTGGCGATCCGCATCGAGATGTTCGGCGACGAGATCGAGTCGATCCAGACGCTGCACCCGCTCACCGGTGACGTGGTGCGCAACGAGCAGTCGATCTACGTGTTCCCGGCCACGCACTACGTGGCGGGCCCGGAGCGTATGGAACGCGCCATCGGCGGCATCGAGAAGGAGCTCGAGGACCGGCTGGCCGAGCTGGAGAAGCAGGGCAAGCTGCTGGAGGCGCAGCGGCTGCGCATGCGGACCACGTACGACATCGAGATGATGCGTTCGATCGGCACCTGCAGCGGCATCGAGAACTACTCGATGCACATCGACGGCCGCGAGCAGGGCACGGCGCCCAACACGCTGCTCGACTACTTCCCCGAGGACTTCCTGCTCGTCATCGACGAGTCCCACCAGACCGTGCCCCAGATCGGCGCGATGTACGAGGGTGACGCCTCCCGCAAGCGGGCGCTGGTGGACCACGGCTTCCGCCTGCCGAGCGCCATGGACAACCGCCCGCTGAAGTGGGAGGAGTTCACCGAGCGCATCGGGCAGACCGTGTACCTGTCGGCGACCCCTGGCGACTACGAGCGCTCGCTGTCCGACGGCGTGGTCGAGCAGGTCATCCGCCCGACCGGCCTGGTGGACCCCGAGATCGTCGTGAAGCCGACTACCGGCCAGATCGACGACCTGCTGGGCGAGATCCACGACCGGGTGGAGCGCAACGAGCGCGTGCTGGTCACGACGCTGACCAAGAAGATGGCCGAGGACCTCACCGACTACTTCCTGGAGCGCAACGTGCGGGTGCGCTATCTGCACTCCGACGTGGACACGCTGCGCCGTGTCGAGCTGCTGCGCGAGCTGCGGCTCGGCGAGTACGACGTGCTCGTGGGCATCAACCTGCTGCGCGAGGGCCTGGACCTGCCCGAGGTGTCGCTGGTGGCGATCCTCGACGCCGACAAGGAGGGCTTCCTGCGGTCCGGGCGGTCCCTCATCCAGACCATCGGCCGCGCGGCTCGAAACGTGTCCGGCCAGGTGCACATGTACGCGGACAAGATCACTCCGGCAATGCGCGAGGCGATCGACGAGACCACTCGGCGGCGCGAGAAGCAGGTCGCGTACAACACCGAGCGCGGCCTCGACCCGCAGCCGCTGCGCAAGAAGATCGCGGACGTCACCGACATGCTCGCCCGCGAGGACCTCGACACACAGGAGCTGCTGGCCGGCGGATTCCGGAACAGCCGCAAGGGCAGGGGCGAGGGCCGGGGCGCCCGGGTGCCGGGCACGCCGAAGGAGGCAGCGACGTCGGGCAACCGGCTGGCCGGCGCCGCCGCGAGCGAGCTTGCCGAGCTCATCCAGGAGCTCACCGACCAGATGCACGCGGCGGCTGCGGAGCTGCAGTTCGAGGTGGCGGCGCGGCTGCGCGACGAGATCTCTGGGCTCAAGAAGGAGCTGCGACAGATGCAGGCCGCGACGGCGTAACCCGGGTCCGGATGGTCCCGAGGTCTGCCCGCGACAACCATCGGGTTCATCCTTGACCTGGTCACAGAGCCGGAGGACGCTGTTCCCGCAAGATCCAGAGCACGTCCGGGAGCGTGGCAGGGCCAGGAGGCAGTGGTGCGGGCACTGACACAGGACAGCTCCGGCTGGGACGCCCTCGAAGTCCGCGACGTCCCCGACCCGGTCCCTCGCGAGGGGCAGGTGCTCGTCCAGGTGCACGCGGCCGGCGTCAACCCGTACGACTGGCACTACGCCGCGGGACAGCCGCTGATCGCTCGCCCCACGCTCGGCGGGCTGACCGGTCCCCGGCCGCCGGTCCGGGGCGCGGACCTGTCGGGGATCGTGGCGGCGGTCGGCCCTGGCGTGACCGCGTTCGCCCCGGGCGACGAGGTGTTCGGGTTCGGCGCGAGCGGCACCTTCGCGGAGCTGGCGCTCGCGGCCGTCGACAGGATTTCCCGCAGGCCGGCCGAGCTCACGCATGTCGAGGCGGCTGCCGTGCCGATGGCCGCCGTCACGGCGCTGCAGTTCCTGCGTGCCGCCGGGCTCACGGCCGGGCAGCGTCTGGCGATCACCGGCGCGGGCGGCGGGATCGGCCACTTCGCGGTGCAGATCGCGACGGCGTGGGGCGCGCAGGTGACCGGCGTCTGCAGCACACGCAACGCCGCGATGGTGCGCGAGCTCGGCGCCTCCGACGTGGTCGACTACACGCGCGAGGACTTCACCGCGGGCGGGCGGCGCTTCGACGTCGTCTTCACGAATGCCGGCCGGTACCCGGTGCGCGAGCTCGGGCGGGTGGTGGTGCCCGGTGGCGTGGTCCTCACCAACGACGGCAGCAAGGAGGGCCTGCTCGGCCCGATGCCCGACCTGGTGGCCGCGCCGCTGGTCGCGCGGTTCCGCCCGTACCGGGTGGTGAACGTCTCGGCGACCGAGAGCGGCGAGGACCTTGCCGTGCTCGCCGGGATGGTGGCCGACGGCGCGCTGCTGCCCATCGTGAGCGCGACGTACCCGCTCGACCACGCCGTCGACGCGATCAGGCAGGTGGCCGGGTCCGGGCACGCCCGGGGCAAGCTGGTGGTCAAGCTCGTCTGACGGGCCGCGTCCCGGACGGGCCACGGCTCTGACCGGCCGCGACGCAGGGGACAGGACGGCGCGCGGCGTCGCGCACGTCGTGTTCGGGAACACACGCCTGTTCCGGAACAAAGGTGCCGTCCCGTATGCTTCCCTCCGTTGGAGGGGAGTACCTCGAAACGGCTTGGTCGTCATCACAGCTGCCGATGACGCCAGCTCGGCCTGGCCGGCTCGTTGTGCACCATGACCTGGTTTCATCCAGGCTGGTGCATGAGCGAGCGAGGAAGACCTCCGGTGCCCTGCTGTACTCACCGGAGGCTCGATGCTGTCGCGCGTTCCTCCCTGTTCCGGAAGGAAACAATGGACCACCAACTTCCCGCGACCTTCGAGGTGATCACGCTCGGGGCGATGATCGCCCTGCTGGTGGCCGATCTCCTCATCGTCGGGCGCCGCCCCCACATCCCCTCCATGAGGGAGAGCGCCCTCTGGGTGGGCTTCTACGTGGGCCTCGCCGTGATCTTCGGCGGGATCGTCTGGGGTGTCGGCGGCGTCACACCGGCAGCGGAGTTCTACGCCGGCTGGCTCATGGAGTACTCCCTGAGCGTCGACAACCTCTTCGTGTTCGTCATCATCATGGCCCGGTTCGCGGTACCGCGTGAGCAGCAGCAGCGCGTGCTGATGGTCGGCATCATCATGGCGCTGGTCTTCCGTGCCGGGTTCATCCTCGCGGGTGCGGCGCTCATCGAGCAGTTCACCTGGCTCTTCTACATCTTCGGCGCGTTCCTCATCTACACGGCGATCCAGCAGGCGAGGCCCGAGAGCCCCGAGGAGCACGACGACTACAAGGAGAACGCGCTCATCCGGTCGATGCGGCGGGTCCTGCCGCTGCACCACCAGTACAACGGTTCCAGGCTGACCACCAACATCGACGGCCGCAGGCTCTTCACGCCGATGATCATCGTGTTCCTGGCGATCGGCTCCACGGACGTCCTGTTCGCGGTCGACTCGATCCCCGCGATCTTCGGCATCACGAAGGACCCGTTCATCGTCTTCAGCACGAACCTGTTCGCGCTGATGGGCCTGCGTCAGCTCTACTTCCTGCTGGGCGGCCTGCTGGACCGGCTGGTGTATCTGCCCCTCGCGCTGTCGGCCATCCTGGGCTTCATCGGTATCAAGCTGATCCTCGAGGCGCTGCACACCAACACGCTGTCGTGGATCAACGGCGGCGAAGGCTTCGAGTGGGCGCCCGAGGTCCCGATCTGGCTGTCGCTCACTGTCATCGTCGTGTCGCTGGTCGTGGGCACGGTGGCGAGCCTCTGGAAGTCGGCGCGCGACGAGCGGATCGAGGCGGCCGCGGAGGCAGCGGCGGAGGCAGCAGAGGAGGCCGCGGCGGAGGCGGCGTCGGAGGAGGCCGCGGGGGAGCCGACGAAGTAGGCACCTGACTCGTCCGCAGTACAGCAGACCGGCGGTCGCGCCCACGAGGGTGGGTGCGACCGCCGGCGTCAGACCGTCGTGTAGTCGAGGCGGATCGAGAAGACCTGCTGGTCGCCGGATCGGAGGGTCCCGGTGAACCCCTGGGCGTGGGCGTCGGGCTCGGCGGGCGCGGACGGGCCGACGTCGACCGAGCAGGACCGGCCCGCCGCCGCGAGATGGTCGGCCCGGAGCCGGTAGACGCCGGGCTGCCACTGGGCGTCGGGTCCGGCCGCGGCCGCCAGGACGTGATCGAAGAGCACGAACGCGGCAAAGCCGGCCACGGACACGGGCAGAGCGGGGTAGCCGTCGAAGTGCCCGCGGCACATGGTCGCGTCGACGGGCAGCTTGGCCGTGGCGCTCCGGCCGTCGGTCGAGACGTCGGTGAGCGCGACCGCCGACTCGTACGGGTTGGCGGGCTCGTTCGCGTCCGGCGCCCCGGCCGGGCCCATCAGGCGCCGGAACACGGGCACCGACATGACGAGGTACTCGATGTCGAGCCGCGCCACGAGGTTCCCGTCGGCGTCGTGCAGCTCGGTCTCGGCCGCCGCGCGGTTGCGGCTGGTCATGCGGGCGCTCGCGGTCCCGCGCAGGGTGGTCGGAGCCCCGGCCGGTGGGTACATCCGGCCGACGCCGCGGTGGGCGAGGTAGTAGTGCCGGCCGGGTTTCGGGTTGGTCGTCGCAGCGGCGCACAGGCCAAGGATCGCGAGGTGCCGGCCGGCCTCCGCCACGCTGATCAGAGTCGTCTGGCGTCCGACCGGCGACTGGACCGGTACTCCCGCGTGCGCCAGCCCCGGCATCGGGCTGGTCAGGTTGCTGAGTGCGTAGTAGGGCGCCGTCACGCAGATGCGCGGAGCGATCTCCTCGTAGCCCACCGAAATGCTGTCGACAGAGGTCATGCAGTGCCTCCCCGAACGTAGTCAGCAGTGTTCGAACTGGCATCATGCGCGCCAAGGAACGCGACACGCCATGCCGGAAACGTGACTATTGGGTAAAAGTATCTGCATGACCGCGTATGGGGTGAATTGTGGCGTTGGGTGAATTTTGGCCCACGCCCCGGAGGCCTGCCGTGCAGCCCTACTCCGCGAGGCCGCCGATCACGACGTCCCACTGGCGCACGCTGCGCTCGGCGATGACGCCCCGGAGCGCGAACGGGTCGGCATCCAGGATCCGCAGCGCGGCCTCGGCGGACTCGGCCTCGACGATGACCATGGCCCCGATCCCGCCGTCGACCGGGCCCGACGCGCGGACGACGCCGTCCGCGTTCAGGCCGCGCAGGAAGTCGCGGTGGCTGGGGCGGACCTCGTCGCGGGTGGCGACGTCGTCGGTGTACGTGTAGCTGACGGCGAAGATGCTCATGGGCGACAGCCTGCCATCCCGGCGGCAGGGTCGGTTAAATCTTGATGAAGTCGCTCGTCATGGGCCGGTCGCACCCCCACACTCAGAGCATGGATGCGCGCGAGAACCACTTCGACCTCGTCGTGATCGGCTCCGGGCCGGGCGGCCAGAAGGCGGCGATCGGCGCCGCGAAGCTCGGCAAGAGGGTAGCGGTGGTGGAGCGGCGCGACATGATCGGCGGCGTCTGCCTCAACACCGGCACCATCCCGTCCAAGACGCTGCGCGAGGCGGTCCTGTACCTCACGGGCCTGCACATGCGTGACCTGTACGGCTCCAGCTACCGGCTCAAGGAGCACATCACCGTCCAGGACCTGCTGGCCCGGCTGCAGCACGTCATCGGGCGCGAGATCGAGGTGGTGCGCAACCAGCTCGCCCGCAACCACGTCGAGACCGTCGTGGGCAGCGCCCGCTTCGCCGGGCCGCACGACGTCGAGGTGACCGACGCCGAGGGAGACGTGGTCCGCCGGCTGAACGCCGACAAGATAGTCATAGCGGTCGGCACCCGCCCCGCACGGCCCGCGAACATCGAGTTCGACGGCGTCCGCGTGGTCGACTCCGACGCGATCCTCGACATGACCGAGGTGCCCCGGACCATGGTCGTCGTCGGTGCCGGCGTGATCGGCATCGAGTACGCCTCGGTCTTCGCCGCGCTCGGCACGCGGGTCACCGTCGTCGAGGCCCGCGAGAAGATCCTCGACTTCTGCGACTCCGAGGTGGTCGAGGCGCTCAAGTTCCAGCTGCGCGACCTCTCGGTCACGTTCCGGCTGGGGGAGACCGTCGAGTCCGTGACCACGAGCAACGGCGGGACCGTCACCGCGCTGGCCTCCGGCAAGCGGATCCCGGCCGACTGCGTCCTCTACTCCGCGGGGCGGCAGGGCTCCACCGACGGCCTAGACCTCGCCGCCGCCGGGCTCGCCGCGGACAGGCGCGGGCGGCTCCAGGTCGACAAGCAGTTCCGGACCGACGTCGAGCACATCTACGCCGTCGGCGACGTCATCGGGTTCCCGGCGCTCGCGGCGACCTCGCAGGAGCAGGGGCGGCTAGCGGCGTACCACGCGTTCGACGAGCCGGTCTCGTCGGTGCTGGAGCTGCAGCCCATCGGGATCTACACGATCCCTGAGATCTCCTACTGCGGGGAGACCGAGGACCAGCTCACCACCGCGGGCGTGCCGTACGAGGTGGGGATCGCGCGCTACCGCGAGCTGGCGCGCGGGCAGATCGTGGGCGACTCCTACGGGATGCTCAAGCTGCTCGTCTCCACCGAGGACCGCAAGGTGCTCGGCGTGCACGTGTTCGGGACCGGCGCGACGGAAATAATCCACATCGGTCAGGCGATCATGACCACGGGCGGCACCGTGGACCACCTCGTCGACACCGTGTTCAACTACCCGACGCTCTCGGAGGCGTACAAGGTCGCCGCCCTCGACGCGACGAACAAGATGCGGGACGTGGAGCGGTTCGGGCTCTGAGCAGCCACGACGTGGCGCTCGTGGGATCCCCCGCTGTATTGACCGAGGTGAATCTCTCTGCCGCTACCTCTTGAGTGTTGGACGTTCGTCCGGTTGACTGGGTCACCATGGTGGTCTCGGAGGCATCTACCCGGCTGGCTGCCGCGGTCCGGGCCGCCCGTGCAGCGGTACGCCGCGGCTCGCTCTCGGTTGCCACCGACATCCTGCCGCTGGAAGATATCCGCCGTCCGACCGCACTCCTCGACCCCGAGCGCGCCGTGGTTCCGTTCCTGGGCCGCCGCCGGGAGCTCGACGAGCTTCAGTCCTGGGCCGAGAGCGCAGCGCCCATCCGCGTGCGGCTCGTCATCGGCCCCGCCGGCTTCGGCAAGACCCGGCTCGCGCAGGAGTTCGGCGGCCAGCTGACCGAGGCGGGCTGGACCGTCGTCCCCGTACCGCGCGGCCGCGAGGCCGCCACGCTTCGCGCGCGGCCGCCGGGCGACGTCCTGTTCGTCGTGGACAACGCAGCGACCCGGCTCGGCCTGGGCGCCATGTTCGACGCCGCGGGCCGCCCAGCCCGCGGCCGGACCCGGGTCCTGCTCCTGGCCCGGGTCTCGGGCGAGTGGGCGCGCCGCCTGCGCTGGGGCTCGACGCTGTGGACACAGCTCGAGCACGGCGACGCGTCGCAGACCTCGCTCGACCTGCCGCTGTCGCCCGACCTGTCGGACGCCGCCGTGCTGGCCGCCGCTGCCGCCGCGTTCGCCGAGTGTCTCGGCGTCGTCGGCCCCGTACCGCACGTCCCCGCGCCGGCCCAGGAGGGCGTCACCCGCATCGTCGACCTGCACGCCGCGGCGGCGCTCGCCGTACTGGCCGCGGCCGGGGCGCCCGTGCTCGCGCCCGCCGAGCGCGAGCCCAACCCGGTGCGGGGGCTCCTCGACGTGGCAGCGGACTCCTGGGCCCGGTCGGCCCGTGACGCCGGGCTGGAGCTGACCCTCGACGAGGTGCAGGACGTCGTGGCGGCGGCGTGCCTGCTCGGCGCGGACGATCCCGCGGCCGCACGCGACGTGCTGCGCCGGGTCGTCCCCGGCGTGCCGTGGCGCGTGGGCGCCCGCTGGCTGCGCGGGCTGCAGGACTCCCAGGTGGAGCTCGGGTCGAGCCCCGCCGGCCACGACCGCTTCGGCGACCTGCTCATCGCGGAGCGGCTCGGCCGGTCGGTCGCGCTGGTCGGAGCCTGCACGTGGGGCCTGTCCCGGAAGGCGGCGCTGCGGGTGGTGCGCGTCGCCCGGCGCCTGGAGATCGAGCTGTCGGAGGTGCCAGGGGTGATCGCCCTGGCGAGCGAGCTCCTGCGCCGCGCCACGGACTCCTGCAGCGACGACCCGCGTGCGCTCCGGACGATGTTCCTGCTCAGGCCGCGCACCCTGTACACCTCGACATCGGACGAAGCCGCCCGGGGCGAGCTGGCCGTCGCAGCGGCGCGCGACGCGGTGGGGCGGGCCGAGGCGCTCGTCGACCTCGGGACCGCCCTCAAGGAGTGCGGCCGTCTGGCGGAGGCGCTGGACGCGCTGGAGACCGGGGTGGCCGCCTGGCGCCGTATCGCGGCCGGTGACCCGGACCGGTACCGCACCGCGCTGGCCGACGCGATCAACACGCTCGGGGCCACGCACTGGGGTGCCGGGCTCATGCACGAGGCGCTGGAGCTCGAGCGCGAGGCGGTCGCGCTCTGCCGGGCGGCGCCGGAGCGCGACTGGGCGTGGGTTCAGCCCGAGCTGGCCCGCGCCCTGATCAACGTGACGGTCACCCTGGACGACCTGGGGCACCCCCAGGAGTGCGACGAGGCGGTGACCGAGGTGCTCCCGTTCCTGCGAGCCCTCGTTGCACTCGACCCGCGGCAGTGGGGCGTCAACCTGGCGCTGACGCTGTCCAACCGGGCAGTGACCCTGACCGAGAGCCGCCCGGAGGAGGCCCCTGCGTTCGCCCTGGAGGCCGTCGAGCTCTGCCGTCAGCTCGTGCTGCAGGCGCCCGAGCGACACCGGCCCCAGCTCGCGTTCGCGCTGACGAACCTCGGCAATGCCTACGCCGCTCTGGGCCGGGACCGGGAGGCGATCGAGCCCGTGCGCGAGGCCGTCGACCTCCGGCGTGACCTGGCTCGCGAGAACGCGGTCGCGCACACGTGGACGCTCGCCTATTCCCTCGCGTCACTGGGCGCCGTGCGGTCGCGGCTGGGTGACCTGGACGAGGCGATAGCCCTCGAGCGGGAGGCGGTGGTGCTCCGGCGGCGGCTCGTCCGGGAGAACCCGACCCGCTTCCGCCGGATGCTGGCGGCCTCCCTGTCGAACCTCGCCGTCACCTACTCACGGGCAGGTGAGCCCCTGGAGGCGCTGCCTCTGGAGCAGGAGGCCGTTGCGATCCGGCGCGGCCTGGCCGAGGAAGGGAATCCCGGTGAGGAGTACCTGGCGCGCTCGCTGTCGAACCTCGGGGTGCTCTACTCGGAGCTCGGGCGGGCCGCCGAAGCCGTCGCGCCGACCGAGGAGGCCATCGCCCAGCTGCGGCTGCTCGCGCAGGTCGACCAGGACCGTTTCGAGCCTGACCTCGCCGACGCCCTGCTCAACCTCGGCGCCGCCCTCATCGACGCGGGCCGGCTGGAGGAGAGCATCGAGCCGACGGCGGAGGCGGTGCGCGTCCGCCGGGACCTCGCCCGGCGAAGCCCCGACGTGCACCTTCCGGCCCTCGCTGCCGCGCTGACCAACCTGGTCTCGGTGCACATCGACCTCGGGCTGGTCGACTCCGCTACGGAGCACGCGCAAGAGGTGGTGGACGTCCGGCGGCGGCTCGTCGACGGGTCCTACGCCCATGAGCAGGACCTGCTCCGCGCGCTGGACCTGCAGGCCCGCGCCCGCCGAGCGGGCGCCGTGGACGGCCGCGCGGTGCGCGGGCACCCGCGGGTGTGACGAGTCTGTCAGGGTGATTCATAGAACAGGCGTGCGAATGTCAGCCAGCCGCCCTAGGATGCCTCTGTGAGCAATCGTCTCGTCGTCTCGGGTGCCCGGGAACACAACCTCAAGAACGTCGACCTGGACCTCCCCAGGGACCGGCTGATCGTGTTCACGGGGCTGTCGGGTTCGGGTAAGTCGTCGCTCGCGTTCGACACGATCTTCGCCGAGGGGCAGCGCCGGTACGTCGAGTCCCTGTCCGCGTACGCGCGCCAGTTCCTGGGCCAGATGGACAAGCCCGACGTCGACTTCATCGAGGGCCTTTCGCCCGCGGTGTCGATCGACCAGAAGTCGACCAACCGCAACCCGCGCTCCACGGTCGGCACCATCACCGAGGTCTACGACTACCTGCGCCTGCTGTTCGCACGCGCTGGCACCCAGTACTGCCCGGTGTGCGGCGAGAAGGTGCAGTCGCAGACGCCGCAGCAGATCGTCGACCAGATCCTCGAGCTGCCCGAGAACACGCGGTACCAGGTGCTGGCCCCCGTCGTGCGCGGCCGCAAGGGCGAGTACGCGGACCTGTTCAAGGAACTGCAGGCCAAGGGCTTCTCGCGCGCCCGGGTCGACGGCGAGGTCGTGCAGCTGACCGACCCGCCCACGCTGGAGAAGAAGCTGAAGCACGACATCGAGGTGGTCGTGGACCGGCTCGTGTCGCGCGAGGGCGTGCAGCGCCGCCTCACGGACTCCGTGGAGACCGCGCTCACCCTGGCGAACGGCCTCGTGATGATCGAGCTGGTCGACGCCGACATCGACGACCTGACGCGCACCCGCAAGTTCTCCGAGAAGCGGGCGTGCCCCAACGAGCACACCCTGGCGCTCGACGAGATCGAGCCGCGGACCTTCTCGTTCAACGCGCCCTACGGCGCGTGCCCGGAGTGCACCGGCATCGGCTTCCGCCTGGAGGTCGACCCGGACCTCATCGTGCCGGACGACGAGCAGACGCTGCGCGGAGGTGCCATCGCCCCGTGGGCGCAGACGTCGTCGGAGTACTTCGAGCGGGTGCTGACGGCGCTCGCCGAGGAGATGAAGTTCTCCATGGACGTGCCGTGGCGGGCCCTGCCCGAGCGGGCCAGGGAGGCGATCCTGCACGGGCGCGACCACAAGGTGCACGTCAAGTACAAGAACCGGTGGGGCAGAGAGCGGCAGTACTCGACCGGGTTCGAGGGCGCGGTGACGTTCCTGGAGCGCCGGCACCGCGAGACGGACTCCGACTGGTCCAAGGAGAAGTACGAGGCCTACATGCGCGAGGTCCCGTGCCCCACCTGTGGTGGCGCGCGGCTCAAGCCCGAGGTGCTCGCGGTCAAGGTGGACGGGCTGTCCATCGCCGACGTCTGCCGCCTCCCGGTGGGTGAGGCCGCCGAGTTCCTCAAGGGGATCGAGCTCGGTGTGCGCGAGGCGCAGATCGCGACGGAGGTCCTCAAGGAGATCCACGCGCGCCTGGGCTTCCTGCTTGACGTCGGGCTGCACTACCTGACGCTGGAGCGGCCCGCCGGCACGCTGTCGGGCGGCGAGGCCCAGCGCATCCGGCTGGCGACCCAGATCGGCTCGGGCCTGGTCGGCGTGCTGTACGTGCTGGACGAGCCGTCGATCGGCCTGCACCAGCGCGACAACCGCCGCCTCATCGACACGCTCACCCGGCTGCGGGACCTGGGCAACACGCTCATCGTCGTCGAGCACGACGAGGACACGATCCGCGCGGCCGACTGGATCGTCGACATCGGCCCGGGCGCGGGGGAGCACGGCGGCAACGTCATCCACTCGGGCGACTACGCCGGCCTGCTGGAGCAGAAGGACTCGATCACGGGCGCGTACCTGGCCGGGCGGCGCTCGATCCCGGTCCCGGTCGTCCGGCGACCGGTCGACAAGGACCGGCAGGTCACGGTCGTGGGCGCGCGCGAGAACAACCTGCGCGACGTCGACGTGTCGTTCCCGCTGGGTGTGCTGACCGTCGTGTCCGGCGTCTCCGGCTCGGGCAAGTCCACGCTCGTCAACGCGATCCTGTACACGGTCATGGCGAACCAGCTCAACGGCGCCCGCCGGGTGGCCGGGCGGCACACCCGGGTCACGGGCCTGGACAACCTCGACAAGGTGGTGCACGTCGACCAGGGGCCGATCGGCCGCACGCCGCGGTCGAACCCGGCCACCTACACCGGCGTGTGGGACCGGATCCGCAAGATCTTCGCGGAGACCGAGGAGGCCAAGGTCCGTGGTTACGGGCCGGGCCGGTTCTCGTTCAACGTCAAGGGCGGCCGCTGCGAGGCGTGCGCCGGCGACGGCACGATCAAGATCGAGATGAACTTCCTGCCGGACGTCTATGTGCCGTGCGAGGTCTGTCACGGGGCGCGGTACAACCGCGAGACGCTCGAGGTGCACTTCAAGGGCAAGACGGTCGCCGACGTCCTCGACATGCCGATCGACGAGGCCGCGGAGTTCTTCAAGGCGTTCCCGGCGATCTCGCGGCACCTGTCCACGCTGGTCGACGTCGGCCTGGGATACGTGCGTCTCGGGCAGCCGGCGCCCACGCTCTCCGGCGGCGAGGCGCAGCGCGTCAAGCTGGCGGCGGAGCTGCAGAAGCGCTCGTCGGGCCGCTCGGCCTACGTGCTGGACGAGCCGACGACGGGCCTGCACTTCGAGGACGTCCGCCGGCTGCTCGGCGTGCTGCAGTCGCTGGCCGACAAGGGCAACACGGTCATCGTGATCGAGCACAACCTCGACGTCATCAAGAACGCCGACTGGGTCATCGACATGGGGCCCGAGGGCGGCAGCGGCGGCGGCAACGTCGTCGCGCAGGGCACGCCCGAGGACGTGGCGGCGGTGCCGGAGAGCCACACGGGGACGTACCTCGCGGAGATCCTCGACGGGCACACGCGCGCCGGGGAGGTCCCGGTGCTCCCGCCGGTGAACGGCTCGGCGAAGCGCACGGCTGCTGCCAAGAAGCCGGCCAAGGCCAGGGCGGGCGCCACGGCCTGACGGCCGGCGCCTCAAGGGCTCGGCTCGCTCCTCGTGATGAGGGGCGAGCCGGGCCTTCGTCGTTGTAAGTGCTGGAGCGTCAGCTCGGCACCTCGGTGCGCACGCCCTGGCGGACCGCACCGGCGAACCCAGCCGGATCGGCGAGGTGGGCGAAGTGGTCGAGGTCGGGCAGCTCGGTGATCGTCGAGCCCACGATGGTCCGGTTGAGGCGGCGCACCGATTCGATGAGGAAGGGCGTGGTGCCCGTCCCGCCGATGAGGTGGGTGGGCTTGTCGCTCAGGACGGAGTACCGGTCGATGTCGGGTCCGAGGGCGTCGATCTGCTCGAGCTCCCTCGTCCAGGTGGGCGCCAGCGGCAGGATCGCGTCCCACAGCGGGGTCTGCTTGACGTGGGGGACGGCCTCGGCGGGGAGGCCGACGAACTCGACCAGGGCGATCTCGAGGGCACGGGCGTTGTCCCCTGCGGCGATCGCCGCGCGGTAGTCCTCGAGCTTGGGGCCGGCGACCGCGCCGAAGACCGGCAGCGGGGGCTCGAAGAGGATGAGCGCGCCCTCGACCTCGTGCTGGAGCGCATAGGCGAGGGTGCAGAGCGCGCCGTAGGAGTGGCCCAGGAGGCTGGCGCCGGAGCCCGCCGCCTCGATGACGGCACGGATGTCCTCGACCTCGCTCTGGATGCTGTAGCCGGCGTTGTCGCCGCTCCGGGCGCGTCCGCGCCGGTCGAAGACGTAGCACGTGAAGTCGCGGGAGAGCTCGGCTGTGGCGGGAAGCCACTGGTCGGAGGTGGCGATCGACCCGTGCGTGATGACGAGGGCCGGCCCGCTGCCCTGGACGTAGTAGGCGATCTCCGTGCCGTCGGCCGAGGTGGCCGTGTGGTACGTGGGCTCCGTGGACATGATCCAACTCCTTCGTTGGTGATGGTGCGGTGCTCCGGTTCCGTGCGGTGATGCGGTCGGCACCGGCGAAGTGATCGTATAACGCAATTGCGTCGAGTGGAAGATGCGTGTTGCACGTTTGCCGCGCGGCGCCTATCGTCCTCAGGTATGGGCGACTCCATCGTGGTGGTCGGCGGCGGACCTGGCGGTCTGT
Organism: Promicromonospora soli; assembly: GCF_014653785.1. Lineage (GTDB taxonomy): Bacteria > Actinomycetota > Actinomycetes > Actinomycetales > Cellulomonadaceae > Promicromonospora > Promicromonospora soli. Next base: position 102,363 of record NZ_BNAS01000001.1, on the reverse strand, counting down.
TCCTGGCCACCCTCCTTGCCAGGCAGGACTCCACCGCGACCGTCACGGTCTACGAGCGCAACCGAAGGTCTGACGCGTTCGGCTTCGGTGTTGTGTTCTCCGACGCCACGTTGCGCGAGATCGACGCCGCCGATTCCGTGCTCCGGGACGGCCTGAAGGACCACGGGACGCACTGGGACCGCATCGAGGTCCGGAGCGACGGTGAGTCCTACGGTTTCGCCGGCAACGGCATGGCGGCCATCCACCGCAAGACATTGCTCCGCCTCCTGCAGGACAACGCGGAGGCCGCCGGGGTCGACGTCCGGTACAGCACCGTGGCGCCCCCGGTCGCCGAGCTCGCGGCGGGCCACGACCTCGTCGTGGGGGCCGACGGCACCAGCTCGACGGTGCGCGCCCACCTTGAGGAGCACACCGACCTCGGGCACTCGGTCACGACTGCGGAGGCGAAGTTCATCTGGTTCGCCACCGAGCACATCTTCGACGGGCTGACGTTCGTGCACCGCAGGTCCGAGCACGGGAACTTCGCCGTGCACGGTTACCCGATCAGTGACGAGCTCAGCACGTTCATCGTCGAGACCGACCACGAGACCTGGGAGCGAGCCGGGCTCGACCAGTTCGACGTGACTCAGCCGCCGGGGCCCTCGGACGACCGGAGCAAGGCCTACCTCGCCGACCTGTTCGCCGACGACATCGACGGCGCGTCCCTCGTGGCGAACAACTCCCGCTGGGGGAACTTCCGGACCCGCCGGACGACCACATGGTTCCGCGACAACGTCGCGCTGCTGGGCGACGCCGTCCACACGGCGCACTTCTCGGTCGGCTCCGGCACGAAGATGGCGATGGAGGACGCCATCGAGCTCGCCCGCCAGATCGGCCTCCAACGTGATCTGCCGACGGCGCTCGCCGCCTACCAGGACGCGCGCACGCCCGCGGTCGCGCACATCCAGGACGCGGCGGTCCCCAGCCTCGCCTGGTGGGAACGGTTCGGGCAGTACCAGCGCGACCTCGACCCGTTCACGTTCGCGTTCCACTTCTTCTCCCGGAGCATCGCGGTGGACCGGATCGCGCGTCGCGACCCTGGCCTGGTCGCGACGGCGCGGGCACGCTGGGCGGAGCAGCACGGCACCGACGCGCTGCACACGCCCCTGGACCTGGCCGGCCGACGGACGACGGGGCGCGTGCTGGGGCTCGCCGTCAAGGACGGGCGGACACAGCTTTTCGAGGCGGGCAGCCCCGTCGCCGCAGTCTCGACGGCCGCGGGCGACGACACCGTCACCCTCGTGGATGCGCCCGACGACGAGGCCGGCCTGGCGAAGGCCGCTCACTCCCTGCCCGACCGTGGGGCGGTCGTGATCACCGGCGGCACTCCGCTGACCCGCACCCTCCTGAGCGAGGAGGCGCGGCTGCGTCGCGGTCTGGTCTCGGTAGTGGTCGACAACCTGTCCGACGCCGAGATCGAGACCGCTCTGCTCGCCGGCCGGGTCGACGCGGTCGCGCGACCTGAGGGGGACGCTCTGTGACCGCCGTCGACGCCAGGACACCCGACACCAACCCGCCCGAGAGGACCAGATCGACCGTGAGCCACCACACCCGGACAGGCACCGTGCCCTGGCCCGACGACGTCGCAGCGCACTACCGGTCCCGCGGCTACTGGGAGGACCGCACCCTCGGCGAGCTGCTGTGGGAGGTCGCCGACGCCCGCCCCACGCAGGACGCCGTCGTGGACGGCGACGTCCGCCTCACCTACGCGGAGCTCACCGCCCGCGCCGACGCCGCGGCCGGCCGGCTGCGTGAGCTCGGCCTGGAGCCCGACGACCGGCTCCTGGTGCAGATGCCGAACGGGTGGGAGTTCATCGTGCTGACGCTCGCCTGCTTCCGGGCGGGCGTGATCCCGGTGATGGCGCTGCCCGCGCACCGGCGGCACGAGCTGACCCACCTCGCGTCCCTGTCCGAGGCGCGGGCCGTCGCGGTGCCGCGGGTGCTGCGCGACTTCGACCACGAGCGCCTCGCCCATGAGCTGGCCGCCGAGCTGCCCGACCTGGAGCACGTCCTCGCCCTCGGCGAGGCCGGCGAGCTGGATCCACGCTCCGTTCCCCTGGCTGAGGTGCTGGCGCCGGGGGAGGACCGCGCTTCCGAGCGGGCAGCCGCCGATGCAATGCGCCCGGACCCCGACTCGCCGGCGTGCTTCCTCATCTCGGGTGGCACCACCGGTCTGCCGAAGCTGATCACCCGCACCCACAACGACTATGCCTGCAACCTGCGGGCCACGTCCGCGACGGCCGGGCTCACGGAGCGCGACGTCTACCTCGGGACCCTCCCGGCGAGCCACAACTTCCCCCTGGCCTGCCCCGGAGTGCTCGGCACCCTGCTGGTCGGAGGGCGGGTAGTGATGCTGCCCAGCCCGTCGCCGGTCCGGGCCTTCGCCACCATCGAACGCGAGGGCGTCACCATCGCGGCGGCCGTCCCGGCAGTCGCGCAGCGCTGGATCGAGCACCAGGAGGAGGTCGGCGGTACCCAGACCCGGACGCTCCGGGTCCTCCAGGTCGGGGGCTCGCGGCTGCCGGACGAGCACGCCGCGAAGGTCGAGCCGGTCCTCGGCGCCAGGCTCCAGCAGGTCTTCGGCATGGCCGAGGGGCTGATCAACACCACCCGGCTCGACGACCCGGCCGACGTCATCGTCGGGACCCAGGGCCGGCCCGTCCACGAGGCGGACGAGGTCCGGATCCTGGACCCGTTCGGCGACGACGTGCCCGACGGCGAGCCCGGGGCCATCTACACCCGGGGCCCATACACCCCGCGCGGCTACTACAACGCTCCGGAGCACAACGAGCGGGCCTTCCTTCCCGGCGGCTGGTACGGCAGCGGAGACGTCGTCGTGCGCAGGACCGACGGCAACCTGATCGTGCACGGGCGGGACAAGGACATGGTCAACCGGGGCGGCGAGAAGATCTCCGCCGAGGAGATCGAGGGCCTGATGTATCGTCTCGGTGACATCAAGATCGCCGCCGCCGTCTCCATGCCGGACCCGGTCCTGGGTGAGCGGCTGTGCGTGTATGCGGTGGTCAAGCCCGGGCATCGGGCCCCGACGCTCGAGGACGTGCGAGAAGTGTTCGCCCGGGCGGAGGTCGCGGGCTTCAAGTACCCGGACCGCCTGGAGATCGTCGACCAGCTGCCCATGACGAAGGTGGGGAAGATCGACAAGCGGATCCTGCGCGAGGACATCGCTGACCGCCTGCAGGAGCGGCGAGAGGAGAACGCCAGGTGACGACCGACTCCGGTCCAGCTCTGAAGCCGCGTGCCCTGATCCTCGACCTGTTCGGCGACTACCTTCGCTACACCGGCGGTGAGGCGAAGGCCGGCGACCTCGTGACGCTGCTCGGCGCATTCGGGGTCGAGCCGGCGACGGTCCGCATGACGCTGACCCGCCTGCGCCGTGAGCGCTGGTTCACCACACGGCGCGAAGGCCGCGAGGCGAGCTACCTGCTCAGCGCGCACATGCTCGGCGTCCTCCAGAGCGGGCGGGAGCGCATCTTCGCCGACTACGACGAGCCGTGGGACCACCACTGGACGACGGTCGTCCAGCAGAACGCCAAGCCCGACCGGTCCACCCGCGACCAGCTCCGGCGGCAGCTCTCCTGGCTCGGTTTCGGCTCGTTGACGGCGAGCACCTGGATGACGCCGCGCGACCGCGGCAGCGAGGCTCGGGCTCTGGCTGCCGAGTTCTCCGACGTTCACTTCACCGTGATGCGCGCGAAGACCGGCGAGGTCGAGGCGGACCGTGACGTCGTCGCACGCTGCTGGGACCTTGACCGGATCAACCAGACGTACGAGCGGTTCCTCGCCGACAACGCGCACCTGGCCGGCGCGACCCTGCGCGGGGCGGACGCCCTCGTGGCCAGGACGACCCTGATCGACGGCTACCGGCACTTCCCGTTCCTCGACCCCTGGCTGCCGAAGGACCTGCGTCCCGACGGCTGGCTGGGCGCGGAGGCGAACCACCTGTTCCGCAGCGTGCACCGCGAGCTGGGCCCGGCGGCGACCGCCTTCGTCAGCGAGGTCGTCGGCGGACCGATCGACAGCCCCCAGCAATAGCTCGACAGATGACTCCGCCGCGTCACCGGACGGTCCGGAAACGCCATGGTGGGCGCAGGTGTGCCCCGCTAGGGTGGACCACATGAGCGGAGCCATGCATGACTTTGCCGCAACGGTGCGGTGGACGGGCGCGGGGAGCACGGGCACGTCGTCGTACACCTCGTACTCGCGTGACCACGAGATCGACCTGCCGCACAAGCCGCCCCTGCTGGGTTCGGCCGACCCGGCGTTCCGGGGGGACCCGGGACGGTACAGCCCGGAAGAGCTGTTCGTCGCCAGCCTCAGCCAGTGCCACATGCTGTGGTTCCTGCACCTGGCCGCGGAGTCGGGCCTGGTCGTGCGGGAGTACACGGACGCGGCGACCGGCACCATGCGGGTCGAGGCGCGCGGCGAGGGGGCGTTCACGGACGTGATGCTGCACCCGAAGGTGGTCGCGGACCCGGGAGAGCTCGCGACCGACGAGCATGTCGCCGCGCTGCACCACAAGGCGCACGCGATGTGCTTCATCTCGCGCTCGGTGAACTTCCCGGTGCACGTCACGCCCACGCCGATCCACGTCCTGGCCTGACCGCGGGCGGCGCTGCCCGCGTTGTCAGTGGCAGCGCATAGGTTTGGTCCATGGCGGATCCAGCTACCTATCGACCCAAGCCGGGAGAGATTCCCACGTCGCCCGGTGTGTACCGGTTCCGCGACGAGCACGGCCGGGTCATCTACGTCGGCAAGGCCAACAACCTGCGCCAGCGTCTGGCGAACTACTTCCAGGACGTGGCGCACCTCCACGAGCGCACGCAGCGGATGGTGACCACCGCGGCGTCGGTCGAGTGGACGGTGGTGGGTACCGAGGTCGAGGCGCTCGCCCTCGAGTTCACCTGGATCCAGCAGTACGACCCGCGGTTCAACGTGAAGTACCGGGACGACAAGTCCTACCCCTATCTCGCCGTGACCCTCGGCGAGGAGGTGCCGCGCGCCCAGGTCATGCGCGGTGCCAAGCGCAAGGGCACGCGCTACTTCGGCCCGTACGGCCATGCGTGGGCCATCCGGGAGACCCTCGACCTGCTGCTGCGGGTGTTCCCGATCCGGACCTGCTCGGCCGGCGTCTACAAGCGGGCGGGCCAGTCGGGCCGCCCGTGCCTGCTCGGGTACATCGACAAGTGCTCGGCGCCGTGCGTGGGCCGGATCAGCGTCGAGGACCACCGGGCGCTCGTCCTGGACTTCTGCGACTTCATGGCGGGGGACACCGCCAAGTTCGAGCGGCGGCTCACCAAGCGCATGCAGGAGGCCGCCGCCGACATGGAGTACGAGCAGGCGGCCCGCCTGCGCGACGACATCGAGGCGCTCCGGCGCGCCACGGAGAAGAACGCGATGGTGCTCGGCGACGCGACGGACGCCGACGTGTTCGCGATGGTGGGCGACGAGCTCGAGGCCGCCGTCCAGGTGTTCCACGTGCGCGGCGGCCGGGTCCGCGGCCAGCGCGGCTGGGTGGTCGAGAAGGTCGAGGACATCAGCGACGGCGAGCTCGTGGAGCACCTGCTGCAGCAGGTGTACGGCGCCGCGGAGGAGGCCACCGGGCTGGAGGCCCAGGACGCCGTGCCCCGCGAAGTGCTCGTCCCGGTGCTGCCGCCCGACCTGGAGCAGGTCGGCGCCTGGCTCACCGGGCTGCGCGGCGCCCGCGTGGACGTGCGTGTGCCGCAGCGCGGCGACAAGAAGGAGCTCGCGGCCACCGTCCGCAAGAACGCCGAGCACGCGCTCATGCTGCACCGCACGCGCCGCGCGGGCGACCTCACGACCCGCAGCCAGGCGCTGCGCGAGATCCAGGAGGCGCTCGACCTGGAGAGCGCGCCCCTGCGCATCGAGTGCTACGACATCTCGCACACGCAGGGCACGTACCAGTCCGCGTCCATGGTGGTCTTCGAGGACGGCCTGGCCCGCAAGAGCGAGTACCGCTCGTTCAGCATCCGCGGGTCGGACGGCGACGGCGCCCGCGACGACACGGAGGCCATGCACGAGGTCATCACCCGCCGCTTCCGGCGCTACCTCACCGACCGGCTCAAGGCCAACGACGTGGAGATGGCCGCGGGAGAGGTCGCCGCGGACGCTCCCGAGGAGAAGGCGCGGTTCGCCTACCCGCCGAGCCTCGTGGTGGTCGACGGCGGTCCGCCCCAGGTCGCCGCCGCGAAGAAGGCGATGGACGAGCTCGGCATCACCGACGTCGCGCTGTGCGGGCTGGCCAAGCGCCTGGAGGAGGTGTGGCTGCCGGGCGAGGACTACCCGGTCATCCTGCAGCGCTCCAGCGAGGGCCTGTACCTCCTGCAGCGCGTCCGCGACGAGGCGCACCGGTTCGCCATCGCGCAGCACCGCAGGCGGCGCAGCAAGGGCATGACGGCCTCCGTGCTCGACGACGTCCCCGGGCTCGGCCCCGCACGCAAGAAGGTGCTGCTGACCCACTTCGGCTCCGTCAAGCGGCTCAAGGCCGCGAGCGTCGAGGAGATCGCCAGCGTGCGCGGCATGGGGGACAAGACGGCGGAGGCCGTGGTGGCGGCCCTGAAGGGCTGACGCTGGCATGCTTGTAGCCATGAGCACCGACGAGCCGTCACCGACCACAGCTCCCGACGGCATCGCCGCGGTCGAGGCCGCCACGCACACCCCCGAACCGAACGAACCACAGGTCCTGGTGATCACGGGGATGTCGGGCGCCGGCCGGTCGCGGGCCGCCGCTGTGCTGGAGGACCTCGACTGGTACGTGGTCGACAACCTGCCGCCCATGATGCTCGTGCCGCTGGTCGACCTCATGGCCAAGGGCTCCAGCATCGAGCGCGTGGCCGTCGTCGTGGACGTGCGCGGCCGGCACTTCTTCCCGGAGCTGGACAAGGTGCTCGCGCACATGACGGAGGCCGGGGTGGCCTACCGGATCCTGTTCCTGGACGCGAGCGACGAGGTGCTCGTGCGCCGTTTCGAGCAGGTGCGCCGCCCCCACCCGCTGCAGGGCGACGGCCGGATCCTCGACGGGATCGCGGAGGAGCGGTCCGTCGTCGCGACGCTGGCCGCACGTGCCGACCTGCGGATCGACACGTCGGACCTGTCCGTGCACGACCTCGCCCGGGAGATCCGGGGGTGGCTGGCGCACGACATCAACGAGGTGCTGCGCATCAACGTCATCTCGTTCGGGTTCAAGTACGGCATCCCCCTGGACGCGGACCACGTGGTGGACGTACGGTTCCTGGCCAACCCCTACTGGATCACCGAGCTGCGGCACCTGACGGGGCGTGACCAGCCGGTACGCGACTACGTGCTGGCCCGGCCGGGAGCCGTCGAGTTCGTGGACCGGTACGTCGACGCCCTGGCGCCGGTGCTCGCCGGCTATCTCAACGAGGAGAAGCGCTACGTGACCATCGCCGTCGGGTGCACGGGCGGAAAGCACCGGTCCGTCGCCATCTCCGAAGCCATCGCCGAACGGCTGCGCGCCAAGGGGCAGCTCGTCGCCGTCTCGGCACGCGACCTGGGCCGCGAATGATCCCGCACGCACCAGGGGTGCCCGACATCCCCGCACCGGAGTGGAGCAAGAACCCGTCGGTCGTCGCCCTGGGCGGCGGGCACGGCCTGTCCGCCAGCCTGTCCGCGCTGCGTCTCATGTCGGACCGCCTCACGGCGGTCGTGACGGTGGCCGACGACGGCGGCTCCAGCGGCCGGCTGCGCGACGAGCTCAACGTGCTGCCTCCCGGCGACCTGCGGATGGCGCTCGCGGCCCTGTGCGACGACTCCGAGTGGGGCCGCACCTGGAGCGCCATGCTGCAGCACCGCTTCTCGTCGTCGGGCGAGCTGGACAACCACGCCATGGGGAACCTGCTGATCGTGGCGCTGTGGGAGCTGCTGGGCGACGAGGTGGAGGGCCTGGACTGGGTCGGCCGCCTCCTGGGCGCGCGAGGCCGGGTGCTGCCGATGGCCTCGGTGCCGCTCGTGGTCGAGGCCGACGTGCGGCACCCCGCGGCGCCGGGGGAGCCCGAGCCCTCCCTGGAGACCGTGGTCGGGCAGAGCCGGGTCGCCGTCACCCCGGGCCGGATCGAGCAGCTGCGCCTGGTCCCGGCGGATCCGCCGGCCGCCCCGGAGGCGGTCCAGGCGGTGCTCGACGCCGACTGGGTGGTCCTGGGGCCCGGGTCCTGGTACTCGTCTGTGCTGGTGCACCTGCTGGTGCCCGAGCTCGCAAACGCCCTGCACGTCACGAAGGCGCGGCGGTGCGTGACGCTGAACCTGTCCGCGGAGAACGGCGAGACGGAGGGCCTCACCGCCGTCGACCACCTGGAGGCCCTGCACAAGCACGCGCCAGGCCTGCGGATCGACGCCGTGCTCGCCGACCCGTCAGCAGTCGAGGACGTCACGGCCCTGGAGGCCGCCGCCGCGTCCATGGGCGCGCGCGTAATCATGCGCCAGGTCCGGCGCGGCGACGACACGGCCAAGCACGACGGGCTGCGCCTGGCCGCGGCCTACCGGGACGTGTTCGAGGGCGTCTACGGCGACGTCTGACCTGGCGCTCCCCGCTGGGGACCGGCGTTTCGTCCGCGATGCGAGACCTTTCCCGGCTGTCGTTGACATGCCCTGCGGACCGACGTAACTTCACGCATATCGAATCCCGATCAATTTGATAGGGAATTCGAATCGGAGGGAGACCGACATGGCACGAGCGACGAACGGCACGGTGCAGATCGCGCACGCCCGCTCCATGTGTTGTGTCCACGAGTGTTGTCCCGCCTGTCGCTGACCGCACCCAGGTAAGACCTAGCAGCGCCCCCACCGCCCGGCCATAGCGGCCGCTCCTCGCTGTGCCCGCCCGGGCCGGCGTCCTGCGCTCTGTCACCTCGCGTCACTCGCGTCACGCACAGAAACCCCCACCCCACGTCACGTCCGGTGACGGGCCCGCGCGCGCTCTGGCGCGGGTCTGCTTCGCCGTGCCCCGAGAGGACGACCCCCATGGTCCGGACCCGCCCACACCACACGACGCCGGCTCGCACGACGCCGCACCGCACCGCGTCGCACCGCGCCGCGCCCGCCGCCGTCGCCGCTGCGCTTGTCGCCGCCCTCGCCCTGACCGGCTGCGCCGGACCCGACTCCGCCTCGGGCGCCGCGCCCGCCGACCCGACGCCGGGCGGCACGCTCCGGTTCGCGCTCGGTGCCCCGCCGCAGGGTGTGGATCCGCAGCAGGTCGGCACGAACGTCAGCATCTACGTCGCCCGGCAGCTCGCGGACTCGCTCACCGACCAGGACCCCGCCACGGGCGAGATCGAGCCGTGGCTCGCGGAGAGCTGGGACGTCAGCGAAGACCTGACCCGCTTCACGTTCCACCTGCGCGACGGCGTCACGTTCTCGGACGGCAGCCCGCTCACCGCCGACGACGTGCGGGCCAGCTTCGACGCCGTCGCGGGCGAGCTCGGGGCGACCGCGCCGCTCGCGGCGAGCTACCTCGCGGGCTACGAGAAGACCGAGGTGCCCGACGAGCGCACGGCGACCGTCGTCTTCGACGCGCCGAACGCGCAGTTCCTGCAGGCCACCTCGACGGTCTCGCTGGCGATCCTGTCGGAGCAGACCGCCCAGGCGGACCCGGCCGAGCGCCTGCAGGGCGACGTCGTCGGCTCGGGGCCGTTCGTCCTCGAGAGCTACACGCAGGACCAGGGCGCCGTGATCACCCGGCGCGAGGGCTATGAGTGGGCGCCCGAGTCGTCCGAGCACGAGGGCGACGCCTACCTCGACCGCATCGAGTTCTCGGTGGTCCCGGAGTCCGGGGTGCGGGCAGGCGGGCTCGCGTCCGACCAGTTCGACGCCGTCGGCGACGTGCTGCCGCAGGACGTGCCGCAGGTCGAGGGCTCGGGCGGCGAGGTGCTGACCCGCGCCAACCCCGGGGTTCCGTTCGTGCTGCAGCCCAACGTGACCCGCCCGCCCCTGGACGACCCGGAGGTGCGGCGCGCGCTCCTGGTGGGGATCGACCGCCAGGAGCTGGTCGACACGGTGCTGTCCGACGCGTTCAGGCCGGCCACCAGCGTGCTCGCCTCGACTACGCCCGGGTACGCCGACCAGTCGGACCAGCTCGCCTTCGACCCCGACGAGGCCGGGAAGATCCTCGACGACGCCGGGTGGACGACCGGCCCGGACGGCATCCGCGTCAAGGACGGGGAGCCGCTCGAGATCGAGGTGACCTACACCCCCGTCTTCACCGGTAGCGGGGCGGTGCTGGAACTGGCTGCCCAGCAGCTGCGCGCGATCGGCGTCGACCTGTTGCTGCGGCAGCTCACCGCGGCCGAGCAGACCACCGCCCAGGAGTCCGGCGACTACGACCTCTACTACTACAACGTCACCCGGGCCGACGCCGACATCCTGCGCACCCAGTTCTCGACCGCCCAGCGCAACCTCAGCCTGCGCGAGCCGGACGACGCCGTCGACCCGCTGCTCGACGAGCAGCTCGGCGAGGCGGACCCGGCGGCCCGGGACGCGCTCGTCGCGGACGCCCAGCGGGAGATCCTCGACCAGGGCCTCGCGGTCCCGCTGTTCGAGCTGGCGCAGTCGATCGGCGTCCGCGGGGACGTGCACGGCCTCGCCTTCGACGCTTCCTCCCGCCTGCTGTTCCACGACGCATGGATCGAGCAGGACTGATGGTCACCTACGTCCTGCGCCGCCTCGCCGGCGCTGCCGCGGTCCTCTGGGCGGCGTTCACCGTGTCGTTCCTCATCCTGTACCTGCTGCCCAGCGACCCCGTGGCGATCATGCTCGACCAGGGCGCCGGGGGAGAGCGCGTGGACCCCGCGCGGGCAGCCGAGCTGCGCGAGCGCTACGGGTTCGACCAGGGTCCCGTCCGGCAGTACGTCACGCTGCTGGGCCGCACACTGACTGGCGACCTCGGCACCTCCATCAGCAGCGGCGCCCCCGTGACGGGCCTCATCGCCGACGCGTTCCCCGAGACGGCGAAGCTCGCGGGGCTCGCGCTCCTGCTCGCCCTGGCCGCCGGCGTCGGCATCGCGACGCTCGCCTACTGGACCAGGGCCGCCTGGCTGCGCGACCTGCTGCTGGCGCTGCCGCCGCTCGGCGTCGCGGTACCCGGGTTCTGGGTGGGGCTCGTGCTGCTCCACCTGTTCTCGTTCACCTGGTTCCTCTTCCCCGCGGTGGGCAACGAGGGGTTCGCCTCCCTGGTGCTGCCCGCGGTCACGCTCGCGATCGGGCTCGCCGCCGTGATCGCGCAGGTGCTGTCCCAAGGTCTGCGCGAGGCTTGGCGGGCGCCCTACGTGGAGACCGCGTTCGCCAAGGGCTCCTCGCGGGCGCGGGTGCTCGGCGCGCACGTGCTGCGCAACGGGTCCCTGCCGACTGTCGCCGTGCTCGGCGTCCTGGTCGGCAACCTGCTCGGCGGCACGGTAGTGGTCGAGACGGTGTTCTCCCGCCAGGGCTTCGGCCGGCTCGTCGAGAACGCGGTGACCACCCAGGACATCCCGGTGGTCCAGGGGCTGGTGGTCGTCGCCGCCGCCGTGTTCGTCCTGACCAGCCTGCTGGTCGACCTCGCCCACCCCCTCCTCGACCCCCGGGTCCTGCGTGGCGGGCACGGCGGGTCCGGCACCGGGGGAGGCGCGCGATGACCCACCTCCTTACCCGCGTCCGGACCCGCGCCCTCGCCCGGCCCGCCGACCTGGTGGCTCTCGCGGTAGTGGCCGTCGTCCTGGCCTGGGCGCTCATCCCCGGGCTCTTCACGGGCTACGACCCGGTGACCGGCGTCCCCGCCGACCGGCTCCGGCCGCCGGATGGCGCCCACTGGTTCGGCACCGACCACCTGGGCCGCGACCTGTTCGCGCGCACCGTGCACGGCACGAGCCTGTCGGTGCGGGCCGCGCTGCTCGCGATCGTCGTCGCCCTGGTGGCGGGGTCCGGCATCGGGCTGGTCGCGGGCTTCCTGGGCGGCCCGGTCGACGACGCCCTCATGCGCGCCACCGACGTCCTGCTCGCCATCCCGGGGCTGCTGCTCTCGCTCGCGGTGGTCACCGCGCTCGGCTTCGGGACCGTGAAGGTGGCGGTCGCCGTGGGCATCGCCTCCGTGGCCACGTTCGCCCGCGTCATGCGCAGCCAGGTGCTGCGGGTGCGGCACGCCACCTACGTGGAGGCGGCGAGGCTGGCCGGCTCCGGCCGGGCCGCCGTCGTCCTGCGGCACGTGCTGCCGAACGCGGCCGGCCCGGTGCTGGCGCTCGCCGCCGTCGAGCTCGGCGCGGTGATCCTCGCCGTCTCGGCCCTGAGCTTCCTGGGGTACGGCGCCACGCCGCCGACGCCCGAGTGGGGCTCGCTGGTGGCGGAGGGCCGCGACTACCTGGCGGTCGCCTGGTGGTACTCGACGCTGCCGGGCCTGGTCATCGCGTTCTTCGTGCTCGCGATCGGCGTGCTCGGGCGAACGCTCGCCCGCGAGGGAAGGACTGACCGATGACGCTCACGAGAACAGTCACGGCGAGGACGCGCGCCGGCACGGCCGCGCCTGACCGGGCGACGGAGGATGCTGCGGGCGAGCCCGCGGCGCCGGGCGGCCTGCTGCGGGTGCGCGGCCTGCGCGTCGCCTACGGCGACCGCGAGGTGGTGCACGGTGTGGACCTGGACGTGCGGCCGGGTGAGGTGGTCGCGCTCGTGGGCGAGTCCGGGAGCGGCAAGTCCACGACGGCGCACGCCCTCATCGGCCTGTTGCCCGACGGCGGCAGGGTCACCTCGGGGGAGGTTGCCCTCGGCGTGGAGCCGCTCACCGGCCTCCTGCCGGACGCCTGGCGGCGCGTGCGCGGCGTGCGCGTGGGGCTCGTGCCGCAGGATCCGGGTACCGCGCTCGACCCGGTGATGCGGGTCGGCGACCAGGTGGCGGAGGCGTTGGTGGTGCACGGGACGCCGCGCCGGGCCGCGCGCGAGCGGGCCGTCGAGATCCTGCGCGAGGTGGGGCTCGACCACCCCGGGGAGCGGGCGCGGCAGTACCCGCACCAGCTGTCGGGCGGCATGCGCCAGCGGGTACTCGTCGGGATCGCGATGGCGTGCGAGCCGGAGCTGGTGATCGCGGACGAGCCGACGTCGGCCCTGGACGTGACGGTGCAGCGACGCGTGCTGGACCTGCTCGCCGACCTCGCGGGCCGCGCGGGGACCGCGGTGCTGCTCATCACGCACGATCTCGCGGTGGCCGCCGACCGCGCCGACCGGGTGGTCGTGCTCAAGGACGGCGTAGTGGTCGAGGAGGGGCCGGCCGGGCGGGTGCTGGGCGCCCCCGAGCACCCGTACACGCGTGAGCTCGTGGCGGCGGTGCCTGGCACAAATACTGTGCCAAGCGCCGCCGTGCCAGCCGGCCCGGCCGCGACCACGAGCGAGCCGGCGGCCCCGAGCACCGCCCTCAACGTGCCGCCGCAGCCCGTCCTCCTGGCCGCGCACGCGCTGGTCAAGGAGTTCCGCCTGGGGCGCCGGGAACGCCTGCGCGCCGTCGACGACGTCTCGTTCACCGTGCCCCGCGGGTCGACGTTCGCGCTGGTGGGGGAGTCGGGGTCGGGCAAGTCGACGACGGCCCGGCTCGTGCTCGGCCTGGACCGACCCTCCGCCGGCGTCGTGGAGCTGGACGGCGCCCCCGTGGGCGGCGACCTGGCCACCCGGCGGCGGACCCAGCTGGTGCACCAGGACCCGTACTCGTCCCTCGACCCGCGGTTCACCGTGGCCGCCGTCGTCGAGGAGCCGCTGCGCGCACACCGCGTCGGGACCCGCGCGGAGCGCGCGGACCGGGTGGCGCAGCTGCTGGAGCAGGTGCACCTCTCACCGGACCTGGCCCGACGCCGGCCCGCCGAGCTGTCGGGCGGACAGCGCCAGCGCGTGGCGATCGCACGGGCGCTCGCGCTCGACCCCGAGCTGCTCGTGCTGGACGAGCCGACGTCGGCGCTCGACGTCTCGGTGCAGGCCCGCGTGCTGGCCCTGCTGGCCCGGCTGCGCGCGGAGCGTGGCCTCACCTACCTGTTCATCTCGCACGATCTGGCGGTGGTGCGGCAGGTCGCCGACCACGTCGGCGTGATGAGGAACGGGCAGCTCGTGGAGACGGGGCCCGTCGGGAGCGTCTTCGACCACCCGGCCCACCCCTACACCGCCGAGCTGCTCGCGGCGATCCCCGGTGCCCGCACCCGTCGGCACCCCGACCGGAAGGACCTGACATGACCGAGACACTGCAGACAGCGACGACCAGGGCAACAGGCACGGCAACAAGCACCGCGACCGGCCCGGCGACGAACGCCGCTGCGCCGGACGCGGCCGCCGCCCGCGACCATGCGGCGTGGCGCGCCGCCCGCGAGCGCGACCTGCGCGAGCCCCACGGCCCGCTGAGCCAGGTCGCCCTGCACTGGCCGACGGCGGTGCCCCGCCGCTTGCCCGGCATTCCCGGCGAGTGGTGGGTGGCCGACCGCACCCTGTTCACCCGGCCAGTGCCGGGTGACCGAGCCGTGCTGGCCGGCGACCAGGTCGAGCCCGTGGGGCCGACGCTGGTCGGCGTCGACGAGGGGCGTTCCCGCATCGTCGGCACGTTCCTCCCGGAGGGCCGGGTCAGGGGCGAGGGAGCGGACGACGAGCACGAGGTGGCGGTCGAGGTGGTGCTGCGCACCGGCCGCTACGCCGTCCGGCCGCTCGACCCGCAGGCCGCCACCCGCACCGGTTTCGACCACGTCCCCACGTTCGACTACGACCCCGCCTGGGTGCTCGACGTCCCCGTGACCTGGTACGAGGACCCGGAGCCGGTCACGGTCGGCGCCGCGCAGCCGCGCCTGGTGCACCACGTCGCGGTGCTCGGTGAGGTAGACGTCGCCCACGAGGGAGCGGTGGTCACCCTGGCCCTGACCGGCAGCCGCACGGAGCCGACCCTCCTGTTCAGCGACGAGGCCGACGGCGTCGCGCCGTGGCGGATCCTCCGGATCCCGGCGCCGGACTGGGCGCCGGCGACGTCGGGCACGCTACGCCTCGACCTGAACCGGGCGGTGAACCTGCCGTACGCGTTCACGGACTTCGGCACGTGCCCGGCCCCGCTCGCGGGCAACCACCTGCCGTTCGCCGTGACGGCGGGCGAGAGGGCGCCCCGATGACGGCCGTCTCCACGGGGGCGTCCACGGAGACGTCCCCGGCGCTGGAGGTCCGGGAGGTGCGACTCTCGGACCCGCTGGTCGAGCCCCTGCTGGCCGGTCTGTCGGTCGAGTACCGGTCGCGGTACCACGACGTGCTGACCGACGAGGAGCACCGGGCCGAGATGGCCCACTACGGTGCCGAGGAGTTCGCCCCGCCGGTGGGCTCCCTGGTCCTGCTCCTGGAGGGCGGCGACCCGGTGGCGGGCGGCGCGTTCCGCCGTCGGCTCGAGCCGGAGCTCGGGGACGCGGCCCGCCTGGCGCGGCCCGGCACCCGGGACGGGGACGGCGCTCCCGCAGTCCCGACGGCGGAGCTCAAGCGCATCTGGACGCACGGTGCCCACCGGCGTCGCGGCCTGGCCCGGCGGGTGCTGGCGGAGCTCGAGACCCGGGCCCGCGACCTGGGCTACTCGCGGCTCTACCTGACCACAGGCCCGCGGCAGCCGGAGGCGGCGGCGCTGTACCGGGCGACCGGCTACACGCCGCTGTCCGTGGCCGCCGCGGGCGAGCCCGCCGAACCGTCGGGTGCTGATCCGTTCAGCCCGCTCCCTTTCGAAAAATGGCTGGCGGCGAGATGAGCGCGGACCTGGCCGAAGGCGAGTCGCGCCTCCTCTACCCGCCGCCCGGCATGCCGCCGGGCGGGGGTAGCGCGGCGTCCGCCGGGCCGGCCGACGAGGACCTGCGGGTGGTTGCGGCCCGGCACCCGGGCCGCTGGCTCGCCACCGCCGTCGTCGCCGTGCTGCTGGCCATGGTGGTCTCCTCGCTGGTCACCAACGACCGCTGGGAGTGGGACGTCGTGGCGCGGTACCTCACCTGGCCGTCGATCCTGGAGGGTGCGTGGGCGACGATCCGGCTCACGGTGACGGCGTCGGTGGTGGGCTTCGCGCTCGGCACGGTGCTGGCGCTCATGCGGCTGTCGCGCTCGCCCCTGCTGCAGGCGGTCTCGTGGGCCTACACCTGGGTGTTCCGGTCGGTGCCGCTGCTGCTGCAGCTCCTGCTCTGGTACAACCTCGCCTACCTGTACCCGGTCCTCAGCCTCGGGATCCCGTTCGGGCCGGAGCTGCTGTTCTTCGACACGCTCGATCTGATCGACAAGTTCTGGGCGGCGATCCTCGGCCTGGGCCTGTCGCAGGCGGCCTACAGCGCGGAGATCGTCCGGGCCGGGATCCTCGGCGTCGACCAGGGCCAGCACGAGGCCGCGGCCTCGCTGGGCCTGCCGCGACACCGCCAGGTGCGGCGCATCATCCTGCCGCAGGCGATGCGGTCGATCGTGCCCACCGCCGTGAACGAGGTGATCGGGCTGCTCAAGGGCACCTCGATCGTGTACGTGCTGGCGTACGGCGAGCTGTTCTACATCGTGAGCGTCATCTACGGCCGCAACGGCCGGGTGGTGCCGCTCCTGATCGTCGCCGCCATCTGGTACCTGGCGCTCACCACGCTGATCACGGTGGTCCAGTACTACGTGGAGCGGCACTACGCGAAGGGCGCGCTGCGCACCCTGCCGCCCACGCCGCTGCAGCGGGTGCGCTGGGAGCTCCAGGTCGGCCGCTCGCGCCTCACGGGCGCACCGGTGCCCGACGGCGTCCCGCCCGCCTTCGCGGCGCGCGTCCGGGTCGGCCGCCGGGTCGCCCCGCGCGGGGGTGCGGCATGACCGGGGGGCTGCTGGAGATCCGCGGCGTGCACAAGTCGTTCGGCATGCTCGAGGCACTGCGCGGGGTGGACCTCACGGTCCGGCCCGGCGAGGTCGCGGCGATCATCGGCCCGTCCGGGTCGGGCAAGTCGACCCTGCTGCGCGCGATCAACCACCTGGAGAAGGTGGACCGCGGCTTCGTGTCCCTGGACGGCGAGCTCGTCGGGTACGCCCGGCGCGGCAGCACGCTGCGGGAGCTCACCGAGCGCGAGATCCTGCGCCGCCGCACCCGGATCGGGTTCGTGTTCCAGAACTTCAACCTGTTCCCGCACCTCACGGTGCTGGAGAACGTCGTGGAGGCGCCGATCTTCGCGCAGGGCCGGCCGCGCGCGCAGGCCGAGGCGGAGGGGCGAGAGCTCCTCGCGCGCGTCGGGCTGGCTGACCGGGCCGACGCCCGGCCCCGGCAGCTCTCGGGCGGTCAGCAGCAGCGGGTGGCCATCGCTCGGGCGCTCGCGCTGCGGCCAGCCGTCGTCCTCTTCGACGAGCCGACCTCCGCCCTCGACCCCGAGCTCGTCGGCGAGGTGCTCGAGGTGATCAAGGAGCTCGCGGGCACCGGCACCACGCTCGTCGTCGTCACCCACGAGATGGCCTTCGCCCGCGAGGTCGCGGACACCGTCGTCTTCATGGACGGCGGCGTCGTGATCGAGCAGGGGCCGTCCGCCGACGTGCTCGACCGCCCCGCCAGCCCCCGGACCAAGGCCTTCCTGGAGAAGGTCCTGTGACCCCGAACCCCAATCCTGTCCAGAACCCGAAGGGAACCACCGTGACCGTCTCCCGACGAGCCGTCCGAACCCGCCTGCTCGCCCTGACCGCCGTCCCGCTGCTCGCGCTGACGACCGCCTGCGCGGCCGCCAGCACCGAGCGGCCCGAGGCGGCCGACGGCGCGGCGGGCCTCGCCGAGAACGCCCCCGAGTCCGCCGGGCTGCAGGTCAGCACCAGCCCCGACCAGGACCGGGTCCGCACCACCGAGTCCGCCGAGGCGGTGGCCCTGCTGCCGGACGAGTGGGCGGACAAGGACGAGATCACCGTCGCGGTGAGCGCGAGCGGCTCCCCGCCCCTGGTCTTCCTCGCCGACGACGACAAGACCCCGATCGGCCACGAGACCGACATCGCGCAGCTCGTGGCCGACGCCCTCGGCAAGGACGTGCGGCTCGAGGTCAAGGCCTGGGCCGACTGGCCGCTCGCTCTCCAGTCGGGCGACGTCGACGCCGTCATCTCGAACATCACCGTGACGGAGGAGCGCAAGGAGACCATCGACTTCTCCAGCTACCGCGTCGACGAGCTGGGCTGGCTCACGGCCGCCGGCTCGGACCTGACGATCGACGACCGCGAGGACATCGCGGGCCGGACGGTCGGCGTCGGGTCCGGGACCAACCAGGAGAAGATCCTGCTCGAGTGGGACCGCCTCAACCAGGAGGACGGGCTGGCGCCCATCGAGGGCCCCGAGTACTACGAGTCGCTCTCCGACGTGCTGCTCGCCCTCCAGTCGGGGCGAGTCGAGGCCTACGTCGGGCCGAACGCCGTGCTCGCCTACCAGGCGGCGGTCTCGCCGGACGACTTCAAGGTGGTCGGGACCCTGAACGGCGGCTGGCCCGACACGGCGCAGATCGCCGTCGCGACCAAGAAGGGCGCCGGCGCCGCCGAGGCGGTAACCGCCGCGCTCAACCACGCCATCGAGGACGGTTCCTACCACCAGGTGCTGGAGCGGTGGGGCCTGGGGACCGAGGCAGTGGACCGCGCCGAGACCAACCCGCCCGGCCTGCCCAAGACCGAGGAATGAGGAGCATCATGAGCACCCGAAGAGTCCCGCTGTCCGTCCTCGACCTGGCCCTGGTCGCCGACGGCGCCACCGGTGTCCAGGCGATCCAGCGCGCGGTGTCGCTCGCCGTCGACCTGGACGCGCTCGGATACCGGCGCGTCTGGTACGCCGAGCACCACCTGGCGCCCGGTGTCGCCTCGGCGTCACCCGCCGTCCTCGCGGCCGCGGTCGCGGCCCGCACCTCCCGCATCCGGGTCGGCTCCGGAGCCGTGCTGCTGTCCACGACGTCGCCCCTGGTCGCCGCCGAGCAGTTCGGCACCATCGCCGCGCTGCACCCCAGCCGGGTCGACCTGGGGCTGGGGCGTGCGTTCACGCCGCCGCCGTCGGGCACGCCGAACACCAAGCCCGTCCGGGCCGCCCAGCCGGCGGGCCCGCCCGCGCCCGCCGTACCCCGGCTCGTCGACGGCCTCTACGTGCCGCCCGCCCCGCCGAACGGACTCAACGACCCGGCGCTGCGCGAGCGGCTCCTGGCCCAGCAGGAGGTGATCGGCACGCACCGCCGGCCCGCGGGCTTCCGCGAGGAGGTGGAGACCGTGCTCGCGCTGCAGCGGGGCACGTACCGCGACCGGACGGGAAGCGCCTACACGAGCCCGCCCGTCGAGGGCGCGGCATTCGACCTGTGGCTGCTCGCGTCCAGCGGCGGAGAGAGCGCCACCGTCGCGGGCGCGCTCGGCCTGCCGCTCGCGGCCAACTTCCACGTCAGCCCCGCCACCGTCCTGGACACGGTCGCCGCCTACCGGGCGGCGTTCCGGCCGGGCGTGCTCGCCGAGCCCTACGTGGTCGTGTCGGCCGACGTGCTCGTCGCCCAGACCCTCGAACGAGCGCGCGTGCTCGCCGAGCCGTTCGCCGACTGGGTGCTGTCGATCCGCCGCGGCGAACGCGGCGCCATCGCCTACCCGTCACCGTCGGCCGCAACGGCCTGGACGGCCCGGCCCGACGCCGAGCGTGCGCTCGTGGCCGACCGCGTCGACACCCGGATCGTCGGCGACCCGGCCACCGTCGTCGAGCGCCTCGACACGCTGGCTCGCGTCACAGGTGCCGACGAGCTGCTCGTGACCACCGCCACCCACGACCCCGCCGAGACACGCCGCTCCTTCGAGCTGCTCGCCCACGCCTGGGGCATCACCGAGGGGGCCGCCGACCAGAGCCCTCGCCGAAAGGTCAGCGCCGCCTGACCGGCTGCGAACCAGAGCCGAACCCGAACCCACAAGCAAGGAGAACCACCATGCCCGTCGAGTTCCTTGGCATAGCCGCCACCAACGACGCCTCGGAGACCACCGAGCGCACCACCCAGCCCTTCGACCCCGACTACCTGGTCCGCATAGCGCGCGCCCACCAGGACAACGGCTGGACCCGCATCCTGTTCGCCTACGGCTCGTCCGGGCCGGAGCCCGCCGCGCTCGCGGCGCACGTCGCGGCGCACGTGCCGTCGATCGAGCTGCTGCTCGCGCACCGGCCCAACGTCTCGTACCCGACGTACGCGGCCAAGACGTTCGCGACGCTGGACCAGCTCTCGGGCGGTCGGCTGTCCGTGCACTTCATCTCGGGCGGCAACGACCACGAGCAGGGCCGGGAGGGCGACACCCTGACCAAGGACCAGCGGTACGCCCGCACCCGCGAGTACATCCAGATCGTGAAGCGGGCGTGGACCAGCGCCGAGCCGTTCGACCACCACGGCGAGTTCTACGACCTCGACGACTTCGTGCTCGATGCCAAGCCGCATCCGGGGCACGTGCCCACCATCTCGTTCGGCGGCTCGTCGGACGCCGCCTACCCGGTCGGGGCGGCCGAGGCCGACATCTACGCCGTCTGGGGCGAGCCCCTGGACCGCACCGCGGAGCAGATCGCCCGCGTGCGCGCCGAGGCGGAGGCCGCAGGCCGCGCGACACCGCCTCGGATCCACGCCGCGTTCCGGCCGATCATCGCGCCGACGGAGAAGCTGGCCTGGGAGAAGGCGTACCAGATCCTGGGCCGGATCGAGGCGCGGAAGGCCGCGCAGGGCGGCGTCCTGAGCCGGCGCCACCCGATCGACAACCCCGAGAACGCGGGGTCCCAGCGTCTGCTCGAGATCGCCGCCCAGGGCGAGCGGTTCGACACGGCGCTCTGGACCGCCACGGCGAAGGCGACCGGCGGCGCCGGGAACTCGAACGCGCTGGTCGGCACGCCGGAGCAGGTCGCCGAGGCGCTGCTCGCGTACTACGACCTGGGCGTCCGGGTCATCTCGGCCCGCGGCTACGACCTGCTCGACGACGCCATCGACTTCGGCCGCTACGTCATCCCCCTGGTCAAGGAGGGCGTAGCGCAGCGCGACCGTGCTGCGGAGAGCGAGACCGAGAGTGCGGCCGCCTGATGCGTTTCCAGGTCCTGGACATCGCCTTCAACCCGCCGCACCCCGTCACGGGCGCGGAGGTGCCGCCCGCCGACCGGCTGAACCGGATCGTCGACACGGCGGTCCTCGCGGAGGAGCTCGGGTTCGACTCCTTCGCCGTGGGGGAGCGGCACGCGGGCCCGGTGCTGTCGTCCGCCCCGACCGTCATCCTCGGGGCGATCGCCGCCCGCACGTCCCGCATCCTGCTGTCGACGGGTGTCACCGTACTGTCCCTGCACGACCCGATCCGGCTCGCGGAGGACCTGGCGACCGTCGACCAGCTCAGCCGCGGCCGCCTTGAGATCGTCATCGGCAAGGGCAACGAGGACCTGCAGTACCCGTTGCTCGGCCTCGACATCGCCAAGCAGTACGAATACCTGCGCGAGAACTACGAGCTCCTGCGGCTCCTGCTCGCCGGCGAGGACGTCACGTGGGAGGGCAGGCACCGGCAAAAGCTGGAGCACGCGACCACGCTGCCACGCCCGTTCGCGGGGCCGTTCCGCATCTGGCACGGCTCGGCGACGTCGCAGTTCGCCGTCGACCTCGCGGCAGAGCACGGGGACCCGATCGTCAGCGCCAACGCGCTGCAGCCCCGCGAGAACTACGGCGTGCTCATCGACCGGTACCGCGAGCGATACGCGGCCGCGGGGCACGACCCGGCGTACGGGTTCGTCGGCGCGGGGTCGGGCGGCCTGTTCCTGGCCGACACCACCGAAGAGGCGGTCGAGCAGTACCGGCCGATCTACGAGGGCCAGGTGCGCCAGCAGGACGCGCGGAAGCACGCGCCGGGCGCCATCGGCGAGGTCACCAGCTTCCGCACCCTCGAGGAGGCCGTCGAACGCGGCCCGGCGCTGGTGGGCTCGCCCGAGGACGTGGTCAACAAGATCCTCGACTACCACTCCACCTTCGGGCACGTGCTGCAGGCGGTGTCGGTGAACCACCTGCTCGAACCGGCGCAGCAGGAGGACGTGCTGCGCCGGTTCGCCCAGGAGGTGGTTCCGCAGGTGCGGGCCGAGGTCCGGACGGACCTGTGGGGCCCGCGCGACGAGCGGCGGGCCGCTGGGTTCACCGCCGTCGACCCGCCTGCCCGCACGAAGCGAGACACGAAGCAGAGAGACACGACAAAGACGGAGGTGACGGTATGACCGCGCACACGGATCAGCAGACGGATCACCACCCGGGCGGCCTGGTGGTCGTCAGCGGCAACCCGCGGCCGGGTTCACGCACCCTGGGCGTGGCGCAGGCGGTCGGACGCCGGCTGGCGGGCTCGCTGGCCCTGCCCGGGACCGACCCGGTCGACCTGGCGCTGCTCGCCCCCGAGATCCTGACCGGGTCGGCCGCCGTGACCGCGGCCCGGGACCGGGTGGCGGCGGCGCGGCTGGTGGTGGTGGCGACGCCGGTCTACAAGGCGTCCTACACCGGCCTCCTCAAGGCGTTCCTGGACGGCTACGGCCCCGACGCGCTCGCGGGCGTCGTCGCGGTACCCGTCGTGGTCTCCGCGAGCCCCGCACACGCGCTGGCGGGGGAGGTGCACCTGCGGCCGGTGCTGGTCGAGCTCGGCGCCGTGGTGCCCGCGCGGACGTTCGCCGTGACCGAGGACCAGCTGGCCGACGTCGGGCAGCCGCTCGAGGCCTGGGCCGCGCGCTGGGCGGCGACGCTCGGCCGGGCCGTCCCCGCGCCGCTGGCGGGGGTGGCCCCGTGACCGCGGAGCTGACCGACCTGAGCGTCCTGACCGGCCCGGGGGTGCGCTCGGACGAGTTCAAGGCGGTCTTCCGGCGGCACCCCGCCGGGGTGGCGGTCGTCGCGCTGGCCGACGGCGACCGGCCGGTCGGGTTCACCGCGACGTCGGTCATCTCGGTGTCGGCCGCGCCGCCGTCGGTGGCGTTCTCGCTGGCGACCACCTCCTCCTCGTGGCCTGCCCTGGCACGGGCCCGCACCGTGGCGATCAGCTTTCTCGCCGCGGGGCAGGCCGACGTCTCCGCGCGGTTCGCGACCAGCGGGATCGACCGGTTCGCCGACGGCGGCTGGGCGCCGCTGCCGACGGGGGAGCCCGTCATCGAGGGTGCGGTGGCCTGGCTGCGCGGGCGGGTGGTGCAGCGCACGCCGGTGGGGGACAGCCACCTGGTGTCGGTGCGGGCGTTGTCCTGCGCCGTGGCCTCCGGGGCGCCGCCGCTGGTCTATCACGACCGCGCATATCGCATGGTGAACGACCTGTGAGGCGACACGCCGGGACAATTCGCCCGTGTTTCCGCGATTCCACTGGGTTACGCGGTGCTTGACCATGGCAGGATGACGCCATGGCGCTCACGGGACAGGTCAAGGAGGAGCTCGCGCGGGTGAGGGTGGCGAAGACGTCGTGCCGCAAGGCAGAGGTCTCCGCGACGCTGCGGTTCTCCGGCGGCCTCCACATCATCTCCGGTCGGGTAGTGATCGAGGCTGAGCTCGACACCGAGTCGGCGGCGACCCGGCTGCGGCATGCCATCCACGACCTGTACGGGCACACGAGCGAGCTCATCGTGGTCCAGGCCGGTGGCCTGCGGAAAAGCTCCCGGTTCGTGGTGCGCGTGGTGCGCGAGGGCGAGTCGCTCGCCCGCCAGACCGGACTCCTCGACGCACGCGGCCGCCCCGTGCGCGGCCTGGCGCCCGAGGTCGTGTCCGCGGGCGTGCAGGAGGCCGAGGCCGTGTGGCGCGGCGCGTTCCTGGCGCACGGCTCCCTGACCGAGCCCGGCCGGTCCATGGCGCTCGAGGTGACCAGCCCCGGGCCGGAGGCGGCGCTCGCGCTCGTCGGCGCGGCCCGCCGCCTCGGCGTGGCGGCCAAGTCCCGCGAGGTGCGCGGCATCGACCGCGTGGTGATCCGCGACGGTGACTCCATCGGCCGGATGCTGGAGCGCATCGGCGCCCCGGAGACGCTCAAGGTCTGGGAGGAGCGCCGGGAGCGCCGCGAGGTGCGCGGTACCGCGAACCGCCTGGCGAACTTCGACGACGCGAACCTGCGCCGCTCCGCCCGGGCCGCCGTCGCGGCGGGCGCGCGCGTCCAGCGGGCCTTCGAGATCCTGGGCGACGAGCTGCCCGACCACCTGCGCCAGGCCGGCGAGCTGCGCCTCGCGCACAAGCAGGCGTCGCTGGAGGAGCTGGGGCGCCTGGCCGAGCCGCAGCTGTCCAAGGACGCCGTGGCGGGGCGCATCCGCCGCCTGCTGTCGACGGCGGACAAGCGCGCCCTCGAGCTCGGCATCCCCGACACGGAGGCGGGACTGCCCGCCGACCTCCTCGATCTTTGAGTCCTGGCCGCCCGATCCGGCTTGTGAGAACGAACAGAACCCTGAGTTCCACGCTGTCCGGCTCGGGTCACGGTTCTGCCGGGTTCGGGTATAGGCTCGAAATCGTCAGGTGACGACGCCGTGACCATCGCGTTTCCCGTTCGGGTCGTCGCGAGGTCGCGGCGCCCGGAATACCTGGCAACGCACTTCGCCGTCGGGCATCGACGGCAGTGGCGACAGAACCAAGGAAACGTGTGCGCCGGGACGGCCGGCGCCCCTGAGGAGGGCATTGTGACCATCCGCGTCGGCATCAACGGCTTCGGCCGTATCGGCAGGAACTTCTACCGGGCTCTCGTGGAGTCGGGTGCAGACATCGAGGTTGTCGGGGTCAACGACCTGACCGACAACAAGACGCTCGCGCACCTGCTCAAGTACGACACCGTCCTGGGCCGCTTCGGCAAGACGGTCGACTTCGACGACGAGAACATCATCGTGGACGGCAAGAAGATCCGTGCGCTGGCCGAGCGCAACCCCGCGGACCTCCCCTGGGGCGAGCTGGGTGCGGACATCGTCATCGAGTCCACGGGCTTCTTCACGGACGCCACCAAGGCGAAGGCGCACATCGACGCCGGCGCCAAGAAGGTCATCATCTCGGCCCCGGCCAAGAACGAGGACGCCACGTTCGTCATGGGCGTGAACAACGAGCTGTACGACCCGGCCGCGCACCACATCATCTCGAACGCGTCGTGCACCACGAACTGCCTGGCCCCGCTGGCCAAGGCGCTGAACGACTCGATCGGCATCGAGCGTGGCCTCATGACCACGATCCACGCCTACACGGGTGACCAGAACCTGCAGGACGGCCCCCACAGCGACCTGCGCCGCGCCCGTGCGGCCGCGCAGAACATCGTGCCGACCACCACGGGTGCCGCCAAGGCCGTCGCCCTGGTGCTCCCGGAGCTCAAGGGCAAGCTGGACGGCTACGCCCTGCGCGTGCCGGTCATCACCGGCTCGGCCACGGACCTCACGTTCGAGGCGTCGCGCGAGGTGACGCTCGAGGAGGTCAACGCTGCGGTCAAGGCCGCCGCCGAGGGCCCGCTCAAGGGCGTCCTGGAGTACGTCGAGGACGACATCGTCTCCTCGGACATCGTGACCAACCCGCACCAGAGCATCTACGACGCGAAGCTCACCAAGGTGATCGGCAACCAGGTCAAGGTCGTCTCCTGGTACGACAACGAGTGGGGCTACTCGAACAGCCTCGTCAACCTCACCGTGTTCGTCGGCGAGAAGCTCTGACCGCTTTCTCCCCAGCGTGAACCCCGACGTCCGCGTGTGCATCGGCCAGCCGGCGCACGCGGACGTCGTCATGTGACGGAACCCCGACTGGCGAAGACCCTGTCTGCCGGTACCTCGACCTGGAGTGCTCCTATGAAGACCATCGACTCCCTCGGCGACCTGCGCGGCAAGCGCGTCCTGGTCCGCTCCGACTTCAACGTCCCGCTCGACGGGACGACCATTACCGACGACGGGCGCATCCGCGCCGCTCTGCCGACGCTGAAGCGGCTGACCGACGCCGGAGCCCGCGTCATCGTCATGGCCCACCTCGGCCGCCCCAAGGGCACGCCGGACCCGCAGTACTCCCTCGCGCCGGTCGCGGCCCGCCTCGGCGAGCTGCTCGGGCAGGACGTCGTGCTCGCCGAGGACCTCGTGGGCCCGTCGGCCAAGAAGACGGTCGAGGCCCTGGCCGACGGCCAGGTAGCCCTCCTGGAGAACGTCCGGTTCGACGCCCGCGAGACCTCGAAGGCCGACGCCGAGCGCGCCGAGCTCGCCGGCGAGCTGGCGCAGCTCGCGGACGCGTTCGTCTCGGACGGCTTCGGCGTGGTGCACCGCAAGCAGGCGTCGGTGTACGACGTCGCGCAGGTGCTGCCCGCGGCGGCCGGTGACCTGGTGCTGGGCGAGGTCGAGTCGCTGTCGAAGGCGACCGGCGACCCGGAGCGCCCCTACGCCGTCGTGCTCGGTGGCTCCAAGGTGTCCGACAAGCTGGGCGTCATCGCGAACCTGCTGACCAAGGCGGACCGCCTGCTCATCGGCGGTGGCATGGTCTTCACGTTCCTCGCGGCCAAGGGGCTGTCGGTGGGCAACAGCCTGCTGGAGGAGGACCAGATCGAGACCGTCAAGGGCTACATCACCACGGCGGAGGAGAACGGCGTCGAGATCGTGCTGCCCGTCGACATCGTCGCGGCGGACTCGTTCGCCGCGGACGCGCCGCACCAGGTCGTCGGCGCCGACGAGATCCCGGACGGCACGATCGGCCTCGACATCGGCCCCGAGTCGGGCAAGCTGTTCGCCGACAAGCTGGCCGATGCCAAGACCATCGCGTGGAACGGCCCCATGGGCGTCTTCGAGTTCGAGGCGTTCGCCGCGGGCACCAAGGCCGTGGCCCAGGGCATCATCGAGGCGACGGCGGCCGGCGGGTTCTCCATCGTGGGCGGCGGCGACTCGGCCGCGGCCGTGCGCGCGCTCGGCTTCGACGAGGCCGGGTTCAGCCACATCTCGACCGGTGGAGGCGCGAGCCTGGAGCTGCTGGAGGGCAAGGAGCTCCCCGGACTGACCGTCCTCGCCGACTGAGCCGACCTACCAGTTCCCCGGCTCAGCCGGGCACCCAAGCACAGCCTCTCAACGAAGGAAGAAACACGTGGCTACCACCCGCACGCCGCTGATGGCGGGCAACTGGAAGATGAACCTGGACCACCAGCAGGCGATCAGCACGGTCCAGAAGCTTTCCTGGACCCTGAAGGACGCCAAGCACGACTACGCAGCGGTGGAGGTTGCGGTCATCCCGCCGTTCACCGACCTGCGCTCCGTGCAGACGCTGGTCGACGCCGACAAGCTGGAGCTCGTCTACGGCGCCCAGGACATCTCCAAGCACGAGTCCGGCGCCTACACGGGCGAGATCTCCGGGTCGATGCTCGCGAAGCTCGGCTGCACCTACGTGCTGATCGGGCACTCGGAGCGCCGCGAGCACCACGGCGAGTCCGACGACCTGGTGAACGCGAAGGTGCGTGCGGCCTTCGCTCACGGCCTGACCCCGATCCTGTGCGTCGGCGAGGGCCTGGACGTCCGTAAGGCGGGCGACCAGGTCTCGTACACCCTGGCGCAGGTCGAGGCCGCGCTGGCCGACGTCCCGACCGAGCAGATCGCGAAGATCGTCATCGCCTACGAGCCCGTCTGGGCCATCGGCACGGGCGAGGTCGCGACCCCGGAGGACGCGCAGGAGGTCTGCGGTGCGATCCGCCGGGTGCTCGGTGAGCTGTGCGACCCGGACGTCGCCGACGGCGTGCGCG
Organism: Promicromonospora soli; assembly: GCF_014653785.1. GTDB lineage: Bacteria > Actinomycetota > Actinomycetes > Actinomycetales > Cellulomonadaceae > Promicromonospora > Promicromonospora soli. The sequence goes on along the minus strand of NZ_BNAS01000001.1, from coordinate 74,667 downwards.
TGCTGTACGGCGGCTCGGTGAAGTCGGGCAACGTCGCGCAGATCATGGCGCAGCCCGACGTCGACGGCGCCCTCGTGGGCGGGGCCAGCCTCGACCCGGAAGAGTTCGCAAGGATCGCCCGCTACCAGTCCCACGTCACCGCCTGATTGGTTGTGGGCGCGATCGTTGCGCCTAAACCGGGCAGGTAAGCGTAACGATCGCGCCCACAACCAACGTGTGTTCCCGCAATCTGCCTGAGGTACCCTCGCTCAGCGTGATGTTCCAGGTGTGACTCCTGCTCAGGGCGCTACAGACCCCTGAGCAGGGCGTTAGCACTGTGAGGTGCGTCTCGCTTACTCTTGACCGATCCGCCGCCGGGTGACGCCCCGGCACACCTATAACCGAGGACGTGAACCGTGGACGCGCTCCGCATCATCCTGGAAGTTCTGCTGGTCCTGACCAGTGGCTTCCTCACCATGCTCATCCTGCTCCACAAGGGCAAGGGTGGCGGACTGTCCGACATGTTCGGTGGCGGTATCTCGATGGGAGCCGGCTCGTCCGGTGTGGCCGAGCGGAACCTCAATCGCATCACAATCGCGTTCGCCCTCGTGTGGGCCGTGGTGATCGTCCTGCTCGGACTCATCCAGAAGGTCAGCTGACCCGGTCGCCAGGCGCCTAGCAGCTGACGGCCACACACAGAGGGGACGACAGACGTGGCATCAGGCGGTCATGCGATTCGGGGGAGCCGGGTAGGCGCCGGCCCCCTCGGAGAGACGGAGCGGGGCGACACAGCGCCGCGTATCCGAGTTTCTTACTGGTGTGCCAACGGGCACGAGACAGCACCGAGCTTCTCCGTAGGCGATGACGTGGAGGCCCCCACGGAGTGGGACTGCCCGCGTTGTGGCTTCCCCGCGGGGATGGACCCGGTGAATCCGCCGGCTCCCGTGCGGAACGAGCCGTACAAGACGCACCTCGCCTATGTGAAGGAGCGCAGGTCTGACGAGGACGGCGCCGCCCTCCTGGAGGAGGCGCTGGAGGCACTGCGGGTCCGCCGAGGCGGACGCATAGCACGCTAAGAGTTTTCAGCCGCCGAAGTAGAACCCTGGCGAAGTAGAACTGGAGCGGGACACCCCGATGGGGTGTCCCGCTCCAGTTCTACTTCGCCAGGGTTCTACTTCGGCCCGCCGGCCGCTTCCGCGTCCAGCAGCCACAGCGTCCGCGTCTGCCCGACGGCGCCCCCGGCGGGCACCTCCGTCACCGGCTTGCCGGCCAGCGCGGCGGCTACCTGCTCCGCCTTCTCGGCGCCCGCCGCGACGATCCACACCTCGCGGGCGGACCGGATCGCGTCGAACGTGAGCGAGACCCGCTCCGGCGGCGGCTTCGGCGAGCCGTGCACGCCCGTCGTCGTGCCCCGCGCGGCCAGACCTTCGTGGCCGGGGAACAGGGACGCGACGTGCCCGTCGGGACCCATTCCGAGCAGCAGGACGTCGAACGCGGGGACCGCGCTGCCGTCCCCTTCGCCCGGCCCGGCAGCCGCCAGCAGCGCCGCGTAGGCCGCGGCGCCCTCCTCGGGACTCGCCACCGACGTCGGCCCCGGCATGGGGTGGACGTTGGCCTCGGGGAGCCCGTGCTCGGCGATCAGGCCGTCGAGCAGGGCGTCCCGGGCCTGCGTCTCGTTGCGGTCCGGGTCGTCGTCCGGCAGGAACCGCTCGTCGCCCCACCACAGGTGGACACCCGACCAGTCGACGGCCGGCACGAGCGGGCTCGCGGCCACTGCCGCGAGCGACGCGATGCCGACCGTCCCGCCCGTGAGCACCACGTGCACGGGGGAGCGGACCGACTGCACGTCCAGGACGCGCGTGAGCAGCCGCGCGGCCACGGCCTGCGCGAGCACCTCCTTGTCGGGGTGCACGACGACGAGCCGCACCGGCGTCGTCACAGACATCAGGCCGCCGTCCGCGTGGTGACCTGCTTCAACCCCCGCATGAGGGTCTCCTCGAAGACCTCGTCCGGGTCGAGCCGGCGCAGCTCCTCGATCAGGGCCTCGTTGAGCGCGCGGATCGGCAGGGCGATCCGCCGGGCGGGCTTGCCCGGCTGCGTGATCGTGACCGTGCGGCCGTCGGGACGGTCCAGCACGATCGGGCCGCTCCGGCGCTCCAGCGTCACGCGGGTGATCGCGTCGTCGCTGCTGGTGCGCACCACCTCGGCAGGGCAGTTCAGCCGGGTGCCGAGCCAGGCCGCGAGCAGGTCGAGCGACGTGTGCCGCTTCTGCCCCTCGACCGTCACGGAAAGCACGGGCTCGAACGGCGGCTGCTCGACGGCCGCGGCGATGAGCGCCCGCCACAGCGTGACGCGCGCCCACGCGAGGTCGGTGTCTCCAGGGGCGTACGCGCCGGCGAGGTTGCCGAGCATCTCCACCGGGTTCTTCGCGATGGTGCTGTCGATGATCCGACGGGCCGCCATCGCACCCACCGGGTCCTGGGACGGTACTGCCGGCGCCTCACGCGGCCACCAGGCCACGATCGGTGCGTCGGGCAGCAGGAGCGGCATCACGAGGGTGTCGGTCCGCTCCAGGAGCGGGCCGAAGGCGCGCAGCACCACCACCTCGGAGGCGCCGGCGTCACCGCCCACGCGGATCTGGGCGTCGAGCCGGGCGTCGGTGTCGCGCGCCGCCGGAGCGACGACGATGACGCGGCACGGGTGCTCACGGCTCGCGTCGTTCGCGGCCTCGACCGACTCCTCCACGTCGCGCTCGTCGGCCAGCACGACGAGGGTGAGCACGCGGCCCAGGGCCACCGCACCGCCCTCGTCGCGCAGGCGCACGAGACGCTTGTTGACCTGGTTGGTGGTGGTATCCGGCATGTCAATAATCACTGGACGTGCTCACCTTCTCGATGTGGCGTCAGTGTCGTCAACCGCGTCATCAGGGTCGCCTCCAGGACCGGCCGTCGCGCTCCATCATGGCGTCGGCCGACGGCGGGCCCCAGGTGCCCGACGCGTACGGCTCCGGCTGGCCCTTGCGCGCCCAGTAGGAGGTGATCGGGTCGAGGATCTTCCAGGACAGCTCGACCTCCTCGCGCGTCGGGAAAAGCGGCGGGTCGCCGAGCAGCACATCGAGGATGAGGCGCTCGTAGGCCTCGGGGGAGGACTCGGTGAACGAGTGGCCGTACCCGAAGTCCATGGTCACGTCGCGCACCTGCATCGCCGTGCCCGGCACCTTGGCGCCGAACCGCAGGGTGACGCCCTCGTCGGGCTGCACGCGGATGACCAGGGCGTTGTTGCCGAGCTCGGACGTCAGGGACGACTCGAACGGGAGGTGCGGTGCCTTCTTGAACACCACGGCCACCTCGGTGACGCGGCGGCCCAGACGCTTGCCGTGCCGCAGGTAGAACGGGACACCCGCCCAGCGGCGGTTGTCGACGTCGACCCGGATCGCGGCGAAGGTCTCCGTGGCGGAGTCCTTGGCGATGCCGTCCTCCTCCAGGAAGCCGGGCACCTCCTCGCCGCCCTGCCAGCCGGCCTCGTACTGGCCGCGGGCGGTGTGCTTGCCGAGGTCACGCGGCAGGCGCACGGACGAGAGCACCTTGATCTTCTCGGCACGCAGCTCGGCGGCGTCGAAGTTGACGGGCTCCTCCATGGCCACCAGCGCCAGGAGCTGGATCAGGTGGTTCTGGATGACGTCGCGCGCGGCGCCGATCCCGTCGTAGTAGCCCGCGCGGCCGCCGATGCCGATGTCCTCGGCCATCGTGATCTGCACGTGGTCCACGTAGTTCGAGTTCCAGAGGGGCTCGAACATCGTGTTCGCGAAGCGCAGCGCCAGCAGGTTCTGGACGGTCTCCTTGCCCAGGTAGTGGTCGATGCGGAACACCGAGTCCTGGTCGAAGACCTTTGACACCACGGCGTCGAGCTCGCGTGCGCTGGCCAGGTCGTGCCCGAACGGCTTCTCGATGACCACCCGGCGCCACGCGTGCACGCCGTCGCCGTCGGCGTCGTTGTCGGGACGCGACAGCCCGTGCTTCGAGAGCTGCTCGCAGACCACGGGGAAGGCCGAGGGCGGGACCGACAGGTAGAACGCGTGGTTGCCGCCGGTGCCGCGCTCCTTGTCCAGGGTCTCGACGGTCTGCCGAAGACGCTCGAACGCGTCGTCGTCGTCGAAGGAGCCCTGCACGAACCGGATGCCCTCCGCGAGCTGGCGCCACGTCGCCTCCCGGAAGGGGGTGCGCGCGTACTCCTTCACGGCGTCGTGCACCACCTGCGCGAAGTCCTGGTCCTCCCACTCGCGCCGGGCGAAGCCGGTCAGGGCGAAGCCGGGCGGCAGGAGGCCACGGTTGGCGAGGTCGTAGACGGCGGGCATGAGCTTCTTGCGCGACAGGTCGCCCGTCACGCCGAAGATCACCAGGCCGCTGGGCCCCGCGATGCGGGGAAGGCGCAGATCCAGGGGGTCGCGCAGGGGGTTGATCCCCTGCGCGATCTTTGCGGGCCTCACCGGTTGCCGGCCCCTGCTGTTCCGGCGCTGTCGAGGCCGGTCTTGGTGGTCGTCAACAGCTCGTCCCAGCTCACCTCGAACTTGGTCACGCCCTCGTCCTCCAGCTGTGCGGTCACCTCGTCCATGGAGATGCCCTGCGCCTCGATGGCCGCGATCGTCGCGGCCGCCTCCTCGCCCCTCCCGGTCACGGTGTCCCCGAGGACGATCCCGTGGTCGGCGAACGCGTTGAGCGTCTTCTCGGGCATCGTGTTGACCACGCCGGCCACCACGAGCTCGTCGACGTACATCGTGTCCCGGTACGCGGGGTCCTTCACGCCGGTCGACGCCCACAGCGGACGCTGCGGCTGGGCGCCGGCGGCCTCGAGCGTGACCCACCGGTCCGACGCGAAGACGTCTTCATACGCCGCATAGGCGAGCCGGGCGTTCGCGATGGCGGCCTGGCCGCGCAGCGCGAGCGCCTCGTCCGTGCCGACGGCCTTGAGGCGCTTGTCGACCTCCGAGTCGACGCGGGACACGAAGAACGACGCCACCGAGCCGATCACGGACAGGTCGTGGCCCGCTTCCTTGGCCTGCTCCAGGCCGGCCAGGAAGGCGTCCATCACCGCCCGGTACCGCTCGATCGAAAAGATCAGCGTCACGTTGACGCTGATCCCCTTCGCGAGGGTGGCCGTGATCGCAGGCAGGCCCTCGACGGTGGCAGGGATCTTGATCATCACGTTCGGTCGGCCGACCGTCTCCCACAGCCGCACGGCCGTGGACTTCGTCGCCTCCGTGTCGCGGGCCAGCCGCGGGTCCACCTCGATGGACACGCGGCCGTCCACGGCACTGGTGGCGTCGTAGACGGGGCGCAGCACGTCGGCGGCGTCACGGACGTCGTCGGTGGTGATGCGCTCCACCGCCGCCTCGACGTCGGCGCCGTCCGGGGGCCCGGCGAGCTCGGCCAGCGTGGCGTCGTAGGCGTCGCCCTGCGCCAGGGCAGCGGCGAAGATCGTCGGGTTGGTGGTGACGCCCACGACGTTCCTGGTAGCGATGAGCTCGGCGAGGTTGCCGGTGCGCAGACGCTCACGGGACAGGTCGTCCAGCCAGATCGCGACACCCGCCTCGGACAGCCGTTCAGTGGGACTGACGTTCTCGTTGACGGTGTCGGTCGTGCTGTCGGTCATCGTGCCCTTCCTCTGTCGTGTCCGTGTGTACCGGAGCGGTTCAGGACGCCGCCTCGATCGACTCCTTGGCGGCCTGGGCGACCGCCTCGGACGTGATGCCGTACTCCGCGTAGAGCTTCTTGTAGTCCGCCGACGCGCCGTAGTGCTCGAGCGAGACGATGCGGCCCGCGTCGCCGACGACCTCGCGCCAGCCCTGCGCCACGCCCGCCTCGACCGAGACACGGGCCTTCACGCCGGACGGGATGACCGACTCGCGGTAGGCCTCGTCCTGCCTGTTGAACCACTCGAGCGAGGGCATCGAGACCACGCGGGCCTGCACACCGTCGGCGGCGAGGATCTCGCGCGCCTCGACGGCGAGCTGCACCTCGGAGCCGGTGCCGACGAGGACGACGTCGGGCGTGCCCTCCGTGTCCAGCAGCGTGTAGCCACCCTTGAGGGTGCCCTCGGCGGCGGCGAAGCCGTCGGTGCCACGCGGGTAGGTGGGCACGTTCTGCCGGGTCAGCACGAGACCAGCCGGGTTGTTCGTGTTCTCGAGGATGCCGCGCCACGCCCAGGCGGTCTCGTTCGCGTCCGCCGGGCGGACGACGTCGAGGTTCGGGATGGCCCGCAGCGCCGCGAGGTGCTCCACCGGCTGGTGGGTCGGGCCGTCCTCGCCGAGGCCGATCGAGTCGTGCGTCCAGACGAACGTGCTGGGGATGCTCATCAGCGACGCCAGGCGCACCGACGCGCGCATGTAGTCGGCGAACTGCAGGAACGTGCCGCCGTACGGGCGGGTCAGACCGTGCAGCACGATGCCGTTGAGGATCGAGCCCATGGCGTGCTCGCGGATGCCGAAGTGCAGGGTGCGCCCGAACGGGTTGCCCGGGAACTTCTTGGTCGCGTGCTCCGCCGGCACGAACGACGGCTCGCCGTCCATCGTCGTGTTGTTGGAGCCGGCCAGGTCGGCGGAGCCGCCCCACAGCTCGGGCAGCACGTCCTTGAGCGCGGTGAGCACCTTGCCCGACGCCGCACGGGTGGCGACGCCCTTCTCGCTCGCCTCGAACTGAGGCAGGGATTCGGTCCAGCCCTCGGGCAGCTCGTGGGCGCGCAGGCGGGTCAGCAGGGCCGCGGTCTGCGGGTTCGCGTCGGACCAGGCAGCGAAGGCGGCCTCCCACTCCTCGCGCTGGGTGGACTGGCGAGCCGCGACGGAACGCGTGTAGGACAGCACGTCGGAGTCGATCGCGAACGTCGCCTCGGGGTCGAGGCCGAGCGCGGACTTGAGACCCTTGACCTCCTCGGCGCCCATGGCCGAGCCGTGGATGCCGCCCGTGTTCTGCTTGGTGGGCGCCGGCCAGCCGATGATGGTGCGCAGCGCGATGATCGACGGCTTGCCGGTCTCCGACTTGGCGGCGTCGAGCGCAGCGGCCAGCGCGTCGGTGTCCTCCGCGTAGCCGGTGCCGCCCGAGGTCCAGTCCACGCGCTGGGTGTGCCAGCCGTAGGCCTCGTAGCGCTTCAGGACGTCCTCGGTGAACGCGATGTCGGTGTCGTCCTCGATCGAGATCTTGTTGTCGTCCCAGATCAGGATCAGGTTGCCGAGCTGCTGGTGGCCCGCGAGCGACGAGGCCTCGGCGGTCACACCCTCCTGCAGGTCGCCGTCGGACGCGATGACGTACACGTGGTGGTCGAACGGCGACTCACCCGGGGCGGCGGTCGGGTCGAGCAGGCCGCGCTCGCGGCGCGAGGCCATCGCCATGCCGACGGCGGAGGCGAGCCCCTGGCCCAGCGGGCCGGTGGTGATCTCGACGCCCTTGGTGTGGCCGAACTCCGGGTGGCCAGGGGTCTGGGAGCCCCACGTGCGGAGGGCGGCGATGTCCTCCATCTCGAGGCCGTAGCCCGCGAGGAAGAGCTGCAGGTAGATCGTCAGGGACGAGTGGCCGGCGCTCAGCACGAAGCGGTCGCGGCCCACCCACTCCGGGTCCGACGGGTCGTGGCGCATGGCCTTCTGGAAGAGGAGGTACGCGGCCGGCGCCAGCGAGATCGCGGTGCCGGGGTGTCCGTTGCCCACCTTCTCGACGGCGTCCGCAGCCAGTGCCTTGATGGCCTTGACGGCTCGCTCGTCGAGCTCCGACCACTCCAGGGGCTTCAGCACGGGGTCGAAAGCGTTCACGAGTCCTCTTTCTCTCCGCCGTCGACTCTGGTCCTGCCCGGAGAGCGGACGGGGCGGTGAGCCGCGCAGCGTGCCTGCGGCGGCGGCGGGATGCCGGCCGCCCTTGGTTCGATTGCGAAATCAACCCTATACGCGCACCCCGACACCCGCGCAGACCTGTCCACGGTCTGCAATCTCACAGGGCACCGCGGGAATGCGGTGCGCGGCCGGGTCGCGGTGCGACGTACCATGGGCACGCACCTGTCCGGCACCAGGGCCCACCAGGTGCGTTATCGACTTCAGGACTCCCGAACGGAACTGCGACGCGCGTGAGAACGAGCCAGACGACAAACGGCCAGACCGCGCGTCCAGAGACGTCCAGCGCACAGGCGTCCACCGCCGACGTGCCGCAGCGTCCCGGGGGCTGGTTCCTGCGCCGCGCCGGTGCGTACGTCGCGCTGACCAAGCCGCGGGTCATCGAGCTGCTGCTCGTGACGACCGTGCCCACCATGATCCTGGCGGCCGACGGCATGCCCGGCTTCTGGCTGATCGTCGCCACCCTCATCGGCGGGGCCGGTGCCGCGGGCAGCGCGAACGCCTTCAACATGTGGTGGGACCGCGACATCGACGAGATCATGAACCGGACCAAGCGGCGTCCGCTCGTCACGGGAGAGATCTCGCCCCGCGCCGGCCTGGTGTTCGCCTCGATCCTCGGCCTGCTGTCGCTGACGTGGTTCGCGCTCGTCATCAACTGGGCCGCGATGTGGCTCACGCTGGGCGCCATCGCGATCTACGTGGTGGGCTACACGATGATCCTCAAGCGCCGCACCCCGCAGAACATCGTGTGGGGCGGCATCGCCGGCTGCATGCCCGTGTTCATCGGCTGGGCGTCGGTGACGGGCGAGCTGAGCTGGGCCGCGCTGGCGCTGTTCGGCATCATCTTCTTCTGGACGCCGCCGCACTACTGGCCGCTGTCGATCAAGTTCAAGAAGGACTACGCGAACGCGAACGTCCCGATGCTGCCGGTCGTCAGCGACGACAAGCGCGTGGCCGCCGAGATGGTGGGCTACACGCTCGCGATGATCGCCTGCTCGCTCCTGCTGACCCCGCTCGCCGGCATGTCCTGGGTGTACACGGCGGTGGCCGCTGTGCTGGGCGCGTGGTTCCTGTGGTCGACGGTCGCGATGCTGCGCCGGGCGCAGGGCAAGGCCGGCGGCAAGCTGGGCGCGATGAAGGTGTTCCACGCCTCGATCACCTATCTGTCGCTGCTCTTCGTGGCGGTAGCGGTGGACGTCTTCCTTCCGTTCTGACCTCGTATCTCGGCGGTCATGATTCGGTAGCGCAGATGTCCCCCGCCTAGGCTGGGGCGCGTGACCGAGACCCCAGCCGACCGAACCACCGATACCGCCGATCAGTCTGCGGGCTACTCCTTGGGCCTGCCGACGGCGTCCGCCGTAGCTCCCGAGAGCGACCTGGCTCCCCGCCGGGCAGCCCGCGAGAAGTCGCGCGTCGCTCCCGACTACGCGCGAGCCTGGCTCCTGCTGTCCGCGATGCGGACCGAGCTCTTCGACAAGGCCCAGCTCTCCCGCGCGGACCAGGTGATCCTCGACTGCGAGGACGCCATCGACGACCGCCTCAAGGACGAGGCGCGCGAGAACGTCATCCGGTGGATCAAGAACGGCGGCAGCGCGTGGGTGCGGATCAACGACCGCCACGCACCGTCCTGGGCCGACGACGTCGCGTACCTGCGTGGCCTCGAGGGGCTCAACGGCGTGATGCTCGCCAAGACGGAGAGCGCCGACGACGTCATCGACACCGCGCAGCGCCTCGGCGGCGACGTGCCCGTGATCCCGCTCGTGGAGTCAGCCCTCGGTATCGAGGAGGCCGTCCACATCGCCAAGGCCCGCGGCGCGTTCCGCCTCGCGTTCGGCTCCGGCGACTACCGCCGCGACACCGGCGCGGCCAACGAGCCCATCGCCATGGCGTACCCGCGCTCGCGCCTCGTGGCCGCCAGCCGGATCGGCGGCCTGCCCGGCCCGGTCGACGGCCCCACGGTGGGCTCGTCGCACGCCCTCCTGCGCGAGCAGTCGGCCGACGCGGTCAACCTCGGCATGACCGGCAAGCTCTGCCTGGACTTCGAGCAGTCGGCGGTCATCAACGAGTCCTTCGCGCCGTCGCCGTCCGACGTGGCCTGGGCCATGGACTTCTTCGCCGAGTTCGAGGCCGCGGGCTCCGTCATCCGGGACGGCAGCGACAAGCCGCGCCTCGCCCGCGCGCAGGTGATCCACTCGCGCGCGGAGCTGTTCGGCATCAACCCCGCCTGAGCCTGCGGCTCCGCTCCGGGCGAGTGCCTCGTTCCTCGGCCCTCACCCTGCGCTGCACCTCCGGCTCAGGCGGTATCAATCCCGCCTGAGCCTGCGGTTCCGCTCCGGGCGAGTGCCTCGTTCCTCGGCCCTCACCCTGCGCTGCACCTCCGGCTCAGGCGGTATCAACCCCGCCTGACCGGTCTCTCGGCGTGGCCCGCCCGTGCGGCGGGCCACGCTCGGCATGATGGGGCGGTGTCCACCGCACTGGCCCACCTGCCGTCGTTCCGTGTGACCCAGCCCGGCCCGCCACCCGCTTCTGATGAGGGCGCGCAGCTCGACCGTGCCCTCAAGGACTACCTCGCGCACCTGAGCGTGGAGCGCGGCCTCTCGGCCAACACCGTCGCCGCGTACCGCCGCGACCTCGTGCGGTACGGGGCATACCTCGCGTCAGCGGGCCGCCCCGGCCTGGCCGGGGTGACGGAGGCCGACGTCACCGGGTTCGTCGAGTCCGTCCGGCGGGGGGCCGACGGCGGGCGGCCGCTGTCGCCGTCGTCCACCGCCCGTGCGCTGGCCGCCGTGCGGGGCTGGCACAAGTTCGCCCAGGCGGAAGGCCTGGCCGTGGACGACCCGTCCGCCGAGGTGCGCGCCCCCACCCTGCTGCGGCGCCTGCCGCACGCCCTGTCCGTGGACGACGTCGCCGGGCTGCTCGACGCCGCAGGAGCCGGCGACGGGCCGTTGCCCCTGCGCGACCGGGCGCTGCTGGAGCTGCTGTACGCGACCGGCGCGCGGATCTCCGAGATCGTGGGGCTCGACGTCGACGGGGTGAGCGACAGCGCCGCCGTCCGGCTGCTCGGCAAGGGCTCCAAGGAGCGGGTCGTGCCCGTGGGCTCGTTCGCGCGCGACGCGCTGGAGGCCTACCTGGTCCGGGCGCGCCCGGCGCTGGTCGCGGCCGGCCGAGCCACGCCCGCGCTGTTCCTCAACACGCGCGGCGCGCGGATGTCCCGGCAGACCGCCTGGGCCGCCCTGCAGTCCGCCGCCGCGCGGGCGGGCCTCAAGGAGCATGTCTCGCCGCACACGCTGCGGCACTCGTTCGCCACCCACCTCCTGTCCGGCGGGGCGGACGTGCGCGTGGTCCAGGAGCTGCTCGGGCACGCGTCGGTCACGACCACGCAGATCTACACGATGGTCACCCCGGACGCGCTGCGCGAGGTCTACGCGGCCGCCCACCCGCGGGCCAGGTAGGAGCCCGGGAGCAGGCCCGTAGCCGAAGGACGCCACGCCGAGGCTTTCGCCGGGCGGCGCCCACACTCTGGTATAGCGTGGCGGGCGTGAGCGAGGCACCCAGCCAGGAGGGGGCGAGCACGATGACCGACATTCTTCTCGGCAAGGCGGTCGTCGGCGCACCCGCGGACTCGGAGATCGTGCGCGACGTCGTCGGCCGCGCCATGCCGGAGCTGCCGGAACCGGCACCCCTCGCGAGCCACGGCCCCGCGCGCATCATTGCGATGTGCAACCAGAAGGGCGGCGTCGGCAAGACCACCACCACGATCAACCTGGGCGCCTGCCTCGCGGAGTACGGCCGCAAGGTGCTCCTGGTGGACTTCGACCCGCAGGGCGCCGCGTCGGTGGGCATCGGCGTGAACCCGCACGAGCTCGACCTCACCATCTACAACCTGATCATGGAGCGGGGCGTGGACATCCGCGACGTCCTCATCCCGTCGGGCATCGAGAACCTCGACGTGCTGCCGGCGAACATCGACCTGTCGGCGGCGGAGGTGCAGCTCGTGGGCGAGGTCGCCCGTGAGTCGGTGCTGGCCCGCGCGCTGCGCCCGGTGATCGACGACTACGACGTGATCCTCATCGACTGCCAGCCGAGCCTCGGCCTGCTCACGGTGAACGCCCTGACCGCTGCGCACGGCGTGCTGATCCCGCTGGAGTGCGAGTTCTTCGCGCTGCGCGGCGTCGCGCTGCTCGTGGAGACCATCGAGAAGGTGCGCGACCGGCTGAACCCGGCCCTGGAGATCGACGGTATCCTCCCCACCATGTACGACTCGCGCACCCTCCACTCCCGGGAGGTCGTGGCCCGGGTGCACGAGGCCTTCGGCGACACCCTGCTGCACTCGATCATCGGGCGCACGGTGAAGTTCCCCGACGCCACGGTCGCCGCGGAGCCCATCACCGCGTACGCCCCGGGACACCCGGGCGCGGCCGCGTACCGTCAGCTCGCCCGGGAGCTCGTGGCCCGTGGCGACGCTGCCTGAGGTGCTGGAGGCGGAGGCGCCTGCGGCGGAAGTGGCGGAGCAGGACGCTTTCGCCGCCCCCGACGAGCGACGCGCCTCCCGCACCTTCCAGGTCCACCTGCACAACTTCGAGGGCCCGTTCGACCTGCTGCTCTCGCTCATCGCGAAGCACAAGATGGACGTCACCGAGGTGGCGCTCGCGGTGGTGACCGACGAGTTCGTCGCGCACATCCGCGAGGCGGAGCGGGCCTCCCGCGAGGCCGCCGCACGCGGCGAGGTCCACGAGTCCTGGGACCTCGGCGTGGCCAGCGAGTTCCTGGTCATCGCAGCGACCCTGCTGGACCTCAAGGCCGCCCGCCTGCTGCCCGGCGTCGTGGACGAGGACGCCGAGGACCTGGAGCTCCTGGAGGCCCGCGACCTGCTGTTCGCGCGGCTCCTGCAGTACCGGGCGTACAAGGAGGTCTCGAAGGTCATCGCGGAGCAGATGGCGTCGGCCGGACGCCGCGTGCCGCGCCTGACGCCGCTCGAGCCGCACCTGGCCGCGATCCTGCCCGAGCTGGTCTGGGACACGACGGGGGGGCAGCTCGCCGAGCTGGCCGCGCGGGTGCTGGCCCCCAAGCCGCCGCCGGTGGTGGGCCTGGCCCACCTGCACGGCTCCGCGGTGAGCGTGCGCGAGGAGGCAGGCGTCATCGTCAAGCGCCTGCGCACGGAGCACGCCGTGACGTTCCGGTCGCTCACGGCCGGTACCGAGCGCCTCGTGACCGTGGCCCGGTTCCTCGCGCTGCTGGAGCTGTTCCGCGACTCGCTGGTCGGGTTCGAGCAGGTCAGCCCGCTGGGCGAGCTCACAGTGCGCTGGACCGCCGGGCCCGGCGACGGCGAGAAGTACCTCGACCCCCAGGCCGGCCCCAGCGAGTTCGACGAGGACGACCCGCCGGACGAGCAGGCCCTGCCGCAAGAGCAGGCCCTGCCGCAAGAGCAGACCCTGCCGGAAGAGCAAGCACAGACCGCGCAGCCCGGAACGGAGGCGACAGCATGACCGTCGAGGAGCAGGCCCCAGCGGCCGCGCAGGTGGACCCGGAGAACCCCACGCAGGACGAGCTGGCCTTCGTCGACGTGCACACGCTCCCGGGCGGCGCGCACGCGGCCGTCGAGGCGGTGCTCATGGTGGCCGACGCGCCGATCGGCGCGGACCGGATAGCGGCGGCGCTGAACCTGCCGCAGGACGAGACCGACGACATCCTGCACGAGCTGGCCGACGAGTACGCCGGCCACCTCGGCTCCCGTCCGCGCGGTTTCGAGCTGCGCCGGACGGTGGACGGGTGGCGCATCTACTCGTCCGCGGCGCATGCGGACCCGGTGGGACGCTTCGTGCTGGACGGCCAGTCGTCGAAGCTGAGCCAGGCCGCCCTGGAGACGCTGGCGGTGATCGCGTACCGTCAGCCGGTGACGCGTGGCCAGGTCAGCGCGGTGCGCGGGGTGAACGTCGACGGCGTCGTGCGGACGCTGCTGACCCGCGGGCTGATCGCCGAGATCGGCCAGGACCCGAGCTCGGGTGCAGTTCTCTTCGGAACCACGGGATACTTCTTGGAGCGGATGGACTTCTCGTCGCTCGACGAGCTGCCTCCGCTGGCGCCACACCTGCCGGACCTCGACACGATCGACGGCCTCGACGGACTGGACTCCTAGTCAGGATCTCAGTCCGAGATCGGGGCCCGCGGGCGGGTCCGTAGCGCGCCACTTCCGAGATCTTCCGACTCACCGAGAGATGAATCATGAGCAACGAACGCCGCGGCGGGAGCCGCCGCGAATCTGGTGGCGGTCAGCAGCCCCGCCGTCCTGCCCAGTCCGGCAAGCAGGGTGGCAAGCAGGGCGGCAACTTCCGTGGTGGCAGCTCCGCCAAGAGCCGTGCCCAGGCGAACGCACCGCGCCGCAAGCCCGCGCAGCCCGCCGAACAGGGCCGCGACGTCCACGTCGAGGACGGCGTGCGGCTGCAGAAGGTGCTCGCGCAGGCAGGGCTCGGCTCGCGCCGCGCGTCGGAGGAGCTGATCGCGAACGGGCACGTCGAGGTGGACGGCCAGCTCGTCACGGAGCTGGGTGTGCGGATCGACCCGGCGACCGCCGTCGTGCACGTGGACGGGCTGCGGATCCAGCTGGACCAGGCCAAGGTGACCATCGCGCTGAACAAGCCGCTGGGCGTGGTGTCGACGATGGACGACCCCAAGGGCCGCCCGACCGTCGCGGACCTCATCAAGAACCGTGAGGAGCGCCTCTTCCACGTGGGCCGGCTCGACGCCGACAGCGAGGGCCTGCTGCTCCTGACGAACGACGGCGAGCTCGCCAACCGCCTGTCGCACCCCAAGTACGAGATCGCCAAGACGTACCTGGTGACCGTCGAGGGCGAGGTCTACCCGCGGACCGGCCGCGAGCTCCTGAAGGGTGTGGAGCTCGACGACGGCATCGCGAAGATGGACGCCGTGCACGTGCTCCAGCAGATCGACGGGTTCGCGATGCTGGAGGTAGTGCTGCACGAGGGACGCAATAGGATCGTGCGCCGGATGTTCGACGCCGTCGGGCACCCTGTGACGCGCCTGGTGCGCACCCGGATCGGGCCGATCCCGCTGGGCGACCTGAAGCCGGGCCGCACGCGTGTGCTCGGCCGGACCGAGCTCGGCACCCTGATGGGCGCCGTCGACCTGTAGCACCCGTGATGTCCGACCACCCCGAACTCTGAGGAGAACAGCACTGTGACCAGCCCCGTAGTGATCGCCATCGACGGGCCGTCGGGCTCCGGCAAGTCGAGCGTCTCGAAGGCGGTCGCGGCGCGGCTCGGCCTCGCCTACCTCGACACGGGCGCCATGTACCGGGCGGCCACCGTGTGGAGCATGGAGACGGCGGACCTGGACGACGCCGCGTCGGTTGCCACGGCGGTCCGCGCGATGCCGCTGGTCCTGGGGCTGGACCCGGCCGCGCCGGGCGTCGAGCTGGACGGGCGGGACGTCGCTGTGACGATCCGCACCACCGAGGTCACGACGAACGTGTCGAAGGTGGCGTCCAACCTCGACGTGCGGGCGGAGCTCAAGCGGCTGCAGCGCGAGATCATCGACCAGGAGTGCAGCGCGGTCCAGGCCGGGTACTCGGGCGGCCGGGGGATCGTGGCCGAGGGCCGCGACATCACCACGGTCGTGGCGCCCGACGCCGATGTCCGCGTGCTGCTCACCGCCTCCGAGGAGGCCCGCCTGCGCCGCCGGTCCCTGGAGGTGCACGGCGCCGCCGACACAGAAGCGGTGGACGCCACGCGGGACCAGGTGCTGCGCCGTGACCAGGACGACGCCAAGGTGACGCAGTTCCTGGTGGCCGCGGACGGCGTTGTGACGGTCGACTCGAGCGACCTCGACTTCGAGCAGACGGTCGACGCCGTGCTCGCGGTCGTCACGCAGGTGACCGGGCGCGAGGTCGCGTCGTCGGCCTGAGCCGCGGAGCGGCCGTCGTCCGCCCGAGGCGGGCGGAGCGACGCAGGTCATACGGCGGCGAGGCGGCCTGAGGGTTCCAGGCCTGCGACAATGGAGGCATGACCCACGACTCCTCTGCATCGGAGGCTGCTGCCCTGGACGCGGCGGCCCGAGATGATGCTGCCCTGGACGCTGCCGCCCCGGTCGCACCCGACCTCGATCTCACCGAGACCGAGGACGACCTCGCGCGCGAGCGCGCCCTGCGGGTGGGGCTCGAGGAGTTCGAGCTCGACGAGTCGGACCAGGCGCTCCTTGAGTCCGAGTGGACCGACGAGGAGGCCGAGGCCGAGCAGGCGCTGCCCGTGCTGGCTATCGTCGGGCGGCCGAACGTCGGGAAGTCGACCCTGGTCAACCGCATCATCGGCCGCCGCGAGGCGGTAGTGGCCGACAAGCCGGGCGTGACGCGCGACCGCGTGTCCTACCCGGCCGAGTGGGCCGGCCGCCGGTTCATGCTCGTGGACACGGGCGGCTGGGAGACCGACGTCGCCGGCATCGAGTCCAAGGTGGCGGAGCAGGCCGAGGTCGCGATCTCCCTGGCCGACGCCGTCGTCTTCGTGGTCGACGCCGCCGTCGGCGCCACCGCCACCGACGAGCGGGTCGTGGAGCTCCTGCGCCGCTCCGGCAAGCCGGTGGTGCTGTGCGCCAACAAGGTGGACGGCGCGTCGGGCGAGGCGGACGCCACGTACCTGTGGGCACTGGGCCTGGGGGAGCCGTACCCCGTCTCCGCCCTGCACGGCCGCGGCACGGGTGACCTGCTCGACGCCGCGGTCAAGGCGCTGCCGACGCAGTCCGCACACGGCAAGCTGCGGCCCTCGGGCCCGCGCCGCGTGGCGCTCGTCGGACGCCCGAACGTGGGCAAGTCCTCGCTGCTGAACAAGATCGCGGGCTCGGAGCGCGTGGTCGTCGACGAGGTGGCGGGCACCACCCGCGACCCGGTCGACGAGCTCATCGAGCTGCGCGGCATCCCGTACTGGTTCGTGGACACCGCCGGCATCCGCCGCCGCGTGCACCAGACCAAGGGCGCCGACTTCTACGCCTCGCTGCGCACCGCGGCCGCCATCGAGAAGGCCGAGATCGGCGTGGTCCTGGTGGACGCGTCGAACCCGCTGACCGAGCAGGACATCCGTGTGATCCAGCAGGTCGTGGACGCCGGCCGCGCGCTCGTCATCGCGTACAACAAGTGGGACCTCATGGACGAGGACCGCCGTCCCTTCCTCGAGCGTGAGATCGAGAAGGAGCTGGTGCAGATCGCGTGGGCGCCGCGGGTCAACCTGTCGGCGCGCACCGGCTGGCACAGCGAGCGTCTGGTTCCGGCGATCGAGCGGTCGCTTGCGTCGTGGGACCGTCGCGTCCCTACGGGCAAGCTGAACGCGTTCCTGGGCGAGCTCGTGGCCGCTCACCCGCACCCCCTGCGCGGCGGCAAGCAGTCGCGCATCCTGTTCGCCACGCAGGCCTCGACCCGTCCGCCGCGGTTCGTCATCTTCGCCACGGGGTTCATCGAGGCCGGCTACCGCCGGTTCATCGAGCGTCGCCTGCGCGAGACGTTCGGCTTCGAGGGCACGCCCATCGAGATCTCGGTGCGGGTGCGGGAGAAGCGCAAGCGCTGAGGTAGGGCCCCCGGAGGCTCGGCGCGTGGGCTCGATGCCCACGATGTCACCGTCTCGCGGTACCTTCGGGTCGTGCTTCCGGCCAGTATCCCCAGCCCCGACCCGGTGTGGTCCCAGTTCAGCCTGGGCCCGCTCACCATCCACACCTACGCCCTGTGCCTGCTCGCGGGCATCGTCGCCGCCGCGTACATCACCGACCGGCGCCTCCGCGCACGCGGAGCCGCCCCCGGGCTCGCTCTCGACATCGCGATGTGGGCGGTGCCGATCGGCATCGTCGGCGCCCGGATCTACCACGTGCTCACCCACCTCGACGACTTCACCGGGCCTGAGGTCGACGCGTGGGCCTGGGTGCGGATCTGGGAGGGCGGCAACGCCTTGTTCGGGTCGCTGCTCGGCGGCGCCGTGGGCGTCTGGATCGGGTGCCGCCTGACGGGCCTGCGGTTCGGGTCGTTCGCCGACGCGCTCGCGCCCGGCCTGCTCGTCGCCCAGGCGATCGGGCGGCTCGGCAACTACGTGAACCAGGAGCTGTTCGGGCTGCCGACGACGCTGCCCTGGGGCCTGGAGATCCGGTCCGACGCACCGATGTTCCCGGCCGGTACGCCCGAGGGCACCTTGTTCCACCCGCTGTTCCTGTACGAGATGATCTGGAACCTCATCGGGGTCGCGCTGCTGCTCGCCATCGAACGGCGGGTCGAACGCCGGAACGCCGCCCTGGAGAACCCGGGGCCAGGCCTGCGCTGGGGCCGCATGTTCGGCCTCTACCTGATCTGGTACGGGCTGGGCCGCATCTGGCTCGAGTCCATCCGGATCGACCCCACGAGCGACGCCCCCCTGGGCGTCCCGGCGAACATCTGGACGTCGGGGGTAGCGATCCTGCTGGGTATCGCGATCGTCGTGGTGCAGGGACGGCGGCACCCGGAGCCCGAGCTGTCGGTCTACCAGCCGGGGCGGGAGCCCGCGGAAGAGGACGCCGAGAGTGCAGCCGAGACCGAGAGCGCCGGAGACGCCAAGGGCGAGGGCGCCGAGCCGACCGGGCCGTCCGACACCAAGTAGCCCATGGGACGGCGAACCTGGTGGGCGGTCGCCGCCGTCCTGGTGGCCGTGGCGTGGGGCGGTAACGAGTTCACCCCGCTGCTCGTGATGTACCGCGAGCAGGGGAACATGGGGCCCGTCACCGTGGACGCCCTGCTGGCCGTGTACGTGTTCGGACTCGTGCCCGCGCTGCTGCTGGGTGGGCCGCTGTCCGACCGGTTCGGCCGCCGTCCGCTCCTGCTGCCCGCGGCGCCGGTCTCGGCGCTCGGTTCGCTCGTGCTCGCCCTGGATCCGGCCAGCCCGGTGGTGCTCGCGATCGGGCGGCTGCTGTGCGGCGTCGCGCTCGGCCTCGCCATGGCAGTCGGGTCCACCTGGCTCACGGAGCTCAGCGCCGCGACCGGAGACCGGGGCGCCGGGCCGCGCCGCGGATCGCTGGCCCTCACCGCCGGATTCCTCTCGGGCGCGGGCGTGGCCGCCATGCTCGCGCAGTTCGCCCCCTGGCCCACGCTCCTCTCGTACGTGCTGCACGCGGCCGGCGCGCTGCTCGCCGGTGCGTGGCTGCTGCGTGTCCCGGAGACCCGTCCGGCCCTGCCGGCCGGCGAGCGGGCGCCCCTGCTCGACGACCTGCGCATCACCGCCGTCCGGCACCCTCGGTTCCTGCGCGTCGTGGTGCCGCTCGCGCCCTGGGTGTTCGGCTGCGCCGGCAGCGCCTTCGCGGTCCTGCCCAGTCTGCTCACCGATCATGCCGGCGGCATCCCTGTCGCCTTCGCCGGGATCATGGCCGTGCTCGCCCTCGGTTGCGGCATCGGCATCCAGGTGGTGGCGCGGCGGATCGACACGCCGTCGTCGGCCCGCGCGTCCATCGTGGCGCTCGGCATCGTGACCGTGGGGATGGCGCTCGCCGCCTCGGCGTCGGTGGCGCTCTCGCTGCCGCTGGGCGTGCTGGCGGCCGTGGTGCTCGGGACGGGTTACGGGCTGGCTCTCGTGGCCGGGCTGAGCGAGGTAGCGCGCATCGCAGGGCCCGGCCGGCTCGCCGGGCTGACCGCCGTGTTCTACTCCCTGACCTACCTCGGGTTCTTCGTCCCGATGGTGCTCGCCTGGCTGCGCGAGACCTGGTCCTACGGCGAGATGTTCGGCTTCGGCGCGGTCGCCGCGGCGCTGTGCCTGACGATCGTCGCGATCTCGTCGCGGAGCGCGCTCCCGGACCCGATTCGCCGGTAGGCCCGGGCGGCATGCTGTCGCACGTCGGGACCTCGGGTGTGTACCGGGTCCCGACGTGCGACACGATGCCTATGGGATGGTCGGCACCGCCTGCACGATCAGCTCGCGCGCCTGCTGCACGAACCAGCCGCCGGCAGCGGGATCCTCGATGCCACGCGCGGGGTCGAGCGGGCCGCTCGTACCGCGATAGCACTTGCCGTCGGACTCACCCGGGACCTTGATCCACAGGTGGGCGTCGACCAGCTCGTTGCCGGTGTCGAGCGTGGGGCGAGGCCCGAGGCCGCGTCCCGGCGGGTTGCACCATTCCTCAGGGTCGCTGTAGACGCCGTTCGGGGAGTCCCAGGCACCGCGTCCGTTGCGCGACGTGTCGATCACGTAGTGCGTCGACGGCTCCACCGACCCGAGGATCAGGTCGTAGCGGGAGTCGATGCCCGACGTGTTCAGGGCCGGATCCGGGTTGCCCGCCGACCACACGCCGTAGTTGTTCATCGCCACACCGGACCAGCCGGTGGCCGGGCCGCCGTTCCAGTACTGGTTGGGGCAGCCCGAGTAGTTCAGGGGGACCACCTGCGTGACGTAGGCGATGCAGGACGAGACCCAGCTGCCGTAGGCCGTGACGTTCGCCGTGTACTGGAAGTTCGACGTGTTCACGAAGAAGCCGTCCGCGTCCTGCACGCCGGCGCGGATCAGGCGCGAGGCGTTGTCGCCGACGGTGAGCCAGGCACTGTGACCGCCGTCGAGATAGACGGTGGTGCCAGGCAGCGCGCCGAGCTCGTCGACCGCGTAGTTCAGCATGTCGAAGCGATCGATC
The DNA here is from genome assembly GCF_014653785.1 of Promicromonospora soli. Taxonomy (GTDB): domain Bacteria; phylum Actinomycetota; class Actinomycetes; order Actinomycetales; family Cellulomonadaceae; genus Promicromonospora; species Promicromonospora soli. The sequence continues at coordinate 54,188 of NZ_BNAS01000001.1, read as the reverse complement.
GCCGCCGTGACCGGATTGGCCTCGGCCGGGCGGCACCACTCCAGCGTGCCCTCGATGCTGGTGTACCACGGGATGATTCCGAGCCCGTCGGGCTCGAGGATCACGATGGCCGTGTCGTCGCCGATGCCGGCGACGACACCGTCGATCCACGCCTTGTACGCGGCGACGCTGGTCGCGCCGCCCGCGGAGTACTGCGAGCAGTCGCGGAACGGGATGTTGTACGCGACGAGCATCGGGATAGCGTCCGCGGCGTTCGCACGGCCGACGACGTCGGCCGTCCGGGTTTCGACCTGAGCGGGCGTGCCCGAGGTCAGCCACGTCGCCGTGGGGTAGCTGCCCAGCAGCTCGGCGTCGGCCTTCGCCTGGCCGGTGAGACCGGCTGCCGCAGCGAGGGTCGTGCTGAACGGGTCCACGTAGAGCTCGGGCGGATCGACCAGAGCGCTCGACTGCGTTCCGGTCGCCTGGGGTGGCGGCGCGGCCAGTGCGGGACCCGCGAAGGCGAGGCTCGCAACAAGACCGGCCGTGACAGCCAACCCCCTGGCTGTAGTCCGAAGTGCATGGCTGCGTTCGAGATGGAGCATGGGAATCCTCCGACCTGGGATGACGGCACTGTCTCGTGGTCGAACTGGCGAAACGCCGGGAGCAAGCGCAGCCAGCGCTAACCGGACAAAATTATCGCAGAGGTCGTATCGGACGGCAAGTATTTTCCAGGTCAAATGCGACTTGCAGCATCCCAGACGAGAACGCCCGCGGGATCCCAGATGTGGCTGGTGCCACCGTTCGACCAGACCGCGTGGAAGCCGGCCCGCAGCGCGGGGCTGCGGGCGGACGCCTCAAGGCGGTGGCGCGCCCCGTGCGGGAGACGCGCCACCGCCGTCGGGCGGCTAGGCCGGGTCAGCCCACGGCGCGGAAGGTCGCGTCAGCGCGACCGGTCGCATTGGTGATGGTGTCGAGCCGGAGCTCGTAGCCCCAGTGCCTGATGTACCGGTCGGGGTAGTTGTACGACTGGTAGGACGTCCACGAGGACTCGGCCAGACCGGCGACGGCCTTGAAGCTGGCGTCGGCCCGGAAGCTCGACGTGCCGTCGTAGCGTGCGAGGACGAAGTCGAAGCCCGCGTGCCGCATGTAGTGGTCGGGGTGGTTCACGGACTGGAACGAGACCGTGCCGGTGCCGGCCAGGCCCGGGACGATCCGCCACTGCCCGTCCTGGGCGGGCGACACGTTCGGGTCGATGCGCACGTCGTAGTTGGCGTGGCGCACGTACCGGTCCTGGAAGTTGTAGGACTGGATCCGGGTGGCCGCCGTGCTGCCCCAGCGGGCGAGGACCCGGCTCTGCTCGGCTGCGGTGATCTGCAGGATCGACCCGTGCCGCTTCTTCGTGCCGCCCAGGTTGTAGGAGCTCACGGTCTGGAAGTTCTGGGTGCTGCCGAGGTTGGTCGAGCGGATGGGCATGTACCCGCGGCCGGTGGCGTACTGGTCGAGCCAGAGTCCCCACGAGGTGCCGTTGTTGAACGGCATCCACATCGGGCCCTCGACCACGTTGCCGCCGCCCGTGCCGTTGGAGATGCCCATGTGGGAGAGGTTCCCGATCGTGGTCCACGTGCCGAGGATCGAGTTGCTCCCCTCGATGGTGATGTGGCCGTCGGCGGAGGCGCGGTAGTAGCGGAAGCCGCCGACGCTCGTCGGCGACTCGACGATCTGGGTGTCGATGATGCCCTGCGTGCTGCTGGGGCGATCGATGTAGAGCTGCGCGGTGGTGAACGTCCGGAAGTCCGTCGTGCGCGAGTAGTAGATACGGTGCTTGGTGACGCCGTTGAGGGGAGCGCTCGTGGCCCAGTAGACGACGTAGTCACCTGTGGCGGGGTTGTAGATCGCCTCGGGGGCCCAGGCGTTGCCCGCGCCCGGGATGCCGCCGGCGACGTCGACGAGGCGGGGCTCGGACCAGTCCACGAGGTTGGTGGACTCCCAGACGACGAGCGACTTGCTGCCGCGGCTGACGGCGTCGGACCATGACGTGCCGCTCGCGATGCGCAGGTCGGTCGCGATGATCCAGTACTTGTCGCCCTGCGGGGAGCGGACGATCGCGGGGTCACGGACTCCGCGGGTGCCGACAGTGGACACCACCACCGGGGCGCCGTTGTTCAGGTCGGACCAGTTCAGCCCGTCGGTGCTGTGGGCAAGGTAGATCTGCTCGCCGTTGGTGGACTCGCCGGTGAAGTGGGCCATCAGGTAGCCGGTGAACGGGTCGAGGGCGGCCGCGCGCTGGGCGGTCGCGACCACCCAGGTCGCGGTCAGCAGGGCCAGGGCGACGAGCATCGCGACGGTGGTCGTCATTGTGCGCCGCAGGGGGCGGGTGGGGTTCACGTGCACACTCCTTCGTGTCATGTGGCTCGATCGGGACCGAGGCCGGGGCCGCCTGGTTCTCTCCTTCGAGGACCGCGACGGGCGGGCGTCAGCGCCCGAGTCGCGCCAAGCGTCGCTCATGTTAGCGCTCACACAGGGGGAGGGGAAGGTCGTTCCTCGGCGGAGGGGCACCGCAAAGCCCAGATCGGACGGTTGAAGGCTTGACGACCTGCACGAACACCGGCAAGGTCAGGCCTCAAGCCGAGGGCGGCGCGCCCCTGCGGCCTTCCCTCCATCACTCACGACAGGGAAGACCCCCATGGCATCACTCGTGGACCGTCTGCGTCCTCGCTGGCTCCTCCTTGTCATCGCCGGTATCGCGGTCGTCCTGGGTGCCGCCGCCGCTCTCGCGCCGACGATCGCCGGTGGCGACGGGCCCGGCCGGTCGGACGGTCCGGTGACGTCCGGGGCGAGCCCCACCGCCATCGCGGCCATCCCGAGCCCCAGCCCTTCGAAGTCGTCGTCGGCGGAGGAGGCAGCCGCCGCCAAGGCAAAGGCAAAGGCGAAGGCCAAGGCAAAGGCCAAGGCGAAGGCGGAGGCCGAGGCGGCCGCCCTGGCCGCCGCCACACCCGTGGGCTACGCGGCGATGAACGGCGGCACCAGCGGCGGCCAGGGCGCGGCCACCGTGCACGAGTACGTGCTCTCCGCGGTGGCAGGCACCTACGGCGGCGCCGGCGACGCGCTCTACACGCTGCTCGACGAGCACCAGGATCGCGGTGCCGACGAGGGCCTCGTCATCTATGTCGACACCACGATCTCCGAGGAGAACCTCTCGGAGAGCGCTATCGACGTGAAGGACGTGCAGCACGTCTCGATCCTCGGCGTCGGGACGAGCGGCCGGCTGGACGGTGTCGGCATCACGGTCACGCGGTCGCACGACGTCGTGATCCGGAACCTGACGATCCACCACGTCGACACCGGCGAGAAGGACGCGGTCAGCATCACCGACCACTCGACCAACGTCTGGGTCGACCACAACGAGCTCTTCAGCGACCTTTCGGTCGACGAGGACTACTACGACGGCCTCGTCGACGTGAAGCGGAACTCCGAGTACGTGACCATCTCGTGGAACTACATCCACGACCACTGGAAGACCTCCCTTGTGGGGCACGAGGACGACCCGTCGCTGGCGCCCGACAACATCACCTACGCCTTCAACCACTTCCAGCGCGTCAACTCACGCGTGCCGCTGGTCCGGTACGCGCACGTGCATGTGCTGAACAACTACTTCGACTCCATCGGCAGCTCGGCGATCAACGCCCGCGGAGGCGCCCAGATCCTGGTGGAGGGGAACTACTTCTACCGGGCGGGCAGCGGCGAGGAGGACTCGCACGCCAACCAGGTCCAGGGCCCGGTCGGGTGGTGGTACGGCACCGACACCACCGGCTACTGGAACCTGCGGGACAACGCGTTCGAGGAGACGGCTTACGAGCACCTGAGCTCGACCACGGACTTCACCGTCCCGTACGACTACGCGGCACTTTCACCCGGGAAGGCGCGGGCCGCCGTCCTGTCCGGCGCCGGCACGGGTGTGCTGAACATCCGGCCGTGAGCCGGGCGATCGTGTCCGGCGATCGCTCGCACGGGCCTGCCGCCGGCGATCGGGTCACGGGGCGACCGCGATGTCGGCCGTGGCCAGGGCCAGCAGCGCCACGCACACCACGGCGACCCCCATGCTGAGGCCGAACGGCGCGCGGCTGCGCGGCCGGGCGACCGTCACGGCGCCTGCGGCAAGGGCGAGACAGACGGCGACCGCGCCGCCGATCCACGACGCGGGCCTCGGGGCACCGGCCGGGCCGGCAAGCACCACGGCGACGGCGACCACCAGGAGGCACGGGGCGAGGATGCCGGACCCCCGGCGACCGAGTCGGTGGGGCAGCCCCCGCACGCCCGTCGCGGCATCGTCCTCCAGGTCGGGGAGGGTGTTCGCCACATGCGCTCCCACGCCCAGCAGTGCCGCCGCTGCGACCGCCCAGCCGGCGGGGACGCGTGGGCCGGGCGCGGCCAGCACGACGCAGACTGCCAGCAGGCCGAACGACAGCGCGTAGGGCAACCAGGACCAGGCGGTCGTCTTGAGCCGGGCGTTGTAGGCCCACGCCCCGGCCACCGCCACGAGATGGGCAGCCCCCGGCGCCAGGCCGAGCGCGAGCGACGCGACGACGCACACGGCCAGCGCCGCGAGCGCCGCGTCGCGCAGGGTGCGGGCGGTGAGAAGCCCTGCTACCACCGGCTTCTCGGTGCGGCCGACGGCGACGTCGCGCGGGGCGTCGATCCAGTCGTTGGACCACCCGACGGAGAGCTGGCCGGTTCCGACCGCCACCGTGATCAGAGCGACGGTGCCCCATCCGGAACCGAGGGCAGCGGCGAGCGCGGCGGCCAGGCCGGTCACGACGGCAGCCGGAGCGGCGTGGCTCGCGGTCACGAGACCGCGGGCCAGGCGGCGGGCTTCGGTGCCGGACGTCATGGGCCGCACGCTAGTCGCCGTGCGTTCTCGCCGCGCGGGCTGACGGGTCCTGCGTCACGATGCTGAGATGTCGAGTGTCGTCGCGGTCGAGCCGGTCCTGCCAGGGCACGTGTACGCCCAAGAGGCGATCACCGAGGTAGTGGGGCCGCTGGTGGCGCCGGATCCGGAACGGACCGCGCTGCTGCACCGCCTGCACGGGAGCGCCGGCGTGAGCCAACGCCACCTGGTGCTGCCGCTCGAGGAGTACGCGGGCCTGCGTTCCCTGGCTGCCGCCAACGCGGTCTTCGTCCGCGAGGGCGCTTCGCTGGCCGAGGAGGCGTGCCGGCGGGCGCTGGCCGCCGCCGGGCTCGAGCCGGAGGATGTCGACCACGTGTTCGCCACCTCGGTCACGGGGGTGTCGGCGCCGTCGCTGGACGTGCTGCTCTCCGAGCGGCTCGGCCTGCGCAGCGACGTGCGACGCACGCCGTCGTTCGGCCTCGGCTGTGCGGGCGGCGCCGCCGGGCTGGCCCGCGTGCACGACCATCTGCTGGGCCGGCCGTACGACGTGTCCCTCCTGGTGTCCGTCGAGCTCTGCTCCCTGACCATCCAGCATGGCGACGACTCCGTGGCCAACATGGTGGCCTCCGGCCTGTTCGGCGACGGCGCCGCGGCCGTCGTCGTCGTGGGCGCGCTGCACCCTCTGGCGCAGCCGCCGTCGACCAGTGCCGCGGCGCAGCCGGCGGCGGGCGGCAGGCGGCGCACGGCCCGAGTGATCGACACCCGCTCGCGGCTGTACCCCGGCACTACTGCCGCGCTCGGCTGGGACGTGCGCGACACCGGTTTCGCGATAGTGCTCTCCGCCGGTCTGCCGGACCTGCTGCGTGCTCACCTGCTCGCGGACGTGAAGTGCCTGCTCGCCGAGCACGGCCTCACGCCCGACGAGGTGCCCACCTGGGTGGTGCACGCGGGCGGACCCCGCGTGATCGACGCCGTGCGGGACGCGCTCGGGCTGTCCGAGGTCGACGTCCGGGAGAGCCGGGCGAGCCTTGCCGGTGCGGGCAACCTGTCGTCGGCCTCCGTGCTCGACGTCCTGGCCAGGACGCTCGCGCGCTCCGACGCCCCGGCGGGTTCGCCCGCCGTGCTCATGGCCTTCGGCCCGGGCGTGTCGTGCGAGCTCGTGCTGCTGCACCTCGAGGGGCGCTGAGATGCTCGGGTTCTATGTCGCGCTCGTGGCCGCTACCGCGGTCGAGCGCCTTGCCGAGCTCGTCGTGTCGACCCGCAACGCCCGGTGGTCGTTCGCCCGCGGCGGTGTCGAGTCGGGGCGGGGGCACTTCCCGGCGATGGTGGCTCTGCACAGCGGGCTGCTGGTGGCGTGCGTCGCCGAGGCCGTGCTCGCCGACCGGCCGTTCCTGCCGTGGCTCGGCTGGCCGATGTTCGTCCTCGTGCTGGCGAGCCAGGCGCTGCGGTGGTGGTGCGTGACCACGCTGGGGCACCGCTGGAACACCCGCATCATCGTGGTGCCGGGCCTGCCGCTCGTCTCGGCCGGCCCGTACCGGTGGATCCGCCACCCCAACTACGTCGCGGTGGTGGTCGAGGGTGTCGCCCTGCCGATGGTGCACACCTCCTGGGTCACGGCCCTCGCGTTCACCGTGCTCAACCTGCTGCTGCTGGCCCGCTTCCGCATCCCGGCCGAGAACCGGGCGCTCGGGCTGGCCGCGCACGGGGCGCGGTGAGCAGCAGGAGCCACGGCGCCGGGGACGCGGACGTCGTGGTGGTGGGGGCCGGGCCGGTCGGGCTGGCGGCGGCGATGCACGCGCGGGCCGCCGGGCTCGAGGTGCTGGTCGTGGACAGGAGGACAGGCACGCTCGACAAGGCCTGCGGCGAAGGCCTGTTCCCCGGCGCGCTGCGGGCCGTGCAGGCGCTCGGCGCCGACCCGCCGGGCCACCCGCTCACCGGGATCAGCTACAGGGCACCCGGCCGGCACGCCGACCACCAGTTCGCTGCCGGGCCTGGCAGAGGCGTCCGGCGCACCGCGCTGCACGAGGCGCTGCGGAAGCGTGCCGCCGACGTCGGCGCGCCACTCCTGCACGGCAGGGTCACGGGCCTGCGGCAGGACGCCACGGGCGTCGAGGTCGAGGTGGTGCCCCCCTCACGTGCCGACGGCGGCGAGGGGAGAGCCGCTGTCACGCTGCGCGCCGGATGGGTGCTGGGGTGCGACGGCCTGCACTCCACGGTTCGTCGGCTGGCGGGGCTCGACGCGGCCCCCGACCAGCGCGGCGGCCGACCGGAGCGCAACCGGTACGGCCTGCGCCGGCACTTCCACGTAGCGCCGTGGACCGACCTGGTCGAGGTGCACTGGTCGCAGCACGCCGAGGCCTACGTGACGCCGGTCGCCGCCGACCTTGTCGGCGTCGCGCTGCTCGGGTCTCGTGCCGTGGCCGGGGTGGGGTTCGACGCGCTGCTGCGCTCGCAGTTCCCGGAGCTCGGCGCCCGGCTTGCCGCCGCCACGGCCGCAGGGTCGCTTCTCGGCGCGGGTCCGCTGCGCCGTCGGTCGCGGCGGCGCTCCGCGGGACGGGTGCGACTCGTGGGCGATGCGTCGGGCTACGTCGACGCCCTGACCGGCGAGGGGGTCCGTGTGGGCCTCGCTCAGGCGGAGGCGGCCGTCCGCCACCTGGGCGACGCCGCCGCGTACGAACATGCGTGGCGCACGGTGACCCGCGACTACCGCACGCTCACCACGGGGCTGCTCGCCTGGGCCTCGAGTCCAGCCCGCGGTGCCATCGTGCCCGCGGCGTCGCGGGCGCCATGGCTCTACGGCGCGGTGGTCGAGCGGCTGGCCCGTTGACCCGAGTCCTCCTAGGCCCCGAGCGCCGCCGTGAGGTCCTCGGTCGTCGTCACCGGCCGGTCGCACACGAATCCCCGGCACACGTACGCCGCCGCCCGCCCGTCGACGAGCGGACGGTCGGCGAGCAGGGGCACGCCCGGTGCGTCCGGCTCGCCGACGGCGACCACCAGCCCCGGCGACATCGCGCCCCGCGCCACGTCCGCGAGCGCGGCGCGCGCCTCGTCGTCGTGCCCGACGACGGCGACCTGCAGCGGGCCGGCCGCGAGCGCCTCCGCGACGGCGAGCGCCCATCCCGCGAACCGCGGCGCCTGCCGGGCCAGCCCGCCGGCCGCGGCGACCGCCGCCTCGGCGGCAGCGCGGTGCCGGGGCGAACCGGTCAGCGCGGCGTAGGTGCACAGTGCGCCGGCGAGCGAGGACTGCCCCGCGGGCTCGGCCCCGTCGGATGGATCCTTCGGCCGGCTCACGAGGCGCTCGGCGTCATCGGCCACGTCGAAGAAGCCCCCGGCACCGTCGCCGAACCGAGCCAGCGCGACGTCGAGCAGGTCGCCGGCGGCCTCGAGCCACCGCGCCTCGCCCGTCGCCTGGTGCAGCGCGAGGAGGCCTTCGGCGAGATCGCCGTGGTCGGCCGCGACGCCGGGCGCGGCCCCGACGACGCCCTCGCGCGACGCCCGCCGCAGCCGCCCGTCGACGACGTGGAGGCGCAGGACCAGCTCGGCGCACTCTCGCGCGGCGGAGACGTAGCCGGGGACGCCGAGCAGGGCGCCCGCCTCGGCGAGGGCGGCGATCGCCAGGCCGTTCCACGCGGTGACGACCTTGTCGTCGCGCGCGGGCTGTAGCCGCGCCGTCCGGGCGTGGGCGAGCCGTGCCCGCACGCCCGTCCACCAGTCCGGGTCGGGATCCTCGGGCAGCTGGAGGGTCGAGGTGCCCTCCTCGAACGTGCCCTCGGGCGTGACGGCCAGGACCTCCGCGGCGCGAGCGCCGTCGTCGGGCCCGAGGACCTCCGCGAGCTGCTCGGGAGTCCAGACGTAGGTGAGGCCCTCGACGCCGTCGGTGTCGGCGTCGAGCGCGGAGGCGAACCCACCCTCGGGCGTGCGCAGGTCCGCCAGGAGGAAGCCGGCGGTCTCCCGGGCGACGCGTGCGGCGAGCGCCGAGCCGGTGGCTCGGTACAGGTGCAGGTAGACGCGCAGGAGCTGGGCATTGTCGTACAGCATCTTCTCGAAGTGCGGCACGACCCAGGCGGCGTCCACCGCGTAGCGGGCGAACCCGCCAGCGAGCTGGTCGTAGATGCCGCCGCGGGCCATGGCGTCGCACGCGCGCTCGACGAGGTGCAGCGCCTCGGCGTCGCCCGTGCGGGCGTGGTGGCGCAGGAGGTGCTCGAGCGTCATCGACGGAGGGAACTTGGGCGCGCCGCCGAACCCACCCCGTGCCGGGTCGGCGTAGCGCGCCATGAGCCGCGTGGCACGATCGAGCGCGGTGCCGTCGAGCACCTCGGGGGTCAGCGGCGAAGACCGGCGCGCGACCGCGTCGGTGATCGCGGCACCCTGCTGCACGACGGCATCGCGACGCTGGGTCCAGGCCTCCGTGATCGCGTCGAGCAGCGCGAGGAAGGTCTCGCGGGGGTAGTACGTGCCGCAGTAGAACGGCTCGCCGTCCGGGGTGAGGAAGCAGGTCATGGGCCAGCCGCCCTGCCCCGTGAGCTCGGTCGTCGCGGTCATGTAGACGGCGTCGACGTCGGGACGCTCCTCACGGTCGACCTTCACCGCGACGAAGCCGGCGTTGACTGCCGCGGCGACGCCGGCGTCCTCGAACGACTCGTGCGCCATGACGTGGCACCAGTGGCACGCCGCGTACCCGACGGACAGCAGGACCGGCACGTCGCGCCGCCGGGCCTCGGCGAACGCCGCGTCGCCCCATTCCCACCAGTCGACGGGGTTGGCGGCGTGCTGGAGAAGGTAGGGACTGGTCGCGGTCACCAGACGGTTCGGCATCTCACCAGCCTGACATGCCAGCCAGTGGGAGCGGGGCCATAGTGGCTGGAGGGGAGAACTGCGGACACGGGGACGAGGGCGCGGAAAGGAGCGGCGATGAGCGGCGTCGGGGACCTGCTCACCCACAGCTGCGACGCCGACCGCGGCATCCACCGCCGCCGGCGCGGCAGGGGCTTCACGTACGTGGACCACCGCGGCGCCAGGATCACCGACCCGGAGACGCTCGCGCGGATCCGCTCGCTCGCCATCCCGCCCGCGTGGACCGACGTGTGGATCTGCGTGGACGCCACCGGCCACATCCAGGCCACGGGGCGCGACGCCAAGAAGCGCAAGCAGTACCTGTACCACCGCAAGTGGCGCGAGTTTCGCGACGCCGCCAAGTTCCAGGAGCTGGTGGAGTTCGGGGAGGCGCTGGCGGCGCTGCGCAAGCGCGTCGACGCCGACATGCGCTCACCGCGGCTCAGCCTGGATCGCGTGGTCGCCACCGTCGTCTGGCTGCTCGACGCGACGCTGATCCGCGTCGGCAACGACGAGTACGTGCATTCCGGCGAGTCGTTCGGGCTGACGACGCTGCGAGATCGGCACGCCACGATCGAGGGCGCCGAGCTGCAGTTCCGCTTCCCTGGCAAGTCCGGCAAGCCCCACGATCTCGTGGTCCACGACCGACGGGTCGCGAACATCGTCCGCCGCTGCCGGGAGCTGCCCGGTCAGCAGCTGCTGCAGTACGTGGACGGCGACGAGGTCCGGAGCATCGGCTCGCGCGACGTCAACGCCTACATCGGGTTGGTGACCGGGGCGGACTACACGTCCAAGACGTTCCGGACGTGGGGAGCCAGCACCGTCGCCTTCGGCCATCTGCGCCGCCTCGACCCGGCAAACGGGCGTGAGCACGACGCGCAGCGCGCCGAGGCCGTCCGGATCGCCGCCGCCCAGCTCCACAACACCCCGGCGGTGTGCCGCAAGAGCTACATCCACCCCGCGATCCTCGCCGACGACCGCGACGAGCTCGACCGCCTGATCGAGCGGTCGCGCGCCAACGCCGCCCGCGCGTCCCGCTGGATGGATGCCGACGAGCGCGCCCTCCTGAAGTTCCTGACCGCCGCAGAGCGGGCGGACCGTAGCCTCGCCGCGTGAGCACCGAGCGCCCGGTCAGTGGCCTGAGGCGTGCTGCTGGGCTGCCCGGGCTCGACCGCGGGAGCCGTCGACGCCCCGTGCGCCGTTGGACTTTCCCGCGTCCCACGCGCGCGCGATACCGAGGCGCCGCAGGTGGTCACCGGTCACGGTGACCCCATCGGGCCCTATCCAGTGTTCGGGACCGAAGCGTTCATCGGTCGCCGCGTCCCAGCGCCGCATGAAGGGCGTGCCGTTGTCGGCGATGACGACCGACCCGTAGGTGGCCGGCAGCGGCTCGGCGGGCAGATGGATGAGGGTGTAGATCTCTGCGAGGTCAGACGGGCCGACGGAGGACACGCTGTACCAGTTGCCGTCCACGTCCCGCTGAACCGCGTATCCGCTGGCGTCGAGTGCGACGCTGAGGTGGGGCAGGTCGGCGTCGAGGAGCTCCTGGCTGGTCTGGTAGACCGTGCCGACCTGGGCTGCCTGGGTCATCGCGGGATCTCCTTGAGGTCGACGGCGGGGACCCACCTATCAAAGCGGATTTGTCATGATTTCGTTGGTCTAACTGATCCCACCTCAGGTTCGGCGTGCCCGCCACGTCGATCGCCCAGACCTTGCTCACGAGCAGGAGCACGCGAAGGACCCTGTGTGGCGCCGGTAAGAGGGTCCACCTAGGCTGGCTGAACCACACGAACGTCACGCGTCGGCGGCGGGGCCCGAAAGGCTCCTCCAATGCGCGGTGGCGATTGGGCCGACCCTCGACCGCACATCGCCATCGCGATCCGCACGGCGTGCTGGACGGCGACAAAGGCGGTCCCCGATGCACAACGTCGTAGCTCGGTAGAGCCCGATGGCATCCCCGGCTGAGGTGCGGAGCGCAGCCCCCGCGAAGTGGGCCTTGCTGCCCCTCGCGCTCGCGCAGTTCATCTGTTCCTTCGCCGGTTCGAACATGAACGTGATGCTCACCGACATGAGCAGGGACCTCGGTACGACAGTTCAGGGCATCCAGATCTCGATCACGCTGTTCCTGCTGGTGATGGCAGCGCTGATGATCCCCTTCGGCAAGCTGACCGTTCAGCTCGGGAGGAAGACGTGCTTCGTCCTCGGGCTCTCGGTCTACGGGGCCGGGGCGGTCATCAGTGCGTTGTCACCGAATATCGGCGTGCTCATCCTGGGCAACTCGGTGCTGGAAGGGGCGGGAACCGCCCTGCTCATCCCTCCGGTCTACATTCTGGTCACCATGTACTGGACCGGTCTCGCCGAGCGGGTTCGCGCGTTCGGGATCGTCAGCGCCGCCGGAGGGATCGGCGCCGCGACAGGCCCCCTGATCGGCGGATGGATCACCTCGACCGTCGGCTGGCGGGCCGCGTTCGGATTCCAGGTGCTCATCATCGTCATCATCCTGATCTTCGCGATGCGCCTGAAGGATCCGCTCGCGCGCGAACCGGACCGGCCCTTCGACATCGTCGGTGCCGTGTTGTCCGCCCTCGGGCTGATCGTGTTCGTGGTCGGCATCCTCGCTGCTGACAACGACCTGTTCCTGTCGGTAGGGCTGATGGCGGCGGGCGCCGGCGTGATCGCGATGTTCTTCGGCTGGGTGCGTCGCCTGGAGCGTCGCGGGCGAGAGCCGTTGCTCTCGACGGGGTTGTTCCGCAATCGGCTCTCCAACCTGGGCCTGGTGACGCAGAACCTCCAGTGGCTGCTGCTGATGGGGATATCCATGCTCGTGGCGAGCCATCTGCAGGTGGTCCGCGAATACGATGCGATCGAGACCGGGGTCATCTTCAGCGCCGCCACGCTCGGCATCCTGCTGTCGTCCTTGGCCGCCAGCTCGCTCGTGCGCCGGTTCACACAGCGCTCGCTTATCGTGGCCGGTTTCCTGATCACCGGCGTCGGCCTGCTCCTGCTGCTCATCGTGGCGGCCGTCCCGGGCGCTTGGGCGTTCGCACCCGGCCTGCTGGCGATCGGTCTGGGAATCGGCTTGATGCTCACCCCGAGCGTCAACGTGGTGCAGTCGGCCTTCCCGGAAGAGCTTCAGGGGGAGATCTCCGGGCTCTCGCGCAGCGTCTCCAACCTCGGCTCGAGCTTTGGCACCGCGATCGTCGGAACGCTCCTCGTGCTGTCCGTGACCGGACCGGCCGACGGGTACGTGCTGGCGATGGTGCCCCTGATCGCGGTCGCGATCGCAGGAATGATCGTCGCCAGCTTCCTGCCGGGGCGCACAACGATCTCAGCGCGGACTGAGGCATCCGCGAAGCAGCCATGAGCGTCACACTCCGCGGACCGGAGTGTGGGAATCGAGGACCACCATGATGAACAGCCAACCCGCGATCGCCGACCACGGCTTGATCGGTGACCTGCAGACGTCGGCGCTGGTCGCGACGGACGGCACGATCGACTGGTTCTGCAGCCCTCGCTTCGACTCGCCGAGTATTTTCGGCTCGCTGCTGGATCGCGAGCGCGGCGGACACTTCAGCGCGCATCCCCACGACGACACTTTCGAGACGAAACAGCTCTACTTTCCCGACACCGCGATCCTCATCACCCGCTTCCTGACGGAACAAGGTGTGGGCGAGGTGATCGACTTCATGCCGGCGACCTCCGACACGCCGAGCGAGCACCACCGACTCCTGCGGGTGGTGCGCTGCGTGCGCGGGACGATCCAGTTCGACATCGAGATCGCTCCGCGCTTCGAGTACGGTCGGCAGGCACATCGGTTGACGACCACCGACGACGGTGCAACCTATACAGCGGGCGACACCACCCTGACGCTCAGTGTCATCCGAAACCCCGACGACGACCGGCTAGCGCGGCTCAAGCCGACGGACGAGGGCGACCTGCGCCTCTCGCTGCGCCTCGTGGAGGGCCAGATGCGCGGCGTCGTCCTCCAGACGGGCGGCGACACGCCTCCGAAGGCCATGCCCGTCGCCGAGGCCCAGCGCCTCTTCGACGGCACCGTGGAGTTCTGGCAGGACTGGGTCGGGCAGTCCACGTACACCGGCCGATGGCGTGAGGAGCTCCAGCGGTCGGCGATCACGCTCAAGCTGTTGACCTACGCACCGTCGGGCGGCCTCGTCGCGGCACCGACGGCGGGCCTTCCTGAACAGATCGGAGGCGAGCGCAACTGGGACTACCGCTTCACGTGGGTGCGCGATGCCTCGTTCTCGGTCAACACGCTGGTGCGCATGGGTTTCTACGACGAGGCAGCGGCGTTCGGGCAATGGCTCCGCGCCCGCGTGGCCGAACCGACGGGCAGCGACACCGGCCCGTTGAACATCATGTACCGGGTCGACGGGGACCCGCACCTGTCGGAGGAGACCCTCGAGGACTGGGAAGGGTATCGCGGCTCCTACCCGGTGCGGATCGGCAACGGGGCCGCCGGACAGCTGCAGCTCGACATCTACGGGGAGGCGATGGAGGCGATCTGGAACGCCGACCGCGCCGGCGTCGAGGTCGGACAGCCCGGCTGGCTGGCCATCTGCAGACTGCTCGACTGGCTGGCCGACAACTGGGACCAGCCGGAGGAGGGAATCTGGGAGACCCGAGGGGGACGCAAGAACTTCACGTACGGGCGCCTGATGTGCTGGGTCGCGTTCGACCGCGCCATCCGGCTCGCTACAGTGCGCGGGCGGCCGGCCCCCCTGGACCGCTGGATCGCGGAGCGCGATGCGATCTACGACCAGATCATGGCCAAAGGGTGGAGCGCCGAGCGCCGAGCGTTCGTCCAGCAGTACGGAGAGCCCGTGCTCGACGCCTCACTGCTGAAGATGGCGCAGGTGGGTTTCGTGTCGCCGCACGACCCGATGTGGACGGACACCCTGACGGCAATGGAAGAGCTCGTGTCCGACAGCCTCGTCTACCGGTACGACCCGAGCGCATCGCCCGACGGACTTCGGGGTTCTGAGGGGACCTTCTCGCTCTGCACCTTCCTGTACGTCGATGCGCTCGCGCGCGCCGATCGGCTCGACGAGGCTCGCGTGACGTTCGAGAAGATGCTGACCTACGCCAACCACCTCGGCCTGTTCTCGGAGGAGATCGCGCTGACCGGCGAGCAGATCGGCAACTTCCCGCAGGCGTTCACGCACCTGGCGCTGATCGACGCCGCCATCACGCTCAACGATCGCCTCGACGCGGCGTCGGCCCGGCGTCGACGGCGGCGCTAGGTCGAGCTCGAGCTCGCCCGCTGCCCCGCCGGCGCGTCCGACGCGGACGCGCCGGTGTTGCGGAGGAACAGGATGACCCAGCTGAAGATGAGCACAGCAGCGACCAGCTCGACCGCGGTGAGGTTGTAGTACCCGGTGAAGAAGAAGATCGCCAGGGCCACGATGACGCCGACGTAGACGTAGCCGAGCAGGATGAAAACCCGGGGCATCGATGGAAGCAGCCATCGAAGGCTGACGACCATCGCGATGTACACGATCGCCATTCCGCAGGCCGCAGCGGTGTGTGCCGCGAAGAACTCGTCGACGGGAAGGATCCCCACGCAGGCGAGGAACACGCCGATGAGCACGAGTGCGAGGCGGACGAGATTACGTCCCCGCCGCTCCGCGCCGGTCGCGTGCGGGAGGAACGCTGTGGCGTAACGGGCGATCGTCGTCACCATGACGCCGGCGATGATGAGCGTCAGGTTGAATGCCAGCGCGGAGATGTCGTCGCTGATCCCGAGAGTGCTGAGGTTCTTCTGCCACCAGAGCGGATCGGTGGCGCTGAGCATGCTGGCGAGGGCCCCGACGGCCAGGAACAGCGCCAGGACGAGCGACAGCATCATGGGGGAGAGGTTCACCGCCGAGAGGTAGACCATGTACGCGGTGACGGCCAGGGCGACACCGGCGAGGATTCCGGCGGAGAGCGAGTACAGGCTCGCCCCGATGAAGCTCTTGCTCAGGACGGATGCGAGCCCGGCCCACCCGAGCAACGCGATGACCCCGTGCGCCAAGGACACGGCCGCGATATCGAACCAGTGCAGGTGCGGTCGCGTTCCGCCTCCGGCCGGCACATCCCTGGCCTGGGCACGCCTCAGTGCACCTCCGAGCAGGAACGCGGCAATCGCGATGAGCCCTCCGCCTATTGCCACGAAATCGCCCACGGAGCCCCGGCCGGAGATCGGCGCATCGCGACCCCAGAACACGAAGAGCCCCACGACAGCTCCCAGGACGAACGCGCCGGCGCCCACGATGAGGGCAGAGGACTCCCGGGATTCCATGTTGGTGGCCATGATCGGTCCTTCCATGGGTAGGACCGATGCTACGCCGACCGGAGGTCCTAGGTCCTGGTGCGGTAGATCCGCATGGCGATAGGGCCCAGCACCGCCGTCAGGATGACGGACGCGATCAGGACCCAGACGATCTCACCGGTGTCCGGGCTGCCCGCCATCAGGCCGCGCACGGCGGTGACGAGGTGGCTCACCGGGTTGATCTCCACGAACGCGCGCAGGCCCGATGGCATGGTGGCCGGGTCCACGAAGACGTTCGAGGCGAACGTGAGTGGCATGAGCACCAGCATCGACACCCCCATCACGGCGTTGGGCGAGCGCACCAGCAGCCCGAGGATGATGAATGTCCAGCTCAGCGCGAAGGCGAACACCAGAAGGAGCAGCACGCCGAGCAGGACGCCCAGGAAACCGCCGTCGGGCCGGAACCCCAGCAGGAGTCCCAGCGTGATGGTGATGACCGAGGCGGTCGTGTAGCGCACGGTGTCGCCCAGCAGCGCGCCCACGATGGGCGACGGCCGCCAGATGGGCAGGGAGCGGAACCTGTCGAACACGCCCTTGGAGATGTCGGTGTTGAGGGTGTAGCCCGTGTAGATCGTGACGAACAGGATGGTCTGCACCAGGATGCCGGGCAGCAGGAACTGGATGTACGCCTGCGTGGAGCCGGCCAGCGCCCCGCCGAACAGATACGTGAACATCAGCGTGAAGATGATGGGGGAGACCAGCACGTCGAACAGCTGCTCAGGGACGTGCTTGATCTTCAGCAGCGCGCGCCAGCCGAACGTCAGCGTGGTCGACACGGGCGACGGACGGGAGGGCCGGTCGGTGAGGGCGATGGCATCACGCAGGGTGGTCGTCATCGGGACGCCTCCGTCCTCTCACGAGGGCCCGGCTTCGCGGGAGCCCTCTCCGCGCCCTCCTCCTCGTCGGGGGGCAGGGGCTGGCCCGTGAGGGCGAGGAACACCTCGTCGAGGCTCGGCTGACCCAGGCTGAACTCGGGCACGCTGATCCCGGCCGCGACCAGGGCGGGCAGGAGGCCGGGCACGGCGTCGGCACCGTCGTCGGGCACGCGGGCGGCGATGGCGTGCGGGTCGGAGTCAAAGGTCACCTCGGCGCCGAGCACGCGCTCGGTGATCTCGGCCGCCCGGGCGCGGTCGGCCACCTCGGCGACGCGCAGGTGCACGGCCCCCTCGCCGACAGACCGCTTGAGCTCGCTCGGGGTCCCCTCGGCGATGGTCCGCCCGTGGTCGACGACGGCGATGCGGTCCGCGAGCTGGTCCGCCTCGTCGAGGTACTGGGTGGTGAGCAGCACGGTGGCGCCGTCGTCCACGAGCACGCGGATGATGTCCCACACCTGGTTGCGGCTGCGCGGGTCCAGGCCGGTGGTCGGCTCGTCCAGGAACAGCACGCGCGGCGCGAGCACCAGCGAGGCGGCGAGGTCGATGCGCCGGTGCATGCCGCCGGAGTAGGTCTTGACCTGCCGGGACCCGGCGTCGGCCAGGTCGAACGCCTCCAGCAGGCCCTGGACGCGCCGCCGTGCGGCGGCGGGCGCGAACCCGTACAGCCGGGCGAGCATGATCAGGTTCTCGGTACCGGTCAGGTCCTCGTCCACGGAGGCGTACTGCCCGGTGAGGCCGACGGCGGAGCGCACGGCGTCGGCGTCGTGCACGACGTCGTGCCCCAGCACGCTGGCGGTGCCGGCGTCGGGCCGCAGCAGGGTGGCGAGCATGCGGACCACCGTGGTCTTGCCCGCACCATTGGGGCCGAGCAGGCCGAAGACGCTGCCCTCGGCGATAGAGAGGTCGATGCCGTCGACCGCCTTGGTGACGGACTTTCGGGTGGTGAAGTGCTTGACGAGGCCTCGTGCCTCGACGGCGAGCGAGTCGGACATGTGATCCCTCCTGCATGCCACTGTCGCACCGCAGGACCCAACCCTCAATCCGTTTCGGCCGGGGAAGTCGGTGTCAGAGGTGGAGCACTCCCTCGGCGGCGACGACCCCTGTGCCGGTGATCGTGACGAGGGGTCCGTCGACGCTGAGGCCGATCCGGCTGGGGCGGCCGAGCTTGCGGCCCTGCTCGATGATGATCCGTGCATGGTCGTGAACGAGTCCGTCGCGGACCAGCACGGCGGCGAGCGGACCGGCGGCCGTGCCTGTCGCAGGGTCCTCGACGATACCCACGGTCGGGTTGAAGAACCGCGCGTAGGCGCTGACACCTGCAACAGGGTCGAGGTCGACGGTGTAGAGGTAGCAGCCTTCGGCACCGGCGTCGGCCAGCAGCTTCCGTAGTCCAGCGGTGTCCGGTTGGGCGGCGTCGACCGCCTCGATGTTCCGCACGGGCACGAGCAGGTGCTCCGCGCCGGTGGAGGCCACCTCGGCCAGGCGGTCGCCGGCGAGGTCCTCGACGTCGAGACCGAGGACCGCGGCCAGCGCCACCCGGTCTTCTACGCGCCCCAGGAACCGTGGAGCGGACTGCTCCATCGACACCTCGACGCCGGACTCAGATCGCCCGGACACACGTACCTGCAGCAGCTCGTCCCCGATCTGCTGAACGAACGTGTCCCGGCCCGGGTCCAGGCGGCCGGACCGGGCCAGCCAGATCCACGCGCCCATCGCGTTGTGCCCCGCGCCGAAGACCTCCACGCCCGCAGGGGTGAAGGAGCGGAGCCGGTGATCGGCGCCGGGCCGGTCAGGACGGACCAGGAACGTCGTCTCGGACTGGTTGAACTCCCGTGCGATCGCTCGCATCGTCTCGTCCGGGAGCGCGTCGGCGTCGGGAACGAGAGCGAGCGGATTTCCCGCCAGTGCTGTGGTTGCGAATGCGTCTACCCAGAAGAACGGCACGTCCACGAGTCGGCTCCTTGTTGTTCATCGACGACGAGGGGTCCCATGTTAGGGACCGCGCCCCCACCGCTCTCGCTCAGGGGAAATCTGCGTCGGGGCAGGTCACAGGACCAAACCACTTGCGCGTTTCACCCCGGCCGGTGCCGCGAAGATGTTAGCGTTCGGCCAGTCGGCGCCGGCGTGGTGCCCCACCCCTCGGAGGTCGTCTTGATCCGGATCGATGCTGAAATTCCCGGGATTGACGCCTTCCTCGAGGAGGGCGGCGACCCGGTCAGCGGTGACCCATTTGAGGGCGGGCTGCTCTGGTCGGGCTTTGACGCCCTGTTCACCATCGTCCCGATTCTCATCGTCGGTGGTTTCGTCCTGATGGTCATCCTCGCCGTCGTCAACGCCCGGCGCCTCAAGCGCAAGGGCATCAATCCGCTGGCGACAGAGGCGGAGATCATGGCCGACGCCATGCGCGGCTCCTCGGCACAACGGCCCGGTGCGCAGCCGGCGGTGGCCCCAGCGAAGACGCTCGAGGCGCGTCTGGAGGAGATCGAGCACCTGCACGCGGCGGGCAAGATCACTGCGGCCGAGCGTGACGCCGCGCGGGCCTCGGTGCTTGGCACCCTCTGACGACCGTAGGACGGCGCGCTACGAGCGCGCGCCACGGCATTGTCGAGGCTGTACGCGAGCCCGACGATCGAAAGAGTAAGAACGACAACGACGATGATCCTGGCGCGCCACGAGACCCCGTTGGGCGTCGGCTTGGGATAGTTGTGCTCCCAGATCCACGTCGCCTTGGGGGAACCGGGACCGATGAGGACACAACAACCCCTATGTCGGGAAAGCCGAACTAAACATGACTTGTCATCCGCGCAAGCAAGGCAATTCTTGGGTGTAGCTCGAGCTGCTCTGCACCCTCGGAGTGGAATCCGCCCCGAACCGGCCGATGAATCCGGCCGAAGTCAGTTAACTTTGGCTCCCTGACAGGTGCACCGTCCCAATTTTGCCACCGGTCGCGGACCTGACCCGGTCAGTGTGAGGGTTCGAGGGTGGCCCTCGACGGGACGATCGTGATCGGCCGGGTTCGTAACCCGGGTGACGGCGTCGTTCGTTAGCCTCGAGGGCTCACCCGAACAGTGCGAAGAGGGGGAGAAGCGATGAGCGAATTTCGTGCGTGGTTGCTGAACCGGTGTGGGAACGCTGCGGTTCAGGCTGCCGGGCTGTTCGCTCTTTCGGGTGTGCTCGCGCTGATGGCCGTTCCGACCAGCCCTGGTCGGGAAACGTTGCTCGTAGTGATCGCCGTGGCGGACCTGGCCACGGCGGGCCTGACTCTCGCCTGTCCGTGGGCATCATGGCCGGCTGAGCGGACGGCGGTCCTGGCTTGGCCGGCATTCACGTTGATCGGTGTGTCCACGTGGGCGTTCGGCGGGTTCGCGGCGGGCACGGGGCCGTTCTTCGTGCTCTTCTTCGCCTGGCTGGGCCTGCATCATCGCCTGAAGGTCATCATGTGGTGCGCCCCCCTGGGGGCCGTGGCCTACGCGGTGCCCCTGGTGCTCTCGGGCGCGGATGCGCGCCTGATCGGCTCCACGGTGATCCTGATGCCGATCGCGGTCGGCGTCGCAGTGGTCATCTCCACCCGAGTGCACGCGCTGGCCCGCACCCAGGAACGCCTGGCCTTCCAAGCGACCCACGACCCGTTGACCGACCTGCCCAACCGCGCTCAGGCGATGCGAACACTGCACGCGGCCCTGAGCCGTGCACAGCGCAGCGGGGACCTGATCGCCGTGATGTTCATTGACCTCGACGCGTTCAAGACCGTCAACGACACCCACGGCCACCAGGCCGGTGACAAGGTCCTGCGCACGGTCGCCGACCGGCTGCGAGCCAACAGCCGTGCCGGAGACGTCGCCGCCCGGCTTGGCGGCGACGAGTTCGTCGTCGTTCTCGAACCCGTCGACCGCGAGACCTCAGCCGTAGCGGTTGCCCAACGGATCATCGAAGCGGTCTCCCTACCGATCGATGTCGGGGATGGCAACGAGGTGCGCGTCGGCGCCAGCGTGGGGATCACCTTCAACCTGGACGCTTCCACCGATGCCGACGCCGTGCTGAACGAGGCCGACCAGGCCGTCTACCGCGCCAAGAACAGCGGCCGCGGCCACGTCGTCGTCTACGGCAAGACACCTGGGTCGACCCGAGTTATCGAGCCGGTGCCGGACGCCGCACCTACCAGCGACAGGACGGCCACGACGGGGCAAGGGGCCGAGGACGACGAGTCGCCGCCGCCTCCCGCCTCGACGCGAGTGGAGCCCGCCGACCTGTTCGACGTGGGCACGCAGGCCCCACCGGACGGCACCGTGGAGGTCTACCTGCCCGCGCCCCTGACCGTGTCCCTCGCACGCGAAGCGATGGCAAAATCCACCGACTCCCGCCGCGGCTTCCTCCTCGAGTGGCTGACCAACCTCCACGTCGACGCCGTCGACGTGGCGGTCAGGTGGCTGCAGCGCGAGGCCGGCCACGTGGAGGTGGAACACGGGGTCAACGACCCGGCGCGACTGTCGATCACCCGGGTTGCGCACAGCCAGATCCCCGGGCACGACTTCTCCCAGCTGCATGCGCACCTGTACATCGGTCCCGTCGGGACCTCTCTCGAGGACGGGCAGACATACCCCGTGGACCGGTCCCGCCTCGAGGGCGCCCTGGACTCGCTGTACGCCGAGTACCGCCGCGCGCTGGAGCTCACCACGGCCGCCTTGGGCTTCAAGTGGGGCCCGGTACCGGGCCACGACCCGGCGCACCGCGAGATCATCGCCCCGCCGTTCGCGAAGCATCTGAGTGACGACCTGAGGGCCGACTGTCCGCCGGCCTACCCCGGCGTCAGGAGGCTCGACGCAGAGGCCCGGGCTCGCCGACCCGACGTCGACTGACTCAACCAGGCTGGCGCCGATACCCTGGTGGTATGCGCCAGGCGACACAGCGGCTCGCCGCGGTCGACGAGGCGAACCTTGTGCTCGACCACGCCGGCCAGGTCAACGTCTTCCTCGTCGCCGGCCTCCTGGTCCCGGGCGGGTTGATCGGTCCCGACGGCACGCCTGACGTCGCGACGCTGCGCTCCGCGCTCGCCAAGCGAATCGCCGAGCTGCCACCGCTCCGCAAAGTCCCCGTCGCCACCGGTCGTCGGCACCGCTGGGACGAGACGTCGCCGGACCTCGAACACCACATCCGGCTCGTCGCGTCCGTCGATGGCCTCGCGGGCCTCGAACGGCTGTGCGGAGAGCTGATGGGGGTGCCACTACGGCTCGACCGTCCGCTCTGGGAGATCTTGGTCGTGCCCGGTGCGAGTCCCGGACAGATCGGGGTCGTGCTCCGCATCCACCACGCGGTTGCGGATGGAATGGCCGCGGTTGCGATCGCGCAGCAGCTGTTCGATTCCGCGGAACCTGGACTGACCTCGGCGTGGGCGCCTGCGGTCCCACAGTCCCGGCCGGGCGCCGAATCAAGACCACGACGCGACTTGCGGCGCGTTCTCCGGAGGCTCGGCTACGCTCTGCGCCGCATCCGGATGGTGCTCGCCGGTCGTGAGGTGGGGTCCACGGTGCTGCTCGGCGAGATCAGTCCGCGCCGCGGCGTCGCCTTCGTGGACGTGGACCTCGCAGCGCTCGAGGCGCGTGTGCGACCGTTGGGTGCCACCGTCAATGACGCGCTGCTCGCGTCCGTCGCTTCGGGCTACCGAGCGGCGCTGCCAGCAGCCGGTGAGCAGGTTCCTGCACGACTGCCCGTCTCCGTGCCGGTCGCGCTGCAGCGGCGTGGCACATCGGGCAACCAGGTCGGGGTCATGCTCGTGCGGCTGCCGCTCGACGTGCCGGCGCCCGACGAGCGCCTTCGGCTGATCGCGGAGCAGACCCGAGCGGAGAAGGTACAGGCGCGGGAGCAGGGGACACTCGAGTTCATGCGCGGCCCGGTCGGGGCGCGCATCATGGATCGCATCGGGCAGCGGCAGCACGTTGTCGGCGGGTTCGTCACCAACGTGCCGGGTCCGGCGGGAGCGCTGCGCCTCGCTGGCGCTCCCGTGGTCGCGATCTGGCCGGTTGCGGTGCTCGCCGCGAACGTCCGGCTGGGCGTCGCGGCGGTCTCGTATGCCGGCCGGCTCTCGTGCGGCGTCCACTTCGACGCGGCGAACGTGCCCGGTGCCGCCTTTGTGCGCGCCATGAGCGAGGAACTGACGCGCCTCAGTGCGTAACCGGTCTCCTGACCTCCGCGGTGGAAGGAGACGACGTCGCCGGCGTCGACGAGTTGCATCAGGTCGGCGCCTGGAGAGGCGTTGACCTATGGCTGGGTGGCTCTCACACCAGCGAGGCCAATCCCGAGACGGACGCGACGTGCAACTTCTTCGTGCGCCACTCGCTGCCGTCGTACTCCGACGCGCCGCTCTCGAACAGCAGGTAGACCTTTCCCTGGTAGACAGCCATCCCCTCGGCCATTGGCGGCGCATGGAAGCACCGGGACCGTGCCTGCGTCTCGAAGTTCGTCGTGTAGTCCCGAGTGGTCACGTAGACGTTCGAGCGGATGCCCCGGCCCCACGACGTCGAGAAGAAGTAGCGGTCCTGCTGCACGACGAGGCCCTGCGTCTTGAGCGGCACCTGTCGCCGGGCCCAGTCGGTGTCCCGCGAGAGCCGGCCGTCCGTGCCGAACTCGTACCGGTACATCCAGTCGCGTGAGGAGGAATTGAACTTCCCGGCGTACAGCCTGCCGTCGTACACGTACATGAAGCTCGCGGCATAGCCGAGGCTCTGCAGAGTGCCGTAGTAGGTCACGTACGGCATCCGGGCGGCGCTGGCAATCCGCTGCGCCACCGCGTTCCGCACTGACGTCTTCGAGTAACGGCGAACCTTCGTGTTGTCCGCGTCCGTGATGTAGATGTAGCTCCCGCGGACCGCGATGCCGCCGGCATGGGTCTCCTTGATCTTGAACCCGCCGACCACGTTTCCGTCCGGCGTCATCGCGTAGACGAGACTGTTGCCCCCGTCAGCGTGGTACATCGCCACCAGGAAGACGTCCGCCGTGCCACCGTTCCAGTCGTGCCACGTCGTCACCGACTGCGGCACGTAGCTCGTCAGGTAGTGGTCGCCGTCTATCCGCCCCGTGAAGTTGTTCTCGTAGGTCGGCGACGCCCATTCGTCGCCGCCGCTCTGGCACGTGATGGCGGACGCCGTCGCGAGGGTCGGTACCACTTCCTGCGGCGCGACGACGGTCGCAGTGGTCGCCATCGCGGCCACACCTGCGACGGCTGCGAGCCTGCCGAGCAACTTCTTCATCGTCCGCCTCCGACGGTCCGGATCCGGGCCGCTGAATGCGACCCGGCTTCCCGGAGCGTTACACAGGTGTCGTCCACGAACGATGGGGAGAACTCCCCGGCCGCACCCATCCGCACAGGAACGGGCCTACAGCGCTGGCCGGTCAGCCGGGCGCGGCAGGTGTGTCACCTGGGCGTCGTCCGGTTGCGCGGGTCGGGGCGCGGGGTGCTCGACCAGGGCGAGGACCCTGGCGGACATGAAGCGGGCCGTTCGAACCGGCGTGCCGCCGCGGGTGACCTCGGTGACCTCGACGATCCCACGGCCCTGCGTCACTTCGACCCGTCGACCGGCACGGGTAGCTTCAACCTCATAGGTTCGGGTCGCTCCACCAGCGTCGATGACGACCTCGACACGATCACCCTTCACTGCGCCTCTCCCTTCGCCGAGCGCTGGACGGTCAGGCGACGAGTGGGCGTCGAAGTCTCGATCGCCCGGCACTTGATACAACCGGAGATCGGCAGTTGGTCTTCCCACCCAGGCCACTGACGGCGCCCTCGCCGGCCCGTCACGACGAGCCAGTGGCGGCGCTCTGTGGCAGCGTGTCGTCATGAAGCCCGCACTGCACCGCAGTCCCGAGAGCGGTCCGCAGACCGTCGGGCCAGCGCGAGCGACCGCGGGTCGTGCGCGCCGCCTCGTACGTGCTGTGCTCGCTGGTGTCGCCACCGGCGTCGCCGTCGTCGTCATCGCCCTCCTCGTGCGCGAGCAGTGGCCGCCGCTCGTCCTGCTCGACGAGCGCGCCGTGACCGCGGGCACGGCGCTCGCCGCGGAGCACCCCGGGCTGCTGCGCACGCTCGTCGTCTGGCAGTGGATCTTCCTCGCGGCGCACGTGGTGTTGCCCGTCGCCGCGTTCTGCTTCATCTACTGGTGGCGCACCCGCAACGCCACGCGCACATGGTGGGCGCTCTCGACAATCCTTGCGGCCTGGGGGCTGTCCAACCTGCTGAAGGAGCTCGTGGGACGCGCGCGACCGGTGCTGGACCAGCCGGTGGAGAGCGCGGGCGGCTTCTCGTTCCCGTCGGGGCACGCCGCGAACACGGCGGCGATGACCACGGCGCTGGTGGTGCTCGTGTGGCCGTCGCTCAGATCGCGGGCCCTGCGGGTCGCTGCGGTGGCGGGGGCGGCGGTGCTTACGGTCGCCACGGCGGTCGACCGGGTCATGCTCGGCGTCCACTACCCCTCCGACGTGGTGGCCGGGATCCTCTTCGGGGTCGGTTTCGTGCTGGCGTCGTACCTCACCTACCGGCACTGGTCGACGCCGCCCCGCGAGCCGGATAGGGCGTCCTGATGGTCGACCTCGAGCGGTGGACGGACGACATGTCGGCACCCGAGGGGCGCGAGGCGCGGCGCGACCTCGGCCTGCGTGTCGGTGTCCCGGCAGCGGTGTGGTGGGTGCTCGTCGTGGGGCTCGGGCTCCTGCACGTCGGCCCGCTGGCCGGGCTCAGAGAGCGGGAGACCGCGGTCAGCGAATGGTTCGTCGAGCAGCGCACGGCGACCCTCGACACCCTCACGGAGGTGTGGGGGGTGATGGGGAACACCGAGACGATCATCGGGATCTGCCTCGTCGTGTCCGCCGTCGTCCTGTGGCGTACCAGGCAGTGGTGGTACGCGGTGGTCCCGGCGATCGCGGTCGCCGTCCAGGCGGGGGTCTTCATGCTGGCGGCGCTCGTCGTGGGCGGCGAACGCCCCGACGTGGAGCAGCTCGACCCGGCACCACCGACCTCGAGCTTCCCGAGCGGCCACTCGGGCGCCTCGACCGCGCTCTACGTCTCGCTGGCGCTGATGGCCCAGCGGATCGGGCACGCGTGGCTGCGCGTGAGCGTGACCGTCGTGCTGCTCGTGCTGCCCCTGCTCGTCGTATACGCCCGGCTGTACCGGGGGATGCACCATGTGAGCGACGTCGTCGTCGGGGTGCTCAACGGCCTCGTGTGCGTCGTGCTCGGGTGGTACTGGCTGCGGCGGACGCCCGGTGGCGTCGAGGAGAGCGGCGCCGACGACGACGGCGTCGAGAGGGTGCCGGGTGGGCTACAGGAGTAGCCGCCGATGTGCGCTGCGGCCCGATTTTCTTGCTGGTCCCGGCTCATCCAGATCGTCAACGCTGCCACTGGCGAGAAGGAGCTGGCCGTGGCCCGGTCAGACGACGGGCAGCCCGTTGAGCGCCTTCACGTAGAGCGCGTCGAGCTTTGGGCCGATCAAGACAAGTGTCGCGACGATCGCCATCGCAATGATGCCGGCGAGCAAGGCGTACTCGACAGCGGTCGCACCCCGGTCCTTCTTGTGGCCGTCGGAGCGATCCATGAGGACATGGAGCGTGGTCATGAGGACAGCAGCAGCACGAGACATCATGGCGGGTCCCTGGCGGTCGGTGCTCCAAGGCTGGAGCGGTAGTGGTAGCTGCAATCTGCAACCAAGAACGACAGTATGGCAAACATGCGCGTAGCGCAAACGTCACACGCGCGCATGTTTGCGCGTTACGCAGATCTGGCTGTCCGGCCACCGACGCCAGGCCGGGACCACCGGTGCCTCGCCATGAGGGTCACCGACAGCACCGTGATCACGATGGAGATCACAGCGCTCACGATCCGGGCGAAGCCTGACGACTCAGGGCCGAGGGCGATCGTGTAGAGAAACGCCTGGGCTGTAAGGCTCAGGACTGGGACCTGCCAGACGAGGCTGTCCTGCTGGAGGCGTCGAGCGGTGACGGTCGCATAGATAAGGCGCCGCTCATCGGGATCGATTGCTGGTTCGTCGGACACCTGGTTGAACTTAGCGGCCTCAATGGCATCACCGATCGGATCGAGCGGGTGAATCTACGCTGCTGCAAGGCGGCTTGCCCCCTGCATGCATAGACCAGGGCCGCCTACGAAATCCGCTCAGCGCCGGCACCAGGTGGCGAGCTCCTCGCTCCGTCGCCAGCCTTGGTCCATGACCAACGCATCGCGCCCCGTAGCCGTCGTCACCGGGTCCGAGTCAGGTATCGGGCGAGCCACCGTCGTAGCACTCGCCCAGGACGGCTTCGACGTCGGCTTGTGCTGGTATGCCGACGAGTCGAAGGCACAGGCCACCGCCCGCGAGGCCGCCGAGCACGGTGTCCGCACCGAGCTCCGCCGACTGGACGTGACGGACGTGCCGGCGATCCCGACCGTCGTCGACGACCTTGCCGACACGTTCGGCCGCCTCGACGTCCTGGCCAACGTGGCCGGAATCGGCTCGTCGACACTGCTCCTCGACGTCGACTACCCGCAGTGGCGCTCCGTCATCGCGACCGACCTCGACGGGCCGTTCCTCCTCCTGCAGGCCGCCGCCCGGCACATGATCGCCGGCGGCCGCGGCGGGCGGATCGTCAACGTGACGAGCGTGCACGAGCACCAGCCGCGCGTCGGCGCCGGCCCCTACTGCGCGGCCAAGGCGGGCCTGGGGTTGCTCACCCAGGTCGCGGCGCTCGAGCTCGGCGAGCACGGCATCACCGTGAACTCCGTAGCCCCCGGCGAGATCACGACCGCGATGACCGGCCAGGAGGACGAGAGCCCCGAGGGCAAGCACCGCCCCGGGATCCCGCTCGGCAGGCCGGGCGACGCGCGCGAGATCGCGGCGATCATCGCGTTCCTGTGCAGCCCGAAGGCGGCGTACGTGACCGGGGCGTCGTGGGTCGCAGACGGCGGAATGCTGCGCATGGGTCCCATGGCCGGGTCGCACCTGACGAGCGACGACTGGCGCAGGCCCTGAGTCGGCTCCACGTGGTGCGCCCCGCCCGCTCGCGGAATGCTCCGCAGCATCCGCGCCGACATGAGCCACGCGACCGGCTGCACGGGTTCCACCACGAGGGCCGACCACCATCGCGTGTACGCCAGGGCCGCGCCGAGCGTGGCTACGGCTCGCGTGGTGGGCTGGCCTTCGAGCCACCCGAGACCTTGACGGCGCGATCGGCCAATGCCGGCGACGGCTTGGAGTGCCGAGGTAAGCGCCGGGGCCGGGCGCACGTCAGCCCGCCACGGGAGCGGCCGATGCCATGACCGGCAGGTTCACGCTTCCCGGCGAGCAGGCGGTGGACGAACCCATTCTGGGTCGGCGTGTAATTCGACGTCGCCCCCGCTTGCGGGTCTGGAACGTCGCCTCTTGACGGACGGCGTTGTTAGCGCTCACAATCGGGTCAAGCCTGGCGATTCCTGTCTTACCGGGCAGGCTTGCTTCGTCGGAGCTTGGAACAGGCTGCCTGCCGCATCGGAGATGTTAGCGCTCACATCGTCGTGCGCGGGCATGCGTCGCGGTGCGCCCCTCTTCGGGGGAACTGTTCGGCTCTTGATCAAGGAGGATCATGTCTGCCCTTTCTAGTTCTCAATCGATTTCCAGTTCTCAATCGATTTCCAGTTCTCAATCGATCGCGCCGCCGTCGCGGCGACCTCGGTGGTTGAAGCGGTTCGTCGCCGCCACCGTGGCGGCAGTGGTGGCCGGAGGCGGCATCTTCGCGGTCACCGAGACGGCCGCTGCCGCCACGGTCGACCCCACCGCCTGGTATGTGCTGCTGAACCGCAACAGCGGCAAGGCGCTGGACGTCAGCGGTGTGTCCACCGCCGACGGAGCCCTGCTCCACCAGTGGACCCGCACCAACGCCAACAACCAGCAGTTCCAGTTCGTGGACGCCGGCGGCGGCTACTACAAGCTCAAGGCCCGGCACTCGGGCAAGGTCATCGACGTGTCCAGCTGGTCGACAGCCGACGGCGCCGCCATCCACCAGTGGACCGACACCGGCGGCGCCAACCAGCAGTTCCGGCTGGCCGACTCCGACAACGGCTACGTCCGGTTGATCAACCGCAACAGCAACAAGGCGGTCGAGGTCCAGAACGCGGCGACCAACGACGGCGCAGGCGTCGTGCAGTACAGCGACTGGGGCGGCACCAACCAGCAGTGGCAACTCGTCCGGGTCGACGGCGGAAGCGGCGCCTGCACCCTTCCGTCGACGTACCGCTGGTCATCGACCGGCCCCCTGGCGCAACCGCAGAACGGGGAGGTCGCGCTCAAGGACTTCACCGCAGTCCGCCACAACGGCCAGTACCTCGTCTACGGGACCACACACAACGCGGTAGCGCCTCCCAACGGCAGCTGGGGCTCGACGGTCTTCAGCCCCTTCACGAACTGGTCCGACATGGCAACCGCCACCCAGACCAAGATGCCCTTCAATGCCATCGCGCCGACGCTTCTCTACTTCGCCCCGAAGAACACCTGGGTGCTCGCCTACCAGTGGGGCTGGCCGTACAGCTTCTCCTACCGCACGTCGAGCGACCCGACGAACCCCAACGGCTGGGGCGAGCACAAGGAGCTCTTCACGGCAACCCTTCCCGTCGGGGCCCCCATCGACCAGACGCTCATCGCTGACGACAAGAACATGTACATGTTCTTCGCCGACGACGAAGGCAACATCTACCGGTCCAGCATGCCCATCGGGAACTTCCCGAGCAGCTTCGGCTCGAACTACACCAGGATCATGACCGACACGAGAGACAACCTGTTCGAAGCGGTTGAGGTCTACAAGGTTCAGGGTCAGAACCAGTACCTCATGATCGTCGAGGCCATGGGGGACAGGGGTCGCTTCTTCCGCTCGTTCACGGCCACCAGCCTCGACGGCGAATGGACACCCCAACCCCAGGCCGAGACCCAGAACAGCCCGTTCGCCGGCAAGGCCAACACTGGTGTCACCTGGACCAACGACATCAGCCACGGCGACCTGGTTCGCACCAACCCCGACCAGACCAAGACCATCGACCCCTGCAACCTGCAGTTCCTCTACCAGGGGCGCGACCCCAGCTCCGACGGCGGGGACTACGGCCGCCTGCCCTACCGGCCGGGTGTGCTGACCCTGCAGCGCTAGTGGCGTGACGCAGGTCCGGTGTTCCTGACGTTCGCCCGGCAACAGCTCACGCCGAGTCGGGTGAGCGTTGTCGCAGGTTGCTGCGATCAGGATCGCGTGGGGATGTAGCGGGCGGGCTCGGTGCAAGGCCGAGCCCGCCCGGATCACGCAGTTGCGTTGCGGAAGTCGGGTTGTCTTCGTCGAACAGTTCCCTCGCTTTGCGGTGTGCCCACTTCGGGTGGGCCGTCCGTTTCTTGGTCAAGGAGGATCAATGTCTGCCCTTTCCAGTTCTCAATCGATCGCGCCGCCGTCGCGGCGACCTCGGTGGTTGAAGCGGTTCGTCGCCGCCACCGTGGCGGCAGTGGTGGCCGGTGGCGGCATCTTCGCGGTCACCGAGACGGCCGCTGCCGCCACGGTCGACCCGACCGCCTGGTATGTGCTGCTGAACCGCAACAGCGGCAAGGCCCTTGACGTCAGCGGCGTGTCCACCGCCGACGGAGCCCTGCTCCACCAGTGGACCCGCACCAACGCCAACAACCAGCAGTTCCAGTTCGTGGACGCCGGCGGCGGCTACTACAAGCTCAAGGCCCGGCACTCGGGCAAGGTCATCGACGTGTCCAGCTGGTCGACAGCCGACGGCGCGGCCATCCACCAGTGGACCGACACCGGCGGCGCCAACCAGCAGTTCCGGCTGGCCGACTCCGACAATGGCTACGTCCGGTTGATCAACCGCAACAGCAACAAGGCGGTCGAGGTCCAGAACGCGGCGACCAACGACGGCGGCGCCGTCGTGCAGTTCAGCGACTGGGGCGGCAGCAACCAGCAGTGGCAGCTCGTCCGCGTCGACGGCGGCAGCGGCGCCTGCACCCTTCCGTCGACGTACCGCTGGACATCGACCGGCCCCCTGGCACAGCCGAGCGCGGGGTGGGCATCGCTCAAGGACTTCACCAACGTCGTCCACAACGGCAAGCACGTCGTCTATGCCACGACGCACGACACCGTCGCCGGTGACCAGGGGAAATGGGAATCGACGCTCTTCAGCCCCTTCACGAACTGGTCCGACATGGCGTCGGCCACCCAGCACAGAATGTCCTTCGGTGCCATCGCGCCGACGCTGTTCTACTTCGCCCCGAAGAACACCTGGGTGCTCGCCTACCAGTGGGGGGGTTGGCCCGACCCGTTCTCCTACCGCACCTCGAGCGACCCCACCAACCCCAACGGCTGGGGCCCGCAGCAGCAGCTGTTCTCGGGCACCCTCCCCGCCCCTGGGGCCCCCATCGACCAGACCCTCATCGCCGACGACAAGAACATGTACCTGTTCTTCGCCGACGACCGCGGCGGTATCTACCGGGCCAGCATGCCCATCGGCGACTTCCCGAGCAGCTTCGGTTCGTCGTACACGAAGATCATGAGCGACACGCCGGAAAGGCTGTTCGAGGCGATTGAGGTCTACAAGGTCCAGGGTCAGAACCAGTACCTCATGATCGTCGAGGCCCAGAACTACACAGGGTTTGGTCGCTACTTCCGCTCGTTCACGGCCACCAGCCTCGACGGCGAATGGACACCCCAACCGCAAGCCGACACCGTGACCAGCCCCTTCGCCGGCAAGGCCAACAGCGGCGCCACCTGGACCAACGACATCAGCCACGGCGACCTGGTTCGCACCAACCCCGACCAGACCAAGACCATCGACCCCTGCAACCTGCAGTTCCTCTACCAGGGGCGCGACCCCAGCACCGACGGCATGGACTACGGCCTCCTGCCTTACCGGCCGGGCGTGCTGACACTGCAGCGCTAGAAGTCCGGCTTCTGGCGGCCCCCGCCGACGCCACCCCTTCATATCCCAACCAAACAAGGGACTCAAACAGTGACATTCACACTTCAGCGCTCGTGGAAACGCGTCCTCGCCTTGACGTTAAGCCTTCTATGTATGACGGCATTTCTTCCGGCCGCGGCCCCTCCGGCCCAGGCGGACAACCCGATCGTGCAACACATCTACACCGCCGACCCCTCACCGCTGGTCCACAACGGCCGGGTGTACCTGTACACCGGGCACGACGAGGACGGCTCCACCTCCTTCGTGATGAAGGACTGGCGGGTGTCGTCCTCCGCCGACATGGTCAACTGGACCGACCACGGCTCACCGCTCAGCCTGGACACCTTCAGCTGGGCGGGCGCCAACGCGTGGGCGGGCCAGGCCGTCGAACGGGGCGGCAAGTTCTACTGGTACGTGCCGGTGTCGGTCCGGGCGACCGGCCAGTTCGCCATCGGCGTGGCGGTGGCGGACAGCCCCACCGGCCCGTTCCGGGATGCCCTCGGCCATCCGCTGGTGGAGAACAGTGAGATCGACCCGACCGTCTTCATCGACGACGACGGTCAGGCCTACCTGTACTGGGGTAACCCGAACCTGTGGTACGTCAAGCTGAACGCGGACATGACGTCCTATTCAGGCAGCCCCACCAGGATCCCGCTCACCACCGAGGGCTTCGGAACCCGCACCGGCAACCCCGAC
Source organism: Promicromonospora soli (assembly GCF_014653785.1). Lineage (GTDB taxonomy): Bacteria > Actinomycetota > Actinomycetes > Actinomycetales > Cellulomonadaceae > Promicromonospora > Promicromonospora soli. The sequence continues at coordinate 21,648 of NZ_BNAS01000001.1, read as the reverse complement.
CGTCCCACGCTGTACGAAGAAGGACCCTGGGTCTACAAACGGGGCGGTCTGTACTACAACGTGTATGCGGCCAATTGCTGCCAGGAGTTCATCGCCTACTCCACGGCACCCAGCCCGACCGGGCCGTGGACCTACCGTGGAACAGTCATGCCCGCCCAGGGCGGCAGCTTCACCAACCACCCGGGGATCGTGGACTTCAAGGGCAGCTCGTACTTCTTCTATCACAACGGCGCCCTCCCGGGCGGTGGTGGCTTCACCCGGTCGGTCGCGGTGGAGAAGTTCAGCTACAACGCCGACGGCACCATTCCGACGATGAATATGACCACGGAGGGGGCGCCGCAGGCCGGCACGCTCGATCCCTATGTCCGGCAGGAGGCCGAGACCATCGCGTGGGGCAGCGGCATCGAGACCGAACCCTCCAGCGAGGGCGGGATGAACGTCAGCTGGATCGAGAACGGCGACTACATCAAGGTCAATGGCGTAGCATTCGGCGCCGGTGCCGGCTCGTTCAGCGCCAGGGTGGCCTCAAACACCAGCGGCGGCCGAGTTGAGCTGCACCTGGACAGTCCTACCGGGCCGACGGTCGGGACATGCACGGTGTCGGGCACCGGAGGCTGGCAGGCGTGGAGCACGGTCTCGTGCCCGGTGACCGGTGCGACCGGGACCCACGATCTGTACCTGCGCTTCGCCGGTGACAGCGGGTTCCTGTTCAACATGAACTGGTGGCGGTTCACTTCTGGTCAGACCGCCTTCTCGTCCACCGCCGTCGCTCAGCACAGTGGGTACTGCCTGGACGACCCCGACCGGAGCACCGCCGACGGCACCCAGTACCGGCAGCACACCTGCGGCGCCGGTGAGGAACAGCGGTTCGACTTCCGCCCGGTGGCGGGGGTGGCGGACACCTACTCCCTGGTGAACCGCCACAGCGGCAAGTGCCTCGACATCCGCGGCGTCTCCACCGACGACGGCGCGGCGGTCCATCAGTGGACCTGCCACGGCGGCACGAACCAGCAGTTCACGCTGCGGCAGGTCGCCGCCAACGACTACCAGCTCGTCGCGGTGCACAGCCGCAAGTGCGTGGACGTCAGCGGGATCTCCACCGCCGTCGGAGCACTGGTCCACCAGTGGACCTGTGACTCCGCCAGTGACCTGGCCACCAAGAAGAACCAGATCTGGCGCCTCGCAGGCAAGAGCTGAACCAACACCTGAACCAACACAGGGTCGGGCCCGGGCCGGCAACCCGGCGCCCGACCCTGCGGCGGGCGCGGGCGCCGTCATCGGCACCGCGACGCCCGCGCTGGCACGGACCGCGCCGACCCTCGACTAACGAAAGGAACCACCATGTCCGGGCTCGAACTCCCCATAAGCCGAAGGCGGATGCTCATCGGCGGAGCCGGCGTGCTCGCCGGGGTCGCCGCCGCTACCGCCCTCGACCCGTTCACCCAAGCCGAAGCCGCGGAGTCGCCTTACGCGAACCCCGTCATCTGGCAGGACTTCGCCGACCTCGAGATCATCCGCGTCGGCTCGGACTTCTACATGACCGCGTCCACGATGCACTACTCGCCCGGAGCCCCTGTCCTGCATTCCCGGGACCTCGTGAACTGGGAGTTCATCGGCCACTCCGTGCCGAGGCTCGACTTCTCCGACTGGTACGACCTGAACGGCGGCCACCGCTACGTCGTCGGCATCTGGGCCTCCTCGCTCACGCACCGCGCCAGCGAGAACCGCTTCTACTGGCTCGGGCAGATCGACTTCCACCGCTCGTTCATGTACACCGCCACCAACCCCGCCGGGCCCTGGACCCGCCACGCCGAGTTCCCCCGCTCGTACTACGACGCAGGGCTTCTCGTCGACACCGACAACACCATGTACGTCGCCTACGGCAACACCGAGCTCTACGTCGCGCAGCTTTCGGCCGACGGCAAGACCGAGGTGCGCAACGAGCACGTCTTCTCCAGTCCGTCGGACATCGGCGGCATGGAGGGCGCCCGGTTCTACAAGATCAACGGCAGCTACTACATGTTCCTCACCAAGCCGCCGAACGGCCAGTACATCCTCAAGTCTTCGTCGCCCTGGGGCCCTTACGAAATCCGGGAGGTGCTGCTCGACATGCCGGGCCCGATCCCCGGCGGCGGCATCCCGCACCAGGGCGGGCTCGTCTCGACCCCCGGCGGCGACTGGTACTACATGGGGTTCGTCGACGCCTACCCCGGCGGCCGCGTGCCCGCCCTCGCGCCGATCACCTGGACCTCGGACGGCTGGCCGAAGGTCACCACCGTCAACGGCACCTGGGGGAGCAGCTATCCGTTCCCGAACCTCACCCCGCATCCCGTGCCGTCCCTGATCGGGACGGACGAGTTCACCGCCGCGACCTTGGCCGCGAAGTGGGAGTGGAACCACAACCCCGACGACTCGAAGTGGACCACCGGGAACGGCCTCAGGCTCCAGACCGCCACCGTCACGAACGACCTCTACCGGGCCCGCAACACCCTCACCCACCGCATCCAGGGTCCTTCTTCTACGGCCACCATCGAACTCGACCCGGCCCAGATGGCGAACGGCGACCGCGCCGGTCTGGCGATCCTCCGCGACTCCTCGGCCTGGATCGGCCTGCGCCGCGAGAACGGCGTCACCCGGATCTCCATGACCGACGGCCACACCATGGACTCGGGCTTCAACACCGTCGGTACCGGCACCGAACGCGCGAGTGCGGACCTGGACCTGTCCGCCAGGGTCGACCCCACCGCCTGGTATGTGCTGCTGAACCGCAACAGTGGCAAGGTGCTTGACGTCAGCGGCGTGTCCACCGCCGACGGAGCCCTGCTCCACCAGTGGACCCGCACCAACGCCAACAACCAGCAGTTCCAGTTCGTGGACGCCGGCGGCGGCTACTACAAGCTCAAGGCCCGGCACTCGGGCAAGGTCATCGACGTGTCCAGCTGGTCGACGGCCGACGGTGCCGCCATCCACCAGTGGACCGACACCGGCGGCGCCAACCAGCAGTTCCGGCTGGCCGACTCCGACGGCGGCTACGTCCGGTTGATCAACCGCAACAGCAACAAGGCGGTCGAGGTCCAGAACGCGGCGACCAACGACGGCGCAGGCGTCGTGCAGTACGGCGACTGGGGCGGCAGCAACCAGCAGTGGCAGCTCGTCCGCGTCGACGGCGGCAGCGGCGGCAGGCGAGTCTGGCTGCGCGTCACCGCCGACATTCGACCTGGCTCCGGACGCCAGGCGACCTTCTCCTACAGCACCGACGGCACGACCTTCACGTCGCTCGGACCCGCCTTCACGCTCGGTGACCGCCCGAATTTCTTCATGGGCCACCGGTTTGCGATCTTCAACCACGCCACCGCCGCCCTCGGCGGGGCCGTCACCGTCAAACGGTTCTCCCTCACCACACCCTGATCGAATTCTCGACTGCAGCAGCAAGGAGCCGGAACGCTCAACGAAGGCGGCAGCACCTGCCGGTACGACTGACGCAATGAACGGACACCGGGAGCATCGATGAGCTCCCGGTGTCCGCGTTCGGGCTCAGGCGGAGCGGCGGGGCGCGCGCCGCCTCGGCGCAGGCATCGAATATTGGCCGGTGCCAGGTCCGCGTCCGGACGCCGAGCCACCAGGTGAGCACGGCCGCGACCCTACCGAGCAGGCCACATCGTTGCTCGAACGTCGCCACAACGCGGTGTGTCCGTGACCCTCTTGGGTTTCCCTGGAGACATGTCCGAGTCACCGATGCCCGTCGCGCCCCCCGTCGCGCCGCCTGCTCCGGCCAGGCCCTGGAACCGCGCCCTCATCCTGGTCCTGCTCGGCGTCACGGCAATCGCCGCGGCGGCGACGGTGTACGTCGCTCGGCTGGACGCGGACCCCGCGACCCTCCTGCTGTTCGGCTCGGAACCCGGGCATCGCCTGGTCACCCTTGGCTGGTTGGCCACCGGCCTGTGCCTGCTGGCCGTCTGCATCGCGGGCTGTGTCGAGTTCGCGCGGGGCAGTCGTGGGACCGGCCTCTACCTCGTGATCGGCGTCGGCCTCGTCGGCGGCGTGCTCATCCCGATGATCGGTGGGTTCGTCGCCTACATCGCCTCGTTTCACGGGCCCTGGTACACGGTCCCGCCCGGCCTGGACGACCGGGACTACGACGTCGTGGTCCAGAACAACTTCCGGTACGGCCACGAAGACTTCGTGTACCAGGTCTACTACGGAGGACCCGTCACGTTCGAGCGGCTCGGCGTGCTCACCGCGCGGCTCGACGAGTGCACCGGCCGCTGCATCCCCACGGTCGAGACCGCGGCTGACGGCACGCAGTCGCTGATCCTCGCCGGCGACCGGGTCGAACTGCCCTGAGGCGCGAACCGAGCCAGGGCTGCGCGACGGCGTCGGGCAGCGAGAGCCCGCTGATCACGGGCATGTGGAAGGGCGACCCGGCTGTGGACCGGACGATGGAGTCGAGGGCCGGGTACGGCACGGCCAGGATGACGACGTCGGCCAGCGGCATGCTCAAGTAGTTCGACGGGGATCGCTCGTCGGCGGTCGCCGCCAGCGCCGGGCGATCAGGTCGCTTGCGGCGGCGGCAAGCACCAGTGGGTTACCAGCGGCGAGCGCGGCGGTGAGGATCGTTGGGTGGGGCAGTTCGTCCGGTGTGGTTGGGGTCTTGGCGGAGCTCATGCGGTGCTCGCTCCCTGGCGGCTCCAGGGCAGGACGACGAGCTTGCCGCGGGCGTCGCCGGACTCCATGAGGGTGTGCGCGTCCCGGATGTGGTCGAGGTCGAAGACTCGGTCGACGGGTACCACGGCGCTTTCGGCCGCGACGTCGTCGAGGAATCCCTGCAGGACGTCGGCGGGGAGGTCGTCGGCCTCGCCGGAGTAGGCGGTCAGGCGCACACCCGAGGGCAGGTAGTCGATCGGGTAGAAGTCCTTGACGGTCCACACGTTGGAGAGCATGCCGGTGAAGCAGACGGTGCCGTGGACGCGGACGGCGCGCAGGGTGTCGGGCAGTGTGGGGGTGCCGACCAGCTCGATGGCGCCGTCGACGCCGTGGGGGAGGATGGCGCGCACCTGTGCGGCGACGTCGCCGTCGTCGAGGAGGACGTGGTCGACGCCGATCTGGGTCAGCGCATCGTGCTTGGCCGGGCTGCGGGTGGTGGACAGGACTGTCATCCCGAGGCGTTTGCCGAGGACGGCGGCGGCCATGCCGACCGAGGAGGTGCCGCCGCGGACGAGGAGGCTCTGGCCGGGCTGGGCGTCGAGGCCGACGGTCAGGGAGCCGTAGGCGGTCTGGAGCATCTCGGCGACGGCGCCGAGCGTCTGCCAGGGCAGGTCGGAGCGGAACGGGATGACCTGGTCGACCGGGACGCAGGTGTACTGGGCGTAGCCGCCGTCGTAGGCGCGGCCCATCCCGCCCATCATGGTCGCGACCTGCTGGCCCGGGGCGAACGTGCCGGTGGGGTTGGTATCGATGACTCCCGTTGCCTCGATCCCGAGCACACGTGGGTAGGTGACGGCGTCGCCGGCGAGCCCGAGCCGGGTGTGCAGCTCGGACCGGTTGAGCCCGAAGGCCTCGACGCGGATCCGCACCCAGCCGGCCTCGGGCTCGGGTACCGGGAGCTCGCGGATGTGCAGGCTGGTCACGGGGCCGGGTTCGTCGAGCACGACGGCGCGCATGGTGTCGGTCATGGCGTCTCCTTCTGGCTGGCGTTGTCCTGGGTGGTGGCGTGGTCGAGCAGCTCGCGGATCCACGCGCGCTCGGCGCGGCTGGTCGCGCGGGCCGAGAGCAGGATGCCGCGGCGGTAGGGGTCGGTGAGGTCGGCGGCGCGCAGCGGGCGGTCGCCGTCGTAGAAGAAGCTGGCGGGCTGCTCGAGGTAGTCGAGGCGGCGGCGCAGGACGGCGTCGCGCTCGGCACGATCGGGCAGCAGGGACAGGAACGACAGCACGACGAAGAAGCGGCTGCCGTCCGTGATGTCGTGCCCGTCGGCCCCGCGGAGCCGCTCGAGCATGCGGGTGCGTCCCACCTCGGTGAGGCGCAGGGTCTGACGGGGGGCGCCGGCGTGGCCGGGTTCGCTCTCGCGCGTGACGAGGCCGCCCTTGGTGAGGCGGGTGATCGCGGGGTACAGGGTGCCGTCGCTGATGGTGCGGGCATAGCCGTGCAGCTGCTCCATGCGGCGGCGCAGCTCGTACCCGTGGAGGGGCTCCTCGGCGAGGAAGCCGAGGATCATCAGTTCGATCACGGCCACAGCCTAGTACCTCGATTCGAGTTACCTCGAATCGAGGTACATGACCGGCGAGCCACCGACCCGTGCGACAGGCCGTTGCGCGTATAGCGTCGGGGGTTGAGACAGGGCGTGTCAGCGGGAGCGGAGGCGCGCCCTGGCCAGCGCGAGCGCGGCCTCTGTCGGCGAAGCACCGGAGCGACGCGCATGCTCGATGACCGTCGCCACGCGCTCGCCGACCTGACGGACCCGGTGCTCCGCCCGAGCGTTGTCATGGCCGAGGAGCCGCTCCTCGAGGAAGATCAAGCCGCCCGCGTTGATGCAGAAGTCGGGCGCATAAAGAATTCCGCGAGTTTCGAGTGCGGCGGCGTGCTCGGGTCCGGCGAGCACATTGTTCGCGCCGCCCGCGATGATCCGGCAGCGCAGCTCCGGCAGTGTGCGGTCGTTGACGACGTCTCCGAGGGCGCAGGGGGCGAGGACATCGCACTCGGCGACCGCCGCGGTCGCGGGGTCGATGACGCGCGCTCCAACGGTTTGGGCGACGGCATCGGCTCGTCGAGCGTCGGTGTCGGACACCAGCAGCTCCGCGGACTCCGCCGCCAGAAGACGGGCGAGCGCGGCACCCACGTTGCCAGCGCCTTGTATGCACACCCGAACACCCTGCAGACTCCCGTCGCCACCGGTGGCACGCAGACACGCCCGTATCCCTTCGAGGACACCGAGCGCTGTCATGGGGGAGGGGTCGCCGTCGGCGCAGACCGGTGAGGCTTCGTTGCCGATCACCTTCAGGTCGGCTTGCGTGGTGCCGACGTCGTTGACGGGGATGAAACGTCCGCCGAGGGTGGCGATGAAGCGGCCATGGGCACGCAACAGCGCCTCGGTCTTGTCGCGTGACGGATCACCGATGATGACGCTCCAGCCTCCGCCGAGATCGAGGCCGGCGGCGGCGGCTTTGAGGGTCATGGCCTGCGCGAGGCGTAGGCCGTCTTCGAGGGCAGCGGTCTCGTCCTCGTACGGGTGCATGCGGACTCCGCCCAGCGCGGGGCCGAGCGTGGTGTCGTGGCTGACAACGAGGGATCGCAGCCCGGTCTCGGCGTCGTGACTGAACAGTGCCTGCTCGAAGCCGCCGGATCGGAGCCGGTCGAAGATCGTGGAGGTCATCCGGCCATCGTCGCAGCGGCCACTGACACCTGGGGTCGGGCCGACCTTGTATTCCTCGGCCCACCGGGCGATGTCGGTGCCCTTGCGGCCGGACAGATGGTCCCAGGACCGCTGGAGACTTCGTTGACGAATACCCGGCTGACCGCCCCTTATCTCGATGGCCTCCGCACGGGCCGTGCGCACCCGAAGCCACCTAACATCGGGTCATGGCTGAGTACTGGACCATCGGGGCGGACGCCGGAGACCCGCAGCGGCTTGCTGAGTTCTGGGCACTGGCACTCGGCTACGTCCCAGAGCCGGGCTATGACGACCCTGACGGCGCCTCGTTGGTCGATCCGGACGGAGCCGGCCCAGCGATCGGCTTCTTGCGAGTTCCGGAGCCGAAGACGTCCAAGAACCGCTTCCACATCGACATCCGGGTTGCCGGTGAACCCCCGTGGGACTGGCTCGAGCGGGCTGACCTGATCCGTGCGAAGGTCGCTGAGCTCGAGGGTGCGGGAGCGACCACGGTGCGCTTGGAGGAGTACACCTACGAACGTGGTCCAGTTCTTGGGCACGTCGTGATGCTCGACCCCGAGGGCAACGAGTTCTGTGTCGCTTGAGCGAGTAGCTCCCGCATGTTGTACCGCCTGAGGCACTCGCGCCTTGGGGATCCGGTCGTCCGACGACCTGAATAGGGCGGTGCGGCCGTGTTCCGGAGCACACCGGTGCCGGGACGGTGCCGGGACCAGCGCGTCTGCATAGGCGACGGTACGATCATGAGCGGCCTGCATCTGGGTGTGCTTTCCATCGGGTGCTGAGGCACGCGAGATCGCAGTCACACCCATGGTGGACTCGACGGAGCCGTTGGGCCGGGTTCAATCGGTGTCGGTCGCCGCGATGACGGCCACACGTTCCGGTTCGGGGCCGATGCAGGCCAGCGCGACGTCGGAGAGCCACCACACGTCCCAGAACCAGTCACTGGTGATGTCCAGGGCGAACCATCGGCAGGCACGAGCCAGGTCGACGACGTCGGCGGGGGTTGCCGTAGTTGGCGCCGCGGCGAGTGCGGCGATCGACTGCCAGGCGTGCAGCCTCCCGTGGGCGCCACCCTGGCGAGGCCCATAGAAACTGGAGCCGCTGGCGGCTTGGTAGAGCCTGGTCCAGACCTGCCTGAGAGTGGCCGGGATCGCCCGGAGCGTGCGGGCATCGCCGCCGGCGAGGAACGCAGGCGCTGCGCGGGCGAGTAGATCGCGAAGGTCGTCATCGCGGACCGGATCCGCGGCGAGGTACTCCTGGGCGTCGATCTTGCCGTTGGAGTGCTCGGCCCAGTGTGTGAAGGGCCGTCCTGCACGGGCGGCGAAGTCCTCGGTCGTTGTCACGACCATCTCAAGGTTGCTACCAGCGGCGACAACGGACTTGCCGGCGAGTAGTCCCTCCCAGCCCTGGTCGAACGGATTGGGCTTCTCGAAGTCCGCGAGCTCGACTGGGAGCCATCCGAGCCCGTGATGACGCCAGTGTCTCGCCCCGGGTCTGATGGAGGCTCTCATTCCACGGAAGGATGAGAGTCATGGCTGCACCGAGAAAGTACCCCGAGGAGCTTCGGGAGCGAGCGATCCGGATGGCGGTGGACCTGCGTAAGGACCCGGCCACGAAGCCTGGCGCGTTGCGGCGGGTGGGTGAGCAGCTCGGGATCCACCCGGAGACGCTGCGGAACTGGGTCAACCAGGCCGAGATCGACGCCGGCGAGCGGCCGGGCACGAGCGCTGACGACGCCCAGCGGCTGGCGGAGCTGGAACGCGAGGTGCGGGAGCTGCGGCGGGCGAACGCGATCTTGCGTAGTGCGTCGGCTTTCTTCGCGGCGGAGCTCGACCACCCACAAAGGTGATCGTCGACTACATCCAGGCCTACCGTCAGGAGTTCGGGGTCGAGCCGATCTGCAGGGTGTTGCAGGTCGCCCCGTCGACGTACTACGCGGCCACCTCCCGTCCTCCCTCGCGCCGGTCGGTCAACGATGCTGCCTCGACGGCCTTGATCGAGCAGGTCCACGCCGCCAACTTCGGTGTCTACGGTGCCCGGAAGGTTCATGCCGAGCTGCGCCGGCAGGGCCACCAGGTCGCGCGCTGCACGGTCGAACGACTGATGCGAGCCGCGGGGTTGCGGGGCATCACCCGTGCCAAAGGGCCTCGCACCACGGTGCCGGGTACGGGCCCGGAGACCCGCCCGGACCTGGTGGAGCGCGACTTCACCGCCACCGGCCCGAACCAGCTCTGGGTCGCTGACATCACCTACTGCCGCACGTTCTCCGGCTGGGCGTATGCCGCGTTCGTCATCGACGTCCACTCCCGGCGGGTGGTCGGCTGGCAGCTCTCGAAGTCTCTGCGCACCGATCTGGCGCTGGACGCGTTGGAGATGGGGATCTGGAACCGGACCCGCGACGGGGCCGACCTGAGCGGTCTGAAACACCACAGCGACAAGGGCGTTCAATATCTCGCAGTTCGCTACACCCAGCGCCTGGCAGAGGCCGGTGCCGTTGCCTCGGTCGGGTCCACCGGCGACTCCTACGACAACGCGCTGGCCGAGGCGTTCAACTCCCTGTTCAAGGCCGAACTCGTGCGTAACAAGGGCCCCTGGAAGAACATCGACGACCTCGAGATCGCCACCGCCGAATACATCGACTGGTTCAACCACCGCCGCCTGCACGGCGAGATCGGCCTGGTCCCACCAGCCGAGTTCGAAGACACCTACTACCGTCACAACCCCACGCCGACTACCGTCGACGCGTCAGAAACGAGCCTCCACTAAACCCGGGGCGAGACAACCCTCCGCATCGCCGGCAAGCTACGCCACATCGGCGTCGGACGAACCCACGCAGGAACCCACGTCCTGCTCCTGGTCCACGACCTCGACGTCCAGATCATCAACGCCGCCACCGGCGAGATCCTGCGCGAGCTCACCATCAACCTCGCCCGCGACTACCAGCCACGCGGCACCAACCCCCGGACATGACAATGGCCCGAACCCACATTTCGTGGGTTCGGGCCATTCCGATGTCCTGCGACATCACACTGTCGGGCTGACAGGATTTGAACCTGCGACCCCTTGACCCCCAGTCAAGTGCGCTACCAAGCTGCGCCACAGCCCGCGGTGTTTCGAGCATGCTCGACACTACCGGTTTTGGCCCCTTGGGGCCGACGGAAATACTACCCCACCACGGGGCCAGTGCCCGACCAGGGTGGGCTCGAACCTCCGCCCATGCAGCAGATCACAGCTCGGGGGCGCCGGGACCTACTCGTAGGTGTCGGTCCAGGCTGCGACGTCGACACCATGGTTGTCCGGTGATGCGAGCGTCCACCACGCGGGAGCGTACGAGTCGTCGACGATGCGGCCCCCCGCACTCACCGCGGCGTCGACCCGTGCCTTTGCTTGATCGGCGGGGACGGACACGTCGATATGCGTCCGTCCCCGGCCGGTGCGTGCGGGACGAATGTCCTGGAAGGAAAGCTGCGGACCGCGGCGTAGCGGGTCCACCGCGTCCACGTCGCCGGTGGGCTCGTAGCCCAGCACCGTCGCCCAGAACGGCCGAGTGTCGAGCTCCGGGTGCTGAGCGACAGCGATGTCGACCGTCTGGATCAGTGTGGGCTCGGGCGTAAGGTCCAGACGGCGTGCGGCCGAGGAGATGGTCGCCGCGAGGCCCGAAGCCTGCGACGGGATCCGATCCGCACCGCGATACGGGATGCGGACGATGACCGCTTCCGGACGCACGTCCACGTCCGGGCTCAGGTCGAATCGTGCGGCGGCGTCGACGACGGCGGGCAGCAGCCCGGCCGCCTGACTGAGCGACGCCGAACGGAAGCACGCCTGCGGCCCCCAGGATGTGACGCGCCAGTCTTCGACGCCCGGGCTGGCATGAAACTCCGCCGCCGTCAGCCCGGCGGCCATGTTGGCTTCTTGGTCCATCCCCCCATTGTGGATGGGACCACTGACATCGCGCGGATAGTCTTGCCGGCGTGCATCACTCAGCGGCCGAGGGCGTCCGACGCATCGACTTCTTCCCCTGGGAGTACGACCCCACGTCGCCGGAGGCCGAGGCACAAGCGATCCGGCAGCAGGACCTGATCGCCTCGGGCGCGCAGATCGGTGAAGGTGTGTTCATCGCCCCGAACGCGGCGGTCTTCTGCGACCGGCTCAGCGTCGGCGACCGCACCTACATCGCGGCGCTCGCCTACGTCACGGGCGAGCTGACGATCGGCGCGGACTGCTCGATCAATCCCTACGCCGTGGTCCGCGGCGAGATCCGGATGGGCGACGGCGTCCGGATCGGCGCGCACAGCTCGATCCTCGGCTTCAACCACCGCATGTCAAACGACCTGCCGATCCACAAGCAGGGCACGTGGAGCAAGGGCATCACCCTCGGGGACGACGTGTGGATCGGCTCGAACGCCACGATCCTCGACGGCGTCACCGTCGGCGACCACGTCATCATCGGGGCGAGCGCCGTCGTCACGAAGGACGTGCCCGACTGGGCCGTCGTCGCGGGCAACCCGGCGCGCGTGATTCGCGATCGCCGAACCGAGACCCGCAGCCCGCAGCCTTCCGACCTTGGGGCAGAGCTCCAGGCCTTCGCGGAGCGGGCGCGCGAAGAGGCCGGGGATCTGCTGGCGCGCTGCTTCGAGGACGGTCGATTCGTCGACCGTCCGTCAGCCCTCGCGGGGCCGCTCGAACCGGCCATCCGGCCGTGGGCGGACGCCGTCGAGGTCGCCGACCTGCTGCTCGGCTCTCCGCCACCCGGGTTCGACGCCGCGGACCTGGTCCGGCGGCTCACCGCCCGCCAGGAACCGGCGTCCGGGCTGATTCCGGCGGGGGACATCTCCGATCGCGGCCTGGCGCAAGCGCCGGCGTCCGACGAGGTCCTCACGCCAACAGACGGCAGCGCGAGCTATCACATCCTGAGCGTCGGCTACGCGGTCCGGCTGCTCGGCGGGCGGCTCCCGCACCCCGTGCGCGCGGTGCACGCGCTGACCGAGCGGGACGTCGTCCGCTCCCTCGAAGCGCGCGACTGGGGCGCGCAGGCCTGGGGGAGCGGCGCCGCCGTCGACTCCCTTGCCACGGCGTGTGCCCTCAACATCGCGGACTTCTCCGAGGAGCTCGCCGACGGCGGGACCGGCCCCGTCTACGGGCTCATGGGCTGGCTGACGGCGCGAGCGAACCCCGAGACGGGCATGTGGGGCGCGCCGCAGCCGGCCCCGCGCTGGCTCCAGGCGGTGAACGGGTTCTACCGGCTGACCCGCGGCTCTTACGCGCAGCTCGGGCTGCCGCTGCCGTATCCCGAGGCGGCGATCGACACCGTGCTGGAGCACGCGTCCGACCCACACCTCGCGACCCCCGAGGGATACACCGCCTGCAACATCCTGGACGTCATCCACCCGCTCTGGTTCGCGGCCAAGCAGACCGCGCACCGCCGTACCGAGGTCGCGGCCTGGGCGCACGACCAGCTGCGGCAGGCGCTGCAGCACTGGTCCGACGGCGCCGGCTTCGCCTTCGCTCCCCGGAGCGGCGGCCCCGACGGCGTCGCGGGCCTGCAGGGGACCGAGATGTGGCTGAGCATCATCTGGCTGCTGTCCGACTACCTCGGCCTCGCGGACGCGTTGGGCTACCGGCCGCGCGGCGTGCACCGCCCGGACCCGCTGGTCCGGCTGACGCCGATCGACGCGCGCTGACGCCTGGTGTCCGCGGCCGGGCGCGCGCCCCGGCTCAACTCCCGGCGACAGCCGCCGTCGACCCGCGCACGACGAGCGACGTGGCGAGCTCCTCGCGCGGCGCCTCGCGCGCCGGATCGGAGCTGATGCGCAGCAGCATCCGGAGCGCGGCGGAGCCCATCTCCGCGATGGGCTGACGCACGGTGGTGAGCGCGGGGCTGACCCACTGCGCCTCGGGCAGGTCGTCGAAACCCACCACGCTGACGTCGTCAGGGATCCGGAGGCCCAGGGCGGCGGATGCGTCGTACACGCCGAGTGCCATGGTGTCGGAGCACGCGAAGACCGCCGTCGGGGCGGGCGTGGCCCGCAACAGCTCGGTGGCTTGCTCGGCGGCGCTCGCGCGCTGCCAGTCGGTGTGCGCGACCCGATGGTCGGGGAGCTCGAGGCCGGCCTGCGTGACGGCTGAGCGGAACCCGTCGATACGGGCCTGGCTGTAGAGATGCGTGCGCCGCCCCGCCAGCACGGCGAGGCGCCGGTGGCCCAGCGAGAGCAGATGCTCCGCGGCCGCACGGCCACCGGCCCAGTTGGCGGCTCCCACGCTGGCGACCGTGCTCGGCGGCTGGGACACCGGATCGAGCAGCACGATCGGCACCTGGGCCGCGGCCAGCGTCGCGAGCTGTTCGCTCGTGGTGTCGACGAGCGCCAGCACCGCTCCGCGCAGCCTCCGCGTGAGCAGCCTCGTGAGCCAGGCGTCGTCGGGTGGCCGGGCCACCGAGACGACGACGTCGAGGCCTGCCTCCTCGGCGGCATGCGCGACGCCGCTGAGCGCGCGGTTCGCCCAGGTGCCCTCGACCCCGCTGAGCACGAGGTCGACGAACGGCGATCGTCCTCGGTGCGTCGCGGCGTTCCGGCCGGACCGCCCGCGGTACCCGAGCTCCGCGACGATCTCCATCACCCGCGAACGGGTCTCGGCCGAGACGTCGGAGCGGCCGCTCAGCACCTTCGAGATCGTCGGCACCGTGGTCCCGGCCGCCTTCGCCACGTCCGCGAGCGTCGTCCGGCGAGCGTTCTGCATACGGGGACGGTAGCCGCAGCGGAAAAGTTGCGCAACATTGGCGCGCTTGATCTCCCGCCTGACGTCATGTATCAAAGGGGGCGGCACTGTGTGCGTCCCGATGTTGCGCAACTTTTGGAGCAAGGGCAGGATGACAACTTCGAAGAAGAAGCACGCGCTGATCATGCGCGGGGGATGGACGGGGCATGAGCCCGTCGAGACCACCGACTCGTTCATTCCCTTCCTGACCGAGCACGGGTACGACGTGCGGGTCGAGGAGACGACGGCGGTGTACGCCGACGCCGACTACCTGGCCGGCGTCGACGTCGTCGTCCAGACCAACACGATGAACACGATCGACGGTGACGAGCTCCGCGGGCTGATCGCGGCCGTGGGCAACGGCACGGGGCTGGCGGGGTGGCACGGCGGTATCGCCGACTCCTACCGGAACAGCTCGGACTACCTCCAGCTCATCGGCGGCCAGTTCGCCACGCACCCGGCGAAGGCCGCCCCCGGCGAGCTCCAGGGCGACGCCACCGACAACTTCGTGCGGCACACGATCGACATCGTGCCCGAGAAGGCCGACCACCCGATCGTCGCCGGGATCTCCGACTTCGAGCTGACGACCGAGCAGTACTGGGTGCTGTCCGACGACTACAACGACGTGCTCGCGACCACGACGCACCCCGCCCGGGACTTCGACCCGTGGCACCGGCCGGTCACGTGCCCGGCCGTCTGGACCCGCCTGTGGGGCGAGGGCCGCATCTTCGTCTCGACGCCGGGCCACAACCTCGCCGTCGTCGACGACCCGAACGTCCGGACCATCATCGAGAGGGGCATCCTGTGGGCCAGCCGCTGAGAGTCGGGATCGTCGGCCTCGGAGCGATCTCCGGCCAGTACCTGTCCACGTTCGAGCGGCTCGGGGCCGTGCGCCTCGTCGCGGTCGCCGACCTCGACACCGCCCGTGCGGAGTCGGTCGCCGCGGAACAGGGCGTGCGCGCGCTGACCGTCGATGAGCTCACGTCCGACCCCGAGGTCGATCTCGTGCTGAACCTCACGACTCCGGCCGCCCATGCCGAGATCGCCCTGAAGGCCATCACCGCCGGCAAGGACGTGTACGGCGAGAAGCCGCTCGCGGCCACGCTCGAGGACGCCCGGACCGTGATCAAGGCAGGCAGCGCGGCCGGGGTGCGGGTGGGCTGCGCACCGGACACCGTGCTCGGGACGGGCGTGCAGACGGCCAGGAAGGCCATCGACGACGGCGCGATCGGGAAGCCGGTCGCGGCGACAGCGACCATGATGACGCCCGGCCACGAGCGCTGGCACCCGAACCCCGACTTCTACTACCAGCCCGGCGGCGGCCCGTTGCTGGACATGGGTCCGTACTACGTGACCACGCTGGTCACCCTGCTCGGCCCGGTCGTGTCCGTCGTCGGCGCCGCGAGCCACACCCGGGCCACGCGCGCGATCGGGTCAGGGCCCCGCGAGGGGACGGTCATCCCGGTCGAGGTCGATACGCACGTGACCGGTGTGCTGCGGCACGAGTCCGGAGTGCTCTCGACCCTGGTGATGAGCTTCGACTCGGTGGCCACACGGGCCTCCGAGATCGAGGTCCACGGCCAGACCGGGTCGCTCGTCGTCCCCGATCCCAACCAGTTCGACGGCGACGTGCAGCTGCACGAGCTCGGTGGCGCCTGGCGGACCCTGCCGCCCAGCGCCGGATACCGGGATGCGGCGCGTGGGTGCGGCGTCGCCGATCTCGCGACCACGCCGCCGGGAGTCCCCGCGCGTGCGAACGGCGATATCGCGTACCACGTGCTCGACGTCATGACCGCGCTGCTCGCGTCGGCCGACAGCGGCACGCTGGTCACGGTAGAGAGCACGTGCGAGCGGCCGGCGGCCGTCCCGCTGTCGGACGCGCCGTAGCCGGACGGGTCCCGGGGGCCGGCGCGGCCCCCGGGACGTTGTCGTCACACCCGGGCCGGCGCGGTCCGCCGTCGAGCAGTGAGCTGCTTGCCGAGCAGCCCGTGGCGGGGGGCGAACAGGTAGACGAGGGCGAACGCGACGCCCTGCACGACGACGACCAGCCCGCCGGAGGCGGCGTCGAGCCAGTAGCTGAGGTAGATCCCCACCACCGAGCAGACCACTGACAGCACCGGGGCGATCACGAGCATCCGCCCGAACCGGTCGGTGAGCAGGTACGCGGTGGCGCCGGGGATGATCAGCATCGCCACGACCAGGATCACCCCGACCACCTGGAGGGCGACGACGGCGGTGAGCGCGAGGAGCCCGAGCAGCAGCGCCCCGAGGAACCGGGGCGAGAGCCCGATGGCGTGCGCGTGCATGGGGTCGAACGCGTACAGGGTCAGGTCGCGGCGCTTGAGGACCAGGATCACGAAGGCGATGGTCGCCAGGACGGCGATCTGGACGAGGTCGGCGTCCGAGACGCCGAGGATGTTGCCGAAGATGATGTGGTTCAGGTCGGTCTGGCTAGGCGTGACGGAGATGAGCACGAGGCCGAGGGCGAACAGGGTGGTGAACACGATGCCGATCGCGGCGTCCTCCTTGACGCGGCTCGTGCCGCGGATCGCGCCGATCAGGGCGACGGCGAGGAACCCGAACACGAGTGCCCCGAGCGCGAACGGCGCGCCGAGCACGTAGGCGATCACGACCCCGGGCAGGACGGCGTGGGAGACGGCGTCGCCCATCAGCGACCAGCCCACCAGGACGAGCCAGCACGACAGCAGCGCACAGACGACGGCGGCGATCGCCGTGGTCACGAGCGCGCGGACCATGAAGTCGTACTGCAGGGGCTCCAGCAGCAGGTCGAGGGCGCTCATGCGGAAGCCCCTTCGTCGAGCACGTCGAGGCCGAACGCGCGGGCGAGGTTCTCCGGCCGCAGCGCCTCGGACACGTCGCCGTGGAACAGGATCCGGTGCAGCAGCAGCACCGCCTCGTCGGCCAGCTGCGGCAGGGCGTGCAGGTCGTGGGTGGACACCAGGACCGTGCGGCCGTCGGCCGCCAGCTCCTTCAGCAGCCGGACGATCGTCGCCTCGGACCGCTTGTCGACGCCGGCGAAGGGCTCGTCGAGCAGCAGCACGCCGGCGTCCTGGGCGATGCCGCGGGCGACGAACGCGCGCTTGCGCTGCCCGCCGGACAGCTGCCCGATCTGCCGGTCGGCATACGCTGTGAGCTCGACCCGGTCCAGCGCCTCGGCGACCGCTGCGTGGTCGGCCGGCCGGGCTCGCCGGGTGGGGCCCTGGCGCCCGTAGCGGCCCATCATGACCACGTCACGCACGGACACGGGGAACGCCCAGTCGACGTCCTCGCTCTGCGGCACGTATCCGACGACGCCCCGCCT
The DNA here is from genome assembly GCF_014653785.1 of Promicromonospora soli. GTDB lineage: Bacteria > Actinomycetota > Actinomycetes > Actinomycetales > Cellulomonadaceae > Promicromonospora > Promicromonospora soli. The sequence continues at coordinate 4,189 of NZ_BNAS01000001.1, read as the reverse complement.
GCGTGCCAGGGCCGGGTCGGCGCCGTCGATCAGCACCTTTCCGCGCTCGGGGCGCAGCATGCCCATGATCGCCTTGAAGAGCGTCGACTTGCCGGACCCGTTCATCCCGATCAGCCCCGTCACCCGCCCCGGCTCGACGCTCAGGGACACGCCGTCGAGGGCCAGGACCTCGCCGTAGCGGACGACGACGTCCGCGACCTCGATCGCGGCGGGCCGGAGCGTTGCGGGCCCGGTCATGACTGGCCTCCGGCGAGCGCGTCGATGATCGTCGTGGCGTCGTAGCGGATCAGGTCGAGGTAGGTCGGCACCGGTCCGTCGGCCTCGGAGAGGGAGTCGACGTAGAGGGTGCCGCCGAAGGCCGCGCCGGTCGCCTCGACCACCTGCTGCATCGGCTTGTCCGAGACCGTCGACTCGCAGAACACGGCCGGGACGTCGTTGGTCTCGACGAACTCGATGGCCGAGGCGATCTGCTGCGGCGTGGCCTGCTGCTCGGCATTCACCGGCCAGATGTACCGCTCGGTCAGTCCCGCGTCGCGGGCGAGATAGGAGAACGCGCCCTCGCAGGTCACCAGCGCCCGCTCGTTCTCCGGCAGCGCCGACAGCCCGGCGACGAGCTCGTCCTGGACCTCTTGCAGCTCCGCCTGGTACGCCGCGCCGTTGGCCTCGAAGTCGTCGGCGTGCTCCGGGTCGAGGCCGCTGAACGCGTCGACCATGTTGTCGACGTAGACCTGCACGTTCACGGGGCTCATCCACGCGTGCGGGTTCGGCTTGCCGGCATAGGCGTCCTCGGTGATGTCCACCGGCTCGACGCCGTCCGACACGACCACGTGCGGCACGTCCACCGACTCGACGAACTGCCCGAACCATGACTCGAGGTTCAGCCCGTTGTCCAGGATCAGGTCCGCCTCGGACGCCCGCGCGATGTCGAGCGGCGTCGGCTCGTACCCGTGGATCTCCGCGCCTGCCTTCGTGATCGACTCCACCCGCAGGTGCTCGCCGGCCACGTTCTGCGCGACGTCCGCGAGCACCGTGAACGTGGTCAGCACCACCGGCCGGTCGTCCGCCGCGCGCTCCAGGGCCGACGCCGAGCAGCCGGACAGCGCACCCGCGGCCAGCACGACGGGGAGCGCGAACCGGGCGACGGCGTGGGTACGGCGAGTGCTGGGCATACCGAAACCCTAAAAGTTCGGGTATCCGAACACAAGTCCTCAAAGGTGCGAATCCACTGGTCCTTGCGCCAGGCCAGGCCCGACAAAGTATCCGCGCTCCGTTCTTCACGGACCGGATGGTCATCTCTAGGCTGGTCCCCGGCGCCCACCATTCCTGGGCGCACAACCCCCGACTCAGCCGGGACTACCACCTCGGAGTCATCATGCGATTGCGATCCACCGTAGGTTTCGTTCTCACCGCCTTGCTGACCGCGTCGTTCGCGGGTGCCGCCCAGGCCCACCCCGACCACGACGGCGGTTACACGTTCGCCGACGGTGCGCGCGACGCGCACCAGCACGGCGACACCGCGGGTCACCTGCCGGCCAGCACCTCGGGCAACATCGAGGTCGTCGGCAAGACCGCACTGAAGAACGTCGTCCCGGAGAAGATCGCCGACGTCGGGGTTCTCGACGACCACGCGTATCTCGCGGCATGGGGATCGACGACGTGCAAGTACAACGGCGTCCACGTCGTCGACATCTCCGACGTCTCCGCTCCCGAGGAGGTCGCGTTCATCGCCTCCAAGGAGGGCAGCTATCCGGGCGAGGGCATCCAGGCCATCCCGATCAGCACCAAGCAGTTCAGCGGCGACATCCTGGTGTCCAACAACGAGAAGTGCCTCGACAAGAGCACGGCAGGATTCGGAGGCCTGAACCTCTACGACGTCACGGATCCGGCACACCCGACGCCGCTCGCCGAGGGCCTGGGCGACACGACGGTGAACGGTCAGGGCAAGAAGGCTGCCAACGAGATCCACAGTGTCTTCGCCTGGGACGCCGGTGACCGTGCCTACGTCGTGATGACCGACAACGAAGAGGGGACGGATTTCGACATCATGGACATCACGAACCCCCGCAAGCCGTTCCTCGCGGCCGAGTACGACCTCGACGCGACCTTCCCCCAGATCTTGCAGGCCGGGCCGAGCAACTTGGTCGAGGTGTTCCTGCACGACATGATCGTCAAGGAGATCGACGGCCGGCAGGTCATGCTGCTGTCGTACTGGGACGCCGGCTACGTCAAGATCGACATCACGAACGTCACCGCCCCCCGGTACCTGGGCGACACCGACTTCGCCGACCCCGACCCCGAGCTGCTCGAGTCCGCGGGACTGAGCGAGAAGCCTGAAGGGAACGCCCACCAGGCCGAGTTCACGATCGACAACCAGTACGTCATCGGCGCGGACGAGGACTTCGGTCCTGACTCCGCCGAGGGCTTCACCGACGACGACTCCGCCGTGTTCCCTTCGTCCCAGGGCAGCGACACCACGCACGTCCCGGGCGGTGAGACGGTGAGCGGTGACGCGGTGTACGTCGGCCAGGCGTGCGACGCGGATGCGGCAGTGCCGCCTGCTCCATCGACCACGAGCGGCAGCCAGATCGCCGTCGTCTCCCGGGGTGTCTGCACCTTCACCGAGAAGCTGGCGAACGTCGACGGGAAGGGCTACGAGGGCGCAGTCATCGTCAACCGTGAAGGTAGCGACGGCTGTGGCCTGTTCGGAATGTCCGTAGAAGGCGAGACGCCGACCTTCGCGGCCGACCGCGAGACCGGATACGGGTTCTTCGACGTCACCGGGTACGACGACGCCGCCTGCCTGGCGGGGACCGCGACGACCATACCGGGCGTGGCCATCGGCACCGTCGGTGACGCGATCACCATCAAGGCGATCTTCGACGGCTGGGGCTACGTGCACCTGTTCGACAACGAGGACGGCAAGATGACCGAGCTCGACACCTACGCCATCCCCGAGGCGCACGACGAGGATTACGCGACCGGCTACGGTGACCTCTCCGTGCACGAGGTTGCCGTCTCGGAGACGATCGCCGACCGGCTCTACTTCTCCTACTACTCCGGCGGCTTCCGAGTTGTGGAGATCGAGAACGACGAGCTGGTGGAGAAGGGTCACTACATCGACGAGGACGGCAACAACTTCTGGGGCGTCCAGGTCTTCCAGCAGGACGGCCAGGAGTACGTCGCGGCCAGCGACCGCGATCACGGGCTCTGGATCTTCAAGTACAACCCCTGACACAGCCGCACCATAGTGGGGCCGGCCCGCCGTTGGCGGGCCGGCCCTTCTTCTGCTGTCGGCAGACGCCGTTCGTCTCGTCGAGCAGGTCGAACAGGTGTCCGCTATATTGATAGCATGACGCGAATCGGTGACACGCCACCTCGATCGGCCGACGGCCAGCCTCCGTCCACGCCGCTCGGCGCCGGCGGCGCGGTAACCGACGCGGCGGAAGTCCGGGCAGTGCGCTTGCACCTGGCCAGCATGATCTTGCCCGGTGCCACTGACACGGTTTCCTCCGCGTCCAGGCAGGTGCGGGCCGAGTGGGTGGACCTGCTGGGTGAGCTCGAGGCGGTGAAGAACACGGTGACGGCGACCCAGGCGCGGCTGGCCGTGGCGCTGGAGCAGGCGACGAGGTCCGAGGAGGCTCGGCAGGGTGTCCGGGCTGAGCGGCGCGGTCGTGGTGTGCCCGGTCAGGTCGGTGCGGCGATGCAGTCCAGCCCGCACACGGGCGCATCGTTTCTGGGCACGGCGCGGGTGTGGCTGACTGGTATGCCGTTCACGTTCGACGCGCTGCGCACCGGTGTGTTGTCGGCGTGGCGGGCGACGCTGATGGTGCGGGAGACGTCGCATCTCTCGGCGGAGGACCGGGCCCGGGTCGACGAGGAGATCTGCGGGCCTGCGGGTCTTCCGGGGCTGGCCGGGATGGGTACGAGGCGGTTGATCGCCCGGGTCAAGGAGGTGGCCGCGGAGCTGGATGCGCGGGCGTGCGTGAAGCGGAACGCGAGGGCGGTCTCGGAGCGGTGTGTCTCGGTGCGTCCGGCGCCGGATCTGATGGTGTATCTGACGGCGTTGGTGCCGATGCAGCAGGGGGTGCAGGCCTACGCGCTGCTCAAGGCGCACGCGGATGCGGCCAGGGCCACGGGTGATGAGCGCGGGGCCGGGCAGGTCATGGCCGATACATTGATCGAGCGGGTC